>CAWAGK010000001.1:0-564056 GCA_963781685.1 uncultured Actinomycetota bacterium
GCGGCCAAACACCTCGTTCAGCGGTCGGTCCGGTAACGGCCACGTTGACTCCCACCCCATCCATCTTGGGCAAGCCTTCGAATGCCGAAGCGAAACCGTCACACCTTGTGGTCGACCCGTTTCAGACGCCTCTCTAGCCGCGATCTCGAGTCAGGTGTGAGCCGGTTGGCCTCGCCCCCGTACGCCTCGATGGCTCAATGGCATGCGCGCCCGACGCATCGGGGGCGGCGAGATCCTCGAACACGTCTAAGAACCTCCGCCGGCCGTGCCCTGGGGCGCGGAAGGACGAGGTGATTGAGCCCGTATTCCGCAGGCTTACAGACGTTTTCGACGCCTCAGTCGAATTGGCTGGTCCGCGGCTTGCGGCGCACCAATCTCTGTTTTGTTCAGCAGCTCAGCACTTCCAGGCCGGGCAGCGATTTGCCTTCAACGTATTCCAGGGACGCACCGCCGCCGGTGGAAATGTGGGAGAACCCGTCCTGGGGTAGTCCCAGCTGGCGCACAGCCGCCGCCGAGTCACCGCCACCCACCACGCTGAACGCGCCCTTACCGGTCGCGGCGATGATCGCCTCGGCGACGCCTTTCGTGCCCGCGGCAAAAGCGGGGTACTCGAACACCCCCATCGGGCCGTTCCAGAAGACCGTCCTGGCGTCGGACAACAACGCGGTGAACCGCTTGACCGACTCGGGCCCGATGTCCAGGCCCGTTTGGTGGTCCGGAATCCGGTCCGCCGCGACCGCCTGCGCCGGTGAGTCAGCGGCGAATTCCTCGGCCACGACGATGTCCACCGGCAGTTGGATGACGTCGGCGTGGCTTTGCAGCAGTTCTCGACAAGTGTCGATCATCTCCGGCTGCAGCAATGAATTTCCGATTGAAAGACCCCGCGCGGCAAGAAAAGTGAAGCACATGCCGCCGCCGATCAGCAGGCTGTTGGCCCTGCCGGCGAGCCGTTCGATGACCGTGAGCTTGTCAGACACCTTCGAGCCGCCCAGTACGACCGCGTATGGCCGTTCGGTGGAGCTCGTCAGCCTTTCGAGCACCGCGACCTCCTGGGCCACCAGCTCGCCGGCGTAGTGCGGCAGCAGCTTGGCCACGTCGTAAACCGACGCCTGCTTGCGGTGCACAACCCCAAACCCGTCGGACACGAAAGCACCGGCAGGATGGGCTGGGCCGCTGACTAATTCGGCTAACTGCCGGGCCAAGGCCATGCGTTCTGCGTCGTCTTTGCTGGTCTCGCGAGGGTCGAAACGAATGTTCTCCAGGAGCAGGACATCCCCATCGGTCAGCCCTTCAGCGCGGGCCGATGCATCCGGCCCGACCACGTCGGCAGCCAGCTGGACATGCCGGCCGAGCTCCTCGCCGAGGGCCGCCGCGACCGGCCGCAGCGAGTATCTGGGGTCGGGGGCGCCGGAGGGCCGGCCCAGGTGCGCTGCGACGACGACCTTCGCGCCGGCCCGGGCGAGCGCGTCGAGCGTCGGGACCGACGCGACGATGCGGCCGCGGTCGGTGATGTGGCAGTCCTCGTCGATCGGCACATTGAGGTCCGAGCGCACCAGCACACCACGACCCGCAACACCCTGGGCCACAAGCTCGTCGAGCGTCGGGAGGTTCATGGTCACAGCGACTTGCCCACCAAAGCAATCAGGTCGACTAGCCGGTTCGAGTAACCCCATTCGTTGTCGTACCACGACACCACCTTGGCTTGGTTGCCGATAACCTTGGTCAGACCGGAGTCGAAGATCGACGAGTGCGGGTCGGTGACGACGTCGGTCGACACGATCGGCGCGTCGTAGTACTTCAGGATGCCCTTGAGCCGGCCCTCGGCGGCCGCCTTGTATGCCGCGTTGATGTCGGCGGCCGAGGCCTCCTTGGAGATCTCGGCGGTCAGGTCGGTGACCGAACCGGTCGGCACCGGCACCCGCAACGCGTAACCGTCGAGCTTGCCCTGCAGTTCGGGCAGCACCACCCCGATCCCTTTGGCGGCGCCGGTCGAGGTGGGCACGATGTTGACCGCCGCCGCGCGGGCCCGGCGCAGGTCCTTGTGCGGACCGTCCTGCAGGTTCTGGTCGTGGGTGTAGGCGTGGATGGTGGTCATCAGGCCGCGGACGATGCCGAACTCGTCGTTGAGCACCTTGGCCAGCGGGCCCAGGCAGTTAGTCGTGCACGAGGCGTTGGAGATGATGTCTTGGCTGCCGTCGTATTTGTCGTCGTTCACGCCGATCACGATCGTGATGTCGGCGCCGGTGGCCGGCGCCGAGATCACCACCTTCTTCGCGCCCGCTTCGAGGTGGCCCCGGGCCTTGTCGGCACTGTTGAAGTGGCCGCTGGATTCGACTACGACGTCGACACCCAGTGCACGCCACGGCAGCGCGGCCGGTCCCTCCTTCAGCTCGAGCGCCTTGATCTTCTCGCTACCGACGACGATCGTGTCGTTCCCCTCGAGGGTGATGTCCTGGGGGAACCGGCCCAATATCGAGTCGAATTTCAGCAAGTGCGCCAAGGTGGCGTTGTCGGTGAGGTCGTTGACCGCGACCACCTCGATGTCGCTGCCGCTGCCCTGGGCCTGCTGCACCTTCAAGGCCCGGTAGAAGTTGCGTCCAATGCGACCAAAACCGTTGATACCTATGCGAGTCGTCACCTGAGTCTCCTTCGTCGTTGGTCTACCCCAAGCTGGCCCGCTCGAGGGTCCGTAAAGCGGTGTAGAAATCGCGTCATGGCAGAGCGCTTGCGTAACTTGTTGTGAGTATGTGGTGATACTGGGCGCGCATGAAGTCCGCGGCGTCGCCAGGACGCTGCCCCGCCGCGAGCCTGCCCTTCAATGCGACGACAGAATCGAATCCCCGGCGGTCCATCCAGTCGCGCAGACCGTCCACCAGCGTGGTCAGATGATCGGGACCGTGCTTCAGCAGCGCTGAGGTTGTCATCACCACATCCGCGCCGGCCAGCAGGTACTTGACGACTTCATCACGGGTCCACACGCCGGTGGTGGCTGCAATCGAGGCTTCCAGATGTCGAGACAGCAGGGCGATCCACATCAATGGCAGTCGGATCTCGTAGGGTCTGCTGAGCTGGAGGTCTGCCTGCGGCGCCAGCGACACCAAGTCGATGTCGGGTTCGTAGAAGCGGTTGAACAGCACGAGCCCGTCGGCGCCGGCCTGCACCAATTTCGTCGCCATGTTCCCGGGTGAACTGAAGAAGGGTGCGATCTTGACTGCGACCGGCACGCTGACCATCGCCTTCACCCCGCGAAGTATTTCGGCATAACTGTCTTCTAGCATCGCACCGGTCTCGGCCGGGTCGGCGGGAACGCGGTAGATGTTCAGCTCGATGGCACTGGCGCCGGCCTGTTCCAGTCGACGCGCGAAATCGACCCAGCCCGCAGCGGATTTCGCGTTCAGGCTGGCGATGATCGGTACGTCGGTGCATGCGGATGCGCGGCGAAGCAGCTCCAGTCTGCTCTCCAGCACGCCCTGATCGGCAGTTATCTCAGGGAAGTACCCGGTAGCCTCCGCCTGCGTCTCGCTGCCTTGTTCGCGCAGCACCGCCTGCGCGAGTTCCTCAGCGACGATCTGTTCCTCGTAGATTGAGGCCAAGACGATCGCCGCGGCTCCTGCGTCTGCCAGGCGGCGGATGCCGTCCAGATCGGAGGTGAGCGGCGATGAAGACGCGACGATCGGGTGTTTCAGCTCAAGCCCCAGATATCGTGTGCCCAGGTCGATTTCGGTCATTGGGTGACGTCCTCCCAATGCGGCAGGAAGCGGCTGCCGTCCCGCGCCGCCAGGTCTTCGTAGACCTTGTACTGCTCGTTGACGGCTGCCTGGGCCTGAGCCAGCAGTTCTGCCGCCGTTTCCGGGTGGGTTTGTGTCAGCGTCTTATAGCGAAGCTCACGATAGGCGTAGTCCTCGAACGTAATTCGCGGGCGCGGGGAATCCAGCCGGAACGGGTTCATACCCTTTTTGCGCATCGTCGGGTCGAACCGGAGCAGCGGCCAGTAGCCGCTCGCCACCGCGCGGGCCTGCTGCTTCATCCCCGTGCGCATGTCGATCCCGTGGGCGATGCACTGCGAATACGCCAGAACGAAGGACGGGCCCTCGAACGCCTCCGCTTCGCGCAGCGCGATCAGCGCCTGTTCCGAATTGGCGCCCAGCGCGATCTGGGCCACATAGATGTTTCCGTACGAGATCGCCTGAAGTGCAAGGTCCTTGCGCGGCACCCGTTTGCCCGCCGCGGCGAATTTCGCCGACGCCCCGAGCGGTGTCGCCTTCGACGACTGACCTCCCGTATTCGAGTACACCTCGGTATCCAGGACCAGCACGTTGACGTCGCGGCCCTGCGCGAGCACATGATCGAGACCGCCGTAGCCGATGTCATAGGCCCAGCCGTCACCGCCGACGATCCAGACACTGCGACGCACGAGAAAGTCGGCCAGACTCATCAGCGTCTTGGCATCGCCCGAGTCGATCGTTTTCAGTTTGTCTTTGAGGGCCGCAACGCGGGCGCGCTGCGCGACAAACTCGGATTCGCTGCGCTGTTCAGACTCGAGCAACGCCCTTGCCAGATCCTCACCGATCTGTGGGGCGAGCCTGCTGACCAGGTCGCGGGCCAGGCTCGACTGCTTGTCGATTGCCAGCCGGTAGCCCAGGCCGAATTCGGCATTGTCCTCGAACAAGGAGTTCGACCATGCCACACCACGCCCGTCTGCGTTGGCGGCCCATGCATGGGCGGGGGTGTTGCCGGCGTATATCGACGAACATCCCGTCGCGTTGGCGATTTGCAGGCGATCCCCGAAAAGCTGGGAAATCAATTTCAGATATGGGGTTTCGCCGCACCCGGCGCATGCCCCGCAAAACTCGAACAATGGTTCCAGGAGCTGAATCCCGCGCACATTGGCGACGTTGACCCGCTGCCGGTCAGGTGTGGGCAGCGTCTCGAAGAATGCAATGTTTTCGCGCTCTTGGTTTAAGACGGGTAGCTTTTCGCCCATATTGATGGCGCGCCGGCCATCGCCGGTCTGACTGTACGCCGGGCAATTCTCCACACAGACACCGCAACCGGTGCAATCCTCGACATAGAACTGCAACGTAAACCGCGAGTCGGGATAACCGCGCGCATTGACCGGAGCCGACTTGAACCCATCGGGCGCGCCTTCGAGATCCGTTGCGGCATAGGTCTTTGCACGGATGACGCTGTGCGGGCACACGATGCTGCACTGGCCGCACTGGATGCACAGATCTGGATCCCAAATCGGCACCTCGACAGCGATGTTGCGTTTCTCGTACTTGGCCGTGCCCACCGGGAAGGTGCCGTCGTCGGGTATGCGGCTCACCGGGATGTCATCACCACGGCCGGCCATGATCTCTCCGGTGACCTCCCGGATGAACGCCGGCGCAGTCGACGGAACGGCGGGCGGGATATCACGTGTTCCGCTCACAGTTTCGGGTACTGTGACTTCGTGCAGGGCCTCGACCGCGGCGTCCACCGCGGCGAAATTCAGCTTGACAACCACGTCGCCCTTGCCGGCATAGGTCTTTTCGATGAAGCGCTTGATCTCGGCCACGGCCCGCGCCGGCGGTAAGACTTTCGCCAGATGAAAGAAGCAGGTTTGCAGGATTGTGTTCACACGTGGCCCAAGCCCGATGCGGAGCGCGACCGCGGAGGCATCGATGACGTAGAAGCGCAGTCTCTTATCGACGATCTGCTTTTGGACTTGTCGCGGCAGCTGATCCCAGACCTCGTCGGGTCCGTAGGGGCTGTTCAACAGAAACGTCCCGTCGGGAATCGCCGGGCTAAGCACGTCACGCTTATTGAGGAAGCTGAACTTATGGCAGGCGACGAAATCGGCGTGCCGGATCAGATAAGGCGCCGCGATGGGGCTCTTTCCGAAACGAAGGTGCGACGCCGTCTCGCCGCCCGATTTGTGGGAGTCATACTCGAAATACGCCTGCGCATAGCGATCGGGCGTCTCGCTCAAAATCTTGACGCTGTTCTTGTTGGCTCCGACCGTCCCGTCGGCACCCAACCCAAAAAATAGACAACGGACGGTGTCGTGCGGCTCAATATCCAGCGACCTGTCGTAGTCCAGACTGGTATGGCCGACATCGTCGATAATGCCGACCGTGAAGTGGTTGCGAGGATTGGGCTTCTTCAACTCGTCGAACACGGCCTTGGCCATCCCGGGGTGGAAATCCTTGGACGACAGGCCGTACCGGCCGCCGATCACGCGCGGCATGTGCCGGAGCCGGCCCGCCGCGACGGCCTCGGTGAGCACGCCCACGACATCGCAGTGAAGCGGCTCCATCGGCGCGCCGGGCTCCTTCGTTCGGTCCAGCACCGCGATCGACCGTGCGGTCTCGGGCAGCGCATTCAGAAAGTGTTCGGCGGAGAACGGTCGATACAGCAACACCTGCATGGCGCCGACCTTTTCGCCGTGCCGGTTGAGCCATCGCGCCGTCTCGCGCACGACTTCGGCACTCGAGCCCATGCTGACGACCACGCGCTCCGCGTCGGGGGGGCCGTCATAGCGGAACAGTGAATACTGCCGGCCGCAGAGGGCTCCCAGCCGATCCATTGTCTCCTGAATGATCTCGGGTACCTTCGCGTAGAAGGGATTGGCCGCCTCGCGGGTCTGGAAGTAGGTATCCGGGTTTTGCCAGGTTCCCCTGATGACCGGATGCTCTGGACTGAGTGCGCGCTCGCGATGGGCGCACACCAGATCGTCATCGATCATCGCCCGGATTTGTGCATCAGGGATCAGCGAGACCTTGTTGTATTCGTGTGAGGTACGAAACCCATCGGTGAAGTGGATGAAGGGAACGCGCGCGGCCAGCGTCGCGGCCTGCGCCACCAGCGCGAGATCGTGGCCTTCCTGCACCGAACCGGCGCCCAGCATCGCAAAGCCGGTACCGCGGGCCGCCATGATGTCCTGATGGTCGCCGAAGATCGACGACGCGCCGGCCGCCAGCGCCCGTGCGGCCACATGGAAAACCGTCGAGGTCAGCTCGCCGGCAATCTTGTACATGTTAGGCAGCATCAGCATCAGACCCTGCGACGCAGTGAAAGTCGTTGTCAGAGCGCCGCTCTGCAGCGAACCATGGACGCAGCCGGCGGCGCCCCCCTCGGACTGCATCTCCTGCACGGCGGGGATGGTGCCCCAGATATTCCTGATGCCCTGATCCGACCAGGCGTCGGCAAGTTCCGCCATCGGAGACGAGGGCGTGATCGGATAGATGGCACAGACCTCGTTCACGCGATAGGCGATATGCGCAACCGCGGTGTTGCCGTCCATGGTGGCAGTCGGTTCGGTCATGTTCGCTTCTACTTACGCACCGCGAAACCGCTTGGCGCAAGCGGTTCGTCGAGGTTTCCGATAGGCAAAGACTGGCCCTGCGGTTCGGGCACCATCTCAATGGCGTGACAGGGGCACTGCTCGAAACACGTTGCACAGCCGGTACAAAGATTCGTGTCAACGCTGTACCCGTTACCCGCGCCCAGGCGGGTGATCGCCTGTTCGGGGCAGGCCGCGTAGCAGTTATCACATTCGAAACAGTTGCCGCAGGACAGGCAGCGCTGGGCCTCATAGCGCGCCTGCGGTTCCGCAAGACCCGCGACAATTTCGCCGAACCCGGTTCGCTGCGCGACCGGAACCTTCTCCTGTTGGCTGCGCGGCGCGTCCAGATAGCTGAGCAGATGGAGCATTTCGAAGGTGACCAGCGGATGCGAAGCCGGCTGTTGGTAGGTCTCGCCGCGCATCCACGCATCAATGGCGCGGGCCGCCAGCTTGCCGTGTCCTACTGCTGTTGTCATGGTCTGCGGGCCGCCGATGCAGTCGCCGCCCGCAAATATCCCGGGGTGACCGGTCATCAGCACCTTATCGACCTCAACGACGTCGTCGGGCGTGATCTTGACGCCCGGCGCGCCGCACAACAGCGACAGGTCGCTGTGCTGTCCGACAGCCAGCACGACCGAGTCGGCGCCGATCCGCTCGGTCTCGCCGGTCGGTGTGACGCTGCCGTCGGGGGCCATTTGGAGCTTCTCGATCACGATGCCGTCAGCGCCGAACTGCTCCACAGTGCTCAGCCACTTGATCTTGACCCCCTCGGCAAACGCTTCACTGGCCTCGGCCGGCTGTGCTTTCATGTGAGCCACATCGGAGCGGTACACCAGCAGCGCGTCCTGCGCCCCGAGCCGCCGGACGGTGCGCGCGGCATCCACGGCCGTATTGCCGCCCCCGATGACCGCTACCGCACGACCAAGCTTGGGCGCCTTGCCCTCTTGCACCTGGCCGAGCAGGGTGACCGCATCGATCATCTTCTTGCCGTCCATGGCCGGAATGTTTAGGTGGTTGGCTTCTTGCGCGCCCACCGCGACGAAGACCGCATCGAAGCCGCCCTCCTGCTTTTCGGCTATCACATCAGCGACGCGCCGGGCGCACGTGAGCGTGATTCCCGGCATCGTGGTGATGCGATCGATTTCCTTGCGCAGCGGCGTCCGCGGCAGGCGGTAGGTCGGAATCCCGGAGACCATCATTCCGCCAGGTTCCTCGGCGCTGTCGCGGATTTCGGCCTCGTGGCCCATGCGGGCTAGATGATAGGCGCATGCCAGCCCGCCCGGCCCGGCTCCCACAACCAGGACCTTCTTGCCACTCGGCCGTGCGACCGGCACCCGCCAGCCGTTATCAGCCGCGAGATCCCCGATGAAACGCTCGACCGCGTGGATTGCGACCGGCGAGTCGAGAGATCCGCGGTTGCAACTAGTTTCGCAGGGGTGATAGCAGGCTCGGCCATGGGTCGAGGGAAGCGGATTGTCGTCGACTAGCGCCTGCCACGCTTTCTCGTACTGCCCGGCCTGAGCCTCGGCCAGCCACGCCTGAATGTTCTCTCCGGCAGGGCAGGCGTGGTTGCACGGCGGGAGAAGATCGACGTACACCGGCCGCTGCCATCGCTGACTACCCACACCCTTGCGCGTTGTCTCCTGAAGGACATGAGTCATATCGGGGAGCTTCAAAGGCCATACCTCCCACTAGACGTGGGAACACACCGGTTCTCGTCCACGAATACGATTGCACAGTCTCTTGACGCCGCAAAGGGCCATTCGGCCCCATATAGGTCCTTGCGGTTGAACGCGCCCGGTTGGCGCGTAGAACCTCCACGTCTTAGACAATGAGGACATCGCGGCCGCTTGAAGCGGCTGCTGGCTGAGGCCGAGCCGGAGAGGGACCTTGCGGGATATCAACCGCGACCTGGCACCATGATGGGGGTGGACGGGCCTTCGGGGACCGGCCACACCAACCGAAACCCGCCGATGACCGTTCGAAATCACCCATCGACAAATTTCGGGCTTAGGCGAGGCTTGGGCGGGTGTTCAGCGCCGATTCACGCTCAGCTTGAGGAAGTGTGCCGAGCATGAAATACAGGGGTCATAGGTCCGTATTATCTTCTCGCACAATGTGGTCAGCTCGGCGTCATCCATCGAAAGGTTGTCCGACACGGCGCGGGCCAGGTCCGCTTCGATCGCGCCCTGGTTCTGCGAGGTGGGCGGGATGATCGTCGCGGCGGCCACTGAGCCGTCTTCGTCGATCCGATAGCGGTGATATAGCAGCCCTCTCGGCGCCTCGCTGACACCGTGGCCAACCCCCGGGCGGGCGGGAACCTCGACGAACGGCCGCGGGGGCGGCTCGTAGGAATCCATGATGCGAAGCGCTTCCTCGATCGCGTACACGACCTCGACGGCACGAACGACGATGGTGCGGAAGGGGTTTCGGCATTCGCCGGTGAGGCCGGCTTCCGAAGCGGCCTGTCGCGCGATGGGTGAGAGCGCTGACGAGTTCAGCGCGAAGCGGGCTGGCGGGCCGGTTACGTAGCGCCCGCCGTCCAGCGTCGCGTGCAGCGCGGTGGAGTGCGGCAGCTGCGACTCGACGACGTGATCGGTGAAGTCGGCAACCGCAAAAGACGGCCCGACGCTGCGCGCGATCGTGCCGTTCTCGATCGGATATCGCCCGGGCTGCTCCAGCGCGAGCATCTCGTGGTCGACTTCGAGGTCTGGAAAGTCGAACCCGCCGACCCAGGCGACGGTAGCGAGCGCGTCGTCGAGCGCGCGCCGTAACTCCTCGGTGTGCGCCTTCATGTCCGCGCGACTGGGCACGGAATAGAAACCTCCCAGGCGCACATTGATCGGATGAATGGCGCGCCCGCCGATGAACTCCATCAACCGGTTCCCCGCCTTCTTCAGCGCCAGTCCGCGCTCGACCACCGCGCGTTCGCTTCGGGCCAACGCGAAGGCGTCGGGATAGCCGAGAAAATCCGGTGCATGCAACAGATAGATGTGCAACACGTGGCTGTGAATCCACTCCCCGCAATACAGCAGGCGCCTCAGCTCCACCAGGGCCGGATCCACCTCGACCCCACACGCGTCTTCGATCGCGTTGCAGGCGCTGACCTGATAGGCGACCGGACAGATCCCGCACACCCGGGCGGTCAGATCCGGCGGCTCGGTGTATGAACGGCCGCGCAAAAACGCCTCGAAAAACCGCGGCGGCTCATAGATGTTCAGCTCGACGCTTTCCAGCACACCGTCTTTCATCGCGACGTGCAGGGCGCCTTCGCCCTCGACTCGGGTGAGGGTGCCGACGGAAAGCGTGCGGGTGCGGGACGAGGTGTCAGCGGTCATCGGTCGTTCCGTTCGGCGGTGAAGGCGGTGACGTTGAACGTCGAAAAGACGCGCTCCACGCCATCTTTGGACATCCCGTCGCGGCGCAGCACCGGAATGAGCGCGGCCGTGTTCGGCGTGGCGGCCGGGCCGAAACAGCCGTAGCAGCCGCGGTGGTGTGCCGGGCACAGTGCCCCGCAACCGGCATGTGTCACCGGGCCCAGGCACGGGATTCCGTCGGCGACCAACACGCAGGTCACGCCGCGGTTCTTGCACTCGGTACACACGGTCTTGGCCGGCACCCGCGGCTTACGCCCGATCAACAGCGCGGCCAGCGTATCGAGCAGTTGGCCACGGTCGATCGGGCATCCCGGCAGCTGGTAGTCAACGGTGACGTGTGCCGACGCCGGCGTGGACGTCGCCAACGTATCGATGTATTCGGGCTTTGCGTAGACCACCGAGGCGAATTCGGCGACGTCGGCAAAATTGCGCAGCGCCTGGACGCCCCCGGCGGTGGCGCACGCACCTATCGAGACGAGAACCCTCGATTGGTCCCGGATCTCGCGGATGCGCTGCTCGTCGTGTTTGGTGGTGACGGAGCCCTCCACCAGCGACACGTCATAGGGCCCGCCCACCATCGCACTGGAGGCCTCCGCGAAGACAGCGATCTTGACCTCCTCGGCGAGGGTGAGGAGTTCGTCCTCGCAGTCCAGCAGCGTCAGCTGACAGCCGTCGCACGACGCGAACTTCCAGACGGCCAATGTGGGGGGCATCTACAACTCCTTGACCCTCAATAGAGGTCGGGCGACGTCATAGCCCACGACGGGCCCGTCGCGGCACACCAGCAACGGACCGAGCTGGCAGTGCCCACACCAGCCGATCCCGCACTGCATGTTGCGTTCCAGCGAGACCCGGATATCGCCGTCGGCCATGCCCTTGTCCGTCATCGCCTGCGCGCTGAATCGCATCATCGGTTCGGGTCCGCACAGAAATGCTGTCGTGCGGTCGGGTTCAAGACTCAGCCGGCGCAGCGGCTCAGTGACAAGCCCGACCTCACCACCCCAGCCCTGCGCCGGGACGTCGACGGTCAGGTGTACCCCGATCGACGGGTCCCGTGACCACCGGTCGAGGTCGTCGGTGAACAGAAAGTCGCTTGGCTGGCGGGCCCCCGCGATCAACGTCACCTTGCCGAAGCCGGTCCGGTCGGCCAGCGCACCTAGGAGCACCGGGCGCAGCGGGGCCAGTCCCACCCCGCCGGCGACGATCACCAGGTCGCGTGCGGCGGCCTCGGCCAGGCCCCAGCTGGTACCGAACGGCCCGCGAACTCCGATCACGCTGCCCGGTTGCGCGTCGTGAAGGGCCTGGCTGACGGCGCCGACCGCGCGGATTGTGTGCGTGATCGTTCCGTCGGTGATGCTCGGGTCGCCGCTGACCGAGATCGCTACCTCGCCGACGCCGAACGCGTACAGCATCATGAACTCGCCCGGCAGCGGCGTCGCAAGCGTCTCGGCGACCGGCTCCAGGCACAGGGTCGCCGAGTCCCGATTCTCCGCGACGCGGCTGCGCACCCGGTAGGCGACCGGTGCCATCGCCGACGTGCGGCTGTCGGTGATTGTCTGGGTGTCAGTCATCTTTGCCGTCCGCGAGCCGGGCAAGGGTGGTCATTTCTTCGGTGATGTCGATGCCGGTTGGGCACCAGGCGATGCAGCGTCCGCAGCCGACGCAGCCGGACGTGCCGAACTGGTCATGCCAGGTGCCCAGCTTGTGGGTGATCCAGTGCCGGTAGCGCGACTCACCGGATTGCCGCACGCTTCCCCCGTGCAGGTACGTGAAGTCGAACTCGAAGCAGGACGCCCAGTGCTGCCACCGTTCGGCATGCTCACCGGCGAGGTCGGTGACGTCTTCGGTGCTGGTGCAGAAGCACGTGGGACACACCATCGTGCAATTGCCGCACGTCAGGCAACGGCTGGCCACGTCTTCCCAGTGCGGCGACTGCCGAGAGCTCACCAGGAGGTCCCGCAGGTCACCAGTGGGCATTTGGCGGCCCATCTTGCCTGCAGCAGCGGCAACCTCATCTCTGGCACCGGCGATTTCGTCAACGGCCGCGTCGCGGTGCGGCACCGCGGCCAGCACGTTGGCGCCGTCCTCTGTGCCGACATCCACCAGGTAGCGGCACCCGTTGCCGTCAATCCGCTCGGTAAGCGCGAGGTCGTAGCCAGGCCCAGCCTTGGGCCCCGTGCCCATCGACGCGCAGAAACACAGGCCGCCCGGCTCGGTGCAGTTGACCGCGACGACGAAGATCCGTTGGCGTCGGCCGACGTACGCGCCGTCCGGGTGGGCGGGGCGCGCCAGCACCCCGTCCAGCGTCGCGATCGCTGCGAGGTCGCAGCCGCGCACCCCCAAGAAGGCATATCGCGGAATCTCTTGTGAGGCAGAATCCTCGTCGCCATCTCGGCTGCCGGACCACAACTTCTGCCGCTGAGGGTGAAGAAACCGCTTGAAGGACTGTGGCCCGGCAGAATGACCGAAGGCGGCGGCGTCGTCACGGCGGCGCACCCGGTAATGACCGGGACCCACATCGACACCCCACCCGTGTGGCAGATCATCGGCAGAAGCCAACTCGTCAAGCACGATCGCGTTGTCGCGCAACGTCGGCCCGACCACCCGGTAGCCCCGATCGATCAGCACCGCCACCAGCTGGCGCAGCCCATCCGCGTCGAGGCTGGCCGGCCGGGCTTGCACAGGCTCGTGGCTACTCATGGCGGCCAACGGCAGGTGTTGATACGAAAATCTGCATGAGAAATCCTCTGGCAAGGCACTCCGACGCAGATCATTGTCCGTTGGTCATTGCGCCTCTGCTAGGGCCTTTGGACCATCCCGGGTGGGCTGGAAAGCATTCTCGGCGCCCCGCCAGCGGGTGACGATTGGCGGACGATCAGGGTCTTTCGACCCCTGCGCCAAATCGGCGCCGGCCGATAGCGTCGCGGCGGGGGCAACGCTGTAGGAGGATGCCGTGAATCAGGCCACGATCAAGTCGCTCCACGGCGTATTGGCGCGGCAGCCATTCTTCAGCGGCTTGGATCCGCGTTATCTTCAATTGGCGGTCGGGTGTGCGGCGAACGTGCGCCTCAATGAGGGAGACCTCATCTTCCAAGAAGGTGAAGAGGCAGACAGCTTCTATCTGATTCGCCAGGGACAGGTCGCGCTGGAACTCTTCGTTCCGGGTCGCGGCAGTTTGACGATTCAAACCGTCGGGGAAGGTGACATCCTCGGATGGTCATGGTTAATACCGCCATACCACTGGAGATTCGATGCACGCGCGATGAAGCCAACCCTCGCGATCGTGCTGGATGGTAAGTGCCTGCGTGCCAAATGCGAAGAGGATCATGAGCTCGGCTACCAGCTGGGGAAGCGAATCGCCTCAAGTCTGGGTCAGCGTCTCGATGCCACACGACTCCAGTTATTGGATCTCCTGCGGTAGCCTCACTCCCACCGCGGTCCATGTCCTTCAGTGTGACCAGAGACGCTCTACCGAGCCCGCGTCACGACCCCCCCACTGGTACTGAAACGGTGTTGGCTTGTTGCTCCACCTGCAGGACGCGCCGGGTTGTCTTGACCACGGTGTCGGGGTTGAGGCTCATTGAGTCGATGCCCACCTGGACTAGGAACTCGGCCATGTCGGGGTAGTCCGACGGTGCCTGGCCGCACAACCCGGAGTGGATTCCGTTGCGGCGGCAGCCCTCCACGGCCAGGCGGATCATCTCCTTGACGCCATCATCGCGTTCGTCGTAGTCGAAGGCGACGATCTCGCTGTCACGATCGACGCCGAGGGTGAGCTGGGTGAGGTCGTTGGAGCCGATGGAGAAGCCGTCGAAGCGTTTGGCGAACTCGTCGATGAGGATCACGTTGTTGGGGATTTCGCACATCGCATACACCTTGAGCCCGTTGTCGCCACGTCGCAGACCGTGTTGGGCCATCGCCTCGAGGACCAGGTCCGCCTCAGCCACTCGGCGCACGAATGGAATCATCAGCACGACGTTGGTCAGGCCCATCTGTTCGCGGACGCGTTTCATCGCCCGGCACTCCAGCGCGAAGCCCTCGGCGTAGGCGGGATGGGCGTAGCGGGAGGCGCCGCGGAAGCCGATCATCGGGTTGCTCTCGTCGGGTTCGAACGCCGCTCCGCCGATGAGGCTGGCGTATTCGTTGGTCTTGAAGTCCGACATGCGCACCACCACGGGCTTGGGCCAGAAGGCGGCCGCGATCGTGCCGATGCCTTCGGAGAGGCGCTGCACGAAAAACGAGCCTCCGTCGGAGTAGGCGTAGGTCAGTCGATCGATGGTCTGCCGTGCTTCGGGGTCATCGACCCGCTCCGGATGTATCAAGGCCAGGGGATGCACCTTGATGTACTCGTTGATGATGAACTCCATCCGGGCCAGCCCCACGCCGTCGTTGGGAAGAAACGACGTCTTGAACGCGAGATCGGGGTTCCCGAGGTTGATCATGATGTCGGTGCGCGGCCGCTGCATGTCGGACACCTCGGTCCGGTCGACGTGGAAGGGCACCTCACCGCGGTACACCCGCCCCGTGTCGCCCTCGGCGCACGACACCGTGACCAGCTCGCCATTGGGAACGCGCGTGGTCGCGTCGCCTGCGCCGACGACGGCTGGGATGCCGAGTTCCCGGGCGATGATCGCGGCGTGGCACGTCCGGCCGCCGCGGTTGGTGACGATTGCCGCGGCCGTTTTCATCACCGGTTCCCAGTCGGGCGTGGTGATGTCGGACACCAACACCTCGCCGGGGTGGAAGTCGGAGAGGTGGGTGAGGTTGTCGATGCGTCTGACCACGCCCGAGGCGATCTTCTCGCCGACCGAGCGGCCCTGAGTGACCACCTCGGCGCGACCATCGAGAACATAGCTTTCGAGCGTCGTGCCGCCGCGCTGGGAGGCCACCGTCTCCGGGCGGGCCTGCACGATGTAGAGCTTTCCGTCGATGCCGTCCTTGGCCCATTCCATGTCCATTGGCCGGCGGTAATGTTGCTCGATCGTGCACGCGTAGCCGGCCAGCTCCAAGGCGTCTTGATCGGTGATGCAGAAGCGGGCGCGGTCGGCCTTCGGGGTGGGAATGTTCCGCGTCGTTTCCTTCGTGCCCCCTTCCACGAAGATCATCTTCACCGCCTTGTCGCCGATCAGGCGGCGCAGCACGGCGCGATGCCCGGCCAAAAAGGTCGGCTTGTGCACGTAGAACTCGTCGGGATCCACAGCGCCCTGCACCACGTTCTCGCCCAGCCCGTAGGCGCCGGTGATGAACACCGCGTCGCGAAAGCCCGACTCGGTGTCAAGGGAGAACATCACGCCCGAGGCGGCAAGGTCGGAGCGCACCATCTTCATCACGCCGATCGACAACGACACCTTGAAGTGGTCGAACCCTTGGTCGATGCGGTAGTGGATGGCGCGGTCGGTGAACAGGCTGGCGAAACACTTCTGGCAGGTGTCGAGCAGGCTCTCCTCACCCTTGATGTTGAGGAAGGTGTCTTGCTGGCCGGCGAAGCTCGCGGTCGGCAGGTCTTCGGCGGTCGCCGAACTGCGGACGGCCAGACTTACATCCTCGCCGTACTCCTGCTGCAGCCTGCGGTAGGCGTCGAGGATCTCCGAGGCCAGATCTTCGGGAAGACCTGCGCCGTAGACGATCTCACGGGCGCGCCTGCCTTTGCGGGCCAACGCGGCGACGTCCTCGGGGTCAAGGTCGTCCAGCTCCCGGTGCAGCAGGCCCCAGGCGCCGGCTTGGTCCAGCATGTAGCGATAGGCCTCGGCGGTGGTGGCAAACCCGTTCGGGACGCGGACGCCCTGGTCGGACAGCTTTTGATACATTTCGCCGAGCGACGCGTTCTTTCCGCCGACGAGCGGTACGTCGTCGATGCCGACCTCTTCGAAAAACCGGACGTAGCGCGATGTGCCCATGATCTCTTCCTCGTAGTGTCAAGCGGTCGGGCGGCCATTGAGCCCGGCCACGATGGGGTCCCTCGCAGGCGAGGGCTCTGGAATTGGCTCGAGCCGGTTGCCTGGCGCGAGCGCGCCGAGTGTGTTCACTGCCCCGGGCGCGATGCTCTCGAGCGGCGTGCCGCTGGCGTACAAGTAGAACGGATCATCCTTCGGCGCCAGCGCTGCGACCTGAGCTGGCGCGCCGCTCGGACCGGGATACCAGACTGTCGATTGCACTGGTGCAGTCATCGCGCTCCTTATTCGTGGGCACCATGTTTCCCTCCCAGGAGTCCCTGCAATAGGGACTTTCGACCTGCGATACGCGGTCCCACCAGATCATCAACGTTTGACTGTGGTGGCTGCCAAGCGGCAGCGATGATCACGACGCGGTGAAGTGGCTACGACGTTACGGGAACCTCGGCAAGGTGGGGAACCGATCACGTCCGCGACTGGCTGCCCGACTTCGATCCATGGACCCTTGCTCCGCGACATTTGGTGGAGGACGTTCCAACCTGCCGTTGCCGTAAGGCAATTGGGTACACGACTACAGGCCGGAGAGGGATTGTCCGTTCCAGAGGACGTTCATGGGTAGGGCCATCAATCGGTCGCCGAACGGCAGTGCCCGGGCACCGGTGTAGAAGACGGCGCCGGTGATGAACTGGTCGCCAAGTCGGTCGCGCGCGAATGAC
Source organism: uncultured Actinomycetota bacterium (assembly GCA_963781685.1). Lineage (GTDB taxonomy): Bacteria > Actinomycetota > Actinomycetes > Mycobacteriales > Mycobacteriaceae > Mycobacterium. The sequence goes on from CAWAGK010000001.1 coordinate 17,312, forward strand.
AGGTGTCGGAAGTCGTGGATGTTCACTGTTGCCGAGGCTTTGACCTCGACACCGACGACGCGACCGTCTGGTGTCTGGAGGACGCAGTCGATCTCTCGTCCGTCTCGGTCGCGAAAGTGATACAGGTCAACCTCGATATCGGCCGCCACACGTAGCTTCATCAGCTCGTTGATCACGAACGTTTCCATGATCGGGCCCGCGCCATCCGCGGTTGACCTCGCCAGCGAGTCGGCGCTTTGCCCGCGTAACCACGCCGCGAAACCACTGTCGACGACGTGGATCTTGGACCGCTTCTTGATCTTCGCGGTCAGATTCTGTGACCAGGCCGGCAGGCGATGCACCAAATAGACCGTCTCGAACAACGCGAGATCCGAGCGGATCGTCCCCGCGTCGACCCCGATGACCCGCGCCGCTTCGGCCACGTTCAGTTCCTGCGCGGTGATGGCGGCCAGGTAGCGCATGAACCGAGGCAGGCGCTCCATCTGCTCGATCTGCTTCAGCTCGCGCACGTCGCGCTGCGTCACGGTGCGCAGATAGTCCGAGAACCATCGGCTGCGCGCGCGACCCGCGGGCCGCTGTACAACTTCCGGAAAGCCACCGGTGCAGGCCAGCTGCAGATACTCATGGCGCGTGACGGGTGCGGCCTCGATGCCCAGGACCGCTTGGGGTTCGTTGAGCAGTTGCGCAATGATCTTCGGCCGGACACCTGCTCGCTCGGCGACAGACAGCGGCCACAGGTCGAGGAGCGCGACACGTCCGGCCAGTGACTCCGACAGCGTCGGCACCGTCAGGAATCGGGTCGATCCCGACAGGAAGAACTGTCCGGGCCGGCGGTCGCGATCGGTCGCCGTCTTGATCGCCAGGATCAACGGATCCCCGGCGCGCTGGACCTCGTCCAGGAACGTCGGGCGCGGCACGGACATGACATACCCCTCGGGGTCGGCTCGCGCAGACGCGCGTTCGACGTCAACATCCAACGAACGCAGCCATCCACCTAGCTCGGCGTGGAGCTGTTCGAGCAGCGTGGTCTTACCAGCCTGGCGTGGACCATTGATCAGCATGACACGGGTGTACTCTGCAACCTCGCGTAGCTGTTCTAACATGTGCCGCTCAATCAGCCCGTGACCAGCACCATCTAGCACCACAGTCGAGATGCTACTCCTGTTTTGTCGACTTCGTAATCATGATTTGTCGACTTATTTATCCTGTTTTGTCGATCAACTGGATCTTGTTTTGTCGGTGCCGTGATCCTGATTTGCCGACCATCGTCCGGCTCGTGCCTGCTCGGCCAGGCGGCCACCGCTGCTCGGGGCTGCCCGCAGTGTGGCGGACGCGGCCTGTCAGATGTCGGGTACAACCGCGAGCGCGGCGCCGGTGGGACCATCCTGATACACGACAACGGGATTGTGCACCGTGTCGAGCCCCTCGGTTGGGGTCGAATCTGTCCGCCGCTTATCCGCCATCCGTCTCAGAACCGGCGGCTCAACGACCGCTTGCTGGTCCAGCAGGTCCTGCCTGGCCAGCGCGAACGGGTTTGTCCCGCAATCTTTTCCTTAACGGTCGCTTCACACGCGGAAGGTCGCTGGTTCGATCCCAGCCGGGACCACAAGCACCATTGCAGATCAAGAATGTTTGGAACGATCACCGCGCAAGATTTCAATCGCGAGGCAGTTCACGATTCACCTGGTGGCCATACGATCCATCCATGGCTATCGCGACGACTAGTCCTGTCACCGGTGAGATCCTCAAGAGCTTCGACGAACTCACCGACGAGGAACTCGACGACAAACTCGCTCGAGCGGCCGCGGCCGCCGAGTCGTACCGACTGACCAGCGTCGAGCAACGCGCCGGGTGGCTGGTGAAGGCGGCCGACAACCTGGAAAACGAGGCCGACTCCGTCAGCGAGTTGATCACCACCGAGATGGGCAAGACCTTACGAGCCGCGCACGAGGAAGTCGCCAAGTGCGTTCGCGGGCTTCGTTTCTACGCAGCCGAGGGCCCCGGGTTCTTGCGGGCCCTGCCCGCAGACGGCGCGCGCGTCGGCGCCAAGCAGACCTACGTGACCTATCAGCCGCTGGGTGTGGTGCTCGCGGTGATGCCGTGGAATCTGCCGCTGTGGCAGGCGATGCGGTTCGCGGCGCCCGCCCTCACGGCCGGGAACGTCGGAATCCTCAAGCACGCCTCCAACGTGCCGCAGACCGCCCTCTACATGGAGCAGCTCTTCTGTGACGCGGGTTTCCCCGACGACGTGTTCCAGACCCTGCTGATCTCCGCCAGGCGCGTTGAGCAGGTATTGCGAGACGACCGGGTGAAGGCCGCGACCCTGACCGGCAGTGAGCCCGCGGGACGGTCGGTGGCCACCATCGCCGGCTCAGAGATCAAGAAGGTAGTCCTCGAACTGGGCGGCTCCGACCCCTTCATCGTCATGCCCTCCACCAACCTGGAGCGGGCCACCGATGTCGCGGTCAAGGCCCGGACTCTGAACAACGGGCAGTCCTGCATCAATGGCAAGCGGTTCTTCGTCCACGCCGACATCTACGACGCGTTCATCGAGAAGTTTGTCGCGAAGATGGGGGCGTTGGTGGTGGGCGACCCGATGGACGCGGCAACCGACGTCGGCCCGCTGGCAACCGAATCCGGCCGCGACGACGTCGAAGCTTACGTGGACGATGCGGTCGCCAAGGGCGCCGAGGTGCTGGTCGGCGGAAAACGACCGGACGGGCCCGGCTGGTTCTACCCGCCGACCGTCCTGACGAACATCACGCCTGACATGAACATGTACCACGAAGAAGTCTTCGGCCCGGTGGCTCAAGTGTGGTCGGTGCCCTCTTTGGAGGCGGCGCTGGAGTTGACCAACGGCCACCCGTACGGGCTGGGATCGAATCTGTGGAGCGAAGACGAGGCCGAGCGACAACTATTCGTCCGAGATGTCCAGTCGGGCATGGCATTTATCAACGGAAATACGACCAGTTACCCGGAGATCCCTTTCGGGGGAGTGAAACTCAGCGGCTATGGGCGCGAACTGTCCGACCTCGGCATGCGTGAGTTCATGAACGCGAAAACCGTCTGGATCGGCGAGGACGCAGGTGCCTAGCGATGCCTAACGAAAAGCGCGGGACGGCTGCCCTTTTCGATGCCCTGACCACTAAGGGCACGGCCTTCACTGAGGACGAGCGTCGCCGGCTCGGCCTCCGGGGCCTGCTACCAGCGACGGTGAAAACGCTGGAAGAGCAAGCCGCGCATTGCTGGCATGAATTCTCTACTCGACGTGAGGGTCTCGACCAACACATCTATCTGCGTGCGCTGCAGGACCGCAACGAGACGCTGTTCTACCACGTGATGCGCGACCACATCCCCGAGACCCTCCCGATCGTCTACACCCCGACCGTGGGTGAGGCCTGCGAGCGCTTCAGCGAAATCTACCGGCGGCCAAGGGGACTGTTCGTTTCTTATGCCGACCGCGACTGTCTTGACGAGGTGCTGGGCAACCGGCCCCAACCCGAGGTAGACGTGATAGTGGTGACCGACGGACAGCGGATCCTTGGGCTGGGCGACCAGGGCATCGGCGGGATGGGCATTCCGATCGGCAAGCTGTCGCTCTACACCCTCATCGGCGGAATCGACCCCGCGCGCACACTGCCGATCGTGCTCGACGTCGGAACCGACAACGTCGAACTGCTCGACGACCCGCAGTACCTTGGCTCGCGCCACCGACGCCTCGACGACGATGAGTACCACGCGTTCATCGACAAGTTCGTCGCCGCCGTTCGCAAGGCGCTACCCAATGTGCTGTTGCAGTGGGAAGACTTCGCCACCGTGCACGCACTGCCAATCCTTTCCCGCTACCGCGACAAGCTCCTCACCTTCAACGACGACATTCAGGGCACCGCGGCTGTCACCCTCGGCGCATTGCACGGCGCCGCCAAAGTAGCCGGACGCCCGCTGTCGCAACAGCAGGTCGTCATGCTCGGTGCCGGCTCCGCCGGCATCGGCGTGCTCGACATGGTCCGTCGGCAGATGGTGATCGAGGGATTGTCCGAACAGGCCGCCTCCGAACGAATCTGGGTGGTCGACGTGGTGGGTCTGCTCACCGATGACCGTACAGATCTGTCTGACGCACAGCGGGGATTCGCTCAGCCCGCCGGCCGCGTCGCGAGCTGGGGCCTATCTAGGCCTGCGCAGCTCGCCGATGTCGTCCACAATGTCGACGTCGGTGTCCTGCTCGGCCTGTCCACCGCCGCCGGCGCCTTCACCGAAGAGATCGTGCGCGAGATGGCGGGCAAGACCAAGCGGCCGATCATCTTCCCGCTCTCGAACCCGACCAGCCGGGCCGAGGCGCACCCGGCCGAACTAGATCAGTGGACCGACGGGCGCGCGCTGATTGCCACCGGCTCACCGTTCGCGCCGATTGAGCGTGATGGCGTAGAACATGTTGTAGCCCAATGCAATAACGTGTACATCTTCCCCGCGATGGGGCTCGCCGTGACCGCGGCTCAAGCGACCCGAGTCACCGACGAGATGATGCGGGTTGCCGCGGCGACCTTGGGCAACGCGTCGCCCGCCCTCGCCGACCCCGACCAGCCGCTGCTGCCCGCATGGTCAGACGTACCCGACGTCGCCGTCGGTATTGCCCACGCCGTCGCCGTTCAGGCCGTCGCCGACGGCGTCGCCCCGAAACGCAGCGGCGAGGAACTCACCGAACGGATCGCGCAGGTGCGCTGGCTCCCCGAGTACCCAGCGGCACCGGCCTGAGCGCGACCGACTGCCATTCCTCGACGCGCTGCACGACCACCCTTGCCCCGGGCGCGATGACGTTGGTCGGCCAAAGGTCGTTTAGTTGAGCAGTTAGGTTGGTATTCAGGGGAGGCGACCGGGGTTAATTGGTGTGCAGCAAGGCCGGCGGGAATTGGTGAGCCGAATGCATGAACAGCACGACGAACTGGTGGCTGCTCGTGACCAGATGCAAAACCTGGTGCGGGTCATCGTCGACATTGGCTCCGATCTTGACCTGGATGTAACGCTGCATCGAATCGTCAATGCGGCGATGGAGCTGACCGGCGCCCGCTACGGCGCTCTAGGTATACGCGGATCCGACGGCACCCTGGCCTCTTTCGTCTGCACGGGAATCGACGACAACACGGCGCGGCGGCTCGGCGATCTGCCGGTCGGTGAGGGTCTCCGGGTCGACGACCTGTGTGCTTATCCACAGGCTACCGGGCTGCACGCGCACGACCCGCCGATGCGGACACTCCTCGGAATACCAATCACGGTGCGGGCGGCTGACTTCGGCAGCCTTTACCTGGCCGACGACCGGCTCGACCGAGCGTTTTCCGACGCCCAGCAGACCGCCGTGCGGGCGTTGGCCACGGCGGCGGCGGCCGCCATCGACAATGCGCGGCTCTTCGAGCGAGAACGTGAATCGGCGAAATGGATGAAGGCCAGTCGCGAGATCACGTCGGCGCTGCTGTCCGGCGACCCACAGACGGGGCCGCTGCAGCTCATCGTGAACCGGGCGCTGGAGTTGGCCGATGCTGAGCAGGCGATATTGCTGGTCCCAAGGGAGCCCGAGCTGCCCGCCGATGAAGTCGACACCCTGGTCGTGGCGGCTACGGCGGGCCGGTACACCTTGGAGGTGATTGGTCAGCAGGTTCCGATGCACGGCTCCACCACCGGAGGTGTGGCGCGTCGCGGTCTACCGCTGATCACTGATTCTTTCCAGTACCCGATCGAGGGTTTCACCGACGTCGGTGAACGCTCGGCCATCGTCATGCCGCTGACCGCGGACGACCGGGTGCTTGGCGTGATTGCCGTCGCACGTCACCCGCTGCAGCCGCCATTCGACAACAATTACCTAGAGCTGGTCAGTGACTTCGCCCGGCACGCTGCTATCGCGTTGGCGCTGGCGGCCGGTCGCGAACACGCGCTCAATCAGCAACTCGCCCAAGCCGATACCGTCGATGACGCGGTGCACGCCGCAGCCGAGGAACTGCGTCGACTATGGCGTGCCCGCCGCGTTCTTGCCGTCACCTTCCCGACCCGCGCCTCGGCGGAATCCGGCTATGGCGCACCGAAGGTCGTGGGGGTGGGCGAACCCGCGACGTGGGGCGACTTGTCATCCCAAACACGACAGATGCTCAGTTCAGTGCGCGACGGAGACCTCCTTACCCCCAATACACCAAAGCCCGGGAAGGTGGGCATTGCGCTGCAGCATCCCGAGGGCGTGCTGGTCGTCTGGATCGATCTGGGCGTAAAGCGGCCGTTCACCCTGGAGGACCAGACTTTGCTCACCGTGCTGGCGGGCCGCCTCGGCCAGGGCCTGCACCGGGTGCACCAGGTTGACCAGCAGCGCGAAACCGCGTTGGCGCTGCAACACGCAATCCTGGGCCCCGCTCATCTACCGCCCGGGTTCGCGGTGCGCTACCAGGCCGCCAGCCGTCCCCTGCAGGTCGGCGGTGACTGGTACGACATCGTCGACTTGGAAGACGGGCGCATCGCGTTGATCGTCGGCGACTGTGTCGGCCATGGCCTGGCCGCGGCCGCCGTTATGGGACAGGTGCGCAGCGCCTGCCGCGCGCTGCTGCTCGACCACCCCAGCCCCCGTGTCGCTCTCGCGGGGCTGGACCGCTTCGCCGCGCGGCTACCCGGCGCCCAGTGCACCACCGTCGTCTGCGCGGTGCTCAATCCCGACACAGGCGAACTGGTGTACTCCAGTGCCGGGCACCCGCCGCCAATTCTGGTTCATGCCGATGGCACAACGCGGCTACTCGACGACGGTCACACCATTCCCCTGGGAATACGAGCCGAACGGCCTCGCCCCGAAGCCCACCTGACTCTGCCGGCGCGGGCGACCCTGCTGTTCTACACCGACGGTCTGGTCGAGCGTCGCCGCAGTTCACTGGACCAAGGCATCGCGCGCGCCTCCGTTCTCGTTCAGGACGGCCGCGGATCCACCTTGGATGATTTGGCGGACCAGATCATGTCCCGTCTCGCGCCCGGCGACGGCTATCAGGATGACGTTGCGCTGCTGCTCTACCGCCATCCGGCCCCGCTGCAGCTGCAGTTTCCCGCCCACGTTAGCCAACTTGCCCCGAGCCGCGCCGCCTTGCGCAGCTGGTTGACCCGGGCCGATGTGGACCCGGTGCAAACTCATGACATGGTCGTCGCAGTCGGAGAAGCCGTCGCCAACGCCATCGAGCACGGTCACCGCCACAGTCCGGAGGGCATCATCAGCCTGCGCGCGACCGCACTGTTCGACCAGGTGCAGTTGACAGTTGCTGACACCGGTTCGTGGAAGCCTCCGCGACCGGACGCCAACACCCACCGCGGCCGGGGGATTAAGCTCATGCGAGCGCTGATACATGATGTCGCCATCAACCCCGGCGCCACCGGAACGCTAGTTCAGTTGTCCGCGAGGATCACCTGATGCGCACATTGCTCACCCTCGACACCGTTCGCCGTGACGACGGGAAACCCGTGCTGATCGCAGCGGGAGAAATCGACCTGAGCAACATCGACGCCTTCACTAAAGCCCTCACCACGGCCATCGCGGAGACGGCCAGCAGCGGCGAGAAGCTGACCGTCGACCTCGGTGCTGTGGAGTACCTGGACAGCGCCGCCATCAACGCTCTATTTACCCATGCTGAACATATCCAGCTGATCGTCCGCCCCCTGATGATGCGCATCTTCGAGATCACCGGCCTCACCGAATTGACCGCCATCGAACCGGCATCGACGCAAGCAGAACACTGACGCTGCCACGAACCTCTGGCCAAAGTGCATACGTATTGGTCGAAAGGGGTACTGCCTCCGCAGCGTCCCGGAGCGTTAGGGTCGCGGCAGGGGAGGGCTTGAGTGCGCAACGAGGATGAGCCGCAACGGATCGTTCTGATCTGCGCACTTATCAACGATCCGCCGAAGTTTGAGAGTGACGAGACGAGGGAGTCCAGTGGCAAAGTGCGGGATCCTGATCGGCTTAGCGGCCGCGGCCACGGTGGTCGCGGGTATGGCCGGCTGTTCGAGCAACAAGTCCAATACAAGCGCACCCGCAAGCTCATCGGGGGCGCCCGTCGGTAACCAAGTCACTATCGACGGCCAAAATCAGAACGTCACTGGTCAGGTGACATGCACGCCGGCTAATGGCAACGTCAACATCGGTATCGGCGATCCGTCGAACGGGATCGGCGCCGTGGTTTCCAGTGCTGATCCGCCAGTCGTCCAAGCGGTGGGACTGGGCAACCTCACCGGAGTGACGCTGGGCTACTCGGCCGGCGCACCGAATCAAGGCACTGTCCAGGCCACAAAAAGCGGGAACTCTTACACGATCAAAGGCACTGCGACGGGGGTAAACATGTCCAACCCGCAGCAGCAGCTGACCAAGCCGTTCGAAATGGATGTGACGTGCCCGTGATGCAGCGTTGGTACGACACAGTCCAGCGTGGTGGCCACGCTCCCGATTTCTTGCGCAGAAGGGGCGAACAGATATGTATGTGAAGCGCGTGGCAGGTGCGGCAATTGCCGCAGGCGTCGGCATTTCTGCGCTGACGGTTGGCGTCGTGCCTGCCAATGCCGACGCCGTTGAAGCCGGCTCCGACTTGGCACGGGCCTTTCGCTGACGCGCCGGGACCTGGTGGTCCGGGCGGACCCGGTGGGCCGGGTGGACCTGGGCCCGGCGGTCCGGGACCTGGCGGACCTGGGGGACCGGGCGGTTCGGGGCCGGGCGGGCCTGGCGGTCCGGCACCCGGTGGACCCGGCGGGCATCAGGCACCGGGCGGGCCTGGCGGTCCCGCACCCAGTGGACCCGGCGGGCATCAGGCACCGGGTGGACCGGGCGGCCCCGGTGGGCCTGGCGGAGCTGGGCCTGGCGGTCCGGGCGGACCTGGGCATGGACCGGGCGGACCCGGTGGGCCTGGTGGGCCTGGCGGAGCTGGGCCTGGTGGGCCGGGTGGACCTGGGCATGAACCTGGTGGACCTGGTGGGCCGGGCGGACCTGGGCATGAACCTGGTGGAACGGGCGGACCTGGTGGACCGGGCGGACCGGGCGGTCCTGGCCATCCGGGCGGACCGCCACCGCCGCCGTACACACCGAGGGGCAATTTCGAACGGGGTGGTCCCCAGATGGGTGGCCCCAGGGATGTGCCGCACGGCTTCAGCGCACCCGACCACGGTGCACCGCCTCCACCGCGAGAACATGGATGGGGTTGGCATGGCGGACCGCCACCCGGAGCGCCGCCGCCTTTCTGGGACGGACCGCCGCCCCCGGGTGGCTGGGGCGGTCCACCGCCTCCCGGCGGTTGGAATGAGCGATGGAATGGGCCGGACCGCGACGAAGGCTTTGCGCAGCGTGATTTCGGACCGTTCAACTACAACGGGTACAACGCGATCCCGATGTTCAACCCGATGTTCGGGGGATGGGGCTTCTGGCTCTTCGGTCTCTGGATTCCGCTGTACTGAGACAAGTCAAAATTCCTGGCCTCCGGACCTTGCTGTTGCGGGTCCGGAGGCCAGGAGGCGTTTGCTCAGACAGCGCTGCTGCCTAGACATTCCAGCGCCGGAAAATGATGCGTGCAGCGCGATTCCGGTGCAAGATGTGCGGCGTGGCTATGTACCAGGGCAGGGCGCTCGCAGACATCAACCTCACTGGTCTTGCGTTGGCGGAGGCGCTCGAAGCGTTCATCTGCCGACGTGACCCGCGCCTAGAGACCCAGAACGTCCAGGTCAGACGCGCGACTCCAACCGGTGACGTCGAAATGCGGGTGCAGCCCCACAAGCGGTGGTACGAGGTCATCTTCGAGACTGACGACAACCCAGAAGACGACGAAGACGATGACGATGACACCTTTGAGGCAAGAAAAAAGGCTAAGGAGAAGGCAAAGGCAGCGGCGAAGGCCCAGGTGAAGACATGGCCGCCGAGGAATCCAATGGTGCTGCCACCCGATCCGGGTGAGGAAGAGCGGCGCCGATGACCGGAGTGCGTGATCGGGTTGCGGATCGAGCTCGGGGGATGCGCGACCTAGTCCGTGCTGAGGCTGCCGAATCCGAGCGTTTACGAACCCTCTCCGCGCCGATAGTCGACGAGATGTGGGCCAGCGGTCTGATGTCCGCGTTCAATCCGACGGCGGCGGGCGGCGTCGAACCGTCGTTCCACGAGATGATCGAGACGTGGATCGAAATGGCTTGGCAGGATGGTTCTTTCGGCTGGATCGGCATTGCCAACCTACCCTCGACCTTCGCCGCGGCTACGTACCTTCCCGACGAGGGTTTTGCCGAGATATTCACCCGCAACGACAACCACGTCACCATCGGCGGTCAGTACTTCCCCAACGGCCAGGGCGCCGTCGTCGAGGGCGGCTATCAGTTGAGCGGCGCGTGGAATTTCGGATCCGGCACCGGGCATTCGGCTTACATCGGCGCCGGCTTTTTCCCGATGGACAACGGCGAGATGCGTTGGGTCAGCGAGGGCATTCCTGACATGCGGGTCGCTTTCCTGCCGCGGGAGGAGGTCACCTTCACCGACGGCTGGCATGTCCAGGGGCTCAAAGGCACTGGCTCCTACGACTACAACGTTGCCGACGTGTTCGTACCGGAATACCGGACCATGCCGCTGTTCACCCGTGAGCCCTGCCGGGGAAACTCGCCGGCCAGCCGGATGGGTCTGATGCCCATCACCGCCGCCGGTCACGCGTCGTTTGCGTTGGGGGTCGCCAAGAGCATGCTCGACGATGTCGAGGAACTCGCGGCCACCAAGGTGCGGATGAGCGACATGGCGACGCTGGCCAGCCGTCAAACATTCCAAAAGGGACTCGCTCATCACGTCGCTGCCTGGCGGGCAGCGCGCCTGCTGGTGATCGACGCGTTCGCTGCGGCCGAGGCAGCGGTGGACGCGGGCAACGACTTGACGCCCGGTTTGCGCGCCGACATGCGGGTCGCGGCGGTCTATGCCACCGACACGGCACGGGCCTGCGCCGAGTGGGCACACTTGGCGGCCGGGACCACCGCGATCCGCGAGGGCAGCCGGCTCGAGCGCGCGTTCCGCGACATCTACACCGGCACACAGCACGCGTTCATCAGCGAGAAGGTGGCGATGGACGTCGCACAGATCTGGCTCGGCATCATCGACGACCAATTCGGACTCTGACTGCGCGGCAACCGAATTCGAGAGGACCGGCCATGGTGTGCGCTGATCGCGCCCGTTCCCGCACGTTCGTCGTGACGGGTGCGGCGTCCGGCATCGGGCTGGCCACCGCCGAGCGGCTGCTGGCCGAAGGTGGCACCGTCGTCGGGGCCGACGTTGCCGCCCCACCCGATCTCGGCCCCGACTTCCGGTTCGTCACGGCCGACGTGACCGACGAAACTGCGATCGAGGCTGTGCTGGCCGCTGTGCCCGATCGGCTCGACGGCGTCGTGCACGCCGCGGGCGTTGCCGGCGGCGGCCCGGTCCATCTGCTGGACCGGGCCGAATGGGAGCGAGTGATCACGATCAACCTCACCGGCACATTTCTTGTCGCAAAGGCAGCCCTGGCCAGAATGATCGACCAGCCGCGGGTCGACGGCGAGCGGGGCTCGATCGTGACGCTGGCAAGCATCGAGGGACTGGAAGGGACCGCGGGCGGCAGCGCCTACAACGCGTCCAAGGGCGGCGTCGTGCTACTCACCAAGAACATCGCGCTGGACTATGGCCCGAGCGGTATCCGGGCAAACGCGATTTGTCCCGGATTCATCGAAACGCCAATGACCGGAAGCGTTTTCGGTCTGCCGGGGATGGAGGGTCCGAAGGCCTCGATCACCGAGGAGCATGCGCTGCAACGAATGGGCCTGCCGGAAGAGATCGCCGCCACGGCGGCTTTCCTGGTATCTCCCGATGCGTCCTTCGTCAGCGGCCAGGCCATTGCCGTCGACGGTGGCTACACCGCGGGCCGCGATCACGGCGTGGTCCAGCTCTTTGGTCTGCCACGCTGAGTGTCGAATTCGACTGTCTCAGTGCCGGAATGACGGGAATGGGAAGTTGAAATGCGGCAAACCGGGCATCATCGGGCCCGGCATCCGGGGGAACATCGGACCGGGCATGCCACCGAACCGGGGACCCTGGGAGAACCCAGGGCCTTCGGGGAACCGGGGACCCTGGGAGAAGCCGGGACCTCCTGGGAACCGCGGACCTTCGGAGAACCCAGGGCCTCCTGGGAACCGCGGACCTTCGGAGAACCCAGGGCCTCCAGGGAACCGAGGACCTTCCGGGAACCCCGGACCCTGGGGCCCCGGGAAATTCATTGGCGGCTGCAGATTCTGCCCACCGAACTGCGGGACGGGCCCGCGCATCGATGGCAAGTTCGGCAGCAGCTGCCGCGGAACCCCAAGATTCATCCGAGGCTGACCAAGCGGGGCGTGGAAAGACGGCGCCGGGATCCCCGGGTGCATTGGTAGCGGGACAGGCACCGGCACCGGTGCGGCGGGAATCGGCACGTGCACTGGCGCAGGTGCTGCGATCGGCGCTGGCAGGTGCAGCGGCGGCGGTGCGGCGTGAACGGCCACCGGATGCGGCAGCGAAACGAGTGGCGCCGCCGGTGGTAATGGCGCCGCCTGGGCCGGCGCGATGAGAGCTTGGCCGGGAATGGGCCGCAACGCGACCGCCGGCCGCATGCCGAGCGCCAGCGCAATCTCCAACGCCAGAGCAGCGCTGACGACGACAACCGCCAAGGCGCTGCTGGCCAACATCAATGGTCGACGCCGCTGGCTGGTGTCGAGTTCATCCTGCGGGGCGGCCTCGGCGATGTCCACAACGCCGGTTTGGGCATCGGCTTCCTGGTCGGGCGCAGCGCTATAGGCGAGATCCTCTTCACGGAGCTCAGCACCGGCGCGATGAACAGGCACCTCGAGGTAACCGGGCGAGACGGCGTAGGGGTCCACCTCACCGGTGCCGGGATCTTGCGCGTATGCCAGAGCGGCGGTGGAGGATGCGAACAGCGGCGCGTTGGCCGACGCCAGCGCTGCGCCGCGGGCCAGCGCCATGTCCGGCTCCTCGGGGGCGCTGACCGGGAGGTATGACGCCGCTTCGAGCGCGGGCTTGATCGGCGCGATATCCACGTCGCAGCCGATGATGAACAGACCGTCCGCGTAGGTGTTCGCAGGGTCGAGTCCGGCGACCATCGCAGCCAACTCGGGCACCGCGTCGGTCCGGCGCAGCGGACGCCGGTGCACATCGGTGATCGAACCGTCGGACGAGTCGACGACAGCCAGCGTGGCGGTGTCCGGTTCGATGAACAGCATCGCGATGTATTCGTAACCGATTGCGTTGCCGACGGTTTGGGCCAGCGCAGCAGCAGCCAAAAACGACGACACCAACATCACGTTCTCGACCTTGCGGGCTGCCAGCGCGGTGGCGAGCGCGGCAGCATCGCCGGGGTCGGTCCACGTCACGCCGGTCGACGTCAACTGGTGGCCGCCATGGCTGGCGCCTTCACGGGTACCGAGGATGGCGGCGATGACCTGGTCGGGTGCACTCAGCGTTGTCGGGTCGTTGGCAGTGACGACATGGAAGTTGTCCTCATCGACGGTGACGCCGTCGGCGTTTTCCCCCTCGACCAGCACCAAGCGAATCGTTGCGGGTGCCATCGATACCCCGAGGACGATGTCCAATACTCCTCCAAGCCCTTCGCCAGACGGTCGTATTGATGGCGGATTTTGGCCGGAGCAGTGTGCCGCGGCCGCTGTCCTCCTATTAAGACCTATTTCGCCGCCGCAACTTGTGGCGTTACACCTCTCCCTCGGCAATCAATCGATCCAGCAACCGTTAGTCGTCACGAACCGTTGACAGTGACTTACCGTTCGTGCACACTTACCGAGTGGCTGCTTCGGTTGACGCCGTGTTGGACGCGCTGGGGGATCGCACCCGGCGCACCATTCTGGAAAGGCTCTCGGCCGGTCCGGTTGCCGTCGGAGTATTGGCCGATCAGTTACCGGTGTCGCGGCCGGCGGTATCCCAGCACCTACGGGTGCTCAAAGATGCGGAGCTGGTGGTGGAATCGGTGGCCGGCACCCGGCGGATCTATCGCATCGACAAGTCTGGGTTACGGGTTGTGCGCGACTATTTCGACCGGTTCTGGGAGACCACGCTGGACAACTTCGCGATTCTCGCCGAAGCGGAAGCCCGTGACGACACCCGCAAGCATGGCGCCAGGACCCGTCGCACCAAGAAGGGGTGATCTAGACCGATGGATACCGAATCCGACTCCGCCGTAGAGGTTTCCCGATCGGTGAGTGTGCCGCTGTCGCAGGCCCGCGCGTTCGCGTTGTTCACCGCGCGGATGACCGAGTTCTGGCCCAAGGAACACTCGATCGGCGATTCCGAGCTGGCCGAAGTGGTGATCGAACCTCGAAGCGGTGGACGCTGGTTCGAACGTGGCGTGGACGGCGGCGAATGTCAATGGGGGCGGGTAGCTGTCTGGGAGCCGCCGCGAAAAGTCGTGTTGCTGTGGCAGATCGGTGCCGACTGGCGATTCGATCCGGAGTTCGAGACCGAGGTCGAGGTGACGTTCAGCGCGGAGGGGCCGGACCGCTGCCGACTGGATCTGCGTCATTGCAACCTGCAGTGCTACGGCGATCGCACCGAACAGATGCGCGCGATCTTCGACGATCCCGCGGGTTGGACCGGCACGCTGGCCGGATTCGTCGATCTCGCAGGCGCGCAAGCCACATCGCGTCACTGAGGCGGTGATTCGCATGCAGGACACCTCCACCATGCAGATGGCGTGCGAGGAACGCAAAGACTTTGCCGATTTTCTCGATGGATTGTCGGCGCAGCAGTGGGAGCAGCCGAGCCTGTGCGCGCTGTGGCGAGTGCGCGACGTCGTCGCGCACGTAGTCAGCTATGAGGAGCTGAGCCGTTGGCAGCTGGTGCGCCGCTTCGCCAAGGGCGGGCTGGTGCCCCCACGCATCAACGCGATCGGTGTTGCCGAATACGCCGGGCGCGCACCCGGGCAGCTCACCGAGCTGATGCGAACGTGCATCCCCCCACGCGGACTCACGTCGACGTTCGGCGGCATGATCGCCTTGGTGGACGGAATGATCCACCAGCAAGATATTCGACGACCCCTCGGCGTCGGGCGGGTCATCCCGCCGGAGCGTTTGCAGCGGGTGCTGAACATCGCGCTGAGCTCACCCGCGACACGCGGCGCACGGAGAGCCCGCGGTGTACGCCTGATCGCCACCGACGTGGACTGGGTCTACGGCGACGGCCCCGAGGTCACCGGCCCGGGCGAAGCCCTCATGATGGCGATGGCCGCCCGGCCGGATGCGCTAAATCAGCTGATTGGACCCGGGAAAGCGCTTCTGGCCCAACGTATCTAGGCTTACCAGTCGGCCGGGTCGTATACCGACAGGGCAGCGTCGACGCTCTCGTCAACCGGCAGCAGTTCGGTCAGGCCGCATGCGGCGACGACCCGTGAGACAACCGGCTGATTGCTCACGAGTCGCAGTTCGACACCACGCTGACGGCAGTGCTCCGCCTCCTCGGCCAGCGCGGCGTAGGCGCAGCACCCCATGAAGTCGAGGCCGTTGATGTCGACCACCAACGGTCCCGGCGGACCTGCCGCGGCGCCCGCCTCGCTCAGCAGGCGTCGCCAGATGCCTTCGTTGGAGGCATCTAGTTCGCCCCCGGCACTGACGATCACTGCCAGACCGATGCGCTCGGTGGTCATCCGCAGCGTGCTGCTGGCCTGTGCCAGCTCGGAGATCAGGCGACTGCTCAGCGTGAGGTGACTAAAGGATGGCTCTGCGATGGCGTAAGTGCCCATCTGGTCCTCCTAATCGGCGGACGCCTATGCGTCGCGATTTGGATGCCCGCCCTGCAATGCTGAAGACCGACGTCGATTAGTAGATCTCAGTTTTATAACAGAAATTGTTACGCGTGTCTATGGAAAGGCGCCTGAGAATTCGCTGAGGGCGTGCCGATCGAGCGTCGAGATGCGAGCTGTGCAAGCGAACTAACGACCCCGCCCTGGGTGATTCGTCCGGTGCCGTCACACCGTGAGCGGCACCGAGACGATGAGGCACCCTCGTCGTGAAAACCATTTAACATCAGTATGTTTCGTCAAGCATGGCGGTCTCGCGGCGCCGGCGCACCGCTCACGTGGCTGGCCTGTCTAGACACCCACATGGCCTTTTTGGCGAAGTCGTTAAACGCAGCGCGAAGACATTCCACCGCGGTTTTGACGGGTATCGAAAAGTGGGGCGGAATATGTGCTAAGGCCTGCCCGGACGAGCAGGAAAAAAACACGCGCGTTGTTCGCCGGTGTCGGCAATGTTTAGGCGGAGGTGTGACCGCTTTCGGTGGAGTGCTCGGCCCCGAGTTCGGCGACCGCGCGGGATACGCGCTCGCGCAGCAAGACTGCAGCGATCACCCCGCACACCACTGCGACAACCAAGGCAATCCATGAGAAGCGGGTCAGCCAGCGTTCGGCGGCCACACCCGCGTAATAAACCAGGGCCGTGGTGCCGCCCGCCCAACACACCGCGCCCGACACGTTGGCCACCAAAAACCTTGCGTAGCGCATCTTTAGCGCCCCGGCCAGTGGCCCGGCGAATATCCGCAGCAACGCGATGAAACGACCCAAGAACACCGCCCGCGCGCCCCAGCGGTCGAAAAGTCGCTCAGCGAAGGCGACGTGTCCGGGGCCGAAGTGGTTCGGGAAGCGCCGACCCAGCCGGTCGAATAGCGGCAGCCCGAGCCGGCGGCCGATGGCATAGCCGGTCGAGTCGCCGACCACCGCCCCGATCACCGCGGCAACACCGACGCCGATCGGGTTGACCGCCAGCTCATGCCGCGACGACAGCAGTGCCGCGCTGACGAGGACGACCTCACCCGGCAGCGGGATGCCCAGGCTCTCGATCCCGACAACCAGGCCGACCACCACGTACACGGTGAGCGGGGGGATCGACTGCAATAGGGCATCCACCGTCATGGGTTAAGAATGCCCGACGCGCTAGCGGCCGACAGACTCACCGTCGATCTCGTTGACTAACTCGACATCAACACTGAAAGGTGAGTCCAATGGGAGTCGATGAATTATCAGTAGATCCACGCCCGGGCGTGACACGGTGACCGGGACTGGCGGTGCGTCCCGGGCCGCGGAATGGATCGCCGAAAACGAGACGCTGGTGAGCCGGCGGGGGCATCGCATCGCATTCCGGCGACGCGGGGCCGGGCCCACAGTGCTTCTGCTGCACGGATTTCCGACCTGGTCTTACGACTACGCCGAGGTGGCCAGCGATCTTGCCCGGGACCATGACGTGATCACGCTCGATTTCCTGGGCTACGGCGCGTCGGATAAGCCAAACCCCTACCAGTACTCGGTGGCCGAATCGGCCGACATCGTTGAGGATCTCGCCGCGCATCTCGGCGTGAAGTCGACGCGGTTGGTGATCCACGACTACGGCGGCATCGTCGGTCAGGAACTCGTCGACCGAGCCAACCGGGGCCAGCTCAGCTTCGCGATCGAGAGCATCGACCTGTTGAACTGCGGCATCGTGTACAGCGCATACCGCCCGACACGCCAACAGAAGTTGCTGATTATGCCGGTCGTGGGCAAGTTGCTGGCCAGCCGTGTCAGCGCCGCGAGGGTCCGCTCCGCGCTCGACGCGGTTCGCGGATCCAGGCTCACCGATACTGAGTTCGGCGACCTTTGGCTGGGGATGACGCGGCAAAACGGGCACAAGCTGTGGCATTTGCTGATCAAGTACAACGCCGAGCGGGCGGTTCATCATCGCCGATGGGAGGCGGCGCTAGCCAATTGGGCTGGCCCACTTCATCTCGTCTGGGGCCTGGACGACCCAGTATCGGGCCGCCACGTCCTTGAGCAGGCCGTCAAGATCCTGCCGCGCGCCAGCGTGACTGAGCTTGCAGGTGTGGGTCACTTCCCTCCGTCTGAATCGCCACAGGCCGTCGCCGCCGCCGTGCGTCGCGATTGACGGCACTGACGCCGTTGCGGCGTATCGCAGGTACCGTTTCTGTCATGCAGAAAAAGGCGCAGCCGGCGGTCGGAGCGCCGGCCACCGATTCACTTGCGCCGCAGTACCCGATCGAGTCGGTCGATAAGGCGTTGAAGCTGCTGCTGTTGTTGGGCGAGCAGCCTGAGATCCGGTTGAGCGAGGCCACCCGATATCTGGGCGTGGCGTCATCGACCGCGCACCGGCTGCTGGCGATGCTGGCTTATCGCGGATTCGTCCGGCAAGACCCGGCCTCGAAGGCGTATCTGCCTGGTCCGGCATTGACCGGTGTGGCGTTTGCGATCTTCGGCCGAATCGACATCGCCGGTACGGTCACGCCGATCATGCGCGGCCTGAGCGAACGCTTGCGCGAGACGGTGCATGTCGGGATGCTCGACGGCGCCGCAGTCCGTTTCGTCGCAGCGGTGGAGGGCCCGACCGCGGTGCGGGTGGCGTCCCGGCTGGGTCGCACCATGCCGGCGCACTGCACGTCGACGGGCAAGGCCATGCTGGCCCAGTTACCCGAAACGGAATTGCGTCAGCTGCTGCCCGACGAGGACCTGGAGACCATCACCGACCGGTCGATCGCCAGCCGCGCCAAACTGGAAGCCGAGCTTTCCCGGATACGCGAACAGGGGTATGCCGTCAACCGCGAGGAGAGTGAGGAAGGCGTCGCGTCGGTGGCGGTGTCGATCCCGACCCAGGCGCCGGGGCTGCGGTTGGCGCTTAACGCCGCGGCCCCACAGCACCGGCTCACCCGAGCGCAGTACGCTTCGGTCGCAGCCGCACTTGCCCAGGTGGCCAAGGAGATTGGCGATCAGCTCGGTTGATCAAGCCGTGCGACTTCACTGCGCCACGCCGCGTCGGTGGTGAAACTGGGGCCTAAATCCGGGAGCTCTTGCCAGTCCGCATCGTCGATGTCGCGCAGCGTGCCGCCGGCGGCGTGCACCTGCAGTGACATTCGGGCCAGCGCGTCGAGGCTGATCGCTTGCAGCACAGCCTGTTGTACGGTTTCCGCCGCGCTGGTGATGCCGTGGCCGCGGCAGATCACTACCGGTGACTTGCCCATGGCGCTGACCATTTCCTTGCCCAGCTTAGTGTTTCGGATCAGCACCGCACGTTCATAGACGGGCACACCGCCGCGCGCGAGCCAGGCTCCGGGAATGTCGTAGGCCCCGTAGATCGGCCGGATTTTGATGCCGGCGAGATCGGCGGCGACGACGGCGGGTGGGTGCAAATGCGCAACCGCCCGGTGTTGTGGGTCGGCCAGCATCGTTTCGACGTGGATTGGAAGTTCGTTGGGAACCCGATATCCGTCCAATTCCCCGGGAGCGCCTGCGCTGCCGTCGAATCCGATGAGCCGGATATCCGGGGCCCGCGTGAACGCCACACCGGTGTCGGTGTCGCTACGGCATCGCAGCAGCAGCCGCTCGTCGTCGACCCGCAGACTCAGATGGCCCAGGATGCCGTCGACCAGCCCGCGTGCCGCCGCGACCCGACATGCTTCGGCTACCAACGCGCGCTGTTCGTTGAGCATTGCGCCGCTCCTCCTCATCGCTTCGCTCTGCATCGTCGGCGGCGCGGAGTTTCACGACCGCGCCCCAAGCCCGAATCCGCCATCGGGATGGATGGTGTCGCCGGTGATACCGCGGGACCGGTCCGACGCCAAGAACACGAAACTCCAGGCGTGATCTGCACCGGTGAGGGCAACGTTCAGTGGCGTCCGCGCTTCCAGATCGCGGGCGCGGTTGGGGGTGTCATCGAGGCGGATATCGTCCAGCCCGAGGGCGCTCAGGCCGCGCAGGTCGGTGTTCAGTGTGCCGCCCGGTGCCACCCCGTTGACCCGGATCTGCGGTGCCAGTTCATGAGCCAGCGTGCTGACCAGTCCGCGCACCGCGAACTTCGATGACACGTATAGCGCCCCGCCGCGTGCTGGGTAGAAAGACGACGCCGACTCGGCCAGCACGATCGACGATCCGGTTTCGGCTTGCAGCGCAGGCAACGCCGATTTGACCGACTGCAGATGGCTGAGCACGTTGGTACGAAACATCTCGTCGAACGCGGCGGGCAAGTCGTCGGCGTCAATGTCCGCGATTCCCTTGTAGAAGTCGAAGATCCCGACGCAGTTGACCAGGGTATCGAGGCCGTCGAACGCCTCGACCGCCGTAGCGACCGCCAGATCGTTGGCTGTGCGGGTGGTCGCGTCGCCTTCGACCACTGGCACCTTCTTGAACTCGTGCCGCAACGTGTCGCACTTGTCGGCATCTCGTTCGAGCACAGCGACTTTCGCACCCTCGTCACGGAATGCGTCGATGACGGCTCTGCCGATGCCGGATCCGCCGCCGACGATGAGGGCGCGCTTGCCATCCAGCCAGCCGCTCACGGTTGGCCGCCGTCATCGGGCAGTAGCGGGCCGGCGGAGTTACCGACCATCGCGGCCACCGTGCGGGCGTTCTGCCGTGTCAGCGCCTCGACCTCCAGGGCGTCCAGGCTGATCCACCGACCGGATTTCGGAGCGTGGACCAACAGGCGCGATCCGTTTCTGGTATTGACGCGGCGGACCGTGACCTCGGTGAATTCGTTTGCCACCGTGAGAGGTTCGCCCACGGCGCCGTCGAGCAACTCGGCCAGTGTGCCCTTCAAAGGAACACCGCCAGGTTCTGCATCCTCAACACCGACTCGTCGACCAGGATGGTCCGGCGGGCCAGCTGCCACTGATCCTGGTGCTCGCCGCACCGCCGCAACACGTCATGGCGGCCGCAGGACACCAGTGCCGCCTCGTTGACGTCGCCGCGGCTGCGGAACAGCAGTTCGGCGGATTCGACGACCAGATGTGCGTCTTCCTCGCAGGCGAAGGTGCGCACGTTGGTGATGTAGTGCCGCAGCCGCGACGGCGGATCCTCGGTCCAGGCGTGCTCGGTGGCGAACCGGGCAACCCGACGGCTCAGCGAGTACTTGTCCTCGTCGAAGTGCGCCATCCCCGGCGAGGTGTCGAACCCGGCGCCCCGGGCGGTGGTGACGCGCACCGGCATGAGGTAACGAATGTCGTCGGTCAGCGTGTCCAACCATGTCTCGTACTGCTGCGCATCGAGCAGATAGGCTTCCTCGACCAAGAACTGGTGCGCCTGGAGATGCCGATTGTCATTGAACGGCAGCGGCTTTCCTACTGGCTTTCCGAGTTGCGTGGTGGTCATATCGTCGCCGCCGTGCCGAGGGCGGTGACGGCGGTCGACACCGGGGGCATTTCCAAATGGTCCGCCCACAGCCGCAGTAACGCGCGCTGGTTGTTCTCGTTGTAGCCAACTTGGGCGTATCCGGGCCCGTGAAACGCTGCCGAAGGCAGCCGATCGATGACCGGCCGGTCGTCGCGAAGCAGGCCCATCCTGCTATTGAGCAGTAGCCGTCGCGCCATCGATCCGCCGGCGGTGTTGGTCAACGACACCCAGTTCTCCACATCGTCCTGTTCGAACATGCCCGTCGACCCGAAGCACATCAGATAGGCCTTGTAGGAGTTCTTCTTGTACTCCGGCGGCGCCGCGGAGTCCACTGCGAACCACGAACACACCTCGGTTTCGTTCTCGCTGATCGGCTGCCAGAGCCGAATTGATATGAACGGCAACACGTCATCGACGTCGTCGTCGAGCACCTTGGGCCAGTTGTGCACGAAACTGAGGTTCGGGAAACACGATGCGGCCGAGATCATGAACCCGTCCTCGCCGATCAATTGCTGTTGCTGTGGCGTCCAGACGCGTTTGATCCGGTCGATCATCTCGTTGGGGTAGCCGACGTAGCGCATGCGTTGGTCGAAGTTGCCCGGCGGGAGCTTGTAGGTGGTCCCGCCCCCAACCTGCGCCCAGTAGGTGGCCCCGTCCTTGCGCTTTTGCGCTTTTGGCTCGCGGAAAAGGCCGATGTCGACGATCGACGCGTGGGTGTGCGGGGTGTGGTACATGTCCCCGGCGAAGTTCTCGGCCCCGATCTTCCAGTTGGCCTTGATTCGCCAGCGCTGCGGTCCGCGGACCTCCAGTCCGCCGGTGCTCTGTCTGGTGTAGAAGTCGAGATAGAAGCGGAAGTCGCCGAGGAAGTCCTCGAGTGGTTGCGCGTCGGGGTCAAGATTGATGAAGATCAGACCGTTGTAGCTCGCGAGATTCGGTGCGGGAAGCAGGGTTTGACTGCTCCTGGGGAACCCGTCGTCGCCGCCGTAGGCTTCGCGATGGAACGGGAGGCCGGTCAACCGGCCGTCGTTGCGGTAGGTCCAGCCGTGGTAGGGGCACCGGAAATTGGAGGCGTTGCCCATCTCGGCGCGGCACACCTGCATTCCGCGGTGTAAGCACATATTGAACAAGGCGCGCACATCGCCCTTCGCGTCGCGGGTGATGATGAACGAGTCGTCGACCACCCGGCGCACGACGTAGTCGCCGTCTTGCGGGATCTCGGATTCGTGTGCGACGAACAGCCAGGCCCGGCTGAAAAGCCGCTCTTTTTCCAGCGCGAAAAGCTCTTTGTCGTTGTAGATGTGCGCGGGGATCATCCCGCGCCGAACGTTGTCGAGGGCGCTGCGGTGATCGGCCATGGCTCGCGCCACCTACTATCTGTGATACAGAGGGTTATTCTGCTCTATAGAGGATGCCGCAGGCGGACGGCGTGGTCAACACCCGTACCGCTGCGGCCGAAATCCGGTCAGCTGCGGCCGATTCCGGCCATCATCAGCGGTGTGTGCACTCGCCTGTCCTCGGCGAACCGGGCGGCCGCCCAATCGGCGTCTTCGCGCGACAACAGGCCGGCGCCCACCACGGCGTCCCGCAGGCTCTCAAAGGACAACCTGAAGAAGTCGAAACCGGGGGAGCGGGAGTCGATGATCAGGGAGCGGCCCTCGCCGCGAACGTCGGTCAGCCCGGCGGCGGCCATGTCGGCGACGACTCGGCGGCCGTACCGCGGCTCGAATCCGGCTTGTTGCATGAACGCGATGATGGCATCGGCCACCTGCTCGACCCGCGGATCGTCGTCCTCGAAGCCAAGACCGGTCCAGTCGTAGTCCTCGATGACCATCCAGCCGCCGGAGCGCAGGGCGGCCGCCAGGCGGTCGAGGATTTGTCGGCGCTCGGTGAGGTGCTCGAGTACCAATCGAGCGTGCACCAAGTCGAACTGGCCCTCGGGCAGCTCGTCGGTCCGGACGTCTACCCGCCGGACCTCGATCGCGTCGCCGGCGAGCGGCTCGACGAAGCGGGTGTCGATGTCGATCGCGAGCACTTTAGCGCCGCGACCGGCCATCCACTCGACCAGCGAGCCCCCGCCCGCACCAACTTCGAGGCATCGCCAGCCCGCACCTATGCCCAGATCGTCGAGCAGTCGCCGGCTTCCCGGATCCCACAGGCTTTCGATGCCTGCCAGGCGGGCCCGCTCTTCGGAGAACCCCTGGTCATAGATGTAGTCACGCGGCATGGCACCAGACTATTGCGCATACGCAGCGGAAATCCCGCGAAGATGGTTGAGGGTAGCCGATTCTCGGGTTAGCGTCAGTTTCAATGAAGGCTGCAGAACAGACGGCCGGCGCTGTTTCCCAACGCGCGATTGCGGAGCAGATTGCCCGCATCGCGGCGGACTACCAGGGAAAAGCTGGGCCGCAGCCGCTGCTGGACTACCCGCCGTACCGCAGCAGCCGGCTCCGCCATCCGAAGTCGCCATTCGTCTGCGTCGACCCAGACGAGGTCGAGCGCTGGTCGCCCTGCTTCGGCCGCCAGGAGGTCGACCCCCGCGACGCGGACCTCACCGCGGGCCACCCCGGCGAGCCCATCGGGGAGCGCATCATCGTGACCGGGCGGCTGCTCGATGCGGCGGGGAAGGCAAACCCGGTGTTGTCCATCCTGATTCGCCGCGCGGCGATTTCCGCGCCAGGACTCGGCGCGACATTGCACACGGGCGCCGCACTGGCCAACGACGAACGCCCCGACGGCTCATGGCATGCCGAATGGGAGACGCTACGCGTCCTGGCCCGGCGAACCGTCGTCGCCGGCTCCCAGTGCAGTGAACTACTCGCCGGGCTTCAGGTCGATCCGGCGCAGATGGTCAAGAACCTCGCTAGCTCCGACGTGCTCGGCGAGCAACGCGTGGTCGCGGAACTGGCCGGGAAAGCCCCGTCCGGCAATTATTTTGGCGCAGCCGACGCGCTGATCGACGAAAGCCTGGATCGGGCTGAGCGAATCGTCAAGGAACGCCCGTGAGCGTCCCCCGAATTCGCCTCTCGCATCTGGGCGGGTCACCGGATCTGCCGCCGCTGGTCGTCGGCCCGTCATTGGGCACTTCGGTGGCTGCCTTGTGGTCTGGTGTGGCACGACGGCTGGCAGGCACCTATAACGTTATCGGCTGGGATCTTCCCGGCCACGGCGTCAGTCCGCGGCCGAGGGACGCCTTCAGCATCGACGACCTGGCCGCCAGCGTCATCAAAGTCGTGGAAGACCGGATCGGCGGACGGCCGTTCACCTATGCGGGCGTCTCAGTGGCCGGCGCTGTCGGCCTTCAACTGCTGCTCGGGCATCCTGAGCGCATCGCGTCAGCGGCGCTGATCTGCACGGCGGCGCGCATCGGCGACCCGGACGACTGGCAGTCCCGGGCCAAAGTCGTTCGGACGGCGGGAACCGGCGAAGTCGTGGCACTGTCGATTCGCCGGTGGTTCGCCCCCGGATTTTTCGAGCGTGATCCCACGTCAGCCCAGACGCTGCTGGATACGCTGCGCCGGGTCGACGACGACGGCTATGCCCGCACGTGCGAGGCGCTCGCCGAGTTCGACGCCCGCCATCGCCTCGGCGAGATCGACACCCCGATCGTCGCTGTGGCCGGCGCCAACGACATTGCCACGCCGCCCGATTCGGTTCGGTTCATCGCCAGCAATGTGACTCGCGGACGGTTCGTCGAGGTGGCACAGGCCGCCCATCTCGCGCCGGCTGAGCAGCCCGACCGAATCGCCGACGTGTTGGCGAAGCTGAGGCGATTGGGAGCCAGATAAACGCTGCCGGGGGACATGCTCGGTTGGGCGAGTCGGTTTTATGGCGAAACGCAGCTGTTCGCGGACCTGCGCAGCGCAGAATGTCGGGGAGAATGAGCGTCGTCAAATCAGCACAGCAATCTCCCGGCCGCCGCCACGATGTCCTGAGGGTATTGAAATCGGCGCATGCTCCGATGAGCATCGCCAGCATCGCCGACACGCTCGACGTGCACCCGAACACCGTTCGCTTCCACCTCGACACTTTGGTGACCGGCGGCCGGGTGGAGCAGGTTGCCCCGGACCGCAAAGGTCCGGGCCGTCCGGCGCTGATGTTCCGGGCGACTCAGCGGATGGATCCCGGCGGAACCCGGCACTATCGGCTGCTGGCCGAGATCCTTGCCACCAGTCTCGCCGGCGATCGCGACGCCGGCGCCAGGGCAATGGCTGCCGGTCGCGCGTGGGCTCGGCAGCTCAGACCGCCGCCGCCGACCACGGCCGGGGAGCTCGGCGCGGAGGAGTCGATCGAGCACCTGGTCGGATTGCTCGACGAGCTCGGCTTTGCCCCTGAGCGTCGCGGAGACGAGCAGGTCGAATTGCGGCACTGCCCGTTTCTGGAGCTGGCGGAAAGCCAGACAGCCGTCGTCTGCCCAATCCACTTGGGGCTCATGCGCGGAGCGCTGGAAACCTGGGAGGCACCGGTCACCGTCGATCGGCTGGACGCGTTCGTCGAGCCAGATCTGTGTCTGGTGAGGCTCACCCGGCTCGCCGCGGCGACGTGAGTGTCGCGTTGGCAGCGGGCGGGACTCTTCTACTATCCAGTTGAGGCAACCCCGACCGAAGGACGCATCGATGGAAACGATTTCGCTGACCAGCCTGGCCGATGAAAAGCTGGCCGAGGCGCGGCAGGCACACAGCGGGCGGGCCGCACACACATTGCATGGCGGGCACACCCACGAACTGCGGCAGACCGTGATGGCGTTGCTGGCCGGCCATGAGCTCTCCGAACACGACAGCCCCGGACAGGCGTCGCT
This sequence comes from uncultured Actinomycetota bacterium, assembly GCA_963781685.1. Taxonomy (GTDB): domain Bacteria; phylum Actinomycetota; class Actinomycetes; order Mycobacteriales; family Mycobacteriaceae; genus Mycobacterium. Next base: position 43,298 of record CAWAGK010000001.1, read on the forward strand.
GCAGGTTCTGAAGGGACATGTGCACCTCACTGCTGGTGAGGAAGTATGGGACGGAAAGACCGCCGACTACGTTGTAATTCCCTCGCAGCGGCATTCACTACAGGCCATCGAGGATTCCGTGATCCTGCTTACCGTCTTCAAGAGCCTTCCCTCGGCGTAATCAGATGCTGTCGACGCCGTGGTCACGGCGCAAGGGCCTGCGGGTGCCGATCGTGAACGCTCCCATGGGAGGTGTTGCCGGTGGCCGCCTTGCCGCCGGGGTGACCGCGGCCGGTGGACTGGGCATGGTGGGCATGGGCACCGCCGGGTCGACGTCGGCGCTGCACGCCGAATTGCCACACGTACGTGGGACGTTCGGAATTGGCTTGGTGGACTGGGTGATTCGCAAGGAGCCGGAGCTGTTCGATGCCGCGCTGGCCGCGCAGCCGGTGCTTGTCTCGGTCAGCTTCGGAACTGACTTGTCATGGGTCGATCGCGTCCACGATGCCGGGATCGCCGCTGCCACACAGGTTTACAACAGCCTCGAGGCGCAGCGGGCGCAAGACGCCGGGGTCGATCTGCTGGTGGCCCGCGGTTCCGAGGGTGGCGGCCACGGGGATGCGACGATCGGCACACTGCCATTGTTGGACGCGGTCTTGGACGTCGTATCGGTGCCGGTGCTGGCGGCCGGAGGAATCGCCGCTCCGCGAAGCCTGGCAGCCGTGCTGGCCGCCGGCGCGAGCGGCGCGTGGTTGGGTACCGTCCTGTCCGCCTCTCCGGAGGCGCTGACGACCGATGCGTCTCGCCGCGCACTGGTCGCGGCCCACGAAACCGACACCACCAGCACCCGGGTTTTCGACATCGTTCGTGGACTGCCGTGGTCGAAGCGGTTCCCGTCGCGAGTGCTGCGCAACGACTTCGTCGCGCGCTGGACCGGTCACGAGGACGCGCTGGCCGACGAGCCCGCTGCTCTGGACGAACTGGCCGCCGCGATCGCCGCCGACGATCGTCGAACCGCCCCGGTGGATGCGGGCCAGGGTGTCGGGATGGTCACCGGCGTCGCACCGGTGGCGCAGGTCATCGACCGGCTCTGCGAAGGTGCGGAAAAACTGCTGGCCGGGTGGGGTTAGCGGTCACACCGCGCGAACGTAGCGCTTGGCGATCACGCGCTGGGCCAGTGACGTGAACGGGCCGCCGGCTTTGCTCCACCAGGTCGCCGGCCGGGAGAACGCCGAGACTTCGGCGTACACCGCGGCGGTGACCGGGTCATGGCGTACCACGAACCGTTCCTCACCCGACTCGGGGTGACCCGGCAGCGTGCCATAGGCGAAACCCCGGACACCGGGCTCGTCGATCACATAGACGACCCGGCAGGGTGCTTTCAGGAAACCCATCTTGACCACCACCACCGCGCCGACCTCGACGACGTCGCTGCTGGCCTCGACGCGCAACCCCGCGCCGCGCTGCATACCCCAGTGCATGACCGCGTCAGCGGCCTCTTCGTATCGCTGGTGACCCGCGCCGACCTGCGAGACGAAGCCGAGGTGGCGATATCCCGGCGGCGGAGGTCCGGCGGTCGCACCGACTTCGGGGTAGGTCAGCGGCATGTGACTGATCGTGTACAAGTCCACCTGCTTTAGCTTGCCACGCCGCGGTCGGCGAGGTCCCTGCGGCGTACGGTCGTAAGCGTGACCACCAACACCGCACAACCAGCCCACGCATCCGGAACGCTCACCCTCGGTGGCGATTTGACGGTTAATCGACTCGGTTTCGGCGCAATGCGCCTGACCGGCAAAGGCGTCTGGGGTCCGCCGGCCGACCGCGGCGAAGCCGTGCGGGTGCTGCGTCGAGCCGTTGAGCTCGGTGTCAACTTCATCGACACCGCCGACTCGTACGGCCCCTACATCTCCGAGGACATCATCCACGAGGCGCTGCATCCCTATGAGGGCCTGGTCATCGCGACCAAGGCCGGGCTGCTGCGCACCGGGCCGGACGTGTGGATTCCGCTGGGCAATCCCAGTTACCTGCGCCAGGAATGCGAAATGAGCCTGCGACGCCTCGGCGTCGACACCATCGACCTGTTTCAGCTGCACCGCGTCGACGCCAATTTCCCGCTGGCCGACCAGGTCGGCGAACTCGTCGCGCTGCAAAAGGAAGGCAAGATCCGCCATATCGGCCTGTCCGAGGTCAACGTCGACCAGCTCAAGGCCGCCCAGCGGATCACGCCGATCGTGTCGGTGCAGAACATGTACAACCTCGCCGCCCGGACCGCCGAACCGCTGCTGGATGCCGCCGCGAGTCAGGGCATCGCCTTCATCCCGTGGTTCCCGTTGGCCGCCGGCCCGCTGGCCGCCCCCGATGGTCCCCTGCAGAAGGTTGCGGCCGGTCACCACGCGACGCCGTCCCAGTTGGCGCTGGCCTGGCTGCTCAAGCGGTCCCCGGTGATGTTGCCGATTCCCGGCACGTCCAGCGTCGCGCACCTGGAGCAGAACGTCGCCGCAGCGGAGATCACCCTCACCGACGAGGAATTCGAGGCGCTGTCTGCGGCAGGGGCCAAACAGAACAACTAGTCGATGCCGGGTCGGGCCCACCCAATACGGTGTTCTGGTGGCCGGCGAACATGCGCGACACCCGGGTGGCGGATTCAATCCGCCCGAACCGACGAACAAGGGCGGGCCTGACTACGGCCGGTTCATCGAGGCCGTTCGTACGCTGCAGGATCACGCCCGGGCGGTCGACGCGCCCGACGGCGTGATCAGCGAGGCCGCCGAGCTGATCGAGAAGGTGTCTGACCTGCTCAGTCCGTTCGACACCGACGAGTGGGCGACGCCGTCGGGCCGCCGGATGGACCTGCCGAACCGCGGCAACATCCTGCCGGTGCCGATGAAGGTCCACAAAACCGACGGCCGGATCCAGGGCTGGGCGCGGTTTCGGCGGTTTCACCTGGGGCGCAACGGGGCCGTGCACGGAGGCGCGCTCGGCCTGCTGTTCGACTCGGTCTTGGGTATGACGTCCGGGCTGATCACCGGCGGCCCTCGCCAACGCACCGCATACCTGCATATCAACTACCGCCAGGTCGTCCCGATCGACAAGGAGCTGCAGATCGACGCGGGGGTCGACCGGGTTGACGGACGCAAGATCTTCGTCTCGGGCCGATTGTGCGACGGCGACACGGTGCTGACCGACAGTGAGGCGTTGTTCGTGTTGCTCAAACCCGGCCAGCCCTAAGGCTGCAACCGTCGGCGCTACTCACCCCGATAGCATGGTCGGATCCGCTTGAACACCCGAAAGTCATGGAGACCGCGCCGATGACCGCCCTCGCACACCCCGCCCCAGCAGCCCCGATCCGGGTGCCTGCCGGGACGACCGCGGCGGCCGCGGTGCGCGACGCGGGACTGCCCGGCCGCGGCGCCGCCGATGCGGTCGTGGTGGTGCGCGATGCCGAGGGCAAGCTGCGCGACTTGAGCTGGGTTCCCGCGGCGGACGTCGACGTCACGCCGGTGGCGGCCAACACCGACGACGGGCGAAGCGTCATTCGGCACTCGGCCGCACATGTGTTGGCCCAAGCCGTTCAAGACCTGTTCCCGCACGCCAAGCTCGGGATCGGGCCGCCGATCACCGACGGCTTCTACTACGACTTCGACGTGGCGGACCCGTTCACGCCGGAGGACCTGGCGAAGCTGGAAAAGCGGATGCGCCAGATCGTCAAGGACGGGCAGCTGTTCGACCGGCGCGTCTATGAATCCAAAGACCAGGCGCGCGAAGAGTTGGCCAACGAGCCCTACAAGCTCGAACTGGTCGACGACAAGTCGGGTGACCCCGACGTGATGGAGGTCGGCGGCGACGAGCTCACCGCTTACGACAACCTCAATCCCCGTACCCGCGAACGGGTCTGGGGCGATTTGTGCCGCGGACCGCACATTCCGACCACCAAGCACATTCCGGCGTTCAAGCTGACCAGAAGTTCCGCCGCATACTGGCGCGGCGATCAGAAGAACGCCAGCCTGCAGCGCGTCTACGGCACCGCCTGGGAGTCGCAGGAGGCACTCGACCGCCATCTGGAGTTGCTGGAGGAAGCCCAGCGGCGCGATCACCGCAAACTGGGCGCCGAGCTGGACTTGTTCAGCTTTCCCGACGAAATCGGTTCTGGGCTAGCGGTTTTCCACCCCAAGGGCGGCATTGTGCGCAGGGAGCTGGAGGAGTACTCGCGGCGCAAGCACATCGAGGCTGGGTATGAATTCGTCAACACCCCGCACATCACCAAGGCGCAACTGTTTCAGACGTCGGGCCACTTGGACTGGTACGCCGACGGCATGTTCCCGCCGATGCACCTCGATGCCGAGCTGAACGACGACGGAGCCGTGCGCAAGCCGGGGCAGGATTACTACCTCAAGCCGATGAACTGCCCGATGCACACGCTGATCTTCCGGTCGCGGGGGCGGTCGTACCGCGAGCTTCCGTTGCGGCTCTTCGAGTTCGGCACCGTTTACCGCTATGAGAAGTCCGGTGTGGTGCACGGGCTGACGCGGGCGCGTGGGTTCACCATGGACGATTCGCACATCTTCTGCACCCGCGAGCAGCTGCACGACGAACTGGCCTCGCTGCTGCGGTTCGTGCTGGACTTGCTGGCCGACTACGGGTTGGAAGACTTCCATCTGGAGCTGTCCACCAAGGACCCGGAGAAGTTCGTCGGCTCTGACGAGATGTGGGGGGAAGCCACCAACTCGCTGGCCGAAGTCGCGACGGAGTCCGGTCTGGAACTGGTACCTGATCCCGGCGGCGCGGCGTTCTACGGTCCGAAGATCTCCGTGCAGGCCCGCGATGCGCTGGGCCGCAGCTGGCAGATGTCGACCATCCAGGTCGATTTCAACTTCCCGGAGCGTTTCGAGCTGGAATACACCGCCGCCGACGGTTCGCGGCAGCGGCCGGTGATGATCCACCGCGCGCTGTTCGGGTCGATTGAGCGGTTTTTTGGAATCCTCACCGAGCACTACGCCGGCGCGTTCCCGGCCTGGCTGGCGCCGGTGCAGGTGGTGGGCATCCCGGTGGCGGATGGCCATGTGCCGTACCTGGAAGACGTTGCCGCGCAGCTAAAGTCGCATGGTGTCCGGGTCGAGGTGGATTCCAGCGACGATCGGATGGCCAAGAAGATCGTCAATCACACCAATCAAAAGGTGCCGTTCATGCTGCTGGCCGGCGACCGCGATGTCGAGGGTGATGCGGTGAGCTTCCGGTTCGGTGACCGCAGCCAGATCAACGGAGTTCCGCGCGACGAAGCGGTGGCAGCCATTACGCGTTGGATTGCTGAACGCGAAAACTCCGCTCCCACTGCTGATTTGGTCAAGGTGAACAACCGTGGCTGATGAGGACTCGATCATCGACCGGGGCGTCGGTGAAACCGACCACCTGCAGCGGTTGTGGACGCCGTACCGAATGAGCTACCTGGCCGAGGGGCCGCTGAAGCAGGACATCAGCAGCCGCGAGCAGCCGTTCTCCGATATTCCGCAGCTTCCCGACGAGGACGGTCTGGTGGTCGCCCGCGGCGAACTGGTCTACGCCGTGCTCAACCTCTACCCGTACAATCCCGGACATTTGATGGTGGTGCCGTATCGGCGGGTATCCGAACTGGAAGATCTCACCGACAAGGAGACCGCCGAGCTGATGGCGTTCACGCAGAAGGCGATTCGCGTCATCAAGAACGTCTCTCGGCCGCACGGCTTCAATGTCGGCTTGAACCTGGGCGCATCGGCGGGCGGCTCACTGGCCGAACATCTGCATGTGCATGTGGTGCCGCGGTGGGGTGGCGACGCCAACTTCATCACGATCATCGGCGACTCCAAGGTCATCCCGCAATTGCTGCGCGACACCCGTCGTCTGCTGGCCACCGAGTGGGAAAAGCAACCGTGAGCAAGTTGTTGTCGCGTGAGGGCGTCGCACGGGTCACCACACCGGTGGCGCGGGCGTTCCTGCACGCCGGCTTCACCGCGGACAGCGTCACGATCATCGCCACCGCCGCCGCGGTGCTGGCCGCGTTGACGCTGTTTCCGACCGGCCGGCTGTTCGCCGGCACATTAGTGATCACGCTCTTCGTGCTGTTCGACACGGTCGACGGGGCGATGGCGCGGGAAAGCGGTGGCGGCACCCGGTTCGGTGCAGTGCTGGATGCCACCTGCGACCGCATCAGCGATGGCGCGGTGTTCTGCGGGCTGGCGTGGTGGGCAACCTTCGGTCTGCACAGTCCTTCGCTGGTGGTGGCGACGTTGATCTGTCTGGTCACCTCCCAGGTCATCTCCTACATCAAGGCCCGCGCCGAAGCCAGCGGGTTGCGCGGTGACGGCGGCTTCATCGAACGGCCGGAGCGGTTGATCATCGTGCTGGTGGGGGCGGGATTGTCGGACCTGCCGGTGTTCCCGTTGCCGTGGGCGCTGCCCGTGGCGATGTGGCTGCTGGCCGCGGCCAGCATGATCACCTGTGCCCAGCGGCTGCACACCGTGCGGCATTCGCCCGGCGCTGGCGATCCGATGCCCCCGGCCGGCGAGCAGGGCCACGTTCAGCCGAAGAGCGAGCCGTGATCTCGGTCCCGTCGGGCCTGAAACTGCCCGGGGTCGGCGGTCTTTCGCTGGGTGGCCGGATGACCGACTGGGGCTATGCGGCCGGCTGGATGATGGTGCGCGGCATGCCGGAATTCGCCGCGCGCAACGTTTTCGACGCCGGAGCGCTCTACGCGTCGCGCAACGGCGGGCCGGCCCAATTGCGAAAGAACCTGGCGCGCGTGATCGGCGTCCCACCCAAAGACGTGCCCGGCAGCCTGATGCGGGCGTCGCTGGCGTCCTATGCCCGCTACTGGCGAGAGGCGTTCCGGCTGCCGACGATGGATCATTATGCGGTGGGCCAAGAACTCGCCAAAACGGTTGTGGGCGACGATTATCTCGACGCGGCACTGGCGGAGGGCCGTGGTGCGGTGATGGCGTTGCCGCACAGCGGCAACTGGGATATGGGCGGGGTGTGGCTGGCCCAGACTCGCGGAAAGTTCACCACCGTCGCCGAGCGGCTCAAACCCGAGTCGCTGTACCGGCGTTTCATCGACTATCGGAAAAGCCTGGGCTTCGAGGTGATCCCACTGTCCGGCGGAGAGCAGCCGCCTTTCCAGCTGCTCGGCGAACGATTGCGGGACAACAAGACTGTGTGTCTGATGGCCGAGCGGGACCTTTCGCGCACCGGGGTCGAGGTGAATTTCTTCGGCGAACCGACCAGGATGCCGGCCGGTTCGGCGAAATTGGCGATCAGCACCGGGGCGGCGCTGTTGCCGGTGCACTGCTGGTACGAGGGCGACGCCACCCGAATCGAGTTCGACCCGCCGCTGGATTGCACCAGCGGCGACGTCGGCGTCATCACCCAGGCGCTGGCCGACGTCTTTGCCCGCAACATCGCCGAGCACCCCGCCGACTGGCACATGCTCCAGCCGCAGTGGCTGGCAGATCTGTCCGACGAGCGGCGGGCCCGATTGGCGGGGGCTTGATGCGAATCGGCATGGTGTGTCCGTACTCGTTCGATGTGCCGGGTGGGGTGCAGTCGCACGTATTGCAGCTCGCCGAGGTGATGCTTGCCCGCGGCCAGGAGGTCAGCGTGCTGGCGCCCTCGTCGCCACACGTCAAGCTGCCCGAGTACGTCGTCTCCGCGGGCCGGGCCGTCCCGATTCCCTACAACGGTTCGGTGGCCAGGCTGCAATTCAGCCCGGCCGTGCACGGCAAGGTCAGGCGCTGGCTGGCCGAAGGCGACTTCGACGTGCTGCACGTGCATGAGCCGAATGCGCCGAGCCTGTCGATGTGGGCTCTCCGGGTGGCCGAGGGGCCGATCGTCGCGACTTTTCACACGTCGACCACCAAATCGCTGACGCTGACGGTCTTTGGGGGTCTGCTGCGGCCGATGCACGAGAAGATTGTCGGCCGCATCGCGGTGTCCGACCTGGCCAGACGCTGGCAGATGGAAGCGCTTGGATCGGATGCGGTCGAGATTCCCAACGGTGTCGACGTGGCCTCGTTCGGCTCAGCGCCGGCGCTCGACGGCTATCCGCGGCCCGGCAAGACGGTGTTGTTCTTGGGCCGTTACGACGAACCCCGCAAGGGCATGGCCGTGCTGATCGACGCGCTGCCCGGCCTGGTCGAGCGCTTCCCGGGGGTCCAGGTGCTGATCGTGGGCCGCGGCGATGAAGCCGAATTGCGTAGTAAGGCAGGCGGATTGGCGGGCCACCTGCGCTTCCTGGGCCAGGTGGACGACGCCGCCAAGGCGTCGGCGCTGCGCAGCGCCGACGTCTACTGTGCGCCGAACACCGGCGGGGAGAGTTTCGGCATCGTGCTCGTCGAGGCGATGGCCGCCGGCACCCCGGTGGTGGCCAGCGATCTGCACGCGTTCCGGCGGGTGCTGTGCGACGGTGACGCGGGCATGCTGGTTCCGGTCGAAGACGGCGCTGCGCTGGCCGCCGGCCTGGTCGCGGTATTGGAGAGCGATCAGGTGGCCAAGCGCTACATCGCGGCGGGCGCCGATGCGGTGCGCCGCTACGACTGGTCGGTGGTGGCCAACCAGATCATGCGGGTCTACGAGACGGTCGCCGCGTCCGGGGCCAAGGTCAAGGTGGCGAGCTGATGACGCTGATGGTCATCGCGCTGGCGGTGCTGTTGGCGGTGCTGCTTGTGTTCGCCGCCTGGGCGTATCAGACGGCCAATCGGCTGGACCGGCTGCACGTGCGCTACGACCTTTCCTGGCAGGCCCTGGACAGCGCGCTGGCCCGGCGCGCGGTGGTGGCCCGCGCGGTTGCTGCGGGCTCAGCCGCCAAGCAGTTAGCGGCGCTGGCCGACGCCGCCGAACGCGCCCCCCGCCAGGCCCGCGAGGCCTGCGAAAACCAGCTGTCGGCGGCGCTGGCGACGGTCGACCCGGCGTCACTGCCGGCGGGGCTGATCGCCGAGTTGGCCGACGCCGAAGCGCGGGTGCTGCTGGCCCGCAGATTTCACAACGACGCGGTCCGCGACACGCTGGCACTGCGCGAGCGGAGTCTGGTTCGGCTGCTGCGGCTGGGTGGAACGGCCGCGCTGCCAAGCTATTTCGAAATCGCCGAGCGGGCCGACGCGCTGCGCGACGACGATCATTCCGCGGCCGACCGGCGCACCTCGGCGCGGGTGGTGCTGCTGGACGAATCCGGCGCGGTGTTGTTGCTGTGCGGCTCCGATCCTTCAGCGCCCGGGGGCGCCGAAAAAGAGGCGCCGCGGTGGTGGTTCACCGTTGGCGGTCAGGTCGCAGACGGCGAGTCGTTGGCCCAAGCCGCCGCCCGTGAGCTGGCCGAAGAGACCGGTTTGGGTGCCGAACCCACAGACATGATCGGCCCGATCTGGCGACGCGACGCGGTGTTCGACTTCAACGGCGCGGCGATCGACAGCGAGGAGTTCTTCTTCGTCCACCGGACCCGACGGTTCGAGCCGTCCGCCGCCGGGCGGACCGAGCTGGAGAACAGCTACATCCACTGTCACCGCTGGTGTGACGCTGCCGACATCGCCGAGCTGGTGGCGGGCGGCGAGACGGTGTACCCGCTACAGCTGTCCGAACTGCTCGCCGAGGCGATCGCGCTGGCCGGTGCGCCGGATCGGGTCCGCCAGCTGCAGTCCATCCGCTGAGATGGCGACAGCAGCGCGGACGGGCTGCGGGGAATACCGTTTGAGGTCCACCACTAGACTTGGACCTATGGATACCGCGTCAAACGGCAGCCCGCAGACTGGAACGGCGCGGGTCAAGCGCGGGATGGCCGAGATGCTCAAGGGCGGCGTCATCATGGACGTCGTCACGCCGGAGCAGGCCCGCATCGCCGAAGGCGCCGGCGCCGTCGCGGTGATGGCGCTGGAGCGCGTACCCGCCGATATCCGGGCTCAGGGCGGGGTGTCGCGGATGAGCGACCCGGACATGATCGAGGGCATCATCTCCGCGGTCACCATCCCGGTGATGGCCAAGGCGCGCATCGGGCACTTCGTCGAGGCGCAGATCCTGCAGAGCCTGGGCGTGGACTACATCGACGAATCCGAGGTGCTCACCCCGGCTGACTACACCCACCACATCGACAAGTGGAAGTTCACCGTGCCGTTTGTCTGTGGCGCCACCAATCTCGGTGAGGCGCTGCGGCGCATCGGCGAGGGCGCGGCGATGATCCGCTCGAAGGGTGAAGCCGGCACCGGTGACGTCTCCAATGCAACCACTCACATGCGGGCCATCGGCGGCGAGATCCGCCGGCTGACGTCGTTGTCCGACGACGAGTTGTACGTTGCGGCAAAGGAACTCGCGGCGCCCTACGACCTTGTGGTGGAGGTGGCGCGAGCCGGCAAGCTGCCGGTCACGCTGTTCACCGCCGGTGGCATCGCCACCCCGGCCGACGCCGCGATGATGATGCAGCTCGGCGCCGAGGGAGTCTTCGTGGGCTCGGGCATCTTCAAATCCGGTGACCCGGCCCAGCGCGCCGCGGCGATCGTCAAGGCCACCACCTTCTACGACGACCCCGATGTGCTGGCGCGGGTGTCGCGCGGGCTCGGGGAGCCGATGGTCGGCATCAACGTGGAGGAGATCGCCGCGCCGCATCGGCTAGCCGAACGCGGCTGGTAAGAACATCTCGTGTCGATCGAGAAGATCCTTGATCTCGAGCAACTCGAGGTCAACATCTACCGCGGTAGCGTATTTAGCCCGGAATCGGGTTACTTTCAGCGCACCTTCGGCGGTCATGTGGCCGGTCAGTCGCTGGTGTCGGCCGTGCGCACCGTCGAACCCGACCACTTGGTGCACTCGCTGCACGGGTACTTCATCCGGCCGGGAGATGCCAAGGCGCCCACCGTCTTTATCGTCGAGCGGTTGCGCGACGGCGGGTCGTTCTGCACCAGGCGGGTCAACGCCATTCAGCACGGCCAGACGATCTTTTCCATGTCGGCGTCTTTCCAGGCCGATCAGGACGGCATCCACCACCAGGACGCAATGCCGTCGGCGCCGCCCCCGGACGATCTGCCCGGACTGAAGTCGATGAAGGTGTTCGACGACGCCGGGTTCAAGCAGTTCGAGGAGTGGGACATCCGCATCGTGCCGCAAGACCAGCTGGAGCGGCTGCCCGGCAAGGCCTCGCAACAGCAGGTGTGGTTTCGGCATCGCGATCCGCTGCCCGACGACCCGGTGTTGCACATCTGCGCGCTGGCCTACATGAGCGACCTCACCCTGTTGGGGTCGGCCCAGGTGACACACCTCGCTGAGCGCTCGCATCTGCAGGTGGCCTCGTTGGACCACGCGATGTGGTTCATGCGGGTGTTCCGGGCCGACGAGTGGTTGCTCTACGACCAGTCTTCGCCGTCGGCGTGCGGCGGTCGCGCGCTGTGCCAGGGCAAGATCTTCAACCAGTACGGCGAGATGGTCGCCGCCGTCATGCAGGAGGGCCTGACCCGCTTCGCGCGCGGATACCGGCCGGCCGAGCAGTGAGTGCTGTCCGCATCGGGGTGTTGGCGCTGCAGGGCGACACCCGCGAACACCTGGCGGCGCTGCGCGACGCGGGAACCTCAGCGGTGACCGTGCGACGTCGCGAAGAACTCGAAGCCGTTGACGCGCTGGTGATCCCGGGTGGCGAGTCGACCACGATGAGTCATTTGCTGCGCGATCTCGACCTGCTGGAGCCGTTGCGCAAGCGGCTCGCCGACGGGTTTCCGGCTTATGGCGCCTGCGCGGGCATGATCCTGCTGGCCAGCGAGATTCTTGACGCCGGTGTGGACGGTCGCGAGGCCGTTCCACTCGGTGGCATCGATATCACGGTGCGGCGCAACGCTTTTGGACGTCAGGTCGACTCGTTCGAAGACGACGTCGAGTTCAGCGGCTTCGACGATCCGGTGCACGCCGTGTTCATCCGCGCGCCGTGGGTGGAGCGGGTCGGTGACGGTGTGCAGGTACTGGCCCGGGCGGCCGGACACGCCGTCGCGGTGCGGCAGGGCCGGGTGCTTGCCACGGCGTTTCACCCGGAGATGACCGGCGACCGTCGTATCCACCGCTTGTTCGTCGACATCGTCAACGGGGCGGCGTGACGGCGCGTTGTCAGCCGGCGGCGGGCAGCGCCCATCGAATGCCGCCGACCAAGACGCGTCCGACGGTGCGCACCACCGTGACCTCGACCGGCGGAAAGTAGGGCAGCAGCAGCGGTATGCGCGCCCATGCGGGCAGCATCGCCACCGCCGTGGCGGCCAGTGCACCGTACGGCGCGCGTGCCGCCAGCGACAGCGGCGGCGTCAGCAGAAGGAATCGGGCCGCATCACGCGCCTCGGGCGTGCTGCGCAATTCCGGTCGAAACCCGTTAATCCGTTGCGCCAACTCGCGTTCGGTGCGCGGCGGGTTGACCACGCCGAGCTTGCCGGCGATCTCGGCCATGTCGTCGACGTAGCCGTCGCGACCATCCTGGTCCAGCGGGGCCGCGCCGTAGAGCTGATGGGCGCGCAGGAAGCTGTCGGCTTCGGCGATGTGCACCCACTCCAGCAGATGCGGATCGGTCGCCGCATACGACCTGCCGTCGCGGGCGGTGCCGCGTACCCGCCGGTGAATTCCCCGGACGCGATCGACGGCGCGCTGTGCGTCGGTCGCTGAGCCGAAGGTGGTTTCGGCCAAAAAGGTGCTGGTTCGCTGCAACCGGCCCCACGGGTCGCCGCGGTAATTGGAGTGCTCGGCCACGCCGGCCATGGCCAGCGGATGCAACGACTGCAGCAGCAATGCCCGCAATCCGCCGACGAACATCGAGGCGTCGGCATGTACCCGCCGGATCGGACGGCCGTCGGCAAACCAGCGGGGCCCTGGGGTGTGGTGGATGCGAGCGCGCTGCGCCGGACCGTCCGGACCGGCGATCATTTCGAACAGGCTGCTGCCCAACGCGTCCCGGACCAACTGCAGCGGGCTTTGCGGGGTCACCTTTTCCACCGTAGTGCAGCGTTTGAAATGAGGCGTTTCGGTGTAACAGATACCCACCGTTCCGGCCCAGAAAGGTCAACAATGATACGAACTGTTGCCACGGCGATCGCGATCGCCGCACTATTGCTCAGCGGTTGCTCTGCCTCACAAATTCTCAACACCGGTGGCGACACCAAGTGCAAGGACTTCACGTCGCAGGACGAGAAGAAGCAAGACAGCGAGGTCAGCAAGATGCTCAAGGACAAGAGCGGTGCTGATCCCAGCAACCTGGAGATCACGGCGACGCGGACGTCGGCGTCCCTTTATTGCCAAACGATCGGCAAACCCGACAGCAAGATCTCTGAGGCGCCGCACGGCTGACCGGACCGTGGACACCACCACCCGGACGCGGGCCCATGGTGGTCGACCCAGTGGCGGTGGATCAAACCTCGTTAGAGCTATCACGCCCCATCCGTCACTGGAGTCACCGGGAGGCGGGGTGGCGTCTTCTGCGCGCCTCTGAGCGATTTTGTGTGACTCCCGGGGCAGCTGAGGCGGCGGTGGGCGGTCGGTGTCCGGCGTCAACGTAGACTCGTCACGCGAACTTTCGAGAGCGACAGAAGAGGTAGTAGACCGATGAGCGGCCATTCCAAGTGGGCCACCACCAAGCACCAGAAGGCCGTCAAAGACGCGCGCCGTGGCAAGGAGTTCGCCCGGCTGATCAAGAACATCGAGGTAGCCGCTCGTACCGGCGGTGGTGACCCGGGGGGTAATCCGACGCTGTATGACGCCATCCAGAAGGCGAAGAAGACCTCAGTGCCCAACGACAACATCGAGCGCGCCCGAAAGCGCGGCGCCGGTGAGGAAGCCGGCGGCGCCGACTGGCAAACAATCACCTACGAGGGCTACGGGCCGAACGGGGTGGCGGTGTTGGTCGAGTGCCTGACCGACAACCGCAACCGCGCCGCCAGTGAGGTCCGGGTGGCGATGACCCGAAACGGCGGCACGATGGCCGATCCGGGGTCGGTCGCCTATCTGTTCTCCCGCAAGGGTGTGGTGACGCTGGAGAAGAACGGCCTAACCGAGGATGACGTCCTGACGGCAGTGCTGGACGCCGGCGCCGAGGACGTCAGCGACCTGGGCGACAGCTTCGAGGTGATCTCGGAGCCGGGTGATCTGGTGGCGGTGCGAACCGCGTTGCAGGACGCCGGGATTGACTACGAGTCGGCCGAGGCCGGTTTTCAGCCGTCGGTGAGCGTGCCGGTAGACGTCGACGGTGCCCGCAAGGTGTTCAAGCTCGTCGACGCGTTGGAGGAGAGCGACGACGTGCAGAACGTCTACACCAACGTCGACCTGTCCGACGAGGTGCTGGCGGCCCTCGACGACGAGTAGTGCGGAGCACCCTCTTACGGTGTGCCGTTAACGCCAGGCGAGCCGGGAGGTGTGCCGGTGCCGCCTAAGCCACCATGGCCCCCGGTTGCGGTGCCCGGATTGGCGATGGCGTCGCCCCCGTCGCCGCCATTCCCGCCGGCCGTCGTAGCAGCGGCGCCGGTTCCTTCGGACGGCGTCGTCATATTTTCGACGCGCCGACCACCCGGTCCATCCGTTCCCACCGTGGCCTGGAAGACTGCTGCAGCATGGCGGACCGCCGCTACATCGTCACGTTCGGCTGCCCTGACCGCACCGGGATCGTCGCCGGGATCGCCGGGTTCCTTGCCGCGGCCGGCGGGTGGATCGTGGAGGCGGCGTACCACACTGACCGCGAAACCGGGTGGTTCTTCACCCGCCAGGAGGTGTTGGCCGAGTCGCTGCCCTACGACGTGACCGAGCTGCAGACCCGGTTCGCCGGTGTTGCCGCCGACCTGGCCGGCCCCGGCTGCGAGGCCGATTGGCGGATCAGCGACACCGGTGTGCGGCGCCGGGTGGTGATCCTGGTGTCCCGCGAGGGTCACTGCCTATACGACCTGCTCGGACGGGTCGCCTCCGGCGAGCTGGATGTCGACGTCGGCGCGGTGATCGGCAACCACACCGACCTGGCCGATGTAACCCGCGCCCACGGCATCCCCTTCCACCACGTGCCTTTTCCGACGGGCGACGCCGAGGGCAAGGCCGCCGCGTTCGACCGGCTCGGTCAGCTGGTGGACGCCGAGCGGCCGGACGCAGTGGTGCTGGCGCGATTCATGCAGGTGCTACCGCCGGAGCTATGCGCCGCGTGGGAGGGGCGGGCGCTGAATATCCACCACAGCTTCCTGCCGTCCTTCGTCGGTGCCCGCCCCTACCACCAGGCGTCCGCGCGGGGTGTCAAATTGGTCGGCGCTACCTGCCACTATGTGACCGCGGAGTTGGATGCCGGTCCGATCATCGAGCAGGACGTGATCCGCGTGGATCACCGAGACTCGGTAGCCGACATGGTGCGCAAGGGCCGTGACATCGAGAAGGTCGTGCTGGCACGAGGACTGCGCTGGCACCTGGAGGATCGGGTGCTGCTATACGGCAGCCGCACCGTCATCTTCTGACAGCGCCTAGGAGTCTGCTGAATTAGGGGTGCTTTGGGGCGGGGTGCCTCGCGGCGCTCGTTGGCGCTGATTTGAAGTCAGACCCTGAGGTCGACAGAAGAGGTCACCCCGCCGTTGTGAGGGTGACAGGACGGTGGCGTATCGCGCAAGCCGTTGGGCTTCATGGTGATCAGGCGATGGCCCAGCTCGTACCTGTGTGATGCAAGCCCAAGGTGAGTAGGCGTCGTAGGTTCAGCGCTGCGGCGCGATGGTGCAGCCAATGGTCGTTGCGGACGACGCCGCGGTAGCGAACCTTGCGGTTGCCGCGGGTCAGCCACGCGATAGCGCGTTCGACCATGGGACGATGCTGCCGATATTCAGTGAGCCACTGCGGTTTTCGCGCATCCCTGCGTGCGGTTCTTTGCAGCGCGTCGTGGGGGCGGATCGTCAGCGATTTGCCGGTGGCACTGGCGGTGCATTTGCTGCGCAATTGGCAGCCGGTGCACGCCACCCCGAAGCTGGCATAACCCGCGCGGCTGATCGGTCGAATCACCCCGGCCGGGCAGGTCGCGCTGCGTGCGTCATGGTCGACGATGAAGTCATCGACGGTGAATCCACCCGGAATGGCACCGCGCGCAGGTGCAGGTTTGACCCGATCGGTGTGGGCTCGCGCGGAAAGTTCTGCGCGGAATTCGCCGGTTCCATAAGCAGAATCGGCCAGCACGGTCACCGGCGAGTTTTCGTCGTCAAGCAGTGCTAAGCCGACCGTAGCTTCGTGGTTGTCGGCGCCGTTGGCTGCGGTCAGGACGCAGTCGGTGATGATCCCGGTGTCGGGTTCGACCGCGATGTGGGCTTTGTAGCCGTCCTGGCGGCGATGCACACTTTTGTGCACATGGCGAGTCTCGGGGTCCACCGTGGAGATCACCCGATCACCCGCGACGTTGCGGGCAAGGCGCCAGTGCCCGTCGGTGCCATCAGAGCCCTCGACGGGCTCGACATCTTGGCCGGCGACCAATGCCAGCAACGCCACCGCTTCGGCGCCCCGCGGACCCAGGTTCTGCTCGGGCAGATGCCCTAAGACTCGGTGGGCGTCGCTGACCAGTGCGTCGACCAACTGCTCGCGGGCCGCCAGATCATCCCAGGCGATCGCTGGCTTACCCGGATCGGTGTAATCATGAGCTGCGCAGTGCGCGGCGATGACCTCGGTCGCACCGGCCACCTCACGACCGACCCGCCGGATCGCGCCGATGAGCTGGGTGACGGTGTCCTGGGTGGCCACCGCATCATCGAGCACCGTGGAATCCAACGCCCGTCGGGCGCGCCCTGTCAGCGCCCCCGTTTGGGCAACCACGGCTTTGACCGCCTCAAAAATTCGGTTCGGGCGATCCGAAGCCGCCAGACGCCGCCGCCAATAGGTCAACGTCGTGGAATGAAACGCCGTCGCGGTCACCGGCAATCCGCATGCCGCTTTCCAGCGCAGATCGAAGGTCACCGCGTCCACGGTCTCGTTATCGGATAAACCGTGCAACGCCTGCAGCGTGATCACGCTGGCCATCACCTCAGCCGCCACGCTCGGTCGCCCCCGCCGCGACGGGAACAAATCGGCGAACATCTCCTCGGGGAACAAATGATGCCGATGAGCCGCCAAGAAAGCGAACACGCTGTCGCCCTTGAGAAGATGGCCTGCTACCGACTCCGCATCCAACAACTCACGCTGATCATCAGACCGACCCTGCACCCACCAATCATCCCGAAAACGCCAGGCCAAACCCATCCGCCACGCGGGATTAATTCAGCAGACTCCTAGTCGTAGCCGTGGCGCATGTCCTCGACGACCCGTGGGTGCTCCAGCGTCGACGGCTCGAGGTTGCGGGGGCGCACGTCGGCGGGAAAGACGGTTGCGGCGTCGAGCACCGGCTGGCTGAGGAAGCGCAGCGCCGGCGTGTTGGGCGGCAGCGTGGGTCGCGGCGCCGTGGCACTGCGACGCGCCAAGGCAAACCCCCAGTCGCCGAAGGTCGGAACATATACGTGGTAGGGGGTGATCGCGTAGCCGGCGGCCTCGATTGTGGAGACCGTGCGCCAGAACGCGATTGGGGTCGAATACGGGCTGCCGGCCTGAACCACCATCAGCCCGCCGGGCGCCAGCGCACGCGAAACCAGCGCATAGAACTCGGTCGAATACAGCCGGCCCAGCACCGGTGTATCCGGATCGGGAAGATCGACGATGACCGCGTCGAACGACCCCGAGTGCGACCCGCGCAGCCAGGTCATCGCATCATCGGTGACGACGTCGACGCGTGGATTGTCCAGCGAGCCATTGTTGGCGGAACGCATTGTGGTGCGGGCCAATTCGATGACAGCCGGGTCGAGCTCCACTTGCACGATCTTCTCGACGCCGGGCTGGCGCAGCAGTTCGCGGGCGGCCAGGCCATCGCCGCCGCCTAACACCAGCACCGACCGCCCTCCCGCGCCGAGCGCGGGATAGACCAGGCTTTCGGTGTAGCGGTACTCGTCGCGGGTGGAGAACTGTAAACCCCCGTCGAGGTAGAGGCGCATGTCGTTGCCACGACGGGTCACCACGATCTCCTGGTACGCCGACTGCAGGTGGGCGA
The DNA here is from genome assembly GCA_963781685.1 of uncultured Actinomycetota bacterium. Lineage (GTDB taxonomy): Bacteria > Actinomycetota > Actinomycetes > Mycobacteriales > Mycobacteriaceae > Mycobacterium. Next base: position 61,320 of record CAWAGK010000001.1, read on the forward strand.
TGATCGGGTCGGCGTAAAGCCGCTGGCGGCTGGTCGTCTCGATGTCCTGCGCACGCACCAGCAGCGTGGCCAGCAGCGCCAGCGCTGCGGCCAGCGCGCCCAGCGCCGTCATCAGCTGTCGAGCGCTAACCACTTGCCGCAGCAGGAAAATCGACACGATCGCCGCGGCGACCAGGTTGATGATGCCGGTGGCGGCCGCGCCGCGGATCATCCCCAGCTGCGGCAGCAGCACGAACGGCCAAGCCAGCCCGCCGATCAGCGCGCCCAGGTAGTCGGCGGCGGTGAGATTGGCCAACGTGCGGCCGGTGTCGGTGGCTGGGTCTTTGGAGGCGGTTCGCCTCTGCTGCAGCAGCGTCATCAGCAGCGGTACCTCAGCGCCGACCAGGCCGCCGATCAGCGCGGTGCCCACCACGAGGACGAACAAGGATCCGCCGATGAACGAGAACATCACGTACAGCGCCGCCGCGGACAATCCACCGACGATGCCCAGCAGCGCTTCGACCGCGACGAAAGTGATTGCCGCCCAGGCCAGTAACGGCTTGACCAGCAGCGCGCCCACGCCCAACGCGGCGATGTAACCGGCGACGATCAGCGACGTGGCGACGATGCCGCCGCCGTTGAGGCTCGTCGACAACGTCAGCAGCGCAAGTTCGTAGATGATGCCGCACGCCGCGCATGCCGCGACCGCGGCCAGCAGCATCGCCCGCCAGCGCCCGGAAGAATCCGTGGACGGCGTCATGACACCGCGGCGGCGGTCACCCCTCCGACGGCCAGCAGCATCACCGCCGTGGCGAACGCCGCCGGATGCAGCTCCGGCTCGTCGACGTGTTCATGGAAGTTGCCGGGTATCACGAAGTGCAGTGTCAGCAGCGCGATCCCTTGCAGGACAACGCCGATGAGCCCGTACACCGCGACGCCCACCAGGCCCTGACCCAGCTGGCTGTAGCTGTTGGCGATCGCGGTGATGATGACGGTGGCCAGCGCGATGTACATCGCGCAGGCCAGCACGACGGCGTTGGGGCGACGATCGACGAACACCATCTGGCGCAGCTTCCCCGGGGTCAGCACGTCGACCATGATGAAGCCGAGGACCAGGACGGCCATGCCGACGACGAAGTACAAGACGGTGGCGACAAGACCTTTGAGGACGGGATTGAGGTCGATCGTTCCCAATTCGAGCGCCAGGTACATGACTATCTCCTTTGTGTATCTGTCATTTGGTCCCGCCCGGGCCGCCGGAGGTGCCGCCGGCGCCGCCCGAAGGAGCTCCCGGATAGAAGCCGGGACCGAGAAAGATGAACGCGCCGTGGCTGTATCCGGCGCTCAAGTCCTCGACTCGGATGCTGCAGGGGTGCGGGCCGTCCGGGCCGACCGAGACGATCGCATCGCTGTAGCGCAGGTATTGCGTTCCGGCGCTTGATGCCCGCGCGGCTGGGCTCTGATAGTCGGCGAGGGTGTTCGCGACCTTTGCCGGTGATCCCTCGCAGAGATACCTTTTTCTACCCGCGTCGTGGGAGTATTCGCGATAGTGATCGGCCACATATGTGCGGATATCCTTGTGCAGCAATGCGACTCCGCCAATTAAGCTGCCGAAGGACGCGATGGCCAGCACGAGGGCCATGACGAACAGACGATTGCGGCTCATGGGTACCACCGGCTGGCGGTGTAGACGATGGTGCCGCCGGATGCGGCGGGGTACAGGTGCCAGGTCTGCCAGCGCCATCCGGCGCCATCGGGCTCGGCGGCCAGCGCGGTGAGCGCGGCGTCGTCGCCGGGGAAAGTGCCGCCCAGCCAACCGGTTTCGCGTGCGCAACGGTCACGCAGGCTCTGCGCCAGTTGTCGGAATGTCGCCTTGTCGTGGATGTCGGTGCGGGATTCGAGGCGATAGCCGGGTGCGTCGGTGCGCTCGGGCAGCTCGCCGCCGAGGTTGCACGAAACTTGTTCGGAGAAGCGGCTGTTGGCGTGCTCGACGGTGATGACGTGCGACGCACCGAGGACTCCGAGCACGAGCGCGCCGCCGTCGGGGTGGTGCAGTCGGTGGCTGGCCAGCGGGGGAGGGGCCGGTGCGTTGAGCGCCAGTCCAAGTCCCGCGCCGCTGACATCGGCCGGAGATACGGCCAGCTGATGAAGCGGCACCGACTGCAGCCCTACCCGGTCGCCGGCGGCGCAGGGTATACGGTGAGCTCACCGGTCACTACGGACTTGCCGGTGGAAACCTCCCACGGCATGTCCGGCGCCCAGCGCTCGAAGGAGAGCAGCCCGGTCTCGTCGGCGTTGGCGTAGTCGACGAAGTCCATGTCGCCGGCGGCCGGCAGGCCCGTCGTGCCCTCGGTGGTGTAGCCGGCGTGACCACGCTCCGACTCCTGGTAGGTCACACCGTCGACCACGTGCTCGCCGCCGGGCTGCAGCTGAAGATCTTTGCGGCTGACCCACATCACCAGCTTGAGCCGGCCGTCGTCGTCTTCGACGCTGAACCAGAGCGGCTGCTCGCCGCCTTCCAGCAGGTGCTCCCACCACACGAACGGGCCTTCGCGGTAGGTGACCGAGCCGCGGACCACGTAATCGATGCCGCCGTGACTGACGATCGCGCCGGGGCCGAGTTGCCGCGGTCCGAATTCCGGCGCCGCCGCGGTGAAACGCGAGCGGATCCTGGCGCGCGGCAGGCTGTTTCGGCGTTTTGGGACGCCGCAGCGCGAGGACGAAAACGACGATGGCTGCGCCGAACAGCATGGCGGCGAGCACCAGCAGCACTGTTCCCACCGCACACCCTTCCGTACGCCCCGACCGCGCGGATCAAGGGTGCGGTAAAGGTAACAGCTTTTGCTGGGTCCGGGCGCGGTACGGCAATGATCGCCGAGGGCGATGGCGTCTTTCGAACTGGTTAAAAACGCACGTACCGCCCCACCAACCAAGTTGGGTCGTGTAGATAGAGTCTGATGGACGGTCCGCCCCTTAAATCGATCGATCCGTCAACGTTGCGCGCAGCGATGGCCCGGCGGTTGTACGGCCGATCGGTGGTCACCGGGCAGATCACGCTGCCGGCCGTTCCGGAGATGATCGACGAGTACGTCAGCATGTGCGACACCGTCTTTGCCGGTGTGGGCGTTGCGTTTTCCGACGACCAACTTGATCATCTCAAGACGGTGCTGGAGGGCCAGTTGACCGAGGCCTACGCGGCCTCGCCACGGTCGAACATCGTCATCTCGTACGACTCTCCTGTGGGCACAATGCTGAACTACACGGTCAAAGCCGAATGGCAGACGATCGAGAGCGCCTACGACAACTGGGTTGCCACTCGCGAGCCGCCACTGTTCGGCACCGAACCCGACGCACGGGTGTGGGCAGTGGCCGGCGAAGCAGCCGATCCCCGGACCCATCGGGTGCTCGACATCGGCGCGGGAACCGGGCGCAACGCGCTGGCCCTGGCCCGGCGCGGCCACCCGGTGGACGTGGTCGAGATGACCCTGAAGTTCGCCGACATCATTCGCGCGGAGGCCGAACGGGATTCACTGGACATCCGCGTGATCCAGCGCGACGTGTTCGCGACGATGGATGACCTGCGCTGGGATTATCAACTGATCGTGCTTTCCGAGGTGGTATCCGACTTCCGGACGACGCAGCAGCTGCGTGGCGTGTTCGAACTCGCCGACCGTTGCCTGGCCCCCGGCGGACGGCTGGTGTTCAACGCCTTCTTGGCGCGCCATGGCTATACCCCCGACGATGCCGCGCGGGAACTCGGGCAGCAGGTCTATACCACGATCTTCACCCGGGATGAGCTGACGAGTGCGGCGGCCATGCTGCCTCTCGAGCTCGTTGCCGACGACTCCGTCTACGAGTACGAGAAAACGCACCAGCCCGAAGGCGCTTGGCCGCCCACGAGCTGGTACACCAATTGGGTCAGTGGCCTCGACGTGTTCGACGTCGAGCGTGAGACATCGCCGATCGAGATGCGCTGGCTCGTCTACCAGAAGGCCGGCAGCGGCTAGCCGGAGCCGGTCTCAACTGCGCCGAGTTAGCCCGGTTGGCCAGCCTGGCCCGGTTTGCCTGGTTGGCCGGGTTGCCCTGGCTGACCACCGGGACCGGGTGCGCCGCCGGCACCACCCGCGCCGCCGGCGCCGGGCGCCCCGCCTGCCCCGGGCGCCCCGCCTGCCCCTCCGTTGCCGCCATGGCCGCCGTTGCCGCCGTGGCCGCCGTTGCCGCCTTGGCCGCCGTTGCCGCCGCCACCGCCCGGGGGATCGAAGTGGGCTGGGCCGCTGGCGGTGTTGATGTGGTCGAACATGGCGGCGTTGGCAGAGGGTGCCGTGGCCAGCGGGGTCACCGCCGCAGCCAGAAACATACCGGCGGCCGCACCGAGGCCAGCGATGCGCCGACGATATGTGCGCACGTTGCGGGACTGGCGGTTTTGCGTCGTACCAAGGTGACGAGCCATTTACCTGCCTCCTATGGGCGACTGGGCCGTCGCTTGCCGTAAGCGTCTACGAAGGCAACGATCTTTGCCGGCGCTCAGGCGTGAATTATGTGGTTATGTGCACATCTTGTCGATTTGGGTGATTTGGTTGTTGAGGTTTTGCCGTAATGGATTCTGAACATCATTGCCCGCCTGGGTCAGGTAGTTGATGCCCAGCTGTTCGATCGTGGTGGCCAGGGAGTTGGCGGCGTTGGCGAGGTCAGCCGGGGCCGCGGTATTTTCGGCGAGCCGGTCCCGTAGGTATGCGCCACCCCCGATGAGGGCCAAACGTGCATTGGTGGCCACTGAAAGTTCGGCAATCGGGTCGTTGATGTTCGGGCTTTGCATGTGGGTATTGATGACCACGGCTTTTCGGGTGTCGGCGTAGGCGGAGCAAACGTTCGCTTTGGCGTCGCCGCCTTGCTGCGGTACTGAGGCACTCTTGTGTGCCGGGAGGAAATACGCCAGGGCGGCAAGGGCCACGGCGATCACGGCGAGTGCCAGCGCCGCGTACGTGGGCCACCGCGACGCGTCCGACCAGCGGGGGGCGGGCACCGGTTGCTTGGGGGAGGAGTCTTCCTTAACGGAAGATTGCTTCGGGGTTTCCGCTTGGGCGGATCTAGTGAGAGGACTGTCAGACATTGGCTGAGGATATCGCGCAACGTTGACATTGGAAGGGCATTGCCGAAATGGCCTCGGCCGCATCGGGTCTGCCGCAGGTCAACGGCAGCACATGGTGGGGGTTATGACTAATGAGTCCATCCGACCGATCGCCGGCCGGGCGGGCCGGCCACCGTCGACGATTATGCGTGAGATTGATCGAAATGCGTTCTGCTAGAAGCGATATCGGAAACGTGCCCACTTCATCGGCACGCCTTCCTGTGAGCCAGCTAATTTTCTCAGTTGCGCGTCAACGTAGTTGGTAAGCGAGGCTACCGACGCAGAGATGTGCGCGTGTGCGCTGGGTCAAACACAGCGGAGAGGCCCGCTGAAAGCGGGCCCGGCGTTGCCGCCAGCGCCGCCGGCCCCGCCGTTGCCGCCAGGCCCGGTGGCTACGTCAACGCCGTTAGCGCCGTTCCCGCCGTTCCCGCCGTTCCCGCCATGGCCGGCGTTGCCGCCATGGCCGGCGTTGCCGCCGTAACCGCCCTGGCCGTAGCCGGTGGCCGCGCCGCCGTTGCCGCGCCGACGCCGCCGGCGCCGGTACCTGCGCCGTAGCCGCCGTAGCCGCCGGCGCCGCCGTAGCCGCCGCTACCGCCGTTGCCGCCGTTGTAGTCGCCGGGATTGGCAGTATCGAGCGCGTTGGAGCCGGCCGCGCCGTTGCCGCCGGCCCCGCCGACGCCCGCAGCCCCGCCTGCTCCACCGGTGCCGGACGTTCCGTTGGTCGCGATGGCGTTACCGCCGGTGCCGCCGTAGCCGCCGGTGCCGCCGCTGTAGCCGCCGGAGTCGGCCGTGTTGCCGGTGGCCTGGAAGGCAGTTCCGCCGTTGCCGGCCGCCCCGCCGTTGCCCGCGGCACCGCTGTCACCGCCGCCGCCGCCGTTACCCCCGCCGCCGCCGTAGCCGCCGTTACCGCCGTCGCCGTTGGAGAGGGTGCCGTTGGCGCCGTCGCTGGCGTTGCCGCCTTGGCCGCCGGCACCGCCCAGCCCGCCGTTGCCGCCGCCGGTGCCGCCGCTGCCGCCAGCGCCGCCCTCGCCAGAAACCAAGCGTCAGTTCGACCGGGTCATTAATGCAGCAGTGTAGTTTTTCTCAGGTAAGGCAGCGTGGGAAGGCTCGGCCACCGGCGCCTGCCTGCTCTTGTGGTCAAGGGTTGCGCCGCCGATGTCGATCAGGCTCAGCAGCAGTTTGGAGTGTGACGCGCCATCGTCTAGCGGCGAGGTCTAGCGCGCGTACTACCCCAGCGTGTTGGTTTCGCGGCGCGCGGGCCGCATGAGCTCATCGCTTTAGCGTTGCGAGTCCGGGTTCAGGGCCATCGCCAGCAGATCAAGGCGCCAGAGCGCCTCGAACAGCTTGCGAGCGAATTTCTCGACGCGAGCCACGCTGCCGCTCGACGTGGTCTCGCTGTGCACCGACGCGGCAATGTCTCGAATCGTGCGCTGACCATCGATCCGTTGCACAAATGGCAACTGGTCCGAGTTGAGACGGGTTCGCCCGTCCGTGCGGAAAATCTCGTCGCCGGAGACCCCGCACCGCATCCGCATCAGCGGAACGTAGTTCAGGCAATCTCGGGTCGAAAAATCGAGCGTGTAGGACTCTTTCGGCCGCTCCGGACGACACGCCATAAAGTAATGGCACGCGTTGACAGGGCGGAGACGCTCGTTGACTGACCACAGCGTCGGCTCCGGCAATGCATTTACAGCCGAAAACACCGGGTCGGGCCGCCCGAACAAATTGTGCGGATAGTACGGCACCCTGTGGAACCACCCCTGAAACACGAGTCCGGCTGAGGCGGCAAGATCGATGCAGCCGTCGACGGTGTAACTGCGCTCGCGGCCGTGCAGAAACGTATCCACCAAGGCGGTGTCGTACTGCAATTCCCGCGCGCCGCCCAGGTAGGGTTGCGCCGGGTGACCGGGCGGCAGCAGCGAAAGCGTTTGCCGCACAATGGGGATCGACGACTCGTTTTGCCCCAGCCCCAAGTCACGGAAGACCGACTGCAAGATCTCGACCCCGAACCTGCCGTACTTCGCATACAGCATCACACCGATGACACCATCGGGCCGCAGACAACGAGCCAAGGCATTCATTCCCGCCTGCGGATCGGCGAGATGATGCAACACGCCGGTCGACACAATCAGGTCGAAGTCGCGGCCCAGCGTCGGCAGTTCCTCGATCGCAAGCTGCTGCAGCTCGAGGTTATGCAGCCCGTGCTTGTCTTTGAGGTATTGCTGGTGGTCCAGGGATTGCTGGCTGATATCGACCGCCACCACTTTGGCATCGGGGTTCGTGAACGCGAAAACTGCGGCCTGGTTGGTGCCACAACCCGCAATCAAAATATCGAGGTCGGGCTTGTATTCCCGGTCCGGCCAGAATATTCGGTGTGCGTGGCTGGGGTCGAACCATTGCCAGTTGTTTGCAAGCCATGCCTCGAGGTCCGGTATCGGTTCCGGGTACCTGTATCGCTCATATTGGCGGGAGACAACGTCGGCACGCGGATTGTCGCTCACCTCTGCACTGGCTCCTTCGCATCGAACAACCAATACAAGTCGCAGGACACGCTGAGTTTAGCCGCGACACGTCGAGTCTGTGGGCAGTTGCTCCAGCCCATGGTGTCGGGCGACCGACCGACTGGCCAGCAAATCTTCGATACTGAGATCGCCCACGCAACAAGGGCTTTCACAGAGTCAGGGCCGGCACGCGGCCTCATACGGTTATCGATCTGCAACGTGGCCTAGCGATGTGAGTTCGCGTTCAGGACCATCGCAAGGAAATCGAGACGCCACAGCGACTGAAATAGCTTGCGGCCGAATGTCTCGAGGTCAGCCGCGGTGGCTCGCGGCGACTCTCCGCTCTGCGCCACGCGCTCAGCGATCTCGCGAATCGTGCTGCGGCCATCGACGTTCTGCACGAAGGGCAACTGAGCCGAGTTGAGACCCATCCGCCAATCCGGCCGAAAAATTTCGGTGCCAGAAAGACCGCAACGCATGCGCATCTCCGGAACATAATCGAGGCAGTCATCCGTCGAAAAATCGATGACGTAGCTTTCTTTCGGCCGATCGGGACGGCACGCCATGAAAAAATGGCAACCAGACATTTGGTGTACACGTTCCATCACCGACCACAGCTCACGCTCGGGCAGCGCGTTGACGGCTGGAGCGAACTCATTCGCTGGTCCAAGCAAATCGTGGTGGTAGTACGGCGACTTGAGGAACCATCCCTGAAATACGAGTCCGGCCGAGGTGACAAGATCGATACAGTCGTCGACCGAGTAACTGCGGTCGCGACCGTGCAGAAACGTGTCCACCACGGCGCCATCGTATTGCAATTCCGCTCCCTCTATTCTGAGGTAGCTTTGGAGAGGGTGACCCGGCGGCAGCAGCGAGATCGTCTTTTTGACTATTTCGACCGATGCCTGGTCCTGACGCAGCTCCATGTCGCGAAAGACCGATTGGAGCATTTCGACGCCGATTCGGCCGTATTTTGCATACAGCGTCAGACCTATAGCGCCATCTTGCCGCAGGCAATGGGCGAGTGCGTTCATGCCTGCCTGCGGGTCGGCCATGTGATGCAGCACGCCGGTCGATACGATCAGGTCGAAATCGAGGCCGAGTGTGGGCAGCTCCTCGATCGGCAGCAGGTGCAACTCCAGGTTAAACAGCCCGTGCTTGTCTTTGAGATATCGCTGATGGTCCAGTGACGGCTGGCTGATATCGACCCCGACGACTTTCGCACCCGGGTTCCTATAGGCAAAAACTGCTGCCTGGTTGGTGCCGCACCCAGCAATCAGAATATCAAGATCGGGCTTATATTCCCGATCGGGCCAAAAAACCCGGTGAAAGCGGGACGGATCGAACCAATGCCAAACGCCATCGGGCAATGCCTCGAGGTCCTGTATCGGTTGCGGGTACCGCCACCGCTCGTACTGGCGGGAGACAACATCGGCACGCGGGTCGGCGTTCGTTTGAGCGCCGTTCGTTTTAGCGTCGTTCACTTCGGCGGTGGCTCCTTCACTGTTAAGAGATCTCAGACGACCTGCAGCCCCTCGGGAACTTTCTGCGGATTGCGCCAGAAGGCGTCGTTGACGAAACGGTTGAACAGGTCCGGCGGCAGCAAGCTCGCGCGCGGTTCGGCCTTCACTGTATGGCCCACGGTGTGCAGCCCGGGAGTACCGGCCCGTTCGTCGAACTCGGTGACGTCGTAGTCGATGTGGTCGAAATCGTGCTCGAAAGCCGGCTCGTCGATAAAGGCGTAGATGGCGTGCATTGTCTTGGCCGGGTCGGTGGTCAGGGTTTCGTACTGGACCAGCAGCAGGCGGTCCTTTTGCGCGCCGTAGCACGCCTGTTTGAGCGCATCGTAGGGAGCACCGACCATGCCATCAGGCCCAGCCACACCGTTGGCGCGGGTATAGACGGTACCGCCGGCGCTGTAGTTGAAGAGCGATGACGGGCTGAAGACGTTGCGCTGGACCAACCGCTCGATGCTGTCCAGCACCCACGGCATCTCGCGCACGCAGGCAATCACTTTCGCATCGGGAAACAGCTTGGCAATAGCCGGCGTCCACGCGCACCAGAATCGGTTGGTGTCAAAGATCACCTGCGCGTCGGCGTCGGCGTAGTAGCTGTCGAACAACCCATGCAGGATGCGCTCGCGCTTGGCGTCGTCGATGAATATCGAATACTCGTTGCGTGCGCTCATCTCGCTCAGCAGGGCACCGAACAGGCCGGCCAGCGGACCCGACATACCGGCCTCGAATCGCGGGTTTTGGCGCAGTAACGCGGCCAGCAGAGTCGAGCCGGACCGCGGCAGGCCCGAGATGAAGTGGATGGCTGGCATGGGCGCCCCCTTTTTTGCTTGCTGGCGTTGCGCATTCGCGCCCGGTGCTGTCGGCACATACTAACTGGCCGCCGATGGTGAGCGCTGGCAATCGCGCAGGTGAGCGCCAGAAAGCGGGCGCCCGTCGACAGGTGTTGCAGGTCTCAGGCCGGCGGCATCGACGGAGGTCCGCCGCCATCGACCGAAGCCACACCCGTGCGATTTTCGATGACGTTGGCACCGGCCGGCTATTTGATGAATCCGCGAAACACCGTCGTCGCGCGACGGTACAAGGGTCGGGCGCAGCGGTCCGGCGATTCGGTGAAGCGCTACCGGATCGACAACAAAAGAGAGGCCCGCCGAAGCGGGCCTCTCCGTTGTGTTGCCTCCTGTCGGTTACGGTGCTGCGCCGGCTGCGCCGACGCCGCCGCCGCCGCCCGCGCCGCCGAAGCCGCCGATGGGGCCGGTGGGCGCGCCGCCGGGGTTACCGGGCTGGGGACCGCCTGTGACGCCCGACCCAGGCGCTGCGGTGCCCGCGGTGCCGGCGCCGTTGGCGCCGCCGTTGCCGCCGATCCCGCCGGCCTGACCGGCGCCGCCGGTGCCACCGGGTGTGGTGAGGACGCCGAACCCGCCTTGGCCGCCGGACCCGCCGGTGCCGCCGTGAGAGCCCGTGCCGCCGCCGCCGGGTGTGCCGGCCGCGCCGGCACCGGTGCCGTTGCCCGCGGCCCCGCCGGCCCCGCCGTTACCGCCCGCGCCGCCGGTGGCCGCGGTCCCGCCGGCGCCACCGGTGCCAGCCGTGCCGCCGGCGCCGACGCTGCCGCCGTTGCCGCCGTGGCCGCCGTTGAACGGAGTGAGGCCGTTGCCGCCGTTGCCGCCGGTCCCGCCGGCGCCGCCGTTGCCGCCGTTGACGGCGCTGCTGGCCACACCACCGGTACCGCCCTGGCCGCCGGCACTCGAGTTGGCGGTGTTGCCGCCGGCTCCGCCGACGCCGCCTTTGCCCGAACCGAGGGAGCCGCCGCCGTTGCCGCCTTGGCCACCGCTGCTCTGGGTGATGTTGCCGTTGCCGCCATTGCCGCCGTGGCCGCCAGCTTCGGTGGCGCTGGCCGCGCCGCCGTTGCCGCCGCCACCGCCGACGCCGTTGGTCCCGGTGTTCCCGCCGGCGCCGCCGGCGCCGCCGTTGCCCGAGCCGAGGGCGCCGCCGCCGTTGCCGCCGGCGCCGCCGTCGCCGCCGGAGCCGCCCAGGCCGCCGTTGCCGCCGTTGCCGCCGGTCAGGGTTGCGGTGGCCGGCCCGCCGAGGCCACCCTGGCCGCCCGCGATAGCGTTGCCGCCGACACCGCCAGCGCCCGCGGCGCCGCCGTTACCGGTGGAGCCGAGCGCAGTGCCGCCGTCACCACCGGTGCCGCCAGCGCCGCCGTCACCGCCGAAGCCGCCGGTACCCGCGGTGCCGTTCGGACTGAAGCCGCCGGTCCCGTCGCTGGCACCCGTGGCGCCGCCGGCGCCACCCTGGCCACCAGAGCCACCGTTACCGCCGCCGAGGCCGCTGTTGCCGCCTAGGCCGCCGGTGCCGCCTGCGCCGCCGTTACCGGCGTTGCCGCCAGTGGCGCCGCCAGCCGTGCCGGTGGACGCGCCGGCGTTGGCACCGGTGCCGCCTTGGCCGCCCGCGCCGCCGTTCGTGGCGTTGCCGCCGCTACCGGTGCCCACGCCGTTGCCGCCTTGGCCTGCGTGGATTCCGTCGCCGGCAACGTTTGAACCGCCGCCTGCACCGCCGGTGCCGCCGGAGCCGCCGCCGCCGCCGGCCAGGTTCGCGGGGGACGCGCCGTCGGAGGCGTTGGAGCCGGCCACGCCGTTGCCGCCGGCGCCGCCGACACCGTTGGCGCCACCGGCACCACCGTTACCGTTGCCGGCGAGCGCGTTGCCGCCTTCACCGCCGCCGCCGCCGGCGCCGCCGGTGCCACCGGAGCCGCCGGTGAAGCCAGTGCTGTTCGCAAGGTTGCCGGTGCCTTGGAACGGAGTGCCACCGTTGCCGGCCGCTCCGCCGTTGCCCGCGGCGCCGCCGGTGCCGCCGTTGCCGCCGTTTTGGCCGCCGACACCGCCTTGACCGCCGTTGCCGGCTTGGCCGCCGTTACCGCCGTTGCCGCCGGCGCCGGTGCCGCCGGCGCCGTTGGTGGTCGAGGTGGCGGTAACGCCGTTGGCGCCTAGGCCGCCTTGGCCGCCGGCACCGCCGGTGCCGCCGTTAGCGATGCCGATACCGCCGGTGCCGCCAGCGCCGCCCTGGCCGCCCACGCCGCCGGTGTAGCCCGTGCCGCCGACGACATCCCCGACAGCGTTGCCGCCCTGGCCGCCCTGACCGCCGGTGCCGGCGGTGCCGCCGGTGCCGGATGTGCCCGGGGAGCCGGTGGGACCGCCCGCGGCGCCGCCGTTGCCGGCCGCGCCGGCGTTGCCGCCGGTGCCGCCTTCGCCGCCTTGGCCGCCGTTACCGATACCGGCACCGCCTTGGTCTTGGCCGCCGTTGGCGCCGACGCCGCCCTGGCCGCCGGTGCCGGCCGTGCCGGCGTTACCGCCGGTGCCGCCGTTACCGTCGGCACCGGTGCTGCCGCTGCCGCCGGCTTGCACGCCGCCGCCTAGGCCGCCGGTGCCGCCGGTGCCGCCGTTGCCGGCGTTACCGGCGTTACCGCCGGCGCCGCCGCCGCCCACACCCGCGTTGACATCCCCCGGCTTCGTTTGCGGAGTGACGCCGGCCTGGCCGACCCCGCCGTTGCCGCCGTTGCCGCCGCCGCCGCCGGTGCCGCCGGTGCCGCCTTGACCGCCGGCGCCGCCGTTACCGCTGACCGAGCCGCCCAGGCCGCCGTTACCGCCGCCGCCGCCGAGGCCGCCGTTGCCGCCGCTGGTGCCGTCGGTGCCGTTGCCGCTGGTGCCGGCCATAACACCGCTGACGCCTTGGACGCCAGTGCCGCCCTGGCCGCCCTGGCCGCCCTGGCCGCCGTGGCCGATGGTGCCGGCGTTACCGCCGTTGCCGCCCAGGCCACCGTTGCCCGCGTTGCCGCCGTTGACCCCGGCCTGCGCGTCGGCGCCGTTACCGCCGTTACCGGCGTTGCCGCCGTTGTCTTGGAAGCCGGCCGCGCCGTTACCGCCGTCACCACCAGTGCCGCCCGCACCGTTGGCCGCCGCGCCAGCGGTGGTGAAGCTGCCGTTGGCGCCGTTACCGCCCTGGCCGCCGTTACCGCCGATCGTGCTCGCGCCGCCGTGGGCACCCGTGCCGCCCGCGGTGCCGCCGGTACCGCCGGTACCCACGGCGCCACCTTGCCCACCTTGGCCGCCCGTCGTGCCCGGTGCGCCGCCGTTGCCGCCGGCGCCGCCGGCGCCGTTGACGCCGTGATCGCCGGCGTCGCCCCAGACACCCATGGCGCCGGTACCGCCGTTGCCGCCGGCGCCGGCGTTGCCGCCGGCCCCGCCCTGGCCACCGCTGCCGTTGGTGCCGGTGGTGCCGAACAGGCCGCCCTTGGTGGCGTCACCGCCGGCGCCACCCTGGCCGCCGTTTTCGCCCACGCCGCCCTGGCCGCCGGTGCCGCCGGCGCCGTCGTTGACCCCGGCTACCCCGGCCGACCCGGTCGTACCGGTCGCGCCGGCGCCACCCTGGCCGCCTTCACCGCCGTTGCCGCCGGATCCGCCGTTGCCGAAGAAGTTCAGCGAGCCCACAGTGCCGGCGTTACCGCCGGCCCCGCCGGCCCCGCCGACCTGGCCGATGCCGCCGGCCACCCCGGCGCCACCTTGGCCGCCGTTACCGGCGTTGCCGAAGAACAGCCCGGCGTTACCGCCATTGCCGCCGGCCCCGCCGTCCGCACCGGCACCGCCGTTACCGCCGTTGCCCCACAGGTCCGCGTTACCACCGACGCCGCCTTGACCAGCCGCGTCGGTGGCGCCGTTACCGCCGTTACCAAACAGCAGACCGCCGCCTTCGCCATCGGCGGCCGTCAGCGTGCCGCCGCCGGTGCCGTTGGCGCCGTCGCAGATCAGACCACACGCCCCGCCAGTGGGGTCGCCGCAGCCGGATTCAGCGCGGCGCGGATCGGCCTGGGCAAACCACGTGTTGAGGCCAGCGTCCACCTGCTGACCGAACGAGCTGTTGATCCAGTCCTGCTCCAAACCCTGCCAGAAGGTCGACGACGACGAATCCGCGACCGCAGCCGCCGACCCGGCGTCGGACAACGTGCTCGACGGATCCGCGACCGCAGCCGCCGACCCGGCGTCGGACAGCGCGCTCGACGGGTCAAAGGCGCCGCCGCTGAAGTCGGCGATCAACGTGTCCCACCCGGCCGGGGTGGCCAGATCCGTGAGCAGCCCGGTCAACACACCCGGGTCCAAGAAATCCATCGGGTTGACCGACGTCACTGCCGAACTGACGGCCGAGCCCACCGCCATGTCCAGGATGTCGCCGAACACATCGGCCTTGGCCGCCGGCGCCCCCGCCAGCGGGTAGAGCCCGAACGCCAAAAACGCCCCCGCGCCAGTGCCCAGGCCTAACGCCCGACGCCGCCGACGCGCCTTCGCTGCCTGCTCGTTCTTCTTTGAGTGCTTCCCAGCCATGGCTGAACCTTCCGTTAGACAGGATTTGATAAGTCTCAGGTGCCGTTAAGCTACCGCTTAAGTAACACCGAAAGAATAGAAATCGCAAAAAGATCTTGAAGAATTTTCCGCTCAGCTAGTTCCGCGACATCGGCGCAGGTCAGAGCGCATATCCTCGCCTCAGCCGACCGGTGTGATGCGCGACACGTTGCCTGTTGTTTACTCGACACCCGTCAAAATGTCACTTCTCAGGTTCGCGAATCCGAGGGCCGAACCGCTGCCATGTCGGTCGGCCTGAGATCGAGCTGATGGGCAATTCAGGCGCCTCCTGGCCTGGGTTGTGGTCGTGCGACCAGCACCCCGCTACCTCCTTGACCTGTGTTGATAGCAAAAACCAGGTTGGCAATAACTGATTACTACGACAAACTATCCGTCAGATAATTAAGATAGGAAAGGAAATATTTGAGGTAACTTAACGATTCTCAGCCGATGCTTAGGTGGCTTGGGGCTGGGTTCGCCAAGCTATCACCGGGCTGAGCGGTAACGTTCGGGCTGGTGGACCTGACTTTTGCTGCGGATGCGGTGACGGTTCGCGCGTAGGACTGTGCGTCAGCACCCAGCCGCACCAACGAACCCGGTGACACCGCGTGTCGTACCGGTCGCTGTCGCCGCGGCCCGCTAGGGTATCGAACGAGTGTTCGGGCAACCGGTCGGCTAGCGGAGGAACTGATGCGGGTGATGGGCGTCGACCCCGGGCTAACCCGCTGCGGGTTGTCGGTGGTGGAGAGCGGGCGCGGGCGCCAGATCATCGCGTTGGACGTTGACGTGGTGCGCACCCCGGCCGAGGCCCCGCTGCCGAAAAGGCTGCTATCTATTAGTGAGCAGGTCGAGCACTGGCTGGACATCCACCATCCAGATGTCATTGCTATTGAGCGGGTGTTTTCGCAGCAGAACGTGTCGACGGTGATGGGTACCGCGCAGGCCGGCGGCGTGATTGCGCTCGCGGCGGCCAAACGCGATATAGATGTGCACTTCCACACGCCCAGCGAGGTCAAAGCCGCCGTCACCGGCAATGGCGGCGCGGGCAAGGCACAGGTCACCGCCATGGTCACCAAAATCCTTGGGCTGCAAGCTAAACCGACACCCGCCGACGCGGCGGATGCCCTGGCGCTGGCGATTTGTCACTGCTGGCGTGCGCCGATGATCGCGCGGATGGCCGACGCCGAAGCCAAGGTCGCCGAGCAGCGCAAGAAGTTCGCCGCGAAAGTGAGGGCCGCCAGATGATCGCATCGCTACGCGGGGAGGTGCTCGACGTCGCTCTGGACCACGTCGTCATCGAGGCGGCCGGCGTGGGTTATAAGGTCATGGCAACGCCGTCCACGCTCGCCACGCTTCGCCGAGGCAGCGAAGCCCGGCTGATCACCGCGATGATTGTCCGCGAAGATTCCATGACGCTCTACGGTTTCCCCGACGGCGACGCCCGCGATCTGTTCCTGACGTTGCTGGGTGTCTCAGGTATCGGGCCCAAGATCGCGCTGGCCACCCTCGCGGTCTACGACTCCCACGCGCTGCGGCAGGCTCTGGCCGATGGCGACGTCACCGCGCTGACCCGGGTGCCCGGCATCGGCAAGCGTGGTGCCGAGCGCCTGGTGCTCGAGCTGCGCGACAAGATCGGGCCGGTGGGCACTAGCGCCGCAGCGACGTCGGTCAACGGCCACAGTATCCGCGGCCCCGTGGTGGAAGCCCTTGTGGGACTTGGCTTTGCGGCCAAGCAGGCCGAAGAGGCCATCGATAAGGTGATGGCCAACGAGCCCGAGGTGACCACCTCAAGCGCGCTGCGGGCAGCGCTGTCGATGTTGGGTAAGAAGTGAGCCGATTCGAAGACTTTGAGGACGGGGACGTCGAGGACCGGGAAGTTTCCGCCGCCCTGACGGTCGGTGAAGGCGACATCGACGCCAGCCTGCGGCCGCGCTCACTACGGGAGTTCATCGGCCAACCGCGGGTGCGCGAGCAGCTGCAGCTGGTCATCGAGGGCGCCAAAAACCGCGGCAGCACACCGGATCACATCCTGTTGTCCGGACCGCCGGGTCTGGGCAAGACGTCGTTGGCGATGATCATCGCCGCCGAACTCGGGTCGTCGCTGCGGGTGACGTCCGGGCCGGCGCTGGAACGCGCCGGCGACCTGGCGGCGATGCTGTCCAACCTCGTCGAGCATGACGTGCTGTTCATCGATGAGATTCACCGCATCGCCCGGCCCGCCGAGGAGATGCTCTACCTGGCGATGGAGGACTTCCGCGTCGACGTAATCGTCGGGAAAGGCCCTGGGGCAACATCGATTCCGCTGGAGGTCGCGCCGTTCACGTTGGTCGGCGCGACCACCCGGTCCGGTGCGTTGACCGGCCCGCTGCGCGACCGGTTCGGGTTCACCGCGCACATGGATTTCTACGAGCCGGCCGAGCTGGAGCGGGTGCTGACCCGCTCCGCCGGCATTCTGGGTATCGAACTGGGCGCCGACGCCGGCGCCGAGATCGCCGGCCGCTCGCGCGGCACCCCGCGCATCGCCAACCGTTTGCTGCGTCGCGTCCGAGATTACGCCGAGGTGCGCGCCGACGGGATCATCACCCGCGATGTCGCCAAGTCCGCGTTGGAGGTCTACGACGTCGACGAGCTCGGTCTGGACCGGCTGGACCGAGCCGTGCTGTCGGCGCTGACCCGCAGCTTCGGCGGCGGCCCGGTGGGAGTCTCGACGCTGGCGGTGGCGGTGGGGGAGGAGGCCACCACCGTGGAGGAGGTATGCGAGCCATTTCTGGTGCGGGCCGGGATGATTGCGCGCACGCCGCGCGGCCGGGTCGCAACCCCGCAGGCCTGGACCCACCTAGGGATGACGCCGCCCCCGCGGGCCAGCGGGCTTGGCCAGCCTGGGCTCTTCGAGTAGGAGGACGCAATGATCACCGCCGCGTTGGTATTCGCCGCACTGGCCGCGTTGCTACACATCTACATCTTCACGATGGAATCGCTGACCTGGACCAGTCCGCGCACCCGCGCCGCGTTCGGCACGACGGCCGAGGAAGCCGAGACCACTAAGCTGCTCGCCTTCAACCAGGGGTTTTACAATCTCTTCTTGGCGATCGTCACCGGGCTCGGCATCGCCGCGGTTGCATTGGGACACAAGGGTATTGGTGCGGCGCTGATTTTCGCCGGTGTGGGATCGATGGCGTCGGCGGCGGTCGCGCTGTTGGCGTCGGCACCGGATAAGGCCCGGGCGGCGCTGACCCAGGGCCTCTTCCCGGCAATCGCTGTCGTCCTGCTGGTGATCGGGCTCGTCACGCCGTAACCGCCTGCCCCCGGAATCCTGTGTAAAGGCCAACGTCGTGACCAGGCCCATCGTGGAGTTCTGAGAGCCGCCTGAACATATCGGTGGATCCGGTTACGTCGGCAGCGCCGCGGGTATCCGGCACGCGCTTGTAACGTCCACACGTTTGAGGAGACTCGTAATGAATGACTCGCGGTCAGGTTTCGGCAGCCTGCACATGCCGCGCAGCCGTGGTGCGGTAAGCGGACTGCTCCTGATAATCCTTGGTGTATGGGGAGCGTTGGTCCCGTTCATCGGGCCCTACTTCCATTTCGCCTACACCCCCGACCAGGCCTGGGCGTGGAGCACCGCACGCGGGTGGCTGGAGGTGTTCCCCGGAGTCACCACCGCGATCGGCGGCTTCTTGCTGCTGCTTTCGGGGAACCGCGCCATCGCAATGTTCGGCGGCTGGTTGGCCCTCATCGCCGGCGCCTGGTTCGTGGTCGGCCGCACGCTGACGCCGCTTTTGCGGATCGGGGATATTGGTCACCCGATCGCCTGGACGGACGCCAAGCGGGCAGTGCTCGAGATCGCCTACTTCTCCGGGCTCGGCGCATTGATCGTCTTCCTGAGTGGAGCGGTCCTGGCGCGGGTGTCGGTGCGGACGGCACGCGACCTGGAAAGTGCGCTGATAGCCGAAGAGGAGGCGGCGGACGCATCCGGTGCTTTCGCGGCACCGGCAGCTCCGACCGAGGTGCTGACCTCCGCCACACCCCAAACCCACCGGCGCGAGAGCAAGGGTGGATTCTTCCGCCGGGGACGCGCCAGCGTCGCAGGCAACTGATCGACCCGATCTTGACACCATGAGATCGATCGCCGCCGGAATAGGCGGCGATCGGCCTCAGCGGTAGCCGGCGATTACAGCAGCCCGAGCAGCTGCAGGTCGGTGATGTACTTGACGATGACCGGCGCCGAGACATGCGGGATGTCCTTGTCCGGCCCGATCTTCGCTTCCTGCACCGCCGCACGGAACCGGTCGGTCGGAGCCATCGAGCCGTTGATCGGCACCGAAGGCCGCTGGTAGTTGTGCAGCAGCGGCAGTAGCGAGTACTGGCGCCGGCGTTCGGGCAGGGCCCGCAGCGTGGTCTCGAACCGCTCCAACCAGCTGGCGTAGTCGCCGACCCGCTGGATCGAGTAGCCGGCGTCGATCAGCCAGTCGACGTACTCGTCAAGGCCGATGCCGTCGTCGTAGGGGTTCATCACGTGGTACGTCTGGAAACCATCGACCACTTGGGCCCCGAGGTCCGATATCGCCTGGGCGATGAACTCGACCGGAAGGCCGTCATAGTGCGCGCGCTGCCGCTGGGCTTCGCTGTCCAGCTCGTAGAACGAGCCGGGTGCGATGCCAGTGGCGACCAGGCTGAGCATCAGCCGGGTGAACATGTCCGGCAGGTTCAGCTGACCGGCATAGGTGGTGTCGGCCAGGATCATGTCGCAGCGGAACACCGCGACCGGCAGGCCGCATAGGTCGTTGGCCTCACGCAGTAACACCTCGCCGGCCCACTTGCTGTTGCCGTAGCCGTTGGCGTATCCGTCGTTGATCGCCCGCGTCGCGCTGATCTGACGGATATCGGCGTCCTCGACGAAGGTGCCCGGCTTGATCTGATCGCCCACGCCGATCGTCGACACGTAGGTGTACGGCTTGATCTTGGTGGTCAGCGCGATCTTGATCAGCTCGGCGGTGCCCAGCGCGTTTGGGCCGAACAGCTCGCTGTAGGGCAGGACGTGGTTGACCAGGGCCGCCGGGTCGACGATCAGGTCGACGGTGTCGGCCAGCCGCTGCCAGGTCTGCGGGTCCAGGCCGAGGTTGGCCTCGCCCTTGTCGCCGGCAATGACCTCGAGGTGGTTGGCGGCCAGCTGCTGGTAATGCGCAAGCAGCTTCGGGTCGCCGCTGTCGAAGGTCTTGTCGAGACGAGCCCTCGCCTCATCATCGGTCTTGGCCCGCACCAGGGCGATCACCTTGCCGTCGACGAAGTCCATCCGCTCGAGCCACTCGAGTGCCAGGTAGCGACCGAGGAAGCCGGTGGCACCGGTCAACAACACGGTCCGCACCTCGGGGCTGGGCTGCGCGAGGTCAGCGGCGGCAGCAAGCGTGGCCTCATCGAGGAACTTGTCGAGTGTGAGGTCGGCGGCGTGCACCTCGACCGCGTCGCGGCCGTGCACGCTCGCAAACGAAGGTCGCTTGGTGCCCTGCCGCTCGCCCTCGATGTAGTCGGCGATGGCCTGCAGGTCGTTGGCCGGGCTGACGATCACGCCCACCGGCACGTCGACGTCGAAGATCTCGTGTAGCAGGTTGCCGAATGTCAACGCGGACAACGAGTCTCCGCCCAGGTCGGTGAAGTGGGCATCGGGCGTCAGGTCGCTGGTCGCCGTACCCAGCATGGCCGCCGCGGCCCGGCTGACGGTCTGCAGCGCCTGTGCCTGCGCACCGTTGCGGCGCAGTTCGGTCAGCTCGTTGGCCTGGCCTTCGGCCAAGTCGGCGTAGAGCTGTTCCAGGCGCTCGCCGTAGTGCTGCTTCAGCTTCGGCCAGGCCAGCTTGCGGATACCGGTCAGCAGGCCGTTCTCCAGGGTGAACGGCATGGTCTCGATGATGAAGTCGCGCGGCACCTCGTAGGACTGCAGGCCGGTCTCCTTCGCGACGTTCTGCAGCGACTCGGCGATCGCTGACTTTGACACGTTCACGTCCATCGGCACGACGACCGCCAGCAGGTAGGGCTGGGCGCTGTTCCCGTAGACGTAGATCTGGCGGACCAGCGGGCTGTTGCCGAGCACGGCCTCCAGCTTGGCGAGGGTGACGAACTCGCCCTGCGCCAGCTTGAGCACGTTGTTGCGACGGTCGACGTAGACCAGCTGGTCGGGCGCGACCTCGGCGACGACGTCGCCGGTGCGGTAGTAGCCGTCGGCGTCGAACACCCCGGCGGTGACTTCCGGCCGCTTGTAGTAGCCGGGGAACATGTTGTTGGTCTTGAGCAGCAGCTCACCCCGCGGGTAGGGCTGGTCGGTGAGGAAGTAGCCCAGATCCGGGACGTCGACCAATTTGTAGTCGACCACCGGCGGACGTTGCACGACGCCGTCAAAAAGGACCATGCCCGCCTCGGTGGAGCCGTAGCCGTCCAGCAGCGGCAACTCCAGCAGCGACTCGACCCAGCTCTTCAACTCCTTGGACGTGGGTGCAGAACCCGTCATCGCGAAGATGTAGCGGCCGCCGAGAAGCTCCTGACGCTGCTCGAAAAGCACCTGGGACTGGGCGGTTTCGCGGTCGACGCCGGTCCGGCGGTCCACCTCGCTGAGGTATTCGCCGTAGAGCATCTCCCAGATCCGCGGCACGAAGTTCAGCTCGGTCGGCCGCACCAGCCGCAGGTCCTCCAGCAGGGTGGACAAGTCGCTCTTGGCGGCGAAGTAGGCGGTGCCGCCGTTACCGAGCGTGCCGTACAGAGTGCCGCGGCCCATGATGTGGCTCATCGGCATGAAGTTGAGGCTGATCGACGCGGCGCTGGGCCCGAACCAGTTTTTGGTCGACCGGTTCCACATCTTGGCGACGTTGCTCTGCGGGTACATCGCGCCCTTGGGTGCGCCGGTGCTACCCGAGGTGTAGATCAGCAGCGCCAGCGGGTCGGCCGCGTTGGACTCCACGGCAGGCTTCGCCGGCAGCGCCGCGCCGTGGTCGCGCAGCTCCTGCAGCGTCTCGATGTAGATACCTTTTTCGTCCAGCCGCTCGTGGGCGGCTTGCAGCGCCTCGCGGTGGTCGTCGACCTCGCCGCGGTAGTCGAAGATGACCAGCCGTCCGGGTGTGTGGCCCGCGTCGGATCCGGCGAGAATGAGGTCGACGGCGTCGGAGAGGTAGTCGACGCTGGCCGCGATCAGGGTGGGCTCGGTCTCGATCACGATCGGCTGCAGCTGGGCGATGGCCGCGCTGGTCTGCAGCGGCACCGATACCGCGCCGATCCGGCCCAGGGCGATGTCAATGGTGGTGTAGTCGACGCTGGTGAACCCGAGCACGCAGACCCGGTCGCCATGCGACACCGCATCGTCGGTCAGCCCGCGCGCGACCGCGTCGACCCGCTCGGCCAACTCCCCGTAGGTGAGGGTGTCGAACCAGGGGCGCAGCTGGGCAACCGTGCGTCCAGTCTTTCGATCCTTGACCAGCTCGACGGCACGCTGGCCCAGTGCAGGCCGGTCCGCGTAACCTTGCAGCGCGGTCTGGGTGATTTGGTGGAGTCGCAAACCGGGCTGATCGAGGGCCGCGGCGACCGCTGGATCGGGGTGGGCGGCGGCGAATTGCGGATCGTTGGCAGACAACTCGGCGATGCGATGTTCTAGGCGTTCTTGTTGGGTATCAATAGACATAAAGGAACCTCCAAACAGTCGTGGGAGGGAAATCGACCGGCGCTACATTGCGCCTAACAGGTAATACGTTAGCGAAACTAAGGATATTCCTGTTGGGTGGGGATCGCGACGTGAAATCCGCCACTGCCGGTCTCGCGCACCACCGCTAACCCATTTGTCACGTCCGTCACCGGATGATCGGTGGTGTCGATGTGCCCGCCTCGCAGCGACAACCGGGGTTGATGTCGGACTCGCGTGCGACGGTCCGCTGATGAAAGACGCGCTGCAGCTACGCGGAATCGAGCTTCGCTACGCATTGACTATGCATTTGGCCAGCCACGGGCCGGCGAGCGTCGCTGAGCTGGCCGATGCGCTTGCTTGGCACGGCTTTGCCGTCGCCGGGCGGGCGTCCAAGTCCATCTCGGATGCGCTGCGCTGGGAAATGGGTTACGGCAGGGTGCGCCGGCTGCGACGCGGACTGTACGGCCCGGGTTGGATGCCGCGTGGCACCGAGCACCGGATCTACAAACGCGTGATGGCACTACGCGACCAAGCCAGTTGTCGCTGCGAGGCGGGCACTTTGTCGCATCCCAAACTTTCTGAGACAGCTGGGAATGTTGAGCCTTGAGGGAAAGCCGGCTAACGCTCGGCCAGCAGCCCCGAGAAGACCTCGAGACCTTCGGTGAGCAACTCGTCGCTGATTGTCAGCGGCGGCAGGAACCGCACCACGTTGCCGAAGGTGCCCGCCGTCAACACGATGACGCCCGCGGCGATAGCCGCGGTGGCCAACGCGTTGGTCAGCGCGGCGTCGGGCTCGGCGCTGTCGGGTTTGACGAACTCGACGGCGATCATCGCGCCGCGGCCGCGCACATCACCGATCCGATCGTCGGCGGCTTGCAACGCGAGCAGCCGGTCCTTCATCAGCCGTTCGATCTGGCGGGCCCGCTCAAGGAGGCCGTCGGCCTCGATGGTCTCGATGGTGGCCAGCGCCGCCGCACAGACGACCGGGTTGCCGCCGAACGTGCCGCCGACGCCGCTGGTGTGCGGGGCGTCCATGATCTCGGCCCGGCCGGTCACCGCCGACAGCGGCAGCCCGTCGGCGATGCCCTTGGCGATGCAGATTAGGTCGGGTTCGATGCCCTCGTGCTCGCTGGCGAACCACGCCCCGGTCCGCGCGATGCCGGTCTGCACCTCGTCGGCGACGAAGACCACGTTGTTCTTGCGACACCAGTCCAGCAACGTGGGCAGGAATCCCTCGGCCGGGACGATGAAGCCGCCTTCGCCCTGGATGGGCTCGATGACGACGGCGGCCAGGTTGTCGGCGCCCACCTGCTTGGCGATCACGTCGATGGCACGCTGGGCGGCCAGCTCTCCGTCAGTGGCCATTTCCTTATCGATCAGCCCGTCACGGAATGGGTACGACAGCGGCGCCCGGTAGACCTCGGGCGCGAACGGGCCGAAGCCGCTCTTGTATGGCATCGACTTCGCGGTCAGCGCCATCGTCATGTTGGTGCGGCCGTGGTAGGCGTGGTCGAACGCCACCACCGCGTCTTTGCGGGTGTACGAGCGGGCGATCTTGACGGCGTTCTCCACCGCCTCGGCGCCGGAGTTGAACAGCACCGAGCGCTTCTCGCCCGAGCCGGGGGTGAGCCGGTTGAGGTGCTCGGCGACCGCGACGTACCCCTCGTAGGGCGTCACCATGAAGCAGGTGTGGGTGAAGTCGGCGACTTGCGCGCGTACCGCGTCGACGACGCGGGGTGCGGAGTTGCCGATGGTCGTCACGGCGATACCCGAGCCCAAGTCGATGAACCGGTTGCCGTCGACGTCCTCGACGATGCCGCCGGCGGCGCGTGCCGCGAACACCGGCATGGTGTTCCCGACGCCGTGCGATACCGCCGCGGCTCGGCGCTTGGTCAGCTCCAGCGATGCCGGACCGGGGATTTCGGTGACAAGGTGGCGACTCTGTTCCACAGCAGACACGTCAGCAGCCTATCGGTGCCGCGTCCCGGCGACGAGGGGAAATTACCCGCCCGGCGGCCCCGGCGGCCCTTCTCCCAGCGGCCGGCACACGTTGGTCGTCGGGTCCCACCACTGGCCGGGGTCGCAGCCCAGGGGTGTCGGCCCTTCGCCCAACGGCCGGCAGACGTTTCCGCTCGGGTCCCACCACTGCCCGGGCGGGCAGTTCAGCGCTGTCGGCCCGACGCCCAGCGGCAAGCAGGCCTTGCTGAACGGCTCCCAATACTGCCCGGCGTCGCATTGCGCCGAGCTCACTGCCGGCGTCGCGATCGTCACGGTCGCCATCGGCGTCAGCGCCATCACCGCAACCGGTGCCAGACGGCGAACGAACTTCCTCATTTACCGGCCTCCCCGAACACTGGAACGTCGATCGAGTCGACCGTAGCAAAGGAGCTGACCGGCTCGCGCTCAGTCGAGGTGCTTCAGTGACCCCAGATCGGGGGACCGTATATGGCCGGCGACTCGCAAATATCCAACAACGCGTTCAGGCGCCAGCCGATGTTGCAATGGCACACGTCGGCATCGGGTTCGAAGAATGCGCCGAAAGGACACGGCAGCGGCCGGCACGCATTCGAATGCGGGCTCCACCATTGGCCGTCGTCACATGGCGCCGCGCTTGCCGTCGGCGTCGTCATGGCCCCCATCGGCATCAACGCCATCACGGCGACTGGTGCCAGGCGGCGAACGTACTTCCTCATTTGCCTGGCCTCCCTTACAGGGTACGTCTAGGGAGGGCCAAAGAGTGGTCCGTCGATCGAATCAACGGAAGCAAAGGAGGCGACCGGCTGGCGGCGAAGTCGCCGCGGGCGTTGGACCGGATACCCGAGGGCGATCACCGCCGCCAGGGCCAGCGGGTCGCGCGCTCTGAGCACGGCCTTCACCTGCTCCTCCTCGCGGATCGCGATCGTGGTGATGACACCGCCCAGGCCCTCGTCGCGCGCCGCCAGCAGAATGCTCCACGCGAAGGGATAGATCGAGGCGCCGGCGGCGAACGTGTACCGGTCCGCGTCGCGGTCCACTGCCGCCAACATCGACAGGTCGGCGAACAGCGCGAGCAACACCGGGGCTTCGTCGAATCGCTCAGCCAAACCACCTGGCGCCGCGGCATTTTCGGTGGCTAAGGCCCGGGCTTCGGCGTCGCGGTCGTTGGTCGGTGCCCACGGTCGCAGACCGGCGGCGGTCAAGGCCAGATAATCCCGGGAGCCCCGCAGATAGCAATCCCGCAGCCGGCGGCGCTTGTCGGCGTCCTTGACGACCACGATCCGCCACGCCTGCGCGTTGGCGCCGCTGGGCGCGAAACGGGCGGTGTCGAGCACCCTGGCCAGCACAGCGTCGTCGACGGCCTGGTCGGTGAAGTCGCGGACCGCGCCGGTGGTGCGCAACGCCTCGTTGAGCGACAACGATGCGGGCCGCGCAGCGGCCCGAGGAGGCGTCGGTCGATTAGGCCTGAGTTCCATCGTCTACGTGTTCTTCCACTCTCTTGCCCATGCGTCAAGACGCCGTGCCTGGTCAGCTGGCGAGCGCGTAGTGGCACACTGGTGGCTGACGCGGGTCGTGGCCCGTTCGGGTCCGATGCCGACTCACCGACCAACAGGAAAGATCGTTGCCGTCATGAACCAAATGGTTGTCTTCCTACCGCTGCTTGTCGTGATGGGGGCGTTCATGTTTTTCGCCTCGCGGCGACAGAAGCGCGCGATGCAAGCCACCATCGACCTGCACGAGTCACTGCGCGTCGGCGACCGGGTGCACACCACGTCCGGTTTGCAGGGAACCATCACCCACATCACCGACGACACGGTGGACCTCGAGATCGCGCCGGGCGTGGTCACCACCTGGATGAAGCTCGCGGTCAGGGACCGCATCGAGCCGGAACTGCTGGACACCGAGGCCGAGGAGGCCGACGATTTAGCCGACGACCCGGAGCGACTGCCCAAGGACTGAGGTTGGCGACCCGCCACGTACCCTTTGCGGGTGCAGTCGAACTGATTGACGCGCGAAAAGCGAGCGCGGGCCCGTGATGACCCGCGAGGACCGGATGAGGAGACTCAACACGTGGCATCGCCATCGACGCCGGTGCACCCTTCCCGCTATCTGACGGTATTCCTGATCCTGCTCATCGGCGTCTATCTGCTGGTGTTCCTGACCGGAAACAAGCGGGCCGATCCGAAGCTCGGCATCGACCTGCAAGGCGGCACCAGGGTCACGTTGACCGCACGAACCCCGGACGGCTCGCGGCCGTCACGGGAGGCGTTGTCCCAGGCGCAGACGATCATCAGCGACCGGGTCAACGGTCTGGGTGTCTCGGGCTCTGAAGTCATCGTCGACGGAGACAACCTGGTCATCACGGTGCCGGGCAACGACGGCAGCGAGGCCCGAAACCTGGGCCAGACCGCGCGACTGTACATCCGTCCGGTCATCAATGCGCTTCCGGCGGAGAACGGTCCGCTGCCGAACCCGCAGGGGATGCCTGGGCCGCATGCACAACCGAGGCTGCCCTGGACGACACCCGGCGGACCTCTGCCCGGAAGTCCTCTGCCCGGAAGTCCTCTGCCCGGCGGTCCTCTGCCCGGCGGACCTGCACCCGGTGGGGTCCCTGGCGGCGCGCCGAAGCCGGGCGCTGCGCCAGCGCCGGGCCATGGGCCCGCCTCGCCCGGTGGTCACGCCGCCGAGGCCCCGTCGAGCGGTGACACCGGGGGCCTGCCCATGCCGGGTGACCTGCCGTTTCCGGGTGAGCCGGCGCCTGCGGCCCAGCCGCGCCCTTATCCGCTGGACCCACCGCCTACGCCGGGACAGCCCGCGCCGGCACCGGCTCCGCCAGCGGCTCCTGCGCCCGTCCCGGCGCTGCCCGGCAAGCCTGATCCGCGGATGGCTGTCGCCGAGCGCATCGCAAAGCAAAAGGAATGGCGCCAGAGCACCAACAAGGGTGTGCAGTTCGTGGCGCTGCAAGTCATGGCCACCCAGTGCAACCAGGAAGACATCTTGGCGGGCAACGACGACCCCAACCTGCCCCTGGTGACCTGCGACAGGGACCACAAGGAGGCGTACCTGCTAGCCCCGTCGATCATCAGCGGCGATCAGATCGCCAACGCCAGCTACGGGTTCAACCAGAACAACGCCAACTACGTCGTCGACTTGCAGTTCAAGAGTGACGCGGCAAATACCTGGGGGGATTTCACCGCGTCCCACATCGGTACCCAGACCGCGTTCACGTTGGACTCACAGGTCGTTAGCGCACCCCGCATCGAGGAAGCGATCCCCGGCGGCCGGACCCAGATCCACGGCGAGTTCACCTCAGACCAGGCGCGCCAGCTGGCCAACGTCCTTAAATACGGCTCGCTGCCGCTGTCGTTCGAATCATCAGAAGCCCAAACCGTCTCAGCGACACTGGGATTGGAATCGCTACAGGCGGGCCTGATTGCCGGGGCGATCGGGTTGGCGCTGGTGCTGCTGTATTCCTTGATGTACTACCGCCTGCTGGGGTTGCTGACGGCCTTGTCGCTCGTAGCTTCCGGTGCAATGGTTTTCGGGATCCTGGTGTTACTTGGCCGCGCTATGAACTACACCCTCGACCTGGCCGGGATCGCGGGTCTGATCATCGGTATCGGTACGACGGCCGATTCATTCGTGGTGTTCTTCGAGCGCATCAAAGACGAAATACGCGAAGGCCGTTCGTTCCGGTCGGCGGTTCCGCGCGGCTGGGTGCGAGCTCGCAGGACGATCCTGTCCGGTAACGCGGTGACCTTCCTGGCCGCCGCCACGCTGTATGTCCTGGCGATCGACCAGGTGAAAGGGTTCGCGTTCACCCTGGGCCTCACCACGATCCTCGACACCGTCGTGGTCTTCCTGGTGACCTGGCCGCTGGTGTACCTGGCATCCAAGTCGACGATGCTGGCCAAGCCGGCATACAACGGCCTCGGAGCGGTACAGCAGGTCGCGCGCGAACGGCGGGCAGCCCAACTGACGGGACGGGGGTAGCGAGATGGCCGACGAGACCACTGCCGTTGAACTCAGCGACGACACCACAACCGCCGTCCGCGCAACCGGTCACGAGGCCGGCGCCGACCTGCCCCACCACAGTTTCTTATCGCGCCTCTACACCGGCACCGGCGCGTTCGAGGTAATCGGCCGGCGCCGGCTGTGGTACGGGGTCAGCGGGGCAATCGTTGCGATCGCGATCGCCAGCATCGTGTTGCGCGGGTTCACTTTTGGCATCGACTTCAAGGGCGGCACCACGATGTCAGTGCCCGCCGCAGGCGGGACAGGCCCAGTTCAAGTAACCCAGGTGGAGCAAGTCTTCCACCAGACGCTGGGCATCGACGCCGAGTCTGTTGTGATCGTCGGCAACGGCTCCTCGGCCACCGTGCAGATTCGTTGCGAGACGCTGTCCAACGACCAGACGACCAAGCTGCGCAACGCCTTGTTCGACAAATTCCAGCCCAAGGGTTCCGACGGTAAGCCCAGCATCCAGGCCATCTCCGACTCGGCGGTCTCCTCGACCTGGGGCGGTCAGATCACCGAGAAAGCGGTGATCGCGCTGGCGGTGTTCCTGGTGCTGGTCAGCCTCTACATCATGGTGCGCTACGAGCGTTACATGGCGATCTCCGCTTTGACGACAATGGTTTTCGACCTGACCGTTACCGCCGGGGTGTATTCGTTGGTGGGCTTCGAAGTCACCCCCGCCACCGTCATCGGCCTGCTGACCATCCTCGGTTTCTCCCTCTACGACACCGTCATCGTGTTCGACAAAGTCGAGGAGAACACCCACGGCTTCCAGCACACCACCCGGCGCACCTTCGCCGAGCAGGCCAACCTGGCGATCAATCAGACGTTTATGCGCTCGATCAACACCAGCCTCATCTCGGTGCTGCCGGTGCTGGCCCTGATGGTGGTGGCGGTCTGGCTGCTGGGTGTGGGCACGCTCAAGGACCTGGCGTTGGTGCAGCTGGTCGGCATCATCGTCGGCACCTACTCGTCGATCTTCTTCGCCACACCGCTGCTGGTTAGCCTGCGTGAACGCACCGCTTTGGTGCGGACGCACAACCGCCGGGTGGGCAGGCGCCGCGGCCCCGGTCCGGAAAAGGATCAGGCGCACGCTGAGTCGGCCGATGAGGAGCCAGGTGAACAGAGCACCTCAGCCGTCGCAGCCAGTGCTGGCGCAGCCGGGAGCAAGCCGGCTCCGGGTGCGCGTCCGGCCCGGCCGGGAGGCGGTCGTCACCGTCCGACCGGTAAGCGAAACAAGCGGTAGCCATGGTGGCTGCCCGACGTTGGCGCGTGGGCGCCAGCTTGCTGGCGGCCGCGCTCGTGGCAGCCGCGTCGGGCACGCTGACGGCGTGCTCCGGCAGCGCCGCCGGGCAGATCGACTACATCGTCGACGGCACGCTGGTCACCTACAACAGCAACACCGTCACCGGGGCCGCGTCAGCGGGCGCGCAGGCTTTCGCTCGCACACTCACCGGATTCGGCTACCACGGACCCGACGGTCAGGTCGTCGCCGACCGGGACTTCGGCACGATTTCGATGGTCGGCGGTTCGCCGCTGGTGCTCGACTACCAGATCGCTGACAACGCCGTCTATTCCGACGGTAAGCCGGTCACCTGCGACGACCTGGTACTGGCGTGGGCGGCAGAATCCGGTCGGTTCCCGGGCTTCGACGCCGCCAGCCAGGCCGGATATGTCGATGTCACCGCGATCGACTGTCAACCGGGACAGAAGAAAGCCCGAGTGTCGTTTGACCCCGACCGCAACATCGTCGACTACAACCAGTTGTTCGCAGCGACCGCGATGATGCCGTCGCATGTCATCGCCGAAGAGCTGGGGATAGACGTGACCGCGGCCGTGATGAGCCACGACTTGGCGGCTATCGGGCGCATCGCGCAGCTGTGGAACACCACGTGGGACCTCAAACCCGGCATTGAGCCGGGCACCATCGCCAAACACTTCCCGTCGTCGGGCCCGTACAAGATCGAATCGGTGTTGGACGGCGGCGCGGTGGTGCTTGTCGCGAATGACCGCTGGTGGGGTGCCAAGCCGATGACCAAGCGGGTCACGGTGTGGCCGGAGAAAGTCGACATCCAGGACCGCCTCAACGACAGGAGCGCCGACGTCGTCGACGTCGCGGACGGTTCGTCGGGCACGTTGGTCACCCCGGACAACTACACACGCACCGATTCGCCGTCGAACGGTATCCAGCAGCTGATCTTCGCCCCGCGCGGCCCGCTTGCCGATGTCGCCGCGCGCCGAGCGCTGGCCTCCTGCACACCGCGTGATGTCATCGCGCGCGATGCGCGGACCCCGATCGCCAACGCGCGGCTGCACACGGCTTCCGAAGACGCGATCGGACGGGCGGAAAACGTCCCCGAGGCGGGCCAGTACGTGAAGTCGAATCCCGATGCTGCGCGTGCCGCCTTGGCCGGGAAGCCGCTGACCGTGCGGATCGGCTATCGGGCGCCCAACGCGCGGCTGGCCGCGATCGTCGGCGCGATCGCCAAGGCCTGCGGCCCGGCCGGCATCACGGTCTCCGACGTCACGTCCGACTCCACCGGCCCCCAGACGTTGCGAGACGGGAAGATCGACGTGCTGTTGGCCAGCACCGGCGGCGCAACCGGCAGCGGTTCGACGGGGTCGTCGGCGATGGATGCCTACGACTTGCACACCGCCAATGGCAACAACCTGTCCGGTTATGCCAACGGCCAGATCGATGGGATCATCAGCGCGATCGCGGTGTCGGCCGACCCTGCCGAGCTGGTCCGGCTGCTGGCTCAAAGCGCGCCGGTGCTGTGGGGTGATATGCCGACGTTGCCGCTGTACCGCCAGCAGCGGACGTTGCTGGCGTCGAAGAAGATGTATGCCGTCAGCAGCAACCCCAGCCGGTGGGGCGCCGGCTGGAACATGGACCGATGGGTCCTGGTGCGGTGACCGCCGGAGGCGGCGATTCGGTGGCGGACCTCATCGCATCACTGACCCGGGAGGTCGCAGATTTCCCAACGGCCGGCGTCGAGTTCAAGGACTTGACCCCGCTGTTCGCCGATCGCCGGGGACTGGCCGCGGTCACCGATGCGCTGGCCGCCGTGGCGTCCGGGGCCGACCTGATCGCCGGTATCGACGCCCGCGGATTCCTGATCGGCGGGGCGCTGGCCGCCCGTCTGGGCACCGGCGTGCTCGCGATCCGCAAGGGTGGCAAGGTGCCGCCGCCGGTGCGCACCGAGCAGTACCAACTCGAATACGGCAGCGCCCGCCTGGAGATTCCCGCCGAGGGGATCGAATTGGCCGGTCGCAACGTTGTGGTCGTTGACGACGTGCTGGCCACCGGAGGCACTCTTGCTGCGGCGCACAAGCTGCTCGAGCAAGCCGGCGCACTGGTGACGATGGCCGCGGTGATCCTGGAGCTGACGGCGCTCGGCGGTCGTGCCGCGGTCGCGCCGCTCCCGGTGCACAGCTTGCGCGCCCTTTAGCCCGGCGACGATGCAGAGCGCGTAGCGCGATGAGGAGGAGTCGGGCAAATCAGGATTCAGCTATATCCTTGAACGGCGGAGGTGACGAACTTGGCGGACGATAAGGGCCCGGCGGTCCAGCCGCCCACCGAACCGCTGCAGGTCGCCGACCTACCTTCGGCCGCGGAGCCTACGGCGGCCGCGCCGGCGATAAGCCTCAAAACGTCGAGCAGCGCCTCGCGTCGGGTTCGGGCCCGGTTGGCCCGGCGGATGACCGCGCAACGCAGCGCGCTCAGCCCGGTGCTCGAACCGCTGGTGGCGGTGCACCGCGAGATTCATCCGAAGGCTGACCTGTCGTTGTTGCAGCGGGCCTACGAGGTCGCCGAGCAACGGCACGCCAGTCAGCTGCGGCATTCCGGGGACCCCTACATCACCCACCCGCTGGCCGTGGCGAACATCCTCGCCGAGTTGGGCATGGACACCACCACGCTGGTGGCCGCCCTGCTGCACGACACCGTCGAGGACACCGGTTACTCGCTGGACGCGCTGTCGACGGATTTTGGCGAAGAGGTCGGCCATCTCGTCGACGGGGTGACCAAGCTGGACCGGGTCGAGCTGGGCAGCGCCGCCGAGGGCGAGACGATCCGCAAGATGATCACCGCGATGGCGCGCGACCCGCGAGTCTTGGTGATCAAGGTTGCCGACCGGCTGCACAACATGCGAACGATGCGCTTCCTGCCGCCGGAAAAGCAGGCCCGCAAGGCCCGCGAAACGCTGGAAGTCATTGCCCCGCTGGCACACCGGCTGGGCATGGCCACGGTCAAATGGGAACTGGAGGATCTGTCGTTCGCGATCCTGCATCCGAAGAAGTACGAGGAGATCGTCCGCCTGGTGGCCGGCCGGGCCCCGTCGCGCGACACCTACCTAGCCAAGGTCCGCGCCGAGATCAACGCGACTCTCAACGCATCGAAGATCAGCGCGGTGGTCGAGGGACGGCCCAAGCACTACTGGTCGATCTATCAGAAGATGATCGTCAAGGGTCGCGACTTCGACGACATCCATGACCTGGTCGGTGTCCGCATTCTGTGCGACGAGATCCGCGACTGTTACGCCGCTGTCGGCGTGGTGCATTCCTTGTGGCAGCCGATGGCGGGCCGGTTCAAGGACTACATCGCCCAGCCGCGCTACAGCGTGTACCAGTCGTTGCACACCACCGTCGTAGGGCCCGAAGGCAAACCGCTGGAGATCCAGATCCGCACCCGCGACATGCACCGCACCGCCGAATACGGCATCGCGTCGCACTGGCGTTACAAAGAAGCCAAGGGCCGCAACGGCGTTCCGCATCCCCAGGCCGCGGCCGAAATCGACGACATGGCCTGGATGCGTCAGCTGCTCGACTGGCAGCGAGAGGCGGCCGACCCCGGCGAGTTCCTCGAGTCACTGCGTTACGACCTTGCGGTCCAAGAGCTCTTCGTCTTCACCCCGAAGGGCGATGTGATCACGCTGCCCACCGGGTCGACGCCGGTGGACTTCGCCTACGCCGTGCACACCGAGGTGGGTCACCGCTGCATCGGCGCCAGGGTCAACGGCCGGCTGGTGGCGCTGGAACGCAAGCTGGAAAACGGCGAGGTCGTCGAGGTTTTCACGTCCAAAGCGCCCAACGCCGGGCCGTCGCGGGATTGGCAGCAGTTCGTCGTGTCGCCGCGCGCCAAGACCAAGATCCGCCAGTGGTTCGCCAAGGAGCGCCGCGAGGAGGCGCTGGAAAGCGGCAAGGAGGCGATGGCCCGCGAAGTTCGCCGCGGCGGACTTCCGTTGCAGCGCTTGGTCAGCGGCGGGTCCATGGCCGCGGTGGCCAACGAACTGCACTATGCCGACGTCTCGGCGCTCTACACAGCGGTCGGCGAGGGGCATGTATCGGCCAAGCATGTGGTGCAGCGGCTGCTGGCCGAGCTGGGCGGTATCGACCAGGCCGAGGAGGATCTCGCCGAGCGGTCCACTCCGGCGACCATGCCGCGGCGCGCGCGCAGCACCGACGATGTCGGGGTGGCGGTTCCCGGTGCCCCGGGCGTCATGACCAAGCTCGCCAAGTGCTGCACGCCGGTGCCCGGCGACCAGATCATGGGATTCGTCACCCGCGGTGGTGGAGTCAGCGTGCACCGCACCGACTGCACCAACGCCGCGTCGCTGCAGCAGCAGGCCGAGCGCATCATCGAGGTGCATTGGGCGCCGTCGCCGTCATCGGTATTTTTGGTGGCCATCCAGGTCGAAGCGCTCGACCGGCATCGGCTGCTGTCGGACATTACGCGGGTGCTGGCCGACGAGAAGGTGAACATCCTCTCGGCGTCGGTGACCACGTCGGGTGATCGGGTGGCGATCAGCCGGTTCACTTTCGAGATGGGCGACCCCAAGCATCTGGGGCATCTGCTGGACGTGGTCCGCAATGTCGAAGGTGTCTACGACGTCTACCGGGTGACATCCGCCGCCTAGCCGATCGACTTCTTACTGTCGGTATTACAGTAAATGCCCATGGCGCCGGAAAGTGACCAGATAACCGCGGCCGGACAACGGGCTCTCGTGATGGGAGCGAGCGGCAACGTAGGTGCCTGCGTCACCCGTCACCTGGTATCTAGCGATGCCGACGTCCGGGTTCTGTTACGAAAGTCGAGTTCCACGAAGGGAATCGAAGGTCTCGACGTCGAACGGTATTACGGCGGCATCTCCGATACGGCAGCTGTCGCCGCGGCCATGTCGGATCGCGACGTTGTCTACTACTGCGTCGTCGACACCAGGGCGGAGCTGAGAGATCCCACCCCGCTGTTCGAGACCAACGTCAACGGTCTTCGGAAGGTTCTCGACGTGGCGGTGAACGCGAATCTGCGGCGGTTCGTTTTTGTGAGCACGATCGGCGCCATCGCCATCGGCCGGAACGGCGAAACCGTCGATGAGGAGACCCCTTTCAACTGGGCGGATCAAGCCGGCAGCTACATCGATTCGCGCCGCCAGGCCGAGCAGTTGGTGTTCTCCTACGTCGCAGACCACGGGTTGCCCGCCGTGGTGGCCAACGTGTCGAATCCCTACGGGCCGCCCGATTGGCAGCCGCGCCAGGGAATGTTCGTGCAGCTCGCCGCGCTCGGCAAGTTGCCGTTCTACATCCGCGGTGTCGGCGCTGAGGTGGTCGGTATCGACGACGTCGCCGACGCGCTGCTGCTGGCGGCCCAACGCGGGCGAATCGGCCAGCGCTACATCATTTCTGAGCGTTACATGACGCAGCGCGAGCTGGTGACCGTCGCCGCGGAGGCGGTTGGCGCGCGGCCGCCGCGACTGGGTATCCCGATGTCGGTGGTATACGGGTTAGCGCGGGTGTCCGATGCGGTGGGATCGCTGCTTCGCCGTGACATCATGATCAGCCACCAGAGCGCGCGGCTGATTGAGTTGACCTCGCCGGCCAGTCATGGCAAAGCCACACGTGAGCTCGGCTGGTATCCGAGGCCCACCGAACACTTCATTCAGCGTGCAGCCCAGACCTATATAGACAGACGCCGGGCGATCAGCTTAGCCGCGTCGAGGTGATGGTCACTTGGGTGCCCGGCGGGCCGTCCTCGCCGCCGCCCGCGACGCCGGCTGCGGCGATCTTGTCCAACGTCGCCAGGCCGGTGGCGTCGATCGTGCCGAACACCGTGTATGCCGGCGGCAACTGCGAATCCCGGTAGACCAGGAAGAACTGGCTGCCGTTGGTATTCGGTCCGGCGTTGGCCATCGCCAGTGTGCCGCGCGGGTACCTGACCGGCCTCTTCAATGCCGGATCGCCGGGCGGGTATTGATCGGCCGGGTATTCGTCGGCGAACTGGTAACCCGGGCCGCCGGTACCGTCGCCCGTCGGGTCGCCACACTGCAACACCGACAAACCCGGCGAGGTGGTCAGCCGGTGGCATTGGGTGCCGTCGAAGAATTTCTGCTGCGCAAGGCTGATGAAACTGCGCACGGTACAAGGTGATTCGTTATTCGCGAGCTTCAGGCCGATTTTGCCCCGGTTGGTGACGATATCCAGGTCGATGGGAGCAGGCTGAGTCGGCACTTTGCCGGTCCGCGGTGAGGTCGCCGGTGTGGCGGCGGCATCGGTTGACGGCGGGTACTCGCAGTCGGCGCCCAGACCGGCAGAGGGGACAAACGGCGGCAGCTGCGAGAGGGCGGGAGTCGAGCTGGTCGTGGTGGTGCTGCTCGTGGTCTTCGACGTGGTGGTTGGGGCGGCCGACGACGTGGTGGTGACGCCGTTATTCGAAGTTGTGGCGGTGACGATCACCAACGCGATCAGCCCGAACAGCGCGACCCCCGCCACAGTCAATCCGGCGACGACAGCCAGGGGGCTCGCGCCGGTATCGGATTCTGCAGCTGCACCCGGCTGCTCGCGCGGCGGTCGCGCGGTGGCCTGCGATCCTGGCGGCGACGTCGGGCTGGGTGGTGGGATGAAACGACCGTCCAACGCTGCTCGTGCGGCCGCGGCCAACTGCGGGGCCGTCTGGTAGCGAGCCTGCGGGCTTTTCGCCATACCCGCGGCGATCACCGCGTTGAGTGCCGGCGGTATACCCGGGGAGAACATCGAGGGTCGCGGCGGTGGTGCGGTCAGGTGTGCGGCGCGTTGTTCTTCGAGGCTTTCTCCCGGAAACGGCTGTTGGCCAGTCAAGCATTTGTGCAGCACGCAGGCGAGCGAATAGACGTCAGCACGGGAATCGCCTGCGCCGCTGAACCTTTCGGGCGCCATGTAAGCGCCGGGGACATGGCCTAGGCTGCCCACGGCGGTTTCCTCGGCGCTGCGGGCCATGCCGAAGTCGGTCAGGTAGACGAAATCGGCCGGCGGCGCAACCAGGATGTTCGACGGCTTGACGTCGCGATGGACCAGCCCCTCCCGGTGGGCGCTGTCGAGGGCCGCGGCGACTTGCTCGGTGATCGCCACCGCGCGCCCGGGAAGGAGGCGGCCGCCTTCGTTTCTGATCAGGCGACCGAGGGTGTTGCCGTCGATCAGGCGCATCTCCACATACATCTGGCCGCCGATCTCGCCATAGTTGTGGATCGGCACCACGTGCGGGTTGTTGAGGCCGGCCGCCACAGGCATCTCGCGGCGGAACTGTTCAAGAAACTGTGGATCTTCGGTCAGGTCCGCCCTCAGCACCTTGACGGCGACTACCTGGTTGGCGACGGTGGACTGAGTGTCAAGGGCTCGGTAAACCTTCCCCGTCGTGCCGCGGCCGATTAAATCAGCAAGCTGGTAGCGCCCGAATGTCGTCACCTGCACAAAGAATTCTCCTGTTAGCTTGCGGCCAGCCGCGATTCAACCGCCGATAGGGCGGCCGAGGGCGCTGAAGGCTCGATCAGTCCAGCCGCACCGACTTGATCGTGACTTCGGTGGCTGGTTGGCCATCATGTCCGCCGCCGGCAACGCCGCCCTTGGCGATCTTGTCCAGGGTGGCCAGACCGTCCTGTTGAATCTTGCCAAACACGGTGTATTCCGGTGGCAACTGAGTGTCCTTGTACACCATAAAGAACTGGCTGCCGTTGGTGTTCGGTCCGGCGTTGGCCATTGCCAGGGTGCCGCGCGGGTAGACCACCGGCTCGTGCACCGCGGGATCGTCGGGCTTGTACTGGTCGGTCGGGTACTCGTTGGGGAACTGATAGCCCGGTCCGCCGGTGCCGTCGGCGGTCGGGTCGCCGCACTGCAACACAGCCGATGTCGGCGAGGCGGTGAGCCGGTGGCATTTGGTGTTGTCGAAGAACTTTTGCTGCGCCAGGCTGGCGAAACTGTTCACGGTGCAGGGTGATTCGTTGTTCGCCAGCAACAGGCCGATATTGCCCTGATTTGTAACCATGCTGGCACTGACCTGCGCCGGGTCGGTAGGAACCTTGCCCTGCCTCGGCAGGTTCGCCGGCTTGCTGGCTTGTTCTGCCGAAGGCTCGTATTGGCAGTTGGCGCCCAGGTCGGCGGCCGGCTTGAACGCGGGCAGCGGCGGTATCCCTGACGATGTGCCGGGCGCGGCGCTGGCGGACGAGCTCCCGGTAGCCGAAGCCTGCTTTTCCTTGTGCTCCCGATTGGTCAGGACGACCGTGGCGACCACCGCGACGACCACAACCGCCGCCGCGACCGACCCTCCGACGATGGCCAGCATCCGACGACGACGAGCCTGCTGGGCGCGGCGCTCTAGCTGCCGCTCGAGTTTGCGCTTGGCTGTCGCACGTCGCTGTTCGTTGGTCGGCACCGCCGAGATCCCTCCGTGGTTGTGTGCTGAGTCAGGGTTCATCTGACCAAGGGAGAGTGTGCCAGTTGATGCTGGAAAGGGTGGCGCGACCCATGCCCGGCTGAAGCGATGGCCCGACTTCTCCTCGGCCCACTCCGTGGCCCGCATCGTCGTCGGGCGACGGGAATGGGAAACTGGAGATCGTGTTCATCACCGGATTTCCCGCCGGGTTGCTGCAGTGCAACTGCTATGTGCTGGCGCCGCACCCCGGAGCGGACGCCATCGTCGTCGACCCGGGCCAGCGGGCGATGGGCCAGCTTCGGCGCATCCTGGACGAGAATCGGCTGACTCCGGCGGCGGTGCTGCTGACCCACGGCCATATCGACCACATCTGGTCCGCGCAGAAGGTGTCCGACACCTTCGGCTGCCCCGCATACATTCATCCCGAGGACCGGTTCATGCTGACCGACCCGATCAAGGACTTCGGGCCAAAGCTGGGCCAGCTGCTGCTGGCGGCGATGTTCCGCGAGCCCAAACAGGTCGTCGAGCTGGACCGAGACGGCGACAAGATCGACCTCGGCGGGATCAGCGTCACCGTCGACCACACCCCCGGCCACACCCGGGGATCGGTGGTTTTCCGAGTGAGGGACGCTCAGGACGCCAAAGATCTGGTGCTCACCGGCGACACCCTGTTCGAGCGTTCGGTCGGCCGGACCGACCTGTTCGGCGGCAGCGGCCGTGACCTGATCCGCTCGATCGTCGACAAGTTGTTGGTGCTCGATGACAAAACGGTGGTCCTGCCCGGACACGGCAATTCCACGACGATCGGCGCCGAACGGCGGTTCAATCCGTTCCTCGAGGGACTGAGTCCGTGACCGCGCCGACGACGATGCAGAGCGCAGCGATGCTGAGGAGCGGCGCTTGTGACTGAATTCACGTCGTTTTCACGGCCCAAAGGTGTGCCGGACTACGTCCCGCCGGATTCCGCGGCGTTCGTCGCGGTCCGTTCGGGCCTGATCGACGCCGCCCGCCGGGCCGGTTACAGCGACGTCGAGCTGCCGATCTTCGAGGACACCGCGCTGTTCGCCCGTGGGGTGGGAGAGTCCACCGACGTGGTGACGAAGGAGATGTACACCTTCACCGATCGTGGCAACCGCTCGATGACGCTGCGACCGGAGGGCACCGCCTGTGTGGTGCGCGCGGTGATCGAGAACGGCCTGGACCGCGGCGCGCTGCCGGTCAAGCTGTGCTACGCGGGCCCGTTCTTCCGCTACGAGCGGCCTCAGGCCGGCCGCTACCGGCAGATGCAGCAGGTCGGTGTCGAGGCGATCGGTGTCGACGACCCCGCGTTGGACGCCGAAGTGATCGCCGTGGCCGACGCCGGATTCCGCTCGTTGGGCCTTGACGGGTTCCGGCTGGAAATCACCTCGCTCGGCGACAACACCTGCCGTCCGCAGTATCGGGAATTGTTGCAGGACTTCCTATTTCAGCTTGACCTCGACGAGGAAACCCGCAAGCGCGCTGAGATCAACCCGCTGCGGGTGCTCGACGACAAGCGTCCGGAGGTCAAGGCGATGACGGCCGATGCCCCGGTGATGCTCGACCACCTCTCCGATGTGGCCAAGCAGCATTTCGAAACCGTGCTGGCGCACCTCGACGCCCTGGGAGTGCCCTATGTCATCAACCCGCGGATGGTCCGCGGGTTGGACTACTACACCAAGACCACTTTCGAGTTCGTGCACGACGGGCTGGGCGCGCAATCCGGCATCGGCGGCGGCGGCCGCTACGACGGTTTGATGCGCCAGCTCGGCGGCCAGGACCTGTCGGGTATCGGGTTCGGTATCGGCGTGGACCGGACCCTGTTGGCGTTGCGGGCCGAGGGCAGAGACGTCGGACAGACCGCGCGGTGCGACGTGTTCGGAGTGCCGCTGGGCGAGCAGGCCAAGCTGCGGCTGGCGGAGCTGGCCGGGCAGCTGCGGGCCGCCGGCGTGCGCGTGGATCTGGCTTACGGCGATCGTGGCATGAAGAGCGCGATGCGTGCCGCCGACCGGTCCGGTGCACGCCTGGCTCTGGTCGCCGGTGAACGCGACATCGAGGCCGGAACCGTCGGCGTGAAGGATCTTTCGACGGGCGAGCAGGTCGATGTACCGACGGATTCCGTTGTCGGCGAGGTGCTTTCGAGGCTGACGGCGGAGTAGGCACACTCGCGGCACAGCGTTCGGCTTTAGTGCTTCCGCGACTGGGCCGACTCAAGGGTTGTGGACTCGCTGGCCACGACTTTCGCGGCTAGCGCGGCGAGTTTCTCGTCCAGCGCCAGTGCGGCCGCTCGGAGCGGCGGATTGTCGTCGACGACCATGAGCGACGACGGTTTGATGTAGGTCAGGCTGCTTCGGTTGTGGTCTTCTTCCAAGATCAGTAGCTCCACGGGTGCGAACAACCCGGCCGTTAAGTCGTGCCGCAGCATCGTGATCGCGATCAGTGGATTGCCGAGGATGGCACGCAACGCTTTGCGGTTGATTCCGGCCGTCGCTAGCCAC
This sequence comes from uncultured Actinomycetota bacterium, assembly GCA_963781685.1. Lineage (GTDB taxonomy): Bacteria > Actinomycetota > Actinomycetes > Mycobacteriales > Mycobacteriaceae > Mycobacterium. Next base: position 101,684 of record CAWAGK010000001.1, read on the forward strand.
TCGCCGTGATCAATGAGATGCATCAGCATGAACCCGCTGGAACCCAGATGGTGGGTGATCTCCGTGGCGAACGATTCCCAGTCCCGGAAGAAAGCGGCGGGGAGATCGGTTATCGACTCCGGCGTCTCGCCGATCTCCGCGAGTAATTCGGCGACGGCCTGTTCATACGTATTGTCGCTGTCGATGTGTATCCGAACGCCGTCGAATCGGGTTTCCCGAGGATCAGGGGATGACACGGTCGCTCTCCTCAACATCTGTTGTTCCCGGCGCTCCGGGGAACCTGCTACCGACACGCGCGCTAGGCCTGGAGCCGATGAGCAGGCTTAACAATTCGGGACGATTGTAGTGTCCGCTGGAGAACATTGAACGACTTGCGTCTGTCAATCAGCGCAAAGTCCAGGTCGCCAATCACGTTCCGTTCCTTCTCGGTGGTGCCGCGGAGCGCTGCGGTTTGGCGGGACGAGGTGCTCTCGCGGCTAGGTCACTGAAATCTCTTTTGCCACTTTGGTTTCAGTGGTTTCACCGCTACGATTTTTGTCGGCCGACAACGCTATTATTCGAATATGCGTTCGAGTAGCCGGGAGGAGATCGTCGAGGTCTTCGACGCGCTCAAGGCTGACTTCAAACGCGCCTTGGACCTGTCCTTCGATGTGCTGACCACCCCGGAGCGGTTGGCATTGCTGCAGTCCTGCGAGGGGTTTCGCCGTTGCCTGCCGGCCATCGAGCACCCGTTGATCAACCAGGTCGGCGAGCAGGCCGATGAGACGGAGCTGGGCGGAAAACTGCCGTCGGCGTTAGCCAACCGGCTGCGGATCACCCGCGCGGAAGCCTCGCGGCGCATCGGCGAGGCCGCCGATCTCGGCGAGCGCCGCGCCCTGACCGGCGAACCGCTGCCGCCGCGGCTGGAGGCGACCGCCGCAGCGCAACGCGAAGGGCGCATCGGCGCCGCCCATGTGGCGGTGATCCGCGGTTTCTGGCATCGGCTACCGGAATTCGTCGACGTCGAGACTCAGGTGAAGGCCGAGGCGCAGCTTGCCCGGTTGGCCACCGAGCATCGCCCCGACGAGCTGAGCAAGCTGGCCGACAAACTCAGCGACTGCCTCAACCCCGACGGCAGCTTCACCGACGACGACCGGGCTCGGCGGCGCGGCATCACCATCGGCAACCAAGACATCGACGGCATGTCCCCGATCAGCGGGTATCTGACGCCGGAGGCGCGCGCCACCATCGATGCCGTCTTCGCCAAACTGGCTGCCCCGGGCATGTGCAATCCGGTCGACCAGGAGCCCGTCGTGGACGGTCAACCGTCCCAGCAAGCGATCGACGCCGACACCCGCAGCGCCGCCCAACGCAACCACGACGCGCTCAACGCCGCCGGGCGCGCCCTGCTGGCCTCCGGTGAATTGGGCCAGCACAACGGTCTGCCCGCATCGATCATCGTCACCACCACGTTGCGCGAACTCGAAGCCGCCGCCGGCAGGGGGCTCACCGGCGGGGGCACCCTGCTGCCGATGAGCGATGTGATCCGGCTGGCCTCCCACGCCCACCACTACTTGGCGATCTTCGACAAGGGCAAAGCGCTGGCGCTCTACCACACCAAGCGCCTTGCCTCACCAGCGCAGCGAATTGTGTTGTACGCCAAAGACCGCGGCTGCACCGCACCCGGCTGCGACGTCCCGGGCTATTTCACCGAAGTCCACCACGTCACACCCTGGGCGAAAACCCACACCACCGCCATCAACGACCTCACACTCGGCTGCGGCGGCCACCACCCGCTCGCCGAACAAGGCTGGACCACCCGCAAAAACCAGCACGGCGACACCGAATGGATCCCCCCACCACACCTCGACTACGGCCAACCCCGAACCAACACCTTCCACCACCCCGAGAAACTCCTGCGGGCCGACGACGACGACGAACCGTAAGGACGTCTAGCCAGGCAGCTGCCGGACGAATTGCGCTAACGCCGTGCCGATTTCGTCCGGGCTGTCCTCCTGAATGAAGTGCACGCCGGGAACGGTGACTTCAGTCAGATTCGGCCAACTGCGGACGTAGTCGCGGATCCGGCCGGTAACGATCGCTCCAGGGTCGGCATTGATGAAGAGCTTTGGCACGTCGCTTTCCGCGAGCCAGTCCCGATAGTCATTGACCACGGCGACGACCTCTGGCGGCTCACCGTCGATCGGTATGTTCCGCGGCCACGACAAGGTTGGCCGCCGGTCCTCTCCCGCTTTGGCGAACGGCCGGCGGTAGCTGCCCATCTCCTCATCGGACAGCCGTCGCCGGATGGCACCCGGCAACACCGCCTCGACAAAGATGTTCTGCTCCAGAACCATTGACTCACCGTTGGGAGATCGGAAGCCCTGGAACACGCTTCGCGCGCTATCGTGGAAATCCGGCCACGTCATCGGGGTGACGATCGCTTCCATAAACGCGATGCCGGCCACTCGGTCGCGGTGCCGGTTAGCCCAGTCGAAGCCCAGTGCCGATCCCCAGTCGTGCAGCACCAACACCACCCGGTCACCGAGATCGAGCGCGTCCCAAAGCCCGAAAAGGTAGTCCCGCTGTTCGGCGTAGTGATAGCGGTCAGGGCCAGACGGGCTGAGCTTGTCCGAGCCGCCCATCCCGATCAGGTCGCACGCAACCAGTCGGCCCAGACCTTCCAGATGCGGCATCACGTTCCGCCACAGATACGACGAGGTGGGGTTGCCGTGCTGGAAGACGATCGTCGTGCCGCCGGGACCGCGGTCCTCGTCGACGTAGGCCATGCGGTTGCCCGCGATCTCCCGATACCGCAGCTGTCCATACGGTTTGGCGCTCAGCATGGCGTCGCCTCCTCAACGGGTAGGTAGCCGATCAGGCCCGGCTGTGCTTTACCTGATTGAACGGTACCCCGCGATCGGCGGCGTATTCGCGCGGAAAGCCCAGTACACGTTCGCCGATCACGTTGCGCGCCATCTCCGTTGTGCCGCCGCCGAGCGCCGCGGTTTGCCGGGACAAGTAGCGTTCGCCGGCGAAGAGCAGGTCGGCGGGCCCTTTAACGACGCTGACGACGCCGGCGCTGCCGGCGATCGCCAGTGCGGTGTCGACCTCGAGCGAAACTTCCTCGGCCTGGAAAAGCCGGATGAGCGAACCGGCCGTCGGGGGGAGTGAGCCGTCCAGCACGCCGCGGTAGACGTGGTCGATCAACTGCTCCCACACCGCGCGGTGCGTCAGTGCGCGGCCGGCGGTTTCACGCACACGCTCGTTGTCAGCCAGCCCGGCAGCGCGCAGCAGCGCGGTGTAGTCGGGTGGCTGTTCCTGGTTGTTCTCGCTGCCGCTGCCGCTGGCGAATTCCGAGCCGCCGCCGACCGCGCGCCGCTCGTGATACAGCTGGCGCGAGGCCACCTCCCAGCCCTTACCGACTTCGCCGACCACCGCGTCGTCGCTGAACTCCAAGTCGTCGAAGAATTCCTCGCAGAACTCGGTGGAGCCGTTGACCTGCTTGATCCGGCGCAAAGTGATGCCCGGGCTGTCCATGCGCACCAGAAACATCGTCAGGCCTTCGTGTTTGGGCACGTCCCAGTTCGTTCTGGCCAGTAGAAGGCCATAGTCGGCGGCAAATGCTCCGGTGCTCCACGTCTTGGCGCCGTTGACCACCCACTTGTCGCCGCGCCGCTCGGCGCGCGTGATCACCCCCGCCAAATCGGAGCCGCCGCTGGGCTCGGAAAGCAACTGGACGAGCACCTCATCACCGCGCAGTGCCGCCGAAATGTGTTGCCGTTTCTGCTCTTCGCTGCCGGTGTCGAGGATCGTCGCGCAACAGATGGTGAAGGTCGGGACATTCAGAATCAGCGGCATTTCGTAGAACGCGCTTTCGGCGTCGAACGCCTTCTGATACTCGATATCCAGCCCGAGCCCGCCGTATTCGGTGGGAAAGCAAATTCCGGCGAACCCGCCGTCGTAGAGCCGGCGCTGCAATTCGCGGACGTGCTGCCACGACGCCTCGTCGCCGCGATCGGCGTAGGGCGGATTACTTGGGTCGTCGATGCGCGGCATGGTGTCGGCGAACCACGTGCGGGCACGCTCGGCGAACGCCTCCACCGATTCGCCTGCGTGCGCCGATGCTGTCTCGGTCATGACCGCAGCTTGCGTGAATGCATATAACGTCTCCGGAGAGTGACACTAGCCTGAAACGGTAATGACGTTACCACCAGGTCGGCGTCGTGACGGGGCGCAACCCCGTTCATGGGTATGGCGCATCGCCTCATCGGAATCCCAGAACGGGTGTGCGCGAAGGTGGCGGCCTTCGCAGAAGCCGGATTGGATGGCTTCTACGTCCACTACCGGGAGGTTTGCCGCGATGAAGTCTGAGCCCGATTGGGCCGAAGGATCCAACAAACCTGCGGCGGACCGCGCGAAGGAGATCGTGGTGCTCGGTTCGGGATTCGCGGGGCTATGGGCGGCCCTGGGTGCCGCGCGGCGCCTCGACGAACTCGGTATCGCCCCAAGCGCAATCGGGGTGACCGTGATTAGCTCGCGGCCATTCCATGACATCCGAGTACGCAACTACGAGGCCGATCTAACGCCGAGCCGTATCCCGTTGGGCAACATCCTCGGGCCCGTCGGTGTCAGTCATATCGCAGCAGACGTCACGGCAATCAACCCGGCCACCCGGACCGTGACCTACTCGGGCGGGTCACACTCCTACGATCGGCTGGTCATCGCTGTGGGCAGCGAGGTGGTCAGGCCCAACGTCTCAGGCTTGGCCGAATTCGGTTACGACGTCGACACCTTCGACAGCGCGACGAAGCTGAGCCATCACCTTGCCGGGCTGGCCGACGGTCCCGCCGACTCGGCTACCGACACCGTGGTCGTCGTCGGCGCGGGTCTTACCGGTATCGAGACCGCGTGCGAACTGCCCGCCCGCCTCCCGCACGCATCGCGGCGCGCGGCGCGCGTGGTGCTCATCGACCGCCATCCGTTCGTCGGGTCCGACATGGGAGAGTTCGCGCGTCCGGTGATCGAGCAGGCCATGGCCGACATCGGCGTCGAGACTCGCACCGCGGTGGACGTAGCCGAGGTCGATGCCGGCGGGGTCAGACTGAGCAGCGGCGAAGCAATAGCAGCCCGCACTGTGATCTGGTGTGCGGGCATGCAGGCCAATCCGCTGACCGCGCAATTCGGCATTGAATGTGATCATCTCGGTCGGCTGCCGGTCGACGAGTACTTGCGGGCGGTCGGGATGCCGGGAGTGTTCGCAGCCGGTGATGTCGCAGCGCTGCAAGTCGACGATGACCACATGTCTGTGATGTCATGTCAGCACGCCAGGCCCATGGGCCGCTACGCCGGCCATAACGTGGTCAGCGATCTATTGGGTGAGCCGATGCTGTTGCTTCAGATCCCGTGGTACGTCACGATTCTCGACCTCGGGTCGGCGGGCGCGGTGTACACCGAAGGATGGGACCGCCGCCTCGTTGCCCGAGGCCAGCAAGCCAAGGCGACCAAACGCATCATCAACACCCAGCGAATTTATCCGCCGCTCAACGGCAATCGCGATGCCATCCTGTCCGCCGCGGCACCGGTAGTTCAAGATCGGCCCAACCCCGCAGCCGGTTAAATTCTTGGCGCCTCGGCGTCGTACCGCCAGGGACGTCAGGTCACTCTTACCCCGCTCCGGCGCCGCCGTCCGCGGTGGCGGTCACGATCACGCTGACCGTGCTAGCGCCGTTGTCTGATGCGATGACCAATTCGGGAGCGTCGGGCGCCGAGACAACCGTTCCCCCGGTGACGCTCACCTCGTAGCCATTCGGAAACTCCACGGCCGGAACGGAAATGGTGGTCTGCGAGCCGCCGGGGAAGCTGCCCAGGCCGTCGGCTTCCTGGGTGGAGTAGGTGAAGTCGAAGGTGCCGTTGTCAAACGAGTACGACGTCGGGGTGCCCGAAATCAGCTGCGGGTACGGCTCGGCGAGCGTGTCCAGGTTGGCGGTGTTGACGTTGGTGCCACTCGGTGGCATCTCGGGGTTGAACACCAGCGATTCGGAGCTCGGTGGCGACGCGCTGGTGGTGATATCGCCTTGGCTGCTGTAGGCCCACTCGGTCCAACCAATCAGGTTGCCGTCGGCGCCTTGCATCGGAGCGGCGATCGCGGTCTGGTCGCTGGTGGCTCCGAACTCCGTCATGAATGCCGGGATATCGTGTGCCTCCGCGTACGCCTCGGCATTGCCCACGACCGCGCTGACGCCCGGTATGCAACCCAGCGACCCTAGGTCGAACTCGCAGTAATCGTGGAACGACAAGACGGTGTTCGTGGCGTCCACCGTGCCCAGATCGGTGGGTATGCCCGCGTTGGAGAGGACGTTGGGCTCGAAGAAGATCGGTGTGGTCGGATCGACGGCCCGGATCGCATCGGCCCCCTGGTCGTAGAACGGAGTCAGCTGCTGACTGTCGAAGAACGAGCCGCCCAACAGGGTCGACAGGAACGTCGATGAGCCCGGGGAGGGTTCGTTCATGAGCTCGAAGCCGGCCACGTTGGAGTTGCCGTTGAATGCGCTGGCGACATACTCCAACATCTGGCTGTAATTGTCTTCTAGCCCAATGCCGTTCGGGGCGTCGGCATTCGACCAGAACGAATCCCAGGCCTGCTGCTCGGCGGGATCGAAGAATTCGTTGTACGGGAAGGGCAACGAAACGTTGGTTGCCCCGTTGGTTTCGGTCGCCCAAGCCGGTGCCCCCTCGCCCCCGAAAGCGGTGCTGTAAGCGTCCTGGTGGAAGTCGATGATGCTGTAGATGCCGTGGTTGCCCAGGGTCTGCACGGTGCTCTCTATCGAGGCGAGGTAAGCGGCGTTGAAAACGCCGGGCTCGGGCTCGAGGTCGGACCAGATGACGCCGAGCCGCACGGCGTTAAAGCCGTTGGCCGCCAGGAACGCTGCGTCGTCGTTGCTGAACCCGTCGGCGCTGGGCTCACCGGGCGCAATCTTGTACACCTCGTTCAGTCCGTGCAGCATGACGACCTGTCCGTCACTGTTGGTGAGGAAGCTGCCGGTGGTTCCGAGGGAGTTGGCACCCGACGGGTCGCCGGTCGTCGTGCCGAAGTCACCGACCATGCCGTGGATGCCCAACACGCTGGAATCGCCGCCGGCTCCACCAAGCGCGGGCAAGCCATCGGGCGCGGTGCCGTCGCCGGCATTTCCACCGTCGCCGCCGATGCCCAGGAACGATCCACCCGCGCCGCCGTCGCCACCGTCGGCGCCGGCACCGCCGTCGCCGCCCTCCCCGCCGTTGCCGACGATTCCGGCCGCGCCGCCCTCACCGCCGGCAACGCCGGGATCGTCGCTGTTCCAACCCGGCCCGCCGTCGCCGAATAACCACCCGCCAGCACCACCGTCGGGGTCAGTCTCCGTGCCGGGTGCGCCGTTGCCGATCACATCGGACCCTGCCACCGAGTTGATGAAGCCGTCGACCTGCTGACCGAGGTTGCTGTTAATCCACTCCTCGAGGGCGGTGTGAGTTGGTGTGTAGACGTACTGGTTGAACAGGTCGGAGAAATCGGGGGTGGCGGCGGCGGTCGCGGCAGACGTCGCGCTGTCCGCGGCGAAGGTTGGATCGAAGCTCGTCGCCAGCGCGCCCAAATCCGCGCCCAGCGTGGGGTCAATCGCCGAGAGGGAATTGATGATGGGGTCGAGGATCACGTCGAATTCGTCGGCGCTGGCCGGTGGTGCGGTCATCAACGGTGCCATGCCGAAGGCGAAGAACGCTCCCGCGCTCGCCCCCAAACCAAGCGCACAGCCGCGCGCCCGTTTCTTGCGCGGCTGACGAGCTAGCTCGGTGGTGCGATGACGAGCCATCGTGGCCCTTCCTAAGACATGCGTTGGCTTCGGGTGGGCGCGATTCAACCTAACAAATTACTGAGAAGCAATCTAGATTTTCCTGAGTAACTCGGCTAAATCTTCAAATACCCTTTGTCGGCGGGGATCTGAGCCGCCGTCACCAGCGATGACGCATCGCTGGCCAACCACACCACGATGTCGGAGATCAGGTCCGGGTCGGCGAGCGATTCCGTCGGAAGGGCGCCGGGGGAGAAGCTGTGGATGTAGTTCGGGTGGTCGGCGAACACCTGGTACATCGAGACGTCGTTACCCATCGGCGTGTCCGTGCCATAGGGGTGCACGGAGTTCACCCGGATCCCGAACTCGCCAAGCTCGACGGCCAGCGAGTTGGTCAGCCCGACGACGCCGAACTTGCTGGCGCAGTAGTGGCCGCAGCCGGGAACGGCCTTAATTCCCGCCGCCGAACTGATCGTGATGATCGACCCGCCGTTGCCGGCTTCGATCATCGGCGGCACCACCGCCTTGATGGTGTTCCACAGCCCGGTCAGGTTGATGTCGAGGGTGTCCTGCCACTGTTCCGCCGAAATCTCCCACAGCCGGCCCCAATTGAGCACCCCGGCGTTGGCGACCACGATGTCCAGACGGCCGAATTGTTCGATCGCGTCGCCGACCACGCGCTGCTGGCCGGCCGCGTCGCGGACGTCGACTTCCGAGGCGAGGATCTTGCGTCCCTCGCCCTCTACCAGATTCACCGTCTCGGCGAGCTCCTCCGGCTGTGATGGGGGATAGCCGTTGTGCGCGGTGACCGGTCCGCAGGCGTCGATGGCCACGATGTCTGCCCCGGCCCTGGCCAGCCTGATGCAGTGTGAGCGGCCCTGGCCGCGGGCGGCGCCCGTCACGTAGGCAACCTTGCCGGCCAACGGAAGATTGGTAGTCGTCATGCCGGCAAGCGTAGGAAACGCTCAGCCGCGGCGGGGCCGAGTCAGCGTGAATTGTTCGACCACGCTGATCGCTCCGTACGGGCCATTGACCGCGTAGTGCGTCGCCTTGATCGAGGTGTTGCCGCCAGGAGAGCCGGGGTCGACATCGAATGCCACGAAGCCGTAGGGGTTTTCGCGGTCGCGGAACGCCGACCACGGGGCATCCTCCGTTACGTAGATCGGTGCCTTGCGCCCGATCGCCGGATCGAACGGCCCGACGCCGGTCAGCACGCGGCACCTGGGCTCCGGGAAGAACACGGTGTTTGACGGCGTTGAGGTGCCACCACCGCCGATGACGAGGTGCACGGTGCCTTTGTTGGTGTCGATGACGTCGCTGCGGGTCTCGACGGGTATTGGCATTTTGGTTTCGGTGTCCAGTGTTCCCCGCACCGCATGCGAGCGTTCATAGTGGTGCTCGTGGCCGCAGACCACCAGGTCGACCTGGTAGCGGTCGAAAAGCGGCAGCCACTCCTGGCGGATACCCAGGTCTGCGCCGTTGGTGCGATCTCCGGTGGAGATCGCAACCTGGTGCATGCAGACCACCACCCAGTCGACTCGCGGGTCGGCTCGTGCGTCGGCGAGTTCGGTTTCCAGCCAACGCTTTTGCGCGCCACCCGAGTAGCCGTGCACGTAGAAGTTTCCGCCGTCCTGATAACAGACGTCGTCGTTGTTGAGGCTGATCACCCGCACCGAGCCGGCGGTGAACGAATACCACAGCCCGCGGACCTCGGCGTCGGATCCGGAGTCGGGCAATGCGAAGTAGGTCTGGTATGCGGCGTAACCGACCGGCCCGTTGCCTAATTCGTTTTCATGGTTGCCTGCCGCGGGCATCCATGGCCGGTAGCGCGCCGAGCGTGTGTTGTTGTCGAACCAGTCCGACCAGGTGCGAATGCGGTCGTTGGCGAGGTTGGCGTAGCACAGGTCGCCGTTGACGAGGTTGAAGAGGGGTCCTAGACGTTCGATGGCGGTCGTGGTATCTCCGGCTGCCGGCGATCCAAGGTTGTGGATGCCGTAGATCGGGTTTTTGAATTGGCCCTGTGTCGGGATGGCCTGATCTCCGAAACTTGTGAAGCGCAACGGGTTTCGCCCGGACGGGGCAGTCCGGACCGTCCCTAGCTCGGGATTGGTGCCGTCGTGAACTGCCGCGTACACATAGTCGGTGTCGGGAGCCAGGTTGTCGAGCCGGGCGTGGTTGACGCGCACTTCGGTCTTGGACATCGCGTCACGGTAGGTTCGGGTCTCGGCTTGCACGACCCGGCCGAAGCCGGACGTCGGCGTGCCGACCATGACCCGCGGGTTGCGAACAGGGTCGGTGGTGTGCCATGAGACGACGACTTCGGTGGACGCATCCTTGCCGAACTGCAGATGCAGGCCGCCGACCGGTTGCGCGCCGCTCTGATCGGGCCGGGTCCACAGACTGGGCCCACGACCCGGCGTCCCAAGCAGCGCGACGCCGGCCGCGCCGACGCCTGCCCCGACGATGGCCGCCGCAGCGCCCGTCGTCAGCAATGTCCGGCGGCGGATGCCTGACGGTGATTCCGGCTCTTCGCCCATGCTTCTTTAATACCGGCCCGTAGTGGCTAACCGGCAAACACGTACACCCAGGCGTGCCGGCCCGACCGCAGCGGCACTGAAATCCGCCGGTATTCGTCGGCATCGCGATCGCGGCGGTCGACGGCCGGGTGCCCGTCGTGGTCGGCGTTGCCGATTTGACGACCGCGAAGACGACGCGGCGTGCGAAGTATGCACAACAGGCCGGCGCCGATGCGGTGATGATCTTGCCGGTGAGTTACTGGAAACTTTCCGAACGCGAAATCTTTAAGCATTTTCTCAGTATTGGTGACGCGATCGGGATTCCGATCTTGATGTACAACAACCCGGCCACTAGCGGCGTCGATATGAGCCCAGAACTGTTGGTGCGGATGTTTGAGACTATCGACAACGTCTCTATGGTCAAAGAGTCCACCGGTGACCTTTCCCGGATGCCGCGCATCGACCAGCTCAGCGGCGGCCGGCTGCCGTTCTACAACGGCAGCAATCCGGCGGTGTTGGACGCGCTGCATGCAGGCGCCGCGGGTTGGTGCACGGCCGCGGCGTGCCTCCGACCGCAGCCTTGCATCGACCTGTACGACGCGGTACACGCAGGCGAATTACCAAGAGCACAAGCGATTTACGATGAACTCAAGCCGCTGCTAGAGTTCATCGTGGCCGGCGGGCTGGCCACCACCGTGAAGGCCGGCCTGGAGTTACTCGGCGTCGGCGCGGGGGATCCGCGTCGACCATTGCTACCGCTTGACGACACGGGCCGCGCTGCGCTGAAGAAGTTGCTGACCGACGCGTGAGCGCAGCACCGACTGCGGCGCGGTTTTCGCTCGCCCAGCTCGTTCCTGAGAGTCGCCTGTGTCACATAAAGAAAAATTTATCCGGCGCGGAATGTCTTTGGTTTTTTTCAGCACAGCAGGGGTGTTCGTGATTTACGATTGGCCAGCCGTTACGCGCCCGACTGAACGCTGTTCGGAAAAAAGTAAATGAATTGACAGTTGCGAACAGCTGACCGGGTGCTTGACGTTCGCCTTAAGGAGGTCGGGGTGTCGTTCGTAACTACAAATCCGGAAGTGTTGTCGGGGGCTGCGAGCAGTCTGTCCGGGATCGGTGACTCGATGGTGGCCCGCAATGCGGCTGCGGCGGCGCCGACGACGGGGCTGGCACCGGCGGCGTCCGATATGGTGTCGGCGATGACGGCGGCGCAGTTCGGGAAGCAGGGCGTGGCCTACCAGCAGCTCGCGGCTCAGGCAGCGGAAGTCCATGAGCAGTTGGTCGCCGCGCTGCGCTCGGGTGCGGGCGCGTACGCGTTGGCCGAGGCGGCGAATGCGGCAAATGCAGGCTAAGGGGGACCGGGGGCAATGAGCTTTATGATGTTCCCGCCGGAGGTCAATTCGGGCCTGATGTACTCGGGGGCCGGCTCGGGACCGTTGATGGCGTCGGCGTCGGCGTGGGATGAGTTGGCCGCCGACTTGGAGACCACGGCCACCTCGTATCAGGCGGTGATCCAGCAATTGACCGGCGGCCCGTGGTTGGGTCCGTCCTCGGCGAGCATGGCTTCGGCGACGGCGCCCTACATCGCGTGGTTGCAGGGCAGCTCGATTCAAGCCGCTCAGACCAGCGCGCAAGCTCTGGCGGCGGCCGCCGCCTATGAGGGTGCTTTTGACGCCACGGTGCCGCCTGCGGTGATCGCGGCCAACCGGGCGTTGTTGGCGGCGCTGGTCGCCACCAACTTCCTGGGCCAGAACACTCCGGCGATCGCGGCCACCGAGGCGCTTTACATGGAGATGTGGTTCCAGGACGGCCTGACGATGGACACCTATGCGATGGTCTCCCAGCAGGCCGTCGTGTTGCCCGAGCAGACCCCGGCGCCGACGACGAGCGACGGAGGGCACGTCCGCCAACGCGGCCGCGGCCGCCCAGTCGGCCGCGAATTCGGCCTCCTCGTTGGGCACCGACTTGCAGGCGCTGCTCAACGGCTACCTGGCGAAACTGTAACCCCGCCAGCGGCGGCACTCATCTCCATTAACGACCCAGTGGACTACCGTGCTCGGCGACATTGGTGTACCAGCAAGTTTGGACTCAACGTTACTGGGCGTGCTGGCTCCGACAAGTGCGGCCACGGCCACGGGGTCGATCCTTCCCTTTCAGGCCACCTACTACGCAACGATGATGGCCAGCATGCCCGCCAAGATGTTGATCAGTATGGCCAACACGATGAACGCCAGCCAGGCGATGCAGGCAGGCCAACAGGCGATGCTGGGCGAAGTTTCCACACTCGTCGACGCCAAGATGAAAGCTCTGATGGGCGGCATCTCTGCCCAGATGCGGGCGGCGGGCCAGGCGATCACCGCTCAGCTGGCCTCCGCGCATCGGTTGGGCGGGCTGTCGATACCGAACGGTTGGGCAAACAATGCACCGGAGATGGCTGTTCGAGCGGCCCCGGTGTTGCCCGCGACCAGTGTCAGCCCGGCGAACCCAGCCGCGGGTCTGCCGAACAGCCCGTTCACGCAAGCCCTTATGGGTTCGCTGAGCGGGCGCGGGATGGGCACCCAAGCGGCCAAGACGGCCCCCGTAAAGGTCGAAACCCGTACGCCCGCCGGCGGGTGAGAGGTGGGGGATGCCGTTGCCGCACAACGCATTAACGCCCAAATGATACCGAGATAAGGAGAGATTGATATGCCTACGCGTTTTATGACTGACCCGCACGAGATGCGGTCGATGGCGGGCCGTTTCGATGTGCACGCCCAGACCGTGGAGGACGAGGCCCGCAAGATGTGGGCGTCGAGCCAAAACATCGCCGGTGCGGGCTGGAGCGGGACGGCTCAGATGACGTCCTATGACACCATGGGCCAGATGAACCAGGCCTTCCGCAACATCGTCAACATGCTGCACGGGGTGCGCGACGGACTGATCCGCGACGCCAACAACTACGAGCAGCAAGAGCAGGCCTCCCAGCACATCCTGTCCAGCTAACCCCCACCCGCACAACGTCTTTAGGAGAGCACTATGTCGATCAGCTACCAATTCGGCGACGTGGACGCCCACGGCGCGCTGATCCGCGCCCAGGCCGCCTCGCTGGAGGCCGAGCACCAGTCCATCGTGCGCGATGTGCTGGCCGCCGGTGACTTCTGGGGCGGCTCGGGTTCGGTGGCCTGCCAGGAGTTCATCACCCAGTTGGGTCGTAACTTCCAGGTCATCTACGAACAAGCCAACCAACACGGCCAAAAGGTGCAAACGGCGGGGAACAACATGAACTCCACCGACAACGCCGTCGGCGGCAGCTGGGCCTGACCTCACACAACCGACTGTGGCCCGCACACCAACCGGTGTGCGGGCCACAGCATTTTCCGGCCGACTCCGGCCCTCTTCTGAAACCCCTGCGGCTGTTGATCATTCGATCGCGAGCGGTCGGTTGCGCGATCGCTGAAAACACGCATTTGCTTTTTGACAGACCCGGTGCTTCTCAGGCTAATCTCAGCCGCCTCAGCGTTGGATCCCAACGCAGTAGCCGACATTACTTCACTGCTGAGCGGCGACCTTGCACCCAACGCCAGCGGGTGGGTGGTCGACCTGTTCTCGGGGTTCTGAGATATCGCAGCAGTAAGCCGGCACTGAACGTAACGCTGCGGCGGAGCCTCGAGGGGTGTTCGCCGCAGCGCTACGGTCGGCTCTGTCGGACTACTCGCCCACCGCTGCGCATGCGCCGAGAATTGTTGTCGACGCGTAGTTTGCGGCGTTGGCCAAATGATTGTCGGTCGTCGTATAGGTAGGCAGCGACGTAACGAATGCGCGCCGATACTGCGCGGAGAGGTTGGCCAAATCCTGCCAGATCGCGTTATCGCTTTGCCGACCAAGCTGTTCGAGCTTGCTCGCATAGCTGTTCATCACCGGGGCCACCGCATAATTGACGGCCTTCTGCTCCCGATCCCAGTAGATCGCAGGGACGTTGGGGTCCAGCTTCTGCCATGCGTCGGTGTCCCTGCCGAACTGGTCTAGCGCCGACTTCCAGTCATCGCACACAGGGTTGGCGCTCGTCAGGAAGGGCTGCGGGTTAACGGGATTACCCACCGGGGCGATGTCCGACGGCGGCGCCGAAGGCGGCACCAACGGGCCCCGCGCAGCCGCGGGACCGTCGCTGATTGCAGCGCAGATTGCTCCCAACGCAGACGACGCGCTGTTCGCGGCGCCCGCCAGGTTGTTGTCGGAAGGCGTGTATTTGGGGACGCGTTCGGCGTAGGCGCGGGCGTAGGCAATGAATTGCTGGTACAGCTCGCGCATCACGCGATGGGGCGTCAATTTGACCAATCCGACCGCTTGCGCCGCCGCACCGCGCATCGACTGTGCGGCTGCGATGAATTGCGCACGCAGCTTCGGCGTCCACGCGGAGGCAGGAACCGATCTATCCCGCTCATTCCAGAGACCCGCTCCGCTGTTTGCAAGCTCGCTGTTGATCGATGTCCACGCAGTGCAGCTGGGGTCGTCGGTGATCACGGTGACCGGTCCATTGTCTTTCGCACTGGCCACGTTGGCTGTCTCTTGACTGGAACCCTCATCGGGGTGAGCCCCTTTCGGGGCCCCCGAACCGCCTCCGCTGAAAAGCAATACGACAGCGACGATCGTCGCCAGGACAGCCACGGCACCTACCGCGCCCATCGCCCACTTGAGGTTTTTATTGTTCCCCGGGGTGTCGGAATCAGAAGTCACGATGATCCAGCTTAAATCACAATCTGCCCCGCGCAGGCAGATTGTCGAGGACTCGAGTCGCCAATTGCAGCCCTTGGTAATCGGGCGCCGGGGTTGACACCTAGTCGAACAAGAGTTCGAATAGGGTATGCGGTGGGACGGCCAGAGCATCGAGGTCGATGACGGCGCGCTGCCCGGATTGGACCGCATCGGTTTCGTCCGCAGCGTGCGTACACCGCAGTTCGATGGCATCACATTTCACGAGGTGCTGTGCAAGTCTGCGCTGAACAAGATTCCCGAAGCCGCCGCATTGCCGTTTCGGTACACGGTCAACGGATACCGAGGTTGTTCGCACGCCTGTCGCTACTGTTTCGCCCGACCCACGCACGAATACCTGGATTTGGACTGCGGCAACGACTTCGACACCCAGATCATCGTCAAGACAAACGTCGCCGACGTGCTGCGCCGCGAGGTGGGCCGCAGATCCTGGTGTCGCGAGACCGTCGCGCTGGGCACAAACACCGATCCCTATCAACGCGCCGAGGGGCGCTACGCGTTGATGCCGGGCATCATCGGCGCACTCGCGGGGTCGGGCACGCCGCTGTCGATCCTGACCAAAGGCACGCTGCTGCGGCGTGATCTGCCGCTGATCGCCGACGCGGCCGGACAGGTGCCGGTCAGCCTCGCCGTCTCGCTCGCGGTCGGTGATCCTGAACTGCATAAACAGGTCGAGCCGGGTACGCCCACCCCGCAGTCTCGCCTCGGGTTGATCGCGGCAATTCGCGAGGCCGGCCTGGACTGCCACGTAATGGTGGCGCCGGTGTTGCCGTACCTGACCGATTCGGTCGAGCACCTCGACGGTCTGCTGCGCCAGATCGCCTCGGCCGGGGCCACGGGCGTCACGGTGTTCGGGCTGCATTTGCGCGGATCGACCCGAGGCTGGTTCATGTCCTGGCTGGCGCGCGTTCACCCGCAGTTAGTGCGGCCGTATCGCGACTTGTACCGGCGCGGAGCGTATTTGCCGCCGTCGTACCGAGACGAGCTACGGACGCGCGCGGCACCGCTGATCGCCAGGTACGGGCTGGGTGGTGATCAGCGACGCGTCGACGCCACCCCGCCGAATCGGGTCGCGGAGAGTTCGCAGCCGACGCTGTTCTGAGCGCCGGCGCCAAACTGCTGCGCACCGATCGGGTACGTGCCGATACCACGGTGGTGGAGGCTGATGTGGGCTATCCGACCGATTCGGGTTTGTTGGCCCAGGCGGTGGGCACGATGTGTCGCAGCGTGGCGCGGATCAAAGCCGCTGGCGTCGCGAGCCGTACCAAGGCCCGTGATCGACGCCGTTCGGCGGGTCGGCGTGCCCGGGCGATCGCCTCTAAGCTGCGGCTGCGTGGTGCTCAGCAGCGCGATCAGGCCCAGGCCGTAGTTCAGCGGATCACCGGGGAGCTGGCCGATATCGCCGAGCAGACGATGCGTGAGGTTATCGCGGTAATCCGCAACGCCCGCCGTAGGCTGCGCACCGCCAGCGGATCTCGCAGAGGCCGACTGGCTCAGGCGATCAACCACCTCAACATCATCGTGGGGCGCACCCAGCGGGTGGTGGCACAGACCCGCAGCCGACTGGCCGGGGTGATGCCTGATTCGAGCATCCGGGTGGTCAGCCTGCACGACGCCGATGCTCGCCCAATCCGTAAAGGACGACTGGGCAAGCCGGTTGAGTTTGGCTACAAAGCCCAGGTCGTTGATAACGCCGACGGCGTCATCCTCGACCACAGTGTCGAGATCGGAAACCCGCCTGATGCAGGGCAATTGGCGCCGGCGATCCAACGCATCACCCGCCGCATCGGATGCCCACCACGGGCGGTAACCGCCGACCGTGGCTACGGCGACGCATCGGTTGAACGCGACCTTCATGCCCTCGGTGTACGCAGTGTGGCCATCCCGCGCCGCAGCAAACCCGGCGCGGCCCGCCGCGAGTTCGAACACCGGCGAGCCTTCCGCGACAAAGTCAAATGGCGAACCGGATCCGAAGGGCGCATCAACCACCTCAAACGAAGCTACGGATGGAACCGCACCGAACTCACCAGCATTGAGGGCGCCCGAACCTGGTGTGGACACGGCGTATTCGCCCACAACCTCGTCAAGATCAGCACCCTAGCCGCATAAAATCGACACCCAGCCGACTGCGCATCCCAACACCAGTCGCCGCTGATCAGCACCGTCCCCAGTGAACCCCTTTTTCAGGTCCTAGTAGCTAGCCGAGGTTCGGTTCGCGGAAGGTGTCGCACTGGTTGGGGTCACCGGTTTGATAGCCGACCGTGAACCAGTGCTGACGCTGCTCCGACGAGCCGTGGGTCCACGACTCAGGGCTGGTGTGGCCGGTCGCGGCTCGCTGAATCCGGTCGTCTCCCACCGAGGCCGCCGCCGAAAGGGCGTCCTGAATGTCCTTGTCGCTCAGCGGTTCCAGGTATGGCACGCCGGTGCTCTCCTGCTTGACGGTTGAGGCGTAATGCGCCCACACGCCCGCATAGCAGTCGGCTTGCAGCTCGGTGCGCACGCCGTTGCCGCCAGCACCCTGCGCGCCCTGCTGGGCACGACCGAGGCTCCCCTGTAGATCCTGAACGTGGTGGCCGAACTCGTGAGCGACCACATACTCCTGCGCCAATGGTCCACCGCTGGAACCGAATTGGTCGACCAGCACCTGGAAGAAGCCGGTGTCGAAGTAGGCGGTCTTGTCCACCGGGCAGTAGAACGGTCCGACTGCGGTGGTGGCCGGGCCGCAGCCAGTGTTGACCTGATCGCTGAACAACCGCACCCGAGGTCGGGTGTATCCGCGCATCAGCTGCTTCCAGACCGCGTCGACGGAGTTGCCGGTCGCCACCACCCGGCACTGCACGTATTTGTTGGCGTCGGCTCCGGTCCGGCACTGGTTCAGGTCGAAGCCGGGTGCCACGTCCTGGCTGGTGTTCATCGGCAGCTGGGTCGCCACCTTGCCGGGGTCGACGCCGAGCAGCAACGCCACGACGACGAACAACAATCCGCCCAGCCCGCCGCCGATCGCCATTACCCGCCCGCCTCCGCCGGAGGCCGACGTCGTGCTGGTGTCGATCTGCATACCCTCGTTGAAGGTCATCGCATTCTCCGTTGCGTGTGTGTCACGGCTCCCAGACGCTTTCAGCCCGGCGGGATCAGCTTCGCACACTACGATTCAGGCGTGCCCGCGATAGCCGAAGTTCCTGCTCTCGCGCACACCACCTTCGGTGATCTTCGCGGCACCATCGAAGGCGGCGTCGCGGTGTGGCGGGGTGTGCCGTACGCGCAGCAACCCGTCGGCCAGCGCCGATTCGCGGGGCCGGCGCCGCTAGTGCCGTGGACGGGTGTGCGTGACGCCGTCGAGCACGCGCCGCTGCCGCTGCAGAGCCGCTCGATGGTCGCGGGCGACCGCAACGACCCGAAGATCCGCGACGAGGCCTGCCTGACCGTGACGGTGTGGTCACCCGATGTGTCCGGTTCGCTCCCGGTGATGGTCTGGATTCCCGGCGGAGCGTTCCTCAACGGCGCCGGACAACTGCAGCTCTACAACGGGTCGCGGTTGGCCGCCAGCGGCAACGTGGTCGTCGTCAACGTGACCTACCGCGTCGGGGTATTCGGCGGTTTCGAGCTCGGCGACCTCGGCGAGGGATTCGAAAATAACCTGTGCCTGCGCGACCAGATCGCCGCATTGACCTGGGTGCGGGACAACATCGCCGCGTTCGGCGGTGACGCGGACCGGGTCGCCGTGTTCGGTCAATCCGCAGGTGCCACTTCGGTATTGGCGCTGTTGGCCAGTCCGGCCGCCGACGGGCTGTTCGGCCGGGCGATCGTGCAGAGCCCGGCCTTGCCGCTGATCGCCGATCGCGCGACGCGAGCCGAGCAGGCGCAGCGGTTCCTCAGCCGGCTCGGAGTGGGTGCGGGGGAGCTGAAGAAACTGCCGCAGCGCGAGTTGCGCAGCGCCGCCGGCGAGCTTCAGCTGGCGAGTGTCGCGACAACGCCGACACTTGCGCACGGCCTGACCTACGGGGTCGATCTGCTGCCGCGGCATCCGATCGAGGCCGCGCGGGCGGGCGCGGTGGCCCGCGTGCCATTGATCATCGGGACCAACAAGAACGAGGCTTCGATGTTCGCCCGGGACAAGCCGCCCATGCTGCCGACGACACCGGCAAATATCGACGAGTTCTTTACGCGGCTGGGGCCGCGGGCGCGGGCGCGGGTGCTGGCCGCCTACCCCGGTTACCCGCGCAGCCGCCGTGCACTGGAAGCCATTGGTGCCGACGCTATGTTCGTCGCACCGGCCTGGGCGTTCGCCGACGCCTACAGTGCGCACGCGCCGACACATGTCTATCGGTTCGACTACACGCCGTGGACGCTGCGGGCGCTGGGCCTGGGCGCTGCACACGGCAGCGAGGTCGTACACATCCAGCACAGCTACGGCTCCCATCTGGGCCGACGGCTGCACCCGCTGGGCAGGTGGTTACCGCCCGCGGTGGGCCGCCGGATGCAGCGGACCTGGTTGGACTTCGCCACCAAGGGCTGGTCGGACGGCCGGGCCCGGTCTGACGACTGGCCCCGCTACGACACCCCGCGGCGGGCGACCCGAGTCATCCAGTCGGCGTCCGACGTCATCGTCGATGACCCGGACGCTGCACGTCGCTCGGCGTGGGAGGGTTTGTACTGACCGGAACAACCCGATCAGCAGGGATAGTCCAATTATCCGGATTAAGCTGGCCGCAGCGCGATGGGCCAGGTACTTTCTAAAGCTAATTGATAAGCCGTACCGCTTGGCTGAAAGAAACGGGGGCCCCGCGTGTCTCGAGATTCCAGCGACTGTTCGAAGCTTCCACGCCTTTACCTGTCGCGACCCGAAACCGTCCTTCCGGACGAAGCTGTCGACAACGAAGTGGCGCTGTCCAGCGTCCGCGAATCATTCCGCGGCCCGGCGGCTGAATGGGAGCCGATTGAGCAGAGCATCCGGTACGTGTTCGACCGATGTAATACCAAGATGCGCTACCTCGAGGAGGACGCCACGCTGTCGCCGGGCGAGTTCGCGGCCCGCGCAGCGAGCGCTTGCCTGCGCGAAAACGGCCTGGCGGCAACCGACATCGACCTCCTCATCTACGGCGGAATCGCGCGTGACGCGTTCGAGCCGGCGACCGCGGCCGAAGTCGCAGGGCGCCTCGGCGCGAAGCCACTGCACGCCATGGACGTGACCTGCGCCTGTGCCGGACTCATCGAGGCGCTGCACGTCGCCGCCGGCTATTTCGCCCTGCACGACGACATCCAAACGGCGCTCATTTGCGCTGGCGAACTGACACGTGACCGGATCACCCACGACATCCAGTCGCTCGAAGACGTCGCGGTAGGTGTGGCCGGCCTGACGCTCGGAAACGCCGCCGCCGCGCTGGTGATTTCGCGGGAGCCGCTGCCGGCAGGCAGTGCGCGGCTGGTGGGGATTTTGCACAAGACGCTCTCCGAGCACTACGCCCTGTGCCGGGCGCCTGTCGACGGCCACTTCACGTCGCATTCGAAGGAGCTGTTCGCGCTGGCGGTTCACGTGCCGCCGGAAATCCGCCGGTTACTAGCCGACGCCGGATGGTCGCCAGAAGAGGTCGACCACTATGCCTTTCACCAGCCGAGCGAGGCGGTCCTCGAGCGAGTCTTGGCCGAGCTCGGCGCGCGGCCGCAGGCGTGCGTGCACACCCATTCGCTGTTCGGGAACACGGCGAGCACCTCGTGGGCGCTCGCGCTGGACTACCGCCTGCGGAACGGCACCGTGCAGGTCGGCGACAAGATGGTCGTTGCGAGCGCCGCGGCCGGGTTCACCATCGTGGCTGCCGCTGCGGTCTGGGAAGGCTGATGAGCCGCTACCTGCACCTGTACCGGGTCATCGGCACGACGTTCGGGTTCTGGTTGCGCCCGCTCGGCGCGTTCACGCTGCTGCAGGTGCGCCAGGCGATCTCGGCGACGACGCTGGGCCTCGACCATCTCGTCTATCCCCGCCACCGCAAGCAGGCGATCGACCGGCCGATCTTCATTGTCGGCAACCCGCGCAGCGGCACCACCTTCCTGCACCGGCTGCTGCTGGGAGCCGGCGATATGGCCGCCTTCGAGCTGTGGGAGATGCTTTTCCCGGCCATTACGGCACGTAAGTTGCTCGGCCGGATCGTCCCGCGGCTTGACCGGCTGTCGCCGGCGCGTTATCACCCGTCGGACGTGCACGACACCAGCCTTCGTGGTATCGAGACCGACGACGTGGCGTGGTTTTTCCGCACCCTCGACGGTCCGTTCGCCTGGGCGTATTTCCTTGCCTGGCAGGATATTTGGGGGAGTGAGCTGTCGCGGCGCGAATTCGGGATCGACGACGTTACGGCGCGCGAGGACGAGCGCTTCTTCCATTACTACGAGGCTTGCTGGCGCCGAAACCTGACCCTCAAGCGCGCCAACCGCATCCTGGTCAAGTCCAGCATGCTGACATTCCGGCTCGACGCGCTGCTGCGGCGCTACCCCGACTGCCGGCTGGTGTACGTGGTTCGCGATCCGGTCGAGGTCATTCCGTCCGGTATGTCGCTGCTCGCCAGCGTGCTGGAGAACGGGTACGACGTCTGGAACCGGACGAAGGAGGAGGACCAGCGGCGCTGGATCGAGAACCTCTACCAGGCCTCGTGCGCGATGCTCCGGGACTTCTACGTCGCAAACTCGGCCGGGCTCATCCCTGAACGGAACCTCTGCGTGGTCCGCTACGAGGACCTCATTCAGAACCTCGAGCCGACGATGGCGCGGATCCTCGACTTCATCGAGATCGAGCCCAGCACGGGCTTCCGGGAGGAGGTGCGAGCGCAGGCGGAACGGCAGCGCAGCTACACCAGCCGTCACGAACACTCGCCTGACCAGTTCGGCCTCACCCCGGAGCGCATCCGAGCCGACCTCGGCTTCGTTTACGACGCGTTCGGGCTCTCCGATGCGGCCGGATGATGCAGGAGCCTTTTTGTCCCAAAAACCTGGACACGTCTGAAAGGTGAAGCAATGGGCAGGCACTCATCACAGCAACGTGAGAAATCTTCAGGTTCTTCACACCTTGGTTTCACGTGTGGTTTAGCCTCAGGCCAGCCCACCTGCACATTGAAGGAGTCGCCCGTGCGTCATCGTCGTCCTCGTCGTCGCATCACCCGCACCCTGGGCGCGGCTGCCGGTGGGCTGCTGGGCGCCGCGTTCCTCCCAGCGGCCGCCGCCTTCGCCGACGACTACGTGATCGTTCCTGATTCCGGTTCCACCGAAGTGCTCACCGGAATCTACGGATCACAGACGGCTCCTCCGGCTGTGGACGAAACCGTTGAGGGATATCAGCTATTCGACGTTAAAGACACGACCCTCGGTACGGTGGTCGGGACCTTCCATGGCGACGAGAGTACCGCTTCGGATTCCTTCGGTGATATCGACAAGGCACTCCTCGTCACCTCTACATCAGATCCCACAGGCACCGCCGCTGGGGACGTTCCGCCGGTCGGCTCGGTGTTCGACACTTACACCTTCGGTGATACCGGTTACGCGAACATTTACTCCGACCTCGCCTCGACTACGCCCGGCGCGGACGTGATCTCGGATACCTTGGTGACCCCCTTCGGGGACATCACCATTCCCGTCACTTTTGATGCCGCCGTAGTTGCCGCCGCCGATGCGGGCGCCGGCGCCTTAGCCGACGACTACGGCATCGTTCCTGATCCCACTTCCGCTGAAACGATCACCGCAATAGGCGGGGTTCCACCTCTGGACGTAGCTATTCAGGGAACTCAGCAGTTCGACGTCGGCACCGGGACCTTCGATGCCGCCAAGACCACCACTATGGATATCTTCGGTACTCAAACTGAGGCACTCCTCGTCACCTCTACATCAGATCCCACAGGCACCGCCGCTGGGGACGTTCCGCCGGTCGGCTCGGTGTTCAACGTGATCAACCCCGGTTACGGCTTTGAGAACGTGTATTCCGATCTCCCCTCGCCATCCGGCGACGTGATCTCGGATACCGTGGTGACCCCTTTCGGGGACTTCACCCTTCCCACCACTTTTGACGCAGCCGCAGTTCCCAACACCGATGCAGTGGCCGTCGCCTTGGCCGACGCCTACGGCATCGTTCCCGCTTCCACCGAAGAGTTCACCGGAATAAATGGGGTTCCACCTCTGGACGTAGCTATTCAGGGAACTCAGCAGTTCGGCGTCGGCACCGGGGGCACCGGGACCTTCGATGCCGACGTGAGTACCGCTTCGGATTCCTTAGGTGATATCGACGAGGCAATCCGCGTCACCTCTACATCAGATCCCACAGGCACCGCCGCTGGGGACGTTCCGCCGGTCGGCTCGGTATTCGACACTTACGCCCTCGGTGATACCGGCTTCGAAAACATTTACGCCGTCCTCGCCTCGACGACACCCGGCGCGGACGTGATCTCGGATACCTTGGTGACCCCCTTGGGCGACATCACCATTCCCCTCGCTTCTGACGCCGCCGTAGCCGCCGCCGATTCGTTCCTGATGCTGCCCTGAGGCTAGCCTGCTGAGCCCTCGCTAACCCTGCGGCGTCGCGGCGAACCGCTTGTCGGTGTAGCGGCGCAGGCTGGTCAGGAAACGGCGGAAGACCAGATTGAGCAGCGGCCGGACCACGAACATCGCCAAGCTTGGCCGGCCCCGCGGGTTTCTGCGCCAGCGTCCAGGTCATCCGGCAGCCGCCCGGAATGACCTCGACCCGGTAGTTTTCCGCGAACGCCGCCACAGCCCGAGTCGAGCATTCGTTGAACCGAAAAGCCATGCGGGTGAACGGTTCCCAGACAAGGTATTCTTCGTCACCGACGATGCCGCCGCGCATGTCGACGGTGCGGGTGGTGCCCACCCCACGGGGTTCGGGGCTGGTCCAGGTCACGTTGGTGATCACGCTCGCCCAGTGCGGCCAGGATTCCGCGTCGGCCAGCACCTCGAACAGCTGCTCGGGTGTGATGGCGAGGTCGACGCTGTTGGTGAACCGGTACGGCGCGGTCTCGGTAAAACTCACGTTGACGCATTCGCAGGGAAACATCTTCGCCATGGTCACTCCTAAGGTATCTGACCAGCGCCGTCGGTGACCGGCGTCGCGAGACTTTACTGAGAACTAGAGGTTATATTTTGAGAAAATCATGGCGGCACGCTGCCGATTTTCTCAGCTCGCAAGTTGTCTTTGGGGCCTTCGAGAGATTGGAGTCGCCCATGGGTCACAAGCGTTCGCGAGCCGTGCTGGTCGGTCTAGGGGCGGCCGCCTGTCCCTTCGTGGCCGCGGCAATGATCTCGGCGGCCAGAGCACCGGCCGCTCGCGCCGACGATTACACCGACATCCTCACCGACATCCAGGCCGAACTTGCTGCTGGTCAGACCGCTTTCAGTGATGCGTCTGCGGATTTCGCCACCGGCACCAGTGGTGAGCCTGCTGGTCAGAGCGCTTTCAGTGAGGCGTCTACGTCGGAACGCTCGACGCGCTTTTCAACCAACCCGTCATCCCTGCCGACACCTTTGAGTTTTCCATTACGACCCCCGCAAACTTCACTGCCGCCGTGACCGAAGCGCAAGCCGTCTACACCGAAGGCAACACCGATTTGACCACCTATGCGACGGATATCTCCATGGGTGACTACACCGAGGGTGCGGTTAACCAAGACCTAGGTTCGATATTCTTTGCGACTATCCCTGACCAGATTGAAATAGTCGGTCACCTGGAGACTCTGCCGGGCTATTTGCCGGTGTCCTGACGTTGACCGGTGCCGACTATCCGGGGCCGTCGCTGGCCGCCGCAAACAGCGGCACCAGGACGTCACTGATCGGCGTCGCGATTCCGTGGGCGCGTGCCTTGCGGATGATCACCCCGTTGCGGATGTCCCATTCCAGCGGCCGGCCGGCCTCGCGGTCGGCCAGCATCGAGGTGCCCATATCGGTGGGCGCCTGGCGGAACATCTCGACCGTGCCGTCGGCGACGCTCGTCGCCCAGATGCGCGCCTTCGGCGCGGGCGACCGCCAGGCATTCGGCGGCGTAGCGGCGCGCCAGCGCGGCCAGGTCGTCTCGGCGGAACATTCCCGACCGGCGCCCGGTGAGCACCATCAGGCCGGCCAGCGCGTTGACCAGCAGCTTGCGCCAGGCTGCGGTAGTGAAGTCCGGGTCGCACTCCACCGTGCACCCGGCGCCATTCAACAAATCCGCGATCTTGGCCGCGGCGGGCCCGGTGGGCAGCACCAGCCGTACGTCGGTGCGCAGCCGCACCCATCCTTCGGGCTGAGTCTCGGCGCCGTACCAGACGATGCCCGGGATCACCGTCGACGACAGGCAGTGCGGCTGCACCTGCTCGACCTGCTCGACACCGTTTTGGAGCACGACGACGATGGTGTGCTCATCGCACAACCGGGCCAGCCAGCGACCGGCGTCGTCGTTTTGGGTGGCTTTGAGCGCCAGCAGGACCACCCCGACCGGGCCGGTGATCTGGCCTGGATCGGTGCACACCGGGCCGGGCACCACGATCGGGTCGGCCTCATCGGGCCGCAGTTCGATCTGCGGTCGCGGTGTGCGCCCGCAGATCAGAACCGAGTGACCGGCGGCATATAGGTACGCGGCAGCCGTCGTACCGACGGCGCCGGGACCGACAACTGCAATATCCATGACAGTGCTCGAAACTACCGCCTCTAGACTGTGCTGTCGTGCTACGCAGTCATGCTTCCGGATCGTTGCGCGCCGCCGATGCGGGCCAAAAGGTCACGCTGGCCGGATGGGTTGCGCGTCGGCGCGACCACGGCGGGGTGATCTTCATCGACCTTCGCGACGCGTCGGGTACCTCTCAGGTGGTGTTCCGCGCCGACGACGTGCTGGCCCAGGCCCACCGCCTGCGCGCCGAGTTCTGCATCGCCGTCGAGGGTGTCGTCGAGATCCGGCCGGAGGGCAACGCCAACCCCGAGATCGCCACGGGCGAAATCGAAGTCAACGCAACGTCATTGACGGTGCTGGGGGAGTGCGCGCCGCTGCCGTTTCAGCTCGACGAGCCGGCCGGCGAGGAGACCCGCCTGAAATACCGTTACCTTGACTTACGCCGTGACGGCCCCGGCGGGGCAATTCGGTTGCGCTCCAAAGTAAATGCCGCAGCGCGTGAGGTGCTGGCCGCGCATGACTTCGTCGAGATCGAAACCCCGACGATGACACGCTCGACACCGGAAGGCGCACGCGACTTCTTGGTGCCCGCGCGGTTGCAGCCCGGCTCGTTTTACGCGTTGCCGCAAAGCCCGCAGCTGTTCAAGCAGCTGCTGATGGTGGCCGGCATGGAGCGCTACTACCAGATCGCCCGGTGCTACCGCGACGAGGATTTCCGGGCCGACCGGCAGCCGGAGTTCACTCAGCTCGACATGGAGATGAGCTTCGTCGACGCCGACGACGTCATCGCGATCTCCGAACAGGTGCTCAAGGCGTTATGGGCGTTGGTCGGTTACGACGTGCCGCTGCCGTTGCCGCGGATCAGCTACGCGGACGCGATGCGACGATTCGGCTCGGACCGGCCCGACCTGCGATTCGGGCTTGAGCTAGTCGAGTGCACAGAGTTCTTCAAGGACACCACTTTTCGGGTTTTCCAGGCGCCGTATGTCGGTGCGGTGGTGATGGCCGGCGGAGCGTCGCAGCCGCGCCGCACACTGGACGGCTGGCAGGACTGGGCCAAGCAGCGCGGCCACAAGGGCCTGGCGTACGTGTTGGTCGGTGACGACGGCACGCTGAGCGGGCCGGTCGCCAAGAATCTGTCCGACACTGAACGCGACGGACTAGCCGCACACGTCGGCGCCCAGCCGGGCGACTGCATCTTCTTCTCGGCGGGGACAGCCAAGGCGTCGCGCGCGCTGTTGGGTGCGGCTCGCGTGGAGATCGCGCATCGGCTGGAGTTGATCGACCCAAAGGCGTGGGCGTTCACCTGGGTGGTGGATTTCCCGCTGTTCGAGCCGGCCGACGAGGCTACCGCCGCCGGTGATGTCGCGGTGGGCAGCGGCGCGTGGACCGCGGTGCACCACGCGTTTACCTCGCCCAAAACCGAGTCGGAGGCCACCTTCGACAGCGACCCGGGCAGCGCGCAGGCGGACGCCTACGACATCGTCTGCAACGGCAACGAAATCGGTGGCGGCTCCATTCGTATCCATCGCCGCGACATTCAGGAACGGGTGTTCGCGATGATGGGTATCGGCGCGGCCGAGGCGCAGGATAAGTTCGGATTCTTGCTGGACGCGTTCACTTTCGGTGCCCCGCCGCACGGCGGGATCGCGTTCGGCTGGGATCGGATCGTCCAGCTACTGACCGGGACGGACTCCATCCGCGAGGTGATCGCGTTCCCGAAGTCTGGCGGCGGTGTCGACCCGCTCACCGACGCTCCGGCGCCGATCACTGCTCAACAGCGCAAGGAGTCCGGTATCGACGTCGTGCCCGACTCGGTGGTACCCGCGCCCCCAAAGGCCGGGACCTGAGCATTCACAGCGGGGGCGCTGTTTCCCCTGGGCGCGTAGGTCCCCAGGAGGGTGGAATGGGTGACGAGCCACTGGCGCCCTGACTCCAAACCTTGGACAAGAAATCGCGTCCCGATCCGGCCCTCGACGCATTTGAGGATCTCGACGGCGCCCTCATGGTTGCCCTTGCGCCTATCCCAGATGGCTCCCTCGGCGAGCGCGTCGGAGAATTCCGGGTCAAACCAGCGGTCCGTCATCGTTCTCGTGCCCAAAGTATAGTTAAGATAGCTAAGTTCTATCACGTAGGCGATCGCCGAGCGCTTAACGTCCATTACGGTTCACACCGCTGTTACGGTTCATACCCGCCGACAGAATCGACCTAAGCAGGGCACCAGCGCCGAGCATCCGGAGCCAGGTTGGGGTGAGCTGCTGGCCGGAGTGCCGCGAGGACTGGTACGGCGTCGATCTCGAGACGGAATAGACGAAGAACGCCGCTAGGTTGTCGATGGAAAGCGAAGCGATGAGGAGGAGCAACGCATATGGCCCAACCGATCCCGGATGCCGAGACGATCAAAGCGTTCAACAAGACTGTCACCGACCAATTTCGGGCAAACGACGGCAAGGTCGGCGGCCAATTCGAGGGTGCCGACCTGTTGCTGTTGACCACGACGGGCGCCAAGTCCGGTCAGCCTCGACTGTCCCCGTTGGCCTTTTTCCGTGTGGACAGCAAGCTGCTCATCCTCGGGTCTTATGCGGGCGCCGACGTCAACCCGGCGTGGGTGCATAATCTGCGCGCAAATCCGTCGGCTCGTGTCGAGATCGGCAACGAATCCTCCGACGTGACTGCCCGTGAATTGCCGCCTGCGGAGCGGGACGAGCTTTTCCCGAAGATCACCGCGGTGGCCCCGGGTTTCGCTGAGTATCAGGCGAGGACGACCCGGATCATCCCGGTTTTCGAGCTGCAGCCGGCTGCTTAGCCAGCGAGATTTCCAGGCTGGCGATCCGAGCGACCGGCCCAGCCGATCACGGACCGATTACTTCGGCCCCGCGAATTCCCTACTGCGGGACCGATAGCGACCACAGCTTGTGCAGCGTGCTGCGTATCGGATGCCCGGACCGCAGGATGTTGACGACTTCAATCGGGAAGAGGTCCTGGTTGCCGCCGCACTTGGGCCAGGCCTCAGGTCCTTGGGTGGCCAGCACCCGGTTGGCCACCGCGATCTGCTGATCGCGGGAGGCGGTCGCCGGGTTGCCGACGCCGCCGTTCTCGTCCCAGGTGGATTGCTTGAATTGCAGGCCACCGTAGAACCCGTTGCCGGTGTCGGCGTTCCAGCGGCCGCCCGATTCGCATTGCGCTACGGCATCCCAGTCCATGCCCTCCGCGTAGGCCACCCCGGTAGTGGGATCAATGAACAGCGATATACCCAGGACGACCAACGCGGAAATCAGCAGCGACTTGCACACCGATTGCATGCTCAGTGTTCCGCGTAAATAACTCATTTAACACGTGTAACAAACCAGCGTGAAAACTGTCAACGGGTGGGACTTTAGCAATTTAATGAGATCTTTGATGCGCCGGCGTTTCTAGTTGCTGGTGTTTATTTAAGTCAATTAGAGTGATTATTGGTGCAACTGTTACTTATGACTTCTAACGTTGTTGGAGTTATCTAGTCGTGATTGAGTTATCTAGAGTGTCTAAAGTTGCTAGTGTTATCAGAGTGACATCTGATACTTCTGAGGCTACCGCCGCGCTGCCTGGCGGCGGTTAGGTGACCTCGCCGAGAAACTCCTGCACCAGCCGCTTCGGGGCCTGCGTCAGCCACGCCTCGACAATCAACTCACGAAGCCCCAGCTCGTCGATCTCGGCGAGTTTGACCAGCACCGCGGGATAGCCGTCGAAATGCGGGGTAGTGAAATACACGCCCGGTTCGTCGGCGATCAAGGCGAACTTGACGCCCTCGTCGGCCACCCGCACGCCCAGGATGTCGCCCTCTGGAGGTTCAGTCCCCAACGCGGCTAACTCTTCCCGATCGGACTTACGCAGCGGGCGTTCCCAGGCGATCAGCTTCTTGCCGACCCGCCATTCGCGCGGTGACCGCTCGTCGGTGAGCTGGAGCTCGCCGACGATGTTGGCGACGTCCTCCCACGTGGCCATGACTCATTGTGCGCCCATATCGCGTGGCCAGCGCGCGGAACGCCGCGCAGCGTCGTTCAGTCGTCCCGGCGGGCCGGGGCTGGCTAGTGTTACAGCTGTGGCCGATCTCGTGCTTCCCGACGAGCCGCTCGCGCCGGATCAGCACCCGCCGGGCCCGGGGGCCCGCTACCGGATCACCCACCGCACCGAATACCGCTACTCCCAGGTGGTGACCAGCTCCTACGGGCGGGGCTTCCTGACCCCGCGTGACCTGGCCCGGCAGCGCTGCCTGTTTCACCAGCTGCGGATCTCACCAGCGCCCGCCGACAGCTCAACCAGCCGTGACACCTACGGCAACATCAGCTCGTATTTCCACGTCACCGAGCCGCACCAGACCCTGACCATCACCAGCGAGTCGATCGTCGAGGTGTACCCGTCGCCGCCGGAGCGTTGGGGGAGCGGGCCGGCGCAGGCCCCGTGGGAGCAGTCCCGCCCGGTGGGAGTGCAGGGCGCGTTGGCCACCGAGTTCGCTCTGGACCTGGATCCGCCCGAGATCACCGACGCGATACGCGACTACGCCGCTTCCAGCTTCGCGCCCGGACGACCGCTGATCGAGGTGCTGCGCGATCTCACGGCACGGATCCACACCGACTTCACCTACCGAACCGGCTCGACGACGATCTCCACCGGAGTCAATGAGGTTCTGATGGCCCGGGAAGGGGTATGTCAAGACTTCGCTCGGCTGGCGATCGCCTGCCTGCGTGCCAACGGGTTGGCGGCCGCCTACGTTTCCGGATACCTGGCCACCGATCCACCACCGGGAAAGGATCGAATGATCGGAGTCGACGCAACCCATGCCTGGGCCGCGATCTGGACCCCGCAACCGCCTGGCCGGTTCGAGTGGCTGGGGCTGGACCCCACCAATAACCAGATGGTCGACGAGCGCTACATCGTCGTGGGGCGCGGCCGTGACTACGCCGACGTCCCACCGCTGCGCGGGATCATCTACACCAACTCCAAGAAAAGCGTGATCGACGTCGCCGTGGACGTCGTGCCGTACGAAGGTGACGAGCCGTATGCGTGATTTCCACTGTCCGAACTGCGGCCAGCGTCTGACGTTCGAGAACTCGGCGTGCCTAGCGTGCGGGAGCCCTTTAGGTTTTTCCCTCGAAGAGATGGCCCTGCTGGTGATCACCACCGGCGACGACGCCGACCAGACCGGCTTCGTCAGCGCCGGCGAATACGAACTGTGCGCCAATCGTCATGTCGCCAAATGCAACTGGCTGGTCCCGATCAATCAACCTCGCCTACTTTGCGCGTCGTGTGTGCTCACCATCGAACGGCCCAATGACGCCAACACCGCCGGCCTGGCGGAGTTCGCCCGAGCCGAAGCAGCCAAGCGCAGGCTGGTCGCCGAGCTACACGAGCTCAAGCTGCCGATCGTCGGACGCGATCAGGACCCCTCCTATGGCTTGGCTTTCCGGTTGCTTTCCAGTGCGCACGAGAAGGTCCTGACGGGCCACGAAAACGGGGTCATCACAATAGATCTCGCGGAAGGCGACGACGTGCACCGCGAGCAGCTGCGGGTCGAGATGGACGAGCCGTACCGCACCCTGTTGGGGCACTTTCGCCACGAGATCGGGCACTACTACTTCTATCGGCTGATCACCCCGTCGAGCGAGTACGTGGCGCGGTTCAACGAGCTGTTCGGCGACCCGAACGCCGACTACGAGGAGGCGCTGGACCGCCACTACAGCGACGGCGCGCCTGAGAATTGGCAGAAGAGCTTCGTGTCTTCCTACGCGACCATGCATCCCGCCGAGGACTGGGCCGAGACGTTCGCGCATTACCTGCATATCCGCGACACCCTGGACACCTCCGCGTGGTGCGGTCTAGCACCGGCCACCGCGACCTTCGACCGGCCGGCGTTGGGCCCCAGCGCTTTTCCCAACATCATCGAGTTGTGGCTGCCGCTGTCGTGGTCGCTGAACATGGTGAACCGATCGATGGGGCACGACGACCTGTACCCGTTCGTGCTGCCGGCCAAAGTTCTGGACAAGATGCAGTTCATCCACACCGTTATTGACGAGGTGACCTCGGATTCGCCCAGGGCCGCTGTCGGCGGCTAGGCGGGCATCACCCGTCGTTCGTCGGGGCCCCACAGCGGCTGCATGCCGCCAGGCAACGCCAACTGCGTTTCGGTTATCGCTTCGGCCAGATCGCGCAGCTCGGCGTGTATCGCGGCGAGCAGGTCCGCCAGCTCGGCACGGCGTCCGTCGACGGTGAGCATCCCCAGCTCGGCGGGGGAAGACCGGCGCAGCTGGGTACTGATCTCATCTACGATCCGTTCCGGACGTGACGACCCCGACGAGCCGGGCAGGTCCTTGAGGTTGGCCCGCAGCCGCTCCAGCTGATAGAGCAACGACCGCGGGTTGTCTGCGTCAAACAGCATCAGCTCGTTCACTGCGGCAACGCTGACCTTGCCGACGGTACGGCGCCGGTAGATGACCGAGGATTCACACGCCACCAGCGTCGACTCGATAACGGTTTGTTCAGCCGCCGCGCTGCGGACCGCAATCAGCGTGGCCCTCAACAACGCGGTAAGCCAGAGGCCGCGTTCGATACGTTTACCGATGTCCATCATGGTCCAGCCCACGTCGCGCACCATCGACTCGCTGGCCACCCCCGACAGCGTCAGCATCCCGGCCAAGGTGCGCGCGTGGGCCGACGCGAGCAGGGTGTCGGCTTCGGCGAGCGATTGCGGCGGGTCGGACCGCTGTGCGAGCGCGCGCTCCACGCTCGCCAGCACCATCCAGGTGTCGTTGGACAACTGGTCGCGCACCGCCCTGGCGGCCAGCGCCAGCCCCTCCACCGACTGAACGAGGGATCCCGGCCGGCGCTGGTCCACAGTCAGTGACCACAGCGTCGAGGGGGCAATCGCGATCATCTCGGCGTGGTCGTTATCCGCTCCGGTGTCGGTCCCGGTGATGCGCCCGAGCGCGGCCATCAGCACCGGGACACACTCGCTTTCTTCGGTGTCCTGGCGGTGCCGGTAGACGTGGAAGCGGTCGCGGGCGACGACCAGCAACCGGGCCGTATTCTCCGCGCGCTCGCCATAGCGTCCCATCCAGAACAGGTCGGACAGCACACGCGGGGAGCTGACCCCCCAGGTGCCCGTAGCGGTCTTCGCTTGTGGCGTGACCGTCGGAAGGGTGATCGCTTCGGCTCGCGCACGCTCGGTCGGACGCACCCAGACATCTTTTGCCGCAATGGTTTTCAGCGTGTAGGCGGCGGCACCGGGCGCCAGTACGTAGCCGGCGCCGCCGATCATCGGCGCGAAGCCGCCGCGTTGGGCGACCGTGAACAGCCGCATGCCGATGCCGGCCGACGACAACGCACCGGCATGGTCGGTTGGCGCCGACGAGAACTGCGGCAGCTCCTGGCCGACCCACTGCCACGGTGTGCTCTCGATCTGCGCAGCCAATTCAGTCAACTGTGAAGACGAAAGTGTCGGTCCGACAAGGGTTTCCCCGCCTACACTGGATTTGATCAAGAGTGACGACAGATTTGCCAGCAGGTGCGAGCGTTCGCCGGCGATACCGCCCCAGTAGACCGGCGCGGTATCCAGCAGCGGGGCTTCGTCCAGTAGCCGCACGGCCAGGTTGGGCAGAAAACGCAACAGCCCAGGGCTTTCCAGGATACCGCTGCCCAGCGTGTTGACGACGGTCACCGTCCCGCGGTGTTGCGCCTCCACCAAGCCGACCACACCGAGCCTGGAATCGGCCCGCAGGTCCAGCGGGTCCACGTAGACCGCGTCGACGCGGCGAAGAACGACATCAACGCGTTTCAGCGTGCCCAGCGAGCGCATCCACAGCTTACCGTCGCGCACCACCAGATCCGCGCTTTCCACCAGCGGAAAACCCAGCAGCGTAGCGAGATACGCCTGGTCGAACGCCGTCTCCGAGTAGATGCCCGGGCTGAGCACCACCACCACCGGGTCTTGAGCGACATCAGGTGCGGCGTCTACGAGTGCCAGCCGCAGCGCCTGCGCGAACGGTGTCGTCGGCCGGGGCGCGATCCTGTCGTAGAGTTCGGGAATCGCGTGTGCGACGACACGCCGGTCGGCAAGCGCATAACCGGCGCCCGATGGCGCCTGCGTCCAGTCAGCGTTGACGGCAAAGCTGCCGTCCGGCAGCCGGCTGACGTCACAGGCGTGCATGAAAAGCTGGTGGTGCCCGGGCACCTCGACTCCGTTGGCGGCTCGCACGTAGCCGGGATGGGCGAACACCAGCTCCGGCGGAATGAAGCCCTCGGTAACCAAGCTGCGGGGCCCGTACAAATCCGCGAGCACCGCATCGAGCAGGCGCGACCGCTGCACCAGCCCGGCCTCTAACACTTCCCAATCGGCCGCGGAGACTACGAGCGGCAGCGTGTCGAGCCTCCAGGGCCTCGGCTCCACGCCCTGGAGCTTGGACGCCCCGGTGGCCCCGTCCCGGTGGGGATCGACTTCGGTGTAGGTGATGCCGTCGTTGTCGATCAGGCTGTGCACCACCGAGCGGAGTTGATTCAGCCCGACCCGGCCGCGCTCGGCGACCGTGTCGGCCAGCTCGGTCCACGCCGGGCGCACGTTCCCGTGTTGGTCGACGAATTCGTCGTAGCCGGCGCCTGGGCCTTGGCGCAGGTCGAACAGTGCTTCCTGTGCGCGCGCGGCGTGATACCCGGCCAGCAGCCGGTCGGCGTCGTAGCGGCCGGGAGGAACCGCCGACGGCTCGCTGGAGTGCAGGGTCATTTCAGCCATATCGCCCAATGCCATTACCGCAGAACGGTACGCACGCGCCGCAGGTCGAGGATGCCCGGCGCGCCGATATCTGTGGAAATTCGGGCCTGCTTTTCCCGGATGTCGGACAGGTCGAGCTTGCCGGGAGTAAAGCCGGTCGCCTCGAAGCGGCGGGCGCGGCGAGACTCGGCCGCGGCGGCGTTGACGGGAGGCTCATCGTAGGCGAGCCCGCCGGGATGGGCGATGTGGTAAGTGCAGCCGCCGCGTGACGTTCCAGTGGTGAGGTCGACGAGCTCGAACTGCAGCGGACCGTCAACCGTGATGCTCGGGTGCAGCGCGCTGGGCGGCTGCCAGGCCCGAAACCGAACGCCGCCCACATGGATGTCGGGGTTGTCGGTGGCCAGCAGCGTAATCGGGTAGCCGTTGCACGTCACCAGGTAGCGGTCGCGGTCGGCGCCGATGATGCGGACCTGGATGCGCTCGACCGACGAGTCCACGTAACGGGCGGTGCCCGTGGCGGTGGCCTGCTCACCGAGGGTGTTCCACGGCTCGATTGCGCCGCGCAACTCGATCTCGACGCTGTCGAACACCGCGGTGCCGATGCGCGGGAACCGGAATTCGGTGAACGGGTCCAGCCAGCTGGTCTCGAACGGGATGCCGTGCGCGCGCAGGTCGGCGGCGACGTCGGCGATGTCATGAATGAGGAAGTGCGGCAACAGATATCGCCCGTGCAAGTTCGAGTCGTGCCGGATCAGCGGAGCGCGCAACGGCTCGTCCCAGAACCACGCCACCAGCGAACGCACCAGCAGCGACTGCACCATCGCCATCCGCAGGTGCGGCGGCATCTCGAAGCCGCGCAGCTCCAACAGACCCAGCCGACCACGCGGGCTGTCCGGGCTGTAGAGCTTGTCGATGCAGAACTCGGCGCGATGAGTGTTGCCGGTGATGTCGGTGAGTAGATGCCGCAGCGCGCGGTCGGTCACCCAGGGTTGCGGGCGGTCGTGCTTGGAAGACGAAGTAAGCCGGGCGATCTCGGCAAACGCGATCTCGAGTTCGTAGAGGGCCTCGGCGCGGCCCTCGTCCACCCGTGGCGCCTGCGAGGTGGTGCCGACGAACCGCCCGGCGAACAAGTAGGACAGCGACGGGTGGCGTTGCCAATAGGTCAGCAGCGAGACCAGCAGGTCGGGGCGGCGCAGCAGCGGTGAGTCCTTGGGCGTGATGCCGCCCAGCGTGATGTGGTTGCCGCCGCCCGTGCCGCCGTGGGTGCCATCGACGTCGAACGATTCCGTGGCCAGCCGGGCCAGCCGGGCCTGCTCGTAGAGCGTCTCCAGCTGCCGGGCTTGTCCAGCGAAACTGGCGGTGGGCGCGATGTTCACCTCGATTACCCCGGGGTCGGGGGTGATCGTTGTCGACGTCAGCCGCGGATCCGGCGGCGGTTCGTAGCCTTCGATCACGACCGGGCAGCCGATCTTCGCGGCCGCGGCCTCCAGCCGGCCAATCAGGTCGACGAAGTGTTCGACGGCCTCGGTGGGCGGCATGAAAATGTAGAGCAGCCCGTCGCGAACCTCGGCGACCATCGCGGTGATCGGCGCATCGTCGGCGTCCTCTACCAGCGACTCACCCTCAGACAGGCTCAGCGTGTCGCCGACTGCAGTCGGGTCGGCGGCGAAGGACGTGCGTGGCGGCTTCCAGCTGATCGAATCCAGCGGCAGCCGCAGACCCGCGGGCGAATCCCCGTCGAGCAGCACGACGCGGCCGCGGCGCAACTGCCAGTTGGCGCTGGCCCAGCCGAAGTCGTCGTCGCGGCGGTGCAGCGGCAGCACGAACGCCGCCGCAGACGTGGTGGAGTCGTCGAGGTGTGCCAGCAGTGCGGCGCGACCGGCGGCGGTGTCATCAGCGAGGTCGTCGTCGGATGCCACCGGATCGCCGTCGGGCTGACGGACTTTGGCCGCCAGCCGCGACAGCGGGTCCTCGTAGGCCGGCCGCACCTGTGACAGCGGCAGTCCCAGGCCGTCGGCGATGCCGGCGAGCAGCTTGTAGGCCGTCTCGTTATCCGCGGACGGGCCGCCGGAGTCGGGATTCCACGGGTCGGCCAGCAGCGCGTTGTCGGTCCACAACGGCTGCCCGTCGGCGCGCCAGTACAGCCCAATCTGCCAGCGCGGCAACGGTTCACCGGGATACCACCTGCCCTGCCCGCGCTGAATCAACCCTTGCGGGGCCCACGTCGCCTTGAGCCGGGCAGCCAGATCGGATGCCCGTTGGCGTTTGTGCGGACCGTCGGCGGCGGTGGTCCATTCCTCGTCGACCTGATTGTCCACCGACACGAAGGTGGGCTCGCCGCCGACGGTGAGCCGAACGTCGCCGGCGGTAAGCCGCTCGTCGACTAGGCGGCCGACTTCACAGATCGTCTGCCAAGCCTCGTCGGTGTAGGGCAGCGTGACGCGTGGGTCTTCGTGGATGCGGGTAACGGTGTTGCTGAATTCCAGCACCGATTCGCATGGCTCGATGCCGCCGGTGATCGGAGCCGCGCTCGACGGATGCGGCGTGGCCGCCAACGGGATGTGCCCTTCACCGGCGAACAGCCCCGACGTCGGGTCCAGCCCGATCCACCCCGCGCCGGGGATGTACACCTCGGCCCATGCATGCAAGTCGGTGAAGTCGGCGGCCGGCCCCGACGGCCCATCGATCGCTTCGACGTCGGATGCCAGCTGTACCAGGTAGCCGGACACGAATCGGGCGGCCAACCCGAGCTGGCGCAGGATCGATACCAGCAGCCACGCGGAGTCGCGGCACGAGCCGATGCCGGTCCGCAGCGTGACATCCGGCGTCTGCACGCCGGGCTCCATCCGCAAGCTGTAACCGACGTCGGCGTTGATCGCCTGGTTGAGCGCGACCAGGAAGTCGATGGTCCGGGTGCCAGTCCGGACCGAGAAGTCACGGACCCACTCGGTGACCAGTTCACCGGGCCCGGAGCCGTCTTCGTCTTCGTCAACCGGCCGCAAGTACGGTTCCAGGTCGTCGGCGAGCGCTTTTGGATAGCTCAGGCCACCGGCAGGCCAGGTCTCGGCCCAGTCCTCGATGAAGAAGTCGAACGGGTTGATCACCTTGAGGTCGGCGATGAGCCCGACGGTGATGGTCAGCCGGCTGGTGGGGTTCGGAAACACCAGCCGGGCAAGGAAATTGCCCAGCGCGTCCTGCTGCCAGTTGATGAAGTGGTCGGACGGCTCGATGCGCAGCGAGTAGGCCTCGATGGGTGTGCGTGAGTGGGGCGCCGGGCGCAGCCGCACGACGTGCGGATATACCCGGACCGGCCGGTCAAAGGTGTAGCTGGTGCGATGCTCCAGCGCAACTTTGATGGTCATAACCGCTGATCCCATCACAACAGTCAGAAGGCTGCAGCGTAGCCCGATTCAACGTGGCCCGAGTGGCGTACCCGGTTTTGGGCGTCTGCCTTCCTAGGATCGCTCGGGTGGATGATCGTTACGGTCCGGATGTGCTGGCCCGCGACCCGCACAGCGCGCGACGGGTCAAGTCGGTTGAATTGCCAATAGAACTCGGCATGGTCGTCGAGGACGCGCAAACGGGCTATGTCGGCGCCGTGGTGCGTGTCGAGTACGGGCGGATGGAGCTCGAGGACCGAAACGGTCGCACGAAGCCGTTCCCGATAGGTCCCGGCTACCTCGTCGACGGCAAACCGGTGGTCCTGACCGCGCCCCGACGTCCGTCACCCTCTGCGGCCACCCGGACGGCGTCGGGCTCGGTGGCGGTGACTGGAGCCCGCGCCCGGGTAGCCCGGTCCGGGCGGATCTACGTGGAGGGCCGCCACGACGCCGAGCTCGTCGAGCAGGTGTGGGGCGATGATCTGCGGATCGAGGGTGTGGTGGTCGAATATCTCGGTGGCGTCGACGATCTAGTCGACATTGTCCAGCAATTCCGGCCCGGCCCGACGCGACGGCTCGGCGTGCTCGTCGACCACCTGGTGCCCGGTTCCAAGGAAGAGCGGCTGGCCGAAGCGGTCCGCCGGGGCCCCGGCGGCGCGCACACACTGGTGGTCGGGCATCCGTTCGTCGACATCTGGCAGGCCGTTAAGCCGGACCGGTTGGGTCTTTCACAGTGGCCGGTGATACCGCGCGGAATCGAGTGGAAGCACGGGATATGTCAGGCGTTGGGCTGGCCGCACGCCGGCCCGGCCGACGTCGCCGCGGCGTGGCGGCGCATCCGTCGTCGAGTCCGCGATTGGACCGATCTCGACGCGGCGCTGATCGGCAGGGTGGAGGAGCTGATCGACTTCGTCACGCAGCCGTGAAGCTCACGGGGTCGGCGGCGCGATCGGCCCTCCGGAGAGCCGACGGTAGGTATAGATCTGGACCAGCAACGCCAGCGGCCAGCCCACCAGGATGCCGACGCCGCAGGCCAGAAATCCGGCCACCACCAAAAGGGCTTGCGCGATGAAGGACAACAGCGTGCTGCCCACATTGGACCGGACGGTGGCGAAGCTGGCCTTGAGCGCATCGATTGGCGGCAGCCCACGATCCGTCGCGAAGGCGATCGTGAACAGCGCGAAGAACGTGAAGACAACGATCGCCGCAAACGACAACACGGCGAAGATGACACTGGGAAGCAGCGACAGCGCATCCAAGACCGCGCTGATCACGCTGAGCAGTGCGCCGGCCAGGATGACATTGCCGAAGTTGTGCGGGCTGAAGAACGATCCGACGCTCACCGGCCTGCCATCGGCGAGGTCGAGCGCCCCGGACAGGAACGCAGCCTGCACGAAGATGCCGAACATGAACGACACGATCGACAGCACGAGCATGCCGGCGGGGCCCAAACTCGTCGCAAACGATGCGCCGTAATCGCCCTCGACGTCGGCGGTGTTGGCAGTGGCGCCACCCATCAACACGAACACCAGCCCGTGTACGACCAACCCGATCAGCCCGAACAACAACGTCGCAACGACCAGCGGCACCCAGTTCTTGGTGAACTTGTTCCACGCCCATTTGACCGCATCGATCACGTCGAACGGCTGCCCGGGCGGCGGCGGATAACCGGGTAGCGGCGGGTAGCCAGGTTGCGGCGGCCCGTAGCCGGGAGGCGGCGGTCCGTAACCGGGCGGCGGCGGTCCGTAACCGGGAGGCGGCGGGGGCGCGCCATATCCAGGTTGCGGCGGGCCGTACCCCGGTGGCGGTCCCGGCGGTGGTCCATAGCCTGGCGGTGGGCCCGGAGGTGGTCCGTAGCCAGGTGGCGGTCCGGCGGGTGGTCCTGGCGGTGGGCCGTAGCCGGGCGGCGGCGGGTAGTCGCGGGGATTAGGGTTACCGCCCCACGGATCGCTCGGGTTGCCGGGGTGCTCGGGGGGCTGGCTCATAGCCGCGAACTTAGCAAGTATTCGGCGGCCCTGCTGGGACCCGAACATCGTGATGGCATGTCGAGGCGGCGTGGTATGCCTGAAACCGTGCCCGACGGTCTGTTCGACGTCCCTGATGCGACCAGCTTGGCCGAACGCGCGCCGGGCGGTTCGGCCACGGCGCCGTTAGCAGTGCGAATGCGTCCGGCCAGTCTCGACGAGGTGGTCGGGCAGGACCACCTGTTGCAGCCCGGTTCGCCGTTGCGGCGGTTGGTCGAAGGCTCGGGCGTGGCGTCGGTCATCCTCTACGGCCCACCCGGCAGCGGCAAAACCACCCTGGCCGCCCTGATCTCGCAAGCCACCGGCCGACGGTTCGAGGCGCTGTCGGCATTGTCGGCAGGGGTCAAGGAGGTCCGTGCGGTGATTGACGTGGCCCGTCGCGCCGCGGCTCACGGCGAACAGACCGTGCTGTTCATCGACGAAGTCCACCGGTTCTCCAAAACCCAGCAGGACGCGCTGTTGTCCGCCGTGGAGAACCGGGTGGTGCTGCTGGTGGCGGCCACCACCGAGAACCCGTCGTTCTCCGTCGTCGCCCCGCTGCTGTCCCGGTCATTGATCCTGCAGTTGCGGCCATTGAGCGCCGACGACATCCGCATAGTGGTGCAGCGCGCGATCGACGACCCGCGCGGGCTGAACGGGCAAGACGTCGAGTCCGACGCCGTCGAGCTGCTGGTGCAGCTCGGAGCCGGCGATGCCCGACGTGCGCTGACCGCTTTGGAGGTCGCGGCCGAGGCGGGGGAGCGGGTCACCGTCGAGGCCGTCGAGCAGTCCCTGGACCAGGCCGCGGTCCGCTACGACCGCGACGGCGACCAGCACTACGACGTCATCAGCGCGTTCATCAAGTCGGTGCGCGGCTCCGACGTCGACGCCGCATTGCATTACCTGGCCAGGATGCTGGTCGCCGGTGAGGATCCGAGATTTATCGCTCGCCGACTGATGATCTTGGCCAGCGAGGACATCGGGATGGCCGACCCGACCGCGTTGCAGACGGCCGTCGCCGCGGCGCAGACCGTGCAACTGATCGGCATGCCCGAAGCCCAGTTGACCCTGGCGCACGCCACGGTGCATCTGGCCACCGCGCCCAAGTCGAACGCCGTGACCACCGCGCTGGGTGCGGCGATGGCCGATATCAAAGCGGGCAAGGCCGGGCTGGTGCCTCCGCATCTGCGCGACGGCCACTATTCTGGCGCGGCGGCGCTGGGCAATGCGCAGGGCTACAAATACTCCCACGACGACCCGGATGGTGTTGTGCCGCAACAGTATCCGCCCGATGAGCTAGTCGGCGTCGACTACTATCGGCCGACAAGTCGGGGCGCGGAGCGAGAAATCAGCAGCCGACTGGACAAGCTGCGGGCCATTATCCGGCGCCGACGGGGCTGACCTCACCGGTCACACCAGCACCGTCAGAGGACCGTGACATGTTTTTCGAAAACGACGCGTATGCGATATCACTCGCGGGTGCGCTCGGGCAGTGATATCGCCCGCGATGCGATTTCGGAAAAGCGTCTAGCCCTGCATTCAGGTGCTGGTGGGGTTCACGGTGTTTACGGTGTCCGCCTGCTCCAGCCAGCTGGCCAGCGAATGCCCCGCGTCCAGCACATGACGCTCGGCGATACCGCGGGCCTTGTCGGCGTCGCCGTCGGCGAGCGCCGACACCAGCGCCTGGTGATCGTCCAACGAGTGATGCTCGTGCTCAGGGAACATTGCCAAGAAGTTCGACGGCACGACGCGGACGGCCTGCCGGATCTGCGCCATCAACCGCCGTGAATGGGCGGCTCGGTGGATCTCGCGGTGAAAATCCCAATTCGCGTCGATGTCGGTCGCCAGGTCGCGCAAGCGCTCGACGCCTTCGCGGGTGACCCGCCCCGCGGCCCACGCAGCGGCCTGGCCGGTCAGCACGCCCAGGATCGTGAAGCTATCCAACAAGTCCTCGGGAGTGATGCCGATCACCGTTATCCCGCTGCGCGGCGCGACCTTCACCAAGCCGTCGTAGGAGAGCTCGAGTAGGGCCTCGCGCACCGGGGTGCGGCTGGTAGCGAACTCCTTGGTGATGGCGTCGAGGTCGAGCCGGGTACCAGCGGGCAGCGCGCCGGTGAGAATGCGGTCGCGCAGCTCGCGTGCGGCGCGCTCGCGCACCGTGCCGGCGATGTCGTTGGGCATAGCGATGACCTTATGCCAATCTCAAATCTAACACTTGAAATCTAATATATCAGATGCTAGACATCAGGAATGGCTACACGACAAATGGCGCTCGTCGCCTTCATGCAAGCGGGCAGCACCTCGGTCTACGCGGGGTCGTGGCGTCATCCCGCCACCGAGCACGGCTACCTGGACGCCTCGTACTACGCCAAGATCGGGCGGCAACTTGAAGAGGGCTGCTTCGACCTGATGTTCTTCGACGACCGGCTCGCGATGCCCGGTATCTACGGCGGCTCTGTCGCCGACGCGGTGAAATACGGCGCGCGGCCGGTGAAGCTGGACCTGTCCATCGTGCTCGGTGTGCTCGCGCAGGCGACGTCGCGGATCGGTCTGGGCGCGACCTGCTCGACCACCTACTACACCCCATTTCACGTGGCCCGTACCTTCTCCACCCTGGACCACCTGTCCGGCGGCCGGGCAGCGTGGAACGTCGTCACCTCGGTCAACGACAGCGAAGCCCAGAACTTCGGCCTCCAAACGCATTTGGGCCACGACGCCCGTTATGACCGCGCCGAGGAGTTCATGGACGCGGTCGTCGGCCTGTGGGACACCTGGGACGACGACGCGATCCTGCACGACCGGGTCAACGGCGTCTACGCCGACCCGGACAAGGTCCACGAGCTCAACCACGAAGGCGAATTCTTCTCGGTGCGCGGGCCGTTGACCGTGCCGCGCAGCCCCCAGGGCCGGCCGGTGATCATCCAGGCCGGCTCGTCCGGCCGCGGGCGTGAATTCGCCTCGCGCTGGGCCGAATTGATCTTCACCGGCGACCCGGGTATCGAGGTCGCGCGCAGCCACTACGCCGACCAGAAGCAGCGCATCGACGCCGCCGGACGCGACCCGCAGTCCGTCAAGGTCTGTCCGATGGCCTACGCGGTGGTGGGGGAGTCGGAGGACCATGCCAAAGAACGCGAACAGGTCTTCCTCAACAATCTGGTGCACCCGATGGCGTCGCTGACCCTACTCTCGGAGTTGATGAACTACGACTTCTCCCAGCACGATCTGGACGACCCGATCACCGACGAGCTCATCGACTCGGTCTCCGGCATCCGCGGCCTGGTGCAGAACCTGCGTGCCCACATCGGCGACACCATCACACTGCGCGACCTGGCCGGTCACCGCGCCACCCTGCTGCAGGGCCCACGCTTCGTCGGGACCGGCGCGCAGGTTGCCGATCAGATGGAGGAGTGGTTCGACGGCGGTGCGTGCGACGGGTTCGTCCTGGCGGCAACGCATCTGCCCGGCGCGTTCGAAGACGTGGTGCGAATGGTGGTCCCGGAGTTGCAGCGCCGCGGCCTGTTCCGCGACTCCTACGGTGGCTCGACCCTGCGCGAGCACCTCGGTCTGCAACGGCCGGCGTGCGCGCGCGTCGGAGCATGATGCTCGAAGGCATCCGGGTCCTCGACGCCGCCACCTTGGCCGCGGCACCGCTGGCGGCCACCTATCTCGGCGAATTCGGCGCCGACGTCATCAAGATCGAGCAGCCCGGCAGCGGCGACCCGATCCGCACCTGGGGCAACCAGATTGATGGCGTCGGGCTGATGTGGAAGTCGTTGTCACGCAACAAGCGTTCGATCACCCTGGATCTGCGCGTGGCCGAAGGCCAGGCGCTGCTGCGTCGCCTGGCCGCACACGCCGACGTGCTGATCGTCAACACCCGGCCGGCGACCCTGCGCAAGTGGGGGCTGGACTACCCGGCGCTGCGCGCCGTCAACGACCGCATCGTGATGCTGCACATCACCGGCTACGGGTTGACCGGCCCGAAGGCCGAGCGGCCCGGCTTCGGCACGCTTGGCGAGGCGATGAGCGGCTTCGCCAACATCACCGGCCAGGCAGATGGACCGCCCACGCTGCCGCCGTTCATGCTGGCCGACGGGGTGGCGTCGCTGAACGCCGCCTACGCGGTGATGATGGCGCTCTACCACCGCGACGTGCACGGCGCGTCCGGCCAGTTGATCGACATCAACCTGATCGATCCGCTGGCGCGGCTGCTTGAGCAGACGCTGCTGGGCTACGACCAACTCGGGCTGGTGCCGACGCGGGCGGGAAACCGCTGGGACATCTCCGCGCCGCGCAATACGTATCGCACGGCCGACGACCGCTGGCTGGCCATGTCGGGCAGCTCACCGCAGCTGGCGCTGCGGGTGTTCCGCGCGATCGGGCGCGCCGACCTGGTCGACGACGCCGACTTCTCCGACCCGCAGCGGCGGCTGGCGCGGGCCCGCGAGGTGGACCAGGTGGTCGCCGACTGGGTGGCCACCAAGACGTTGGCCGAGGCGATGGAGATTCTCGATGCCGCCGAGGTGGCCGCCG
This sequence comes from uncultured Actinomycetota bacterium, assembly GCA_963781685.1. Taxonomy (GTDB): domain Bacteria; phylum Actinomycetota; class Actinomycetes; order Mycobacteriales; family Mycobacteriaceae; genus Mycobacterium. The sequence continues at coordinate 146,040 of CAWAGK010000001.1, forward strand.
CGCCGGTCTACGACATCACCGATCTGGTCGCCGACGAACAGCTGGCGCATCGCGAGGTCTTCGTCAAGGTCGGCGACGACGAACTGGGCGCGATGACCGTTCAGGCGCCGGTGCCGCGGTTCTCGGCGGCGACCGGCCGCGTGCAGCATCTGGGCCCGCGGATCGGTGAGCACAACGCCGAGGTATACGGCGAACTGCTCGGTCTCACTGGCGGCGAGGTCGACGAGCTGCACGCCCGCGGTGTGCTGTGAAAGGAAAATGGGCATGACGTCGAAGACATCACTGCTGCGCCGCTCGGAGCTGGCCGTTCCCGCGAGCAACGACCACATGTTCGCTCATGCCGCCGCCTCCGAAGCCGACCTGGTGTTCCTCGATTTGGAAGACGCCGTCGCACCGGCGCATAAAGAGGCAGCACGCGCCAAAGCCATTACCGCGCTGACCGAACTCGACTGGGGACGGACCGTCCGGGCGATCCGCATCAACGGGCTCGACACCCCGTGGTGCCACGGCGATATCGTCGAGGTCGTCACCAACGCCCGGGAGAACCTTGAGACCATCATCATCCCGAAAGCGCTACGGGCACGCGATGTTTGGTGGGTCGACGTGCTGTTGACCCAGCTGGAGGCCAAGCTCGGGCTGTCGCGCCAGATTCGGCTAGAGGTGCTCATCGAAGAGGTCGAGGGCCTGGCCAACGCCGAGGAGATCGCCACGGCCAGCCCCCGGCTGGACGCGCTGATCTTCGGCGTCGGTGACTTCTCGCTGTCGCAGGGCGCGCGAGTGGACACCAACTTCGACCCGCTCGGCGAATATCCCGGCGACTTCTGGGTTTACGCCCGCAACAAGGTGATCGTCGCGGCCCGGATCGCCGGCATCGACGCGATCGATGCGCCATACCCCGACTACGGAAACCTCGAGGGCTACGAGCACGACGCGCGACGGGCCGCGCTGATGGGATACACGGGCAAGTGGGCGATCCACCCGACCCAGATCCCGGTGGCCAACAAGGTCTACTCGCCGACCGACGAGGAGATCGCGCTCGCCGAGCGCAACGTCGCCGCCTACCGTGACGGCGAGCAGAAGGGGCTGGGCGCCGTGGGCGTCAACGGCGTCCTCGTCGACGCCGCACACGTGAAGATGGCCGAGGCGACGCTGGCGCGCGCCGCCCTGATCGGGCGTGGAGGAGACCACGGATGAAGGCGTTCACCGACGACGAGATGAAGGCGCTGCTGCCCACCGCTAAGACCTACAGCGTGATGATCCTCAAGCAGGGCCCGAACTTTACTGACGACACGGCACCAGCCATCATCTGGGAGCACGGCCGGCGTAATTTCGGGCTACGCCGCGACGGCGTGCTCGCGGTGGTATTGCCGGTTCCCGATGGCTCCGATGTCTGCGGGGTCGGAGTGTTCACCGGGACCGTCGATGAGACCATCGCAGTGATGAACGACGATCCAGGCGTGCAAGCCGGAGTGTTCACCTTCGAGGTGCACGGCTGCCTTGGGTTTCCCGGCGACTCGCTGCCGTAGCGGCGACGCTAGGAAGCGCTAAACCAGCTCGGGCACCCGCAGGTGGGCGATGGCCAATTCGAACTCGCCGACGTCGAACTGGTCGGCGCCGAGGTCGCGAAGCCGAGCGGTACGCAGCGAGCGTGCGCGTTCTTCGTTGCGCTGCATGGCCTCGAGGCTGTCGAACGTCGACGACGACACCGCCCGCCAGGATGTGCGGTCGATCATCAGGCTCGCGCTGCAGAAGCCTTCGAGCTCCTCGATCGCGGGCAGCACCGACTCCCGGTAAAACTCGATGGCCCGGTCGAACTGGTCGGGCCGCACTGTGAGCCAGGTGGCGCGCACGCCGGCACCCGGGCCGGAGGGGTGGTCTCGGTGCAGCACCGCGATCTCCCATTCGTCGACCGTCGGGCTACCGCCGAAGGTCTGTGCCGCCTGATCGCGAACCGGCCGTATCGCACGGGCGCTCGCGCGCATCGCCTGTTCGTTCTGCCACGAGCTGGTCACAATGCAACGACCGGAGCCACGGTCGACCAACAACGACATGCCAAGGCATCCGTCGACTTTTTCGAGTGCGGGCATGACTACATCGCGAACGTGCGCGATCCCGGCGTCGATCGACGACGGTTGCGCCTCGATAGTGGTTGAGCGCGCGTACACCAGACCATCCTTTCGCTTCGAGCCGACTAGCTCGGATGGCAGCGCCCCGGTGGCGCCACCGGTCCCACTGACCACCTTCCTCCGGCCCATTGCCGATGGCAATGGGGTAGTGCCACCGCCGCTCTAATCGTTCAGACCAGCTCGGGCGCCCGCAGATGAGCGAGCCGCAGCTCGAACTCGCAGTCGTCGAGCTCTTCGGCGCCCACTTCCACGATCTTCGTGTTCTTCAACGCCGTGCTCTGCTCCCTGCTGCGCTCCATCGCTTCGAGGCTGTCGAAGGACGTACAGGAAACCGCGCGCCCGGATGCGCGATCGACTAGCAGGCTCGCGCTGCAGAACCCGTCGAGCGCCTCGAGGTCGTGCACCACGGACATCTTGTAAAAGTTGATGCCCGTGTCAAGTTGGTCTGGCGGCAGCTTGACCCAGATGGCCCGCGCGCAGGCGCCCTCACCCGCGCGATGATCGCGGTGCAGCGCCGCGATCTCCCACTCTTCGACCATCGGGTCGCCGATACCGCCGAACTCGTCCGCCGCTCGATCGCGGATCGGCCGTATCTGCTCGGCGCTGGCGCGCATCGCCTCTTCGGTCTCCCACGAGGTGGTCACAACGCACCGACCGGTCTGCCTGTCGGCCAACAACGACAAGCCGACGCACCCGTCGACGTCCTGAAGCCTTGGCATGACGGCATCGCGAATGTGCGCAACTCCGGCGTCGATGGACGATGGTTGCGCCTGGATAGTGGTAGAGCGCGCGTACACGGCCCACCTCTTTCCTTCTCGGGGCAGCGCCCCGGTGGCGCCACCGGTCAAGCAACACCTTCCTCCGCCGGAGCGGCGGTGGCAATAGTTAGACATGGGTGTAGTTGCGTGGGGCCCACGGCTTGAGATGGCAGGTCACCGAACACCGCCCGTAGGCTTGTCCGATGCATACCGATGTGCTGGATGTGGACACCGCGCGTCGCCGGATCGTGGATTTGACCGAGTCAGTGCGGGCGTTTTGCTTCCCGCGCGGCGACGGGCTTTGCAACGTGTTCGTCCCTCACGCAACGGCGGGGGTGGCGATCATCGAGACCGGCGCCGGCTCCGACGACGACCTCATCGACACGCTGGAACGTTTGTTGCCGCGCGACGACCGCTATCGGCACGCACACGGTTCACATGGCCACGGCGCCGACCATGTGCTACCGGCCATCGTTGCGCCGTCGATCACGTTGCCGGTGGAGGGTGGCGAACCGCAGCTGGGCACCTGGCAAAGCGTGGTCCTGGTCGACCTGAACCGGGACAATCCGCGGCGCTCGGTGCGGTTGAGTTTTCTCAACGGGTGAACCGGCGCCGCGCCGCAGTCCGGTTCGTCGACGGTTCAGGCGCGGGCAACCGGACCGGTACTGTAATGCGGTCGAATAGGCCCCCTAATAGGCTGGAACGTGGCTGGGCGGGCCAGCGACAACAGGAAGCGGAGAAGTGCAGACACACGAGATCAGGAAGCGGTTCCTCGATCATTTCGTGAAAGCGGGTCACACCGAGGTACCAAGTGCCTCGGTGATCCTCGACGACCCCAACCTGCTGTTCGTCAACGCGGGCATGGTCCAGTTCGTGCCGTTCTTTCTGGGCCAGCGCACCCCGCCGTACAAGACGGCCACCAGCATCCAGAAATGCATCCGCACACCAGATATCGACGAAGTCGGGATCACCACCCGGCACAACACGTTTTTTCAGATGGCCGGCAACTTCTCGTTCGGCGACTATTTCAAGCGCGGCGCCATCGAATTGGCCTGGACCTTGCTGACCAGCTCCGTTGCCGACGGCGGTTACGGATTTGATGCTGAAAGACTTTGGGCCACAGTCTATTTGGATGATGACGAAGCGGCGCAGCTGTGGGAGGATATCGCGGGGCTGCCCGCCGAGCGGATCCAGCGCCGCGGCATGGCCGACAACTACTGGTCGATGGGCATTCCCGGGCCGTGCGGCCCGTCGTCGGAGATCTACTACGACCGCGGCCCGGAGTACGGGCCCGAGGGTGGTCCGGTGGCCAGCGAAGAGCGCTACATCGAGATCTGGAATCTCGTGTTCATGCAGAACGAGCGCGGCGAAGGCACCAGCAAAGAGGACTACCAGATCCTAGGGCCGTTGCCGCGCAAGAACATCGACACCGGCATGGGCGTCGAGCGGGTCGCGGTACTGCTACAGGGTGTGCACAACGTCTACGAGACCGATCTGCTGCGCCCCGTCATCGACATGGTGGCCGCGCGCGCACCCCGTGGTTACGACGTCGGCAATCACGACGACGATGTGCGCTACCGCATCATCGCCGACCACAGCCGCACCGCGGCGATTCTGATCGGCGACGGCGTCAGTCCCGGCAACGACGGGCGCGGCTACGTGCTGCGCCGGCTGCTGCGCCGGGTGATCCGCTCGGCCAAGCTGCTGGGCATCGAGGACCCGATAGTCGGCGACCTGATGACCACCGTGCGTGACGCGATGGGCCCGTCGTATCCCGAACTGGTGGCCGATTTCGACCGGATCAGGCGTATCGCGGTCGCCGAGGAGACCGCGTTCAACCGGACACTGCAGTCGGGTTCACGGCTGTTCGACGAGGTGGCCGGCGCCACTAAGACATCCGGGGCCGGCGTGCTGTCCGGGTCGGATGCCTTCACCCTGCACGACACCTACGGATTCCCGATCGAGCTCACCCTCGAGATGGCCGCCGAGGCCGGCCTGCAGGTCGACGAAGCCGGGTTCCGGGAGTTGATGGCCGAGCAGCGTCGTCGCGCGAAAGCCGATGCGGCCGCGCGCAAGCACGCGCACGCCGACCTGTCGGCCTACCGCGAGCTGGTCGACGCCGGGCCCACCGAGTTCACCGGCTTCAACGAGTTGACCTCGGAGGCCCGAATTTTGGGCATCTTCGTCGACGGCAAGCGGGTGCCGGTGGTGGCGCATGGCTTAGAAGGCGGGGCGGGGGCCGATCGAGTCGAGCTCGTGTTGGACCGCACACCGTTGTATGCCGAGTCGGGCGGTCAGGTCGCCGACGCCGGCACCATCAGCGGCACCGGCGCCAGTGAAAGCGCCCGGGCCGCGGTGACCGACGTGCAAAAGATCGCCAAAACCCTGTGGGTGCACCGGGTCAACGTGGAGTCTGGGGAATTCGTCGAGGGCGACACCGTCACCGCGGCGGTCGACCCCGGCTGGCGCAAAGGCGCCACCCAGGGGCACTCGGGCACCCACATGGTGCACGCGGCGCTGCGACAAGTGTTGGGCCCCAACGCTGTTCAGGCCGGTTCGCTGAACCGACCGGGCTATCTGCGGTTCGACTTCAACTGGCAGGGTCCGCTGAATGAGGATCAACGCACCCAAATCGAAGAAGTGACCAACCAGGCGGTGCAGGCCGACTTCGAAGTGCACACCTTCACCGAGCACCTCGACAAGGCCAAGGCCATGGGGGCGTTGGCGCTGTTCGGCGAGAGCTACCCCGACGAGGTGCGGGTGGTGGAGATCGGTGGCCCGTTCTCGCTGGAGCTGTGTGGTGGCACCCACGTGCACAACTCGGCGCAGATCGGCCCGGTGACGATCCTGGGCGAATCGTCGGTGGGCTCCGGCGTTCGTCGGGTGGAGGCCTACGTCGGGCTGGAATCGTTCAGGCACCTGGCCAAGGAGCGTGCGCTGATGGCCGGGCTGGCCTCGTCGCTGAAGGTGCCCTCCGAAGAAGTGCCCGCCCGGGTGGCGAACCTGGTGGAGCGGCTCAAGGCCGCGGAGAAGGAAATCGAACGCACCCGGCTGGCGACGGCGCGGTCCGCTGCGGTCAATGCCGCGGCCGGGGCGCAGCGCATCGGTAACGTCCGGCTGGTGGCGCAGCGGATGTCGAGCGGGATGACCGCCGCCGACCTGCGCTCGCTGGTCGGCGACATCCGCGGCAAGCTCGGCAGCGACCCGGCGGTGGTCGCGCTGATCGCCGAGGGCGAAGGCGGCAGCGTCCCCTACGCGATCGCCGCCAACCCGGCCGCCCAGGACCTGGGCATCCGCGCGAACGACCTGGTCAAGCAGCTCGCGGGAGCCGTGGACGGTCGGGGCGGCGGCAAGGCCGACCTCGCACAGGGCTCGGGTAAGGATCCTTCGGGTATAGAAGCCGCACTCGCTGCGCTCCGATCAGAGATAGCGCGGGTCGGCTGAGTGGACTTTTCACACCGCCTGCCGGATCGGCCCGGCGCGGACGATCCCGGACCCGGACGGCGGCTCGGCATCGACGTGGGCAGCGTGCGCATTGGTGTGGCGTCCAGCGACCCGGACGGCATCCTGGCCACGCCGGTGGAGACGGTCCGCCGCGACCGGTCCGGCAAGCACGTGCGACGGCTGGCCGAGCTGGTCGCCGAGCTGCAGGCGGTCGAGGTTGTGGTGGGGTTGCCGCGAACCCTGGCCGACCGCACCGGCCCGTCGGCTCTCGACGCGATCGAGCAGGCCGAGCTGCTGGCCGGCCGGATCGCACCGATTCCGGTGCGGCTGGCCGACGAGCGGCTGACGACGGTCAGCGCGCAGCGATCGCTGCGCCAGGCGGGGGTGCGGGCCAAGGGTCAGCGTAGGGTCATCGACCAGGCGGCGGCGGTGGCGATCCTGCAGGGATGGCTCGATGAACGCCGCGCGATGTTGCCCGGGGAGGTCAACGGTGTCTGACACCGAAGGGCGCGCCCGCGCCCAACCCGTGGCGGTCGGGCCGCCGCGTCGCGGTCGGTCGCGCGCCGAGCGGCTTCGCGCCGAGCGCGGCCGCCGCCGTCGGCGCATGGTGCTCGGATTCGCCGTCGGCCTGCTCGTCGTCGTGATCGTCGCGGCCGTGTTCGTCGGCTCCCGACTGTGGCACAGCTTCGGTCCGCAGAATGACTACGCCGGCAGCGGCAAACAGGATTTGGTGATCCAGGTCCACGCCGGCGACTCGACCACCGCGATCGGCGAGACGCTGCACAATCACGACGTTGTCCGTACGGTCAAAACGTTCCTCGAGGCCGCTGAAGGCAACGACGCGATCTCGTCAATCCAGCCCGGCTATTACCGGATGCGCACCCAACTTCCGGCCTCCTCGGCGGTGAAGCGGCTCGTCGACCCGGGGAGCCGGGTGGGCAAGCTGGTCATCCCCGAGGGCCAGCAGCTCGACGACACCACCGACGTCAAGACCAACGACGTGACGCCCGGTATCTTCACGATGATCGCCAAGGCGTCCTGTGTCGAGCTGGATGGGGACAAGCACTGCGTCTCGGCGGACGACCTACGGGCCGCGGCCGAAAAAACACCGCTCGGCTCACTCTCGGTGCCGGCGTGGGCCATCGAGCCGGTCACCCGGATGGGCGCCGACCACCGCCGGATCGAAGGGCTGATCGCGCCGGGAACGTTCAACGTCAACCCGTCGGGCTCGCCGCAGTCGATTCTGGAGACGCTGATCGGCACCAGCACCGAGCAGTACGTGAAATCGGGTCTGCTGGACACCGCCACCGCGATGAACATGTCGCCGTACAACGTGCTGGTGGTGGCGTCGCTGGTTCAGCGTGAGGCCAAGCCGCAGGACTTCGCGAAGGTCGCCCGGGTCATCTACAACCGGCTGGCCGAACACCGCACGCTGGAGTTCGACTCGACGGTCAACTATCCGCTGGACCGCCGGGAAGTGGCCACCACTGACGGCGACCGGGCGCAGCAAACGCCTTGGAACACTTACGTTTCCGAGGGGCTGCCGGCCACGCCGATCTGTTCGCCGGGCACCGATGCGCTCAAAGCCGCCGAGCATCCCGAAGCCGGTGACTGGCTGTATTTCGTCACCATCGACCCGCAGGGCACGACGTTGTTCACCCGCGACTACCAACAGCATCTGGCGAACATCGAGCTGGCCAAGCGCAACGGTGTCCTCGACAGCGCGCGCTAGGAAAGCCGGCGTCCTCGGTTCGCCGATCGCGCATTCGCGTTCTCCGCAGCTGCATCTGGCCGCCTACCGCGCGCTCGGCCTAGCCGAGTGGACCTACGAACGCATCGAATGCGGCGCCGACGAGCTGCCCGATGTGGTCGGCGGGTTCGGACCGGAGTGGATCGGCGTCTCGGTGACGATGCCGGGGAAGTTCGCCGCGCTGCGGTTCGCCGACGAGCGCACCGATCGGGCCGAGCTGGTCGGATCGGCCAACACCCTGCTGCGCACGCAGCGCGGCTGGCGCGCCGACAACACCGACATCGACGGTGTGGTCGGCGCGCTGGGGACCGCGACGGGCCGGGCGGTGGTATCCGGATCCGGCGGCACCGCCCCGGCGGCGATTGTGGCGTTGGCCGAGTTGGGCGTCGGCGACATCACCGTGGTGGCGCGCAACCCGGACAAGGCCGCCCGTCTGGTCGAGCTGGCTGCCCGGGTCGGCGTCGCGGCCCGGTTCTGCGACCTGGACGGCGGTGCGGTCGCCGGCGCGGTGAGCGGCGCGGGTGTACTGGTCAGCACGCTGCCGGCCGATGTCGCAGGGCGGTACGCGGAGGTCTTCGCCAACGTACCGGTGCTGCTGGACGCCATCTACGACCCATGGCCGACCCCGCTGGCCACGGCGGTGGCCGCCGCTGGCGGTCGGGTGATCAGCGGCCTGCAGATGCTGCTGCATCAGGCGTTCGCGCAAGTCGAACAATTCACAGGGCTGCCCGCGCCGCGAGAGGCGATGACCGCCGCTCTGGATTAGCCTGCGCCGCATGCTGATCGCGTCCGCGTTGCTGTGGATGGCCGCGCTGACCGGCTACGACATCCGCCAACGTCGGCTGCCTAACTGGCTGACCCTGCCGGGTTTCGTCGTAATCATGCTCGTCGCGGCCGGCTCGGGGCACGGCCGGGCCGCTGCGCTGGGGGCAGTCCTGCTGGCTGCGGGGTATCTGCTGGTACATGCCGCGGCGCCGGCGGCGATGGGCGCCGGGGATGTGAAGCTGGCGCTCGGACTGGGCGCGCTGACCGGCTACTTCGGCGGCGACGTGTGGTTGCTCGCGGCGATTGGCGCGCCGCTGCTGACCGCGCTGATCGGGGTGGTGGCCCGGTTCGGCTGGTCGGCGACGACGGTGCCGCACGGCCCGTCGATGTGTTTGGCCAGCGCGGCGGCGCTGGGGCTGGCCCAGCTGTAACCTACCGGCCGTGAAGGGAGACCCATGAGCGTTATTCGCGTGAATTTTCTTCCTGAATTTTATTACGGCGACGACGCAGTGCTTTTGACTTTGGACGGCGGCGGAGTCGACGAGTTCAAAGCCGCGCTCAGTGACGCCAAGCCGCAGGAGTCGTCGCGACTAGAGCACGACGGAGTGACGCATGAGTTCCGCATTGAGCCGGGCACAGCCGATATCGAACTCGACTCTAGCCACGTGGTGTGGCGGCTTGACCACGCCAAGGCGGCCGAAATCATCAAAGACCTTGCTGTTCTGAGCGACAAGGGCAGCGGAGGTGGTCCAACCAGCGGCCATTTCTACGTCGACATCTCCACCCCCACCGAAACGCTTGTCGTATCCCGCGACGAATACGTCGACGTGGTCTACCCGTGGCTGTCACCGGCATAGCTAACGCTTGTCACGCCGGCCACTGGCAGCCTCTGGCAGTGCCGTTGGTCGAGTTGGCAGTGGTTCCGGCCGCACCATCGCCGTATGACAACTGCAACTATTTCTGCCAGAACCCGCCCAACCGACGCCACGCGTTGGCGATCCATCGCCGCCGACCTCAGCTTTTGGACCGTCGTGGGCGGGGTGGTCGCCGCCTTGAGCGGTCGGCTCGGCGACTGGTGGAACGTGCCGCGTGCGGAGCTTTTGATCGGCGGGCTGGCGTTCCTGGCCGCCGGCCCCGCGCTGCTGTTCGGTCTGAACCGGATCCGTCCCACACCGCGAGGGCTGGTGTTGGGCTTCGGCGTTGCCAACTTGCTGTTGGCACCCACGCTGTGGGCGACGGCATCGCTTGGCGAGCTTCCGCTGAGCGCCGCGGGCAACTGGGCGCTGGCGGGCGCGGGCGACGTAGCGCTTGTGCTGGGCGTCTGGCAGCTCGCGACGCTGCGACGGTTGCGACGTACTGAGCAACGCGCTGCTTGACGCCCCGACCGGCCCAGTGCCGGTCGTGGGAAGATGGGACACGTGTTGCGATGGACTACTGCCGGTGAATCTCACGGCCGGGCGCTGGTGGCCATGCTGGAAGGCATGGTCGCCGGCGTCAGCCTGACGTCCGAGGACATCGCGGACCAGCTGGCCCGCCGCCGGCTCGGCTACGGCCGCGGCGCCCGGATGAAGTTCGAACGCGACCAAGTCACCATGCTGGGCGGAGTGCGGCACGGCGTCACGCTCGGCGGCCCGATCGCCATCGAGATCGGCAACACCGAATGGCCCAAGTGGGAGACGGTGATGGCCGCCGACCCGGTGGACCAGCGCCAACTCGACCAGGAAGGTGGGGCCCGCAACGCGCCGTTGACCCGGCCGCGGCCCGGCCACGCCGACTACGCCGGCATGCTCAAGTACGGCTTCGACGACGCCCGTCCGGTGCTCGAGCGGGCCAGCGCCCGCGAGACCGCCGCGCGCGTTGCGGCCGGGACCGTTGCGCGGCTTTTCCTGCGGCAGGCCCTCGGCATCGAAGTGCTCTCCCACGTCATCTCGATCGGCGAATCACAGCCTTACGACGGCCCGCCGCCCCAGGCCGGCGACCTGGACGCGATCGACGACAGCCCGGTGCGCGCATTCGACAAGGCGGCCGAGCAGGCCATGATCGCCGAGATCGAAGCCGCCAAGAAGGACGGCGACACCCTCGGCGGTGTGGTGGAGGCCGTCGCGGTCGGCCTGCCGGTCGGCCTCGGATCGTTCACCAGCGGTGACAACCGGCTCGACAGCCAGCTCGCCGGCGCGGTGATGGGCATCCAGGCGATCAAGGGCGTCGAGATCGGCGACGGGTTCACCACCGCGCGCCGCCGCGGCAGCCGCGCCCACGACGAGATGTACCCCGGCCCGGACGGCGTCGTGCGCTCGACCAACCGGGCCGGTGGTCTGGAAGGCGGCATGACCAACGGCCAGCCGCTGCGGGTACGGGCGGCGATGAAGCCGATCTCCACCGTGCCGCGGGCGCTGGCCACCGTCGACATGGCGACCGGTGACGAGGCCGTCGCGATCAACCAGCGCTCGGACGTGTGCGCGGTACCGGCCGCCGGTGTGGTGGTCGAAACCATGGTCGCGCTGGTCCTCGCGCGCGCGGCGCTGGAGAAATTCGGCGGCGACTCGCTGACCGAGACCCGCCGCAACGTCGAGGCGTACCTGCGCTCGGTCGCCGAACGCGAACCGGCCGCCGAAATCCGAGTGTCGGGATAACGCGAGTGGCGCCCAAGGCTGTACTGGTTGGACTCCCGGGGTCGGGTAAGTCCACGATCGGACGACGGCTGGCCAAGGCGCTCGGCGTCACGCTGCTCGACACCGACGTGGCGATCGAAGAGCAGACCGGACGCCGCATCGCAGACATTTTCGCCACCGACGGGGAGAAGGAGTTCCGTCGTATCGAGGAAGAGGTGGTGAAAGCGGCGCTGGCCGAGCATGACGGCGTGCTGTCGCTCGGCGGCGGTGCCGTCACCAGTCCCGGGGTGCGTGCCGCGCTGGCCGGTCACACCGTCGTCTTCTTGGAGATCAACGCCACCGAAGGAGTGCGGCGCACCGGCGGCAACACCGTGCGGCCGTTGCTGACCGGGCCGGACCGCGCCGAGAAGTTCCGCGCGCTGATGTCGCAGCGCGTCCCGCTGTACCGCCAGGTCGCCAGCATCCGGGTGAACACCAACCGGCGTAATCCCGGCGCCGTCGTGCGTTATATCGTGTCGCGGCTGCAGGACCCACAAGGCTGTGGCCCTGGGCGCGGCCGTCGACGTCCACCGTGGCGTCGCGCGCCGTCCTCGCTGACCCCCAGCACACCCGAGTCCCCAGCCGGACCGCCGCCGACCCCCGCTACGCCGGCGGCGCTGGCCGCGGCCCGTCGCGAGGCAGGCAAATGACCGATCCGCACAACCCGGTCACCGTGCAGGTGGCCGTCGACCCGCCTTACCCGGTGGTGATCGGCACCGGCCTGCTGGGCGAGCTCGAGCGGCTGCTGGCCGGTCGGAACCGGGTCGCGATCCTGCATCAGCCGGTGCTGGCGCAGACCGCCGAGGAGATCCGGACCCGGCTGGCGGACAAGGGTATCGACGCGCATCGCATCGAAATCCCCGACGCCGAAGCCGGTAAGGACTTGCCCGTCGTCGGGTTCATCTGGGAAGTACTGGGCCGCATCGGCGTTGGCCGCAAGGACGCCTTGGTCAGCCTCGGTGGCGGGGCCGCCACCGACGTCGCCGGTTTCGCCGCGGCGACCTGGCTGCGGGGTGTGTCGATCGTGCACGTGCCCACCACGCTGCTGGGCATGGTCGACGCGGCGGTCGGCGGCAAGACCGGGATCAACACTGCGGCCGGTAAAAATCTGGTCGGCGCGTTTCACCAGCCGATCGCCGTGCTGGTCGACCTGGCAACCTTGCAGACGTTGCCGCGCAACGAAATCGCGGCCGGTATGGCCGAGGTCGTCAAGGCGGGTTTCATCGCCGACCCGGTGATCCTGGATCGGATCGAGGCGGATCCGCAGGCGGCCCTGGACCCGTCGGGTGACGTGCTGCCGGAGCTGATCCGCCGCGCGATCACCGTCAAGGCCGAGGTCGTCGCCGCCGACGAGAAGGAATCGCAGCTGCGCGAAATCCTCAACTACGGCCACACCTTGGGCCACGCGATCGAGCGCCGGGAAGGTTACCAATGGCGGCACGGCGCCGCAGTTTCGGTGGGTTTGGTGTTCGCCGCCGAACTGGGCCGGCTGGCCGGGCGGCTTGACGACGCGACCGCCGAACGCCACCGCAGCATCCTGGCGTCGCTGGGTCTGCCGGTCGGCTACGACGCCGAAGCGTTCCCCGAACTGCTGGAGTACATGGCCGGCGACAAGAAGACTCGGGCCGGGGTGCTGCGGTTCGTGGTTCTCGACGGGCTGGCCAAGCCGGGCAGGTTGGAGGGGCCGGACCCGGCGCTGCTGGCGGCGGCCTACGCGGAGGTGGGGGCGAGATGAGTGGACCAGTCAACGTCATCAACGGCCCCAATCTCGGCCGGCTGGGCCGTCGCGAGCCCGAGGTCTACGGCGACACCACCCATGACGATCTGGTCGCGATGATCGAACGCGAGGCTGCCGAGCTGGGATTGAAAGCCGTTGTGCGGCAAAGCGATAGCGAGGCTCAGCTGCTGGACTGGATTCATTTGGCCGCCGACGCGGGAGAACCGGTGATCCTCAACGCCGGCGGGTTGACCCACACGTCAGTGGCGTTGCGGGACGCCTGCACGGAGCTGAGCGCGCCTTTGATCGAAGTGCATATCTCCAATGTGTATGCACGCGAAGAGTTTCGGCACCACTCGTACTTGAGCCCGATCGCAACGGGGGTGATCGCCGGGCTCGGCGTGCAGGGCTATCTGTTGGCCCTGCGCTATTTGGCCAGCGTCTCCCGCTAGTCTTCGTCCCGCTCGGTCTTGTGTTCCGTGGTCGGGACTTCCTCGGTGGCCTCGGTGGTTTCCGCCTTCGGCGGCCAGGGAATCTTTTCGGTCTTGTGTTCCGTGGTCGGGACTTCCTCGGTGGACTCCTCGGTGGCTTCCTTCTTCGGCGGCCAGGGAATCTTCTCGGTCTTGTCCTCGCTGTGGGCCGGGCTGACGGCCTCGGTGGTCTCTTCGGCTTCTTCGCTGTAAGCCTCCGGGGAGCCGTACGCCTCGCGCTCGGCCGTCGCCACAGCCATCGGCTCCTCCTGATGCCAGGTGCCACCCTCAGCGGCGGCGGCCTCATCGGAACGGACGGCGGCGAACACGTCGGTGTCGACGCGCTCGTCCTCACCGCTGCCGCCGCGTTGCGGCGTGTAGGCGCCGGCGCGGTCAATCAAGTAGCGGCCAACCGATGCCCCGGCGATCCCACCCAAAAACACCAGCAGCGCGGTGAAGGCGGCGAACACGGTGAGCTCGTTGATCAGCCCACCGACATACAGCGACTTGTAGAAGATTCCGACCAGCCACGTCACCGCGCCGCTGACCACTCCGGCCACCAGGCCGGCCAACAGCCACGTCATCGCCAGATCAGCGCGGCGATCGGGGTCGGGGTTCGCGGCGGCGTCGGCACGGCCGTCGCGCACCCCCCAAAAGACCACACCGGCCAGGAACAGAATCAGCAGCACGATGCTGATCAGCCCGGCATGCGTCTGCCACACGTCGATCAGCGTTCCCTGGAACAGCCGAACGACGACCATCGCAGCGCCAAAGACCAGGCCGCGCAGCATCCAGTTAGTCATGGAGCCACAGCGTAGCGAGTACCGTCAGCGGGCGTGACACATTCCCAGCGGCGAGCCGCGCTCGGTGCGCGACTCCGCGCGACCGGGCTGGACGCGATGCTGGTCACCGACCTGATCAACGTGCGCTACCTGTCCGGTTTCACCGGGTCAAACGCCGCGCTGTTGGTGTTCGCCGACGAGGCGCCGCCGGTGCTGGCCACCGACGGTCGCTATCGCACCCAGGCCGCCCAGCAGGCACCCGACTTGGAGGTGGCGATCCAGCGGGCCTGCGGGCGTTACCTGGCCGGGCGGGCCGCGTCGGCCGGCCTGCGGCGGCTGGGCTTCGAGAGCCATGTGGTCACCGTGGACGGGTTCGACGCGCTGGCTAAAGAAGTGGAGCAGGTCGGGACCACCGAGCTGGTCCGCGCCTCGCAGACGGTGGAAGCCCTGCGGGAGATCAAGGACGCCGGCGAGGTGGCGCTGCTGCGGCTGGCCTGTGAGGCCGCCGACGCCGCGCTGACCGACCTGGTGGCGCGCGGGGGACTGCGGCCCGGCCGGACCGAGCGCGAGGTGGGCCGCGAATTGGAGGCCTTGATGCTCGACCACCGCGCCGACGGCGTCTCGTTCGAGACGATCGTGGCCGCCGGGGCGAATTCCGCGATCCCGCATCACCGGCCCACCGACGCGGTGCTGGCGGTCGGTGACTTCGTCAAGATCGACTTCGGCGCCCTGGTCGGCGGCTATCACTCCGATATGACCCGGACGTTCGTGCTGGGCAAGGCTGCCGATTGGCAGCGCGAGATCTACCAGCTGGTCAGCGTCGCGCAGCGAGCCGGCCGCGATGCGCTATGCGCAGGTGCGAGCCTGGCCGATGTGGACGCTGCGGCTCGCGAGGTGATCATCGATGCCGGGCACGGCGAGCACTTCGGCCACGGCCTGGGCCACGGGGTTGGCCTGCAGATCCATGAAGCGCCGGGGATCAACGCCGCCGCCACCGGTACACTACTGGCGGGCTCCGTGGTCACCGTGGAGCCCGGTGTCTATTTGCCCGACCGCGGCGGCGTCCGCATCGAGGACACGCTGGTTGTGGCCGACGAAACCTCCGGGCACGCACCGGAATTACTCACCCGGTTCCCCAAGGAGCTGGCGATTCTGTAGGAGACATACCGACTGTGGCATCGACTGCCGATTTCAAGAACGGACTGGTGCTGGTGATCGACGGCCAACTGTGGCAGATCGTCGAGTTCCAGCACGTCAAACCCGGCAAGGGCCCGGCGTTCGTGCGCACCAAGCTGAAGAACGTGCTCTCCGGCAAGGTGGTCGACAAGACCTACAACGCCGGAGTGAAGGTGGAGACCGCCACCGTGGACCGCCGAGACCACACGTACCTCTACCGCGACGGCAGTGACTTCGTGTTCATGGACAGCCAGGACTACGAGCAGCACCCGTTGCCGGAGTCGCTGGTGGGCGACGCCGCCCGGTTCTTGCTCGAGGGCCTGCCGGTGCAGGTGGCATTCCACAACGGGTCGCCGCTGTACCTCGAGCTGCCGGTGACCGTCGAGCTCGTGGTCACCCACACCGAGCCGGGACTGCAGGGCGACCGGTCCAGCGCCGGTACCAAGCCGGCGACCGTGGAGACCGGTGCGGAGCTCCAGGTGCCGTTGTTCATCAACACCGGCGACAAGCTGAAGGTCGACTCCCGCGACGGCAGCTACTTGGGACGCGTCAGCGCGTGAGCAAGCCCGCGCGTTCTGTCAAAGGACGCCACCAAGCCCGCAAACGCGCGGTCGACTTGTTGTTTGAAGCCGAGGCCCGCGGGGTGACACCCGCCGAGGCGGCCGACGCCCGTACCGCGTTGGCGGAGGCGAAGCCCGATGTAGCGCCGCTGAATCCGTACACGGCGACGGTGGCCCGCGGTGTGACCGAGCACGCGGCGCATATCGACGATTTGATCGCGTCGCATCTTCAGGGCTGGACATTGGACCGACTGCCCGCCGTGGACCGGGCAATCCTGCGGGTCGCGGTGTGGGAACTGCTGCACGCCGATGACGTGCCGGCGCCGGTCGCTGTCGACGAGGCGGTAGAGCTGGCCAAGGAGCTGTCCACCGACGAATCGCCGGGCTTCGTCAACGGCGTGCTGGGCCAGGTGATGCTGGTGACGCCGCAAATCCGGGCGGCCGCTCAAGCAGTCCGAGGGGTCGCGCCCAACCATGTCGCGGATTCATGACCCGGCTGGAACTGCGCGTCATCATCGCCGCCGTGCTGGCGGCGACGGTGATCTTGGGCGCGGTCTTCTGCGCGGCCTACGGGCAGGCGGCGATCGCGGCGGCGCTGGCGATCTACGCGCTCGGCGTCGGCGCCTGGCTGTATCACTCGATCGAGCGCTACCTGCTGGCCCGGCGCATCGAAACGGTTCGGTCTGCGGCGCAGCCATTCCGGCCGTTGCTTCCGGTGATGGCCGCGATCATGGCGCTGACGCAGGCCGTGGTGAGGTCGCTGTCCGACGTCACCGACACGGCGCCGCGGCGTTGGGACCTTCCGGTTCGGCGGTGGATGGAGATCACCCGCGGCGAGCGGCGCGGCCACGACGACGACGAGTTCGAGGGATAGGCACGGCCGTCCTCTGCGCCGACCGTGCAGTCATGGCGGAAATTCGCCGGAAATCTCGCCATGATTACCCGCTCGTTGACCCTCCAAAATGGCCTCACGCAGGTCGATGGGGGAGAACACTTGCGGGATGGACCGAGACGGTAGGCGCCCGAGGCGGCTTCACGTTTCCGCACTCGCGGCGGTCGCGAACCCGTCGTACTCGCGCATCGACACCTGGAATCTGCTCGACGACGCGTGTCATCAGCTGGCCGTGGTCGACCGTGCCGGGCTGGACACCAGCCACGAAGCGGCCAGGGCGAAGCGCTTGATCAATCGTCTCAGCGCCTACGAGCGCTACTGGATATATCCAGGCGCGGCGAATCTGGCGGTATTCCGCGAGTATCTCGACAACCTGGCCACGGTGAGCCTCGAGGAGAAGGTGTCGCTCGCGGTGCGGCTTCTGTCCGAATACGGCGACCGCGCAGCGCTGTTCGACACATCGGCGTCGTTGGCCGATCAGGAGCTGGTGGCGCGGGCCAAAGAACAGCAGTTCTACACGGTTCTGCTCGCCGACGATTCCCCGCCCACGGCTCCCGAGGGCTTGGCGGAAAGCCTGCGCGCGCTACGCGACCCCAGCGACGACGTGCAAATCGAATTTTTGATCGTTACCAGCGTCGAAGACGCGATCACCGCGGTCGCGTTGAACGGGGAGATTCAGGCGGCGATCATCCGGCACGACATTCGGTTGCGGTCGCATGACCGGGTCCCGCTGATGAACACGTTGCTCGGGGTCAACGACGAAGTGGTGGCCACCGACCGCACCCACGACTACGTGGAATGCGGCGAGTGGATCCGCGAGCTGCGGCCAAGCATCGACCTGTATCTGCTCACCGACGAATCGATCGCCGCCGAGACCGAGGATGAGCCCGACGTCTACGACCGGACCTTCTACCGACTCAACGACGTCACTGATCTGTACAGCACCGTGCTCGCCGGTATTCGGAACCGTTACACCACACCGTTTTTCGACGCGCTACGCGCTTATGCGGCACGGCCGGCCGGTCAATTCCACGCCCTTCCGATCGCCCGCGGCGCCAGCATCTTCAACTCCAAGTCGTTGCATGACATGGGCGAGTTCTACGGCCGCAACATCTTTATGGCCGAGACGTCGACCACATCGGGCGGCCTGGACTCCCTGCTGGATCCGCACGGCAACATCAGGAAGGCGATGGACAAGGCGGCTAAAACCTGGAATGCCAACCAGACCTACTTCGTCACCAACGGGACGTCGACCGCGAACAAGATCGTCGTGCAGGCGCTCACCCGGCCCGGCGACATCGTGCTGATCGACCGCAATTGCCACAAGTCGCACCACTACGGCTTGGTGCTGGCCGGGGCCTATCCGCTGTACCTGGACGCCTACGAGCTGCAGCCGTACGCGATCTACGGCGCGGTGTCGCTGCAGACCATCAAAAGGGCACTGCTCGACCTGGAGGCGGCCGGGCAGCTGGGCCGGGTGCGCATGCTGCTACTGACCAACTGCACTTTCGACGGCGTGGTCTACAACCCGCGGCGGGTGATGGAAGAGGTGCTGGCGATCAAGCCGGACATCTGCTTCCTGTGGGACGAGGCGTGGTACGCGTTCGCCACCGCGGTGCCGTGGGCGCGGCAGCGCACAGCGATGGTTGCCGCCGAGCAACTCGAGTCGATGTTGTCGTCTCCGGCCTACGTGCGGGAGTACCAAACGTGGCGCGAGGAGATGCCCGGGTTTGAACCAGGTGAGGCCCGTGCGGAGTGGATCGAGCACCGGCTGCTGCCCGACCCGACCCGGGCACGCGTGCGGGTCTACGCGACACACTCCACCCACAAGTCGCTGTCCGCGCTGCGGCAGGCGTCGATGGTCCATATCCGCGACCAGGACTTCAAGGCGCTCACCCGCGACGCGTTCGGTGAGGCGTTTTTGACGCACACCTCGACCTCGCCGAACCAGCAGCTGCTGGCATCGCTGGATTTGGCGCGACGGCAAGTCGATATTGAAGGGTTCCAACTGGTACGAAACGTCTACGACATGGCGCTGGTTTTCCGTCACCGCGTCCGCAAAGACCGGTTGATCAGCAAGTGGTTTCGCATCCTCGACGAGTCCGACCTGGTGCCCGATCAGTTCCGGCTCTCAGCGGTCAGCTCTTACCGGCAGGTGCGTCAGGGTGCGCTGGCGGAGTGGAACGAGGCGTGGCGCTCCGACCAATTCGTACTCGACGCGACGCGGGTCACCCTGTACGTGGGTCAGACCGGTATGAACGGATACGACTTCCGCGAGAAGATCCTGATGGACCGGTTTGGCATCCAGATCAACAAGACCTCGATCAACAGTGTGCTGTTGATCTTCACCATCGGTGTGACCTGGTCGAGCGTGCACTACCTGCTCGACGTATTGCGCCGGGTGGCCACCGATTTCGATCGCAGCGAGTGCGCGGCCAGCAAGGATGATCGCGCGCTGCAACAGCGCCGGGTTGAGGAGATCACCGAGGACCTGCCGCCGCTGCCGGACTTCAGCGAATTCGACGTCGCGTTCCGACCCGGCGGCGCCAGCGCGTTCGGCGACATGCGCGCGGCGTTCTACGCCGGATATGAGGAGTCCGACCGCGAGCACGTCCTGGCCGGTGAGGCCGCGCGACGCCTCGCCGACGGAAAAACGTTGGTGTCCACCACTTTCGTCGTGCCGTATCCGCCCGGCTTCCCGGTGCTGGTTCCGGGTCAGGTGGTCTCCAAGCAAATCCTGTATTTCCTTGCCCAACTCGACGTCAAGGAAATCCACGGATACGACCACGACCTGGGGTTGTCGGTGTTCACCGAGGCGGCACTCAAACGGATTTCCGCGGCGCGGCGCGCGGTCGCCGAGGCAAACGGAAACGGCAACGGGTCGCGCGTGGTCGCGGCATCGACGCGGGCCGTTCTGGGCTAGCGGAAGTTGCGGCGGCCCAGGGTCACAAGTCGCGGCGCGGGATGCGCTGAGCGTGGCGCTCAAAGACGACGACGCCGATGTGCGTGCTTACGCCCGCCGCGCGTTGGAGTACCAGCCGGCGTAATCCGGTTGGTCACTGCCCTCCACGCCTAGCCAATTCATCGCGCACGTCTTGCGGGAGCTGATCGACCCAGGCCTGCTCGCCACGCGGTTCAGGCAAAACACGGCCGAACTCGACCATGTCGGTGTGAGCGAGGTCGTTCAGATACACCCACACCACCGATTCGGGAACGTTCAGCACCCACATGAGGAGATCTCGAATTCCGATCAGGATGTCGTTCTTGGCGGTGCTGGTCCGCTCGGCGCGAATGTGGCCGTAGACGAACACGCCGTTGTGGGGCGCGGGCTGCAAACCTATGAAATGCTCGTCGGACTCGAGGTTGCGAAAAATGCACTGGGAGAATGCAACTGGAGCTCCGGTGTACCGGCTGTGGATCCGCGCAATTCCCGCTGCGATCTGAGACTTCTGCTCAGCCGTGATTTGGCCTTCGTGGGCATAACACATGTACGTGGGCATGAACCCTCCCTAGGCGGCTGCCTCGATGTCGGCGGTTGCGGCCAGTTGGGCGATGGCCAGGTCGAACGGCTCGGGGCTGCGTAATACGCGGCTGAGGATGAGTGCTCCCTCCATGCTGGTCCACACATTGGTGGCCAGCTGCACGGCCCTCTCGTGGGGGAGGCCCTTTTCAGTGAAGCGCGCGGCCAGCGTAGTGATCAGATCCTGGAAGGCGCGCCGGGCGACGTCACTGAGCACATCGGAGGCGGGCGTCGACTCGATGACGATGGGAGCCACAGCGCACCCCTCGCGGTAGTTGCTGGCGACCAGGTCATCGCGTTCTCGGCCCATGAAGACCTCGATCAGCTGCGCCGCGGTGGTCGTGGTGGCGGCCGCGCGGTTGATGTCTGCGATGCGGACGGAGGCGTGCAGGAGGGTGACCTCGCTGGCGAGCTCCTCCTTGCCGCCGGGGAAATGAAAGTAGATCGATCCGCGCGGGGCGGCGCTCTCGGTGACGACGTCCGACAAAGCGGTGCCCAGATAGCCGTGTTCGCGGAACAGCCGTCGCGCCGCGGCGACCATGCGTTCCTTGCTATCGGTCTTCTTTGGCATGTCGCCCATCATACATATCTCTTGACAGCAGATCGAATGCGGTTGTACTGTCCGCCACTACATAGTAAGTATGACGACCGACATAGTAACGAGCGCTGATCGAGCAGACGAAGCTCCCTCCGCCGCTACTGACGAGGCGCGCCAGATCGATGAGGGAGTCCAGACATGTCAACACCGCAGTACGGCGATTACCAGTTCGACATCTACTTCGACGGCCTTGAGGGCCGACTCCCCAAGTACCCAGTCGATTTCGCCTCACTGGAGCGTAAGGCGGCCGAGGCACTGCCCTCGTGGGTGCACTCCTACGTCGCCGGCGGTTGCGGCGACGAGGGCACCCAGCGCGCCAACGTGGATGCGTTTTCCCGCTACGCGATCGTGCCTCGCATGCTGGTGGGTGCGGCCGAACGCGATCTGTCGGTGTCGTTGTTTGGCATGACATTGCCGACCCCGGTGTTCATGGCACCGATCGGTGTGATCGGGCTGTGTTCGCAGGATTTCCACGGCGATATCGCGGTAGCCAAGGCATCCGCGCAGACCGGGGTGCCGATGTCGGCGGGCACCCTGACCCAAGACCGCATGGAAGACGTGATCCCGCATACTGGAGACACGCCGGCGCTGTTCCAGCTCTATACCCCAGGCGACAAGGACTTGGCCGCAAGCTTTTTGGCGCGCGCCGAAAAATCCGGATACCAGGCCGTTGTCGTGACGTTGGACACCTGGGTGACCGGATGGCGCCCCCGCGACCTCAACACTGCCAACTTCCCATTCCTGCGCGGCTACGGGCTGCAGAACTACTTCACCGACGAGGTGTTCCTCAACCGGCTGGCCAAGTCCCCGACCGAGGACCGGCGCGCGGCCGCGCTGGAATGGGTCAAAGTGTTCACCAACTCGCTGCGCTGGGAGGACTTGGGTTGGCTGCGCTCGCTGACCAACCTGCCGATGCTGCTCAAGGGCATCCAACATCCCGACGACGTGTTACGCGCCAAGGACTACGGCATTGATGGCATCTACTGCTCCAACCACGGTGGGCGCCAGGCCAACGGCGGGCTGCCGGCGATCGACGCCTTGCCGGCGGTGGTCGAGGCCGCTGGCGAAATGCCGGTGCTGTTCGACGGCGGCGTGCGCAGCGGCTCCGACGTAGCCAAGGCCCTGGCACTGGGGGCCACCGCGGTGGGGATCGGCCGCCCGTACGCGTACGCACTTGCCGTCGGCGGGACCGACGGCGTCGTGGCCCAACTGCGCGCCATCCTCGCCGAACTGGACCTGCTGATGGCCATCGACGGCTTCCCCACCCTCGCAGACCTGCGCGCTGCAGGCGCACAACGCATTTAGCCGTAGCCGGCTACGCCGCCCGCCGTCCTTCGAAAGGAAATCATCGTGCCGCTCGTTTATGTGACTCTCGCCGAGGGGACCACCTCGCAGGATCAACGCACGCAGATCGCGGACGGAATCTACCGCGCCATGGTCGACGTCGCCGATGTGCCGGAGGACGACCGTTTCCAGGTGATCAATGAGATTCCCTCAGCCAACTTGATTTACAGCCCCGACTACCTGGGATTCGACCGTAGTCCGTCGGTTGTGTTCATTCAGATCTTCCTCAATGCCGGCCGGTCCGTGGACGTCAAGCGGGAACTGTACACGCGGATCGCCGAAAATCTCGGCACGGCCGGGGTGCGTGCCGACGACATTCTCATCAACCTCGTCGAAATGGCCAAAGAGAACTGGTCGTTCGGGGGAGGTGAGCTGAGCTACCCGCCCGCCGCGGCTTCGAGCACGCTAACAACGGGCTCGTGAATCGCGCTCGCAACAAATTGGAAAGGAAGAGAAGATGGTTTTCGTTCGTGTGCACCTCATGAAGGACCGCCTGAATGCCGCGCAGAAAGAGGAGCTCGGCGCGAAACTCGTTCAGGCCGTGTCCGAAGTCGAGAACCTGGTGAATAACCACACCCATAAGGAAACCTCCTGGGTGCAGTTCTATGAGTTCGACCCCGAGAACTGGTATGCCCCGGCCAATGTCGCCGGTGCCGACCCCAACTCCCGCGTCCAGCTCGACGTCATCGCCCCCGAAAAATTACTCAGCACGCCCGAAGACACTCGCGCCATGCTGAGCAAGGCCGCCGAAGCCGTGCGATCGGTGTTCGGTCCCGATCCACTGCCGGCGCACGGGCCGTGGGTGCACGTCTACACCATCCCGCACGACCAGTGGGCGCAGGACGGTCGCGTTCCCGACTGGGAGGGCTTCCGGGCGCTCCTGCGTGCCGACAGCCCGGAAAAAGCCAATGAGGCACTGGCCCTCATTTACGGGCCCGGGCGTCATACAGCAGCGGTGTGGGACTCTAAAGCGTCATAAATCAGTGCAGGACAAGGCAATTCAGAGGAAGGAACAAGTAGATATCATGAAGCAATCATTGAAGGGGCCGATCGAAACGGTCTCGCATCAGGTCGATCGGTTGACGATCCGGATCGACGACTCGTTCGATGGGTTCAGGAATCGCTATGAGCGAGCGGTACCCGTCTTCCAGAGCGAACGGTTCGACTCCCTGGTCAAGCGCGGCGTCGACTGGCAGACCATTCTGCAGGCCACCGCAGAGAACGCGCCACACGACTTTATTCTCTACTGGTCGCACGACTTCACGTCGCTGATGAGGCTGGCCGGAGACCGCGGCCGTTGTGTCGAGTACCTCATGGGCAATCACACCATTGCGGAAAAGATGTACCGCTACAACCCAGCCATTCTGCTCTATGCGCCCTTGCGCACCGCCATAGTGGAAGACGCCGACGGCGTCACCTGGTTCACCGTGGACCAACCCAGCACCCGGTTCGGCAGCTTCGACACGCCCGAAATCGCCGAGGTAGGACTCGAATTGGATCACAAGCTTGCCGCGTTGCTGGAGCACCTCGAGGCTCCCGTGCCGGCCGCGCTCACCCGGTGAGCAAGCTTCCTCAGAGCACCACACCAATAGAAAAAAATGGAAAGGAAACATCATGCCCGTCTACCAGTGCTATAGCCCAAAAGGACTTCTGAGCAAGTCCGCGAAGGCCAAGCTCGCCGAAGAGATGACCAGCATGTACTGCAACATCACCGGAGCACCGGAGTCATGGGTCAAAGTTCTGTTCCAGGAAATTCCCGGCGGCGAGTGCTTCGCGGGCGGCAAACCCGCAACGCAATCTTTAATTCTCGCCCTCAACCGCCATGGACGTGTCCTCGAAACACGACGGTCAATGCTGCGGCAGCTCTCAGAGATGTGGACACGAATCACCGGCCAATCGGAAGCCGAGCTTTGGATCTCGCTGACCGAAACCGATCATACGAACATCATGGAGGCCGGGTCCCTGATTCCCGCGCCCGGCCACGAACACGAATGGTTCGACGAAAACCGCGCCAGGCTAGCCGATTCGGGAACCGCGGCGTCATGACACCCTCGCGACAGCCGGTGGGAAGCGTCATGAAGCAGAACCCGACGATTCCCGAAACGTTTCTCGGTGTCGGTTACACACGAGACCGGGCTGGGCTGCCGCTTGAAGCGGTGCGCGTTCCGGTCCGGCAGCCGGCAACCGGCCAGGTTCTGATCCGCGTGGCCGCGTCGTCGCTCAACCCGCTGGAGTACAAGCTGGCCGACCTCAATTTCATGGGACGGACGCCGCCGGTCGCCCTCGGTCTCGACCTCGCTGGGGTGGTGGTCGCCGTGGGGGATGGTGTGCATGGCTTGGCCGTCGGCGACGCCGTCGCCGCAATGGCCGATTTGAATGGTGACGGCGGCTGGGCCGCAACGGGCGAGAGCACCGACGAAGGCGGCTATGCCGTCGCACACCAATTCCTCACCGTCGGCAAGCCGCCATCCCTGAGCTTCCGCGATGCTGCCGCGCTTCCGATGGCCTTCTTGTCCGCTTTCGCGGGTCTTTATCCGACGGTCCAGGCGGGCGACACGATCTATATCCCGGGGGGTGGGGGAGGCGTCGGGCATCTCGCGGTGCAGATGGCTGCGCGTGCCCTGGGCGCCGGACTGGTGATCAGCAGCGGCAGCACGCCGCAATCAATCGCGCTGGCCCGGCAGTCGGGCGCCCATCACGTTTTCGACTACAAGCGCGACGACGTCGCCGCCGAAATCGCGAACCTGACCGGTGGCCGGGGCGTGGACGTGGTCTACGACGCCACGTACAGCGAACAAGGCTTTGTCGAGACTGCGAAAACCGTTCGGCGGGGCGGCAGCTGGATCGTGCTCGGCGTCGGCCCCGGCAAGACGACACGCCTAGTCGAAACGCATAGCCCCGTGGATGCCATCCTGGCCGAGCGCGACGCGAGGCATGTCAGCGTCAACCTGCTGCGTTACTTCTCCGAACCCGCCACGCTCGACGGCGAGGCACGCGCCTTTCTCGAGCGTGGGATGGCTTTGGCGATGGATTGGGCCGCGCAGGGAGTTGTGGTCCCGCACATCGGTGAGACCATCGACAGCACTGTCGACGCGATCAATACGGGACTGCAGTCGCTGAAGGCGGGCCATGGCGTACTGGGGAAGGTGGCGGTAATCGTCGATAGCGACCTGGCCGCGGGGAAGTGACGAGCGGTCGCCTTGCGCCTTCGCGTTCGATTAGCGGGGCCCGCGTCCGCCCCTCGCGCTAGGCTTACCGCCCATGGCAACTTCGGGCGGCGCGGCCAATTCCCGGCTCTCAGTGGATGACTGGGTGCAGGAAGGCTTTCGGGTGCTCGCCGAGGACGGCGTCAAGGCCCTGACGCTTGGACGGCTGTGCAGTCGCCTCGGCGTGACCAAGGGCAGCTTCTATTGGCATTTCAGCGACATGAAGGCCTACCGTGAGGCGCTGATCGGCAGCTGGGCCGCCGTTCGCGACGAGGACCGCGGGTATTTCGACGACCTGGCGAGCGAGCCTCCCCGGCAGCGATTGTCGCGCATGATGACCGCACTGGTCGGACCCCGGCATTGGATGCTGGAGCGGGCAATGCGGGAATGGGCGCGATCAGAGTCCGCGGTCGCCGCGGCCGTGCGGTCATCCGACCGAAGGGTGATCGCGGCTGTCCGGAAAGCCTTTCTCGACGACGGCTTCGACCCCGATGAGGCGGACATGCGTGCCAACGCCACATTTGCCGCCGGCATCGGCTTTTTGCACCTATCGGGTTCGCGGCCCAATCCGCAGGCCGCCGGAAGCCGCGAGGAATTTCTCGAGGTCATGCTGCGGCACTGAGTACCATACCAAAAGGTATGGTAGCCTTCCGCGGCATGACAGGGGTCAGCGACGACTTCGTTGCGCGGCTGGCGGATCGCGCCGGTGAGGCGGAGCAGCTGCGTCGACTGCCGGGGGCCACCATCGATGACTACCGGGAATCCGGCCTGGCACGGCTGCTGCTCCCGGCGCGTTACGGTGGACGGCAGGCGGAGTTCCCCGAAATCCTTGATGTGGTGCGCCGTATGGCGCATGGCTGTGCGTCGAGCGCCTGGACGCTCGGGTTCTACACCCTGCACAACTGGATGCTCGCGCTATTCGGAGAGCAGGCCCAAGATGAGGTGTTCGCCGACGGCCCGGTGCTGTGCCCGGCTCCGCTCGCGCCGACCGGGCGTGGCATACCGATCGACGGCGGCGTCCGATTGACCGGGCGATGGTCGTGGGCGACCGGCGTGATGGATGCCGACTGGGTGCTCGTCGGCGCCATTTGCGGGCCCGACGATGCGCCTTATCCGGCACTGGTGTTGCTGCCGGCAGCGGAGATCCGCGTCGAGGACGTGTGGCACACCGCGGGCATGTGCGCCACCGGATCCAACGACGTCGTCGTCGACGACGTGTGGGCGCCCGGGCATCGGCTGGTCACCGTGGCCGACATCTACGGCGGCACAACACCGGGCGCGGCGTTGCACGACGCTGCGGTATACCGGTGGCCCTTGGTGCCCGCACTGGCGCTGACCGCGGCGATGCCTGCGCTGGGTTCCGCCGAGCTGGTCGCCGATCTCTTTGCCCAGCGGCTTAGCGACCGCGTGCTCGCGTATTCGGTTGTGGCGCAAAAGGATCAGCCCACCGCACAGGTGCGTCTCGGCGGCGCGAGGGTGCGGCTGCGCGCACTGCGCGGGTTGGTCGCTGCCGCCGCCGACGACATTCAGGCCAGGGTCAGCATCCGGCAGCACATCGGCCGCACGATCCGTGCCGGCGTGCGTTCGGCCGCGGCGCACGTCGTGCACGAATCACGTTCAGTGATCGCAGATCTGCTGGAAGCGGCCGGCGCCAGCGCGCAATTCCTGGACAACCCGTTGCAGCGTGCCAAGCGAGATGTCGACGTCATCGCGGGGCACGTGGTGTTCGACTACGACGTCAGCCGCGAGCTCGCGGGCGCGTTGGAGATCGGCGCGAAGGTTTCGCCGTTCGCGATCATCTGACTGGCCACCAGTCAGCGCAGCGCCTTGGCGTAGAGCAGGCTGTCGCGTGGTTCGGGCCCGAGGTTGGGGTAGATGGCATGACGGGCCAGGCGACCTTCAAGTGTGAAGTCGGCTCGCTCCAACAGGCGCGCGGAACGCTCATTGTCCACATGACACGTAGCCCACACGCGGTAAACGTCGGGGTCAGCGCGCAGGGTCGCCATCAGCATATCGAGCGCTTCGGACATCAAACCCTTGCCCCACCAACGCCGACCGACGGAGTAACCGATTTCTGCGGCGTACGGTAGCGGACGCGCGCAACTGAGCATCCCGACGATCTCGCCGCTGTGCTGCAGCACCATCACCCAGGTTCGCAGGTGTGCATCGACATTCATTCGTTCGGTGATCACCCGCCGCGTTACCCCCACGTCGGGATGCGGTGTCCACAGCAGATATTTGGTGACCTGGGGATCGCGGCCAATCCTTTGGAACAGCGCGCCGGCGTCGTCGAGTACCGGCAGGCGCAGCAACAGCCGCGGCCCGGCGATGCGCTCAGGTGTGAATTCGGCCATCAAAGGCCTAGCGCGCGATAGGTGCGGTGCACGAATTTCGGCTGCACCGCTTGCAGTTTGGCGCGTGATGTGTTCCCGGCGACTGCGGCGGCGGCGTCACCCGACATTGTCGGCATGTTCTGAATCAGGTAGAGCATGATCAGGTCCGCGGTCGGGTCGGCTTGCCACCACGTCCCGTATGCACCGGGCCAGCTGAAGGTCCCGAGGCCTCCCGGCCCGAATAACGGCGCCGACTTCGCCGGATCGGTCACCACCGACAGGTTCAGCCCGAACCCGCGGCCGATCCAGAACGGCGCGCCGAGAAATGGGTGCTGCTTCTGCTCAACGGTGAGCCGATCGGTGCGCATCAGCCTCGCCGACTCCGGCGAGAGCACCCGCACACCATCCAATGCCCCTTCGCCCATGAGCATTTCGACGAACTGCAGATAGTCGTCGGCCGTCGACCACAACCCGCCGCCCGCGTTGCAGAACGCCGGCGGTGAGATATGCGGTTGCCCCATCACGTCGTGTTGTAGCCGGTCGTGCTCATCGAGCCGATACATGGTCGCCGCGCGGCGGCGCCCCTCCACCGAGACGAAGAATCCGGTGTCAATCATGCGCAGCGGCTGCAGGATTCGCTTGTCGAGCACCTGGTAAAACGGCTTGTCCTCGATGCGTGACACCAGCACGCCGATGACATCGATGGCGTGGCTGTAGGTCAGCCGCTCGCCCGGCTGGTGGACCAGCGGCAGCTCGGCAAGCGCAGCCAGCCACGCGTCGGGTCCGCGCCCGAACGGCAGGCGGACGTAAGCACGGGATATCGGTCCGCCCACCGAGAACCCGTATGCGAGGCCGCTGGTATGGGTGAGCAGGTCCTCGACCAGGACCGCGCGCTGCACCGGATGTGTTCGGTCCAGCGGCCCGGTCGGGTCGTCCAGCACCCGCACGTCAGCGAACTCCGGCAACCAACGCACGATCGGGTCCCGCAACGCCAGCTTGCCCTCGTCGATCAGGCTCATCGCCGCAGCGACAGTGACCGGCTTGGTCATCGATGCGATGCGAAACAGCGTGTCGCGCTGCATCGGCAACTTGGCGTCGACGTCGCGGTAGCCGATCTCGTTGACCTGCAATACGCGTCCGTGCTGCCACACCACGGTCACCGCACCGGCGAGCAGACCGACATCGAAGGCTTCGCGGATGGAGGCCTGGTTGCCCTCGAGATTCACCGGTTCAGGTTAGTGCGCGCCGTCGCGGACGAGCGAGCCGGAACAACCATCGGTGGTAACCCTTTACCAGGCCGCATTCGTGCGGCTAATCGAGCCCGGCCACGTCCAAGCCTTGCAACTTCTCAGGTTCAGGCTGGACAAATGAACGAAGACGACGGCGAGTCTGGTGATCCGGTATCCCGGCCTCGCCGTCGGCGTGTCGGCCTCGCGTGTAGTCACCTTGCCACTCCACTTGCTCTCCCGCGGCGACCCTCTCGATCTGCTCGATTTGCTTTGCCGCGTCACGTGAGCGAAGAAAGATCTCATGCTTGCGCTGCAGATCTTCATCGGACTCGATGCGCCTGAGTTCAGGGGCGAACTCTTCAAGCTCGGCTCGGCGCTGCGGGACGATCATGCAGATCGGCTCGTCGACCTCGAATCGCACCGGCATCAGTTTGCGGGTGAGTTTCCAGCTCATGCTGAAACTCGCACTTGCCCAATCGGTTTCGACTAGGCCCTCTAACGGGGACACGGCGTCCTTCGGATAGTTCGCCGGTCCGCGGACCAACAGGTTGTAGCCCGGCGGGGTACGAAACACTATCGGCAGATGCCAGGTCAGGATGCCGTTACCAAAATGGCCGAGGGGCAGGAACTGTTCGGTGTCGCGCTTGTCGGGTGTGATCTTGATGTCCACGCCGTTTTGTTCACCGACCCACGTAGCGGTGAACCCGTACCGATTGCGCAGCTCCCAGCCGCTTTGGTTGGCCATCAGCATCGGTAAACACCGATTAGGCCAACCCTTACGGGACTCTGTGATCTCTGACATCCACGTCCGGCTAACCGGTGCCGGGGCTATCTGCGGTGCGTCATCACGGGTGGTGAACCCGATCAGTGGACGGATCGGGCTGCTGGACTTGTCACTCATCGGATCCTCGATTAGCTGGGGGTGCCCGTTGCCACAGACATTGAAATCCCTTCCCCAGAAACATGGGGCACGCCATGCTTCGGCGGCGGCCCATTAGCAAGTGAACGCACAGCATACTCAGAGCCCGTCGGGTTGGCGCTGGTAACCGACTTTCTGGGCCGTTGCGACGCCATCCTGGCGCAGCGAGAGGATGATCACCGCGGTCTGGCGAGCTTCGCGGTGGCGTTAACCCGCCGGACGCTAGTGCCGTTGCGCCCTGACGTACCAGAACGCCATCACGACTTGCGAGCCGTCGATCTCGCGCTGCCAGGTAGCGGGCTCCAGCGATTCGATGTTCCAGCCCGTGCCGCCGAGGACGTCGCGCAGCGTCTGCTCGGACACCGCCGGCCGTGGCCATTGGTCGTCGGAGGGGTTGGCGTCGGAGAAACAGCTGAGCAGTAGGGTGGCGCCCGGCCTGGTTGCGCGATGGGCCGCGGCCGCGTAGCTGCGTTTGGCGTCGTCGTCGAGGCAGTGGAACATGCCGCTGTCGACGACGGTGTCGAATGCGTCGGTGTAGCCCTCGAGCTTGGCGGAGTCGGTCACCGCAAACGTCACGTTGACCCCGGCGTCCTTGGCCCGCCGTTCGGCGGTGATCAGCGCTGTCGGCGAGATGTCGAGGCCGGTGACGTTGAAGCCCTGCCGGGCCAGGTAGATGGCGTTGTCGCCCAGTCCGCACCCGATGTCCAGCACATCACCGTGAACCCAGCCACCCTGGTGCCAGGCGACGACGTTCTCCTTGGGGGCCTTGGTATCCCACGGCGGCGTCGCCATTGCTGGGACGCCTTCACCCGGGCTTTCGCCTCGATAGAGGGCATCGAAATCGTACCGAGCACCGCCAGAAGGTTGGGCAGAGGAACTCGCGCTTGTCATGCCCGCCAGGGTAGTCCCCGATTGCCGGCGTCGACAGGTGGCTTCGATGTCGCGGCAGCCGATCTCGTTGATCTGCAACACTTCTCGACGAACGCAAGGCCGCATCGTCGCTTTAGGGGATCACGTTTCGATAACGGAACAGTCTCTGCCTTAGAAATTCCTGAGACATTGCTGAAGGATGGGTGTGTCCGGGTTCGTCTGTCTCGTCGGCGGCATCCAGGTAACCGATGGAGGCCGCAATGAGTCACGATGACAACAAACGCGCGCGCCGAGCGGGCGGTCTCGCCGTCGCGGGCGCGCTGATTTTCAACCCGGAGTTTCTGCTGATGGGCCTGGCGGGTTCCGCGCTCGGCCTGTGACCGCGGCCGCATTCCCGCGGCTTTCAGATTTATCCCATGGCACGCCGCTCGGATTGTCTCCGCCGAGCCCCCGGGTGCTACGCTGCGCACCAGTCGACATCCTTTAACGATCCGTCCAGAGAGGCGGAGAAGGAGGTCAAGATCTCGCATGGGTGCCGCGGGTGACGCCGCTTTCCGCAGCGGACCGAGGGAATTGATGTCGGCGGCCGACGTGGGTCGCACCATTTCCCGTATCGCGCATCAGATCATCGAAAAGACCGCACTTGATGGTGCCGAGTCACCACACGTCGTGCTGCTGGGTATCCCGACCCGCGGCGTGAGCCTGGCCAATCGCCTGGCCGCCAACATCGCCGAATACAGCGGCGTCGAGGTGGGCCACGGTGCGCTGGACATCACCTTGTACCGCGACGACCTGATGCAAAAGCCGCCCCGGCCGTTGGAGGCCACCTCGATTCCGGCCGGTGGCATCGACGACGCCCTGGTGATTCTCGTCGACGACGTGCTCTACTCCGGGCGCTCGGTGCGCTCGGCGCTGGATGCGCTACGCGATCAGGGCCGGCCGCGAGTCGTGCAGCTGGCCGTGCTGGTCGACCGCGGCCACCGCGAACTGCCGCTGCGCGCCGACTACGTCGGCAAGAATGTGCCCACCTCGCGCAGCGAGAGCGTGCACGTGCTGCTCGCCGAACACGACGGCCGCGACGGCGTGGTCATCTCGCGGGCGCCATGAGCAGGCACCTGCTGGCCGCCGGGGACCTCAGCCGCGCCGAAGCCACCGCCATACTGGACGACGCCGACCGGTTCGCGCAGGCGCTGATGGGCCGCGAGGTCCGCAAGCTGCCGACGCTGCGGGGCCGGACCGTGATCACGATGTTCTACGAGAACTCCACCCGCACCCGGGTGTCGTTCGAGGTCGCCGGCAAGTGGATGAGCGCCGACGTGATCAACGTCAGCGCGGCCGGATCCTCGGTGGGCAAAGGCGAATCGCTGCGCGACACCGCGCTGACGCTGCGGGCGGCGGGCGCCGACGCACTGATCATCCGGCACCCGGCATCGGGGGCGGCGCACCGGCTTGCCGACTGGACGGCCAGTCCGGACGGCGGCCCGTCGGTGATCAACGCCGGCGACGGCACCCACGAGCACCCGACCCAGGCGTTGCTGGACGCGCTGACCATCCGCCAGCGGCTCGGCGACATCGACGGCCGGCGCGTCGTCATCGTCGGCGACATCCTGCACAGCCGGGTCGCCCGGTCCAACGTCATGCTGCTGGCCACGCTGGGTGCCGAGGTGGTGCTGGTGGCGCCGCCCACCCTGCTGCCGGTCGGGGTTGCCGACTGGCCGGTCACCGTCTCCTACGACCTCGACGCCGAGCTGCCCGCCGCCGACGCGATGCTGATGTTGCGGGTGCAGGCCGAGCGGATGAACGGCGGCTTCTTCCCGTCCGCCCGCGAGTATTCGGTGCGCTACGGGCTATCCGAGCGGCGCCAGGCGATGCTTCCCGGCCACGCGGTGGTGCTGCATCCCGGTCCGATGCTGCGCGGCATGGAGATCTCCTCTTCAGTAGCCGACTCGACGCAATCAGCTGTGCTGCAACAGGTTTCCAACGGTGTTCACGTGCGGATGGCGGTGCTGTTCCATCTGCTGGTAGGGACAGAGTCGGCCGGCAAAGAGGGTGTGGCATGAGCGTGCTGCTCCGCGGGGTTCGCCTGTACGGCGAGGGCGACCGGGTCGATGTGCTGGTCGACGACGGGCAGATCGCCGATATCGGCGCCGGGCTGGCGATTCCGGACGATGCAGATGTCATCGACGCCACCGGGCAGATCCTGCTGCCGGGCTTCGTCGATCTGCACACCCATCTGCGCGAGCCCGGTCGCGAATACGCCGAGGACATCGAAACCGGTTCGGCCGCTGCGGCTCTCGGCGGATTTACCGCGGTGTTCGCGATGGCCAACACCAACCCGGTCGCCGACAGCCCGGTGGTCACCGACCATGTCTGGCACCGCGGCCAGCAGGTCGGTCTGGTCGACGTGCACCCGGTCGGCGCGGTCACCGTCGGGCTGGCCGGAACCGAGCTCACCGAAATGGGCATGATGGCCGCCGGTGCCGCGCAGGTGCGGATGTTCTCCGATGACGGCAAGTGCGTGTACGACCCGCTGGTGATGCGCCGCGCGCTGGAATACGCGACCGGCCTGGGCGTCCTGATCGCCCAGCACGCCGAAGAACCCAGGCTGACCGTCGGGGCCGTCGCGCACGAAGGGCCGAACGCCGCGAGGTTGGGGTTGTCGGGCTGGCCGAGGGCCGCGGAAGAGTCGATCGTCGCCCGCGACGCCTTGCTGGCCCGCGACGCCGGCGCCCGAGTACACATCTGCCACGCCTCGACCGCGGGCACCGTCGAGATCGTCAGATGGGCTAAGTCCCAAGGTATTTCGATCACCGCTGAGGTCACGCCGCATCACCTGCTGCTCGATGACAGCCGGCTGGCCAGCTACGACGGGATCAACCGGGTCAACCCGCCGCTACGGGAAGCCGCCGACGCGCAGGCGCTGCGTCAGGCGCTGGCCGACGGGGTAATCGACTGTGTGGCCACCGATCACGCCCCGCACGCCGAACACGAGAAATGTGTCGAGTTCGCGGCGGCGCTGCCGGGGATGCTGGGGCTACAGACGGCCCTGTCGGCGGTGGTGCAGGCGATGGTCATTCCCGGCCTGCTGACGTGGCGTGATGTGGCGCGGGTGATGAGCGAGAAGCCGGCCCGCATCGCCGGGCTGCCCGACCACGGTCGACCCCTGGAAATCGGGGAACCGGCCAACCTGACTGTGGTGGACCCCGACGCCACGTGGACGGTCGCCGGCCCCGAACTGGCCAGCCGTTCGGCCAACACGCCGTACGAAGCGATGACGCTGCCCGCCACCGTGACCGCCACGCTGCTGCGCGGCAAGATCACCGCCCGGGACGGGAAGAACCCGGCATGAATTCCGGAACGCTGGTCGCATCGCTGATCATGGCTGCGCTGCTGGCGCTGCTGATCGCGTTCGTCATCCAGATGATGATGCGCGGCTGGCGGGCGCGCGCCATGCGCCAGGCCGAACTGATCGGCACGCTGCCGCCGATACCGGAAACGGTCGGGTCGCCGATCGTCGACGCGACCCGCGGTGTGTACGTGGGCTGCACGGTGGCGCCCAGCTGGAACGAGCGGATCGCGGTCGGCGATCTGGGCTACCGCAGCAAGGCGGTGCTGACGCGCTACCCGGAGGGAATCATGGTGCAGCGCAGCGGCGCAAGCCCGATCTGGATTCCGCAGGAGTCGATCATGGCCATCCGCACCGAGCGCGGCATGGTCGGCAAGGCCATGACTAACAACGGCATTTTGGCCATCCGTTGGCAGCTGCCGTCGGGCACCGAGATCGACCTCGGGTTTCGCAGTAACGATCACGCCGACTACGACCGCTGGCTGCCGGAGAACAGCCGATGAGCCGCGCCAGCGACGATGCAGAACACCGGAAGGGCAAAGCGCTGCTGGTCCTCGAGGACGGCCGCACGTTCACCGGCACGGAGTTCGGTGCCATCGGCGAGGCGCTGGGCGAAGCGGTCTTCTCCACCGGAATGTCGGGCTATCAGGAGACGTTGACCGACCCCAGTTATCACCGCCAGATCGTGGTGGCCACCGCCCCGCAGATCGGCAACACCGGGTGGAACGGCGAAGACGGCGAAAGCCGCGGCGACAAGATCTGGGTCGCGGGCTACGCGGTGCGTGATCCCTCGCCGCGAGCCTCGAACTGGCGGGCCACCGGAACGCTGGAGGACGAACTGGTCCGTCAGCGCATCGTTGGGATCGCCGGCATCGACACCCGTGCGGTGGTGCGCCACCTGCGCAGCCGCGGCTCGATGAAGGCGGGCGTGTTCTCCGGAGCCGCGCTGGCCGACGCGCCAGAGCTGGTGGCTCGGGTGCGCGGCCAAGAGCCGATGCTGGGCGCCGACCTGGCCGGCCAGGTCAGCACCGCCGGCGAATACATCGTCGAACCCGAAGGGCCGCACCGGTTCACCGTCGCGGCGATCGACCTCGGGATCAAGACCAACACCCCGCGCAATTTCGCCCGTCGGGGAGTCCGCAGCCTCGTGCTGCCGTCGTCGGTGACCTTCGGCCAGCTCGCCGACCTCAAGCCGAACGGCGTGTTCCTGTCCAACGGGCCCGGCGATCCGGCCACCGCCGACCACATCGTCGACGTCACGCGTGAGGTGCTGGGCGCCGGAATCCCGTTGTTCGGAATCTGTTTCGGCAACCAGATTCTGGGCCGCGCGCTGGGCCTGTCCACCTACAAGATGGTGTTCGGTCACCGCGGTATCAACATTCCGGTGATGGATCACGCCACCGGGCGGGTAGCGGTGACGGCGCAGAATCACGGCTTCGCGTTGGAGGGGGAGGCCAACCAGCGGTTCGACACGCCGTTCGGCGCGGCGGTGGTCAGTCACACCTGTGCCAACGACGGTGTCGTCGAGGGTGTCAAACTTGTTGACGGAAAGGCGTTTTCGGTGCAATACCACCCGGAGGCCGCAGCCGGGCCGCACGACGCGGAATACCTGTTCGATCAATTCGTCGACCTGATGGCAGGGGAGGGCCGCTAGTGCCACGTCGCACTGACCTGCGTCATGTCCTGGTGATCGGCTCCGGGCCGATCGTCATCGGGCAGGCCTGCGAATTCGACTACTCGGGCACCCAGGCCTGCCGGGTGCTGCGCGCCGAAGGACTCCAGGTCAGCCTGGTCAACTCCAACCCGGCCACCATCATGACCGACCCCGAATACGCCGACCACACCTACGTCGAACCGATCACCCCCGGCTTCGTCGAACGGGTCATCGCCCAGCAGGCCGAGCGGGGCAACAAGATCGATGCGCTGCTGGCCACCCTGGGCGGGCAGACCGCGCTCAACACCGCGGTCGCGCTGTACGAGAGCGGAGTTCTAGAGCGTTACGGCGTCGAGCTGATCGGTGCCGACTTCGAGGCCATCCAGCGCGGTGAGGACCGGCAGCGGTTCAAAGACATCGTCGCCAAGGTCGGCGGCGAATCGGCCCGCAGCCGCGTGTGTTTCACTTTTGCCGAGGTTCGCGAGACCGTCGCCGAACTCGGCCTTCCCGTGGTGGTTCGGCCGTCGTTCACGATGGGCGGCCTGGGCTCGGGCCTGGCGCACAGCGCCGAGGAGGTCGACCGGATGGCCGGCGCGGGGTTGGCCGCCTCCCCGAGCGCCAACGTGCTGATCGAGGAATCGATCTACGGCTGGAAGGAATTCGAGCTCGAGCTGATGCGCGACGGCAAAGACAACGTCGTCGTGGTGTGCTCGATCGAGAATGTCGACCCGATGGGCGTGCACACCGGCGACTCGGTGACCGTGGCGCCGGCGATGACGCTGACCGACCGGGAATACCAACGGATGCGGGATCTGGGCATCGCGATCCTGCGCGAGGTCGGCGTCGATACCGGCGGCTGCAACATCCAGTTCGCGGTCGACCCGACCGATGGTCGGTTGATCGTCATCGAGATGAACCCGCGGGTGTCGCGGTCCAGCGCGCTGGCATCCAAGGCCACCGGTTTTCCGATCGCCAAGATCGCCGCCAAACTCGCCGTCGGCTACACCCTTGACGAGATCCTCAACGACATCACCAAAGAGACCCCGGCCTGCTTCGAACCGACCCTGGACTATGTGGTGGTCAAGGCACCGCGGTTCGCGTTCGAGAAATTCCCCGGCGCCGACCCCACGCTGACCACCACCATGAAATCCGTCGGCGAAGCAATGTCTTTGGGCCGCAATTTCATCGAAGCACTCGGCAAGGTGATGAGATCGCTGGAGACCAAGCGCGCCGGTTTCTGGACGGGAGCGGACCCCGACGGCGGCGTTGACGAGGTGCTGGAGCGGCTGCGCACACCCACCGAGGGACGGCTGTACGACATCGAACTGGCATTGCGGCTGGGCGCATCGGTCGAACGGGTGGCCGCGGCCTCCGGTGTCGACCCGTGGTTCGTCGCACAGATCGCCGAACTCGAAACGTTACGCCGTGAGGTGGTCGACGCCCCGGTGCTCGATGCGGATCTGCTGCGGCGGGGTAAGCACAGCGGTCTGTCCGACCGCCAAATCGCCGCGCTGCGGCCCGAATTGGCCGGCGAGGACGGCGTGCGGACGTTGCGCAGGCGGCTCGGCATCCACCCGGTGTACAAGACCGTCGACACCTGCGCCGCGGAGTTCGAGGCCAAGACGCCGTATCACTACAGCAGCTACGAGCTCGACCCGTCCGCCGAGACCGAGGTGGTCCCGCAGACCGAGCGGCCCAAGGTGCTGATCCTGGGCTCGGGGCCCAACCGGATCGGGCAGGGCATCGAATTCGACTACAGCTGCGTTCATGCCGCAACGACGTTGTCGCAGGCCGGTTTTGAAACCGTAATGGTCAACTGCAACCCGGAGACGGTGTCCACCGATTACGACACCGCCGACCGGCTGTACTTCGAGCCGCTGACGTTCGAAGACGTTCTGGAGGTGTTCCACGCCGAATCGCAGTCCGCTGTCGGGGGACCGGGCGTCGTCGGCGTCATCGTCCAGCTCGGCGGCCAGACCCCACTGGGATTGGCGCAGCGGCTCGCCGATGCGGGGGTGCCGATTGTCGGCACGCCGCCGGAGGCCATCGACCTGGCCGAAGACCGCGGTGCGTTCGGCGACCTGCTGTCGGCCGCCGGGTTGCCGGCACCGCGATACGGCATGGCAACGACCTTCGCCCAGGCCCGCCGAATCGCCGCCGAGATCGGTTATCCGGTGCTGGTGCGGCCGTCGTACGTGCTGGGCGGTCGGGGCATGGAAATCGTCTACGACGACGACACCCTGCAGGGCTACATTGCCCGCGCCACCGAACTCTCACCCGAACACCCGGTGTTGGTCGACCGCTTTCTGGAGGATGCGATCGAGATCGACGTCGACGCGCTTTGCGACGGCGACGAGGTCTACATCGGCGGGATCATGGAGCACATCGAAGAGGCCGGCATCCACTCCGGCGACTCGGCGTGTGCGTTGCCGCCGGTAACCCTGGGCCGCAGCGACATTGAAAAGGTGCGTCGCGCAACCGAGGCTATCGCGCACGGCATCGGAGTGGTGGGCCTGCTCAACGTGCAGTACGCGCTGAAAGACGACGTGCTCTACGTCCTGGAGGCCAACCCGCGTGCCAGCCGCACGGTGCCATTCGTGTCCAAGGCCACGGCGATCCCGCTGGCCAAAGCCTGTGCCCGTATCATGTTGGGCGCCAAGATATCCCAGCTTCGTCGCGAAGGAATGCTGGCGGCATCGGGGGATGGTGGCCACGCCGCCGAAAACGCCCCGATCGCCGTCAAGGAGGCCGTGCTGCCATTCCATCGCTTCCGCCGTGCGGACGGGGCCGCAATCGATTCACTGCTCGGTCCGGAGATGAAATCCACCGGCGAGGTGATGGGAATCGACCGCGACTTCGGCAGCGCCTTCGCCAAGAGTCAAACCGCCGCCTATGGGTCGTTGCCGGCCGAGGGCACCATCTTCGTGTCGGTGGCCAACCGCGACAAGCGGTCGCTGGTGTTCCCGGTCAAGCGGTTGGCGGATCTGGGCTTTCGGGTGCTCGCCACCGAG
This sequence comes from uncultured Actinomycetota bacterium, assembly GCA_963781685.1. GTDB lineage: Bacteria > Actinomycetota > Actinomycetes > Mycobacteriales > Mycobacteriaceae > Mycobacterium. The sequence goes on from CAWAGK010000001.1 coordinate 185,161, forward strand.
GGAACCGCGGAGATGCTGCGCCGCAACGGGATTCCCTGCGATGAGGTGCGCAAGCATTTCGAACCGCCGCAGCCGGGCCGGCCTGCGATGTCCGCGGTCGACGCCATCCGCGCCGGCGAGGTCGACATGGTGATCAACACCCCCTACGGCAACTCGGGCCCCCGCATCGACGGATACGAGATCCGTTCGGCGGCAGTGGGAGTGAACATCCCCTGCGTGACGACGGTGCAGGGCGCCTCCGCGGCCGTCCAGGGCATCGAGGCCGGTATCCGTGGCGTCATTGGTGTGCGCTCGCTGCAGGAGCTGCACAGCACGCTGAACAACGGCGGCCACTAATGACATCCGGGTTCGGCGCCCGGCTGGCCGACGCGGTATCGCGTCGAGGTCCGCTGTGTCTGGGCATCGACCCGCATCCAGAACTGCTACGGGCATGGGATCTGCCAGTCGGCGCCGACGGCCTGGCCGCATTCTGCGACACCTGCGTGCAGGCCTACGCCGACTTCGCCGTCGTCAAACCTCAGGTCGCGTTCTTCGAGGCCTACGGCGCGGCGGGATATGCGGTGTTGGAGGGCACCATCGCCGCGCTGCGCGATGCCGGCGTGCTGGTGCTGGCCGATGCCAAACGAGGCGACATCGGATCGACGATGGCCGCCTACGCGGCTGCCTGGACGGGCGACTCGCCGCTCGCTGCCGACGCCGTAACGGCCTCGCCCTATTTGGGTTTCGGTTCGCTGCGGCCGCTGCTGGAGACCGCGGCCGCGCACGACCGAGGGGTGTTCGTGCTGGCGGCAACCTCCAACCCGGAGGGCGCGACTGTGCAGCGTGCCCGCTTCGATGACCGCACGGTGGCCCAGCAGATCGTCGACCAGGCAGCTGTCATCAACCGGACCAATGACCAGATACATCCGGGAGAGCCCGGATCGGTCGGCGTGGTCATCGGAGCGACGGTCTTCCAGCCGCCCGATGTCAGCGCGCTGGGCGGACCGGTGCTGGTGCCCGGTATCGGCGCCCAGGGCGGGCGGGCCAGTGCGCTGAGCGGTCTGGGTGGGGCGGTTCCCGGTCAGCTACTGCCCGCGGTTTCGCGCGAGGTGTTACGGGCGGGTCCCGACGTCTCGGCGCTGCGGACGGCCGGTGAGCGGATGCGGGACGCGGTCGCCTACCTAGCCGGCTAGCGGCGATCGAAGAGCCGCTATGGGGGCCGCAGCGCAACTACTACTCGGTGTAGTTCATGGTGTTTTGGCGGCCGAAATGACACGAAAACCGGTCGACCACCCGCTGCGAACAGTGCTGCGCCTGCCCGGCGACACGCGCGACACGCCGCGACATGCGTAATCGGCGCAGTTTCTGCTTTCCGCGCGGTGCCCGGGCGGCCGGCGCGAAGTATCCGAGGCAACCCACGATCCGGCCGGAGCGGAGAGAAACTGCTGGTAGAAGCCGCTTTCTGAGCCCGAACCGGTCCGTTCGGGACGGCGGCTTGGCCCCGGCCGACAGCGACTTGAGATACCCCTCCACGACGCCACACGCTGGGCCTTTATGGCCTCAACCAGGGGGGCGGGTTAGATTTCGTCAGGCAGCGTGGGTACGGTCGTCTGCGCTGGCTGGATTGCCCGGCCGAGACAAACAAAGATCGATAGCTGTCGATAAGTGATTGAGACGGAGGAATCGTGGCTCTTCCCCAGTTGACCGACGAGCAGCGCGCGGCCGCGTTGGAGAAGGCTGCCGCCGCACGTCGAGCGCGAGCCGAGCTCAAGGATCGGCTGAAGCGCGGCGGCACCAATCTCAAGCAGGTGCTGAAGGACGCTGAGACCGACGAGGTCTTGGGCAAGATGAAGGTTTCTGCGCTGCTGGAGGCGTTGCCGAAGGTTGGCAAGGTCAAGGCGCAGGAGATCATGACTGAGCTCGAAATCGCCCCGACCCGCCGGCTGCGTGGGCTTGGCGATCGTCAGCGCAAGGCATTGCTGGAAAAGTTCGACTTCTCCTAGGCAGCGCCAGGAGAGTCGGTGAGCGCCGACGGGGGACCGGACGGTGGCCGCGACGCACGTCTTGAGGCACAAGCCGCAGGACGCGTGGTGGTGCTGTCCGGTCCATCCGCGGTAGGAAAGTCGACGCTGGTCCGTTGCCTGCGGGAGCGGATTCCCGATCTGCATTTCAGCGTTTCGGCGACGACCCGGGCCCCGCGTCCGGGCGAAGTCGACGGCGTCGACTACTACTTCGTCACCCCGGCTCGCTTCCAGCAACTGATCGACGAAGGCGCCCTGCTGGAATGGGCTGAGATTCACAGCGGCCTGCACCGGTCCGGCACCCTGGCCGGGCCGGTCCGCGACGCCACCGCCGCCGGGCACCCGGTGCTCATCGAGGTCGATTTGGCCGGCGCCCGAGCCGTCAAGCAGGCGATGCCGGAAGCCGTCACCGTGTTCCTGGCGCCGCCGAGCTGGGAAGCCTTGGAGTCCCGACTGATCGGCCGGGGGACCGAGACACCCGAGGTGATTGAACGCCGTCTGGCCACCGCCCGTACCGAATTGGCGGCTCAGGACGACTTCGACGAGGTAGTGGTGAACAGTCAATTGGAGTCTGCGTGCGCAGAATTGGTATCCTTGCTGGTGGAACAAGCGCCGGGTACGGCGTGATCCGCGATCAGACTCGACTCATCATTAGTCGCTAACCGTTCTACGCCACCAGGAGAAAGTCTTAAGTGAGTACTTCGCATACCGACGGGTCACTAGCCGCCGTCCCCGACCAGTTCGATCCGGCATCGGGTGGGATAGGCGCCTATGACACGCCGTTGGGCATCACCAACCCGCCCATCGACGAGTTGCTCGAGCGCGTTTCCAGCAAGTACGCCCTGGTGATCTACGCGGCGAAGCGCGCTCGGCAGATCAACGATTACTACAACCAGCTCGGCGAAGGCATCCTCGAATACGTCGGCCCGTTGGTCGAGCCGGGGCTTCAGGAGAAGCCACTGTCGATCGCCATGCGTGAGATCCACGGCGACCTGCTCGAGCACACCGAAGGCGAGTAGCCGGATCGCGGCGGGCTTGTGATGAGCCTCTCGGGTGAGAAGCGGATGGACGCCAAGCGGATCATCGTCGGCGTCTCCGGAGGTATCGCCGCGTACAAGGCCTGCACCGTTGTTCGCCAACTCGCCGAGGCGGGTCATCAGGTCCGCGTCATCCCCACCGAATCCGCGTTGCGCTTCGTCGGCGCCGCCACCTTCGAGGCGCTGTCCGGTGAGCCGGTCCAGACCGGTGTCTTCGAAGACGTTCCGCAGGTGCCCCACGTTGCCATCGGCCAGGGGGCCGATCTCGTCGTCGTCGCGCCTGCCACTGCCGACTTGCTGGCCCGGGCGGTACACGGTCGCGCTGACGACCTGCTGACCGCGACGCTGCTCACCGCGCGATGCCCGGTGCTGTTCGCGCCGGCGATGCACACCGAGATGTGGCAGCATCCGGCCACCGTCGACAACGTGACCACGCTGCGACGCCGCGGCGCTGTGGTGCTGGAACCCGCATCTGGGCGGCTGACCGGTGCGGACAGCGGCGCGGGCCGGCTACCCGAGGCGGAGGAGATCGTCACGTTCGCCCAGCTGCTGCTGGAACGGCATGACGCGATGCCCTACGACCTGGCCGGGGTCAAGGTACTGGTGACCGCCGGTGGCACCCGCGAGCCGATCGACCCGGTCCGCTTCATCGGCAACCGCAGCTCGGGCAAGCAGGGCTACGCGGTGGCGCGGGTCGCCGCCCAGCGCGGCGCCGAGGTCACCCTGATAGCCGGGCATACCGCCGGGCTGATCGATCCGGCCGGTGTCGAGGTGGTGCGGATCAGCTCGGCCCAACAGCTCGACGACGCGGTATCCAAGCACGCACCCGACTCCGATGTGCTGGTGATGGCTGCCGCAGTCGCGGACTTCCGGCCGGCACAGGTGGCGACGGCCAAGATCAAAAAAGGCGCTCAGGAACCGCCGACGATCGAGTTGGTCCGCAACGACGACGTGTTGGCCGGGGCGGTGCAGGCAAGGGCCGCCGGGCAGCTGCCCAACATGCGGGCCATCGTCGGCTTTGCAGCCGAGACCGGCGACGCCAACGGCGACGTGCTGTTCCATGCTCGCGCCAAGCTGCGCAGCAAGGGCTGCGACCTGCTGGTGGTGAACGCCGTCGGTGAGGGCAAGGCCTTCGAGGTGGACAACAACGACGGCTGGTTGCTGGCAGCCGACGGTACCGAGTCGGCGCTGCAGCACGGCTCGAAGACGCTGATGGCCAGTCGTATCGTGGATGCAATCGTTGCGTTCCTGCACGGGGGCGGTGGCTCCGCCACCTAGCACCCGTAACATCCAAGGCTGGCCGAAAGGGGCGGGCGGCTAAAGATATAATTTGCCTAACTAACAATCCAACTGTGATTTGGAAGGACGAGGGCGTGAGCGAAAACGGTCGTTTGTTCACCAGCGAATCGGTCACCGAGGGGCATCCCGACAAGATCTGTGACGCGATCAGCGACTCGGTCCTCGACGCGCTGCTGGCGGATGACCCGCACTCACGTGTCGCGGTCGAGACGCTGGTGACCACCGGACAGGTGCACGTGGTGGGCGAGGTGACGACGACCGCGAAAGAGGCGTTCGCCGACATCACCAACACGGTTCGCGCGCGCATCCTCGACATCGGCTACGACTCCTCGGACAAGGGCTTCGACGGCGCCTCGTGCGGGGTGAACATCGGCATCGGCGCCCAGTCGCCCGACATCGCTATGGGCGTCGACACTGCCCACGAGGCGCGCGTCGAGGGTGCCGCGGATCCGCTGGACTCGCAGGGGGCCGGCGACCAGGGCCTGATGTTCGGCTACGCGATCAACGACACCCCCGAGCTGATGCCGCTGCCGATCGCGCTGGCGCACCGGCTGGCGCGGCGGCTGACCGAGGTCCGCAAGAACGGCGTGCTGCCCTACCTGCGCCCGGACGGCAAGACGCAGGTCACCATCGAGTACGAGGACGACGTCCCGGTCCGGCTGGACACCGTGGTTGTGTCCACCCAGCACGCGGCGGACATCGACTTGGATAAGACGCTGGATCCCGACATCAGGGAACACGTGCTCAAGACGGTGCTCGCGGACCTGGCGCACGACACGCTGGACTCGTCGTCGACCCGGGTGCTGGTGAACCCAACCGGCAAGTTCGTCCTCGGCGGTCCGATGGGAGACGCGGGGCTGACCGGCCGCAAGATCATCGTCGACACCTACGGCGGCTGGGCCCGCCACGGCGGCGGCGCCTTCTCCGGCAAGGATCCGTCCAAGGTGGACCGTTCCGCGGCGTACGCGATGCGCTGGGTGGCCAAGAACATCGTCGCCGCCGGGCTGGCGGAGCGGGTCGAGGTGCAGGTGGCCTACGCGATCGGCAAGGCCGCCCCGGTGGGCCTGTTCATCGAGACCTTCGGCACCGCGACCGTCGATCCGGTCAAGATCGAGAAGATTGTGCCTGAGGTGTTCGACCTGCGGCCCGGCGCGATCATCCGCGACCTGGACTTGCTGCGGCCCATCTACGCCCAGACGGCGGCCTACGGACACTTCGGACGCACCGACATCGACCTGCCGTGGGAGCAGCTCGACAAGGTCGACGACCTCAAACGCGCCATCTAAGAGTTGACCCGTGATGGGTCATGCAGCGCCAATCAGCTTGGGGCTGATTGTTTTCGGCTGGTCCCGCGACGTCCAGGCTTTGGGCTTGGTCTGTTCGGGGGTGGGCCGGGTGCTGCTTGCTCAGCAGAGGCCACCGGTTGGCGGCTGCCGGCCCTGGCCGATCCAGCATCGGGTGATGGTGGTGGCTGGTGCCGGTTGACTGAGCCCTCCCGCTCTTGCTGGGAGGCCAGCCACGCCCGCAGGGCGTGGGCAAGTCGGTAGTCGACCCGCGCGGTGCGCGGGTCATCGGGGTCGGTGAGCTCGATGCAGGCCGCCAGGACGGCCGAGACGATGTCACGATCAGCCCGTAAACCGCATTCGGAGCAGTGGTGGGTGCGCTTGGCCAGGGTTTTGGGCACCCGGGCACCGCACAGGCAATGCTGGGACAGTGCGGTGGTCCGGGTGCCGGCGCGGCGCAACTGCCCCCCGGTGGCGACGGATTCGTGTTCGAGTGCGCTCACCAGCATGCCGGGGCTGAACAATTGAATACGCTTGCCCCACAGGCGCGCCCAGGTCGATATCTGGCAGTCCTCGACGGTGATGGCGTTGCCGTGGGCAGCCACGATCCGCGCCGCGACCTGGCGGGCGCGGGCGTGTTTGGCTTGGCTCGCGCTGCGCGACGCAGCTGCATGATCGGCGCGGATGCGCCGATAGCTGCGAGAGAGCGTGTCGTGGCGGTGGGCGCGCAGTGGGACACCATCGGCGCGGGCCGCTCGGGGTCCGCCTGGGTTGGTGATCCTGCGGCCCGCCAAGCCTTTGGCTGCTCGGCGTTTGGCGCGTTTGTGCTGGCGCGGCGAGGGTCCGTACTGGTCGGGGTTGGTGTTGCGCCGGGAGCGATCCAACGCCTTCTGGCGGGCCCGGGCTTTGTTGGCAGCGCGGGCTGCGGCGTTGTGCTGCTCGGGTGTGCAGCCGATCCGTTCGACGACCAGCTGCTCGGGCCGGTCGGTCGGGAAGGACGCCACGGCCACGTTGGACACGTTGGCGTCCACCGCGGCCCGCCGGGCTGTGGGGATCTCGGCGCGCCGGGCCCGGGTGGCCGCAGACTGATACCCTCGCTGACATCGAGTTCCAGGCGGATCACCGATACCGGCCCGTCGTATTTGAAATTCGCAGCCTTCGACTTACCCCGGCGCCGCGGCCCCACCTCACCGCTGGTAGCGGTCGTGACGTCGGCGGGCGCGGCTGCCATGGCGATCATGAAAACATCACCGACCGACATCAACCCGCTACACCGATACCGAAACCTGCTGCCACTCACCGGGGTCACAGCACGGAAAGGCCTACACCCGTCAAACATCTAGCAAATGCGTCGGATATCGGGCTTTGCGACGACGACCGCGGGGACGCCGAACCCGCCGACGGGTCCGCTAACCGGTGAACCGGTAGTCGTCGAGGTCGAAACGCCGGCTCCGCCAGTACGCCTCAAACGTGGTTGCGGGCCGCAGCCCCACATCGCCGTTCTTGTCGAAGTAGTAGCTGTTGGCCCGCTGGCAGCTGTCCTGCCAGAACACCTGGCGGTGGCGGCGGCTGCATGACCTCGGCGAAGTAGCGAGCGTTGGCCTCCTCGGTGACCTCAACGCGGGTGGAGTTGCGCTGACGGGCCCGCTTCAGGCAGCGCAGCATGTGGTGCGTCTGCGCCTCGATCAGCGCGAAGTACGACGACCCGACGTAGCCGTACGGGCCCATCACGCTGAACAGATTGGGAAAGCCGGGAACGCTGACGCCCTGATAGGCCTGAATCCGGTGCGCATCCCAGAACTTGGTCAGCAGCAGGCCGCCACTGCCGGTGACCGCAAAGGTCGGCATGCTGTCGGAGTCCAACACGTGGAAGCCGGTGGCCAGCACCAGCACATCGATGTCATGGCTGATGCCGTCAGTGGTGGCCACCGCCGACGGCGTGACCTTTTCGATCGGCTCGGTCACCAGCTGCACGTTGTCGCGATTGAACGTCGACAGATACGTGTTGTGGAAGCCGGGCCGCTTGCAGCCGATCGCGTACTGCGGGGTCAATTGCTTGCGCACCGCGGGATCGCGGACCTTGCGGCGCAGATAGGCGCGGCCGACCCACTCCATCCACCTGGCCAGCGGGTACACCGTGAAGTACTGCGCCGGAAGGGGAAAGGTCACCTCGACGTAGGTCTGGCTGATCAGCCGCTGGAGTGTCTTCGTGCCGGGTAGGCGCATCGCCCAGTGCGCCAGTTTGGGCAGCGGCACGTCGAACTTCGGGAAACACCAGATCGGTGTGCGCTGAAATACCTTGAGCTCTTTGACAATCGGCGCGATCTCGGGGATCAGCTGCACGGCCGAGGCGCCGGTGCCGATCACGGCGACCCGCTTGCCGGTCAGATCCTGGTCGTGATCCCAGCGGGCGGTGTGCATGACGACGCCGCCGAAGGAGTCGACGCCGTCGATGTCGGGCAGCTTGGGCATGGTGAGCACGCCGCTGGCGTTGATCAGGAATCGCGCGGTGACCTCTCCGCCCGGATCGGTGTGCACCCGCCACAGCGCCCGCTCGTCGTCGAACTCCACGGCGAGAACCTTGGTGTTGAACCGGATCTTCGGCCGGATCCCGTACTTGTTGGCGCAGTAGTCGGCGTAGGCCTTCAACTCTTTGCCCCGCGCGTAGGTCCGCGACCAGTCCGGCCGCTGCTCGAAGGAGAACTGGTAGGAAAACGACGGAATGTCCACGGCGATACCCGGATAGGTGTTCCAGTGCCAGGTGCCGCCGACGTCGTCGCCGGCCTCGACGATCAGGTAGTCGCCGAATCCTGCTTCATCGAGCTTGATGCCGGCACCGATGCCCGAGAACCCGGCGCCCACGATGAGGATGTGGCGGTCGGGAGAATCGCCATTCACGGTGCCGACGGTACCGCGCCGGGGGTGGGGACTTACTAGTGCAGGGCCGCTTTCAGGGCCGCGAGCCCTCGGTTCGTCGCCCCTGGCGCCGCCGGAATGAGCAACGCGAAGCTGACGTAGCCGTGCACCATGCGTGGGCTCGTTGCTCAGTTCGGCGGGCACGCCCGCGGCGTTGAGCAGTTCGGCGTAGTGCGCCCCCTCATCGCGCAGCGGATCATGCTCGGCGGTGCCGATATACGCCGGCGCCAGGCCACTCAAGATCGGTCGCGTTGGCCGGGGCGATGGTGGCCGGCAACGCGGTGTGGTCGGTGATGTCGACGCCCGGGATGTACCACGTCAGGAAGGCGTCGATGACGTTGCGATCGAGGATCGGCGCGTCGGCGTTCTCGATGAACGACGGCAGCGACATGTTTGCGGCGGTGGTCGGATACCACAGCAGCTGGAACGCCAGCTTGGGTCCGCCGTGATCGCGGGCCAGCAGTGCCATCACCGCGGCCAGGTTGCCGCCGGCCGAGTCACCGGCGACCGCAATGCGATTCGGGTCGCCGCCCAGCGAGCGGCGTGCTCCGCGGTCCATTGCAGCGCCGCCCAGCAGTCGTCCACCCCGGCCGGGAAGGGGTGTTCCGGGGCGAGCCGGTAGTCGACGGACACCACTATCGCCTCGGCGCCGACGGCGTGTGCACGAGCAACCGGGTCGTGGGTGTCCAGATCGCCGAGCGCGAAACCCCCGCCGTGGTAGAAGACGACGACCGGAAGGTCACTGTGCTCCGCGACCGGAGGCCAGTAGATGCGGACCGGGATGTCGGTGAGCTCGCCGTGGCTGATCAAGAGGTTCTCGATGCGCAGGTCAGGCAGCATTTCCGGGGGTACCTGCAGCTGGCGCAGTTTCTCGCGCGCAACCTCGACGCCGTCGGCGGCGGTGAACGTCAGCGGGAACGCGTCGACGATCGCCTTGAGCGTCGGGTCGATCTGCGGTCGGGCGGTGGTCGGCTCCATCATGGACCCACCTTACTTAGTGGTTAATGCAGGGCCGCACGCAGTGCGGCCAGCCCGCGGTCGAGCGCAGCCGTCGCGGCGGGCACCACCCCGGCGTAGCCGACGTAGCCGTGCACCAGCGTCTCGGCGTTGTCCACCTCGACGGGAACGCCAGCGGCGGCGAGCAGTTCGCCGTAGCGAATCCCGTCGTCGCGCAGCGGGTCGTGTCCGGCGACGGCGATGTAGGCGGCCGGCAGCCCGGCCAGGCTCTCGGCCCGTCCCGGCGCCATCCCGGGCGGGGGATCGGATAGGTCGATTTCCCCTGCGTACCAACGGGAAAACGCGGCGATCGCATCGCGGTCGAGGATGGCCGCGTCGGCGTTCTCGGTGAACGACGGCAACGACGGGTCCCACATGGTGGAGGGATACCACAACAGCTGGAAGCGAATCGGTGGCCCGCCGTTGTCGCGGGCGCGCTGCGCGATCACAGCGGAGATGGTGCCGCCCGCCGAGTCGCCGGCCACCGCCAGCCGTCCGCCGTCGGCGTCGAGCTCGCTGCCGTGCTCGGCCACCCATTGCGTTGCGGCCCAAGCATCGTCGATGGCAGCGGGGTAGGGGTGCTCGGGCGCCAATCGGTAGTCGACGGACACCACGACGGCATCGGCGCCGACGGCGTGCTGGCGGCAGGTGCCGTCGTGGGTATCGAGGTCGCCGGCGATGAAGCCGCCGCCGTGGAAGAAAAGCACCACCGGCGGCGTGACATGATCGGTTGGCGGCCAATAGATTCGGATGTTGATCAGACCCCCGGGCCCGTCGATGGCGCGGTTCTGCACTCGCAGCTCGGGATGGAAGGCGCGCCGCGGCAGATCCCGCAGCTGCTGGCGAGCCGCTTCGACGCCACCCTCGGTGGATAACCGGAAGGGGACCGCGTCCAGTACCTTCAGCAGAATGGGATCGATGGCGCGTTCGGGGTCGTCGACGGTGGGCATGGAGACACCGTACGCACCCCGGATCGTGGTCGGTGCCTGGGTCGCCGCCGGTTGGGCCGGTGTCGCCTACGGGGTGTTTCTGACCGTGATTGCCCTGCGTTCACCGCCCGGTGCTGAGCTGACCGGACAATGGACAATCCAGCCCGCGTTTAAAGCATCGATGGCTCTGGCGTTGGCGTTCGCGGCGGCGGCGCATCCGATTGTCCGTGAGCGGCGCTGGCTGATGCCGGCGTTGGTTTTCTCCGCAGCCGGCGACGCGCTGCTGGCCATCCCGTGGTGGACGCCGTCCTTCGTGCTCGGACTGGGGGCTTTTCTGCTGGCGCACCTGTGTTTTCTTGGTGCGCTGGTCCCACTGGCGAGGGCGTCGGCTCGGTCGCGGTCGCGCCTGGTCGCCGTTGCCGCGATCTGGGTGGCCTGCGCGGCGCTGCTGGTGTGGTTCTGGCCTCGACTGGGACGCGACGGGTTGACCGTTCCCGTCACCGTCTACATGGTCGTGCTGGGCGCCATGGTGTGTGCGGCGCTGTTGGCGCGGCTGCCCACAATCTGGACCGCGGTCGGCGCGCTGTGCTTCGCGGGGTCGGACGCGATGATCGGAATCGGGCGGTTCGTGCTGGGCAACGAGGCGCTGGCGGTGCCGATCTGGTGGGCCTACGCGGCGGCGCAGATCTTGATCACCGCCGGCTTCTTCTTCGGTCGGGTGTCGGCGAACTCTGCTACACCTGGCGAGTGACCACGCGGACCAGGCAGGCCGCCGCGTTCGAACCGATCGCGCGGGTGCTGCCGATGTTGTCGGTGCCGCATCTGGATCGCGAATTCGACTATCTGGTAGCCGCGGAGCAATCCGATGACGCCCAGCCCGGGGTGCGGGTGCGGCTCCGATTCCACGGCAGGCTGGTTGACGGTTTCATCCTGGAGCGCCGCACCGACACCGATCACGTCGGCACGCTGACCTGGTTGGACCGCGTCGTGTCCGCCGAGGTGGTGCTCACCCCGGAGATCCGGCGGCTCGTCGATGCCGTGGCGGCGCGTTACGCCGGAACCCGTGCCGACGTGCTGCGGCTGGCGGTGCCGCCGCGGCACGCCAAGGTGGAACGCGAAACCTCAACGCCGCCGGCGCTTCCCGTCGTCGCCGACGTCGACCGGGCGGGCTGGGAGACATACGGTCGGGGCGGACAGTTCCTGACCGCGCTGGGCGAGTCGCGGGCCGCCCGCGCGGTCTGGCAGGTGCTGCCGGGTGACGGATGGGCGGACCGATTCGCCGAGGCCGGCGCGCAGACCGTCCGGACCGGTCGCGGGGCGTTGGTGATCGTGCCGGATCAGCGGGACGTGGACGCGATGTGGCGCGCGGCGACGACGCTGCTCGACGAGTCCGCCGTGGTGGCGTTGTCGGCAGGTCTGGGCCCGTCCGCGCGTTACCGGCGCTGGCTGGCCGCACTGCGGGGGAGCGCACGGCTGGCGATCGGCACCCGCAGCGCGGTGTTCGCGCCGGTGAGCGACCTGGGGCTGGTCATGGTGTGGGACGACGGCGACGACACGCTGGCCGAGCCGCGGGCGCCCTACCCGCACGCCCGGGAGGTGGCAATGCTGCGCGCCCATCAGATGCGGTGTGCGGCGCTGATCGGCGGCTACGCCCGCACCGCCGAAGCGCACGCGCTGGTTCGCAGCGGATGGGCGCATGACATCGTCGCCGCGCGGCCGGTGGTGCGTGCCCGCAGCCCACGGGTGGTGGCGCTCGACGACGGTGGCTACGCCGAGGCGCGCGATCCGGCGGCCCGCTCCGCGCGGCTGCCGTCCGTCGCGCTGCGCGCGGCCCGCTCGGCGTTGGAGGCCGGGGCGCCGGTGCTGGTGCAGGTGCCGCGGCGCGGTTATGTCCCGTCGCTGGCCTGCGGGCGCTGCCGGGCGATCGCCCGCTGCCGGCAGTGCACCGGCCCGCTGTCCTTGGATGACCGCGACGGGTCGGGTCCGGTATGCCGGTGGTGCGGCCGTTCGGACGCCGCGCTGCGCTGTGCCCGCTGCGGGTCGGATGCGGTGCGCGCTGTCGTCGTGGGGGCGCGGCGCACCGCCGAGGAGCTGGGCCGGGCGTTCCCGGGGACGACCGTCATCACCTCGGCTGGCGAAGCGGTGGTGTCCGAGGTCGACGATCGGCCGGCGCTGGTGGTCGCGACACCCGGCGCGGAACCCCGCGCATCGGGCGGCTATGGGGCGGCGCTGCTGCTGGACAGTTGGGCGCTGCTGGGCCGTCAGGATCTGCGTGCGGCCGAGGACACGTTGCGGCGGTGGATGGCCGTGGCGGCGTTGGTGCGGGCCCGCGACGACGGCGGGGTGGTGACCGTGGTCGCCGAATCATCCGTTCCCACAGTGCAATCGCTGATCCGCTGGGATCCGGTCGGGCACGCGGAGGCGGAGCTGGCGGCCCGCACCGAGGTGGCTTTGCCGCCGAGTGTGCACATGGCCGCTCTCGACGGCGCCGCGGAGGCGGTGGCGGCGTTGCTCGACGAAGTCCACCTGCCGGACAGCGCCGAGCTGCTAGGGCCCGTCGAGCTGCCGCCGGGCGCTCGCCGACCGCCGGGCACTCCGGCCGACGTTCCGGTAACCCGCATGCTGGTGCGGGTGGACCGCGAGCAGGGCCTGACACTGGCGGCCGAGCTGCGGCGCGGCGTCGCCGTGACCAGTGTCCGGCAAACCGACGAGCCGGTCCGGGTGCAGATCGACCCGCTGCACATCGGTTAGACGGATGTGTGCCGAGCCGCTTCTTGGACGAGCTGGACGCGGGAGCTCAGGCCGAGCTTGGTGTAGACGTGGGTGAGGTGGGTTTGCACGGTGCGGGGTGAGACGAAAAGCCTTGCGGCGATGTCGTTGTTGGCCAGTCCTTCGCTGACCAATCGGACGACGTCGCGCTCGGTCGGCGTGAGTGAAGCCCAGCCGCTGCTGGGCCGTTTGCGTTCGCCGCGGCCGCGGCGCGCATAGGCAATCGCGTCCTCGGTCGACAGCGCCGTGCCCTCGGTCCAGGCGGATTCAAAGTCCTTCTCGCCCATTGCGTCTCGCAGCGTCGCCACCGAGGCTTCAGGGCCCGCGTCCCAGACCTCGAATCGGACCGCGCCGATGCGCAACCGGATGGCGTGTGCCGCGCCGAAGAGCCGGGTCGCTTCGCGGTGACTGCCGGCCTCACTGGCCAGAACGGCGAGGCACTCGAGGATGTCCGGGATGTGCAGGTAGGCCTTCGTTTCGGCGCCAAGCGCGAGCGCATCGTGGGCGTCGCGCTCAGCCTGGTCCGGCTCACCTGCCGCGATCGCCACGCGGGCGTGCGTGCTCAGCGCCGACATCAGCCACCAGCCGGTCGCGGTCGACACGGCCTCGTCAGCCCAACGGCGGGCGGCAGCGAGATCCCGGTCTGCCAGCGCGGCCTCGGCATTCCAGAGGCGCGCTAATGCCGCCAATACACCACCCACGACAGTCATGTGCTGGTCGGCGGCCTCGCGCGCTTCGTGTACCGCCGCACCATCCCCGGCGGCCAGGGCCCGGAATCCCAACGCTATGTGCCCCCATACCGCGAACCTCCCGCCAAGCTCCGCGCCGCCTTTAAGGGTCGCCTCAGCCACCGCGCGGGCCGCGGCCGCCTCACCCCGGTATGCCAGGGCCAGGCTGTGAGCGCCGAGGATGGTGACCCTGGAGATCTCATCGTGAGCCGCCTCGGCCTCGGCCGCCATCTCGCCGAACTGTGTGGTGGCCTCGGCCAAACCGCCGCTTCTCATCTGCGCTGTCCCGAGGTAAAAGCGACACAAACGCGAGTGGTACCCGTCACCGATGGCGTCGGCGAGGTTGCGTCCTTCCTCGCCAGCTGCACGCACCGCGAGCGGATCACCCGCGATGTGGGCGTCCTGGGCCTGCAGGGCGAGGATCTGGCTGAGCCGCCACCGATCGTCCACGGCACGGGCCAGGCCGATCGCCTCGGCGAAGCATGCCCGGGCCACCTCGACGTTATAGCTCAAGCCGGCGATAAAGCCGCAGGCGGTCAATGCCCGGGCCAGCAGGGCCGGCTCGTCGACCTCGCGCGCCATCGCCAGGGCGTGCTCCGCCTGGTGGGAGCTGTCGATGCCACCCCATGCATCGAGGACCGCCTTGTCGGAGAGCGCCCGGGCACACGTCGCGGCCGCCACCTCGGGGTGCTGCGTGTTGAGGTCGGCGAAAACCGCGTCGAACCAGGCCAGCCCTTCCCGGAGGCGGCCCCGCGCGAGCCACAGTGGCTGCAGCGACGACGCCAGCGCCAACGCCAGCTCGGAATCGGAACTTTCCCGGCTCCACGCGAACGCGGCGCGCAGGTTGTCGATCTCGATCTCGGCCTGCTCCAGATGCTGCTCGTAATCACCGCCTGCCGGGGCGTCGAGCAGCGCGGCCAGCCCCGTGTAGTGGTCGCGGTGGCGTGCTCGCACGGCGTCGATCTCGACGGACTCGGCAAGTTTTTCAGTCGCGTATTGGCGCATGGTCTCCAGCAGCCGGTAGCGGGTTCGGCCACGGCTGTCGTCGGCCACCACCAGCGACTTGTCGACGAGCAGGGTGAGTTGATCGAGCACGTGGAAGCGCTGGATCTCGCCGCCGCCGGCGACTGCTTGGGCGGCGTCGAGGTCGAAGCCGCCCAGAAACACTGCCAGCCGGCGGAACAAAACCCGCTCGGGCTCGGTCAGTAGCGCGTGCGACCAGTCCACTGAAGCGCGCAGAGTCTGCTGGCGGCGTACTGCGGTCCGCGCACCGCCGGTCAGCAGCCGGAAGCGGTCGTGCAGAGTGTCGAGGATCTCGGTCAGCGACAAGGCGCGCACCCGTGCCGCGGCCAGCTCGATCGCCAGCGGCAAACCATCGAGGCGCCGGCAAAGCTCCGTAACCGCTGCAGCATTGTCGTTGCAGATCTCGAAGTCGGGCCGAGCACGGCGAGCGCGCTCGGCGAATAGTTCGACGGCTTCATCGGCCACCGACAGTGACGGCACCCGCCAGGTGACCTCGCCTGCCACCCCAATCAGCTCACGGCTCGTGGTTAGCAGCGTCAAGCCCGCGCAGCTGCTCAGCAGGGCATCGATGATCGCCGCGCTCGCATCGAGCAGATGCTCACAGTTGTCCAACACCACCAACGTCTGACGGTCGCCAATGAATCGGGTCAGCGTGTCCATTGTGGAGCGGCCCGGCTGGTCGGGCAGGCCCAGTGCGCGGGCCACCGCGATCGGTACCAGCGCGGGATCGGTGATCGGGCCCAGGTCTACGTACCACAGCCCGTCGCCGAATTCATCCGCGAGTTCGGCGGCGACCTGAACCGCCAGGCGGGTTTTGCCCACCCCGCCCGCACCGGTCAACGTCACCACCCGGTTCTCGGCCATCAGCTCGCGCACCTGGGTCAGCTCCGTATCGCGGCCTACGAAACTCGTCAGCTGCACTGGAAGATTTTGTGAGACAACTGCTTTCGAAGTTCGCAGCGGCGGGAACTCGTTGCGCAGATCGGGGTGGCACAGCTGCATCACCCGCTCAGGACGGGGCAGATCACGCAGCGCATGAGTGCCCAGATCGGTCAGCCAGGCCCCGGCTGGCAGACGGTCGGCCAGCAAGTCCGCGGAGGTGCCCGACAGCAGGGTCTGGCCGCCGTGCCCGAGGTCGCGCAACCGCGCGGTGCGGTTGATGGTTGGGCCGGCGTAGTTGCCTTCATCGCGCAGCTGCACCTCACCGGTATGAACCCCGATTCGCAACCGGATCGGCGCCAGCGGGGCACGCTGCATCTGCAACGCCGCCGCCACCGCATCGGAGGCCCGAGGGAACGCGGCCACGAAGCTATCGCCCTCGCCCTGCTCGACGGGTCGCACCCCGTCGTGTGTGGCGATGATCTCCGACACCGCCTGATTCAGCCGGGCCACGGCGGCGGTCATCTCCGCGGGCTGGGTCTCCCAGAGCCGCGTCGAGCCCTCGACGTCTGCCAACAGCAGCGTCACCGTTCCCGTCGGCACGAGCCCGCTCACGCCAAATCGCTCCAGTCCACCAGGGGCATGTCCGCGCGTGGGTTGATCTTGTTGATGGTAGCCAGCATGCGGCCAAACGGACAGCGCAGATGCGCCCATATCTACGACCCCCAGCGCGCAGATCTACGTGTCCTGGCTGATGGTTTTTGTTCCTTCTTGCAGCAGGGTCGGATAGTCACGCCGGATCGGAAAGGAACGCCGTCATGAATGTCGGCGGCAACTGAATACTGACCAGTGCGCGGCAACTGAAAATTGACCAGCTTCCTGGAGAACCTTGGCTATGGGCCAAGGAGGAAGCGGGTGTTGAGCGTGGAGGACTGGGCAGAGATCCGGCGGTTACGCCGGTCAGAGCAGTTGTCGATTTCGGAGATTGCGCGGGTCTTGGGCATTTCGCGGAACACGGTGAAGGCTGCGTTGGCTTCTGAGGGGCCGCCGAAGTATCAGCGTGCGGCGGCGGGTTCGGTGGCCGATGGCGCCGAGCCGAGGATCCGGGAGTTGTTGGCGGCTTATCCGCGGATGCCGGCGACGGTGATCGCCGAGCGGATCGGTTGGTCGTATTCGATCCGAACACTCAGCGGGCGGGTGCGTGAGCTGCGGCCGTTGTATTTGCCGCCGGATCCGGCGTCGCGTACGACGTATGTGGCCGGTGAGATCGCGCAGTGCGATTTCTGGTTCCCCGACGTGTCGGTGCCGGTGGGGTACGGCCAGGTCCGCAGCGCCACGGCATTACCGGTGCTGACGATGGTGTGCGGGTATTCGCGGTGGGCATCGGCGGTGTTGATCCCGACGCGTACCGCTGAGGATCTGTATGCCGGTTGGTGGCAACATCTTTCGACGTTAGGCGCCGTCCCTCGGGTGTTGGTGTGGGACGGCGAGGGTGCGGTCGGGCGGTGGCGGGCACGTCAACCTGAACTGACTGCGGCGTGCCACGCGTTCCGCGGCACGCTTGCAGCGAAAGTGGTGATCTGCAAACCCGGTGATCCCGAAGCCAAGGGCCTGGTCGAACGCTTCCATGACTACTTGGAGCGGGCGTTTTTGCCGGGTCGGGTCTTTGCCTCACCTGCGGATTTCAACACCCAGCTGCAGGATTGGTTGGTGCGGGCCAATCACCGCCAGCACCGGGTGTTGGGGTGTCGACCGGCTGACCGCATCCAGGCCGATACCGCGGCGATGCTGAGGTTGCCGCCCGTCGGGCCCAGTATCGGGTGGCGGACCTCGACGCGGTTGCCACGCGATCATTACGTGCGCCTCGATGGCAACGACTACTCGGTGCACCCGGTCGCGGTCGGTCGGCGCATCGAGATCACCGCGGACCTGGGACGGGTCCGGGTCTGGTGTGGCGGCGCCCTGGTCGCCGACCACGACCGTGTCTGGGCCAAACATCAGACGATCTCTGATCCTGACCACGTCGATGCTGCCAAGCTGCTGCGCCGCAAGCGGTTCGACGTCGTCGCCCCGCCCGCTCACGTTGAGGTCGAACAACGCCGGCTGGCCGACTACGACGCCGCGCTCGGTCTTGACGGGCCGGTGGCGTGATGGCGGCCAAGACCACGGCCGGCAGCCGGGATGTGACCGCGGAGCTGGCGTATCTGACCCGAGCCTTGAAAGCGCCGACCCTGCGTGAGGCCATCGAGCGGCTCGCCGAGCGTGCCCGCGCCGAAACCTGGACCTACGAGGAGTTCCTGGCGGCGTGTCTGCAGCGTGAGGTTTCCGCCCGCGAATCCCATGGCGGCGAAGGACGCATTAGGGCCGCACGCTTCCCGTCGCGGAAGTCGTTGGAAGAGTTCGACTTCGACCATGCCCGCGGCCTCAAACGCGACATCATCGCCCACCTTGGGACCCTGGACTTTGTCACCGCCAAAGACAATGTGGTTTTCCTCGGGCCACCAGGAACCGGCAAAACACACTTAGCGATCGGCATAGCGATCCGCGCCTGCCAAGCCGGCCACCGCGTCCTATTCGCCACCGCGTCGCAATGGGTCGATCGCCTGGCCGCCGCCCACCACAGCGGCACCCTGCAGACCGAACTTGCCCGGCTGGCCCGCTACCCGCTGCTGGTCGTCGACGAGGTGGGCTACATCCCGTTCGAGCCCGAAGCCGCCAACCTGTTCTTCCAACTGGTGTCCTCCCGCTACGAACGGGCCAGCCTCATCGTCACATCCAACAAGCCCTTCGGGCGATGGGGCGAGGTGTTCGGTGATGACGTCGTGGCCGCCGCCATGATCGACCGCCTCGTGCACCACGCCGAGGTCATCGCACTCAAAGGAGACAGCTACCGCATCAAAGACCGAGATCTCGGCCGCGTCCCCACCGTCACGGCCGACGACCAATGAAACCAAGCTGGTCAATTTTCGATTGCCGACAACTGATCAGTTTTCGACTGCCGTTGACAATGAACACAATCCAAGGCAACGGCGCACATGTCACAGCTCCTGGCCAGAGCTCACACCTCATCGGCAGCACCTCGCCGATCAGCAGATCGCCGTTCGAATTAGAGGCGAAGCCCGCACACCCAGTGGTGTCTCCCGCGCCGATTCTCATCACCGAGAAACAGGTTCTGCTCAGCACCGCGGCTGCGGTGGCGGTACGGCCGACGACTATGCGCCGCTGGCGCAGGGCGATTGATGTTGTCCTCGCGGTCATGCACGGGACATGGATGACGTCGAGAACGGACAGCGTCCGGCCGCCTCAGTATTACCCGAAGCGGTACGCGTTCCTCGAGTACTCCTGCATGGGGCGCGAGATGGATCGTCTATGAACGTGGCGGATGCTTCGGTCTGTCTTGAGCAACGAGCCTGCCTACCTACGACCCCAGGCCGCGCATAGTTACGCGTCCTGACCGATGGTCGTCGTCCCCCGACATCGGATAGTCGACTCGGACGATCAACGACCCCAATGAGAGTAGTTCGTTATGAACACCCGACGTTACCTCTCGACGACACCCACCAACACCAGTAATGCCCGCATGTCGAGAAGGAGAAGAAAATGAAGATTGGTGAGCATGCGGTTGTTCTAGGCGCAAGCATGGGCGGTCTACTTGCCGCCAGAGTGCTGTCCGACTTCTATCGATCTGTCACAGTTGTTGAGCGCGACGTGCTTCCGACCGGTAGCGCTCAACGACGTGGTGTGCCCCAGGGCCAGCACGCTCATGCGCTGTGGGCGCGGGGGCCCAAATATTGGATGCCAGCTGACCTCTAACCCGCCACGAGCTGACTAGTGTGCCCATACACCCGTCGTGACCCGAGGTGGTTGGTCCAAGTTGAGTGAGAGTCTTGCTGCCTGTGTTTGTGGGCAGGAAAGCCGATCGCTGCCGAGTGAGGCCGGATATTTCAGCCACCGCATCCGACGCACGGGCGAAGGCCGCCACGAAGCTGTCGCCCTCACCCTGCTCGACGGGGCGCACGCCGTCGTGAGTGGCGATGACGTTCGACACGACGCTGTTGAGCCGCGCGATGGCCGTGGTCATCTCGTCGGGCTGGGTTTCCCACAGCCGTGTCGAGCCCTCGACGTCGGCCAGCAGCAACGTCACGGTGCCCGTCGGCAACAGCCCGCTCACGCCCAGCTCGCTCCAGTCCACCAGCGGCATCTCCGCGCGGGGATCGATCTCGCTCATGTTAGCCAGCATGTGGCCGGCACGAACTCCAAAACATCAGCGTAAACGCGCAGATTGGCGGCCAACGGAATACGCGCAGATTGGCGGCCAACGGAATATACGACCCCTGCGGACGCAGATCTGCGCGCTGCGGCCGACGTTCTGAGCCTCCCGGCGCCGGATAGTCGAGTCAGACCGCTGGACCTAACGGATTCAGGTAGTGCACTACTCGTGTCCTCAGGGCTAGGCGTTGACACTGTTGATTCGCGTGACGGTCAGAACCAGCGGACGGCAGGAATGTGCTGTTCGAGGGTGGTTTTCCAGAAAGGTGAACTGCCATGCTTGAAACGCTTGAATCGGCCGACGTCGCCAAACTGCCGCTGGCGCCAAAGAATCCGCTGTCCTATCGGCACCAGCTCAGGGCCGCGCGGTCTCTCATCGACGGGTTCCAGGAGCTCCTCGACGCCGGCGGCCCCATCACCCGCATGGTGCTCGGGCCCAAATGGCTTGCCCCGACGGTGGTGTTGATCGCCTCGCCGCAGGGCGCGCGGGACGTGCTGGGCCGCAGCGACGAGATCGCCGACCGAGGTGGGACGACGACCGCGATCCAGATGCAGCGGCTGATGGGCGGCAACCTGCTGGTTCTCCCGCATCACCAATGGCTGCCGCGGCGCCGCACCCTGCAACCGATGTTCACCAAACTGCGGGTCCGGCGGTACGCCGGCCACATGGCCGCGGCGGCGCAGACGCTGGTCGACGGTTGGCGCGAAGGCGCAATGCTCGACCTGGACATCGAATGCCGCGCGCTTACCCTGCGGGCGCTCGGCCGCTCTGTGCTCGGCGTGGACCTCGACGCCAGGGCCGACGCCATCGGGCCGGCACTGCGAACCGCGCTCACATGGGTCGCCGACCGTGGGATCCGGCCGGTGAATCTGCCGCAATGGGTGCCCACCCGCGGCCAGCGGCGGGCTCGCAGGGCCAATGCGACTCTGCAGCAGCTGGCCGCCGAGATCCTCGCCGCGGTACGAGCCGACCCCACCCGAGACGCACCTCTGGTACGTGCATTGCTCGCCGCCGCCGATCCGCAGACGGGCCAACCACTTTCGGACGACGACATCTGCCACGAGCTGGTGCTGTTCATCCTCGCCGGCCACGACACCACGTCCACCACTCTGACGTACTCACTCTGGGCGCTCGGGCGCCATCCCGAAATCCAAGACCGAGTGTTCGAAGAGGTCAGTGCACTTGGCGACCGGCCGCTGACACCCGACGACGTGCCCCGGCTCGGCCACACGGTGCGCGTGCTGCACGAGGCCCTGCGGCTATGCCCGCCGGCTGCCGGAACGCCGCGCCTCCTCAAAAGGGATTTGGCGGTCGACGGCTACCGGCTGGAAGCCGGCACCATCGCGGTGGTCAGTTTCTATGCCATACACCGAAACCCGGAACTGTGGGACGACCCGCTGACATTTGACCCGGATCGGTTCCTGCCGGAGCGCTCGCAGGGCCGCAGCCGCTGGCAGTACCTGCCGTTCGGCGGCGGACCTCGCTCATGCATCGGCGACCACTTCGCCATGCTGGAAGCCACCCTCGCGCTGGCGACCATCGTTCGCGCTGCCCGGATCGAATCGCTCAATGACGACTTCCCGCTGGCCACACCGTTCACCGTCGTCGCCGCCGAGCCGGTCGGTGCCCGTGTTCATGCGCGGAGCTATTCGCTTGTCGGGCAACGCTAGCGGCCTTCAGGCGTGGCGGGCTGCTTCTTGGACGAGTTGGACGCGGGAGCTTAGGCCAAGTTTGGTGTAGACGTGGGTGAGGTGGGTTTGCACGGTGCGCGGTGAGACGAAAAGGCGTGTGGCGATGTCGTTGGTGGCCAGGCCCTCGCTGACGAGACGGACGACGTCGCGTTCGGTTGGCGTGAGGGAGGCCCAGCCGCTGGTGGGCCGTTTGCGCTCGCCGCGTCCGCGTTGGGCGTAGGCGATCGCCTCCTCGGTGGACAGCGCCGTACCCTCAGCCCAGGCATCGTTGAAGTCGTTCTCGCCCAGGGCGTCTCGCAGCGCCGACACCGAGGCTTCGTAGCCGCCGTCCCAGACCTTGAACCGCACCGCGCCGATGCGCAGCCGGATGGCCTCTGCTGCGCCGAAGAGGCGGGCCGCTTCGCGGTGACTGCCGGCCAGACCGGCCAGGGTGCCGAGGCATTCCAGGATGTCGGGGATGAACAGGTACGCCTCGACCTCGGCGGCACGCGCCAGCGCGTCATGGGCGTCACGCTCGGCCTGGTCTGGCTCACCTTGCGCGATCGCTACGCGGGCGCGTGTCGTCAGCGGGTCCGACAGGAACGCGAACGTCATTGTCGATACGGCGTCGTCGGCCCAGCGGCGGGCAGCGACCAGATCCCCGCCCGCAAGCGCGGCCTCCGCACTGAGGACTCGCTGCAGCCCCGTTGCCTGGGGCACGGCGCTCGAGAGTGGCCGGCCCGCCTCGGTCGCGCCCTGCGCCGTCGTAGCATCGCCGGCGGCCAGGGCCGCTACAGCCAACACGTGGTAGGCGGCGGCCGCTTTAAGCCCGCCCAGCTCGGCAGTGGCCTCGACGGCCGCGGCGGCGGCGGCCCGGGCCGGCGCGGGGTCACCCTGGTACGCCAGCGCGATGCCGAGGCCCACGAGGCTATCCACCCTCCAGATCTCATCGTGAGCTGCCTCGGCCTCGTCGGCTACCGCGGCGAATTGTGCGACCGCTCCGGCCAGATCGCCACGATAGAGCTGTGCGAATCCGAGGTACCAGCGGCACCGGCGCGCGTCGAACCGATCACCGATCGCGTTGGCGAGATCGCGCCCCTCCTCGGCGGCCGCGCGCGCCGCGATCGGGTCATGCGCCGCGAGTGCCGCGACGACTTGCGCGACGAGGATCTGGCTGAGCCTCCACCTGTCGTCCAACGCGCGGGCCAGGCCGAGCGCCTCGGCCAAGTACGGGCCGGCCGCCTCTGCGTCGAAGTAGGCGGCGATATAGCCGCACGCGGTGAGCGCCCGGATCAGGAGTGCCGGGTCGTCGATCTCGCGCGCGATCGCCAGGGCTTGCTGAGCCTGATCCGGGCTCTCGGCGGAGGCTACCCAGAGGCCGAGGGTGGCCCTGTCGGCCAGCGCCCGCGCCCGCACCGCGGGCGTCACTCCAGGCTGGTGCGCGTCGAGGTCGGTCAGGGCGGTGTCGAACCAGGTCAGCCCTTCCCGCAGGCGTCCCCGCGCTTGCCACAGCGGCTGCAGCGACGAGGCGAGCGTCAACGCCAGCTCGATATCGGAGTTTTCCCAGCTCCAGCCGAAGGCGGCGCGCAGGTTGTCGATCTCGGTGTCGGCCTGCTCGATGCGCTGCTCATAATCACCGCTGGCCGGCGCGTCAAGCAGCGCGGCCAGCGACGTGTAGTGGTCGCGGTGGCGCGCGCGCACTGTGTCGGCCTCGCCGGACTCGCCCAATTTTTCCAGTGAGTATTGGCGCACCGTCTCCAACAGCCGATAGCGGGTTCGCCCGCCGCTCTCGTCGGACACCACCAGCGATTTGTCCACCAGCATGCTGAGCTGATCGAGCACCTGATAGCGCGCCACATCGCCACCGCCGCAGACGTTTTGCGCCGAGTCGAGGTCGAAACCGCCCAGAAAAACCGCGAGTCGGCGAAATAACACTCGCTCTGGTTCGGTCAGTAGCGCGTGCGACCAGTCGACCGAGGCCCGCAGGGTCTGCTGGCGGCGCACCGCAGTGCGCGCGCCACCGGTCAACAGCCGGAACCGGTCATGCAGGCTGTCGAGGATCTCGGTCAGCGACAAGGCGCGCACCCGTGCTGCTGCCAGTTCGATCGCCAGCGGAACTCCGTCGAGGCGTCGGCAGATCTCAGTCACCGTCGTGGCGTTGGCCTCCGCGACGACGAAATCCGGTCGAGCCCGGCAAGCTCGGTCTATGAATAGTTCGATGGCTTTGTCGGCCAGTGGCAGTGACGGCACCCGGAAGCTCAGTTCACCGGCCACCCCGATTGGCTCACGGCTGGTCGTTAACAGCGTCAATCCTGCGGCGGCGCCAAGGAGCGCCATCACCACTGCCGCGCTCGCGTCGAGCAGGTGCTCGCAGTTGTCCAGCACCACCAGCATCTGACGGTCGGCGACAAACCGGGTGATCATGTCCATCGTGGAGCGGCCGGGCTGATCGGGCAGACCGAACGCGCGGGCCGCCGCAACAGGCACCAAATCAGGATCGGTGATCGGCGCCAGATCCACATACCAGATGCCGTCGGCGAACTCGCTGGCCATCTGACCCGCGATCTGGATCGCTAACCGAGTTTTGCCTACTCCGCCGGCCCCGGTCAAGGTCACCAGCCGGTTCTCAGCTACCAGATCCCGCACCTTGGTGATATCCGCGTCACGGCCCACAAAGCTGGTCAACTGCACTGGAAGACGTTGAGAAATAGCGGCTTTGGCGACTCGTAGCGGCGGGAAGTCGTTCACCACATCGGGATGACATAGCTGTATCACTCGTTCCGGGCGGGGCAGATCGCGCAGCGGGTGGGTGCCCAGGTCGGTCAGCCACGCGTCGTCGGGAAGCCGGTCGAGCACGAGTGTTTCGGTGACACCGGAGAGCAGGGTTTGGCCGCCGTGCCCGAGGTCGCGTAGCCGTGCGGTGCGGTTGATCGTCGGGCCGGCGTAGTTGCCTTCGTCGCGCAACTGGATTTCGCCGCTATGCACGCCAATCCGCAACCGAATCGGGGCCAACGGGGCGCGCTGCAACTCCAAGGCGGCCGCCACAGCGTCGGAGGCGCGGGCAAATGCCGCCACGAAGCTATCGCCTTCGCCTTGCTCGACCGGGCGCACACCGTCATGCGAGCCGATGGTGCCCGACACCACTTGGTTCATCCGCGCCATGGCCGCGGTCATCTGCTCGGGTTGGGTTTCCCACAGTCGGGTGGAGCCCTCGACGTCGGCCAGCAGCAACGTCACGGTGCCCGTCGGTAAAAGGCCGCTCACGGCTAGTTCGGTCCAGTCCACCAGGGGCGCATCCGCACGTGGATCGATCTCGCTCATGCTAGCCAGCATGCGGTCCCAACGGACCCCAAAACATCAGCACAAACGCGTAGATCGCAGCCGCCCGATGCTGGGATTTACGGGCCGGGGCTCCCATTCCGCGGCGCCGTCGCCCGTATTCTGGGTTTATCCGCACAAGTCGGGCGAAGATTCGCCGACAATTTCGTGCCCGCGGTGCAGCCTGACCGACAGGAGATATTGAATGAAGCGGATGACGGCAATCAACGGTGTGGCGATCGGGATCGCGGCTTTGGGTATCGGCTTGGTCGGATGCGGTGGTTCCACGTCCAGCAACAATGCGTCGAGCAAGACGTCAGCCGCGACAAGCGCTGGAGCCACCCCGACTACCGCCAACCCGCAATCAAAAGTCGCGCCTCGCACCAGCGTCCCGGGTCCCAACCCCACGATCGCCAGCTACATCCAACAAAACGGCATCACCGAAACTCCGGTCCACCGGGGTGATCCCGGCGCGCCGACGATCAACTTCCCAATCCCCGACGGCTGGGCCGACGCCGGGAGCGATACCCCGCCCACCGCCTATTGGGCAATCATCGACAATGGGCCGGAGGCTGCCAAATACACGCCTAGCATTGTGGCGACGCTATCGAAGCTGGTCGGCAACATAGATCCGCAGAAAATTCTGGACAACGCCGCTGGCGAAACGAAGAACCTGCCCGGGTTCAAACCGATGGGCGATGGCGATGAAGGCACCTTCGCCGATTCTCCCGCCTTCCAGTTGGGGGGCACCTGGGTGCAGGACGGCCAGACAAAGGCGGTCGCCCAGAAGACCGTCGTGATCGAGGGAAGCGACGACAACACGGTTTACTTGCTGCGGCTCAATGCCGACTGTCTCGAAGACCAGATCGACAAGGCGCTGCCTGCGACGATCACCATCGACGAGAAGACGACGATCACGAAATAGGTCGGGCCCCCGTCGGTCGGGCGGTCCGGTGCGCGCAGGTTCCTAGACTGGTCCGGTGCGCCTCGTCTTCGCTGGCACCCCCGAACCCGCGCTGCCCGCGCTGCGCAGTCTCATCGACTCGCCGCGACACGAGGTGATCGCGGTGCTCACCCGGCCAGACGCCGCCTCAGGTCGGCGCGGCAAGCTGGAGCCGTCGCCGGTGGCCCGTCTCGCGCTGGAGCAGGGCATCCCGCTGCTGCGACCGCAGCGACCCAACACCGCCGAGTTCGTGGCCGAGCTGTCGGAGTTGGCGCCCGACTGCTGCCCGATGGTCGCCTACGGCGCGCTGCTCCGCGACGAGTTGCTCGCGGTGCCGGCACACGGCTGGGTCAACCTGCATTTCTCGCTGCTGCCCGCCTGGCGCGGGGCGGCCCCGGTGCAGGCCGCGATTGCCGCGGGTGACACCGTCACCGGAGCCACGACGTTCCAAATCGAGGCGGGTCTGGACTCCGGGCCGGTCTATGGCGTGGTCACCGAGGCGGTCCGGCCGATCGACACCGCCGGGGATCTGCTTGACCGGCTGGCGATTTCGGGTGCGGCGCTGCTGTCAACCACTCTGGACGGTATCGCCGACGGGGCGTTGACGCCGGTGCCGCAATCGGCTGACGGGGTCAGCATCGCGCCCAAGATCACCGTCGAGGAGGCTCGGGTGCGCTGGGAGCTTCCGGCCCAAGTCGTCGAGCGGCGCATCCGCGCGGTCACGCCCAATCCGGGCGCTTGGACGCTGATCGGTGACCTGCGCGTCAAGCTCGGGCCGGTGTACGTTGACGCCGGCGTGCCGAATCTGCCAAAGTCATTGTCGCCCGGTGATATTCATGTCGACCGCCGCAGCGTGCGGATCGGCACCGGCTCGGAGCCGGTGCGATTGGGTCAAGTGCAAGCGCCGGGCAAGAAGTTGATGAACGCCGTCGATTGGGCTCGCGGGGCCCGTCTGGACTCGACGGCGCGAGCATCATGACCCCACCCCAGGAGAACAGGCCGCGACGCGGGCGACCGCCGGTACGGACGGGGCGGTCGTCCCAGCGGCCGAGTAGGCCGCCGCGGCGCCGACCGCTGGATCCGGCCCGCCAGGCGGCGTTCGATGTGCTGCGCGCCGTGACCGAACGCGACGCCTACCCCAACTTGCTGCTGCCAGTCCTGTTGCGAGAACGGAAGATCAGCGGTCGCGACGCCGCGTTCGCCACAGAGCTGACCTACGGTAGCTGCCGGGTTCGCGGC
The DNA here is from genome assembly GCA_963781685.1 of uncultured Actinomycetota bacterium. Taxonomy (GTDB): domain Bacteria; phylum Actinomycetota; class Actinomycetes; order Mycobacteriales; family Mycobacteriaceae; genus Mycobacterium. The sequence continues at coordinate 212,460 of CAWAGK010000001.1, forward strand.
CTGCTCGACGTGATCATCGGTGCCGCCGCTGGTCGGTCGCCGGACGCCATCAACCCGGTGCTTCTCGATCTGCTTCGCCTCGGAACGTATCAACTGCTGCGCACCCGGGTCGACGCGCACGCCGCCGTCTCCACCACCGTCGAGCAAGCCGGTGTCGAATTCGACTCGGCGCGCGCAGGTTTCGTCAATGGCGTGCTGCGCACGATCAGTGCCCGCGACGAGCAGTCCTGGGTCGACGAGCTCGCACCCGATCGGGCAGCCGATCCGGTCGGGCACGCCGCTTTCGTTCATGCGCACCCGCGCTGGATCGCGCAGGCCTTCGTCGATGCGCTCGGCGCCGCCGCCGGCGAGCTGGACGCCGCATTGGCCAGCGACGACGAGCGACCCCAGGTGCACCTGGCGGCCCGCCCGGGAGTACTGACCGCTGAGGAGCTGGCCGGTGCCGCGAACGGCATCGTGGGCCGCTATTCGCCGTACGCGGTGTATCTGCCTGGCGGCGACCCCGCGTTGTTGCCCGCTGTGCGCGACGGCCAAGCCTTGGTCCAGGACGAGGGCAGCCAATTGGTCGCCCGCGCGCTGACGCTGGCGCCGGTGGCCGACGACGCCGGGCGATGGTTGGATCTCTGCGCCGGCCCGGGCGGTAAGACCGCGCTGCTGGCCGCGCTGGGCGCCGGATCGGGGGCCAGGGTCACGGCGGTGGAACTGGCGGCACACCGCGCCGACCTGGTTGAGGAGAACACCCGCGGCCTGCCGGTCGAGGTGGTGCGGGCCGACGGACGCAACACCGGCCTCGAGCCGGGTTTCGACCGGGTGCTGGTTGACGTGCCCTGCACGGGGCTGGGCGCGTTGCGCCGCAGGCCCGAGTCGCGCTGGCGCCGTCAGCCCGCCGACATTCCGGCGCTCACCCGGCTACAACGCGAACTGCTGGAAGCCGCGATCGCGCTGACCCGGCCCGGCGGTGTGGTTTTGTATGCCACCTGCTCGCCGCACCTGGCCGAGACGGTCGGCGTGGTCGGAGACGCGCTGCGCCGTCATCCGGTGTCCGCGCTGGACACCCGGCCGCTGTTCGAGCCCGTCGCAGATCTGGGGGAGGGCCCCTACGTGCAGCTGTGGCCACACCGGCAGGGCACCGACGCCATGTTCGCTGCGGCGCTCACGAAGTTGGATTGACCGGCTCCTCATCGCGCCGTTCCACGGCGCGCGTCGTCGCCAGACTAGGCTGAACCCCATGTCAGGCAAGACCGATCGGCCGCTGATCGCGCCGTCGATATTGGCCGCTGACTTCGCTCGGCTGGCCGACGAGGCCGCCGTCGTCGAAGGCGCCGACTGGTTGCACGTCGATGTCATGGATGCACATTTCGTGCCGAACCTGACGATCGGGCTACCGGTGGTGGAAAGCCTGTTGGCCGCCAGCGACATTCCGATGGATTGCCATCTGATGATCGAAGACCCCGACCGGTGGGCGCCGCCGTACGCCGAAGCCGGCGCCTACAACGTCACGTTCCACGCCGAGGCAACCGACAACCCGGTGGGCGTGGCCCGTGACATCCGCGCCGCCGGCGCGAAGGCGGGCCTGAGCATCAAGCCCGGCACCCCGCTGGAGCCTTACCTGGACATCCTCAAGGACTTCGACACCTTTCTGGTCATGTCGGTCGAGCCCGGTTTCGGCGGCCAGGAGTTCATTCCCGAGGTGCTGAGCAAAGTGCGCACGGTACGCAAGATGGTCGATTCCGGTGGGTTGACAATCCTGGTCGAGATCGACGGCGGCATCAACGCCGACACCATCGAGCAGGCCGCCGAAGCCGGCGTCGACTGCTTCGTCGCGGGATCTGCGGTCTATGGGGCCGCGGACCCGGCCGTCGCCGTCGAGGCGCTGCGGCGACGGGCGGGTGCCGCGTCACCGCACCTGCGCCAATGAGTACTGCGGCGGCCATCGGTTACGACGCCGCCATGCGCCTTGCCGTCGAGCATGCAGACCTGGTCAAGGGCAGCACCTACCCCAACCCCCCGGTCGGTGCGGTCATCCTGGACCGCGCCGGCCGGGTCGCCGGCGCCGGCGGCACCGAACCCGCGGGCAGCGCACACGCCGAGGTGGTGGCGCTGCGCCGGGCGGGGCGGCGGGCCGAAGGCGGCACCGCGGTAGTCACGTTGGAACCGTGCAACCACCACGGCAAAACCCCGCCGTGCGTGGATGCGCTCCTCGACGCTGGCATCGCCTCGGTGGTGTACGCGGTGACCGACCCGAACCCGACTGCGGCCGGCGGCGCGTCGCGGCTGGCGGCTGCCGGGGTACATGTGGTCGGCGATGTGGAAGCCGATCTGGTTGCGGCCGGGCCGCTGCGCGAATGGTTGCACAAGCAACGCACCGGCTTGCCGCACGTCACCTGGAAGTACGCCACCAGCATCGACGGGCGCAGCGCGGCCGCGGACGGCTCCAGCCAGTGGATCACCAGCGAGGCCGCGCGCGCCGACCTGCACCGCCGCCGAGCGGCCGCCGACGCCATCGTGGTTGGGACCGGAACGGTGCTCGCCGACGACCCGACGTTGACCGCTCGGTTGGCCGACGGCGGTCTCGCAGATCGCCAGCCACTGCGTGTAGTTGTGGGAAGACGTGAAATCCCCTCGGAGGCAAAGGTTCTCAACGACGACACGCGCACGATGGTGATCCGCACCCGCGATCCTGCCGAAGTGTTGCAGGCACTGTCTGATCGCACCGACGTCCTGCTCGAGGGCGGGCCCACACTCGCCGGGGCGTTCCTGCGGGCGGGGGTGATCGATCGCATCTTGGCCTACGTCGCGCCAATTCTGCTGGGCGGACCGATCGCCGCGGTCGACGACGTCGGGGTGCCGAGCATCGCCCGCGCGCTGCGCTGGCGCTACGACGGCATCCAACGGGTCGGCCCGGATCTGCTGCTGAGCCTGGTACCCCGCGAACCCGCGACCGGGTCGGTCAGGGGCGACCGCCCAGGCCCGGGATCAGCATCGGAACGCGGCGACGGTAGTCGCGGTACTGCTCCCCGAACAGGCGAATGAGGTCGCGCTCCTCGAATCGAACCGCAACCAGGATGTATCCGGTCGCCACGACCGCAAAGAGCAAGTGTCCCAACGTCATTCTCGGCGTTGCCCAGAACGCGATCAGAAAGCCAAGGTACAGCGGGTGCCGAACCGCCCGGTAGAACAACGGCGTCGAGAACGTGTGCTCGACAGGTCGCCGCCCCCGTAGCCGGGCAAACACCTGACGCAGGCCGAACAGGTCGAAATGATCGATGAGCAAGGTGCTCAGCAGCGCGATCGTCCACCCGACAAGGGCTGTCGCGGTCAGCACGGCCCGCCAGGGCTGGGCGGTGACCCGCCAAATGTCGTGCGTCATCGGGTACCACGCCGCGACCAGAATGATCAGACAGATGTTGGAGGCAAGGACGTACGTCGACCGCTCCGCGCTGGGCGGCACGACGCGCGTCCACCGGCGTTTGAAGCCTTCCCGGGCCATGATGCTGTGCTGGATCGCGAACAGACCGAGCAACGCCACGTCGATCACCACCGCCGTGACGGTCAGAGTGCCGTCGCCCAAGCCGCCGCGATCGATGCTCTTGCCCACGACATGCACGCTGCCGACCATGAAATCGGCGTCGGCGACAAATCCGATCAGGTAAAGGAAGACGACCAGGAACATCACATACGCGGCCACGCCGTAGGCCGCAATCAGTACACCACCGGCAGAACTGCCGGCCCGCTGCGCAGAGGCCCCATCGCTGGGCGCCACATCAAGATTGTGCTCCGCTTTGGGCCAAATGCCTAGACGCGAGGCGCGAGCCGCTGCTCCTCGTGCAGTTTAGGCTCCTCGGCATGGGTGCGACGGCTGCTGATCAGCAATCCCAACAGCGCCCCCACTACGCAGACGACGGCCGTGACCGTGAAGATGCCCCCATACATTTCGGCAAACGCGTGCCGGTAAAGGTTTCCCTGCGCGAGGATCCGTTCGGCCAGGCTCGCGTCGGCCGGCACTTGAGCCGACAGCTTCGAAACGATGTGGGGCAGTTGATAGAAGCCCCACGCGCTCAGCGCGGCCACCCCGATCAGCATGCCCGTCATCCGGGCCACCACCACCGCCGCCGAGGCGATGCCGTGCTGCGCCGACGGCACCACCCGCAAGCTCGCGGACGTCAGCGGTCCGATCACCAGACCCAGCCCCAGACCGGCGACCGCCAGGTCGGTGTCGAGTGCGGGCAATGACAGTCCAAAGACGTTGTGGTGCTGGCTCAGTAGGTCCACCGACCACTTCGAGATCAGCCAGTAGCCGCCGGCTGCGATCATCAGCCCGGCGAAGGCCATCGCCCGGTCGCCGACCTTGGTGGCGATCCAGCCGCCCAGCAGTGCTCCAATCGGCAGTGCGATCAGGAAGCGCAGCAGCAGGATTGCGGCCTCGTCTTGCTGCTTGCCGAGCACGCCCTGGGCGAACAGTTCGACGTCGACCAGCGTCACCATCAGCGCCGCACCGGCGCACAGTGAGGCGCCGAGCGCGGCGAGGAAAGGCCCGAAGAGCACCCCTGTGGGTTCGATCAGCTTGGTCCGCGCGAACCGCTCCCACAGCGCGAAAACCACCGCCACGCCCACCGCCGCGTAGAGCAGTGGTGGCCCATAGCTGGGCAGCACTTGCTGACCGTTAGGGGACGGGTTATACAGCCCGATCACCGCCAGGCCCAACGTGATTGCCAGCAGCAGTCCACCGACCACGTCGATCTTTTCCGGGTCTGCACTGCGATCCCGTGACGGGAGACTGAATTGGATCATCACCATCGCGGCCAGCGCCAGCGGCACGTTGATCCAGAACACATCCTGCCAGCGACTGGTCAGCCAGACGATGAAGATGCCGTAGAGCGGGCCGAGCACGCTGCCGAGTTCCTGCGCGGCACCGATGCCGCCGAGTATCCCGGCGCGGTTGCGCTGACTCCACAGATCGGCACCGAGGGCGAGCGTCACCGGCAGCAGTGCACCGCTGGCAATGCCTTGAATAGTCCGACCGACCACCAGCACATGCAGATCGGTGGAAAGCGCGGTAATGATCGAGCCGACGATGAACGCGGCGAGGCTGGCCTGCAGCAGCAGTTTGCGGCCGAATCGGTCCGAGGCGCGGCCGAGCAGCGGCATCGCGGCGATGTAACCCAACAGGTACCAGGTGACGATCGGCGTGATTCGTTGCAGCTGATTGATCGGGATGCCGATGGTGTTGATGATGTCGCGCATGATGGTGACCACGACATAGGTGTCGAGGGCACCGAGCAGTACGGCGAGGCTGCCCGCGCCGATGGCGACGCCGCGGCCGGAGTGTGGCGCCGTCATCCGGCTACCGGCGGCTTGGTGACCTGGACCGGCGCGTTCCAGTTCGACAACGTCATCTGGACGGAGTTGCCGGCGCTTTGGTCCAGCTTGGCCTGAGCCAACTGGTGATCACCGGTCTCCTCGATCCAGACCGTTGCCGGCAGCGGCTGGGTGGCTTTCAGTTGCGGCGCAAGCCCATTCACCGCGTCGGCCGAGGCCGTTCCGGTGATCTTGACCGTGCTCTGGCCGTTGATGGTCTCACGTGATTCGGCCTTGGGGTTGCTGATGTTGTCCAACACGTTGGCCAGACCGGTGTTCGGGTTGAGGATCTCGGACGGGTCGTAGATCGCGGACGCCGGGCCGAAGCTTTCCCAATGGCCCGGGGTCAGCGCCGCGTACAGGGTGCCATCGTCGACCACGAACTGCGCATCGACGGCCGACCCCAACACGGTGAGGTTGGCCTCGCCCTGCGCGGCGGTGGGTGACGTGGTCAGGTCGCCGGTCAGCGTCTTGACCGGCAGCCCCTTGATCGTGCCGCTCACTGCCAGCACCAAGTGCACGCTCTTCACGGCCTTGGTGGTCTGGCTGGATTCCTTGATCAGCGTGGTCGCGTCCGGAAGCGGCGCGGTGGACTGCTTGGACGATGAACAGCCGCCGACCAGAGCGGTGGCGATACCGAGGGCGGCGAGGACGGCGAGGATTGGGCGCTTTGTGCTGAGCGTCGGCATAGGTGCATCGTAGAGGGTGCCAATCACCCGCCGGTGAAGCACGAGGTGACGGCGACATCGCGCGCGGACGCCAGACTCATTAGCCTGAGGCGGTGTTCACCGGAATCGTCGAGGAATTGGGTGAGGTTGTCGGCAAGGACGACCTGGGCGATTCCGCGCGCTTTACCATCCGTGGTCCCGTCGTTACCGCCGATGCCGGTCACGGCGACTCGATCGCCGTCAACGGCGTGTGCCTGACGGTGGTTGAGGTGCTCCCGGAGGGCCAGTTCACCGCCGACGTGATGGGCGAGACGTTGAAGCGGTCCAGCCTGAGCCGGTTGGCCGCCGGTAGCCCCGTCAACCTCGAGCGCGCCGCGGCGCTGAACAGTCGGCTTGGCGGGCACATCGTGCAAGGGCACGTCGACGGCACCGGGCAGATCCAGACCCGCACACCGGCCGAACACTGGGAAGTGGTCCGCATCGCGCTGCCCGCTGAGCTGGCCCGCTACGTGGTCGAAAAGGGCTCGATCACCGTCGACGGTATTTCGCTGACCGTCTCCGGACTCGGCGACGACTGGTTTGAGGTATCGCTGATCCCAACTACGCGCGAGCTCACCACGCTGGGCCAGGCCGGGCCCGGGACACCGGTCAATCTCGAAGTCGACGTCATCGCGAAGTATGTTGAGCGACTCATGGCAGCAAAATAAGCGTTTAGCACCATCGGGCGATTACCTGGCTGGCGAAGTCAAGCATCTGGTCAAGGCTGGGGAATGCTGCGAAGGCATCCACGAACGCCTCATCAACACCGGACGCGGCGAAGCGCTCGAGCTTGCCGGCAACCGAGTCAACGGACGTGCCCGGTTCGAGGTTGATCCGCATGGCCGTCTTCAGCGCGTCAGGATCGCGGCCGGCGTCCTGCGCCGCAAGGCGCGCAATCGACCACAAGTGGTCGGTGACCTCGTCCTGCAGCCCCTCGACCCCGAGCCAGCCGGTGCCGCTGCGGCCGACCCGGCGCATCGCGGCCTCGCTGGCACCGCCGATCCAGATGGGCGGACCGCCAGCCTGGACCGGGCGCAGGTCGGCATGGACCGGCGGCAGGGAGAAGAACTCGCTGTCCCAGGACACCGGGGTGGTCGTCCACCACTCGTGCAAGAACGCCAGCAGGTCATCGAGCATCTGCCCGCGCCGGTGCCAGTCCGCGCCACGGGCGATGTCGTGCTCGTCCTTCATCCACCCGATTCCCACGCCAACGTCAAGGCGGCCGTTGCTGAGCACGTCGAGCGTCGTCAGCAGCCGGGCCAGGTGCGGCGGCTCGTAGTAGAACGTGCTGAGCGTGCTGGCGTTCAGCCGCACCCGGCTGGTCGCCGTCGCGGCGACGGTCCACAGCAGCACCGGATCGAGGTAACGGGTCATCTGCGGCGGGTACGGCTGCTCTTTGCCGGGATAGGTGCTGTGCATATCAACCGGGGTGACCAGGCGATCGCCCACCCACAGCGTGTCGTAGCCAAGGTCCTCGAGTCCACGGCAGAACGCGCTCAGACCAGCGGCGCTGCTGACAGCGGACCCGACTATGGGAATTGCGAAACCAAGCTTCATCGCGAGAATCCTCTCCAGGCAGACCATCGTCCGCCAACATTGATATCGTTTCGGTGATCCATCAACCATTATTTGGGCGCACGGCGCCCCTGTTCGTTCACTGCTTGGACCGGCGGCGGTGCGGCTCAGCCGGGAACGGTGGCGCCGAGGGCGAAGTCGTAGTTCCCCACCCCGTGGCGGGCGAGGCCCATCACGACCAGGCCCGTTCCTTCCAGCCAGTGCGCCATGTTCAAGCCGCCGACGTCCAGCGGGCGCAGCTCGAGGCTCTCGATGAACTCCGCCACGCCCGCCTTGGCGCGCGCGTCGTCGCCGGCGATGAAGACGTCGAGCGGCCGGCCCTGGGCCAGGACAACACCGAAGATGGTGTTGAATGCCTTCACCACGCTGGCGCTGGCCGGGGCCGCCTTGGCAACTTCCTGCGCGATCGAGGTGCCATCGGGGATGGCTAGCCCGTCGGCCGCGGAATTGAAGGGGTTGCTGATGTCGACGATGACCTTGCCCGCGAGGGCGTCCCCATACTGGGCGACGACCGGAACGACATTGGCGTACAACAGGGCCACGATGACGATGTCCCCGGCCGGGACGGCGCCGAACTCTCCCGTCGTGGCGCTGCCGCCGAGAGCCTTGGCCAGGTCAGCGGCCTTGGACTGATCGCGGCCGATGACCTCGACGGTGTTGCCGCCCGCTACCGCCAGCGCGCCGATGGCGCGGGCCATGTTCCCGGTGCCGATGATGCTGATGCTGCTCATGAGGTGTCCCGTCCTGACTGACGATCGAAAAGGTTGACTCCTCCACCTTAAGCCGTGTTTGTTGATGCGTCAACCAATCGGGTAGTATGGAGGCTGATGGAACCGAACTGGCTGAGCCCTCGTGAAGACCGCGCCTGGCGGGCCTTCCAGCACGCGCATCATCAGCTCGGCGTGCACCTGAACCGGGGCCTGCAGGATTCGGGCCTGTCCGGGGCCGACTACGAGATCCTGGCGGTGCTCTCGGATCACGACGGGGACCGCATGCCCGCTCGCGACCTGTGCAACACACTGGGCTGGGAGAAGAGCCGTGTCTCCCACCAGGTGCGGCGCATGCAGAAGGACGGGCTGATCTGCCGCGAGCCCAACCCCGACGACGCCCGCAGCACCATGGTCTGCCTGCTGCCGGCTGGCCGCGCCGCCATCGAGAAGGCGGCGCCCGGGCACGTGGAGGACGTCCGCCGGAACTTCATCGACCTGCTCACCCAGGCTGAGCTCGACATGCTCGCCGCCCTCAACGAACGAGTCCTGCGCCACCTGGCCAAAGACGACGACTCCCCCGCCGAAGACAAGCCCTCATAGCCTTCATCAGCCGTGAGATCTCGACCTTCATGCTAGCGCGGAAGCGGCTTGGAATCAGGCGGGCGCCGGACGCACGTATGCGGCGGTGGAACGTCCCGCGACGTATCGGCGGAGCCCTCCGGTGGAATCCGGAAATGCCAGTCGGACTGCGACGCAGCCGGACCCGCGACGCAGTCGCGGGGCCAGTCACACATATTGAAGGCTACAGGGGTGCGCTGCCGCTGGCGTCTCCGCAGCCAGTTCTCGGTTGGCCTACAGGTGCCATTTAGGGGTACTCGCCAAATACGTCGAACGATTGATGACAGCTCCGCCGGGTCAATAAACACAACGCCCGCTCCGCCAATCGGCGAAGCGGGCGTCCTGTGACTAGTTTTTACAGCGGAATCCAGACTCCAAAGAAGTTGAAGCCCCATTGGTTGAACTGCGGATTCCAGAATGGGTTTTCGTTGTAGCCCCAGTAGTTGATCGGGCCGTAGTTCCACGGTCCACCAGGCGGCGGAAGTGGCCTATCCCAGGCCGGCCGCGGTGGCGCGCCTGGACCCCACGGTGCGGGTCCGTCTCCCCACGGAGCCCCGTGGAAGTAGCCGCGCTGGTCATCGCCATGCCATGGACCGCCAGGTCCGCCCGGCCCGCCGGGTCCATGGAATCCGGGTCCGCCCGGGCCGTGGTCGCCGGGACCGCCCGGTCCGCCGGGTCCGTGGTCGCCGGGACCGCCCGGTCCGCCGGGTCCGTGGTCGCCGGGACCGCCCGGTCCGCCGGGTCCGTGGTCGCCGGGACCGCCCGGTCCGCCGGGTCCGTGGTCGCCGGGACCGCCCGGTCCGCCGGGTCCGTGGCCGCCACCCGGGTCGAGCGGTGCGGGCGCGCCGTGGCTAACCGCGGGCGCGCCGTGGGCGCCGCCGGGACCGGGTCCGGGAGCGGCGCTGGCCGCACCGGCACCCACCCCCAACGCGGCCGCCCCAAGGGCGCCGGCGATGGTAGCTCCGGCCATCAGTTGCTTCAGTTTCATTGTCCTTCACCTGCTTACTTGTGTTTTCAGCGGACGGTTGCCCCCCAACGCTTCGAACGCTAGGTAGCTTGGCTATGAATCAGCTACGAGAAACCTCTGCAAGGCTTTTGCTCGTTTGCTCGCGGTAGATCGCCCTGGGCTTTTGCGCATGCGCTGCGGCCTGTGTCACAGCTAGGTCGTCGCCGCCACTTAGCTATGGAACTAATGAAGCTCCCGGTCAGTGAGCGTGGCAATAACTGCGGCGACGTGGTGGTTCATACTGGGTGCAACACTTGAGCGCTTCAAGTGGATCCTTCTCACGAGGTGGCAGCGATGACGAGGTTGGACTCCGTCGAGCGGGCGGTCGCCGACATCGCCGCCGGCAAGGCTGTCGTCGTCATCGACGATGAAGACCGGGAAAACGAGGGAGACCTCATCTTCGCCGCCGAGAAGGCCACCCCGGAGTTGGTGGCGTTCATGGTGCGCTACACCTCGGGATACTTATGCGTGCCCTTGAGCGGTGCGATCTGCGACCGGCTGGGCCTGTTGCCGATGTACGCGGTCAATCAGGACAAGCACGGCACCGCCTATACCGTTACCGTCGATGCGAAAAACGGTGTAGGGACCGGGATTTCGGCTTCAGACCGGGCTACCACGATGCGATTGCTGTCTGATCCGGGCAGTGTTGCCGATGATTTCACCAGACCCGGGCACGTAGTTCCGTTGCGCGCCAAGGATGGTGGCGTCTTGCGCCGCCCCGGCCACACTGAAGCCGCCGTCGACTTGGCCCGGATGGCGGGCTTGTCGCCTGCCGGAGCGATCTGCGAAATCGTCAGCCAGAAGGACGAGGGCGCGATGGCGCAGACCGACGAACTGCGGGTCTTCGCCGACGAACACGGTCTGGCGCTGATCGCCATCGCCGACTTGATCGAGTATCGCCGGAAGCACGAGAAACACATCGAGCGCATCGCCGAGGCCCGGATCCCGACCCGGCACGGTGAGTTCCGGGCGGTTGGCTACACCAGCATCTACGAGGACGTCGAGCATGTGGCGCTGGTCAGGGGGGAGATCGCCGGGCCGAACTACGACGGCGACGACGTGCTGGTCCGGGTGCACTCCGAATGCCTGACCGGGGACGTGTTCGGATCACGCCGCTGTGACTGCGGGCCGCAGCTGGACGCCGCGATGGCGATGATTGCCCGCGAAGGCCGCGGCGTGGTGCTCTACATGCGCGGCCACGAGGGTCGCGGCATTGGTCTGATGCACAAACTGCAGGCCTATCAGCTGCAGGACGCCGGCGATGACACCGTGGACGCCAACCTCAAGCTCGGATTGCCAGCCGACGCAAGGGATTACGGCACCGGCGCTCAAATCCTGGTCGACCTCGGCGTTCGTTCGATGCGGCTGCTCACCAACAACCCCGCCAAACGGGTCGGGCTGGACGGGTACGGACTGCACATCATCGAGCGGGTGCCGCTGCCGGTACGGGCCAACGCGGAGAACATTCGATATCTGATGACCAAACGCGACCGGATGGGTCATGACCTGGTCGGGCTCGACGACTACGACGAACCCATCCAGCTGCATGGCGAATTCGGGGGAGCTCTATGAGTGGAGGCGCCGGTGTGCCGGACATGCCGGCACACGACGCGTCCGGAGTCCGGCTGGCGATCGTGGCCAGCACCTGGCACACCGAAATCTGTGACTCGCTGTTGGCCGGTGCCTGCAAGGTGGCCGACCACTGGGGCGTGAAAGATCCGACCGTGGTCAGGGTCCTCGGAGCGATCGAGATTCCGGTGGTAGCCCAGGCATTAACCCGCGGCCATGACGCCGTCGTCGCATTGGGCGTGGTAATCCGCGGGGCCACACCGCATTTCGATTACGTGTGCGACGCCGTGACTCAGGGATTGACCCGGGTTTCGCTGGATTCGTCAAAGCCGGTCGCCAACGGGGTACTGACCACCAATACCGAAGAGCAGGCGCGCGATCGGGCCGGGCTGCCGACGTCGGCAGAGGACAAAGGTGCCCAGGCCACGGCCGCGGCCCTGAGCACCGCGCTGACCCTGCGGGATCTGCGCGCAAAGCCGTGATCGTCAAGCCGAAGCAGGATAGCTGGGATGTGCAAGTTCGTCCCCACCTGACGCCGTATTTCGCCTACACGGCCGCGTTCCTGATCGCGGCGGCGCACATCGTGGTGGGCCTGCTGCTCAAGCTCAAGTCCAGCGGCGTGATCTTCCAGACCGCCGATCAGGTGGCGATCGCGGGGCTGGGCCTCGTGATCGCCGGGTTCGTGCTGCTGTTCGCCCGTCCTCGGCTGCGGGTCGGGGCTGCCGGGCTGTCGGTGCGTAACTTGCTGGGCGACCGGTTGGTGCCGTGGTCAGACGTGGTCGGTGTGTCGTTTCCCGCCGGGGCCCGCTGGGCGCGGATCGATTTGCCCGACGACGAGTACATCCCGCTGATGGCGATCCAGGCGGTCGACAAGGACCGCGCGGTGGACGCGATGGACACCGTCCGGACGCTGCTCACGCGATACCGGCCCGACCTGGGCGCAGGCTGATCCACTGTACGAGCGCTCGGTGGTATGTCTTGGGCGTAGCTGGCCGGTCGTCACCTTGATCGTCGCCGCGGTGACCCTGTGCGCGTGCACCACATCGGTAGCGGGCCGAGCGAGGCGGGCTGCACAGCCCAACTTCTTATATTTCGTGGCCCAGAACGACTTCAAATTGAAAGAAAACGTGTTGCGAAGGTTTGCCGTCTGGCCTGAACGGTCGGGGAAGTGGGGGTAGCGTCTGCGAAAAGACCTGCGGGTGGAGGTTCGCCGGGTGGTGCAAGCGGGGAGCGGTTGGCCGATAGTGGCCCGCGATCGCGAGTTGCGCCAGGCGTTGGCGGCACTCGAGGATGGCGCGGAGTTCCATGGCGTCGTGTTGGTGGGTGATAGCGGGGTTGGCAAATCGACGCTGGCTCGCGCGCTTGCCGACTCTCTCGAGTCGGGCGGGGCGACGGTGCGATTTGCCCTGGGCACCGAAACGGGGTGCGCCATCCCGTTGGGCGCGTTCTTTCGGTCGGTGACGGTTGAGGCAGCACATGAACCTGCGGCGATGCTGGCCGCCGCGCATAAAACCCTGGAGCAGGAAGAGAACCTGGTCGTCGTCGTCGACGACGCGCAGTTGCTCGATCCGTTGTCGGCGACGTTGGTGCACCAACTTGGGGCCAGCGGCAGTGCGCGATTGATCGTGACGATCCGGTCTGGCCACCCGGTGCCCGACGCGGTAACAGCGCTTTTGAAAGAGCGGTTGTTGCTCAGTCTGCGCATTGAAGCATTCACCCGGGAGCAGACCGAGGCGCTCGCCCGCGCCGTGCTCGGCGGCGTCGTCGATACCCGGCTGATCAACGAGTTACACCAACGAACTGCGGGTAGCCCGCTGCTGCTGCGCGGCTTGTTGAGCGCGAGTCGGGAAAGTGGTGTGTTGGTGCGCACGGATGCGGGTTGGCAACTTCGAGGTGCGCTGCGTGCCGACCGCCAACTTCACGATCTGCTTGAGTTTCAGCTGCAATCCTTCGCGCCGGAGGAATTGGAAGCGGTAGAGATCTTGGCGGCTGCGGAGGTGCTGGACTGGGAGATTCTGCGTGGGCTTTGCGATGCCGACGCGGTGGGACGCCTCGAGCGCCGTGGAATGATCCAGGTGGTTGCCAACGGGTCAAACACGGTGGCGCGGTTGAATCACCCCCTCATGGCTGAAGCGGCAATCCGACACGCCGGTGTGGTGCGCACCCGGCAGCTCAATGGCATGTTGGCACAACATCTTCGGAAGAATCTGCAGGCCGAAGGGCAGCGGTCCAGATTGCCCGATGTGCGCGCCCAGATCCAGCTGGCGCAGTTCATGATGCGCAGCGATCTGTCGCCGGACCTCGACCTGATCATCGATGCGGCGGCGAGCGCGATGACCATGTCGAACTTCGCCTACGGTGAAGAGTTGGCGAGATTCGCGTTCGATCGCGGCGGTGGCCTGCCGGCCGCGATCGTGCTTGGTAAGACGCTGAGCTGGCAGGGTCGGGGCGACGAGACCGAGGCGGTGCTTGCCGACGTCGACCCCCCCGATGGTGCCGATGAGTGGCTGATCGTGCAGTGGGGTGGTCTGCGCGCCTTGAATCTGTTCATTAACTGCGGGCAGGTCGAGCCGGCCCGGCAGGTACTCGCCGACGTGAAGAATCGTGTCGCTTCGGAGGCAGTCGTGGGTCTCGTCACGGCCCTGGAGGTGTCGTTTGGGTTCTTCTCGGGGGATGTTGCGACAACGATCGAGACCGGGCCGAGCTTGTGTGGATCGGATGTGTTGCCGATGGCGGCGTTGTGGGCGGCGGTGGCAACGTCGGCTGCGCTGGTGCTCGCCGGCCGGTTTGGCGACGTTCACCGGATAGCGGATGCGGGTTTGCGGGCGGCCGCGCTCAGCGAATCGGGATCGGACCGGTTCAACATCGGGTTGGCTCAGGCCACGGCGTTGACTTGGGCCGGGAATTTCCCGGCGGCCGAGCGGGTTTCGGAACGCTATGTCGCAATGGCCGCGGGCGTGCCGGAAGCAGACGCCATGGTGGACGCGATGCTCGGGGTCGTCCAGCTTGGCCGAGGTGCGCTGCCGTCCGCCTGTTCTGCCTTTCAGGATTCGATAGCGGCGGTGTCGCGTGGTTTTCCGTCGGGCTGGTTGATGCTGGTAACAGCCTGGTTGGCGCAGGCCGAAGGTGCGCGGGGAGATGCTGCGGCCACCGCTGCCGCGCTGCGCAGGTCGGAGGAGGCCTACGGTCCGCAGGTCGCCGTGTTCTTGCCGGAACTCGAGCTGGCCCGGGCCTGGGAGCGGGCCTGCGTCGGTCAGACGTCGGTCGCGCAGACCCATGCGGTGCGTGCCGCACAGATCGCGCGACAATCCGGGATGTACGCCGTCGAGATGCGCGCGCTGCACACCGCCGTCCGGTTGGATGAGCGTTCGCAAACCGAGCGGCTGGCCGAGCTGGCCCAGACACTGAACACGCCGATGGCGGAGGCGATCGCGGAGCACGCTCGCGGTCTGGCCGACCAGGACGGCGATGTGCTCGACGCCGCGGCCGAGCGGTTCGCCGACATCGGCGCGGTGGCGCTTGCTGCCGACGCGGCAGCCCAGGCGGCGCGCGAACACGCGTGCACCGGCCAGCGTGGCAAGGAAATAAAGTCTTCAACCCGCGCGCACTGGCTGGCCAGCCAGCACGAAATACGAACACCCGCAGTCCATTCCGTGGCCCAGCCGCTGGCGATTACCGATCGTGAACGTGAGATCGTGATGCTGGCTGCGGCTGGTTTGTCCAACCGCCAGATCGCCGAAAGGCTTTCTGTGTCAGTGCGGACGGTGGAGGGACACGTTTATCGCATCTTCGCCAAGCTCGGCATCGAGCGCCGCGAGCAGCTCATCCACTTAGTGAGTGGCGCTCGCTCCGGGATATAACTCGACGTCGGCAACCAACCCGGTTTCAGATGAGTTGCGCCAGAGCCGTGGTCTACGAGTCCGACGCACGCCGTAAACCCTTGCAACGGGCGTGATTTAGTTGAACCTGTGTCAAATTAACGCGGGTAAATAAAATTGTGCTCGGAAAATCGAAATCTGGCGCGAACCGTGGGCGGACTCGGGGTAGCGTCTGCGAAAAGACCTGCGGGTGGAGGTTGGACGTCCGGTGCAAATGGAGAGCGGGTCGGAGTGGCCGATAGTGGCCCGCGATCGCGAGTTGCGCCAGGCGTTGGCGGCACTGGAGGATGGCGCGGAGTTCCATGGCGTGGCGTTGGTCGGTGATAGCGGGGTTGGCAAATCGACGCTGGCTCGCGCGCTTGCCGACTCTCTCGAGTCGGGCGGGGCGACGGTGCGGTATGTGCTGGGCACCCAAACGGGGTGCGCCATCCCGTTGGGCGCGTTCTATCGGTCGGTGACTGTCGACGCACCGCAGGAACCGGCCGCCATGCTCGCGGCCGCGCATAAAACCCTGGAGCGGGAAGAGAACCTGGTCGTCGTCGTCGACGACGCGCAGTTGCTCGATCCGTTGTCGGCGACGTTGGTGCACCAACTTGGGGCCAGCGGCAGTGCGCGATTGATCGTGACGATCCGGTCCGGCCACCCGGTGCCCGACGCGGTAGCAGCGCTTTTGAAAGAGCGGTTGTTGCTGAGTCTGCGCATTGAAGCATTTACCCGGGAGCAGACCGAGGCGCTCGCCCGCGCCGTGCTCGGCGGCGTCGTCGATACCCGGCTGATCAACGAGTTAACGGCCGGACCGCGGGTAGCCCGCTGCTGCTGCGCGGCTTGTTGAGCGCGGGTCGGGAAAGTGGTGTGTTGGTGCGCACGGATGCGGGTTGGCAACTTCGAGGTGCGCTGCGTGCCGACCGCCAACTCTACGATCTGCTTGAGTTTCGCCTGCAGTCCTTCGCGCCGGAGGAATTGGAGGCGGTAGAGATCTTGGCGGCTGCGGAGGTGCTGGACTGGGAGATCCTGCGTGGGCTTTGCGATGCCGACGCGGTGGGACGCCTCGAGCGCCGTGGTGTGATCCAGGTGGTTGCCGACGGATCAGACACGGTGGCGCGGCTGAATCACCCCCTCATGGCTGAAGCGGCAATCCGACACGCCGGTGTGGTGCGTTCGCGACAGCTCAATGGCATGTTGGCACAACATCTTCGGAAGAATCTGCAGGCCGAAGGGCAGCGGCCCAGATTGCCTGACGTGCGCACCCGGATCCAGCTGGCGCAGTTCATGATGCGCAGCGACCTGACGCCGGACCTCGACCTGATCATCGACGCGGCGGCGAGCGCGGTGACAATGTCGAACTGCGCCTGCGGTGAGGAGTTGGCGAGATTCGCGTTCGATCGTGGCGGTGGTCTGCCGGCCGCGCTCGTGCTTGCTAAGGCGCTGAGCTGGCGGGGACGGGGCGACGAGACCGAGGCGGTGCTTGCCGACGTCGACCCCCCCGATGGTGCCGATGAGTGGCTGATCGTGCAGTGGGGTGGTCTGCGGGCCTTGGGTCTGTTCTTTAACTGCGGGCAGGTCGAGCAGGCACGGCAGGTACTCGCCAACGTGAAGGATCGTGTCGATTCGGAAGCAGTCGTGGGTCTCGTCACAGCCCTGGAGGTGTCGTTTGCGTGCTTCTCGGGGGATGTTGCGACAGCGATCGAGACCGGGCCGAGCTTGTGTGGATCGGATGTGTTGCCGTTGGCGACGGTGTGGGCGGCGGTGGCGACGGCCTGTGCGTTAGCGCTCGCCGGCCGGTTTGGCGACGTTCACCGGATAGCGGATGCGGGGTTGCGGGCGGCTGCCCTCAGCGAACCGGGACCGCACCAGTTCGCCATCGGGGTAGCCGAGGTCATGGCGTTGACTGCGGCCGGGGATTTCCCAGCGGCCGAGCGGGTTTGGGAACGCTTTGCCGCAATGGCCGCGGGCGTGCCGGAAGCAGACGCGATGGTGTACACGATGCTCGGGGTCGTCCAGCTTGGACGGGGTGCGTTGCCGTCCGCCTGTTCTGCCTTTCAGGATTCGATCTCGGCGATGTCGGGTGGTTTTCTGTTGGCCTGGGTGATGCTGGTGACAGCCTGGTTGGCGCAGGCCGAAGGTGTGCGGGGAGGCAGTGCGGCCGCCGCCGCGGCGCTGCGCAGGTCGGAGGAGGCCTACGGTCCGCAGGTCGCCGTGTTCTTGCCGGAACTCGAGCTGGCCCGGGCCTGGGAGCGGGCCTGCGTCGGCCAGACGTCGGTCGCGCAGACCCATGCGGTGCGTGCCGCACAGATCGCGCGACAATCCGGGATGTACGCCGTCGAGATGCGCGCGCTGCACACCGCTGTCCGGTTGGATGACCGTTCGCAAACCGAGCGGTTGGCGGAGCTGGCCGAGACACTGAACACGCCGTTGGCGGAGGCGATCGCGGAGCACGCTCGCGGTCTGGCCGACCAGGACGGCGATTTGCTCGACGCCGCGGCCGACCGGTTCGCTGACATGGGCGCGATGGCGCTTGCCGCCGACGCGGCAGCCCACGCGGCGCGCGAACACGCGCGCACCGGCCAGCGTGGCAAGGAAACAAAGTCTTCGACCCGCGCGCACTGGCTGGCCAGCCAGCACGAAATACGAACACCCGCAGTCCATTCCGTGGCCCAGCCGCTGGCGATTACCGATCGTGAACGTGAGATCGTGATGCTGGCTGCGGCTGGTTTGTCCAACCGCCAGATCGCCGAAAGGCTTTCTGTGTCAGTGCGGACGGTGGAGGGACACGTTTATCGCATCTTCGCCAAGCTCGGCATCGAGCGCCGCGAGCAGCTCATCCACTTAGTGAGTGGCGCTCGCTCCGGGATGTAACTCGACGTCGGCAACCAACCCGGTTTCAAAGCGTCGAAAAGCCCTGCAACGGGTGTGATTTAGTTGAACCTGTGTCAAATTAACGCAGGTAAATAAAATTGTGCTCGCAAAATCGAAATCTGGCGCGAACCGTGGGCGGACTCGGCGTAGCGTCTGCGAAAAGACCTGGCGGTGGAGGTTCGACGGCTGGTGCAAACGTGGAGCGGTTGGCCGATAGTGGGTCGCGATGACGAGTTGCGTCAAGCGTTGGCGGCACTCGAGGATGACGCGGAATTCCACGGCGTGGCGTTGGTCGGTGATAGCGGGGTTGGCAAATCGACACTGGCTCGCGCGCTTGCCGACACACTCGAGTCGGGCGGGTCGACGGTGCGGTATGCGCTGGGCACCCAAACCAGCTCCACGGTGCCGTTGGGCGCGTTCTATCGGTCGGTGACCGTCGACGCACCGCAGGAACCGGCCGCCATGCTCGCGGCCGCGCAAAAAACCCTGGAGCGGGACGAGAACCTGGTCGTCGTCGTCGACGACGCGCAGTTGCTCGATCGGTTGTCGGCGACGTTGGTGCACCAACTTGGGGCCAGCGGCAGTGCACGATTGATCGTGACGATCCGGTCCGGCGAACCGGTGCGCGACGCGGTGACAGCGCTTTTGAAGGAGCGGTTGTTGCTGAGTCTGCGCATTGAAGCATTTACCCGGGAGCAGACCGAGGCGCTGGCCCGCGCCGTGCTCGGCGGCGTCGTCGAGACCCGGCTGATCAACGAGTTACACCAACGAACTGCGGGTAACCCGCTGCTGCTGCGCGGCTTGTTGGGCGTGGGTTTGGAAAGTGGTGTGTTGGTGCGCACGGATGCGGGTTGGCAACTTCGAGGTGCGCTGCGTGCTGACCGCCAACTGCACGAGATGCTGGAGTTTCGCCTGCAATCCTTCGCGCCGGAGGAATTGGAGGCGGTGGAGATCTTGGCGGCTGCGGAGGTGCTGGACTGGGAGATTCTGCGTGGGCTTTGCGATGCCGACGTGGTGGGACGCCTGGAGCGCCGTGGTGTGATCCAGGTGGTTGCCGACGGATTCAACACGGTGGCGCGGCTGGGTCACCCCATCTTGGGTGAGGCGGCACTGCAACGAGCCGGGACGGTGCGTACGCGGCAGCTCACTAGCGAACTGGCACAACAACTTCAGAAGCAAATGCAGACACAGGAGGAGCGGTCGGGGTTGCCTGACGTGCGCACCCGGATACAGCTGGCGCAGTTCATGATGCGCAGCGATCTGTCGCCGGACCTCGACCTGATCGTCGATGCAGCGGCGAGCGCGGTGACAATGTCGAACTTCGCCTCCGGAGAGGAGCTGGCGAGATTCGCGTTCGATCGCGGCGGTGGCCTGCCGGCCGCGATCGTGCTTGGTAGGACGCTGAGCTGGCAGGGACGAGGCGACGAGACCGAGGCAATGCTTGCCGACGTCGACCCCCCCGATGGTGCCGATGAGCGGCTGATCGTGCAGTGGGGCTGTCTGCGTGCCGGGAATCTCTTCTACAGCTGCAGGCAGGTTGAGCCGGCACGGCTGGCACTCGCTGACGTGAGGGCGCGTGTTGATTCTGAGGCGCTGCTCCCACACGTCACGGCCATGGAAGCGGCGTTTGCGTTCTTCTCCGGTGACGTCCGGACGGCACTCGACCTCGGGTTCGCCGTGTTTACATCCGATGTGCAACCGGTGGTGAGGATGTCGGCGACGACGTGGACGTGTTGGGCGTTGGCCCTCGCCGGGCGGTTTGGTGAAGTTCAGCGCGTAGCGGATGCGGGGCGGGCGGCCGTGTTCGATCAATGGGGACCGTACCGGTTTGCCATGGATTTGGCCGAGGTCGTGGCATTGACGGCCGCCGGGGATTTTCTGGCGGCAGAACGGGTTTGGGAACGCTATGCTCCGACGACCAGCGTCTGGGCTGCCGCAGACGCCTTCCTGCACGCCATGCTCGGATTGGTGCGGCTTGCCTACGGTGCGCTGTCGGGCGCGTGTTCTGCCTTTCAGGATTCGGTCTCGGCGATGTCGCGTGGTTTTCCGTCGGGCTGGGTGATGCTGGTATCAGCCTGGTCCGCGCAGGCCGAAGGTGCGCGGGGGGACCGTGCGGCTGCCGCCGCGGCGCTGCGCAGGTCGGAGGAGGCCTACGGTCCGCAGGTCGCCGTGTTCTTGCCGGAACTCGAGCTGGCCCGGGCCTGGGAGCGGGCCTGCGTCGGCCAGACGTCGGTCGCGCAGACCCATGCGGTGCGTGCCGCACAGATCGCGCGACAATCCGGGATGTACGCCGTCGAGATGCACGCGCTGCACATCGCCGTCCGGTTCGGTGACCGTTCGCAAACCGAGAGGCTGGCGGAGCTGGCCAAGACACTGAACACGCCGATGGCGGAGGCGATCGCGGAGCAAGCTCGCGGCCTGGCCGACCACGACGGCGATTTGCTCGACGCCGCGGCCGTTCGGTTCGCTGACATGGGCGCGATGACGCTTGCTGCCGAGGCGGCAGCCCAGGCGGCGCGCGAACACGCGTGCACCGGCCAGCGTGGCAAGGAAGTAAAGTCTTCGACCCGCGCGCACGGGTTGGCCAGCCAGGGCGGAATACGAACACCGGCGGTCGATGCAGCGGCCTGGCCGTTGCCCATCACGGCCCGTGAACGCGAGATCGCGAACTTGGTCGCGGCTGGTTTGTCCAACCGTCAGATCGCCGATCGGCTGGTTGTCTCGGTGCGGACGGTGGAGGGACACGTTTATCGCATCTTCGCCAAGCTCGGCATCGACGACCGCGACCAGCTCATCCACTTACTACGTCTCGCTTGGCACGAGACCTAGACAGGGTCACTTAGCTGCACTAAGCGTTACGACCAGCAACGCGATCGTCGCTATGGCCAGCACTCCCGACGCCCAAACTACCGCCTTGGTCGCGCGAGTCAGTCCGTCGGTCGCCATTCGTTCCGCGCGCAGGCGGTGCTGCATGATCCATATATCCATGCGCTTGTGCGCTTCGCTGTCGGCGTACCGCGGCGCGGCCGTGTTGTTCAAGTTGTTGGATGTGTTGGTCGCAGCCGCACAGCCCGTCCGTGGTTTGGTGGGTGGCTTCTGTTGCGCTGCCGGCTTCAATGCACACGGCGCAGAGAGGGAACGTGGAACCGCGATCGAGTGGTCTGCTCATTGTTTGGCCAGCCGGCGGATCGCAAGGCGGTACGCGGTGACCATTGCGTCGCGTGCTGCGGGGCAGAAGTCGCAGTATTGGGCGAAGGCGCAGAATGGTGAGGTTGTACATGCTGCCACCTCGACTGTTCGTCCCGACCCCCCGACCGGGGCGAGTGAGGTCATCGTTTCAGCGATCCCGCGTGCGGACACGAGTAGTTCACTACTCGACCACTACTCGACTTGTTCACGCCACCAGTCGGGACCCGGCCCCTGATGGGCCAAACAACCGAAGCCGGCCCACCGTCGGCGGCGCGAGGAGAACCCGAACCGGGCTAGCACTCTCCCATCCCCGCTGTTTACGCGACCACTAGCCTTAGACACGTGCCTGATCCCGCGACTTACCGCCCCGCGCCCGGGTCCATCCCGGTCGAGCCCGGCGTATACCGATTCCGGGACCAGCATGGACGGGTGATCTACGTCGGCAAGGCCAAGAGCCTGCGCAGCCGGCTGACCTCGTACTTCGCCGACGTCGCGAGCCTGCACCCGCGGACTCGGCAAATGGTGACCACCGCCGCCAAGGTCGAGTGGACGGTGGTCAACACCGAGGTCGAGGCGCTGCAGCTGGAATACAACTGGATCAAGGAGTTCGACCCGCGGTTCAACGTCCGCTACCGCGACGACAAGTCCTACCCGGTGCTGGCGGTCACCCTCAACGAAGAATTCCCGCGCTTGATGGTCTATCGCGGCCCGCGCCGAAAGGGTGTGCGCTATTTCGGGCCGTACTCGCATGCCTGGGCGATCCGGGAGACGCTGGACCTGCTTACCCGCGTCTTTCCCGCGCGCACATGCTCGGCCGGAGTCTTCAAGCGGCACAACCAAATCGACCGACCGTGCCTGCTCGGCTACATCGACAAGTGCTCGGCGCCGTGCATCGGGAGGGTCAGCGCCGAGCAGCATCGCCAGATCGTGCTGGACTTCTGCGACTTTCTGTCCGGCAAGACCGACCGGTATGCCCGCAACCTGGAGCAGCAGATGAATGCTGCGGCCGAGCAGCTCGATTTCGAGCGAGCGGCGCGGCTGCGTGATGATCTGTCGGCGTTGAAGCGGGCCCTGGAGAAGCAGGCCGTGGTGCTCGGCGACGGCACCGATGCCGATGTGGTGGCATTCGCCGACGACGAACTGGAAGCGGCGGTCCAGGTGTTCCACGTCCGGGGCGGCCGGGTTCGCGGCCAGCGTGGCTGGATCGTCGAAAAGCCAGGCGATTCCGACGAGGCGCAGTTGGTCGAGCAGTTCTTGACTCAGTTCTACGGCGATCAGGCCGAACTCGACGGCGCCGCCGACGAATCCGCCAACCCAGTACCGCGCGAAGTCCTGGTGCCCTGCCTACCGCCCAATGCCGACGAGTTGACCACCTGGCTGTCGGGTCTGCGCGGTTCGCGGGTGACGCTGCGGGTACCGCGCCGCGGCGACAAGAAGGCACTGGCCGAAACCGTGCAGCGCAACGCCAAAGAGGCGCTGCAGCAGCACAAACTCAAGCGGGCCGGCGACTTCACCGCCAGATCTGCCGCGCTGCAGAACATTCAGGAGGCGCTGGGCCTGGCCGACGCGCCGTTGCGGATTGAGTGTGTGGACATCAGCCACGTCCAGGGCACCGACGTGGTGGGATCGCTGGTGGTGTTCGAGGACGGGCTGCCGCGCAAGTCCGATTACCGCCACTTCGCGATCCGGGAAGCCGCGGGGCGCGGTCACTCCGACGACGTGGCGTCGATCGCCGAGGTGACGCGGCGCCGGTTCATGCGGCACCTGCAAGACCAAGCGGATCCGAAAGTCTTGTCGCCCGAGGGAAAGTCGCGTCGGTTCGCCTATCCGCCCAATCTCTATGTCGTCGACGGCGGCGCTCCGCAGGTCAACGCCGCCAGCGCGGTCCTCGACGAGCTGGGGGTCACCGACGTCGCGGTGATCGGCTTGGCCAAGCGGTTGGAGGAGGTGTGGGTGCCCTCTGAGGCCGACCCGATCATCTTGCCGCGCAACAGCGAGGGCCTGTACCTGCTGCAGCGAGTGCGCGACGAGGCGCACCGCTTTGCGATCAACTACCACCGCAGCAAGCGGTCCAAGCGGATGACCTCATCAGCGCTGGATGCCGTGCCAGGCTTGGGCGAGCATCGTCGCAAGGCGCTGGTAGCCCATTTCGGGTCGCTGGCCCGCCTTAGGGAGGCCACGGTCGACGAGATCACCTCTGTTCCCGGCATCGGGGTGGCGACGGCGACCGCGGTGCTCGACGCGCTGCGAGATGCCGCCACCGGATCAAACGGGGCGGCCGAGGAGACGGTCGCCGAACGGGCATCGGGATGACAGGACATAGGGTGACTTCTCTGACGGCTGAAGCTGCCAGCTTCTTTTCATGCCGCTTGGGCATGATGGGCCAGTCCGGCCCGCAGGATGTTGCGTGCGGCGTGTTCGTCTGCCGGTGCAGCGTGACCGCAGTGTTGGCAGGCGAATTCCGCTTGCGTGACGCGGTTCGCGCGCGCTGCATGCCCGCAGCGCTCACACCCGTCGGAGGTGTGCTGGGGGTTGACCTCAATCCAAGCCCGCCCAGCCTCTTCCGCTTTGGCGCGCAAAATCGAGACGAACTGGCCCCAGCCAGCGTCACTGATCGAACGGTTGAGCCCCGTTTTCGCCGTGGCTCCATTGGGCAGGAACATGCCGAGATTGTCGGGATCCGGGACAGGTCTGGCCCGGCGCAGCATGTTCGCGATCTTCAAATCCTCCACAACGATCAGGTCGTAGCGGGCGACGAGTTCGCGGGCTTGTTTGTGATGAAAGTCCTTGCGCTGGCTGGTGATCTTGCGATGCCGCGCGGCGACCGTTTCCCGTTTGGCCGCACGATTCTTCCCACCGCGGCGGGCCCGTTGGAGCCGCTGCTGGGCTGTGGCCAGCCGCCCCGCTGCGGCGCGCGCCCAGCGCGGATTGTGGAGGTGCTTCCCGTCGCTGGTGGTGGCAAAGCTGACGATGCCGAGGTCAATGCCAGCCTGACGACCGGTCACGGGCAGCGGATTGGTGGGAACGTCATCACAGGACAGCACCAATATCCAGCGCCGCCCTTGTCGTTTGATCTGGATCGTCTTAACCCGGCCCGCCACCTCGCGGTGCAGATAAACCTTGACCTGGCCGATGCCCTGGAGATAAACGCGCCGCTGCTTAGGCAGCCAGCGGGCGCCGTCACCGTCTTTCGGCCACTCCACACTGTCAAAGTGAGCCTTGCCCTTAAACCGCGGATACCCCGCCGTCTGCCCGGCTTTGACCCGGCGGAAAAACCCGGCGAACGCCTTATTCAATCGCCGCAACGTCGCTTGCTGACTGGAAAACGACCACACCGCTTGATCCGGGCGCACCGCGCGCATCTCAGTCAGCTGCGCCGACTGATCTCCATAGCTGACCCGAGTCTTGCTGGCGTGCGACCAGCCGTCCCTGCGCTCCCGCAACGCCGCGTTATACAGCTCACGGTGCGCCTCCACACAGGCCGCCAACGCCACATGCTGGCGGGCGGTGGGCCGCAACCGAAACACGTACGCCCGCCTCACAGCAGATCCACCCCGCTACGAGAAAAACGGCCGCTCAACATGACCGCACCCTATGCAACGACACCGACAAAACCCGTCGGTCCTCTCGGGGCGCACTGATGGACGGGGTAGATCAGGCCGGGTCGGTGGGCAACACCGTGCCCGGGGGGCAACCCGATAACCACGGTGGCGCAACGGAATCCGGCATCGACGTGGTTCTGGTCACCGGCTTGTCCGGCGCCGGACGCGGCACCGCGGCCAAGGTGCTCGAGGATCTCGGCTGGTATGTGGCCGACAACCTGCCGCCGCAGCTGATCACCCGGATGGTGGACTTCGGGATGGATGCCGGATCCCGGATCACCCAGCTCGCCGTGGTCATGGACGTCCGCTCCCGCGGGTTCACCGGTGACCTGGATTGGGTGCGCAACGATCTGGCCACCCGCAATATCACCCCGCGTGTGTTATTCATGGAGGCCTCCGATGACATGCTGGTGCGCCGCTACGAGCAGAATCGCCGCAGCCATCCGTTACAGGGAGAGCAGACATTGGCCGAAGGCATCGCCGCTGAGCGCGACATGCTGGCCCCGGTTCGCGCGACTGCCGACCTGATCATCGACACCTCGACACTGTCGGTGCGTGAACTGCGGGAAAGCATCGAACGGGCCTTCGGCGGCGAGACCGTCGCGAACACCAGCGTCACCGTGGAGTCCTTCGGCTTCAAGTACGGTCTGCCGATGGACGCCGACATGGTGATGGACGTGCGATTCCTGCCCAATCCGCACTGGGTCGACGAGCTACGACCGCACACCGGCCAACATCCGGCGGTCCGTGACTACGTGCTCGGCCAGACTGGCGCGGCGGAGTTCCTGGAGACATACCATCGACTGCTAACCCTGATTGTCGACGGCTACCGCAGGGAGGGGAAGCGCTACATGACCGTCGCGATCGGCTGCACCGGCGGCAAGCACCGCAGCGTGGCCATCGCCGAGGCGTTGGCCCGGCTGCTGGAACCGAACAACCAGTTGTCGGTGCGGGTACTGCACCGGGATCTGGGTCGCGAATGAGCCTTGAAAAAAACCGCAGCATTGTCGCGTTGGGCGGCGGACACGGTTTATATGCGACGCTGTCGGCGGCCCGGCGGCTCACCCCGCACGTAACGGCCGTCGTCACGGTCTCAGACGACGGCGGCTCGTCGGGCCGGCTGCGCAGCGAACTTGACGTGGTGCCACCGGGTGATCTGCGAATGGCGTTGGCGGCGTTGGCATCCGACAGTCCACACGGCCGACTGTGGGCCACAATTCTGCAGCACAGGTTCGGCGGCAGCGGCGCGCTGGCCGGACACCCAATCGGCAATTTATTGCTAGCCGGCCTCAACGAACTGCTGACCGATCCGGTCGCCGCGCTCGACGAAATCGGCCGGGTCCTCGGTGTGCGCGGCCGGGTGCTGCCGATGTGCCCGATCGCGCTGCAGATCGAGGCCGATGTCTCCGGCTTGGAAGCCGACCCGCGGATGTTCCGGTTGATTCGCGGGCAGGTGGCCATCGCGACCACGCCGGGAAAGGTTCGCCGCGTGCGGCTGTTGCCCGGCAACCCCCCGGCCACCCGACAAGCCGTCGACGCGATCATGTCCGCCGATCTGGTGGTGTTGGGACCCGGATCGTGGTTCACCAGCGTGATCCCGCATGTGCTGGTGCCCGAGCTGGCCGCGGCGCTGCGGGCGACCACGGCCCGCCGGGCGCTGGTGCTCAACTTGGTGGCCGAGCCGGGGGAGACGGCTGGCTTCTCCGCGGAGCGTCACCTGCATGTACTCGCCCAGCACGCGCCGGAGTTCACCGTCCACGACGTGATCATCGACGCCGAACGGGTGCCCAGTGAGCGGGAGCGCGAGCAGTTGCGACGAACCGCAACCCTGCTTCATGCGCAGGTTCAATTCGCAGATGTCGCCAGGTCTGGTACACCTTTACATGACCCGGGCAAGTTGGCCGCGGCGCTGGATGGGGTGAGCGTACGCGACATCGGTCCGCCGCCACCTTCGGCTGAGGCGACTGACGCGATGCCGGTGGAAAAGGAACGTCAACAGACCGGCGCTGATGGACCGGGTCGTAACGGACCGAGGGGTGACGACGCGTGGCGATGACGGCCGAAGTCAAAGACGAGCTGAGCCGCCTGGTGGTGAGTTCGGTGAGCGCAAGGCGCGCCGAGGTGACCTCCCTGCTGCGATTCGCCGGAGGGCTGCACATCGTGAGCGGCCGTGTGGTCGTCGAAGCCGAGGTCGATTTGGGTAGCATCGCGCGACGGCTGCGCAAGGACATCTTCGACTTGTACGGCTACAACGCCGTCGTGCATGTGCTGTCGGCCAGCGGAATCCGCAAGTCGACGCGCTACGTGTTGCGGGTCGCCAACGACGGCGAGGCGCTGGCTCGCCAGACCGGTCTGCTCGACTTGCGCGGGCGGCCCGTGCGGGGGTTACCCGCGCAGGTCGTCGGCGGCAGCATCGCCGACGCCGAAGCGGCTTGGCGGGGAGCCTTCTTGGCACACGGGTCGCTGACCGAGCCCGGGCGCTCGTCGGCGCTGGAGGTCAGCTGTCCGGGTCCAGAGGCAGCGTTGGCTCTGGTAGGGGCCGCTCGTCGGCTCGGGATCAGCGCCAAAGCGCGTGAGGTGCGCGGCGCCGACCGGGTGGTGGTGCGTGACGGTGAGGCGATCGGGGCGTTGCTGACCCGGATGGGCGCGCAGGACACCCGGTTGGTCTGGGAGGAGCGGCGGATTCGCCGCGAGGTCCGGGCAACGGCCAACCGGCTGGCAAACTTCGACGACGCCAATCTGCGACGCTCGGCCCGCGCCGCGGTGGCGGCTGCCGCCCGCGTCGAGCGTGCGCTGGAAATCCTCGGTGAGGGTGTGCCCGACCATCTTGCCGCGGCCGGCAAGTTGCGCATCGAGCACCGGCAGGCCTCCTTGGAGGAGTTGGGCCGGCTCGCCGATCCACCGATGACGAAAGACGCTGTAGCCGGGCGCATTCGGCGATTGCTGTCGATGGCCGACCGCAAGGCGAAGGTCGAAGGCATCCCGGACACCGAATCGGCCGTGACCCCGGACCTTTTGGAAGACGCCTGACACGAGATCGCGGCGTCCATACCTTTTCATTGCGAGACGGTTTGTTGTTGAGTCACTGCTGCGTCCTTTTGGGGCGCAACACGTCCGACTCAGACTGGTGACGCCGGCGCAATAGTTGAGGCGTAGGAAACACTATGCCGCAAGACACAAAGCAACGGCCGAATGTCGCGACCGACCTTGTCAGCAAGCTTACGAAACCACAACCCCGGTCCCGCCAACAGCGCGAGATCATGCATCGCGAGGTCATCGTGTGCGGCGACGACCCCTTGGCGAAGACGATCGCCGAGGAGCTCAGGGGCGCCGGCGCGCGGATAATCCAAGTCAACACTGCCGCCGATCTCCTCGGCGCCGGGGTGCATCGTGCGCGCGCCGTCGTCTGCGCAGGGCCAGACGACGCGGTAAATCTTGAAATCGCGTTGTTAGCAAGAGAATACAGCCCGACTGTCCGTGTTGTGGCGCGTCTGGGCAACGACGTGCTGCGCGAAGCGGTGGACGCCGTCAACGGCCCCGGAGCAATCTTGGATGTCGCCGACCTCGCGGCACCGTCCGTCGTCGAGGCAGTTCTGTCGCGTAACGCGCACCAGTTCGAAGCTGCCGGTATGGAATTCGTCGTCTGGGGGGCCGAGGCTCCGCGCGACGGGACTCTGCGCGAGATCTACGCGGACCTGGCACCGGTGGCGGTGGTCCACGGCAAGAATTCACCTACTCCCGGCGAGGTGGTGCCATGTCCGGGACGGGATCTGCAGGTCTACGCCGGCGACTGGACTTCGATGATCGGCCTCAAAGACGAATTGGAAGCCCGCGGGATCGCCGTGCCTCCCCGGACCGCGACGCGCTCCGGCAACTCGCGGGTGCGACGTGTAATCGACGCCGCGCGCTCCGTGCGCGACGACGCGAACCCGCTGCTCTTCCCCGCGTTGGCGTTTGCGCTGTGCCTGACGCTCGGCGCGACAGCCGTGTTTCGCTTCACTTATCAGAACCCACGGATGACGTGGATCGACGCCCTGTACTTCGCCTCCGAGACGATTTCCACCGTGGGCTACGGCGATTTCAGTTTCGCCCACGAATCGCCTTGGCTGCGTTTGTTTGCCGTCGGGTTGATGTTCGGCGGGGTGATCGTTACCGCCGTGCTCGTCGCGTTCCTGGCCGACCTGATGCTGTCGCGCCGCTTCGTCAAAATGGCCGGAGTCCGGCGGGCGCGCCACATGCGTGACCACGTCGTCGTCATCGGACTGGGTTCAACTGGCATCCGCGTCGTGAGTGACCTGACCGCTGCCGGATACGACGTGCTGGTCATCGAGCAAGACGAGAACAACCGCTTCCTGCCGGCAGCGGCCGCACTCGACGTGCCGGTGATTTTCGGAGATTCGACGATGCGCCAGACGCTGGAGTCAGCGCGCGTCGATCGCGCCCGCGGAGTGGCGGTGGTGGCCGGACACGACATGAAGAACATCGAGACCGGGATCGTGCTGTTGGAGATCTTGGGATCCGATACCAAGGTGCCGATCGTCATGCGCGTTCAAGGCCGCGCGCTGAGCACCGCGGTGAATCGGCGGTTCGGTTTCGAAAACGTCCGGTCGGTCGTCGATCTGGCAGCCCCCTGGTTCATCGGCGCCGCGATGGGCCTACAAGTGCTGGGGACGTTTTGGGTCGGGCAACGTGCCTTCATGGTCGGCGCGATGCTCGTGGCGTCGGGCAGCGAGCTCGATGGACTGCGAATGGTGGATCTGTCTACCGAAACTCGCGTCATCGCGATCATCGGACCGGACGGTCCGGTCAGCTTGCGCCCGCGCCGCGACGCCCATATGAAAGCGGGCGACACCGTCTATCTGATCGGCCCGTACCGCGAGCTGATCGCGATGCTGCGCAAGGGCCAACCGCCACCGCAGACCTCGACCAACAGTGGGCTTGCGGCGGCATTGGCGGCGGCGCGTTCGCCGCACCGGCCACAAACTCGCCGCCCGCTATGGGCGCCGGAAGACGCTGAGGTTTGACGAACTGATGGCCCGCGTGGCAGCTCACCCTCGACGCTGGTGCAGCGTTCGATAACCCGCAGCCTAATAACCGATCGACATCCGATCTTGGACACCAGTTGTATACATCGGCACACTTGGGAGGTATCCACCAGGAGGTAATGACCATGGCAATCACAAAGGTGCTAGTCAGCATCGCTATCGTTATCGGCTCCGCCGTTGCAGTAGCGGTGCCGGCCAGCGCCGACCCGAATTCGTTCGGCCCCCGCCCGTTCGGTGGCCTCGTCTGTAACTGCCGAGCCGCCAGCCCGGATCAGGAGCAACAAATCGATCGGGGAATCCGCGACGGTCTCGCCGCAGCGCCGCAGCAGCCTCGGCCGTAATCCAGGTCAGACGTCGTAGCGCGGAATTGCATAGCGAAAGCCCCCGTGCCTCGTCGTCACAAAGGCGCGGGGGCATGGCACAACTGGCACAATCCCTTGCATGAGAGAAGCGATCCCTGCGACGCTCCTTGCGCTGATGCTCAGTGGCTGCTGCGCTCACGGAGACCCCGATGACGACTTCCTCGGCGCATTGCACAAGCAAGGCATCACGAACCAGTTCGGTGATCAGGGATTGATCAACCTCGGCCATGAGATTTGCGACCAGCGTGCCGAAGGCTATAGCGAGAACGCCGTACTGAGGTGGGGCAAGTCGCACGGAAACAAAATGACCGACCAAGACGTGAAGGTCATCGTCAACTCTGCCGAAGCCGCATACTGCCCCGAATACATCCAGTAGCACAACTGGCACAACGGCCCTAGCTCAGGCGAAACCGCAGGTCAGCGGGTTAGCTAGCTCACACGTCGTAGTAGAGCGCGAACTCGTACGGGGTGACCCGCAGGTTGAACGGCGCAATCTCGTAATCGCGCTTGTAGTTGATCCACGTCTCGATTAGGTCAGGCGTGAAAACGCCTCCCTCGGTGAGGTATTCGCTGTCTTCCTCGAGGCGGTCGATCACCGCGGACAGTTGGGTGGGAGCCTGAACGATTTCCGCGGCCTCTTCCGGCGGCAGCTCGTAGAGGTCCTTGTCGACCGGGGGAGGCGGCTCGATCTTGTTCTTGATGCCGTCCAGCCCGGCCATCAGCATCGCCGAGAACGCCAGGTACGGGTTGCCTGACGAGTCGGGACAGCGAAACTCCAGCCGCTTGGCCTTCGGGTTGTTGCCGGTGATCGGGATGCGTACGCACGCCGAGCGGTTGCGCTGGCTGTAGACCAGGTTGATCGGAGCCTCATAGCCGGGAACTAGCCGCTTGTAGGAGTTGACGGTCGGGTTGGTGAAGGCCAGCAGCGACGGCGCGTGGTACAGCAGACCGCCGATGTAGTGACGGGCGGTGTCCGAGAGGCCGGCGTACCCCTCCTCGTCGTACATCAGCGGGACGCCGTCCTTCCACAGCGATTGGTGGCAGTGCATACCGGAGCCGTTGTCGCCGAACAGCGGCTTGGGCATGAACGTGACGGTTTTGCCGGCCTGCCAAGCGGTTTGCTTGACGATGTATTTGTACATCTGGTGGTCGTCGGCCGCGTGCAGCAATGTGTTGAACTTGTAGTTGATTTCGGCCTGGCCGCCGCTGCCGACTTCATGGTGACCCTTCTCCAGAACGAATCCCGCGTTGGTCAGGTTGGTCAGCATCTCGTCCCGCAGGTCCACGTAGTGGTCGGTGGGGGCGACCGGGAAGTAGCCACCCTTGGGGCGGACCTTGTAGCCGAGGTTGGGGCTGCCGTCGGGCTGGGTTTCTTCTCCGGTGTTCCACCACCCGGATGTCGCATCCACCTTGTAGAACGAGCTGTTGATGCTCGAGTCGAACTTCACCGAGTCGAAGATGTAGAACTCGGCTTCCGGGCCGAAGTAGGCGGCGTCGGCAATACCGGTGCTGACCAGGTAGTTCTCCGCCTTGCGGGCGACGTTGCGCGGGTCGCGTGAGTACAGCTCGAGGGTGAACGGGTCGTGCACGGAGAAGTTCACGTTCAGCGTTTTGGCGGCACGGAACGGATCAATGGTCGCGGTTTCCGGATCGGGAAGCAGCAGCATGTCGGACTCGTGGATCGATTGGAAGCCGCGAATCGAGGAACCGTCGAATGCCAAGCCGTCCTCGAACACGGTCTCGTCGAACACGTAAATCGGAATTGTGAAGTGCTGCATGGTACCTGGCAGGTCACAGAAGCGGACATCGACGTACTCAATGTTCTCGTCCTTGACGAGCTTGAAGATATCGTCGGGCCTGTTTTCGGACACGGCATGCTCCTCTGCGTGGTCTTCCGCGGACTGCGAACTCCAGCCCGCCGTGATTCGCGGTTCTTCGAGTATTCAATCTGCGGAGCTATGTCGCTCGTTGAGCAGCGCGGGGACGAAATCGGCCAGACGGTCAAGCTAGCCCAGCAGGCGTACGGGAAGAGTTGACACCGTTGCGACCGAGTGCTTTTCAACGTCCTGCGCAGTAAATACGACCGCGTGATGGCTAAATCGGCTAAATCTCAGTTTGCCAGGTCGGCACCGAGTCATGCCGATACATTATTTTCGCCAACTGGTTTCACACGCGGAGCGAGGCCCACATGGGATTCATCACGCCGGAGCTTCCGGACGTCGATCACGACACGTGGCCCACCCTGCCAGCGGCTTCACGGCTGCAAGTGGTGACCCGCCATTGGGTGGAGAACGGCTTCGGTACCCCGTCGGGGATTCATCTGCTCTACGTGGTCAAGATGGTGGCCTACGTCGCGGGGGCTGCGGTGGTCATCTCGCTGACCCCGGGGCTGGGCGGATTGGGTCACATCGCGACGTGGTGGACGCAGCCGATCGTGTATCAGAAGGTCGTCATCTTCACCCTGCTTTTCGAGGTCTTGGGGTTGGGCTGCGGGTCCGGCCCGCTCACCGCGCGCTTCTGGCCGCCGATCGGCGGGTTCCTATATTGGCTGCGGCCCAAGACAATTCGTCTACCGCCGTGGCCCGACGAGGTTCCGTTCACCAGAGGCGATACCCGCACCATCGTCGACGTCGGCCTTTATGCCATAGTGCTGGGCTCAGGCATCTGGGCGCTGCTGTCACCCGGCCATGGCGGGCCGGCCACCGGCGCTGGTGACGTCGGTCTGATCGATCCCGTTCTGGTGGTGCCGACGATCATCGCCCTGGCACTGCTGGGGCTGCGCGACAAAACCATTTTCCTGGCGGCCCGTGGCGAGCACTACTGGTTGAAACTCTTGGTGTTCTTGTTCCCGTTCACCGACCAGATCGCGTCCTTCAAGATCATCATGCTCGGGCTGTGGTGGGGAGCGGCGACATCAAAGCTCAACCACCATTTTCCCTACGTCGTCGCGGTGATGATGAGCAACAACGCGCTGCTGCGCGGTAAGCAGTTCAACTGGCTGAAGCGCATGCTCTACCGCGATCCGGTCAACGACCTGCGTCCCACCTGGATACCGAAATTCATGGCCCACGTCGGCGGGACGACGGCGGAATTCATCGTGCCGGCGGTGCTGGTCTTCGCCGGCGACAACCATCCGTGGCGATGGTGGTTGATCGGGTTCATGGTGATCTTCCACCTCAACATCATTTCCAACCTCCCGATGGGAGTCCCGTTGGAGTGGAACGTGTTCTTCATTTTCTCGCTGTTCTACCTATTCGGGCATTACGGCAGCATCACCATCTACGACCTCAATTCGCCGCTGCTACTCGCCCTCCTGCTGGCGGCTCTCGTCGTGGTTCCGATAGTGGGAAATATCTTCCCGCAACAGATTTCGTTCCTGCCAGCGCTGCGCTACTACGCGGGCAATTGGGCGTCCAGTGTGTGGTGCTTCCGCGCGGGCGCCGAGGAGAAGCTCGACGCCGACGTGATCAAAAGTTCGGCACTGACCGCCAACCAGCTGGCCAAGTTCTATGACCCGGCGACCGCCGAGATCATGAGCGACAAGGTTCGGGGGTGGCGGTCCATGCATGTGCACGGCAGAGCGCTCAACGGGCTGGTGCCGCGCGCGTTGGAGGACGAGGCGGAGTACACGCTGCGGGAGGGCGAAACCGTCGCCGGTCCGCTCATCGGCTGGAATTTCGGCGAAGGCCACCTGCACAACGAGCAACTAGTCGAAGCGGTACAACGGCGCTGCCAGTTCGACGAGGGCGATCTCCGCGTGATCATCCTCGAAGGCCAGCCGATCCATACCCAGAAGCAGTGGTATCGCATCGTCGACGCCAAGACCGGCCTGATCGAAGAAGGCTACGTTACCGTCGAGGACATGCTGGCTCGACAGCCGTGGCCGGAGCCCGGTGACGAATTTCCCGTCCATCTGGTAACAGACCGCACCGACGCTTCGCGATGACGCGCGCCGGCGACGATATACACAGCAGCGATGAGGTGGGGGTACCTCCCGCTTGCGGGGGAGAGTGGCGCTCATGACGACTGCGGTCGTCGTAGGCGCCGGACCGAACGGTCTCGCTGCCGCAATCCATCTGGCGCGCAACGGTTTCGACGTGCAGGTTCTTGAGGCCTCGGAAACCATTGGGGGAGGAGCACGGTCGGGGGAGCTGACCGTGCGCGGCGTCATCCACGACTACTGCTCGGCGGCTCATCCGATGGGAGTGGGTTCACGGTTCTGGCAGGAGATCGACCTGGGCCGTTACGGGGTGACTTGGAAATGGCCGGAGATCGACTGCGCGCACCCGCTGGACGACGGCACCGCCGGTGTGCTGTATGAATCGATCGAAAAGACCGCGGTGGGGCTCGGCTCCGACGGACGACGGTGGCGGTTGGCGGTCGGCGATCTCGCCGCTGGTTTCGACGAGCTGGGTCGGGATCTGCTGCGCCCGGTGCTGCATGTCCCGCGCCATCTGATTCGGCTCGCCACGTTTGGGCCGCGCGCCGTATTGCCGGCCACCGTGGCGGCGCGGTGGTTTCGCACCGAGCAGGCGCGCGCCCTATTCGGCGGCGCGGCCGCGCACATGTTCACTCGGCTGGATCGGCCGTTGACCGCGGCGATGGGACTGATGTTTCTGGCCAGCGGGCATCGCTATGGCTGGCCGGTCGCCGAGGGTGGATCGGGGTCGATCACCGCCGCCATGGCCGCCGCGCTGCGCGATCACGGCGGTGCCATCACGACCGGCGTCACTGCCAGCAGCCGCCGCGACATCCCCGACGCCGACGTCGCGATGCTCGACCTCAGCCCGGCCGCGGCCGTGCAGATCTACGGCGACGTGATGCCCGCTCGGATCAGGCGGTCCTATCGGCGCTACCGCGAGGGCTCGTCGGCGTTCAAGGTCGACTTCGCCATCGAAGGCCATATCCCATGGACCAACCCCGATTGCGGTCGCGCGGGCATGGTCCATCTGGGCGGGACCTTCGACGAGGTCGCGTACACCGAACGGCAGCGCTTCGAAGGCCGGATGGCAGAGCGGCCCTTCACCCTCGTCGGACAGCAATACCTGGCCGACCCATCGCGGTCGGCCGGCAACATCAACCCGATCTGGTCGTACGCCCACGTGCCGTTCGGCTACCCCGGCGACGCCACCGCCGCCGTCATCGACCAGATCGAGCGGTTCGCTCCCGGATTCCGCGAGCGCATCGTCGTCACCGTCAGCAAGAGCACCGCCGACCTGCAGGCGTACAACCCCAACTACATCGGCGGCGACATCATCGGCGGCGCCAACGACCGCCTGCAGGTCCTGTTCCGGCCGCGGGTGGCGATCGATCCCTATTTCACCGGCGTGCCCGGGGTCTACCTGTGTTCGCAGTCCACCCCGCCGGGCGCCGGTATCCACGGGCTGTGCGGCTATCACGCCGCCGAGTCGGCGTTGCGCCGGTTCCGCAAGTGAATCAGCAGCGCGGCCGCGTGACCTAAACCACCGGATTCGCGGCGCATTCCCGCAGCTACTAGGCTGGCAGCGAGCAATTCGTCAGCGACTAAGGAGAGACAAGTGACGGTCCGGGTAGGCATCAACGGCTTCGGTCGCATCGGACGGAACTTCTACCGGGCCCTGCTGGAGCAGCAGGCCGCGGGCGCCGACACCGAGATCGAGTTGGTCGCGGCAAACGACCTGACCGACAACGCGACGCTGGCGCACCTGCTGAAGTTCGACTCGATCCTGGGCCGGCTGGCTTTCGACGTCAGCCTGGAGGGTGACGACACCATCGTCGTCGGCGACCACAAGATCAAGTCGCTGGAGGTCAAGGAAGGCCCCGCCGCACTGCCGTGGGGTGACCTGGGTGTCGACGTCGTCGTCGAGTCGACCGGCATCTTCACCAACGCCGCCAAGGCCAAGGGCCACCTGGACGCCGGTGCCAAGAAGGTGATCATCTCGGCGCCCGCCACCGACGAGGACATCACGATCGTGTTGGGCGTCAACGACGACAAGTACGACGGCAGCCAGAACATCATCTCCAACGCGTCGTGCACGACGAATTGCCTTGGGCCGATTGCCAAAGTGCTCAACGATGAGTTCGGCATCGTCAAGGGTCTGATGACCACCATCCACGCCTACACCCAGGATCAAAACCTGCAGGACGGCCCGCACAAGGACCTCCGCCGAGCCCGGGCGGCCGCGTTGAACATCGTGCCGACCTCCACCGGCGCCGCCAAGGCCATCGGATTGGTGTTGCCGGAACTGAAGGGCAAGCTCGACGGCTACGCGCTGCGGGTGCCCATCCCGACCGGCTCGGTTACCGACCTGACCGCCGAGCTGGCCAAGTCGGCCACCGCGGAGGAGATCAACGCCGCGATGAAGGCCGCGGCCGACGGTCCGATGAAGGGCATCCTCAAGTACTACGACGCCCCGATCGTGTCCAGCGACATCGTTACCGACCCGCACAGCTCGATCTTCGACTCGGGCCTCACCAAGGTGATCGACAACCAGGCCAAGGTGGTGTCCTGGTACGACAACGAATGGGGCTACTCCAACCGCCTCGTCGATCTGGTCGCGCTGGTCGGCAAGTCGCTCTAACCGTGAGCATCCCCACCCTTCAAGACCTTCTCGCACAAGGGGTTTCGGGTCGCGGTGTGCTGGTGCGTTCCGACCTGAACGTGCCGCTCGACGACGGCGTCATCACCGATCCGGGCCGTATCACCGCCTCGGTGCCGACGATCAAGGCGCTGGTCGACGCCGGCGCCAAAGTGGTGGTGACCGCCCATCTGGGACGGCCCCAGGGCGAACCCGACCTGAAATTGTCGCTGGCGCCGGTCGCTGCATCGCTCGGTGAGCAGCTGGGCCAGGATGTGCAGTTGGCCGACGATGTCGTCGGCCGTGATGCGCGCGCCCGTGCGGAGCGTCTGACCGACGGGGATGTCCTGTTGCTGGAAAACATCCGATTCGACCCGCGGGAGACCAGCAAGGACGACGGGGAGCGGCTGGCGTTGGCCCGAGAGCTCGCCGAACTGGTCGGGCCGGCAGGCGCTTTCGTGTCCGACGGGTTCGGAGTGGTGCACCGCAAGCAAGCCTCGGTCTACGACGTCGCGACGCTGCTGCCGCACTACGCTGGCAAGCTGGTCGCCCAGGAGGTCAGCGTGCTCGAGCGGCTCACCAGCTCGACGCGGCGCCCCTACGCCGTGGTGCTGGGAGGCTCGAAGGTTTCGGACAAGCTCGGCGTCATCGAGCAGCTGGCCACCAAGGCCGACAGCATCGTCATCGGCGGCGGCATGTGCTTCA
This sequence comes from uncultured Actinomycetota bacterium, assembly GCA_963781685.1. Lineage (GTDB taxonomy): Bacteria > Actinomycetota > Actinomycetes > Mycobacteriales > Mycobacteriaceae > Mycobacterium. The sequence continues at coordinate 250,197 of CAWAGK010000001.1, forward strand.
CATTCCTTGCCGCAGCAGGTCTTTCGGTCGGCACGTCGTTGCTGCAGACCGAGATGATCGACACCTGCCGCCGACTGCTCGACGAATACGCGGACGTGCTGCGGCTGCCGGTGGACATCGTGGTGGCCGACGAGTTCGCCGCCGATTCGCCGTCGCAGGTCGTCGCCGCCGATGCCATCCCGGACGGCAAGATGGGGCTGGACATCGGGCCGGGGTCGGTGATCCGCTTCAGCGCGCTACTGTCCAACGCCGAGACGATCTTCTGGAACGGCCCGATGGGGGTGTTCGAGTTCCCGGCCTTCGCCGCCGGCACCAAGGGCGTTGCCGAGGTGATCGCCGACGCGACCGCCAAGGGCGCGTTCAGCGTGGTCGGCGGTGGCGACTCCGCCGCGGCGGTGCGCGCGCTGGGCCTGCCCGAGGACGGCTTCTCGCACATCTCCACCGGCGGTGGGGCGTCGCTGGAATACCTTGAGGGCAAATCGTTGCCCGGCCTCGAAGTGCTGAGCACTTAAACATAAGGACGCCGATGAGCCGCAAGCCGCTGATAGCCGGCAACTGGAAGATGAACCTCAACCACTTCGAGGCGATCGCCCTGGTGCAGAAGATCGCGTTCTCGTTGCCGGACAAGTACTTCGACCGGGTCGACGTCTCGGTCATCCCGCCGTTCACCGATCTGCGCAGCGTGCAGACCCTGGTCGACGGCGACAAGCTGCGGCTGACCTACGGCGCCCAGGACCTGTCGCAGCATGAGTCGGGCGCCTACACCGGCGAGATCAGCGGGGCGTTCCTGGCCAAGCTGGGCTGCAGCTTCGTCATCGTCGGTCACTCCGAGCGGCGCACCTACCACAACGAGGACGACGCGCTGGTGGCCGCCAAGGCCGCCGCCGCGCTCAAGCACGAGCTGACCCCGATCGTCTGCATCGGCGAGCACCTGGAAGTCCGGGAAGCCGGCGAACACCTCAGCCACTGCCAGGAGCAGCTGAAAGGGTCGCTGGCCGGGCTGTCCGCCGATCAGATCGCCAAGATCGTCATCGCCTACGAGCCGGTGTGGGCGATCGGCACCGGGCGGGTGGCCAGCGCCGCCGATGCCCAGGAGGTCTGCGCGGCCATCCGCAAGGAGCTGGGTGCGCTGGCGTCGCCGCACATCGCCGAGACCGTTCGGGTGCTCTACGGCGGGTCGGTGAACGCCAAGAACATCGGCGACATCGTCGCGCAGGAGGACGTCGACGGCGCCCTGGTCGGCGGCGCGTCGCTGGACGGCGAACAGTTCGCCACGCTGTCCGCGATCGCAGCCGGGGGACCACTGCCGTAACGGCTGAGGCAGACGCGGCTGCTGGGGCATGTCGAGTTGACGATTGGCGGAGTTCCGTTTAGCTTAGCGAAACCTGATAGAAACACAGGTTCGTTAAGTTCTCTGGATTGTCCAGTTACTGTCAGGGCACTGACTCAGTTCTACCCAACGCCCGGGGAGGCAACCTTATGACTGGTCGCGACGGCATCAGGGGGAAAAACCGGCGTGGGATGGCCGTTCTGGGCGGCGCCGTCGGTGCGTTTGCCGCCGCGGCAGCGATGGCGACCGGTTCGGCGGTTACCGCGGCCCCTGCGAAGGCCGACATTATCGACAGCCTTCTCGACCCGATCATCCAGCCCATCGTGACGTCGTTGACCGACTCGCTCGCCGGTTTCGATCCCGCTGCCGCGATGGATCTGACCAGTTGGACCGACAGTCTTCTGGCTAGCCTGAATTCGATCGATTTGGGAGCTGCGCTGCCGTTGACCGCAGAGCCTGCGGCCAGCGCCGCCTCGTCGGCATCTGCGGCCGCGGCATCGGGGCCGCCGTACGACATCCCGATAACCATGCAAGAGGTCACCGAGCCGACCGTGCAGGCCACGATTGACGGCAGCGCGAGCCAGACGCTGCTCGTCGACACCGGATCCAGCGGCCTTGTCATCCCCTACCAAGACCTCGGGCTGACACAACTGTTGCAGCTCGGGTTTCCCACCAGCTTCGGCTTCAGCGGCTACAGCGGCGGGGTGGACTATCTCTATCTGACCTACAATGACGCGACGGTCGACTACGGTGGCGTCCTCAGCACCTCGAATACCCCCGTCTACGTGGAGTTCTTGTCTTGGCCGACATCCTCGGGCTCGCCGTTGAGCTTCGAGCAATTTCTTGCCGATGACAAGGTAACCGGCATTCTGGGTATAGGACCGACGGGCACGGGCCCGGCCACCAGCCCGTTGGAGGCGGCGGGCTACAACGGTGTGACCGTCGACATCCCCCAGAATGACCTGATCGTCGATTCCACCAACCCGGGAACGGCGATAGCCACGGTAAGCGGAGCCCCGATTCCCACTCTGTACGAATCGGTCAATAATGGAACTCCAATAGCGGTTTCCAGCGATGTCGATTCTGGTGGTGTGTACGGAACCATCCCGTCGTCCTTAGTCGGGAACGCCGGATCTGTGCCGAACGGGACTCTGATTTCGGTTTACGACAACAGCAGCGGCACCGGTAATCCGCTGTACTCCTACACCACAGGGACCTTCAGCGGCCAAAACAACGCGCCGACGGTGGTGTCGGGAACCTCGATCGACAGCGGCGTCGAACCGTACTTGCTAGATCCGATTTACATCAACTACACCGCGGACACGTTATCGTTCGACCAGCCTTTGCCGCCGGGCTACCTTTTGCCGTAGCGGCGCCGACGCCGGTCTGAGGCGGCTGACCGCCGGCCGGTAAGGTGTTGGCCATGGAATTGGCCCTGCAGATCACCCTGGTGGTGACCAGCGTCCTGGTGGTCCTGCTGGTGCTGTTGCACCGCGCGAAGGGCGGCGGCCTGTCGACGCTGTTCGGCGGCGGCGTGCAGTCCAGCCTGTCGGGGTCGACGGTGGTGGAGAAGAACCTCGACCGACTGACGTTGTTCGTCGTCGGTATCTGGCTGGTGGCCATCATCGGGATGGCGCTGCGCATCAAATACAACGTCTGAGCCGTCCGCTCGCAGCGCGGAGTAGCCCGCGCGCCCCGATACTGGATTGATGGTTGGCGTTTCCGATACCGGGCTGGAGCCGATCGGCGCCGTCCAACGCACCCGCACCGGCCGCGAGGCGACCGAGCCGATGCGCGAGGACATCCGGCTGCTCGGCACGATCCTCGGCGACACGGTGCGCGAGCAGAACGGCGACGAGGTCTTCGCTTTGGTCGAGCGGGCCCGGGTGGAGTCGTTTCGGGTGCGGCGCTCGGAAATACAACGGGCCGAGGTGGCCCGCATGTTCGAGGGCATCGACATCCACCAGGCGATCCCGGTGATCCGGGCGTTCAGCCACTTCGCGTTGCTGGCCAACGTCGCCGAGGACATTCACCGGGAACGGCGCCGCGCCATCCACGTGGCCGCGGGCGACCCGCCGCAGGACAGCACCTTGGCCGCCACCTATCTCAAGCTCGACGCGGCGGACCTGGACGCGTCGACCGTCGCCGCGGCGCTGGCCGGTGCGCTGGTCTCCCCGGTCATCACCGCCCACCCGACCGAGACCCGCCGGCGAACGGTGTTCGATACCCAGCACCAAATCACCCAGCTGATGCGGCTGCGCGCGCACGGGCACACCGAAACCGACGACGGCCGCGACATCGAACTGGAACTGCGCCGCCAGGTGCTGACCCTGTGGCAGACCGCGCTGATCCGACTGTCGCGGCTGCAGATCACCGACGAGATCGCCGTCGGACTCAGGTACTACCAGACCGCGTTCTTCGAGGTGATGCCGAAGGTCAACGCCGAGGTGCGCGAGGCGCTGCGCAGCCGCTGGCCCGACGCCGGCCTGCTGCCCGAACCCATCCTGCGGCCCGGCTCCTGGATCGGCGGCGACCGCGACGGCAACCCGAACGTCACCGCCCACGTGGTGCGACTGGCGACCGGCAGCGCGGCCTACACCGCGCTGGGTCACTACGCCGCCGAGCTGACCGCCCTGGAACAGGAGCTGTCGATGTCGGCGCGACTGGTCGCCGTCACCGACGAACTGGCGGCGCTGGCAGCGCAGTGCGACGAACATCCCGCCGACGAGCCCTACCGCCGGGCGTTGCGGGTGATCCGGGCCCGTCTGACCGCCACGGCCGCTGAGATCCTCGATCACGAACCGGCGAACTTGCTCGACCTCGGTCTTCCGCCGTACCCGGCGCCAGGCGAGTTGCTGGCCGATCTCGACACCGTCGACGCGTCACTGCGGGCAAACGGCAGCGCTCTGCTGGCCGACGACCGGCTGGCCCGATTACGGGAAGCCGTGTACGTCTTCGGTTTTCACCTATCCGGTCTGGATATGCGGCAGAACTCCGATGTCCACGAGGAGGTGGTCGCCGAATTGTTTGCCTGGGCCGGCGTGCATCCCGACTACGGCTCACTGGACGAAGACGAGCGGGTCAACATCCTGGCCACCGAGCTCAGCACCCGACGGCCGCTGATCGGGGACCGCGACGAATTGTCCGAGCTGGCCCGCAAAGAACTCGCCATCGTCGGCGCGGCCGTGCGCGCCGTCGCCATCTATGGTTCGCCGGCGGTGCCCAACTACATCATCTCGATGTGTCGTTCGGTCTCCGACCTGCTGGAAGCGGCGATCCTGCTGAAGGAGTCGGGTCTGCTCGACGCGTCTACCCGCGATCCGTACTGCCCGGTGGGCATCGTGCCGTTGTTCGAGACGATCGACGACCTGCATCGCGGTGCTTCGATTCTGGAAGCGGCACTTGACCTTCCAGTCTATCGGAGCATCGTGCGGGCCCGCGGCGACAGCCAGGAGGTGATGCTCGGCTACTCCGACTCCAACAAGGATGGCGGCTACCTGACCGCCAACTGGGCGCTGTATCGGGCCGAACTCGACCTCGTCGAATCGGCGCGCAAAACCGGAATCCGGTTGCGGCTCTTCCACGGTCGCGGCGGCACGGTGGGCCGCGGCGGCGGCCCCAGCTATCAGGCCATCCTCGCCCAGCCGCCGGGTGCGGTGAACGGCTCGTTGCGGCTGACCGAGCAGGGCGAAGTGATCGCCGCCAAATACGCCGAGCCGCAGATGGCGCAACGCAACTTGGAGACATTGCTGGCAGCCACCCTGGAGTCCACCCTGCTCGACGTCGAGGGTCTCGGCGACGAGGCCGGCCCGGCTTACCAAATCCTCGACGAGCTGGCCGACCGGGCGCAGCGCGCGTACACCGAATTAGTCCACGACACACCGGGTTTCGTGGATTACTTTCTGCAGTCCACACCGGTGAGCGAGATCGGGTCGATGAATGTCGGCAGCCGCCCCACGTCGCGCAAGCCAACGTCGTCGATCGCCGACTTGCGCGCAATTCCATGGGTAATGGCCTGGAGCCAGTCGAGGGTGATGCTGCCGGGCTGGTACGGAACCGGCTCCGCCGTCGAGAGCTGGATCGCCGATGGCGATGGGCGCGTCGAAGCGCTGCGTGACCTGTATCAACGCTGGCCGTTTTTCCAGACGGTGCTGTCGAATATGGCGCAGGTGCTTGCGAAAACGGATCTGGGTCTGGCGGCTTGTTACGCCGAGTTGGTGCAGGACGATGCGCTACGGCGTCGGGTGTTCGACAAGATCGCCGCTGAGCACCAGCGAAGCATCAACGCGCACAAGCTGATTACCGGCCAGGAAAACCTGCTCGCCGACAACCCGGCATTGGCGCGTTCGGTGTTCAATCGTTTCCCGTATTTGGAGCCGCTGAACCATCTGCAGGTCGAGCTGCTGCGCCGTTACCGCTCCGGCGACGACGACGAGCTGGTGCAGCGCGGAATCCTGCTGACCATGAACGGACTTGCCAGCGCGCTACGCAACAGTGGCTAGCGGCCCCACGAGTCTCATCAGCCTCGTCAGTCGCTGGCTGAAGGATTAGGGCTTTCTGCGCTTTGAACGCGTATGTGATACCAGCCCTCGAGTGATATCGCATACGCCTTCGTTTCCGAAACAGTGTGCACCCAGTCTCTGGTGCACAGGTGGCTGGTGTGACTCAGCCGCAGAGGTAGTCGAGCCGGCACGGTCCGTCCGCCCGCGCCACGCCACCAATCTGGGCCGGCACCGGCCGCGGGTGTGTCGTCCAACCCGGCGTCATCCGGTAGTGGCCGAACAAGTGCGTCATTGCCGCCGTCATCGCCGAGAGCGAAAACGGTTGCGCCGGACAGGAATGCCGTCCGTGGCCGAATGCCGTCACCAGCATGGGCGAGGGGAGCGCCTTCTCGTCGGTCAGCCGGTGCCGCGTCCATCGGCCCGGGTCCCAGTTTTCCAGCCCCGGCGCAACGGAGGTGTTGAGCAGAGGCAGTAACGTGGCGATCGTCCATCCCTGGGGCACCTGGTAGCTGACCTCGCCGGTGTCCAAACAGACCGGGGACAGCACAGTGCGGGACATGATCGAGCGCTGCGCCAGGCGGGTGGACTCTAACGCGCACCGCTGGGCGAGGTCGGCGTCGCCGGCGACGACCCGTGCCAGGTGCGAAGGGTGCTCGAGCAGGTCGACCAACGCCCACCCCAGCGCGGCGGCCAGATTGGACATCGAGGCGATGTGAATCAGGGCGACGTCGAACGCGATTCCGCGCATGCGGTTGTCGTGTGCTTCCGAATTCCAGGCGTCGACGATCCTGCCGAACAGGCCCGAGTCTTCTGTGCCGCCATCGTCCCAGCGGCTCACCGCCGCCGCGACGACATCGGCGACTTCGCCGAGGGCCGCGCGCTCGGCTCGCTTGCTCGAGGCGGCGACAGCGGCCATCGCGTCGGGATGCACGAACGCCTCGGAGCCGTCGAGGATGTCGAAGGCCCGCACCAGCCGCTCAAACGCCTCGCCGTCGGCTGATCCGGGCCCGGCCCAGGAGGCGAGGCCCATCCGATGGCCGAGCCGGCGGGTCAGGTCGAAGACGTCCAGCGAGCCCGTCGATCCCAACTCGGCGGTGGTCTGTCTCAGCGCCCAATCCAGGTTGGCCAGATAGCCGGCGACGTCGTCGCGGCGGAACAGCGTGCCGGGCAGGATGCGCCGTCCGTCGAAGATCTCGTCGGGGAGTTTGCGGCGCAGCATCAAATAGTCGGCAACGCCTTTACTGGCTTTCTCCTCGGGCAGCCCGTAGAACGACTCGACGCCGGTCGGGGAGAACGTGAACAGGTAATGATCCCGACCGCTGTGCACGGCGAAGGTGTCGCCGTATCTGGCGCGGGCCGCCGCGATCGCCACGACGGCGTCGGGAACCGAGACATCCCACGGCAGACCGGTGCCTTCGGCATAAGGCGGAGCGGGAACCGGGTCGGGATGCGGCACCGGTTAGCGACGCCGTGCGGTCCCGTACCGCGTTCACCAAGTTGCGGAAAGCATGTTCGGTCACCGAGAACGGCGACATCACCGTCTCACCGACACCCACCATGTAGTCGATGCGCTCGACGATGGCCTCGACCGGCGAGACCAGCGTGACCAGCCGGCCCATCAGGTCGTCAATCCTGCCCAGGGTGGCTTCGAAGTGGTCCAAGCCGCCGTCGAGGCGGTCCACTGCACTGTTCAAGTTCGAGAGGGAATCGTTGAGGTCGGTCAGGGTATCGCCCAGGCCGCCTAACACGTCTTCCAGTTGGCCGACGGTGACGTCGGCGTTCATTGCTGCCTGGGTGAGCGTTCTGATCCGCTGTCGGGGAGGCCTGCTGCCGGCGCTTTTGTCTGCCATGACGCTCATTTTGACGTCCTCCCCGGACTCACGTCTAGGGATTGCAACCCGGTCTACCTACCTAGGCGGCAGGACAGCTGAGTCCAGCAGTTTGCCTTTGTGGAAGACGGCGCCGGCTCGGACGAGGGCGAAAAGCTCGGGTGCGTTGACTTTGCGCCAGCGGGCTTGCGCGGCGTCGATGAGCTTGTACGCCATGCCGATCGCCCGGCTGGTAATCGACCGGGCGATCAGGCTTGCGAAACCCTACGGGATCAGAGTGGTGATGTCGTTGATGACCGCGGTGATCGCCCCGTCGACGAGCTCGAATTCGAAGCCGGCCGCCACGGTGAGCAGGCCGGTGTCCGCTGCGAGGGGCAGACCGATGGCATCCAGGGGGCTAGTGAGGTTGTCCAGGAACAGAGTGACGTCGTAGGCGGGCAAGCCATTCACCACAGCATCGGCGATGTCCGCTGTCTGCAACCCCAGGGCGTACAGCGACGCGGCCGCACTCGACAGCGCGTCGCTGATGTCGGTGAGCGACGGCGGATCGACTGCCGTGGTAGCTACGGCAACCGCCGTCGACGGGTCGGCCACTGTGCTTGCCATCGCCGATGGATCCGACAGGTCCGCCTCGAAAGCGCTGAATCCTTGCTGCGCCCCTTGGGCCAGCTCGGTAAGGACGTTGCTCAGGCTGACGTCGGGGAACAGCCCGAACGGGGTGGGCACATTCGCCGGAGTCGAATAGCCAAGGTTGTCGGCGCCGTAACCCAAGTTGATCAGCACCGTCAAGTCCGGCCCCAGCAGGTCGGCGAGCGGTTGCCCGATGACGGGAATATCCGACAGCAGCGTCACCAGCGGGGGAGTCTCGTCGATCATGTAGTAATTAGTGAGGCTGTCCGTGGTGCCGTCGGCCGCCGACCCCGGCAGCAGAATCGCATTAGCGATCTGTTCGGCCGTGGGGCCGGGTTCCGGCGGGTCCAGACCCTGGTCCAGATACAGTCCGTGGATATCGATCGTACCCAAAACGGCGTTGAGGTCCGCCAGGAAATTGATGGGGTATTGCGGGAAGTCGGCGTAGCCGTCGTACTCGAGGGTGTAGATGTCGGTTGGGAAGTCGTTGGCGGGGGTTGCGCCGTCGAACGAGAGACCTAGACTCGGCAGGTTCAAACCGTCGAAGCGCTCTGACAGCCCGCCGTTGGGAGCGCTGGGGTCACCGATCAGCACGAACTGCAGGCCATCGTTTGGCATCGGCTGGCCGGACGGGTCGAGCTGCTGCATGACCAGGCTGGAAATCGTGGCGCTCTGCGACCAGCCGAACACGGTTGAGGCGTCTCCTGCTGCCGTGTTGGTTGCGATCGCGTTTTCCAGAATGAGCATGCCTTGGCCTACCGAGGTGTTCAGGTCCGGAAAGCCAGCGAGGGGACCAGTCGTGGCGGTGGGGTAGTTGATGGAGAAGGGCACGCTGAGGAGCGGATACTCGGGCGTGAACAGGCCGTCCGCATAGGGACCGGGGTACGTGGTGTCGGGGAAATTGGGGTGCAGGGGATTGTCGATGTAGAGATTGTTAGCCGCCTCCACATAGCCGGGTAGGTTGAATTCGGGGAGCGGTAGCCCGCTGGGGCCCATGACCAACCCGATGGTCGGGTCGGCGGGGTCCGGTGGGACATCCCCGTACGCGAACGCCGAATTCATCATCGCGGTCAGCGCCATGACACCGGCACCGGCAGTTGTCACCAGTCCTAAACCCAGCCAATGAAGCGTGCGGCCTGACATAGTGACCCCCCTAACCTTGGGTGCAGAGCCGTATGCGGTTGTGGATCGTCGGCGCAGGTCAGCTGCCCCAGCGGCGATTATTCTACGTATGTTCTATTGCTTTGCCTAAGAAATGCACAGGTTTCTCATGGAGAAAATTCAGTCGATCGTCGACGCTCACAGTTGTTCCACGATGCCGCCGGGCATGAGATATGGGTCAAGATCTGTGGATTGGTGAGTTTTAGGCGACCTCCGTTCCGGCGGTTTTAGGCTCCGCAGTCGACGGTTGGGGTGTGATGTTGATGGGTCGTTCGAGCAGTTTCCCTTTGCGGAAGACGGCGCCGGCACGGACGAGGGCGACCTGGTGTGGCGCGTTGACGGCGCGCCAGCGGGTCTGGGCGGCCTCGATCAGCTTGTAGGCCATCGCCAGCCCGGCCGCGCGCGACCCGGGCCCCTTGGTGACCTTCGTCCTCAAACGCACTGTGGCAAAAGTACTTTCGATCGGATCTGATCATTGCTCGGGTCGTCCGCAACCCAACGCGTCCGCCGGATGTCCGACTTCGTGATCAGCGACTACCACGCGGTCCGCTGACCGTTTTTCGGCGGTCCGTGGAACCGCAGGGGCCGATGGAGGATCTAATCATTTGTGCAACCCAGACAATGCAACAGTGACTGGCGACACCACCTCGTAACACTGCGTTCCGCAGAACGCGAGATCGCTCGTCTGCTCGAGGAGTATGCGGCCGGCTACGCCGACCGCCAGGCGGAGCCGAGCTGCTAACCGGCAGGAAGCTTGGCCGCGGCCTGGGTGTCGAGAAACCAGACCGTGTCCTCCCGACCGATTGCACCGGCGGCCGGCACCGACACCGGGTCGGCGCCGCCGATCGCGGCCGCCACCGCTTCGGCCTTCTCCGCCCCGGACACCAACAACCAGACCTCGCGAGACCGCTGGATTGCGGGCAGCGTCAACGTAATTCGCAGCGGCGGCGGCTTCGGTGAATCCTCGACGCCGACCACCAGCCGGGTGGCTTCGCGAACCGCGGGAGTGTCCGGGAACAGCGAATTGATGTGGCCTTCGGGTCCCACGCCGAGCAGGTGGACGTCGAAATTCGGTGCGGGATCGCCCGGTTCGGCGTTCGCGGCCAGGAGCTGCTCGTAAGCCAATGCGGCGGCAGCCAGATCACTGCCGAATTCGCCGTCACTTGCCGGCATCGCGTGCACGTTGCGGGCCGGAATGTCGATGTGATCCAGCAACGCACCGCGGGCCTGCTCCTCGTTGCGTTCGTCGTCGTCTTCGGTGACGTAACGCTCGTCGCCCCAGAACAGATGCACCTTGGTCCAGTCGACTCGTCCCGCCTGCGCGGCGAGATAACTCATGAGCCGGTTGCCGTTGCCGCCGCCGGTCAGCACGACCAACGCCCGTCCGCGGGCGGACACAGCGGCGTCGATGACGCCGATCAGTCGCTCACCCGCCGCGGTGACCAGCCCGTCGCTGTCGGCAAACGTCTGCACGCTGGTACTCATAGGTACTCCACCCGATCGATGCCTTCGAGAGCTGAAAAGTAGATCGCGTCCGGATCCAATCGCCGCAGATCCTCGGCCAGGCACTCCCGGGTTTCTCTGCGGGGCAACGGAACAAGCGCCTCCGGCCTCGCGGTGCGGCTCAATGTCGCCGTCACGCCCTCCTGCGGTCTGCTCAGCGTCACCGTCTCGCTGTTGCGCATCAGTTCGACTTTGAGCTCGCCGACCGCACGCCGAACCGGCCCGTCGATCCGGCTCGCCAGCCAGCCTGCCAGAACGTCGAGTGCCGGTTCGGTCTTGAGCCCGGACACCAGCGCCGACGTGATCGGCTCATGCGGTGGCAGATCGATCGCCGACGTGAGCAGCGCCCGCCAGTAGGTGACGCGGCTCCACGCCAGGTCGGTGTCGCCAGGGGTGTATCCAGGCAGCCTGCTTTTGATGCAAGCCAATGGGTCAGCCCCGTTGGTTGCGTCGGTGATACGCCGAACTGCCAGTTGGCCCAACGGATCCTGCGCCGGCACCCTCGGGGCGACATCCGGCCACCATGCCACCACCGGGATATCGGGCAACAGGAACGGGACGACGACACTGCTGCTGTGTCCGGCGAGTGGGCCGGAGAGCCGAAGCACCACCACCTCGGTGGCGCCGCTGTCGCCGCCGGCCCGCAGTTGCGCGTCCAAACGCGCTTCGGCGGCATCCGCGTCGCCGGTCATCACCACGATCACCCGGCTGGGATGCTCGTGGCTGGCCGCGTTGGCCGCTTCGATCGATTCTTCGAGAATCGCCTCGCTGTCAGGCGCAATGACCAACGTCAATACCCGGCCAAGCGTCACCGCGCCGACCTTCTCGCGCAGCTCGTCGAGCTTCTTGTTGATCTCGTTGGTGCTGGTGTCCGGCAACTCGAGAATCACGGCCGCCGCCATTCCCGGCCGGTCCGGCGCAGCATCTCGAACGCCGAAGCGGGGCCCCAGGTCCCGGCCTCGTAAGGATCGGGTTTGCCGTGTTCGGCCCAATGATCAAGTGCCGGATCCAGTATCTCCCAGGCCAATTCGACTTCCTCGTTGACCGGAAACAGTGACGGTTCGCCGAGCAGCACGTCGAGGATCAGCCGTTCGTAGGCCTCGGGCGATTCTTCGGCGAACGCCGAGCCATAGGAGAAGTCCATGTTGACGTCGCGGACTTCCATGGCGCTGCCCGGCACCTTGGACCCGAATCGCAACGTAATCCCTTCGTCCGGCTGTACCCGGATTACCAGTGCGTTGGCGCCAAGCTCATCGGTCATCGTCGCGTCGAACGGCAGATGCGGTGCTCGTTTGAACACCAGAGCGATCTCGGTTACCCTGCGGCCCAGTCGTTTTCCGGTCCGAAGGTAAAACGGCACGCCCGCCCAGCGACGGGTGTCGACTTCCAATGTGATGGCGGCGAATGTCTCGGTGGTGGAGTCTTTGGAAAAGCCCTCCTCGTCGAGCAGGCCAACCACCTGCTCTCCGCCCTGCCAGCCGGCGCTGTACTGGCCGCGAGACGTGGTCTCGTCGAGCGGCTCCGCGAGTTGAGTTGCGGAGAGCACCTTGATCTTCTCGGTCTGCAATTCCGACGGCTGAAAGCTCACCGGCTCTTCCATCGCGGTCAACGCCAGTAGCTGAATCAGGTGGTTCTGGATTACGTCGCGGGCCGCGCCGATCCCGTCGTAATAGCCTCCGCGCCCGCCAAGACCGATGTCCTCGGCCATGGTGATCTGCACGTGGTCGACGTAGTGCGCATTCCAGATCGGGTCGAACAGCTGGTTGGCGAACCGCAGCGCCAGGATGTTCTGCACCGTCTCCTTGCCCAAGTAGTGATCGATGCGGAACACCGATTCCTCGGGGAAGACGTTGTTGACCACTTTGTTGAGGTCGCGGGCGCTGTCCAAATCGTGGCCGAACGGCTTCTCGATGACCACCCGCCGCCAGCTGCCGTCCTGAGGCTTGGCCAGCCCGGCGTTGTACAGCTGCTCGAGCACCGCCGGGAAGCTCTTCGGCGGAATGGCCAGGTAGAAACCGTGATTGCCGCTGGTGCCACGTTCGGCGTCGAGCTTCTCCAAGGTTTCGGCCAGCCGGGCGAACGCGGACTCGTCATCGAAGTTGCCTTGGACGAACCGGCATCCCTCGGCCAGCCGGTCCCAGGTCACCTGCCGAAACGGCGTGCGCGAGTGTTCTTTTACCAGCTGGTAGACCTCATTGCTGAAGGCCTCGTCGTCCCAGTCCCGGCGGCCGAACCCGACCAGGGCGAAGGCAGGGGGCAGCAATCCGCGGTTGGCTAAGTCGTAGATGGCAGGCACTACCTTCTTGCGAGCCAGGTCGCCGGTGACACCGAAAATCACTACGGCGCACGGCCCTGCGATGCGGGGCAGCCGCTTATCGCGCTTATCCCGCAGCGGGTTTTGCCACTGTGCGGCGCCGCTCCGATTGCCGGCCGGGCTCATTTGTGGGCGGAGCCAAGCTGTTTCTGAGTCTCCTCAAGAAGCTCGTTCCAGGACGCCTCGAACTTATCGACGCCTTCGTTTTCCAGCACGAGGAAGACGTCGGTCAGGTCGATCCCGACCGCCTCCAGGTTGTCGAACACCTCCTGGGCGGCCGAAGCGGTGCCGGTGACGGTGTCGCCGGTGATGACGCCGTGGTCGGCGACCGCGTCAATCGTCGGCTCCGGCATGGTGTTCACGGTGTTCGGTGCGACCAGCTCGGTGACGTACATCGTGTCGGAGTAGTCGGGATTCTTCACACCGGTCGACGCCCACAACGGTCGCTGCACTCGCGCACCGTCTTTCTCGAGCGGCGTGTAGCGGTCGCCACCCACGAACACTTCCTGGTAGGCCGCGTACGCCAGCTGAGCATTGGCCACGCCGGCCTTGCCGCGCAGCGCCAGCGCGTCGGCCGAGCCGATCTTTTCCAGGCGCTTGTCGATCTCGGTGTCCACCCGTGACACGAAAAACGATGCCACCGAGTGGATCTTGGATACGTCGTGTCCGGCCGCCTTGGCGGCTTGCAGCCCATCGAGGTAGGCGTCCATCACCTCGCGGTGGCGCTCGACCGAGAAGATCAGCGTGACGTTGACCGAAATCCCTTCCGCCAGCGTCGAAGTGATCGCGGGCAGTCCCTCCTTGGTGGCCGGGATCTTGATGAGCACGTTGGGCCGGTCGACGATCTTCCACAACTCGACGGCCTGCGCGACGGTCTTGTCGGTGTCGTGCGCCAGTCGCGGGTCGACCTCGATCGACACTCGGCCGTCGACCCCGTCGGAGGCCTCCCATTGCGGCCTCAGCACATCGGCGGCGTTGCGTACGTCGTCGGTGGTCACCGTGCGGATCGTGGCGTCCACGTCGGCACCGCGCTCGGCGAGCTCGGCCACCTGGGCGTCGTAAGCGTCGCCCTCCGCCAGCGCCTTCTGGAAGATCGACGGGTTGGTGGTGACGCCGACGACACTCTTGGTGTCGATCAGCTCCTGCAAGTTCCCGGACTGCAAGCGCTGCCGGGACAAGTCGTCCAGCCACACGGATACGCCTGCGGCACTGAGGGCGGCGAGGTTGGGATTCTGTGTCATCGGATTTCCTTCTTCTAGTTGTCGATTGTTCGTTCGGCGGCGTCGACGACGGCTTCCGGGGTGAACCCGAATTCGCGGAACAAAGTCTTCGCATCGGCGGATGCCCCGTAGTGCTCGATTGAAACGATCTCACCGGTGTCGCCGACCAGCTTGTGCCAACATTGTGCGATGCCCGCCTCCACGGCGACGCGGGCCGACACCGATGGCGGCAGCACGCTGTCGCGGTAGTCGTACGGCTGGGACTCGAACCATTCGACGCACGGCATCGACACCACGCGCGCGATAATGTCCTTGTCCGCCAACAGCTTTTGCGCCTCGACGGCCAGTTGCAACTCGGAGCCGGTGGCGATCAAAACCACATCGGGTTCTTCGCCGCTGTCGTCGCCCAGGATGTACCCGCCCTTGGCTACGCCTTCATAGTTGGTGCCTTCGAGGATCGGCAGACCCTGACGGGTCAGGATCAACCCGACCGGCCCGCTGCCGTTGCCTCGAGCCAAGATCGTGCGCCAGGCGTACGCGGTTTCGTTGGCGTCGCCGGGACGCACCACCGACAGCTGGGGGATGGCGCGCAGCGCCGCCAAGTGCTCGATCGGCTGATGGGTCGGGCCGTCTTCGCCGAGCCCGATCGAATCGTGCGTCCACACGTAGATGGTGTCGATGTCCATCAACGACGCCAACCGCACCGCCGGGCGCATGTAATCGGAGAACTGCAGGAACGTCCCGCCGTAGGCGCGGGTCGGGCCATGCAGCACGATGCCCGACAAGATCGCCCCCATCGCATGCTCACGAATACCGAAATGCAGGGTGCGGCCATACCAGTGGGCCGTGTAGTCCTTGGTCGAAATCGACGGCGGGCCAAAGGAGTCCACGCCCTTCATGGTGGTGTCGTTGCTGCCCGCCAAATCGGCCGAACCACCCCACAGCTCGGGCAGCTTCGGACCCACCGCGTTTAGCACCTTCCCGGACGCCGCGCGGGTGGCCAGAGCTTTGGATCCCGGTTCCCAATGCGGGATGTCGGCGTCCCACCCGTCGGGCAGCTTTTGTGCGGTCAGCCGGTCCAGCAGCGCTTTGCGTTCGGGTTCGCGCTGCGCCCACGCTTCGAATTCGGGTCGCCACTTTTCGTGCGCTTCCTTGCCCCGGTCCACCAGCTTGCGGGTGTGAGCGATGACCTCGTCGCGCACCTCGAAGGTCTTGTCCGGATCGAAGCCGAGGATTTTCTTGACGGCTGCGACTTCCTCGTCGCCAAGCGCCGCGCCGTGCGCCTTCCCGGTGTTCATCGCGTTCGGCGCGGGATAGCCGATGATGGTCCGCAACGAGATGAACGACGGGCGGTCGGTGACGGCCTTGGCGTTGGCGATGGCCTCCTCGATACCGACGACGTTCTCGCCGCCCTCGACGCGCTGCACGTGCCAGCCGTAGGCCTCATACCGGGCCGCGGTGTCCTCGCACAGCGCGATGTTGGTGTCGTCCTCGATGGAGATTTGGTTGTGGTCGTAGAACACGATCAGGTTGCCCAGTTCCTGGACCGCGGCCAGCGACGACGCCTCGGACGTCACCCCTTCTTCGATGTCGCCGTCCGAGGCGATCACGAAGATGTGGTGGTCGAACGGGCTGGTCCCGGGGGCGGCGTCCGGATCGAACAGGCCGCGCTCGTAGCGCGACGCCATCGCCATCCCCACCGCCGACGCCAGACCCTGGCCCAGCGGGCCGGTGGTGATCTCCACGCCCCTGGTGTGCCGGAATTCCGGGTGCCCGGGAGTCTTGGATCCCCAGGTGCGCAGCGATTCGATGTCGGAGAGGTCCAGACCGAAACCGCCCAGGTAGAGCTGGATGTACAGGGTCAGGCTGCTGTGCCCGGCCGACAGCACGAACCGGTCGCGGCCCAGCCACGTGGTGTCGCTGGGGTCGTGGCGCATGGTCCGCTGAAACAGCGTGTAGGCCAGCGGAGCCAGGCTCATCGCCGTCCCGGGATGCCCGTTGCCCGTTTTCTGGACCGCGTCTGCGGCCAGCACCCGGACGGTGTCCACCGCGGCCGAATCGATATCGGTCCAGTCATCGGGATGGTGCGGCTGAGTGAGGGTCGAGATGTCTTCGAGTGTGGTCACAAACGTGGTCCTCGGGTCGACAACGTGATCGATCTCCACCCTAGTGCGGGACCCTAAGTCGGTGCAGGTCCAGTAGCACGTGAAATCCCGGCGAATTGTTGTGAGTCGACCCTGCACTAGGAGCCGCGCGAGCACGCGGTCTACCATCGCCTGTAGTAGAAGCTGCGCGCCGCTGTGATCCGAGGAGCCATTGCGTGAGCATTCGCGAGCGCGTTGCGCCGAGGCGAGTCGGCACCACTTTGCTGGCTTATCTGGCGTTGACCAAGCCGCGGGTCATTGAGCTGCTGCTGGTCACCGCAATTCCGGCGATGTTGCTTGCCGACCGCGGCACGGTGAACCCGCTGTTGATCCTGAATACGCTGATCGGCGGGATGCTGGCCGCCGGCGGCGCCAACACCCTGAACTGTGTGGCCGACGCCGACATCGACAAGATGATGAAGCGGACCGCGCGACGCCCGCTGGCGCGGGCTGCCGTGCCCACCAGGAACGCCCTGGTGTTCGGGCTGGCGCTGAGCATCGCCTCGTTCTTCTGGTTGTGGGGGACAACAAACCTGCTGTCGGGGCTGCTGGCCGTGGCGACGATCGCGTTCTACGTCTTCGTCTACACGCTGTTGCTCAAGCGCCGCACCTCGCAGAACGTGGTGTGGGGCGGGGCCGCC
The DNA here is from genome assembly GCA_963781685.1 of uncultured Actinomycetota bacterium. Classification (GTDB taxonomy): domain Bacteria; phylum Actinomycetota; class Actinomycetes; order Mycobacteriales; family Mycobacteriaceae; genus Mycobacterium. Next base: position 267,471 of record CAWAGK010000001.1, read on the forward strand.
GGCTGCATGCCGGTGATGATCGCCTGGTCGGCCGTCACCGGCACGATCGGTTGGCCGGCGCTGGTGATGTTCGCGATCATCTTCTTCTGGACGCCGCCGCACACGTGGGCATTAGCTATGCGCTACAAAGACGACTACAAAGCGGCCAGTGTGCCGATGCTGCCCGCCGTCGCCACCGAGCGTCAGGTCACCAAGCAAATCCTGATCTACACCTGGCTGACGGTGGCCGCGACGCTGGCGCTCGGGTTGGCGGCCGGATGGCTCTACACCGCAGTCGCGGTGGTGGCCGGGGTGTGGTTCTTGACAATGGCCCACCAGCTCTACGCCGGTGTGCGCCGCGGCGAGCCGGTCAAGCCGCTGCGGCTGTTCCTGCAGTCGAACAACTATCTAGCGGTGGTGTTCTGCGCGTTGGCGCTCGACTCGGCGATGGCGCTGCCGACCCTGGTCCACGTCTGATCGCTTGTGCTGACCGCGCAGTGGCCCTGACCAGCCAATACCCCCTACCCGCATCCCGTCTTGTACTACGACACTGCGTCGTATTGAATGCCCGACGTGATCTCAGTGGTGGCTGGCGACGGCCTTGACCGCCCAGCCGCCGAGAGTAGGGGCGGCCTATGACGGCGCCGGTGTGGATGGCTTCGCCACCGGAGGTGCATTCGGCGTTGCTGAGCAGCGGCCCGGGGCCCGGGTCGTTGCTGGCGGCCGCCGGCGCGTGGAACTCGTTGAGCACCGAGTACGCGTCGGTCGCTGAGGAACTCAGCACCGTCTTGGCGGAGGTGCAGGCGGGCGCGTGGCAAGGCCCCAGCGCCGAGCGGTACGTCGCTGCGCACGTGCCCTACTTGGCGTGGCTGGTGCAGGCCAGCGCCAAAAGCGCGTCGGAAGCTGTCCAGCACGAGACCGCGGCCACCGCCTACACCGCGGCGTTGGCCGCGATGCCGACCTTGCCGGAGCTGGCCGCCAACCACATCGTTCACGGGGTGTTGGTGGGGACCAATTTCTTTGGTATCAACACGATCCCGATTGCACTCAACGAGGCCGACTACGTGCGGATGTGGATCCAGGCTGCCACCACGATGAGCACCTATCAAGCGGTCGCCACCACGGCGGTGGCCTCGGCGCCGCAGACCGATCCGGCGCCACAAATCGTGAACCCGCGCCCCGCCGATGGTATATACGGTGGCGGCGGCATCGCCGACAAGGGGATCCTGCCGATTGTCGACAATGACTCCGGCAATCCGTACCAGTTGAGTTGGATCATCAATCGAGTCCTCGAGGTCACCCAGACATTGCAGAGGGACATCCAACTCATCGGACAGAACCCGGCGCAAGGGCTGCTGCAGCTGGAGTACGACGTTGTCGGAGTGGCATCAGACGAGTTCGGCCACGTGATTCAATTCGTTTCGTACTACCCCGAAGTTTTAGCGCTCCCGTTCGCCGTGCCGGCCGGAGGTGCGGCAGGCTTGGCGGGCCTGGCCGGGCTGGCTGAAATCCAGCCTGAAGCCGCCCCCGCCCCGGTGGCGGACGCACCGGCGCCCCAGACGCACAGTTTGCCGGCGGCGACGAGCAGCCCTGTTGCGATAGGTGCGGGCGGCACTGCCCCCGGTACGTCCCCAAGCCCTTCTCCCGCGTCCACGGGGACCACTGTCGGCGGCGCTTCGCCGCTGCCGGCCCCGGCTGCGAGCGGTGCGGGCTTTGTACCCCCCTACGCCATCGGACCGCCCGGCATCGGGGTCGGTGAGGGAATAAGCGCTAGCGCCAAAACTCAGGAGCCGACGTCGCGTGGGTCCGCGAAGGCAACTGAGATCGCCGCCGCCGTGGCCTCCGCGGGTTCGCGGCGCCGGCGGCGCCAGCGCGCGGGTATGCGCGGGTATGGTGACGAGTTTATGGAAATGAATATCAATGTCGATCCAGATTGGGGCGTGCCGGACTCGCTGAGCTCTGATCAGGGCGCTGGGCCATTGGGCTTCGCCGGCACAGTACGCAAGGAGACCGTCCCCGCGGCGGCGGGCTTGACCACGCTGGCCGGTGATGAATTCGGCAGTGGCCCGCAAATGCCGATGCTGCCGAATACCTGGGATCGCGAGGGCAAGCCTGCAGACGAGCATGAGTAGAACTGAGATCATCACGACGTCGGGCCGCTATGCGCTTCGCTGTGTCGGCCTATCGCGCACTCGCGCTGCTTGCATTGCGCGACGTGTTGAGCTGTTCGGCATCTGATCGGCCGCAAGATTCCGAGTTCGCGGTCGTGTGGTACTTATGAATGAAAACCATATTCATCTCAGCCCCGGTCGGGGCTCGGTGACAGCCTGGAATCCAGGCCAGGCCGGCAGAGGCGGAGAGCACGCGTGATGCAGCAACGCTTTTCGGGCGTCGACGTCGAGCTCTCGTTGGCCTGGTTGCTTCAGCCGCTCTCCGTCGAAACCTTTCTCGACGAGGTCTGGTCTCAAACCCATCACCACGTCGAGCGAGGCAGCCCGGACTATTTCGATCGCCTCCTGCCTGGTCCGTCGACGGTCGACGAGCTTCTCGAGCTGTTTCGCCGCGAGCCGTCAGCGGTGCGGCTGGTAAAGGGGAGAGACAAAAAGGGCTCCGACAACTACCGGCTTATTGATGGCAGCCTCGATGTTGTCGCTATCCGCCAGGAGTTCGCCGACGGCTACACAATTGTGTTGGACGGCGTCGAGCAATACGTGCGGGCGGTCGGGACGTTGGCCCGCTCGATCGAGGTCGAGCTGAACTTTCCAATACAGGTCAACACCTACATCACGCCGCCAGGGCAGACGGGGCTGGCCGCCCACTACGACGACCACGACGTGTTGATCCTGCAGGTCCAGGGCTCGAAGATCTGGCATTTGTACCTCGGCGCCGACCGCCCGCCGCGCGAGATTCAGCGGGAAACGGACAAGGCGGTCGCCGTCGACGGTCTTCCGCCGCCAACCGACTGGCGCCTGGAAGCCGGCGACGTGCTGTACGTGCCACGTGGGTGCGTTCACGCGGCCGAGACAACCTCAGAGCAATCCATCCACCTGACCGTCGGAATCCACGCACCGACTGTGCTCATGCTCGCCATCGGAGCGCTTTACTCGCAGAGCTGGCGCGATGACCGTCTGAACGCGCGTGTGCCGCCACGGCATCTCGACGATGCCGACTTGGACGCGACGCTACGTGCCCTGGTGCGGGAAGCTGTTGGAACAGTTGAGGATCCGGGCGCGATGGCCGGTGGTCTGGGTTTACTGGCGGATGGCTTGGTCCGGCGCGGCCAATGCCCACCAGTCGGAAAGATCGCGGACGCCAACGCAATTGACGGGCAAACGCGGGTGGTGAAGTACCAACCGCTCTATTCGCGCGTGAAAGCGGTTGAGGACGGCGTTGCCCTTCAGTTCGCCAGCTTGTCCACGAACGCCGCTGCCGACCACGAAGCCGCGCTGCGGTTCATCTCCAGTAGTACCAAGCCGTTTCGGGTCGGTGAGTTGCCAGGTCTGCGTGCGGCGCAGCAGACCGACCTGGTCCGAACCCTGATCGTGAGCGGATTTCTCGTCCGGCTGCCCGACGACTGATGGAACTCGCCGAACTCGCGCGTCGGACGCCGATCAGATTCGACCTTTCCGGTGCGGCCCCGGCGATCGACTGGGCCGATCTTTCCGAAGAACGTTTCGTCGAACCGTTCTTCGACCAGACCGTCGCCCGCTGGGCGTCCGGCCCCCGGGCCCGGCCGCTCGTCAGGACCGGGCTCGAAGCCCTCGTCGCTCTCGACAACGAGCCGTCGCTCGAGCCCGCGGGCATGATCTTTCACCTGTCGCGCTGCGGGTCTACGCTGGTGTCCCGACTGCTGGGCACACTCTCCGGCGTCGTGGTGATCGCCGAGCCGTCGCCGCTCAACGCGCTTCTCGGGCTTGACCCCGATCGGGTCGACGGGCCGACGCTGGTTCGGTTGGTCCGGCTCTTGGTGCGGGCGCTGGGTCGATGCCGGCACGGCGACGAACGGCATCTGGTGCTCAAGTGCACCAGCTGGAATATCCGCCGCCGAGAAATCCTGGCAGCTGCCTTTCCCGAAACCCCGTGGGTCTGGGTCCAGCGCGACCCCGCAGACGTCGTGGCTTCGCTGCTGGTCAATCCACCGGGCTGGCTTGGGCTCGGGGTTACCCCGCCTGCAACCGCGCGGCTTTTCGGCCTTGATCCGGCGGCGGTTCCGGCCCGTGCGCGCGTCGAGTTCACAGCTCGTGCGCTCGGCGCGATGCTGTGGTCTGCCGCCACCGATCCAGATCGGCGGCTCTGCATCGACTACGCCGACCTGCCCGCCGCGATCTGGCGGCAGGTTGCCCCGCATTTCGGGATTGAGACCGACGCTGCTTCAATCGAACGCATGACCGAAGAGTCCCGGTTCTACTCCAAGGATGCGGCGCCTCGGGAATTTTCTGGCGACGCCCGGGAGCGCCGCCCGATGACCGACGCGATCAGGGCAGCCGCCGAGCGCTTCGCCGAGCCCGGCTATCGCGCACTCGCGACGCACCTCTAGAGCAGCCGGCCAGCTCACGCGCCATCACACCGCCATCGAGTTTCTAATGCTGCGGCCGTGTGGTATTAGTGTTAATGAAAACGATATTCATCTCGGGCATCGGCCCATGACCGAGGAGTAGCTGTCATGACGTTGCGCGTTCTTCCCGAAGGTCTCGCTGGTGCCAGTGCAGCCATCGAGGCGTTGACCGCGCGTCTGGCCGCTGCCAATGCCGGTGCGGCCCCGCTGATCACGGTTGTGGCGCCTCCCGCCGCGGATCCGGTGTCGTTGCAGAACGCGGCCGGGTTCAGCGTTCGCGGCGGCGAACATTCAGCGGCCGTGGCCCAAGGCGCCGAAGAGCTTGGTCGCGCCGGTGTCGGGGTGGGCGAATCGGGCGCCGGCTATGCGGCACGTGATGCGGCGGCGGCGTCGTCGTATCACATCGCGGGCTACTGACGATGACGGCACCTGTCTGGATGGCCGCACCGCCGGAGGTGCATTCGACGTTGTTGAGCAGTGGCCCCGGACCCGGGTCGTTGTTGGCGGCAGCGGGGGCGTACAACTCGTTGAGCGCCGAATACACCGCGGTGGCCGAGCAACTCAGCGCGCTGTTGGCCGAGGTGCAGACCGGTGCATGGCAAGGGCCGAGCGCGGAGTCGTTTGTGGCCGCGTTCGTGCCGTACTTGGCGTGGTTGACGCAGGCCAGTGCCAACAGTGCCGCCGCGGCTGCCCAGCATGAGACGGCGGCCGCGGCCTACACCGGCGCGCTGGCGGCGATGCCGACCCTGCCCGAGTTGGCCGCCAACCACATGGTTCACGGGGTCTTGCTGGCGACGAACTTCTTCGGCATCAACACGATTCCGATCGCTCTCAACGAAGCGGACTATGTGCGGATGTGGGTCCAGGCCGCCACCACGATGAGCACCTATCAAGCGGTCTCCGGCACGGCGTTGGCGTCGACACCGCCGACCGACCCGGCGCCGCAAATCGTGAAATCTGACGCCGCGGCCCAGCCTGCCGCGAATATTGGAACTGATCTCTATGGCAATCTCTCCGGCGACAACCCGCTGGGAATCCCGCAGTGGCTGCAGAACATCTTGAAAGAGTTCGGTATTGGCAACACCATCACTGCACACAGCCCGAGGCTCGACTACTTCTTCGATAACTGGGTCGCGGATTTCCTGCAGTACTTCGGCGTCACGTGGAACCCCGCCGCGGGCACCGTCAACGGAGCCACCTACGACTCCTACGCGAACCCAGGCGTAGCGATATATTGGCTAGTTCGAGCGCTCGAAATCTTTGAGGACGTTCAACAGTTCGGCACCTACTTCGTGCAAAATCCGATCGAGGCTTTCCAGTACTTCTTCAGCTGGGAGCTGTTCGACATTCCGATTCACATCGAGGAAGTCGGCATCTTCCTGGTCTCGAATCCCCTGGCACTGGCGGTCGCGGCCAGCCCCGCGCTCGCTTCGGCCGGCGGTCTTGCCGGACTAGCGGGCCTGGCTGCCATTCCGCCCCCGACCGCCGCTCCGACACCCATCCCGGCCCCGCCCCCGGTGTTGCCGGTCGCTAGTGCGGCACCCACTCCGTTAGGGGTTGCCGGCGTCGCCCCCGGCACGCCCCCAGGCACTTCTCCCGCGTCCGCGACCAGTACCGTTGCCAATCCCGCAGCACCGACACCGCCGCCGGCCGCGGGCGGCCCGGGCTTTATCCCACCATATGCCGTGGGACCTCCCGGGATCGGGACCGGCGCGGGGATGAGTCTCGGCGCCAAAACTCAGGAGCCGACGTCGCGTGGTTCCGCGAAGGCGATCGCGCCGGCCGTCGCGGCGGCCGCAGCCGCGGCGTCGGGGCGGGTGCGACGGCGCCGACGGGCGAAGCAGCGCGGCTACGGCGACGAGTACATGGACATGAATATCGATGTCGACCCAGACTGGGGTGCACCGCCGGGCGGGCCGGTCGCATCGACGGTGGCCTCGGATCAAGGTGCTGGGCCGTTGGGATTTGCCGGAACCGTGTCGAAGGGCACTACACAGGCGGCGGGGTTGGCTACGCTTTCCGATGACGAGTTCGGTGGAGGACCGACTATGCCGATGCTCCCGGGGACCTGGGACCCCGATGCGCCGGAGGGGGAAGGGGAGCACAGCTGAATGTTCCTGTGTGGCAACGGTAGTCGATTAGAGAAAGGACTTTAGTAATGAGTATGTTGGATGCGCATATTCCGCAGTTGGTGGCCTCGCAGTCGGCGTTTGCCGCTAAGGCGGGGTTGATGCGCTCGACGATTGGTCAGGCCGAGCAGGAAGCGATGTCGGCGCAGGCGTTTCACGCCGGGGAGTCCGCGGCTGCGTTTCAGGCCGCCCACGCCCGCTTCGTCGCGGCGGCCGCCAAAATCAATAGCTTGCTGGATATCGCCCAGGCCAACATCGGGGATGCGGCCGGCACGTATGTGGCCGCCGATTCCGCTGCGGCCGGCAGCTACCCCGGCTTCTAATTCGACCGGCTTAGACGAAAGGATTTGTGATGTCGCAGATCATGTACAACTATCCGGCGATGCTGGCTCATAGCGCCGACATGGCCGGCTATGCGGGCACGCTGCAAAGCCTCGGTGCTGATATCGCCAGTGAGCAGGCGGCGTTGCAGGCGGGCTGGCAAGGCGATACCGGGATGAGCTATCAGGCCTGGCAGGCCCAGTGGAACCAAGCGATGGAGCAACTGGTGTTGGCCTACCGCGCGATGGCCGGCACGCATGAAAACAACACCACCTCGATGTTGGCCCGCGACCAAGCCGAAGGCGCCAAGTGGGGCGGCTAAGCCTCTGCGTTGTTGGCGTTCCCGGTCTGCTGAATGGCTGACCGCTCGCGATCCTGACCGGCCAATACCCCCACCGGCATTTGGTCTTTGTCCTACGACACGGCGTCGTATTGAATGCCGTCGTCGATCTTTAATCGTTAGGACCGCCTGTGCTGACCGCGGCGCGCCGCCAGGCGGTTTGGCGCAGCAGTCGCAACCCGTTGAGTCCGACGATGACGGTGGAGGCGTCGTGGGGCGCAGGATCCGCTGCGCCCCATCTCGTTACACGCAGCATGGACGCCTTGCTGACGCCGTACCGAGATTCAGCCGGTCGTCTTTTCCATGGTCTTGCCGCAGCAGGTCAGGGCCTCTGGGTCAGGACAGGTTGGTAGCGGTGGCTTGGTCACCGTCAGTTCGCACCCGCAGTCGCTGTCGGGGCAGCGGTAGACTTCGCCTTCACGGAACGGCATGGTTGCTCGCCTCCTTCACTGATGTGTGGATCGGGGAGTTCCAACGCTAGAACCTGGCCCCAGGGGCGAGGGCAATACTGGGATGCGAGGAGGTGCGAGACTATGTCGGCATCCGAACTGACGATCGGGCAAGCCGCCGCGGCTGCCGGGCTCACCCGCAAAGCGATACGAGTCTATGAGACCAAGGGCCTGCTGGCACCTGCCGATCGAAGCCCAACAGGCTATCGGCTCTACGATCAGCGCCACGTCGAGCTGTTGACGTTCATCCGGCGCGCCCGCACCCTCGGCCTGCATTTGGACGATATCCGCAAAGTCCTCGACATCCGGAGCGGTGGTATCCCGGCGTGTGCCGCCGTCCGTGACGTGCTCGATGAACGAATCGCCGATATCGACGCCACGGTCGAGGAATTGCTCAGCCTGCGCCGGTCCCTGGTCGGCACGCGCCGCCGAGCCGACAACTGCTGCACCGACGACAAACCCGCCACCATCTGCAGCGCCATCGAGGAGGGCGCCGAGTAGACACTTAACGTCCGACAAGTGCCCCGATCGGTCCGTTCCAACATGCATGACAGATCACCAGGTCTGCGATACAAGCTGCTGCGCTCGGCGTCCGCCCAAGGGGAGAATTTCATGGCCGCGGACAACCGAATACCCGTCGGTCGCTGACGAGCTTAGCGAGATCCCACGATGGGCACATCACGCGGTCTCCACCACGGCAGTGGCGTCGGCGCCGCAGACCGACCCGGCGCCACAAATCGTGAACAGCAAGTCGCCCCGCCCAGCCGGTGGCGAGCTCGGTGGCCAGGGCGGACCTTGACGGTGCGGTTAGTTGCGAGAGCTGGCGGCCCCCAGCGAATTAAGTTGCGATCGCAGGCGTTGCGGCAGGGTGTCTATGTCCCAGCCACCGCGCTCAAGCCAGGCCCGCACCGCTTCTGCATCCGCAGGGTTACAGATGGGACCGATCCATCGCGGTGGGCCAACGGGTGATCGGTCTGTGGAGCAGGGCTGCAGCAGCACCATGGTGCCCGGTCCGTCGGTGCGCGCCGCGCAGGTGAGCTTCCCTAGAAGGCACGGCGCGGAGACCAGGATGCCGTGCTGGCAGCGACGGATGCTCTCACGAAGTTCCTGCAGGACGGATAGCCCGGGCTCGGCCGCGCAGCAGGAGCAGACGATGACGGTAAAGGCGCGGTCGGTGGCGCGGCGCCAGGATGTCACCGCGCTGCCTTCGGGTAGGGGAGTAGCGCCACCTCGCGTGCGCTTTTGATCGCGGTGGCAACTTGACGCTGCTGGCGGACCGTGAGACCGGTGACTCGACGCGGACGAATCTTCCCACGCTCGGAGATGAACACTCGCAAGGTGGCGGTGTCTTTGTAGTCCAGCACGCTGATAACCAGGCCGGTAAGCAGATTCTTTCTCGGAGAAGTGCTTTCGACTCGGGCCGGACGGCGGCGCTGCGCAGCGTAGCGCGCAACGACCGCGCGGCGTTGCTGATTGCGGGCGATCTTGGCCATCAGCGCTCCTCGCGAAACTCGATGTGGCGGCGGATCACCGGGTCGTACTTGCGTAGCCGCAGCCGGTCAGGGTCGTTGCGCCGGTTCTTGCGCGTGACGTAGGTGTAGCCGGTACCCGCCGCGGAGCGCAGCTTGACAATGGGCCGGATCTCGTTGCGCGGCATCAGATCCGCTGCCCATCACTGCGTAGTCGCGCTACGACCGCCTCGATGCTGTCGTGGTCGATGACCTTGATGCCTTTGGCGCTCACGCGCAGCTTCACCCGTCGGCCCTCCGATGGCAGAAAGTTGGCCTTGGTCTGGATATCGGGTGACCACCGGCGTCGGCTGCGGCGGCGTGAATGCGAAACCGTATTGCCGAAACCGACTGTGCGGCCGGTGACTTGACAGCGTGCCGACATGGACACCCTCCTCGGCAGTAGAAACCTTGATGAAAATCATTTTCGACAAGCGGCGATCGCCACTGTAACGTGGCGGGAGCGTAGATGAAAATCGTTTTCAATATGGGATGGTGTTGAGGACTCCCGTGGTTCTCGTAGCCGGTCAAGGTGACACCGACTCGGCGACCGGCCCGGAAGCGCCCGATGGTGAGGCCTCGTAGGCGTAGGCGTGGCTTCAAAAAGAGACGGGCTTATTGGGACCGATTATCGTTTGCATCATGATATGTTGCCGCCGCCGCTTTCGGCTCGCCGCAGCGGTGGTCTTGGCCCTGACCTGGGGTCTGGTCGCCTGCGGCTCAGACCAGAGCAGTCAATCCAGATCGACTACGAGCGCTGGTGCTGCATCAGCGGCCGGTGCTAGTGCCGCACCCCCACCGTGTCCGGGTGCACCAGTCGATGTGGCGGTCAGCGTCGATCAGTGGGGCGACCTGGTCTCGCAGCTCGGTGGCGCGTGTGCGGTGGTGAAGACGGTACTGGTCAGTTCCTCGGTGGACCCGCACGATTACGAACCGTCACCGCGCGACGCCGCGACGTTTTCCGGGGCGAGACTGATCGTGATCAATGGCGCGGGTTATGACCCCTGGGCGTTAAAACTGGCCGCAATTTCTGCGCCCGTGGCACCGTTCATCAGCGCAGCCGACGTGACGAAAACCCCCGATGGGGCTAACCCGCACCTGTGGTATCGCCCGTCGGCGGTCACCGCCGTCGCTGACGCCGGTGATAGCGAGAGATCTTCTCACACAACGTAAATGGTCCTGCGAATAGCATAGTCAGTGGGTTGAGCGCCACAGCCACGTCCGAGCCGACGCACTCGGCAGCAAAGGGTGCCGACCACCCGTTGAGGGGCCGACTAATTCGGCCGGGCCGGCCACGCCGGTGCGGCAGACGGTCAGTTTGCCCGCGAGTAGAACCCGCATTCCGAAACGTCGACAAGTTAGCTTAGGCAATGCTAACCTTCAGCGGATCAATCTTGCACCGCACGAGGGGACGGCATAGGCGTGGGAAACTGCGGCAGCAGGGCGCTTGCGGCTCGGGTCACCGATTCCGGCACTATTTGTGCGATAGGGGATGCCCCGGCAGCAGCCTCGCATGTGATCGTCGACGGCGGACAATGACCGCACCCGTCTGGATGGCATTTCCACCGGAGGTGCATTCGGCGTTGCTGAGCAGTGGTCCTGGGCCGGGGTCTTTGCTTGCGGCCGCGGGGGCGTGGAGCTCGCTGAGCGCCGAATACGCGTCGGCGGCTGAGGAACTCACTGCCGTGTTGGCGGCGGTGCAGGCCGGTGCATGGGAGGGGCCCAGCGCGGAGTCGTATGCGGCCGCAAATGTGCTGTATCTGGCGTGGCTGATGCAGGCCAGCGCGAAGAGCGCGGTAACCGCCGCCGAGCACGAGACCGTGGCCGCGGCCTACACCGCGGCGTTGGCCGCGATGCCGACGCTGCCGGAGTTGGCCGCCAATCACATGGTTCACGGGGTGTTGGTAGCGACGAATTTCTTTGGTATCAATACGATTCCGATCGCGCTCAACGAGGCCGACTATGTGCGGATGTGGGTTCAGGCCGCCACCACGATGGCGACCTACCAAGCGGTCTCGGGCGCCGCAGTGACGTCGACGCCGCAAACCCAGCCGGCGCCGGCAGTGGTCAACCCGGCGTCGGCCTACGGCAATGCCTGGGCCACTGCCATCCAGGCCGTTGAGCAGCTCATCCACGACGCGTCCACGCTCAACCTTTCCGACTTGCAGTCGTCGTTACTCAACTTGATTCAAAACTTCAACGTCGCAGCCTTCTTGCAGAATCCGGTGGGATATATCCAGCAGATCGTCGAGTCGTTGGTGAACAACTTCCCCCTGCTGTCGGATCTTTACTACGGCTTCGGGGGCGACCACCTCTTTGAATTGCTGGAGGATCCGGTAGGGTTCGTGGAGCGCGTCATCAATAACTTTCTGACGAATCCGTTGGGGATACTGAGTAATCCGTTTCTACTGGTCCTCAGCCCCGACGATTATCCATCTATCTTTTATCCGCTAATTCAGCCGTTGATCGCTCCGGCTCTCGCGATCGCCCCCGTCGGGGCTTTGGGCGGCTTCGCGGGGCTGTCTGAGTTGGCTGGCCTGCCTCAAGCCGTGGTGGCACCGGCGCTGGCACCGGTGGTAGCTGTGCCCAGCTTGGTGCCGGTCGCAGAAATGCCCCCGGCTGTGGTCGCATCGATTGGGGCTCCTGCGATGGCTCCGGCACCTGCCGCGACCCCCGCCTCGGCACCGGCCGCTCCGGCGGTAAGCACCACGGCCACTTTCGCTCCGGCGCCGGCGCCGCCAGCAGCGGTGGGCGCTGGTTTTGTTCCCCCCTACGCGGTGGGGCCACCCGGCATCGGGTTCGATTCACGCATGAGCACTAGTGCCAGCTCCAGCGCCAAAAGAAAGGCGCCACAGCCTGATACCGCTGCGGCTGCGGCTGCGGCGGCTGCGCAGCAGCAGAGACGGGCGCGGCGGCGCCGTCGCGCGCAAATGCGCGACCACGGCGACGAGTTCATGGATATGAATGTCGAGGTGAACCCGGACTGGGGCGGGCCGTCCGGCGACGAGCCGCTGGCATCGGGGACCGGGGCGGGACCGTTGGGCTTTGCCGGCACCGTGCGCAACGAGGCCGTTGAGCACGCAGCGGGGCTGACCACGCTGGCCGGCGACGAGTTCGGTGGCGGGCCGACGGTGCCAATGATGCCGGGCAGTTGGGAGCCGGGCGGGCACCCATGAGGCCTATGGCGCCAAGACGATAGAGCCGACGGTCTTGCGGCCCTCCAGGTCGCGGTGTGCCTGAGCGGCGTCGGCGAGCGGATAGCGTTCGCTGACCGTCACGCTGAGCGCACCTGCATCGATCGCATCGAACAATTCCCTTGAACGCCAAGCGAATTCGTCGCCACTGCGGGTGAAATGAACCAACGACGGGCGGGTCAGGTACACCGAGCCGGCCGCGTTGAGTCGTTGCGGGTCGACCGGCGGAACCGGGCCGCTGGATGCGCCGAACAACGCCAACGTTCCCCGCACCGCGAGACTGGCCAGGCTGGCGTCGAACGTGGTCGCCCCGACGCCGTCGTACACGGCGGCCACCCCGGCCCCGTCGGTCAGCTCGCGGATACGGCCGCCAAACTCATTCGGATCATCGCCGGGGTAGTCCAGCACATCGGTCGCGCCGGCCTGCCGAGACAGCTCGGCTTTGGCCGGTGTTGACACCGTCGTGATCACCCGGACACCCAGACTGGTCGCCCATTGGGTAAGGATCAGCCCCACTCCGCCTGCTCCGGCGTGGACCAGCACCGCGTCGCCGGCCTTCACCGGGTAAACCGACTTGATCAGGTAGTGCGCCGTCATGCCCTTCAACAGCGCCGAAGCCACCACGTCCAACTCCACCGCCGAGGGCACTTTTGCAACGAAAGCTGCTGGCGCGGTTGCGAATTCGGCGTAAGCGCCCGACGACGCGGCGGTCGCCACCCGGTCGTCAACTTTGAGCGTCGTAACACCGTCGCCGACCGCGGCGACCGTCCCGGCCACTTCGGTGCCCAGCACGAATGGCAGCTCGCGCGGGTACGACCCGGACCGGAAATAGGTGTCGATGAAGTTGACGCCGACCGCTTCGGATTTGATCAGCACCTCACCCGCACCAGGGGAGGGCTGTGGCTTCTCGACATAGCTCAGGACGTCCGGACCGCCGACTTCGGCGACTTCGATTGCGCGCATCTGACTATCATCCGCAAGCGTGGAGTCCGCATGAAATTGGCCCGGCCCGACATTCGTCATCCGCGGATCGTGCTGGTCGGTTCGCGCGACGGCGATGACGCCGGCCTGGTCGCCGCGTTACGCAAGCGAGGGCTGCACGCCCGCTGGCTGCGCTGGGACGACCCGGATACCTTGCACGCCGATCTGGCGATCCTGCGGACCGACACCGACTACGCCGGTCGCCTTGATGCGTTTCTGGCCTGGACCAAGCGGGTGCCTCACCTGCTCAATGCGCCGAACGTGGTCGCCTGGAATCTGCGACATGCCGGGGTGCCAACCGGCGTGCCGGCGACGGCTCGTACGACGGCGCTGGTCTACCTCGGCGGCGTGCAGTCGCACGCGTTCACCGCGCAACGGTCGGTGGATGCCGACTTCGAATTATGGGACCTCGGGCAGGCTGCCCTGCAAGCGGCGGCCGAGCAACTGCGCATCGGCGCCAACGAGCTGCTCTACGCCCGCGCTGACGTCACTGACGACGGGCGGCTGGTCGGGCTGGATCTCATTGCGCCGTCGCTGGGTTGGCAGCTGCTCGACGACACCGCGCGCGACGACGCGCAGCGACAGTTCGCGCTGTGCGTCGAGTCAGCCCTGGACCGGCTCGGGCTCGGTCCGCTCTCGCATCGAGGCCCATAACGCCGCGGTGGCCGCCGTGCACGCCGCCGCCCCTGCGACGTGCACCGCCACCAGTGCGGCGGGCACTCCGGTGAAGAACTGCACGGTGCCGACGGTGGCCTGAGCGAACACCAGCAGCACCAGCACAGCCAGCCGCAGCAATATCGGGCGGGGCGCCCGCACCGCCAGCAGCCCGAAAACCAGACCGAACAGCAGGCTGAGGTAGGCGACCAGCAGCGACGAGTGCGCATGTACGAGGGTGGTGATTTCGATCCTGAGCCGCGGCACCGTCCGGTTCGGGCTGGTGTCACCGGCGTGCGGGCCCGCCGCGGTGACTAGGGTGCCGGTCACCAGCACCGCGGCCATCGTCGTCGCGCTCAGCGCGGTGAGCCAGCGCAGCGGTTGCACCACGGCGTACGTGGCCTCGCCGTCGTCAGGCTCGCCGATCTTGACGTAGAGGAGCACCGCCAGCCACACCATCGTCATCGAGGCCAGCAGGTGGATTGCCACCGTCCACCACAGCAGCCCGGTGCGCACGGTGATGCCGCCGATCACCGCCTGCAGCACGGTCGACGCCGGCATCAGCCACGCGTACACCAGCACCTCGGTGCGCCGGCGGGCCCGGATCACGACCAGCACGGCCAGCGCCGCGGTGATGACGACGGCGAAGGTGATCATCCGGTTGCCGAACTCAACCGCCTGGTGGATGCGGGGCACCTCGGAGACGGCCACCGGGGTGAAGCTGCCCGGAAAGCATTGCGGCCAGGTCGGACAACCCAGCCCCGACGCGGTGACGCGCACGATCGCACCGGTGACGGCGATACCGCCCTGGGTCACGATGACCAATGCCGCGACGAGGCGCTGCGTGCGGATGCTGGGTTCGGGCAGCAGATCCACCAGCCGCAAGAGCCATCGTCGGACGGGCATCGCCCGATCGTAGGACAACGAAAACTACGTCACGTAGTAGGGCCGCGTCAGGCCAGTCTGCGCGCTGAGCGTCACGCCAGCGTGGCGAAGGACGTCGAGTGCCACGCTGGCGTGACGCTCGATGCGCGCTGAGCGCGTCAGCTGAACCGGAACCACCGCAGCGCGGCCAAGGCCGCCAGGCCGCCCCAGACGGCCAGCACGGCGACGCCGAACCAGTCCACCCGCACGCTCATCGCCTGCGACAGCGCCTCGGTCAGCGCCCCGGCCGGGGTCAGCCGTGCCACCCACTTGACCGGTGCCGCGATCATGTCGGTGTCCACGGTCAGCGCGCCGAGTCCAGCGAAGACGAACCACAGCAGGTTGGCCACCGCCAGCACAATCTCGGCGCGCAACGTGCCGCCCAGCAACAGACCCAGCGCGGCGAAGCCCGCGGTGCCCAGCGCGATGATCACGGCACCCAACGCCAGGCCCGCCGGGTGTGGCCGCCAGCCCAGCGCAAACCCGATGGCGCCCAAGATGATTGCCTGCAGGAACACGACCGTGACCACCGCCAGCGATTTACCGGCGATGATGCCCCAGACCGGAAGCGCGGTCGCGCCCAGCCGTTTGAGCGCGCCGTAGCGGCGGTCGAACGCGACCGCGATGGCCTGGCCGGTGAATGCGGTAGAGATCACCGCCAGCGCCATGATCGCCGGAACGAAGGTGGCGGCTCGGTTGTTGCCGAACGAGCCGAGCGGCAGCAGCGTCAACCCGACCAGCAGCGTGATCGGGATGAACATAGTCAGCAGTAGTTGTTCGCCGTTGCGCAGCAACAGCTTCAGCTCCAGGCCGAACTGTGCGGCCAGCATCCGCGGCACCGCTGCGGGGCGCGGGTCAGGAGTGAAAGTGCCTGCGGGAAAAGCTGATTCGGCGGTCATACGCGCCGCTCCTCCTCATCGCTGCGCTCTGCATCGTCGCCGGCGCTCATGCCCGCAGCTCCCGGCCGGTCAGCTCCAAGAACACGTCTTCCAAAGTGCGCTGCTCCACTCGCATGTCGGTGGCCAGCACGTCGATTTGGGCACACCACGCCGTCACCGTGGCCAACACCTGCGGGTCCACCGGTCCTTCCACCAGGTACTCACCCGAGGCGACCTCGGAGGCCCGGTAGTCCTCCGGCAGCGCCGAGACCAGCAGCGACAGGTCCAGCCGCGGCGGCGCGCTGAACCGAAGCTGGTCCTTGGCGCCGCTGCGGGTCAGCTCAGTGGGGGTTCCGGCCGCGACCGTCACCCCTTGATCGATGATGACCAGCCGGTCGGCCAGTTCCTCGGCCTCCTTGAGTTGGTGCGTGGTCAGCACCACCGTCACGCCGTCGCGGCGCAGCGCGTCGATCAACTCCCACACCAATATTCGGGCTTGGGCGTCCATGCCCGCGGTGGGCTCGTCGAGGAACACCAGTTCGGGTCGGCCGACCAGCGCGCAAGCCAGCGCGAGCCGCTGCTGCTGCCCACCGGAGAGCCGTCGGTAGGTGGTTCGCGCGGCGTCGGTCAGGCCCAACGTGGTCAACAGCCACTGCGGGTCCAGCGGGTCGGCGGCGTAGGACGCCACCAGGTTCAGCATCTCGCCGGCCCGGGCCGCGGGGTAGCCGCCGCCGCCCTGCAACATCACACCGATGCGCGCTCGCAGCCGTGCATTGTCGGCGATCGGGTCCAGCCCCAGCACCTCGATGGTGCCCGAATCGGGCCGCACAAACCCCTCACACATCTCGACCGTCGTCGTCTTGCCGGCGCCGTTCGGGCCCAGCAGCGCCAACACCTCGGCGGCATGCACGTCGAGGTCGAGGTTGGCGACAGCCCTGGTAGCGGTCGCCCCGGAGCCGTACTGCTTGCACACCCCGCGCAACCGCACGGGGATGTCAGGGGCTTGGCTCACGAGGACTCAGCGTATGCGCCGGGCACCGGCGCGGGCCGCCGGGTCTCGCTGCTGGGCACCAGATCCGGCGTCGCGGTGCCGCCGGTCGGCTCGGTGCTCGGCAACGGCCGCCACGGCAAGCGGTGGTAGGTCGCCGCGATCAGCAGCGCCACGATGACGGTGCTGGCCACGGTCGCATCCACGATCTGGAACAGCGCGAACCGATCGCCGTTGGCGGTCGGGCCGAAGATGCCGACGACGATCGTCACGATGATTACCGCCTGACGGAAACCGGGGCGTGTCGCCCAGGCGGCCAGCGGGATGATGGCCCACAGCAGGTACCACGGCTGCACCACCGGAAACAGCAGCACCGTGCCGCCCAGGGCGACGCCGAGCCCGCCGACCGGGTGCAGCCGGCCGCGCAACACTGCGATCAGCAGCCAGCTCACCATCACCGCGATGATCAAGACGCCGATGCCACGGGTCAGCGACAGGATCGCGGTGGTGTGATCGCCGAGGCCCAGCAGGATCCCCACCTGCCCGGTGCCGAGGGCGATCAGTGTCGGCGGCGACATCCAACTGCGCACCACGTTCGCGGTGCCGAGCGTGTAAATCCAGCCGAAGCCGAGCCGGCTTGCCCAGCCGACGGCGGCCATCACCGCCAGCGCCAACGCGGCCATCAGCCCACCCGCTAAAAAGAACGCCCGCAGGTTGCCGCCCCAGCGCCAGCCGAGCGCCATCGCGACGAACCCCAACGCCAGCAACGACGGCAGCTTTATCTGCGAGGAGAGCGTGATCAGGATCGCGCCGGCCAGCAACATGGCCAGCGGCGCCCAGTCCGGCCAATGGGTCCGCAGGCCAGGCCATGGCCGTGGCATCAGCGGACGCGCGGAGTCGATTCCGCGGAGCGCGAACTCGGTGCCGGTCAGCATGAGCCCCAGCATCGGTGCCTCGTTGTGGATACCGGCGACCAGATGCATGATCAGCAGCGGGTTGGCCGCTCCCAACCACAAAGCGCTGACCTCGGCCACCCCGCAGCGGCGGGCCAGCCGCGGGGTGGCCCACACGATCAGGCCCACGCCGAGCAGCACCACCAGCCGATGACAGAGCACCGCGGCGACGATGTTCTCGCCGGTCAACGCCGAGATTCCGCGGCCCATCCATAAGAACAGCGGCCCGTACGGCGCAGGAGTCTCCCGCCACAGGCTGGGCACCGACAACGTGAAGACGTGATCCAGGCCCAGCCCGGTCGCCGGGCCCACCCGGTAGGGGTCGAGCCCCAATCGGCAGATCTGGCTTTGCGCCAAATAGGAGTAGACGTCCTTGCTGTACATCGGCGGCGCGATCAGCAGCGGCAGCACCCACAACCACAGCGTGCGATCCAGCTCGCCGCGGGACATGCGCCGCTGGCCCAGCGCGAAGCGGCCCAGCATCAGCCAGGCCAGCGCCATCATCACCGCGCCGGTGGTGGTCATCGTCAGCGACACCGTCTGGATCCGCGACGGCAGGTTGAGCAGCCGAACCCCGAACGTGGGATCCTGCACGACCGGGCGCGCCCCGGCTCCCAGGGCGCCGATGCCCATCAGCACCGTGCCGGTGGCGCCGAACAACCGGGTGCGGCGAACGGCCACCCGTTCGGTGTCGTTGAGCGGCAGTCCCACGGCCAGTTCGTCGGCATGCAAGTGGGCAATCGACGAAGTCAGCGTGTGGTGGCGGGTTGCCATCACAGCAGCGTAACCGCCGCCTGGCGGAGGCTCGCTGGACCCGGCGCCGGAATTGCGTCACACTGGTGTTGTGAAATTCCGCCCGGACGGCCCACGTGTCAGCGCCACCGATGTAGCAGTGGCTGCTTCGACGCACGACGGCCAGACTCGAAGCGCCGTCGTGCGGTTGCTGCTGGAGTCCGGATCGATCACGGCCGGGCAGATCGGCGACCGGCTGGGCCTGTCCGCGGCAGGGGTGCGACGCCACCTTGACGCGCTGATCGACGCGGGTGAGGCGGAGTCGGTTCCCGCGGCGGCCTGGCAGCAGGAGGGACGGGGCCGACCGGCCAAGCGTTACCGGCTGACCGCGGGCGGCCGCGCCAAGCTGGACCACAGCTACGACGACCTGGCGTCCGCGGCGATGCGCCAACTCCGGGAGATCGGCGGTGAGGACGCGGTCCGCACCTTCGCCCGGCAGCGCATCGACGCGATCCTGTCCGACGTCGACGCGGCCGATTCGGACGCCGACGCCGATATCCAAGCCGCTGCCGAGCGGATCGCCGGCGCGCTGTCCAAAGCGGGCTACGTCGCGACCACCACACAGGTGCGCGGGCCGATCAACGGTGTGCAGATTTGTCAGCACCACTGCCCGGTGTCGCACGTCGCCGAGGAGTTTCCAGAGCTGTGCGAAACCGAGCAGCAGGCCATGGCCGAGGTGCTCGGGACCCACGTGCAGCGGCTTGCGACCATCGTCAACGGGGACTGCGCATGCACCACCCACGTGCCGCTGACTCCCACCGAGAAGCCGTCAACACTTCGACGCTCAGCCCGCGTCGAAGCCACCGCAAGCAAGCAAGGAGCGTCGTCATGACGACCACCCCCGAGGTTCAGAAGCTGGCCGAACCGCTCTCCCAGGAAGAGGCCATCGCCTCGATGGGCCGGTACGGCTACGGCTGGGCCGACTCCGACATCGCGGGCGCCAGCGCCCAGCGCGGGTTGTCCGAAGCGGTGGTCCGTGACATCTCGGCGAAGAAGAACGAGCCGGAGTGGATGCTGGAGACCCGGCTGAAGGCGCTGCGCATCTTCGACCGCAAGCCGATGCCGAAGTGGGGTTCCAACCTGGAAGGCATCCATTTCGACAACATCAAGTACTTCGTGCGGTCCACCGAAAAACAAGCAGCGACGTGGGACGACTTACCGGAGGACATCCGCAACACCTACGACAGGCTGGGCATCCCCGAAGCCGAGAAGCAGCGATTGGTGTCCGGTGTCGCCGCGCAGTACGAGTCGGAGGTGGTCTATCACCAGATCCGCGAAGACCTGGAAGCTCAGGGCGTCATCTTCTTGGACACCGACACGGCGCTGCGCGAGCACCCGGAGATCTTCAAGCAGTACTTCGCCACGGTGATCCCGGCCGGGGACAACAAGTTCTCGGCGCTGAACACCGCGGTGTGGAGTGGCGGAAGCTTCATCTACGTCCCACCCGGTGTGCACGTCGACATCCCGCTGCAGGCCTACTTCCGGATCAACACCGAGAACATGGGCCAGTTCGAGCGGACGCTGATCATTGTCGACGAGGGTGCTTACGTGCACTACGTCGAGGGCTGTACCGCGCCGATCTACAAGTCGGATTCGTTGCACTCGGCGGTGGTCGAGATCATCGTCAAGCCCGGTGGCCGTTGCCGTTACACCACGATTCAGAATTGGTCGAACAACGTCTACAACCTGGTCACCAAGCGGGCGCGCGCCGAGGCCGGCGCGACCATGGAGTGGGTCGACGGCAACATCGGGTCCAAGGTGACCATGAAGTACCCGGCGGTCTGGATGACCGGCGAGCACGCCAAGGGTGAGGTGCTTTCGGTGGCGTTCGCCGGCGAGGGCCAGCACCAGGACACCGGCGCCAAGATGCTGCACCTGGCCCCGAACACGTCGAGCAACATCGTGTCCAAGTCGGTGGCGCGCGGCGGTGGGCGCGCATCGTATCGCGGTCTGGTCCAGGTCAACAAGGGTGCGCACGGATCCCGCTCGAGCGTGAAATGCGATGCGCTGCTGGTCGATACGATCAGCCGTAGCGACACGTATCCCTACGTCGACATCCGCGAGGACGACGTCACGATGGGCCATGAGGCGACGGTGTCCAAAGTCAGCGAGAACCAGCTGTTCTACCTGATGAGCCGCGGGCTGACCGAGGACGAGGCGATGGCGATGGTGGTGCGCGGCTTTGTCGAGCCGATCGCCAAGGAGCTGCCCATGGAGTACGCGCTGGAGCTCAACCGGCTGATCGAGCTGCAGATGGAAGGCGCGGTCGGGTAGTGACGAAATTCACTGAAGCGGTTGAGGGTTCGTCACTCGCCGCTGTCAACAAGGGCGAGCAGTTCGCGTCTTTCGACGTCGACGCGTTCGAGGTCCCCGGCGGACGCGACGAGCTCTGGCGGTTCACCCCGCTGCGACGGCTGCGTGGCCTGCACGACGGCTCGGCGCACGCGAACGGGAGCGCGCAGATCAGCGTCAGCGAACGGCCCGGGGTGCGAGTCGAAACCGTGCGACGCGGCGACCAGCGGCTCGGCGATGGTGGTATACCCACCGACCGTGTTGCCGCGCAGGCATTTTCGTCGTTCAACTCGGCCACTGTCGTCACCGTCGCCCGCGACAACCAGGTCGCCGACCCGGTTGACATTGCGATCACCGGTCCGGGTGAGGGTGCGGTGGCCTACGGGCATCTGCAGATTCGGGTGGAGGAGCTGGCCGAGGCTGTCGTCGTCATCGACCAGCGGGGCAGCGGAACCTACGCCGACAACCTCGAATTCGTCGTCGATGATGCTGCCCGGCTCACCGTGGTGTGGATCGCCGACTGGGCCGATGACACCGTGCATGTCAGCGCGCAGCACGCTCGGCTGGGCAAGGACGCGGTGCTGCGACACGTCGCCGTCACGCTCGGCGGCGACCTGGTGCGAATGTCGGCCACGGTGCGCTTCGCCGCGCCCGGCGGCGACGCGGAACTGCTCGGTCTGTATTTCGCCGACGACGGTCAGCACCTCGAGTCGAGGCTACTGGTCGACCATGCTCAACCCGATTGCAAATCCAACGCGCTGTACAAGGGTGCGCTGCAAGGGGATCCGAACTCGAACCGACCGGACGCGCACACCGTGTGGATCGGCGACGTGTTGATCCGGGCCGAGGCCACCGGCACCGACACCTTCGAGGTCAACCGCAACCTGGTGCTCACCGACGGCGCACGTGCCGACTCGGTGCCCAACCTGGAGATCGAGACCGGCGAAATCGTTGGCGCCGGACACGCCAGCGCCACCGGGCGATTCGACGACGAGCAATTGTTCTACCTACGTTCCCGCGGCATCCCCGAAGATCAGGCGCGGCGACTGGTGGTGCGTGGTTTCTTCAACGAGATCATCGCCAAGATCGCAGTACCTCAGTTACGGGAGCGCCTGACCACGGCCATCGAGCACGAACTGGCCATCACAGAATCGAAAGCAACTGCCTAATGACCACTTTGGACATCAAAGACTTGCACGTCAGCGTCGAGAACCCGTCGGATGGCGGCGAGATCGCCATTCTCAACGGCGTCAACTTGACGGTGAGTTCCGGCGAGACGCATGCGGTGATGGGGCCCAACGGCTCCGGTAAATCCACCCTGTCCTACGCGATCGCCGGGCATCCGAAATACCGTGTGACATCGGGATCCATCACGCTCGACGGCGAGAACGTTCTGGACATGAGCGTCGACGAACGTGCCCGCGCCGGCCTGTTTTTGGCCATGCAGTATCCCGTTGAGGTGCCGGGCGTGTCGATGTCGAACTTCCTGCGCTCGGCCGCAACCGCCGTGCGCGGTGAGGCGCCCAAGCTGCGGCACTGGGTCAAAGAGGTCAAGGCCGCGATGGAGGACCTCGACATCGACCAGGCCTTCGGCGAACGCAGTGTCAACGAAGGCTTTTCCGGCGGCGAGAAGAAACGCCACGAGATCCTGCAGCTTGGCTTGCTGAAGCCGAAAATCGCCATCCTCGACGAGACCGACTCCGGCCTGGACGTCGACGCGTTGCGGGTGGTCAGCGAGGGCGTCAACCGCTATGCCGAGTCAGAGCACGGCGGTATCCTGCTGATCACGCACTACACCAGGATCCTGCGGTATATCCATCCGCAATTCGTGCACGTGTTCGTCGGCGGCCGGATCATCGAGTCGGGCGGCCCGGAGCTTGCCGACGAGCTCGAAGAGAACGGCTACGTCCGCTTCGCCCAGACGGCGGCATCGGGGGCTTGACCGTGGGCACTTCCGCCACCTCCCTGGACGTCGCCGCGATCCGCGCCGACTTCCCGATCCTCAAGCGCGTGATGCGGGGCGGAAATCAGTTGGCGTACCTGGATTCCGGAGCGACATCGCAGCGCCCGCTGCAAGTTCTCGACGCCGAACGCGAATTCCTGTTGACCTCCAACGGCGGGGTGCACCGCGGCGCGCACCAGCTGATGGAGGAGGCCACCGATGCCTACGAGCAGGGCCGCGCGGACATCGCCGCGTTTGTCGGCGCCCACGCCGATGAGCTGGTGTTCACCAAGAACGCCACCGAATCGCTCAACCTGGTGTCATACGTGTTCGGCGACAACCGCTTCGAGCATGCAGTCGGCCTCGGCGATGTCATCGTCATCACCGAGCTCGAGCACCACGCCAACCTGATCCCGTGGCAGGAGCTGGCCCGGCGCACCGGCGCCACGCTGCGCTGGTACGGCTTAACCTCTGAGGAAGGTGAAGCCGGTCGCATTGACCTGGACTCGCTGCAACTCGACGGTAATGTCAAAGTCGTTGCTTTCAGCCATCATTCGAATGTCACCGGCGCGATGGCCCCGGTGGCCGAGTTGGTCGCTCGTGCCGAGGCGGTGGGCGCGTTGACGGTGCTGGACGCCTGCCAGTCGGTGCCGCACCAGCCGGTCGACTTCCACGCACTCGGCGTCGACTTTGCCGCCTTCTCCGGACATAAGATGCTGGGCCCCAACGGAGTTGGTGTCCTCTACGGACGACGTGAGCTGTTGTCGGCGATGCCGCCGTTCCTCACCGGCGGGTCGATGATCGAGACCGTGACCATGGCGGCCACCACCTACGCGGCGCCGCCGCAACGGTTCGAGGCCGGCACCCCGATGACCTCACAGGTGGTCGGGTTGGGTGCGGCCGCACGCTATCTCGGCGCCATCGGAATGGATGTCGTCGAAGCCCACGAACGCGAGTTGGTGTCCGCAGCGATCGAAGGCCTGTCCGGTATCGACGGTGTGCGGGTGATCGGTCCGACGTCAATGGAGAACCGCGGCTCTCCGGTGTCGTTCATCGTCGACGGCGTGCACGCCCACGATGTCGGCCAGGTCCTCGACGACGACGGGGTCGCCGTGCGGGTCGGCCATCACTGCGCGTTGCCGCTGCACCGCCGCTTCGGCCTCGCCGCCACCGCGCGCGCATCGTTCGCGGTCTACAACACGCACGAGGAAGTCGACCGGCTGGTGGCCGGCGTGCGGCATGCCCTCGATTTCTTCGGCGGAGCGTGAGTCGCAGTGCGCCTCGAACAGATCTACCAAGACGTGATCCTCGATCACTACAAGCACCCGCAGCACCGCGGGCTGCGCGAGCCGTTCGGCGCGCAGGTACACCACGTCAACCCGATATGCGGCGACGAGGTCACGCTGCGGGTGGCGTTGTCGGATGACGGCGAGCACATCGTCGACGTCTCCTACGACGGGCAGGGCTGTTCGATCAGCCAGGCGGCCACGTCGGTGCTGACCGAGCAGGTGATCGGTCAGAGCGTCGGGCAGGCGTTGAAGACGGTCACCGCGTTCACCGAGATGGTGTCGTCGCGCGGAAATGTCACCGGCGACGAGGACGTTATCGGTGACGGCATCGCGTTCGCCGGCGTCGCCAAGTATCCAGCGCGCGTCAAATGCGCACTGCTCGGCTGGATGGCGTTCAAGGATGCATTGGCCCAAGCGACTGACGACCTCGAGGAGGTAAAAGGATGAGTGAAGCTGCCGCCCCGGACAACGAGCTGCTCGGTGACATCGAGGAGGCGATGCGCGACGTCGTCGACCCCGAATTGGGCATCAACGTGGTCGACTTGGGACTCGTCTACGGCCTCAATCTCGAAGAGGGTGATGAGGGGACCGTGGCGCTGATCGACATGACGTTGACGTCGCCGGCCTGCCCGTTGACCGATGTGATCGAAGACCAGTCGCGTAGCGCGCTGGTGGGCGCGGGTCTGGTCGATGAGTTGCGGATCAACTGGGTGTGGAATCCGCCGTGGGGCCCCGACAAGATCACCGACGACGGCCGGGATCAACTCCGCGCGCTGGGCTTTACCGTCTGACCTGGCGTGTTCGTCATACCGGGGCGAGATGCGCCGAAATTGGCGGCGATCGCCCGATGTCGGGGTTTTCACTGCCTAAAAGTCGCGCGAGCCGCAACTTGCCGTCAGAATTGAACTCGAGGCGAACTTTTACAGAGAGGAGCGCCTTGTGGCGAAGAAACTGATGATGGTCGCGGCCTGCGCGGCTACCGTGCTGCTGGGGAGCGGGGTTGCCTATGCAGACCCGACGCCGGGACCTGAGCCAAACGGCCCGAAGTGTTGGGTAACGAACGATGACGGGCATCAGCAATTGACGCCGTGCGGCTGGGCGTACACGGATTCGCGAGGCTGGTATCAGGTTCCTTGGGGTTTCCAGGCCATGTGATGAGTCGTCGACCGGTCCGAACGCGTCAGGACGCTTCGGGCCGGCGACTTAGTGTTCATCTCTGCAAGGTGTGAATCCGACCAGCCTTAGTTACGATCATGGTTGTGACGGACGCCCCAACAGCCCCGGGACCCAAGCGGCTGGCAACTGGCGCGGAGCCGCATGTGGTCGTGATGTTCGGTGCCACAGGCGATTTAGCACGCCGGAAGCTGCTGCCTGGCCTGCTGCACCTTTCCTGCTCGAAGCTGGCGCCCGAGATCCGCATCATCGGCACGTCACTCGATGAGCTGGACACCGAGAGCTTCCGCAAGCTGGCGCATAAGGCCTGTGGCGAGTTCCGTCACCACGCCGTTTCCGACGAGCTTGTGGATCAGTTCATCGCCAACCTGACCTTTGTGCCCACACAGGCCGGCCCGGAAGCCCTGGCAAGTGCCGTGGCCGAGCAGGTTGCGGCACTCGGTGACGAGGCCCGTCTGCTGCATTACTTGAGTGTCCCGCCGGCGGCGGTGATGCCCGTCATGGACTCCCTGCACAAGGCGGATCTGGTGCGCGGCTCTCGGGTCGTCATGGAGAAACCCTTCGGCGTCGATCTGGCTAGCGCACGCGCGCTGAACGCGGCGATTCACGAGGTCTTCGAAGAAGAGCAGATCTTCCGGATCGATCACTTCCTGGGCAAGGAGGCCGCGCAGAACATTCTCGCGTTCCGATTCGCGAACGGGTTGTTCGAGCCGATTTGGAATCGAAACTTCATCGACCACATCCAGATTGACGTGCCCGAGCGGCTCACCTGTGAGAGCCGCGCGCAGTTCTACGATGCCGTGGGGGCGTTCAAGGACATGGTGGTCACCCATTTGTTCCAAATTCTGGCGTTCGTCGCGATGGAGCCACCCACCCAGCTTGCTTCAGAGGCGATCAGCGACGAGAAGAACAAGGTATTCCGCTCGATGCGCCTGCTTGATCCCAGCGAGGTGGTGCGCGGGCAATACCGGGGTTACCGCGACGAGCCCGGGGTGCCCGCGGAATCGGATACCGAAACGTTCGTCGCACTCAAATGCGAGATCGACAACTGGCGGTGGGCGGGTGTCCCGTTCTTTCTGCGCACCGGCAAGGGCATGGCAGAGGGGCAGCGCATCATCTCGATCGCATTCCACGAGCCGCCGAGGAGCATGTTTCCGCCCGGATCCGGTGTGGGACAAAAGGGTCCGGATCATCTGACTTTCGATCTCGCCGACGTGTCCAAGATGTCGCTGTCGTTTTACGGCAAGCGGCCAGGGCCCGGAATGAAGCTCGATAAGCTCAGCCTTCAGTTCACCATGGAAGATAGCGGCCACGCCGGCGACGTGCTCGAGGCGTACGAACGTCTCATTCTCGACGCGATGCGCGGCGACCGGACGCTGTACAACACCGCAGAGGGTATCGAACGGCTCTGGGAGGTCTCGGCGCCGTTGCTCGAGGATCCGCCGCCGACGCGCAGCTACGACCTCGACTCATGGGGGCCCAACGCGGTCCATCCGTTGATCGCCCCGCGAGCGTGGCGGTTGCCGTTCGAACGCGGTTGGCGCGGCAAGAACTAACTGCGCGTCACCGCCAGGGCAGGTCGCTGTTATCGCCGCGCCAGCGTGACGGCGGGATCATCGGCGCACCACGCAGTCCCGACGCTTCGACGTGGCGCAGCGCGGCTTCGAGGTGCTGGCGCATCCGATGTTCAGCCTTCTCGGGATCTTTCGCGGTGATGGCAGCGGCGATCGCGCGATGCGACTTCGCCGCTTCGGCGCGGTCGTATTGGGTGATGTCTTGTTCGGCGGCGGCCCACCGCACCGCCTGTTCGACCGCGGCCAGAACGGTAGTGAGGAGCGGGTTTCCGCTGGCCTGCACGAGTAGTTCGTGGAATTCGTGGTAGCCGGTGCCGTCGGCCGCGATGCCGCGCTCGGCGACCGCGGCGATCCGCTCGCGTTGTTGGGTGGTGGCGTGTGCGGCGACGTTGGCCGCCGCGGCGGGCTCGAGCATCTTCCGGAAAGCCAGCAGGTCTCCCCAGGTCGCTCCGGTGAGGGTGAATAACTGCACCAGCGAGTGGGCGGTCCGCTCGGGCTCGGGATGACGGATGCGTACGCCGCTGCGTCCCTGGCTGGTGGCGGTGAGTCCCTCGGCGTCCAGCAGCCGCAGCGCCATGCGGACCGTTTCACGACTGACGCCGAGTTGGTTGACGAGTTCGCCCTCGGTGGGCAGCGAGTCGCCCGGCACGAGTTCGCCGGACAGAATTCGTCGGCGCAGGGTGGCGGCGACGGCGTCGGGTAAGCGGGACGGCGGGGAGGGGTTGGCCATCGTCACAGCACTTAGTATACTAAGTAGTCGTGAATCTGACCGACGTCGAGGAAGCCGAGCTGCGCTCCTCGGTTCACGGCATCGTCGCCGGCTTCGGCAACGAGTACTTCACCCGCTGTAGCGAAACTCTGCAACATCCCACCGAGCTGTGGGACGCGTTGGCGGCTGGTGGTTTCGTCGGCGTGAACCTGCCGGAGGAATACGGCGGCGGCGGAATGGGATTGAGCGCGATGAACATCGTCGCCGAGGAGGCCGCCGCCGCGGGGTGTCCGCAGATCATGCTGATGATCTCGCCGGGAATCGTCGGCAGTCTGCTGGCGCGGCACGCCACCGATGCGCAGAAACGGCAGTGGCTGGCGCCGATGGCTGCGGGGACGGTCAAGATCGCGTTCGCGATCACCGAACCCGACGCCGGATCCAACAGTCACCAGCTCGCCACCGCCGCACGCCGCGACGGGGACAAGTACTACATCAGCGGGCAGAAGACGTTCATCACCGCCGCCGACCAAGCCGATGCCCTGCTGGTCGTCACCCGCACCGGCACGAACAGAGTTGGCCGCGAACAGATTTCGCTGTTTCTTGTCGACCGTGATACACCCGGCATCGACATGCATCGCATTCCGATGACGTTCGAGATCACCGACAAATCGTTTACGGTGTTCTTCGACAACGTCGCCGTCCCTGCGGACCGGCTGGTCGGTGGCGAAGGCAACGGATTACGTGTCGCGTTCGACGGGATGAACCCCGAGCGGGTGATCATCGCCGCGATCTGCAACGGGGTGAGCCGTTACGCCCTCGACAAAGCCGTGGCCTACGCGCGCGAACGTCAGGTGTGGCGGGTGCCGATCGGCGCGCACCAAGGCGTCGCGCATCCGTTGGCCGAAGCCAAGATTGCGCTCGAGGCTGCCCGGCTGATGACCCGCCACGCCGCCGCCGGCTACGACTCGGGAGCCGATGCCGGCGAAGCGAGCAACATGGCCAAATTCCTGTCCGCCGATGCTGCCATCCGCTGCCTCGACCAAGCGATCGAGGTGCACGGCGGCAGTGGCTTTACCCGCGAAGTCGCCCTGGCCAACATGTACGAGTTCGTTCGGTTGTTCAAAACCGTGCCGATCACCCGCGAGATGATCCTCAACCACATCGCGCAGCACAGCCTCGGCTTGCCGAAATCGTATTGACCCTAGTGCTGGTGGTGTTTCCCGCCGACTTGCGGGCAGCTGCCGTTCTCGGCCTGCTGAACGCTGATGGCCGTAGCCTGCAGCGTGCCGCTGCCGTCCTTGGTGCCTCGCGCGGAGACGCACTTACCTTGCGTCAGCGCCTGCCCGTCGGTGGCTGCCGACTTGGTGTACTTGGTCGTGTCGGTGACCGTCACGCTGGACGGTGAACTGCCGCCGTTGGCATCGGTGCCGTTCACCGTGATGGTGTTACCCGCGACGGAGGCAACCGTACCGCTTACCATGCGATGCTTTGCGGCTCCGCCCGAAGGTGGTGCGCCCGCAGGGTGTTTGGGTTCGGCGCACTGGCCGTTGACGGCCGGGCTGATGCGCACGAACTGCGCGGTGATCGCACCGCCGGTGTCCGCGCTGTCCCGGGTGGGGCGCACGGCAACGCAACTGCCGGCGGTGACGTCAGTCAGTTGAGCCGGGGTGATCTCGGTGATCTTTGTCGACGGCGTGAAGTCGACGGTGGCGTTTCCGGCCGGCTGGGTGACCTGGACCGCGCCGCCCGACACCGAAGCGATCATCCCGCTGACCCAGGCTTTGCCGTTGGGAGATGCTGACGGCGCCGACGAGGTCGCAGCGGAGCTCGTCGGACCAGCCGCGGTAGACGGCTGGGCCGTGTTTGACGTCGTGTGGGACGCGCCGCACGCGGCGACGGAGAGCGCGGTCGCGCCGGTGAGCGTGAGGATTGCCAATCGGATCAGTCGAGCGGACGGGGAAGTGATACGCATCCCAGACATCTAGGTCCCTTTCAGATCGTCGGCCGCTGTGCGCAGGCCTGCTATGCGTCGAATCTCACGATTAGCGGCGCAGCTGAGTGCCGGCTGGCGGCCGATTATGAGCCAGCTGTGTATTCCGGCAGCCTGCGCGAATGCGCTGCTAGAACGCCGCTTCGGGAAGCCGCATGATGTCGTCGTCGATGGCGTCGATGACGCCGCGCAGCGCGGTGAGATTCGGCAGCATGTTCTTGGCGAAGAATTGCGCGGTGGCGATTTTGCCTTGATAGAACGCTTCGTCGTTGGTCGGCGCGGTGGCCACGGCCGCTTGTGCGACGGCGGCTTGTGCCAATAGCCGCCAACCGATGAGCAGGTCGCCGACAGCGAGCAGGAATCGCACCGATGCCAGCCCGACTTTGTATATCTCCGTTGGGTTTTCCGCGGCGGCCATCAGGTATCCGGTCAGCGTGGCGGTCATCGCCCGCACGTCGTCGAGCGCGGTACGCAGCAGCTCGGCATGTTGCCGCAGCGTCTGGTCGCAGGTCTCGATGGTGTGGGTGATCTGCGACGCGACATGCTCGAGGGCTTGGCCTCGGTCGCGAATGATTTTGCGGAAGAAGAAATCCAGCGCCTGGATTGCGGTGGTGCCTTCGTAGAGTGAGTCGATCTTGGCGTCACGGATGTACTGCTCGATCGGGTAGTCGGTCAAAAAGCCCGACCCGCCCAGCGTCTGCAGCGACTCGGTCAAGATTTCGTAAGTCCGTTCCGAGCTGACCCCCTTGACGACCGGGAGCAGCAGATCGTTGACGCGATGCGCCGTATCCGCGTCCGCACCTGAAACCTGTTGTGCGACAGAGTTATCCTGGTGTGCCGCGGCATACAGGTAGAGGGCTCGCAAACCTTCGGCATAGGCCTTCTGCGTGATCAGGCTGCGGCGCACATCGGGGTGGTGCAGGATTGTGACCCGCGACGCGGACTTGTCGGTCATCTGAGTCAGATCCGCGCCCTGCACCCGTTGCTTGGCGAATGCCAGCGCATTGAGGTAGCCGGTGGACAGCGTGCCGGCGGCCTTGACGCCGACCGTCATGCGTGCGTGCTCGATGACGGTGAACATCTGCGCGATGCCGTTGTGCACGTCGCCAACCAGGTAGCCGACCGCGGGCAGTCCATGGGCACCGAAGGTCAGCTCGCAGGTCGGGGAGGCCTTCAAGCCCATCTTGTGTTCCAGCCCGGTGGCGAAAACCCCATTGCGGGAACCGAGTTCGTAAGTCTCCGGGTCGAAGAGGTATTTCGGTACGTAGAACAGGCTCAGCCCCTTGGTGCCCGGACCGGCACCTTCGGGCCGGGCCAGTACGAGATGGAAGATGTTCTCGGCGGTATCGCCCACGTCGCCACCGGAGATGAAACGCTTGACACCCTCGATATGCCAGCTGCCGTCCGGTTGCGCGATGGCCTTGGTCCGGCCCGCACCGACATCGGAACCGGCGTCGGCTTCGGTCAACACCATGGTGGCGGCCCATCCTCGTTCCACGGCCATCGTCGCCCACCGCTTCTGCTGTTCGTTGCCTTCGATGTAGAGCGCGTTGGCCATCGCCGGGCCCATGCTGTAGAAGAAGGCCGCAGCAGGGTTGGCGCAGTGCAGCATTTCGTTGATCGCCCACGTCACCGGGCCCGGTGCGGAGACGCCGCCGATCTCTTCGGCGAGACCGATGCGCCACCACTCGGCGTCCTTGACCGCCTGGACCGATTTGGCTAACTCGGCGGACACCGAGATGGTGTGACGTTCCGGCTCGAAAACCGGTGGGTTGCGGTCGGCGTCGGCGAAAGACTCGGCGATCGGGCCCTCGGCCAACCGGGCGACTTCATCGAGCATCGTGTGGACCGTATCGACGTCGAGATCGTGATAACGCCCCGAGCCGAGGACCGCCCCGAGATTCAAGACCTCGAACAGATTGAACTCAATGTCGCGCAGGTTAGCGATGTAGTGCCCCACCAGTTTTCCTCCCCTGTCGAACACCCAGCTGCATTTGGTCGCAGTGTGTCCGAGCCGGGAATGGGTACGCAACCGTAAGCTACGGCGACGGAAGCGTAACCTACGGTGACGCAACCGTAGGATCCGAGGTCAGCGCCGCTGTGAGTGTGATCACGTTGGCAATTTCCGCTACGGGCCAGGCGATTTCGGGCTATCTGAACGCCGTTGGCGTCAGTTCCACATCGTGCGAAGGCATTTGAACGAGTCGTGGCTTGCCTCTAAAAGTGATGGTGGTGGTGGTGCCGGCGACCCATCGGTGGACACGGTTCGAGGTCGATGGTCGCCGCGTGCAGCACCCCGCCGTCCTTGGTGCCCTGCGCCGCCAAGCACTTACCGTTCTGGATCGCCTGAGCGTTGGTAACCGCGTGTTTGGTGTAGGTGGTCGTGTTGATGACGGTCACGGTGGTGTGTGTGGCCTTGCCGGTGGGATCGATGCTGTTGACGGCGATGGTGTTACCCGTGACCGAGTCGACGATGCCGCTGACGCCGAGACTTCCAGCCGGCCTTAGCGGCGGAGGGCACTTGCCGCCTTCAGACGGGCTGATCTCCACGGATTCCGCGGTGATCGCACCGCCGAGCGGAGCGCTCTGCGCCGCGGGCTTGACGTCGACGCAACTGCCGGGTTTCACGTCGGTCAGCGCAGCGGACGAGAGCTCGGTGACCATTGTCGCCGGTGTGAAGTCCACCGCGGCCGCCGTCCGATCCCGCTGCGTGAGCTGGATCCTGTTGTCAGAGACCGATCTGACCAAGCCCTCGACCTCGTCATGGCCCATGGGTGGTGCCGGCGGCGGCTTGGGCGGAGAAGTCGTTGGGCTCGCCGACGTGCTGGGTTTTCCGGTGTTTTCGTTGCTCGAATTGCCGCACGCGGCGAGCGACGCGGCGGTGGCGCCAGTGAGTCCGAGGATCGCGAGCCGAGTCAATCGACGTCGATGCGTGGCGGCGGACATCAGGGTTCTCCGATCGAGCTGTTGTGCGGAGGGGTACCCGCTGCACGGCCGGAGATCACGATCATTAGCTCAGCTCGTGAGCGGTCGTTTGCTGCGATCTGCAGAATTAGAGTTACGTCATGTTTTGGTTGTGCAGAACCTGCGGTGTCGAGCACACTACCGCGTCGGGCGTATGCGCGATTTGCGCCGACGAGCGGCAGTGGTTGCCGGCCGAAGGGCAGGGGTGGGCGACGCTGGAACAGCTGGCAGCCGAAGGGATGCGGTCGCAGGTCTCGGTCATTGAGGACGGACTCGTCGCGATCGGCAGTTCGCCGCCGTTCGGAATCGGACAGCTGGGAAAGCTGGTGTGCACCGATGCCGGCAACGTGTTGTGGGATCCGCCCGGCTTCGTCGACGACGACGCCGTGGCCGAGGTAACCGAGCGGGGGCCGGTCATCGCGATTGTCGCCAGCCATCCGCACATGTACGGCGCACAAGTCGAATGGAGCCACCGCTTGGGCGGCGTCCCGGTGTATGTGAACGCCGCGGATGCCGAGTGGGTGATGCGTCCCGACCCGGTGATCCAGCGGTGGTCGGAAACCTTGCGGCTGACCCCGTCGCTGTCCGTGATTCGCGTCGGCGGACATTTCCCGGGCAGCGCAGTCGCCTGCTGGACCGCGGGGGCCGGCGGACGCGGTGTGCTGCTGGTCGGCGACACCATCTTTCCCAACTCGGATCGCCGCACGGTTGCGTTTCTGCGCAGCTACCCGAACCGCCTTCCGCTGTCGGCTGCCGTGGTGGAGCGCATGGCGGGGACCCTGGCGGCGTTGGACTTCGACCGCATTTATGGCATTTTCACGAACTCCATTGACACCGACGGCCACGCGGCGGTCCAGCGGTCGGCCGACCGCCACGCTGCCTGGGTCCGCGGCGACTACGACCACCTGACCTGAGACCCAGCGGAAGCCGGGGAACACAGCGGCAGGTCACGGCGTTAAGGGAGTCGTGACTACCCAAGACCTCACTGCCGAGCAGTTCAACGACACCGTCAACGGCAATGACATCGTTCTCGTCGACTTCTGGGCATCCTGGTGCGGACCATGCCGCCAGTTCGCGCCCACGTTCGCCGCATCCGCGGACAAGCACCCGGACATCGTGCACGCCAAGGTCGACACCGAGGCCGAGCAGCAACTTGCCGCGGCTGCCCAGATCCGATCCATCCCGACGCTGATGGCGTTCAAAAAGGGCAAGCTGGTGTTCAACCAGCCCGGAGCCTTGCCGCCGGCCGCGCTGGAAGACCTGGTTCAGCAGATCAAGAACTTCGACATCGACGCGGCGGTCGCGGCGCAGGAGGGCGACCAGGCCTGATCGCGTC
The DNA here is from genome assembly GCA_963781685.1 of uncultured Actinomycetota bacterium. GTDB lineage: Bacteria > Actinomycetota > Actinomycetes > Mycobacteriales > Mycobacteriaceae > Mycobacterium. Next base: position 301,385 of record CAWAGK010000001.1, read on the forward strand.
GTCGTCAGGCGTTACCGTTCAACGGTGAGTTTGGTCCTCGTTGAATATCCGCGGCCGCAGGTCGCGCTCATCACCCTCAACCGGCCGGAGCGGATGAACTCCATGGCCTTCGACGTCATGGTGCCGCTGAAGGCGGCTCTGGAAAAGGTCACCTACGACAACTCGGTGCGGGTGGTCGTGCTGACCGGGGCGGGCAGAGGTTTCTCCTCGGGCGCCGACCACAAGTCGGCCGGAGAGGTGCCGCACGTCGAAGGCCTGACCCGGCCCACCTATGCGCTGCGCTCCATGCAGATTCTCGACGACGTCATCCTGGCGCTGCGACGGATGCATCAACCGGTGATCGCCGCGGTCAACGGCGCAGCGATCGGTGGCGGGCTGTGCCTGGCGCTCGCCGCCGACATCCGCGTCGCGTCCAGCGGAGCCTATTTCCGGGCCGCGGGCATCAATAACGGGCTGACCGCCAGCGAGCTGGGTCTTAGCTACCTGTTGCCCCGGGCGATCGGCTCGTCGCGGGCGTTCGAGATCATGCTGACCGGTCGTGACATCGACGCCGAGGAAGCCGAGCGGATCGGGCTGGTGTCGCGCCAAGTGCCCGCCGATCAGCTGTTGGAGACGTGTTACACGATGGCCGAACGAATCGCGGCGTTCTCCCGGCCCGGAACCGAGTTGACCAAGCGCACACTGTGGAGTGGACTGGACGCCGCTAGCCTGGAGGGGCACATGCAGGCCGAAGGCCTAGGACAGCTCTTCGTTCGCCTGCTCACCACCAACTTCGAAGAGGCGGTTGCCGCGCGCGCCGAGAAACGCCCGCCGGTTTTCACCGACGACAAGTAATACAGCAATGCAAGGAGAGTGACCGTGATCACGGCTACGGACCTCGAGGTCCGCGCTGGCGCGCGCACGCTGCTCTCCGCGGACGGCCCGGCGCTGCGGATACAGCCCGGTGACCGCATCGGGCTGGTCGGGCGCAACGGTGCCGGGAAAACCACCACCCTGCGCATCCTGGCGGGGGAGAGCGAGCCGTACGCCGGATCGGTGACCCGTACCGGCGGGATCGGTTATCTGCCGCAGGATCCCAAAGAGGGCGATCTCGACATCCTGGCCCGCGACCGGGTGCTGTCCGCGCGCGGACTGGACACGCTACTCACCGACCTGGAAAAGCAGCAGGCGCTAATGGCCGAGTTCGCCGACGACGCCGCTCGTGATCGTGCGATCCGCCGCTACGGCCAACTCGAAGAGCGCTTCGCCGCGCTGGGCGGCTACGGCGCCGAAAGTGAAGCGGGCCGGATATGCGCGAGTCTCGGTTTGCCAGAACGCGTGCTGACCCAGCAGCTGCGTACCCTTTCCGGTGGCCAACGCCGCCGGGTGGAATTGGCGCGAATTCTGTTCGCCGCCTCCGACACCGGTGCCGGGTCGGCCACGACCTTGCTGCTCGACGAGCCCACCAACCACCTCGACGCCGATTCGCTGGGCTGGCTGCGGGATTTCCTGCGGAACCACACCGGGGGTCTGGTGGTCATCAGCCACAACGTCGACTTGTTGGCCGACGTCGTCAATCGGGTCTGGTTCCTCGACGCGGTGCGCGGCGAAGCCGACGTCTACAACATGGGTTGGCAGAAGTATCTCGACGCCCGCGCCACCGATGAGCAGCGGCGCCGCCGGGAACGCGCCAACGCCGAACGCAAGGCCACCGCGTTGCGCACCCAAGCTGCGAAGCTGGGCGCCAAGGCCACCAAAGCCACTGCGGCCCAGAACATGTTGCGTCGTGCCGACCGAATGATGGCCGCGCTCGATGAAGAGCGGGCGGCCGACAAGGTAGCCCGGATCAAGTTCCCCAGCCCGGCGGCCTGCGGGCGCACTCCGCTGGTGGCCACCGGCCTGACCAAGACGTACGGATCGCTGGAAGTGTTCACCGGCGTTGACCTCGCCATCGACCGCGGCTCCCGGGTGGTCGTGTTGGGACTCAACGGCGCGGGCAAGACGACACTGCTGCGGCTGTTGGCCGGTGTCGAGCAACCCGACGCCGGCGCGTTGGAACCCGGACACGGTTTGAAACTGGGGTATTTCGCACAGGAGCACGACACCCTCGACGACACCGCGACGGTATGGCAGAACATCCGGCACGCCGCACCGGATTCCGGCGAGCAAGATCTGCGGGGTCTGCTCGGGGCGTTCATGTTCAGTGGTAGCCAGCTCGAGCAGTTGGCCGGCACGCTGTCCGGCGGGGAGAAGACCCGGCTGGCGCTCGCCGGTCTGGTGGCCTCGACGGCGAATGTGTTGCTGCTCGACGAGCCGACCAACAACCTCGATCCGGCTTCCCGCGAGCAGGTGCTGGATGCGCTACGCAGCTACGCCGGAGCGGTGGTGCTGGTGACACACGACCCCGGTGCCGCCGAAGCTCTCGACCCGCAACGCGTTGTGCTGCTTCCCGACGGCACCGAAGACCATTGGTCCGACGAATACCGGGATCTGATCGAGCTGGCCTGACCGCCTGAGCGACTCGGCTCCACGGTGTGACAGGCGATTTCGTCAAATTGCCGCGCCGCCGACGTCGGCTTCTTACGCTGTGTGCTTTGGGGATCCTGTTCAGCGGGGAGGCGCCGATGAGGAAATCGAAGAAATCGCGCTCGCAGTTGCTGGTCGAACTGCGCAGTGCTTACGAGGGCGGGGCCAGCATTCGAACTCTGGTCGCGTCGACCGGCAGGTCGTACGGGTCGATTCACAGCATGCTGCGCGAATCGGGGACCACAATGCGCAGTCGTGGTGGGCCCAACCACCGCACGCGATCTCGGTAACGCGACTAACTCATCGCTGGCGTACCGAGCCTTCGACCAGATCGAGAACGGCGCTTAGGCGTTGCGGGTCTTCACCGGAAGTCACCCGGGCGACTAGTCCGTCGAGAACCAGGTCCAGGTAGCACACCAACACGTCGCTGGGGATGTCGTCGCGCACCCGGCCGGCCTGCTTTTGCCGACGCAGCCGATCGATCGTTGCCGCCGTCAGCTCCGCCGAGCGCTCCGCCCACCCCTGACTGAACGCGGGGTCGTGACGCAGCTTCCGTGCGATCTCCAATCGCGTGGCGAGCCAGTCGAACTGGTCGGGCGCGTTGAGCAAGTCCCGCATCACCTGGATGAGACCCTCGCGCGACGCGACGGCCGCCATCCGTTCGGCATCCTCGCGAGCCAGCTCGAAGAACAACGTGTCTTTGTCGCGGAAATGGTGGAAGATCGCTCCCCGCGACAACCCGATGGCCTGTTCCAGCCGGCGCACCGTCGCCTTGTCGTAGCCATATTCGGCAAAGCAGCGACGGGCACCGTCGAGGATCTGACGGCGACGGGCCGCCAGATGGTCCTGGCTGACCTTAGGCACAGGTCCGCCGAGCTAGCTCGACCTGAGCATGTTGCGCAACACGTACTGCAAGATGCCGCCGTCGCGGTAGTAGTCGGCTTCGCCCGGTGTGTCGATCCGCACCACAGCGTCGAACTCCACCGCGTCCTTGCCGTCCTTGCCGGCCTTGACGTGCACCGTCTTTGGTGTCTTGCCGTCGTTGAGCGCCTCGATGCCGGTGATGTCGAACACCTCCGTGCCGTCGAGGCCCAACGACTCGGCGGTCTTCCCCTCGGGGAACTGCAGCGGGATGACACCCATGCCGATCAGGTTGGACCGGTGGATGCGCTCGAACGACTCGGCGATCACCGCGCGCACACCCAGCAGCATTGTGCCCTTGGCCGCCCAGTCTCGCGACGAGCCCGAACCGTATTCCTTGCCGCCCAGCACGACCAGTGGAATGTCTTTCGCCGCATAGTTTTGCGCCGCGTCGTAGATGAACGCCTGCGGTCCGTCGGGCTGGGTGAAGTCGCGGGTGTACCCACCGGAGACGTCGTCGAGCAGCAGGTTGCGCAGCCGGATGTTGGCGAACGTGCCGCGGATCATCACCTCGTGGTTGCCGCGCCGCGACCCGAACGAGTTGTAGTCCTTGCGCGCGACGCCATGCTCGTCGAGATACTGCGCGGCCGGCGTGCCCGGCTTGATGCTGCCCGCCGGCGAAATGTGGTCGGTGGTCACCGAGTCGCCGAGCAGCGCCAGCACCCGCGCGCCGCTGATGTCAGTGACCGGCTGCGGGTCGGCGGGCATCCCGTCGAAGTACGGCGGCTTGCGCACGTAGGTCGAGTCGGCGGCCCACTCGAAGGTGTTGCCTTTGGGAGTGGGCAGGTTGCGCCACCGCTCGTCGCCCTTGAACACGTCCGCGTAGTTCCTAACGAACATCTCCTGATTGATCGCCGATGCGATGGTGTCGGAGACGTCCTTCTGTGATGGCCAGATGTCTTTGAGGAAGACGTCGGTGCCTTCCTTATCTGCGCCCAGCGGCTGCGATTCGAAATCGAAGTCCATCGTGCCGGCCAGCGCGTAGGCGACTACCAGCGGCGGTGAGGCCAGATAGTTCATCTTCACGTCCGGGTTGATGCGGCCCTCGAAGTTCCGGTTGCCGGACAGCACCGCGGCGACCGAAAGGTCATTGTCGTTGACCGCCTTCGAGATCTCCTCGGGCAGCGGACCGGAATTGCCGATGCAGGTGGTGCAGCCGTAGCCGACAAGGTAGAAGCCGAGCTTCTCCAAATACGGCCATAGCCCGGCCTTTTCGTAGTAGTCGCTGACGACCTGGGAGCCCGGCGCCATCGTGGTCTTCACCCAAGGCTTGGTGGCAAGGCCCTTCTCGACGGCGTTGCGCGCCAGCAGTGCCGCGCCCAGCATCACCGAGGGGTTGGAGGTGTTGGTGCACGAGGTGATCGCGGCGATCACCACCGCGCCGTGGTCGAGCACGAATTCGCCGAGTTCGTCGCACTTCACCGTCACCGGGTTGCTCACCCGGCCCTTGGCGTGCTTTGCGGCCGACTCCACCGGTTTGTGGTCGTCAGCGTGACCGTTGCTCAGTGCCCCCGGGTCGCTGGCGGGGAATGTCTCGTCGACCGACTCGTCCAGTCTCGAGTAGTCCTTCTTGTCCGGGTCGTCGCCGACATAGTTCGGGATCTGGTCGCGGAACGTGGATTTGGCGTCAGACAACGCGATTCGATCCTGCGGTCGCTTGGGTCCCGCGATCGACGGCACCACGTCGGCCAGGTTGAGCTCCAGGTACTCGGAGAACTCTGGCTCGTGTTTGGGGTCGTGCCACATGCCCTGCTCTTTGGCGTAGGCCTCGACCAGCGCGAGCTGCTCTTCTTTGCGCCCGGTGAACCGCAGGTAGTCGATTGTCTCCTGATCGATCGGGAATATCGCTGCGGTGGAACCGAATTCGGGGCTCATGTTGCCCAGGGTGGCGCGATTGGCCAGCGGGACCTCCGCCACACCCTCGCCGTAGAATTCGACGAACTTGCCGACAACGCCGTGCTTGCGCAGCATCTGGGTGACGGTGAGCACCACGTCGGTGGCGGTCACACCGGGCTGGATCTCACCGGTGAGTTTGAAGCCGACGACCCGGGGGATGAGCATCGAGACGGGCTGACCGAGCATCGCGGCTTCGGCCTCGATTCCGCCGACGCCCCAGCCCAATACGCCCAGGCCGTTGACCATCGTGGTGTGTGAATCGGTGCCGACGCAGGTGTCCGGGTAGGCCACCCCGTCGCGCTCCATCACGACGTGGGCCAGGTATTCGATGTTGACTTGGTGCACGATGCCGGTGCCCGGCGGCACCACCTTGAAATCCTGGAAGGCGCCCTGCCCCCAGCGCAGGAATTGGTAGCGCTCGCCGTTGCGCTGGTATTCGATCTCGACGTTGCGCTCGAAAGCGTCGGCGCGGCCGAAGAGATCCGCGATCACCGAGTGATCGATCACCAGGTCGGCCGGCGCCAGCGGGTTGACCTTCTCGGCGTCGCCGCCCAGATCCGCGATGGCCTCACGCATGGTGGCCAGGTCGACGATGCAGGGCACGCCGGTGAAGTCCTGCATGACGACGCGGGCGGGCGTGTACTGGATCTCAACGCTGGGCTCGGCCGACGAGTCCCAGTTCGCAATCGCCAGGATGTGCTCCTTGGTGATATTGCTGCCGTCCTCGTTGCGCAGCAGGTTTTCCGCGAGCACTTTGAGGCTGTAGGGGAGTTTCTCCGTGCCGGGCACAGCGTCCAGGCGATAGATCTGGTAACTGCTGTCGCCGACTGCCAGGGTGTTGCGCGCTCCGAATGAATTCACCGAATCTTTGCTGCTCACATCAACTCCCGGGATTGAGTTCTTTTTGCGGCGACCCGCTGCACCCGGCTACGCCGGGCTTGCGATCGCCGCTGGTTCTGCTCGCCGACGGGCCGTGTCGACAAGGCCAGTCTAACAGTACGCTTGTCCTGCATTCGCGCCAACCACCTCTTTGGCTCGCGAGACTGCAACCATCGCGACGAGCATCGTCTTGGGTTCAAGGGGTGATTGCAACACTTCTTAGCTAGGGGTGTTGATGACTGGCCAGCCTCAGTTGTTGTCGGTGCGGCGTCGGTATTGGGAGTTGATCGCTGCGGGAGTGGTACCAGAGGCTGCGGGTGTGGCCGTGGGTGTGTCGCTGCGTTGTGGTTCGGCGTGGTTCACCCAGCGTGGTGGTGTGAATCCACAGTTGCAGCAACACCGGGGGCGAAAACGGCCGCGGTTATCGCACGATGAGCGCGAAGAGATCATGATCGGTACTTCGCGCGGTGAGTCGATCCGGTCGATGGCCTGTCGGCTGGGAAGGGCTCCGTCGACGGTCATGCGTGAGATCGCCAAAAATGGCGCTGCCCTTGGCCGCACGGGCCGCTTATCGGGCGTGGTATCGCTTCGGGGCTCGCCGGGCCGGCTGGGACGCCAAGTCGGGCTATTCGGCCCGGATCGCTCAGTTGCGCAGTGAGCGTCGAGCACGGCGGCCCAAGACCGGCAAGCTGAGTCGCTGTCCTCAACTGCGTGCCGAGGTGCAAACGTTGTTGGTCAAGAAGTACAGCCCCGAACAGATTGCTGGGGTGTTGGCCATGACCTATACCGACCACCCGGAGATGCAGGTGTCCCACGAAACCATCTACAAGTCGCTCTACGTGCAAGGACGCGGTGAACTGCGCCGGGAACTGACCAAATGTCTGCGCACTGGGCGGGCGTTGCGCAAGCCGCGCGGGCGGGTCTGCACCGAAAATAGGCGCGGCCGCATCCCGGGCATGATCAACATCTCCGAGCGGCCAGCCGAAGCCGAGGACCGCGCGGTGCCCGGGCACTGGGAAGGCGACCTAATCATCGGTAAAAACCAGCGCTCCCAGATCGGCACCCTCGTGGAGCGCTCCAGCGGGTTCGTCCAACTACTGCACCTGCCGGCCGGGCGCCACCCCGAGGTCGTCGCCGACACCATGATCGAAACCATCAAAACCCTGCACGAGGCGCTGCGCCGCTCCTTGACCTGGGACCAGGGCAGCGAGATGCACCAGCACGCCCGCATCAGTATCGACGCCGGTATCGACATCTACTTTTGCGATCCACACTCTCCCTGGCAACGCGGCGGCAATGAGAACACCAACGGTCTTTTGCGCCAGTACTTTCCGAAAGGCACTGACCTGTCGGTGCACTCAGCGGACCACCTCGCCGAGGTCGCTGCCGAACTCAACGAACGCCCCCGCAAACGCTTCGGCTGGCACAACCCCGCCCAGGTCCTCAACCAGCTACTGTCACACCCGACAGAAACCGCTGTTGCAACCAAACCTTGAAATCACCCGGCGTGTCGTCGCAGAGGTTTACGTGTCGCGTTGGTGCAGGCCGGGCACGGCCGGCCAACTGCCGTCGTCGCCGGGCGCGGTACGGTCTTGGACCGTGACCACCCCGCACGCGCCGCTCTATATCCCGGGCGAGATCTGCGGCACCGTCGGTGCCGATCCGGCAACACCGCCCGACCAGTGCCTGGCGATCGTGCAAGAGCAGGTCACCGCTCACAACATCAGCGCGCCCACGGCCGTCACGCCGGCGCTACTTCAGGTGATCGACCAAGCGCACAACGACGGCATCGATCTCAAGATCGTCGTCCTCGACCACAATCCGCCGACCGACACACCACTTCGCGACATCGCGACCAGGGTGGGTGCCCAACACACTGATGCCACCGTGCTGGTGCTCAGCCCAAACTTCGTCGGCACCTACAGCACGCACTTTCCGCGCTCCACGCTGGAGATCGGCGAAGACAGCGCCAAGACCGGCAATCCGGTGGTATCTGCGCAGAATTTTTTGCACCAGCTCAACACGCCACAGTTTCCCTGGACCGCGTTCACAATCGTGCTTCTTTTCGGAGTGCTGGCAGCGGTGATCGGCACCCGCGTCATGCAACTGCGCAGCAGGCGCTCAGCAACGTCGCCCGATAAGGCGGAAGCAACGACAGAAGAAGCTGGCCAGAGCGTCTAACTCGCCGTATTCGGCTTGTGTCGCATAACAGCGGCACCCGTACCGCTGTTGCGGGCAAATCAGTGATGTCACCGTTCGGTCACAGTTGTCGGAAGAACACACCTGTAATTTGTTACTAAAGTTTCCATTGGTTCAGATGTGACATACGGTGCAAAGGATGCTTTTGATTTAAATCGCGCTTCCAGTGATTACTGGGGCCGACGCCGTCCGCCCGCGTTGAGCCATAGGAGATCCAAGTCGAATGAGACGCATCTGTCGCGGCTCGTCTGTCCGACTGGCCGCCCGGGTCACCCGCCGCCTCGCTCCGGCCATTCTCAGCGTGGCCGTGACGCTGTGCGTCCCCGGTCTGGCAAACGCCGACCCAGGCGCCGAGCCGGACACCATGGCCAAGCTGATCGCGGATGTCGCACAGGCCAACCAGCGTCTACAGGACCTCGGCGCGCAGATTCAGACCGAGCAGGAGAGCGTCAACAAAGCTGTGGTCGACGTCGAAACCGCCCGCGACAACGCCGCGGCCGCCCAACATGATGTCGAGGCCAGCGAGCAACGCGTCAAGGACGCCAACGCCGCAATTGCGGCCGCCCAGAAGCGATTCGACCGATTTGCGGTAGCCAGTTACGTCAACGGTCCCTCGGACAGCTACCTCAAGGCGGCGAGCCCCGACGACATCATCGCGACGGCGGCCGCCGGTCAAACCCTGGCCGCCAGTTCCCGGCAGGTGATGGACAACTTGCAGCGAGCTCGCACTGAGCAAGTGAATAAGGACTCGGCGGCGCGGTTGGCAAAGCAGAAGGCGGACAAGGCTGTCGCCGACGCCCAAGCCAGCCAGAACGCCGCGGTGGCCGCAGTGGTCGACGTCCACCGCAAGTTCGGCGAACAGCAGCAAGAAATCAACCGCCTGGCCGACGAGCGTAACGCGGCCCAAACCAGACTCGACGCCGCCCGCAATTGGTCGGCATCCGCGGGCGGACCGGGTGCCGGACCGCGGGCGGCGTCGTCCTCCGGTGATCGATGGGATCCGGCGAACCCCGGTTCGCCCAGCGCGCCGCGGGGCAACGGCGGTCAATGGGCCGGCGACTGGGATCCCACGTTGCCGATGGTGCCCAGCGCCAACGTGGCGGGTGACCCGATCGCGATTCTCAACAAGGTCCTGGGGATTTCGGCGACCTCTTCTGAGGTCACCTCCAATATGGGCCGCAGCTTCCTGCAGCAGCTGGGGCTGGCTCCCACACCGACCGGCTTCACCAACGGCCGTATTCCGCGGGTGTACGGACGGCAGGCGTCCGAGTATGTGATTCGCCGAGGGCTCTCGCAGCTGGGTGTGCCGTATTCGTGGGGCGGCGGCACCGCCGCCGGGCCGGGCAGAGGCATCGACTCGGGGTCCGGCACTGTCGGCTTCGACTGCTCGGGCCTGGTGCTGTACTCGTTTGCCGGCGTGGGTATCAAGCTGCCGCACTACTCGGGTTCGCAGTACAACCTGGGTCGCAAGATCCCGTCCTCGCAGATGCGCCGTGGCGACGTGATTTTCTACGGCCCCGGCGGTAGCCAGCACGTGACGATCTATCTCGGTGACGGTCAGATGCTCGAGGCTCCCGACGTCGGGTTGAAGGTCCGGGTCGCACCGGTCCGTACCAGCGGTATGACGCCCTACGTAGTCCGCTACATCGAGTACTGACGCGCGGGAAGGATTTATGCGCCGCTGGTTTAAAGAGGCCAAGTGGTTGCGCCGGGCTGGGCTGGTCTGGCCGATTCTGGCTGCCTTCGGTCTGCTAATCGCCCTGGCCGGTCCCGCCGGTGCCGAGGACGGAGCTTGGGACCCCACCCTGCCGCCGGTGGTCAGCGCGGGCGCACCAGGAGACCCGGTCGCGATTGCCAACCAGTCGCTGCAGGCCACCGCCAACGCCACCCAGACCACGCTCGATCTCGGGCGGCAGTTCCTCGGCGGCCTCGGCATCAATCTCGGCGGCGGCGGCGGCGCCGGCACCAGTCCCAACGGGATTCCGCGGGTCTACGGGCGCCAAGCCGTCGAGTACGCCATCCGTCGCGGATCGTCGCAGATGGGCGTGCCCTACTCGTGGGGCGGCGGCACCTTGAATGGCCCCAGCAAAGGCGTGGAATCCGGAGCTAACACCGTCGGCTTCGACTGCTCGGGGTTGGTTCGGTACAGCTTCGCCGGGGTGGGCGTGCTGATCCCGAGGTTCTCCGGTGACCAATACAACGCCGGTCGCCATATTCCGCCGTCGCAGGCCAAGCGTGGTGACCTCATCTTCTACGGCCCGGGCGGAACCCAGCACGTCACCATCTACTTGGGCAACGGCCAGATGTTGGAGGCGTCCGGCAGCGCCGGCAAAGTCACCGTCAGCCCGGTGCGGAAAGGCGGGATGACGCCGTTTTTGACCCGGATCATTGAGAACTGATGCGCACGTCTCGTGTGCGCGGGGCGCCCGCTAATGGCCCGGCTTCTCCCCAGTCCGCTTCGCGGCCTGCATCGTCGCCGGACACGCCACGTCGACGGAATCCGGGTGGCCTGGAATAGTTGAACCAGGGCACGCCGCTGCCCCGCGACGTTCGTCGTGCGAGCAGTCGTGTCTGATTGAGCTTTGGAGGTTTGAGCCGTGGAGGGTAATCGATGACATCAGCAGGCGGGCCGCCCCCGGGGACCAGCGGTTACTCGGGCCCGGGCGGGCCCTCGACGGCCCCGGCGCACGCGGCACCGTCCGGCGGCGGCAATGGGCTGGCTGCCGAGGTGCACACCCTTGAACGAGCCATCTTCGAAGTCAAGCGGATCATCGTGGGCCAGGACCAGCTCGTCGAGCGCATGCTCGTCGGCCTGCTGTCCAAGGGCCATGTGCTGCTCGAGGGTGTGCCCGGCGTGGCCAAGACATTGGCCGTTGAGACCTTCGCCCGAGTGGTCGGCGGGACGTTCGCGCGCATCCAGTTCACCCCGGACCTGGTGCCCACCGACATCATCGGTACCCGCATCTACCGGCAGGGCAAGGAAGAGTTCGACACCGAGCTCGGCCCGGTGGTGGTCAACTTCCTGCTCGCCGACGAGATCAACCGGGCCCCGGCGAAAGTTCAGTCTGCATTGCTGGAGGTCATGCAGGAACGCCAGGTGTCGATCGGCGGCAAGAGATTCCCCCTGCCCAACCCGTTCCTGGTGATGGCCACCCAGAACCCCATCGAGCACGAGGGCGTCTACCCGCTGCCGGAGGCCCAGCGTGACCGCTTCCTGTTCAAGATCAACGTCGGCTATCCCTCGCCGGAGGAAGAGCGCGAGATCATCTACCGGATGGGTGTCAGGCCGCCGGAGCCCAAGCAGATCCTGAACACCGGTGACCTGCTGCGACTGCAGGAGATCGCCGCGAACAACTTCGTTCACCATGCGCTGGTCGACTACGTGGTCCGCGTCGTCACCGCCACGCGTCACCCTGAGCAACTGGGGATGAACGACGTCAAGAGCTGGGTCTCGTTCGGCGCGTCGCCACGTGCCTCGCTGGGCATCATCGCCGCTTCACGTTCGCTCGCGTTGGTGCGCGGTCGCGACTACGTGATTCCGCAAGACATTGTCGAGGTCATTCCCGACGTGTTGCGGCACCGGCTGGTGCTCACTTATGACGCGCTCGCCGACGAAGTATCGCCGGAGATCATCATCAACCGGGTGCTGCAGACCGTTGGTATGCCGCAGGTTAATGCCGTTCCGCAACAAGGACATTCGGTTCCGCCGGCGATGCAGGCCGCGGCCGCGGCTAGCGGTCGGTGACCGATCCGAAAGAGCCGGCGGTGGTCCATCCGCCGTCGATGCAGCGCGGGCAGATCGACGACCCAAAGCTGTCAGCGGCTTTGCGCACACTCGAGCTGACGGTCAAACGCAAGCTCGACGGTGTCCTGCACGGTGACCACCTCGGCCTGATCCCGGGCCCCGGCTCTGAGCCGGGGGAGTCACGCGAGTATCAGCCCGGCGACGACGTGCGCCGGATGGACTGGGCGGTCACCGCGCGCACCACCCACCCGCACGTCCGGCAGATGATCGCCGACCGCGAACTGGAGACCTGGCTGGTGGTCGACATGTCGGCCAGCCTGGACTTCGGCACGGCGGTCTGCGAGAAACGTGACGTGGCGGTGGCGGCCGCGGCCGCCATCACGTTTCTCAACAGTGGGGGAGGAAACCGGCTCGGCGCGGTGGTTGCCAACGGCGAGAAGATGATTCGGGTGCCGGCACGCTCCGGACGTCAGCACGAGCAGACGCTGCTGCGCACGATCGCCACCATGCCCAAGGCGCCGGTAGGGGTGCGCGGGGATTTGGCGGTGGCGATCGACGCGTTGCGCCGTCCGGAACGCCGCCGCGGGATGGCCGTGATCATCAGCGACTTCCTCGGCCCGATCAACTGGATGCGTCCACTGCGGGCCATCGCCGCGCGCCATGAGGTGCTGGGCATCGAGGTGCTCGATCCCCGAGATGTCGAGTTGCCCGACGTCGGCGACGTCATCTTGCAGGACGCCGAATCCGGTGTTACCCGCGAGTTCACCATCGACGCGCAGCTGCGCGACGACTTCGCCAAGGCGGCCGAGGCCCATCGCGCCGACGTGTCCCACGCGATGCGCAGCTGCGGGGCGCCGCTGTTATCGCTGCGCACCGACCGCGACTGGATTGCCGACATCGTCCGTTTCGTCGAATCCCGCCGCCGCGGCGCGATGGCGGGTCGCCAGTGACGTTGGCGGGCATACACACCAAGACGGGTTTGCTATGACACTGCCGTTGCTCGGGCCGATGACGCTGTCCGGCTTCGCCCACGCATGGTTTTTTCTGTTCCTGCTGGCAGTTCTCGGGCTGGTGGCGCTCTACATCATCATGCAGGTGGCGCGGCAGCGCCGGATGCTGCGCTTCGCCAACATGGAGCTGCTGGAAAGCGTCGCCCCCAAGCAGCCCACCCGCTGGCGTCACCTGCCGGCGATCCTGCTGGTGTCGGCGTTGCTGCTGTTCACGATCGCGATGGCCGGGCCGACTCACGATGTGCGAATCCCGCGCAACCGCGCGGTCGTCATGCTGGTCATCGACGTCTCGCAGTCCATGCGGGCCACCGACGTCGAACCCAACCGGATGGCAGCGGCCGAAGCGGCCGCCAAGGAGTTCGCCGGTGAGCTCACCCCCGGCATCAACCTCGGGTTGATCGCCTATGCCGGGACGGCGACGGTTCTGGTGCAACCGACGACCAACCGGGACGCGACCAAAGCCGCGCTGGACAAGTTGCAGTTCGCCGACCGAACCGCCACCGGCGAGGGCATTTTCACCGCGCTGCAGGCCATCGCCACCGTGGGCGCGGTCATCGGCGGCGGCGACACCCCGCCGCCGGCGCGGATCGTGTTGTTCTCCGACGGTAAGGAGACAATGCCGACCAACCCGGACAACCCCAAGGGTGCCTTCACCGCGGCGCGCACCGCCAAGGACCAGGGTGTGCCGATCTCGACGATCTCGTTCGGCACCCCGTATGGCTTCGTGGAGATCAACGGCCAACGCCAGCCGGTCCCCGTTGACGACAGCACGATGAAAAAGGTCGCCGAGCTGTCCGGCGGCAACCATTACGGTGCCTCTAACTTGCAGGAGCTCAAGCAGGTCTACGCGTCGCTGCAGGAGCAGATCGGTTACGAGACGATCCGCGGCGACGCGAGCGTCGGGTGGTTGCGGCTGGGTTCGCTGGTGCTGGCGCTGGCCGGGCTGGCGGCCCTGCTCATCAACCGCCGGCTGCCGACCTGATTGGCGCAGCTTCCCAACGACTGTTATTCCTCGTTCAAGTTCAGCAGGGAAATGACGTCCTTGAGGTGGTCGCAGAGGAAGTCTCTACACATCGCAGGACGAATGTCGTACACGGTGCACGCAAGCGTCGTCTTGTCGTAGAAACGGCACGGAATCCACTCCACATCCGGTCGGACGCGCAACGCTGGGTAGTTAGCAGGCTCCTGCCAACACGGGCGATCCGGGAAGAGGGCCCGTCCCTCCTCGAAGTCGATGAACACCTCTTCATGGGAAACCTCGCGTAGGAACAACCGACCCAGGTCAACCAGGAAGGCATCCGCGTCGCGGACGGGCCCCGGAATAAAGTCACGATCGTCGAGTGTGCAGCATCCGCCAGCATTTTCTCGAACGCCCATGCAATTGTGGCTGCACGTGTAGGCGATGACTTGCAGCCGCAGCGGCTCGCGGACGGTCGCCATGGGTTCGACCCTAGTCCTGCCCACGTCAAGGCCGCGCACGCAGTCGACCTGCCTGGAGTTCTAGACCAGATCCGGCGATTTCAGCGTTGCCGCGGTGAGGCGTTAGGTTGTCGGGGTGACTGACGTTGCTGCCAAGAAAGGCGCCGAGACCCCGACGGACACCGCCGGAAAAGCCGACGCGGTCAAGCCTGCGTTCGTTTCTCGGTCGGTGCTCGTCACTGGAGGTAACCGGGGGATCGGTCTGGCGATCGCTCAGCGGCTGGCCGCCGACGGCCACAAGGTCGCCGTCACGCACCGCGGGTCGGGCGCACCGGAGGGCTTGTTCGGCGTGCTGTGCGATGTCACCGACAACGACGCCGTCGATCGCGCCTTCAAAGAGGTCGAGGAGCACCAAGGTGCGGTGGAGGTGCTGGTGTCCAACGCCGGCGTCTCCGCCGACGCGTTTCTCATTCGGATGACCGAGGAGAGGTTCGAGAAGGTCATCGACGCGAACCTCACCGGGGCGTTCCGGGTGGCCCAGCGCGCCTCGCGCAGCATGCAGAAAAAGCGGTTCGGTCGGATGATCTTTGTGGGCTCGGTCTCCGGCAGCTGGGGCATCGGCAACCAGTCCAATTACGCGGCCTCCAAAGCCGGTCTGATCGGCATGGCGCGCTCGATCTCCCGGGAATTGTCCAAGGCCGGGGTTACCGCGAACGTGGTGGCCCCCGGCTACATCGACACCGAGATGACCCGCTCGCTGGATGAGCGGATTCAGGCGGGGGCGCTGGAGTTCATTCCGGCGAAGCGGGTCGGCACCGCCGAGGAGGTTGCCGGGGTGGTCAGCTTCCTCGCGTCGGAGGATGCGAGCTACATCGCCGGTGCGGTGATCCCGGTCGACGGCGGCATGGGTATGGGTCACTGACCCTGACACGAACAAGGACGGACATGGCAGGACTTCTTGACGGCAAACGGATTCTGGTCACCGGGATCATCACCGACGCGTCGATCGCGTTTCACATCGCGCGGGTGGCCCAGGAACAGGGCGCTCAGCTGGTGCTGACCGGGTTCGACCGGCTGCGGCTGATCCAGCGCATCGCCGACCGGTTGCCGGAGAAGGCCCCGCTGATCGAACTGGACGTGCAAGACGAGAAGCACCTCGACAGCCTGGCCGAGCGGGTGACGGCCGAGATCGGCGAGGGCAACAAGCTCGACGGCGTGGTGCATTCGATCGGCTTCATGCCCCAAAGCGGCATGGGCATCAACCCGTTCTTCGACGCGCCCTACGAGGATGTCGCCAAGGGCATCCACATCTCCGCTTACTCGTATGCCTCGCTCGCCAAGGCGCTGCTGCCGATCATGAACCCCGGCGGTTCGATCGTCGGCATGGATTTTGATCCGAGCCGGGCCATGCCCGCCTACAACTGGATGACGGTCGCCAAGAGCGCGCTGGAATCGGTCAACCGGTTCGTGGCACGCGAAGCCGGCAAGTTTGGCGTACGCTCGAATCTCGTTGCTGCAGGGCCTATTCGAACGCTGGCGATGAGCGCGATCGTCGGCGGTGCGCTCGGCGACGAGGCGGGCGCGCAGATACAGCTGCTGGAAGAGGGCTGGGACCAGCGGGCTCCGGTCGGTTGGAACATGAAGGACCCCACGCCGGTTGCCAAGACGGTGTGTGCGTTGCTGTCCGAATGGCTGCCCGCGACCACCGGCACGATCATCTACGCTGACGGCGGCGCCAGCACTCAATTGCTTTAGTACGCGATGGAATTCGACGCGGTCCTGTTGCTGTCGTTCGGCGGACCGGAAGGGCCCGAGCAGGTAAGGCCGTTCCTGGAGAACGTCACTCGCGGCCGCAATGTGCCGCCCGAACGCCTTGACCACGTCGCCGAGCACTACATGCACTTCGGCGGGGTGTCGCCGATCAACCGGATCAACCGCGCGCTGATCGCCCAATTGCGTGCAGAACTCGTCGAACGCGGTTCAGACATTCCGGTCTATTTCGGCAATCGCAATTGGGAACCCTACGTCGAAGACACCGTCGCGACCATGCGCGACAACGGAATCCGGCGTGCGGCAGTTTTCGCCACGTCGGCCTGGAGCGGCTATTCCAGCTGCACGCAGTATGTCGAGGACATCGCCCGGGCACGCCGGGCGGCCGGGCCGAATGCGCCCGAATTGGTCAAACTGCGGCCTTATTTCGACCACCCGGATCTCGTGCAGATCTTCGCCGACACCATCGGTGCAGCCTCCGGCGCGATACCCGCCGAGCTGTTGCCCGACGCGCGGCTGGTATTCACCGCACATTCGATCCCGGTGGCCGCCGACCAGCGCTGCGGCCCGCAGCTCTACAGCCGACAGGTCGCGTACGCCGCACGGCTCGTCGCGGCGGCGGCCGGATACCCCGATTTCGACCTGGCCTGGCAGTCGCGTTCGGGCCCACCGCAGGTTGCGTGGCTGGAGCCCGATGTCACCGACCATCTTTCGGCGTTGGCCGCGACCGGGACCAAAGCCGTCATCGTCTGCCCGATAGGGTTTGTCGCCGACCATATCGAGGTGGTGTGGGATCTCGACCAGGAGTTGAGATCGCAGGCCGAGGCGACGGGCGTGGTGTTGACGCGGGCCGCGACGCCTAATGCCCACCCGCGATTCGCGCGGATGGCCGTGGACTTGATCGACGAATTGCGTTATGGCCGTGCGCCCGCCCGGCTGAGCGGACTCGACCCGGTGCCGGGCTGCGCGGCCAGCATCAACGGCCAGCCGTGCCGCCCGCCGCACTGCGTCGCCGAGTAATGCGCGGACTGACCGGCGGCTAGGCGCGCCAGGCGGCGTGCAGAATCGCGGTGAGCGCGGCCATTCTCGCCGATCGCACCACCGCGGCCAACGGACGCAGTGCGTCGGTGGCGATCTGGGCCTCCGACAACGACTGCGTTCCAATCCGGCTGAGCCCGGCGCTGACCGTGATGATCGCGTCCACATGTGCGGCGTTTTCCAGCACCCGCAAGGCGCGTTTCGGCGCGGGCTCGGGAACTTGGTGGTGCCGCGCGGATTCCAGCAGCTGCTCGACGAGCCCGCGCGGATCGTCGACGTCGACGCCGGTGGACCCCAGCCCGATTGTGGTCAGCGCGTCGGCGGCTGATCGCACCGCCAGCCGGAGGGCGTATTCGGCCTCGCCCAACTCGGTACGGTCGACGGCCGGGGCGCCCCGAAGTGAATAGACCGTCCAGGACAGCGCACACAATTCGGGTACGACGAGTTCGTCGTCGGATTCGTCATATCCGAATTCGGGCACCAGCCCGACGGCCATGCCAGGGTCGTCGGGATTGGCGACGATCACCGCTTCTCCCGCGATCACGGCATCCCGCTCGAACTGTGTGCCCGCGGCCAACCCCCGGACATCGCCGGGAACCGGCAGAACCACGCTGATCGAAGGTACGCCCGTCGTCGGCCGTCCGGCTGCGGTGCGCAGCGTCTGTAGCAGCAACACCGCACCCGCGTCGTTCACGTCCGGCCACGGCAGCCCGGTGTGGCCCGCCGCGACCGCGTCGTAAGCGGTGACTGATTGCGTTGGCGCCCAACAAGATAACGCGTCGAGGACGTCGTCGGGCGCGGCCTTGCCGGCAAGCCAGGCATTGGCCCAGACCGAGAGCGTTGCGCTGGGGCACCACATGGTTTCGCAGTCTAGTTGTTCGCCGTGACCAAGGCCGATCACGCGATATCCTGGCGGCATGTCTGCGGCTTTGATCTGGCTCATCGTCGCATTAGGGCTGGCCGGCGCGGAGGCGCTGACCGGCGACATGTTCATGCTGATGCTCGGTGGCGGTGCGCTGGCCGCAGCCGGATCCAGCTGGCTGCTAGGCCTGCCAATCTGGACCGACGGAGCGGTGTTCCTGGTAGTTTCGGTGCTTCTGCTGGTATTGGTCCGACCCGTGCTGCGGCGGCGTCTGACGCCCGCGAATGGCTTGCCGACGGGGGTGAAGGCGCTGGAGGGCAAAAGTGCGCTGGTCCTCGACCGCGTTGCCCATGACGAAGGTCAGGTGAAACTCGATGGCCAAGTGTGGACGGCGCGTCCTATGAACGAGGGCGATGTCTTCGAACCTGGCGAGCGGGTGACCGTCATGCATATCGACGGGGCCACCGCTGTGGTGTGGAAAAACACGTAACACCTCTGGAGCAACAGGAGGAACTGTGATTGCTGGTCTGGTATTGCTGGCTGTTCTGGTGATTTTTGCCGCCATCGTGGTGGCCAAGTCGGTTGCGCTGATCCCGCAGGCCGAGGCGGCGGTGATCGAACGGCTGGGCAGGTACAGCCGCACGGTCAGCGGTCAGCTGACCTTGCTGGTGCCTTTCATCGATCGGATCCGCGCCCGGGTGGACCTGCGCGAAAGGGTGGTCTCCTTCCCGCCGCAGCCGGTGATCACCGAGGACAACCTGACCCTCAACATCGACACCGTGGTGTACTTCCAGGTCACTGTTCCGCAGGCGGCCGTCTACGAGATCAGCAACTACATCGTCGGCGTCGAACAGCTCACCACCACCACCCTGCGCAACGTCGTCGGCGGGATGACGCTGGAGCAGACCCTGACCTCGCGCGACAAGATCAACGGTCAGTTGCGCGGCGTGCTCGACGAGGCCACCGGCCGGTGGGGCCTCCGGGTAGCCCGGGTCGAGCTGCGCAGCATCGACCCGCCGCCATCGATCCAGGCCTCGATGGAAAAGCAGATGAAGGCCGACCGGGAGAAGCGGGCGGTGATCTTGACCGCCGAAGGTAACCGGCAGGCCGCGATCACACAGGCCGAAGGTGACAAGCAGGCACAGATTCTGGCCGCCGAGGGCGCCAAGCAGGCCGCGATCCTGGCCGCCGAGGCCGATCGGCAATCCCGGATGCTGCGTGCGCAGGGTGAGCGTGCCGCGGCCTACTTCCAGGCGCAGGGCCAGGCCAAGGCGATCGAGAAGACGTTCGCCGCGATCAAGGCAGGGCGGCCCACTCCCGAGATGCTGGCCTATCAGTACCTGCAGGTCTTGCCGCAGATGGCGCAGGGCGATGCCAACAAGGTGTGGTTGGTGCCCAGCGACTTCGGCGCGGCGTTACAGGGGTTCGCCAAGTCGCTGGGCGCGCCCGGCGCGGACGGGGTGTTCCGGTTTGAGCCGTCGGCGGTCGACCCGGCTGACCAGGTGCCGAGGCACCAAGCTGCCGATGACGACGCCGACGTCGCCGACTGGTTCTCCACCGAAACCGACCCGGCGATAGTCCAGGCGGTGGCAAAGGCCGAGGCCGACGCGCGCAAGCCGGTCGAGGGCAGCTTCCCGCCGCCGTCCGCATTGAATCAGTGACATGAGCGCTTTGACTTCACCGAAAACGTATGCGGGGCTTGCGGCGTTGCAGGCTGTTGACGCGGTCGCATGCGCGATCCCGCTGCCGGTGATCGCCAAAACCCTAGACGCACTGGGTATCCCACAAGACATTCGGTGGCTGCTGCCGGCGTCCAAGGCGGCGTCGGTGGTCGGTTTGCTTTCGGCCAGCAGGATTCCCGCGTTGGCGCGCCTGACCACGGCGATGCTGACGCTGTACTTTGCGCTGGCGGTGGGCGCACATCTCCGCGCCCGCGACCGAATCGTGAATACCGTTCCGGCGGCGTCATTTTTGGCAACCTATGCGGTGCTGACGGTAAAGGGGCCCGACGGCGGTTAGCCGAGTCGCAGCTCGACGATCGGCAGTGGCGTATCGGTCTCGGTGATCGGACTGCCGAGGGAGTGCTCGAGCACGGGTCGGAATCGTTCCCAGGCCCGCGGATGCCGACTTGCATACGCGCTCAACGCGCGGTCGGCTTCTTGCGGGCTCATGATCCGCGCGGTGGCAGCTAGGGGCGCCGGCGGCGGTTAGCCGAGTCGCAGCTCGACGAATCGGCGCGCAATGCGCCAGCGTCTCAACCACCGACGGTGAAGGTGAGGCCCACTTGTCGCGCGGCGAGAGAAAGTTCGGACCGGTCAGCTCGGCGGCGGTGCGGCCGGGGGGCACTGCTCCGGGTATACCGGCACCCCACCGCCGCCCTTAGGACCTCCCGGCCCCTGGCGCCCGTACGCCCAGCATTTTTTGGCTGGAATGCCCGGCGGCGGAGCCGGATTCGGATTCGGTTGGCAGGTCGGGCATGGCGGGGCCGGGTCCAACGGGGCAGCGTTGACTTGACCTGTCCCGCCCGCCAGCGCCGCTATGCTGACGCCGACCGCGATCCGCGCGGCAGCGGCTAAATGTTTACTGTCCATTTCCGTTTTCCTCCCAGACTTCACCACGGTGACTAACAGCCCCCGGGCGGCTGGGCGCGGACGCATGCTCGAGTGTAGGCCGAAATCGCAGGTCGCGCCGAAAGTGTGCAGCGATGCGACGGCCGGCTAGCCGCGAAGCGCGGGCTCGGCGGCAGGGGCGATTTCCGTCGCTGCCGCCCTCTTATGCCGCCGATGGTGGCTGATTTCGTAACCCAACAGCCCGAGCCCCAGGAAGCCCATGCACACCGACACCAGAAGCAGCAGCGGGCTGACATCGCCGGTCAGCGCGTCGCCCAGGATCACCACGGCCGCGGTGGTGGGAATCACACCGACCAGCGTCGCCAGCGTGTAGGGAAGCAAGCGCACCGCGGACGCGCCGACGACGTAGTTCAGCACCGAAAACGGCACCACCGGGATCAATCGCAGCGATATGACCGCGATCCAGCCGCGGTCGCGTAGCCGGGCATCGACTGTTTCGACGGCCTGGTGGCGGACCAGGCGGCTCAGTTGCCAGCCGGCCGCCCGGACCAACAGCAGTGCGATCACCGCGCTGGCCGTGCTGGCCACCACCGCCAGCGTTACCCCGAGCAAGGGCCCAAACAGCAGACCAGCGGCCAACGTGAATGCGGTACGGGGAAAAGGCAATACGGTCACCACGATGTGAGCAGCCAAGAAAGCCAGCGGGAACCACGGGCCCACCGAGGTCGCCCAGTCCCGCAGCTGCACCGCGGTGGGCAGCGGAACCAGCAGTGCCACGGCGATCAAGCCGGCGATCAGCGCACCGGTCGCGACCATCCGCCGCCTGGACACCTGGCGTGCCGTCGCAACGACTGCGGCGGTCAGGCCGCGCAGCGCGTCGGTAATTCTGCTGGTGGCGTTCGCCGTCACGGGATCCAAGACTACGGCCCGGCGGTGAACAGCTCGTTGCACGTGCCCGGTCATCCGACGCCCACTTGGCCGACAATGCCTCAACGGACAAACAGCGACAGCAGCTTCCTGCCCAATGGCATTGCCGTCGAGTCGTTTTCCGTGCATACCGTGATCGATTGCCCCGAACGCCGGCGCAGTTCGCGCTGCAGGTTATCGTGCAGCGTCGAGGCCGTGGCCGAGCATCCGTGGCACGCGCCCGACATCCGGACGGTCACTGTGTCGCCCATCACAGAAACCAATTCGATCGAGCCGCCGTGCGATTCGGCGAGTGCGCCGATCGGACCGGCGAGCAGCTCCGCGGCGATCGCCGCCAAGCGGGAGGTGTTGTCTGCGGCGTCAACTCGCCATCCGGTCGGGTTCAGCAAGGCGTCGCTGAGCGCCTCGCGGACGTCGTCGCCCAACGCCCGCCAGTTATTGCCGGCGCTGAGTGTGATCAGCACATCAGCCGTCCGGACCAGCATCTCGTCGATCACCCCGTCGTCCAGCAAGGCGCCGAGATGGCCTGGGGCCCGGCGGACGGTGCCGGCGGGAGGCAACGGGTCGCCGCCGATCACCCAGCGCAGCTGCTGCGGGTCCGCGGTGGCGATGGCGTGAATGGGAGTCATGCGCCCAGGCCTACCGCAATCGTCCGAGCGGCAAACGCCATCACCCATGCAAGGACAAACATGTAGGAGAACGCGAACGCCGGCCAGCGCCACGAGTTTGTCTCGCGGCGCATCACCGCGATGGTCGACATGCACTGCAACGCGAACATGAAATAGATCATCAGCGCGATGACGGTCGGCGCGGTGAACACCCGTTGGCCGTGATCGTCGGTCATGGTGGCCAACGCTTGACGTGGGTGGTCGGGGTCGGTCGCCGCCGACACCTGGCCCAGGGTGGAGACGAACACTTCGCGCGCCGAGAGCGAACCGAGTAGGGCGACGTCGGTGCGCCAGTCGAAGCCCAGCGGGGTGAACACCGGCGCGATAGCCTTCCCGACGTCGGCGGCGTAGCTGTGGTTCATCACATAGGCGGTCGAGTCGGTCGAGGACAGCCCCCGGGTTTCGGCCTCGCGAAGCGGCAGGTTGAGCAGCGCCCACAGCACCAGCGACGTGGCCAAGATGATGGTTCCCGCCTTACGCAAAAACACCTTGGCCGCACTCCACATCGCGGCCAGCATCGCCTGCGGGGACGGCAGTCGGTAGGGCGGAAGCTCCATGGTGAACGGCAACAGATCGCCGCGCAGGACCGTGGACTTGACCAGCAACGCGGCGATCAGCGCGGACATCCCGCCGCCCAGGTAGAGCAGGAACATCGTGACGCCCTGTGCGCTGAATCCCCACCATCGCGTCTGGGACGTCACCAGCAGACCGACCAGCAGCGTGTACACCGGCAGTCGGGCCGAGCAGGTCATCAACGGCGCGGTGACGATGGTTGCGATCCGGTCGCGCGATGACGGCAGCGTCCGGGTCGCCATGATGCCCGGGATGGCGCAGGCGACTGACGACAGCATCGCGACGAAGGCGCGGCCCTCCAGCCCGGTCATGGCCATGACCCGGTCCATCAAGAACGCCGCCCGTGACATGTAGCCGATGTTCTCTAGAAACGCGAGCAGCAAGAACAGCAACACGATCTGCGGGATGAACTGAAGCACGGTGCCGACTCCGCCGATAATCCCCTGGCTGAGCAGCCCCCGGATGATCGGATTGCCGATGTGCTCGGCGACCTGCGTGCCGAGGTAGGTCAGCCCTCTGGCGATCCCGTCGCGCAGTGGCGCGGCGGCGGTGAATAGGACCTGAAAGAACCAGAACATCACGGCGAAAAAGATGACGGTGCCCCACAGCGGGTGCAGCAGCACCCGGTCGATCCGGCGGGTGCGCTGATCTGGTTGCGGCGCAACGTAATCAGCCGCATCGAGCACCGACTGCCCCCAGGCGTCGATGGCTTGCTGGTCGGACGGCGGAAGGATCGGCGGGTGCTGCCACTGGTCGAAGGACGCCAGTCGTGCCCGCAGGCCGTCGATGCCGGACCCATGGTGCCCGACGACCGCGACCACCGGAACACCCAGTGCCGTCGACAACGCCTCGACGTCGATTCGGCCGCCACGGGAGGTCAATTCGTCGCCCATGGTCAGCGTCAGCAGGCACGGCAGGTCCAGCCGCAGCACCTGGCCGATCAGCATGATCGAGCGACGCAGCGTGGTCGAGTCGGCGATCAGCACTACCGCGTCGGGCCGGTCGATGTCCGGGTAGTTGCCGGTCAGCAGGTCGGTTACCACCTGCTCGTCCGGGCTGATCGGGTCGAGGCTGTAGGTGCCGGGCAGGTCCTCCACGGCAATCGCGACACCGTCGACGTGGGTGGTGCCGACGCTGCGTCCGACGGTGACGCCCGGATAGTTACCGGTTTTGGCGCGCAACCCGGTCAGATGGTTGAAGACGCTGGTCTTACCGGCATTGGGGCTGCCGACCAACGCAACACGCCGGATACCGGCGACGGTGACCGCCGCGGCGTCGACGTCATGGCAGGCGGTCATCAGCCCGGTTCGGGGACGACTTCGATCAGCTGCGCCTCGCGGCGGCGCAGGCACAGTTCGGTGTCCTGGACCCGGTAAATGGTCGGGTCGCCCAGCGGTGCACGACGGATCACGTCGACTTGGGCCGTCGGTCGAAAGCCCAGTTGGTTGAGCCGGCTTGCCACCGCGGGGGTCGCCTGCGGCGCCGTGCCCACCACCGTTGCCCGCCCGCCGGGCGGCAGCTGGGCAAGCACAACCACCGATCCCGATTGATCGTGTGCGCGCTGCGCCGAAGTAACCATTATCGGTCCAACATTAGCTCTTCTTACCTTAGTTAGGTACACCTAACTTCCCAGGCCGCCGGTGGCTTCGCAGCCGCGGTCCGGTCGCCCGCCAGGCCGTGGCGCCAGGCGATTCCCGCGTGCCGCCGCCCATCATTTAGCCTGGTGGTCGGGTGGTAGGCGAGTGCGAGCGCCGCCACATCCTGCGACAGAGGAGCTTTCGGTGTCAGCCGATGTGTCCGCCGAGCCCGCCGATTTGGCGGAAGGCCGCGCCCGATGGCGCAAGGCGGTGGCGGGCGTGCTGGCCAAAAGCACACGGCGCGACGCTGACGAGCTTGGGCCCGAACCCGAGCGGCTGCTCGACAGCCCGACCTACGAGGGCTTCGCCATCCATCCGCTCTACACCGCGCTCGATGAGCTGCCGGAGCCGCCGCTGCCGGGCGAGTGGCCATTCCTGCGCGGCGGCGACGCGCTGCGCGACGTCAAGTCCGGTTGGAAGGTCGCCGAGGCCTTTCCGGCCCAGGCCGTGCCCGGGGTCGCGGCAGAGGATGTCAATACCGCAGTGCTGGCCGCGCTCGGTGAAGGTGCCAGCGCGTTGCTGATCCGGGTAGGGGAGTCCGGTGTGGCGCCGGCCCAGCTGGAGAAGGTGCTCGACGGCGTGTATCTGAGCATGGCACCGGTCATCCTCGACGCCGGCGCCTGCTACTCGGCGGCGTGCGACGCCGTGCTGGAGTTGGTCGCCGAGGTGGAACCCGATCAGCGCGGCACCCTGTCGATCGACCTGGGCGCTGACCCCCTGACGGCGCTGCTGAGTGAGCGTCCGGCGCCGCCGATTGAGGAAGTCGTCGGTGTGGCCACCCGGGTGGCGGGTGAACGCGGGGTGCGGGCGATCACCGTCGACGGGCCGGCCTTTCACAATCTGGGCGCCAACGCCGCATGGGAACTCGCCGGCAGCGTCGCGGCGGCGGTGGCCTACGTGCGGACGCTCATCGAGTCCGGCCTCTCGCTGAGCGACGCGCTGCGGCAGATCAGTTTTCGGCTGGCTGCCGACGACGATCAGTTCATGACACTGGCCAAGATGCGCGCCGTGCGTCAGCTGTGGGCGAGGGTTGCCGAGGTCGTCGGTGCTCCGGAGAGCGGCGCGGCCGTGGTGCATGCCGAGACGTCGTTGCCGATGATGACGCAGCGCGACCCGTGGGTGAACATGTTGCGCAGCACCCTCGCGGCATTCGGGGCGGGTGTCGGTGGCGCCGACACGGTCCTGGTACTCCCGTTCGACGTGGCCATTCCGGGCGGATTCCCCGGCATGGCAACGAGCTTCGCGCGCCGAATGGCCCGAAACGTCCAGTTGCTGCTGCTGGAGGAATCACACGTCGGCCGCGTGCTGGACCCGGCCGGCGGGTCGTGGTTCGTCGAAGAGCTCACCGAGCAACTGGCGCAGCAGGGCTGGGAGCATTTCCAGGCCATCGAGGCGCACGGCGGATTTGTCGATGCCCGCGAGCACATCGCCGGGCACATCGCCGAGATCGGTGCCCAACGGACCGACGACATCGCGCATCGACGGACCGCGGTCACCGGCGTCAGCGAATTCCCCAATCTGGGGGAACCACCTTTGCCACAAAGCGATTCGCCGGATACTCCACTTGCCGCCGGCAATCTGTCTCGATATGCGGCCGGTTTCGAGGCCCTGCGAGACCGCTCGGACGTCTACCTGGCCGATAGCGGCTCGCGGCCGCAGGCGCTGCTGTTGCCGTTGGGGCCGCTGGCAGAACACAACATTCGAACGACGTTCGCGTCGAATCTGCTGGCCTCGGGTGGTATCGAGGCAGTCAACCCGGGAACAGTCGACGCCGACGCTGTCGCGCAAGCGGTTTCGGATGCGGGATCGCCCACGGTAGCGGTCATCTGCGGCACCGACACCCGATATGGTGCCGAGGCGGCCGGGATCGTCGAGGCCGCGCGTCGCGCGGGCGTTACGCACGTCTGCCTGGCCGGGCCGCCGAAGGCACTAGAAGGCACAGCGGGGACAACAGATCCAGAACATCGACCCGACGAGTTCCTCACCGCGAAAATCAATGCGGTCGAAGCGCTCTCGAATCTGCTCGCCCGGCTCGGAGCCTGAGGGAGGCCAGCCACGATGACGACCACCGCACCTGTTGTCGGCAGCTTCGCAGACGTGCCGCTGCACGGCCAGCGCCACGTGGCGCCGCCAACCGAAGCCGCGGTGGAAAAACACGTCGCTGCAGCCGCGGAGGCGTCCTGGTACACGCCGGACCAGCTGATTTGGCATACGCCGGAAGACATTGCCGTCAAACCGGTGTACATCGCCGCGGATCGTGCGGCCGTCGAGGCGGACGGGTATCCGCTGAACAGTTTCCCCGGCGAGCCGCCGTTCGTCCGCGGCCCCTATCCGACGATGTATGTCAACCAGCCCTGGACAATTCGCCAATACGCCGGGTTCTCTACCGCCGCGGAGTCCAACGCGTTTTACCGCCGCAACCTTGCCGCAGGCCAGAAGGGCCTATCGGTGGCCTTCGACCTGGCCACCCACCGCGGCTACGACTCCGACCATCCCCGCGTGCAGGGCGACGTCGGAATGGCTGGTGTGGCAATCGATTCCATCTTGGATATGCGGCAACTGTTCGACGGCATCGACCTGTCGACGGTGTCGGTGTCGATGACCATGAACGGTGCGGTGCTGCCGATCCTGGCGCTGTACGTGGTGGCCGCCGAGGAGCAGGGGGTGCCGCCGGAGAAGCTGGCCGGCACCATCCAGAACGACATCCTCAAAGAGTTCATGGTTCGCAACACCTACATCTATCCGCCCAAGCCGTCGATGCGCATCATCTCCGATATCTTCGGCTACACCAGTGCCAAGATGCCGAAGTTCAACTCGATCTCGATCTCCGGCTATCACATCCAAGAAGCCGGCGCCACAGCAGATTTGGAGCTGGCTTACACCCTGGCCGACGGCGTCGACTACATCAGGGCGGGCTTGGACGCCGAGCTGGACATCGACAAGTTCGCGCCGCGGCTGTCTTTCTTCTGGGGCATCGGGATGAACTTCTTCATGGAAGTGGCCAAACTGCGGGCAGGCCGGCTGTTGTGGAGCGAGCTGGTCGGGCAGTTCAACCCGAAGAGCGCCAAATCGCTGTCGCTGCGCACCCATTCGCAGACCTCAGGCTGGTCGCTCACCGCGCAGGATGCCTTCAACAACGTCGCGCGGACCTGCATCGAGGCGATGGCCGCAACCCAGGGGCACACCCAGTCGCTGCACACCAACGCACTCGACGAGGCGCTGGCGTTGCCGACGGACTTCTCCGCCCGGATTGCCCGCAACACGCAGCTCTTGCTGCAGCAGGAGTCCGGTACCACTAGGCCGATCGACCCTTGGGCGGGCTCCTACTACGTGGAGTGGCTGACCTATCAGCTTGCGCAGCGGGCGAGGGCCCACATCGCCGAGGTCGCGGAGCACGGCGGCATGGCGCAGGCCATCAGCGACGGGATTCCCAAGCTGCGCATCGAGGAGGCGGCGGCGCGCACCCAGGCCCGGATCGACTCCGGAACCCAACCGGTGATCGGGATCAACAAGTACCAGGTCGAAGAGGACCAGGAGGTCGAGGTCCTCAAGGTCGAGAACAGTCGGGTGCGTGCCGAACAGCTGGCCAAACTGCAAGAGCTGCGGGCAAATCGGGACCAGTCGGCGGTTGATGCCGCCCTGGCCGAGTTGTCGCGTGCCGCCGCGGCGCACGGCCGCGCCGGTGAAGACGGACTGGGCAACAACCTGTTGGCGCTGGCGATCGACGCGGCCCGGGCCAAGGCCACTGTCGGTGAGATTTCCGACGCACTGGAAAAGGTGTATGGGCGGCACCAGGCAGAGATCCGTACCATCGCCGGGGTCTATCGCGACGAAGCTGGAAAGGCCGGCAACATGGTTTCCGCCACCGAACTCGTCGAGAAGTTCGCCGAGGCCGACGGTCGCCGCCCGAGGATTCTGGTGGCGAAGATGGGGCAGGACGGCCACGATCGCGGTCAGAAGGTGATCGCAACGGCGTTCGCGGACATCGGTTTCGACGTCGATGTCGGGGCGCTGTTCTCCACGCCGGACGAGGTGGCCCGCCAAGCCGCGGACAACGACGTGCATGTGGTCGGGGTGTCCTCGCTGGCGGCGGGCCACCTGACGCTGGTGCCGGCACTGCGCGACGCGTTGGCTCAGGTGGGCCGACCGGACATCATGGTCGTGGTCGGCGGCGTGATCCCGCCAGGCGACTTCGACGAGCTGTACGCCGCCGGCGCCGCGGCGATCTTCCCGCCCGGCACGGTGATCGCCGACGCCGCAATCGATCTGCTGAACAAGCTGGCCGAGCGTCACGGGTACACCCTGTAGCCGCATGGCAACTGGGAACGGCGACAGCATCGACGAACTCGCCGCGGCGGTCCGCAACGGCGACCGTGCGGCGCTGCCGCGGGCCATCACCCTGGTGGAGTCCACCCGCTCCGACCATCGCGACCAGGCGCAGCGGCTGCTGCTGGAGCTGATGCCGGAGGCCGGGACTGGTCTGCACGTCGGCATCACTGGGGTTCCGGGAGTTGGCAAGTCGACCACCATCGAGGCGCTCGGCATGTCTCTGATCGAGCGCGGGCATCGGGTGGCAGTGCTGGCCGTTGACCCGTCGTCGACCCGCACCGGCGGATCGATCCTGGGTGACAAGACCCGGATGCCGCGCCTGGCGGTGCATCCAGACGCCTACATCCGCCCGTCACCGACATCGGGCACCCTCGGCGGAGTGGCCAAGGCGACCCGGGAAACCATTGTGCTGTTGGAGGCCGCCGGATTCGACGTGATCCTGGTGGAGACCGTCGGCGTCGGCCAATCCGAGGTGGCGGTGTCCAACATGGTCGACACCTTCGTCTTTCTGACCCTGGCCCGCACGGGGGATCAGCTGCAGGGCATCAAGAAAGGGGTGCTGGAACTCGCCGACATCGTCGTGGTGAACAAAGCCGACGGTGAGCACCTGCGCGAGGCGCGCAAAGCCGCACGCGATCTTTCCGGAGTGATCCGGCTGATATATCCGCGCGAAACCCTCTGGCGTCCGCCGGTTCTCACCATGAGCGCCCTGGAAGGCGTCGGGCTCGAAGAGCTGTGGGAGGCCGTTGAGCGCCATCAGAAGGTGCTCACCGAGGCGGGGGAATTCGAAGCAAGGCGGCGAGCCCAACAAGTCGACTGGACCTGGCAGATGGTCAGGGACACCGTGCTGGACCGAGTGCTGTCGAATCCTGCGGTCCGCAAAGCCCGTGGCGAGGTGGAGCGCCAGGTACTGGCTGGGGAATTGACGCCAGCGATGGCGGCTCAGCAAATACTTAAGCTCGCCTCGATAACGGAAGGGTAACTTTCGGTTTGTTATACGGAATGTTTTCGGTAAATTGGTATGGTATGACCCTCGAAGTGGTGGGCAATCGCCGATCGGTGCTGCCGGGCGGTGTTCACGGCGCAGCCGATCCACACTTTGCCTGCGCGGTGCGCAGCTTCGCCAGCATGTTCCCGCACCGTCGCTTCGGCGGCGGGGCGATGGCGGTCTACCTCGACGGCGAACCCGTCGTGGACGTGTGGACCGGCTGGTCGGACCGGCGCGGGCGGGTGCGGTGGTCGGCTGACACCGCCACCATGGTGTTTTCGGCGACAAAGGGCATGGCCTCGACCGTCATTCACCGGCTCGTCGATCGCGGACTGATCGACTACGACGCGCCCGTCGCCGAGTACTGGCGGGAGTTTGGCGCCAACGGCAAAGCGGATATCACTGTCCGCCAGGTGATGCGGCACCGAGCCGGTCTGTCCGCGCTGCGCGGCGCCAGCAAGGAAGACTTGCTGAATCACGAAGTGATGGAAGACCGTCTAGCGGCGTCGCCCGCTGGTTACGCGTTCGGCAAACCCGCCTATCACGCCTTGACCTATGGCTGGCTGATGTCGGGTCTGGCCCGCGCGGTCACCGGCCAGGGCATGCGCGAGCTCTTCCGCCAGGAGCTGGCGGAACCGCTGCACACCGACGGCATACACCTCGGCCGCCCACCGGTCGACTCACCGACCCGGCCCGCGCAGATCATCATGCCGCAGCGCGCCATTCCCAATCCCGTGTTCAACGCGGTGGCACCGGCAATCGCTGCGTTGCCAATGTCAGGCGGGTTCGGCTCCATGTATTTCCCTGGAATGAAAGCCTTTGTGCAAGGCGATATCCCGATGATGGACGCCGAAATCCCGGCAGCCAATGGCGTGGTCACCGCGCGCGGTCTGGGCCGGATGTACGGTGCGATC
This sequence comes from uncultured Actinomycetota bacterium, assembly GCA_963781685.1. Classification (GTDB taxonomy): domain Bacteria; phylum Actinomycetota; class Actinomycetes; order Mycobacteriales; family Mycobacteriaceae; genus Mycobacterium. The sequence continues at coordinate 332,235 of CAWAGK010000001.1, forward strand.
GCCAACGGCGGCCAGATCGAGGGCATCCAGTTTCTCTCTCGTGAGCTGGTGGCGGGTCTGACCGGACGAAAGAGTCTGCGACTGGACCGAAACCTCGTGGTGCCATTGGGTTTCCATCTCGGATACCACACGCTGCCGTTCAGCGTGATGCCGGGATTCGGTCACGTCGGGCTCGGCGGCTCGCTCGGGTGGGCCGATCCTGCCAGCGGGCTCGCGGTCGGTTTCGTGCATAACCGGCTGCTGTCTCCGTTCGTGGTAACGGATCACGCCGGTTTCGTCGTGACGAACGCTTTGATCCGCCGAGCCGCCGACACGGCCCGCAGACGCGGGTTTGAGAGGGTGGCCGACTTCGGTTCACCCTTCTCCGAGCCGGGGGCCGTTGCCGGTTAACGGTTTACGCGATTTTCCCAGCGGCTCATGACACCGCCGACGAGAGACTCCCGAGTTGCTCGGTTGCCGGTCAGCGAGGCCAAGGCCGCCGCCGACGAAGCCGGCGTACCCGATTACATGGCCGAGCTCGCCATCTTCCAGGTGCTGCTGAACCATCCCAAGCTGGCGTGCGCCCTCAACGACCTGCTCGCCACCATGCTCTGGCGCGGGATGCTGGACTCGCGGCTGCGCGAACTGGTCATCATGCGCATCGGCTGGCTCACCGCCAGCGATTACGAATGGACTCAGCATTGGCGGGTGGCCCAGGGGCTCGGGGTCAGCGCCGAAGACTTGCTCGGCGTGCGCGATTGGCAGGCCTACCAGGCATTCGGGCCCGCGGAGCGGGCAGTGCTGGCGGCCACCGACGACGTGGTGCGCGACGGCGCGGTGAGCTCCGACAGCTGGGCGGCGTGTCAGCGCGAATTGGGTGCCGACCCGGCCGTGCTGGTCGAGCTTGTCACCGCGATCGGCGCGTGGCGAATGGTCGCGTCGATCCTGCACAGCCTGCAGGTTCCGCTGGAAGACGGGGTAGCGAGCTGGCCACCGGACGGCCAGCCGCCGACCCGTTAAGAAACCGTAAAGAGTGATTGACGCGTCAGTCACTGACTCATAGGTTTCCGGCATGCGCACCAGGGTCGCCGAGATGCTCGGCGTCGAGTTTCCGATCTGCGCGTTCAGCCATTGCCGGGACGTGGTCGCCGCCGTGTCCAATGTGGGCGGGTTCGGCATCCTCGGCGCCGTCGCGCACAGCCCGAAGCAGCTGGACACCGAGCTGACCTGGATCGAGGAGCAGACCGGCGGCAAGCCGTACGGCGTCGACCTGCTGCTGCCGCACAAATACGTCGGCGCCGAGCGGGGCGGGATCGACGCCCGGCAGGCGCGCGAGCTGCTGCCCGAGGAGCATCGGGCATTCGTCGACGACCTGCTCGTCCGCTATGGCATCGCAGTCCCCACCGACGAGGAGCGTCTGCCGCCCGGCGAGCTCAACATCTCGCCGAGGGGCTACGAACCGCTGCTTGACGTCGCGTTCGCTCACGGCATCCGGCTGATCGCCAGCGCGCTGGGCCCACCGCCGGCCGACCTGGTCCGACGGGCCCATGACAACGATGTGGTGGTGGCCTCGTTGGCCGGCACCACCCAGCACGCGCGGCGGCACGCCCAAGCCGGCGTCGACTTGATCGTGGCCCAGGGCACCGAGGCCGGCGGACACACCGGCGAGGTGGCGACGATGGTGCTGGTCCCCGAGGTGGTCGATGCGGTGGCTCCGGTGCCGGTGCTGGCCGCGGGCGGGATCGCCCGCGGCCGTCAGATCGCCGCGGCGTTGGCCTTGGGCGCCGAAGGTGTGTGGTGCGGGTCGGTCTGGCTGACCACCGAGGAAGCCGAGACGCTGCCCATCGTGAAGGACAAGTTCCTGGCCGCCACCTCGTCGGACACCGTGCGATCGCGATCGTTGACCGGCAAGCCGGCTCGCATGCTGCGCACCGCCTGGACCGACGAGTGGGACCGGCCCGCCAGTCCCGACCCGCTCGGCATGCCGCTGCAGAGCGCGCTGATCGGCGACCCGCAGGTGCGCATCAACCGGGCCGCGGGCCAGCCCGACTCCAAGGCTCGCGAGCTGGCCACCTACTTCGTCGGCCAGGTTGTCGGTTCGCTGAACAGAGTGCAACCGGCGGGATCGGTTGTGCTGGAAATGGTTTCCGAGTTCATCGATGCCGTAAGGCGCCTCGACGAATTAGTCGACCGGTGACTGACTACACCCGCACGCGCAGGCGCCCCGCGGTCAGTGCAGAGGACAAGTTGCGGCGGCGTGACGAGATCATGGCCGCCGCAAAAAAAGTCTTTGCCCGCAATGGCTTTCACGCCACCACGATCGCCGACATCGCCAAAGAGGCGGGGTTGGCCTACGGGTCGGTCTACCAATACTTCGACTCGAAAGAAGAATTGTTCGACGCGCTGATGACAGCGGAGGAGTATGCCCTGCGCACCCACCTTGCGGTCGCGCTGGCCGCAACTGGCGCACGACCCAATGAAAGGCTGGGAACCGCTTCGCGCCACCGTGCAGGCGACGTTCGAGTTCTTCGAAGCCGATCGGGCGACCGCCAAGCTGGTGTTCCGCGACGCCTACGCGCTGGGCGAACGGTTCGAGGAGCACCTCATCGCCATCTACGAACGGTTCATCGACGACATCGAAGGCCGGATTGTCGCTGCCCAGGAGCACGGCGAGGTGATACTCGTCTCGTCCCGGATGGCGGCCTACAGCATGGGTGCGCTGATCGGGCAACTGGCGCACCGGCGGCTGGTCACCGATGACGGCGTCAGCGCATCCCAAGTAGCCGATTTCGTTGTCTGGTTGGTGCTCGATGGATTACGACCACGAGAGAGCTGACGGTGACTGACAATACCCGGGCGCGTCGGCGGCCCGCGATCAGCGACCAGCAGAAGTCACAGCGGCGTGATGAGATCATGGCCGCTGCCAAGAAAGTCTTTGCCCGCAACGGCTTTCACGCCACCACGATCGCCGAGATCGCCAACGAGGCGGAGCTGGCCTACGGCTCGGTGTACTGGTATTTCGACTCGAAGGACGACTTGTTCCACGAGTTGATCGCCGCCGAGGAGCATGCCCTGCGCACCCACGTTGCGGTCGCGCTAGCCGAGAGCGGCGCACGATTCGGCTACGCCGAGGCGCCATTTCGCGCCACCTTGCACGCTACGTTCGAATTCTTCGAAGCCAATCCGGCCACCGCCAAGCTGCTGTTCCGCGACGCCTACGCGCTGGACAGCCGCTTCGACAAGCACCTCGGCGGCATCTACGAGCGATTCATCGGCGACGTCGCAACTCTTATCGCCGCCGCTCAGGACCGTGGCGAGGTGGTAGCCGCGCCGCCCCGGTTGGTCGCCTACACGCTGACGGCACTGATCGGTCACATGGCCCACCGGCGGCTGACCACCGACGACGGCATCTCCGCGGCCGAAGCCGCCGATTTCGTCGTCTCGCTGGTCATCAAGGGGTTGCGCCCGTCCGAGAGGTGACCTGGGCACCGGGACGGTCACGAACTCATAACGGCTGGTCAGGATGTTGGTACCGCTAAGAAAGTTTTTACGCGTGGTGAATTGACCCGTGCGGAATGTTCGTGCATCATCGACTGGGTAAGCACCTCGTTAGGTGAGGCGTCTACACGGATACAGGCCACTGACCCCGAACGTCGAGAGACGCCCAGGGTCAGGACAGCTCCTCCCGGCTTAAGGGTTGAGCCCAAGTGGCTTCCGGAGTTTCCGGATACGGCGTGTAGTGCCAAATCTCTGATGAGTGGGGTGTGGTTTTCCCGGTGACATCGGGTTTCCTGTGCTCCTGCTTGCGTGTGAATTGTGCGGTAATCCGCACGTGTCGCGACCGCGAGGAGGTGAGGGACGAATGAGTTCAGATTCCAGTCCGGATCGATATCCGGGCTCTGTGTCGTCCCGATCCGGCCCCCGGCGCCTCGCTTGCAGCTGAGCCTTCTTTGGTCTAGGCAGCACGTTGCCTCATCGGACGCCGATTCGGACGAACAGCGAATCCCGTTATGCCCGTTTGACTTTCCGCTGAGGAGGCGATCATGACCGCGGTACTGTACGACGAAGTGGTAACGGCGACGCCCGCACGCCGGCTCAGGGCAGTGCCTGCCCCGACGCCGATGCCAGTGCCGGCGCCGAAGCGGACCTCCAAGCGGCCCCAAGACCAGCTGGAGCAGCTGATCGGCGGCGACCCGTTGGTCGTGGGAGCCGCCCGGTTGCTCTGCGTTCCGTTGCGCCAGCTCTACGCCGCGCTGTGGCGCGCCGGCGTGTTGGAGGTTGGCGCCTAACAAAACTGTCGCTCCCGGCACTTGAGGTGATGTGGCCCTCGGTGCCGGGAGCGTCTCATTGCTGGGCCGCGATGCGCGCGGACAGTCCCTTTTGATACGCGATGAGGCTGTGCCGCCAGGCGATCTGGATTGGCCCGCCGCTGTCGACGTTGATTTGGGCGCCAACGTGCACGTAGGGCGTCGGTGGGACGTACGGCACGATGTCGAGAAAGTTCACCACCCGAAAACAGCTCTCAATGGCGGCGTTGAACGCGTCGGCGAAGTCGTTCAATCCGACCCGCGGGCCGGCAAACGTGATCAGCCGGGGTTCGATCTTGTTCGGCGGCATGCTCCGGAAGACGTCCGGCGCCGCAAGCACGGCCAGTGCCGCACCGAGGCTGTGCCCGGTGATCAGGATCTGATTACAGCCGGCTGCCGCGGTGGCCAAGTTCGCGGCGATGTTTTTCCGGACAAGTTCGTAGACGTCCTGAAAGCCCGCGTGCACCTGCCCGAAGCCGGCGACCGGAAGGTAGTCATCGGGGACGGCGTCGAGGTCTGCGAGCCAATTCTCGACGTCGGAAGTGCCGCGAAATGACACAAATGCGGTGCCGGTGGTCGGGTTACGGCCCATCAGCCCGAAGATGTCCGTGTTCTTGATCATCGCAGTCACCGCGGGGTGGGGGCTCGCCATCGCGGTGAGCACAGCGGCGTCGGCCTGGATCAGACTGGTCTGGGCGTAACCGGACGGCAGGGTCGCCGTGCCACCACCCATCACCGTGTAAGCCGCCTCTGCCAGCGGCAACACCACGTCGCGAGCAAATGCCGCGTCAAACGCCACAGCCGCAGTGTAGGAAAACCGCTGCGAGATTCATGGATCTTCGGCCGCGAGCCGGCGGTAGCGTTGACCTGTCCGCCAAAAACCGGTGCGAAGGGGGCCCGTCATGGCGACCGATCTGACGCTCTATCTCGACGATGAGCCGGGGGAGCTGGCCCTGATCGGCGACGTGCTGGGCAAGGCGGGCGTCAACATCGCCGGTTTGTGCGCCTTGACCAGCGGTGGAGGGCACGCAGAGGTGCACATCCTGGTGCACGATGCCACCTCCGCCTTCGAAGCGCTGGAGGGTGCCGGCATCAAGATCGCCGAGGAGCAAGAGGTTATCGTCCTCGACATCACCGACCGCCCCGGCGCGCTGGGCGAAGTCGTCCACAAACTCGGCGCCGCGAAGATCAACCTGGAAACCGCCTATCTCGCCACCAACACCCGTTTGGTGCTTGGCGCGGACAATCTCGCCGACGCCAAGGCCGCGCTGGCCTGAGGTTGATTTGCCGCGGCCCGTAGAATCACCTGCAGCGGCGTCGATCCGGCGATCACCGGGGAGCCTTCGGAAGAACAGCCGGCTTCAGGTTTAGAACCGGCCCAGTAGACCCGAACGGGTAGGGCCCGTCACAGCCTTCCAACGAGCGGCCACGCCCAGGCGTGGCAAGCGGGGTGGTACCGCGGCGTTTGCGCACCGGCGCAACGTCGTCCCCGGCCGAAGAGCCGCACATGGAGACGACGCACGCAGTGACCGACAACGCCTACCCCAAGCTGGCCGGCGGTGCACCCGACTTACCGGCGCTGGAACTCGAGGTCCTCGACCATTGGGCGAGCGACGACACGTTCCGGGCCAGCATCGTGCGACGAGCCGACGCCCCGGAGTACGTGTTCTACGACGGACCGCCGTTCGCCAACGGCCTACCGCACTACGGTCACCTGCTCACCGGCTACGTCAAGGACATCGTGCCGCGGTATCGCACCATGCGCGGCTACAAGGTGGAGCGCCGATTCGGCTGGGACACCCACGGGCTGCCGGCCGAACTCGAGGTCGAGCGACAGCTCGGGATCACCGACAAATCCCAGATCGACGCGATGGGCATCGCCGCGTTCAACGAAGTCTGCCGCGAATCGGTGTTGCGCTACACCGACGAATGGCAGGCCTATGTCACCCGTCAGGCCCGATGGGTGGACTTCGCCAACGACTACAAGACGCTCGATCTGCCCTACATGGAATCGGTGATCTGGGCGTTCAAACAGCTGTGGGACAAGGGCTTAGCGTACGAGGGCTACCGGGTGCTGCCGTACTGCTGGCGGGACGAAACCCCGCTGTCCAACCACGAGCTGCGGATGGATGACGACGTCTACCAGAGTCGGCAGGACCCGGCGCTCACCGTCGGATTCGCCGTGCCGGAAGGTGATTTGGCGGGCTCGCACCTACTGGTGTGGACGACGACACCGTGGACCCTGCCGTCGAACCAAGCGGTCGCCGTCAATCCCGATGTCACCTACGTGCAGGTACGGGCGGGGGAGCGTCGCCTGGTTCTGGCCGAGGCGCGGCTGCCCGCCTACGCTCGAGAATTGGGCGACGAACCGGAGGTGCTAGGCCGCTGTCGCGGCAGTGATCTGGTGGGCCTGCGTTACCTGCCGCCGTTCCCGTATTTTATGGACTCGCCCAACGCTTTTCAGGTGCTCGGCGCCGACTTCGTGACCACCGAGGACGGCACCGGCATCGTGCACCTGGCGCCGGCCTACGGCGAGGACGACATGGCCGTCGCCGATCTCGCCGGCATCAGGCCGGTGACTCCGGTCGATTCCAAGGGACGATTCGACGCGACCGTCCCGGATTACCAGGGCCAGCACGTTTTCGACGCCAACGCCCAGATCATCCGCGACCTGAAGAACCACACCGGTCCGGCCGCGGCCAACGGTGCGGTGCTGATCCGTCAGGAGACCTACGACCACCCGTATCCGCACTGCTGGCGCTGCCGCAATCCGCTGATCTACCGCGCCGTGTCGTCGTGGTTCGTCAAAGTCAGCGAATTCCGGGACCGCATGGTCGAACTCAACCAGCAGATCACCTGGTATCCCAAGCACGTCAAAGACGGTCAGTTCGGCAACTGGCTGCAAGGTGCCCGCGACTGGTCGATCTCGCGAAACCGATACTGGGGCACGCCGATTCCGGTCTGGCTTTCCGACGACCCAGCCTATCCCCGCATCGACGTCTACGGCAGCCTCGACGAGTTGGAGCGCGACTTCGGCGTGCGTCCGGACAACTTGCACCGGCCGTATATCGACGAGCTGACCCGGCCCAATCCGGACGACCCGACCGGGCGGTCCACGATGCGACGCATCGCCGATGTCTTGGACGTGTGGTTCGATTCCGGGTCCATGCCCTACGCCCAGGTGCACTATCCGTTCGAGAACCGCGACTGGTTCGAGACTCATTACCCGGGCGACTTCATCGTCGAGTACATCGGGCAGACCCGCGGCTGGTTTTACACGCTGCATGTACTGGCCACCGCACTGTTCGACCGGCCGGCGTTCAAAACCTGTGTGGCGCATGGGATCGTGCTGGGCAGCGACGGCCAGAAGATGAGCAAATCGCTGCGCAACTATCCCGACGTCAGCGAGGTGTTTGACCGCGACGGCTCCGACGCCATGCGCTGGTTTTTAATGGCGTCGCCAATCCTGCGCGGCGGGAACTTGATCGTCACCGAGCGGGGTATCCGCGACGGCGTACGTCAGGTGCTGCTGCCGTTCTGGAACGCCTACAGTTTCCTGGCCCTCTATGCGCCGAAAGTCGGTAATTGGCGCACTAATTCGCCGCATGTCCTCGACCGCTACATTCTGGCAAAGCTTGCGGTGCTGCGCGACGACCTGACCGCCGCGATGGACGTCTGCGACATCTCCGGGGCATGCGAGCAGCTGCGGCAGTTCACCGAGGCGCTGACGAATTGGTATGTGCGACGGTCCCGCTCGCGGTTTTGGGAAGAAGATCCCGACGCCATCGACACGCTGCACACCGTACTCGAAGTGACGGCGAGGCTGGCCGCGCCGCTGTTGCCGATGACAACCGAGATCATCTGGCGCGGCGTGACTGCCGAGCGGTCGGTGCACCTGAGCGACTGGCCGGAGGCCGGCGTGCTGCCTGCGGACGCCGAACTGGTCGTCGCGATGGATCAGGTGCGCGAGGTGTGCTCGGTGGCGTCGTCGCTGCGTAAGGCGAAGAAGTTGCGGGTGCGGCTGCCACTGCAGAAACTCACGGTGGCCGTGGACAATCCGCAGCGGCTGGAACCGTTCACCGATTTGATCGCCGACGAGCTCAACGTCAAGAAGGTCGAACTCACCGGGGACATCGACTGCTACGGTCGTTTCGAGCTGACCGTGAACGCCCGAGTCGCCGGACCGCGACTGGGCAAGAATGTGCAGGCGGCGATCAAGGCGGTGAAGGCGGGCGAGGGCATCGTCAACGCCGACGGCACGCTGACCGCGGGCCCGGCGGTGCTGCAACCCGACGAGTACAGCTCGCGGCTCGTGGCCGCCGATCCCGAGTACACCGCGCCGCTGCCGGGCGGGGCCGGGCTGGTGGTGCTGGACGCCACCGTGACGCCCGAACTCGAGGCCGAGGGCTGGGCCAAAGATCGCATTCGCGAACTGCAGGAGCTGCGCAAGTCGACCGGGCTGGACGTCTCCGACCGGATCAGCGTGGTGATGTCGGTGCCGCCGCAACGCGCCGACTGGGCCGAAACCCATCGCGACCTGATCGCCGGGGAGATCCTGGCCACCAGCTTCGAATTCGCTGAGCCCGGGCCGGCCGCCGCGGAGATCGGCGACGGCGTGCGGGTCGCGATCGCGACGGTTTGATTCTGGTGGTGTTCAGCGGATCGACTGCAGCGCCCGGCGGGCGTGCGGCCAGAATGGCATGCCGGCCACGATCGTGCCGCCGGTAGCGATGAGGCCGATGGCGGCGTCGACGCTCTCCCGGCCGTCGGTCGACCAGTAGACGTCCTGCAGGTCAAGCAGCAGAGCCAACTCGTCGACGATCATCGCGTTCGCCGACCCGAAGGCGATCGCGGCCGCGGGGTGGCGCCGCTGCTGCTCTGATCCACGCAGGCCCACCGCCGCCACCGTCGACAGCAGTGCAATCCCGATGTTGTAGTGATGAAAGTGCTTGCCGCCCAGGCTTACACCTCCGCCCGACGGCCCGTGGCCGGCACGGATCCAATGGGTGAGCGCGCGCAGGCCGACGAAGGTGACGGTGAACGACGTCCAGGCCAGTACCGTGGCCTGTTCACCGGGTTCGAGCCGCGCGTGCCATTCGTCGCGAACCCGCACCCACCATCGCCTGTTCGGATGCGTGCGAGGCGTCGAGCCCCGGCCCGTCCCGGCTTCCATCAATCAGACGCTAGCCCAAATAGCATCGACAATTGTGGACTCGCGCTGGGTGCTGCATCTCGACATGGACGCGTTCTTCGCGTCTGTCGAGCAACTCACCCGGCCCACATTGCGGGGCCGTCCGGTGCTGGTCGGCGGGCTGGGCGGGCGCGGCGTGGTGGCCGGCGCGAGCTACGAATCCCGGGTGTTCGGCGCCCGGTCGGCCATGCCGATGCACCAGGCACGCCGATTGGTCGGCGTGACGGCGGTGGTGCTGCCGCCGCGCGGCGTGGTGTACGGAGTCGCCAGTCGCCGGGTATTCGACACCGTGCGCGCGGTGGTGCCCGTCGTCGAGCAGCTGTCCTTCGATGAGGCGTTCGGGGAGCCGCCGGAACTGGTAGGCGCGTCGGCGAGTGACGTCGAGGACTTCTGCGAGGAGCTGCGGCGACGGGTGCGCGAGGAGACCGGCCTGGTCGCCTCGGTCGGCGCGGGTTCGGGTAAGCAAATCGCCAAGATCGCGTCGGGTATCGCCAAGCCCGACGGGATCCGGGTGGTCCGGCGTGCCGAAGAGCAGCCGCTGCTGGGCGGCCTCGCGGTGCGCAGACTGTGGGGAATCGGGCCGGTGGCCGAGGAGAAGCTGCACCGGCTCGGCATCGAGACAATCGGGGAGTTGGCGGCGCTGAACGAAGCCGAGGTGGCCAGCATCCTCGGTGCGACGATCGGGCCCGCGCTGCACCGGTTGGCCCGCGGGCTCGACGACCGCCCGGTGGCCGAGCGCGCCGAGGCCAAACAGATCAGCGCCGAGTCCACCTTCGCCGCCGATTTGACCACGCTCGACGAGTTGCGCGAGGCGGTCGGCCCGATCGCCGAGCACGCCCACCAACGGTTGTGCCGCGACGGCCGCGGGGCCCGCACCGTCACGGTCAAGCTGAAGAAATCCGACATGAGCACGCTGACCCGCTCGGCCACGCTGCCCTATGCGACCACCGACGGCGCCGCGCTGGCGGCGCTGGCGCGGCGGCTGCTGCTCGATCCGCACCAGATCGGGCCGATTCGCCTGCTCGGCGTGGGGTTTTCCGGGCTTAGCAACGTCCGGCAAGAGTCGCTGTTCCCCGATCTGGAGTTGACGATGTCGGATGCCGACGCGCGGACAGACGCGGCGGCGGTCGAGCCCGACACCGCCGCCCAGCGGGCGGATGAGTCCGCCGGGTGGCGGATTGGTGACGACGTAACACACCGCGACCTGGGGCACGGTTGGGTGCAAGGTGCCGGCCACGGCGTGGTCACGGTGCGCTTCGAAACCCGCAGCTCGGGACCGGGCCTGGCCCGAACGTTTCCCTCCGACACCGGGGAGATCGTGCCGGCGAATCCGGTCGACAGTCTCGACTGGCCCGACTACGTCGCTGCGCTGAGCGAGAACGCCTCAGCGCAGGCGGTCGACGACGTCGCGCAGCGGTAGCCGCGCGGCCAGCGCCGCCATCACCAGCACTCGTGTCTGGCTCGGCGGCAGCCCCGACACCATCACCGCGCCCGCGTCGGCGAGCTCCCACCCCGGGCCGTAATCGGGGCGGACGCGTCCGCCGGGAACCCGGGTGGACACCGCTACCAGCACTCCGTTGCTGCAGTGTCGCCGTACCCCGTCGACCACCGCGGCCCCGGCATTACCCGCACCCAGCGATTCCAGCACGACACCGCCGGCACCGGCCGCCACACAGGCATCCATGGCCACGGCGTCACTGCCCGGGTAGGCCGCGATGATGTCGACCCGAGGGGCATTTGCCGCGCTCAGCTCGCCCAGGAATGCGCGATGCTTGGGCCGGTTGAGCACCCCGCCGTGCACGCTGCCGAGCAGTTCGCCGACGAAACCGTCCTGTGTCGCCACCTTGCGAAGACCCAAAGGGCCCAGCACGCGGCCGGCGAAGCACACCAGCACACCCAGATCGCGGACGCCGGGATCCGACGCCACCGCAATGGCGTCCCGCAGATTTGCCGGGCCGTCCGCGTCGGGCGCGTCCGCGCTGCGCATGGCGCCGGTGAGCACCACCGGAACATCGCCGGCGTAGATGATTTCCAGCCACAGCGCCGTTTCCTCGAGGGTGTCGGTGCCGTGTGTCACGACCACGCCTCCGGCACCGCCTTGGGCCGCATTGCGCACTGCCGCAGCGATCACATCCCAGTCGGGTGGGGCCAGCTGTGAGCTGTCTAGGGCCAGGACGTCGACGACATCGACGTCCAGGCCGTCGGTCAGCTGCGCGCCGCTTCGCGTCGGCCGCCGCGCTCCGTCGGCGTCGGTAGTAGTAGCGATAGTCCCTCCGGTGGCGATGACGGTCACGCGGCTCATGCTGAGATCATCCCGCATCTCCGCGCGGTGATCGTAAGCGCGGAGTCGGGCGCGGCGGGTCGCCGCCAAGAGACCGCGCGGCGATCGCAAGCGCGGCGGAGTCGGGCGCGGCGGGTCGCCGCCAAGAGACCGCGCGGTGATCGTAAGCGCGGCGTCGGGCGCGGCGGGTCGCCGCCAAGAGACCGCGCGGTGATCGCAAGCGCGGCGGAGTCGGGCGCGGCGGGTCGCCGCCAAGAGACAGTAGTGGATGATGTAGGCGTGACTGACGAACCAACGGGATCGGCCGAGCCGGTGACCGGGGCCCCGACGGGCGAGGAGGCCGAGGCTCCGGCGCCGCGACGTCGACTGCCCCTGCTGCTGTCGGTCGCCGCGGTCGTGCTGGCGCTGGACATCGTCACCAAGATCCTTGCCGTCAAACTGCTCACCCCCGGGCAGCCGGTGCCGATCATCGGTGACACCGTCACTTGGACGCTGGTCCGCAATTCCGGCGCCGCGTTTTCGATGGCGACCGGATACACCTGGATGCTGACGCTGATCGCCAGCGGTGTCGTGGCGGGGATCTTCTGGATGGGACGGCGGCTGGTGTCGCCATTGTGGGCGATCGGTCTCGGGATGATCCTGGGCGGGGCCACGGGAAACCTGGTCGACCGGTTTTTCCGGTCGCCGGGCCCACTGCGCGGACATGTCGTGGACTTCTTGTCGATCGGCTGGTGGCCGGTGTTCAACGTCGCCGACCCGTCGGTGGTCGGCGGGGCGATCCTGCTGGTCACGTTGTCGGCGATGGGCTACGACTTCGACACTGTCGGCCGGCGCAAAGCGGACGACGCGGTCGACCCTGCCGACGCGCCCGAGGGCACCGAAACACCGGGCGCGCCAGCCGAAGGCGTCCACGGCGACGAGCCCCAGGACGGCGCCGTTGACGTGTCTAAGGCAGACCAGCGGTAGCAGCGCTTGTGACCGACCGATCGATGCCGGTGCCGGAGGACCTGGCGGGAATGCGTGTGGACGCCGGGCTGTCCCGGCTGCTGGGTCTGTCGCGCACCGCCGCCGCTGCGCTGGCCGAGGACGGCAGTGTCGAATTGGACGGCGTCCCGGCCGGCAAGTCGGATCGTCTGGCCGCGGGGGCGTGGCTGGAGGTGCGGCTGCCCGAGCCGCCCGCGCCGTTGGAGAACACACCCGTCGAGATCGAGGGCATGACGATCCTGTACTCCGACGACGACATCGTGGCGGTCGACAAACCGGCCGGGGTGGCCGCGCATGCGTCGGTGGGCTGGACCGGGCCGACGGTGCTCGGCGGGCTGGCCGCGGCCGGTTACCGGATCACCACGTCCGGGGTGCACGAGCGGCAGGGCATCGTGCATCGCCTCGACGTCGGCACCTCGGGAGTCATGGTGGTCGCGATCTCCGAGCGGGCGTACACCATGCTCAAGCGCGCGTTCAAGCAGCGCACGGTCGACAAGCGTTACCACGCGCTGGTGCAAGGGCACCCGGATCCGTCCAGCGGCACGATCGATGCGCCGATCGGCCGTCACCGCGGCCACGACTGGAAGTTCGCCGTCACCGCAGACGGCCGGCACAGCCTGACCCACTACGACACCATCGAAGCGTTTGTTGCCGCGAGTCTGCTCGACGTGCATCTGGAAACCGGCCGCACACACCAGATTCGGGTGCACTTCGCGGCGCTGCATCACCCCTGCTGCGGCGACCTGACCTACGGCGCTAATCCGAAGCTCGCGAAAAAGCTTGGGCTGGAACGTCAATGGCTGCACGCCCGATCGTTGGCGTTCACCCATCCCGCCGACGGAAGGCAGATGGAGATCGTCAGCCCCTACCCGCCGGATCTGCAGCACGCATTGGACGTGTTACGCGACGAGGGCTAGTTTCGCGGCCGACGTGGGTTGCCCTTAGCTTCTTCCATCCACTGCTTTTCGACTCGGCCGATTTCCAGCGACAGCAGTACGACTGTCTGGTTGTCGCAACTGATTTCGTGCGCGTTGCGGTATTTTGCGGTCTCGCCAGTATTGGGCAGATGGGGGCGCAGGCCCTCGAACCATTCGTCGCCCACGACGTTCGGCGGGTCATGGTCGCGAGGGCCGGCGGCCCACTGGCGGTAGCCATCTCGCGCACCTGCCAAGCCGGCCCGCCATCGGGCAATCGCGTCAGCGCGCTGCGAATGCAGGTTGGCCATCAGCTGGTGTTTCTGCTCCGAGTGCGCGTTCATCCACGGGAACCACGTGTCGGTGACAAGCCGGACAATGCCCAAGGCGCCCGCTGTCGACGCGCCGGCCACCAGACCCATCACGCCCATGCCCGCCATGCTCATGGTGATGATCGTTGCATGAATAGGCGTGGTGACGATGCGTTGTCGATTAGGTGCGGTGTCAATCGTCATCTAGGTGTCATCATCGACCCGGAAAGGACAGCACTATGCAGTACTGCCTGCTCATGCACTATCAGGAGGGCCCGGAGATCGGCCTGACCGAGGAGGACATGGCGCCGGCGCGCGCAGCGTTCGCCCGTTATGCCGACGACCTCGACGCCGCCGGCGTGCTGATCGGCACACAGGTGCTGCAATCGGCCGTCGCCTCGACGACGTTCACCGCGCGCGACGGCGCTCCCACGATTCAGGACGGCCCGTTCGCCGACACCAAGGAGCGCCTCGGCGGGGTATTCGTCATCGATGTCCCCGACCTGGACGCCGCATTGGCTTGGGCCAAGCGCTGCCCGGCCGTCGACTGGGGATCTGTCGAGATCCGTCCCGTCGCGGTCACCTACGCCAGCGGCAAAGGCTGGTACACCCCTGAGTGAGTCGCAGACCCGGGTCGCCGAGCTGGTTGGCGCCAGCTACGGCCGACTGGTGGCGTTGCTCGCCGCGCGGAGCGGCGACATTGCCGCCGCCGAGGACGCCATCGCCGACGCCCTGGAGCGTGCCCTGACCCGATGGCCGGCCGAAGGCATCCCCGCCAACCCGGAAGGTTGGGTACTGACCGTGGCCCGCAACCGGCTGCGCGACCATTGGAAGTCGCACGCCTACCGGATGACCGACCCGTTGCCCGAAATTGTTTGCGACGCAGCCGAGTCAGACGTCGACGCGATTCCCGACCGGCGGCTGGAGCTGATGCTGGTGTGCGCTCACCCGGCGATCGCCGCCAACTGCCGCACGCCGTTGATGCTGCAGACCGTGCTGGGCGTCGACGCCGCGGCGATCGCGGAGGCGTTCGCGGTGCCCGCGGCCACGATGGCGCAGCGGCTGGTTCGCGCCAAGCGCCGGATCCGCGACGCCCGCATCCCGTTCGTGTTGCCGGGCCGCGCCGACCTCGACGAGCGGTTGCCCGCCGTGCTGGAGGCGGTCTACGGCGCGTACGCGATCGACTGGCCGGCGGCGGGCGCTGGAATCGAATCGTTGTGCGCGGAGGCGCTTCATCTCGCGCTGGTGCTCGCCGAGCTACTGCCCGACGAACCCGAGGCGCTGGGTCTGGCGGCGCTGGTGTGCTTGTCGGAGTCGCGTCGAGCCGCCCGGCGCACCGGCGGTGGCGTGTTCGTGCCGCTGGACGAACAAGACCCGGCGATGTGGGACTCGACGCTGATCGCCCGCGGCGAGGCTCTGCTGGACCGGGCCCACGGCTTGGGTCGGCCGGGCCGCTACCAATACGAGGCCGCGATCCAGTCGGCACATTGCAGCAGGCCGGTGGACTGGTCTGCGCTGCGTCGCCTGCATCGTGCTTTGCTTCGGGTCGCGCCGTCATTGGGTGGGGCGGTTGCCCTGGCTGCCGTCGATGCCGAGATCGACGGACCCGATGCGGGTTTGCGGACGGTGGATGCAATCACCGATCCGGCGGTGCAGCGGTTTCAGCCGGCGTGGACGACGCGCGGGCACCTGCTGGCCCGGGCCGGCCGGCCGGCCGCCGCCGCGGAGGCTTATAGGCGGGCGATAGAACTGACCACCGAACCCGCGGTGGCCGAATACCTGCGCGCGCAGCTGGCCGCGCTACCGCAATGAGGTTCGCCGAGCGTGCGGTCGACGCGAGACCCAGGCCGACAGAATTCGCAGACGAGGCACGCTCGGCGAAGCGCGAGGGGTGATCAGACGTGGGCCGTGGCGTGGTCCGATGCGATGTCGGCGGCAAGCGGTGCAATGGCGCCGAGGATTTCGGCGATCGTCGTCTCGGGCACGCCGGCCGCGGTCAGCGAATCCTTTAGGTGTCCGGCCATCAGGTTGAAGTGGTGGATCGTGATCCCGCGGCCCTTGTGGACGGGTTTCATCGGTGGGCCGCTGTACGGCTCGGGCCCGCCAAGCGCGGCGGCGAAGAATTCGACCTGCTTGCCTTTCAGCCGGTTCATGTTCGTTCCCGGGGCGAAAAAGCCCGACAAGTGATCGTCGTCAAGCACGCGGCAATAGAAGTCCTCGACGACGACCTCGAGGGCCTCATGCCCGCCGATCCTGTCGTAGATGCTGTCCGTCTTGTGCCTGCGGAAAAGGGTGAGCATTCCCATGCAGATAGCGCACCACCCGGCGATTGCCCGACAGTTAGGGCGCGGTCACCGAGCGATTACCCAGCGTAACAACCGGATTGCCACAGAATCACCAGAACTTGGCACCCGTTGTAGCAGACTCGTAACGGAATTCACGGAGAACATCACGGGGAGCGAGAAACCTATGAATCTGGGTGACCTGACCGGCCTCGTCGAAAGGCCGTTTGCCGCGGTATCCGACCTCCTCAACACCCCGAACTCGGCGGGCCGGTACCGGCCCTTCTACCTCCGCAACCTGCTCGATGCGGTTCAGGGCCGCACACTGCACGAGGCCGTCGATGGCAAAGTCGTCCTGATCACGGGCGGATCATCGGGCATCGGCGAGGCGGCCGCAAAGAAGATCGCCGAGGCCGGCGGCGAGGTGATCCTGGTCGCGCGAACCCCGGAGAACCTGGAAAAGGTCGCCGGTGAAATCCGCAGCGATGGCGGCATTGCCCACGTCTACCCGTGCGACCTGGCCGACATGGATGCGATCGCCGCGATGGCCGACAAGGTGCTCGACGATATCGGCGGCGTCGACATTCTGATCAACAATGCCGGACGGTCGATTCGGCGTTCGCTGGCGCTGTCCTACGACCGGATCCACGACTACCAGCGGACGATGCAGCTGAATTACCTCGGCGCGGTCCAGCTGATTCTCAAATTCATCCCGGGGATGCGGGAACGCGGTTTCGGACAGATCATCAACGTCTCCTCGGTCGGCGTGCAGACCCGCGCACCGCGCTTCGGTGCCTACATCGCCAGCAAGTCCGCGCTGGACAGCCTCTGCGACGCGCTGCAGGCCGAGGTCGTGAACGACGACGTCAAATTCACCACCGTGCACATGGCGCTGGTGCGGACGCCGATGATCAGCCCGACCAAGATGTACGACAAGTTCCCGGCGCTGACGCCCGACCAGGCGGCCGGCGTGATCACCGATGCGATCGTGCACCGGCCCCGTCGCGCCAGCTCGCCATTCGGTCAGGTCGCTGCCGTTGCCGACGCCGTCAACCCGGCCGTCATGGACCGGGTGCGAAGTCGCGCGTTCAGCATGTTCGATGACTCGTCGGCTGCCAAGGGCGACGAATCCGACAGCAGCGCAACGGATTTCGACCCGCGAAGCCAAACGTTCGTGCGGGCTACCCGCGGAATCCACTGGTGAGGACATCATGAGCCTTCCGAAACCAAGCAACCGGGCACCCGTCGTCGTCACCGGCGCCTCCTCTGGCATCGGCACCGAGCTGGCCGGCGGTCTGGCCCGGCGTGGCTACCCGTTGGTGCTGGTCGCCCGCCGTCTGGAGCGCCTCGATGAACTCGCCGATGAACTGCGCAGCCAGTACTCGGTGGGGGTCGACGTCATGCCTCTCGACCTCGGCGACGCCGGATCGCGAGAAAAACTGGCCGAGCGTCTGCGCAGCGAACCGGTCGCCGGTTTGTGCAACAGCGCCGGCTTCGGCACCAGCGGGGTCTTCCAGACACTGCCGATCGAACGCGAAAGCGAAGAAGTCGTCCTCAACTCGCTGGCGTTGATGGAACTCACCCATGCCGCACTGCCCGGCATGGTCGAGCGGGGAGCCGGAGCGGTGCTCAACATCGCATCGATCGCGGGGTTCCAGCCGATTCCCTACATGGCCGTCTATTCGGCCACCAAGGCGTTTGTGCAGACCTTCTCCGAAGCCGTCCACGAGGAGCTGCACGGAACGGGCGTCTCGGTCACGGTGTTGTGTCCTGGCCCGGTGCCCACCGAGTGGGGCGAGATCGCCAATGCCGAGCGGTTCAGCATCCCCCTTGCGCAGGTCTCGCCGCACGACGTCGCCGAAGAGGCCATCGGCGGGATGTTGTCCGGCAAGCGCAGCGTGGTGCCCGGCGTCGTGCCCAAGGCCGTGAGTATCGGCGGCAGATTCGTACCGCGCACCCTGTTGCTGCCCGGGATCCGGATCGGCAACCGTTTCCGGGGCGGACCCAGCCGCTGATCGCCGCTGTCGATATGGCCGCCGACGTGCCGATGAGCCCGCAGGAGATGTGGGATCACGTCTCCGACCTGTCCAATCTGGGTGATTGGCTGGTGATGCACGAGGGATGGCGCAGCGAGGTACCCGATGAGTTGAACGAAGGAACTCAGGTCATCGGCGTGGCACGCGCCAAAGGTTTCCGCAATCGGGTGACGTCGACGGTGACCAAGTGGCAGCCCCCGCATCAGGTCGCGCTGTCGGGATCCGGTAAGGGCGGTGCGAAGTACGCGGTCACGCTGACCGTGAAGCCCACAAAACAGGGGTCTGCCCTGGGTTTACGCCTTGAGCGGATCGGAAACCGCTTCCGCGGCGGACCCAGCCGCTGATGGCCGCTGTCGACATGGCCGCCGACGTGCCGATGAGCCCTGAAGAAATGTGGGACCACGTCTCCGACCTGTCCAATCTGGGTGATTGGCTGGTGATGCACGAGGGATGGCGCAGCGAACTGCCCGATGAGTTGAGCAAAGGAACGCAGGTCATCGGCGTCGCGCGCGCCAAGGGTCTCCGCAACCGGGTGACATGGACGGTGACCACGTGGGAGCCGCCGCATCAGGTCGCGCTCTCGGGATCCGGTAAGGGCGGCGCGAAGTACTCGGTCACGCTTACCGTGAAGCCCACAAAACAGGGGTCTGCCCTGGGTTTACGCCTTGAGCTGGGTGGGCGTCCGTTGTTCGGCCCGGTGGGCTCGGCTGCGGCTCGCGCCGTCAAAGGAGACGTCGAGAAATCGCTGAAGCAGTTCGTCACGCTGTACGGGTAACGGCCGCAAGACACACACGCCGACACGCCGGGGAGTCGTCGGTGCACGGCCATAGACTGGCGTCTCTATGAACCAATCCTTCGTGCACCTGCATAACCACACCGAGTACTCGATGTTGGACGGTGCCGCGAAGATTGCGCCGATGCTGGCCGAGGCGCAGCGGCTGGAGATGTCCGCGATCGGGATGACCGACCACGGCAACATGTTTGGCGCCAGTGAGTTTTACAACGCGGCCACGGCGGCGGGCATCAAGCCGATCATCGGCGTCGAGGCGTATGTGGCACCCGATTCTCGTTTTAATACCCGGCGCATCCTGTGGGGCGACCCGGGCCAGAAGAGCGACGACGTGTCCGGCAGCGGCTCCTACACCCACCTGACCATGGTCGCCGAGAACGCCACCGGCCTGCGGAACCTGTTCAAGCTGTCGTCGCGGGCGTCGTTCGAGGGCCAGCTGGGCAAGTGGTCGCGGATGGACGCCGAGCTGATCGCCGAACACGCGGCCGGCATCATCGCCACCACCGGCTGCCCCTCCGGGGAGGTGCAGACCCGGCTGCGGCTCGGGCAGCGCCGCGAAGCGCTCGAATCGGCCGCAAAATGGCGGGAGATCTTCGGGGCCGAGAACTACTTCCTGGAGTTGATGGACCACGGCCTGGACATCGAACGCCGGGTCCGCGAGGGGCTGCTGGAAATCGGCCGCACGCTGAACATCCCGCCGCTGGCCACCAACGACTGCCACTACGTCACCCGCGACGCCGCGCACAACCACGAGGCGCTGCTGTGTGTGCAGACCGGCAAGACGCTGTCGGATCCCAACCGGTTCAAGTTCGACGGCGACGGCTACTACCTGAAGTCCGCCGCCGAGATGCGAGCGATCTGGGACGGCCAGGTCGACGGGGCGTGCGACTCCACGCTGCTGATCGCCGAGCGGGTGAGCTCGTATGCCGACGTGTGGGCACCCCGCGACCGGATGCCGGTGTTCCCGGTGCCCGACGGGCACGACCAAGCCTCGTGGTTGCGCCACGAGGTGGACGCCGGTCTGCGCCGACGGTTTCCCGCCGGTGCGCCGGACGGGTATGCCGAGCGGGCCGCCTACGAGATCAAAGTCATCTGCGACAAGGGTTTTCCGTCCTACTTCCTGATCGTCGCCGACCTGATCAACTATGCACGGTCGGTCGACATCCGGGTCGGCCCGGGCCGCGGCTCGGCGGCCGGCTCGCTGGTGGCCTACGCGCTGGGCATCACCGACATCGACCCGATTCCGCACGGGCTGCTGTTCGAGCGGTTCCTCAACCCCGAACGCACCTCGATGCCCGATATCGACATCGACTTCGACGACCGCCGCCGCGGCGAGATGGTGCGCTATGCCGCCGACAAGTGGGGACATGACCGCGTTGCCCAGGTGATCACCTTCGGCACCATCAAAACCAAAGCGGCACTGAAGGATTCCGCCCGTATCCACTACGGGCAGCCCGGTTTCGCGATCGCCGACCGGATCACCAAAGCGCTGCCGCCGCGCGATCATGGCCAAAGACATCCCGCTGTCGGGCATCACCGACCCCAACCACGAGCGCTACAAGGAGGCCGCCGAGGTCCGCGGCCTGATCGACACCGACCCCGACGTGCGGACCATCTACCAAACCGCGCGCGGGCTCGAAGGCCTGATCCGCAACGCGGGTGTGCACGCCTGCGCGGTGATCATGAGCAGCGAGCCGCTGACCGAGGCGATCCCGCTGTGGAAGCGACCGCAAGACGGCGCCATCATCACCGGCTGGGATTACCCGTCGTGCGAGGCCATCGGCCTGCTGAAGATGGACTTCCTGGGTCTGCGCAACCTGACGATCATCGGCGACGCGATCGAGAACATCAAGGCCAACAGGGGAATTGACCTTGACCTGGAATCCGTGCCGCTGGACGACCAAGCCACCTTCGAGCTGCTGGGCCGCGGCGAAACGCTCGGCGTGTTCCAACTCGACGGTGGGCCGATGCGTGACCTGCTGCGCCGCATGCAGCCCACCGGATTCGAAGACGTCGTAGCGGTGATCGCGCTCTACCGGCCGGGCCCGATGGGCATGAACGCCCACAACGACTACGCCGACCGCAAGAACAACCGGCAGGCGATCAAGCCCATTCACCCCGAACTCGAGGAGTCGCTGCGCGACATCCTCGCCGAGACCTACGGCCTGATCGTGTATCAGGAGCAGATCATGCGCATCGCGCAGAAGGTGGCCGGCTACTCGTTGGCCCGAGCCGACATTCTGCGTAAGGCCATGGGCAAGAAGAAGCGCGAGGTGCTGGAGAAGGAATTCGAAGGCTTCTCGGAAGGCATGCAGGCCAACGGTTTCTCCGCCAAGGCCATCAAGGCGTTGTGGGACACCATCTTGCCGTTCGCCGACTATGCGTTCAACAAGTCGCATGCCGCCGGATACGGCATGGTGTCGTATTGGACGGCCTATCTGAAGGCGAACTACCCGGCCGAATACATGGCGGCCCTGCTCACCTCGGTCGGCGACGACAAGGACAAGGCCGCGGTCTATCTGGCCGACTGCCGCAAGCTCGGCATCACCGTGCTGCCGCCGGACGTCAACGAGTCCGTGTTGAACTTCGCCTCGGTCGGCACCGACATCCGCTACGGGCTGGGCGCCGTGCGCAACGTCGGTGCCAATGTGGTTGCCTCGCTGATCAATACCCGCACTGACAAGGGCAGGTTCACCGACTTCTCCGACTACCTCAACAAGGTCGACATCGCGGCGTGCAACAAGAAGGTCACCGAATCGCTGATCAAAGCCGGCGCATTCGACTCGCTGAAGCATCCTCGTAAAGGCCTGTTTCTGGTGCACACCGACGCGGTCGACTCGGTGTTGGGCACCAAGAAGGCCGAAGCGATGGGACAGTTCGATCTGTTCGGTGGCGACCCCAATGATGGGGCAGCGGGAGCCGACGCGGTGTTCACCATCAGGGTTCCCGACGAGGAGTGGGACGACAAGCACAAACTCGCGTTGGAGCGCGAGATGCTGGGCTTGTACGTGTCCGGACATCCGCTCAACGGGGTGGCGCATCTGCTGGCGACTCAGGTCGATACCGCAATCCCGGCGGTGCTCGACGGCGACGTCCCCAACGACACCCTGGTGAAGGTGGGCGGCATTCTGGCGTCGGTGAACCGGCGGGTCAACAAGAACGGCATGCCCTGGGCGTCAGCCCAGCTGGAAGACCTCACCGGTGGTATCGAAGTGATGTTCTTCCCGCACACCTACTCCGCTTTCGGTGCCGACGTCGTCGACGACGCGGTGGTGCTGGTCACCGCGAAGGTCGCGATCCGCGATGACCGGACCACACTGATCGCCAACGACCTTGTGGTGCCGGACTTTTCCAACACGCAGGTCAACCGGCCGCTGGCGGTCAGCCTGCCGACGCGGCAATGCACTATCGATAAGGTCAGCGCGCTCAAACAGGTGCTGGCACAACACCCCGGCACGTCGCAGGTGCATCTGCGGTTGGTCAGCGGGGACCGGATCACCACGCTCGAATTGGATGCATCGCTGCGGGTGACGCCGTCCCCGGCGCTGATGGGCGATCTGAAGGCGCTGCTCGGCCCTGGCTGCTTGGGCGGCTAGTTTATGTAGGGTACAGTGTGCCCGGGCTAGTAGTCCAGAGCTCGCGCAGCACCCGATCCGCGAGAGAGTCGTTAAGCGTTAAAGCCGGCCAGGCGGCGGCACACGGCATATGAGACTCATCCCGTTGTGAGCGAATTCAGGTGTCTGATGCTGGCCCGGTGCCGCTAACGAAATCGGCGACGACGCGCGCAAGATCTCGCCCTTGTCTTCTTGTAGAAAATGACCAGCGCCCTCGATCGTGACCGGGCGGTGGTGCCGAGCGCCCGGTACGTGCGCCGCAAGGATCGCGTCAGCTCCGCGGGTGATCGGGTCCGAATCAGAGAACGCGCAGAGGAATGGGCGGTCATAGTCCGCAAGTGCTGCCAGGCTGCCGGTTCGCCGGAGCAGCCGGATCGTCGGGCGAGGTGGGCACCAGCATCGGGAACTGCCGAGCGCCGGCTTTGAAGCTGTCGTCGGGAAATGGGGCGTCGTAGGCTTCGATGACGTCGCTGGACAGCGTTGTGCGGCAGCCGCCGTTGACGATTTCCCCCACCTTGAGTTGTGGCGTCTCCTGGCTGTAGCGCTGCCAGGCCAGAAAGCTTCGCCGGGATGAACGTCGCCGGTTGGCAGGAAAGTGTTGGCCACTACCACCCGAGCAAACCGCTTCGGATCTTCGGCGACCAGGTGGAGTCCGATCAGGCCACCCCAGTCCTGGCAAACCAGGGTGATGTCGCGAAGTCCGATGGCGTCGATTGCCCCGTGCGTCCAGTCGACGTGGGCCTGGTAGGTGTAATCGGTGCGGTCGGCGGGCTTGTCGCTACGGCCAAATCCCACCAGGTCCATGGCCACCGCCCTCAGGCCCGAGGCGGTGAGGATCGGAACCATATGCCGATACAGGTAGGACCAGGACGGTTCACCGTGGAGGAGCAGTATCACGGGAGCCGTTGCCGGGCCTTCGTCGATGTAGTGCACGCGAAGCGTTGTGCCGCCGGCGTCAACGTCGACGTAGTGAGGGTTGAACGAGTAGCCTGGCAGCCCGCCGAACCGGTCGTCGGGAGTACGTAAGATTTGCAAACTCTGCTCCGCTCTGTGGTGTGCCGACGCCGTCTAGGTTCCGGAATCTCTGATGTACTGTCAAGTACACTCTGAGCTCTGGCTAACTGGCCGAGCCCGGATTGCCCGCGGCGCGTGTTGCGCGAATCGTAGCGCCAGTGCGGTATTGACAACGTGAGATACCACTGACTGCCTTCGATTGTGTACTGTTTGGTACATTCGATGGAGTCGACCCGCGACTCGCAGTTCAAGGAGGCCCGATGTCGTTAACCATCCGCGAACAATCAGAGCAGCTACAGGCGGCCTCAGCGGCGCAGCTGCCGGCAGATGTGGTCGAGGTGTTCAGTCGCAACTCCCAACAGCTTCGTGCGCGCGGGGTTCCGGCCGGCACCGTGAAAGTCGCGGACACCCTGCCGTCGTTCACGCTGCGCAACGCCGTGGGGGAGCGCGTGAGCCTGGACGACCTGGTAGCACCGGTCCGGCGGTGCTGTGTTTTACCGTGGCGGCTGGTGCCCGTACTGCAACCTGGCGCTGCGTACTTACCAGCGTGAGCTGTTGCCGCAGCTGGGCGCGTGGGGCGCCACCTGGCCGCTATCAGCCCCCAGAGCCCCGACCAGTCACTGTCCACCGCTGAGAAGGCGGCTCTGAGTTTTGAGGTGCTGTCCGATTCAGGCAGTCGGTTGGCCCGGCGCATCGGGATCGCTTTCGAGCAGGCCGACGAAGTGCTCGGCGCGCAACGCAAGCTGGGACTTGACCTCGCCCAGGTCAACGAAGAGGGCTCCACGGAGTTGCCGATGCCGACCGTGCTAATCGTCGACCCCGATCGCACCGTCGGTTTGTGGAAGTGCATCCCGACTACACCAACCGCACTGAGGTGGCCTACATCATCGCCGCGCTAGCCGGCGTGCACACTGAACCGACTGAGCCGCCGCACCTGAAGTGGGGCTGACCGCACGCAGCACCGGTGAGCTGAGACTGCCGATCTGATGTCGGTCGGCCATGGGGTTGCTGGTGTGCTGAGGTGACACTGGAGCTGATCTATCGGGCAGCTCTCGAGGGCGCCCGGTGCTGGGCGCGTAATGATCGCGGCCACGTGCGTGAACTTCCGATGTCGCGGTGGATCGGGGGACCGGGCGCTACCCATCGCGACCGTTTCGCAGACGAGCATGTGCTGCGGTTGTGTTCAGGGCGGGCCACCCTGGACTTGGGATGCGGACCGGGGCGTTTTACCGCGTCGCTACAGCAGCGCGGCTCGGCAGCGCTGGGCGTCGACAACTGCCGTGCGGCGGTGGAGCTGACCCGCCAGCGCGGCGGAGCCGCGATCCACGCCGACCTCTTCGGTCCGTTGCCCGCTGCCGGTTGTTGGGATCGAATCTTGCTCACCGACGGCAACATCGGTATCGGCGGTAATCCCGTGCGCACGCTACGCCGAGCGGCGGAGTTGCTCGCGCCCGGCGGGATCGTGATCGCCGAAATCGATCTCCCATCAGTGAACAGCGGTCAGGAGCTGTTGCGCTGGGAAACCAAACACTATGTCGGTCAATGGTTTCCTTGGTCACGGGTCAATGTTGGGACGCTCGACGGCATCGCCGGCTAGCCGAACTTTTGATCATCAGCATCGTCGAGATCCATGCCCGAGTGATCGCAGTGCTGCGCGGTCAGGCGATCTGCGCAGGTGTTGAACTGGCCGCAGGTGTCGTAGCGTGCACACGACCAGCTATCAGCCGCATATGCCAACTGCGACTCGAGATCCGGCGGCCGGGGCGACCGCGATTGCCTCAGCCGCTGGTCGGAGGCTGCGGCAGCACCCAGCCAATGCCCGGCTGGGGCCAATCGCGCCTGTAAACTAAGTCGATGTCTGCGTCGACATCGCCGGAGGGACGGGCACTGCCGGTCACCGAGCGGGGCCGCCGCGCACGCGCCTCGATCATCGACGCCGCCGCCACTTTGATGTACCAAAAGGGTGTCAGCATGACCAGCCTGGACGACGTGCTGGCAGCGGCAGGCTCGGGTAAATCGCAGCTGTATCACTACTTCGACAGCAAAGCGGACTTGGTGGCCGTGGTGATTGAGCGGCAGCTGGAGTTGGTGCTTGCGCGCCAGCCCACTCTGACGCACATCGAGTCCTGGGACGGCATCGATGCTTGGGTCTCGGAGATCCTGACGGCACATTCGGCTCCCGGTGGCCCATTTGCCTGTCCCCTGGGCACGATGGCCGCGGAGCTGAAAAATGTCCACTTTTCGCCGCTTCTCGATAACGCGTTCCGCCGCTGGGAAGCCCCGCTGGCGCGGGGATTGCAGCGATTAGGTCGGGGGGAGCTGGTCGCTGACGCGGATCCGAACCGGCTGGCGAGCACCGTGATCGCAGCGCTGCAAGGCGGCATGCTATTGGCGCGAGTCCGCGGAGACATCGCCCCGCTGCGTGACACTCTCGAGGGTGCCGTCGAGCAGCTACGGCCTGGCGGGCCACACCATCTGGCCGGCGCCGCCGACGCGGACCGGGGTTGACAAAACCCCGACACCGGCCCGTCGGCAGACGCCGAAGACGTCCGCGCAAAGGGGGCGGCGCGAACTGGCCGCAGCAGCTCGGCGAGCACGGCCAGACGCCGCCGCCGACGCGGGATTAAATCGATACCCGGAATCCGCTATGCATCAGCGAGCACTGCAGGAGTCGTGACGCGGCGTCAGACGCCGGACTGTACTAGCTGGTACATTTGGTTGAGTGTTTCTGCGCTCCGACCGGATGTCGTCGGCGTCATTCAGACGGTGCGCCGCCCGTCAGTGTTGCACGGCTGCCACCCACAGGAGATGTTCATGGTCAGCCGCCACCAAATCCGTGCTAATCACCGGAGCCAACAGCGGGCTGGGTAAAGATCTCGCTCGCCAACTGGCGCTACGCGACGACTTCGGCGTGATTTACCTCGCGTGCCGCACCCAGCCAAAGCGCGGCCGCCGCGCAGACTTGGTGGCCGTCACCCGCCGACCGATCTTCCGTGTACTCACTATGGACATGCGCGACCTCGATTCGGTGCGCCGGGCGGTCCCGGCATCGAGGCGCCGGTGGATGCTGTCGTGATGAATGCTGGCGGCATCGGAGGTCCGCACGCGACGGCTTTGACATCCGAGGGGGCCACCGAGATCTTCGCCGCCAATGTATTGGGCCACGTAGTGCTGTTGGAGGAGCTGCTTGCGGCCGGGGCGCTGGCCGAGGTAGCGGTGCTGACCGGCAGCGAGGCCGCACGAGGGTCCCCAAGCTGCTATTCCACGCCCTCCTTTGTCGACGGTTCGGTCGACGAGTGTCGCCAGCCTGACGACGGCAGTTCTCGGCGACCCAACCCAACGTAGGCTGGCCTACGGCCAGGTGAAATATATGGGCGCCCTTTGGATGGCCGCGTTGGCGCGGCAACACTCCCGGTTGCGCTCATCACGATGAGTCCGCAACACCGCAGGCACCCAGGCGCTGCGCGACCTCCCGCCCTATGCGCGTGCTGGCTCAACGTGTACCATGCCCTACCTAGCCCCGCCCTCGGGGTTGCGCCAAGCTCGAAGACGGCGCCACGGCTCTCCGGCCGTCACCGATCCACGCTGCGCAGCGGTGCTTTCTACGCAGCAAGGCTCGCTTACCGGGCCGTCATCGACAAGCCGATATCATCTCGAACTGCGTGACCGTGACAAGACACGTGGCGAAGCCATCACGATTTGTTAAGCAACGGTTACATCGAAAAGTGGAGTGATGGTCGGATCCTTATAGATCACACCGTCTTTCATGACGAAGTCCACTTGTCCGGTGACTTCGATGTCGGCGAAGGGATCGCCGGGCATGGCGATCAGATCGGCGGTCTTGCCCTCGGCGATCACCCCGAGATCGTCGAGTTGCAGCAGCTCGGCCGCCGCGCTGGTGGCGGCGCGCAGGGCGCGCAACGGGGTGATACCGGTCGACACCATCATCGGGAACTCGCGCCAATTGTCCTGGTGGGGAAACATTCCGGCGTCGGTGCCGAATGCGATCCGAACATCGCTGGCCGCCAGGTGCTCTGCTGCGTCCAACAAGGCGCCGCGGTATTTCTGCATCTTGCGGCGCGAGTGCTCCGGCATGGCGGCCCACAACGCGTCGCCTTCGTAGCGGCGGGCGCCGGACAGGATGGTGTGTTGCGTGGGCACCATAAACACCCCGGCGTCCTGCATCATCCGCATCGTCTCGGGCGATGCGAGGTTGCCGTGTTCGATGCTGCGGACCCCCGCCCGAACGGCGCGCTGGATGCCTTCGTCGCCGTAACTGTGCGGTGTGACCGGGATGTGGAGGTCGGCGGCCGTCGCGACCAGAACATTCATCTCTTCCTGGCTGTAGGTGGCGTGCCCGGGGTCGTCCGACGGTGAGGCGAACCCGCCGGTAGCCGCGAACTTGATCCAGTTGGCGCCGGCCCGGATTTCCTGCCTGACCCGGGTGCGGATCTCGTCGCCGCCGTCGGCTGCCGCCAATTCCAATGGTCTGCAACATCCTTGGTATTCGTCGGCGACCATTCCGCTGAAGTCGCCGTGCCCGCCGCGCGCCGAAATCATGTGCGGCGCCACCACCATTCGCGGGCCCTCGACGATGCCGTCCGCCACCGCGTTGCGCAGGTCGATCGTGGGGTAATCGACATCTCCGCAGCCCAAATCGCGAATCGTGGTGAACCCGTTCATCAGCAGGGCTCGCAGCCTCGGCAACGACTTCAACGTCTTGGCGTTGCTCGATTCGAGCGTCATCATCACGCCCACCGGTGGCGCCAACGTCACGTGAACGTGGCAGTCCATGAAGCCCGGCGTCAGGGTGTGCCCGGAAAGATCCACCACCCGTGCGCCGGGCGGCGCCTCGATTGCGTCGGCGACTCGCTGGATATGGCCATCGACGACCAGCACCTGTCCCGGCGCCGCCTGGGCCGAAATGCCGTCCCATACCTTCGCACCGGTGATCAGCGTCCCATCGAAGCCATCATCATCTCCTCTCGGGTGTCAGAAGCGATAGCGCAAGATTCGCGCCGTGCGGGCGCCGCCTTTTGTCATCCCCATCAGTCGGGTCGACACGCGCGCCCCCGCCGGATACAGGTCGACCTCCGGCGCGTGAGACAGGCTGGTCTCCTCGACCAGCGTTAGTCGCGGACTCCAGGTCTGGGGAACCCGGGCGTCCTTGAAACCCCGGTAGTCCCACTGGTTCCCGACCGCGCTGAACACCACTTTCATGGCGAGCAGGCTTGCCCGACCGACGCGCCCATAGTCGTTGAGCGCCAGTTCGCCGGACCGGAAATGCTCGGGAATATGGCGGAACAGGTTGATGATCACCGGCTCGGACAGAAACGCCAGTAAGCCGTCAGCGATCAGCATGGTCGGCCGGTCCGACGGGATCTGGTCGGTCCAGCCATCGTCGGCCAGCGACGCCGCCACCGAATATGCATGGTCATCGGCGGGCAGCACGTCATCCCGCAACGCGATGACGTTCGGCAGATCGACGTTGTACCAGTCCACCGTGGCCGGCGGCCCGACCCGTTGCATGCCGGTGTCCAGCCCCGCGCCGAGCGACACCACGACGGCGTCGGGATGTTCGGCGATGAAAATGCGCGCCCGATCGTCGAGCATCTTGGCGCGCAGCGCGGTCTGGCGTACCGCACTCGATGGCACGCCCAAAGCGTGAAAGTCGTAGCCGATCTTGGCCACGATCTCGTCAGAGAGGGTGTCGCCGAGTATCGGCCTCGGCCAACGGCTGTCGACTGCGCGGGCGTATGCGGTCACGAACGCGGTCCGTTCGACGGGTGTCAACTCGGTGATCGCAATTCCCATCAGTGTGCCCCGAGGGGGCCGGCGGCTTTAGCCGTCGGGGGAGTCTGGGCTGGTGAACAGCGTGGCCTGGCAGGTTTTGTCGGTGTCGTTGAATAGGGTGCGGTCATGTTGAGCCGTCGTTTTCCTCGTAGCGGAGTGTATCTGTAGTGAGGCGGGCGTACGTGTTTCGGTTGCGGCCGACCGGCCGCCAGCATGTGGCGTTGGCGGCCTGTGTGGAGGCGCACCGTGAGCTTTACAACGCGGCGTTGCGGGAACGCAGGGATGGCTGGTCGCACGCCAGCAAGACTCGGGTCAGCTATGGGGATCAGTCGGCGCAGCTGACTGAGATGCGCGCGGGGCGCCCGGATCAAGCGGTGTGGTCGTTCTCGAGTCAGCAAGCGACGTTGCGGCGATTGAATAAGGCGTTTGCCGGGTTCTTCCGCCGGGTCAAAGCCGGGCAGACGGCGGGGTATCCACGGTTTAAGGGCAAGGCCCGCTTCGACAGTGTGGAGTGGCCCAAAGACGGTGACGGTGCCCGCTGGCTCCCCGAGCAGCGCCGGGTGTATCTGCAGGGCATCGGCCAGGTCAAGGTTGATCTGCACCGCGAGGTGGCGGGCCGGGTTAAGACGATCCAGATCAAACGACAAGGGCGGCGCTGGATATTGGTGCTGTCCTGCGATGACGTCCCCACCAATCCGTTGCCCGTCACCGGTCGTCAGGTCGGCATCGACGTCGGCATCGTCAGCTTTGCCACCACCAGCGACGGGGCACACGTCGACAATCCGCGCTGGGCGCGCGCCTCGGCGGATCGGCTGGCCGCAGCCCAGCAGCGGCTCCAACGAGGCCGCCGTGGTGGGAAGAACTGTGCGGCCAAACGGGAAACCGTCGCCGCCCGGCATCGCAAGATCGCGAACCAGCGTAAGGACTTTCATCATAAACAAGCCCGCGAGCTCGTCGCCCGCTACGACCTGATCGTTGTGGAGGATTTGAAGATCGCGAGCATGCTGCGCCGGGCCAGACCTGTGCCGGATCCCGCTAACCCCGGGCACTACCTTCGCAATGGTGCTCGGGCGAAGGCCGGGCTGAACCGTTCGATCAGTGACGCTGGCTGGGGCCAGTTTGTCTCGATTTTGCGCGCCAAAGCGGAAGAGGCTGGGCGGGCTTGGATTGAGGTCAACCCCCAGCACACCTCCGACGGGTGTGAGCGCTGCGGGCACACAGCGCGCGCGAACCGCGTCACGCAAGCGGAATTCGCCTGCCAACACTGCGGTCACACCGCACCGGCAGACGAACACGCCGCACGCAACATCCTGCGGGCCGGACTGGCCCATCATGCCCAAGCGGCATGAAAAGAAGCTGGCAGCTTCAGCCGTCAGAGAAGTCATACCGGCAAGGTACTCCGGGACTAGCCTCGGCTAAGTGAGCGATTCGAAAACCACCTCCGAGCCGCCGACCACGCTGTGCGAGGCATTTCAGCGCAACGCGGCGATCGACCCGGATGCTGTCGCGCTTCGCACCCCGGGCGACACCCAGACGATGACCTGGCGGGAGTACGCGGCTGACGTGCGCCGGGTCGCGGCCGGCCTGGCCGGCCTCGGGATCCGTCGCGGCGACACGGTTTCGCTGATGATGGCCAACCGCATCGAGTTCTACCCGCTGGAAGTGGGTGCGCAGCATCTCGGCGCCACCTCGTTCTCGGTGTACAACACGTTGCCCGCCGAACAACTGACCTACGTCTTCGACAATGCCGGCACCAAAGTGGTGATCTGCGAGCAGCAGTACGTCGATCGGATCCGGGCCAGTGGCGCGCAGCTGGAGCACATCATCTGCATCGACGGTTCCCCGGACGGCACGCTCTCGCTGGATGACCTCTACGCCGCCGGTACAAGAAGACTTCGATTTCGAGTCGACCTGGCGGGCGGTGCAGCCCGACGATGTGGTCACCCTCATCTACACCTCCGGGACGACGGGAAATCCCAAGGGGGTGGAGATGACGCACGCCCACCTGCTGTTCGAGGCCCAGGCCCTCGAAGCCGTTCTGGGCGTTCAGTTTGGTGATCGGGCCACCTCTTATTTGCCGACGGCCCACATCGCCGACCGCACGATGGCGCTGTACAACCAAGAGGTGTTCGGAGCGCAGGTCACGGTGGTCTCCGATGCTCGCGCGATTGCCGCGGCGCTGGCCGATGTGCGCCCCACCATCTGGGGTGCGCGTGCCCCGGGTCTGGGAAAAACTTAAAGCGGCAATCGAATTCGCGGTCACCCACGAGCAGGACGAGACGAAGCGGCAGGCGCTGCAATGGGCCATGTCGGTTGCCGGGAAACGTGCCGCGGCACTGGTTGCGGGCGAGCCACTTTCAGAGGAGGCGGCCGCGGAATGGGCGCAAGCCGACGAGCTTGTGCTGTCCCAGCTGCGAGCCAAGTTGGGACTGGACCAGCTGCGGTGGGCGGTGTCGGGTGCGGCCCCGATTCCCAACGAAACGCTGGCCTTTTTCGCCGGTATCGGCATCCCGATCACCGAGGTGTGGGGCATGTCCGAGCTGAGCTGCGTTGCCAGCGTGAGTCATCCAGCCGACGCCCGGCTGGGCAGCGTGGGCAAGCTGCTGCCCGGGCTGGAGGGCAAGATCGCCGAGGATGGCGAATATTTGGTGCGCGGACCGCTGGTGATGAAGGGCTATCGCGGCGAGCCGGCGAAGACCGCCGAAGCGATCGACCCCGACGGCTGGCTGCACACCGGCGACATCCTGGACGTCGACGCCGACGGTTATCTGCGGATCGTCGACCGGAAGAAGGAGCTGATCATCAACGCGGCCGGAAAGAACATGTCGCCGGCCAACATCGAGACCACCGTGATGGCCGCCTGCCCGATGGTCGGCGCCATGCTCGCGATCGGCGACGGCCGCCCGTACAACGCCGCGCTGTTGGTCTTCGACGCCGATTCGGTCGGCCCGTATGCCGCCCAGCACGGTCTTGCCGACGCCTCCGCCGAGGCGCTGGCGGCCCACCCCGAGGTGCTCGCCCGGATCGCGGCGGGCGTGGCCGAGGGCAACGCCAAACTGTCGCGCGTTGAGCAGATCAAACGCTTCCGCGTGCTGCCCAACTTGTGGGAGCCCGGCGGTGACGAGATCACCCTGACCATGAAACTGAAACGTCGGCCGATCATGGCCAAATACGCCGACGAGATCGAGGAGTTGTACGCGAGCGAGCCGGGCCCGCAGGTGCACGAACCCAGCAGCGCATCGACGGCACAACCGGCGTGACCGCCTAAGGGCGCTATCCGGGCCGGCGTTGGTTCCGGTGGGCAAGGAGTGCTGTCGCCAGCCCGCGTCGCCGTACATCGTCACCGACGCGTGGCAAGTCCGATCGCTTCTTGACATTCCGGAACTTGTTCTCGGAGGCCGTTTCTGGTGCGTCGTCGCAGGACGCGGAAAGAAACCGGGCCGGCAGCGTCAATTTGCAAATCGTGCGCACAGTCAGTAGGTACTGGCGAATGAAGGAACCCGTCGTATAGGGCAAGTCGTAGGTGACGCATAGCGCGCGGACCCGGTCGGCGATCTCGGGTAAGCGATTGCTGGGCAGGTCAGGGAACAGGTGATGTTCGATCTGGTAGCAGAGGTTTCCGCTCATGAAGGCCAGCACCCGGCCGGCGCGGAAGTTCGCGGTTCCCAGCATTTGCCGCAGATACCACTCCGGTTTTGTCTCGTCCTCCAAAACCGACGCGTTGAACTTCTCCGCGCCGTCGGCGAAGTGCCCGCAGACGATGACAATGTAGGCCCACCCATTGCGAAGTCCGTTGGCCACCACGGTGGCTCCCAGTGTGCGGCGCCACCGTCGGCGGCTCAAAGCAGGAAAGACAACATAATCCTTGACGGCCTGGCGGACCATCTTGCGGATCATCGTCTTGGTATGGGCAGATTTAGCGGCCTCGGTGTTCTCGCGATCCTGCACTGAGTACAGGCCGTGCATTGCGACACCCCATTCGAAGACGGTCGCCAGCAACACCGCGCGCAAGGGCTGCAACAGGTTGCTCGGCCGCCACTCCTGGTCGCGGGTGACCCGCATGACTCCGAAGCCGAGGTCGTCGTCCACGCCGACGACGTTGGTGAACTTATGGTGTCGGTGGTTGTGCGAGGACCGCCAGTGCGACGAGGGACCGACCATGTCCCATTCCCAGGTAGCGGAATGGATTTCCGGGTCGTTCATCCAATCCCACTGACCGTGGGTGATGTTGTGGGCGAGTTCCATGTTCTCGATGCACTTGGCCACAGCCAGCGCGACGCTTCCGGTAATCCAGCCGACCTTGGTTTTGCTGGCGAGGATGGTCAGCCTTGCCGCGGCCTCGAGGCCTCGCTGAAAGGCGATAGCACGCTGGATGTATTCACGGTCTTCTGCGCCGCGGGACTCCTCGATGTCCCAACGAATCGCGTCCAACTCGGCCGCGAGCGCGACGACATCCGCGTCGCTCAGATGGGCGTATTCGGGTACTTCGGTGATGGCCACCGACGCTTACCCGGATTCGGGCAAGCTGGCGGGTCGCCGTGTTCGCGCGCTGATAGGCGTGCGGGCACGATTTGAGCACCCCAACATGGTGGGTCCCGTCCGATTTGTTTAGGCGGATGTTCACCCGCGTGAGTCGAGCATCTGTGCGACTTCAGTTCAGCGGGGCGCTGCTGTCCCGGTGCACCTGCTTTGTCGGCGTTACGCCGCCGGCATCGCTTGCAGACTCTACACGGCAAGCGTCACACCCCGGCGTCAGCGTGATTAAGGTGGTCGTATGCCGCTTGAAGGTGAATACGCCCCTAGCCCGTGGGATTGGTCCCGAGAACAAGCCGAGAAGTATGCCGAGTCCGGTGGAAGCGAAGGCGCAGATATGAAGGGCATGCCCATCATCTTGCTGACCACGGTGGGCGCCAAGACCGGCAAGCTGCGCAAGACGCCGCTGATGCGCGTCGAGCACCACGGCGAGTACGCGATCGTCGCCTCATTGGGCGGGGCGCCGAAGAACCCAGTCTGGTACTACAACGTCGCCAAGAACCCGCGCGTCGAGCTGCAGGACGGCAGCGTCACCCATGACTACGACGCCCGCGAGGTATTCGGCGATGAGAAGGCCGTCTGGTGGGAGCGGGCGGTGGCGGCCTACCCGGACTACGCCGACTACCAGAAGAACACCGATCGGCAGATTCCGGTCTTCGTGCTCACCCCTGTGCACTGAATTTGCAGCTGGGTGGCACCATTGATCGGTGTCCGCTGAACTGAGCCAAAGCCCCGGCACCCCGCCTGGTGGGCCGCTAGGCGCGGCCGAGATCGATGCGGCGGCCAAGCGAATTGCCGGGGTGGTGACCCCCACACCCCTCCAGTTCAGCGACCGGTTGTCCGCGACGACCGGGGCCAGCGTCTACCTCAAGCGCGAAGACCTGCAAACCGTGCGCTCCTACAAGCTGCGCGGTGCCTACAACCTGTTGGTGCAGCTGTCGGATGAGGAGCTGGCCGCGGGCGTGGTGTGCTCGTCGGCGGGCAACCACGCGCAGGGTTTCGCATTCGCCTGCCGGACGCTAGGGGTGCACGGCCGCGTCTACGTGCCGGCCAAGACCCCGAAGCAAAAGCGGGATCGCATCCATTATCACGGCGGGGACTTCATCGAGCTGATCGTCGGCGGATCGACCTACGACATGGCGGCCGAGGCCGCGCTGGCTGACGTGGCGCGCACCGGCGCCACCCTGGTTCCGCCGTTCGACGACCCGCGGACTATCGCCGGGCAGGGCACGATCGCCGTTGAACTGCTCGACCAGCTCGATGACGAGCCGGACCTGGTGGTCG
The DNA here is from genome assembly GCA_963781685.1 of uncultured Actinomycetota bacterium. Lineage (GTDB taxonomy): Bacteria > Actinomycetota > Actinomycetes > Mycobacteriales > Mycobacteriaceae > Mycobacterium. The sequence goes on from CAWAGK010000001.1 coordinate 367,548, forward strand.
TCCCGGTGGGCGGTGGCGGCTGCATCGCCGGTATCACCACCTACCTCGCCGAGCGGACGAACAACACCGCGGTGCTGGGTGTCGAGCCCGCCGGTGCCGCGGCGATGATGGCCGCGCTGGCTGCCGGGGAGCCGGTGAGCCTGAACCACGTTGACCAGTTCGTCGACGGCGCGGCGGTCAGACGGGCGGGCACGCTGACCTATGCCACGCTGGCCGCCGCCGGCAACATGGTGTCGATCACCACGGTCGACGAGGGCGCGGTGTGCACCGCCATGCTGGACCTGTACCAAAACGAGGGCATCATCGCCGAACCGGCGGGCGCGCTGGCGGTCGCTGGGCTGCTGGAAGCCGACGTCGAGCCGGACAGCACCGTGGTGTGCCTGGTCTCCGGCGGCAACAACGACGTGTCCCGGTACGGCGAAGTGCTGGAGCGCTCGCTGGTTCACCTCGGTCTCAAGCACTACTTTCTGGTCGACTTCCCGCAGGAGCCCGGGGCGCTGCGCCGGTTCCTGGACGAGGTGCTGGGACCCAACGACGACATCACGTTGTTCGAGTACGTCAAGCGCAACAATCGGGAGACCGGTGAGGCGCTGGTGGGTATCGAGCTGGGCTCGGCCGCCGACTTCGACGGCTTGTTGCAGCGGATGCGTGCCACCGAGATGCAGATCGAAACCATCGAGCCGGGCTCGGCGGCCTACCGCTATCTCCTGTAGCGCGGGTTCAGCGGATGGATTCGACGGCCTCTTTTGCTTCTTTCAACCCGGCGCCAGTGATGGTGCGGTACTCCTGAATCGCGGCGATCGTTTTACCGGCGCGGACGAGCTCGACCACGCCCGGTGGCATCCCGACGGCGCTGGCCGCGGCGAACGGCACGTATTGACCGGGGAACAGAGCCTCGAGCTGCTTTTCGATGTAGTCGAGGCGGGCTCTCGCAGCAATGTCAATATCGCTCACTGTGCGACCCTCGCTTTGTAGGTGGTTTGTGGTTTGCTCACCAGCGCAAGTTACCGGATTGATCGGGGCGCCATATCCCTTTAAGTCCCAAACAATTCGCGATCGGCGTAGTGCAGGTCGTTAGGGTCGAAGTATTTTTCGGTCCAGGCGTTGGTGGTACCAGCACCCACCCGGCGGCGCTGGCCGCGGCGCGCTTGTCGGTTTGCTTCGCGGCAGCGGCCGGTGTTGAGCCCGTTTTGTTGCTCAGGGTGTTCAGGAACTCGTAGTGGTCGACCAACGCCAGCGCTTCGATGACGAACACCGTCGCGACGTCGGCGTCGCGTATCGCCAATAGGTTGTCGCCGTTGGCCTTTTCACCGCCCAGCGCTAGGTTCGACGATCCGCAATAAACGACCGGGTCATCTCCGCGGAATCCGCATACCACGAACTTGTGATGGATCTCGTGGCCGCGGAACTGCGGCACCTGGTTAAACGGCGGCGGCAATAGCTCCTTGCCGGGGCGTCCGCTGACCAGGATGCCGGTGTTGTTGCCCGGTAGGTATAGCGACACGCTTTTGGGGGCGTCAGAGATTCCGTAGCTGAAGACGGCTGTGTTGCTGTGGATGTCGTTGAGCGCGTCATACACCGGGTTCTCACCGGCTCCGCTGAGCTCCATCACCGCAAAGAACACCGAGCCATGCTGCGGTGCCGCGACTGCGGCCTCGGCTTGGATTCTGCTGACAAGATCGCCGAGAATCTGCGCAGCGACGTCTTGAGGATGCGGAGAAAAAGTGATCGACGTTGGCGGCGTGGAACTCGCTGCTCCGCCAAAGTTGAACGTCTGGCCAGCCCACGTCGAGGCGGCGAACTTAGCGGCTTTAACGTCATCAGACCATGCCTCGTTGAACACATTCGAGTAGGTGGTGGCAACCTCGCGATCGTCAAAGGTCAGTACGTGATTGGCGTTGACGTAGAGCCCGGTCACTGAGAAGTTCGTCGAGCCGGTCAGGACGGTACGCGGGCCATCTTTGTCGGACACGATGAGGATTTTGTCGTGGGCGTAGCGGCCGAACTTGCCGCGTTTGAGCGCATCCGCGGCCTGCGCCGTGAACTCGTCGGCGAAGTTGTCCTCCGGGGTGGGCTTCGCGGCGTTGTGGTGTAGCGCCGCGTTGTCGAGGATGATCCGGATCTGTTCGGAAGCCCCCAGTTTGAGCAATGACGAGCACACCTCGGGTTCGTTGAGGTCATAAGCGAACATATCCAGCGACAGTGTCGGGTCGGCTTGAACTTCTGCGAGGACATCCAGGATCTGTTGGCGGGCAGTAAATCCGAGCCATTGGTATTCGTCGTTGTAGCTGTAGGTCTGGCCGCTACCGTTGCTGCCCGCAACCGCTCCGGTGTCATAGATCAAGTCATCGCCGTCGGGCCGGATATGCATGCTGGGCCCGAAATGCCTTACGAAGGCCTGAGATTGGACGTAACCACGAGTGAAGCCCACGGTGAGAGAGCCCTTTTGGAACGGGGCGACCTCCACGTCAACTGTGACGCTGGTCGACGTGTCCAACGCCTGCAGCGTTTTAGCGTCGTCGAAATAGCGCGGCGTCACCACGTAGGTGTAGGTACCGACGGTCGGCGACCCGTCCTGGTGCACCAGTCCCGGCACGTGCACCCATCGGAACTTGTGGATCGGAGCATTGACGCTCGAAAACGGCGACTCGCCGGCAACTTGAGCGTGGCCATGTGACGGTCCCAGGCGCAGGTTGTTCTCGACGTAGTAGGAGGTGGCACTCGGGGGCCGGACTTCGATGGTGAAACCTGCCAGCTGATCCCGTGCCGCGGGTGTGCTCAGATCGAAGGCGAGGAGGGTCTTGGCATCCCCCCGGAATGCGTTGACTGCAATGAGCTCACTGGTGGCACGGGTGACTGGCATGGTGGCATCCTTTCTCGGTGGTTGGCGGGTGTCGCAGCGAGCGTGTTCAGTAGCACTATGCCCTTGGGTCAACGGGTTGACACGCGTAGCCAACTACTCGAATTGACGATGCCGGCCACCACGTAGTCGGCACGCCTGGCAGGCGAACGGCAGGCTGACGCTTGGAGATTACGAGTAATCGGCTCAAGAAGGCCGCTCAGCGCCCCAGCCGATGCGGCCCGTTGGTACCGAAGACCTCCAGGATTGTCGGTGCCAGCCCACCGATGCGTGCGCGAAAGCTTCGGCTGCAGCGACGCCATGCGCCGTCCCCGCGGGTGCAGCCGACAGTTATCCGTTCCTAACGTCAGCGGATTCTTACATTCGAGTAGGGCACTACTCTGCGGTATCGATCGCCAGGCCTTCACCATTCGAGATGCCGGAAGCACCGGCACACTCGGGAATCCATCGCCCGAGTTGTATCTAAAGGCAAGAGAGGCGACAGAAATGTCACAGAAACTCGCGACGCCAAAATCCGGTGGAGCAATGACGGCGAGACAATCCACAAAGAACACACTGATCACGGCGCACATCCACGGCCAGAGGCTGCGGACATGTTGCAGCCAAGAGCCTGCGAGAAGTTCAAGACGCTCACCCACATATTGCGAAGCTAGTTGATCTCAAAAAAGCTTTGCATGCGCCGGCAGCCGCCCCCCTTCCGACCACAATCGGACCGTTCAACACGAACTCCATAACGTACCGCACGGTGACCACGTCGATTATCTGCACAACGGTCACCTTCATCGACGGACATGACAAATCACTACGACGAATGCGAGCCGTCCGGCGAAGCACGGAGGTTCACGCGGACCACACCCACGTCCACGGCGACGGGTGCGGGCATGTGGCGGTCCCGCATGGCGACCATGTCGACTACATCAGTGAGTCCGGCCATTAAGCAAAACTGGTCGAAGCTCGCTGCTGGTTGGCACTGGCAGTGGAGCGACCATGTGAACTGGGACATGCAAGCCGCAGTCAATTCCGTCATTTCCGGGATCAAAGCAGCAGGCCAAGTCGTCGGGGCAGTTGTGGAAGTGGTCGCCATGTCATGATGGCTGTCGACACGCCGCTCACGGTGACCATTACGACGAGCACTAAGCAGGACCTCGCTCCGAATAACGGAACTAGCCCGTTTCGTCAGACCAGCTCGAGCGATTCGTCGTTGGCGCGGAAGATCGGTTCCAACGGGACCGCGAACCGGTCGGCCATGTCCGTCAACGTTTTCGACCACACCCGGTCGGTTGGAGAGACGGGGCCGCGCCCGGGCCGGGTGAGCAACAGCGCCACCGTGTTTCCCGGTCCCAGGTCGTCGAGCAGCGTACGCAGTGCCGACATCAGGTTCCACAAAATCCGGCCCTGTGGCCGCGGGAGCACCGGCACGCGGCTCAGCTTCCGGGCAAAGCAACGATCCGGCCCGATGAGGCCGAACCACAGCAGCCGTTCCTCAAATCCCAGCGGCCCCATCAGCGCCCGCCACCGCTGGCGCAGATCCGTAGCGCAGTGAACCGGATCGCTGGCGGTCTCGATGGGCGGAATCGGCAGCAGGTCGCGATGACTCATCCGGGCATCATCGGCGGTCCCCGACGCCGCGGGTAGTCAGCTATCCACAGCCCGAAGGATCGCGACCGAATAGGGCTGCAGCTCGGTGCTGGTAGCAGTGGCGTTGGGCGACTCAGAGCACAGCACCACCTCGCCGGTGACCGGAACATCCACTGCCTCGGCGCCCAGATTGCAGGCGACCGCCAACCGGCCACGGCGCATGACGATCCAGCGCCGGTCCTCGTCGTAGTCGATCACCATGTGGTCCAGCCACGGGTCGGCCAGGTCAGTTTCACTGCGCCGCAACGCGATCAGGTCGTCGTAGAGGCGTCGCAGTCGCGCGTGATCACCCGTGTCGGCCTCGTTCCAGTCCAGTTTCGAGCGTTGAAAAGTCTGCGGGTCCTGCGGGTCGGGAATCTCGTCGGCGTCCCATCCGTGATCGGCGAATTCTTGCTTGCGTCCCTCGGCGGTGGCGCGGGCCAGCTCGGGCTCCGGATGCGAACTGAAGAACTGAAACGGCGTCGACGCGCCCCACTCCTCACCCATGAAAAGCATTGCGGTGTAGGGAGAACCGAGCACAAGTGCGGCCTTGACCGCCAGCTGACCATAGCTCAGGTTCTGCGACGGGCGATCTCCCAGGGCACGGTTACCGACCTGGTCGTGAGTGCAGGTGTAGGCCAGCAGCCGGGTGGCCGGAATCCCCGAGCCCTCCGCTGTGTTCAGTGGCCGGCCGTGTCGCCTCTTTCGAAAAGACGAGTATGTGCCTGCATGGAAGAAGGCGTTGCGCAAGGTCGTTGCCAGCGTGGCCAGCGAACCGAAGTCGGCGTAGTAGCCCTGGCGTTCCCCGGACACGGCGGTGTGGATGGCGTGGTGGATGTCGTCATCCCACTGCGCGGTCATCCCGTAGCCGCCGCTGCGAGCGCGGGTGATCAACCGCGGGTCGTTCAGGTCGCTCTCGGCGATCAGCGATAGCGGACGGCCCAGTTCCTGCGCCAATAGCTCGGTTTCGGCCGACAGCTCTTCCAGGATGTGGATCGCGGTGGTGTCCACCAGCGCATGAACGGCATCCAGCCGCAGCCCGTCGGCGTGGAAATCACGCATCCAGCGCAGCGCGCAGTCGATGATGTAGTGCCGTACTTCGTCGGAGTCGGCGTCGGCGATGTTGATGCCTTCTCCCCACGGGTTGCTCCCGGACGACAGGTATGGACCGAACCGGGGCAGGTAGTTACCGGACGGGCCGAGGTGGTTGAACACCGCGTCGATCAGCACGCCGAGGCCGCGTCGATGGCAGGCGTCGACGAACCGGACCAGCCCGTCGGGTCCGCCGTAGGGTTCGTGCACGGCGTACCACAGCACCCCGTCGTATCCCCAGCCGTGCGTGCCGGGGAACGCGTTGACCGGCATCACCTCGACGAAATCGACGCCGAGATCCACCAAGTAATCCAGCTTTTCGATCGCCGAGTCGAAGGTGCCCTCGACCGTGAATGTGCCGATGTGCAGTTCGTAGATCACCGCGCCCTGCACGGAACGGCCGGTCCAGCCGCCGTCCGTCCAGGCCTGCGGCGCCGGCTCCCACAGCTGCGAGCGGCCGTGCACGCCGTCGGGCTGGCGAGGCGATCGCGGGTCGGGCAGCGGCTCGGGATCGTCGTCGAGCAGATACCCGTACCGGGCGGTCGGTGTCGCATCGACGCTGGCCCGCCACCAGTCGTCGTCACCGCGCGTCATCGGGTGCAGCCGACCGTCGACGTCGATGCGGACCTTCTCCGGTTTGGGTGCCCACACGGCGAATTCAGCCATCGGCGCGCTCCAGCAGCGCCACCGGCAGCTCGGCGAACAACTCGACGGCCTGCACCCGACCGGCGACGACCGCGCCGGTCAGCGCGTCGGTCCATAAGCCGTCGGGCAGCTCTACCGCGGTGTCGCCCCAGCCGGTCTGTTCGAGGCGCACCGTCCAGCGGGTGACCGCGACCAACACGTCGTCGCCGCGCCGGAACGCCACCACATGGTCGGCGGCGGCTCCCGCGGCGAGCACCGGGTGGTGGCCGCCCCGCAGGAAGGTGTCCGGCCGGGCGCGGCGCGACTGCAATGCCGCTTTGACGACGCGTATCTTCGGATGCTGCAAGGACTTCAGTGCTTGCCGCCGGGCGGCGTAGTCCACCGGACGCCGGTTGTCCGGGTCCACCAGGCTGTCGTCCCACAACTCGGTGCCCTGATAGATGTCGGGCACGCCGGGCACGGTCAGCGCCAGCAGCTTTTGCCCCAGCGCGTCGTTGTCGGCGTGCGGTTGGAGCCGTGCGACCAGACTGGTCAGCTCGCGCGCCACCGGCCCGTCGAGCACGGCATCCAGCCACCGGTGTACCGCATCCTCGAAGTCCGCGTTCGGATCCTGCCAGGAGGTGTGCCAGGCCGCTTCGCGCATCGCCTTCTCGGCGTACGCGTGCAGCCGGTCGCGCAGCTCGCCGGTGACGTCGCCGCTGGCCGGCCAGACGCCGAAGATGTTCTGCCACAGAAATAATCCGATCGCCGGGTCGGGGCTCGGGGTCACGGTTTGCCAGCGGGCGACGAATTTGGCCCACAGCGACGGCACCTGGGACAGTACACCGATGCGGGCCCGGACGTCCTCGCCGCGTTTGGTGTCGTGGGTGGACAACGTCGTCATCGTCTGCGGCCACAAGTCGGCGCGGGTCGCGGCGCGGTGATGGAATTCGGCGGCGCCGACGCCGAACCGATGCGGTTCGCCGCCAACTTCGTTCAGCGACACGAGCCGGGCGTCGCGGTAGAACAGACAGTCCTCGACGGCCTTGGCCGTCACCGCGCCGCACAGTTGCTGCAACCGGGCTGCCGGCTCGCCGCGGTCGGCCAACGCGGTGGCGATCAGCTGCAGCGGAGCATCGAATTCGGGTGCGGCAGATTGGGTCGCCGCCAGCGCAGCGGGCAGTATCGCGGCTAGGCCGCGGTAATCGCTGCGGTAGACGTCGATGTGGGTGAGCAGCGCCGCCACCGCGGCGGGCAATTGCGGATGGTCGGCGCCGGCCGCGGCGACGATGCAGCGTCGCAGTCTGCCGAGCTCGGGGGCGAGCGTGTCGATGGCCACAGCGGTCTTCAGCTCGGCCAGCATGCTCGGCATCTGCTGGTAATCGATGCCCGCGGATTCGGCCAACCCCGTCAAAGCCGGTGCACCGTTCGGGTCGATGAAAACCCCGCCGATTTCCCGCAACACGTCGTAACCGGTGGTGCCGGCGATAGGCAGCGTCGGCTCCAACGCCTCGTCGACGGCGAGGATCTTCTCGATCACGATCCACGCGTCAGGTCCGATGAGTTCGCGCAGCCGGCGCAGGTAGTCCGACGGATTCGACAAGCCGTCGGGATGGTCGATGCGTATGCCGTCGACCAGTCCCTCGGCGAACCAGCGGGCCACCTCGGCGTGGCTGGTGTCGAACACCGAACGGTCTTCTTGACGCAGCCCGGCCAGCGACGTGATCGAGAAGAAACGCCGGTAGCCGCACAGCCCGCGCTTCCACCCGACCAGCTGGTAGTGCTGGCGATCGTGCACGTCGGGGCCGGTGCCGTCACCGGTGCCGGGCGTGATCGGGAACGCCAGATTGCCCAGGCGCAACAGATCACCGTCGACGGTCAGGTCGGCCGCATCGTCGTCGGAACCCAATACCGGCAACACTATTCGGCCGCCGGCCAGCTCCCAGTCGATATCGAAGAACGGCGCATAGGCCGACGACTCGCCGTGCCGCAGCACGTCCCACCACCACGGGTTCTGGTCCGGCTTGTCCACCCCGACGTGATTCGGGACGATGTCGACGACCAAGCCCATGCCGCGGGCCCGGGCCGCCGACGACAGTCGTGCCAGACCCTCCGCGCCGCCGAGTTCGGCGGACACCGTCGTCGGGTCGGTTACGTCGTAGCCGTGCGCTGACCCGCCGACCGGGGTCAGGATCGGCGAGAGATACAGATGCGAGACCCCGAGCTCGCCGAGATAGTCGAGCAGGTTCTCGGCGTCGGCGAAGGTAAACCCGAAACCGCTCGACTCACCCCGCAGCTGCAACCGGTAGGTGGACAGTACCGGAAATACCATGCGTCACTTAGTCTTACGGAAAACGAGCAGCGCTCGTCCGGGCAGCGAGACTTCGTCCCCGTCGTGCACGACCAGCTTCATCGAACCGGTGGCATCGGTGGTGTCAAGTTCCGCTGTCCACTCGTTGGCGTAGTCGTCATCGGGCATGATGAAATCCACCGCGTGGTCATGGGCGTTGAAGCACAACAGAAACGAGTCGTCGACCACTCGTTGTCCGCGGGCATCGGGTTCGGGTATCGCTTTGCCGTTGAGAAACACCGCGATGCACTTGTCGAACTCGGCACCCCAGTCCTGATGTGTCATTTCCTTGCCCGCCGGTGTCAGCCAGGCGATGTCACGCACCTCGTCGCCGGTCCGGATCGGTTCACCGCCGAAGAACCGGCGGCGGCGAAACACCGGATGATTTTTGCGCAGGGCGGTGACTTTGCGGGTAAACGCCAGCTGGTCACTGTTTTTGTCGACCAGCGACCAGTCCATCCAGGACAATTTCGAGTCCTGGCAGTAGACGTTGTTGTTGCCGTTCTGGGTACGGCCGATCTCGTCGCCGTGCGCGATCATCGGAGTGCCCTGGCTGAGCATCAGCGTGGCGATGATGTTGCGCATTTGTCGGTGGCGCAGGTCCAGGATTTCCGGATCATCGGTAGGTCCCTCGACGCCACAGTTCCAGGACCGGTTGTAGCTCTCGCCATCCTGATTGTTTTCACCGTTGGCTTCGTTGTGCTTTTCGTTGTAGGACACCAGATCGTTGAGCGTGAAGCCGTCGTGGGCGACGACGAAATTGATGCTGGCGCTGGGGCGCCTCCCGGTCGCCTCGTAGAGGTCCGACGACCCGGTCAGCCGGGACGCGAACTCACCAAGGGTCGCGGGCTCGCCCCGCCAGTAGTCACGCACGGTATCGCGATATTTCCCATTCCATTCGGTCCACAAACCCGGGAAGTTGCCGACCTGGTAGCCGCCTTCGCCGACGTCCCACGGCTCGGCGATCAGTTTGACCTGGCTGACCACGGGATCTTGCTGGACCAGGTCGAAGAACGCGCTGAGTCGGTCGACGTCGTAGAACTCACGAGCCAACGTCGATGCCAGGTCGAAGCGGAAGCCGTCGACATGCATCTCGGTCACCCAATAACGCAGCGAGTCCATGATCAGCTGCAAGGTGTGCGGCATACGGGCGTTGAGACTGTTGCCGGTGCCGGTGAAATCCTTGTAGAACCGCAGGTCCTCATCGACGAGCCGGTAGTAGGCCTTGTTGTCGATGCCGCGGAAGTTGATCGTCGGGCCCAACTGATTGCCTTCGGCCGTGTGGTTGTACACCACGTCGAGGATGACCTCGATGCCTTGCTCGTGAAACGCCCGGACCATGAATTTGAATTCGGGCACCGCACCGCCGCCCTGCGGGTTGGCGGCGTACTGATTGTGCGGTGCAAAAAATCCGAAGGTGTTGTAGCCCCAGTAGTTTCGCAGTCCTAGGTCCAGCAGCCGGCTGTCGTGCAGGAACTGGTGCACCGGCATCAGTTCGATCGCGGTGACATTCAGCGACTTGAGGTGGTCGATGATCGCCGGATGAGCCAGCCCGGCGTAGGTGCCGCGGAGTGCTTCGGGGATAGCGGGATGGGTCTGGGTCATACCTTTGACGTGCGCCTCGTAGATGACGGTCTCGTGATACGGCGTGCGCGGCGCGCGGTCGGTCGCCCAGTCGAAAAACGGATTGGTCACCACGCTGGTCATCGTGTGTCCGAGCGAATCGACCTGCGGGGGTGTGCCGGTCTCGGCCGGATCGTGAGCAGCGGCGGCCATGTCGTAGGAGTAAAGCGCCGGGCCGAACTTGAACTCGCCGTTGAACGACTTGCCGTATGGGTCAAGCAGTAGCTTGCTGGGATCACATCGGTGGCCGGCTGACGGGTCGAACGGCCCGTGCACGCGAAACCCGTAGCGCTGTCCCGGGCTGACGGTCGGCAGGTAGGCGTGCCAGATGTATCCGTCGACCTCGTCGAGGCAGATTCGATCTTCCCTGCCGTCGTCGCCGATCAGGCACAGCTCGACTTTTTCGGCGATCTCGGAGAACAGTGAGAAATTGGTGCCGCCGCCGTCGAAATTGGCGCCCAGCGGATAGCTACTTCCGGGCCATACGGTGGCTAGCGCGGGCGGAGTGCCGGCGGCACCACTGTTCGGGACTGAGGGCGGCATCCTCTGACCTTATCGGCGGCCGGATGTGCTCGCCCTGCGTCCCCTACCCGTCGTTCGCGGGGGGTCACCACCAGCCGGTGGCCGCCCCGACCTGCCGACCCAGCTCATTGGTCATGGTGCGCACGTAGGTGGCCGACAGGTGATGAGCGTCGTGGTACACCAACACGTTTCCCTCCACGGCAGGGCAGATGTCCTCGCGGCAGACCGCGTCGCTCATGTCCAGCGGTTTGAGCATCGGGAACTGCTCGAGCCAGTCGAGAGTGGGATTGTGGTCGGCGAGCACGTCGGAGCGCTTGATACCGCACGACAGTGCGTCGCCACCTTTGGCCAGGCAATCCGACGGGTTGAACGGCTGACCGTCTTTGACCAGCCATGGGGTGTCTCGCATGGCGAGAATCGGAATGTTGTTGTCGGAGAACGTCTGCCAGATCCCGACGTAAGTACCCGGCATCACGTCGCCGGGTTTGATGTTCCAGGGTCGGGTCGAGGTGGTGAATACGTAGTCCGGATGGTCGGCCACCACCTTGGCCATGGCCTTGGGCACCCAGTCGCGGCACTCCGGGTATGGCGCATTGTTGCCCATCACCAACGGCATCTTTTCGCTGGACAGCGGGCAGCCCATCTTGAGGTAGGTCGTCACCTTGAAGTGGTGGATGCGACCGAGGATGTCCAGCGCGGTCAGCCAGTGCTCGGCATGGGAGCCGCCGGCAAGCGCGATGGTCCGGGTTGCGTTCTTGTCGCCGTAGGTGCACGTGATCAATGAAGTGTTGGCAAAGTCGCTGATGCAGCCATCGCGGGTGGACGGCGGGTAGTCCTTCTGGGCCTCCAATACGGTGGGCCGCATGCGCAGCTTGGGCACGCGCACGTGTTTGACGAGGGCGCGGGCACCGGGATAGTCGTGGGAGTTGAGACCAGTGAGCTCCTTGCCGCTGGCGCGCTCCACGTTGACATGCTCGACCCACGTAAACGCCGTCGCGGTGAGCGTCACGCCCAGCATCGCCACTGTCGAACCGAGCACTATGGTGGGACGGCGCAGCCGGGTCCGCCACGGGATGACCCGCACCGGCTCGGGTGCGGCGTTGACGGGTGCGCGGTGTCGCAGTGGATCTTCGACGAACCGAGTCGTCAGATACGCCAGCACACCGGATAGCAGCAATACCGCTGTGCCCTCGAAAAAGTTGGCGTGCCGGTGACCGGTGTACGCGAGCCAGAAGATCAGCAGCGGCCAGTGCCAGAGATACAGGGAGTAGGCCATCGCGCCGAGCCTCACCAACGGCCGGCTCGCCAGCAGCCGGTTCGGCAGCGGCAACTTGTCACTCGTGCTGGGGTCGGCGTGCCGGTTTGCGCCGGCCAGAATGAACAACACCGCCGCTCCGACGGGGACCAGCGCCCACGGTCCCGGGAACTCCTTGACGCCGTCGATGAGCGCGCCGCAGGACAGCACCGCCGCCAGCGCGACGGTGGCGATCACCGTGCGCAGCCACATCGGCCAGCGGATGTAGGGGACCAGTGCGCCGGCGAGCACCCCCAGCAGCAGCTCCCACGCCCGCGCAAAGCTGTTGTAGTAGGCGGTCGGCTGGTTGGCCTGGTGGGCAAAGATGGCGTAGACGAACGACGCCAGCGCCAGCGCGCCGAGCAGCAGCACGAACGCCGTCCGCAACCGGTCGCCGAGACGGCGCCGGAACAAAAATGCGAACCCGAAAACCAGCGCCAAAAACGCGATATAGAACTGGCCCTGCACCGACATCGACCAGATGTGCTGCAGTGGGCTGACCGCTTCGCCCGCCCGCAGATAATCGGCCACCGTGCTGGCCAGTTCCCAGTTCTGGTAGTAACCGAGGCTGGCCAGGCTCTGGTCGGCGAAGGTTTCCCAGCGAGTCTCCGGCTGAACCAGAATTGTCAGCACCGCGCACCCGGCCAGCACCACCACGAGAGCCGGCAGCAACCTGCGGACCAGCCGGATCACTTCAGGCATCGGTGACAGCGACCCGGTTCGACCTCCAGCCGGGTTCAATGCGGCGCGAAGCAGCTTGCCGCCGAAGAAGAAGCCGGACAGCGCCAAGAACACGTCCACCCCGCCGGAAACCCGGCCGAACCACACGTGGAACATCGCGACCAGCGCGATGGCAATGCCGCGCAGCCCGTCGAGGTCGTGGCGGTAGAACCCTGCTTTCCGGCTTCCCATGGCGGACTGGGCGGATTCCGCGATGGTGACGTCGGCCGGACGGGTCGGGGAGACGGTCATCATGATTGACAGACAATCTACCCAAACCGCCGACCGCCGACAGTGCGCTAACGGCGCGTCGGCGAGTTACCGGTCAGGACTCGATGATTCGGGTCAGGTACGGAACCATGCCGTTGGTGCGCGCCGGCGAGACCGTGACGCCAGGCTCGGTGGCCTCGATCATCTGGCCGTTGCCGAGGTACATCGCGACGCTTTGCGTGCCACCGGGGCCGTAGCAGAGCAGGTCGCCGGGGCGCGCTTGCGAGGGCGCAACCTTGCGGCCGACATTGCACTGCTCGCCCGAGGTCCGCGGCATCTTGAGCCCGGCGCCGGCATAGGCGTACTGGATCAGACCTGACGCGTCGAACCCGACGACGTTTGCTTTCAGCCCGGTCCCGCGGGTGGGGCCGGCGGCGTTGCCGCCGCCGTACAGGAACGGCACGCCACGTTGGGCAAGCGCGCGCTGAATCACGTACGAGGTCGACTGCTGGTAGCCCACCAGTGACGGGGTCGACGGGGTCGATTGGGTCGACGGGATCGACGGGATCGGCGGGGCCGGATCAGCGGTCGCGGAGTTGGGGTTGATCATCGGTAGCACCATCAACAGGGCCAGGCTGATCGGGACGGCGTAGCTGCGTCTCATGTGGATCACCTCTCTGTGGCCTCAGCGCGGTGACTTCGCGCGTCCGCCGCCATTCCTGCCGGTTCACCACAGAGACTCATGCGCTGGCCCGCCCCGTTGGAGGCCGGATGCCGCCACCTACGCCGGTGCGGAGTCGACCCTCGGTGAACCGCTGAATTCACAACAGTCACTACAGACACTTTGGCAACAAATGGCCGCGACGGCCATACCGGAGGCGCTTCACGAGGGATTTTTTGTCGTACCGTGACCGAACGGTGACCGCTTGCAGGCCCGACGGCTCAATCGTCAGAGCGCAGTTGTGATTTCGGTCTCATCCCTCAGTGCCAGTATTGACTGCAATAGGTGGTCAATACGGAGCCGGCGACGGAGCTGACGACGATCATGCCGATCGCCAAAAGCGGCCAGAAAAACAGATACCAACCCTTCAGTAGGGACACCACCGGGCCGACCACGGCCGCGGCAACCGCTGCACCGATACCGCCCCATACCAGCGGGTAGATATAGAAGTCGACGCCGTAGGGCACCGGTAGGCAATCGTCGCCCGTGCAGACGTCTTTCAGGAAGCCGAAGAGCCGCGATCCCCAATCCGTCGCGGTAGCCGCGAGCAGCAGCGCCACCAGCAACGCGACGGTGCAGGTGACATCCCATGGGACCAGCCGTAGCCGCAATACCGGAGGCGGGGGGTCGGCGTGATTACCCGCGGACGGGTCGTGGAACTGTTGCGGCGCGGCCATGGCGGTTCAATGGTGCCGGATGGTCGGCGTTTCTGCGACCGAAGGCTTATACCCTCGTTCTCTATGACTTCTGCGGCCGCAGGGACGTCTGGGCTCACGCCCGAGCAGATCAGCGCGATCGACGCGGCGCATCTCTGGCATCCCTACAGCACGATCGGGGGCTCGGATGCCGGCGCGGTGCCCCCGGTGGTCGCCGTCGCGGCCCGTGGCGCCCGCCTGACGCTGATTCACGACGGTGAGCCGGTCGAGGTGCTCGACGCGATGAGCTCTTGGTGGACGGCCATCCACGGGCACGGTCACCCGGTCTTGGACGCGGCGATGGCGGCGCAGTTGGCCACGATGAACCACGTCATGTTCGGCGGGCTGACCCATGAGCCCGCTGCGCGGCTGGCGCAGCTGCTGGTCGACATCACGCCGTCGGGATTGGAGACGGTGTTCTTCAGCGACTCCGGATCGGTGTCGGTGGAGGTCGCGGTAAAGATGGCGCTGCAGTACTGGCGCAGCCGCGACCGGCCCGGCAAACGTCGGCTGATGACCTGGCGCGGCGGCTATCACGGCGACACCTTCACCCCGATGAGCATCTGCGACCCCGACGGCGGCATGCACTCGCTGTGGACCGACATCTTGGCCCCGCAGGTGTTCGCCCCGCAGGTGCCGCGCGACTACGACGCCGCCTACATCGCGGCGTTCGAGGCGCAGCTGGCCGAGCACGCCGACGAACTGGCGGCCGTCGTCGTCGAGCCGGTGGTACAGGGCGCAGGCGGGATGCGTTTTCACGATCCGCGTTACCTGGCCGACCTGCGGGAGATCTGCCGTCGCCACGACGTGCTGTTGGTGTTCGACGAGATCGCCACCGGATTCGGCCGCACCGGTGAGCTGTTCGCCGCCGACCACGCCGGCGTCAGCCCCGACATCATGTGCGTCGGCAAGGCGCTGACCGGCGGATACCTCAGCCTGGCCGCGACCCTGTGCACCACCGACGTCGCGCACACGATCAGCGCCGGTGAGGCCGGAGCGCTGATGCACGGGCCCACCTTCATGGCCAACCCGCTGGCTTGCGCCGTCTCGGTGGCCAGCGTCGAGCTGCTACTCGGCCAGGATTGGCGGTCGTCGGTTGCCGAGATCACCGCCGGGCTGACCGCCGGTCTGGAACCGGCGCGGGCATTGCCGTCGGTGACCGACGTGCGGGTCTGCGGGGCCATCGGCGTCATCGAATGCGACCGTCCGGTCGACCTGGCGATCGCCACCCCGGCAGCCGTGCAGCACGGGGTGTGGCTTCGCCCGTTCCGCAACCTGGTCTACGCGATGCCGCCGTTCATTTGCACGCCCGACGAGATCGCGCAGATCACTTCGGCGATGGTCGAGGTGGCGCGACTCAACGGCTCTCGTAGGCTCTAGTGCGATGACGCAGATCGACACCTCGCCGCTGGCTTGGCTGGAGGCGGTGGAAAAGCAGCGCCGGCAGGCCGGGCTGCGACGAGCGTTGCGCCCGCGCCCGGCGGTGACCACCGAACTGGATCTGGCGTCCAACGACTACCTAGGTCTTTCGCAGCACGCGCAAGTCATCGAGGGCGGAGTCGACGCGCTGCGCACCTGGGGTGCCGGCGCCACCGGTTCTCGCCTGGTCACCGGTGACACCCTGCTGCACCAGGAATTCGAGTCCGAGCTAGCCGATTTCGTCGGCGCCGCAGCGGGTTTGGTGTTCTCCTCCGGGTACGCCGCCAACCTGGGCGCGGTCGTCGGATTGTCCGGCCCGGGTTCGCTTTTGGTGTCGGATGCCTACTCGCACGCCTCACTGGTCGACGCCTGCCGGCTGTCGCGGGCGCGGGTGGTGGTGAGCCCGCATCGCGACGTCGACGCCGTCGAGGCGGCGTTGGCGTCACGCGACGAGGAGCGGGCCGCTGTCATCACGGAATCGGTGTTTTCCACCGACGGCGCGCTGGCTCCGGTGCGACAGCTGCACGACGTGTGCCGCCGGCATCGCGCACTGCTGATTGTCGACGAGGCGCACGGGCTGGGTGTGCGTGGCGCCGGCGGGCGTGGGTTGCTGCACGAGCTCGGACTGGCCGGAGCGCCCGACGTGGTGATGACCACCACGCTGTCCAAGGCGCTCGGCAGCCAGGGCGGCGCGGTGCTGGCATCGACGGCCGTGCGTGATCACCTGATCGACGCCGCCCGGCCGTTTATCTTCGACACCGGGCTGGCGCCGGCGGCGGTCGGCGCCGCGCTGGCCGCGCTGCGCGTGCTGAGCGCGGAGCCGTGGCGGCCGGAGGCGGTGCTGCGGCATGCGGGCACGCTGGCGAAGATCTGCGGTGTGCCCGATGTCCCGCAATCGGCGGTGGTGTCGGTGATTCTCGGCGCGCCCAAAGTGGCGCTGGCCGCCGCGACGGCCTGCCTGGAGGCCGGGGTTCGGGTGGGTTGCTTTCGGCCGCCGACCGTGCCGGCGGGTACGTCGCGGTTGCGGCTCACCGCGCGCGCCTCGCTGGACGCCGACGACCTCGAGCTGGCCCGCAGCGTGCTGACCGACGTGCTCTGCGCGGCACGGCATTGACGGTCCTGATCGTCACCGGCACGGGGACCGGGGTCGGCAAGACCATCGCTACCGCGGCCCTGACTTCGGCAGCGCGGCAGGCCGGCGTCGACGTCGCGGTGTGCAAACCGGTGCAGACCGGCACCGAAGCCGGTGACGACGACCTGGCCGAGGTGACCCGGCTGTCGGGGCTGACCAAGGTGGTCGGGCTGGCGCGGTACCCGCAGCCGCTGGCGCCGTTGGCCGCCGCCGAGCAGGCCGGGACGTCACTACCCAGCCGCCGCAACGTGCTGAAACTCATCCGCGCGATTGACCGTCCGGGACAGTTGACGTTGGTCGAGGGCGCTGGGGGCCTGCTGGTCGAACTCGCTGAGGAAGGCGTCACATTGCGGGATCTCGCGGCCGACCTGGGGGCCGCGGTGCTGGTGGTGGCCACCGCCGAGCTCGGCACCCTGAATCACACCGCGTTGACAGTGGAATCGCTCGCATCACAAGGTATTTCGTGTGCCGGCCTGGTAATCGGCACCTGGCCGCTGCAGCCGGGCGTGGTGGAGACCTCCAACCGGTCTGCGCTGGCACGCCTGGCGCCGCTACGCGCCGCACTGCCTGCCGGTGCGGGATGGATGGACGCGGGCGAGTTCGCTGCGATGAGCGCGCACGCCTTCGACCGGAAATGGGTAACCGCGCTGGTCGCCTGATGGTTCATTCGATCGAGCTGCTCTTCGACCGCGACACCGAGGCCGCGATCCGTCGCATCTGGGAGGACCTGGCCGCGGCGGGCATACCCAGCCAGGCGCCGGCCGGTCGTCCGCACGTGACGCTCGCGGTGGCCGAGCGGATCTCGCCTGACGTCGACGCGCTGCTGCGGCCGGTGGCGCAGCGACTGCCGCTGGGTTGCACCGTCGGGGCGTCGCTGCTGTTCGGCAGATCCAACGCGGTGCTGGCCCGCCTTATCGTGCCGACGGCCGAGATGCTTGCGGTACACGCCGAGGTGCACCGAATCTGCGGCCCGTACCTGCTGCCGGGTCCGATGCCCAACAGCCTGCCCGGTCAGTGGACGGCACACGTCACGCTGGCTCGCAGAGTCGGGGGAGCCCAACTCGGACGGGCATTGCGCATCGCGGGCCGACCGTCAGAGCTGCACGGCAGCCTGGCGGGTTTGCGCCGCTGGGACGGCGGCAAACGCGTCGATCATCTGATCGGCTGACCTAGACTTCACTGCCTCGATCACCACGACGCAGTAGGAGCCGAAAGCCATTGCAGCCCAGTAGATCATCGTTCGTGCCGTCTTCAGCGTTTCAGCCCGCAACCAAATCGCGGCGCTGGGTGAATTTGATGTCCAGGCTGCGCAGGTAGGTCTGCAGCCCGGCGTCCTGAACGGGGATCAGGTGTGCAGGGGTATCGGTCTCGTTGTAGTGGGCGTGCCACATCCCCGGCGGGGTGGTGAAGGCACCGCCGGCCTGCCAGTCCACTCGGATCGGGTCGACGATCTCGCCGCGCTCGTCGAGGCGGGTGCCCAGCAGGGTGTAGCAGCCACTGGGTGGCGCATCGAGGATCAGATCCAGGGCGACCGATTGGTGGCGGTGTGGGCGCTGCTCCTGGCCTGCGGGCAGCACGCCGAACATCGCCCACAGCACGTGGGTGATCGTCAGCGTCTGTTCTTGGTCGGCGTTGGCCAGCAGGACACTGACCCGGCTCTTGTCGTTGGCGCCGGGGCGAGCGGCGATGTCCTCGAGTTTGGCGACGACGTCGGCGCGGCGGAACTTGGTGGGCCGGAACCGGGGCCGTGTCGCGTCGGCGCCTAGGTAGCGCAGCAGCGGTTCGTCGTGCACCCAGTACATGGCCGCCTCGGCGTCGGCGTAGAACACCGAATGGCATCCGGCGGGCAGCGTCAGGAAGTCACCTTTTTCCCACTTGACCAGCTGGCCGTTGATCGCCGCGAAGCCCCGCCCACAGAGCACGTAGTACAGCTGGCTGGTGGCGTTCGGGCTGGTGTCGATCTGCTCACCGGCGCGGATGCGCAGGAAGTTCGCCAGCAGCGCCGGGCTGGTCGCCGCGCCGTCCTTGACGCCCAGCTCCTTGGACAAATCCAACGGCACCACACCGGTCGGCTGGTCCAGGTAGACCTCTGGCCCGAACTGAACGATCGGCACTTGCGGGGCGTGCCCCGAGCCGATCGGATTGGCGGCCTTGGAGTACTCGAACAAGCGGGCGTCATCGGCCCACTCTTCAAACCGGCCCTCGAACCCGTACTCGGCGACGTTGGTCATCGGCGCCGGAACTGTCGGGTCCAAGTTGACAGCCGTTTCTGGATTGGCGGTGGACATCGGGCCTCCTATGTAGTGCCACGTTGGGCTTGTACGCAGATAGTATCTATCTTGTATCTCAGTTGTCAAACGCTGCCAATTACCGCCTCGCTCGACAGAGGCGGGGTTGCGGTCTCGTCAGTCGGGGATGTAGTCGAACTTGTCGGGGTTTGGACCGGTGCGGCCCGATTCGCCACGGTCCAGGCCGGTGACAGCGTCCATTTCGTCGCCGGCGAGGCTGAAGTCGAAGATGTCGAAGTTGGACTTCATCCGCTCGCGGTGCACCGACTTCGGGAACACGATGTCGCCGCGCTGGACGTGCCAGCGCAGCACCACCTGCGCAGGAGTTTTGCCGTGCGCATCGGCGATGCCGATGATGGTCGGGTCATCGAGCACCTTGCCCTGCGCGATTGGCGACCAGGCCTCCGTCGCGATGTGGTGCTTGCGCCCGTAGGAGCGCACCTGCTCGTTGTCGAAGTACGGGTGTACCTCGATCTGATTGACCGCCGGGACGGTCTGCGATCCGTCGGCGAGCCGGTCGAGATGCGCGACCTGGAAGTTGGACACGCCGATACTTCGTGCCCGGCCGTCCTTGGCGAACTCCTCGAGCACGTTCCAGGTCGAGACGAAGTCACCGTCATACAGCGTCGGCAGCGGCCAGTGGATTAAGAACAGGTCAACGTAATCGGAGCCCAGCGCGCTCAATGTGGCGTCGAACGCGCGGCGGGCATCGTCCGGCCGGTGATACCCGTTGTTGAGCTTGCTCGTAACGAATACCTCGCCGCGGTCCACGCCGGCATCGCGGATTCCTTGACCGACTTCCTTTTCGTTGCCATACATCTCGGCGGTGTCGATGTGCCGGTACCCGACCTCGAGTGCCGAACACACCGCGGCGGCCGTCTGATCCGGTTTGATCTGAAAGACGCCGAAACCCAATTGTGGGATGGCGTTGCCGTCGTTGAGCGTGATCGATGGGACAGAACTCATCTGGGTGACCTCCTGGCGTTCCCGTGGTTGCGATCGTGAATGTGGCTGCCCGTCACCGCGCCAGAACAAACTCGAGTTTCTGCGGTGTACATGGCGAGCCTCCCTCTTTCGCGCGCCTCTTAGATATTGGCTAGATATGACTGCAGGCTATCTTGTATCTCAGTTGCGGGACCTGCGAGATCGGTCACATCCGCGTCCTACCGACCTGCGGCCAGACGCTGGTGTACGGTGATGTACACACGTGGGATACGGCTTAGCTGCAAGGGGGACGCGGTGGCGACGAAGCCGACGGCTGCTGGTCGGGGTGCGGCCAAGGACCGCGCGCACGACTACGTGAAGCGCCAGGTGCTGACCGGAGGGTTTCCGGGCGGGGAACTGATCAGCGAGGGCGAGGTCGCGGCCGCGCTGGGCATGTCGCGTACGCCGGTGCGCGAAGCCTTCCTACGTCTGGAGGCTGAGGGGCTGCTCCGGCTGTACCCGCAGCGCGGTGCGCTCGTCGTGCCGGTTTCCTCGGAGGAGGCCCGCGCGGTCATCGAGGCCAGGCTGGTCCTCGAGCAGTTCGCGGCGGGCAAAGTCATTGGGCGTGGCCCCGCGGCGTGGGCATCGGTATCCGAGCGGCTATCGGCGCAACTGGAAAGGCAGCGCGACGCCGCCGCCAAATCTGACTGGGAAGAGTTCTCAGACGCCGACCGCGCCTTTCACGACGTCATCCTCCAAGAGTCGGGAAACGGCATCGTGGCCGGTTTCTACTCATCACTGCGCGACCGTCAGATGCGGATGAATCGCGAATTGGTGATGCACGAGGAGCGGATTGCGACGATCCTGGAAGAGCATCGCCTCATCGTTGAAGCGATGCGCGACGGGGATCTCGAACGCACCGAGGAGATCGTGCGGACGCACCTCGTGAGCACAATGCGCACGCTTGGTCTTGCCGTCGAGCATTCCGTCTAGCGCGGCTCGTCACACCTGGCGCCATGATGGCTGGCTCGGGTCGACCAGCTGCACGTCGACAGGACCAAGGCCGAAGATGGCAATAACCGCGGGGTCGGGCCGGCCGGCTGGTACGCCGTCGTAGTGCGGGGTGCGCGCGGTGCGCTTAACGTAGCCGCCCGGTCCGACCGGAACCGCATCGTGCGGTTGGAAATCATTGCCGCTGTTGACAAACCAGGTGCCGAACACCACCACCTGAATCCGGTCGGTCGCATAGGTATGCGGCGCGCTGAACCAACCCGGATTCCATTTCATCAGCACCAGATACGGTCCCGGATTGTTGAAATCTCCGTACAGCTTGGCCATTTCGCCGCTGTGCGGCGGCAAGTTGCCCCATGGCTCGAAAGTGATGTCCTGGTACGGCTGGACGAACGTTTCGCTTGGATTCGGGCCGACTTCAGGCGCCGGCGCTAACTTGATGTTGTCGAGTTTGGCCGTCTTGTCGCCGGCGGCCATCGCCGCCATCAACAGTGGCGCCGCGGCCAGGATTGATCGCCGGTCTAATTCCATTACGGCACCTCGCAATCGCTCTACGGCGCTGCGGGCTCGAGCCGCACGAAAACGCCCTTGGAAGTTGGGGTATTACTGAGCTCTGCGACGCTGTCCAACGGCACCAGCACATTGGTTTCGGGATAGTAGGAAGCCGCCGAGCCGCGAGCAGCCGGATACGCGACCACTCGGAAACCCTTGGCGCGCCGCTCGACACCGTCGTCCCACGTACTGATGAGGTCGACGAGTTGGCGGTCGGCCAGGCCCAGCTCGTCGATGTCGGCGGGATTGATCAGTACGACCCGACGCCCGTTGTGGATACCGCGGTAACGATCGTCGAGCGCGTAGGGCACGGTGTTCCACTGATCGTGCGAGCGCATGGTTTGCAGGATCAGATGACCTTCGGGTGCCCGGATCCGCTCAAAGGTGTTGCACGTGAACACCGCCTTGCCGGACGGCGTCTGGAAGCGATGCTCGTTGACCGCGTTGGGCAGTCGGAATCCACCGGGCTTGCGTACTCTGGCGTTGAAATCGTCAAAGTCAGGCACGACGCGGGCGATCCGGTTACGGATCTCGTCGTAGTCGGCCTCGAAGTCCTCCCAATGAATCGCGGGTGTGTCGCCAAGGGCGCGTCGGGCCAGTCGGCAGATGATCGCGACTTCGCTCAACAGATGCTCGGACGGCGGACTGAGACGGCCGTGGGATTGGTGGACGATGCTCATCGAATCCTCCACCGTAACGAACTGCTCACCGGTGGCCTGCACGTCGCGGTCGGTGCGGCCCAGCGTTGGCAGGATCAGCGCCGTGTCGCCGCAGACCACGTGTGAGCGGTTGAGTCTGGTGGAGACGTGAGCGGTCAGGCGGCAGGCTCGCATGGCCTGCTCGGTCAGCTCACTGTCGGGGGTGGCGCGCACAAAGTTGCCGGCGAAGCCGAGGAACACCTTGGCCTGCCCGTCGCGCATGGCCCGGATGGAGTTCACCGCGTCGAAGCCGTGCTTGGTCGGGGGAGTGAACCCGAACTCGCGCTCCAAGGCGTCCAGGAACGACTGGGGCATCTGCTCCCAGATTCCCATCGTGCGATCGCCCTGGACGTTGCTGTGTCCGCGGACTGGGCATACGCCTGCGCCCGGGCGACCCAGATTGCCACCCAGCATGAGGAAGTTGACGATCTCGCGGATCGTCGGCACACCGAACTTCTGCTGGGTAATTCCCATCGCCCAGCACGCGATGACTTTCTTGCTGGCCAGGACTCGCTCGACCACCTGCTCGATCTCGTCGCGGCGCAACCCGGTAGTGGCCAGGATCTCCAGCCAGGAGATCTGCGCAACGTGTTCCGCGAATTGGGCGAACCCGGTGGTGTTGGCCTCGATGAAGTCGTGGTCGAGAACCGTTCCGGGAGCGGCGGCTTCGGCCTGCAGCAGCAACGCGTTGATGGCCTGAAAAAGCGCAAGGTCCCCGCCGGGCTTGATGTGCAGGAACTGGTCGGCGATCGTGGTTCCGCGGCCGATGATTCCGCGCACTTTCTGCGGGTTCTTGAACCGGATCAGCCCGGCCTCCGGCAGCGGGTTGACCGCGATGATGTGTCCGCCGTTGCGCTTGGTCTCCTCGAGCGCCGTCAGCATTCGAGGCATGTTGGTGCCCGGGTTCAGGCCGACGACGAACACCAGGTCGGCCTGGTGGATGTCGTCGAGGCTCACGCTGCCTTTGCCGACCCCGAGGGTCTGCTCCAGTGCGACACCGCTGGACTCGTGGCACATGTTGCTGCAGTCGGGAAGGTTGTTGGTACCCAGCGCCCGCGCGAACAGCTGCAGCAGAAACGCCGCCTCGTTGCTGACCCGCCCCGACGTGTAGAAGAGCGCCTCATCGGGGGAGTCGAGTCCGCGCAGCTGCGCTGACAGAAGGTCGAACACATCGTCCCAGCCGATCGGTTCGTAATGGTCGGAGCCGGGTCGCTTGACCATCGGCTCGGTCAGGCGGCCCTGCTGGTTAAGCCACATGTCCGACTTGCTGTTTAGCTGCGAGATTGAGTGCTCGGCGAAGAACTCCCGCGTGATCCGGCGGGTGGTCGCCTCATCGTTGATGTGCTTGGCGCCGTTTTCGCAGTACTCGTTGATGTGCCGCTTTCCGGGCTCGGGCTCCGGCCACGCGCACCCGGGGCAATCGGTGCCGTTTGCCTGGTTGATGCTCAACAGGGTGAGCGCGGTGCGCCGAGGCGACGTCTGCTCCAGTGAGTACTGCAGGGCGTGGGTCACGGCGGGAACTCCGGTTGCCCATTGCTTGGGCGGCGTGACCTTTAGTTCTTCGTCATTCGAACTGTCTGTGGCCATCGGATGCAAGCATAACGCCGCGCTGAGTATTGGATACGATCGCAACCGGGTGCCGCGATCGGCGTTGGCGCCCGGGAGCGAAGCGACAGCGGGAGTTCGACAGCATGGGTCGGGTAACGGCGCGTCGACCTGTCCAGCACCTGAGCGCCGAGACGGCGGTGAGCCGGCCAGAGACTGTCGTCGTTGAGGAACCGCTTGAAATTCGGGTCAACGGCAGCCCGATCACCGTCACGATGCGCACGCCGGGTTCGGATTTCGAATTGGCGCAGGGCTTTTTGCTCACCGAGCACATCATCGCGCACCGCGACGACGTCGTGGAGATTCGCTACTGCGGCGGTCCCGGCCCCGATGGGGCGAACACGTACAACGTCCTCGACATCACACTTGCGTCCACGGTGCCGGCTCCCGACGTCGACGTCACCCGCAACTTCTACACCACCTCGTCATGCGGAGTGTGTGGCAAGGCCTCCCTGGACGCTGTGCGACTCACCAGTCGCTACTCGCCGGGCGACCAGCCGGCCCGTATCGCGGCGCAATTGCTGACCGCGATGCCCAAGCGACTGCGTGCGGCACAGAAGGTCTTCGCCAGCACCGGAGGCCTGCACGCCGCAGCTCTGTTTGACGTCGACGGCACAATGCTCGTGGCGCGCGAAGACATCGGGCGACACAACGCCGTGGACAAGGTGATTGGCTGGGCGCTCGAAAATGATCGGATACCGCTGAGCACTGCGGTATTGCTGGTGAGTGGGCGGGCGTCCTTTGAGCTGACCCAGAAAGCGGTGATGGCAGGTGTCCCGGTGTTGGCGGCCGTGTCAGCCCCGTCGTCGCTGGCGGTGGATTTGGCTAACGAATCCGGCCTGACGTTGGTCGCTTTCCTGCGCGGCGACTCGATGAATGTCTATTCGCGACCGGACCGCGTTACCGGGTAGTGCCCTCGCTCGAGTGGCGAGCGGTCGGTTTCGGCGCTTTCCGACGTTGGAAACGAAACCGACTCGAGTTCGGCAAGGTTGGCTGCCACGGCGACGAGAGGCTGCGCGGCTTCGACAGCCATGCTCTCCCCGGTCGACTCGGCGCGCAACGATCGAACGAACTCCTCGGTAATCGGGTGCCCCGTCGCATCATGCCGTGAGAGGCGATCGGCGAGGTTGTCCGTATGGGTCTCCAACAAGGCGCGGGTGAATGGGTACGTACCCGCCGGCGGCAACATCTTGATATCGGCGATCATGTCTCCCGCGGTCCGCACCAACACCGCCCGGTTCGCCGACCTGACCACCGGGGTTCGCAAATTGGCCCCGCTGCCGGTTTCCGAAAGGTATTGGCGGACAGCGTCGTCGACCGTCCGGCTGACCACCATCGCTTCGCGGCTGAGTGCGTGCAGATCCGCTTCGATTTCGGCTGAACTGTCACGGGTGACACGCCGCACGGCTGCGCGCAGATAGGGCAGATTGACGCCGAGTGCGGCATTGATGACCGCAGACATCGCGGCTATTGCGCCCCTTGGCCACAGCAGCAGCGATACAACCAAGCCCACCCCGGCGCCAATCAGGATCTCTTCGATGCGCAGCAGACCGATTCGCCAACCGGTCGGGACCATCAGGTCGAGGATGATCAACGTCGTCATCGTGGTCACGGCCTGAGTAACGGCGAAAGAAAACAGCCGCGGCAGGTAGGCCGATCCGAACACCGCGATCGGCAACAGCGACCACAGCGCCGCCGGTGCGATGGTGAAAGCGGCTATCAGCAAGGCGGCGACGGTGACGCCGACGGCGGAACCAACCACAGCTTGAACCATTTTGGTTCTCGTGACCAGCGCGCTGCTGGCCAGCACCGCCATCGTGCTCAGGACAACCCAGAAGCCGTGCTCCACCGGGAATAGATGGGTGACGGCGACGGCTAACGCTAACCCGACACCGGTGCGCAGGCTGTTGCGTGCCACAACGGAGTGGGATCTCAGAAACCCGGTCGGGACAGTGGTGATGAAGACGGTCTCGGGCCACATCCGGTCGCCGAAACCGGTCGGCGGCAATCGTAAGCCCAGAACCCGCGCCCATACCGGTCGCGCGTCGGCCGCGGCGGCCGCGGCGATGAGGCTGCCCGCCAAACGAATGGTCGTCGCGATCACCCGGCAGGTCAGCAACCGCCGGCCAATTGCGATTGCTGCCGCGTCGTCCGGCGCACTGAGCACCAGTCGGACGTCGTCACGGTAGCGGCCTCGTGCCAGCGACAACAACTGCGGCAACGTCTGGTCGAGTGCCGCCCTATTCGTGGCTCGGTCGGTTACGTGTGAGGCGGTGAGCACCAGCGCACAGCGTCGCATCACGTCGACGGCGGGCTGCTGCACCGGACCCAACGCGGCCCCGGTGTCGTCGTCGACACGTTCGCTGATCAACCCGAGGTGGTCGACGACACGCATGAGCGCCCGGCTACCCGCGGTCAGCCCTACCGGGCGGGAGCTGGCAGCCAAGAAGGTTGCGCGCAGCCCGTCCATCGCGGCGGACACCTGGGTCATCGAGCCGGTACCTCCGATGTGGTCGGCCAGCGCGGCGCACACTCGTGCCGCATCACGGCGCAGCGCGTTGTGATGTCTTGGGGGAAGCAGGAACAACGACGCCGGCAAGCACAGCGCGAGGGCGATCAGCCAACCCAGCAGGCGCTCGCTAACCGGCCCGGGGGGTGTGCATACCGGCCAGACGAAGCAGAACAATGTCGCGCGCTGACCGGCCGACAGCGTCTCGCTGAGCACACCGGCCAGGGTCACCACCACGCCGAGAACGAACGTCAGCGTCACCGCCACCCAGGCAACGTGAGTAACCAAGGTGCCCAGCGCGATCAGGATGGTGCCATTGAGGCCCAGGCCGAGATAGGCCACCGCGCGGTTTTGCCGGTTGCCCGGGAAGTCAGTGACCACCATCAGCCAATAGGCGCCAAGCGCCGCAAACAGCGGGGCGGCGGTGCCGCCGACGACAATGCGTCCGAAACCGGCCGCCAACGGCACTATGACCGCCGCGCGGATGGCGCGTCGCAAGGTGTCGCGGTCCGGGTCTTTGGTGCGCAATTGCTGGGATGCCCACCGGACCGGCCAGATCGCCATGAGTGGATGGTAGGGCCGTCGTCCCAACGCGACTCGGGCACCGGTCGCGTCGACGACGCGGCGAATGAACGAAACAAGCGGTGGGCGGACGGCGCCCTCAAGCGGGGCTGCCTTTCAGGTCGGCGTGCGGGATGTGGGTGGAGCGGCTCTGGTTTCCGCCGGCGTGTTTGGCCGCGTACATGGCGGTGTCGGCGAGGTTGACCAGATCGTCGATGAGCTCACGCTCGGTGGGGTCGAAGCTCGCGGCCAGCGGCGCGGTCGCGATACCGATGCTGGCCGTAACGGGGTAGTCGATGGCGGCGATGGCTTTGCGCAACTGTTCGGCGATGTCGTGTAGGTCGTCGGTGCGATAGGTGTCGGCGACGACGAATTCCTCGCCGCCGAAGCGGGCGATCAACGATGTGGGTGGACAGGCGAGGCGAAGGGCACCGCCGACCGCGACCAACGCCCGATCCCCCGTGAAATGGCCGTGGGTGTCGTTGAGCCGCTTGAAGTTGTCTAAATCGATCATCGCGACGCCCAGATGGCTCGGCCCTTCCCTGCGGCGCAGCAGCAATCCGTATGCCGACTGATAGAAGGCCCGTCGTATCAACAGACCCGTGAGCGTGTCGCGACTGGAATGCCGCAAGTCGCTGCCCAGCGCATGCACCAGCCAATGCACCGCAAACGGAAACGCAACATTGACCGCCAGGACGAGCAGAAACCCGCAGCCCGCCACCACGGTGTCGTAGTAGCGGATCAGGCGCGCCGCGAGTACCGCGCCAGTGATTATGGCGATCGAGAGATTGATCATCATGTCCCGGGCGCTGTGAAAGAACCCGATATAGCCGCCGAGCACCGCAAACGCGCTACAGCCCAGCAACCCCAAGCGCGGATCACCCTGTGCCAGGCACGCGGCTGCGATGCAGACGCTGCCCGCAACGGAGAACAACACCGATTGGCTGCGGGTGGGCCAGCGCATCAACCAAAACAGCGCCACTATCACGCCGAAGCCGCTGGCAATGGGCGTCACGACGACCGCGACGGGGTAGTGCGGAACGGTCGGCCTGACCAACACCACAAGCGGAACCATGGCAATCGAGACGATCACAGCGGCAACCATCGCCCGCCATCTCAGCCGGATACCTCGGGTATTCAAATAAAGACTCAACCAGTCAAAGTGATCGGTCTGCTGCCACCGGCGCCCCACAGCGTCCACGGGTACACCCCCTCGCTTCGCGACACACCCCGGTAGTTAATGCATCTGTCTGCGATTCGACAGTTATCCCATGCTGTCAGATATTCCGCAGCTCAGGCCCAGAAGCTGCTAACCGCGACGAGGGCCGCCGCGAAGTCGTGCGACAGCGGTTGACGACGTTGGGAATCAGCGCAACGATTCTCGTGCACAGCATCAAAGGATGTCGACGACAATCCATGCCGACCGGGAGATCCAGGGTGGCCTTTGATCCGGCCGAGTCCGCAGCGAACGTCCTGCGCGGTTGGGCGCGCGCGATGCTCGCGCATCGCCATGGCAGCGAGGTCTACCAGACCTCCACGATGGGCGCGCTGCTCGACGGCGTCTACGACGGCGACGTCACGATCCGGGAGTTGTTGCGGCACGGCAACTTCGGTCTGGGCACCTTCAATGGCCTCGACGGCGAAATGCTGGTGCTCGACGGCGCTTGCTATCAATTGCGCGGCGACGGCAGCGCACACGTCGCCGATCCGGACCAGCGCACCCCGTTCGCGGTTGTCACCTGGTTCGCGGCGGACCGCTCATTCGAGGTGTCCGCGCCGGTCGACCGCGCCGAGCTCAAAGCGCGCATCGACGAGTCGCTGCCGAGCACCAACCTGATCGTCGCGGTCCGTGTCACCGGGGAGTTCAGCATGATTCGGACCCGCACTGTCACCGAGCAACACAAGC
Organism: uncultured Actinomycetota bacterium; assembly: GCA_963781685.1. Classification (GTDB taxonomy): domain Bacteria; phylum Actinomycetota; class Actinomycetes; order Mycobacteriales; family Mycobacteriaceae; genus Mycobacterium. Next base: position 396,481 of record CAWAGK010000001.1, read on the forward strand.
CCTACCCACCGTTCACCGAGGCCACCGAAGAACAGCAGGAACTGAGCTTCACCGACGTGACCGGCACGCTGGCCGGATTCCGGATGCCCGAGTACGAACAAGGTATTTCGGTGGCCGGCTACCATTCCCACTTCGTCGACGCCGAGCGTCACCACGGCGGACACGCCCTCGATTACCGGTTGACCCGGGGCACCGTCGAGATCGGTCTGCGTTCCGATCTTCACCTGAGCCTGCCGCGCACACCGGAATTCCTTGCTGCCGAATTGAATAAAGCCGACCTCGACACCCAGATCCGCCGCACCGAGGGAGAATGACGTGAGCGAAAGCGACGTGCGATCCGCCCAACGCGTGCTCGAGACGCTGTCCGCATACGGCATCCGCTACATCTTCGGCGTGCCCGGGGCGAAGATTGACCCAGTCTTCGACGCCCTGGTCGACGGCGGGCCGGAATTGATCGTTTGCCGCCACGAGCAGAACGCCGCGTTCATGGCCGCCGCCGTCGGCCGGCTCACCGGAACACCCGGTGTCGCGCTGGTGACATCGGGACCGGGCACCACGAACCTGGCCACCGGCCTGATCACCGCTACCACCGAGCAGGATCCCATGGTCGCGATCTGCGGGGCCGTCGCCCGAGCCGACCGGCTGAAGCGCACCCATCAATCGATGGACGCCGTTGCGGCACTTAAACCCTTCACGAAATACACCGGAGAGGTCAACGACCCCGATAACGTGCCGGAAGCGGTCGCCAACGCCATCCGCGCCGCGCTCGCGCCACCCCGGGGGGCGGCCGCGGTCGTGCTCCCCGCCGATGTGTCGACGGCTGCCACATCGGCGGCGATCGTGAAACCATCGCCGGTGCCGCCGCTGGGCGCGGCGCCAGCAGACCGAATTGCCCAGGCCGCCAATCTGATCCGGGCGGCAAAGCGCCCGGTCCTGTTTGTCGGTGTTCGCGTCGGCGATCCGGAACCGTGTGCGGCGCTGCGTGAGTTGCTCGCGGTCACTGACCTGCCGGTAGTGGAGACATTTCAAGCCGCCGGTGTGGTGTCCCGAGAACTCGAGGATCACTTCGTCGGGCGCGTCGGGCTGTTCCGCAATCAGCCCGGCGACATTTTGATCAACCACGCCGACGTCTTGGTGACGGTCGGGTACGACCCGGTCGAATACGATCCGCGGTTTTGGAACTCGTATGCGACCCGCACGCTGATCCACGTCGACGAGGTTCCGGCCGACATCGACAACCACTACCAGCCGACGCTGGAACTACGCGGCGACATCGCCGCGACCCTCACCGAATTGATCCCGCCGTTGTCGGGGCTGCGGCTGTCCACGGAGGCCAGCCGCGCGATTGCCGAGCAGCGGACAGCACTGCTGCAGATCAACGACGAAGCACGTGCTCATCCCAACACCGAGATCGGTGCCAACCCGGCGGCGGTGGTCCTCAAGATCCGGGACCTGATCGACGACGACGCCACCGTCGCCTGCGACATCGGATCGCACTACATCTACATGGCCAGGCACTTCCGCGTCTATCGGCCCCGCCGGCTGCTGTTCTCCGACGGCCAACAGACCCTCGGTGTCGCGTTGCCGTGGGCGATGGCCGCCGCGATGGTCCGGCCGGGCACTCAGGTGGTGTCGGTATCCGGCGACGGTGGATTCCTTTTCAGCGCACAAGAATTGGAGACGGCGACCCGGTTAGGGCTCAGTTTCACTCACGTGATCATGCGCGACAACTCCTACGACATGGTCGCGTTTCAGGAGCAGCTCAAGTACGGGCGCACGTCGGGGGTGCAACTGGGCGACTACGACGTCACGCACTACGCCGCGGCGTTCGGCGCCAAAGGCATACGGGTCAGCGGCATCACCGAGTTCGAGGCCGCGCTCAAGCAATCTCTGAACGAACCCGGAATCACCATCATCGACGTGCTCGTCGACTACAGCCGCAACACCGAACTGTTCGCGGACCTGCACGACGGCGTCGTGGAGTGACGTCCATCACCGACATCCGGGATCTCAGCGCTTGAACAGCAGGTACCCGGCAGCGGCCGCTGCAACCACATCACGTTTGTGCAGGTGCACACCGCTACCCTAGCCTTGGCACCGTTCGACGCAGGCTGCGATGAGCCGGGGGCGTCTTATCCCGCGTGCTCTGACACCACGCGGCCGTGGTTCAACAGACATAAGGAGTAGCTGGTGACTCAGGCGGCGACTCGCCCAAACCCCGGCACCGACAGCACCGACATCCTGACCGTGGCCCGTCAGCAGGTGCTCGAGCGCGGTGAGGGGCTGGGCCAGGAGCAGGTGCTGCAGGTCCTGCAACTGCCCGACGACCGGCTCGAGGAACTCCTGGCGTTAGCCCATGAGGTGCGGATGGCCTGGTGCGGACCCGAGGTCGAGGTCGAAGGCATCATCAGCCTGAAAACCGGTGGCTGCCCCGAAGATTGTCATTTCTGCTCGCAGTCGGGGCTGTTCGCCTCGCCGGTGCGCAGCGCTTGGCTCGACATCCCCAGCTTGGTGGAGGCGGCCAAGCAGACCGCGAAGACCGGTGCCACCGAGTTCTGCATCGTGGCCGCGGTACGCGGACCCGACGAGCGGTTACTGGCTCAGGTCGCGGCCGGCATCGAGGCGATCCGCGATGCCGTCGACATCCAGATCGCCTGCTCGCTGGGGATGCTGACCGCCGAGCAGGTGGACCGGCTGTCGGCGATGGGTGTGCACCGCTACAACCACAACCTGGAGACCGCCCGCTCCTTTTTCCCCAACGTCGTCACGACTCACACCTGGGAAGAGCGCTGGCAGACGCTGTCGATGGTGCGTGAGACCGGCATGGAGGTGTGCTGCGGCGGCATTCTCGGCATGGGCGAGACGGTGGAGCAGCGCGCCGAGTTCGCCGCCAACCTGGCCGAGCTGGACCCCGATGAAGTGCCGCTGAACTTCCTCAATCCGCGTCCCGGCACGCCGTTCGGCGACCTCGAGGTGCTCCCGGCGAGCGAAGCGCTCAAGGCGGTGGCCGCGTTCCGGCTGGCCTTGCCGCGCACGATGCTGCGCTTCGCCGGCGGTCGCGAGATCACGCTCGGCGACCTAGGCGCCAAGCAGGGCATTCTGGGTGGCATCAACGCCGTGATCGTCGGCAACTACCTGACCACCTTGGGTCGGCCCGCCGAGGCCGACCTCGAGCTGCTGGACGATTTGCAGATGCCCATCAAGGCGCTCAACGCCAGCCTGTAAGACTGGAACTTGATGGTTCGCGATCTGCCCGCGCCGGTCGGGGCGGGCGTCTACAACGTCTACACCGGCGCCCGTGTCGACGACACGGCCGGCAGCACCGTCCCGACGGCGGCCCAGCTCGGTCTGGAGCCGCCCCGGTTCTGTGCCGAGTGCGGCCGCCGGATGGTGGTGCAGGTCCGGCCCGACGGCTGGTGGGCCAAATGCTCGCGGCACGGGCTGGTGGACTCGGGTGACCTGGAGGCGCGCCGATGACCGAGCCGGAGCCCGGCGCGCCACGCACTTCGCGAAGGCGGGCGGTTTTCGCGATCGCGGCCGGGCTGCTGGTCGCGGGTGTGCTCGTCGGCGGGCTGTGGGCGTGGATCGCCCCGCCGATCCACGGCGTGGTGGTGCTGACCCACGGCGGCGACCGGTTGCACGACTATCTGGGCAATGAATCCGACCATTTCTTCGTTGCGGCATTCCTGATGCTCGGACTGCTGAACGCCGTCGCCGCGGTCGCGGCAGTGCTGGCATGGCAGTGGCGGGCACACCGCGGACCGGGGATGGTGACCGGCCTTTGCGCCGGTGTGGTGATCGCCGCGGGGGCCGCTGTCGGAGTGGGCGCGCTGCTGGTGCACCTGCGTTACGGCACAATCGATTTCGCCACCGCGCCGGTAAGCCACGACCACCCGGTGCACTACTTCACCGAGGCGCCGCCGGTGTTCTTCGGTCGCAATGCGCTGCAGATCGCCTGCACGCTGCTGCTACCCGCGAGCACCGCGGCGCTGGTCTACGCGGTGCCGGTTGCCGCAACCGCGCGCGATGATCTCGGCGGCTATCCGGCCGTCGGCGCGGTTTATCCGCAGCCCGCCAAGACGCCGACCTCCGCGTCGTCATAGCGGGCGGCGGTGAATCGCCTTTCCGGTGATCACCTTGGCCGCGATTACGGCCAGCCGCGCCATGCCGACGTAGGTCGCGGGGTTGAACATCGTCGGCCACTTGGTCCTGACCAGGTGATCGCCCAGCGATCGGCCGGCAAACCGGTCCTGCAGCCAGCGCAGCGTCATCGGCGCGGACAGCGGATGCAGCAGCAGGTGCTCGTTGAACGCATCGCGGTGGTAGGTGACATCGGCTCCACCGGCCGAGTAGGCGTCGGCCAATTCATCGATGTCCTCGACATCGATCAGGTAGTCGTGGACGGCCTGCACGATCAACACCGGCGGTGTCGGCACCATGGCGCCCAGCTTGATGCTGTCGAAGACGTGCTGAACCTCCGGCATGGAAAGGATTTCTTCGAGCGGCCGGTCGAGGTAGACGCCGACGTCCTTCTTCGCCATCCGCAGCACCGCGCCCACGGTCGTCATCCCCTCCAACCGCTTCAGCAGGGCGTGCCCCTCAGAGTTGGCGTGCTCCTGGATCACCCGGTCCAAGTCGGGGTAGATGTGGACGAGCGCGGCGATCACCATCGCGGGCAAACCCGACAGGAAGGTGCCGTTGAGCCGACGGAAGGTGTGGCCGAGGTCGCCGACCGGTGATCCGAGTACGGCGCCGACGATATCGAGTTCGGGCGCGTAGTCGGCGCGCAGCTCAGCGGCCCAAGCGGTTGCCAGTCCGCCCCCGGAATATCCCCAGAGCGCGATCGGCGCTGACGGGGACAGTCCGAGGCGCTCCGTGCCCAGCGCAGCCCGGATCCCGTCGAGAATGAAATAACCGGGTTCGTATGGGGCGCCCCACATTCCGTTGCGGCCTTCGTGGTCGGGTATCGAAACCGCCCACCCTTCGGCGAGGCAGGCGGTGATCAGCAGCAACTCCAGCTGCGCCAGCGCGCCGACCGCCCAAGCGTTTCGCCGCAGCGCATAGGACGGAAAGCAGCGCGATGCCACGGCGTCGATGGCGCACTGATACGACAACACCGGGCAGGGACGTTCGGGAGTGATATCGGCGGGGACGATCACCGTGGTCACCGTCGCGTCGGGGTTGCCGTTCATGTCCGTGGTCCGGTACAGCAGCTGGGTGGCCATGGCCCGCTGCGGTATCAAGCCCAGAAACGCCAGCTCGACGTCACGTGAGCGCAACACGGTGCCGGGCACGGCGTGCTGATAGCCAGGCGGCGGCTGATAGAACGGATCATCCGAGGGCAGCAGCGGGCGGGCCTTGGGCCGCAACTCCTCGTGCGGCGCGCGTCCGATCCATTCCGCGCCGGTTGTCGTCGCAAGACTGCCAATGTCCATCCGGGCATTGTTACTTAAGAGGGCACTAAGAAGCAAAGGTCGCCTCATTTATCACCCTGACCAGCTAGAACTGAATTACTGACATTCTTACGGTAACCCCGAGTGCGCCAATTTTGCGCCAACGGGGATTCACAAGCCGAGGCTTTGCGCCAAACCGTCGACGGCACTGCGCGCTGCGGTGTCGGTGGTGTGCCAAGTTCTTACACCCTTAGCTTCCGGTCGGCAAGCAGTTGGATGGTTTTCCGCACGCCTTGACGGCAACACCCGCGTACGGCAATCTGAACGGTGTTCGATTCAGAACACTGTTCGAAAGGGAGGGTTGGGCGGCGCGATGTCTACACACTCACTCGGCTACGGAATGCTGGACCGGGACCACCTGACCAAGCATCTCCTCGAGCTCGCGCAGCGCGTCGGAGTGGAGAACGTCACGATGCGCGGCCTCGCCGCGGAGGCAGGCACCTCGGCATCCTCGGTCTACTACCACGTGGCCGGCAAGGCTGAACTACTCGACCTGCTCATCGAAGCTGTCGTCAACAGCATCGAGGTTCCTACCGAAGGCGAGTGGGAGGCTCGCGTCGTCGCGCTCTATACCAACGCGTGGCGCGTCCTCGTTACCGTTCGGGGTATCGCAGGCTTGCTTCAGCAGCGCCCGCACACGGCTGCCGCCGAGAACATGGATCGGGCAACGCGTTTCATCTTGTGCGAATCGGGACTGTCCAAACGAGCTTTCTCGGCCGCGTATGCCCTGCTCTACGTCCACCTGCTGGGTTCGGTGGAACTCGAACACAACCGCGCCGAACCAGCCAAGCCTGGGACCGCACGCGCCGAACGAACCTTCCGCGACGGACTGCATATCATTCTCGCTGGCCTTCGCCACACTAACGAACGATGATGGAGATGCCTGAAGCCACGCTCGATCTCGCCGATTCGTCCGTCTGGGCGGACGGTTTCCCCGACGACGTGTTCACGGAGCTGCGGCAGGGGTCCCCGGTGTATCACCAATTACGGACCGCGACCGTCGATGATCGAGTCGGCCGAGATTTCTGGGTATGCACGAAGCACGCCGAGGTGACGCAGGTGCATCGTGACCACGACGCGTTCACCGCCACCGACGGCCCGTTGATTCAGAATGTCGGCCTCTTCGCGGCTTATCCGGCGATCGTCAACCTCGATCCACCCGATCACACCAAACGGCGCCGAATCATCGCTAAGGCGTTTACTCCCCGCGCCGTGGCGAAGCTCGAGGAGGGCATCCGCACTCGCGCCCACGTCATGGCCCGATCACTGCTGACTGCAGGTGGCGGCGAGTTCGTCGACCTTGCGGCGGGGCTGCCGATTTCGGTCATCGGAGACATCGTCGGCATCCCGGACGAGGATCGCCCGCAGGTGTTCGATCTGATCGACGAGGTACTGAAGTTTGGGGTCGGAGCGGTGTCGACGCCCGAAGGTGATGCCCTCGGACCCTTCCTCGAGTTGTTTCAGTACGCAACCGAACTGACCGCGCAGAAGCGGGCGCATCCCGTCGACGACATCTGGAGTACCTTGTGCGCCGCCGAGATCGACGATGAGTCCGGCACGAAGTTCCTGCTGCCGGGGAACGAACTTGAGATGTTCTTCTTCATTCTCGCACTGGCCGGCAGCGACACCACCCGCAACGCATTGTGCGACGGCATCCGCGCGTTCGTCGCCAACCCCGCACAGGCCGACAGGTACCGCAGCGATCCCGACGTCCGAACGCGTGCAGTGGAGGAAGTGCTGCGCTGGTCCACGCCGATCATCTTCTGGGTTCGTGGTGCTCGGCGCGACGTCTTGCTCGGTGGCGAAACGATCAAGAAGGGCGCCCGGGTCGTCACCATGCTTCGCTCGGCCAACCGTGACGGGGACGTCTTCGACAACGCCTTCGAGTTCGACATCGCGCGCCAACACAATCCGCACGTGGCGTTCGGCGGCGGCGGTGTACACCACTGCCTGGGCGCCATGCTCGCGCGAGCCGAGATCCGCGCGGCGCTGGATCAGATTCTGCTCAACACTGTCGACGTCGGACTAGGTGATCCGGCGATCCAGCACCCGAGCATCATCTCAAACATGACGGTCTACGAGTCACTGCCGATCAGCCTGCAATCCGCGAAGAAGGCGTAGGGAGGCACGCGCCAATGAGGCGGTATCGCGTGGTGCAGTGGGCGACGGGACGCGTCGGTCAGCGCGCGCTTCGGGCGATGCTCGACCGTGAGGAGTTCGAACTCGTCGGCCTATATGCGTTCTCCGCCGACAAGGTCGGCCACGATGGTGGGACCCTGGCCGGGATTGCGCCCGTTGGGGTCGCGGCCACCGATGACGTCGACGCGTTGATCGACTTGTCGCCTGACTGCGTGATGTACACGCCGCGCGTCATCGACTATGCCCTGGTGGGCCGGATGCTTCGCGCCGGCATCAACGTGGTGACGACGGGCGACTTCCTCACGGGTACGCACCACCCCAAGGAACGTGCAGAACTTGAAGCTGCTGCCGCAGAGGGCGGCACAACGTTTCTCGGCACCGGGTTCGAACCGGGGTTCGTTAACGTCGCGGCAGGCTTCCTCACCGGCGCATGCCGTCGCGTGCACAGCGTGAAACTGGTCGAGACGCTGGACTGCACCCAGTACCCGGTGCCAGAGGCCTGGACGGTGCTCGGGTTCGCCAGGCCGACCAAGGAACGGTTCGTCGAGCTCGATCCCGCCACCGCCCGATACGGCCTTGGATACTTCGAGACGCTCGACCTGGTTGCCGACATGCTCGGCATCGAGTTGGAGTCGAAGCAGGGTCTCGTCGAACATGCCCTGGCCACGCGGGACCTGGATCTAGGTTGGATCACGTTCGGTGAGGGCACTGTGGCCGGACAACGTCGTACTTACCGCGGCTACCGCAATGGACGCGTCGTCGTTGAACTGGCGATCTGCTGGACCATGAGTGACGACGCTCTGGACCCACAGTGGACCGATCCGAAGGGCTTCAAGGTGGAAATCGAGGGCGAACCGCGGGTGGATGCCGTGATCAGGTTCGGCCCACCACACAATTCAGACCTCTCGGCCGATCAGGACGTGATGAGCCTGCTCATGGTCGGCACGGCCATGGCCGCGGTCAACGCGATCCCTCATGTGTGTGAAGCTCCGCCGGGCGTTATCACGCCGATTGACCTACCCATCAGCGGCACCCGCGGGGCACTCATCGACTGACCCGTCACGATGGCTCACCAACGAAAGGAAGCCGATGCTCCAGCAGACCGATCGTCATACACGGTTGGCGCTTCCTCTGCGCTCCAAGCTAACTCGCGCAGTTGAGTTATGGCGGCATCGGGCGGGATGGTGATCGTCTCGTCACTAGCGGCGCCCATCGCGGTGTTGGCCGCGTCCTCGGGGATGGCGGACTCGGGCGCGGCCATGGTGTCGTCGCTGGCGCTCATGACTCACCCAGCGATGCCAGATACTTGCCGATACCGGCGGTCAACTCTGCGATCTGGTCGGCGGGAAACTCGACACCAATGGTGCGGGTAAACACCTGCCAGGGATCGGGCCGGTATTCCGTGTTGATCGGAAGGTCGTATGCCGGATCGTCCACGTCCCCGCCTAGAAAAACCTGCAGCCGGAAACCCTCCGGGGTTGGACAATCATCAATCCAGCGCCAGTCGGTCGCGTCCGGGTTGCCGGACATCAGCAGTCCCGAGGAACTGCTCAGCAGAATCCAAGTCCTCGAAGTACACGCGGGCAACCGGCACCAGCGGCCCCGTGGACGCCGGACAGCGGGGGACAGGCGCACGCACGCGCGGACGCGATTCCGTTAAGAGGGCATTAAGAATCCAGTCGGCCCGCCGGGAGGACGTAGGGCGGCGAATTCGTCGGTGACCCGCAGTTGGGAGTCGGTGAAGCGGAACAGCGCCGCCGGGCGGCCGCCGCTGCGACCGGACTGCGCGACGGTGCCGGTCGCGGTGATGACGCCGCGACGGGCCAGCACGCGCTGCAGGTTCGTCGAATCAACCTGGTGCCCCAGCGCGGCACTGTAAATGTCACGCAGCGTCGATAGCGCGAATTGAGTTGGCGCTAAGGCGAATCCGATGTTCGTGTAGGACATCTTTGCCACCAGTCGGGTGCGTGCGTGTTCGACCATCGGGCCGTGGTCGAACGCCATCGTCGGCAGCGCGGTGACGGGGTGCCAGCGGGTGTCGGGCGGCAACTCCGGGGTGGCGGGGGAGGGCACTAGGCCCAGGAACGTCGACGCGATCGTGCGGGTACCGGGCACCCGCGTGGGATCGGAGAACACCGCGAGCTGCTCGAGGTGAGCGACTTCACGCAGGTCAACCTTCTCGGCCAGTTGACGCCGCACCGACGTCGTCATGTCCTCGTCGTGGCGCAGCCGTCCGCCCGGTAACGACCATGCACCTCGCTGCGGATCGCGGGCGCGCTGCCACAGCAGGACGTTGAGCTGGGGCTTCTGGGTCTTGGGGCCGGATCCCAGACCGCGAACCTGAAACACGACGGCGAGCACTTCGTGTGCAGTGCTACCATATGGCATGTTTTCGATTATAAGTCGAAAACCGGGTCGGGGGCGAAAGGAACGGCCATGACGGTCCTGAATCGCATGGATCGGGTGGCGGATGAATTGGCCGCGGCAATCACCAGCTCTCCCGCCGGATATGCCGGCGTCGAAGGCGACGAACGATGGGCGGCCGAGATCCGGCGGCTGGCCGAGCTGCGCAATGCGACGATTCTGGCGCATAACTACCAGCTACCGGCCATCCAGGATGTCGCCGATCACGTCGGCGACTCACTGGCGCTGTCCCGGATCGCCGCCGAGGCGCCCGAGGAAACCATCGTGTTCTGCGGCGTGCACTTCATGGCAGAGACCGCGAAAATCCTCAGCCCGGAAAAGACCGTGCTGATCCCCGACCAGCGGGCGGGCTGCTCGCTGGCCGACTCGATCACCCCCGAAGACCTGCAGGCCTGGAAGGACGAGCACCCCGACGCCGTCGTCGTCTCCTACGTGAACACCACCGCGGCGGTCAAAGCGCTCACCGACATCTGCTGCACATCGTCGAATGCCGTCGACGTCGTTGCCTCCATCGACGCGGACCGCGAGGTGCTGTTCTGCCCCGACCAGTTCCTCGGGGCGCATGTGCGCCGGGAGACGGGTAGGGAAAACCTGCACGTGTGGGCCGGCGAGTGCCACGTGCACGCCGGGATCAACGGCGACGAGCTCACCGAGCAGGCCCGCGCACACCCGGATGCCGAACTGTTCGTCCACCCCGAGTGCGGCTGCGCCACGTCGGCGCTGTATCTGGCCGGCGAAGGCGCCTTCCCGCGGGAGCGGGTGAAGATCCTGTCGACCGGCGGCATGCTGGACGCCGCGCGGGCCACCCAGGCCCGCCAGGTGCTGGTCGCCACCGAGGTCGGGATGCTGTATCAGCTGCGCAATGCCGCGCCCGGCGTCGACTTCCGCGCGGTCAATGACCGCGCCTCGTGCAAATACATGAAGATGATCACCCCTGCGGCGTTGCTGCGCTGCCTGATCGAGGGCGCCGACGAAGTCCACGTCGACGCGCAGACGGCCGGGCTGGCGCGGCAAAGCGTGCAGCGGATGATCAGCATCGGTCGGCCCGGAGACGGCGAATGAGCATTCACCCGGCCTGGCAGCAACAGGCCGACGTCGTGGTCATCGGCACCGGTGCGGCCGGCCTGGCCGCCGGGCTGGCGGCCCACCGCGCCGGGCGCCGAGTCGTCGTGCTCAGCAAGGCCCGCCGCAGGTTTGGTGTGACGGCCACCCACTACGCCCAGGGCGGGATCGCGGTGGTGCTGCCGGATACCGACGACTCGGTCGAGGCACACGTCGCCGACACGCTGGCTGCCGGCGCCGGCCTCTGCGACGCCGACGCCGTGACGTCGATAGTCGCCGATGGCTACCGGGCAGTAGCCGAATTGGTAAGCGAGGGAGCACGATTCGACGAGGCGTCGGTCGGCCGATGGGCGCTGAGTCGCGAAGGCGGGCATTCACGGCGTCGCATCGTGCACGCCGGCGGCGATGCCACCGGCGCCGAGGTCCAGCGCGCGCTCGACCATGCCGCGGCCACACTGGCCATCCGTACCAACCACGCCGCCCTGCGGTTGCTGCACGACGGTGATGCGGTGACCGGGGTGCTGGTGGCCAATCGCGACGGCATTGGCATCGTGCACGCGGCGTCGGTGATCTTGGCCACCGGCGGGCTGGGACACCTCTACGGCGCGACCACCAACCCCGACGGCTCGACCGGCGACGGGATCGCCCTGGCGCTATGGGCGGGTGTCGCGGTGAGCGACGTCGAGTTCATCCAGTTCCACCCCACGATGCTGTTCAACGGCCACCGCGGCGGTCGGCGACCGCTGGTCACCGAAGCGATCCGCGGTGAAGGCGCGATTTTGGTTGACAGTCAAGGCAATTCGGTCACCGCGGGCGTCCATCCGATGGGCGATCTGGCGCCGCGCGACGTTGTGGCGGCCGCTGTCGACACCCGGCTGCGCGCAACAGGTGACCCGTGTGTTTACCTCGACGCCCGCAGCATCGTGGATTTCGAGGACCACTTCCCGACCGTCACCGCCGCGTGCCGGAAAGTCGGCGTCGACCCAGTCCGCGAACCCATTCCAGTGGTTCCCGGCGCGCACTACAGCTGCGGCGGAGTCGTCACCGACGTGCACGGACAAACCGAGCTGCCCGGGCTGTTCGCCGCGGGCGAGGTCGCCCGAACCGGAATGCACGGCGCCAACCGGTTGGCCTCCAACAGCCTGCTGGAGGGCCTGGTGGTCGGGGCACGGGCGGGACGAGCCGCGGCGGCGCACGCCGTGTCGGTCGGGCGTCCGCGCGCGACGGCGCCGGAATCGATTGGCCGTGCCGCGCTGGCCCGCGGCGACCTGCAAGGGGCGATGAGCCGCGATGCATCGGTGGTCCGCGACGCCGATGGTCTGCGCAGGCTGACCGGCCAGCTGTCGACGGCGCCGGTGCGGGCCATGTTCACCCATGTCGACCTGGAAGACGCGGCATTGACTGTGACCGCCCGCGCGGTCGCCGCCGCCGCGCTGGCCCGCGACGAAAGCCGCGGCTGTCACCACCGCGCCGAATACCCCGACGCCCCCCTCGCTCCGGCGCGCAGCATCGTCGTCCGGCTCGCCGATGACGACAGCGCGCAGGTCGAGGAGCCGGTGGCGGCGTGCTGATGTTGTCGGAATGTGAGCTCGCCGACGCTCGCGCCACGATCAGCCGCGCACTTGCCGAGGACCTGCGCTACGGGCCGGACGTCACGACGTTGGCGACGGTGCCCGATGGCGCTGCCACCACCGCGTCGCTGATCACCCGTGAGCCGGGCGTGATCGCCGGTGTGGACGTCGCATTGCTGGTGCTCGACGAGGTGCTCGGCGCTGGCGGCTACCGGGTGCTCGATCGCGTCGAGGACGGCGCGCGGCTGCAGCCGGGGGCGCCGGCGTTGACGGTGGAGGCCCAGATGCTCGGCCTGTTGACCGCCGAACGGACTCTGCTCAACCTGACCTGCCACCTGTCCGGGATCGCCACCGCAACGGCCGCGTGGGTCGATGCCGTGCACGGCACCAACGCGAAAATCCGCGACACCCGCAAGACGCTGCCGGGCCTGCGGACCCTGCAGAAGTACGCCGTCCGAGTGGGCGGTGGTGTCAACCACCGGTTTGGTTTGGGTGACGCCGCGCTGATCAAGGACAACCACGTCGCGGCGGCGGGATCGGTTGTCGCGGCGTTACGCGCGGTGCGGGCGGCGGCACCCGATCTGCCGTGCGAGGTCGAGGTCGATTCCCTCGAGCAGCTCGACGAGGTGTTGGACGAGAAGGCCGAATTGGTGCTGCTCGACAACTTTCCGGTCTGGCAGACCCAGATCGCGGTGCAGCGCCGCGGTGCCCGCGCGCCGGAAACCAAACTGGAGTCGTCCGGCGGGCTTTCGCTGGAGACCGCAGCGGAGTATGCGGGGACCGGCGTGGATTACCTCGCTGTCGGCGCGCTCACCCATTCGGTGCGGGTGCTGGACATCGGCCTGGACATCTGACATCTGTCAGGGCTTGACGCACTCCAGCAGAATGAAACTCGGATGCTTCAGGAAGTCGTCCCAGTAGGCGGGATCGTCGTCGAGGGCGCGTGACACCTCGGGCATGTGCACCGCGAAGTTCGCGAAACCCGTCTGGGCGAACGCGGATTCGTAGGCCGCGATCGGCATGTAGTAGTTCTCGATCTCGAGGGTCGAATCCTCCAGCAGCAGAATATATTTCGTCGGAGCACCTTCGACGGCGCGGCCGGAAAGTGACAGCTGAAATCCATACTTGCGGTAGTCGGGCAGTGGGTCGAGACCATACACCGCGGGGTTGCCGACCACGGTGACAAGACGCCCGCCCGACCTGAGCCGGCTCGCGAGCCCGCGGCACATCTGCACGAGTTCGGCGCGGGTTTGCGCGTACACCAGCAGCCAGGCGCCGACGACGAGGTCGAAATCCGCGTGCTCGGCCACGGCGCGGGCGTCTTCGACGCGGTATTCGATCCCGAGCGGCTGACGCGTCTCCTGCTCGCGGGCCAACTCGATCATCCGCTCGGAGATGTCGATCCCGACCACTTCGGCGGCGCCGGCCTTACGCAGCAATCGCGTGAAATGTCCTTCGCCACAGGCGACGTCGAGCACGCGTTTGCCGTCGACATCGCCGATGAGCTTCATGAACGAATAGGTTTCGGCGTGCGCACGCCAGGACTGAGCCTTGGCTTGTTGATACTGCTCCGCGATCCGATTTTCGTTGTAATCGGTGACCATGATCTCCCAGACTAGCGCCCGGGATCTCACCAACGTGGCGGCGCGGCTCCACGGCCGAAGCCCCACGTCGACTGGCCCAATCTGGGCTTGCGCGGTTCGTCGGGTGGTCGTTGAAAGTCGCTCTGCAGCAACGGTTCCGCATCCAGGCCCTCGGTGATGGCCGAACACGGCGCGTTGAATTCGCAGTCACGACAATGCGCGGCGAACGTCGGGTAGATGGTTGGCCAACTGGTCATGTTGACCGCTTCGGCAGCGATCTGCGACCCCACCGTGGCGATCTCGTGGCGGCTGCGACGGATGCGGGTACGACGCAGCACGCCGGCGGTGCGTTGCTCGGTCCGGTCGGCCACGCTACGGCGCGATGCCTGCGCGGACACCCGCTGGTGCTGCGGCAGCGATCGACCACCACCGCTGGCCTCGTGTTGGGCCACCACTTTCGGCAGGCGCTTCATCGCGGATCCGGCGGGCGGGAACTTGAGCGGGCCGGTGACGCGCACCTCGTTGTGGATGGTCCCCGCGATCTGCACGCCGATGTAGTCGTGCTCGAACGCCCAACACGACGCCACCGCCTCCTCGTCGCGGACCAACGTGTCGATGTCCTGCCACTCGTCGACGATCCGATGACAGACCACCCAGTACTCATCGGCGGCGTTTACGGCGACCAAATCGATTCGGCATGGGTAGATCACTGGAGATCCGTCGTGCACCATCAATCCGCGCTCGGGGTCGTCGGGATCCGGGACCAGCGCCTCGACATCGAGATTGATCTTGACCGGTGCGAAGTCGTCGACAGCGTTCGCCCAAGCGTCATAACAGTCCAGCAGCGCTGCCGCCTTGTCGCGCCCGTCCGTCGCATCGGCATCGTCCAAGGACCGTTCGAGTGCCTTGTGCACCAGCGGCTGGGTCACCTCGTGTTGCCAGTCCCAGGTGCCGGGGTAGTAGTAGACGGCCAGCGCATCCTTGAGCGCAGCGGGCAGGGCGGGCTCGACGAAGCCGGTCGATTGCAGGTTGCGGCGATGCGGTGACGCGAAATCCCACTGCCGCCGGCAGCGCTTGAACCGTGTGCGCTCCTCAGCGGTGATCCGATAATCGACCATGTGCCCGGCCGCTCAATGATGGTGCGCGTGCTGTTGCGGCCAGGGCTCGTCGACCGGCCACCTACACCGGTCCGCGGTGTTGGCCATCGACTCGAGTTCGGCGAGCAGGTCGTCGAAGAACGCCCGCAGCCGTCCGGGTTTGTCTAGCGGCCAAGCGGCCGAAAACGACATCCACACGTCGGCGGCGGTGGACGGAGAGGGGACTTCGGCACCCGTCAGCACTCGCCAGTGATAGGCATCGCCGCGGCGCTCGAGGTACACGAGGTCATCGCGACCGGGGCGTGCCGCCACGATCGAGGCGAAGAGTTCATCCCGAGTCATGCCGTGCCCCGTTTTTCCAGAATAGGCCTGGCGGCGGTTGCGATCTAGCGGTGAAGTAGGCGGCGTGCGGCCGGTTTGGCGGCGGCGAGCGCACCCGCATCACCCGCGATGCGCGACAGGATCAGCGCTCCCTCGATCAGTGAGATAACTGCCACTGCAACACTTTTCGCGTCGGCTGTCGGCCAGCCGTCGGCGTGCAGCCGCTCTTCGATCGCCGTGTACCAGCCGGAAAAGGCGCGCGCCGACGCCTCGCGCATCAGCGGACTGGCATGCACCGATTCAGTGGCGATCGGCTCGATGGGGCAGCCGTCGCGTCGATCGGCGGTCAGCCCGCCGACCAGCAAGTCAATCCACCGGTCGACGATGTCAGCCACCGGCAGCCCGCCTGCCAGGAATCTGCGCAGCAGTTGCTCGATGGCGGCCCCGGCGTGATCGACAACGGCGGCGGCCAACTGCTGCTTGCCCTGCGGAAAGTGGTGATACAGCGAGCCTGGCTTGATGGCTGCTTCGTCGAGGATCTGGTTGAGCCCGGTCGCGGCGTAGCCCTGACGGCGAAACAACGTGGCCGCGGTGTCGATCAACGCGGCTCGGCTGCGGTCGGGTCTAGGCACGGTATTGACTTTAGTTGAGTGATCGCTCAAGAATGCTGAAATGAAGCAGCTGACATTCGAAGATGTCGGGCGATACGTCTGGCGCGACGTGCCCGATCTGGAGATCACCGCGCCGGAGCAGGCGCTGATCAGGCCCTTGGCAGTGGCCTGTTGCGACCTTGATGTCGCGGTCGTCCACGGCCGATTGCCCATGCCGCCCGGACATGCAGTGGGCCACGAGGGGCTCGGCGAGGTTGTCGCGGTGGGTGACGACGTATCCGGCGTCCGAGTGGGCGACCGCGTGGTCGTACCGTTTCAGATCAGCTGCGGGTACTGCCGCGAATGCCGCCGCGGCGTCACGGGTTCCTGCGCGTCGCTGCCGCTGATGGCGATGTACGGAATGGCACCGCTTGCCGGTCTGGACGGTGGCGGATTCATGAGCGATCTGGTGCTCGTGCCCTACGCCGACGCGATGCTGATCCCTGTTCCCGACGGAGTGGACCCGATTGCCATCGCCTCGCTGTCGGACAACATTCCCGACGGCTGGCGCGCGGTCGGGCCTTATCGCGCCGAGCTGGCCGGGTTCGATCAGGCCGATCGCCGCGTCCTCGTGGTCGGCCGCCTCTCGATCGGGCTGTACGCGACGGCGTTCGCGGCAGCACTCGGCTTCCACGTCGACTACGTCGATACCGATTCGGACCGCCTGGCGGCCGCCGAGAAGCTCGGGGCAGCGGCCCATGACGTAGCCAAACCCGACAAGTCTTGGGATCCCTATCCCGTCACCGTGCACACCAGCGGCGATTCAGCGCTGCTGGCCGCATCGCTCCGTGCGACCTGGCCGGACGGCGTGTGCACCGACACCGGGATTTACCCCGAATACAACGTCGAGATGCCGCTACTGCCGATGTACACCCGCGGTGTGCGATTCGTCACCGGGCGGGTCAGCGCGCGCGCCGTCATCCCGGAAATCCTCGAGCTAGTGGCCGGCGGCTGCGATCTGTCCCCGGTTGTCGACTGTGTCGTGGCCTGGGAAGACGCACCGTCGGTGTGGCCGACAATGGCCGGCAAGACGGTTTTTAGCCGCGTTTAGCCACACCTAGGAGTCTGCTGAATTAGGGGTGCTTTGGGGCGGGGTGCCTCGCGGCGCTCGTTGGCGCTGATTTGAAGTCAGACCCTGAGGTCGACAGAAGAGGTCACCCCGCCGTTGTGAGGGTGACAGGACGGTGGCGTATCGCGCAAGCCGTTGGGCTTCATGGTGATCAGGCGATGGCCCAGCTCGTACCTGTGTGATGCAAGCCCAAGGTGAGTAGGCGTCGTAGGTTCAGCGCTGCGGCGCGATGGTGCAGCCAATGGTCGTTGCGGACGACGCCGCGGTAGCGAACCTTGCGGTTGCCGCGGGTCAGCCACGCGATAGCGCGTTCGACCATGGGACGATGCTGCCGATATTCAGTGAGCCACTGCGGTTTTCGCGCATCCCTGCGTGCGGTTCTTTGCAGCGCGTCGTGGGGGCGGATCGTCAGCGATTTGCCGGTGGCACTGGCGGTGCATTTGCTGCGCAATTGGCAGCCGGTGCACGCCACCCCGAAGCTGGCATAACCCGCGCGGCTGATCGGTCGAATCACCCCGGCCGGGCAGGTCGCGCTGCGTGCGTCATGGTCGACGATGAAGTCATCGACGGTGAATCCACCCGGAATGGCACCGCGCGCAGGTGCAGGTTTGACCCGATCGGTGTGGGCTCGCGCGGAAAGTTCTGCGCGGAATTCGCCGGTTCCATAAGCAGAATCGGCCAGCACGGTCACCGGCGAGTTTTCGTCGTCAAGCAGTGCTAAGCCGACCGTAGCTTCGTGGTTGTCGGCGCCGTTGGCTGCGGTCAGGACGCAGTCGGTGATGATCCCGGTGTCGGGTTCGACCGCGATGTGGGCTTTGTAGCCGTCCTGGCGGCGATGCACACTTTTGTGCACATGGCGAGTCTCGGGGTCCACCGTGGAGATCACCCGATCACCCGCGACGTTGCGGGCAAGGCGCCAGTGCCCGTCGGTGCCATCAGAGCCCTCGACGGGCTCGACATCTTGGCCGGCGACCAATGCCAGCAACGCCACCGCTTCGGCGCCCCGCGGACCCAGGTTCTGCTCGGGCAGATGCCCTAGGACTCGGTGGGCGTCGCTGACCAGTGCGTCGACCAACTGCTCGCGGGCCGCCAGATCATCCCAGGCGATCGCTGGCTTACCCGGATCGGTGTAATCATGAGCTGCGCAGTGCGCGGCGATGACCTCGGTCGCACCGGCCACCTCACGACCGACCCGCCGGATCGCGCCGATGAGCTGGGTGACGGTGTCCTGGGTGGCCACCGCATCATCGAGCACCGTGGAATCCAACGCCCGTCGGGCGCGCCCTGTCAGCGCCCCCGTTTGGGCAACCACGGCTTTGACCGCCTCAAAAATTCGGTTCGGGCGATCCGAAGCCGCCAGACGCCGCCGCCAATAGGTCAACGTCGTGGAATGAAACGCCGTCGCGGTCACCGGCAATCCGCATGCCGCTTTCCAGCGCAGATCGAAGGTCACCGCGTCCACGGTCTCGTTATCGGATAAACCGTGCAACGCCTGCAGCGTGATCACGCTGGCCATCACCTCAGCCGCCACGCTCGGTCGCCCCCGCCGCGACGGGAACAAATCGGCGAACATCTCCTCGGGGAACAAATGATGCCGATGAGCCGCCAAGAAAGCGAACACGCTGTCGCCCTTGAGAAGATGGCCTGCTACCGACTCCGCATCCAACAACTCACGCTGATCATCAAACCGACCCTGCACCCACCAATCATCCCGAAAACGCCAGGCCAAACCCATCCGCCACGCGGGATTAATTCAGCAGACTCCTAGGCGATATCGGCGACGAAGACCCCGACCCGGCCGATCTGCTGGCGGGCCAAGAAGGGCAGCCCCTTGCCGTCGCTGCCGGCGGGCAGGACCCGAGGGTTGGTGATGTGGACGTCCTTGCGGATGAAGTGCACGTCGGCTTCACCGGCGGCCAGCACGTTCTTCACCCAATCCGTTTTGCCGTGGGCCAGCCCGATGGCCAGCACGTTGCCTTTGCGGTACGCGGTCACGATGGTCTCGTACTGCTTGCCGGATGTGCGGCCGCGGTGCTTGATCACCGAGAACGTCGGAAGGTAGCGCGCGAACGGCTTCACCGCGGGGTTGAAGTACTTGGTCTGGAAGTTCTCGAACCAGACCGGGAAGAGCATCGGGACGCCAGGGGCGTTGTTGGGATGGTCCTTTGTGGACATGGCGGCTCCGTTTTTTGGGGTGTGCCGCCACTGTACCGGCCTGATATGGAGCTGATCTGCTCTGGGACAGTGACTTCCACTCCTCAGGCGGGGCGATCAGCCAATTTCGCGACAGCATTGCTGACGTCTATCTCCGGGTCGAGTTGGGCTGCGCACCGCAACGACGTGATGAGGAGCTCGACGACTACTTCGATCAACGCGTCGGGATCAAAAGGGCGGTCGTTCTTCAGCCAGTAGGCGGTGGCCTCGTCGAGAGCGCCCGCGCAGGAGCGCAGCATCAATCGCAATGCCGGCCGGGTGATGTCGAGTTCGAGCAGCTGACAGGTCCACTCGATGGTGTGCCAACGCGACTGATCGAAGATTTCCCACGCTTCGGGGTCGCCGCCGCTCCCGCCGAGCACCAATCGCTGGGCCATCCCGTCGTATTCGCTGAGGTACGCCAAGTGGGCGCGCAACATTCGTCGAAATTGCTGACCGGCAGAGCCTTCGCTGGGCGGCGGTGTGGTGGCGGCGTTGAGTTTATTGGCGGCATCGCGTAGCGCCTCGAGGTAGATCCCACGCTTGTTCCCGAAATAGTGGAACAGCAGACCCTGGGCAACACCAGCGGTTTCGGTGATGTCGCTGGTCGCGACGTCGTCAAAGTGATGGGCCGAGAAGTGCTCAACCGCGGCGTCGAGAAGCTTGCGCCGGGTCAATTCGGCTTGCACCTGACGTTGCGTCCGGCGGACCAGGTTGGCTTTGCCCGCTGTCACCGACAAATCGTGCGCCAGGCCAACCGACAGCGCAACTCAACGAACATAACTCATAGAACGATACTCATTGACTCCTACTCAACAAGCTGATTACGTTGTTTGCATCCACATCCGACCGAGGAGGCCGCTCATGCCCGAAGCCAAGACGTTCGTCATTGTGCAAATCCTGATCAACGATCGGGATCGCTACCACCAGTACGAAACCGCCGGCCACCTCGAGATCTTCGACAAGTTCAGCGGGAAGGTGGTCGGCGTTGACGAAAATGTCGAAATCGTCGAGGGAAGCTGGCCGTTCACGCGGACAGTACTCATCGAGTTTCCGAGCAAGGAACTCGCGCGGGCCTGGTATGAGTCCGATGAATATCAGGCCGTGGCTGGGATACGCCACGACTCCACGACATCGAATCTGGTGATTGTCTCGGGTTTCCCTGAATCGCCTTGATTCCGCCGGAGCGCCACCGACACCCGCGGCCCGACGTCGACCATCGGCCCGAACCCCCCGAAAACTAAATCCGTTGCTTCCATCGGGGACAATGGTCGATGTGAACGTGATGGCACGCATCGACCTGCGGGGTAAGGAGCTCTCGACTGCCCGGCTGCGGGCGGCGTTGCCCCGCGGCGGAGTGGACGTGGATGCCGCGCTGCCGTCGGTGCGCCCGATCGTCGAGGCGGTCGCTGAGCGGGGCGCGGAGGCCGCGCTGGAGTTCGGCGAGTCGTTTGACGGGGTGCGTCCGCCGAGCGTCCGGGTGCCCGCCGCCGAGTTGGACGCCGCGCTGGCCGGCCTGGATCGCGACGTCCGGGTCGCCCTGGAGGTGGCAATCGAGCGCACCCGTGTCGTGCATGCCGACCAGCGCCGCACCGACTCCACGACGACGCTGGGCCCGGGCGCCACCGTCACCGAGCGGTGGGTCCCCGTCGAGCGGGTCGGGCTGTATGTGCCTGGCGGCAACGCGGTGTACCCGTCCAGCGTGGTGATGAACGTGGTGCCGGCGCAGGCTGCCGGCGTCGGCTCGCTGGTGGTGGCCAGCCCGCCGCAGGCGCAATCGCAGGGCCGATTTCAGGGACTGCCGCACCCGACGATCCTGGCCGCCGCGCGCATGCTGGGCGTCGACGAGGTGTGGGCGGTCGGCGGGGCGCAGGCGGTGGCGCTGCTGGCCTACGGCGGAACCGACACCGACGGCGCCGACCTCGCACCGGTCGACATGATCACCGGGCCCGGCAACATTTACGTCACCGCGGCCAAACGGATCTGCCGCTCGCGGGTCGGCATCGACGCCGAAGCGGGGCCCACCGAGATCGCCATCCTGGCCGACCACACCGCCGACCCCGCGCATGTCGCCGCCGACTTGATCAGCCAGGCCGAACACGACGAGATGGCCGCCAGCGTGCTGGTGACACCGAGCGCCGACCTGGCCGATGCGACCGACACCGAGCTGGCCGTCCAGCTGGCGACTACCGTGCACCGCCAGCGCGTGACAACCGCGCTTGCCGGGCGGCAGTCGGCGATCATTTTGGTCGACGACATCGACGCCGGTGTCCGCACCGTCAACGCCTACGCCGCCGAACACCTGGAGATCCAGACCGCCGAGGCGGATCGGGTTGCGGCGCAAATCCACTCGGCGGGCGCCATCTTCGTCGGCGCGTACTCGCCGGTCAGCCTCGGCGACTACTGCGCCGGCTCCAACCACGTGCTGCCGACGGCGGGAAGTGCCCGGCATTCCAGTGGCCTGTCGGTGCAGACATTTCTGCGCGGCATCCACGTCGTCGACTACACCGAGGCAGCCCTGAAAGATGTTTCGGGGCACGTAGTTACATTAGCCAAGGCCGAAGACCTGCCCGCACACGGCGAGGCGGTACGGCGGAGGTTCGAGCGATGACCAAACAGCCGGCGCTCGACGAGCTGCCGCTGCGCGACGACTTGCGCGGCAAATCGCCCTACGGTGCGCCGCAGCTGGCGGTTCCGGTGCGGCTGAACACCAACGAGAATCCGCATCCGCCGACCAAGGCACTGGTCGACGACGTCGTTGCATCCGTGCGCGATGCCGCCGTCGATCTGCACCGCTATCCCGATCGCGACGCGGTGGCTCTGCGCCGTGATCTGGCCGCCTATCTCAGCGTGCAGACGGGTGTTCAGCTTGGCGTGGAAAACCTGTGGGCCGCAAACGGTTCCAATGAGATTCTGCAGCAGTTGCTGCAGGCTTTCGGCGGACCGGGGCGTAGCGCGATCGGATTCGTCCCGTCGTATTCGATGCACCCGATCATCTCCGACGGCACGCATACCGAATGGATTCAGACGGTGCGCGCCGCGGACTTCAGCCTCGACGTCGAGGCCGCCGTCGCCGCGATCGCCGACCGTGCGCCCGATGTGGTGTTCGTCGCCAGCCCCAATAATCCGTCGGGGCAGAGTGTTTCGCTGCACGATCTGCGGAAATTGCTGGATGCGACGCCCGGGATCCTGATCGTGGACGAAGCCTATGGCGAGTTCTCGTCGCAGCCCAGCGCGGTGGCGCTGGTCGCCGAGTATCCGACCAAGCTCATCGTGACGCGCACCATGAGCAAGGCGTTCGCCTTCGCCGGTGGCCGGCTGGGCTATCTGATCGCCACTCCGGCGGTGATCGACGCGATGCTGTTGGTGCGTCTGCCATATCACCTGTCGTCGGTCACTCAGGCCGCCGCCCGCGCCGCGTTGCGGCACGCCGATGACACCTTGGGCAGCGTCGCGACGTTGATCGCCGAACGCGAGCGGGTGAGCGCGGCGTTGAGCGGCATGGGATTTCAGGTCGTCCCCAGCGACGCGAACTTCGTGCTGTTCGGACAGTTCGCCGACGCGCCGACGGCCTGGCAGCGCTATCTGGATGCCGGCGTCCTGATCCGCGACGTCGGTATCGCGGGGTACTTGCGCGTCACCACCGGGCTGGCCGAAGAGAACGACGTCTTCCTGCAGACCAGCGCCCAGATCGCCGCCACCGAATTGGCCCAGCCGTTAGGAGCGTCATGAGCCCGCAGCGCCACGCCCGCGTCGAACGCACCACTAAGGAGTGCGACATCGTCGTTGAACTCGACCTGGACGGGACCGGAAACGTCCACGTCGACACCGGAATCCCGTTCTATGACCACATGCTGACCGCGCTGGGCAGCCACGCCAGCTTCGACCTGACCGTGCGGGCCAAGGGTGATGTCGAGATCGAGGCGCATCACACCATCGAGGACACCGCGATCGTGCTCGGCCAGGCTCTCGGCCAGGCGCTTGGGGACAAGAAGGGCATCCGCCGGTTCGGCGACGCCTACATCCCGATGGACGAGGCGTTGGCGCATGCCATTGTCGACGTGTCTGGCCGTCCGTACTGCGTGCACACCGGCGAGCCGGATCACCTGCGGCACTTCACTATTGCCGGTAACACCGTGCCGTATCACACGGTCGTGAACCGCCATGTGTTCGAAACGCTGGCGAACAACGCGCGGATCGCGTTGCATGTGCGGGTGCTGTACGGCCGCGACCCGCACCACATCACCGAAGCCGAGTACAAGGCCGTCGCCCGCGCACTGCGCCACGCCGTTGAGCTGGATTCGCGGGTCTCCGGTGTGCCGTCCACCAAAGGGACCTTGTGAAACCCAAATCCGTTGTGGTTTTGGACTATGGCTCAGGCAATCTGCGGTCTGCGCAGCGTGCGTTGCAGCGCGTCGGCGCATCGGTCGACGTGACGGCCGACCTCGACGCCGCCGCGGCCGCCGATGGATTGGTGGTGCCGGGCGTCGGCGCTTTTGAGGCGTGCATGAGCGGGCTGCGCGGGATAGGCGGAGAGCGGGTCATCGCCGAGCGAGTCGCCGGCGGGCGACCGGTGCTGGGCGTATGTGTCGGCATGCAGATCTTGTTCGCCCGCGGTGTCGAGTTCGGGGTCGAGACCGGCGGCTGCGGGCAGTGGCCCGGCGCCGTGACTCGGTTGGACGCACCGGTGATCCCGCACATGGGGTGGAACGTGGTGGTGGGTGCGCCGGGCACCGCGCTGTTCAAAGGGCTTGACCCCGATGCCCGGTTCTATTTCGTGCACTCCTACGCGGCCCAGCGGTGGGAAGGCCGATCCGAGGCGCTGCTGACATGGGCCACCCATGGAGTGCCGTTTCTGGCCGCGGTCGAGGACGGGCCGCTGGCTGCCACCCAGTTTCATCCGGAAAAGAGCGGGGACGCCGGGGCGGCCGTGTTGAGCAATTGGGTTGAGGGGTTATAGACGTGCCGTTGATTTTGTTGCCCGCTGTCGACGTGGTCGAGGGTCGGGCGGTGCGCTTGGTGCAGGGCCGGGCCGGTAGCGAAACCGAGTACGGCTCGGCGTTGGACGCCGCGCTGGGCTGGCAACGCGACGGTGCCGAATGGGTTCACCTGGTCGACCTGGACGCGGCGTTCGGCCGCGGCTCCAATCGTGAACTGCTGGCCGAGGTGGTGGGCAAGCTCGACGTGCAGGTCGAACTGTCCGGCGGTATCCGCGACGACGACTCGTTGGCGGCCGCCCTGGCGACCGGATGCGCTCGGGTCAACCTGGGGACCGCTGCGTTGGAGAATCCGCGGTGGTGTGCCCAGGTGATCGCCGAGCACGGCGACAAGGTTGCTGTCGGGCTGGACGTGCAAATCGTCGACGGCGATCATCGGCTGCGCGGCCGCGGCTGGGAAACCGACGGCGGCGATCTGTGGGAAGTACTGGAACGCCTTGACAGCGAAGGGTGTTCGCGGTTCGTCGTGACCGATGTCACCAAGGACGGCACATTGGCCGGGCCCAACCTCGGTCTTCTTCGCGCTGTCGCCGAGCGCACCGACGTGCCGGTGATCGCGTCCGGCGGCGTGTCCAGCCTCGACGATTTGCGGGCCATCGCCACGCTGACCGGGAGCGGGGTCGAGGGTGCGATTGTGGGAAAGGCGCTCTACGCCGGACGATTCAGCTTGCCGCAGGCGCTGGCCGCGGTGGCAGGCTAGGGCCGCAATGGATCTCGACGTGCACGTGGCCTCGGTAGTGGAGAAAGCGTCGGCGATCCTGGACGCCGCCGCGGAACCGTTCATCGCCGGTCACGGGGCGGATTCCGCGGTCAGCAAGCGGGGTGACGATTTCGCCACCAAGGTCGATCTGGAGATTGAGCGTCAGGTCGTCGACGCTCTGGTGAAGACGACCGGAATCGATGTGCACGGTGAGGAGTTCGGCGGAGCCGACATCGACTCACCGTGGGTGTGGATTCTGGACCCGATCGACGGCACCTTCAACTACGCCGCCGGCTCGCCGATGGCCGCGATTCTGCTTGGTCTGCTGCACGACGGAGATCCGGTGGCGGGCCTGACGTGGTTGCCGTTCACCGGCGAGCACTATGTGGCGGTATCCGGCGGTCCGCTGATGAAAAACGGTGTGCTGCAAGCACCATTGACCAAAGTCGAGCTGACGGATTCGGTCATCGGGATCGGAACCTTCAATGCCAACTCGCGTGGCCGATTTCCGGGCCGCTACCGGCTGGCGGTGCTCGAAGAACTGAGCCGGGTGTCGTCGCGGCTGCGGATGCACGGTGCCACCGGTATCGACCTCGCCTATGTTGCCGACGGGATTCTGGGCGGCGCAATCAGTTTCGGCCACCACGTGTGGGATCACGCCGCGGGCGTGGCGCTGGTGCGGGCAGCCGGTGGCGTCGTCACGAACCTCGCCGGCGAACAGTGGACCCCCGATTCGCGGTCCGCGTTGGCCGCCGCGCCCGGTGTGCACGACCAGATACTCGAGATTCTGGACAGGGTAGGACGACCGGATGAGTACTGAAGCCTATTGCGGCACCAACCTCGCGGTGCGGGTAATTCCCTGCCTGGACGTCGACGGCGGCCGGGTGGTCAAAGGTGTCAACTTCGAGAACCTGCGGGATGCAGGTGATCCCGTCGAACTCGCCGCCGCCTACGACGCCGAGGGCGCCGACGAGCTGACCTTCCTCGACGTGACCGCGTCGTCGTCGGGACGGGCCACCATGCTCGAGGTGGTGCGCCGCACCGCCGAGCAGGTGTTCATCCCACTGACCGTGGGCGGCGGGGTGCGTACGGTGGCCGACGTCGACGTGCTGCTGCGGGCGGGCGCGGACAAGGTGTCGATCAACACCGCTGCCATCGCGCGCCCCGAGTTGCTGGCCGAGATGGCCAATCAGTTTGGCTCGCAGTGCATCGTGTTGTCCGTCGACGCCCGCACCGTGCCCGCCGGCTCGGCCCCCACACCATCGGGTTGGGAGGTCACTACGCACGGTGGGCGCCGCGGAACCGGCATCGACGCCGTCGAATGGGCGGCCCGCGGCGCCGAGCTCGGGGTGGGGGAGATCCTGCTCAATTCGATGGACGCCGACGGTACCCAGGCCGGCTTCGACCTGGCGATGCTGCGGGCGGTTCGCGCGGCGGTGACCGTGCCGGTGATCGCCAGCGGAGGCGCGGGTGCGGCCGAGCATTTCGCACCGGCGGTCGCCGCGGGTGCCGATGCGGTATTGGCCGCCAGCGTCTTTCACTTCCGGCAGTTGACGATCGGACAGGTGAAGGCGGCCATGGCCGCAGAAGGGATCACCGTCCGATGACGCTCGACCCCGCGATCGCCGCACGCCTCAAGCGCAACGCCGACGGGCTGTTCACCGCCGTCGTCCAGGAACGCAACAGCGGCGACGTGTTGATGGTCGCGTGGATGGACGACGAGGCACTGGCCCGCACCCTGGAAACCCGTGAAGGGACCTACTTTTCGCGGTCCCGCGGCGAACAGTGGGTCAAGGGCTCCACGTCCGGCCATACCCAACACGTCCATTCGGTGCGTCTGGACTGCGACGGCGACACGGTTCTGCTAGTGGTCGACCAGGTCGGCGCCGCCTGCCACACGGGCGACCACAGCTGCTTCGATGCCGATGTGCTGCTGAGGCCTGACGACGACTGACCGGGTCGAGACGGCGGTGCCGGGTTGCCAGCGTGTCGTTACGCCGCGGCGGAGGCGGCGGAGGCGGCGGGTTATCCACAGTTGGGTGTTGCTCCACAGGTCGCCCATTCGTGACCCTGCCAAAAAGGTTGAGTCAGTGGAGACGCCTAAGGTCGAAAGTATGTTCGACAACTCGCTGCCGGATCTTGAGGAGCTGAAGCGCGCCGATGACTCGATGGTCGTGGCCGCGGTCACGGGCTGGGCGCGGGTGGAGGCCGCGGCGTCAGCCCGCCGATTTGCTGCCATAGCCGAACTGGTGAGCCGCAGGGTCGAAGGCGGCTCTGCCGAATGCGGGCGGTGGTCCTGTGACAACTGGGATGCGATGGCTGCTGAAATTGCTGCTGCTCAGGGCATTAGTCATGGCATGGCATCAGGTCAGATGTATCTGAGCGTCGGACTACGTGACCGGCTGCCTCGAGTAGCTGAGCTCTTCGCCGACGGGATGATCAGCTACTGGCTGGTGCGGATGATCGCTTGGCATACCTACCTGATCAAAGACTCCGAGGCGCTGCGGCTGGTCGATAAGACCATCGCCGAGGACGCCGCACTTTTCGGGCCGATGTCGATCCACAAGACCGTCCAAGCCATCGAGGCGATCGTGGACCGCCACGATCCGGGCGCGCTGCGTCGCACCCGTGCAACCGCACGCAGCCGGGAGGTAGCGATTGACTCGGCCGACCAACAGTCCGGCACCGCAGCAATATGGGGCCGCCTATTCGCGACAGACGCGACCGCGTTGGATCGGCGGCTGATGCAGATGGCCCACGAGGTTTGCGATGACGATCCGCGTACCATCGCGCAGCGCCGCGCCGACGCATTAGGGGCGCTGGCCGCCGGAGCCGAACGGCTAAAGTGCGCTTGCGGCAACGCGAACTGCCCGGCCGATGCAGAAGGCGCTGAGCGGTCTAGCGGTGTGGTCATCCACGTCGTCGCCGATGCATCGGCGGTGAACGCCCAACCAGACCAGCATCTCTCTGGTGCCCCCACGCGGCAACCCACTGCCACCGGCGCACCACTGGTGCGGCCTCCCGCGCCCGAACCCGAGCCACCCGGAGGCTGGGTGGCCAAACCGCCGGCCGCACTCATCACCAGTGGTGGTGTGGTACCCACGCCGCTATTGGCGGAGCTAATCAAACGTGGTGCGAAGATCCAGCCGCTGTGGCATCCCGGCGGCGCCGCACCGGAATCGGGCTACCGGCCGTCGGCCGCCGTGGAGCGGTTTGTCCGCTGTCGGGATTTGAGCTGTCGCTTTCCCGGCTGCGATCGACCTGCCGAGTTCTGCGATGTGGACCACACGGTGCCCTACCCGCTCGGGCCGACGCACCCCTCCAATCTCAAATGTCTCTGTCGAAAACACCACCTGCTCAAAACATTTTGGGGAGGTACAAACGGCTGGCGCGATGAACAGCTACCCGACGGCACTGTCATCTGGACCGCGCCGACCGGGCAGCGGTACACCACTCGCCCGGGCAGTCGCCTGCTATTCCCCAGCTTATGCCTGCCGACTCGCGAATTGCCTTCTGCCCCAACGGTGGATCGACCGCCGGGCGACCGGGGGGTCATGATGCCGGTGCGCCGACGAACTCGGGAGCAGGACCGCGCGCATCGCATCGATGCTGAACGTGCACTGAACAACGCCCATATCGCCGAACGCAACCAACCGCCGCCTTTCTAAGCCGGCCTGGGTCTCAATCCCTCGGCCTGTGCTGCCGCCGCGCGAGCCATTCGCGGCGCGTTACGGCCGCTCGATGTGGCTGCGCCGGATTGCCTCCATGTCGATCGCGGTTGCGTTTTGGGAACCGCATCGCTGAACGAAGGTGGTTTTGGTCTAGCCTGCGCTGCTCGTAGTGCGCAACGATGGACTAGGACGAGTGGATGGAGCGGAGATGCGTGAATCACGGTTGATGGGCGGTGTACGCAGGGCCCTTGTCGTCGGCGGTGCAGTGTTCGGTATCGCCCTGTTGAGCGCTGGTGTGGCGGGTGCCGCCGACCCGGTCCAGTTGAAGAGTCGATTGGGCAATTGGTGTCTAGACGCTCCGGGTGGGAACAACACTGCGACGATGGTCAACTCTTGCGATGGGTCGAAATCCCAACTCTGGAATCGCAACTCTGCCGGTCAGATCGAGAGCGTTGCCTTCCCCGGGGCTTGCCTTAGCATCAGTAACGCGGCAGATACCACCCCGGTAATCCTCTCGACCTGTCAGGCCAATTCGAACAACCAGCTTTGGAGCACCCAACCCAACGCCCAGGTGACGAGTGCGCTCGGTCCCTGCCTCAACATCGACGGCGGCGTCGCGAACCCGGGGACTGCGGTAATCGCCTACCACTGCATCCCCGATGTGACAGACGAGGAGTGGGATAGCGTGCCGTGACCGGCCTCCCTGCTAGCCGGCGGCCTCTAATCCGTTGGCGGCCCCTACCGCCGCACGGGCCCATTCGTCGCTTCGCACAGCGGGCGCGATCCGATCCTTCCGAATCAGCTCAGCATTGACGCGAGTTCCGTTGGTTCCGTTGGTCATTGCGACCGGCGGTCGAAATGTGAAGGTCCGATTGGCAGTGGCGATGGCCAAAAGCCCGTCGGTGTCACTGAATCCGTTGGCGCGCATGGTGTCCTCGGCCCATCTGAATGGGGTGAGCCCGGAGAAATCGTTGACATACGCCACCCAAAGGTGGACGTTGCGCTCAGTGAAGAGCTTCGATATCGCGCCCTCCACCGCGGCGCGGCCGGCAGGGGCCAACACGCCTGACGGATCGGTGATGTACCTCGTGAGTTGGATCGACGATGGCGCCGCGGGGCCGCCGTTGCTTCGCTGGCTCGGGCCGGGGCTGGCGCCGTCGCCCGGCTGGTTCGTGGCGGTATGGACGCCGGTGCCTGACAAGTGCGCGTGGCGACGCATCAGATCTACGCCGACCACACTCGCCACCGCGAGCAGCACGAGCGTGGCGACGACAGTCGAGATCAGCACAGCTGGCCGCAGCCCGCGGCGCCGACCTTTCGCCTGCGTGGACTGCGGCGGCGCCGCAACACGAGTCGTGGGGGCGACGGCCGCCTGGGCGGCGACCGTGTTCGCCACCGCGGCGTTCGGCTGTCCGGTGAGTGCCGCTGCGAAATCGGAACAGGTCGGGTAGCGATCACCGGGGTCCTTTGCCAGCACTTTGGTGATCACGTCATTAAGTTCCGCGAGTTCAGGTCGTCGTTCGCCGATCTGCGGGGGCGGCGCAGACAGATGTTGGCTGATCACCAGCGCCGCATTGGAGTTCTGATACGGCGCTGCCCCGGTCAGCAGGTGAAAAGCGGTGCAACCAAGTGCGTATTGGTCGGCGCGCCCGTCGATATCGGAACCCATGAGTTGTTCGGGCGCCGAGTAGGCCGTGGTCCCGACCACCATGTTGGTGGCGGTGAGACCGCTGATATCAGCGATTTCTCTGGCAATGCCGAAGTCGGCCAACAGGATCCGTCGCCCTCGAGGCTCGGCTTCAGTCAGCAAGATATTGGCGGGCTTGACGTCTCGGTGCAGCAATCCCCGTAGATGGGCGTAATCGAGGGCGTCAGCGACGGCGGTGACGATCTCGAACGCTTCGTGTTTCGCCATCCCGGTTGGATACCGGCCGCGCAGCAACTCGGCGGCGTCGGTTCCCTCGACATAATCCATCGAAAGCCACAGCTGTCCCTCGAACTCGCCGCGGTCGTGGATGCCGACAATGTGGGGATGCCACAGCTCCGCGGCGAGGTCCGCTTCGCGGCTGAATCGCTGCCGGTACTCGTGGTCCGCGGTCAGGCTGGCGGGTAGCACCTTGAGGGCGTCACGGCGGGGCAGCCGCGGATGTTGGGCCAGGTAGACCTCGCCCATCCCGCCGGAGCCCAACCGCCGCACGATCGTATATCCGGCGAACACATCTCCCGGGTTCAGCGGCATGCCAGCATGCTACAAAGCTGTGGGTTAGCTGCGGGCCCGTAACGTCTGCAACGCCTTGTCGGCGTGGGTGTCCATGCTCAGTTCGCTGGAGATCACGTCGAGCACCTTGCGATCGGTGTCGATGACGAAGGTGGTGCGCTTGACCGGCATCAACTTGCCCAACAGTCCTCGTTTGACGCCGAACTGCGCAGCGACCGCGCCGTCGGTGTCGGACAGCAGCGGGTAGTCGAAACGCTGCGTCTCGGCGAACTTGGCTTGCTTTGCAACGGGATCAACACTGATGCCGACCCGGTTGGCCCCGACGCCGGCGAATTCGCCGGCCAGGTCGCGGAAGTGGCAGGCTTCCTTGGTGCAGCCGGGTGTCATCGCGGCCGGGTAGAAGAACAGCACTACCGGCCCGTCGGACAGCAGGGCGCTGAGCTTGCGCGGGGTGCCAGTCTGGTCGGGAAGCTCGAAGTCAGCCACGGTGTCACCGGTTTTCATGGCGGTTACGTTACGCCGGGGGTCGCTGCGGTCACGGGGAAGATGGCTTGGAAGATAGAAGGATGCACGCCAACCTCACCGCCGCCACCACATCGCGGGATGATTTCCGCGCGCTGGCGGCCGAGCACCGTGTGGTGCCGGTGACCCGCAAAGTCCTGGCCGATGCCGAGACGCCGCTGTCGGCGTACCGCAAGCTGGCCGCCGACCGGCCCGGCACCTTCCTGTTGGAGTCGGCCGAGAACGGCCGGTCGTGGTCGCGGTGGTCATTCATCGGCGCCGGTGCGCCGTCGGCGCTGACGGTGCGTGACGGCGAGGCGGTGTGGCTCGGCGCGGTGCCCCAGGACGCCCCCACCGGCGGCGATCCGCTGCAAGCCCTGCGTGCCACTCTGGAGTTACTGGCCACCGCTGCGTTGCCGGGGCTGCCGCCGTTGTCGGGCGGCATGGTGGGCTTCTTCGCCTACGACCTGGTGCGGCGGCTGGAACGGCTGCCCGAGTTGGCCGTCGACGACCTCAACCTGCCGGACATGTTGCTGCTACTCGCGACCGACGTGGCGGCCGTCGATCACCACGAGGGCACCATCATGTTGATCGCCAACGCGGTGAACTGGAACGGCACCCAGGAGCGGGTCGACGAGGCCTACGACGACGCGATCGCGCGGCTGGACGTCATGACCGCCGCGCTGGGTCAGCCGCTGCCCTCGACAGTCTCCACGTTCACCCGACCCGAGCCGCGGCACCGCGCGCAGCGCACTGTCGACGAATACGGGAAGATCGTCGAATACCTCGTCGAGCAGATCGCGGCCGGCGAAGCTTTTCAAGTGGTGCCCTCCCAGCGGTTCGAGATGGACACCGACGTCGACCCGATCGATGTGTACCGAATGCTGCGGGCAACCAACCCGAGCCCGTATATGTATCTGCTTCACGTCCCGAATGATGCTGGTGGAACAGCGTTTTCGATCGCCGGATCGAGTCCCGAAGCGTTGGTGACCGTGCAGGACGGATGGGCGACGACGCATCCGATCGCCGGAACCAGATGGCGTGGGCATACCGAGGAAGAGGATCAGCTGCTGGAAAAGGAGCTGCTGGCCGACGAGAAGGAACGCGCCGAGCACTTGATGCTGGTCGATTTGGGCCGTAACGACCTGGGTCGGGTCTGCGCGCCGGGCAGCGTTCGCGTCGAGGACTACAGCCACATCGAGCGCTACAGCCACGTCATGCACCTGGTATCCACGGTGACCGGGCAGCTCGCCGAGGGTCGCACAGCGCTGGACGCCGTGACGGCTTGCTTCCCGGCCGGAACGTTGTCCGGCGCGCCGAAGGTGCGGGCGATGGAACTGATCGAAGAGGTGGAGAAAACACGTCGCGGCCTCTACGGCGGTGTGATCGGCTATCTCGATTTCGCCGGCAACGCCGACTTCGCGATCGCGATCCGCACCGCCCTGATGCGCGACGGCACCGCGTACGTCCAGGCCGGCGGCGGCGTGGTGGCCGACTCCAACGGTCCCTACGAGCACAACGAGGCGACGAATAAGGCGCGGGCGGTGCTCAATGCGATCGCCGCGGCGGAGACGCTGGCGGCCCCGGGTACGCCCGTCGACGAGGCGCCCCGGGATGGCTGACGCCCAGCCCGACCGCCCGGGCCGGCGGACCATCCGGATAGCGCAGGCCCTGCTGGTGCTCGCCGCCGCCGGCTTGTGGGCGGCATCGCGGCTGACCTGGGTCGACGTGCGGACTTTCGACGGGCTGAGCCCGCCGAAGCTCGTCACACTGTCCGGGGCGGCATGGTCGTCGGCCCTGGTCCCGTTGGCGCTGGTGCTGCTGGCTACCGCCGTCGCCGCACTGGCCGTGCGTGGCTGGCCGCTGCGGATGCTCGCGGTGCTGGTAGCGGTCGTCAGCCTGGCGACGGGTTATCTCGCGATCAGCTTCTGGGTAGTCCCGGACGTGGCCGTGCGTGGGGCTGACCTCGCGCACGTCCCGGTGTTGACGCTGGTGGGCAGCCAGCGCCATTACGCGGGTCCCGTGATCACCCTGTCCACCGCGATATGCACGCTGGTTGGTGCCGTGCTGTTGATGCGAGCGGCGGCGTCGGCTCGCGGCGCAGTCACGAAATACCTGTCGCCTGCTGCCCGCCGGTCGATGGCGCAGCGCGACGAGATCATGTCGGAGCGAATGATCTGGGATGCGCTCGACGAAGGCGAAGACCCGACCCAGGACCCCACCGATCAACCGCAAGAGTCGGCCGCACAACCACGCGAGTCCGAACGAGAAGCACGACACGACGCCGAGACCGAGGGTCGGTGACGGACCGCGCGCCGACGGTCGCTACCCTTCGAAGGACGCCATCGATCTGCTGGCAGCCGTAGGGCGAAAAGGGGAAAAGGTCCGACATGAGTTCGGCAAACGTGCTCGACTCCATCATCGAAGGAGTCCGCGCCGACGTTGCCGCTCGTGAGGCGGTCGTGAGCATGTCCGCGATCAAGGCGGCCGCCGAGGCCACGCCGCCACCGTTGGATGTCTTAGCGGCTTTGCGCGAGCCCGGTATCGGCGTCATCGCCGAGGTCAAGCGCGCCAGCCCGTCCGCCGGACAACTCGCGTCGATCTCCGACCCAGCCAAATTGGCGTGCGCGTACGAGGACGGCGGTGCGCGGATCATCAGTGTGCTGACCGAACAGCGACGCTTCAAGGGCTCGCTGGATGACCTCGACGCGGTGCGCGCAGCGGTGTCGGTTCCGGTGCTGCGCAAGGATTTTGTGGTCGGGCCGTATCAGATTCACGAGGCACGTGCACACGGTGCCGACATGCTGTTGCTGATTGTCGCGGCGCTGAATCAGTCTGCGCTGGAGTCGATGTTGGAGCGCATCGAGTCGTTGGGCATGACGGCACTCGTCGAGGTGCACACCGAGGAGGAAGCGGACCGGGCGCTGCAGGCCGGGGCGCGAGTGATCGGCGTGAACGCACGCGACCTCAAGACGCTCAAAGTTGATCGGGACTCCTTCGCGCGCATCGCCCCCGGGCTGCCCACCGACGTGATCCGCATCGCCGAATCCGGGGTGCGCGGCACCGCCGACCTGCTGGCCTACGCCGGCGCGGGTGCTGACGCTGTCCTGGTTGGCGAAGGCCTTGTTACCAGCGGCGATCCCCGCGCAGCCGTCGCCGACCTGGTCACCGCTGGCAGGCATCCGTCGTGTCCAAAGCCGGCCCGCTAGCCCGGCGACGATGGGCGCATGCGCGGAAATGGTTGAACCCTATGAGCCGCTTGCGCGTTGAGCCTTCATAATGGCAGACATCTTGCGTCCGGAACTCCCGCGTTCCAGCGCGGCGGTCGCAGAGCCCACCCAGCACGACCCCGACTCCCGGGGTCATTTCGGTGTGTATGGAGGCCGGTACGTCGCCGAGGCGCTGATGGCGGTGATCGAGGAGGTCACCGCCGCCTACGAGAAGGCGCGCACCGACCAGGAATACCTGGACACACTCGATAAGTTGCAGGTGCACTACACCGGCAGGCCGTCCCCGCTCTACGAGGCTGTTCGGCTCAGCGCGCACGCTGGCGGGGCGCGGATATTCCTCAAACGAGAAGACCTGAACCACACCGGTTCCCACAAAATCAACAACGTGCTTGGTCAGGCGTTGCTGGCCCGGCGGATGGGCAAAACGCGGGTGATCGCCGAGACCGGGGCCGGCCAGCACGGGGTGGCCACCGCCACCGCCTGCGCGCTGCTCGGGTTGGAATGCGTCATCTACATGGGCGCCGTCGACACCGCGCGGCAGGCCCTCAATGTGGCCCGAATGCGGCTGCTGGGCGCCGAGGTGGTATCGGTCGAGTCGGGTTCGCAGACACTCAAAGACGCGATCAACGAGGCGTTCCGCGACTGGGTCACCAACGCCGACAGCACGTACTACTGCTTCGGCACCGCCGCCGGGCCGCATCCCTTCCCGACGATGGTCCGTGACTTCCAGCGGGTAATCGGGCTCGAGACGCGGGTGCAGATCCAGGATCAGGCCGGGCGATTGCCCGACGCTGTCACTGCTTGCGTTGGCGGGGGATCCAACGCCATCGGGATTTTCCACGCCTTCCTCGACGACCCCGGGGTTCGGCTCGTCGGCTTCGAGGCGGCCGGCGACGGCGTTGACACCGGCCGCCACGCGGCGACTTTCACCGGCGGGTCGCCCGGCGCGTTTCAGGGATCGTTCTCGTTCCTGCTGCAGGACGAAGACGGCCAAACCATCGAATCGCATTCGATTTCGGCCGGCCTGGATTATCCGGGGGTGGGCCCCGAGCACGCCTGGCTGCGGGACACCGGGCGCGCCGAATACCGGCCGATCACCGACAGCGAGGCGATGGATGCGTTTCGGTTATTGTGCCGGACGGAAGGCATCATTCCGGCGATCGAATCGGCGCACGCGGTGGCCGGCGCGATCAAGCTGGGCGTCGAGATCGGCAGCGGCGCGGTCATCGTCGTGAACCTGTCCGGCCGCGGCGACAAAGACGTTGAGACAGCCGCAAAGTGGTTCGGCCTGCTTGAGAACGGCGACGATGCGGGCAACGGAGTTGCCCGAGGAGGAGCCGGACAATCGGACTCGGGCGGCGGCCGATCATGATTGTCGAGCAGAGCGAAAAGCATAGTCTGACAGAGCTTTTCAGCTCATGCCGGCGGGAGAACCGGGCGGCGCTGATCGGCTACCTGCCGACCGGATACCCCGACGTGCGGACGTCCATCGATGCGATGACGGCGTTGATCGAATCCGGGTGCGACCTCATCGAGGTCGGCGTGCCGTATTCGGATCCGGGTATGGACGGCCCAACCATCGCGACGGCGTCCGAAGTTGCGCTGCGCGGTGGCGTACGAGTTCGGGATACGCTGACCGCCGTCGAGGCGATCAGCGCCGCGGGTGGCCGTGCCGTCGTGATGACGTACTGGAATCCGGTGTTGCGCTACGGGGTTGACGCATTCGCCCGGGATCTTGCCGCAGCTGGTGGGCACGGGTTGATTACGCCGGACCTCATTCCCGATGAGGCCGACGAATGGTTGGCGGCGTCCGACCATCACCACTTGGACCGCATCTTTTTGGTTGCGCCGTCGTCGACGCCACAACGGCTGGCGACGACGGTCGAGGCGTCCCGCGGATTTGTCTACGCCGCGTCGATCATGGGTGTGACGGGTGCCCGCGATGTGGTGTCGCAGGCCGCCCCCGAATTGGTAGGCAGGGTGAAGGCGGTGTCCGACATTCCTGTTGGTGTCGGTCTGGGCGTGCGATCGCGGGAACAGGCGGCTCAGATCGCTGGCTACGCCGACGGCGTCATCGTGGGTTCGGCACTCGTCTCTGCACTGGCTACGGGGATGGCAGAGCTGCGCGCGCTGACAGAGGAACTTGCGAGCGGTGTGCGCCAAAGGATTTCCGGGTTATGACGACGACCGTCATCGCGTACTTCCCCAGTCCGCCCCGGGGAGTATGGCACCTGGGGCCGATACCGATTCGCGCGTATGCATTGTTCATCATCCTCGGCATCGTCGCCGCGCTGCTGATCGGTGATCGACGCTGGGAGGCCCGTGGCGGCGAGCGCGGTGTGATTTATGACATCGCGCTGTGGGCCGTGCCTTTCGGGCTTATCGGCGGGCGTCTATACCACCTGGCAACCGACTGGCGGACCTATTTCGGTGAAGGCGGCGCGGGACTGGGCGCCGCGCTGCGTATCTGGGACGGCGGCTTGGGAATCTGGGGTGCGGTCGCCCTGGGCGGTGTAGGTGCCTGGATCGCCTGCCGCCGTCGCGGCATTCCGCTTCCCGCCTTCGGTGACGCGATAGCCCCCGGTATCGTTCTCGCCCAGGCGATTGGCCGGTTGGGAAACTACTTCAACCAAGAGCTTTTCGGCCGCGAGACCACGATGCCGTGGGGCTTGGAGATCTTCTACCGGCGCGACCCGGCCGGATTTGTGGATGTGCATTCGCTTGACGGCGTGTCGACCGGCCAGCTTGCGATGGTCGTCCAGCCGACCTTCCTGTACGAATTGCTCTGGAACCTCTTAGTTTTCGCCGTGCTGCTTTACCTGGATCGGCGTTTCACGATCGGGCACGGTCGGCTGTTCGCGCTCTACGTCGCCGGGTACTGCATTGGACGCTTCTGCATCGAGCTGTTGCGTGACGATGCCGCCACCCATATCGCCGGAATCCGGATCAACTCCTTCACATCGACATTCGTCTTCATCGGCGCGGTGGTCTATCTGATCCTGGCGCCCAAGGGCCGCGAGGACCCGGCGTCACTCAGTGGCTCAGCTGCTGACCGACTCGTACCGGACTCGGTTGAAGCGGACACAACGGATTCTGTGGAGTCCGCTGCTTCTGAGGCCGTCGCCGACGAGCCGGTCGAGGAGCCGGAGACGACCAAGACGACCGCGGCGGACGCGGCGGCGGTCGACAATCCCGACACCGAGGCTGAAGCGGTCGCGGCGGAGGCCGACGCGGCAGAAGTCGATGTTCCCGAAGTCGAGGTGGCGGACACGTCTGAGCCTGACGGGGAGGCGGCGGCCGACCAGCCGGCGGGTGAGGTCGATAAAGCCGAGGAACCGGCCGCAGCCGCTGACGGCGAATCCGAACCCGAATTGGACAAGGACGCTGAAGCCGAGGAAGCGCCCGCCGAGGCCGACGAATCCGATGCCGAGCCGGCGGAGGAGTCAGCGGAATCGACCGATGAGGAATCCGCCGACGCGGAGGAGCCGACCTCGCAGCCGACCGACTCGGCCGCGACGCAGTCGGGATGGCGGCTGAGGCTGAATTCTCGGTTGCGCCGACGATAGCCGCGCCCCCACGACGGCTGGCATGCTGAAAAGCATGACCAAACCGGCCCAGCCCGGCCCCGCGCGGGCGCACTCACGGGGCCGTTTGTACGCCACCCTGGGTTCGGGTGCGCTACTGGCAGGCGCGTTCGGTTATATAGGCCTGGTGGACCCGCACAAGCCGGACTCGGTCTTTCCCATCTGCCCGTTTCGGCTGCTCACCGGGTGGAACTGTCCGGCCTGCGGAGGCCTGCGGATGGTGCATGACGTCCTGCACGGTGACCTGGCCGCAGCGCTCACCGACAACGTCTTCTTGCTGGTCGGCATCCCGATGTTGGCCGGATGGATTCTGCTGCGCCGTCGCTCTGACAAATCCCTGCTGCCGCTGCCCGCGGCGGCCACTGTGCTGATCGGGATGCTGGCGTGGACAGTGCTGCGCAACCTGCCGGGTTTCCCGTTGGTTCCGACGCTACTCACCAGTTAGCCCGCTGCCGGATCAATAACAGTCGGGAGATGATCAGCTAGCGCGACTATGCTGATTCGTCGTGGCGAGACGCGGCAAGATCGTTTGTACTCTCGGTCCGGCCACCAGCACTGACCAATCGGTCAGAGCGCTGGTCGAAGCCGGAATGGACGTCGCCAGAATGAACTTCAGCCACGGCGACTACAGCGATCACAAAGCCTCCTATGACCGGGTGCGGGCCGCCTCTGATGCCACTGGGCGCGCGGTCGGTGTACTCGCCGACCTGCAAGGCCCGAAGATCAGGCTCGGCCGCTTCGCTGACGGACCGACTTATTGGGCCGACGGCGAAACCGTGCGGATCACTGTCGCCGACTGCGCCGGCACCCACGACCGGGTCTCGACCACGTACAAGCGGTTGGCCCAAGATGCGCTGCCCGGTGACCGCGTTCTGGTCGACGACGGCAATGTCGGCTTGGTGGTCGCGGACATCGACGGCGACGACATCGTATGCAGGGTTACCGAAGGTGGCCCGGTCAGCAACAACAAGGGCATGTCGCTGCCCGGGATGAACGTGTCGGCTCCCGCTCTGTCCGGGAAAGACATCGACGATCTCGAGTTCGCGCTGCACTTGGGCGTCGACATGGTGGCGCTCTCGTTTGTGCGCTCGCCATCCGACGTCGAGCTGGTGCACGAGGTGATGGATCGGATCGGCCGGCGGGTGCCGGTCATCGCCAAACTCGAGAAGCCCGAAGCCATCGACAACCTCGAAGCAGTCGTGCTTGCATTCGATGCCGTGATGGTCGCCCGCGGCGATCTCGGTGTCGAGCTGCCGCTGGAAGAGGTTCCGCTGGTTCAGAAGCGCGCCATCCAAATGGCCAGGGAGAACGCAAAACCCGTCATCGTGGCGACGCAGATGCTCGAGTCGATGATCGAAAACTCACGACCAACACGGGCCGAGGCCTCAGATGTCGCCAACGCCGTGCTCGACGGCGCGGACGCGCTGATGCTGTCCGGCGAAACCGCCGTCGGCAAGCATCCGCTGGCCGCCGTCCAGACGATGGCCCGGATCGTGTGCGCGGTGGAAGAGAATTCGACGGCCGCCCCGCCGCTGACCCACGTGCCTCGCACCAAGCGCGGTGTGATCAGTTACGCCGCCCGGGATATCGGTGAACGGCTCGACGCGAAAGCTTTGGTCGCGTTCACCCAGTCCGGGGACACCGTGCGGCGCCTGGCCCGGCTGCACACGCCGCTGCCGCTGCTGGCGTTCACTCCGCTGCCCGAAGTGCGCAGCCAACTGGCCATGACGTGGGGCACCGAGACGTTCATCGTCCCGATCATCCAGACCACCGATGGCATGATCCGCCAAGTCGACAAGTCGCTGCTGACGCTCGGCCGTTACAAGCGCGGCGACCTGGTGGTGATCGTCGCGGGCGCACCTCCGGGCACCGTCGGGTCAACCAACCTGATCCACGTACACCGCATCGGCGAGGACGACGTTTAGCCGGGCAACTAGGCCGCCCGGTGACGATGCGCTTCGCGAAGCGAAGGGTTGAGGAGGCGGGCAACTAGGCCGCGCGGTGACGATGCGCTCTGCGAAGCGGAGGGCTGAGGAGGCGGGCAACTAGGCCGCGCGGTGACGATGCGCTTCGCGAAGCGAAGGGCTGAGGAGGCGGGCAACTAGGCTAGGCCGGTGTCCGACTTCGATGAGCTGATGACGGTGCTCGACCTGCATCGCATGGGCGACGACGTCTTCATCGGGTCGCACCCCACGAAGAACCCGCCCCGGACATTCGGCGGACTGATGATGGCGCAATCGTTTGTGGCGGGCACCCGCACGCTGACCCGCGACTTGCCGCCGAATGCGCTGTCCGTGCACTTCATCAATGGCGGTGATACCGCCAAGGACATCGAATTCCAGGTAGTGCGACTGCGCGATGAGCGTCGCTTCGCGAACCGGCGCATCGAGGTGACTCAGGACGGCACCCTGCTCGCGACGGTGATGATCTCCTACTTGTCCGGCGGTCGCGGTCTTGAGCACAACGTCGAACCGCCCGAGGTCGCCGATCCTGAGACGTTACCTTCGATCAAGGAGCTGTTGGCCGGGTACGAGGACACCGTTCCGTTGTTCGTCAACGCGCTGCAGCCGATCGAATGGCGCTACACCAACGACCCGTCCTGGGTGATGCGGGACAAAGGGGAGCGGCTCGACTATAACCGAGTCTGGGTCAAAGCCGACGGTGCGATGCCCGACGATCCGGTGCTGCACACCGCCACGATGCTCTACTGCTCGGACACCACCGTGCTGGACTCGATCATCACCACGCACGGGCTCTCGTGGGGGTTCGACCGCATCTTCGCTGCGACCGTCAATCACTCGGTGTGGTTTCACCGCCAGGTGAGCTTCGACGACTGGGTGTTGTATTCCACATCCTCGCCGGTGGCCACCGATTCACGCGGGCTTGGGACAGGCTATTTCTTCGACCGCTCCGGGCGGCCGGTCGCCACCGTCGTGCAAGAAGGCGTGGTGAAGTACTTCCC
The DNA here is from genome assembly GCA_963781685.1 of uncultured Actinomycetota bacterium. Taxonomy (GTDB): domain Bacteria; phylum Actinomycetota; class Actinomycetes; order Mycobacteriales; family Mycobacteriaceae; genus Mycobacterium. The sequence continues at coordinate 437,906 of CAWAGK010000001.1, forward strand.
GGGTTCGCGGGCGTAGGGCGGCGGACAACGATTCGATTGCAGCAGACCGGTGTCACTGCAGTAACACCGGTTCCAAGCGTAACGTTTCAGGTGGGTGAGTAGTCGAGCGCTAGCGACTACACCACCCGGAGGTAGGCGTGCACGAGTCGTCGATCGGCATCGCGTCCGAGGGTCGCGCAAGCGAGCGGGTTGTTGTTGACGTCCACTCGCCGGCGGCCCGTTGGGTTGGCGCGCTGGCTCTGCTCAGCGCGGCGTGCTGGTTGATGAAGGTGATTGCCCGCGGCCCGATTGACCGGTTGGAATGGTCGTTGACGGTCTTGGCCGCGGTGGCGTTGATCGCCCGGGGTGTCTTTCTGGGTCGCCCGGTCACGGCCGGTCACGCAATACGCGCAGTTTTCCTCCTGCTCGCTGGGATCGGCGCGCATGTGCTGTCTTTCGATCTGCTCGGTGACCTGCTGATCGCCGGTTCTGGTCTGGCACTGATGTGGCCCATATCAGCGCGCCGGCATCCCGGCGACCTGTCGCGGGTGTGGTCCCTGATCAAGGCCACCAGCGGCGACCCACTGGCGCCGTTCGCCATGCAGGCGGGTAAGTGCTACGTGTTTAGCGCGGACGGGACGGCGGCGCTGGCGTACCGGACCCGGATCGGCTACGCGGTCGTCAGCGGGGACCCTGTCGGTGACGAGGCGCGATTCCCGCAACTGGTCGCCGACTTCGCCACCATGTGTCATACCCACGGCTGGCGGATCGTCGTGCTGGCTTGCAGCGAGCGGCGGGTTCAGCTGTGGACCGACCCGAAGGTGCTGGGCCAATCGCTGCATCCGGTGCCGATCGGCCGGGATGTCGTCATCGATGTGTCCAGCTTCGAAATGGTTGGGCGCAAGTTCCGCAACTTGCGTCAGGCGGTCAGACGCACGCACAACTGCGGTATCACCACCGACATCGTCGCCGAGCAGAAACTCGACGGCCGGCTGCGGGCCGAGCTGACCGAGGCGTTGCGCGCGTCTTCCAGTGGGGCCCACACCGATCGCGGATTCTGCATGAATTTGGACGGCGCGCTGGAAGGCCGGTATCCGGGGATACAGCTGATCATCGCGAGAGACAAATTTGGGCGGGTGCAGGGCTTCCACCGGTACGCCACCGCCGGTGGCGGTAGCGATGTCACCCTGGACGTGCCGTGGCGCCGCCGCGGGGCGCCCAACGGTATCGACGAACGGCTCAGCATCGACATGGTTAATGCTGCCAAAGATGCTGGCGCGCAACGGGTATCGTTGGCATTCGCGGCCTTCCCGGAGATCTTCGACGAGCAGCAACGCGGCCGGATGCAAGCGCTGTTCTACTGGCTGATCCATCTGCTGGATCCACTGATCGCGCTTGAATCGCTATATAGATATCTGCGCAAATTCCACGCGCCGGACGATCGGCGCTATGCGCTGGTGTCGTTGACTCAGGTTGTGCCGCTGATCTATGTGTTGCTGTCGCTGGAGTTCCTGCCGCGTCGCCGTAGCCTTGAAGAGCGCGTCTGAGGACTCGGGACTGATCGGGCATGTCGGCTTGACGTGAACCAATGTTGAGGTAGCAGACTGCCCGCATGAACACGACCAAGGCCGAGATCACCGAACTGCTGGACCGCTACCTGCGCTCGCTGGACGAGCGCAGGTTCGATGAGCACTGGGCGCGTGAGTTTTTCGCCGACGATGTCCGCGCCGAGTTCCCCATCGGCACGGTCGACGGAATCGGCGCCATGGCTGCCCCTACCCGCACGGGCGTGCTGAAGTTCGATCGCACCCAGCACGTCGGGCTGAACTACCTCGTCGATCCCGCTGCTGACGGCATCTCCGCCACGGTGGGTTGGAACCAACTCAACCACCACGTCCATCCCAGCGGGGGCGAGATGTTCGTCAGTGGAACTTGGTGCGAGGCGGATCTAGTCTGTACCGACATTGGCTGGCGAATCTCGCGCATGACTATGCACGTGGTCTGGACCACCGGCCGCCCGCCTCAAGCGCGTTATGCGGGTTGAGACGAGGTGCCTCGTCAATCCCTAACGGGGAACACCCACCTCGACGCCCTCGGGAATCGGAGGCGTCGTGCAGCGACGAGTTTGCGCGTGCGCAAGTAACGGTATGCACTGGTACTATCCCAGTATCGCGCACCACGTCTGACCAGCTCAGACAGGAGCCCATGCTCAGCACCACGGCGCGGAGCAAGCCTTAGTACCGGACGGTACTAAGGCTTTGGGGGGCCGATTCGCTGATAGGCATGGTGGCGAAGTTGCGGGAATTTAGAGCGCCACACGGCTGAGAATAGCGCCACACGGCTGAGAATGAGGAGGGGCATGTGAAGCTTGCCGACTGTCCAGTCTTTCCCGCCGAGGCGGGAACCGCCCTGAGCACGGACCGCGGCTTGGGTTGGCGCCTGGCGCGACAGGCCGGCCCGGTTTTGCGAAATCCAGGGGCAAACTGGGTGTTTGTCGTCGGACGGGAGGAGGTGTTAGCGAATCTGGACGATGCAAGGTTGGATCGCCCCCGTGCTCTTCCCGACCGCGATCTCCAGGGTTACCAGCAGCTATTCGCGCCAAAATCAGCTCATGACGTTGCGGCGGTGTTCCGTCCGACCGCCGCCGCGCTGATCGATCGTTTCGCCGCCGCTGGTGGCGGTGACGCGGTGGCCGATGTGACCACGCCGATGGCTGGCGCCCTTTTCGACATTGTGTCGCGCCTGCAGCTATTGCCTGTTGAGCACCTGTATGGGCGGTCCGGCCACGTCCTGTCCGAGGCATGCCGCAACCTGTTCAAACACGCCGGCTGGCACTTATTCGAGTTGGCACGCCGCCCCGAATTGTGCGACATGCTTCGACGTCAGCCTGAGCTGATACGCAGGTTCGTTGAAGAGGTCTTACGGTTGGAGCCGATGGTGCAGGGTTGCCAACGTTTTACTACCCAGCCAACGACCGTCGGTGGGGTAGACCTGCCGGCCGACGTGGTGGTGATGTTGTGTATCGCTGCGGTGCAGCGGGACGGCAGCGACGCCATGTCCACTGATGATCTTGTGATTGGCGGTAGGGCCCACCGGCATTGGAGTTTGGGTGCGGGGTCTATGCGTTGCCGTGGCGGGCACATCGTCCGGCAGGTGTTGCGCGTCCTGGTTGAGGAGTGGGTCGACCGGGCCGGGCATGTTGGACTGGTTCCCGGTTTCCGGCCGGCGGCCGGGTTCCCGAAGACTCAGAGCGCTTTGTGGCCGCCGGAGCTGCCGCTAGTGACGAGGGCTTAGTACTGGTCCACAATCTCGATGAATGCTCGCACTCGATCCAGCGCGAGCGACGCCGACCTGACCGGTGCGAACCAGACGGGGGCCAAGACGGGACCCATCCCCCCGATCCGACCTCTGAATAGCTGATCGGGCCGCCCCTGCTCTCCTCGGGGACGGCCTGATCTTTTTCTGCCAAGACATACCAGCTGGGTCTTCGAAGCGGTGAGGAACGGGCCCGCGACAGCGGGCCTAGTCTAACGTCCTACCGCGCGGGTGCTGGCGTCAGCGTGACGCTCAACTTGTCTTGCACGTTTTGCTTGAACTGATCTGCGCAGCGCTGCTGCTCTGACTGGTCTGAGCCGGCTTTCTGCATGCAGTCGATGTAGTCGCCGCCGCCGACGTCCTTCCAGACCGTCGTCCAGAGAGCAATGAAGGCCAATCCAACGATGATCGCGAGGGCGCCCAGAACGATGCCGGCGACCGCGACACCGCCATTGTTGGCGACGCCGCGCTTGACACGTGCGCGTGCGAAGAACCCGACAACCACCGCGACGAGTCCCAGCACCATGCTGACGATGTTGAGGACGGGCACCCAGACACTGAGCAACCCGATAATCGCCAGCACCAGCGACGCGATACCTAGTCCGTTTTTTAGCTCGACCGGCCGCGGCGGGTAACCCGGGTAACCGTACTGGGGCGGTGGTAGATAGCCACCCGGGTATGGGCCGGGCCGATGTTGGTAGGCGAACGGATATGGGAATGGCGACGCCGTTTGCGGTGTTCCCTCGGGGTGTTGGCGTCTGTTCGACGGCCTGTCCGGAGGTTCGGTCATGGCTCGCTTTCTAGATGGGCGTCTTGGAAGCCTGTTCGCCAGAGTACTCGCCGGCGCCGATTCGTAGTTCGGGACAGCGAATGCCATTGGGCATGTGATGAGTAGCGACCACCACCGTACGCTCGGCAGCGATCAGACCACCGTCGGCGTTGAGCAAGCTGCGCAGAATGGGTTCGGCGTCGGCGGCGTCGAGGTGCTCGGTAGGTTCATCGAGTAGCACGATCCGCGCAGGTGAGATGAGCGCTCGGGCGAGTAGCAGCCTCCTGCGTTGGCCCGCCGACAACGCCTGCGCGCCGCCGGACAACACCGTGTCGAGACCATTCGGCAGACCGGCCAGCCAGGAGTCCAAGCCGACCCAGCGCAGCGCGTCGCCCAGCTGATCGTCCGGGCAATCGCCCCGCGCCACGAGTAGGTTGTCTCGAACGGTCGTCGCAAAAATATGCGCGTCCTCCGCAAAAAAGCCTATAGCACCGCGTATTTCGTCTTCGCCGAAGAGACGTAACGGTGTTCCACCCAGGGTCACATCGCCGCGCAACGGCGCCAGCAGACCTGCCAGGGTCATCAGCAGTGTCGACTTACCGGAGCCGCTGGGGCCGGTGACCGCCAGCCTGGCGCCCGGCGGCAGGTCGACCGTCACGGCGGCCGGCACCCGACCGCCTGGGTGTGCCGCAACCACGTCCTTGCTGTACAGCCGTCCGGTAGGCGAAGGATGAGGTCGGGTATCCGCGGCCGGCGCTGCGGTGTCAGCCGGGGTCAGTTCGAGCAGACGCCGTGCCGCCAATCGTGAACGTGTCAACTGGACGGCGGCGGCGGGCAGCGGAGTCGTCGCCTCGAATGCCGACAGCGGCACCAGCATCAGGACGGCCAGCGTGGTGGGGGCAACCGAGGCGGCCATACCGATGCCCGCCACCACGGCGCCCAGCACGCTGACGCCGATGGCCGCGGTGGGAATGGCTTCCGCGAATGCGGCCGGTCGGGCCGCGGCGTCGATGGCGTCGCCCCAATCGCGTTGCCGGCATTGCGACTCCAGAACAACATTGTGCAACCTACCAGCGACTCGCAGCTCGGGCGCATGCTCGAGCGCCAGCATCGCTGACACGTCACGAGCGGAATGGTGTTGGCGTGCAACCACTTCCTGTGCAGCAGCTGCCCTCGATGCCAGCCATGGCGCGACGATGCCGGCGATGATGAGGCAGATGGCCAAGACCGCCGCAGCCGACGGTGAGATAACCCCGACGGCCGCTGTCGCCGCCACGGCGAGCACCGCCGCGACGCTGAACGGCAGCACGGTGCGGACCAGTACGTCGGCCAGCTGATCGACATCAGCCCCGACTCGCGAGACCAGCTCGCCGCTGTGCAATCGGGTGGCGATGTCAGCCGGACCGTGCGCTAGCCGGTAATAGATCTGCGCGCGGGCGGTGCCGGCGGCCCGCAACGCGCTGTCGTGGCTGGCCAACCGTTCGCAATAATGCAGCACGCCACGGGAAATCGCGAAGGCGCGAACCCCCACCACCGCGATCGACAGATCCAGCACCGGCGGCATTTGCCAGGCGCGGGTGATCAACCAGGCCGACAGTCCGGCCAGCGCCAGAGCGCTGCCCAGCGATAGCACCCCAAGCGCTATTGCCAGTAGCAGGCGGGGGATCCGCGGATGCAGCAGGCGCACCGCGGCCGGCAGGGGATCAGACGCGAGCATGCTGGACACCCGCCCCGGCCACCTCGATGACCTGATCGCCGATGTCGAGAACGCGGTCGCGATGGCCGACGACCACGACGGTGGCGCCGGCGCGGGCCCGTTCCACAATGGCCCGCAGCACCCGGGCTTCGGTTGCCGCGTCCAGGTGCGCGGTGGGCTCGTCGAGCAGCAGCACCGGAGCCGGTGAGCCGAGCGCGCGGGCCAGGCCGAGACGCTGCCGCTGACCCAGCGACAGTCCCACGCCGCCGCTTCCGATGACGGTGTCCATTCCGTCGGGCAGCTCGGCCAATACTTGATCGAATCCAGATGCCATACAGGCGTTTTCACGATCAGCGAGCGCGCCGAACAGGGCCACGTTGTCGGCGACGGTGCCCGGGATGAGCACAGGGCGCTGCGGCAGCCAGGACAGCTGGCCCCACCACGCGGTCGGTTCGAGGTCGGTCATCTCGACTCCGGCCACCGTCACACCACCATTGCTGGCTGCGGTGATCCCGGCGATGACCTGCAAAGTGGTGCTTTTTCCTGCGCCGTTCGCACCGGTGAGTACCGTTACCCGGCCCGGTTGGATCACGGCGCTGAGGTTATGCGGGCAGAACCCGTCGCGACCCGCGACGCTGAGGTCGTCGAGAACAATCACGGCACCTCGCGCCGAGACCGTTTGGGTACCCGGGACCGGGGTGGCGGCGTCTTCGATCAGCGCGAACGCTTTGTCGGCGGCTGCCCGACCGTCTTGGGCGGCATGGAATTCCACGCCGATGCGGCGCAGCGGCCAGTAGACGTCGGGCGCGAGCAACAGCACGGTCAAACCGGTGGTCAGGCTGATCTCACCGAACACCAGACGGAGCCCGATGCTGACGGCGACCATGGCGACGCCGAGGGTGGCGAGAAGTTCCAAGACCAGCGCGGAGAGGAACGCGATCCGCAGCGTCGCCATGGCTGAGCGCCGGTGGGCGGCGGCCAACTCGGAAATGCGGCGCTCGGGCCCGCTGGCGCGGCCGAGAGCCCGCAACGTGGGAATTCCAGCGATCAGGTCCAACAGCCGAGCCTGCAGAGTGGCCATGGCGGCCAGCGCAGCCGCGGACCGGTCAACGGTCGCCAGGCCGATCAGCACCATGAAGATCGGGATCAACGGCAGCGTGATCACCACGATCACAGCCGATTTCAAGTCGTAGAGCCCAACCACCGCCGCGCTCACCGGGGTCAGGATCGCCGCCAGCAGTAACGCCGGCAGATACGCGGTGAAGTAAGGCCGCAACGCGTCGAGCCCCCGGGTCACCACCGCGGCCGCGGCGTCGCGTTGGGCTGCCAACTGCCTGGGTTGCCGGGCGGTGACGGCCGTGAGCACTTGGCCGCTGAGCTCGGCGATGACCGCGCTGGCGCCACGTTGGCCCAGTCGGGCCTGCAGCCAGTGCGCCACGGCACGCACCGCCCACACCGTGAGCAGGATCGCCAACATCGGCGCCCATTGGCTTAGGCTGCGTGCGGCCGGGTCGGTGATGACCCGGGAAGCGATGTGCGCCAGCAGGATCGCCGAGCCGATCGCGCAACCGGAGATCACGACACCGCACACCGTGGTCGCGGCCAGGAAGCGGCGCAGCGCCGCAGATGCCCGCCACAGTCGCGGATCAACGGGCCCCCGGCTGCTCGCGCTCAGGACGGTCGCCTCGTCAGCCCGATCGGCGGTGGTATGCGGTCAACCGAAATCCGTTGCCGGAAAATCCAATACGTCCAGCCCTGGTATATCACCGTCAGCGGAGCCATGAGTGCCGTCACCCAAGTCATGATCTTGAGGGTGTACGGGGTCGACGAAGCGTTGTAGATCGTCAGGCTCCATTGCTTGTTCAGCGTCGAAGGCACCAGGTTCGGATAGAGCGCTCCGAACAAGAGGATCACCACCGCCGCCACCACCACAGCGGTGCACAGAAACGCCCAGCCGTCGGATGCGCGTCGCCACACCAACGCCACCGCCGCCAGCTGCGCGATCAGCGCGACCGCCAGCACCAGCCAGGTCCAATTCTTGCCGTAGGCCAGTTGCGTCCAAACCCCAAAGCCCCCAACCAGTCCGGTCACCGGGAGTGACAACCGCGCCGCGAAGCGGTGAGCGTCGTCGCGGATCGCGCCCGATGTCTTCAGGGACACGAATACCGCGCCGTAGAACAGAAACAGCCCCGCGGTGGCCAGACCGCCCAACAGCGTGTAGGCGTTGAGCACATCGGTGATCGATAAGTCGACGTGGCCATCGGCATCCACCGGGAGCCCACGCACCAAGATGGCGAATGCCACGCCCCACAGCACGGCAGGCAACCACGACCCGGCCGCGATTCCGAAGTCGGCCCATGCCCGCCATTTTGAGTCGTCGACCTTACCTCGCCATTCAATCGACACCGAACGCACGATCATGCCGAACAGGATCGCCAGCAGCGGCAGGTACAGGGTGGAGAAGACGGTGGCGTACCAGCCGGGAAATGCGGCGAACATCGCTGCGCCCGCGGTGATCAGCCACACCTCGTTGCCGTCCCAGACCGGCCCGATGGTGTTCAGCGCTGCGCGGCGGTGGGCTTCGGGTTCGCCGACGCCGACGCGCGCGAACGGTTCCATCAACATGCCCACGCCGAAGTCGAAGCCCTCGAGGATGAAGAAACCGAGAAACAGCAGCCCGATGATGCCGAACCACAACTCTTGCAGTCCCACCGGTCAGCTCCTTTCCGTCAACAGGCCTTAATAGGCGAAAGACAGCGGCGCCACCTCGTCGTCGCTGGGTGACCGGGGCGCAGCCGGTTCCGCGTCGTGTTCCAGCGGCCCTTCGACGATGTAGCGCTTGAGCAGCCAGAACCAGATCACCGCCAGCACCGCGTAGACCAGGGTGAAGGTGACCAGCGAGGTGACGACCATGCCGGCAGCGTGATGTGAGACGGCCTCGTGGACGGTGAATCGGACATGCTGGTCGCCGGTCGGATTTGGCACCACGATCCAGGGCTGGCGGCCCATTTCGGTGAACACCCAACCGGAGATATTGGCCAGGAAGGGCGCGGGAAGTGCGACCAGCGCAAGCCAGGAGAACCATCGTCGATCGGGGATCCGGCCACCGCGGGTGAGCCACAACGCGACCATCGCGAAAAGGACCGGTATCGCCAGCAGCCCGATCATCGCGCGAAACGACCAGTAGGTGACGAACAGGTTTGGCCGGTAATCGTTTGGGCCGAAGCGCATTTGGTAATCCTGCTGGATATCGCGCACGCCCTGCAAAGTGACGTCGTTGAATCTGCCCTTGGCGAGAAACGGCAGCACGTAGGGCACTTCGATCACCCGGGTGAGGCTGTCGCAGTTGTTGTGGGTGCCGACGGTCAGGATGGAGAAGTCCGGATCGGTTTCGGTGTTGCACAACGACTCGGCCGAAGCCATCTTCATCGGCTGCTGAACGAACATCAGCTTGCCCTGGTAGTCGCCGGTGAAGAACAAGCCGACGGTGGCAATCAGCGCAACCCAGCATCCCAGGATGGCTGCCGGACGGAACATCGTGCGGGCATCTGACTCCGCGACGGGGTGGTCCGTTGCGCGTTTACCAGAACGGACCAGCCACCAGGCACTGACGGCGGCGACGAATGTCGCAGCGGTCAGCAGTGAACCCGCCACGGTATGTGAAAACGCCGCTCGCGCAGTGTTATTGCTGAGCAGCGCGCTGATGCTGTGCAACTCGGCGCGCCGGGTCACGGGATTGTATCGAGCGCCGACCGGATGCTGCATGAAGGAGTTCGCCACGATGATGAAGAACGCGGATACGTTGACGGCGATCGCGACGATCCAGATGCAGGCCAGGTGTACCAGCCGCGGCAGTCGGCTCCAGCCGAAGATCCACAAACCGATGAAGGTCGATTCGAAGAAGAACGCGGCCAAACCTTCCATCGCCAGCGGAGCGCCGAAGACGTCGCCGACGAACCGCGAGTACTCGCTCCAATTCATCCCGAACTGGAATTCCTGCACGATCCCCGTGGCCACCCCGATCGCGAAGTTGATCAGGAACAACTTCCCGAAGAACTTGGTGAGCCGATACCAAGCCACGTTGTCGGTGACCACCCATGCCGTTTGCATGATGGCGATCAGCGGTGCCAGGCCGATAGTGAGCGGCACGAAGATGAAGTGGTAGACGGTGGTGATACCGAACTGCCAACGGGACACGTCGACGACGTTCATGGTCATCTCCCTGACGACAGGGCGAAGCTACTACGACGCATTGTAGTAGACAGTCGCGATCATCGCTACGAAATTTTTCGGTCGATCACGATCCGTGCGGTGCACGCGTGAGCGTCTCGTGCATCCTCTTGGATGCGCTGCGGATACCGAACGACGATACGATCTCGAAGGCGCCGATGACAATCAGCCAGATGCCGACGACGAGTATCAGGATCGCCAGCGATTCGAACGGCGACCCGATCATCACAACTCCCGCCAGAAGGGTGATCAGACCAAGGAATATCTGCCAGCCGCGTCCGGGCAACGTGGGATCGCTGATGGCCGAAATCGATGTCGCCACGCCGCGAAAGATGAAGCCGACGCCAATCCAGATTGCCAGCAGCAGAATCGCATACCCCTCACCGAAGTGCCGGAAGCAGAGCACCGCCAGCACCAGCGAGGCTGCGCCGCTGATGAATAGCAGCACTCGCCCGCCGGCGGAGACGTGCAGGCTGAACGCGAAGACAACTTGTGCGACACCGGTGATCAGCAGGTAGATGCCGAAGAGGATGGCGGCGATGACGATCGAATCTCCGGGCAACAGCAGTACCAGGACGCCCAAGGTGAGTGCCAGGAGCCCGGATACCAGTGTCGACTTCCACAGATGCGGCAACAACTTTGGAACAGCAGTGGTTTCCATTGCCGAATTTTCCCACAAACGGCGATCTTGATGGGGGGTTTGGCGTTACGTGTCAGAGCACTGCGGCTTGTGGCGCCTCGGCACGCACACCACCGGAAGCGGTGTCCGGTTTGCGGCCAACGAGATACCAGGTGCGCATGACGCCCTTGCCCTTGACGGCGACCGCACCTCGCTCCCGCAGCACGAAGTTGTTTTTCAGCCGCTGGTAGACGTCCTCGGGCACCTGGATTCGTCCCACCGAATCGGTGGCTTCCATCCGCGATGCGACGTTGACCGCGTCGCCCCACACGTCATAGAAGAACCGGCGAGAACCCACCACGCCCGCGACGACAGGGCCGGAGGCGAGCCCGATTCGCAACGGCAGCACGTCGCCGCGCGAATCTCTTAGTCCGCTCGCGGTTTCGGCCATGTCGAGCGCAAGGTCGGCGAGCGCCTCGACGTGATCGGCCCGCGGCTGGGGCACTCCACTGACCACCATGTAGGAGTCACCACTGACCTTGATCTTTTCCAGCGCGTGTTTATCCACCAGCGCATCGAAGGCGCCGTACAAGCGATCCAGGAATTTGATCAGCTTGTCCGGCGCAATGTCGCTGGCCCGTTCGGTGAAACCCGCGATGTCGGCAAACAGTACTGAGGCGTCGTCGTATTTGTCGGCAATGATGTTGTGCCCCGGATCTTTCAACCGCTCCGCGACGCTGGCCGGCAAGATGTTGGCCAGCAGCGCCTCGGACCGTTCGTATTCCATTTCCATCGCTGTTTCGGCGCGGACGATCTCGCGTACGGAGTACCACACCGTCGTTACCACCATCACGCATCCCGAGATCGTCGTTACGACGAAGCTCAAAGACAACGCCCACGCCGGCTGGACGCCGGTGTCTCGGGGGACCAGGAACTGCAGGGCGATCACCAGCGAGGCGGCGATGGCTGCTAGGCCCGCTGCCAAGACGATGCGGTCGACGCCCAGTTGCAGCACCACAAGGCAGGACGCGACCAGAAAATAGAACTGCAAGCCCGAGCCGGTGCCGACGAACCAGCAGATGACGAAAATCGACACGTAGGCGGTGCCGATGAAGGTCAACGGCGCGACCAGCTCACCGAAGCGGTGCAGCCAGGGGACCATCGCGTAGATCGCGGCGCCGACGATATTGATGACGCCGGTCCACCACAGGTGGGGCGCCGCGAAGACTTGGATGCTCCCAAAGCCTGCGCTGACGATCACCGCCATCGTCGTGGTGAGGTACAGGATGCGGCGTTGCCGCGCGATGCGGTCGGCGTAGTGCTGACTGCGGACGCGCGGTTGTTCCCGCACTGCTGCTACGCAGTCCGGCGTCCGTCGCGAACCTGCTGGTTGTGTGGCACCACACCGCTTAGCCACCACAGCAAAAGCGTAATAGGTGGGCTCGAAATTCCGGAACAGCTCCGTTTACCTGGTGCCCTCGGTGAGATTCGAACTCTATTTCAGGGCGTGTTCACAGGTCCGGAACCCCGTCTAGCAGCGAAAAGTCATCACTGTAGTTCACGGGAGTTATCTGTAACTGTGGGCAGATTGTGGGCACGGTGTGGGCGCGAAGCGTCATGGACCTATGCGGAACCAGATCGACCTAGCCCACGTCTGAATAGTTGATCGGGCCGCCGCACCCTCTCCATTTGGCGGGCCGAACTCACTAGCGCCCTGATTGTCTGTGCCGCCGGCTTCTACCAACAGACCAGGAGGGTCCCCTGTACGGGCACCGCGTTAATGTTCACCTCCATGTCTTCGTCGGTGCCGTTAAACATTTCCCAACCGATGACCTGGGTTACCCCGGCGACATCTTCCGTCCCGCCGGCAACTAACGACAGACCAGGGATGTTTCCCATGAGTTCTTCTCCCTTAAGCCGTTTGAATGACCCCTTGGAGGGGGGCAACTGGCTACCCTTCGATCGTCGGGCGAAGCAGTGCAACTGTCGTGAGTAGTCCACTACTCGTCTTGTTTCGACGTTCACCTGAGAGCATGGAGTCGGTGAAGACGAACGCAGCTCGAGCCGCGGTGGTCGACCTCACCGGGTAACCGAGGCGTGAACTCCACCAGCTTCAAGCAGAGGAGCCGACACGTCCGTGACCGATCACGACTGGACCAAGCCCGCCGCCATGGCGATCCCAAAAGAAGGATATTTCGAGCTCGAGCGGGGGCGGTACGGGCCGGTTTTTCCGCGCACTCCGGCGTGCTACGGCTTCTCGATCATCGCGAAGGTCAAGGAGGGTCGCGAAGACGCGATCCGCGAACACGGCAAGGTCATCGAAGCAGCGATCACCGAAACGCCGGAGTTCCTCGCTCCACTACGCCTGCATTACCTTCGCTGGGTGCTCTTCGATATCGGCGATGGCTTGACCTTTCAGTACCAGGGCATCTTCGACACCGACTTCGACAAATACACCGAGGACGCCGTGCAGCTGTTCGGCCAGAGCGGCATTAGCACGGTGTTCACCAATCTCGAGGGCTTCCCGGAGGATTGGAAGGAGAACCCGGACTCATTCGTGAAGTTCGTGCGCGAGCATCACTTCCCCAGCTTCTTGGAGTACGGCGAATATCCGTACGTGACCGCTGATGAGGTCAAGAAGGCGCTAACGCTTAAGGCAGCCTTCTCGGCCATGCTCGACCAGATGCAGTAGCAAGCATCCAGGCGACCCACCCATCGCCGCGAGGGGTGAATTGCGCCGCCCCGACCGGATGCGCAAGCTCCTGCTATGCGCAACCTCGACACCATCGACTCCGAGCTGCGGCTACTGGCAGCCGTGCGCTGGTCGATCCGCGAGCACGGTGGCGAGCCGTCGAGTCGTCACGTCGACGAATTGCTGGACGAACGAAACGAGCTGAGCGGCAACCTGAACCGGCGAGCATGCCGCAGTCGGCACGTAGCGGCGCCTCGTCGTTGGTACAAAGGTAATTACTAGACGTCTCGCTGTGAGTTTGCTCTCGGGCGTTGCCACTGGCCAAACGGGACACGCAACATCTGACGAACCATGACCTTAGAACTTTGTATCCTCGCTGCCCGGCCCAAGCTGCAGTCGGCTATCTGATGCGGCTCGAATGGATACTCCACGCCGGAGGGGCCTGGAGCGCCGTAGGCGACCACGGCACCTGGATCATCGTCAACATCAGCACGGTCGGCGACCCCACCTGGTGGCTGGGCGTGCAGCCGTTGACCTCGCACGACATGCAGGAGCACGGGATATTCCCCACCAGAGAGGCGGCCCAGGAGCACGCCCAGGACCGCGAGGACGGGGTCCGACGATGACACCTGCCACGGCCACAGCGGCGTCGAACAGTAACTTGCCGAAGAGGACTGCCATGCGAATCGCCATCATCCCCGCAGCAGCCGCGTGCACAGCCGCACTCATTGCCACCGCGTCGCCGGCGCGCGCCGACGACCAAAGCTTCCTCAATTACCTAGCGGCTCACGGACAGTCCACGACAGCATGGCCGATGAGTCCGGCACAATTTGTCATACTCGGCCACGGGATATGCACCAACCTTCATGCCGGCGCCGACCCGTTAGCGAGCGCTAACCCCATCGAGCGCGTCACATGGGGTCCGATAGCTGTAGAAGCCGCCCACCACGAACTATGCCCGGACGCGTTGCGCTGACGCGACGCTCGCAGTCGCGCAGTCTCCCAGTGGCCTTCTCGGCTTCCCGATTCGTCGAGCCTCGGAATTATGTCGAATAGATCGTGTCGTCATCGTCGGAAGCCATTGTTCAACTCTCCCTGTGGTTTGGGGTGGAGCCGGGCGACGAGGGGCGGAATCGCCCGGCCCCAGCATTTGGGTGGGGTGGCCCGGCGATCCCCGAGTGAGGAGGCGGGAACCGCCATCATGCGCCATGCCGTCACCACGCCCGCCAAAGCAAGGTTTCAGCAGGTGGATGTCTAGCCGGCGTGCTTGAATCCGGGGCTTGAGCCGTAGAGCCACGAATCCGGCTGGGCCGGTGTCTTATTGCTCACACCCTGAAATCAACCCACATAGCTACAGCGTTACGGCTGGTCGTGAAGGTAACAACAGTGTCGCAGTTAGTCGATGAGCTGAGCAGGTTTACGGATGCAGAGCAATGGCTCATTGTCGCATTCGTCACGTTGATGGTCGTCGTGTTCACTTGCTGGGTCGGCTTCGCGGTCGTCCTCGTGACGCGTACCGTCCTCAGTGCTGCGCGCTTCGTTACCCGAAAGATACGCGGACTTGCTGGACGCGCAGACAGTGCGAGGGCTGCTGCGGGACAGTTGTGTCACGGGACAGTTGTGCTGCGCGCCGATTGATCGCCATCGACCCGGTGACAATGCACATCTGTTGAGAGTGTCTGAGCGACACCGGTAACACCATCCGGCATGGTCACCAATCCTGTTGTGCCGCAACGCCAGCTCCGGCAACGGAGTCCCGAAGCCGCTGCCATTCCCCGCGTGGCCCGGCTCAACCTTCCCGGGAAAAACCAGGCGCAGCAGGGAAATTGGGTTCTGCGGCCACTGGCGGACGCGGGGGCTGTTGTGGCAGAGCACATTTACTGAAGAACGCGACCGACGCGCAGGCCCGGACGCCAACCAACAGAAGCGCGGCCGAATCTCCCGCGAGCTGCGCGCCGAACTCGAGAAAGCACTCGCCGGTGGCAACCATTAGCAAGTACCAAACATCAAGCGGTGCAACGCTTTACCGTGTCCACTACCGCACACCAGGCCGCGGGCAGACGGACAAACGCGGATTCAAACGAAGCGTGACGCCGAGGTGTTCGCCAACTCGGTTGAGGTAACCAAAGCGCGGGGGGAGTACGTTGCGCCGTCGCTGGGTCGGGTGACGGTGGGGGAGTTGGGTCCGGCGTGGCTGGCCCGCAAGGAAGGACATATGAAGCCCAGCGGGTACCGCTCTTATGAGAGCGCGTGGCGCGTCCACGTCGAGCCGCGCTGGCATGCAGCCAGGGTTGCTGAGATCCGCTACACCGCGGTGCAGGCGTGGATCACGGAGCTGTCAAAGGATCTGAGTGCGTCGAGGGTGATCACTGTCCACTCGGTGCTGGCGGCCATCCTCGATGACGCCGTGCGGGACCGGCTGCTGGCCGTGAACCCCGCGCGCGGGGTTAAGCTGCCGCGAAAAGCGAAACGGCCCAACGTGTATCTGACGGCCGAGCAGTTGCATCGGCTCGCTGCCGAGTCGGGGCGGTACGGGTCGCTGGTGCTGTTGCTGGGGACCGTCGGCCTGCGGTGGGGCGAGGTTGACTTCCTGCGGCGGCGGATCGTGTTGCATGAGAACGCGGTGGCTGTCGGTGGCCGTGCCCACGTCGGCACTCTCAAGAGCGGGCGTAGCCGCTCGGTGGCGTTACCGGCGTTCGTCGTAGACGAGCTGGCCGCGACTTGCATCGGCAAGGACCGCGATGAGTTGATCTGGCCAGCCCAAGACGGTGGCTACCTGGCGCCCCCAACGAATAAGTCATGGATGGCCGGCGCCGTGGAACGCTGCCAGAAGGCCGATAAGGCGTTTCCGCGGGTGACGGCCCATGATCTGCGTCACACCGCCGCGTCGCTGGCGATTGCTTCGGGTGCGAATCCGAAGGTGGTTCAGCGGATGCTCGGGCACGCCTCGGCCGCGATGACTCTCGACGTTTACGCCGATCTGTTCGACTCAGACTTCACTGCAGTTGCCGACAAGTTATCTGAAACTGTGGGCAAAATGTGGGCACGAGGGGGTGATGAGGCGATCCGGCAAACACAGAAATAGCCATCTACCTGCCCTAACGCTTCCACAGAATCGGTGCCCTCGGTGAGATTCGAACTCACACTGGACGGGTTTTGAATCCGTTTCCTCTGCCAGTTGGGATACGAGGGCTCGTAACTACGGCCTCCCACCATAGAGGATGGCGATCGTGACACAGACGTCACAACCCCGCGGTCGATGATCGCGGCGGACCACGACACAATGTCGTCATGACCGGCTCCACGACCGACGTCTATACCCAAGCCTCGCACCGGGTGCTGATCGCCGAGGATGAGGCGCTCATCCGGCTCGACTTGGCCGAAATGCTCCGCGAAGAGGGCTACGAGATCGTCGGCGAGGCCGGCGACGGCCAGGAAGCCGTCGAGCTGGCCGAGCAGCTGCGCCCCGACCTGGTGATCATGGACGTGAAGATGCCGCGCCGCGACGGCATCGACGCTGCGTCCGAGATCGCCCGCAAACGCATCGCACCGATTGTGGTGCTGACCGCGTTCAGCCAGCGCGACCTTGTCGAACGGGCGCGGGATGCAGGTGCGATGGCGTACCTGGTGAAACCATTCACCATCTCCGACCTGATTCCCGCGATTGAGCTGGCGCTGAGCCGGTTCAGCGAGATCAGGGAGCTAGAGCGGGAAGTCGAGACCCTGTCTGACCGGCTGGAAACCCGCAAGCTCGTCGAACGGGCGAAAGGCCTGCTGCAGGCCAACCAGGGCATGAGCGAGCCGCAGGCGTTCAAGTGGATCCAGCGCGCCGCGATGGACCGGCGGACCACGATGAAGCACGTGGCCGAAGTCGTTCTGGAGACCCTCGATACTGCCAACGACGCGGAATCGTCGGGGTAGAGCAGGCCTCAACAATCACTTGGCTACCGGCAGCCCCTCAGTACCAGCGGCTCCCCATGGCATTGGGCCGCAAAGCGATACGGATGCGATAGCAGACGTCGAAAGGCCTGATATCGCATGCGGCGATCGAATTGAGAAAGGTACCGAACCCTCGCCCAGGGACTGAAGTGGCTGCTGAGATTGCTGGGGTCTGGTCAGCCGCTTACCGGGCCACGATCACCGACGAGCCGTGCCCGAACAGGCCCTGATTCGCCGTGATTCCGGCCTTCGCGCCCTCGACCTGACGGCCGGTGGCCTGGCCGCGCAGCTGCCAGTTGAGCTCGCAAACCTGCGCGATCGCCTGTGCCGGAATCGCCTCGCCGAAACAGGCCAGCCCACCCGACGCGTTGACCGGAACCTTGCCACCGATCGTCGTCGCGCCGCTGCGCAACAACGCCTCGGCGTCACCCTTCGGGCAGAGCCCCAGGTGCTCATACCAATCGAGCTCTAGCGCGGTCGACAGGTCGTAAACCTCGGCCAGGCTGAGGTCTTCCGGCCCGATTCCGGCCTCGGCGTAGGCGGCGTCGATGATCTGGTCCTTGAACACCCGGTCGGGCGCGGCGACCACCGCAGTGGAATCCGTTGCGATATCAGGTAATTCGGGCAAATGCTGGGGGTAGCGCGGGGTAACCGTGCTGACCGCGCGCACCGAAGGGACACCGTTCAGTGAGCCGAGGTGTTCGCGGGCGAACTCGGCGCTGGCCACGATCAGCGCCGCGGCACCGTCCGACGTGGCGCAGATGTCCAACAGCCGCAGCGGGTCGGCCACCACCGGACTGGCCAGCACGTCTTCGACCGACGTTTCTTTACGGAACCGGGCGTTGGGGTTCTGCAGGCCGTGGCGCGCATTCTTGACTTTCACCTGCGCGAAATCCTCGAGGGTGGCGCCGTACAGATCCATCCGGCGCCGCGCCAGCAGCGCGAAGTACACCGGATTAGTGGCCCCGATCAGATGAAACCGCTGCCAGTCCGGGTCGTTCTTGCGCTCGCCACCGACCGGAGCGAAAAAGCCTTTCGGCGTGGTGTCGGCGCCGATCACCAGCGCAACATCGCAGAAACCGGCCAGGATCTGGGCGCGGGCGCTTTGCAAGGCCTGCGAACCGCTGGCGCATGCCGCATAGCTGGAGCTGACCGGCACACCGTTCCAGCCCAGCTTCTGCGCGAACGTCGCCCCCGCGACGAAGCCCGGGTAGCCGTTGCGGATGGTGTCGGCGCCGGCCACCAACCGAATTTGCCGCCAATCCAGGCCGGCTTCCGCCAAGGCGGCCCGGGCGGCAACCACCCCGTACTCGGTGAAGTCGTTTCCCCATTTGCCCCAGGGGTGCATCCCCGCACCGAGGATGTAGACCGGTTCCGGGGTGCTCATGCGATCCTCCAGGCGTAGACGATGCGCTCGACGCCGTCGTCGTCGACGAACAGCGGCATGGTGGTCAGCTCCATTTCCTGGCCGATCTTCAGGTCGGCGGCCAGGGTGCCCTCCACCACTTTGCCCAACACGATCAGACCCTCGTCGGCCAACTCCACCGCGGCAACGGCGAACGGCTCGAATGGATCCGGCGAAGGGTAGGGCGGCGGCGGCGCATACCGGTTTTCGGTGTAGCTCCACAGCTTCCCGCGCCGCGACAGCGGCACCTGCTCGAGCTGGTCACCGTCGCAGCCCGGGTTGGGGCAGTTGTTGGCCCGCGGCGGGAAGACGTAGGTGCCGCATTGCGGACATTTTGCACCGATCAGATAGGGGGAACCGGCCCCCTCAGTAGTGGCGTCGGCGGCGAACCAGCCGTCGATTGCCGGTTCTTGACGGGTAGCTGCTGGCATTCGGCCAGCCTACCGACAACGCCGATAAAACTGAAACGTGTTGCAGTTTCACCCTGCGGTCATCGAGAATCGCCGATGACTTCGGCGAGCGCCGGCGGTCAGTACGTCGGAGGTGCCATGCCAAACGAAGGAGTGTCCCATTGGTGATCGTCGCGGGCTACATCATGGTTGAGCCACTACTGCGGGACAGTTACCTGGCGGAATGTAAGGACGTCGTGCGGCAGGCGAGGCGGACACCAGGTTGCCTGGACTACGCGATCAGCGCCGACCTGCTCGATCCGAGTCGCATCGACGTCTTTGAACGGTGGGAATCGCGGGCGGCCGTCGACGCGTTCCGCGGTAGTGGGCCGAGCGATGAGCAACAAGGCGCAATCATCTCCGCCTCGGTTTCCGAGTACGACGTGGGCGGACAGCGGCACTTGACCTAGATGTCCGGAGCGAGTGCCTAGAGTTGAGGCCGTGAGCCCAGCGAGGACCGCAACCAAAAAGACGGAAGCCGCCCAGGCCGCTGACGACAAGCCGACGTTGATGCTGCTGGACGGCAATTCGCTGGCCTTTCGGGCCTTCTACGCGCTGCCCGCCGAGAATTTCAAGACTCAGGGCGGGCTGACCACCAACGCGGTGTACGGGTTCACCGCCATGCTGATCAACCTGTTGCGCGACGAGTCACCCACGCACGTGGCCGCAGCGTTCGACGTGTCGCGGCAGACCTTTCGCTCCGAGCGCTACCCGGAGTACAAGGCCAACCGGTCGTCCACCCCGGATGAGTTCCACGGCCAGATCGATGTCACCAAGGAAGTCCTTGCGGCACTGGGCATTACGGTGCTGGCCGAGCCGGGCTTCGAAGCCGACGACTTGATCGCGACGCTGGCGACGCAGGCCGAAAGGGAGGGCTACCGGGTGCTGGTGGTCACCGGTGACCGCGATTCGCTGCAGCTGGTGAGCGACGACGTGACGGTGCTCTATCCGCGCAAGGGCGTCAGCGAGCTGACCCGCTTCACCCCGGCGGCGGTGGTCGAGAAGTACGGGCTGACCCCCGAGCAATACCCCGATTTCGCTGCGCTGCGCGGCGATCCGAGCGACAACTTGCCCGGCATTCCCGGTGTCGGCGAGAAGACGGCGTCGAAGTGGATCAGCGAATACGGCTCGCTGCAATCGTTGGTCGACAACGCCGACTCGGTGCGCGGCAAGGTGGGCGACGCGCTGCGGGCACATCTGGCCAGCGTGGTGCTCAACCGGGAGCTCACCGACCTGGTCAAGGACGTACCGTTGGCGCAGACGCCGGACACGCTGCGGATGCAGCCCTGGGACCGCGACCAGATTCATCAACTGTTCGACCAGCTGGAATTCCGGGTGCTGCGCGACCGGCTGTTCGACACGTTGGCGGCCGTCGAACCCGAGGTCGACGAGGGATTCGACGTGCGCGGGGGGCTGCTGGAGCCCGGCGCGGTCGGCCAGTGGCTGGCCGAGCACGTCGCCGACGGGCGCCGATCGGGGTTGGCGGTGGTGGGAACGCATCTGCCATACGAGGGCGACGCGACCGCGTTGGCCATCGCCGCCGCCGACGGCGACGGCGGCTACATCGACACCACCACCTTGACGCCCGATGACGACTCCGCGCTTGCGGCATGGCTCGCAGATCCCGAGAAGCCGAAAGCACTGCACGAGGCCAAGTTGGCCATCCACGATCTCGCCGGGCGCGGTTGGACGCTGGACGGGGTGACCTCCGACACCGCGCTGGCTGCCTACCTGGTTCGCCCGGGGCAGCGTAGCTTCACGTTAGACGACCTGTCGCTGCGCTACCTGCGTCGTGAACTACGAGCGGAAACATCTGAGCAACAGCAACTTTCGCTGCTCGACGACACCGACGGTGTGGACGATCAAGCCGTGCAAACCGCGGTCCTGCGCGCCCGCGCGGTGGTGGACCTGGCTGACGCGCTGGACGCCGAACTGGCCCGGATCGACTCCACCTCGCTGCTGGCTGAAATGGAGCTGCCGGTGCAACGGGTGCTGGCGGGGATGGAGGCCGCGGGTATCGCCGTCGACCTGGACCAATTGACGGAACTGCAAAGCCAATTCGGCGACCAGATCCGTGACGCGGCCGAAGCCGCGTACGCGGTGATCGGCAAGCAGATAAACCTCGGCTCGCCAAAACAGTTGCAGGTAGTGCTGTTTGACGAGCTGGAGATGCCGAAGACCAAGCGGACGAAGACCGGATACACCACCGACGCGGATGCGCTGCAGTCGCTGTTCGACAAGACCGGGCACCCGTTTCTTCAGCATCTGCTCGCCCACCGCGACGTGACCCGGCTGAAGGTGACCGTCGACGGGTTGCTGAACTCGGTTGCCGGCGATGGCCGTATCCACACCACGTTCAACCAGACGATCGCGGCCACCGGCCGGCTGTCCTCGACCGATCCGAATCTGCAAAACATTCCGATCCGCACCGACGCTGGCCGCCAGATCCGCGACGCGTTTGTTGTCGGTAACGGAGTCGGCGTAGGTTACGCGGAGCTGATGACCGCCGACTACAGCCAGATTGAAATGCGGATCATGGCCCACCTTTCCGGCGATGAGGGCCTCATCGAAGCGTTCAACACCGGAGAGGACTTGCACTTATTCGTCGCATCCCGGGCGTTCGGGGTGCCGATCGAAGAGGTGACCGGTGAGCTGCGGCGGCGGGTCAAGGCGATGTCCTACGGGTTGGCCTACGGGTTGAGCGCTTATGGCCTGGCGGCGCAGCTGAAGATCTCCACCGAAGACGCCAAAGTCCAGATGGATCAGTACTTCGCTCGGTTCGGCGGGGTGCGCGACTACCTGATGGACGTCGTCGAACAGGCCCGCAAAGATGGCTACACCTCGACGGTGTTGGGCCGCCGCCGTTATTTGCCCGAGCTGGACAGCACCAATCGCCAGGTGCGTGAGGCCGCCGAGCGGGCGGCGCTCAACGCGCCGATCCAGGGCAGTGCGGCCGACATCATCAAGGTGGCCATGATCAAGGTCGACTCGGCGCTCAAATCGGCCGGGCTGGCGTCGCGAATGTTGCTGCAGGTCCACGATGAACTCTTGTTCGAAGTGGCCGATGGTGAACGAGGGCGGCTCGAGGAGTTGGTGCGCGAGAAAATGGGCGGCGCATACCCGCTTGACGTGCCCCTGGAGGTCTCGGTGGGCTATGGCCGCAGCTGGGACACCGCCGCCCATTAAGCGCCGAGCGTGCAGCTACGGCGAAATATCGGGGAATTTTCCGCCATTAGTGCACGCCCGACGCAATGGGACGCAGTTTGGCCAGCGTGTACGCAGTCGAGTAACCTCGACAGGGTAGCCCGGTGACGATGCAGAGTGCGCAGCGCGACGCGGAGGAAGCGGGTAATCGAACAAGCCCGCTTTATCCCTACGACCCCAACCTGTCCGGAGCAACCCAACAATATGCCGAGTCCCACCGTCACCTCGCCGCAAGTAGCCGTCAACGACATTGGCTCGAGCGAGGATTTTCTCGCCGCCATCGACAAAACAATCAAGTACTTCAACGATGGCGACATCGTCGAAGGGACCATCGTCAAGGTTGACCGGGACGAGGTCCTGCTCGACATCGGCTACAAGACCGAGGGGGTCATCCCCTCCCGCGAACTGTCCATCAAGCACGACGTCGACCCCAATGAGGTCGTTTCCGTGGGTGATGAAGTCGAAGCCCTGGTCCTCACCAAGGAGGACAAAGAAGGCCGGCTGATCCTGTCCAAGAAACGCGCGCAGTACGAGCGCGCCTGGGGCACCATCGAGGCGCTCAAGGAGAAGGACGAGGCCGTTAAGGGCACCGTCATCGAGGTCGTCAAGGGCGGCCTGATCCTCGACATCGGGCTGCGCGGCTTCCTGCCCGCCTCGCTGGTCGAGATGCGACGCGTCCGCGATCTGCAGCCATACATCGGCAAGGAGATCGAAGCCAAGATCATCGAGCTGGACAAGAACCGTAACAACGTGGTGCTGTCCCGCCGCGCTTGGCTCGAGCAGACCCAGTCCGAGGTCCGCAGCGAGTTCCTCAACCAGCTGCAGAAGGGCGCCATCCGCAAGGGTGTGGTGTCCTCGATCGTCAACTTCGGCGCGTTCGTCGATCTCGGCGGCGTCGACGGTCTGGTGCACGTCTCCGAGCTGTCCTGGAAGCACATCGACCACCCCTCCGAGGTGGTTCAGGTCGGAGACGAGGTCACCGTCGAGGTGCTCGACGTCGACATGGACCGCGAGCGGGTTTCGTTGTCGCTCAAGGCGACTCAGGAAGATCCGTGGCGGCACTTCGCCCGCACCCACGCCATCGGCCAGATCGTGCCCGGCAAGGTCACCAAACTGGTGCCGTTCGGTGCGTTCGTCCGCGTCGAGGAGGGCATCGAGGGCCTGGTGCACATCTCCGAGCTGGCCGAGCGTCACGTGGAGGTGCCCGACCAGGTGGTCGCCGTCGGGGACGACGCGATGGTCAAGGTCATCGACATCGACCTGGAGCGTCGCCGTATCTCGTTGTCGCTCAAGCAGGCCAACGAGGACTACACCGAGGAATTCGACCCGGCCAAGTACGGCATGGCCGACAGCTACGACGAGCAGGGCAACTACATCTTCCCGGAGGGTTTCGACGCCGAAACCAACGAGTGGCTCGAGGGTTTCGACGCGCAGCGCACCGAATGGGAATCTCGCTACGCCGAGGCCGAGCGCCGGCACAAGATGCACACCGCGCAGATGGAGAAGTTCGCCGCGGCCGAGGCCGAAGCTGCCGAGCGGCCGCAGGCCAACGGCTCGTCGGGTGAAGAGCCGCAGGGTGGCTCGCTGGCCAGCGACGCGCAACTCGCCGCGCTGCGGGAGAAGCTCGCCGGTAGCGCCTAACCCGACGGCGTAGCTATCGATGCTTCGGATCGGGCTTACCGGCGGCATCGGCGCCGGTAAGTCGGCGGTTTCGACCACGTTTTCGCAGTGCGGCGGGGTCGTTGTGGACGGCGACGTGATCGCGCGCGAAGTGGTCGAGCCCGGCACCGAGGGACTGGCCGCGCTCGTCGACGCGTTTGGTGACGACATTCTGCTGCCTGACGGCGCGTTGAACCGTCCGGCGTTGGCTGCCAAGGCATTCAGCAGCGACGAGACCCGCGCAACGCTCAACGGGATCGTCCATCCGCTGGTGGGTAAGCGTCGCGCCGAGCTGATCGCCGCCGTACCGGAAGATTCGGTTGTGGTGGAAGACATTCCACTGTTGGTGGAGTCCGGGATGGCCCCGCTGTTCCCGTTGGTTGTCGTGGTTTTTGCCGACGCGGAACTGCGGGTGGCGCGGCTGGTCGGACAACGGGGTATGGCCGAGGACGACGCCCGCGCCCGCATCGCGGCGCAGGCCGCTGACGAGCAGCGTCGCGCCGTCGCCGATGTCTGGCTGGACAATTCGGGTACTCCGGAGGCGCTGGTCAAGCATGCACGCGAGGTGTGGGATCACCGCATCACGCCGTTCGCCGCCAATCTCAGCGCCGGCCACGTCGTTCGCCCGCCCGCCCGGCTGGTGGCTGCCGACCCGTCGTGGCCGGACCAGGCTGCGCGCATCGTGGCCCGCCTCAAGACCGCATGTGGGGCAACGGCGGTGCGCGTCGACCACATCGGTTCGACCGCGGTTCCGGGGCTGGACGCCAAGGACGCCATCGACATTCAGGTCACCGTCGAATCGCTCACTGCGGCCGACGAACTCGCTGATGCGTTGCGGTCCGCGGGTTACCCACGGATCGACGACGTCACCAGCGACGTCGTCAAGCGCGACGCCCGCAGCACTGCGGAACCCTTCGACCACAGCGACAATGCGACGCTTTGGGACAAGCGGCTTTTCGCGTCGGCAGATCCCGGCCGCCCGACATTCGTCCATCTGCGGGTGGCCGGCTGGCCCAATCAGCAATTCGCCCTGCTGTTCGTCGATTGGCTGAAAGCCAACCCCGACGTCCGCGACGAGTACCTGGCCGTCAAACGCCGCGCGGCGCAGGAAGCATCCCCGGACGGAGACATCAAGCGTTATCTCGGTGTCAAGGAGCCGTGGTTCCGCGAGGCATACGGCCGAGCCTGGGACTGGGCCGACAGCGCAGGCTGGCGGCCGTAGGCCTACGGGTTAGGCAGGGGTGCGCCGCAGGGCAGCACGCCGTTCATCGGGTCGGTGCCCCCCGCGGCCGGCTGGACGAAATGATCGACTTGCGTGGCAACGTTGCCGTCCACGTCGATCTCGCAATGCACGTTCGCCGCATAAGGCCACCGGACCGACACGTGCATGCCGGCTTGGTTGGGATCGGGCAGCACCGCGCTGGCCTCGAAACCGTTGCCCGGCATCGAGCTCAACGCGGCGGTGTTCGTTTGGTTGACGTTGGTCACGAAGGTGGCGTGGCTGCCGGGGGCCACTCCGTCGACGCGGGCCCGGTAGGTGATGTTGTGCAGGTCGGCCCGCGCGGTCGCGGGAGTTAACTGCGAGCTGATCGCAGCGCCGGCCAAAGCGGCGATTGCGATCCATCTGTGCATGGTGGAGCTCATGACAGCAGAGATTACGCGACGCGTTTTGGGCGGCCACTTCGTTGCCGGCGAACGTTATTGCAGTCACGCCAAATCGTCGAGCATTCGGCCGGATGGAGGGTTATCCGCTTCCGCGGAGGGAGACGCTAGGGACCGCCGCGCCAGTGCTCGATGCGGTGGTGGTCGGGCGTGAACCCGTGGTTCACACCCCATAGCACGGCTTGAGTGCGACTGCTGACACCCAGCTTGCGATAGATCGTCCGAATGTAGGACTTCACAGTGTTTGGGCTCAGGTACGTCAGCCGCGCGACGTCGGCGTTGCTCATGCCCTGGGTGATCAGTGCCAGAATCTCTGCCTCGCGTTCGCTGAGCCCTTCACCGCGGCCGGGCCAGTCCAGCCCGGGCGCGCTACGTGCTCGTGCTGCTACGTCGCTGACGACCACTTCACCGGCATGCACGGCCTCCAAGGCCGCGACCAGCTCGCGCGCGGGCAGGGTCTTCGACAGATATCCGTGGGCGCCGTGGCTTCGCGCGCTTTGAACGAGTTCGGGGTGAAAGTTCCAGGTGTAGACCACCACTCGGCGTGCCCGCGGATTAGCCACCAGTACCCCGATCTCTTCGTGATCGGATTCGGGTTGGGCGAATGAGTCGTACAGCACGATGTCGACCGCATCTTTGACGGACATGGTGGAGTCCAGTTCCGCGATCACTACGCGGTCGCGATACGGCTGCAGCATGTTGGCCACGCCCTTGACGACAACGTCATAGTCGTCGACGAGCGCGACGGTGATCGGCGCGCGAGATGGTTGTGGCATGCCGAGGAGATTACCTCCCTAGGGGTGTATTGCTACCCCCCTTACGGGTGGTCGACTGGTCTCGGGCCGACCGACCCGAACATCCGTCAACCATCATCTGAGGAAGGCTAAAACATGATCATTCTGGGCATCGTCTTGCTAGTCGCGGGATTTCTACTCAAGATCTCCATCCTGTGGACCTTTGGAATCCTGTTGCTCGTCGTCGGCGCACTCCTGGCAATCCTGGGCAGCACCGGACGGGCCATCGGCGGCCGTCGGCACTACTTCTGAACTGCCGGAAAACACGTCCGCTCAACATCACTCGTTGTGCCACAAATCACAAAAAGAGGTTTGCGAACGCGCCGTTCGGGTTATTAGACGTAAGTCAGAAAGGAGTCTGTGATGCCCACTTGGGAATGGATCTGCATCGCTGCCGCCGCCGTCCTGGTGGTTGTCGCGGCGATTGTCGCAATAAGCATGGTCAGCTTTCGCATCAAAACGAAGCGGCTTAAACAGCACTACGGCGGTGAGTACGAGCGGCTGGTATCCGACACCGGAAGCGAGAAAGGTGCCGTTCGGGAACTCACTACGCGAGAACGCGAGCATGGCAAGCTCGACATCGTTCCGTTGACGCCCTCGGCGCTTTCGGATTTCGCCGGCCGCTGGCAAAAGGTACAGGCCGAGTTTGTGGACAACCCCGCAACGGCCGTCGGTGTCGCCGACCGTTTGGTAACCGAGGTGATGCGTCAACGCGGTTATCCCGTCGACGATTTCGACCAGCGGGCCGCAGACATCTCGGTAGACCACCCGCAGATTGTCGAGAACTACCGAGCCGCACACGGTGTCCACATCACGCAGCAGCATGCCAACACCGAGCAGCAGCGGGAGGCGTTCGTGCACTACCGGGCGCTGTTCGAGAAGTTGCTGGAGACCGACAAGACCGACAAGTCCGAATCACAGGAGCAAGCCCATGACCACGCATGAACAACAAACAGTGACCGATTCGCACGATGAGAGCCCGATCCCCGTGTCGGAAGCGCCGGCGACGGACGACGAGAGCACAGCCGTTGCGCCCGAACCGGCACCGGTTACCGACACAGCGGTACCCAGTGCCAAGGATCCCGGTGCGGAGCCGTCGAAGGCAGAACACGAATCGTCGGCAGCCGGAGCGCTTTTTGCCGGCGACGATCTTGCTGAGCTGCGTGCGCGGTGGGCCGGGGTTCAGGCGGCCTTCGTCGATGATCCCAAAGAGTGCGTCCAGCGGGCAGACGGCTTGGTCTCCGATCTGGTCGAGCAGCTCACGGCGGGATTCGCCGAGACGCGGACGCATCTGGAAGAGCAGTGGCATCGTGGGGAGGAGGCCTCCACCGAAGACCTACGCCTGGCCCTGATGCACTACCGGGAATTCTTCGAGCGCTTGCTTGCGGTCTAAATCTGTTGTACTGCAACAGGTTACGGTGTTCACCGCCATACCAGCTGCATGCCCTCGGCGGCGAGCCAACGCTGCAGGTCGTAGCCGTGTCGGGACAGTCCGTCGACGACCGCGACCGCCCGACGTATCGCCCGCTCGCCCACCTTGGGCGTCAGCAGGCCGTGCCGAACCGCGTCCAACAGCTCGTCGACGTCGGCCAAATCCACCCCGGCGTTGGTGCGGACCTCGAGATCGAGGTAGTGGTCTTCGGAACGCCACACGGATGGACCGGGCGTGTATTCGCCGACGTCGAGGTAATAGTCGTGATCGCGTTCGTGGCCGGGGTTGAAATGAAAGATCGTCGCCCGCAAACCCAGCGAGGGCAGCAACCACGACTCGAGGTAGTGGAACTGCTTGCGGCCGGGCGTCGGGCGGGCCACGTAGAGGCCCCACGGACGCACAACGTAGTCATCGACTGCCCGCACGATGCCTTTGGGATCGGTGTTGGTGCGGGCGTTGAGATCGAACGTCTCGTGCTTGGGTGGATGGATGACGTCACCTGACCGAAATCAGCGGCGGAGCCGGATCTTCCAGCGTACAAAGCCGGCGTAGAACACCGCCAGCGCGGCCAGCATGCCCATGTCGAACAACCAGACCTTCCGCGTGTGCTGCCAGAACCGGTCTTGGGGGAGCAGCGAACCGGGCACCAGGTGCCGCACGTCGACCGTCGACGACGCCGCCGCGTAGCCCCAGCGCGCCGGCATCAGCCAAGACAGCTGGTCGAGCCCCAGCCGGCCGGTCACGGGGACCATCCCGCCGCACAGTACGAGCTGGGCCATCACCGCGACCACAAACAGCGGCATGATCTGCTCGCTGGACCGAACCAACGACGAGATGGCCAGGCCGAGGATTGCCGAGGCGACGCACGTTGCGGCGACCGTCGCGAAGAGCTCGACGGTGGCCGCGAGGTTGGAGTGTCCAAGCAATACCGCTCCTCGGGTCGGTATGCCCTTGCCGATCATCACGATCGCGGTGATGATCGCCGACTGCAGGATCGCGAACCCGCAGAACACTGCGGTCTTGGCGAGCAGGTAGGCCGTCGTCGACAGGCCGACAGCCTGCTCGCGCTGGAAGACGGCGCGCTCGCCGACCAGGTCGCGGATCGTCAACGCGGTACCCATGAAGGCCGCCGCCGGCAGCAACAGGGCCAGGATCTGAGCGGATTCGTCCGGGGTGCCCGCGTGCGGCGCGGGCACGCCGAATCCGCTCGACCCGGGAACGGTCAGCGACAGCGCACCCAGGATGAATGGCAATAGGGCCAGGAACACGAAGTAGGCGCGGTCGGCCACCACCAGCCGCACCTGCCGGCGCGCGATTGTCGAAATCTGGCGCCGCAGGCTGGTGTGAACCGGTTTGCCGAGGTCGGCCGGCTGGTCCGTCGGTGCCGGCGGCGGGCCTTGATCTCGCTCGAGGAAGCGGCGGTTGGCCTCCTCCGGGTCGGCACCCACCTGGCTGAAGATTTTGGCCCAGTTGGTGGTGCCCATCGCATCACCGATCTGGTCCGGCGGGCCGCAGTACGCCGTCTTGCCGCCCGGGGCCACCAACAGCAGCTGGTCGCAGGTGTCGAGGTAGGACAGCATGTGCGTCACCACGATGACCACCCGGCCGGCGTCGGCCAGGTGGCGCAGCATCGTCATCACCTGGTGGTCCAGCGCCGGATCCAGACCCGACGTCGGCTCGTCGAGGATCAGCAGGGACGGTCCGGTCAGCAGCTCGAGTGCCACCGACGCCCGTTTGCGCTGACCGCCAGACAGCTTGTCGACCCGGGTATCGGCGTGCTTGGTCAGGTCGAGTTCTTTGAGTACGCCGTTGACGACCTTGGCGCGGTCGGCCTTCGTGGTGTCGGGCGGCAGCCGCAGTTCGGCGGCGTAGCCCAGCGCCTGGTTCACGGTGAGCTGCCGGTGCACGACGTCGTCTTGCGGGACCATGCCGATCCGGCTGCGCAGCGACGCGTATTCGGCGTGGACGTCGTGGCCCTCGAAGGTGACCGAGCCGGAACTCGGCGTGGTGTAGCCGGCGATCAACCTGGCCAGCGTGCTCTTGCCGGCACCCGACCCGCCGATCACGGCGGTCAGCGTTCCGGGACGCGCCGTCAGCGAGATGTTGTCCAGCAGTTGTTTGCCGTTGTCGACGACGTACTCGACGCCGCGTACCTCCAGACCGCCGGTGCGCGTTTCGGTTTCGCTGCGCGGAACCAACATGCCGCCGCTGACGACCAGGTCGACGTTCCCGATGGTGACGACGTCGCCTTCGCTCAGGATCGCCGAACCAACCCGGGTG
This sequence comes from uncultured Actinomycetota bacterium, assembly GCA_963781685.1. Classification (GTDB taxonomy): domain Bacteria; phylum Actinomycetota; class Actinomycetes; order Mycobacteriales; family Mycobacteriaceae; genus Mycobacterium. The sequence continues at coordinate 468,030 of CAWAGK010000001.1, forward strand.
CCGTTGACGAACGTCCCATTGCTGCTGCGGTCCTGGATCTCGGTGCCCAGCGGCGTGAGAACCAACGTCGCGTGGTGACGGGAGGCCAGCACGTCGGGAACGACGATGTCGTTGTCGCTGGCACGGCCGACGGTGACCGAGCCGGCCTGTTTCGCCGGCGCCACCGATCGCTGCGACAGGAACTTTACGAACCGCGTCGCAAGATTCGAGACGTCGCCGGACCGCGCGCCGACGACAGTCATCTCGGTCGGTGCCACCCCTTGTGGCGGTGGCGCCGAACCCGCGTTGACCACAGTGATTTCGGCGGGCGGCGGGGTCGGCGCTCGCCGCGATACATGCACGTCGGTCGGCTGTTCGTATACCGGCTGTGGTGGCGTGTTTCGCGGGTGCGAAGCCGGAGGCTGTCGCGGCGCAGGCGATTGCGGGGGCCTGCGGCCGCCCCGTCGCGAGCTGCCCGCCGGGCCCGATGGCTGTGGACGCGGCTGGCCGGGCGGGGGAGGCGTCGACCACGAGATGGTGGACGGCTCGGTGTCCCGCGGCGACCCGGCCCCCGGCGGCCGACCCGCCCGTCCCCGGTGCTGGCCCACCTCGAAGCTCAGCTGCGGTCCGCCGGCATTACCGATGTTGATGCTTTGGCCGTCGTGGATGTCGATCACCGGCCTGCGGTAGCCGTTGACGAAGGTTCCGTTCACTGAGCCGTTGTCGATCGCCACCCACTTGCCCTGTTCGAAGCGGAGGATCAGATGCTCGCGGGATATCCGCGGATCGACGATCCGGATATCGGCATCCTCGTCGCGTCCGATGACCACGTCATGGCCTGCGGTAAACGTACGTTGCGACGCGTCGTGCCAAATGGTCAGCATGGGCGGGGATGATCGACTCACCACTTCAGTATCGGCTGCCTTGCATGCAAGCTTCCACCGGCGCAGCTATGACTTCGCTATGTGTCGTGCTGGTCGGCTCTGTGAGCCCGCTCTGAGCAGGCCAGACGCCGATTCATAGCTGTTTCATAAGCCGCACCAACACAGGCAACCGCATCGGCGGGCATCATGCGAAGGGTGAGTAAACCGCCTGCGGCTGCGTTCCGGCCGGCTTTGGCCGACACGGCGCCGGTGGTTAACAGCCTGAAAGCGTCTGGCGTGCAAACCTTTCCGCGGGACCCTTGACGCAGATCAAGGGGTCCGCGCCGCTGCGCGCAGCGCGTTTGACGATAGGAGGGGGTGACGAAAATGGATGAGGAGACGAACAACACCACGGAACGCTGGGATGTCGAACGGCGACCGGTGAGCGCCCAGCAGCGCGTGCGTAATGTGCTACGCCGGGGCTACGAATCGCTTCCGCATCTGGCCGTCACCGACCTTCTTCACCGAGTGCCGCTGATCAGATCGGCGCCGAATCGCAGTGACGCGGTAGGCGGCCAGCGTGGCCAGGCCAGCGTCCCGTCCATCGGGATGGGGAACCGTACCGCTTTTGCCGGCTACTCCATCTTGCGTTCGTTGGGCTCCGGCGGGATGGCCGATGTCTATCTCGCCAAGCATCCGCGCTTACCGCGTCGCGACGCGCTGAAGGTCCTGGCCAAGGAAATGACGGCCGACGGCGAATTCCGTGAGCGATTCAATCGGGAAGCGGATCTGGCGGCGACGCTGTTCCATCCGCATATCGTCGCGGTGCACGATCGCGGGGAGTTCGAGGGCCAGCTCTGGATCGCGATGGACTACGTCGAAGGCACCGACGCAGCCCGTCTGGTGAAAGAGCGTTACCGCAACGGCATGTCCGAAGACGACGTCGGGGCAATCATCGACGGGGTCGCGGGCGCACTCGACTACGCCCACGTGCGAGGGATGCTGCACCGCGACGTGAAACCCGCTAACATCCTGCTCACCCATCCCGAGGATGACGAACGACGGATCCTGTTGGCGGACTTCGGGGTTGCTCGCCAACTCGCCGATATCAGCGGAATCACCGAGACCAACGTCGCGGTGGGAACGGTTGCCTACGCCGCCCCCGAACAATTGGTCGGGTCGAACATCGACGGGCGGGCCGATCAGTATGCGTTGGCCGGCACCGCATTTCACTTGCTGACCGGTGTGCCGCCGTATCGGCATTCCAACCCGGTCGCCGTGATCGGCCAGCATCTGCACGCGGCTCCGCCCAGGCTCAGCGACCACCGCCCCGACCTGGCCCGCCTCGATGATGTGTTCTTCAAAGCCCTCGCAAAGGATCCCGCCGACCGATTCGATCGGTGCCGCGATTTTGCGGCCGCCTTCAACGACAGAGTTTCTCGCCGTCGTGGCGCCCTGCGACAGCGCCGCGCCGCCTCGGTGAAGCTCGGCCGCAGGTTGTCGGTCAAAACCGGCATCGCCGCGGCGACGGCCGTCACGCTGGTCATCGCGTTGATCATCACCTGGGCCGTTTCGTTTTTCTCCTGGGACAACCCGCCCCAGCCGAACCCCGCGTCACCAGCTCGCTTCAATGCGACGTCCTCGGCGTCCGCGGTGTTGCCCGGTTCAAGCCCTTCTGCCGCCCAACCGGTACTCGACGGCGCCTATCGGTTGGACTACGACCGTGCAAAGCAGTCATCCAACGGCGTTATCCCGAACAACGGCGCGCAAACCAGTTGGTGGGCCTTCAATTCCGCCTGCACGTCCACCGGGTGCGCGGCCACTGGGACCAAGCTGGACAACGTCAGTCACCAAGCGGCGAGGACCACGGGCACCGGCAACACCGGTGTTCTGCATTTCGTCGACGGGCACTGGCAGAGCGCGCCCCGAGAACTACAGACGCAGTGCCGCGCAGCACACGGAACGCAAACAGCGACGCAGTCCGAGACCGTGGTGTGGTCGCTGACGCCACAACCCGACGGCACGCTGCACGGCGTGCAAACACAGACCGTGCAGGGTAATGAATGCGGCGCGCAGGGGGCGACGCTGCGGATTCCCGTCGTGGCGACACGGGTCGGCGATGTTCCTTCGGGTGTCGCGATGGCCGACCCCGCGCAGGCTTCCGCCAACACGGCGGTGCCCGCCACGGCATCGTCTGCGCCGGTGCTCGGTGGCGTGTGCAGCGACGTCGACAAGCTCGCGTACGACTCCACCGCCAATACCCAAATCGTTTGCGAATCCAACACCTGGGACAAAGCGCCTGCCACGACCGGCGTGCATTCCACCGGGACCTCGTGCGACGAGCCGAACGTCCCCGTCTTCGCCATGTCGAAGTCGGACGACGGGTACCTGATCCAATGCGATCCCGGAACCCTGGTGTGGACCCGTCAGCACCAATGACACTTGTCGTAGTGCGGGTCCTCCTCCGTCCGCTTCGCGGTCGGCATCGTCGCCACACGTGTCAGTAGTCCCGCCTACCCTGGTAGGCATGGCTTTCGCTACCGAGCATCCGATCGTCGCCCACTCCGAATACCGCCCTGTCGAGGACATGGTGCGCGTCGGTAGGCACTTCGAGGTGGTCAGCCCGCATGACCCGGCCGGCGACCAGCCCGCGGCTATCGAGGAGTTGGAGCGGCGAATTCAGGCGGGGGAGCACGACGTGGTGCTGCTGGGTGCCACCGGTACCGGAAAGTCGGCAACCACCGCATGGCTCATCGAGCGGCTGCAGCGCCCGACGCTGGTGATGGCGCCGAACAAGACGCTGGCCGCCCAGTTGGCCAACGAGCTTCGAGAGATGTTGCCGCACAACGCCGTCGAGTACTTCGTCTCGTACTACGACTACTACCAGCCAGAGGCGTACATCGCGCAGACCGACACCTACATCGAAAAGGACAGCTCGATCAACGACGATGTGGAGCGGCTGCGGCACTCCGCGACGTCGTCGCTGCTATCGCGACGCGATGTCGTGGTGGTGGCCTCGGTGTCGTGCATCTACGGCCTGGGCACACCGCAGTCCTACCTGGACCGCTCCGTCGAGCTGAAGGTGGGCAGCGAGGTGCCCCGCGACGGGCTGCTGCGCCTGCTGGTCGACGTGCAGTACACCCGCAACGACCTGTCGTTTACGCGTGGCTCGTTCCGGGTGCGCGGCGACACCGTCGAGATCATCCCGTCCTACGAGGAATTGGCCGTCCGCATCGAATATTTCGGCGACGAGATCGAGGCGCTGTACTACCTGCACCCGCTGACCGGTGACGTGATCCGCAAGGTCGACTCGCTGCGCATTTTCCCGGCGACCCACTATGTGGCCGGTCCCGAGCGGATGGCTCATGCGATCTCGACCATCGAGGAAGAACTCGCTGAGCGGCTCGGCGAGCTCGAGGGCCAGGGCAAGCTGCTGGAGGCTCAACGGCTGCGCATGCGCACCAACTACGACATCGAGATGATGCGCCAGGTCGGGTTCTGCTCCGGTATCGAGAACTACTCGCGACACATCGACGGCCGCGGGCCCGGTTCGCCGCCGGCGACGCTGCTCGACTACTTCCCGGAGGATTTCCTGCTCGTCATCGACGAGTCGCATGTGACCGTGCCCCAGATCGGCGGCATGTACGAGGGCGACATGTCCCGCAAGCGCAACCTCGTCGAGTACGGATTCCGGTTACCGTCAGCGTGCGATAACCGGCCGCTGACCTGGGAAGAATTCGCTGACCGGATCGGCCAGACGGTGTACCTGTCGGCAACCCCGGGCCCGTACGAGCTCAGCCAGTCCGGCGGGGAGTTCGTCGAGCAGGTGATCCGCCCGACCGGCCTGGTCGATCCGAAGGTCGTCGTCAAGCCCACGAAGGGGCAGATCGACGATCTGATCGGTGAGATCCGCAAACGCACCGAAGTCGACCAGCGCGTGCTGGTGACGACGCTGACGAAGAAGATGGCCGAAGACCTCACCGACTACCTGCTGGAAATGGGCATCCGGGTGCGCTACCTGCACTCCGAGGTCGACACGTTGCGCCGGGTAGAGCTGCTGCGCCAGCTGCGGCTCGGTGACTACGACGTGCTGGTCGGCATCAACCTGCTCCGGGAGGGGCTGGACCTGCCCGAAGTGTCGCTGGTCTCGATCCTCGACGCGGACAAGGAAGGCTTTCTGCGGTCGTCGCGCAGCCTGATCCAGACCATCGGCCGCGCTGCCCGCAACGTGTCCGGCGAAGTGCACATGTACGCCGACAGGATCACCGACTCGATGAAAGAGGCCATCGACGAGACGGACCGCCGTCGCGCCAAGCAGATCGCCTACAACGAGGCCAACGGCATCGACCCGCAACCGCTGCGCAAGAAGATCGCCGACATTCTCGATCAGGTCTACCGCGAGGCTGAGGACACCGACGCCGTCGAAATCGGCGGATCCGGGCGCAACGTGTCGCGCGGCCGTCGGGCTCAGGGTGCGCCCGGGCGGGCGGTCAGCGCCGGTGTGTTCGAGGGTCGCGACACCGCGAGCATGCCCCGAGCCGAACTGGCCGACCTGATCAAAGACCTCACCGAGCAGATGATGGCCGCGGCGCGGGACCTGCAATTCGAGCTGGCCGCCCGGTTCCGCGACGAAATCGCCGACTTGAAAAAAGAACTGCGCGGAATGGACGCCGCCGGTCTGAAGTGATCGGCCGCCGACGCGCCCGTGACGTCGGCGCCTTGAACTCAACCGCGGTTGAGCCCATACCGTGGTGCACGTGACCGACCCGACGAGCACCACCGAAGCCACCGGCAGTTGGCGTGTGCTGCTGGGCCCCCGGTACTTGGGCACCTCGACACTGCTGGCCGGCGGGGTGGCGCTGTACGCGATCAACGAATTCCTGACCATCAGCCTGCTGCCGAGCACCGTCGCAGAGATCGGCGGTGAACGGCTCTTTGCCTGGGTGACAACTCTTTACTTGGTCGGCTCGGTGGTGGCAGCCACCACGGTCAGCGCGGCGCTGCGGCGATTCGGGGCGCGTGGGTCATACGTGTTGGGACTGGCGGTCTTCGGGATCGGCAGCGTGGTGTGCGCAGCGGCTCCCGACATGGAGGTGCTGCTAGCCGGCCGGACCTTGCAGGGGGTGGCCGGCGGGCTACTGGCCGGACTGGGCTATGCCGTGATCAGGGCCGCCCTGCCGCAAGCGTTATGGACCCGGGCTTCCGCACTGGTATCGGCGATGTGGGGCGTCGCAACGATTGTCGGGCCGGCCGCGGGTGGCTTTTTCGCCCAGTTCGGGCTGTGGCGTTGGGCGTTCGGTGCGGTGGCGATGCTGACCGCGGCGATGGCCGCACTGGTCCCGATGGTGCTGCCCGCGGGCCGCCCCGATCCCGGTGGTGCTGCACCGGCGCTGAAAATCCCGGTGTGGTCGCTGCTGCTGTTGGGGACGGCCGCGTTGACGATCAGCGTCGCCCAGGTCCCACACAACGGCGTCGCGACGGCGGGGTTACTTGCGGCCAGCGTGCTCTTGGTGGCCGTGTTCGTGGTGGTGGATCGGCGGATGTCGGTCGCGGTGTTGCCTTCCGGCGCATTTGGTTCCGGTCCGCTGAAGTGGATCTATCTGACGATGGCGCTACTGATGGCCTCGGCCATGGTCGACATGTACGTGCCGTTGTTCGGGCAACGACTGGCACACCTGGTCCCCGTGGTGGCCGGTTTCCTGGGCGCGGCGCTGGCGGTCGGCTGGACCGTCAGCGAGATCGTCAGCGCATCGCTGAGCAGCACGCGGGTCATAGCCCGCGTTGTCGCCGCCGCACCGCTGATCATGGCCGTGGGCCTGGCGTTAGCCGCGGCTACCCAGGTGGATAACGCGCCGATGGGCGTCGCCGTGGTGTGGGCGCTGGCGTTGACGATCACCGGGACGGGCATCGGTGCGGCCTGGCCGCATCTATCGGCGTGGGCGATGCAATGCGACGACGACGCGGAAGAAGGCGGGGCGGCCGCCGCGGCGATCAACACGGTGCAGCTGATCTCCGGAGCGTTCGGCGCGGGCCTGGCCGGCGTGATCGTCAACAGCGCGCACGGCGGTGCGGTGATGGCGGCCCGTTGGCTGTTCGCGGTGTTCGCGGCTTTGGGCGTGGTGGGCGCAGTGGCGTCCTACCGCGCGAGCCGGGGACAACGTTGACCTCGGCGGTGAATTCAGGTGCTGCACAACAATTTTCATCTGCATTGCGGTGTTAGTCCGGCTCTTCGTCGGCTGGCAGCACCGCGGAGACACCGTCGACATTGGCGAGCACCTGTGCCGCGTTGATGATCTTGGACCCCGACAGCGTCATCGTCACTCCGACCTGGTCCGCATCCAGTTCGGGTCTTACCACTATTAGACGCTGATCCAATTAGACAGTGATCAAGGTGGCAACAGCGAAGGAGGAGCTGATCATGCAACTAGCTATTCGTCCGTATTTGACAGCCGGTGTCGCTGTGCTTGGCAGCAGCCTGATCGCCGTCACGCCGACGACGGCACACGATGTTCAGCGGCTGTAGCGCGGCCGTCTTCAGCGGGCCGACTTGATGACCTGAGTGCGGTGGAATTGCCAACGCTCGACGATGCGAAACCCCACGAGCTTTGGCGTCAAGTACGCGGGTGCGCGGCCCAGCACCTTTCCAGGTGGCAGCGATGTTCCGCTTTGGTGATTCGGCAACTTCGTGTCATGCGTGGAGATCGTCCACAGTGTGGTGCATTGGTACAGCCGACCGACCACCAGCCACACCGCGACATGGCCGTCCCAGAGGGTGCCACGCTCGGACGCCCGTTGACCACGACCGACGTCGACCAACGGCCGGTAGGCCGCCGGCCGGGCGGCAAGGAGGGCGCGGATCGGACCGGGTAGCCAATCCACCGTGTTATCGACCAAGAGGCAGTCCCCGGGTGCGGCATGGGCGCTGATGACGTCGGCAACGTCGCTGTAGTCCCAGCCTTCTTTGGCGTACCGCTGTCGTTGCGACAGAAGATAATTCGGCAAGGCGACCGCGGTGAGCACTATCAGCACCAGGGCGATCCATCGCGGATTGCGTACGACCGTCACGATGCAGACAGCCAGCACGACCGCCATCGCCGGCGTGGTGAAGAACAGATAACGCGGGTAGTAAAACGGTTCGAACGCCGAGTAAATCAGGCTGATGGCGGTAGGCACCACGATCCACGCCGCGCAGATGATCAGCACTCGGCGGGTATCGCCGGCCGACGCCCACCGACCCGTCAACCGAATCGTCAGCGCGGCAACGAAAATAAGCGCCGCCAGGATCGCGAATGGGACACTGTTTTCGAAATATTGGTGTTGCACGACGTCGAGGATGGTGTGCCATTTGAGCCGTGAGATCCAGGCGACCTGAAAACTTTGGCCGTGCGCGAACAGCATCAACGGTGTCATCGCGCCCACCGCCACCAATGATGTGATCGCCCACCGCAGCACCACCGATTTTCGGCGCCGCAATACCGGTACAACGACGGCGTAGGCCGGCACCAGCAATACCAGGTAGATGTTCAGCAGTATCGACAGCATCAGCGCGACCATGTAGAGGAGCCACAGCCGCCACCTGTTTCGCCGTACCGAGGTGACCAGCAGCACGGTCAACCAAACCGCGGTGGCCGCAGTCAAGGCGTAGGAGCGTCCTTCGACACCGGCCCACGTCACCCGCGGCAAGATCGCGAAGACGACGCCCGCACACACCGCGACGGTCCGTGACGTGAACAGCTTGGCGAAGACGACCACGCCGGCCGCCGCGGCTCCGATCGCCAGACAACTGGGGACCCGCGACCAGAACTCGGTCGGCGGGAAGATGGCGAACCAGCCGTGCATCACCAGGTAGAACAAACCGTGGACGGCGTCGATGTGGCCCAGCAGCCGCCACAGGTCGGGCAAAGAGCGGCTCGCCGAGGCGGAAATGGTCGCACTTTCGTCGAACCACAGTGACGGCCGGCTCGCCGCCACGTTGCTGACGACGGCGGCCAGCAACGCGACCGCAAGCGGGTCGAGTAGCCTGCCGCGAGGTTGTGGACGCGAGTAGCTCGCGGCGACAGCCGTCTTGGGCTTGTCGATCGTCTGCGTGATCATGATGTCTGTCACTGTAAAGGCTCCGAGGTGAACTTGATTACCCGTCCGGCCAGGTCACAAACCGTTCTGCCGCGCGTAACCGAGGTCGGCGAGCTGACCCACCTCAACCCAATACAGTAAAAAAGCCTGTCCGCCAAGCGATTTAATCAGTATCAGATACTTGTCGGCGTCGATTCCGTTGGGATTTCGGCCCGGGAGCCGCCCGGAACCGCTCGCTACGGCGATATCGCCACTGCGTCGGCGTGTCGCAAATCGGACCATCTGGATCGGGCGAAGCGATTAGTGTCTTGGGTTGGCGTAGCAACCGACAACTTGGAGGGCAAATGAGCGCCTATCGGACCGTGGTGGTGGGAACCGACGGGTCGGACTCGTCGCTGCGCGCGGTAGAAAAGGCGGGCTCCATCGCCGGGCCGGACGCAAAGCTAATCGTCGCGACGGCGTATTTGCCTCAGCAGAACGATCAGCGGGCCGCCGACGCCCTCAAGGACGAAAGCTACAAGGTGTCGGGTAGCGCCCCGATTTACGCGATCCTGCGCGAGGCCAAGGAGCGGGCCCTCGCCGCGGGCGCCAAGAACGTCGAAGAACGGTCGGTTGTCGGCGCTCCGGTCGACGCGCTGGTCGGCCTGGCCGAGGACGTCGGCGCCGATCTGCTCGTCGTCGGCAACGTCGGCCTGAGCACGATTGCGGGCCGGCTACTGGGATCGGTGCCCGCGAACGTCTCGCGTCGGGCCAAGGTCGACGTGCTGATCGTGCACACCACCGCATGACCGCGCCGGCCGTCAGGCGGTGGCGAGGTCGTGCCGCGCGAGGCGGAATGTTCGGCTCAGCCGGGCCGGTCTCGTCGTGAGCGTCACCTCCACCGCTCCACTGGGCGTGACGACGTAGCGTTCCTCGACGTCCGGCCCGTCATCGCTTCGCCGCACCGGCCGGCGCCGCAGGTCGTCGTCGTCATCGAGATCCGGATCGAACGGGAAGAACACCGGCTCATACGGCGTCACGTCGCCATCGGGGCAGCCATCGCGCAACCGACTGCACTCCACGAAGCGGAAATGCCCGATGTTGTGCGCCGCGCGGTAGGTCCGCGTGACGATGAACGGCGGCTGACCCGCGGTGGGCAGCTGTGCGCCCTTGGGCACGATCGGGTCGAAGCAGACATCCTCACCGGCGAGCGCTTCGCGGAACACCCCGAAGTGTCGTGAAAGACGTTCAGACAGGGCAAATCCCGCTTCTTTGTCGATGAAGACCGCCAGGCCGATGGCCGTCGCCGCGAACGGGTGCAGGGACCGTTTGACGCGCTTCTCGTCGAACGCAGTGCGCAGCATCCGGGCGACCAGTGGGAAGCTTCCGGCCCCGCCCACCACATAGATGCCCGCCACCTCGGTCCAGTCGATGTCGTCGCCGTCCGGATCGTGCAGTACGCGGGACAGGACTGCGACGGTCTTGTCGACAAGCGGCCCACAGGCCGCGTAGACGTCATCGATCGGGCAGGAAAACGGCGGCTTGCCGACCGCCGACAGGTCGACGAGGAATCGGCGCGTGTTGGGGCCAACGGCTTCCTTGCGGACCGCGCACTCCTCGAGCAGCAGATCACGGGCGGCGGCGTCCAGCTTGAGGAGCTTCGCGCTCTTGCGCACCAGCTTGAGGATCGTCTCGTCGAAGTCGTCGCCGCCGAGTCGCTGGATGCCCTCGCTGATGACGACCTCGTTCAAGCGTCCCGTCATCTTCAGCAGCGACGCGTCGAACGTGCCGCCGCCGAGGTCGTAGATGAGCACGTGCTCCCGCTTGGTGGTAATCGTCGAGCGGTATCGGTGGGCATACTCGAAGCCCGCCGCGGACGGCTCGTTGAGCAGCGCGATCACCTCGAAGCCGGCCTGCGTGAATGCGTCGAGCGTCAAGAAGCGCTGAGCGCTGGAGGCGTTGGCCGGCACGCTGATCGCGGCTTCGACACGCTCGCCCGGCCCCAGTTCGGCGTTGGACCGCGTCCGCAGGTCGCTCTTGAGCTGGGCGAGAAAGCCCGTGAACAGGTCGGCCAACGGATAGCGGCGGCCTGCCAGTTCCACGGTGGTCCGCGGTCCGGCGTCGTTGAGCAACCGCTTGAACGACCGCAGCACCGCCCAGCCCGGATCGTGACGGGCGGCGGCTGCGTCTAAACCGAAGCGAAGTTCTCCGGCGTCGTTGGCGGCAATGAGCGACGGCCAGGTGTCGACGCCGTCGAACGACACGACGGGATAGTTACCCCGGTCGACGACTGCCGCGACCGTATGGGTTGTGCCGAAGTCGATCCCGACCCTCATCGCGCTGAGTTTAGGCCTAGCTGAACGGATTTCGCGACACTTTGGCTCGGTATGCGTTAGATATCCACCCACACACCGATCTGCGACCCGATCAGGGTTACTTCTCCGCCGGTGCTTGCACTGCCCTGGGGCAGCACGGGTGTTTGGTCGTACGGTATGCCATCTGCGTTGATGAAGAAGAGGCGCTTGCCTGGCAGGTTCTGGTAGATGACTGCGAAGGAGGACCCGCCGTAGTTGAACATGCCCATCTCTTGGCCCTTGGTGACGGTCGCGCCCTTTTTCATTTTCGGATCGAAGGTGATGGTGGAGATCTCGCTCATGCCGAGTGGTATGCAGCAGACGTGTCCGTAGTCTTCGGTCTTGAACACGATCAGTCCACGTGCGTTCACCGCCGTGAGGTACGGGAGAGAGGCAGTGGTGGCTCCCGCGAAATCGGGGATTACGAGTTTGCTGAAGAATGCTCCGGGGATCGCTAACGGGTCGAACAGTACTTCCCCGTCGGTGGGGCACCACCATCTGTGGAAGTTGTAGGGGTTCAGATACGTCTGGAAGACGTAGCCGCCGTCGAAGAGATCGACAAGTTTGTATTTGTCGATGACGGCTTGCTGCTTCGGGATGGGCGAACTGAGGATGTCGGCTATCGAGTACCTCATATCCTTGAACCAAAAGACGTCTCGTTTGGAGGCGTCTGATTGCCACCGGAAGAGGGACCCGTCGTTCGGAGAGTTGACGATCCGGTTGGTTTTTGGGTGCGCGACGGGTCGTTCATTCTTTGGGTGCTCGAATTGTCTTGTGAAGAAGGAGTTCCAGGATTTCCAGTATGGGAGGTCGGGGGAGTCCTTCTTCCAGATGTCGAAGTCGTATTGTTTTTTAGCCGCCGCGGAGAGCCATTGTTCTCCATCGACACGGAATCCGGTGTTCGACTCGGGGGTGTCTAGGAACTTGTGCCAGTCGTTGAGGATGGCGGACATCTTTTCGTTGAACATCGGGAGTCGGAACAAGGTCGCGCCGCTGAGGGTGGGATCGATTCCTGCTACCCATGCCGAGAAGGGGACGCCAACGAGCTCGTTCTTGACAAACCCAGGCGGGTGACTCAAGAGCTTGTTGAATCCGTTGAGGAGCGCGTCCTTGTCCTTGATTCGAGGCACACCGACCTCTTTGCCTTGGTGGGCGTCAATCGTGTTCCGGTTTTCCCGGCACGCGCTCGTAACGAGGTATTCAATAATTTCGTTCTCGTCGATGTAGTTACTGAGCTCCCGAACGCTGTCGGCCCAGCGCTTGCTATCCGGTGCGCCAACGTGGTCGAAGAATGCTTGCATCGCGGGGCTGCCGGCTTGAGGCAGCCACCCGCTCTGAAGGTCGAAAGGGTACCGGGGGTCCGCGGCCAGGTAATCGTGGATTGGGTAGATCGCTGTTCGGCCGTGCGGTGACTCGGCCATCCGTTTCCTCCGTTCGTTGCACCGGTTTGGGTCGTAGCACTCAGGGTGTCAGCTCGCCGCGCACGAAGGCGTCGAGGAGGGACAGAGCATGGCCGACCAGCTCTCCGCGCACTCCACGGGGCCCGGCGCGACCCTCATCGCGCTGAGTTTAGGCGCCGCTGAACAGATTTCGCATCACTTTGACCCAGCCGCGGTGTCGCCGAACACGCGCTAACGCCGTCGACCCGTCAGCTGGCTGGACGCAATCTCAGCTCGGGGCGTGCTGATCGATTCCCGATTAGGTGTTCACCTCAGATCGTGGGGAAGCTTGCGATTTCAAAAACGGGCAGTGTCAACTCAAACTGGTTTCCCGCCGATGAAGAAAGATCGAAAAGTGCAGTCTGAAAAGTAGATTGAAAAGTGTCAGCGCCAATGGTCAGATCAGTAGCGCTGGAGTCCGTAAAACCGAATGCTTCGTATCCGGTCGGAAGGGTCGTGGTGCTCTCTGTAGTTGTCGGCAGGCCGTAAAGTCCCATGTGGTGGTGAAAGTGTCCTCGGCATTACCCACGCCGATTGTGAATTCGTTTGTGTATTCATCGCTAGGGACAAGGGCGGGGACAGCGATGTCGCCGGTGCCTCCAACATTCGGGTTGTCGTCGGCGCTCGCGGTGGGAGCAGTCGTCATCAGCGCCGCGGCGGCCAGGGTTCCGGTAGCGACGCCAAGGCTGACCAGCCCTCCACGGTGCACCACTATGGTCCTCATCGGAGACTCCTATCTCTAGCTCAGGATTTTTTCAGGCATCCCATAATGTTAGAGACGCATTTACTAAACGGTCAATACTGTTGCGGCACCGAACAATGCGACGCGTGGCGTGATCCAGTTGCCAATCCTGCTTTAGGCACAGTTGGGTGATCGTCCCAAGCCATTTGGGTGATCGCGTCGAGCATTCCGCTCCCGCGGCTTAGCAGTCGCGCTCGCGCCACGGGGTTTGTCGGAGGTTGCTCCCGCGGCTTACCAGCCGCGCTCGCGCCACTCCGCAAGGCTGGGGCGCTCGGCGCCCAACGTGGTGTCGTCGCCGTGGCCGGGGTAGATGACGGTGGAGTCGCCGTAGACGTCGAACACCCGAGTGGTGACGTCGTCGAGCAGCTGAGTGAAGTCGCCGGGCTGCCAGGTCTTGCCGACGCCGCCGGGGAACAGGCAGTCGCCGGTGAACAGCTGGGTGACACCGCCGGTGGCGGGACCGTTCAGCGCCAGCGCGACCGATCCGGGCGTATGGCCGCGCAAATGGATGACATCAAAGGTCAATTCGCCGATTTGCACGGTGTCGCCGCCGGCCAGCAGGCGGTCCGGCTTGACCGGCAGCGGGTCGGCGTCGATCTGGTGTGCGGCGGTCGGCGCGCCGGTGGCCTGCGCCACGGCTTCCAGCGCCTGCCAGTGGTCGAAATGCTGGTGGCTGGTGACGATCAGGGACACCTTCGGGGCGTGGTTGCGCACCAGGTCGATGAGAACGTCGGCGTCGTTGGCGGCGTCGATCAGCAGCGTTTCCCCGGTCGCGGAACATGTCACCAGGTAGGCGTTGTTATCCATGGGGCCTACCGACGCTTTCAAGATCGAGACGCCCGGCAGAATGCGTTTTGCGGCCGTACCGGCTTCGACGTGCCCGGTGTAGTTGTCGTCGACGACAGTCATAAGCGCCACCGTACTGCTCACCGGTTGCTTGTCGGTATGGGCACATAGCATGGGAAGCGCCGTGCGCAGTATCTGCTGCAGGCGCGAAAGAGATTCACTGAGAGGGGCAGCGTGGCTGATCGCCTGATCGTCAAGGGCGCCCGCGAGCACAACCTGCGCAGCGTCGACCTCGACTTACCGCGCGACGCGCTGATCGTCTTCACCGGGCTGTCCGGTTCGGGCAAGTCGTCACTGGCGTTCGACACCATCTTCGCCGAGGGCCAGCGGCGTTACGTCGAATCACTGTCGGCCTACGCCCGACAGTTCTTGGGCCAGATGGACAAACCCGACGTCGATTTCATCGAGGGGCTGTCCCCGGCGGTGTCCATCGACCAGAAGTCGACCAACCGCAACCCGCGGTCGACGGTCGGGACGATCACCGAGGTGTACGACTACCTGCGGCTGCTGTATGCCCGCGCTGGCACTCCGCACTGCCCGGTCTGTGGTGAGCGGATCGCCCGCCAGACGCCGCAGCAGATCGTCGATCAGGTGCTGGCGATGCCGGAAGGCACCCGATTCCAGGTGCTCGCCCCGGTCGTGCGCACCCGTAAGGGCGAATTCGCCGACCTGTTCGAGAAGCTCAATGCGCAGGGATACAGCCGCGTCCGGGTCGACGGCGTGGTGCATTCGCTGACCGATCCGCCCAAGCTGAAGAAACAGGAAAAGCACGACATCGAGGTCGTGGTGGACCGCCTCACGGTCAAGTTGGCCGCCAAGCAGCGGCTCACCGATTCGGTGGAAACCGCGCTGAATCTCGCCGACGGCATCGTGGTGTTGGAGTTCGTCGACCATGAACACGACGCCCACAACCGCGAGCAGCGGTTCTCCGAAAAACTCGCCTGCCCGAACGGGCACGCCCTGGCCGTCGACGACCTGGAGCCGCGGTCGTTCTCGTTCAACTCGCCCTACGGCGCCTGCCCGGAGTGCGCCGGTCTGGGGATCCGCAAGGAGGTCGACCCCGACCTGGTGGTGCCCGACCCGGATCGCACTTTGGCCGACGGGGCGGTGGCGCCCTGGTCGATGGGCCACACCGCCGACTACTTCACCCGGATGATGGCCAGCCTCGGCGAGGCGATGGGCTTCGACGTCGACACGCCGTGGCGCAAACTGCCGGCCAAGGCGCGCAAGGCGATCCTGGAGGGCTGCGACGAGCAGGTGCACGTCCGCTATCGCAACCGCTATGGGCGCACCCGGTCCTACTACGCCGACTTCGAGGGCGTGTTGGCGTTCCTGCAGCGCAAGATGGACCAGACCGAATCCGAGCTGATGAAGGAGCGCTACGAGGGCTTCATGCGTGACGTGCCGTGTCCGGTGTGCAACGGCACGCGGCTCAAGCCGGAGATCCTGGCCGTGACACTGGCCGCGGGGGAGCGTGGCACGAAGTCCATCGCCGAGGTCTGCGAACTGTCCATCTCGGACTGTGCGGACTTCCTCAACGCCCTCACCTTGGGCTCACGCGAACAAGCCATCGCCGGCCAGGTGCTCAAGGAAATCCAGTCGCGGCTGGGCTTTTTGCTCGATGTCGGGCTGGAGTACCTATCGCTGTCGCGCGCGGCGGCCACCTTGTCCGGCGGTGAGGCGCAGCGTATCCGACTTGCCACCCAGATCGGCTCCGGCTTGGTCGGTGTGCTGTATGTGCTCGACGAGCCGTCGATCGGACTGCACCAGCGCGACAACCGTCGTCTCATCGAAACCCTCACCCGCTTGAGGGATTTGGGAAACACACTGATCGTCGTCGAGCACGACGAGGACACCATCGAGCACGCCGACTGGGTCGTCGACATCGGCCCCGGCGCCGGCGAGCACGGCGGCCGCATCGTGCACAGCGGAACGTACAAGGAGCTGCTGGCCAACAGCGAGTCGATCACCGGCGCCTACTTGTCGGGCAAGGAAAGCATTGCCACCCCGGCGATCCGGCGTCCCGTCGACAAGCGACGTCGGCTCACGGTCGTCGGCGCTCACGAGCACAACTTGCGCCAGATCGACGTGTCGTTTCCGCTCGGCGTGCTGACCTCGGTGACCGGGGTGTCCGGCTCCGGCAAGTCGACTTTGGTCAACGACATCCTGGCCGCGGTGCTGGCGAACAGGCTCAACGGCGCCCGGCAGGTGCCGGGCCGGCATGTCCGCGTCACCGGCCTGGACCATGTGGACAAGCTGGTCCGTGTCGACCAGTCGCCGATCGGCCGCACGCCGCGATCCAACCCGGCCACCTACACAGGGGTCTTCGACAAGATCCGCACACTGTTCGCCGCCACCACCGAGGCCAAGGTTCGCGGCTATCAACCGGGCCGGTTCTCGTTCAACGTCAAAGGCGGCCGCTGCGAAGCGTGCACGGGCGACGGCACCATCAAGATCGAGATGAACTTCCTGCCCGACGTGTACGTGCCATGCGAGGTGTGCCACGGCGCCCGTTACAACCGGGAAACCCTTGAGGTGCACTACAAGGGCAAGACCATCTCCGAGGTCTTGGACATGTCGATCGAGGAGGCCGCGGAGTTCTTCCAACCGATCACCGGCATCCACCGCTATCTGCAGACTCTGGTCGATGTCGGTCTCGGCTATGTGCGGCTGGGTCAGCCGGCGCCCACGCTGTCCGGTGGTGAGGCGCAGCGGGTGAAGCTGGCGTCCGAGTTGCAGAAGCGTTCCACCGGACGCACTGTATACATCCTCGACGAGCCCACCACCGGTTTGCATTTCGACGACATCCGCAAGCTGCTGGAGGTCATCAATGGCCTTGTCGACAAAGGCAATACGGTGATCGTCATCGAACACAACCTGGACGTGATCAAGACGTCGGACTGGATCATCGACATGGGGCCGGAGGGCGGTGCCGAAGGCGGAACCATCGTCGCCGAGGGCACGCCGGAGGACATCGCGGCCGTCCCGGAAAGCTACACCGGGAAGTTCCTCGCCGAAACCCTCAGCGGCACCGGGGCATCGGCCAGTGCGCCACGGCGCTCGAACCGGCGACGAACGGTCAGTGCCTAGCTGCCTTTAGCCGTCCTCGTGCATTGACTTGCGGATTTGGGCCAGCCGCTCGGCCGCCGCGCGTTGCCGGTCCTGGTACTGCTCCTCGACGTCACGGCCCTCGGGGCTCTCGGCATCCAATTCGGCTGCGCCGATTGATGTCTCGTATCGTGTCTCGATCTTCTCGCGCACCGACTCGAACGTCGGAATGCCTGAGCTGGTATAGCCCGGGTCGACGTCGGGTTCGGGGGCGGGACTCGTCGGCTCGTCGGGCATGGCTTCACGTTACCCGTGCTACGGCCTACCTGCCGATTGGCTCGTTGCGCGGAGCCGAAGCCGACATCGGCGGAGGCGACGAAGATGGCAGCGCGATCAACGGCACCCCGGGGGTGTTCAACTCGTCGGCCAGCCAGGGCAGCGCCTTAGCGAAAACCCTGCTCGCGAAAGGCCAATCGTGCTTGCCCGGCTGGGCGACGATCGCGCAGTCGATGCCGTTGCCGCGGCCGAGTCTGCACGGCCGGTCGGCGGCGGCGCTCTGGTCGTCCTGGTAGCGGATATTGTCCTGACCGCCCAACCCGATCGCGCCGGCGTCGGCCACCGCGAGACTGTGATACCGCTTGGGTGCGTTGTCCGACGAAATGGCGAACCAGCCCGAGACGTCGTCGTATCGACCGTGTCTGGTGATTACGGTGGCTGGGTCGAACGCGGCCCAGGCGTCGGTGTTGCCGCTGAACAGCCGAGCGATGGTTTGCGCCTTGGTTCCGGTGTCCGGGCCGATGTTGCCGGCGATGTCGACAAATGAGCTGAACAGCTCCAGGTGCATGACCGTGAGATCCACCGCGCAGGTCCCTCCCATCGACCAGCCGACGATGCCCCAACGCGACGGATCGGGGCTGACCCCGAAACTCGAAACCATGTACGGCACCACGTCTTTGGTCAGATGGTCGGCGGCGTTCCCGCGGGTTCCGTTGACGCACTCGGTGTCGTTGTTGAACGCTCCGCCGGAGTCCACGAAGACGAACACCGGCGCGTTTCCGCCGTGCGTAGCCGCAAGGTCGTCAATCGTCTTCACCGCATTGCCCGCCCGAGCCCAATCGGCGGGGGTGTTGAACTCACCACCGATCATCATCACCGTCGGCAGCTGCGGCGGCGGAGTACTGGCAAACCATGCTGGCGGCAGGTAAACGAGCTCGCCGCGATGCTTGAAGTGCGAGGCGTCATAAGGGATCGTGACCGGCACCAGGCTGCCGTGCCGGGGCTGGGCGCCGTTGCCGCCATCGCGTTAACGGTGGCCAGGTCGGTCTGGTCGGGCAGGGGACCGGCGGTGAGCTGATTCAACGCGGTCTGCACGGTGGGGAAGTAGCCGACCCACAGGTTGAGCACCAGTGCGGTGCTGAGCAGACACAGCGGCACAGCCAGCAGCGATGCGCCGCGCAGCCACCAGGCCGCGCCAGCCCAGGACCGAAATCACCACCGCGGCGCCGCTGGAGGCGATCCACCACCACAACAGGTGCGGCGCGGGGTCGTCGGCGAGACCGGCGGCGGTGACGTACCAGTGCGCCCAACCGGCCACGCCGGCTCCGACGGCTGCCGCCGCCGGCAGCCACAGCAGCCGCCAGCGGCGCGAACGCCACCCGGCCGCCAGCAGCAGCGTCGTGACGGTGACGGCCTGGACCGTTCCCGGGATCCAGCCGTGCATCAACGACGTGTGGTGATCTGCCAGCACCGAGAACGCGAGGTTCGTCGTTGAACCCGTCACGCTGTCCATTGTGGTATTTGTTGCCCGCAATTAGCACGGGTTTCACCGATCGGTTGCTCAAGCGGTATGCGGCGTCGGCTATCGCGGCTTCGCCAGGGGGAAGGGCAGCGTCTCGCGGATGCTGCGGCCGGTGATGAGCATGACCACCCGGTCAACGCCCATCCCCAGACCTCCGGTGGGCGGCATCGCGTATTCCATCGCCTGCAGGAAGTCTTCGTCGAGCTCCATGGCCTCGGGATCACCGCCGGCAGAAAGCAGGGACTGCTCCTGTAGGCGGCGGCGCTGCTCCACCGGGTCGGTGAGCTCGCTGTACGCGGTGCCCAGCTCGACGCCCCATGCCACCAAATCCCACCGCTCGGCGATACCGGGCTTGCTGCGATGCGGTCGGGTCAGCGGCGACACCGACAGCGGGAAGTCGGTGTAGAACGTCGGCTGCCCGGTTCGATCCTCGACCAGATGCTCGTACAGCTCCAGCACCACCGCGCCGGCGTCCCACTGCGCCAGGTAGGGAATGTGTACGTCGTCGCACAGTTTGTGCAGCTTGGCCAGGCTGGTGTCGGCGTCGATGTGCTCACCGAGCGCCTCGGATACCGCATCGTGCACCGTCTTCACCGGCCATACACCGGAGATATCGACCACCTCGAAGCTGTCTTCGGTGGCGCCCGGGCGGGGCCGCATCACCACCTGCTCGCCGTTCGCGGCCTCGGCGGCGTTCTGGATCAGCTCCCGGCAACCGTCGATCCAGTCGGTGTAGTCGGCGTGCGCCTGATAGGCCTCCAGCAGGGTGAACTCGGGGTTGTGGCTGAAGTCGACTCCCTCGTTGCGGAAAGCCCGGCCGAGCTCGAACACCCGCTCCACTCCGCCGACGCACAGCCGCTTCAGATATAGCTCGGGCGCAATCCGCAGGTACAGGTCGAGGTCGTAGCTGTTGATGTGGGTACTGAACGGGCGGGCTGTCGCGCCGCCGTGAATTTGTTGCAGGATCGGGGTTTCGACCTCCAGAAAACCCTTGGCGTTCAAGGTTTCTCGGATAGAGCGCAGGACCCTGCTGCGAACGGCGATCAGCTCGCGCGATTCGGCATTGACGGCCAGGTCGACATAGCGGCTGCGCACTCGCGCTTCCGGATCGGTCAATCCCTTCCACTTGTTGGGCAGCGGCCGCAGGCACTTGCCGATCAGTCGCCAGCTGCGCACGATCAGTGACCGGGTCCCGGTCTTGCTGTATCCCATCTCCCCGGTCACTTCGACCAAGTCGCCGAGATCGATGGCCTTGGTGAAGTCCGTGGTGCGCCCGTGTTGAAGAACTGAATTCTCAAGCAGCAGCTGCACTTCCGCTGACCAGTCGCGCAGCTCGGCGAACAGCACACCGCCGAAGTCCCGGATCCGCAGCACCCGCCCTGACACCGAAACCGTCGTTTGGTCGTCGCTGCCTAATGCCCGGGCGATCGTGTGGCTGGGTGCCTGACCCACCGGATAGGCGTCAATGCCGCTGTCCTGCAACTTCTTCAGCTTGGACAGCCGCACGCGCATCTGTTCCGGCAGCCGGCGGTCACCGTCGTCGTCGGCCCCGAGGTCGGTCTCCTGCAACGCGACGACATCAGGCACTGAGCCGTCTCGGTGCAATAGTCCGCTGGCCAACAGTGTCGGCGGGACGGACGAGTGATGGCCGGTGTGCTGTTCGTTGCGCCGGGTGAACGGCAGCACCAGGAAGCCCTCGGCGATCACCGAGGCGACGCCCACCCGGGGAATCAGCCGGGCGTCCTCGTAGCAGGCGTAGCGAGGTACCCAGTCGGGCTGGTATTTCATGTTCGAGCGATACAGCGTCTCTAGCTGCCACCAGCGCGAGAAGAACACCAAAAATCCGCGCCACAATCGGGCCACCGGGCCGGCGCCCAGTTGGGCGCCCTGTTCGAACGCGGACCGGAACATCGCGAAGTTCAGCGAAATACGGCTGATGCCAATGCGTTCCGCGTGCAGAGCGAGCTCGCTGACCATCAGCTCGATGGTGCCGTTGGGGGAATCCGGCGACCGACGCATCAGATCAAGCGAAACGCCGTTGCGGCCCCACGGCACCAGCGAAAGCATGGCGACCACGGTGCCGTCCGGTTTGACGGCTTCGACCAGTAGGCAGTCGCCGTCGGCCGGATCACCCAGCCGGCCGAGCGCCATCGAGAACCCGCGCTCGGATTCGGTGTCCCGCCAGGTATCCGCCCGGGCGAGCACCTGCCTCATCTCGTCGGCGTCGATGTCGTAGTGGCGGCGGATGCGCACCGACAGGTCGGCCCGACGCGCCCGGGTCACGGCCTGGCGCACCCCACGCATCTCTCGGCCGGAAAGCCGGTAACCGGCGGTGTAGAGAATGGCCTCGTCGCCCAATTCCAGTGCGTTCAGGCCGGCCTCGCGAAACGCTTTAGCCCCCGCCGAACTGGCCCCCATATTCCCGGGTGCCCAGCCGTAGGTCTGGCACAGCGCCAACCAGGCGTCGATGGCCTGCGGCCACGCCCGTGGATCGCCGATCGGGTCTCCGCTGGCCAGACAGACACCGACCTCGACGCGGTAGGTGATCGCGGCGCGGCCGCTGGGCGCGAAAATCACCGACTTGTCGCGGCGAGTGGCGAAGTAGCCCAAGGAGTCGTTCTTGCCGTACAACTCCAGCAGCCCGCGGATGGCAGATTCGTCCTCGCCGGTGAGTGCGTTGTCGGCGCGTTGTGATTGAAAAAGCACGATCGCCGCGACGATCAGCGCCATCGCGCTGAACAGTCCCATCAGGGCGTTGAGGAAGACGTGCGGCCTGCCCTCAAACGAACCCGGGTCTGCGACGGCGAATCCAACCACTCGGTTCACCACGTAGAACAAGTGGTCGTCCTCCGCCAGCGTGTGCGGGAACGTTTCGACCAGCAGCCAGGACAGCCCGATTCCTACCGCCCAGCCGGCGATCAGGACTCCGGCCGCCTTGAACAGCGCACCCGATCGGACTTTGGCCCAAAACTCCCGGTAGGCCAAGACCAGCACCAACAGCGCAGTGAGATGGAAACCGAGCCCGAGCGTCTCGCCGAGGGTCCGCAGTGGGGTGACGTGTTCGGCCGTCAGTCCGGCGATATTCAGCCCGGCGGCCAGCAGCAGGTTGAGAACCAAGAGCCACCAGGCGATGCGCTTGCGCGCCGTGAGCGCGCCGGCCAACAAGGCCAGCACGAACGACCACGCGAAGCTGGTGTCGGGGAAGTTGAACAGGTAGTCGTTGATGAACTCCCGCGGCACCTTGATGACCCACCGGATCACCGGCGACACGCTGGCGATCAGCGACAGCGTGGCGATGACGCCAACAGTCCAACCCGCGGCCGCGGGCACCCAGCGGAGCCGGGAAGTCGCGCGGCTCCGCTGGCGGAACGGAGTGAGGGTCACAGACCGCGAGGATATTCGCTCAAGCTATGGAATGCCTATGCTCTGAAGACAGCGAATTGCACGTGTCGGCTGCTCAGGGACGCTCGATCGCGGATTGCCGCGTCATGACTGCTAAACTATCCTGCGCGACCGTCTCCGGCGAAGTCCAGAGACAGCAAGTGGAGTCCCGCTCCCACCGTTGGCCACGAAATCACAGTCAAGGCTCAGCGGTCCGGTCACTGGCACACCAGCTGTGCCGGTTCTGCGTTCCGCAGGCGGCTTGAGCCGCGACCGGTCGGCACCGGGCCCTGCTGACGCAGGGCCTTTTTGCTGATGGTGTGGTATTCCGACCGCTGGCTCCGGACAGACCGGGTTTCGCTCGCAATGAGGAATACGACCCAGGGAGGCCCCATCAGCACTGAGACCCGCGTCAACGAGCGCATCCGCGTACCTGAAGTCCGTTTGATCGGCCCGGGAGGGGAGCAGGTAGGCATCGTGCGCATCGAAGATGCCCTCCGCGTCGCCGCGGATGCCGATCTCGACCTTGTCGAGGTTGCGCCAAACGCCAGGCCACCGGTCTGCAAGATCATGGACTACGGCAAGTTCAAGTATGAGGCGGCGCAAAAGGCGCGCGAGTCTCGCAAGAACCAGCAACAGACCGTCGTCAAAGAACAGAAATTGCGACCCAAGATCGACGATCACGACTACGAGACCAAAAAGGGCCACGTGATCCGTTTCCTGGAGGCGGGATCGAAAGTCAAGGTGACCATCATGTTCCGCGGACGTGAGCAGTCGCGGCCCGAGCTGGGCTACCGGCTGCTGCAGCGCCTGGGCACCGACGTCGCCGACTACGGATTCGTCGAGACGTCGGCCAAGCAGGACGGACGCAACATGACGATGGTGTTGGCACCGCACCGCGGCGCGAAGACTCGTGCGCGTGCGGCCCAACAAGCCAGCGGCCCTGCGCCCCAGCCCGCACCCGACAGCGACACCGAACCATCGCCGAACTGATACAGACAGAGGACTGAAGACAGATGCCCAAGACCAAAACCCACAGCGGCGCGTCGAAGCGATTCCGGCGCACCGGCACCGGAAAGATCGTGCGTGAGAAGGCCAATCGCCGGCACTTGCTCGAGCACAAGTCGAGCACCCGAACGCGACGGCTGGAGGGGCGTACCACGGTGTCCGCCAACGACACCAAGCGAGTCAACAAGTTGCTCAACGGCTGACCAGCGACCGTAACGAAGGCAACGGCGTAACCACCCTTACGCCCAGACGACGATAGGAACACCCCATGGCACGCGTAAAGCGGGCGGTCAACGCCCAAAAGAAGCGGCGCACCATTCTGAAGGCCTCAAAGGGTTATCGCGGCCAGCGATCCCGCCTCTACCGCAAAGCCAAAGAGCAGCAACTACATTCACTGAACTACGCCTACCGCGACCGCCGTGCGCGCAAGGGCGAGTTCCGCAAGCTGTGGATCTCGCGGATCAACGCGGCGGCCCGCGCCAACGACATCACCTACAACCGGCTTATCCAGGGCCTCAAGGCCGCCGGCGTGGAGGTCGACCGCAAGAACCTCGCCGAAATCGCCGTCAGCGATCCGGCGGCGTTCACGGCGCTCGTCGGTGTCGCTAAGGCCGCGCTGCCCGACGATGTAAACGCGCCCTCCGGAGAGGCTGCCTGACCCGGCCCAGCGGTTGAAGACGTAGCACCCGGTGCTCACCGAACGATCGGCCCGGGTGGTCGCTGCGGTCAAGCTGCACCGGCAGGTCACCCGCCGCCGGGAGCAGCGCTTTCTGGTGGAAGGCGCGCATCTGGTCCAGGCCGCGTCCGGGCGCGGCCTGGTCCGCGAGATTTTCGCAACCGAGGCGGCCGCGCAGCGGTACGCCGTTCTGCTCGGCGGGCAAGACGCGACGGTCAACCTGGTGACTGACCGCGCCGCAAAAGCCTTGTCGGACACCGTCACTCCGGCCGGCCTGGTGGCGGTGTGCGAGCTGCCGCGGCTCGGCCTCGATGATGTGCTGGCCGGCGAACCCCGGCTGGTCGCGGTAGGGGTCGAAATCGGTGAGCCGGGCAACGCCGGCACATTGATCCGCATCGGCGACGCGATGGGCGCCGCGGCGGTGATCTTCGGCGGACACAGCGTCGACCCGTACAACGGCAAATGCCTTCGCGCGTCGGCCGGCAGCGTCTTCTCCATACCGGTCGTCGTCGCGCCGGATGCCGGCGCGGCGGTCACCGCGCTGCAGGCTGCCGGGCTGCGGGTACTGGCCACCACGGTGGACGGTGAGCTGTCCCTTGACGATGTCGGGCTGGCCGGGCCGACGGCGTGGCTGTTCGGGGCCGAGGCGCACGGCCTGTCACCTCAGCTGGCCCAGCAGGCCGACAACCGGGTGGCCATTCCGATGTCCGGGGGTGCACAAAGCCTCAATGTGGCTGCTGCGGCGGCGATCTGTCTCTACCAGAGCGCACGAGCTCAGCGGGCGAAGCCCTAGGCGGCCTTGCCTCGACCCCGCGCCGGCCGCAGTCCGGCCAGCGAGAAAGTGGTGTGCATCAGCGACCCGGCACGCTCGATGATGTTTTTGGACAGCGGGCTGCGGGGCGGGAAGTAATGCATCGGCAGCCCGCGCCGGTCCCGGGGCGGCGCCACGAAGCTCGGTGCCTCCACCAATGGGGCATCGACGGAATGCCGGCCCGCTGCCCGTCGATAGGCGGCCAGCGCACGCGGATGCAACCGAATCTCGTCGGGCACCGCCAGAAACGCCAGCTCGACCATTTTGCCGAACAGCCGCAGCACCACTTCGTCTCCCGGCGTCCATCGCATGCCGGCCTTCTCCCGAACGGCCGGCTCGAACAACCCGGCGGCGATCCAGCGTTGACCCGCTACCAGCGGTCTGAACAGCTGGTCCCATACCGGGGTGGGCATCAGCACGAATTTCGGCTTGGGAATCCGGATTTGGAAGATGTCGAGGGTGGCCTGATTGATCTCCAGCTCATCGCGGCAAACCCGTTGCCAGTACTCCTGGAAGTCCTCCCACGACTTGGGCACTGGCCGCATGCTCATCCCGTACATCCGGTACCACTGCACATGCTCATCGAACAGCTGGCGCTTCTCGGCTTCGGTCAACCCGCCGCAGAAGTACTCGGCGACCTTGACCACCAGCATGAAAAACGTCGCGTGCGCCCAGTAGAACGTCTCCGGGTTCAGCGCGTGGTAGCGGCGGCCGGTGGCGTCGACTCCCTTGATGGTGTGGTGGTACTGCTTGATCTGCTCGCCGGTCGTCGCCGCGCGGTTGCCGTCGTAGACGACGCCCATGATCGGATACACCGAGCGCGCAACGCGTTGCAGCGGTTCGCGCAACAGGATCGAGTGCTCCTCGACGCCGGCGCCCAATTCCGGATACATGTTCTGGATGGCGCCGATCCACACGCCCATCATTCCGGTGCGCAGGTCACCGAAATACTTCCACGTCAGCGAGTCCGGCCCCAACGGAGCGAGCGGAATCGGTCTCTCGTCGCGCTGCTCGACCGTCTGGGGCTGAGCAGACGTCGTCGACAACGGCGTCATCGGCGTCATGGTCATCACCGCCCTCCTGGTCCTGATGAGCGATGGGTCTCACGATAATGTTGACAACACACGTTGTCTACGATTTCGGCGGGCGTGGCGACACGCCGTTATCGACTCTCGACCCGTGCGTCGTAAGCGCGTGATCAGGCGGTTTGGCAGCGACCGTGGCGTACACCACGACCTCGGTCGTTGCCGGTCTGTCCCGAAACCACCTACCCTGACGCTGTGGAACTCGGGCCCCAACCAGCGTCCGGCGAGCCCGAGCAAACGGTGACCACGCCGGACTTGCCTGATTCGCGACAGCGTTCTGCGGTGCACAATGCCGCGGAGTGGCTGCGCAGCACGAACCAGAGCCCGAACGTGATCAAAATGATCCGGCGGGCGCGCCGTGCTCTGCCTGGCGATCCCGAATTCGGCGATCCGCTGTCGACAGCCGGCGAGGGCGGCCCGCGCGCCGCCGCGCGAGCCGCGGGCCGGCTGCTGGGCGAGCGTGGTGGGGCATCCCGCGAGGTCGGTCTCGGCGCGCTGCAGGTATGGCAGGCACTGACAGAGACGGTCTCCCGACGCCCGGCAAACCCAGAGGTGACGTTGGTTTTCACCGATCTCGTGGGTTTCTCGACATGGTCGTTGCAAGCCGGAGACGACGCGACCCTCAAGCTGCTGCGGCGAGTAGCGCGCGCGATCGAACCGCCGCTGCTAGATACCGGCGGCCACATCGTCAAGCGGATGGGCGACGGCATCATGGCGGTGTTCGCCGACCCGCTCGTCGCGGTGGTTGCGGTGCTCGACGCCATGCAGGCATTGAGATCGGTCGACGTCGACGGCTACAAACCGCGGATGCGGGTCGGTATCCATACCGGGCGCCCGCAGCGGCTGGCCTCCGATTGGCTCGGGGTCGACGTCAACGTCGCCGCCCGGGTCATGGAACGCGCCACCAGGGGCGGCGTAATGGTGTCGGGCACCACGCTGGACGAGCTTTCGCAGGCGGATTTGGAAGCCTTGGGGGTCACCGCCAAACGCGTGCACCGGCCGGTTTTCGCAGGTAAAACCCCCGGACTGCCAGCCGACTTGGCCATCTATCGGCTCAAGGCCGCCGCCGAAACTGTCAGGGACTTGTCAGGTTCGAGTAACCCAGATGACGACAATCCCCAGGCAAAATAGATGGCGATGATTTTCGGCCTACTGTCGCGGCTGGGGCGCGTCCGGATCACGCTGGGCTACGCGCTCGTTTTGGTGACGGTCAGTGTTGTGCTCGTGGAGCTCGGTCCAAGGGTGCGTGCGCACGTCATCGCAGTGGCCAGCACCAACCTGCACAACCTGGCCCATGGTCATCTGGGGACTCTGTTCGGCAGTGCATTCGTCACCGATGCCGGCCCGATCTGGTTCTGGTTACCCTGCCTGGTTTGTCTGCTCGCCCTCGCCGAGCTGATGTGGCGCAGTGGTCGATTGGCATTGGTCTTCGTCACCGGCCACGTCGGTGCGACGTTGCTGGTCGCGGTGGGACTGACGGCGGCAATCGAACTCGGCTGGTTGCCGCTATCGATCTCACGCGCCAGCGATGTCGGCGTGAGCTATGGCGCCTTGGCGGTGCTGGGAGCGCTGACCGCGGCCGTCCCTCGCCGCTGGCGGCCGATCTGGCTCGGTTGGTGGCTACCCGTCGGCATCGTTGCCGCGGCGTTGAGCGACGATTTCACCGACGTTGGGCACTCCATCGCATTGGTGCTGGGCATGCTGGTCTCCACCCGGTTGGCGGGCCCGGCCCACTGGACCCCGGTGCGCTGCGCGTTGCTGGCGGTTGGTTCGAGCTTTGGATTCCTGATCTTGGCGCACGGAGAGTGGACGACGCTGATCGGGGGCGTCGGCCTGGTGGGTGCGCTGGCGGCGGTGGGAATCTCCCGCACACTGCGGCGCCGTCGACTGCCGGTGGCCCCGGTGGCGGCCGCGGAGCCGGTGCTCAACGGCTGACGCCTTCCCATCGGGACACGGGCGCACTGCCGATCGCCGCTGACGCGACCACATATGATCGGCACTTGCGCGTCACGCCGTGCCGCGAAACCCGCCCTAAAAGCCCCCAGCACAAGGAGAGTGTCGCCGCGTGGGTGACCAACCCGTCGACCTGTCGCTGGAGGCGTTGACCGCAGCGGTCGACGCAGCCCGTGAAGCGTTCGCAGGCGCGGCCGATCTCGACGCACTGGCACGCGCCAAGACCGAGCACCTTGGTGATCGTTCGCCGGTGGCGCTAGCACGCCAGGCTTTGGCCACTGTGCCGAAGGCCGACCGCGCCGACGCCGGCAGGCTGGTAAACAGCTCCCGCGGCGATGTGCAACGCAGCTACGACGAACGACTGGCGGGGTTGCGCGCTGAGCGGGATGCGGCTGTGCTGATCGCCGAGCGCATCGACGTGACCCTGCCGTCGACCCGCCAGCCGATCGGCGCACGGCACCCGATCACGATTCTGGCCGAACACATCGCCGACACCTTCATCGCGATGGGCTGGGAACTCGCCGAGGGGCCGGAGGTGGAAACCGAGCAGTTCAACTTCGATGCGCTGAACTTCCCCGCCGATCACCCGGCGCGCAGCGAGCAGGACACGTTTTATATCGCTCCGGAGGGCTCGCGGCAGTTGCTGCGCACCCACACGTCGCCCGTGCAGGTGCGTACCCTGCTCGAGCGTGACCTACCGGTCTATATCGTCTCGATCGGCCGGACCTTCCGCACCGACGAGCTCGACGCCACCCACACGCCGGTCTTTCATCAGGTCGAGGGGCTGGCGGTGGATCGCGGTCTGACGATGGCCCATCTGCGCGGAACGCTCGACCTTTTCGCCCGCGCCGAGTTCGGACCGCAGGCGCGCACCAGGATTCGTCCGCACTTCTTCCCGTTTACCGAGCCGTCCGCAGAAGTCGACGTGTGGTTCGAGAACAAGCGCGGCGGCGCCGGCTGGGTGGAGTGGGGCGGCTGTGGCATGGTGAACCCGAATGTGTTGCGCGCCGCTGGTATTGACGCGCAGGTGTATTCCGGCTTTGCATTCGGGATGGGGCTGGAACGCACCCTGCAGTTCCGCAACGGCATTCCCGACATGCGCGACATGGTCGAGGGCGACGTCCGGTTCTCGCTGCCGTTCGGGGTCGGTGCTTGATGCGCGTTCCGTACAGCTGGTTACGCGAAGTCGTCTCGATCGGCGCCCCGGGCTGGGATGTGCCCGCCGGCGACCTCGAGCAGGCGCTGCTGCGCATCGGGCACGAGGTCGAAGAGGTGACCACGCTCGGACCCGTCGACGGACCGCTGACTGTCGGACGCGTAACCGATATCGAAGAACTCACCGAGTTCAAAAAGCCAATCCGCGCCTGCAAAGTCGACGTTGGTGAGAATAACCCGCGCGAAATCATCTGCGGTGCAAGCAACTTCGCCAACGGCGATCTGGTGGTGGTGGCGCTGCCCGGGACCACGTTGCCGGGCGGCTTCGCGATCACCCAGCGCAAGACCTATGGTCGCACCTCGGACGGGATGATTTGCTCCGCAGCCGAACTCGGTTTGGCCACAGATCATTCCGGAATCTTGGTACTGCCGCCCGGGACCGCTGAACCCGGCGCGGGCGGTGTCGAGGTGCTTGGCCTGGACGACGTGGTCTTCCATCTGGCCATCACCCCGGACCGGGGTTACTGCATGTCGGTTCGCGGTTTGGCCCGCGAGATCGCCTGCGCCTACGACCTCGACTTCATCGACCCGGCCTCCAGCGATGTCGTGCCCCCGCTGCCCCGGGAGGCGAACGCCTGGCCGTTGACCGTGCAGCCGGAAACCGGTGTGCGGCGGTTCGCGCTGCGCCCGGTGACCGGCATCGACCCGACGGCGGTGTCGCCGTGGTGGCTGCAACGCCGGCTGTTGCTCTCGGGAATCCGGGCGATCTCGCCGGCCGTCGACGTGACGAATTACGTGATGCTGGAACTCGGTCACCCGATGCACGCGCACGATCTCAAGCGGATCACCGGCGGCTTCGCGGTGCGATTCGCCCGGCCCGGCGAAACCGTGGTCACCCTCGACGACATCGAGCGCCGGCTCAACCCGGCCGATGTCCTGATCGTCGACGACGTCGGGACCGCAGCGATTGGCGGCGTGATGGGGTCCGGTAGCACCGAGATGCGCGACGACTCCACCGACGTGCTGCTGGAGGCCGCGGTGTGGGATCCCGCGGCAGTGTCCCGCACCGCACGGCGGCTGCATTTGCCCAGCGAGGCGGCACGGCGTTACGAGCGCGAGGTCGACCCGGCGATATCGGTGGCGGCGCTGGATCGCTGCGCCGGATTGCTCGCCGATATCGCCGGTGGCGTGGTGTCGGAAAAGCTGACCGACTGGCGGGGCGACCCGCCGCGGGACGACTGGTCGCTACCGCCGATCCCGATTGCGGCCGACTTGCCGGACCGCACGGCCGGGGTGAGCTATCGGCCGGGCACGACGGCCAGGCGGCTGACCCAGATCGGCGCCGCGGTGACCGCCGACGGCGAACACCTGACCGTAACGCCGCCGAGCTGGCGGCCGGACCTGCTGCAGCCTGCCGACCTGGTCGAAGAGGTGCTGCGGTTGGAGGGGCTGGAACTCATCCCGTCGGTGCTGCCGTCGGCTCCGGCCGGGCGGGGCCTGTCGGCCGACCAACGGCGTCGTCGCGCGATCGGCAAGGCGCTGGCGCTGTCGGGCTACGTGGAGGTCCTGCCAACGCCGTTTCTCCCGGCCGGCGTATTCGACACCTGGGGCCTGCCCGCCGACGACGAACGCCGTCACACCACCGAGGTGCTCAACCCGCTGGAGGCCGATCGGCCGCATCTGGCCACCACGCTGCTGCCAGGGCTGCTGGAGGCGTTGGCGCGCAACGTGTCCCGCGGCATCGTCGACGTGGCGCTGTTCGCCATCGCGCAGGTGGTGCAGCCGACCGCGCAGACCAAGAGCGTCGGCCTGATCCCGGTGGACCGGCGTCCCACCGACGAGGAAATCGCGCGGCTCGACGCGTGGCTGCCGCGCCAACCCCGGCACGTCGCCGCGGTGTTGACCGGGCTGCGGGAGCCGCGCGGCCCCTGGGGTGAGGGCCGGCGGGTGGAAGCGGCCGATGCGTTCGAAGCGGTCCGAATCATCGCCCGTGCCAGCGGAATTGAGCTGGTGCTGCGGGCCGCCCAGTATCTGCCGTGGCATCCCGGCCGGTGCGCCGAAGTGCTGGTCGGCGACGTCACGGTCGGTCATGCGGGGCAGTTGCATCCCGCGGTGATCGAACGGTCCGGCCTGCCCGCCGACACGTGTGCGGTCGAGCTGAACCTCGATGCCATGCCGATCGTCGAGGCACTGCCGGCGCCGCGGGTGTCGCCGTTCCCGGCGGTGTTCCAAGACGTCAACCTGGTGGTGGACGCGGACGTCGCGGCGCAGGCCGTGGAAGATGCGGTCCGTGACGGCGCCGGGGCGCTGCTGGAGGAAGTCCGACTGTTCGATGTCTATACCGGCCCGCAGCTGGGGGAAAGCCGTAAGTCGCTGACGTTCGCGCTGCGGTTCCGCGCGCCGGACCGCACGCTCACCGAAGACGAGGCGAGCGCGGCCCGGGACGCGGCGGTGCGGTGTGCCGCCGAGCGGGTCGGCGCGGTGCTGCGTGGCTGAAATATCGGCTAAGAATGAATTTGCAAGCACATGCATAGTCATGCAACGATGGGTGGCGTGACGCAGGGGATACGGGTGGCAGTGGCGGGCGCCAGCGGCTACGCGGGCGGCGAAGTCCTGCGGCTGCTGCTCGGGCACCCGGCCTACCAAGACGGGCGGCTGACAATCGGCGCGGTGACCGCAGCCGCCAGCGTGGGCAGCACGCTGGCTGACCACCATCCGCATCTGGTGCCGCTGGCTCAGCGGGTGCTCGAGCCGACCGAGGTTGACGTGCTGGATGGCCATGACGTGGTTTTCCTCGCGCTTCCGCACGGGCACTCGGCGACGTTGGCGCAACAGCTCAGTCCGCAGACGCTGGTGGTCGATTGCGGCGCGGATTTCCGTCTGATCGACGCGGGCGCGTGGCAGCGCTTCTACGGCTCGCAGCACGCTGGCAGCTGGCCGTACGGGCTACCAGAGCTGCCCGGCGGGCGGGAATCGCTGCGCGACGCCCGTCGTATCGCGGTACCGGGCTGCTATCCGACCGCCGCGTTGTTGGCGCTTTTCCCCGCGGTGGCCGCCGATCTCATCGAGCCCGCCGTCACCGTCGTCGCGGTCAGCGGCACCTCCGGCGCCGGCCGGGCCGCGAAGACCGAGCTGCTCGGCTCGGAGGTCATCGGGTCGGCGCGGGCTTACAACATCGCCGGCGCGCATCGGCACACCCCCGAAATCGTCCAGGGGCTGAAGCACGTCACCGACCGGGACGTCACCGTGTCTTTCACGCCGGTGCTCATCCCGACCTCGCGCGGCATCCTGGCGACCTGCACTGCGCGCACCCAGGCGCCGCTGTCACAGCTGCGTGCCGCCTATGAAAAGGCCTACCACGCGGAACCTTTCGTTCATCTGCTGCCCGAAGGGCAGCTGCCGCGCACTGGTGCGGTGATCGGCAGCAACGCCGCACACATCGCCGTCGCGGTCGACGAGGACGCTGCCACCTTCGTCGCCATCGCGGCGATCGACAACCTGGTCAAGGGCACCGGCGGGGCCGCCGTGCAATCGATGAACCTGGCGCTGGGCTGGCCGGAGACCGAGGGCCTTTCGGTGGTCGGGGTGGCACCGTGACCGATCGAGCCGATTCGGCGCCTCTGGTACGTGCTCAGGGTGTGACCGCCCCGGCCGGTTTCCGCGCCACCGGGATCGCCGCCGGGATCAAGGCATCGGGCGCATTGGATTTGGCGCTGGTGTTCAACGAAGGCCCGGACTACGCCGCCGCCGGAGTCTTCACTCGAAACCAGGTCAAGGCCGCACCCGTGCTGTGGACACAGCAGGTCATGACGACCGGCCGGCTACGGGCGGTGATCCTGAACTCGGGTGGCGCAAACGCCTGCACCGGTCCGGGCGGCTTTGCCGACACGCACACCACCGCCGAGGCGGTCGCCGCCTCGTTGTCGGACTGGGGTACCGAGACCGGCGCGATCGAAGTCGCGGTGTGCTCAACGGGATTGATCGGCGACCGACTGCCGATGGACAAGGTTCTCGCCGGGGTCGGCCACGTCGTCCGCGAGATGGCCGGCGGGCTGGCCGGCGGAGAAGAGGCCGCACGCGCCATCATGACCACCGACACCGTGCCCAAACAGGTTGCACTGCACCATCCGGACAAGTGGACGATGGGAGGGATGGCCAAGGGCGCGGGGATGTTGGCGCCGTCGCTGGCGACCATGCTGTGCGTGCTCACCACCGACGCGGCGGTGGAATCCGGCGCGCTTGAGGACGCGCTGCGCCGGGCCACCGCGCGGACGTTCGACCGTCTCGACGTCGACGGTGCCTGCTCGACCAACGACACCGTGCTGCTGCTGGCCTCCGGAGCGAGCGAGATCGCGCCTTCCCAAACCGATCTCGACGACGCGGTGCTGCGCGTCTGCGACGACCTGTGCACACAGCTGCAGGCCGACGCCGAGGGTGTCACCAAACGGGTCACCGTCACCGTGACGGGTGCCGCCAGCGAGGACGACGCGCTCACGGCCGCCCGGGTGGTGGCCCGCGACAGCCTGGTCAAGACCGCGTTGTTCGGCTCCGATCCGAACTGGGGCCGGGTGCTGGCGGCGGTCGGGATGGCCCCAATTAGCCTTGACCCGGACCGGATCACCGTGTCGTTCAACGGTTCTCCGGTGTGCATCGACGGCGTCGGGACCGCGGGCGCACGTCAGGTGGACTTGTCCGGCGAGGATATCGACGTTCTCGTGGACCTCAAAATCGGCAATGGGCGGGCAGCCATCCGCACCACCGACCTGTCGCACGGCTACGTCGAAGAGAATTCGGCCTACAGTTCATGAGCCCGCCTCCTCTTCATCGCTTCGCTCTGCATCGTCGGCGGGCGTCATGACTGTGTCGATCCAAGTCAAGGCCCAGGTGCTGGCCGAGGCCCTGCCCTGGCTCAAGCAATTGCACGGCAAGATCGTGGTCATCAAATACGGCGGCAACGCGATGATCGACGACAAGCTCCGGTGCGCGTTCGCTGCCGATATGGCGTTCTTGCGAAACTGCGGAATCCATCCGGTTGTCGTGCACGGCGGCGGCCCGCAGATCAGCGCCATGTTGCAGCGCCTCGGGATCGCCGGCGATTTCAAGGGCGGCTTCCGGGTCACCACACCGGAAGTGCTCGACGTGGCGCGGATGGTGTTGTTCGGTCAGGTGGGCCGCGAGTTGGTCAACCTCATCAACGCGCACGGACCGTACGCGGTCGGCATCACCGGCGAGGACGCGCACCTCTTCACGGCGGTGCGGCGCAGCGTCACGGTCGACGGCGTACCCACTGACATCGGCCTGGTGGGAAACGTCGACCATGTCAACACCGCGGCGGTCCTCGACCTCATTGCAGCGCAACGCATCCCGGTGGTCTCGACGCTGGCGCCAGACAGCGACGGCGTGGTGCACAACATCAACGCCGACACCGCCGCCGCGGCACTGGCCGAAGCTCTGGGAGCCGAAAAGCTGCTGATGCTCACCGACATTGAAGGTCTGTACACCCGCTGGCCCGACCGGGATTCACTGGTCACCGAAATCGATACCGCCACATTGGCGCAGCTGCTGCCCACACTGGAGACCGGGATGATCCCCAAGATCGAGGCGTGCTTGCGCGCTGTCGGCGGCGGCGTGCCCAGCGCGCACATCATCGATGGCCGCGTTGAGCATTGTGTGCTGGTCGAATTGTTCACTGACGAGGGCACCGGAACGAAGGTGGTGAGCGCGTGACCGACACCCAAACGATGCAGCAGCGGTGGTCCGCGGTGATGATGAACAACTACGGCGTCCCGCAGGTGGCGTTGGCCAGCGGAGACGGTGCCGTTGTCACCGACGTGGACGGGAAGTCCTACCTGGATCTGCTCGGCGGCATAGCCGTCAACATCCTTGGGCATCGTCACCCTGCCGTGATCGACGCCGTCACGCGACAGATGTCAACGCTGGGGCACACCTCCAATCTGTATGCCGCCGAACCCGGCATCGCGCTGGCCGAGGCGCTGGCCGGCTTGCTCGGCAGCGACGCCGAGACACGGGTGTTCTTCTGCAACTCCGGCACCGAAGCCAACGAGTTGGCGTTCAAGCTGTCTCGGCTGACCGGGCGAACGAAACTGGTTGCGGCCCAAGAAGCTTTCCACGGCCGAACGATGGGTTCGCTGGCGCTGACCGGTCAGCCGACCAAGCAGGCACCGTTTGCGCCGCTGCCCGGTGACGTCACGCACGTCCCATACGGTGACACCGAGGCCCTGGACGCTGCGGTCGGCGACGACACCGCCGCGGTGTTCCTGGAACCGATCATGGGGGAGAGCGGTGTCGTCGTCCCGCCCGATGGCTACCTCGCGGCCGCCCGCGACATCACCGCCCGGCATGGCGCCCTGCTGGTTCTCGACGAGGTTCAGACCGGAATGGGCCGCACCGGTGCGTTTTTCGCCCACCAGCACGACGGCATCACCCCCGACGTGGTGACGCTGGCCAAGGGCCTCGGAGGTGGACTGCCGATCGGGGCATGCCTGGCGGTCGGCCCGGCAGCGCGACTGCTCACACCTGGTCTGCATGGCAGCACCTTCGGCGGCAACCCAATCTGCGCGGCGGCGGCTCTGGCGGTGCTGCGGGTATTGGCCAGCGAAGATTTGGTGCGACGCGCCGAAGTGCTCGGAAAGACGTTGCGCCAAGGCATCGAATCGCTTGGCCATCCGCTGATCGACCACGTCCGCGGCCGTGGCCTGCTGTGTGGGCTGGTGCTCAGTGCCCCGGCCGGGAAGGAAGCCGAGAGCGCCTCTCGTGCCGCTGGTTTCCTCGTCAACGCCGCCGCACCCGACGTCATTCGGTTGGCGCCGCCGCTGATCATTACCGAACACCAGATCGACAGCTTCGTCACTGCGCTGCCGGGCATCCTGGACACGGCTGAGGGGACTCGATGACCCGCCACTTTCTGCGCGACGACGACCTGTCGCCCGACGAACAAGCCGAAGTGCTGGCGCTGGCTGTCGAGCTGAAGAAGGATCCGTTCAGCCGCCGCCCCCTGGAGGGTCCGCGCGGCGTTGCCGTCATCTTCGACAAGAACTCCACCCGCACCCGGTTTTCCTTCGAGGTGGGGATCGCCCAGCTCGGCGGGCACGCCGTGGTGGTCGATGGCCGCAGCACCCAGCTGGGCCGGGAGGAGACCCTGCAGGACACCGCGAAAGTGTTGTCCCGCTATGTCGATGCCATCGTCTGGCGGACCTACGGGCAAGCCCGGCTCGCCGCGATGGCCGAAACCGCGACGGTGCCGATCGTCAACGCGCTCTCCGACCAATTCCACCCGTGCCAGGTGCTCGCCGATCTGCAGACCGTCGCCGAACGCATTGGATCGCTGCGCGGCTTGAGGATGTCGTACTTCGGTGATGGCGCCAACAACATGGCGCACTCGCTGATGCTCGGCGGTGTCACCGCCGGCATGGACGTGACGATCGCCGCTCCTGACGGCTTTGCCCCCGATCCATCGGTGGTCGCCGCCGCCGAGCGACGCGCCGCGGACACCGGCGCTTCAGTGACGGTCACCGCAGACCC
This sequence comes from uncultured Actinomycetota bacterium, assembly GCA_963781685.1. GTDB lineage: Bacteria > Actinomycetota > Actinomycetes > Mycobacteriales > Mycobacteriaceae > Mycobacterium. Next base: position 504,762 of record CAWAGK010000001.1, read on the forward strand.
GGCCGCTGCAGCGTCGGGCGCCGACGTGTTGTCGACCGACACCTGGACGTCGATGGGGCAGGAGGACGACGGGCTGGATCGCGTACGGCCGTTCCGTCCATTCCAGCTGAACGCCGAACTGCTTTCCCTGGCTAACTCGGAAGCTGTTGTACTGCATTGCCTTCCGGCACACCGGGGTCACGAGATCACCGACGACGTGATCGACGGGCCGCACAGCGCGGTGTGGGATGAGGCCGAGAACCGGCTGCATGCGCAAAAGGCGCTGCTGGTGTGGCTGTTGGAGCGGTCCAAATGACTCGCAGCGGCTCGAGGACCACATCCGAAGTCACCCGTGCCGCCCGGCAGGCCCGCATCGTGGCGACCCTGTCGTCGGCCGACGTGCGCAGCCAAAGCGAGCTGGCCGCACTGCTGGCCGCCGACGGTATCGAGGTCACCCAGGCCACCCTGTCGCGGGACCTCGAGGAGCTCGGCGCCGTGAAGCTGCGCGGCGCCGACGGCGGGGTTGGCGTCTACATGGTGCCCGAGGACGGCAGCCCGCTGCGCGGGGTATCCGGCGGCACGACCCGCCTGTCGCGGCTGCTCAGCGAGTTGCTGGTGTCCACCGACGCCAGCGGCAACCTCGCCGTGCTGCGCACCCCGCCCGGCGCGGCCGACTACTTGGCCAGCGCCATCGACCGGGCAGCCTTGCCATACGTCGTCGGAACGATCGCCGGGGATGACACCATCTTCGTGGCTGCCCGCGAGCCGATGAGCGGCGCGGAGCTGGCAACCGTGCTCCAAGACCTTAAATAACCGGCGAAACAAGGAGATCAATTCATGTCCGAGCGCGTCATCCTGGCGTATTCCGGCGGTTTGGACACCTCGGTGGCGATCAGCTGGATCGGCAAGGAGACCGGCCGGGAGGTCGTCGCGGTCGCGATCGATCTGGGCCAGGGCGGTGAGGACATGGAGGTGGTGCGCCAGCGGGCGTTGGACTGCGGCGCGGTCGAGGCGGTTGTCGTCGATGCCCGTGACGAGTTCGCCGAGGGCTACTGCCTGCCGACCATCTTGTCCAACGCGCTATACATGGATCGCTACCCGCTCGTGTCGGCGATCAGCCGGCCGCTCATTGCTAAGCATCTGGTCGCGGCCGCGCGCGAGCACGGTGGCGGGATCGTCGCGCACGGCTGTACCGGTAAGGGCAACGACCAGGTGCGCTTCGAAGTCGGATTCGCCTCGCTCGCACCCGATCTGGAGGTGCTGGCACCGGTCCGCGACTACGCGTGGACCCGGGAGAAGGCCATCGCTTTCGCCGAAGAGAACGCCATCCCGATCAACGTCACCAAACGCTCACCGTTCTCGATCGACCAGAACGTATGGGGGCGGGCGGTCGAAACGGGCTTTTTGGAACACCTGTGGAACGCGCCGACCAAGGACGTCTACTCCTACACCGAAGATCCCACCGTCAACTGGAACACCCCCGACGAGGTGATCATCGGATTCGAGCGCGGCGTACCGGTGTCGATCGACGGAAAACCGGTGTCCGTGCTGCAGGCGATCGAGGAACTCAACGCCCGCGGCGGCGCGCAAGGAGTCGGACGGCTCGACGTAGTCGAAGACCGGTTGGTGGGTATCAAGAGCCGCGAAATCTACGAGGCTCCAGGGGCGATGGTGCTGATCACCGCGCACACCGAGCTCGAGCACGTCACGCTCGAGCGTGAGCTGGGCCGGTTCAAACGGCATACCGACCAACGCTGGGCGGAGCTGGTTTACGACGGATTGTGGTTCTCGCCGTTGAAGACGGCGCTGGAAACCTTCGTCGCCAAGACCCAGGAGCATGTGTCCGGCGAAATCCGAATGGTATTGCACGGCGGCCACATTGCCGTCAACGGTCGGCGCAGCGCGCAATCGCTGTATGACTTCAACCTGGCCACCTACGACGAGGGCGATACCTTTGATCAGTCCGCCGCGCGCGGTTTTGTGCAGATCCACGGCCTGTCGTCGAAGCTGGCCGCGCGACGAGATCGCGCCACCGAGTAAACATGACCACCAACGAAGGATCGCTGTGGGGCGGGCGGTTCGCCGACGGCCCGTCCGATGCGCTGGTTGCGCTGAGTAAATCCACCCACTTCGACTGGGTGCTGGCGCCCTACGACATCATCGCGTCCAGGGCGCATACCGTGGTGCTGTTCCAAGCCGGATTACTCACCGAAGAGCAGCGCGACGGGCTGCTGGCCGGGCTGGACAGCCTCGCCGAGGACGTCGCTGACGGCAGCTTCGGCCCGCTGGTCACCGATGAGGACGTGCATGCCGCGCTGGAACGCGGACTGATCGAGCGGGTCGGGCCGGACCTGGGCGGCCGGCTCCGGGCCGGCCGCTCGCGAAATGACCAGGTGGCCACCTTGTTTCGGATGTGGCTGCGTGACGCGGTGCGCCGAGTCGCCGCCGGTGCCCTCGACGTCGTCGGTGCATTGGCCGCCCAGGCCGGCGCTCACCCGACCGCGATCATGCCCGGCAAGACGCATATGCAGTCCGCCCAGCCGATCCTGCTGGCACACCATTTGCTTGCCCATGCCCACCCGCTGCTGCGCGATGTCGACCGGATCGTCGACCTTGACGAGCGCACCGCCGTGTCTCCGTACGGTTCCGGAGCACTGGCCGGTTCGTCGCTGGGCCTCGACCCGGACGCGATCGCCGAAAGGCTCGGCTTCACAACAGCAGCAGAGAACTCCGTCGATGCGACTTCGGCAAGGGATTTCGCCGCCGAGGCGGCGTTTGTTTTCGCGATGATCGCCGTCGACCTGTCGCGGCTCGCCGAGGACATCATCATCTGGAGCTCAACCGAATTCGGGTACGTCACCTTGCACGACTCGTGGTCGACCGGCAGCTCGATCATGCCGCAGAAAAAGAATCCCGATATCGCCGAGCTGGCTCGTGGCAAATCCGGGCGGTTGATCGGCAACCTCGCCGGGCTGCTGGCGACGTTGAAAGCCCAGCCGCTGGCGTACAACCGGGACCTGCAGGAAGACAAAGAGCCGGTCTTCGACTCGGTCGCGCAGTTGGAGCTGCTGCTGCCGGCGATGGCCGGACTGGTCGGCAGCCTGGCCTTCGACACAGAGCGGATGGCGGCGCTCGCCCCGGCCGGATACACGCTGGCCACAGATATCGCCGAATGGCTGGTGCGCCAAGGCGTCCCGTTCCGGGACGCCCATGAGTCGGCTGGGGCGGCCGTGCGAGTCGCCGAGGAGCGCGGGGTCGGGCTGGAGGAGTTGACCGACGACGAGCTGGTCGCCGTCAGCAGCCACTTGACCCCCGAGGTGCGAGAAGTGCTCACCATCGAGGGCTCGGTGTCATCGCGCGACGCGCGGGGCGGCACCGCGCCGGAACGCGTCTCTGTGCAACTCGAGGCGGTTCGGGCTGTCGCCGAACGACTTCGGCAACAGCTGAGCCGGTAGGACGCCGGCATGCGGGACCGAACGCGCCGGGCGGTCCGGTACCCGCCGGGCGAAGCATTGCTGGCGTTGTATCGTTGGCGCGGCCCGGTGATCAATTCCGGGATAGCGGGACTGGGCTACACATATCTGCTCGGACCCGAGGCGAACAAGTTCGTCTTCGCCAATGCCGACGCGTTCAGCTGGCAGGAAGCATTTCAGGTTCTGGTCCCGGTCGACGGCCCGACGGCATTGGTGGTCAGTGACGGAGCCGATCACCGTCGCCGGCGCAGTGCCGTCGCCCCGGCCCTGCATCGCCGACAGGTCGGCGACTACGTGCCAATCATCGCCGCCAATGTCGACGCGGTCATCGACCGCTGGCAGCCCGGGCAGCGAATCGACATATACGACTCGTTGCGTGCCGCGGTGCGGCGGAGCATCACTGAATCCCTCTTCGGCTCACGAATCGCCGAGCATGCCGACTTTCTCGGTGACCAACTGCAACCTCTGCTTGCGCTGACGCATCGCCCACCTCAGGTGATGCGAGCCCAACAGTTGATCAGGTCACCCGGGTGGCGGCGGGCAATGGCGGCGCGGGCTCGCATCGACGACTTCGTGGACCGCCAGGTGGCCGACGCACGCATCCATCCCCGTCCCGACGATCACTTGCTAACCGCGTTGATTACCGGACGCCCAGATGACGGGCAGCCATTGACCCCCAACGAGATTCGTGACCAGGTCGTTTCGCTGATCGCCGCCGGTTACGAAACCACCAGCGGCGCCCTGGCGTGGGCCATCTATGCACTGTTGACTATTCCGGGCGCCTGGGACAGCGCAGCCGCCGAGGTTGCCGGGGTCTTAGACGCCGGGCCACCGACCGCCCGGAACATCGGGGCGCTGACCTACCTCAATGGAGTCGTGCAGGAGACGCTGCGGCTGTACAGCCCTGGAGTGATCTCGGCCCGAAAAGCTAAACGTGACATCCAGTTTGACGGGCACCGGATTCGGGCTGGGCGAACGCTGATATTCAGCGCGTATGTGACCCACCGGATCAGCGACGTGTGGGCCGAACCCGAAGAGTTTCGTCCGCAGCGGTGGGATCCTGACTCTGCGCACTATCATCGGCCGGCGCCGCACGAGTTCATCCCGTTCAGCGCGGGCCTGCATCGGTGCGTCGGATCGGCGATGGCCACCACCGAGATGACGGTCATGCTGGCCCGGCTGGTGGCCAGGACTACGTTGCTTCTGCCTTCTCAGCGGATCGGGGCACGCAACTTCGCCGCCCTGCGGCCCTGGCCGGGCTTGACCGTTGAGGTCAAGCAGGTCGCCGCGGCGCCGTGAGCACCGGAGTTGTTGGGACCTGGGGAATGTCGCGAGCAGGCAACGGACGGCAGAGGAAGTTTCCCTGGATGGCGTCGCAGCCGAATTCCCTGAGTTTTTGCGCCGTTTCCTGATCCTCGACGCCTTCGGCGACACTGGTGATGCCGAACGCCTCGGCGAGCTCGATGGCTGAGCGCGCAATCGTCGCGGCGCGTTCGTCGTACAGGATCGGTGCGATGAGTTGGTGGTCGAGTTTGACGTCGTCGATGGGCAGCTCACGCAGATACGTGAGAGTGGAGTAGCCGCTGCCGAAGTCGTCGATCGCGACCCGGATACCGGCCTCCCGCAGACGATTAAGCACCGCGCGGCCCTTCGAAAGGTCGGCCACGACCAGATCCTCGGTGATCTCAACGGTGAGCGAGCTGGCCGACAGGGAGTGTGCGTCCAGCACGGACATGATGCGGTCGGGCAGGGTGTCCTCGTCGAGGGAGCGCGCCCACAAATTGATCGCCACCGTGATCGCGCTGCCTGCCTCGCGCCAACCCGAAGCATCGGCGACCGCTCGTGACAGCACCACGTCGGTCAGGGCGTCCATAAGGCCGTGCTCGCGCACCAGCGGCAGAAATTCGCGAGGCTCCAATACGCCCAATTGGGGATGTTTCCATCGCACCAGCGCCTCTGCACCGCAAACGGTGCCGGTCAATATCTGGAATATCGGCTGGTACAGCAGGGTTAGCGAACTGCTGTCAATGGCACGCCGCAGTTCGCCAAGCAACTGCAGTCGGGCGATGCGATCGCGGAACTGCTGGCGGTCGCCCGAGTCGGCGTCCATCTCTGGTGTAAATGTGCGCACACCAGTTGAACTCGCTTGGTCGGCGCGGTACCGGGCCGCGTCGGCCTGGTTGAGGAGATCGCTGGCCGTCAGCACGGCAGTCGGGTCCGACCCAGCCGAGGCCACACCAATGCTCAGCCGTATGTACGCCCGGTGATCCCTGATCTCGATGGCGCTATCGAAGGATCGGGCCAGCCTTTCGGCGACGTGCGCTGCGACGTCGGGGAAATCCTCGACCAGGATGGCGAATTCGTCCCCACCCATCCGTGCGATGGTGTCACTAACACGGACATTGGCCTGGATTCGCTTGCCGACATTACGCAGCAGTTCCTCGCCGGCCTCATAACCCAATGTGTCGTTGACGAACTTGAAGTCCTCGACTCTGACGGACAGGACGCTGACCGGGACGGCGTAATTCAGGTGCAACTGCACCGCATGCGACAGCCGTTCGTCGAATAGTCTCCGATTCGCTAACCCGGTCACCGCATCCCGCCGTGCGGCATCAGACATCGCAGCGAGCAGACGTCGCTTCCGGTCGTGCGTCAGCAGATCGCGTGCCGTTGCGGTAAGGATGAGCACCAGACCCACACAGAAGACAAACGCATCGGCGCGATTTGCGGGCCATTCATGCACGACGGCGACGACAACCGCTACCGAAAAAGGCACGTACGGCAGCAACATCGACAGCCTCGACCGCAGTTGAGGGGTACGTGTGGCGAGGTCCGGGCCGGGCCGGGACGTGATTGCCGACAGCGCGACCAAATAGACTCCGCCGACCCATCCGAGAATGACTTCGCTATCGGGAAGCTGGCCGGGATGGTTGCCATAGAGGCGGATTACCCCGGCTGTCCCGATGACCGCGAATCCCGCGGCCATTAGCCCCGGCGACAGCCTGCGATCCGGTTCGGCTTTCCGCGTGACAGTTCCCGTCATGACGACAAGCGCGAGGTACACCGCCGTGATGGTGACCAACAAAATTCGTGGGAAGCTGACCGCTTGCGCCGCGCGCGCCTTGTGATCGATCGCCAGAACGCCGAAAACCATCAACAACGATGCGGCAACCAGGACGCCGTCGAGTAGCAGGCCAATCCCGAACCTGGAGTCATCGCGACTGGGAACAACAACCGCAGCCAGCAAAGCAGACAGCGGGAATACCACGTAGCTCAGGTCGGCTACTGAGGTATTCGAGATCGGCGCAACGCCGCCGAGACCGACGTAAAACCAGACAGAATTGCCGATTGCCCAGCCGCCAAGTCCAATTGCCAAGACAAACCATGAAAGACGCTGGCCGCCTTGGGCTCCCCATCCGGCACGGGCTGCACAACCGGTGGCAAATATGCTCATAACGAGCGAGCCCACCGGGCCAATTGCCGTGGCTCCAGTCGGCCCCGAATCGCCACTGCCGCTCAACAACATCCCCGAAAACACAAGCAGGCCAACGGTAGCCAGTACAATAAGCGCGTACTGACGTGGCGTCAGTAAGAACATCGCTGACCTGTCAGAGGCGGTTACCGAATTCTGGGCAGGCCAAACTGCGAACATTCCTGGGCCCCCTTTTCACGAGCACTTTAACTCACGGTGCCGCAGGTCGCGCCAGTCTTGGCGATGCCGAGGTCCGGCTTGGTCGCGTTGGTTACCACAACGTCAATTTAGCGTTGCGCAGTGCCTGCGTTAGGCCGTTGCCCCGCAAGCTCACTCGAATACTTCCGAGAGTTTTAGCCAACGGCTCTCTAGTTCGGCGACGTCGCCTTCCAGGTCGCGCAATTCCTCAGTGAGCCGGGTGATTCCGACGTGGTCGGATTGGTCATGCTCCGCGAGGTCCCGATGCTTGGCTGCGATCTGGTCGGCCAGCCGCGCCAGCCTGCGATCAATTGCAGCGATCTCCTTCTCGGTGGCGCGCAATTCCGCTCCCGAAATCGCTTGCGGCCGAGAGGTTCCGGTGGCCGGCGTTGCAGCACGCGTTGTGGTCGCATGCGCGGCTAGCCTCAGGTATTCGTCGACACCCCCGGGCAGATGTCGCAGCCGGCCATCGAGGATCGCGTACTGCTGATCGGTGACACGTTCCAGCAGGTAGCGGTCGTGCGAGACGACGATCAATGTGCCCGGCCACGAGTCGAGCAAGTCTTCGGTGGCCGCCAGCATGTCGGTGTCGACATCGTTGGTGGGTTCGTCGAGTAGCAGCACATTGGGCTCGGCCAGCAGTGTCAGCATCAGCTGTAGCCGGCGGCGTTGGCCGCCGGATAGGTCTGCGACCCGCGCCGAAAGCTGGCCGCCGGCGAACCCGAGCCGCTCCAGCAACTGGGCTGGAGTGACCTCGCGGCCGTCGACGTGATAATCGCTGCGCAGCCGGCCCAGCACGTCGGCGACCCGTTCGCCCGCCAACGGCGCCAGCTCGTCGCCTCGTTGGTCGAGGATACCTAAGCGAACAGTCTTGCCGCGCTTGACTTTACCGCTGTCGGGCTGCACGACGCCGGTGATCAGTCCGAGCAGGGTGGACTTGCCGGCGCCGTTGGCGCCGACGATGCCGCTGCGTTCACCGGGGCCGATTCGCCATTCGATATCGCGCAGCACGGGTTGCCCGTCGAACGAGACCGACACGTCAAGCAGGTCGACGACGTCCTTGCCGAGCCGCGCGGTGGCAAGTTTCGCCAACTCGACAGTGTCGCGCAGCGGCGGTACGTCGGCGATCAGCTGGTTAGCCGCATCGATCCGGAACTTTGGTTTCGACGTGCGCGCGGGCGGGCCGCGGCGAAGCCAGGCCAGCTCCTTGCGCATCAGGTTCTGCCGCTTGGCCTCGGCGACGGCGGCCTGCCGGTCCCGCTCGACTCGCTGCAAGACATAGGCGGCGTAGCCGCCCTCGAACGGCTCGACGATCCCGTCGTGCACCTCCCACGTCGTCGTGGCCACCTCGTCGAGGAACCACCGGTCGTGGGTCACCAGCAGCAGGCCACCGGTGTTGCGGGCCCAGCGCTGGCGCAAGTGACCGGCCAGCCAGGTGATGCCTTGGATGTCGAGGTGGTTGGTCGGCTCGTCCAGGGCAACGACATCCCAGTCACCGACCAGCAGCGCGGCCAGCTGGACCCGGCGCCGCTGGCCGCCGCTGAGTGTGCCGATCGTCGCGTCCCAGCCGATGTCGGCGACCAGTCCGCCGACCACGTCGCGGATGCGCGGATTACCGGCCCATTCGTGCTCGGGCCGGTCTCCGACCAGCGTTGATCCAACGGTGCTGTGCGAATCCAGGATGTCGGCCTGGCTGAGCGCGCCGACCCGTAGTCCGCTGCGCTGGGTCACCCGTCCGGAATCCGGACGCACCCGACCGGTGAGCAAACCCAGCAAACTGGACTTGCCGTCGCCGTTGCGGCCCACGATGCCGATGCGGTCGCCGTCGCTTAGTCCGATGGTCAACGAGTCGAAGACGACCTGAGTCGGATATTCCAGGTGCACGGCCTCGGCGCCCAGCAGGTGTGCCACCGCCCCGACCTTACGTGGGCGATCCGGGTGAGCCGGCGAGCGGACTAGGCTGGCGAACGCACTGGCGCCGTGTTCAAAGCTGCGGGCCCACGCTCTGCGATGTGCCATGATGACCACGCTGTCAGGCCCACAAGCAGCACAGAAACGTCTCAGGTTTAAAGGGGAGCGGCGGCATGGATCTGAATCTTTCCGCTTTCACGCGACCGGTCGAGCGTCTGATGGCCACGGCGCAGAACGGCCTGGAAGTCCTGCGGCTCGGCGGGCTGGAAACCGGCAACTCCCCGTCGCCGTCCCAGGTTGTCGAGAGCGTGCCGATGTACAAGCTTCGGCGCTACTTCCCACCGGACAGCCGGTCGGGACACCCGCAGGCGGGGCCGCCGGTGCTGCTGGTGCACCCGATGATGATGTCGGCGAACATGTGGGATGTCACCCGGGAGGACGGGGCCGTTGGCATCCTGCACGCCGCCGGGCTCGATCCCTGGGTCATCGACTTCGGCTCACCCGACGAGGTCGAGGGCGGCATGCGCCGGAATCTGGCCGACCACATCGTTGCGCTGAGCGAGGCGCTCGACCTGACCGCAGACATCACCGGTCAGGATGTGCACCTGGTCGGCTATTCGCAGGGCGGGATGTTCTGCTACCAGGCGGCGGCCTACCGACGCTCGAAAAGCATCGCCAGCATTGTGACGTTCGGCTCGCCGGTAGACACCCTGGCCGCGCTGCCGATGGGGCTTCCACCCAACCTTGCTCCCGGTGTTGCCAATTTCATGGCCGACCACGTCTTCAACCGGTTGGATATCCCAGGTTGGTTGGCGCGCGCCGGCTTTCAGATGCTCGATCCGCTCAAGACCGCCAAAGCGCGGGTCGATTTCGTCCGCCAGCTGCACGATCGTGAGGCGCTGCTGCCAAGGGAGGCCCAGCGCCGATTCCTGGAGTCGGAAGGCTGGATCGCCTGGTCCGGCCCGGCGATCTCTGAGCTGCTCAAGCAGTTCGTCGCGCATAACCGGATGATGACCGGCGGTTTCGCCATCAACGGCCAACTGGTGACGCTGACCGACATCACCTGTCCCGTACTGGCTTTCGTCGGCGAGGTTGATGATATCGGTCAGCCCGCCGCGGTGCGTGGTATCCGGCGCGCAGCGCCCAATGCCGAGGTTTACGAGTACTCGCTGCGTACGGGTCACTTCGGGCTGGTCGTCGGATCCAAAGCGGCACAAGAGTCTTGGCCAACTGTCGCCGATTGGGTGCTGTGGATTTCCGGGCATGGCGACAAGCCCACCGACATCTTCCCGATGGCCGATCAGCCCGAGGAGCGTGACGACCGCGGCGTCGCGCTGAGTTCCCGGGTGCTGCACGGCCTGGGTGAGGCCTCCGAGGTGGCGCTCACACTGGCTCGTGGTGCGGCCGACGCCGTCGTGGCGGCGAACAAGTCGATGCGAACGTTGGCCGTCGAGACCGTCCGAACGTTGCCCCGGTTGGCTCGACTGGGCCAGATCAACGACCACACCCGGATCTCGCTTGGCCGGATCATCGGCGAGCAAGCCAGCGATGCGCCGAACGGTGAGTTCTTGCTCTTCGACGGGCGCGTTCACACCTACGAGGCGGTGAACCGGCGCATCGACAACGTCGTGCGCGGCCTCATCGAAGTCGGGGTGCGCCAGGGCGAACACGTCGGCGTTTTGATGGAAACCCGGCCAAGCGCGCTGGTGGCCATTGCCGCGCTGTCGCGGTTGGGCGCCGTCGCCGTCCTGTTGAAGCCCGACGTCGACCTGACCGCGGCGGTCCGGCTCGGCGGAGTAAGCGAGATCGTCACCGACCCAACCAATCTCGAGACCGCGCGGCAACTGCCCGGACAGATCCTTGTCCTCGGTGGCGGTGAGTCCCGCGACCTGCATCTGTCCGACGACGCCGGCGTCATCGACATGGAACAGATCGACCCCGACGCCGTGGAGCTGCCTGCTTGGTACCGGGCCAACCCGGGCTACGCGCGGGATCTGGCGTTCATCGCGTTCAGCACCGCCGGCGGGCAACTCGTGGCCAAGCAGATCACCAATTACCGCTGGGCGCTGTCGGCGTTCGGCACCGCCTCAACCGCGGCGTTAGGCCGCAACGACACCGTGTACTGCCTGACGCCGCTACATCACGAGTCCGGGCTACTGGTCAGTCTCGGCGGTGCAGTGGTTGGCGGTACCCGCATCGCGTTGTCGCGCGGCCTGCAGCCGGACCGGTTCGTCACCGAATTGCACCAGTACGGCGTCACCGTCGTCTCCTATACGTGGGCCATGCTCCGCGATGTCATCGACGATCCGGATTTCGCACTGCGCGGCAGTCACCCGGTGCGGTTGTTCATCGGCTCGGGTATGCCGACCGGATTGTGGCAGCGAATCGTCGACGTGTTCACCCCGGCGCATGTCGTGGAGTTCTTCGCGACCACTGACGGGCATGCGGTGCTGGCCAACGTGTCGGGCGCCAAGATCGGCAGTCAGGGCCGGCCGTTGCCCGGCGCCGGGCACATCGAACTGGGCGCCTACGACGCCGAACATGACCTGATCCTGGAAACCGACCGTGGGTTGGTCCGGGTTCCGGACCCGAACGAAGTGGGTGTCCTGCTCGCCGAGCCGCGCGGACCCATCGATCCGACCGCGTCGGTCAAACGTGGCGTTTTCGCTCCCGCCGACACCTGGATCTCCACCGAATACCTGTTCCGTCGCGATGCCGACGGCGACTTCTGGTTGGTGGGCAGGCGCGGCTCGAACGTGCGCACCACCCGCGGCATAGTGTTCTGCGAGCCGATCACCGACGCGATCGGGCTCATTCCGGCGGTCGATCTCGCGGTGACCTATGGCGTCCCGATGGACGGTCACCAAGTCGCAGTGACGGCGGTGACGTTGCGGCCGGGCGCCACGATCACAGCGGCGGATCTCACCGAGGCGGTGGCGGCCATGCCCTTCGGGTTAGGACCCGACATCGTGCACGTGGTGGGGGAGATGACGCTGAGCGCCACGTATCGTCCGACTGTCAGCCCCTTGCGAGCGGCCGGGATTCCCAAGCCGGGACGGCACGCCTGGTATTTCGATGCGGACGCCAGCCAGTTCCGACGGTTGACGGGCGCGGCACGGACCGAGATGTCCGGTGCGCACTGACAATTGAGGCAGACATGATTGACGAAACGCTGTTGGACATCTTGGTTTGCCCGGCCGACAGAGGCCCGCTAGTGCTGGCTGGGGATGTGCTCTACAACCCGCGGCTGCGGCGCGCCTACCGGATCGAAGACGGCATCCCGGTGCTGCTGGTCGACGAGGCCCACGACGTCGACGACGACGAACACGCTCGGCTTATGGCCCAAGCAGTTCCGGAAGATCCCCGGTGAAGTAGCGCTGCAAATTCGGCGCGATAGTCTGCGCGATCTGCTCAGCCGGAAGCGACTTGAATGGCTCCAATTCCAGGATGTAGCGGGCCATCACGACGCCGATCAACTGCGACGTGACGAACTGGATCCGGATCATCGCGCTACCCGGAGGACTGTCAATACGCGGCCCGATCGCGACTGCGATCACTTCTTGGATGAACGAGCGAAAAAGGCTCACTTCGGAGCCTGTCAATACCGACCGCAGCGCGGCGATGAAACCCGCACCGATCTCGGAATCCCACAGCGGCAACAACATTGACGGCAGCTTGTAACCGAGCTCCTCGACGGGCACTTCGCGCAACGGGCCAATTACGGCCATCGGGTCGATCGGGATGTGAACCGCCGCCGCGAATAGCTTTTCCTTGGTGCCGAAGTAGTGATGCACCAACGCAGAATCGACGCCGGCCGCAGCCGCTACTGCGCGTATCGACGTATTCGCAATCCCATTGCGGGCGAATAGGTCTCTGGCACTGGCCAGGATCCGATCCCGGGTATCTGAGCTTCCCGCCGGTCGTCCGGGCCTTCTGCGCCCGGTGTTGGTGGCCGTCACGCTAAGGTGTCCGTCTGCGCAGGGTGGCGGCGGCCAGGCATAGCGCAGCAAGCGCAAACGCCAACACCACGATGATGTCGCGCACCGCGACGGACGTCAGCTCCGAATGCGCGCCCACCTGTTGCAGTGCTTCCAGCGCGTAGCTGGCGGGTAGCACGTTGCTGAGCCATTGCAGCCAGTCTGGCATCAGCGCGCGGGGGACGATGATGCCGGCCAGCAGCAGCTGCGGCACCATCACCAGCGGGATGAACTGCACCGCCTGAAACTCGGTGCGGGCGAACGCACTACAGAGCAGTCCGAGGCCGACGCCGAGCACCGCGTTGACGACCGCGATCACGAAAACCCATGCCGGACTGCCCGCGGTGTCGAAGCCGAGGAGCCAAAACGCCACAATGCAGGCCAAGGTGGCTTGCACCGCTGCGGCGATAGAAAAGGCTGTGCCATAAGCGATTAGCAGGTCGAGTCGACGCAACGGGGTGGTCAGAATGCGCTCCAACGTCCCCGATGCGCGTTCACGCTGCATCGTGATGGCCGTGATGATGAACATCACGAAAAGTGGGAAGAGGCCGAGCAGAATCAGGCAGGCGTTGTTGAACGGCGTTGGCGCGCCCGGACGGTGCGGGGCGTTTTCAAACATGAAGTACATCAACGTGATAACCATTACCGGCACTGCCAGAATCATCGCGATGCTGCGGGGATCGGCGGCCAGCTGGCGCAGGATCCGTAACGTGGTGGCGTTGTACGGTTTGAGATTCCCGTGCAGTCCTACCCGGCTTGGCGCTTCGTGCTTTCCCTGATGATGGACAGAAACGCCTGCTCCAGTGACGTGCATCCGGTGTCCTCTCTTAGTCGGGTCGGGGTGGTCTGCGCGACCAGGTGACCGTCGCGCATGAGCAACAGGTCTCCGCAGTGGTCGGCTTCGTCCATCACATGGCTGGAAACGAGCAGCGTGGTGCCGGTACGGGCCAACTCGGTGAATTGCTCCCAGAGATCTGCCCGCAGCACGGGGTCCAACCCCACTGTGGGTTCGTCCAGAACGAGCAACTCGGGCTGGCACACCAGCGCGCACGCAAGCGACACCCGGGTTCGTTGACCACCGGAGAGATTGCCGCAGTAGGCAGTGCTGTGATCGCTAAGCCCCACCCGCTCGATCGCGGAGTCGGCGGCGTGGCCGTCGAAACCGTAAAGCGACGCGAAATAGCGGACGTTGTCGACGATTCGCAGGTCGTCGTAGATCGTCGGGTCCTGAGGCAGGTACCCGATCCGCCGGCGCAGGGTTGCCGAGCCGGCCGGTAGACCGAGCACCCGGACCGTGCCCGAGGCGATGAGCTGGGTGCCGACAATGCAACGAATCAGCGTGGTCTTGCCGCAGCCCGACGGACCGAGCAGGCCGGTGATGCTGCCACGGGCGATGCGAACCGAGAAGTCGTGCAGCGCCGGGCGTTTGCCGCGGATCACCCGCAAGTGGCTGATGTCGACGGCTGCTTCGTGGCCGTTCGAAAATAATTCATCGCGTGATGAAGTCATCATATGGTGAATATGCGCCCCTGCAGCCAGCCTGTCAAGAGCCCGACGTTGATCGACCTCGGACCCGACGACGCCTCGTGGCGTCAGGCGCCAAAACGGAGGGTGATCAACAGGCCGATCAGCGCCAGTAAGCCGGCAATCAGCATCGCTACCCTGGGATTGCCGAAGTTCAGCGTCCATCCCAGACCGAACCGGCGAGGAACCAGCAGCGCGTGGTCGTCGCGGTTGATGTAGAGCAGACCACCCCGCCAGGACTTGTCGTCGTCCCGGTGGGTCAGGCCGGTGTCCTCCTCGCCCTCGTCCCGCACACGGTTGTTCTTGGCCAGCACTACGACGGCCACCGCGACGGCGATCAGGATCGGAACCACCATCACGAGCGGCGCCCATGAAGTGACGGTCCCGGTCCACATCAGCAGCGACAATCCCAGCAATCCCACGTCGATCGTCGCGACCAAGCCGAGCAGCGCCTGAGCGCTCAGCAACATGTATTGCCGGTGCCAGCGCGCCGAGCCCACCGGGCGCGCCGGGTCGATGTCCGCCCTGCTGCTGCGGAAGATGGCCACCGCGATACCCGTGAGCAGCGTCGTCACGCCAATTTGCGCGAACACCAGTGAGAACGCGGTGCCCACCGACTTGGCGGCCAACCGGTTGGGTACGCCCCTCGCGCCGTAGTGCACTACGAGCATCTCGGGCATCGAGGGGTAGCTGATCACGCCGACCACCACGGTGACGACCGTGACGAGCAGCGCGGGTGCCAGCCAGAGCCAGGGAAACCGCGGTGGGTCGGTCCGCAGTCCGGTGTCCACCGCGATGCCTTGGTGCAGGCCCTCGTACCAGCCTCCGGCTGCCTTCGCGGCCCGGATCTCGTGGTTGGCCAGGACGAAGCAGCCGTTCCAGAGGCCGACTAGCACCAGCACCGACAACGGCAGCAGCAACCTTTCGCCGGTCACCCAGTAGATGGCGACGCCGACCCCGGCGGCGACAACCCCGCCGACGAGTACCCGCCATCGGTAGATGCGGATCTGCCGGACCACCGCCGGGTCGTTGGCACGCTCGGCCGGTACCCGGACCCCGAAGGGCACGGTCGGACTGTTGATCGAGGGCAGCACCAGGGCGAGCACGAGCACCAGTGCCGACAACGCGGAGCTCAGGGCGATGGCAACGGTCATGGCGTGTCCTTTGGCTGCGTGGTACCGAACGAATCGAGTACGGACCGACAGATCGTGAGAACCTCGTCGGCCGGTAATCCTTTGGCGACGGCCTCGGCCAGCAGAGTCCGTGCCCTCGCGGACCACTCCTCGCGGAACGGCGAATCCGCGACCGTCGACGTCACGACCGCGCCCGTCTTGCGGTTGAGCCGGATCAGGCCCTGCTGGCGCAGGAGGTCGTAGGCCTTGTTCACGGTGTGGAAATTGATGCCGAAGTCCGCGGCGAGCGCCCTGGTGGCGGGCAGCGAACTACCCTCGGTCAACACGCCCTCGGCGATCGCCTCCACGATCCGGTCGCGAAGCTGCTGGTAGATCGGCACTTCGCTGGCCAAGTCGACGTTGAGGATCATGAAATCCGCCTTTGCTTTGCTCTATTAGTTATAGAACAAATGGTAATTTGTTGCAATGGTGGTCACGGGCAGAATCTGTCCGATGGGCGCTGACCAACTCGTGGTCGACCCGGTCGCAGCGGCGCATCGACTACTCGGCGCCACCCTCATCGGGCGGGGCGTCACCGCGACGATCGTCGAGGTAGAGGCGTATGGCGGGGTGCCCGACGGCCCGTGGCCGGACGCTGCGGCGCACTCGTATCGCGGTCCTACCGGACGCAGCGCGATCATGTTCGGACCCCCGGGCCGGCTGTACGCCTACCGCAGCCACGGCATCCACGTCTGCGCAAACGTGGTGTGCGCCGCCGACGGAGTTGCCGCCGCAGTGTTGCTGAGAGCGGCCGCAATCGAGACCGGGCTCGACGTCGCCCGGCCGCGGCGCGGTGCATCCATTCGCACCATCGCGCTGGCGCGCGGACCGGGCAATCTCTGCTCGGCATTAGGAATCACCATGGCCGACAACGGCGTCGACCTGTTTGACGCCGACAGCCCGGTGCGGCTGATGCTCAACGACGCCGTCGATGCGGTTGCCGGGCCTCGTGTCGGCATCAGGCACGCCGCCGATCGGCCCTGGCGGCTGTGGTTACAAGGGCGACCGGAGGTCTCGGCCTACCGCCGCAGTCCACGAGCGCCGGCACCGGGTGCCAGCGACTAATCAAACGCGCCGTGCGAGAAGATCTATGACTGTGGGCATGAGCATCCTCGATGAGCTGCACTGGCGTGGACTGATCGCACAGTCCACCGACCTTGACGCGCTGGCCGCCGAGGCTGCCCGGGGTCCGATCACGCTGTACGCCGGATTCGACCCCACCGCGCCCAGCCTGCACGCCGGGCATCTGGTGCCGCTATTGGCGCTGCGGCGCTTCCAGCGCGCCGGACACCGCCCCATCGTTCTGGCCGGCGGCGCAACCGGGCTGATCGGCGACCCTCGCGAGACCGGCGAACGGGTGCTCAACACCGCCGAAACCGTCCAGGGATGGACTGAGCGGATCCGCGCACAGTTGGAACGCTTCGTCGATTTCGACGCCTCACCTACCGGTGCCATCGTCGAAAACAACCTCGAGTGGACCAGGGCGATGTCAGCAATTGAGCTGCTGCGCGATGTCGGCAAGCACTTCTCGGTCAACGTCATGCTGGATCGAGACACCGTCCGGCGGCGCCTCGAGGGCGAGGGGATCTCCTACACGGAGTTCAGCTACATGCTGTTGCAGGCCAACGACTACGTCGAGCTTTACCGACGCCATCGCTGTGTGTTGCAGATCGGCGGATCCGACCAGTGGGGCAACATCATCGCCGGGGTGCGCTTGGTGCGCCAGAAGCTGGCAGCCTCCGTGCATGCCCTCACCGTTCCGCTGGTGACCGCGGCCGACGGCACGAAATTCGGCAAGTCCACCGGCGGCGGCAACGTGTGGTTGGACCCGGAGATGACGACTCCGTACGCCTGGTACCAGTACTTCGTCAACACCGCCGACGCCGACGTCATCCGATACTTGCGCTGGTTCACCTTCCTGTCGGCCGACGAGTTGGCCGAACTCGAGGAGGCCACCGCCGCGCGGCCGCACGAACGTGGAGCACAACGGCGACTGGCGCGTGAACTGACCACCCTCGTGCACGGCGAGCACGCCACCGAGGCCGTTGAACACGCAAGCCAAGCGTTGTTCGGGCGCGGGGAACTGAGTCGGCTGGACGAGTCCACGCTAGCGGCCGCGCTACGCGAGACCTCGGTAGCTGAGCTGAAGCCGGGTTCGCCGGACGGGATCATCGATCTGCTCGTCGCCAGTGGGCTGTCGCAGAGCAAAGGTGCTGCGCGACGCACGATCGCCGAGGGCGGCGTATCCGTCAACAACACCAAGATCGACGACGAAGAGTGGGCACCCCGACCCACCGACTTCCTCCATGGACGGTGGCTGGTCTTGCGTCGCGGCAAGCGGAATATTGCCGGGGTCGAGCGCGTTCCTTGATAGTGCGAGTGCTGAAACGCGCCGTCGAGCAGGTTGTTTGACTCAGCGTTTCCGCTCGCGTAACTTGATCGAGTCGTCGCGACACGGCCAGTCCGTCGAGCGCGACGATGTCCCAGAGGGATGTTCCACTTCGGTGGGTCTCTCGTCGTCCGCACAGCGAGTAAGCGGCCAAAAGCCGCGGGGCTTGTTGCGCGGTCGGAGGGTGTTGTTTGAGAACTCAATAGTGTGTTTGGTGGTTTTGTTTTTGTTGTTGTTTTTTTGGCTGCGCTTGTGGCGCCTCGTGTCATGGGTGTGGTTGTTTTTTGTTGATGCCAGTTTTTTGGTGTTTTTTGTTAGGTCAGATTTTCTCTGATTGGATGCTGCCCTGCCGTTGTGGTGGGGGGTTTTTGTTTGGAGAGTTTGATCCTGGCTCAGGACGAACGCTGGCGGCGTGCTTAACACATGCAAGTCGAACGGAAAGGCCCCTTTGGGGGTGCTCGAGTGGCGAACGGGTGAGTAACACGTGGGTGATCTGCCCTGCACTTCGGGATAAGCTTGGGAAACTGGGTCTAATACCGGATAGGACCATGGCCTGCATGGGTTGTGGTGGAAAGTTTTTAACGGTGTGGGATGGGCCCGCGGCCTATCAGCTTGTTGGTGGGGTGATGGCCTACCAAGGCGACGACGGGTAGCCGGCCTGAGAGGGTGTCCGGCCACACTGGGACTGAGATACGGCCCAGACTCCTACGGGAGGCAGCAGTGGGGAATATTGCACAATGGGCGCAAGCCTGATGCAGCGACGCCGCGTGGGGGATGACGGCCTTCGGGTTGTAAACCTCTTTCACCATCGACGAAGGCCTGGTTTTGCCGGGTTGACGGTAGGTGGAGAAGAAGCACCGGCCAACTACGTGCCAGCAGCCGCGGTAATACGTAGGGTGCGAGCGTTGTCCGGAATTACTGGGCGTAAAGAGCTCGTAGGTGGTTTGTCGCGTTGTTCGTGAAATTCCCTGGCTTAACTGGGGGCGTGCGGGCGATACGGGCAGACTGGAGTACTGCAGGGGAGACTGGAATTCCTGGTGTAGCGGTGGAATGCGCAGATATCAGGAGGAACACCGGTGGCGAAGGCGGGTCTCTGGGCAGTAACTGACGCTGAGGAGCGAAAGCGTGGGGAGCGAACAGGATTAGATACCCTGGTAGTCCACGCCGTAAACGGTGGGTACTAGGTGTGGGTTTCCTTCCTTGGGATCCGTGCCGTAGCTAACGCATTAAGTACCCCGCCTGGGGAGTACGGCCGCAAGGCTAAAACTCAAAGGAATTGACGGGGGCCCGCACAAGCGGCGGAGCATGTGGATTAATTCGATGCAACGCGAAGAACCTTACCTGGGTTTGACATGCACAGGACGCCGGTAGAGATATCGGTTCCCTTGTGGTCTGTGTGCAGGTGGTGCATGGCTGTCGTCAGCTCGTGTCGTGAGATGTTGGGTTAAGTCCCGCAACGAGCGCAACCCTTGTCTCATGTTGCCAGCGGGTAATGCCGGGGACTCGTGAGAGACTGCCGGGGTCAACTCGGAGGAAGGTGGGGATGACGTCAAGTCATCATGCCCCTTATGTCCAGGGCTTCACACATGCTACAATGGCCGGTACAAAGGGCTGCGATGCCGTGAGGTGAAGCGAATCCTTTAAAGCCGGTCTCAGTTCGGATCGGGGTCTGCAACTCGACCCCGTGAAGTCGGAGTCGCTAGTAATCGCAGATCAGCAACGCTGCGGTGAATACGTTCCCGGGCCTTGTACACACCGCCCGTCACGTCATGAAAGTCGGTAACACCCGAAGCCAGTGGCCTAACCCTTGTGGGGGGAGCTGTCGAAGGTGGGATCGGCGATTGGGACGAAGTCGTAACAAGGTAGCCGTACCGGAAGGTGCGGCTGGATCACCTCCTTTCTAAGGAGCACCACGAAAGACACCCTCCATTGGTGGGGGTGTGGGCCGTGAGGAGTCGTTCGCCCGTAGTGGGTGGCGGCTGGGTGCGCGACAGCAAATCGTCGTGTTTTTACGACAGCGGAATCGCCGGCACACTATTGGGTCCTGAGACAACACCGGGCCAGTGACATGGTTGGTGTTGTCGCTCCATCTTGGTGGTGGGGTGTGGTGTTTGGTAATTGGATAGTGGTTGCGAGCATCAGATGAATGCGCTGCCCCGGTGGGGTGGTGTGTTTGTTTGTGCAATTTTTGATAAAAACTTTGGTTTTTGTGTTTGTAAGTGTTAAAGGGCGCATGGTGGATGCCTTGGCATCGAGAGCCGATGAAGGACGTGGGAGGCTGCGATATGCCTCGGGGAGCTGTCAACCGAGCGTGGATCCGAGGATGTCCGAATGGGGTAACCCGGCACGAGTGATGTCGTGTCACCAGGCGGTGAATGTATAGCCGTCTGGGGGGAACGCGGGGAAGTGAAACATCTCAGTACCCGTAGGAGAAGAAAACAAAGTAGTGATTCCGTTAGTAGTGGCGAGCGAACGCGGAGGATGGCTAAACCGCACGCATGTGATACCGGGTAGGGGTTGTGTGTGCGGGGTTGTGGGAATGACGCGGTCCAGTTCTATCCGACTGGTGGGCAGTAGTGTGTGGTTAGTCGAAGTGGCCTGGGATGGTCTGCCGTAGACGGTGAGAGCCCGGTAGGTGAAAGCCGCATGCCTGTTTGTGTTGTTTCCCGAGTAGCAGCGGGCCCGTGGAATCTGCTGTGAATCTGCCGGGACCACCCGGTAAGCCTGAATACTTCTCGATGACCGATAGCGGATTAGTACCGTGAGGGAATGGTGAAAAGTACCCCGGGAGGGGAGTGAAAGAGTACCTGAAACCGTGTGCCTACAAGCCGTCAGAGCCGACATTGTTTGGTGATGGCGTGCCTTTTGAAGAATGAGCCTGCGAGTCAGGGACATGTCGCGAGGTTAACCCGGGTGGGGTAGCCGCAGCGAAAGCGAGTCTGAATAGGGCGTTGCTAGTGGCGTGTTCTGGACCCGAAGCGGAGTGATCTACCCATGGCCAGGGTGAAGCGCGGGTAAGACCGCGTGGAGGCCCGAACCCACTTAGGTTGAAGACTGAGGGGATGAGTTGTGGGTAGGGGTGAAAGGCCAATCAAACTCCGTGATAGCTGGTTCTCCCCGAAATGCATTTAGGTGCAGCGTTGCGTGTTTCTTGCTGGAGGTAGAGCTACTGGATGGCCGATGGGCCCTACTAGGTTACTGACGTCAGCCAAACTCCGAATGCCGGTAAGACAGAGCGTGGCAGTGAGACGGCGGGGGATAAGCTCCGTGCGTCGAAAGGGAAACAGCCCAGATCGCCGGCTAAGGCCCCTAAGCGTGTGCTAAGTGGGAAAGGATGTGCAGTCGCATAGACAACCAGGAGGTTGGCTTAGAAGCAGCCACCCTTGAAAGAGTGCGTAATAGCTCACTGGTCAAGTGATTGTGCGCCGATAATGTAGCGGGGCTCAAGCACACCGCCGAAGCCGCGGCAACACGTCAAGTGTTGGGTAGGGGAGCGTCCCCTCACCAGCGAAGCCACCTAGTGATGGTGTGGTGGAGGTGTGGGGAGTGAGAATGCAGGCATGAGTAGCGATAAGGCAAGTGAGAACCTTGCCCGCCGAAAGACCAAGGGTTCCTGGGCCAGGCCAGTCCGCCCAGGGTGAGTCGGGACCTAAGGCGAGGCCGACAGGCGTAGTCGATGGACAACGGGTTGATATTCCCGTACCCGTGTGTGCGCGCCCGTGACGAATCAGCGGTACTAACCGCCCAAAACCGGATCGACCATTCCCCTTCGGGGGGGTGGAGTTCTGGGGCTGCGTGGGATCTTCGTTGGTAGTAGTCAAGCGATGGGGTGACGCAGGAAGGTAGCCGTACCAGTCAGTGGTAATACTGGGGCAAGCCGGTAGGGCGAGATCTAGGTAAATCCGGGTCTCAGATGTCCCAGAGGTGATGCATAGCCGGATGAGGTGAATTCGGTGATCCTATGCTGCCGAGAAAAGCCTCTAGCGAGCACACACACGGCCCGTACCCCAAACCGACACAGGTGGTCAGGTAGAGAATACCCAGGCGTACGAGAGAACTATGGTTAAGGAACTCGGCAAAATGCCCCCGTAACTTCGGGAGAAGGGGGGCCCCCACACCGTCAACCGGCTTGCCCGGGGTAGCGGGAGGGGGTCGCAGAAACCAGTGAGAAGCGACTGTTTACTAAAAACACAGGTCCGTGCGAAGTCGCAAGACGAGGTATACGGACTGACGCCTGCCCGGTGCTGGAAGGTTAAGAGGACCCGTTAACCCTTTTTGGGTGAAGCGGAGAATTTAAGCCCCAGTAAACGGCGGTGGTAACTATAACCATCCTAAGGTAGCGAAATTCCTTGTCGGGTAAGTTCCGACCTGCACGAATGGCGTAACGACTTCTCAACTGTCTCAACCATAGACTCGGCGAAATTGCACTACGAGTAAAGATGCTCGTTACGCGCGGCAGGACGAAAAGACCCCGGGACCTTCACTACAACTTGGTATTGATGTTCGGTACGGTTTGTGTAGGATAGGTGGGAGACTGTGAAACAATTACGCCAGTAATTGCGGAGTCGTTGTTGAAATACCACTCTGATCGTATTGGACCTCTAACCTCGAACCGTCTATCCGGTTCAGGAACAGTGCCTGGCGGGTAGTTTAACTGGGGCGGTTGCCTCCCAAAATGTAACGGAGGCGCCCAAAGGTTCCCTCAACCTGGACGGCAATCAGGTGGCGAGTGCAAGTGCACAAGGGAGCTTGACTGCAAGACCTACACGTCAAGCAGGGACGAAAGTCGGGACTAGTGATCCGGCACCCCCGAGTGGAAGGGGTGTCGCTCAACGGATAAAAGGTACCCCGGGGATAACAGGCTGATCTTCCCCAAGAGTCCATATCGACGGGATGGTTTGGCACCTCGATGTCGGCTCGTCGCATCCTGGGGCTGGAGCAGGTCCCAAGGGTTGGGCTGTTCGCCCATTAAAGCGGCACGCGAGCTGGGTTTAGAACGTCGTGAGACAGTTCGGTCTCTATCCGCCGCGCGCGTCAGAAGCTTGAGGAAACCTGTCCCTAGTACGAGAGGACCGGGACGGACGAACCTCTGGTCCACCAGTTGTCCCACCAGGGGCACCGCTGGATAGCCACGTTCGGACAGGATAACCGCTGAAAGCATCTAAGCGGGAAACCCCCTCCAAGACCAGGCTTCTCACCCATTAAGTGGGATAAGGCCCCCCGCAGACCACGGGATCAATAGACCAGACCTACACACCCGGCAACGGGCTCAGGGAACTGGCACTAACCGGCCGAAAACTTACACACACACACACCGCAACCACACCATCCAACCAATCACCACCCCCACCACCAAAACACACCTCAACACCGAATAAATTAAATAAAGTTACGGCGGCCACAGCGACAGGGAAACGCCCGGACCCATCCCGAACCCGGAAGCTAAGCCTGCCAGCGCCGATGATACTACCCAACCCGGGTGGAAAAGTAGGACACCGCCGAACACACACCCAAAAAAGGGCACCCACAACGGTGCCCTTTTTTGCATGCTAAAACACCGATATTCGCCGGAATTCTATTTCAGGCTTAATGGCGTTGCCACTGCAATAAATAACGCCAGAAGACGAGACGACGCACTCGCACGCCGGGCAGCACGGCGCCGGCCCGTTCGGCGACTTCTCGGGTGGTCAGTTGTGGATCCATGACGACTGGCATCGCTGCGTTGGTGCTGTCTTTCGCGTACCAGTCGTTGCTCCCAACAGACCGGGCTGCCCCGAACGCTGCGCCGAGCAACCGATGCCCTACCGCCGCAACAATCTCCGCTGGCAGTTCATGGACTAGATCCATTCTTGGCAGGGCGATGACGGCCAGGACTCCTCCGGGCCGCAGCAGGGCCGCGAAGCGCAGCAGCGAGTCCTGCAGGGGCATGTGATGCAGTGCGCTGATCGAGAAGATCGCGTCGTAGGCGTCCCCGGGCAGCGGATCACTCAGGACGTCGGCGAGGATGCAATTCACGTTGTCGGGGGCGCGTTGCCTGGCCACTTCGATCATCGCCGGTGAGCGATCGACGGCGTCGACCCGTTCGACTCGGCTAGCCAGGCGGGTCGCGAACAATCCGGCGCCGCAACCAACGTCGAGCACACGATGGCAGCGCTGCGGTAGTTGGCGGAGCAGTAGCCGGTGGTAGTAGGCGTTGTGGTCCCAGTCGAGCACGCTCGCGAGGTTAACGGCACAGCCCCGTATCCTTTGGTGCGACGACCTCAAGGTGATTCGAGATGAAGGGTACGAGTGGGCGAGGACAGGCGCGGCGGCATCGGCGAAGGGCGACCGAGGCGCGCGCCGCGGTCCCAAGCACCAACTTCGGGCCCGGGACGTGCGCGCAGAGCGCAGCCCCAGCATCCGTCCCCCGACGATGACGGGGCTGCCCCGCGGATCCCGCCGGACATCGAAGCAAAGCAACTGGCGCCCGAAATCCGGCGCGAGCTCAGCACTTTGGACCGGGCCACCGCCGACGCCATCGCCCGCCATCTGGTCGCCGCCGGCGAGTTGATCGACAACGACCCCGAAGCGGCGTTGAACCACGCGCGGGCCGCCCGCGCCCGCTCGGGCCGTATCGCCGCGGTCCGGGAGGCCGTTGGTATCGCGGCCTACCGCTGTGGGGACTGGGCGCAAGCGCTTGCCGAACTGCGCGCGGCCCGAAGGATGGGCAGTAAGTCCCCGCTGCTTCCGCTGATCGTCGACTGCGAACGCGGCCTCCGCCGGCCCGAACGGGCGCTGGAGCTGGCGCGCGGGTCAGAGGCGGCCCAGCTCAGCGGGGACGAAGCCGACGAACTGCGGATCGTCGCCGCGGGCGCCCGCGCCGACCTTGGTCAGCTCGAACAAGCCCTGACCGTCCTGTCCACACCGCAACTGGACCCGGCCCGGACCGGGACGATCGCCGCCCGGCTGTTCTACGCCTACGCGGAGACGCTGCTCGCGCTCGACCGCGGCGACGAGGCGCTGCAATGGTTCCTGCACGCAGCCGCCGCCGACGTCGAGGGAGTCACCGATGCCGAGGACCGGGTGAGCGAGCTTGGCTGACGTGGGAACGCTTGCGCAGCAATACGATTGCCTACTTCTCGATCTGGACGGAACGGTGTTTCGCGGCCATGAGCTGACCGAGGGCGCCGCGGAGTCGTTGGACAAGGTGCGCGGCCGCAAGCTCTTCGTCACCAACAACGCCTCGCGCAGTGCCGATGAGGTCGCCACGCACCTGCGCGACATCGGTCTCGAGGCCACCGTCGACGATGTTGTCACCAGCGCGCAAAGCGCCGCCCACCTGTTGGCCGCTCAGCTGGCGCCCGACTCGCGAGTGCTGATCGTCGGCACCGATTCGCTGGCCGACGAAATCGCGGCTGTCGGACTTCGGCCGGTGCGGCTATTCGAAGACAAACCGCACGCCGTGGTCCAGGGCCACTCACCCGAAACCGGCTGGATCAACCTCGCCGAGGCGGCGTTGGCCATCCGCGCCGGAGCGCTGTGGGTGGCGGCCAACGTCGACGCCACCCTGCCCACCGAACGTGGTCTGCTGCCCGGCAACGGCTCCATGGTGGCCGCATTGAAAGCGGCGACCGATGCCGAGCCCCAGGTCGCGGGCAAGCCGTCACCGACGTTGATGACGGATGCCTTGGCACGCGGCGACTTTCGCACGCCGCTGGTAGTCGGCGACCGGTTGAACACCGATATCGCCGGTGCCAACGCCGCCGGACTGCCCAGCTTGATGGTTCTGTCCGGCGTCAATTCCGCGCGGGACGCGGTGCTCGCCGTGCCTGAACAACGCGCCACCTACATCGGCTACGACCTGCGTTCGCTGCACCAGGACGCCGATGTCCTGGCGGTGGCCCCGCAACCGGCGTGGCACGTCGAGACGAAGGACATGTCGGTAACGGTCAGCACCGGAGCCGACGGGTCGGAAAGCGATGATCTGTCGATCGTTCGAGCCGTCGCGAACGCCGTCTGGGCGAGCAACTGCGACGCGCAAGCCGTCACGATCGAGGCCGGCGACGACACCGCACACGATGCCCTGCAACGGTGGTCACTCGTCTCAATCCGCTAGCGTAGGAATGCGATGACCGATCCTGATGAAATTCGCGCTCGGATCGACGCCGTGCTCGCCGAGCTACCCGATCCCGCCGACGTCGAGAACGTGCCCGCGGAAGCCGATCTCGAAGAGTTAGCGCGCCGCCTGTCTGAAGCGCACGACATGCTGGTGCAGGCGCTGGAGTCGGCGGAGAAGGGCTGAGTGCGCCGTGTCGCGGCGTGCCCGTGTTGACGTCGAGCTGGTCCGTCGCGGGCTGGCTCGGTCTCGACAGCAGGCCGCGGAATTGATCGGCGCCGGCAAGGTCAGCATCGACGGCATGCCGGCGGTCAAACCGGGCACCGCCGTCGCGGCCACCGCCACGCTGAGGGTCGCTGACGACGCCGAGCGCGGCTGGGTGTCGCGCGGAGCCCACAAGCTCATCGGTGCGCTCGACACGTTCGACATCGGCGTTGAGGGTCGGCGCTGTCTGGATGCCGGCGCGTCGACGGGTGGCTTCACCGAGGTCTTACTGGATCGCGGTGCACGCGAAGTGGTCGCCGTTGACGTGGGCTACGGCCAGCTGGCTTGGTCGCTGCGGTCGGATCCTCGGGTGGTCGTCGTCGAGCGGACCAATGTGCGGGAGCTGACACCGGCGGTGGTCGGCGACCCGGTTGAGGTCGTGGTCGCTGACCTGTCCTTCATCTCGCTGACCACAGTGTTGCCCGCGCTGACTGGATGCGCGTCGCAGAACGCGGATATCGTTCCAATGGTGAAGCCGCAGTTCGAGGTGGGCAAAGGTCAGGTGGGCGCCGGCGGGGTGGTGCACGATCCCGACCTGCGGGCGGGCTCGGTGCTGGGCGTCGCGCGTCGCGCCCAGGAGCTGGGATGGCATACCGTCGGGGTCACCGCCAGCCCGCTACCTGGTCCGTCGGGCAACGTCGAATATTTCCTGTGGCTGCGCGCCCAGACCGATCGGGGGTTAGTTGCTGATGAGCTGGAACGCGCCGTACACGACGCTGTGGAAGCCGGTCCGCAATGACGCGTGAGCGCACCGTCCTGCTGGTGGTTCACACCGGACGCGAGGAAGCGACCGACACCGCACGTCGGGTCGAGAAAGTGCTGGAGGACAACAACATTGGCCTCCGGGCGCTGTCCGCCGAAGCGGTCGACAGGGCTTCGCTGCACCTGAGCCAGGACGATACGCGCGCGGTAGGGGTCGGGATCGAGGTCGTCGACGCCGACCCGGATGCTGCGAACGGCTGCGAGCTGGTGCTGGCACTCGGCGGCGACGGGACTTTTCTGCGCGCCGCGGAACTCGCACGCAATGCGGACATTCCGGTGCTGGGTGTCAACCTGGGCCGGATCGGTTTCCTGGCCGAAGCCGAGGCCGACGCCATCGACACCGTGCTCGAGCATGTCGTCGCCCGGAGCTATCGGATCGAAGAGCGCTTGACGCTCGACATCGCGTTGCGGGTCAAGGGCGAGGTCATCAACCGCGGCTGGGCGCTCAACGACGCCAGCCTGGAAAAGGGACCGCGGCTGGGAGTTCTCGGGGTGGTTCTCGAAGTCGACGGCCGCCCGGTGTCGACGTTCGGCTGCGACGGGGTGTTGGTGTCAACCCCCACCGGATCGACGGCTTACGCCTTCTCGGCGGGCGGGCCGGTGCTGTGGCCGGATCTGGAGGCGCTGCTGGTGGTGCCCAACAACGCCCACGCCCTGTTTGCCCGCCCGATGGTGACCAGCCCGGACGCCGCCATCGCCATCGAAATCGAAGCCGACGGGCACGACGCAATCGTGTTCTGCGACGGCCGCCGGGAGATGCTGGTTCCGGCCGGTGCACGGTTGGAGGTGCGGCGCTGCGAGGTGTCGGTGAAATGGGCGCGGCTGGATAGCGCGCCGTTCACCGACCGTCTGGTGCGTAAGTTCCGCTTGCCGGTCACCGGCTGGCGTGGACGGTAGCGGTGCTCAGTGAGATTCGGATCGAGGCGTTGGGCGCCATCAGCGTCGCCACGGCCGAGTTCGACCGTGGCCTGACGGTCCTGACCGGGGAGACCGGCACCGGTAAGACGATGGTGGTCACGAGTCTGCACCTGCTGGGCGGCGCGCGTGCCGACGCCAACCGGGTGCGCTCGGGCGCCGAGCGTGCCGTCGTCGAAGGGCGCTTCACCACTGCCGATCTCGACCAGAAGGCCGTTGCGCAGGTCGACGAGATGCTGGACGCCTCAGGAGCCGAGCGCGACGAGGACGGCAGCATCATCGCTTCGCGCTCGGTCAGCCGCGACGGCCCGTCGCGCGCTTACCTCGGCGGGCGCAGCGTGCCGGCCAAATCGCTCAGCGGCTTCACCAACGAACTGCTGACTCTGCACGGCCAAAACGACCAACTTCGGCTGATGCGGCCCGACGAGCAACGCGGCGCGCTCGACCGGTTCGCGGCCGTTGGTGCGCGGCTGGAGCGCTATCGCAAACTGCGCGATGCGTGGCAGTCGGCGCGGCGTGACTTCGCCGACCGAAGCAAGCGGGCCCGCGAATTGGCCCAGGAGGCCGACCGACTCAAATTCGCGCTGCACGAGATCGACACCGTCGACCCCGCACCCGGTGAGGATGACGCGCTGATCGCCGACATCCGCCGGCTTTCGGAATTGGACGCCCTGCGCGAGGCTGCGGCCAGCGCCCGTGTCGCGTTGTCCGGTGCGGAGGAGGAGACCGCTGCCGAACCCGTGTCGGCGGCCGACGGTCTGGGAACAGCGAAGACGGCGCTGGAGTCGACCGACGATGCCAAGCTGCGGGGGCTGGCCGATCAGCTCAGCGAGGCGTTGACCGTGGTCGACGATGTCGCGCGTGAACTCGGCGATTACCTGAACGAATTGCCTGCCGACGCAAGCACTTTGGATACCAAGCTGGCCCGGCAGGCCGAACTTCGCACACTCACCCGCAAATACGCCGCCGACATCGACGGCGTGCTGCTGTGGGCTCGTGAAGCGCGAGACCGGCTGGCTCACCTGGATGTCTCCGAAGAGGCACTGGCCGGCCTGCAACGTCGCGTCGACGATCTGGCGATCGAATTAGCTTCCGCTGCAACCGAACTCAGCAAGGCGCGCAGTCAGTCGGCCAAGCGACTGGCCAAGGACGTCACCGGCGAGTTATCCGGCCTGGCGATGTCGGATGCCGAATTCACCATCACCGTGTCGACGATGCCGGCCGGTGAGGACGACCCCGCCGCGCTGACGCTGCCTTCGGGCGGGCGGGCCCATGCCGGCGGAGACGGTGTCGACCAGGTCGAGTTCGGCTTCGCCGCGCATCGCCGCATGACGGTGCTGCCGCTGGCCAAAAGCGCATCCGGCGGCGAGCTGTCGCGCGTGATGCTGGCCCTGGAGGTGGTGCTGGCGGCATCGATGACGGGCACCACGATGGTGTTCGACGAGGTCGACGCCGGCGTGGGTGGCCGGGCAGCGGTGCAGATCGGGCGGCGCCTGGCCCGGTTGGCCCGCTCCCGTCAGGTCATCGTGGTGACGCATCTGCCACAGGTGGCGGCCTACGCCGATGTACACCTGATGGTCGATAGCACCGGGAAGAACGGTGCCAGCGGAGTGCAGCGCCTCGACGGCGACGACCGGGTCGCCGAGTTGGCCAGGATGCTGGCCGGGCTCGGTGAGTCCGACACGGCTCGCGCCCATGCGCGGGAACTGCTCGAGGCCGCCGACTGTGACCGGATTGCGACCTCGTAACGACATTCAAATGTGTGACAGGTGTGACAAGATATAACTTCTGAGGCTGTTGTTACGGCGCGCCTCCCCCCTCGGGCTTACCTTCACCGACAGAATCGCCTCCATGAGTGTGACCACGAGGATGACGGCGCTTATCACCCGTAGTAACCCCATCCGGCCGGGCGTCGTCGGCACCGCCCGCGTCGACCGGGACATCGACCGACTGCTGCGGCGGGTGTGCCCCGGCGACATCGTCGTCCTCGATGTGTTGGACCTCGACCGGATCACCGCGGATGCGCTCGTCGACGCCGAAATCGCCGCCGTGGTCAACGCATCCACGTCGGTCTCGGGCCGGTATCCGAACCTGGGTCCCGAGGTGCTCGTGGCCAACGGCGTCACCCTCATCGACGAGACGGGACCCGAGGTCTTCAAGAAGATCAAGGACGGCGCGAAGATCCGGCTGCACAACGGCGGCGTCTACTCCGGCGACCGCCGATTGATCCGGGGCACCGAGCGCACCGACCACGAGATCGCCGAGTTGATGCAGGAAGCCAAGAGCGGATTGGTCGCTCACCTCGAGGCGTTCGCCGGCAACACCATCGAGTTCATCCGCAGTGAAAGCCCGCTGCTGATCGACGGGGTCGGCATCCCCGACGTCGACGTCGACCTACGGCGCCGCCACGTCGTCATCGTCGCCGACGAGGATCACGCCGCCGACGACGTCAAAAGCCTCAAACCATTCATAAAGGAATACCAACCAGTCCTGATCGGAGTCGGCACCGGCGCCGAAGTGTTACGCAAGGCGGGATATCGCCCGCAACTCATCGTCGGCGATCCCAACGAGCTGAGCACCGAAGTCCTCAAGTGCGGCGCCCACGTGGTGTTGCCGGCCGACGCCGACGGCCACGCCCCGGGCCTGGAGCGCATCCAGGATCTCGGTGTCGGAGCGATGACCTTTCCCGCCGCGGGTTCGCCCACCGACCTGGCGCTGCTACTGGCCGACCACCACGGCGCCGCGCTGCTGGTGACCGCCGGCCACAGCGCCAACATCGAAACGTTCTTCGACCGGTCGCGTCAGCAGAGCAACCCCTCGACCTTCCTCACCAGGCTACGGGTGGGGGAGAAGGTGGTGGACGCCAAAGCGGTTGCCACGCTGTACCACAACCGAATTTCCGGCGGCGCGATCGCATTGCTGATCATGACGATGCTGATCACGATCATCGTCGCGCTCTGGGTGTCGCGCACCGACACCCTGGTGATGCACTGGGCCGTCGAATACTGGAACCATTTCACTCTCTGGGTGCAGCATTGGGTCCACTAGGACAGGTATAGATGTGATATCTCTACGCCAGCACGCGATTTCGCTGGCCGCCGTGTTTGTGGCGCTGGCGATCGGAGTGGTGCTGGGCTCCGGCTTCCTGTCGAACACCCTGCTGTCCGGAATGCGCGACGAATCGCGAAATCTGCACGGGCAGATCGACGCACTCAACGGGCAGAAGAACGCTCTGAACCAAAAGCTCAGTTCCGCAGACGCTTTCGACTCTCAGATGGCGGGCCGGATGGTTCACGACGCGCTCAACGGGAAGTCGATGGTGATCTTCCGCTCCCCGGACGCAAAGGATGACGACGTCGATGCGGTGTCGAAGCTCGTCGGCCAGTCCGGCGGAGCCGTCGCCGGCACGGTGACGTTGACGCAGGAGTTCGTCGACGCCAACTCGGCGGAGAAGCTGCGGTCGGTGGTCAACTCGTCGATCCTGCCGGCCGGTGCCCAGCTGAGCACCAAACTCGTCGACCAAGGCTCGCAGGCCGGCGACCTGCTGGGCATCGCGCTGCTGATCAACCGGGATCCCGCCGTCCCGACCGTCGACGACGCGCAGCGCGACACTGTGCTGGCCGCGCTGCGTGACACCGGCTTTATCGGCTACGGCAACCAGCACGTCGGCGCGGCGAACGCCGCAGTAGTCATCACCGGTGGTGGCCTGGGCGACGACGCCGGCAACCAGGGCGTGAGCGTGGCCCGGTTCGCCGCTGCGCTGGCCCCGCACGGCTCGGGTGTGGTGCTTGCCGGCCGCGACGGCTCATCCGGCGGGACGGCCGCCGTCGCGGTGGCCCGCGCCGATGCCTCGGTGACCTCGGCGATCAGCACCGTCGACGACCTGAACGCCGAGTCCGGACGAATTACCACGATCCTGGGCATGGCGGACCTGGCCAACGGCGGCCGCACCGGTCAATACGGCACCGGTCACGGCGCCACCGCCCTCACTGTCGCGTCGTAGCCGCCCCGCCGGGCGTGTCAGCAACGACGCGGCGGCGCGGATGTTAGGGTGGGTTTCCGTGGGTCGGCAGGCCCAAAAAGAGTTGGCCAACAGCCAAAAGCCTAGCCATTCGCCGTCTTCACGGAGGTCGCTACATTGCGCAGGCATCCGCAGGGCGCCACCAAGCACCTCTTCGTCAGCGGTGGCGTCGTATCGTCGCTGGGTAAGGGGCTGACCGCCAGCAGCCTGGGGCAGTTGCTGACCGCACGCGGGCTGCAGGTGACGATGCAGAAACTCGACCCCTACCTCAACGTCGACCCCGGCACCATGAACCCGTTTCAGCACGGCGAGGTCTTCGTCACCGAGGACGGCGCCGAAACCGACCTCGACGTCGGTCACTACGAGCGCTTCCTCGACCGTGACCTGTCCGGCTCGGCGAATGTCACGACCGGACAGATCTATTCGACAGTGATCGCCAAGGAGCGCCGCGGCGAGTACCTCGGAGACACCGTCCAGGTGATCCCGCATATTACCGACGAGATCAAAAGCCGCATCCTGGCGATGGCCAAGCCGGACGCCGACGGGAACCGCCCGGATGTCGTCATCACCGAAATCGGTGGCACCGTGGGCGATATCGAGTCGCAGCCCTTTCTGGAGGCGGCACGGCAGGTTCGTCATGATCTCGGCCGGGAGAACGTCTTCTTCCTGCACGTGTCCCTGATCCCGTACCTGGCGCCATCGGGCGAATTGAAGACCAAGCCGACCCAGCACTCGGTGGCCGCACTGCGCAGCATCGGTATCACGCCGGATGCACTGATCCTGCGCTGCGACCGCGATGTTCCCGAGTCGTTGAAGAACAAGATCGCGCTGATGTGTGACGTGGACATCGACGGCGTCATCTCCACTCCCGACGCGCCCTCGATCTATGACATCCCGAAGGTGCTGCACCGCGAAGAGCTCGACGCTTACGTGGTGCGCCGGCTGAACCTGCCGTTCCGGGACGTCGACTGGACCGAGTGGGACGACTTGCTGCGCCGGGTGCACGACCCGCAAGAAACGGTGCGAATCGCGTTGGTGGGCAAGTACGTCGACCTCTCGGATGCATATCTGTCGGTCGTCGAGGCACTGCGAGCGGCCGGGTTCAAGCACCGGGCGAAGGTGGAAATCCGCTGGGTGGGTTCCGACGACTGCGAGACGCCCAGCGGTGCGAGTGCGTTGCTCGACGACGTCCACGGCGTGCTGATCCCCGGCGGGTTCGGCATCCGCGGAATCGAGGGGAAGATCGGCGCTATCCGCTACGCACGATCCAGGGGTCTGCCCGTGTTGGGGCTGTGCCTCGGCTTGCAGTGCATCGTGATCGATGCGGCTCGTTCCACGGGCCTCGAGCAGGCCAACTCGGCGGAGTTCGATCCGGCGACACCGGACCCGGTCATCGCCACGATGGCCGATCAGGAGGAGATCGTCGCCGGTGAAGCCGACCTCGGCGGCACCATGCGGCTGGGATCCTATCCGGCGGTGCTCGAGCCGGGTTCCATTGTGGCCCAGGCGTATCAGTCCACGCAGGTGTCTGAGCGGCATCGGCATCGCTACGAGGTCAACAACGCCTATCGGGATCGGATCGCCGAAAGCGGCCTTAGATTCTCCGGGACGTCGCCCGACGGTCATCTGGTGGAGTTCGTCGAATACCCGCCCGAGATGCATTCGTTCGTCGTCGGGACCCAGGCGCATCCGGAGTTGAAGAGCCGGCCGACTCGTCCGCACCCGTTGTTCGTCGGCTTCGTCGGAGCGGCCATCGACTACAAGGCGGCCGAGCGGCTGCCGGTGGAGATTCCCGAGCAGCCGTCGAACGGAAGCGAAAACCATGACGGGGTCGACTCTTCGTTGTCAGAGCCCGAGTCCGAGCCCGAACCCGTTGCCCGTGGCTGAACACGTCTTCGAGACGACGTCGTCCGAAACCCTGCACACCGGAAAGATTTTCGCCCTGCGCAAAGACAATGTCCGGATGCCCGGCGGGAAGATCGTGACGCGGGAAGTCGTCGAACACTACGGCGCGGTGGCCATCGTCGCGATCGACGACGACGGCCGCATCCCGATGGTCTACCAGTATCGCCATCCCTTCGGTCGACGGCTGTGGGAGCTGCCGGCCGGACTGCTCGACGTCAACGGCGAAGCCCCGCACCTGACCGCTGCCCGGGAACTTCGCGAGGAGGCCGGCCTGCAGGCACAGACCTGGCAGGTGCTGGTCGATCTGGATTCCACACCGGGTTTCAGCGACGAGTCGGTGCGCGTCTATCTGGCAACCGATTTGACCCACGTAGACCGACCCGAGGCGCATGACGAAGAAGCCGATATGACCTTGCGGTGGTATCCCATCGACGAAGCGGTCCGCCGAGTGTTCAGCGGCGAGATCGTGAACGCCCTTGCGGTCGGAGGGATTTTGGCGGCATGCGCGGTCAGGAATGGTCTCGCCCAGCCGCGGCCGGTGGACACGCCGTGGGTGGACAAGTCGAAGACCTTCGCCGGCCGGCAGGTGGCCCGGTGACGATGCGGGCCGGCACGGCCCGAGGAGGAAGCGGGCGATGGGATCCGGCCCAATGACGACGCTGGCGGTGCCGCTGAAGGGCCAGTTACAGGGCTACCTCGATCATCTGACGATCGAACGGGGTGTGGCGGCCAACACCTTGAGTTCCTACCGCCGCGACCTGCGCCGCTACTTCGAACACCTCACGTCGCGGGCCATCGACGACCTGGCAAACGTCAGCGAGCACGACGTCAGCGAATTCCTGGTGGCACTGCGGCGCGGCGATCCGCAGTCCGGGTCGGTGCCGTTGTCGGCGGTGTCGGCGGCGCGGACCCTGATCGCGGTGCGCGGCCTGCACCGGTTCGCCGCCGCCGAGGGCTTGGCCGCCGTCGACGTCGCGCAGGCCGTCAAACCCCCGACACCCGGGCGGCGGCTGCCCAAAAGCCTGAGCCTCGACCAAGTGCTCGCGCTGCTGGCCGGCGCCGGAGGCGAAAGCCCGTCCGACGGCCCGCTGACGCTGCGCAACCGCGCGCTGCTCGAACTGCTCTACTCCACCGGCGCACGGATCTCGGAAGCGGTCGGACTCGATGTCGACGACATCGACACGCACGCCCGGTCGGTGCTGCTGCGCGGTAAGGGCGGAAAACAGCGCTTGGTCCCCATCGGACGGCCGGCGGTGCAGGCGTTGGACGCCTATAAGGTGCGCGGGCGTTCAGAGTTGGCGCGCCGCGGCCGCGGGACGCCGGCCATCTTTCTCAACGCGCGCGGTGGCCGATTGTCGCGGCAAAGCGCGTGGCAGGTGCTGCAGAACGCCGCCGAGCGGGCCGGGATGACGTCCGGGGTGTCTCCGCACACGCTGCGACATTCGTTCGCGACCCACCTGCTGGATGGCGGGGCCGACGTCCGGGTGGTTCAGGAGCTGCTGGGGCACGCCTCGGTGACGACGACGCAGATCTACACGATGGTCACCGTGCACGCGCTGCGCGAAGTGTGGGCCGAGGCCCATCCGCGGGCGCATTAGGCGCTGTGACGACGACTAACCGCCCAGGTATTCCGATTCCAGCACCAGGTCGGAGATCAGGCTCTGATACTCCAGGTGCGCCTTGTGCTCGGTGGTGCTGAACTGTTTGCCCTGCTGCTGACGCATGTATTCGCGGTACTTCGGCGCCCCCGGCACCTTGACGTTGTCGGCGACCACGATCGACCCATGATGCAGCCAGCCCCGGTCGAGGATGCTCTGCAGGTCCGCGAGGTAGGCGTCCTTGTCATGGTCGAGAAACAGGAAGTCGAGTGCGCCGGCGGTGAAGCCATGCTCGCCGGCCAGCTCGTCCAGCGTGTGCCCGCCGTCGCCAATCGTGCCGACCACACACGTGATCCGGTCGGCGACGCCGGCGTGCGCCCAGATCTGGCGGGCGTTGGTCGCGTTGGCTTCGGCCAGCTCAACCGAGTACACCTTGGCGGCCGGGGCGGCGCGGGCAATCCGCAGCGCGCCGTAGCCGCAGTAGGTGCCCAGCTCGAGCGCCAGTTTCGGGTCGGCGCGCCGCACCGCTGCGTCGAGCAACGCGCCTTTCTCGTCGCCGACGTTGATCAGCATCGACTTCTCGTAGGCGAACCGGTCGATGGTTGCCAAGACGTCATCGATGTCGCCCGCGCGCGCGTGCTTCACCACGTATTCGACTGCGGCGGCTTCACGTCCGTCGCCGATCTGGCCGGTAGTGCTGATGTTTCGGTTGCCTAGGACCAGCCGCCACACCGACCACCGCAACAGGGGAATACGCTGCTTCAGACTCATGACCGCCACACTATCGCTGCGGCGATACAGGCGGAAAAGCGAGAAAGCCGGGCAACAGTGTCCAGCCGGCCCGAATTGGCTGGTTACGTTGTTGCGGGTCTCCCGGCGCGGGCGGCTTTACCCGTTAGACTCTCCTGCGATGTCCGCCATTTCCCGAACGCCGCGCATGCCGGGTCGGTCTGCGCCGAGCCGCAGCGCTCGTGACTGACGACGCCGACAGCGGCACCGGTGTCGGCCTGACCGGGCGGCCACCGCGGGAGATCCCGGAACCCAAGCCGCGCACGTCGCACGGTCCCGCCAAGGTCGTCGCGATGTGCAATCAGAAAGGCGGCGTCGGCAAAACCACGTCGACGATCAATCTGGGTGCCGCACTCGCCGAACACGGCCGCCGCGTGCTGCTGGTCGACCTGGACCCGCAGGGGGCGTTGTCCGCCGGCCTGGGTGTGCCGCAGTACGAGCTCGAGCACACCATCCACAACCTGCTGATTGAGCCGCGGGTGTCAGTCGACGACGTGCTGATGAACACCCGCGTCAAGCACATGGACCTGATACCCAGCAATATCGATCTGTCGGCCGCGGAGATCCAGCTGGTCAACGAGGTGGGCCGCGAGCAGACGCTGGCGCGCGCCTTACATCCGGTGCTGGACCGCTACGACTATGTGCTGATCGACTGCCAGCCGTCGCTGGGTCTGCTCACCGTCAACGGTCTGGCTTGCTCCGACGGGGTCATCATCCCGACCGAGTGCGAGTTCTTCTCGCTGCGCGGTCTGGCGCTGCTCACCGATACGGTGGAAAAGGTGCGAGACCGGCTCAACCCGAAGCTGGAGATCAGCGGCATCTTGATCACCCGCTACGATCCGCGGACTGTGAACTCTCGCGAGGTCATGGCCCGTGTTCTGGAGCGCTTCGGCGACTTGGTGTTCGACACCGTCGTCACCCGTACTGTCCGTTTCCCGGAGACCAGCGTCGCCGGCGAACCGATCACCTCGTGGGCACCCAGGTCAGGCGGCGCGGCCGCCTACCGCTCGTTGGCCCGCGAGGTGATCGACCGGTTCGGCGCGTGACCGGCGGGGTGAGCTGCGAGGCATCCCCCCAGAACGGCTTCCAGGTCAAGCTGAGCAATTTCGAGGGGCCGTTCGACCTGCTGCTGCAGCTGATTTTCGCTCACCGCCTCGACGTCACCGAGGTGGCGTTGCATCAAGTCACCGATGAATTCATCGCCTACACCCGCGCGATCGGTCCGGAGCTGGAACTCGAGGAAACCACCGCGTTCCTGGTTGTCGCCGCAACCCTGCTCGATCTCAAGGCGGCCCGGCTGCTGCCGTCCGGGCAGGTCGACGACGAGGAGGACCTGGCGCTGCTGGAAGTCCGCGACCTGCTGTTCGCCCGGCTGCTGCAGTACCGGGCGTTCAAGCACGTCGCGCAGATGTTCGCCGAGCTGGAGGCCGCGGCGCTGCGCAGCTACCCGCGCGCGGTGTCGCTGGAGGACCGCTACGAGGATCTGCTGCCCGAGGTGATGCTGGGCGTCGACGCCGAGCGGTTCGCTCAGATCGCAGCGATCGCCTTCACCCCGCGACCGGTGCCGACGGTGGCCACCGAGCACTTGCACGAGCTGATGGTGTCGGTGCCCGAACAGGCCGAACAGCTGCTGTCGCTGTTGGAAACGCGCGGCATCGGGCAATGGGCGTCGTTCTCGGAGTTGGTCGCCGACTGCGAGGTGCCGATCCAGATCGTCGGCCGCTTCCTGGCGCTGCTCGAACTGTACCGGTCGCGGGCGGTAGCATTCGATCAGTCAGAACCGCTTGGTGTGCTCCAGGTTTCGTGGACCGGAGAACGGCCGACCAGCGAAGCGATGCTGAGGGCAGAGGCGCTCGAAGCTCAAGAAGTGCGAGACCAATACTCATGACACGCGCCGGCGACGATGAACAGAGCAGTGCGATCGAGAATGGGCAGGAGGAGCGGCGCCCAATGATCCAGCAGCCGCCCGAACCGGACTTGGGCGACGACTTTGACGCCGACGCAGCCTCGGCTCACGAGCTCGACGACGCCGAACTGGGCATCGACGTCGCCACAGTGCCGGAGCTCGAGGACGCCGAACTGGGCGCGGTGCTCGAGGCGCTGCTGCTGGTCGTCGACACTCCGGTGACCGTCGAGGCGCTCGCCGCGGCCACCGAGCAGCCGGCCTATCGGGTCGCCGCCAAGCTGCACCTGCTGGCGGATGCGCTCACCGAACGCGAAAGCGGAATCGATCTTCGGGAGGCCGGCGGCGGATGGCGGATGTACACCCGCGCGCGGTTTGCGCCCTACGTCGAGCGCCTGCTGCTGGATGGGTCGCGCTCGAAACTCACCCGAGCGGCTCTGGAGACGTTGGCCGTGGTGGCATACCGCCAGCCGGTGACGCGAGCGCGGGTGAGCGCGGTCCGGGGAGTCAACGTCGACGCGGTCATGCGCACGCTGCTGGCCCGCGGTTTGATCACCGAAGCCGACCCCGACCCCGACACCGGCGCGGTGACGTTCGCCACCACTGAGCTGTTCTTGGAGCGGCTGGGGTTGTCGTCGCTGACCGATCTTCCCGATATTGCGCCGCTGCTGCCCGATGTCGACATGATCGACGATCTGAGCGAATCCTTGGACGCCGAGCCACGTTTCGTCAAGCTCTCCCGCGGCCCGGTATCTGACGACCAGCCGTTGTCGTTCGACGTGGACCAGGAATGATGGTCGAGATCGACGACCCCCAGGGCGTGCGCCTGCAGAAAGTCTTGTCGCAGGCCGGAATTGCCTCCCGACGGGTCGCCGAGAGAATGATCACCGACGGGCGCGTGGAGGTCGACGGAGAGCTGGTGACCGAGCTTGGCACCCGGGTCGATCCTGACGTGTCGGTGATCCGTGTCGACGGGGCGCGGGTGGTCCTGGACGACTCGCTGGTGTATCTGGCGCTGAACAAGCCGCGGGGGATGTACTCGACGATGTCGGACGACCGCGGCCGGCCGTGCATCGGAGACCTGGTCGAGCACCGGGTGCGGGGCAATCAGAAGCTCTTTCATGTCGGACGGCTGGATGCCGACACCGAGGGACTCATTCTGTTGACCAACGACGGCGAGCTCGCGCATCGCCTCATGCATCCCTCCTACGAGATACCCAAGACGTATCTTGCGACGGTCGCCGGGGCAGTGCCCCGCGGGCTCGGCAAGAAACTGCGGGCCGGAATCGAGTTGGACGACGGGCCCGCCGTGGTTGACGATTTCGCCGTGGTAGACAACATTCCCGGTAAGACACTGGTCCGGGTCACGTTGCATGAAGGACGCAATCGCATTGTGCGCCGGATGTTCAAGGCCGCCGGATTTCCGGTGCAGGCGTTGGTGCGCACCGACATCGGCACGGTGTCGCTGGGGGAGCAGCGTCCGGGCAGCATCCGCGCATTGCGCCGCAACGAGATCGGCGAGCTCTACAAAGCGGTTGGACTGTGAACGGAACGAGCGGAACGACCGGAGTGAGTGACGGGAGTGAAGCGAACCATCCGGCACTGACTGCAGTCGTTGTCGCCGTCGACGGCCCGGCGGGCACCGGAAAGTCTTCGGTATCAAGGGATTTGGCGCGTGCGCTGCACGCTCGCTACCTCGATACCGGTGCCATGTACCGGATTGTCACGTTGGCGGTGCTGCGGGCCGGGATCGACCCGGCCGATCAGGCGGCCGTCGAAGCCGCCGCGGCGACCGTCAAGTTGTCGGTGGGTTTCGACCCCGATGAAGACCGCTCTTACCTTGACGGAGAGGACGTGTCGTCGGAGATCCGCGGTGACAAGGTCACTCGTGCAGTGTCGGCGGTGTCGTCGGTTCCCGCCGTACGCACCCGGCTAGTCGCACTGCAGCGGACCCTGGCTCAGGGTCCGGGCAGCGTCGTCGTGGAAGGCCGCGATATCGGGACGGTGGTTCTTCCCGACGCCGACGTCAAGATCTTCCTGACTGCCTCGCCCGAGACCCGGGCACGGCGTCGCAACGATCAGAATGTCGCGGCCGGATTGCCCGATGACTACGAGGGTGTGCTTGCCGATGTGCGCCGCCGGGATCACCTGGATTCGACGCGAGCAGTGTCGCCGCTGCGGGCGGCTTCGGACGCGGTGGTTGTCGACACCAGCGCGATGACCGAACCCGAGGTAATCGATCACCTGCTGGGGTTGGTACGGCTACGAAGCGAGGCCAGCCGGTGAGTCAAGACGGCACCTGGGCCGACGAAAGCGACTGGGAATCAGCCGAATTCATCGAGCCGATAGAAGGCGAGGCCGCGGGGCCACCCCCGGTGGTCGCGGTGGTGGGCCGGCCCAATGTCGGCAAGTCGACGCTGGTCAACCGAATCCTGGGCCGGCGCGAGGCGGTGGTGCAGGATGTGCCCGGCGTGACCCGCGACCGGGTCTCCTATGACGCCCTGTGGACCGGACGCCGGTTCATGGTGCAGGACACCGGGGGATGGGAACCCGACGCCAAGGGTCTGCAGCAGCTGGTGGCCGAGCAGGCGGCGGTGGCGATGCGCACCGCCGACGCCGTGATCTTGGTGGTCGACGCGGTGGTCGGTGCGACCGCCGGTGACGAGGCGGCCGCACGTATCCTGCGTCGCTCCGGTAAGCCAGTGTTTCTGGCCGCCAACAAGGTTGACAGCTCGAGGAACGAATCCGACGCTGCCGCGTTGTGGTCGCTGGGGCTTGGTGAGCCGTACGCGATCAGCGCCATGCACGGTCGCGGCGTGGGCGATCTGCTCGACGCGGTGGTCGGCGCGTTGCCGGAGGTGGCGGAGTCAACGTCAAGCGAAGGCGGTCCGCGGCGGGTGGCGCTGGTCGGCAAGCCGAACGTCGGAAAGAGTTCACTGCTGAATCGGCTGGCGGGCGATCAGCGTTCGGTGGTCCACGAAGTCGCGGGCACCACGGTCGATCCGGTGGACTCGCTGATCGAGATGGACGGCAAGGTTTGGCGTTTCGTCGACACCGCCGGCCTGCGCCGCAAGGTCGGCCAGGCCAGCGGACACGAGTTTTACGCCTCGGTGCGCACCCACGGCGCGATCGACGCCGCCGAGGTCGTGATCGTCCTGATCGACGGGTCGGTACCGCTGACCGAACAGGACCAGCGGGTGCTGTCGATGGTGATCGAGGCCGGACGCGCGCTGGTGTTGGCGTTCAACAAGTGGGATCTGGTCGACGAGGAGCGGCGCTACCAGCTGGACAACGAGATCGACCGCGAGCTGGTGCAGGTGCGTTGGGCGCAGCGGGTCAACATCTCCGCGAAAACCGGCCGGGCCGTGCAGAAGCTGGTGCCGGCCCTGGAGAGCGCGCTGGCGTCGTGGGATACCCGGATCGGCACCGGCAGGCTCAACACCTGGCTCAAGGAAGTGGTAGCCGCGACACCGCCGCCGGTTCGTGGCGGCCGGCAGCCGCGAATCCTGTTCGCCACCCAGGCCACCGCCCGTCCGCCGACGTTCGTATTGTTCACCAGCGGGTTCTTGGAGGCCGGCTATCGGCGGTTCCTGGAGCGACGGCTGCGCGAGACGTTCGGCTTCGAGGGCAGCCCGATCCGGATCAACGTGCGGGTGCGCGAGAAGCGGAAAGCCAAGCCCCGCTGAGTTCGGCGCCGCGTGCAGTGGGAAAACTCATATTCCTAGCCAAATCGTGGCGGATAGGCTGCGTTCAGTGCCCCTTTCACACGCGCTGTTGATCCTGGCCGCCGGCTTGGGTGCGGGCGCAATCAACGCCGTTGTCGGATCAGGCACCTTGGTCACCTTCCCGACACTGGTCGCGATGGGTTATCCACCAGTGACGTCGACCATGTCAAACGCTGTGGGCCTGGTTGCGGGAAACGTGTCGAGCACCTGGGGTTACCGGCGTGAGCTGCGCGGTCAGTGGGACCGGCTGCGTTGGCAGATTCCCGCGTCGGTTCTCGGCGCCATCGTGGGCGCCTGGCTGTTGCTGCATTTGCCGGAGAAAACCTTCACCGCGATCGTGCCGGTGCTGCTGATCCTGGCTCTGATCATGGTGGTTATCGGTCCGGGGATCCAAAGGTGGGCGCAGGACCGGGCGGAAATGGCAGGCCGCTCTGCCGACGACGTATCGGCGGGCCGGATGGCCGTATTGGTGTCGAGCACCTTCGCGGTCGGGGTCTACGGTGGCTATTTCACCGCGGCGCAAGGCATTCTGCTGGTCGGCGCGATGGGCGCGCTGCTACCCGAATCGATGCAGCGCATGAATGCTGCGAAGAACTTGCTGACGTTGCTCGTGAATGTCGTTGCGGCGCTTGCCTATACGTTCGTAGCATTCCACCGGATCAGTTGGCCGGTGGCGGGCCTGATCGCTGTTAGCTCACTGGTCGGCGGCTGGTTAGGCGCGCGTTACGGCCGCCGACTGTCGCCGAATACGCTAAGAACGGCGATTGTCGTTGTCGGTCTCATCGGGCTCTACCGGCTGTTGACCGTGTAGCAGGTCAGCCCTGTTGGACGACGTTCCCGTCGCCCGACTTCTCGATGCTCGGCGAACCGGTGTGGTAGGTGATCTGGTTGTTGAAGCCGGAGACGTCGACGCTGTCGACGGCGTCCACAGTGATCGAGTTCTGCACGCCGGATACATGAAGGCTTGTGCAGTGGCCGGTGATCACGATCTTGTTGGAGATGCCACTCAGGTTGATGGCGCTGTGGTT
This sequence comes from uncultured Actinomycetota bacterium, assembly GCA_963781685.1. Lineage (GTDB taxonomy): Bacteria > Actinomycetota > Actinomycetes > Mycobacteriales > Mycobacteriaceae > Mycobacterium. The sequence goes on from CAWAGK010000001.1 coordinate 547,862, forward strand.
GCAGGCGATCGTCCGGCTCTCTTTGATGCCGGAGATGGTCAGATCGGCTCCGGCCGGCGCAGTAGGCGCTGCACTCGGCGACGCCGAAATTGCAGGGGCAGGCGGCTGAGCCTCGCTGGGGGAGGGGGCCGGGGCTGCACTGCTGGCGGTGCTGGGCGTCGGCGAGAGGATCACCATTCCGCCCTGCGAATGTCGTTGGGTGTTGTACGAGATAAAGGACACCAGGCCAATCACGAAGAACGGCAACAAGACCCACAACAGCCGCTTGCGCGAAGGCAATGTCGGTATTGTCGGGCCGAAGGTGCCGCCGTAACTCGACGGTGGCGGCGGCAGCAGAGCCGGTCTGCCGGGCTGATACGGGGAAGCGCCGGGCGTCGGGCTACTTCCCATTTCGGACGCACGTGCCGTCTCGGCCAATGGGCGCTCGAGCTCCCGGATTCGGGCTTCCGGGTCATCTTCCCGCTTCATCCACAGATGCTCCCACACGCGGATCTTGCTTCGGTAGTTTCTGCATCGTGCCCGAGTTGACGAACCGCCAGATCGTCCTGCGTCACCGTCCTGTCGGCCTGGTCCAGCCCGGTGACACCGAGCTGGTCGCCGCGCCCGCACCCGAGCCGGCCGAAGGGGAGGCGTTGCTCCGCACCACCTACGTGGGCCTTGACGCTGCGGTCCGGACCTGGCTCAACGATCAGCCCGGCTACCTTCCGCCGGTGCAGCTGGGCGAGGTCATCCGGGCGGCCGGGATCGGCGAGGTCGTGTCGTCGCGCTGTGACGCCTACGCCGTCGGCGACGTCATCACCACCCTGACCGGCTTTCAGGAGTACGTCATCGTCCGCGACGACGTGTTCAGCACACCCATTCTCGGTGAGAGCGATCAGCTGGCCATCATGTCGGTGTACGGCCCGACGGGCGCGACCGCCTACATCGGGATGACCGACGTCGGTCGGCCGCAGGCCGGGGACACGGTGGTGGTTTCGGCCGCCGCGGGCGCAACCGGGTCGGTAGCCGGGCAGATCGCCAGGATCGCCGGCGCCCGCGTGGTGGGCATTGCGGGCGGGCCGGAGAAGTGCCGGGCAGTGGTCGAGGACTTCGGGTTCGACGCGTGCATCGACTACAAAAACGACGACCTGGAGGCGGCGCTCAAAGAGCACTGCCCCAAGCGGGTCAACGTCTACTACGACAACGTCGGTGGGCCGATTCTCGACGCGGTGCTGGGCCGGCTGGCGATGAACGCGCGGGTGGTGCTCTGCGGTGTGATCTCGAGCTACTTGACCGGCGAACACCCCGGCCCCGCCAACTACGTGAACCTGCTGTCCAAAACGGCGACCATGCAGGGATTCAACGCACTCGATCAGTGGGGCCGCTTCGACGAAGCCTTCGCGGCGCTGCGCCAGTGGGAGCACGAGGGCCGAATCAAGCACCGCCAGACCATCTTTGAGGGCGTCGAGTCGTGCGTCGACGCCCTCAACGGGCTTTTCACCGGGGCCAACATCGGCAAGATGCTGGTCAAGCTCAGCGAGCCGACAACGGCCTGAGGTGTCGCCGCCGGCCTGGGGTTGGGGCGAGCTTCGCCTCCTGTTGTAGGCTTTCCCCCTGCTGCCGGTGATGCCGGCGGCACCGGGCTGTGGCGCAGTTTGGTAGCGCACTTGACTGGGGGTCAAGTGGTCGCAGGTTCAAATCCTGTCAGCCCGACTATAGAAAATATGCTCTGAGCTGCGATGACGCGGTGGTTGTCAAGACGAAATAACTCGTAGTTGGGGACCATTTGGGGACCACAGGTGCCGGGAGAGCAGGCCCCCAGCGTTCGTCACGGATTGCCGGTCGGGGTGCAGATAACGTTGGGTTGTTGTCAGCGTCCCGTGGCCGGCGATCTTTCGGAGAATGTGCACCGGCACGCCGGCGTCGGCCAGCCAGGTCAGCCCCGTATGCCGTAGGCCGTGCCGCTTCAGTTGCTCATATCCCAGCTCGGTGACCACGTCAGGCGTAACCGCCACCGCGCACCCGGAATCACGGGAGGATGCCGGTTCGGCAACGGTGAAAGTTTTGACGGACAGCGCGCGGGCTGGGGGAGCCGGCCGGGAATTTGGGCGGCTCGGTCGCGGGGATGGCTATTGCCATCAACCGCACGCCCACGAGGGTCGTTGCGGCGAGCACGCTGAGCCTGCGATGGACCACGTCGCGGTCAGTGTGGCGGAGTTGTCGCATGCTTCGATTGTTGGTCAGCGGGCCCGCGGGGCGCTTGTCTGTGCGCGCCAACGTTGCGCTGCGCTGTTGTCGGATATCCGCACCGCCGCGACCCGGGCAGCGCTACGGTGCAAGTCATGGAACCGGCCTGGGTGGGCGCTCAGGGAGACACCGAAGGACGGCTGTGGTCGACGGTCCTGCTACCCGCGGCTGTTGAACTCGAAAAGCGCGCGGGCGAGCTCTCCGAGGCGGTAGTGGGCTACATCAGCCAGCGGCTGCCCGATCTACTCGGCAATGCAGAGGCGCTGGAAGCGAACCGGGCCAGCACCGAAGCGAGTATCCGCGACTTCGCCGAAGTGTTGCAGTCCGGCGCCGATCCCCTGCACGCGATCAGCCTCCGCGCCGCGACCCTCGACTACGCGCTGGACGGTGTGCATCACGGTGTACCGCTGGTCGTGTTGCTGCGCAGCTACCGGCTCGGCCACGCCGCCACATCACAGCACCTCAACGCGATCCTGGCCAATTATGTGACCGACGCGGACGAGCTGAACCAGGCGATCGAGTTGTGTTCGGCATGGCTGTTCGCCTACGTGGACGCCGCGCTCTGCCTCATCGACGACGCGTACACCACCGAGCGTGACCGCTGGCTGCGCAGCGCCGCCGCCAGCCAGACCGAGACAATCGGCGCCATCCTGTCGGGGCAACCGATCGACACCGAGGTGGCAAGCCGGCGGCTGCGCCACGAACTGCAGCGCGTGCACGTCGCCGCCATCGCCTGGCTGGACACCCACGAAGAGGGGCGTAACACGCTGGCCCTGCTCGAAGCAGCGATCCGCGACATCGCCGCGGCGATCGGCAGCCAGCATCCGCTTGTCCAGCCTCTCGGCACGTTGTCGGCCGCAGGCTGGATAAGCACCAAAGGCGACGTCCCGTCGAGAGTCCTCGACGAGCTGCGCTTCCGGACGGCGACGGCACCCGGGGTTCGTGTCGCGATCGGCGAACCCGCCCGCGGCATCGCGGGATTTCGCGCCAGCCATCTCGAGGCACTCCAAGCGCAGCGGATCGCCCAGCTGGCCGGCCGCGGCGAAGGCAGTATCACCCGCTACCGAGACATCTCGCTGCGCGCACTCGCCACCGCGAACGTCGACCAGGCCCGCGCCTTCGTCACCCGCGAGCTGGGCGCACTGGCGGCTGCCGATGACACCACCCGGCGGCTCGCCGCCACCGTGCGCACCTACCTCGACGAGAACGGAAGCCGGGCCAGAACCGCCAAACGACTCAACGTCCACGAGAACACCGTCTCCTACCGGCTGCGGCAAGCCGAGGAGATCCTGGGTAGATCGGTGGACAAGCGCACCCTCGAACTGCGCGTCGCACTCACCCTGGCCGATCTCGTCGACGAGACGCTTGAAACATGACATTCGGATTCCGGGTCGAGCGTGCGACGTCTGCTCCGCCTGCAGGTGTGTATGACGTTCTCGCCGACGCGGCGGCCTGGCACTAATGGGTGCCGTTCATCGGTTATTCGGAACTGATCAGGCAGGGAACGCCTGACCCGTTTGGCGCTGGGGCCATCCGTCGAGTGGGTGTGTTCAAAGGCGCGAGCGTTGACGAGGAGATCGTCGAGGCCCAGCCAGCCCACTACCAGCGCTACCGGGGCCGTGCGCGGCTTTCCGGTATCGCAGTACTGCGGGGAGATCCGCCTCAATGAGGTCGACGCCGGTACGGAGTCGGTCTGGTCCGTCACCTTCGAGCAACGCGTTCCCGGCACGGGCCGGCCTCTGGGGCCGGTCATCCGCGCGGTGATCACCGCGATGGTCGACCGCACGGTCAAAGTGGCTGAACAATCAGCGTGAGGCCAGTGCCTCCAGGGTTTGCGCAGCAGTGTATTTGGGCGTCCAGCCAAGTAGCGACTTGGCTTTGCCGGTATCCATCAGCACTGACGTTCGTGCCACGTGGAAGATGCCGGCCTCGGCGGGAAGGAACGGCAGTCGGGCTACCACCGCCGACCCGATGGTGGCGACAGCGGCGGGCACCCGGACGGGGCGTCCGCCCAGGGCTGCCGCGATCTTCGACAGCGATGTCTCGCCGTCCCCGGCGATGTTGTAGGCCCCCGGCGGAGCTGAAGTCGTCGCCGCCAATGCGATGGCAGCGGCGACGTCGTCATGATGGACGAGCTGAAGCGGCACACCGGGGTCGGGGAAGGGCATCTTCAGAAGGGGTATCGCGCGCGTGATCGACCGAAACGCGGATGGAAACCGATTCCACGGCATCGCGTCGGCCAGCGCGGTCGCCTTCGGTCCGGCGACGATGCACGGGCGAAGCACGAACACTTCCAGCGAAGAGCCATCGGTGATCTCGGCGAGCGCGGCTTCGCAGGCCGCCTTTTGCGCGGAATAGTCGTGCTCGGGTGATCCGCGGGGCGGAACGTCTTCGGTGAGCGGATCCGGGTTGTCGGAGTGATAGCCGTAAGCCGCGGCCGAGGACGTGTAGACCAGCCGCGTCACCCGCTCGGCAGCGACGGCGGCCTCGAAGACAATGCGTGTCCCCGCGAGGTTGACCCGCTTACTTTCCGCGCGCGAACCCAGCACGATGAATGCGAGATGGATGACGACATCGGCGTCGGCGAGCAGCGCGTCCACCGCGTTTCGGTCCATGATGTCGCCCTGGTGATAAGTCGTCTTTGTCCACCCGTGTGAGGCCGGATCGAATGGCCGACGGGCCATCCCGACGATCCTGTCCACGGCGGGGTCTCGTTCCAGGGCAGTCACTGCCGAGATCCCGATTTCGCCGGTTGGTCCTGTCACCGCCACGGTGAGTCCCATTGGCCTGTCCTCTCTTCCGGATCGGACGGACCCGACCCATGTTGGCATTGGGCACTTTTGGAGTGCATTCAGGTTTGCGACCGCGCCCCGACGATGTCTCGGAACAGGGCCTGGCGCAGCGCGAGTTCGCGTGGATCGTTGTACAGGTGGAAGCCGGCTCTGTTCATCGCGTACGCGAACCCGATCCCGGTATCGGGATCGGCGAACCCGAACGAGCCACCGGCTCCGGGGGTTCCGAACGCATTGTCAGACGAACCGAAGCTGAACTTGGGGAAGGGTTTGATGTAGCCGAGTGAGAATGTTGTGTCGACTCGGAGGACCTTGTCGCGCAACCCCTTAGTAGGTGGAATCGCCGGCTTGGCCAGCGCATCAAGGGTGCTTGCGGTCAAGCCGAGATCAGAACCACCTGTCGCGACGCAACCGTAGGCTTTGGCCACCGACCGTGCGGTACCGATGCCGTTGGCGGCGGGTATCTCGACCGCGCGTACTTCTTCTCGGTTGTACGCGCGGATATCACCAATACCCTTGGGATTGACGAGTGTTCGAGCTGTCAGGCCTCGCGGATTCAACAAAGCGGCTACGAACCGTGGCGGCATCGTCGTGAGGTGCAGCAGCATCTCGGCTCGGGAATATCCGTGCAGGTGGGCCACGCGGTCGCGGTCCACCGAGGCCGGCAATCCGATGTAGAACTCCAGCCCAAGTGGTTTGGCAACCTCTTCGGCGAAGAATTGGCTCAGTGATCGCCCCAAGGGGTCCGCACGGCCGATGAGTTCGGATTCATACCAGCCGAGCGTGACGGCGTGGTAGCCGTGCCTGGTTCCGGGGGTCCAGGCGGGGGCCTGCGCCGCGAGCACGGCCGACATCTTCGCCGGGTCCGCCAGGTCGCGCAGCGTCAGAGCCGCGTCGATGGCGGGCAGCCCGGCTTGGTGGGAAAGCAGCTGCCGGACGGTGATCGATCCCTTGGACGCTTGCGCAAACTCCGGCCAGTAATCGGCCACCTTGGCGTCATACGAAATGAGTCCCCGAGCGGCGGCGACTGCGATCGCAAGCGCGGAAACACCTTTCGTGGTCGAAAACATGTTGACGAGGGTGTCTTCCTGCCATGGAGCTTTGGTGATCCCGTTGCGGAAGCCACCCCACAGATCGACAACCTTGACGCCGTTGCGGTAAACGGCGACAGCCGCCCCGACTTCGTGACCGCTGACCATGTTGCGGCGAAAAGCATCAGCGACTTTCCCGTACCCCTCGTCGACGTCCCCGTCAATGAGACCGGGCGGCACTGTGACCCTGAGAACCATCTGCAACTGTCGCGGTCACGCGGTGAACGGGTTGTGGGTCGGGAGTGGCTTGATCAGCGGGTCGAGCAGCTTGCCGGCCTGCTCCACGCTCAGCACATCGGAGGGGTCGAGCGGGATGATCTCGCGGACGGTTTCGTCGTACTCCCACACGTCCTCGCCGATCAGGCGGCCCTCGTCGTCGTAGGGCCAGATCATGTGCTCGGCAGATTTAATGAGGTATATGGCGTCGGGGTCGACGGGTACGCCGTCTTCTGCGAGGACGTGACCAGGGGTCTGCTGGTACATCGTCGATGTCGAGACGACCATGTTGTCGCTGACCGCCAGCTTCTCGTCGTCGACGTAGAAGACATTTTGTCCGGTGCGGGTCCACTCCCTGTACACCGTCTGGACGGCCTCGGCTCCGTCAAGCGTGAGGACCTTGCCGTACATGTTGAAGTGATAGACCGGCTTGTCGACGGTCATGTCGGGAGCGAAGATCTCCTCCCAGCGGCCGGCCATCTCCAGGTAGCGGTGCCGGTTGTAGGCGTGCAGCAGGTAGAGCTGGCGGGGGTTGTCCGTCGTCTCGATCAATCGCTCGACTGCGGCATTGGTCTTCGTGATGTCGAAGCGGCTCATTTTTCGGTTTCCTTCCATGGTGGGTTCAGGCTGGCACGAATTGGTCGCGCAGTTGGGTCTTCTTGAACTTGCCGGTGGCCGTGCAAGGGATGGTCGCCACGAACTCGAAGCGATCGGGCAGTTGCCATTTGGCGAAGTCGCGCGCGAGGTGCTCACGCAACTGCGCCGTCGAAGTCTGCGCGCCGGCGCGAAGTGATACCACCGCCAGTGGACGCTCACCCCAACGGTCGTCGGGTACCGCGATGACAGCGGCCTGCGCGACGGCGGGATGCGCCATCAGGTGGTTCTCCAGGTCGACCGACGAGATCCACTCGCCGCCGGACTTCACCAGATCCTTCGACCGGTCGCAGATTCTGATGCAACCGCGCGCGTCGATGCGGACCACATCGCCGGTCTTGAACCAGCCGTCGGCAGTGAAGCTGTCGGCGCCCCGGCCCCCGTGGTAGCCGGCCGTGACCCACGGTCCACGGACTTCGAGCTCACCGATAGCGGCGTCGTCCCACTCGATGAACTGCCCCTCGTCGTCGCGGGCGCGAATCTCGAATAGCGGGCTGGCGACACCCTGTCGCGCGCGGTATCGGTACTGCTCGTCGGCGGTGCTCTCGTCAAGGCTCGCGGGCAGCCGGCACACCGAACCCAGCGGTGCGGTCTCGGTCATCCCCCATACCTGCACGACGCTCAGACCGTGGCGGTCGAACCCCTCGAGCATCGACCGCGGCACCGCGGCGCCACCGACGACCAACCGGTCCAGCGCCGACAGGTCCCACCGGCCCGGTTCCGTGTCGAGCGCTGCCAACATCCCCATCCACACGGTGGGGACACCTGCGGTCATCGTCACGCATTCTTCCGCGAGCAGGTCGAGCACACTGGCGGGATCGACATGCGGCCCAGGGAGGACGAGCCGAGCTCCGGACATGGCTGCGGCGTAGGGCAGCCCCCACGCGTTCGCGTGGAACATCGGGACGACCGGAAGGATTGTGTCCCTTGCCGATACGGCGAGCTGGTCGGGCAACGCCGCAACCAGGGAGTGCAGTACCAGTGCTCTGTGCGAGTACACGACGCCTTTGGGCCGGCCGGTCGTGCCCGAGGTGTAGCACATCGCCGCCGCGCGACGCTCGTTGAGCGCCGGCCATTGCGTCGGCGCACCGCCGGCGATCAATGCCTCGTAGTCGAGCGTCCCGGCCGGGGGCTCGGCCGTGTGGGAGACAACGATGACATGGGCGAAATCGCTTGCAGCGCGGAATGTTTCGAAGACGCCCAGCAGCGACTCGTCGACGACGATCACCTTGTCCTGGGCATCGTCGACGATGTAGGCGAGTTCGTCGGGGAACAGGCGGGGGTTCAGGGTGTGGATGACCGCACCCATCGCGGGCACGGCGAAATATAGTTCCAGGTGCTCGCTTTGGTTCCACAACAGCGTGGCAACCGGGTCGCCGTCACGCACGCCGAGCGCGCTCAGCGCGCCGGCAAGGCGCCGGGCGCGACCGGTGCAGGCTCCGAGCGTGGTGCGAGAAATCGCCCCTGAGGGCCGTCGCGAGACCACCTCGCGGTCGGCGTGGAACCGCTCGGCCCGCTCGACGATGCTCGTCAGCGTCAGCGGGTAGTCGTCCATGCTGGTGCCGCCGAGGTTCGGCCCGTTCATGAGGTTGCGGCCTTCCGGCTTGACGCCTTCCGGCGAATGGGGGTCGGAGAGGCCTGCGCTGCATGGACTTTCGCGGCGTCGCGCAGTTCGTCCAGGCCGACTCGCATGGCCTCAAGGATGGGCCACGGGTCGTCAAGCTGTTCGCGATCTACCACGATCCCGAACTCCAACGAGTCCAGGTAGCTCATCACGGTGATGTTCAGACCGATCCCGTCGAGCACTCCGGAGACCGGGAATTGGGCTCGTTGCCGTGCTCCGCCGAGATACATCGGCACCGAGGGACCCGGAACGTTGGAAATCGCGACGTTGGCGGGCTGGTTGATGCCGCGCACGCCGATCAGTCGGGATGTCGCCCGAGCTGCCTGGGCGAACAGGGCCGGCGGGATGAAATGGTTAGCGTCCAGCAGCAACGACGCCGGCAGCGCGCTGTGATGCTCCTTGGCGGCTTTCATCGTCTCGTTGATCCGGCGCAGCCGCTGCACGGGGTCGGCCTCGTCGGTGGGCAGCTCGGCGATCATCACCGAGACCCGGTTGCCGAACGTGCCCATCTGCTCCGGGGTGCGGACCGATATCGGGATGAAGCCCGCCAGCGGTTGGGCCGGCAGCTCTCCGCGCTCATCCAGCCACGAACGCAACGCGGACGTGCACAGGGCCAGGACAACGTCGTTGACCGTGCAGCCGAAGGTGTTCTTGATCGTCTTGACGTCAGCCAGCGATAGCGATCCGAACGCGACCCGGCGGTGCGCAGATATGCGTGTTTGGAATCGAGTGTGGGGTGCGATCAGGTCGTTGCCCTGCAGTGCGGATTTGTCTCCACCGACCGGAATCAGCCGCTTGATCATTCGGCCGCTGCGTGCGATCGTCTTCACGCCGGGCAGGTGGCGAAGCGTCGCGACGTCGTCGAGGTGAGGCACGGTGGTGGGTGCCGCACGCAGCACCCGCAGTGGCTGGCGCAACATCCCGACCAGGCCACGGCCCAGCATCCGTACCTCGGACGGGAAGTGCTCACCGACCGCCGCAGACGTTGGCTCCAGCTCCCGTCCGGTCGCGGTGTCGTCGAGCAGAATGCTCATGACCTCGGCACCCGAGACTCCATCAACGGCGGCGTGATGCATCTTCGTCATCACCGCCACCGCGCCGTCCTGAAGCCCGTGGATGACATACACCTCCCACAGCGGGCGCGCCCGGTCGAGCTGACGGCCGATCACGCGGGCCACCTGCTCGGCCAGCTGTCGCTCGTTGCCCGGCGATGGCAGCGCGATCTCGCGAACGTGGTACTCGACGTCGAAGGTGCCGTCGTCAACCCAGTACGGGTAGTCGAGGCCGAAGGGGACGGACGCCAGCCGCCAGCGGAATGTCGGCAGCAGATGCATGCGCTCGGTCACCAGCTGACGAACCAGTGCCGCATCCAACGGTCGGCCCGATGCGGTCTTGGGGTCGTAGACCCCAAGCACGCTCACGTGACCTTGGGTGCGGGCGTTTTCAAGAGCCAGGAACTGGGCGTCGAGACTTGTCAGTTGTCGCATGCGTCGATCTTTGGTCGGTGGGCCGGGTGGGCGCTTGTCTGTGCGCGCCAACGTTGCGCTGCGCGGTTGTCGCATTTCCACAGGTCGTGGTTCGCGCGCTGATGGAAAGCTTTTCGGTATGCGCCGCGCGGACAAGTTTGGCGAGGGCGATCACTCCGCGCGTTTGAGCAGACTGTTCAGCTCACCGGCCACCTCGGTGGGTGCCTCCGTTGGTGTGAAGTGGCCGACATCGTCGAGCAGGCGCAGGCGCGCGCCGGGAATTCGAGATGCGAAGGCACGCGCGCTGGCGGGAGTGCAGTACGGGTCGCGAGCACCGAACAGGACGGTCGTCGGAGCCGTAATCCGCAGGAGGGCCTTGCGCGCACGCACGACGGCGCCAAGGCCTCGCCGGTAGGCGGCCCAGGTCAGTGCGGCGGCGCGGCAACTGTCGGACTGGCGGTACGGGTCATACAACTCGTCGAGCGTGGCGGGATCGATCGGTCGTGCGCATGGTCGCAGGAACGCGCGCTTGAAATCGTTCTCGCGCGACAAAGTCGCAGCGACGTTTCGGGGACCGACGACTGGTACCAGAGAGATCAGCGCCGCCACAGGTGGGCGAAACAGTTCGAGAAAAAGCGTGGTGTTGAGGATTAGCAACGACGCCAGGCGGTCGGGGTTGCGGATTGCCCACATGAGGCCGACAGGTCCGCCGATGTCGTGGACGGCCAGATGTATTGGTGCCTTGGGCACCACACGCTCCAGCAGGGCCTCCAGCAGCCGCGACTGTCGAGCGAGCGAATAGTCGTAGTTCGGGGGCTTGTCCGACCGCCCGAACCCGGGCAGGTCGGGAATGACCATGCGGGCGCTGTCACCCACCACTGCTGCGACGTCCCGCCATGCGACCGACGACTCAGGAATGCCGTGTACGGCGACGACGGTTGGGCGGGTACTTGCGGCTGGGGCGGTGTCCACACAGAACACGCCGACCCCGTCGATGACGTGGCTGGAGCCGCCGAAGTCGTCCGCGGGCGACCCTGGTGTAGTCATGATTGGCAACTCCTCTTCACCTTTTTGGTGACATTACGGTCAAACATCGATGGGCAGAGCGGAACCGGCATATCGCTTCCCGAGTTCAGGTAAGCACCGGCCGCGGCAACCCCCACGAGCGAACGGTGCTGTGGGCGCTGGTGTCGAGCATGGCGCGCCTTGTCGGCATCCACGAGGGGCGTTCGAGGTCCCGGCTGGAGAGCGAGGCCAGATCCCGCCGACGGTGGTCGTGGGGTCGCGCGGATCCGTTCGACGAAGGCTGCGCTGTCCAGACCGGTTGCGGGCGAAGGGAATTGCTGTCGTCGCTGGCGGGCGCGGTCAACCGGCGGCACCCTGTCCAACGGCATGGGTCGCGATGTGTGCGTGCAGGGCCTGCTCGGCCTCGGCGTGGGCGGGCTTGAGGTCGAACACCACCTCTTTCACCGTTCCGGTGAACGCGTAGGGGGCCCTGGGCTCGTAGTCACGGTCGACGACGAGCCCGTTGTCGCGGCCGATGTCCATTCCGGCGTAGGACGAAAATGCGACGGGCACGGTGCGGGCCATGTCGCCCTCACCGATCAATTCGTCTCCGGCCCACAGCGTTACGTGGCCTCCGGAGCCGGGGGTGGGCTTGTCGATCTCGAACAGCATTTTCACCGTGACATCGCCGGTGCCGATCGGCTGGGTGGAAACCTGCTTGTAGGTCTCGATACCCAGGAAGGAGTAGGTGTGATGCAGCAGGTTTTGCTCGTCGACCCACAACGCGAAGCCCCCGATGAAGTCGGCGTTGGCCACGATCACCCCTTGGGCGCCACCGTCGGGAACATCCAGGTGCGCCTCGATGGCGTAGGAGCGGCCGAGGATGCGGGGAATCATGCCGCGCTGAATGTTTTGCACGCCGCCTTTGAACGTGAACCGGGTCGTCGTGGGCATGGGTGGCAGCATGTCGAAGAACACGGCCATCCCGCCCAGCAGCGGCAGGACCCGGTTGCGTTCGGCCTCCTGCCAGAACAGCTCCTTGAGTTCGGCCAGTTTCTGGGGTTGGTCAGCCGCCAAGTTCTTCGCCTGGGAAAAGTCGTCGGGCAGGTAGTACAGCTCCCAGACGTCCTTGTCCGGGTCGTACACCCCGGGCGCGAACCGTTTCATGGTCGCCGGTGTGAAATCCCACGGCGCCTTGTCCAGCCGCGCGCACGCCCACCAGCCCTCCTGGTAGATGGCGCGGCTGCCGACCATCTCGAAGTACTGCACCGTATGGCGCTCCTTGGCGCCGGTGTGCTCGAAAGTGTCCAGGAAGCTGGTGCCGTCCATGGGTTCCTGGTCGATGCCGTCCACACTGGTGGCTTCCGGTAGCCCGGCGGCTTCCAGCACGGTGGGGGCGATGTCGATGCAGTGGGTGAACTGCGTGCGGACCTGCGTGTCGGGCCGGATCCTGCTCGGCCAGGCCACCACCATCGGGTCGCGTGCCCCGCCGAGGTGGCTGGCCATCTGCTTGCCCCACTGGAACGGGGTGTTGTTCGCATGCGCCCAGGCAGCGGCGAAATGCGGCGCGGTGTGATCGCCGCCGAGTTCTTCGATACCGCCGTAGGTTTCGATGAGCGCCAGCTGGTGGTCGGCATCAAGAGCCACACCGTTGAGGAAGGTCATCTCGTTGAATGAGCCGGTGATAGTCCCTTCCATGCTGGCGCCGTTATCACCCCATATGTAGAAGATCAGCGTGTCGTCGAGGTCACCCAGGTCGTCGATCGCGTCAAGGAGCCGCCCAACGTTCCAGTCCGCATTCTCCGAAAAACCCGCGAACACCTCCATCTGCCTCACGTAAAGCTTTTTCTGCGCGTCGGACAAGCCGTCCCACGCCGGGAAAAGCTCCGGGCGATCGGTCAGTTCGGTGTCCTGCGGGACGATCCCAAGTTTCTTCTGCCGTTCCAGCGTCTTTGCCCGGTAGGCATCCCAGCCGTCGTCGAACTGGCCCTGATATTTGTCGGCCCACTCCTTGGCCACATGGTGTGGGGCATGGCTGCAGCCGGTGGAGTAGTACATCATCCACGGCTTCTGGGCGTCCTGGGCGCGCACCGCATGCAGCCACTCCACCGCCTTATCCGTCAAGTCGTCAGGAAAGTAATAGGTCTTCCCGCCTTCTGCTTCAGGCACACCGATGACGGCGTTGTCCTGGGTGATGATCGGGTCGTACTGGCCGGCGGCGCCGGACAGAAAACCCCAATAGTGGTCGAATCCCCACCCCAGCGGCCAATTGTCGAACGGCCCTGCCGCACCCTGGACGCCGTCGGGGGTGAGGTGCCACTTGCCGAAACCGCCTGTGACATAGCCGTTGTCGCGCAGAATACGGGGCAACGCCGCGCAGCTGCGCGGCTTGACCGAGGAATAGCCGGGGAACGGGCCCGGATACTCGGCGACGGAACCAAACCCGACCCGGTGATGGTTGCGCCCGGTCAGCAGCGCCGCCCTCGTAGGCGAGCACACCGCCGTGACGTGGAAACGGTTATAGGTCAGCCCGTGCCGCTGAACCCGGGTCAGGTTCGGGGTGTGGATCGCACCGCCGAACGTGTCAGGACCCCCGAACCCCGCGTCGTCGATCAGCACGATCAGCACGTTGGGCGCCCCCTCCGGCGCCTTGGGGCCAGGCACGATCGTCCAGTCGCCCACGGACTGATCCAGCGTGCGCCCCATCGTGCCACCGAAGTCGCGGTCCGGCAGCGGCAGCCGGGTACGGTCGGGATCAAATTTGCCCATCGCCTCGGCCAACGCCGCCTCCATTCCCCGCAGCGTCGAATGCTCCAACTCCACAACCGATTTCATCGGCGACCCAGCCAGCACCTGCTCGACCCGAAGCCGGCTCTCGGGCGGCAACACCGCGATGATCACCCCGGTACCGGCGGCCAGCGCTTGCCCGATCTTTTCGTGGAGACCGCTCTTGAGTCGGTGATCGGCGAACGAGCCGGCCACCGCGCCCGCGGCCGCGCCGACCGCCACCGAGGCCAGCAACGCCGGCGCGAACAGACCCACCGCGACACCAACACCCGCCCCCCAGCCAGCGCCCTTGCGGCCCAGGTGGTTGCCCGTGTCGATCACCGTGGCTTTACCCTCGGCGTCCTTCGCCACGAGCACCGCCCCCCGAAGCGCGATGTCCTTGGTCTTGACCCGTTCGGCCAGCGCATCGAACTCCCGGCGAGCAGAATCGAGGTCCGGATAAGCCGCCACCAGCACCAGCGCATCGTCTTTACTCATAGAGGCTCTCCGTTCGTTGCCGCGGGCTTACAGAGCAAAACCTATGTCGAAGCCTGTCCCCGGTGTCGACTCGCCATATAGAGCCGAAGGTCCCAAGCCTCCGAACGGATTCGCCGGCCTCGTCGAGACGACCGAGCGGCGGTCCTGGCTGGCGGCCTCCGCATTCGTAGTGGTGTCAGACGGGCCCCGCGCAGGAAAGCGCGAAGCCTGGCCAAGACCAATTCCGGCTGCTGTTCGGCGATCCAATGCCCGACGCCGGGCACCAGTTCGATGTTGAAGTCGTCGACTCGCCTGTCAAATTCTCGCAGCAGGGTAGGTGTGAGCACGGGATCTGCGGTACCGTGCAGCCAGCGCACCGGGACGTTAACGCGTTCGTCGGCGAATTCGCCGCGCAGCCATCGCAGGAACTCCCGACCGAGGAATGTGCGGTACCAACGCGAACAGGCTATCGCGTGCTCGCGATCGCGCAGCACGCTTGCATATAGCCGGAAGTCGTTTTCCGGCACCATATATCCCGCGCCCACCCACTTCATGACCAGTCGCAAGTAGCGAGCTCTGGAATCGGCGATGATTCGCGGACCCACGACCGGAAACGCCAACGGGATCTGGTACCAGAACCGCCAAAGATGCCGAATCAACGGCCCATCCAAGCGCACCCATGGTGCGCCCGTGTTGAGTCCGAAGAAGCCGGTGACCTTCGCCGGGTGGTGCAGCATCATGATGAATGCCACGAAGCCGCCCCAGTCGTGGGCGACGAGTGTCACCGGGCCTACGTGTAACCGGTCGAGCACGGCGGCCAGGTCATCGGCCATGTCATTCTTGCGGTAAGCGCCGGCCGGCGCGGAACTCCAGCCCGCGCCGCGTAGGTCAGGGCACAGCACCCGGTAGCCGTCGGCGGCCAGCGGGCCGATGAGTTCTCGCCACTCCCACCAGTGCTGCGGGAAACCGTGGACGAGCATCACGGGCGGCCCTTCGGGTGGGCCAGCCTCCGCGACGTGAATCGTGACACCGCCGCCAAGGTCAACGAAACGGTGTTGAACGCCATCGAGTTCGGGCAGAGCGGTCATCGTTATCTCCTTGCTGGTCGTGCTCGGATTGGTCGCCGTCTTTCGACGGCATCAAGGCAGCTGTGTCGAAAACCGCGCCTCATTGCGGTTCTAGGGCACGCCTTTCAGTGCCGAGCGTGTGGTGAATCGTGCGTGGCCGGATGTAGGCGCCCAGTGGTGCCGGCGTCGTCGAGGCGATCGCCGGCACCATCAGGCGGCCTACCACGACCGTGGCCGTGAGCGCGGCGCTCAATCCGCGAGCGACCATGTCGATGTCGCGATCAGGTCGCCGCGGTCGAGGGCGGCGGCGCGGTGCTCGTGCACCTTGGCGTACGCCTCGGTGGTCACCATGTCGATGAATGCGGCCGGTGTCGGGTACTCAACGATGAGAATGGCGTCCCACCAAGGCTTTTCGCCCCAGCCGATGACGACAGCCGGCGCAGTTCCGCCGTAGCGGACGGTCGCGCCAACGCGCTCCAGGTGCGGTGCAACTTCCTCGCCGTACTGCAGGTAGCGCTGAAGGCCGCCGGGCTGCTTGAACTTCAACAGGTTGACCATCAGCACCGGTGCGTCGGCAGGCCGCGCCGTCAGGGCCGTGATCTGTTGGGGGGTGGTTTCTAGCGTGCTCATGTGTATCTCCTTTTCTGGGTTGGTGGTTGAGCATTCATTTCTGCCGGCCCGGCGATCACCGTGTTGGGTCGAGCAGGATTTTCGCGTCGGACGGTGAGTTCGCGAGCCGGTGGAACGCGTCGGCCACCTGGTCCATGCCGACGGTGCCGGTCAGCAATGGCGCCACGTCGAAGTCGCCGGC
>CAWAGK010000002.1:0-172226 GCA_963781685.1 uncultured Actinomycetota bacterium
AGTGTGGGGGTCAGGGGTTCGAGTCCCCTTAGCTCCACCAATGTGATGAGTCGGGTCATGGGTTACACATGAGTCGCGTCACTGGTCACAGGTTGCCCCGGCCATCGGCCGGGGTTTTTCTGTTCGTTACGCCAGTAGTTGCGGTCGGTGTGGACGTGGGTGCGGCCGATGCCGAGTGGTGGAGTTGGCTGCCATAGCGCAGGGTGAGTTTGCCGAATTGTCTTCACCACGTAGCGGATTCGCTTGACGCGTGGGTGACCTCGCGGATTTCGAACCGTTCATGCAGGTGCCTGAGCGATTTCGGCGCCCACCAGTTGAACCGGCCCATCATGTGCATGAACGCCGGAACGAGCAGCATACGCACGAGGGTGGCGTCAGCCAGCACCGCCAGCGTCAGTCCGACGCCCAACATCCGCAAGAAAGACACCTGCGCGGCGCTGAGTGCCGCAAAGGAGATGGACATGATCAGTGCTGCGGCGGTAATCACGCGTGCGGTGCGGGCCAGTCCAAGCGCGACGCTCTCATCGTTATCGGCCGGTGTCTGGCCGCTCGCCCGCAAGTATTCGCGGATCCGTGACACCAGGAACACCTCATAGTCCATCGACAGCCCGAAGGCGATGCAGAACAACAGCACTGGGATGCTGATCGCCAGTGTTCCAGTGGCCGTGGTGCCAAATGCCCCGAGGTGGCCGTCCTGAAAGATCCACACGAGCGCGCCGAACGCGGCGGTCAACGATAAGACGTTGAGCAGCAACGCCTTCAGCGGCACCACCACGCTGCCGGTCATCAGGAACAACAAAACAAACGTGATCGCGGCAATGACGCTGAGCACCAGTGGCAGCCGGGACGTGATGGCGTCGGTGGTGTCCCGGTTCACCTGCGCGGTCCCGGTGATTAGCACATGCCGGCCGTCCGGGCCGGGAACGGCGTGAAGGTGGTCAAGCTGCGTCTCGGAGGTTTGGGAGTACAGGGGTGCTTTGCTCGTCACGGTGAAAAACGCGCTGCCGTTCGTGATCGCGGCCGTGGCCGACGGTGGTCCCACCGTCTTACCGGCGACGAACGTGCCGCGGGGCGCGGAGACCGACGACACGTTGGGTACCCGCGACAGCGCGGCGGCGTACAGGTCGAGCTGCGCCGTGGTGACGCCGTTAGCGTCGGGTACCACCACTGTCACGTTTTGCGCCAGGTCGTCGGTGAACTGTGTGCGCATCTGGTCGCCGACCACGTGCGGCGAGCTCGAGCTCGGCAGCACCCGGTCGTCGGGCACACCCCATTTGACGCCGGTGAACGGAACGCCGAGTGCGACCAACAGCGTGACGATCGCGACCCCAATCGGCGCGGCCCTGCGCATCGCGAACATGGCCAGCCGGCGCCAGAGCGTCTGGTCAACCGGGCGTGGTGCCGGGGTCGGACGCCGCAGCAACCGGCGTATGAGCCGGTGAAGATCCAACGAGTCTAGGCGGTTGTCCAGCAGCACTATGGCCGCCGGCGTCACGATAATCGCGGCGACGGGCGCGCATGCGAACACGGCCACGCCGGCATAGGCGAACGACTTCAGCGCATACATGGGGAATAGCACCATCGTCGACATTGACAGCACGACCGTCATGGCGGAGAACAACACCGTCCTTCCGGCGGCAACCATGGTGCGCACCAGCGCTTCGTCCCGCCCCGCGCCGGCGGCACGCTCCTCACGAAACCGGCTCAGCATGAGCAGCGTGTAGTCGATGGCCACTGCCAGCCCCAGCGCGACAGACAGGTTAAGGGCCAAGATCGAGACATCGGTGGCTAAGCTGATCGCGCGCAACACCGCCATCGACCCGAAGATCGCGATACCACCGACCGCTAATGGAAGCGCTGCCGCCACCAGACCGCCGAACACCCAGACCAGCACTAGAAAGCTCAGCGGGATCGCAACGACTTCCATGACCTTCAAATCTTTTTGGGTCTGCACGATGATCTGAAGCCTGGTCGCCGCCTCGCCGCCGACCCGCACGGTCACACCGTGACGATCGTGGACCACTTCCTTGGTCAGCGCCTCGACGTTCTTGGGCGCGCCGTTTTCTCCTCCGGTGATGCCGACGACGATCAAGCCGGTCTTCCCGTCCTTGCTGACCAGGGGTGCCGACGCCGGCGGGGCAGCCGTCCATGGCGACGTCACCGTTGCCACGGCCGGCGACTGCTGAAGGCCATGGACGATGTCGCTGCCCGCCGCCCGCGCGGCGCTGCCGTTGACCCCGTCAGGAGAACTGACGGTGATCAACATCGGCATGTCACCCTGACCGAAGTTGTGTGCTAGCAGGGCCGTCGCCCGGTAGGACTGTGCGTTCGGATCCGTAAGTCCGCCCGCGGACAGCCGGCTTGTAACGGGCACGCCGAAAACCGCCGAGCCGATTAGAACGAGCAGCGCGACAGTGATCACGCGCCGCGGCGCATGAATGGCGAGGCGAGCTATACCCGCTAACAGCGCTTCCTCCTAGGACGTCCTACCCCGTGCACGGCGTGTCCAGCACCCGGGGATGGTCGCGCAAGAGACGCGCCCATTCAAGCTTGAACCAGGGTGTGAAAGTCTCGGGTGCGCATGCGATCTCGGCACACAGTGCCTGCGGCGTGACATACCGCCAGGCTGCGATCTCATGGACGTTCGCGCGCGGTCGCTCGGCGCCGCGCCCGGCGTAGACCCAGCACAGCTCGTGCTCGGCGCCTTGCAAGTCGTACTGAGCCTGGTATTGGAACTTGAACAGGAATTCCAGCTCCGCCCTCAGGCCGAGTTCCTCCTGCAAGCGGCGCCGGACGGCGTGGTCCATATTCTCGCCCACGCGTGGATGCGAGCAGCAGGTGTTCGACCAGTACCCCGGCCACAGGGGTTTGCTCTTCGCGCGCTGCTGCACGAGCAGTTCGCCCGCTGGATTGAACACGAACACCGAGAACGCGCGGTGCAGCCTTCCGCGGCCAAGGTGCGCATCGGCCTTCGCCAGGAAGCCGATCTCGCGGTCATCGCTGTCCACCAGAATGAGCTGCTCGTCGTCGCTGGAGACGACTCGGTTATAGGGTTCCAAGTTGTTCAAGCTGCACCTCTATCCTGGGTGGGCTACACCTTGCTGACCGCGTACATGTGCAGCCCTGGGATCCGGAGAATGCGGATCCTCCGAGGCGTGCCGAACCCGGCCCCGCGGAGCCAGCTGTACAATTGCGCCGGCGTATTTACTTGAGACCCGGAGCTGAGATAGACAAACAGTCCGAGGAAGTTGCCGGCGGCCGCCGTGCGGCGGCGCGGCTCGGCGAAGGCGTCCATGACGGCCAACATCCCGCCAGGCGCCAGCGCCTCGTGGATCCTGCTGAATAGGCCGACGGTCTGGTCAGCGGTCAAGTGGTGGAGAAGGTTGAAGCACAGCACGGCGTCGTACCCGCTGCCCAGGTCGTCTGTCGTCGCGTCCCCGTCCCGGTGCTCAACCCGATCGGCCATCCCGGCCTCGGCGATGATCTCGCGGCCTATCGCTGCGCTCCCCGGCAGGTCGAGCACGGTCGCGGTCAGCCGCGGATAGCGGCGGCACAGCTGTGCCGAGTACCAGCCGTGGCCGCCGCCGATGTCCAGGAGGGATCGCGGATCGCCAGGCAGCCGAAGCTTTCTGGCTACCTCATCGGCGCTGAGCCGCGCGAGTTCCAGCTGTCCGCAGATGTACCGCCGCCAGTACGGATCGCTGGGCCGCGCGTCGTGATGCCCGGCGGGCTGCCCGTTGCGGGTCACCTCGTCCAGCCCCGACCACCAGGCCCAGTAGTCCGAAGCGCCCGCCACGTACTGCGCGACCGACAGCTCGGACTCAGGGTCCAGCCAGCGCCGTGACGAGCGGCTGAGCTGGTAGCGCCCGGCTCGGACGGTGACATGGCCGCCCGAGCGCAGGCAGTCAAGCAGGAGCCGGGTCGGCACCGGATCGAGACCCAGGTCGGCGGCGAGATCCCCAGCCGTCGACGGCTGCTGGGCCAGGCGGGTGGTCATGCCGGTACGCACGGCGGCGATCAGGATCGCCGACAAGCCCATCCCGCCCCACGCCTCGGCGGCGGCGGTCGGGACGACGCCGGCCCGCAGGGCAAGCCACTCGACGGGGTTGGCACCTCGCAGCGCAAGCCTCATGTTTTACGACCTTCCGCCACGGAATTCATTACTATTTCATGGTCTACCTCATGCTGATTCACAGTTTCTGTGGCCGCATGGGGCGCTGACATGACGGGAGACCGGCGATTACGGTCCACACGCGAACAGCGCCCACTGTGCTGAGCCGCGCGCGGGCACTGATCATCGCCGGTCATCCGGGGCCGTCGCTTGCCATCAGTGCCCTGGTCACTCTGCTGGCGGCCGGGGCGGCACCCTATGGCATAGGGCCGATACTGACGGCACCTGCCATGCTGGCCGGCCAGCTCTCGATCGGCTGGTCCAACGACGCTCTGGATGCGCCCCGCGACGCCGCGGCTGGCCGTACGGACAAGCCCGTCGCCACTGGGGGTATCAGCGTGCGGGCGGTGTGGATCGCAGCCTTCGCGTCGGTGCTGGCCGCGCTGGCGATGGCGCTGGCCATCGGCGTGGTAACGGCGATCATCCTGGCGGTGATCGTCGGCGCAGGGTGGGCTTACAACTTCGGCCTGAAGTCGACGCCGGCGTCCGGCCTCATGTACATCCTCGGGTTCGGCCCGATACCCGCCTACGCGGCGAGCACGCTGCCGGGTCACCCCGTGCCGACCTGGTATACGACCGCAGTAGCGGCCCTGGTCGGCCTCGGCGGCCACTTCGCTAACGTGCTGCCCGATCTCGCCGCCGACCGGACCACCGGCGTCAACGGCCTGCCGCAGTGGGTGGCCGCCCGCTGGGGCGCGGGGACCGTGCGCGCCATCGCGCTGGTGCTCCTGGTGTCGGCGTCCGTGCTGCTGTTACTGGCTTCAAGCCGTCAGTGGGTCGCGCTGGCCGGGCTGGGCGCCGCTGTCCTGCTCGCGGTGATTGGCGCCGTCGGCACCGGCCGGGTGCCGTTTATGGCCGCGTTCGGCATCGCGGCCGTCGATGTCGTGGTGTTAGCCGTGGGCGGGTATGCACAGATCTGAGATGACCCCTCGTGGAGGGTGCGGGTGCTGAGGCGACCGCGATGACCAGGATGATGGCGGTGCGGTCCGCCTTTCCGATGCACAGGTATTCGCAGGCCGAGCTCACTTCGAAGGTGGCCGAGCTCAGCGGCCTAGATCCGGCCGAGCGTGCGCTGCTCGAGCGGCTGCACGGTAACTCCGGCGTCGATTACCGGCATATCGTCCTGCCTTTGTCGGAGTACAGGGCGTACGCAGGTTTTTCGTCCGGGCTCCCGACGGCAACGTCTTCAACGTCGCACAGCATCGGGCCTGAGGCAGTGCCCGTCGCGGGCGTCGCGACAAGTGTCGAACCGTCGCCTGTGTGGCCGCCGTAGCGCACTGGTTCGACGTGAGTGAACTACCGGCTTCCTCGATACCGCAGCCGGAGGATGCTGGAGTCATGGGAGAAAGCGAGAAACCGACGGCTCGATGGCTAACCGTGAACGGACAGCGGCACGAGGTTCACGCCGCGGACGACACCCCGTTGCTGTACGTATTGCGCAACGACTTGGGTTTGAAAGGCACGCGCTTCGGCTGTGGCTTAGGTTTGTGCGGCGCGTGTTTCGTGCTTGTTGACGGCCGTCCCATCTACTCCTGTGATACTCCGTTGCGGTCGGTGCTGACAAGTCGATTCGGACCGTTGAGGGATTGGCCGCCGACGGGGAGCCTCACCCGGTGGCGCGCGCGCTCATCGCCGGCCAAGCGGCGCAATGCGGGTATTGCATGTCGGGCATCGTGGTGACGGCTGCGGCACTGTTAACTGACAACCCCGAGCCGACGGAAGCCGAGGTCCGCACCGCTCTGGATCCCAACCTATGTCGCTGCGGCTCACATAATCGCGTGGTTCGAGCAGTGCTAAGCGCTGCGGCACAGATGGCTGCTGAGATACCGGGGTCAACCGATGGCCAGCGCTGACCTGCCGCTGTCGCTTGCCTCCAATCCAGTTCTAGGCCAATGGGTTCGGGTCAGATCAGATGGCATCGTGGAGGTCCGCTCGGGCAAGGTAGAGCTGGGCCAAGGCGTGTTGACGGCACTTGCCCAGATCGCCGCCGAGGAACTTGATGTGAACGTTACGCGGGTGCAGATGATTGCTGCGGCCACAGATCTGAGCCCTGACGAGGGCTTCACCGCCGGCAGCTTGTCGATTCAGAACTCAGGCGCGGCACTGCGACAGGTGTGCGCCGAAGCACGTGCCCTCTATCTTGCCATCGCGGCAGCCAAACTCGCGGTGACGCCCGACGAGTTGGTAGTTGCGGACGGTCAGATCAACGCTCCAGGCGATTCAGCCACGAGCTATTGGGAACTCGCCGACGACTCGTTGCTGGATCGGACGGCCACCGGCGAGGCGACACCCAAGGCAGAGTGGGACTACGGGGTCGTCGGCACGAACTTAGCCCGGCTGGACTTACCCGACAAGCTGAGCGGGCGACCGCGCTACCTGCACGACCTCGTCCTGGATGGGCAGGTGTATGGGAGGGTCGTTCGCCCGCCCTCGCGCGGCGCGAGGCTGCGCGACGTCGATACCGCCCCGACCCGGGCGCTGCCAGGTGTGATCACCGTCGTCCGTGACGGCGACTTCCTTGGGGCGGTAGCCGAGCGCGAAGAAGTCGCTCTGCGCGCCGCTGAGCGGCTACGCGGCGATGCTACCTGGGACGAGCGGCCCACCCTGCCGGACGAGGACGACCTTCCCGGATTTCTCGTATCAGCCGAAGCCGACACCTCGGTGCTCGCGCTCAAAGAGGCCACAACGCGCGTCCAGTCCGCGCGGTCATACTCTGCCCGCTACCACCGGCCGTACCTGGCACATGCATCGATCGGTCCGTCGGCCGCGGCAGCCCTGGCGCACGAGGACGGCCGGCTCGATGTGTGGTCACACAGCCAGGGCGTTCACGTGCTGCGACGCGAATTGGCCGCGGCGCTTGACCTAGCGCCCGATCTGGTGTTGGTGCGACACGTGGAGGGTGCGGGTTGTTACGGGCACAACGGCGCCGACGATGCGGCCATGGATGCCGCGCTGCTGGCGCAGGCCGTGCCGGGGCGGCCTGTACAGATGGTCTGGTCACGTCCTGACGAACTGACATGGGCGCCTTTCGGTTCCGCGGGGGTCGTCGAGATCGCCGCCGACTGTAGCGACGACGGCAACGTGCTGGCTTGGCGCCACGAGATATGGAGCGGCAGCTACATGGGCCGCCCTGGCACAACGCCGACGAATGCTTTGCTGGCGGCTAGCCACCGCTCCGGCGGCGAGCCGATCCGCGCAGGCGGCGAGCCGCCGCTCGAACGAGGTGGTGGCGCCGGGCGAAATGCCCTGCCGTCCTACGACTTTCCCGCCTACCGGGTCACCAACCACCTGTTGACCGAGATGCCGCTGCGCACCTCGGCGCTGCGTTCGCTAGGTGCCTTTCTGAATGTCTTTGCGGCGGAGTCATTCATAGACGAACTCGCGTCGGCCGCGGGCCGCGATCCACTCGAATTCCGGTTGGCCCATTTGTCGGACCCTCGCGGGCAGGTGGTGCTGCACACCGCGGCGTCGCGGGCTGGTTGGGCGGAATGGACGTCACAGGAGGCGGTTGGGCACGGCATCGGCTATGCGCGATACAAGAACTCATCCGCCTATTGCGCGGTCGTCGTCGAGGTCGAGGTGATCAACGAGGTCCGGGTGCGACGGCTCGTTATCGCTGTGGATGCGGGATTGGTCATCAATCCTGACGGTGCGGCCAATCAGGTTGAGGGCGGTGCCATCCAGGCCACCAGTTGGACGCTCAAGGAGCGGGTGCGGTTCGACCGATTAAATGTCACCAGCGACACCTGGGAGACCTACCCGATCCTGCGGTTCTCCGAAGTGCCCGCGATTGACGTTGAATTCGTTGCCGGAAACGGCAATCCACCATTAGGGGTTGGCGAGTGCGCGCAAGGTCCAACCGCCGCGGCGATCGCAAACGCCGTTTACGACGCGCTCGGCATCCGGGTTCGCTCCCTGCCCCTCACCGCCAAGCAGCTCATCGCCGCGATGCCCGACTAGCCAGGGCCACAAACAGCTGGCGCAGGCCGGTCAGCGAGTGTGCCGGCAGGAACAGATCGCAATGGGGCAGGGCCGCCGCCATCGAACCGGCAAGTGGCTGGAATTCATCGTGCGCCGCGCGCGGGTTGAGCCAGACCAGCAACGCGGCGCGCCGCCGCACCCTCGCCATAGCATGCTCGAGCACGTGGGGCGGATCGCTGTCCCAACCGTCCGACGCGATGATCACTACCGCCCCGCGCAGCACGCTGCCGTGCGGTGGGACCAGCAGGCCGGCGATGCTGCGGCCGATGAACGTGCCACCGTACCGGTCGGTGACCTTCTCGTTGGCCCGTTCCAGCGCCATCTCGGCCGAGCGGTGGGACAGCACCGGGGTGAGCCGGGTCAGAGACGTCGAGAACGCGAACACCTCGGGGCGAACACCGGCCCGGCGCAGCACCGTCGCCCGCATCAAATGCAGATAGATCGCGGCGTATGGCTGCATGGAGCGGCTGACGTCGCAGACCAGGACGACCCGCCGGGGGCGGTGCCGCGGCCGCGTTCGCGCCAGCGTCACAGCTTCCCATCCGGTCCCTCGTGACGCGTTCATCGTCGCCCGCAGGTCGATCCTCTTGCCGTGCGGGCTGGATTCGAACCGAAGGCTGCGGCGCCGGGGCCAAGCTTGAACCGACGCCTCCAGCCACGAACCGATCAGGCGCAGATCTTTGGGGTCGAACTGGTCGAACGGTTCGTCGGCCAATGCGGCGATGCGGCTGGGCAGCAGGTCTGGCAGGAGGATGCCTGCATCCGCTCCGCCGTCCCAGTCGGGCGCGGTCCGGGTGACCCACGGCAATTTTGCGGCGCGCGCATTGGCAGATTGGCTGGCCGCGGGCTGCGCGATGCCAGCCGCGGGCGCTGCGGGTGTCTTGGGCCCGGCGATCGGCAGGACTGACTCCGGGCTTCGTGTGTCGCCGGATTGAACACTCCCGAAGACCTCTCGCAGCACCGCGTCGAAGGCACCGAGGTCTTCCATCCGGTTGACGAGGGTGAGCCTGGCGGCCCAGTACAGCGCCACCGTGGTTTGGGGTGCCAAGTGCCGGAGCGCCTGCACGAAACCACCCTGGCCGCTGGCGGACACCGAGACTCCCGCGTTCCGCAGGCGCGCTGCCAACGCCGCCGCGAACGCCGCCAGATCGATGCCACGTAACAGCAACGGGGTGCTCACGAGCGGCTAACTTCTCCGACGCAGCACCCAGATCAGCACCAGCCCGGCGAGCAGCGCCACCGCCGCCGAGCCGTACTTCATGAGCTGGCCGCTACCAGCGAGCTGCAGCAGATCGATGGGCTCTGGCTCGGGAGCGGGCTCTTGGCGGGTGCCCGGGACCGGATTTGCCGGCCAGGCCGGGATCGGCTCCTCGGCGCTGGCCTCCTCGGCCCTGCCGGTCGAACCCTGTGGGACGCCGGCATTCTCGGCGGCCAGTTTGGCTTCCAGGGAATCCACGAACTGGCCCAGCAGCTTCTCCGACACCTGTTGCAGCATTCCGCTCCCGAACTGAGCAAGCTTGCCGACGATCTTTAGGTCGGTGTCGACGCTGACATTCGTGCGACCCCCGTCCTCGTGCAGCTGGGCGGTGACCGTGGCGGCCGCGTTGCCGGTCCCGCGCGCCTCCTTGCCCTTGCCGTCGATAACCGCGCGGTGCTGGTCGCGGTCTTGCTCGACGAAACGCACCTTGCCGCTGAATTCACTGGTGACGGGCCCGACCTTGACTTTGACTTTGCCGAGGTATTCTTCGCCTTCATGGCCGATCAGCGCCGCACCGGGCATCAGCGGAATCACCTGCTCCAGGTCGCACAGCACGTCCCAGGCCTGCTCGATCGGCGCGCTGACGATGAACTGGTTGGCGATCTTCATACTGTGGTTCCTCTCATGTGCGGCTGTATTCGATGAACGCGTCGCGGATCAGGGTGCGATCGTCGGGCGTCTTGGCCAGTGCCCCAAGGCTGGCCAGCGCCGAATCGACCGAATCGGCCGGGGCAATATCTGCGACGCGCAGAGACACCAGAGCCGCTACCCAGTCGATGGTTTCGGCCACGCCCGGCGGCTTGTCCAGGTCGAGATCGCGCGCGCTGCTCACGAATTGGCTGGCATGCTCGATCAGCGGTGTCGTCGCCCCGGGCACCGTCCGGCGGACAATCGCGGCCGCCCGGGACGGCTCCGGGTAATCGATCCAGTGGTAGAGGCAGCGCCGCCGCAGTGCGTCGTGTAGGTCGCGGCTACGGTTGGAAGTGAGCACCGCGATCGGTGCGCGCTCGGCGACGAAGGTGCCCAACTCCGGGACGGTGACCGCGGCCTCACCGAGGAACTCCAGCAGCAGCGCTTCGAATTCGTCGTCTGCCCGGTCGATCTCGTCGATCAGCAGCACCGGCGGTGTCGGACCCCGATGCCGCACACACTGCAGGATGGGCCGATCCACCAGGTAGGTCTCGGTGTAGAGATCCGCTTCTTCGATACCGGTGTCGCGCGCCTCGGCCAGCCGGATAGCCAGCAACTGGCGCTGGTAGTTCCAGTCGTAAAGCGCTTCGTTGGCGGTCAGGCCCTCGTAGCATTGCAGCCTAAGTAGTGTGGTATCAAGCACTGCCGCAAGGGTTTTCGCGGCCGTCGTCTTGCCGACGCCGGGCTCTCCTTCCAGCAGGAGCGGTTTGCCGAGCGTGACTGCCAGATAGATCGCAGACGCGGTTCCAGTGTCGAGTAGGTAGTCCTGGGCGTCGAACCGGCGGATCACGTCGTCGGGGTCCGCGAAAATCATGATGGCACCGATTCCAGCAATCGCTGGTAGTCGTCCCAGGTGTCGACGTCGAGTGGCACCGGGCCCTCTACAGCGATCTCGTGTACCGGGTGCCGGCCCGACTGGACCAGCTTCCAGACTCCTTTGTCGCCGTGCAGCTGCGAAAGTTCGCCAAATACATCGCGGCTGAACCAGAACGGATGCCCGATGCCGTCGGCGTAACGGCACACCATGACGTCGGCGCCCGGCGGAGCGGCGACTATCCGTTGCACCGTTGCGGGAGCCACGCGTGGCTGATCGCCGAGCATCAGCACAATGCTGGTAGCCCGCGGGTCTACCCGATGTAGCGCGACACGCAACGACGCCGAACAGCCGGTGCCAAAGTCGTCGACGGCTACCACGTCGGCCCCGTCCAACGGCACCACGTCGCGCACCGCTTGGGCAGCACCACCCAATGTGACGATGATCTGGTCGAATCCTGCGGCGCGGGCAACGTCGAGGGTGGCCCCCAGTATGGTCGTCTCCCGGTATGGCAGAACCTGTTTAGGCGTCCCTAGCCTGCGGGAGCTGCCGGCGGCCAGTACGACGCCGGTGACCCGCTGCGCTGTCATATGCCGGCTTTCCCGGCGGCAAATGCCGTGCGGCATCCTGGGCAGCAGAACCAGTAGTCGGCGCCGCCCAATTCCAAGTGTTGGGTGGCGGGTCCGATCGGCACCGTCATGCCGCATACTGGGTCGACCGCCTCGCGCGCGCCGCCGTTCACCGGTGTAGCGGGACGGATCAGGCTGCCGTTGCGGACGGCGGCAATGAGTTCAGCGGCGATGGATACCGCGATCTCCGCCGGTGTCTTGGCGCCGATGGGCAATCCGACCGGGGTATGTATGCGGGCTCGCTCGACGTCGGAGAGTTCGAGTTGGTTCAGGATCGAGGCGCCGCGAACCTTGCTGGCCACCAAACCGATATACCCAACGCCGTTATCCAAGGCCGTGCGAATGAGTTCGGCTTCCGGGCCGCCATGGCTGGCGATCACCACCGCGGACGTGTCGGCTAGATCGTTGGCGCCCCGCGCTTCGCGCTGGACATCGTAGCCCAGCACGCCGCACAGCTGCATTAGCGCGTCTGCGATCGGCGTGGCTCCATGGACCCGGATCAGGGGAGCGGGCAGCTGCGGCGTCAGGAAGATCTCCAGCGATCCGCCGGACAGGCACGGGTTGACGACCACGCAGGCGCCGGGCGCCTCGGGAAAGTGCACGTCGCCGTCGGGAAGCACCCGCAGCAACACACTTTCGCCCGCCTGCAGCACACCCAGCGCCGCCTTACGGACCGAGTTTTGCGCGCACTGGCCGCCGACGAAGCCCTCGATCGTGCCGTCCGCCAACAGGATTGCTTCGTCTCCCGGGTAAGCGGAAGTGGGCGGCTGGGCCCGCACCACCGTCGCGTGCACAAACGGTGTCCGCGCCGCCAACAGTTGCTGAGCTCGCTCGCTGATCGTCATATAACCCTCTAGATCGGCGGTCTGGCGCGGCCCTGCATGGCCTCCCAGACCCGGGACGGTGTCAGCGGCATATCGGCGTGGCGAACCCCGAACGGCGCCAACGCATCCACCACCGCGTTGACTACCGCGGGCGGCGATCCAACGGTGGCCGATTCGCCGATGCCCTTCGCCCCGATCGGGTGGTGCGGCGACGGCGTCACGGTGTGCCCGGTCTCCAGGTGCGGCACCTCGAGCGCGGTCGGGATCAGGTAGTCCATCAGCGACCCGCCCAGGCAGTTGCCCTCTTCGTCGAAGGCGATCATCTGCATCAACGCCATCCCGATGCCGTCGACGATGCCGCCGTGCACCTGACCTTCGATGATCATCGGGTTGATGCGGGTACCGCAGTCATCGACGGCCAGGAAGCGCCGCACTTTGACCACCGCGGTGCCCGGATCGACGTCTACTACACAGAAGTACGCGCCGTATGGGTAGGTCAGGTTCTCCGGGTTGTAGCAGATCTGGGCGTCCAGGCCGCCCTCGATGCCCTCGGGCAGGTCGCCGGCCCCGTGCGCGCGCATCGCGATGTCCTGGATGGTCACCGCAGCCGACGGGTCACCCTTGACGTGGAATTTGCCCTTCTCCCAATCCAAGTCGGCAACTGACACCTCCAGCATTCCCGACGCGATGATCTTGGCCTTGTCGCGGACCTTGCGCGCCACCAGAGCCGCGGCCGCGCCCGATACTGGCGTGGACCGGCTGCCGTAGGTGCCCAGCCCGAACGGCGTCTGGTCGGTGTCGCCGTGCACGACGTCGATGTCGTCGGGCGGAATTCCCAGTTCCTCGGCGACAATCTGGGCGAACGTCGTCTCGTGGCCCTGGCCTTGGGTCTGAACCGAAAGCCGCACAACGGCTTTACCCGTCGGGTGCACGCGCAATTCGCACCCGTCGGCCATGCCCAGGCCGAGGATGTCCATGTCCTTGCGCGGACCGGCACCGACGGCCTCGGTGAAGAAGGACATCCCGATGCCCATCAGCTCGCCGCGCGCCCGCCGCTCCTTCTGCTCGGCGCGCAGCGCGTCGTAGCCGATCATGTCCATGGCCTTGCGCATGGTGGTCTCGTAGTCACCTGAGTCATAGACCCAGCCGGTCTTGCTCTTGTACGGGAATTGATCGGGCCGCAGCAGGTTTCGCAGCCGTAGCTCGGCCGGGTCCATCTTGAGGTCGAAGGCCAGACAGTCCACCAGTCGCTCGACGAAGTAGACGGCCTCGGTGATCCGGAACGAGCACGCATAGGCGACCCCGCCGGGTGCCTTGTTGGTGTACACCGCGGTCATATGGCAGTAGGCGGCCTCGATGTCGTAGCTGCCGGTGAACACGCCGAAGAAGCCGGCGGGGTACTTCATCGGTGCTGCTGTGCCGTTGAATGCGCCGTGGTCGGCCAGCACATTAGTCCGGATCGCGAGAATCTTGCCCTCTTTCGTGGCGGCGATCTCACCGACCATGATGTAGTCGCGCGCGAAGCCCGTCGAGGTCAGGTTCTCGCTGCGGTCCTCCATCCATTTCACCGGCTTGCCCAGCACCAGCGAGCCGACGATCGCGCACACATAACCGGGATAGATCGGCACCTTGTTGCCGAAGCCACCGCCGATATCCGGTGAGATCACTTGGATCTTGTGTTCAGGGAGGCCCGCGACCAACGCATACAGCGTCCGGTGTGCGTGCGGCGCCTGGCTGGTGGACCACAATGTCAGCTTTCCGGTCACCGGGTCCAGATCAGCCACCGCGCCGCACGTCTCCATCGGTGCGGGGTGCACCCGGGGGTAGACGATTTCCTGCTTGACGATCACGTCGGCCTTCGCGAACACCGCTTCGGTCGCCGCCGCGTCACCGGTTTCCCAGTCGAAGCAGTGGTTGTCGGTCTTGCCCTCGAGATCGGTGCGGATCACTGCCGCCGAAGGGTCGAGGGCGGTGCGGACGTCGACGACGGGATCTAGCGGGTCGTACTCGACGTCGATCAACTCCAGCGCGTCACGCGCCGAATACCGGTCCTCGGCAACGACAAATGCCACTTCCTGACCCTGGAAGCGGACCTTGTCGGTGGCCAGCACGGCCTGCACGTCGTTGGACAGCGTCGGCATCCAGGCCAGACCCTTCTCGGCCAGGTCGGCGCCGGTGACCACCGCTTTGACTTTGGGATGTGCAAGGGCTGCCGTCACATCGATGCTGACAATGCGGGCGTGCGCGTACGGCGAGCGCAAGATCGCCAGATGAAGCATGCCCGGCAGCGCGACGTCGTCGACGTAGTTGCCGCGGCCCCGGATGAACCGGGGGTCCTCTTTGCGCAGCATCCGTCCGTGCCCGCACGGCTTTTGATCGTTGTCGGCTGTGTCTTCTGGCGAGGGCGGACGGTTTTCAATGGTGGTCATGAGGTTGCCGCCGGTGTTGCGTTGCGTGCGGCCCACTGGATGGAGCGCACGATCGTGGTGTATCCGGTGCACCGGCAGATCTGTCCGGAGATCGCCTCCCTGATAGTCTCCTCGTCGGGGTCGGGGTTGCGGTCTAGCAGGGCGCGGGCGGTGATCATCATTCCCGGGGTGCAGAATCCGCATTGCAGTCCATGGCAGCGCATGAACCCTTCCTGCACCGGGTCGAGTTGGCCGTCCACCGCCAACCCCTCCACGGTCCGCACGCTGTGCCCGGATGCCATCACCGCGAGCATGGTGCAGGACTTGACTGGCACGCCGTCGACGTCGACCACGCATGTTCCGCAGTTGCTCGTGTCGCAACCCCAGTGAGTGCCGGTGAGCCGCAGCTGATCACGCAGAAAGTGCACCAGCAGCATCCGGGGTTCGACTTCGGCGGTCACCTGTTCGCCGTTGACAGTCAAGTTGACTTGCATCGTCAGATCCCTTCGGCCGCGTTGCGCACGCGCTGGGCGGCGGTGCGCAATGTGCGGCTGGTTAATTCGGAGGCCAGGTGCCGCTTGTACTCGGCGGTGCCGCGGACGTCGGTGACCGGGTCGCAGGCTTCGCCGGCCCGACGGCCCGCCTCGGCGAAGACCTCTTCGGTGGCGGGCTGGCCGACCAGGGCCGCCGAGATTTCCGCGAGTGCGGCCGCGTCGGGATTCACCGCGGTCAGACCCACCCGGGCGGCGGCCACCGAGTCGCCGTCGAGCGTGAGGGCCGCGCCGGCCGCGGTGACCGCCCAGTCGCCGACTCGGCGTTCAACTTTCGCATAGGCGCTGGATGTGTTCTGTCGCAATGGGATCCGAACCTCCACCAACATCTCGTTGTAGGCGAGTGTGGTCTCGTACGGCCCAGCAAAGAAGTCGTCAATCGGTATCTCGCGTTCACCTGATGGCCCCCGGGCCAGGCACACCCCATCCAGCACAAGGCACACTGTCGTCAGATCCTCGGCCGGATCCGCTTGGCAGAGTGAACCGCCGAGGGTGCCGCGATTGCGCACCACCGGGTCGGCGATCACCCGTTCGGCGTCGGGGAAGATTGGGCACACCGCGGCGAGGGTGTTCGACTCCAGCAGCTCGCGGTGACGGGTCATGGCGCCGATGCGGACCAGCGTCGGATCGGTGATCACGTATCCGAGCTCGAGCGCCAGGTCGTTGATGTCGATGAGGTATTCGGGGTTGGCGATGCGCAGCTTCATCATCGGCAGCAGGCTGTGCCCGCCGGCGACCACGCGCGCGCCCTCGCCCAACCGATCCAGGAGTCCGATCGCATGGTCGACGCTGGTCGCGCGCTCGTATTCGAAGGGCCCGGGCACCTGCATGTGACGCACCTCGCTACGGGAAGGGACCCCAAGTGTCAGTCAGCCCGCAGTACACGTCAATGTCGAGTTAAGTGATCCTTTAACTCGCCCTGGACCTGCGTCTCATGGTGGATTCGCCCTTTGATTTCGGCCAGCGGGCGGCCTCCGCCGCCCCAACGCCGGGCGATGATGTCGGCTGCGATCGAGACCGCGGTCTCTTCCGGGGTCCGGGCACCGAGGTCCAGTCCGATGGGGCTGGATAACTGGTTTAGCTCGGCGTCAGTCAACCCCGCCGCTCGCAGCCGCTCTATCCGGTCATCATGGGTCCGGCGCGATCCCATCGCCCCCACATATCCGACGTGGGGCAGGCGCAGTGCCAGCTCGAGCACCGGGACGTCGAACTTCGGATCGTGGGTGAGCACACAGATCACCGTGCTCTCGTTGATGGCGCCCGCCCCGGCCTGCGCGGCAAGATACCGGTGCGGCCAGTCGACAACCACCTCGTCGGCCGTTGGAAAACGTTCTCGGGTGGCGAACACGGGGCGGGCATCGCAGACGGTAACCCGGTAGCCGAGAAATGATCCCTGCTGGGCCAGGGCGGCGGCGAAGTCGATGGCACCAAACACCAGCATCCGCGGGCGCGGAGCGTAGCTGGACACGAAGACCTCCATGCCTGCGCCCAGACGCTGCCCGTCGGGTCCATACTCGAGGACCTCGCTGCGGCCCACCGCGAGCAAGCCGCGCGCGTCGTCGGCGACCGCGGCGTCGGCACGCGCCGAACCCAGCGATCCGGTCACCGCGTCCGGCCGGATGACCAGCCTGTGGCCAACCCACTGCGCGTCCGGGTGGGCGATGACGGTCGCAACCGCGACAGCACGGTGCTCACCGACGTCGTCGGCCACCTCGTCAAGGTCGGGGAATGTCGCTCGCGACACCGACTCGACGAAGATGTCGATGATGCCGCCGCACGTCAGGCCGATCGCGAGGGCATCGCTGTCGCTGACCCCATAGCGGTGCAGCCGTGGAGTGCCGGTTTGCGCCACCTCGGTGGCCAGTTCATAAACAGCACCCTCTACGCAGCCACCCGACACCGACCCACTCACTGAACCGTCCGGAGCTACCACCATCGAGGCTCCAGGCGGCCGCGGCGCCGAGTGGAATGTTCGCACTACCGTCCCGAGCCCTGCGGTGTCATCAGCACGCCAGATCGACATGAGCTCGGCAAGCACGTCACGCACGCATCCCAAAGTAGGCTCACAGTCATGACTCCGGCTCAACTTCGGGCCTATTCGGCGGTGGTTCGTCTGGGCTCGGTCCGAGCGGCCGCCGCGGAACTAGGCGTATCCGATTCCGGGGTCTCCATGCACGTGGCGGCGCTACGCAAGGAACTCGAAGACCCGTTGTTCACCAAGACCGGTGCCGGACTGGCGTTCACGCCGGGCGGACTCCGGCTGGCCAGCCGCGCGGTCGAGATCCTGGGTCTGCAACAGCAAACCGCGATCGAGGTCACCGAGGCCGCCCACGGGCGCCGCCTGCTGCGGATCGCCGCGTCCAGCGCGTTCGCCGAACACGCCGCGCCGGGCCTGATCGAGCTCTTCTCGTCGCGGGCCGACGACTTGTCTGTCGAGTTGAGCGTGCACCCGACGAGCCAATTCCGCGACCTGATTTGTTCGCGCGCCGTTGACATCGCGATCGGACCGGCAAGTGAAAGTTCGCTCGGCTCCGACGGTTCGATCTTCGTGCGTCCCTTTCTGAAATATCAGATCATCACCGTGGCGCCGCCGAATAGCCCACTGGCCGTCGGTATTCCGACGCCCGGGCTGTTGCGACAACAACAGTGGATGCTCGGACCATCGGCAGGCAGCATGGGCGGCGAGATCGCAACCATGTTGCGTGGCTTGGCAATTCCGGAGTCACAACAACGAATCTTTCAGAGCGAGGCCGCCGCGCTCGAGGAGGTTCAGCGGGTTGGCGGCGTTACGTTGACCATCGGTTTCGCGATCGCCAAAGACCTTTCCGCCGGGCGGTTGACCCACGTGATCGGCCCCGGGCTGGACAGGTCGGGCGAGTGGTGTGTAGCGACGCTGCCACCGTCAGCCCGTCAGCCCGCCGTGTCCGAACTGGTCCGCTTCATCACCACCCCGAGGTGCATCCAGGCGATGATCCGGGGAAATGGCGTCGGGGTGACCAGATTCCGCCCAAAGGTGCACGTCACGCTCTGGAGCTAGCGGCCACGCGGTGAGCGGCCGCTGAAGCGGCGTTATCAACTGACCCATCCCTGGCTGCCTAGAGCTCATCGATGTCCTGACCGCCCGCGAGATCGGCGCAGGCGACGATCTCGACGTCGCGCCTGGTGCTCAGATACGCACCCGCGCCCCGATCCCCGGATATCAAGGCCAGCACCTCGGGCCAGTGCCGCCGCGCAATCACCACCGGATGTCCGGGCCGCTCACCGAAATACGCTCGCGCAAGCCCACTTTCGGAGCCCAACGCGCGGTCGAGCACCCGCGACACCACTGCTGCGTCCACGTCGGGAGTGTCGATGACATGCAGCACCGCGTAGTCGGCGTGCATCTGGTCGGCCTGCACCAGACCCGTGCGCACTGATGCACTGAGGCCCTCATGCCAGTACCGCGCGGTGACCGCGGTGACGCCGGGCGGGGGAGCGATCTGTGCGGCGCCCAAAACGAGAACGACGTCGGCGCATCCTCCATCGCGTAGCGCAGCGACCGCAGTGTCCAGCCAGCCATCAACTAGCACCTTCGGCTTGCCGTATCGCCGGCCGGCGCCCGCGGCCAAAAGGACTCCAACGTTGCGTGGCCGCGAATCTATCGACTGCGGTAACGGCATTTTCCTATGATGACATCCGACTTCTCAATCAGTGATAACCGTGGAGTGCCATTGACTCAGGACGTGCAGGGGACCGCAACCAGCGCCCCGACGCCCCGCTACGCCGGAACCCGCGTGCAACGGGTCGGGGACAACCGCCTTCTGACGGGCCGGGGCAGCTTCGTCGATGACATCTCCCGGCCCGGCATGCTGCACGCCTGGCGTCTCGACGTCACTCGACGGCTAGATACAGTCCGACGCACCGTCGCCGATTGAACAATGCCCAACTGTTGTAACGAGACCGCTCTTGACGCCGTCAAGGCCCGAGAACGAAACCGCAAGTAATGAGAGGGGACGAATCGGAACGAGTGGGCATTGCAGGTAGCCAGTATTTCGCCTGGTCAAAGCAGGGGTTCGAGTCCCCTTAGCTCCACTCTATAACCGCAGCTCACAGCCACAATGTGCGCGACGCGAGTCGTCGTCAAGACTCGCGCCGAAAATTGGTGCGGCTTCCGCCGCCATGGCGAGCGACAGCACCTCCGCGTCCGTAATCATCGCAAGCCGGCTCAACTCCGAAAACCGCCTTATTTGACATGTGACTTAGATCACTTTAGATTAGAAATCCTTAGGAAAATCTGAGCCTCCATTCAGGACGAAGGAGGGCTTCCAATTTCTCGTTGGTCCTGCGGGTTGTACCGCCAATCACTCAGCTCTCGCCAACGTCGTCGCTCCACGAAGTCGGCGCGCGGACGGCGGGTGCTCGCGATGAGGACCACCGTGTTCGCCACCAGCAGCGTCGTCGCCAGCGCGGCCCTCATCGGAGCTGCTCCGGTACACACACCATCGCTTCCTGATGTCATTCCCATTGCGCAGCTGCACGACGTTGCATTGGCCAGCAGCTTTGATCCCACGGCGTTCATCACGTCTTTAGAAACAGTCTTCGTCGACGTCCTGCGCGAAAATGCGCGTCTCACCGGTTTGAACGAGCTGACTGTGCCGCAGGCGCTCAATGACTTTGGGCTTGGCAGCCTCACACCGAACGAGTTGCTGTCGTTCACGGGACTTGGCGGCGTGACACTCAACGAACTGGCAGGTTTCTTCTACCTGGGTGCAAATCCGCTGTCGGTGCTTTTGGCCGTGACGGGGTTAAGTGATGCCACGACATTGACCCAGGCTTTAGACGACCTGGGGATTGACCACCAACCGCTGTCGGACATTGAGAACCTGTTCGGGCTTAGCGCGAACGACACACTGAGCCAGACGGCGGAGATTCTGGGGGTAGGTAACCAACCAATTTCGAACCTGTGGGATCTGATCGGGCTCAACGCCAACAGCACACTGAGCCAAACGGCGGACACCCTGGGGATCAACAACACTGAGGTAGACACGCTGCTCGGTGATTGGGGCGTCGGGCCGATGAATATCAACAATTTTCTCCAGGGCCTGGACGTGACCCCGAGCCAACTGCTCGGCATTCTTGGCATCCAGCCCAGCGCGTTGGGCTCACTTTGGGACCCGAGTACGGATGCCTTTACCGCTGGCACGACCGTGGAACAGTTTGCCGATACCGCTGGTCTAGGCGACGACAAGGTGACGCAGCTGCTGTCCATCCCGGGCACGGGCGACGCGACGCTGAGCGATGCGGCGACCACGATTGGGCTAAATGGCGGTGCCGGCACGGTGGAAGACACGCTGAAGAACATCTCGTTCGACGACCTGTCACTTTCTGGGCTCCTGAGCGGCTTCGGGATCAACTCGGGCAGCACGGTCAGCGATGTGTATACCAATATCCCCGGATTCGACAACGCGACAATCGGTGGATTGCTGGACGCCTTCGGATTCAGCAACCAATCGACGATCAGCCAGCTGCTGAACACGTTCGGGGGGCTCGACGATACGACGCTGAGTGGGCTGGTAACCGATCTCGGGATCGGCAACGACACGGTCTCCAGCCTGGCGTCCAGCTTATTAGACGGCATCACCGTGGACCAATACCTCGCCAACATCCTGGATGCGCTGGTCGCCGCGTAAACACACTCGCCGTAGAGACGCCAGCGGATCCGACGTTGCCGTCG
This sequence comes from uncultured Actinomycetota bacterium, assembly GCA_963781685.1. Lineage (GTDB taxonomy): Bacteria > Actinomycetota > Actinomycetes > Mycobacteriales > Mycobacteriaceae > Mycobacterium. Next base: position 21,040 of record CAWAGK010000002.1, read on the forward strand.
ACCTCGGTGCACTACTCGAGTGCATCCCGACACTGGCTAGAGGCTGGCCGCACCACTGCGCGAGCCGCGAGAAACGACCTAAGGATCGTCGCCGCGAGACAGGAATTGATCACGATGCCTTACCGGCAGACCTGTGGCTACCTGTTTCAACTCTGGCGGAATACGCGGAATACTAAGTGTGGTTGGCCGTTTGGGTTTTGCGGGCCGAACGCGTCGTCGATGATCGCGTTGAGGCGTTGCATCGTCGCCGCGGAAAGGGGAACGAAGTCTTCCGCCTCCGGGCTAAACTTGCTGCCGGCTAAAGGAACATCGTGCCTATCGCTTGGGGTCTGACCGCAACTACTATTGCAGCTGTCGCTGCTGTGGGTCTAGCGGGCAGCGCACGCGCGTGCGAGCCGTTCGATGGCACGTATTCGCTGGACAATAGTGGCGAGCCTGGAGCCTTAACCACGTGGATCGCTAATTCCACATGTGGTCCGACGGCTTGTATCGCGCACATCGCCAGTTCAAGAGGATGGAGCGGCGATGCACAGCTCGTGGGCGGTCGTTGGACTATGACCGTTGACAGGCCAGACGGCACAGTCTGTTTGGATAGCCAGCTGTCCGGTGCGATACAAACTTGGTCGTGGGATCCCGAAACGCTTAACGGCGAAGTAAGCGGGGTGCCGAATGGCAAAGGCGCCGACTGCGAAGCCCCGGCCGATTCGTTCACTCTGACGAAGGTCGGCTAGGTAGCGGGACCGGCTTTTGAACGCGCTAGCGGCGGCTGGCCCTGACGATGGGAGGCGTTGTCTGTCAAACGAATTGGTAATCAAGCCTTCTCACTTCTGTGAGGACGGTCAAATGAGCCCCTCACTTCGAAGCCCCTCTTGGATGTGACGGGGTATACAACAAGGAATCCTCGACCCCGTCCTGGGCCTTATCGGTGAGTTAGGTCAGCTCACCGGAGTGTGAGTTGCTGTCCCGGCACTGGGGACGAATTATCACCATTTCGTCCGGCGCCGGGCAGACCGGCATGAACACTGGCGTATCGCCCTACGCAGCAGGCAAAGCCGGAGCCGCGGGCTAGATGTGGCATGTCTGAGTGGAGAATGCGCCGCACGGCGTGACGGTTAACACCATCTCCCTGGGTTTGGTGTTGGAAGATGATTCCGGAGTAGAGGGCTTGGCGAAGACGATCCCCGTCGGAAGGCCGGAAGACGTGGGGGCGCTGGCCGTCTACCTGGCTTCGGACGAAGCTCCGTGGATGACCGGCCAGAATGTTGGCCTCAACGGCGGATCGTTGGTCATCAGACGCGCATGGGCGGCCACGATCGCCATTGACGCCGTCAAGACCCGAAAACGAATCCGCAGGTAACGAACGGTAGTGAATCGGAACGGGACGTAACGAAACCGCAGCTTAGGCCACGTATTGCCTGGTCAACAGAGGGGTTCGAGTCCCCTTAGCTCCACCGGAAAACCGCAGTTCAGAGGGCTTTTCAAAGTTACGTCGGGAACGACTTAACAGCATGCCCATCGGCAGGCCCTCGTCGACTTACGCTGACCCGGCGGGCACTGTGAGTGGTGCTCGACAACACCGTCGAGATGGCCGAGTAGGTGCTGTAGGTGCGCCTCTGCACTACTACCGCGATCCCAAGATCACCGAGATCGCACCAGCGTTCCGAGGGCGTCAGCGCGCTTCCGCCCAGGATTAGCCGCGGCCGTGGACCACACCCTCTATGACAGTGACGATCTCGTCGGGGCAGTCTTCCTGCAGGAAATGCGCACCTTTAAGCGTGACGTGAGGTTGACCTTTAGCGCCGGGAATCAGGTTCTGGAACACCGCGTCCCCGCCTCGGGTGACCCCAAGCTCGCGGCACACCGCTGCAGTGTCCATGCCCCCAGCCAACAGCCGGTCCGCAGCCATCAACTTGCGCACGATCTGCTCAGGACTGTGCCGCTTCCTCGTCGCCATGATCTTCTCGAGCCTTCCTGCCCACAACATGGGCCGCAAGACTCTCACACACTCCGGATCAGCCGATCGGGGTCAGACCATCATCGCTACGTATCGCTGCGAGTCATAACAAGGGCGGATCTGTTCGTTGATTTCTCGGTTGTTGTTGAGATAGAAGCGAGAGCATCAATCACGCAATCCGCCACCGGGGTGGCTCCGAATTGACCTTAGAGCGCGACGGAAGGTGACAGGCGGCGATATGCGCTGTTTGGTGACAGGGGCAACGGGTTATGTCGGCGGACGCCTGGTGCCGCGGCTCATCGCCAAGGGCTACGACGTGTGCGCGATGGCCAGGACCCCCGAGAAGTTGGCCGATGTGCCCTGGCACGCGCAGGTCGAGGTGGTTCGCGGGGACCTCGGCGACCCGCAGTCCTTGGCCGCAACGTTCGACGGGATCGAGGTTGTCTACTACCTGGTGCACTCGATGGGCACGTCGAACGACTTCGGCGCCGAAGAACGCCGCTCGGCGATGAACACTGTCACGGCCGCCCGTCGCGCCGGAGTACGCAGGTTGATCTATGTGGGCGGGCTGCACCCGTCGGAGGCCCGGCTGTCGCCGCACCTGCAGTCACGCGCCGCTGTCGGCGACATCCTGCTCAGCTCGGGCATCGAGACCATCGTCCTGCAGGCGGGCGTAATCATCGGGTCGGGCTCAGCGTCATTCGAGATGATCCGCCATCTCACCGATCGGCTGCCTGTCATGACAACGCCGAAATGGGTGCACAACAAGATCCAGCCGATCGCGATCCGCGACGTGTTGCACTACCTAGTCGAGGCCGCTTCGGCGGAGGTGCCCTGCTCGCGAGCCTGGGATATCGGCGGCCCAGATGTGCTCGAGTACGGCGAAATGATGCAGATCTACGCCCAGGAGGCCGGGCTGGGGCGGCGCTTCATCGTCGTGCTTCCGTTCCTGACGCCGACGATCGCGAGCTGGTGGGTGGGCCTGGTGACCCCGATCCCCTCGGGTTTGGCTCGACCGCTGGTCGAGTCGTTGCACTGCGACGCCGTAATCGGCGTGAACGACATCGGCACGGTGATCGCGCCGCCCAATGGCGGGCTGATCGGCTATCGAATGGCGGTCAGGCTGGCGCTGGAACGCATCGTCCGCGGCCGGGTGGAGACGTCGTGGTCCGACGCGTTGGCGCAGACCGCGCCGTCGGAGCCGCTGCCCAGTGACCCTGAGTGGGCCGGGGAGATCGCCTACATCATGAGCCGGTCCGCGTGGACGCCGGCCACGCCTGGGGAGCTGTGGAAAGTGCTTGACGCGGGCCCGGCCCAGCAGGGTTTTGAGGTGGATACCCTCGAGCCCGGCCAGCTGGTGCGGCTGCGCCGCCTGACCCGCGCGCCGGGGCAGGAATGGCTGGAGATGCGCACGGCCCCGGTCGACGGGCGCGGCAGCCGCTACGGCCAGCGGACAGTCTTCTACCCGCGCGGCATCGCCGGGCGACTCTACTGGTACGGAAGTCTTCCTTTGCAACGCCGCAGGTTTCGCGCAATGTTCGCCGACGTGATCGCCAGTGCCGGCAACGGCAAGATTTAGCCAGTTGGCTGACGCTTAGGGACACATGCGGCAGCCGGAATCGCGGGTAAGCCTGTCGCGCGAGAGCGTTGACATGAGGTGACCAACGACGACACAGCCTGCGATATCAGATCGATTAGAGCCCCCTTAAGGAGGCGGTCGTTGCTGCATCGGGTCGCATTGCTGGCCATTGCCGCGCCGCGCCGGGTTCTTGCTGTCGCCGCAGTGGTGATGATCGCCGCCGCAGTCTTTAGTGTGCCGGCGGCGAAGAGCTTGTCGCCGGGCGGGTTTCAGGATCCCTCCGCGGAGTCGTCGCGTGCGCTGGGGCTGCTCAGCGATAAGTTCGGTCGGGGTGAAGTGCAATTGATGTTCGTAGTCACTGCGCCCGACGGTGTTCGTGGGGCGGCCGCTCGTGCTGCGGGGCTGGACATCGTGAACCGGATCAAGGACGGACCGTACGCAGTCGATGTGGTGTCGCCGTGGACGGCACCACCGCAGGCTGCCGCCGACTTGGTCAGTAACGACGGCCGTTCGGGATTGGTCGTTGCGGGCGTTGTCGGCGGTGAGAAAGAGGCGCCTGCGCGCGCGCAAGCTCTCGCTGATGCGGTGGCGGAGTCTGTGCTGCCCAGACACCGCGGTGTGGCGGTGTTATCGGGCGGGTCGGCGATGGTCTACGCGCAGATCAACTCGCAGACCGAGCGGGATCTGCTGCTGTTGGAGTCGATTGCGCTTCCGGTCAGTTTCGTGGTGCTGGTGTGGGTCTTCGGTGGTCTGCTGGCCGCGGCCCTGCCGGTGGTGGTGGGTGGGCTGGCGATGGTCGGCTCGTTGTCGGTTTTGCGATTGATCGCGACGACAACAGATGTGTCGATTTTCTCTTTGAGCCTGTCCAGCGCGTTGGGTCTGGCGCTGGCCATCGACTACACACTCCTGATCGTCAGCCGTTACCGCGATGAGATCGCTGAGGGCGCCGAACGAGATCAGGCGCTGATCCAGACGATGCAGACCGCGGGGCGCACCGTGGTGTTTTCGGCCACGACGGTGGCGCTATCCATCGCAGCGATGGCGGTGTTCCCGATGTACTTCCTCAAGTCGTTCGCCTACGCCGGATTCGCGACCGTGGCGTTATGCATGTTGGCCGCGCTGGTCGTCACTCCAGCGGCCATCGTGTTGCTTGGTCCCCGGCTAGACGTACTTGACGCCCGCCGCGGGATACGTCGGCTGTTGCACCGCGACGAACCACCGGCAAGACCGGTGCAGCGGTTTTTCTGGTACCGATGGGCGAACTCGGTGATGCGGCGCGCGGTGGTGATCGGCCTGGCCGGCTCGGCGGTGTTGCTCGCGTTTGGTCTGCCATTCCTGGGAATCAAGTGGGGATTCCCCGACGATCGTGTGCTACCGGGCTCTGCTTCTGCGCATCAGGTTGGCGATCGGGTGCGCGAGGGCTTCACCGACAACTCCGCCACCGTGGTGACGGTTGTGGTACCCGACGCCAAGGGTCTGACTGCGGCCGATTTGGAGCGCTATGCCGCCAGACTGTCCGGAGTCGCCGACGTCACGGCGGTTAGCGCGCCCACGGGCACCTTTGCCAGCGGGAACAAGATCGGCCCACCGGCGGCCCCCGCCGGAGCTAGCGACGGTGGCGCGTTTTTGACGGTCGGCAGCAAGGTGCCGTTGTTCTCGTCGCTGTCGGAGACTCAGCTGGATCGTCTGCACGAGGTTGCTGCGCCGGACGGTCGTGCCGTCGAGTTCACCGGCTTGGCTCAGATCAACCGCGACAGCGTTGACGCCGTCACCTCGCGCCTGCCGCTGGTGCTGATCGTCATCGCTGTCGTGACATTCGCGTTGCTGTTTCTGCTTACCGGCAGCGTGGTGCTACCGGTCAAAGCCCTTATCCTCAATGTGCTTTCGCTGACGGCTGCATTCGGTGCGCTGGTGTGGATCTTCCAGGACGGGCATCTGGGCGCGCTGGGAACCACACCCACCGGCACTCTGATCGCCAACATGCCGGTACTACTGTTTTGCATCGCGTTCGGACTGTCCATGGACTACGAGGTGTTCCTGATCTCACGGATCCGCGAATTCTGGCTGGCAAGCGAACGCACCCGCGCCGACAACGACGAGAGCGTGGCACTCGGTCTTGCCCGCACCGGGCGGATCGTCACAACCGCGGCCCTGGTCATGTTGATCTCGTTCGCCGCGCTGATCGCCGCCCACGTCTCGTTCATGCGCATGTTCGGGGTGGGCCTGACACTGGCTGTCTTCGTCGACGCGACGTTGGTCCGGATGATTCTGGTGCCGGCCTTCATGCACATCCTTGGGCGATGGAACTGGTGGGCACCCGCACCCCTGGCGCGCCTCCACCAGCGCATCGGTATCAGCGAATCCGCCTCGCGGCCATGAAAATCCCTGGTCAGAGACGCGGCAAGATTTTTTTATCGTCACCCCATCTAAACCCACCCGGGCTACGAACAAATTAGGCACACGTTCAACTAGGCACGCGTGGCCGCGTTGTGAGCGGACCGCCAGCGTAGCCGTGAGCCGGACGGGACTGGGTGTGGACAGATGGGTAGCGCTGAGTTGCAGGACACGCGAAATCGAATGTCTCGAGATTCCTACCGCGGCCACCGGGCGAAAGCGCGCAGTTGAGCATCCATGAGGGCGTAACGCGCGCCCTGGTTCCGCCGCATCCGCGCAGGCGTGAGTACCGCAGCCATTCCGGCACCGGCGTTCGGGCTCACTGGCGTGCGGACGTACGCGGCGCCGTGCGGGCACACCTGGCCGAATTCGTGGCGAATCAGTGCCGTACCGACCTCGGCGGCACCAACGTCGACGTCGCGGTCGAGGTACTGTCTGGCTTCGTCGACGGCGGCAAGTACGTGCGGTCGACGTTGATGTACCTGGGCTGGTTGTGTGGTGCGCAGGAGGACGAGGCGGCGCTGCGCGCGTCGGCCAGCCTCGAACTTTTTCACGCGTTCGCCCTCATGCAAGACGATGTCATGGACGAATCGGCGCTACGCCGGGGGCGGCCGTCTGCACACGTCTCGTTCGGTCGTTGGCACCGAGAGCGCGGGCTGACGGGTTCGTCGGACCGGTTCGGCGACTCGGCGGCGATACTGCTCGGCGACCTGTGTCTGGTATGGGCAGCGAAAATGATGCGCGAAAGTGGGATAGACGCCGATGCGCTCGCCCGGGCCTGGCCTCGCTACGACGACATGCGCATCGAGTTGGCGATCGGCCAATTCGCCGATCTGGTCAACGATTCCCATTTCTTCCCGACGCTCGACGCCGTTCTCGACGTGCTGAGGCGAAAATCGGGCAACTACACGGTTCGGCGACCCCTGGAGATCGGAGCGGCGATGGCCGGCTGCACACCGGAGGTTCTCGGCGCACTCGCCGGCTACGGCTCCGCCATCGGCGAGGCCTTCCAACTGCGGGACGACCTCCTCGGAGTGTTCGGGTCGCAAACGGTGACCGGCAAATCGGTCGGCACGGATCTCGCGGCGCAGAAGGCCACCAGCGTGGTCGTCGCCGCTCATCAACTGGCCGACGCCGGACTTCGGCGGCAGCTCTCGGAACTGATGAGCAGCCCCACGATGGGCCCCGCCGACGCCGAACGCTGGCGAGCCTTGATCACCGTCAGCGGTGCCGTGCAATGGATCGAACAGCTGATCGACGAGCGTCTGACCAGGGCGCTGGGCTGTCTCGACACCGCCGGCATTCCCGAAATGACCAGCGCCGCACTGAAAGACATGGCCTTCGTATGCACCCAAAGGACCGCCTGATGCGCACCGTCGAGGCAAGAACCGACCGAGTCGTCATTGTCGGCGCCGGCCTGTCCGGATTGTCCGCGGCGCTGCAACTGGCCGGGCGCGGTCGCACCGTCACCGTGATCGAACGCGGTGACCATCCGGGCGGCCGAGTCGGGCGTGCCGACATCTCCGGCTACCGTCTCGACACCGGTCCGACGGTGCTTACCATGCCCGACATCATCGACGACGCTTTCGCTGCGGTCGGCGAAACGTTGTCCGACCGGCTCGAACTGCAGTCGGTGCACCCGGCCTATCAGGCGATGTTCGCCGACGGCAGCAGGTTGCAGGTCCACACCGAACCGACAACGATGTTCACCGAGGTCGAACGGTTCGCCGGACGTCGCGAGGCCGATGCCTACCTGCAGCTGCGTTCGTGGCTGACCAAGCTGTACCGCACCGAATTCGACGGGTTCATCGCCGCCAACTTCGACTCACCGCTGTCCTTGTTGACGCCGCAACTGGCCCGCCTCGTCGCGCTGGGCGGCTTCCAGCGCTGGGAGAAGATGGTGCGCCGGTTCGTGAATGACGAGCGACTGCTTCGGGTGTTCACTTTTCAGGCGCTCTATGCGGGGGTCTCCCCGCAGAGCGCGCTGGCAGTTTATGCGGTGATCGCCTACATGGACACCATCGCCGGGGTTTACTTTCCGCGCGGCGGGATGCGGGCACTGCCCGATGCGATGGCCGCCGCCGCGGTTAACGCAGGAGTCGAATTCGTCTACGGCTCAGCGGTTTCCGGGCTTGAGTGGAGCGGCTCCCGGGTCACCGCGGTGCGTACGTCGGGGGGAAATCGGGTTCTCGCGGACGCCGTGGTGCTGACCACCGAGCTCCCCGACACGTATCGGCTCCTGGGCCGTACGCCGCGGCGGCTGCTGCGGTTGCGTCCGGCCCCGTCGGCCGTCGTCGCCCACGTGGGATGCCCCGCGGTCGGCAATGAAATCGGGCACCACACCATCCTGTTCGGCGACGCCTGGCAACAGACCTTCCGCGACATCATCGACGACGGGCGCGTCATGGGAGATCCATCGCTGCTGGTGACCCGACCGACTGCCGGTGACCCGACGCTGGCGCCGCCTGGGCGCGATCTGCTCTACATCCTGGCTCCCGCACCGAATACCCAAGTGGGCAATGTGAATTGGGACGAGACCTCGTCGGTCTACGTGGAGCAGATGCTGGGTGCGGTCAGGGAGCGGCTGCCTCAGCTCGGCGACGACGCCGAGCTGCTGCGCGTGGTGACTCCCGCGGACTGGGCCCGTCAAGGGATGGCGGCGGGCACTCCGTTTGCATTGGCGCACACCTTCGGTCAGACCGGCCCGTTTCGGCCGGCCAACACCGTGCGCGGCGTGGATAACGTGGTGTTGGCCGGCTCGTCGACGGTGCCGGGGGTGGGCGTGCCCACCGCGATCCTGTCCGGGCGGCTGGCCGCGGACCGGATCACCGGGGTGGCGGCACGACACCCGAATCGCGAGGTCTACCAGCGATGATCGGCTCAGAACTCGACGCTGCCGGCGTGCGCGACCAATCGTTGCGGGAGGCCTACCGGCGGTGTCGCGCGATCAACGCCCGAGACGGCAAAACCTTCTTTCTGGCCACCCGGTTGCTGGCGCCCAGGCAGCGGCCCGCTGTTCACGCGCTGTACGGGTTCGCCCGGCGCGCCGACGACATTCTCGACGACTTCGACGCCGCTCGCGACGTCGACCTGCGCGCGCAAGAACTCCAGGAGCTGTCCACGCGTCTGTTTAACAGCCTGGTGGAAAACCAGCCGTGCGGCGACGACCCGACGTTGATGGCGGTGGTCCACGCCGCGCGCAAGTACGACATCGGATGGGACCTCTTCGACGACTTCCTGGCCTCGATGCGGATGGACCTGACCGTCACCGACTACCCGGACCGTGCCGCGCTGGAGCGCTATATGTACGGCTCGGCGGAAGTGATCGGGCTGCAGCTGCTGCCGATTCTGGGCACCGTCGGCCCGCGGGAGGACGCCGCGCCGCACGCCGCCGCGCTCGGAAAAGCATTTCAGCTCACCAACTTCATCAGGGATGTCGACGAAGACCTGCGGCGTGGCCGCGTGTACCTGCCGGCCGACGAGCTCGCGGCCCACGGCGTTGACCGTGACATGCTGGGATGGTGCCAAACAAATCGGTGCACCGATCCTCGTGTGCTTCGGGCCCTGGTCGAGCAACACGCGATCGCCCGCGGAGTCTACGAGCAGGCCCGACCCGGCATCGAAATGCTGATCCCGGCATCGCGTCCCTGTGTCGCAGCGGCGCTGACCCTGTACTCGGAGATCCTGGAACGGATCGAGGAGATCGATTTCGAGATCTTTACTCAGCGCGCCACCGTCGGTAAGCCCCGGCGACTCGCCGTCGCCGCCGCCGGCATCTTCGGCGCCTGGGGCGCGCGGCTGCGGCACCGGAGTGGGTGAGCGTGGATCGCTGGGTTTCGGAGCAACTATGAACGTGACGGATCGACACCGCGAGACGCTGCCAGCGCTGGCGGGCCTGACCGACGCCAGTGCCCTGGCGCGGGTGCCGCATGTGGTCGTCGTCGGTGCGGGAATCGCCGGTCTTGCTGCCGCCGCCGGGCTCTGCGAGCGCGGAGTCAGAGTCGACGTCGTGGAAGCGCGCGACTACCTCGGCGGCCGGGTCGGCGGATGGCCCGAAACCCTGGCCGACGGTTCCGTGGCGGCCATGAACCGGGGTTTTCACGCGTTCTTCCGCCAATACTACAACTTGCGGAGCTTGCTGAGCCGGGCAGATCCGCATCTGTCTGCGCTCAAGGCGGTCGACGACTATCCGTTGATCGACGCGGTCGGACGCCGCGATACGTTCCGTGGCCTGCCCCGCACGCCGCCCCTGAATGCGCTGGCGTTTGCGATGCGCAGCCCGACGTTTCGGTTGCGCGACCTGGTTCGGCTCGACGCCAAGGCCGCCGTGCCGCTGGCCACGGTGTCGGTGCCCCAGACGTATTACGAACTCGACGACAAGGATGCCGGAACATTCCTGAGGGACATCAACTTTCCCGACGCTGCCCGGCATTTGGCGTTCGAGGTGTTCGCACGCAGCTTCTTCGCCAGGCCGGAGTCTCTGTCGGCGGGTGAGCTGGTGACGATGTTCCACATCTACTTCCTCGGCTCCAGTGAAGGCCTGACGTTCGACGTCGCCAATGCGAATTTCGACGTCGCACTGTGGAATCCGCTGCAAAAGTACCTTCAGGACAACGGTGTACGGTTTCACACCGGCCTGACGGTCGACCGCATTTCCACGGACGCCGGAGTACGGGTGAGCTGCGGTGCCGGCACTGAATTCGCCGCGGACGCGGTGGTGCTAGCCACCGATGCGGCCGGACTGCGTCACGTTGTCTCAGGGTCACCCGGCCTCGGCGATGACGAATGGCGACGCCGGGTCGCCGATCTGCACACCGCGCCACCGTTCGTCGTGCTGCGGTTGTGGCTGGACCGCCCAGTGCGCCCCGATCGAGCGGCATTCGTCGGTACAAGTGGCCGTCCACCGCTGGACAACGTCAGTGTGCTGGAGCGTTACGAACGCGAAGCCGCGCAATGGGCCGCGCGTACAGGTGGTTCGGTCGTGGAGTTGCACGCCTATTCGGTGAGCGACTCCGATGATGAAGTGCGCGACGCCCTGGTGGCACGCATGCACGAGCTGTATCCGGAAACCATCGGCGCGACGATCGTCGATGAACGTCGATTGCGCCGTGAAGACTGCCCCCGTTTCGCCCCGGGCGACTTCGCCCACCGGCCTACGGTGCAGACAACGGATTCGCGGGTTGTGCTGGCGGGCGACGGTATTCGCATCGACCTACCGGTGGCATTGATGGAACGCGCCGCGACAACCGGGTGGGTGGCCGCGAACCGTCTGCTCGGCGGCTTCGGCCTGGCGGGACACGCGTTGCACACCGTTCCCAACCGTGGTCGATCGGCGCTGCTGCGCCGGCTAGGAGCCCGCACGGGAGGCAAACAGCGATGAGCGTCCTTTCGGATCTGCGCGTCAAAACGGCCAAAGCCTAGCCGTTCCAAAGACTTCCGCTGACTGACTGCTCGAAACAGGTCTCCACCTACGCTCGACGGCAACCCGGCGGATACGATCGCAGCTGGGGCGACTCTCTGGTTTGGGGCGGACTTGTCGCGGGGGCGGTCATCCTATATTCCGATCGACCACACTTCGGCAGGCGCTGATCGCAGCATCGGTGATCAGGCGCTTGCGCCTCGGCGACGCGCTTGTGGCGCGACGACTTGGTCTACGCGGATTGCTTTTTCGAGCCGAGGTCCTAATTCCGCTCTCCAACGCCCGCCGCATCGAGCAATGGGACCTGCTTGATCGCCCAGGGGCTGATCGGCCACGGGAACTTGACGGCCGCACGCAACTGATCCCACGCCACCCAGGCGGAGTCCATGATTTCCTCAGGGTCTGCCTTCAGCGAACCGACGACGCGGGCGCAGAACACGGGACAGACTTCGTTCTCCAAGACTCCTTCAGCGTCCACCGCGCGGTAGCGGAAATCCGGTAGCTCACAGCTCAATCCCACTACGTCGACGCCCAACTCCTCGCGCGCCCGACGCACCACCGCGTCATCCACTGATTCGTCGGGCGCCGGATGTCCGCAGAACGAATTGGTCCACACGCCCGGAAATGTGCGCTTGTCCAGCGCGCGCCGGGTCAATAGCACCTGGCCGGCCTCGTCAAACAGGTAGCAGGAGAATGCGAGATGCAGTGGAGTCGAGTCGTGATGCACCTCCGACTTGGGCGCCGTGCCTATGCATCGACCTTCTTCGTCGAGAAGGACAACCAGCTCTTGGCTCTTGACGAAGTTCATGGACACCACCGCGAGATCGCTTGTACGGATAGGAAGGCATTTATCGATTGCTAATCAATCGATTCGTCGCCGACGCAGGGTCGGATTGGTCTATTCGGCGGCTCTTGACCACGATCAGCCCGCTGGGCCGGCATGACCGCGGCGGCTGCCTAGGCAGTTACCGGTAACCCTGCATATTCGATTGCCCCGTATTGGTCGGCGTAGGAGCCGGGGAGGCTAGGTGCAACCAGTCGGACCGCAACGCTTAAGCGTCGTGCAGGTCGGACACCCCGTCGGTAGACTAGCTGCCGGCAGAAGGCGTAGTTCTCGAGCCCTAGTGTGCTCGCGGTAGCTCAGGACCTCTACCAATTTGCCGCCCTGCATACCCAGATCTGCATCACCGACAAGCCCGTGTGGTCGGAATCGAACGTTCGGTTATCGATGGCACGTACCACTCGCTTGCTCTTGACGCCGTCGAGAGGCGAGAACGAAACCGCAGTTAACGAGCGGGACTGAACCGGATCGAGACGGAACGAAAACGCAGGTAAGACGGTAAATTGCCTGGTCAGGGCTGGGGTTCGAGTCCCCTTAGCTCCACCGGTACAAACGGCACTTCGACGCACCCTCGAAGCCACGTTTGACGGCAACTCGATTCAGTTTCGCCAGCATCGACGTCGTTCGACGCAAAGCGGCGAGCCCATCGAGTCCAGCGCATCCACGTTCGCACCCCACGACCACGCCTTTCGACCCGTGAGGGTGTAGCGTGAGGGATGTTGGTATTCCCAGCCGATCCGGAATGGCTCAGCTTCTGACGCTGATCTGCCCGAGCATCCGCTCAAGCCGGACACACCGTTTTTTACCGCTCAGTCGGGATAATTTTGAATGCTCCATCGTTGTTTCAGCCGTTGCTTGCTCCCTTTGGAATGCAACACTTTTCGTATATGCCGCGCTTTGGCATCCTCGGCACCTACTTGCCGACACCATGCGGCCTGGCGACCTTTAGCGCGGCCTTGGCAGGCGAATTGACAGCTAGAGGCGCCGACGTCGATGTCGTGCGCATCGCCGACGGTGACGTCTCCGACGAGCCCAACGTCGCCGGCGAGCTCGTCAACGGCTCGGCTTCGTCCGTAGAGGCAACCTCCGAGCTCCTCAACCAGAGCGACGTCGCCGTCATCCAGCACGAGTACGGCATCTATGGCGGTCCCGACGGCGATGAAGTCGTCCAGATCATGGCCGGATTGCGCGTCCCGTCGATCGTCGTCGTTCACACGGTGCTCAAACATCCGACACGACACCAACGTTCGGTGCTCGAATCGGTGATGGCATTGGCCGATCAAGTGGTCGTGATGTCGGAGGTGGCCCGCCAACGCCTGTCCGTAGGCTTCGCTGTCGATCGCCACAAGGTCACCACCATTCCGCACGGCGCGGCACTCCCCAGCACCAACGGCGTGCAACATCCCGACCGGCCGACCATCTTGACCTGGGGCCTGCTGGGACCGGGCAAGGGCATCGAGCGGGTCATCGACGCCATGGCTTCGCTCAAGAACCTGCCCAACCCGCCGCGGTACATCATCGCCGGCCGCACTCACCCCAAGGTCCTCGCCGCGCAGGGGGAAAGCTATCGCGAAGCACTTGTCGCGCAGGCGAAACGCCTCGGCGTCGCCGATTCGGTGTCCTTCGACGCCGTGTACCGCACCCCCGAAGAGCTCACCGCGCTCATCCAGACGGCTACCGTCGTCGTCCTGCCCTACGACTCGAAGGACCAGGTCACCTCCGGTGTGCTGGTCGACTCCCTCGCGAGTGGCCGCCCGATCGTCGCCACCGCTTTCCCCCACGCGGTCGAGCTCCTCGGCAGCGGCGCGGGCACCGTCGTCGCTCACGACGATCCCGACGCACTGGTCGCAGCGCTGCGCCAGCTGTTGACCGATCCGCACGTCGCCGACTCCATGGCCACCGAAGCCCGCGGGCTGGCCCCGACGATTGCCTGGTCCTTCGTCGCGAACGCCTACGTCGGCGTGGCGCGACAGCTGCTGGTCACTCAATCGGCACTGACGTGACCGGCGCCGCGCCCACCCCGGTGTTCGCGCATCTGTTGCGAATGACGGACCATCGCGCCACCTTCGAGCACGCCTGCATGACCGAGCCCCGCCGTGACGACGGGTACTGCACCGACGATATGGCCAGGGTGCTCGTCGTCAGCACCCGCGAGCCCGACGCACCGGGTGCCGTGAAGGGCCTCGCCGGCAAGGCCCTGCAGTTCTTGAACGACGCCCAGTCCCACAACGGCTCCTGCCGCAACCGGATGGACCGCGCCGGAAATTGGACCGACCAGCCCACCACGGACGACCACTGGGGCCGGTGCATCTGGGGGCTCGGCACCGCCGCCGCCCACAGCGGCGTCAGCCTGGTGCGCCGACTGGCCGTGATTCAGTTCGAGCGCGCTGCCAAGGCCAGGTCGCCGTGGCCGCGGGCGATGGCGTTCGCCGCCGTCGGCGCCGCCGAACTCCTAACCGTCGAGCCCGGTAATTCCGCGGCCCTGCGACTCCTCGCCGACTACGCCGCCACCGTCGCGAGACCCAAGACCAAATCCGACTGGCCATGGCCCGAGCCAAGGCTCACCTACGCGAATGCGATTCTCCCCGAGGCGATGATCGCTGCCGGCGTCGCGCTGGACGACCCGGACCTGAAACAGCGTGGCCTGGATCTGCTGGAATGGCTGCTCGACTACGAAACGATTGACGGCCACCTGTCGCCCACCCCCGCGGGCGGCCGGGGACCGCAGGACAGCCGGCCCGCCTTCGACCAGCAGCCGATCGAGGTGGCCACCCTCGCTGACGCCTGCGCACGCGCCGCAGCCGCCGATCCGCGGGCGCTCTGGTCGGATGGGATCCGGTCGTCCGCCGCTTGGTTCCAGGGCGCCAACGACTCTGGGTTGCTCATGTGCGACACGGAGACCGGTGGTGGTTTCGACGGGTTGCTTGCCGAGTGCGTCAACCTCAACCAGGGCGCCGAATCGACCCTTGCGGTGATCTCCACCCTGCAACACGCGCGGCGCGTTTCGCTAGTCCCACAATGACTTTGATGCGCACCGGGCTCGTCACCCGCGACCCTCACCGGATCGCGGCCAATTCGGCGCGGGTAATCACCCGGCTCTTCGTGCCCGGCCAGGAGGGCTTCGAGCTTCAGGAGTCCCGAGCGGGAGTGGTGCTCAAGCGCATCCTCGCACTGACCGAGGACGACGTTCGGTCGTCCCTGGACGACGTCATCATCCGCTTCGACGGACGCCACCGTGACCTCGTGGGCACGTTCCGTCGGCACGCCCACGAGCTCGCCGACCGCCTCGATCCCGACATCCACCTCTCCGATGCGCGAATACTGTTGCTGGGAGCGGCCTTTACCAGCGAGTACGCCATCGAGGGGGCGGCGCTGTGCAACCCCAGCATTGTGGCCCACCCCGACCAGACCGACACGCCGGCAGGCAGCCTGCGATTCGTGATGAGCGTGCGGGGGATCGGGGAAGGACACCGCTCGTCCATCGGGTTCCGCACCGGTGTCGTCGACGCCGGGGGCCGGGCCACGATCGACGAGCCGACCCGCTTCGCCACCACCGGAAGCGTGTCGGGCGCGCTGCTCGAGGCCGCGGTGTTCCGCGGCGAACTCGGCCGCATCGGGAATGCCGGCGAGGCCGCGAACTACGTCTTCAATGCGCTCGGCGACCGCTTCACGCGGTCCGACCTCGACGCGCGACTCGAAAATCTCCGGGCACACCTGAGCACTCGCGGACACGGGGAGCGCGCGGTCGCCCTGATCCGCGCGATCGCCGCTCGATCCTATGCCGTCGAGTTCCCCAGCGACGTATCGGTTTCCGAGCGCGTGCTGTGGCCGTCGATGGAGGCCGAGCAGGCCGGCATGGAGGACGCCCGCTTCGTCCGCTTCGTCGACGACGACGGCTCGGTCACCTACTACGCCACCTACACGGCCTACAGCGGATCCCACATCAGCCAACAACTGCTCAAGACCGAGGACTTCCAGTCCTTCACCTCCGGGCCGCTCGTCGGGAAGGCCGCGGCCAACAAGGGTTTGGCCTTGTTCCCCCGACGAATACACGGTCGCTACGCCGCCATGTCGCGATCGGACCGCGAGACCAACACCGTCGCCTTCGCCGACCATCTTGCGGTCTGGACGAGCGCGTCGCCCTGCCAGCAGCCGGCCGAGGCATGGGAAGCGCTGCAACTCGGAAATTGCGGGCCGCCAATCGAAACCGATGCAGGGTGGCTGGTGCTCACCCACGGCGTCGGACCCATGCGCACGTATAGCATCGGCGCGATTCTGCTTCATCTCGACGATCCGACCCGGGTGCTCGGTCAGCTACGACGCCCACTGCTCAGCCCCGCCCGCGACGAACAGAACGGCTACGTGCCCAACGTCGTCTACTCCTGCGGCGCGCTCGTTCACGCCGACACCCTGGTGATCCCCTACGGGATCGCCGACGGCGCCATAGGCTTCGCCACCGCCCCACTTTCGCAGCTGCTGGCCACGATCGTTCAGCAACCAGATCGCCCGAGATGAGGTCACCATCAGCACACTGAGAAGGTCCCGCGACAGAACGCGTAATCCGCTCGGCGAGTACGTCCTGCACATGGGTGCGGGATTCGTCGCCACGGAACGTCCGCACGTGCTGGAGGCGTTGGCTACGCTCGAGCCGCATCTGGGCCGGTGGGACCCACCTGACATCAGCCTGGAAGTCTCGTTGCAGGACCGCGGCCGCAAGGAGCAGCGCGTCACGTTGCGGACGACCTTGCCGGGTCTCCCGCCGCTCGTGGCCGTCGCCGACAACCGCGACATCACCCGCGCCCTTCACGAAGCCAAGCATGAGTTGATCCGGCAGCTCGAACACCAGAAGTCGGCGCGCGAACCCATGCACAATCGCAAGCTCGGCCACAACACGATCCGCCACCCGGGCACCTCGGCGCAGGGGCATCGCATCCCGCCTGCGCCGTAGCCGCGAAGGTGTCGCCTGCTGCGTGCGCGCAGGGTTGCAGTCACCCGCCGACGCGCTGCCGCCTCTTCGTTCGACCGATGAGTGTCGACCGGTTCATCGGATGAAAGCGTTTATGCGAGAGGAGTACGGCTACATCGCGATCCAATCCAGCCGACCCCAAATTATGGCGACACTGCATTCGAAGACGGCGTGCACGTTATTTGTCGACTATTCCGAGCCGCTGCAAAGTGTCTCGGACCCCGTCCTTCCAGTGCACCGAACACTTGCCGATGAGCTGTTCGCGGCGACTGTTATCCGAGGGGAACGAGTCAAAGCTGATCGGGCTCTCAGCTAGGTTCAAGGTGATGCCTGTCAACTTGGCGACGTACTCGCCCATCTCGCGATCCGATACGGCGTCATCGCCGCCCCAATTTACGACGGTAGCTGGGACGCTGGCGATTTCGAGGAGCTTATGCGCCTGTAAGCCAATGTCGACGCCGCCGATCGGGGAGCCTAGATTGTAGTAACCCATAGGTACCGGCCAGGGCTGGCCGGCTTTCATCGTGTGGTACATCATTACGGGCAACCCGCCGTGGCCGGTCCAGCTGTATCCCACATTCATCCGCGCGATCGTTGTCGGAAGATCGAGCATTCGGGCGGCCGCGCGGACGGACCCCTCGGAAGTCAGCTTGATCACCGGGTACACCTCTGCATAACTGGCCAGGCCACCTAGCGGGTCAGTCTCGGCATACAAGTGATTGGGATGATCGTCGTGCCGTTTGTACACGCACGTGCTGGAAACATGCAGAAATGCGTTGGCTTTCCTGCAATGCTGCATGAGCAGAGCGGTTGCTTCAGCGTTGTTGGTGATTGACGCGTCGTAGTCCGGACTCACATGAAGCGCCGAATGCACGACGTGTGTGAAGTCGTCAGGCAGCGCCGACATATCGCCGGAGTCCATATCCCACGCCACCGTCTTCACGCCTATTGCCTCGAGCTGCGCTTTGCGCGTCGGATCGGAGAATCTCGCGGCGCACCACACCTCGTTGGTCTCCGCGAAGTTCTCCGCGATGGGACCAGCTATCTGACCGGTCGCGCCGGTCACTAGGACTTTTCGATCCTGAAGCATGGCTTCTCCCTCTGACAGACATGAGCGCGTCGCGTCTCTTTGTAGCCCCGTAGCGATCCGATTTTGTAGGACATCAGCCGAACTCCATGGGCAAGCTTGTCGGCCCACTCATGCCGAGTAACGGCTTCCATGGCGCCGGCCCGGCGCAACGGGGGTTTGGCAGGCGCCGGGCCAAGATCTTGAGCGCTTCGGCGAGTTCACGTCGCGCCAGGTTGGCGCCGAGGCAGTAGTGCACCCCTCCGCCGAACGTCAGGATGGGTGGTGGATCTTCGCGGGCAATGTCAAAGCGTGTCGGATCGTCGTAGACGGCGCAATCGCGATTCGCTGCGTAGGTGTTTACCAAGATGAAAGTGCCTGCGGGGAAGGTGTGGTCGTCGATCGTCACGTCGTCGGTGACGCTGCGCACCGTGCTGCACATCGACGGCGAATGTCGCATGGTCTCCTCGACGGCGCGCATTGCCAGTTCGGGCTGGTCGCGCAGCAGCGCCAACTGATCGGGGTGATCGCAGAGCACCTGCATGGATGCCGCCAGTTGGCTGCGCGTGGTGTCGGTGCCGGCCACCAGAATGCTGAACGCCAACATGCGCAACTCGCCTGCATCGAGGCGGTCACCCACATCTTCGATGCCGATCAGCTCAGACAGCAGATCTTCGGTCAGGTGTCGACGCCTATGGACGACCATGTCGTCGATGTAGTCGTCGAACTCACCCCACGCCTTGAGGATGACGGGCTCTTCCTCGGTGAGATCGCAGTCGAAGCTCACGATCTTGAAGATGTCCTCGGCCCACCGTGAGAACTGTTGCCAGTCCTCGCGAGGTGCACCGAGCAATGCGCAGATGATCGGGATGGGATACGGCCGTGCGATGTCCGCGACGAATTCGCAGCGGCCCGAGTCCGCGACGCGATCGATGAGCTCGTTGACGACGATGTGGATCGTGTCGTCCATGCCCGCCGTCGCCCGCGGCGTGAAAGCTTTGGACACGAGGCTGCGTAGTCGACGGTGTTCGTCGCCTTCCATGTTCAAGATGCTGCGGGTGACTCTGTCCCACAGCGGTCCCGACGTGATCCCGTGGGCCGAGAGATGAATCCCCGGAGGGATGACGAACCGTGGATCACGAAGCACCGTCCGGGCAAGTTCGTACGAGAGTACCTCGGGGCCAATGGGTCCCAAGGCGATCGGCGCCTTTTGCTGGGCTGCTTGGAACTGCGGATAGATCTGCTGCGGGGTGTCGGTCAGGTCATAACTCAGGGTGGGTAGTCCGGCGTCGAAAACACTCGGCCGGGCCGCGTCAACGGTCACGAGGTCTCCTAGCTGCTGGTTTCGTCACGGGATATTGGTCGACAGCAAGGTCAGCGGAAGGCCGAATACCGACAGGTCGATTTCGTCGAGATACGAACCCTCACCGGAAATGCTCTGCCGGAAGCGGATTTTCGACCCGTAGCGTTCGGTGACGGCTTCGGCGTCGGATGCCCCTGGGACGCGGAGCACCACGGTGTACACGCCGTCGCCGTTGCGCTTCACGAATTCACTGACCGATGCCGCCACTTCGGCGGTCGCACCGGGGATCGCGCTGATCAGTTCGACACCGCCATTCCAATCCAAATGAATCGTCAAACCGAGTTCAGTCAGCTCGGCATTCTCGAAGCTGAAGCCGAGTTCGGTGAACATCTGCGCCACGGCCGCCTGCCGTTCCGGCGCGACGGCGAACACGACGTGATGAAGCTGCGTCTCTCGTTGTTCGGTCATCTGCGCACCAGCCGCATGACTCGATACGTCTGTTTAGGCATTGATGACTCCACGCGGAAGTAGTAGTGGCAGATCGTTATAGGTCGCTATGCCGGGTGGCGCCGCGACGACGGCCGGTATCGCGGTGATGGCCGGCACGGCTGTGATGGTCAGACCGAGCAGGATGTATTCCTCGATCGTCTCTGCGACGAAATCCGCGGGCGGCTCGAAGGCCAGGGTTGTCTTGATCGTCGGTCGGCCTTCGACGATGATGTTGTATCCGAACCCCATCGTCCATTTGGGCTCCAGCGATTGACCCTTGGTCCACACCCCGCGTACCTCGACGACGTCACGTTCACCGACAAAGCCCTTCCAGCTCACGTCAATTCCCGCCACGCAACCCTTGGCGATGACCCAGTCCCCGGGAAGGTGGACGTTTTCGGTGGCTTGGGCATACTCAGCCTCGCAACGAATCCCGTCGAGCTCGACCCCGAGAGCATCGGCGACGATGAGGACGGCTTCGCGGAAGATCCCCGACCCCTCCTCGGTCACCGCCAGCAGGTCCGGGTGGTCGATCGGGTATCCGAACCCCATGATCTTCTCGGTCCCCGGCGAGTTGTAGATCGTCGTGTCAAACGATTCCACGATGCACACCCGGTCGATCCTGTCCGAGAGTCCTGCCGAAACGATCGCAAAGAGTTCGATGAAGCCGGGGTTCAGGCCACTGCCGAAGATCGTCGACCCACCGAGTTCGCATGCCGTGAGGATGCGTTCGCGCCCGTCGCCGAGTCGATGACCGGTGATGAACTCGGACGTGGTGACAACGTTGATGCCCGCCTCGAGAATGCGGACCAGATCGTCGACATTGGCGAACATCTGGTTGTACACCACGCAATCGGGCTTGAGTGCGATCAGGGCGTCGATGTCGTTGGTGGCCACTACGCCGAGTGGTTCGATGCCGCACAGTTCGCCGACGTCGCGCCCGACCTTGTCCGGCGACCACGCATAGCATCCGACAAGCTCGAGTAGCGAGTTCGCGACGACTGCGTGTACCGACTTCGTACCGACGTTTCCCGTTGTCCACTGAACGACTCGATAGGTCATGCGGGTGTTTTCGTTCCAGGACTGAAGACGACGGGAATCCGACGGAATCCTCTCGTGACGGAGTTGCCGTGGAATACAGCTTCGGCGCTGGGTGCGAGGGCGTAGTCCGGTATCCGCGACAGCACTTGCTCAAGACCGACCGTGAACTCCAGGCGGGCGAGGTTGGATCCGAGGCAGCGATGTACTCCGGCCCCGAATCCGAGGTGCCGGTTCTCGCGACGATCGAGGATGCACCGATCGGGTTGGTCGAACTCGTGTGGATCGCGGTTGGCGGAGGCGTAGTTCACCAATACCGACTCGCCGGGGCAGAAGGTGTGTCCGGCGAGCTCGACGTCCTTTGCGACGGTTCGCGGAATGCCGTGAATCGATCCGGCGAACCGTATGAACTCCTCGACGGCTCGCGGCAGTATCTCCGGTTCGATGATGAGCCGGTCGCGTTCGTCAGGGTGTGTTGCCAGATAGTGGAACGCGAACGACATCGCGTTGGCGGTCGTCTCCAGGCCTGCCTGCACCAGCAGCATGGCATTGGCAATGACATCGCCGAAAGGCAATCGCTCACCGTCGATCTCGGCGTTCAGGAGCACGTCGATCATGTCGTCCTGCGGGGGCTGAGAGCTTCGCGCGGACACCGCCTCATGGAGGTGCTGATAGAGGCCGCCCCACCCACCCATCCGGGCTTCCTCGGTTTCACCATTGAGCGCGGTGTCCGTCAACTCAATACACAGCGGGACGTCATTGATCGGCAATCCGAGGAGATACTTGAAGAAGACGATGCCCGGCTGCCGCCAGGCGACCTGAGCGAGGTCACCGGTCCCCAGTTCGATGAAGGCGTCGATCAACTGGTCTGTCTCGTACCGAATCTGTGGTCGCAGCGCCTTCATCCGCGCCGGCGAAAAGTACGGGTTCAGCACCTTGCGGAATTTCTGCTGCCGTGGCGGGTCCAGCGTGATCACCAGATCGCCTGCGAGCTGCTCAGACGCTTCCGGTGTTGGGTTACTGGAGAAGTGTTCCCAGTCCTGCAGAATCCGGTAGCACTCCGCGTATCGCGTTGCCACCCACGCGCCACCGGGAGTGGCGCTCAGAAATGGCGTATTCGTATGAGCGAAAGGCGCATTCCGACGCATGACCGAATAGACGTCGTACAGGAAGTCGTTGTCCTGGAAATCCTCGTGACGAAGGTCCCAGTTGTGTGCGTGCTCCTCGAGTGCCTTGGTCATGGAGCCGAAGCGCCATGTTGCTGGGCGGCCTGCCGGGCCACACGCGCGTCGTGGATGCGCACCAGTTCGCGGAATTTCAGCCGGTGATATTTCGGAACCGGCTGGATGCCCCACTGGTCCCGGGCGGTGTCCTTGCCCTCCGCGCCCTCGGGTGGCCCCAACATTGGATAAGGAACCTTGCACTCCAAGGTGTCGTCGGAGTAGCGGACCTTGAGCAATTCACTGCAGATCTGGGTCAAGCTCAGAGTCGGATAGCCGTAGTAGACCGCCATGAAGGGCAGCGTGAAGGCACCTTCGATGACGAGGGCGACCAGACAGACGATGACGGCCCGCTTGATGTATTTGTGCATCCTGGCGTAGTACGGCGTGGTGCCAGGGGGTAAGTCCTCGCCAGGGTCCATGTCTTCGGTGGACGCCGGTGCGGGTAGAGGTGAAGTCACAGCTGTGCTCCTTAAAGTGTTCAGTCGGTGAAGATTTCGCGGTTGACCGTGTGCAGATACGGGATGGCCAGGAACGGCGTGATGTAGAAGATGTCGTAGAGCCACCAGCCGATGACGGGGAATACCACGCCCGCATAGCGCACGTCGGCGTACATGGTCATGTTGAACACATAGGCGCACCAGATCACCACGCCCATCCAGCAGGTGATGACCATCCATTGGTGGCCCCACCGCTTCATCTGCAGGAAGCCGATCGCCGCGGCACAGCGCATCGCGAACACCGTCAGGATCAGCCCCGCCACATACGCTTTCTCGCCGGGGCCGGCGGCGCCGCCGACCCACAGTTCGTTGTAGTGCCAGAAGTAACCGGCGTCGAACATGTTGCCCCAGCCGACCATCAGTACCCGGTTGATCAACGTGTGATTGGCGACCAGATCCAACGCCCAGCCCAGGCTGTTGAGGGCTCCGTCGATCAGCACCAGATAACCGATCAGAGTGACGATCATCGGCCGCACCGACAGACCTGCCCGTAAAGCCTGGCGCTGCAGCCAGACTCCGCGCATGAAGATGGGAAAGCCGATCAGGCCCGGCGCCCACATCCCCATCAGAGCGGCGCCAACGATCATCCACTTGTCGGCCCGGCGCTGTGCGAGACGGGATTCGTCGTGATGGTCCTCCAGGCTGACCGGGTCATCGGGGGGTGCGCCTGATTTCCCACTCGAAAGCCGGTTCAGTAGCGGGAGATTCACAATTCCCACCATCCGCGCGCGAAGGACATGTAGAGTTGAATTCCAAACATCAACAGCAGGTAGCCGTAGATGACGATCTGCAAGATGATGAGCGCTTTCTTGCGCTGTCGTTCCTTCTGATCCATGGTCGTGACTCCTTTCCCGGTTCTGCTAGTGAGACGTGCGCGAGCTGTCGGCGGCGGCGAGGCTGGCGACCGCGACCTCGCGTAAGCCGTCGTTGATGGCACCGTCAGTCGACAGTGGTGCGAGGATGCAGGCTTCGGCCGCCTCTAATTCGCTTGCACCGGAGGCGATCAGCTGTGCGGCGGTGACCAGGACGCGGGTAGATGGCGGCTCGAAGTGGAAGGCGTGGTCGGCGGTCCGGATGGCCGTGGCGCAGGCAACGAGCCTTCTCGCGGTCGAAAGCTCGATGCCCGCTTCGGCGACGATCACCTCGGCTTCGCGGTCCGCGGGCAGATACCTCATCGGAAGTGTGACGAACCGCTGGCGGAATGACGGCTTGAGTTCTTTCAGCGAACTGCGGTAGGCGGGGTTGTAGGAGCAGACGAGCATGAAGGTTTCGGGCGCCTTGACGACTTCGTCTGCCCGGTCGAGGTAGAGCACACGGCGGTGGTCGGTCAGCGAATGCAGGATGGCCAGCGAGTCGTGGCGTGCTTCGACGACCTCATCGAGGTAACAGATCGCGCCGGCCTTCACCGCCCGGGTCAGCGGGCCGTCGGTCCACACCACATCGCCGCCGGTCACCATGAACCTGCCCACGAGGTCCGAACTGGTCAAATCGTCATGGCAGCTGATGGTGACGACGGGTCGGCTCAGCAGCAGGCCCATGTGCTCGACCAGCCGTGTCTTGCCGCAGCCGGTCGGGCCGGTGAGCATCACCGGCAGCCGCTGCTGATAGGCCTGCTCGAACAGCTGGACTTCGTTGCCGTTCGAGTAATAGGTGTCGGTGGTCATTTGTTCCTCGGCGTGTCGTCGGTCATGCGGTTACCAGCTCACGGTGAACGTGGGCCAGTACCCGCGGAAGCTCCTCGACTCGCCGGATGCGTTGGGAGCGTGAGGGTCCGAAGACCTCAGGTAGCGGGTCAACGCGGGTCGGTCCGACACCTAGGTAGTAGATGGAGACGCCCGCGTCGTTCGCTTCCTCGACCGCATGGGCGACATCGGCCCACGCATAGCGCCCCTCGTAACCCTCGTCGGAGATCATGCCGTCGCCGATCACGATGAGCAGCCGCCGCTCGGAGGTTTGGGCAAGAAGCCGACTGGTCAAGTGGCGCAATGGTGCACCGAGCCTGGTGTAGCCGCCGGTGGCCAGACCGAGTCGTCCTGGCGGCACGAACCGCCGATCCTCGAAGTCCTTGAGGCAACTGACTTCGACACGGTGTCGCGTGTTGCCGGTGAATACGAAAATTCCGTGGCGCTCGCGTGCGAGCGTCATCGCTTTCGACAGGGCGTCGGCACAGGCTAACTCCAGCTTGAAGATCCGTCCGCCGTGCACACCCAATGACGAACTTCCGTCGAGCAATAGCGCCGTTGTGACGTCGCGGCTGGCGGGCAACAAGTCGCGAAAGATGCGCGGTTCGAGCGCTTCGCCGGTCGCGAGGTCGATGTAGTGGCGTACGTACTGCTCGACGTCCAGGTCCGAGCCGTCCTCGAGGCGGCTCGTCATCGCCCGGTGGGTGTGTTCTTCAAACCATTTCCGCAGCTCTGCCGACGCGGGACCCGGTGAACGCGTCGGGGTGGCATGCGTGCGTTCGAGAACGGCAACATGCTCCCGCATGAAACTCTTCGTCCAGGAATTCCACTCGGGGTAGGGGATGCCCGGCCGGTGCTCTGGAGTGATATCGAGGTCGTTGTCCTGAGGCCGGCTGGGCGGCGGCAGGTTGGGGTTGCGCACGCCGCCGTCGCCACCGACCGGAACGGAGTACGGGCGTGGCAGGCGTTTCTGCGTTGTGGTCCAAGGCATTCTGCCGAAGCTGCGACGCAACTTGTCGGACAGACCCTGAGGCGCTGTGTAGGCCAGGGGCAATCGGCCCAAGAGTGGATGAACGCTCAGCGGCGTGGCGCTGCGCGACATCGAGATCGCCCGGTTGACCATCTCGCCGGCATCCGTATCGGCGGGCAACGCTGGGAGGTCTCGCAGCACCCGGTGCGCTTCACCGAGCAGTCCCGGCCAGTTCGAGGCGATCCACCCCAGGGCCACGCTGGCCTCGACGAGAGTGATCGCACGCAGTTCGCGGGCTGACAGCTCGTTCAGCCGAAACGTGGCGAGTCGCTCCTTTGACGGTGAGCATTGAAACGCCACACCGCATGTCAGGGTCCTGCGTGTCCAGTCCCGTTCGATCGACGGATACGGAACGTGCACGAAATCAAGTTGTGAACTCAGGCTGAACTCACGGTGCCCACCGGTCACCAGACGCACACCCTCGCGACGCCGCCCGCTCAGGGCGACAGCCGTTACCGCGCAACTGCGTTCGATCGCCATTGCATGTGCGTCGGAAAGCTCGATCATCGACGCTCAGAACGTGCCGAGATTCGAGAACATCCAGTACCAGAACCAGATGACCAGTCCCGTCCCTCCCCAAGCTGCGACATAGCGCAGGATCTCCCAGATCCAATCCACTTCAGACCTCCTTGTTGATGGATTGTGGAACACGCGATCGCGTCATCGGACCTCCAGACCGCGCACGGCGGTAGCGATCAGCTTCGTCAGCATCGTGTCGCGCTTGTCGGCATTGTCGGTCGTGGTGAGGACGCCGTAGATGCCGAGCAGAAAGAACGTCGCACTGTAGAAAGCGTCCACTTCCGGATGCACTTCGCCATCGCCTCGCGCCCGCTCGATCTCATCAACGAGCAGAACGATCACGGGATGATCGCTCCAGTCGTCCTTATTGGGACGTGTCGGCGAGAAATGCAGCGCCAGAAGCTCTTTGAAGAGCAGCGGACCGAGCCGCTGCTCCAGGCCGGCCACAAGATGGACCACTTCTGTCAACGCGGCAGGCAGTCCGTGTGTGTCCTCGAGATATTTGGCGAATTCCGCGGCGATGCGTGCTTCTTCACGGAACTCCAGGTCAAGAAGTACATGCTCCTTGCTGGGGAAGTGGAAGAAGAACGTTCCGTGCGCGACGCCCGCGGCTGCGACGATCGCGTTCACATCGGCGCCTGTCATCCCCGAGCGCTTGAACTCGGCGATCGCGGCGCCGAGTATGCGCTCCCGGGTTTGTCGCCGACGCACCTCGCGTGCCGTGGCCTTGACCTGTGGCGTCATGGTCTAGTCTTTGTAGCGCGATTACTGACCAGAGTCAATGAGCAAAGTCAATAAGGACGAAGTCAGTCGGTGAAGATCTCGCGATTGACGGAGTGCAGATAGGGAATCGCCAGGAAGGGGCTGATGTAGAAGATGTCGTAGAGCCACCAGCCGACGACTGGGAGGATGACCCCGGCGTAGCGCACGTCAGCGAACATCGTCATATTGAAGACGTAGACGCACCAGATCACCACGCCCATCCAACAGGTGATCACCATCCATTGGTGACCCCATCGCTTCATCTGCAGGAAGCCGATCGCGGCCGCGATCCGCATGGTGAACACTGTGAGGATCAGACCCACTTCGAGGGCTTTCTCGCCTGGCCCTGCCGCACCGCCGACCCACAGCTCGTTGTAGTGCCAGAAGTAGCCGGCGTCGAACATTGCACCCCAGCCGTTCAACAGAATTCGGGCCAAGATGGTGTGATTGGCCACCAGGTCGAGCGCCCACCCCACCGTGTTGATGGCGGCGTCGATGATGACCAGGTAACCAAGCAGCGTCACCAGCATCGGCCGGACCGACAGGCCGTCGCGCTGGGCCTTGCGCAGCAACCACACCCCCCGGAGAAAGAGTGGGAGGCCGAAGATTCCGAGGGCCGCGGTGCCGATGAGGATACTGCCCGAGATGAGCCACTTGTCCGCCTGCCGCTGGGCGAGGCCCGACTGCTCGAAGTGTTCGTCGAGCTGGCTGCCCGTGGTGGTCAACGTGGGCGAACTCAAGGACTCCTCCTACCGATCGGGTGGCCCGATCTTCCCGCAGAGACTGACTATCGTCAATCAATTACTGCGTTCTAGGCTGCGTAGCGTGCTGGCCACGTAGTCGTCGAGCATCGCACTTTGCGTAGGCCAGTCGTGTGTTGTGGTCAGCAACGCGTAAAGGCCTAGCAGGAAGAACACGGCACTGTTTACCGGAACGACCTCCGGTGCAACGTGACCCAGTCCCTGGGCTCGCTCGATCTCTTGGGCTACCCGCACGATGACCGGATGCTCTTTGCTTTCGTCCGCGGGACGGGTCTGCGAGAAGTGCAGAGCAAGAAAGTCTTTGAAGAGACTTGCGCCGAGGCGGCGCTCCAGACCCAGGATGAGTCGAACTGCCTCTTCGACCGTGGAGGACAGATCGTGTTCGTCGCCCACATAGCGGTCGAGCTGTTTGGCGATCCGTTCCTCTTCGCGCCGTTCGAGTTCCAACAGCACATGTTCCTTGGTCGGGAAATGAAAGAAGAAAGTGCCGTGTGCGACTCCGGCGGCCGTAACGATCGAGCCGACGTCGGCGTCTGCCATGCCGCCCCGTTTGAACTCGGCGATGGCAGCTCCCAGTAGGCGCTCCCGAGTCTGTAGGCGCTTGGTCTCGCGCGCCGACGGCTTTTCCACCGTTGCCATAGTGCGTTTCCTCTGATCCGGATTCCCCACCCCGTGTGCAGAATAGCCGCCGGGGCGGCCATCCGCGCGTTTCAGTCCGTTGACTTTAGTCAGTTTTATTTGTTAGATGAGCACGACACGATGCGGGCGAGAGGATTGAGATGGCGCTTGAACAATTCAATCTGGACGGCCAAGTCGCGATCGTTACCGGCGCCGGGAAGGGCGTCGGGCAGGGTATTGCGAGGGTCTTGGCGGAGGCAGGCGCAACCGTGGTCGGTACCGCGCGTACGGAATCCGATATCCGCGGAACGATCGCCGGTATCGAAGATGCCGGCGGTAGGGGACTGGCGCTCGTCGCGGATGCCATGAGCCGTCCGGACAGTGAGCGGGTTGTCTCTACGGCCATGGAAAGCTTCGGGCGCATCGACATTCTGGTCAATAATGTCGGCGGTTCGACATACGCGCGCTTCCTCGACATCACTGACGAAGACTTCCGCCACACCTTCGACTGGTGTGTTACATCGGCGTTCATCATGAGCCAGCTCGTGGCGTCGCACATGCTCGAGGCCGGCCACGGCAACATCGTCAACATCTCATCTGGCTCAGCCCGTTTCGGCATCCGTGCGCTGACGGCATATTGCGTCGCGAAAGGCGGCCTTGAAGCCCTTACCCGCGCCATGGCGCAGGAGCTTGCGCCGAAGATCCGCGTCAATGCAATAGCCCTGGGCTCGTTTGCCACCGACGGTCTGCAGGGGAGTCTCGACATGATGCCCGGATCGCAGGAGAAGATGCAGGAGTCGACACCGCTGCATCGCCTGGGCGACGTCGCCGACCTCGGGCGGCTGTGCGTTTATCTGTCCACGCGGGACTGCTACGCGACCAACGCGATCTTTCATGTGGACGGCGGCATCGACTCCAACAACTCGCCGTTGCCGATTCCTGACTACTGATCAAGGACGAACGCAGGATGCGCAGAATAGTTCAATTTTCGACCGGCAATGTCGGGGTCCATTCGCTACCGGCGATCATCGGGCGCCCCGACCTGGAATTGGTCGGTGTGCACGCCGCCAGCCCGGACAAGATCGGGCGTGACGCCGCCGAATTGTGCGGGTTGAGCGAGCCGACCGGCATCATTGCGACCGATGACATCGACGCGCTCATTGCGCTGAAGCCGGACTGTGTGGTGTACACCGCACAAGGTGAGACACGGCCGATGGAAGTCATCGAGCAGATGTCGAAGTTCCTTTCCGCGGGCATCAATATCGTGGCGACGTCGATGGTGTGGCTGGTGACTCCTCGCCAGGCTGACGACTGGCTGCGGGTGCCGCTGGAACAAGCCTGCGAGGCCGGCAACGCCTCGCTGTATGTCAACGGCATCGATCCTGGCTACTCCGGCGACACCGAGGTGCACTCCGCGCTGAGCCTGGTCACCCGCGCCCGGGCGATCATCGTTCAGGAAATCTTCGACTATGCCAATTACGACGACTACGAATTCACTGGCAAACAAATGGGTTTCGGTATCAGCGCCGAGGACGATACGCCGATGCTGTTCCTGCCGGGCGTCCTCACAACGATGTGGGGCGGTGCGGTTCGCAACCTCGCCGAGCAGCTGGGCGTGCAACTCGATGAGGTTCGACAACGCATCGAGCCGTGGTACACCGACAAACGGATCGAATGCAAGATGGCGACGGTGGAGCCGGGACAAATGGCCGCCGTGAAGTTCGCGGTCGAAGGGGTTCGTGACGGAGTTCCGGTGATCACGATGGAACACATCACGCGGCTTACCGCTGACTCGGCCCCGGATTGGCTCTATCCGCCCGACGGCCGTCCCGGCGTTCATCGAGTCGTGGTCGACGGGGATCCTCGCGTGGAGCTGAACACGCACGTGTCACACCCGGGGCTTGACGTCACCGAGGCGGGATGTCTTTCTACCGCAGCTCGAGTGGTCAATGCGATTGACTGGGTCTGCCGCGCTCCCGCAGGCCTGATCGCCGTCGAGGACATCCCTGCGGCCGAAATCATTCGCGGACTGATGTGGTGACGGGATCTACGCTGTCGAGCGGACGGGCCGCCGGCAAACGAGTGCTGATCACCGGTGCCGCACGCGGTTTGGGCCGCAGTCACGCGCTCAGGCTCGCCGAGGAGGGTGCGGATCTCATTCTCATCGACCTCTGCCGGTCCCTGCCGGAGATCGAATACGACTTGGCGACTCAGGACGACTTGGCCGAGACGGTATGTTTGGTCACCGAGTACGGCGGCCGCTGCGTGAGCCGAGTCGCTGATGTCCGCGACGAAGCGGCATTGCGTGCAGCTGTCGACGAGGGCGTCGACGAACTCGGCGGATTGGACAGCGCCGTCGCCAACGCTGGTGTCCTGACCGTTGCCCCTTGGGACAGAACAACTTCTGATCAATGGCGCACGGTGGTCGATGTGAATCTCATTGGGACGTGGAACACCTGCGCCGCGGCGATACCGCATCTCCTCGCGCAAGGTGGTGGCAGCTTGGTCAATATCAGCTCGGCGGGTGCGATGAAGGGATTCCCGCTTCAAATTCCGTACACCGCAGCCAAGCACGGCGTCGTAGGTCTGACTATTGCGCTCGCCAATGAGCTTGCTGCACAGAGTATTCGGGTCAACTCAGTGCACCCCACCGGTACGCCCACCGGAATGGTTCCGCCGTCGTTCGGCGCCACTCTCGGTGAAGAACGTCGCGACCTGATACCGATCTTCGTCAACGCCATGCCGACACCATGCATCGAACCCGTCGACGTCAGCAACGCGGTGCTGTTCCTGATCTCGGATGAATCGCGTTTTGTCACCGGACTGCAGTTCAAAGTCGATGCCGGAGTGTCGATCAACTAGTGATCGTGAAATCGAAGGAGAAGCAATGACGACGGTCGAGCAAGGTCACGCAAAGACCACTACGTCGCCGGTAGACAAGAAATATCGCGTAATCCAGTGGGGCGTCGGCAACGTCGGAACGATAGCGCTCCGCCATTTTGCCCATAACCCCGCCTACGAACTGGTTGGGGTGCTCTGCAATCGTCCTGAGAAGGTCGGCAAAGATGCCGGCGAGCTCTGCGGCAAGGCGCCGACGGGTGTGTTCGCCACCAACGACAAGGACGTTATCGAGGCACTGGAAGCCGACTGCGTGTTCTATGCGCCGCTTTGGTCTGACCCCGATGAGGTCTGCCGTCTGCTGCGCGGAGGCAAGAACGTCGTCGCGTCAGGTGGCGCATGGTGGTACCGAACCGAACACAGCCAGGCGGATATCGACAAGATCCATGCGGCGTGCCTCGAGGGCGGCACCTCGTTTCACGCCGGGGGTGTTAATCCCGGTTTCGCAGGAGACCTGCTCGTTCTCACGCTGGCCCGAATCGTCAGCCAGATCGACACCATCCACATCTACGAGGTGGTGAACTTCGGCAGGGACACCTTGAAGTACCTGTACGAGATGGGCATGGGCAGTGATCCGGCCGGGTTTGAGGAGGGCCCCAATCTGCTGGGGCAAGCGTGGCCGTTGTTCGCACAGTCGATGGCCATGATCGTCGAGGGAATGGGCAAGACAGTCGACAGATACACCACCGAGGTCGAGCTCGGGGTCGCCACCCGCGACATCCCGTTCGAAGGTGGCGAGACGAGCGACATGCCGGGGTTCAAAGGCGTGATCAAGAAAGGCACCGTTGCGCGGCAGCATCATAAGTGGACGTCATGGGTGGACAACAAGCCGCTTGTCGTCTTCCACGAGATCTACACGATGGACACATTCGATGCTATTGACCCGCAAGAGGACTGGCCGCAGCACTACCACTATCGCATCGTGATCGAAGGCGACTCATCCACCGAGCTGATCCTGCAAGGAGCCAAGGACCCCGACGGCGGCTATGCGTTGCCCGGCTACACCTGGACCGCGATGGGCCCGGCGAACGCGATCCCCGCCGTCGTGGATGCCCCGCCGGGGTTCATGAGCCACAACGAACTTGGACTGATGCCGCTGCGCGGCGTTATACGTCCGTAGCGTTTCGTGGAGTGCTGGCGGTGTTGGCGCGACAGACATCGACAAGATCCGCGGCAGATCCTCGGCGACCAGGTCGTCGCGGACCGTTCCGGCTCGAAACCGCAGGTAGTGAGCGGTACTGAACCGGAGCGAGACGCAACGAAACTGCAGTTCGAGTCTCCTTAGCTCCACTTAGAAACCGCAGGTCACGGCCCGGCGGACCTCGAGGCCAGCGAACTTCTCAACGAGTTCTCAGCGAACCGTTTGTAGGCTGGCGCTCCCATGTTCAGGATGCGTTGCTTCGCTTACCAGGCAAACGCGTCGTGGGCTTGATTTGGTTACGGGGCAATATGATTCACGCGGGTTATCGGGATGATATCGACGACTGTCACACGCCGTCGATGAGCGGACTTGGTCAGGCTCGATCGCTGCTACCCAGCGAATTGGCGCAGGCATCGGTGATGGGCGCTCTGTGCGCGGCGATTGCGATCATTGCGGTCGTCCTCCCGCACGCGGGTGGGCTGGGTCTGCTGGGCGCCGTGCCGATGGGGCTGCTGGCCTACCGCTATCGGATCCGCGTTCTGATCACCGCGACGTTCGCAGCCGCTGTGATCGGCTTCTTGGTAGTCGGCTTGAGCGGCTTCGGGGCGGTCGCGCTCTGCGCCTATGTCGGCGGACTGGCTGGAATCGTGAAACGCCGCGGTCACGGTCCGCGGACCGTCGCCGCGGCGTCCTTGGGCGCCGGTGTTGGCGCCGGTGCCGTGGTGGTCATCGCGTTGACCGTCCTGGCGCCGCTTCGGCAGCTGTTGTTCCACGCGATCACCGCCGCCGTGGACGGAGTCGCGACAGTCCTGGCGGGGGTGCCGCACCTGCAGGCGGTCGGGCAGGAGGTCAAGCGGATCTTCGCCGCAGCATTGGATTACTGGCAGTGGCTCGCCCTCGGATTCGCCGTCGTCGCCATCATGGGCGCCTCGCTGATCGGTTGGTGGGCGCTCTCGCGCGTGCTGGAGCGGCTGGGCGGCATTCCCGATGTGCACAAACTGGACGCGTCGGCCGGCGCCGGACCGATCCAACCGGTCCCGGTGCGGCTGGACGAGGTGCGCCTGCGCTACCCAGACACCGACTACGACGCACTGCCTGCGGTCAGCCTGGATGTGCGGCCAGCCGAACACGTTGCGGTCACCGGTGCCAACGGCTCCGGGAAGACCACGCTGATGCTGATCCTGGCCGGCCGCGAACCGACCTCGGGCACGGTCGAACGCCTCGGTGCGGTGGGTCTCGGTCAGCTCGGTGGCACCGCCGTCATCATGCAGCACCCGGAAAGCCAGGTGCTGGGCACGCGGGTCGCCGACGACGTGGTGTGGGGACTGCCTCCCGGCAAGACCACCGATGTCAACCGATTACTTAGTGAAGTCGGGCTGGACGGCCTCGCCGAACGCGACACCGGTGGCCTGTCCGGCGGGGAACTGCAGCGCCTCGCCGTGGCCGCTGCGCTGGCGCGGGAGCCGGCGCTGCTCATTGCCGACGAGGTCACCAGCATGGTCGACCAGCAGGGCCGGGACGCACTGCTGGCCGTGCTGTCCGGTCTCACCGACCATCACCAAACCGCGCTGGTGCACATCACCCACTACAACAACGAGGCCGAGTACGCCGACCGTACAATCAATCTCAGCGACTCGCTGGATAACACCGCCATGGTCGAGACCGCTCCCGCGCCCGCGCCGACTGTCACGGCAGGACACCACTCTCACGCGCCGGTGCTCAAACTCGCAGGCGTCGGCCACGAATACGGGAGTGGCACCCCCTGGGCGCAGACCGCGCTCCGCGATATCAGCTTCGAAGTGCATGAGGGCGACGGGCTGCTCATCCACGGCGGCAACGGCTCCGGTAAGTCGACGCTGGCGTGGATCATGGCCGGGTTGACGGAACCCACCACCGGCACTTGTCTAATTGACGAGCGGCTCGCCTCCGAGCAGGTCGGCGCCGTAGCGCTGCAGTTCCAGGCGGCCCGGTTGCAGTTGATGCGCAGCCGTGTCGACCTCGAAGTGGCTTCGGCGGGCGGCTTTTCGCCTGACGATCACGCGCGAGTGACCGCAGCGCTGGCCGCTGTCGGCCTGGATGCGGCGCTAGCGAAGCGGCCCATCGACCAGCTCAGCGGCGGCCAGATGCGCCGCGTGGTCCTGGCCGGATTGCTCGCGCGGTCACCGCGGGTATTGATACTCGACGAGCCACTCGCGGGACTAGACGCCGCCAGCCAGCGGGGTCTTGTGCGGCTGCTCGCGGACCGGCGCCGTGACACCGGGCTGACCGTTGTGGTCATATCGCATGACTTCGGGGGGCTGGAAGAGCTGTGCCCGCGCACTCTGCACCTGCGCGACGGTCTGTTGGACCCGGCGCCGGTCGCGGCCCGGGCAAGTGAGTTGACGGCGCCCCCGCCGACGCAGCACCCGACCCGCCGCCCACGTCGACCCGTTGTGCTGCTGCGCCCGGTGCCCGGGCGCTCCGTCATCCACGAGCTGTGGGCAGGCACCAAACTGCTTGTTGCCTTTGGCATTTCGATGTTGCTGACGTTGTATCCGGGATGGATGGCGATCGGATTCGTGGCCGCGCTGGTGCTGGCGGGAGCGTGGGTCGCCCATATTCCCCGAGGCGTGCTGCCGTCGCCGCCGCGCTGGCTGTGGATCATGCTGGCAGTCGTCGGTATGACTGCGACTTTGGCCGGCGGCAGTCCGCAGATTCAGGTGGGCACGGTCACGCTCGGTCTCGGCGGTCTATTGGAATTCCTGCGTTTCACCGCGCTGTCGGTCGTGTTGCTCGGGATGGGCGCGCTGGTGTCGTGGACGACCAACGTTGCCGAAATCGCCCCCGCGGTCGCCACTTTGGGTCGCCGACTGCGACCATTGCGCGTCCCGGTCGACGACTGGTCTGTCGCATTGGCGCTCGCACTGCGCACCTTCCCGATGCTGATCGACGAATTCCGGGTGCTCTATGCCGCTCGGCGGTTGCGGCCCAAAGAGACACCGCCCACCCGCAGGGCCCGTCTACGGCAATTGGGAACAGACGTGATCGACCTGGTCGTCGCAGTCATCACCGTGACACTGCGACGGGCCGACGAGATGGGCGATGCGATCACCGCCCGCGGCGGCACCGGTCAGATCTCGGCGGTCCCGTCGCAGCCGAAACGGGCTGACTGGGTGGCACTTTCGATCGTGTCGGCGGTGTGTGCGGCTGGTTTAACGGCAGGCCTGGTGTTTGGCGGCTGATTCGGCGTCGCTCAGAACCGCACCAGTGCCGGCACGTCGGCCAGCGCGCAATTGGGGATGCGTTCGGCCGCGCGCAACAGGAAGTTGAGTTTCTCGATGCGCTCGCCCGACCGCGGCGCGCCGTTTTTCTGGAACGGCGCGCCTAGTCCCACCGCCAGGTCCATCACGACATCGTCGATGACACCGCCGGACCGGCCCGACGGGATTGTCAGAATGGCATTGTGCGACGCGTATTCGAAGCAGTCGAGTGCCTCGGCGATCGTTCCGACCTGATTGGGCTTGAGGATGAAGCCGTCAACGGCTGAGGTCGTGACGGCCCGTTCCAGGCGGTCTCGGTTGGTGACGATCAGATCGTCGCCGAGGATGATGGAGCGGTCGACGGTCTGCACCGCTTTGGTGAACCCGTCCCAGTCATCCCCGTCGAGCAGGTCCTCGATGAACACCATCGGGAAGTCCTCCGACAGCGCCCGTGCGTAATCGATCAGGGCCTCCGCGGTCACCCGTTCGCCGTTGAAAGCGTAGGTTTGCGTGCACTTGTCGTACACCTCGCTAGACGCACAGTCCAGTGCGAACGCCATGATGTCGGCGCAGCCGGCGCGCTCGACGGCCTCGGACAGTACCTCCATTACGACACGCGGGTCGCTGGACGGAGCGACGTACCCGTACGACGCGGCGATCAGCGGCGCGCGGCCAAGCCGTCGCGCAAGCACCTCGCCCAGCACCGCGAACAGAGTCACACCTTTTTCGACCGCCGACTCGATGGAATCGGCGCGATAGGGCACGACGAGGAACTCGTTGAACGTCTGGAAGATATCTCCATAGCGGCCGCCGTTGATCATGTTGAAGCTGGGCGCCGGCACGGTGGTCGGCGGTTTGAGTCCCAGCAGTCCGCCGACGTAGGTATAGGTGGATATGCCCGCCGCCGCGGACGCCGCGCGCAGCAGCGCGACCGATGTGGAGTAGATGGCGTTTCCGCCAAGCCGGTGTTTGTCCAAGGTGCCGTCGAGCTCGATCATGACCCGGTCCAGGGATCGCGGGTCGTCGAGTTCGGCGCCGACAAGAACGGGAGCGATTTCGTCGGTCACGGCCGAGACGGCGCGGTGCACGCTCAGCCCGTTGTATTCGGACCGGTCTCCATCACGCAGTACGAACGCCTCGTGCACGCCGACCGAACTGCCGGTCGGCGACGCGCCACGGCCGACATAGCCTGTGTCAGTGGTGATTTCAACCTCCACCAACGGACGGGCCTTGCAGTCCAGCACTTGGCGAGCGACTACGGATGCGACCTTCATCAGCGAACTCCCGCGATATGGGAGCGCCAGCCTATGAGAACGGCCGCTGACAAGCCGCTGAGAAACTGCATGTCCTAGAACACCGCGACGCAGACCGCCACGAAGTGGCAAACCGCCGCGACTGCGGTACACGCGTGAAATATCTCGTGATAGCCGAAGGTCCCAGGCCACGGGTCGGGCCAGCGTAGTGCGTAAAACACCGCGCCAAGGCTGTAAAGTGCGCCTCCGACGGCGAGCAGTACCGCCGCGGCCACGCCAGCGTTATGCAGGATCGTCCCTGCGTACGAAACCGCTACCCACCCCAGCAGCAAATAGAGCGCCACGCCCAGCCAGCGCGGAGCGCCGGGCCAGAACAGCGTCAAAGCAACTCCGGCCAGCGCCCCGCCCCACACGATCGCTAATACCTGATGCCCAGTCGACGGTGGCATGTCCAGCCTGGCGAACGGCGTATAGGTGCCAGCGATGAACACAAAGATCATCGAGTGGTCCAGCCGCCTCATCCAGCTCCTGGCAGCCGTCGAACCCCAACTGACACGGTGATACGTGGCGCTTACGGCAAACATCGCCACGATTGCCAGCGTGTAGGCCAACGTCGCCAGCCCAGCTCGCGTCGATGCCACAGCCCACGACACCGCGACCAACGCCGAACCGGCTACCAGCGCCACGTAGGCGCAATAAAGGTGGATCCATCCGCGCAACCGTGGCTTGCTCGGAACACTGGCCTCGGACTCGGCGAGCCGTCCGGTGCCGTGAAAATCAGAGGTCGGTCGGCGCGCCACGGACTGGGGGGCCGCATCGATGTGGTAGCTCAACATCCCTCCCTTGCTCGCAACCCGGATTGCCGTTAAGCGTCTCTGCGCCAAGCAATCTGGGCCACAGATCCGCTATTCGGTTACATGGGAGTGCCAGGATATGAGGAGGTCGCTGAGAAGCCGCTGAGAACGGCATCGAGCTGGATGCCCAGCGCGGGCAAAGGCGGTCAGCTCCGCTGTTCTCAGCCGGCTCTCAGCCCTGCAGAATCAGACTATGTCGGTGTCTTCCCGGCCGCCGCGGCGAAGTGAGCTTGTGCGCCTGCTGCGCCTGCCCAGTTTGGGTATCCCTGCTCGCTCAGCCGCAATCTCGGCGGTGGTCGTCCTGGTCGTCCTTGCCTTCGCGGGCGCGGCCTTCGACCTGATCTTGTATCGGTCGTTGCTAGCGGGTGTCGACGACGCCACCGCGGGCAGAGTTCGCGCCATTGTTGACGCCCTGCATTCGGATTCGCCCGACCGTCTCGACAGCGTGCTTCTTACCACCACCCAGCGCGTGGTCGCGGTCCAACTGATTGCCCCTGACGGCAAGGTGGTCAAGCGGGCCGGGTCCGCGCCCGCGAAACCTCTGGTACCTATCACGGAGTTCAACTTCAACTTGCGCCGCGGCATGTCAGACGATGCGGTGCCCGACGACGACATGCGGGTGAGCGGTCAGCGGGTCAACACTGCATCCGGTGAGTACACGGTGCTCGTCGGCGGCGGTAGCGAGGCGGTCGAGGCGACTGTGCGGATTGTCGCGCTGCTTGTGGCTGGCGGCGCGCCGATCATCAGCGGGGTCGCAGCAGCCGCCAGCTACCGGCTCGTTCGCCGGTCACTGCAATCGGTGGACGCCATCCGCAGCAGGGTGGCTGAAATCTCAACCTCCGATTTGGCTGAGCGGGTTCCCGTGCCTACGAGTCGTGACGAAATCTCGGCCCTGGCAGTCACCATGAACGAAATGCTGGCGCGCCTGGAAGCCGGCCACCGAGCGCAACAGCAGTTCCTCAGCGACGCCTCTCACGAACTGCGCAGTCCGCTGGCCACCATCATCTCCGGCTTGGAAGTCGCCGAGGCACATCCGGAACTACTCGATGCAGAATTGGCCATCGACACCCTGCTTCCCGAGGCGCACCGCATGCGGGTGCTGATCGAGGATCTGCTCTTGCTGGCCCGCGCCGATGAACGAAACCTGATGGTGCGTAAGGAGAAGGTACCGCTTGATGAGCTCGCCAAGGTGGAGGCTGCTCGAGTGCGGCGCGACGGCTGCACTATCCACACCGCAATCTCTGCGGCGCGTTTGATCGGCGACCGGGCAGCGGTCTCGCGGGTGGTTCGCAATCTCGTGGATAACGCTGTGCGCCATGCGAAATCGCGTGTCGACATCCATGTTGGCAGCCAAGACAGCAACGTCGTACTCACCGTCAGTGATGACGGGGGAGGCATCGCCCCAGCCGACCGAGCCCGGGTCTTCGGACGGTTTGTCCGCCTGGACTCAGACCGTGCCCGCAGTGGCGGAGGGACCGGCCTGGGCTTGGCGATCGTCGCCGAGGTCGTGGCCGCGCACGGCGGCACGGTCAGTATCGACGACCGCCCGGGCGGCGGAACCTCCGTAATCGTGACGTTGCCTCAACAAACCAACCGGTAGCCGACGCCTCGGATCGTCTCAATGGTGTTGGTACCGAAGGGGACATCGATCTTGCGGCGTACATATCCCATATAGACCTCAACAACATTGTCAGGGCCCTGATAGTGCGCATCCCACACATTGCGCAATATCTCGGCTTTCGTCACCACCGTGTCCTTGTTGCGTATCAGAAACTCGAGCAGCCCATACTCACGGGGAGTCAGAGTGATTGGGGTCGAATCGCGTTGGACCGTGTGCCGAGCAGGATCCAGTGACAGCGAACCAGCGGTCAATACCGTAGGCCGCTCTGGCGCACCGCGACGCACCAACGCGCGCAGGCGCGCTACGAGCACCCTGAACGAAAACGGTTTCGTCAGATAGTCATCCGCCCCGAGATCGAACGCATCGGTCTGGTCGTACTCGCCGTCTTTTGCAGTCAGCATGAGCACCGGTGTCCACACTTCCTGCGCCCGCATTCGACGCAGCACCTCATATCCGTTGTAGCCGGGGAGCATGATGTCGAGCACCACGACGTCGAAGCTATTGTCGATTGCCTCGCGCAGGCCCTCGACGCCCGTGTCGACGGAGACGACGACGAAGCCCTCGGCCTTCAAACCTCGTGACAGGGTCGCCGACAATCGTGGTTCGTCCTCGACCAGCAGGACTCTCATGCCGGTACGCTACTTCGCGGGCCGTGAGGGCGGAAGATGGCGGCGAATCAGGCGGGTCTGGCGCTACTCACCAGTGCCGTCCGGCGCACCGCGGGCACCAGTCGCAAACGACCTGCGCATGCTAGCGCCGCGGTGCCAGCATTTGTGCCCTCGGCATCGCCAGCGGCTTTTCGGGGTTCCCTCGTCGGCAAACGTCAGCGCTTGCGACCACCTCGCTGGACGAGCCAGAGGGTTACCGCGACGGAGGCAACGACGGCCCCGACGAGCAGGATGTTTGTCATCCGAACAATCTATCGGGAGGCGGGGAGCACGTCGGTCAAAGACGTTGAAGTTTTACTGCGAACGCCTTGGCAACTGACCAACCCCTGGCCAAGCTCAACCGCTGAAGACTGCCGCTGAGTACTCTCAAACGGACTGTGCTGAAAGGCAGCTCAATGGATTTTGGCTTGGATCACCGCACGGCGTTGATTTGCGCATCGACGTCGGGTTTGGGGCTGGCAACCGCGCAGGCGCTTGCTGAGGAAGGCGCGACCGTCGTCATCAACGGGCGGTCGGCCGACCGGGCGGAGGAAGTGGCTGCCGGATTGCCCGGGGCGGTTGCGGTCGGATGTGACCTTGCCGGCGAGGGCGGTGCTGGGAAACTGTTCGACGCTGCGACTGACAAGGTCGGCGATATCGACATCTTGGTTCTCAACGGGCCGGGTCCGCCGCCGGGGCGTGCGGTTGACATCGAGGCTGGCGCCGCCGATTCGGCGATAGCGACATTGCTGATGCCGCAGCTGGAGTTAGTGAGATTGGCCCTTCCGGGTATGTCGGCGAAGCGATGGGGACGCATCCTTAGCATCAGCTCCACCAGCATCGTGGAGCCGATACCCAATCTGGCATTGTCCAACTTGGGCCGCGCTGCGCTGTCGGGATATTTGAAGACGCTCGCCGGAGAGGTCGCGCCACTGGGCATTACGGTCAATTCGCTTCTACCGGGCCGTGTCTCGACACCGCGAACTCGTCAGATCGACAACGCCGTCGCGAAGGCCTCTGGCGTCTCGGTCGCCGAGGCCGAGCGAGAAGTGTTTCGCCAGATACCCATGGGCCGCGACGGCCAGCCCGAGGAATTTGGCGCCGTCGCCGCCTTTCTCTGTAGCACGCAGGCCTCATACATCACCGGCACAGCAATCAGGTGCGACGGCGGATTGGTGTCGACGATCTGAGTCCGCATCGGGGTGAAGTCCGCCTGGCCCAACCGAATCATAGAAATCGTTCAGCCGGGTCTCAGCAAGGTCGGCTGTGATGGTAGCAGTCAGTTCGGACACCTAACTAAGGGAGCGCGACAGTGGACACCGAGACCGTGGACCGCCAATTCAGTGCTCTGCAGCAGCAGGCGCAACAAACCGCGACGCTGATCCAAACGCTCGCCGACAAATTGTCGACCGCGGCAGCCGCGGGCGACCCCAACGCCCGCGAATGGGCATTGGATCTCAAGGAAATCGCGTTAGCGATCCGCGATGAGCAAAGCACTACCACCGAACTCCTGCAGGCGATTCACGCGCTGGTTGACAACCACGTCGCCGCCACCGAGCCGTCCGCGCCCTCCTACTACCCGCCAACCGCCCAGTACGCCCAACCGCCGCAATACCAACCGCAGTACCAGCCCCAATACCAACCGCAGTACCAACAGCCCGCGCCAGCCGGCGGGACGTTACAGCGGTTCCTTGGCGGGCGGTTCGGCCAGGCGATCGTCACCGGCGCGGGCATCGGCATCGGTGACGACATCGTCAACAGCATCTTCGACAGATTCTGAGCTGACAACGGTTGGAATATCTCGGTCCGGGTCGGCAGATGGCCCATGCGGCTTAGCATGACTTGGTAGCCCTCGTTATCGCTCGAGAGCGGGTGATCCATCGTCGATGAGACAGGCCTGATACATCGATAACAGCGGGAGATGGTTGGGGATGTCTGGGGTGTGTTCGAGCGTACGGGAGGTCTTCCAACTGCTAGGAGCGCTGCCTTCACAAGGGCCGCCAAACTTCGACTGTTGACTGCTTTCAAGGTCGTCGTCACTACCTAAACGATCTTGCTCGTATCGAGAGAGGTACGGCCATGCGCGCTGTTGTCATGTGAGGCACGCCGTTCGGACTGATCGACCACTTATGGCGAGGTGGCCCCGGCCAGAATCGGTTTGCTCGTCGATTATCTCGACGAGCACGGCGGCTTCGACGAAAACATCCTGGATCGCGCCCTTTGTTCGGTACTCGGCGGGATTCCCCTAGAAAGAGCAGGTTCTTGCCATGACCGACCTGAGGTTTGACGACAGAGTTGCGATTGTCACCGGCGCCGGCGGGGGACTGGGTAAGTCTCACGCGTTGCTGCTGGCCTCGCGTGGAGCGCGCGTGGTGGTCAACGACATCGGAGGTTCGGTGACCGGCGAGGGTTCGGACGATGGTCCAGCTCAGCAGTTGGTCAGTGAGATCAGAGCCAACGGCGGTGAGGCCGTCGCTGACGTCAACAGCGTCGCGACCCCCGCGGGTGGCGCGGCCATCATCAAGACCGCGATGGATAACTTCGGGCGGCTCGATATCGTCGTGAACAACGCGGGAATCCTGCGCGATCAGACTTTTGACGCGATGACGATGGATCTGCTGGATCCTGTTCTCGACGTTCATCTCAAGGGAGCATTCAACGTGACCAGGCCGGCATTCGTGATCATGCGCGAGCAGGGTTACGGCCGGGTGGTCAGCACCTGCTCGGCGTCGGGAATCCTGGGCTCGCCGCACAAAAGCAATTACGCCGCAGCGAAAACCGGCCTGATTGGCTTCACTCGAGTCATCGCAGCCGAAGGAGCAGCGCGCAACATCAAGGCCAACGCCGTGAGTCCAATCGCCTACACCCGGATGCTGGCTCATTCGCTGGAAGGGCCAGAAGCTGATGACCAGTTTGGTCCGCAGGCTGAAGAGGTAAAGGAACAGCTGACCAAGATGTTCACCGATACGCTTGCCCCCGCGTTGGTGTCACCGGTAGTCGCCTTCCTCGCCCACGAGAACTGCCCGGTGTCTGGCGAGATCTACACCGCAGGGGGAGGTCAGGTTTCGCGGTTCTTCATCGGCAGAACCAAGGGATATTTCAACCGAGACCTGTCCATCGAGGAAGTGGCCGACCACTTCGCAGAGATCCGTGACGAGACCGACTACACGGTGATGAACGATCCCGCCGAGGAAGTCGGCCAAGTCTTGACTGCGGTCACCGGGACCAACACGACAGTGAAATAGGCAACTTCATTCGCGCGGCTTCGCCGCACCGCTAGGCGTGAGTGCGAGAACCGGGATGGTCCGCGAGGTCTTGCGCGCATATTCAGCGAATCCCGGATAACGCTGGGCCTGCGGCGCCTACTTGTCGGATAATAAGCGTGAACAGTCCAGCAGAAAGATCGTGAAATGCCACGTCCTCGCCGCTCACCGGCTGGTGACAGTCCGTGGCTGTCTCCGTCACAGCTGCGCGCCTGGGTTGCCTATATGCGGGTCCAGTTGCGGATGAACTATGAGATCAATCGCCAGTTGCAGCGGGATAGCGGTCTTTCGTTATCTGACTACCACGTACTCAACGCGTTGAGCAGTGCGCCTGAACACAAGCTACAGGTCACCGATCTCGCCACCTTGATCGGCTGGGAACGTAGCCGGCTCTCCCACCACCTGCGGCGGTTGAGCGACCGTGGCCTCACCAAGCGCGTGCAGTCCACCGAAGACGGGAGGGCGACTGATGCGGTGTTGACCAAGAAAGGCATGAATGCCATGGTCGACGCAGCACCCGGTCACGCGATGCTGGTCAAGAGATTGTTTTTCGAACCGTTGCCCGACGAACTTGTCGCTCCGTTTACCGCGGCGCTCGAACACATCCAGGCGAGCCTGAACCTCAATGCTTCGCTGCCCCCCGCGCCGCTGTAGGCGAGCGGGCCGTTAGGGCGCGAGTAGGGTTGACGTCCATATAGATGCGGTAATCGTTGACGACTCCATTGTGTACTCCAAAGACGTTGCAGCAGGGCAAATTCAGCTCGCGGCCGTCAAGTCGCCGGTAATACACCTCCATGAGCGCGACCACCATGCGTCGTCGACCTCCCACAGGTCGAGGATGGTGTGGCGCAGATCGGCGATCGCATCGCGAAAAGACTGGGCTGCTGCAAGCAGTTCGGATTGGGTGTCGGTAGGCGCGGAGTTTCCGAAACGGAAGTGCACGTCCGCCGCCGTGAGTGTGGCGATGGCGTTGTGGTCTGCGGCGTCGACGGCGCGGATCAACGTGCGCACCAAGTCGAGGTGTGTGCCTGGTTTGTCGGTCATGTCCTGCTTTCAATTCGGTGAGATCAAAGCCTTCATGATTCGGCCGGCCCGCAATTCCTCGAAGGCAGCCAGAGTGTCGGGCAGTGGTGTGACGATGCTGGTCAGGTCGTCCACTACGAGCAGGCCGGTCGCGAGCAGGTCGATCGCGCGGTAGAATTCGTCTGTGTAGGTGTAGGAGCCGCGCACCGCAACCTCTTTGAGCAGGATGGTTGCCGCTTCCAGTCCGG
Organism: uncultured Actinomycetota bacterium; assembly: GCA_963781685.1. Lineage (GTDB taxonomy): Bacteria > Actinomycetota > Actinomycetes > Mycobacteriales > Mycobacteriaceae > Mycobacterium. Next base: position 65,368 of record CAWAGK010000002.1, read on the forward strand.
TTCCCGCGCCCGAGCCGACCACGACGAGGGTGCAGCGCGGTGCGAGCAGACTCATCGCGGACGCCGTAGCGACTGATTGCCCGAGCATTCGATCGCCACATCGACGGTCACGTTGGCGTCGGCAGCCTCCTCGGCGGTGATCACTGTGGCGTGCGATTTGGGCGCGAACGCCGCCCGATCGGCGGCGGGCTCCATAAGCAGAACACGTCGCGGGGCTTTGAGATACGCCAGTCTGCACGCGAGCTGGCCGATGGGGCCGCCGCCGGTTACCAGCACGGTCCGTCCCCGCAGATCGCCGGCCTGCTCCACGGCGCGCAGGGCGGTCGCGGCGGGTTCGACCCAGGCCGCGTCCGTGCGGACATTTCTGGTGGGATGGCCCGCAGGTGGGACGGAAATGCTGCTATCAGCGGCGCGAGTGCGCCGTTGGCTTGCAGACCCAGTGCCGTTTCGAGGGTGGCCTGACGACAGAAGTTGGGCCGCCCCGATCTGCAGAATTCGCAGACCCCGCAGACGTTTCCGTTGGGGTTGACCGCGACTCGTTGACCGATGCTCCAATTCGCCACGTCGGTGCCGACGGCGACAATCCGCCGGTCGATTCGTGTCCCATGATGCAGTCGCCGAGGTAGACCTGCGGCAGTTGTGCTGCGTGCAAATCGCTTCGCAGATGCCGCACAGCTCCACTTCGACGATGACCTGGTCGGGTCGCAGTGCTGGCCGTGGACGTTCTTCGAGGGCGATTTTTCGTTCAGCGGTAAGTACCACTGCCGGCATCGTCATGGCTACAACTTTCCCGGAACGTCAGGCAAACGGGTACGGTCCGAACCTGCCCCATGCAACGAACACGGCCAGCGCCAGAAGTACGGCATTGACTCCGATATTCATCGCTTCCTTGCGGCGCGCATGAACGCTTGCCGCGCCCAACATCACGAAGGCCAAGCCGACCGCGGCCAACGGGACAAGAATTGGGGCGATGTGAGTGATCGCAGGCACGATCAGCCCCGCCGCGCCGAGCAGCTCAACGACTCCGATCAATAGAATGTTGGTCGGCGTGTAGTCGGCCGCCAACCTTGACCAGAGCTGACGAGCTTGTCCTTGGGAACGAGTAGCTTCATCAGCCCGCTGCCCGCGAAGCTCGCCGCAAAACAATCGCGACTATCCACAGCGCTTGATTCATATTGTCTCCTTGACAGATGGTGATACTCAGTTCTGTTGATGCTGAACCGATTCCAGTTCGCCGAATGCTGTGTTGAGACTGGCGACGTCGTCGTCGCCCAACGACAACGAACCAGCGGCAAGGTTTTCGGTGAGGTGGCCGCGAGTACGCGTCCCGGGGATCAGCAGCACGTTGTCAGCGATCGCCAGCAGCCAGGCGAGAGCGACCTGGGCCGGCGTGCACGTGGTCGGCAGCACGCGGTTGACCACTGGATTAGTCCGAATGGCGTGATGTTGTTCCTCGGGCCAGCCAATGGACAGAACGGGACGAACGGGATGCCTCGGGCGGTGCACTCCTTGAGCACTGGCGCCGAAGACCGATCGCGAGGTTGTACGCGTTCTGTACGCAGACGATGTCGGTGACTTCGAGCGCATCAGCAAGTGCCGGTGAGTGACGTTGCTGACCCTACACCTGCGATCAGACCTTCGTCCCGCGCGGTCACCAATGCGCAGCTGCTCGACGAACTTTGGTTGGGCACCTCCTTGTCCAACACGCGCAGGTTCACCGCGGTGAGCTGCTCGACATCGAGCGTCGCAAGGTTTTCCTCGATGCCGGCGCGGAGCTGATGGGGTCGTCGTACGGCAGGACACCGCCGGAATTGTCGCGTCGCGCAGCAACCTGCTGACCAGGGCCAACCGTCGGGGTAGGGGAAGAGTGCTTCGCGGATCAACGAGTTGACACGCGGGCCCGTAAAACTGGGCAGTGTCGATGTGATCGACACCGGCGTCGATGGCGGCACGCAAGACGCGAGCGCTTCTTGAAGATCTCGGGGCGGACCGTAGACGCGTCGCCGGCCAATTGCATCGCTCGTACCCGCGCGCGACACGTTTTGTCGGCCAGGCGATAGCGATCGCGTCGTCGTGTTCATCGTCGGTGCCTTCCGCAGCGATTGCCGGCGTCGACGCGTTATCGCGCGCCGACGGGATCGCAGCCTGTGCGAATCGAACGTAACATTCAATTACATGACATATCAAGTTATTCCCAAACACGATGTCAGGACTAGAGGCGTTTCAGTCGGCGTAGGCGATGTGCATGACGCGTTGGGTCGCTGCCGCATCCGGGGCGGCATTTCGAAGCATGGGGGAGGCCGGAACGACGTGCAGTTCGGTGGGAATCCCAGCGGCTATCAGTCGGCGTGCGTACTCGATGTTCTCGTCGCGCAAGATGTCGAGATCGCCGACATCGAAGTAGGTCTCAGGAAGGCCGGAAAGATCGGTCGCTCGCGCGGGCGCCGCGTACGGGGACACGTCGTGCGCGCACGCCGCACCGAGCAGCGCGCCCAGCCGGTCTGATTGTCGTCGTAGCCGAAGACGAGATATTCCGGCGGCAACGCGGATCGGGCCGACGGTTCGGTCGTCGAGCATCGCATAAATCAGCAACGCTGCGCAGGGCGGGACGCCTCGATCACGGGCATCAACGCAACGCCGGCCGCGAGTCCACCGCCGGCGCTTTCCCCCATCACCGCAATACGTTTCGGGTCCACGCCGAGTTCGCTGGCGCTGTTGGCGAGCAGCACAGCGCTGCGTAGCAGTCGTCAACGGGAGTGGGATGAGGGTGCTCGGGCGCGACCGGTAGTCGACCAACAGCATTGGCACACCGCTGGTTTGGTGTACTCGCGCATCATGTCTTCGTAAATGGGTAATAGCGGCACGATGAAGCCGCCACCGTGCAAGTACAGAACCGCGCTTCCAGGCGGATCGACCGTCGTGTTCGTGTACCAAGACACCCTTAACTCGGCGCCGTGCCCGCCGCGATCACGACGTCGGTGCGATCGATTCCCGAATGGGCTGGCGCGACGGGATGCAGCATTGCGGTGAGGTTGGGGATTTGAATGGAAGGGGGGGTTGATTGGGCCCGATCTGCGCAACCTGGCGAAAACCTCAGGATCCATCTGCAGAGGCATCGGTGACGCCTAGCCGTGATGTTCGTTCAACGCGGCGGATCAGTCAGCACGGTGTAGCGCTCAGCGATGGTGTCGACGATGACGTGCCTCCTGACGAGTCTGTCGCGTACCGTCACAATAATCCATGTGAATGACATGTCAATTGTTCGGTGCTTCATAGGCCGTCGATATTGGGCCTAGGCCGAACAACTTTGCTGCTGAACCACTATGAGCAGGCGCATGAAATATCACGTACACTGCGCTCGATGCCGCCTGGCAGGCCGAACGACGACAAGGAGTCAACATGGCGGGAAGGGCAGTCGATACGGTGACCGAACTGCTGCAGAATCTTGGCAATCCCGAGGTCGTTCAGCGCCTCGTCGCCACCGACGCCGTCTACGTCTCGCTGAACCAGGGCAACCCCGAGCTCAAGCAGATCCTGCCGTGGACGGGCACCCACCACGGTCCCTCGTCGTTCACCGATGCGCTCGGCATGATGTTCACGTGGTGGGCGAATGAACTCTTCGAGGCGACAGACATCGTCGGCGACGACGACCGAGCAGCGGTATTCGGCACCTTCCGGTACCGCTCGCACACCCTCGACAAGGTGGTGACCTCACCGTTCGCGATTCTCGTCCGCGTCGCCGACGGTTTGATTACCTACCTTCAATTCATGGAAGACACGTACGCCACCGCGGCAAGCTTTCGCTCCGCTGGATCATGGACCGTCCAGGGCGATCCCGCTGGCCGGCCGGTAGAGGTTCCTACCAGCTGACCGAGATTGCGCTACGCGGCGGAAAGTCGCGCATCGGTGATCCCGAAGGGGCCGTCGGTGTCGAACGTGGGGCGGGTGGCGGCGACGTGCTCTTCAACAGTGATTGGTTTGGATCCGCCGATCACCTCGACGAGGTTGTTCATGCCGGAGAAGACGCCGTCGCGGTAGTCCTGTGTCACGTGGCTGAGGTGCTGCACGATGTGGGGAGCCCCGCCCGCGGCCGTCAGTCCCGCGGCGAACGTCGGGATCTCGATCGGCTGGTAGCGGACCGAAATGCCTAGCACGTCGCTGATTTTCGCGGCGATGGAGTGCCAATCGAGCTCCTCGGCGCCGAACAGCGGATAGATCTGACGGTCGTGCGGATCGGGGTTTTGCAGGATCGCGGCAATGACGTTGGCTTGATCCGCCGCCGCGATGGGGGCGTGGCGGACACCGGCGAGGGGCAGCCGGTAGAGGCCTTCATCGCCGTCGCTGACCCAGAACGCGTTCAGCCATTCCATGAAGAAGGTCGGTCGCAGATGGGTGGTGACAAGCGCGGTGCGATCCAGTAGCCGCTCGGCGATCCAATGTTGCCGGGCGGCATTGCTTTTGGCTTCGCGGCGCGCCGAGATTTGCGACATGTTGACGACCGCGTGCACACCGGCCTCACTGGCCGCCTGCGCGAAGTTTGCGGTGGCCTCAATCAACCCCGGGGCGATCGGGAAATTCAAGTAGGCCGCGGTCACCCCGGCCATCGCGGCGCTAACGGATGGAAAATCCAACAGATCGCCCTGAACGACTTCGGCGCCCTGTTCAGCTAGCCGCTCGGCGCGGTCATCCCGTGCGTGCACCAAGGCGCGGACGCTACGCCCACGTTCACGCAACAGGCGGACGGTGTGTGCACCGGTCTTGCCCGTAGCGCCGGTGATCAGGAATAAGTCGTTCTTGGTGGTCATTGTTGTCGCCCTTCGCGGTCGCTGATGTCGTGCTGACCCCCGGGCCAACGCGAGAAAACCGATCGGTATTCCAAGATAACCTGAAGAATCTGATATTCAGTACTTTGAAAACTGATCGGTATACTGGCGGGCTATGGACGATAAGCACACCGATCCGGTGGTGAGCAGCGCCGACGCGCGAGAACGGATCTTGTCCGCCGCCGGATCGCTCTTCTACTGCGAAGGCATCCACGCGACAGGGGTGGAACGCATCGCGGAAGAGGCACACGCGTCAAAGCGCACGATGTACCAGCACTTCCCGAGCAAGACGCAGCTGGTGGAGGAGTACCTGCGCCGCATCCACGACAGCGGAGGGATGCCCAACGAGAAGGCGCTCGACGCGGTCGGGGCAAGCCCGCGCAACCGCCTCTTAGCGATCTTCGACAGCCCGCCGACCAATCGCTTCCGTGGCTGCCCTTTCCACAACGCGGCCGTCGAGGCGGCTGACCACATGCCCGGTGTTCACGAGGTGGTTCATGAACACAAGCTGCAATTCATTACCCGACTCAGCGAGGTGGCCGCGGAAGCCGACGCGAAAGACCCGTACCAGTTGGGCCATCACATGGCGGTGCTGTTCGAAGGCGCCACGGCGCTGGCCACCTCACTCAATGACACCGCTCCGCTACTTCATGCGCGATCCGCGGCGGAGATCCTCATCGACGTGGCCGTCAGGCGGCGCGCGCCGTCCAGGTGAAGCTGTGCATATCGGGAACCTTTGCCGTCAGCGCGGACGCTACGGCGCGACCGATCTGATCGGCCGCGGCGAGCCGAATGTCGGGGTCGAGGAAACCTTCCACCTCGACGCGCAGGGTCCGCCCGGTCCAGCGGGCTCGAGCATGCGCATGCTGGACACCCGGCACCGCGCTGGCGGTGGTTTCGGCGGTCGTGATGATCTCCGGGTCGACGCCGTCGAGCAGCCGGTGAGCGATATCAGCGGTCACCTCCCAGCCGACGTGGCAGATGAATCCGGTGACGACGATGCCCGCGACCGCGTCAGCCCAGGCCCAGCCAAGCGCCACGCCGATCAGCCCGAGCATCGCTCCGGCCGACGACAACGCATCCAGCCACGAGTGCTTGGCGTCGGCCACCATGGTCGCCGAGCGGATCCGTCGGCCCACCGTCAGTTTGTAGCGCGCGACGAGCTGATTGCCTGCGATGCCCACCGCCGCGGCGGCGATGCCCCAGCCCACATGAGTCGTACCGCCGTGCCGAAGCAGCTTGTGGACGCTTTCAAAGCCCGCGACCAGAGCGCTGCCCCAAATCACCAGTGCCACACCGATTCCGGCGAGGTCTTCGGCGCGCTCGTAGCCGTAGGGATATCGCTCGGTGGGCAGGCGGCGTGATGCCCGGAATCCGACGAACACCAGGGCGCTCGTCGAGACATCCGACAAGTTGTGCAGCGCATCGCCCAGCAGCGCTACCGACCCCGAGAACAGCGCGATCGCCAGCTCGACGAGCCCGGTCAGCGCCAGCCCGACGGCGCTGACGGCGACCGCGCGGTTGGCCTGTCGACGTTCGCCCGCATCGTCGAAGGCAGTATCGAGCGGGAAACTTGTCGCCGGGTCACGGACTCCATTGATCAGATGCATACCGCCAAGGATGCCTGCTGGCGGCGCGATCGCAAAGAGGCGCGACCCTCACCATCGCACGGGCAGCCGCAGCAGCCCTCGCGTCATGAACGCGCTTCCGTTGTATCGAAATTGATTGCGGTTGACCTGAAGTATGGTTGAGGTCTTAGCGTCATCACCATGACACAACAACCGCCTGGCGGACCGGCGGCCGGCTGGCCCGAAGAATTGGCCTTGATCGGTGCGATTCGATTCGCCCGCCGCTCCGCATATTTCGAGTCAACGGTGCAGTTTTACCGCGACGTCGTCGGACTGCCGCTGTGCGCCACGTTCGGGGATAGTTATGGCAGCACCGGCGCGATATTCGGGCTGCCGGGATCCGCGTTGACGTTCGAGATCGTCAAGGCCGATGAACCCGTCGCTGTCGACTCCCATGAACAACTGTGCCTGTACTTCCCCGATGCGACGGCACAACAGCAAGCGACGGCACGGCTTTCCGACGCGGGGATACCACCCGTCGAGTCCCATCCGTATTGGGCGGCGACCGGAGCGGTTACCTACCGCGATCCGGATGGCCGCGAAGTCGTGTTCGCGCCGTTCATCTTCGGGGCCAACGAACCCGCCGAAAGTAACGCCTCGGGCGAGCATTGGAGTGTCAGCGGGTCGTAGTGCCGCGCCGGCCGGTGATGCCCACGTAAATCGCGATGAGAACCACCGCGACGATAATGCCGACGAGAAACGCGGTGAGTTCGAATTTGCCTTGATTGGCGGTGGATATCAGCCGGTAGGTGACCCACGATCCGATGAACGACCCGATCGCGCCGAGCAGGATCGTCATGATGACACCGATGTTCTGTCGGCCCGGCAGAATCAGCCGCGCCAGCGCACCGACAATGAGGCCGATAAAGATCGCACCGACAATTGTTCCGATCATTCGGATCGGTTACCCATTGTCGGCGATTTCACGCACGGTCTAGACAGCGGAAGGCCACCGGGGCTCCGCCCACCGGTGGCCGTCCTTTGTGCTGGCTTATTCGTGGCTTACTTCTTGAAGGCGTCCTTCACCTTCTCGCCCGCGTCCTTCACGCTGGACTTCGCCTGGTCAAGCTTTCCCTCGGTCTTGGTGTGGTCGTCACCGGTGGCCTTGCCGACGGCCTCTTTGGCCTTGCCTGCGACGTCGTCGATCTTGTTGCTCACCTTGTCGTGAGTTCCCATGCGTTCCAGCTCCCTCTTCATGTTTTTATTTCTGCTTCGCGCGGGGTGACTACCCGGCCCGAGAGCCGGTCAAACCAGATGTGGGACATTGACACGATGCGGGTCGCGATCCTCGACGACTACCAGAATGTCGCGCTGAGCATGGCCGACTGGTCGGAGGTGGCAGCGCACGCAGACATCACCGTCTTCACCGATCACCTCGCCGATCAGGACGCCGTCGAGCAGCGGCTGGCGCCGTTCGACGTAGTGTGCGTGATGCGTGAGCGGACACCGTTGCCGCGTAACGTGATCGAGCGCCTGCCACGGCTGAAGATGATCGCCTCCACCGGGCCGTTCAACGCTTCCATCGACGTCGCGGCCGCCAAGGAACGCGGCATCTACGTCAGCACAACCGGCGGCTACGTCGAGTCGACGGTCGAACTGACCTGGGCGCTGATCCTTGCCACCGCCCGCCGGATCGTGGACGAATCGCTGTCGGTTCGCGGCGGTGGTTGGCAGACGTCGGTCGGGCACCAACTGGGTGGGTCGGTGCTGGGAGTGCTGGGCCTGGGGCGAATCGGCGGCCGGGTGGCGCGGGTCGGGACGGCGTTCGGCATGGACGTCATCGCGTGGAGCACGAACTTGACTCCGGAGGCCGCCGAACAATCCGGCGCGACCTATGTGTCCAAAGACGAGTTGTTCAGTCGAGCCGACGTCCTGACCATCCATCTGGTGCTCAGCGAGCGCACGCGCGGTCTGGTCGGCGCTGCCGAATTGGGACTGATGAAACCGACGGCGTTGCTAGTCAACACATCCCGCGGCCCGATCGTCGACGAGACAGCTCTCGTCGACGTGCTGCGGTCGGGCCGGCTTGCCGGCGCCGGTCTGGACGTGTTCGACACCGAGCCGTTGCCGATCGCGCACCCGCTGCGCTCGCTGGACACCGTGGTCGCCACCCCGCACATCGGCTACGTCGCCGACCGGGTCTACCGCGTCTTCTATGGCGAGGCCGCCGCCAAGATCGCCCGCTGGCTTAGCGGAAGCAGCGAGCGCTAACTTCCACAGGCGACGCCTGGACCACCGCCTGTCAAACAGACCGAGCACCAGTGGCACCATCGCGGCGAGTGCCCAGCCCAGCAGGATGTCGATCACGAAGTGCTCAGCGGAGTACACCAGCACGAAGGCCATCGCCAACGGGTAAGCCACCAGTAGCGGACGCCACCGTGCCTTGACCCGGCGCCACAGGAACACCGAGATCATCGCGGTCAATGCTGCATGCAGGGAGGGAATCGCCGCGACGAGATTTACGCTGGCCTGTCCGGAGTTGACCAGTGCTCCGGCCGATTGCAGGTGCAGCGTTCCCCAGCCGCGCGTGGAGATCCGCTCGATGAAATGGTGTGCACCCGGCTGGCTTCTGTGCATGCTGCCCAGCAGCCCGCCGTGCGAGACACTGCGGCGTTTCTGAACATGCAGCGTGGGTTGGACGGGCTACCGGCGACGTTGGCCGGGGTGCAGCGAGCGGCCGCCCACGGCGGCGCGGCGGGCAGGACAACGTAGACGACCAGCGCGGCGAACGACAGCAGGACGAACCGCCGGACAAACGCCGCCCAGTCGCTGCGGTTGCGCAGCCAGAGGACTCCGGCGACGACGTAGGGCAGGACGAAAAACGACATGTAGATGCCGCTGATGATCACCTCCCACCATGGCGGTTGGGGCATCTTGATGCGCTCCTGCAACCACACGGTCGGGACGGTGCCGAAAAACAGCCATCGGTCCGCCCGAGGCTGGAAATGCCAAAGGGTGGGTGCTCCGATCAGCGCTGCCGCCCCTCGGCTGAGGTCGTACACCAGCAACACAAGCGCGAACGGGAGCCAGTCGCACACCACCGCGAACACCTTGTGTCCGCGACCGATGCTGGCGGCGATGAGCCCGGTGGCGATGTAGAGCAGCAGCAGTTCGCGATTGAATGCGAGCCCGTCAGTCAAAGTCCGGTAGGCCACGACCAAGGCCCAGATGGTGATTGCCGTCCGCCGGACCAGCGTCAGCCGATACTGCCGCGTTGTCGCAGCGTAAGCCCGTTCGGCGGCCCCGACCGGCTCGGCCGGCACCGGAGCACGATCCGGCCGCCGAAGCGGTGCTGGCTGCCGTTCGCGCCCCAACACCTGGACTTTTCGGCCGGTCGTGACTGACACCAAAGCGGACTCCCGTCGACGACAAGATGCATTCCCCCGTACATCTTGTCGTAACCTTCGTTTGCCGAGGTTTAACCTTCGCAAAGACGCGCGGTGTCATCGCACGTCGCAGGGCGCTTTTTTGTCAGCAGGGGTCTCAGCAGCACCGCGCGCCGGGCTCGGCGCGGTATCGCTCCCGCCAGTAGTCCCGCTCGGACAGCACCGGTTCGCCCGGGTGCATGCGTCGGCGGTAGTCGAGGTAGCGGCGGTAGTGGGTGTCGCCCATCACCGTGCCCCAGTACCAGGAGATTGCGCGGGCGATGCGGCGCAACCGGCTTACCCCGACGGCGTCACGGGCAGCGCGTCCCATTGCCGTTGCACCTCCCGCTCCGCCACAGTCGGGATCATGCCGGAGGGTGCGAACATCCTTGACGGCACTGGGTCGTCTTCGGTCAGCGGTGAGCCGTGGCCGCGAATTGTCTTGAGGGTCACGATAATCGCGGCAGCAAGCACGATGATCACGACGGTGGCAAAGAAGATCGACAGCGTGCCCTGGATAAAGGTGTTTCTGATGACGTCGTTCAGTTGGTCGGGCGTCTTCGCCGAGCCGAACGCTGTCTTACCGGCCGCCTTGGCCGCGGCGTAGCGGGAATGCTGAGTCCAGTAGCCCAGGTTGGGATCTGACGAAAAGATCTTCTGCCACGACGCCGTCAACGTGACGGCGAGCCCCCACAGCAGCGGAATGCCCGGTATCCACGCCCACTTCAGCAGACCCTTTTTGATGACGACGACGGTGATCACCGTCAGTGCTATTCCGGCCAGCAGCTGGTTGGCGATACCGAAGAGTGGAAACAGCGAGTTGATGCCGCCGAGTGGATCGGTCGTGCCGATCAGCAGCATGCCGCCCCACGACGCGGCGACAGCCAGGCTGCAGCCCCACGCGCCCGGCCGCCAGCTCGGGTTGCGGAGTTTGGCCAGCGGACCGCCCAGATTGCCCAGCCCGTCGGAGAGCATGAAACGCGCGACCCGGGTGCCGGCATCGACGGTGGTCAGGATGAACAAGGCCTCGAACATGATCGCGAAGTGGTACCAGAACGCCTTGAGGCCCGTCCCGCCGAACACTTGGTGGAGCACCTGCGACATTCCGAATGCCAGTGTGGGGGCGCCTCCGGTGCGAGAGACGATCGACTTCTCGTCGACGGCAGCGGCGGCGGCGCGAATCTGTTCACCGGTGACCGGCGCACCGGACAAACCCAGGCTGTTGACGTAGTGCGCGGCCGTCGCTTCGGTGCCGCCGGTCTGCGCTACGGGCGCGTTGAGGGCGAAGTACAGGTGCTGGTTGAGGATCGAGGCAGTGATCAAGGCCATGACGGCAACGAACGATTCGGTGAGCATGCCGCCGTAGCCGATCAGCCGCATCTGGCTTTCCTTTTCGAGCAGCTTCGGTGTGGTCCCGGATGAGATCAACGCGTGGAATCCGGACAGTGCGCCGCATGCGATGGTGATGAACAGGAACGGGAACAGCGAGCCGGCGAACACCGGTCCGTTGCCGCGGTGGGCGAAGCTCGAAATCGCCGGCGCCTGCATGCTCGGGTGGGCGATCAGGATGCCGACGGCGAGCAGGACGATGGTGCCGACCTTCATGAACGTCGACAGGTAGTCGCGCGGTGCAAGCAGCAACCACACCGGCAGCACCGATGCCGTGAACCCGTAGCCGATGACGAGCCACGACAAGGTAACCGGCGACAGGTTGAACCACGCTGCGCCCCAACGGGTGTCAGAGACCCAGTCACCGCTGACGACTGCGAGCAGCAGCAGCACGCATCCGATCAGCGACACCTCGGATATCCGTCCGGGGCGGATGAAGCGCAGATAGCAGCCCATGAAGATGGCGATCGGGATCGTCATCGCGATCGAGAACACACCCCACGGGCTTTGCTGCAGCGCCCGCACCACCACCAGCGCCAGCACCGCGATGATGATCACCATAATGATGAAGACTCCGACGAGAGCGGCCGCCCCGCCGACGGCGCCCAGCTCGTCGCGGGCGATCTGGCCGAGGGTACGGCCGCGTCGCCGGGTCGAGATCCACAACACCAAGTAGTCCTGCACACAGCCACCGAGCACCGCACCCACCACGATCCAGATCGCGCTGGGCAGGTAGCCCATCTGGGTGGCCAATACCGGACCGACCAACGGGCCAGCCCCCGCGATGGCGGCGAAGTGATGTCCGAAGAGCACCCGCCGGTCGGTGGGCACATAGTCAGTGCCGTTTTCGAAGATCTCCGCCGGGGTGGCCTGGTCGTCGCGCGGCTGGACGATTTTTGTCTCGATCAGCCGCGCATAGAACCGGTACCCGATGATGTAAGTGCAGATCGCCGCGACGACAAACCAGACCGCGTTGACCGTCTCGCCGCGGACAAAGGCGATGACCGCCCAGGCGACCGCACCGAGCAGCGCGATCACCGCGAAGATGATCTTGTGCCTGGTGCGGATCGGCGAGCGGTCGATGACCGCGACGGGCGGCAGGTCGTCATCGGTGTGGACGTAGCTGACGTGCCCGTTATGCCCTTCCACGGCCGGGACCCTACGCGCCTGCGAATGCGCCGACGCGTGCATCGGCCTGCTACGTCGCGACGTTCACGATCGCGCAACCGCGGGTTCAGCTTTGGTGCAGGGCACGCACGGTGTCGATGCTGTCGGCTTGGTCGGGGCCCTTATCGTCGCGGTAGCGCAGCACCCGGGCGAACCGCAGCGCCAGGCCCCCGGGGTAGCGCGAGGACTGCTGCACGCCGTCGAACGCCACCTCGACCACCTGCTCGGGTCGTAGCTGCACAACATAGGAAGCGTCGGTCGGACCGACGGCCAGTTCGGTGAATCGCGCGGTCTGCCAGTCCAGCATCGCGTCGGTCATTCCTTTGAAAGTTTTGCCCAACATGATGAAGCCGCCGGTGGCCGGGTCGCGGGCGCCCAGATGGATATTGGACAGCTTCCCGCGGCGCCGGCCCGAGCCCCACTCGACGGCCAGTACCACCAGGTCCAGGGTGTGCACGGGTTTGACCTTGAGCCAGCCGGCCCCGCGGCGGCCCGCCTCGTAGCGGGCGGCCAACGACTTGGCCATCACGCCCTCGTGCCCCGCGTCCAGCGTCGCCTGCAGGAAGTCCGCGGCGGCGCCCGGATCCGACGTGACCAGCCGATCGACCCGGTGCTGCTTGGACGCGATCTGGTCGAGCACCGCCATCCGCTCGCTGGTCGCCGCGTCGAGGAGGTCGACGCCGTCGCAGTGCAGGATGTCGAAGAAGAACACCGACAGCGGCTGGGTCGAGCGGGCGGCCGGGACATCGACGGATCGGCCGAACCGCGACCCGGTGACCTGGAAGGGCTGCGGCCGGCCGTCCGGGCGTAACGCGATCGCCTCCCCGTCGGCGATCAAGTCGGTGACGGGCAATGCCAGCGTCGCCTCGACCACCTCGGGCACTCGGGCGGTGACGTCGTCGAGGCTTCGGGTGTACACCGTCACCTGGTCGCCCGCCCGGTGCACCTGCACCCGGGCGCCGTCCAGCTTCGCCTCGAAAGCCGCTGTGCCATCCAGCTTCTCGAGCGCCTCGGTCACGCTTGCCGCGGTCTGCGCCAGCATCGGGCCGACCGGTCGGCCGACGCGCAAGGTGAACGCGTCCAGCGCCACCGTCCCACCGGTCAGGCCCGCGGCGGCGACCGCGGGCAGGTCTCCGCCCAGCATCGCCGCGCGCCGTACGACGGCGGCGGGGATCTGCGCGGCGGCGGCGACCGCGTCGGCCATGACGCCGGCCAGCGCGCCCTGGCGTAGCTCACCGGTCAGCAGCCGCCGCAGAAACGTCTGCTCGACTTCTGTTGCCGACGCGAACAGTCCGGCGACCAGCTCGGCGCGCCGCGCTTGCGAGCCCTTGCCCGAGACGGCGCCGATCGTCGAGAAGGTGGCGTCGACGCCGACGACGGTCAAGCCCGGCTGCGCCGCGGCGGGCGGTATCGACCGTAAAGCCGCCCAGCCAACACCGATCTGGCGTTGCGGCAGCTCCCCGGAAAGCCACGACACGATGATCGCGACCAGCGCGGGATCGGGTTTGGCCCGGCCGAGCAGGTCGGCGATCCGCGCGATCTTGGCCAGCCGCGAAGCGGAGCCGCCCACTTCGGCCGAGGCCGTCGCCACGTCGATCAGCAGCACAGCCCACCTTTACACGCCTGGCCGACAACGTCACGCGCGGCCGCGATAACGTGCAGGGCAACGCCGGGTAATCGGATCGGCGATCAAACACGGAGGTTTGAATGGAGATCAACGGCAAGAAGGTGGTTGTCATCGGCGGCGCATCCGGTATGGGCCGCGCCAGCGCCGAGCTGCTGGCCGCCCGCGGGGCGAGCGTCGCGGTACTGGACCGCGAGGGTTCGGACGGCAAGGACGTCGCGGCCGGCATCGGTGGCGACTTCTACCCCGTGGACGTGACCGACTTCACCGGTACCGAGGAGACTCTGAAGACCGCGGTCGACAAACTCGGTGGACTGCACGTCACGGTGACCACGGCCGGTGGTGGCATCGCCAAACGGACTATGTCGAAGTCCGGCCCGCACGATCTCGAGTCCTTCCAGTCGGTGATCGATCTCAACCTCATTGCCTCGTTCAACATCAGCCGGCTGGCGGCTAGCTACATGAGCCAGAACGAGCCGGAGGACGAGGAGCGCGGCGTCATCATCAACACCGCGTCGATCGCCGCGTTCGAGGGCCAGATCGGTCAGGTCGCCTACACCGCCGCCAAAGCCGGCATCGCCGGCATGTGCCTGACCATGGCGCGCGACCTCGGATCGTTGGGTATCCGCGTGTTGGCCATCGCGCCAAGCCTGTTCGCGACCGGGCTGACCAAGGGTATTCCGGACGAATACGCCACCGCTCTGACCAAAGACGCGGCGTTCCCGAAGCGGCTGGGCCGCCCAGAGGAATACGCCAAGCTGGTCGCCGCCATCGTGGACAACCCGATGCTGAACGGCCAGTGCCTGCGACTGGACGCCGGACAGCGGTTCGCGCCCAAGTGACGCGATAGCCGTCGTCTGGGCCAACCACCCGGTTGGGAGGCAGCCGCATTTGAGTACACTCTTTCCCACCGGCCTACGGCGTCCAAGAGGAAGGCCCTCGAATGGGTATCGCACTTACTGATGACCATCGCGAACTCGCCGAGGTCGCCCGCGGCTTCCTGACTTCGCAGAAGGCACGGGCGGCGGCGAGGTCGCTGCTCGACGCGCCGGAGGAGGCCCGACCTCCGTTCTGGCAGGGCATCGTCGAACTGGGCTGGCTCGGCCTGCACATCGACGAGGAACACGGCGGCTCGGGCTACGGGCTGCCCGAGCTCGTCGTCGTCATCGACGAACTGGGTCGTGCGGTGGCGCCGGGGCCGTTCGTGCCGACCGTCATCGCGTCGGCGGTGATCGCCAAAGACGGTACCGCCGAGCAGAAGTCGCGGCTGCTCCCGGGGCTGATCGACGGAACCGTTGTCGCGGGCATCGGCCTGGATGGCCAGGTGGGGCTCAACGATGGCGTGGCCGACGGCGAGGCCGGCCTCGTTTTCGGTGCGGGCCTGGGCGACCTGCTGTTGATCGCGGCGGGTGACGACGTGCTGGTGGTGGAACGCGACCGCGCCGGTGTGTCGGTCGAGGTCCCGGAGAATTTGGATCCGACCCGGCGCTCGGGACGGGTCCGACTCCAGAACGTGAGCGTCAGCGCCGACGACATTCTGCCGGGAGCGCGGGAATCGGCACTGGCACGTGCGCGGACGCTGCTGGCCGCCGAAGCGGTCGGTGGGGCGGCCGATTGCGTCGAAGCCGCCGTCGACTACGCCAAAGTGCGCCAGCAGTTCGGCCGCACCATCGCCACGTTCCAGGCGGTCAAGCATCATTGCGCGAACATGCTGGTCGGTGCCGAGTCGGCGATCGCGGCGGTGTGGGACGCCTCCCGCGCGGCAGCAGAGGACCTATCAGAGGACGAAGCCCAGTTCCGGCTGGCGGCCGCTTCGGCGGCGGCGCTGGCGTTTCCGGCGTACGCGCGCAATGCCGAACTGAACATCCAGGTGCACGGCGGTATCGGTTTCACCTGGGAGCACGACGCGCATTTCCACCTGCGCCGAGCGCTGGTGACCACGGCGCTGTTCGGCGGTGACGCGCCGGCCCGCGACGTGTTCGAGCGCACCGCCGCCGGTGTCGCCCGGGAGAACAGCCTGGACCTGCCGCCAGAGGCCGAGGAGTTGCGCGCCAGGATCCACGCGGACGCCGCCGAGATCGCCGCGCTGGACAAGCAGGCGCAGCGCGACAAACTGATCGAGACGGGCTATGTGATGCCGCACTGGCCCAAGCCGTGGGGCCTGGCCGCCGACGCGGTGGAGCAGTTGGTCATCGAGGAAGAGTTCCGTGCCGCGGGCATCAAACGTCCGGACTACGGAATCACCAGCTGGGTGATCCTGACCTTGATCCAACACGGAACACCTTGGCAGATAGAACGATTCGTCGAGAAAGCACTCCGCAAAGACGAGGTGTGGTGCCAGCTGTTCTCCGAGCCGGACGCCGGCTCGGACGCGGCGTCCATCAAGACCCGGGCCACCCGGGTGGATGGCGGCTGGAAGATCAACGGGCAGAAGGTATGGACCAGTGGGGCGCACTACTGCGCCCGCGGGCTGGCCACCGTACGCACCGACCCGGAGGCGCCCAAGCACGCCGGCATCACCACGGTGATCATCGACATGAAGGCCCCAGAGGTCGAGGTTCGGCCGCTGCGCCAGATCACCGGCGGCTCGGACTTCAACGAGGTCTTCTTCAACGACTTGTTCGTGCCAGACGAGGACGTCGTCGGGGAGCCCAACACCGGTTGGACCGTCGCGAGGGCGACGCTGGGTAACGAGCGGGTCAGCATCGGCGGCAGCGGGTCTTTCTACGAGGGGCTCGCGACGCAGTTAGTTCAGCTGGTCGGGGAACATCCGGATCGCTTGGCGGGCGGGCAAATTCGGGTAGGGACGTACCTTGCCGAAGAGAATGCCCTGCGACTGCTGAATTTGCGCCGCGTCGCGCGCAGCGTCGAAGGAGCGGGCCCGGGTCCGGAAGGCAACATCACCAAGCTGAAGTTGGCCGAGCACATGGTCGAGGGCGCGGCGATCATGGCCGCGCTGGTCGGGCCCGAGGTCGCGGTGCTCGACGGGCCCGGCGCGCTGCCGGGTCGGTTGATCATGGGCGCCCGGGGTATGGCGATCGCCGGCGGTACCTCCGAGGTGACCCGCAATCAGATCGCCGAGCGGATACTCGGCATGCCGCGCGACCCGCTGATCAACTAGCCGTCCGCTACTCAGGCTGGTGCGAAGCGGGGTGCGCCGCCGGGGCCAGGCTCCGGCAGCGCCTCGACGGGCATCCCGCACGCCACCGAATCGGGTTCACAGTCAACGATATTCGCTGCCACTCGTAGTCCGCTCTGCTCGACGAGTTCGACGATCGCGATCACGTAGGGCGTCGGAATCTCCGGGTTGAAGGCGTGGTAGTTGATCGTGTAGGTGAATACGGTCCCGCGGCCCGACACCGGCCGGGCGACCAGCGGACCGCCGCAGTCGCGGCATTCGGCGGCGGCGGGATGCACCCAGTGAGCGCAATTGTCGCAGTGTGCGATGAGCAGCTGGGACGTCGCCTCGGTCGACACGAGCAATACAGTACACTCTATTGACTTGGGTCGTTGTGCAGCGGGTTGGTCTAACGGACGGCGCAGATGAGCTACTTCGAAAAAGACGCGATCATTTCCGGTATCGGTATCTCCCGAATCGGCCGTCGCACCGGCATTCCCGGGCTGGACCTCACCATGGAAGCCGTCCGGGCCGCGATCGACGACGCCGGGCTGGCTGTGGCAGACCTCGACGGCATCGCCACCCTTGGTGACACCCCCGCCGCCGAAGTCCTCGCCGCGCTGCAGATCGAGGCGTCCGATTGTGGGTCGGGGTTCGGTACGGGCGGTCTGCTGAACCCGGTGATTTCGGCATGCCGTGCGGTGTCCGAGGGCCACGCGCGGCACGTGATCATCTACCGGACCATTCAGATGCTGGGCGGCACCGTCCCGGTGAAGCAGGAAGAGACGAATGCGCCCGCCCCGCCGCTTGCCCGGATGTTCGAGACGGCGGAGGGCCAGGAGCCTCCGGTGGTCGGTCCGATGGACGATGTCAACGATCTCGTTGCCGCACACGCATATTCCGCGGCGAACTGGCTGTCGCTGAACTGCCGCCGGCACATGGAGCTGTACGGAACCACCAAGGAACAGCTGGGCTGGCTGGCGATCAACAGCAGGCGTAATGCGGCATTGAATCCCCGTGCGGTGTACCGGGATCCGATGACCATGGCGGACTATCTGGGTGCGCGCCCGGTGTCGGCTCCGTTCGGGCTCCTAGATTGCGATGTCCCGATCGACGGGTCGATCGCGGTGGTGGTGTCGGGCGCCGACTACGCCAAAGACTGTCCACACCGGGCGGTGGAGGTGGAGGCGGTCGGCGGCGCGGACGGCGCCGGCGGCTGGTTTCACCGCGCGGACTATCCCAAGATGGCGTCGGCAGACGCGGCGGCGCAAATGTGGTCGCGGACCGACCTGACGCCCGCCGATCTGAATCTCGCAGAACTCTACGACGGGTTCACTTTTCTCACCTTCGCCTGGCTGGAGGCCCTCGGCATCTGCGGTGACGGCGAGGCCGGTCCCTTTGTCGAGGGGGCCGAGCGGATCGCACTGACCGGCGCGCTGCCGCTGAACACCTATGGCGGCCAGCTCTCGGCGGGACGCATGCACGGCTACTGGTTGCTGCACGAGGCCTGCCTGCAGTTGCGCGGCGACGCGGGGGAGCGGCAGGTGTCTCGCCGGCCCGAGGTTGCGGTGGCGGCGGTGGGCGGTGGTCCGATCGCCGGATGCATGCTGCTGACATGCTGAGTAACTTTGTGCGAGTGTGCAATTGAGCCGCGAAGCTCATCAGCATGTTGGAGCCGATACTGACGCCGAGCACCGGTCGGATAAGCGAGCTTCGCAGATCGCGCGTCGCATCGAGGCTGACATCATTCGGCGCGGCTGGCCGATCGGCCAATCGCTGGGTTCCGAGCAGGCGCTGCAACAGCGTTATCGGGTGAGCAGATCGGTGCTGCGGGAAGCCGTCCGGCTCGTCGAGCATCACCAAGTCGCGCGGATGCGGCGGGGGCCCAACGGCGGTCTGCTGGTGTGCGAACCCGACGCCGCTCCGGCAACTCACGCCATCATCATCTATTTGGAATACCTGGGCACCACGATCAGTGATCTGCTCGACGCGCGGCTATTGCTGGAGCCGTTGGCGGCATCGCTTGCCGCAGAGCAGATCGATGAGGCGGGCATCGACCGGCTGCGTTCCGTGCTGCGCGCCGAGGAGCCGCGTGACGAGTTCCATGCCGCACTGGCTGAGCAGTCTAAAAACCCTGTGCTGCAACTCTTTATCGACATCCTGATGCGATTGACCGTCCGGTACGCCGAGGATTCTCAGCTTGGGTCGGCCAGCGATGCCCTCGAGGCGATCGATCGCAGGCGCCACCAACACGCCGGTATCGTCGCCGCGGTCACCGAGGGCGACTCGGCGCGGGCCAAGACACTGAGCGAGCGGCACGCGGAATCGATGACGGCGTGGCTGCAAGAACACCAGCCTCCCGGCCGGGCGCGCACCCGGCGCGCGTTGGACCGCGAGGCCCCGCACGGCAAGCTTGCCGAGGTGTTGGCGACCGCCATCCGGGACGATATCGCGACCAGCGGCCGTCAGATAGGGGAGGTCTTCGGGACCGAAGTCGCGCTGCTGGAACGTTATCGGGTCAGCCGATCGGTGCTTCGAGAAGCGGTGCGGCTGCTGGAATACCATGCCGTCGCGAAGATGCGCCGCGGACCCGGCGGCGGGCTGGTGGTGGCAGAACCGCAGGCGCAGGCCAGCATTGACACCATCGCGCTGTATCTGCAATACCGCAAGCCGCGTGGGGAAGACCTGCGGTTGGTGCGCGACGCCATCGAGATCGATAATGTCGCAAAGGTTGTCAAGCGCCGCGATGCGCCGGAGGTGCGTGCCTTCCTGGACACCCATCGGCTGATCATCGAGGAAGCAGGCAGCGATCTCCGCAAGGCCAGCATAGCGGAGTTCCTGTTCCATACCGGATTGGCGCAGCTGGCCGGTAATGCCGTGCTGGACTTGTTCTTACGAATCCTGGTCGAGGTGTTTCGCCGGCACTGGACCAGTACCGAGCAGCCGATCCCGACCCACAGCGATCTCGTCGACGTGCAGCGCGCTCACCTGCGAATCATCGAGGCAATCACGGATGCCGACGACAGTCTCGCGCGTTACCGGATGCGTCGCCACTTGGACGCGGCCGCATCCTGGTGGTTGTGACCCGTCACCGTCCGAGTCGGCGCCGCCAGTCTCTGGCCGACGTCATCCGGAGCATGGCAGCCAGGAGCTTGCCCTTCTTGCGGCTGTAGGGATACCACAGCGGTTCTTTTTTCATCGTAACCCGCTCGGCCACAATGCTTTTGGTGCGGCAGTATTTACGGATCCCGCCCGCCCCGCCGTTGCGGGAACCGAGTCCCGAGTCGTTCCATCCTTCCATCGGTACCGGAAAGCCGTTGGCGATGACGTTGTTGATGTTCACCGTGCCGGTGTTCATTTTGCGCGCCAACGCCATCCCCTTGTTCTTGTCTCGCGTCCAGACGCTGCCCGATAACCCCAATTCGGAGTCATTCGCCTTGTCGATCGCCTCGGCACTATCGCGAACCTTCATGATCGGCAAGGTGGGCCCGAATGTCTCCTCCCGCATGCATTTCATCCCGTGGTCGACGTCGACCAGCACGGTCGGCTGGTAGAACAGTCCCTCGGTGGCGGGGTCACTCGACTTGCCGCCGACCAGTACCCTCGCGCCGTTGCTGACGGCGTCGTCAACATGGCCGGCAACGATGGCGAGTTGTTGCGCGGTGGTCATCGACCCGACCTCGCAGGAATAGTCGTGCTCGGCGTCCATGCCTTGGCGCAGCTGCGACGTTTTGGCCACGACCTTGCTGACGAACTCGTCGTACACCGGTTCCTCGACGTAGCACCGCTCTACCGATATGCAGACTTGGCCGGTGAGGGTGAACGCGCCCCATACCGCGCCGTCGGCGGCCCGGTCGATGTCGGCGTCGGCGCAGACGATCATCGCGTCTTTGCCGCCGAGTTCTAGGCTGCACGGGATCAGCCGCTGCGCGGCCGCGACGGCGATGCGGCGCCCGGTATTGACCGAACCGGTGAACATCACGTAGTCCACCAGATCTACTAGAGCGGCGCCGGTCTGGCCGAACCCGCACACCGCGTCGAGCACATCCGGTGCACCGATCTGCTTCCACCCGTCGACCGCCATCCGCCACACCAGCGGGGTGACCTCCGAGGGCTTGGAGAGGACGGCGCAGCCGGCCATCAACGCCGGCGCAATGTCGACCAGCGGCACCAATAGTGGACCATTCCACGGTGTGATCACGCCGACGAGCGGATAGGGCTCGTAGGCGATGGTGAGCTTCTTTGCCGCGTTGGCCGCACCGTAGGGGCGAACGGTCTCGTCGGCGAGGAAATCGGCGGCGTTGTCGATCCAGTAGTTGATGTACTGCATGCCGGCGATTTCTATGTTGGCATCACCCCAAGACTTGCCCGTTTCGAGTTGCAGCACCGTCAACAGCTCGTCGGTGTGGTCGAGCAGCCAGTCACGCCACTTGCCCAGCCACCGCGAGCGGCCATCGACGCCCATTCGTTGCCAACCCGGCTGCGCCGCCCGCAGCCGGGCCGCCACCGTCTCGACCTCAACCGATGTCGCCACCGGGACCCGGCCGACCACCTTTCCGGTGGCCGGGCAGGTGACCACCACTTCATGGGGCACATCCGCTTTCGCCGGGCTCGCCGGATTCGCTGCGTCTGTAGTCATTGCCATCACCTCAGCCGATGAGAATGAGCCTGACGTTTGCCAGCTGCCAAAAACGCTACGTTGTTCCGGCGAGGTGGATGGGAATTCCACAAATCTAGATCAGTTGATGTCTTCCGACTGGCTCAGTCTGATTGCCACGCTCCTTCTCGGGGCGATTCTCGCCCCGCATCGTCGCTGCGGCCAGAGCCCATCAACTCCAGACCGGCCATCGCTTCTTCCGCGCCGGCCTTGTCGGTCTTCTCCACCACAAAGCCCATGTGGATGATCACCCAGTCCCCAGGCGCGAACGTTTCCTCCGGCAGCATGCCGACGTTGACCTTGCGGTGCTCACCGACGACGTCGACCAGCGCGACTTGGTCGTTGTAGCCGTCGAGCATCCGCACGACTTGGCCGGGAATCCCCAGACACATGTTTCAAACCTCTCCTACCCGAGCTTCGTCTTCGGCGCGCAACATCGTTACTGCCCGTTCGACCGCCCGCACCGCTCCCGGGACGGCGGCTTCGACGGGCTCGCTCAAGCCCATTCCCTCGCTGACGTCGGCGACCTCACACCCCACCACGATGGTGTGTGGGGGAGTCCCACCCAGTGCGCGAAGACTCGCGAACACCGTCGCGGGATCCATGCCGTGCGCGTCCAGACCCGCCGGGGCATCCGGTGATTCATGGTCGGCCTCGAACACGTGCACCGTTCCCGGCGACCCACGGTCGGGGATCGCGTCGACCAGCACCAGCGCGTCCCAGTCTTCGAGCAGGTCGTAGGCCAGGTGCATACCGCCGATGCCGTAATCGGTGGCGCGCAACCCATCAGTGCCGTCGACCCGGTCGATGACATGGCGCAGCACCTCGGAACCGAAGCCGTCGTCGCCGAGGAAAATGTTGCCGATGCCGGCTACCAGGATGCGGGAAGCCATACCGCCGCGGTCGAATCCGCTACATGTGCCGCATCTTCAGGTAGCGCCGGGCATCTGGAAGGGACACCAGGCCCAGCACCACTGCCGAGAACACCATCAGTCCAACGATGCCGATGAACACCCAGCCTACGATCTCCATGTCGAATTCCTTTCCGTGGTAATGGTTTCGAGCGGTTCAACTTCGTCGGGTGCGAAGTACAGGTAGCGGCCGTACCACTCGTGCAGGTCGGCGGCCGGATCGTCGTCGACGACGACGGCGACGTGCTGGTTGCCGTCGACGTCTTCATGCACCGAGGTGACGCGGGCGGTCTTGCCGGCGAAGAACAGGTCTTGCGCGTCGGCGCGGCGGCCTGGATGCAGGCGCACCCGACTGCCCCGCGACACCCGCACGCCGTTCACCAACACGGCGTCGATGTCCGGTCGAACAGCGTTGTCGGCCAGCGGGTCCCACCATTCCACGCCGTCGGGTATCTCCGGGATCAGGCCCGGCTCTGCGGTCGGTGCACCCAGGTGGGGATCCCGCAAGACGCCATGCAGGCGCTGCATCGCCTCGGGAGACATCGCGTCGCAGCGATCGATGATCTCTGCGGCCAGCGGATCGGTGGCCCGGGCCTGGGCCTTCTCATCGTCGGTCATGGTCATGACCCGCAGAGTCAGGATCTCGTCGATTTCGGTCGAATCGTAGAGCGCACCCTCGCTTTGTTCTGCGATCTCGGGGTGGTCGTAGAGAATGATCGGCGACACCAGCAGCAGGTCGGCTTCATCGGGCGGGCCGGCCAGCACCGGGAAGCAGCGGTGCTGGCGGCAGGCGGCGGCCGCAGCCGCCGCACGATCCGGTGGATCCAGCAGCGAAATGAATTCACCACCAACGACTTCCGCGATGACATGGGTGCCGATCAGGGATTTGGCGATGGCCCAGTCTTTCCCGGCCTCCTCGACCATTGCCGCGGTGTTGCGAACGGTGACGGTGACGCGACTCAGGCCGTCGACGCGTTCGACGTCGACGGTCAGCTCACCGCAGATCCTTTCCCTGGTTCGCAGCAGCCTGCCGCCGTCGACCTCTTCGATGTCGCTGCCCGACGGCGCCGTCACCGGTAGTGTCAACGGCCCGGCTAAGTCGGCGAAGTCGAAGGGGCCGAACGGCAATTCGACTTCGACGGCCTCGTCCCAACTGAGCCATGACCCGGACGGCGTGGTCAGTTCGTCGACCGGCTGATAGTGCCCGCTGCCGGTGTCACGCTCGGCGGCACGGTGCTGCAATTGCAGGAACCGTACGACCAGCTTGATCCCATCCGCATCATCGACGAGGAACTGAGCCGACAGGCTGTCATCCTCGCCGATGCCCGCGTCAGCCACACCGGGTGGGCCTAAAACCCCAAATTGCCAGCGGGTTTGGTTCTTCCGCGAGGATGCGCGGTATGGGTACAGCAGGTAGCCCTCGTAGAGTACGGCGTCGGCGATGGTGCGGGCCCGGTCCCAATTCGCGCTCACCGGACCTCCTCGCGAGCCTGAGCCAGCAATTCGGTGACCGCGTCGTCAAGGCCCAAGAGTCCGCGCGCCGATTTGTAGGCGTTCAGCGCGGTCACCGTGTCGTGGCCGAGGCGCACCCATCCGCTACTGGGGTAGTGCTGCTGGATCAGGCTCCGCCACACCGACACCGGCATGTCGTAGCGGTCCTCGCAGTCCCACGGTACTTGCTGCACCGAAAAACCTTGCTGGCCTGCCATGAAAATTGTTCCGCTGAAGAAGAACTGCAGCGGCACCAGGCCGTCACGCAGCGCATGCAGATACTTGGCCGCCGTCACCTCGAAGTCATACGTGCACTCCAGCGGGAGGGGGACCTCGGTGGTACCGGTGAATCCGGGGACCATCGCCGCGCAGTGTTGCCACAGGAACGTGTGCTGGGTGGTTGCCCAACGTTCCCGCGGTCCGAATAAGTCGGTCAGCCCGGCGGCCTCGTCGTCGGAATAACCGCGCCGCAACGGGTCGATACGGACCTGACATCGCAGTGCGATCGCGTGCACCGGCTCGTCGTCGGGTACCGAGACGGCGACACGCGCCGTCAGTATCGGCGTGACCGCATACGGTTCGGGCACCACGTCGACAACGGTGAATGAGCTGCCCGGGGCAGTCATCGTTGCTCCACACTGCGTTCGGCGACCGTGCTGAAGAACTCGTCGACGAACTCGCGCGCCTCTTGCCCACCGTCGAAGCCGCGCCAACGCGTCCGCAGTCCGCCGACGAACTCATAGCAGGCATCGATCGGGACCAGGTAGCACTCGGGCGCTGCGTCGGTTTCTGCATCGTCGCGCACGCGCACCAGCAGAGCCTCCACGTCATCATCGAGCAGATCGACCCTCGGTTCGGCGGCGCTGATCGCGCTCCAGGCGTCGAGGTCGAGCTCGGATTCGGTTGCACCGGCCGGTCCGGGGTAAAACCCGACAGTGCGATCCAGCGCCGAATTGCGGAAGAAGAACGCCAAGCCGACCGGGATCTGCAGCGCTTCCCAGGTGCGGCGATCAAGCGCGAAATCGGGAAACGACAGATACCGGTCCGGGACCGCGCGGTAGCGCAGGTTTGCGTGGCTGTCGGTGAACAGCAGATAGCAACCCCGACAGACGCACATCAACTGCCGCCCAGCCACATTCACCACGTGCTGATGCGCGTCGGCGATCGCCTCCGCGCACATCTCGCAACGCTCTCCGGCCGGCTCCTGCACGCGCCGATTTCCGTTGATGCGGGCCAAAACGTCGTACGGAGTGCTCATGCGCCGCTCCTCCTCATCGTTTCGCTCTGCATCGTCGCCGGCGCTATTGATTCGCGCCGCTCCTCCTCATCGCTTCGCTCTGCATCGTCGCCGGCGCGGGTCATGCCGGCGCGCCCATCGACTCGGCCGGCACCGCGAGGGACAGCACCCCGTCGCGCCGCAGCAGCGGGATGGGATCAAGGTGACGCTGGGCGCCGTTGTCAAGCCCATCGAGGCCCGCGCCGGCGTGCACCACGTCGAAATGCGCGTGGCAGCGGGGACATCGCAGCACCGGGTCGCCACCTGTGGCTCGTCGGTGCAGCGCCGCGCCGGCCAGGGATCCACCGCAGACCGGGCAGTGATCACGGTACGCGTACAACTGGTCGCCGACCCGGCAGGCCAGCACCGTGACGCCGGCGACCGAGAAGCCGCCGACTTCGCCGGGAGCCAGGTCGGCCAGGTCGGGCACCTGCTGCCAGGACGTGCCGCCGTTGGACGGCCCCCTGGAATGGACCTGAGCGAGCAGAGATTCGGCCGGGATCACCGTTGCGCCCTGCGCGGCCCCAGCTTCGGGCGTCACCACCTCAATCGACGAAACCTCTGGCGCAGCAGCCCGAATCGCGTCCTCGACCGCCAACTCCAGCGTCACCGCCGACGACGGGCAGCTTTTACAACTGCCGGCGAACTGAAGCTGCACGGTGTCACCGACGATGCCGAGCAGATGCACATCCCCGCCGTGCGATCCCAGGTAGGGCCGGACCCCGTCGAGCGCATCGGACACCCGCCGACGCACGTCGTGCGGGTGCAGGCCGTGGACGAGCAGCAAGCTGGCTACCAGGTCGTCGGCGACCAGGCGGTCCAGAATGCCTGGATCCGCCTGATCGCCGACTGTCGCGATCACTCGCGACAGGCCCGCGCCGTAGAGCTCCACTACCTCGCGGACCAGCTGCTCGGCGCGCTCCCGCGCGGCCACCCCACCGGCCGCCGTCGCGTCCAGCAGCGTCTGGATCCGATCGCCCGCCGAGCGCCACTGCGCGTCCCCCTGCAACTCCTCTGGGCGATCAGCCATGCATCACTCCCCGGTCGCCGTTTGGGTCGGCGAGTGCAGCCGCTCCAATGTCTTGCCCTTGCCGAGGTACATGTGCACGCCACAGGGCAGGCACGGGTCGAAGCTGCGGACCGTCCGCATGATGTCGATGCCCTTGAAGTGCTCCCGGTCGTTTTCCTCGAAGATCGGCTGGCCCTGCACCGCGTCTTCGTAGGGTCCCGGCGTGCCGTAGCTGTCGCGTGGGTTCGCGTTCCACGGGGTGGGCGGGTACGGATGGTAATTGGCGATCTTGCCATCGCGAATCACCATGTGGTGGCTCAATACTCCGCGCACAGCCTCGGTGAAGCCGCAGCCGATGCCTTCCTTGGGCACGTCGAACTTCTCCCATGTCTTAGTACGCCCAGCGCGGATCTCCGCTATCGCCTTCTCCGCGAAGTGCAGTGCGCAGGCAGCCGCGTAGGCCTGGAAGTAGGTGCGTGCGCGGTCGCGCTCGATGGTGTTGGACCCGTGCTGCGGGATCTTCCACTCGAACTCAACCGGCCCCTTGAGGACGGTCTTAGGCAGGTTGATCTGCACCGAATGACCGGTCGCTTTGACGTAGCCGATGTCGACCAGGCCGGCCAGCGCGGTCGACCACAGCCGGGCCAGCGGGCCACCGCCGGTGTCCAGCGCCAGGTGATCCTTGCCGTCGAACCAGCGTGGCGACATCACCCAGCTGTAGTTGCCGCCGTCCAGGTCCCGCTTCTGCGGATGCGGGTTGGTGTGCTGGTTCCACGGGTGACGCCGGTCCACCGGGTTGCCCAGCGGATCGGTCTTGACGAACATCTCCTGTTCGGTCCAGTCGTCGTAATACGAACTGCCCAAGAGGATCCGGATCCCGAGGTTGATGTCCACGAGCGAATGGGTGACCAGCTTGCCGTCGACCACCACGCCCGGTGTGACGAACATGGCGTTGCCCCAATGCTCCATGTCCTTGTACTCGAAGTTGCACACGTCGGGGTCCTGGAACGAGCCCCAGCAGCCCAATAGGGTCCGGCGCAGCCCGACCTTCTCGTAACCGGGCATCGCCTCGTAGAAGAAGTCGAAGAGATCGTCGTGCATGGGCACGACCTTCTTCATGAATTCGACGTACCGCATCAGCCGGGTCATGTAGTCGGTCATCAGCTGGATGGTCGCGACGGTGCCGACTCCGCCGGGGTACAGCGTGGACGGGTGCACATGGCGACCCTCCATCAGGCAGAACATCTCTCGTGTCCAGCGACTGACTTGAAGCGCTTCGCGGTAGAACTCGCCGCTGAACGGGTTGAGCGACCGCATGATGTCGGCGATGGTCTTGTACCCATGTGCGTCGGCATGCGGAGCTGCGGTGTTTTCCGCTTTGGCCAGCACACCCGGGTTGGTCTCGGACACCATCTTTTCGCAGAAGTCCACGCCGACCAGGTTTTCCTGGAAGATGTTGTGGTCGAACATGTATTCCGCGGCCTCGCCGAGGTTGACGATCCACTCGCCCAGGTGCGGCGGTTTGACCCCGTAGGCCATGTTCTGGGTGTAGCAGGAACACGTGCAGTGGTTGTCACCGCAGATACCGCAGATGCGGCTGGTGATGAAATGGGCGTCGCGGGGATCCTTGCCCTTCATGAAAATCGAGTAGCCGCGGAAGATCGACGATGTGCTGTGGCACTCGACGACCTCGCGGTTCTCGAAATCGATCTTGGTGTAGATGCCGAGGCTGCCGACGATCCGGGTGATCGGATCCCATGCCATTTCGACGAGTTGGCCGGGCTCGCGCTTTGCGTGGGACGGCTCGGGGATGATCGTTGTCATCGAACTTTGCTCCCTATCTTCAGCTCAGATGCCGCGTCGCGCCTACCAGGTGCGGCGCGCGCCCGTCGTGAGTTTGTCGCCCTTGTGTCGCCACTTGGGCTCTTTGTCCACGGTGCGCGCGGTGACACCGCGCAGGTTCCGGATCAGCGAGCCATACAGTCCCGACGCGGTTGTGGAAACCTTGCCGCCCGGTGGCTCGTCCATGAACGGCATGAACTTGTCCGGGAACCCGGGCATGGTGCAGCCGATGCAGATGCCGCCGACGTTCGGGCAGCCGCCGATGCCGTTCAACCAGCCGCGTTTGGGCACGTTGCATTTGACCACTGGGCCCCAGCAGCCAAGTTTGACAATGCATTTCGGTGATCCGTACTCGGTGGCGAAGTCGCCCTGCTCGTAGTAGCCGGCCCGGTCGCAGCCTTCGTGCACGGTGTTGCCGAACAACCACTTGGGCCGCAGCGCGTCGTCGAGCGGGATCATCGGCGCCTGCCCGGTGGCCATGTAGAGCAGGTAGGTCAGCGTCTCGGACAGGTTGTCCGGGTGGATCGGGCAGCCCGGCACGCAGACGATCGGAATTCCGGCCTTGCTCTTCCACTGCCAGCCCAGGTAGTCGGGGACACCCATCGCTCCGGTCGGGTTGCCGGCCATCGCGTGGATGCCACCGTAAGTGGCGCAGGTCCCCACCGCGACAATCGCCGTCGCCTTCGGAGCAAGCCGGTCGAGCCACTCACTGGTGGTCATCGGCTGCCCGGTGGCGGGGTTGTTGCCGAACCCGCACCAATACCCCTCGCTCTTGAGCGCCTCGTTGGGAATCGAACCTTCGACGACAAGCACGAACGGTTCGAGCTCCCCGCGGTCGGCCTTGAAGAACCACTCGAGGAAATCGTCGGCCCCACCGGTGGGGCCGCATTCAAAGTCGATCAGAGGCCAGTGCACGGCGACCTTGGGCAGTCCGGGCAGTGCGCCCAGCGCAATCTCCTCGACACTGGGTTGGGTGGCGGCAGTCAGCGCCACCGAATCGCCATCACAACTGAGACCCGCATTGATCCATAGAACATGGATCAATGTTTCTTCCGCTTTGACTGCTGCTTCTGTTGGCATACCGCAGCTTTCCGGGGCCTGGGCTAAAGGCCCCTCGCACCGCGGGAGTCGACGGTCGGCACGCTTACGCGGCGCTATTTCCTGGGTCTACTCTCGCCGAACTGCCTTGTCAACGATGCGCTGGCAAATTCGGAGACCTCGTCCGGGTTTCCGGATTTTCGCTGTGATTTCGCCTGCCGCGGCGTATTGTCAGCCCTCAATCGCCGTCTTGGGCCATCAGTGATGCGTGTAAATCAGCAACACAATTGCCGTCTTGCGAATCAGTTGCATGTATTGTGGTTCAAGCGATTTGCGGCTCCCGCGTCTAGCCGCGCGCACGACTGGTACAGCGGTGCAGTCAGGTCGCCGGGTCGGCGATGAACCGTCGCAGCCAGCCGAACCAGGCGGACATCCCGGCGCCGGTGCGGGCGCTGACCGGCAAAATCGTCGCGGTCGGATTGACCTCGCGGACGCGGGCCATATACGAGTCGACATCGACGTCCAAATACGGAACAAGATCGATCTTGTTGAGCAGCACGACGTCCACCGCGCGGAACATCACCGGGTACTTCAGCGGTTTGTCGTCACCCTCGGTGACCGAATAGACCATGGCCTTGGCGTGCTCGCCGACGTCAAACTCGGCCGGGCACACCAGATTTCCGACGTTTTCAACGATCACCAGGTCAAGTTGGCCAAGATCCAGTCCCTGCAGCGCGCGGTTGACCATGGGTGCGTCGAGATGACATTCGCCGCCGAACCCGTTGCCGGTATTGAGTAGGGATATCTGAGCACCCCGGCCACTGAGCTTGGCCGCATCGAGGTCGGTAGCGATGTCGCCTTCGATCACCCCCACGGCGAACTCACCGGCGAGTTCGTCGAGCGTTGCGCCCAGCACCGTCGTCTTGCCGGAGCCGGGTGAACTCATCAAGTTCAGCGCGCGAATGCCATTGCTCTCAAAGGCTTTTCGGTTATAGTCCGCGCGAACGTCATTTTCGGCGAAGATCGACTCCAGCACGTCGATGCGTTGCGAGCCGGTCTCGTAGCCGCTGTGGTCCCCGTGGTCGTGATGTTCATGGCCGTGCTCGTCGTGGTCGTGGGTGTGCACCGTGCCGTCGTCGTGCCGATGAAACCTGCCCATGTGCTCTACCTTTCACCGGCCCATTACGAAACGTCCAGCGAGGTCACCAGGAATTCGTTGCCGCGCAGGACCTCGACGTCGGCGCTCTCGCACAGCGGGCACAACAGTGACCACTGCGAAGTGATCGTCGACCGTTCGCCACACGAGCGGCACCGCACTTCGGCGGTGACGAACTCGAGCTCCAGCTCCGCGTCGGGCATGTCTTCGTGGTCGCGGACCAGCGTCCAGCAGAACGTGAGCGATTCGGGTACCACCTGTCGTAGCGCGCCGATCTTGACGCGGACCACGTCGACATGGCGACCGTCGGCGTACGGTCTGACCACCCCGGCGATCGCTTCGCACAGCGAAAGCTCATGCATGACAGGTCACCGCCGCGGCGCAGCCCATGAGCCCGTTTTACACCTCGGCGCTCGTCACCGAAGCCTTAATGAAGTTGCACAAGCCGCCTATCAGCGTCTACTCTCGGCGATCGTGCGGAATCTTCTCGTAGTAGCCAGTACCCGCAGCGGGGTCTGATCCAGACCGACCCCCCGCTGTGGGTCGGAAGCTACTACCTGTCGGTCACCACTGCAGACCAGAGAAGACCGGCACATGACAATCACCGAACTGAGTTTCCCGAGCGGCGCCGACACGACACCCGCTCCAACCGAACCGCCATCGGTCCGCTTCGACGGCGTTCCGCTACCGCGGGGAATCCGGGAGGACGCCCACACCATGTCGTGGAACACTTTCACCGACACCTACGCTCCCAGCGCGGGGCCACTGCGCCTGGGCAACTGGGAATGCACTGACACCGACCGTCCCGCCACCCGGTTGGGCCCGCAGGCCCGGTCGTTCCGGGCCACGCTGGGGTTCGGCGATCGCATCGAGACCGCGACGGCCACCGCGACCGGCCCGGTTGCCGCGCTGACCGCAATGCTTCACGACCACGGCATCGCCGTCGAGATGCTGCGGTTTCATCAGCTGCGGTCGGACGAGACGATCGCGACCTTCATCCAGGGCAGCGACGGCTGCCGGGCCGAATGGGCGATGGGCTGTGCGGACGACGCGACCCACTCGGCACTGCACGCGGTCATTGCCTGCGCTAACCGGCTTTATGGCGACAGCGGGTCCGGCTAGAGCGGACGCAACACGATCGGCATGCCGTCCATCGGGATCGGCATGCCGCCGTAGTCCCATTTCGCCTGGTACCCGGGGCGGGGCAACTCAAGCCGGTAGCGGCGCAGCAACCGGTGCAGGATCGTCTTGATCTCCAGCTGGCCGAACGTCATCCCGATGCACTTGTGCGCGCCGCCGCCGAACGGCGTGAACGCGTAACGGTGGCGCTTGTGCTCGCTGCGCGGCTCGGTGAACCGGTCGGGGTCGAATTTCAGCGGATCCGTCCAGATCTCCGGCAGGCGATGGTTCATCCCTGGGTACGCGGTGACGTTCGTGCCCGCAGGCAGGTAGTAGCCCAGCAATTCGGTGTCGCGCACAGTCCGGCGCATCGCCCACTGCACCGGTGTCACCAGCCGGATCGCCTCGTTCATCACCAGATCGAGCGACTCCAGCTTCTCCAGTGACTCGATGTCGAGTGGACCGTCGCCGAGCCGATCGGATTCGTCGCGGCAGCGTTCCTGCCACGCGGGGTTGGCGGCCAGGTGGTAGGCCATCGTCGTCGTGGTCGATGTCGAGGTGTCATGCGCGGCCATCATCAGGAAGATCATGTGGTTGACGATGTCCTCGTCGGAGAAACTGTTGCCGTCCTCATCCTCGGTGTGGCACAGGACAGTTAGTAGGTCGCTGCCTTCCTTGCCGCGGCGCTCCTTCACGCGCTCACGGAAGTACTTCTCTAGCAGCTCACGCGCCTGCAGACCGCGCCACCAGGTGAACGGCGGCACGCTGGTGCGGATGATCGCGTTTCCGGCGCGGGTGGTGATGGTGAAGGCCTTGTTCACCTTGGTCACCAGCTCATGGTCGGTGCCGGGTTCGTGACCCGTGAACACCATCGACGCGATGTCGAGGGTGAGCTCCTTCATTGCGGGGTAGAGCAGAAAACGCGGGTCGTTGACCACCCAGTCGTCAGCCACCACCTGCGAGACGACCTTGTCCATCTGCTCGACATAGCCGACTAGTCGGGAGCGGATGAACGCTTCCTGCATGATCCGCCGATGGAACATGTGCTCCTCGAAATCGAGCAACATCAGGCCGCGGTGGAAGAACGGCCCGATCACCGGCACCCAGCCCTGCTGGGAGTAGTCCTTGTTGCGGTTGGAGTAGACGACCTGGGCTGCGTCGGGACCCAGCGCCGCGACGCCCGGCAGGACCGGTGAGTCACCGAATATGACCGGACCTTTGCTTTGGTAGAGGAATAGCAGGTAGTCCGGTCCGCCCCGCATCATCTCGATGAGGTGGCCGAGGACCGGTAAACCACGATCGCCCATGACCGGTTTGAGCCCGCTTCCCGGCGGCGGATCCGCGAGCTTCCTCGGCGGCCAGTCGGTGTTCAGCAGCCTCTGTTCGACGGCAGCCATGCCGAGAAAGTTGTTGAATGACGGGGTCAGCCGGCGCTTCGCCTGATCAAGCAGGTAATTCGGGGTGCTGATGGTCGCCATTGACACTCCTCCTCGACGCCTGCGGTGAGGGTAGACCGGCGTTGTGGCAGGCGTCACCAATCGCATATTTTTCGATGAAACTTGACGGCTGTCAAGTTTCCTTTTGGCGTGGCGTGGTGCAAGGTCGAGGGGTGCACACCCAGCAGGACATCCGCGGAGCAGCCGATCAGGACCAGGCCCCTACGGCTCCGAGACGAAGGGGCGATCGGCAGCGGCAGGCCATCGTGCAGGCAGTGCGTGAACTGCTTGAGGAAAAGCCGTTCGCCCAGTTGTCGGTGAGCACCATTAGTGACCGCGCGGGGGTGGCCCGATCCGGCTTCTACTTCTATTTCGACTCGAAATACGCGGTGCTGGCCCAGATCCTCGCCGAGGCCACACACGAGCTCGAAGAGCTGACGCATTACTTCGCCCCCCGCGGGCCGGACGAATCGCCGGCAGCGTTCGCCAAGCGGATGGTCGGAAGTGCCGCAGCGGTCTATGCACACAATGACCCGGTGATGTCGGCATGCAACGCCGCGCGCAGCACCGACGCTGAGATACGCGAAATTCTCGATCAGCAGGTCGACAACGTGATCGAGCAGATCATCGGCATCGTCGAGGACGAGCTGCGGGCCGGCACCGCCCACCCAATCAGCGACGACATCCCGGCCTTGGTGCGAACACTGGCGGCCACCACTGCGCAGATGCTCACCGGCGACACCGCTTTCCTGGGCGCCGACGGCGACGTGCAACGCGGTGTACGGGTGCTCGAGGCGTTGTGGCGCAACGCGCTGTGGGGCGGCGGCACGGGAGCCACCTAGTCGCAGAGGCTGACCGTTACCGCGCCCGGCGACGATGCACCCCGCGGAACGGGGTGAGGAGGAGGCGGGCCATTAGGCCCGTATCGTCATCTCCCATGGCGCGGAAGACGTTCGCGGGTAAGCGGTGCTTCATCACCGGTGCGGCCAGCGGCATCGGCCGTGCGACCGCGTTGCGGCTCGCCGGCCATGGCGCCGAGCTCTACCTGACGGATCGCAACGCCGAGGGTCTGGCGCAGACCGTGGCCGATGCTCGCGCGCTGGGCGCACAGGTGCCCGAGCACCGGGCGCTGGACGTGTCCAACTACGACGACGTCGCCTCGTTCGCCGACGAGATTCATGCCAAGCACCCGAGCATGGACGTCGTGATGAACATCGCCGGGGTTTCGGCGTGGGGGACCGTCGACCGGCTCACCCACGAGCAGTGGGACAAGGTGATCGCGATCAACCTGATGGGCCCGATCCACGTCATCGAGAACTTCGTGCCGCCGATGGTGGCCGCGCACCGGGGTGGTCATCTGGTCAATGTGTCCTCGGCGGCGGGCCTGATCGGGTTGCCCTGGCATGCCGCCTACAGCGCCAGCAAGTTCGGGCTGCGCGGCCTCTCCGAGGTGCTGCGCTTCGACCTGGCCCGACACCGCATCGGGGTGTCGGTGGTGGTGCCGGGCGCAGTCAAAACCCCGCTGGTGAACACCGTCGAGATCGCCGGGGTGGACCGCGACGATCCTGCGGTAATTCGCTGGGTGGATCGCTTCGCGGGCCACGCGGTGTCGCCGGAGAAAGCCGCGGAGAAGATCCTGTCCGGAGTCGTGAAAAATCGGTATCTGATCTATACCTCGGTGGACATCCGCGCGCTGTACGCGTTCAAACGGGTCGCCTGGTGGCCCTACAGCGTGGCGATGCGCCATGTCAACACGTTGTTCGCCAGGGCGCTGCGGCCATCCCCTGCGCGCCGCTGAATCTATTGCGGCATTTGCAGTTCCAGCCGCACCCCGAGCAGCCGGATTGGGCGGTCCAACTCGAACAGGTCCAGCACCCGCAACGCGGCCGCGACGATCAAATCGGCGTCAGTCGTGGGCTGGTCAAGCTTGCGGATCTTCGTGCGGGTGTAGAACGTCGCGGTGCGCACGGTCACCGCGACCCGGGTGACGATCCGCGACGCAGCCACTACCTCGCTCAGCGCCTTGCGGGCCAATTCGGTTACCGCTGAATCCATTTCGCTTCGATCGGTGAGATCCTGCGGAAAGGTTACGACGTGGCTGCGGGAGCGGGGAACCCACGGCTCGGCGCTGACGGTGTCATCGCCGCCGCCGTTGGCCAGCAGCAACAGCCACAGCCCAGTCCGCGGGCCGAACGTCGCCGTCAGCAGCTCGGCATCGGTATGCGCCAATTGCCAGACCGTGGTGATGCCAAGGGTGTCAAGCTTTTTCGCGGTCTTCGGGCCGACACCCCAAAGCGCGTCGACGGGCCGGTCGCCCATCACCGTCATCCAGTTCGCGTCGGTGAGGGTATAAACGCCCGCCGGTTTCGCGAATCCGGTGGCGACCTTCGCGCGTTGCTTGTTGTCGCTGATGCCGACCGAGCAGGACAGCCCGGTTGCCGAGGAGATGACGGCGCGGATCTGTTCGGCGAGTTCGCCTGGGTCCTCGTTGTCGGCCCCTAAATAAGCCTCGTCCCAGCCCCATACCTCGACCGGATGCCCTAAGTCGCGCAGCGATCCCATCACCTGGTCTGAGGCCGCGTCATACGCGGCAGGATCCGACGGCAAGAAGGTGGCGTCGGGACAGCGGCGGGCCGCGGTGCGCAGCGGCATACCCGCATGCACGCCGAATTCGCGGGCTTCGTATGACGCGCAGGTGACCACCTTGCGCGCTTCGGTCGGATCGCCGTTACCCCCGACAATGACCGGCAGGCCGGCCAACTCGGGGTGGCGGCGCAGTTCGACCGAGGCCAGGAACTGGTCGAGGTCGACGTGCAGGATCCAGCGTTTCGGCAGCGAACTCGAATCGCTCACCGGCCACACAGCTTGCGCGCCAGGCTTTCCCACCCGTCGCCTAAAGTCTGCAGGGTCTGGCCGCCATCGCTGAGCTGATGTTCGACGTAGTCGGCGTCAAGCAGGGCGAGCAGGGCATCGGTTTGGGCAGTCGAGGTTGCCGGTCGTCCCGGCCGAGGCCAGCAGCATCCGGACATGCATGCGGAGCACCAGGTAAGGGGCATTGACCGGTGAACCGTAGCGAGTGAGGGGGTCGCGGTTGGCGGCGGAGAGCAGCTCGTGGTGTACATGGGCAAAACGCAGCCGGTCGCGCCCGAACGCGAGCAGGCGATCCAGCGGCGGCGCATCCGGACCCAGCGGCGGCGGGCCGAACAGGAACGCCTGCTGGCTGGCGCGCTCGTCCTCGTCGAGCAGCACCATCATCAAGCCGGCCCGGCTGCCGAACCGCCGGAACACGGTGCCCTTGCCGACACCGGCGGCGGCGGCGATGCCGTCCATGCTGACCGCATCGGCGCCGTGCTCGGCGATCAGCCGGCGCGCGGCGTCCAGCAGCAGCGCACGGTTGCGCGCCGCGTCGCCGCGCTCCAGCGGAGCGGAAGGGGGTAGCTCGCCTAGCCAGGCCAACGGTTCAGCGGCGCTCACACCTGCACTTTAGCGCGGTTGGAATAATCCGGACTACGGTCCGTTTTAGTCATGCGAGGATGTAGATCAACTATCGAAGGGAGAAGGACATGTCGGACATCAAGGTTCTGACGCTGGTAGGAAGCCTGCGCGCCGCGTCGATCAACCGTCAGATCGCCGAGTTGGCGGCAGACGTCGCACCAGACGGCGTCACTGTGCGCATCTTCGACCACCTCGGTGAGCTGCCGTTCTACAGCGAGGACATCGACAACGAGACCGACGTGCCCGCCTCGGTCACCGCGCTACGGGCCGCCGCTGCCGAGGCCGACGCCACCTTGGTGGTGA
Source organism: uncultured Actinomycetota bacterium (assembly GCA_963781685.1). Taxonomy (GTDB): domain Bacteria; phylum Actinomycetota; class Actinomycetes; order Mycobacteriales; family Mycobacteriaceae; genus Mycobacterium. The sequence goes on from CAWAGK010000002.1 coordinate 102,215, forward strand.
CGCCGGAATACAACGGCAGCATCCCGGCTGTCATCAAGAACGCCATCGACTGGCTCTCCCGCCCGTTCGGCGACAGCGCGCTGAAGGACAAGCCGCTTGCGGTGATCGGCGGGTCCTACGGCCAGTACGGCGGCGTCTGGGCGCATGACGAGACCCGCAAGTCCTTCGGGATCGCCGGTCCGCGCGTGGTCGAGTCGATCAAGCTCTCGGTGCCGTTCGGCTCGCTGAACGGTCAACATCCGCGGGAGCACGCCGAGCTGGTTTCCAACGTGCGCGACGCGGTGGGCAAGCTGGTCGCCGAAGTGGCCTGAGAACGGCACGCGGCCGGCGGGTAATGCCCGCCGGCCGCATCCTGTCGGGTCCTTTGCTGGGCGGACGAGGTCCGCGTGTTGTGTCGGTGCCGAGTGGTAGATCTAGTTGTATGCCGACGCGAGATTATTTTGTGATCTACGACACGCCGAAGCCGCGCCGACGCGAGGGCTTACGACCAGGGAATTTCATGAATGTTTTTCAGAACATCTTGTATACCTTCTGATTGTCACCCACTAGGTGTAGTGTTCCCGACACCGACAGACCCAGGTTCGCCAGGTCGGCTGGACCGCCTCAACCGGCATCGCACGCAGGCTGAACGCGGATCGGCAAGATGGGAATTCTGCGGCGCGGCGGTCTGCTGAATAGCAGTGCAGATGAATACCAGAGTAGTTGCCAGTCCGTGTCTGGTTCCACGTCGACAGAGGGGTCGTACCGCCGATGAGCGTCACCGTTTACACCAAGCCGGCATGTGTGCAGTGCAACGCCACGTACAAGGCGCTGGACAAGCAAGGCATCGCCTACGACAAGGTAGACATCAGCCTGGATTCCGAGGCACGCGACTACGTGATGGCGCTGGGATATCTGCAGGCTCCCGTTGTGGTGGCCGGAAACGATCACTGGTCGGGTTTCCGGCCCGACCGGATCAAAGCTCTCGCCGGTGCCGTGCTGAGCGCATAACCGGCAGCGGCGCAGTAGGACAGGAGGGGATCGGCGTGCCGTCCTGCAGCCTGGTGTATTTCTCCAGCGTGTCGGAGAACACCCACCGCTTCGTGCAGAAGCTGGACATTCCGGCAACACGGATACCGCTGCACGGTCGCATCGAGGTCGACGAGCCGTACGTGCTGGTGTTGCCCACGTACGGCGGCGGCCGGGCCACACCGGACATTAACGACGGTGGCTACGTCCCCAAGCAGGTCATCGCCTTTTTGAACAACGAGCACAACCGCTCGTTGATCCGCGGCGTCATCGCCGCGGGCAACAACAACTTCGGTGCCGAATTCGCCTATGCGGGCAACGTGGTGTCCCGCAAGTGCGGCGTTCCGTACCTCTACCGCCTCGAACTGATGGGAACCCCGGACGACGTGGAAGCCGTCCGCGCGGGTCTTGCTGAATTCTGGAAGGAACAGACGTGCCACCAACCGTCACTACAGAGCCTGTAATCGCCGGAACGCATGCCCACTCTTCTGGGGGCATGGCGGACTCTGATTACCACGCGCTCAACGCGATGCTGAATCTGTATGACGCGGACGGCAAGATCCAGTTCGACAAGGACCGCGAAGCGGCTCACCAATACTTTCTGCAGCACGTCAACCAGAACACGGTGTTCTTCCACAATCAGGACGAGAAACTCGACTACCTGATCAAGGAGAACTACTACGAGCGTGAGGTTCTCGACCAGTACTCGCGCAACTTCGTCAAGACGCTGCTCGACCGTGCGTACGCCAAGAAGTTCCGATTCCCGACCTTCCTCGGCGCGTTCAAGTACTACACCTCCTACACACTGAAGACTTTCGACGGTAAGCGTTACCTCGAGCGATTCGAGGACCGGGTCGTGATGGTCGCGCTGACGCTGGCCTCCGGTGACACCACGCTGGCCGAGAAGCTGGTCGACGAGATCATCGACGGCCGGTTCCAGCCGGCCACTCCGACATTCCTCAACTCGGGCAAGAAGCAGCGCGGCGAGCCAGTGAGCTGTTTTCTTTTGAGAATCGAAGACAACATGGAATCGATCGGGCGGTCGATCAACTCCGCGCTCCAGCTGTCCAAGCGCGGTGGGGGGGTCGCGTTGCTGCTGAGCAACATTCGCGAGCACGGCGCGCCGATCAAGAACATCGAGAACCAGAGCTCGGGCGTCATCCCGATCATGAAGCTGCTGGAGGACTCGTTCTCCTACGCCAACCAGCTCGGTGCGCGCCAAGGCGCCGGTGCGGTGTACCTGCAGGCACACCATCCCGACATCTACCGGTTCCTGGACACCAAGCGCGAGAACGCGGACGAGAAGATCCGGATCAAGACGCTGAGCCTGGGCGTGGTGATTCCAGACATCACCTTCGAGCTGGCCAAGAAGAACGAGGACATGTACCTGTTCTCGCCCTACGACGTCGAGCGTGTCTACGGTGTTCCGTTCGCCGACATCTCGATCACCGAGAAGTACTACGAGATGGTCGACGACGCGCGTATCCGCAAGACCAAGATCAAGGCGCGCGAGTTCTTCCAGACGCTGGCCGAGCTCCAGTTCGAGTCGGGCTACCCGTACATCATGTACGAGGACACGGTGAACCGGTCCAACCCGATCGAGGGCAAGATCACTCACTCCAACCTGTGCTCGGAGATCCTGCAGGTCTCCACGCCGTCGTTGTTCAACGAAGACCTGACGTATGCCAAAGTGGGTAAAGATATTTCGTGCAACTTGGGTTCGCTGAACATCGCCAAGGCGATGGACTCGCCGGACTTCGCGCAGACCATCGAGGTGGCGATCCGGGCGCTGACCGCGGTGAGTGACCAGACCCACATCTGGTCGGTGCCGTCGATCGAGCAGGGCAACAACGACTCGCACGCGATCGGGCTCGGTCAGATGAACCTGCACGGCTATCTGGCCCGTGAACACGTCTTCTATGGCTCCGATGAAGGCATCGACTTCACCAACATGTACTTCTACACCGTGCTGTATCACGCACTGCGCGCATCGAATCGCATTGCGATCGAACGCGGTTCGAGCTTCAAGGGCTTCACGCAGTCCAAGTACGCGTCTGGGGAGTTCTTCGACAAATACACCGACCAGATCTGGGAACCCAAGACCGACAAGGTGCGTCAGCTTTTCGCCGACGCAGAGATCCGCATCCCGGACCAAGACGACTGGCGACGGCTGAAGGAGTCGGTGCAGACCCACGGCATCTACAACCAGAACCTGCAGGCGGTCCCGCCGACCGGGTCGATCTCCTACATCAACCACTCGACGTCGTCGATCCACCCGATCGTGTCCAAGGTCGAGATCCGCAAGGAAGGCAAGATCGGGCGCGTCTACTACCCGGCGCCTTACATGACCAACGACAACCTGGAGTACTACCAGGACGCCTACGAGATCGGCTACGAGAAGATCATCGACACGTATGCCGCGGCCACCCAGCATGTGGATCAAGGTCTTTCGCTGACGCTGTTCTTCATGGACACCGCGACCACTCGCGATGTGAACAAGGCGCAGATCTACGCCTGGCGCAAGGGCATCAAGACGCTCTACTACATCCGGCTGCGGCAGATGGCGCTGGAAGGCACCGAGGTCGAGGGCTGCGTGTCCTGCATGCTGTAGGGCTGCGCGGGTTTGAAAACAGCGGCGACGGCAATCCCATGGGTCTGGCTCGCATTACGCGAGACCGATCAAAGGAGTCGCTATGACTACCAGCACCATCGTATGGATTGTCGTCGTTGCGGTCGCACTATTGCTCATCGCCGCGATTGTCGCGTTCGCCAGCAGTAGCCGCCGTCGGCGCCGGCAAGCCGAAGCTCATCGCATCCGCGAGGAAGTTCTCCAGGACACCGCAAAGCTGAAACGCCGTGAAGCACTCGGCCAAGAGGCTGCTGCCAAGGCACGGGCCGCGCAGGCGGAGGCCGAAGTGAAGACGGCCGAAGCCGCGCGGCTGCAGGACCGCGCCGCTGGTCATCAGAGCGAAGCAGCGGCCGCGCGTGACCAGCTGGATGCAAAGGTGCAGCGAGCCGATGAACTCGACTCGCGCAGCCGCAAAGCCGACGATCCAGGCCAGCACGAGCATCGGCGTGGTGAATCGGATAGGTCAGAAGGGGAACCCACCTCCGAAGCAGCCGAAGAGCGTTTCACCGCCACGCACGACGCCACCTGACCCGGCCCCTGATCGCAGCGCAGCGGGTCTGCGCAGGTCAGCGGCTGCAACGCGGTACAGTGCTTGACGTGGTCAGAATCCCCCGACCTCCGCGACCCCACCCCAGCGTGAAGCCTGGGGTGAAGGTCGACGCGCGCAGCGAACGCTGGCGCGAACACCGCAAGAAGGTGCGCGGTGAGATCGTCGAGGCGGCTTTCCGCGCCATCGATCGGTTGGGGCCCGAGCTAAGCGTCCGTGAGATCGCCGAAGAGGCCGGCACCGCTAAACCCAAGATCTACCGGCATTTCACCGACAAATCCGACCTGTTTCAGGCGATCGGGGAGCGGCTGCGCGACATGCTGTGGGCGGCGGTCTTCCCGTCGATCGACTTCGCCACCAACTCGGTTCGCGAAATCATCCACCGCAGCGCCGAGGAGTACGTCAACCTGGTCGACGAGCATCCCAACGTGCTCCGCTTCTTTATCCAGGGCCGCTTTCCTGAGCAGTCCGAGTCGACGATGCGGACGCTGAACGAGGGCCGCGAGATCACGCTGGCGATGGCCGAGATGTTCAACAACGAGCTCCGCGAGATGGAACTCGACCGGGCCGCGTTCGAACTCACCGCGTTCGCTGCCTTCGGTTCGGCCGCGTCGGCCACCGATTGGTGGCTGGGATCCGACCCCGACAGCCCGCGCCGGATGGCCCGCGACAAGTTCGTCGAGCACCTGACCACGATCATGATGGGGGTCATCGGCGGTACCGCTGAGCTGCTCGGCGTCAAACTGGACCCCGATCAGCCCATCCACAACGCGGTGCCCCGCGACTCTGCCGCGAGCTGAGCAGCCGCGGCCGTTGACATCGCCGTGGGCATCGACAACACTTATCCGATACCGTCGGTAGCAGGTATTTGGTGAAGGAGGAGCGGCGCACATGAGCCGCGCCGGCGACGATGCAGTGGGGGCACCCCCAGCCGCGCAGCGGCGAGGGGGACGAACCGATGAGGAGGAGCGGCGCAAATGACCATTGCCGAGTCGACGACCCAGCCCGAGGCACAGGCTCCGCCCGTGCATACCCGTGCGGTCATTATCGGGACGGGGTTTGCCGGGCTGGGGATGGCCATCGCGCTGCAGCGCCAGGGTGTGGACTTCGTGATCCTGGAGAAGGCCGACGAGATCGGCGGCACCTGGCGGGACAACAGCTACCCGGGCTGCGCCTGCGACGTTCCGTCACACCTGTACTCGTTCTCGTTCGAACCGAAGGCCACCTGGAGCAAGCTGTTCTCGCCGCAGCCCGAGATCTGGGACTACCTCAAGGGCGTCACCGACAAGTACGGGCTGCGCCGCTACATCCGGTTCGGTTCGCTAGTAGACCGCGCGCATTGGGACGACAGCGAATACCGCTGGCATGTGTTCACCGAGTCGGGGCAGGAGTATGTCACCCAGTATTTGATCTCGGGCGCCGGCGCGCTGCACATCCCGCGGCTGCCGGACATCGAGGGCATGGATGAATTCCGCGGTGCCGCTTTCCATTCCGCGCAGTGGGACCACAGCGTCGACCTGACCGGCAAGCGGGTGGCGGTGATCGGCACCGGGGCCAGTGCCATCCAGATCGTGCCGGAATTGGTGCGCCGCGACGCCGGTGTGGTCGAGGTGCAGCTGTATCAGCGCACCCCGCCATGGGTAGTGCCGCGGCCGAACGGTCCATTCCCGGACCGGCTACGTTGGGCGTTCGCGAACGTGCCCGGTCTGCGGCTGGCGGTGCGGTCGGGAATCTACTGGGGGCTCGAGGGCCTGGGCTACGCGATGACGCAACGCCCGAGCCTGCTGCGCGCCGTCGAATTGGTTGGCAAGTGGAACATTCGGCGCAACGTTCGCGACAAAGAGCTGCGCCGCAAACTCACGCCAAGCTACCGGGCCGGCTGCAAGCGAATCCTCTACGCCCCCGACTACTACCAGGCGGTGGCCAACCCGAAGACCACGCTGATCACCGAGCGGATCACCCGCATCACCGCTGACAGCATCGTCACCGCCGACGGCGTCGAGCACCCGGTCGACGTCATCGTCTATGCCACCGGATTCCACGTGACCGACTCCTACACCTACGTCGATGTCAAGGGTCCGGGCGGGGAGGACCTGGTGGACCGCTGGAACAGGGAGGGCGTGGTGGCGCATCGCGGTATCGCCGTCGCCGACATGCCCAATCTGTTCTTCCTGCTCGGGCCTAACACCGGGCTGGGCCACACCTCTGTGGTGTTCATGATCGAGTCGCAGATCCACTACGTCGCCGAGGCGATCGCCACGGTCGAGAAGTTCGGGGCGCAGGCGCTGGCGCCGACTCGCTCCGCTCAGGACCGGTTCAACGCCGAGCTCCAGGACAAGCTGGCCGGCTCGGTGTGGAACACCGGCGGCTGCAGCAGCTGGTACCTCGACGAACACGGCGTCAACCGCACCCTGTGGAGCGGCATGACCTGGCAGTACTGGCGGTCCACCCGCTCGCTCAAACCCGCGGAATACCGGTTCTTCGGGGTGGGCACCGGCTCGTCGGCCAAGCGCCGGAAGGTCAGCGCCTGAGCAGATCCGCGAACGCTTTCGCGGCCGCGTCCACGCCGGCCTCGTCGTCGGTGGCCACCAGATCCAGCAGCAGGCCACGGGTGACGGCCAGCCCCAATCTCGCCATCGCGGGATCGAACGCGGCGCCGGCGACGGATTCGACCCCAGCGAGCCAGCCGCTGACCGCGGCGGGGACCATGCGCTCAAACGGCTTCTCGCCCTGGGCCGCTCGGGCGTAGCACTCGAAGAAGAGGCGCTCCAAGTTCCGCAATTCGGGGCGGTGCAGATCCGCCCACATGGCGGCGAACCCTTCTGCCGGATCGGCGGGCAGTTCGCCGAGCAGGCCCATCTGCCGGCGCTCGACCGCTTCGACGATCGCCACGAGTAGATCCTCGCGAGACCCGAAGTGGTGCAATAGCATTCGGTGGCTGGTGCCGACCGCGGCGGCCACGTCGCGCAGCGATCGATCGCCGATGCCGCCGGCGGCGAACTCCTCGATCAGCGCGTCCAGCAGTTGCCGGCGCCGCTCCAGGTCAGGAGTGCGAACCATCGGCGCGGCTGAGCTCCTCGGAGCGGGCCTTGAGTCCTCGGGCCTCGAGTTCGAGGAAGCGCTTGGTCTTCTTGACCATCAGCCGTGCGACAAGCGCGCCGAGCACACCGCGCTGGTCGAGTTGCTGGCGCACCAGGGTGCGGCCGCCGGGCTGTCCGGTGACGAAGTGACGGGCCGTCACTCGCACGCCCGGAGAGCGTTGCACCCACGTCCAGGACGAGCCCGGCTCGATCTCGGTGACCTTCCAGACCAGCTTCGACATGCCGGGCTGCTTGATCGTGAAGCGTTTTCCGACGGCGAGGACCGGTCCGTCCCGCCCGGTCAAGGAGGTCACCGAGGCCGTCCAATCGGGCCAGTGCTCGACATCGCTGAAGACATCCCACACGAGCTGAGGCGGTGCGTCGATCTCGATACTGTCTTCGCTCAACATGTACCAAATGGTACATGTTTGGCCGGGTTCTGAAAAGTGCTATCCGACGCGCGCACTGAGGCGCTTGAGCGCCGCTTCCGCGCCGTTCCACCCGGGAATGCCGGTCACACCCGGACCGGGGTGGGTGCACTGGCCGCACAGGTAGAGCCCGTCGACCGGGGTGGCGAACTTGTCCTCGCCCTCGACGACGCGTCCGGTCCACAGCTGGTTGGGCTGTAGCAGGCCGTGCGAGTAGTCGCCCGCGTGCGCGCTGAAGGTGCTGCCGAAGTAGCGGTTGGAGAAGACGACGCGGTTGGTGACGGAGTCGGCGAACCCGGGCGCGTACTTGTCGAAGATCTGCACGCAGGTGTCGGCGTATTGCTCTTTCCAGCTTCGGTTTTCGTCGGCGTCCAGCCCGGTGGGGAAGTACGGCGTGAAAATGGTTGCGCTGTGCTTGCCTTCGGGCGCCAGCGACGCGTCGACCATGCTGGGTATGTATAGGTACGTGGGCGGGGCGTCGGGAAGCTGTCCCTTGCGGTATTGCTCCCAGGCGTCGCTGATGTACTCCGGCGACGGCGCGTAGGCGACGGTCGGACACCACTGTCCGTTGTCGTGCATAAACGGCTGCAGCCGCTCGATCCATTGCGGCGCTTGGTCGATCGTCAGATGGGCCTGGATGTATCCCAGGTTGAAGTTGATCTCCTTGATCTTGCGGATGTAGTCGGGTGGGAAGTTCTGCGCGCCGGCCAGATTCACGAACGTGGTGTACGGGTCGAGCGAGGAGAGCACGGCGTCGGCGGAAATCGTTGTGCCGTCACGCAGTTCGACCCCGGTCGCACGCCCGTCGCTAACCAGTATCTGCTTGACGTGCGCCTTCATCTGCACCTCGGCACCCAGCGATTCGGCGCGTCGGCACAGCGCCGCGCTCAGCGAGCCGATGCCGCCGCGCGGCATGATGTATTCGACGTTGCCGCCGCCAATCAGGTAGTGGTACAGCGTCGATGCGTTCGAGCCCGGTGTCCAGGGGCCGCCGTCGAAGGCGTCGATGGACATCGCGGCCAGCGAGCCCTGGATGCAGCGGCCCTGGTCGGGTGTCAGGAATCGGCGGACCGTGTCCATGGTGCTGCCGTACCACATCTGGGCGAAGTCGTGGCGGGCCTCGGGAGTGGGCTGTTCGGCGATCACCTCGATGATGTCCAGTGGGGGACCGAATGCCGAGTCGACGAAATAGGGCGCGAAGCGGCCGATGTGTGCGAACAGGCCGCCAAGGCCCGCCGCGACCTCGGGTCCGTGGTCGTCGAGCAGGTGCCGGCCCATGCGCTCGAGGTCGTTGTACATCACGAACGGCGGGTCGGCCTCGTCGCCGAACGTGCACGTCGACGTCCACTGGTCCATCAGTTCGAAGCCCCACTTGGTCAGCTCCAGGCGTTCGGTCATCTCCTTGCGCCAGATCAGCACCGCCCACGCGCCGACGCTGTGCTTGTATCCGTCGAAGAGTTCCCGGGTCGCGGCCATCCCGCCGAGGAAGTGCGCGCGTTCCAGGACAAGCACTTTCGCGCCGCCCTTCGCCAGCACGTTCGCGGCGACCAGACCGTTGTGGCCTGCCCCGATGATGATCGCGTCGTAGTCGGCCATGCTGACTCCTCCGGTGATGATCCCTCGACAGAAGGCACAATGTCACACCTGACATATTTGCGTCAATGGTGACATTTGGTGTCTCCTTACCCCATGGAATCTCGCAGAGAGCGCACGCGTCAGGCGCTGCGACAGGCGGCGATGAAGCGCTTTGTCGCCGACGGTGTGCACCGGACCAGCGTTTCCGATATCGCCGCCGACGCCGGCGTGACCGAGCGAACCTTCTATCGGCACTTCCCGTCCAAGCACGCGGTGATCTTCGTCGACTACGACATCGGCTTCGAATGGTTCGCTCGTGCGCTGGCATTGCGCCCGCACGGAGAACCCATCACCGCGTCGGTGCGAAAGGCCATGGACGCGTTCCCCTTTGACTTCGCGATGGTGCGTGAGGCCGCGACCATCCGGTCGCGGGACCTGGACCAGGAGATCATCACCAGGCACATCCGGCGGATGCGCGATCAGGTCGCCGACGAGATCCGGGGCTTCATCCACGAACGTTCCGCGCCCACCGCCGACGGCGCCATGATCGCCGACATCGCCGCACACAGCCTGGCCACCGCGGTGTTCGTGTCACTCGAAACCTGGATGGGCAAGGGCGGAGAGGATGTCGACGAACTCAGTCGCCTGACCGACATCGCGTTGAGCGCTCTGGAAGACGGCCTCACGCACACGCTGCGCGATGCCGGATTGGATTGACGCGAACTACTTTTCGGTTGGCAGCAAGGCGATCATCGTGTCGATGAGCTGCTCGGGGTTGGTCCGCCACTTGTCCCAAACGAAATGGCCGCTCGACTCGAAACTCGTTGCCCCGTGGGCGGTGGTCAGCAGTAGCGCACCGTAGTGTCGCGCGCGCCGCGGGCCGACGATGCGGCCGACCAAGTCGAGGAACAGGTCTTGGGTGCGCTCGGCCGCCCGCACCGCCGCGGTCGGATCGCCCGCCGGTGTGGTGAACATCAGGCGGTACAGATGGGGTCGGGCGCGGCCGATGGCGAGCAGCGAAAGTAACGCGGCGCGCAGGGACTGCTCGGGCGGATCGTCGCCGGTGGCCAGTTGCTCCAGCTTGTCGCCCAGTTGGTTCATCGCGTTCGTGGCGATGGCCGTTAGCAGCGTCTCCTTGTTCGCGAAGTGGCGATAGGGCGCCGATCGTGACACGCCGGCCAGGGCACCCACTTCACGCAGCGTCACGGCATCCAGCCCGCCGGTGTCGAGCAGCGCGCCGGCGGCATCGAGCAACGACTGGCGGGTCATCGCCGCAGTCTCTGATCGCGTCACCACCGGCAGCAGCATAGGCCGCCAACAGTTCAGTTGACAACGTCAACTCAACTGTCTAGTTTGAGATGACGTTGTCAACTGAAACCGGAGATGCCGATGACCGTCTCGAACCGCCGCGAGCTGATCGTCGTCACCGGCGCCTCGACCGGCATGGGTGCAGCCACCGCGAAAGAGTTGGCGCGCAGAGGCTTTCACGTGCTGGCCGGCGTTCGCCGCGACGTCGACGCCGATGCCCTGCGGACCGAGGGAATCGAGCCGCAGATCCTGGACATCACGGTCGACTCGGATGTGGCCGCCATCGCCGACCGGGTCGCCCGCGATCCGCTGGGCCGGCCGCTGCGCGCGCTGGTCAACAATGCCGGGATCTCGGTCAACGCTCCCGTCGAAGCGCTGCCAATTGCCGAGTGGCGCAACGTGTTCGAGGTGAACCTGTTCGGTCAGGTCGCGATGACCCAGGCGCTTTTGCCGGCCCTACTACGCAGCGCGGGCACCGTCGTCAACATCAGTTCGGTGGGCGGCAGGGTGGCGCTGCCGACCTACGGGGCGTATGCGGGTTCCAAGTTCGCTCTCGAAGCCGTCAGCGATTCCCTGCGCCGTGAGGTCGGCCGCCTCGGGGTCAAGGTCGTTGTGGTCGAACCCGGAGCGGTCAAGACCGAGATGTTGGAACGTGGGGTGGCCAACGCCGATCGGTTGACGGCCGCCATGACCGCCGATGAACTCGAGCGTTACGGCGATCTCGTGGCTGCCATTTCGGAGCAGGCGCGGTCATTCGGGGAAGACGGTGTCTCCGCCGACAGCGCCGCCAAAGTCATTGCCAGGGCGGCGGCCGCGCCTCGCCCGCGCACTAGGTACACCATCGGGCGTGACGCGGCAATCCTCGTACGGTTGGCCCGCGTGCTATCCGATCGCGTCCTCGACCGTGTGGTGCGGCTGAACCTTCGGTCCCATTACCCGGCGAACGCCTAATACCGCGGGATGTGTTCGCGACACGCAAACACAACGTCTTGTGTTCCATCGTCTTGTCGCCCCCCAGGGGTAGTGTCGAAAGTCTGAGCATGCTCGACCATCCGTCCTGGTGAAGTGGGGTTCTGGTGACCGAAAAAGTGAAGCTGATCGACCGGGTCTCGGCCATCAACTGGAACCGTCTGCAAGACGACAAGGACGCCGAGGTCTGGGAGCGGCTGACCGGAAACTTCTGGCTGCCCGAGAAGGTGCCGGTGTCCAACGATATCCCGTCGTGGGGCACGCTGACGGACCACGAGAAGCAGCTGACCATGCGCGTCTTCACCGGGTTGACGTTGCTGGACACCATTCAGGGCACGGTCGGAGCGGTCAGCCTGATTCCCGACGCACTGACGCCGCACGAAGAGGCCGTCTACACCAACATCGCCTTCATGGAGTCGGTGCACGCCAAGAGCTACAGCTCGATCTTCTCCACGCTGTGCTCGACCGCGGAGATCGACGACGCCTTCCGCTGGTCGGAGGAGAACCCCAACCTGCAGCGCAAGGCCGAGATCGTGATGGAGTACTACCGCGGCGACGAGCCGCTCAAGCGCAAGGTGGCTTCCACGCTGCTGGAGAGCTTCCTGTTCTACTCCGGCTTCTACTTGCCGATGTACTGGTCGAGCCGGGCCAAGCTCACCAACACCGCCGACATGATCCGGCTGATCATCCGCGACGAAGCCGTGCACGGCTACTACATCGGATACAAATTCCAGCGCGGGCTGGCGCTCGAGGACGCGGCCAGGCAGGCCGAGCTGAAGGACTACACCTACGAGTTGCTGTTCGAGCTCTACGACAACGAGGTGGAGTACACCCAGGACCTCTACGACGAAGTCGGGCTCACCGAGGACGTCAAGAAGTTCCTGCGCTACAACGCCAACAAGGCGCTGATGAATCTCGGTTACGAGGCGTTGTTCCCGCGCGACGAGACCGACGTCAACCCGGCCATCCTGTCCGCATTGTCACCCAACGCCGACGAGAACCACGACTTCTTCTCCGGATCGGGATCGTCATACGTGATCGGAAAAGCCGTCGTCACCGAAGACGAGGACTGGAACTTCTAGACCCGTCTCGCATGCTTCTCCGGCTGATCCTCCAACCCGCGTGGGTGCGATTCGTGGTGTGCGCGTTGTTCCTTGCCGTGTGGTGGGGTCTGTTCACCAGCCTGCAGTCGAGTTATGAGTTCGAAGGCGCCGTCCTGTCAGCCATCGTCTTCGGTGCCGCCCTTGGCGGATATTTCACGGTGACGACCCAAGGCATGCACCGAGCGGCTCAAGACGCGGTATCCGGACTGGACCAATCGGGACGTTCCGATGCGATCAACGCGGTCGTGCGAGGTGTCGCGCCCGCCGATCCCGATGTGCGCGCGTCGGCGACGAGGCTCGGCAGAATCTATCTCCGCAACAAGTCAGCTGATCAACTCAAGCGCGCGGAGATATGGACCTGGGTCACGTTCGGCGTCCTGATCGCCGGGGGCGTCGCCGGGGCGGCCGCCTTCGCTAACGACAGGCTGCCTTTTGTGGTGCTCGCCGTGTTGGCGACGATCCTGCTGCCCGTCTCGTTGCTCAGCTCGCGGCGTATCCGACGAAATGTCGCGCTGCTCGCCGAAGGTCCCCACTAGACGCCGACCGGAACAGTGGGCGCGTTGATCAGAGTGGGTCGGTCGCGGTCGGCGATGCCGGCCCGAACCAATTCGGCGACCTCGTCGACGGTGTGCGCCTCATGGGCGTCGACGCCGTAGCTGGCGGCCGTTGCCACAACGTCGAGTCCAGGTAGGTCGAGTCCCGGGACTTTAGCCGTTTTCTCCCTGGCGAAGACTAGGAGTCGAACACCACCGAGGTCATCGCGCTGCCTCGACTCAAGCATAGGGGCGGTCGATTCGCTCATCGTTGGCACCGTGTGCGCGGCGGTGCAAAAGCATCGGGAATGTTTCAACCGTTCGGGTACCAAGCCAAAACGTCAATTCAGTACCGGGTTTGATGTCGTATACGGGTATCCGCTGATGCCAGACCTCTAATGCCACGCGTAGTTCGGTGCGAGCCAGATGCGAACCCAGGCAACGATGCGCGCCTCCACCGAAGGCCAGGTGGCGGTTGATCTTCCGATCCAATTGGGGGGCAACGGCGTTAGGGTTGTTGGCTTCGTCCGTATTAGCCGATCCGAGCATGAGGAGCACTCGATCGCCGGCCTTCACCGGACATCCACCGAGTTCGGTATCGACGACCGCTTGACGCGGAACACTCATGGCGGGAGACTCCCAGCGCAGCAGCTCCTCGACGATAACGGGGATCACCGAGGGATCTTCAACGATTGCCTGACGCATGTGGTCATTGCGAATGAGGTAGTCGAAAAAGCAATCCAGGGACGCCTCCACCGTATCGAGGCCGGCGACAAAGAGTAGAAAGCTGATGTCAAGAATATCGTTGTGGCTCAAACCTTTACCGTCGATCTCAGCATCTAGAATCCAGCTCAACAGGTCGTCGCGGCGGTGCAAACGACGGTCGGCGATGACACGCTCGAAGTATTCGTAGATCGAACTTGCGGTGGCCTTCTGATGGGCGTCGGTTTCAGGATGCCCCATAGGCTTGCCGGATCCCACGTTGGGATGAATGATCCCGTCCTTCATCGCCAGGAGTGCTGGCAACTCGTCAAGTGGCAATCCGAGCAGGGTGAGGAAGACTTCGCCCGGGAACGGAATCGAGAATGCTTGTGCAAAGTCGATCTCGGCGCTGTCGATGAACTGGTCGATAAGGCGGTTGGCCGCTGCGATGATCGACCCCTCGCGCGACTTAATTTTTTTTGGGCGAGAACAACGGGTCAAGGATCTTTCGAAACTTCGTGTGCTCCGGAGGGTTGATCTGCAGCGGGATGAGCGGGCGCTCATTCTTGAAGTCGCCAGCGTCCTGGGACGCGCGGAACAGACTGGGGCTGTGAAGAACTTCGTCGACCAGTGGCCAGGTACTCACGACCACACTTGAGTCGTCGATGCGCAACACGGGGGATGTGTCGCGGAGCATCCGGTAGATGAGCCGGGGGTCCCGTTTCAAGGCCTCGCCGGCGGCACCCACGGGACCCGGACCAGCCGCTGCTTCTTCTTGCGCCGTCATAGTTGGCCGCCACCCTTTCGTCTGAGCCATCCCGTCGTTTGCGTCAAGACGAGTTCAGTTCACCTCATTTCGCGTCACGGTAGTGACCTGGGCCTTCGCTGAAGGTCAGGGATCGCCTCGCAAGATGAACGGTGCGTGAATTGTGCGAACGGTGAGCGGGGACGGTAGCGTCGCCGACCCGGCTTTCGTGAGACTGAAGACGTGGCGATAACCCCATCTTCTACGGCCGCTTTTTTCCGCTCAGTGATTCAGTGGCTGCAGGTCGGCTATCCCGAAGGCGTTCCTGGTCCGGACCGCGTGCCGTTGCTTGCGCTATTGCGCAGCACACCGCTCAGCGACGAAGAGATCACCGAGGTGGTCGACGCCATCGACGAGGACGCCGAAGGCAAAGTTGACCGTGACGTGATCGCGGACTTCATCTCGGACATGACGCAATACGACGCGGGCCCGGAGAACATCGCGCGAGTGGCCGCCAGGCTTGCCGCCGCCGGTTGGCCGTTGGCGGGTATCGTGGATGCGTCTAACGGCGACGCTTCGGCGTCACAAGCCTGACGTGTCGATCACGAAGCGGTAGCGCACGTCGCTGGCCAGCACCCGCTCGTACGCCTCGTTGACGTAATCGGGTTGGATGACCTCGATTTCCGGCGTCACGTCGTGCTCGGCGCAAAAGTCCAGCATCTCTTGGGTTTCGGCGATCCCGCCGATGTTCGACCCGGACAGGCTGCGCCGCGCCAGCGCCAGCGGGAACGCCGGCACCTCCATCGGGTGCTCGGGGATACCCAGCTCGACGAGCGTCCCGTCGACGTCAAGCAGCTTCAGGTAGTCGCCGAGGTTGAGGTTGGCCGAGACGGTGTTGAGGATCAGGTCGAAGCTGCCGCGAAGCTTCTTGAAGGTGTCCGGGTCGGCGGTGGCGTAGTAGTGGCTGGCGCCCAGGCGCAGCCCGTCCTCCATCTTCTTCAGCGACTGCGACAGCACCGTCACGTCGGCGCCGATCGCCGCGCCCAGCTTGACGCCCATGTGGCCCAGCCCGCCCAGGCCGATGATCGCGAGCCGAGTACCGGGCCCGGCCTTCCAGTGCCGGAGCGGCGAGAAGAGCGTGATGCCGGCGCACAACAGCGGGGCCGCTTTGTCCAGCGGCAGCGAGTCGGGGATGCGCACCACGAAGTTCTCGTCGACAACGACGGCTTGGCTGTAGCCCCCCTGCGTCGACGTGCCGTCCTTGTCGATCGAGTTGTAGGTGAAGGTCGCGCCCGGCTTGCAGTACTGCTCGAGCCCGGCCTTACAGCTGCTGCACCGACCGCAGGAGTTGACCATGCAGCCGACCCCGACGTGATCGCCCACCTTGTGTTTGCTGACCGCAGAGCCGACGGCGCTGACCACGCCGGCGATCTCGTGGCCGGGAACCACCGGGTAATTGGGTTGGCCCCATTCGGCTTTCACGGTGTGGATGTCGGAGTGGCAGATGCCGGCGAACTTGATATCGATGGTCACGTCGTGCGGGCCGGGGTCGCGGCGGGTGATGGTGGTCTTGGTCAGCGGCGCGGTGGCCGAGGTGGCGGCATATGCGGAAACAGTGCTCATGGGCAATCCTCTTGAGTGCGCTTATTGCAATAACGAATTCTATTAGACCCAAACAAAATATCATAGATAGGCTATGTATTTCATTCGGTGCGGTCGACATCACAACCGCTGCCCGTCAGTTGATCGGGGCGTTCACAAAGCGCAGATCGTCGATCACACCGCGGGCCGCAACCACACCTTCGCCGGTCTGCCATATTTCGTTGTTGACCACAAAGACCCGATTGTCGCGGTTGGCGCCTAGTTTGCGCCACGGGTCGCTGTCGAAGATGCTGGCGGCGCGGTCTTTCGCCGCCGGCGACGCGAACGACACGTACACCAGGTCGGCGTCCGCCGCGGAGAAGTCCGGGTGAGCAGCCAGATCGGCGTCGGTGCTGCCCATCTCGACATACGGCTTATCGGTAAACCGTTGCGACGCAGGACGATCTACGCCGACCGTGGCTAGCACGCTGGCCGGGAAGTTTTCGGCGCCGTATACCCGGATGGTGTTCGCGGTGAACTGCACGATCGACGCCTGGTAATGGGCGGCGTCGTGCGCCGCGCCGTCGTCGTGGGCCTTCTTGGTGAAGTCGTCGATCACGCCGCCCGCGGCGTCGGCGCGCCCGGTGGCCGCACCCACACCACGCAGGTTGTCCTCCCAGGCCGCACCCGGTGCCGCGGTGAACACGGTCGGCGCGATCGCGGCCAGCGCCGAGTACAACTTCGGCGTCAATGCCTGCGAACCGAGGATCAGATCCGGCTTGGCCGCTCCGATAGCCGCCAGGTCGGGACTGCTGCGGGTGCCCACGCCCGGCAGCCGATGCACAACCGTGCCCAGGTACGACGGCTGGCTCGAGGAGCCGTCCGGAAGCGCGGCGGCGACGATCCGGGACTGCAGGCCCAGCGCGCACAGGGCGTCGAGCTGGTCGCCGGAGAGCACGACGATGCGCTGCGGATCGGCGGGCACCTGGGCCTCGTCGGGCTGCACGCCCGCCGCGTTGTGGGCGCTGCGAGTCGCCGGGCCCGGGATCCGGCTCGGCCGGTTGCGGTGCACACGACTCGTCCGGTCGCCGCTGGTTGCCCAAAACGCCGGCCCCGGCGATTTGGGTGGTGCTGGTGATCACCGATGTCGCCGACGAGCCACCGTTCGACCCTGTTGTGCAACCGGGACACAGCGCGGACGAAATCGCGATCGCCGCGGCCGCCGTCGCGGCTCGCATCCGCCTGAACAGCACGGCTCCGACGCTAACATTTGGCCACCTGAAACCCAGTACGACAGTTTGTAGGACCAGTCGCTCGCCGGACACCGTTGAACGCTAGACTCAAGTGCCACTGATCCCAGTCGCCCTGCCCGACGTTTGGAGGAGCTCTTGACCACCGAAGCGCCCCCGCTGGGAGAACTCGAGGCGAGTCGTCCGTACCCGCCCCGGACAGGCCCCAAAGGCAACCTGGTCTACCGGCTGATCACCACCACCGATCACAAGATGATCGGGATCATGTACTGCGTCGCCTGCTTCATTTTCTTCTTCATCGGCGGGCTGCTGGCGCTGCTGATGCGTACCGAGTTGGCGGCGCCGGGCCTGCAGTTCTTGTCTAACGAGCAGTTCAACCAGCTGTTCACCATGCACGGCACGATCATGCTGCTGTTCTATGCGACGCCGATCGTGTTCGGGTTTGCCAACCTGGTGCTGCCGCTGCAGATCGGTGCGCCCGACGTCGCGTTCCCGCGGCTGAACGCCTTATCGTTCTGGCTGTTCTTGTTCGGCGCCACGATCGGCATGGCCGGTTTCATCAGCCCGGGTGGGGCCGCCGACTTCGGCTGGACCGCCTACACCCCGTTGACCGACGCCATCCACTCGCCCGGTCCCGGGGGCGACCTGTGGATCATGGGGTTGATCGTCGCCGGTCTGGGCACCATCCTGGGCGGCGTCAACATGATCACCACGGTGGTGTGCATGCGCGCACCGGGTATGACGATGTTCCGGATGCCGATCTTCACCTGGAACATCCTGGTGACGTCGATTCTGGTGCTGATCGCGTTCCCGCTGCTGACCGCGGCATTGTTCGGGCTCGCCGCCGACCGGCACTTGGGCGCCCACATCTACGACTCGGCCAACGGCGGAGTTCTGTTGTGGCAGCACCTGTTCTGGTTCTTCGGTCACCCCGAGGTCTACATCGTGGCGCTGCCGTTCTTCGGCATCGTGACCGAGATCTTCCCGGTGTTCTCCCGCAAACCGATCTTCGGTTACACCACGCTGGTCTACGCGACGCTGTCGATCGCGGCGCTGTCGGTCGCGGTGTGGGCGCACCACATGTTCGCCACCGGTGCCGTACTGCTGCCCTTCTTCTCCTTCATGACCTATCTGATCGCGGTGCCGACCGGCATCAAGTTCTTCAACTGGATCGGCACCATGTGGAGAGGCCAGTTGACGTTTGAGACACCGATGCTGTTCGCGGTCGGCTTCCTCATCACCTTCCTGTTGGGTGGTCTGACCGGGGTGCTGCTGGCCAGCCCGCCGCTCGACTTCCACGTCACCGACAGCTATTTCGTGGTCGCGCACTTCCACTACGTGCTGTTCGGCACCATCGTGTTCGCCACCTTCGCCGGCACCTATTTCTGGTTCCCGAAGATGACCGGCCGGCTGCTCGACGAGCGGCTGGGCAAGCTGCATTTCTGGTTGACGTTCATCGGTTTTCACACCACGTTCTTGATTCAGCACTGGCTCGGCGATCTCGGGATGCCGCGCCGCTATGCCGACTACCTGCCCACCGACGGATTCCAGGTCTACAACGTCATCTCGACGGTCGGGGCGTTCATCCTTGGCGTGTCGATGCTTCCGTTCGTCTGGAACGTCTTCAAGAGCTGGCGCTACGGCGAGGTGGTCACCGTCGACGACCCGTGGGGCTACGGCAACTCGCTGGAGTGGGCGACCAGTTGCCCGCCGCCGCGGCACAACTTCACCGAGCTGCCCCGCATCCGTTCCGAGCGGCCGGCCTTCGAGTTGCACTACCCGCACATGGTGGAGCGACTTCGCGCCGAGGCGCACGTGGGTCGCGGCCATGGTCCGGCCGACGTCGATGTCACCAGAATCGACGACGTAAGCGTTCGCAGCTGATGGGCCGTCCCGACGGCAATCTGGGGTGACCAGACCCCGCATGGTGTCGGCGTTGATCACCGTCACCGGTGTCGATAAGCCAGGTGTGACGTCGGCGCTCTTCGCGGTTCTCGCCGACCACAAGGTCGAGCTGCTCAACGTCGAGCAGGTGGTGATCCGGGGCCGGCTGACGTTGGGTGTGCTGGTGTCGGTGCCGCTGGACGTGGTCGAAGGCAAGGCGCTGCGGGCGGAAGTCGAGGCGGCCATCCACGCGGTTGGCCTGGACGTCAGCATCGAGCGCAGCGACGATCTGCCGATCATCCGGGAGCCGTCGACGCACACCATCGTGGTGCTTGGCCGGCCGATCACCGCTGACGCGTTCGGCGCGGTGGCGCGGGCGGTGGCCGCGCTGGGAGCCAACATCGACCTCATTCGCGGCGTCTCCGACTATCCCGTCACCGGTCTGGAGTTGCGGGTCTCGGTGCCGCCGGGAGTCGGTAGCCAGCTGCAGGTCGCGTTGACGCGGGTAGCCGCCGACGCGGGTGTGGACGTGGCGCTGGAGGACTACAGCCTGTCCCGGCGGGCCAAACGGCTGATCGTGTTCGACGTCGACTCGACCCTGATCACCGGCGAGGTCATCGAGATGCTGGCCGCGCGGGTGGGCGCTCAGGACGCCGTCGCCGCCATCACCGAGGCCGCGATGCGCGGCGAGCTGGACTTCGCGGAGTCGCTGCATCAGCGGGTCGCCACCCTGGCCGGTCTGCCCGCCGAGGTGCTCGAAGAGGTCGGCGAACAGTTGGAGCTGACCCCCGGCGCGCGAACCACAATACGAACGCTGCGGCGGCTCGGTTATCACGTGGGCGTCGTCTCGGGCGGCTTCCGGCAGGTCATCGACCCGCTGGCGCATGAGCTGATGCTGGACTTCGTCGCGGCCAACCAATTGGAGATCGTCGACGGCAAAATCACCGGCCGGGTCGTCGGCCAGGTGATCGACCGCGCGGGTAAAGCCAAGGCGCTGCGCGACTTCGCGGATCAGGCGGGCGTGCCGATGGAGCAGACGGTTGCGGTCGGTGACGGCGCCAACGACATCGACATGCTGGCCGCCGCGGGTCTAGGCATCGCGTTCAACGCCAAACCGGCGCTGCGGGAAGTCGCCGACGCGTCGCTGAGCCACCCGTACCTGGACACGGTGTTGTTTTTGCTCGGCGTCACCCGCGGCGAGATCGAGGCCGCCGACGCGGTCGACGGTGTGGTGCGACGCGTCGAGATCCCGCCCGAATGACGGGCCGAGCAGACGCAAAAACCCCCCACGCCTAGGCGTGTCGGGGGCTTTTCGGTCTGCTCGCGCACGCGGACCCGACAGCCGCCACGGCGTCGCGGTACGGCACGATGGTCGGGTGCCCGAAACCGGAAGCGACTCGGCCGACCCGGATCTGCTGATCGACTTCACGGACGTTTCGTTGCGCCGTGACGGCCACATGCTCGTTGGGCCGGTGACTTGGCAGGTGGAGCTGGACGAACGCTGGGTGATCATCGGGGCCAACGGGGCCGGCAAGACGTCGTTGTTGCGCATCGCCGCGGCCGCCGAGCACCCGTCGTCGGGCGTCGCCTATGTGCTCGGTGAGCGTCTCGGCCGGGTCGACATGTCCGAGCTGCGCTCCCGGGTGGGCTTGAGTTCCTCGGCGCTGGCGCAACGGATTCCGGACCACGAGGTGGTGCGCGACCTGGTCGTCTCGGCCGGCTACGCGGTGCTCGGCCGGTGGCGGGAACACTACGAAGAGGTCGACTACCACCGTGCGGTCGACATGCTGGAAAGCCTGGGTGCCGAGCATCTGGCCGACCGCGTGTACGGGACCTTGTCGGAGGGTGAGCGCAAGCGGATCCTGATCGCGCGCGCGTTGATGACCGACCCCGAGCTGTTGCTGCTGGACGAACCGGCCGCCGGTCTGGACCTGGGCGGTCGCGAAGAGCTGGTGGCGCGGCTGACCGACCTGGCCGCCGACCCCGACGCGCCGGCGCTCGTGCTGGTCACCCACCACGTCGAGGAGATACCGCCCGGCTTCAGCCACTGCATGTTGATGTCGGAGGGACAGATCGTCGCGGCGGGTTTGCTGACCGACGTGCTGACCAGCGAGAATCTGTCGGCGGCGTTCGGCCAGGCGATCACGGTCGACTTGATCGACGGGCGTTACTTCGCCCGGCGCACCCGCACCCGCGCGGCCCACCGGAGGCGCTTGTGACTGATGACACGTATGTCCCGTTGCCAGCGCGCCCGGCCGCGACCGTGATGCTGCTGCGGGAAGACCCAAAAGGTATCGCAGTCTTCCTGATGCGGCGGCATGCCGGAATGGAATTCGCCGCCGGGACAGTGGTGTTTCCCGGCGGCGGCGTCGATGACCGCGACCGCAACGCCGATATCGCGTGGGCCGGGCCGCCGCCGTCGTGGTGGGCGGAGCGGTTCGGCACCGACACCGAGCTGGCCGAGGCGCTGGTGTGCGCTGCGGCCCGCGAGACTTTCGAGGAATGCGGTGTGCTGTTCGCCGGCCCGGCCGACGACCCGGGCGGCATCGTCGGCGATGCGTCGGTGTACCGCGAATCCCGCCAGGCGCTGGCCGACCGGACGCTGTCGTTCGCCGACTTCCTGCGCCGGGAAAACCTGGTACTACGCGCCGATTTGCTGCGGCCGTGGGCCAACTGGGTGACGCCCGAAGCCGAGCGCACCCGCCGCTACGACACCTACTTCTTCGTCGGGGCGTTGCCGGAAGGTCAGCGCGCCGACGGCGACAATACCGAGTCCGACCGTGCGGAGTGGTCCACACCGCAGGCCGCCGTCGCCGACTTCGAAGCCGGCCGCTCCTTCCTGTTGCCGCCGACCTGGACCCAGTTGGATTCGCTGGCCGGACGCTCGGTCACCGACGTGCTGGCCGTAGAGCGTCAGATCGTCACCGTGCAACCGAACCTCGAGATCGACGGCGACAACTGGATATTCGAATTCTTCGACTCCGACCGCTACCACGCGGCGCGGAGAGCCGGTGGACACCGATGGCGGATATGAGCGAGTTCGTCAGCATCCACGTGGGCCCCGAGCGCCCGAGCGTCGGCACCCTGGTGGTATCGCGGCCACCCACCAACGCCATGACCCGGCAGGTCTACCGGGAGATCGGGCAGGCCGCCGCCGACATCGGTCGGCGCGACGACATCGCCGCGGTGATCATCTTCGGCGGTCACGAGATCTTCTCCGCCGGCGACGATATGACCCAACTGCGCACTCTGATCCCATCGGAAGCCGAGACCTGGGCAGGCGTGCGCCGCGACGCCGTCGACGCCGTCGCGGCGATCCCGAAGCCGACCGTGGCCGCGATCACCGGTTACGCGCTGGGCGCCGGCCTGGGCCTGGCGCTGGCCGCCGATTGGCGGGTGAGCGGCGACAACGTGCGATTCGGCGCGACGGAGATACTGGCCGGTCTGGTGCCCGACGGCGGCGGCATGGCGCGGCTGACCCGCACGGTCGGGGTCAGCAAGGCCAAGGAACTGGTGTACAGCGGGCGGTTCTTCGACGCCGAGGAGGCGCTGGCCTTAGGTGTGATCGACGACATGGTCGCCCCCGACGGCGTCTACGACGCCGCCGTGGCCTGGGCCGGCCGTTTCGTGGACGGGCCGCAGTACGCTTTCGCCGCGGCCAAGGCCGGCATTGACGACGTATTCGAGCTGGCTCCGGCCGAGCGGGTGGCTGCCGAACGCCGCCGCTTTGTGGACGTGTTCGGTAGTGCCACTAAGCTGGCGCATCGTGACGAGGAGTTCGAAGGCCGCCGGTGACCCGGCGCCGCAACCGCATGCCACCGCCGAGCAGGTTGAGGCCGCCCGCCACGACAGCAAGCTGGCTCAGGTGCTCTACCACGACTGGGAGGCGGAGAATTACGACGAGAAGTGGTCGATCTCGTACGACCAGCGTTGCATCGACTACGCGCGGGACTGCTTCAACGCCGTCGTCCCCGATCAGGAGCTCTACCAGCTGCCGTACGACCGGGCCCTCGAATTAGGTTGTGGGACTGGGTTTTTCCTGTTAAACCTGATCCAGTCCGGGGTCGCGCGACGTGGTTCGGTCACCGACCTGTCCCCGGGCATGGTCAAAGTCGCCACCCGCAACGGGCAGTCGCTGGGCCTGGACATCGACGGCCGGGTCGCCGACGCCGAGGGCATCCCGTATGACGACAACACGTTCGACCTGATAGTGGGACATGCTGTGCTGCACCATATTCCGGATGTCGAGCTGTCACTGCGTGAGGTTTTGCGGGTGCTGCGACCGGGTGGGCGCTTCGTGTTCGCCGGCGAGCCGACCTCTGTCGGCGACGGCTACGCCCGGGCATTGTCGACGCTGACCTGGCGGATCACCACCAACGTCACCAAGTTGCCGGGCCTGGGCGGCTGGCGGCGTCCACAGGCCGAGTTGGACGAGTCTTCGCGCGCCGCGGCCTTGGAGGCCCTTGTCGACCTGCACACGTTCGCCCCGAGTGACCTGGAGACGATGGCCACCAACGTCGGTGCCGTCGACGTCGAGACCACCACCGTCGAATTCATTGCCGCGATGTTGGGTTGGCCGCTGCGCACTTTCGAGTACGCGGTGCCCGCCGACCGGCTGGGCTGGGCCTGGGCCAAGTTCGCGTTCACCAGCTGGAAGACGTTGAGCTGGGTTGATGAGAACCTGTGCCGCCGGGTGGTGCCGAAGGACTGGTTTTACAACGTGATGATCACCGGGATCAAGCCGTCCTGAACTTCAGGGTCGACGACGTTGCTTACCTGACATCGGACGCGGGCCGCGCGGCGTTGAGCGTCGTGGATGGGCTTCCGCTGACCGATCGTGTCAGCGAGATCGCCGCGCTACGAAAGCAATTCGGCGATCGGACACCCGCACTGGTGGAAACGGTGTTGCTGCGGCGGCGCGCGGCCGACAAGCTGCCGGGTACCGGCGAGTGGCTGTTCACCGACGAGGCGCTGCAGCAGGCCAGCGCCGCACCCGTCGCATCGCATCGGGCGCAACGTTTGGCCGGCCGCGTCGTGCACGATGTGACCTGCTCGATCGGTACCGAACTCGCGGCACTGGGCGACTCAGCGGCCCGAGTGCTCGGCAGCGACATCGACCCCGTGCGGCTGGCGATGGCTCAGCACAACCTGGGCGGCGCCGTCGACCTGTGCCGCGCCGACGCACTGCACCCGGTGACTCGCGACGCGGTGATACTGGCCGACCCGGCGCGGCGCGATGCCGGACGGCGGCGCTTCAACCCACGTGACTACCAACCCGCTTTGGACGGGCTCCTCGAGGTCTATCGCGGCCGTGAGCTAGCCGTAAAGTGTGCTCCTGGAATCGATTTCGACGCTGTGTCCCGCCTTGGATTCGATGGCGAGATCGAGATCACTTCCTATCAAGGGTCGGTGCGGGAAGCATGCCTGTGGTCGACGGGTCTGGCCAAGCGAGGTGTGCGCCGTCGAGCCAGCATCCTGGATCGCGGCGAACAGATCACCGATGCCGAGCCGGACGACTGCCCGGTGCGGCCCGCCGGCCGGTGGATCGTCGACCCCGATGGCGCCGTGGTGCGGGCCGGTCTGGTGCGCCACTACGCGGTGCGGCACGGGCTGTGGCAGCTGGACGCCCACATCGCCTACCTGTCCGGGGATCAGTTACCGACGGGGATACGCGGCTTCGAGGTTCTTCATCAGCTGCCGTTCGATGAGCGTCGGTTGCGTCAGGCACTGTCAGCGCTGGATTGCGGCGCGCTGGAGATTTTGGTGCGCGGGGTGGATGTCGACCCCACGGCGCTGAGGCGGCGGTTGGCGTTGCGCGGCGGCCAGGCCTTGACGGTGGTGATCACCCGACTCGGCTCGGGTGCAGCCGCGCGGGGGACCGCGTTCGTGTGCCGGCCGTCGCGGTAGGGCCGCACTAAACGGCATTCCGCTGCGTGGCCCTTTTGAGAACGACAGTCCGAAATGAAGCTGAGAACATACTCTGGGCGTCTCAGGTTTTGTCCGCACATATTGCACTCCAGTCAACAAAATAAGGGACTTCAGCGGACGGCGCTGATGGCGAAATTGGGCACCTGTTCGGGTGCGTCGCGTCCTTGTTCTTAGTCACCGCCTTTAGGGTCGGCAACCACCGTCACGTAGCGACCCCTAAGACGGTCGTTGCCGACCCGAGCGCAGCCACTGTCCGCTAGGGGGTCAGCGGTCACCGTCACGCAGCGTCGCGCGACGGTGGCTGCTTTCCCGCTGAGGTGATCACCCGCATCGGCTCGGTTTGGCCCACCAGCGCGACAGCGGACGTTTCCCGTCCGTCGCGATAGGGGCCCGGGTAGTCTGTCGAGACGGCATTTCAGCCGTTCCCAGTCTGCGAGGACAAGTACGACCGATGCGCAACTTGATCGCGGCCGCGTTGATCGCGGCCGGAGCCCTGCTGGGCTGGTCCTCCGCACCGGTCGCGGCCGCGGATTCGCCTTGCGCAACCCTTGGTGGCGCCGTCGAGGGTGAACAGACCTGCCATGTGCATGCGTCCACCTCCACCTACACCCTGGACATGAAGTTCCCGCTCGACTATGTCGACGAGCAGGCGCTGACCGACTACATCAGCCAGAACCGGGACGGATTCGTCAGCGTCGCGCAGACGTCGTCGCAGACGTCGGGAACGCGCGAGGTGCCATACCAAATGGAGGTGACCTTCGAGCAGTACCATTCCGGCCAACCGCCTGGCGGCACCCAGAGCGTGGTGGTCAAGGTCTTCGAGGATCTCGGTGGCCCGCGCCCGTCTACCTCGTACAAAAGTTTCAACTACGACCTTGGCGCGCAGAAGGCGATCACCTTCGACACCCTTTTTGCACCCAACAGCAAACCGCTGGACTCCATCTTTCCGATCGTCCAGCGAGAGGTGGGGCGCCAGACCGGGTTCGGCGCGGCGATCCTGCCCGGGTCCGGCCTCGACTCGTCGCACTACCAGAACTTCGCCATCACCGACGACGACGTGATTTTCTACTTCGCGCCGGGAGAGCTGCTGCCGCCGACGATCGCCGGCGCCAGCCAGGTCCACGTGCCGCGCAACGCCATCCCGCCGCTGGCCATCAAGGGCTAGACCGGACCAGTCAGTTCGGCGCGAAGCTATACACCTGACCGTCGCTGGTTGCGGTGACCACCCGTCGGTCATGACCGATCGAGACCCCGACCGGGTACCCGGTTGCCTCGGGCAGCGGATAATTGTTGAGCGTGCGGCCGCTGCCCGGATCGAACACCAGCAGCGACATACCCCGTGCTCCCCTACCCGGGCCGCCGGTGACCACGACATAGCCGACCCCCTGACCGGCCAGGCTCGACGTCGATAACGGGCTGACGTCGTTGCGGCGCCACACCTCCTGGGCATGGTCACCAGCATCCTTGACGGCGACCAGCCGGGTGTCCGGGCCGCCGCCTGACACGATCAACCCACTCGGCGTCACCGACGGCGGCGTCTGCGCGAGGAACTTCAGCGGCACCGACCATTTCGGCTTGCCGTCGGCGGTGCGCAGTGCCCACAACCGCTCGTCACGGCCATTGATGTAGACCGTGGAACCGTCATGGGACAGCACCGGGCTGGCCAGCACACCGGCGCCGACGGCGTCGCTGGTCCATTCGCGGGTGAGCAGCGGGTTTTGACCCGGGTGATACTTCAACGCGGTCAGCACCGCCGTGGGGGAGCCGGGCTGCCAAAGGCCGACCACCACCGTCCCGCTCGCCGCCGCGAACGCCGGCGCCGCGGCGACCGGACAGCCTGCGCGGGCGGGTCCGCAATCGGAGAGCCCACGGGTGAAGTCGGCCGGATCGATGTTGTCCACCAAGTCCATGGAATTGCCGACCGTGATGCCGCGGTGTGCGTCGAAAACCTGCACCTGTCCCAGGTGCGTGACCACGAGCAAATGGCTGTGCCCGAGAAACCTTGGGGTGGAAGGCATTCCGATCACCGGTCGACGCCAACGGATCCACTGGGTGGGGGGAAAGGACAGTATCGCCCCGGGTTGGCCGACGTAGATGTTGTCGAAGCCGTCGAACAGCGGTCCGGAGATTCCGCCGCCCTGGAACAGCCGGGTGCACCAGCGCTGCCTGCCGTTGTCGTCGTTCTGCCACTCCTTTAGCGAGCAGCCGCCCGGTGTCTGCGCGTTCAGCGCCATCCAGTTGCGCGAGCTCAGCGCCGGTGCCGCGGCCAGCGAGCCCTTGACCGATCGGGTCCAGCGCAGGGTCAGGCCGGTAGCCCCGGAGATAGCCGTATAGCTGCTGTTGGACGCGTCGCCGTATTGCGCGGGCCAGCCCTCGGCGGGAGCGGTGTCGACCCAGGAGTCGGTGTTGCCGCAGCCGGCCAGGGTAGTGGCCAGAATCACCGCCGAGACCGTGCATGACCACCGCCGCAGTGCATGTCGGGGGAGTGCCAACACGGTGTGGGTTCCAAATCCTTCCCGGAATGCGGGGCATGAGCTGCGATCGAGTACAGGCCGAGGGTAACCTGCGACGCTCCGCGTACCGGTTATTGCCCGCCTCCTCAGCTTGTCGTTCCGTGGCCGGGCTATTCTTTCCGGCCATGACGACAATGTGGGGGGCGCCTCTGCATCGCCGCTGGCGGGGATCGATGCTTCGTGACCCGCGACAGGCCAAGTTCCTCACACTGGCATCGCTGAAATGGGTGCTGGCCAACCGCGCGTACACCCCGTGGTATCTGGTCCGCTATTGGCGGTTGCTGAAGTTCAAGTTGGCTAACCCGCACATCATCACCCGCGGCATGGTCTTCATCGGCAAGGGCGTCGAGATCCACTCGACACCGGAATTGGCGCAGTTGGAGATCGGGCGCTGGGTGCATATCGGCGACAAGAACACCATCCGCGCACACGAGGGCTCGTTGCGATTCGGCGACAAGGTTGTGCTGGGCCGCGACAACGTCATCAATTGCTACCTCGACATCGAGCTCGGCGATTCGGTGCTGATGGCCGACTGGTGCTACGTCTGCGACTTCGACCATCGGATGGACGACATCAATCTGCCGATCAAGGATCAGGGCATCGTCAAGGCCCCGGTCCGGATCGGGCCGGATACCTGGGTCGGGGTGAAAGTCACGTTGCTGCGCGGCACGACCATCGGCCGCGGCTGCGTGCTCGGATCGCACGCGGTGGTCCGCGGCGATATCCCGGACTACTCGATCGCGGTGGGCGCACCCGCCAAGGTGGTCAAAAACCGCCAGCACGCATGGGAGACGTCGGCTGCGCAACGCGCCGAACTGGCAGCCGCTTTGGCCGATATCGAACGCAAAAAGGCTGCCCACTAGAGCTTTTCAGGGCTTCTCAGCTGATCCCTTGATAGCGGCGCAGCGCCTCGCGGCGTTCCGCACCGTGGTCGACGATCGGTTCGGGGTACCCAGGCGGCCGGTCGCCCTTGGTCAGGCGGACGTCGTCGACATCGGCAAGCTCGGGTACCCAACGACGGATGTAATCGCCTGAGGGGTCGAACTTCTCGGCCTGCGTGGTCGGGTTGAACACCCGGAAGTACGGTGCCGCGTCGGTGCCGCATCCCGCACACCACTGCCAGCCGTGCTGATTGTTGGCGATGTCGCCGTCGACCAACTGGTCGAGGAACCAGCCGGCGCCCCACTGCCACGGCAGGTGCAGGTCTTTGACCAGAAACGACGCGACGATCATCCGCACCCGGTTGTGCATGAATCCGGTCTCGCGTAGTTGACGCATACCGGCGTCGACGATCGGGAATCCGGTTTCGCCGGCTTTCCACGCCTGGAAGTGCCGCTTGGCGTCTGCCCCGGTGTCGGTCTGGATGGCGTCGAAGTCGCGGTTCCGGTTCCACCAGCCGCTATCCGGCCAGTGATGTAGAACCGCGGCATAGAAGTCGCGAAATGCCAACTGCCGCAGATAAGCTCGTGCTCCGGCGCGACGCTGGTCCAAGTCGGCCGCCATCGTCCGCGGGTGGATGGTGCCGAACTTCAGGTGCGCCGACATTCGGCTGGTGGAGTCTCGGTCGGGCCTGTTTCGGTCGTCTGAGTAATCGTCCAAGCCGTCTTGGACAAACCTTTTCCATTGCCGCCGCGCGGCCGCCTCGCCTGCGCGCAGGTCGAGCTCGACGCCCGGATCGGGTATCTCAACGGGTTTCGCGCGTTTCCCCAGTTTCGCGGGATCAACCCAGCGCGCCGATTTGGGGCCGGTTCGCGCAGGTTTCCGCCAACCCAGTTCGCGCCATCGGCCAAAGAACGGGGTGAACACCTTGTACGGGTCGCCGTTGTCCTTGGTGACGCGCCCCGGCGACACCAGATATGGCGAACCGGTCGCGACCAGCGGCACGTCGCCCAGCGCGTCTCGCACCCGATCGTCGCGACGCCGCCCGAACGGCGCGAAGTCCTCCGAAACATGCACCGACCGGGCGT
This sequence comes from uncultured Actinomycetota bacterium, assembly GCA_963781685.1. Classification (GTDB taxonomy): domain Bacteria; phylum Actinomycetota; class Actinomycetes; order Mycobacteriales; family Mycobacteriaceae; genus Mycobacterium. The sequence goes on from CAWAGK010000002.1 coordinate 131,965, forward strand.
CGACCTCCTTGGCGATGGCGGGAATCCGCTCCTCGGGTCGCCCACGTGTCACCAGCAGGCGGCCATCCAGGTCGTCGCGCAGCTGCCGTAGCGAGTCGCACAAAAACTGCATCCTGCGCGCACCCGACGACGCCTCAAGCCGCGGATCGAGCACGAAGCAGGCAAGTACGTCGTCGGTGTTGGCGACGACGCTGAGCAGCGGAGGGAGGTCACGCAGTCTTAGGTCACGGCGGAACCACAACAGCGCCGGCATTACCGGGCAACCTGACTCATGATCGGTTGAGTAACCAGATGTGGCTGGACATTGCCGTGGCAAAGACGGCCCACAGTGGGTACGGCAGCAACGCGGCTCCGGCACGCGGATCTGCCCGGGCGGTCCGCCGGGTCAGGTCCGCGCTGCTGGCCGCCAGCACCGCCGCGCCGACCGTCGATACGCCGAGCTTGTGGTACTTGAAGAACAGCCAACTCCATCCCGCGTTGAGGATCAGGTTGACGCCCAGGGCGACGACGTAATTACGGGCCTCTTCGTGGCGCCCCGCTGCGCGCAGCCGGTCGATGGCGACCGCGGAGGTGGCCGCAATATCGGTGTAGAGCGATGTCCACGCGACCGGGAACACCGCGTTCGGCGGCACGTAGGAGGGCTTACTCAGCCGCGAATACCAAAAATCTGCGCTGGCCCTGCTGGCCACACTTCCGACGCCGGCCGCTGCCGCAACCGCAAGCGTCGTGGCAGCCAGTGTCACCTTATTCACCTTGTCTCCCTTCAGCTTCAGCTGCTGGCAGTGATGGCAGCGGTGGTATGACCACGCCCTACTCGCCAAGTGTTTCAATGATTGAAGTATTAATCAACTGAAGTAATGCCGTAAAGCGGATAAACTGCAGGGTGTCATGGGCTCTGATCACACGGCCGACGACCGAGCCGCGCTGGAATCGCAGATCTCGGCCGACCTGCGGGTATTGACGGCCGAATCTGAGCAGATCGGCCGAGCTTTCGCCGTCGTCCACGACGTACGACCCACCGACTTTCGCGCCCTGCTGCACGTCATGGTCGCCGAAACGACCGGTCGACCGATCACCTCCGGTGAGCTACGTCAACGGATGGGGCTTTCGGGCGCCGCGATCACATACCTGGTCGACCGGATGATGGCGTCCGGTCACATCACCCGGCAATCCGATCCGGGCGACCGACGCAAGGTGATCCTGCACTACTCGGATTCCGGCCTCGATACCGCTCGAGCCTTCTTCGCCCCGTTGGGACTGCATACCCGAACGGCGATGGCGGACTTGTCCGACGCTGACCTGGCCGCGGGTCATCGGGTGTTCACCGCCTTGATCGATGCCATGCGCCGATATCAAGATGAACTCGCATCACTCGAACCACCCCAGCAGCCAACCTGAGTACATGCCAAGCGGAGAGAGGGGAAGCGCTCGGTGACAGCCGACCCGGTTGGGATGACGACCCGCAAAAGACGTCACATCGACGTGTGCCTTGACGATCGCGTGGCGTATTCGTCAGTCACGACCGGGTTGGAACGCTACAGCCTGCCATACAACGCGCTGACCCAGACGAGCCTCCCGCATATCGACTTGTCCACGGAGTTCCTCGGCGCCTCCTTGCGGGCCCCGGTATTGATCGGCGCAATGACTGGCGGCGCTGAGCTGTCCGGGACGATCAACAAGAACCTGGCCGCCGCAGCCCAACGGCTCGGCATCGGGATGATGCTCGGCTCGCAGCGGATCATGTTGGACAGTGCGTTGGGGGAGCAAGCGGCGGCCAGCTTCACCGTCCGTGATGTAGCACCGGATGTGTTGTTATTCGGCAATATTGGCCTCTCGCAGCTGACAGCAGCTGCTGTTAAAGATATTTCGAATGCCCTGAAGCGGGTAGAAGCAGATGTGCTTGCGGTGCATACCAATCCGCTGCAGGAGGCGGTCCAGAGTAACGGTGACAGCGACTTTTCCGGGTCGATGGACCGGCTGCGTGAAGTCGCCGGCGCGCTCGGATATCCGGTGCTTCTCAAAGAGGTTGGCCACGGAATCGGTGCGGCAGCGGTCGCGGAGTTGACAGGGTCATCGGGCGAGTCGCCGGTTGCGGCCATCGATGTCGCAGGAGCCGGCGGCACCTCGTGGTCGCGCGTGGAGCAACTCGTCCGCTACGGCGAGCTGCGTTATCCCGACCTGGCCGATTGGGGGATACCCACGGCGCGGGCGATCGTGGAGGTCCGGGAGGCGCTGCCCATCATCCCGTTGGTGGCCTCCGGTGGCATCCGTACTGGCATGGACGCGGCCAAAGCACTGGCATTGGGCGCCGACGTGGTCGCAGTCGCCCGTCCGCTGCTCGCGGCGGCGATCGAATCCGCTGACGCTGTAGTCGATTGGTTGCAGCGGTTCATCGAAGAGCTACGAATCTGCTTGCACGGTGCGGGCGCGGCGGATCTACGGGCCCTGCGCGACATCGGCGTGACACCGATCCCGTAACTCAGGCGTGCTCAGTCTGTTTGGTGTTTTTGCCGTCTAGAAGATGGTCGCCGCGCGCGTTGGCTCGCCCACTTGGCGGCTTAGGTTGCTGCGCAACGAGCTCGCCCTCGAAGACTGCCATGGCGGCGATCATCGCACTGAACACCCGATGAGCTGCCGTGAGGTCCTTGTCGGGCAACTCGGCAAGCGCTGATCGGAGATGGATCCCCAGCGGGGTGAAGAACGCGTGTGCCAGTTCCATGCCGCTGTTTTCGTACCGGAGAAGGGCTTTGCGTCGATCTCCGGGATCCGCTTCGCGCCGGACGTGCCCGGCGTCGATCATCCGATCGACGAGATAGGTGATCGCAGCCGGTGAGACGTCCATCCGCTGCCGTAATTGAGCCATGGTCAGCGGTTTTCCAGCGGTTTCGGCAACCATGACGTGCAGCAAAGCGTGGAAGTCATTGCCGCTCACGTCATTCTGGCGTGCGAAATAGCGACCCAACCGATCAGACTGGGCCGTGACCGCGCGCATATCGGCGGACATCAACTTCTCCAGGTCTGCCCGGTTCGGCGGTGAATTCGTTGTGCTCCGCTTAGTCACCCCAACCGCATCCTTCTCAGCGATTTTTGGACAAGCGTATAGGAAACTCTCAGGATCAGTGCCAATACGCCATTTACCGCGGAAAGTCTGTCATAACGGCGCCCAATCGCGGGGAATCGGTAGTGACGCAGCAGGATCGCGACGGTTAGATCTACTCAACTCCACATTAGGTGACATCGGCCGTATGACGCAGATGAGATGAATTAGTGGATTGTTATCCGCATATGCGCCATTTCAGGCCATTATCCTCCGCATCACCGCGCTGTGCGATATTTGCAACCGAAGTGCCGGACTCGTGAGAAGACCGGCTCATCGTTGTCTTTCCCGTTCTGGCCGTGGCTCTTCCGTTCGGCCGTGCCGCCCTTGCTGAAGTCTGCACATCTGTCACCGCGCCGCTACCCGAATGCCGCATTTGACACCAGAAACTTAACTATTAATCTAGTGAAGTACATACGGAGGCGGACCGGAGCAGGGGCGCACGCGCCCAACGGGCGCGCAGCGTCCTGAAAGCCGAATCGGTATCCGAGCCAGCGGAGGAGTAAGCGATGCGGTGCGTCGTGTTCGGTGCCACCGGCTATCTGGGCGCCCGTCTGGTTCCCGAACTGCTGGCAGCCGGGCATGACGTCCAAGTGATGGCGCGCACGCCCGCCAAGCTCGACGACGTGCCATGGCGCCAGCAGGTCGAAGTGATCGACGGCGACGTGACTGATAGCGAACGAGTGCGGCGAGCGCTGGACGGGCAACAAGTTCTCTACTATCTGGTGCACTCTCTGCTGCGTTCGGATTTCGTCGACTTCGATGCGCGCGCGGCCTCGATCGTCGCCGATGCGGCGGGGCAAGCGGGACTTTCGCGCATCGTCTACGTCGGCGGCATCATCCCAGACCGGCAGCGGCTGTCCGACCACTTGGCGTCGCGGGCCGAAGTGGGCCGGCTTCTGAAAGGGTCCGGAGTTCCCACCGTGGAACTGCGCGCCGCGGCGATCATTGGAGCGGGGTCTGCCAGCTTTGAGATGCTGCGGTATCTGACCGAACGGCTGCCGGTGATGATCACGCCGCGGTGGCTGCGAACTCGGGTTCAGCCGATCGCCGTGCGCGACGTGCTGTACTACCTGACCAACGCGGCGGAGTTGCCGGCCGAAGTGAACCGGACCTTCGACATCGGCGGGCCCGACACCTTCACCTACACCGACATGATCCGCAGATACGCGGCGATCGCCGGCCTGCATCGCCGGATCGCGATTCCAGTGCCGGTGCTGACCCCATGGCTCTCGTCGCACTGGGTCAATCTGATCACCCCGCTGCCACGCGCCCTGGCTTCGTCGCTGATGGACTCCCTGGAAAACGACGTGGTGTGCAGCGAACACGATATCGTCGAACACATTCCGGACCCCGAGGACGGGCTGACCCACTACGAAGACGCCGTCGAACTGGCCTTGGCACGGGTGCGCGAAAGCGAGCTGCAGACCCGCTGGTCGCGGGACGGCGACGACAACTCACCATCGAGGCCGCTGCCTACCGACCCTTCCTGGGCCGGCGGATCGTTGCACGAGCAGATGTGCGAACGCCGCCTGAACGCCGATGCCGAAACGCTCTGGCAGGTTTTCGAGTCGATCGGCGCCAAGCATTGGTGGCGCGTCGAGCACATCGACTGGCCACACCTGCTGCGGCTTCGCGCGGACGTCCCGCTTCCCGGCCGGCTATGGCTCGAGCTGTCGGTGCACGACGACCGCGGCGGGCGCTGCAGTTATCGCCAACGCATGCTGTTTGCGCCGTATGGCATTGCCGGTGAAGCGTTTTGGACAGCATCAGGCCCGCTTCGCGATGCGGTCCTCAGCGGCATCGGCCGCGATATCACCTCGGCTGTACATCACCTGCCGGCGCGCAGCCGGTAACGACGCTCGGCATAGGCGAGGTCGTCGCGCCACAACCGAGACGCGGCAAAGCGCATCAGTGCGGAAATGAGCGGGGCGGCACGGCGGGCCCGTTTGAACCCCGTCCGGTCCGAATGGGCGATGACGGCTTCGATCACCGCGGTGCGCGGACGATTATCGGGATCCAAACCGATTGGCGTGGCGTGGGTTTCGACGACGCTTCCGGCGCCCTCGCCGTCCAGGATGCGCATCACGATGGTGCGTGCTTCGGGGCTGGTGAACTCCGCGACGGTGGGTACGCCAATACGGCCGACGCGGAAAGTCACCACGACCAGGAATCGGTCCGCCTCCTCCGTCGGAGTGGTCAGCACCTCGAGCCGGGTAAACGAGTAGGGGTGAAACCACGCGCCGTGCCACGGATCTAAGCGGTTGGCGATGATGTCGGCGGGTTCGCAGGCTCCGACCAAGCGAGTGACGCCGTGCATGGTGTCGCCGCCTGGCCTGGCCGCAATCACCGGCTTATCCAGCGGCTGCTCGCCGCCAACGCTATCCAGACGCACCCACGCCAGTACCCCGTCGTCGTGGCTGGGCAGCGGCCGCCACCCGAATTCGTCCGCGTCGCCGTCGAGGCAAAGACCGTGCCATCGACAGATCAGGGCGCCGCGGTGCACCACTGCGGTGGCGAGGTCGGCGCCCAAATGCGGGCAACTGCGCGGACCGACGCGCAGCCGGCCGTGGTGATCGCGCCAGGCGACCAATTCGGCGCCGGCAACGCGAGTGCCGAACGGCCGTCCGGGCCGTACGTCGCGGCTCGCGGCGAATGCGTACCAGTTGCCGGTGGGCCTGCGCTGTGACCGGTCCAGGGCGGCGTTGATGATCGCGGGCTGGGCGTCGCGATACGTCGGGCGCTGGTTCGCCCACGCCGCTGGCGGGATCGCCTGCAGTGGCCAATCCTTCGGCCAGCGTCGCCGGATGTAATCGCCGATAGTCATCGCTGAGAAAGCCTTTCTCGTCCGGCAAGAAAGCGCAACAACGCCGAGCGACCCTCGGTGGGGACCGTGCACAGGGCATGGCCGGCGAGCCCCCATTGCGCCAAGATCTGGTTGGCCGCCGACCAGCCGGTGGTGGCCGCGCGTTCCATCAGCGCCACCGGTAAGTCGATGCGGATCCCGTCGCCGGCCAGCAACAGCCCGGGCAACGGTGTGGTCACACCGGGCCGATGTGTGTGGGTCCCGGGAGCGAACAGTGGGCAGTCGCGGCGGTGCAGCATCCGTTCGTAAACAATCTGCGCGCCGGTGGTTTCCGGGTAGAGCTCATGCAGGCGCCGGATCATAGTGTTCTCAGGCTGTGCGGATTCCAGAGCATACGAATGTAATTCGACGACGGAACCGCCGTGTCGCGATGCCCAGTCGGTGGCTTCGCGTTCGTAACGGTCAAGAACGCTGATGTTGTCCAGTGGTTCGTGGCCGGCGGTGCCCAGAAACGCCGGCCGATCGGCGGCGACGCGACGGTCTAGCCATAGCCGGTGCACCACGAACGGCGGCGCGGTGCGTAACCGCGCTACCCGTGCCCGCCACAGGTCGTCGCCGAGATCCGGTGACGCCGCGATAATCCGTTGCAGCCCGGCCACGTCGGTGGCCAGCACGACGGCGTCGGCGTCCAGGTTGTCCTTGGTATCCGTGTGGACGCGAAACCTGTGCGCGTAGCCGCCATCGATGCTTGCCACGGCGGTGCTTTGGTGGAATCGCACCCCGAGCTCGATCAAGTATCGCTGCAGCGGCTGCCACAGCGCGGTGTCGTAATTGGCGTTCGGCACGTCGAAAATCAGGCCCTCGCTGGAGCCTAGAAAGTAGATGTGGAACATGGTGGCCAGCTCAGCGGCCGACAGTTGCGTCGGGCTGGCAAAGAAGCTGCGGGAGAACACCTCGAAAGCGAGATGGCGCGCGGCCTCGGGGAAGTTGATGCTCTTCAAAAAGGTTTCTGCGTCGATGTGATCGAGGCGGCGATACACCTCGGGCAGCGAAACCGCCGCCAACGGCGCGGCGGCGCAGGCATCGATCCTGGCCAGGTCGCGAAATCGAAAGGTGGGGCTGCGCAACGCGAATGCCAGCGCATTCCACGGCGGTGTGCGGGGCAGACCACGGAAGCTGTCCCGCCGGCCGGCGCCGTCGATCAGCGGGTAATCGTCGACCGGTGTCAGCATGGACAGCCGCGGGTCGACGCGGCGCAGCAGGTCGCGCAAGTTGTAGTACTGCCGGAAGAAAGCGTGAAAACCGCGGTTCATTCCGACCTCGATGCCGTGGTACTGCTCGGTCCACGCGCCGACCCGACCGCCGAGATACTCCTCGCGTTCGACGATGTCGACGCCGATCCCACGTTCGGCCAGCCCCGTCGCCGCGGCCAGGCCTGCGATACCGGCGCCGACCACGACGGCTCGCGGCCGAGACGACAGCGCCTCGGCGTTGGGCAGCCCCCGGGGTGCCGGGTGCGTCCGGCGGCGACGATCGGTCATCGCGGCGCGTCCCCGAGGAAGGTGTGGGCGATGTTGGTCTCCCACCCGGGCATGGTTTCGCTGTACACCGCGGCAAATCCGGCGTCGCGCAACCGATGTCGGAATTGCCGCACGCCGTCGAATGTCAGCACGCTACGCCACAGATGCCGGTACAGCGTCGTGTCGCCGGTTTGCCGCCAGCCGGACGGGATGATGATGCCCCAGCACACCGCGTGCCAAATGCAGGTGGCGGCCCGGGAGTCGCGCACCGAGTAGTCGTGGACCGCCAGCGTGGCACCGGGCCGCAGCATCCTGCGGAAGGCGCGCAATTGGGTGTCGGGATCTGCCAGGTTGCGGATCAAATAGGCGGCCAGGATCCCGTCGAACGGTCCGGTGACGCCGTTTTCGGAAAGCGCCTCGACGGGGGAGTGTACGAACCGGACCGACGGCGGCCATCGCTTGGCCTGTGCCTCGTCGAGCATGCCCCGTGATGCGTCGACGGCGATGATCTCCGCCTGCGGAGCGACTCTGAGCAGGGCAGCCGTCGATGCGCCGGTGCCGCAGCCGGCGTCGAGCAACCGCAGGCCCTGCCCGCGGTCGGGCAGGCGCATGCGCCGTGCCGAAAGTCGCAGGTGGGCATGGTATCCGGGGCTGAAGCCAACGAGACGGTCGTAGGCGTGCGCGCCGACGTCGAAGGCGGACGGCACGTCGCGGCGGGGCAGGCCGATGTTACTGATGCTCACGTTGCCGTTCCCACAGCAGCAGTACCCCGCTGACCAACGCGAGGCCGAACAGGAAATCTTCGACCGGGATGTCGAACGGAAACCGGATACCGGTGATCTGCCGATCGTCATAGACGACGATCGGGGCGCTGAGCTTCGTCAGCCAGCCGTCCACCAGGATTTGAAATCCGACCACGATCAGCATCGACAACCAGTACGCCGGGCGTCGAAAAAGCCCGGTGCGCAACACCAATAGCTCGAGCGCGCACACAGCCAGCACCGCCAGCACGGCCGGCACGGTGTACCCGAGGCCGGTCATCGGCGGTGGAACCGTTCGAGGATCGCGCTGACCGCGTTATAGGTAAGCAGCGCACACAGCGGAATGACAACAAAGAACAAGACCTCCTCGATCGGCATCCGAAACGGGATGTTCGCGCCGGTGATGTAGGCACGGTTGTACGTCCACACATGCGCGCCGATCGCCACTTCATCCCAGACCAGAAACACCACCGCGACGGGCAAGATAGCGCGCACGGCCCGCCACGCTCGGCGATAGACGCCGTCGCCGAAGACCTCCAACGGCAAGGTAATCGCCAGGCACGCGGCGAGGACGATGAGGTACTGCCAGTGATCCATCACGCCACACCGGATCGTCGATCGGCTGATGGAGCCGGGTGCCTCAGCCGCGCCCGCCATGACCGCAGCAGCCCGGTGCCGGCGACGCCGAGTCGCCGTGCGGTCCCCACGGTGGCGCGCCGGCTGAACACGGCGAAGTCGCATTCCTCGATGCGGTCCAGGATTTCCGAGTACAGCGTCAGCGCCGTGGCCACGCAGGCGCGCGAACGCGGTGCCAACAGCGAGATTCCGCCTTCGGCGTACCGGTAGACCTGTCTGGTGATGTCGTGCTGATCGGCCAGGGCGTTGCGCACCCGGCGATCGGTTTGGCGGTTGTGGTGGCACCACGTCAGGAGGTCGCGATCGACGTTGTACGCGGCCAGTTCGTCGGCGGGCAGATAAACCCGTTGTCGCGTCAGGTCTTCGTCGATGTCCCGCAGAAAATTGGTGAGTTGGAAGGCCCTGCCCAGCGCCGCGGCGTAGGGCGCGGCTTCCCCAGAGGGACCGACTGTGCCCAGGATTGGAAGCAGTTGCAGGCCAATCGCTTCCGCCGAGCCCTTCATGTACAGGTTCAGCGCCGCGCGGTTGGGATAGTCGGTGATCGTCAGATCCATCCGCATCGACGCGAGAAAGTCGTCGAACAGCTCGTCGCCGATGTCGTAGTGACGCGCGGTGTGGCCGACCGCCGCGAGGACCGGTTCGGCTGGGTGGTCGGTGTGCGCGAAGAATTGGTCGGACAGCCGCTGCAGCCGCGCCGCGCGGGTCGCGGTGTCCAGCGACGGATTGAGGTCGTCGAGGATGTCGTCGGCGTAGCGGGCGAATCCGTACAGTGCATGCACCGGCGGGCGTTGTTCGGGCGCAAGCAATCTGGTGGCCAAAAAGAAGGTTCGGCCGTGGGCGGCGTTCAGTTCGCGGCAGCGTCGATACGCGTTGCGCAGTTCCGGATCCTCGATACCGGCCGCGTCCAGCTCGCCGCGGATCATGACAGGCCGGCTTTCGTCACCACGCTTTGCGTGGACCGGTCGACGACGCCGGTGATGCGGTCGGCAGCTAACCGCCCGGAGATCAGCGCGGTTGGCACGCCGACACCGGGGACGGTCGACGATCCCGCCAGCACCGCGTTGTCGACGCCGCGCACGGTGTTGGCCGGACGGAAGGGCCCGGTCTGGGCGAAGGTATGGGCCAGCGCAAACGGAGTCCCGGCGACCATGCCCTGGCGGGCCCAGTCAGCGGGATTGACGACATGTAGCACCTTGGCGCCGTCGCGCAAGCCCGGGACCAGTCGCGCTGCGACGACGTCGAGCAGCTGGTCGGCGTAGGCGTCGCCGATCCGGGACCAGTCGACGACACCGCGGGCGAGGTTCGGTGCCGGCGCCAGGACATAGAACAGGTCGTGGCCGGCCGGGGCCAAGCTCGGGTCGCTGGCCGTCGGCCTGGTCACGAGTAACGACGGATCCCGCATGAGCCGCCCGTCGCGGATGATGTCGGTGAATGTCTCGTCCCATGCTGCGCCAAACACGATGTTGTGATGTGCCAGTGCCCGATTCGCCGGCGGCCGGCTGGGACTGCCGACGTGAACGACAACCGCCGACGGCGCCGGCCGCAGGGTGCCGATGCGGCGGGGTTCGCGGCCCAGCAGTTTGTAGGTCTGTGGCAGTTCAGTGGTCAGCACCACCGCATCGCAGGTGATGCGTTGATCCTGGTCGGTGCGGACCGCCGCAACGCAGCCGCCCATCGATTCCAGGCCGGTGACAGCCGCGCCGTAGTGGAAACGCACGCCGGCATCTGTCGCGGCGGCGGCCAAAGCATCGGGCAGCGCCCTCATGCCGCCCCGCGGGAACAGCACTCCTGAGATGGTGTCCATGTAGGCGATCACCGCGTAGACCGCCAGCGCCTGTCGTGGCGCCACACCGGCATACAGCGACTGGAAGGTAAACACTCGTCGCAGCTGCGGGTCGGTGATGTGGCGCTTGACCATCACATCCCATTTGCGGAATCCGCCGATCGCCGCCAGTTTCGCCAACTGCGGATTCAGCAGCGACAGTGGGGAATCGAAATTCCTCGCGATGAATCCGTCGAATTCGGTGTGGTACAACCGGGTCAGCCAGTCTCGCAGCTGCCGGTAGCCCGCAGCCTGCTTGGCACCGGCGAATTCCTCGATCGCGGTCGCCATTTGATCCGCGTCGCTGTGCACGTCGATGCTGCTGCCATCGGCGAACTGCGCGCGGTAGGCCGGATCAACGTCTAGCAAATCCATTCGCCCAGAACTGCTTTCGCTGACCGCGGCGAACGTATCGTCGATGATGTCGGGCATCGTCAGCACCGTCGGTCCGGTGTCGATCCGGTAGCCGTCCACATCGAGGCGCCCCGCGCGTCCGCCGGGCCAGCTTTCCCGTTCGACCACCGTGACTTCGCGGCCACGACCGGCCAGATGCAGGGCCGCCGACAGGCCCGCCAGACCCGCACCGACCACGACCACCCGATCGCTTCGACCCGGCACGGTCCACATCATTCGGTCCGCTCCGTGCATATGGCGGCCATGTTCGCCAGCGCGGCCCGCACCGATTCATCGAGCCGAAGCTCGTCGAGTTCATCGCGCGCGGACGCGACGCGGTCGCCGATCAAGTCCTCGATCCACTGCACGGCGCCGGTCGTCACGATCAGCGTGCGCCAACGGTCGATGGCGGTGTCGTCAAGTTCACCGTTGTTCATCAGGTCGGTCAGCTGCCGGCGGGTGGGCGCGTCGGCCAGTTGGTGTGCGGCGATCACGACACTGGTCGCCTTGCGCTCGACGAGATCTCGGCCGCTGGGTTTACCGGTTGTCGCCTCGGAGCCGAAGACGCCAAGCAAATCATCGCGGAGCTGAAACGCCTCTCCGATCGCGGTGCCGTAGCGGCCCAGGCCCGACAGCGTGCGATCGCTGCAGCCGCTCATCGCCGCACCGATCTCCAACGGCCGGCGCACGGTGTAATTGCCCGACTTGCGGCGTGCCACCTCCAGCACAACCGCCATCGAGGGCAGGTCGCGGACATCGCTTGCGAGATCGGCGAATTGGCCCAGTGCCAGCTCGGTGCGCATGGCGTCGTAGCGCGGCAACGCCTGTTGCATGCGGCGACGCTCGACGCCGCTCTCGCGGAGCATCTGCTCGGCCCAGATCAGGCATAGGTCACCCAGCAGAATCGCCGCTGAGTCGCCGAAGCGCCGCGGCGATCCGGACAGCCCACGCCGTCGATGCCAGTCGGTGAACTGCATATGCGCCGCAGGACGTCCCCGCCGCGACGGTGAATCGTCCATCACATCGTCTTGCAGCAACGCGAAGGCGTGCAGTAGCTCCAAGCTCGCGCAGGCGTAGAGGGCCTCGGCACTGTCGTCCGCGCCGCACAGCCATCCGAGATACATGAAGGTGGAGCGCAGGCACTTACCGCCGGTCAAAAAATTCACCAGGATGTCGCCGGCCGCCTCGACACCGGCCTCATCCAACTCAGCGGCGCATCGGTTGGCGACGAATTCGGCGACGTGGGTCAGCACAGTGCGCCGCACCCCGATCCGCCATACATCGAATTGGCCGGGATCCGACCAGGACTCCTGACGCGCCGAAGGTTCCGCGTCAGGCACCAACGACAATGCGCCCAGCTTGGCCACCGAAGCCCCTCTCGAAAGATCGGGTCGCCACCAGCTCGAACGGCTCAGACTCACGCTGTCATACCCGCTGACAACGAAGACAAACACGCGCTCACCGGCTGTGCCCAGATTCGCTTCACAAGATTAAACTTTAACTTACTGAACTTCTAGTGTGCTCGCCAGGGCAAGGTCGTCAGGGAGCGGCAGACGCCATGCGACGTGCGCCTATCGTGTGGTCATGACCGCCGCCCAGCGCGAACGAAGTGCCCTCGTCGAGACCCTGCGCACAGTCGGGCCCGACGCGCCGACCCTGTGCGAAGGCTGGAGAACCCGGGACCTGGCAGCCCACCTCGTCGTGCGGGAACGGCGACTGGACGCGACGCCCGGCATCACGATTCCCTTCCTCGCCGGTTACACCGCCAAGGTACAGAACCGGACGGCGGAGTCAACCAGCTGGGACGACCTTGTCGAGATGGTCGCGTCGGGGCCGCCGATCTACTCGCCGTTCAAGCTTCTCGACTCGGTCGCCAACCTCGGCGAGATGTTCATCCATCACGAAGATGTGCGTCGCGCCATCGACGGCTGGCAGCCCAGAGTGCTCGACGCATCGACCGTCGCCGCGCTGCGCCGCCAGCTCGGACTGCTGAGCCGCATGACGCTGGCGAAGCTGCCCGCCCAGGTCAGCCTGCAGACGACCGACGGCCGACAGATTGCCCGGGTCGGGCGTGGAGATGCCGTCACAGTGACCGGCGAACCGCAGGAGTTGGTGCTGTTCGTCGCGGGCCGCGATGCCGCGCGCGTCGAATTCGACGGCGAGCCGCAGGCCGTCGCCGCCGTCCGAGCGTCGAAGCGCGGCCTGTGATCAGCTATCGCGCCAATCGTCTGTAGCACGGGTCAGTTGTCTCCGAGCTCGGCTCCTTAGCTGACCGAAGCGGCGTTACCCGTTTCGGTGGTCGTTCATCCGTTCACCGCCTTGACGACTGCCAAAACTGAAACGACAAGGCCGAGCACCGCGAGGCCGCTCGCCAGCAATGCTGGTGTGCGATTGTGTGGTAATCGCTCGCTGCACCGGATGGCTCGATCAACCTGGCGCCACCGCAACAGGCCAGCACCAGTGCTCACAACAGCCAGTATTCCCAGCACCGCTGACAAGATGTATTGCATCCCTTCGACCGCCGATCCGGGAACGAATTGCAGCACGGCAACCGTCGCTGCCAGCAGTCCTAGCGCTGTGCGCTGCCAAGCGAGAAAGGTCCGCTCGTTGGCGAGGGTAAAGCGGTAGTCGGGCTCGTCGTTGACTTGGCGGATCATATTTCTGATGCTGCGCCTCGCAGTGCCATGTCGGTAGCAGGCGTGTCCTTGTGGAGCCACAAAGCGAGCTTGTGATTGGATAAACCATGGCACTGAGTTCTCGCATGCCCGAACTGTCCGCGCTCGAAGTCTTCCTAGAGGTGGCCAAAACAGCCAGCCTCGGCGCCGCAGGACGGGAACTTGGACTGACGCAGCAAGCAGTATCTGCCCGACTCACCTCGATCGAGGCCCAGACCGGCGTCCGGCTAGCGGTCCGCACCGTGCGGGGTACCCAGCTGACCCCGGCCGGCGTAGTTGCAGCGCAGTGGGCAAACAGGTTGCTGGATGTCGCCCAGCAGGTCGATGCCGGGCTGGCTTCGCTTCGCACTGAGAGCCGCAGCAAAATGAAAGTGGCTGCGAGCCTTACCATCGCCGAACAGCTGATGCCGCTCTGGCTGGTGTCACTGCAAGCGACGGCGGCCCGAAGTGGCCGCAAGGCTCCGGAGGTCATTCTCACCACCACCAATAGCGAGCACGCGATATCGGCGGTGCGCGACGGCGCCGCAGACCTCGGGTTCATCGAAAGCCCCGGTGCGCTGCCGGCGTTGCGCAGCCGGGTCGTTGCCTACGACGAACTCGTGGTGGTCGTGCCCGCCGACCATAAGTGGGTCCGCCGGTCGAAAGGCGTGAGTGCCGCCGAACTTGGCCGAACCCCGCTGGTCGCTCGCGAACCGGGATCGGGAACACGCGATTCGCTGACTGTCGCGTTGCGCAGCGCGCTGGGCGACGACTTCGCACAAGCGAGTCCGGCGCTGGAATTGTCGTCCGCGGCCGCGGTGCGCGCTGCGGTCCTGGCCGGTGCGGGTCCTGCGGTGATGAGCAGGCTAGCCGTCGCCGACGATCTGGCCGTGGGACGCCTTCGCGCCGTGCAAGTGCCGGATCTGAATCTGCGCCGTGCCCTTCGGGCGATCTGGATGGGTGGAAAAACGCCGCCGGCTGGCGCGATCCGAGACCTGTTGAGTCACATCGGCAGCGCCAGGCCGGCGTAGCTCCGCCATTGCTATGTGCCGTAGCGCAGCCATAGCGGCAATGCAGTCTCTAGCCGCTGCATGAACTTGTGCAGTCCCACCCGGTACTGGCCGGCTCCCAGCGGATCAATCCAGCACTCGGGGAACGCAATACCGACCCCGAATAGGCCGGGAGCCAGAATACCGTTGGTCGGGTCATATTCCAGTGACCCCCATTGGGGAGTCAGTGGAAGCTGTCTGCGTTGAAATCCGACGGTGTAGACGATGTGGTCACACATCTCAAGGGTCTTCTCGAATTCCGGATCACCGACCGAGCACCTCTCAAGCCGTCGCGGACACGTTCCGTCGATGTTCTCGCGCGCCCAGTCGGCGGCTTGGCCCTTAAGCCCGGTATCGTCGAACAGCGTCCAATCGTCAAAATTGATAGCGTACTTCAACGGACCGCGATAGAAGTTGATCACCTTTTTCACCGGGGTGTTCAACAGGTTCGGCAGCGCGATCATCGCCGAGTGTGAAGCGCCAAACACGCCGACCGTGGCGCCATCCAGCGGCAGCTGTGCCAGTTTCGCAGGATCCAGCGCGGTCTCGATCGGAATCTCGTCAAGCTCCTCGTAAGAAAGCTTCTTGGGAACTGAGCCGACTGCGAGGATCACATTCTTCGACGTGATCGTCTCGTGTTGCGTGGTTATGGTCCACTGCCTATTGGCTAGCACCAGTTCCGTTGCGAACGCGCGAAAAGCTCTCACCCGTTGGCAAAGATGCTGCGAGATCCACACCAGCGGTTCGGCTACGACGCCGAGCGGGCACGTCTGCTCGGGATCGAACTTGTTCAGCTCAAAAGCTGGCGCTTGTCCAAAGCGGAACGACGGCGAGGCGGTCAAGTAGTCGAGAAATAACTCGACGCGGGTGTTGCTCGGCACAGCTCGCCATTTGGTGCCGAAATCTCCCGCACCGAATTCTGGGTCGATCCAGGCGATTTGCTCGCCCTCGATCCCGTGGTCAAGCAACCGCCCTACGGCAGCGATGCCTGCCGGCCCTGCTCCGATCACTGTCCAGGTGTACTGAGTCATTTTCCTGCCCTTCCTGTGTGGGTATCTCCGGCGTTGCTGCACTTACGCGGATGAGGAACGCAAGTGTCGAGCGCTGGTCTCGATACTTCGCCCGGGAGGCACCACGCGGTAGGGATGCTGTTCTTGCCAGCTCACAAACTTGTGTTGTGGCTGTCGGTGACATTGGAAAGCGGATCCTGGTGGGCGCCGATGCGCGGGTGGTCGACGCACCGCTGGAGATCTTGAGCCTCAACCAAAAGCTGAGGGCCGCCGGCGGATTCGCCATCGCGCCGTCAGCGCGCGATCTTGTCGGTGATCAGCGACCGAGCAGATGCCGCAGCGTCTGATCGAGGCCCGGACGGCGAAACCGGTGACCGGCCTGTTGCAGCCGGGCCGGCAGCACCCGTTGATTGGCGCACGCCAGTTCGCGTGCCCCCTGCTCGCCGAGCAGCAGCCGCGGTCCAACCGGCGGCACGGGTAACACCGCGGGCCGGCGCAGCACCTTGGCCAGCGTTCGGGTGTAGTCGCCGTTGCGGACCGGATCGGCGGCCACCGCGTTGACCGGTCCGGACAGCGCGGTGTCCCACAGTCCGCGGTGGTAAACCTCAACAAGGTCGTCGATCCCGATGTAGGAGAACCACTGGTGGCCGTCGCCCAGGCGACCGCCGAGCCCGGCGCGGAACAGCGGAAGCTGCAGGCGAAGGGTTCCGCCGCTCGGGGATTGCACGATCCCGGTGCGCACCCGCACCACCCGGACCCCGCCGTCCTCGGCCACCGTCGCGGCGAGCTCCCACTCGTCGACGACATCGGCGAGGAACCCGTCGCCGCGATCGCTGTCCTCGGTGAGTGTCTGGTCGCCACGGTCGTAGCCGTAGTATCCGATGGCCGACGCGCAGACCAGCGTTTTCGGCCCGTCGGCTGATCTCGCGATCAGCTCAGCCAGGCGACGAGTGGGACCGATCCGGCTGTCGCGGATCGCGGCTCGGTGCGACTCGGTGAAGCGGCCGGCGATCGAGGCGCCCGCCAAGTGAATCACCGCGTCGACGCCGCTCAGCAGATCCGGATCGGGATCGTCCGGATTCCATTGCCGTTCATCGGGTTTGGTTGCCGTGTGGCGCACAAGATGGATCACCCGATGACCGCCGGTGGACAGGAAGGCGCTCAACGCCGATCCGACCAGCCCGGACGATCCGGTGACCGCGACCGTCATCGGGCTCAGACCCTGCGCGGCGGCCTGCCGGTGTGCGGCGATGTCGTCGGCCAACTGGCGATGCCGGTAGGCGAACATCGCCTGCAGCGCCTTCGCCGGGATAGGTGTGGCGACGCGGTCGGTCACTCGGGTGCGTTCACCGCTCAGCTCTTCGAAGTCGTGGGTATGCCGCCAACGGACCGCCAGCCGGACCGGCAACGAGGCGAGTCCATCGGCGCCGACCGAGTCGACGAAGCGTCGCGGCGGATCGTAGGCATCCGGTTGATGGTCGGCCACCCAGCGCAGACCGCCGGGCAAGCCCAGTTCGGCGCGCCCGTTCTCCAGCGAATCCGCTTCGGCGATCACCCGCACCGGCTGCCACGGCGGCGAGAGCCGGGTGATTGCGCCGGGCCGGGTGTGCCAGTCGAACACCTCGTAGATCGGCGCGTCGACCACGCTCGAGTACACAAGTCCCATTAGCTCGACGGTACGCGGCGAGCCCGCGGGACCTCGTATATTGCCCGGCTCCTCCTCAGGCCGTTCACGGCCTGCATCGTCGCCGGGCGGATTACCGATCCGGCAGGGCGTGCTCGACGATGGGTAGCCGCGGTAGCGGCTGACGTTCACGGCGCTTGGCAGCCAGGTATACCTGCGCGGTCTCATCGGCCACCGTGTGCCAATCGAAATCCGAGGTCAGACGTTCACGCGCGGCCCGGGCCCGGCGCTGGGCGGCGGCCGGATCGGCAAGCACGGCGCCGACGGCCTTGGCCAGCCGCGTCACATCGCGAGGCGGACAAGACATCCCGGTCTCGCCGTTGATCACTGCCTCGCCCAGGCCGCCGATGTTCGATGTCACCAACGGCGTTCCGGCCGCGGCGGCCTCCAGCGCCACCAGCCCGAACGGCTCGTAGTGGCTGGGCAGCACCGCGGCGTCGGCGCGATGCAGCGCTGCCAAGAGCTCGTCGTGATCGAGCCGCCCGACAAACCGGGTTGCCTTGAGCACCCGGTGTTTACGAGCCTGCCCGACGAGCCAGGCCTGCTGGGTGCCCTCACCGGCAATCGTCAGCGTGGTCCCCGGGTGCGCGCGCCTGATCCGCGGCAACGCCGCGATCGCGTCGTGCACACCCTTCTCGTATTCCAGGCGGCCCACAAACAACAGTTCCGCCGGCCCGCTGCGGCGCCGACGACTCGCGAACGGCCAGCGGGCTGCCTCGATACCATTGCGGATCACGGTGATCTCGCCCAGTCCGGGCCCGAACAGCTCGGTGATCTCGTCACACATCGACGCCGAACACGTGATGAGCGAATCGGATTCGCGTACCAACCACGATTCCACGGCGTGCACCTGCCTGCTCAGCGCCCCGGAGACCCATCCGGAATGCCGACCGGCTTCGGTCGCGTGGATCGTGGAAACCATTGGCACGTCATAAAACTCGGACAGCGCGACAGCCGGATGGGCGACCAGCCAGTCATGCGCGTGAACGACGTCGGGCCGCCACGGGTCGTCGCTTGACCGCTCTTTCAGCGACAATCCGGTGCGGACCATGGCGTGACCCATGGCCAGCGTCCAAGCCATCATGTCCTTGGCGAAGGTGAACTCGTGCGGGTCCTGCGCGGCCGCGACGACTCGAACGTCTTCGCTGATTTCATCCGACGACGGGTGCGTGCTCGGATCGGTTCCCGTCGGGCGGCGGGACAGCACCACAACTTCGTGGCCCGCGGCTGCCAACGCCGTCGACAGATGATGAACGTGGCGACCGAGCCCACCGATCACCACCGGTGGGTACTCCCACGACACCATCAGAATTTTCATCGCGGCAGCCTGCGGGCGTCCAGTGCGCCGAACAGCCCGTCGGCCCGGTTCCAGCCAGCTGCCAGACGCTGCGCGACCTCGCGGCGGCCCGACGCCAGCGTTCCGGCGATCTCGCGGGTGGCGTGTGCGTGCAGATGAGCCCGGTAGCGGGCGTAGTCGGCCGCTGAGTCCTTGCTCACCATGAACGGCCAATCACTCGATACGGTCAGCAGTGTCTCGCGCAGGATCTGATCGGCGATGTGGTCGCGAGGGATCGGCCCGTCCAGGGATGCGGTTTGGGTCAGCGCCTTGTCGACGGTGCTCAGTGCGGTGTCGACGACCTCGGTGTTGAGCTGTACCAGGTCGGCCACCTTGTCGCCGGCCCACACCTGCCAGTCCTTGCCCGAACCCCAAGAGCTGGGCGGTAATTCGACGGCTTCGCCGACGAATCCCTCGGCGACGGCGTCGCTCAGCGTGCCGATGCGCACGCGGGCCTCGGGCAATGCCCGCAGCACCCGTTCCAGCCACACCGGTCCCTCGTACCACCAGTGGCCGAACAACTCGGTGTCGAACGCGGCGACGACGTGTGCGGGCCGCCCGATGCGCTCGGATTCGGCCTGCAGCCGCCCGTGCACCACGTTGACGAAATCAGCGACGTGGCCGTCGATTGCGCGATCGGCACGCTCGGGATCGTAGGGCGCCTTGGCATCCGACGGCACGTTGCGGCCGGTGACCCGGGCGGGCTTCAGGCCGGTGCGGCGGTCGTAGGTGTGGAAATCGCGGTAGGCGGCATGGCCGGGATAGCCGGATTTCGGCGACCACACCCGGTAGCTGACCTGAAGATCACGTCCAAACGCGACGACGTCGGAATCGCCGACCGGCCGGCCCAGCGCGGTGTCACCGTGCAACGACGGCCCGTCGACCATGAAATGGCCGACCCCGGCGGCCGCGTAGTCGTGTTCCATCCCCGGGGCGTAGGCGCATTCTGGTGCCCAGATGCCAATCGGCTTGTGCGACAAGCGTTGCCGGGCATCGGTCAAGCCCTCGCGCAGCGCGAACTCGCGCAGCCGCGGCGTCAGCAACGGCTGAAAAGGATGCGCCAGCGGGCCGCCCAACAGCTCAACCGTGCCGGCGTCGATCAGCCCGCGCAGCAGCGGGCTGGCGCCATGGCGCCACCCGGTGGTGAAATCGTCGAGCGCCTCCTCGGTTTCGGCGAATTCACGAATCCCGAAGGACCGCAATGCTTCTGGCGTGCTAGATGTCGCGGTGCCCGTCGGGTCTCCGGGGCGGATGCTGGCCGCCTCGGCGGCGCGCAGTTGCCAGTTGGCCAACCAGTGATGCATCCCGTCCAGGCAGTACGGATCGTCCAGCTGCGCGGTCACCACCGGCGTCATGCCCAGGGTGATCAGTCGATGGCGGTCCTCGCCGGCCAGCTTCCGCAGTACCCGCAGCAGCGGCAGATAGGACGCCGACCACGACTGGTAGAGCCATTCCTCGCCCACGGGCCAGCGGCCGTGGTGGGCCAGCCACGGGAGATGGGTGTGCAGCACCAGGGTGAATAGACCGGGCATCTGGCTACCGGTCGGCTGATTCATGAGCGCACCGCGATGGCGACCAGATCAAGGCTGTCGTCAACGTCGCGGACACCCGCCTCGGCAATGTCGAAGTCGGCGGTGGTGACGGCGGCGACGTCGGCCAGCAGTTCGGCCGGCCAGGGCGCGTCGGCGACCGCCCGCGCGATCTGGGCGTCGATGATCGAGCCACCGTGCCGGGCATCCATCTCGGCCAGCCGCGGTCCGTGGAAGACGCCGCTCATCGACACCGACGCAAATCCGGCGTCGACCAATAGCTCGGTCAGCTCGCCGGCGTTCAACTCTCGGGTATGAAACGGGTTGACCGGGCTGTCGCGGCCCGGCGAGAACGTGATCCGGTTCGGAGTGGACACCATCAGCACCCCCGACGGCCGTAGCACCCTGGCGCACTCGCCGACGAACTGGGCCTGGTCCCACAGGTGCTCGATGACTTGGAAGTTGACCACCACGTCGACCGAGGCGTCGGGCAGCGGCAGCTCGGCCAGGTTGCCGTGGATGACCTGCACCCGCGGGTAGCGGGCCCGCACGTGCGCCACCGTGGCCTCGTCATAGTCCAGCGCGATTACCCGTCGCGCGACCCCGGCGATCAGGTCGGCGCCGTAGCCTTCCCCGCAGCCCGCCTCGAGCACGTCGCGGCCCGCGCAGTGCTGCGCCAACTGCTGGTAGACCACCTCGTGGCGGCGAAACCAGTAATTCTCCACGTCCAGGCCCGGGATGGTGCGTTCACCGGTCAACGTCAAAACGGCGTCGACGGAGGTGTGGGGAACGTCAGGGACAAATGCGCTCATTGCTAAGGCAGGCTAACCCCTGGGGCCGGGTTCGCGAATGGTTCACCGTGGGTCCTGCCGCTCGCGGGGCAGACGCGGGGAAAGAACCTGCAGGACGACCCGCTATGGTGTGAGAGCGAACCGCACAAAGTTACCCGCTAGTAACATGCGTGTGCGGGTCGCATAAGCCGTGACCTAAGTCTTGCGGCTGGCGGCTGCAGGACTCTTTCGAGGAGGACGACCGACACTCATGACGAACATCGTGGTCCTGATCAAGCAGGTCCCAGACACCTGGTCAGAGCGCAAGCTCACCGACGGCGATTGGACGCTGGACCGTGAGGCCGCCGACGCGGTGCTGGACGAGATCAACGAGCGGGCCGTCGAGGAGGCGCTGCTCATCCGGGAGAAAGAGGCCGCCGACGGCACCGAGGGATCGGTGACCTTGCTGACCGCGGGCCCCGAGCGGGCGACCGAGGCCATTCGTAAAGCGTTGTCGATGGGCGCCGACAAGGCCGTCCACCTGCTCGACGACGGAATGCACGGCTCGGACGTCATCCAGACTGGGTGGGCGCTGGCGCGTGCACTGGGCACCATCGAGGGCACCGAGCTGGTGATCGCCGGTAACGAGTCCACCGACGGTGTCGGCGGCGCGGTGCCGGCCATCATCGCCGAGTACCTGGGCCTGCCGCAGCTGACCCATCTGCGGAAGCTGTCGGTCGACGGCGGCAAGATCACCGGCGAGCGGGAAACCGACGACGGCCTCTTCACTCTTGAGGCTTCGCTGCCCGCGGTGGTGAGCGTGACCGAGAAGATCAACGAGCCGCGCTTCCCGTCCTTCAAGGGCATCATGGCCGCCAAGAAAAAGGAAGTCACCAAGCTGACGCTGGCCGAGATCGGCGTCGAGGCCGACGAGGTCGGGCTGGAGAACGCCGGGTCGACGGTGCTGGGTGCCACCCCCAAGCCGCCCAAGTCCGCCGGTGAGAAGGTCACCGATGAGGGCGAGGGCGGCAGCCAGATCGCTCAGTACCTGGTTTCGCAGAAGATCATCTAAGACTTAATCCCGAGATCGAAATCCGTTAAGCGAAAGACACCGAAGAACCCATGGCTGAAGTACTGGTGCTCGCCGAGCACGCTGAAGGCGCTCTGAAGAAGGTCACCTCCGAATTGATCACCGCGGCACGCGTTTTGGGTGAGCCCGCTGCCGTGGTGGTCGGCAAGCCCGGCACCGCCGCGCCGCTCGTCGATGGGCTGAAGGCCGCCGGCGCCGCCAAGATCTACGTCGCGGAATCCGACACCGCGGAGAACTACCTGATCACTCCGGCCGTCGACGTGCTGGCCGGTCTCGCCGAATCGGCAAGCCCGGCAGCCGTTTTGCTGGCGGCCAACGCCGACGGCAAAGAAATTGCCGGCCGGCTTGCCGCCCGGATCGGTTCTGGTCTGCTGGTAGATGTGGTCGATGTGCAGGCCGGCCCTAAGGCGATCCACTCCATCTTCGGTGGCGCGTTCACCGTCGAGGCGCAGGCCAACGGCGACACTCCTGTGATCACCGTGCGGGCCGGCGCGATCGATGCCGAGCCGGCCGATGGCGCGGGCGAGCAGGTCACCGTCGAGGTGCCAGAGCCCGCCGAGAACGCGGCCAAGGTCACCGCGCGGGAGCCGGCGGTTGCCGGCGACCGGCCGGAGCTCACCGAGGCGACCATCGTGGTCTCCGGTGGCCGTGGTGTGGGCAGTGCTGAAAACTTCCATGTGGTGGAGGAATTGGCCGACTCGCTGGGCGCCGCCGTCGGCGCGTCGCGCGCCGCGGTCGATTCCGGCTACTACCCGGGCCAGTTCCAGGTCGGCCAGACCGGCAAGACGGTGTCGCCGCAGCTGTACATCGCACTGGGGATCTCCGGGGCGATCCAGCACCGCGCCGGCATGCAGACGTCGAAGACGATCATCGCGGTCAACAAGGACGAAGAGGCGCCGATCTTCGAGATCGCCGACTATGGCGTGGTCGGCGACCTGTTCAAGGTTGCGCCGCAGCTCACCGAGGCGGTCAAGGCCCGCAAGGGGTAACCCCCGGACACCTTCGTCGCGCTTGCCGTTTCGTGTCTCATCGCAGCGCGACCAAGCTGATGGCCACCAAGACCGTGAGCGCGAGCATCTGCGGCCAGGGTCGCCACGGGTTGGCCTGGATGGCGTACGACATCTCCTTGAGCGGAGATCGTTCGGCCGGAGCGGCGCGATCGGCGGGCACCGGAGTGTGGAACTGGTGGAAATACAGTTGAATCAGGGTGGCGCCGATCCACAGCCCGGCAAGGAAACTCACCGATTCGATACCGCGCCACACGATCAACGTGGCAATCGCCGCGACCACCACCATGAGCACGACGTCGGACCCAGAAGTCGCGTAGGGCTTAGCCCCGTATTGCTTGTCCAATGCCGCGCGGCGACGCTGGTAGGGCAACGCGAAGAAGGCGAACTTCACCACGATATGCACCCCCAGCACGATGGCGACGATAGTGGCGGTGGTGTTGAGCATGCCGTCTCCTTATCGGTTGGACGGCGAGGCAAGCGTCGTCATCTTGTTACCTGAGCACTTATTCTCCGTCGGCTTGTAACACCACCATTGCGCGCGCATCTACCCGCACCGCACTGCCAACCCGAATCGGCTCCTCACCATCGAGGCTCGGCGTTGCGGCGGAGGTGTCGACAACGCGTATCCACGCTTGGCCGAACTCTTTTGGCGGCAAGGTGAACTCGATCGGCTCGTGGTGCGCGTTGAAGCATAGCAGGAACGAATCGTCGGTTACGCGCTGTCCGCGGGCGTCGAGGTACGGGATGCCCAAGCCGTTCAAATAGACTGCGACCGACTTACCGAAACCCGAATCCCAGTCTTCATCGGTCATTTCGGAGCCATCCGGCCTGAACCATGAGATGTCAGGCGTTCCCTCCGCGCCTCGTCGGCGTACCGGCACTCCTTCGAAGAAGCGGCGGCGGCGAAATACCGGATGCGCCGCCCGCAGAGCCGATACCGACCGGGTGAACTGCATCAGCTCGAGGTCCGCCTTATCCCAATGCACCCAGGTGATCTCGTTGTCCTGGCAGAAGCCGTTGTTGTTGCCGGCTTGACTGCGGCCCAGCTCGTCGCCGTGCGATATCATCGGAACTCCTTGCGACAGCAGCGTTGTCGCAAGAAAGTTGCGCTGCTGACGGGCGCGTAACGCGTTGACTTCCGGATCGTCGGTTGGACCTTCGATGCCACAGTTCCAGGACTTGTTGTTGCTCTCGCCGTCGTTGTTGTCTTCTTTGTTGGCCTCGTTGTGCTTCTCGTTATACGAGACCAAGTCGCGCAGCGTGAAACCATCATGCGCGGTGACGAAATTGATCGACGCCACCGGGCGCCGCGCCGTGGATTCATAGAGGTCCGCCGAGCCGGTGAACCGGGAGGCGAACTCGCCGAGTGTCGCCGGCTCGCCACGCCAGTAGTCGCGAACGGTGTCGCGGAACTTGCCGTTCCACTCCGTCCACTGCGGCGGGAAATTTCCGACCTGGTAACCGCCCGGGCCCACATCCCAGGGTTCGGCGATCAGTTTGACTTGACTCACCGTCGGATCCTGTTGCACCAGTTCGAAAAATGCTGACAGGCGGTCGACGTCGTAGAATTCGCGGGCAAGCGTTGACGCGAGGTCGAATCGGAAGCCGTCGACGTGCATTTCGGTCACCCAGTAGCGCAACGAGTCCATGATCAGTTGCAGCGTGTGCGGGTGGCCGACGTTGAGGCTGTTGCCGGTGCCGGTGTAGTCCATGTAGTACTGCCGCTCATCATCGACCAGTCGGTAGTAGGCGGCGTTATCGATGCCGCGCATCGACAACGTCGGGCCCAGATGGTTTCCCTCGGCGGTGTGGTTGTAGACCACGTCGAGGATGACTTCGATGTCTTCCTCGTGCAGGGCGCGGACCATCGTCTTAAACTCTTGCACCTGACCGCCGGGAGTGGTGCTGGCGGCGTATTTGAAATCCGGCGCGAGGAAGCCAACTGTGTTGTAGCCCCAGTAGTTTGATAGGCCGTTGTCCACCAAGGTGGAGTCGTTTGCGAAGTGGTGCACCGGCATCAGTTCGATCGCGTTGACGCCCAGGCTTTTTAGATGCTCGATGATAACCGGATGGGCGATACCGGTGTAGGTGCCGCGCAACCGGTCCGGGATGTCGGGATGCAGCTGGGTCAGCCCCTTGACGTGCGCCTCGTAAATGACCGTGTCGGCGTACTCGTGGCCCGGTGGACGGTCGTTGCCCCAGTCGAAGAACGGGTTGATCACCACCGACTTCGGCATTCGCGGCGCGGAGTCGTCATCGTTGCGGCTGTCGGGGTCGCCGAAGTTGTAGCTGAACAGCGCCTGATGCCACTCGAAGTTGCCGTCGATCGCCTTCGCGTACGGATCGATCAGCAGCTTGTTGGGGTTGCACCGGTGTCCGGCCGCCGGGTCGTAAGGCCCATGCACCCGGTAGCCGTAGCACTGGCCGGGTTCGACTGCCGGCAGAAAGCCGTGCCAGATGAATCCGTCCACCTCGTTCAACGGCACTCGGGACTGGGCACCGTCGGCGTCGAAGAGGCAGAGTTCCACCCGCTCGGCAACTTCACTGAAAATCGCGAAATTGGTGCCTGACCCGTCGTAGGTCGCGCCCAGCGGATAGGCCTTACCCGGCCACTGCTCCACGGGGGGCGTCGCCCGTTGCGGTTCTCGCGACTCGACCGTATCCGTCACAGCGCACTCTTTCGCCGATGGGCCGCGTGCCGACGGCCCGTCCCCAACCTGAAAATGCCTGCCGGGGGATACCCACTGCGCGGCGGATCACACCTGGAAGCGGCGGGGATCACGCACAAGCTGTTGTGTCCGATCTCATCGACCGGTGGTTGCAGAAGCCCGTTTGGTAAGCCCGTCCAGGTCGCTCGTCGTCCGCCACGCCTCGAGGATGTCGGCGTATTCGGTTGGGCTGCCGAAGAAGAAGCTGTCCTGGTTCAGCCGCGCATCCGCGTGGCCCTCGCGGTTGTAGTAGCCGGGTGTGCACGACTCGCGCCGGCCGGCGATCACACCAGAGCGTGCCACGACGGTGTCGACCCAGGCTGCTTCGGCGTCGAGGGTGGCTTCGACCTCGGCGGCGCCGTGCTGCAGCGCCCAGGCAATCACCCAGGCGACGTGGCGGGATTGGGTGTCGATCAGGTAGGGGAAGTTCACGGTGAAGCCGGACTGAGCGATGCTTTCGATGAAGCAGTTCGGAAAGCCATTGACGTGCACGCCGTGCATTGTGCGCACGCCGTCGGCCCACTTCTCGGTGAGGGTCAAGCCGTCGCGGCCGATGACTTCGAAACCCGTGCGTTGCGCGTAACTGGTGCCGACCTCGAAGCCGGTGGCGAAAATCAAACAGTCCAATGGGTATTCGACGCCGTCGACGACGACGCCGTCGCGGGTGATCTGCTCGACTCCCCGGCCGTGGGTGTCGACGAGAATGACGTTGTCACGGTTGAACGCCTGCAAGTACTCGTCGTGGAAACAGGGCCGCTTGCAGTAGTAGCCGTACCACGGCTTGAGCGCCTCCGCGGTGGCCGTGTCGGTCACGATCGCATCGACGCGCGCCCGGATCTCTTCCATCTTGGCGAAATCGGCCAGTTCGGCGGCGTTCGGTCCCGCGTCGTTCACGATCGGCAGCTTCTTGATGAGGCTGGTCCACGCGTCGTCCACCAGGTCCTCATCGGCACGGCCGCCCGCGGTGAGGATTTGGAAGTTCTCCATGCGCCGCTGTTGCCAACCGGGCTCCAGCGACGCCGCCCACTCAGATGCGGTCGGCCGATTGGCCCGCACGTCGACCGTTGACGGGGTGCGCTGGAAGACGAACAGTCGATGCACGGATTCGGCCAGCCGTGGCACGCACTGAATTGCCGTCGCACCGGTTCCGATGATGCCGACGCGCTTGTCGGACAACCCGGCAAGGTCGGCGCCGGTGTATTCGTAGTCCCAGCGGCTGGTGTGGAATGTGTGACCGGCGAACGTGGTGATCCCCGTTATTCCAGGCAGTTTCGGCTTCTGCAGGTAGCCATTCGCCATCGCCACAAACCGAGCGCGGATCTCGTCGCCGTGGTCGGTGGAGATCAGCCAGCGGGAATTACTCGCCTCCCAGCGAATCTCCTGTACCTCGGTCTGCAGACATGCGTCACGGTACAAGTCGTAATGCTCGGCGATCCGGCGGCAGTGGGCCAGGATTTCAGCGCCTTTCGCATACTTCTCGGTCGGCACATACCCGAGCTCCTCGAGCAACGGCATATAGACGTAGGACTCGACGTCGCAGGCGATTCCGGGGTAACGATTCCAATACCAGGTCCCGCCAACGTCGGCGGCCTTGTCGATCAACCTGACGTTGTCGACACCGAGTTGCCTGCACCGGGCCCCGATGAGCAACCCGCCGAAGCCGGCGCCGACGACGGCGACGTCGGCCTCGTCGCTGATCGGGTCGCGGGTGAAGTCGGGATCGGCCCACGGGTCGTGGGCAAAACGGCTGAATGCGCCCGCGACCTGCACGTATTGGGAGATTCCGTCGGCGCGCAGGCGGCGCTGGCGTTCTTGAGCGTATTTGGCGCGCAGCGCGGCGGGGTCAAATGTCGCGCCGTCGACCTCAGCCACCGTCGCAGTTTGGACCAAAACTGTGATCCAGGCAACGTTAATGCCCTCGACCTGCGCGGTTAGCCGATTTTGCTGCGACATCGTCATCTGCCGTGCACGGACACGTCACGGCGCAGATGCCAATTAGTGATCAACATCGCCAACTGTGTGGGCATGAGTGTTGATTCCGTCCTCATACCCGCTGATGAGCCCGCGTCGGGGACAGGTTCGTCCACCGAGCCGCGGTACTCGCTATTGCTGTCCACGGATCCCACGCTGATCGAGTCCGCGCAGCGGCTGCGCTACGAAGTATTCAGCAACGAGCCAGGCTTCACGCTGACCGGGCAGGACGCCGGCCTCGACGTTGACCGCTTCGACGAGCACTGCGACCACTTGCTGGTCCGCGAGGACAACTCGGGCGAGCTGGTTGGTTGTTACCGCATGCTGTCGCCGACCGGCGCTATCGCCGCCGGAGGGCTTTATACCGCAACCGAATTCGACATCCGGGCGCTTGATTCGCTGCGGCCTTCACTCGTTGAGATGGGCCGCGCGGTGGTTCGCGGCGATCACCGCAACGGCGCCGTCGTGCTGCTGATGTGGGCCGGCATCCTGGCTTACCTCGACCGTTGTGGCTACGACTACGTCACCGGCTGCGTGTCGGTTCCGGTAGCCAGCGACGACGGCGGGCCGCCGGGCAGCCAGATTCGTGGCGTGCGCGATTTCGTGCTGCGCCGCCACGCCGCCCCACCGCAGTACTGGGTGCATCCGCACCGGCCCGTGATCGTCGACGGACACACCCTGGACGAGATCCCCGCGCCCGCGCGGCCGGCCATCCCGCCGCTGATGCGCGGCTACCTGCGGCTGGGTGCCCGGATATGCGGTGAGCCGGCCCACGATCCCGACTTCGGCGTGGGTGATTTCCCCGCGTTGCTGGACAAGCGTCAGGCCGACACCCGTTACCTGCGCCGACTCCGGTCGGTGGCGGCGGCCACCGAGGCGGCAGGCGGGGTGGCCTGATGAGCAGTCCGAACGCGCGCGACCACGCCTGGCTGCCGCGTGCTTCCTGCGACACGAGTTGTCTGCAGGCCGGCGGCTCGGAAGCGTCCCGTCGGTTGATCGTGGCGCTGCGGGTCGCGCTACGTGTCAGTCTGGCGCTGCTGTTTTTCCCGACGCTGCTGCTGGTCTCGGTTCCGCTACCCGGTCGGTCGCGAGCCAGGAGGGTTTACTGCCGACTGCTGTTGTGGTGTCTCGGGGTCCGGATCACGTTGTCGGGCGGACCGATTCGCAATCTGCCCGGGATGTTGGTGGTCAGTGACCACATGTCGTGGCTGGATATCCTGACGATCTTCGCGGTACTTCCCACCAGCCCGTGGCGCATGCCGCCGGCGTCGTTCGTCGGCCGCGCCGACGTGGCCGCCAATCTCATCGTGCGGATGATGGCGCTCATCATCAAGGTGATCCCGATCGAGCGGGCCAGCCTGCGCCAGCTGCCCGGTGTCGTCGACGCCGTCGCGGCTCGGCTGCGCGCCGGCCAGACCGTGGTGGCGTTCCCGGAGGGCACCACCTGGTGTGGTCTGGCGTCAGGGCCGTTCTATCCGGCGATGTTCCAGGCCGCCGTCGACACCGGCCTACCGGTCCAGCCGCTGCGGCTGCGCTACCACCACCGCGACGGCACGGTCTCGACCGTCCCGGCCTATATCGGTGACGACACGCTGCTGCGTTCGA
This sequence comes from uncultured Actinomycetota bacterium, assembly GCA_963781685.1. GTDB lineage: Bacteria > Actinomycetota > Actinomycetes > Mycobacteriales > Mycobacteriaceae > Mycobacterium. The sequence goes on from CAWAGK010000002.1 coordinate 161,416, forward strand.
TCGGTCGATTGCTGGTCGCCCGGCGCACCGTGGCACGGGTCTACGTCGAATCACTGCAGCTGCCCGGTGACGATCGGCGCGAGCTGGCCCGTCGCTGCCAGGCCGCCATACGCGTGACGCCGACGTCGCACCCAGGTCACGGGCAGCGTCGGCCCGTGCTGGCCTCCTGACCTTCAGGGCGGCGTCTGATTGCCCTGCTCCTTCTCAGGCCGTTCCGGCCTGCATCGTCGCAGGGCGGCGCCGGTAGTCTGGGCGGGTCATGGTCTACCTCGATCACGCCGCCACCTCCCCGATGTACCCCGCTGCCATCGAGGCGATGACGGCCGCGCTGAGCACGGTGGGCAATGCGTCCTCGCTGCACACCACGGGTCGGGCCGCTCGGCGGCAAATGGAGGAATCCCGCGAGCTGATCGCGGCCAAGCTCGGTGCGCGCCCGTCCGAGGTGATCTTCACCGCCGGCGGCACCGAGAGCGACAATCTGGCCGTCAAGGGGATCTACTGGGCGCGCCGCGACGCCGAGCCACGGCACCGGCGCATCATCACCACCGCGGTGGAACACCACGCCGTGCTGGACTCGGTGAATTGGCTGGTCGAGCACGAAGACGCCGAGGTGACCTGGTTGCCCACCGCCGCCGACGGGTCGGTGTGCGGCGCCGCGCTGCGCGACGCGCTGCAGCGCCACGACGACGTCGCGCTGGTGTCGGTGATGTGGGCCAACAACGAGGTCGGCACCGTCATGCCGATCGACGAACTCGCCGCCGTCGCGGCCGAATTTGACGTACCGATGCACAGCGATGCGGTCCAGGCGGTGGGACAGCTGCCCGTCGTCTTCGGCGCCAGCCAGCTCTCCGCGATGAGTGTGGCCGCCCATAAGTTCGGCGGCCCGCCCGGTGTGGGCGCGCTGCTGCTGCGCCGCGAGGTCGGCTGCGTGCCGTTGTCGCACGGCGGTGGTCAGGAACGCGACATCCGGTCCGGCACCCCCGACGTTGCCGGTGCCGTCGGCATGGCGACGGCGATGCGGCTTGCCGTGGATGGGCTGGAGACCAACAGCGCACGGCTGCGGCTGCTGCGCGACCGTCTGATCGACGGTGTGCTGGCCGGCGTCGAGGACACTCGCCTCAACGGTGCCAGGGGATCGCGACGGCTGCCGGGTAACGCGCACTTCACCTTCGACGGGTGCGAGGGCGACGCGCTGCTGATGTTGTTGGACGCCAACGGAATCGAATGCTCGACGGGCTCGGCCTGCACCGCCGGAGTTCCACAGCCGTCGCATGTGTTGCTGGCGATGGGTGCCGATGCGGCCAGCGCCCGTGGATCGCTGCGATTGTCGTTGGGGCACACCAGCGTAGAGGCGGATGTCGACGCCGCGCTGCGAGTGCTGCCCGGTGCGGTCGCGCGCGCCCGGCAAGCCGCGCTGGCCGCCGCGGGGGTCGCACGATGAAGGTCCTCGCCGCGATGAGCGGCGGCGTCGATTCGTCGGTCGCCGCCGCCCGCATGGTCGATGCCGGCCACGACGTGGTCGGCGTACATCTGGCGCTGTCGCAGGCGCCGGGCACCCTGCGCACCGGCTCGCGGGGCTGCTGCTCCAAAGAGGACGCCGGCGATGCTCGGCGGGTCGCTGATGTGCTCGGAATCCCTTTCTATGTATGGGATTTCGCGGACAAGTTCAAAGAAGACGTGATCGACGACTTCGTGGCGTCGTATGCCCGTGGTGAAACCCCGAATCCGTGTGTGCGGTGTAACGAGCGGATCAAGTTCTCGGCGCTGGCCGCACGTGCGTTGGCGTTGGGCTTCGGCGCGGTCGCCACCGGGCACTACGCCCGGCTGTCCGACGGGCGGCTGCGTCGGGCCGTCGACCGGGACAAGGACCAGTCGTATGTGCTGGCGGTGCTGACCTGCGGTCAACTGCGCCACGCCGCGTTCCCGATCGGGGACACCCCCAAGTCGCAGATCCGCGCCGAGGCGGCCCGCCGCGGCCTGGCGGTCGCGGACAAGCCGGACAGCCATGACATCTGCTTCATCCCGTCGGGTGATACCCGCGCGTTCCTGGGGGCCCGGATCGGGGTGCGCCCCGGCTCCGTCGTCGACCAGCGGGGGACCGTGCTGGCCAGCCATGACGGGGTGCACGGTTTCACCATCGGCCAGCGTAAGGGACTCGGAATTGCCGGCCCCGGCCCGGACGGCCGGCCGCGCTATGTCACCGCGATCGATGCGGACAGCGGCACCGTGCAGGTGGGCTCGGCGGCCGACCTCGACGTGTGGCGGCTGACCGGGCAGCAGCCGGTCTTCACCTCGGGGACCCCGCCGACCGGACCCGTCGAGTGCGCGGTGCAGGTGCGTGCCCACGGCGAGGCCGTCGATGCGGTCGCCGAGTTGGCGGGCGATGGGTTCGAGGTTCGGCTGCGCGCTCCGCTGCGCGGTGTGGCGCCGGGACAGACGCTGGTGCTCTACCGCCTCGACCCGGACGGCGACGAGGTGATCGGCAGCGCCACCATCGCCTAGCCCGGCACGTTGGCGGCGATGTTGGTGATCACGATCGTCGACACCGATTCCGGGAATCCGCAGTAAGTGACCTCCATCAGCGCCACCGACTTGACTTGGTAATCGCGTCCGCAGTTGCCGGGGCGAGTCTGCAGCGACCGTTCGTCGGCGGCCCAGGTGCCGACGAACCCCGTCCCTGCCGAGGTGTTCGCGCAGTCCCGGACGGTTGCCACCAGGGCGTCGAAGGCATGACGTGCCGTGTTGGCATCGCGATAGGCGGCGACGCCCTCGGAGATCAGGCCGGCGCGCGGCGGGTACTGGAAGGTGGTCTTGTGGAACTCTTCGATGTCGGGTCCGAAGGTGACGGTGTCTTCGAAGAGGAACCGGCACTGCGTCGGCGCTGCCTGGGCGAGCGTGTCGACGTCGACCGGGGACTTGCCGTCCATCGACGGGATGATCGTGAGGTGGTCGTCGGCGCCGGTGATCGCGCGCATGCGGTCCTGATTGAGCAGGACACGGTCGACGTCGACGCCGGCGATGAGGGGTTCGGTGCCGAACGGGGCGACCGCGGCGCCGTCCACAACCCGCGTGCATCCCGCGGCCAGCAGCGCCGCGCAATACAGCACCAGCGGGCGGGTCATCATGTGAGCGTAATCGCGCTGATTGGCCCTGGCACGGGGCGTGCGTAACCCGATCGAATACGGTTGGCCGGTGAGCGCTTTCGCAACCGCCAGCGGCACCGGGTCGTGGCCCGGCATCGCGGCGAGGCCGGCGGCCGAGGTCGTCGTCGGTGAGCTGGGCGCTGCGATGGCGCACATCGTCGAGCTGCCCGCCAGGGGAGTGGGCGCCGACATCGTCGGGCGTGCCGGTGCGCTGCTGATCGACGTCGCCATCGACACGGTGCCCCGTGGCTACCGGGTGGCGGCCCGGCCCGGCGCGGTGACCCGCCGGGCGGTCAGCCTGCTCGACGAGGACGTCGATGCGCTGGAAGAGGCTTGGGAGATCGCGGGTTTGCGCGGCAACGGGCGACCGGTCAAGATCCAGGCGCCCGGGCCGATCACCCTGGCCGCCGAGCTGGAGCTGGCCAACGGGCATCGGGCCATCACCGATCTGGGCGCCGTGCACGACATCGCCGCCTCACTGGCCGAAGGCGTCGGCGCGCATCGCGCCGCGGTGTCTCGTCGACTCGACACGCCCGTGGTGGTGCAATTCGACGAGCCGTCGCTTCCGGCGGCGGTGGCGGGCCGGCTCGCCGGAGTGACCACGCTGAGCCCGGTGGCCGCGATCGACGCGACGCTGGTCACCACTCTGCTGGACACCTGCGTGGCGGCCGTCGGCGCTGAGGTGTCCGTGCACAGCTGCGCTGCGGCCCTACCATGGAAAGCGTTGCAGCACAGCAGCATTGCCGCAGTTTCGGTCGACGTGTCGACACTGGCGGCCGACGATCTGGACGCCATCGCGGAATTCGTCGAGTCGGGTCGCGCCGTGGTGCTCGGCGCCGTCTCGTCCAGCACGCCGGCAAAGCGTCCGTCGGCCGAGGAGGTCGCCGCCGCCGTCGTGGCGGTCACCGACCGGCTCGGCTTCGGCCGCTCGGCGCTGCGCGATCGCATCGGCGTCACCCCGGCGTGCGGCCTGGCCGCGGCGACGCCGCAGTGGGCCCGCACCGCGATCGGGCTGGCCAGGCGGGCCGCGGAGGCCCTCGCCGACGACCCGGACGCCATCTGAGAAAAGCGCAACCGGAAGGTTGCGTATCGAGGGCCAAGCGTGCTGTACTGATAAGCAACCAGGAGGTTGCATATGGGCACGGATCGAATCGAGAAACAGGTCGTGTTGCGCGCGCCGATGGACCGAGTGTGGCGTGCGATCAGCGACTCGCAGGAGTTCGGGCGCTGGTTCGGCGTCCGCATCGACGGGCCCTTCGCCGCGGGGACTTCGGTGACCGCCACGATCACCGGAACGACCGTCGACGAGGAGGTGGCCGAGCTGCAGCGGCCGCATGCCGGGGCGAAAGCGACCTGGCAGATCGTCGCCGTGGAACCGCCGCGGCGGTTGGCCTACCGCTGGCACCCGTTCGCGGTCGAACCGGACATCGACTACAACGGAGAGCCCACCACGTTGGTCGAGTTCACCCTGTCGCCAACGCCCGACGGTGTGCTGCTCAGCATCGTCGAGTCCGGGTTCGACGCCATCCCCGCGGCGCGCCGGTCGGCGGCGTTCGAGGCCAACAGCGAAGGCTGGGCCAAGCAGGTCGAGCTGGTGCGCAAGTATCTGGCGCTGGGGCAGCGGGTGTGACGACCGCGCTCGCGGCGGCACCGCTCTTTGACGCCCTGGGGGATGCCAACCGGCTCCGCATCGTCGTCCGGCTGTGCGACGGCGGCCCGAGCTCGACTTCCCAAGTGACCCAAGCGGTCTCGGTTACCCGCCAGGCGGCCACCAAGCACCTGCAGTTGCTGGAGGCCGCCGGGCTGGTCAGCAGCGCCCGACGCGGTCGGGAGCGGATCTGGACCCTGCAGACCCAGCCGCTGGCCCAGGCCAGCGACTACCTCGACCAGTTGTCACGTCGTTGGGACGCCGCCATCGACCGGCTGCGTTCCTACGTGGAGGACTGAGCTGTCGGCATCCTCCGCTAGCCTGCCAAGGTGAGCTCAGCAGAGGCTGATCCCGTCGCGCCCGAGGTCCGTCGTCGTTGGCGCGAACTGGCCGACGAGGTGCGCGAACACCAGTTCCGCTACTACGTGCGCGATGCGCCGATCATCTCCGACGCGGACTTCGATCAGCTGCTGCGTCGGCTGGCCGCGCTCGAAGACGAACATCCCGAGCTGCGCACGCCGGATTCGCCGACCCAGCTCGTCGGCGGTGCCGGCTTCGCCACCGATTTCACCTCGGCCGAGCACCTGGAGCGGATGCTCAGCTTGGACAACGTGTTCAGCACCGAGGAATTCGACCTGTGGGCGGCGCGCATTCACGCCGAGGTCGGTGCCGATGTGCCGTTTCTGTGCGAGCTGAAGATCGACGGTGTCGCCTTGTCGCTGGTGTACCGCGGCGGGCGGCTGGTTCGGGCCGCAACCCGCGGCGACGGCCGCACCGGCGAGGACGTCACGCTCAACGCGCGCACCATCGACGACGTCCCCGAGCGGCTCACCCCCAGCGACGACTATCCGATTCCCGACGTGCTCGAGGTGCGCGGTGAGGTGTTCTTCCGGCTCGCCGATTTCGAAGCGCTCAACGCCGCGCTGGTCGAAGACGGTAAGGCGCCGTTCGCCAACCCGCGCAACAGTGCGGCGGGATCGCTGCGGCAGAAGGATCCGGCCGTCACCGCTCGGCGCAAGCTGAGGATGATCTGCCACGGGTTGGGACACATCGAGGGATTTCGGCCGCCGACCCTGCACGATGCATATCTGGCGCTGGGCGCCTGGGGCCTGGCCGTCTCCGAACACACCACGCGGGTGGAGAACGCGGCCGGCGCATTGGAGCGCATCGCCTACTGGGGCGAGCACCGCCACGACGTGGCTCACGAAATCGACGGTGTCGTCGTCAAAGTCGACGATGTGTCGCTGCAGCGCAGGCTGGGATCCACCTCGCGGGCACCGCGGTGGGCGATCGCCTACAAATATCCGCCGCAGGAGGTGCAGACCGAGCTGCTCGACATCCGGGTGAACGTCGGGCGCACCGGGCGGGTCACGCCGTTCGCGTTCATGACGCCGGTCACCGTCGCCGGATCGACGGTGGGGCTGGCCACCCTGCACAACGCCGCCGAGGTCAAGCGCAAGGGGGTGCTGATCGGCGACACCGTGGTGATCCGTAAGGCCGGCGACGTGATCCCCGAAGTGCTGGGCCCCGTCGTCGACTTGCGCGACGGCTCCGAGCGCGAATTCGTCATGCCCACAACGTGTCCCGAATGCGGAACCCCGCTGGCCCCGGCGAAGGAGGGCGATGCTGACATCCGCTGTCCCAACGCGCAGTCGTGCCCGGCGCAATTGCGAGAGCGCGTGTTTCACGTCGGCGGTCGCGGTGCATTCGACATCGAAGGCCTCGGCTACGAGGCGGCCATCGCACTGCTGAAAGCGCAAGTGATCGGCGATGAGGGTGACCTGTTCGGCCTGACCGAAGACGACCTGTTGCGCACCGAGTTGTTCACCACCAAGAGCGGCGCGCTGTCTGCCAACGGCAAGCGGCTGCTGGTCAACCTGGACACGGCCAAGAAGCAACCGCTGTGGCGAGTGCTGGTGGCGCTGTCGATCCGCCACGTCGGGCCGACCGCTGCCCGCGCGCTGGCGACCGAGTTCGGCAGCCTGGATGCGATCACGTCGGCCTCGACGGAGCAGCTGGCCGCAGTCGAAGGCGTGGGCCCGACGATCGCCGACGCGGTGACCGAGTGGTTCACGGTGGACTGGCATCGGGCCATCGTCGACAAGTGGCGATCGGCCGGCGTGCGGATGGCCGACGAGCGCGACGCCAGCGTGCCCCGCACGCTGGAGGGGTTGACGATCGTGGTGACCGGCTCGTTGAACGGCTTCTCCCGCGACGACGCCAAGGAGGCCATCGTGGCGCGTGGCGGCAAGGCCGCCGGCTCGGTGTCGAAGAAGACCGCCTACGTCGTCGCCGGCGATTCCCCCGGCTCGAAATACGACAAGGCCGTCGAACTCGGCGTGCCCGTCCTCGACGAGGACGGATTCCGAAAGCTGTTGTCCGACGGGCCTTCCGAATCGGCTGACTAGAGGTCAGTGCAGTAGCGTCCCGACGATCCCGGCCAGATAACCCAGCCGCGCCACCTCTGACGGCCGGAATGCCGGACCGCCGGGCCTGCCAAGCATCACCGCGGTGTCGGGCGCGCCCAGCGGCGCGGCGATCAGGGTGGTGTCCAGCTCGCGCCACACCTGGGGCACCCAGTCTTCGGTGGCGTCCAGGGCGGTGGCCCGCTGGATAGGCATCCACGGGACGGCGTCCAGATGGGTTTCCGGCGCACCCGGGCTGCCCACCACGGGCTGGATGCCGTCGTCGGAACTGCGCAGCACCGCACACCAGCTCACCCGCAGCACCTGGGGAGCCTCGTCGACCAACACCTTCAGCTTGGCCGTAACGTCGCCGGCCGCGGCGACGTGGTCGATCAGCGCCAACTCTCGGTGCGCGTCCAGCAGCCCGGTGTGCGGTCGCAGGCTATCCACCCGCACCCCGTTGAGCGCTTCGGCCGCTGTGATCAACGTGTCGGGCATGGCCCGCGCCGGCAGCTCGACCACCAGATCGTCGATCGCATAGCCGGCCTGGCGCTCTACGACGTCCAGCGACAAGATATCGGCACCCACCGACCCCAAAGCCACGGCCAGCGAGCCGAGGCTGCCCGGCCGGTCGGCCAGCTGGACTCGCAGCAGATAGGTAGCCACGCGCACACTGTCGCACAGCGACGCGCCCGCGGCATTTCGACGGCGACGGCGGCAGCTAGGCCCGATGGCCCGGTTCCTCCTCCCGCCGCTCCGCGGCGCGCATCGTCGCCGGGCTAGGCTTTTCGGTCGTGTCCCAGATCTCCCGCGACGAGGTGGCCCATCTGGCCCGGCTGGCCCGGCTGGCGTTGACCGACGCCGAGCTAGACAACTACGCCGGCCAACTCGACGCCATCTTGACCCACGTCAGCCAGATCCAAGCCGTCGATGTCACCGGCGTCGAAGCAACCGACAATCCGCTCAAAGACGTCAACGTCACCCGCCCGGACCAGACCACGCCGTGCCTGACCCAGCAGGAAGCGCTCGCTGAGGCGCCCGAAGCCGTCGACGGCCGCTTCGCTGTCCCGCAGATCCTCGGGGAGCCGCAGTGACCGACATCATCCGGCTGGACGCCGCCACGCTGGCCGGCAAAATCGCCGCCAAGGAGCTGTCGTCCACCGAGGTCACCCAGGCTTTCCTGGACCAGATCGCGGCCACCGACGAGCGTTACGGCGCCTTTCTGCACGTGGCCGCCGATGCGGCGCTGTCAGCCGCGGACGCCGTCGACACGGCGCTGGCCGCCGGCGAGCAGCCGCCGTCGCCGCTGGCCGGGGTGCCGTTGGCCCTCAAAGACGTGTTCACCAGCCTCGACATGCCCACCACGTGCGGTTCGAAGATCCTGGAGGGCTGGCGTTCGCCCTACGACGCCACGGTGACCGCGCGACTGCGGGCGGCCGGTATCCCGATCCTGGGCAAGACCAATATGGACGAGTTCGCGATGGGCTCGTCGACGGAGAACTCCGCCTACGGCCCGACCCGCAACCCGTGGAACACCGACCGGGTGCCGGGCGGCTCCGGGGGCGGCAGCGCCGCCGCGCTGGCCGCGTTCCAGGCGCCGCTGGCCATCGGGACCGACACCGGCGGCTCGATCCGCCAGCCGGCCGCGCTGACCGCGACGGTCGGGGTCAAACCGACCTACGGCACGGTGTCGCGCTACGGCCTGGTGGCCTGTGCGTCGTCGCTGGACCAAGGCGGTCCGTGTGCGCGCACCGTCCTCGACACCGCGCTGCTGCATCAGGTGATCGCCGGACACGATCCGAAAGACTCCACCTCCATCGACGCGCACGTGCCCGACGTCGTCGCCGCCGCCAAGGCAGGGGCGGCGGGCGACCTGAGCGGTGTGCGCATCGGCGTGGTCAAGCAACTGCGCGGCGAGGGGTATCAGCCCGGCGTGCTCGAATCGTTCAACGGCGCCGTCGAGCAGTTGACCGCGATCGGCGCCGACGTGTCCGAAGTCGACTGTCCCCATTTCGATCACGCGCTGGCCGCCTACTACCTGATCTTGCCGTCGGAGGTGTCGAGCAACCTCGCCCGCTTCGACGCGATGCGCTACGGGCTGCGGGTCGGCGACGACGGCACGCACAGCGCCGAGGAGGTGATGGCGCTGACCCGGGCCGCCGGGTTCGGGCCAGAGGTCAAGCGGCGCATCATGATCGGCACCTACGCGCTGTCGGCCGGTTACTACGACGCCTATTACAACCAGGCGCAGAAGGTGCGCACGTTGATCGCCCGCGATCTCGACGCGGCCTACGCAGTCTGTCGACGTGCTGGTGTCGCCCACCACGCCGACGACCGCGTTCCGGTTGGGGGAGAAGGTCGACGATCCGCTGGCGATGTATCTGTTCGACCTGTGCACGCTGCCGCTGAACCTGGCGGGGCACTGCGGGATGTCGGTGCCGTCGGGTTTGTCGCCGGACGACAACTTGCCGGTCGGGTTGCAGATCATGGCGCCGGCGCTGGCCGACGACCGGCTCTACCGGGTGGGGGCTGCCTACGAGGCCGCCCGGGGAGCCGCTGCCCTCCGCGATTTGAGATCGGCTGCTGCGAAGGCGGTCATCGGGGCAAGATGAAGGCATGCGGATCGGAATTCTTACCGGAGGTGGGGACTGTCCCGGGCTGAACGCCGTCATCCGGGCGGTGGTGCGCACGTGCGACTCCCGCTACGGGTCGTCGGTGGTCGGATTCCAGGACGGCTGGCGCGGTCTGCTGGAGAACCGGCGCGTCCAGCTGGCCAACGACGACCGCAACGACCGGCTGCTGGCCAAGGGCGGCACGATGCTGGGCACCGCGCGGGTACATCCGGACAAACTGCGCGCCGGGCTAGAACAGATCATGCAGACCTTGGACGACAACGGCATCGACGTGCTCATCCCGATCGGTGGCGAGGGCACGCTGACGGCTGCGCATTGGCTGTCCGAGGAGAACGTCCCCGTCGTCGGCGTGCCGAAAACCATCGACAACGACATCGACTGCACCGACGTGACATTCGGCCACGACACCGCATTGATGGTGGCGACCGATGCCATCGACCGGTTGCACAGCACGGCCGAGTCGCACCAGCGGGTGATGCTGGTGGAGGTGATGGGCCGGCACGCGGGCTGGATCGCGCTCAACTCCGGGTTGGCTTCCGGCGCGCACATGACGCTGATCCCCGAGCAGCCCTTCGACATCGACGAGGTGTGCCGATTGGTCAAGCGGCGGTTCCAGCGCGGCGACTCACATTTCATCTGCGTGGTCGCCGAGGGCGCCAAACCGGCCGAGGGTTCGATGACAGCTGCGCGAGGGCGGCATGGACGAGTTCGGTCATGAGCGGTTCACCGGCGTGGCCGACCAGTTGGCTGTCGAGGTGGAGAAGCGCATCAACAAGGAGGTGCGGGTGACCGTGCTCGGCCACGTCCAGCGCGGTGGTACGCCGACCGCCTATGACCGGGTGCTGGCCACCCGTTTCGGGGTCAATGCCGCCGACGCCGCGCACGCCGGTGAATACGGACAGATGGTGTCGCTGCGGGGTCAGGACATCGGCCGGGTGCCGCTGGCCGAGGCGGTGCGCCAGCTCAAGCTGGTACCGCAGAG
>CAWAGK010000003.1:0-1071363 GCA_963781685.1 uncultured Actinomycetota bacterium
GCCAGCGCGCATGGCGCCGAAGGCTTTCCGTCGCTGTCGTGCATCATCCTCAACGGCGGGTTTGAGCTGCATCCGTCGATCGCCGCGCTGGTGGCCGGCCTCCGTCTACGGCTGCCGATCATCGCCACCACGCTGGGTACCTTCGAGACGGCTAGCGTGGTGGCGTCGGTGCGCGGGCGGGTCACCGCGGGGTCGCTGCGCAAGATCGACACCGCGTTGGAACTGATGGAACGTCACGTCGACATCGCGGATCTGCTTGCGCAGCTTGCCATACCGATCCCGACTGTGACCACACCGCAGATGTTCACCTACCGGCTGCGTGCGCAAGCTCGAGCGGATCGCAGGCACATCGTGCTTCCTGAAGGCGGCGACGATCGCATCCTCAAGTCGGCCGGGCGGGTGCTGCAGCGCGGGATTGCGGATCTGACCATCCTCGGCGACGAGCTCCAGATCCGCTTGCGCGCAGCCGAACTCGGTGTCGACCTGGACGACGCGGCGGTGATCGACCCACTCACCAGCGAGTTATCCGACCGGTTCGCCGAACAGTACGCGGAGTTGCGCAAGAACAAGGGTGTCACCGTCGAGCAGGCCCGCGAGATCATCTACGACTTGACGTATTTCGGCACCATGCTGGTGTACAACGGCATCGTCGACGGCATGGTGTCCGGTGCCACGCACACCACCGCGCACACGGTCCGGCCGGCGTTCGAAATCATCAGGACCGTGCCGGGAGTATCCACGGTTTCCAGCGTTTTCTTGATGTGCCTGCCGGATCAGGTGCTGGTGTACGGCGACTGTGCGATCGTCCCCGACCCGACCACCGAACAGCTCGCCGATATCGCGGTCAGCTCGGCACGCACCGCCGCACAGTTCGGCATCGAGCCGCGGGTGGCCATGCTGTCCTATTCCACCGGCGAGTCCGGCGCCGGTGCCGATGTCGACAAAGTCAGGGCGGCAACGGAGTTGGTGCGCAGCCGGGCGCCCGACCTGCTGGTGGAAGGCCCCATCCAATACGACGCCGCGGTAGATCCGTCCGTCGCGGCCACCAAGATTCGTGATTCGCCGGTCGCCGGCCGGGCCACCGTGCTTATCTTCCCCGACCTCAATTCCGGCAACAATGCCTACAAGGCGGTGCAGCGCAGCGCCGGTGCGATCGCGATCGGTCCGGTGCTGCAAGGTCTGAACAAGCCGGTGAACGACCTGTCCCGCGGCGCACTCGTCGAAGACATCGTCAACACCGTCGCCATCACTGCGATCCAGGCCCAGGGTGCCAATGGCTTCTGATCGCACGGTGCTGGTGATCAACTCCGGCTCGTCGTCTTTGAAATACCAACTGATCGAACCCAATTCGGGTAGGTCGCTGGCGGACGGCATCGTCGAGCGGATCGGCGAACCGTCGTCGCCGGTCGCCGATCATGATGCGGCGCTGGGGTTGGCATTCGACCAGTTGGCCGAGGCCGGTATTGATCTGAAGACCTGCGGGCTGGCGGCGGTTGGACACCGGGTAGTGCACGGCGGGCCGACGTTCTACCAACCGACCGTCGTCGATGACGCGGTCATCACCAAACTCAAGCAGTTGTCCGTGCTGGCTCCACTGCACAATCCGCCCGCCGTGCAGGGTATCGAGGTGGCCCGCAAGATGCTGCCGGATGTGCCGCATGTCGCGGTGTTCGACACGGCGTTCTTCCACGACCTGCCGCCGGCGGCGGCGACCTACGCCATCGATCGCGACTTGGCGCAGACGTGGCAGATCCGCCGATACGGATTTCACGGCACGTCGCACCAGTACGTCAGCGAACAGGCCGCGGCGTTCCTGGGCAGGCCGCTAGAGGACCTGAATCAGATTGTGCTGCATCTGGGTAACGGCGCCTCGGCGTCGGCGATCGCCGCGGGCCGACCGGTCGAGACGTCGATGGGGCTGACCCCGTTGGAAGGCCTGGTGATGGGCACCCGCAGCGGCGACATCGACCCCGGTGTCATCGGCTATCTATGCCGCGTTGCGGAGATGAGCGTCGACGACGTCGAATCGATGCTCAATCACCAGTCCGGGATGCTCGGCCTCGCCGGCGAGCGCGACTTTCGCCGGCTGCACGAGATGATCGAATCCGGCGATAGTGCAGCGCAATTAGCTTATGACGTGTTCGTCCACCGGCTGCGCAAATATGTCGGTGCTTACCTGGCGATGCTGGGCCGCACCGATGTGGTGACTTTCACCGCGGGCATCGGCGAGCACGTTGCGTCGGTGCGCCGCGACGCGCTGAGCGGACTGGCGGCGTTGGGCATCGAGATCGACGAGCAGCGGAATACGCAGTCCGCCAACGATGCCCGGCGGATTTCCACTGATGCCTCGCCGATTGCCGTGCTGGTGATCCCGACCAACGAAGAGCTGGCCATCGCCCGCGACTGCCTACGCGCGATCAGCTGATCCGGCCCCAGGGCGGCGCCGGCGTCTCCTCCCGCCCGCCGGCGCCGCGGCCTAGCTCACGGCACCAAGCCGGCGAGCAGTTCGGACGCGAGGCCCGTGAGGTTGACTGTGAGATCGCCGCCGGTAATCGACAGCGGCAGGCCCAGGTCGGTCACCACACTGCTCAACAGGGATGTCACGTCGAGCGTTGGGTCGGTGCCCAGCAGGCTCGGGAGATCCGACGAAATCGGTGCGATGCTGCCGAGCGCCGCCAATAGGTCTTGGGCCAGGTCCACGTCGAAGGTGGGCACGGATCCTCCGGTCAATCCGGGGATGTCCAGGTCCAAGGTGAGGTTGCTCGGAAACAGCCCCTCGAGTGTGCTCAGCGGAATGCTGATGTCCGAGCTGCCGGCGTCTCCGAACAGCCCCTCGATTGTGGTGAGCGACAGGCTGATGTCGCTGCTGCCGGAGCTACCGAGCAGCGTCTCCAGGTCCGAGACCGACAGGGTGATGTCGCTGCTGCCGGACGTGCCCAGCAACCCTTCCAGTGTGCTGGTTGAGACGCTGATGTCGCTGCTGCCCGCGGTGCCGAGCAGGTTCTCGAGGCTGCTCAGCGAGACGCTGATGTCTTGGGTGCCGGTGTTGCCGAGCACCGACTCCAGGTCACTGAGGACGGTGCTATCCGGGATGCTGACGCTGATAGCACTCGAGCTGGTGAGACCCAGAGCCGACTCGATCGTGCTGAGCGGCACGCTGATGTTGCTGGCGACGTCGCTGAGGAGTCCGTCCAGGGAGATCGGCAGGCTGATACTTCCGTCGGGGGCGGCGCCGTCGAGGAGACTGTCCAGGCTGACCGGCAGCGTGAGACCTCCGCTCGGAGCGATGTCGCCAAGCAGATCATCGACGCTGACCGGAAGGCTGAGCGTGCCGCTCGGCGCGATGTCGCCGAGCAGGCTGTCCACGCTGAACGGCAACGTGAGCGATCCGCTAGGCGCCAGGTCGTTGAGGATGCTGCCGATGTTGACCGACAGGTCCAGCGAACCGGGCTCCAGCACGGTTGGGGTGGAGGTCAAATCGCCTCCACCGAGCGCCGACACCTCGTCGGCCACGGTGTTGCTCAGCTGCTGAAGGGCGTCGATCTCGCCGGTGGCCGCACCGTCGGTGGTGTTGGTGAGCAGCCCGAACTCCGGGGAAATCAGCCCGCCGGAGCCAACGGTTTCCGGGTAGCCGTTGAGGTAGGCGTCCAGGACCGTGGTGGGCCCGTTTTCCAGGTCGGTGAGGGCCGCGGAATAGTCGCCGCCGCTGAGCGCCGATTCGACGTTGTCCGTGACGGCGGTTAGCGCGGTGGAGGCCGCGTTGGACGCGTCGCCGCTGCTGGTGAGCAGCAGCGCGCCCTCGGTCAGCAGGTCGAGGTCGGGTTGGTCACCGGGTTCGAGGTGCCGGTCGACAGGTCGCTCAACACGGTGCTGAGACCCTGCGAGATGTCGGGGTCGGTCGCCCAGTTATTGCTGCTGAGTGCCGTTTCCAACCCTGACCAGTTGGCCTCGGTGGTGCTGACCAGTTGGGACAGGTCGGACTCGTCGTAGTCGACGAGCCGGATCGATCGATGCTGCAAGTCAGGCAGCGGCGTAGCTGCCGGGGTGACGGCGATCAGGCTGGCGCCGGCGAGAACGACACCGGTGGTGATCCAGGGTTGAGGATTGCGCTGCATGAAGGGGCCCCTTACGCACAGTTTTCATAGTGTCCCGAACTAAAGGCGTTTGGAGCACGGCTAAGACAAAGCTGAGGGATGTCTGATTTGGATCTGAGAAATTTCACGTCAGATGTTGCACGTCCCGCCTGGCCCGTGGCAACTCACAGGGGCGTACTCACAGCGAGACGTCTAGTAATTACCTTTGTACCAATGACGGGTGGGAAACTGGAGCAATGACCCCAAGTCGAGCGCGCGGTCGACCGCGCAGCCAGGAACGCCGCGACGCCGTCTTGGCGGCCGCCATGGAACTGATGCAGGAGGACGATCTGCGCAGGGCGTCGGTCGACCGGATCTCGGCACGCAGCGGGGTCAGCAAGGCGACCATCTACAAATGGTGGCCGAACCGAACCGCGGTGGCTATCGACGCGTTTCTGCATCAAATGATGGCCGACGCGCCCGTGCCCGACACCGGATTGGCGGCCGAAGACTTCCGCCTGACGTTGCGCGGCATGATGGGCTTCTACACCGGCCCACTTGGCGCGATCTACGCCCAACTCGTCGGCGAGTCGCAGTTCTACTCCACTGAACGCGAGCGGATTCGAACTCACCAGGTGAACGTGCGCCGGGCGGCCGTGCGGAAGATCTGGGACCGTGGAGTCGCCCGCGGTGAATTGGATCCGAACGTCGACCCCGAGGTGGCGCTGGACCTGATCTTCGGGGCGGCGATGTATCGGATGGCGACCGGGCACGGAGGATTGACGCCAGCCGACGCCGACGCCATCGTGGCCACAGCCATGCGGGCACTGGCCAGCCGATCAGTGGGCTTTGCTCAGAGGAATCCCAGGCTGCGCCGGCCCGTCCCGACCGATGGAGTGGGGTCGGTCTGAAGCGTCTGTGACAGCAGCTCGTAATAGACGTCCCGGAAGTCGGTGGTGGGCTTGAGATCGCCGTTGTCGAGATCGGTGAGGCTGGGCTCGTCGCCGTAGAAGCCGCCCTTGACCGGCCCCCCGGCGACGAACACCGGGCCGGCGGTGCCGTGATCGGTGCCCTGCGAGGCGTTGGCTTTTACCCGTCGACCGAATTCCGAGTAGGCCAGCAGGACAACGTTTTTACCATAGCGGTCACTGGCCATCTGCTGCAGGAATGGGGTGACGGCCTCATCGAGCGTCTGCAGCTGACGCTGCTGCGTCCCCTTTTCGTTGGCGTGCGTGTCGAACCCGCCCAGTTGCACGGCGTACACCCGGGTGGGCACCGCCGCCTTGACCGCCGCTGCCACCATGCTCAGCTGGCCGGCCAGCGAGTTGTGTTTCTCGCCGGACGGTTTGACCGGGCCAAAGGTCGTGTCGGTGGTGCGGGTGGCGCGATAGGCGTCACAAACCGCCGCCATCGCCGGCGTGTCGTTGGGGTCGTCGGCACCAAGCGCATCCATCGTCGCGGCGAACTTGTCCGCAGACTCCGGTCTTTCCGACGGCGTAAGTGCTGCGGCCGTGCGCTTTTCACCGACTGCGAGCGGCGGTAGGACCGAACCGATGTTGACCGCACGCAACGGGTCGTTGCCGGTGGCATCCAGCCAGCGACCAATCCACCCGGTCGAGACGGGTTCGGCCGGCGATGCGGTCTGCCAGATGTCCATCGACCGGAAGTGGCTGTGGTCGGGCTTCGGATAGCTCACGCCGCGCACGATCGCAAGCTTCTGGTTCTGCCATTGCTGGGCCAGGCCTTTGAGCGCCGGATTCAGCCCGAGCTGGCCGTCCAGGTTGAGCACATCGCCTGGGGCATAAGCCAATTCGGGTCGGACATCATGATAAGCATTGTCGGCGTGGGGGATCACGGTGTTGATGCCGTCGTTTCCGCCGTAGAGTGTGACAATCACCAGCACGCCGCTGCCCTCGGCCAGGGGCCGCTGCTTGGCTTCCCGCATCAGATCAGGCCAGCTGACGGCGCAGGCCCCCGACAGCAGACCGGCAGCACTTAGGCCGGCGCTGGCGACCAGAAACTTGCGGCGACTCAATTCAGGCATCGGCATACTCGCTAAGACGTCAGGTATTCGGGCGTATTGACGGCGGCGGCGACCAGTTGAATCGGGCTGCGCACCAACGGTTGCAGGGCCGCGACGGACCGGTCCGACCAGGCCCCGATCCCGATCAGGTAGCCGACGGCGTCGATCCGGTCGTTAGCGGCGGTGTCTTCGACGGTCGACAGGTCGCCGCTGCGCGCCATCAGGCTCGCGGCGCGCATCCGGACATCGGCGCTGGCGGTCGACATCCAGACCCGGCCATGCGGCCAGCCGCCGACATCCGGCGGGTAAAACGGGCGCTGCCCCAGCGATTTGAGCGCGGCGTCGGCCATCTTCAGCCGCGCCGGGTTTTCCACGGGGACGCGCAGGGTCCGGATCACGCCGATCAGCCACTCGACCGGCGTGTTGACGATCGCCGCCCGGCTATTGACGAATTCGTCGTCGGTGAGGATCGCCCGCGTCAACACCCGCAGGTTGCGACCGGGGCCGTAGGCGGTGACCAAGCGGTCGAGGGCCTGCGGCGACGGCGGGGTATCAGACGCCAGTTGCTGCCACAGTCGGCCAGCGACGTATTGCGGCGATTTCGGTTGGGCCAGCACCAGGTCGCAGAATCCCTGCGCGTCGAAATTGCGGGTGACCCCGAAAATCGTTTTGGCCGTGTGGTCGTGGCGTTTGAGCACCATCGTCGGGTCACCGCCGGGCCGAATGACCCACCCGGTCAGTGCACGCGCCCCTTCCCGCACATCGTCTTCGGTGTAGCCATCACCGTGGCCGAGCGTGAACAGCTCCATGAATTCGCGGGCCAGGTTCTCGTTGGGCGCCTTGGCGCTGTTGGTCTGAGCGTCCAGCCAGCGCAGCATCGCTGCGTCGGTCAACATGGCATAGGCCAAGTTGCGGAAATCGCCGAGCGACAGGGTGCGCAGTTTCTGGTTCTGCGCTGCCATATGCGCCGCGACCCGCACCTTCTGCGCAGAGGTCGCAAAGTGGTTGTGCCACAACAGCGTCAGCTTTTCGTGAATGGGCTGTTGCACGGCAACCATGCGGCGCAACCACCAATCCGACAACTCGGTCATCTCACCGGAGAGCTGCTGGTTGAACTCTTTGCGGACGTCCACTGACGCCCCCTTGCCCGGGCCGCGCAAAGTGGTTGGTGTCGGCATCGGCGTCGCCGCCGCGCCCGGGTCCGCGTCGGAATCGGCAGCTAGTGCGGCGTCGACGTATTTCGACCAATCTTGGGCGGCCACCGCGTCGACCTGTGGGCCGGTCACCCCGAACCCGGCCCGGCGCAGGACGCGAGCAGTCGTGATCCACCCATCCGACTGGCCGGCCATGGTCTAACTGTGCCCGACTTTTCTTGCGATTTGCTTGCGGCCCTGCTCACAAGCCGAGTTAGAACGTGCTGGTGGGCCGCACTCTGTTGGCCATGTCGACCAGCGTGTAGCGATGCGCCTGGGTCGGCGCCGCCCGGGCCAGCCCACGCAGCGACGCCTCGACGCCGAGGCGCAGCCCATGCTCGGTGAACGGAAAGCCGAGAATGTGGTTGGTGCTGGCCTCGTGTTCTCCCAGCCAGTCCAACGCGCTGCCCAGTACCAATGCGCGGATCTGCAGCACCCGCGGCTCGGTCGGCGGCAGCGCCTCCACCCGCCGCGCGGCGTCGCGGATCTGCTCTTCGGTGATCTCGCTTGCCGATCGGCCGGACAGCAGCGTCACCGCACTGGTCAGCCGCGCGGTGGTGAAATGCCTTGACGTGGCCGGTACTTCGTCGAGAGTGCGCACCGCGCCTTCGCGATCCCCTTCCACCGACTGGGCTCTGGCTAGCCCAAAGGCCGCCGAAATCACCCCGTCGTCGGTGTTCCAGACTTCCTCGTAATACATGTGTTCGTCTGAGCTGCCGGCCAATTCGGCGGTCGCGGCCAGCGCCATCTTGGGCGCCAACTCGCCGGGGAAGGTGTCCAGCACTTCGCTGAAATGCTTGCTGGCCGACTCGTAGTCGCCGGTGAGCAGCTCGGAGACCGCGCGGTACCAGACCAGCCGCCATCGCCAGCCGACCCGCTCGGCCAGGTCGTCGAGTTTGCGGGTGGCCTTGGCCACGTCGCCGAGGTCCAGTAGCGCCCGCACCTCCATCAGCGGCAGCTCGACCGACTCCGACAAGTCGATGTCCTCGGAATCCATCGCGCCATGGCGGAATGCGCGCAGCGAGTCCAGTGTCTGCACCGGTTGAGACAGCACGGTCGCTCTCAGCAGCGGTGCGGCGACGTCGGCCGGATCCACCAGCGGCACTTGCAGCGCGGTGACGATCTCCTTAGCGGTCAGCTTCTCCGAATGCACGTGGCCGTCCAGGTATACGTCGGTATGCGCGACCAACAGGTCTTCTCCGAACGTGGAGCGGCTACGGCTGAAGATCGTCGACAGGCCCGGCCGCCGCACACCGGTGTCCTGGGAGACCACCTCGCGCAGCACACCGGACAGCTGCCCGGACATTTCCTCAGCGCTTGCAAACCGTCGTCGCGGGTCCGGATCGATTGCGCGACGCAACAACCGGGCGAACGAGTCGTACTTGTTGAGCACCGGGTCGTCTTCGGGTAGCCCGTCGACGTACCGCCCGCCTCGGGTCCGCAGTTTCAGCGTCAGAGCCGCCAGCGTGCGCCCGACCGTGTAGATGTCGCTGGCCACCGTCGGGCCGGTCTTCACGATCTCGGGGGCTTGGTAACCCGGTGTGCCGTAAAGGTAGCCGAACGAGTTGAGTCGCGACACCGCCCCCAGGTCGATCAGCTTGAGCTGTTCTTCGGTGAGCATGATGTTTTCCGGCTTGAGGTCGTTGTACACCAAGCCGATGGAATGCAAATAGCTCAGTGCCGGAAGGATTTCCAATACGTACGCGATGGCTTCGGCTACGGGCAGCCTGTCGCCTTTGCGACGTTTGAGCGATTGCCCGCCGACGTACTCCATGACGATATAGCCAACGGGTTCCCCGTGCTGGTCGGTGTGCTCGACGAAGTTGAAGATCTGCACGATCGACGGGTGTACGACCTCGGCGAGGAATCGTCGCTCGGCCATGGCGATCGCCTGGGCCTCGGCGTCGCCGGAATGCACCAAACCCTTCAGCACCACCGGACGATCGTTGACGTTGCGGTCCAGCGCCAGGTACACCCAGCCCAGCCCACCGTGCGCGATGCAGCCCCTGATCTCGTACTGGCCGGCGACGACGTCACCCGGGTTCAGTTGCGGCAGGAACGAATACGGGCTTCCGCAGTAGGGGCACCAGCCCTCCGACTGTGCCTTGGCCTCCGCGCTGGATCGGCCGACGGGTCGCCCACAGTTCCAGCAGAACCGTTTGGACTCCGGCACAACCGGATTGGGCATCAGTGCTTCGAGCGGGTCGATGTCGGGCACCCGCGGAATCTCGACCAGGCCGCCGCCCAGCCGCCGGACCGGTGCCCGCTTCGTCGGCTTCGCGCGTTCTTGCGGCTCGGTGTCCACGGCGTGCACCGGCGTGGCTTCGGAGTCGTCGTCGAAGGGGCGGAAAACCGCTTGCGTGGTCACCGGCCGCTCCTGCGAGGACGAATCCACCGTCGCGTCGGCGGGCTGGGTGCCCGGGCCGATGTCGCTATCCTTCGAGCCGTCGTCCACGTCTTGGCGTTCCTGATCCGCCGGTTGCTCGGCCATCAGTCCACATACCTTGGGCTCGGCGCGGGCGGCGCCGGACCGAGCACCGTTAACCACTTGCGGTACAGGGCATTCCAGGTGCCGTCGCGGCGGATACGTTCCAGGGTGCCGTTGACGAACCGGACCAGCCCGGTGTCGTCCAGCTTGATCCCGATGCCGTACGGCTGAGTGCCCATGTTGGGTCCGACGAGGTGCAGGTAAGGGTCCTGGGAAACCAGGCCGGCCAGGATGGAGTCGTCGGTGCTGATCGCGTCGACTTGCCGCTGCTGCAGCGTCACCAGACAGTCGGCCCAGTTCACCACCTCCACCACGATCGGCGGCGGCGCGATCTCCCGGATCCGCTCCAGCGATGTCGTGCCCCTGGCCACGCAGACCCGCTTGCCGGAAAGATCGGACGGCTTGGTGATCGGCGAGTCGCGCGACGCCAGGATGCGCTGGTAGGCGTTGAGGTAAACGGTGGAGAAGTTGACCTGCTTGCGCCGCTCGCAGGTGATGGTCATCGTCTTGGTGACGATGTCGACCTCAGACTTCTGCAGCGCGGTGATCCGCTCGTCGGACGACAGGATCCGGTACTCGACTTGCGCCGGGTTGCCGAAGATATCGCGTGCCACCTCGCCGGCGATGTCGACGTCGAAGCCGGTGATCTCGCCGGTGATCGGGTCACGGAAGCTGAACAGGTTGCTGCCGATGTCCAGGCCGACGATCAGTCGGCCGCGAGCACGGATGCTGGCCACTGCGGCGTCGGCGTCGGCCGGGTTGTCGAACGGGCGCAGGCTGGCGGTGGGGTTACAGCTGTCGGCGGATGTGTCCGGCGGCAGTGGCGGCTGGGGCGGCATCTCCTGCATGCCGGCCGGTGTGGGCGGCGGCAGCGTCGGCACCGGGGTCACGACCATGGCAGCCGACTCGCTACACCCGGCCAGCACCAACGCCGCCGCCAGGGCGCACACGATGCGGAGCGGGTGTCTGGTCATCGGTACTCGCTCAGCCGGGGCCACAACCCAAGTGCGACAGCGACGGCCGCGCCGAGGCTGAGCACCACACCGCCGACCGTCGCGCCGGCCAGCCCGCGGCGCGCGTTGAGGATGTCGTCGCGCAGTTCGTTGCGACTCTGCTCCATCGCCTTACCCAGGGCGCGGTCGAGTTTGTCGAACGCGGGGGTGGAGTCGTAATCGCCGTTGCCCAGCGCGACCTGGGTGGCCGCGCGATAATTTCCCACCGCGATGTAGGCGTTGATCCGGTCGTCGGCCCGCCGCCACTGGCTCAGCAGTTGATCAGCGTCATGCAAGTCGCCCTTGTCGACCGCGTCGCGGCGGGCGAGATATTCGTCGAGCTGCTTGTGCATGGCGTCGATGCGTTCGTAGAAGGACTGCTTGCGGACCTCTTCGTCCCCGCGCCGGATCAATGACAGCGTCTCGTCGGCACGGGCCTGCTGGGCATTGATGGACATATCGGTGATGGTCTTCAACGACTCTGCCGCAGTGTCTTTGGCGGTGCGGCTGCCGCTGGTGGAAATCGCAAGAGCGGTCCCCACCCAGACCACCATAACGAGAATCCCGAGCGCGCCGGCGACAAGACCGGGGTTGATTCGCCGTTTGGTGTGTCGGGCCAGCCAGCGGTGGGCGAACGCGCCGAAGGCCGCCGTCGCGGCGACGACGAGGATCACCGGGGCCGGGATCTGCGTCGATGCCGTGGTCTCGGCGTCCACCCGTGCCGATGTCTCGTGGTAAAGCTGTTGGGCGTCCGGCAGGATCGTCGACTGCATCAGCGCCGACGCCTCGGACAGATACGACGACCCGACCGGGTTACCGGCCCGGTTGTTGGTGCGCGCGATCTCGATCAGGCCTGTATAGACGGACAATTCGGCGTTGATCCGTCCGAGCAACTGCACCAGCGGCTCGTCGGTCAGCCCGCTCGACGCCCGGGTCACCGCCACCGACGCGTCGGTGATCGCCTGCTCGTAGCGTTGCCGGACGGCACTCGGTTCGGCCTGAGCGATGAAGGCGGTCGCGGCTGCAGCATCGGCCACCGACAACGTCGTGTACAGCCGTCCGGCCGCGAAGGCCAGCGGCTCGGTGTGCTTCAACACGGTGGTCAGCACCTGCTGCCGCTGGTTGATCGTGGTCGAAGTCGCGAACGCGCTGAGCCCGCCGAGGATCGCCAGGATGAGACCGATGGTCAGGATGCGGCCCGGCGTTGTCGCGACGAACCACCAGCGGGGGTGGGCCGGTTCGGTCGGCGACCGCGAACCCAGGGGCTCGGTCGACGGATGCGCCAACTCAACGGTCACGTCTGTTCGGACCTCATCTCTCGGGCGTACCTGTCACGAACTGTATAAGCAAAGTCTAAGAGTGTTTTCCCCAGATGCGGGGACCTGAGGGGTGATTGCTCGACTCCATTCTCTTCCAGGCACTGGACGCGTCGTCGTCGGGCGGGAGCTGATTGCCCGACTCCTTCTCGGCCAGCTGCGCTGGCCGCATCGTCGTCGGGCGGGCTGCTTATCCTGAACGCGTGCGCGGCGATGGTGACGGATGGGTGGTTTCCGACAGCGGCATGCATTACTGGGGCCGGCACGGCGCGGCCGGCTTGCTATTGAGAGCGCCCCGCTCCGACGGTACGCCGGCGGTGTTGCTGCAGCACCGGGCGCCGTGGAGTCATCAGGGCGGAACGTGGGGGCTGCCGGGCGGCGCCCGCGACAGCCACGAGACCCCTGAGCAGGCCGCCGTCCGGGAGGCGCATGAGGAGGCGGGGCTGCCCGGCGAG
Organism: uncultured Actinomycetota bacterium; assembly: GCA_963781685.1. Lineage (GTDB taxonomy): Bacteria > Actinomycetota > Actinomycetes > Mycobacteriales > Mycobacteriaceae > Mycobacterium. The sequence goes on from CAWAGK010000003.1 coordinate 12,541, forward strand.
CAGCTCTCGGTGCGGGCGACCGTGATCACCGCCACCGCCAGTGGCACGAACTGGACTTACACCACCGTCGTAGCCGACGCCGGCGAACTGCTGCACGCCGTGCCCAACCGGGAAAGCGCCGAACTGCGCTGGGTCAGCGAAGACGAGGTGGAAGAACTGCCGCTGCATCCCGGGTTCGCCGCCAGTTGGCAACAGCTGCGCACCGCACCGGCGATGGTGCCGTTGAGCCCCGATGACGAGCGGCGGCGGCACCTGCCACGCACCCTCGAGATCGACGCCGGTGTTTTCGTGTGGTGCACCGCGGGCAAGCCCGACCAGCCGCCGTCCCTGCTGAGTTCCCGGATCAGCTCGCTGCTGCAAGCGCCGAACTGAGCCGCTCGGCCGCAGCCCGCGGATCCTCCGCCGCTGCGATCGCCCGGACCACGACGATGCGGCGAGCGCCGGCCGCCAGCACCTCCGAGAGCCGATCGGCGTCGATGCCACCGATGGCGAACCACGGTTTGTCGGGCGCCAGATCGGCGGCGACACGCACCAGTCCCAGCCCTGGGGCGTGGCGTCCGGGTTTGGTGGGCGTCGGCCAGCAGGGCCCGACGCAGAAGTAGTCGACGTCCTCGGCGATCGCCGCGGCCACCTGGCCGTGATCGTGCGCCGACCGGCCGATCAGCGTGTCCGGTGCGAGGATGTCGCGCGCCACCGCCAGCGGCAGGTCATCCTGGCCGAGGTGCAGCACGTCGGCGCCGGCGGCGCGGGCGATGTCGGCGCGGTCGTTCACGGCGACCAGGGCGCCATGCCGGCGTGCGGCGTCGGCGAGGGTCTCCAGCGCTGCCAGCTCGTCACGCGCCTCCAGCGGACCCAGCTGGCGCTCACCGGTCGAGCCCTTGTCGCGCAGCTGAATGATGTCCACCCCGCCGGCTAGAGCGGCATCGGCGAACTCGGCCAGATCGCCACGATCGCGGCGCGCGTCGGTGCACAGATATAGCCGTGCGCTCGCGAGCCGGGCCAAAGGCGCCCCGGCGACGATGCGGGCCGGCACGGCCCGAGGAGGAGCGGGGCCATCTGGTGCGTGCACACCGCGACGCTAGCCGCTAGCGTGGGAAGTCGACACGGGAGTCCCGCGAGCGGGGTCTGAGAATGGGCGCGTCGGCCCTTACCGTCACACCTGATCCGGATCATGCCGGCGAAGGGAGCGAAAGATGCCACCGGACTCGGGATCGCTGGCCGTCATCGGCGGCGGCGTCATCGGGCTGTCGGTGGCACGGCGCGCGGCTCAGGCGGGTTGGTCGGTGCGGGTACACCGCACCGGGCGGCCCGGCGCGTCCTGGGTGGCCGCCGGAATGTTGGCGCCGCACAGCGAAGGCTGGCCCGGCGAGGAGCGGCTGCTGCAACTGGGCCTGGAATCGCTGCAGCTGTGGCAACAGGGCGGCTTCACCGACGGGTTGCCGGAGCACGTGATCACCGCACGCGAATCGTTGGCGGTCGCCGTCGACCGCGCTGATGTCGCCGACCTGCATACGGTTGCCGACTGGTTGTCGGCGCAAGGCCATCCGGTGATCTGGGAGTCGGCCGCGCGCGACGTGGAGCCGATGCTGGCACAGGGCATTCGGCACGGCTTCCGGGCGCCCACCGAGCTGGCGGTGGACAACCGCGCCCTGCTCGACGGGTTGGCGGCGGCATGCGAGCGGCTGGGCGTCCAATGGGATGGGCCGGTAGCTGAGCTGGATTCGGTGCAAGCTGACGCGGTCGTGATTGCCAACGGCATCGACGCCCCGACACTGTGGCCCGGTCTGCCGATTCGGCCGGTGAAGGGCGAAGTGCTGCGGCTGCGCTGGCGTAAGGGGTGTATGCCGTTGCCGCAGAGGGTAATTCGTGCCCGCGTGCACGGACGGCAGGTATATCTGGTGCCGCGCGCCGACGGTGTGGTGGTGGGCGCCACTCAGTACGAGCATGGTCGCGACACCGCGCCGACCGTATCCGGTGTGCGTAACCTGCTCGACGATGCGTGCACGGTGATGCCGGCGCTCGGCGAATACGAGCTGGCGGAGTGCGTCGCCGGCCTGCGTCCGATGACACCGGACAACCTGCCGCTGGTGGGACGGCTGGACGCGCGCACGCTGATCGCCGCCGGCCACGGCCGCTCCGGTTTCCTGCTGGCGCCCTGGACCGCCGAACAGATTGTTTCCCAACTCATTCCGGTTGGAGTTCACTCATGATCGTTCTTGTCAATGCCGAGCGACTCGAGGTCGATGACCAGACCACCGTGGCGGCGCTGCTGCAGTCGCTGGGCTATCCCGACCGCGGTATCGCGGTGGCCGTCGACCAAGCGGTGTTACCGCGATCCGCTTGGGCGACAACCCTTTCCGACGGAGCACAACTCGAGGTGGTGACGGCGGTGCAAGGTGGCTGATTCGAAACTGACGATCGCCGGACGTAGCTTCGCGTCACGGTTGATCATGGGCACCGGTGGCGCGGGCAACCTGGCAGTCCTGGAGGAAGCCCTGGTCGCATCCGGCACCGAACTGACCACCGTCGCGATGCGCCGAGTGGACGCCGAGGGCGGCACGGGCATGCTCGACCTGCTGAGCCGACTGGGTATCACGCCGCTGCCCAACACCGCGGGCTGCCGTGGCGCCGCGGAGGCGGTGCTGACCGCGCAGCTCGCCCGTGAAGCGTTGGGTACCGAGTGGGTCAAGCTGGAAGTGATCGCCGACGAACGCACACTGCTGCCCGACGCTGTCGAATTACTCAGAGCTGCAGAGCAATTGGTCGACGACGGGTTTGTGGTGCTGCCATACACCAACGATGACCCGGTGTTGGCCAAACGACTGGAGGACACCGGCTGCGCGGCGGTGATGCCGCTGGGCTCGCCGATCGGCACGGGTCTGGGCATCGCCAATCCGCACAACATCGAGATGATCGTCGCCCAGGCCCGCGTCCCCGTCGTCCTCGACGCCGGCATCGGGACCGCCAGCGACGCCGCGCTGGCGATGGAGTTGGGATGTGACGCGGTGCTGCTGGCGACCGCGGTGACCCGAGCCGCCGACCCGCCCGTGATGGCCGCGGCGATGGCAGCAGCTGTGACGGCCGGCTATCTGGCCCGCCGGGCCGGCCGGATTCCCAAGCGATTCTGGGCACAAGCCTCCAGCCCGCGCTCGGCGACGATGCGGGCCGGGGAACGGCCCGCTGAGGAGCCGGGCAATTGAGCCGAGCATGAGCGGGCGGTATGTGGCGCTCGGCAGTTCGATGGCGGCCGGTCCCGGTATTCGGCCCCAGGCGCCGGGCGCGCCGTTCGGGTCGGGCCGGTCGGCACGCAACTACGCGCACCTCGTCGCCGAACAACGGAACCTCAACCTCGTCGACGTCACGTTTTCCGGCGCCACCACCGCGCATGTGCTTGCCGAACGTCAGCGCGGAGCGCGGCCGCAGATCGACGCGCTGGACGGCTCCGAAGAGTTGGTCACCCTCACGATCGGCGGCAACGACGTCGGATACGTGCCGCTGCTGATGGCCGCGACGTTGCCCCGGCCGCTCCGGCTACTTCCCGCGATCGGTGCGCTGTTTGACCGCGACGCGCGCGAGCGAGCGCTTGACGGCGTCGGCGACTCGTTGCGCGCGCTCGGCACCGCGGTGCGTCGCCGTGCGCCGCGCGCCCGGGTGGTGTTCGTTGACTACCTCACTCTGCTGCCGCCGGACGGTGTGGCCGCCCCGCCGTTGTCGGCCGCGGAAGCCGACCTTGGCCGCCACGTCGCCGCGCGCCTGGAAGAAGCCACCGCGGCGGCCGCGCAGGCCACTGGCTGCGAGCTGGTGCGCGCCGGAGAAGCCAGCAGGGAGCATCATGGCTGGTCGGCGGACCCGTGGGCAGCGGGTGCGGGGTGGCCGCTGCCGTGGCGCCCGGCACCGTTTCACCCCAACGCCGCAGGCATGCGTGCCGTGGCGGATTTGATCGTCTAATCGAAAGACGGAAACGGTTAGTTTTCTGCCGCCTGGGTAAATCTACGAAGCGACATTCCAGGGAAGCACTGGCGAGGATCAATCCGTCGACATGAAAGTGACAGCACACGCGCGAATTCCAGCTTTCGATCATTGCGCGCTGCTCTACCACTCGGATGACGAGTACATCGATTGGTTGGTGCGGTTCATCTCCGACGGTTTGGACCGGGCGGAGCCGGTGTTGGTCGCGGTGCCGGGGAACAGGTTGGCGTTGCTGCGGCGCGCATTGGGTAACGCAGCGGCAGACGTGACTATGGCGGACATCACCGGTTTTGGGCGCAATCCAAGCCGAATCATCGCGGCGCACCTCGCTTTTGTCGAAAGGCACCCGGACGATCACGTCCGGATCGTCGCTGAACCGGTTTGGGCGGGCCGCACCGCGTTCGAAACGTCCGCGTGTATGCAGCATGAGGCACTGGCCAACATCGCGTTGGACGGTTTGGATGTGACCGGTCTATGTCCCTACGACGCCTCGTGCCTGGACCAAAGCGTCCTGGCCGACGTCCTCCTCACACATCCGCAGATCTGGCAAGGCGGTTTGCGTAAACACAGTCCGAAGTACGCACTCGGTGCCGCACTCGACCAGTGCAATCAACCCCTGGCGACCAACCCCGCCGCGGTGACGTACACCGTCAACGAGCCGGCCGATCTGGCCGGTGCCCGCAAGTGCGTTGATCGCTACGGCCGGCTGCTTGGCATGTCCGCGGACCGGGTCGCCGACCTCATGCTGATCGCCACCGAGCTGGCGACCAACAGCCTCAACCATGCCGGCGGTGCGTGCCGACTAGCGTTCTGGTACGAGGCCGGGCACGTGGTCTGCGAGGCGCGAGACATGGGCCACTGGACAGATCCGCTCGCCGGCCGCCGACCGCCCGCCTCGCGGGGGGCGGGCCCGCACGGGCTCTTCGTTGTCAACGCGATCGCGGATTTGCTGCGCACCCACACGACACCGGCCGGCACCACCATTCATGCCTACCTGGGACTCGACCATTCCGACGAACACGTCACCTGATGCGCCGTCTAACCTGAGCGCGATGGTTAATAAATCAAAACCGTTTCTCGCCGGGATTGCGGCCATCGCCCTGGTGGCAGGCGGGTGTGCACCGTCTGACAGTGTGGAGCCGCTGAAGCGGGTATCGGCCCCGGATTTCGCCGCTGGCCTGCGCGGGCGGGTCAGCGCCGACGGGATGATGGCGCACTTGACCAAGCTGCAGGACATCGCCAACGCCAACGGCAACACCCGCGCGATCGGCACACCGGGCTACGACGCCAGCGTCGACTACGTGGCGGGCAAGCTGCGGGACAAGGGTTTTGACGTGCAAACCCTTCAGTTCGAAGCGCGGGTGTTCCACTCCGATCCAGGGTCGGTGACCATCGGCGACCGGACGGTCGAAGCGAAGGCTTTGGAATTCAGCCCCGCCACCCCGCCCATCGGGGTGACCGGTCCGCTGGTGACTGTCTCGGATGACAACCCGGCCTGCAATGCCTCCGACTACGGCAGCCTGCCAGTCAACGGCGCGGTGGTGCTGGTGGACCGCGGCACCTGCCCATTCGCCCAGAAGGAAGCAGCCGCCGCGCAGCGCGGCGCCGTCGCGATGATCGTCGCGGACAACGTCGTCGAGGAGCAGATGGGCGGCACTCTTGGCGAGAAGACCGACGTCAAGATCCCGGTGGTCGGCGTGACCAAGCGCGACGGCGCGGCGCTTCGCCTCACCTCGGGGCCGGCAACGGTAAAGCTCTCCGCGGAAACCAAGACCATGCAAGCCCGCAACGTCATCGCGCAGACCAAGACGGGCTTGACCAGCGACGTGGTAATGGCCGGCGCGCACCTCGACAGTGTTCCCGGGGGGCCCGGTATCAACGACAACGGGTCCGGGGTGGCGGCGGTGCTGGAGACCGCGCTGCAACTGGGCAGCTCACCGCAGATCCGCAACGCGGTGCGGTTCGGCTTCTGGGGTGCAGAGGAACTCGGACTGATCGGGTCGAGGAAGTATGTCGCGTCATTGGATGTCAACGCGCTCAAGGACATTGCGCTGTATTTGAACTTCGACATGCTCGCATCGCCGAATCCGGGCTACTTCACTTACGACGGGGATCAGTCGTTGCCCAACGACAAGCGGGGCGATCCGGTGGTGCCGGAGGGCTCGGCCGGGATCGAGCGTTCGTTGGTCGCCTACCTCAACTCGGCCGGCAAGAAGGCGGAAGATACCTCGTTCGACGGTCGGTCCGACTACGACGGCTTCACCTTGGCGGGTATCCCGTCGGGTGGGTTGTTTTCGGGCGCCGAGAACAAGAAGACAGCGGAAGAGGCCAAGCTGTGGGGCGGCGCCGCCGACCAGCCGTTCGACCCGAACTACCACAAGAGCACCGACACGTTAGAGCACATCGACCGGACCGAGCTCGGCATCAACGGCGGCGGTGTCGCCTATGCAACCGGTCTGTACGCCCAGGATCTCACCGGCCGTAACGGTGTCCCGATTCGCGAGGACCGCACCCGGCACGAGCTGGCCAAGTAATCGGCTTCGACGCACGTATTTACGCAGGTGGCAACCTGTGCCAAACACGCCTGCCGGGGTGATGCGCGCGGTTTTCGACCCATTTGGCACCGTGGGCAGCTCGGCCTACGCCACTGGCGGCAACGACGACATCGCCGCCGCCTCCGGCGACATGCTCCACGCCATGACTGCCATCGGCAATAACCTGGTCGACATCCTGCCTTCGCTGTGAGCCGCTAAGGTGCTTGCGGCTCAACCGATTCCAGGCGCTGGCTAGAGGCCGGGCAAGCAGTTGACGAAGGGAATGAGCCCGGGGCATTGCTGGGCAATGTTCGGCGGATTCGCGGGCGGCGGAGGCGGCGGGATCGGAGTTGGAAACAGGTTGGGTCCCTCCCAATAGTGGGCGGGTGCCTTCGTTCGCACGTAGGCGAAATAGTAGGTGTGGCAGACACCCATGTCCCAGACCAGGTCTGCATCCGACCGTGGTGGATCGTTCGGCATGGGTTGCCCGGGGCACCACTGAAATGGGCCGTAGTTATAGGCCTGGGCGGTGCCGGCTCCCAGGCCCAAACCGGCAGACAGCAACATGCCGGTTGCTACGCCAACGAGTACTCGCTTCGTAGGCCGCAGAGTATCCCCACGTGACCTGGAAAAACGGCGAAGCCGCAAAGATCGGTCCATCGTTCGCTCATTCGCTACAGACCGGGCAGGCAAATCGGGGCTCCATAGCACGGCGGCGGACCATGAGGCGGTGGAGTATCGCCATCCCAAACAAACTCGCCGGCATTGCCCATACCTCCGACCGGCACCCAGAACCAGGTGTGGCAGATATTCGTGTCCCAATGGACATCGGCCTCCGGCAGCGGTTGCCCCGGGCACCAGTGATGGGGAACCGAGAAGTTGTCTCCGGGCTGGGCCTGCGCGATACCTGCGGCCGCTCCGATGCCGGCCAGCGCGACGCCGCCCGACAACAATGCAGCGGCAATGACCCGCTTCGAGATGTTGAAGGTTTTCATGGTCGTGACGGTAAGCCGGGGCCCAGAATGGATTCTTAACGATTCTGACCCGCGACTTCTGGCTAGTCGCCGGTGCGCTCGAACTTGTCCTCGAAATCGCCGCCGGCGCAGGCGCTTCCGGTCGTTACATTTTGGCCGTGCCCGGTGAGCACCGGAATCGGCTCCTGTAGCGGGTCAGGCAGCGGGTACTCCGCGGTGAGTCTGATATGCACCGTGCCGCCGAGATTGCACGGTACGGTGCCCTCGTCGTCGCGAGTCCACTTTCCGCCGCCGAAGACAAGTGGCACAACCCCGTCGGGCGCGTGGAACAGGCTCATGCACCGCTCGCCGGTGCGGAGACACTCGGTTCGGACGGTGAGATCGTCTTGTCCTGGCGCAGAATTGCCGTTCGCGTATGTGATTGTTTCGTGGTACCGGCCGTGTAGCGCCATGGCCGGGGACGCCGCTCGCGGCGGTAGGGTGGCCGGGTCGGGCACTTTGGCGACGTCGGGATCGCCAGTGCGGGTGAAGGTTACGCTTCGTTTTCCGGCGCTGCAGCTGTTGGTGGTGGACCTGACGGTTTCGCCTTTCAGGGTGCCGTCGGGCTGGGGTTGCAGGGTGAACACCACCCAGACTTCGGCAGGCGCGTTATTACACGGCGTTGAGCCGAGGCCCACGGCCACCCAGCTGCCGCCCACCTGATCGAACACCAAATTCGAGACCAGCACGATTCCGCTGCCGCCGACGTACGACGCCGTTGCGACGCAGCCGCCGGAGCCGCACGTCGAGCGCACGTCCCAGGTGCCGGTCATCGCGGGCGCACCGGCGACGGGTTTACCCTCGAGATCGGTTCCCGGGCCATAGTCCGCCCGGTAGGTGCCGGTAAAGGCATTGGCTTTCGCGGTGGCCGACGGGCTCGCCGTGCCGGCCTGACTGCGGTGGCCGAAGAGCGTCACGCCCGCGACGACAACGGCGGCGACGATCAGCAACGGGATGACCACGAGCGCCGCAAGCCGAGCCCTCGAACGCGAAACCCGCTGCAGGCCAGTCCCGATCGCGGGCGCTGTCGCAACTTGGCTTGGCTGGGTCGGCGGTAGGGTGTGGAAGTGCGCGGACGGCGGGCCGAGGTGGTGCTGCAATGCGGTCGCGAATTCTCGGCAGCTGGCGAATCGGTCGGCGGGCGCTTTGGCCATCGCCTTGGCCAGCACCGGATCCAGCTCAGCCAACTCCGGGCGGCATTGCTCGAACGATGGCGCGGGGGCCATGCAATGTTTGGTGATCACCACCGCGGGATTGGAATCGACATATGGCGGCGCGCCCGTCAATAGGTGAAATGCCGTGCAGGCCAGCGCATACTGATCGGCGCGGCCGTCGAGCGACTCACCCTTCAACTGCTCGGGCGCCGCATAGGACACCGTGCCCACCGCCATGTTCGTCTCGGTCAGCCCCGATACGTCATCGATGCGTCGAGCGATTCCGAAGTCCGCCAGGAAAATTCGTTGCGACTGAGAGTCCAGCAGAATGTTGGCCGGTTTGACATCGCGGTGCAACAGCCCGCGCTGATGGGCGTAATCCAGTGCCGAACCGACGGCAGTGATGATCGCCAGCGCGTCAGCGAGCGGCATTCCGTCCGGGTGGTGCTCGCGCACGAACCGACCGGCGTCGGTGCCCGCGACGTAGTCCATCGAAATCCAAAACTGCTCTTCGTATTCGCCGCGGTCGTGGACGCCCAAGATGTTGGGATGCGACAAGCTGGCGGCCAAATCGGCCTCGCGCAGGAACCGCTCGCGATATTGGGCGTCGGCGGTCAACTCCGCCGACAACACCTTCAGCGCATCCTGGCGCGGCAGCCGGGGATGGGCGGCTAAGTACACCGTGCCCATCGCGCCGGCGCCCAGTACCCGCAGGATGGTGAATCCCGCAAACAGTTCGCCCACCGACACCGGCATGGCCAAATCCTATTCCCGGCATTTCAGCGGCATGATCAATTCAAACTGATCACCAGCACGGCCCACGGGGGTCAACCGGCTATGCTGCTGCTACTTAGCTGGCTTACTCGTTGGGCTCAGGAACATCACGATCGGGGACTGGTTGGGGGCGCGATGACTGCGGCTTCGCCACGTACCGGCCCTGACGACGCGACGGACGGCGACGACGTCGAATTCGGCGTGTTGGGCCCGTTGCAGATGAGCGTCGGGGGCGCGTTGGTGCCGTTGGGCACGCCGAAGCAACGTGCCGTGCTGGCGGTGCTGGTCGTCAACGCCAATCGACCGGTGGACATCGACACGCTGATCAGCGCCGCTTGGAATCAACGGCCACCGCCGGGAGCGAGAGCCACACTGCACGCCTACATCTCCAACTTGCGTCGCCTGATGAGTGGCGCCGGTATCGACCGGGCGCTGCTGGCCAGCGCGCCGCCGGGGTACCGACTGACCGTCGCTCCCGATCAGTCTGACCTCGGGCGTTTTCGCACCAAAAAGGACGCCGGAGTGCATGCCGCGGCCGCCGCGCAATTCGAGCAGGCCAGCCGGCTCATGTCAGATGCGTTGGACCAATGGCGCGGGCGGTTCTTGGAGGACCTGCGGGATTTCCAATTCGTGGAGACCCTTGCCACGGCCTTCGACGAAGAAAAGGTCGTCGCGCACACCGCGCATGTTGAGGCCCAAATCGCCTGCGGCCGACCGGACGCCGTGATCATGGAACTGGAGACGCTGATCGTCGAGCATGCCTACCGCGAGCCGCTGTGGGCGCAGCTGATCACCGCCTACTATTTGGCAGGCCGCCAATCAGATGCCCTCGACGCTTACCTGCGGCTCAAAACCAGACTGGCCGAAGACTTGGGCATTGACCCCGGCCCCAAGCTACGCGAGCTCTATGAGCAAGTCCTGCGCCAGGAAGAGGTGGATGTGCGCAGAGCTGCTCAGGTCCATGCCGAAGACACCTTAGTGTCGTCCGTCGCCGTCGAGGGCAACGCAACCCCGATCCGCCGGCCCGTCGCGGCCGCGTTGCGCGCCGCCGACGGTCAACGGTATGCGTTGGTCGGCACGGCCACCCGGATCGGCCGCAGCTCCGATAACGACATCGTGCTGTCCGACGTCAAAGTCAGCCGTCACCACGCGGTCATCACCGACAACGGCACGGCATTGATGATCACGGATCTGGGATCAGTCAACGGGGTCCGAGTGGACGGGCAGCGGATCGATCCGAGCGCCGAACTGCGCGACGGCGATCGCCTTCGCATCGGCGATCAAGAATTCACGCTCGAAACCAAGCGTTAGTGTTCTTCCCCCACAACGGAATTCATGAGATCGGGTCGGGCTACTTAGAATCCATTAAGGCCTCCGCCGGACCCTATAGGCATGACGAACACCAACCTCAGCAACACACCACAAACAGAGCGATTCTTCTACAGCAAGCAGCGATGGCGGCGCCAGGACGAATGGGGTAATCAGCGTCAGGCCGACGAGTTCGGTCGTGTCGTGTTCACGAATGTCCCGCGGCACGCCAGGGCCGACGATGAGTAACACCTATCGGCCCGAGCCGCCCCAGCTACTACCGACCACCATCGCGGACGGGAGCGCGCCGGGTGTGTATTACCGCATCGACGGAGAGCTGGTGCCGGTACTGCACATCTGGCTGGACGGCAGCGTCCCGGTGTTTTTCGAGCACCACGTGGTGCTCTGGAAAGAACCGTCGCTCGCCATCGGGATCAAAGGTAAGGGTGCGTTCAAGCGCATGATCGCCGGCATGCAGCTGCTTTTGACCGAGGCGCGTGGGCCGGGACAGGTCGCATTTTCCCGTGACGGAAGTGGCCACGTGTTCCCGCTGCACTTGCGCCCCGGTTCCGCGGTAGAGGTGCGTGAGCACCAATACCTGGCGGCGACAGGCAATCTGGAATACGGGTTCACCCGCCAGAAGGGGATCAAGAACATGATGTTCGGCTCGACCGGGTTCTTCGTGGACCGGTTCGCCGCGACACAGTCCGAAGGCGTCGTGTGGTTGCACGGCTACGGCAACGTTTTCGAGAAAGTCCTTGGTCCCGGTGAGCAGATCGACGTGGAGCCGGGAAGCTGGATCTACCGCGACGAGAGCGTGCGGATGGACCCGCATGTGTACGGCCTGCGCACCGGAATATTCGGCGGCAGTGGCAATCTCGTCTTCAACCGCTTCACCGGACCCGGTCGTGTTGGCATTCAGTCGATGTACATGGACATGGCGACTGGCGCGGAGTGAGCGTCACTGCTGAGCAGTCCATTAAGGATCCAGTAAGCCCTGTCCCGCAAAGTGTTTAACGCGTCGCGATGAGCGACGAAGAACGATCAGCAATGAAGAAAAGGAGCGTAGCTATGAAACGCGAAATCATGATCACGGCCAGCGCGGCGGCAATCCTTGGCGTGGCGTTGGCGGGCTGTTCCCACAGCGGGACCGTCAGATCCGGCAATGGAGCGGTGGCCGCGACCAGCGACGCGAACACCAAGGTGCTCGTCGACGGTCACGACCAAAGCGTCAAGGGCACGGTTGCCTGCACCAACGCCGCCGGCAGCGTCAACATCGCTATCGGTGGGCCCACGGCCGGTGCGGCGGGTGCCCCCACGGCTATCGGCGCTGTGCTGACGGATGCCAACCCGCCGGTCGTCAAGTCCGTCGCGCTCGGCAACGTCAACGGCGTGTCGTTGGGAGTTGGCGGGACCTCGGGCAACGCCAGCGCCACCAAGGACGGCAACTCCTACAAGATCACCGGCACCGCGAGCGGCGCGGACATGTCCAATCCGATGGCGGGACCGGTGAGCAAGCCCTTCGAAATCGACGTGACTTGCCCGTAGCCAACTCACATGTGGTGTATCGGCCCGCGGTAACACCGGGCCGATACACCACCCACCTCACGCTCCTGCAACCAGGAGCTAACTACCAGAAAGGAATACATCAATGAACAACCGGACCAAAGTGGTGCTCGGAGCGACCGTCGCGCTACTCGTCTTCTGGATCATCTTGCGCGTTGTCGTGCTGAGCCAGGCCGGCGTATCCGGCGTTGGGATTTTCTACTTCGCCCTGCCGATCGGCGGTGTCGTCGCGATTCTGCTGCTCCTGCTGCGACTCGGCCTGCTCAACTTCGGCGAAAGGCCAAGCGCCACAGTGCAGCACTGGCAGCACAACACTGCGGCGCGGGGGCCTCAGCCGGTGTCTGCGCCTTCGGAGGCACCGGCGTGGCAGCGGCTGCAGGAGCTTGATGCCCTCCGGACCAACGGCGCCATTTCGGACACCGAATACGCCCAGAAGCGCGCCCGGCTCATCTCCGGCATCTGATCCACAACGTGGCTGCGGCTCAACCGATCTCGGACACCTTCGGCATCAGCTCGTCCCCAAACCGCTGCACGAAGCCGGCGGGGTCCGGGGTGCCCGGGACCGGGCCGATGTTGATCATCTCGATGCCCAGCTCGGCGTAGTCTTCCAGCCGCTTCAGATAGCCGTCGACGTCGTCGAACGGATCCGCCAACAGGCCAACTGTCTTGCGGACCTCGGCGACGTCGCGGCCTACATTCTCGCAGTGACGCGTCAACACCTCGATCTTGTGCTTGAGTACCTCGGGCTCGGAATCCGGGGAGTTCCAGACATCGGCGTACTGCGCGACCAGCCGCAGTGTCTTCTTTTCGCCGCCACCGCCGATCAGGATCGGCGGCCGACGAATCGGCTTGGGCTCACAGATTGTTTCGGCCAGCTGATAGTGCTTCCCGTCATACGGACCGTCGTCGTCGCCCCACATCTGCAGGCAGATCTGCAGCGTCTCTTCGAGCATCTCGAACCGCTCACGCAACGGCGGATACGGTACGCCCAACGCGACATGCTCGCGCTCGTACCAGGCGGCTCCGATACCGAACGCCGACCGGCCCTGCGAGAGCACGTCGAGCGTGGTGACCGTCTTGGCCAGCACTCCCGGATGCCGATAGGTGACCCCGGTGACCAGCAGCGCTAGCTCGATGCTGGCGGTCTGACCGGCCAGATAACCCAGCGACGTGTAGCCCTCCAAGAACGGATCTTCGGCACGCCCAACATTTTCCATCTGGAAGAAATGATCGGCCAGGGTGAATATCGACGCACCGATGTCTTCGGCGGCCTTGGCGGTCGCTACCAGCGTCGGCGCCAAACTCGCCGGATCGCCGGGCAGAAAGTCGATGAAGTGTATTCCCAATTCCATTGGTAACTCCGTTCGTTAATCGGTTAAGCGCTGGAGGAGGGAAAACGCGTCGAGGATGACGCGACGTTCCCGCTCCGAGTAGCGCTCCTGCATGGCACGGGCCAGCCATTCCTCGCGGACCTGACGGTCGCTTTCCGCGCGGCGCCGGCCCGCGGCTGTCAATGAGATCACTTGGCGCCGACCATCATCGGGGTCGGGCGTGCGCCGGATAAGGCCATGCCCAGCCAGCCCGGCCAGTATCGTCGCCATCGACTGTGGACGCATCCGCTCGGCGGCAGCCAACGCGCTGGCCGACGATGCGCCCTCTTTCCAAAGGCGGGTGAGCACCGCGGTTTGCGACGGCGTCAGATCGCTACCGGTCGAGACGTCCTTCAGCTGGCGTCGAAGCCGGCTGAACGTCACCCGAAGATCTCGGGCAGCCGCTCCCGCCGACTCGCTGATCCCATCCACAGCCGCCAGTCTAAATTAGACAGTCCAAACTGTCCAGTTTGGACTGTCGATCCTGTTACGTGCTGTCCCCGCTCAATTCCCAGAAGCGCGAGCTCTCCTCCGCGGAGGGTTTGCTGTGCGCCCACATCGCGACAAGGCCGGTGAGGATCACCCATCCCAGGACGACAGCCGGGATCGCCCAGATGCGGCGCAGCAGCAGCGCCGTACCACATTGCGCGACGAGGCCCTGACCGCCGGCGTCGGCGGCCTGCGACAGGTTCGAACTGAAGCCTCTGCCGCAGGCGATCTGCACGCCGTAGTGGTCGTACTGGCTCAGATAAACCGGAAACCAGAGTGCCAGCAGCCCGACCACGACCAGTAACGCTCCGACAATGGCGATGTACAGCTGACGATTGCTCACGGACTTCCTTTCAAATCATGATTGCGGCGGCGACGGAGGCCGGCCGCTCAGTTATGTGAATGAGGGTGTCGAGAACGGTCAGGGGCACTCCGGCGGCTTCAGTGCTCATGTCATGCACACGTTCGCGAACAGCAGCACCGGCCAGGACACGATCGAACCGAGGAACGACACCACGAGGTCGGCGCCGTGCATGTGCTGCAAATGGGCGGTGTGTGTCGTCGACCAAATGGTTCCCACCAGCAGATATGGTGTCCCGACGATCAGCCCGAGGCCGATCAACTCGGCGACGGTGATTTGGTAGCCAAGCACTTGGCGAACTTTGCTCAGCATCTCCAGATACCCTTCGACCCAATTTCGCACATCGTCTTAAACAGGCGACGAACAATCCACTATGTTAATGGCTGTTCTGACTCTTCGGTAGCTTTTTGAGCCACCGATCTGCGCGCTAGGGTGAGGCGGTGACGAGCGCGCGCACCGAGCCTGCCGCCGTCGTGCGCCGTCGGCCCAAAGACCGCAAAGCTCAGATCGCCCGGGTGTCCGCCGAGTCGTTCAGCGCGCTGGGCTACCACGCAGTCAGCATGGAAGCCATCGCGGCCCAGGTCGGAATCTCCGCGCCGGCGCTGTACCGGCATTACGCCAGCAAGTACGACCTGTTCCGCGGCGCGGTCCTGGCCTTGGGCCAGCAACTGGTCGACTGCACCGATTTCGCCGACGCGGAACCGGCCGAGCTCTCAGCTGCCGACGCGGCTGCGACATTGGACCGGCTGGTCGACGCACTGATCGACGTGACGTTGGCGAACCGCGAGTCCGGCGGGCTGTACCGGTGGCAAGCCCGATACCTGCACGGCGAAGACCAATCCACGTTGATGGACCAATTGCGGGTGGTCAATCGCCGAATCCAACGGCCACTCATGGCGATTCGGCCGACGTTGACGTCGTCGCATCGGTGGATGTTGTCGTCGGGGCTGCTCAGCGTGATCGGCAGCATCGTCGACCACCGGGTTGCGCTGCCGGCCGCCGAGATCCGCACGCTGCTGGCCGAAGCCGCTTCCGCGGTGCTCGGCGCCGAGCTGCCCAAGCCGGCGGATGCGCTGAGCCGCCCTACCTCTTGGCGGATCTTCGAATCGGATACCGGTGTCTACGAAGCCCTGTTGCAGGCGTCGATGGTGTTGTTCAACGCCAAGGGCTACCCCGAGACGAGCATGGCGGAGATCGCTTCGGCGGTCGGTATCCCGGTGTCCGGGATCTACCGGTATTTCCCCGGCAAGTGCGACATCCTCTCGACGGGGTTACGGCGGGCGGCCGACCGGGTTTCCGGCCGATTGTCGACGATCCTGACCGGTCTCACCGAGCCACGCCAGATGCTCACGCTGTTGATCGAGGCTTACGTGGCAACGTCGTTCGCCAATCCGGAACTGGTCGCGATCTACTACACCGAGCGGGTCAACCTGACTCGGGTGGACGAGCAGTTGTTGCGCAGTGTGCAGCGCACCACGATCGATTCCTGGATGCGTCTGCTTACATCGGCCCGCCCGGATCTGACGCCGACACAGGCGCGCATTTTGGTGCACGCGGCGATGGCCCTGGTGGTCGACGTGGGACGGCTGGTGCAATACGAGCACCCGGCCGACAACTCCGCCTACCCGCAAGCCTGTGTGCGAAAACTGATGGCGGTTACGGTGTTTGGGAGTGGCGAATAGCATTCCCGCCCAGGTAGGCGAGATAGCCGATCAGCCCGACGATGGCCAGGCTGCGGGTCTGCCGACTGCTGAAACCCAGACCCAGCACCGTCTCGATACTGCCGTTGGTGTAGACGTGCTGACGGGTGTTACGCGGAAATGCGGCCTTGGTGATCGGCTCGAACAACCGCGGACTGGTGAAGTGGGAGAGCCCGGCCCCGGCCAGTGCCAGACCGGAAAAGCGGGCAAGGCGGTTGCTATTGCGAGACAGGATTTTTCGCAGTCCACCGTTAGCTGATTGCGTAGTCGCTCAGCGGGAATCGAGAGCCGTCCCGCACGGCGTTGCGCACTGACGTCGGCCGTAGCAGTGTCGCCTCGCCGCTGTGGTTGAAGTAGTAGGACCGCGACGTGGCGCAGTCACCGGCGTAGAACACCGAGCTGTCCAGATGTTTGGTCATCCGGTCCAGGAAGCGCGCGTTGGCATCTTCAGTCACCTCGAATGTGCTTGCGCCCCTTCGCTTCACCTCGCCCAACAACCGGTCCATGTGCCGCATCTGGTATTCCATGGTGTTGAAGAAGGACAACCCGGAGAAGGCGTACGGGCTGGCCAGGCTCAGATAGTTGGGAAAATACGGAACCGACACCCCTTGGTAGGCCTGGAACCTGTTCTCCCGCCACCACTTTCCGAGATTTCTGCCGTCGCGGCCGACCACCTCGATGGCCGGGAAGTTGGCGTCCCACAGATCGAATCCGGTGGCCAGCACCAGGGTGTCGATCATGGCCTTGCGCCCGTCGTTGGTGACGATGCCATCGGGCTCGATACGACTGATGCCGCCGGTCTCCAGGTGCACATGCGGTTTGGTGAAGCTGCGGTAATAGTCGTTGGACCAGCTCGGCCGTTTACAGCCGATGTCGTAATCGGGCGTCAGCTTGCGCCGCAGTTCTTTGTCCCGAACCTGCACGAAGCGATGAATCTTGCACAGGTCCATCCCGGCGATGGACAGCCGCCGGAAATAGCGGTAGTTCAGCACGGCGGTGAGCGTCATGAACTCGAGCAGGTTGTCGGTCACCCAGCGCACTGCCCGTTGGGCGAGTGGCACCCGGGCGAACAGCCGACGTACGGCCGGCGCGATCCCGAAGTCCAGCTTGGGCGCCACCCAGATCGCGGTGCGCTGGTAGACCGTCAAGTCGGCCACCGTCTTTGCCAGTTCGGGGATGAGCTGGATCGCGGTGGCACCGGTGCCGATCAGGCCGACGCGACGACCCGCGAAGTCGTGGCTGTCGTCCCACGCGGTGGTGTGCACGACCTTGCCGTTGAAGCTGGTGATGCCCGGGATGTCCGGCGTGTGCGGTTGGGACAGGAAGCCAGTGGCGCTGATCAGGAAGCGCGTGGTCAGCGTTTCACCACCGGCGAGCGCGACCTGCCACAGCTGCGTGTCCTCGTCCCAGCGGGCGCTTTCCACCGTCGTGTTGAACCGCATGTGACGGCGCACCTCGTACTTGTCGGCGACGTTGTTGGCGTACTGCTTGAGCTCCGGGCCGGTGGCGAACAGCCGCGACCAGTTCGGGTTGGGCTCGAACCAGTAGGAATACGTTGTCGACGGGATGTCGACGGCCAGCCCCGGATAGCGGTTGACGTGCCAGGTTCCGCCCAAGTCGGCCTCGCGGTCGAGGATGCTGATGTTGTCGTAGCCGAGGCGCTTGAGCTGGATCGCCGCGCCGATGCCGCCGAAGCCGGCTCCTACGACGACGACGTCGAGATGCTCCGAACTCATGAAAAGACCGTACCTTACTTCAGAGTAAGTTTGTAGTTGGTGGACGCCGCCTCGATGATAATCGAGCCTGGTGGCACCTAGCCGGTATCGGTTTTGGGCTTGGTTTTCTTGGTCGCCTTGCCGTCGATGGCTCGGTTAGCCTCAAGCAGCGCTGCGTTGTCGTCTTGGAGGTCGAGGATGCGGGCGATGCCGGCAAGATTGACGCCGGCCGCGACCAGATCGCTGATGCGCCGCAGCCGGGCCAGGTCGTCGGCGCTATAGAGGCGAGTGCCGCCGTCACTGCGGGCGGGGCTAAGCAGACCGTGGCGCTCGTAGAGCCGCAGCGACTGCACCGCGACGCCGGAGAGTTCGGCGGCCACGGTGATGCCGTAGACGCCCTGGCTCGGGGCGGGCATGCCGGGCGTATCAGGTCGATCGATCATGCAAAAGTCATCCTTGGCTGTTCGTACAAGAAACCTTTGTACCACACTTGCGATATGATCGCCTGCATGCTATATCAAATCTGTGTCACGAGACACAGCTTATAGATGACATCCTGCAGAGGATAGGAGAGTTGGGGTGACCACGATGCTGATGCGTACCGACCCGTTCCGTGACCTGGACCGCTTCACCCAGCAGGCGCTGGGCACTGCCGCCCGTCCGGCGGTGATGCCGATGGACGCATGGCGCGAAGGTGATGCGTTCTTCGTCGAGTTCGACCTGCCTGGCATCGACCGAGATTCATTGGACCTCGACATCGAACGCAATGTGGTGACTGTGCGTGCGCAGCGCCCTGCCGTCGACCCGAACCGGGAGATGCTAGCGACCGAGCGGCCACGGGGAGTATTCAGCCGGCAACTGGTTCTGGGCGAGAACCTCGACACCGACCGGATCGAAGCCTCCTACAACGAGGGCGTGCTCCGGCTACACATCCCGGTGGCCGAAAAAGCCAAGCCGCGCAAGATCACCATCGGTCGCGGCGACGGGCACGACGCTCTCAACCGCCAAGCCGCCAAGCGCGAAGTGATCGACGCCTGATTGCCCCGTGGCGGCAGCAGGGAACGCGCTGTGCGAACCCGCTGCCGCCACGGCGCCCTTGGCCCGAACCGAAAAAAGTGGGGAGATTGCCATGTCGTCTTGCAGCCATGTCGGTTCGGCAAGCGTATTCACCTCGTTGGCTGACATCGTCCACCACGGTTCGACACCGAAAGAGATGTATGCCGCCATCTGTGTGGCCGCAACGTTGATGGTTCCCGGCTGCGACCATGCCAGCCTGATGATCTGCCGTGACGGCGCCTGCAGCACAGTGGCCGCTAGCGACCCCGTCGCGCGCAAGATCGATAAACTCGAGCAGGCGCTCGGCACTGGGCCGTGCCTCGATGCCATCGAGGAGCAAACCGCTGAAATGGCACCGGATCTGACCACTAGTAGTCGGTGGCCGGTATTAGCAGCCCGCGTGGTCGCCGAAACGCCGGTGCGGGGCGCTATGAGTATTCGCCTGCCGGTAGACCGCGCCCAGGTCGGTGCGCTCAACCTGTTTTCCGATACGGTCAATGCGTTCGACAACACATCGCTTGAACGGGCCATCGTGCTTGCGGCGTTCGCCACCGTGGCTACCAATGCCACAGCGCACGGCGAAGACGCGGCTGGGCTGCGACGCGGGCTTGCCAGCAACCGCGCAATCGGCAAGGCCATCGGCATGCTGATGGTGCTCAACGACGTCTCCGATGATGACGCGTTCGACATCCTGCGTCGAACCTCGCAAGACAGCAATGTCAAGGTCGCCGACATCGCTGTCGAATTCATTCGACGTCGCTTAGCGCAACAGCCTTAATGCGGCGTCGACCGCTAATGCAGGAACGTCGAGCGTCTTCGAGCCCAGGTCGTGCCGCGCGCCGGTGATCTCGACGATCTCGGTCGGTGCGGGAATCAACGCGGCGGCGGCGCGCACCTCGTCAAGGGTGCCGAACGGATCCGACGTGCCGTGGGTGAACACCGTCGGCACCGCGATGTCCGGCAGGTGCTCGGTGCGGGCGCGTTCCGGCTTGCCCGGCGGATGCACCGGATAGGAGAACAGCGTCAGCACGTCCACCTGCGCTTCCTTTGCCGCCACCACAATTGACGTCTGCCGGCCGCCATAGGAATGGCCGCCGGCGATCAGCGGGCCGTCGGCAAGGTCGCGGCATACGGTGATCGCCTCGACGATGCCGGCGCGGTCAGTCGCCGCCGAACCCGACGGCGGGCCCTTGGGCCGTCGCCGCCGGTACGGCAGGTTGTAGCGCACCGCCAGCCAGCCTCGCCCGGCCCACTCGTCGCAAAGGCGTTGCAACAGCGGCGATTCCCTGCTGCCGCCGGCGCCATGCGTCAGCACCACCACGCCCGTCGGGGTGCCGTCGGGCTGGTGCGCGATGCCGGCGATGGTCTCGAGCCCGTTCATGACAACCTGAACAGCGGGGATACCGGGCCGTGGCCGTGCCCGAGCGGATAGGCGGCACGCAGGCATTCGGTTACCCAACCCTTGGCGAACGCGACCGCGTCCGGCACGGTGTAGCCGTGCGCCAGGGCGCAGGCCGTCGCGGCGGCCAGGGTGTCGCCGGCGCCGTGGTCGTGGGTGGTGTCCACCCGCGGCGAGGTCGAACTCGTGAAAGTCGTTGCCGTCGAACAACAAATCCGTGCTGTTGGGCGAGCCGGTCAGATGGCCGCCCTTCACCAGCGCCCACTGCGGCCCCAGGGCATGTAGCGCGCGAGCCGCGTCGGCCTGGGTTTTCGAGTCGATGACTTCGATGTCGACCAGCAACCGTACCTCGTGCAGGTTCGGCGTCACCAGTGTCGCCAGCGGAAACAGTTCGGCACGAAGGGAATCCAGTGCAGTGCGGTCGAGCAGCGGATCGCCGTGCATCGACGCGCAGACTGGATCGACCACCAGTGGCGCGCCAGCGCCATGCTCGCGCCAACTCCGCGCGACCGCGGTGATGATCTCCGCCGACGCCAGCATGCCGGTTTTGGCTGCCTGCAGCCCGATGTCGTGGCAGACCACCTCGATCTGGGCGGCGATGACATCGCCGGGCACTTTGTGAAAACCCTGCACGCCCACCGAATTCTGCACCGTCACCGCCGTCACCGCGCACAGCGCGTGCACCCCCAACAAAGTGCAGGTACGGATGTCGGCCTGAATACCGGCACCGCCGCCGGAATCCGATCCGGCGATCGTCAGCACCCGCAGCGGCGTCGTACCAGGCGGCGCCAGCGGGAGGAGATTCACGGTGCGATCGGTAGATACACCCGGTTGCCGTGCTCGGCGAACTCGGCCGACTTCTCCGCCATGCCAAGCTGCATCGCCGCCTCGATGGCTTCCTCGCTGTCGAGCCCATGCTCGGCGGCGTAGTCGCGAACATCCTGGGTGATGCGCATCGAGCAGAACTTCGGACCACACATCGAGCAGAAGTGTGCGGTCTTGGCCGGCTCGGCCGGAAGCGTCTCGTCGTGGTATGCCCGCGCGGTGTCCGGGTCCAGAGACAACGCGAACTGGTCGTTCCAGCGGAACTCGAACCGCGCCGTGCTCAATGCGTCGTCACGCTCCTGCGCGCGCGGATGGCCCTTGGCCAGATCGGCCGAGTGCGCGGCGATCTTGTAGGCGATCACCCCGTCCTTGACGTCCTTGCGGTCGGGCAGCCCGAGGTGCTCCTTGGGGGTCACGTAGCACAGCATCGCGGTGCCGGCCTGGGCGATGATCGCCGCGCCGATCGCCGACGTGATGTGGTCGTAAGCCGGCGCGATGTCGGTGGCCAGCGGCCCCAGGGTGTAGAACGGGGCCTCCTCGCACAGCTCCTCTTCCAGCCGCACGTTCTCGACGATCTTGTGCATCGGGATGTGCCCCGGCCCCTCGATCATCACCTGCGCGCCATGGGCTTTCGCGATCTTGGTGAGCTCGCCCAGGGTGCGCAACTCGGCAAACTGCGCGGCGTCGTTGGCGTCGGCGATCGATCCCGGCCGCAGCCCGTCGCCCAGCGAGAACGTCACGTCGTAGCGGGCGAAGATGTCGCAGAGCTCTTCGAAGTTGGTGTACAGGAACGACTCCTGATGATGCGCCAGGCACCACGCCGCCATGATCGATCCGCCGCGGGACACGATGCCGGTGACCCGCTTGGCGGTCAGCGGCACATAACGCAGCAACACCCCGGCGTGCACGGTCATGTAATCCACGCCCTGCTCGCATTGCTCGATCACGGTGTCGCGATAGACCTCCCAGGTCAATTCGGTCGGATCGCCCTTGACCTTCTCCAACGCCTGGTAGATCGGCACGGTGCCGACCGGCACCGGTGAATTGCGCAGAATCCACTCGCGGGTGGCGTGAATGTCCTTGCCGGTGGACAGATCCATGATGGTGTCCGCCCCCCAGCGAGTAGCCCACACCATCTTGTCGACCTCCTCGGCGATCGACGACGTCACCGCCGAGTTGCCGATGTTGGCGTTGACCTTCACCGCGAAGGCCTTGCCGATGATCATCGGCTCGCTCTCGGGATGGTTGTGGTTGGCCGGGATCACCGCGCGGCCGCGGGCGACCTCATCGCGCACCAGCTCGGCGGGCATGTCTTCGCGGGCCGCGATGAACGCCATCTCCGCGGTGATCTCACCGGCGCGGGCCCGCTGCAGCTGTGTGCCGCGGTCGCGCACCACGCCCGGGCGCGGCGGCAGCCCGGCCGTCACGTCGATCACCGCGTCGTCGTCGGTGTACGGGCCGGAGGTGTCATAGAGGTCGAAGTGCTGTCCGTTCGACAGGTTCACCCGGCGAAACGGCACTTTGGCTTCAGGGACGGCCTCGAGGCTTCGATAGATCTTGCTGCTGCCCGCGATGGGTCCAGTGGTCACGGACATCGGGTCGACAGGTGTCGACAGGAACTTAGTCATTTTTGTCATCTCCCTACGTCGGCATTACCCGGTCAGGTTCATACGGTCGACGGCCCCGAGCCGTCCTCTCAGCGCAGTGGCGTGCGCTCCCGCGTTGTCTAATCGCCCGGCTCCTCCTCGGACCGTTTCACGGTCCGCATCGTCGCCGAGCAGTCTCTTGCGTAGACCACGCTAGCGCAGTGGGGCGGCGCTGCCCAGGCCAAGACAGAACGCCGTCTTTCCCGTCTAACCGGTGGGCAGGCTGTGTGAACGGTGGAATGATTCGAAACGTGCAGGAGGCCCCCGAAGCCCTGGCAACGAGCACCGAAGCCGCCGGCTCACCTGCCCCGCGGTCGGCGAAACTCGACGACGTCAGCGTGGGTACTTTCCGGTTCTGGTTTGTGGGCCAGCGCTGGGAATGGTCCGACGAGGTGGCCCTTATGCACGGCTACCAGCCCGGTTCGGTGGTGCCGACGACGGAACTGCTGCTGTCGCACAAACACCCAGAAGACCGGGACCACGTCCAGGACATACTCGACCGGGCACTGCATTCCAAGAGCTCGTTTTCCAGCCGTCACCGTTTCATTGACGTGGGCGGCAATGTGCACGACGCGATCGTGGTGGCCGACCGGATGGCCGACGAGACGGGCGCCGTGGTGGGAACCGCCGGCTACTACATCGACTTGACTGACACCTTCGTCGAGACCCGACAGGTCGCCCTCGACGAGGCGCTGCCCGACCTGTTCGAGGCTCGCGCGGTGATCGAGCAGGTCAAGGGTGTCTTGATGGCCATCTACCGGGTCAGCGCGGAGCAAGCCTTCAGCGTGTTGCAGTGGCGGTCGCAGGAGACCAACACCAAACTGCGGGCGCTGGCCAAGCAGCTGATCGCCGAAATCCCCACGCTGCCACCGCCGTCGGCGGACGTGCAGAGCGCCTTCGACCATCTTTTGTTGACCGTGCATGAGCATATTCCGGGTGAACCCGACGCATAGCTTGGTCGCCGACTAGGCTCGACAAGGCTGTGGACGGTACGCCGCCACGACATTGCATTGAGCGGTGCATCGAAGCGGGTGAACGCGATGGATTTGTTGGTCGTCGACTATGAGGTACGACCGGAAGCTGTGGTTCTGCAGGCCAAGGGCGAGGTGGATTCCAGCACCGCCGGCGACCTGAATTCACAGCTGGATGCCGCGCTGCAGCAGAGCGAAACCCACGCCTCGCGATTGCTCATCATCGATTTGCAGGGCGTGACCTATTTCGGCAGCGCCGGACTCAACGCTGTCCTCGACTGTCACCGGCGCGGGCAGCAAGCCGGCACCTCGGTCCGGCTGGTTGCCAACAATGGATTGGTGGTTCGCCCGATCGAGGTGACGAACCTGGACAGCGTCCTCGAGCTCTACCCCACGCTGCCCGATGCGCTGCAAGGCCGTGATACCGAGCAGGGGCAGTGAGCGGGCCTCCCCGCCGCCACTGGAGAAGCGAGCCGCAGGTCCTGCCACCCGACCTCGCCAAGGCCGTGGCACTCGGCGGCGAGATGGGCTGTCTGTTCGCCGAATTCGACTGGGCCGCGCACCCGTTGGGGCCGCCCGATGAGTGGTCGCCCGAGGTGCGGTCGGCCGTCGCGGTGGTGTTGACCTCGCGGTTTCCCATTGTCCTGTGGTTGGGCGTCGAAGACCTGTTCCTGGTGTACAACGACGCCTATATCCAGATCCTCGGCGAAAGGCACCCGGCCGCATTGGGCCGGCGTGGCCGATTCGTGTGGTGGGACATCTGGGAGCCGATCAGCCCGATGCTGGCCAGCGTCATCGCCACCGGTGAGGCGACTTGGTCGTATGACTTGATGCTGCCGATGGTGACCGCCGGCCGACGCCAGGAACGCTACTTCACCTTCACCTACAGCCCACTGGTCGGCGCGAACGGCGAAAGCTACGGGATTTTCTGCCCATCCTCGGAGACCACCGAGCGGGTGATCAGCGAGCGACGGTTGCATCTGCTCAATGCGGTCGCCTCGGCGACGATGGAGACCCGCACCGTCGACGACGCGGTGAGCGCCGCCGTGTCGGTGTGTGTCGAGCAGGCCGACGTACCGCTCGTCGCGGCGTACGTCCGTGGAGCGGACGCGGCCGATACCACCCTGCGCGGAGCAACGCCGTCGGTGCTGCCGCTGCTGCCGCCCACGCTGGAGAAGCTGACCGACTGGGAGCCGACAACGCGGTCGCGGGCGGAAGTGCAGATCATCGAGAACGTCTCGTCGGTGATTCGCGGTCTGCACGAGGTGTTGGGCGGCGATTGCCCAGACCAGGCGCTGGTGCTGCCGCTGGGCGAGAACGCGATCGCGGGGGCGCTGGTGGTGGGGACCAATCCACGGTGTCCGCTGGATGAGCAATACCTCGGCTTCTGTCAGCTGCTCGCCGATCAGTTGTCCTCGGCGCTGGCCTCGGTGGTCTCCCACGAACAGCAGCGCCAGCGCGCGGATGCGCTGGCCGAACTCGACCGCGCCAAGACGACGTTTTTGACCAACGTCAGCCACGAATTCCGCACTCCGCTGACCTTGCTGCTGGGCCCGCTGGAGGACGCGCTCGCTGACGTGGGTTCGCACACGGTTCTCGCCGACCGGCTGCGGATGGCCAGGCGCAACGCGGGACGGCTGCTGCGCCTGGTCGACTCGCTACTGCAGTTCTCCCGCATCGAAGCAGGCCGCGCCACAACGAAGTTGGTGTGCACCGATGTCGGGGCGCTGACGTCGCAGATCGCTTCGTCGTTCACCGAACTGTGCGAGCGGGCCGGGCTCGAACTCGTCCTTGACTGCCGTCAGGCGCTGGCCGACGTCGACCAGGACATGTGGGAAACCATCATGCTCAACGTGATGTCCAATGCGGTCAAGTACACGCTGAGCGGCTCGATCACCGTCACGGTGCACAGCGGTGACTCCCCGGCTGGCGACGATGCGGGCCACGCAGGGGCCCGCGGTGGGGGCGTCCGACCCGGCCGATGCGTCATCAGCGTCCGCGACACCGGCGTCGGTATCAGCGAAGCCGACTTGAAACGGCTCGGTGAACGCTTCTTTCGGGCCGACACCGCGCGGGGCCGCAGCGTGGAGGGCACCGGGATCGGGCTGTCGCTGGTGCGCGGGCTGGTGGAACTCCAGCAAGGCAGTATGCAGATCGCCAGCGAACTCGACCGGGGTACCACCGTCGCGATCACGCTGCCGAAATCCCTTGCCGCCACACCGATCGACCATGCATTGGCCGACCTGCTGGACAACCCGTACGTCGTCGAGGCGGATCAATGGGTGGCGCCGCTTCCGATCGAGACCGCGTCCGCCGACGATGACCGCAAACTGGTCTTAATTGCCGACGACAACGCCGACATGCGGGCCCACATCGACCGGGTGTTGTCGGCGCACTGGAGAACAGTTCTGGTCGCCGATGGCGAAGCCGCGCTGCGGACCGCCTGCGAGCTTCGCCCTGACGCCATCGTGACCGACGTGATGATGCCCAAGCTGGACGGCTTCGACTTCGTCGCGGCCATTCGTCGCGATACCGAACTGGCCGCCACGCCGATCGTCATGCTTTCCGCCCGCGCCGGAAGCGAGGCCGTCAGCGAAGGCTATGCCGGCGGTGCGGACGACTACCTGCCTAAACCTTTCCGCTCGCAGGAGCTGATCGAGAGGGTCGCGGCGCGATTGTCCGCCGCCGGCCGCGAACGTGCCGGTCAGCAGCAGCGTGAAGCCGAGCTTCGGCATACTTCTGCGACCGCGCAACTCGATGCCGCGTTGCAGGCCGCCGACTCGGTCGCCGGAATCGCCGATGCGCTGCTGGCGTCTCCGGTCGGCTCGGGCGGTGCCACGATCGTGGTGATCGGTCTGCTCGACGCCGAGGAGAACAACGTCCGGTTCGAGTACGCCGGTCCGGTCCCCGTCGAATTCCGCGACCGCTACCACGTCGCCACCCTGGACACGCCGCTGGTGCCGATTGACGTCATCAAGACCGGCCAGCGGATGGTCATCACCGATACGTTGGCGCTCGCTCCGCGTTATGGCCACGTGGTGCACGAAACAGCGCACAACGTTCGGTCGTGCGTCAGCCAGCCGCTGCGTGGTCATGACGGGAAGGTGATCGGTTCGCTCGGGTTGCTATGGCCCATAACGCAGGACTTCGACGCGAGCGAGCTCGAGATGTACGCCCGCACCGCGGAGATCACCCAGTCGGCGGTGGGCCGGGTCCGCAGTGCACAACGCGAACATCGGATTGCCGTCGACTTCCAGGAGCATCTGCTCGATCTCGACCGCGGGTCGACGGCCGCGGTGGTGGCGGCGGTGTATCAGCCTGGCGGCGAGGCGATGCGCGTCGGCGGCGACTGGTATCTGGTGGCGCCGCTGCAGCAACCGGGCCAGATCGCGGTATCCGTCGGCGACGTCGTCGGGCACGGTCTGCCCGCCGCGATCGTGATGAGCAGGCTTCGCGCCGCGGTGTCCGCCATGGCGCTCACCGGCGCCGACCCCTGTGCGGTGCTCAGCTCGCTGGACCGGTACGCAGCGGCGATCCCCGGTGCGCGCTGCGCGACCGTCAGTTATGTCGTGATCGACACCGAGCAACCGGCAACGGCCGACGGCACGTCCAGCATCACCTATAGCTGCGCGGGTCATCCCTATCCATTGCTGGTCACGCCGGACCAGGCGCCGGTTTTTCTGCAAGCCGGCCGGCGCCCCCCGATTGCGGCGTGGGAAAGCCATCTCAAGGCCAACACGGCAGAACACGACTTGCCCGCGGGCAGCCTGCTGTTGCTTTACACCGACGGACTGATCGAGCGTCCTGGCGAGACGCTCGACGAAGGGTTCGCGCGACTGCAGGCCGCGGCCGCATATCGTGCGGAACTGTCGGTCGGAGAGTTCTGTGACGAGTTGCTCGAGCGGATGGCCCCGCCCGGCGGCTACACCGACGACGTCGTGCTCTTAGCGGTGCGGCCCAACCACACCACCGCGCGCAGTTTCGCCTTGGTGTTGCCCGCCGCACCGGCGAATATCCCGGAAGCCCGGCACCGGCTGCGCCACTGGCTGACCGGTATCGCGTTGGATCCCGGTCGGGAAGCCGACATCCTGTTGGCCACCGGCGAGGCGGTGAGTAACGCGATTGAGCATGGCAGCGGGGGCGATTCGCTCAGGACGGTATCCATCGAGGCATTCGTGCGCGGACAGACCGTCAGCGCGACGATCAGCGATACCGGCCGGTGGTCGGGCGATTCCTCGGCCAGCCAGCGTAGTCTGCGGGGCGGACGGGGACTCACCATGATCAACGGACTCGCCGACCACGTGAAGACCGTGCGGACTGCTCACGGCACCCGAATTACCCTAGATTTTCACCACGCAGTTGTCCCGGGGGCCAATCTGGTGGAGGGCGTAACACGATGACCCGGGCGGTTTTCCAGCTACACATCCCCGAAAGCGGCAGCACGGCGGCCACTCCCGCCGAGGTGACAGTCACCGGCGAGGTCGACGTGACCAATGTCGACGAGTTCACCCAATCGGTGCTGGCCGTGCCGGGCCCGCGGCCCGTCATTGTCGTATTGAGCGGGCTTAAATACTTGGACAGCTCAGGATTCGCGGCGCTGGATCGACTGGTGGAACAGGACGCTATTGTCCTCGTCCTGTCGCCGGACAGCTTCATGTACAGAGTGGCCGAATTGATGTGTCTGCCGATTCACCACGACACCGAAAGCGCGCTGCGCGTGCTGCAGGAAAAGGAGGCGGGCGGGCTCGAGCCAGATCGTTCGCCCTAGACCTCTTTGCCCTAAACCTCCTCGATGGCCTCACCGAGCTCTTCGAGAATTTTATTGTGGTGGTTACTGGCCAAAATATGGCCCGCCGCGATGACGACCGCGACCGGCCAGTCGATGAGCTCGAATGCGGCCAACGCGGCCAAACCGCCGTAGTAGGCGAGCGCCTCGGGTCGAGGAATTTCCAGCCGACCAAAAATCGGCACGCTCACAAAGAACGTCTCGCCCTCGCGGATGTGCGCGACGGCCTCGGCCTGGGACGTTGCGCGGCGGGGCTTCTTGTCGACCATCATTTGCCTTTCAGTCACGTCAGATTTGCCATCCAGCAGAGTGCCCCGGTCACCGTCGGGAGTATGACGTCGACGACGGAGACTCTCGCCGACCCACTAGCCTCAGGGGCCGCTGTTTTTCTGGCGATCCCGCTGATCGAGTTGTACGCCGTTCTGTGGCGGCTTGGTCTTGTGCAGGTTGGAACCCGTCATGCCGATCGGGGCCGGCTTCCAGATCCAGTGGAAGCTTACTGTCGAGCACGCGGGTCGCGACGCCAACCGCGGCGGTCGCAACCCCGGCTGAGCCTAGCGCCTGCGCCCACCCGACCGGGCCGAGCGGCGTACAGCCCAATAGCTGGCTGACGCCCGGGATGCTGATCAGCGTCCCCATCACGGCCAGCGATCCGCCGGCGGTCAAGACCACCAACGGCGCACGCGAATCGAGCAGCGTCTGACCCAGCTGGGTACTCACCAACGCGACCAGCGCTACCGTCGACGCGCGGCGCGGCCGTCCGGTCACGCCGGCCATCATCCAAGCCGCGGTCGCGGCCGCCGCCGTCGTCGTCCCACGGATCGCGACCGCGCGCCACAGCGCCCGTTGATCGGGGCCGCCGCGGCCGGTCTGCACCGGGCCGCTCGGCGGGCTCACCGCAAGAGCGGCGGCTGGGAACGCATCGGTCATCATGTTCACCAGCAGCAGCTGGCGGGTGTTGAGCGGCGATACTCCGCTGATCGCGCTGCCGATGATCGCGAAACCCACCTCGCCGGCGTTGCCGCCCAACAGCACCGACACCGCGGCGTGTACCCGCTGCCAGAGCTGGCGTCCCTCGTCGACGGCCGCAACCAGCGCTTCGATCCGGGCGTCGACCAGCACAACATCGGCCGCGATGCCGGCCGCGTCGCTGCCGCGCGCCACCACGGCGATGCCGACAGTGGCGGCTCGGATCGCGGCGGCGTCGTTGGAACCGTCGCCGACCATCGCGCACACCTCGCCGGCGCGTTCCAGGGTCTGGACGACTTGCACCTTGTTCTCCGGTGACATCCGGGCGAAGATCACCCGCTCGGTGACGGCGCTTTCCTGATCTTTGCGCGACAAGGCGTCCCACTCCGCACCGCTGATGACCTGCTCGGCGGACACCGGCAGGCCCATTTCCCGGGCGATCGCCGTCGCCGTAATCGGGTGATCACCGGTGATCAACCGGATGCCGACCTCGCGTTCGGACAGCGCCTTGAGCAGCGCGGGTGCCTCGGCTCGCGGAGTGTCGGACAGCCCGAGGAATCCTGCCAGCGACAGTTCGCCGTCCACCAGGTCAGCGATCGCGTCTTCATCGTCCGCAACCAGCTTCGCCTGTTGCGGGCTAAGCCGGCGCCGCGCGACGGCGATCACCCGCAGCCCTTCGGCCGCCAGCTGACGCACCGTGCCCTCGATATCCGGACCGACGTCCTGGCACGCCGCCAGCACCACTTCGGGTGCGCCTTTGACGGTCAGCTCGTCGTCGGACACCGACGCCGAGAACGACCGGCCGGACCGGAACGGCAGATGCGCGTCGGCTTCCTCGTCTGCATGGAAGCCGTTGGACGAATCAATCGCCAGCGCCGCCTCGATGATGGCCCGGTCGGTGGCGTGCACCTGCGGGCCGCCATTGGCGTCCGGCGCCGCATGCGCGGCAAAGCGCAACACGTCGTCGCGGGAGTAGTCGCCCACCGGATGCACCTGCGTCACCCGCAGGCGGTTTTCGGACAGCGTCCCGGTCTTGTCGAAGCAGACGACATCGA
Source organism: uncultured Actinomycetota bacterium (assembly GCA_963781685.1). Taxonomy (GTDB): domain Bacteria; phylum Actinomycetota; class Actinomycetes; order Mycobacteriales; family Mycobacteriaceae; genus Mycobacterium. The sequence continues at coordinate 43,201 of CAWAGK010000003.1, forward strand.
CGCGGCCGAGCGCCTCAACCGAACGGGGGATACGCACCAGCGCGCCGTACTCGGTCAGGCGTCGGGCCGACGCGGCTTGGGCGAGCGTCGCCACCAGCGGCATGCCTTCGGGGACTGCGGCCACGGTGATCGCGATTCCACTGGCCACCGCTTCGCGCAATCCTCGACCGCGCAACAGGCCCAGCAGGCCGACTAGGGCGCCGCCGCCCGTGCTGACCGGGAATGCCTGGTTGGTGAGCTTGCTGAGCTGGTGCTGCAGGCCGACGTCCGGCACTTCTCCGGACGCGAGTTCGGCGGCGCGGCGCGCTTGGGTGTCGGCGCCGACGGCGGTCACCAGCGCGACTGCGGTGCCCGCGACGATCGTCGTGCCGGCGAACAGCATGCAGCGACGGTCGGCAAGCTCGGCGCCCGGTGTGGCCTCGATCTGCTTTTCCACCGGCAGCGACTCACCGGTCAGCGTCGACTCGTCGACCTCGAGGTCGTCTTCCTCGATCAGCCGGGCGTCGGCGGGGATCACCTCGTGGGTACGTATCTCGATCACATCGCCGGGCCGCAGTTCCTCCGCGACGACGTCGGTGTACACCGGCGCACCGGCGGGATCGGTCGTCACTTTTCGGGCCGGCGGAATCTGTTGAGCCAGCAGCTCGTTCAGCCGGCTTTCGGCGCGCAGGCGTTGGCTGGCGGCGAGCACGGAGTTCCCGGTGAGCACCGAGCCGACCAGCACCGCGTCGACCGGCGAACCCAGTATCGCGCTGGCCGCCGAGCCGAGAGCCAGGACCGGGGTGAGCGGGTCGGACAGCTCGGCTTGCACCGCCTTGAGGAACTGCCAGACCGCTCGACGCGGTCGTCCGGTCAGTTCGGCGCCGCGGTGAGCCGTTTCGATGGCCCGGGTGGCGAGCAGGGGCCGGCGGGCGCCGGAGGTCCCAGTCGATTCTTCAGCATCGGGAGGCGGCAGCATCTTTCGGACCTGCTCGACCGACATTGCGTGCCATTCGTGCATCGGGGCCGGCAGCGGAGTCGGTGCGCGAACCACCCCGCGCGCCAGCAAGTAGCCGGACAGCAGACCTGCCGCGGCACCCGTTGTCACGGGGCCGGGCCCGCGGCCGCGCACGCCGGGCACCATCAGCAGCGCACCCAACGCCGTAGCGCCGGTGGATATCTCGATGCCACGCCGGCTTGCTGTCCTGGCCGCGGGGACCGCATGCAGCAGTCGCCACGCGCCGGCGAGGTCACTCAGGATCAGATCCGCCGTCCAGGGCGGCGCCTCGGCGTCAGAATTGGGCAGCACACCCAGACCGACGTCGGCCGACGAAAGCGCTTGTGCGCCTGCCGAAGACAGCACCGCGACGGTATGACCCGACTGGTGCAGATCGGTCAGTGCCGCAACGAGCGCATCATCGATGGATCCGTTCTCCGGCGGCCGCAGCTCGTCGAACGCGGGCCGCAGCTCGCCGAGGTCGTCGATGTCGACAGAGATCAAATCCAGCCCGGCCCGGCGCGCCCCGGCCAGCACGGCCGAGGCCAGCGGGTCGTGCGTGGGGCCGATCAAGGCTTCGACGTTCGCTCCGGCCGGCCCTCCGGGAACCGGATGCCAGCCGACACGCAGGCCTCGTTTTTCCAGCAGCAGTTGCGCGCGGTTCCAGGCAGGCGATATCGCGTCCTCGTCGGCACCGCGCACCCGCACCACCCGCAGCATGTCGGTACACAACACCCTGGGATCGATCAGCAGCGCATCGACCCGGTCGAGCCGGCGTAGGCTTTGCGGGCGCAACGGCAACACGGCGTGCTGGTCGGCCAGCCCTTGGCCAAGCGCCGCGGCGAACGATTCGCGGGTGGTGCGGGTGGCTTTCGGCGTGGTGACCAACGCCATCGTCGAGGTCATGTTGAGGTTTCGGGTGGTGGCGCCGACGGCTGCGACACCGGCTGCCTGAAGTAACGCGCTGCGACGTGAGTGCCGCTCGATCGGCCCCTCGGGCAACGGCACCGGGCGGGACGGCGGGTAGACCTCCAGGTATTCGGCATGGCGGGCCAGCGTCGGTTCGTGGCGACTCCAGGCCTGTGCTTCGGACCGCATCTCGGCGGCTTTCAGCGTTTCCATCATCAAGTCCACGGCCAGCGACGCGGGCGAGAGCTCAAGGACGTGTGCGGCCGTCATAGCCAAGCTCAGCAGTGTGTCCGTTGCGGATTGGCCGATGCTGTCCTCGAGCAGACGGCGCACCCGCGGCTGATAGTCGACGGCGACTACCGCCGCCTCGAGACCATAGGTGAACCGCGGCCATCGCAGGAGCCGGCCCGCGACCGCGGCGCTCACTCCGACGGCGGTGGCGCCGACCCCCACCGCCTTGGTGGCCAGCAGCAGACCGTCGCCCGGTAAGGGATCCGGGTGTGCGACCTTATCGGTTGAGCGGCAATGCTTTTCAGCGTCGTCCACTGCGCGGCACAGCTCACGAAGTGAGGTCTGGTAGCCGTCGACGGTGACGACGACCCGCGACAATGGGCGGTTCAGGCTGGCGGACGTGACGCCGGGGAGGGCGAGGACGGCGTCGACCACGGTGCGCCCAAGCTCGTCGCCGCCCGGGCCGTCGAGGCCGCGGACCTCAATCCACGCACGTCCCCTGCCGCGCCAGCTATGCCGAGTCAACGTGGGCGCGGGCAGTCCGTCGGACAGCGCTTTGACACCTTCTCGAACCGGGATCGCGGCCATGGTCAGACCGGTTGAGGCGACCGTGCCTAAGGATCCTGCGGCGGTCGTCGCGGTGTGTACGGTGGCGCCAACCAGCGCGGACGTTACTTGAAAACCCAGCGCGACCGCGCGCAGCGGAGATGCTCGCACTGTTCTGACGGTACCCAACCGGAGAGTTAGCGGCGGGCGCGCGACTGTGTGCCGCGCGACCGCGCCGGTGCCCGCTTGGCCGGCGATTTGCGTGGCGATGCCGAGCTGGTCGACTTGGTCGGCACCGCCCTCACCGGTGTGACCGACGCCTTGTGCGAGCCGTTGGAATGCCCGTTGTTCAGCTGCCGCAGCAGCAACGCGCCGCCGCCGATCGCCAGCACCACCGGCCACTCGAGCAGACCGGCGACGCCGAGTGCGCCCAGCGTCAGCGCTGCTGCCGGTGTGGAATGGCTACCCTTGCCAATGCCGCGCTGCACGCCCTCTGCAGCTCCGGTCACGGCGCCGACGACACCGTTGACCGCGGCGCCTCCCACTGCACCTGCAGCCGCGGTGGTGGCTGCCGCGGCGCGGCCCGCCGTTCGAGTAACGCTGTGTACGGCGCCGTTAACGACACCCATGATGACTCCCTGATGAATTGTTGTTGAGGCCGTGATTCGATACCCGCTGCAGGCCACACTGGCGGCGGCTGTATACGCGCACACTCGCAAAGTTCATGGAACCGTCACGATATTGCGCAGCATCCGGCAATCCTATGGCCTTGTTTGGAAAATGAACAAGAGATGAATACCCGCGAGGGATTTTTATATGCGTCAATCTGCGCGCAGATCCACCAAAACAGGCGCGTGGTCGCTGGGCGCCTTGCCTTTACGTTCCTCCCGGACGATCTGCGCGTCAGCGACCCGGCCGGCCAGCGCGGGGGAGGCGAGGATGAAGTCGATGCGCATTCCCTCTCTTCTCGGGAACCGCAGCTGGGTGTAGTCCCAGTAGGTGTAGACCCCGGGACCGGGAGTGAAAGGCCTTACGACATCTACGAATTGAGCGTTGACGATAGCGTCAAACGCTTTGCGCTCGGGTTCCGAGACATGTGTGGCGCCCTGGAAGAATTCGACGCTCCAGATGTCGTCGTCGGTCGGGGCGATGTTCCAGTCGCCGACCAGCGCAATCTGGGCAGCTGGGTCGTCACGTAGCCAGGTCTTGGCTGTGTCGCGGAGTGCGGCAAGCCAATTCAGTTTGTATGTGTAATGCGGGTCATCCAGGGCGCGGCCGTTGGGCACGTAGAGGCTCCACACCCGAACCCCCGCACAGGTGGCCGCCAGGGCGCGGGCTTCGGCCGCGGCCGCCAGGTCCGGCTTACTGCTCCAGCTCGGCTGGCCGTCGAAGCCGACCTCGACGTTGTCGAGGCCGACTCGCGATGCGATTGCCACGCCGTTCCACTGGTTGAAACCGCAATGCGCCACCTCGTAGCCGAGTTCCAGGAACGGCATCGTCGGAAACTGGTCGTCGGCGCATTTGGTCTCTTGCATGGCCAGCACGTCGACCTCGGCGCGCTCCAGCCAATCGAGTACCCGGTCCAACCGGGAGCGGATCGAGTTCACGTTCCAGGTGGCCAGCCGCATGGCCCGACCCTACGTCGGTGCCGCGAAGTAGCGCGCGGTGTGATGCAGCGCGAAGCCCAGCGAATGGGCCAGGCCGGCGGCGGCGTGATCGTCGTCGAGAACCCGGACATAGCCGCGGGTCGCACCACGAGCTGCCCCCCATGCCAGCAGGGCTTCGCACAGTGCGCGCCCGGCGCCCTGGTCTGCCACCCGCAGCTGCGACAGCCCCACCCAGCGGGTGCCATCCGGGGCCTCGGTCACCGAAGCTCGTGCCACCGCCAGCTCCGCATGCATCCCGAACGCCAACTCGCCATCGACGACGGCGGTCAGTACGTCAATGGGGACCTCGCGGCGGTAGAGCCGCAGCCAGGCGTCGTCCGGGCGGGCCGAGATCCGGACCGACGGGTCGGGCCGGGCGCTGGACACGTCGCGCACCAGCACAGCGTTGGCCTTTTCGCCCACGCCGGGCAACCGCAGCAGGCGGTCGGCGATCGCCAGCCGTGGGATCAACCCTCGTCTGGTGTACCAGTCGACGATCGCCGGTATCGTGGCTGAACTGGAAGAAATATCAAGCGGCACAGCGGAATTCGCGCGCAACGTGGCGCCGCGTCCTGCGCGCAGCAGCCAGCCGTTCAGCCAGTGCTGCTGCACGCCCGGCCAGGCGAGCGCGGCGGCGTGCTCGAGCGCGCGGATCTCCGAGGTGCGCACCGGCGCATCACTCAGCACCCGCACCGCGACCGCATCCGCGGGCGCAAACTGGACGATCGTCCCGGTTTTCGTCTGCACCCGGACGACCGGTTCGATGTCCAGGAGATGGCCCACTGCGTCGGTCAGTGGGGGGACTGAGCCGGCGGGCCGACGGTAACGCACTGTCACCCTGGTGCCGGGTTGAGGCCACGAAACCATCAGTGACCGAACGGGTCCGGCCCTTCGCCCGGTGTCCACGACAACCCGGGAACGCCCCAGCCGTGAGATTTAACCGCACGCTTCGCCGCGCGGGCATGCCGCCCGACCAAGCGGTCCAGATACAGGAATCCATCCAGATGCCCCGTCTCGTGCTGCAGCATCCGAGCGAACAGCCCCTCGCCCTCAAGGGTGATCGGGCTGCCATCGGCGTCGAGCCCGGTGACGCGGGCCCACTTGGCCCGCCCTGTTGGAAACGACTCACCTGGCACCGAAAGGCAACCCTCGTCGTCGTTGTCCGGGTCGGGCATGGTCTCGGGAATTTCGGAGGTCTCCAGCACCGGATTGACTATCACACCGCGCCGCCGCGCCGATTGCCCGCGCTCGTCGGCGCAGTCGTAGACGAATACCCGCAAGTCGACGCCGATCTGGTTGGCGGCCAGGCCAACCCCGTAGGCGGCGTCCATGGTGTCGTACAGCGTGGTGATCAAATCGGCCAATTCGGTCGGCAGTGAGCCGTCCGCGCCGACCGGCACGGGTTTGGTCGGGGTGTGCAGGACCGGATCTCCCACGATGCGAATGGGTACGACTGCCATGACCGGCAAGCTTAAGCACTGCGGTTGCGGAGTGGGCCTGCGACAGGCAATCTCACCTAGTCAGCCGACTCGCGGGCTTGGGTGCGGGGTCAACAGTTGTCAGCGTGGTTGAATATTCGCCGGAGCAGCGAGCATTCGAGAATTCGCCGAAAGGGTCGAGGAAGCGATATGGACAGCGCTATGGCGCGGGCTAATCGATCGGGGGACGACTCAGAACTCGCCGATGGGCTAACCCGCCGCGAACACGACATTTTGGCGTTCGAGCGCCAATGGTGGAAATACGCCGGCGCGAAAGAAGAAGCCATCAAAGAGTTGTTTGCTATGTCGGCCACGCGCTACTACCAGGTGCTGAATGCTTTGGTCGACCGGCCCGAAGCATTGGCAGCGGACCCGATGCTGGTCAAACGGCTCCGACGGCTGCGTGCCAGTCGGCAGAAGGCGCGGGCTGCGCGACGGCTGGGCTTCGAAGTCACCTAAGGCATTACCCGCCCGCTGTGCGTCGGTGTGGGTTTTCGCGCACTCCTAGATACAGTGACGTCAATGAATGAGCGCGTTCCCGACTCGACCGGGCTACCCCTGCGGGCCATGGTGATGGTGCTGCTGTTTCTCGGTGTCATTTTTTTGCTGGTGGGTTTCCAAGCGATGGGATCGGGCTCCAACTCCGATGACGACTCGTCGGGATCAACGGTGACAACGAGCACAATGGCGCCGAAAACCTCGGCGAAACCTGCGGTAAAAGCAGATGTACGGGTCTACAACATTTCCAGCCAACCGGGGATCGCCGGGCGCACCGCCGATCAGCTGAAGCAGGGCGGCTACAACGTCACAGAGGTCGACAACCTGTCGTTGCCCAACGTGCCTGCCACCACCGTGTACTTCGGCAACGCGCCCGGCGAACGCGAAACCGCCGACGCCGTGGGTCAGCTATTGAAAGCGCCCGTCCAACCGCGGATTCCTGAAGTCGCCGACCAGCCGCCCGGCGTCATCGTGGTGGTCGCGAGCTGAACGGCATGATCCCGGCCTAGAACGGCAGCGGGTCGGGGGCGCCTAAGTTATCTGCGCCCGCCCATGTCGCCCATATCGCCAATGTGCAGAGCGCCGATGTCCCTGGGCATACCGCCGCCGATGTCCCCGCCCATGCCGCCGCCGATGCCGCCGATGTGCGGACCGCCGATGTCATCGGGTGGCGGCGCTATCGGGGCGCCCGCGGGGGCTGCGGGCGTGAAACATTTCAGTGATTTGGCGCTGACCAGAGCAGATATGACCGCACCGCCGTACTCAGGCTCTGGATACGAAATATTCGGTCCAAATTTCCGGAAATAAGTTCCGATTTTTGGAGCGCGGGCGTAGGGTGCCTGACACCTACACTTCCTTAACGCACGCTGAGATTTCCTTAGCAGCGGCCTAAGATTCACTGACGAGTAGGGGGCTGACCGATGGCTCATCAGCACAGCAGCAAGCGGAATCGCTGGTCGCGGAGCGCGCACCTAACCGCCGGTATAGCAATCGTGGGCGCCGGTCTGCTTTTAGTCCCCTCAGTCGCACCGTCGCCGCGGAATGTTCAAGTCCGCGCGATACAGCTTGTTGACACCGCGGAATCGCCGCTCGGTGACGGTACGGCGTTGGTTTTCGGCGGCACCCTTCTCCCGACACCGCCCGAGCAATATGTGGATGCTGCCGACACGCTGTACCTGCAGCCGCTCGGCTTCACCGGTACCGCCCAATCTTCGTATACACCCGAGGGGTCGTCTGCGTTGGACCCCAACACCCTGCCGTACGGCACGTCGCTGGGTCAGGACCAGTCGATCATGGTCTCCGATATCGAAAGCCAAATAGGCGGCGGAGGAGTGAGCCCCGAGAATCCCGTCGTGGTTTTCGGCTACTCGCAGAGTTCAGAAGCCTCTTCGCTGATGATGCAGCAGCTCCAAGCCGATGGTGTGCCCAGTGACGATGTGCACTTCGTGCTGGTCGGCGATCCCGTTAACCCTAACGGCGGCTTCATGAACACCTTCGATTTTCCGGCCGGTAACACCTCGGCCTTCAGCGCGCTGGACGTCCCCTTCGAACCCGCGACACCATCCGATCTCTACCCGACCGACATCTACACCCTCGAATACGACGGCTTCGCCGACTTCCCGCACTACACGACCAACCTGCTGTCGGACCTCAACGCCCTGTTGGGATTGTTTCTAACGCACGCCACGTATCTGAATCTCACTCCCGACCAGATCAGCAGCGAGATTCTGTTGCCGGGATCTGAGGCGCTCACCGGGGAAGGGCTGACCGACTACTACATGATTCCGAATGACACCCTGCCGATACTCGAGCCGCTGCTGCTGATCCCGGGAATCGGACAGCCGCTCTATGACCTGCTGGAACCCGATACCCAGATCCTGGTGAACCTGGGCTACGGCAGCATCACCGAGGGCTGGAACCAAGGGCCGGCGAATGAGCCCACCACCTTCGGGCTATCCCCGGACATCAACCAGACGCAACTCGACGATGCGCTGAGCAACGGCTGGCAGCAGGGAGTCACCGACGCCCTCCACGATCTGCAAAGCCCGATCAGTTACCAAGACCAGCTCGCGCCGTTGCAGCCGTTCGCAGACTCGTTGTACTTGATCGGCGTTGCCCCCCAGAACCCATCGTTTACCGATGTCGTGGACGGGTTCCTCAAGTACGCCGGCTTCCCGGTGTCCGACGTGACGCTCAGCTCGTCACCAACAGACATCACCAACGACATCAGCAACACGCTCTCCTACGACTACTCCTCGTTGAGTCCCCTGGAAGACGCAATCAAGGCGGCCCTCACCGGTCTCCCCACCTACGACGCGAACATTGCCGCGGATGAGCTCGACGCCGGCAACCTCCTTAACGCGATCCTTGATCCGTCGTCCGCCAACACCGCGCTGATTCCATACGATCTCCTAGTCGGTGCCGAAGTCCCGCTATTTGCGGCCTTAGGCACCGTGGTCAACCTCACGGAGCTGTTCTCGTAACCACCCACCCTCCGACAGGAAACCGCTCCCTCTCGACCCGTTCCGGGCCGCATCGTCGTCGGGATAGGCTCTCCCCATGGTTAAGCCCATGCGCCGCAAAGTCGCCGCCGTCACCGTCTTGGTTCCGCTCGTCGCTTCGGTCGCGCTGTTGAGCGCGTGCAAGCCCAACCAGCCCCCGGCGACCTCCCCGGGGACCACGCCGGCGATCTGGACCGGGTCGCCGTCGCCGTCGGAGACGCAACAGAAGGGTGGGCCGGCCGCGCCGGAGAGCCTGACCACCCAGCTGATCGCGCCTGACGGCGCCAAGGTGGCGACGGCCAAGTTCGACTTCGCCGACGGCTACGTGACAATCACCGTTGAGACGACCGGGCACGGCTCGCTGACCCCCGGATTCCATGGCGTGCACATCCACTCGGTGGGCAAATGTGAGGCCCACTCGGTTGCGCCGAACGGTGGTGAGCCGGGCGACTTCCTGTCTGCCGGTGGGCATTACCAGGCTCCGGGGCACACCGGCGAGCCCATGAGCGGTGACCTGACCTCGCTGGAGGTCCGTAAGGACGGCAGCGCCTTGTTGGTGACGACGACGGACGCGTTCACCAAGGAGGACCTGCTGGCCGGCCAGGGGACCGCGATCATGATTCACGCCGGATCCGACAACTTCGGAAATATCCCGGCGGATCGCTACACCCAGGTCAATGGGGCACCGGGCCCCGACCAAACGACGATGTCCACCGGAGACGCCGGTAAGCGGGTGGCGTGCGGTGTCATTGGTGCCGGCTAGCGGGCCAACCAGCAGGGCAAGCGCCCATATCGACTTCGACGGCTCACCCCGACCGACGATCGGGGTGGAGTGGGAATTCGCGCTCGTCGACGCGCAGACGCGTGACCTGAGCAACGAGGCCACCGCGGTCATCGCAGAGATCGGCGAAAACCCGCGCGTGCATAAGGAATTGCTGCGCAACACCGTGGAGATCGTCAGCGGCGTCTGCGATAACACCGGGCAGGCAATGGAGGATCTGCGCCAAACCCTGGGACCAGCCCGCCGGATCGTCCGGGACCGTGGCATGGAACTTTTCTCCGCCGGCACGCACCCGTTCGCGCAGTGGTCCACCCAAAAGCTGACCGATGCGCCGCGCTACGCCGAGCTGATCAAACGCACCCAATGGTGGGGTCGGCAGATGCTGATCTGGGGTGTGCACGTCCACGTCGGAATCTCCTCGGCGCACAAGGTCATGCCGATCATGACGGCACTGCTCAACTACTACCCGCACCTGCTGGCGCTGTCGGCGTCGTCGCCGTGGTGGGGCGGGGAGGACACCGGGTACGCCAGCAATCGGGCGATGATGTTTCAGCAATTGCCCACCGCCGGGTTGCCTTTCCACTTTCAGTCCTGGGCGCAGTTCGAAGGCTTCGTCTACGACCAGAAGAAGACCGGCATCATCGATCATATGAACGAGATCCGTTGGGATATCAGGCCTTCGCCGCATCTTGGCACTCTGGAGGTGCGGGTCTGCGACGGGGTGTCCAACCTGCGTGAGCTGGGCGCGCTGGTCGCGTTGACGCATTGCCTGATCGTCGACCTCGACCGCCGGCTCGACGCCGGTGAGCCGCTGCCGACCATGCCGCCCTGGCACGTTCAGGAAAACAAGTGGCGCGCCGCACGTTACGGGCTGGATGCGGTAATCATCCTCGACGCCGAAAGCAATGAACGGTTGGTCACCGATGACCTGCCCGACCTGTTGAACCGTTTGGGGCCGGTCGCGAAGTCGCTGCACTGCGCCGACGAGTTGGCCTCGGTGGCCGATATCTGGCGGCTGGGCGCGTCGTATCAGCGGCAGCGACGGGTGGCCGAGGAGCACGACGGAGATTTGCGCGCCGTTGTCGACGCGCTGGTCGGTGAGCTGGATATCTAATGAACACAGCCCATCCGATGGCGATGTTCCCACTCCAGTCGGCGCTGCTGCCCGACGAGGATCTGCCGATGCAAATCTTCGAGCCCCGCTATACCGCGCTGGTGCGCGACTGCATCCGCGACGACGATCCTCGTTTCGGTGTCGTGCTGATCTCCCAGGGCCGCGAGGTCGGCGGCGGCGATGTGCGTTGCGACATCGGGACAGTTGCCAGGATCACCGAATGCGTGGACCTCGCCGGCTCGGGCCGATTCATGCTGCGCTGCCGGACCGGCGAACGGATCCGGGTGTGCGACTGGCTGCCCGACGATCCCTACCCGCGCGCGATGGTGCGGGCCTGGCCGGACGAGCCGGGTGAGCCGGTGAGTCCAGACCAACTCGAAGAGCTCGAAGACCGGGCGATGGCGTTATTCGAGCGGATCGCGGAGGCCCGCAATTTTTCGTTGCCTGATCGGGATGTCGTGCTCGGCAACACCCCTGACGCCGTCGATCCGGGGGCGCGGCTGTATGGGCTGGCGTCTCGCGTTCCGATCGGCGCGGCGGACCGCTACTCCGTGCTGGCCGCGCCGTCGGCCGCCGAACGACTTGTCGCGCTGAGCGAGGCGGTGGATTCCGTTGCCGCGGTGGTCGAATTCCAGCTCTCGGAATGATCCGTTAGAAGCGGCCTCTATTCCGACTTAGCCGGCCCTCGATGAACACGCTGCGTGGCGCGAGGTTCTCCACGTCGGTTTCGGGCACCCGGTCGTAGCGTTCCATCAGCTTTGGCGCTTCGATCGCGGTGACTGCCCAGCCGCGTTCGGCGAGCCACTGCGTCAGGTCCGTGCGCTCCTCGATGAACCACAGCTCCGCGTTGTCCGGTGCGGCTGCGTCCCCCTGGATACGGCGGATGTATTGGCGGCGCCGCTCGAGGTAGTCCGGCTCGAAGAAGGTCGGACTGAAGGCCTCCACCGCGATCCAGCTGCCGGTGGCGCTCAGCTTCACGATCCGCTCGAACAACAGATCCTGTCCGGCCGCCGGCAAGTAGGGCAGCAGCCCTTCGGCCGACCACGCCGTCGGCGTCGACGGATCAAAACCGGCTTCGCGCAAGGCCGTCGGCCAATCTGACCGCAGATCAATCGGCACCGCCTGATATCTGACAGCAGGTCGGGCGCCCCGCGCGGTCAGGGTGTCCGCCTTGAAGGCCAGCACCTGTGGCTGGTCGATCTCATAAACGACGGTGCCGTGGACCCATGGCAGCCGCCAGGGCCGAGCGTCCAGGCCCGCGGCCAGAATCACGGCCTGCTCGATGCCGTTGGCGCCGGCGTTGATGAAGTATTCGTCGAACCACTTGGTGCGCGCCGCGGCGTAACCCCTCAAGATCGGCAGTCGTTTGGCCGCCCCCGAGGAGTCCCAGCCGCGCTTGGTTGCCGCGTCGATGAAGAATTGCGCGTAGCGGTCGGTGAACAGGGGGCAGTCGCAATCGGATTCAGCGGCGCGCACCATGGCCACACCGAGCGCCGTCGCGCCGACACTCTCGGTGATGTCCCAGCTGTCGTTGTCAGTGCGTGTCATAACGCCAGGCTAATGAAATTCGAAACCGCGCGCTCAGCCCGAGGTGGCGTGGTGTACTTCGACGGGTGGGATCCGATGTGCTGGTTGACGTCGACGCGGGTGTGGCGGTGCTCACACTCAATCGCCCCGAGCACCTCAACGCCTATACCGCCGAGATGGGCACGCTGCTGAGTCAGGCCTACCGGGACTGCGACGAGGACGACGACGTGCGGGCCATCGTGGTCACCGGTTCTGGCCGGGCCTTCTGCGCCGGAGCGAATTTCTCCAGCAGCGTGTCGCCGTTCGACGCTCCGGCCGACGACACCGCGTTCTCCGCGTCGCCGATCGACCCGGCCGCCTTCGAATTGCGCAAGCCGGTGATCGCCGCACTCAACGGCCATGCGATCGGAATCGGCCTGACCATCGCGCTACAGGCAGATGTCCGCATCGTCGCAGAAGACGCCAAATATGGTGTGGTGCAAGTCCGTCGGGGAGTGATACCCGACTGTATGTCGCATTGGACATTGGCGCAATTGACGAATCTGGGAGTGGCTGCCGAGGTGCTACTCACCGGACGGACATTCAGTGGGGGCGAGGCCGTCTCGTTCGGTGTCGCCAACAAGGCGCTGCCCGCCGCGCAAGTACTCGACCATGCCATGGCGATGGCCCGCGACATCGCGACCAATGTGGCGCCGATGTCGGCGGCGTTGTGCAAGCGACTGCTGTGGGACACTGCAATCAACGGCTACACCCCGCGACAGGTGGCCTCGCTGGAAACTCAACTGCACCACCGGGTGATGGGCACCGACGACGCCCGTGAAGGAGTCGCCGCCTTCCTCGATCGGCGGTCGCCGAGGTTCACCGCGCGGCTTTCGGCCGACTGGGCGCCGTTGCCGGAACCCGAGACGGAGGCGTGAGCATGCACATCGACGTGATGGCGGATGGGCTCGGCTTCACCGAGGGGCCGGTCTGGCTTCCCGATGACCGCGTGGCGCTGACGTCCATCAGCCATGGTTGTGTCTACATCGTCGACCCGCGCGACGGTGCGCTGGAACTCATCGACACCGGCGGCGGGCCAAATGGCTTGGCGTGCAGCGCTGACGGGACGTTGTATGTGGCGCAAAACGGCGGCGCCTGGGGCGCAAGCGGTCCCGCCGAGCCGGGTGTTCAGGTGATCACCGACGGGCGCGTCGACTACCTCGTCGAGGGGCTGGGAGCGCCGAACGATCTGACGTTCGGCCCGGACGGACGGCTGTGGATCACCGACACCCGGGCTGAGTTTGACATCAGCACGCCCGGTGCCGGGCCGCCCGGCCACGTGTATGCGACCGATGTCGATTCGGGTGACACCCAACAGGTCATCGACGACGGACCGGTGTTCATCAACGGTCTGGGCTTCGACCGCGACGGCTCGAGATTGCTTGTGACAGCGACGCTGTCGTCGCAGTTGCTGTCATACGACGCCAGCGCATTCGGCCCGCCAGAGGTCGTGCACACCTTCGCTGACGGCTGGCCCGACGGGATGGCAGTGAGCGCCGGTGGCGACTACTGGGTTGCGCTGACTGCCGCTGACCGCATCGACGTCGTTGACACCTGGGGGCGATGCGTCGGACAAGCCGCGTTGCCGGCAGGATCACTTCCCACCAACGTCTGCATCGGCGGGAGGCGGGGCGACGAACTGTTCGTCACCGCAGCGCACATGGAGGCCCTACTGAGAATTCGGTTCGACGGTGACCTTCCACCGCTCGCCTGAAGCCGTGAGCAACTCCGCCAACGCTACACCGAGATTGTGCAGGTTGGTCTCCAATGAATAAGTCCGGTCTACGGTCCAATTGACGATGCCGCCGGACAGCGCGCCAACGATGATGTCTGCCAACGTTTCCGGGTCGTGGCGCGTGCTGACCTCGCCGCGAGCGACGCCCTCTTTGACGAGTTCGACGAAGGTGTCGTGCAGGTTGAATCCGCGCTGGATGCCGTAGCCGCTGGTGGCCAGCATTTCTCCGATCAGTTCGCGATAGGTGTCGCCCGATTTGCTCAGCGCCGAGGCGATGTCGTCGAACACGCCGACAAGACGCGCTGGGATCGCCTCGTCGCCGCGGTCGAAGAACACATCGTGTAGGTTCACCAGCCGCCGCTCCGCCAAAGCGCGGATCATGTCCTGACGGGTGGCGAAGTGGTTGAAGAACGTTCGGTTGGCGACGTCGGCGCGCTCGCAGATCTCTTCGATCGTGGTGGTCGCAGGGCCCTGAGCGAGAAACAGATCGAAGGCGGCGGTGAGGATCTTCTCGCGTACCTCGAGCTTTCGCCGTTCGTGCCTATTCACGATGCCGCACACATCTTCTCGGAGAGCGTCCACAGCTCCGCGGCACGCTCGGCATCGCGCGCGTAGGGTGCGACGGTTTCGCTCACGCCGCAGTCCTCGAGATACAGCCCGCCTCGGTCGGTCAGTTCCGGGCTCACCGCGGCCCACACCTGAGTGGCCGCGCCGTGATCGGGCGTGGTGAAGTCTAGGTGGCCGTCGGTTGATTCGCCGCGTGCGGCGCTGTTGGCCACGGCGTATTTGCGGAGTTGGGAGAAATCGGATCGCGACATGTACCGCGCCAGCGAGGTGGCCACCGTACCGGGATGGACGGCGTAGGCACGGATTCCCAACTCGCACAGGCGTCGGTCGGCTTCGACAGCGTGCAGGATGTTCGCTGTCTTGGACGCGCCGTATGCGACGAACTTGTCGTAGTCGCGATGCTCCCAATTGGGATCGTCGAAGTCGACGTCTCCCAGGGCGTGGCCCCCGGACGACAGGATGACCAGCCGGGCGCCCGCAGCGGCGGCGAGCTCCGGAACAAGTAGACGGGTCAGTTCGAAGTGCCCGAAATGGTTGGTGCCCATCTGGATTTCGAAGCCGTCGCTGGTCCGGCTGAAGGGCGTGAACATGACGCCAGCATTGTTCATCAAGATGTGAATCACCGGCGTAGCCTCGCGGATCGCCATGGCGGCGCTGCGCACACTGGCCAGCGACGTGAGGTCGAGACGCACCGTCGATGTTCGCGCGTCGGGCACCTCGGCCTGTACCCAGCGGGCCGCCTCGGCCAGGGCATCGGTGCTGCGTGCGGCCAAAATCACCTGCGCGCCCGCGGCGGCCAGCGCCCGCGCGGATTCGCGGCCCAGCCCCGACGATGCTCCGGTGATCACACACACCTTGTCCGAGAGATCACTACCCTCAACCACCTGCAGGGCGCTGCGCGATTCGGTCATGCCGGCGTGAGCTTCCACAGCGGAATCACGACGTCGGCGTCGCATTCCTCGTCGACCACCCACTTGCACATTCGCCTGATCGGTTCAATGGCGTCCTGGGGCGCGGCGATCGCAACACTGCATGCGTAACCCAGGCTGGTCAATCGTTGAGCGCCGAACAGCGGCAACGTGTCTCGCAACCGGCGCTTGAGGGATTCGGGGTAAATGCCGATGGTTTGAGTGTAGGCGTTCACCGCGGCGGTGACCCTGTCGATGTTGTCCACCGGCACGATATTCGCGACCCGCCCGGAGAGCATCGGTGAGTAGTCGACGGGCTCGTCGAACTGGGAGACGACGATCGCGCCCTCGCGCTGCTCGCCGCCGATCACGCGATAGAAATCTTCGGTCATTCGGGAGGCCTCCAGGTGGTCGAGCAGCTCACGGCTGGGGTAGCGCGGCGGGGTGCTGACAACGGAGGGCAGCGAAACCAGTTCGTGGTAGATCAATTCGCCGAGCCGGTTCGCTTTCGCCAGACCGTCGGCGTCGGTTCCGCTGAGCACGTAGATGACTCGGGCGTTCGCGCACCCCTCCTGGTTCGCGACGCCGATGTCGGTCGCGGCGCGGCGGGCCACCTCGCGCATCGTGTCGTCATCGTCGAACGCCTCGTGGCCGATGATCGTGGCGCTGCGTTTGGGGTCCAGCGCGATGAGCTCCAAACCGGGCTGGATGTAACGGGTTACGTGCTTGACCGACGCCAGTCCGCCCCACGCCACAATCTTTTCGATGTGCTGGGGCTGGTACAGGGCTTCCTCGACCGCCAGATCGCCGCCCTTCCAATATCCGACCGCCAGATGCTTGGTGATCGGGTGGTGCGGCGCGACATCAGCCAGTGTGCGGGCGATCGCGACGGCGGTCAGTGGGTCATTGGACGGCGCCTTGATGATCACGTCCGATCGGGTGATCACCGACCGCAGGATGGTTACCGCCGAGACCAAGCCGCCGTTGCCGGCCGGGATATGCAGCACTCGGGATCCGAAGGCGCGCACGCGCAGTTCACGGCCGTCGTGCAAGGTGTGCGGGACCCATCCGTTGAGGTAGTCCAGGCCGACCTGGCTGTCGGCGATTTCGGTCACGTTGTCCCGGGAAAACAGCGGCCGCAGAACGCGATAGCTGTTCTGCATCATCTCCGGCGGCAGCACATTGGCCACCAGCGAGGCTTCGTAGGCCTCCTGCAGGTGAGTGTTGGTGTCGAAGTCCAGCGCGTCGCCGAGCGCCTCGAGCACATCGAGGATCTCGTCGAAGCTCAACTGGTAGAGGTCGCTCATCTGCGCCGGGCTTTTGAGTGGCAGCTGCTCGACATACTTGCTCATTTCCGGCGCCTGGAACTGCGCGGCACCGACGCGGGTATCGAACGGGACCAGGTCCTCGGTGATGACGTCGCCCCGCAAGAACAGCGGCACGGTGTAGGCGATCACAGATCCAGCCCCTTCATGAAGTTGACCGCCTCGTTGTGCACCTCATGTGTTGCCGCGCAGGTGATCCGGTCGTCTTCTATGCCTTGCTTCTCGCTGTAGCGCATGATGTCGGGCTCGAAGGCGACGCTGGCCTGTCCACACGGACACTGCAGGTCCCAGTCGATGGTGACTTCATCGCCGGAGATCACGCCGCCCCAGTGCGCCCGCAACAGGATGTCGTAGACCGCGGCCCGGCCGGTCTGCACACCGGTGCGGGGAAGTGGCTCGCTGGTCTCTGGATCGAGCACGAATGGAATGACCCACGGTGCCACGTGGTAACGACCCTCGCTGCAACCCCAGTGGAAGGTGCTGGACTCGGAGAAGCCGTAGCCGACCTGGATGCGGTCGACACCGAGGAATTCTTTGATGACCTCCAGGAAATCATCCGGCAGCACAACGCCTTTCATTCCCCCGCCGGTGAGGATCGCCGAGTCCGGGGCGAAGACATTGCGCACGCCTCGGTCCAGACCCGCCCTGGCGATGTCGTACATCTGGTGGAAGGCACTGGTCATGAACACCCGCTTGCCGCGCAGCTGGTCGGTGAGCCGGCTGAAGAACGCCTCCATGTCCTGGGCCTGACGCGCCTGCATCGCGATGAACTCGTCCTTGCGCGCGGCGAGTACCGGGTCGATCTCGAGCCGATCGAGTTCCCCGCGGGACGCTGCCGCGCGCATCTTGGAGGCCAGGAACATCAGGTCGGTGTCGACCGCGCCCGGGTAGAGCGCGTGGAACTTGCTTTCGTCGCCGCCGGTGAAGCCGCGCTTGATCATGTTGGCGATGCGCAGATGACCGAGCTTGCCGTTGGCGAAGTTGGGCCACACCACATCCACTACGGGATTGAGCTCGGCTTCGGTCGGCTCTTTCCCGAAGGTTTGGAACAGGCAGATCTTCCACAGCGTCATGCCGTCCCGCGCGCCGCGTTTGTCTTTGGGCAGGATCGAGATGGTGCCGGTGGTGCCGCTTGAGGTGATGACTTCAAGCGGAGTCTGCTCGTCGAGGCGGTCGATCCAGTCGTCGATGCCGGTGCAGCCGGCGGCATCGACGTCGGACAGGTCATAGCTGGTCAGCTTGTCCAGCCACTTGGTCATCAGGTCGAAGCGCTTCTTGTCGACCAGCGCCGCGGGGTATGACTTGAATGCGGTGTGTGAGAAGAACAGCGGCACAACGTCATTGAACTCGTGAAGCTCGGTAACCCCGAGCCGGTCAGCCAGTTTGCGCAGCATTTCGATGCTCTCGCGATGCTGCTGAAAGCGGATGTCCATGGCTTGTCGTTGCAGCGCTTCGAGCTCGGCGCGGTCGATGCTGTGCATCTGGGTGTAGGACTGGCCGAAGAAGCTGATCGGGTCGTCCATGAAGTCGGTCACCGACCGCGCCGTCTTTTCCGTGACTGTCATTCGGGTGATGGTAGACCCACTATGCAGTCATAGGCAAGATTGCAGTTGACTGCAATTATCTAACCGACGCGGCCTCCTCCTGGCCAGCGATTTCAACGAGAGCAGCGGCTTGCGCATCATCACCAAGTCGCCCAGCACCAATCACGCCATGGAATCGGCGGCATCCTCGAGAGCGGGCTCGGCGGCAACGGCCGGGTGTCTGATGGCGAGACCGCTGATGACGGCGCCAATGAGGAACAATGCCGCGCTTACCTGGAGCAGCCGGGTGAAGCTGGCATCGGTCATCCTGTTGGCAGTGATCAGTCCCACGCAGGCCACGGCGATCAGTGCCGAAGTCCGTCCCGTTGCGTTATGGATCGCGGCGGCGATTCCGCTCTGCGCGGATTTGACGGCGGATAGATTGACCGCGGTCAGGGGCGTGACGGCAAGGACCATGCCGATGGCCACCAGGATCCTGCCCGGCAGCACGTCTGTGACGACGTCGAATCCGTGTGTGGTCGGGTGGATGAGCAGCAGCCCCAGCGCGGACAGCGCCGGACCCGTCATCAGGAAAATCCGGGGTCCGATCCGCGCGGCCATGCCGCCGACGCCGCGGGCGAACAGTAACGACATGATGGGGCCGGGCAAGGTAATCAGACCCGCGGCGGTCGCCGAGTATCCGGCGACCTCTATGAGGTAAAGGGCGATGGCCAGGGAGCCCATCGTGATGCCGCCGTAGATGAACGCGGTGACCAGGTTGGCTCCTGCGAAATTGCGGGTAGTGAACAGGCTCAGCGGCACCATCGGGTGGCGCGCGCGGCGTTGCCATGCCACGAACGCCAGCAATGCCGCGACGCCCACCACGAATGCGCCGCTGACCCGGGGGTCGTCCCACCCCCGGCGACCCTGTTCGATCAGTGCATACACCGTGGCGGTCAGTCCAACCGACGACAGGGCGGCGCCGGCGACGTCGACGCTGGCGCGTTCGGCGGGCCCGGGCGTCGGGCGCAGCCAAAACGTCAACGCGAAGCCGATGGCCATCGGGATCGCCGACAAGGCGTAGATCCAGCGCCAGCTTAGGAAGTCCACGGCCAGTCCCCCCAGCAGTGGCCCCACCGCGAAGGCGGTGCCGGTCCACGCCGCCCAGGACCCGATCGCAACGGGCCGGTCTGCGCGGTCGAACGTTGAGTTGATCAGAGCGAGCGAGCCGGGCACCAGAAACGCACCGCCCAACCCCTGGACGAGGCGCCCGGCGATCAGCATCGACGGGGAACCCGCGGTGGCCGCCAGCGCCGAGCCTGCCCCAAAGGCCACCAGTCCGAAGCGCATCACCCGTATTCGCCCGAACAGATCGGAGATGGCACCGCCCGGCAGGACCATCGCCGCAACCGCCAGCAGATAGCCGTCGACGATCCATTGCTGTGAGCACATCCCCCCGCCAAGGTCACGCTCCGTGGCCGGCAGGGCAAGATTCACGACGGTGCCATCGAGGAAGACGACCATCGACACCATGATGGCCAGCAACATGACCCGTGTCGTCTGCGCGACATCGCGGAATTTCAAGAAACCGATCCCCGGAGGCCGCTGTACCGTGATCATCCCGGCGGCTCGTTGTTCATGGGATCTTCTCCTCGAAGGTGGGATCCAGTCGGACCACGGGTGTTAATAGCCGACCTGGTTACAAATCGTCACCAGCGAGCGGGCCGTTACACATCACCACGTGCGAAAGGGCCGCACGGTTCAAGCGATCAGCGGATGGCGGCGGCCTCGCGCTCGGCCAGCGACTTCAAGGTGATCAGCTGTTTTCGCATCATCACCAGGTCGCCCAACGCGAGAAGACGAGCGAGAAGCGTTGCCCCGCCGAACAAGACTCGCACGTGCAGCCGCGAGCTGGCGCCCTCGGCGCGGACCGTATACGTGACTGCAACGCCCTTGGATCGCAACCGTGATCTGCTAGCCGTCGACGAATGACTGCAGCGCGAAGATCGTCATGAACCGCTGTCCGATTTCGAGGTGCCGCAGTTCGGGGTTCCGCTCTCGAGGGCTTCGGCGACCGAAGTTGTCCAGGATGTCGTAGCTATAGGGCGCGGCGACGCTGATCGCCCGGTCCGCCCGGACGTCGGCGGGTGCACAAAGCGCGTCGCAGGGCAGCGGCACCGTCCGCTCCCGACGGTCACACTCCCCAGGTCAGGCCCGGGATCACCGGACCGCGGGAATGGCACCACGACGGGCGCTGCGCTGCATCAGCTGCGGCGCCAGGATTCGATGCAGCGGGCCGACGACGAACCAGACTGCGCTCGCGGCGATTTTGCGTCGGTAGTGCAGGCTCGTGGTCAGAACTGCGCGCGAGCCGTCCTCGCGGTGCAGCCTCAGCTGGCCGCGCATCAGCGGCCCGTTCGCGGCCAGCACGATCTCATCGCGACCCGAGCGCACGATCGTCCAGCCGATGACGTGCTGGGGCGACGAAAACGGGCCTAAGCGAAATTGCAGGAGGTGGCGGTGAATCCACCACACCACATTTCCGCCGACGCCGGGTTTGTCTCCCAGCCCGTCTCGGAATGCTTGTTCGGCGGTGCGCAGGTCGCCGTCGACGATGGGGACTTCGAACGTGTCCACGTAGTCATCGGCATCGTCGGTAATCGACACTGCCGCAACGCGTTTCAGCGTCCATCGCACCGCGACGCCGTGGCCGCCGCTGCCGATGACGAGCGCACGGTAGACCTTGCCGTGCGGACCCGGGAAGGCCGCCCAAGTAGCCGCGCGCAGCCGGGTGCGCTGCGGTGCCTCGGCATCCAACTCGAACACCCACCGATAGATCGCGAACGGGTGACGGCCTTTCAATGCGAACCGCGCTGGTGGCTGTGCTTCGTCCAGGACGAAGCCGGCGGGCACGGTCGACGGGTCGTGCGGGTCGCGGCACATCACCCGCAACAGCGCCGACCAGGTGTCTTCGCGACTCGCCGCGACGGTTATGGCATGCTCATCGATATAGGGTAAACGTTCCATATAGAAGGACTGTACTAGATCGTGGCACCCCCGCGGAAGCATGAAACCGATGTGATCCTCGACGCTGCCCGAGCGCTGGTGCTCGACGGCGGACCGCGCTCGGCGAGCGTGGCAGCGATTGCCAAGGCCAGTGGTGCGCCCGCGGGCACGCTGTATCACCGGTTCGGCAACCGCAACGGCATCCTGACCGCTGCGTGGTTGCGAGCGCTGGAGCGCTTTCAGGCGCGGGCGATGGCCGCCGACGCCGATACCGCCCTCGAGTCGGCCGTCACGATGGCCGTCTCCGCCATCGGCTTTGCTCGCGAACTTCCCGAGGATGCTCGGCTGTTGCTGATGATCCGGCCGAGCGACTTGCTTGACGGCGAGCCGGATGCGGCGTTCCGGGAGACCCTTGCCGAAATGAATGCGCCGCTTGTGGAGCGGGTGCGAAATTTCGCACGGGAGCTATACGGCAGCAGCGATAGCCGGTGCGTCGACGCCGTCGCGAGAGCGATTTCCGACCTGCCCTACGCCGTCGTGCGCCGGCACGCTTACGACGACGCCTTGCCCGCCTGGTTGGCGGATGACGTCGCCGCGGCGGCCCGCTCGTTGTTGACCAGCTTCGAGCCGAGCTGATTACCGTTCCGCGGCGAACGCGCGCAGCGAGGCCAGCTGCGCGGGATCCAATGAGGGCCGGACGGTTTCGCGTGCGGCAGCGACGTCCGCGGCGGTGATTTCGGCGGTGTCGACCGAGCGCCGCATCGCGGTCAGTGCGGCCTCGCGCAGCAGTGCCACACAATCCGCGGCGCTGTACCCCTGCAGGTCGGCCGCCAGCGCGGCCAGGTCGACGTCGCGCAGCGGCACCGACTTGCCCGCGGTGCGCAAGATGTCCAGACGGGCCTGCGCGTTGGGCGGTTCGACGAACACCAGCTTCTCCAGCCGGCCGGGACGCAACAGCCCCGGGTCGATCAGATCCGGCCGGTTGGTGGCACCGACCACCACCACGTCGCGCATCGGCTCGATGCCGTCGAGTTCGGTGAGCAGCGCGGCCACCACCCGGTCGGTGACACCGGAGTCGAAGCTCTGCCCGCGCCGCGGCGTCAGCGCGTCGATCTCGTCGAGAAAGACCAGTGACGGCGCGGAATCGCGGGCCCGGCCGAACAGTTCACGCACCGCCTTTTCCGAGGAGCCGACCCACTTGTCCATCAGCTCAGAGCCCTTGACGGCGTGCACCGAGAGCCGTCCGGTGCTGGCCAGCGCGCGCACCACAAAGGTCTTGCCGCATCCCGGCGGCCCGTACAGCAGAACACCGCGCGGCGGCTCGACGCCGAGCCGGGCAAAGGTATCGGGATGCTGCAACGGCCACAGCACCGCTTCGGTCAGCGCCTGCTTGGTGGCGGTCATGTCGCCGACGTCGTCGAGCGTGATCGAGCCCAGCGTCACCTCGACCGCGGCCGAGCGCGACAGCGGCCTGATCACGGTAAGCGCGCCGAGCAGGTCGTCCTGGGTCAGCTTCGGCGGCGTGCTGTCTGAGCTGGCCCGAGCGGCCGCTCGCAGCGCGGCCTCTCGCACCAGGGCGGCGAGATCGGCGACCACGAAACCCGGTGTGCGATCGGCGATCTCGCCGAGGTCGAGATCGCCGGTGGGCACGGGTTTCAGCAGGCCCTGTAACAACGCCGTGCGGGTCGCCGCGTCGGGCAGGCCGAGTACCAGCTCGCGGTCGCACAGGTCCGGGGCGCGCAGCCGGGGGTCGAGGTTCTCCGGCACCGCCGACGTGACGATCAGCGCCACCCCGGCGGCAGCGACCGCCTTGCGCAGTTCAGCCAGAATCAGCGTCGCCACCGGTTCGGCGGTGGCGGGCAGCAGCGCGTCGACGTCGGCGACCAGCAGCACTCCGCCGTCGTCGTGAACTTCCGCCGCCGCCGAGACCACCCGGTTGAGTCGGTCGTCGGCGGTCAGCGCGCCGACCTCCGGGCCGTCGAGCTCCACCAGCCTTCGGCCCGCGCAGACGGCGCGCACCAGCGTGGTCTTGCCGACACCGGCCGGACCCGATACCAGCACACCCAAATTGGTTCCGGCGCCGAGGGTTTGCAGCAGGTGCGGTTCGTCGAGGGCAAGCTTGAGCCACTCGGTCAGCTTGGCCGCCTGCGCGCTGACGCCTTTGAGGTCGTTGACCGTGACCGGTGACGTCGTCTCGCCGGCCGGCGCCGGCGCCGGTGCTCGGAGTTGCGCGCCGGCGCCTTTGGCCGGGATACCGGTTCCCCAGGTCACCAGCGAGTTCGGCTGCACGCTAACGGGTCCGGCGGGATCGACACCGGACACGGTCAACAGCTCCGATGTCCAGCTGATCCCGACCGCGGACGCCAGCGCGCTGGTAGCTGCCGACGTCGAGGTGCCCGGGCCCAAGTCGCGTGGCAGCAGAGACACCGCGTCGCCGACGGTCAACACCTTGCCGAGCAGCGCTTGCCGCAGGGTCGGCGGGGAGACGGATTGAGTGGTCATCGCCGAGCCGATCAAGGTCACTGACCGGGCGCCGTACACCGTCGCGGCAGCGACGATGACGGCGGTGTCCTCGCTCAGCCCGGCGTTGGACAGCGTCACGTCGTCGAGCAGGACGGTGCCGACCGGGGTTTGTGGCCCCGCCATGCCGGCGACCGCCGTCGTGTTCCGCGACCCGGTCAGCGATACTGCGTCCCACTCTCGAATGCCAAGGGCAGCAATGGCGTTGGGATGCAGCCGGACGACGCCGCGGCGAGAGTCGACGGCTGAGGTGTTCAGCCGAGCTGTCAGCGTGAGTTGCGGGGGCGTCATGTCCGGCCGGTGGGCCTGCGCAGGCCCAGCCGCGCCACCGACCGGCGGTTGGGCTGGGCCCGGCGGATCGCGCGTCGGGTGGCGCGGCGCTGCTTGGGTTTCTCGCCCCACGCCTCGGGATGCGCCGCCAGCCAGTGGTAGCTGTGGACGGAGAACGGAATGTGGCCCAGGTAGGCGGCGATCAGCACCATGATCAGGATGTAGGGGAACAGGAACGCCGCCGCCGCGACGATCGCCAGCGCTGCCAGTAGCAGGGCGGCCAGGTTCGGTGGCACTGAGACGGCATGCATCTTCCGCATCGGGATCCGGCTCACCACCAGCATCGAGCAGGCCGCCACCCATGCGCAGACGAACCACGGCGACGTCCACCAGCCGTCGCCGAACTGAAGCTTGGCGGCCAGCGGGCCGAGCGCCGAGATCGCGCCGGCCGGCGCCGGTATCCCGACGAAGAACTCCCGCGCGAAGGCCGGCTGGCTGCTGTCGTCGAGCAGCGCGTTAAACCTGGCCAACCGCAACACGATTGACACCGCGTACAGCAACACCACGACCCAGCCCGCTGGCGAGTTCAACATCGACACGTAGATCACCACCGCGGGGGCCACCCCGAAGTTCACCGCATCGGCGAGCGAATCGATCTCCTCGCCCATCCGCGACTCGGCGTCCAGGATGCGGGCCACCCGGCCGTCGAGTCCGTCGAGGATCGCGGCGGCGGCGATCAGCGCCATCGCCACATGCGGCTGACCCTCCAGCGCGAACCGGATAGAGGTCAGCCCCGCGCAGATGGCCAGCACGCTCATCGAGCTGGGCAGGATGCGCAGGTTGACCACTCGCCTGCCGCGAGGTTTCGTAATCATGGCAGCTCGGCTAGCACCGTTTCGCCGCCGACGGCGCGTTGGCCGACGCTGACCAACACCTGCGCTCCGGCGGGCAGGTAGGTGTCGAGGCGCGACCCGAACCGGATCAGGCCGTAGGTGTCGCCGATCGAGAGCTTGTCGCCGGCGTGGACGTCGCAGATGATGCGCCGCGCCAGCAGGCCGGCGATCTGCACCGCGACGACGTCCGTCCCGTCGGCGGTGCGCAGCTGCATGCTGACGCGCTCGTTGTCGTCACTGGCCGCGGCCAGGTCGGCCGAGCCGAAGCGGCCGGGCCGGTGCTGCACGGCAATCACTTCGCCGCTGACCGGGGCGCGCTGCACGTGGGCGTCCAGCAGCGACAGGAAGATGCTGACCCGCGGCAGCTCCGCGGTGCCCAGGCCGAGCTCGGCGGGCGGGGCTGCGGTATCGATGACGCAGATCAGGCCGTCGGCGGGTGCGACGACCACGCCGGGCCGGTTGGGCGGTACTCGCGGCGGGTGCCGGAAGAACCCGGCGCACGCGGCGGCGGTCAGCAGGCCGACACGGCGCAGCCACCGGTAGCGGCGTCCGGCTAGTTTTCCCCCCAAGGCCACGGCCAATCCGGCGCAGATGAACGGCAGCCCGGCCGGGTGCACCGGCGGAACGGTTGTACGCAGCAACGACAGCAGGCGCTGCGGGCCGAACGTCAGGTTCTCGTCGGCGGAGCGGGGACGTCGTGCCACGCGGTCATCTTATGAGAGCCGTTGCTGCTGTCAGACCGGATATGTGACACCGGTCAGCTCTTCGGACACCTTCCACAGCCGGCGCTGTAACTCCTCGTCGTGCGACTGCGCGCTGGACGACACCAACTTCGGGTGGCCGCGCTGCTCGCCCAGACCGTCGGGTCCGTAGTACTGCCCGCCTTCGGCGTGCGGGTCCGTGGCGGCCCGCAGCGTGGGCAGCGCACCCATCGCCGCGTTCTGAAACAGCAACGGGCCGACTACCGCGACGGCCGGTTTGAAGATGGCGGGCAGGTTGCGCGTCAGCTCGGTGCTCGAGCTGCCCGGATGGGCGGCCAAGGCGGCGGTGGTGGGCTGCTCGCGGGCGGCCAGTCGACGTTGCAATTCGTAGGTGAACAGCAGGTTGGCCAGTTTGGATTGCCCGTACGCGGCGACCCGGTCGTAGTTGTGTTCCCACTGCAGATCGTCGAAGTGGATGGCGGCGCGGATTCGGTGTCCCATGCTGCTGACGGTCACCACTCGCGAGCCGCGCACCGGCAGCAGGTTGTCCAACAGCAACCCGGTCAGCGCGAAGTGGCCGAGATGGTTGGTGCCGAACTGCATTTCGAACCCGTCGGCGGTGAGCTGCTTGGGCGTCCACATCACGCCGGCGTTGTTGATCAACAGGTCGATGCGCGGGTAGGCCCTGCGCAACGCCGTGGCGGCAGCACGTATCGAGTCCAGCGAACCGAGATCGAGCTCCTGCAGGGTGACATCGGCTTCGGGGTGGGCGGCGACGATGCGCGCCAGCGCGAGGTTGCCCTTCTCCAGATTGCGAACCGCCAACACGACGTGTGCGCCGCACTCGGCGAGCACCTCGGCGGTGTGGTAGCCGAGACCGGTGTTGGCTCCTGTGACGACCGCGACGCGGCCGCGTTGGTCCGGCACGTCGGCCGTACTCCATTTGCCGTTAGCACTCATCGACGAAAACGATACCGACTCAAGATCGGTGCCGCCGTGTCGGTTCGATCCACCGCGGGGTCGGTGGCATTCTCGATGACGTGGAAAACCGCGAGCCGGGTTCGCCGGTGGTGGGCATGGTCGATCCGGCACACCCGCCCAGCCGGCGCGCGCCGCTGCGCTGGGCGATCGGCGGCGTGATCCCGTGGCTGGTGCTGGCGGCCGCCCAGGTGGTGTGGATTGGCTTCGATCGGCGACTGCCCTGGCTGCACATCGTGGTCGCGGTCGTCACCGTGCTCGGAGCGGCGGTGTCGCTGTCCGTGGTGCCGTTGTGGCGGTATCGAGTGCACCGGTGGGAGCTCGGCCCGCACGCGGTGTACACCCGCACGGGTTGGCTGGTCCAGGAAAGGCGCATCGCGCCGATCTCGCGAGTGCAGACCGTCGACACCTACCGCGGCCCGCTGGACCGGTTGTTCGGTCTGGCCAATGTCACGGTCACCACCGCCTCGTCGGCGGGGGCGGTGCATATCGCGGCGCTCGACATCGCGGTCGCCGACCATCTTGTTGCGCAATTGACCGACATCGCGGCGATCGGCGCCGAGGACGCCACGTGACCGCTGCTGCGGGCCGGCCCGAAATCGCTTGGCAACGGCTAAGTCCCAGGATGCTACTGGTTCATCCGGTGCACGAACTGATACGCGAACTGCCTCTGCTGATCGGGGGACTGGTGCTGGGTTCGACCACCGGCAACCAGTCCTGGACGGTGGCGGTGCTTGCATGGACCACCGTGGTGGGCGTGGCGCGCTGGTTCACTACCAGCTACCGCATCGAGGCAGACCCCGAATCGGGTCAAGCGCAACTACGGGCCGGCCTGCTGCACCGCAAGGTTATGTCGGTGCCGCGCAACCGCATTCGTTCCGTGCAAACCGATGCGCGACTGCTGCACCGGCTGTTGGGGCTGGCCGTCCTGCGGGTGAGCACCGGTCAAGAAGCCAGGGCCGAGCACGGTTTCGTGCTCGACGCGGTCAGGGTGGACGAGGTGCCGCGACTGCGGGCCATCTTGCTGGCCGAATCGCCACAGCCGGTCGAAGCGGCCACGCCTGAGCCCGCGGCGGCGAGCATGGAGTTGGCCCGCTGGCAGCCTTCGTGGTTGCGATACTCCCCGTTGAGCCTTTCCGGACTGTTCACCATGGCAGCTGCCGCCGGCCTGATTTATCAGACCGGAGCCGTTGGGCCGCTTCAGCATTCGCGGCTGGCCGAGTCGGCGCTGGAGGAAGCCCAGCGGCTGGGTATCGGGGTAACTGTCGCGGTGATCGCCGCGGTGGTGCTGGTCGCATCGGTGCTGCTGGCCGTGCTGCGGTCGCTGCTCACCTACGGCAACCTGGTGCTGTGGCGCCGGGAAGACGTCCTGCATCTGCGGCACGGGACGTTGCGGCTGCGCGAGCAAACGTATGACATGAGCAGGCTGCGCGGCGGAACGCTGCGGCAACCGCTGCTGGTGCGCGTTTTCGGCGGCGCCGCACTTGATGCGGTGATGACCGGTGTACGCGGTGTGGGGGAGTCGTCGGTGCTGCTGCCGCCATGTCCGCGTTCTACCGCCGAATCGGTGTTGACCGGGCTGGTCGGCGACCCGACAGTCGTCACCGGCCCGCTGCGCGGGCACGGCCCGAGGGCGGCGGCCCGGCGGTGGACACGCGCGCTGGGGCTGCCGGTGCTGATCGGCGCGGTGCTGGCGGTGGTCGCGCTGACGCGGACATCCGTTGTGCCGCCTTGGTTGTGGACGGCCTGGGTAGCGGTCACAGCGTGGTGCGCGTTACTGGCCGCCGACCGGATAGGCGCACTCGGGCACCGGGTCGACAGCCACTGGCTGGTGATGCGCGCCGGCAGCTGGGAGCGACGCCGCGACTGCCTGGCCACGGCCGGCATTATCGGCTGGACCGTGCGACAGTCGCCGTTTCAGCGGCGGGCCGGGGTGGCCACCCTGGTGGCGGCCACCGCGGCGGGCACCAAACGCTACCCGCTGATCGACGTGCCGGAAGAGCAGGCGTGGGCGGTGGCCGCGCAGGCATCGCCGTGGGTTGCCGAAAGCATCTGGGCCATCCGCTAGGCGGTCAATCCACGCACCGCTTCGATCCGTGCCCTGAGCTGGTCGGAGCTGGCCGCGGCCACCGGCGGGCGGCCGCAGATGCGGCGCAGCTCGTTGTGAATCCACCCGTGCGGCTTGCCCGTTCGATGGTGTGCCACCGTCACCAGAGAGTTGAGTTCGCGGCGCAGGTCACGCAGCTGGCCGTGCCTGGTCACCGGTTCGGGAATCGCGGCGCCGCCGCGGCTGCGACGGTCAAGCTGCTCAACCTGGCGGCGCAGCAACAGCTCTCGCATCTGGGCAGCGTCCAACCGACCGGGAAGGCCCAGGTAGTCGGCCTCTTCGTCGCTGCCGGTGGGGGTGGCGGTGCCGAACGACGAGCCGTCGAAAATCACCTGATCCAGCTCTGCGTCGGCGCCCAACGACATGAACCCGTTGTCCGCCTCGGATGGCTCGGTCTGGCGGCGCTGCGCCGCCTCCAGCTCATCCGTCTCCCGGTGCGGCTCGCCCAGCACGTGATTGCGTTGCGCCTCAAGCTCGCTGGCCAGCTGCAGCAGTGAGGGTACCGACGGGAGGAAGATGCTCGCCGTCTCGCCGGGCCGGCGGGACCGCACGAAGCGGCCGATTGCCTGAGCGAAGTACAGCGGGGTGGAGGCGCTGGTGGCATACACGCCAACGGCCAGCCGCGGCACATCGACACCCTCGGAGACCATTCGCACCGCCACCAGCCAACGGCTGGTGCCGGCGGAGAATTTCGCGATGCGGTCCGACGAGCCGCGGTCGTCGGAAACCACGACGGTTGGTGTCTCGCCGGTAATCCGTTCCAGCAGAAGGGCGTACGCGCGGGCAGCCTTCTGGTCGGACGCGATGATCATCCCGCCGGCGTCGGGTACTCCGCCGTCGCGCAATTGCCGGAGCCGGGTATCGGCGGCGGAGATGACCGCGGGCATCCACTCGCCGGCCGGATCCAGCGCGGTGCGCCACGCGCGAGCGGTGTGCTCGATGCTGGCCGGCTCGACCGAGCCGCGCGGAATACTCCTCACCCGCGCTGTCCCGCCAGCGGGTCTCACCGGAGTAAGCCAGGAACACCACCGGCCGCACCACGCCGTCGGCCAGCGCATCGGCGTAGCCATAGGTGTGGTCGGCCGCCGAGCGCAGTATGCCGTTGCCGTCGGGCTCGTAGCGGATGAAGGGGATCGCGGCGTCGTCGCTGCGAAATGGCGTGCCGGTCAACGCAAGTCGTCGGGTGGCGTCGCCGAAAGCTTCGACGATGCTGTCGCCCCAGCTCTTGGCGTCCCCGCCGTGGTGGATCTCGTCGAAGATCACCAGGGTGCGGCGGTTCTCGGTGCGCACCCGGTGCCGGGTGGGATGGCTGGCGACCTGGGCGTAGGTGACGACGATGCCGTGGTACTCCGCCGAGGTGTGTGCGGCGGAGTTGCGGAACTTGGGATCCAGCGCGATGCCGTCGGCGGCCGCCGCCAACGCCCACTGCGTCTTGAGGTGTTCGGTGGGCACCACCACAGTGATCGTGTCGACGCTGCGATCGGCCAGCAGCTCGGCGGCGATCCGCAGAGCAAACGCCGTCTTGCCCGCGCCGGGGGTAGCGACCAGCAAGAAATCACGCGGCTTGGCGGTTAAGTACCGCACCAAGGCTCGCCGTTGCCAGCCCCGCAAAGCCCGGGTGCTGGGCGCTTCACTTGCCCGCACCCGAAAGACTCCTATCTGATCGAGATGCAGTCTAGGACAAGCGGATCGGGGCGCGCATCTTCCCAGGACAGCGGCGAGTCGCTGCAGGCCTATTGTTCAGAGCGTGATTACCGGACTTGCGCATAGCGGGGTTTGCGTGCCCGACTGCGAAGCGGCGGTGGCGTTCTACCGCGACGTCTTGGGCCTGCGTGTGCTGTCGCCGCCCTACGTGATGGCCGGCGACGCGATCCGCGACGACATGGGCCAGTTGGTGTCGGATCCCACCATGAAAGCGGCCATCGTCGGGTTCGACGACGACGGCGATCGGGTCCTCGAGGTGATCGAATACCTCGGCGTCGCCGGAGGCGATCAGCGCACCGCCGCGGCCCTCACCGACCACGGCTTGTCGCACGTGGGGCTCATCTGCGAGGACCTCGACGCCACCCGGGCCGACCTCGAGGCCAAGGGGGTGCGCTTTCTGGTCGATGGCATTGCCGACGTGGCGCGGGTCCGCACGACATGGTTCGTCGATCCGTGGGGTGTGGTGTTCATCCTCGTCGAGAAGAGCAAGCCGGAGCGTCCCTACTTTGCGCAATGGGGCTGACGTCGACGGCGTCTAGACGAAGAAGTTGTCGTGGCGGATGAACCACTCCCGGCGTTCGTCGTCGGTCATGTCGGCCAGCGCGCTGAAGCCCTCGAAGTAGGCCTCCCGCGGCGCGCCCGGAGCGAACAGCATCAGGACCGACGCGGGTTCGTCGGCCTCGTTGCGGAAACCATGGATGCCGCCGGGCGGGACGTAGAGGAAGTCGTGCGGGTGACCGTCGATCCAGTCGTTACCGTCGTAAAGCTTCATCGTGCCCGACAGCACGAAGAACGCCTCGGACATGGCGCGGTGGAAATGCGGACCGGGCCCGCCTCCGGCCGGAGCGATGTCGACGCGATACAGGCCATAGTCGCCGCCGGTGGCCTGCTGATTGGCTAAGTAGTGGTACTTGACGCCGAAGGTCTCGTAGTCCGGCTCTTCGTCGGCACGCCTCAACCAAGCGCTGACTTCCGGCTCGTCCTTGGTATAGCGGGGTGGCGGGTAGGGCGGCACCACGAGCGACATCAGTGCTCCGTTGGGTCGTAGCATCGTTGCTGTGCAGAAGCCGATCGCCGACGAAAACGCGCGCGCGGAACGGCTTCTCGATGCCCAGGATAAGGCGGCGCAGCTGTTCGACGAGATCGAGCGACGCGGCATGATCCGTGCCGGCATCGGTGAGCAGGACTTGTCGGACGAGATACACAAACTGGCCGGAGAGCTGTTCGGCGTGACGCGGCACTGGCATCGTCGGATCGTGCGAGCCGGTGAGAACACGCTGCAGCCGTTCCGCGAGCACCCACCGGACCGGGTCATCGCCGATGACGACATCGTGTTCCTCGATTTCGGTCCGATCTTCGAGGAGTGGGAGGCCGACTTCGGACGCGCCTACGTGCTCGGCGACGATCCGCACAAGATCGCCATCCGTGATGCGCTACCGCGGGTGTGGCAGGCCGGACGCGACTACTTCGAACGTCACCCCGACATCACCGGTGCCGAATTGTTCGACTACGTCGTCGAAGTCGGTCGCGACGAAGGTTTCGAGTGGGGCAGCCACATCGCCGGCCACCTGGTCGGCGAGTTCCCGCACAAGAAGATCGCCGGCACTGGCACCGAGTGGTACATCATGCCCGGATCGACCAAGCCGATGCGGCGCAAGGACCCGAGCGGCCGCCGGTGTCATTGGATCCTCGAAATCCATCTGATCGACCCTGTGCGCCGCATTGGCGGGTTCTACGAGCAGTTGCTCGATCTGCCTTGAGCCGGATCAGTCGACGGGATACGTCACCCCGGTGAGTTCCTCGGACACCGCCCACAGCCTGCGCTGCCGATCGACGTCGTGCGACTTGCGGCTGGATGCCACCACCTTGGGGTAGCCGCGGGTCTGCGCGAAGCCGTCGGGGCCGTAGTACTGCCCGCCGAGCACGGCCGGGTCGCTGGCAGCGCGCAGCGTCGGCAGGGCGCCCATGGTCGCGTCTTGGAATAGCGGTGCGATCGCAGGGTAGACGGCCGCCGCCCATCCAGGCAGGTGGCGCATCAGCTCCGTGTTCGAGCCGCCGGGGTGGGCGGCCACGGCGATCGTCGTGCCATGCGGAGCGAGCCGTCGTTGCAGCTCATAGGTGAACAACAGGTTGGCCAGCTTGGCTTGCCCGTAGGCCGAGACCCGGTTGTAGCTGTGCTCCCACTGCAGATCGTCGAAGTGGATGTCCGCGCGGATGCGGTGGCCGATGCTGCTGACCGTCACGACCCGGGAACCGGCGACTGGCAGCAGCTTGTCGAGTAATAGGCCGGTGAAAGCGAAGTGGCCAAGGTGGTTGGTGCCGAACTGCAGCTCGAAGCCGTCCTTGGTGTTCGACTTCGGTGGGTACATCACGCCGGCGTTGTTGATCAGCAGGTCGATGCGGTCGTAATCGGACCGCAGTTGCCGCGCCGCGGCGCGGACCGAATCCAGCGAGGTCAGGTCGAGCTCCTGGAGCGGCAACCTCGCCGCGGGACTGCGGTCGCGATGATGCGGGCGGCGGCGTCTTTGCCCTTCTCGAGGTTGCGCACGGCCAGCACGACATGGGCGCCGTGCTCGGCGAGTGCGGCGGCGGTCTCGTAGCCGAGGCCGGTGTTGGCGCCGGTGATGACGGCGACGCGACCGGTCTGGTCGGGAATGTCCGCGGTTGTCCACTTGGTCATCAGAAAGCTCCTAAGCTGTAAGGTAAACGGGGCGGGCGCTCCGGTTGATGATTACTATACGGAACGCGCGCCCCGTTTTGCAATATGGGTTGAAGGCGAGGTGATGCCGACATGGCTCAACCCGCACGGCCGTTGCGTGCCGACGCGGTGCGTAACCGTGCCCGCGTGCTGGAAGTCGCCTACGAAACCTTTGCGGCCGAGGGCTTGTCGGTCCCGATCGACGAGATCGCCCGCCGGGCCGGAGTCGGGGCGGGCACCGTCTACCGGCATTTCCCGACCAAGGAAGCGCTCTTCCAGGCGGTCATCGAGGACCGGATGCAGCACCTCGTCGACGACGGATACGCCGCTGCTGGAATCCGGCGGGGCCCGGCGAGGCGCTGTTCAGCTTTCTGCGCTCGATGGTGTTGCAGTGGGGTGCGACGGACCGCGGCATGGCCGACGCGCTGGCAGGATTTGGAATCGACATCGCGACGCCGCGCCCGACGCCGAGGACGCCTTCCTGGCCCTGCTCGACGAACTGCTACGCGCCGCGCAGAAAGCGGGTACCGCGCGGCCAGACGTCGGCGTGCGCGAGGCAAGTCGATCGTGGTCGGATGCCTGGCGATGGAGGCCTACGACCCGGAGATGGCCGAGCGGGTGACCGACGTCGTCATCGACGGTTTACGCGCAGGGTGAAGCGCCGGGCGTCCTTGCACTCGGAATGGGCGAGTGCTAAAAATGACGTTGGCACTCGCGACCGGTGAGTGCTAGGTCGGGA
The DNA here is from genome assembly GCA_963781685.1 of uncultured Actinomycetota bacterium. Taxonomy (GTDB): domain Bacteria; phylum Actinomycetota; class Actinomycetes; order Mycobacteriales; family Mycobacteriaceae; genus Mycobacterium. Next base: position 77,121 of record CAWAGK010000003.1, read on the forward strand.
CGGTGAGGCAGGGGCCGCGTCAGCGGAAGACACCCACAGCCGTCCGTCGCGGGCACTGCACCCGACCACAGACGTGTCATCCCCAATCCGGAGGAATCACTTCGCAATGGCCAAGACAATTGCGTACGACGAAGAGGCCCGTCGCGGCCTCGAGCGGGGCCTGAACACCCTCGCCGACGCGGTAAAGGTGACGCTGGGCCCCAAGGGCCGCAACGTCGTCCTGGAGAAGAAGTGGGGCGCTCCCACGATCACCAACGATGGCGTGTCCATCGCCAAGGAGATCGAGCTGGAGGACCCCTACGAGAAGATCGGCGCCGAGCTGGTCAAGGAAGTCGCCAAGAAGACCGACGACGTCGCGGGTGACGGCACCACGACCGCCACCGTGCTGGCCCAGGCCCTGGTTCGCGAGGGTCTGCGCAACGTCGCGGCCGGCGCCAACCCGCTGGCCTGAAGCGCGGCATCGAGAAGGCCGTCGAGAAGATCACCGAGACGCTGCTGAAGTCGGCCAAGGACGTCGAGACCAAGGAGCAGATCGCTGCCACCGCGGCGATCTCCGCCGGCGACCAGTCGATCGGCGAGCTGATCGCCGAGGCGATGGACAAGGTCGGCAACGAGGGCGTCATCACCGTCGAGGAGAGCAACACCTTCGGCCTGCAGCTCGAGCTCACCGAGGGCATGCGCTTCGACAAGGGCTACATCTCGGGCTACTTCGTCACCGACGCCGAGCGTCAGGAAGCGGTCCTCGAGGACCCCTACATCCTGCTGGTCAGCTCCAAGGTGTCGACCGTCAAGGACCTGCTGCCGCTGCTGGAGAAGGTCATCCAGTCCGGCAAGCCGCTGCTGATCATCGCCGAGGACGTCGAGGGCGAGGCGCTGTCCACCCTGGTCGTCAACAAGATCCGCGGCACCTTCAAGTCGGTCGCCGTCAAGGCCCCGGGCTTCGGTGACCGGCGCAAGGCGATGCTGCAGGACATGGCCATCCTCACCGGTGGTCAGGTCATCAGCGAAGAGGTCGGCCTCTCGCTGGAGACCGCCGACATCTCGCTGCTGGGCAAGGCCCGCAAGGTCGTCGTCACCAAGGACGAGACCACCATCGTCGAGGGCGCCGGTGACCCCGACGCCATCGCCGGCCGGGTGGCCCAGATCCGCGCCGAGATCGAGAACAGCGACTCCGACTACGACCGCGAGAAGCTGCAGGAGCGCCTGGCCAAGCTGGCCGGCGGTGTTGCGGTGATCAAGGCCGGCGCTGCCACCGAGGTGGAGCTCAAGGAGCGCAAGCACCGCATCGAGGACGCCGTCCGCAACGCCAAGGCGGCCGTCGAGGAGGGCATCGTCGCCGGTGGCGGCGTGGCCCTGCTGCAGTCGGCTCCGGCGCTGGACGAGCTCGAAGCTCAACGGCGACGAGGCGACCGGAGCGAACATCGTCCGCGTGGCGCTGGAGGCCCCGCTGAAGCAGATCGCCTTCAACGCCGGGCTGGAGCCCGGCGTTGTCGCCGAGAAGGTGCGCAACTCTCCGGCCGGCACCGGCCTGAACGCCGCGACCGGTGAGTACGAGGACCTGCTCAAGGCCGGCGTTGCCGACCCGGTCAAGGTCACCCGTTCGGCGCTGCAGAACGCGGCGTCCATCGCGGCGCTGTTCCTGACCACCGAGGCCGTCGTCGCCGACAAGCCGGAGAAGGCGTCCGCTGCCGCGGGCGACCCGACCGGTGGCATGGGCGGCATGGACTTCTAAGTCCACAGGCAACGAAAAGCCCGGTCCCTACTTGGGGCCGGGCTTTTCGCTTTGTCGTGGGGCTGATGTACTGAACGATTAGCGCACGACCAATTTAAAAGCCGGGAAAAGGACCAGAGGAATGAGAATATTCGTAGTCTCCTTATGGCGCATAGTATTTGGTGTTTGCGCTCTTTGCGCGCTGACCGCGGTAGCCACTCGCCGATGGCGGGTGCTAAACCTGCTCCCTGCTCGGCCAGCGGGCTCGGCTGCCACCTCCAGCGGAGTACTGAATGCGGCAAGCGGATACCTAGACGGCCACCCGGATGCCAACAATGTCCTGACCGCTGCGGTCAGCCAACCGCCGGCGGACGCGCGGTCGTCCGTGCGGGGTATTTTCTCGGCCACCCCGGTGAGGCTTTCGAGTTGGAAGGGCATCGCCAAGCCGCTGCTCGACCTGCGCGGTCAATGCAATACGGCGGTGACGCCGGACCAGCTGGCCGCACTTTTCGACGCGCTGTCCGGCTAAGACGGCACGCACGATCTGCCCCCTCTGAGCGACAATTCGGCCTGACGTCACCGACAATCGCTCAGAGGCGGGCACATCGGCTCCCTCAGCGCCCGCGGACACTGATGTGGCAGATGTGACGCCGCAGCGGTCTGAGGCAACTCGGCGGCCGCGACCGCGTGTGCGGTGCTGAACCGCAGGGCGGGGTCCTGCACCGGGCCCTTGCGCAGCCGCGCCTGGTCTGCCCGGAAGTTCATCTCCACCGTCCACGGGCCGGTCGTCCCCTGCTGCGGGAACAGGTCGATCGAGCGCAGGATGTAGCCCGCCGGGAAGTCGAGGAACGGGCGCTTCTCGATCGTCGGGTCGTCGCAGACCGGGACGACAGTGGTGTATCCGTGCCGATCCATGTAGGCCATTAGCCGGCACAGGTGTTCACAGATCAGGTCCACCTTCAGCGTCCACGACGAGTTGGTGTAGCCGAACGCGGACGCGAAGTTCGGGACGCCCGACACCATGAAGCTCTTGTAGGCCAGGCACTCATGCGGATCCTTCGCCTCTCCGTCGACGGAGATCTGCATGCCGCCGAGCGGAAGCAGTTTCAGGCCGGTCGCCGTGACGATGATGTCGGCGTTCAATTCCCGGCCCGACTCCAGCTTGATGCCGGTCTTGGTGAAGCGCGCGATTTGTCGGTGACCACCGAGGCTTTCCCGCGACAGATCGCCTTGAACAGATCGTTGTCAGGCACCACGCACAGCCGCTGGTCCCACGGCTTGTAAGTGGGGTTGAAGTGAGTGTCCAGGTCGTAACCCTTGGGCAGGGCCCAGGCGTTGAGGCCGCGGATGAGGCGCCGTATCACCTTGGGGTGACGCTGGCCCATGGTGTAGATCAGCCGCTGCCGAGCCTTGTTGACCTCGCGGGTGATCCGGTAGGCGGTCTTGTCCGGCAACACTTTTCGCAGGCCGTTGGCGATCGGGTCCTTGCGCGGCAGGGGCATCACGTAGGTGGGTGACCGCTGCAGCATCGTGATGTGCGCGGTGTCGTCGGCCATGGCCGGGATCAGGGTGACCGCAGAGGCCCGCTGCCGATGACGACAACCTCCTTGCCCCGGTAATCCAGGCCCTCAGGCCAGAACTGCGGGTGCACGATCACGCCTTCGAAGTCCTCCTGGCCCTCGAAGTGCGGGTTGTGCGCGGCGGCATAGTCGTAGTAGCCGGTCGCGCCGAACAGCCAGTCGCAGGCGACCTCCCACGGCTTTCCGTCGCGCTCCAGCACCACGGTCCACTGCGCGGTCTCGCTGCAGAAGTCGGCCTCGATCACCTTGTGCTGCAGGTAGATCCGTCTGGCCAGGTCGTCCTCTTCGATGACCTCATGCAGGTAGTCGAGAATCTCGTGCGCATCGGCGATGGCGTTGTCGCTGGTCCACGGCTTGAACTCGTAGCCGAAGGTGTGCAGGTCGGAGTCCGACCGGATGCCCGGGTACCGGAACAGATCCCAGGTGCCGCCGATCGCGTCACGGCTGTCCATGATGGCAAACGTGCGGCCGGGCTGCATGGCGACCAAGTAGTGGCCGAGGCCGATCCGGGATATTCCGGCGCCGACGATGAGCACGTCGACGTGCCCGGTGAATGACTCTTGCGGGCGGACCTGGTTGATCGTATCGACGGACATATGTACTCCCGACGCGTGCGAAGAATTAGAACACGATTAATGTTATAGTTTACCGGACGGCTGTCAAGGGCCTTTTGTCACACGTAGAAGAAAAGAGGGAGCGATGACCGTCGCACCTGTTCAGCGGCGCGCGCCGGTACAAGCGCGCAGCCGGCAGACAGTCACCCGCATCCTCGACGCCGCCGCGGCGATCGCCGACGAACAGGGCGTCGAAGCGGCCACCACCCGCGCGATCGCCGATCGTGCCGGCGCTCCGACCCCTCGCTGACCGGTTCTTCGCCGACCGGGAGGCCATCCTCGGTGAACTGCTCGAGCGGCAGTGCGCCGACCTCGACGCCCGGTGCGTGGCTGCGGAGAAGACCTGGCGGGTCACCTCGGTCGCCGAGCTGCTCGACAACGAGATCGACCTGCACGTGCACTACTACGGCGAGCACCCGAGCACCGCGCGGATGTGGATGGGCGGGCGCACCTCGCCGGCGGTCACCGGCTATGTCCGGGCCCGCATGCAGACCCTGGCCGACCGGATGCACACGATCCTGGTCGACTCCGGACTGATCCCGGCTGCCACCGACCCGCGAACCATGCTGGTGGCCGTCGAAATGGCCGACCGCGTGCTGGAACTGTCTTATCGCGGCGGGAACAGTTTCGACGAGGAGATCCTCGCCATCGGTCGGCGCGCGCTCATTGCTTTCGGCGAAGAGCTTTCCCGGCCCGCCCCCTAGGCGGGCACTGGCTGGCGACCGCGGATCAGCTTGCCCGGCCGGGCGTCGGTGGGCACGCCGTTCTCGGCGATCACCTCGCCGGAGACGATCGTTGCCACATAGCCGTCGGCGGTCTGGTCGAGCCGGCGCCCGCCGGCGGGCAGGTCGTGGGTGATCACCGGCTTGTGCACCTGCAGCGCCGCATGGTCGATGACGTTGAGATCGGCCTTGTAGCCCACAGCGATGCGGCCCCGGTCGCCCAACCCGGCGATGCGGGCCGGCACCGACGTGAGCTCGCGCACGGCCGCCGGCACCGTGAATCGCCCGGACTTGCGGTCGCGCGCCCAATGCGCCAGGAAGTACGTCGAGTAGCTGGCGTCGCAGATCATCCCGTAGTGCGCGCCGCCGTCGCCGAGCCCGAGCACGACGTCGTCGCGGTGCAACAGCTCGCCGACGGTGTCCAGCGAGTTGTTCTCCAGGTTGCTGGTGGCGACCAGCAGCATGGCGCGACCGTCGTCGTCGAGCAGCCGGTCGTAGGCCTCTTCCATCGGGTTCACCCCGCGGGCCCGGGCCCGGGCCCCGATGCTGGTCGACGGGTCGGGTTCGTAGTCGGGGGTGTCGCCCAGCGGGAAGATCCAGTCCCACATCTGCGTCACGATGAGGATCGGGTGCCCCACGCCGGGCTTGTCGGCCAGGATGCGGGCGCGGACCTCAGGTTTGCGCATCTCCGCCACCCGCTCGGCCAGCGGCAGCGCAGCGATCTCCTGGTAGCTGGGGTAGAGCACAAACGGGTTCGCGGAGAGTTGCAGCCCCATGATCAAGCCGATCGGCCGCGGGAGCAGCTGCGCGGTGACGTCGCCGCCGGCGGCATTGGATTTCTCGATCATGTTGATGGCGTCCGGCCAGGTCGGGTCGCCGGCGTTGGCGACGACGAGGGTGAAGGTGACCGGCAGCCCGACGTCCTCGGCGACGTCGAATACCGTTTGCAGCACGGATTGGTAGCCGCCGGCCGGAATGTCGGGCACGAATTGCAGCAGACCGCCGCCGCCGTCGACCACGCCTCGCGCGATCTCTTCGATCTCCTCGCGGGCGGCGTCGTAGCTCGGTATCGGTGAACCGCTCTCCGTCTTGTGGATGGTGAACCGCGACGTCGCGAAGCCCAGCGCGCCGGCCTCAATCGCCTCGGTGGCCAGCGCGCGCATCTTGGCCAGGTCGTCGGGGGTGGCCGGTTCGCGGTCGGCGCCGCGCTGACCCATCACGTAGACCCGCAGCGGCGAGTGCGGAAGGTAGGCGGCCACGTCGATATCGCGCTTGCCCGAGTCCAGCGCGTCCAGGTATTCCGGGAAGGTCTCCCAGGTCCACGGCAGGCCGTCGGTCATGACGACGCCGGGGATGTCCTCGACGCCGGCCATCACGTCGACGAGGACGTCGTGGTCTTCTTGGCGGCACGGCGCGAAGCCGACGCCGCAGTTGCCCATCACCACCGTGGTCACCCCGTGCGCCGACGACGGAGTCAGCCGCTCCGACCAGATGGCCTGGCCGTCGTAGTGGGTGTGCAGATCGACAAAGCCCGGGGTGACCAGCAGGCCCGTCGCGTCGATCTCCCGCTTCGCGCCGTCGCCATTCACAGAGCCGACAGCCGCTATGACGTCGTCGCGGACCGCGACGTCTCCGATGTACGGTTCACCGCCGAGGCCGTCGATGATGGTGCCGTTGCGGATGATGAGGTCGTAGGTCATTAAATAATCTCCTACTTTAACGGTTTGACCTGGTTAAACAGGCTTACTGTGTCCGAGAGTGCCTTGAAAGTGCCAGCAGTGAACTGGGAAAATGGGTCTGAGATGTGTCCAGTGGACACAGCGCCCGTGTCCGCCGTTGGCATTCACCATGCAAGCGTAACTCGGCGGAAGTGATGCAATTCGTATCGATGCACTGCGATCCCCGCCATCCTTTAATTACACTTGCCGTTGGCGTTTTAGATCGCGCTCGAGCGAGGGACGATATGAGCAGAGGTTTTTTTTCGGCCGATTTGGTGGATGGGGCCTGCGGCAATTTTTTTTTTTTTTTTTTTTTTTTTTTTTTTTTTTTTTTTTTTTTTTTTTTTTTTTTTTTTTTTTTTTTTTTTTTTTTTTTTTTTTTTTTTTTTCGCGTGTTTTTAAGCAAATCTGTCCTTAGCGCATCTCTTTTTAAGAAGCAGAAACGGCAGGACCGCGGCGATTCTGCTCGTTCGACATTTGGAAACGAGGAGCAGCGCACGGAATTGTTAACCGGGGAGGTCGCCGACGGTACAATTGACGCACGGTTGGCGTAGATCGCCCTCGAGCGAGGGAGCGAACTTACACCGGCCGTGCCGCAGGTGGATCCGCCCCGAAATCAAGCGCTGGCAAACTTCCTGCACAGACTCAGCTGATCGGAACCAGATGACGAGAAGTTCGCAGCAAGCTCGCACATGGAGACCCGGAGCCAGAATTTCGCGGCCTGCCGCAGACCGGTGAAAATGGCAGGCGTTAGATCTTTTCCAATATAATAAGTTCGATGGCACCGACCTCGAGGCGAACACGTTTTTTTTTTTTTTTTTTTTTTTTTTTTTTTTTTTTTTTTTTTTTTTAAACTGCTGCATGAACGCGCATACGCGATCAATCTGAGATCGATTTGGGCCGACGCTCGCATCGCGGAAGCAAACGCCGCTATGAGCCCTTCACCGCTTTTCGATAGACCCTGTAGCACGGCGACATGGCTAAGCCCGATGACCGGATGACCTGCTTAACCGGCCGTGACCCGCTGATGATGAGACGTGCATGCACGGCACCTTTTTTTTTTTTTTTTTTTTTTTTTTTTTTTTTTTTTACGTATTGCACCCTTTCGCGGCCTGCCCCACTGGCATCGCCTACGTCGAGATGGGGGCTAGCTCTTGCGCAGGATCGATCTTCCAGAAAATATCCCATGGCCCGACGCGACGGCTCCACCACGAAATCCGCTAGCTTGCTGTTCAGCGACATCTACGTGTGCGATCAACTTAGTGAAGCCGCCGTCGAACTGGCGTCGAACATCTTCGAAATGGAACGTCCCTGTGTGACGGTCCGAGCGGCAGCTGCGCTCGCGAAAAAACAGGATCGACATTAACGTAGCGCCAGATTTAAACGACATCTTGATCATGTTCCATTTCACCGGCGCGAGAAACAGCGACTCTGCAGGCGTTGTAATATTTTAAAAGGGAGGCTGCCTTATGTCGCTTCACATGGTCAGCCTTCACTTCAGGCGACGTCGTAGTTATAGACGGTCTGACGGCTAACGCCGTACTCCGTGGCCAGTGAAGTGACGGACTCGCCCTGAGCCAGGCGTTCGCGTAGCTCGCCGGCCTGCGTCTGCGAAAGAGCCGCTTTCCGCCCCTTGTACTTACCGGCAGCTTTAGCGATAGCAATTCCCTCTCGCTGGCGCTCAAAGAGCATCGACCGCTCAAACTCTGCGACTGCGCCGAGCATCGACAGCAGCAGCGTATTCATAGGCGATGTCATCGCCTGCGAAGGTCAACCGACTCCTTGACGAACTCCACCTTCACACCGCTGTTAGTGAGTTCCCTAAACGATCCGGCGAAGGTCTTCGAGGTTACGGGCGAGGCGGTCCATTGAGTGGACTACCAGAGTGTCACCGTCCCGCACATAGTCCAGCGCACGCGCGAGTTCCGGGCGATTGATGTCCTTGCCGCTGGCCTGGTCGGTGAAGACCTTGTCCAGCTCGACGCCATCCAGTTGACGGGCCGTGTTCTGGTCAACGGCTGCTGACTCGCTGGTATCCGATGCGCTGGCCCATTGCTGGCTCCTCTGTTTGGCGGCACTGTCAAACTAGAACCTAAGACATTGGTGGACGATTGTCAAATAAATGCGGAATCGGACCCTAATTTGACACTCTGCGATCCGCCACGAGGTGCCCAAAACGGGTGTACCCCAACTAGACGCATGGAAGGAGAGTGGTAGCCATCGGAGCTACCGCGTGGGGCGGTACAGGCCCACCAGCCACAGTGTGGCGTTAGCCACATTTATCCACAGCGGCGGAAGGGAACTTGCTTGCTCTGCGTTGTCCAGGCCACAACCACAAAAGAAAAACACAAAAGAAAAAGACAAAAGAAAAAACGACCCGGCTGTTCTCTTCCAGCCGGGTCCTTTCTGTTCGGCGCTTACCGCATCATCCGGCGCACGCCCACCAGCACAGCCAGCACCGCCGCGACCACGCCCAGCATCGCCAACCCAGGTAGCAGGTGCTGGTAGGACGCATGTAGGGCGTCCTGGCCGAACAGACTGCTGAAGGCGATTGAGAACATGCTGCGCCGCTCTCGCGTTGGACACGCGACTCGCGCAACTCAACCAGGGTGTTCAAGTTCTGCTCGGGCCTGGTCGATATTGGTCGTATGCGTAGGTCGCCATGGCGGCGGTGGTCATCGTTTCGCCCTTGCGGGCGAGCGATTCGTAAGTCTGGTGGCCGAGGACATCGCGTAGGTGGGTGATCGCGGTGTTGATCTCAGGAAAAGCCGTCCGCGAATAAGGGACTGACGGCGAACCCGCTGATGGTGGCGGCGGGTTCGTGGTGTCCGAGCCGGTCCAAAAAGGCGGCGAGGACGGCCAGCGGGCCGCAGATCGGCGAGGCATTGCCCGAATCGGGGTAGTTGCGGATCGCCAAAGGACAAGTGATCGAAGGCAGAGAGCGGTGACCGCCGTGGGTGGTCGCAAGCCTTGAGAGGATTCGACCGCAAGGACCGAGGCGGAAATTTCGGTTACCGCTGTCTTGAGCTATCGCTAGACCTCGGCCGAGAGCTTCATAGCGCGCGACGGGATCTGCATCAATGAAAAACAAAGCCGTATGCAAGAAGCGCAAAAGACAGCAAGAACGGGTTATCGGTAGCTTCCGCGTCCGCGAGTAAGGCCATCCGTCGGATGCCATCGCCTCCCTAGCGCGAACCGGCGACTGTCAAGCCGACAACGAGACTATGCCCGGATAGAAGTGCATGAGGGTCGTGAAGTCGAGCGAGCTGGGCGCGGCAGAACTCGACCGACAGCTCGGGCTGCCCCGATGGCACGTACACACTGCCGAGCAAGCCTTCGTGCTACGCACGGACATCGTCGACGCATCCCCTGCTGTTCATAAGATGCTGGCTAGCCTCGCTGTAGCCGAACAGCCGTCCTCGACCCGCCCGGCCCTATAGCACTGCGACGCCATCACGTACAGAGAACGCCAGCCGGGGATGGTCGATGGCGCGGGCGGGTTCGATGAGCTCCTCAGCCCAGGCTATCGGCTCGTAATGTTCGAGACACAAAGCCGAAGAATGTCGCATAGACGGCGATGGCGGCGGCGACATCGAGATCGCCGTGGTCGGCGGCCCACCGAAACGCGGTGCGCAGATTGGCCAACTCGACGATGAACCAGTCATAGGCCTCACGTTGGCGGGGGCTGTCCCACAGGGCCATGATGTCGGTTTCGCGTCCGGCGAAGTAGCGCGCAGTGCGCGGCCCGAACCTCGGATGCCACGCCGCCGGCGACGAGTTGCTCCTCGGCGAACTGGCGGATCGTCTCCAGCATCGAAAATCGGGTCCGCCCGGCTGACCGGTCGGCGACCAGCAGCGACTTGCGCACCAGCGCATCCAGCAGATCCAGGACGGCGAAGTCATCAAGTCATCGGATCCGGCCACCGCGCAGGCACTTTGGAGGTCGAATCCACCGGCGAACACCGAACACCGCTCCAACAGCGCCTTTTCCGCCTCGTCGAGCGAGGTCGTAGGACCACGCCACGGCGTGGCGCAGGGTTTGGTGGCGTGCTAGGCCACGCCGGGAGCCGACCAGCAGCCGGAACCGCTGATCGAGACGATCACGCACCTCGCTAGCGGTCATCGACGCCATCCGCGAGGCCGCCAACTCGATGGCCAACGGGATCCCGTCGAGTCGGCGGCAGATCTCTACGACCGCGTCCGCCTCGTCAGCGCTTGGCCAGCGAGAAATCCCGAAGCGACACTGTGGGCGCGTTCGACGAACAGATTCACGGCCGCAGAGTCGGTTCCGGTGTCGACGTCCAGCGACGGGCACCAGCCATAACTGCTCGTCGGCTGACCCCCAGTCCCTCGCGGCTGGTGGCCAGGATCGCCACTGTCGCCGAGCGCGCGAGGATCGCCTCGACCAGATCGGCGGCGGCTGTCGCGCAACGTGCTCGCAGTTGTCGAACACCAGCAGCCGCGACCCTGCCCTCCAACGCGGCGGCCACCGACTCGCTCACACTCTTGCCCGGTTGCTGGGTGATGCCCAGCACCGCTGCCACGGCATCGGGCACCGCCGCCGGATCGGTGACAGCGGCCAGCTCGAAAAACCAGACACCGTCGGGGAACTCATCGGCCAGCCGCGCCGCGACCTCCACCGCCAGCCGGGTCTTGCCGACCCCACCTACCCCGGTCAGCGTGACCAACCGATGAGCTTTCGACAGCGGCTTGCAGCTCGGCGACCTCAGACTCGCGCCCGATGAAGCTGGTGGTCGCAGGCCGAAGGTTCCCCGGACTCGCATCCAGCGCCCGCACGCCGGAAACTCCGTGCGCAGACCCGCCGCTCGGACCTGGAACACCCCGACCGGGGTGGGCACGTCCCGCAACCGTCGCGGCCCAAGATCCATGCAGATCCACTCCGCTGAGCAGACCCGCCGTCGAGTCGGCCAAAAGGATCTGACCACCGTGCCCGGCGGCCATCACCCGCGCCGCCCGGTTGAGCACCGCACCGAAATAGTCGCCCTCCCGCAGCTCGGCTTCGCCGGTCGCCAGCCCCATCCGCACCGGCAACTCCAGCGCCCGCTGCGCGGCCACGGCGGCATCAACGGCAGACCTAGGTGAGGCGAATGCGGCGCACACCCATCGCCGGTGTGCTTGAACAGCCAGCCCCCGTGCGCCTCGATCACCTAGCGCAACACCTGGTCGTGGGCGGCCAGCGCGCCCCGCATCGACTCAGCGTCGGATTCCCACCGACGGGTCGCCCCTTGATATCGGTGAACAGAAACGTCACAACCCGGAAGGCGCAGCCGCAGGAGGAGCGGACACCCGCACAGAATCTCACAGCAGGCAGGCGGTGACACATGTCCGGTGCATTCGCGTATCGCGACGCGTGCCAGTTGTGCGCGGCATCCGGAGTGGCACAACTGGCACACCGGGGCGGGTGCCAACAGAACTCACTTGGGTGGCGGGTATCCCCTTCCGCGCTCGCGGCGCGGACACGGCCTGCTGTTACCGCCCCCTCTCTGCGGCCTCATTGGCGCGAGCCTTGCAATTGCATTTCGCTATCAAACGGAAAGTCACGGGGCACCGCCGAAGGCTTGGCGAGCCTCTTTTTTTTTTTTTTTTTTTTTTTTTTTTTTTTTTTTTTTTTTTTTTTTTTTTTTTTTTTTTTTTTTTTTTTTTTTTTTTTTTTTTTTTTTTTTTTTTTTTTTTTTTTTTTTTTTTTTTTTTTTTTTTTTTTTTTTTTTTTTTTTTTTCTTCCTTCGTCTTCCCGCCTTCCATCTTCCTGACTTAGGTTGCGCTCACAGGCTTGTCATCCACTTGCTACCTACCCTTTTTTGCCTCGTCGCGCCGACTCGATCACGCGCACCCCGTAGCTGGTCTTCGCTGTAGCCCTCGGCGTTAGCCATGGTGAGAAGCTCTGCAGATGGCACCGGGCCATCGGACAGAATGTCCCTGAGCCACAGATCAATTGCGTTCGTCTTGGGTACCGGCCTAGCTACGTCATTCTGCTCGGCGAGCACCTCCTGAATCGTCCTGTGGTCATCGCAAATGGAGTCCAGGAGAGCCACAGTCCCGTCGCTGTTCGTGGTTGCCGCGAAGTGCTGCACGGGCGTCTTTTCGAACCAGTGGGCCACGCCCTTGGCCCCGAGGTTGCTCTTGTCCGGCCCAACGATCAGCGCCTGGCTGCCGGGATCTTCAAGGGCATACATAGTGCTACGTGCTACCTGCCGCAACCCGCCAGACAAACCGTATGTGTTTCTAATATCTTGGCTCTCTTGACGATTCGTATGCGTCACGAGCAGGACGGCTGCTCCCGACTTGGCCGCGTACTTCTTCCACGGGCTGACGGCCTGGCGAGCCTTTCTGGGTATCTTTGACCTGCAGACCACCTGCCACCGTGTCGATCCACGCATCGACAACTACCAGGCTTGGTATTACTCGGTTGTCCTGCAGCACGGGCATGTCCTCAGGGAAGGTGGGTGTGCCGGTGCCGTCTTCGTCCACGCACAAGACGTGCAAACGGTCCAGGTCTGCACCGGCGACCTCCAGCCTTGGCCGCACGGTGTCCTCCCAGCCGTCCTCGGTGGCGATCAAGATCGCGTCGGCGGGACCGCCTCCAGCGGTGAACGGTCCCCATGGGGTACCGGTGGTGATCGACGCCGCCGCCCGAATAGCCCAGAGGGACTTGCCAATTCCTTCAGCCCCCACCAGCAGATTCACCTTGCCTGCTGCAAGATAGCCGGGGGCCAGTCTCCAAAGCACGGGCTTCGATGACGCCATATCGCTCGCTTTGTGTAGCTGAACTGTGGTCACCACTTGCTCCTCTGGGTCGTAGATTTCTGGTGTGCTCGTCGAAGATGGGAAGAGGGGAAGGCGGGGTGTTGGGGTACAGCGTGCGGCTACTCCAACTTGTTCTCGGTAAGTCAACCACGACCAGGTTTGCGTCGAACTAGTCGAAACTGTTGTTGCCAGACTGTTTGGCCGTTGTGCCAGTTGTGCCAAGACTCTACCCGTGGCACAACTGGCACAGCTGGTGAAACTGGTTGTAGCACAATCAATTTGTGAACAAAGACGACCTCTCGCGAGAGCAGATGCGGCAACAAGGATCTCGCGCTAGTTCCACGGCCCCATCGGCATGGTTCGCTTAGAGCATGAGCGACAGCGCCCATCGACGTGCCCCGGCTGTACAGCGTGGCCGAGGTGTGCGAACTGCTTCAGTGCGAGAGTGAGAGCTGGCTAAACGACCGCGTGCGCTCTGGTGAGTTCCCGGCCCGCCGCGTCTGCCGTCACACTACGGTTCTCGGTGGAAGACATCAACGGACATCATCGCCGCTTGCGTCGCACCCCAAGGCCAACGACGTACCCGTACCCACATCAAGCCAGCGCGGCAAGAATCCGCTCGTCGGCGTCACTGGCGACGTGCGCGTAGGTCGACAGCGTGATCGACACGTTCGAGTGTCCTAGACGCTTTGAGACGGCAACAATCGGTATCCCTGCGTCGATCAGCCGGGAGGCGTGGGTGTGCCGCAGGTCGTGCAGACCAGGCCGACGGTGTTTCGGTAGCCCGCTCTTGACCATCGCCGGGGTCCACACGTTCTTGCGGAAGCTATCCGCGTTGATCGGGCCGCCGATGTCGTTAGTGAATACCGTTGCGCCCCAGAGATCTAGCTTGCTCCAGCATGTCACGTCCGTACCGCTATCGTCCGCTCGCTGGCTGCGGTCTTGGCGGCTCCCAGCTCGAACGGGCGGTTACCGTCGGCGTCGGCTCGCCTGCTATAAGACTTGTTGAATGTCACTGTCCCGTTGCCGATGTCGGCCGGGGTGAATGCCAGGGCTTCGCCGATCCGGCACCCGGTAGCGAGCAGGAACTCGACTAGCACGCGGTGGCGCTCAGGGACGGCTGCAATCACCTAGGGCCGCTTCGTCGCGTGACAGGAACACGGCTTGCTTGCCGGGCTTGCGGCGCGGCAGGCGCACCCCTGAGCCGCCTGAGCGTGACGCTTTCCGGGCCGGATTGATCGGTCAGCTCGCCCCGATCAATAGCGGCCGTCAGTGACGCCTTGAGGACCATGTGTGCCTGCTGAATCGAGTGGCCCGCGATGGTTAGACCGTTGAGCCACGACTGCACGTCGTCGACGGCCAGGTCTGCGATAGGCGAGATGGCCTAGCACGGGGTTTATGTTGCGCCGCGCAATGATGCGGTACTTGTTCGCGGTGTCCGGTGATGGCCGCGTAGCGGCATAGCGTTCGAGCGTCGCGGCGACGGTCGGCGAGGTCGGCGCTACAGGCTGCGGTGCGGTCCGGCCAACACGTTGCAGTGCTTCGGCCACGTCGAGCGCGTCAATCATGCTTGACGAACTTCTCGGCGCTGCGGCGGTCGGGGAAGGTGAGCGACCCCGGCGCGGCCGTCGAGGTGCCGGTAGCGGACCTTGTGTCCGTCGGGGAATCGCTTGCTTGCCTGGGGAAGCGATGGATGCCATGAACAGGCACGATACAGGAGGTTCGTGTCCAGTGCATGTGTCTAACTTCAATCGCACTGCAGTTCAGAGGCCGATGGACGTACCCCTAAATAATCTACGACCGAGCCGCGCGATGATGCCAGGAGCAGTTCGTGCGCGCCGACGACGATGCAGAGCAAAGCGATGAGGAGGAGCGGCGCTGATGCTGGACCATTTCGGAATCAACTGCCTCGACTACCCCAGATCGCAGCAGTTTTACGACGCTGTGCTGGGCGTGCTGGGTTATTCGCGGCAGGCGGATTTCGGGGATGCCATCGGCTATGGCCGTGACGGCAAACCCGCTTTCTGGATCGCCGAAGGCGCCGGCATGGGCCCCAACCGGGAAGTGCATCTCGCCTTCGCCGCGGCCGACCACGACGCGGTGCGGGCGTTCCATCAAGCCGCCGTCGAGTTAGGCGCCGAGTCGCTGCACGCGCCGCGGCTTTGGCCGGAACATCACCCCGGCTACTTCGGCGCCTTCGTCCGTGACCCCGACGGCAACAACGTCGAGGCGGTCTGCCACGCGTAGGGTCGCCGAGTATGGAGAGTCCGGATGCCGCCGCCCGGGAGTTGCTGCGTGACGCGTTCACTCGGTTGATCGAACACGTCGACGAGCTCACCGACGGACTCACCGACGAACGGGCCAACTACCGGCCGAGCCCGGAGGCCAACAGCATCGCGTGGCTGATCTGGCACAGCGCGCGGGTGCAGGACGTCCAGCTGGCCCCGATCGCGGGCATCGAGCAGGTGTGGATCCAGGACGGGTGGGTCGACCGCTTCGGGCTGGACCTGCCGCGCAACGACACCGGCTATGGCCACGGTCCCGAACAGGTGGCCAAGGTGACGGCGTCGATCGACCTGCTGGCCGGCTACTACCACGCCGTGCACAAGGTGACGCTGGAATTCGTCGCGGACGTCACCGCCGAGGACTTGGCGCGCGTCGTGGACCGCAACTGGGATCCGCCGGTGACCGCCAGTGCCCGGCTGGTCAGCATCATCGACGACTGTGCCCAGCACCTCGGCCAAGCTGCCTACCTGCTCGGCATCGTGCCCTAGCCTTTGAAACTTGACACCTGTCGAGGGCGCTGTGCTCTTGATCACACGGCGCGATTACCATGGCCGCTATGACTGCGACCACACCCCATGACACGGCTGTCACCAGCGCTCCTGAGTTTTCCGGCACCGGCACCATCCTGAATCCGGCTACCGGTGCAGTCGCCGGGGAGGTGCACTGGACCGACCCCGCCGATGTGCCCGCCATCGCCGCCGGACTCCGTGCGGCCCAACGCGAATGGGAACAGCGTGGCCCCGCCGGGCGCGCCAAGGTGCTGGCTCGCTTCGCGGTGTGGCTGGGCGAGCACCGCGGCGAGATCGAAGAGCTGCTGATCAAGGAAACCGGCAAATCCGCCGTGGACGCGGCACAAGAGGTGCCGCTGTTGATCATGATCCTGTCGTACTACATCAAGACGATGGAGAAAGCGCTCGCGCCCGAGCGCCGGCCGGCGGCGCTGCCGTTCATGGCGATCAAGAAGATCACCGTCCATTACCGGCCGCGGCCCGTCGTGGGCATCATCGCGCCGTGGAACTACCCGGTGGCCAACGCGCTGATGGATGGCATCGGCGCGCTGGCCGCGGGCTGTTCGGTGCTGCTGAAGCCGTCCGAGCGCACCCCGCTGACCGCCGAGGTGCTGCGGCGCGGCTGGCTGGAGTCCGGAGCGCCCGCCGTGCTTGCGGTGGTGCAGGGCGCCCGCGAGGTCTCCGAAGCCGTCGTCGACAACGTCGACTTCGTCCAGTTCACCGGCTCGTGTGCAACCGGAAGCAAGGTAATGGAGCGTGCCGCCCGTCGATTGACGCCGGTCAGCCTGGAGTTGGGCGGCAAGGACCCGATGATCGTTCTCGAGGACGCCGACGTCGATCTGGCCGCGCACGCCGCGGTGTGGGGTGCGATGTTCAACGCCGGGCAGACCTGCGTCTCGGTGGAGCGGGTCTATGTCCTCGAGCAGGTGTACGACCAGTTCGTCAAGGCCGTGGTCCGTGACGTGCAGGCGCTGCAGGTCGGTGCCGGCGAGGGACACGATTTCGGGGCGCTGATCGACGAGCAGCAGCTGGCGGTCACCGAGCGGCACGTCCGCGACGCGGTGGCGGGGTGCGCGCGCATTGACAGGTGGCCAGCGCACGAACAGTCGGGCAGTTTCTACCCGCCCACGGTGCTGGTCGACGTGGACCACTCGATGGCGTGCATGACGGAGGAAACCTTCGGTCCCACACTGCCGATCATGAAGGTCGGTTCGGCGGACGAAGCGATCCGACTGGCCAACGACAGCGAATACGGGTTGAGTGCCTCGGTGTTCTCTGCTGATTGGGCGGGCGAAAGAGGTTGCGCTGCAGCTTGATTGCGGCGCGGTGAACATCAATGACGTGATCACCAACCTGATGTGCACGACGGCGCCGATGGGCGGCTGGAAGACGTCGGGCATCGGGGCGCGGTTCGGCGGCGCCGACGGGCTGCGCAAGTTCTGTCGCATCGAGACCGTCGTCGGGCCGCGCACCAACGTCGGCGCGGGCCAAAACTATTACCACAACTCGCTGAAAGCGCTGAAGCGCATCAACCGGATGATGACCCGGATGGCGCTGGCACGTCCGCGTCGCGTCGCCAAATAGCCTCGTAGGCTTACCGCGTGCGATTCTGACGATGCTGCTGTGGCTGCTTACGACGGCGGGGTTGGCGGTTGCGCTGCCAACGGCGTGGGCGCAGACACACATCATCGACGTCAACGGCTACGCGGCAATGGCCAAAAGGGCGGCAGGTGATCCGGCGCTGCAGGCCGCGGTCGCATCGGAGTTGACCACTCGGGCGATGGTGCTGATCAACCAGCGCGGCTACAAGGTCGACTCGTCAACGGTCCACGATGTCGCCGCCGGCTTTACCGCCGGCCCGGATTTCCCGCCGCAGTTCGCTGACGCCAACCGCATGGCGCACAGCTGGATGTTCACCGGCGCTAACGCACAGTCGCAAGGCGATCAGTGGGTCGTCGACCTGTCCGGGATGCTGAAAGACAGCGCGTTTACGGCCATGCTGTCGAACTACCACGTGCAGGTGCCCGAGACGTTGCGGGTGCCGGTGACGGTGACGACGCCAAAGGTATTGCAGCCAGGCAAATTACGGCTGTTAGCGACCTGGGGTCCATGGGTGAGCGTCGCCGCGGCGGGGCTGACCGGCATCTGCGCGCTGCTGACACTAATCGTCGCCCGCAGCCGGGGCAGGGCGCTGGCCGGCCTGGGTATCTCGGCGCTGCTGGTCGGCGCCGGCGGTCGGGCGGCAATCGAAGTCGGCCGCCGCCGTATCAACGATGCGCTGAACGACACCACCGGAGACATCCGCCGCATCGCCGACGTCATGGTCGGTCAAGCCGAAAGCAGCCTGCACCAATGGCTCGACCTGACGCTGGCCGCCGGCGGCGCGCTGGTAGTCCTCGGCGTATTAGCGGCAATGCTCGGCAGTTTGCGAAAGGCTTAGCGCGTCCAGCTTCTGATTAGCCGATTCCAGCCCGGCCTTGATCAGCCCGAATACCTTGTCGCGTACCTTCGGTTTGCCCATCAGCGGGGCATACATGTGCCGCATCAGATCCAGCCGTGCCGCGCAAATCCATTCCATCAGCTCGATGTCCTCGAGCCAGCGGATCTGGTTGCGATGCTCGGCGATCGTCGTGGTGAGCCAGTCGAGGTCGGTGTTGGGGTGCGGCACCGGTGCGCACAGATCGTTGCGCCGCGCATCATCGTGGTAGGCGGCTTCAACGTGGGCGGTCAGGGCGGCGCTGAACACTGGCTGGCAGCCTCGCAGGCTCTGCAGCGTGATCCGGTGGCCGTCGAAAACTGTTGCCGGCGAACGTCGTTCCAGCCCATTGGCGCTGCAATCGATGTAGAGCGTCGAACTGTGGGCGGGTATCGCATCGTCGTCCAGCATGATCTTGCCGGGCTCGATACCCTGCACCCGCCCCCTTCGCACGACGTCTTGAATGCGTTGCAAGCTGTTGCAGTTCGGCCTGCGACACGGTCGCGCAATGGTACATGCTCGGGCGCGTCGCGGGATCCAGCCGCAGCAGATTGCCGCAGGCCTCCAGCCGGTCGAACAAGTCCCCGATGCTGGTGGCGGCCTCGATCGCGAGCAGGCGTGCGCCGAATCCGGCCTGAAACCGCTCCAGGAATTGTGGGCCGGGTTGGATGTTGGCCCGATCCATCAGCCAGGCGTCGCGCGGCATGATCCACGTCAGCCGATCCGGCTGAATGCCGTTGCGTAGCAGCCACAAACACGCGTCGATACCGGTCTTGCCCGCGCCGACAATGACGAAGCGGTCGTGGCCCGCCGCCGAGGCCGGCAGGTCGTTGGGCGCGACGCAATCGACTGCATCGCCGACGTGATAGGGCGGCAGACGCATGGACGGCATACGGTCTTGAGATAGGTGCCGTCCACGACTCGTCTGCGGACGTCGACGGTGTAGTCGCTGCCGGCCAGCGTGCGAAATCGGCCGTCGCCGAGGTACTCCGCCATCGGAAAGTAGGACACTTGCCCACTAGGCAGCAGGTCTTGGTGCATGACCTGGTCGAAGTAGGCGCAGACCTCGCCCACGGTGGCCAGCTCGTAAAGCCCCTCGTTCCAGCCGACCCGGTCGATGGTGTCGCTGCCCAACGTCCGGGAGTTGACGCCGTAATACGACGACGGCTGATGCAAGCGGACAAACGGGTAGGCCGAGTTCCAATGCCCACCCGGCGCGTGGCCACGGTCGACGAGCACCACGTGCGCGTTGGTCTCGGCGATCAGAGTGTCGGTGAACGCCATGCCCGTCGCCCCCGCACCGACGACCAGGTAATCCGTCTCGATTCTTTCCACCCCGGTCCTCCCCGTACCCGCCAGGCTAGGTCATCGTCGTCCGGCTAGGTCAACGACAGCTTGGCAAGGATCTTCCCGGTCGGCTGCGGTGACCCGTTGCCGGGTTCCACGGTGAACGCCAGCGCGTGGAAGTCGCCGAGGTCGGTCAGCACCGTCGGTGGTCGACGGCGCGACGGCCTCGGCGTCCATCGTCCCGCCGAGGTCGGGCCCTTGTCGCCGATCAGCCACATCTGGTAGACGGTGCCCTGCTGGGCGGGGGCACGTTGTTCATCACCAGCACACCCGGCGTTCTGCTCTGGGAGAACACCACGGTCGCGGTGCCGCCGGTGGGAATCTGGCCGGAGACGGTCCGCACGTCGGATGCGGCGAAAATCTGCTCGGCCGTCGACGGGGCGCGGGCGGGCCGCAACGCCATTCCCACCCCGAGGGCGCCGAGTCCGACCACCAGCGCGGCGGCGGCAGCCAACACCGTGGTCTGCCAGCGTTAGATTCGACGGCGCGCTACCGTGGCCGCCGGGGCCTGGACGTTGGCCAGGAGCGGCCGCGCAAGTCGGTCCGGTGGCTCGAGTGCCGTAGCCGCCGAAACGACGGCCATGGTCTCGCGGACGGCACGCACTTCTTCGTCGAAGGCGCTGGCGACGTCGGCGGCGGCGGCCGCGACAGCTGCCGCTCGATTTCGGCGAGCTCGGCGTCGGACACCGCGTGCAGCGCGTAGGGCGTCGCGACAGTCGATCAGGTCGGAGTCGTCGGCGCGGTCATGGGACCCCAGGCACTGACGCAGGCCGCGGAGGGCATCGCGCATCCGTGACTTGATCGTCGCCAGGTTGGCGGACAACCGCTCTGACACTTGGGCATACGTCAGCCCGTCGTAGTAGGCGAGCTGCGATGCACTCGCGCTGCATGTCGGTCAGCGAGCCGAGGCACTCGGCCACCCGGCTGCGCTCGTCGCCCAGGATGACCGATTCGGCGACACCTGATCTGATGGTCGGGTCGACGTTGGCGGCCCCGTAGCGCGATTCACGCTGGGCGGCGGCCTGCTCGGAACGCACGCGGTCGACCGCGCGTCGGTGCGCCAATGTGAGGAGCCATGCCATCGGCGAACCCACCGCTGGGTTATAGCGTCGGCCGTACGCCACACCTGCAGGTAGATGTCCTGGGTGGTCTCCTCGCTGTAGCCGGGGTCACGCAATACCCGAGTGACCAGCCCAAACACCCTCGCTCTGGTGCTCGTCGTAGAATCTGGCGAATGCGTCCGACGTCACGACGTGCCACCTGGCGCAACAAAGCGTCGAGTTCTGCTGTGCCGCGGTCCGGTCATCGAGCGGTAGCCTAGCCACCGCGGTCAATATCGTCATTAATCGCCGATCTGGGTGGTGTCGGGACGAAAAACGATGTGCGCGAGCGGTATTCGGCGAACCCAGGCCGATCGCGCATGTACTTCTCGGTGAGTTTGGCCCCCGTGGCGTACACGAGGAAGTAGGTCATCACCACCGGCGAGAACACCGTGGCCAGTGAAACGGCGCCGCGATACTGGCCAGCCACAGTCCCCACCACACGCACGCGTCACCGAAGTAGTTGGGATGCCTGTCCACGCCCACAGGCCGACGTCCATGATGACGCCCTTGTTGGCGGGATCGGCCTTGAAGCGGCGCAACTGGTGGTCGCCGACCGCCTCGAACAGCGCGCCGACCAGCCACACCACCACGCCTGCGATGAGTACGGGGCGCAGTGGCGCAGGGGTTGGGCCTAGCGCCGCCGAAACCTGGAGTGGCAGCGAAATAAACCACGTCGCCGCCGCCTGCACGGCGAACACCTTGCGCAACACGCTGGCGGCGGAGAAGTCGCCGCGCAACAGGTCACGGTAACGGGGATCCTCGCCATGGCCCGCCGACTTGATGATCATGTGCCAGGCCAATCGCAGTCCCCATACGGCCACCAGGACCAGCAGCAGGACCGCCGCGACAGGTCGCCGTCGCCCAAGATCGCGGCGACGGCGGCGACCGCCACGAAGCCGATGCCCCAGGTGACGTCGACGACGTTGTAGCGGCCGATCCGGCGGCCGATCACGAAAGTGATCCCGTGCACGACAACCAGAGCGCGAGCGACGCCGCAGAGATGACGATGAAGTCACAATCCGGCCACCTCCCGTGGGGGCGAAGGTCCATTGGTAGACATCGAGATATCCGGACCGAAGCCCGCCTCGGAGTATGCCAGGTACAACTCCCACATCCGGCTGGAAAACCTCGTCGAACCCAACGCCGCCAGCGCTTCCCGGCGTTCGGCGAACCGCTCCCGCCAGAGCCGCAGTGTCTCGGCGTAGTGCGGCCGCAGCGAATACATGTCTACGGTGCGTAACCGGGTGCTGGCTCTCGGTGATGGCGATGATCGCCTCTGTCGACGGAATCATGCCGCCGGGGAAGATGTACTTCTGGATCCAGGTGTAGGTGTTGCGGGTGGCCAGCATTCGATCGTGCGGCATGGTGATGGCCTGAATCGTGACACGCCACCGTGGCGTCACCAATCGGTCCAGCGCCGGAAGTACGTCGGCCAGAATCGGTAGCCAATCGCTTCGACCATCTCCACCGATAACACGGCGTCGTAGTACCCTCCACATCGCGGTAGTCACACAGGTCGATGTGGACTCGATCGACAGGCCCGCGGCAGCCACCCGTTGCCTCGCCAAGTGCTGCTGGCTCAGCGGACAGCGTGATCGAACGGACGTGTGCTCCGCGCGCGCCGCGCGCATGACACAGTTCGCCCCAGCCCGGTGCCGATTTCCAGAAGCTGGGTGCCGGGACCGACGCGCGTGCCGCGTCCAGCAGCCGGTCGATTTTGCATCGTTGCGCGGCGGCGAGATCGGGCCAGCGACGCGGGCACGTCGCGAACAGTGCGCTCGAGTACGTCATTGTCTCGTCAAGGAATTCGGCGAACAGATCGTTGGACAGATCGTAGTGCGCGGCGATGTCGCGCCGCGCCTGTTTCTGCTGGACATGCGAACGAGGTTGGGACGGCCACGCGAGTGGTCGAGCCGTTGTAAGGCGCCGGGGACCAAATCATCCATGCCGGATGCCAGTGCGGTGAGCACGCTCGACAGGGAATCGGAATCCCATTCGCCGGCCATATAGGACTCGCCGAACCCGATCAGACCGTAGCGGCCGATCCGGCGGGCCAGTCGGTCCGGCTGGTTGATCACCAGTGTTGGAGCGCCGCGTCACCGGCGCCGATCACGGTGCCGTCGGGATAGCGGAGTCGCAGCGGCAGCCGGGCGGCGGCACGGTGCGCAACCGTTTGGCAATGACGCCGCTGCCGCGGCAAACGGCCCGGACGATACCCGAACAATCGCGGGCCAGCGTGACGGAATCGATTGCCGCTAAACGCTTGTCGCCGGGTACGGTCATCCGGGGCATCATCGGGACTCGGCGCAACCACAACGCGATGCCTTGGATACGGATGCGAAGCGCCACCACCAGCGGCGCCAGCGGCGAGAGGATCTGGATCTTGACGACGTGGCCGACGGTGGCTGTTCGTCTGTTGCCCCGCAGTGTCGCGACAAAGGCCGGCTGGCCGTCGCCGTGCAGCGACACCCGCACATCGACCTGGCGATCCGGGCGCGGTGCCAGCACCTGGTAATGGCCGGCGACCGAGTTGAACGGCGAGACGTAGAACTTCTTGGTGACCAATACCGGTGTATTGGCCGGCGGCAGCAGGTAGGCGTGCCTGCCCGTAGGTGTTGTGCACTTCGACGATCACTCGGCGCAGCATTCCGCCGTGGTCGTGGCACCAGAAAACGCTGAACGGGTTGAAGACGTAACCGAGCACCCGCGCCTGCAGGAGCGCGGTGATGCGACCGCCGGGCAGCGCCGCGTCATGGTCGGCCAGATAGGCGTCGACTCGTTCCCGCAGCGACCCACCGGGACGGCCGGCAAGATGGTCCCGGGCGTCGAACCGCGCGAACGCCCGCAGCCACCATGGCAGCGACGGCAGCTCGTCGATGTCGACATACCAGCTGTAGCTGCGGTATTCGAAGAAGTGGTGCACCGGGGTTTGCCGGTTGTGGGTGATCGTCGTGCGATAAATCGCCGGCGTCAACATGCCAATACCTCCGTCGGCGCGAAGCTTGCCGGCCACTCGGCACCCAACCGTCGAGCCGCCCGCAGACCCGAAGCGGCGCCGTCCTCATGAAACCCCCAGCCGTGGTAGGCGCCGGCGAATACCAGCCGGTCGTCATCCAACATTGGCAAGAAGCGTTGTGCGGCAACGGATTCCGGCGTATAGAGTGGATGACCGTAGGTCATTTCGGCGATCACTGATTTCGGGTCGACCCGATCCTGGCCGCCGAGCGTTACCAGGAACCGACGGTCGGCGTCGATCCGCATCAACCTGGTGACGTCATAGGTGACCAATACCTGACCGTTGTCCGGCGTGATGAGGTAGTTCCACGAAGCGCGGGCGCCCGCCGTGGCGAGGGCAGGACCGATTCATCGGTATGCAGCTGCGCGCGGTTGACCGAATACGGAATCGCCCCGAGCACCGCCCGCTTTCCGGCGTGGGATCGTCAAGCAGCAGCAGCGCCTGGTCGGGATGCACGGCGACAACGGCGGCGTCGAAAAATCGCGGCGCGCAGGCACCGGCCTGCACCAGCACGCCATCGGGCAGCCGGCGCAGCGAGTGCACCGCAGTGCCGACGCAGACTTCGTGCAGCTGGGACGCGATGGCGTGCACATAAGTGCCGAGCCTCCGCTCACCGTTCGCCATGCCGGTGAGCCGAAGACCGACAGCATGCCGTGGTGGTCGAGAAAGACAAATAGGTACCGCGCTGGGTAGCGCAGCGCGTCGCTGCTGCCACACGACCAGACCGCCGCCACCAGCGGTGTGATGAAGTGCTCGACGAAGAACGCCGAAAACCGTTGCCGATGAAGAAATTCTGCCAACGTCTCCATGGTCGTCGGCGTCTTCGTCGCACAGCAGCCGGCTCGCGGCACGATGGAAGCGGAGGATCTCGGTGAGCATCAGCAGATAACGGGGCCTGGCCGACTGCCAAGACGCAAACAGGCCCCGGATGCCCGCGCTCCCGCGTATTCCAGGCCGGTCTGCTCGGCCCGCACCGACATCGACATCTCGGACTCTTGGGTGGCAACGCCCAACTCGGCGAACAACCGGCACAGCGTTGGGTAGGTGCGATCGTTGTGCACGAGGAACGCTGAGTCGACGCCGATGATGGTGCCCGTCGCCTCGGTCGACTAAGTGGGTATGGGCATGCCCGCCCAGTCGGGTGTCGGCCTCATAGAGGGTGACTCGGCCGCGGCCGGACATGGCGTAGGCGGCGGTCAGACCAGCGACACCGCTACCGATGACCGCAATCGACCACCCCAATGACCCTTGCACATCGGGCATTCGGAGCCGGAGTTCGAACGGACGACTGTGATGATGGCCATCCATGATGCTAGCCGCTCCGAAGAACAACCGTCCGACCCCTAAGCGGCGGCGCCAGCCGCGCTGGAAATGTCAAAGGAGCCGAAGCGAAATGAAGGACTATCAGAGAAAGACGCTCGCAGTGGGACTGGCGGCGATCGCGGCGGTGGGGTTCTCGGCGTGTTCGAGTAACAAATCCGAGTCCGCGCCGCAGACCAGCGCGAGTCCGGCCACCAGCATGGCGGCGCCCGCCAACACGACCGCAATGATGCCCGCGTCCAATCTGATCGGCACGGGGTGCGCGGATTATGCCGCGCAGCATCCGAGCGGTCCGGCTTCGGTGACCGGAATGGCAGCGGATCCGGTCGCGACGGCGGCGTCGAACAATCCGTTGCTGTCGACTTTGACCGCCGCACTGTCCGGCAAGCTGAACCCGAATGTCAACCTGGTCGATACCCTTAATAGCGGCCAGTACACCGTGTTCGCGCCGACCAACGCCGCATTCGACAAGTTGCCGGCGAGCACGATCGACGAGCTCAAGACCAACGCCGACATGCTGAAGAGCATCCTGACCTACCACGTGGTGCAAGGGCAGGAAAGCCCGAACACGGTTGACGGCGCGCACAAAACCCTGCAGGGGGCTGACGTCAACGTGACCGGTCAGGGGAACGGCCTCAAGGTCGCCGACGCGGGCCTGGTGTGCGGAGGCGTGCATACCGCCAACGCGACCGTGTACATGATCGACACTGTGCTGACACCGCCCAGCCAGTAAGCCGTAGATGTCACCCAGACAAGGCAGCGGTGCGGGCTGCCTGTGAAGGCAGCCGACGGCTCGTACCAAAGACAGGTGTGGTAGCGAATAGTGATGATGTTGTCCCTGGCGCTGATCGGTCTGCTCGGAGGCTTGATCACCGGCATTTCGCCATGCATTCTCCCGGTGCTGCCGGTGATCTTCTTCTCCGGCACGCAGGGCACCACGCGCGGGCGACGGTCGCGGTCGCGGTCAAGTCGAAACCTGATGTCCTGCGGCCATATCGGGTGATCGGCGGCCTGGTGCTGAGCTTCAGCCTGGTCACGCTGGTGGGCTCGGCATTGCTGTCGCTACTGCACCTGCCGCAGGACGCCATCCGCTGGGTGGCGTTGGCCGCGTTGGTGGCGATCGGTCTCGGCTTGATCTTCCCGCGTTTCGAGCAGCTGCTGGAGCGGCCGTTTTCGCGCATTCCGCAAAAGCAGATCGCCACCCGCGCAGACGGTTTTGGTCTCGGCCTGGCGCTGGGCGTGCTCTACGTGCCATGCGCGGGCCCCGTGCTGGCCGCGATTGTGGTGGCCGGCGCGACCGCGAACATCGGTCTACCCGTCATCGTCCTCACGGTGGCATTTGCCCTGGGCACGGCGGTGCCACTGTTATTCTTCGCGCTGGCCGGACAACGAGTTGCCCAGCGCGTCAGTGCTTTTCGTCGTCGGCAACGCCAGATCCGCGTCGCGGCAGGGCTTGTAACGTTGCTGCTAGCGGTGGCCCTGGTGTTCAACCTGCCCGCGGTGCTGCAGCGGGCCGTTCCGGACTACACCAGCTCATTACAGAAGAAGCTGGGGGACGGCCAACAGATTCAGCAAGAGCTCGGCGGCATCGTCAACGACCAGAACAAAGAGCTGTCGAACTGCACGAGCGGCTCTGCGGAACTGCAGAACTGCGGCCCCGCGCCCGATCTCAAGGGCATCAACGCATGGCTGAACACCCCTGCCGCCTACCCGATCGACCTACGCGCGTTGCGGGGCAAGGTGGTGCTGATCGACTTCTGGGCCTATTCCTGCATCAACTGCCAACGCGCCATCCCGCATGTCGAAGGCTGGTACAAGGCCTACCACGATGACGGTTTCGAGGTCATCGGCGTGCACACCCCGGAGTACGCGTTCGAAAAGGTCACCGGCAATGTCGAAAAAGGCGCCGCCGACATCGGCATCACCTACCCGATCGCCCAGGACAACAGCTACTCGACCTGGACGAACTACCGCAACCAGTACTGGCCGGCCGAATACCTGATCGACGCCAGCGGCGTGGTGCGGCACGTCAACTTCGGCGAGGGCGACTACGACGGCACCGAGAAGCTGATCCGCGAGCTGATCACCAAGGCCCGACCCGGCGTTGCGCTGCCTGCGCCGGTGGACGCGCCCGATACCACTCCGCGGCTCAGCCTGACTCCCGAGACGTACTTCGGCGTGGGCAAGGTGGCCAACTACGCGGGCGGCGGCGTCTACGACAAGGGGCAGGCGAACTTCACCTTGCCGCCGGCACTGCCGAACGACACCTTCGCCCTCCAGGGACCGTGGTCACTCGACTACCAGGGGGCGACGGCCGACAGCGACACCTCGAGCATCAAGCTGAACTACCACGCCAAAAACGTCTACATCGTCATCGGCGGCACCGGCAACCTGACGGTGACGCGCGACGGCAAGACGACGACGGTGCCGATCAGTGGGCCGCCGACGTCGCGCCAGATCGTCACCGGAAACGACGTGGCCCGCGGACTACTCGACGTGCGTTCCAGCAAAGGGCTGCAAGTGTTTTCGTTCACCTTCGGCTGATCGGCAATCCAGAACGTGTCCGGCTCCGAACTAATCGTATAGCCATCGACACTAAGGAGCCGAAAAGCAATGAAGATTCACGACAAGACGATCACAACAATTGGCCTCGCGGGGGCGGCCGCGGTGGGTCTCGCCGTGGCCACCTGTGCACCCGCAGCGGCCGCACCCAATCTGATCGGCGCGGGCTGTGCAGACTACGCGGCGATGCATCCGAACGGTCCGGCCTCGGTATCGGGGATGTCGGGAGACCCGGTCGCGGTGGCGGCGTCGAACAATCCTGAGCTCACGACGTTGACCTCGGCAGTGTCCGGCAAGCTCAACCCGCAGGTTAACCTCGTCGACACCCTCAACAGCGGTCAGTACACCGTGTTCGCGCCCACCGATGCCGCCTTCAACAAGCTGCCCGCCGGCACCATCGACCAGCTGAAAACCAACGCAGACATGTTGAAGAGCATCCTGACTTACCACGTCGTTCCGGGACAGCTGAGCCCGGGCCAGGTCGATGGCTCACACAACAGCGTCCAGGGTGCGCCGGTGAATGTGACCGGTGGGGGTGACGGCCTCAAGGTCAACAACGCCGGCTTGGTTTGTGGCGGCGTGCCGACCGCCAACGCACAGGTGTACATGATCGACACGGTGCTGATGCCACCCGGCCAGTGAGGTTCGCCAACGACACCTCATCTGTCGCGGCCGTTGCGCCGATGCTGGCGGCGGCTATCGAGCCACTGATCGGTGGCGAGCTGCCGATCCGGCTGATCGCCTGGGACGGCAGCGTCGCCGGGCCTGCGGCCGCGCCGGTTGTATGGCTGCGCAACGTAGCGGCACTGCGCCGGATGCTTTGGCGCCCAGGCGAACTCGGTGTTGCGCAGGCCTATGTGTGCGGCGATCTCGACGTCGACGGCGACCTGGGTTCGGCGCTGGCCTACGTGTGGTCTCAGATCGCGCAAGGTCGGCTGAGGGCGACAAGGCCATCCCCCGGGGCGCTGGCGCGCCTGTGTTCCGTCGCGGTGCGGCTCGGTGCGCTCGGCGGGCCGCTGCCGCCACCCGCCACTCAAGCGCGGGTTGAAGGCCGGCTGCACAGTTTGTCCCGCGATAGGGCGGCGATCAGTCACCACTACAACCTGTCGAACGCGTTCTACCAACTGATCCTCGACCCGTCGATGGCTTACTCGTGCGCCTATTGGGAACCAGCCTGCCCGGGCGTCATTCTCGAGCGGGCGCAACGCCACAAGCTGGACCGGATCTGCCGCAAGCTCGGCCTTGATGGGCGACCCGGCATGCGGCTGCTCGACGTCGGATGCGGTTGGGGTTCGCTGAGTCTGCACGCCGCCGAGCGTTATGGTGCACGGGTTTTGGGTATAACCCTGTCAGCCGAGCAGAAGGCCTACATCGAATCCATGCTGACCGAACGGGGATTGGGCGATCGAGTTGAGATCCGGGTCCAGGACTACCGCACCGTCACGGACGGGCCGTTTGATGCGGTGGCGTCGATCGAGATGGGCGAACACGTTGGGCGGCAAAACTATCCGACGTACGCTCGAATCCTGAACAGGTCTGTTCGCCCCGGCGCCCGGGTGTTGATCCAGCAGATGTCACGGCGGGGCAGCCTCCCGGGCGGCGGGCCGTTCATTGAATCGTTCATTGCACCCGACATGCACATGCGTCCGCTCGGCCAGACCATTGCGCTGCTCGAAGAGGCAGGCTTGTCGACAATCGAGGTCGAGGCGATGCGTGAACATTATGTACGCACGGTCGACAGTTGGATCGACAATCTCGAAACCCGTTGGGACACAGCGGTAGCGCTGATCGGCGAGGAAGCCGCCCGGGTCTGGCGGCTGTATCTGGCTGGGGGGAGGCTCGCGTTCGCGCAAGGCCGCATGGGCGTCGACCAGATCCTGCTAGCTCGGCCCGCAGTTTCGGGCAGCGCTACGGCGTGATGACATGCGACGGATCGGGCCGCAGCTCCGGCGGTGCCTGGCTGTAGTCACCGAACGGCCCGTCGCGGCGCTCGACCGCGGCCCGCACACCCTTGGTGGCGGCGGTCTGGATGAAGTCGAGCGCCTCGGGGGTGTTGCGCATCAGGCCGTCGAGGATGCCGCCCAGCATCTGAGTCGACGCTAGTCCCATGTTCTCGTAAGCCTGATTCACGATGAGTTTCTGAGCTTGCAACTGCGACAACGGGATTCGCGCCAGCTCGGCGGCGATTTCGGCGACTCGGGCCTCCAGGCGCTCGAAGGGGACCGCCTCATTGATCAGTTCGACCTCGGCGGCCTGCACACCGGTCAGCGGCCGGCCGGTCAACGAGTGCCACTTGACCTTGGCGAGGCTGAGCCGATAGAGCCACATCCCGGTCAGATACGCGCCCCACATGCGGCTGTACGGGGTGCCGATGACGGCGTCGTCGCTGGCGATGACAATGTCGGCGCACAGCGCGTAGTCGCTGGCTCCGCCGACGCACCAACCGTGCACCTGGGCGATCACCGGTTTGGAGGCCCGCCAGATCGCCATGAACTTCTGGGTCGGCCCGGTCTCACGCGCGGTGACCAGCGCGAAATCCTTGCCCGGATCCCAGCGTCCCTCGGTGTTCATCGCCTCGCCCCACTGCTGGAACCCGCCCCCGAAGTCGTAGCCGCCGGAGAAGGCGCGGCCGGCCCCGCGCAGCACGATGACCTTGATGTCCGGGTCTCGCTCGGCCAGGCCGACGGCGGCCTCGATTTCGTCGGGCATCGGCGGAACGATGGTGTTGAGCTGGTCGGGTCGGTTCAACGTGATCGTGGCGACCGGCCCGGCCGTGGTGTACAGCAGTGTTTCGAAGTGAGCAGCTGGCATAGCTGAATGCTGACAGCTGAGCTCAGCTGCCGCGGTTACGGGGTGTCTGCGCTAGTCGTCAGCGTGACGTCGCTGGTCCCATCGCTCAAGCCGAGCCTGAAACTCCAGAAAGCCCAGCCCGGCGACCGGAGCGGCGATGAATAGGCATGCCACCATGAGTGGAGTCATCGCGCCCTCCTCCCCTTACCCTAACCGTCCCCACACATCTTTCTTAGGTAGATTTAAGGTACGCCTTAGCCCGGGATCAGGAAAGCCGAACCGCCGGATTTTCTCCAAGATGTTCTAGAAAAGTTATTCGTGCCCGCCGTCCACTAGCCCTTGTCTGGCGGCAACAGTTGAAACCCGGTCAGGACGGTCTGGGTATCGCGGACGTATCCGAGGTTGTAGGGGTCGGCTGCCTGGACCGTGACCGTCACGGCGTAGTCGTTGCCGGAAAACTCAGCCACCACGATGAGCGTCTTGGCCTTGCGTGGCGGAATCCGACCCATGGCCGGGGCGTCGTAGCTGACGAGATCCGCTTTGTGGCCGCACAGCGTGGTGTGGGTCGTGTGCATGTTGGTGACGCCGAGGCGATCGGCCAACGTCGCGCGTTCCTGATCGAAAATCTTGTCCTGATCCTGGTTCGTGCTGGGGGCGGATTCCAGGGTGACCACCGCGGTTGGCACGAAGTCGTTGCCGGCCAGATGCTGGTTTCCCATGGCAAAGCGGATGATCTCTGAATCGAGCATCTGCGTGCGCTGCCACCCGGGCGGCTGCGGGATCCGCAGCACCGGCTCGTTGGCCGCGCGCGCGGGAACCGTTGTCATCGGCGCCGAAACCTGATTGCATACCGTGCTTTTCGGCGCTGCGGCAGCCGGGCCCTGAGTGCCGGCATGGGGGGTTCCGGTCACCACCCTGGTGCAGCCCGGCACCGCGAACAGGGCCACCGCCGCGACCGTCGCGGACAGCATGCACGGCAGCCTCATCGCACCACACACCTCACCTTCGTCGCCTGGTCGGTCAAGTGTCCAACATCCGCCACAGGAACGAGAAACTCAGCGCGGACTTGAACGCGGTCTGCGCGTTGTCGGCGGCACCGGCGTGGCCGCCCTCGATGTTCTCGTAGTACCAGACCCGATGACCCGCGGCTTCCAGTGCCGCCGTCATCTTGCGGGCGTGGCCAGGATGCACACGATCGTCCCGGGTGGACGTGGTGATCAGCACCGGCGGGTAGTCGATGTCAGCCGAAATATTGTGGTACGGGGAGTATTCGGCGATGAACTGCCAATCGTCAGGGTTGTCCGGGTCGCCGTACTCGGCAACCCAGGAGGCGCCCGCCAGCAGCAGGTGAAAGCGGCGCATGTCAAGCAACGGAACCTGACATACCAACGCGCCAAACAGCTTTGGGTACTTGGTCAGCATGATGCCCATCAGCAGCCCGCCGTTACTGCCGCCCTGGGCCCCGAGTTGCTGCACAGTCGTGATGCCGCGGTCCACCAAATCGGTTGCCACCGAGGCGAAGTCCTCGGCGACCAAGTGACGGCCCGCGCGCATCGCCTGCGTGTGCCAACCGGGGCCGTACTCGCCGCCGCCGCGGATGTTGGCCAGCACGAAGGTGCCGCCCCGCGCCAGCCACAGGCGGCCCAATACACCGTCGTACCCCGGGGTTCGGGCCACCTCGAATCCGCCGTAGCCGCCGAGCAGTGTCGGACCGGGTCCAGTCGAATCAGGCGGCCGGACAACGAAATACGGGATCGAGGTGCCATCCTTGGATGTAGCGAAATGCTGGGCGACGGTCATGCCTTCGGCATCGAAGAAAGCCGGTGCGGATTTGATCTGTTCCAATGGTCGGTCGACCGCGCCGTGCAACAGCCGCGACGGCGTCGTGAATCCGCTGGAATCCAAGAAGATTTCGTCACCGGTGTCGTCAGCGCCGGCGATGACGGTGTTGGTATTGGGTGGCACGTCGGTCACCGGCCGACGCTGCCAGCTGCCCGGTGTGACGATCTCCACGCGGCTGGCCACGTCGGCCAGCGTGACCATCACCAGCCGGTCGCGGGTCCAGGCGTAGTGCAGCAGGCTGGTGTGCTCGTCGGGCTCGAACACCACCCGCAACTGTGCTGTGCCGGCAAGGAATTCGTCATAGTCGGCGGCCAGCAGCGAGCCCGCGGTATAGCTGGCGCTGCCGGTGAACCAGTCCGTGCGCAGCTCGATCAGCAACCACTCGCGGTGCACCGACAATGACGCATCGGTGGGCGCGTCGATGCGGATCAATTCCTCGCCGCGTAGCTCGTAGACCTGGTCGTTGAAGAAGTCGATGGCCCGTCGCAGCATGGTCCGCTCGAAGCCGGGCGTGCGGTCGACCCCGGCGGTCGCGATGACGTCGCTGGGCGAGCCTTCGAACACCGTCTGCGCATCCGCGGCGGGTTGCCCGCGATGCCACCGTTTGACGATCCGCGGGTAACCGGACTCGGTCAGCGAGTCAGCGCCGAAGTCGGTGCCGATCAGCAGCGTGTCCGGATCGGCCCAGCTGGTTCCGGACTTGGCCTCGGCAAGGGCGAACCCGCCGTCGACGAATTCGCGGGTGGACATGTCGAATTCCCGCACGATAGCGGCGTCGGACCCGCCGCGGGACAGGCTGATCAGGGCTCGGGTGAGCTCGGGGTAGATGACGTTGGCGCCGGCCCACACCCAGTTCTCGTCATCGGCGTCAGCAAGTTGATCGACGTCGATCAGCACGTCCCAGTCCGGGCTGTCGCTGCGGTAGCTGTCCAACGTGGTGCGCCGCCACAGCCCGCGCGGGTTGGCGGCATCGCGCCAGAAGTTGTACAGATAGTCGCCGCGACGGCGCACGTAGGGAATCCGGGCGTCGGTGTCGAGTACCTCGAGCGCTTCGGTGCGCATGCGCTCGAACTCCTCGCCGGAGAACTCGGCCAGCGTCGGCTCGTTGCGGGCGCGCACCCAGTCCAGCGGCTCCTCGCCGAGGATGTCTTCCAGCCACAGATAGGGGTCGATCGCCTCGTCACCAGACATGCGACTCATTCTTACGGCGGCGGTAGTGTGACTTGTATAACACCGTCAAACGAGGAGCTGATCCGATGACCGTCTACGCACGTCCGGGTTCCGCGGGGGCGTTGATGTCGTACGAATCGCGGTACGGCAACTTCATTGGGGGCGAGTGGGTCGCGCCGGTCGGCGGCCGCTATTTCGAGAATCCGACGCCGATCACCGGGCAGTCGTTCTGCGAGATACCGCGCTCCGACGAGGCCGACGTCGACAAGGCGCTCGACGCCGCCCACGCCGCGGCACCGGGTTGGGGTAAAACCGCGCCCGCCGAGCGGGCAGCGATCCTCAACAAGATCGCCGACCGCATCGACGAGAACCGCGAGTCGCTGGCGCTCGCCGAAGTCTGGGACAACGGCAAACCGATTCGTGAGGCGCTGGCGGCCGACATTCCGTTGGCGGCAGATCATTTCCGCTACTTCGCCGCGGCGATTCGCGCCCAAGAAGGTTCGCTGTCGCAGATCGACGAGGACACCGTCGCCTATCACTTCCACGAGCCGTTGGGCGTGGTCGGGCAGATCATTCCATGGAACTTCCCGATCCTGATGGCCACCTGGAAGCTGGCGCCGGCGTTGGCCGCCGGCAATGCGGCGGTGCTCAAGCCCGCCGAGCAGACCCCGGCGTCGGTGCTGTATCTGATGTCGCTGATCGGCGATTTGTTGCCGCCCGGCGTGGTCAACGTCGTCAACGGGTTCGGCGCCGAGGCAGGCAAGCCGCTCGCGTCGAGTAACCGGATCGCCAAGGTCGCGTTCACCGGCGAGACCACCACCGGGCGACTGATCATGCAGTACGCGTCGCAGAACCTGATCCCGGTCACCCTGGAACTGGGCGGCAAGAGCCCGAACATTTTCTTCTCCGACGTGATGGCCGCCAACGACGACTTCCAGGACAAGGCGCTGGAAGGGTTCACCATGTTCGCGCTCAACCAGGGCGAGGTGTGC
The DNA here is from genome assembly GCA_963781685.1 of uncultured Actinomycetota bacterium. Taxonomy (GTDB): domain Bacteria; phylum Actinomycetota; class Actinomycetes; order Mycobacteriales; family Mycobacteriaceae; genus Mycobacterium. Next base: position 111,644 of record CAWAGK010000003.1, read on the forward strand.
ACCTGCCCGTCGCGCAGCCTGGTCCAGGCCGACATCTACGACGAGTTCCTGGAACTGGCGGCGATCCGCACCAAGGCGGTCCGGCAGGGTGACCCGCTGGACACCCAGACGATGATCGGTTCGCAGGCCTCCAACGACCAGCTGGAAAAGGTGTTGTCCTACATCGAAATCGGCAAGGACGAGGGTGCCAAGATCATCACCGGCGGCGAGCGCGCCGAGTTGGGCGGTGACCTGTCCGGCGGCTACTACGTGCAGCCCACCATCTTCGCCGGCGGCAACAAGATGCGGATCTTCCAGGAGGAGATTTTCGGGCCGGTGGTGGCCGTGACGTCGTTCAAGGACTATGACGACGCGATCTCCATCGCCAACGACACCCTCTACGGCCTGGGCGCGGGGGTGTGGAGCCGCGACGGCAACACCGCCTACCGGGCCGGCCGCGACATCCAGGCCGGCCGGGTGTGGGTCAACTGCTACCACGTCTATCCGGCGCACGCCGCGTTCGGCGGCTACAAGCAGTCCGGTATCGGCCGGGAAAACCACAAGATGATGCTCGACCACTACCAGCAGACCAAGAACCTGATGGTGTCGTACTCGCAGAAGGCGCAGGGTTTCTTTTGATAAAGCGGCTTCTGAATCCGCCGCGGGTGGTGGTCACCGCCGCTGCCGCCGAGCTGCTCAGTGAGCTGCAGGACCGGCACGGCCCGGTGATGTTCCATCAGTCTGGCGGCTGCTGCGACGGGTCGTCGCCGATGTGCTACCCGGACGGCGATTTCATCGTGGGTGATCGCGACGTGCTGCTGGGGGTTCTCGACGTCGGGACCGGGGTGCCGGTGTGGATCTCCGGCCCCCAGTTCCAGGCCTGGAAACACACCCAGCTGGTCATCGACGTGGTGCCCGGCCGCGGCGGCGGATTCAGCCTGGAAGCACCCGAGGGGAAGCGGTTCTTGTCCCGCGCGCGCGCTTTCAGCGACGCCGAGAACGCCGAGCTCGCGGCTACCCCGGTCATCACCGGCGCCGACTATGAGCGCGGCGAGCGCCCGCCGGCACGCTCACCGGTGGTCGCTGCCGCTGCGGACGCTTGCTCAGTACCCGCAGGGCGCGCCGCGCAGCTAAAGCCGTAGCGAGCGACTGCGGCAGTATCGTCAAAGCGTGATACCGCTGCCGCGGCCCTGGTTGCTGACCAGCGCGATGTTGCTCGGCGTCGCGGTCGGGTTGCTGGGCGGAACCGCCGCGCTGACCGTGGATCACGCTCGCATGCGCCCGGACGTCGCGATCGCGTTGGTGGTCGGGTTTCCCAGCGTCGTCGGGCTGCTGGTGATCCTGCTGTCCCGGCGCCGATGGCTGACCGCGCTGGGCGTGTTCATCTTGGCGCTGGCGCCGGGATGGTTCGGGGTTCTCGCGGTGATCGAGGTGACGACCCATGCCTGACGACGACCGGGTGGACACCCAGTCGATGCCGAAGACCGAGCCGTATACGCCGACCTTCGACACCGGCGCACATCACAAGGCCGAGCCGGAGCTCATCGAGCCGGAACCGAAGGCTCGGCGACGCAGGTGGTGGCAACGACGGTCGGACATGTCGGCGCCCCAGACACCGGATGAGCCGGCGAGCAGCCCCGCTCTGGCCGCTGAGGCCGCGACGGGCGAAGCGCCGCCGTCCGGCTCGCTGCATGCGCCGGCACCGCCGATCGCCGTGCCCGGCCGGTACCACCACTCGAGGTGGTGGCAGTTCATCCTGATGCTCTTGGCGGTGTGGGTTCCGGCGGGGGCGATCGGTGTCGGCCTGTTCTACTGGTGGACCCACGACCACTCCGCACGCAAGACCGTGGTGGTCTTCGTGGTTTTGGTTTACGTCGTGGTGTGCGTGGTCGCAGCCTTGATGCTGGCGATGGTGCCCGACCGGCCGCTGGTGTCAGCGTTGGCGATCGGGTTGATCTCGGCGGTGTTCGCGTCCGTCGTCGCCGCGGCCCCGTTCTACGGCGCGTTCTATTGCGACCACAGCCAGCGTCCTTGCTTGATGGGCGTCATCCCGCACTGAGCCAGTCGACGTCGGCTGTGCAAGGCTGGCGGGGTGAGCGACACGTCGGCCTCCTACACCCCGGCCGACCGTGACCTTGCCCCGGTCGCGAATCTGATCGGAGATCCGGCCCGGGCGGCGATGCTCGCGGCGTTGGCCGGCGGCCGGGCGCTGCCGGCGGGAGAGCTGGCCCGGCGGGCAGGGGTGCATCCCGCCACCGCCTCCACACATCTGCGTCGGCTGACCGAAGGCGGGTTGATCCGGGTCCGAGTTCAGGGGCGGCATCGATACCACGAGATCGTCAACCCGGAGGTGGCCACCGTGCTGGAGGCCATCGCCCAGATCGCGCCGCCGGCTCCGGTCCGCTCGCTGAGTCAGCATCGCGCCGCCCGGGCGCTGTTCGAGGCGCGGACCTGCTACGACCACCTGGCCGGCCGTCGCGGCGTGCAACTACGCGACCGGCTACTGGCCACCGGGGCCATCCGGCGCCTCGACGACCGGGACCACGAGCTCACCGACCGCGGGCAGCATTTGGTCGACGAGCTGGGCGTCGACCTGGCCACGCTGCGGGCCAGCCGACGGGTGTTCGCCCGCTCATGCGTCGACTGGACCGATCGCCGGGTCCACCTGGCGGGAGCGCTGCCCGCCGCGATCACCAGCGTGTTCCTCGCCCGCGGATGGCTTACCCGCGGACCGGGCCGCAGCCTGCGCGTCGCCGGCGGTTACGACGACAACGTCGAAAACTGGCTGGCCAGCTGACGAGCGGGCCGAGCCACTAGGGTGGGGGCCGTGACTTCTCACTATGACGTTGTCGTCCTCGGAGCCGGACCCGGCGGATATGTGGCGGCCATCCGCGCAGCGCAGCTGGGATTGAAAACGGCCGTCGTCGAACCCAAATACTGGGGCGGAGTCTGTCTCAACGTCGGCTGCATCCCGTCGAAAGCCTTGCTGCGCAACGCCGAACTCGCCCACATTTTCAATAAAGAGGCCAAGGCCTTTGGCATCAGCGGCGAGGCGACATTCGATTACGGCGTCGCTTATGACCGAAGCCGCAAGGTGGCCGAGGGCCGGGTCGCCGGCGTGCATTTCCTGATGAAGAAGAACCAGATCACCGAGATCCACGGATACGGCAGATTCACCGACGCCCACACGCTGGCGGTCGAGCTCAACGACGGCGGGACCGAGACGGTCACGTTCGACAACGTCATCATCGCCACCGGCAGCAGCACCCGGCTGGTTCCCGGCACGTCGCTCTCGGCGAACGTCGTCACCTACGAGGAGCAGATCCTGTCGCGGGAGCTGCCGGAGTCGATCGTCATCGCCGGGGCCGGGGCCATCGGCATGGAATTCGGCTACGTGCTGAAGAACTACGGCGTCGACGTGACCATCGTCGAATTCCTGCCGCGCGCACTGCCCAACGAAGACGCCGAGGTGTCCAAGGAGATCGAGAAGCAGTTCAAGAAACTCGGCGTCAAGATCCTCACCGGCACCAAAGTCGAGTCGATCGCCGACGACGGACCCGTTGTCACGGTGACCGTCAGCAAGGACGGTAAATCCGAGGAGCTCAAAGCTCAGAAAGTGTTGCAGGCCATCGGATTTGCGCCCAATGTCGAAGGCTACGGCCTGGACAAGGCCGGGGTCGCGTTGACCGACCGCAAGGCCATCGGGATCACCGACTACATGCAGACCAACGTCTCGCACATCTATGCCATCGGCGATGTCACCGGGCTGTTGCAGCTGGCGCACGTCGCCGAGGCTCAGGGCGTGGTGGCGGCCGAAACCATCGCCGGCGCAGAAACTTTGGCACTCGGCGACTACCGTATGCTGCCCCGCGCGACGTTCTGCCAGCCGAATGTGGCCAGCTTCGGGCTCACCGAGGAGCAGGCCCGCGACGAGGGCTACGACGTGGTGGTCGCCAAGTTCCCGTTCACCGCCAACGCCAAGGCGCACGGCGTGGGCGATCCCAGCGGTTTCGTCAAGCTCATCGCCGACACCAAACACCTCGAGCTGCTCGGCGGCCACCTGATCGGCCACGACGTGTCCGAGTTGCTGCCCGAGCTGACCCTGGCGCAGAAGTGGGACCTGACCGCAAACGAGTTGGCCCGCAACGTCCATACCCACCCGACGATGTCGGAGGCGCTGCAGGAGTGCTTCCACGGACTGACCGGGCACATGATCAACTTCTGACGCCGATGCGCCCGCGACTGTTCGCAATGGCCATAGCGGCCGGCCTGGTGTTGGCCGGGTGTCAACAGCAGGCACCCGATGCGGCGACGCTGGGCCAGCGGACGCGCGAACCCAGTCTGGTGAAGCTGGCCCCTCCACCGCCGGCGCCGAATCTCAGCGGCTACGTTGAGGTGCCGGCCGACGAATACCTGGTCACCGAGCGGTACGCGCAGTACGTATCCTTCCAAACACCGGACGGGCTGACCTGTCGGATCGAGGGCGCGGCCGGCTGTGACGGCGCATTGAGCGGCACTCCGGCCCCGGCCAACGAGGTCGAACTGTACGGCCACCCGCCACAGGCCGCCTTTGTGGAGCCCGACGCTTTCCGTCACACGTCCAAGCCGCAATTCAGCGGGCCGGCCGGCAGCCTCACGAAAGTGTTGCCGGTGGGCCACAAGATCGTCTTCGGCGACTTCCAATGTGCCGCCGCGAGCGGCGCAATCACCATGTGCACCCGTGGTTCACCGCCCGCCGGCTGGTTTGTGTTGTCGCCGGCGCACAGCGGGATCGGACCGCGCAGCGCGCGTCTGCCCGCCAGGTTCCCGGACCCGCACGACTTCGTCGTCGATGAGCACAACTACGGCTTTGGGCCCTCACCGGTGAGCCTGTTCCCGTACTTCACCGTCGCATCCGGGCTGACGTGCAAGATCGGGATCTTCAGCGGCGGCGACTTTGGTTGCGACGGACCGTTGCCTGGCGCGACGGACGGCGAAAACGAGATTTACGTGGACTTCTCCGGTCGTCAGGTCGGCATGCGCAAGACCGACTCGCCGAGATTCAAGACGCCGGGCTATCCCGGAACCATCCGGCAGTTACCGGCTCAGCACCGGATCGACTACACCTACGAGAGGGACTGCACCTGCCTGGCCACCAGCGACGGGGGAGTGGGCTGCGTTGCCGACATTCAGGGTCAGCCCGAGGGCTTTGTGGTGTCGCCGCACGCGGCGTGGACGTTCGGCGGTTGAGCGGCCGATCGGTCAGGCCGCCGAGACGAGCGATAGCATGTCCGGGTGGCCAAAGCAGTCCGGACCGAGTCGATTTGGACCGCCATCGGCGGAGTGATCGTCGGCTATGTGCTGTGGCTGGTCGCGATCTCGATCGGTGACGCCGTCAGCACGGTGAGCATGTGGAGTCTGGTCGTGCTGCTCGTCTCGGCGGTGTTCGCGTTATGGGCGGTGTTACAGGGACGGCGGCTGCGGCGGCAGCGGAACCTTGCGCTGGCGTCGTTTGTCTTCGCGTTGCCGGTTCTTCCGGTGCTGCTGTCGTTGGGCGTGCTTTTCCGCACCTACCTGTGACGGACCGGCTAGCTAGGGTTGTCCAGCGGAATGTGCAGGGCCGACATCGTGGCGGCCAGGCCGTCGTATTGTCCTGCGAGCATGCAGAATTCGATGAGTTGACGCCGATCGAGGTGGCTGGACAGCTGCTGCCAGACCTCGTCGCTGATCGCGCGGTTGTTGATGAACTCGTCGGTGGCGTTCAGCAGCGCTTGCTGCCGGTCGGTCAGCTCGCCGGTGGAATTCGGCCAGGCGAAGATCGCGGCCTGGGTCTGATCGTCGAGTCCGCGACGGCGCCCCATCTTGCGGTGGTGCTGCAGCTCGTATTCCGAACCGCGCAGATGCGCGACCCGCAGGATCACCAACTCGGTGTCGACGAGCGGCAATCGGCCCCGCAGCAGCGCCGCGGCGTACGGCGTCATCGCCAAGAACAGCCGCTTGTGTTGACCCAGCGTGGTGAACAGGTGCATCTGCGGCGCGCCGACCGTGCGCGCGGCGGACTTCGCCAATATCCAGTTGATCAACCCCAGGTCGCGGAACCGTGCCGGCGGAATACGACCGACCTGACCGGTCTCCGGTGGGCCGGTCATGCTTGCTTGACCAGGTAAGGCGAGACCGTGCTGCGGTGCTCGTTGAGGTCGAGTGCCCGGCCCAATGCGGGGAACGCCCGCTGCGGGCAGTTGTCGCGTTCGCAGACCCGGCAGCCCGCGCCGATCGGTGTGGCGATGTCGCCAGACAAGTCCAGTCCTTCCGAGTAGACGAGCCGGTGGGCGTGCCGGAGTTCGCAGCCCAGCCCGATCGCGAAGGTTTTACCGGGCTGACCATATCGTGATGCCCGCCGCTCGACGGTTCTGGCCACCCACATGTAATTGCGGCCGTCGGGCATCTGGGCGATCTGCACCTGGATCTTGCCCGGGTTGGCGAACGTCTCATAAACATTCCACAGCGGACAGGTTCCGCCACTGGACGAAAAGTGAAAACCGGTGGCCGACTGGCGTTTTGACATGTTTCCGGCCCGGTCTACCCGGATGAAGGAGAACGGCACGCCGCGCATGGACGGCCGTTGCAGCGTGGACAGCCGGTGTCCGATCGTCTCGTAGCTCACCGAGTAGAAGGCCGAGAGCCGCTCGACGTCGTAGCGGAAATTCTCCGCGACGTCGTGAAACTGCCGGTACGGCAGCACCGCTGCCGCGGCGAAGTAGTTGGCCAGCCCGAGCCGGGCCAGGGTGCGCGACTCGTCGCTGGTGAACTTGCCTTCGGTGACCATGCTGTCGATCAGGTCGCCGAACTCGAGATACGCCAGCTCGGCGGCCAGCTTGAACACCTGCTGGCCCGACGAGAGGTGGTTGCTGATCTCCAGCGTCTTGGTGGCCGGGTCGTAACGGTGCAGCACGGTGTCGCCGAGGTCGATGCGCTTGTTGATGTGCACGCCGTGCACCTCGGTGAGCCGGCGGGACAACTCGCCGGCCAGATCGCCGTGGTGCAACCGCATCCGGGTGGTCAGGTCCTCGGCGGCGGTGTCCAGCTCGTGCAGATAGTTCTGCCGCTGGTAGAAATAATCGCGCACCTCTTCATGCGGCATGGTGATCGACCCGCTGCCGCTGCCGTCGGAGAACCGTTCCTCGGTGGCGGCGGCCAGCTGCGCGGTGGTGATCCGGTAGCGGCGATGCAGGTTGACCATGGCCCGGGCAAACCCGGCATGGCCGTTGACGATGTCGGCGACTTCGGACAGGTCGACGTCGATGTCCAGATCGCGGTCCATGGTCACCTCGCGCAGTTCGGCGACCAGCCGGGTGTCGTCTTGAGAGGCGAAGAACGTGGCGTCGACCCCGAAGACTTCGGTGATCCGCAACAGCACGGCCACCGTCAGGGGACGGACGTCGTGCTCGATCTGGTTGAGGTAGCTCGGTGAGATCTCCAGCATCTGGGCCAGCGCGGCCTGGCTGAAGCCGCGCTCGCTGCGCAGCTGGCGAACCCGTGATCCGACGAACGTCTTGGACACCTGGCCAGCCTACCTGCATTGCGAAGATGTGGTTAGCAGAGTTGGCACGACGCACTGGATTCGCGTCGCAGCAGCGACGTTTGGCATGATTCTCGGTTGGGGGTAGCTAGCTACGCCGTCTAGCAATGCGACGGATCGGGCCGGCATACGCAGCAGCGGGGAGTGAAACGGTGACCCTGGACAAAGTCATGATGCCGGTTCCGGACGGCCATCCCGATGTCTTCGACCTTGAGTGGCCGCTGCGCGTCGCCGACATCGACCGTGACGGGCGGCTGCGCTTCGACTCCGCGGCCCGTCACATCGTGGACATCGGCCAGGATCAGCTTCGCGAGATGGGCTACGAGGAAACCCATCCGCTGTGGATCGTGCGTCGGACCATGATCGACCTGATCCGCCCGATCGAATTCGCCGACATGTTGCGGATGCGCCGGTGGTGTTCCGGAACGTCGAACCGGTGGTGTGAGATGCGGGTCCGCATCGACGGACGCAAGGGCGGGCTGATGGAGTCCGAGGGTTTTTGGATCAACTTCAACCGCGACACCCAGACGCCGGCACGCATCGCCGACGACTTCCTGGAGGGCCTGCGGCGCACCACTGATGTCGACCGGCTGCGGTGGAAGGCCTATCTGCGCGCCGGCAGTCGCGACGACGCCGAGGAAATCCACGAGTTTCCAATTCGATTCACCGACATCGACTTCTTCGACCACATGAACAACTCCGTGTATTGGAGCGTGGTCGAGGACTATCTGGCGTCGTATCCCGAACTGCTGAAGGCGCCGCTGCGGGTGACCATCGAGCACGACGCCGCGGCGGCGCTGGGCGACAAGCTGGAGATCATCTCGCACGTGCACCCGGCCGGATCGACCGATCGATTCGGCGCTGACCTGGCTGATCGCACTGTTAGAACGCTCACATATGCCGTCGGCGACGAGACCAAAGCGGTCGCGTCGATCTTCGCGCTTTAGCAGTACGCCCGTCACGCAAACGTAGGCATTGACCTGCGGATTCATGTTACTGGCCGGTAGAAACTGAAACGGTTCAGTTCCAACTGGTCTTCGCAAGCTTTGCAAATTGGCGCGAAGTCCTAGCCAAAATTGGCAAAAGAAATCGGTGGACCTGCGAAGCTAACCTGTGCCATCTTCGACTTAGCAGATGAGCAAAGACGCTGAGGGCCTTAACAAGCCTGGAAATCCGACCCTCAGCTCAATAACCTTTCGATACCTTTGAGGAGCAAGCCCAATGTCTAGCGTTGGCACGCCGAAAAGCGCCGAACAAATCCAGCACGACTGGGACACCAACCCCCGCTGGAAGGACGTCACCCGTACCTACACCGCCGCCGACGTCGTCGCCCTGCAGGGCAGCGTGGTCGAGGAGCACACGCTGGCCCACCGTGGCGCGGAAGTGCTGTGGAATCAACTGCACGACCTGGAGTTCGTCAACGCGCTCGGGGCGCTGACCGGCAACATGGCGGTGCAACAGGTGCGCGCCGGCCTGAAGGCGATCTACCTGTCGGGTTGGCAGGTCGCCGGCGACGCCAACCTGTCCGGCCACACCTACCCCGACCAGAGCCTGTACCCGGCCAACTCGGTGCCGCAGGTGGTGCGCCGCATCAACAACGCGCTGCTGCGCGCCGACGAGATCGCCGCGGTCGAGGGCGACACCTCCGTCGAGAACTGGCTCGCCCCGATCGTCGCCGACGGTGAGGCCGGCTTCGGTGGCGCGCTCAACGTCTACGAGCTGCAGAAGGCCATGATCGCCGCCGGTGTCGCCGGTTCACACTGGGAGGACCAGCTGGCTTCGGAGAAGAAGTGCGGTCATCTCGGTGGCAAGGTGCTGATCCCGACCCAGCAGCACATCCGGACGTTGACCTCGGCTCGCCTGGCGGCCGACGTCGCCGGTGTTCCGACGGTCGTCATCGCCCGCACCGACGCCGAGGCGGCCACGCTGATCACCTCCGACGTCGACGAGCGCGACCGTCCGTTCATCAGCGGTGAGCGCACGTCCGAGGGCTTCTACCGGGTGAAGAACGGCCTGGAGCCGTGCATCGCTCGTGCCAAGGCCTACGCGCCCTACTCCGACCTGATCTGGATGGAGACCGGCACGCCGGATCTGGACCTGGCCCGTCGGTTCGCCGAGGGCGTCAAGAGCGAGTTCCCGGACCAGATGCTGGCCTACAACTGCTCGCCGTCGTTCAACTGGAAGAAGCACCTTGACGACTCGACCATCGCTCGGTTCCAAAAAGAGCTTGGCGCAATGGGATTCAAGTTCCAGTTCATCACGCTGGCCGGCTTCCACGCGCTCAACTACTCGATGTTCGACCTGGCCTACGGCTACGCCCGCAACCAGATGAGCGCCTACGTCGAGCTGCAGGAGCGCGAGTTCGCCGCCGAGGAGCGGGGATACACCGCGACCAAGCACCAGCGTGAGGTCGGTGCCGGTTACTTCGACCGCATCGCCACCACGGTGGACCCGACCTCGTCGACCACCGCTCTGGCCGGCTCGACCGAAGAGGGTCAGTTCCACTAAGGACGAGCGGGCTTGCCCGCGAGGACGAAGTGGAACCGATGGCTTGAGCCACTAAGGACGAGCGGGCTTGCCCGCGAGGACGAAGTGGAACCGATGGCTTGAGCCACTAAGGACGAGCGGGCTTGCCCGCGAGGACGAAGTGGAACCGATGGCTTGAGCCACTGATCGCAAGCTTCTGAGCGGCTTGATCCCGCGAAGTTGACAGCGCAGGCCCCGCCCGGCGAACCTGGGCGGGGCCTGTTCCTATCCGCCGGGTCATGGGGCCGCGGAGCCTGAAGGAGAAACGTGGCGATCGAACGAGTGGGAGTCATCGGGGCCGGTCAAATGGGTGCCGGCATCGCCGAAGTATCGGCCCGCGCAGGGGTTGACGTGCTTGTCTACGAGCCGACTGAGGCCCTCACCACTGCTGGGCGCAATCGGATCGTCAAGTCGGTCGAGCGCGGTGTCAGCGCCGGCAAGATCACCGAGCGTGAGCGCGACGCAGCGGTCGCCAAGCTGAAATTCACCACCGACCTCACCGAGTTGGCCGACCGACAGCTGGTCATCGAGGCGGTGGTCGAGGACGAGAACGTCAAAACCGCCATCTTCGCCGAACTGGATCGCGTGATCACCGACCCCGACGCCGTCCTGGCGTCGAACACGTCGAGCATTCCGATCATGAAAGTTGCTGCCGCCACGGCCAATCCGGGCCGGGTGTTGGGTTTGCACTTCTTCAACCCTGTTCCGGTGCTGCCACTGGTGGAGTTGGTCAGCACGCTGCTCACCGACGAAGCCGCGGCCGCACGCACGGAAGAGTTCGCCAGCGCGGTCCTAAAGAAGCAGGTTGTCCGGTGCGCGGACCGCTCCGGCTTCGTGGTGAATGCGTTGCTGGTGCCGTACCTGCTTTCGGCGATCCGGATGGTTGAAGCCGGTTTTGCAACCGTCGAAGATGTCGACAAGGCGGTTGTCGCCGGGCTGTCGCATCCGATGGGGCCGCTGCGGTTGTCCGATCTGATCGGTCTGGACACCCTCAAGCTGATCGCCGACAAGCTGTACGAGGAATTCAAGGAGCCGCATTACGGCCCGCCGCCCCTTTTGCTGCGGATGGTCGAGGCGGGTTTGCTTGGGAAGAAATCCGGTAAGGGCTTCTACTCTTACTAACGGTTGTCGAGTTGCGGTGGGCGCCACGGCATTCGGCTGTGCTGCCTGTTCCCGCCGCGGTATGGTGCTTATCCACGGCGAGGAGTTTTCCCGTGCCGCCGGGTTTGCCTGCGAGCAGGTGCAAATGCTGCGCCCGCACTACGCGCGGACCCTGGATACCTGGGCAGCCAATCTCGAGGCCAACCATGGTCGCGCCCTAGCCGTCCAGCCCGAAGAGGTGTACGAGCGCTACATGCGCTACCTGTTGGGCTGTGCCGACTTTTTCCGACGGGAATCACCGAGGTCGCCCAGTTCACCTTGACCAAGTGACGCCAGCTAGGCGGCCGGCTTTTCCATCGTGAACTGGCACACGTTGGTGTAACCGTCGCGGAACAGCTCGCGGCAACCGGTCAGATACTTCATGAAGGTGTTGTACTCGTCTTCGCCTTTGAGCTCGATCGCCTGGTCCTTATGCGCTTCCAGCCCCTTGGCCCAGGTGTCCAAGGTGCGAACGTAGTTGTGTCCGATCATGTGATGACGGGTGATGTCGAAGCCGGCCGCGGTCGCGTAGTCGTCGACAACGGGAATTGTCGGCAACCGCCCGCCGGGATAAATCTCCCTCCGGATAAAGCTGATGAACCGGATCAGCGACATCGTTCGCTTCAGCCCCATCTGCTGGCCTTCTTGTTCAGTGGGCACCACGATCGAGTGCAGGAGCATGACGCCATCGTCAGGCAGCACGTTGTAACACATCTTGAAAAAGTCGGCGTATCGCTCGAAAGTGCCTACGCCGTCGGCGAAGTGCTCGAACGCACCGAGCGACACGATGCGGTCGACCGGTTCGTCGAACTCCTCCCAGCCGTGCAGCCGCACGTCCTTGATGCGCGGGGAGTCCATCTCGGCGAACTTCTCTTTGTTGTGCGCCAGCTGGTTTTCGCTCAGCGTCAGCCCGATCACGTTGACGTCGTACTTCTCGATCGCCCGCCGCATCGTCGAGCCCCAGCCGCAGCCGATGTCGAGCAGCGTCATCCCGGGCTGCAGTCCCAGCTTGCCCAGCGACAGATCGATCTTGGCCCGCTGCGCTTCTTCGAGTGTCATGTCGTCGCGCTCGAAGTACGCGCAACTGTAGGTCATCGACGGATCGAGCCACAGCTTGAAGAATCCGTTGGACCGGTCGTAGTGAGACTGGATGTGATCGACGTTCGGCTTCAAAGCCGTTTCGCCAGTGCTCTCACTTCCATGCGTTGTCATGGCGAATTTATACCCCTCCTCCAGCTGCGGCAATCACTGCCGACGTCAACCCATTAGCTGTGCTCAGAATCCAGCGGCCTGTCGCCACCGGATCTACGCTGTATTCGGACTCGCACGGGGTACCGGATTGGTGGAAAGGGGCGTCGAGGCCGGGAAAGCAGCTTCGAGGCCGGGAAGGAGAGGGCGGGGCAACGCTATGGCGGGGCTCTCAACCGGAAGTGGTTTGCCCGATGTGGTTGTCACCGGCATCGCGATGACGACTGCGCTGGCTACGGATGCCGACAGCACCTGGAAGAAGCTGCTGGACAAGCAGAGCGGGATCCGCAAGCTCGATGATCCATTTGTCGCGGAGTTCGAGCTACCGGTTCGCATCGGTGGACATCTGCTCGAGGATTTCGACTACGAACTGACGCGGGTGGAACTGCGCCGGTACCTGTTTCTGCAGAAGATGTCGACACGGCTCGGCCGGCGGGTATGGGCGAGCGCCGGCTCGCCCGAGGTCGACACCAACCGGTTGATGGTGTCCATCGGCACTGGGATGGGCTCGACCGAGGAATGGATCGCCGCCTACGACGAGATCCGCGAACGCGGTGTCAGAGCAATTTCCCCGTTCGGTGTGCAGAAGGCCATGCCCAACGCCGCGGCCGCGGCAGTCGGGCTGGAACGTGGCGCTAAAGCTGGCATCACCACGCCGGTGTCTGCCGACGCCTCTGGGGCCGAGGCCATCGCCTGGGCATGGCGCGAAATCGTGCTCGGCGAGGCCGACATAGCGATCTGCGGCGGCGTTGAGACCAGGATCGAGGCCGTCCCCATCGCCGCGTTTTCTCGGCTGCAGCTGCTGTCGATGAACAACGACGATCCGGCCGGCGCGTGTCGCCCGTTCGACAAAGACCGCGACGGCTTGGTGTTCGGCGAAGCGGGTGCGCTGATGGTCGTCGAGACCGAGGACCACGCTAAAGCCCGCGGCGCCAACATCATCGGTCGACTGATGGGTGCCGGCATCACCTCAGACGGCCACCACATCGTGGCGCCCGATCCCAATGGCGAACGGGCCGGCGACGCGATTGCCCGGGCGATTGAGCTTGCGGGGCTGACTCCGGGCGACATCGATCACGTCAACGCGCACGCGACCGGCACCACCTTCGGCGACCTTGCCGAGGCGAAGGCAATTAACAACGTGTTCGGCGCCCGCCGACCGGCGGTGTACGCACCAAAGGCGGCGCTGGGCCATTCGGTCGGCGCAGTCGGCGCGGTGGAAGCGATCCTGACGGTATTGGCGTTGCGGGACGGCGTCATCCCGCCGACGTTGAACCTGAGCAATCTAGACCCGCAGATCGATCTGGATGTGGTGGCTGATGAGCCGCGCGCTGATGGCTATCAGTACGCGATCAGCAACTCGTTTGCCCTCGGTGGTTATAACGTCGCTCTGGCCTTCGGAAGGTGTTGACGCCCATCCGCGTTTCCAGGTGTCAGATCTAGTCCACTGAAGATGTTGCAACACAAGCATTTTGGTGAGCGATGTCCAACGCCTCAGCTCGCACTATGTGACAACCCTCTACACCTGGGCGGCCGAACTGGGTGGCTTCATCGCACCTGGAGCAGGCGTGGAGCCACCGGTTACCTGTGCTTTCCAAGGGTTGGGCGTAATCTCTAACCGGTGTCAGCATGGCACCGTCCCCATTCGTAATTCCGATTCTCAAGGACAACCGGTGGTAGATACCTCAAACGCAACGCCAAGTGCTCAGTCCGAGTGGTTATCGAAATCCGCGGCGCAGACCCGTGGGTCGGATGCCAAGGAAGTCCAGTTTCACTACGACATCTCCAACGATTTCTTCAGGCTGTGGCAGGACCCTTCCCAGACCTATAGCTGTGCGTATTTCGAGCGCGACGACATGACGCTCGAACAAGCCCAGATGGCCAAGGTGGATCTGTCCCTTGGCAAGCTCGGCCTAGAGCCCGGGATGACGCTGCTCGACATCGGATGCGGGTGGGGCTCCACGATCATGCGCGCAGTCGAAAAATACGACGTCAACGTCATCGGACTGACGCTGTCCGAAAACCAGCGGCAACATATCGAGGACCACTGGTTCGCGAATGCGACCAGCAAGCGCCACATGGAAGTGCGACTGCAGCCGTGGGAGGACTTCGACGAGCCGGTCGACAGGGTGGTGTCAATCGGCGCTTTCGAGCACTTCGGTTTCAACAAGTACGACGATTACTTCAAGAAGACGTTCAGCTTGATGCCCGACGACGGCGTGATGATGCTGCACACGATCATCATTCCCAGCGACGAAGAGATCAAAGAGCTGCAGCTGCCCCTCAAGATGTCGACGGTGCGATTCATCAAGTTCATCATGGACGAGATCTATCCCGGCGGCCGTCTGCCGCTGGCCGCGCAGGTCGAAGAGCATGCGGTCAAGGCCGGGTACACGGTAACCCGGAAGCAACCGCTGCGGCCGCATTACGCCCGCACCCTCGACACCTGGGCCGCCAATCTCGAATCGAAGAAGGACGAGGCCGTCGCCATCACGTCCGAAGAGATCTACGAACGTTTTCTGAGGTATCTGACCGGTTGTGCTGACCTGTTCCGCGGTGGCTACACCGACGTCTGTCAATTCACCTGCGAGAAGGCGCCCGCTTAGCCCGAACCGAAGAAGTGCGTTATACAGTTCGTGTGCAACAGCGCAGCCTGGCGACCGAGCGGATTCACCTGAGGGGTCAATTTCTCATGACGGACAGCGGGGCGGATGGCTCGTCGAAATTGCGGCCGGCCTACGAGGACGTCCAAGCCCATTACGACATCTCCAACGATTTCTTTGGGCTGTTCCAGGACCCGACGCGCACCTACAGCTGTGCGTACTTCGAGCGCGACGACATGACGCTGGAAGAGGCTCAGATCGCCAAGATCGACCTCGCGCTGGGCAAGCTTGGCCTACAGCCCGGAATGACTCTGCTCGACGTCGGCTGCGGCTGGGGCTCGGTGATGAAGCGCGCAGTCGAACGGTATGACGTCAACGTCGTCGGGCTGACCCTGAGCAAGAACCAACGCAGCCTGGGCCAACAGCTGCTCGATCAGATCGACACCGACCGCTCCCGGCGAATGCTGCTGCGCGGCTGGGAGGAGTTCGACGAGCCCGTCGACCGCATCGTCAGCATCGAAGCATTCGAGGCTTTCCCCAAATCGCGCTACAAGGCCTTCTTCGATTTGTGCTACCGCGTCATGCCCAGCGACGGTCGAATGGTGCTGCAGACGATCATGGGGCACCCACTTAAGCGTTGGCCGGAGATGGGCATCCCGATCACCATGACCGATCTTCGGTTTATGCGGTTCATCGCCGCAGAGATTTTTCCTGGCGGCGCAGTGCCGTGCGACGAAGACGTCGTCGAATACTCAACTAACGCAGGGTTTTCGGTAGAAGGTCTGCAAAAAATGACCGCCGACTACGTTCGCACGCTCGATACCTGGTCGCAGAAGCTGGAAGCCGCTCGTGACGAGGCCATCGCGGTGACCTCCACCGAGGTCTATGACCGTTACATGCGCTACTTGACCGGATGCTCTGACTTTTTCAATCGGAACGTCTCTGAGGTGGGACAGTTCACCCTCGTCAAGGGTTAGGGTCGAGCTCGCCCGGGCGGGGCGACGAGGCACCGGGCGTCAAACCTGATACAGTTCCCGCTTAGCTATGAGGCCAAGCCCGGATTAATACATTGCTCATAGTGAGCGACACGGCTGCCGCGTAGGACGTTCTGCTGGATTGGCGTGCTTGACGTCAGATCCACACTGGTTAAGGGTGAGGTAGCTGTCGCAAATGTCAAAGTTGACGCCGTACTACGACGAATCGCAATCGATCTACGACGTTTCGGACGAGTTCTTCTCGTTATTCCTTGACCGCACTATGGGTTACACCTGCGCATACTTCGAGGGCGACGATATGACCCTCGAAGAGGCACAAAACGCCAAGTTCGACCTGGCCCTCGGCAAGCTCAACCTCGAGCCGGGAATGACGTTGCTGGACATCGGCTGCGGGTGGGGCGGCGCGATGCAGCGAGCGATCGAGAATTACGACGTCAACGTCATCGGCATCACGCTCAGCCGCAACCAGTACGAGTACAGCACGGCCAAGCTGGCCAAGATCCCCACGGGACGCAACGTTGAGGTGCGGCTGCAGGGCTGGGAAGAGTTCGACGAAAAGGTCGACCGGATCGTCACCATCGGCGCCTTCGAAGCGTTCAAAGCCGCGCGATACGCCGCCTTCTTCGACCGGGCATACGACATCCTTCCCGATGGCGGCCGGATGCTGCTGCACACGATATTGGCGCACACGCCTAAGTACTTCCGAGACAACGGCATAGCAGTGACAATCAGCGACCTGAAGTTCATGCGGTTCATCGGGAAAGAAATCTTCCCTGGCGGCGAGCTGCCCTCCGTCGAAGACATTCTCGAGTTGTCGGAGGCCACCAACTTCTCTCTGGAGAAGATCCAGTTGCTGCGCCCGCACTACGCGCGCACGTTGGACATGTGGGCGGCCAATCTGTGTGCCAACCGCGAACGTGCGATCGCCATCCAGTCCGAGGAGGTCTACGACCGCTACATCCGGTACCTGACCGGCTGCGCCGACTTCTTCCGGCGAGGCATCACCAATGTCGGTCAGTTCACCCTGATCAAATAGCGGCTGTCTCAAACAGTCCGCAGCAGCACGCCGACGGCCAGGCCTACCACCAGCAATGCACCCGCCTGGCGCACGTGGACCCAGGCCAACGCCGCGTACCACAGTGGCCACACCGGGAACTTGGCCGGCGGCTTGTCGGGCGGCGGACGGCGGAAATACGGCCACACTTTGACAAGCCGGGGCAGCGCGGCGACGACCAGCAACGCCGGCCACGGCATCGCCTTGGCCAGCACCGCCGCCACGATCAGCAGGTAGAACCCGACCATCATCCCGAGCGTCACCGCGCGAGCACGCGCTTCCCCCAAGACCACCGGCAACGTGCGGATGCCAAGGGGCTCGTCGTAAGGGATTTTGTCGATGTGCTTGCCCATCAGCACCGTCGTGCACAACAGCCCGTAGGGCAGCGACGCCAGCAGGACGTCCCAGCCGACGTTGCCGACCGCCGAGTAGTACGTTCCGCACACCATCAGCGGACCCCAGACCACGAACACGTCCGGCTCACCGAGGCCGCGCTTCTTGAGTCGTACCGGCGGCGCGGTATAGGCGACGCTGAGCAGGAAACCCGACAACGCGAATGCCACCACGGGCCAGCCGCGTGCCCAGGTCAGCACGATCAGGATCGCGAGGTCGGCGAGATTGACCGCGGCGATCGCGATGAGCAGGGTGCGGCGGCTGACCAGTCCCGAGAGCACCGGGTGTGGCGCGTAGAGGGCGCGCGGGTAGCTATCGCTGTCGAGGCCGGTCTGGGTGTCGAAGAGGTCGTTCATCAAGTTATTCGCGGTGTGCGCCAACAGGATTCCGGCGATTGCGAGAACCAGCCAGCGCCAATCGAAGCCGGGCCGGCCGATCGCCAGCAGCGCTGCGACCAGGCCGGCGAACAGGGTCATCGGCAACACCGCGGCGCGGGTGACGACGAGCCAGCGGGTGACCAGGTCGACCGGCCCGTCCGGTGGCGGGTTGGTGGTGCGCAGGGCATAGCCCCAGGAGCTGAGCCGGGAGCGGACCGTCATGTGAGTCATCTTCAGGAACCTAGCGGCGGCACGATCGGCGACGGGTGCGGTTGGCCGCGGAACTTCTCCAGCGAGCCGGCGACCTCGACGATCCCGCACAACGCGCTCCAGCTCAGCATCGTCAGATAGTCGATCAGCTCATCGGCACTCATTCGTGGGTCGAGCAACCACGAGTGGGTGGCCAATTGGACGCCTCCAACGATGTGGTACGCCCACGGCTCCACTCCGCCGACGTCCATCCCGGCCGCCTTCATCCGGCGGCGCAGCACCACCGCGAGCATGCGGGCGATGATCCGCTCGGAGTCGGCGATCACCTTGCTCTTGCTGGCCGAACTGTTGGACATCACGAACCGGTACGGCTCGGGTTCGTTCGCCACGGTTTGCACGTACACCCGGATGATCTCGCGAGTCAGCTCGAAGCCGTCCAGGTTCGACGACAGCGCCGCCGACATGTTGGGGATCAGGGTGATTTGCGCGAACCGCATCATCACCGCGGTCGTCAGATCGTTCTTGTCGACAAAGTAGCGGTAGAGCACGGTCTTGGAGACGCCGATTTCGCTGGCGATCTCGTCCATGCTCACGAAGCGACCACGGCGCCGGATCGCCTCGATCGTCCCGTCGATCAGCTCATTGCGGCGTTCCACCTTGTGCTGGTGCCAACGTCGCTTCCGGCCATCGGTTTTTACCGTCCCGGCCGTGACCTGCTTTGCCACTATTCGCCGATTCCCATTCACTCGATCTTGTTCATAGTACGGCTAATCGACGCGGCTTTCTCGCCCTGCACCTCCTATGATGGTGTTTCGTCGTCAGGCCGGTAACAGTTACCGGCCCCGATCGTCGGGCTTTGGTCTCGCGGCCAGCTACCCCGCAGGCCGCGCATTGTTGCCGCCCCGCCCCTCTTGTTCGGCTCCTTCTCGGGCCGTGAACGGCCCGCATTGTCGCCGAAGAGCAACTCCGATAGCGGATGATGGTGTGGTGGCACTGGGACTGAACGACAGACCCAATCCGGGACCCAAACACCGAGCCGATTCGCGGGGCCCGCAGGCGGCGCGCAGGGATCTGGCAACCCTGCCGGCGCTGGAGCCCCGCAAACCCGCGTCCTTAGCCGAGTCGTTCGCCGGGGCCGATCCGCAGGCCGATGCCGAGCGGCGTCGGGCACTGCGCCGAATGAAAGTGGTCGCGCTGAGTTTTCTGGTCGGCGCCACCGCGGTGTTCCTGGGCTGCCGGTGGGCGCAGTCCGCAGGCGTCACCGGCACCTGGGTGGGCTATGTGGGCGCCGCCGGGGAGGCCGGCATGGTCGGTGCGTTGGCGGACTGGTTCGCGGTGACGGCGCTGTTCAAGCACCCGCTCGGGATCCCGATACCGCACACCGCGATCATCAAGCGCAAGAAGGACCAGCTGGGCGAGGGCCTGGGAACCTTCGTGCGGGAAAACTTCCTGTCGCCGGAGGTGGTGGGGACCAAGATTCGCGACGCAGAGATCCCGAGCCGGCTGGGCAAGTGGCTCTCGGAGACCTCGCATGCTCAGCGGGTAGCCGCCGAGACGGCCACCGTGCTGCGGGTGATGGTGGAGCTGCTGCGCGACGACGACGTCCAGACCGTCATCGACCGGATGATCGTGCGACGCCTCGCCGAGCCGCAGTGGGGTCCGCCCGTGGGCCGCTTGTTGGCCACGTTGCTGGCCGAGAACCGGCAGGAAGCCCTGATCCAGTTGCTAGCCGACCGGGCGTTTCAGTGGTCGCTGAACGCCGGAGAGGTCATCCAGCGGGTAGTCGAGCGCGATTCGCCGACCTGGTCGCCGCGATTCATCGACCATCTCGTCGGCGATCGCATCCACCGCGAGCTGATGGACTTCACCGACAAGGTGCGCCGCAACCCGGATCACGAGCTGCGCCGGTCGGCGACCCGCTTTCTGTTCGAATTCGCCGACGACCTGCAGCACGACGAAGCGACGATCGCGCGGGCCGAGGCGGTCAAAGAGCAGTTGATGGCCCGCGAGGAGGTCACCAACGCCGCGGCGACGGCCTGGAAGACGCTGAAACGCCTGGTGCTCGAGGGGGTGGACGACCCGTCCAGCGCCTTGCGCACCCGCATTACCGACGCGGTGGTGCGCATCGGTGAATCGCTGCGCGACGACGCCGAACTGCGGGACAAGGTCGACAACTGGATCGTGCGTGCCGCCGAGCATTTGGTCGCCCAGTATGGCGTCGAGATCACCGCGATTATTACCGACACCATCGAGCGTTGGGACGCCGAGGAAGCCAGCCGGCGCATCGAACTGCACGTCGGCCGTGACCTGCAGTTTATCCGGATCAACGGCACCGTCGTGGGCTCGCTGGCGGGGTTGGTCATCTACGCAATCGCGCAGCTGCTGTTCTGAGCACTGCTAACTAGTGCTTGCAAAAGTTAGCACTAGGTTTTACTGTGGGTCGCGTTCGTACCGACGATTGACGCAAGGAGTCGCTGTGGCGCAGGAGGAGAAGCTTGCCGCCGTGGTGTCTACCGCTGCGTCCGACATCGGCAGCTTCATCAAGGCGCAGCGCGAGGCGGCGCAAGTGTCGGTGCGACAGTTGGCGGAAAAGGCCGGTGTCAGCAACCCGTACCTCAGCCAGATCGAGCGCGGTTTGCGTAAGCCATCCGCTGATGTGCTCAACCAGATCGCCAAGGCGTTGCGGGTCTCCGCGGAGGTTCTCTACGTGCAGGCCGGGATTCTCGAGCCGAGCGAGCCCAGCGAAGTCCGCGACGCCATCATCACCGACACGGCGATCACCGAGCGGCAGAAACAGGTCCTGCTGGACATCTACACGTCCTTCATCCAGCAGAACGAAGCTGCCCGTGAGGAGACTGCACCTGCGTAGACCTTGCTTAACCCCGCCTAGCTCGTGATTGAGCAATGCCAACCATTGACACATAGGAAAAACACGAAAGGAAAAACCATGGCAGAGAACACCACCATTGACGACCTGAAGGCCCCGCTGCTCGCCGCTCTCGGCGCCGCCGACTTGGCCCTCGCCACGGTCAACGACCTGCTCATCGAGCTGCGTGAGCGCGCCGAAGAGACCCGCACCGACACCCGCAGCCGGGTCGAGGAGCGCCGTGCCCGTCTGACCAAGCGGCGGGAGGAGCTGCCCGAGCAACTGCGCGATCAGCTTCGCGAGCTGCGCGAGCGGTTCACCGCTGACGAGCTGCGCACCGCCGCGGAAGGGTACGTCGAGGCGGCCACCTCTCGGTACAACGAGCTGGTCGAGCGCGGTGAGGCCGCTCTCGAGCGGCTGCGCAGCCAGGCCGGCTTCGACGACGCGTCGGCGCGCGCCGAGGGCTACGTCGACCAAGCGGTCGAGTTGACCCAGGAGGCGCTGGGCACCGTTGCCTCGCAGACCCGCGCGGTCGGCGAGCGTGCCGCCAAGCTGGTCGGCATCGAGCTGCCGAAGAAGACCGACGCCGCGGCCAAGAAGGCTCAGAAGGCTGTCGCCAAGAAGGCTCCGGCCAAGAAGGCTGCCGCTAAGAAGGCCCCGGCCAAGAAGGCTGCGGCCAAGAAGGTCACCCAGAAGTAAGACGCGGTCCGCGCTGCCCGGCAAGGGCAGCGCGGACCTGCTCCACCTCGACTCCGAGTCGCCTCGAGTCGCCCAGGTAGGCGGCTCGGAGTCGACGTTTTCGGCACCGCCCGCTTACGCTTGTTTGGTGACCGACCTAACGCTTACCGTCGTCTTCGTCTTGCAGGTTGCCGTGGCGATGACCGCGCTCTACGCCTTCGTGCACGCGGCAATGCAACGACCCGACGCCTACACCGCCGCCGACAAGATGACCAAGCCGGTGTGGCTGCTGATCCTGGGCGCCGCGGTGCCGCTGACGATGCTGCTGAGCGCGCTAGGGGCCGCCATCGGAGCCTGCGCGGCGGGTGTCTACCTGGTCGATGTCCGGCCGAAACTCCTTGAGATTCAGGGCAAGTCGCGATAGCGGCATGCGACTTTTGATCCCCGCGGCGACCGCGATCGTCGTGCTGGCGGGTGCCGCGCCGGCGTCTGCCGATCCGGGCGCCACCGGCGCGGGAGCGGCGCAGGATCCTCGGTACCTGCCGCCGTTCGTCGATCACACGCAGTGGGCCCAGTGGAATCACCTGCCCAGCCTGCGGGTTTATCCCACGGCGTCCGGGCGTGCGGCCGCCAGAAGCCTCGGTTCGGCAGGGCCCGACGCCGACGAAGCGTGGTCCGAGGTGCTCGCACTGGCACCCGATGCCGGCACACCCGGCATGCGTGAGCAATTCCTCTGCCATTGGGAATTGGCCGAGGTCCTGCAACCCGGCAAGGTCAGCTGGAACCTGGAGCCGTGGCGGCCCGTCGTCGACGACACCGCGATGATCGGCTCCGGATGCAACCCCGGCGGTTCCGAAGAGCGCTTCTGATGCCCGGCCGACCAACCCGCGACCAAGTGGCAGCACTCGTCGACCACACCCTGCTCAAACCCGAGGCCACCGCCGCCGATGTGGCCGCGGTGGCGGCCGAAGCCGCTGCGCTGGGCGTCTACGCCGTCTGCGTCTCACCGTCAATGGTGTCCGATGCCACTAGCGCGCGAGTGCGGGTCGCCGCGGTAGCCGGCTTCCCGTCGGGCAAGCACCTGCCCGAGATGAAGGCGCGGGAAGCAGCGCTCGCGGTGGCCTCCGGCGCCAGCGAGATCGACATGGTCATCGACATCGGCGCAGCGGTTGTCGGTGACGTCGACGCGGTGCGGTCAGAGATCGCGGCGGTGCGCGCCGCCGTGCCGGCCGCCGTGCTCAAGGTGATCGTCGAGTCGGCGGCGCTGTTGACGCTGGCCGACGAGCAACTCCTGGTCGATGTCTGCCGCGCCGCCGAAGCCGCCGACGCGGATTTTGTGAAGACATCGACGGGATTTCATCCGGCCGGCGGGGCGTCGATCGCCGCCGTCGCGCTGATGGCCGACACCGTCGGCGGCCGGCTTGGGGTCAAGGCCAGCGGCGGCATCCGCACTGCCGCCGATGCGCTGGCGATGCTTGACGCGGGCGCCACCCGGTTGGGGCTGTCGGGCACCCGCGGGGTGCTCGACGGACTGAGCTAGGCCCGTCAGAGGTTGCTGAAGCAGGGATCCTGGCTGCCGCCGGCGGGGATGGTCGCGTTGCTGGTCGAGAACGCGCCTTCGATCCCGGTGCTGGTCACCTGCACGCTGTCGGCGTGGATGCCCAGCGGATAGTTCTGGGTCGCCTTCGACGTGAGGTTGTCCAGCTCCGTTTGGATCGTGTTCGTTGACATCGTGGAGCCCAGCGCGGTCAGGCTGACGATTTGCAGCGACAGCCCGTTGTTGACGATTTGCGGTTTGATGGTGGCGCTGTCGAACGTGCCCTTCAGCGTGACGGTGCCGTCACCCGGGTTGGTGGTGACGTCGCCGCTGACAAACGTCCCCAGCACCGGGATGGCGGCCTGGATCGACTGCTTGATGCCATCCGCGGACCAGGAGACGGTGCCGCTCAGCGACCCGATCGTGCCCTGAGAGTTGTTGGTGTTGTTGAGTTTAATGTCGCGGATGTCCAGGTTCACCTTCATGCCTTTGGCTGACCGCACCTGATTGCCCGCGGTCTGCACGGAGATGTCGCTGTAGTGACTGGACAGGTATTGCCACAGCACCGGCGGGGCTGCGCCGAAGGAGACGCTGGCGCTGTCCTGCACCTCGCACTGCACCGCCTGAGCCACTTTGCTGCTCGCCAGGTGGCGGGTATACAGCTCGGCGCCGATCGCGCTCGCGAGCACCAACAGCACGACGATCGCCAGGATCAACAGGATCGCCGTCCGGTTGCCGAAAAAGCCGCGCTTACTGGTCGCGGGTTCGTCGGACAACGGGGGCGGTGTCGATATCCGGGTGGTGGTGGTGTGTTCATGCGGAGGTGGCGGACCGGGCTGCTGCGGCCGTGGATTGGGCGGCAGACCCGGTTGTTGCGGCGGCCGATTCTGCGGGGGACCCGGATCGCTCCTCGGCGGAACCGGTTGCTGCGGTGGGCGATTCGGCGGCCCGGGCTGTTGCGGACGCGGCGCATCACGGACGGCCGGATCCGGCGCGCGGCCGGGCTGACGGATGTGGCGAGTCGGCGATTCGGACGGCGGCACAGGGGGCTGACGGCGCGGCGGCGCACCACGGTTGGGGGGCCCTGCCGGCCTGGTCGGACGAGCCCATTCCGACGGGTCGTCGCTCGATGGCCCTCGCGAGTTAGTCATCAGCGCGACTCCCTATACCCGAGACGGTCTGGGCTAAACATGGGCGAAGCAGGGGTCGGTCTGGACCGTCGGAATCGAGGCGTCACGCGTCGAAAAGTGGGCCACCACACCGTCATTGGTGACCTGCACGCTATCGGGGTGAATACCCAGCGGAAACTCCTTGTTCAGCGTCGCGGTAAAGGTGTCCACCGCCGTTTGCGCGGTCTCGCGTGGCAGCGTTGCGCCCAGTGCGGTGACCTTGACGACCTGCAGTGACAAGTCGCTGCTTACGATCGCCGGCTTCACGGTGACGGTGCCCAGGACTCCGCTGAGCTCGACGGTGCCGGCACTGGGGTCAGTCGAGACACTGTTGACCAAGCTGCCGATCAGCGGAAGAAAACTCTGTGAGGTTTCCTTGATGCCGTCCGACGTCCAGGTGACGGTGGCATCGAGTTCGCCGATGGTGCCCTTAGAGTCGCCGCTGCCGTGCAGGTCGACGTTGTTGATGTTGACGTCCGCCTTCATGCCCTTGGCGCTGCGAATCTGGTTTCCGGCAGTGTGGATGGAGATGCCGTTGTAGTGACCGCGCAAGTGTTGCAACAGGAATGGGCTCGGACCGAAGGACACTTTGGCCTTGTCCTGCACGACGCATTCGGTGGCCGTGGCCACCACACTGTTGGCACGGTTGCGGGCGTAGAGCTCGCCGGCGATCAGACCCGCGACGGCCAACGCCGTCACGATGACCAGGACCAAGATGATCGACACCGGGTCGCCGATGAAGCGGCGTTTCGTTTTCACGGCCGGCGGGTCCTGCGACGGCGGCTGGTCGTACGGCGACGCAGCCGGGAATTCCAGAGTGGGCGGCGGCAACGTCTGCTGCGTGGGCTGGGCCGGTGGTTCATACGCGTAACCAGTCTGCGGCCCGCCGTGGCCGGAAGCCACCTGGGTGGGCGACTCGGGGTGCGGCGCCGGCTGGGTAGCCGGACCCGGGGTGCCCGGACGAGCCCATATCGACGGGTCCTGATGCGGGGGTCCCTGCGGATTCGTCACCTGCGCGATTCTGCCTTATCGCCGTGAGCGCACGCTGAGTAGTTGCGCAACACCGCGATCTTCTCGCGGGCCTCGGACACTCGATCCAGCGCGATGTCGGTGACCAGCAGCTGCGGGTCGGCTCCCGCCGACGTCACCACCTCGCCGAACGGCGAAACCACCAGGCTGCCGCCCACCCCGGTGGGCGCTTCCGAGGCCAGCGGCTCACCCGGGTAGGCCTGCCCCGCCGCGACGATGTAGCTGGTGGAGTCCAGCGCCCGGGCCCGCGCCAGCAACGTCCATTGCTCCAGCTTCCCGGGGCCCGATGCCCACGACGCACTGACCACGATCAGCTGGGCCCCGCGGCGCGCCAGCGTCGTGAAGAGCTCGGGGAAACGAAGGTCATAGCAGGTGGTCAACCCGACCCCGACGCCGTCGACGGCGATCACGACCGGCTCTCGGCCCGGTGCGACGGTGCGCGACTCGGTGAAGCCGAAGGCGTCGTAAAGGTGAATCTTGTCGTAGTGGGTGTCCAGCCGATTGGCGGCGCCCGTCCCTCCTGGGCCCACCGCCAGCAGCGTGTTGAAAACCCGCCCGCCGTCGGCCGGGCTGAACATGCCGACGATCACGGTGATGCCGGCATCGGCCGCGATCCGGCGCACTCCGTCGGCCCATGGGCCGTCGACCGGCTCGGCGATCGGCGCCAGCGGAACCCCGAATCGGCACATCGTCGCTTCTGGGAACACCACCAACCGCGCACCGGCGTCGGCGGCCCGCCCGGTGTAGTCCCGCACCAACTGCAGGTTGTCGGCCGGATCAGTGCCGCTGAGGACCTGGGCCACTGCGATCCGCATGACCGCCAGCCTAGGGGTGATCGCAAGCGCGGCGAAGCCGGGCGCAGCGGGTCACCCCCATAAAGCCCGAGGCGAAAACCGCGGATGCCAGAATTCACTGACCTAGCCGAAGAGAGGAACCATGACGGTGGACAACTGGGTATTCGGGAGCGTGGCGGGCTGATGATCGAGTTCACTCTCACGCGGACCACGACGGCGCCGATCGAGACGGTGTTCGACGCCCTCACCGACCACCGCGCGATCGCGGACCACGCGCGGTTGTGCCGTCGCAGCACGCTGGATCGCGAGGGAATCCCCGCGCCGAACGGCGTCGGCGCGGTCAGACGCCTCGAAGCGGTCGGACCCGCAATCATCGAAGAGATCATCGACTATCAGCGACCCACGGGCTACGCGTACAAGTTGGTCTCCGGCGCGCCGGTCCGCGATCACGTCGGCACGATCGAGTTGCGCGAAGCCGGCACCGGTACCGCCGTCAGTTGGCACCTGCGGTCGACACCCAAGATCCCCGGTCTTGATTGGCTGCTGACACCGGTGCTCAAGAGGGTCATCGGCGACCTCTTCAATGGCGCCATCGACGCCGCGGAAGGCCGCGCCTGAGCGCGATCTTGCTACCCGGTTTCGCCGATCCAGGTGGTGGTGAAACGCTGCTCGGCGATCAGCAACTCGACGAGTTGGTTGCCGATGAAGTTCTCCAACTTGCCGCCGACCAGCGGGATGCGCACTTCGACGGTGGCCCGCAGCTTCATCCGGGCCCCGCCAGTCTCCGCCACCGGCCCGAGCACCGCATTGCCCGTCAACGACGCGGGCGAGTCCAGGATCGATCCGGTGACGTTCGCGGTCGCCGAGCCGTTGGTGATCGGCTCCCATTGCTCCTCGCGGCGGATCCGCAGATCGCCGCGGTGGAATTGGGTGATCACCCCCGGCAGCCGATCACTGCGCAGCACCTGCGTGGTGATCACGTCGATGCTGCCGTCGTTGCCGGACGGACCGCCGACTTGTATCGAATCCAGCGTGGTGTCGTCGGCGCCCGAATCTGCGAGGCGGGCCAGCCAGTACTCCTCGTCGCTGAACGCCCGGAGAACCTCTTCGACGGTCACCGCATAGTCGGTGGACATGTCGAACGAACGCGGCATAGCAGGTCAGGCTACCGTTACGACTCGTGGTGGGAACGCTTTTCGCCGGTGCGCGCGTCGACGAAGCGGTGCCGCTGGCGCCGCTGACCACGTTGCGGGTCGGCCCGGTCGCACCGCGGGTCATCACCTGCACCAGCACCGAGCAGGTGGTCGCCACGCTGCGCCAGCTCGACGGCGAGGGTTGCCAGCCGCTGCTGGTGTTGGCCGGCGGCTCGAATGTGGTGATCGCCGAGACGCTGACCGATCTGACCGTCGTGCGGTTGGCCACCGACAAGATCAGCGTCGACGGCAACATCGTGCGGGCGGAGGCCGGGGCGGTGTGGGACGACGTGGTAGTCGCGGCCGTCGCGGCGGGAATGGGCGGGCTGGAATGCCTCTCCGGCATACCCGGCTCGGCCGGCGCAACGCCGGTGCAAAACGTCGGCGCCTACGGAGCCGAGGTGGCCGACACCATCACCCGGGTCCGGCTGCTGGACCGGCGCAGCGGCGCGGTGCGCTGGGCGCCACCCAGTGAGCTGGGGTTCGGGTATCGCACCAGCGTGCTCAAACACTCCGACGCGGCCATCGTTTTGGAGGTGGAGTTCGCGCTGGACGCTTCGGGCCGCAGCGCGCCGCTGCGCTACGCCGAATTGGTCGCCGCGCTGGGCGCGACGGCGGGGGAGCAGCGCGGATCCCGCGACCGTCCGGGATGCTGTGCTGAGTTTGCGCGCCCGCAAGGGCATGGTGCTCGACGCCGGCGACCACGACACCTGGAGCGTGGGCTCGTTTTTCACCAATCCGGTTGTCGCGCCGGAGTTTTACCAGCGAGCTGGCTGACCAGCGTCGGCCGCGCGGTGCCGCACTATCCGGCGCCCGACGGCGTCAAACTCGCCGCCGGCTGGCTCGTCGAGCAAGCGGGTTTCGGCAAGGGCTATCCGGACGTCCCGACCGCGCGCTGTCGGCTGTCCACCAAGCATGCGCTTGCTTTGACGAATCGCGGCGAGGCCAGCCGCCGACGACGTGATTGCGCTGGCGCGCACCGTGCGAGACGGAGTCCGTGATGTGTTTGGTGTCACACTGACACCCGAGCCGGTGCTGGTCGGCTGCGCTTTGTGACGTGCGCGTGCGCGAGTGGGGTCAATTTCGCCGGTATCTTGGTGTGTCGTGGACACAGCGCGCGGCCTCACGCCGGTCACCCGGCGCCGGGCTCTGACGACCCTCGCGGTCGGCATCTTCGCGCCGAACGTGTTAGCTGCCTGCTTCGGCGGGTCGAGCAAACAATCGGAGAAGGCCAAGCCGCCGGCCGAGGTCAGCGTGACGTTCCGGCCGGCCGACAAGGCCACCGAGGTGGTGCCGACCGCGCCGATCAGTGTCGAGGTGCGCGACGGCTGGTTCCAGCACGTCGCGCTGACCAATTCGGCCGGCAAGGTGGTCGCCGGCGCACTCAACCAGGACCGCACCATCTACACCGTCACCGAGCCGCTCGGCTACGACGCCACCTACACCTGGAACGGATCGGCGGTCGGCCACGACGGCAAGGCTGTTCCGGTCAAGGGCAAGCTCACCACGGTCGCGCCCACCAAGGTGATCGACGGCGGGTTCCAGCTCGCCGACGGGCAGACCGTTGGGATCGCGGCGCCGATCATCATCCAGTTCGACGCGCCGATCGCCGACAAGGCCGCCGTCGAGCGGGCGCTGAAAGTCACCACCGAGCCGCCCGTCGAGGGCAGCTGGGCGTGGCTGCCCGACGAAGTCGGGGGCGCCCGCGTGCACTGGCGCACCCGCGAGTATTACCCGGCCGGCACCAAGGTCAGCGTCGACGCCAAGCTCTACGGGCTGGCGTTCGGCGACGGTGCCTACGGCAAGCAGGACATGAGCCTGAACTTCGAGATCGGTCGCCGCCAAGTGGTCAAGGCCGAAGTGTCCTCACACCGCATCCAGGTGGTCCGCGACGAGGGCGTGATCATGGACTTCCCGTGCAGCTACGGCGAAGCGGACAAGGCGCGCAACGTCACCCGCAACGGCATCCACGTGGTCAGCGAGAAATACTCCGACTTCTACATGTCCAACCCGGCCGGGGGCTACACCAATGCTCACGAGCGCTGGGCGGTCCGGATTTCCAACAACGGCGAGTTCATCCACGCCAACCCGATGAGCGCCGGCGCGCAGGGCAACACCAACGTCACCAACGGCTGCATCAACCTGTCGACCGCCGATGCCCAGCAGTACTTCAGCAGCGCGATCTACGGTGACCCGGTCGAGGTGACCGGCAGCTCGATCGAGCTGTCCTACTCCGATGGCGACATTTGGGACTGGGCCGTCGACTGGGACACCTGGGTGGGCATGTCGGCGCTGCCGCCGGCCGAGCGGAGCCAAGCCGTCGCCGGTGTCGATACCCCGCAGCGCCCCGGCCACCCCGCACGATGCGCCGACGTTGTCGGGCACCCCGACGACACCTAGCGGACCGACCGGCCCGAGCCCGGCGGGTAGTTGTTGCCTGGTCGCGCGGCCGGATGACGATCTGGTCGAGGTTGACGTGCGACGGCCGGGACGCCACAAAGCCGATCACCTCGGCGATGTCGGCGGCCACCAACGGCGTCATGCCCGTATAGACGGCGTCGGCACGCTGCTGGTCGCCGCCGAATCGGACCAGTGAGAACTCGGTTTCGACCGCTCCGGGAGCAATCTCGGTGAGCCGCACCGGTTTTCCCAACAGTTCGCCGCGCAGCGTGCGATGCAGCGCGCCCTGCGCGTGTTTGGCTGACGTGTAGCCGGCGCCGCCGTCGTAAACCTCCATCGCCGCAACCGAAGTGATGGTGACGATCAGGCCGTCGCCGGAGTCGATCAACTTGGGCAGCAGCGCACGGGTGACCCGCAGCGTGCCCAGCACGTTGGTCTCCCACATCCACCGCCAGTGCTCCAGGTCGGCGTCGGCAACCGGTTCTAGGCCCTTGGCCCCGCCGGCATTGTTGACCAGCACGTTCACCCGCTTCAGCTGAGCCGCCAACGCATCAACCGCCGCGCCATCAGTGACATCGGCCACAATGGCGGTTCCGCCTATCTCGGCGGCCAGGGCATTGATTCGGTCGGCTCGACGTGCCACGACGACCACGTGAAAACCTTGCGCGGCAAGAGTTCTCGCGGTTGCTTCGCCGATACCGGCGCTGGCGCCGGTGAC
This sequence comes from uncultured Actinomycetota bacterium, assembly GCA_963781685.1. Lineage (GTDB taxonomy): Bacteria > Actinomycetota > Actinomycetes > Mycobacteriales > Mycobacteriaceae > Mycobacterium. The sequence continues at coordinate 142,111 of CAWAGK010000003.1, forward strand.
CACCGCGATCCGTTGCTCAGTGTCATTCACCTGAACAACTCTAGTAACCGTGCTAAGTTCCTCGGGTGTACTCCAGTGCCTTGTTCGGCGCTTGTCCGTTCGCGGACCGCGCCTGTTGTTGCAGCGCAGCTAGCCGCGCCTGAGCGACCTCCCAAAGCGCTCGCCACGGTGCGCGGCATGGACCGCCATCGGAACTCGGACAAGGACACCCCACGTGCGCTCAACCACATTCACCTCCCATCCTCATAGCCACCCCGCGGCGGCGCGGCGACGATCGCCCGGGCGCCACCGCGTTATTGCGCCGTTGCTGCAGCTGTCCGACGGCGCCGCAGCATCGGTCTTTCGGGCCGTGCGGCTACGCGGCCCGATTGGCCGCGACGGCATCGCCCAGATCACTTCGCTGTCCATTGCGACGGTAAACCGCCAGGTCACCGCCCTATTGGAGGCCGGCATCCTGCGGGAACGCGCCGACCTGGCGGTCTCCGGTGCCATCGGGCGTCCCCGGGTGCCGGTCGAGGTCAACCACGAGCCGTTTCTGACGCTGGGCATCCACGTCGGGGCCCGAACCACCAGCATCGTGGCCACCGACCTGTTGGGCCGCACCCTGGACGCCGTCGAGACCCCGACACCGCGCAGTGCCCAGGAGCCCGCGCTGGCCTCGTTGGCCGACGGCGCCCGCCGGTACCTGAGGCGGTGGCATCGACGGCGGGCGCTGTGGGTCGGGGTGGCGATCGGCGGCATCGTCGACGGCGCCAGCGGGCACGTCGACCACGCCCGGCTGAGCTGGCGCGACGCGCCGGTCGGACCGGTGTTCGCCGAGGCGCTGGGTCTGCCGGTGTCGGTGGCATCCCACGTCGACGCGATGGCCGCGGCGGAACTGCTGCTCGGTATGCGCCGGTTTGGGCCCAACGCGACCACCAGCCTCTACGTCTACGCGCGCGAAACCGTGGGTTATGCGCTGTCGATCGGTGGAAGGGTGCACAGTCCCGCCAGCGGACCGGGCACCATCGCCAACCTGCCCGTGCAGTCGGAGTTGCTGGGTGGTTCCGGGCTGTTGGAATCCACCGTCAGCGACGAGGCCGTGCTCGCCGCGGCGCGCCGGATGCGAATTCTGCCGGCCAGTAACCCCGGATCCACCGCTACCGTCACCGAGTTGCTGCGTGCGGCGCGCAATGGCAACCAGCAGGCCACAGACCTGCTTGCCGAGCGGGCCAAGGTGCTGGGTGAAGCGGTCGCATTGCTGCGCGATCTGCTTAACCCCGACGACCTGGTGGTCGGCGGGCAGGCGTTCACCGAATATCCGGAGGGCATGGAGCACGTGGAGGCGGCGTTCGTCGCGCGCTCGGTGCTGCCGTCGCGCGACATCCGGGTCACCGCCTTCGGCAACCGGGTGCAGGAGGCCGGGGCCGGCATCGTGTCGCTGGCCGGGCTGTACGCCGACCCGCTTAGTGCCATGCGTCGCGCCCGACCGCAGGTCGTCGCGCTGGAGGCTGCCACCGACACACCGGCCTGACCTGCGCCTTCGGGGCACGCGGAGCGGTGCTGCAAAGATGAGACCGTGGGCCACACTGATGTTTCTCGGCTGGACAGCTCCGAGTTGACCGATCCGCGCCGCGTCGCGGTGCTGGCGGTGCACACATCGCCGCTGGCCCAGCCGGGCATCGGGGACGCCGGTGGGATGAACGTGTACGTGCTGCAGAGTGCGCTTCATCTTGCTCGACGGGGCGTCGAGGTGGAGATCTTCACCCGGGCCACCGCGTCCACCGATCCGCCGATCGTGCAGGTGGCACCCGGTGTGTTGGTGCGCAACGTGGTGGCCGGGCCGTTCGAAGGGCTGGACAAATACGATCTGCCGACGCAGCTGTGCGCGTTCGCCGCCGGAGTGCTGCGCGCCGAAGCCGCCCACGAACCCGGTTATTACGACATCGTGCACTCGCACTATTGGCTGTCCGGTCAGGTCGGCTGGCTGGCCCGCGACCGCTGGTCGGTGCCGTTGGTGCACACCGCGCACACGCTCGCCGCGGTGAAGAACGCCGCGCTGGCCGAAGGTGACACACCCGAGCCGCCGCTGCGCACCGTCGGCGAGCAGCAGGTGGTCGATGAAGCCGACCGGTTGATCGCCAACACCGAAGACGAAACCGGACAACTGGTTTCGTTACATCACGCCGACCCCGCCCGGATCGACATCGCCCACCCCGGCGTCGACCTGGGGGTGTTTCGGCCCGGTGACCGCCGCGCCGCCCGGGCCAAGTTGGGGCTACCTGCCGACGAAGAGGTGGTGGCGTTCGTCGGGCGAATTCAACCGCTGAAGGGCCCCGACATTTTGCTGCGCGCGGCGGCCAAGTTGCCGCGGGTGCACGTCGTGGTCGCCGGCGGGCCGTCGGGCAGCGGACGAGCCGCCCCGGACGGTCTTGTTCGGCTCGCCGACGAATTGGGTATCACTGCCCGGGTGACGTTCCTGCCCCCGCAGTCGCGAGCAGACCTGGCCACGTTGTTCCAGGCCGTCGACCTAGTTGCGGTGCCCAGCTATTCGGAGTCGTTCGGTCTGGTCGCCTTGGAGGCGCAAGCCTGCGGCACTCCGGTGGTAGCCGCTGCGGTCGGCGGGCTACCGGTAGCGGTGCGCGACGAGGTGAGCGGCACGCTGGTGTCCGGTCACGACGTCGACCGGTGGGCGCACGCCATCGATGACATATTGCGGCTTGGCGGACAGCGGGCCGTGGCAATGCGCCGCGCTGCGGTCGAACACGCGGCGACGTTCTCCTGGGACAACACCGTCGACGCGCTGCTGGCCAGCTACCGGCGGGCGATCGGCGAATTCATCGCCGCGCGGCGCTCTGTGAGCGATTTGTCGCTGGCCCGGCGGGCCAGAAGACGGCCAACGCGGCGGGAGGCCTGGGCATGACGCGCGCCGACGACGATGATGCCGGCGGAGCCGGGATCGAGGAGTGGCGCCGATGACCTCAGCCGGAGATCGCGGGGCGCCGCCGGTGCCGCACGTCCAGCAGCTGATCGAGGACACGCTGGACGCCAGCGACCTGACGTATTCGCGGCATCCCGGCTCGCACGGCGGGTTGCCCGGACTGATCGTGGAGCTGCCCGGGGAACGCAAGCTCAAGACCAACACCATCCTGAGCATCGGCGAGCATTCGGTGCGTATCGAGGCGTTTGTGTGCCGCAAGCCCGACGAGAACCACGAGGGCGTTTACCGGTTTCTGCTCAAGCGCAATCGCCGCCTGTACGGCGTGGCCTACACGTTGGACAACGTTGGCGACATCTACCTGGTGGGCCGAATGGCGTTGGCGTCGGTGGACGCCGCCGAGATCGACCGGGTGCTCGGGCAGGTGCTCGAGGCGGTAGATACCGACTTCAACACGTTGCTGGAGTTGGGTTTTCGGTCGTCGATCCAAAAGGAATGGGAGTGGCGGGTCTCCCGCGGTGAGTCGCTGAAGAACCTGCAGGCGTTCGCCCACCTGATCGAAGACGACGATGCAGAGCGCGAAGCGCGATGAGGTGGGGCACCTCCCGCTTGCGGGGGAGAGTCGAGCAACCGACTCGACGAAGACGACGACGACTAAGTCGCGACCGCGCGCAGGAACGCGTCGGCGAACACCGTGCACGCCTCGTCAAGATCGGGTAAGTCGATCTCGGGGATGTCATCGATGGCCGGCCGCACCATGGTGTGCACGACGATCGGCGCGATCATCTGGTGGATGAGCAACGGCAGCGGCAAATCTCGGATACGTCCGGCAGCTGTTTCGGCCGTCAGCCACTGGCCCACGCCGGCGAGCATGAGTGACGCGCTATATCGGGTGAGGGCCTGCGCGACGGCTCCGGTCGGACGAGCCAGCGCCTCCGCGATCATTGCCGGCGCCACCCGAGGCTCGCGGCTGAACGCCTCGGCCAGCAACCGGCAGATCCGATGGACTGTTTCGGCGAGGTCGGCATGCGGGTCGGATATCGCTTCGTTCAGGTCCAGGAAAGGGCCGTAGCGGTCGAAAACCGCGCGTAGCAACTCATCACGGCCGCCGAACACCGCGTACAGGCTGTGCACCGAGCAATTCGCTTGAGCTGCAACCGCTTCCAATGTCACGGCGGCCAGGCCACGATCGCCGATCAGCGCCGCCGCCGCAAGCACCGCGCGTTCACGCACTGGCGGTCGGCCACCGGGTTCGACTCCGGCGGCGCGCACCGCGTCGTCCAACGGCTGCCGGGAGCCGTTCAATCGCCGGATCAGCGTGCTACGCGACATCCCGGCCTCACGGGCGATGGCGATCAACGGCACATCGGCGACGTCCCGCCCGAGGCTCTCGGCGGCACGCAGCGCGGCCTCGACCACGTCGGCGGGGACTTCGCTGACCGATGACGCAACAAATGCCATGAGCGTCAATCCCTTTCGTTGGAGCTAATCGCGGATACCGGTTGGGGTGCCCGGCGTGCGAACTCCGGAGCGTGTTCAGGCCTGACGCCGACGCCCATCAGGTACGCGGGGATCACCGACAGCTGCGGAAAGCGAGCCACGACGCGCAACAGCTTGTTGGGTGAGGGCGTCTTGCCGGAATCGATCGCCCGGCGCATCACCGCATGCAGGAAGCGTTGAAACGTCTGGGTGACCGCCGTGGGGAACTCGCGGCGGCGCTGGACGGCGGCCAAGTCCCCGGCGGTGACTCGGTGTTCGCGAAGCGGTGCCGCCAGCAGCCTCGCCGCAGCCACCGCGTCCTGGACGGCCATGTTGATGCCGACACCGCCGGCCGGGGACATGGCGTGCGCGGCATCGCCGATGCACAGCAGCCCGTTCGTGTACCAGCGCCGCAGCCGGTTGAGCCGGATGTCGAGCAGCTTGACGTCGTCCATCGATTCCAGGCCGTTGACGGCCTCGGACAGCTCGGGAATGGCGGTGACGATGTCTCGGCGCAGCGCCTCGATCCCGCGCGCCCGCAGCCGGCCGTCCGCGCCCTTGCGGAGGAAGTAGCCGGTTTGCAGGTAGTCCTTGCGCGGAATGACCCCGAGGAACAAGCCGTCCTTGAAGCGTGGCAGCAGAGTGTCGCCGACGCCCTCGGCCTTCGGGAGCCGGAACCACCACACGTCGGCGTCCACCGGGTACTCACGCGGGACGAGGCCGCCCTCGCGCCGACACAGCGACCAGCGCCCGTCGCAGGCGATCGTCAGGTCGGTGCGCAGTTCGCCCGGCCCATCGGGGCTGTCGTAGCGCACTCCGACGACGCGGCCTGCCTCGTAAAGCAGCCCGGTGACGTCGGTGCTCATCCGCAGGGTGAACGTCGGCTCCTCTCGCCCGGCCTCGGCCAGCAGGTCGAGCAGGTCCCACTGGGGCACCATCGCCATGTAGCGATGAGGCAAGCGCAGCCGAGTGAAGTCGATGACGGGCGCTTTACGGCCATCGGGCAGGTCTAATCCCCATCCGGTGAGCTTGGTGTGCGGCAGCGCGTCGAACCGTTCGAAGAGGCCGAGCTCATCCAGCAGCCGCAGCGTCGAGGGATGGACGGTGTCCCCGCGGAAGTCCCTGAGGAAGTCGGCATGCTTCTCCAGCACGGTCACTTCCACGCCCCCGCGGGCCAGCAGTAGAGCCGCCACCATTCCGGCAGGGCCGCCGCCGACGACTATGCACGTTGTCTTCTCGCTCATCGAATCCTCCTCGGCCGGACGCTGTGATACTCGATTACGGAGTAACTGTATACCTGTATCAACCGTCTCAGGCCTGATGTGACTCACCTCACCGCGACCCGGTCCCGCCGAAGGCCGCCGGCGAGGGGTGAGAGACTTGCCACCATGGGAAACGCGGTTGCCACGCTGGTGCTGCTCCGCCACGGCGAGAGCGAATGGAACGCGAGCAATCAGTTCACCGGCTGGGTCGACGTCGACCTAACCGACAAGGGCCGCGGCGAGGCGCTGCGTAGCGGTGAGCTGATCGCCGAGCACAATTTGCTGCCCGACGTGGTGTACACCTCGCTGCTGCGACGGGCCATCACCACCGCGAACCTGGCGCTGGACACCGCCGACCGGCACTGGATTCCGGTGCGGCGCAGCTGGCGGCTGAACGAACGGCACTACGGCGCGCTGCAGGGCCTGGACAAGGCCGACATCAAGGAGCGCTACGGCGACGAGCAGTTCATGACCTGGCGGCGCAGCTATGACACCCCGCCACCGCCGATCGAAAAGGGCAGCCAGTTCAGCCAGGACACCGACCCCCGCTACGCGAACATCGGCGGCGGTCCGCTGACCGAATGCCTGGCCGACGTGGTGGCCCGGTTCCTGCCGTACTTCACCGACGTGATCGTGCCGGATCTGCGGGCCGGCAAGACGGTGCTGATCGCCGCGCACGGCAATTCGCTGCGCGCCCTGGTCAAGTATCTGGACGGGATGTCCGACGAGGATGTCGTGGGACTCAACATCCCCACCGGCATTCCGCTGCGCTACGACTTGGACGCCGATATGCGGCCCACGGTCGTCGGCGGCAGCTATCTCGATCCGGAAGCCGCTGCCGCGGGCGCGGCGGCGGTGGCCAGCCAAGGCGCGCGCTAGCCCCGTTTTCCTGGGCAAAGGGCAAACGTGGCGTGAACAGCCGTAGAACACCTGCCTTGTCGGATGTGACATGTCCGATTTTGGCCTTGCGCTGCTGGGTCGGCGTTCACCGGTATTTGTAGGATTTTAATGTGACTGTGTTCTCGGCCCTGTCACTGGCCGGGGTTTTGTTTCTCGTGGCATTGGCCGTCGGCGTCGCCATAGGCGCTCGACTGGCACCGCGGGGTCGGGAGCGACGCCAGCGGGTGGCCGTCGAAGCCGCCGGGATCACCGTCGCGCAAATGTTGGAGCGCATTGTTGCGCTGATGCCGCTTGGTACCGCCGTCGTGGACCGTCACCGCGACGTGGTCTATCACAACAGCCGCGCCAAAGAGCTCGGCCTGGTGCGCGAGCGTCAGCTCGACGACGAGGCCTGGAAGGCGGCGCGCCAGACCCTGGGCGACGGCGCCGACGTCGAGTTCGACCTGCTGCCCGGCAAGCGGCTGGTTCCGGGACGATCGGGCCTGTCGGTGCACGGACAGGCCCGGCTGCTCAGCGAGGAGGATCGCCGGTTCGCCGTGGTCTTCGTCTACGACCACTCCGAATACGCACGGATGGAGGCCACCAGGCGCGATTTCGTGGCCAACGTCAGCCACGAGCTCAAGACGCCGGTTGGCGCGATGGCCGTGCTCGCAGAGGCCCTGCTGGCCTCCGCGGACGACCCCGACACGGTGCGGCGGTTTGGCGAGAAGGTGCTCGTCGAGGCCAACCGGCTAGGGGACATGGTCAGCGAGCTGATCGAGCTGTCCCGGCTGCAGGGCGCGGAGCGGTTGCCGGATATGGACGCCGTCGACGTCGACATCGTTGTGTCCGAAGCGATTTCACGCCACAAGGTGCCGGCCGACAACGCCGATATCACGGTTCGGACCGACGAACCGAGTGGTCTGCGAATGCTGGGCGAGCAGGCCCTGCTCGTCACCGCACTGGCCAACCTGGTGTCCAACGCGATCGCATACTCGCCACCCGGCTCGCTGGTGTCCATCAGCCGCCGTCGCCGCGGCGAGAACATCGAGATCGCGGTCACCGACCGGGGCATCGGAATCGCCCGCAAAGACCAGGAGCGGGTCTTTGAGCGGTTCTTCCGCGCCGACAAGGCGCGCTCGCGGGCCACCGGTGGCACCGGGCTCGGCCTTGCCATCGTCAAGCACGTCGCGGCCAACCACAACGGCACGATCGGGTTGTGGAGCCAGCTGGGAACGGGGTCGACGTTCACGTTGTCCATCCCGGCATACGACGGCGAGTGTGAACAGACCGACCAACCGCCCCAGCGCGAAATCCGGCCTAAGATGCCCCAACGAGAGGAAGAACTACACCGATGACCTGCGCATACGACGATGCAGCGCGAAGCGATGAGGAGGAGTGGCGCTCGTGACAAGTGTCCTGATCGTGGAGGACGAAGAATCGCTGGCTGATCCGCTGGCGTTTCTGCTACGCAAAGAGGGTTTCGAGGCCACCGTGGTGACCGACGGCCCATCCGCGCTGGCCGAGTTCGACCGGGCCGGCGCCGACATCGTGCTGCTCGATCTGATGCTGCCGGGAATGTCTGGCACCGACGTGTGCAAGCAACTGCGGTCGCGTTCCAGCGTGCCGGTGATCATGGTGACCGCGCGCGACAGCGAAATCGACAAGGTCGTCGGCCTGGAGCTGGGCGCCGATGACTATGTGACCAAGCCGTATTCGGCGCGTGAGCTGATTGCCCGGATCCGGGCAGTGCTGCGCCGGCGCGGCGACGACGACTCCGAGGTCACCGACGGCGTGCTGGAATCCGGGCCGGTGCGAATGGACGTCGAGCGCCACGTCGTCTCGGTCAACGGTGAGCCGATCACCTTGCCGCTCAAGGAGTTTGACCTGCTGGAGTACCTGATGCGCAACAGCGGTCGGGTGCTGACTCGTGGGCAGCTGATCGATCGCGTGTGGGGCGCCGATTATGTCGGCGACACCAAGACGCTCGACGTACACGTCAAGCGCCTGCGCTCGAAAATCGAAGCGGACCCGGCCAACCCGATACATCTGGTGACGGTGCGCGGCCTGGGCTACAAACTGGAGAGCTGACCGGGCGCCGCCGCGTCCCGTAAGCCGACCTCGGCGTGGCCGGTGCCGATTACCGACCAGCGGCGGTCGTCGATCTCGACGTGAATGTCGGCTTGTTCGGTGTTGGTGCACACCGCGGCGGCGCCGTCAGGATCGGTATAGCCCAAGCTCACGCATCGCTCGGCGGCCTGGTCGACACGGATCAGCACCCGGCTTCCGCCGATACGTCCTCCCAGCTGCCAATGCCGCAGGCCCAGCCTGGTCCGCATCCGCAACGATGGCAAACCGCTTGCCGGCCAATCCTTTCCGTCGATACGGAACCGCACGAACGCCAGCGGCGGGAGTCTGCGCAAGACGGCTTTGCGCGACACCGCGGTGACCACTTCCAGCACGTCGCCGTCGCCGAGGTCGGCGTGGATCCACCCCCAGCGCCTCGCGTTGCCGTGCCCGTAGATGTGGGCCACTCCGCCGCGCCACCGGTCGACGCGGTGAGCGGTGTCGCCGGTATTGAGCGAGCCGGTGAACTCTGCGGTCGGGGCGAGCACCACCTGCGCGCCGGGGAGCAGTTCGCGTTCCCACGCCGACCGCGGGAACGTCCACAGCGGCCCACCAGCGTCCGTCCAGGTCAGGTCCCACCCCAGCGACCCGGCTCGTCCGGCCAATTCCGCTAAGGCGATTCGAGCATCGGCAACCTCGAGCCAGGTCAGCCCGGTGGCCGGCGCAACCGGCTCGGGACCGAAACGCTCGGTGTGCGGTGGGCCGTCGGCGGGGAACCAACTCGCCCAGCCGTGCGCATAGGGACCCGGTGCGCTGCCCGACGTCGGCGACACAGTCTCGTAGTGGACCCAGAGCGCGGCCCGCGTCGCGGGATCCGACAGCGTCGCATACCAGACCTCCAGGCGCCCGGGCTCGCCGCGCCAACGTGGTGCGGCAGCCGAGTGCAGCTCCACGCTATTCAGCGGCTCGCGTGGCGGGGTGGACGGCGATGAGCCCTAATGCGCTGCGCCGCTTGCACATTGCCGCCAGCTCGGCATAGGCCTTCTCGCCGAGCAGTTCGGTGAGTTCGGCCCCCAGGCTGACCCATACCTGCTCGGTGCCGACATGGGCGGCCGGATCGCCGCTGCAGTACCAATGCAGGTCGGCGCCGCCGGCGCCCCAGCCGCGGCGGTCGTACTCGGTGACGGTGGTCTTCAGGATTTCCGTGCCGTCCGGGCGGGTCACCCATTCCTGGCTGCGGCGGATCGGCAACTGCCAACAGACGTCGGGTTTCATCGTCAGCGGTGCCACGCCAAGCCGCAGCGCTTTGCTGTGCAGCGCACAGCCCGCGCCGCCGTGAAACCCGGGCCGGTTCAAGAAGATGCACGCGCCCTTGTGTTTGCGGGTGCGGAACTGCTCTTCGCCCTCATGCTCGTCGAGTTCGAGGTAGCCCTTGCGGCTCAAGCCCTTTTCGCGAAACTGCCAATCCTCATCGGTGAGCTTGGACACAGCGTCGTCCAGCCGGGCCCGGTCGTCCTTATCGGACAAAAACGCCCCGTGCGAGCAACATCCGTCATCGGGACGCTCGGCGACGGTGCCCTGACAGGCCGGCGTGCCGAACACACAGGTCCAGCGGGAGAGCAGCCAGGTCAGGTCGGCGGCGATCAAATGCTCGGGATTGTCCGGGTCGTAGAACTCCACCCATTCGCGGGCAAAGTCCAATTCGACTTCACCGGGATGATTTGGCTGCGGGCTTGCCACAGCTTTCACGGTAGACCACTCCAAGCTTGCGGCGGCTCACCAGTAGGGTTGTGTTTCGTGCGATTAGGAGTGCTGGACGTCGGCAGCAACACGGTCAATCTGCTAGTGGTGGACGCCCGCCGCGGCGGACATCCAACGCCGATGAGTTCAACCAAGGCCACCCTGCGGTTGGCCGAGTCGATCGACAGTTCCGGCAAAATCACCCGGCGCGGCGCCGACAAGCTGATCGAGACGATCGACGAGTTCGAAAAAATCGCGGACAGCTCGGGCTGCGCCGAATTGATGGCGTTCGCCACATCGGCGGTCCGCGACGCCAAGAATTCCGAGGACGTGCTGGCCCGGGTCCGCAAAGAGACCGGGGTCCAGCTGCAAGTGCTGCGGGGTGTCGACGAGTCGCGGCTGACCTTCCTGGCGGTGCGTCGCTGGTATGGCTGGAGCGCGGGCCGGATCATCAACCTCGACATCGGCGGCGGCTCGCTGGAGTTGTCCAACGGCGTCGACGAGGAACCCGAAGTCGCGTTGTCGCTGCCGCTGGGCGCCGGGCGGCTCACCCGCGAATGGCTCAACGATGATCCCCCCGGCCGGCGCCGGGTGGCGATGCTGCGTGACTGGCTGGACTCCGAACTGGCTGACGCCAGCGCCAAAATGCTCGATGCCGGCACCCCCGACCTTGCGGTGGCGACGTCGAAGACGTTCCGTTCGCTGGCCCGGCTGACCGGTGCGGCGCCGTCGGCCGCGGGACCGCGCGTGAAGAGGACACTCACCGCCAACGGCCTCAGACAACTCATATCTTTCATCTCTAGGATGACGACCGCTGACCGTGCGGAATTGGAAGGAGTTAGCGCCGAGCGAGCGCCGCAAATTGTGGCGGGAGCTTTGGTCGCAGAGGCGAGTATGCGAGCGCTGTCGATAGAAACGGTAGATATTTGTCCGTGGGCGCTTCGAGAAGGTCTCATTTTACGCAAACTCGATAGCGAAGCTGACGGAACCGCCCTCGTCGAGACTTCTGTGCGGGATGCTGGTAGCCAGCGAGTTGATCGGAATGCGGTTGACCGATCGAGAGGCAACACACGATGACCGAATCACACGACAGCGCGAATACCAGGCCCATCTCGGTTGCCGAGTTGCTGGCCAAGAATGGCACGATCGGCGCCCCGGTTCCCAACCGCCGTCGCCGACGTCGCGGCAACTCCGATGCGGTGACCGTCGCCGAATTGACCGGTGAAATACCCATCATCGATGACGACATCGCACCCGAAGCGACCGGTGAGTCGACTCCCGAACCGCATGCGCACCGCGCCAAAGGATCTGCTCGGCTCGACGAGTTGGTTTCCGACGAGCCGGACGAAATGTCGCGCTTTTGGTCCGAACCCGAGCCGCGTTGGCCGCAATCGCCGCCGCCTCGTCCGCGTGAACCACGGCCGGAGTCACGGGATTCGCGTCCCGAGCGCAGTCCCTACCCGCTGCCGTCGCGCAACAACGTCCGCGCCAACGCCGGCCATTTCGGCGGCGAAGACCAGTCGGTGGATCGATCCGGCGCCGAGGGGATGAACCCGGACCCGATGGAGGACTACGCAGGGATGTCGGTGGACGTGATGGACACCGAGGTGCGGGACGCCGAACTCGCCAACGAAGACTCCGCCTACGTGCGCTCGTACCTGCGTTCTGCTGCCGGTCGCTCACGCGGCAAGGACGCTGCTGAGGACATCGAACCGCATCCTGGCGCGGCCTACCGGGACATCGGCGACGAGGAGGATTACCCCGAGGACGATGTCGCCGATCTTCACGGCGCGGATTCCGCCGCGTGGTCCCGCAGCGAGACCATGCGGGCCGGCGGAATGGTTGTCCTGCAGTCGATTCTGGCCGTTGGATTCGGCGCCGGGCTGTTCATCGCGTTCGACCAGCTGTGGCGGTGGAACAACATTGTGGCGCTGGTACTTTCGGTGCTCGTCATTCTCGGCTTGGTGGTCGGCGTCCGGGTGGTCCGCAAAACCGAGGACATCGCCAGCACGTTGATCGCAGTGGCTGTCGGGGCGCTGGTCACGCTGGGGCCGTTGGCGCTGCTGCAATCCGGGTAGGCGCGCAGCAGAACCCGCGTGCGCCCAGCTATCAAGGTCGGTCTGTCGACGGCCTCGGTCTATCCGATGAGGACCGAGGCCGCTTTCGAGTATGCGGCCAATCTCGGCTACGACGGTGTCGAGCTGATGGTGTGGGGCGAGTCAATCAGCCAGGACATCGACGCCGTGGAGAAACTGTCGCAGCGCTACCGGATGCCGGTGCTGTCCGTGCACGCGCCGTGTCTGTTGATCTCGCAACGGGTGTGGGGCGCCAACCCGATCCCCAAGCTTGAGCGCAGCGTGCGGGCCGCCGAACAGCTGGGTGCCCAGACTGTCGTCGTGCATCCGCCGTTTCGCTGGCAACGGCGCTACGTCGAGGGGTTTACCGAGCAGGTCGCCAACTTGGAGGCAACCAGCGACGTGCTGGTGGCCGTGGAGAACATGTTCCCGTTCCGGGCTGACCGGTTCTTCGGCACGGATCAGACGAAGGAGCGGATGCGCAGACGCGGCGGCGGCCCCGGGCCGGGGATCTCGGCCTTCGCGCCGTCCCACGACCCGCTGGACGGCAACCACGCGCACTACACGCTGGATCTGTCGCACACCGCGACGGCGGGCACCGACGCGCTGGACATGGCGCGCCAGATGGGCTCGGGTCTGGTGCACTTGCACCTGTGCGACGGCAGCGGACTACCGGCCGACGAGCATCTGGCGCCTGGCCGGGGCACCCAGCCGGTGGTCGAGGTGTGTGAGATGTTGGCCGGTGGCGACTTCGCCGGCCATGTCATCCTCGAGGTGTCGACGTCCGGAGCGCGTTCGACCCACGAGCGTGAGGCCGTGTTGGCCGAGTCGCTGCAATTCGCCCGCACGTACCTGCTGCGCTGAGCGCCCAACGGAACCCGAAGGAACCGCAGGAGTTCATGACCGCGTTATTCAGCTCTGCGATGGCGCTGCGCGAGGTCGACCCCGGCGTCTTTGCCAGCGAGTTGAACAAGCACTGGACCATCGGGCCAAAGGTGCACGGCGGAGCGATGCTGGCGTTGTGCGCCAACGCCGCCCGCACTGCCCACGGCGGGCCCGTCGAGCCTGTCGCGGTGTCCTGCAGCTTCCTGTCGGCGCCCGACCCCGGCCCGATGCAGCTGGTGACGTCGATCCGCAAGCGCGGGCGCCGGATCAGCGTCGTCGATGTGGAGCTCATTCAGGGTGACCGCGCCGCCGTGCACGCCGTGATCACATTCGGCGAGCCCGAGCACCTGGCACCGCCGCTGCTGTCGGCCAATCCGGTGGTGGGCCTGATGGACCCCGAGCCGCCCGGCGATGTCGCGCCGATCGGTCCCGGCCACCCGCTGGCCGGGTTGGTCAACCTGGCCGAGGGCTGCGATGTGCGGCCGCTGATCACCACGCTGCGCCCCACTGACGGCCGGCCACCGGTGATCCAGCTGTGGGTGCGGCCGCGCGGCCTGGCGCCCGACGTGCTGTTCGCGCTGATGTGCGGAGATGTGTCTGCGCCGGTGACCTTCGCGGTGAACCGCACCGGCTGGGCGCCGACGGTGCAGCTCACCGCGTATCTGCGGGCAGTGCCGGCGGACGGCTGGTTGCGGGTGGTGTGCACCTGCATGCAGATTGGGCAGGACTGGTTCGACGAGGACCACACCGTCGTCGATTGCGAGGGCCGCATTGTGGTGCAGGCCCGCCAGCTGGCGATGGTCCCCGCGGCGCGGGCCTGAGTATCGGGGGCGACCCGCTGCGCCCGGCTTCGCCGCGCTTGCGATCGCCCGGTACCCGCGAAACCCTTAGGCGTCTGCCATGCTGTGCGACATGGCGAGAATCGCGATCGTCGGCGGGGGCAGCATGGGCGAGGCCCTGCTGTCGGGCTTGCTGCGGGCTGGGCGCCAAGTCAAGGACCTGGTGGTGGCCGAGAAGATGCCCGATCGCGCGCGATACCTCGCGGAGACGTATTCGGTGCTGGTGACCTCAGTGCATGATGCGGTGGAGAATGCGACGTTTGTCATCATCGCGGTGAAACCCTCCGACGTCGCTTCGGTGGTCGCCGAGATCACCGCGCTGGCCGCCGAATCCAGCGACGTCGTCCCCGAGCAGGTGCTGATCACCGTCGCGGCGGGGGTCACCACGGCCTACTTGGAATCCAAACTGACGGCCGGGACGCCGGTGGTCCGGGTGATGCCGAACGCGCCGGCATTGGTCGGCGCCGGGATCAGCGCCATGGCCAGGGGCCGGTTCGCGACCAATGAGCAGCTCAAAGAGGTCGCTGCGCTGCTCGACTCGGTGGGGGCCGTGCTGACGGTGCCCGAGGAACACCTGGACGCCGTGACGGCGGTATCCGGTTCCGGTCCGGCGTATTTCTTCTTGATGGTCGAGGCGTTGGTGGACGCCGCCGTCGGAGTCGGGTTGAGTCGCTCGGTGGCCACCGAGCTGGTCGCCCAGACGATGGCCGGGTCGGCGGCGATGTTGCTGGACCGAATGGAGCAGGACCGCGGAGCCGGTGAGAAGGCCTCGGACCTATCCCTGGACACCACCGCCGCGCGGCTGCGCGCGATTGTTACCTCGCCCGGCGGTACTACCGCGGCTGCGCTGCGGGAACTGGAAGGCCGCGGTTTGCGGGCGGCCGTCGACGAGGCCGTGCGGGCCGCAAAAACACGCTCTGAGCAGCTAAGAATTACATCAGAGTAATTTATAGAATTTTATTTATTTGCCCTCACCCGTCGCAGTAACCCCACTAGTCCCGCTATTCTCCTCTTGGTATGCACCTGTGGGTGCCAGCGGAGGGGAAGCCGCTGGGACTGCAGATGCCTGACTGATTGGGTTGCGATGACGTCTATGAACGGGCCATCGGCACGGGATTCGGCTGGCGGTAAATCGGGACGTGATACAGGTTCCGTAGACGGCCCTCCGCCCCGGACGCAATTCCTGACTGTGGCCGAAGTGGCAGCGCTGATGCGGGTCAGCAAGATGACGGTCTACCGGCTGGTTCACAACGGTGAGCTGCCGGCAGTCCGAGTGGGGCGATCCTTCCGGGTGCACGCGAAGGCCGTGCACGACATGCTGGAGAGCTCCTACTTCGACGCTGGCTAACGCCGGGCAGTTGGACTGCGATACTTAAACCCCCGCAGGACACGCCGATAGGCGTCGCAGTGGCTTAAGTCTCACGGTCATCGGATGCTGCGCGAGTGGGCGGTGGTTTTGGTGTTCGACGCGCCCGCCCGGGTAGAGTGTGCGGGTTGTTGCACATGGTTGACCATGGCGGCCTCGTGCCGTCACACAGATAGCGGAGTTATGGGTTCAGTAATCAAGAAGCGGCGCAAACGGATGTCGAAGAAGAAGCACCGCAAGCTGCTTCGCCGTACCCGGGTGCAGCGCAGAAAACTCGGAAAGTAACTTCCGCCAACGGTTGCCGCAGGTCGCAGGAAATGCCGCGGCGGCTTAGAGGTCGCTAGGCTAGCAAGGTGGATTTGTCGGGCGGTGAACCAGGCACCGGAACGGGCACCCGGACAAGTGGCACTGGCAGTAGCGCGAGTGATTCCGTGCATTACCCGAAGGTTGTGCTGGTCACCGGTGCTTGCCGGTTCTTGGGCGGTTACTTGACCGCGCGGCTGGCGCAGAACCCGTTGATCAACCGGGTCATCGCGGTTGACGCGATTGCCCCCAGCAAGGACATGCTGCGCCGGATGGGCCGTGCCGAGTTCGTCCGCGCCGATATCCGCAACCCGTTTGTCGCCAAGGTGATTCGAAATGGCGACGTCGACACCGTGGTGCACGCCGCGGCGGCATCGTTTGCGCCGCGCTCCGGTGGGGGCGCAGCGTTGAAGGAAATCAACGTGCTGGGCGCGATGCAGCTGTTCGCGGCCTGCCAGAAGGCGCCGTCGGTGCGTCGAGTGGTGCTCAAGTCGACGTCAGAGGTCTACGGGTCCAGTCCGCACGATCCGGTGATGTTCACCGAGGACAGCAGCAGCCGTCGTCCGTTCCGCGAAGGGTTTCCCAAAGACAGCCTGGACATCGAGGGTTACACCCGCGGGCTGGGCCGGCGTCGCCCCGATATCGCGGTGACGATTCTGCGGCTGGCCAACATGATTGGTCCGGCGATGGAGACCACGCTGTCGCGATACCTGGCCGGGCCGCTGGTCCCGACGGTGCTCGGCCGCGACGCACGGCTGCAGTTGCTGCACGAGCAGGACGCGCTGGGCGCCCTGGAGCGCGCCGTGATGGCCGGCAAGGCAGGCACCTTCAATATCGGTGCCAACGGGGTCATCACGCTGTCGCAGGCGATCCGCCGCGCCGGGCGAGTCCCGTTGCCGGTGCCCGGATTCGGGCTGTGGGCGCTGGATTCAATACGGCGAGCCAACCACTACACCGAGATCAACCGTGAGCAGTTGGACTACCTGAGTTACGGCCGGGTGATGGACACGACCAGGATGCGACAAGAGCTCGGATACCATCCCAAGTGGTCGACTGCGGAGGCTTTTGACGATTATGTTCGCGGCCGAGGTTTAACTCCCATTATCGATCCAGAGTGGGTACGCTCGATCGAAGGTCGGGCCGTAGCAGCAGCGCAGCGCTTTGGTGGCCGAACCAAAATCAACTAAGGGCGGGGGGAGGTCAACTTAATGGCGGGCGATTCAAAAGCGAAAGTCATTCCGCTGCATACGAATTCAAGCCGTGCAGCGGCGCAGCGTCGCGCCGGCCATCGTACCGAGGCGTCTCGCCAACATCCCTCGCTGCTCTCCGAACCTGGCACCCGGGCGTCGGCCGATCAGATCGCCGCCGTCGTCCGCGAGATCGACCAGCACCGGCGCGCCGCCGGCGGCAAATCCGAAACCCACGAGCCCACCAACGAGCTGGCGCACAAGGTCAGTGCCGTCGCCGAGTTTCTGCGGCACCGCCTGACCGGCGATTACAGCGTCGACGAGTTCGGGTTCGATCCGCATTTCAACGACGCGATCGTGCGGCCGCTGCTGAGGTTCTTTTTCCGGTCGTGGTTCCGGGTCGAGGTCAGCGGAGTCGAGAACCTGCCCGAGACCGGCGCGGCGTTGGTGGTGGCCAACCACGCCGGCGTGCTGCCGTTCGATGGACTGATGGCCTCGGTGGCCGTGCATGACGAGCATCCGGGCCATCGCGACCTGCGGCTGCTAGCCGCCGACATTGTGTTCGACCTGCCGATGGTCGGTGAGGCTGCCCGCAAGGCGGGTCACACCATGGCGTGCACCGCCGACGCAAACCGGCTGCTGGCTTCCGGCGAACTGACCGCGGTGTTCCCCGAGGGATACAAAGGGCTGGGCAAGCGCTTCAAGGACCGCTACAAGCTGCAGCGGTTCGGTCGCGGTGGCTTCGTAGCGGCGGCGCTGCGTACCAAGGCCCCGATCGTGCCGTGCTCGATCGTCGGTTCCGAAGAGATCTACCCGATGCTGGCCGACGTCAGGATGCTGGCGCGACTGTTCGGTCTGCCCTACTTCCCGATCACGCCGTTGTTCCCGCTGGCCGGTCCGGCCGGGCTGGTCCCGCTGCCGTCGAAGTGGCACATCGCGTTCGGCGAGCCAATCCCCACCGAGCACTACGCGGCCGCTGACGCCGACGACCCAATGGTCACCTTCGAGCTGACCGACCAGGTGCGTGAGACCATCCAGCAGACGCTGTATCAGCTGCTGGCCGGGCGCCGCAATATGTTCTTCGGCTGAGGCTCCGAGCTCCGGCCGAGCTTATGCCGCCGGTTTGACCAATGTGAACTGGCAGACGTCGGTGTTGCCCTTGCTGAACAGGTCGGCGCAGCCGGTCAGGTACCTCATGTAGCGCTCGTAGACCTCTTCCGACTGGATCGGCGATGGCCTCGTCCTTGCGCGCCTCGAGTGCCGCCGCCCAGATGGTCAGGGTGCGTGCGTAGTGCTGCCGCAGCGACTGCACACGGGCTACCTCGAAGCCGGCCTCCTCCGCGTGCTTTTCGACAAGCGCCACATTGGGCAGCCGACCGCCGGGGAAGATTTCCTCCATCATGAATTTGACGAACCGCGCCAGCGTCATCGTGATCTTGATCTGACGTTGCTCGAGTTCCTCGACAGTGGGGACCACGATCGTGTGCAGCATCATCGTGCCGCCGGCCGGCAGCGCGGTGAAAGCCATCTTGAAGAAGTCGTAGTAGCGGTCGAAGCCGAAGTGCTCGAATGCGCCGATTGAGACGATTCGGTCCACCGGTTCGTGGAACTGCTCCCAACCTTCCAGCAGCACCTGCTTAGAACGTGGGCTGTCCAGCTCGTCCAGCGATTTCTGCGCATGCGCGGCCTGGTTCTTGCTCAACGTCAAGCCGATCGCGTTGACGTCGTAGCGCTCAATGGCACGCCGCAAAGTGCCGCCCCAGCCGCAGCCCACGTCGAGCAGCGTCATTCCGGGTTGCAGGCCAAGCTTGCCCAGCGACAGATCGATCTTGGCCAGCTGGGCCTCTTCCAGCGTCATGTCGTCGCGTTCGAAGTACGCGCAGCTGTAGGTCTGGCTGGGGTCCAGGAAGAGCCGGTAGAAGTCGTCCGAAAGGTCGTAGTGCGATTGGACGTCGTCGAAGCGCGGCGTGAGATTGGTAGTCATCTAGTGTGGCTCTCCCCCTAACAGGCCCCGGCTGACACTAGGCGGAGCCGCGGATAGAAGCAATTGCTGCAATCGTCGCAGCTGCGTCGGCATCCGGGTTGGACGACTCGCCGAGCATGGTGACGATGCTGGTGATCACCGGATTGGCGTCGGCGTCTGTGACTTCGCTGCGGATCTCGGCGATTACGGTTCCGTGGGATTCGATGACGTTGTCCAGATAGGTGTCGAAATACAGCCGGTCACCGGCCATGATTGGCCGGTGAAAGACGAATTTCTGGTCCCGGTGCAGCACCCGCGCAAGGTTGATCGGGATGTCGAACTTGGTGAAGACGTCCAGCTGAACACGCCGTCCGGCGACCGCAAGAAAGGTGAGCGATGCCACAGTGCTGTGGTAGCCGGCTTCGGCGGCCGACGCCTCGGAATAGTGCGACGGATGGTCATCCTTGACGGCCTGCGCGAACTCGCGGACCTTTTCGCGTCCGACGTCGAAGTAGTCGGGGAACCGGTAGTGCGTTCCGATGAGTCCTTCGGCGCCCTCGGGAAGTGACATGCGCTGATCTCCACTCTTAGGGGTGCTCAGCGGCGCAGCTTATCAGCGTGATTGGCGTCGGGACGCGACCGCGGCCAGTGCACCGCCCGCTGCACCCAGCGCCAAGGCCGACGGCACGCCGATCCGGGCGGCCTTACGCGCCGTCCGAAAGTCACGGATCTCCCAGCCCCGTTTGCGGGCAAAGTCACGCAGATGGCTGTCGGGGTTGACGGCGACAGCCGTCCCGACCAGGGAGAGCAGCGGCACGTCGTTATAGCTGTCGGAGTAGGCGGTGCAGCGCTTCAGGTTGAGACCCTCCCGGATGGCCAGCGAGCGCACCGCGTGCGCCTTGCCGGGGCCGTGCAGAATCTCGCCGACCAGCCTGCCGGTGAACACGCCGTCGACCGATTCGGCGACCGTGCCCAGCGCGCCGGTCAGGCCGAGCCGACGGGCGATGGTGATGGCGAGTTCGTACGGTGTGGCGGTGACCAGCCAGACCTGTTGACCGGCATCGAGGTGCATCTGGGCCAGATCGCGTGTGCCCGTCCAGATCTTCTCGGCGATGATTTCGTCGTAGACCTCTTCGCCGAGCCTCTCCAATTCTTCGGTGCGCCGGCCTTCGATGAAGGCCAGGGCCTTGCGTCGGCCCGCGGCGACGTCGTCGCTGTTCTCCCGTCCCATGAGCTGAAACTTGGCTTGCGCGTAGACAAATCCGAGCACGTCGCGATAGGTGAAATACTTGCGAGCGGCCAAGCCGCGGCCGAAATGTATCAGCGACGAGCCCTGCACCAGCGTGTTGTCCACGTCGAAGAACGCCGCCGCGGTCAGGTCGACGGGCGGCTGCTCCGGGCCGGCGGCGTCGGTCTGGATGTCCACCAGCGCGCGGTCGGCGCTGGCGTTGGCGGCCAGCGTCTCCAGTTCCAGCTCAGCCGGGTCGGGTCCTGCATTGGGGCCGGGTTCTACGGTGCCCGAGCCGCCGGGAGCGCTCACCCTTCAACAGTATCCGGCCGTCGCGCGTTGGGGTGGTCAGCACCGCCGGTGGTGTAGGGAGGCACTGGCGCCTGCAACCTAAGGTCAAACAGTGTGGAATTGGTCGACAACCTCACCGTCCGACGAGTCGTCGGAGAGTTCGCGGCAGAAGGTCGGCTATCCAATACGATTCGATGTAGTCAACCATTGGGTTCGAAACCGGAATGCCGAGGATGTGTCGACTCGACGCTGGCTCCGTTCCGAGCCAATAGCTGTGTTCTCTGGAAAAGCAGGTAAACTCGTAAGCCATTTGTCTGCGATGTCCTCATCACGGTTGTTCTTAGGCCGGTGGAACTAAAGTTTGCGTTCGCGAAAATTCTTACACGGGCGTTCCGCGGTTGTTACCCGGTTTTTCAATCAGTAGTTCATCGTGCTCATGTTGGCGACAGGACTGAACGAATTCAATCGCGGCGTCCCTGTCGCTCGAGAAAGCTTCATATTGATCTGGTGTGATCTCGTAGTATTCTTCGTAGTCCACGACGCCGTTGGTGACCGGTATGGAAACGTACCGTCGACCCGACGAAGATTCGATGCCGAGCGAGTACCTATCTACACGCGAGAAATGTGTATCGGCAAACTCCATTCGCAAACCCGGTTCTAGTTTTCGAGGCGTTAGCGGGGCCGCACGGTTGGTTTGGGCTAGGCATCGGTCTAGCTGCCTTGCGTGTTTTCATACTCAGTACCTGAAGTGTCATCCCAAAACTTCGGCGAGACTTCAGTCGGTCGATCTGCCTCGGGCACTTTTTCTACCTGCTGTTGGAACTCGTCGAATAGCTTTCGTGCGCGCGCCAGCTCCGCGTCTGTTGGCGTGGTAACGCCTGCTTCCTCGGGTGTCGAGAACGTCTTCCCAGCAGCTTTTTTGCTCATTATAGGACTCCAGTTTATTTTGTCATTATCAGTTAATAGTT
This sequence comes from uncultured Actinomycetota bacterium, assembly GCA_963781685.1. Classification (GTDB taxonomy): domain Bacteria; phylum Actinomycetota; class Actinomycetes; order Mycobacteriales; family Mycobacteriaceae; genus Mycobacterium. The sequence goes on from CAWAGK010000003.1 coordinate 163,560, forward strand.
TACCGCTCGATCATTTCGATAATTGTCCTTCCCGTCAGGGGATCGAGCGTCCGGGATAACACATAGAATTTCGTACCTGTCGCAAAGAGAATCTCTTGCTCATGAGGAAAACTTGAGACTGAAGAAACATCGCGCCCGGCCATGGATATAATCCTAAACTCAACGTTCCCTGAGAATGCCGGTGACTGCGCCACAGCGGGATTCGTTGTGGTGCTTATGAATGCACTTTCGGTAACGACTTCGCCCGGCTGATATTGCGCAAGTACTTCGGGTGGCAGGTTTGTGCCACGAACGACTGGGCCGTTATATGGAGGTAGCTTTTCCAAGGCGGAATTTAGCGCTTCGATACGAGCATGTTGAGATGCGTCCACTGCGTCGCTCCTCAACGCGCTGTTTAAGTCCGCGTAGCCCGATCCAGTGTAGTCAACTAGCGCGTATAAATCCTCGGACGTGAGTGGACCCGTTGCGGCCATTCGATCGTCGCCGTTGTCGGCGCCGGCTCCGTGATGGTCACCCCCGTTGGGTCCCGGGCCGTCGTGCGGCGGTATTTCATGTGGGTAAGCGGTCGGTGCGCCACCCTGTGGTGGTGATTCGGGCGAGTGATCATCGGCTGGGAAGTGGGGCACGTCACCGGGAGGCGTGTCAGATATCGGAGCCGGATGGGATTCCGGGGCGACGAAGCGGGGCGCCGGCGCCGGGTCAGCGGGCGCTCCGTACGGTGGCAGCGACGCCTGGGCCGGAGCTGGTCCGGTCGGCTGAGGGGCGGTCGATGGCAGATACTCGCCTGGCGCAGCCGGCGCGTGCACCGGTTGCTCGCTCGGCGAAGGCACCGTTCCCGGTTCGGGGGCGCCGGGCGCCGGCGCGGGAGGTGGATCGGCAGGCGGGCCCGGCGAGATCGGGGGAGCGGAGTCCCTCGGAAGCAACGTGGTCGGCGCGGGTGCGACCGGAGGTGGTGGCGGCCCTATCGGTGGCTCACCAGGTCGTGGCGGGGGCAGCGCATCGGGCCGCCCGCCGACTGGGGCATCGATCTTCGGGAGATCGCCCCCGACCGCGTCGAGATCCTTGGTGAGACCGCAGGCTGTCTCACCGATGTTGCTCATTGCCCCGCCGGCGTCCGCGGCTTCGCCGAGCGTGCGTCCCAGTCCGCTGGCCCCGTCGGCCGCATCAGCCGCTTCGCCGGCCGCTCCGCCCGCGTCAGCAGCTCGGCTGGCGGCACCGGCTGCGTCAGCGGCGCGACTCGCCCCGCCGACCTCGCCAAATCCGGTCGCCAGCATCAAGACATCGAAGACATTTTCAGCGGGCCCCAAGCCCGGGCGGTCGGCGCGCCAATCATCGAGATGCAGTAGTTGCCGATCGAGCTTTGCCTCGAACTGCGGATCAAATGCATCCACCAGCGGAGCCATGGCCGGATCTGCCAAAAGAGCCATTTCGGCGACGCCCTTCCAGGAGGCCAAAGCGCCCTTGGGGTCATAGAAGAACCGCCCCGGGTTCAGCTGCTCGATGGCCAACACCGGCCCAACAATGGTTTTGACGGCAGCCTCACCGATGTTGGTGTAGACATCGAAAGCGGTCGCGAGCGGGTTGCCGACGTCATCACCCAGGTAGTGGGTGAGTTCGCCGCGCACGTAGGTCTGTAAAGCAACCACCAAGCCGTCGAGCATCGGCATGGCCTGTTGCAAAATCTTTTCGCCCGCCCTGGCTTCCTGCATCAGACTTTTCAGAGCGATCTTGATGTCGTGGGCGATCTTTTTGACCTCGTCGAGGGCGTGGCCGCTGAAGACCTCCACCACCTCATGCCACAAGCCCGACGCTGTACCTAAGCGGTGCAACAGATCCCGGATCGCGTCCTGCGTCTGCTGGACCTGGTTGGCGAAATCATCGAGGCTCTTGGCCACCTTGTGGCACTCGTCACCGATCTTGGCGATGTCGTCACCGAGCTTGGAAAACGCCTGCTCAATCTTGTCCCGCTCGGGCATTTGCTGTGCTTCGACCACTGAAATAGGTCCTCGCAATGCATCTTTCACGCCATGGAGTACTGCGCCCAATGTGCGCCAATTGCCCGCGGCTGTATACATCTGCCCGGGCATGCCGTTAGGCCACACGTCGGTGACAAACGTCTCTATCACCGCCCACAGCGCAGGTTCTGGCATCCCCGGCCCCAGCGTCCATGGCGCTCCTGGCGCGTCGAATTTGCCCGGCTCCGGAGGCGTCGGCAACACCGCGCCACCACCGCCCAGTATCGAGGCCGCCTCGGCGCGCGAGTAGTTCGACGCCCCTATCTGGACCTTGAACCCGTTCGTCCGACACGCGTTGATACCCGCCGCCACCGATTTGAGCAGAGACTCGGCCGCATCTTGATACGCCAGCCCAAAGACTTCTCCAGCGTGATCCTGGCCGGTGTTGGCTCCAAAGCCAAACGTCAACGCCCCCAGCGCTGCCGCCACACTGTCGCCGACCGCGATCACCGCCGCACCTGCGCCCGAAAGCGCCACCGGGTCAACGGCAAGCGGAGCCATTAGCTCAAGACCACATGGCCTTATTTGCTGCCATCGCACCGGTGTAGTTGTGATGGGCGGTGGCGCCCACAGTTTTCAACTGCTCCAACGCTTCCCGCATCGTCGCCTCGCCATGCGCCCAATGCCGGTGCGCCTCAGCATGAGCGGTAGCCGCCTCGCCCGACCATGTCTCGTGGAGATTAGTCATCAGCGAGTCGATTTCAGCAACCAGGCTCTCGGTGTGCTGGACAAACTCGCCCATCAGCTGCAGCGCATCCGCCAACGCCTCCGGGTCCACGCTGAACGCATCAGCCACGGTAAACACCACCTAGCCGTTGGGCGGAGGCCGACTCCTGACTCTGAAAGTCGACACCGACGGCACCGACCGCCTTCGCCAGAATCGTCAGCCCCAACTGAACTTCGCCGGCGCCCTGATGCCACTGGCCCCACGCTTTGCCGTAGGCGCTACCGGCCCCGCCATGCCAGCCGGCGAGCATCTCGCGGATCTCGCCATCAAGCGCATTGAGCCGGCTCTCCAGATCGGTTGCCGCGCCTGACAATGCCTGCGAGATGCCCTGCATGGCCTGTGGGTCGGCCCGCAAGTTTCTGGGATCAGCCATGGCGGCAAACGTAGTCACCTGCCACCCCCGGCACAATTCACTCCGGCGTCAGAAACACGCCCTGACACACTGGGGTGATGAGCCGTCCTCAGGTGCAGCTGTTGACCCGCGCGGGCTGCACGATCTGCGATCGGGTACACGCGCAGCTAAAACAACTGGCCGCCGAAATCGACTTCGACCTGTCGACCACCGACGTCGACGCCGCCGCCGCAGCGGGCGACAGCAGCCTGCGCGCCGAGTTCGGAGACCGGCTCCCGGTGGTCCTGCTCGACGGCCACGAGCACAGCTACTGGGAGGTCGACGAGCCCCGGCTCCGCAAAGATCTCGAGGGGCGCCTGTGACGACCGCGCAAATTTGGTGGCCCACCTGTAAAACGTCTACCGTGGACCCCAGTTCGATCACTGGTGATAGCAAGGGAGCAGGCCAGGTGATGCAGCCGTGAGCGTCCTGCTCTTTGGGGTGTCGCACCGCAGCGCCCCGGTCTCCGTTCTGGAACAGCTGAGCACCGACGAATCCGACCAGATCAAGATCATCGACCAGATGATGCAGTCGCCGCTGGTCACCGAGGCCATGGTGCTGTCCACCTGCAATCGGGTCGAGGTCTACGCCGTCGTCGACGCCTTCCACGGCGGCCTGTCGGTCATCGGGCAGGTGCTCTCCGAGCATTCCGGGATGTCGCTGGGCGACCTGACCAAATACGCCTACGTGCGCTACAGCGAGGCCGCCGTCGAGCACCTGTTCGCCGTGACCAGTGGCCTGGACTCCGCGGTCATCGGCGAGCAGCAGGTCCTCGGCCAGGTGCGCCGCGCCTACGCCGCCGCCGAGGCCAACCGCACCGTCGGCCGGGTGCTGCACGAGCTGGCCCAGCGCGCGCTGGCGGTCGGCAAACGCGTTCATACCGATACCGCGATCGACGCCGCGGGCGCGTCGGTGGTCTCGGTCGCGCTGGGCATGGCCGACACCAAGCTTGGCGGCCTGAAGGGCAAGACCGCGGTGGTGGTCGGCGCCGGCGCGATGGGTGCCCTGTCGGCGGCTCACCTGACCCGGGCCGGCGTGCGGGACATCCACGTCGTCAACCGGTCGCTGCCCCGGGCGCAGCGGTTGGCCCGCAGGATCCGCGAATCGGGCGCCGGAGCCGAAGCGCTTGGCCTCGACCGGCTGCCCTCCGCGCTGGCCGATGCCGACGTGGTGGTGAGCTGCACCGGCGCGGTGCGTCCGGTGGTGTCGCTGGCCGACGTGCACCATGCGCTGGCCGCCACCCGCCGCGACGAAACCGACCAGCCGCTGGTGATCTGCGACCTGGGTATGCCGCGCGACGTCGACCCGGCGGTCGCCGGGCTGCCGGGCGTCTGGGTCGTCGACATGGACCGGGTGCAGCGCGAACCGTCGGCTCGTGCCGCTTCCGCCGACACCGAGGCCGCGCGCCACATCGTCGCCACCGAAGTCGCCACCTACCTGGCCGGACAGCGGATGGCCGAGGTCACTCCGACGGTGACCGCGCTGCGTCAACGCGCCGCCGATGTCGTCGAAGCGGAATTGCTTCGCCTGGACCACCGGCTGCCCGAGCTCGACGCCGCCGACCGCGACGAGGTGGCCCGTACCGTGCGGCGGGTGGTCGACAAGCTGCTGCACGCGCCGACCGTGCGGATCAAGCAGCTGGCCAGCGCGCCCGGCGGCGACAGCTATGCCGAGGCGCTGCGCGAGTTGTTCGAGCTCGACCAGACTTCTGTCGACGCCGTCGCGACCGCGGGCGAATTGCCCGCTGTCCCAACCGATTTCACAGAGTAGCCGCTTGTCAGACGTGATCCGGATAGGCACTCGGGGCAGCCTGCTGGCCACCACCCAAGCCGGCGGCATTCGCGACGCATTGATCGCCAACGGTCATCCCGCCGAGTTGGTGACCATCAGCACCGAGGGTGACCGCTCGTCGGAGCCGATCGCCAGCATCGGTGTCGGGGTGTTCACCGCCGCACTCCGCGAAGCCATCGACGACGGCCGCGTGGACGCGGCGGTGCATTCGCACAAGGACTTGCCGACCGCCGATGATCCACGGTTCGTGATCGCCGCGATCCCGCCCCGAGAGGATCCCCGCGACGCGGTCGTGGCCCGCGACGGGTTAGTGCTGGCACAGCTGCCGAGCGGCTCGGTGGTGGGCACCTCGTCGCCCCGGCGGGCCGCGCAGCTTAGAGCACTGGGTCTCGGTTTGGAAATCCGCCCCCTACGAGGCAACCTAGATACCAGGTTGAACAGGGTAAGCAGCGGTGATTTGGACGCAATCGTGGTAGCCCGGGCGGGTCTGGCCCGACTGGGGCGTCTCGACGACGTTACCGAGACGCTGGAGCCGGTGCAGGTGCTGCCGGCGCCGGCTCAAGGAGCGCTCGCCGTGGAGTGCCGCGCCGGGGATTCCCGACTGGCGGCACTGCTGGCCGAGCTCGACGACGCCGACACCCGCGCGGCCGTCACCGCCGAGCGTGCCCTGCTCGCCGAACTGGAGGCGGGTTGCTCCGCGCCAGTGGGGGCGATCGCCGAGGTGGTCGAGTCCATTGACGAGGACGGCCGAGTCTTCGAGGAGCTGTCGCTGCGCAGCTGCGTGGCGGCGCTGGACGGATCCGACGTGATCCGTGCGTCCGGTGTCGGCAGTCCGGATCGGGCACGAGAGCTCGGGCTCTCGGTGGCCGCCGAGCTGTTCGAGCTGGGGGCAAGGGAACTCATGTCGGCGGCGCGGTAATAAACCCGCACGAGGAAGTGACTGGGAGATACACAGATGACGACGCGAGGGCGTAAGCCGAGGCCCGGCCGCATCATATTCGTGGGCTCGGGTCCGGGCGACCCGGCTCTGCTGACGACACGGGCCGCGACGGTGCTTGCGAATGCCCCCCTGGTGTTCATTGACCCCGACGTACCCGAGCCGGTGCTGGCGCTGATCGGCAAAGACTTGCCGCCAGTTTCCGGGCCCGCTCCGGCCGAGCCGGTGCCGTCGGAGGGCGGAACCACCGAGGGGGCCGGCAGCGACGAACAGCCCGCTGCGGTGGTGTCGGTCGGACCCGACATCCGGCCCGCGCTGGGCGATCCCGCCGATGTGGCGAAAACGTTGGTCGCCGAGGCCCGTACCGGAACCGACGTGGTGCGACTGGTCGCCGGTGATCCGCTGTCGGTGGACGCGGTGATCACCGAGGTGAACGCTGTCGCCCGCAGCCACCTGCACTTCGAGGTGGTGCCCGGCCTGGCCGCCAGCTGCGCGGTGCCGACCTACGCCGGGTTGCCGCTGGGCTCGTCGCACACCGTTGCCGACGTCCGCGACCCACATGTGGATTGGGCGGCTTTGGCCGCGGCTCCGGGCCCGCTGATTCTGCACGCCACCTCGTCGCACGTGGCCGAGGCGGCGCGCACCCTGATCGAGTACGGCCTCGCCGACAGCACGCCGTGCGTGGTGACGTCCTCGGGCACCACCTGCGCGCAGCGCTCAGTGGAGTCCACACTGGGCGGGCTGACCGATTCATCCGTGGTCATCGGCGCCGACCCTGCGACGCCGTCGCCGGTCGTGGTGACGATCGGCAAGACGGTGCACAACCGGGCCAAGCTGAACTGGTGGGAGAGCCGGGCACTCTACGGCTGGACCGTGCTGGTGCCGCGGACGAAGGACCAGGCCGGCGAGATGAGCGAGCGGCTGACCGCTCACGGCGCGTTGCCGATCGAGGTGCCGACCATCGCCGTCGAGCCGCCGCGCAGCCCCGCGCAGATGGAGCGCGCGGTCAAGGGTCTGGTCGACGGCCGCTACCAATGGGTGGTGTTCACCTCCACCAATGCCGTGCGCGCGGTGTGGGAGAAGTTCGGCGAGTTCGGTCTGGACGCCCGCGCGTTCTCCGGGGTGAAGATCGCCTGCGTGGGCGAATCGACCGCCGACCGGGTCCGCGCGTTTGGTATCAGCCCGGAGCTGGTGCCCTCCGGTGAGCAGTCGTCGCTGGGCCTGCTGGACGAATTCCCGGACTACGACAGCATTTTCGACCCGGTGAACCGGGTGCTGCTGCCGCGTGCCGACATCGCCACCGAGACGCTGGCCGAAGGCCTGCGCGAACGTGGCTGGGAGATCGAGGACGTCACCGCCTACCGGACGGTACGGGCGGCTCCGCCGCCGGCCGCCACCCGGGAAATGATCAAGACCGGTGGCTTCGACGCGGTGTGCTTTACCTCCAGCTCGACGGTACGCAACCTGGTCGGCATCGCCGGCAAGCCGCACGCGCGCACCATCGTCGCCTGCATCGGCCCCAAAACCGCTGAGACCGCAGCCGAATTCGGTTTGCGGGTCGACGTGCAACCCGAGACCGCCGCGGTGGGTCCGCTGATCGAAGCGCTGGCCGAGCATGCCGCCCGGCTGCGCGCCGAGGGCGCGTTGCCGCCGCCGCGTAAGAAGAGCCGCAGGCGGTAGCCGTGGCGATCGCCAGCGCGGCCGTGGCGGTCGCAAGCGCGGCGGAGCCGCGCGCAGCGGGCCGCCACGTTAGGGCGAAGCCGGGCGCAGCGGGTCGCCACGCATGAGCGGCTACCCGCGGCAGCGTCCGCGTCGGCTTCGCTCGACTCCGGCGATGCGCCGGTTGGTCGCGCAAACGTCGCTGGAGCCAAGGCATTTGGTGTTGCCGATGTTCGTCGCCGACGGTATCGACGAGGCACGGCCGATCGCCTCGATGCCCGGTGTGGTGCAGCACACCCGCGACTCGTTGCGCGCCGCCGCCGCCGAGGCGATACGTGCTGGGGTGGGCGGGCTGATGCTTTTCGGCGTGCCCCGCAACGAGGACAAGGACGCAGTCGGCTCGGCGGGCTCGGATCCCGACGGGATCCTCAACGTCGCGTTGCGCGATCTGGCCAAGGATCTGGGCGATGCCACCGTGCTGATGGCCGACACCTGCCTGGACGAATTCACCGACCACGGGCACTGCGGTGTGTTGGACGGGTCGGCTCGAGTTGATAACGACACCACGCTGACGAGATATGTCGAAGTGGCAGTGGCACAGGCAGATTCGGGTGCACATGTGGTGGGTCCGAGCGGGATGATGGATGGCCAGGTGGGGGCGATCCGCGACGGCCTGGATGCCGCGGGCCATGCCGACGTGGTGATCCTGGCGTACGCCGCCAAGTTCGCCTCGGCGTTTTACGGCCCATTCCGCGAAGCTGTGAGCTCCAGCCTGTCCGGTGACCGGCGCACCTACCAGCAGGAGCCGGGCAACGCCCGCGAGGCGCTGCGCGAGGTGCGGCTGGACCTCGACGAGGGCGCCGACATCATCATGGTCAAACCCGCGATGGCCTACCTCGACGTGGTGGCGGCGGCGACCGAAATTTCGCCGGTGCCGGTGGCCGCCTACCAGGTGTCGGGGGAGTACGCGATGATCCGGGCCGCGGCCGCTAACGGCTGGGTCGACGAGCGCGGCGCCGCGCTGGAATCCCTGACCGGGATTCGGCGGGCGGGCGCCGACATCGTGCTGACCTATTGGGCCGCCGAGGCGGCGGTCTGGCTGTCGTGACGGATCCCATTCCGCCGGGGGCGCCCGCGCCGCGGACCCGGCCCGTCGACGTCGACACCGGCTTTTGGCTGTGGCTGGCGGCGTTGCCGCTGATGGTGGTCGGCTACATCGCCGACATGGTCGCGTCATCGGCCGGTCGCGGATCGATGGTGCTCTACGTCGCATCCGGGCTCTTCACCGCGGTGCTGTGCGCGATCGTGGTGACCTTCCTGATCCTGATGCGGGCCGGTTACCGCTGGGCTCGCACCGTGTTGGCCGGCGGTGGCACGGCCACCGTCGTTTTCGTCGGTACCAGGCTGTTCACCGTCAACTGGCCGCCGATGTTCGCGCTGATCTGTGGCGTCTCCGGCATCGTCGGCTCGGTGCTGATCGCCGGGGGGATGTTCCTGCTGCACCGCAGCGACGCCCAGGCGTACTTCACCAGGTAGGGACCCCAGGTAGTTTGACGTCGGGCGCAGCAGGGGATGATGTTTCGATGACCGCGGGCACGGAGACCAAGGCCGCTCCGCTCTTTCGCGAGGCCGGGGCCAGCTGGTACTGGGTGCTGGTCGGCCCGGCGTCGGCCGCGGCCATGCTGTGGCTCGAGAAAACCAACGGGTATGGCTGGCAGGTCAGTGTCCCGCTGCTCTTTCTCGTGCTGGTGACGAGTTTCATTGCGCTGCAAGTCAAGGCGGCCCGCATCCACACGTCGGTGGAACTGACCAGTCAGGCGCTGCGCCAGGGCACCGAGACCATCAAGGTGGCCGAGATCGTCAAGGTCTACCCGCCGGCCGACCATCCGCTGACATCCGAAAAGGACCTGGAGCGTTGGCAATCGGCACGGGCACTCGGTGAGCTGGTCGGGGTGCCCAAGGGGCGCACTGGCATCGGTCTGCGGCTCAGCGGTGGCCGCACCGCGCAAGCGTGGGCGCGTCGACACCGGCACCTGCGTGCCGCGCTGACCCCACTGGTCGAGGAGCGGGTCGGACCGGACGGCCCGCCGCCTGATAAGCACGACGACGGTGACGACGCCGGATCACGCTGGTGATGGCCCGATTTCAGGCTTTCATCGCGCTCGCCCTGGCCTGCGCGGCGGTGGTCGGCTGCGCTGTCAGCTGGTCGGCGGTGCGCTCCACCGTGGCCGTCGCACCCGTGGTCGATGGCCAGCCGGTCACCACGTCGGTGGTCTACGACCCTCAGCTGCTGCTGTTGACGCTGCTGCTGGCGACGGCGGCCGGCATGCTGGCGGTGGTCGGTGTGGCCCGACTTCGGCGAGCCGGCCGACCCGCCTGAATTCAGGACGCCAACCAGGCCAGCTCGTCGGGCAGGTGCTGCTGCCAGAACTCCGCGTCGTGGCCGCCCGGGTAGAAGCCGCCGGCCGGCTGGCTGGGCAGCCGGTTCACGAATTCCCGAGTGGCGATGTAGAAACCGTCGCCGGTCCCGCAGTCCACCCGCAGCGGAACCGACATCAACTCCGCCGGGTTCACCGTGGAGTTCTTCCGGAAGTCATCGAGGCCGTCGAAGGCATCGTGCGGCGCTCCCCAATACGTCAGGTAGAGCGCCGGGCTGATCGCACAGACCGCGAAGGTCCGGGCCGCGCCAATCCGAGAGCTCAGCCGCATCGCCCCGTACGCGCCCATCGACCAGCCCATGAACGCCACCCGTGACGTGTCCAGACCCTTGCCGGCAAGCATCGGGATCAGCTCGTTGAGCACCATCGCGCCGGAGTCTTCGCCGTTGGCCCGCGGCCGCCAGTAGCCGTTGCCGCCGTCGACGCTCGCCACCGCGATCGACGGCTTGCCCGTGGTGGGCAGTTTGGCCAGGGCGTTCTCGACACCGAGGCTCATCACCCCGGCGGCATCGCTGTCCAGCCCGTGCAGCGCGATCACCGTGCGCAACGGGCCGGTCTGGCCCGGCGGGCGGGCGATGATCCACTTCGTGTTCTTTCCACCGCGCGCCAGGGAGACGAATGAGCCCTCCTCGCGCGTGGGCAGCGGACTGCTCAGCGGAGCGGGCGCCGCCCGGGTCGCATCCGGCAGCGCGCCCAGCGCCCACAGACCCGCGGCACCGGCACCGGTGACGCCTAGGCGCAGCGCGGTCCGGCGGTTCGTCCGATGGGTCATGGCGTGCACCAGCGAATCGTGCCAAGCCAACGGGCGCTGAGCGGCAACGGTCCGACAACATTCCGGCAACAACCCCTGGCGGTGAGGCTGGCAACCCCGCGGTTGGAACAAAGTGCAAAATATGTAACACTGTCCCACATGACCGAGCTGACTGAGTCTGCGACGGCTATCGACGCCCTGCCACTGGGGCCACAGTCGTTGATGTGGCGGTACTTCGGCGACAACCGGATGTTCCTGATCGGCCCGCGGCCTGCGGTGCTGCAGAACATGCTCGCCGAACTCGGGCAGGGCGTGCTGGACCACTCGGTGTTTTTCAGCGACACCGCGGCGCGGGTCAAACGTTCGCTGCCGCCGATCTTCATGACCGTCTACGGCGCCGACGACGACCATCCCGGGCAGCAGGTGCGTGATTTTCATCACGGCATCAAGGGGACAATGCCCCCCGGGCAAGGAAAAGCGGCGCGGTATCACGCGTTGGATCCGGATACCTATTTCTGGGCGCACGCAACCTTCGTCGAGCAGGTGCTGTACTTCGCCGACACCTTCGTCAAACGCCTCACCGACGAGGAGAAGGAGCAGATCTACCTCGAGTCGAAGACGTGGTATCGCCGTTATGGAGTGAGCGACCGGCCGATGCCGGCCGACTACGACGAGTTCCAGCGGTACTGGGACCACATGCTTGACCAGGTCATGGTCGCCCATCCGACCGCCAAATACGGTGTCGGATATGTGACTAAGGGGTTCCCGTGCCCCAAGGGTGTGCCGCCGCTGGTGTGGCGCGTGGTCTCGCTGATGTTCAACCCGGTCGCGGCGTTTCTGACGACCGGCGGTCTCCCGCCGCGGGCACGCACCCTGCTCGGTCTCCCCTGGAGCGACCGGCAGGAGCGTCGCTATCAGCGTTTCGCCGCAGTGTGGCGGTCGCGGCCGGTCAATTGGCTGTGGGATCATCTTCCGATGCGGCGGCGCTACAACGGGTTTGCCAGTGCCGGCTACGCCCGCTAACAACCCAGCCGACCCCGCTACTACTGCCATCCTCGATGCCGCCGTCGTCGAGTTCGAACAGCACGGCTTCCGCCGGGTGGCGCTCGACGACGTAGCCCGTCGCGCGCGGGTCAGCCGCACGACTATCTACCGGCGATTCGCCGGACGCGACGAATTGGTCGCCGCCGTCATCGACCGGGAAAACGCGGTGCTTTTCGCCGACATCGCCGACGAATTGAAAAGCCGTCGGCCGCAATCGAATTACTATGTCGAGGCGTTCACGCTGTCGATCATGCGATTCCGCCAACACCGCGTGCTGACCCGGATGCTCGCCGACGAGCCCGGCCTGATGATCGAGTTGGCCAACCAGCACTGGGATGCCGCGGTCGAGCGGATGGCGGCCGCATTGCGGATCATTTTCCCGGACGGCTTTGCCGAACGGATCGGGGCGCAGGCAATCGACGAGCTGGCCGAAACCATCCTGCGCTATGCGGCGATGGTGCTGCTGTTGCCCAGCCGAAAACCCCTGACCAACGCCGCCGACATTCGCGCTTTCGCCACCGAGCATTTCCTACCCAGCCTGCCCGCCGTGTTGCGGGCTGTCCCGGTGTGAGTCGAGCGGGAGCACACCGCGAGGTGTTAGCGTCCCGTCATGGCCGCGCCGCAGCTGAGCCAGGGACTGTCGCAGCGGCAGCTGACCATGATCGCCATCGGCGGTGTCATCGGCGCGGGGTTTTTCGTCGGGTCGGGTGTGGTGATCCGAACCGCCGGCCCCGCCGCCGTTGTGACATACGTGCTCTGCGGCGTGCTCGTCGTTCTCGTCATGCGGATGCTCGGCGAAATGGCTACCGCAAACCCGTCGACGGGTTCATTCGCTGACTACGCGCGTAATGCGCTGGGCGGTTGGGCGGGTTTCTCCATGGGCTGGCTGTATTGGTACTACTGGGTGATCGTCGTTGGCTTCGAGGCGGTCGCTGGCGCGAAAGTCGTCAACTACTGGGTTCATGCGCCGTTGTGGCTGGTCTCGCTGATCCTGATGCTGACAATGACCGCAACCAATCTTTACTCGGTCTCATCCTTCGGGGAATTCGAATTCTGGTTCGCCGGAATCAAAGTCGCGACCATCTTGATATTCCTTGGCCTCGGTACGTTGTTCGTTCTGGGGATGTGGCCGGGTCGCCATCGCGATTTCTCAAATCTGAGTTCGCATCACGGATTTTGCCCGAACGGCGTCGGCGCCATCTTCTCCGCCATCGTTGTGGTGATCTTCTCGATGGTCGGTGCCGAGGTTGCGACCATCGCTGCTAGCGAAACGCCCGATCCCGAGAGGGCAATTCGGCGAGCCACCAACGCGGTGGCCGCCCGTATCGCGATCTTCTTCGTGGGTTCGGTTTTTCTGCTGGTCGTGATCCAGCCGTGGGACTCCGTAGAGTCCGGTGCGTCACCATTCGTCGCGGCGTTCAAGCACATGGGACTTCGCGGCGCGGATGACATCATGAACGCGATCGTGCTGACCGCGGTGCTTTCTTGCTTGAATTCCGGCCTGTACACGTCATCTCGCATGCTGTTCGTGCTGGCCGGCCGGGGCGAGGGGCCGGCCCGGTTGATGGACCTCAGCCGACGTGGCGTGCCTTACGTCGCGATTCTGTGCTCATCGGTGGTGGGGTTCCTGTGCGTCATCATGTCGGGCATCGCTCCGGCAACGGTGTTTATCTTCCTGCTCAACTCGTCGGGCGCCATCGTGCTGTTCGTCTACTTGCTGATTGCGCTGTCGCAGATCGTTTTACGAGTGAAGACGCCGCCGGAAAAGCTGCGCGTCAAAATGTGGTTCTTCCCGGTGCTGTCGATTCTGACACTGGCCGCGATCGTCGCCGTGCTGGTGCAAATGGCGTTCGAGCGCACTGCGCGTGTCCAGTTTTGGCTCGGCCTGCTCTCCTGGGCCGTGGTGGTCGCGCTGTACTTCCTTGGCAAGTGGCGGCGCGGACCGCTCGGGCCTGAGGCTGCTTCTTCCGCTACCCTCCCCGGCACGTCTTGAGTTGTGCCTCAAGGCTTCGTAGCCCGCCACCGCAGCAAGGACGTTGTTGTTCGTGCCACCGACCGCATAGACCCACTGACCGGATCCTGAGGCCGGAGCATCGCACACCGCGGCGGCCAAGCCCATGCTTCCTGTTGGTAGCGATTCCTCAGCCATCCAGGCCATGTTCAGCTCCTCGCTGCTTCGCGGCCCCCTGCTGGACCGTCCTGCAAATATCAAAGCGGCCCTGTCGTCTCAACGGGACCGCTTTGACAACCAGGCGCTTAACCGGTCTTGGTCAACAGCACCGCTTGCTCGAACGGCAACCTGGCGAAGAGCCGCCGCGACGCGCCACTGACGTGCGGCGCCGCCTCTTCCTTGGTGACGGTCCGTGGGTCGCTGACGCCGAAGGTCTTGCCGTGCCGTCGCATCCGGCCCCCGTCGGCGGCGTTGAGGTTCTTCAACCAGTCACGGTCGGGGCCGTAGGTCAGCAAAATCGCGACGCCCGGCTTGCCGTCGACTTCGGCGTTGAACACCGTCAACGGGGTGCGGTAGGGCTTGCCGGAGCGCCGCCCGACGTGCTCGAGAATGCCGAAGGATGGGGCCCAACCGGCCCACATCCGCTGAATGGGGTTGGTGACGTGTCGATTGAATCGGGCGAGTCGTTGCGGTAGTTGCATGCCGCCATCAAACTCGAAGATCATGGCCTACCTCAAGCCCCCGTGGTTCACCGTCAAGGTCTTCAACCGGATCGCGATGGCGACCGGCGTCAGCAACAGCGAAAACGCTTACCGTGACCAAGCGGGGAAGTCGCGAGCCGCAGCACATTCCCGTCGTCACGGTCGACGTCGACGGCACTCGGTATCTGGTCTCCACCCGCGGCGAGTCGCAGTGGGTCAAGAACGTCCGCGCCAATCCCACCGTCACACTGACCAACAAGTCCGGCGCCGTGACGTATGCTGCGCGCGAAATGCCTGCGCCGCAACGTCAGCCGATCCTGACCGCCTACCAGAAAAAGGCCGGGAGGGCGGTCGACGGTTACTTTCGCAAGTTGCCCGATCCGGCCGACCATCCGGTGTTCGCGCTTACCGAGGCGACGCCCTGACCGGCAAAAGCCTTCGCGACAGCCGGGCCAGCCGCGATGGGGCCGGGTTCCACGGCTGCTGGTCAACTGCGGGCCAGGCGTAGCAAGGGGTCTGGCCGGACAGCAGCTGTCGCAGGCCAGGAGCCTTCAGCTCATTGGCCGACCACGCGTAGAGGCCTTCCACCCGAGGGGTGATGACGCCGATGTCGAGCAGATGTCCCAGTCCGTGTTCGAGCTGCGCGTAGGGCGCGACGTCATCGCCGAGGGGATAACGGTCGGGTAGCACTCGCGAAAGCGAGAGGAACATGCCGGTCATGCCCAGACGGGGATCGCCGAGCAGCCGTCCGGCGGGGGCCAGCCAGGCCAGTGCCAGCCGCGGCGCGGCGACCATCGCGTGGGTGTAGAGAACCCGAGCCAGCACCACGTTGATGAAGAACCGCTCGATTCGGCCTTCGCGCGTCGCCAGGTGTTCGTGTTCGAGATATCCGCCGACGACGCTCATGTTGTGCGCCCGATACCAGCGCGCGGCACTGGGACGTCGAATGAATTCCAGCCAGGCGGCGACCGTGGGCGAACTCGGCGGGCCGGGATGGCCGAAGGCCAGCGCGCGGGCTTCGCCGACGTCGAAGAGCAGGCGTTCGTTGATCGCCCGCCACCATGGGCTTCCCGGCTTCGGCAAGTCGACCGGGTTGAGCAGTCCGCGCCGCAGCTGCCATCGCATGAAGGCCGACGCCGCTTGTCGGTAGGGCAGATAGCCGCGGTCGACGTCCGGCGGGACCCGGTATTGGCTGCGCATCAGGGCCAGCCGCCCACTCGGGTCGTCCCGGACGGCTGCGACGCTTGCCAGTGCGACCTCGCGGGCCGTTTGCCGGGTCACCAGTCGATTGTTCCAACCGGGCTCCAAGCCAAGACGAGGCCTGCGTCGAATACCTCCAAAGAGAGGAAAACGATGACCCATCCCCGCGTCGACGATCTGCCCGAAGAGGCCACCTCCACGCTGCTCGGCGTCTTTGAGCAGCTGTCGCAGTCGCGGCACGCAGGCCTGGCGCGGTGGGCCGCGTCGGTATCCGACGCCCTGCTAGTCCGGCTGGTGTCAGTGATGGCCGGCGCACGCGTCACTGTCACCGACATGGAACCCTGCCGGCCGCTGGCACAGCTCAACGGCGCCGAACTGGAAGGGCTGCATGCGGTCATGCGCGCAGGGGCTGACGCCAGCGACGACGAGTCAGTCGTCGAATGGTGCACCCGCATGTGCCAGCTCATTGTCGCCGAGTTCTGCCGCCGCGCATACGAGCAGGCGGCGATCGACGCCAAGGTCGCCGTCATCGAAGCCGAGGAACGGCGGCTTGCGTGCCAGGCGCGACGAGCGCCCGACCTTCGCACCGTTTCGCCGCGGTCGGGAGTGTAGCTGTCGCCCGACTGGCGTCGATGCTCGACAACTACACCCTGTAGTCCGAGAAAAACCCCAGCTAACTCGCTGAGCTGGGGTTTTTCTCGGAATCAGGCCGAATCGTCCGCAGATCGTCCGCAGTAGATCGTCCGCAGACCGACCGACCCCCCTAGACTCGCGCCGGTGACGAGGTGGAACGAACGACCGATGGTGACCGTCCGGATTCACGGCACCGAGATACTGAATCCAGGCCGCTTGGAATCGCTAGGGGAGCTGATAGACGAGCTGCGGGAAAACGACCTCGACGCTCAGATCACCTATCGACCACCTACGGGTTATGGCGTCTTGCTCCAAGAGGCCATTGCGCTCTTCATTGGCGGTTCGGTTGCCACAGAAGTGGCGAAAACCGCCATCGCCAACGACGTTGACGACATCACGGTGAAAGACCCAGAGTAAGCGGGCGCGGCTGGTGTTCAACCCGCGTTCGCGCCGGAGTCCGGCGTGGGCAACGAGCGACCGGGATGCTGCCTTCAGCCGCCGTTTTCATCCTCGGCGATTATTTCCGCCGCTCGTTTAGACCGAGATTAAGAATTCCTTGAACTCAGGCTGTACTTCAGATAAGAACATGTGAAGACGCAGGCAAAGGGAAGTGCAGCGGTGAACGGATCTAAGATGCTCGCGAAAGTTGCCATCGTCGGCATGTTCGTTGGCGCGGCTAGCGCGGCGAGTCTCCAAGCCGCCCAGGCCGATGCGGACGACCCGCTGGCTGGGAGCGATACGGCGATCATCCTCGGCGGAACCTTCGAGTCGACGCCGGACACCGCCTTCGCTCAGGCCGCCGAAAATCTGTATCTGAACCCGCTGGGTTTCGACGATGGCGCGACCTCCTCGACGGTCTGCGACATGATCGGGACCGACCCATGTGCCGCGCCGCTGCAGGTACTGACGACGCCCGAACTGATCCAGCAAAGCAATCTCACCGACGCCGACGACGTCACCCTCGCCGTGGAGAACGAATTCACCGCGAACCCAGGCGCTTTCACCGCCGAGGACCCGCTGACGATCTTCGGATACTCCCAAAGCGCCACCGCCGAGTCGATCGCCATGACCCAACTCGCAGAAGACGGCATCCCCAGCGCCGATCTGCACTTCGTGTTCATCGGCGACCCCTCCCTCCCGGGCGGAATTGAGGCGAACACTAACGTGACGCCCGATGATCTGTACCCGGCGACGATCTACACGCTCGACGGCGACGGGGTCGCCGACTTCCAACAGGACTTCACAGCCGGAGGTCAGCTGGACGCGCTGTACAACCTGTTCACCACGCACGCGGAGTACCTCGGGTTGACACCGACGGAAATCGCCAACGCGACCACGTCGACCGACGGTGACCTCACCCTTGTCGACATCTCCGACAACATCAACAACGCCGACGCGCTTATTGGTGCACTCGATAACGGGATCGGCAGCAGCGGACTGTTCGAGAGCCTATTTGAGTCTCTGCAACTGTTTTTGACCAACATGTTCTGACCTGAGTCCTGAGTTAGCGCACCACCGCGGTAACGGCAAGCCGTGCAACATGTTGGGGATCTGGCGGGCCGACCGCGACGGGTGGGGGGTGTCGTTGGGCTACCTGGATGACTGCACCCGTCAGGTTGAGGCGGCGGGGTACTACCGGCACAATCGCGGCGATGGTTTTTGGGAATGGCGGCTGTCGTCCGCAGATCGTCCGCAGCAGATCTAGCGTCGATCGTCGCATCTGGCGCTAGCCGTCGCTGTGACCAGCGTATTCTCGTCGCTGTCGTCGCAGCTAACGCAATAACCGCCCAGCATCGACTACACCCTGTAGTGAAGCCACTCCCAGCGGCTGGGACACTGGTGGACGTGCGTACCGACGTCTCGGCGAAGCTGTTCGACGACGCCTGCGCGGTCATACCTGGCGGCGTGAACTCACCGGTGCGGGCCTTCAAGGCGGTCGGCGGCACGCCACGCTTCATCACCGAGGCCCACGGCTGCTGGCTCACCGACGCCGACGGCAACCGCTACGTCGACCTGGTCTGCTCGTGGGGACCGATGATCCTGGGTCACGCGCACCCCTCGGTGGTGGACGCCGTCGCCAAGGCCGCCTCCACCGGGCTGTCATTCGGGGCGCCGACGCCCGCCGAAACCGAACTGGCCGCCGAAATCATCGACCGGATGCCACCCGTGGAGCGGATACGGCTGGTCAACTCCGGCACCGAGGCAACCATGAGCGCGGTGCGACTGGCCCGCGGGTTCACCGGCCGCGCCAAGGTCGTCAAGTTCGCCGGCTGCTACCACGGCCACGTCGACGCGTTGCTGGCCGACGCGGGCTCCGGGGTTGCGACGCTGGGCCTGCCGTCATCGCCCGGCGTCACCGGCGCCACCGCTGCCGACACGATTGTGTTGCCGTACAACGATATTGACGCCTTGCGGCAGACCTTCGCCCAGTTCGGCGACCACATCGCCGCGGTGATCACCGAAGCCAGCCCCGGCAACATGGGCGTTGTCCCGCCGGTGCCGGGTTACAACGCGGCGCTGCGCGAGACTACCGCCGAGCACGGCGCGCTGCTGATCGTCGACGAGGTGATGACGGGCTTTCGGGTCAGCCGAAGCGGTTGGTACGGAATCGATCCGGTCGACGCCGACCTGTTCACCTTCGGCAAGGTGATGAGCGGCGGACTGCCCGCTGCGGCGTTCGGCGGGCGAGTCGAGGTGATGGAACGGCTGGCGCCGCTGGGGCCGGTGTATCAGGCCGGCACGCTGTCCGGCAATCCGGTGGCGATGGCCGCCGGGCTGGCAACGCTGCGGGCTGCCGACGAGTCGGTGTATGCGACGCTGGATGCCAATGCGGATCGGCTGGCCGGCCTACTGTCCGCGGCACTGACGGATTCCGGTGTGCCGCACCAGATTCCGCGGGCCGGCAATATGCTCAGCGTATTCTTCGGCGATGCGCCCGTCACCGATTTCGCGTCGGCGCGGGCCAGCCAGACGTGGCGCTTCCCGTCCTTCTTTCATGCCCTGCTGGACGCCGGTGTCTACCCGCCGTGCAGCGCCTTCGAAGCATGGTTCGTCTCGGCGGCGCTCGACGACGCCGCCTTTACCCGGATCGCCGACGCGCTACCCGCGGCCGCTGCGGCCGCCGCCGCAGCCAAGGAGAGCACACCCTGATGGCCGAACAGACCCGAATCCACCTGGTGCGCCACGGCGAGGTGTACAACCCCGAGGGCGTGCTCTATGGCAGACTGCCCGGATACCGGCTGTCCGACAAGGGAATTCGGCAAGCCGAGGCAGTGGCTGACGCGCTGGCCGACCGCGACATCGTCGCGGTCATCGCCTCCCCGCTGCAGCGGGCGCAGGAGACCGCTGCGCCCATCGTCGGCCGACACGACCTGACCTTGGACACTGATCCCGACCTGATTGAATCGGCAAACTTCTTCGAGGGCAAGCGGATTGGGCCCGGCGACGGCGCCTGGCGGGACCCGCGGTTCTGGTGGCAGCTGCGCAACCCGTTCACCCCGTCGTGGGGTGAACCGTACAAGCAGATCGCGGCGCGGATGACGACCGCGGTGGACAAGGCCCGCGCGCGGGCCGCCGGCCATGAAGCGGTCTGTGTGAGCCACCAGCTGCCGGTGTGGACGGTGCGACTCTCGCTGACCGGCAAGCGGCTCTGGCACGACCCGCGGCGCCGCCAGTGCGCGACTGCGTCGGTGACGTCGCTGGTCTACGACGGCGACCGGCTGGTCGACGTGGTCTACAGCGAGCCGGCGGGTAGTTGACCATGTGGCGGCTGGCGCTTGTCGCCGCGGCGGTGGTCGGCCTGGTGGTCGGCTGTTCCAGCGGCGACGACGCCGTCGCTCAGGGCGGTACCTTCGAATTCGTCGCTCCCGGCGGCAAAACTGACATCTACTACGACCCGCCCGACCACCGCGGCCGGCCCGGACCGGTCGCCGGCCCCGACCTGATGGACCCGTCACGGACCGTGTCGGTCGACGAGTTCGCCGGCAAGGTTGTCGTCATCAATGTCTGGGGCCAATGGTGCGGGCCGTGCCGCTCCGAGGTCACCCAGCTGCAGCAGGTGTACAACGCCACCCATGCCGACGGCGTCACGCTGCTGGGCATCGACGTCCGTGACAACAACCGCCAGGCGGCCCAGGACTTCGTCAAGGACCGCAACGTGACGTTCCCGTCGATCTACGACCCGGCGATGCGCAGCATGATCGCGTTCGGCGGCAAGTACCCCACCACAGTGATCCCGTCCACGCTGGTGCTTGACCGCCAGCATCGGGTCGCGGCGGTTTTCCTGCGTGAGCTGCTCGCCGAGGACCTGCAGCCGGTGGTGCAACGAATCGCGTCCGAACCCGTCGGGCAGCAATGACCGGCTTTAGCGAAATCGCCGCTGCCGGGCCAATATTCGTGGCGTTGGCCGTGTGCCTGCTGGCCGGGCTGGTGTCCTTCGCGTCGCCGTGCGTAGTGCCGCTGGTGCCGGGCTATCTGTCGTACCTGGCCGCGGTCGTCGGTGTCGACGAGCAGCCGCAGGCCGGTCAGGTCAAAGCACCGCCGGCTGCGCGATGGCGGATCGCCGGGTCGGCGGCGTTGTTCGTCGCCGGCTTCACCGTGGTGTTCCTGCTCGGCACGGTCGCCGTGCTGGGCATGACCACCACATTGATCGCCGATCAGCTGCTGCTGCAGCGAGTGGGCGGCGCGCTGACCATCCTGATGGGCCTGGTGTTCGTGGGATACGTTCCGGCGCTGCAGCGCCCGGTCCGGTTCGCGCCGCGGCAGTTGTCGACGGTGGCCGGCGCGCCGCTGCTGGGCGCGGTGTTCGCGCTGGGCTGGACGCCGTGTCTGGGGCCGACGCTGACCGGGGTGATCACCGTCGCTTCGGCAACCGACGGCGCGAGCGTGGCCCGCGGAATCGTGTTGACGATCGCCTACTGCCTGGGCCTGGGAATCCCGTTCGTGCTGTTGGCTTTTGGGTCGGCCTCGGCCGTCGCCGGCCTCGACTGGCTGCGCCGGCATACCCGGGCGTTGCAGATCTTCGGCGGTGTGCTGCTGATCGCGGTCGGCGTCGCGCTGGTCAGCGGCGTGTGGAACGACTTCATATCCTGGCTGCGCGACGCGTTCGTCTCCGATGTGAGGTTGCCGATTTGACCCGGCTGCTTGCCCTGACCCGCAACACTTGGCGCGCGCTGACCTCGATGGGCACCGCGCTGGTGCTGTTGTTCCTGCTGGCTTTGGGTGCGGTGCCCGGCGCGCTGCTACCCCAACGCAGCCTCAACGCCGGCAAGGTCGGCGACTATCTGGCCGCCCACCCGCTGATCGGGCCGTGGCTGGATCGACTGCAGGCGTTCAACGTGTTCGGCAGCTTCTGGTTCACCGCCATCTACACGCTGCTTTTCGTCTCGCTGGTGGGCTGCCTGACGCCGCGGATGATCGAGCACGCCCGCAGCATGCGGGCAACACCGGTGCCGGCTCCCCGCAACCTGGCTCGGCTGCCCAAGCACGCCGGCGCCACGCTCGTCGGCGAACCCGATACGCTGGCGGCGACCAT
Source organism: uncultured Actinomycetota bacterium (assembly GCA_963781685.1). Lineage (GTDB taxonomy): Bacteria > Actinomycetota > Actinomycetes > Mycobacteriales > Mycobacteriaceae > Mycobacterium. The sequence goes on from CAWAGK010000003.1 coordinate 185,331, forward strand.
GGTCGACCGGCTGCGGGGTTGGCGCAAGGTCATCCGCACGAGCGGTGACGACATCGAAATCTCCGCCGAGAAGGGCTATTTACGCGAATTCGGCAACCTGGTGTTCCACTTCTCGCTAGTGGGCCTGCTGGTGGCGGTCGCCGCCGGCAAGCTGTTCGGCTACGAGGGCAACGTCGTCGTGATCGCCGACGGCGGTCCCGGTTTCTGCTCGGCATCGCCGGCCGCATTCGATTCGTTCCGGGCCGGCAACACCGTCGACGGCACGTCGCTGTACCCGATTTGCGTGCGCGTCAAGGACTTTGACGCGCACTATCTTTCGAACGGGCAGGCCACGTCGTTCGCCGCCGACATCGACTACCAGGCCGGGCGTGACCTCGCGAACGACAGTTGGCGGCGCTATCGGCTGGAGGTCAACCACCCGCTGCGGGTCGGCGGCAACCGGGTCTACTTGCAGGGCCACGGCTACGCGCCGACGTTCACGGTGACCTTTCCCGACGGGCAGACCCGCACCTCGACGGTGCAGTGGCGACCCGACAACCCCCGCACGCTGCTGTCGTCGGGCGTCGCGCGTATCGACCCGCCGGCCGGCGCGTATCCGGACGCCGCCGAACGTCGCAAGCACCAGATCGCCATCCAGGGTCTGCTCGCGCCGACCGAGCAGCTCGAGGGCACCTTGCTGTCGTCGAGCTTTCCCGCGCTGAACGCCCCGGCGGTCGCCGTCGACATCTATTCGGGCGACACCGGCCTGGACACCGGCCGGCCGCAGTCGCTGTACACCCTTGACCCGCGGCTGATCGACCAGCACCGACTCACCCGGGTCAAACGGATCAACCTGCGCGTCGGTGACAGTGTGCGGGTCGATCAGGGTCCGGCGGCGGGCACCGTCGTGCGGTTCGACGGCGCCGTTCCGTTCGTCAACCTGCAGGTTTCGCACGATCCCGGGCAGATCTGGGTGCTGGTGTTCGCCATCGCGATGATGGCCGGGCTGGTGGTGTCGCTGCTGGTGCGCCGACGGCGGGTCTGGGTCCGGCTGATACCGGCCGCGGCCGGTACGGTGAACGTCGAGCTAGGCGGCCTGGCGCGGACGGACAACTCCGGCTGGGGCGACGAATTCGAGCGGCTCGTCGACCGGTTGCTGGACGGATTGAAAACGCCGGCCGTCACCGCTGTCGAGCCCGTCGGGACCGCTGGAAGGAGCCTCGAGTGAATCGCGCCGACGACGATAAAGCCTGCGCAGCCGGCGGTGAGGAGTGGCGCCGATGAACACAGCGCACGTCGATTTGGGCTTGGCGCGCAATTCAGACTGGGCGTTCACTTCCTCGGTGGTGATCTTGGTGGTCGCCTTGTTGCTGCTGGCCGTCGAACTGGCCTATGCCCGCAGCCGGCGAGCCGAACGCGAGTTGGTCAGCGCGGGCGCGGTGGCCGCCGACAGCGCGACGCCCGGCGTCGTGTTGGACGCCCCGCGGCGGCCGTTCGACGAGCGCGTCGGGCGGGCCGGGCTGATCCTGGTCTACGCCGGAATCGGCCTGTTGCTGCTGTGCATCGTGCTGCGCGGTCTGGCCACCGTGCGGGTGCCGTGGGGCAACATGTACGAGTTCATCAACCTGACCTGCTTCTGCGGCCTGGTCGCCGGCGCGATCGTGCTGCGCCGCCCGCAGTACCGTCCGCTGTGGGTTTTTCTGCTGCTGCCAGTGCTGATTTTGCTGACGGTGTCCGGGCGCTGGCTCTACACCAACGCCGCACCGGTGATGCCGGCGCTGCAGTCGTACTGGCTGCCCATCCATGTGTCGGTGGTCAGCCTGGGTTCGGGGGTGTTCCTGGTCGCCGGGGTGGCCAGCATCCTGTTCCTGCTGCGGACCTCGCGGCTGGGTGAGCCGGAGACGTCGGGCGCGTTTGCCCGGATGGTGCAGCGGTTGCCCGACGCGCAGACGCTGGATCGGATCGCCTACCGAACCACGATCTTCGCGTTCCCGGTGTTCGGCTTCGGTGTGATCTTCGGCGCGATCTGGGCCGAGCAGGCCTGGGGCCGGTATTGGGGCTGGGACCCCAAAGAGACGGTCGCGTTCATTGCTTGGGTAGTTTACGCCGCCTACCTGCATGCTCGCTCGACGGCGGGCTGGCGGGACAGGAAAGCCGCCTGGATCAACGTGGTCGGTTTCGTGGCCATGGTGTTCAACCTGTTCTTCGTCAACCTGGTGACGGTTGGGCTGCACTCCTATGCTGGAGTGGGCTAGGCCGACCAGGCGGGTACCGATCGGCGCTGCGATATGTTCGATAACAGGCCCGCTCGTCAACAAGCGACCTGAGTGTTGCAACAAGGGGTAACTGCACGTGTCTGACCATCCGACGCAAAATGCGAACGCGGAGGTATCGCATGGTCGCGAAGACCATCCGACCACCGAGCTGCGGCCGCCACCGCCACCGCCGGTGACCGATCCGCCGACCCAGGCCTTTGCCGGGTTCCGCACCGAGCGGCGCTTCAGCGAGGCCGCCACCCGGGGCGTGCCGCCCCCGAGACTCGCGTCGAGCCACGGGCTTGGGCAGCCACGCCGCACAAAGGGCTTCCGCAAGTCGTCGATTCGCCGTCGCAAAACTCGAGCGGCTACTACCGGGGACAACCGCTGGCCGCTTCGACCAACACCGGACGGCCGACCCTTCACCCGTCGGCGTACCCGGAGCTGTCCACCAGCACGCTGCTGCGCCAGGTCAAGCCGCCGCCGTCGGAAGGCTGGCGTCGGTGGCTCTACGTCTTGTCGGGACAGCTGATCAACGTGGGCGAAAGTCCTCGGATCATGCGGTACAGCGACCTGACCGTGCAGGTCAACAGGCCGCTGCGAGGTTGCTACCGCATCGCGATGCTGTCGCTGAAGGGCGGCGTCGGCAAAACCACCATCACCGCCACGCTCGGGGCGACCTTCGCGTCGATTCGCGGAGACCGGGTGGTCGCGGTCGACGCCAACCCCGATCGCGGCACGCTGAGCCAGAAGGTGCCGTTGGAGACTCCGGCCACCGTGCGCCACCTCCTGCGCGACGCCGAGGGCATCGAGCGTTACAGCGATGTGCGCAGCTACACCTCGCAGGGTCCCAGCCGGCTGGAAGTGCTGGCGTCGGAAAGCGATCCGGCCATGTCCGAGGCGTTCAGCGCCGAGGACTACGCGCAGACGCTGGAAATCCTGGAGCGGTTCTACGGGCTGGTGCTCACCGACTGTGGGACCGGGCTTTTGCATTCGGCGATGACGTCGGTGCTGGAGAAGGCCGATGCACTGATCGTGGTCAGCTCGGGATCGATCGACGGTGCGCGCAGCGCGTCGGCGACGCTGGACTGGCTCGATGCGCACGGCCACGAGGATCTGGTGCGCAATTCGATCGCGGTCATCAACGCGGTCCGGCCCCGCTCAGGCAAGGTCGACATGCAGAAGGTGGTCGATCACTTCTCCCGGCGCTGCCGCGCGGTGCGACTGGTGCCGTTCGATCCGCATCTCGAGGAGGGCGCGGAGATCAGCCTGGACCGGCTGAAGCGGGAAACGCGGGAAGCGCTGATCGAACTGGCAGCCGTTGTCGCCGATGGTTTTCCGAGCGATCAGGGCCGATCCAACGAGCACTTCATCTAGCGATTTAACGCGGGTTGTCGCCGTGGCTTAACCGCCACAGGAAGTCCGGATCGTCGTCGGGTCCGATGACGCGAGTCTTCTGCCGGTTGACCTGTGAACGGACAGCGCGCCAGCCAACGTAGATCAGCGTCCCGAGAACGAGGACGAGGAGCAGGTACAGCACTCAACACCTCCTTGGTGGCGAATATACGCGGCGTCTTAGGCTCGCATTGTGCCAAAGGCTCAGAGCTCGGCCGGTCGGGCCGCCGTCAGCGTCCTGTTTTACGTCGCGGCTCGACTGGTCTTGGTGGCGGCGCTCACCGCGGCGATCTACGCAGCCGGCCGACTGCTCGGCGTGCACGAGTTCCCGATCACCGTCGCCCTGTTGTTTGCCCTCGTCATTGCGATGCCGCTGGGCATCTGGGTGTTCGGTCCGTTGCGTCGCCGGGCCACCGAAGACCTCGAGGTGGCCACCGAGCGCCGGCGCCGCGACCGCGAGCAGCTGCGGGCCAGACTGCGCGGCGAGGCACCGCCCGACGACTGACGTCGTTTGCCCGAGAAGCGTTCGACGCCACGTTCGTCGGCGCTGACGGATTTTCGACTCAGCCACTGTCGGTGCGGGGATGTAAGCGCTCATCGACACGCATCTGGAGGCCGGATACCAGGGAGACGTAGAAGGTGCGGTCGTCAAATCCCGTGCACTCGGGGACCCGAGGTCGAGTGTCTCCGGAATCGGCGACCGCGCTCCCACGATGTTGTCAGACGTGAGCGAAACACTGACACTCGTGTCAGGACTGGACATCGATGCCATGTCGGGTGCCGAGTTTGAGGCTTTCGTGGGCGGCGTGTTGCGTCACAATGGGTACCTAGTCGATTTCACAAAGGCGACCGGAGACTTCGGTGTCGACCTTGTCGCTCGCAGAGGCACCGATGTAATCGCTGTGCAGTGCAAGCGGCGAATCAAGCCGGTGGGCGCGGCGGCCGTCCAGCAGGTAGTGGCTGGGGCGGTGATGTATCAGTGCCTTTCAACCATGGTCATTTCAAATCAGTCGTTCACATCTGCGGCGGTGGCACTTGCCGAACGGCACAAGTGCTTGCTGATCGACGGATCGGAGCTCTCGCGGCTCGCTGAGGGCTGGCACCCGGAGACCCGGAAGGACCGATTCGCCAAGAAAGAGGAGTCAGTCGTCAGCGGTGCCCGGAGGGCGAAGTCGGAACGGGCAGAGGAGATAAGCGTGCTCGGGCGGTTCAGCCGCAACGCACGGGTCGCGGTCGCGATGGCCCGGGAAGAAGCGGGCGAGCTGAATCTCGACGAAGTTCGGCCCTCACACGTTTTGGTGGGGGTGCTGCAGGCGGCCGGAGCCGCCGAGCCGGCGACATCGGACCGAGCCCACGAGCTAGGGGCGCTGCTCAGCGGATACGGCTTGACCGCCGACGCCGTTCGGGCGCAGTTGGTGAAGGCGAACACGTCCGGCGACTCCTCGTTCGACGACGATGTCGAGGCACTGGAGTCGATCGGCATCGACCTGAGCGCCGTGCGGGACAGTGTCGCGCGAGCGTTCGGCGCGGATGCCTTCGACAACGCCCTGTGTAACTCTGGCCGGCGCCGCCGCCGCGGTCAAATCCCGTTCACGCGCTCGGCCAAGAAAGCTTTGGAGCTGGCACTGCGAGAAGCATTGGCGCACAAGGACAACGAGATCGGCTGCGAGCACCTCCTGTTGGGCATCCTGCGAAGCGGCGACAAAGCGGCCATCGGCTTGATCACCGAGCACGTCTACACCGCGCAGTTGCGTGCGGCGGTCATCAAACTGATGGAGAAGGCCGCGTAGTTCAGGCCGCCAGCGTCAACGCGGTTGCCACCGCGATCGACCACACCAGCAGCGTCAGCCCGGTGTCACGCAGGACCGGAATCAGCTCGGCCCCCATCCGACCGGATCGCACCGGCGCCGCCGCCCGCAGCGCCAGCGGCGTGGCCACCAGCCCGGCCGCACACCAGGGCGTGGCCACCGTCAGCGTCAGGGTCAACACTGCGGCGAGGGCCAGCAACGCCTGGTAGAGCCTGCGAGTCCCGATGTCGCCCAACCGCACTGCCAACGTGACCTTGCCGGATTGGGCGTCGGTGGGGATATCCCGCAGATTGTTGGCCACCAGTACCGCCGACGACAGCGCACCAGTCGTCACCGCCAGCACCACACCCACCCAGTCCACCCGCAACGCTTGGGTGTACTGGGTGCCCAGCACCGCGACCAGCCCGAAGAACACGAACACCGCGAGTTCGCCGAAACCCGCGTAGCCGTAAGGCCTCGAACCGCCGGTGTAAAACCACGCGCCGGCGATGCAGACCGCGCCAACCCCGATCAGCCACTGCGCGCTGGTCATCGCCAGCGCCAGCCCAGCCGCCGCGCCGACGCTCATGCTGAGCACCGCCACCGTCAGCACCGACCCCGGTGTCGCCAGCCGCGAGCCGACCAGACGCAGCGGGCCGGCCCGTTCGTCGTCAGTGCCGCGGATGCCGTCGGAGTAGTCGTTGGCGAAATTCACTCCGACGACGAATGCCACGCCGACGGCCAGTGCGAGCAGCGCCTTCCACCAGCAGGCGGCATGCAGCCAGGCGGCGGCTCCGGTGCCCGCGATCACCGGGGCGATGGCGTTGGGGAGGGTCCGCGGTCGCGCACCCGCGACCCACTGCGCAAAACTGGCCACCCTGCAATCGTTCCATGACGCGGTGCATGCTGCCTGAAAGATAATGCATACATGATCGGAGTGATCGGCGGCAGCGGCTTCTACACGTTCTTCGACTCAGACGCGCGCATCATCAATCTGGACACCCCGTTCGGCGAGCCCAGCGGCCCGGTCACGGTCGGCGTGGTCGGCCAGCACGAGGTCGCGTTTCTGCCTCGCCACGGCGCCGACCACCGGTTTCCGGCGCACAAAGTGCCGTATCGGGCCAACGTGTGGGCGCTGCGCGCGCTGGGGGTGCGGCAAGTCTTCGCGCCGTGCGCGGTCGGCAGCCTGACGCCGGAACTCGAGCCGGGCGCGATCGTGGTGCCCGACCAACTGGTGGACCGCACCCGTCGCCGCGCCGACACCTACTTCGACTCCGGCGCCGCCCACGTGTCCTTTGCCGATCCGTACTGCCCGACGTTGCGCTCCGCGGTCACCGGGCTGCCCGGCGTGGTCGACGGCGGCACCATGGTGGTCATCGAGGGTCCGCGGTTTTCTACCCGCGCGGAAAGCCAGTGGTTCGCCGCCGCGGGCTTCACCCTGATCAACATGACCGGCTATCCGGAGTCGGTTCTCGCGCGCGAGCTCGAAATATGCTACGCGACAATCGCTTTGGTGACTGATCTAGATGCCGGCATCGATGCCGGTACGGGGGTGAAGGTGGTCGACGTCATCGGCGAATTCGAAAAGAACATCGAGCCGTTCAAGAAACTCGTGCGCGAGGCGATTGCCCAGGTCGCCGCCGAACGCACCTGCACCGAGTGTCTGTCGCACACCGGTATCGAGCTGCCGTTCGACCAGCCGTGAGAGTGCTGCTGACCGGCGCGGCCGGTTTCATCGGGTCGCGAGTCGACGCGGCACTGCGGGCCGCGGGTCACGACGTGGTTGCCGTCGATGCCATGTTGCCGGCCGCGCACGGAGACGACGCGGTGCTGCCGCGCGATTGTCGACGGCTTGACGTCCGCGACGCCGACGCACTGGCCCCGCTGCTGGACGGGGTTGACCTGGTCTGCCACCAGGCCGCGGTTGTCGGTGCGGGCGTGAACGCCGCCGACGCACCGGACTACGGCAGCCACAACGACTTCGGCACCACCGTGCTGCTGGCGCAGATGTTCCACGCCGGGGTGACGCGTCTGGTGCTGGCGTCGTCGATGGTGGTCTACGGGCAGGGCGCGTACCGCTGCGACGAGCACGGGCCGGTGGACCCGTTGCCCCGTCGGCGCGCCGACCTCGATGCCGGTGTTTTCGAACACCGCTGCCCGGTCGGCGGCGAGCAACTGACGTGGCAGCTGGTCGATGAGGACGCGCCGCTGCGGCCGCGCAGCCTGTACGCCGCCAGCAAGACCGCGCAGGAGCATTACGCGCTGGCCTGGTCGGAGTCGACGGGCGGGTCGGTGGCCGCGCTGCGCTATCACAACGTCTACGGCCCCGACATGCCGCGCGACACGCCGTATTCCGGGGTCGCCGCGATCTTCCGCTCGGCGCTCGAAAAGGGCGAGTCGCCAAAGGTTTTCGAAGATGGCGGCCAGATGCGGGACTTCGTACACGTCGACGACGTGGCGGCGGCCAATGTGGCGGCGGTGGCCGTTGACCGCGGCGGGTTCACCGCCGCGAATGTCTGCTCCGGACAGCCGATTTCCATCATGGAGGTCGCGACGCAGCTGTGCGAAGCGCGAGATTCCACGGTGTCGCCGGTTGTCACCGGCCAATACCGCAGCGGCGATGTGCGCCATATCGTCGCCGATCCAGCCCGCGCCGCCGACGTGCTGGGTTTCCGCGCGGTGGTCAAGCCGTGGGAAGGATTGCGCGACTTCGCGTTCGCACCGCTGCGTGGTTAAACGGCGGCGTACGATTCAAAGATGACTGACTCAGCCTCGCCGCGGCCCACCGTTACACGCCGCCAGGTCCTGCTCGGCGGCTCGTTGCTCGGCGTCGGGGTGCTCGCCTGGGGCAGTTCGCGACACAGCCCGCTGGCCCACAGCTCACCGGACACAGCGAACGGCACCTTTCCGGTCACCCACACCGACGCCGAGTGGCGGCAGCTCCTGAGCCCGCAGCAGTATGAGATCCTGCGCAACGCCGGCACCGAGCACCCGTACAGCAGCCCGCTCAATGACGAACACCGCTCCGGTCTGTTCAGTTGCGCGGGTTGTGGACTGGATCTGTTCTCGTCTGCCACCAAGTTCGAGAGCGGCACCGGCTGGCCGAGCTTCTACCAGTCGCTGGGCAACGCCGTGATCACGCGTGAAGACGACTCGTTGGGCATGACGCGCACCGAGGTCCTGTGCAGTCGCTGCGGCGGGCACCTCGGCCATGTCTTCGATGACGGCCCGGCACCGACCGGCCTCCGTTACTGCATGAACGGCCTCGCAATGAATTTCCGGCCGCAATCAGTTTGACGCCGGCATGGCAGACGATCTGGTGACGGTGGTGCTGCCGTGTCTGAACGAGGCCGAGCCGCTGCCGTTCGTGCTGGCGGCCATGCCCGCCGGGTACCAGGCGTTGGTGGTGGACAACAACAGCACCGATGACACCGCCGACGTGGCCCGCCGCCTCGGCGCCACGGTGGTCGCCGAACCGCGACCCGGCTACGGCTCGGCCGTGCATGCCGGGGTGCTGGCGGCGACGACATCGATCGTGGCGGTAATCGACGCGGACGGGTCGCTGGACCCCGCCGATCTGCCTCGGCTGGTCGCCGAAGTCGAGCACGGCGCCGACCTGGCGATCGGCCGACGCCGCCCGGTGCCCGGACTGCGCTGGCCGTGGGTGGCGCGGCTGGGCACGGTGATGATGAGCTGGCGGCTGCGCACCCGGCATGGCCTTCCGGTGCACGACATCGCGCCGATGCGGGTCTTCCGGCGGGACGCGCTGCTGAGCCTGGGTGTCAGCGACCGCCGGTCGGGATATCCGTTGGAGCTGCTGGTGCGCGCGGCGGCGGCCGGCTGGCGGGTGGTCGAACACGATGTCGCATACGGGCCCCGCGTCGGGGGTAAGTCGAAGGTGAGCGGTTCGCTGCGGGGCAGCGTGACTGCGATCCGGGACTTCTGGAAGGTGATTTCTTGAGTCGCATCGTGCCGGTGACGCTGCTGGTGGTGGCCAAAGCCCCGGTGCCCGGTCGGGCCAAGACCCGGCTGGCCGCGACGGTCGGCGATCAGGTAGCCGCCGAGATCGCCGCCGCCGCACTGCTCGACACTCTCGATGCGGTAGTGGCCACGCCGGTCGCCACCCGGGTTGTGGCGCTCACCGGTGAGCTCGACGGCGCCGCCGAAGCCGACGAAATCCGGCGCCGCCTGGCGTCGTTCGATGTGATCGGCCAGCGCGGCAACGACTTCGGTGACCGGCTGGCCAATGCGCACACCGACGCCGCGGCCGTCGATGGGCATCCGGTGCTGCAGATCGGGATGGACACCCCGCAGGTGACCGCCGAGTTGCTGGGCGACTGTGCGCAAGGCCTGGGCGAAACTTCGGCCGTTCTCGGGTTGGCCTGCGACGGAGGCTGGTGGGCGCTCGGCGTGCGGAGCCCAGCACTCGCGGGGTATCTGCGCGACGTCCCGATGTCGCAGCCCGACACCGGAGCGCTGACGCTGAAAGCATTGCGCGGCAACGGTGTTGATATCGCCCTTCTCGACGAGCTGGCCGATTTCGACGTTGCCGACGATGTGGCCGCGGTGCGTGCGGTCTGTCCGTCGGGCAGCCGGTTCGCCCACGTCACTCGCGCCGCGGGTCTGTGAATGATCGTTGCGCGATCGCGCGTCCAGCCAGGCCGATCGCGAATATCCCAAGCCCGACGACCACCGACAGCCACGGCAACGTGGCGACCAGCAGCAGGCAGCCGACGACACCGCACACGTTCAGCACGCGTGGCCAACGTCTCTGCGCGACCGGCTGCGTGTAGGCGGACGCGTTGGCGACCGCGTAGTAGATCAGCACGCCGAACGACGAGAAGCCGATCACGCCGCGCAGATCGACGGTGGCCACCAGGATGCTCACGACCACCGCGAGAGCGATTTCGGCACGGTGTGGCACGCGGTGGCTTGGGTGAACAGCGGCCAGCCAGCCGGGCAGATCCCGGTGACGGGCCATCGCGAGAGTTGTGCGTCCGATCCCGGCGATCAGCGCCAGCAGCGCCCCCAGGCTGGCCAGCGTCGCGCCCACCGCGACCACCGGCACCAGCGGGGCGGCCCCGGCCGCGCGCAGCGCTTCGGCCAGCGGGGCGGCAGACCGCGCCAGCCGCTCGGGTCCCGCGGCCAGCAGCACCGAGACTCCGACGGTCAGATAGACCACCACCGTGATACCCAGCGCGAGGATGATCGCCTTGGGTATGGCGCGGGCCGGGTCGCGGACCTCTTCGCCCATCGTCGCGATCCGCGCATAACCCGCGAACGCGAAAAACAGCAGCCCGGCCGATTGCAAAACCCCGTACACGGTGACCGACGACCAGGCGCCCGCGCCGGTCAGATTCGACGGCTGTACGCCGGCGACCGCGATGGCGATGACCACGACGGCAAGGGCAATAAGCGTGCAGGCCACCAGGATTCGAGCCAACACCGCGGTCTTGGTGACACCGCGGTAATTCAGCGCGGTCAGCCCCACCACCGCGGCGACGGCAACAAGGCGCTGAGCCCACCACGGGCCCGGCAGCGCGTACGTGCCGATGGTCAGCGCCATCGCCGCACATGATGCGGTCTTACCGACGACAAATCCCCACCCCGCGGCGAAGCCCCACCACGGGCCGAGCTGTTCGCGCCCGTAGATGTAGGTACCGCCCGACGTCGGATAAACCGCCGCCAGCTGCGCCGAGGCGGTGGCATTGCAGTAGGCGACCGCCGCGGCGATCGCCAACCCGATCAACAGCCCCGCTCCGGCGGCGCGCGCGGCGGGCCCGAATGCGGCGAACACCCCGGCGCCCATCATCGATCCCAACCCGATCACCACCGCGTCGCCGGTGCCGAGTCGGCGGGTCAGTTCCGGCATAGCCAAGCCTCTCTACCAGTGAGTGAAGATCAGACTGTTCAGCAACAGTGCGCCGATGACGTTGACGGCCAACCACAGTCGCTGCGACCGAGGCGGCAGCAGTGCTGGCGCGGCGGTCAGCCAGACGGTGAACGGCAGCCAGATCCGTTCGGTCTCGGCCTTGCTCAGCATGCTCAGGTCCGCGCAGACAATGGCAACGAGCATCGACAGCATCAGCAGGTGCAGGCCCGAAAGGCGACGGATCTCGGCCGGGTCGAAGACCCGGCCGAGCCCGGCGACGCTACCCAAGCCGATCGCGCACACCACCGCCGCCAGGTTGGCCCAGCTCCAGTACTGGAACGGCCGCTCTTGGGCAATTCCCTGCCAATAGCGCTGCTGCACAAGGGTATAGCCGTCGAACCAGCAGAACCCGGTAGCGGCGAACGCCGCCGCCACCGCGGCTGCGGTCAGAATCGCCGGACCCAGTGCCCGCAGGGCCGATCGCCAGTCGGTCGCGCACAACAGCACCGCCAACGCCGGAAACGCCAGCAGAGTCAGGCCGTAGCTGAGGAAGACCGCCCAGCCGAGCAGCAATCCTGCCGCGGACGCGACCAGAACAGGGAACCGAACCCCGCCGCGCACCGCCAATGCCAGCAGTGCGATGCCCCAGGCGGCGACCCCAGCGAAGTACCCGTCGGCGGAGACCGCGATCCAGATCGCCGTCGGTGCCACCGCGACGAACGGCGCGGCGCGGCGCGCGGTCTGCTCGTCGGCCAGCACCCGCAGCGTGATCAGGATTGCGGCGGCCGCGCTCGACCCGACCAGCATGCACAGCAACCCGGCCCACGCACCGCCGCCCAGCCCGACGCGATCCAGCCACACGAACGTCAGCAGCGCCCCCGGCGGATGGCCGGAGACGTGGGTGATCCACGAGTTCGGCTGAAAATCCAGGATCCGGCTGGAGAACGTCCGCAGCGTCTGCGGGATGTCGGTGATGCCCGGCACCTGGGGCAGATACTCGTCCTTGTCGGTCAACCGGCCGGCAAAGCCGCGTTGCCAGCCGTCGATCATCGCCAGTGAGAACGCCCACACGCAGGACGTGGCCCACGCGGCCGGCGGCAGCAGCCGCCACGAAAGCCGCTGCGCCACAACGGGTCCCCACACCACGGCAGCTAGTCCGAGCAGAATCGCCGGTCCGGTGCCCCAGCCGACGTGGGCATCGAACCAGCCGAAAATCGGAGCGGCGCCGGCGTGCCAGCCGAAACGGTCCGGCGCGGCATGCACACGCGACCTGATGCCCCAGTGCAGGCGAGGCAATACGAACGCGGCGGCAACCAGGATCAGCCCGATCGCGGCCGCGATTGCGTCCCGGCGAGCGATCCTCACGACCGTCCAGACTATTGGGGCTTATTGGGCGGCAGGAGTGTCGGCCGGGGGTTGTTGCGGTTGACGTCCTTTGCGCAGCGTGTCGAGCAATTCGCGATAGGGCCCGACCAGGTAGACGGTGTCGTCGGCGTGGAGTCGGGCGTCTCGGCGCGGGTGCAGCTTGACCAGTGAGTTGGGCCGCGCTGATGGCGATGACCCGGGTTTGGGTGGATAGCTCGAACATGCGCAGCCCGTCGAGTTCGCTGCCGCGCGCCACCTGCATTCCGCCGACCACGAAGGAGCGTTGTCCCACCGAGAAGGTGCCCAGCACCTGTAGACCGACCGCAGCGCCGATGAACCACGGCACGGCCAACTCGACCGTGGAACGCACGTTTTCAAAGCCGAACCGCTGCGCCACCGCGAAGCCCAGCGTGCGGTCATAGACGCGCAGCACCAGCGGAACATCGGTCCAGTTGAGCCCGGGCCGCACCTCGGTTCCGAGCATCTCCGTCAGCACGATCCCGGTTTCGATGTTGGTCATATCGTCGCGAGTCAGCACCGCCACCGCGCGAGCGCGCTCCACCCGCGCTGATCGCAGTGTCTGGCCCAAGGTGGCGTCGCCGAAGATCACCGGCACGTCGAGATCGTTTGCCACCGACAAGAAACTGTTCTCTTCGTCTCGCTCGATCACCGCCACCTCGTAGCCGGCGGCAGTCAGATCGCTGACTACGCGCATGCCGAGCGCGCTCAACCCCACGACGACGATGTGGTTGTTCAGATGGCGCACCCGCGGGCGGGCAACTCCCATGACGAAGCGGCGCGACAGCAGCACGTCGGCGACGAACGAGACCAGCAAAGCGGTGGTGGTCACCCCGCTGAACATCAACAAGGTTGCGAACACACGCAGCCAGGTGGGCTGGTGGACAAAGCTGAAGTCGCCATAACCGGTCGTCGTCATCGTCTCGATGGTGAAGTAGATCGCGTCGACCCAGCCCATCTTTGGCGGCGCCTCGTAGCCGAAGCGCAACAACACCGTGGAGCACGCCAGCAGCGCCAGCGTGCCCGCCACAACGGGATAAAACGCCGGGTTGAAGTCGGCGACCAGGGCGCGGACGGAGTCGATCGCCTTCCGCAGTCGTGGCTGGCGCAATCGCGTGCGGCCCAGGCGTCGGACCTTGATGTTTTGCGCGGCCAGCTCGTCGGCGGTGCCGGCCATCACCGTCCAATCGCCGGCGTGCACCCGCTGATCGCGGCTCGGGCAGATATCCATCTCGCCGGGGGTGGGGGAGTTGTCGCCGTGAATCACCGCCACCGGCGGCAAATCGCCGTACAGTTCGCGCAACGTCGCGTCCCGGTACGCGTCGCGGCCGGCGACGACGAATTTGATGCCCGCCGCCTCGAATTCGTGTGTGGTGTGTTCCAGACACGCCTCGACCACCGACGGCGCCGCGAGTTCGGCGACGTTGAAGATCGCCCCGGGTCCGTTGTCGTCGGCTATCGCTTCGCGCAGCACGTCGTTGGCGAGCCGTGCTACCACCCGCGCATTCGGGTTGGCTCTCCTTGCCAGCAGCGCGATTTCGAGATTCGTCGCGTCGTCGTCCCCGGCGCACACGACGGCGAGCGCATGGGCGACGTCGGCGAGGACGAGCTCGCGAGCAACCCCGGCCTCGGAGAGGTCGATGTTGGCCAGCCTGGCAACGGTCACGCCGGCGTTTTTCAACTCCTCGACGATCGTCATGGCCAGCGCATCGTCGCCGCTGACGATGATGTGGCGCTGCATTGACGCATTATGTCATCGGCGACGGTTTTCCAACTTGACGTGCCAGTGCCTGCCGGTCGACCTTGCCGATGCCGCGCATCGGCAGCGCGTCGAGGATATGCAGCTCGCGGGGCGCGGCCGTGCGGTCCAGCGTGTGCGTGACGTGTGCCCGCAACGCCTCGAGCGAGGGCGGGCAATGCCCATCGGCCAACACGATCGCAGCGACCACCCGCTGCCCCAGCCGATCGTCGCCGAGCCCGAACACCGCGCAGTCGGCCACCGCAGGGTGCGTCCGCAGCGCGGCCTCCACGGGCTGGGGTAGCACCGTCAACCCGCCTGTGCTGATCGCCTCGTCGGCCCGACCCAACACACTCAGCACGCCCGAATCGTCAACAGCGCCAATATCATCGGTGCGAAACCAGCCCGGCTCGGCGAACGGGTCGGGATCGGGCGGGTTGCGATAGCCCTTGGCCAGTGTCGGGCCGCCGATCACTATCCGGCCGTCCGGGTCCACCCGCAGCCGGACCCCGTCGAGCGGGACGCCGTCGTACACGCAGCCGCCGGCGGTTTCGCTCATCCCATAGCTGCGGACCACCGTGATGCCCGCGCTCGCGGCAGCGTCGAGGAGCGGCCGTGGGGCCGGCCCGCCGCCAATCAGCACGGCATCCAACTCGGCCAGCGCCGCGGCAGCCGCCGGATCGGCCAGCGCCTTGGCCAACTGCGTGGCCACCAGCGCCGTGTAGCGACGACCGCATCCGAGTTGCTCTATGGCAGAAGGCAATTCGCTGATATTAAAACCGGTCGAGACATCCAGCCCGACCGGAACAGTGTCGGCCAGAAGGCTGCGCACCAGCACCTGGACACCGGCGATGTGATAGGGCGGCAAAGCCAGCAGCCATCGACCCGGACCGCCCAGACGGTCATGGGTGGCTGCGGCGCTGGCGGTCAGCGCTGCGGCGGTGAGCAGCGCACCTTTGGGCGCGCCGGTGGTCCCCGATGTCGTCACCACCAGGGCGATGTCGTCGTCGATAGCTTCGCCCACCCGCAGCGCCGACAAGGTGGACCCGCGATCGGCGCCGGCCGGCACCGGCAGCATGGCAGACGCCCGGCCGTTGAGAACCTGTTGGAGGGCAGCCAGCAGCGGGAGCGCCGAGGAGCCCTGCGCCACGGCGAAGGCGCGCAGAACTGCTATCCGGCCTCCTCGTCGCGGGGATTGTCCAACGGCCAACCCTTGGCGGCCAAGCGTTCCCGCACCCGCTCGACGTCTTTCGTCGACGGAAGCTCGTCGGTGAGCTGGGTGATCAACACGCCGATGTCGACATCGTCGAACCCGTCCCGCTGCATCAGTTCGTGGGCCACTACCTTGACCTCGTCGGTGCTCAGCCGACGCGACAGCAGGGCGAGCACCGGAAAGTAGTCGGTGGGTGGTATCCCCTCGGGATACCCCGCGCGCAACCAAGCGACGATCGAGGACAGGAAACCGTTCATACCGCCTCAACTTCCCCCGCACAGGCCTGGTTAAGCCTGAACCGCGAATGAATTTAAGTTTTTATGCCGGCTTGGCTCCAAGGATATACATGCCAGTGCGCGCCCCGATGAAATCGCGGGCGATGTACAACACGCCGATGATGACCGCGACCAGCGCCAACGCGTATATGAGCCAGCTGAGCGCGGTCAGCGCCGGATTCTTGTGCCCCACGGCAGTCCCATCGGTGCCCGCGACGCCGGCGCCCACGGCGCCCGCCCGCACCCCGAGTGCGAACAGCGCAGGCAGCCCGCTACCGAGCAGCAAACCGAAGATCAGGATCTTCAACGAAGCCTGGTAGTTGAACCAAGTGCTCATGGCATGCCTGCTTTCTTTGCGGGAGGGGCGTCGGTGATCTCTCCGTTCGCGCCGGGGGCGTCCGCGTCGACGGCGGCCGTCGGCTGGCCGTCCTCGTCGAGCCCGGTGGTGAGGTCGCCCTTCCACTCGGCGTTGACGTTGTTGTGGTCGATCTTGTTTCTCCGCGACCGCAGGTAGATGGCAGCGGCCGTCGCCACCAGCAGGGCGAAGCCGACGATCGAGCCGGCGTAGCCACCGATCGAGTGGACCACCCAGTAGGTGACGGCACCGACCAGACCGGCGGCGGGCAGCGTGATCAGCCAGGCGACGGCCATCCGGCCGGCCACCCCCCAGCGCACCTCTGCTTCGGGTTTGCCAACGCCGCTGCCGAGCACGGATCCGGTTACCACCTGAGTGGTGGACAGCGCGTACCCGAAGTGAGCGGACAGCAGAATGATGACCGCCGAAGACGATTCGGCGGCCATGCCTTGCGGCGAGCTGATCTCGACGAGTCCCTTGCCCATGGTGCGGATGATCCGCCAGCCGCCGGTGTAGGTACCCAGTGCCATCGCGCAGGCGCAGGCCAAGATGACCCAGAAGGGGGGCAGGGCGGCGGTCCGGCTGACCGCGCCGTAAGAGATCAGCGCCAGGAAGATCACGCCCATCGTCTTCTGCGCGTCGTTGGTGCCGTGCGCCAGCGAGACCAGCGACGCCGAGAAGATCTGGCCGCGCCGGAAAGCGGCCTCGCTGCGCTCCTCCGGGACGCCGCGGTCGAGCCGGTAGACCAGCCAGGTGCCGACCGCACCGACCAGCCCGGCCAATACCACCGACACCAGGGCCGGGATCAGTACGCGCGACACCACACCGGTCCAGATCACCCCGTGCCCGCCGACCGCGGCGATCATCGCACCGACGATGCCGCCGACCAGCGCATGCGAGGAGCTCGAGGGGATACCCAGCAGCCAGGTCATCAGGTTCCAGACGATCCCGCCGACCAGACCGGCGAAGACCAGTTGCAAGGTCACCAGGTGACCGTTCACCAAGTCCTTCGCGATTGTCCCCGCGACAGCTGTGGACAGGAACGCACCGAGGAGGTTCAGCACTGCCGACAGCGATACCGCTGCCTTCGGCTTGAGTGCGCCGCTAGCGATCGAGGTGGCCATGGCATTTGCGGTGTCGTGAAACCCGTTCGTGTAATCGAATGCGAGGGCGGTGATCACGACGATGATCAAGAGGAACAGCTGAAGGTCCACGGCGCTAATTCTGCGGGTATCTGGCTGCGGTTGTCGAAAGAACGGGGATGTGAATCCCTGGTATTCGACACTCGTCGACAGAAGTTCGCCCGACGTTAACCTTCGGATTGGCGGCTTTCGCCCCGCGTGTCGCGGCGCAATGGATGCTCGGGCGGAATCTGGACGAAGATCAGGATGACGCCGTCGGGATCGATGACATGCATTTCGTGCAGACCCCATGGTTCGCGGCGCGCCTCGCGGGCGATGGACACGCCTCTGCTCTCCAGCTCGGCCTGCGTCGCTGCGAGGTCGCGCACTTGCAGCCACAGCGCGCCGGGGAATGGCCCGGCGGGGTGGTCCGGCGCGCCGTGGCCGGCCAGCTCGATCAGTGACTGGCCGGCGTAGAAGACGGTGCCCGCGCCGTAGTCGCGGAAGATCGCCAGCCCAATCTGGTCGCGGTAAAAGCTCAGCGATCGTTCGTAGTCCGCCGGCCGAAACAGCATCCGGCTGGCAAGAATCTCCATGCCGTCGTGTCTATCACGCGTTGGGCTGAAGTCGCTGCCGTCGTATCAGCGTGGTCGCCAAACCCGGACCAATCGTGTCCAGTGCCTGCGTGACGAAGGACATCCTCGGCGCGATCCGGACCGGCCGGGTGCGCGCGGCGGTGATCATCCAGCCGGCGGCCTCATGTGGCGTCAGCGCCGGCAGCCCCTGGTACTCCTTCGTCGGCGCGATCATCGGGGTGGCCACCAGCGGGTAATACAGTGTGGTCGAGTGCACACCCTTTGCGCCCCATTCGGTTTCGATGACCCGGCTGACCGCCGACAGCGCGGCCTTCGACGCGTTGTACACCGAGAACAGCGGCGACGCCTCGCTGAACACTCCCCAGGTCGCCACGTTGATGATGTGCCCGTCGCCGCGCTGCAGCATCCCTGGCGCGATCGCGCGGATCAGGCGCAGCGGCGAGTAGTAGTTGAGCACCATCGTCCGCTCGACGTCGTGCCAACGTTCCAGCGACTCGATCAACGGCCGGCGGATCGAGCGACCGGCGTTGTTGATCAAAATGTCCACCCCGCCAAGACGCCCCTCGACCTCGGCGGCCAGTGCGTCGACGGCGTCCAGGTCGGCGAGATCGCAGGGGATCGCGATGGCCTTGCCGCCGCGGTCTTCGATCCGGCCCACCAGCGCGTCCAGCAGGTCCTTGCGACGGGCAGCGACCACCACGGTGGCGCCGCAGCGGGCGAACGCCTCGGCGGCGCTCTCGCCGATGCCCGACGACGCTCCGGTGAGCAGGACACGCTTGCCGTTCAGGTCGACGGTTTTGCCGGCCGGTCGGTATGTGGCGAGTCGCGACGCGATGGGTGGGCGCATGGTGGCCAGCACGAACTGGGTGGTCAATCGCCGAAGCGGGTTTTTGCTCACGTCGGGAGTCTAGGGGGAGCCCCGATCGCTAGAAGTAGCGCGGGAACCGGCTCCAATCGGGCGGCCGCTTCTCCAGGAATGCGTCGCGGCCCTCGACGGCCTCGTCGGTCATGTAGGCCAGCCGGGTGGCCTCACCAGCGAACAGCTGCTGTCCTACCAGCCCGTCGTCGAGAAGGTTGAACGCGTACTTCAGCATCCGTTGTGCCTGAGGCGATTTCGCGTTGATCTCGGCTGCCCACTGCACACCCACCGTCTCCAGTTCGGCGTGGTCGACGACGGCGTTGACCGCGCCCATCGCGTGCATCTGCTCGGCGGTGTAGTCGCGGCCGAGGAAGAAGATCTCGCGGGCGAACTTCTGGCCGACCTGCCTTGCCAGGTATGCGCTGCCGTAGCCGCCGTCGAAGCTGCCGACGTCGGCGTCGGTCTGCTTGAACCGGGCGTGCTCACGGCTGGCCAGGGTGAGGTCGCAGGTCACGTGCAGGCTGTGCCCGCCGCCCGCCGCCCAGCCGTTGACCAGGCAGATCACCACCTTGGGCATGAACCGGATCAGCCGCTGCACCTCGAGGATGTGCAGCCTTCCGGCGCGCGCGGTGTCAACGGTGTCCGCGGTCTCGCCCGCGGCGTATTGGTAGCCGCTGCGCCCGCGAATGCGCTGATCCCCGCCGGAGCAGAACGCCCACCCGCCGTCCTTGGGCGACGGCCCGTTTCCGGTCAACAGCACCACCCCGACGTCGGGCGACATCCGGGCGTGATCGAGCACCCGGTAGAGCTCGTCGACGGTGTGCGGCCGAAACGCGTTGCGCACCTCGGGACGATTGAACGCCACCCGCACGGTGGCGTCGCTGATGTGGCGGTGATAGGTGATATCGGTCAGCTCGCCGAACCCGTCGACCGGTTTCCAGTCTTCGGCGTGAAAAGGGTTGTCACTCATCGGGTTACACAGGGTCCAGCCGGAACACCGCGCAGCGGCCGGCCAGCGCCTCGAATTCGTCAGGCGTGCCCTCGGTGACCAGCCCGGATCGCTTCATGAAGCCGAGGCCGGTGGGCACCTCGATCGGGAAGACCCGCAACAACGGCCGTGCGTCGTCGGCGGACACCTCGACCATGTTCACCTGTCGTACGTTTCGGCCGCTGGCCAGCCTGGCCCGGCCGGCGGCTCGCACGTTGGCGACCCAGTCGGCGCCGGGGAATCCGGCGACGACGTAATCCCGACCGTCGACCGTCATCGGGGTGACCGGAGTCGAGCGCTCGCGGCCGGATTTGCGTCCGGGCACCGTCAACACGACCGGGCTCTCGCCGCCGAAACTCATGCCCAAGCGCGACATCTGGATGAAGACCTTGTTCGCCGGTTTCAGCCACCACGGCGGCCGGACTGGTTTGCTGCTGGCCATACCGGCGACGGTACTCGTCAGCTTCGGCAATGCTTTGGCAAAGCTATGTTTCCTGGCGACGGCGGTTTGGATTGCTTAAGGTGTGGATCCGTGCCTGCCAATGCGCATCCGCATGAGCCGCACCTGGGTTCGGTTTCGGCCAGATTGAACTGGTTACGCGCCGGGGTGCTCGGCGCCAACGACGGGATTGTGTCAACGGCTGGCATCGTCGTCGGTGTCGCCGCGGCGACCGTCGCACGGGGCCCGATCATGACTGCCGGAATCGCCGGGTTGGCCGCCGGCGCGGTGTCGATGGCGTTAGGTGAATACGTGTCGGTCAGCGCGCAGCGCGACACCGAACAGGCGCTGCTGCAGCAGGAACGCCAAGAGCTCCGCGCGGACCCCACCGCCGAGCTGGAAGAACTCGCGGCGCTGTATGAGGCCAAAGGGTTGTCGGCGGCCACCGCATGGACCGTCGCCGAGGAACTGACCGACCATGACCCGATCGCCGCGCACGCCGAGGTTGAGCTCGGGTTCGATCCCGCGGAGCTGACCAACCCGTGGCAGGCCGCACTGTCGTCGGCATTGTCGTTCAGCATCGGCGCGCTGCTGCCGCTGATCGCGATCCTCGCGGCACCGATCGCGCTGCGGATCCCGGTCACCGTCGCGGCGGTGTTACTGGCCCTGGTGACCACCGGGGCGGTGTCGGCCCGGCTGGGTGGAGCACCGAAGCATCGCGCGGTACTGCGCAATTTCATCGGCGGGGGCCTGGCTCTGGCGGTCACCTACCTGATCGGTCATCTGGTCGGCGCCGCGATCACCTGAGTGCTCGCGCAAGCAAAGTCAGCGCTGTTCGATGAACCCCTCGATGCCGAGCGGGTGCGGGTCGGCCCCTGCTGTGGTGACGGCGTCCAGCCGGGCGATCGCGTCGGCGCTCAGAGTGACGTCGCCCGCGCCGAGGTTCTCCGCGAGGTGCGTGATCGATCGCGTTCCCGGAATCAGCAACGTGTTCGGTGTGTGAGCGAGCAGCCACGCCAATCCGACCTGGGACGGCGTCGCGCCGACCTCGTCGGCGATTTCGGCCACCACCGCGTTGTCGGCGACCTTGGGGAAACCCGGGAACGCCGACCCGAGCGGAAAGTACGGCACCCAGGCTATTTTTTCGTCATCCCCGCCCTCGGCCTTACAAACGTCGAGCATCTCCTCCTGCGAGCGGTCGAGCAGGCTGTAGGCGTTCTGCACGCAGGCGATCCCTGCGGGCAACGCCCGCCGCAGCACGTCGAGCGGCACGCTACTGACGCCGATCCCGCCGATCTTGCCCTCGTCGCGCAGCGCGATCATCTCGGCCAACTGGTCGTCCACGTCGACGATCTGGTCGCCCTCGGCGGCCAGGCCGGGCCCGAGGTCCAGGCGTCGCAGATTGACCACCGGTATGCGCTCGAGGCCCAGCTGGTTCAGGTCGTCCTCCACGGCGGCGCGCAGCTCGGCGGGCCGCTGCGCCGCGGCCAGGGGTACCGGTTCGTCGCCGGTGTATCGCGCACCGACCTTGCTGACGATGACGAGGTCGTCAGGGTAGGGCGACAACGCCGCCCGGATCCGGCGGTTCACTTCGCCGGGGCCGTAAAACGACGCGGTGTCGATGTGGTTGACGCCAAGTTCGACAGCGCGGCGCAGCACGGCGGCGGCGTTGTCGGACGATGTCTCGAACAGCTGCATGGCGCCGTAGCCGACGCGGGCAACCGTGTGGGTGCCGATCCGGTTCGACCCTCCAGGGCTGCCGGGTGCCGGTTGGCCTGTCATGGTGCTCCCTCGCTCGTGAGACACTGGAGAAATGCGGAGGACCCTCCGCTTGTGTCATGGTAGCAGAAACGGAGGAGCCTCCGCTTTGGCTGGAAGCGTCCGGTCCGACGCCCGTCGGAACCGGGAGAAGTTGCTCGAGGTCGCGACCGCGGCGTTCGCCGCCGCCGACGGGCGGCCGGTGTCGCTGGAGTCGATTGCCCGCGACGCCGGCGTCGGGATCGGCACGCTGTATCGCCATTTCCCCAACCGGGAGGCGCTGGTCGAGGCGATCTACCGGACCGAGCTCGCCGAAGTAGCCGGGGCCGCCGAACAGTTGCTCAAGCGGCATCCGCCCAAGACGGCGCTGCGCCGCTGGATGGACCGCTACGCCGGGTTCGTGGCCGCCAAGCGTGGGATGGCCGAGTCGCTCCACGCGATCTTCGAATCCGGCGCAATGCAGCCCAGCCAGACTCGCGACAGCATTGCCGGTGCCGTCGACCTGCTGTTGCGGGCCGGCGCCGACGACGGCAGCCTGCGCTCGGACGTACAAGCCGACGATGTGGTGTCGAGCCTCATCGGCATCTTCTTGGCCAGCGGTTCGCCGGAGCAGACCGGTCGGCTGCTCGATCTTCTGGTGGCCGGCGTGGCCACCGCGGGAATCAATCGGCGGGGTCAGCGGTAGAAGTTTGCATGAAACTCAACGAAGCAGCCCGCGAACTCATCGGCGACGGCGTCGATGCCACCCTGGATCCCGATGGCAGTCCTCAAGTGACGGTGGTCTGGGTGGGATTGCGATCCACGCCCGACGGAGACGAACTGGTGAGCGCCCATCTGGGCGAGCACAAGAAGGTCCGCAACATTCGCCGCGATCCGCGTGTCGGTGTGACGATCGTGTCGACGCAGGATCCCGGCAAGTCCATGCGGCCGTACCTGTCGATCGAGGGGACGGCGCGGATCGAGGAGGGCGGCGCGCCGGAGCTGCTCAAGACGCTGGCGGCAGCGCTGGCTGACCCGACCACGTTCCCGCCCGAGGGCGCGCCGCCCGGGTTCGTCACCCACATCCGCATCGACAAGGTCGGCGGAATCGGGCCCTGGCAGTGACGCCGAGCGTCACGCCAGAGTGATGGCGGCAGCTGAGCGCCACGCTGGCGTGACGCTCGGCGCGCAGAACTAGCCGACGGCGCGGCCCGCGCCTTGCCAGAACTGCGCACGGACGGCCTTCTTGTCCGGCTTGCCCAGCCCGGTCAGCGGCAACGCGTCGACGACCACCACTCGCTTGGGTGACTGCACCGAGCCCTTGCGATCCTTCACCGCCGCTTGGATTTCGGCGGTCATCGCCGCGATCGCGTCGTCGTCGGACGCCGCATCGGTACGTAGCACCACCACCGCGGTGACGGCCTCGCCCCACTTTTCGTCCGGTGCACCGACCACGCACACCTGCGCGATCGCCGGATGCTCGGCGACGACGTCCTCCACCTCGCGCGGAAACACGTTGAAGCCGCCGGTGACGATCATGTCCTTGACCCGGTCGACGATGTAGTAGAAGCCGTCCTCGTCCTCGCGGGCCATGTCGCCGGTGTGCAGCCAGCCGTCCTTGAACGTCTCGGCCGTCGCCTCCGGCAGATGCCAGTAGCCGCCGGCCAAAAGCGGTCCACTGACACAGATTTCGCCCGGCTCGCCCTGCGGCACCGGCTTGCCGTCCTCGCCGAGCAGCGCCACCCGGGCGAACAGCGTGGGACGGCCGCACGAGGTCAGCCGCTTCTCGTCGTGATCTCCCTTGGCCAAATAGGTGATGGCCATCGGCGCCTCGGACTGACCGTAGTACTGGGCGAAGATCGGGCCGAACCGCCGGATCGCTTCTGCCAGTCGCACCGGGTTCATCGCCGAGGCGCCGTAGTAGACGGTCTCCAGCGACGACAGGTCGCGGGTGTGCGAATCGGGGTGATCCATCAACGCGTAGAGCATCGACGGCACCAACATGGTCGCCGTAATCCTTTGCTCTTCAATGACTTTCAACACCTCGGCCGGGTCGAACTTGCCGAGCACGTACATCGATCCGCCCTTGACGACGGTGGGCGTGAAAAAGGCCGCGCCGGCGTGCGACAGCGGCGTGCACATCAAGAACCGCGGGTGCTCCGGCCACTCCCATTCGGCGAGCTGGATCTGCGTCATCGTGGCGATGTTGCCGGTGGTCCCGATCACGCCCTTGGGCTTTCCCGTTGTGCCGCCGGTATAGGTCAGCCCGCCGACGTGGTTAGGCGGCAGATCCGCCACCACCAGTGGCTTGGGGGAGTACTTGGCCGCCTCGGCGGACAGATCAACCGCCACATCTTTCAACTCATCGGGCACCGGACCGATAGTCAGGATCTTCTTGAGCGAGTCCACCTTTTCCAGCAGGCCAACTGCGCGCTCGACGAACATCGGGTTGGGGTCGATGATCAGCGCGGTGGCACCGGCGTCGGAGAGCACGTAGGCGTGGTCGTCCAGCGAGCCGAGCGGGTGTAAAGCCGTGCGGCGATAGCCCTGGGTCTGGCTGGCGCCCAGGATCATCAGGACCTCGGGGCGGTTGAGCGACAGCAGGCCGACCGTGACGCCGGTGCCGGCGCCCAGCGCCTCGAACGCCTGGACGTACTGGCTGACACGTTCGGCGAGCTGAGCACCGGTCAGCGTGGTGTCGCCGAGGAACAGCACCGGCCTGTTCTTGTGGCGCTTGAGCGCGCCCACGAACAGGTGTCCGTTATGGGTCGGGTTGCGCAGCAGCTCGTCCGTCATGGCGCCACTCCTCCTCATCGCCTCATCGCATCGCTTGAGCATCGTCGCCGGCGCGACTCATGTTTGCCAGACTAGAACGTGTTGCAATTCGGGTCAGCTGCACCCTCGGCGACCCTGACAATCATTAGGATTTGCGGCCATGGCCGATGCAGATCTAGTCATCACCGGAACCGTGTTGACCGTGCAGGAGGGACTTCCATGGCCGTCGCTGACCTGGCTGGATGACGTCGCTCCTGCCGGGCCGCTGGTGATCATCCACAACTCCGGACACCAGGCCTTTTTCAATTCCCAGGCCGCCCGGTTGGCCGGTCTGAACCGCGACACTCCCGACCCCAAGGGTGCCAAGTTCGGTCGCACGGCTGGTGGAGAACTCGACGGCTCCGCCGAGGAAACTGGCGCGGTGTTTCCGTTGCTGCGCGGTGCCATCAACGCCGGTGACTACCCGGCGATGTTGCTCGCAGAGTGCGCGCGGCTCAATCGGGCCGGGCTGACCACCTGTTCGGAGATGGCTTTCGACCCAGCGTTTCGACCGTTGGTCGACGGCCTGCGCGACCGGCTGACGGTGCGGCTGCGTACCTACGAGATCTCCAATCCGCAGATGTCCAGCGACGCGACGCCCGGCGAGGGTGACGACACGGTGCGTCAGGTCGGCATCAAGATCTGGGTGGACGGCTCGCCGTGGATCGGCAACATCGTGTTGTCGTTCCCGTACCTGGACTCGGCCGCCACCCGAGCCATCGGTGTGACGCCAGGTTCCTGCGGACACGCCAACTACACGCGTGAGCAGCTGGCCGAGATCGTCGGCGCCTACTTCCCGCTCGGCTGGCCCATGGCTTGCCACGTGCAGGGCGATGCCGGCATCGACACCATTCTCGACGTGTACGAAGAAGCCCTGCGTCAACATCCCCGCGACGACCACCGGCTGCGGCTCGAACACGTCGGCGCCATCCGGGACGAGCAACTCCGCCGCGCCGCCGACCTCGGCGTCACCTGCAGCATCTTCGTCGACCAGATCCACTACTGGGGTGATGTCATTGTCGACGGGCTGTTCGGGCCCGAGCGCGGATCCCGTTGGATGCCAGCCGGTTCCGCGGTGGCCACCGGCATGCGCATCTCGCTGCACAACGATCCGCCGGTCACGCCCGAGGAGCCGCTGCGCAACATCAGCGTGGCGATCACCCGGACAGCGCCCAGCGGCCGGGTGCTCGCACCCGAAGAGCGGCTGACCGTCGAGCAGGCCATCCGCGCGCAGATCATCGACGCCGCGTGGCAGCTGTTCGCCGACGACATCATCGGCTCGCTGGCGGTCGGCAAGTACGCCGACATGGTGGTGCTGTCGGCCGACCCGCGCACCGTGCCGCCCGAGCAGATCGCCGACCTGGACGTGCGTGCGACGTATCTGGCGGGCCGCCAGGTCCACGCGCAGTGACGCCTGCTCTTGACGACGTTCTGGACCGCCTGCATGTGGTGGCGTTGCCGATGCGGGTGCGCTTCCGCGGCATCACCACCCGCGAGCTCACGCTGATCGACGGTCCGGCCGGCTGGGGTGAATTCGGCGCCTTCGTCGAATACGACCACGCCGAGGCCGCGCACTGGCTGGCCGCCGCTCTCGACTCGGCCTACCGGCCGGCGCCGTCGCCGCGACGAGACCGCATCGCCATCAACGCCACCGTCCCGGCCGTCCCCGCCGCGCAGGTGCCCGACATCCTCGCCCGTTTCCCCGGCGCGGGCACCGCGAAGGTGAAGGTCGCCGAACCCGGCCAGACGCTGGCCGACGACGTCGCCCGCGTCGACGCCGTCCGCGCCCTGGTACCCACCGTGCGGGTCGACGCCAACGGCGCCTGGACCGTCGCGCAGGCGGTCGAGGCCGCCTCCGCGCTGACCGCGAGCGGTCCGCTGGAGTATCTCGAGCAGCCCTGCGGCACCGTCGACGAGCTCGCCGAACTGCGCCGCCGCGTCCACGTCCCGATCGCCGCCGACGAGAGCATCCGCAAAGCCGACGATCCTTTGGCCGTGGTCCGTGCCGGCGCCGCCGACATCGCCGTGCTGAAAGTTGCACCGCTGGGCGGCATTTCGGCCCTGCTGCAGATCGCTGCGCAGATCGACATCCCGGTGGTGATCTCCAGCGCGCTGGATTCGGCGGTCGGGATCGGCGTCGGCCTGGCCGCCGCCGCGGCCCTGCCGGAACTGCGGCACGCCTGCGGGCTGGGCACCGGCAGGCTGTTGGTCGAGGACGTCGCCGAGCCCGTCGCACCCATCGGCGGCTACCTGCCGGTCGCGCCGGTGATACCTGACCCCGCACGGCTGCAGGCGCTGGCCGCGCGGCCGCAGCGGCGGCAGTGGTGGATCGACCGGGTTAAGGCCTGCTACCCGCTGATGTCCTGATTCGTGGGGTGCATGGCGTAGACGACATGACGTCTTTCGCCAACACTTAGCGGTATGGCCCGAAAAGTCCTGATAGTCGGCTTCCCTGGCGTGCAGGCGCTGGACCTCGTCGGGCCGTTCGAGGTATTCACCTCCGCATCATTGGTGCTGGCAGCTCAGGGCAAGGAGGGCTACCAGCTGGTGGTGGCGTCGGTTGACGGGCAGCCGGTGACCACCGAGACCGGGCTGACCTTCGGCGCCGTCGAACTGCCCGACCCGAGTAAACCCGTCGACACCCTGGTCTTGCCGGGTGGTCGCGGTGTGCACGGCGACCGCCGCGACCCGCGCCTTGTCGACTGGATCGTCGCGACGACGCCACAGGCCCGCCGGGTGGTCACCGTGTGCACCGGAGCGTTCCTGGCCGCGCAGGCCGGCCTGCTGGACGGCTGCCGGGCGACCACGCACTGGGCGTTCGCCGACCAGTTGGCGCGGGAATTCCCGGCGGTCACCGTCGATCCCGACCCGATCTTCGTGCGCAGTTCTCCGACGGTGTGGACCGCCGCCGGCGTCAGCGCGGGCATCGACCTGGCGCTGGCGCTGGTCGAAGAGGACTACGGCACCGATGTTGCGCAAACGGTGGCCCGTTGGCTGGTCTTGCACCTGCGCCGGCCCGGCGGGCAGACGCAGTTCGCCGCGCCGGTCTGGGTGGCCCGGGCCAAACGCGAACCGATCCGCGCCGTCCAGGATGCCGTCGAGTCCGAACCCGGTGGCGTGCACAGTATTACCGAGTTGGCGCGCCGCGCCGCGATGAGCCCACGCCATTTCACCCGGGTGTTCACCGATGAGGTCGGCGAGGCGCCGGGCGCTTTCGTCGAACGGGTCCGCACCGAGGCGGCCCGCCGCCAACTCGAGCAGACCGACGACACCGTGGTGGCGATCGCTGCGCGCTGCGGCTTTGGCACCGCGGAAACCATGCGCCGCAACTTTATTCGACGCATCGGGGTGTCGCCCGACCAATACCGCAAAACCTTCGCTTGAACTCAAGGAGCACCGCATGACACAGATCGCGATCGTCACATATCCCGGTTTCACCGCGCTGGACTTCATCGGCCCCTACGAGGTGCTGCGCTGGCTGCCCGACGCCGAGGTCCGCTTCGTGTGGCACGAGCCGGGCCCGGTCACCGCCGACTCCGGCGTGCTCATCATCGGCGCCACCCATTCGTTTAGCGAAACCCCTTCGCCGGACGTGGTTTTGATCCCGGGCGGAATGACCACCATCGAACACGCCCGCGACGAGGCGCTGCTGGACTGGGTGCGTCAGGCGCATCGGAGCGCGACGTGGACGGCGTCGGTGTGCTCCGGTTCGATCATTCTGGCGGCGGCCGGCTTGCTCAACGGCAAACGTGCCACCTCGCATTGGGCTGCCCTCCCCATGCTGAAAACGTTGGGCGCCAATCCGGTTAACGATGAACGCGTCGTAACAGCGGAGCGTGACGGGAAGAAAATAATCACCAGCGCCGGGGTGTCGGCTGGTATCGATCTGGCGTTGTGGCTGGCCGGCCGCATCGGCGGCGACGAGCGCGCGAAGGTCATCCAGCTGTCGATGGAATACGACCCGCAGCCGCCGTTCGACTCCGGCCACATGTCCAAGGCATCCGCGAAGACCAAGGCGGCTGCCACCGCGCTGATGGCCAGGGATATCGCCAAACCGGCCCAGCTCAAGGCCGGCACGCTGCTGCTGTGGGACCGCGCGCTGACGGTCGCGCGAGCCAAGTCGGCGCGCCGCTAAATTGCTGCGGCATGTGGGCGTCCACCGCCCATATGCTTACTAGATGCGGCGTCTCGGCGTCATCGCGGTTTTAGCGTGGACCTTGGTCGGTTGTGCCTCGACCGTCGGCGGTACCGCCGTCGTCGGCCCTGGTGGCGCGACGACGACGGCGGTGCGCGAGCACGGCTTGCCGGGCCTACTGCTCAGCCTCGACGAGATGAAGCAGCTGCTGAAGTTCGAAGACATGGCCATCGAGGACACCTTGACCCGGCCCGACGCCCGGGGAATCTACGAGCCCGCCAGCTGTGTGGGTGCGGTGTTCAGCAGCATGGCGGGCTCCTACGACGGCAGCGGGTACCGCGACTTCTACGAACTCAGGGAGTCGGACGTCACCGGGGGAGGCTTGCCGCACTGGGTCGATCAGAGCGTCGCCACATTCGACAATAATTCGGCCGCAAGGGATTTCGTGGCCAACCAGGCCGCGCAGTGGCGTCGGTGCGCTGGCCGGAAGTTCAAGTATGCCTATCCCCGGCCCACTGACTGGCAAGAGTCCTACCGCATCGGCGACACGATCGATTCCGGCTGCGTGACGATGATCTCCAACGTGACTGCGAGCGACAAGCGCTACACCGACATACACGCCCTGGCCGCGAAGTCCAACGTCGTGGTCGACCTGCAGTTCACCGGATTCGACCTGACCGACGAGCCGGCAATCGCGATCAACCAGATCCTGGATCGGGTCGCGTCCCATGGGCACGAGTGCGCGTTCTGGGCATAGCTGCCTAACTCGCTATTGCATCGATCACTGCGCCCGGGTTGTCAAGCGAGACAAAGGTCTTGGCATCCGGCACCTCGATCAGCTTCGCGTTGCCGAACGCCCCGGCCAGTCGGCGACCCAGGTTCGGTGAGAAACAACGATCCAGCTGGCCCCAGACCAGCGTGACCGGCTTATCGAACCGGGGTAAGCGGGTGGCCACGTCGGTCAGATCGGTCTTGGCCACCTGACGCAGCAGCGCCGCCAGATCACGGCAGATGCGCGAGTCGTTGAGGCACGGTTGCAGCCAGGCGGCCGTGACGTCCGGATCGGGCCGGCTGATGAGCAGGCCGAAGCCGAGTGACGAGTGACGCAGCGCCCGCAACCGCAGTGGGCCCATCAGCGCCTTGATCGTGATGGGGCCGCGAAGCACGCTGAATGCGACGTCGAATGGGTAGGGCGGGCATTCCTCGAAGGCGTCGCAGTTGGTCAGCACCAGTCGGCCGATCCGATCCGGATGGGCGTCGACGACCAATTGGCACAACCCTCCGCCGGTGTCGCTGCCGACCAGCATCACGTCGGAAAGGTCCAGGGCGCCGATCGCGTCGTTGATGATCTGCGCGACACCGGGCAGCGATAGCGCGGACGCATCGCGGACCGGGATGGTGTGTGAGCCCAGCGGCCAGGTCGGCACGATGCAGCGATACCCGCGGCGACCCAGGTTCTCGGCAACGTCGCGCCACAGTCGCCCGTCCACCAAGATGCCGTGCACGAACAGCACCGGTGGATACGCCGAATCATGCGGTCCGAACTCCTGGTATTCGATGGTGGCCTGATTGAGTGTGAGCTCTGCCATGTCGGTCGTTCCTCCTCGAACTCCTCGGTTGTGTTCCACTGGATGTCTTCCCCATAATCGGAGCTCAAGACCTGCTGCCAGGTCGACGCCGCGAACTGCCAGATGCTGCCACCGCGCGGGCGTCGCGTAGGTTCGTCGTCGTGATCAACCTGGCTTACGACGACCAAGGGACCGGCGAGCCCGTCCTGTTCATCGCCGGCCGTGGCGGTGTCGGACGTACCTGGCATCTGTATCAGGTGCAGGCTTTCGTGGCGGCGGGCTACCGCGTCATCACCTTCGACAACCGCGGGGTGGGCGCGACGGCGAACGCCGACGGTTTCACGACCCAGACGATGGTCGCCGATACCGCGGCGCTGATCGAATCCCTGGGCGTTGGGCCGGTGCGCATCGTGTCGGTGTCGATGGGTGCGTTTATCGCTCAGGAGCTGATGGTGGCCCGGCCCGATCTGGTCAGCCAGGCGGTGTTGATGGCCACCCGCGGCCGGCTGGACCGCGCCCGCGAGTTCTTCCGATCCGCCGAAGACGACTTTGCCGCCTCCGGCGTCGAACTGCCGGTCTCCTATGATGCGAAAATCCGGCTGCTGGAGAGCTTTTCGCCGAAGACGCTGGCCAACGACGAGGCCGTCGCCGAGTGGATCGGCATGTTCACCGTCTGGCCGATCAAGCTCACCCCGGGGGTTATCCGCCAAGGTGCCATCTCGCCGCAGGGCAACCACCTGGCCGCCTACCGCAACATCACCACGCCCGTGCTCGTGCTCGGTTTCGCCGACGACGTGGTGACCCCGCCGAATCTGGGCCGGGAGGTCGCCGACGCGATACCCAACGGCCAGTACCTGCAATTAGCCGACACCGGGCATCTCGGTTTCCTCGAGCGGCCGGAGGCGGTCAACGCCGCGGTGCTGCAGTTCTTCAGCGGTATGAGGGCCTAAACGCACCCCGACTAGGCTGGTCTGGTGAATCCCTCGACGGCACAGGCCCGCGTCGTCGTCGACGAACTGATCCGCGGCGGTGTCCGCGATGTGGTGCTGTGCCCAGGCTCACGCAACGCCCCGCTCGCGTTCGCGCTGCAGGATGCCGACCGCGCCGGCCGGGTCCGGTTGCACGTGCGCATCGACGAGCGGACCGCCGGGTATCTGGCGATCGGGCTGGCGATCGCCGCGGGCGCGCCGGTGTGCGTGGCGATGACGTCGGGCACCGCGGTGGCCAATCTGGGTCCCGCGGTGGTGGAGGCCAACTACGCGCGGGTGCCGCTGATCGTGCTGTCCGCCAACCGGCCCTACGAGCTGCTCGGCACCGGCGCCAACCAGACCATGGAGCAGTTGGGCTACTTCGGCACCCAGGTCCGCGCCACGATCAGCCTCGGTCTGGCCGAAGACGCACCGGAGCACATGGACGCGTTCAACGCGACTTGGCGCTCGGCCACCTGCCGCGTGCTGGCGGCCGCTACCGGCGCCCGCAGCGCCAACGCCGGGCCGGTGCAATTCGACATCCCGCTGCGCGAGCCGCTGGTGCCTGACCCCGAACGCGGTCCCACTCCGCCGGGGCGCCCGGGCGGCAAACCATGGACGTTCTCCCCGCAGGTCAGCTTCGACCAGCCGCTCGACGTCGACGTGAGCCAGGACACCGTCGTCATCGCCGGTCACGGCGCCGGCGCGCAACCCGAGTTGGCCGCGTTGCCGACCGTCGCCGAGCCGACCGCCCCGCCGGCGGCCAATCCGCTGCACCCGCTGGCGCTGCCGCTGCTGCGCCCGCGTCAGGTGATCATGCTGGGCCGCCCCACCCTCCATCGACCGGTGTCGGCGCTGCTGGCCGACCCGTCGGTGCCCGTTTATGCGCTGACCACCGGCCCGCGCTGGCCCGACGTGTCGGGTAATTCCCAGGCCACCGGAACCCGGGCGGCCACCACCGGTGCGCCGACCTCGGCCTGGTTGAGCCGCTGCGCCGAGCTCAACCGTCACGCGATCGCCGCGGTGCGCGGGCAGCTCAAGGCGCACCCGCTCACCACCGGCCTGCACGTGGCGGCGGCTGTCGCCGACGCGCTGCGCCCCGGTGACCAACTGGTGCTGGGCGCGTCCAACCCGGTGCGCGACGCCGCGCTGGTGGGCCTCAATCCGCACGGCATCAATGTGCGCTCCAACCGCGGGGTGGCCGGCATCGACGGCACGGTGTCGACCGCGATCGGGGCGGCCTTAGCCCATGAACGGGGGGCAGCCGGAGCCGCGAAGGCGGCGACGTCCTACCTCGAACCATCGCGTTGATCGGCGATCTCACCTTCGTCCACGACAGCTCTGGACTGCTGATCGGGCCGACCGAACCGGTACCGGCGGATCTGACGATCGTGGTGTCCAACGACAACGGCGGCGGCATCTTCGAACTGCTCGAACAGGGCGACCCGCGGTTCTCCGATGTGTCGTCCCGGGTATTCGGCACCCCGCACGACGTGGACGTCGGCGCGCTGTGTCGCGCCTACCATGTCGACAGCCGGCAGATCGAGGTCGACGAACTCGGCCCCGCCCTCGACGAGCCTTGCGCCGGCATGCGGGTTCTCGAGGTCAAGGCCGACCGATCCTCGCTGCGGCAGCTGCATGCCGCCATCAAGGCCGCATTGTGAAAGTCCCTGCCAGGGCCGTGACGGCCCTCGCATCGCTGAAAGCCGTGGTGCGCATCTTGATCCACGGTCGTGCCGGCGAGCTTCCCGACACTCGGGGGCATCGCGTGGTGCGCTGGGCGCGCATCGGCGTGCTGATCCTGGCCGGTCTGGTCACGCTGCAGTCGGTGCTGCTGGTGGCCGGCGCCGTGCGGGACGACATTGCCATCCAACGCAATATGGGGGTGGCCGAGGCAGAGGTGCTCAGCGCAGGACCGCGGCGCTCCACCATCGAATTCGTCACTCCCGACCGGGTCACCTACCGTCCGGAGCTCGGTGTGCTGTATCCGTCCGAATTAGCAACGGGGATGAGGATTTACGTCGAATACGACAAGCTCAACCCCAACCTGGTACGCGTGCAACACCGCACCGCCAAGCTGGCTATCATCCCGGCCGGATCCATCGCGGTGGTCGGCTGGCTGGTTGCCGCGGCCGCCCTGGCGGGTCTGGCGCTGATGGACAAGCGGCTGGACCATCAGCTGGAAACGTCGTCCAGCCAGCCGGGCTCCTGAATGTCGACCACTTTGTTCGCTTTGAGGTCGTAAACCGTTGGAGTGCCTGGGTTTTGCGGGTTAACCTGCTCGAGACGTGCTCTGTTGGCGTCGTTGAGGGCGGCGGTATCGACCACATAGTCGCCGGCCGCGATCCGGTCGGCCACCGCCTCGGTTATCCCGCTTTCGCGGGCCGTCGCCGCGATGTCGGCGTTGCTGGGGCCGTCCGAGTTTTGGTGGCGGTAAAGGTCTTGCACGAAAGCCTGATACGCCGTCGGCGAGGTTGTCGGGTCGGCCGCCAAGAACAGCGCATTGCTGACCCGCGCGGAAACGTCGTTGTGATGTTTGTCAGCGAGAAAGGTCAGCCAGCGATACGTGACCGCGAGTCGGCCGGCCGCGACATCGCCGGCAAGCCGGTCGCCGTACGTCGATTCCAGCTCCGCGCAGTACGGGCATTGCGGTTCGCAGAAGACCTCCAACTGCACTGGGGCAAAGCCGGACCCGACCATCACTCCGTTACCATCGATGGTGCGCGGCACGTCGGCGTGCGCGCTGCCAGTGCTCAACATCACTAAGCTCAGCGTGGCCACTAATACCCGCAGGCAGGACCGCATTGTCCAACCCCCCTTTGCATCAGAGTTCGTGTCGCGTATGCCCGTCGGTAACCATATCGACAGGCGACGCTGCCACCGTGACATTGTGCGCGTAGCGATTGTCGCGGAGTCCTTTCTCCCGCTCGTCAACGGCGTCAGCAACTCAGTAGTCCGGGTACTCGAGCACCTGCGCCGCACCGGTCATGAAGCCATTGTCATTGCGCCCGACACCCCGCCGGGCGAGCCGCCCGCCGATCGTATCCACGACGGTATCCGGGTGTACCGGGCGCCGTCGCGGATGTTCCCGAAGATCACCTCGCTACCGCTCGGAGTGCCCACACCCCGGATGACGAGGGTGCTGCGCGGATTCGATCCCGACGTAATGCATTTGGCGTCGCCGGCCTTGCTCGGCTGGGGCGGTGTGCGGGCGGCGCGTCGTCTCGGGGTGCCGACAGTCGCGGTATACCAAACCGACGTACCGGGTTTCGCGGCCAGCTACGGGATCGGAATCACCGAACGGGCGGCCTGGGCGTGGTTCCGCCACCTGCATCGCCTGGCTGACCGCACCCTGGCGCCATCCAGCGCGACGATGGAATCTCTTGTTTCTCACGGTATTCCGCGGGTGCATAAGTGGGCACGCGGGGTCGACATGATTGGTTACGCGCCGTCGGCCCGCAACGAGGCGCTGCGGCAGCACTGGTCGCCGGACGGCAAGCCGATCGTCGGGTTTGTCGGCCGGCTCGCACCGGAGAAGCATGTCGAGCGACTGACCACGCTGGCTGCCGGCGGCACGGTGCAGGTGGTCATCGTCGGCGACGGGGTCGATCGTGCCAAGCTGCAATCAGCAATGCCGACAGCAGTTTTCACCGGAGCCTTGTATGGCGAAGAGCTCGCCGAGGCGTACGCCAGCATGGACGTCTTCGTGCACGCCGGCGAGCACGAAACGTTCTGCCAAGTCGTCCAGGAAGCGCTCGCGTCGGGTCTGCCGGTGATCGCCCCCGACGCCGGTGGACCGCGCGACCTGGTTACCCCGTTCCACACCGGATTGCTGTTGGGAGTCAAAGAGTTCGAGGCGCAGCTGCCCGAAGCCGTCGCGCATCTGGTGTCAGAACGGCAGCGCTACGCGCTGGCGGCGCGGCGCAGCGTGCTCGAGCGCAGCTGGCCGGCGATCTGCGACGAGCTGCTCGGCCATTACGAGGCGGTACTCTCGCCCATCGCCCGGGCGCGCATCGCCCGCAGGCAACGCGCGCAGGGTGAGTGAGCTACCCCTGGGCCAACTCGGCAACCGGCTGCCACTGTTCCCAAGTACGTAACCGGCTTTCGTAGTCGGCCTTGGCCAGCCCCAGCGGCGCCTCGCCGAAGAACACCCGCAGCGGCGGCTCCTCGGCGTCCACCACTTTCAGCAGCGCGGCCGCAGAAGCTTTCGGATTGCCCGGCGCAGACCACCGTTGCTGGCGTACCGCCTCGGTCGCCGCATGCACTTCGGCGTATGCGGGAAGCGGATCGGCGCTCCGGGAAGACGAACCGGCCCAGTCGGTGGAGTAACCGGCCGGCTCGATCAGCGTGACATGGATGCCAAACGATGCGACCTCTTGGGCCAGCGCTTGGGAGAAGCCCTCCAGCGCCCACTTTGACGCGTGATAGATGCCGACGTTCGGAAACGCGACAATGCCGCCGATCGAGGACACCTGGATGATGTGCCCGCTGCGCTGCTCGCGCAGGAACGGCAATGCGGCCTGGGTGATCCACAGCGCGCCGAACACGTTGGTTTCGATCTGGTCGCGCGCGTCTTGCTCGGAGAGCTCTTCGACGAAGCCGAACTGGCCGTAGCCGGCGTTGTTGATGACGATGTCCAGGCGCCCGAAGTGGTCATGCGCCTGCTTGACCGCGGCGAAGTCCGCGTCCCGATCGGTGACGTCCAACTGAATCGGCAGCACGGCGTCGCCGTACTTGTCCACCAGGTCGGCCAGCGTCGCGGTGTTTCGCGCCGTGGCCGCTACCTTGTCGCCCCGCTCGAGCGCGGCGATCGCCCATTCCCGTCCGAAGCCGCGCGATGTACCCGTAATCAACCAGACTTTTTCACTCACGCCGTGGTGCAACGCAGCCGTCGTCGTCGCATTCCCAGCCCGATTGCGCTGCTCCTCCTCGGGCCGCTGCACGGCCCGCATCGTCGCAACGCGGCCCGATTGCGCTGCTCCTCCTCGGGCCGCTGCACGGCCCGCATCGTCGCAACGCGGCCCGATTGCGCTGCTCCTCCTCGGGCCGCTGCACGGCCCGCATCGTCGCAACGCGGATTGCGGATAGTGTCGGCGTCATGAGCCGCGCGACGTTGGACAAGGATCCCCGTGAGGTGGCGTCGATGTTCGACGGCGTCGCCCGGCGCTACGACTTGACCAACACCGTGCTGTCGCTGGGTCAGGATCGGTATTGGCGTCGCGCCACCCGGTTGGCGCTGGACATCGGGCCGGGCGAGAAGGTGCTGGATTTGGCCGCGGGCACCGCGGTGTCGACGGTCGAGCTGGCCGGCTCCGGCGCGTGGTGCGTGGCGACGGACTTCTCGGTCGGCATGCTGGCGGCCGGCCATGCTCGCATCGTGCCGAAGGTTGCCGGTGACGCCACCCGACTGCCGTTCGGCGACAACGTGTTCGACGCCGTCACCATCAGTTTCGGTTTGCGCAATGTCGCCGAGCGCGACACCGCGCTGCGAGAGATGGCTCGGGTCACCCGGCCGGGCGGGCGGTTGGTGGTGTGCGAATTCTCCACGCCCACCAACCGGCTGTTCGCCACCGCCTACAAGGAGTACTTGATGCAGGCGTTGCCGCGGGTGGCGCGCGCTGTGTCGAGCAACCCGGAAGCCTATGTCTACCTGGCCGAGTCGATTCGCGCCTGGCCCGATCAGGCCGCGTTGGCGCATCAGATTTCGGCCGCCGGATGGTCGGCGGTGCGATGGCGCAACCTGACCGGCGGCATCGTCGCGCTGCACGCCGCCTACAAGCCGGCTAGCTGAACGGTTTTCGACGGTCCATCAGCCGCGAGGCCAGCCCGCCGCTACGCCACACCCGTGCCACCCAGTCGGCGTCGTCGTCGGTGACCAGGTTGCCCATCACCCGCACCGCGATGTTCATCAGCGTTGTCGAGCGCATCGCGATCGGGCCGGTCGCGGGCAAGAACCGCGGGAACGTCAGCAATAGCCCGAGCCTACGCGCCACCGAAAACGCACGGCCGTAATGGGTTTGGAGCACATGAGGCCATGCTTTCGACAGGTCGCCCGAGCCGAGCAACTCGACCGCCAGCCGACCGGTCTCCAGCCCGTAGTCGATGCCCTCGCCGTTCAGCGGGTTGACGCACGCGGCGGCGTCGCCGATCAGCATCCAGTTCCGCCCGGCCACTCCCGACACCGCGCCGCCCATCGGCAGCAGCGCCGACGACACCGCTCGCGGCTCGCCGGTGAAGCCCCATTCGTCGCGGCGCAGGTCGGTGTAATACGACATCAGTGGCCGTAACGCCAGCTCGGCCGGTCGCTTAGACGTCGACAGCGCGCCGACGCCGATGTTCACTTCGCCATTGCCCAGCGGGAAGATCCAGCCGTAGCCGGGCAGCACCGCGCCGTCGGGCGAGCGCAGTTCCAGGTGTGAGGTCAGCCACGGCTCGTCGCTGCGCGGCGTGGTCAGGTAGCCGCGGGCGGCGATGCCGTAGACGGTCTCCTGATGCCACCGCCGGCCCAAAACGCGGCCCAGGGGCGAGCGGGCGCCGTCGGCGACAATCAGTTCACGGCAACCGACTTCCGTGCCGTCGGCCAGCGCCACCGAGGTTACCCGGGTCGACGAATCATGATGGACACCAACAGCTTTGACGCCCAGTCGCATCTGTGCGCCGGAATCCTCGGCGACCTTGCGGATCCGGTCGTCCAGTTCGACGCGGGCCACCGCGCTGCCGGTCGACGGGAACGACGGGCCGGGCCATGCCACTTCCACCTCGCCGCCGAATCCGCTCATCCGTAAGCCCCGATGCCGGATGCGGGCATCCAGCCAGTCGCCCAGCCCCAGCCGTTCCAGCTCGGCGACCGCGCGCGGCGTCAACCCGTCGCCGCAGGCCTTGTCGCGGGGAAAGTTCGCCGCATCGATGACGAGCACGTCGCGGCCCGCCCGGGCGGCCCAGGCCGCCGCCGCCGACCCGGCCGGTCCGGCGCCCACCACCACCACGTCGGCATGGGAGTGCATGTTCACCAGTATGTTGGGTTCGTGAGGACTCCGACGACAGTGGTGGCGGGTGTGGACTTCGGCGACGCTGCCTTCGCCACCGATGTGCGCGACGGGGTCGCTCGCATCGAGCAACTCATGGAAACCGAGCTGCGCGGGTCCGACGACCTGATGACGGAGGCCGTGCTGCATCTGTTCGAGGCCGGTGGCAAACGGTTCCGCCCGCTGTTCACGGTGCTATCCGCCCAGCTCGGCCCCCGGCCGGACGCCGGCGAGGTGACGATCGCCGGCGCGGTCATCGAGCTGGTGCATCTGGCGACGCTGTATCACGACGATGTGATGGACGAGGCCCAGGTGCGCCGCGGCGCACCCAGCGCCAACGTGCGGTGGGGCAACAACGTCGCGATCCTGGCCGGCGACTACCTGTTCGCGACGGCCTCCCGGCTGGTGTCGCGGCTGGGTCCCAACGCGGTGCGTATCATCGCCGACACGTTCGCCCAGCTGGTGACGGGTCAGATGCGTGAAGGCCAAGGAGCGGCCAACGGCGCCGATCCGATCCAGCACTACCTGAAGGTGGTGCATGAGAAGACGGCCTGTCTGATCGGTGCGGCAGGCCAATTCGGCGCGATGTTCTCCGGCGCCGACGAGGACCAAGTCCAGCGGCTCAGCCGACTGGGCAGCATCGTCGGCACGGCCTTCCAGATCTCCGACGACATCATCGACATCGACAGCGACCCCGACGAGTCCGGCAAGCTGCCCGGCACCGACCTGCGTGAAGGTGTCCACACGTTGCCGGTGCTCTACGCGTTGCAGAACAGCGGGCCGGAGGCTGACCGGCTGCGCGAACTGCTGGTCGGGCCGATCGACAACGAGGCGCAGCTGGCCGAGGCGTTGGCGCTGCTGCGGGCCTCGGCAGGGATGGCCAAGGCCAAGGACACCGTGGCGCGATACGCGGCGCAGGCGCGTGAGGAGCTGGCAGCGTTGCCCGAGGGCCCTGGTCGCCAGGCGCTGGCCACGCTGGTCGATTTCACCGTCAGCCGACACGGTTAGGTTCGGGGAACTCGGCGGCCCGTCATCGGCGTTTAATTGACGTGTCCATAGGAGGAAGTCGATGACCTGGCATCCGCATCACAACACGGCGAAGACGTTCGCGTTGCTGGTAGGCATGTCGGCGCTGATCGTGTTTGTCGGCGCGCTGTTCGGCAGGACGGCGTTGTTCATCGCTGTGCTGTTCGCCGTCGGCATGAACATCTACACGTACTTCAATAGCGACAAGCTGGCGCTGCGGGCGATGCACGCCCAGCCGGTGTCGGAGGTCCAGGAGCCGGTGATCTATCGGATCGTGCGCGAGCTGGCCACCACCGCGCACCAGCCGATGCCGCGGCTGTACATCAGCGACACCGCCGCGCCTAACGCGTTCGCCACCGGTCGCAACCCGCGTAACGCCGCGGTGTGCTGCACCACCGGGATTCTCAACATCCTCAACGAGCGTGAGCTGCGCGCGGTCTTGGGTCACGAGCTTTCGCACGTCTACAACCGCGACATCCTGATCTCGTGTGTGGCCGGCGCGCTCGCGTCGGTGATCACCGCATTGGCCAACATGGCGATGTTTGCCGGCATGTTCGGCGGTAACAACCGCGATGGCGCCAATCCCTTTGCGCTGCTGCTGGTTTCGATGCTGGGCCCGATCGCGGCGACGGTGGTGCGGATGGCCGTGTCGCGTTCGCGGGAGTATCAGGCCGACGAGTCGGGTGCGCTGCTGACCGGCGACCCGTTG
Source organism: uncultured Actinomycetota bacterium (assembly GCA_963781685.1). Classification (GTDB taxonomy): domain Bacteria; phylum Actinomycetota; class Actinomycetes; order Mycobacteriales; family Mycobacteriaceae; genus Mycobacterium. Next base: position 225,568 of record CAWAGK010000003.1, read on the forward strand.
GCATTGGCCTCGGCGTTGCGCAAGATCTCCGGTGGTGTGCAGGCCGCGCCCCTGCCCCCCGAGCCGCAGCTGGCCGCCCAAGCGCACCTGATGATCGCCAGCCCGTTCCGCAATGGCGAGCGGATCGGTTCGCTGTTCTCCACGCACCCGCCGATGGCCGACCGGATCCGCCGGCTCGAGGAAATGGCCGGGCAGTAGTCCCGGTCCCCAAGCCGACCATGTGGTGACTTTCGATTCGACGGCGCATGCGATATCACGCCAGTGTGAATCGCTACACGTACCGCGCGGAATGGTCTGCTGAGCACGGCGAATACGTCGGCCGGTGCATTGAATTGTCGTGGCTGTCGCGGTGGGCGCCGACCATGCAGCAAGCGATCGCGAGCGTTGAGCAGGCTGTCGACGAATACCTCGCTGAATGTGACGGAAGCGCGCCGCGGCCGCTGACCGAGCGGAAGTTCAGCGGCAAGTTTCTCGTCAGGACGTCGCCGGCGCTGCACGCACGACTTTCTGTCGAGGCCGCCGAACAGAATGTGTCGATGAATCAGTGGGTTGTCCAGAAGCTGGCGGATCGGCCGCCGATCGGTCTGTTCGACCTCTGATATCGCGTGTGACTCGTTTTTGAAAAAGGGTGCATCCAAGAGTCTTGGTGCGCCTGTGACTGGTGAGCTCAGAAGCCGGAGCCGTGGACCTCGTGTCCCGGAGTCTCGACCATCAGCCCGCGGTAGGCCTCCTCCACGTTAGAGCCGTGGTTGATCACCGCGTCGACTTCACGCGCGATCGGCATGTTCAGCCCGTACTTGTCGGCGAACTCCATGATCACGCTGGCGGCTTTGACGCCCTCGGCGACTTGGTTCATCGACGAGATGATCTCGTCGATAGGCTTGCCCGCGCCGAGTTGCTCGCCGACGTGGCGGTTGCGGCTGCGCTGGCTGGTGCAGGTGACGATCAGATCGCCCATGCCGGCCAGGCCGGCGAAGGTGTCGCGGTGCCCACCCATCGCCTCGCCCAGCTTCGACATCTCGCGCACGGAGCGGGCGATCACCATGGCCCGGGTGTTCTCGCCGATACCCAGCGAATAGCCCATTCCGACGGCGATGGCATAGACGTTCTTCAAAGCCCCGGCGATCTCGACACCGAGTACGTCGTCGACGGTGTAGACGCGAAAACGCTTAGTGTGGAACAGCTGTGCCAGCCGCGCAGCAAGATGCTGGTCGGGCATCGCCAGTACCGCCGCGGCCGCGTAGCCTTCGCCGACCTCGCGCGCGATATTGGGCCCGGCCAGGATGCCGGCGGGGTGGCCGGGCAGGACTTCGTCGACGATCTGCGACATCCGCATGTTGGTGCCCTGTTCAAGACCCTTGACCAAAGACACCACCGGCACCCACGGCCGCAACTCGGCGGCAAGTTCGGTGAGCACGCCGCGGAAACCATGCGACGGCACCCCCATCACAATGACGTCGGCGCACCTGGCGGCCTCGGCGAAGTCGGTGGTGGCGCGCAGGGTTTCGCTAAGGTCGACGTCCTTGCCCAGATACCGCGTGTTGCGGTGGTTCTGGTTGATGTCCTTAGCGGTCTCTTCCGATCGCACCCATTGCAGCGTCGGTCCGCGGCGCGCGCAGATGGACGCGACAGTGGTGCCCCAGGAACCGCCACCCAAAACGACGACTTTCGGTTCACGCATAGCAGCTGCCATGGCGACCAGCGTATTGCCGTCGCCCAATCTTTACCGGCGGTTGGTTAGAAGTGACCCCAGCCGCGCTGGCCGTCCCAGCCGCCGCACACCCCGTTGGAGCACGCGTTGACAGTGCCACCCTGGAAGGGGTTCCAGCCGCCGCAGCCGTTCCAGCCGGGACCGCTGCCACAACCTCCGCCGCCGCCTTGACCGTCGGGACCGCCGCCACCACTCGAGGGGTCGGCGAGAATGACGTAACTAGTCGCGGCGGTCGGCGCGGTCGTGCTCACGACGGCGACAGATGCGGCGGCAATCGCCCCAGCAGCCGCTCCCGCCACGACCACTGAGGTGACGAAATTCCGTGTGATTAGCATTGGTCAATAATGCTCCGCCAAGTGCGCCGCCGCCAGTCCTGTTGCGGGCGTGTCACTTCACCTATCCGGCCAGCGCCGCCTTTTCGTCGGCGCGGCCGAACACCATGGCCTCCTCGACCCGGTCGAAGCGGTAATCGATGGCGTCGGCGAAGTAGTTCTGCCGAACATTCCACGGCCGCTTGGTGCCGGACTTGGGCAGTGCGTGCGGCGAGCGCAGCACATAGCCGGCCTGGATGTCCCACGACGGCTTTTCGGGCATCGGTTCACCGTCGAGATGCGGGTAGGCATGGGTGTAGCCGTGAGATTTCATGTGAGCCAGCAACTTTGCCGTCGCGCGGGCGGTGATGTCGGCGCGCAGCGTCCACGAGGCGTTGGTATACCCGACGCACCAGAACAGGTTCGGCACTTCTTCCAACATGTGGGCCTTGTAGACGAAACGGTCCTGCGGCTTGATCTCGGCACCGCCGACGGACACCGTCACACCGCCGAGCGCCTGCAGTTGCAGGCCGGTGGCGGTGACGATGATGTCGGCATCGAGATGCCCGCCGGACCTCAAAACGACACCGGTGGAATCGAAATGGTCGATGTGGTCGGTGACCACCTCGGCTCGGCCCTCACCGATCGCGACGTACAAGTCGGCATCGGGGATCAGGCACAGCCGCTGGTCCCACGGGTTGTAGCGGGGCTTGAAATGGGTGTCGACGTCGTAGCCCTCGGGCAAGTTGCTGATCGCGATGCGGCGGATCAACCATTTGATGAAGCCCGGCGTCTTGCGTGCCAAGAACCAGATCACGCCCTCGAGCAGCGCATTGCGTTGCCGGATTATCAGATGAGCAACCCTGCGCGGCAACACTTTTCGCAACGTATCGGCCGACTTGCTGTACTTCGACGCCGAGAACAGATAGGTCGGCGAGCGTTGCAGCATGGTGACCTTCGATGCCTTCTCCGCCAGCGACGGGATCAGCGACATCGCGGTGGCCCCGCTGCCGATGACCACCATCTTCTTGCCGGTGTAGTCGAGATCTTCGGGCCAATACTGCGGATGAACGACGGTGCCGCTGAACTCTTCGATGCCGGGGAAGTCCGGCGTGTAGCCCTCGTCGTAGTTGTAGTAGCCCGATCCGAAGAACACGAACCGGCCGCGGTAGACCTTTTCAACGCCGTCCTGTTCGGCGGTGACCGTCCAGGTGTCGGTCGACGAATCCCAGTCCGCCGAGCGAACGTAGTTGTTGAACTGGATGTTTCGGTCGATGCCGTACTTATGCGCGGTGGCATTCAGGTACTCGCGAATGTGCTCCCCGTCGGCCACCCCTTCCTTGCGGGTCCACGGCTCCCACGGGAAACACAACGTGAAGATGCTGCTGTCGGAGCGCACTCCCGGGTAGCGGAACAGGTCCCAGGTGCCACCGATCTGGTCGCGCCGCTCCAAGATGACGTAGCGGGTCCCCGGGTTGCGCTCGGTGATGCGGTAGGCCGCGCCCAAGCCCGAGAACCCGGCGCCGATGATGACGACGTCGAAATCTTCCGCCTCCGGTGGCGTCATCGTCATCGGTGCACCTCACTTCGTGCGCGCAGTAACTTACGTCACCAGACTAGGCACCCACCGGTTGATTGGGCCAGAGCGGCCCGGACGATCGCACGGTCTAGCGATAGTTCACGAACTGCAAAGCCACATCCAGGTCCGCCTTCTTGAGCATCGCGATGACGGCTTGCAGGTCGTCGCGCTTTTTGCTGGTGACGCGGACCTCTTCGCCCTGAATCTGGGTCTTGACGGTCTTGGGGCCGTCGTCGCGGATGAGCTTGGTGATCTTCTTGGCGTTTTCGCTGCTGATGCCCTGCTTGAGGGTGCCGGTGACCTTGTAGGTCTTGCCGGAGGCCTGCGGCTCGCCGGCGTCGAAGGCCTTGAGGCTGATGTCGCGGCGGATCAGCTTTTCCTTGAATACGTCGACGGCGGCCTTGACGCGCTCCTCGGTCGAGCTGGTCAGTTCGATCGCCTCCTCGCCCTTCCAGGCGATCTTGGTGTCGGTGCCGCGGAAGTCGAACCGCGTGGCTAATTCCTTTGCCGCCTGGTTCAGGGCGTTGTCGACTTCCTGGTGATCGATCTTGCTGACGACGTCGAACGATGAATCCGCCATTGGATCCGTTCCCTTCCTTTCGATGTTGGCCGTTTGCGCCCCCAGTACATCCTCGTTGTACTCTTGCTACCCGTACCACACCGGCAGATTGCCCGAGCGGCCAATGGGAGCGGACTGTAAATCCGTCGGCTTACGCCTACCCAGGTTCGAATCCTGGATCTGCCACAAGAGGTCGAGGCGCTATGTGTGCCCGATCGTCACCGGCTTGCATCCGGTCGTGGTCCGCCGGCGGTCCGCAGCACAGTCGAAGGCGTCAGCGACGGCGTCGAGGTCGTCCGGGCTGCGCGTTCTGAGGATTAATCCGCTGCATCGCAGACAAGCGGTTATCTGCATCTGCTTAGCTTGAGCGGGGGGATGACCGCCATCGGTTGTGGCCAGGTTGATTACCGGATGAAGGAGCCAGTGATGTCCCTCTCAGAAATCCTTCCGCGTCGGGTGGTAGTCGGCGCGATCGGCGCTTGCGCGGTTACCGGCACGCTGTTGTGTGCTACCACGGGGCCCGCCGCGGCTGATCCTCCGCCTCGGCCGTCTAACTGCACAGCTGCGGACGTGGCCGGTGTCGCAGCGGGTGTTGCGACGGCGCTCACGACGTACCTGTTTACTCACCCGGACGTGAATGGGTTCTACACCGACCTTCAGGATCATCCCAAAGATCAGATCCGCGACGACGTGCAGAACTACTTCAACGCCAACCCGCAAGAGCAAGCCGACCTTGAGGGCATCCGTCAGCCGATGACTGACATCAGGCAGCGTTGCCAGTGGACTCCGTTACTTGGGCAGGACGGCGCCACTCCCTAAGCGATCGGGCCGCGCACGTAACCATGACCCAAAGCTGACGACACTCGCCGAGCACAATCTGCTGTACGAATTCAGGTCTCATCGTGCAGGCAGAGGAATATACTGCGGCCCTCAGTTCACTTATCGGCCAAAAGAAACCGCGGCCCTGACGAGAAGGAGATCGCGATGAATATGTGGGTGCGATCTTGGACTGCCGCGGGGATAGCGGTGTTGGCTCTTACATCGATTCCTGAGATATGTGCCGTCGTGCAGCCCTCCGGTGTGGCCAGCGCCGACGTCTGCGCGGGCGTCGGCAGGCGTGTTTCAGTTAGCGGGTGCACCAACGTTGCCGATACGGTCAACACCTATGTCCCGCCGCCGGCCGACTATGCGCCGCTGCCGCAGGACTTTCCGCCCCCACCGCCACCACCACCGCCGCCGGTAAATGTCTGTGTTGGAGCCGGCCGGCGAATCCATGTAAGCGGGTGCTTCTAAAAGCGCGACTGCGCGCGTGTCCTGGTTTCGCGGTCGATACAAATGTCAATCTGTCCAGCTTCTGTTCCGTTGCAATTCATTGGAATTTGGCAGTCCGATCCACCCGCGATCGTCTACGCGAAACTCGCTCAGGCGATGGACGACCTGCGACCTGCGCGTAAGCCTGGGCGGCGGCATTCGGTTGCATGACGCGTCCCGCCGCCGTTTCGGATTCGGATCAGCCGGACGATTGCCGAGCCATCGCCGAGTTGGGGGCTGCCCAATCGGTCGACACCTTGCGATGCTTGATCAGCCAGGTGTTGCCGTCGGGCACGAAAGTGTCGCGGTAGCGGCCGATGTGGTCGAGCCCGCTATGCGTGACCACCGTGAAGTAGCACGAGACGTGCGCTTGGTGGCGAGTCATCTCGGTGAAAAGCACGTTGGCGACGTTGTGCCGGACGATCGGCTTGACGTCGGCGCTTGCGGCGAGGTTGCTCGTAACGCCGCCAAGGAACGCGACGATCGCTGAGCGCCCGCGAAGTGGCTGAGTGCCGCGTATCTCGAGTACACCGTCCGCGCAGAAGGTTTCGACAAGTTCGTCGAGACGGCCGCCGTCACCGGCCCAGTTGTATCGGGCGAGCGTGTCGCGAATGTGCTCGCGGGCGACCAGTTCCCACATCTCCACTGTCGTCGACTCCTTGCGGCCGAAACTAACCGGTTGCGATAACGCCGGCAGACGACCACGGCGTCACTTGGCCGTCGGTCTCGGACCGGAAGGCGTCGGGGACGTCGTCGGTGACATCCCATGTCGCGGTGAGCCTTCCGATGCCAAGGGCGATGGCGCAGTTCACACCGAGCTCGACGAGTTGATCTTCGGTGAAATGGCCGCGCAGCTCGTCGTAGACACTGTCGTCGATCGCGAGGTGGTTGGTGGCGAACAGGTCGGCGAACTTCAGCGCCGCACGTTCGGCGTCGGACAGGTCAGGCGCGTCGGCCGGGAGTTCCAGAGAGCACACGGCGTCTTCGGTGAGCCCGTCGTCGATGGCGCTTTGATAGCGGACGGACATGCAGCTTCGGCATTGGTTGTGGAACGCGATACGCAACCGGACCAGCTCGACCAGCCGGGGAGGAAGCGTTCCGGTCGAGCGCAGCGCCGCGTTGAGTGCGCCGAGTCCTTCGGCGACCTTTCCCAGCCGGCCGACAATGGCCGCGACGCCGAGGTTGATCCGATCGCCCTGTCCCAGGTCGACGACGGGTAGGTCGGCAAATGCGGTTGATGGTGCGATGCGTGTCATGGTCTGGTGCCACCGCTTTCGTCGCTGAACTATTCCCGGACGACCGCGACCGTCCACGCTGGCAGGATCGGCGCGCGCGTGAGGAAATGATCGCCTTGCCCAATGCTGCGCAGCAGAACCTGTGTGCGCAAGATGCAACATCCCATGCGCACCATCGCGAAGACCTCAAACCATTCCAGATCGGCCAGCGTTCGACCGATCATCTCCTCGTAGCGTCGGATCACTTGCTCACGACTGTCGAACCCGGGCAACTCGGGATCGGCATCAAGGCCATTGACCTCCAACATTTGACGACGCGTGGCCAGCCACCACGCAAAATCCGTCTCGGCCGGACACAAGCAGGCCTGTTCCCAATCCAGCGCGCCGATGAGCTGACCGTTGTCGTCGAAGATGGCGTTGGACAGCCGGGCGTCGTTCCAGCACACCGCCACGTCGGCCGTCTGCTCGGGTTGATGGCGCTCCAGCCAGTTGAACGTTTCGGTCATCACGTCCGGAACGTGGTTGTCGCTAGCCCAACGCACATACTCGTGCCACCAGGCCAGTTCGGCCGAGATCCCCACTCCGCCAGGTCGTTCGAGCCACGGTGCCGCGCTCACCGGAACACACTGCAGGCCCGCAAGCGTCTCGAGAAACGAGTCGTGGGCGCGGCGCTGCACCGCAGGACCTGCGTCATGTAGCCAACCGCGGGTCGCATACGTCGTGTCTGACGGCGTGTGCCCGACGATTCGCGGCATCACCAGGAATCTGGAGCCGATCCATGATGTGTTGGGCTCGTAGATGATTGGCGACGGAGTCGCAATTCCGTGTTCGTGCAGCAGTTCCTGAGTGCGGGTCTGCGCTTCCAGGTCGTATTTAGGGAAGATGCCGCCGCCCGCGGGCGGAATCCGTAACACGTATTCGGTTGTGCCGCGCGGCAATTCCGCTGCGAACACCAGGCTTTCGCTTGACCATCCGGCCGCACGATTCGCCGCGCGCAAGTCCGACACAGCGGCGGTGCAGCCGAATTTGTGCCCGAACCAAGCCTCCAGCTGAACTCGGGTTGCTGCCAGGTCGCGTTGAACGAGGGCGATGCCTGCCATGTCCCCTACATTTACATAGCAACGCCGAGATGTAAAGGCCAATGAGTTTACATCTGACTGCTTAGATGTAATACGATCTGCGGGTGACTCCGCCACCTCCGCGCACGTTCGGAGAGATCGAGGACACCAGCTTGCCGCTGGCGTTACTCGTCCACGGCTTTCCGGACACCCCGTATACCTGGCGCTATCTCGGCACCGATCTGGTGGAGCGCGGCTACCGGGTGGTCGCGCCGTGGCTGCCCGGGTATGACGCGCCGACGAATCGGCCCATCAGCGTCGGAACCTACGTTCGCCACGTGCTCGACGTCCGTCGTAGCTATCGCGCAGACGAGCGGGCCGTCCTGATCGGCCACGATTGGGGAGCGCAGACGGGATACGGGGTAGTCGCAACGGAGCCAAGCGCATTCGCGCGCTTCGTTGCACTCGCGGTTCCGCCGATCGGCGCCCTGGCGGCGGGAATGTTCAGCTACGCCCAACTCAAGCGGTCCTTCTACATCTGGTTCATCCAGCAGGCCGGCGTCGCCGAGTCCGCATTGCTGGCGCCCGGGTTTTGGGAATCGCTATGGATGGACTGGTCGCCCGGCTACGACGCCGGCGAAGACCTTGCTGAGCTGCGTCGATACGTCACCGCGGAAAACATTGCCAACGTCATTGCGCCATACCGCGCGTCCTTCAACCAACAATTTGCCGATCCCGATGCGGAGGCCGAAGCGGCAGCCACGATGCAGCCGCCGCCAGTGCCGGCGCTCTGCCTGCATGGCGCTCGCGACGGGGCAATCGGCGCTGAGCTGCTCGGCGACCTCACGCCGCACCTACCGGCCGGCGGATCCGTCGCCGAGATCGTCGGCGGCGTTGGTCACTTCTTGCACCTGGAGAAGCCCGAGCTCATCGCGGCCAAGATCGGCGACTGGCTCAACGGCTAGCGATATCGCATATGACATCGTTTCCGAACCACATGTCGTGGTTAGTTCTTGGTGTAGGCGTGGCTGCTGTGACTCGCTTCGAGGCTGGCTGCGTGGCGCAACTCGGCGAGGAACTGTTCAGGGCTGTCGCCGCCGATCACGTAGTGGCACACCGCGATTCGAACCACCGCCGCCGCCGCGATGCCGCTGTGGTCGCCCGGCATGATGCGAGAAATCCGCTCGTGCATGATCGGCAGTACCCGTTTCATCTGGTAGAGCACATGCTCGGGCTCGGTTTCGGCCAGTGAGCCCAGCGAATAAGTGCTCTGGAAGTCGACGATGAATTGCAGTGCAGCGTTGAGCCGATCAGGTCCGCTCAACCCCGCGATAGCGGTCGCGATGCCGGCGTCGAAGTTGTCCTGCTCGTAAAGGCCGAAAGCCTCGAGTAGGCCCTCCTTCGAGCCGAAGTATCGGTACACCGTGGGCCGCGACACCTTGGCCTCGGCGGCCACGTCGGACAACTGCAACTTGCGCCGGCCGTGGCGCGCCAGCACGACGAACGTGGCCGCCAAAATCCGACGTCTGGTCGACTGCTCGGCGGCGGTCATCGAGTCCTTTACATCTGAGGGGCCAAATGTCACACTGATTTTATCGTTGGCCCCGGCATCCAGGCTAGCCGGTGAGACACCGACCCAGCCAGTGTTAAGCCTCGGGCGCAGCGTCGTGTCGATTGGGAGGTGGCGACGAGTGACCAACCTCGTGGTCCGCAAGATCCCGTGGGAATTCGACGCCAGCGTGCCCTTCATGTGGCAACCGGCCAACCCGAACTTCGGCTTGTTCTGCAATGCATTCACGTTCATCGCGGTGCCGTTCGAGCGCTACATCGTCAGCGCGGTGCGTAAGGCGCAAGACAAACTGAATGAGGATCCGGAGGTCGCCGCCGAGGCCGAGTTGTTTTTGCGGCAGGAGGCCCAGCATGCGGCCGCGCACCGCAAGCACATGATCGCCCTCGTGCAGCGTTACCCCGAACTCGAGCAGTGCTACGAAGACGCGGTCAGAGCCTACGACGATCTCATTGACGAGCAGCCGATTGAATTCCATGCCGCCTATATCGCCAACCTGGAAGCTACGTTCACGCCACTGTTCAAAGTGATTCTGGACAACCGTGATTCGCTGTTCGGCGGAGGGGATCAGCGGGTCGCCTCGCTGATGATGTGGCACTTCGTGGAGGAAATCGAGCATCGCAGCTCGGGGCTGAAGCTGTGCCGGCACATCAATCCCAACCCGTGGTATCGGGTAAGGCATATCCGTGCCACGTTCAGCCATGTCGGCAAGCTGTCCGAGGCGGTCGCAAAGACCTTCGACGAGGTCATCCCGTTCGATGACCGCGGCGTCTCGGCGCAACAACTGATGTCGAACTCGATGCTGCTCGGCGAGTTCAAGTACCGTCTGCCCGGCGGTTGCCGTCGACGCGCCCGCCGGAACGGCCCGCCTACCCTCTTTCACGCCGTTCCGACCGGCCAATTAGTGACAATGGTATGGCGATTGGCGTTGTCGCAGACACCGCATCATGATCCGGCCGACCAACCGCTGCCAGACTGGGCGGACACCTGGATGCGCGAATACGAACGGGGCAGTGACATGACGGTGTTCTCAGCGTTCCACCCCACGAGCGAGAGGTAATCGCATTGCTGTCAACGAACTACGGCGCTCTGGTGCCCGAGGATGAGCTTCTTACCCATCAGATCGTTGACACTTTCGCTACCGTCAGCCAGTCGGATCCGTCGTGGACGGAGAAGATCTGGACGATCGCGCACGCGCGCGACAACTCGCTACAAGTCGTCCTCGGTATCGGCAAGTACACCAACCGCGGCGTTTTCGACGGTGCTGCAGGCGTGTGTCGTGGCACCGAGCAGTGGACGGTGCGCGCTGGACGTCGGTTGTCATCGGCGTCGGCGTGCACCGACGTCGGGCCGATTCACTACAGCGTGGTCGAACCGTTGCGTGCAATCCGGGTAAGCCTCGACGCGACCGAGTACGCCCCGATTTCGTTCGACCTGGTGATGCGGGGGAGCTTCGACGCGTCGCTGGAGGACCCGTGGCCGGATCGCAGCCCGGACGGATACCGGGTCACCCACAACATCCTGCGCTACCACCAGGTCGGCGTGGCTTCGGGCTGGGTAGACGTGGACGGCAGCCGTACCGAAATCAAAGCGGACGAGTGGATTTCGATTCGCGACCATTCATGGGGTCTGCGGCCCGGAATCGGCAAGCCGATACCGGGATTGCCGCGTGGCGGCCGAAAGATCAAGCAGATGTTCATGACCTGGCTGCCGATGACGCTGACCCGCTCGGACGGATCCGCCTACTCATTGTTCGTCATGTACCAGGAGGAGAGCGGTGACGGGTTCACCGAGATACGTTGTCAGGCCAAGCAACAGAACGCCGACGGTACGTCGCACCGGTTCGCCTCGGTCGAACAAGATCTGCACTTCCAGGACGACAACCGGCGATTCATGCACGGAACGATTACCTTGATCGATACCGACGGGACAAAACGCCCGTTGACCATCACCGCCGCCGGGCCGACCGGCTTCCACCTCGGCACCGCCGGCTACTACGGGTGGAACGACTGGATGCTGGGCCAGTGGGTCGGCGACCTGAAAGTGGAAGGCGGCCACGTCACCGACTGCGACAAGCCAGAGAATGCCCGCGAACTGCACCAGCTCCGGGATCTGCTCGTGCGTGTCGACGATCCCGTCGGCGGGGGCACTGGTTTGGGCAATGCCGAGACCTTCGCGCTCGGTGCCTTCCCAGATCGTGGATTGACCGCGGAGAATTCCTTCCTGTGACCACAGCGCCGAACAAGCCGACGGTGGCGATCGTCGGCGCGGGTCTCGGCGGGATCGCAATGGGCATTCAACTCGCCCGAGGCGGATATGACTTCACGATCTTCGACAGCGGCGATGACTTCGGCGGAACGTGGCGCAAGAACACCTACCCCGGCGCGGCCTGCGACGTGCCCTCGCACTTCTACTCGTACTCGTTCGCCCTGAACCCACGGTGGAGTAAGACGTTCGCCAATCAGCCGGAGATCCTTGCGTACATCGAGAAGGTCGTCGCCGACCACGGGCTCCAGAAGCATCTGGCCCCGCGCACGCGCGTCACGACGCTGCGATGGTCGGATGCCGATCATCGGTGGACGCTGACCACCGACAACGGCCATACCCGCGAGTTCGACATCGTGGTCAGCGCCGTGGGAATGCTGGACGTCCCGCAGATTCCCGACATTCCGGGCGCCGACCGATTCCGCGGCCGCGCCTTTCACTCGTCGCAGTGGGATCACGCCAAATCGACTGCGGGTGAACGTGTTGCATCGATCGGCACCGGGGCAAGCGCCGTGCAGTACGTGCCGGAGATCGCCGCGGAGACCGCGCATCTGACGGTATTTCAGCGCACGCCGATCTGGGTGTCGCCGCGCTACGACGAGCCGTTCACCCCGGAGCAGCAGGAGCTCTTCGAACGCGATCCGGCCGAAGCGCTGAAGGTGCGCGATGCGGCTTACCAGGACTACGAGTCGGCGAATTTCGCCGTGGATTCCACGATGACCCAAGAGCTGACCGGCATGGCGCACAGCTATCTGCTTCGCAAGGTCAAGGATCCCGACCTGCGCGCCAAGCTAACCCCGACCTATCCCGTCGGCTGCAAGCGACCGCTGCAGTCTCGCACCTGGTTCCCGACGTTCGCCCTACCCAACGTGACGCTGGAGACCTCGCCCATCATTGAGTTCACCGAACGGGGTCTGCGCACCGCCGACGGCACAGAACACGAGGTCGACACCGTCATCTACGGAACGGGCTTTCGCGCAGTGGATTTCCTTGGCAGCCTTGACGTGTACGGCCGCGCCGGGCGCCGGCTATACGACGACTGGACCGACGGCGCCGAGGCCTACCTCGGCACCGTGGTGCCGGGATATCCGAACCTGTTCACGCTTTACGGCCCCAACACAAATGGCGTTACCTCGATCATCTACATCCTGGAAGCGCAATCCGAGTTCGTCCGTCGCGTTCTCGACGACATGGGTCACCGACGGCTCCGGTCGGTAGAGATCAAACAGCCGATTCATGATGCGTACAACGCCGAAATCCAGAGCGCGCTGGCAGGAACCGTGTGGGTTGCCAACTGCAACAACTACTTTCGTCATCCCAACGGCAAGGTCGTCACCCAGTTCCCCTACAACGGCCAGACGTTCGTCGAGCGGCTGTCGGGAGTCGAACTCGACGAGTTCGACCAGCACTAGTCGCGCATCACGGCGCTAGTCATGCAGTAGGCCGTCGATCGTCGAAGCGTTGTCCGGTGCCGCCGCAGCCATCAAGATGTCATGTGCGTGCTCTGGGTCGGTGCGAGCGGGCACCACCAGCAGGACGATCTTGTTGCGATTGAGCCCGATTACTTCGACGGTGTTGACCGGCTGGCGGTGGTACCCGCCGAGTCGTACCATTCTGCCGCCCGTCGGCAGTTTGGCCGGGGCCTTCGCCCATTCGGCGAGGTTGTATATCACGCGATCAATCGGGCCGAGCCGTACCGACAGCACAGCCAGCAGATCTGGCAGCTCAATCGGAAGGTCATCACTGTGCGGCCACCACGCCCCATCGACATATCCGCTAGTGGGAGCCTTGGGCTTCATGCGCAGTCGCGGTGTCTTCTCGGGTGGTGTGCGCTTCGAACCGGTCGCGCGTCGGCCTTGTTGCAGCGCCATGCGACGCCCCTGTCTTGGCCGCGAATCGGCCAAATCGTTCGAATCGGCGACGACACAATCTGAAACGGTCGCGTGCGACATACCGCCGACACTTCGACACTACTCGCAGTCGGCACGTGGGGCGCAATCGCCGAGCCGGCGCGCTGAGGCCCCTCGGACACCTCTCGGGTTCATGCGTCGTAAAAGAAATGGGGGCTGGCAGGACAGTGCCCGCCAGCCCACCTGTGACGAAGAGGTCGCTAAACCGGTGTAACTCCCACTGCCTGAGGGCCTTTGGCCCCTTGACCGACTTCGAATTGAACCCGTTGGTTCTCTTCAAGCGTCTTGAAACCGCTGCCTTGGATCTCTGAGTAGTGAACGAACACATCCTCTGTGCCGCCATCAGGAGCGATAAAACCGAAGCCCTTGTCGCTGTTAAACCACTTCACAGTTCCCTGTGTCATACTTTTCAACTTCTCTCATTCAGAATGGATGTACGAAAAACATCCTGATTCAAGCTAGCACGAGCAATCAGGAATAACCTCTTCGCGGTCACCCTGCCGCTGCCGAACCGGCCTGGTCATCGGATGTTGGGAACCGTGCGCCCTCAACGCGCTGTGCAAACGCATCCGTGCAGCGGGAGGGGTGTAGCGTCGATGTTGAACGTTTGGTAGCCACGGTGATCCCAGGGCGTGCAGTCGGCCGGACATAACCAATTGCGATCAGATTCGTTCGTCGATCCCGCACTCGTGTGCCGGGAGAGCCTCGAAGTGAAGGAATCGTCTATGGGCCGCAGGGACTCATGCACTGATCGCCTAGCCGCGGGACCGATTTCGTTGACTACGGCCTGCTCAACGCCATGAACCGCGGGGCGTGTGATCGACGCTTGGCCAGCCCGGTCCGGGTTACCCTGGCCATCGAACTCGGCAAAGGCCTCGATGGGGCGTGGTGGCCGCACACGGCCTCGGTAGCGCGCGAGCTTCCCGACCTGATTGGCGCCCTGTCCGCGCGATTGGGTGAGATCTTGGATATCAGCGTCAACTGGTCATCGTTGGAGGGTTGCCCAGATCTCGACGCGGTGAAGCGCGCGAGCACGGCGAACCCCGTCCGGGTCGTCAGCCACCAACGCCTGATGATGATTACCGGCAGTCAGTGTTCGGCGAATCTCCTCGTGGTCCCGTGCCGGACCTCCAGCGCTCTGGCCGCAATGGTGTTGCGGCATGCCGCCACGCTTGACATCGTGCACGCAGAACGGGACACCGAAGCATTCTGGATTGCCGACGACATTGTGCGCGCCGCGCGTGCTGAAAGCGCACGGTGCGCGCAACGCCTCCGGCGAACTCGACGCGCGCACGTCGATACTGCAGATTCAGCCACGACAGTTTGATACTCGGCGAACGACAACACTCCGATGGGCCAATGTTGTTGCTGGGCACGATATTAACCGGATATTAACCGGCGCGAACCCCGTTGCGTGCCAACGATGTTGACATCGCCGTTGCCGACGCGTTTACTGGAAAGCCTAGCCCAGAAAATGCCGTCTGCCGTGGCATATGGCGTCGCCTTTGAAATCGGTGTGCGTTTTATCCCCGGATTTGGGGGCCAGACCACCGCACGGCGGCGACGCGGGTCGGGACAATCCGGACGCATGGGTGCCCGCCAGTCAACTGAAGGCCACAATGAGCAATTCTGATAAAAAGCAACAAAATATCGCTCACGAGAACGTGATCCGGATAGGCGCGGGTTTCGCGGCGAAGGAGCACCCACATGTGGTGGAGACGTTGTCGATGCTCGGGCCGCATCTGGGTAGGTGGGGTTCGCGCGATGTGAAAGTAGACGTCTCTCTCCAGGACCGCGGCGGCAGGGAGCAGCGCGTCACATTACGGACGAGCCTACCCGGCCTGACGCCGCTCATAGCCGTCGCCGAGAACCCGGACATCACCCACGCGCTGGGCGACGCGAAGCGTGAGCTGATTCGGCAGCTCGACCACCAGAAGTCGGAGCGCGAACCCATGAACAACCGCCGGTCCAGCGCGACGATTCGGCACCCGGGTACCTCTGCAGCGCCCAGAGATCGTCAAGCTCGCAACGTAGACGAAATCCAACCGACAGAGAGATAAGCATGACGAACACGGTCAGAGACATATTCGGCGCTGGTGTACGCAGGAGCGCTTGGCGCAGGGAAATGCTTGCGGCACAGTCGACGTGGGACTCTGAGGGCGGGGCAACAGGAGATACGTCGAACCGGGTCGAGTGCCGCCCACCTCGGGGCCTTGGTGGTTGACGCTATGAAGCGAGAAGTCGGCGCAGAACTCGAAGTCGAGATTACCGAGCCGTCGACGTTGGAATTTCAGATTGCTGTCGCGCCGCACCCAAATGCCGAAGTTTCAGAGCGGTTGTCGTTCGTGTTGGATGGCAATCCCGTTGAACCCTCAGAGATCAGCGGTATGCACGGCAGCCGCATCCACAAGTTGGACGTCCCGGCGGGCTACTTGACCGTCGACTATGCCGCGACGATCGTCGGCCGGACCGATCCGGCGCCGGTGACCGAATCCGACCTGTCGATGTATCTGCGTCCCAGCCGGTACGCGGAGGCTGACAAGTTCTACGGTTTTGCCGCAACTGAATTCGGCAGCTACGCCGACTCGACGACCCTGCTTGAGCGGGTCTCCCTCTGGGTAGGTACCCGGCTGAACTACGTGCCGGGCTCGAGCGACCCCATCGACGGGGCGGTGGAGACCATGCTCGCCGGTGCCGGGGTATGCCGTGACTTCGTGCACTTGGTGGTTGCGCTGCTACGTGCGGTCAAGGTACCCGCCCGCGCGGTTTCGGTGTACGCGCCGGGTCTGTATCCGATGGACTTCCACGCAGTCGCCGAGGCGTTCGTCGGCGGGCAATGGCGGGTAGTCGACGGGACCTTGCTCGCGCCACGGCAGGCGCTGGTGCGCATTGCTACCGGACGCGACGCCGCCGACATCGCCTTCCTGGACAACCACGGGGGTGCGATCACCCTGAACAAGTTGGCGGTCACGGCGATCGTGGACGGTGACCTTCCCATCGACTCGATCGACCAACTGGTGTCGATCGGCTAACGGCCTGATTACGCCCGGACGCTCGCAAATCGGCTCCAACTAGTGGATGGTGGAGGTATGACCTCGCCACCTCGACATCCGGGCGATGCACCGATGCCAGGCCCCCGCTCGGCTAAATGTGGCGATCCACGAACAGCTGCGCGCGGCCGTCAACGGCCGGCGCGGCCTAGCGGCCGCTGACTCACTTTGCGAGGCCTGCGTGATGTTGTTCAGCATTGACGCCGCAGCCATTTCACTGGTCATTGCGGGGGGCTCCAGCGGAACATTGGGTTCCAGCGGCGCGGCCGCGCGCATGTATGACGAACTCCAGTTCACTCTCGGCGAGGGCCCTTGCTTGGACTCCATCGCGCTGCACGGCCCCGTCCTCGTCGCCGATCTGGCCAATGCCACCGACGGTCGATGGCCTGCGTACGGCCCCGCCATGCTCGACCACCAGATCCGGGGGATATTCGCAATTCCGGTCGTGGTGGCCGGTGAATACGTCGGCGCCCTGGACCTTTTCCGCGCGCAACCCGGCGAGCTACCCGGTGACTACCTGGCCGGCGCTGTCATCGCCGCCGAGCTGGCCGGCGTTCCCCTGCTTGACCTCATGGACTCCGACCTGCAGGCCGCCGCCAATGACCCGGACAGCAGCGCCTGGGCCGAATTGAACGCACTGAGCCGCACGGAGGTCAGCCAGGCCACCGGCATGCTCGTCGCGCAACTCGGGGTCGAACCCGCCGAGGCGCTGGTACGCCTGCGCGCCCACGCCTACGCAACCAACCGCAGCGCCACCGCCGTCGCCCGCGACATTCTCGACCGGCGACTGCAGCTCGACTCCGACTGATGCAGTCCGAACAAGGAGGCAACGTGACCGATACTCCTCGCGAAACTCGTGTACTGGACGCGGTCGTATCGCTCGTCGACAACCTGCTCGACGACTTCGACGTCTTCGACCTACTCACCGAGCTCACCGAGCGCTGCGCCGATCTGTTGGATATCGCGGCGGCGGGTTTTCTGCTCGCCAACCCGCTGGGGCAACTCCGCTTGCTGGCCGCGACCTCCGAGCAGACCCACGAACTGGAACTCTTCCAATTACAAGCCGACGAGGGACCCTGCTTGGAGTGCTACGCCACCGGACAACCGGTCTCGGTGGCAGACCTGCGCGCCGCAAAATCGCGTTGGCCGCTGTTTGTTCCGGCCGCGCTCGAGGCAGGCATCGCCTCCGTGCACGCGGTGCCGATGCGCGCCGCGGGCATCATTTTGGGCTCCCTGGGTCTGTTCGGTACCCGGTCCGGCGAACTCACTGAGTCCGATCTCCTGGTCGGGCAGACACTGGCGCATATCGCGTGCGTGGCGATCCTGCAGGAACACCCGCCGACGCCCTCGACGGTGATACCGCAGCTGCGCTCTGCGCTGACCCGCCGCATCGTCGTCGAGCAGGCCAAGGGCTTCCTGCGCGCACACCTCGATGTTTCCGTCGACGAGGCATTTTCGCTGCTGCGCAGGTACGCGCGTACCCACGGCGAGCACCTGACCGACGTTGCACGGCAGTTGATGGGGGAACCGAGTTCCCGTCCGGCGCTACTGGAGAGGATGACCGGACTCGCTCACGGGTGACGTCTCCGTGCTTGCGCGCGTCGCACGGCCTCAGCGACCAGTCGCTCCGCGATTACATACAGCTTGGTGTGCTCGGTTTGACTCATCCGGACGAGCCGCCCAAAGGCCCACTCCGCGCTGGCACCAGTCCGACTCCGGATGATGCCGATCGCCTGATCGATCACCGCGCGGCTTTCCAACGCCTGCTGCAGTTGTTCGGCGCGCTCGCGAGCTCCGGCCAGCAGTTGCGCGTTGTAGATCGACACCGCCGCGGGCCCGGCGAATTGCGAACCCAACTGCACGGCGTGCTCCCCGAAAGCGTCGTGGCTCGTCGCATAGCAGTTGATCGTGCCGATCAGGTGTTCGCCGATCATCAGCGGCAGCGAAAGCGCGGAATGCACGTCCATCCTCGCCACCCGGCCACCGAAGCGCGGCCAACGGCTGTCGCTCCCCAGCGATCCACTGACGGTGGCCCGCCGCGACTGCACACACGTGATGCATGGCCCCTCACGCAACTCGTCGTACTGGACAACATCGATCTCGTGGACGAATTCTGCTGTGGCGGCAGCCTTCTGGAGTGTCGGTCTGTCTTGATCCGCGTCGATCAACCCAACTCCGGCACCGTCGACCCCGGGAATGACATGGGCAGCGAACTCGGCAACCTCGCCCAACAGCTCGAACACGCCGCGGGCGCCGGCCACCATCCCGGCCAGTCCGAGCAGCCCGGCATGCAAGTCGAGTTCGTCCGCTTCCCGTTGGGTGGTGGACAACTTCGGCTGCTCTGGCGGTTCGCGACCAGGCTGAGCATCGTAGTCGGTCATGGTCTCCAACAAATGTACCGCCGATCTAGGTGACCAGCACCAACGCATGGGCACGCCGCAGCTTTCCGGACGGCGTCTTCGGGATCATTCCCGGCTCGAGCACGACCACGTTGCGGGGCCGGACATCGACCTCCGCGACGACCTCATGGGCCACCTGACGCTCGACCCGGCGCACCTCGGCCGGGTTCTCCCAAGATATTGGATTCAACGGCGACAGCGAACGTTTCGCGGGGGTGCCCGGCGTGCAGGCGCACCGCCACGGCGCAGCCGGGCCGGACCCCGTTCACGCGCGAGGCGGCACGTTCGATGTCTGTCGGATAGATCTTGCGCCCGGCCATGATGATCACGTCCTTCACTCGGCCGCACACCACCACGTTGCCGGTTTCGGTGACATAGCCCAAATCGCCGGTGTCGTACCAACCCTCCAGGTCCTGTGCGGCGATGAAACCGGCAGTCGTCGTGTATCCCAGCGTGACAGGTTCGCCGCGCACTTGGATGACACCGACACCGCGAGCCGGCAGCACGTCGCCGTCCTCGGCGACTATCCGGGCCTCCAGCCCCTTCAGCGGACGACCGACCGAGGCCAATCGCCGGGTTTTACCCCTGGATGCCGGGATGGCCCGGTGCAACAGCGCGAGCAGGTCGGCGTCGACCTCGTCGACCGTCAACCCGCGGCCGCACTCGGTGAACGACACTGCCACCGTCGTCTCGGCCATGCCGTATGCGGGCACGATCGCTTCCGGGCGCAACCCGAACGGCGCGCCGGCCTCGCACAGGTCCTCGACATCGGCCGGCTCGACTTGCTCGGCGCCCGAGAGGGCCCACCGCAGCGTGGACAGGTCGAATTGGCCCGGCCGAGCTTGCCTGCGCAGGCGTCTGGCGAACATCGTGTAGGCGAAGTTGGGCGCCGCCGTCATGGTGCCTCGGTACTTGTCGATGAGCTTTGCCCACAGCAGGGTGTCGCGGAGGAAATCCATCGGCGTGACCTTGACCAACTCGACGCCGAAATACATTGGGACGGTTAGGTAGCCGGTCATGCCCATATCGTGGAAGCACGGCAGCCAGCTCACGATCACGTCGGATTCCCGGTCCACGTTTGCGCCGACGAACATCGCCTCGGCATTCGAGACCACGTTTCGGTGACTGATCCGGACGGCCTTGGGGAATCCCGTTGAGCCGGACGTCAATTGCAGTAGCGCCACGTCGTCGTCGTCGGTCTCGACCGGGTCGATCGCAGGACTGTCGAGTAGCTGCTCGATCGTCAGCACTTGCATTCCCAGCTGGACCAGCAGCGGTGCCGCGGCCATGAACGGATCGGACACCACCACCGCCTTGGCGTCGATCATGTCGATGACGGCCGTGGTCTCCTGGGCCCAGCGTTGCAGGTCGGTGCGCGGCGTGGGCTGGTGCAGCATCGTAAGGCTGCCGCCGCGCATCCAGATGCCCTGTGCGGTCGGGGCGATCTCGACGGGCTCCCCGGCCAGGACTGCGACAGCATCGCCGTGGCCCACACCGGCGCCGGCCAGACCGCCCGCAACCCGGCGGGCCCGCTCATGCACCTGCCGCCAGGTATGCCGGACCGGGGCGTTTGGCTCCCCGGTGATCATGCCCTTGAGACTGCTTCGGGCGCTTTCGTACATGGTCTCGGTGAATCGGCTCACCGCAATCCCCCTGGCTCCGGCGCGACGGCACGGCGTGTTTTAGTCGAATCGGCGTTGCATCGGAATCGACGGAGCCGCTGAGGCACGACCGCGGAAGAGCGTGACCCCCTCTTGTACACCCCAGATGGTGTCAGACGTGCCGACTGTACCGACTCGGCCACCGCCGAGCCGCGCGGCACGCCAATAACCGCTGCATCTGCAGCCAAAAGGGGACCTCCGGCGCCGAAAGCAGAACCCGAACTGTCGGCTTACGTCGGAGCTAGAGCCCCTTCCGGCGGGGAAATCAGATCGCCGCCGTGACGTTTCCGGGAAGGCTGGAGTGTCAACCGTGAATGAGGCTACCTCCCCGACTGCCGGGTCTGTCGTAATTCACGCGCTGCGTTGTCGCTGCGCGGCCCGCAGGATCGAACCAGCGGTCAAAAATGCGGGTTTGTCGCGGTCGGCGTCGTCGATGGGCAGATCTGCGGCGCAGCGCAGCACCATCAATGCAAGCCCACTGTAGGTCGCGTACGGGACGATCAGCAGGTTGGCACAAGCAGCGGTGCCCGTAACAGTCATCACGTGCTGGTGCTTGTGTTCCCATCCCGGCCAGTTGAAGTCGGGTGGTCGTTGCAAAGGTGGCCAGTTGACGTTGATGGCGGTGATGTCGCCCAGCAGGGGGTTCAGGGTCGCAATAAGGCCGGGCAATTCGACGGTCATGCGGTCTACGCGCGGCCACCATGCGCCGTCGATATCACGGCCGAGCCTGCCGGCCACCGACAGCCGGACGGGATTGGCTCGGCGTAGAGCTCCGAGCGGATACGTCATCGGAGATCGCGCAGCGCGGCCATGGTGAGGGCGACAAATTCCACAAGCGGATCCTTCATTCGGCATCGACCCCTCGCGGATGCGAGGCGCCGGAGGAATCGCATTGCCGGTGGACGGCCGCTGACAACGAAACTGCTCACCCTCCAGGCTACGCGACCAGCGGTTTCTCGGCTCCTTCGAGCCTGGCCTTCGTCAGGCGCGGACAGTTGGTGGTTCGTTGTTCTCAATCGCCGCAATGACTTTCGCGATCAGCCACTGCACGGCGCCAATTGCCTCGGCGTTGTCGAGGTTCCACGCGCCGATTAGCCGTTCATAGGTCGGCGGGCTCCACAAAACGTCGAGAAGGCCGGCCAGTGCTCGGCGTTGCGCGTCCGGCAGCCCTGGCGCGCGGGCGGCGACCGCGTGGCCCAACGCCTCGTGCCGGCGGGCGTCGGCACCGGCGAAGGCCGGGCCGCGCGGTGTGCCGATGGTGTCCTTGATCGCGAACCGTTGCAGCGAGGCGAAGACCCGGGCCGTCACGTCGGCAAGATTGTCCAGCTCGACATCCTCGTAACTGATGCCCGCCTCGTCCTCCAGTCGGGCCATGATCGCGTCGTGCAGGTGCCGCTCGGACGGGAAGTGGCGGTAGACGGTGCGCTCACTGACCCCGGCGCGTTCGGCGACGGCGCGAAAGGTCAGCTCGTCCCAGTCCCAGGTGGTGAAGCCGCGCACCAGTGCAGCGCCGGCGTCGACGATGCGCTCGCGGGTCGCGGCGGCCTGCTCGCGGCGCGCGGGGCTGTGGTAGCGCCGCCTGGGCGCATCGTCCGCCAACGACATTGACAACTCGCTCATAATCGCGTCAGTATACTGACACGGATTCTCCGGAAGGGGCTCATGGTGCCCGAATTCGACGACGTCGTCGGCCGCGCCGTCGCGCAGACCGGCCTGCAGGATTTCGGTGACGACTCTTTCCGGGAAGGGCTCGAGGTGCTGCTCGCCTCGCTGCGCGACGAGGCCCGCCTCAACGCCCGCGGCGAGGGCTACCTCTATCCCCGCATCGTCACCGCGCTGTCGCAGCGACTGCAGGTCGAGGACTGGTATCGCCGCAACCCGGAGATCGACGACGTCGAAATCCTGCCGCCGTTGATCGGCCTGGGGTTGCCCCGTACCGGTTCGACCGCGTTGTCGCTGCTGCTGTCGCAGGACCCGGGCATCCGGTATCTGCGTCGGTGGGAGTCCGCGCAGCCGTGTCCGCCACCGTCGACCGTGCAGGGTCCCGATCCGCGGATCCCAGAGGACGAGGGCAACAAGGTCGGCTCGCGGGCGCACGTGCCCACCGGCACCCACGCTCCGATGGAGTGTCTGGAATTGTTGGCACTGGACTTCAAATCCCATATCTTCCAAGCCTTTGCGCAGATCCCGTCGTACTCGGCCTGGCTGGTGGAAAAGGCAGACTTGACGCCGACCTACGCCTACCAGCTGCGGGTGATGAAGCTGCTGGCATGGGGTGAGCCGACCCGGCCGTGGCGACTGAAGTCGCCGTCGCACGTGCTGTGGCTCGACGACCTCAACCGGGTTTTCCCGGACGCTCGGTTCGTGATGACCCACCGCGACCCGACCGACGTGATTCTGTCGGTGGCAGATCTCTACGCCGACATCATCGGCGGCTTCACCGATCACATCGACCGCGAATACATCGGCCAACTCAACGTCGAGCACTGGTCGCTGGGCATGCAACGGGCGCTGCGTTTCCGCGACGGCGGAGCCGATCATCGCTTCTACGACATCGACTTTCGCGCGATGCAGGCCGACCCCGTCAACGAGGTCCGCGGGCTCTACCGATGGCTCGGCGAACCGGTCACCGACGAATTCGAATCGCGGATGCGCAACTGGTGGGCCGAGGCTGCGGCCGAACGGGAACCGAGCACGCACGCCGACCCGGTGGCATTCGGCATCGACCTCGACAAGGTGCGGCCGTTGTTCGCCGACTACGCCGCAAGGAGTTTGCATGGCAATTGATTTGACCGGCGGTATCGACCCGACACGAGAGCAGGTCTTCGCGCATCGGCCCGACGACCCCGAGATGCGGGACTCGGTGAGTTTCTGGGTCATCGACGACCGCGGCCAAGTTGGCTTGCCCCGCATCGGGATTGAGGCCGTCGCCGCGAACTGGGACGCGCACGACGTCCAGGTCAACGTGGCCTTCCCGGACGGGCGGGTCTTCCGGTTACGCGAAAACGGCCAAAGCTGGCCCGCCGAAGGGCCCGACGGCCGTCCGACCGTGCTCGGCGCCGGCGGGCTGGGGTTCCGCTGCATCGAGCCGTTCGACACCTGGACCATGACCTACGACGGCAAGGCGGTGCAGACCTCGTCGAGAGATCTGATCGACGCCAAGAAGGACGGGCCGCTGGTCGACGTCAGCTTCCATGTCGAGGCCAAGATGGCGGTTCCGCCGTGGGTGCAGGGCGCGCTGTCCGCCGAGGCAGGATCGCGGCTGAAGACCTCGATCGAGGGCAACCTGATGGGCGGCCCGCGCTATGAACAGCTGTTCCGCGCGACGGGAGCGGTGAAGGTCGGCGACGACGAGCACGGCTTCGTCGGCAGCGGCCTGCGCATCCGCCGGCAAGGGGTCCGCAAGCTCGCCGGATTCTGGGGCCACAGTTGGCAATCGGCGCTGTTTCCCAGCGGACGCGCCTTCGGCTACATCGCCTACCCGCCGCGCCCCGACGGCGAGCCAACCTTCAACGAGGGCTACATCTTCGCTCGCGACGGCAGCCTGATTCCTGCCCGCGTCGTCGAGGCGCCGTGGCTCACCCGGCTGCAAACCGTCGGCGAGGACGTGTCGCTGGTATTGGAAACGCCAAGCGGGACAGTGCATATCGAGGGTGAGACGATTCTGTCCACGCACGACATCTATCACGACGACAAGATGTTTTCGACGCAGGCCATGAAGCAGGAGATGCCGAGCTTTCCGGCGTTGCAGCAGGCCGGCGTGCGCTATCGCTGGGATGGGGAAGAGGCTTTCGGCATGCTGGAACGCTCCAACCCGCTGGACAAAATCGCTACTTCGCCGTAGCAACAACGTGCGTTGGCCCTGACATCCTAGACTCGCGCCCATGGACACCCGAATCAGTCTGGAGCAGTGGGAGCGACGTGCCGAATGGCACAAGAGCTGCGGGAAAGCGGAATGATCCGACGATGACCATCGCGCCGGAAACGTTCACCACCTGCGGTGTCGGTGGCACACGCATCGTGGCCGACCGATTAGGCGACCCCGAAGCGCCGGCCGTGGTGTTCCTGCACGGCGGCGGGCAGACCCGTCGCTCATGGGGTAAGGCGGCCACGGCGGTGGCCGAGGGTGGCTGGCAGGCGGTCACGGTCGACCTGCGCGGCCATGGCGAGTCGGACTGGTCGGAAGGCGGCGATTACCGCCTCACCAGCTTCGCGCTCGATATCCAAGAAGTGCTACAACACGTACCGCCCCAACCGGTGTTGGTGGGTGCGTCGTTGGGTGGTTTCACGACAATGCTTCTCGCGGGCGAGCTTTCACCCGGCATCGCCCGCGCGGCTGTCCTGGTGGACATCGTGCCCAACATGGATCCGTCCGGGGCGAACCGAATACACAACTTCATGGCCGACCGGATGACGTCGGGATTCGAGTCGCTCGACGAGGTCGCCGACGCGATCGCCGAGTACAACCCGCACCGGCCCCGACCAACCGATCTCGACGGCCTGCGCACAAACCTGCGCCGCCGCGGTGACCGCTGGTACTGGCACTGGGACCCGAAGTTCATCAGCAACACCGCGTCGCTTCCGCCCTACGAGGTGGCCGACGTCGATCGGCTGAATGCGGCGGTACGGTCGATCCTCGCGGGCGGCGTGCCCATGCTGCTGGTGCGAGGCCAAATGAGCGACCTGGTCAGCCAGGAGCGCGCCGACGAGTTTCTGGCGCGCTTCTCCCAAGTCGAGTTCATCGATGTCCGCGGCGCGGGACACATGGTCGCCGGCGATCGCAACGACGTCTTCGCCGATGCGGTGTTGGACTTCCTCACTCGGCACGGGCGGATCTGACCGAGGCCGCCACCACATCCGGCTCGTCCGGCCACCATGCTGATCAGCACGCCGAGCAGCGCGACGGTCAACGGCTGGTGGGTGGCCTTGGTCAGCAGAAACAGGATCAACAGCGCGACCGCCAAGGAGAGGGCCGTGCGGGCGGCCATCGGCAGCCGCAGCAATCCGGGGTCGGAGCCGATCGCCCAGTTCGTGGCGCGTAGATACAGCGTGCTCACCGAGGTGGCGCTGATGCCGGACACCCGCGAACGCCTCCCTTCTGTCCGCTGAACTCCTCTCTATCGTGACGTGGCGACGTGAAATCGGCCAAAATGGGGCCCGATGGACACGGAGCCGACGCGGGCGAAGCTGGCCGACGGGCGTGAATTGCTGTTCTTTTCGTTGCCCGGCCACACCCCGGCACCGGCCGCGGACCGCCGGCCGCTGCCGGCGCGGAACCCCAACCAGACCGAGTTGCGGTTCGACCGGACGACGGGGCAGTGGGTGATCATCGCGGCGCTGCGTCAAGACCGCACCTACAAGCCGCCGCCGGACCAGTGCCCGCTGTGCCCCGGCCCAACCGGCTTGACCAGCGAGGTCCCCGCAGCCGACTACGACGTCGTGGTCTTCGAAAACCGGTTCCCGAGCCTGTCCGGGGTAGGGGAGATGCCGTCGGTTGGTGACGGCTTCGTATCGGCGCCCGGTATCGGCCGCTGCGAGGTGATTTGCTTCTCCAGCAACCACACTGGGTCGTTCGCCGACCTGGAAACGGCGCATGCCCGACTTGTCGTCGACGCGTGGCGGCACCGGACGTCCGACCTTCTCGGGACGCCCGGCGTCGAGCAGGTGTTCTGCTTCGAGAACCGCGGCGAAGAGATCGGCGTGACGCTGAGCCATCCGCACGGCCAGATCTACGGCTACCCGTATCTGACGCCGCGTACCGCGGCCATGCTGCAGCAGGCGGCTTCGTATCGGCTATCCCACGGCGGCAACCTGTTTGGCGATCTGCTGGCGCGCGAGGTCCACGACGGCAGCCGCGTTGTGGCGCGCACGGACTGTTCACGGCGTTCGTGCCGTTCGCCGCGCGCTGGCCGGTGGAGGTACACATCTACCCGAACCGGTTCGTGCACAACCTGGTTGACCTCGCCGCCGCCGAGCTCGACGATTTCGCGCGGATCTACCTTGACGTGTTGCGGCGCTTTGACCGGATGTATTCCGAACCGCTGCCGTATATTTCGGCACTGCACCAGTACGCAGACACCGACGCGCAGCAGGAGGGCTACTTCCACGTCGAGCTGATGTCGATCCGGCGCAGCGCAGTCGCTTTGAAGTACCTGGCGGCTTCCGAGTCGGCGATGGACGCGTTCATCAGCGACGTGACGCCCGAAGCGGTGGCTTCGCGGCTGCGAGGACTGGCGTGACGGTCCTCCGGTATGCCGCCCCCGGGCGGATCAACCTGATCGGCGAGCACACCGACTACAACCTCGGCTGGGCGCTGCCGATCGCGCTGCCGCAGCGCACGGTGGCGACGTTCGAGCCCTCGGATGCCGACGCGATCACCGTGACCAGCGACCGCGTCGACGGCTCGGTTCGGATTCCGTTGCGCACCAAGCCCGGTGAGGTTCCCGGGTGGGCCGGGTATGTCGCCGGCGTGGTGTGGGCGTTGCGCGGTTCCGGGCATCCGGTGCCCGGCGGCACGATGTCGATCAGCAGCGACGTCGAGATGGGATCGGGGCTGTCGTCGTCGGCGGCGTTGGAATGCGCGGCTTTAGGGGCTTTCGTGAAGGCGGCCG
This sequence comes from uncultured Actinomycetota bacterium, assembly GCA_963781685.1. Lineage (GTDB taxonomy): Bacteria > Actinomycetota > Actinomycetes > Mycobacteriales > Mycobacteriaceae > Mycobacterium. The sequence goes on from CAWAGK010000003.1 coordinate 252,795, forward strand.
GTTGGCGGATCGATCGGCTTGAGCAAGCGCGGATTGCGCAGCGCGCCGAGAACGAATACGTCGGTGCACCAACGGGTTTGCTTGACCAGCTGTCGTCACTGTTCGGTGCGGAGTCGACGGCGCTGCTGATCGACTTTCGGAAGCTGACCGTCGAGCCGGTGGCCTTCGACCCGTCGGCGTACGGTGTTGCGCTGCTGCTGATCGACTCGCGGGAGCGGCACGGTCACGTCGGCGGTGAGTACGTCGCCCGTCGCGTGTCGTGTGAGCGGGCGGCCGCCGATGTGGGTGTGGTGTCGTTGCGGGAGATCCAGGATCGTGAGCTGTCGGTGCTTTCCGGGGTCACCGACGAGGTCGATGCCCGTCGGGCACGTCATGTGCTGACCGAGAACCAGCGAGTGTTCGACTTCGTTGCCGCGGTGCGTGATTCGGACTACGCCGAGGCCGGTCGGATCTTCAACGCATCCCACGCATCGATGCGCGACGATTTCGACATCACGACCGCGAACATCGATCTGATCGCCGAGACCGCGGTGGGGGCGGGCGCTCTGGGCGCCCGGATGACCGGCGGCGGATTCGGCGGGTGTGTGATCGCGCTGGCCCCGGCCGACCGGGTCGAGGCGGTCGGCGCTTCGGTGCGCGAAGCGGTGCGTTTCGCGGGCTACGAAGAACCGGTGATCACCCGGACACATGCCGCCCGGGGCGCGGGCGCGGTCACATTTGCCACGTGAGTCACCGCGGAGGGGGGGACACATGATTTGCCCGCCTCTGAGCGATTTCTCCCCACGTGACCGCCTGTTTTCGCTCACTGGTGCACTATGCGTGTGTCGGTGGTCTTGGAAGGGTCGCTAATGCATGAGCATTCGTGTGTCGGTGACTTTGGATGGGTCGCCGATGCACCCGAGGTGCCGTCGAGTCATCGCCTGTTTTCGCTGACACGTGGATGTCCACTCTGAGTGTTGCGGGGCTCGGCGGTTCCCCGGGGTGTGGTGACCGTCGACAGGGCTGAGCGCCGTTGAGCGCCGAACAGTGAGCGAACTGGCAGCACGCCCCGCACCGATGAGGGTGCCTCCCCACTGGGATCAGCAGCGAGGAGGCTGTTATGCAGTATGCCCCAGTCATGTTGGTGTCCGAACCCGTCAACGGGTTGACGTGCGGAATCGATTGGGCCCGTGATGATCACGCGGTAGCAATTGTGGATCGTCACGGTTGTGAAGTTCAACGGTGCACTGTTGAGCACAGCGCGGCCGGGCTGCGCGAGCTGGTGGCGCTACTGGCGCGCAGCAGGGTCAGGGAAGTGGCCATTGAGCGTCCCGATGGGCCGGTGGTCGATGCGTTGCTGGCCGCGGGGATAACCGTGGTGGTAATTAGCCCCAACCAGCTGAAAAATCTGCGGAGCCGCTACGGCTCGGCGGGCAACAAAGACGATCGCTTCGATGCTTTCGTGCTGGCCGATACGTTACGCACCGATCGGGTCCGACTGCATCCGCTGGTGCCCAACACTCCGGCGACGGTATCGCGGCGTGCGGCCTGTCGGGCTCGCAAGGACCTGGTTATCCATCGGGTGGCGATGGCCAACCAGTTGCGCGAACACCTCAAGCGGGTGTTTCCCGCGGCACTGGGTCTCTTCGAAGACCTGGATTCCTCGATCAGCTTGAAGTTCTTGACCCGGTTCGACTGCCAAGACCGCGCCGACTGGCTAACCCCCAAACGTCTGGGCGCCTGGCTGAAATCAGCGCGCTACACCGGTCACACCGATCCGGCCACCCTGCACTCCCGCCTCGTCGCCGCGCCACGCGGCGCCACCGGCGTGCACGGCGCGGCAAATGTCTGCATCACTCGCGCCCTGGTGGCCGCTCTCACTAGCCTGGTGGCCGAAATCAATACCTTGACCAAGCGGATTAGTGAGCAATTGGGCACCCACGCCGACGCGCACATCTTCACCAGCCTGCCCCGTTCTGGAACGATCCGCGGCGCTCGGCTTCTAGCCGAAATCGGTGACTGCCGCGCCCGATTCCCTACCCCCGAAGCACTGATTGGCCTGGCCGGCGTGGCGCCCTCGACCCGTCAGTCCGGAAAGATGCGAACCGTCGGGTTCCGCTGGGCCTGCGACAAACACCTGCGCGATGCCGTCTGCGATTTCGCCAACGACTCGCGCCACGCCAACCCCTGGGCCGCCGACCTCTACAACCGTGCCCGCGCCCGCAAACATGATCACCCCCACGCCATTCGCATCCTCGCCCGTGCCTGGCTCTATGTCATTTGGCATTGCTGGCAGACCAACACCGCCTACGACCCCGCCAAACACGGCGCGCTCCAACTCCTCCTAAAACAGCCCCAACAATCAGCGGCTTGACACAGGGCTACTCAGAGGCGGGCAAAAAGCCGAATGGTCCGCGCGCTGACTGAGGTGTACCATTGGTGTATGATTGGTGTATGTCTCGCACCAACATCGATATCGACGACGAATTGACTGCTGAGGTGATGCGCAGGTTCGGCGTGACAACGAAGAAAGCGGCCGTTGACCTCGCGCTGCGTCGGCTAGTGGGCGCCCCGTTGAGCCGTGATTTCCTCCTCAGCCTCGAGGGCGTCGGCTGGGAAGGCGATCTCGAGAACCTGCGGAGCGAGCGGCCCGACGAATTCGAATGATTCTCGTCGATACCTCCGCATGGATTGAATACTTGCGGGCGACCGGATCGCCCGCTGCCGTCGAGGTGCGCCGGCTCCTGGCCGAAGAGTCGCATAAGGTGGCAATGTGCGAGCCGGTCGCGATGGAGATCCTGTCCGGCGCAGCGGACGACAGCAGGCATGCAAAGCTCGAGCAGCTGGTGAATGGTCTGCCGTCGTTGAGTGTCGACAACGCGATTGACTTTCGGGCAGCCGCTGGTATTTACCGCGCCGCGCGGCGTGCGGGCCAGACGATCCGGAGTCTCAATGGCTGTCTGATCGCCGCTATCGCGATTCGCCACGACGCTCGGATTATCCACCGAGACACAGACTTTGATGTCATCGGAAGAATGACCACACTCACCTCAACATCGTTTCGATAAGGCCACGACGTCCGCACTTACGCCGAGCCGGCTCAGGAACCAACTCTGACAGTCGGCACACAGGAAGACTGCGCAAAAATCGTGCTGTGAGGATCGCAATCAGCGGCGCTGGGGTGGCGGGCGCGGCGCTGGCCTACTGGTTGCATCGCACCGGCCACACTCCGACCATGGTCGAGCAGGCGCCGGAATTCCGCACCGGCGGCTACATGATCGACTTTTGGGGCGTCGGCTACCAGGCGGCCAAGCGCATGGGCATCGAAGACCGGATCCGGGCAGCGGGGTACCAGATCGAATGGCTTCGCTCCGTCGGCTCCGACGGGGAGATCAAAGCCGGCGTGGATGTCGACGTCTTTCGCCGCATGATCGGCGACGATTTCACCAGCCTGCCCCGCGGCGACCTGGCCGCCGCGATCTACACCACGATCGAAGACAAGGTCGAAACGATTTTCGGCGACACCATCGCCGCCGTCGACGACCACGGTGACGGCGTCCGGCTGACCTTCGAGAACAGCGCGCCGCGCGATTTCGACCTGCTGATCGGCGCCGACGGGTTGCATTCGAACGTGCGCAGGCTGGTCTTCGGGCCAGAGCAGGACTTCGAGCGCTACCTCGGCTGCAAGGTCGCGGCGTGCGTGGTCGACGGGTATCGGCCGCGTGACGACCTGGTCTACGTCACTTACAGCACTCCGGGACGCCAGCTGGCGCGTTTCGCGTTGCGCGACGACCGCACCATGTTCTTGTTCACCTTTCGTGCCGAGCACGCCGACGCCGATGTGACGCCAAAAGACCAGTTGCGCAACGAGTTCAACGACGTCGGCTGGGAATGCCGGGACTTCTTGGCGGCACTCGACGAGGTCGACGACCTGTATTTTGACGTCGTCAGCCAGATCCGGATGGATGGCTGGTCGCGAGATCGGGTGCTGCTGATCGGCGATGCGGCCGGGTGTATTTCGCTGCTGGGCGGCGAGGGCACCGGGCTGGCGATCACCGAGGCGTACGTGCTGGCCGGCGAACTCGCACGGGCCGACGCCGACTACCATCGCGCCTTCGATGCCTACCAGGCGCTCCTGCGTCCGTTCATCAAAGCCAAGCAAGCCGGTGCGGTGCGCTACATTCCGTTCTTCACCACGCGGACCCGGTTCGGTCTGTGGTTCCGCAACGTGGCGATGCGCATGGCAAACTTCGGACCGCTGGCCACCCTGTTTGCCGGAAGCATTCGTGACGACTTCACGCTGCCGGAATACGACATCTAACTGGCCGGCGTAAAGCGAATCGCCCTCAGGTGCAGGTCATCGACGGCCTCGGCGAATTGATCGTGGGTCGGCATTTGATGATCGCGGAACCCCAACCCCATCGCGCGCTCCGCGCGCTTGACACCGTAGGACTCCGCACACCGCGAATAGAGATCAGCGACGTGCGCTTTGTCCGTAATGAGCTCGCCACGCATCGTCGTCGTCTTGCCGTCATGCAACACCTGTGCGGAGGCGCCGTCGCGGAAATTGCTCTTCCAAACAGCGCCTGTCATGGCGTAGAGAACGCCGTCGATCACATGGGCGCTCAACGGAATCGAGTAGTGGTGGCCGCTCTTGCGCCCGGCGAAATTGACCACCATGAGCTGGTTGCGTGCTGGGCCCGCGAACGGGGTGTGCAGCACCAGTTTCATGATCGGGTTGACGATCCGCAGTAACGCCTCGGGTGGGTGCGACACGGTGATCGCGTTTGACTGTTCGGTCATGGCCTCAGGGTAGCTCCCAGCCGATGGTAAAGCCATGGCGCAGGACCAGATTGGTGAGCACGTCGGTGCGCTCGGCCAGCGGCCACGACTCGGTGGAGAACCCGTCGAGGGCAAAGAAGGCGTAGTTGACCGACGTCTCCGGTGTGGTGCGCGGCCGGTACACCAGCGCATCCAGGGTGTCGGGCGCGGGCCACCAGCGCTTGACGGCATCGGCGAGCCGCTGGCAGGTGTCCCACACGTCGGGATGCTGGCCGGTGTTGATCTGGTCGTCGACGCGGAGCACGTCGAGGTTTTTCTCGGTCCGCAGGTCGAGGACGCGCAGGTGGCGGGCAGCGACCAGTCGCACCAGGTAGTGCGCGGCGTGATCGGCGGGGATCATCAGTCCCGTCGGCCGATAACGCTCGCGGAATGCGCCAACGAGAGTGCTTGTGGCATAACGGGTTCGGAAGGTACCCGCCGCGGAGTCGAAGCGGTAGCGAGGCGACGGAAATCCGGCCCAGGTCCAATCCGCGGGTAGGGCCGCCTCGACCCGCCACAGTTCGGTGCCGGCTTCCACGCGGCGACGACGCAGCCCGACGGGTCGGGCGTCGGGCAGCGGCGCCCGGTAGCCGGGGGGAAGGTCAGGCACCGACGGCGGCGAGCATCCGCCACGCGGCGTCGGCGGTCTTCGGGCGGCGCACGGCCTCGGCGATCGACGAGCCGCCCAGCTCGTCATGCGTCAGGCGCATGATGCGGTCGGCGGCCAGCGGGTCCGACGTGAACTCCGTCAGCAGCTCGAGAATCCGCGGCAGATCGGGTCGCACCCGGTCGGCGTCGAATTGCCAAGCCGGAAACCAGGTTTGGTTGCCAATAGCAGAGCCCAGCAGTTTGCCGCGGCTGCGCAGCCGGTGCACCGCCTGCGGCGAGTGCAGATCCAGCCGCTCCTGCACCTTCGGCGTCGGCAGCGAGCCCTCGACGAATTCGCGGACCAGCGCGCCGCGGCGCTCGTCGTTCAGGCTGCTCGCGGCGATATGCTCGAGCGTCCCCTGCGGGCCGGTCGGCGCCTCCAGGATGGCGTCGAGCACTTCGGCGAAACTGGCGTCGTTCAGGGCACGTTCGGCGACCTGGCGAGCCAGCGGAGCGACGGCGGTAGACATGGCTCCATGCTACCAGCCGCGCCGAGCAGATTGAAACAATCGAAACACGTGTCCAGACCCGGAGCAGGGCCCCGGAGGCGGAGGCGGCCCGGGACGTAATGATCGCCGTGCTGTCAGGTCGGCGTTCAAACCGATTGGCGCTCTTGTGAGTCCAGGTTCGCACGATGCAGCCATAGGAATTCTTGTGTTCCTGGAGCGAAGATGAAGGGCCTTACCAGCAGAGGGTAGGCGGTCAGCGCGTCTGACAACGGAATCCGTTCGGGTCTCTCCAGCGCATACTCGCGCCCTTTCCAGGTGCGACTGCACTTCCCAGCAGCAAGCACCTTCTCAGACCAATCGACGTGCGGGTATGCCACAGCCAACACGAAGCCGTCACCAAGCGGATAGGCACTCAACGGAGTCGCATATTCTCGTCCGGTGCGCCGCCCGACGTGATGCAGCGCAGCCAGGTCGAAGTACAGGCTTCCCAGTCGGGTGCCGGCGACCGCACGCATCCAACGATTTCCCCGCTTGCTGGCCTGGCGCGTTTTGTCGCTCACCCATCTGATCCGCATCAGAACCGAAAAACCCAGCAGTACGAGATACAACACGGCTACCGCCCCGGCTAAGGCGACGGGTATTACCAGCAGGGCACGCACGAACTGGCGCTGTCCGTTCCCAGGTGTGGGCATTTCTGTGCTGCGTGTTGCGCCAGCGACGCGGGCTGGGCCGGCTCGGTGTCCTGCTGCTCGCTTTGGTGCAGCCATACGAAGTCATGCATTCCGGCGAGGTGCAGCAGGACCCGCTCCGGTTTCCGCCAGGCCCGCATCGGCTCGGGCCCGGAAATGAGCTCGGGCCGCTCCACTTGATAGGTGCGTCCTTTCCAGGCCAGCGTGCCGGTCCCGGCGGCCAGTAGGTTCCGGTACCAGTCGGTGTCGGGCCGTACCCCAACGGCAGCAGGAAGCCGTCGCCGTAGGTGCATGTGCCCAGCGACGTCTGGTAGGTGCGCCCGCTGCGGCGGCCCACGTGGGTCAGCAGCCCCCACGACGACCGCTCAGTTCCCGATATGTGGCGGGTCATGTCGTTGTACTGCGTCATGGCCTTCTATAACGGGTCGATTTTAGCATCCGGTCTCCGTTTCGCCTGAAGACCCTTGGCAGCACCACCAGCCACGCCAGAATCAGTCCAATAAGTCCCAGCACGGCACTCGGAATGGTTCCAATGAGCCGTTGTCGGCCAAGTCGCAGATCGAGCATGATTACTCCCTTCAGCGTCAAGCTCACACCGCGTGCCACGTGGCACACCAGGGACGAAAGTCATCGCTGCCAATACCTAGGGCCGAAAAGCGAAAATGTCGCGAAATGAACGGCATATGAAAGTCTCGCAAGCCGGCGACCTGACGGCACTAAGCTCGTCGTCGCGGGGGGTTCGGACCGAGGAGAGCTTGTGACGACGATCGCATCAACCCCGAAGGGTCATAACGTTCAACCACCGCCCGGGCCGGCGGAACCGCCATCGAGAACCACGCCCGACGAACTCACCGACGAGCAGCGGGGGTGGCTCGCCGAGGCCTCACGCAGCGACATCAACGGCTGGTTGCACGTCACGATCAAAGGATCACCGGCCGCGCGCGGATTCCAGTACGGCTTTCTCGTCGCCGACGAGTACGCGGAGTCGATCCGGGTGTATCGGGAGATGACCTACCAGGACATCGGGATGACCTACGACTTCTTTGTCGAGCGGGCAGCCGAACTGCACGCCGAAAAGATCCCCGACGAACTGCGCGAGGAGATGGAAGGCGTGGCCGCGGGTCTGACGGCGGCCGGCGTGCCGGCGACGTACAACGATGTGCTCGGCATCAATGACTGGATGGAACTCACCGGCTATTGGTGGCCCAAGAACTCGGGCCGTTACACCGCGTTGGCGCCGACCGGCGGCGAGGGCAACCACTGCAGTGCCTTCATCGCGACCGGCGGCGCGACCGCCGACGGGTCAATCGTTCTGGGCCACACCAGCTTTGCCGATTTCTGGCAGGGCCAGTTCGAGAACGTGATCCTGGACATGACCCCCGACGACGGCAACCGGATGGTCATGCAGACCGCGCCGGGCTGGATCGCCAGCATGAGCGATTTCTGGCTGACCGGTGCCGGACTGGCGATCGCCGAGACCACCATCGGTGGCTACGACGGGTTCAAGGGTTACGACGAGACCCGGGTTCCGGAGTTCGTCCGCGCCCGCAAGGCCTCGCAGTACGCCCGCGACATCGACCACTGGGTCGAGACGCTCAACTCCGACAACAACGGCGGATACGCCAACTCGTGGTTGATCGGTGACGTCAAGACCGGTGAGATCGCGCGCTACGAGGAGGGCCTGCTGTACCAAAGCCTCAGCCGCACAACCGATGGGTACTTCTGGGGCGACAACGCGGTGGTGGATCCGCGGATTCGCAACCTGGAGTGCTTCGGCACCGGATTCAGCGACGTGCGCACGCCCAACGGCGCGCGGGAGGTTCGCTGGCGGCAATTGCTCGGCCAGTACAACGGGGCCATCGACGCCGAAATCGGCAAGCGCATGCTGGCCGACACGTTTGACACCTACCTCGGCTACATCCATCCCTCGGCCAGGACCATTTGCGCGCATTCCGACGTCGACCCCTGCTACGACAGTGGGCTGACCCCGTTCACACCGTTCGGGTCGGTGGACGGCAAGGTCGTCACTTCAGCAGATGTCAAGGCGCTCAGTTTGTGGGCGCGGTGCGGGCGTGCCGACGGCACCGAGTTCGACGCCGAAGAATTTCTGCGGCAGCGGCCGCAATGGGATTGGCAGCGTGGCTATTTGAAGGACCGTCCGCAGCGACCGTGGACCTACATCGAGCCGGGCAGCGCCGGCGGGCATTGACCGTGCGTGCTTTCAGATGCCCAAACTGCGGGCAGGCAGTCGCATTCGAAGTTCAGCAGTGCCCGACGTGCGCAGTCACGGTCGGCTACCACTACCCGTCGCGGCAGATGGTGTGCACGCCGTCGCAAACAGTCACCGTCGACGGCCATGGCTGGGTCCGGTGCGCTCACTGGGAGCGGGGCTGCAACTGGTTGACCGCCGACGACTCTGAATCCGGCCGCTGCTACGCCGACAGCTTCGTGCGCGAGGGGCCGGCGCCCGATGACACCGAGGCGATGTCCGAACTCGATTCGACCCTAAAGGCGCTGCGGCGGTTGATCTTCGAGCTGATGGACCTGGGCATGCCCATCCGACAGTACTACGCGGACCCCCACGGGCTGGCGTTCGATCTGCTGTCGAGCAAGACGCTGGGGCATCCGGTGACGATCGGGCACGCCAACGGCGTGATCACCATCGACCTGGCCGAGTCGCTGGAGCTATACCGCGAGCGTTTGCGCATCAAGCTGCGTGAGCCCTATCGCACGATGCTGGGCCACTTTCGCCACGAGGTCGGCCATTACTACGAGATGCTGCTGGTGCAGAACACCCCGCTCATCGACGACGCCCGGGCGATGTTTGGCGACGATCGGCAGGACTACCAGGCCGCGCTGCAACGCCACTACAACGGCGAGGCACCGGCGAACTGGCAGCAGGACTTCATCTCGGAGTACGCCACCGCTCACCCATGGGAAGACTTCGCCGAAACCTGGGCCCACTATCTGCACATCACCGGAACCCTTGCCACGATTGCGGATTCGGGCCTAGTCGTCGAAGCTGACCGGGTGAAGTGGGACCTGCCCCACGATGTCGATGCTCGGGAGTCCTACGCCGACGGCACCATCGAGGACATCATGGCTGACTGGCTGGTGCTGTCGGGGGTGCTCAACCGGGTCAACAACTCGATGGGCCGCGACGACCTATACCCATTCACCATCTACCCACACGTCGTCGCGAAGCTTGGCTTCATCCATCGCGTCGTGACCACCGCTGCAACCGAACATGCTGAAGTGAAGCAGAATTGACTGCCATCGCCGAGGCGGTCACCGCCGCACACGCCAAGCACAAGAAAAACCGCCGCGGCAAAAACGCCAGCTACATACCGGCTCTGGCGGAGGTTGACCCACAGCTGTTCGGGGTATGCGTGGTGACCGTTGACGGTCAGACGTTTTCGGCCGGCGACGCCGAATGTGAGTTTGCGCTGGAGTCGATCTCGAAAGTCTTCACGGCCGCGCTCGCTATCGAACAAGTAGGTCCGCGGGAGTTCCACCGCAAGGTGGGCGCCGATCCGACTGGCGCGGAGTTCAATTCGGTGCTGGCGCTTGAACTGCACAACGACAAGCCGAACTCGCCGATGGTCAACGCGGGGGCGATGACGACAACCAGCCTGGTATCGGCGACCGACGCTAACGACCGCACGCGCCAGATCCTGCAAATTCAAAGCGATTTCGCCGGGCGTCCGATCACGGTCAGCGAACAGATCGCCGCGTCCGAGCGCGCCACCAACTTTCACAACCGCGCGATCGCGTGGCTGCTGCTCGGCGGCGGATACATGTACAGCGACCCGATGGAGGCCTGCGACGTCTACACGCTGCAGTGCTCGACGCTGGTCACCGCCGTCGACCTGGCGGTCATGGGCGCGACCCTGGCCAACGGCGGTGTCAACCCTGTCACCGGCAAGCGCGTCATCGCACAGGCCAATGTGCGGCATGTGCTGGCCTTGATGGCGATGGAGGGTCTCTACACCAGCTCGGGTGACTGGGCGTACACCGTCGGGCTGCCCGCCAAGAGCGGCGTCGGAGGCGGTCTGATCGCGGTGTCGCCGCGCAAAATGGCGATCGCTGCCTACTCGCCCCCGCTGGACAAGGCCGGCAACAGCGTTCGCGCGCAGGCGGCGGTCAGCCAGATCGCGCACACCCTCGGGCTGGGACTTTTCAATACGTAACGGCGGCGGCCCTCGAAAGTGGGCCCGATTGTCGATACGGCTCCGAATCTCAGCGTTTGTACTACATCATTAACGCAGGCGTAAGCGAAACGAAGGCGGTGTGAGTCATGAGTGAATCGAAGCACGACCTGTCCGAACAGCTGAAGAAAGAGGCTGCGCACCAACGTGTGACGGTCGAGCTCACGGAAGAGCAGTTGGAATCGTTGAGAGCGGTCTGGAACGAAGGCGATCCGACTGCGCCTGCCGTGGTGACGTTCCTCGTCAAAGGAAAGCCGACAGCCGAGATAGCGGTGGCGGGCTACCGCTACTCAGGCAGCACCTGCTGCGTGTAGCGCAGCTCGTTGACATTTGTGGGTGCCCGGTCGAACATCCGCTACCGCAGAGCGGGCAGCCTCATTGCTTGGTACGACGAGAATGAACTCGTTCTCGAGAACTACCTCACCGGGCACCAGACCGTCGTCGATCCGCGCGTTCTCGCGGTCCTGGGATCACTGACTGAAGCGCTGCCCGAGCCAGAGGTGTTAGCCAAGCTGGGTGGGGAGGTTTCACGGCCGGTGCTTGAACAATTAGTCAGCCAGCGCGTGCTGCTCGAGGCCGGCAGCGTCGACGAAGTCCGTGACGGCCGGCTCGACCAGCGCTGGACATGGGGTCAAGACGCGCGTTACTTCCACTATTCGACCGCGAGCACGAAGTTCGATTACGACCTTCAGAAAGAACGCGACGACTTGGTGCTGTTGGCCAGCGCCGAGCCTCAGCCAGCGCCGTTCAAGGATTACGGCCAAGACGACGAGGTCCTGGCCGACGTCGAGTTGAAGCAGGTGGACCTGTGGGATGTGCTGAGCCGCCGAAGAACTGGTCGAGCGTTTTCATCCTCCGCAGTCAGTCGTGATGAACTCGCCACTGTCTTGCACTGGACATGGGGTGTGCGAGAGCTGCGAACAGACCCAGGGGTCGGCGTGGTGGCGCTCAAGACATCGCCGTCCGGAGGGGCGCGGCATCCGGTAGAGGTCTACGCGGTGGTTATGCGTGTCGATGGTGTCCAGCAGGGCGTCTATCACTATTGCGCCGGCCGGAACAGCCTGCACCTAATCCGGGATGGCGACTTCACCCGGGAGGTCCTCACCGCCTGCACCTTTCAACCGTGGGTGGCCGACGCCGCGGTGGTATTCATCATGACCGGTGTGCTCGAGCGCATCGCCTGGAAGTACAAACAGTCCCATGCTTATCGGGTCCTTCTGCTCGACGCGGGGCATACGGGTCAGTCATTTCACCTTGTCTGCACCGGATTAGGGCTCATGCCGTGGACCTCGGCTGCGCTCAACGAGTCCGCGGCAGGCGAACTCGTAGGCGTCGATGGGTTGGGCGAGATTGTGTTGTACGCCGCCGCGTGTGGAAAGCCGCCCGAGCAAACAATCTAAAAATGGAGGCCGGCTGCGCGTGTTCTTGCTCCCGCGCGCCGGTGACGGGAAAGGCGCGCCTGATCCTGGGCCAGCGCGAATTCACCATCGAACCCGGTGAGGCCGTCGAATTCAGCACGTGGACCCCGCATTGGTTCGGCGTCGTCGACGACGCGGTCGAGGCCATCATGATCTTCGGAGTGCACGGAGAACGGCTCCACCTACACACCTGACTAATTCGCAGTTCCGACTGATAATTGTGGATCGCGGTCTGGCGTTGGGAGGAGGTAGCGGTGGATCATTCGATTCCTGACGTACCAGTGACAGTCACGATCCTCGTTGTCTCCGTGGCTGTCGTCTTCACCGTGTGGGTGCCGGTGATTATGTATCGCGCCGCGATACGTCATGGCCGTTCGACCGGTGAGTCGCTGAAGCTGGCGGGTGCCCTTATCGCTGTATTCGCAGTCTGGTTCGGCTTGTCAGCGGGATACACACAGGTTGAGGCCTTTCACGATGGTCCGGACCGGACACCCTGGCTCGTCTATTTGTTCTTCGCGCTCGTCGTTATTGGACCCGTTGCGGTGGCACGCTGGTCATCGCTGGATGAGCTGTTGGCCGATCGGCGAACGCTCGCCGAACTGCTCATCACACAAACCGCTCGCTGGTTGGGATGTGTGTTCCTGGTGCTAGAGGTCGGCCGTCAGCTTCCCGGCTTCTTTGCCTACCCAGCCGCGTTCGGCGACATCGCAGTCGGTGTCACTGCCTGCGTCGCCGTGATCGCCCTGATCTGGTCGACCTCGGCCAGTATTCCCATTGCCTGGTCGGTGCTTGGCCTTCTCGATTTCGTCGGGGCGGTGGGAACCGGGTTCCTGGCATCCCAAGCTCTCGCCGTGGTGCATACCGACCCACCGACGTCGGTGTTCACCCAATGGCCGATGGTTCTCTTCCCGGCCTATATGGTTCCGTTCTCGACCATCCTGCACATCACCACGATCCGCGTGCTGCTGGCAAACCGCAGGCGCGATCGGGATGAACTAGGCATACAGAGAGTCTGAAAGGGTGCGGCCTCGACCGACAACGACTCGGTGATGTAATGCATACTCGACGTTTAGGTGTCGCGGTTAGATCATGTCCGCACCACCGACGTAGCTCCACGACCCCGCCAGGGTCCGAATTCCCAAGTGAACGAGTGCCACTGACGGTCGAGACCGGCAGCCGCGCGTCTGCTTTGGATGTGGTTGATCAGCGTTGCTCAGCTGACGGTACGGGCGCACAATGAGGTGTCCGTCTGAAACCTGGGGAGCTGCGATGAGCGAGCAACTGTACGACTTTTTCGGCGAGCTCTTCCAGCGGTACTTCAGACCCGCCATCGACGCATATCCGCGAATGGGTGGAGCACTCGTCGAAAGGTTATTCACGCTGGCTGACGACGTCCCCGATAAATTGGCACAGAGCCGGTGCGCCGCAACGGCATGGGCCAAAGCCGAGACCCCGAATGCCAGGATCACCTCGGAACTCTTCGTGATCACCCAACACGGACTGATGTATGCCGCCGGGTTGAACGACTCGCGCCGGGCGCTGTATTACCTGGCCACGCCGCCCGCATTGTTCGATCCGTTCGTCGATCAGGTCGACACCGCCGAATTGCGTGCGGGCACGGTAGTCGTGGTGGACAGCCGGTTCGGCCGTGACCTCGCATCCGCGCATCCGATGGACGCCGCGCTGCGCCGGATACTCGATGAGCACCTGGCGTTGCGGGTGGACCTGCCCGCGTAGCTATTTCTTCGTCGGATCAGCGGCTCCGAATAGATCAGCGTTGCTTCTGTGAGCCAGTCGTCTTCGGCATCAGGCTTGGGCACTCCGACGCTCACGTCCGACGATGCGGCCGATCAACCAGCACCCGCTGTCCGCCTCGCCATTGAACGACGCGAATCTGATGGCCGGTTTGCACGCCGGTGACCGGGTCGACACGAAACCGACCGAACAAGGTGGTGGTGTCGAGTCGTTGTGACGCGGCCCGCACCGGCAACGATTCAACAGTTCCGGCCTCCTTCACGCAGCGCTGCCAAACGACACCCGCGGCGAAGGCCGCAGCAGCCGGATAGGGCGGCTCAGTACCGTTCGCGTCCAGGTAACAGTGGCTGAACCACTCGCTGTTGGGTCCGTCCGCAGGATCATCTGTCCCGTCGTCGAACCACTGGCACGGTCCGCAAAGCCCCTCAACGCGATCACCGATGGCGTGCCGGAGCTCATCGACTCCCGCAGCGACCAATCCCACTGCGCGCCAACGGCGTTCGCTGGCCCACTGCGCGATGGTGACGTCATCGTCGAAGGAACCGGCTGATAACAGCACATCGCCCGCCGGGAGCTGCGCCAGCACGTCTCTCGCCCGGGCTGGACGAAAAGTGACCGACCGCAGCAGAAGACCGAGTCGCCGGGCCGCCACCGCCGCCCCTTCGGCCACCTCGCGGCCGAACCCCGTGTCGACGTGGATTAGTACCACCTCCGACGCCTCACCAAGACCGTCGGCGGCAAGGGTTTCGAGCACCGCGGCGAGATAGCGGTAAGCCGGAGACTCCACATTGACGACACCCGGATACGCCGGCCGCGCCAGCCGGGCAGTGGCGCCACCGTGGTTCCAGATGACCCCTTTGCTGGCGGCCGCGGCCGCCAGCGCCGGCCCCGAACCGTAGGGCCCGAACACCACGTCGGGCCGGCTAGCCTCGGCGGCCCGTATCGCGGACGCCGCAGAGGGGTAAGCGTCGATCAGCTCCAGACTTACTCCGGAACGCTCGGCCCAGAGAGCGAGGGCGCTCGCCCCTGCTTTCCCGAATCTGGCCAGCGGCCCCGACAGTGGGGTAACCAGGACGGCGCGAGCTGCCACGCCCACAACTTAAGCGTGTCGAACAACCGCCCACGAGCAATTATCAAGACCTGTGGATCAAGATCTTTGAGCGGCTCGTCGATGAGGCATGTTTCGTTGGTTGTCTACGTCTGAGGTGAGGACGTATGTCGGCGTCGCCGCGCTGCGAGCCAGCGTGTTGCGAACCAGCAGAACAGCGCGAACCCGATGCTGGAGTAGATCAAGTTGATGACCACGCCCGCCGTTGGATCCAACCCGAGCTGGCGCAACTGGCTGGCTTTGCGGGCGTCGATACCGTGGCTGAGTTCCCATGTGGTTCCTGCGATCGCGGTGAGTTGCCCGGCGAGCACGACGATGATGACCCGGATCACCCAGCGCGTGCCACGCAGCACCATCACCGCGACGCCGGTCAAGGCGATCGCGACCGGGATATAGACCAGTGCTTGACCTGTCTCGCGGTGCGTGAGGGCGAGGACCAACGCGGTGACGGCCAGCCCGACGCCGGCAAGCATGAGCCCGGCCACGCTGATCGCCAGCGGCCGATGGAACGCACGCCCGTCAGCCCCGAACATCGTCTTAGGCGGCGGTGGTTTCGGGCTGCTCGTCGGGACGTTCGACGAGTTTGCCGTCCTTGAATTCCGCTCCGGCGCGGACGAGGGCGACCAGGTGTGGGGCGTTGACCGCGCGCCAGCGGGCCTGGGCGGATTCGATGAGTTTGAATGCCATCGCGACCCCGGCAGCTCGTGAGCCGGGGCCTTTGGTGACGCGGGTTCGCAACCGAACGGTCGCGAAAGTCGACTCGATCGGATTTGTGGTGCGCAGATGCACCCAATGCTCGGCCGGGTAGTCGTAGGACGCGAGCAGCACGTCGAGGTCGTCGCTGATTTTTGCGACCGCTTTGGGCCATTTCGCACCGTAGTCGTTGGCGAACGCTTTGGCGGCTTTGATTGCCTCAGCTTTGTTTTCGGCGTTGTAGATCTGCGCCATTGCTTTTTTCGCCCCCGGATGCGCCGACTTCGGCAGCGCCGCAAGAACATTGCCGATCTTGTGCCACCAGCAGCGCTGCTCCTTCGTTTCGGGGAACACGTCGCGGACCGCTTTCCAGAACCCGAGCGCGCCGTCTCCGACCGCCAACACCGGCGCGCGCATCCCGCGCCGGCGGCAATCGCGCAACAGGTCTGCCCACGACTCGCTGCTTTCCCGGAACCCATCGGCCAGCGCCACCAGTTCTTTGCGGCCGTCGGCGCGGACCCCAATCATCACGAGCAAGCACACCTTGTCCTGGTCCAGACGGACTTTGAGGTGAACGCCATCGACCCACAGATACACATAGTCGGCCTCGGCCAGCGACCGGTTGGAAAAGGCGCGCGCATCGTCGCGCCACTGCTCGCTGAGGCGGGTGATGGTGGCCGCGGACAGGCCGGCGGCGGTGCCAAGGAACTGCTGAAGCGCCGGGGCGAAATCACTGGTGGACAATCCGTGCAGATACAGCAGCGGCAGCACCTGCGACACCTGCGGCGACTTGCGAGCCCATGCGGGCAGGATCGACGAGGCGAACCGCACCTGCTTACCGGTCGCGGGGTCGGTGCGCTTGTCGTTAACCCGCGGCTGGCGCACCGCCACCGCGCCCGCCGCCGTAATCACCTCCCGCCCAGCGTGATAACCGTTGCGGACCACCACACGGTGGCCGTCCTCATCGACCTCGTGGCGGTGGGCCTCGATGTAGGCGGCAACCTCGGCCTGCAGCGCCGCGGCCAGCATATGCCGGGCGCCATCGCGCACGATCTCATCCAACAGCGACGCGTTACCCGTCGATGCGCCTTTCGCGTTGGCCGAGCCGGCGTCATGGACTACCTTGAGCATGGGCGTACCTTCCCGAACCAGCGCGCCAACGCCGGTCCTGATCAGACAAACGGAAACTTCAGATCATCCTCGGGAAGGTGCGCCCAGTCCTGTCACCTCGCCGAGGACCAATCACAGGTTCTGATCATGCTCACCGCCCACTCCCCCGGGGCAGTAGCGACCGGGCGCTCGGGAGGGAGCTCATGCTGTTTCCTATCTGACGCATCACGGAAAGCTGTTCATGGATGAAGTTAGGTGACCGGGTGGCGCCCTATCGTGGCACCAGATTCACCGAAGGCCTGCTATACCTGCCTAGGCGTAGACTCAAAGCACGGATCCACGGCAGACCAAGGTCGGACCGGAAGAGAAGATTCCTCCTCTCGGCTGTGGCGCCTAGCACGAGCACTAGGCACCCACGCGAAGCAAAGCCCATCAACTGGGCACAGCGCGGTGGGCTTGCGTGCAGGCCGGGAAACTGTGTCCTGACGCCGAGGCCACATTTCACTGCGCCATCATGCACGCTTGGTAACCGAGTGGTTGGTGCTTCGGACGGCTCTCCTTTTCGTCAGGAGCGCCGTCCGACTCGTGTATGCCGAACTCCTGGAGCCGGTAGCGGTCTGCTCGCCGAAGCACACTCTGCGAGCGTGCAGATATCTCGAAATAGACGACATACGAGAGTCTCGAAAGTCAGTCGCAATTCCTGCCTAGCTTGGTTGCCCCGTGAGCGGCTCTAGTCGAGTTCCGCACCGCCGCTGAATCTTCCAGCGCCGAGCAATGCGCGTTGAGCCGCGGCCCGTACACGTCTGGTCGCAGGTGCGGCATGTCGAGGTGGTGTATCGGCCGCCATGCCCGGCGCAAGACTGGTCGGCCATCATGCCCGCGGTGGCAGCAGTGGGACGTAGGGAAATTCCGTCGACGGTCGTGGGGATACCGTCTCTTTGCCGATGCCCAGACTCACCGGGGTGTTGGTGGCGAGGCTGCACATCACATGTTGATGCGGAGCGGGTCAATCGCGACCTACTGCGGTTGATCGAAGGCGAACAGCACCTTGCCGCCCCGCTTGGCCGCGCCGGCGTGCTCTAACGCCCGGCGGTAGTCGTCAAGGCGGTAGGTGGCCTCGACGGGAACCGACAGCGACCCGTCAGCGACGAGTGAACCCAGATATCGGTAGGTGTCAACGATCTCGGAGCGCGGCGCCCTGCTCAACCAGGTGAGCAGCCAAAAACCGGTGTGCCGCACCTCGCGCGTCAGCAGGGCGGCATTCGACACCTGCGAGGGTCCGCCCCCCAGCGACCCGTAAGTCACGATGGTGCCGCCGAACCGCAACGCGCCGACCAGCGCCGTCGCGGTGTCGCCACCAAGGCCGTCGAGCACCAGGCTGAGCTCTTCGCCGTCGAGCTCACGGGCGATGTCGGCGGCCAGATCCGGCCCGCTGACCAGCACATGCTCACCACCGGCGGCGCGCACCTCGTCGGCGGCCTCCTCGCGCCGCACCACATTGAGCGTCTTGAGTCCGCGCAGCTGCGCCAGCGTGATCACCAGGCGTCCGACGGCCGAATTAGCGCCCGGCTGTCCGACCCAGTCGCCGGGCTTGAGGTCGACGAACCGGTTGAGCATCACGTGCGCGGTCGCCGGATTGATCGACAGCATGGCCAGCTGCAGCGGATCGGCGTCGAGCGGGACCTCGACGACTTTGTCCTGCGGCACAACGACTTTCTCCGCCCAGGTGCCGTAGGTGTAGGTGGGCAGCACGATCACCCGCTTGCCCAGCAGACCCCGGTCGGCCTGCGCCCCGGCGTCCACGACGATGCCGACGCCTTCACCGCCGACCGGCGCCGGCGGTTCGGGCCGGGCGAAATACACCCCGCGCAGCAGCAACAGGTCCGAGGGGTTCACCGCGGCGGCCTCCATGCGCACCAGCACATCGCGCGGCCCGGGAGCCGGGTCGCCGTCGTCGTGCAGCGCCACCGACTCCGACGGTGTCCCGAACCGGGTCAAAACCAGGTGCTTCATGGCCAGCTCCCGCCGTAGCAATGTCATCTAGGTAGCACTCGTATCTGCGATTCGCAACTGGTCAACGTATTCACTCGGGACGGGTCGGTGCCCGTGATGGCATGTGGGCCTGCGGAGTGCCGCTGCGCCCGCCCTCACTCTGAGAGGCAGGAGTGCACAGGGCGGCAGCGCCGGCTCGCGCAGGCGGCTACCGTCACCAACCAGTGAATCCACTCAAAGGGGCCACCATGCTGCCAGCCCAAGTCGAACATCTGCGAGATGCGATCAACAGTCACGACGCTGACCGTGTCGCAGATTGCTTTGCCGAGAACTACCAATGCGATATGCCAATGCATCCGTCACGGGGTTTCACCGGACGAGCACGGGTTCGTGAGAACTACCAGGCCATCTTCGCGCGCGTCCCGGATCTGCGCGCAACCGTGCTCAGATCGTGTCAGGCCGAGTCCGGGGTGTGGTCTGAATGGGAGATGTCCGGTACCTCAGACGAAGGTATCCCGAGCGTGAGCGCCGGCGTTGTGATCATCCTTTCGATGGTAGATGAGCGCATCGCGCACACTCGGTTCTATCTCGATGCGGTCTCCTGAAGTGTCCGATCCCAAATGGGCGGATGAGACGTGTCCGCGCAGCGATTCAAAAGTGGTGGCAATGCCGCACTTTGGCCGCCGGCGGCCGGCGTCAAAGGGGTCGCCGATCACCCAATCGCGATGTCAGATCAGCTGCGACTGATCGCACACTCCGCACGCTGCCAGATCGGTTCGCCAACGAGCTCGGCGACGAGGGCGAGATAACCCGAGAAGGACGTAGTCCGGATCATCACGATGTGCACCACGGTCAAATCTATGTCGACTTGGGTCAAGACGCGCCGGATCGGGCTCGGGACCTCGTGGCGAAGGTTGGGCGTCGCGTCAGGAGGGTGGCGCGATGGAATCGATGCGGCGACGGACGTCCGCGGTATGCACATTCGGCCCACCGTGACCGACGTACAGTTCCTTTGGGTCGTGGTGCAGCACCATATCGAGCCCCCGACGGACACCGGCGACGTCCTCGGCGAAAAAGTGCCGCACCGGATGGTGTGGTCGAATCCGTGCGAAAGCGAAGCCTCCGCGCACCAGGTCACCGACGACGGCGTCACCGTCGTCGAGTAGCACAACGCAGGAGCCGGCGGTGTGACCGGGGACCGGCACCATCGCGCCACCGACTCCGTACGGGTCTAGTCGCATCGACTCTCGAACCAAGACCTGCGGGGACGCCCCGGCGAACGTCATGCGGGTGATGACGGGCCGCAAGATCCGTCCCGGGAACCCGGTGATTGGTAACTGTTCGTTGACGCCGCGTTCAAGCAAACCCGCGTCGTCTGCGCCAATGGCGATCGGCACCCCGGCGCGAGCGAGCGCATTGACGCTGCCCGCGTGGTCGGTGTGCCCATGCGTCAGCACCACCAGGGAGAGATCAGACGGCGCAATACCGTGCTCGTGTAGCAAGTCGACCAGCTTTTCGTCTTCACCCGGCCGGCCGGCATCAACCAGGACGGGCCGCTCTCCGATCAGTAGGTATGCGTTGCTGATCGACAACGGCAGCGGCACGATACGGACCATCGCAGGTTCCCTTTCCCGGCGGGCCACGTCAGTGGCATCGATCTGCTACCAGTGATGGTGGCGGACCGGGTAGCGATCGTTCCCAGACGGTCCCCGCTCGCCGACGCCGACCGACTGTCGGTGGGTGATGTCGCAGGAGAATCGTTCGTCGACGTCGAGCTGGGAACCTCGGGTCTCGAGCGATGGCTCGGCGACGCCTGGATGGACCGCAGGTGCGGAGATCGGGTGCGCTATCCTGCGGCACTGCCGGCCGCCGTTGCGTTAACCAAGCGCATAACTGTGCATTCTGCTGCGGCCGGAGTTCAGGCACAAACGAAATCGATTCCGGTCTGACGCTTCAGGAGACCGCGTGCCGCTGGTAGTTGCCTTGGCGGCGCCGGACGCGCGAATCGACTGTCCGGCGTCGCGTTTGCGCGATCTGTCAAGCGACAGGCAGAGCCAATGCGGAGCATGATGGGAATCGTGAAGCGGGGCGCTTCAGCCACCCGGGTGAGCCGTGACGTTGAGGCGCGGGATGTCGCCGATCTGGCGCTGGCGCCCCCGCGGGCAGCGTTGGCAGCCAGCATCGACGGCACTGTCCATTTGCTGCCTGCGGCGGTCACGCTGGCTGACCGCTCGGATCCGGGGTCCTCGACTCGGCTAGTGGGGTTGCCGGAAGACGCCCCGGATCTGGCCGACCGCGACGTGGTCCTCGTCGTCGATGACGGACCACAGTGGTTCCGGTTGCGCGCGTTGACAATTCGTGGAAAGGCGGTACCGGCCGGAAACCGGTGCTACCGCGTTGAGCCACGGCTCGTTGTCGCTTGGGATTACGGTTCACTTCGGGAGGTTCCCGCTGCCGGGGCGCCGTCACCGCCGCAGCCGAAGTTGCGGGTGGCGCCATCTGCCGAGGTGGCTCAACTGCCTATGAGGTCCGCGGCCATGGCCGCGGCGTTGCGCGCGTCGCGCGTGATGGTGCTGGCGACCCGCTCAGCGAAGGGGACGGTGTTCGCGGTGCCGCTGTGGTTCGTGGTTCATCGCGGCAGGATTTACGCAGCGACTGCTGCATCGTCGTGGACCGTGCGCAACGTCTATGCCTGCCCACAGGTCGCCCTGCTGTTGGGCGGTGAACGCGGTTCCGGCGCGGGCCGACTGTTGGTGCGGGGTCGCGCCCAAGCGGTGCTTGGCCCGCCGCCAGCTATCGTGCTTGCCCGGATCGCCCTGCGCTACTACCTAACCCCAAGGTTCGCCGCCGCCGAGTTGCGACATATCGGCCTATGGGGCCGCCGGATGCGCTACTACTCCCAGGCGCGGGCAGCCTGTCTGGTGATCGTCCCAGAGTCAGCAACGCCGTGCGCGGCGCGATGATGCGCTATCCCCCATGACACGCCAGACTGCACCACGAAGGTCACGCGATCGACTCCACCACGTACACCACAGCAATCGGCCTGGCCGGCCCTACGGCGCCCAGTCTTAGTTGTTAGCGGAATGCGGCATGTGTGATGGTGGCGCGGAAGAACTCGCCCTCGGTCTGTTTGTCGGTGTGCCACCACCATCCGGCACGGACCCGGGTGGGGATGGTGACGCCGCCGAATTCGCGTTCCGCGTCGAGGCCGACGCCGAAGGGATAGCGGCCAAACGGTGCGCCATCGGGGTTTCCCCACCGCTGTATGAGCACGCCGCGCAGTTCGCCATTGTCACCGATGTCGAGATCCACACTCTCGCGGTGCTCGTCGATCGACCACGTCGCATGTACCCCGGTGTCATCGCTGCTCCACTGTGCGCTGGCGAAGCACGTCGGCACAAACACTGATTCAGCGGCCAAACGTCCCGCCGCGCTGGTGCCGATATCGGTGTCTCGAGCCGAGATCACCGGGACGATCCCGCCGAGGCGCCACCGCATTTCGCCCGCGCCATCGAAGTACTTGTCGTAACCGAGCACGGGAATGCGCGCGAACTTGGCCGTCGCAGCCCAAATGAATCCGACCCCGGGCGCCAACACCTGCGTGGCGGTGAACGGTCGCCAGGCGCCAATCCGGATGTGGCCGCGCATTCGCAACCATGCGGTACGCGCCAGCGGTGTGGCTTCTCTGATCGAGTGTTGCAGCCACTTGCGGACCGGCATCGGAAGGTTCGCCATCCGGCTGGGGTCGAACACCGCGTCTGATGATGGCAGGGAGCTCAGCGCCGCCCACTCGTGACGGACATGTCGGGCAGAGGGCGGTGGATCAGGGACGATCACCATCGTGCCTCTCGGATCGTGGGGATGTTGTTGGGTGTGCGGTGTCAGGTGCAGCCACGCGTCGAGTGCGCATAGCCGGTTGGCCGGCTCCCGACCAGTGTGGGGATTCCGGTTGCGACCTCGCGGGTCTTCGCGTGTCCGTGCCCCGGGCTGATGTACATCGCCTGACGCACGGCATGCAGGACAAACGTGGCCGTCGCAGCAATTGTGCGCTGCCGTCGTGGTCGATCCGATGGTTATGCCGCACTTCTTTTGGTGGCCCGATCGCCGCTCCTGGCGCGGATTGCGGTGCGGTGATATCCCATCGGCGATTCTTCCAGAAACCCGCCAAGGGCGCAGCGCGGGTTCATCGAGCGGGCACCGAGAACAACCTGGTCCCCGAAAGGTCCTGTCTAGCCGAAGAGTTGGTGAGGACGCCGTCGCGTCAGATAAGGCTGGCGGCGATCAGCAGCGCGGCCGACAAACCCAGCAAGGCTGGGCAAATCTTGAACCAGATCACCGATGTGCGCCCGCCGGTGACGACGGTGAGAACAGCCAGCGCGATGAGCAAGCCCGCGACGACTCGGTAGAGCCAGCTCGTGAGGTTCGATTCCGCCCCACCGACGGCGGTCGCGACGACGACGACCGCTGCCACGCCCCACATGGTGAGCGCCTCGGCAAGCCATTCCTGCACCAGCACCCGGCGGTTGTCCACGGTAATCGGCTCGAAGCCCGCGACCACCCGTCGGGTCGGGATCACGTGCGCCACGCCCCACAACGCGACCAGTACCGCCGCCAAGTAGGCGATGACCTCCCTCACCTGGTTCAGGTTAATGACGGCTCCCTCTATAAGTGTGTAATGCCCTGGCGCGGGACGGGAATATCGACGCGGCATGCTTAGGGACGGCATGCTACTTCTGCGGCGGGCAATCGACCGCTCCGCCTCCATGACCGCGGGAAGGCTCGCAGGATGAGCGGCGTTGACCGATTGAGCCGGCAGGACCCCATCGCGCTATGGCCCGATGAGGTGGGCTGGCAGCAGGACATTGGTGTGGTAGCGCGGCTTGACGCTGATGGGCTGCTCGATGAGGACGGCTGCGTGCGGCTGGATGTCGCGTTGGGCTGGATCGAATCCCGGTTGCCGCGTGTGCCCCGTACGCGAGGTGGTCTACGTTTCCCGGTTGGGGTTGGGACCGCCCCTGTGGGTCGCCGTTGTCTCCTTTGACCTCTGCGACCACGTTGCAGCGGCAAGCACAGCGTCACAAAGCCGCTCGACTTCAATGGCCGCCGCCGCCGGCTGCTCGGCCATGATTCGCCAACTGTCATCGCGCGCAGTGGGCATCGGCAAATCGTTGGTTTTGATCTGCGGGATGGCGTCAGTGCTCATCGGTCCTCGCTTTGCGAATTCTGGAATTGAAGATGGGTCCAATTTGCATGCGCACGGCCATGGGCCGGTAGCGTCATTCGACCAAGCTTTCACGTAGTGGCGTTACTCCCGGCACGCGGGATTTGTCGTGATTTGACCGACTACGGCCAACGACTTGAGGTCGCACAGCTGACGGCTCGCGGGTGGCCGCCGTGCACCGCTCGGCCCGCAACACGTTGGGGCGACTAGCACAGAGTCTGCCGGGTGCACGTCAGTGCATAGGGACAACCGATCGGACGAACTCAAGAAGCCCCGATAAGCCCCAATAAGGGGGGACTATCCCTTTTCCAGCGTGAACTGGCACAAATCGGTGTAGCCGTCGCGGAACAACTCGGCACAGCCGATCAGGTACCTCATGTACCGGTCGTAGACCTCTTCCGACTGGATCGCGATCGCCTCGTCTTTATGAGCCTCCAGCGCCGCCGCCCACATGTCGAGCGTCCTCGCGTAGTGCGGCTGGAGCCGCTGGATCCGGCTAACCGTGAACCCGACCTTCGTGGCGTGCTCCTCGACCAGTGCCACCGTCGGCAGCCGGCCCCCGGGGAAGATCTCGTCGATGATGAATTTGAAGAAACGCACATGCCGCATCGTCACCGGCAGTTTGCGCTCCTCGTTCTCCTTGGTGCTCAACTGCACGATCGTGTGCAGCAGCATCGTGCCATCGCCCGGCAACAGGTCATAAGCCCTCTGGAAGAAAGCGGCGTAGCGGTCGTAGCCGAAATGCTCGAGCGGGCCGATCGCCACGATCCGGTCCACCGGCACGTGAAACTGCTCCCAGCCCTCGAGCAACACCCGCTTGGAACGCGGGCTATCCGATGCCGCGAGCAGCTGCTCGACGTAGGCAGCCTGGTTCTTGCTCAGCGTCAGGCCGACGACGTTGACGTCATACTTCTCCAACGCGCGCAGCATCGCCGACCCCCAACCGCAGCCGACCTCGAGCAGCATCATGCCCGGCTGCAGGCCAAGTTTGCCCAGCGCCAGGTCGATCTTGGCGATCTGGGCCTCTTCCAGCGTCATGTCGTCGCGCTCGAAGTAAGCGCAGCTGTACGTCAGCGTGGGGTCCAAGAACAACTCGAAGAAGTCATCGGACAGGTCGTAGTGGGCCTGCACGTCCTCGAAGCGTGGCCGCAGGCTCTGCGTTTCTTCTGGCATGTCGTCCTCTCGTAACGGCTCGGGCGGGGAGTCCTTGTCGGCTTTGATGCCCGCCGGACTCCCGAAGTCGGAGTCGGCCATCAGGACTCGCTGCTCATCGGTGGTGATCATGATGTTGGCCGGTTTGATGTCGCGGTGCAACAGTCCACGACCGCGCGCATCGTCCTCGCGGCGAAACCGATATCAACCGACACTCACGGCGAATTGCAATTCGGGAACAACTGCGATCCGGTCAGCAGATGGTAGGCCCGCAGTTCCGGGATCGCTACCGCCACATTTCTGGAACGCTTGGCTACGACGGGCATGCCGCGTGGGCCGAGGCGATGCCATGATGGCGACCGGTCGGGAGGCATGCCCACCTTGTCTCAAAATAGACGAGATATGAGGGTCTCGAAAGCCACTCGCAGGCTCTAGGCGGTCTGCAACGCCGGAAAGCTGCAGCAATTAATCGCGCTTCCGTTAAGTGACGTACGCGCGCAGGATGGAGGGGGCCGGGGTCTCACCAGGACGAGAACGGAGCGGGCGATGAAGGCGAATGTCGGCGACTACCTCGTGGTCAAGGGCACAACCACCGAACGGCATGATCGGCATGCTGAGATCATCGAGGTGCGCTCTCAAGACGGCTCTCCGCCATACGTGGTGCGTTGGCTGGTGACCGGGCAGGAGGCGACGGTGTACCCCGGGTCTGACGCGGTGGTCGTCAGCGCCGCCGAGCACACAGAAGCCTCACGACGCGCTGCTGCGCGGGCCGGCCACGCCGCGACATAGCCACCCAGCGGTTCCGTGAGATTTGTTGGGCCAGAGAGTAATTCGACGAGAGTCAGCGTGTGCGTGTGTCGACTTCCAGACCGCTGGCGTCGTCCGGGATCTGTGGCGGGTCCAGCTTCGGCATCTCGCTCTTCGAAACCGCGGCCGAGGTCGAGGGCGTAGCGGCTTCAGGGCTCCCGGATGCTTCCGGTGTTGCTCGTTCTAAGAACCGCAGCAGTTCGACGGGGAAGGGAAGCACCAGGGTGGAGTTCTTCTCCGCGGCGACCTCGACCACGGTTTCCAACAGCCGCAACTGAAGCGCAGCCGGGTGCACGGCCATCGTCTCGGCCGCTTGGGCCAGTTTTTCAGACGCCTGCAGTTCACCATCGGCGGTGATAACCCGAGCCCGCCGCTCACGCTCCGCCTCGGCTTGGCGCGCGATCGACCGCTTCATCGAATCCGGCAGTACTACATCCTTGATTTCCACGCGGTCGATGTGAACACCCCAGCCCAGCGCGGGGTTGTCGATCATCAACTCCAGGCCCTGATTGAGACCCTCGCGGTTGCAGAGCAAATCGTCCAGGTCGCTTTTGCCGATGATCGAACGCAGCGATGTCTGCGCGACCTGGCCAATAGCGGACACATAGTCCTGTACGCCGACAACCACACGCATCGGATCCGCGACACGGAAATAGATGACTGCATCCACACGCACGGTCACGTTATCGCGGGTGATGCCATCCTGTGCGGGCACCGGCATCGTGATGATCTGCATATTCACCTTCTCGAGGCGATCGGCGATTGGAATCAGCAGCGTGAGCCCCGGTCCACGGATGCCGGTTTGCACACGTCCGAAACGAAAGACGACGCCTTGTTCGAATTGCTTGATGACCCGAACGCTTGTGCCCAGCCAGAGCACACCCAGGCCGAACGCTGCGGCCAGTGCGTAAACGATGATCATTATGTCCTCCACTTCCGCGTCGGCAAGACCTGTCGGTACTTTTCGGCGACTGCGGGCGGCTTACAGCCGATGAAACGTCGACACCCCTCCAGTATGGGCCGATCACTCGAGACGTGCTCGAAGCGCCAAGGCCGCGCTGCGCCGGATTCTCGATGAGCACCTGGCGCTGCGGGTGGACCTGCCCGCGTAGCTATTTCTTCGCCGCGGTCTTCTTGGCCGGTGCGTCTTTCGCGGTCTTGTTGGCGGGGGCATTCTTGGCGGGCGTCCCATTGCCGCGCTTTACCTGTGGGAGGACGATGAAGTGGACGGGGGCGCCAACGGCGCGGTCTGCTGTGTGAAAGGGCCGAAATGATGGGTGCGCACTCGATCGGAAGTGAGGAAGGCGCGGTGGTGGCGGCGGAAGCGCAGTCGTTGTACGAACGGCTGGGAGGCGTGTATGCCATAGCCGTCGTCGTCGACGACTTCATCGATCGGATCATGGTCGACCCGCGGTTGAACGCGAACCCGCGAGTCGACGAGGCGCACCACCGCGTCTCGGCCCAGGGTTTCAAGTACTACGTCACCGAGCAGGTTTGCTGGGCGGCGGGCGGCCCGCAGACCTACTCGGGGCGCACGATGCTAGACGCGCACCGCGAGCTGCTCATCTCCGGCGCGGAGTGGGATGCGTTCATGGACGACTTCCACCAGACCCTCGCGAAGTTCGGCGTGCCCGAGCGCGAGCGCGGCGAGCTCGACGTGATCGTCGCGAGCACGAAGGACGACATAGTGACGACGTCGGCGGCGCCCGCCGCGAGCCAGTAATCGCGTCGGGTCAGCCCCGGACGGGTCGCGGAGCGCAGCACAATTCGCCGCATGGAGATTCTGCATGGAGCTGACGGAGGCGTTGGTAGCGGAGGACATCACACCATTCGAGCGGGAACGATTGCGTGAGGCTCTCGAGGAGGAAGTAAGAAGGCAACTTCCCGCCGATAGGCAGCTCCTGCGCGTGGTGGACTGGGATCCGCGGGGTGGCCACGCAGTGGAAAACGCTCCAGGCATGAGGAAGTACACGGTCGCGTACGAGACGGAACCGCGCGATTAGGCGGTCGAGTCCGTCGGCGTTCATGGTGGTCTCGGCGACCAGCTGCGCGAGCAAATCCTGACGCCACCATCTTCCACATGAAAGGGGCCAGCCGCGCCTCGATCTGCTCGTGGATCTCGGGCGATATCGGCGTCATTGCCGTCGATCCAGCCGAACATGTGCGCGGACAGGAATTGGTGATGGTCGGCGGCGAGATGCCCGTTGAACGCTCGGCCCAACTCATTCGCTGTTGTCTTACCTGCGTAGGCGTAGACTTAAAGAACGGATCCACGGCAGACCAAGGTCGGACCGGAAGAGAAGATTCCTCCTCTCGGCTGTGGCGCCTAGCACGAGCACTAGGCACCCACGCGAAGCAAAGCCCATCAACTGGGTACAGCGCGGTGGGCTTGCGTGCAGGCCGGGAAACTGTGTCCTGCACGCCGAGGCCACATTTCACTGCGCCATCATGCACGCTTGGTAACCGAGTGGTTGGTGCTTCGGACGGCCCTCCTTTTCGTCAGGAGCGCCGTCCGACTCGTATATGCCGAACTCCCGGAGCCGGTAGCCGGTCTGCTCGCCGAAGCAAGCACTCTGCGAGCGTGCAGATGTCTTGAAATAGACGAGTTTCGAGAGTCTCAAAAGTCACTCGCAGAGCAGGCGCACGATCCTGAAGCCAGCGAAAGTCTCACCGCTGCTCAATGGCATGTTGGTTATTTCGGTTTCTGCCTGTTGGCTAGCGCTCTTCGGGCCAGTCACCCCGGGATTCGAGGCTGTCCCAGTCGTCCCACATCTCATGGCGTCTGGGGCGGGACTGGATGATACGGCGTCGCAGCTCCAGCAGCAGCTCCTCGGTGGAGGCATGGGATAGAGCTTCCGTTGTGTAGGCGGGGGTCCGAGCGGTGGGGGTGGTGGGGCGCAGCTTGACCACCAGTTCTTTGGGTTCTCCGCCGGCGAGGATGGTGTCGATGCTGCCGGGTGCCCACGCGAGCTTGTTTTCTAACATGGCGTAGGTGCCCGGGCTGGCCTTGCGCACGCCGTTTTCGATGTCGGAGAGGGTGCGCACGGTGAACTGGAGGCTGTTGGCCAGGTCGGTGCGGTTGCGGTAGCCGAGCGCGACGCGCCTGCTCACGATGTGGTGGCCGAGCCGTCCCAACGCATGCTGGTCCATGAAGCGATCATGACGCACCACGGGCGGCAATGTCGAGTCGACATGCCCAGTTTTTTCCATCTCCTGCACAAATAGGCGGAAACTATTTCCGCGGCACTCCCGCCAGATCGGCCCTGACCTGGGTGAGCGTGTCCCAGAACAGTTCCTCGACCTTCTCCCGCGACAAGCCTGCCACCTCCACCCTGGGTAACCCGGCCAATTCGCGGCGCACCACTTTGGCATCGGGCAGGGCGTCGCCGGTCCACCATTCCTGGCGGATGTCGAAGTCGTCGAAGCGCTCGCCGTCACGGGTGTGCCGCAGCTGACCTCGGCGCTTGCTGACTGGGACACGCGCCCACCACTCCGCCCGCCAGTAGGGGCCGTCGTAGGCCCCAGGCGGGGCACCGGTCTCCCATTCCTCCACCTGAACAGGCTCAACAGGGGCAATACCGTTGTAGTCCCGCGCGAACCCGTAGGCCTGGTCACCGTCGAGGTAGACCCGTTCGATGCGGTAGGTGTCGCCGCTGCCCGCCGTCACCACATACACCGCCGTCATCGCGCCTCCTGCACCTCTGGCTGCTGCAGTTCAGTCTCCCACCACCCACATGGCCCCGTCCGACAAGCCGGTGCGGACGCCCGGGGAGGCAACTAGCGGAAATCCGCGCTGCAGAATTACCGTCAGTAACCACTGTGAGGCGAATCACACGGAAATTGTTATCAGATTGTTGATATTATTGCTGTCTATTTCCCGCTGTTGCAGGCACAGAACGACAGAAGGCAGAGAACCCTTGTGATCGACACCCATTGTGGCTTGCGCCAGTCGCATCGGCAGACGCTGCCAGACCCGGTACGCCGGGCTACTGCGGGTCGCATACGGACCCCCGACACCCGCCGAACCCATCATGAAGTTCCATTTCAAGGACGGCCCGCAATGGTGGCACCTGCCGCAGGACTTCCCCATCGCCCCGACCGACAACATCACCCGGCGGCTGTGCGTGGGCGCATCACCGAGGCCACCCCGGGTGAGTAGCCGTGAGAGCCAGCGTGATCACGAGGCCCGTACCAGCGAGATCGGCGACGTCGATCTGTTCGACGACGAAGACGTCAAGGTCAGGGCCCGTTATGTGGTGGCCGGGCACTCCGACACGGCCGACGAGTGCCAACTGTTCTGGCGGATGCTGGGCATCCACCAGCAGGAGCCGATCGGTTACGACACCGGGGTGCCCGACCTGCCCAACACCGGGGCCAGCCACGCGCTGCGCGCCCGGGATCCGGTGGGCGGCACCAGGCTGCCGCCGCTGCGACCCGGTGACCCGAAAGGAAACTACTGAGATGGTGAAAAGCATGGCCAGCCACGGTGTTCCGGGCGCACTGCAGACCGGGATGAAACCGTGAGCATCGACACCATCACTGTCCTTTGCCCGCAGTACGGCAGCACCTGGGAGGTCCAGGGCTCGACGGGCGCGGTCTACACCGTCCAGCTGTACGCCGACGGTGCCCTCGCGTCGTGTGACTGTCCGTCGTACAAGTTCTTGAACGGTGACGAGTGGGACCCGACCTGCAAGCACATCACGGCGGTGTGGAAGCACGGCTGCCTGTTCAACCCGCAGTGGCACGACGCGGGGCCGAACGACTACGCGCAGTACGGGATCCGGCTGGCCACCCTGCACCCGCAGCGCCAGCATCACGAGCCATGTCCGGGCTG
Source organism: uncultured Actinomycetota bacterium (assembly GCA_963781685.1). Lineage (GTDB taxonomy): Bacteria > Actinomycetota > Actinomycetes > Mycobacteriales > Mycobacteriaceae > Mycobacterium. Next base: position 283,679 of record CAWAGK010000003.1, read on the forward strand.
CGGCGCGGACATGATCGCGGTGCGGATCGCGGTCTGAAAAAGACGCGGACAAGCCACGAGGCTCGACTTTGCTGGCTTCACAGAGATGTAGCTGTGTTAGCCCACCCCTAGGAGAAATCCATGAAGAACATCATTTGGCTGTCGCCGAGTTTGGCTGCGGGCGCTGTCGCCGCCCGGCTCGTCGTCTTCTTCGAAAGGCGTCCGCAGATGAGCCCCCGTTGGGGCGTGGAACTTACGGCCCCCTCCCGCCCCGCCAGTGAGCCCGCACCGTGCGGCTCACCTCGCCGTACAACGCGCCGACGGTGGTCCGCCGGCGGTCCTTCGGCTGGACAGTTCCAGGAGGGGCGATGATTCACATGCTGATCGGCGCGGCAGCCCGTGGGCTCGCCGTGGGAGCCGGGGTGAGCGCCGGGGCGACGATAGCCCAGAAGCACCTTGACAACGGGAGCCAGCCGCTGCGGCAGGGCTCGGTCGGGAACGTGGTGCTGGTGCTCATGTCCAACCGCTATCACGGGCGGCAGAGTTTCAGCCTGTCCGTGATCGAGAACGGCGTCACACACCCGGCGGGTTCGTGGTGGACCTACCCGGAAGCCATTGCCGCCGTGACGAATTGGCAGCAGTACCTCAACGGCGGCGGGACCGTGGCCGCGTGGCTGAGAAACAGCGCCGAGGTCGCTGCGCTGGAAGCGCAAATAGGGAGAGCCTGATGCAGATCTCCGAAGACATGTTCGCGGCGGTTGGACGCCTATCACCGGGTGCACCCGGGCACCCATCGTTTGAGCAGTGAGACAAGGAACAGCCACCGCAATGAACTACCAGATGATCCGCGAACCCTTCTGCGGCACCCGCGCGGCAACGGGGTGCAAGGAAGGGCGCGAGGAATCGTGAACAACATCGACCACGAAGAGCGCCGCGCGCTGCTTGAGCAGCGGCGCGCAGCCGTCACACACCAGTTGCGGCGTCTGGCAATCGAATTAACGGAACTGGACAGACAGCTTGACGACATCGAGCAGTCGGAGGGCCGAGGCACGCCATCCGCGCTCCAGGGCCACACAAATGACCAATGACCGCACCGGCCACGGCATGCCCGTCAGCGAACGGGTCTGCACCGGATGCCAGCCGCAGCTGCAGCAACTGCAACGGAGCATCGACCAGTGGTGACGTGAGAATGCGGCGCTTAAGGAACGCATCGAACAAATGGAATGGGAGCGCTGATGCCCGGAACAATCTTGCGCGCCAGAGACCGGGTGCATCGAGGCAAAGACCGGACTCAACCGGCGGGCGTGATCGAATGCTGCCGCTGGTGGTCACCGAGCTGCGCACTACGAAAGGAAACCCATGAATAAAACACTCGTCGGTATCACGGCGGTCGGGTTCGCGCTGGTGGCCCTGCTGCAAAACGAGTTGCGCCAGCAGAAGCGTCAGAAGCACCCGCGCTGGGCGCTGGTGGATGTCGGAACGATCTGCCCGAACTGATGACCGAGCGACCCCGCCTGGATGCGGTAGCGGATGACGGCTACCGCGAATCAGTCTGCTGACCGCTGGAGCGCCGCTAACGCTCCCGCGCCGTCATGTGCAGCAAACTACAGACGATGCGGCCGGGAAATGTCGGACGCAGCAACCTAAGGTTGCGCACATCGATACCAACGGGGCTTTGTCTCAAATAGACCAGATATGAGACCGCGTCGAAAGCTGTGGATTAGCGGTATCGTCTCAGGTCGCTTCGTCTCAAAAGTCCGTCGCAGAAATAAAGTCAGTTCGATTGTTTAACGCTTTATGCGACAAAGCAACTAGACCATGTCCTTGTCGGTCAGCCACCGCATCACCGGCCAGCCGACGAAGACCGGTAGCCAGCAGGTGAGCACCCGATACAGCAGCACCGACGGCACGGCAACGGCCGCGGATACGCCGAAGGCGGCGAGCCCACCGATCAGCGCGGCTTCGACGGCGCCGACACCGCCGGGGGTGGGGGCGGCCGAGGCGAGGGTCCCGCCGACCATCGTCACTACGGTGACGGCGACGAACGTGACGTGTCCGCCGAAGGCTTGGACGCTGGCCCACAGCGCGATCGCCGAGCCGAGAGTTGTTCCGGCACAACCGAGTAGGATCAATCCCAGTCGCTTCGGCTCGCGGCCAAGCGCGACGAGGTCGGTGGTGACTTCCTTGAGCTTCGGGCGCACGTCCGTCGCCAGCCAGCGCCGCAATCTGGGCACGAAGAGGAATGTGCCGATGAGGCCCAGCGCCACGCCTCCGATCAGGTAGAGCAGGGTGGCTTTCGGGACGAAGTGCGACAGGTCGGTTCCCGCACCCGCGGCGAAGCTGAAGAAGATCAGCAGCGTGACGTGGACGATCACCTGCACCACCTGCTGCATGGCCACCGCCGTGGTGGCTCGCACCGCGCTCATTCCGCCCTTTTGCAGCAGCCGCACGCTGAGCGCGAGCCCACCGACGCCCGCCGGCGTGGTGGTCGCGGCAAATGTGTTGGCCACCTGCGTAACTAAGATTTTCCAGTAGGCCACGGCACCACCGGCACAGGCCCACAATGTGCCGGCAGCCCCGACATAGGTCGCTGCCGACACAACGAGCCCCAGCAGCGCCCACCAATAGTTCGCCTTGTTCAGCTCGGTGAAGAACGTCGGCACGGTGCTGATGAACGGATACGCGACGTAGACCAGCCCGCCGAACAGCACCAGCTGGACGAGCTGGCCGCGGGTGAACCGGGTGATCGTCTCGGCTTGGATCTTTTCGGCGCCGGTCTGGCGCATCACCGCGGCCCGGCTTCGGGAGATGACGGCCTTGGGATCGTTGACGGAGTCCCGGACGCGTTTGGGCACAGCGGATTTCGTCAGCCTGCCGGACGCGGTCAGCACGGTTTCTTTGTCCAACGCGTCGATCGCCGCGCTGACCGCGGATTCCGCGCCATACAACGCCGACGTCGTCACCAGCAGCTGGGCGATGTCGGATTGGAGTTGGTTTTCGGTGGCGCCGTATTCGGCGTTGCCGAACCCGCCGAACAGGACGGTGCCATCGTCGACGGTGATTTCCGCATCGCGCAGATCGCCGTGCGAGATCTGGTGATCCTGCAGCCTGCGCAGTGATTCCCACACTCGGGCGACCGGCGTCGAGGTTGCCATTTGCTTGAGGGAGGCGCCGCGAATGGGCTTGTGCGCGAACAACGTCCAGCCACGGTCGAGCGCACCGACAGCGATCGCCTCCGTATTGGCCACGCCCAGGTTGCCGATGGCGATCGCCATCAGCGCGCGATGCTCGACGGCGCGGCGCATGGACGCCTGAAAGGGTGCGGCCTCGGTGCGGCGCAGCCGCAGCTTGCTCCACAGCTGGCGCAGCGTGCCGCCGCTGCTTTGATGCGGGCCGTACATCTCGATCACCGCGTCGGCGTCTCGACCATTCGAGGAGGCCGAAAGCATCAGCGGCCCGGCTCCGGCCGGCCGGACGACCGTCAGCCCGGACACGATGAACCCGCGCTTGTTCAGCGCGCGGACCACGCCGTCCAGCGGCACCTCGAGCGCCGGAGTGCCGCTGACCAAGACCACCAGCGCGCCGACGAACCAACCGACCGCCAGGCCCAACAGTGCGCGGGCCGGCACCACGGCGCTGACCACGAGGTGGATCGGCACGAAGGCCAGCAGCAGCCCCCACCACCAGTGCCGCCAGCGGGCGGGCAGCCAGGGGCCTGACACGGTGAGCACCGCGGCGAGCATGCCGATCCAGCGCGGGTCGTCGAGGAATTGCGCCAACACCGTGGGCAGCCGGTCGGTGAGGTCGAAGTGCCATTGCGGCATCGCGATGCGCTTGCCGGTGATCGACAGCGCGAGGATGGCGATGACCGCGGCGGTCGCGTAGGGGACGATCAGTTTCCATTGCCGGGACAGGATCAGCCCGATCAGGATCATGAACGGCAGCGCCAGGATCGCGAGGCCGTAGACCAGGTACACCACATCGGATTGGGTGGGGGTGAGCACCCCGACGATGCGGGAGATGGATTTCTCCAGCTCGTCCCAGCGGGTGCGGGTGATCAGCGAACTGGTGATCACGACCGCCAGGAACGCCCCCGATAGCGCGACCCGCAGGATGTCGTTGGTGCGCCGGGTGAGCGGTTGCAGCAAGCTACCGGAAACGGTGACTTCGCGCCCGTCGACTTGCATGTTCCAACGATCCCGTCTGTCAACAGCCCGTCGACAACATAACCGCAGACGGGCGTCGACGGGGTCGAGGCCCGGCCTAACGAGTGACGGGTTTCCTGCGTCGCTGGGCCCCGGGTGCGGGGCGACGCCGACGGGACCTGGCGGGTGCGGTGTGTGCCGGCGGGGCTGCCTTGGGAGCGGGCGCCCGATAGGGAGCGACGTCGCCGACCAGCTTGGTGACCGGTTCGCAGTGGGCGGTCACCTGTTGCGGGCGGACGTTGATGCCGGCTTTGCGCATCAGCGCCGTCAGGTCCTTGCGTTGCTCGGGAAGCACCACGGTGACGACATCGCCGGTGCTGCCGGCGCGCGCGGTGCGCCCCGAGCGGTGCAGATAGGCCTTGTGCTCGGCGGGTGGGTCGACGTGCACCACCAGCTCGACCTCGTCGACGTGTACTCCGCGTGCGGCGATGTCGGTGGCTACCAGCACGCGTGCCGTGCCGTCGCTGAATGCGGCGAGGTTGCGATCGCGTGCGGGCTGAGACAGGTTGCCGTGCAGGTCAACTGAGGGGACACCGGCCTCGGTGAGCTGGCGGGCCAGTTTGCGAGCCTGATGTTTGGTGCGCATGAACAGGATTCGGCGGCCGCTGCCGGAAGCGAGCTTATGTATCAGCTCCTTTTTGGCGTCGGCACCGGCGACGTGGAAGACGTGGTGGGTCATCTCAGCCACGGGCGAGTTCACTTCGTCGACCGAGTGTGTCTTCTCGTTGCGCAGGAACCGCTTGACCAGCTTGTCGACGCCGTTGTCGAGCGTGGCGGAGAACAGCATTCGCTGACCGCCGGCCGGGGTGGCCGCCAGGATGCGGGTGACACCCGGCAGAAAGCCAAGGTCGGCCATGTGGTCGGCCTCGTCGAGCACGGTGATCTCTACCGAGTCGAGGCTGACCAGGCGTTGCCGCATCAGGTCTTCCAGCCGGCCCGGGCAGGCGACGACGATGTCGAGCCCTGATCTCAGCGCGGCCACCTGACGGTTTTGCGGCACGCCGCCGAAGATGGTGCCGACCTTCAGGTCGTGGACGGCGGCCAGCGGGACGAGCACGGCGCTGATCTGCGTCGCCAGCTCACGGGTGGGCGCCAGCACCAGGCCGGACGGCCGCGAGGGCCGCCGCTTGCCCGACGCGAGCCGGGCCACCAGCGGGATGGAAAAAGCCAGCGTCTTGCCGCTGCCGGTCTTGCCGCGCCCGAGGACGTCACGCCCGGCCAGGGTGTCGGGAAGGGTGTCGACCTGGATCGGGAACGGCGTGACGATTCCTTGCGCGGTGAGCGCGTTGACCAGGCGTGCGGGTACGCCGAGGTCGGCGAAAGTTCTTGGGGTAGTCATGTTTTCGGTGCCTCTCAGGCATCGGGTGTGCCGCGTGGCCGCGACGACTTATCGTCATGCGGCGGTCAGCACAAGGTGGCGAGATTGCCGGTGGGCAAAATCGATCGCCGCGAGAAAATCCTGTGCTGGATGCACTAATCATCGAGATCCGGTGAGTTCCGGTGGATGACGGAGCGTTCCACGACGTTGTCAGCATCTGTGTTGGTGACGCCAACGTTGCTCGTAAGCCTAGCTGACGAACCGCTCAGCGCCCTCACGAGGTGACACGTGTCACCTTCTTGCGAGCATGCGTGTTTGCTCGCCGGCGCGCTGAACTGGGCGCGGAGGCGGCGAATTGTCGACACGTCTTCTGCGGATCTCGCGGGCTTGCCATGATCGGTGCATGGCCGAGCGTGACCGCGACGAGTCCGGCCGACCCCGAAGCGCCCGCCCGCGCGATGCTCTGGGCCGACCACTGCCCCGTGGCAGTGAAGGCATTCCACCGATCCCCGATGACCTCGAGCTGGCACCGGCGGAAACCCTCCGCTACGCCCAGGATCTCCTGGACCAGGGGCGGGCCTTCAACGCGCACGAGGTGCTTGAGGCGGCCTGGAAGAACGGCCCCGACGACGAGCGGATGCTGTGGCAAGGCCTGGCACAGCTCGCGGTTGGCATCACCCACGTCCAGCGCGGCAACGTCAAAGGCGCGATGAGTCTGCTGCGCAGCGCCTCGACCCGCCTTTCCCGCGGCGACCGCCCGGCACGCTACGCGATCGACATCGCTGGATTGGTCGACTTTGTCGATGCGCTGATCGACGACCTGGCGGCGGGTGTGGAGATCGCGCCGGAGCGGCTACGACCACGTCTGGTTGTCGTCGAACCCGGTACCAGGTAGCGGCTTTTCGCAGTGACGATCGTTGCGGCCAAACTGATCGAGGTTCAGGTGTTCCAGAGTTGGGGAAATGACGGTGGCGGCGTGTCGCGCGTACCGTAGCCTGGTTCGCTGTGAAAGTCGGTTCGGCCCCGGCGCCGGTCGATGATCCCAGCCTTTTAGGCTCAACTACCTTCGCTAGTGAGCACAGAATATAGATGTCACAGGAACAGCTGAAACCGTCTGGATCGGGGCCCAGCCCGCTCGTCGATGTGGCCCACGCTCTGCGCGACGTCGCCCGATCGCTGGAGGCTGAACCGGACCTACAGCACGTGCTCGAGGCCATGGTTGCGTCGGCCACCGACACGGTCCCCGGCGCTGAACAGGCCGGGGTATCGCTTCGCGAAGGCAAACTCTTGCAGACCGTCGCCGCGACCAGTGACTTGACGAAGCGAATCAACAACATCGAGCACAAACTCGACGAGGGCCCCTGCCTGCAGGCGCTACTGGATCATCGCAGTTACCGGATCGACGACATGTCACAGGACACTCGCTGGCCCCGGTTTGCCGCGGCCGCCGAAGCGCACGGCGTTCGGTCGATGCTCGGATACAAGCTCTTCACCAGCGGCCGAACCCTGGGGACATTAGATCTGTACTCCTCGAAACTGAACGCGTTCGACGCTGACTCCGAAATCATCGGGGAGTTGTTCGCCGCGCACGCCGCGATCGCGCTGACCGGGTCCACTCAGCAGGCCGAATTTCGCAGAGCGCTCTCGTCCCGCGACATCATCGGGATGGCCAAAGGCATTCTGATGCAGCGCGAACGCCTCACCGACGATCAGGCCTTCAAACTGCTGGTCTACACGTCGCAACAAGCCAACATCAAAGTCCACGACCTTGCTGAGTGGTTAGTGGACGACGTCAACAACACCGCGCGCCGACCCGACTAAGCCGGTGGCGGATAGCGCGGCCACGCATCGCATCGGGCACTTACTGCCGACTCCGTCACACAGCCAGCGCGGGTACCGTCGGCGACTGGCGACTAGGAGGGAGCAACCGTGCCGAGAACCGATGACGACAGCTGGGAGATCACCGAGAGCGTGGGAGCGACGGCGCTGGGGGTGGCGGCGGCCCGCGCGGCCGACACCGAAAGTGACGATCCGCTGATCCATGATCCGTTTGCGCGAGTATTTCTGGAGGCTGCCGGCGACGGGATGTGGAACTGGTTCGGGAGCGGCGAGCTGCCTGCCGAGATTGTCGAGGCCGCACCCGACGTGCCGTTGCGGATGCAGGGCATGCGCGACTACATGGCCTCGCGGACAATGTTTTTCGACCAGTTCTTTCTCGACGCCGCCAATGCGGGGGTGCGGCAGGTGGTGATCCTGGCGGCCGGTTTGGACGCGCGGTCGTGGCGGTTGCCGTGGCCCGACGGGGTGACGGTCTACGAGCTGGACCAACCCAAGGTGCTGGAGTTCAAGTCGTCGACGTTGCGGGACCGCGGCGCGCAGCCGACGGCCAACCTGGTCCACGTGCCTGTCGATCTGCGACACGACTGGCCAACGGCCTTGCGGCAGGCCGGTTTTGACCCCGCCGCGCCGAGCGCGTTCACCGCCGAGGGGCTGTTGCCGTTTCTGCCGGCGGCGGCCCAGGATCTGCTGTTCGAGCGGATTCAGGCGCTGACCGCGCCCGGCAGCCGGGTCGCCGCCGAGGCGCCGGGCCCCGACTTCAACAACCCCGACGCCCGGGAGCGGCAGCGCGCGCAAATGCAGCGCTACCGCGCGCTGGCCGCGCAGCTGGGGCGCGAGGAGCACGACTTTCCCGACTTCGAGGAGTTGTGGTACTTCGAGGACCGCACGGACGTCGGCGACTGGTTGCGCGAGCACGGCTGGGACGTGTCGGTGCTGAACACCGAGGAGATGATGGCCCGCTACGACCGGCGCCCGCCGGAGGGCCTTGAGGACGGATCGCCGGATACGTTGTTCGTGTCGGCGGAGAGGGGTGCATGAGCGTGGCGAGAACTGACAACGACACCTGGGAGATCACCGAGAGTGTGGGCGCGACGGCGCTGGGTGTGGCGTCGTCGCGGGCGGCCGAAACGCGCAGTGAGAACCCGTTGATCCGCGATCCGTTCGCGCAGGTTTTCCTCGATGCCGCCGGCGACGGGGTGTGGAACTGGCATTCGGCTGGAGAGCTGCCGGCCGAGGTCATCGAAGCCGAGCCGCTGGTGCCGCTGCAGATGCAGGCGATGGTCAGCTACATGGCTTGCCGGACAGCGTTTTTCGATAACTTCTTTCTGGATGCGACTCGTGCGGGAATCCAGCCAGGCGGTGATCCTGGCGGCGGGTCTGGATGCGCGGTCGTGGCGGTTGCCGTGGCCGGACGGGGTGACGGTCTACGAGCTCGACCAGCCCAAGGTGTTGGACTTCAAGGCATCGACGTTGGCCGAGCACGGGGCCGAGCCTGCGTGCCATCGGATCGCTGTTCCGGTGGATCTGCGCCACGACTGGCCGACGGCGTTGCAGCAGGCCGGTTTTGACGCCTCGGCGCCGAGCGTCTGGTCGGCGGAGGGGCTGACGCCGTATCTGCCTGCGGCGGCCCAAGAATTGCTGCTCGAACGTATTCACGAGCTCACTGTCGCTGGCAGCCGGGTCGCGGTGGAGGCGCTTGGGCCCGACTTCGCTGACCCCGAGGTGCGCGCCAAACGGCGTGAGCGAATGGATCGGATCCGGGCGGTGATGGCCAAAGCCGACCCGCAGCGGGAGATCCCCCGCAACGACGAGCTGTGGTATTTCGAGGAACGCGAAGACGTCGGTGACTGGTTTGGCCGCCACGGCTGGGACGTGACGGTGACGCCGAGCTTTGAGCTGATGGACAGTTACGACCGCAAGCCGCCCGCGGAGGTTCAGGACACCACCCCGCACAACTTGTTCGTGGCTGCGGAGCGATCGTAGCGGAAACCGGCCTGAGGCTATGACGATTCGTCGGGTTCCGGAGGCTCTTCCGTCTCGACGGCCTCATCGACCTCGACGTCCAGAATGCGCACTTTCACCGCGCCTGGCTGCGGCATGACCACATGAGCCATCACATGCACGGTCAGATCGACGTCGTCGTGACCGGTGATCGTGACGTAGCCGGCCGTGACGGATTCATCTGGCGCTCTCTCGGGCAGGGTCACATAGACCTCGACCTTCTGCGACTCTCCCGGCGCTAGCTGCGCATCGGTGGGTGTCACGACCAAAGCGAAGCCATCGGCCGGCGTTGCCGCGCATTTGACTGCGGCCGGTTCTGAATGATTGTTCTCGATGAGGAGGCGGGCGCCGACGGTTGAACCCGCAGTGCCGTCGACATCGAGAGTGATTTCGTTCGTCGCCGGCGCGCCCTGGACAGCGTCGGTAAGGCCGCGAACCGATTCGTCGGTTACCGCCAGCAAATCGCAGAAGGAGTCGAGGCTAGTCTCGGCGACCTCGGCCATGTACCCGGGCAGGCGGTCGCGCACGAATGTCATGCCGTGCGATCGAACCGCATCTTCGCCAACCCCGCCCGAGGCGGCCTCGTCCACCAGTGCTCCATACAAACGGGAGCTCCACACCTGCTGTTCGGTGATCCAGGCGCTGAAACGCTGATACCAGAACAACCACTCGGTGGCGTCGCTCCGCATGGGTGGTTGGGGCGGGGATGGGGGCGGGCCCGCGGCCGCCATCTTGCCCGCCGAAATAAGGCCGCGAGCGTAATCGGCTTGATACCTCGAAACGAGCTCAATGAGCCTCGACATAGCCCGGGCGTTGACGTGGGCAATTCCGTGATAAGCGTCGACGGCCTGCCGCTGCGTGAAACGCGTTAGCTCGTCGGCGATGCGGGCGCCGGACACCTCCGGCGCCGCGACCGCCAGCAGCAGCCGCTGAAAACCGGCAGTGGATTCGCCCGCACGCTCTATCGCCTCGGTGGCTATCGACTGCATCCGCCGAATCCACTCGGATTCTGGCTGGTGCGTCGTCATATCTCGTCGGCCGGCATCAGCAACCGCAGCAGCACGAACACAAGCAGTCGACCCGATAGCTGTCACATCTCGTGGGCAGCACCGCGATGGCGACCACGATCGGGCACACCGTACAGCCATCCAACCGAATGGTTACGTAGCCGACCTCGCATTCGTCGACGTCACCGAATTGCCCGCGCTCGATCGCAACCGCCGTTGCCTCGGCTTTGGTTCGGGCCGCCTTCGGTTTGGGCGCGGCGTCCTGGTCACCGCATACCACATGAACCAGCAGCTCGAGCTTTGTCCGGCTGCAGGGTGGCAGGGTCAACGACCCGGACGGGTTGATCGCCACTTCCCACGGCAGCTCATGGCCTCGGGCAGAACGGACGTGGCTGATCTCCACGTTGACGTTTTCCCGCTCACGTCGAGTGTCGTTCTCCACCTCGATCGGCACGACGCGGACCTCGCCGCAGTGCGCGTAAACCACCACGTCCGCATCGCAGATGCAGCAATCGCAGCCGCAGTCGTCGTGGCCGCACCCACAGCCGCAGTCATCGTGGCCGCACCCGCAGCCGCAGTCGTGGTGGCCGTGGCCCTTCGTGTGCCGCGATGTCTGCGCGGTGGCCCCGGTCAGCCCCGGGGCGCCGATCATTGTCGACAATGATTGAAGACGATCTGACAGGTCACTCAGCGCAGTGTCGTAGGTCTGCCGCAGCGAGTCGATGTACGACGGTAGATCCATCATCTCCAGCTGCTGGTTGTCGTGCGACCACCCCCAATAAGGGGTCACGGTTTGGACGCTGCGTCCGGAGTGGCCATGGCCATGATGCCGTGTCTTGGAATGGCTCTTCCCGTGGGACATGGTTGCACTCATGGTTTGTTCTCCTATCAAAGTGAAGTCGCGGCAGAACCCGGGCGAAACCACCACGCTGCATTGGCATTCGGTGTGTGTTGTTTATGAATGTTGCAGTTTCGCCCGGCGTCGGCCCAACTGCCGGTGCCGACGTCATCGGCAACCGGACCGGCCGCAACGAGGGCATTACCGCTGTTGACGGCAACCATTTGGTTCGGAAAGGTCGAAGATGCGGTGACGCTTGTGAACACGATCGAGACCGTCGAGTATGCCGAATGGATCAGAGAGATTGGCCATCTGGCGCCTTTCGCCGTACGGATGGGCCTCGGCCCTGGGAGTTTAACAAGCGCGCGCAACCGGTTTCAATAGTTCGTTGTGCGGGCGGGTCGATTTTTCGGGTAATCGCGGACGCGAAAACCCTTGAGAATCAGCTCAACAAGACGTTATGGTGTGGCTGGTAGACGCGGGGGACGCGAATTCGAGGAGTGTTTGTGTCCGCGCGAAAACTTCGCTCAGAAGTCGGCCCGCTGTAGGCAATCTGATGTCGCCGAACCCCACGACGTTGAACGCGGAACTCAGCACATCGGAGGGTGGTGCGCAGCCCGATGCCACCGACGCCGTCGGATCGACTGTTGAATGGGCAACGAAATTCGCACATTACCTTCAGCGTTCGGCAGAGCGCCTCGGCGAAACCGCTGAGCTGAACAAAGAGCTCACTAAGCGGATCGCTTACGGCGACGTGCCACCGGTGATCGTCGAGAGTCAACTGGCTGCGTTCCTGGCCACCAATGCGGAGTCATACGCCGCTGAAGTAGCCGACCTTACGATGAATGTCTTAACCCGGCTGATCGGTCTCAGCTCAGACTATGTTTGTGCGCTGGCGCAAGGCATCGCCCCAGGCTCGTCGGCGCCGGCGCGGCCGACACCGCCACGATTCGATCCAACTGACCCTGTCGACTGGTTCGAGCGCCTCAACCAATACGCCGCCGCAGAAGCTTCGGTAGCCAAGGCAATCCTCCGCTCGGCCGTCGACCGCGAGTCCGCCGAAAACCCCAGCACGGAGCCATTTTCGCTCGCCGCTGCCAAGACAGCCGACACCTTTCTCGAGCTGTTGATCCGCTTGGAAGACATCAACACCGACTATGGACGGCGTTACCTCACCTCGGTGCTTGGGTTAACCCGCGACAGCGAGAAAGCCGAGGCCACGCTGCAGGCGGTGGCCCCGCTCGGTCAAACGGCCACCATGCGATTCGCGATCTCCAACAACTCCGATGCCGATGCTACGGTGCGATGTTTGTTGACAGATCTGCGCCGCAGCGACGGCGTGGGACCGGCGTTCGAGCCCGACGCCACGCTCACGCCTAACAACTTCCGTCTTCCGGTCGGCGCGGAGGAGTTCATCCAACTCTCAGTTCGGTTGGCCGAGTCTGACTTTGAGGACGGTCCCGTCTACACCGGTGGCGTGCGTGTGCTGGGGGTCGGCGATGCCGTGGTGGAGATACCGCTAAACCTGAGGGCGTCGATCTCGGCGGATCGCCGCCAATCTGTCGCCGAAGTGCCATGACTGCCGAATCCGGCGGCGAGCCGCGCGGCGTTGAGCCGATCGCAATCGTGGGCCAGCGGGTCCGAGTGCCCGGTGCCGATGACGTCGATCAGTTCTGGCAGAACCTCGCCGACGGGGTCGAATCGATCACCTTTCTGTCCGAGGACGAGATGCGGTCGGCCGGCGTGCCCGATTCCGTCATGAACCTGCCGGGATACGTCAACGCTGCCCCGCTTCTCGGTGATATCGACCGGTTCGATGCGGGCTTCTTCGGATTCTCGGCGCGTGACGCAGCTCTGACCGATCCGCAGCATCGGATATTCCTGGAAACCGCATGGGAGGCACTGGAAGACGCCGGATACGACCCGGCAGCTTTTCCGGGGCCGATCGGAGTCTTCGGCGGCTGCGAGATGAGCACCTATCTCTATCAGCTGTACCAGAATCCCGATGCCCTCGGCTATGTGGATGGCATGCAGCTGATGGTCACCAACGACAAAGACCATCTCTGCACCCAGGTCTCATACCGACTGGATCTGCGCGGTCCCAGTGTCGTCGTGCAGACCACCTGCTCGACTTCGCTGGTCGCGGTCGCTATTGCCTGCGAGAGCCTTCGCGACCGCCGATGCGATATGGCGCTGGCCGGCGGCGTCACCGTCCGGGTACCCCAGCGCGGCGGGTACTACTACGTCGCCGGCTCCATCCTCTCGCCGGACGGGCACTGCCGGCCCTTCGACATGAATGCGCAGGGAACGATTGTTGGAAGCGGGGTCGGCATAGTCGCGCTCAAGAGGCTCGAGGACGCGCTGGCCGACCGAGACTGCATTCACGCGACGATCCTGGGTTTCGGGCTGAACAACGATGGTCACGACAAAGTCGGTTACACCGCGCCCGGTATTCGCGGTCAGGTCGCGGCGATCGCCGAGGCCTACCGCACCGCGGGTATTTCGCCGGAGTCGGTCGGATATGTGGAGGCGCACGGGACGGGGACGATTCTCGGTGATCCGATCGAGTTGTCCGCCCTGACGGAGGCGTTCACAAAATACACATCCCGTCGCGGATTCTGTGGGATCGGTTCGGCCAAGTCCAATTTCGGCCATCTGTCCTGTGCATCTGGCGTGGTCGGGTTGATCAAGTCAGTGCTATCGCTGGAGCATGCGGCGATACCCCCGACCGTGCACTACCGTGCACCAAACCCCGCGATCGACTTCGTGTCGAGTCCATTCTTTGTGACGCAGACGCTTCACCCTTGGTCGCGTAACGGCAGTCCACGCCGCGCAGGGGTGAGTTCGTTTGGTGTCGGGGGCACCAATGCCCATGTCCTGCTTGAGGAAGCCCCCCAGCTCGACGCCCCAGCACACCGGCGGCCATACCAGATCCTGACGGTGTCAGCGCGCAGCAACGATGCACAACACGAGGCAGCCCGGCGTCTCGGCGCGTACCTCAGCCGCCATCCGGAGCGCGACCTCGCCGACGTAGCGTTCACCCTGCACCTGGGTCGGCGGCCGTTTGCCCACCGCAGAAGCTACGTCGTAGGGGTCGACGAACGCGCGGGTGCGGTCGCAACATTGTTATCGCAGCGCGAGGACGTCGAAACCGTCTGTAGCAATGAAGAACCCGAGATCGTTTTTATGTTTCCCGGTCAGGGCTCCCAGTATCCGGGAATGGCCGCCGACCTTTACAAGAGCGAGCCGCTCGTGAAACGCATCATCAATGCGTGCTGTCGAACACTGAAGCCAGAACTTGGATTCGACCTGCGTCGCGTTCTTTTTCCCGGCCCACGTCGGCGCAAAACTGCAGCAGCTGAGCTGCAGGACACCGCATTGGCTCAGCCGGCTCTCTTTGTGATCGAATATGCCGTTGCGCAGTTGTGGCGCTCGTGGGGTGTGCAACCGACGGCGATGATCGGCCACAGCGTCGGTGAGTATGTCGCCGCCACAATGTCGGGCGTGATCGCGTTGGATGACGCGCTGCGGCTCATGGCATTACGCGGCAGGCTCATCTCGGCTCTTCCCTCCGGCTCGATGCTCGCTGTGATGGCGTCGGCGGACGCGCTGGCCGACTACATCGACAATGATCGGGTGTGCCTCGCCGCGGTGAACGCGCCCGACCTCTGCGCATTGTCTGGACCGACAGACGCAATCGCTCAGGTTGAGGACGCACTGCTGGCGCGGTCCGTGGCGGCTCACCGCCTGCACACGTCGCACGCTTTTCACTCGTCGATGATGGAGCCGATGCTCGATCGCTTCGAAGAGCTTGTGGATCGGATTCCGCTCGCGATGCCGGATATCCCCTACATCGCTACGCTCACCGGTCTTTGGGCGGACGCGGCGGTCACGAAGCCTGAGTACTGGAGTGCCCAGATCCGTTCGACCGTCCGCTTCGCCGAGGGCTTGCAAACATTGAGCCGCGTCGGGCCCCCGCTGACCACCGAGCCCGTTCTGCTCGAGGTTGGCCCGGGGCGAGCGCTTTTGACGGCGGCCCGGAAAAACAGCATGCGGACCCGATCTGCGCTGGCTTCACTCCCGACGGCCGAGGAGACCAGACCGGATACCGAAGTGATCTCGACGAGCCTGGGCCGGTTATGGGAACTGGGTCAGGACATCGATTGGGAGGGCTTTCATCAAACAGAGCCCCGCCGACGCGTGAGCCTGCCAACGTATCCGTTCGAACGTGAAAGCTATTGGATTGGTCGCGCGAACCAGCCGGGTGGTGCCGATGCGGGGCCGCGCGACGTCGCCGACTGGTTCTTCGTGCCGGTGTGGAATGAATCCCAGATAGCAAGCAAAGGGGCGAAGGATCTCACCGGTGCCCACATCCTGATACTGGACGAAGAGTCGGGAATCGGCGCGCACCTTGCGGAGGCATTGTCGGCGTTGGGCGCCGTTCCTTTGACAGTTCGACGTGGTGACCGTTACGAGCGGATCAGCGATGCCGAATACATCCTCGACCCTGCCGAGGAACTGGGAGTGGCTGACTTGGTCGCCGATGTATGCGCCGAGTGCACGCTGCAAGGAGTCATCCACTGCTGGGGCGCCGAACCTGCGGCCGACAGCGATATCACGGACGCCGCGCTCAGCACCTTCTTGGCACCGGTGCGTGTAGCGATTGCACTCGGCGCGCACACGACGGAGCGTCCCTTGCCGGTTCTGCTCCTCGCCCGAGGGACCGCCGATGTATCTGCAACCGAGGTTCTCGATCCGGGTCGTGGGTTCGGAATCGGAGCTGCGAAGGTACTGCCTCAAGAACTGACTGGTTTGAGCCTCACCCACATTGACGTCGACGATGACCCGGCCGTAGCCGCGATGATCATCTCGGAACTGGCTGCAGGCGCGCCGGACTCCGAAATCGCATATCGTGGCGGCGCCAGATACACAAGAGGGTATGAGCGCTGCCCGATCGCCGACGTCCGGCCGCCGGCATCGTTACCGTCAAATCCGGTCGTCCTGGTCACCGGCGGGTTGGGCTACATGGGTCTGCTCATCTCCGAGGTGGCTTTCCAGGGATTAGGCGCCAAGCTGGTGCTGCTGGGGCGTTCCGATCTGCCGCCGCCGGGTGAGTGGAGCGCTGCAAGCGAAGACAAGACAATCAGCGAGCCGAATCGGGCGGTTCTGCGTCGACTTGCCGTCATGCAGGTGCAGCGCGATGACCTACTCGTCGTGCAGGCAGACCTCGCCGACCCCGCCCAAATCCATGCGGCGGTCGACGCCGCTGTTGAGCGATTCGGGCGCGTGGACATCGTTGTTCACGGCGCAGCCAACGTCGGACCGGACGCGTTCGGCTCGGTTGTCGAAACCGGAAGCGATGTCGTCGCCGCCCAGATAACGCCCAAAGTTCAAGGGCTGCTGCACCTTTTAGCAGCGATGGACGGACGCCAACCACAGCGTTGGATAATCCATGGTTCGATATCAGCAGAGCTTGGCGGCCTTGGCCTGGCCGCATATGCCGGCGCCAACGCCGTACTCAACGGTATCGCCGAGCGAGGCGCGAAAGCCGGTCAAGACTGGCTGAATATCGAATGGGACGCCTGGGACAATGCGGGCGAGGCTCAGGCCCATGCGCTCAAAGCCGCGCCGATTAATGGGGTCGAAGGTCAGGATGTATTCCTCCGCGCGATTGGCACGCCGCTCGGGTCGCGGGTCGTGGTCGCCGTTGGAGACCTCGAGGAAAGGCTAGACGCCTGGATCCGATTTGCGAGCGTTTCAGGCCCGAACGACGCCGGAGGTCACCCACGCCCCAACCTATCCACCGCCTACATCGAACCGCGGACAGAAACCGAAGAGAAACTCGCGGCCATCTGGTCTGCCCAACTCGGTGTTGACAAAGTCGGCGTGCATGACCAGTTCTTCGAACTAGGTGGGCACTCCCTGCTGGCCATCCAAGTCGCCGCCGAGATTCGCAACACATTCGCGATTGAAATACCCGTACTGCAGCTCTTCAAGGCGCCCACGGTCGCCCAGCTTGCCGTGCTCGTAGAGAACACTCCTGACAGCAGCACCGAAGCTACACCAGCACCGACGCGGTCGAGCTCTCACGACCCAAACGACGATGACGTATTGGCCGGAGAGACTGATGGACCCGGGGCAGCCGCAAAGCTACGCTACCGGCAGTTCTATGACGACATCACCAAACGCCTTGCAGCAAGCGGAATGGGAGATGCGTCCTTCTTCCTCAATTACGGCTACGTCAGCCTCGGCGATGGCGACGAGTCGTCTTTCGCGGTCGACGACACAGCGTTCAATGCAAATTCAATTCGCCTTGCATACGAGCTCGTCGGCCACACCGACCTCACCGGTCGAGATGTCCTGGATATCGGATGTGGGCGGGGTGGGACCGCGGTGCTGTTGGCCGATCAGTTTGGCGCGCAGGTTAGCGGGGTTGATCTGTCTCCCGAAGCCGTTGCGTTCTGCCGGGAAACCCATGCCGCCCCGAACGTGTCGTTTATGGTTGGTGACGCCGAACATCTTCCGTTCGAAGACGATTCGTTTGATGCGGTCAGCAACGTCGAATCCTCACATACATATCCCGATATGCGGGCGTTTCTGTCCGAGGTGCGCAGAGTTCTCCGCTCCGGCGGCTGGTTCCTGCATACCGATCTCTTGCCGACTCAGCGTTGGATGGAGGTCCGCGCAATACTGTCGGTCCACGGTTTCACCGTCTCGGTCGACCGGGAAATCACCGCGAACGTGCTCGCCTCATGTGATCAAGTCGCGGGTCACCGGACTAAGGCCTTCGGTGAGTCGAGTCAGATGATCGACAACTTCCTCGCGGTGCCCGGATCGACCGTTTACGAGCAAATGCGCACCGGGGCATGGGAATACCGGATAATGCGATCTCGCCTGGCGTGACCGGGCTGGCCGGCTTGTCTAGTCGTCGATGACGCGGACGCTGATGCCGTGCGGCCGGCCGACGACAGTGGGCGGCGCAGATCGGTCCCGATGTTCGTGCCGCATCCCGTGGGCTGCGGCCGACGGAGTATTGAGAAGCGTTTCGTATCGCCCGGACGTGTTGAAGCCGAAGAGTTCCACGCCCATGAACGTGAAGCCGAAGTGCTGAGAGTACGGCTGCTCGATACGTGAAGGCGGCAGCGGCGCAAGCTTGATCGTCTGACAGGAATCGACGGCGACGGGCTTGAGGTCGATCTCCGACCTCGAATCGATCTCCGACTTCGAATCGCTGGTGACGCTGAGGGGCTCGACCTTGAGGTCAATTTTTGCATCGCTGTCGCTGCTCGACTTGGTGACGATCGGGTCAGGGACCTTGATCGTCGAGGTGGCGTCGATGGGCGCGATCTCCGCGATGTGGATGTTGTCGAGGTCGGTGTCGATATGAGCACCGCCGCTGAGGTTGCTGTTGATCGTCCAGGGATTCGGAAGAGGCGGAATTGAGGAACTGCCACCGCTCATGTTGCCTTCTCCTTGGGTTTACGCCGCGTGACCGAATTTCGGCCGTAGTTTCCGGTGGTGTAGATATCCAGCGTGAGGGGCGCGTCGAAGAACTGAAGGTTCGCGTAGTAGTGCGTCAGCGGCTTCAACTCCGCAGGAAGCTCGAAGCGCACTTCCGCCGTGATCTTTTCACCGGGATGCAGAGTGACCGGGTCGCGCCGCGTGGTGAGCGTTCCCGCCTGCAAATCGCCGATATGCAGCAGGACGTTCTTGAGCATTGCCTCTACGGTCGACTTATCAGACTCGTTGATACCTGAAATCAGGGCCAAGGCCATGTCCTGCGAATCGAAGATGGGGGCTCTGCATTCGCCTCCGGAGGGAAGGTCAACATTGCCGGCGTTCTCCCCTGTCATTGTGCGGGTGTACGTCCTCGCACTATCAGCCAGGATCGTGATTTGCGAAGGTGTCGAGCGCAAGTCGACGACCTCTTCCACATGCGCGTCGGCAGTCACCGTCCGGTTACCGATTGTGACTTCGAACTGATGGTCGCCCGGTGGCGTACTGGGGTCGAGCGAGATCATGGCTTGGACGCTTGCCTGTTCGCCGGGATAGAGCGTCGCGAAGAAGGGCGTTTCTCCGAGCGGAAGCCCGGCTGCACCTTTCAGAGTCGGCGAACTGAGGCCTATACTGCGCAACTTCAGCTTGGTATCCGTCTCATTAATGAGCGGGATAGCGCCGGTTAACGCGCTGGGTGGGCCGGCGAAGGAGAGTCGCGCATCTGCGGCGCATGCAATTCGCAGCGAACGGTCGGCAACCGCGGTCTGACGAGTATCAGCAGCCATGGTCTGACGTGCCTCCCTGATGGGACCCCGTTCGTAGCGAAAAACATTACTTGCGTTCGCCGGCGAATGTCAATGATGCGGATTGGCTTGCAGATGCAGGCAATGGTCGGCTACATGGCTTGTGGCACGGCGTTTTTCGATACGTTCTTCCTCGACGCCACAAATGCGGGCCTCTACCGTGCCTTGTGCGTGTCATTGTTCTTGTGGCGGCATGCCAGCCCAGCTCGCAACACCCACCCAGAGTGCCAAAGCGACGGCTATGCAGTAATAGACAGCTATGCGGTCACGAAGGGCTTTCGCCGCGCTGGCGGTGGTGGCGGTGGGCTGCGTGGTGTTGACCGGCGCTCCGCTCGCGGCGCGCGCCGATAAGCCTCCGTTCGTCACCAACCCGGCCGGCCACGTCGACACGCTGATCGGCACCGGGTCGAGCGCGACTGGTGGGCAGATCAACAACTTCCCTGGCGCCGCCGTGCCGTTCGGGATGGTGCAGTACTCGCCGGACACCACCGACGCCTACGCCGGCTACCACCACGACAACGAGCGCTTCACTGGATTCAGCCTGACCCACGCCTCGGTGGGCTGCCCCGCGTTCGGCGACATCCCGATGCTGCCCACCACCACCCCGATCGGCGCGCAACCCTGGACCGCCTGGGAGAAGATCGCCCACGACAACACCGAGGTGGGCGTGCCCGGCTACTACTCCGCGCGGTTCCCCGACACCGGGGTGACCGCGGAACTGACCGCCACCACCCGCGCCGGGGTCGGCCGGTTTCACTACCCACCCAACGGTCGGCCCGCCCTGTTCCGGGTGCGCTCTGGCGGCTCGCTGGCGGGCAACTCGGCTGCGACCATCGAGATCGGCGGCGATAACACCACGATCACCGGATCGTCGACCAGTCGCGGATTCTGCCTGAAGAACAACTCTTACCGGGTGTATTTCGCGATGAAGTTCAGCCGGCCGTTCACTTTCTACGGAACCTGGGACGGCAAGTCGGTGTTCGCTGGCGTGCATCGAGCGGATTCGAGTTCGAGCGGGGGATACGCGGCTTTCCCGGCCGGCTCGGTGCTCGAGGTGCGGACCGCGCTGTCCTATATCAGTGTCGACGCAGCGCGAGCGAACCTCGCCGATGAGGGTAATGCGAGCTTCGACGACGTCCGTGCCGCCGCATCGCGCGAATGGAATGCCGCGCTGTCGCGCATCGCGGTGGCCAGCACCAATATCGGCGAGCTGGCAACCTTCTACACCTCCCTCTACCGGTCTTTATTGCACCCCAACACTTTTAACGACGCGGACGGACGCTACCTCGGATTCGACGGCGGCATCCACACCGTGGCCAAGGGGCACACCCAGTACACCAACTTCTCTGATTGGGACTCCTACCGCTGCCTTGCCGCCCTGCAGGCACTGCTCTTTCCCGAGCGGGCCAGCGACATGGCCCAATCGCTGGTGAACGACGCCGAGCAGAGCGGATCGATTCCGCGTTGGGCGCTCGCGAATTCGGCGACCGGCGAGATGACCGGAGACAGCGTGGTACCGCTGATCGTCAACCTCTACATGTTCGGGGCCAAGGACTTTGACCTCAAAAAGGCGCTGTATTACATGCGGAAGGCGGGGACCGACGGCGGTGTCGGGCGGGGCGGCTACGTGGAGCGGCCGGGAATCGCCACCTACATCCAGCACGGCTACGCGCCGCAGACCGACGAGTTCCGCGGCGACCATGGGATCGACGGCGCCTCGACCACGCTGGAGTGGTCGGTCGATGACTTCGCTATCTCGCGATTCGCCGACGCGCTGGACGAGACCGTGATTGCCGCCGAATTCCGCAACCGGACGCGGTACTGGAACAACCTGTTCAATCCGGCGACCGGTTACCTCTCGCCGCGCAGCCCCGAGGGTGTTTTCCTTGTCAGCTCTGGGTTTTCCGGGCCCACATCGGATTTCGGACAGGACGGATTCGAGGAGGGCAACGCCGAGCAGTACGTGTGGTTGGTGCCGCAGAACATCGCCGGCCTGGTGCGCGCCCTCGGCGGCCGGCAGGCAGTGGGCGACCGGCTGGACCGCTTCACCACGGAGCTCAACGCGGGCCCGAACGAGCCCCATCTATGGATCGGGAACGAGCCGGGCTTCGGGGTGCCGTGGCTGTACAACTATCTCGGTCAACCGTGGAAGACCCAGCAGACGGTCGACCGGGTGCGCAGCGACTTGTTCCGCCCCACGCCCGCCGGTGAGCCCGGCAACGACGACCTCGGCGCGCTGTCCAGCTGGTACGTCTGGGCGGCCCTCGGCCTGTACCCAATCACCCCGGGAACAGCGCTCCTCACGGTCAACACACCGCTGTTCGATCGCGCCGAGATCGCACTTCCCGCAGGCAAATCCATCAAAATCTCCGCCCCGGGCGCATCGAACGGCATGAAGTACATCAACAGCCTGAGCATCGACGGCCAGCCCACGGATCACACGTTTGTGTCGGACTCGATCATCAGCACCGGTGGCGACCTCACATTCTCGCTCGCCACCATTCCCAATCGGCTCTGGGGCACAGCTGAGTCCTCAGCGCCCCCGTCGTTCGGTGCGGGCCGCTCGCGGTGACCGTTGACACCAGTCCGGCCACCGTCGCGACCCTTCCGAGCTACGGAGACCCTGGCCGTCGAGGTGCCGAGAAGCGATGACGACAGCTGGGAGATCACCGAGAGTGTGGGTGCGACGGCGCTGGGTGTGGCGTCGTCGCGGGCCGCCGAAACACGCAGTGAGAACCCGTTGATCCGGGATCCGTTCGCGCAGGTTTTCCTCGATGCGGCCGGCGACGGGAGATCCCCCGCAACGACGAGCTGTGGTACTTCGAGGAACGCGAAGACGTCGGCGACTGGTTTGGCCGGCACGGCTGGGACGTGACGGTGACAACGACGCCCGAGCTGATGGCCGGCTACGACCGCAGGCCGCCCGAAGAGGTGCAGGACACCACACCGCACAACTTGTTCGTGTCTGCGCAGCGGACGTAACGCGCCTGTCTCGTCGCCGGACGATCCAGTCATCAAGGACCTTCGCCTCTGGCGTGTCAAATGGTCCTCGTGTGAGCTTGGTACTCAAGGAGGTTGCACATGCGGGGTGATAAGTGGGCTGGCGGGCGCATCGGGATTGTTGTTGCAGCGACTGTCGGCGTGGCATTGGCGTGGTTGGTGGTGTTGCCGAGGGTCTTTCGACGAAACCGCGACCGGATGCTCAGGATCGGCCCGTTCAAGAAGGCCATAACGAGGTACAACGACATGACCCGCAACATCTCCGGAAGTCCGCGGTCATCATGGGGCCTGCTGACCCACGTGGGCCGCCGTAGCGGGCTCAGCTACCAAACATCGCTGGGCACGTGCGCCTACGGTGATGGGTTCCTGCTGCCGTTGGGTTACGGGCCTCACACCGACTGGTACCGAAACCTGATGGCCGCCGGGACAGGCACGCTTACCTGGAAAGGACACAACTTCCAGCTGGAGCGGCCTGAGCTGATTTCCGGGCCAGATGCCATGCAGGCCTGGCGTATGCCGGAGCGGATCCTGCTGCGCCTGGCCGGAATACATGACTTCGTGTGGCTGCACGCCGTAACGGATCAGGCCGAGGCGTCGCCGCCGGCTGAGTCCGCGCTGGAACACACATCGCGGTAACCACGAGTGGGGCCCGCTCAGCGGCTTCGAACCGCGCGACGACGCTGAAACAAGGTGCACGATTCGGTGAGCACCGGCTCATAGGTGACGTCGCTGCATTCGCACTCCCATGTGGTGTGCCGGCCGCAGGAACACGGCATGCTTCCGACGAGCATGTGTCCCGGCAGCAGCCAGTGGCCCCGCATACAGCGGTGCGGTCGTGTGTCCATTTGTGTTCCCCCAATGGAGCCGACGCGGTCGTCGACATCCGTAATCACAACCATCACACTGGCATCCCTGGTATCGCGAATGCAGGGTGGTTGCCGGATCGTTATGGTTTGGTGTCCTGCCGCGGGCGTGTCGTTGTCCTGATGCCGGCGTTGCCCGCGGTATCGCAACAGGCCCACGAGGCCCGGGGGCGGCACCTGGTGTTTTCTGTCACTGATTGGCCTCAGCGCGGCTTTGGCAGGGCCAGAGGGGGTACACCTGGTCAATGAGCGAGTTGAAGTTTCTGGAGTTGCACGGCGATCGGGTCGCTTACCGCGACGACGGTGACGGGGAAGTGCTCCTGCTGATCCACGGCATGGCCGGAAGTTCGGACAGCTGGCGGTCCGTTTTACCGCAGCTGTCGAAGAAATTCCGGGTGATCGCGCCAGACCTGCTGGGCCACGGCGAGTCGGCGAAACCCCGCAGCGACTACTCGCTGGGCGCATTCGCGGTGTGGCTGCGCGATTTCCTCGACGAACTCGGCGTCAGCCAGGCCACTGTGGTCGGCCACTCGCTCGGCGGTGGGGTCGCCATGCAGTTCGTCTACCAGCACCCCGACTACGTCAAGCGGTTGGTCCTGATCAGCAGCGGCGGCCTGGGTCCCGATGTCGGGCTGGCGCTGCGGCTGCTCTCGGCGCCGGGCGCGGAGCTGGTGTTGCCGATCATTGCGCCCAAGCCGGTGCTCGATGTCGGCAACAAGCTGCGGTCATGGTTGCGGTCCGCCGGCATTCATTCGCCGCGCGGTGCGGAGCTGTGGAGCGCCTACTCGTCGCTGTCAGATCGCGGACACCCGGGCGTCGTTCCTGCGGACGCTGCGGTCTGTGGTCGATTACCGCGGGCAGGCGGTCAGTGCGCTGAACCGGCTGAGCCTGCGCGAGGACCTACCGATCATGGCGATCTGGGGCGATCGGGACAGCATCATTCCCGTCGACCACGCCTATGCCGCGCACGAGGCGCGCACCGACAGCCGACTCGAGGTGCTGCCCCATGTCGGTCACTTCCCGCAGGTAGAGGCACCCAACGAGGTGGTCGAGCTGATCGAGGACTTCATCGCGATAACCAGCGAGACTCGCGACGTGGGGAGTCCCGAGCTGAGCTCGTAGTCCGGCTCAAGCGGGGCACCTAGCCGTTGAGTGGCATAATGATGGCATGAACCGCATACGCTTGAGTACGACTGTGGATCCCCAACTCCTCGGGAGTGCACGGAGCGTGCGGTCGGGAATCACCGACGCCGCCCTCATCGACGAGGCCCTGGCGGCACTGCTCGCCCAGCACCGATCCGCTCAGCTCGACGCCGCCTACGCGGCCTATGACGAGCACCCAGCTGATGAGCCGGACGAGTGGGGCGACCTGGCATCGTGGCGGCGGGCGGCGGGCGCCTCGTGAGTGCGCTGCCCGCTCGCGGTGAGGTGTGGTGGTGCGAATTGGCTGAGATCGGCCGCCGTCCGGTGGTTGTCCTGTCGCGTGACGCCGCGATCCCGCGGCTGCGACGCGCCCTCGTCGCACCCTGCACGACAACCATCCGGGGACTTGCCAGCGAGGTTGTCCTTGAGCCGGGGCTCGACCCGATCCCGCGCCGCTCGGCGGCCAACCTGGACTCAGTCGAGAGCGTCTCGGTCGCAGTCTTGGTCAGTCGACTTGGCCGGCTTGCCGATACCCGGATGCGTGAGATCTGCGGAGCCCTCGAGGTCGCGGTCGACTGCACTGGCTGATCTGAATCGCTGCAATCGCTACGAGAAGCGCGGCCGGGCCGCGGGGAGATGTTTCTCGCGCTAAGTCCAGCCTGACCGCAGGGCGCCGGGCGTCCACGCCGGCCAGGCCGGCGAGCCGATGAGGAAGCCGTCGTTCATCTGCGCGATGATGCGGGGGCCTTCGAGCCCGCTGTTGTCGTACACGGTTGTCGAATCGCATCGGCTGATCGCGGCGGCGACGAGCCCCCAAAGGCGTTGGTAGCGTTCGCGAATCTTATCCTCGGGCACATGATGTCCGCCGGCGCTGACGCGGTGCCGGACCCGCTCGACCGCCAGCTCCTCGGGGATGAGCAGGACATGCAGGACGATCGTGTAGTCCGCCGCATGGGCGGCATCGATCAGTTCGAGCTTTGACGGATGGGAGAACACCGTCTCGGCGATGAACGATGCGCCCAGCTCGATGAGCTTGGCCCTCGTCTCTGCCGCCACCCGCGCAGCCTGATACGCATGCGACGCCACATCATTCGGCCAACGCTGTCGGGCGATCTCGTCGGCGTTCACGAAGGCGCTGCCGGGCAGCAGTGGCGCCAGCGTGAGTTCGATGAACGTCGACTTGCCGGCTCCGTTGGGTCCGACGACGAGATCGAGCCGCTTCATCGGGTGGGTTCGGCGCCGGTCTTCCTGCGTCGTGGTGCTCGGCGTTTCGCAGTCAGCACGATCGAGGACCCGTCAGGGCGGTGCTCGACGAGTTCACCGTTCTCGTCGAGGGCCACGGTGGTGATGCCGCGCTCGGCCAGCAGCGTCCCGTAATGCGATTCCGCGAGTTTCTCTTGGACGGCCGCTGCGATCTCGGCGTTGAACACCGCGCCCTCTTCGACGCTCAGTTCGCGCAGTTCCAGATCGCCGGTCAACGCGGCCTCGACCCGCCGCCGGGCCGCCGTCTGCTGACTCGACACCGCGCGTCCCACCCGCGCCCAGTGGTCGAGCTGCTGTTTGGCCGAGCGGCTTTGTCGGGCACCCTCGGCGGCCGCGCTGTCCATTAAGTCGGCGGCGACGCGGGTCACCCGATCAGCGGTGTTCGCCATGAGCCTCCTGCTGTAGCAATCTGCTACAACTGTAGCAGATTGCAACACCTCAACGCCCCGGTCTGAAGCGTGCTAGGGCATCAATGCCGACAAGCAGGGGAAGTCCTCCTGCTGATCCACGGCATGGCGGGACGTTCGGACAGCTGGCGGTCCGTTTTACCGCAGCTGTCAAAGAAATTCCGGGTGATCGCGCCAGACCTGCTGGACCACGGCGAATCGGCGAAACCCCGTAGTGACCACTCGCTGGGCGCATTCGCGGTGTGGCTGCGCGATTTCCTCGACGAACTCGACGTCAGCCAGGCCACTGTGGTGGGCCACTCGCTCGTGGCCGTCCCGGTGGACCTGCGTCAGGATTGGCCGGCGGCGTTGCGGCGGGCCGGTTTTAATGCGAGCGCGCCCAAGTCGAGCTATTCAACGGCCGCATAGCGGCAGCCCTAGGCGCACCTTTGTGGATTTCTTCATCAGGCGTTGCACGGCACGCAAGCACCTACTTGCCTTCGCCGCTGGGTCCCTCGTCGGTGTGGAGCTGGAGCTGGATCAGGTCCGGGCCGGTGACGGTCACCGCCCAGCCCAGGTGCGCCTGGTGCACATCGCTGTGTTCGACATTGAATGTGGTGAGGCGTTCTACCCAGCGCAGCAACTCATCGTGGTTGACGACACTCAGACCGAACAACGGGTATCCGCGCAATGTGGCCAGCGGCTCGGCGGCGCGCCGCAACAACAGACGGGCACCGCACGGATGTTGCAGCAGCACGGCCGTTATCTCGTTTTCGCGTTCTTCGATCAAGAGGGCGGCGAAATCGAAAACCCGTACATACCAGTCGCTGGTCGGCAGCGGATCGCTGGACGGCACAGTGACGTGGTGTACGCCAATCAACTGGGGCACTCGATTATTCTTGCCGCCGCGAGACAACTCGTTAACTCGGGCCCCCCACCGTCACGTCCACGTCGCGGAGCTTGCCCGCAAGATCAGGCGGTTTGAAGTCGGTGATCGAGGCGTGTTCCGGAGTCAAGCCGAAGATTTGGGTGGAGGCCGCCCGGCCACATCGTCGGTCGTCATGGTTGGTGACCTTCTGCTCTTCGTGCGCCCCCTTTGCCAACTGTAGGTTCGATCCGACGTGTGACAGTGAAGGGTGATCGCGATGAGCGGCGGAATGTCGGCGGGTTCGACATCGTCTGCGAGCCGCTGAGCGGGGAGTGGATGTGGTCGTGGGGTTGGTCGAGACCCACCACCGCGCGGATACCGAGGCCATGCTCGCCGCGCTGGAACAAATTCCGCCCGCCCAAACCAGCCACCGAGGGTCGGTCTTCGCCGAACTCGACATGGACAAGGTGCTGGCTCGACGTCCGGCGGTGGTGCTGGTCGATGAATTGGCCCACACCTGCGTGCCGGGCAGCCGCCACGAGAAACGCTGGGAAGACGTGCAAGAGCTGCTAACCGGCCGGTATCGATGTGATCACCGCGCTCAACGTGCAACACATCGACAGCCTCAACGACGCCGTCGAAGCAGTCACCGGCATCGCCCAACACGAGACGGTGCCCGACGCGGTCGTGGCCGGCGCCGACGAAATCGAGTTCCTCGACATCACCCCGCAGCAGTTGCGCGCCCGCATCGCCGATACCGACGTCCTGCGGCCAGGCGCCGCCCCGCGTGCGCTGACCGGCTTCTACACCGCCGAGCGGTTGGCCGCGCTGCGCGAACTCGCGACGGGCTGGTTGCAGCAACGCGGTCACCTCGGCGCGGCGCGTTCGAGCCGTGAGATCACCGGTCGCCGTCGAGCAATTCCTGGCCGAGATCTACGCGATACAGGTGTCGAAGTGCTCTCAGGCCGACGTGGAGTAGCCTCTGAACCGCTTGAGGTAAGACAACAGTCGATACGCTGGCACAGGCTTCGGCCAGTCGTCAGCACGGAAGTAGGCGTCGGACCCACCATCGACGAAAACGACGCTCCCACACAAGAAGTCCGCTGCGTCCGAAAGCATGAACAGCACCCAGTCGGCCAGCTGCGCAGCGTCGCCGAACCCGCCGATCGGGATAGGGAAGGAACGAATGCGCTTCGCCTCCTTCGGCGTCGACAGCCCCTCCTCCAGAAGAGGTGTCATAATCGCCCCCGGAGCAAGAGCATTCAGGCGTATGCCTGCGCCCGCCCACTCGGCCCTGACCGCCTCACGTCGAACCCAACGGCTCAGCGCGACCTTGGATGCGGCATATACGAACACCGAAGCATTCTTGCCGAACAATCTCACGGAGCGAACCGCCTTCTCGGCGTCATGCGCAAGGAACGCCCGCACGGTGCGCGCGGGCACCATGGGCGTTGTCGTGGTGGAGTTGCTCGAGAAGACAACGACTTTCGCGCGGTCAGCGGCGGCCAGTGCCGGGCGCCACGCATCAAGCAGCTCAACGACGCCGAAGTAATTAACCTCGGCGATCAGGCGCGCACGGTCAGCGGCCCGAGTGGGGCCGAGCCCGGCTGCAAGCACGGCGCCGTCCAATCTGGACCCCGACGCCGCCAACACGCCGACAGCGGCCGCCCGGCGTCCCTCGCCGGTCGACAAATCGGCGACGATGTCTGCCTGCTTGATGTCCACTCCGATGACGGTGTGGCCGGCGTCGCGCAGCTTCTGCGCGACCTGGTGCCCCATGCCTGAGGCCGATCCGGTGACCGCGTAGGTACCCATGCGCACATCTCTTTCCTCGCGCGGCGTTTCCGCCAACCAGCAGACCGCGGCCTACCTTGATCGCGCGCAATCACGTCACCGCTCCGACCGCGGTCTCTAGATCAACGAGCACGCGCTCGGTCAGCGGTATGAGCGACTCGATGTCCGGCATCACGTTGCGGCCGGAAACATAGCCGAACGTCACCCGGTCGGCATAGGAGCACATCGTCACATTCAGCGCCTGCCCGCCGATGGCCGTCGACACCGGATAGATCTCCTCCAGATGCGCGCCGTTCCAGCACAAGTCGGCCGGCGGCCCGGGAACGTTGGAGATCGCCACGTTGTAGCCGCGGCGCAGCCGCGGCGCGAACGGCACCATCGCCAACAGGACCGTGGGCCCGATACTCGGTGCGAGCAACAGCGTCGTCGCGTTCGACCCGCGGCTGGCCACATGCTGCTTCGCCCACGTCATCGCCCGGTGGATGTGGGCCAGTCGCTCGGCCGGGTCGGCCGAGTCGGTGCCCAATGGGCACAACTCCAGACCGAACAAGTTCCCGTGCCGGTCCTCGTCGCTCGCGCGCTCGCGGCTGCGCACCGTTATCGGGCAGATGGCCACCAGCGACTTGTGGGGCAGCTCGTCGTGCGCGGTGAGCCACTCCCGCAACACCCCCGCCACCACGGCGGTCACCACATCGTTGCCGGTCACCCCGGCCGCGTTCTGCACGGCCCGGATGCGCGATTTCGGCCAGCTGGCCCCCGCGAAGGCGTGCTCGCGGCCGAGCCGGCCGTTGAACCTGGTGTAGGGGGCGCCGAACGGCAGCACGGTATTCCGCGCCGCGAGGCTGGCGACCACTGTCGATATTTCGCCGAGGGCGAGTTGGCGGACAAAACCCATACCCGACGTCGCGACGTTCACCGCCGAGCGCACCAGCGAGAACGGGTTGGGGATCAGTCCGCGTGAGGCAGCGGCACGCTCGGCTGGTTGCCCCGGCGCGATGGCGTAAAGCGGCGGCATTGACCGGCGATCGGGGTCGGTGGTCATCGCATCGGCGATCATGTTGAATCCGGCGACGCCGTCGACCACGGTGTGGTGCACCTTGATATACAACGCGAATCGCGCGTCCTCGAGACCGTCGATCAGATACGCAATCCACATCGGTCGCGACCGGTCGAGCCGTTCGCTGTGCAGCTCGCTGATCAGCTCGGACAGCGCTTCGCGATCGGCGCCCGCAGGCAGGGTGCGGCGCTGGATGTGGTCGCGCATGTCGATGTTGTCGTCGCGGCGCCACACCCAGACGCCTGCGGTGTCGACGCCGACGTGCGGGTGCCGGCGAAATCGTGGATCAAGCTCAGCAGTGCTTGTCAGCGCATCACGGTACAGCTCGTCGACGTACCCCGGGCCCGCCTCGGCGGGAGGCGACAGGATCAGCAGCGCGGCGGCGTGCATCGGGTCGGACAGCAGCTCCGCCGTCATCATCGCCACGTCCAAGGGCTCCAGCAGGTCCATCGGCTCAGACCCCGACCTCTCCAACGTGATTGGGGCCACAGTAGCGTTGTCGCGCCACAGCCCGCGCTGAAATGGCGGCCGCGGGCCGATACGAACCGTCGCCGGTTTTATGCGTACTTCCGTTGTTGGGAAGGGTGGCGCGATGTCGATCAGGTACGACGAGAACCACCAGGCCAGGGCGGTGCGGTTGGTCCGCGAGCACCGCGACGACTATGACTCGGAGTGGGCGGCGTTGAAGACGATCTCGGACCGGTTGGGGATGACCACGGCGACGCTGCGCAACTGAGTGCGTCAGGCCGAGGTCCACGGCGGTGAGCCGTCCGGGGTCACCACCGATGCCGCCGGCGAGATCCGTGAACTCCGCCGCAAGTGCAGGGAGCTGTCGACGATCGAGATCCATAAGGCCGCAACGCCTTTCTTCGCGGGAGTGCGACCCGCTACAGCGTTGATCTGCGAGTTCACCGGTGAGCACCGCGACCGGTTCGGGGTCGCACCGATCTGCCGGGCACTGGCCGTGCACGTCGTGCAGATCGCCCCGCGCCCCTACTGGGCACACCGCTCGGCGGCGCCGTCGAAACGGGCCCTGTGGTCGCCTATACTCAACTTTTCCGAGAACCGATGAAACCCAGCAACCCTCTCCGACATCCCTTCCGCGTACCGTGCGTCGAAAAGCCGCGCGCGGAAGGCCGTTTCTACCTCCCCGAGGGTCGCCGGATTGGCTACGCCGAGTACGGCGACCCCTCAGGCGCGGTGGTGCTGTGGTTCCACGGCACGCCGGGCGCCCGGCGCCAGTTCCCGCTGCTCGGTCGGCGCGCCGCCAACAAGCTCGGCCTGCGCGTTGTCGTGGTGGAGCGGCCGGGCTCGGGTCTGTCCGATCCTCACCCCTACACCGCGGTGGCCGACTGGGCCACCGACATGGCACATGTGGCCGACGCGCTGGGCGCCCAGCGGCTGGGCGTCGTGGGCCTTTCCGGCGGCGGCCCCTACGCCCTGGCCTGCGGCGCGGTGCCCCCGCTGGTCGCCCGCGCGGCCGCCGTGGCCGTGCTCGGCGGCATAGTCCCGTCGGTCGGCCCGGAGGCGACCGCCGGCAGCGTCGCCGACCTTGCCCGCCGCTTTGCCCCGATGCTGTCGGAGCTGCGCCGGCCGTTGGCAGCGCTGAGTACCGGGCTGCTGGCGCCCCTCATCCCCTTCGGGCATTACGTCTTACGGGCCTAGTCCGGCATTTCGCCCGAGGGCGACAAACGGGTCTTCGCAGACCCGGAAATCGAGGGCATGTTCGTCGATGACATCGTGCTCGCCATCAGGGGCCGCTGCCAGGCCGTGATCGACGATGCCCGGCTGTTCGCGCGGGACTGGGGTTTCCGGTTGGCCAACGTGAAGGTGCCAGTGCGGTGGTGGCACGGCGACGCCGACCCTCTGGTGCCCCTCACCGCCGCCCAAGCGGCGGTCTCGCGCCTGCCCGACGCCGAGCTCGTTTTGCTTCCGGGCCAGAGCCATCTCGGCGGGTTCGCCAAGGCCGACGAGGTTTTAGAGTTCATCCGCTCATTCCTCTGAGCCGCAACGACTTCGCCGTTTCTTGACCGAGGCTGCGCAACGATCAGCTTCCAGCAGCCAAGTTAGTTCGGCTGCTGTACTGTGCTGCGTGTTGTATTGAGCATCAACGCCTTTCGGCAAGGAGGTCTCTGCAGGCTCATGGCTTGCCGTGATCGGGGTGGGGGACGGTTCGTAGGTCCAGGCGTGGGATCGCGTCAAAGTCTGACGGATTGCAGCTGTATAGCGGCAGGTCATAGGCAATGGCGCTGGCGGCGATCAGCGCGTCATAAGCGCGTGCCGCCGGCTTTCGGCCGGACGCCCACAACGATGCGGCAACTGCGCCGAATGCGCGTGCAGATTCGGCATCGAACACCAGCACGTCGAAGTCCGACTCCGCCTGCTGCAAATGCGCCTGGCGTGCCGCGCGCTCTTCGTCGCTATGGGCGACATGCGGCCCCACCGACAGCTCGGCCAACGTGATCGCGCTGATCACGGCTTCGTCGGGCAGATCTGCAGGGTCGTCGATGCGCCCAAGCAGGATCACCGTTGATGTGTCGAGCATCCCTCTCGACGCCGGCTCAGGGGTCACAGCGTTGGATCAATGACGGTGTCGATGTCACGTCGCAGCACGTCGGGGTCAACGCGAGGCAACCCTTTCCTGCGCTCAATGAGTTCGACAGGTCTGGCGCTGCGGCGTGGCAGCGGGCGCAACTCGGCGACCGCGCGCCCGTCCCGGGTGACGATCACACGTTCGCCGCGCTCCACACGGTCGAGCACCTCTCCTCCTCTATTACGGAGGTCGCGCACGGTTACTGACTCCACAGCCGCAGTGTATCACCGGTGAGACAGACACATCCAGCGCACACCGCACCGGTGGTTGAGGGTGTCGGCCGGATTGCGTCCGCGTTTCCACCGAAACATCCACCGCGACGTGCGCGTGCTGGGAGGATAGCGGGCACCGTTGGTGCATTTTGCGCCCTCATTTCAGGAGCGTCCGAGAACCGCGGGGAGGCAACATTGGCCGCACCTGATAAGCGCAGAGCCACCCGCCGCGGGGCTGTATCGGCCGCTTTGCACGATCGGATCGCTGCTCGTCGGACTATCGCCGACCAGACGATCTCGTTGGCCCACCTGCTCGGCCGTCGCGTCCTCGACGCCGCCGGAAGCCGCGTCGGCAAGGTCAGCGACGTCGTGGTCCGTTGGGACGCAAATGTCACGTATCCACCAGTCGTCGGGATCCTCGTTGGCGTAGGCAGGGGGTTCGCGTTCGTTGATCTGCAAGACGTGACGTTGACCCAGACTGGAGCACGCCTGCGATCCGAGCAGCAGACGGTGTCACGACCGGTTCGGGGTGAGAGCGAAGTCGCGCTGGCCCGTGACGTCACCGCGGTTCCCGCCATCTCAACAACGAACCTCATCACGAGGCCTGCAACAAGGATGGTGCCCTAGTGACCGACTCTAAGGATCGACCGACGACCGCGAAGTCGGGAATGCCGAGTTGGCTCAAGCGCGTGATCATGTTCGCGATCCTCGGCGCTGTCCTCGTCATCGTGTATTTCATTCTGGTGGCGTTCCTCCCGCGTTGGTGGGCGCAGCGGGTAGGCGAGCTGTCCGATAGAGGTTTCGCCCGGGGTATCACGTGGGGTCTGCTCTTCGGCGGACTGTGCACGCTGCTGCCGTTGCTGCTGGTCCTACTTGCCGTCCTGGTTTGGCGCAAGCGCGGCGGGCGGGTCATCGCCGGCATCGCGGCCCTTCTGGCGCTCCTGTTCGCGTTGCCGAATCTGATAACGCTCAGCGTCGTGTTCGGGGGCAACAGCGCCGCGCACGCGGGTGAACGGATCATGGACGTAGAGGCACCCGGATTCCGCGGCGCGTCCCTAATCGGGGCGATCATCGCGGCGCTGGTATTCGTTGGGGTGGTCGTGTTGACGATTCAGTACCGACGTCGCGGACGTCAGCTTGCGGAGGCACGCGCACAGTAGACGCCCGCTGCAGCGGGGCCCGCCGCGAGCTCTTAGCTTTATACGGTTACCGCACGCCCACCGGTGGTCATGAATTTCGGCAGCGATTCAACCGCGAGCCGGACATCGCTGCTGCCTCGCGACTAGGCCGACGGAAGGTTCAACCGGTGGGCGAGATCCGGCCCGCCGACCTCGCGGATGAAGTCCGGGTCGCCACACACCACGAGTTCATCGCGGGCACGGGACAGGCCGACGTAGAGGCGTTCGCGGGAGCGTTCGAACGCAGACTCCTCGTTGACGACGAGCACGACCGCGCGGCGTTCGAGCCCCTTGAAGCCGAGGACGTGGCCATAGAAGACCTGGTCGGCGTCCCAGAAGCTGTCCCAGTAGGCGGCGTTGCCGGCGGCCTGGCGTTCCTTCTGTTCGGGGTGGCGGGTGCCGGTGGTCAGTAGCGCGACGTCTTCTGGGCGCCATCCCTCCTCCAGGAGCAGCTCGACCTCGTCATCGCCGGCGTTCATCGCGTCGTGTTGCGAACAGGCGACGAACTTCACGGCGGGCCCCTCGCCGCCGAGGAAGCGCATCGGGTGATCGACCAGCGGTTGGAACGCGTTGGCGATCTGGCGGGTGTTGCGAAGGTTGTGGTCGAGGACCAGTGGTACCAGCGGCACTGGCGGAGAGCCGTGCCGGCTGAAAACACGCTGACCTTCATCGGTAAAGACGTACAGGCCACCGGTTTCGTCGTCCTTCAGAGCCGCGAGCAGCGGGTCCCACCATGCGTCGGCGAAATCCTGGGCCTCGTCGACGACGATCGAGTCGAACCGGTGGCCGGGGTCGAGTTGTGCTGCCAGATCAGCCATTTGAAGCGGCAGGTCGTGTTCCCAGAACTGTACGGTCTGCTCGGTGCGCAAGGATTCGTCGGGCCCTTCGGGTGCTCCCCACCGCACCCCGAGGGCGTGGAACTCGCCGACGTAGGCCAGTTGGTGGCGGCGCCGCCAATTGGCGGTGATGCGCTCCAGGTAGGAGGCCAGGCCGTGGGAGTAGCAGAGCAGCGCCACCCGCTGGCCCTTCGCGGAAAGCCGACGGGCCTGTTCCACCGCGAGAAAGGTCTTGCCGCTGCCCGCCCCGCCGCGGATCTCAACGCGGTTCAGCAGTCGGATGGCGTCGAGGATGACGGCCTGATGTTCGGTTAGCGCGTCGGCGGCGTCCTGATTGGCCAGCGCGCGAGCGACGACGCTTCGTTGCGGTAATCCCCTGCCGCTCAACGCCGTTGAGAGCTGCTCGATGCCCTGCCGAGTTAAGCAACGGGCGGTCGAGCTCCTGTTGGACGAGGACGTGTTTGAGCTTGTCGACGAGCGTCGGGAGGTTGTTGCGGTCGATGACCTTCCACCGCGGGCACTCCGGCAACGCGAAATCGTCGGCGATCTCGGCGTTCGGCAGGACAACCACGTGGTCCCAGCGCAGCCGGCCCTGAGTCCAGCGGTCGTCCTTCTCAATGAATTCGCGCAGCGCATAGCAGGCTTCGCGGGCCTGGCGGACCGGATCGATCTTGTGCTCGTGGCCGCGTCGCCGCTGCCACCACGTGTCACCGTCGTGCCAGACGTCGCCGCCCTTGACCTCAAGGCAGACAATGCCGGCGCCCTCGATCGCGACGACGAAGTCCACCTCATGGTCCTTGAGGTGATCGGTGACACGCTGGCCGGGAACCACCCGGTCGTTTGGTTGAAGCTGTTCCAGCAGGGCTTGGTAGACATTGCGCTCGGCGGCGTTGGCCAGGCGGGGGGTTTCCTCGGGAGTGATGGTCACGGCAGCAGCCCTGCCACAACGCCGCACAGCTGATCGGTTTGCTCTGCCTGGTCGGCACTGGCCGCTGTCGGCTTCTCGGTTATCCCCACCGCACGATTGAACTACGTCGGGCGGACAGCAGTGCGGCCTAACCGGCACTGTCGCGATTTCTTGTCGGTGGCCGGTCGTATTGTTTGCTCCTCAGCGCGATATGAGGGGGAGATCATGCGCGGACGTGGGGTTATTGCGGGATTGCTCGCAACATGCGGGGCGGTGGCGTTGTCGGGTCCGGCTCATGCCGACCAGTACGACTTCATCTCGCAACTTGACAACGCGGGGGTGAGCTACCAGTCGATGATCGACATGATCGATATCGGCAAGGAGCTCTGCCACGATCTGCGGAACGGGGCGACGCCCGCGGCGGTGCTGGGCAAGCTGCAGAGAACTGGATTCGCGACGGCCGAGTCGGCGATCATCCTGGTATCGGCGGTAAACAACATGTGCCCGGACACCAAGGCGGAAGTTGTTGGCTGGGCACGGGGCAACGGTTATACCGGCCTGGTGTAAGGGCGCGGTCGTCGGCCTGCTCGCGGGCCGCGGCATCTGGGGGACGCGCTGTGCCGCGCGTACGAAGTGCTCAGGTTCGATAAGGTCGCCGCCGACGGGGATCAGGTGTTCCGCCGGCTGGTGTTGGCTCGGCCTGCAGGTTGCCCCATTGCTCGAGCTGCTGATTGAGCTGATCCGTCAATAGCGACTCGTATATCCCCCTGTGCACGAACCGGACGTTAGCGG
The DNA here is from genome assembly GCA_963781685.1 of uncultured Actinomycetota bacterium. Lineage (GTDB taxonomy): Bacteria > Actinomycetota > Actinomycetes > Mycobacteriales > Mycobacteriaceae > Mycobacterium. The sequence goes on from CAWAGK010000003.1 coordinate 320,058, forward strand.
ATCGCGGCGACAATGCTGGGAAATGACCCGTCATCATCCAGCATTAGGGTCCTCACGTTTGTCGGCCGACTTCAATACCGTATGCACCTACTCGTGAGGAGCGTCGACAGTGACCGATGACAGAAAGTGTGCGCGTGTGGCGGCGCGAGGGCAGCGCCGAAAACGATGCACATATCTTTCTCGAGTGGCTGCTTGACAATCCGCAGGAGCGCTTCTGGGATCTCAGCATCGGGACGACGGAGCGGTCCAGTAGATCAAATGCCGCCAGGTCAGCAACTCTGACAACAGGCATTGGCTCGGCCCTCCGTGCGGGTGAGGCGGCACCAATTAATCACCGTCGGCATCATTTTCCGGCTCTTCAACTTCCTCTGTATCGACGTCTTCCTCTACTAGATCCTCTAAATTTGCAGAAATCGAAGTATTGTTGAACCACTGATCCAAGTCAGATGCGGTAAAATCAAACCATCTGAGCAAGGCCACCCGAATCTCCTTCTCAGCCTCAGTTCTCGCATATGACTTGCGTTCGCCCTCGCTCATGCCCGGAGCGGACGTTTTTAGGGCACGCTCTTTCTCGCTTGCGACATATGCAATATAGCCTAGGCGTGCTTGGTCGCGCAGGTCAGCAACCTTCGGCAAGTCAACTAAGGCCGAAATCGCCTCCGCTGCTTGCCCTGAGCACAGAATTTCTAGCCAGAAATATCGGAACTGAATGGCTCGTGGCATATCCATGTGCACGATTACGTTCAAAGCATGCTTTGGACTCCCGTTTGTGCGTTTGGACAGCGCCAGCCGACGTTCGTACTCTCCCCCCATTTTGCTGTTCATCCACGCGTTAATTCTACTCGCTATTGCATGGGCTAAATCGACAACGCCCGATTTGCGATCGAGGAAATGCTCATGCAGAGCCGCGCTGTAACGCGTGCATTTTCCAATGCCGCGATATCGTCCCTCGTCGCGCCCTTAAGGTCGCGGCTCAGCTCGCTGAGCTGCTCGCGGGTATGCTTAAGGCGGCCGACGGATTCCTCACGATTATCAAGAAGGGTTCTGAGATTCTCACGTAGCTCATTCCGTTGCGTGATGAAGAGGTCTGCGTGTGCATGCAGTTCACTCCATCGCTGTTCTACATCCGCGAGTCCGGCGCGCTCTCGCCATGCTGTGATATGTTCGCGGCCAGACGTGCCCTCATTTAGAGGGGCGCCGCATATGCATACACCGTCTTCGAGCAAGTCCTCGATGAAGTCGCGCTTTACCGGTGTCGGTAGTTCTTTCTTCTCCCGCTTGTCGGCGAATTGTGACTTAGTCGACTGGAATATCCGCGCGTCGGGCTTCCCGGTCAGGATGGCGTGGCGGATCGCGGTGCACCATAGCACGCAGGCGTCACCGGCGCCGGGGTCGTGGTGCGTCAGCTCACTGACCGCACGGGCCGCCTCCACCAGCGCCGCCTCGTCGTCGAGGTAGGCGAGAGCCACCGGTGCGGTCCGCATCAGCGAGCCGTTGCCGGCGGTGTGGCCGGTGCGCTTGTGCAGGGCTGCCGACTCTTCGCGCGCGGTTTGTGCGGAGATCCCCCTCCGCCCCGCAGCGGACAGGACTGAGCTGGTCTGGTTACCAATGTCTTTGGCGGTTTTCGCCCACCAGTGCCAGCGCTCCGCGACGTAGTCCTGGGCCTCTTCGTCACGCAGGTCTGTCCCGGTGGCGGCGATCTCGGCGATCGCGATAGCCATCGAAGTGTCGTCGGTCCACTCGCCGGGTTTAAAAGGCCCGAGCCCGCCGCCGATCATGTCGACCGGGGCGTCGGCGGCGAGCGAGGGCCCGAATTCGTAGCCGGCGCCCAGGGCATCACCAGCGGCGGTACCGAGCAGGGCGCCGCAGGCCCGATCACGTTGTCCAGCAGTCAAAGTCATGGTCATGCCTCCTTCGTTGCGCGATGGCGCAGAGTTGTCGTCAGTGATGGATGGGTAGGCGGATACGGCGGCCGAGATACTCGCCTAGCAATGAGGACCTGCTCAGACGAATCCTTGATCGACCAGGACCGACCCTTCAGCGGTGACCAGGTGGGCTTGGCCCGAGCCTTCCACCAGGCCGCACCAGCTCTTCACCTCGAGGGCTCCCCCTAGCAGCTGGATATGGAACCCGAACTTGGCGGGCATCGGAAACCACACCCGCTGACCGGGCAGCTCATCCAGAATTTCGACCGGCGGATATCGCAGCACCGTGCGCAGGTTGCCGTCATAAAGCCGTCCCTGAATGCGTCCGTCGACGAGCTCGGAAAGTCGTGCGTCAAGCGCCCGAATCTGCGGCCGCGTCAGCGGTGAGCGCTGCGGCTGCAGCAGGTCCCGCAATGCGGGTGTCCCGTCGTGCGCGGCTGCTACGTCGAACGCGGTACGCCCCTTCGAGTCCCGAAGGGACCGCAGCGAGCCCCGGCCGAGCAGCTCTGCGACGACCTCGGTGGGTGCGCCGTGCCAGGCGGCCTGATGCAAGGCGGTGAACCACGCCGTGCCGCCCGGCCGCCACTGGTTGATGACCAGCCAGTCCCACTCGCGGTCGAGCACCTTCATCACCGCGGGCCAGTTGCCGGCTTTCGCGGCATCGGCGAGCCGGTGACCGGCGCTGACCAGGTCATCGGCCATGACCGAGGTGTCCAACACGCCCTGCCATGGGCGGGCACCCCGGATGATCTCGCTGCAGGACGTCATGGGGACCTCCCCTGTTTCGGGCCTCCCCGCGGGAGGCGCTCTTGCCGGCACCGGTCGGTGGCGGCCGCTTCGTCATCCGAGCCACCCACGAGCGTGGGGTTGGCGCGCCGTCCAGTCGGAGCTTGGCGACGACGTCTCATGAAGCAACGTCAGCTTAGAGCGACGCACCGACAAGTCGACGTGCACGCGGCCGACGCTCTTGCTTGCTCAGTTCTCATTCCTTGCGACGACCGCTGCGATAGTGCAGCAGCTTCTGTAGTTAGACAGTAGCACTGGATTCGGCATTTCTGCAACTAGGCAGTGTATGCTGCAATTGTGCAGACACCCGGTCATCAGCCCTCGGCGCTCAACGACGAGGTCAGCAGCACCTTCGCCGAGCGCGCGAAGGCGGCTCGACTGCGGGCAGGCCTTACGCAGCAGCAGCTGTCCGACCGCCTGAGGAACGAATCAGAGGTCCTGCTCGACACGTCGGCGATCACCCGCATCGAGGCCGGGCAACGAGAGCCACGACTCGGTGAGGCCCTCGCTATCGCCCGGGTGCTGGAATTCGGGCTGAACAACCTCGTCCCGCGGGCAGATCTCGACTTCTACATGAGCGACGTCGAGCGGTTGATGGACGAAAGCCGCGCGGCCCTAGTCAAGTTGATCCGGTCGGCGGACCCCGTCGTCGACTTCGTACGACGAAACCCCGACTGCCTAGGGGATGACCGCCTCGAGGACCGACTCCGCGAAGTGGTCGATTGGTTTCGTCAACGCGTCGCGCACGAGGACCTTGGGTTTGAGGACCAGCGGCCGTTGAACTTCGCCATCGCGACAAACCGGACCGACGAGAAGTTGAAACGCCAACTGCTGCGGGCGGTCAACGAAGACATTCTCGTCAGAGCAGACGAAATCCAACCCGCGTACGAGAAATGGTACGAGGGAGACTTCGGCGTAGACCGCCTTGAACGCCCGGGGGCTTTGACGACCGGCGAGGCGCGTCGGGGATGGCAACGCATAGAGTCCCGCGTTCGTGCCGAGCAGTGGGAGAGAGGCTTCAGTCAGCTTCTCGACTACGTCCGCCACCACGGCGACGCCCGGGTTCCGCGTTCCTACACCACCCCCGATGGCGACCGGCTCGGCGCGTGGGTCGTCGATCAACGCAACAGCTTTGCGCGGGGCATGCTCGACCCCGATCGCTCAGCGCAACTCGAGGAGTTGCCGGGCTGGACCTGGGGCCCGCGACCCGGGCGGCGCAAAGCGAAAACCATGACACCGGGGGCGACGTAAACGGCGATCGCACCACGAGGACATCGATGTCCGGCGACTGGCATTTCCCCACACGCTCACGTATGGGCTACCAAACGAAGGCGATCATTGCCAGCGCCGACAAGCTCGAGGCTCTTTGAGCAGCTGATCGAACGCGCTCCCTGGCGGCGCTTGGCGAACGCGTTCGCGCCCACATTCGAGGTCTCGACGACAGCTGGCTCGTGGCAACGGCCGTTTTGATGGTTGAAGATCTATTCAAGTCCTTCGCCGTGAGCAGGTTCGGCCCCCCTTACCGTCCGGGAGAACTGGCTCAGCTCGACGCTGAAGGCGTTCGTCCCTGTCGGTCAGCCGATGTAGATTGGGATCTGCTTCACGAGATGCCGATACGAACTGGCCGAGAACTGGTTTGGAGTCAACCCTGACCTAAAGGGGACTGTTATACAGCCCGGTGTATCGGTAGTCGTTATTTCCGCCGTCCGCGCCATCCTGACGGGAGTCCCTTACGGCCCGACGTCAGGACTGCCTCGGGCCGCGGTCACGGCGCGGATGGACCACCAGGAACTTTGCTCGCAACTCGACAAAGTCGGCCTCGTCGAGCGCGCTCGTGGCGGCACCAAGATGGACCTCGAACAGCTTCAGTAGGGCGTCGTTGCTGATGTTTCCGGTAGCCACGATGAACAGCTTCCTCGGCGAACCCGTGAGGAGATGCCCATCGCGGAAGTCGCGATCCTTGGTGACTACCACCCGATCTTGCGCGTCCGCTATCTCGACAACCTGGGCGTCGGTGGACGCGTTGCCGTTCGGGAGGTCGCTGGTGTGGATGGCCTTGTGGCCAGCACGGTTTAGCAAAAGGGCGAGCCGCACGGGCAGCTGGGCGTCGACGAGGAATTTCACTCGGTGCCGAGCGGAACGACTCGATGCCCACCTGCGGTCAACGCGCCGAACTCCAATGCGGCGAGAAGGTCCTCAGGCTCAAGATCGGGGTAGTCGGCGAGCACGTCCTCGATCGTCATGCCAGAAGCGAGAAGTTCGAGCAGCGACTGGACCGGGTAACGCATACCACGCACGACCGGTTGACCGTGACACACCGCCAGGTCCACAGTGATCCGCTCCAACCGCGACATGTGCTCAGGATACCGACTGCCACTCGGCCTAACGTTGCCCACCACCCGATCGCCGTCCGACCGACAACGCGTAAGGCTGGACGAGTACCTGGGCGTGCACAAGCGTCCGTGATGGGTGGGACCAACGCGGGCGGAGAAACTTTCGCCACGGCAGACTCCCAAACCTCATCTCCACCACTTTCGCGTGTGGCGCGGCGTGGTTGGGCCCTCTTGTCAGACCCGGTCGTTACGGTGCGGCCATGCAGTCGCTGATGTATCCGTCGATCGACCTGAATAGCACGTTCGACGTCGTTGACGCCGATACCTGGCGCCGCGGCGTGTCGTATGCGCGGGAGGGTCGGGTGCTGAGCTGCGTATGGGACCCGAACCTTCACCGCCTTTTCGGCGCTGTTGGCGGGAGCCACGACCGCACCTACACCACAACGGTGCAGCTTTTGCCGGTCGACACCGATACCTGGAGTGTCGACAGCGGATTCTGCAGCTGCCCGGTGCAGGTGAACTGCAAGCATGTCGCGGCAATCGTCATCGCCGCCGCGGGGCCCACAAAGATGCGCGCCCAACGTACGCCGCCCCCGCCAGCTCCAACGCCATGGCGCCAGTCATTGGATGCGCTGCTTCCCCCGGCCTTGACGAACGATCGCACCGGGACACCACTGGCGATCGAGCTGAGCCTGTCGGTGAGCGGGCCGTCGCCGACTCTCGACGCGCGGCTCGTGCGGCGCGGAAAGCGCGGCGGCTGGGTGGCCGGCGATCTGAGCTGGGGCAAGGTGCACATGCTGCGCCACTGCGGTTATCCCGATCCTCAGGTTCGGCTGCTGCAAGAGCTCTATGCGACCTACCGAGCGTCGAGCTCGAATTCGACTGGCTACTACCGCTATTCGTACGGGGGTTATACCTACGGCGACGTGAAGACGATCTCGCTGCTGCGATTTGAATCCGAGCAGCTGTGGCCGCTGCTGGACGAAGCGCGCCGAGTCGGGGTGCAGCTGGTGCAGGCGCGACCACAGCAGGATGTGCCGACGTACGCCACGGCGCAGTTGTGCCTGGACGTCACGGTCGACGAGATCGGCGATCTCACTGTCGAGCCGGTGCTTCGGGTCGACGGCGCCGCGGCACGGCCGGTGGCGTTCATCGGATCGTCAGGTCATGGCGTGGTGTATGCCGATGGCGGGTTGCGGCTCGCCCGACTGGACAAACCGGCGCCTGAGGCGTTGCAGCGCATGACAATCAGTGATAAGCCGCTGCTCATACCCGCGGACGAGGCGCCGCGGTTCGCCTCGGAGTACTACCCGAGGTTGCGCCACATCGCGGCCGTCACGTCGTCGGACGAGTCGTTCACGCCGCCCGCGATCGTCGGGCCGACACTGGTCCTGCGGGCCGACTACCAGGACGAGCATGAGCTCGAGTTGACGTGGGAATGGGCATACCGGTTAGGCGACAACGACTTTCGCGCACCGGTCGGCACATCGGAGTATGTCGCTTACCGCGACCTGGAGGTGGAGAACACGCTCGCCTCGAGCATCGAAGCGCCGTTGGAGAAGTTGGGGCTCCGCGCCGCCAACGGCACGCTCATCACAGGGGCGCGACTGTCGGGCCTGGAGACGATGCGATTCGCCACCGAAGTGCAACCGCTGCTCGCCGAGCTTCCCGATGTCACGCTGGAGGTGATCGGCGACCCGGTGGACTACCGGGAGGCGGGCGGCTCCCTCGTCATCGCGGTGACAACGGACGCGGTGGCCGGCGACACAGACTGGTTCGACCTGGGTGTCACGATCAGCATTGAAGGCAACCAGGTTCCATTTGTCAGCGTGTTCACCGCGCTCGCGTCCGGGCAGTCGCACCTGCTGCTTCCCGACGGCGCCTACTTCGCGCTGGACAAGCCGGAGCTGGTGAAGCTGCGCCAGCTGATCGAGGAGGCCCGCGCGGTCACCGATGCTGAAGAGGGGCCACCCCGGATCAGCCGATTCCAGGTCGGGTTGTTCGATGAGCTCGCCGAGGTCGGGGTCGTGACGCGGCAGGCCGACGAGTGGCGGCGCCAGGTCGACGGGCTGCGCGCGCTGCAGGGTCTGGAACCGGCGGCGGTGCCGACCGGCCTGCGCGCTGAGCTAAGGCCGTATCAGGCCGAGGGGTTCTCGTGGCTGGCGAGCCTGCACACCCACGGGCTTGGTGGGATCCTCGCCGACGACATGGGCCTGGGCAAGACCGTGCAGTCGCTGGCGTTGATCTGCCATGTCCGTCAACAGGATCCGGGCATGGCACCATTCCTGGTGGTTGCGCCGGCCAGTGTGGTGGCGAACTGGGCCACCGAGGCCGCACGGTTCGCGCCTGAGCTGTCGGTCGTGCCGATCTCCGACACGCTGCGCCGCGCCGGCGCCGACCTCGACGAGCTGGCAGCGGGCGCCCACATCGTGGTCACCTCGTACACGCTGTTTCGGCTGGACTTCGACGCCCACGCCGCCCGAACGTGGTCCGGGCTGATCCTGGACGAAGCCCAATACGTGAAGAACCATCACGCTAAGACCTACCAGTGCGCACGCAGGTTGGCCGCACCGTTCAAGCTGGCGATCACTGGCACACCGATGGAGAACAATCTCATGGAGCTGTGGTCGCTGCTGTCGATCACCGCCCCTGGGTTGTTCCCCAACCCGACGAAGTTCGCCGACTTCTTCGCCAAGCCCATCGAGAAGACCGGCGACGCCGAGCTTTTGGCCCTGTTCCGCCGCCGCATCAAGCCGTTGGTCAAGCGCCGCACCAAGGAGCGCGTGGCTGCCGAGCTGCCGGCCAAGCAAGAGCAGGTCCTCGATATCGAGCTGCCGCCGCGGCACCGCGCCCTCTACAACAAGCGGCTGCAGCGAGAGCGGCAGAAGGTGCTCGGCCTGCTCGGCGACATGCAGCGCAACCGGTTCACGATCCTTAAGTCTCTGACCGTGCTGCGACAGATGGCGCTGCATCCCGGGCTCGTCGACCCAGCACACGACACGCTGGCCAGCGCGAAGATCGACGCGCTCGCTGAGCATCTCCGCGACGTCGTCGACGGCGCCCACCGCGCGCTCGTGTTCAGTCAGTTCACCCGTTTCCTCGGCCGGGTCCGCGATCGCCTCGACACCGAGGGAATCGACTACTGCTATCTCGATGGGCGAACCCGTAACCGCGCAACAGTGATACAGCGGTTCAAGGACGGAGACGCACCGGTTTTCCTGATCAGCCTCAAGGCCGGTGGGTTCGGGCTGAACCTCACCGAGGCCGACTACTGCTTTCTGCTCGACCCGTGGTGGAATCCGGCCACCGAGACCCAGGCCATCGACCGCACACACCGCATCGGCCAGACCCGCAACGTAATGGTGTACCGGCTCATTGCCCACGACACCATCGAGGACAAGGTAATGGCCCTCAACGCCCGCAAAGCCAAGCTGTTCGCCAGTGTTATCGACGACGGTAACGCGTTCGGCTCCACCCTCACCGCCGACGACATCCGCGGACTGATCGCCTGAGCGGACAACCGGGCGGCATCGCTATTGCTCGCCCAGCACATACAAGTCGATGCGCAATGGAACGGGCTACGTTCTCGTTAGCTTAGTTAGGTGCCGGTAAGCCCCAGCTCCCAGCTCCCATGATCCAAAACGGAGATAAGGACGAACAGCTCATGAAAGCAGTGCGATTCGATCGCTACGGCGGCATCGACGTCCTCGATGTACGCGAGGCTCCCCGCCCGCAACCTGGCACCGGTGAAGTGCTGGTCGAGGTGAAGGCAGCTGGCGTCAACCCGGGCGAAGCGATGATTCGCCAGGGTGTGTTCGACGAGATCTTCCCAGCGACATTTCCGTCCGGGCAGGGCAGTGATCTCGCCGGTGTCGTCGCCGAGGTCGGCACCGGCGTCGATGCCTTCTCAGTGGGCGACGAGGTGCTGGGTTTCACGAACGACCGAGCCAGCCACGCCGAATTCGTGGTGGTGCCCGCCGATCAGCTCACGCCCAAGCCGCCGGCAGTGTCATGGGAAGCCGCAGGGGGCCTGTTCGTCGCCGGCACCACGGCATACGCCGCGGTCCGCTCGGTCGAACTGACGCCGGGTGACACCGTGGCCATCGCCGGCGCCGCCGGCGGGGTGGGAGCGATAGCCGTGCAGCTGGCCAAACGTACCGGCGCGACCGTGCTCGGCATCGCCGGCCCGTCCAACGACGAGTGGCTGGCTGCGCACGGCGTGATCCCCGTCAATTACGGCGATGGCCTCGCGGGCACGCTGCGGGCGGCGGCACCTGACGGCCGGGTCGACGCGTTGTTGGACTTCTTTGGCGGCGGCTACGTCGAATTAGCCGTGACCGAGCTGGGCATCGCACCGCAGCGCATCGACACGGTCATCGACTTTCCGGCGCTGGAGCGATTTGGGGTCATGTTCGTCGGCAATCAGGACGCCGCCGACGCCGCGGTGCTGGCCGAGCTCGCCGCACTAATCGCCGCCGGCCAATTGGAAGTGCCGATCGCCGAAGCTATTCCGCTCGACGAGGTTCAGCGCGCCTACCGCACCCTGGAACGGCGCCACACCAGGGGCAAAATCGTCCTGCGGCCGTAGTGCTGCCGATCGCGAGCCGGTTCGTGCTCGGTGGTTCTATGCGGCACACCGGGTTCGTATCGGGAAAGCCAGACCCTACGCAGCGCACGAGTCCGGACGGTAGCCTTACGCGGCATGACCGACTCCGTCGTCGTCAGGGTCAAGCCCGGCAGTCGCAAGGGACCCCTTGTCGAGGTCGGTCCCAACGGTGAGCTGACAATCTACGTCCGCGAGCCAGCGGTTGACGGCAAGGCCAACGACGCGGTCACCCGGCTACTGGCAGCCCACCTTCAATTGCCAAGAAGCCAAGTCGAATTGGTATCCGGAGCGGCGTCGCGGCTCAAACGTTTCCGCGTGAGCCGTTGAGCAGACATCCGCTGTCGAGGACGAGCGGCTAATTACATTGCTGCGGCAGAGCATCTTTGGAGACATTCAATAGGAGGAGCTGCCCGACGCGATCAGATCGTTTCAGCTGCTCTGTCCTAAGCCCTGATCTCTAGTGGGAGCTGGACTGTACCGGTGATGGGTTACCCATTCGCGCAGTTTCGTATAGATCGTCGGGTGGTTGAGTAGGTCGAAGTGGTGTAGCCCCGTCAGCGTCAGTCCGTGTTCGGGTTGGAACGGGATTCGTCGCGTGTTGCCCCTGCCGCACGCGCTGTGTGAGCGCACGAGGTGGTCGCCGACGAGGCGGCCGACCGCCGGAGGTGCGGCGGTGGTGGCGACGAAGTGGTAGCCGGCCCCGGGAAGGAACGGCACCTCCTGGCAGCGATCCTGCAAGAATTCGTCGGGATCGCCGTCTCGCCAGTCGTCCTCGATGCAGGCGCCGAAGCGCAGGTCCTTGATTCCGGCGCTGCGTGCGTTGAGGAAGCCGGCCACGGCCCGCGTTTCCGGCAGCCGGGCCAGCGCCCAGGACGCGATGTGCACCCCTTTTTCCAGGTGTGTTCCCAGGTGTGGGGAGCCCAGGCAGACCACGTGGCGCACCGCTTCGGTCCAGCGGTGCTGCTGCTGCTCGCCGTAGTAGCAGGCACTGCGCGTCACCAGCCCGCCCATCGAGTGGCCCACTAGCACGATCTCCTGGATGGGAACCGGCCAGAGCGCCTCGAGCCGGTGCAGCATGTCGGCCAGCGTTTGTCCGTTGTGAGAGATGTGCAGCCCGGTGTTGTAGCGCAGGTAGACGGGGGTGAACCCGTGCTCGTGATGCAGCCGCTGCCCGTAGCTCCGCAGATCCTCGCCGGTGCGCGGCGCGCGCCACCACGAGCGTTCGGTGAGAAACAACCCGTGAACGAATACGGCAAGGCGACCGGTGGCTGTCGGGAACGCCGCCGCCACCCCGTCGGCGGTGAGCGGCACGGCCGTCCCGTGGTGCCGGATCTGCATGCTCAGCGCGAATCCGTTGCGGTGTGCCGTCAGCTGATCCCCGTACAGCCCGTTGATCGCGGCGATGGCTGCGGCGATGGTGGGTTGGGATTCGAGCGACTCGTCCCCGTCGCGGCCCCACGCCTTCGATGCCAGCGCGCCGGCTACCCGGGTGGCCCCCCGAATCCCGCCGTCCACACCGCCATAGATGGTGCGGGCCGCTGCGTCGTGGATGATTTGGGTGGGCTTGGCCGCCGCTCCTATCGCGCCGAAGACGCGGCTTGCGATACCCGCGTGCATGTCTCGCACCGCCGTCATCAGCACGCCCGCGGCCTCGCCGCCAAGGTCCGCGACCGACCTGATCTCTCGTGTCTGCACCACGCCCCCTTACGAACTCAGAGCGCCTAGACCTGCAAAGGAGCTTCGATTTTCGCACGGACCAGGGGCCACAGCAATGACTTTCGGCCCTTCAAGTGGGCCTAGCCCGACGCGCGGCGACGGCTCCCCGGCGCACGCACCGCCAGGGTGCGGGTCGCCAGAGCGCGGGCAGGCACTGACCGACGAGCCGCCCGTGTCGAAGCGGTGCGCGAGCGGCCAGCCGGCAGAGAGCCATCGACGTCCCGCCGGTTGACCGCCTAGTCTGCGAGCGCCAGCACCTCGTCGAACCCGTCGACGAGGCAGTCGTGGAACACGTCGAAGTCCGGAATCGCGCCCGCATCGACGTTAATTCCCAGTGCACAGGTGTCGACGTAGCTGAGCAGCGTGACATTCACCGCCGCACCGATCGTCGGGCCGAAACCGTACGCCATCCGCAGCGCGGCTCCACCGAGACGCACAGGAATCGGGATGCCGGGCACGTCGCTGGCCACGAAATCGACCCAGCGCAACGCCGCTCCGATGTACCAGCGTGGGAGAAGGTTCAACGCACCGGCGATCAGTTGCATGTAAGGCAGCGAGCGCTCGTCGCGTTGCCTCGTAGCCCGGTGATGGATCTCTTCGATTCGTCGCGCCGTTTCAGGTCGGCAGTTCGTTTCGCAGCACCTTGCCGGAGGGGTTGCGCGGGATCTCCGCGACGAGGGTGATGTCCCGTGGTTGTTCGAAGCGAGACACCTTGTCCTTCAAATACTCCCGCAGTGCGGCTTCGTCGATGTCGGCACCCGGGCGGGGGACGACGAAGGCTGCGAGCCGCTGGCCGAAGTCCTCATCCGGAACACCGATCACCGCGTGGTCGGCGACGTCGGGATGTTCGCCAAGGGCGTTCTCAACCGCGCGGGGGTAGACGTTCTCACCGCCGGAAACGATCATGTCGTCTTCGCGGCCGACGATGAACAGCCGCCCCGCCTCGTCGAAGTAGCCCATGTCCCCGGTGTCCGTCATCCTGGCGACCACATCCGTGCCACCGCCGCCGGTATAGCCGTCGAACGTCAGGCGACCACCCACGAACACCCGCCCGGTGACGTGCGGCCCGACGGGACTGTCGTTCTCATCGAGAATCTCGACCGGACAGCCGGCAACCGGCCAGCCAACCGATTCCGGTGTCTCCCGTAGATCGGCGGGCGTCGCAAGCGACCCGATGGCGACCTCCGAGGAGCCGTAGCCGTTGTAGAGGATCTCGCCGTAGGCGTCCATGAACCGGCGCGCCAGGCTCGGGTCCAGGCGTGCCCCGGCGGTGATCACCACGCGCAGCGACGCAACCGGGTTTCGCGCCCGCACCTCGTCCGGAAGGTCGAGAATCCGGGCGAGCATGACCGGGACCGCGGCGAGCACGTGCGCGCGATGCAACGACACCTGGGCGAGCGTTGCTTCGGCGTCGAACCGGCGTCTTGTCAGCAGCGTGCCGCCGAGTATCACCGTGAGCAACACCATCCCGAACCCGAACGCGTGAAACATGGGCACCGGTACGACAATTCGGCTTCCAGCGCGCAGCCCGATGCGATCGAGGAACACGGCTCCGACACCGAGTGCCGGGGTGAAACTGGGTGTGCGCGGCACACCCTTGGGTGTGCCCGTCGTGCCGGACGTCAGGAGCACGATCCGTCCGCGCGGCCCGGCCTTCGGCCGTGGCTCGCGCCCATCGATCTCGAGCGCCGCGAGATCGACGACGGCGACGGCCTCGTCTGCCGCGCGCACCCGATCGGCGAATTCGTCGTCACAAAGCACGGTCTGGATCCGGTGCGCGCCCAACGCGGTCGCCAGCGCGTCGGTTTGGAACTCGGTGTTGAGCAACACCACGTCGGCACCGACCGACGCCGCCGCGAACATCGCCTGCATGAAGGCGCGCCCGTTGCGGCACAGGATGCCGACCGGGACCCCGGGTCCGACGCCGTGGCGGTAAACCAGCGCGGCCGCCACGGATTCGGTGCGGGACTGCAGCTCGCCGTAGCTCAGCGCGCCGTCATCGTCGATCACCGCGGTCCGGTCCGACCAGCGAACCGCCGCGATCGCCAGCACGGTAGCCAGGTTCGCACTGCCTCGAACCACCTCGCGCACGATGCGGAACATCGTCAGCGGCCCAGCGGGCGCAAACAATCCCGATCGCAGCACCACCCGGGCCGCGCTGGTCACGATGTTCGCGGCTGTCATCGCCGAATCCCCAGAGCGCTTGGGGAATCGGTGGTGAACCGATACATCAGTCCCATCCCGACCTCCAGCGCCCTGGGTAGCAGCATCGAGCTGATTTCGATCGGCCACACCCACAACGGCTGCACGCTGCCGGGCCGGTCAATGATCGCCTTCGCGACGATGTCGGCGGCCTGCTCCGCAGACAGGCCCGGCATTCTGCGCAGGATCGGCGTGGGTTCGCTCATGGGGGTGTGCACCAACGTCATATACACCGAGGTGACCTGCACGCCGTCGGCGCGCAGTTCCGGTTCCACGCTGCGCAGCCAGACGTCAAATGCGCTCTTGGACGCCAGGTAGGCGCCCCAGCGCGGGCCTGGTGCGGTGAGCACACCGACCGTCGAAACACTCACGATGTGCCCGCTGCCGCGGCGCCTCATCGCGGGAAGCAGCCCTAGCAGCAACCGGACCGGGCCGAGGTAGTTGACGCCGATCGTGCACTCGAAATCCTGCGGCCGGTCGTACTGGAGATGCAGCGACCGCCGGATGGACTTGCCGGCGTTGCTGACGACGACGTCCATCGGGCCGTGGTCTTCGGTGAGCCTCTCCGCCAGTGCGGCGACCGCTGTCAGGTCGGTGAGATCGGCCGGGTACGCGGCCGCGCGGCCGCCGCCCGCGTTGATCGACGCCGCGAGGCCTGCCAGCTTGTCCGCAGAACGGGCGACCAGCAGCACGGTCGCCCCGGCCGCTCCGAGCTTGCGCGCGGTGGCCTCACCTAGTCCGTAGGAGGCACCGGTCACCAGCACCGTCTTGCCGGACACCACGGCTCGCAGCCGGTCCACGTCCGACACTCGCGGTGGATTGGCGATCTTGTCGACAGCCTTGGCTAACAGGTTCATTAAATTGCCTTACTCGGACGAGTCGCAGCATAGCCCCGCAGCAACGCACGCATCGAGCGTGGGACGGCGTCGCCGGTATCGACCCCGGCTGGTAGCGGCAACCACGCCGCGCTCGGAAGCCGATAAATGGCCGTCTGGCACCGATGCGTGGTCACGATGAACCAGACTGCCGCGGAAGGAAGTTGGATTGGGCACGGGTGCCTTGGCCACGCTTGCCTGCACCGCCGTTGACGACATTGCCATGGTCATCGGCGGAAGGTGAAACCCCATCTGCTCGCCTATGCCCGTAGCCGGTCAACGTGACGCGTGATCGGAACTCGACGGTCGCCAGTGGATTCTGGCAGACCGGTGGCAACATCGGCCGACGACAGCCGCCTGTCGCATCAGTCACACCAGCACCCGTCGAGATCAAGCACCTAACCGTCAAGGTGATGGCGCATACGACATCACGTCCAGATGGCATTGCCCGAAACCACGTAAGCAGCAGGCTCCGAGGGCAGCATTTGCGGTTGGGCTGGACGACCTATCCGCAATCTGAACGGTGCGACGGCTTCTGGATTCGGCATAACCGTTGTTCGTGCCGTCCGGCTGCACGGAAAGTCTGGCACTGATTGCCACGCAGTTGCTGGCGATGCTCCGGCGGCCAACCACCGATACGGGGTGTTGGGCCGAGCAGCGGTGATATCATCAGATATCACTAGGAGGTGCCGATGAGTGATGTGCTGATCCGCGACATCCCCGACGATGTGCTTGCAGGACTGGACGTGCTGGCCGGCCGGGTCGGGCTGTCACGGAGCGAGTACATCCGGCGAAGACTCACCCAAGAGGCGCGAAGAGCGTGGACGCCGGTAACCGTGGAGCATTTCCGGCGATTTGCTGACACCTTTGTTGATCTCGGCGATCCAGAGTTGATGACTCGGGCGTGGGAGTGAGCAACGGCGGCTGGCTCATCGACAAGTCTGCGCTGGTTCGTCTTGCTATGAGTGTCGATGCAGAAATGTGGAGCAACCGCGTAGAGCGTGGACTGGTGCGTATCAGCAACCTGACGCGGCTAGAGGTCGGGTACTCGGCGCGGACCGGTGAGGCTGCTCGGCGCGAGTTTCGCGAACCGCCGCTGGTGGTCCTGCCGGTTGAGTACCTCACACCGGCGATCGAGGACCGAGCGTTCGAGGTTCAGTTATCGCTCGCCGACAGGGGAATGCACCGTGGCCCCTCGATACCTGACTTGATCATTGCGGCGACCGCCGAACTCGCGGGCTTGATCGTCCTGCACCTCGATAAGGATTTCGACGTCATTGCCGGTGTCACAGCGCAACCAATGGAGCGACTGGCTACCTGAGGTTTCGCGGTCGCTAATGATCCTGAGCGACACGAGGCGGTCCGTAGCCCACACGTCGTTGCCGGTGTAGATCGGCTGCATTTCCGGGCTTTGCGGTGACGGCGTCTGGGGCGAGGTGAACCCTCGGGCGCATCGGCGACCAGCTCGTGCTCGGCGAGCCCAGACGGCGTGGCGAGTAGGCGGCTAGTAACGAGTGAACGATTCTCTGCACACCTATGCGTCACTGTCGCGCCGTGCTGGTGCCGACCTGCGTCTGCTGCAGAAGGCGATGGGTACGCCTCCGCAGCGGGTAATTAACCGGACGTAGGGCACAGCGGGTAATTAAACCGTGTCGCACCTACGAACGATTAACGCCTCGGCAGCGTCAAGCTCGACCAGCCACGCTGCTGGAGTGGCAGGTCGATGTATCGCGCACGGCGATGAGGTAAGGCCCGGGAGAAGCCTTACGCGGCATGACCGACTCCGTCGTCGTCAGGGTCAAGCCCGGCAGTCGCAAGGGACTCCTTGTCGAGGTCGGTCCCAACGGTGAGCTGACAATCTACGTCCGCGAGCCAGCGGTTGACGGCAAGGCCAACGACGCGGTCACCCGGCTACTGGCAGCCCACCTTCAATTGCCAAGAAGCCAAGTCGAATTGGTATCCGGAGCGGCGTCGCGGCTCAAACGTTTCCGCGTGAGCCGTTGAGCAGACATCCGCTGTCGAGGACGAGCGGCTAATTCGGTGCGCGAGCGGCCAGCCGGCAGGGAGCCATCGACGTCCCGCCGGTTGACCGCCTAGTCTGCGAGCGCCAGCACCTCGTCGAACCCGTCGACGAGGCAGTCGTGGAACACGTCGAAGTCCGGAATCGCGCCCGCATCGACGCAAATTCCCAGTGCACAGGTGTCGACGTAGCTGAGCAGCGTGACATTGACCGCCGAACCGATCGTCGGGCCGAAACCGTACGCCATCCGCAGCGCGGCTCCACCGAGACGCACAGGAATCGGGATACCGGGCACGTCGCTGGCCACGAAATCGACGCGGCGCAACACCGCTCCGATGTACCAGCGTGGCAACAGGTTCAACGCACCGGCGATCAATTGCATGTAAGGCAGCGAGCGCTCGTCGCGTTGCCTCGTGGCCCGGTGATGGATCTCTTCGATTCGTCGCGCCGGGTCGGCGAGGCCGACCGGCACGTCGAACCGCATCATCGTGACCCGGTTTCCGGCAATCGCGTCGCCTTCGGTACGGAGACTGATCGGCATCCCCACATGAAAGTCCCCGACCGCGACGCTGTGCTTTTCGTGGTAGCGGCGCAGTGCGCCGGTCACGCCCGCGAGGAACGCATCGTTCAGCGAACCCCCGCCCGCGTGTCCGGCGTCGCGCAGCCGCAGCCTCGACACCTCATGGATCCCGAGGCGACGGACCATCGTGCGGTCTTTCATGAGCGACGAGCCGGACTCGGTGATCGGCCGCATGAGGCGGTAGACCGACGACGCGACCGCCGCCGCGGAGGTGGCTGTCTGCACCGGCCGCCGCACGGCGCTTCGCACCACGCCGGGAACTCCCGTAACCGAAGCCGTTGCCGCATTGGCGAGCAGCCCGGCGTCGTAGCGGAGTGTGTCGCGCAGTCCGTCCAGCGGCGACGGCATACGTGGTGGGGGCACGACGGGCAGTGCGCCGCGCCGCCGGGCGGTGACATCGAATAGCGTCATCGCGATCTGGACGCCGCCGATGCCGTCGGCCAGGGAGTGGTGCATCTTGGTCATCAGTGCGGCGCCGCCGTCTGCAAGTCCGTCGATCAGGGTGATCTCCCACAGCGGTCTGGCCCGGTCGAAGTCCGACATCGCGGCCAGCCGGCCCATCTCCAGTACCGCGTCGAGAGTCCCCGGCTGCGGCGCGGTCACCCGACGCATGTGGAAGCCGAGATCGAATTCCGGGCAGTCCGCCCAGCGGGGCGGGGCCGGCCGAGGCGAGGACACTATCCGCTGGCGGAAGGTCGGCAGTTGTCGGCTGAGCCTGTCGAACCGCTCAACCAATTCGCCCCAATCCGGGGTGCTGTCCAACAGGGAGATCGTGACGATGGTCGACCGCAAAACGGGATCGCTTTCCATCGCCCAGAGGAAAGCGTCGGTGTTCTGCATGAACTCGCTCATTGTCTTCATACTGCGCCGAGATCGAGTCTTCGGCATCGATTCCGACGACAAGTTGTAGGCGGGCAGAATCGTGCTCGATGACACTCAACGCCAAGCGTCCGTGCGCACGCAAACGTTCCCGAGCCCAACGAAAGGTACAGCGAAAGTCCGGTCGCTCCCGAACGCTCACCGTGCCGGATAACTTCGACGATCCGATTCCGAATGCTGTTGCGGCCCTGTGCGTTCCGACCGCACGGAGATGACGATGCCGACAGGGGTGCTAGTTCTTCACCGCAGATGAGCGCGAGTGGAAACAACCTGACTGGGTAACCTCGTTCAGCTCAGCGATCCCCGCGGGCGGCAGTGACATGGCTCAGGCGCGGGTGGCGCGAAACCTTCACCCGAACAACGCAGCTTCGGTCGCGATCTTCACACGAACAGCGCCGCCCTCGCGCGAACAGGACAGCAATTAGGCGGCTGGGATTGTTGGCTCTGGCCGGAATGCCTCGTCGGTTTCCGTTCGCTGGTTCATTCTGCGGGGGCGGGCTGACTTGGCGTGTGTCCAGGGCGCTCGAGGGCCTCGATTCGGCGGGCGACTTCGACTGCGTGATCGCCGAGTCGCTCCAGCAGCCGGGCGATCAGCCCCATCTCCAGCAGCACCGGAGAGCGCAGGTCGGCGGCAGCGAGCTCGGCGCTAAGACTGGCGTGCAGCTCATCGAGCGCGTCGTCGTGGTCCTCGGTGTCGTCGGCGATCTCGCTGGAGCCCACCAGATAAACCTCTGTCACCTGATGCCACATCTTTGCCGCGGCGTCCAGGTGCCGTCCGATCAGGCCAACGACCCGCGGCGGGAGCTCCTCGGCAAGCCCGGTTGCACCACGCCGGCTGACGTCCGCGGCGAGGACATGGGTGCGGGTCAGCTCGGGCAGGATGCGGAACACCGTCAGCAGAAACCTCAGCTCCCCGGCGACCGGGGCTTGGCGCACCAGCTGGACGTGCACCAGATCCTCGATCTTGGCGTACAGATCCTCGATCACTTCGTCATGCCCCGCGACCGTGGCGGCGGCCATGTCATCGCCATGCAAAAACGCCGCAGCCGTAGCCCCGATATCCTCCTCCACCACCGTGAACATGCGCATGACCGCCGCATCGATCTCACCCAGCTGACGGTGATACTCGGTCCGCAACTCCACCACGGGACGACTGTAACCGCCCATCAGACGGTCAAACAGGCCGTTTCCTGAAAGGCGCATCCGGTTCATCGACTTGTGCCCCCACGTTCACCGGTCGGCGGGCTCCCACACCGCCGACACCAACCGCTACCCGTTCAGCCGGAATACCGACCCGCGTTGCGTGTGTCGACTTCCAGACCGCTGGCGTCGTCGGGGATCTGTGGCGGGTCCAGCTTCGACATCTCACTCTTCGAAGGCCCTTGGTGGTGACGATGCGCCAGCCTTCAGCCTTGGCTTCCCGCTGAAGGGCGAGACGGTCATATGCGTCGCGTGTTGCGCGATCGGAGATCGCGGCTCCCGACCGCCGAACCCGTTGACAGACAACAGGCTACGTGAGGACATCGTCAAGGAACTTGACCGGCGCGCCCGAAGCGACACTGACCAACACAGTCGGCGGGTTCGCCCCTCGAGGTCGGACTTAGGGGAACTTCAACTGCGCCTTCTCGACGAAGCCGTTGCCGCCCTGGATCACAGACGAATTCATTTGGCACCGGCCGTTCTTGCATGGCACACCCAAGTAGACCTGCGAGCCATTCTTCAACGTGCCGATTATGAGAGCGGGATTTCTGGTGTCGTCATCGATTTGCTTCGCACCGGTCGAGACCTGCCGCAGAAGAATGGAGCCTCTCGCGAAGCCCCGTCGCCCGCACCGCCCGACGTCCGATCGCGGCCCGCATTGAGGCCTCAGAACCAACCACCCGAACCTTGGCCTTCGCTCGCGTCACCGCAGTATAGAACAGCTCTCGCGTTAGCAATCGCGAGTCCTCAGGCGGCATCAGCACCGTCACCTCGTCGGCCTGGCTGCCTTGGCTTTTGTGGATCGTCATCGCGTGCATCGTCTCGATGTCGGCGAGCCGGCTGGTCGCGAAGTCGAGCGGCCCTGCCGGCGCCTGCGATGACGGCCCGCAGGCCGTCGGCGCCGGCGATGACCACGCCGGTGTCGCCGTTGTAGACGCGCAGCCCGTAGTCGTTCGCCGTCACCAGCAGCGGCCGTCCCGGCGTACCACTCCGACCATGGCGGCTGGCCGGTCTCTTCGGACAGCCACTTCTCGACCTGCCGGTTCCAGTGCCGTACTCCGTAAGGGCCTTCGCCGGTGCGCGCACAGCAGCCGGTGCTCATCCAGCGTCGCCAACGCGGCATCGGCGGCACCCGAACAGCGCCGCCTCCCGCAGCCGAAGGGCATGCGGCATAAGGACCGCGCGCAGCGCGATCCGCGGGGTCATGGTCCTCGATGAACTCGATGTGCTCGTCGCCCGACCGCAACAACGCCAGTGCACGATCCGCGTCGCCGACCCGGATCGCCTCGGCCAGAAAGCCGATTGCCTCGCCGAACCGGTGCGACGTCCGCAGCGCCGCCACCCGCACGTCGGTGCGCGCCGACAGGCCGTCGACCAAATCGGCCAGCACCGCGCCGGCTTCTACCGACGCCAACTGATCCGCGTCGCCGACCAGCACCAGCCGGGCGTCCGGGCGCACCGCCTCCAGCAGCCGGGCCATCATCGTCAGCGACACCATCGACGTCTCGTCGACCACAATCACGTCGTGCGGCAACCGATTTCCGCGGTCATGCCGAAACCGCGACGACGAGTCCGGCCGGCTGCCCAGCAGCCGATGCAGTGTCATCGCCTGCAGCTCACCGAGCCGCGACCGATCGGCCGCGTCCAGCTTGGCCACCTCATGCTGCACAGCTTCCTGCAGTCGTGCTGCCGCCTTGCCGGTCGGCGCCGCCAACGCGATCCGCAGTCGCGACGCCCCCGCTTGCTCGGCCAGCAGGGCCAGCAGCCGCGCAACCGTGGTGGTCTTTCCGGTGCCCGGCCCGCCGGTCAGCACCGTAACCGCCTGCGCCAGCGCGATTTCGGCGGCCTCGCGCTGCTCTTCGAAGCCCGCCGGAAAAAGTCGCTCGAAGGCGGGCACATCGCCGGTCGGCTTGGAAACCCGCAACGCCAGCAGGTCGTCGCACACCTGCTTTTCCTCGCGCCAGTACCGGTCGAGGTAAAGCAGCCGGTCGTCGTAGAGATGCAGCACCGGCGGGTCACGAAGCAGCGGGCTGCCCCGTACCGCGGCCAGCCACCCCGCTGGCTCGGGCCACGGCACCTCCTCGACGCCGACCGCCGAGGCAACTGAAGCCAACTCGATACACACCGATCCGCCGCGCAGCCCGCGCACCAGCAGCGCCACCGCCAACGCCACCCGCTCGTCAGTTTCCTTGACCAGCAAGCAGATCCGCTCGCGCTACCCGCACATCGGCGACGTCGAGCACGCCGGCCTCGTTGAACGTTTGCAATAGGCCGCTCGCGCCGACGGCCAGCTCCACATCGGTGACGGTCACGCCGCCTGCCTCCCCTCGTCGAGCAGATCCGAGAGCGCTACCACCAGCTCGGCCGGCGGCTGCCAGCTGAATACCCCGCACGGCTGCCCGTCGACCACCGGGGTATCGGCGCCGCACATGCCCCGCACGAACAGATACAACACCCCGCCCAGATGCCGCGCAGGCTCATAACCCGGCACCCGCCATCGCAGAAACCGATGCAGCACAACCACATACAGCAGCGCCTGCAGCGGATAGTCCGAATGCAGCATCGCCTCGGCCAATCGGGCATGGCTGTAGTCGGCCGCGCTGTCGCCCAGGTAGTTGGTCTTGTAATCCACCACCAAGAAGCGGTCATCCGGCAACCGCAGCACCGCGTCGATCGAGCCTGTCAGGTAACCGCGCAGCGACTGGTTGCCCAGCGCGGCCGACGTCAGCCGGTCGGCATAGGGTGCCACCGGGTCATCGGCCGCCAGGTGCGCGCGCAGCAGCTCACCCACATCGGACACCGACACATTCGGCACAGCGCCACGCACATCGCCGCCCGCTAAAGGAATCTCGAAGTCCAATTCCCGCAACCGATCCCGCAGACCGATCTGGCGCAACGTCAGACCACCCGCCAGCGGACCCAACGACGTGTCGTTCATCGGCACCAGCGCTGCGGCCAACTCGCGCGGCCGTCACATCCACCGACCACCACCGCAGCTGCCGTCGCACCTGGCTCTCCAGCTCGGCGGCAAGGTCCGCGGCGCCGGGATCGGCCGTCTCGAGCACCGCGTGCACCAGCGAGCCGAACGTCGCACCCGCCGGCAACGCCGCCATCGGCGACGGCACGTCCGGCCCGGAAGCGTTCTCGGTCAACGGGATCTCGCCGGCCTCGTCGTCCAGCTCGGTGACCTCGGGCTCGCTGGTGACCCCGGTGGCCTCGGCGACCCGGACGAGGCTGGAGTACGAGGTGCGCCGCCACCCGGTGTCGATGCTGCGGTGGAAGTGGCGGCTGTCCAGGTTCGACGGCACCACCTTGGCCGGCACCGGCGGGGCCGCGGCCACCACCGACGCCTCGATCACCGGCCCGCCGGCGGCCTCCCACTCGCGCAGCAGAACCATCGCGTCGTCGTCGGAGATCTTCGGCGGCGTGCAGCGCTCCGGCACGCACGGCTCTCCGGGCCCGCGGCCGCGCAACAGCCGGGACAGGCCGCCGTTGGGCTCGTAGTAGGCCGGCGACCACCACGCCACCACCTGCGCCTGCGCGCGGGTCAGCGCGACGTACATCATCCGGCTGTCGTCGCTGGCGTCCTCCGCGCGACCCGCCGCCTGGGCGACATTGAAGTCCGGACTGCCCTTGCCGCCGATGTGCAGGCACCGCGCTCCGGAGTCGTCGTGGAACAACACCATCTCGCTGTCAAAGGGGCTGCGGTTGAACGCGAATGGCAGATACACGACCGGGTACTGCAGTCCCTTGGCCACATACACCGTCATCATCTGCACGGCGGTGGCGTCGCTGTCCAGCCGGCGGTTGCGTTCGGTGGCGCCGCTGCGTTCCTCGCGTTGCTTGCGCAGCCAGTCACGCAGCCCCGGCAGGCCCAGCCGTTCGCGATGCGCGACATCCTGCAGCAATTGCGTCACGTGCGCCAGATCGGTCATGTGCCGCTCGCCGTCCTCCCAGGACAGCACCCGATCACCCATGCCGCGCAGCTGCGCGGCCTCGTAGATGGCCGCAACCCCACGTTCCCGGGCATGCGCGGACCATTCCCGTAACGTGTCGGCAACCCGATCGGTCAACGAGTCACCGCCGGCGGCAAGCGATTCCGCGGTCTCGCCGAAGAACATCGTCGCCGCCGCGGCGCGCACCATGCCGGGGCGGTGCGGTTGGTCGAACGCCTCCAGCAGGCAGAGCCAGTCTTCGGCGGCATCCGAGCTGAACACGTCGGAGTTGCCGGTGTACACCGCCGGAATGCCCGCGTCGCACAGCGCCGTGAAGCAGGCGGCGGCATCCTTGTGCCGCTCCACGATCACCGCGATGTCGCGGGCCTGCAGCCGCTTGCCGTCGAACGTCGCGCCGCTGGCCAGCAGCGCGCGGATGTCGGCGGCGAGGTCGGCGCCGATGTGGCTCGCGCAGCTCGTCGATCGGCAGGTTCGCAGTACCGCTGCGGCCCAACGTCGGTCGCTGGACGACCCGTAACCGGAACGGGTCGTTATGCGGGGCGCCCGCGAGCCGGTGACCCTGGTGGTGGGCCTCGCACGTCTTCCACCACGATCGCGGGGTCACCGAGTTCGGCGCCGCGCAGCACCACCTGCAGCCGGTCCAGCAGCGCCGCGTCACTGCGCCAGTTGGTGCCCAACGTCTTCTGCTCGCCGGCGGTCTTGGCCGCCTCCAGATACGTGACGATGTCGCCGCCGCGGAACGCGTAGATCGCCTGCTTCGGGTCGCCGATCAGGATCACGGTGGAGCGTCCGCTGAACGCACGGTCGATCACCTGCCATTGCACCCGGTCGGTGTCCTGGAACTCGTCGACCATGACGATCGGCCAGCGTCGGTGCATGCGCAGCCGGGCGGGGGAGTCGTCGGTGTCCAGCGCCGCTGCCAGCCGGCTCAGCAGGTCGTCGTAGCCCAGGACGCCCAGCCGCCGCTTGCGGATTTCCAGTTCGGCCAGAACCTCTTTCGCGAAGTCGACCCGGACAGCGGCCTCCGAACCGGGCTCCGGGTCGCGGGGCCGCAGCTCGGTCGTCGGGTTGTTGACCACCTCGCGCGCCAATTTCAGTGCGGGCACGTAGTGCAGCACCGAGTCGTCGCGCTGCTGACCGAAGTGGGCCAGATACAGATCGTCGACGATCTCGGCCACCAGCTCGTCAAGGCTCTCCAGCAGGGTGACGTTGGCGGCGGTGTCACCGGCCACGCCCAGCGACCTCAGCACCAGCTGGCAGAACTGGTGCGTGGTGGCGATCGTCGCCGCATCGAAACCGGCCAGCGCGTCGCGCAGCCGCCGCTTGCGGGCCGCACGCTCGGCGTCGCTGCCGGCCAGCAGGTGGGCCACCAGCTGGTTGTCGCCGACGGTGGACGGATCGTCGAAAGCGATTACGGCGTCGACGATTTGGTGGCGCACCCGCTCACGCAGCTCCTGGCTGGCCGCGCGACCGAACGTGATCAGCAGCATCTGGTCCAGCGTCGCCGCACCCTCGGCGAGATAGCGGGTCACCAGACCGGCCAGCGCGAACGTCTTGCCGGTACCCGCGCTGGCTTGCAGCACCGTGGTGGAGCGTTCGGCCGGCAGCGGACCGAGCAGGTCGAATCGCTCCATCAGGCCGGGTCCCTCTCGGCGCGCAGCATCGGCAGCCACAGCCGACAGGCATAGGCACCGAACCGGTTGTCTTCACTGTCGAACTCCTCGCCCGGCCGCAGCGGCTGCATCAGGTCGTCCAATCGGGCGTTATGGCCCCACGCCCGCACGTGGGCCGGCGCCTGATCCTCGCCCGGGTATCGGTCGCTGGATTTCCAGCGATACCCTGCTTCGCGCACGGGGTCGTCACCACAGTGCCGGGCGGCCGCCCAGGCGTAGGACGTCTTGACCGGCAACGGAAGCGGCTCGCGACGGCCCGCGTCGTAGATCGCCACCAACTCGCGCAGCACCTCAACCGCGTCGCCGTCGGGCCGACCCAGGCCCTCGACCCGCGGAGTGGTGCCCTTCTTCGGCCGCCCGATGCACACCGCCGACCAATCACGGCGGGAGTCACGAGCGAACAACGCCAGCAACGGAATCCACGACTCGAGCAGATGCTTGCCGCCCAGCCTGGAATAGGTCACCGACACCAGGCGCTCGCCGAACACCGGAGACACCGTGCCGGTGAGCCGTCGACCGCCACCCAGATGGATGTCGACGTCGTAGGCCTGTCCATCCGCCGTCCGATACTGCTGCGCTTCGGTCGCCAACAGGGCGGCCTGATCGCGAATCTCGGCCGCCTTGCGCCAACCCAGCTGACCCGGCGGCAGCGTGCCGCGACGCCACTCCGCCTGGCGCGCATCGTCGGCGGTCATGCCGCGCAGGATGTCGCCCAGCATCCGGTCGCCGACCGTCCACTCCTCGAGCGCGTTGATGTCGACCGGCATGGCGTCCTGCACACCGTCGACGTCGCGCGGCAGCGTGAACTCCAGCGCCCGGAAGAAGCCCTTCACCGGGTCTTTGAAGAAGGCGACCAGGTCGGCGAGGATCGACGTCATCCGAGCGGCGGTGACGGCAGCGGCCCGGAGATGAACTTCGGGGTGCTCGCTGCGCTGGCCGCTGCTGACCCGCGCCGCGCGCAGCACGGTCGGGTCGAAGCTGAACGGCACGTTAGGCACCAGCGCGCCGGGCTCGACATTGCGAATGTCGAACGGCTGCAACGGATGCTCGACGACGATGCGCTCCCGGATTTTGTCCGGCGTCGTCATGTCCAGGGTGTCCAGCAGTTCGTCCAGCGGCACCGCGGGCGGACGCGGCTGACCCGAGTACTCGTTGGCGCCGGTGTAGGTGATCACCAGCTTCTCGGTGGCCGCGCCGACGGCGTCGAGCAGCAATTGCCGGTCCTCAGAACGGATGTCGCGTTCACCGGTCATCGGGTCGCGGGCCAGCACGTCGTCACCGTCGACGACGCCGAGCCGCGGGAACACGCCGTCGTCGAGGCCGACCAGGCAGACCACCCGGTGCGGCACCGAGCGCATCGGCACCATCGTGCACACGGTCAGGGTTCCGGTGCGGAAGTTGGCCCGGGTCGGGCGCCCGGCCAGGTGTTGGTCGAGCAGCGCCCGGATATCGGGCAGCCGCAGCGAGGTGTCGGCGCGAGAACCAGCCTGCTGCAACACTTCTGCGAACTCCCGCTGCATCTGGCTGGTCTGCCAGGCGTCGGAGTCGTTGATGCGGGTCAAGGTGGTGATGCCGTCGGTGAGCGCGGCCAGCCAGGTGCGTAGCGGTCGCGTGCCGGAAAGCGCGTCGGCCGCCTGCTGAAGCCGGCAGACGAATTCGGCGAGCTGGCCGGCCAATTCGACGCGGTTGCTGCTGACGTCGTCGAGGGGCAGGGTGTTGTCGATCCAGGCGTGCGCGTCGTCCGACATGGCAACCCCGGCCAGTATCCGGTCGATACCGAAACGCCAAGTGTTGTGCACGAAGTCGACGTGGTAGGGCCGGCGGTGCTCTTGGTCGAAGCCCCACCGGATGTTCGCCTGGCGCACCCAGCGGGTGATGGACTCCAGGTCGTCGTCGGTGAAGCCGAACCGGGCGCGCACCGGCGCGGCCTCGGCGATGTTGAGCACCTCGCTGGCGGTCACCCTGCTGTCGGCCAGCGCCAGCAATTGCGAGGCCAGGCCGAGCAGCGGATTGGTCTGGATCAGTGAACGGTCGGCGAGCTTGACCCGCAGCCGGTGGGCGGGATGCGCGCCGTGCACCACGTCACCGAGCCCGAAGTCGGCGACGATCAGCGGCGCATAGGTCTCGATGTCGGGGCACATCACCAGGATGTCGCGGGGTTCCAGCGTCGAGTCGTCTTGCAGCAGGCCGAGCAGCACCTCGCGCAGCACATCGACCTGGCGGGCCGGGCCGTGGCAGCTGTGCACCTGCACCGAGCGGTCATCCGTCCGCGAGCTTGCGTCCTTGTGGCCGAACGGCATTCGCGGCGATGTCGGACTGCAACCAGCCGAGCAGGGTATCCGGGCGGTCGTCGGTGGTCAGGTATTCGTCGGTCTGCAGCTCTGTTGGCAGGCTGCGTTGAAGCTCGCGCAGGTCTCGTCCGAGTGTGGCGAGCAGCGGATGGCCCACCTCGCGATGGCTGGTGTCTTCGCGACGGGGGATCGCGCCGTGTGTGCCGGTGAGCGTTGTGCCACAAAGCATCGCTGGGATGCGGCAGCCACAGATGCAGATCGTGATGCGTCGACAACGCCTGCAGCAGTTCGATATCCGTGCATGCCAGCCGGGTGTGGCCGAACAGCGACAGCCGCTGCTGGCAGGTCGCTCGGGCCTTCGCGCAGTCGGGCGACGGTCTTTTGGTGCCGGATGTGCGGCGGGTCGAGCGTCGATGCGCGCGACCAGCGCCCGCCACAGTTCAGGTTGCCAGTGCAGGTCGGTGTCGAGGTCTTCGGCGTTGCCGTCCAGCCAGTCGATGAGCAGCTGCGGACGCTGTCGCGCATAGGAGGCGAACAATCCGGCCAGCCGTCGCGCCACCGAATACCGCCGGCCTTGCCGTAGCTCTGCTTCGTCGCCCGTGTGGAAGTGGCCCAAATGCCTTGCCAGGATGCGGCACCACGGCTCATCCAGCGAGGCGTCGATCGTTTCCAGCAGCGGCCACGTCATCGACGTCGGGAGACCACGGATCGTCGTCGACCGTGCCGGTGATCTCGGCGATCAGCGAGCCCGGGCTGCGGAACGAGACGCCCGCGCATACCCCGTCGCTGCCGCGGCCGACGCCCAGGACGTGAGAGAGCCGCTGGCTGAGCCACCGCTCCACGCCGCGCGCGGGCACTAGCACGAGCTCCTCGGCGAACGGGTCGGGCAGCGGGTCGGCCAGCAGGGCGCCGAGCCCGTCGGCCAGCAGGTCGGTGCGCTCGGCACGGTGCAGATGAAGCGCCATCGCGGGCCACCATAGAACGCCGCACCGACGTTTCGTGCGGGTTCGGCTGTCGTGTCAGCCGCGCGCCCCGCCGCAACCCCCTACGTAAGATCGGTTGTGAGCCCTCTGGGAGGAGGCCGTCATGCTGCGACCGCAACGATTCGAGCACGAGGTCGACCCCGGCCCGATACAGATCCAGCCTCGCAAGGTCCACTTCGACTTCTCGGACAGCCCGCTGCACTGGATTCCCGGCCATCCGGTCGCGTCGGACATGGTCGGGATCCTCAACGTGGTGCTGCCTGCGGCGGAGCGCTGGTTCGTCGCCGTGTACAACGAGGTACTGCCGTTGGTCAAGGACCCGAAGCTCGCAGAGGACATGCGTGGCTTCATGGGCCAGGAGGCCATTCACGCCGACGTGCACGAGCAGGCGCTGCACGAGTTCATGGAGGAGCGAGGCTTCGATCCGAAGCCGATCCTTGATCAGATCGAGTACTCGTTCTCCAAGGTGCTCGGCCCGTCGATGTCGACGAACCCGAGGCGGCGGCGCAACCAGCTGTGTGACCGGCTGTGGTTCATCGCCGCGCTCGAGCACTACACGGCCGTGCTCGGGGACTTCGCGCTGAACAGCGCCTGGGACGACTTCGACGCAGATCCCACCTTCGTGGATCTGTTTCGCTGGCATGCCGCGGAGGAGGTCGAACACCGCAACGTCGCGCACGACGTCGCGACCTACTTCAGCAATAGCTATCTGGTCCGTGTCAGCGCGATGCTGATGGCTTCCACGTTCATGTTCGTCATGTTCCAGCGCGTCGCTTGGTACCTAGTGAAGACCGATCCGGAGGTGGACTTCGGGTGGTTGGCATTTAACCGGCTGCGCTACCTGGACTCGAAGAAGCGGCTCCTCCCGCGCTACCGAAAGCTCTTCGGCTCCAACACCCTTGACTACCTTCGGCCCGGATTCACGCCCGAGAAGATGGGGTCGACGGCGCAGGCGGTGGCCTATCTGGCCAGTTCGCCGGCCGCGCGCGCCGCTCATCTCTGATGGCACAGTTTCCGCGGATCGCCGACGTCCCGCCCAGCGCCTCGGGCCGGTCCCGCCATGACCCACTTCTGGGACTCGCGAAGGTTGTCGTGTCGGGCGTCTGGGGGCTCACGTCGTCGGTCCGGCGCCCGCCGCTGGTGGCGGAACGCGACCACACACATGTGCTTCGCGTGGTGGACCGACAGGTGGTGGCCCACCACGAGAACGTGGTGGTGCTGGCCCTGGCCGCCGCGGACGGCCAACCGCTGCCGTCGTGGTTTCCGGGCGCGCACATCGACATTCACCTGCCCAGCGGCCGCGTCCGGCAGTACTCGCTGAACGGTGATCCTGCAGTGCGCGACTCGTATCGAATCGCGGTGCGGCGCATACCCGATGGCGGCGGGGGGTCCATCGAGGTGCACGACGGCCTCACGGTGGGTGCGACGGTCACCACCGGAGGACCCCGTAACGCGTTTCCGCTGTCGGTGCCCGGCTACGGATCCCCCACGCGCCGTTTCCGGTTCATCGCGGGCGGGATCGGGATCACGCCGATCCTCCCGATGCTTCGACAGGCGCAGCGGCTTGGCATCGACTGGTCGATGGTCTACGTCGGGCGCAACGCGGACAGCCTGCCCTTCGTCGACGAGGTCGGACAGTACGGCGAGCATGTAGAGATCCGCACCGACGACGTGCATGGCCTGCCCACCGCCGACGACCTGCTGGGCGAATGCGCCGACGGCACCGCCGTTTACGCGTGCGGGCCCGCGCCGATGCTGACGGCGATCCGCGGTCGACTGGCCGGCCGCGACAACGTCGAGTTGCATTTCGAACGGTTCGCCGCGCCGCCGGTGGTGGACGGCAAGGAGTTCTCGGTGTGCATCGCGTCCACGGGCGAGGTCGTGGACGTCGGTGCCGACGAGACGCTGCTCTCGGCGTTGCAGCGGTCCGGCGTTCAGGCGCCCTACTCCTGCCAGCAGGGGTTCTGCGGGACCTGCCGGACAGGGGTTCTCGGCGGCGACGTCGACCACCGTGACACGCTGCTCACCGATCCCGAGCGACGCGCCGGGACGATGCTGGTGTGCATATCGCGGGCGCCCGAGGGCGAACGGCTCACGCTCGATCTGTAGGTGTCACGCCTCGTTGTGGAAGACGCTGACGTCGGGGTGGTCATGATCCTCGTTGGCCTTACCGGCCTGACATTGGCCTGGTTTCAGCATCGCCAGGAGATGAAGACACTAGCGGCGGAGGTCGGACCCATGCCGTACTCGATATCCGCAATCATGGCCGGCTTGATCGCCGGCCTGGGTATCCTCGCACTCGTTGTAGTGATCTGGAGGCTGTAGCGCTTCTCGTTTTGATGTGCGGCTGCGCGCGGGCGGCCTGACCAGATTGACTGTCGCCGCATGGAAGTCAGGGGTTGAATGCGGCCAAGATGCGGTGGCACCGGTGGGTCATCTGCTGGGCAGTCTGGTCTGGGTGTTTGAGCCACCAGTCGATCAGTGCCGATACTGCACTCATCCAGATCTC
The DNA here is from genome assembly GCA_963781685.1 of uncultured Actinomycetota bacterium. Taxonomy (GTDB): domain Bacteria; phylum Actinomycetota; class Actinomycetes; order Mycobacteriales; family Mycobacteriaceae; genus Mycobacterium. The sequence continues at coordinate 350,592 of CAWAGK010000003.1, forward strand.
GGCTACCGCAGATTGATCCAATGGATCGATTAGGTCAGTCGAGCGCAGCACGGCTGTTACGCCTTGCGTGGCTTGGGCGGCGATCATCGTGCGGTATTTTTTCGCCGCACCGAACGCGCGACTGCCGGGGGGCAGACTGCGGTCGTAGAGCACGTTCCAGTCGTGCGGACGGGGTTCGAGTGCGGTGAAGATCGCTCGCAAGGTGGCCTCGGCAGTACTCACCGCGTCGACGGGGTTGTCGAGAACTCGTGCGATGGCGGTGGTGATAACCTGCCCCGCCCGGTCGACACACGCGCAATACAACCCCTCTTTGGAGGTGAAATACCCGTAGATAAGCGGTTTGGAGATCCCCGCCGCCTGCGCCACGTCGAGCACGGAAATCGCCGCGTAGCCGCGGCGACCGAACTCCGCTGCGGCAACGTCGAGGATCTGCTGTTCACGTTCGGGCCGGGGCACTCCCTTCGTGCCGGCGGGCACTGCCGATGACAATTGAGGCGCAGCGCCAGCAGGTTCACGCCGCGCGAGCTTCGCTCGCCGATCCACCCGCAAACCTCCCACCTGCGATTCGATCACCCCGATTCTTCCGCCGACTCTGCCGTTGTGACCTGGTTGGGTGGGCGTAGCCGACGGTGGACCGACGCAATGAATTGACTCCATGGTAACTTACTCATTAGTCAATCGGGAACGGGACGTGCTGGTACGTCGTCAGCCTTGAAGTCGACGTGCACACCAGGCGACTAGATGAAGCCATATGCAAAGCGGGTGTATGAATCCCAGCCCCGGACCGACACCGATCACGTCCAAGATAGGTAGGGACGCATGACGCGTTCGTGGTGGGGTTGGGGAACGCTCGAGGAGGCGGCCTCGGAGCGGGAGACGCAGGCGTTGATCGCCCGGGTGGCGCAGGTGATGCCGGCCCACGACTTCACCGATCACCCACCGCCGGACCCGAGGCGGCTCGGTTTGCCGGCGCCGCGGATCACCGCGCCCAATTCCCTTACCGCGTTGTGCTCTGCCGATCCCGAAGATCGTGTCGGGCATGCTCGCGGCAAAGCGTTCCGCGATGTCGTGCGCAACCTGCAGGGCCGCCTCGACGACGTCCCCGATCTGGTCGCGAGGCCACGCACCGAGCGCGACGTGATCGACCTGCTCGACTGGTGCTCGCAAGACGCGATTGCAGTCATCCCCTATGGCGGCGGCAGTTCCGTCGTCGGCGGGATCGAACCGCGATTCGACGCGCCCGCGGTCACGATGGACCTCACCGCCATGGACGCGGTGCTCGAGATCGACCGCGTCAGCCGTGCCGCCCGCATCCAGGCCGGGGCGCTGGGACCGAAGCTGGAGGACCAGCTTCGCCCGCATGCTCTGACGCTGCGGCATTTTCCACAGTCATTCGGTTTCTCCACACTCGGCGGCTGGTTGGCCACCCGCGCGGGTGGTCACTTCGCCACGCTCTACACCCACATCGACGATCTCACCGAGTCGCTGCGGGTCGTCACCCCCGCCGGCGTCAGCGAGTCGCGACGGTTGCCGGGATCGGGTGCCGGACCCTCACCGGACCGATTGTTCCTGGGATCGGAGGGAACCCTCGGCGTGATCACCGAGGCGTGGATGCGATTGCAGCACCGGCCACGCTGGCAGGTCACCGTGTCCGTCGCGTTCAACGACTTCGCGCGTGCGGTAGCGGCGGCGCGCGCCATCGCCCAGGCCGGCCTGTATCCGTCGAACTGTCGGCTTCTCGATCCAGCCGAAGCTTTCCTCAACGCCGCAACAACAGTGTCCGGTGGGCTGCTGGTGCTGGCGTTCGAATCGGCCGATCACCCGGTCGACAGCTGGCTGGACCGGGCGCTGGAAATCACCATCGAGCATGACGGCAGGGTGATTTCGCGCCGCGGCCGCGACGACTCCGGCACCGACGCCTCCACCAACTGGCGTTCGGCGTTCCTGCGCATGCCTTATCACCGCGACGCCCTCGCGCGGCGCGCCATGATCGTGGAAACCTTCGAAACCGCCTGCACGTGGGACAACTTCGCCACCCTCCACGCCGCGGTGACCGCCGCGGCGCAGCACGCGATCGGCGCGGTCTGCGGGACGGGCGTGGTCACCTGCCGGTTCACCCACGTCTACCCCGACGGTCCCGCCCCGTACTACGGCATCTACGCCAGCGGCCGGTGGGCCAGCATCGTCGCCCAGTGGGACGACATCAAAGCCGCTGTGTCCGAAGCGATCACGACCCATGGCGGCACCATCACCCATCACCACGCCGTCGGCCGCGATCACCGACCCTGGTACGACCGGCAGCGCCCCGACCCATTCGCCGCCGCCGTGCGCGCCGCAAAGTCCGTGCTCGACCCCGCCGGGATCCTCAACCCCGGCGTGCTCATAGACCAAGGAGCCTCATGACCGCGGTGACCATCATCCGAATCGGCAGGCCACAGGTGCGCAACGCGATCGACAGCACCACCGCGCAGCGGCTACATCGGCAGTTCGCCGACTTCGAGGCCGACCCGGACGCCAAGATCGCCGTGCTCTACGGCGACGAGAAGGCATTCAGCTCCGGCGCCGACCTCAACCGGCTGCCCGACCTGCGCGACGATGGACCGCTCGGCCCGACCCGCCGGGTCATCGCAAAACCCGTCATCGCCGCCATCGAAGGCTGGTGTGTGGCCGGCGGAATGGAACTGGCCGCGATGTGCGACCTGCGCGTCGCGGGCGCCACCGCCCGCTTCGGCTTCTTCGACCGTCGCCACGGCGTCCCCCTGGTCGACGGCGGGACCATCCGGCTGCCGCGCATCATCGGGCTCGGCCGCGCGCTCGACATCATGCTCACCGGCCGCGAGTTCGATGTTGCCGAGGCCCGTGAGATGGGCTTCGTCAACCGCGTCGTGCCAGCGGGCACCGCCCTTGACGCCGCCGTCGAACTCGCCGAGCAGATCGCCGCGAATCCGTGGCGATGCGTGCTCAGCGACCGGGCATCGGCCTACGACGCCCTCGACCTTAGTGCCACCCAGGCGTTCGCCAACGAACAGCGCCTTGGCGAGGGCACCATTTTCTCCGCCGACTTCGTCAAATCGGCAGCAGCACGCAGCCTGCGGGCAGCCGCGAAATACATCAAGAAGACCCTGCCGCTGTGACACCCGTCGGCCGGCGCGGGTAACACGCGCCGAACCCCTGTCTGCGCCGAGGTCGGCCGATGGATCAACGTAAGCGGCTGTCTTTCATCCGGCTCGAGAGGACGGCCACCAACGCGGGAAACGCCTGTGACAAGAAGGCGTCGCTTGCAGCAACGAGGGCGGATCCGGCGGTGAGAACTTTCACCGTCCGACGTGTGTCAATGTTGGTTGAGCATGTTCATGGCCGTGCGGCGCGCCAGGGCCATGACAGACACCATCGGGTTGACCCCGGAGCAGCAGGGCATTCCGCTGGCGTCAGCGATCCAGACCCCGGTCGTGTCGTGCAGCTCGCCATTGGGTTTCGCGACGCACGTCTGCGGGTCGCTGCCCAGCTTCGCGCTGCACATCTGGTGGGCACTGAACACCGGCGTGCCACCGGGGCCGATCGGGACCTGGTTGACCTTCTCGATGAACGCCTCGAGGTCCTCGCCGCGCTGCCACGGCGCAAAGGGCTGGCCCGCGAGGAAGATCTGTTGCGCACCCGCGGCCTCCTGCATGCGGATCGACGTCACCGCGGCCTCGCGGAAATGACGCCGATCGAGCTCGTCGGTGAACGGGTACCAGTGTGCGGACTCACCGTTGTCGTCGATGGTGACCGTTCCGGCGCCGCGGTCCTTGACGATGAACACCCAGTCGGCTCGGTACCGATATTTGCGGGTGAGCTCCTTGTGCTGCGCGCCGCTGAGCCAGGGTACGACCGTGGTGAACAGGCCGGGCAGGTGCTGCACGCATTCGACGATGTAGCCGTGGCAGTCATTCACCTCGGCGAACTCGTTCACGATGCCGGCCATCGCGGGGCCGTACCACGGGTCCTGGGGTTCGTCATAGATGCCGGTGACGAGGCTGGCGGGATGCAGTCCGATTGAGCTGCTCGATGACCCGCTGTGCTACCCGCAGCTCCTCGGCGCCGCGACCGCGGCTCGTGCCATGACGGCATGAGACTGACGGTATTCCGACATGCGTCGTACGACTCGCCGTGGTGGGTGTTTCCCAGCTCACGCGCTGGCCGCTTCCACCTCGCCAGACGCGACACGGTCCAGTATCTGAGTCTTCACCCGCTCGGCCCCGCCGCCGAGATGCTTCGCCACAACGTTGGCCCCAGCGGCGACCCGGACGACGTCATCTTGAATTTATGGACGGCGGTGCTCGACGTCGATGCCGTAACGCGCGTCGACTTCGACGACTGCGCCAGGTACGGGCTGACGCCCGACGAGCTCGTCGGCGACGATTACACCCCTACGCAGGGATTGGCTGATGTCGTTCGAGATAGCGGAGCAAGCGCAATTATTGTGCCATCGGCCGCGCTGCCCGGAACCCACAACCTGATCTTGTTTGGCGCACGAGTCCTGAATCCATTTCTCAGCTCACCGCTCACGCCTGAAGAGGTGCCGACTGGGCACCTTACCGACGGAGCGCGAGCCCCGGCCGAGGTGGCGCCGCACGTCCGCTGGTTCGGCACTCCGCACAAGGCGGCGGAACAGTGGAAAACCACCGGCAACTACGACCTATTCGACGATCCAATCGCAACGCGTTGGTGAAAAGCGTTTACAGTTCCAACAACTGGGCCCCGGCGGGCAGTGAAAAGGTCAGGATTTCATGAGGAGCGATTTTGCTTCTCGGACTACACCTGAACAGAGAAGCTGTACGCCGGAATTGTTACTTTGAGGTACGCCAGCCGTCACAGCAAAGGTGCGCCACCCAACGTCCAGGATCTCTCGGCCCTCGCAGGGAGCTTCGAGGCGGCGAGTCAACCGCTGCTAGATGAGCTGCCCGGATTTGACACTGGAGTCTGCGTTGTTGGCGGCACCGCGATCGGCATGCTGACGCGCCTCGAGGTGCCGTTGTTCGAAAGTGTTGCCGTGGAGAATGATTCGTCCCCGCCGTCACCGTTAGGAGGTTCGGGCCCCCCTCTCCGTCCAGGAGAGCTGACCGCGCAATGTCTGCGAAAGCTGCCCGGCCACAAAGACTTCCACGACTTCGCAGCCGAGATCGGTGCGGCCGCTCCGCTGTGAACGCCCGCTACCGCAGGCCGAGCGCGGCGCGCAGCCGGTCGGCGTCCATGCCGCCGCGGCCGGCTTCACCAGCGGGAAAGGTGTCCAGGAGTTTGATCAGGTCGCCGCGTCGGGTGGGGTCATCGGCGGCCTGCCGCGGCGTGTGGCCGTCGAGTGCGGGGATGGGCTCATCGAGCCACTTGGTCTCGTAGTCGCGGACGAACTCGTCAAGGAACGCGGCCAGCTCGGGGTCGTCGGGGTCGAGCGCGTCCTCACCGGCAATTGGCAACTGCTTGGCCAGCTCGGCGGCGTCGCGGGCGTCGCGCAGCGGGCGGCGGGAGTCGTCGAGCACGTTCATCGCGGGGTCGAGGCGTGCCAGCGTGGCCAGCACGCGGTTCATCCGCTTTTCGCTGTTGGCTTCCACCCGCAGCGTGTGGCCGTCGAGAACAAGGGCGGCGCGGATGCGCAGCATGCCCTGGGTGGTGACGTGCTCGAACCACCGCGGCGGCTCGTCGCCGTCGACCCGGTCATAGGTGTCGTCGAGCGCGGCCTCGATCCCGGCTGGGTCGCCGACATGCACGGTGGCCTCGCAGATCGCGAGCGGATCGCCCTCGGTGTTGGCCAGCGCCGGGGGCGCGAACCGGCGGCTTAGCTGCGCCACCAGCGTCACCGCGTCGGGTCCCGTGTCGAGCAGGTCGATCAGCGGGTCGCGCTCGTGCAGCACGACCGGTTCCAGCCCGCCGAAGAACTGCATGGTGTCCCCGGCGGGCACCACGCGTGCACACACCAGCTGCCCTGGCTTCAGCTGGCGGCTGGCCGCCCGCTCACGCACCTCGTGCGTGTCGCCGGTGCGCACGTCGCGCACGGTGACGCCCTGGCCGCGGTGCACCTGCTCGACCTCGAACACCGACCGGTCCACCAGCAGCCATTGCTCCGCCAGCAGCCGCTCGTCGTCGGGCAGCAGCGACCCGCGCATCTGGAGGAACTCCGCGAACGCGCCGCCTTCGAACAGCACCGCGTCCAGCACCAGCGGATCGTCCAGCGCCGCGGCCAGCGCGTCGGGATCATCGACGGCGTAGCGGCAGCGTTCGTAGCCCGCCTCGGCCAGCAGGTCGTTCCATCCGGTCAGCAGCGCGTGCTGGCCGGCCTTCATGTACAACCAGCCGACCCGCTCGGCCAGCGGCAGCTGCTCGCGCCCGAGATGGCATTTCTTGTACTTGCGGCCGGACCCGCACCAGCACAGCTGGTTTCGGCCGAGGTCGTTGCGCGGCTCGGCCCTGTGCTGCTCCAGCAGCTCCACAAGCGGGTGGTCCGGCCCGGCGCCGGCGCGGCGCAGCAACGCCAACCCGCGCTCCACGTCGCCACGATCGGAGGCGATGCGGGCCAGATCGAACAACGGCAACGGCCAATCCGGATCCATCGACTCGGCCGCCAGCAGCTCGTGTTCGGAAGCGTCGATGTCGCCGATCCGCTCCAGCGCCACCGCGCGCAGCCAGCGAAACGCTACCCGCGCTGCGCGCGGCACTTTCGGCTCCAGCACCTCGGCGAACATGCCCAGCGCGGACGCACCGTCGCGGCCGCTGCCGACCGTCTCGGCCAACAGCAGCTCAGCCAGCAGCGGATCGGCAAGCTCGGCCCCGAGCTCACCCACGAGATCGGCGAACCGGTCGACCTCGGGCTCTGCTCCGTCGGGCCCCGTCGCGCCCTCGGCAGCTGCTGTCAACGCATCCTCCAGCGGCTCGTCCGCGTCGGCGGCGTCGATCAGCAGCAGCGACATCTGGTCGTACAGCTTGACCAATGTGTACAGCGCGAACGCGTCGTCGGGGTCGAGGTCATGTCGCTCGGCCAGCGCTGCGCACCCGCGCTCGAAAAGCCAACGGTCGAAATCGAACCCGTCGGGTGCGAGCCACTCGCCGCGGTGTGCCAGACCGTAGTCGTCGACGATCTCGCACAGGGGCGGCAGCGGCTCGGTGAACACCGCCGAGTCCTCAACGCACGCTGTCCATACCGCCGCGGCGAAGTACACCGGCTCGTCGGCGTCGAGCATCGCGGCCAGCAAGGCGCCCACCGCGGAATGCGCGAGCGCGGTGACCCGCTCGACCACGAGTCCCCGCGCGGTCAGCCGCACCCCGACCAGGTCGCCCTCGGCCACGCCCAACGTCCCCAGCGTGCCTGGCATCAGGAGCAGCGCTCCGAGCGGGTCGACCACCCCGGCCGGGATGCCCCGCTGCTCGAGCAGCTCATCGTCGAACCCGGCCAGCACGACCCGCGCCGCCGAGCCGTCGGCGAACCGCCCATACTGCTCGTGCTCGCAGAGCGCGGTGATCGGGTCCAGGTTCGGGGTCACAGTGAGTATGTCGTGGGCCGCCTCGTCTGCGCCGAGCCGGTGCGTGAACACACGCCCGGCTAGCACAGTCGGCAGCCACACCCACCGATCGTCAACCAACTGCCTTGCCGGACACTCGGTTTCGTCGAGAACGTCCTCCAGCAAGGCGTCCGGATCGGCCACGCCGCTGTCCCGCAGTCGTCGCGCGATGTCATCCTCGTGCAACGGGCCGTGTTCGGCCAGAATTCTCGCAAGGGTCCGCATCGCGTCGAACGCTTCCGCCACGGCGACTACCCTATGCCGCGGCTAGCCGAGTCGCGAAGTCCGCCACCAGCCGACGAGTTGGATCGAGACTGGGAACGAATCCAGCGGTGCCGTCGAAACGATAGAGCCTTGAGCCGCGCTGCGTGGCATGTCGAGATTTGACCGCCGCCGACATCGCGATGTCGGACCCCGAAGCGACACTTGGCGTCGACGACGCTAGAACAGTCCCGGGGGAGGCGCACGATGCTCTGCAGGCAGAGTGCCTAGTGAGTGAACAGGGTGCCAAAGAACCACATCGCGGCGGCGTTGACCGTAGTGCTGTCCCGACTGGGCTAAAGCGGCATGAGCTCGACGGCGCGGAGAGGCTCGCCGCTCGTGGACACCGCGTGGTGTTCATTCCCGTCTCCGGCAAAGGAAAGATTGCCGACCTCATGATCGATGACGAGGTGTGGGAGTTGAAGTCAATATCCGGCTCCAGCGATGACGCTGTCGCCCGCAATGTACGACGGGCCGCGAAGCAGGCATCGCGCGTCGTGCTGGATATGACCGACTCGCCGATCACCGACGAGGCGGTGAAACGCTTGGTCGAACACTATGCGCGGCGATATAGACTTCAATCAGTGCGCGTGATCAGGGGATTCAAGGGAATGGATTGGAGATTCGACAATGACGAATAGCGACTACATCGAGGTTAGGGGGCCGAAATCCCTAGCTGAGCTGGTCGCTGTCATCGACCCCTCCGCGCCCCAACCAGAAGACGATCTGGTAACCCTCGAGTTGGGTGGCGATGAGTACGCCGCCGTGCAATATGACGAGGTCGATAAGGCATCTTGGCCGTACATGATCACCATCGAGTCCCGGTCGGAGGACGAAGCACCGGTCCGAGCCCAGGCCATGCAAATACTCGAGAAAGTCGATGCAGCGGGCTGGGGCTACAGGATGACGTCCGACGCGGACGATTCGCTGTTGATCGACACGCAGAAGGTCTAAGAGCGGCAGCAATTAACCCGCGACAATCGAAATCCCGTGGTAGCGAGAGGAATTGCCATCGCGAGGATCTGCTGACTGGTCATTGGTTGGTATAGCTCCGGCACGGAGCAACTCATCGCCGATGCGGTTGACCGGCAGGAGCGGGAACAGGTCGCGTGAAGGCGGTGCGCGTTGCGTCTCACCGTTCCGTGAATCATTGTGCCGTGCTGTCGTTGCGACTGAGGTCTTTCGGCGGCCCGCTTCGTCATACGAGCACGACTGGCTTTGAATAAACGACGCTGAAACGCGGTCAGCGCATCTGTCGGTCAGCCGATGTAACCTGAACCTGCTTCACGAGATGCCGTCGCCAAGCTCCGACTGGACGGCACGCCAACCCCACGCTCGTGGGTGGCTCGGATGACGAAGCGGCCGACACCAACCGGTGCGGGCAAGAGCGCCTCCCGCATGTGGAGGCCCGACCTTTCGGGAGTACTGCAATGCCTCGGAATCGTTCCTGCGGGTCGTATGGCCCCGGCCACCTCATGCATTGGATCCAGGGGAAGAAATCGCACGAGGACGGGCAGCCGATCATCAAAGTGAAGGTCGTTGCCGTTCATGACGACGGAAGCGTCGAAATCGAAGGTGACGACCTGAAACTGACGCTGTGGTATCACGACCCTGACCACCTCCGTTCGGCGCTGTGCTTAGGTGGCTACGCCGCATGGAAGCCGAAGTATCACGTGTTGTCCGTGATCTCGAGCGGCTCGTTCAACCTCGCCACGCTGGACGAGGTGGAGGCCTGCACACCGCCCATACGCCGGCGACCGACCGAGACCACCAGGCAGTTCATCGAACGGGCGATGCGGGAGAACCACGGCTTCACGGTTCCGGGGCGCTGGTTGGCTGACCTGGATGCCATACCGGATGGCGACAACGGTGAACCGGAGTCTGGGTACCTGGTTGGGATCGAAACTCCCACGGATCCAACACTGTTGGAGCCATTGCCCCCAAACCACGGACGCCAGGACACGGCGACGGCGGCACGCGATCCAACGGGAAGGCCAGCAAAAACTGAGCGATCGCGGCCGAAGGCGTTGAGCCAAGGCTCGATGGACCAGCAGCATCCGCCTTGGCACCTGGTTGCGATTCCCCGGCCGGGCTGGTGTCTCGAATCTGACCTTTAGCCGAAGCAGAGCACGCCCAGGCCGAGCGAACCGCCTAATTTTTAGGATGAACGACCGCCACGTTCTCGTTAGGTTAGTTAGGTGCCGATAAGCCCCAGCTCCTATGATCCAAAAACGGAGATAAGGACGAACAGCTCATGAAAGCAGTGCGATTCGATCGCTACGGCGGCATCGACGTCCTCAATGTACGCGAGGTTCCCCGCCCGCAACCTGGCACCGGTGAAGTGCTGGTCGAGGTGAAGGCAGCTGGCGTCAACCCGGGCGAAGCGATGATTCGCCAGGGTGCGCTCGACGAGATCTTCCCGGCGACATTTCCGTCCGGGCAGGGCAGTGATCTCGCCGGTGTCGTCGCCGAGGTCGGCACCGGCGTCGATGCCTTCTCAGTGGGCGACGAGGTGCTGGGTTTCACGAACGGCCGAGCCAGCCACGCCGAATTCGTGGTGGTGCCCGCCGATCAGCTCACGCCCAAGCCGCCGGCAGTGTCATGGGAAGCCGCAGGGGGCCTGTTCGTCGCCGGCACCACGGCATACGCCGCGGTCCGCTCGGTCGAATTGACGCCGGGTGACACCGTCGCCATCGCCGGCGCCGCCGGCGGGGTGGGAGCGATAGCCGTGCAGCTGGCCAAACGTACCGGCGCGACGGTGCTCGGCATCGCCGGCCCGTCCAACGACGAGTGGCTGGCTGCGCACGGCGTGATCCCCGTCAATTACGGCGATGGTCTCGCGGGCACGCTGCGGGCGGCGGCACCTGACGGCCGGGTCGACGCGTTGTTGGACTTCTTTGGCGGCGGCTACGTCGAATTAGCCGTGACCGAGCTGGGCATCGCACCGCAGCGCATCGACACGGTCATCGACTTTCCGGCGCTGGAGCGATTTGGGGTCATGTTCGTCGGCAATCAGGACGCCGCCGACGCCGCGGTGCTGGCCGAGCTCGCCGCACTAATCGCCGCCGGCCAATTGGAAGTGCCGATCGCCGAAGTTATTCCGCTCGACGAGGTTCAGCGCGCCTACCGCACCCTGGAACGGCGCCACACCAGGGGCAAAATCGTCCTGCGGCCGTAGTGCTGCCGATCGCGAGCCGGTTCGTGCTCGGTGGTTCTATGCGGCACACCAGGTTCGTACCGGGAAAGCCAGACCCTACGCAGCGCACGCGTCCGGACGGTAGCCTTACGCGGCATGACCGACTCCGTCGTCGTCAGGGTCAAGCCCGGCAGTCGCAAGGGACCCCTTGTCGAGGTCGGTCCCAACGGTGAGCTGACAATCTACGTCCGCGAGCCAGCGGTTGACGGCAAGGCCAACGACGCGGTCACCCGGCTACTGGCAGCCCACCTTCAATTGCCAAGAAGCCAAGTCGAATTGGTATCCGGAGCGGCGTCGCGGCTCAAACGTTTCCGCGTGAGCCGTTGAGCAGACATCCGCTGTCGAGGACGAGCGGCTAATTACATTGCTGCGGCAGAGCATCTTTGGAGACGTCGTTCTATGCGGCACACCGGGTTCGCACCGGGAAAGCCAGACCCGCTGCGCCAATTGGATTCGAGGTCGATGCCGTAATCGAGGCCCTAGTCTCCGAGCGCCAGCACCTCGTCGAACCCGTCGACGAAGCAGTCGTGGAACACGTCGAAGTCCGGAATCGCGCCCGCATCGACGTTAATTCCCAGTGCACAGGTGTCGACGTAGGTGAGCAGCGTGACATTCACCGCCGAACCGATCGTCGGGCCGAAACCGTACGCCATCCGCAGCGCGGCTCCACCGAGACGCACAGGGATCGGGATGCCGGGCACGTCGCTGGCCACGAAATCGACGCGGCGCAACACTGCTCCGATGTACCAGCGTGGCAACAGGTTCAGCGCACCGGCGATCAATTGCATGTAAGGCAGCGAGCGCTCGTCGCGTTGCCTCGTAGCCCGGTGATGGATCTCTTCGATTCGTCGCGCCGGGTCGGCGAGGCCGACCGGCACGTCGAACCGCATCATCGTGACCCGGTTTCCGGCAATCGCGTCGCCTTCGGTGCGGAGACTGATCGGCATCCCCACATGAAAGTCCCCGACCGCGACGCTGTGCTTTTCGTGGTAGCGGCGCAGTGCGCCTGTCACGCCCGCGAGGAACGCATCGTTCAGCGAACCCCCGCCCGCGTGTCCGGCGTCGCGCAGCCGCAGCCTCGACACCTCATGGATCCCGAGGCGACGGACCATCGTGCGGTCTTTCATGAGCGACGAGCCGGACTCGGTGATCGGCCGCATGATGCGGTAGACCGACGACGCGAGCGCCGCCGCAGAGGTGGCTGTCTGCACCGGCCGCCGTATAACGCTTCGCACCACGCCGGGAACTCCCGTAACCGAAGCCGTTGCCGCACTGGCGAGCAGCCCGGCGTCGTAGCGGAGTGTGTCGCGCAGTCCGTCTAGCGGCGACGGCATACGTGGTGTGGGCGCGACGGGCAGTGCGCCGCGCCGCCGGGCGGTGACATCGAATAGCGTCATCGCGATCTGGACGCCGCCGATGCCGTCGGCCAGGGAGTGGTGCATCTTGGTCATCAGCGCGGTGCCGCCGTCTGCAAGTCCGTCGATCAGGGTGATCTCCCACAGCGGCCTGGCCCGGTCGAAGTCCGACATCGCGGCCAGCCGGCCCATCTCCAGTACCGCGTCGAGAGTCCCCGGCTGCGGCGCGGTCACCCGACGCATGTGGAAGCCGAGATCGAATTCCGGGCAGTCCGCCCAGCGGGGCGGGGCCGGCCGAGGCGAGGACACTATCCGCTGGCGGAAGGTCGGCAGTCGTCGGCTGAGCCTGTCGAACCGCTCGACCAATTCGCCCCAATCCGGGGTGCTGTCCAACAGGGAGATCGTGACGATGGTCGACCGCAAAACGGGATCGCTTTCCATCGCCCACAGGAAAGCGTCGGTGTTCTGCATGAACTCGCTCATTGTCTTCATACTGCGCCGAGATCGAGTCTTTGGCATCGGTTCCGACGACAAGCTGTAGGCGGGGAGAATCGTGCTCGATGACACTCAACGCCAAGCGTCCGTGCGCACGCCAACGTTCCCGAGCCCAACGAAAGGTACCAGCGAAAGTTCGATCGCTCCCGAACGCTCGCCGTGCCGGATAACTTCGACGATCCGCTTCCGATGCTGTTGCGGCCCTGTGCGTTCCGACCGCACGGCGATGACGATGCCGACAAGGGTGCTAGTTCTTCACCGCAGATGAGCGCGAGCGGAAACAACCTGATTGGGTAACCTCGTTCAGCTCAGCGATCCCCGCGGGCGGCAGTGACATGGCTCAGGCGCGGGTGGCGCGAAACCTTCACCCGAACAACGCAGCTTCGGTCGCGATCTTCATACGAACAGCGCCGCCCTCGCGCGAACAGGACAGCAATTAGGCGGCTGGGAGTGTTGGCTCTGGCTGGAATGCCGCGTCGGTTTCCGTTCGCTGGTTCATTCTGCGGGTGCGGGCTGACTTGGCGTGTGTCCAGGGCGCTCGAGGGCCTCGATTTGGCGGGCGACCTCGACTGCGTGATCGCCGAGTCGCTCCAGCAGCCGGGCGATCAGCCCCATCTCCAGCAGCACCGCAAACCGAACCGACGACCGTTCGACGAGGTCGTGCATCACGGGCATTGGTGATCTGTGTGGCACATGCTGCTGCGCGTAATATCAACAGCCACTTCGGTTCTCAGCGGCCGGGAGCCGCGGTAGGTAGCCCGGCGGCTCCTGCAGCGGTGAGCAGGCGTTCGTCGTAGCTGACGAATGCGGTTAACAGAGTGCCGAATACGGCATCCCCGGTCGCGAGGTGGATGGCATCCAGTGACCGCAGTGTGGCGTCCGGATACGCCGCGGCGGCGGCTCGAACCACCTCGTCGATTTCGTAGAGTGCGACTCGCGCCACGATCTTGGGGACGTCGGCGAGCAGCGAAGGCTCAACTCGACGCAGAGCGCGAGGGAGTTCGACCTCGATCAACGTCGACGACACCCACGGTGCCGTCGCCTGGGCGTCAAGCCAGTCAGCGAGGGCATCGCTTTCAGGTTCCCGCCGCATCAGTTTCATCAGGGCCGAGGTGTCGAGGTACAACATCAGTACCGCTCGGCGTCCCGCAGTTCACGCAGCAGTTCGCCAGCCTCATTGTCGGTCTTGACCGGCCCTGACGGGCGCGGTGCTGGCCCGCTGACTGTCGCTGGACGAAGCCTTCCGGCACTGATCATGTCGGTTAACGGATTGCCCTGAGCTGGTACTAACCGGGCCACGACGACGCCGCGTTCGGTGATCTCAATCTGCTCACCGCGCTTGACTCGTGCGAGCACGCCGGAAGTATTTTGGTTCAGCTCACGGACCGGCACCTCAGCCATGCCCGCAATTGTAGTACGAATTGGTAGTACGTCGCGATCAGCGTCTCGCAGGCCAGACTCGCCTAAGTTCTGCAGCCCGACCTTAAGGCAGCGGGCGTCCACGCCGGCCAGGCCGGCGAGCCAATGAGGAAGCCGTCGTTCACCTGGGCGACGATGCGGGGGCCTTTGAGCCCGCTGTTGTCATACACCGTCGCAGAATCGCAACGGATGATCGGCGTCATCGCGCTGAGCCCGATGTTGGCTTGTGGTCATAGACCGCTCTGCTCGGTGGCGCGAATATGGTGGTCAGGTTCCTGCTGGGGTCCGGTCGGCGCCCTGTGCGCGGACAGGAAGCATCCGCGGGAATAGCAGGCCGGTGCGGGCCTTGTAGGCAGCGAAGCCGGGATGCCGCGACATCGAGCGATCCTTCTTGATCATGTTGCGGACGAAGAACCCGAAGATCCACGCGAAGTTGACGACGAACGGGATCCAGTTCCACGAGATGATCGCGTAGCCCATGTAGGTCATGATCTCGCCGAGGTAGTTCGGGTTGCGGGTCCGGGCGAACAGGCCGGTCTCGATCAGACCGGGGTGGACCTGCAGGGTGAAGTACTTCTGCGCGTCCGCGACGTAGTGCAGGAAGATGCCGAACGTGAAGATGCAGACGCCGAGCGCGACCGCCCAGCCGGGCACGTTCGGGTGAAGCCAGGCCAGCAGGATCGGGGCAGCGTAATACCCGGCCAGCGGCAGGAAGACGAACAGGATCCCGATCCAGATCGCCACCTGCTCGGCGAAGCGGCGGTCCGGGTAGGTACGGCCCTTGATTAGCCACAGGATTGAGTAAGTGCCGTGCATCCCTAGATAGAGCCACATCACGGTCGAGAAGTTGCCGAAAATCAGCATCGCCGCCACCGTCACCGGGATGACCAGCGCCTTGTGGAGGTTGATGAAAAAGCCGGTGGATTTCATCCATTCCTCCCGACGTTCGCGCTGTCTGATCTCGCGTCGACACCGACCAGGATACTGGGATCAGTTCTGGGACTGGGCATTTCGCTCTCCTCCACAGGGTTACTACCTACGGGCCGGGTCCGACCCCACCTGGGGCCGCACCCAAATCGACCGTTATCTATGACGGTAGAAGTCCGGTGGTGGTTGATAGGGAGGCGTTGGTCATCGATCACACGGTCAAAGGGCCTTGATCAGCCGGCGCAGCGGGTGCAGATGGTCATCTCCCCGGTGCACATGCACACCATCAGCCCGGAAGAATCGGGTGTGCCGTCGGTTCCTACTCGGAGCCCACACGGAGCGCGGCCCGTGCTTTGACCGCGCTGTAGGCGAATAGACCGACAAGGGCGAGCTGCAGCGTACGAACCGGCGCGACGCCACGGCCAAACAACTGCCCAGCGCGCACCGCGTGTGCGTCGTTTGCCACCAGCCCGGCGATGACCGGGACGATGGTGATCGGCAACACCCCGCGCCGCTCCAGCGGGCGCCGGTCCGCCCACGTCAGCAGGACCGTCCAACCGGCCATCAACGGCGCACCGGCTCGACGCAATCGAGGCGATCTTCGTCGACGACATGGTCACCGCCTTTCACGGACGCTGCCTGGCCATGGTCGACGATGCCCGCCGGTTGGGGCGGGTCGTTCAGCCGGTTGCGGGAGAAGAGGAAATCGGTAGCTTGACCGTGACGGTCACCCGGCCCTGATCGTCGCGGGTCGCGACGGCGTGCCCCGTTCGGTCGGTGCCGTTGAGCCGCAGCGTAATCGGGCCGCCGCCGCCCAGGAAGTTTCGCCACCAGGTCTTGGAGCCGGGAAGCCCGACATGGATGACAATGTCGTCACCGACCCGCCGGTAGTTCACCGGTGTGGTGAACGTCTTGCCTGAGCGACGGCCGACGTAGGAAATCACCACCAGGTTTCGGCGCACAACGTTGCCCAACAGGGGCACATCGATGAGCTTGGCCGTGACAGCGTTGAAGGCGGGCGCTATCGGGGTACCGAATATTCCGCGGCTCATGACAACCTCCTAGGGCCGAGCCATGCTCGCCAGCCTAGCTGGGCCGGGGGTTCATCGAGTTGGGCGCGGTGCGCGCTCGGTTGCATCGCGGAGCCGTGCCGCGGGCACGAATGGCGGCGCCGCAATGTTGCGCTACCCACGCGTGCGACAACACGGAGGGAGACGCGGGTGAAGATTCGCCTTCGGGGTCGGGCTGGGTGCGGACCCCGCTCCGGATCAGCTCGCCGGCATTGTCGACCACCTGGAGACCGGCGGGGTGGACTCGCTGTGGTTCTCCGAGCTGGTTTACTCCCGTTGCTTTAAATTGCTCTAGCTGCTTAAGTTGCGTATCCTTCGATACGAGGGAGCAACGTCATGACCGAGTTTTTTGCGCTGGAGCCCGTGGCGGTCGATGAGCAGCGTCGTCGCGTCCCGGACGACCTTCCCGTGGCGACACCCGAACGCGACAAGCTCGAGAAGGCCCTGCGGGAGTCCGGGTACGCGATCGTCGCGATCGACGCCGACGCGGCCGTACCCGCCAGTCCCCGCGACCCTACCGACAGGACGCAGTTGCGCGCCGCCGTAGCGGCCGTGGTGGATGAGGCGGACGACTCGGAGATCGCCCGGTTGGAGGCTGCGGCAACCGCTGAGTCACCCGATGATCTCGACGAGCGTTTCTGGGGCCCCAGCCCTGATTCGGTGACCGCGGTGAAAGCTGTGTTCGCCGACCTGAGTGACCAGTTCGCGCAGCGACAGCAACTGGCGGCGAACGGCGTCAGCAGAGATGACGCAGCAGAGCTTCTCGGCATCACTGCACAAAGCGTCACCGCCAAACTGGCATCGCGCAAGCTTGTCGGTATCAAAGTGGGTCGCGAATGGCGGCTTCCCATTTGGCAATTCGACCCTGACGTTCCCACCGGCGTCCTACCCGATCTGGACGCTCTGCAAGCCGCGTTCCCCGGAGGGCCGGTGAGCCTGTCGCGGTGGATGCTGCGGGCTCAGCCGGAGTTCGACGGGCGAAACGCTCGCGAGGAGATGATCCTGCACGGCAGCGGACCGGTCATCGGACTCGCGCAGGTCTTGACCGCCACAGGATGGTAAAGAAACTCGGCCCTCCGACGCGCACTCTGCCGAAGGCGCCCTTCGTGTGGTGGTGGGAGCCGCGGCCGGAGGCAGCCCGCTGGCGATGGTGCCGCGTCTACCACCAAAGCGCTCACGTACCTGATGGGGCGACATTCCGACGATACGGGCCGCTTGCTCGGCTCGACCATCATCAGCCGGCGGCCCCACCGAAAGTTGACCCAAGCGGTCGGCGAATCCTACTCGACGGCGGTGGCAGCATGGTCGAAGACAGCCAGCCGAAAGGACGACATGGAAGCTTGGGATGCGATTCGTGCCCGGCGAAATGTGCGGCAGTACAAGCCCAAGCCGGTATCAGAAGACGACCTGAACCGCATCGCGGAGGCCGGATGGCGGGCGCCGTCGGCGAAAAACCGCCAAGCGTGGGACTTTGTCATCGTCACCGATAAGGCTCAGCTGCAAGAACTCTCGACGGTCTGGCAAGGTGCCGGTCATATCGCCGGTGCTGCGGCCGCCATCGCTTTCGTCCTGCCGGTACCGCCCAGTGAACGCCGGAAGGTGACTGACCAATACGACGTCGGTCAGGCGACGATGGCGATGATGATCGCGGCCACCGACCTGGGCATCGGTACCGGCCATTCGTCGGTGGGGGATCAGGAGAAGGCACGCGCCATCCTGGGCGTCCCCGACGAGTATCAGGTGGCGTACATGCTCGGCGTCGGCTATCCCGCTGACCGCCCGCTCAAGCCCATCCGCAAACCGAATCGACGGCCATTCGACGAGGTCGTCCACCACGGACACTGGTGATCCACCGCTCGTCGCGCCTTTGTGCCGCCGCGTGTCGGCTCCATCTTAAGCACCGCCTCCCCACAACCGGAAACTATGGGATTGCCAATGCAATTCGCAGGCTCGTGTTGGCGCGACTGATCGTGGCCGCGCTCAGTGCACCGAGGTATTCGGTGAGTTCGTCTCGCACGAGCTGCTGGCTGGCCGCCAACGGCGTTTCTGGAATCCGTTCGGTCCGGACCCGTGATCGAATCAAGACGTCGAATAGCCGCACCGACAACGGCGCGTGCTCGTACCTTCATTTGTAAGGTGAAGCAAGAGGATCACCTGAAGATCTTCACACCAGCGCCTCGGGAAAGGACCACGCGATGAGGACGCTCGAAGGTGTTCTGGCCTCGCATCCGTTTTTCAGTGGGTTGGACCCGCGCTATCTTGAACTGGCAGTCGGGTGCGCTTCGAACATGCGTTTCAACGCCGGTGAGTTCATCTTTCGCGCGGGCGAAGAAGCGAACCACTTCTATCTGATTCGCGAAGGGAAGGTTTCACTCGAAGTCTTCGCTCCTGCGCGCGGCAGCCTGACCATTCAGACGCTGAGAGGCGGCGACATCCTCGGCTGGTCGTGGCTGGTCCCGCCATACACCTCGAGGTTCGACGCTCGTGCCGCGGAGATGACCCGAGCAATCGTGCTGGATGGCAAGTGCCTGCGTGACAAATGCGAAGCGGACCACGAGCTCGGGTACGAGCTGCTCAAGCGCGTGACGCCGATTCTCGGTCAGGGGCTCGATGCGACGAGGCTTCAACTCATGGACGTCTACAGCAGTGCCACCTGAGAGCAAAGCACCGTCCCCCCAACCCGGCCAGCCTGCCGCCGATCACTGCGGCCACGGATCGCAGTTTCAGGCCGAACCGGCGAACGCAAACGCCGTAGCCACCCGCTCAGCTGTGCCAGGCTGGGACCATGGTCGGCGTCGCGGATGCCATCGGCTGGGCAAGTAAGCAGATCATGGCCCGGGTACCGCAGGCCGATCTGCATCAGCGTGACCCGGACTTCATCCGTGACCAGCTGCCCGGTACGTGGCTGCTGGCGTCGCTGTATTTCCGGGCCGACGTCCGCGGACTCGACCGGATACCGCCCGAAGGGCCGGTGCTGCTGGTCGGCAACCACAGCGGGGGCAACGTACCGCCCGACACGTTCGTTTTCACGTTGGCATTCTGCTCGTATTTCGGGGTGGAGCGCCCGTTCTATCAACTCGCGCACGACCTGGTCACCCTGTATCCGCCGCTGCGCTGGCTTCGCAAGTTCGGCATGGTGGCGGCCAGCCCCGAAAATGCCCGGCGGGCATTGGATTCCGGCGCCGCCGTTTTGGTGTATCCGGGTGGCGATTACGAGGTTTTCCGCCCATCGTGGCAGCGGCACGTCGTCGACTTCGGTGGCCGCAAAGGCTTCGTGCGGCTCGCCCGCGAGACCGGCGTTCCGATCGTGCCGGTGGCCAGCGTCGGCGGCCAGGAAACGGCGTTATTCCTCGGACGCGCCCAGTGGCTATCAAAACTGCTGATGCTCGATAAGGTGCTCCGGCTCAAGAGTGTGCCCATCTCGCTGGCACTGCCATGGGGGCTGAACGTCAGCGATCTGCTGGGCCACATTCCGCTGCCCGCCAAGATCGTCATCGAGGTGCAGGAGCCGATCAAGGTGCACGACGACGACCAGGCGGTGTACGACGAAGTGATCGCCAGCCTGCAGGCCGGCGTCGATCGGCTTGCCGCCGAACGTCGATTCCCGGTGGTCGGCTGATGCGCGTCGAACGCCGGATCATCGTCAACGCCGATCGCGACACCGTGTGGAAGGTGCTCCGCGACCCGGATCGCTACCCCTCTTTCCTGGCTCACCTGGAGCGCTGGGAGACGCTGACCGAAGGCCCAGCCCGGGTGGGCGCCCGCTACACCGTGTTGTGGAAGATTGGCTCGATCCCGGTGGGCGGTGTCGCCGAAGTGGTGGAGTTCGACGAGGCGTGCGATCTGGCCTGGATCAACATCACCGGTGTGACCCAGCGCGGGCGGTTCCGGCTGCGCGATGCCAGGCCTGGTCGAACCATCGTGACGTTCCGGCTGGCCTATCACTCCGACGGCGGGCTGCTCGGCCTGATCGCCGACCGTGTTGCGGCGTTCTGGGTCAGCCGCTCACTCGACGAGAGCCTGAAAAACCTTCGGCGGCTTGTCGAGTCGTAAGCTCGTGACTGTTGGAGCGGGTTGCTCAGGCAGGGTGGGCCGCGAAGAACTGCCAGATGGTCTGGGTGGCGTTGAGCGCGTGCGACGTCGGGTCCGCTCCCTCGAGGGCGGTGGTACCGCCGGGCCACCCGTGTCGGCCGCCCTCGATGGTGATCAACACGACGCTGCGATTGCCGGCGCACGCGGCGGTCGATGTGGTGACCGGGGCGTTGGTGGCGAGATCGGTTGGGCCGCACTGGTCGACGTTGCGCCAGAACGCGTTGACGTCAGCTATCGATGGCCCGTTGACGGTGCTCGCACCCTGCCCGCCGTTGTAGAGGACCAACTTGTCGGCGGTTCCGTGGATATGAATCACCGACGTCGGGTGCGGCGCGGGGCAGGCGTCGAGCATGGTGGCCGAATCGGGACCGATGGCGGCGAACATGCCGGTGTTGCAGGCCAGCGCGTAGCTCATGATGCCGCCGTTGCTCATCCCGGTGGCATAGACCCGCGACTTGTCGATCGCCAGGGCGGCGCTGATCTGGCCGACCATCGCGGTGATAAAGCCGACGTCGTCGATGTTCTCACGGGCGGGCTGGCCACAGCAGCCGTGCCCATTCCATGCCCGCCCGACGCCGTCGGGGTAGGCGACGATGAACTTCGCCGAGTCGGCCAATGAGTCCCAGCCATAAGAGTTTTCGGCTTGCTTACCGTTGCCGGTCACCCCGTGCAACATGACCACCAGCGGTGCCGCCGCCGCCAGGCCCGCCGGTTGGTAGACCCGGTAGCTGCGGTTCAGCCCGCCAAACGCCATGGTGTGCACACTGGTGCCATCCGGGAATCCTGTTTCCGCTCGATGCGCGGCGGAACACCCCGACAGGGCGAGCAACACGCCCAGAAGTGCAGTAAGCCGAGCGAGCATGCATCGAACCTACGGGTTGCGCGCGCGTCTCACACGCCGCTGGTCACCGCGACCAAGCCGGGCTGAATCACACGCAAACGTCGAGCCAACACCGGGGAACCTGCTCGTTGCTACGGCGAGGCTCGTCATCGGCTGGTCACCTGCTCGCCTACACTTTGAGATCCAATGGAACTGAGCAACCCTCTGCGGCATCCCCCCGGAGTACCGCGCGTCGAAATTCCGCGCGCGGAGGGCCGTTTTCACCTGTCCGACGGTCGCGGGCTGGGCTACGCGGAATTCGGTGACCCCGCCGGTCCGGTGGTGCTGTGGTTCCACGGCACACTGGGCGCCCGGCGCCAATTCCCGGTGCTTGGCCGGCGTGCCGCCGAGGCCCTCGGCCTGCGGGTCTTCGTCATCGAGCGGCCGGGCACCGGGCTCTCCGATGCGCACCGTTACTCCGCGGTGACCGACTTCGTCGGCGACATCGCGCAGGTGGCCGACGCGCTCGATGCCGAGCAGCTCGGTGTCGTGGGCATGTCCGGCGGAGGCGCCTACGCGCTGGCCTGTGGTGCGCTGCCCCCGCTGGTGGATCGTGTGGCCACCGTGGCCGTCCTCGACGGCACCGTCCCGTCGGTCGGTCCGGAGGCCGGCTTTGGCGGCGCCACCGAGATTGCCCGCCGGTTTAACCCCGTCCTCACCCAGCTGCGCCGGCCGCTGGCCGTGCTCAGCACCGTGCTGCTGGCACCGCTTATTCCCTTCGCGCATTACGCCTATCGCGGCTACATCCGCATGTGGCCCGAAGACGACCGGCGGGTCCTCAACGATCCGGAGGTCGAGGCGATTTTCGTCGACGACATGGTCAACGCCTTCCGGGGCCGCTGCCTGGCCATGGTCGACGATGTCCGACTGTTGGGGCGGGACTGGGGTTTCCGGTTGGCCGACGTGAAGGTGCCGGTGCGGTGGTGGCACGGCGAATCCGACCACGTCGTCCCGATCGCCGGCGTCCACGCGGCCATCGCGCGCCTGCAGGACGCCGAGCTCACCGTGCGCCCCGAGAGCCACCTCGGCGGCTTCGCCAAAATCGACGAAGTGCTTCAGCACGTCCGCGGATGCCTCTGAGCCACAACGGCTTTCGGAGTTGGCCGCGGCGGAGCGACTGCCGCGCTGGCTCACTCGATGAACAGCGCGATCGACGCGGTAAACGCGTGCAACGCGTTGCGTCCCGCGATCGGGCCGATCTCTCCGGCGGCGAAGAAACCGGCGAGCGGAATCCCGCCGAGTAGTTCCTGGATGGCGGCCGCGTCGTGGTCAGCGACCCCGAACATCTGCCGCCCACGCCCGTTGCAGGTGAACAACAGCGCGCCTATCGGACGTCCGGGCAGCTCGGCTACCGCCCGCTCCACGGTCAGGCGCAGGTCCTTGTCGGCGCCCACCGGGTCATGGACCTGGAACTGTACCGTCGCGCCGACCTCGACCACCTCGCCGATCGGGACCGCCCCGGTTGACGGGTCGGCGCCGAACACGCCGCGGATCAGGAAGTCGCCCTGGCCCGGAGCCGCCAGGTGCTCGTCGACGACGATCCCGATGTGCAGGCCGCGGCTGACCAGTTCCTGCTCGTCGGGCGGCAGCCCCTCGACGATCTTGCGCAGTCGCTGCACCGCGGGTCGGCCACCCAGCTCCAAGACCGTTGCGCCGTCGGCACTCGTGACGATGTAGGGCTGGCCGATCGGACGGCAGCCCTGCGACACGATCGGGACGACGTGCATGCCGGGCAGGCGCACGCCGACGAGGCCGGAGATGAACATGTCGTGATCGCGGAACAGCCGCGTGCCGCCCGGTCCCCGCCCGCCGCTCGCCAGGCCGCCCACAACGGCGGCCTGTCCCGGCAGCCCGGTGTTGAGGTGCTCGATGAGCAGCTTCGAGGGGAATGTGTACAGGTCTGGCAGCAGCAGGTGTAGATCGTCCGCGGCGTGGTCGAACCGGTAACCACTGAGCAGGCCACCCGAGTCGGTGGGGACATAGTTCAGCCGGAACGTCTCGGCGGCCAGGCCGGACACCAGCCACACCGCCACCGCGGGCTTGTCCTCCATCTCGTGGCCGCCGGCGACGACCGCCGAGGCGAGGCAACCGATCAGCGCGGGCGGCTCGACCGTCTCCTGCACCGCGGCGAGGACATCGGCAGCCTTGTCGGCGTGTGATCGCGATCCGAATAGCACCGCCAGCGACGGCGCCGCGCCCGCGAGCTCGTCGCGCGCGTGCGCTGCAGCCTCCACCGCGGCCTGCCGTGCGTCGGGCGCGGTGGAGACCCCGACTCCGACCCGCACCCCTCCATGATGCGCCGCCCAGGGCGCGGGTCCACTCAGTCGCTACTGCCGCGTGCGTGAATTCGGCCTCGACGACCGACATGAACGTGGTCAGATCGGAGATGAGGTCGTCGAATGTCCGCGGCCGTGGCGGATCGGCCTCGTGTAGCCAGGGGCGCGATGGAGGTCGGCCGTGATCGATTTTGGACTATCCGGTAAGCGCGCCGTTGTGTCGGGTGCGGGCTACATCCCGGAGCGCGCGGGCCATGGATGGTTCACGTCGTTGGCCCTTGCTGAGGCGGGCGCCTCGGTGGCCTGTATCGATATCGACGCGCAGCGCGCGAATCGCATTGTCGGCGAGATCGTCGGCAGGGGAGGTAATGCCGTCCCGATTGTCGCCGATATGACCGACGCTGCGGAGGTCAGTCGGGCGATCGACGAAGCCGTTGCAGCTCTGGGCGGTGTTGATGTCTGCGTCGACATTATCGGCGGTGCGACCTGGTCGAAGGTTGAGGACTTCAGCACCCAACTGTGGGACGTGGCGATCCACTACAACCTGACCCAGGTCTTTTACCTTTTTCAAACTGTGGCAAGGCGCATGATCGCGCAGCGCAGCGGTGGATCGTTGGTCGCACTCACCTCGGTCGACGGCATTGCGGCGGCGACCTACCATGCCGCCTACGGCGCCGCCAAGGCCGGCGTCATCTCGCTCGTCAAAACCCTCGCAGACGAACTGGGGCGGTACGGGATTCGCGCTAACGCGGTCGCGCCAGGCAATGTGGGCTCCGGCAACGAGGACCAGCCGCCACACGAGTACGCCGTCAATGGAATTAATCCGCTGGCCGCGCCCCGCGCCCATGATGTCGCCAACGCCGCGTTGTTCCTCTCCTCTGAGCTGGCTGCCCGCATCACCGGTCAGACACTCGTCGTCGACGGCGGCGCGACCATTCAACAGCTGTGGGGGCTGTCCGCATCATCGATCCCGCCGACCCCGGACGACGCGATACCGGAATTCATGAAACCTGGGCGGTTGGGCAGCTGACCGCAGCGACCATGCGTATTACCGGCGAAACGGGCTGGGGTGCAAGCAAGATGGGTGCGGTGATCCTCGCCGTCGACCTCGGCAGGCCGGCTGCCGACCGCTGCGCTGAGGAGCCGTTCCATCCAGGCCGTGAAATGCCAGATCCTCGATCGCTTGAACCCAATTTGGCAACACCGGCACCACGTCGCGGTTGTGCAGTTATGGTCGACAGGAAGATTGCTATTGCAGGGTTGGAAGGCATATGACCCCACCTAAGGGGCACCCGCGCCGCGGCGGCGGGCTTTGCGGCCTCCCGCCTGCCACTACAACACAGATTCGGAGTTTGGGGCTCGGCGCGATCAGTTGGCGTGCGTCACGTCTGGGCGTCGACCATCGTGCTTCATTCAGGGTCGTTGCCGCGGTCGGGCCCTGCACGACCTGTCCACCCAAGCGGGGATCGCTCGAGGCGCGGTGACAGGTGAGCCCCCGCGGGTTTGTCCCGATGTTGGGATCGGTAGCACCGCGGACGGTCTGTAGTTGCCGCAATGGCGGTGCCAACGAGGCGGCGCAGAAGAGCTGAACAAAGGAATGCAGTACAAATGAAGGCCACAACGATCGCAGCTATCGGGATGGCGACGGCAACGATCGCATTCGCGGCAACCATCGGCTTGGCGGCAACCGCGGACGCCGACACGGGCTCGTTTCAGTCACCGTCGGGAAACGTCTTTTGCGAGATAGGCGTCGGCGGCGTGACCTGCGAAATCGCCGACCACACTTACGTTTTGCCGCCATCGCCGTGCGAACACTCAGCTTGGGGCGGCCGCTTCCACATGGAGCAGGGCAGTGCGCCGGTCATGGAGTGCCACAACGATACGATTAGACCGTCGTCCTCTTCGCCGGGACCTAACCCGGACGTGCCGATTCTTGACTACGGTCACACGCAATCGGCTGGCTCGTTCACCTGCGATAGCGAGCCCTCGGGGGTGACGTGCACCGACGGCAGCACCGGGCATTTCTTCCGGGTGTCGCGCGAGTCCTACCAGCTCGGCTGATGACGCCGTGAGCCGATTCGTTTACCAGCGATAAGGGCAACGCCATCATGTTTGGAAACCCGCGCATAATGGGGCAAGCGGCCGTGGCCGCCTGCGTGCTGGTCGGCTGGTCGGGCACCGCGACGGCCGGGGCGCAATCAGTGTGCGCCGAGGTCGGCGGAACGGTCGACCCTGAGCAGACCTGCCACGGCTACAGCGCCAGCTCCAACTACACGCTGGACGTCAGCTTTCCGGTCGGCTACCCCGACCAGCAGCCGCTCACCGACTTCCTGACGCACCAGCGTGACGAATGGACCAACGACGCCCAAAAGAACCCCCCACGCGATCGGCCGCCATATCTCCTCGCAATTACAGGGACGGCGTACCGATCGGACACGCCGGCCCCCGGCACCCAAAGCTTGGTATTTGCGATGAACCAGGACTTGGGCGCTCACCCGGTGGGCTCGTTCAAGGCATTCAACTACGACCTGAGAAAGGGCACGCCGATCACGTTCGACAGCCTGTTCAAATCGGGCAGTAAGCCGCTGGAGGTGCTGACCCCGATTGTCCAGCGCAAGTTTGGCGCACTGCCGTTTGGCGAGCCCGGCATGGACGCATACCAGAATTTCGCGATCACCGACGACGCGGTGATCTTCTTCTTCAACCAGGGACAGGTGCTCGCACAGCTAGACGGGCCACAGCAAGTCTCGGTGCCCCGCGCCGAACTCACGTCACTGCTGGCCTCGGCCTGAACATGTGTGGGTTTGTCCTGATGTTGGGATCGGTAGCAGCGCCGGCGGTGTCCACCTGCCCCATGACGGCGGCAACCAGCAGCGAACGAGGACAAGGAACAGGCCAATGACAACGCCGAAGATCACGATTGCGGCGGCGTGGATCGTAACCGCGGTGGCAATGAATGGTTTGGCTGCGCCCGCGCACGCCGACGCCCCTCCGGTGAACCTGCCGGTGACCGATGACGATCGCGGCCAGCTGCTGCAGGCAGGAGCCACGCTCACCCGCCACCCGGCCTCGGAGTACACGGGCTTGGAGCCCGGCAAGACCTACTACGCCTATGACCCAAATAGCGACATGTATTGGGCGGCGGCGGCCCTGTCCGGTCCCAAGACGTTTGACGCCGGGGTCATGCTGCAGGACGCGAATAGTTACATGATGTTCCGCAAGTCGGGGCAGGGTGGGACATGGGTTCCGTTCCGCGTTGGGTATGGGCCCGGGGCCCTCATGCCACCAGACGGCGACTGCCCATTGCCGCCGGCGATTCATGACCTCTGGCAATGGATGCCGGGCTTTTGCGGGCCGCCGCGCTAAACAACTTATCGCTGGGACCCCGGCAACCGGCACGCGAACTATTAGAGAAGGCATACGCCAGTGGCAACGATGAAGATCACAACGCTTGCGGCGGTGTGGATGGCAACCGGCGCGGCAACGATCGCCCTGCCGGTCATCGCACAGGCCGACCCAACACCGCCGCCGTGCTCATCCGGGCAAGTACAGGTGAGCAACAGCGGGCATCAGTCGGCGACGGGGCATCGCGAGGTGACACTGATGTTCAGCCTGGCCCCCGCTGCCGGGCCGTGCACGCTAACCGGCTACCCGGGAGTCGACTCCGGCGCCGGTGGTCCGCTGATCCACGCCGATCGCACCCTGTCGGGGTTTATGGGCGGGGTGCGGACGGACACCCCGCCCACCATCACGCTGTCGCCGTCGCAGCCCGCGTACGCCGTGGTTGAGGGCGTCGGCTTCGACCCGCGCGATGTCAACCGCAGTTGCCCGACCTACACCGACCTGCAGGTGACTCCGCCGGGCACCACGCAGACGGTCACCGTCCCCGCCACCATCGACACCTGCGAACTCCAGATCCATCCCGTGGGCTCAGAAATGTAGCCCCGCCACCTTTGCGAGGCCACAACAGCCGGCACACCAGCGAAGAGCTCCAGCCATTCACCGCACCCAGACTCCGGACATGTTCGTCGGAAAGGGACCAACCAATGAAAATCACAATGACCGCGGCGCTCTTGGTCGCGACCGCCGCGACAACGCCGCCCCTGGCGGCAATCGCACACGCAGATGACACCATCACGTTTCAGTCCCCGTCCGGAAACGTCCGGTGCGATATTTTTGACAGCCCTGTCCTGGAAACCCTATGCCAGATCGGGGACTACACCTACGCGACACCATCGGCATCGCCGTGCGATGTGGGTCATGATTTTCGGCTCGACCAAGGCAAGCCGGCGTACCTCTCGTGTCGATACTCTGCGCTCAATTCTGGCTTTGGTCCCTGGCCGACGCTCAACTATGGCCAGACGAGATCGCTCGGCGCGATGACCTGCGACAGTGAGCCATCGGGTGTGACGTGCACCGATACCAGCACCGGGCACTTCTTCCGCGTATCCCGCGAGTCCTACCAGCTCGGCTGACAACGCGGTGAGCCGATTCGCCTGCCTCCGAAAGGGCAACGCCACCCACTGGCGCTGATGAACCATCGGCAGGCCTGGCACCCGCCTCTTGCATTTCGTAACCTTGTTCCGTAACGTCGATACAAAACAATAATGCGCTTCGGCCGAAGGAGCATCATGAGCGGACCGGTCACCTACCGTCGCGACGAGTCCATCGCGGTGATCACGATGGACGACGGCAAGGTGAATGCGCTGGGGCCGACCATGCAGCAGGCGCTCAACGAGGCGCTCGACAACGCCGATCGCGACGACGTCGGTGCGCTGGTAATCGCCGGCAACCACCGGGCGTTCAGCGGTGGGTTTGACCTGAAGATCTTGACCGCTGGCGAGGTTCAGCCGGCGATCGACATGCTCAGGGGCGGATTCGAACTGTCGTACAGGCTGCTGTCCTACCCGAAGCCGGTGGTGATGGCGTGCACCGGCCCGGCCATCGCGATGGGGTCATTCCTGTTGTGCAGTGGCGATCACCGAATCGCCGCGCCGGGATACAACATTCAGGCTAATGAGGTCGCCATCGGAGTGGTCCTGCCGTACGCGGCCTTGGCGATCATGAAGCTGCGTCTCACGCCGTCGGCGTATCAGCAGTCTGTCGGGCTGTCCAAGGTGTTCTTCGGCGAGACCGCCCTGGCTGCGGGATTTATCGACGAGATCGACCTACCGGAGAGGGTGCTTCCTCGCGCCGAGGAGGCTGCCCTCCAATTCATCAAGCTCGATCTGGGCGCACATGCGGCCAGCAAGCTGCGCGCCCGCGCCGATGCGCTCAAGGAGCTTCGCGCCGGAATCGATGGAGTGCCAGCCGAATTCGGCGTCCAGTAGAACCGGATGCCCAGGCCCAAGCAGCGCACCCCCGAGCTTCGCGATCGAGTGCTGCAGGCCGCGGTCTCGACATTGAACCAGGATGGTCTCTCCGGGCTCACCACCCGGCGGGTGGCCGAGCAGGCCGGCACCTCGGTGCCCGCGGTCTACGAGTTGTTCGGTGACAAGCCCGGGCTGGTAGGCGCGGTGTTCTTCGAGGGATTCCGGATGCTCTCCCGCCGGCTGCTCGCCGTCCCTGAGACCGACGACGCGGTCGCCGACGTCCAGCGGCTCATTCCGGTGTTCCGGCGGTTCTGCCTCGACTACCCGGCGCTGGCCCGGGTGATGTTCTCGCGACCCTTCCAGGATTTCGACCCCGGCCCCGAGGAACTCGCGGCGTCGACGTCGGTGCGAGAGATCTTCGTCGGCAGAATCAAACAGTGCACCGATGCGGGGCTGCTCACCGGCGACCCAGTCGATATCGCGCACGTATTGCTCGCTCTAGCACAGGGTTTGGCGGTTCAGGAAGGTGGCCGCTGGCTGGGCAAGTCGAAGGCATCGGTGAACCGGCGTTGGGAAGTTGGGGTGACCGGGATTCTGCGGGGCTTTGCGCGCTGAAGCTCCGGCCGCGCGCCGATTCAGCCCCTTGGAGGCCTCCGGCCGCAGCTGGTTTGGCTGGACGAAGACTCACCGCGTGTCGTGGACTGACCCTTACATCTGCTGGGCCGGCTTCAGCACGCTGAACACTGCGCCCTGCGGGTCGGTCAAGACAGCCGACCGCCCTACCGACGGGATGTCGAACGGCTCGACCATGACCTGCCCGCCCCCCTCGGCCGCCTTGGCCGCGGTGGCGTCGGCATCGTCGACGGCGAAGTAGACATGCCAAACGTTAGGCACACCTTGCATCGGCGGTTCCGTGCAACCGCCGACATCGTTTTCACCGACCTTGAGCAGCGTGTACTTCTGACCTGGTGCCATCTCTACAGCGGAGTGCGTCAAGCCGACCACGGCCTCATAGAATGCCAGCGCCGATTCTGGCTTGTCCGTGATCAATTCGTTCCAGATAGGCGCGCCTGGCTCGCCGACCAGCGTCGCGCCGATGTGGCGGTTGGCCTGCCACAGCCCCACGGCCGGGCCGGTCGGATCGGCGACGAAGGCCATCCGGCCGGCTTCGCCGATATCGACGGGTGCCATCAGCACCTGCCCGCCCGCGGGTCCCACCTTGTCGACCGCCGCATCGACGTCGTCCACCGCGATGTAGGTGTTCCACATCGGTGGCCTGCCCCCTGGTGCACCCGGCGGCATCGGCGCGATCGCCGCCACCGTCTCTCCGTTCACCGTGGCCATGGAGTACACACCGCCTTGAGGCATCGGGTTGTCGTCGTAACTCCAGCCCAATAGCGATGCGTAGAACTGCTTAGCTGCCGACTGATCGGTGGTTTGCAGGTCGACCCAGTTCGGCGTGCCCTGGGCGTATTGGCTTAACTTAGGCATGATTCACCTTCCATCTGGCGAATGAATCGACACCGGCCGGTGTAGCAGACGAGTCGATCGAGGATTCCGGCATCGGGCCCGGTCGCAACGGTTCGGCGAATGTCGTATAGCCGCGCCTTCCGGCGCGACGAACTCGCGGCAACCCCCAGAACATACCCGGACACCGGCTTTCAGACTACCAGCTGCCGACCGGTAGCGATAGCGAAATCCTAAGTGTGGATTCGAAATTCGAGGATGGGATGGCTGCTGACGTGATTGCCGTGGACGATCAGCGTTCGTTCCTGCACCGGTCGAAGACGAGGCTCTCGGCGACCAACTGACGCTGGGTTTTGAAAGTCGCGCCGCGGGCTGCGCAAACGGATGCGGTCCTGAATGTTTTCTCGCACCCAGGGCGGCGCATCATGGAAGTGTGCGGATCGGAGTCGGGGTTTCCACCGCGCCCGACGCACGGCAGGCCGCGGTGGAGGCTGCCGCGCACGCGCGCGACGAGCTCGCGGGTGAGGCGCCGTCGCTGGCCGTGCTACTCGGATCGCGATCACACACCGACAAGGCTGTGGACGTCCTCGACGCGGTGCAGCGGATGGTCGAGGCGCCCGCGCTGATCGGTTGCGTCGCCCAGGCGATCGTCGCCGGCCACCGCGAGATAGAGGACGAGCCCGCGGTGGCGGTGTGGCTGGCGTCCGGCTTGGCCGCCGAGACGTTCCGGCTGGACTTCGTCCGCACCGGCTCGGGTGGCCTGCTCACCGGTTACCGGTTCGACCGGACCGTGCACGATCTGCATCTGCTGTTGCCGGACCCGTACTCATTCCCGTCGAGCCTGCTCGTCGAGCACCTCAACACCGACCTGCCGGGAACGACCGTGGTGGGCGGCGTGGTGAGCGGTGGGCGGGGCCCCGGCGACACCCGGCTGTTCCGCGACCACGGTGTGCTCACCTCTGGCCTCGTGGGCGTGCGCCTGCCCGGCGTGCACGCTGTCCCGATCGTGTCGCAAGGCTGCCGGCCGATCGGCGACCCATACATCGTCACCGGCGCGGACGGCGCACTGATCACCGAGCTGGGTGGCCGACCGCCGCTGCAGCGCCTGCGTGAGATCGTCGAGGGGCTGCAGCGCGACGAGCAGGAACTGGTCAGCCACGGCCTGCAGATCGGGATCGTCGTCGACGAGCACCTGGCGGCTCCAGGTCAGGGCGACTTCCTGATCCGCGGGCTGCTCGGCGCCGACGAATCGACCGGGGCGATCGAGATCGGCGAGGTCGTCGAAGTCGGCGCGACCGTGCAGTTCCAGGTCCGTGACGCGGCGGGGGCCGACAAGGACCTGCGCCTGACCGTAGAGCGGGCTCGAGCGGAGTTGTCCGGGAGTCCGGTTGGCGCGCTGTTGTTTACCTGCAACGGGCGTGGGCGGCGGATGTTCGGGGTCGCCGACCATGACGCGTCGACCATCGAGGAACTCCTTGGCGGGATTCCGCTCGCCGGCTTCTTCGCCGCCGGGGAGATCGGCCCGATCGCCGGCCGCAACGCGTTGCACGGATTCACCGCATCGATGGCGCTGTTCATCGAAGACGCTGACTGAGCCGCGCCCACACTGGCGTGCGCGTCACATCTGTCAGAGCGATGAGCAGAACCAGCCGGAGAGCTGTTTCATCGATTGTCCTCAATTGGTGCGGTCATGTTTCCGGCGCCGGTGGCGCCAAGTTTGCGGCGATCCAGCCAGCGCGACACGGCGTGGATTACTGCGTCGGGATTCTCGAGCTGTGGTGTATGTCCGACGTCATGGAGAATCTCGGTGTCCCACTTGGGATTAGCGGCGGCCGCCATGCGCGCGGCGGCGACGGGCACCAGCCGATCCCGATCGCCGTGGATGAGCAGCACCGGCTGCACAAGCGACCTCATCACGTTCTTGAAATGACGCGGCCTGAGACCGGCCCGCACCACCGACCGTACGGCCTGCAGGAAAGCGGCATCCTGGGAAGGCATGAGGCGGCGGCGTTGTGCGACGAGTTCGGTGGCCGCATCCATCACCTCCGGGGAGCTTCGGCGTGGATCGGCAAAGCACAGGTTCACGATGCGTTCAACGAGCTCGCGGTCGGTTCTGGATCGCCTGCTGATATCCAGGAAGACCTCGCCTACGCCGGGAAAGGCGTACATCAGGAACTGTGCGGCGACTTGGGGATCGGGAACCTCCGCGGGTCGTGGCAGCGCCGGATCGACCAGCACTACCGCGGCGACCGCCTGCGGGCTGGCGGCCGCCTCCAGGATCGTGATGGCACCGCCCATCGAGTTGCCCATCAAAATGACTGGGCTGCCGAGGGTTTCGTTGATGAAGCGGTCGAGTACCTTCGTGTTGGCTTCGATGGTGGTCCTTCTGCCCGCAGCAGGTGAGAACCCGAATCCGGGCAGGTCGATGGCGATCACTCTGTTGCGCTCGGTCAGCGGTCGAGCGATCCTGACCCAATTCAGATGTGAGCCACCCAATCCGTGCACCATGACGATGGGCGGAACGCCCGCCGGCCCGCCAAAGTCCACCCAGTGCATCGGTCCCGCGATGTCGCTGAAGTGACTGGCGCCTCCCCAGGGCTGCGCGAGTTGCGGTTGCATCATCTAGTCGTTCCTATTCGCTAGTCGCGCTGACGAGGCGAACCGGCCGATGTAAACGGCTCGACTTCACCAGCCCAGTGCTACGGCATGTGTCAGGGCTGGTTCAGCATGTTCGTCGCCGTGCGGCGCGCCAGTGCCATGACAGACACCATGGGATTCACTCCCGAGCAGCAGGGCATTCCGCTGGCGTCGGCGATCCAGACCCCGGTCGTGTCGTGCAGCTCGCCATTTGGCTTCGCGACGCACGTCTGCGGGTCGCTGCCCAGCTTTGCGCTGCACATCTGGTGGGCGCTGAACACCGGCGTGCCGCCGGGGCCGATCGGGACCTGGTTGACCTTCTCGATGAACTTCTCGAGGTCCTCGCCGCGCTGCCACGGCGCAAAGGGCTGGCCCGCAAGGAAGATCTGTTGTGCACCCGCGGCCTCTTGCATGCGGATCGACGTCACCGCGGCCTCGCGGAAGTGACGCCGATCGAGCTCGTCGGTGAACGGATACCAGTGTGCGGACTCACCGTTGTCATCGATGGTGACCGTTCCGGCACCGCGGTCCTTGACGATGAACACCCAGTCGGCTCGGTACCGATATTTGCGGGTGAGCTCCTTGTGCTGCCCGCCGCCGAGCCAGGGCACGACCGTGGTGAACAGGCCGGGCAGGTGCTGCACGCATTCGACGATGTAGCCGTGGCAGTCATTCACCTCGGCGAACTCGTTCATGATGCCGGCCATCGCGGGGCCGTACCACGGGTCCTGGGGTTCGTCATAGATGCCGCTGACGAGGCTGGCGGGATGCAGTCGCAGTTCGGCGCCGACGGCCGGCCCACCGATGCCCGACCGGAGGAGAAGCGCGGGAGTCTCCAGGGCTCCGGCGGCGGCCACGACGGAGGACGCGTGAATGACGATGCGGGAGCTCTGCTGCGTCTGTGGGTCGGTGTAGGTCGCCTCGACCCCGACGGCCTTGCCGCCCTCGGTGAGGATCCGCTCGGCGCGGGTGTTGGGTAGCAGTTTCGCTCCTGCGTCCGACGCGTCCTGTAGATAGGTGCGCATGGTGCCCTGCTTGGCGCCGGTCTGATCGCCCATCCCGCTCCACCCGATCAGGTTCGGATCGTATCTGTCTGGGTCGATGTTGAGCATGGCGACGCGGTAGGAGTATCCGAGCTTGGCCGCGCCGTCGGCCAACCGCTGGTGCGGGGCGTTCTGGGTGGCCACCTTATCGTTGCAGTTGATGCGGTCGAACACCGCCTGCAGGTGGTCGTCGAACGCCGGGGTGTTGACGTCGGTGAGGCCGTCGTTGGCCCAGCTGGCTCGGACGGTGGCCGGGGTCAGCAGCGAGTTGGACCAGTTCACGGTGCTGCCGCCGCCCACGGTGCTCCCCGCGGCGATGCTGACCATGCCGTCGGCGGAGGGGAAGAAGCCGCCGCGCAGGAAAAGGTTCCGATAGGCCAGCGGTTCCAGCTGAACGAAGTCGGACTCGTTGAAATAACCGCCCGCTTCCAGGACGATGACCCGCTTGCCTGCCTGCGCCAGCACGGCGGCGGCGACTCCACCGCCGCTGCCGGAGCCGACCACCACCACGTCCGCCTCGAGCGTCGTCTCACCGGACGGGGTGATCACCTGCAGTGTCTTCGGGGCATCGGACGGCGGGGCCTGGACCGGGCCCGGATATCCCATGCCGGCCCACAGCGGGTTGTGGCCCTGTGGACCCGGCAGGCTATAGGCGAAGATCACCGAAAGCTGATACAGCGCGGCTACCGCTTGCGCGCTCTCGGGCGAGATGCCCGCGAGGTTGGCGATGATCGCCTCCCGAATGGCCTGGGGTTGATTCTTCAACCCGATCAGGCCGGCGGCATCGAGCAATTGGAGCAAGCCGGCGAGCTGCGCGTCGGGCAGGTGGCTCACGAGGTACTGCTCCGTGGCGACGTCGGCGCCGATGTCGCTGCCCTTGGCAGCGTAGAACCCGGTTGGGTCGTCCTCGCGTGGAACGGCCGCGACGAAGGTGTCGACGATCGCGGTCAGAGTCTTGCGCTGGAGAGCGTTGAATTCGAGGCTCATGGAGGTGACCTTTCCTGGTCGGTCGGGTGCAGGGACGACGCAGAGCTCTACGGAAGCTGCATCGATTTGGTCTCTAGGAACTCCTCGAGTCCCCATTCGCCGAACTCTCGGCCATTGCCCGACTGCTTGTAGCCGCCGAAGGGCGCGTGGATGTTGAAGGCCCCGTCGTTGATCTGGACCTGGCCCGCCCGAATCCGACGGGCGACCCTGATCGCGTGCTCCTCGTCGCCCGAGAAGACCCCCGCGTTAAGACCGAACATCGTGTCGTTGGCCAGTCGAACGGCCTCGTCCTCGTCGTCGTAGGCCTGGATCACCAAAACGGGGCCGAAAATCTCCTCGCCCACGATCGCCATGTCCGGCGTGACGTCGGAGAAGATGGTCGGTCGGACGAAGAAACCCCTCTCCAGCCCGTCCGGCGAAGTGGGCCCTCCGGCGACGAGTCGGGCGCCCTCGGCGATGCCCTTCTCGATGTAGCCGACCACCCGGTCGCGCTGTACAGCGGACACCAACGGGCCGAGAACCGTTGCCGGGTCGAACGGATCACCGACAATCATCGATTCGACGCCGGCCTTGGCCACCGCTTCGACCTCGGCCAGTTTGGACCGAGGCACGATCATTCGCGTCAGCGCTATGCAGGTCTGTCCCGAGTTGAGGAAGCAGGCCAACAGTCCACCGGAAACGGCCTCGACCATATCGGCGTCGTCCAGAACGATCAGCGCTGACTTTCCGCCAAGCTCCAGCGCGACCCGTTTGATGGTTTCGGCGGCGACCGCGCCGATCCGGCGCCCCGCGACCGTGGAACCGGTCAGCGAGACCATGTCGACTTCCGGGTGCGCGACGAGCGTCTCCCCTACCCCGGCGCCGGTCCCGGTGACCAAGTTGAAGACGCCCGGCGGCAGGCCGATCGAATCGAACACCTCGGCCAACACATACGCATTCAACGGCGCGACCTCGCTCGGCTTGAGAACGACGGTGCACCCGGCGCCCAGGGCCGGCGCAACCTTCGCCGCGATCTGGTGCAACGGATAGTTCCACGGCGTGATCGCGACAACTACCCCGATCGGTTCCCGCACGACCAGCGAGTTATAGACCCGCCGCTCGAACGGGAAGTTCAGCACAACGTCAGCAATCGACACGAAGGACTGCACCGGCAGGCCGACCTGAATCACGTTGCTGTATGCGAAAGGCATCCCAACCTCTTGACTGACCAGCGTCGCGATTTCTGTCTGCCGAAGTTGCAGCCCCTCCGCCGCCCGCTTCAGATAGCCGGCACGCTCGCCCGGCGACGTCGTCGACCATGAAGCAAACGCCTCGCGGGCGGCACGCACTGCCTTGTCCGCATCGACGGCGTCGCCGGCCGGGATCGAGCCCATTACCTCCTCGGTGGCTGCGTTGACGACCGCGATCTGGTCCGGGCCGTTTGAGGGCTGCCATTGTCCATTGATGAAGTGCGCGCGGTGCTCGAGCATCGGATCCTCCAGTGCGGTTGGATTGCGCCGCCCAGCGAGTCTACTGTGATGGCCGTCACACTAAGACTGCGCCTCGGACGACGCGCAGTCGATGGCCGCGCGAACAAAAATCCGTGGCCGATGAGGGTGCCCACCACCAACTCGGCTGGCACACCGTAGAAGTCGTCGCTGATCGCCCGGACAAACTCGGTGCCGCCGCCGGTGACGATCCCGACCGTGAAGTCGCGGCGCCGCAGCTCAGCGATGAGCTCTAACATCGGCTGATACGTCACCGAGCGCGGCGGCCGGCCTAGCGTCGGGTGCGCTGCTCTGCCCATGAATTCCCTTGCCGCGGCGGCGAACTCCTCCGGCGTCATGCCCTCGAACAGACCGGCGAGCGCGAGCGCGATGTGTTCCAGCCCGATCCCGGCGACCGCCGCCTGATCACCGCTGAGCAGGGCAGCGAATTCGGCACGCTCGCCGATCGACGGGTCCTCGGCCACACGTCTGTGCAGCGCGTCGAGGAAGAAGTCGAGCTGTACATAGCTCGGCCGCTCACACCACAGCGTGCCGTCGTTGTCGAAGTAGGCGACCCGATCGGCGACCGGCACCTCCTCAGCCGCCGCCAAGAACGCCTCCAGTGCGTCCCGCGTGCCGCCGGGGCGCCAGGACGGGAGCCGGTCGTCGCGCTCCATCGGACTCGCTCAGCTGCTGCGGGTCGTGGCGTCCTGCAACTTGGCCATCACCTGCTGCATGCTGAAGCTCGCGGATTTCTGTCGCTGCGGGAACTCGACCAACGTCTGCAGCATCTGCGCGACGTAAGCCTGAGCCGGAACGAACAGGAAGATGTGGTCCAACATCCAGTCGAAGTACGTGTTCGACGTGATGTCGGCCCGCTCGTACGGATCGGTGCGCAGGTTGAACAGCTTGGGCACGCGCAGTTCCACGTACGGCTCCGCCCAGATCTGCAGGGTGCCCACGCAGCGCTGCTCGAGGAAGACGAACTTCCAGTTGTCGAACCGCAGTGCGGTGAGGTCGCCATCATCGGAGACATAGAAGAAGTGCTGGCGCGGGCTCTCGTCGGTCTCGCCGGTGATGTACGCCAACTGGTCGTGCCCGTCGAGGTGCACCTTGTAGGTCGTGCCGTTCAGGTCTGTGCCCGCGCGCAGCCGCTCGGCGATGTCGGGCACACCCGCCGCCGACAACAGCGTGACGAACCAGTCGGCGTGGCTGACGATGCCGTTGAGCACCGAGCCGGCCGGGATGTGCCCCGGCCAGCGCACCAGCGCCGGGACGCGGTAGGCGCCCTCCCAGTTGGAGTTCTTCTCGTTGCGGAACGGGGTCATGCCGGCGTCGGGCCAGCTGTTCATGTGCGGACCGTTGTCGGTGGAATACATGACGATCGTGTTCTCGGCGATGCCCAGCTCGTCGAGCAGATCCAGCAGGCTGCCGACCGTGTCGTCGTGATCCAACATCGTGTCGTGGTAGCGCGACTGCCAGCGCCCTGCGCGGCCCACGCTCTCGGGCTCGGTGTGGGTGCGGAAATGCATGTGCGTGGTGTTGAACCACACGAAGAACGGAGTTTCGGCGTTGTGCTGTCGCTTGATGAAATCGACTGCGGCGTTGCGGAATTCGTCGTCGCAGGTTTCCATCCGCTTCTTGGTGAGCGGGCCGGTGTCCTCGATGCGCTGGGTGCCGTCGCCGTTGGCCCAGGTGTGCAGCACGCCGCGGGGGCCGAACTTCTTGCGGAACTCCGGATCCTTTGGGTAGTCCGGTAATTCAGGTTCCTCTTCGGCGTTGAGGTGATACAGGTTGCCGAAGAACTCGTCGAAGCCGTGCATCGTGGGCAGGTGCTCGTCGCGGTCGCCGAGGTGGTTCTTGCCGAACTGGCCAGTGGCGTAGCCCTGCGCCTTGAGCGCCGTCGCGATCGTCGGGTCCTGGGGCTGCAGGCCCAGCGGCGCGCCGGGCAGGCCCACCTTGGTCAGGCCGGTGCGGTACGGGTTCTGGCCAGTGATGAACGCCGCTCGTCCTGCGGTGCAGCTCTGCTCCGCGTAATAGTCGGTG
Organism: uncultured Actinomycetota bacterium; assembly: GCA_963781685.1. Taxonomy (GTDB): domain Bacteria; phylum Actinomycetota; class Actinomycetes; order Mycobacteriales; family Mycobacteriaceae; genus Mycobacterium. The sequence goes on from CAWAGK010000003.1 coordinate 389,050, forward strand.
AACAGCACCCCTTCGGCGGCGACGCGGTCAATGTTGGGGGTGCGGTATCCCATCAGCCCGTTGCTGTAGCAACTGAGGTTGCTCTGACCGATGTCGTCGCCCCAGATGATGAGGACATTCGGTTTATCGTTCACTGGTTGGCCTTTCGCGGTCGAAGCCCCGATGCCTCGCACCCGGGCGTCAGCCGACACTGGCGCGTACCAGGCCCCGAGAGGGATCCTAGCTCCCGTTTCCGCCGCCGCCACGGACGTTCTGTGATCCCGCAGACGGCTGATTCGTGAAATGCTCTCGAATATTTGGCCGCAGCGCCGAAACCGAAACCCGTCAGGCGATGTGGTGATCACCTTTAACCGCGCGCGTCGCGCACCGCCAGGACCGGCCAGGGGTCGCGCACACCCTTGAGTTCGTGGCTGCCGCGGTCATCGAAGGCGATCCTCGATCCGAGGACCAGCGGCGGGATCGCGCCCGACACCAGTACCTCGCCGGGCCCGGCGAGCGCCATGATGCGCGCGGCAATGTGGACCGCGATCCCATGCACGTCGCGGTCGATCATCTCCACCTCGCCAGTGTGCAGGCCGGCGCGGATGTCGAGGCCGAGGTCTTGCACCGCGTCGCGGATCGCGCACGCGCAGGTGATCGCACGCGCCGGCCCGTCGAAGGTTGCGAGCGCGCCGTCGCCGGTGAACTTGATGACGTCGCCCCGCGCGCTGCCCACATGGCTCGCCACGACCTCGTTGTGCACGTCGAGGGCGGCCGTCCAGGCCTCATCGCCGAGGGCCTCGGCGCGTTCGGTGGATCCGACGATGTCGGTGAACAACACGGTCGACAACACGCGGTTCGTCGGCCTGGCGGCGCGTGAACCGGTGACGAACGATTCAATCTCGTCGAGCACCCGGTCGGAGTCACCGGCAAACCACACGTTGTCGTCCCCGTCGAATTCCACCAATCGCGCTTTCGGGATGCGATCGGCGAGATAGCGGGCGTGGCCGCCGGTTACATGGTGATCACCGTGGCGGTGTAGCAAAAGCGTCGGCGCCTGGATGCTCTCGACCACGGGCCGGACGTCGGTGCGCAGGTAGAGGTCGAAGATGGCCTTGAAGTAGCCGGGGCCGCCGGCCAGGCGCTCGCCGCGGGCCCACCATCGCCGCTTCCCGGCATCGCCGGCCCAACTCGGGGCCAAGATGTCCGCGACAGCACCGGTCCCGACGGTGTCGCCGAAGCCGTCGACATACCGGGTGAAGGCCGGCTCGGGCATTCCGCACGGGTAATCGTCTGCTCGGAGATAGCGCGCGTATGGGCTGAAGAGCACCAGCGAGCGCACGCGCTGGGGATAGGTTGCGGCCAGGAGCATGGCAGGAAGCGCCGACTCCGACATCGCAAAGACTGACGCACACTCGCTCCCCACGGCGTCGAGCACCGCGACAAGCCCGTCCGTCCACGCCTGCATCGCCGGACGGTCCTGAATCGGCACCGCATCAGAGCTTCCCATCCCGAGCAGGTCGGTCATGATCAGACGGCTGAACGATCCCAGCCGACGCAGGTGGCGGGCGACGGTGGGTTCGTCCCACAGCAAGTCGATCGGGAACGTAGCGGTGGGGACGAACAGGAGATCTGACCCGTTGTCAGCGACGACCTGATACGCGAGGTGAACATCGCCGTCTCGCGCGTAGACAGTTTCGGGGGCGGCCGCCATGCAACGAGCATGCCACCGGTCGGTCGCGGGCGGCGATAAAGTGAGTCGCTGTGCGTCGATAGAAAATGAGGCCTTCGATGAGCGACATGACGACGCGGTTTGCCGAGATCGTCGGGCACCACAACTTGCTGACTGGCGACGCAATCCCCGAGGACTATTTCCACGACGAAGTGTTGACGACGGCGCCGCAGAAGCCCGCGTACGTCGCCAAACCCGCATGCGCAGAAGAGGTTTCGCAGCTGCTGAAGGCAGCCTCGGAACATGGCGTGCCGGTGACGGCCCGCGGGTCCGGGACTGGCTTGTCGGGCGCGGCGATCCCGCGGGAAGGCGGGTTGGTGATCTCCTTCGAGCGGATGAACGCGATCCTGGAGGTCGATACGACCAACCAGGTAGCCGTCGTGCAGCCGGGGGTGACCCTGACCGAGCTGGACGCCGCGACCGTTGATGCCGGGCTGCGCTACATGGTTCAACCGGGCGAGCTGTCCTCCAGCGTCGGCGGCAACGTCGGAACCAACGCCGGCGGGATGCGCGCGGTCAAGTATGGGATAGCCCGCCATAACGTGCTCGGGTTGCAGGCGGTGCTGCCGACCGGCGAGATCATCCGGACCGGCGGCAAGATCGCCAAAGTGTCCACCGGCTACGACCTGACCCAACTCATCGTCGGCTCCGAAGGCACCCTGGCCCTGGCCACCGAGGTGATCGTCAAGCTGCATCCCCGCCTCGACCACAGCGCCACCGTGCTCGCCCCGTTCGCCGACTTCGACCCAGTCATGGAGGCAGTACCCAAGATCCTCGCCAGCGGGCTGGTGCCCTACATCCTGGAATACATCGACAACATGACGATGGCCGCACTCGTCTACACCCAGAACCTGGAGCTGGGCATTCCCGACGAGATCCGGGACAGCTGCCAGGCGTATCTCGTTGTGGCGCTTGAGAACCGCACTGCCGACCGACTGGACGAGGATGTCGAGCGGGCCGGTGAGCTGGTCGCCGAGCTGGGTGCCATCGACGCCTATGTGCTGGAAGGCGGCTCAGCGCGCAAGCTGATCGAGGCGCGCGAGAGGGCGTTTTGGACGGCAAAGGCGATCGGCGCAGACGACATCATCGACACCGTTGTGCCGCGCTCCGCGATGTCGAAATTCCTTTCCGCCGCACACGATCTGGCGGTGGCCGCGGGCGCTGCCACGACCGGCTGCGGACACGCGGGCGACGGCAACGTGCACCTGGCCATCTTCTGCAAGGACCCGGAGAAAAAGAAGAAGCTGATGACCGACATCTTCGCGTTGGCAATGGAATTGGGCGGTGCGATCTCCGGCGAACACGGCCTCGGCCGCGCCAAAACCCCGTACTTCCGCAAACTGGAAGACCCCGTCAAGATCGAGCTCATGCGCCGCATCAAACAGAGCTTCGACCCGGCGGGCATCCTCAATCCCGATGTCCTCTTCGCAGCGGACGAAGCCGAATAAGAATTGATCAGCGGCAAGCCCTTGAGGTTGGAGGAGGAGCGGCGATGACGGAACGGTGGTTCTCCGATCAGGAGCTCGCGGAGATGGCACGGCCCACTATGGACCGTGCGATCGAGGCGCTCGATCGCGGCGACATCGACGGCGCACGAACGCTGTGCGAGGAGATGAAGCACGAGTGGCGCTACCTGCACGACCTGATGGCGGGCGGTCTGCTGGGCCTGATCAGCTTCGTGCAGGAGATGCTGGGCGATGAGGGGGTGGCCGAGGCCTGGCGCTACGGGAATGAGCGCGGCTGGCGGGGTGACGTCGAGAAGATCGAGGGCACTGACCGGCGCCAGATCGTGCACGCGCTCGCCGCCACGTGGCGGGCGCACTCGTGCTCGGGCACCGGGCCGAACCCGGGCGCGTTCGAGATCGAGGAGGACGAGGAGAAGTTCACCTTCCGGATGAACCCGTGCGGCTCGGGCCAGCGCCTGTGGCGAAACGGCGCCTACCGCGGTGAGCGCCCGCTGGGCGTGACGCACGAGGCGCACGACTGGAGCTATGGGCGCAAGGGCTTCCCGCTGTACTGCACGCACTGTTCGTTCATGAATGAGATCCAGCCGATCGAGTGGATCGGGCACCCGATGTACCCGTCCGACCCGCCCGACGACTACGACCGCGATCCCTGTACCTGGTACTGGTACAAGGACCCGGCGGACATCCCGGAGCGACACTGGGCCCGCTACGGCCTGAGCAAGCCGGCCGGCGCGGGCGACGCTTGATGCTCGGCCTGACGCCGTCGGGACGGCGGGTCATCGTCACCGGCGCGACCGGGGGGATCGGCCGCGCGCTCGCCGAGACGCTGCTGGCGTGCGGCTGCGCGGTGGCGGCCTGCGACGTGCCGGGCGCGCCCGTCGGCGACGTCACGGCGGTCACCGCGACGTTCGACGTTCGCGACCCGGAGGCCGTGCGCCGTGGCGTCGCCGACGCGATCGAGTCGCTCGGCGGCTGCGACGCGGTGATCGCCAACGCCGGGATCGTCGACACGATCCACCGCGCGGAGCGCTTCTCCGACGAGGAGTGGCGCAAGGACATCGAGACGAACCTGTACGGCGCCTTCTGGGTGGTGCAGGCGGCGTTCGAGGCGCTGCTGGCCTCCGGCGACGGGCGGATCGTGCTGATCTCCTCGGTCGCAGCCGAAGTCGGGCTCCCCGGGCAGGTCGCCTACGGGGCGTCGAAGGCGGGGATCGTCGGGATGGCGCGCACGCTGGCCGCCGAATGGGGTCCGCGCGGGATTCGCTGCAACGCGGTGATGCCCGGCATGATCGCCACCCCCAAGGTGCGCGCGATGCCCGCCCCGGCGCGGGATGGCGCGATGACCCAGATCCCGCTCGGCCGATTCGGCGAGCCCGCGGAGCTGGCCGGCGTCGCCGCCTTCCTGCTCTCGCCGGCGGCGGCGTACATCAACGGAACGGTCCTTAGGGTCGACGGCGGGTTGGGCCTGTCGATGCGGTGATTTGGGCCACTGGTCGCTAGTAGCCGCTGGCGTTCCTTCGCTGAGCACGAGTATGCTTTGCTTCGAATAGTGAACGTAACCGTATACAATCTAGCGAGGACCGAACCCACCATGTACACCGCACTATCGCCCGTTGACGAGCTCACTACACATCGGTTGGAAAGCCCGCTCGAGGAGTTGGTCCCGGCGCCGGTGGTGACGCGAATGCGACGACTGCGCTTGGCGCTGATGGCAGGCGCGGCGATCGGGCTGATCCCGTGGATCGTGTTCTTGGTGAGCACCCTGCCGGCGAACGACGTCGCGCTGGGATTCGATGTCTTGCTTGTCGCATTCATGGTCACGACCGCGGTGCTCGTTTTCCTTCGTCGGCAGTTGGTGCTGCTGACCGCGTTCACGACCGGTGTGTTGCTGATCAGCGATGCGTTGTTCGACGTGATGACGGCCGGCCCCCACGACCTGTGGGTATCCGCGCTGACGGCGACGCTCATCGAACTGCCGCTGGCGGTCATCCTGATCGCCACCGCGCTGCGCATTTTGCGGCTGACCGTGACGCGGTTGTGGCTGCTCGATCCCGGGATGCCACTAGCCAACGCCGCGATTTGACTGGCGTGACGCTGCTAGCTCGCGACGGTGATCCGGCGTGCCGTTACGGGTTCGGCTTTGCCCTTGAGGTCGAGCGTGACGACCTCGCCCCCGTCGACGGCAGCGATGCGCGCGACAGTCTCGGGCATGACGATCTCGCCCCCCGCCGCAACGCCTTGGAGCCGCGACGCGGTGTTCACGACGTCGCCAATTGCGGTGAAGTCGCGGATCTCGCCCTCGCCGACGATCCCGACGTACGCCTGACCGACGTCCAAGCCGATCCCCACCTCGAGCCGCGGGCTCTTGGGCGAACCGCGACCTTGCGTGCGCAGAATGGCGAGAGCGTCGCTCACCATCGCGTCGACGTAGCGGCCGTTGCGTGTGAGGGGCGGAAGGTAGAGGCCCATCACTTCGTCACCGATGAGCTTGTCGACGATCCCGTGCTGGACGATCACCTGCGTGAGCTCGGAGTAGAAGCGATTGAGGCGTTGGGCCATCTCGTCCGGTGGGAGCGTCTCGGCGAGGGCGGTTGAGTTCCGGATATCGGCGAAGAGCACCCCGATGGTCAGGGTCATGCCACCCTGGGGCGCCGCCTCGAAGCACACCTTGCACCACCGCGGATTCTTGCGCGACGGGCTCTTGTCCATCCGTCGCATCAGCCAGCCGCCGACGCCCGCGAATGGGTTGCCACAGGCTTCGCACCGCGGGGCCGACGGCAGCTTCGAGAGGAGCCGAATCCCGCGCCGAATCTTGGCGTGGCCAAATAGTTCGAAGAATCGCGCCCACTCCTCCGCGTTGGTTTGCGCACCCTGGGGGCGTGGCGGCGTGCGCTTATTCGGCATCCCTCATTCTCGCACCGCATGGCTATCGGCGACAGCTCATCACATCGGGCCAGCGGAGCTGCCTGGGTAATTACTAGGCGAAATTACTGAAGGCTGAGGAGAACCCGCCCACTGGGCGCGGGATCATGCCGACAGCCGATTCGGCACGACAGCCTCCGGTGCTTCACTGTGGATGGGCCGCGATGTGCGCAGTACCTCTGCCAACTGGGCACGCCGCTGAGCGCCGCGATAATTCACGTAGTACTGGTCGATTTCCTCTTGACGGAGGGGTTCGGCGAAGATGCTCACGTTGTGGCGGGGATCGCCTTCCCTGCGTGACTGGGCCAGCTTAACGGCTCCCTTGCGGAAACCCACCACGGCTACGCCAAGAGACAGGCCCAGGCCCACACCGGCGACTGCGGCCCAACCACTTCGGTAGGCCAAAGCCTCTACGAATAGCCCGAGCAAGGCGGACGCGAGAAGTAGAAACAGATACCCCATGTATGGGTATGAAACACGGCGAGCAACCTTCACCAACATCCTTACCTCACAAGACTTTCGCAGCGAACCGTTCATGCTTTTGATGGTTCGCCGCCCAACCGGCATTCAGTAGAGGTCCTGATCTTGTGGGGCCACAAAGCTCCGTTGTGCCCATCAGTGCCGGATGCTTTGGGGGCCGATCGGCATCCCCGGTAGTGGGCCGGCCCCCGCTGGATCAGGGGGACGGGGGCCGGTCACCCCCACCCGGTGCGCTCGGGTGCCTAGTCAATTCCTAAATGGGATTACCGCCGACGTCGTAGGGCCTACTTTTTCGGCACCAGCGTCAGCTTGCGGGTGGTCGGGGCGCCCACGGGGCTGGTGATGAGCGCCGAGCGCGCTGCTGCGCCTATGCGCCGGAAACCAATTGGCCCACGCTGCGCACGACCGCGCGACCGAACTGAAATCGCGCGGAAACCAGGTCCTCGCGCAGCTGCAGCCGGGCGTCGATGACGGCCTTGACCCGAGGGAGTCGGCTGATCACTGGATGGACATCAACGAACCGCCGCACCGCGTCGATCACCGCCTTGAGGTGGGTTTCACGCGCCGTCAGCATGTCTTCACGGAACTGCACCCAGGGGAGAGTGCCTGGCTGCTGCTGGATTTCCGTCATTGTGAGCTCCTGCGTGATCGTCGAGACATTGCAATAGGATTCTCCGACTAAATCACCCGTCGTGCCAGGACGGGGTTGGCGCTAGGGGCGCGCCGTGGAGGTGATCGCAAGGCGCGCACCGTGGATCATGCGCGGGATGGCCCGCCTCGCCCCGGCCACCGAGCGCAGCTGAACAGCCGAAGTCAGCGCGCTTGGAGGTGTCTGAGTCCTCGACATCGTTGACCAGGTGAGTCGCACGCAGATGCCACCGACGCCGATGCATCGGTGCTGGCGAATTACCCACATTCACGAGCTGCCTGGGCAATCACTAACGGGAAACACCCATCAGCACCACTGGGCATGGCATGGCATCAGAGACTAGGACGGCACAACGGATCCTCAAACGAGAAGGGACGCCTGATGAAAATGCTAACTAGGACCGCACTCGCGCTGGCAGCGCTTACAGCTCTACTTGCCGTGCGCTTTTAGGTGCTCCTTGGCGGCATTCCTCGCGTGCTCGATGGCTTCAACGTGGTGGGCATGCGCCAACTGGGCGTGGTGGGCGGCTTTCTCAAACCCTCCCTCCACGTGCTGCTTAGCGGCTGCCAAGTGCTCCTTGGCGGCTTGTTCGAGATGTTCAGCTGCTTGCTTGTGATGTTCGGCCGCTTGCTTCGACATGTCTAACCCCTTTCAAGGGATTTCGTTATTCAGGGAGAGCGCAACAACTCTAGACCCTGGAGGTAACACCTCACCCCGGCCATCCGTCGCCGCTGAACAGCTGGAGTCAGCGCGCTTGGAGGTGTCTGAGTCCACGACATCGTTGACAGATGAGTCTGGCTCAGATGCCACCGACGCCGATGCATCCGTGCTGGCGAACGACCCCACATTCACGAGCTGCCTAGGTGATTACTAGAGGGAACTACCGAAGGCTGAGGATTTAGGTGTGTAGACAGCATTACCTCATGAAGATTAGGTAGATGAAGTAAACGCAGTTCCCTAGTGCCAGCAGTCCGGACACCCACGCAAATACCTTGCTCCTGCGAGACACCACTGGGCGCGGGATCATGCCGAGAGCCGACTCGGCACGACAGCCTCCGGTGCTTCACTTTGGTTGGGCCGCGATGCGCGCAGTGCCACTGCCGAATCACACTGCAGCTGTTGGTGATCGGAAGGGTACCGCGTTAACGCTGGGTGAAACCTCAGCTTTCAGGCCCTCCTCCTAGTTGAACCCGGTGGCGGTCTCCTGCGTGAGCGCGGACGCATCCTCTCCCGCCACGACCAGGCTGCCGCGAACGCGGCCAACCCCCCAGCCACACACGAAGGTGTCCAAATCCAAAAGGGAGCAACCAGCCCCGGGTTGATGATCCTGGTGAGGAGCACGGCGAAAGATACCACCCCTAATCCGCTGGCGATGATGAACAGGTCTGCGGTGAGCCGGGAGCGCGGGTCGCGGCGCAACACCCACAACAATCGGACGACGAAGCACAGCAGGTAGATGACGATGGCCCCGTAGGTGAGCCAGTAAACGCGGAGCCAAAAGTCGCACGGCACGTTGATGAAGTCCGGGGGCGGTTCCCGGGAGAGGTTGTGGCTGAGGGTGATGGCGGCGAGCATGGTGCCGCCGGCGATGGCGCCGGGGAATTCGATCTTGTACAGCACTGATTCCAATTCGTGGTCGGGTACGAGTCGGCAGGCCGCCGCGTAGATGACGCAACAGATCGCGCAGATGAATAACACATGTCCGAAGAAGTCACGTAGGTGCGCGACCCCGGAGATCCTGAACAGTGGGTGCTCGAGGTAGTGCGACATCGCTGGGGCGCTGAGTGCAAAGCCTAACCCTTGGAAGAGGAATGACATGGTGAGGGCGCGGTCCCATCGGATGCGCCAGGATTTTCGTCGGACCCACAGGGTCCCGCCGCAGAAGCAGAGTGCCAGGGCTGTGAGTATTGATTGTGTCATTTGGACTCCCCCCGAACCGGGGTGACCCTACAGCGGTGGCCGGTCCGCGCGTGGCGAAAGTTTCTGGCCCTTCTTTCCCCCGGCTCCCGTGGGGTTCATGTGGTTCCCCCCACCCTGTTCCAGATACTGCTTCATTTCGTCCTCGTCTAGGAGGACGAGTGCGTCGGTGTCCAGCAGCCCGAACGCTATCTGAAGCATCCGGGGGCTGACGTGGAAGTGCTCACCAAGGGTGGCCAGCTCCTCAAAGGAGGGGTAGCCGTCATCGTCCTTGTGGCGGCTGTAGTTACTGGGGTGTACGTCGAGTGCGGCCGCCATGTCGGCGTCCGTGAGATCGCGGTTTAACAACCACTCCAGCACGCGACGGATCGGTTTCCCGTCCATGTTTGTCCGTGCCATTGCACAAACGTAGCAACAAGCGTGGTTGTGCGGCAATCGCCCTTACCAGCGCAAACGATGAATTAACGCGCGATCATTGCAGTCATTTCCGCATATCTCGTCGCATTTTTGCAACGATAGATCTAGTCTGGGGTCGCTGGGAATTTCAGCCGGTCGGGAATGAGTTCCGCTGTCCGCCGCAGAACCCAAGGAGTATCGCTCCGTAGCCCACATGCATGGTGATCGTCTGCACGCTGGGATCACGATGACCACATCACCTGATTTTGCTGACCACCAAATCCACCAGACCGCCTGGCGCACCGCCACGCTCGACAACGCCGAAACCAACGGCGACGGCTACGACAAGCTCGTGGACGTGAAGGAGCGCATCACCGAACGACGCCGCCAGCCCCCGCCGAGCACCCCGGACGGATACCTCCACGAGCTGCCTGCGTTGATACTGCTGGACCGATTGCCCACACCCATGCTCGCCACCGGACTCGACGGCGTCCTCATCTACGCCAACCCCGCCTTCGCCACCATGCTCGGCCACCCCGGCACCACCACGCTGACCGAACAACCGCTCCCCGCGCTGCTGGCCGGATATTCAGCGACCCCGCCGCGCGACTGTGTCACCGCACTGCGCGCCGCCGCCGGCACCGTGGTCATCGACTGGCTCCACGCCGAGGGATTCCCGGTCCGCACCGTGGTATCCAACGCGCTACTCGTTCGCGCCACCGACCGGATACTGCTGATCAGCATCACCGACATCACCGAACTGATGTGGACGTCGCAGAGCCACAACGGATCTTATTGCCCAATAATGAGCGGAACACCAACCCGCTGGCGCTGACCCGTCAGTGGCCCGCCTAGGCACGTCTTGTTGACACCCTCGCTGCTGGTGGCTGCATCAAGGCGCCACCAGCACGGGGAGCTTCACTCGTCTACGACGGGGATGCCACCGATAAAGGCATCGATCCGGCCCTGCCAGCTCAACTCAGGTGCCTCATCAAGCTGGGTAAGACTTGCCGCAGCTCATGGAAGCATTGGTCCGGTGATCCTGGCCGTCGACCTCGGTAAGACGTCCTGCCGGGCCGCAGCAGCCGGCCGGAGGGCCGAGGGCGCGGGCGCGCCGGGGCTCGCGGCGCCCGGCGGCGTGCGGGCTGCGGAGGCGGCGGTCCTGGCCGTCGCGCGCGATCTCGGCCCGGTCGACGAGGTGATCGTGGGCGCCGCCGGGGCGCTGGCGGCGCCGGATGCGGCGCGAGCGCTGGGTGACGCGCTGCTGGTCTCGCTGCGGGCGCAGCGCGTCGCGGTGACCAGCGACGCCGTGATCGCGCACGCGGGCGCGCTGGACGGGCAGCCGGGCGTCGTGCTGATCGCGGGCACCGGCGTCGTGGCGCTCGCGATCGGCGCGGACGGCGCGCTGCGGACCGCCGACGGCTGGGGCCCGTGGCTGGGCGACGAAGGCGGCGGCGCGTGGATCGGCGCCGCCGGGCTGCGGGCGGCGCTGCGCGCCCACGACGGCCGCGGCCCGTCCACCACGCTGCTCGACGCCGCGCGCGCCCGCTTCGGCGCGCCGCAGACGTGGCCCGCGCAGCTCACCGGCGCCGCCGCGGTCGCGTCCTTCGCGCCCGACGTCCTTTCTGCGCAGGGCGACGCCGCGGCGCGGGCGATCGTCAGCGCCGCCGCCGAGTTGCTCGCCGCGACCGCCCGCGCGACCGGGGATGGCCCGGTGGCAATGGTCGGCGGCCTGGCGGGGGTCGAGGCTTTGCGCGAGCAGCTCGACCTCGTCCCGGCCGCCGGCGATGCGCTCGACGGCGCACTGCGGCTGGGCGCGATCCACGAACCGCACGTGATCCGCGTGCAGGCGGCTCCGAAAACCCTTGCGCCGCTAGGGCTTGACGCGCTCTCCACCGAAGCCGCGTGGCCAGACCTGGACGACCTCGACGCGCGGCCCGTCGGCGAGGTCGTCGCGCTGCTCGTCGCCGCCGAGGGCGAGGCACACAGCGCGGTGGCGGCGGCGGTCCCGCGGATCGCGGCAGCTGCCGAGACGATTGCCACGCGGCTTGAGCGTGGCGGCCGGCTGATCTACGCGGGCGCCGGAACGTCCGGGCGGCTCGGCGTGCTCGACGCGGCCGAGTGCGGGCCGACGTTCGGCACCGACCTCGTGCGCGGCGTGATCGCCGGTGGGCCGGCGGCGCTGACCGAGGCGATCGAGGGCGCGGAGGACGCGTTCGACCCCGCCGATCTCGCCGACCTGACCGCAGCCGACGCGCTCGTCGGGATCACGGCGTCGGGCCGCACGCCGTACGCGCTCGGGGCGCTCGAGCACGCGCGCGCGGCGGGCGCGCTGACCGTCGCGATCGTCAACAACCCGGGCAGCGAGGTGTCCGCCGACGTGGTGATCGAGCTGTTGACCGGGCCCGAGGTGCTCGCCGGCTCCACGCGGCTGACCGCGGGGACGGCCCAGAAGGTCGTGCTCAACGCGCTCTCGACGAGCGTGATGATCGCGCTCGGCAAGGCCTACGGACCGCGGATGGTCGACGTGCGAGCGACCAGCGCGAAGCTGCGCCGCCGCGCGGTGCGAATCGTCCGCGATGCGGCCGGCGTCGACGAGGAGGCGGCGACCGCCGCGCTCGCTGCCGCGGGCGGTCACGCCAAGACCGCGATCGTCGCGCTGCTCGCGGGCGTCGACGCGGCGGAGGCCGCCGGCCGGCTCGACCGGGCGCGGGGACGCATCCGGGACGCGATCGGCGGGACATGAGGGTGGTTGGGTTGATGTCGGGGACGTCGATGGACGGCCTCGACGCGGCGCTGGCGAACTTCGAGTGGGACGACGGTGCGGTCGCGGTGTCGCCGCTGCGTCATATCGAGCGGCCGTGGCCAGACGAGGTGCGCGCGCGGCTGCACGCCTCGCTGGGCCCGACGACGGCGGGCGAGCTGTGCAAGCTCGACCAGCTGATCGGGCAGGCCTCGGCGGAGCTCGCCGCCGAGCTGCTGCCTGCCGACCTCGTCGTCAGCCACGGGCAGACGGTCCACCACTGGGTACAGGACGGAGAGGCGAAGGGGACGTTGCAGCTCGGGCAGCCCGCGTGGATCGTCGAGGCGACCGGGCTGCCGGTCATCTCCGACGTCCGGGCGCGGGACATCGCCGCCGGCGGCCACGGGGCCCCGCTCGCCGGGATCCTCGACGACCTGTGGCTGCGGGGCGAGCACACCTGCGCGGCGCTCAACCTCGGCGGGATCGCGAACGTGACGATCGTCCGCCACGGCCGTCCCCCGCTCGCATTCGACACCGGCCCGGCCAACTGCCTGCTCGACGAGGCGGCGCGCTGCACGACCGGGCGGCCAAGCGACGAGGATGGTCGGCTTGCTGCGCGCGGCACGCCGGACGCTGCGCTCCTCCAACGTCTACTCGACGACCCCTACTATGCGCTCGCGCCGCCGAAATCGACTGGCCGCGAGCACTTCCGCCTGGGCGACTTGCCCGATCTCGGGCCCGAGGACCTGCTGGCAACGCTGACGGAGCTAACCGCGATCACCGTCGCCGACGCGCTCGCGCCGTACGGGCCCGCCGAGGTCGTTGCGTCCGGAGGTGGCGTCCGCAACCCGACGCTGCTCGCCGCGCTCGAGCGCCGCATTCCGATCACCGTCAGCGACGAGCGCGGTCTGCCCGCGCAGGCCAAGGAGGCGTACTTGATGGCGCTGATCGGCTTCCTCGCCTGGTACCAGGTGCCGCTGCTCACCGGACCGCACGTGCTCGGACGCGTCTCTCCCGGCGATGCGCCGCTCGCGCTCCCGGCGCCTGCCGCCCCGCCCACCGGCCTGCTCATCCGAACGGCGTGAAGCCGATCCCTCCGTCAGCCCGCGGGGACGCATGCGGGACGCGATCGCCGGGACATGAGGGCGTGTTCGGCATACGCTGCCATCGGGGCGGACGGCAATACGGAGAGAAGAATGTCTTCAACGATTCGCGCATCGGCCGTATTCGTTGCATGCGTAGCGACGGCCGCGCTCGCACCACCAGCCGTCGCTGACCCGGACGACCCGATCCCCGGCAACGGCGTCTTTGTCGTCGGGCCTGATATTGCGCCGGGCCTTTACCGAACGGCCGGTTCGGCGTCGACGTTCGGGGTCTGGATCAACAATGTGCCGACCCAGGATTCGATGTGCGCGTGGTTCACCTACAGCACGCCCGATGCGAACAAAGACCATGTGCTCCAGACGAATATGTCTGTCGGTCCGATGTTCGCGAACATCAATACGACGGTGAAGGCCTTCGAGTCGCACAACTGCCGACCCTGGACGCGGGTCCCCTAAGCCGTCTCGGCGATTTCCAGCGCGAGCGGGTACGGCTCGGGCTCGTTGCGGTTGGTCAGCACGACCACCGTCATGTGCCGCTTCGGGTAGCGCACGATCACATTGCGGAACCCCACCGATTCGCCGGAGTGCCATAGCGTTTCGCCGGTGATGCGCCAGCCGTAGCCGTACTCGATATCGGGATCGTCGGTGTGCGTGGCGGGTGTGAACGCCGCCCGCAACGAGCTCGGCTGCAGCAGGCGCCCGTCGTACAGCGCGGCATCCCATTTCGCGAGATCGTCAATGGACGAATAGATTCCGCCGTCGCCGAGCACCGCGCTCGTCTGGTCTTGGTCCGTGCGGTTCCAGCGGCCGGCCATTTCGGTGTAGCCGAACGCGCGATTGTCCACCGTCGAGATACCTTCCTCGTGCGCCACGGTTTTGTGCATGCCGAGCGGTTGAAAGATGCGTTCGCGCAGGAACGTGGCGAAGGGCTTCCCCGATGCCCGCTGCACGATCAGTGCCAGCAATGCATAGCCGCTGTTGCTGTACCGGTAGCCGGCGCCAGCACGAAAGTAGGTGCGATCCTGCGTTTCCAGCAGCCGCAGCACATCCGCGTCGTGCAATTGCGCAGCGAAGCCTTCCGGGATTACCGCTTCGTAGTCGATGAGCCCCGACGTGTGGGTGAGCAGGTGGTGAATCGTGACCGTCTCGGCGGCCTTCGGCAGCGAGGGCAGCCAATCGTGGCCGCGGTCATCGAGCGTGAGGCGCCCGTCCTCGGCCAGCAGCAGGATGCTTGCGGCAGTGAATTGCTTGGTGACCGATGCGAGCCGGTAGTTGGTCTCAGGCGTGGCGGGCGTGTCCGTTTCCAGGTCCGCGAGGCCGTAGCCTGCGCGCACGACCGGAAGACCGTCGCGCAGCACGAGCACGGCCGCGCCCGGCACGTCGCCCGCGTAGTTGTGCAGCAGCGCATCGACTTTCGGCTTCACCACGGAATCGCCCACGCGTGCGGAATAAGAGGCTTTCCTAGTCGTAGCTGAAATCCATTGAGGCAAAGCATCAATAGCGCTCATCGTCCCGCAGTTCACGCAGCAGTTGGCCGGCTTCACTATTGGTCTTGACCGGACCGGAAGGACGTGGCGCCGGTCCCCCCAGGGTGGCAGGGTGAAGCCTTCCAGCTCTAGTCATTTCGACTAGCCGATCCGCCTGAGCCGGAACAAGGCGGGCCACGACGGCTCCGCGTTCAGTGATGTTGATCTGCTCGCCGCGTTTGACCCGCGCGAGCACTCGGGCGATATCTCGCTTCAGCTCACCCACTGGCACCTCAGCCATGCCCATCATTTTCCTACTTTGTTCCTAGTGTGCGTGAGTGCACAGATATAGGCGAGTGTGACCGCTCAGCGCTTGGGTTCGATCATCTCGCGTCCTAAAGAAGCCTGAGAAGTCCCTGGCAGTGCCGGCCGTCCAGTTTGGCATGCCTTTCGGCTTGCGTGAGTGGTAGCGTTAGGCATGCGGTTAGGAGGCATGTGATGGCTGGCGCTGTGGTGCATCCCTCGTCTGCTGTCGGGGACGCCTGGGAGGCGGCATACAAAGAGTCCGTGGTCGAGCCGTCATGGGAGCAGGCGCGTCACCTTATTGGGTCTGTGGGGGTGCGTTACACGACCGCTGCTCTTGGGCTAAGGGACGCCCGTACAGTTCGTAACTGGGTTGAACGGCAGGCTTCGCCCCGCGAGCATGACGTCGTAAGCCGACTCGCTGTGTTGTTTCGGGCAGTCAGGGCTATCGAATCCATCTACAGCCCGGCTGTAGCGGCAGCCTTCCTCAGGTCGTCCAATCCTCAACTCGACGACGAAGCGCCATTGGTCGTGCTCGCCACCCAACCAGTCGGCGCAGCGGAACACGCGGTGCTCTTGGCGGCACGGGCATTCCTCGAAGGGTGACCCGCTTACTGCCCGCGCCGTTGCCTAGTTGGGCGCGTTCGGGTGCATCCCGCACCCGAAGTACTTCCGCAGCTGCGGCACGAGGGTCCTGGGCGCAATCGGTTTGATGATCCACACGGAATTTTCTTGATGCGGTATACCGCCGAGAACATTCGGGGCTGCTTGGTCGAGACCATGGCGCGATTCCGGCCCAATTCGACCGCTGACGCACTCCTCGCCTCAGTGGAGTTCGTCGACGCGGACGATGACCCTCCATCGCCGACCGTTCAAGCCGTCACCGACTGGCTGGCCCAGCAACGTGTCGGCCAGGTAACTCTCGTGACGCCGCAACCGCTTCTAGTCGACATCGAAGCCGCTGACCTCTTAGTCGATTTCGACAATCACCCGCTGGTACGGGAGGCCATCGACAATTCCCCGCTCAGCGATGGTGCTGCTCTAGTTCATCTCGACGCGGGACTTGTTCGGCTTGGCGGGGACGTCGGTCGTCCCATTACCAGGCCGTCTCTCGCGCAATGCATGAGCTGCATCCAGAAGTCGACGGTATTGCCTACTGGTCGAGGATCGATTCCAGCGAGCGATGCTGGGCAATTTACGGTCACGTACCGGTAGACGTGTCGATCATAAATTTATCCGCCGAAAATCCGGTCCACCGTGATGCCGTTCAAGAGGTGACGAATTTACTGAAAGTGCCGCTGCCGCCTGCTTGGCGGTAGTGCCCGTACCGCCGTGTTTCAGGGACCCCGCTGTGTTCGGCCGCCTTGCGTGATTGTTGAGCCACAACGCTTCAGCGATCATCGCGCGCCGGCGTATCGCTGAAAAGTCGCTCAGAGGCGGGCATTTTGCATATTTAGTTCGGCCGCGTAACTGATGAGACGAAGGTGACGAACCCCGGCTGGGTGCCGCGCCGGCGTCGCGGCCGGAGCGAGTTGTGTGACTGATGCGATTAACTGGTACCGCTGGCCCGAATCCCGGCCTCGACGACCAGCATGAACGTTGTCAGTTCGGAGATGAGGTCGTCGAATGTCCGGGGGCGTGGTGGATCGGCCTCGTGTAGCCAGTCGGTGACGGTTTCGAACAGCCCGCCAACGGTGGCGACCGCCAGCGCGCGATAGTCGATCTCGCCCCTGGGATGGTTGCGACGCCAGAACGCCTCGATGAACGACGCCGCCCAGCGCCGGTTCTCCCACCGCTGGGCCTCGACCCGCGG
Source organism: uncultured Actinomycetota bacterium (assembly GCA_963781685.1). Taxonomy (GTDB): domain Bacteria; phylum Actinomycetota; class Actinomycetes; order Mycobacteriales; family Mycobacteriaceae; genus Mycobacterium. The sequence goes on from CAWAGK010000003.1 coordinate 406,019, forward strand.
CGAAATGCCCGCCGCCACACCAAAAGTCACCATCGCGACGCGGGGGTCGTCGACCAGTGTGTGCGCGAACGCGGACAACACCCGACGCACGGGTTCTTCTTCGTCGGCATCGATAGACTCCCGCATCGCTTGCGCCACTTGGTCTTCGATGCGTTCGGAGACCTGGCGCAGCAGCGCCAAGTAGCAATCCTCCTTGGTGTCGAACAGGTCGTAGAACGCCTTGTTGCCGACGTAGGCGGTCTGGCAGATCTCCTCGATCGATGTGTTGGCGTACCCGTCGCGGGCGAACAGCTCGAACGCCGCCGCCAGGAGTTGTTCACGACGCTGCGCGCGGCGCTGTTCGGCGTCCAGGCCGCGGATCCGGCGCGGCCGGGGTTGCGCGGACGTGCGCGGTGCTGCCATGGCGCCGAATTGTAGCCGCGATCCCCTTTTCGACAAGAGCTCTTGTTTCTAACTGGCCATCGTGTTGTAATTTCCGTCACAGTTGCTCAAGCAGGGGAGACGCTATGCCGGGCCGCAAAGCCGCAGCCACGTTCGTGCTCGCCGTCGTCAGCGCCCTTGTCGCCGTCCCGCCCTCGTCGTACCACTACCAAGTACTCCTGACCACCGTCGACAACGCAGACTCGCCGCTCGGCGACGGCACCGCGTTGATCTTCGGCACCAGCGGGACCCCGGTCGCGAGCCCCGGCTACCAAGAGGCCGTCGAGCAGTTGTATCTAGACCCGCGCGGGTTCGACGGCACCGTCCAAGCCCCGTTCACGCCCGAGGGGTTGTATCCGGTTACCGGTGTGCACTCGCTGCTCATCGACACCTCGTTCGCGCAGGAGGAACAGATTCTGGACTCCGCGATCCAGAGCCAAATCGCCGCCGGGGGAGTGGACGCCGCCAACCCGGTAGTGGTCTTCGGCTGGTCGCAGAGCGCGGACTTCTCCGGGCTGACCGAGCCGGAACTCGCCGCCCAAGGCGTGCCCAGCGATGACGTGCACTTCATCATGGTCGGCGATGCCAGCAATCCCGACGGCGGCTTGCTGGAACGCTTCGATATTCCTGCCGGTTCTGATCCGTCGGTCCCGAGCCTGGGTATCACGTTCGACGGCGCCACGCCGTCCGACCTGTACCCGACCGATATCTACACCAACGAATACGATGGTTTCGCCGACTTCCCCAAGTACCCAATCGATTTCCTGTCCGACCTCAACGCGTTCTTGGGGATCTTGTTCGACCACATCACCTATCTCGACCCGGATCCCGGCCAGCTCGCGGACGCCATCCAACTGCCGACGTCGACGGCCGACACGCTGACCAACTACTACATGGTTCCCGAGGATCTGCCGCTGCTGGACCCGCTGCGGCTCATCCCCATCATCGGCAACCCGCTGGCCGACCTGCTGCAGCCCGACATGTCGGTGCTGGTCAACTACGGCTACGGCAGCATTGACGACGGGTGGAGCCCCGGAGATGCCGATGTGGCCAGCCCGATGGGGCTGTTACCGACCGACGTCAACTTGAGCGATGTCGTCGCGGCCTTGGTCAACGGGATCCCGCAAGGCATCACCGCCGCCATCAAGGACTTGGAGGATCCCGCTGATTACCAAGTCATTTCGTCCATTCTGGACAACCCGATAACCAATCAGCTGATCAGCATCGCGCACACGCAGGGCTTCACCGACGCCACCAACCTGCAGTCGCTGCTGAACATCCCGGCGCTGCTGGGCGTTGCACAGAACGCGCTGAGCGGGTTCGACAATTTCCCGATTTCGGACGCGACTCTGCTCTCGTCACCGACCGACCTCCTCGACGATCTCAGCGCCACCGTGTCGACTGACTACGCGACGCTGGTGCCCGTCGCCGACACCGTCAACGCACTGCTCACCAGCCTGCCCTCCTACGACGTCAGTCTTTTCACCGATCAGCTCGAGGCCGGGAATCTGCTTGGCGCCATTGGTGATCCGATCGCCGCCGACCTTGCGCTGGTGCCGTTCGCCATCGGCTACGGCGCAGCCGCGCCCATCTTGGAAGCGGCCGCAGGCACGCTGATCAATCTCGTGGACCTGATCCCGGGGCTCTAGTTCAGGCGGGGTGGACCGCGAAGAACTGCCAGATGGTCTGGGTGGCCTTCATCGCGTGCGTTGCCGTGCCGAATTTCTCGAGGAAGGTGGTGCCGCCGGGCCACTGGTGTCGGCCGCCGTCGATGGTGATCAATTCGACGCTGCGGTTGTCGGCGCACGCGGCGGTCGACGTGGTGAGCGGCGGCTTGATGGTCACAGCGGGTGTGCCGCACTGGTCGACCTTGCGCCAGAACGCGTTGACGTCGGGTATCGACGGGCCGTTGACGGTGCTCGCGCCCTGCCCGCCGTCGTAGGGGACCAGCCGGTCGGAAGTGCCGTGGATGTGGATCACCGACGTCGGATGCGGGGCGGTGCACGCGTCGAGTTGAGTGGCCGCATCCGGGCCGATGGCAGCGAAGATGCCGCTGTTGCAGGCCAGCGTGTAGCTCATGATGCCGCCATTGCTGATCCCGGTGGCATAGACCCGCGACGGGTCGATCGGTATGGCGGCGCTGATCTGCCCGACCATCGCGATGATAAAGCCGACGTCGTCGATGTTCTCCGCAGCGGCCTTGCCGCAGCAGCCGTGCGCATTCCAAGTCTGCCCGACGCCGTCGGGGTAGGCGACGACGAACTTCGCCGAATCGGCCAATTGATCCCAGCCATAAGAATTTTCGGCCTGCTGGCCGTCGCCGAACGCGCCGTGCAGCATCACCACCAGCGGTGCCGCCGCGGTCAGGGCCGCCGGCTTGTGGATCCGGTAGGTGCGGTCCAGCCCGCCGAATGCCATCGTGTGCACGCTGGTGCCGTCCGGCAGCGGCGTTTCCGCCCGATGCCCACCAGAACACCCCGACAGGGCCAGCAGCAGGCCGAGCAGGACGGTCAGCCGAACGAGCACGCCTTCAACCTACTGGTTGGACGCAAGTGCGGCTCCATCCCCACCCTTCCGTGATGCGCCGCTGGCGGAGCGACCAAACTATTGCCCATGCAGATCCCGTTCGCCGACGCGGTGCTCAGCCGCCTTAGCCGCCGCGACGCCGGGCTCGAACTCATCGAGGAGATCGAAGACGAGGCGGTCGAATCCGTCGACGCCGCCGATCTGCCAGCGGCCGAGCCGGCTCTGCTTTTGCAGAGGATGGAAAACCGGCTGATCCGCCATCAGCTCGCCGAGCCCGACGTGCTGAGCACCGAGGAGCTGCGCAAGCTGCGCTACATCCTCAACTTCGCGCGGCTCGCCGACTTCGAGCCGGGTGCGGCGGGCCCGGGGGGCACCCGCGGGCGCGGCGACGTCTCGGTCGGCGGCGAAATCGCCCCGTGGCGGTCCCGGGTCGCCGACGCGCTCTACGGACCGCTGCGCGAGGAGCCCGATCCTGTCACCGCGTTGCGGACGGCACGCGACGCGCTGGCGGGCCTAGCCGCCGACCAGGACGACCAACGGCGAGTGCTCATCGAGCGGCACGGAAATGATTTCTCCGCAGCGGAATTGGACGCCGAGGTCGGCTACAAGAAGCTCGTCACGATCCTCGGCGGCGGAGGCGGTGCGGGCTTCGTCTACATCGGCGGCATGCAGTGCCTCCTGGACGCCGGCCAGCTGCCCGACTACATGATCGGCGCGTCGATCGGGTCGATCCTGGGCAGCCTGGTGGCACGCGAGCTGCCGGTGCCGATCGAGGAGTACATCGCCTGGGCGAAGACGGTGTCCTACCGCGCCATCCTCGGACCCGAACGGCTGCGCCGTCGTCACGGGTTGGCCGGCATGTTCGCGTTGCGGTTCGACCAGTTCGCCCAGGCCATGCTCAGCCGTGCAGACGGCCAACGAATGCGTATGTCGGACTTGGCGATTCCGTTCGACATTGTGGTCGCCGGTGTTCGCCGGCAACCGTATACCGCGCTGCCGTCACGGTTCCGCCGTCCCGCATTGGCGGCGCTGCAGCTGCGATCGCTGCCGTTTCGCCCGATCGGCATCGGCCCGGTGGTGGGCACTCGGATGTGGCAAGTGGCCGCGTTCATCGACCTGCGGGTCGTCAAACCGATCATCATCGGCGACGACGACCCGGCCCGAGACTTCGACGTCGTCGATGCGGCGTCGTTCTCGGCGGCCATTCCCGGTGTGCTACACCACGAAACGAGCGACCCGCGGATGATCCCGATCCTCGACGATCTTTTCGAAGAGAAGGACGTCGCGGCGCTCGTCGACGGCGGCACGGCCAGCAACGTGCCGATCGAACTGGCGTGGAAGCGCGTCCGCGACGGCAGGCTGGGCACCCGCAATGCGTGCTACCTGGCTTTCGATTGCTTTCACCCGCAATGGGATCCGCGACACCTGTGGCTGGTGCCAATCACCCAGGCAATCCAGCTGCAGATGATACGTAACCTGCCCTACGCCGATCACCTCGTCCGTTTCGAGCCCACGCTGTCGCCGGCGAACCTGGCGCCGTCGGTGGTGTCGATCGACCGTGCGAGCCGATGGGGACGCGACAGTGTCGACAAGGCGATCCCGGTGACGACGGCGCTGTTGCAGCCGACGTGGTGGGAAGGTGACGGGCCGCCGGCCGCCAAGCCCAAGAAACCGCCGAAGTCGGTGGCATCGCCGATGAGCTCGGTGATGGCCGCGATTCAGTTGCCGACGAGTCGCTTCGCCCGGTGGCGGGACCGCCTGACATGACGTCCGGTCTACGCTGGCGCAAGTGCGAAAGGCCGCCGCTGTTGGAGTTGCCTTGCTCGTGCTTGCTGCGGCGGCCTCGGCCAGGTATGTGGACCACACAGCGATGAGCGGCAGGCAGCCAGGCGCTACTCCCACAACCGAATTCGCAACTGTTTCCAAGCTGATGAACGATGCGATCGCGGCCGACAAGCTGCCGGGTGGCGTGGTGGTGATCGGGCATGGCGGCCGGGTCGTCTTCCAGCGCGCTTATGGCTCGCGCAAACTTGCCGGCGAACCGGGGCTTGATGGATCGCCCGGACCTGCCGAGCCGATGACCGAAGACACCATCTTCGACATCGCGTCGTTGACGAAGTGTCTCGCGACGGCGACTGCCGTCCTGCAGCTTTACGAGCAAGGCAAGGTTGTGTTCGACGATCCCGTGCAGAAGTATCTGCCGGACTTCAACACGGCCAACGATCCACGACGTGCACAGGTGACGCTTCGCATGTTGCTGACGCACACGTCAGGCGAACCGATAGACGTCGACCTCAAAGATCCGTGGGGACTCGATGGCGGCGACAAACCAGAAGGCATTCGTCGTGCGCTGAGCATGCCGCTGCAGTCGGGTCCCGGTGAGGTGTTCCGCTACGCCGACATCAACTACATTCTGCTCGGCGCGCTGATCGAGAAGCTCACCGGTGAGGCCGAAGATGTTTACGTTCAGCACAACGTATTTGAGCCGCTCGGCATGGCAGAGACCCGCTATCTTCCGCCGGCCAAAGCATGCGGGCCACACACGATCAGGGGAGCCGCGATTGGATGGGCTCCCGCGCCGAAAGGGCGTGAGCTGGTCGCCTGTCCCGCAGACACCTGGAGCACCAGTCTTGTGCCGCGCATCGCACCGACGGCCATCGACGACCAAAGCAACGCCGATCCGGCCAAGAATCCAGATTTCGGTTACCTGCTTCGGGGCACCGTGCATGACCCGACGACGCGCCGCATGGGGGGAGTGGCCGGGCATGCCGGGGTGTTCTCAACAGCACACGATGTCAGCATCTTCGCGCAGGCCCTGCTTGATCGACTTGCCAACCGCCCCAGCAAGTTTCCGCTGAAGCAAGCGACTGTGGAGTTGATGACGACTCCTCAGCAGCCCGGACATACGCCTCAACAGGTGGACGAGGCGAACGATGCGGCCCGAGAAGCCATCGCAGCGACCCCGAACACGGCAGATCCGCTGCTCGCCCCGAACTATCCGGCGATCGAGGGACAAAACCTGTTTGGGTTTGGCTGGGATATCGATACGGACTTTTCCAAGCCGCGAGGGCTGATCTTTCCGATCGGCAGCTTCGGCCACACCGGCTTCACCGGAACCTCGATGTGGATGGACCCGGGCTCAGACAGCTACGTCATTCTGCTCGCGAACTCCATCCATCAGCGAGGCAGTCCACCGATCTCGCAGCTGCGAGGTGACGTGGCTACCGCGGCAGCTCAGGCCTTACGTCTCTAAATTCGCTCAGACGCGGGCAAATCGCACACAGTGGTTCGGTCGCGTTACTGGTGAAACGCATGTGAAGACCCGGATGCCGCCATCAGCGCGCCTCGGCTTCCGTTTCTGATTCCGGCTCGCTGCCGTGCCGCCGCAACTTCCGAAATCCCCGATGTGCGGCGAACGCGCCGACGATGGCGGTCACGCACCACACCCCGATCGCCGCATACGCCAACACCGGCGACCGATTACCGATCGAGGCGCCCAGCGCGGTGTAGACGAACGCTCGCGGCACCGAGCCGATGAACGCCCCAACAGCCATCTGCCACAACGGAACTCCGAACGCGCCAAACGCGTAGGAGGCCAGTGCGTCCGACAGGCCGGGGATGAAGCGCTGGCCGACCACCGCCCACAGCCCGTGTCGCTCGATCAGCGCGTCGATGCGATCAGCGCGTGACGCACCGAGCAGCGCCCGCGCGCTGTCCCGGCCAGCCCGACGGCCCAGCAGGCTCGCGACGACCGCGGTGCCGACCGTCGCGCCGAGCGTCACGAACACACCGAGCACCGGCCCGAACAGCAGCCCGCTGCTGGCGGCCAGGATTGGGCCGGGTACGAAGATCGCCCCGAGGACGGCCGACAGCACGATGTAGGTCAACGGCGCCGCCGGCCCCGTCGCCTTGACCGTGCGCCGCACGTCCTCGATGTTCACCACGTGCTTGACGGCCAGCAGATAGAACAGCACCACCAAGAAAACGGCGAACGCGGCCAGCCGCACGATGTGGCGCCGTCGAGATGTCGGCGCGGAACTGTCGGTCATGGTGACCGCGATTCTTCCGTATAGGGTCACATGTCGTGCGAACCGATGACGACAGCTGGGAAATCACCGAAAGTGTCGGTGCGACGGCGCTCGGGGTGGCGGCGGCGCGCGCGGCCGAAACCGAGAGTGACGATCCGCTGATCAGCGATCCGTTCGCGCGGGTTTTCCTCGACACCGTCGGCGACGGCGTATGGAACTGGTTCGGCGCTCCTGAACTGCCCGCCGCGGTCGTCGAAGCCGAACCCGCCCTGCCGGTGCGGCAGCGGTCGATGGTCAGCTATTTCGCTTCGCGGACCAAGTTTTTCGACACATTCTTCCTTGACGCCACCAACGCGGGCATCCATCAGGTGGTGATCCTGGCGGCCGGTCTGGACGCGAGGTCCTGGCGGTTGCCATGGCCCGACGGGGTGACGGTCTTCGAGCTCGACCAGCCCAGGGTCCTGGACTTCAAAGCCTCGACATTGCACGAGCACGGGGCCGACCCGACCTGTCATCGGGTCGGCGTCGCGGTGGACTTGCGTCAGGACTGGCCGAAGGCTTTGCAGCAGGCCGGTTTTGATGCATCCGCGCCGAGCGTGTGGTCGGCCGAAGGGCTGTTGATGTATCTGCCGGCGACGGCCCAGGAGTTGTTATTCGACCGCATCCAGGGGCTGACCGCCACTGGCAGCCGGGTTGGCATCGAGGCGCTGGCGCCCAACTTCGCCGACCCGGCGGCCGCCGCGCAGCGGCGTGAGCGTATGGAGCGGGTCCGCGCGTTGATGGCCAAGGCGGACCCGCAACGCGAAATTCCGCGAACCGACGAGCTGTGGTATTTCGAGGAACGCGAAGACGTCGGCGACTGGTGGCGTCGTCACGGTTGGCAGGTGACGGTGACGGCGTCGGACGAGCTGATGACCGGCTACGGCCGCAAACCTCCGCAACAGATCGACGACGGCACGCCGCCGTATCTGTTCGTGTCCGCGCAGCGGACCGGGGCCTAGCGCAGTTTGACCATCCGCGTCGTCGAGCTCTCGTCGAGCTCCACGAGATCCGAGCGGGAACGAAGGAAGTCGCTGAACGACTTGAACCCCAGCGACTTTTCGCTGAACGACGGGTCCATCCGCTTCATTTGCGCCTTGACCGCGGAATTGTGCAGCCAGTCGGCGTCGTCCTTCTCCAACCCGATCCGCAGCGCGCGGGTCAGCAGATCGGTGGCCGCCTTCTGCGGATCGGGCGGCGGCGGCTCGTCGGAGTCGTCGGCCTTGGCGCGGCCGGCCCGCGTCTTAGGTGCGGCTGCTGGAACCCCGGGCAGCGCGTCGTAGACGACGAACTCGTCGCACGCCGCCGCCAGTGCCCGGCTCGACGAGCCGGCCACCCCGACGCCCACCACATAACGGCCCAACCGCTTACAGCGCTGCGCCAACGGAATGTAGTCGGAGTCGCCGGCCACGATCACCACGTGGGTCAGGTCGGGCAGGCGAAACATGTCCTCGACCGCGTCGACGGCCAGCCGGATATCGGCGCCGTTCTTGCCGTAGGCCGCCGCCGGGAACAGTTGCACCAAATCGACCGCGCGGCCCACCAGCTGTTCTCGGTATTCGGTGTTGACGTCGGCCGACCAGTCCGCGTACGCGCGGGTGAGCACCAAGGTGCCGAACGACGACGCGAAATCGATGATGGCGCCGACGTCGACGGTGGCCTGCGACAACCGGTCCGCATGCTTGTCGAGGCCCTTGGCCTTGTCCTTGTGGAACGAACCGCGGCCATGCACCTGGTCGTAGCGAGAGATCACGATGTTGTCGAAGTCGAGATAGACCGCAACACGGCCCTCGCCGAGGTCTGCCATAAGCCCCAGTGTTGACCATCGGCGCCCGGATTGGAGGCAATCTTCACTCGTCCCCTGACTTGGGGCATGATCGCTAGCGAGGCAACAGGGGTGCTCAGGAAGGAAAATCCATGATCGAAGTACTGCCGGATATGCCGAAGGGAGTGACCGGTATTCGCGTGTCGGGCCGACTGCGAGGTGACGAGCTGCGCGAAGTCAAGCCCACCGTCGAGGAGATGCTGCACACCGACGAGATCAGGATCGTCGAAGTCATCGCGCCGGACTACGAGGGCTTCGGGCCCGGCGGGTTAGTCGAGGATCTAAAGCTGGGCTTCGGCACTGTCCTGCCACATCGTTCGGCCTTCAAAAGAATTGCGATTGTGTCCGATAAGCCTTGGGTCGCTCACACCGTGCACGCGCTGGCGTGGATGATTCCCGGCGAGCTCGCCGTCTTCAAGCTCGACGAGCTCGACCGAGCCAAAGAATGGGCCGCCGGCTAGCTCTACTTCTGCAGCCAGAGTTCGACGCCAACGTCGATCAGCCGACTGGCCGCGCGGTTGCACGACGCCCTCGCTGAAGCCGATCTCGACGTGCTGAGACAGGCTCTGACGTTTCCCATCGTCGGCCTGACCATCCACACCTGGGATGTGTACCGGTCACAGGATCGGCCGCTCGAGCTGCCGGAGAACCTGTTCGGGTTTTGCCGTCAGGTTGCCGACTCGGTGCCGGAAGACGAGCTGCGTCGGCCGGGGTTGTTCGGGCCGGCGCAATCCGTGCCCGAGGACGCGACGCCGACAGCTCGGCTGATGGCCTATTTCGGGCGCCCGGTCGCCTAGCGGCTAGGGAGCCAAATGTGCACTGCTGTTGTCTAATTCGTCGCGGCGCAGGCCCATCGGGGTCATCGCGGGAAGGTCGCCGCCGGCGACCACGGCGCGGGTGATCGGCGTGAGCGCCTGGAACAGCGCTTCCACCTCGTCGTCAGTCAGCGCATCGAGCACCGACAGCGAAAGCGCGTCGGTGCTCGACTCGATATCGTCCTTCAGTTCCCGGCCGGCGGCGGTGATCGACCCGTCGTCGTTGAGCAGCCCGCGCTGGGCCAGCCGTTGTTCGTGATGACGCCACGCCTCGTCGTCGTAGTCGCGGGCGCGGGCGATGTACTGCCGCGGAATCGCGCCCGACGCGGCCTGCAGCACGTTGCATTCCCGACCCGATACCCCGGCGGCGGCCAGTACCGCTATGTGCGTATCGCCGCGCTGCTCGCGCAACAGCGTCGTGGCATGCCACAGTGCGGCCAGCGGATCGTCCGGCCACGGCAGCGCCCGATTCGCGGCGAACAGCGGTCGCCCGTCCAGCGGCGCCTGGCGTACCGCCTTCCCCGCCAATTCCGCCGCGACAGTGACGTTTTCATCTGCGCTGAGGCCGTAGCGGCGCAGTGCCGCGACCGCGGATTCCTGCCGGGCCTGCAGCGCGGCTTCCGGGCCGGCGATCTCCCATGCCGCCGGCAGCGCCTTCGCGACGCGCTCGGGGGCGAAGTTGTAGAAGATCGCGGTCACCACGTCGGGGGACACCATGCCCAGCGGTGCCGACCGGGCCGCGAAGTAGCCCATCCAGAACCCGCGATAGCCGAGCCCATCCAAGGCCGCCCGCGCCTCCGGCGCAAAGTACGTCACCCCGTGCACCGGCTCGAATCGATCAAAGAAGCGTCGGGCCAGCTTTGGTTCTCGGTCCACGGTCGCAGTTAATCACGCCGCCCGAAACGCGCCGCCGCGGCGTTCACGGCTGACCCTTCCTGGCTTGTTCGTCCGCAATGATTTTCGGCAACTGGTCGGCGAGTTCTTGGTGCCAGGCGATTTCAGCCCGCAGTCGGTCGAGGCGATGCTTGACCATCAGCTTTTCGGAAACCGTCAGATAGCGGTCGGCGGCGCCTGCGCGCGCGTCCCATTCAGTGAGCATTGCTGACAACGAAGTAATACGTGCCGCGATCGTCACCGGCAGATCCGCCAGATGATCCGGGTCCAGCCGTGTCATCCCCAAGTCGAACGGGTCCGGTTTGATCACGATGTCGCTCAACGCTCGCAGCCGAAGACTCGACAAGGCCTCCCGGCCCGCGTCGGTGATCGACCAAATCTGTCTTGGCGGGTAGGAGCCGGCCTGTTCGACACGGACCTGCTCGATGAGATTTTCGGTCGCCAGGCGCTTGAGCGCGCCGTACAACCCACCCACGGTGATGTCCGTCCACATCGCGACATGTTCCTGTTCGGCAAGTAGCCGCAGTTGGTGTCCATGCATGGGTCCGCGCTGTTCCAGCGACCCCAAGATGAAGATCCGGATCGACGACATCCAACTACTCTTGCATAAGTAGTCGTGCGAGGCTAGTGTCGACCACATGGTGTCGACCCTGCTTTATCAAGCGTTCTATCGGATCGGTTTCACTCCGTGGGATGGTCACCCGCTGTCTTCCGCGCTGAAGAATCTGATCGAGGGGCCGGCCGCATTACCTGTGGGTACTGCGATCGATATCGGTTGTGGGACAGGCGATTCGTCAATCTACTTAGCCCGGCACGGGTGGCAGGTCACGGGCGTGGACGTCGCGGCGAAGGCGATCGAGAAGGCTGGCGCCAAGGCCGCCGCCGAGCACGTGCGGGTCGACTTCATGCGGGCCGACGCGACCCGCCTCAGCTCGGCGGGATTGGGTAACGCCTTCACGCTGATCCTCGACAGCGGCTGCTTGCACGGTATGAGCGACGATGCCCGCGACCGCTACGTTGCCGAACTCGGTGCAATAGCAAACCCGCAAACGCACCTGATGATCTTCGCGTTCACGCCAGGCGGACAGGTCGGGGTGCGCGGCATCGATCACGCTGAGATCGAACGGCGTTTCACACCGCAATGGGCTCTGGTTTCGGCCGCCGACGATTCGGAGATGACCGACGACCCTCGGCACCCGGCGCGCCACTATCTGCTGCAGCGCTGCGAGTAAGTCGCCTTTTGCGTACGCGCGACGGCGCTGCGGGTGAAATTGTGTTGCACATGTGTCGCACAGCGAGCGGTGCAGCACTACCGTAACTAGGCGTATGGCCGGGCCGGACTCGTAATGCCTACTGGCGCAAACATCCGTGGCGGAAGTGGAAGTCGCAATCGGTCGATGCGGTGCTGGCGACCGGCCTGTTCCTGCGGCTGATGAAGAACATGCCGGACCCGGAGCTGCGCCGGATCTATCGCCGCCGGATGACCACCATGCTGCTCCGACGGCCCGATCCAAGCCTCTTGTTCATCTGCGTGATCAAGTGCGCGATGCACTACCACCACTACACAATGTCTCGCCAGATGGCCGAACAGCACAGGCTGGTGAACACGTTCTAGCGCTCTGCGTGGCGCGCTTCAGCGATCTCACCAGACCCTTTAGTCACTGGCTGAAGGACTAGTTGCTTCTGCGATTTGAATGCGTATGTGATATCAGAGCCCGGGTGATATCGCATGCGCCTTGGTTTCCAAAATGATGTGTACCCCGACTTCCTGGTGCGCAGGTGGCTGGTGTGACCTGCGGCGGTCGTAGTCGGGAAAGGCGCTTCGGCTTCGGCGGCCGGCGAGACGATTCCTACTAGCGCTTCAACATTCGCTTGAGGATCGGCAACGCCAACGGAGTCGGCACGAACCGGGTCGATCCCAACGCCAACTTCACCTGGGGTCCGCCCGGGACCACCGACGCGTGACCATGCTCGGCGGCTTTCAACGCGTCGGCGACCACCCGCTCGGCGGAAACGTGGGTGAATCCCGGCAGCTTGTCCACCAGGTCTTGGGCGTCATTGGTGGCCTGGAACTCCGTCGGCACCGGGCCGGGGCAGACGGCGGTGACCGTCACACCGTTGTCGGCGACTTCGGCGTTGACCGCCTCCGACAGCCACAGCACGTACGCCTTGGACGCGGCGTAGTTGGCGTTGTACGGGGCCGGCTGAAATCCCGACACCGACGACAGGTTGATGATCGCGCCGCGGCGCCGCTCGACCATGCCCGGCAGGTAGCGCAGCATCAGGTCGGCGACCGCCTCGACGTCGACACGCAGCATCTGTAGTTCCTTGTCGCGGCCTTCGGCGCCGAACTTCGTGTAGATGCCCAGGCCAGCGTTGTTCACCAGGATGTCGACGTGGGCGCCCAGCTCGTCGATGCGGGCGGCCAGCCGGTCCCGGTCGGCGGGAACCGCGAGGTCGGTGCCCACCGCGACGGCGTGCTTATCGCCGCCGAGTTCAGCGCACAACGCTTGCAGCCGGTCCTCCCGGCGGGCGGTGACCACGACGCGGTAGCCGCGGGCCACGAGTTGACGGGCGAATTGCTCGCCGATACCTGAGGACGCGCCGGTGACGATGGCGACTGAGTCTGCCGATGGTGGTGGAAGGGTCATGTACGGCGAGCCTACTCACATGCCGAACTGCGTGCCATGCACCGCCGCAACGGCTTCCGGTGGCCCGCTCACTTCGACGTGCGCTGCCGCTTGGCGCCCAAAGAGGTAGAGCAGGAGTTCACCCGGCGGACCGCTGAGTCGAGCCGTCGGTTCGCCTGCTCCAGCCGTCGCCCGCTCGTAAGTTTCAGCCCATTCAACCTCCAGCCCGCAACCGTGCAGCCGGCGACTCAGGTAGTGGCTGCTGCGGCGAACGTTGCGCCACAAGGCGGCATCCATTGCGGGTGTCAGGGTTCGAGGTCCTCGTCTGTTGGCTCGGCGGACGTCTTCGTGATGGACAAAGAATTCGTTGAGATTCGCCAGAGTCCGGACCCACCCGATGCGGAAGAAGCCCATGGGCGGCCCGGACCGGATCCGCGCGACGAGCCACGCGAAGTCGTTGCGCTTGGCCAATCTGGCCCTGCGCTGCTCGGCGAACCGTTGGAAGAGTCCAGGCAGGACGAGGCAGGGCCCGGCAACGAGATCGCGTTCTCGCAACACGAGGTGGGAGGCGAGATCACGAGAAGTCCAGCCCTCGATCAGGGTAGGAACGGACGGGCCGAGCTCGTCGAACAGATCACAGAGCTCGAGGCGCTCTTGGGTGTCTAGCGGAACCATGAACGCCGCCTTGTCGGTGGCCGACGAGACGCGTAGGGCCACGGTTGGTTTCGCTCCGGGACAGAATTGGCCCGGGCCTGCTTGAGCTGCGTCCGCAGATGTTGGCGCAGCTCGTGCAGGTCCGGATCGGTCCATCGGTTGCGGGACTCCGTCGGATCGGCGGTCAGGTCATACAGCTCCCACTGGTCATTGAGCGGGTTCATCCGATATGCCTCTCCGCCACGCCCATTGGCCGCGAGGTGGCGCACTCCCGGCTCGGTCCAAGTCGCCGGATCGTCGAAGGTGCGCACCAGCTTCCACAGGTGGCCGTCGCCGCCGGGAACGTCGTCGACGCGGACCACCAAGCCCTCGAAGTTCGACGCGACGTGCGCCGGCACCCGGATACGCAGCGGTGCAGGCGGATTCGACGTCCGCCGCAACCGCCGCGCGACAGCCGAGGCGCCGGTGTCGCCCTCGAGCATGTTGTCGCGGGTCATCAGGTAGACGGCGCGAGCTTCGTCGGCCGGGCCGCCGTCCACGACCGGCATCAAGTCGCGGCCCGGCAGCGGGTGCACCTCGGAGAACGACCCGGCCAGCGTGGCGGCCGCGGCCTCGACGTCGACGCCGGCCGCAGCCAGCAGGGTCGGCACCAGGTCGACATGCGACGTCGGCGCCGTGACCTCCCGTGGGGCCGTTGCGCGCTCGCCGATCCGGGCGATCACAAACGGCACCCGGGTGGCCTCGTCGTAAAGGTTGAACCACTTCTGGTGCAGTCCGCCGTGCGCCCCGAGCAGATCACCGTGATCGGACGTGCGCACCAGCACCGCATTGTCCGATCCGGCTTCGGTGACCGCGCGTCGCACCCGGTCGATCGGCCCGTCCACCTCGGCGTGCAACCGGTAGTAGAGATCGCGGTAGCGCTGCGCGTTGCGGCGGTAGGTCCGACCGATCGCCGGCGCCGGACCATAGCCGGAGTAGTAGGCCTCCCGGAACGCGATCTGCGCTGCCGGCTTGGTCGCCAAGTCCTCGTCGGCGGTGGGCGCCGCGGGCACATGCGGCGGATCCAGCGGCGAGTCCTTCAACGGGTTGCGGCGCACCCACGCCGGAAACAACACGATGTCGTGTGGGTTCACGAAGCTGGCCACCAACAGAAAAGGCCGCAACGCCGCCGAGTCGCCGGCACGGCGGCGCGTGTAGCGGTCGAACAGCCACTCGACGACGCGGTCGGCGATCAGCGGGTCGCGGCGCACGCCGGCATCGGCCAGCCCTGCTCCGTGCGGCTCGGGACCGACCCAGCCCGAGAAGCCAAACGGCGCAAGGGGATCGGCGTCGAGATAACGCAGCACCGCGACTGGGTCAATGACACCGTCGTCGTCATTGGTCGCTAGCACTCGCCCGTCGGCGTCGCGCAGATCGGCATGCGAAATGTGCCATTTGCCGTCGTAGTGGGTGTCGTAACCCGCGGCCCGGAACCAATTGCCCAGGGTGGGCACCTCACCTTGGCGCAGCCAGCGCATCCGTGAGTCGTACGCCGTCTTGCCGATACCGTCGGTCTGCGTGACGCCGTGCAGGTCGGGATAGTGGCCGGTGAAAATCGTTGGGCGGCTGGGCACGCAGGCCAGCGAGCCGGTGTAGTGGCGTGCGAAGCTGACGCCGTGCTCGTCGAACCACCTCCGGCCGGATAGCGTCCGGTTACGCCAGGCAAGCACCTTGGCTGACTCGTACGGTGGAACTGCGCGTTCCTCGTCGGTCATCAGGATGATGACGTCGGGGCGATCAGACACGAGAGCTTCTCCCTCGGCTCGCGAGCCCGGCGAGCATCATGTCGGACTGCCGCACCTGAACGCGACACACCGCGCGTTCGGCGAGCTTTTGCAATGCGTGCGGCCCGATTTCGACCGTGCTGGTCAGTGTCACGACGGTGTCGCCGCCCTGGATCCGCCGCAGCGTCCAGCGATTATTGAACCGGCGCAGCCGCTTGGGCAGGCCTTCGACGTCGTACGCGAGCGTCCACGTCGGGTCGAACTCGGTGATCCGGTCGACCAGGGTGTTGCGACCGATCTGGACTCGCCGGGTGGTGCCGACGGACACGCTGGCGTGATTGAGGATGCAGGAGTGATCGATGTTGTCCGCCCACGAACTGATCGAGCCGAAGTCCGCGAGGACGTCCCAGACTTCCTTCGGTTCGGCCGCGATGGTGCGGCTGCGGGCGATCTCGGCCACCGCATCACCGTACGCGGCGAGGAGTTTTATTGTGCGGCGATGCCGTTAGGCTGGTCTCCGGGCGTCGTTTCTACTGGCTGACACGATGCGAGCAACGAGCTTGCGGCCACGGATGACCTCAATTGTCTGGCCTGCCGCAACCTTATCGAAGTACCGCCCGGCGCGCGTTCGTAGTTCATCAAGCTCGATGGGCCGACCGGCGTCCGCCGGGATCGGCGCGACCCGCGAATCACTGGTCGACACGATCCGCGCAATTATCTTGCCGCCACGCACGACATAGATCGTCTCGCCGGCGGCAACCCTGTCGAAGCACTGCCCGGCGCGCGTTCGCAGCTCGTCTAGTCCGACCCACCCACCGGCGTCCAATGCCACGTCTGTGACAGATCGCGCCGGGATCGGAGCCACCCTGAAGTCACCGACTGACGTGATCCGTGCCACCAGCTTGCCGCGACGCACAACGTCGAGCGTCTCCCCGGCGGCGACCCGGCCGAGATAAGTACATGTGTCACTTCGGAGTTGGCCCAGGCCAATCACTTCGGCCATTTCGCTCAGCCGGCCGGCGCCAGCATCTCCTTCCATCCGTCGTCTCCCGTCTTATTCGAATTGTCGACCGCGTACTTCATACCGTCGGGCCCTACCACTTCACCGCTCTGCGGACTGTAGACGGCCGCGGGAGGTCCACTCGGGATGTAGATGCACGGGTTTGGTTGCTGCCCATTGCATTCCACAGTCCCCGAACCCGGCCGCTGCAGCGGATCGCTGACGGGCGGCGGCGTTCCCGCCACCCGGTCGGAAGGCGCCGGGTTGAGGCCGGTGTTGATCGACGGCGCCGGTATCACATGACCGGGATCTACCGGCTGATCACAGCGTGCCCCCGGCGCCGGGCAGTTGCGGATCTGGTTGGGGTCGCCGTACCACGGGTTAGTGCCCAGCGGCTCATATGGTTTGTTGCTGCGGCATTCCTGTGGCGTCGCGGCGTGTTTACCGGGGACATCGACACACGGATAGTTGCGTGCCCCGCGCACGGCGTTGGCGGGAGCGTCTTGCGGGATCTTGCAATATGTTCCGGATGGCATCGGCGCCAGGCTGGTGTCCGCCGGAGACCGCCACTGAGGTGCCGGGAGAAAGCCGGTCAGACACGGCGGGGGCTGGTTGATCGTCAGCGCGGTGTCGAGCGCGGCGTAGCCCGGGAACGCCGCGGTTACCGCCTGGCCTTCCGCGCCGCCCTGCGGATACGCCACCAGCAGTTGCTCGACGCCCTTGTGGTAGCGCTTGAGCATGTCAAGCACGATCTCGAGATTCGCCAGTGTCTGCGGCAGCGTCTCGCGGACGTCGCTGAACACTGAGTTGACCTGGTCGGCGGTCGGCGCCCCTTGGGTGAGGATGCTTTGCACGTGCTGGTCGTTCTCGGCGGTCTGCGCGGCCAGGATGTTCAGGTTGTGCGCCCAGCGCGCGATCGCGTCACCGGAGTTGACCTGGCTGTCCAGGATTGGCCCGGAGTTTTCGATGATGTCGTCAACGTCGCCGATGTTGGTCTTGAAGTCGCTGGCAATCGCCTGGGTCGCGTCGACCAGCCGTTGCAGCGCGGGCCCCAACCCGCCGACCGCTTGGGCTGTCTCGTCGAGCAGTCGACTGATCTTGTCCTTGGGCAGCGCGGCCAGCCCGCGGTTGGCGGCGTCCAGCGCCGGCCCGATCTCAGCGGGCACGGTGCCTTTGGTGATGGTCTGGCCCGGCGAGAAGTATTTACCCGGGTTGCCTACCGACACCAGGTCCAGATACTGCTCACCAACCGCCGACACCGAATGCACATTCGCCGATGCGTCGATGGGGACCTTGTACCGGTCGGCAATACTCATGGTCGCCTGCGCGCCGGCCTCGGTCGGCTCGACGGCGGTGACCTTTCCGATGGTTTCACCGCGATAAGTCACGTTGGCCGTCTTGTACAGACCGCCCGACGCGGGCAGGTCCGCCTTCAGGGTGTACTGGCCGATCCCCACATGGCTTGGAATCCGCAGGTAGAACCAGCCCAGCGCAATCGCCGTGATCACACTCAGAATGCTGAACAGGATCAGCTGGCGCCAGATGAAGCGGGTCAGCATTGCCTATCCGCCCTTTCGACCAGCGGCCCGCCGGGGACGTCGTTCGGGTTCGGCGTGTACCGGACGTCGGGGATCATCGTTTCGGGGTCGCGGCCCCACGATTGCTCGAGCGCGCGCAGCGCTCCGGAGAACCCCGTCCCGGTGAGAACCGCGTTGTCGACAGCGCTGAGTGTCAGGTCGAGCGTCAGTGACAGGTTGAAGTAGTCGCCGCGGAACGCCTTCGGCACGGCGTCGATATCGAACGGCCGGACGAGGATCAGCTTGAGTGCCTGGATCAGATACGGTGAGGCACGGCCGAGTTCCCTCAACGGGCACTGCAGCGACAGCAGGTCCTGATGGAGGTTGTTCCGCGAGGCGGACAGATATTGGTTGGCAACCTGGCTGAACCCTCCCGTCGCATCAACCGCGTTGATCAAAAGGTTCTGTTTGTCGGCGAAATGCTTGATCAGCGGCGGGAATTCGGTGAGAACGCGATCGAGAACGTCCGAGCGGGGACCCACGTAGGTCAACAGCCGGTTGGTTGAATCGATGGCTCGGGTGATGTCATCGCGTTGCTCGTCGAGTCGTGCGGTGAAGGTGTCCAGCTTGCCGAGGAAGGCACGGATCTCGTCGGCCCGCCCGTGCACGATGTTGTAGACCTCGTTCTGCACCACTTCGAGGTTCGGGATGCCGCCCCCGCGCAAGATAATGGCGAAACTGGCCAGCGTCTGCTCGGTGGTGGGGTAAGCGGACGAATTCTTCAGCGGGATGGTGTCGCCGTCCTTCAGCAGTTCGGGCGACGGGTTGGGCGGCGCAGCCAGTTCCACATGCTGAGAACCCAGCAGGGTTGACAGCCCGATCTTGGCGGTGGCGTTTTTGGGTAGTTTGACGTTCTTGTCCAGACCCAGCGCCAGCGTGGCGACCCAGTTCTTCAGGTTGATCGCGCGCACTGTGCCGACAAAGACATCGGCCACCCGCACCCGGCTATTGAGGTTTAGGGCCAGCGTGTCGGGCATTTGCACGTAGACGGTGTAGGAGCCGGCCCTGGTGCCCGGGCCGCCGGGCATTGGCACATTCGCGATTCCGTGCCAGTTCGCGCACGAGGTCAGCGCGACGGTCGCCACCAGTAGAGCCAGCCCCTGCCAGGTCCGGTATCGGACCATGTGCATCAGTCGCTTCACCGGCCGTTGGTTCGGCTTGCTCCTCGCGCATACCGCGCTCATCGCGCGCCTCACGAGCCCGGTCCTGTCGACACGGCCGCCTCAGCGGGCAGCGGTGGTCCAGCAGGCGCGGGCGCTGGCACTGGCGTCGGCGCGACCGGCCCCGGGGCCACGCCCGGCCCGGGCGGCGGCGGCGGGATCGGCACTTGGGGGGCCTGCAGGCCGACCGGTGGCACGACGGGGTACTCGTTGTACGCGTTCGGCGGTCCCGGCGGTGTCTGCAGGTTCGATTGCACCGGTGGGATGTCCGGTCCGCCCATGAGTTCGGCAAGCGATTCGGGGGTCACCAGACTCGCCGTGATCGGCCCCACCTGCGTGCCCTGCATGCCCGGCGCGACAACCCAGCCGGGCTGGGTGTTGCGGTGCGACAACGGGGTGTCCGGCACCCAGATCCCGGGCACTGTGGTGTCCTTGTATCCGTTCGGCGGCTGCAGCCGCGGCTCGGAGTAGGCGACTTCCTTGGGCAGCGTCTCGGCGGTGGTGAACAGGTTGAGGCCGAACGGGAGGTAGTTGAACTTGATCGCGTCGAGGATGGGCGCTAGGTATTGCGCACAGAGTTCGGCGGATTCTTGATAGCCAAGCCGGCTACTGGCCTGAATCATGCTGCAGATGAACTGCATCGGGTTCGTGAAGTTCGGGATCGCCGGAATGGACACGACCGCGCCGTGCGACGGGTGATAAATCTGGTTAAGGTTCGTCTCCAGCGTCGGGAGGACGTGCAGGCCGGTTTCCAAACCATTCAGCGGCTCGGGTTGGACCACCGTGGTGGTGACGTTGGCGAGGTTGTCGATGTCGCGCGCGAGCACCTCGCGGTTCTTGGCCAAGAACGGGCGCAGTGTGGAAAGCAGGCCGTCGAACTGCTGTATCGCATTGGCGAGGTCCCGGTCAGACCCGGTTAATCTGTCGGTGAACTGGGCCAGGTTGTTGTTCAATGCGACGAACTGCCGGTCGTCCTTGTGCAGGGCGTTGACGAAAAGCGCCAGGCTGTGCACCACCGCGAAGAAGTCGCCACGACCCTGGTTCAGCGCGGTCAGCGCCCGCGACAGGCTGTCGAACGTGGTGTTGATCTGCTTGCCCTTGCCGGCCAGCCCGTCGGCGAACGACTCGATGAGATCACCAAAGGGGCCCTTGGGCTGCTCGGGTGTGGGGCCGAGTTTGGAGATGACGTTGGCGACGCTGTCGCGCAGTTCGTCCCACTCCGTCGGCACCTGTGTGCGCTCGATCGGGATCACCGCGTTATCGGCCATCACCGGACCACTCTTATAGGGCGGCTCCAACTGAATGCTCCGCGACGACACCAGGGTGGGGCTCACGATCACCGCGGACGCATTGGCCGGCACCTTGTACTTGTTGCCGTAATGAAAGATCACCTTCATCTTGTCGCCGGCCGGCACGATCTTGTCGACCGAACCCACCCGAATGCCCATGATCTGGACTTTGTCCCCGGAATACAGCGCGTTGGCTTCGGGGAAATAGGCCACCACAGTGTTATTCGTCAACTTCTTGTACAGCTGGAAACCGATGAACCCGACCAGAAGGGCGATCACCACCGCGAGCGATCCGATGATCACCGATGCCCGCGGCCGCAGTTTGCGGAAAGAAAAGGTGCCGTTCAATTTTGGCTACCTCCAGTGACGCCGCTACCGCCCGCTCCGCCCGGGTTGATGAACGGAGCCGGCAGTTGCTGACCCGGTCCGTGCGTCGCCGCCGGTCCCGGCGGCAGCCCGGGCGCGAACGTCGACGGCGGCGGGGTCGGACCGGCCGGTGCCAGGTTTTCGGTGCGCGCCCCCGGCGGCGCGTTGGGCGGCAGCGGCACCGGCGTGCCCGGGACGTCCGGAGGCGGCTCGCCTGGCCGCCCGGCGATCGAGATCCCCGGTGTCGGCGGCAGGCCGTTCGGGTTCGGCGGCGATGACAAAACATCGGGCAACGTCGGGTATGGCCCATTAGGCCCGAAGGGACCGAGCCCTTGGTCGACGCCCGCACAGGGCATCGGGTTGCCCGGCCGAGGCAGCAGCTCCGGCGGCGGCGCGTAGGAGCAGGGTGAGCCCGGCGCCACGGCCGGCCCCGGGTGATCCGGGGTGCCTTCGAGCACCGGCGGCGCCGGCGGCGGCGCGCCGTTGGGGAACCGGGTGCCATTGGGGTCGGGGAACCGGAAGGCGGGCAGGCCGGCGCTGCGCCAGAAGTCCTCCGGGTCGATACCACGCTTCTTGAACGCGGCGTCGACCCACGGCTGCATGATCCAGTACGGCAGCAGGTTGGCCAGGACTATCTTGAAGTACGGTCCGGACGCGACGGATTCTCCTAGCGACGCGGCGAATTGGCTTACATACTTGAGGCTTTGAGCGATGTCTTCCTTGCGGGCCACCAGCACGTCGCTGATGGCATGCAGCTGCTCCAGGACAGGATTCAGGTTGGGGTTGTCGTTGATGAACCCCTGCACCTGCGCCGAGAAGGCGGAAATGTTCCCCAGCAGCGTGTCGATGGCCCGTCCGCGTTCGTTGAACGCGGCCAGCAGCGTCTTCGAGTTGACCAGCAGCCGGTTGATTTGTTCGCTGCGGTCACCGAGGACGCTGGCTACCTTGTTGGCCTGAGCGAGCAGGTGCTTGATCTGTTCGTCGCGTTTACCGATGGTGTCGGAGAATTTGGCCAAACCGTCGAGGGCGGGGCTCAGGTGCGAGTAGGTCTGATCGACGGTCTGAGACAACACATTCAGCGACTGTTTGACGGTGTCGATGTTCCAGCCGGTGGCGGCCTTGGTGATGTCGAAGTTCGCATCGTAGAGCTGGTAGGGGGTGGTGGTTTGGCCCAGCGGCAACACGCCCCCGGGCCGCAGCATCTGGGTTCCCCGCGGCTCGATCTCGAGCACCTTCCTACCCAGGATCGTGTCGGTCTTGATCGCGAGCCGGCTCTCGGTGCCGATGGTGTTGCTGCCGATGGAGAACTTGATCGCGACGTGGTCGCCGTCAATCTTGAGCCCCTGCACCGTGCCGACAACCACGCCGGTGATGCGCACCTTGTCGCCTTTGTTCAGTTGACCGGTGCTGGCGAACTGCCCGGAGTAGCTCGGACTGGCAAACAGCATCGGGACGCTGGTGAAGCTTTGGCCGACGGCGACGATGAGCACCAGCACGATGACGCCCATGAGGCCGACGCGGCCGCGGTTGAATTCCGTGAGTGTTCTCATTGCGGCGTGCACCTACCCGTGGGCTGCTGCCAGATCCGGACCGTGCGGACGGGGCCGCCGGCCTGTAGGCCGTTCCACTTGATCGTGAGGTCGCACACGTAGAAGTTCACCCAGTCTCCGTAGAGGCCGATGCTGCGTCCGATCAGGTTGAGCGCGGTTGGCGTCTTGTGGATCAGATCGTTGAGCTGATCACTTTGGTCGACGAGCGGCTGCTGAAGACCCTGCAGGTAGTTGATCTCCTTGTGCAGCAGAGCGCGGTTATCGGCCAGCAGGTCGGCTACTGTTCCCGCGGCATTGCTGATGTTTGCGATGCCGGCGGCCAACGGATCGGCGTGGTTCTTCAGCCCGGTGATCAGTTTCTCGAAGTTGTCGACGGTTTGGTCGAACTCCTTGCGGTGTTTGACCGTCGTGTCCAGCACAATGTTCAGGTTCTTGATCACCTCGCCGATCGCTTGGTCACGCTCGGCCAGCTGCGAGGTGACTTGCGCGGTCTGGTCGAGGATGTCGTTGATGGTGCCGCCCTGACCCTGAAACACGGTGATGATGGCCGACGCGATGGTGTTGACCTTTTCTGGATCGAGCGCCCGGAACAGCGGCTTGAAACCACCGATCAGCGCGTCGAGATCCAGCGCCGGTGAAGTTCGAGACAGCGGGATGAATCCGCCCGGCGGCAGGACCCGGTCAGCGCCCTCACCCTCGCCGCGGGTGAGTTCCACGTAGCGGTCACCGATTATGTCGAGATAGCGGATCTGCGCAGTCGTCGACTGATAGAGCGTCAGCGAGCGGTCGACATCGAAGTCCACCCATGCCCGCCTGCCGGCGTCGACCAGCCGTACCTTCTTGACCTTGCCGATCTCCACTCCGGAGGCACGGACGAACTGACCGTCGCGCAGCCCGCTGGCATTGCTGAACTCCGCGGAATAGCTGTTGGTGCTGTTGAAGCGCATCTGACCGAAGACCACGATGATGGACACGGTGATCAGCAGCAGCACCAACGAGACGATGCCGAGCCTGATAGCGGTGCCGGTGGGGGTTTTCATGGGTTGATCGTGTTGTCCCCGACTTGACGGCCCCAGACGTACTCAATTGCGTACGGTGAGCCGGTATCTACGTGGTTATACGGGGCGAGACTCGCGCCGGTGTCCATCACCAACTCGGGCGCGGGCCACAGGTCATGGGTGATGGCCTGCCAGCAACCCGGCGCACCCCCCGGCCCACCGCGAGCGTTCACCCGCGGCAGATTGTCCGGATAGACATAGGGATTCGGCGCCCCGCCGACCAGTCCGGCCAGCCCCAGGAGTCCCGTTGTGGCCAGGGTGCCGGTCAACCCCGGGAGCGTCAGTATGCCTCCCAACGCTGACATTAGCTCGGTCATGGTTTTCAGCGCGTAGCCGTTGCCGCCGCCTGTCGTCGCGTAGGCCAGGGGTTCTTCGTCGTGGTAGCTGCGAATGGTGCAGAAGATCTCGGGACTGTAGGTGTCCAGCAGCTGGGCGGTCGGCAACAGGTCGGCGATGCCCCGCTGTAGGTAGGGCCCACCCTTACGGAAGATCTCTTCGCCGGTGTTGCCCAACCCGGTCGCGGCCAACAACGCGGCATCCAGGTCGGCTTCCTGCCGATGAAGCGTTCGCGCCGTGATCACCGCGTTGCTGAGGGAGTCGAACAAGTCCGGTGCGGCGTTGGCGTAGGTGTCGCCGAGCGCGGCCAGCTGCTGAATGTCATGGCGGATCTGTGGCATTCGCGGATTGATGTCGTCGAGGATGGCGTTGCCGTTGACGATCGACTGCCCGAACTTGTCGCCCAACCCGTTCAACGCCTCCGCGGCCGCGGCCAACGTCAGATTCAGCTTGACCGGATCCACCTTCTCGGCGATCGAGGTGAGCGTCTCGAACAGCGTGTTGAACTCCGTCGTCACCGACCTCGCATCGATCACGTGCTGTGGGGTGATACGCTGCGGCACAGGATGTTTCGGTGATGTAAACGACACATACTTGTTGCCGAATACCGTGGTCCCCTTGATGTTGGCGTCCACATTGGCCGGAATCAGCCTGATGTACTTCGGATTCACATCCATGGTGATCTTGGCCGCCGGCGTGCCGTCACGCTGGACCTCCGAAACGCCGGCCACCCGGCCGATTTCCACCCCGTTGTAGGTGACCTTCGACCCCGGATCCATCACCAAACCCGACCGGGCGGCCAGCATCGTCAAGGGTGTCTTCGGCGTGAGCCGGCCCCGAAACTGCAGCCACACGAACGCCAACACCAACGCGGCGACCAACAAGAACACCACAGCCGCCCTCTTATAGGGCGGGATAAGTGGCGGGTTCTCCTTCAGCGGGGTCGTCATGACGGCTACACCGTGAGGTTGAAGTTCGGGTTTTTGCCATAGACCGCCATCGCAGTCAGAACGACCACGACGACGATCGTGATCAACGACAGCCGCATCGACCGGCCGACCGCTTCACCGACACCGACCGGCCCGCCGCTGGCCGTGTAGCCGTAGTAGCAGTGGGTAGTCATCACGACCACCGCAACGAGGATCACCTCCGCGAACGACCAACCCACGTCGTTGAGGCGCAGGAATGTGTGGAAGTAGTGGTCGTAGGTACCGATGGACTGCCCGTAGAAGAAAACCGTGGTGACCTGCGTGGACACGAAGGCCAGGGTGATCGCCAACGCGTAGAGCGGGATGATGACGACGAAACCCGCCACCAGCCGGGTGGACGCCAGGTAGGCGATCGACCTGATACTCATCACCTCCAGCGCGTCGATCTCCTCGCTGATGCGCATCGCGCCCAGTTCGGCGGTGGCGCCGGCGCCGACCGTGGCTGCCAGCGCCTGACCGCAGGCCACCGGTGCCACAAACCGCACATTGATCATTGCGGCCAAAAATCCGGTGAATGCCTCGACACCGATATTGCCCAGCGACGCGAAGCCCTGGATGGCGACCAGTGAGCCCGCGGACATTGTGATGAAGCCGACGATGGCGGCGGTGCCACCGACCACAGCCATTGCCCCGGTACCCATCCCCATCTGGGCAATCATCCGCAGCAGCTCTTTGTGGTAGCGGCGCAGAGCGTAGGGGATCAGCCCGACTGCGGTTAGTGCGAACCAGACCATCTGCCCGAGTTCGGTCAGTTGCCGGGCCGGCGCGTCGCGGTATCGACTGAGGGTGACGGCTGCCCGCGGGAAGCGGTGATGCGGGACGATGGCCGCGATAGACGTAGCCATGTCAGCGCCCCGTTCCGAACCGGACACCGATAGTCGTCATCACCGCGTTAACTGCGAACAGCGCGATGAAACTTATGACCACCGTTTCGTTGACGGCAGTGCCCAGGCCTTTGGACCCGCCGCGGACGATCAGCCCGCGATAACAGCCGACCAAGCCGGCGATCAGCCCGAACGTCGCGGCCTTGATAATCGAGATCACCACCTCGGGCAGGCCGGTGAGCACTGTCAGCGTGGAGAGGTAGGCACCGGTCGAGACGTTCTGCAGGTACACGCTGAAGAGGTAGCCGCCTGTCAGGCCGACGGCGATCACGAGGCCGTTGAGTAGCACCGCGACGGCCGTCGAGGCGACGACGCGAGGCACCACCAGCCGGTGGATCGGGTCGATGCCGAGCACCTCGAGCGCATCGATCTCTTCGCGGATGGTGCGGGCGCCGAGGTCGGCGCAGATTGCGGTGGACCCGGCGCCGGCGACCACCAGCACCGTCACGATCGCGCCGAGCTGGGTGACCGTGCCGATCGCCGCGAGCGCCCCCGATGCGTCGGCGGCGCCGAACTCGGCCAGCAGGATGTTGAGCGTGAAGATGAGTAGCACGGTTTCCGGGATGGACACCGCGATAGTGGGCAGCAGCGACACCCGCATGAGGAACCAGCCATTGAAGATGAATTCGCGCCATTCGAACGGCTTCATCAGGGCTTTGCCGGTCAGCGTGCACATCCGGAAGAACCCGCCGATCACTTCCGCTCCGGGTCGGAGCTGGTCGCGCAATTTGCCGGTGATCAGAGGCGCAGTAGTAGTCATCGGCGCAGCTTCAGGTCAGTGAGACAGTGCCTTGAAAAACGCTTCACGAGAACACTTTTGGGGTGTGACATGAACGACGTCGCCGGGCCGCCGGTCTCGGTTCCCGGCCTCGGGCCTCGCGTCGCCGTCGTCTGCGTCACGCAGTAACTATTGCATTTGACCGTCCGTACAGTCAATAACGGAAAGGTCGGCATCGCCTGGCGACGGGACGGGCCCAAAATCCATCGGCGGACTACTAGCTATACCGGCGCTACCAGGAGTTATAGTGTGTTTCCGCTGCCGCACGCTGACGAAGCTCCAGTTAGGGGAGACTTCCGACCCGAAGTATGATAGACCGTCCGTACGGTTAGTTATCTCGGAGGGTTGCGATGCCCCGATCGCCCGGCAGACGCAGCGAGATTCTCGACGCGTTTGTCCGCTACGTCGCCGAACGTGGCTATGACAGAACGAATCTCGGCGATATCGCCGACGAGCTTGGCATGTCTAAGGGCACCATCGTTCATCACTTTGGCACCAAGGCGCAGATGCTGCGGGAGCTTGAAGAGGCCCACCTGGCCTGCGAGCTCGAAGCGCTGCAGATGGTATGGGACCGCCTGGCCTCGCCGCACGAACGCATCGCCGCGATGGTCTATACCTCCGCACTGCTACAGGTGATCGCCCGCGATGCGACGGTGGCAAGCCAGCGCGAGGTGGTCCAACTGTCCGATGACCCAGCGATGCAGCAAGTGCGAAAGTTGCGCCATCAACTGCAAACGCTCACGATCGACGAGATCCGCAACGGTATAAGCAGCGGCGTATTCCGAAGCGTCGATGCCGAATTGGCGGCGCTGCAGCTGTGGGGATCGCTGCAGTGGATGTGGGTGTGGTTCGACCCCGTCGGTTCCCGGACACCCGAACAAGTCGGGGCCGCATTCGTCGACGTGTTCCTGGGCGGTTTGCTGCTTGACCGCCTGGGGCTGAGCAAGTGGGCGGACCCTTCCACGGACATAGTCTCGGTGGTGCGCGAATGCCTTGCGGCGGTAACGGGCGCGACAGATTGACGGCATAGCCGCAGAATCCGAGCCCCCAACCGGAACCGTCGAGGTCAGAGGGCCTGCAACGTCCTGGATCCGCGGAACCCGTCCGGTGCGGTGACAACGTACATGTTCGCACCGGGCGCTGACTTGACTTCTCCGGCGGCGAACATGGTCATGAGCTCTCTGCCATCGCTGTCGGCAACGCACACATACGTGTCGGTCTCAGCGTCGTAGTCGACGCTGTCCCAACATAATACGAATGCTAAGCAGTTGCCTTCGCCGTCGGTGATGACGAGCTTGTGCACACCTGACCTTTTCAATAGCTCGGCATCTTGCTCGCGTTGTTGAGACAGCCCGTTGTTGTGGACCGTGACGCGGTTTAACATCTCGTACCTCCTTAGCGAGGTCGTCCCGGTCTTCGTGGAATTTCAGTTGGCGGTCCCCACCTGAGGCCTACCGGATGGCAGGTCTTCGGATGAACCACCACGAATACCCAAGGAAGGGGAACCGCTGTGAAAACCGTACCCACTGTTCGCCCTGGGTATGACCGATATCGCCAGCGTCCCGCCAAGATTTCCCAAGTTGCATTTCGCGAAATTTTCAGGCCCTGCTGACTCGGCGAGTTACTGTCTGCGATAGGCATTGCAAACGACGCTGCGGAGGGCAAATGACGGCCTACAAGACTGTGGTGGTCGGCACCGATGGCTCGGAGTCGTCGCTGCGCGCGGTCGACCGTGCGGCCAAGTTGGCCGCCGAGTCGAACGCGAAACTGATCATTGCGACGGGCTATTTCCCCCAAAAGGACGATTTGCGCGCGGCCGACATCCTGGGCGACGAGGGCTACAAGGTTTCCGGCAACGCGCCGATCTACTCGATGTTGCATGATGCCCACGACCGAGCCAAGGCGGCCGGGGCGCAAACCATCGAGGACCGCCCGATCAAGGCTGCTCCGGTACATGCGCTGGTGGACCTCGCCGAGGAGGTTGGGGCCGATCTGCTCGTGGTCGGCAATGTCGGGCTGGACGCGCGATCCGCGATCATCGGACGGGTGTTCTCGATCCCCGGAGCCGTCGCCACCCGGGCCAAGATCGACGTACTGATCGTTCGCACCAGCGGCTCACCTGGCTGACCAGGCCACTCGGCAACGAGTGGTTGAGTGGTTGGCATGAAGATCATTGCCTTCGAGGAGCACTACATGCTCCCAGCTATCGCCGAGGCGAATCCGAACAGTCCCCGCAAAATCTTCGCAGCGATGCGCAACGAACACTTCGGCGACGGCGACCCAGACGGCGGGTGGCAGGCAGGCATCCGTGACCTAGGGGAGGGTCGGATCGCGGCGATGGACGCGGCCGGAATCGACGTGCAGATCCTGTCCAACGTTCCCGGCGCGGAGGCCGTCGAGGTGCCGCTGGCGGTGGAGCTGGCCAGGCAGGCCAACGACGCCGTCGCCACTGCGGTGACGAATCATCCCGACCGGTTCCTCGGCTTTGCCACGTTGCCGATGGGCGACCCTAAGGCCGTCGCAGCCGAACTCGAGCGCACGGTGCGCGATCACGGCTTCGTGGGTGCGCTGATCAACGGCCACGTCAATGGCCGCTACCTTGACGACAAATTCTTTTGGCCGGTGTTCGAAGTCGCCGAATCGCTGGGCGTGCCGATCTATCTGCATCCCACCGTGCCACCGCAGCCGGTGATCGATGCCTATTACCAAGGCTTCGCGCCGGCCGTATCGGCAAGGCTGTCCATCGCCGGAGTCGGCTGGCACATCGACACCGGGATCCATTGTCTCCGACTGATCCTCGGCGGAGTGTTCGACCAGTTTCCCGGTCTGCAGCTCATCGTCGGCCACCATTTCGAGGCACTGAGTTGGATGGCCTGGCGGACAGACTACTCGTTTCCCGTCAGCGAAAGTGGCCTCAAACGCACCATCAAGGAGTACTTCCGGGAGAACTTCTACGGCGGCATCCTGGCCGGTGACTACGCATACCAAGAGCCGGGCGCGACCGATCCGAGTTGGAGCCTGTCGTTCAATGCCTATCAGTCCATGGTCAACGTGATCGGCATCGACCGAGTCGTTTTCACCGCCGACTATCCGTTCGCCAGCATGAAAGCCGGTCGGCAATTCCTTGAACAAATGCCGATCACCCCGGTCGACAAAGAAAAGATCGCGCACCGCAACGCCGAGCGTCTGCTCAAACTGCCGAATTAGGCTCAGCGCAATGAACCTCGGCGCCAGCGGTTCCGGCAGGTTCCGGGCTGCGCCACTGATCGTCCACACCACTGCTCGTCAGGCACCGTTCGATGGCGTCAACGTCATCGGCTCGGCAAAACCGGGCTGATCGATGTCAGCAGTGACCTTCTCCCAGGGTGCGGGTATGGGGAAATACCGTTCGAGGAAATCGGTGATCCGTTCGGTGCGCTCAACCGCCGAGACTTCCGGGAAGCTACTGTCGTTGAGACAGAAGAAGTGGTACCGACGTCCCTTTCGCAACTCGGGAAGTAGATCGAGTCCTTCGCGGGTGGTGGTGTTCACGTACAGCACTTTGGCTTTTTCTTGTTGGACGGCGCGCCCGGTCATCAGCGCGTAGTAGTGGTAGAACGAGTTAGTGACCGAGATATCGGTGCTGGACCGAAACGCGCTGGCCTGAGTGCGGGCGAATTCTTCTGGGAATTCTTGCTCCATCTCCATCAGTATGCTTTTGCGCAACGGGACTGCGGTGTGTTCCAGATGGCGAGTCGTGACCTGTCCGAACCGCTCGAACAGCAGCTGTCGGTTGACCCGAGCGGCGTTTTCAAAGCCGCTGCGGGTGGGATCGTTGGCGCCCAGCCCTATCCGGGTCTTGGCTTCGATGAACCTCGTCACCCCGCCGGGCGAGAAGAACATGCTGGCCCTGAGCGATCGGCCGAAAAACATGTCGTCGTTGGAATACAGGAAATGCTCAGCCAGCTCTGGAATGTTCTGAAGTTGGCTCTCCACCGCATGCGAGTTGTACGTGGGTAAAGCGGCTGGATCCGAGAAGTGTTCTGTCGCGCGAACAATGGTGATTTTCGGATGCTCTGCCAGCCACGGTGGAAGGACCGAATCGGTCGCGATGAAGATTCGCCGCACCCACGGCGCAAACATGTTCACCGACCGCAGCGCGTACTTCAACTCGTCGATCTGCCGAATGCGCGCTTCGGCCTCGTCGCCTTCACCGACTACGACCTCCGACATCTGTGCCGCCCGGCGGGCATGAAATTCCGGGTCACTCCCGTCGACCCAGGAGAACACCATGTCGATGTCAAACGTCACGTCGCTGGTATGGGGGGTGAACATCCCCTCGATGGTCGGCCACTTGTACCCGTAGAGCTTTGTGGTTGCGGGCACTACCTCTCTCCGCGGCAGCACGCTACGCGTCAGCGAGTTCTCCACGGGGCAATGGATCACCGTCTCCTCGTAGACCCAGAATTGCAGCTCAACGCCGAACTTGGAGCCGTACCGAAAGCCGCCCGGCGCGATCCGCCGCCGATACAGCCGCACGATCCGCGGATCACCAAATCTAGATAGCCCGCCATCGGCCAGTAAGATAGGCGAAAGGCCGCGAACATCAACTGTTTTGGCGTACATCGGTTCGGTGGCGCACGCGGCCGTCAGCGCGGTCTCGACCGTTGAGCGCAGATCGATATCGATGGCGAGAGCCGGACGGTTCTTGTGATCGCGAATCAACAAGAACGGAATATTCGCCTTTTTCAGGATCTTCCGGACAAAAACAAGATCCTCGATCTGCGCCTCATGCGGGGTCAGGCTGGACTCCAGACGAGCGACTCTTCCGCTGCGAGAGATGATGACCGGATTGTCGGTGCTCTGGACGGGTCGAACACCGTTGCCCGAGGCGACCTTGGTCATCACAAACACCGCCTTTGCTTTGGCGTTGAACGAGTTGTCTGTTGCGGTCATCGCCGCTGTGTAGCGCGCGCGGAGGCGTAAACCGGGCGGTTCCAGTGTAGTTCTTCTCGGAGCCCTTCAACGTTGTCCGCTCGGTGAACTTTCTTCGTCCATCAGCTTGTGCTGCGCGGACTCGTCAACCCTAAAGCCGCCCGTCGGCCGGCGTTCGTGTCGATGTAACGGTTAGTTACGTCCTCGTGTTGGATGCTGGCAGCCATGAGCATCGCGACGGTCGCGCCCGGTGCGATTGAGGTTACGTTCGCCGGACGCTTTGGATTTGGCATCTACCGCTGGGCTTATCTGCCGTTCGACGTGCCACCGGGGGTGCAGCGCATTCGAGTTACCACGTCTCACTCGAGTTTCGGCGTCGGTGGATTAGCCCAAAACGTGTTGGATCTAGGCATCTTTGGGCCAGCCGGCTACGACTTAGGCAATGCAGCCGGGTTTCGGGGCTGGTCGGGCGGCGCCCGCGACAGCTTCGAGATCTCAAGCAATTACGCCACCCCGGGCTATCTGGCCGGCCCGATCGAGCCGGGTACGTGGGCCGTTGCGCTTGGTCCGGTGGTGTTAAGCCCTTGGGGGATGACGTGGGAAGCGCACGTCACGATGGCACGTGAGGAACGTAGCGAACCGCTGGCGGAATGCGAGCCGGTGGTCGACGTTTCCGCCGCCGCCGTCGGTCACCGGAGCGCGGTGGTATCGCGGGGACCTGCATCTACACACCGTCCACTCCGACGGCCAGCGCGATCCCGATGAATTGGCGGCGGCTGCCCGCGCCAGCGGGCTGGACTTCATCGTCTCGACCGAGCACAACACCAACTCGGCCAACCGGGCCTGGTTGACGCACCGTACCGGCGGGCTGCTGGTGATTCCCGGCGAGGAGGTCACCACCCGCCACGGGCACTGGCTGGCTGTCGGCCTGCCGCCGCACGGCTGGGTCGACTGGCGATACGGCCCAAGCGACGCGGTGTTTCCGCGCTTCGCCGCCGAGGTCCGCGAAGCCGGTGGACTGGTGGTCGCCGCTCACCCGTCGGTGCCGATGCCGGGGTCGGCGTGGGAGTTTGGTTTTGACCACGTGGATGCGCTCGAGGTGTGGAACGGTCGGTGGAACCTCGATGATGAACTGTCGCTTCGTATTTGGCAGCGGCTGCTGCTGCAGGGCCAACGCGTGGTGGCCGTCGGCGGCAGCGACTCGCACGGCGAACATCAGCAGGTCGGCTCTCCGCAAACGGTCGTGCACGCGGACGGACTGTCAGCACCCGCGATTATCAACGGGCTGCGTTGCGGCCGTTCGTACCTCGCTCGATCATGCGACGTCGCCCTGGAGCTGACCGCGAGCAGCGACGATGGCATGGCCGGTCCCGGGCAGACACTGCAGGTGCCGCCCGACGGGTCGGTGACGGTGACCGCCGTGATCAGCGGAGCCCCGGGTACCAGCGTTGCGCTGATCACCGCGGCGGGCCGGGTGCGACAGGCGACGGTGGGTCCGTCGGCCCGGCTGCAGTGGGAACTCGACGCCGCGTCGGCGCGCTTCGCGCGACTCGAAGTGCGAGAAGCGCAGCGGCGACCGCTCGGGGCGATGGTCGCGTTGACAAATCCGGTGTGGCTAGTCTGAGAACATTGCGACACATCCATGGTGCGGCTACGCCAACGTGGATGTGGCAGGCGGTAACGTCCGTGCCGGGAAGAGACAGCGATGTGGTCAAGAAGGCGCTTCGCCGCCCTCTTGGGGGCGGTGCTGCTGGTCAGCGTGATGCTGGCCAGCGCCGTGCCCACGTCGAAGGACCCGCCGGTCAACGTCGCGAATCCGGTCGACCACGTCGACACTCTGATCGGTACCGGGACGGGTGGCAAGCGGGTGGGGGAGATCAACAACTTCCCCGGTCCCTCGGTGCCGTTCGGGATGGTGCAGTACTCGCCTGACACCGCCGGCAACTACGCCGGCTACGACCACGGCAACAAGCAGGCCACCGGATTCAGCATGACGCACGCCTCGGTGGGGTGCGCGGCGTTCGGTGACATCTCGATGTTGCCGACCACCAAGTCGATCGGCTCCGAACCCTGGGACCGCACCGAGGAGATCGCCCACGACAACACCGAGGTCGGCGTGCCCGGCTACTACTCAGTGCGGTTTCCCACGACGGGTGTGACTGCCGAACTCACCGCAACCACCCACACCGGCGTGGGCCGGTTCATCTATCCCGACAACGGTCGGCCCGCTCTGTTTCACGTGAATTCCGGTGCGTCGCTTGGGGGTACCTCCGCCGCGAACATCCAGATCGGCGACGACAACACGACAATCACCGGATCGGCGACCAGCGGCGGCTTCTGCGGCAAGAACAACGTCTACACGGTGTACTTCGCGATGAAGTTCAGCCAGCCGTTCACGTCCTACGGTACCTGGGACGGCTTTTCGATCTTTCCCGACGGCCGCAGCGCGTATTCGAGTTACTCCGGATCCAGCGGGGGATACGTCAGTTTCCCAACGGGCTCGCGCATCGAGGTGCGCACCGCGCTGTCCTATGTCAGCCTCGACGGAGCGCGAGCCAACCTCGCCGCCGAGAGCCAAGCGGACTTCGACAACGTGCGCGCCGCCGCGGCGAAAGAGTGGAACGACAAGCTCTCCCGCATCGCGATCGCGAGCGCCGACTACGACGACGTCAAGACCTTCTACACCGCGCTCTACCATTCGCTGTTGAATCCCAACACCTTTAACGACGTCGACGGTCGCTATATCGGATTCGACGGCGATGTGCACACGGTGGCCGCGGGGCACACCCAGTACGCCAACTTCTCCGACTGGGACACCTATCGAGGACTCGCTGCGCTGCACGGACTGCTCTTTCCGGACCAAGCCAGCGACATGGCCCAGTCGCTGGTGAACGACGCCGAGCAGAGCGGGTCGTTTCCGCGATGGGCACTGGCGAATACCGCGACCGCCGAGATGACCGGCGACAGCGTCGTCCCGCTGATCGTGAACTTCTACGCCTTTGGTGCCAAGGACTTCGAATTCCACATGGCGCTGGGCTACATGATCAACGCCGCGACCAAAGGCGGCGATGGGCTCAACGGGTACGTCGAGCGACCAGAAATCGCCACCTACTTACAGCGCGGCTACCTTCCGCTGAACGCGAACTCCTGCCAAGGTGGCGCGATCCCCGGTGCCTCGATCACCTTGGAGTGGTCGGTCGACGACTTCGCGATCTCCCAATTGGCCGACGCAATAGGCGATTCCGCGACCGCCATCGAATTTCAGAACCGGGCGCAGTACTGGCAGAACCTGTTCAACCCCTCCACTCACTACATCTCGCCCCGCGATGCCATGGGCTTTTTTCCTCCGGGTCCCGGGGTCGTGGAGCCCGCCGCGGGTTGCTTCAGCCAGCTCGGATTCGACGAGGGCAACGCCGAGCAATACGTCTGGTATGTACCGCAGAACATCGCGGGCCTGGTGACGGCTCTCGGCGGCCGAAAAGCAGTGGGGGACCGGCTTGACCGCTTCACCAAGCAGCTCAACGTGGGCCCCGAAGAGCCTTATCTGTGGGCCGGTAACGAGCCGGGTTTCGACGTGCCGTGGCTGTACAACTACATCGGTCAACCGTGGAAGACCCAGCAATTGGTCGACCGGGTGCGCAGCGAATTGTTCACTCCCACACCCGATGGCGAGCCGGGCAACGACGACCTCGGCGCGATGTCCAGCTGGTACGTGTGGGCCGCGCTCGGGCTCTACCCGAGCACACCGGGGACCTCGATCCTCACCCTGAACACGCCGCTTTTCGATCACATCGAAATCACGCTGCCCGCGGGCAAGTTCATCAAAATGTCGGCGCCGGGCGCATCCGGGCCCAACCGGATGAAGTACATCAAGAGCCTTCACATCGATGGCCGGCCCACCGATAAGACGTACCTTCCGGAGTCGATCATCCACTCCGGCGGCGAACTGACGTTCTCGCTTTCGCCGCGGCCCGACAATGCCTGGGGCTCGGCCGACTCGTCCGCGCCGCCATCGTTCGGCGCGGGCAGTTCGCCAGTGGCAGTAAACGTTTCGCCTGCCGTCGTCGAAATCGCACACGGAGGGTCGAGCAATGTGACCGTCGACGTGCAACGGATGATCGATGGTCCAACCGGCTACATCATCACCGGTACTTCCGGCACCAAGGGAATCAAGGCGGCCAAGACATCCGGGCAATTCGGCGCCGACGGATCGGCCAGCTCGACCGTCGCCATCACGGTCGACAAGTCGGTGCCCGATGGCTACTACCCGCTCGTTCTCACCACCAGGGTCGGCGACGGCTCCAGGACATTCAAGCTGCTCGTCACCGTCGATCAGGACTGATCCCGTCGCAATCGATGAGCAGATGCCGCGGGCCGCGGAACACCTGGCTGATGCGGTAGGGCGGAGGGTCCTCGACCAGCCGCGGGTTTTCCACCCGACGAAGAAACGCCTCGAACGCGGTGTTGACTTCCAGCCGGGCCAACGGGCCGCCGAAACAGACGTGAACGCCTCGCCCCCAGCCCACGTGTTCGTTGTCGGCACGTTGCGGGTCGAACTCGTTGGGGTTGGGGAAGCGCCGCGGATCTCGGTTGGCCGCAGCGTAAATCAGATAGATGGGCGATCCCCGTGGGATCGTGGTGCCGGCAATCTCGATGTCCGCCAACGCTGATCGTGTGGGGAAGAACTGCACAGACGACTGCAGCCTCAACACCTCTTCGATGGCACCGGGAATCAATTCCGGTCGGCTGCGCAACAATTCGATCGACCCGGGGTTGCGCAGCACGGTGAGCACGCAGTGCGAGATCAGATTCACCGTCGAGTCATGACCGGCGGCAAACAGCAGCATCGTGTTGTTGACGATCGCGCTCGGCGACATCCGCCCATCCGGTCCGCCATCGTGAACCAACTGTGAAATCATGCCCGGGCCAGGGGAATTCTCGGCTTTCTCGACCAACCCGATGATGTATTTCTTGAACGCGGTGTTGGCCGCTTCGCCTTTGGCCCGCCGGGCCTGGCCCTCCTCGGTGGCGATGTCGGGGCCGAGATCGAACAGGCCGGTGATGGCGTCGGCTATCCAGGGGTGAAACTGCGGCTCGTCTTCGATCGGCACGCCAACGATCCGGCAGATCACACTCACCGGCAGCGGATAGGCGAACTCGTCGACAACGTCCATGCGGGTCTTGCCCATGGCCTTGTCGAGCAAGTCGTTGACGATCTGCTGACACAGCGGCTCCTGGCTGGGGATCACGTCCGGCGAATGCGGCGGGCCGAAAAACCGCATGCATTGCCGGCGCGCCCGATCGTGGTCCGGCGGGTCCGCGGCGATAAAGCTCGGGTCTCGGTCGTAGGCCTGCATCATCGCCGTCAGGGACGCGTCGGCAACGTGCCGATCGCCGGTGACCGTTGGATGACTATTGCGACGGTCGGAACTCACCCGGGGGTCGTGGGCGAGCGCGATGAGCTCGTCGTATCCGGTGACGGCATAGATACCGTTGGTCACGCGCACGACCGGTGTCTTGCGCAGCTCGTCGAAGTACGGATAGGGATTCGCGCGGTTTTCATAGCGCATCGCGGCGTCAAACGCTTCTTCGGGTGTCATCTGCGCCGCTCCTCCTCATCGCTGCCGTGGCCGGAACTCAGCGTGGCGTTCGCTGGGGTCATGTCCCGTCAACACCACATCCGGGGCCTCCGTCGGCACGCCGCGCGCCGGGAAATCGGCGGGCATCACCCGCATGTCCTCGGGGAAATCAAAACCCGGCGGTTGCGGCGGAAACGGACCCGACCGGGCGATCTCCTGCCGGTAATGCTCGATCCACTTGCCGTGGTTGAAGGTAACGGCGCCGACGATGCGGCCGCGACGACCATAGGCCGCGGCAAATCGGCGCTGCTTCACCGAACCCTGGGTGAACACGATTTCGTCGCCAAACGACGGCACGCCAACGGATTTGATGT
This sequence comes from uncultured Actinomycetota bacterium, assembly GCA_963781685.1. Lineage (GTDB taxonomy): Bacteria > Actinomycetota > Actinomycetes > Mycobacteriales > Mycobacteriaceae > Mycobacterium. Next base: position 443,467 of record CAWAGK010000003.1, read on the forward strand.
TGACACCGAACTGACCCGACCAGAACTGCGGGATCAACAAGTGCGGCCATCGATCGACCTCCTCGCAGACCATGTTGTGTGCGGCGACCCGGGCGCCCAGCACCGCATTGTCCCAGTGCTCCATCGCCAGAAATTGGTAGTCGTAGAGCACATGCGGGGCACGCGCAATGTCGCCGGCCACGAAGACGTTGGTGGTGATCACCCCGTTGATGTCGAACGCGCGGCAGCCCGCATCACACCCCACCCCCCAGAATCCGGCCGCCAGCCCGCACCCTTCGAGCCACTCGACGTTGCGGATCGACCCCAACGACGTCACCACCACATCGACGTCGAGCGTGCTGCCGTCGGACAGCCGCGCGCGGCGCACGTGCCCGGCCGCGTCCCCCTCCAACCCCAGCACCGAGACGCCGGTGCGCAGGTCCACGCCGGCCGCCCGCTGCATCTCGGCGGCGATCGCGCCGATCACCCCGCCGAGCGCGCCGGACAGCGGGGCCGGGCCGCGTTCGGTGACGGTGACCTCCAGGCCGAGTTCGCGGCACACCGAGGCCGCTTCCGAGCCGATAAACCCGGAACCGATGATCAGCACCCGATTGGGACGGGCGGCCAACGCCGCCTGCAGCCGCGCGGCGTCGGCGCTGGTGCGCAGGGTATGGACGCCCTCCAGCGCGGCTTCCGCCGCGTTGGGCCATCGTCGGGCCCGCACACCGGTGGCGATCAGCAGCCGATCGCCGGGGACCTCGGTGCCGTCAGCCAGCCGCACCAGCCGGTTCGCCCGGTCCAGGGCGGCCGCGGGGACACCGAGTCGCCACTCGGCATCCACCTGCCGCAACCGCGGCAACTTCGTGTGGTCGGCCGCCACCCAGCCCTTGAGGACCTGTTTGGACAGCGGCGGTCGGTCGTATGGCCCGTCCGGCTCGTCGCCGATAATCGTGAGCTGCCCGCGAAAACCCTCTTCCCGCAGCCCTTCGGCGGCACGAAGCCCGGCCAGCGACGCGCCGACAATGACGATGCGGCCGTTGTCTTTGAAGCCATTCCGGTTCATCGGCGCCGGCCCGTTATTCGGTGTCGAGCCGGTCCACGATGATTGCCTGCACCGGGCATGACGCCGCTGCCCGCAATACCCGCAAACGCTGACTGTCGTCCGGGTTGGGGTCGTAGGTGAGGGTTTCTTCGCCGCTGAGCTTGAGCACCTCGGGTGCCAGCGGCACGCACTGCGCATACCCCAGGCAGCGGTTCAGGTCGATGACGATCCGCATAGCGTCCTCGATCCTAGTGGCTGAAGACCTGATGCTGCGCAGCCTACATCCAGCCGCGACGCCAATCTCGGGATTGCGAAAAGCGCTGACGGCGAGACGGATTCGCGGATCTGGGTGCATGCTGGTAGCCATGACGCGAAACGAGGTCACCGAGCAGATCGTCGTCGCCCGCTTGGCTAAGGGCTTGACCTGGCAGGAGTTGGCCGACGCGATCGGCCGGCCGGTGGTGTGGACCACCTCGGCGCTGCTCGGTCAGCACCCGATACCCGCCGAACACGGCCATGTGCTGGTCGAGATGCTGGGTCTCGACGAGTCGGCGGTCGCGGTGCTGGCCGCACCGCCGATGCGCGGCGGGCTGCCCACCGCGGTGCCCACCGACCCGACCATCTACCGCTTCTACGAGGCCCTGCAGGTGTACGGCGGGGCGATCAAAGAACTCATCCACGAGCAGTTCGGTGACGGGATTATGAGCGCGATCAACTTCAGCGTCGACTTGCAGAAGAAGACGCACCCGTTGGGCGACCGCGTGGTGGTCACATTCGACGGGAAATTCCTTCCCTACGACTGGGTTTCAGCAGAAGGCTGACGACATCGGTGCGGGTGCAAATCCAGTGCCTCGGTAACGAGAAATCGCTGTGACTGCGGCTAGCCCGTAAAGAAACCGTCAACAAGCGAGCGCAGCGGGCCGTTTGCGCTTAGATTTCTCAAATACTCACCGTTGCGACCCAAGTCGCGTCGTGCTCGTCAACGGATAGGACGGTGCCTTTTGCGATGGTTCTGATCGGCTTGGCACTCGTGGCGGTCCTGGCGGCTTATCCAATCGCCGTATTGCTTTTTCCGAAAGGCCCGTAATTGCGTACGGCGCCCATTGGCACCCTGCCCACCCATCGGCCGCAATTCGTCGGTCTGGTTGCTGCGGTGACGGTTATTCTGTATGCACTGACATTTTTGCCGGCCTTAGCACTCGGGCCGCTTGCCGAAGGAATCCACTAGATGCGTGGTACCGCGTACTTCGAGCCCGATTGGCGGCGCGAGCAGCTGCGGACCAATTTGTGGCTTGTCCCGATCTTGCAAACGCTGGCGGTCGTCCTGCTGTTTGCCCTTACCTACACGGTGGATCGCGCCGCCTACGACGGCATTATCCGGCTGCCGTCGTGGGTGCTGAATGGCAGCGCCGACTCGGCTCGAGCCGTGTTGGCCACCATCGCCGCGGCGATCATCACCGTGGTCGGCATCGTCTTCTCGATCACCATCGTGGCCCTGACGCTGGCCTCGACGCAGTTCGGGCCGCGGATGCTGCGGAACTTCGTGCGTGACCCGGGAACTCAACTTGCGTTGGGAACTTTCGTCGCCTCGTTTTCCTATGCGACCATCTCGTTGGTTTCGGTGGGCGGCGGCCCGCATGGCGATTTCGTTCCGCATCTGTCGATCACGGTGACGTTCATCCTGACGTTGGTCGACGTGGCGACGCTGATCTTTTTCTTCAATCACATCGCCGCAATGATTCAGCTTCCGATTGTGATTGCGCGCATCGCCGGAACGCTGGCCGTGGAGATCGACAACCTGGACCGCGGCGAATCATACGGTCTCGGCGCGGCGCGCGGCCCGTCGTGCGAGGAGCTGTTGGAAAAGTTGGAGGAGTTCGGTGCCCCGATCCGCACGCCGCGCAGCGGCTATCTTCAGGTCATCCGCCATGACGTGCTGGTGAAGATCGCTACCAAGGCGAATGCGGTGGTGCAGCTGCCCTACCGCCCAGGACATTTCCTGGTTGCCGGCCAGGTGGTGGCCTGGGTGTGGCCGCCAGAGGCCGCCCCCGCTGTCGCCGATCGTCTCGCACTGGGCCACGTCACCGGTGCGTATCGCACGCTGCCGCAAGATATTTCGTTCGGCTTCGATCAGTTGGTCGAGATCGCCTTGCGCGCGCTGTCGCCGGCGGTCAACGACACGTTTACGGGAATGACCTGCATCGACTGGATCGCCGACTGCCTATGCCGGATCTCCACCTCCTGGCGTCCGCAACGGATCCGGCGCGACGCACATGGCAACATACGCGTGATCGCGTTCGTCGCCGATTTCAACCGACTTGTCGAGCGCACATTCGACACCATCCGCCAGGCCGGAGTCGGCATGCCCGCCATCATGATTCGGCAACTTGATGCACTGGCCAAAGTCATCGAACAGACCCCCGACCGCAAACGCCGGACGGTCCTGCTTCGCGAAGCCGACGCGATCCAGCGATTGAACCTGTCCTCGGTGACCGAGCCCACCGACCGTGACGACGTCACCAGGCGCTACGAGGTGGTCATGGCGCTGATCGACCCCAACGCGCCGCCGCGGGTGGCCGACCTCAAACCGATGACCAACGGATTCGATTACGACGAGGCGGAACGCGTCATCTGAAGCAAGCGGACCCGTAGCGGCTACAGTCGGCGCACATGACCTCCAATCCACTGAAGGCGGACCTTGTCCTATCCGGTGGCGGCGTCAAGGGCATCGGCCTGGCTGGCGCCGTCGTCGCGCTGATGGAGGCCGGGTACGGCGTCCAGCGCGTCTGTGGAACGTCGGCAGGCTCGATCGTCGGCGCCATCTTGGCGGCCGGCGCCGATCAGCTCACCCCCGAGCAGGTCGAGCAGCTCACCATGACGTTGCCCTACCGCAAGTTCCTCGACCCGACACCGATCACCGGTATTCCGCTGCTCGGACCGGCGTGGGGTGTGCTGAGCGAAACTGGTATCTACAAAGGCGATTTCGCGCACGACTGGATCCGTTCTGAGCTGAAGAACCTGGGCGTGCGCACCTTCGGCGATCTGGCGCTCGACGACGAGAACCTGCCGCCGGAACAGCGCTACCGGTTGGTGGTCACCGTATCCGACGTGACCACCGGTCAGCTGGTGCGGCTGCCGTGGGACTACCACCGGCTCTATGGGTTGGACCCCGACGAGCAGGAGGTCGCCGATGCGGTTCGCGCTTCGATGTCGATTCCGTTCTTTTTCCGGGTGGCCAAGCTGACCAGCACCAGCGGCTTGACGTCGACGCTGGTTGACGGCGGCCTGCTGTCGAACTTCCCGATCGACTCGTTCGACCGGCGCGACGGCAAACCACCACGTTGGCCGACATTCGGTGTCACGTTGTTACCCAACCTTCCTGAGGGCAACGACAAAGTGATTCCGGCCCTGGGCCCGGTGAATTGGCTCTTCGGAGGTCCGCCGCTGCTGGAAGAGCTGATCACCACAATGATCGTCGGCCGCGACCAGGCCTACCTCAATCAGCCCTGGGTCAGTGCGCGGGCGATTCGCGTCGATTCGACCGAGGTCAGTTTTCTCGACTTCAACCTCTCGCAAAAGCAGATGCAGGGCCTTTACCGGCGTGGCTACGACGCAGCGGAGGCGTTCTTGTCCACCTGGAACTGGACGCAATATCTCGAGCGCTACCGGCGACCGGGGTGAGGCTAAACCGCAAACTCTTCTGCCATCCCGTCGATGCCGGCCCGGATGCCCGCCAGGGCCTCGGCCCGAGTCCGCAGCTTGGTCGCAGCGTGCGCCCCCTGCTTGAGGGTGGTGAATTCGCGTGCGGCCTCCTCGGCGCGACTGAGCACCATATCGGGCAGCACGATTTCGTCGAGCCAGCCGGCGGCTATTGCGGTTTCGCCGAAGAACGTCTTCGCCAGCCCCGCGGCTTGCTGGTAGGCGGACCGCGTCAGCCGCAGCTTCATCACCTCGAGCGCCGCGTAGGGGATCGTCATACCGATCGCGACCTCGTTGGCCTGGATGTTGCAAGCCGGCGCCGCCACCCGGTGATCGGCGCTGGCCAGTAGGAACGCACCCATCGCGATGGCGTGGCCGGTGCAGGCCATCACCACCGGCTTGGGATAGGACAGCAGCCGGTGGGACAGCTCGAAGCCGCCCTTGAGCATGTCGATCGCGGGCTGAATCTCGCCGGAGGTCAACACTTTCAAGTCGAACCCGCCGCTGAACACCCGGTGGTTTCCGGCGATCACGACGGCGCCGACATCATCCCGGTCGGCGTGATCGAGCGCTTCGTTGAGGGCCTGCTGCATGGTGGGCCCGAGGACGTTGACCTTGCCGTCGTCCATCGTGATGAACGCGACTGAGTCGTCGAGGCGATAGGTGACCGGGCCGCTCATAGCGTCGATTGAATCAGATCGACGTGGTGCCGGCCGTGGCGGCGTCGCTAGACGACGCGCTCGCCGCGGTGTTTACCCAGTTCGTCTTCGGCGTCACCCCAACGCAGACTCACGTCGGTCGGCGGCGCCTCGATCTGACGCATGCGGTATCGATCCTTGGTTTCCTCGATCGCACGGTTCATCCGTTCGATCTCGCCGCGGAAGACGTCTGCGCGAGTTTCCTTGGTGGCGTAGTGGAAATAGGTCAGCAAGCTGCGTAGCAGTTCCAGCTTCTCTTTTTCCCGCTTCGCCAGGTTGTGGTTCGTCATCAATTCGATCCGCTGAACCGGCGGCAGCGCGGCCCAGTCCAGCACCACCTTGGTTTCGAACTGACGCCGGCGACGCTGCCACAGCTTCCACCCGCGAGGGGTCTCGACGCGGTCGTAGTAGGTCAGCGTGCCCGGGAAACGCGACTCGATGCCCTCACCGAGCTCGGAACGGTCGAGCGCCGAATCCCACACCGTGCGCCACTCTTGACCCGGCGCCAGGGTCGGCAACTGGCGGGGGAGTTGCAGTTCGACGACATCGGCGTAACCGTCGGTGGCGTTTTCGTACTCCGCGACGGTCGGTGGGTGCGGAAACGTGAACGAGACGTCGTAGGCCGAGGTCTTACCGAAGTTCCGCACCACCAGCTCGATCAAATGCCAATCGGCCGCGTGCGGCTCCATGAACATCCCGACGTTCGGACGGGTCTCTTCGATTGCCAACCGGCGATTGCGCCGGATCTGTTGATTGGCAAACACGAGCGCGACCACGCCGAGCACCAGCAGGGCCCAGACGGCCAACATCAGCCAGGTACCGGACGCAGCGCCCGCCATCTGGTGCCAACGATCTTGGATCCATCCCATCGGAGAATCCACCTCCCGCTTATATCAAAGCACTTACGGGCGTGAAAATTCGCTGGAGGACCCGTAAGTGCTTATTTACCCCCCCATCAGCATTCGCCACTGATCGAGATCGGCGACGCGATAGACGTAGTTCGATCGCTTGACCTCCGACAACGACGCGCTCGATTCGATTGAGTACCAGTGTCCGGGAAATACCGTCGGATCACCAGACAGTTGCGCAAGCTTTTGCAGGCTGCGGAACATCTCGTCAGAGTCGCCGCCGGGAAAATCGGTGCGGCCACAGCCTTCCAAAAACAGCGTGTCGCCGGCAACCAGTCGGCCGTCGAGCAGGAAGCATTGGCTGCCCGGCGTGTGGCCTGGGGTGTGCAGCAGCTCGATTTCGATGTCGCCGGCGCTGACCTTGTCGCCATGCTCATGCTGGGTGAGGTCGCCCATGCTGATCCCGGTAACGCGCGAAACAAACAGCGCCTCTTGAGAATTGACGTGGACGGGGACGCTGACGCGCTCCAGCAGCTCGGCCAGCCCCTTGAGTTCGAAGCCCATCATCGAGCCGCCGACATGGTCGGGGTGGTGATGGGTGACCAGCACGCCGGACAGCTGCATACCGTCGGCCTCGAGCGCGTCGAGCAGATCGCCGGCCGCGTATGCCGGGTCGACCACCAGGCAGTCGCCGGTCTGGCGGTCCCCGATCAGGTAGGCAAAGTTGCGCATCTGCATCGCGAACCCGTCACCCTTGGCGAAGTCGCGGCCGGAAAGCAATTGGCGGAAGTACAGCCGGTCGGAATCAGGCACCTGCTTAGCCTATGACCCCGGGACGGTTGGGCGACGCGATGGTGTGCCTGAGTTGACCCCTGCCGGTGCCGTGCAGGGCTAGCCACGCTGGGTTTGGTGCCCTCGCAGCGCAGGCTGTACCCTCTTTTAGGCCCGCGGCGCGGCTTGACTGGTCGCTACGGGTGCGCCCCCTTAGCTCAGTCGGTAGAGCGTTTCCATGGTAAGGAAAAGGTCAACGGTTCGATTCCGTTAGGGGGCTCGGCGGACGCCGAGCAGGCAGGCGGCCCAGAACGAAGACAATGCAGTCGCGAGGCGATGTAGCTCAGTCGGTTAGAGCGAACGACTCATAATCGTTAGGTCGCCGGTTCGAGTCCGGCCATCGCTACAACACAACAACGAGACAATCCGAAAAGAGAACCGACGTGGCCTCCAGTACCGACGTACGGCCCAAGATCACCTTGGCGTGCGAGGTGTGCAAGCACCGCAACTACATCACGAAGAAGAACCGCCGCAACGACCCCGACCGGCTGGAGCTGAAGAAGTTCTGCCCGAACTGCGGCAAGCACCAGGCCCACCGCGAGACACGCTGACGCCGCCTGCGGAAGCTATTACTCAGACTAGCTAGGTAGGTTCGAGAGCTGTGGTGTTGGGCGAAGACTACGTCGGGAAGCTCTACCGGTACCCCGATCACTACGTGGTGGAGCGGGAAAAGGTCCGCGAGTACGCGACCGCCGTCAAGAACGACGACCCGGCCTTTTTCGAGGAGAAGGCCGCCGCTGAGCTGGGCTACCCCGGGCTCCCGGCGCCGCTGACGTTCATCTCGGTTTTCGGCTACAAAGCTGTGGCGGCGTTCTTCGAGTACGTCAACATCGCGACTGACGACGCGCAGATCGTGCAGGTTGACCAGACCTTGAAGTTTTTTTCACCGATCAAGGTCGGCGATCGCCTCTTCTGCGACGTGTGCATCGAGTCGGTACGGCGCGCCCACGGGACCGACATCATCATGACCAAGCAAACCGTCACCAACGAAAACGGTGACGTCGTACAAGAGACCTACACGACCCTGGCAGGTCGTGCCGAAGAAGGGGAAGAGGGTTTCCGCGATGCCACTGCGTGAGTTCGATTCGGTGAAGGTGGGTGACCAGCTTCCCGAGAAGGTCTATGCCTTGACCCGTCAGGATTTGGTGAACTATGCGGGTGTCTCCGGTGATCTCAACCCGATTCACTGGGACGACGAGATCGCCAAGGTCGTCGGGCTGGACATGGCGATCGCGCACGGCATGCTGACGATGGGCCTGGGTGGCGGCTACGTCACTTCGTGGGTCGGCGATCCCGGGGCGGTGACCGAGTACAACGTGCGGTTCACCGCGGTGGTGCCGGTGCCCAACGACGGCAAGGGCGCCGAGATCGTGTTCACCGGCAGGGTGAAGTCGGTCGATCCCGACAGCAAGTCGGTGACGGTCGCACTGACGGCGACCACCGGAGGCAAGAAGATCTTCGGACGTGCCACCGCAATGGCGAAGTTGGCGTAGCGGTGGCGATCAATACCGACATCCGCGGGATGGTGTGGGAGTACCCGGATAGCTACGAGGTGGGCCGGGAGAAGGTGCGCGAATTCGCCAAGTCGGTCAAGGCCGACGACCCGGCCTGTCTGGATGAAAATGCGGCCGCCGAACTCGGGTATGACGCCCTCGTCGCGCCGCCGACTTTCGTCACCATTCTCGGGAAGATCGTCCAGGCGGATTTCATGCGGAAGGTCGATACCGGCTACGAGACGCTGCAGATGGTCCAGGTCGACCAGCGGTTCGTCTACCACAAGCCGATCCTTGCCGGTGACGTGCTGCATGCCCGGATGGAGGTCCACTCCGTCGCCGAACGGTTCGGCGCCGACATCGTGGTTACCAGGAACACCTTGACCAACAACGACGGCGAACTCGTGTTGGAGGCCTACACCACGGTAATGGGTCACGAGGGCGACGACTCGATCAATCTCAAGTGGGACATGGAGTCTGGGCAGGTCGTCAGGACGGCGTAATTAGTACCTGAGACCTGCTCCGATGTACACTCGGACCTCGGGGTTTTCCCATTACCAGCGTGTTTTTCCTCAATTGGAGAGCGCGCGCTCATGTGTGAAGCCCCGGCACCAGCAGGTTGGCCTGCCAACCGGCGAAGGGGCGTAGCTCAACTGGCAGAGCAGCGGTCTCCAAAACCGCAGGTTGCAGGTTCAAGTCCTGTCGCCCCTGCTGACACAGAGGACGTGCCATGGTGGACACTGGAAGGTGATCACTAGAACACGACGTTGAACGAAGGAGCATGCGGTGAGCGACGAACGCGACGATGCCGACGGCGGAGCCGACGACCAGAGCGGCGGCCGCACGGCAGTGGTGACGCGCCCGCAGCGCCCGACCGGCAAGCGGTCCCGTCAGCGCGCCGAGGTTGACGACACCGATGACGAAGGCTCGTCCGGTGCCGTCGAGCTCACTGAGAGCAGCGCAGAGGAAGAGGCGGGCAAGAAGCCCAAGAAGGCTAATAAGAAGGCTCAGAAGGCCCGCAAATCATCCGAACAGTCGACCAACCCGATCATCTACGTCTACAACTACCTCAAGCAGGTTGTCGCCGAGCTACGCAAGGTCATTTGGCCCAACCGCAAACAGATGGGCACCTACACCTCGGTGGTGCTGGCGTTCCTGGTGTTCATGGTGACGTTGATCGGCCTGGTGGACCTGGGCTTGGGCAGACTGGTGCTGCTGGTGTTCGGCTGACGCCGAACCAGTGAGAGCTGAAGTGCTGAAGTATAGGAAGGACCGAAAAAACCGTGACTACCTCCGACGGCGATCTGCCCGTGGGTGAGACGGTCGACATCGAACAGGCCTTAGACGAGGTCGCCGGCGAGCCAAGCCCGCCGGACGCGGTTGCCGACGACGTGGTGGCGCAGGATGCCGCTACCGTGGCGGCTGAGCCCGTAGAGCCGGCCGAAGAGTCGGCCGAAGCCGCCGAGCCCGAAGACGTCGACCCGGCTGCTGCGCTGAAAGCCGACCTGCGCCTCAAACCCGGCGATTGGTACGTCATCCACTCCTACGCCGGATACGAGAACAAGGTCAAAGCCAACCTCGAGACCCGTGTGCAGAACCTGGACGTCGGCGACTACATCTTCCAGGTGGAGGTGCCCACCGAAGAGGTCACCGAGATCAAGAACGGCCAGCGCAAGCAGGTCAACCGCAAGGTGCTGCCCGGCTACATCCTGGTGCGCATGGATCTGACCGACGACTCCTGGTCGGCGGTGCGCAACACCCCGGGCGTCACCGGGTTCGTCGGCGCGACCTCGCGCCCGTCGGCGCTGGCGCTGGATGACGTGGTCAAGTTCCTGCTGCCGCAGGGCGCGGCCAAGAAACCCGCCAAGGGCGCGGCGAGCACCGCCGCCGCGGCCAGCGAAGGCGGCCTGGAACGTCCGGTGCTCGAAGTCGACTTCGAGGTTGGCGAGTCGGTCACCGTGATGGACGGGCCGTTCGCCACGCTGCCGGCCACGATCAACGAGGTCAACGCCGAACAACAGAAACTGAAGGTGCTGGTGTCCATCTTCGGCCGCGAAACACCTGTGGAACTGGGCTTTACCCAGGTCTCGAAGATTTAGCTTTAGGCGCCCGGCGACGATGCGGGCCACGCAGTGGCCTGAGGAGGAGCCGGGCAACAAGGAAGGAACAACACCAACTCATGGCCCCGAAAAAGAAAGTCGTCGGGCTGATCAAGCTGCAGATCAAGGCCGGCGAAGCCAACCCCGCGCCGCCCGTCGGTCCCGCACTCGGCCAGCACGGCGTCAACATCATGGAGTTCTGCAAGGCGTACAACGCCGCGACGGACGCCCAGCGCGGCAACGTCATCCCGGTGGAGATCACCGTTTACGAAGACCGCAGTTTCACCTTTGCGCTCAAGACGCCGCCGGCGGCCAAGCTGCTGCTGAAGGCTGCGGGCGTCGGCAAGGGCTCGCCCGAGCCGCACAAGGAGAAGGTCGCCAAGGTGACTTGGGATCAGGTTCGCGAGATCGCCGAGACCAAGAAGGCCGACCTCAACGCCAACGACATCGAGGCCGGCGCCAAAATCATTGCCGGCACCGCACGATCGATGGGCATCACGGTCGAATAGCTTTCGGCAGATGCCCGTGGGAGGGCCAGCTTCGGCCCGCTTTTCAACCACAACCCAACATCAGATTGGATAACGAATGAGCAAGAACAGCAAGGCATATCGCGCCGCCGCCGAGAAGGTGGACCGCGACAACCTCTACACCCCGCTGCAAGCGGCCAAGCTGGCCAAGGAGACGTCGTCGACCAAGCAGGACTCGACCGTCGAGGTGGCCATCCGGCTCGGCGTCGACCCGCGCAAAGCCGACCAGATGGTCCGCGGCACGGTCAACCTGCCGCACGGCACCGGTAAGACCGCCCGGGTGGCGGTGTTCGCGGTCGGCGACAAGGCCGACGAGGCAACGGCGGCCGGGGCCGACGTGGTCGGCAGTGACGACCTGATCGAGAAGATCCAGGGCGGGTTCTTGGACTTCGACGCGGCGATCGCCACGCCTGACCAGATGGCCAAGGTCGGCCGGATCGCTCGGATCCTCGGGCCGCGTGGCCTGATGCCCAACCCCAAGACCGGCACGGTCACCCCGGACATCACCAAGGCCGTGTCTGACATCAAGGGCGGCAAGATCAACTTCCGGATCGACAAGCAGGCCAACCTGCACCTGATTATCGGCAAGGCGTCCTTCGACGAGAAGCAGCTCGCCGAGAACTACGGTGCGGCGCTCGACGAGGTGCTGCGGCACAAGCCGTCGTCGTCGAAAGGCCGTTACCTGAAGAAGATCACGGTCTCGACGACCACCGGCCCGGGCATCCCGGTCGACCCGTCGATCACCCGCAACTTCGCCGAGGCGTAATTACCCGGGCGTTATCGTGGGTCAGCGACAGTAGAACGCACCGCCGTCTCTTAAGATCCCCTCATGGGAAGTGCCTTGGGTAACGAAGGTGGCGGTCGGCGAGGCCGGCTGGAGTTGACCGACTACCTCGATGCGGATGGCGGCATCGTCCTGCCAGAAGGCGTCAACCTGGTGACATTTCTGGACCGCCACATAGCCGAGATCGGCGATGCCATCGCTTACCGCTACCTCGACTACACCCAGGATGCCGACGGTAAGGCCATCAACTTGACCTGGGCCGAGCTGGGCACCAGGTTGCGGGCCGTCGGTGCGCGCCTGCAGCAGGTGACCTCCCGGGGTGATCGGGTGGCGATACTGGCTCCGCAGGGCATCGACTACATCGTCGGTTTCTTCGCTGCGATCAAGGCCGGCGACATCGCAGTGCCATTGTTCGCGCCGGAGTTTCCCGCGCATGCGGAGCGCCTCAACACGGTGCTCGCCGATGCCCAGCCCGCAGTGATACTTACCACTACTGCCGCGGGTGCGGCGGTTCAGCAGTTCGTTCGGTCGCTACCGCGCAGCCGCCGACCGCGGGTGATCGCGATCGATGAAGTCCCCGACTCGGTGGGCGCCACATTCGCCTCGGTTCATCTCGACACCGACGACGTTGCGTATTTGCAGTACACCTCGGGGTCGACGCGCGCCCCGGTCGGTGTGGAGATCACCCACCGGGCGATCGGCACCAACGTGCTGCAGATGGTGATCTCGACCGGCATGGACTGGGACATCCGCAGCGTCAGCTGGTTGCCGCTCTACCACGACATGGGCCTGCTGATGATCGTGTGCGTGGCGGTATTCGGTACCCAGGTCACGCTCATGTCGCCGATCGCGTTCGTCCGAAGGCCGCAGCGGTGGATCCGCCAGCTGGCAGCCGAGTCTCGGCACGGCCGCACATTCGCGGCGGCTCCGAATTTCGCGTTCGACCTGGCCGTTGAGCGCGGGCTCCCCGATGCCGGCGAGGACCTGGACCTGAGCAATGTGGTGTCGCTGATCAACGGCTCCGAACCGGTCAGCATCTACTCGATCGCGAAGTTCAACGCGGCGTTCGCCCCGTACGGCCTGCCAAGTACGGCGGTCAAGCCGTCTTACGGCATGGCCGAGGCGACCCTGTTTGTCTCGACCATCGACCCCGCCGCCGGGGCAACCCTTATCTACCTGGACCGCGATCAGTTGGGCGTCGGGCGTGCGGTTCGGGTCTCGCCGGACGCGCCCAACGCCATCGCGCAGGTTTCCTGCGGCCGGATCGCCCGCAGCCAGTGGGGCGTCATCGTCAACCCCGACACCGAGTCGGAACTACCCGACGGGGAGGTCGGCGAGATCTGGTTGCATGGCGACAATATCGGCCGTGGCTACTGGGCACGCCCCGCGGAAACCGAGCGGGTGTTCGGCAACAAGCTGCAGTGCCGGCTGCCGGTCGGCAGCCATGCGGACGGGGCTCCGAGCGAGGCCACCTGGCTGCGGACCGGTGATCTCGGCGTCTACATCGACGGTGGCCTCTACATCACCGGGCGTATCAAGGATCTGATTATCATCGATGGCCGCAACCACTATCCGCAGGATATCGAGGCCACTACGGCCGAGGCGTCGCCGGCAGTGCGATCGGGCTACGTCGCGGCGTTCTCGGTGCCGGCGAACCAGGCGCCGGGAGCGCCCGCCGATGCGGCGGGCGAGCGTCTGGTCATCGTCGCCGAACGGGCGGTAGGCGCGGGCCGGGCTGATTTGCAACCGGTGATCGATACCATCCGGGCGGCAGTATCGCGCCGACATGGCCTGCCTGTGTCGGATGTGCTGCTGGTGGCGGCCGGCGTCATCCCGCGAACCACCAGCGGCAAGCTGGCGCGTCGGGCATGCCGCGCCCAATATCTCAACGGCGAGTTGGGCGTACGGGGCCAGCCCTGATCGATTCGCGAACCGCCCGATCGGCGTGCGGCCGCGGCTACTTCTGCAGCGTGTACTGATGAACGCTGGTGTACCCCTCGCGGAATAACCGCACGCAGCCGTTGAGGTATTTCTCGTAGCGGTCGTAAACCTCCTGCGACTGGGCCGCGATGGCCTCGTCGTGGTGCGCCGTCAACGCCGCCGCCCAGTCCTGGAGCGTCCGAACGTAGTGCAGCCCTATTTCGTCGTCCCGGGTTACCGTGAACCCGGCCGCGGTGGCGTATTCCCTGGGCATCGACGCCGACGGCAACTGCCCGCCGGGGAAGATCTCTTTCATGATGAACAGGACGAACCGGGCCAATTCGAGGGTCAGCGGAATGCCCTTGCTCTGCGCGTCGTCCATGCCGCTGATCGTGGTGATGGTGTGCAGCAGCATCCGGCCGTCTTGCGGTAACGCGTTGTAGGCCATCTCGAAGAAGGCGGGATAGCGCTCGCGGCTGAAGTGCTCGAACGCGCCGATCGACACGATCCGGTCGACCTTGCCGTCGAATTCCTCCCAACCCTGCAGCCGCACCTCGACGTTGCGGGTAGTCGGAACTTTGGCCAGCTTTTCAATGGCATACTCGCGCTGACCTTCGCTGAGGGTGAGTCCGATCACATTGATGTCGTATTTTTCGATCGCGCGCTGCACGCCGCCGCCCCAACCACAGCCGATGTCGAGCAGGGTAGCTCCCGGCTGCAGGTCCAGCTTGCCCAGTGCAAGGTCGAACTTGGCGTTTTGCGCCTCGTCGCGGGTGGTGTTCTTGCTCTCGTAGTAGCCGCAGGTGTAGCCCATCGTGGGCCCCAGGAACAGCTCGAAGAACTCGTTGGAAATGTCGTAGATCGACTGAAGCTCTTCGTACTTCGGCTCAAATTTTGGCACTGCTGTAGGTTTCTCCATCTTGAAGTGGGATGGCCGGCGGCCGCACGTCTGATCTCCGTGACCTGACTCGCATTTCGTCCGCTGGTTTGTGTCCGATGCTGTTCAACAAAACGAGCCATGCGTCGTTGAAAGCCCGGGACACGGCCCGCTCGGCGGAAGGGCACATTCATTTGTCGGCTACACCGGGCATCACCACTGTCGGGCGCGGTGACCTGCCGATCATAGCCAGCCGACTGCGATGGTCATCGGAGAGGCCTCGTTTGACGAGAAGCAGCTCGCGGAGAACTACGGCGTGGCGATCGATGAGGTGCCGCGGCACAAGCCGTCGTCGTCGAAAGATCGCTACCTGAAGAAGACGACGGCCTAAGCTCCTTCGCGCGAGTGTGGGGTTGTTGCGCGCATTTTGTACGTCTGGCGTGTCATACGCCCACATTCGGCGGCGAAAGTTCAGCGATGCGCCGGCGCAGGTAGTCGCGGCCCGGCTCGGAACCATTGGCCGCCAACGCCGTTCGATACCAGGCGACGGCGTCGTCGTGTCGTCCGGCCCGCCGCAGCAAGTCGGCGCGCACCGACGCCACCAGGTTGGATCGGGCCAGCCGCGGATCGTGTGCCACCTTCTCCAACGCTGTCAGCCCGGCATCCGGGCCGTCGCGAAAGCCAACCGCCAGCGCCCTATTCGCCCGCACCACCGGCGAATCGGTCATCGCTAATAGCCTGTCGTAGGCCGCGCAGATAGCGCGCCAGTCGGTCTGCTCCCAGGATGTCGCTGTCGCATGCAACGCGGCGATGACTGCCTGCGGCAGATACGGGCCGGTCGAACCCTGGGCCGCCCGCAGCCGATCCAGACCGCGCGAGATGCGGCCACGGTCCCAGCGGCGACGGTCCTGCTCCTCGAGTGGTACCAACGCCCCGGCGTCGTCCACCCGGGTCATCCGCCGCGAATCATGCAGCAGCACAAGGGCTGCCAGTGCGTGCGCCTCCAGTTCACCCGGCATCAGTGCGCACAGCTCGCCGGCCAGCCGGACCCCTTCGTCGCACAGCTCGTCGCGAATCGCCGACGGGCCCGCGGTGGACCAATAGCCCTCGGTGAACACCGAATAGATGCAGCTGAGCACGTGTGGTGTGCGCTCGGGCAGCAACTCGGCGGGCGGTACCCGCAGCGGGATGTTGGCGTGCCGGACCTTGGTCTTGGCGCGGGTGATTCGCTGGCCGACCGCTGTCTCGGTCTGCAGCAGGGCACGGGCGATCTCCGCGACGGTCAGCCCGGAAACCAGCCGCAGGGTCAGCGCGAGCTGCGAGACCCGGTCGAGTGCCGGGTGGGCGCAGGTGAACATCATCCGCAGTTCGTCGTCGCGAACGGGATGCGGTTCGACGTTATCGGTGCGCGCCCGGATGTTTTCCACCACGGCGGCCAATTCCTTTCCCGGACGCACCGATTCGCGGCGCAGCCGGTCGCGGGCGCGGTTACGTGCCACGGTCAGCACCCATGCGCCGGGGTTGTCCGGCACGCCCTCGCACGGCCATACCCGCAGCGCCTCGGCGAAGGCTTCCTGGACGGCGTCCTCGGCGACGCTGAGGTCACCCGACCACCGGGCCAGTGTGGCCACGACCGGGCCCCACTCACGCCGAAAGACGCCGTCCAGGTTGACCATGCTCTACAGGCCGGAGACTCCCGCCAGCTGACGCAGCTGCACCGCGCCCGCGGGGATCAGCGCGGCCAGCTTGACCGCCTCGTCACGGTCGTCGGCGGTCAGCACATAGAAGCCGGTGGCGATCTCGGCTCCTTCCGGGTAGGGCCCGTCGGTCAACAACACATCGCCGTCGCGGACGCGCACCGTCGTTGCCGTCGCCGGCTCGTGCAATGCGGCCCCGGCGACGATGTGATCGCCTGCGACAGCAGCGAATTCACCGTGTCGCGCCGCTTCCGCCTCCCATTCCGGCGAGCCGGCGACATTGGCCGCTCCGGGCGGTTCCAGCAGCAGCGCCAGCCACTGGCCATCGGTTCGCGACCACTCGGGATCGACGGTGTGGTAGATCGGGCGAACCTCGATGGCGCCGTGTTTGGCGGCGGGAATGTCGCGCGCGAATGCCAATGCGTCGTCCAGGTTTTCGGCTTCGAACACGTAGTAGCCGCCCGCGACCTCCGCGGACTCGGCGAATGGCCCGTCGGTAATCGTCGGCGCGTCCGGGCCGCCCGAGATGCGCACACCGGTCGCCGCGGGCAACAGTGCGTCACCGCCGCGGATCGCCGACGCGGCCTTGGCGTGGAAACTCTGGTAAGCCGCCATCTCGGTGGCGCCCTGCTCGGGCGTGAGGTCCCGCTCCTGACTGATCAACAAAGCTAAGTACTGCATTGTGGTCACCTCCGGTAGTGAGCGAAACCCTATGTTCCACTCTCTACCTGTCCGACGAACGGCGCAGCCACAATCCGACAGCGAGCGCCCCGCAAATGCGGGAAAAAGATTAAGCCGCGGCGCCGGGCTTGAGGTAGGTGACCAGGCTGACGTCCAGCATTTCGTCGGTGAAGTAGTACTCGGCGCCGCGGAGGTACTTCACGTAGCGCTCGAAGACCTCTTCCGACGTGATCTCGATGGCCTTGGCTTTGTTGGCCTCCAGCGCGTCGCCCCAGATTCGCAGCGTCTTGATGTAGCTCTCCCGCAACGAAAGCGGCTGGGGCACCACAAAACCCGCCTTCTCGCCGTGCTCAACCATCATGTCGGTGGACGGCAAGCGGCCCCCGGGGAAGATCTCGGTGAGGATGAACTTGATGAACCGCGCCGTCTCAAAGGTGAGTTTCTTGCCGCGCGCGTTCAGGTTATATGGGTGGTAGCTCACGCTGCTCTGCACGGTCATCCGCCCGTCCTCGGGCATGATGTTGAAGGTGTTCTTGAAGTAGCGATCGTAGTTCTCGAAGCCGAAGTGCTCGAATGCCTCGATCGACACGATCCGGTCGACGGGGTCGCTGAAATCCTCCCAGCCGCGCAGCAGCACCTGCCGTGAGCGATTGGTGTCGATGCTGTCCAGCACGTGCTGGGCGCGCGCGTGCTGGTTCTTGGACAACGTCAGGCCGATGACGTTGACGTCGTACTTCTCGACGGCGCGCTTCATCGTGGTGCCCCAGCCGCAGCCGATGTCCAGCAGCGTCATGCCGGGCTTCAGGTCCAGCTTGTCCAGGTTCAGGTCGACCTTGGCGATCTGGGCCTCTTCGAGCGTCATGTCGTCGCGCACAAAGTAGGCGGAGCTGTAGGTCCGCGTTGGGTCCTGGAACAACCCGAAGAAGTCATCGGAGAGGTCGTAGTGTGCCTGGATGTCTTCGGGGCGCGTCCGCTTTTCAAGCGGATTGACTGGGTTCTCAGTCATCAACGTCTCGTAGCCCTTCCTACTGCGTGGGGTGTGGCCGCATCCTGGTTGCGTGCTCGCCGACTGCACACTTCCTTCTTGGTGAGAGCACCATACCCGGCATTGTCCGATACTTGGACGACGTGTCTGTTATTGCTTCGCGCGGCTGAAACGCTATTTCTCCAGTGTGAATTGGTTGACGTCGATGTATCCGACCCGGAATCCCTTGGCGCAGCCGGTCAGATAGTGCATGTAGCGCTCGTAGACCTCTTCGGATTGGATCTCGATGGCTTCTTTTTTGTGCGCCTCCAGCGCCGCGGCCCAGTGGTCGAGGGTCTTGGCGTAGTGCGGCTGCAGCGACTGCCTGCGGGTCAGCTTGAAGTCGGCCTTCGACGAGTGGTCCTCCACCTTCTCGATCGACGGCAACCGGCCGCCCGGGAAGATCTCGGTGATGATGAATTTCATGAAGCGGGCCAGCTCGAAGGTCAACGGCATGCCGCGTTCGGTCATCTGCTGGGGGGTCAGGCCGGTGATCGTGTGCAGCAGCATCACCCCGTCGTCGGGCAGGGCGTCGTAGGCCATCTTGAAGAAGTCGTCGTAGCGGTCGTGGCCGAAGTGCTCGAATGCGCCGATCGACACGATCCGGTCCACCGGCTCGTCGAACTCCTCCCAGCCGGCCAGCAGGATGCGCTTGGTACGCGGGTTGTCCAGCTCGTCGAGCATCTTCTGCACGTGGCCGGCCTGGTTCTTGCTCAGAGTCAGGCCGATGACGTTCACGTCGTATTTGTCGATCGCGCGGCGCATCGTGCTGCCCCAGCCGCAGCCGACATCGAGCAGCGTCATTCCCGGCTGCAGGCCCAGCTTGCCCAGCGCCAGGTCCACCTTGGCCTGCTGCGCTTCTTCCAGCGTCATGTCGTCACGCTCGAAGTAGGCGCAGCTGTACGTCTGGCTCGGGTCGAGGAAGAGCCGGAAGAAGTCGTCCGACAGGTCGTAGTGCGCCTGGACGTCCTCGAAATGCGGCCTGAGTTTTTCCGCCATTCGGGCGCGCCTTTCTGGTTTTTCACGGTGTCCACCCATAGCGAGTGCGACGATCAGCCGCCGCTGATCCGCCGCTCATGGTAGTCGATTCGGCCTGGTCAGGCCGAATCGGAAAACCGGCCGCTGGCCCGTCAGCACTGGGCGAACGTGGCCGTGAGCTCGCCGATCAGCCGATCCCAGAGCTGCTCGGGCAAATCGTGGCCCATGCCGTCGATCAAGACCAGACGGGCTCCCCGGATCGCCCGGGCAACCGCGCGGCCGCCGACCGGGCGCAGCAATTTGTCGGCCCGGCCGTGCAGGACCACCGTGGGCGCCGTGATCTGCCGGTCGTAGTGGCGCAGGCTGCCGCTGGCGACGATCGCGCCGAAGTGCCGGGCGACGCCCCACGGGTAGTAGCACCGTTCGTAGGCCTCGATCGTCTCGCGGCGGATCCGCTGCTGGGGTGCCGGATACCAGGGACTGCCGATGATCCCCCAGACCCGCACCGCGTTGTCGGCGATCACGTCGAGCGGCGAACCCGGCGGCGGGCCCTTGAGGACGGCGAACAGCGCGCGGGGGGCCGGCGGTGGCAAGAACGGCTGGTTGTTGCTGGAGAAGATCACCGCCAGCGACCGCGTCCGCGCGCGGAAACGTGCGGCGAAGACCTGGGCGATCATGCCGCCCATCGAGGCGCCGGCGATGTGTGCCTTGTCGATGCCGAGGTGATCGAGCACCGCGGCGCCGTCGTCGGCCATGTCGTCGAGGGTGTAGTCGGCGTCGCCGGGTGCGCCCACCCAAAACTTGAGCATCCGCGGGATCATCGGCCCCTCGGCATGCGCCCGCTTGGTCTTGCTGGACAGCCCGACATCGCGGTTGTCGTAGCGGATCACCCGCAGGCCTTCCGCGACGAGCTTCTCGCAGAACCCGTCGCGCCACAGCAGCAGCTGCGAGCCCAGCCCCATGATCAACAGCACGGCCGGGTCACCCGGGTCGCCCATGTCCTCGTAGTAGATCTCCAGGTCGCCGGAACGTGCTGTGCCGCTTCGGATTTCCACAGGGCCTAGACCTCCTTAAAGCTCAACGTCGGATTGGTGCTCGCGGCTGACCTCGACCATGAAGTTGGCGAAGTACCCGGTGAGCTCCGGGTCGGACATCATCTGCCACCTCGGCGCCAGCAGCTTCATGTACCGCTCGACGTAGAGGAACTGCTTGCCGATCAGCACCAGCTCGCGAGGCAGCTTGACGTCGTAAGCGTCGGCCAGCGTCGACAGTTGCCTACCGATGTCGGCGTAGGACATGTCGCCCAGCGACTGCATGGTCAGCGGGGTGGCGAACTTCTCCAGGTCCTTGGCGGCCTGGGCTTCGGGCTTCATGGTGCCCACGGCGCCCATCAACACGACGATTTTGCCCGCCGCGGCGTGATCCTTCTTGACCAGCAGCGCGTAGACCAGTTCGCGCAGCAGCCAGCGGGTGCGCGGATCGATGCGGCCCATGATGCCGAAGTCGAAGAACACGATGCGGCCCTCGTCGTCCACGTACAGGTTGCCGGCGTGCAGGTCGCCATGGAACAGGCCGTGCCGCAGCCCGCCCTCGAACACACTGAACAGCAGCGCCTTGACCAACTCGGTGCCGTCGAACCCGGCCTTGCGGATCTCGGCGGCGTTGTCGATGCGGATGCCTTCCACCCGCTCCATCGTCAGCACCCGCTCGCTGGTGAATTTCCAGTGCACCTGCGGCACCCTGATGTTCTTGCCGAGCGGCGACGCATGCAGGTGGGAGATCCACGCGTCCATCGACTGCGCCTCGAGGCGGAAGTCCAGCTCCTCGGCCAGGTTGTCGCTGAAGTCGGCGACGACATCCTGCGCGGACAGTCGGCGGCCCAGCTTGGCCAATTCCACGGCCTGTGCGAAGCGCTTGAGGATCTGTAGGTCGGCGGCCACCCGGCGGCGGATGCCCGGCCGCTGGATTTTTACGACGACGTCCTCGCCGGTCTTCAGGGTCGCGTAATGCACCTGTGCGATGGACGCCGACGCGAACGGCTCGTCTTCGAAACTGGCGAACAGCTCCGACGGGTCGGCGCCGAGCTCGTCGGCGAACAGCTTGTGCACTTCGTCTTTGTTTGCCGGTGGCACGTCGTCGAGCAGGCCCCGGAATTCCCGTGACAGCTCTTCGCCGAATGCGCCCGGGCTGGACGCGATGATCTGCCCGAATTTGACGTAGGTGGGGCCCAGGTCGGCGAAGGTCTGCGGGAGTTGCTTGATGACCTTTTGCTGCAACGGACCCTTGCCCGGCAGCTTGGTGACCACGCGTGCGGCGGTGCGGGTGAGCTGCCAACCGGTCACGCCGATGCGGGCCGCCTCGACCGGCAACGGCACCCGGTCAAGCTTGGCTACCTCACGGTGGTCGTTGGAACTCATTGGTGCAGTCTGCCAAATCCGTGGTGTCAAGTCCCAATTCCTGTGAGCCCGCTCACCGGATGCGAGCCCGGGCAAAGTTCTCGGTGAGGGTTTCGACGATCGGTCGCCACACCGGTTCGGGGAGGTCGTGGCCCATCCCGTCGACCACGACAAAACGGGCGCCCGGAATCGCCGCGGCCACCCCGCGGCCGTTGCGCGGGCGCACCATCGGGTCGCGCGAACCGTGCAGCACCACCGTCGGCGCGGTGATCGTCTTGCTGTACGCCAGCAGGCTGCCGGTGCCCAGCACAGCGTCGAACTGCCGCAGCATGCCGGGCGGATAGCTGGACCGCTCCGCGAGCTGCTGAACGCGCTTGCGCAGTTCGGTGTCGGACGGCAGGAAGTTGGGGCCGTTGAACACCGCGATGTTGCGGACCTCGAAGGCCAGCTTCTCCTCGTCGGACGCGTCGTCACCGGGCCCGCCGAACGCCAGCCGGATCACCCGCAACGCCGGCAACCGGGAGAACGGTTTGCCGGTGGTCGACATGATGATGGCCAGCGACGCCACCCGCTGCGGCTCGGTGGCGGCCAGGATCTGGGCGATCATCCCGCCCATCGAGGCGCCGACGACGTGCGCCCGGGCGATGCCGAGGTGGTCGAGCAGCGCGACCACGTCGCGGGTCATGTCGACCAGCGTGTAGGGCACCGGGCTGCCGCGGCCCAGCAGATAGCGCCACACCCGCCGGTAGACCGCGCCCTCGGCGCGCATCCCGTGCATCTTGGCCGACAGCCCGGTGTCGCGGTGGTCGAACCGGATCACCCGATACCCCGCGTCGACGAGCTGAGCGCAGAAGCCGTCGGGCCACATCGACAGCTGGGCGCCGAGCCCCATGATCAGCAGCACCGGCGGGTCGGCCGGGTCGCCGAGGTCTTCGTAGTAGAGCTCGACGGCGCCCTGCTCGGTGTCGCGGCGGGCGAGGCCGCTACGAGTCAGCATGCTTCCGCTCCGGTTTCCCCCAGGGCGTTACCCAACCCGCGATCTCCCAGCCCTCCAACCCGGCAAGCAGCTCGTACATGGTGGCGCCGTCGATGCTCTCCCGGATGATGTCGGCGTGCCCGGAGTGGCGGGTCAGCTCGTTGATCACATGCAGGATCACCCATCGCACCGACCACGCCTCGAGGTTTTTCGGGAACCATGGAATGTCGTGCGGCACCGGCACCACGGCGTCCAGATCGGCGGTGTCCACTAGATGCAGCGACTTGGCGTTCTCGGCCTCGAAGTCGCCGAGCAGGGCGGCCAGCGTCTCGTCGGGCCGCATCACGTGCTGCTCGGCGAAGTCCTTGGAGATCTCTTCGAACGGCCGGGTGTCGCGCGGCGGGAGTTGCGGGGCGGCGGCGATCCGGGCCATCCAGCTGCGTTGCATGCCGGTGGCGTGCTTGACCAGCCCGCCGATCGACAACGCGCTGACCGTCGGCGTTGAGCGGGCCTGCTCGTCGGTCAGGCCGTAGGCCACCGCGAAGAACGCGCTCTGGTGGAACGCCAGGTACTCGCGCAGGGCGCTACGTTCGTCGGTCACGGGCGGGGCGAGAGCGGGCATCGGCGGTCCTTCCGGTCGGCTGTCCTCAAGCCTGTCAAAAAACGCCGCGTCGTGACGCGGCGTGCCGCCCGTCCCCGCCGTAGGGTGCGGGAATGCAGGTGATGTCGGCAGACTCGACGGAGCTTTTCGTCGGGCCGCCGGACGCGCCGCTGCAGCTGGCCCGGGTGACGGTCAGCGGCGGCACCGAGCCGACGCTGATCCGGGTCGACGGCGACGGCCTTCGCGGGGAGGCGCGCGCTGGTGCCGGCCAAGATGTCATCGAGGTGCCGGTCGCCGTCGAGCACCCGGTCGTCGGTCAGCGACGGGCCGCGCAGGTCCACGTCGCAGGGAGCGCAACGTCATTCACGTTTACCGTTGCCGAGCCCGGGTGGACGATGTTCATGATCAGCCACTTCCACTACGACCCGGTGTGGTGGAACACCCAGGGCGGCTACACCAGCCTGTGGACCGAGGACCCGCCCGGAAGGCAGACCAACGGTTTCGAGCTGGTTCATGCGCATCTGGAGATGGCCCGTCGCGAACCCGTGTACAAATTCGTGCTCGCCGAGGTCGACTACCTCAAGCCGTACTGGGACACCCGCCCCGAGGATCGCGCCGACCTGCGGCGGCTGATCGCCGAGGGCCGGGTGGAGATCATGGGCGGCACCTACAACGAGCCCAACACCAACCTCACCAGCCCGGAGACGACGATCCGAAACCTGGTGCACGGCGCCGGATTTCAGCGCGACGTGCTCGGTGCCGACCCGGCCACCGCCTGGCAGCTCGACGTATTCGGCCACGACCCACAGTTCCCGGGTATGGCCGCGGACGCCGGCCTGACCTCGAGTTCGTGGGCTCGCGGACCGCACCACCAATGGGGCCCGACGCACAGCGCGGGCGGCGTGGTGGGCATGCAGTTCTGCAGCGAGTTCGAGTGGATCGCGCCGTCCGGGCGCGGCTTGCTCACCCATTACATGCCCGCGCATTACGGGGCGGGCTGGGGGATGGACGAGTCCGCCTCGTTGACCGTAGCCGAGCAGGCCACCTACCGGCTATTCGAAGAGCTGAAGAAGGTCGCGCTGACCCGCAACGTGCTGCTGCCGGTCGGCACCGACTACACCCCACCGAATAAGTGGGTCACCGAAATTCACCGGGACTGGGGTTCGCGCTACACCTGGCCTCGGTTCGTCTGTGCGGTGCCGAGCGAGTTCTTCGCCGCCGTCCGTGCCGAACTGGACACCCGCGCGCTGGTGGCCTCGCCGCAAACCCGTGACATGAACCCGATCTACACCGGCAAAGACGTGTCGTACATCGACACCAAGCAAGCCAACCGGGCCGCCGAGAACGCCGTCTTGGACGCCGAGAAGTTCGCGGTGTTCGCGGGGCTGCTCGCCGGCGCCGACTATCCGCAGGCAGCGTTGGCCAAAGCCTGGGTGCAGTTGGTCTATGGCGCGCACCACGACGCGATCACCGGCTCGGAATCCGACCAGGTCTACCTCGATCTGCTGACCGGCTGGCGCGACGCGTGGGAGCTGGGCCGCGCGGCCCGAGACAACTCGCTGGCGCTGCTGTCCAGCGCCGTCGCGGGCTATTCGAACGGCTCAGTGGTGGTGTGGAATCCGTTGGCGCACAACCGAACCGATGTCGTCACTTGTCGGCTCGACGCGCCGTTCATTGCAGGGGTGCGGGTGCTGGACCACGACGGCGCCGAGCTGCCCGCGGTCGTTGAGCACGACGGACGAACGGTCAGCTGGCTGGCGCACGATGTGCCGTCGCTGGGATGGCGGGCCTACCGGCTGGTCGCCGGCAAAACCTCGGCGACCTGGAAACCCTTGCGTGGCAAGCAGATTAGCAACGAGCACTACCGGCTGAGCGTCGACCCGGCGCGCGGCGGTGGGGTGTCGTCGCTGATACGCGACGGTCGGCAGTTGATTGCGGATGGTCGGGTGGGCAACGAGCTGGCCGTCTACGAGGAATACCCGGCGCACCCGGAAGTCGGCGAGGGCCCGTGGCATCTGCTGCCCAGGGGGCCGGTGGTTTGCTCGTCGGAAACACCGGCCGCTGAAGTCAAAGTGCGCGCTTACCACAGTCCGCTGGGCCAGCGGCTGGTTGTGCAGGGTCGAATCGGTGAATTGCTGCGCTACACCCAAACTCTGACGCTGTGGCACGGCGTCGACCGGGTGGACTGCAGCACCACGATCGACGACTTCACCGACGAAGACCAGCTGCTGCGACTGCGCTGGCCGTGCCCGGTGCCCGGCGCCATGCCGGTCAGCGAGGTCGGAGACGCTGTGGTCGGGCGTGGTTTCGCGTTGCTGCACAACGGATCTCAATCCGTGGACACCGCGGACCACCCCTGGACGCTCGACAACCCGGCCTACGGCTGGTTCGGACTGTCCTCGGCGGCCAGGGTGCGGGTCGGAGACGGTGTGCGCGCAGTCTCGGTGGCCGAGGTGGTCGCGCCCACCGAGCCGATGTCCGGCCCGTTGGCGCGTGACCTGGTGGTTGCGCTGGTGCGCGCTGGAGTCACGGCGACCTGTAGCAGCGCCGACAAGCCCCGCTACGGCCGCCTCGGCTTCGACTCGAACCTGCCGGACGCCCGCTTCGCACTGGGCGGGCCGGGCCAGAACGCCTTCACCAAGGCCGTGCTGGCCGCCGCCGATCCGGCCTACGCGAGAGAGGTCGAGCGGCAGCTCGCCGAAAGCGGCCGGGCCAGGGTGTGGGTGCCGGCCGCGGCGCCGTTGGCGGCCGGCTGGATCCCCGACGCCGACCTGCGGGATTCGCGAGCGCTGCCGGTGCTGGTGATCGCGAGCCGCGACGACGCCGACCTCGGGCCGGCGATCGCGTCGGTGACCGACGATCTCGTCGACGCCGAGATCGTGGTCAAGCAGCAGGCCCCGTCGGGCCTGCAACGCTTCGAGCCGTTCACCGTCGCGCTGCTCAACCGCGGAGTGCCCAGCTTCGCCGTCGAGACCGACGGCACGTTGCACACCGCGCTGATGCGGTCCTGCACCGGCTGGCCGTCCGGAGTCTGGATCGACGAGCCGCGCCGCACCGCGCCCGATGGCTCGAACTTCCAGCTGCAGCACTGGACGCACGTTTTCGACTACGCGCTGGTCTGCGGCGCCGGCGACTGGCGCCACGCCGAGATCCCGGCCCGCAGTGCCGACTTCTCCAACCCGCTGCTGGCGGTGACGGCGTCCGGCCGGGTTGGCGGGCTGCCCGCCACCGGTTCGCTGCTGCAGGTCGAGCCCGCCGGCGCCGTGCACTTGGGTGCGCTGAAGGCGGCGGGCAACCCGTTGGCACGTGGCAGCGCCCATCCGGTGGACCCGAGCCGAGTGGCCATCCGGCTGGTGGAAACCCGCGGCGGCTACACCGACGTCGTCGTGCGCTCGCCGCTGGGGACGGTGTCGGCGCTGAATTCGGCCGATCTGCTGGAGCAGCCGCTGGGTCGGCGCCGACTCACGACGTTGCACGGCTACCAGATCGGCACCGCGCTGGCGCGACTCGATGTGGCCAGGCTGCTCGACGGCGCAGACACGGAGTTGGCCCCGCAGGCCGAGAACTGCCAGCCGCTGTACGCGCGGTATTGGCTGCACAACCGCGGGCCGGCCCCGCTCGGCGGGCTGCCCGCGGTGGCCCACCTGCGCCCGCACCGGCTCACCGCCGCCGCGGGCGACGACGTGGCGCTGCGCTTGACCGCGGCCAGCGACAGCTGCGACGCGCCGCTGGCCGGCACCGTCAGGCTGGTGTGTCCGCGCGGCTGGTCGGCCAGCCCGGCCGAGCTGCCCTTCACGCTGCGGCCCGGCGAACATCTGGAGGCCGACATAACGCTGAAGATGCCCGCGCATGGCGGTCCCGGCCTGTTTCCGGTGCGGGCGCAGCTGGAGGTCACCGGAGCTTCCTTGCCGCCCGCCTGGCGTCAGGTTGTCGAGGACGTCTGCATGGTGTCGATCGGTGAGGCTGACGACAGTGGCCTGGCGTACCTGGTCGACGAGCCGGCCGACGTCGAGGTGGCCGCGGGGGAGTCGGCTCGCCTGACCGCCACCGTCGGCACCGACGCCTGCGCCGACCTGAGCCTGGAGGCGCACCTGATCAGTCCGTGGGGGACCTGGGAGTGGATCGGCCCGGCGACGCTGGGCGCGCTGCTGCCCGCCCGCGGCACCGTCGAGCTCGGCTTCGACGTTTGCCCGCCGGCATGGGTGGAACCGGGCCAGTGGTGGGCCCTGATCCGGGTCGGCTGCGCCGGCCGGCTGGTGTACTCGCCCGCGGTGAAAGTGACGGTCCGATGAGGGCCGCGACGGTCGGCGGCACCGCGGTGCCGGTGGACGAGGTCGACGCGCGCGAGGCGGGGCTGCGCGATGGCCCGCTGGCGGCCGCGCTGCCGGCTGCGGGCACCAGTGAAGGCAGGCAACTGCGTCGCTGGCTGACCCAACTGATCGTGACCGAACGGGTGGTCGCCGCCCAGGCCGCCGCGCTGGGCGTGGACGGGCGGGACGCGCCGAGCGAGGCCGAGCTACTGCCCGACACCACCGCCCGGCTAGAGATCGGCAGCATCGCCGCGGCGGCGCTGTCGGACCCCTGCGCGCGGGCGTTGTTCGCCCGGGTCACCGCC
This sequence comes from uncultured Actinomycetota bacterium, assembly GCA_963781685.1. Classification (GTDB taxonomy): domain Bacteria; phylum Actinomycetota; class Actinomycetes; order Mycobacteriales; family Mycobacteriaceae; genus Mycobacterium. The sequence goes on from CAWAGK010000003.1 coordinate 471,232, forward strand.
GCGGTCGACGTCAGCGACGACGACGTGGCCGACTACCACGCCCGAAACCCGTTGCGGTTCGCAGCAACTGGCCCCGACCGCGACGGCTGGCGCACCCCGGCCGTCGCCCCCCCGCCGTTGCACGACGTGCGCGCGCTGATCGCCGACCACCTGCGGGCCGCCGCGCGGCGCCGCGCCTTCCGGGTGTGGCTCGACGAACGCCGGGCCGAGCTGGTGCAACTGGCACCCGGATACGAGCACCCCGGCGACCCGCGTCAACCCGACAACACCCACCGGCATTAACCGCGAATGCTCACCCTGACCCTCGACATCGGCGGCACGAAGATCGCCGCCGGCCTCGTCGACCCGTCCGGCGCGCTGGTGCATACCGCCACCCGGCCCACACCGAAGAACGAAGGCGCAGAACAGGTTTGGGTTGTGATCCAACGGATGATCGCCGACACGATGCTGGCCGCAGGGGGTGCGATCCGCGCGGTAGGCATCGGCTCCGCCGGCCCCATCGACCTGGCGACCGGGACCGTCAGCCCGATCAACATCCCCAACTGGCGCGACTTTCCGCTGCGCGACCGGGTCGCCGCCGCGGTGCCGGACGTGCCGGTGCAGCTGGCCGGCGACGGCGTGTGCATGGCGCTCGGCGAGCACTGGCGCGGCGCCGGACGCGGCGCCGGCTTCCTGCTCGGCATGGTGGTCTCCACCGGGGTGGGCGGTGGATTGGTCCTCGACGGGGTGCCCTATCACGGGCGGACCGGCAATGCCGGCCACGTCGGCCACGTCGTGGTCGAGCTCGACGGGCAGCTCTGCTCCTGCGGCGGCCACGGCTGTGTGGAGACGGTCGCGGCGGGGCCCTGGATGACGCGATGGGCGCTGGCCAACGGGTGGGCGGCGCCGCCCGACGCCGACGCCACGGCGCTGGCCGAAGCGGCCGACGCCGGTGATGCGGTGGCGGCGCGGGCTTTTCGCCGCGGCGCCACCGCGTTGGCCGCGATGATCGCCTCGGTCGGAGCGGTGTGCGACCTGGACCTCGTCGTGGTCGGAGGCGGAGTGGCCAAGTCCGGGCGGACGCTGTTCGGCCCGCTGCACGAGGCGCTGGCCGGTTACGCGGGTCTGGAATTCATCCGCGGGCTGCGGGTCGTGCCGGCCGCGCTTGGCGGCGACGCCGGTCTGATCGGCGCGGCAGCGCTGTTCGCATCTGTCACGTGAGTCACTCGGCGGACCCACGCGGATGCCTGCGCTAGCGACTGAAGTGGCAGATGTGGTTGGCGCCCGTTTTGGCTGAAAGCGGCAGGCCACGCTATTGTGGACGCCGATCCACCGAAGACCGTCGGTCACCGAGCAATCGGTTGAAGGTCCGGGAATTCCCGGCGGCCCACGCAGGAGGACGAGGCACACCATCGTCGGCGCACGCCGACGCACTGTTTACGCCCCGACCGCTTCCTGCGTCGGGGCGTTCGTCATTTCCGGGCTAGGCCGTTTCAGGACCCCTAAGGAGGTTGCATGGCCCACGCTGACAAAGCCACCGCCGTTGCAGACATCGCCGAGCAGTTCAGGGCCTCGACTGCCACCGTGATCACCGAGTATCGCGGGCTGTCCGTGGCCAATCTGGCCGAGCTGCGCAGGTCGCTGTCCGGCTCGGCGACCTACTCGGTCGCCAAGAACACGCTGATCAAGCGGGCCGCCTCGGAGGCGGGCGTGGAGGGGCTCGACGAGCTGTTCGTCGGACCCACCGCGATCGCATTCGTCAGCGGCGAGGCGGTCGATGCCGCCAAGGCCATCAAGACCTTCGCCAAGGAGCACAAGGCGCTGGTCATCAAAGGTGGCTACATGGACGGCCGCGCGCTGACCGTCGCCGAAGTCGAGCGGATCGCCGACCTGGAGTCGCGCGAGGTGCTGCTCGCCAAGCTGGCCGGGGCGATGAAGGCCAACCTGTCGAAGGCGGCCGGGCTGTTCAACGCGCCGGCCTCGCAGGTGGCCAGGCTCGTTGCCGCCCTGCAGGAGAAGAAGGCCGCAGAAGAGCCTGCGGCTCCAGCCGAGGCTCCGGCAGCAGAGGCGCCCGCCGCCGAGTCGCCGGCAGCACAGACCGAGACGGCCGAAGCACCAGCGGCGGAGGCCCCCACCGCTGAGGCCCCCGCCGCTGAGGACGCCACCGAAGTACCCGCCGAAACCACCGAATAACCCCAAACCCCCACCAAGGAAGGACCCACACCATGTCCAAGCTGTCCACCGACGAACTGCTCGACGCGTTCAAGGAACTGACCCTGCTGGAGCTCTCGGAGTTCGTGAAGAAGTTCGAGGAGACCTTCGAGGTCACCGCGGCTGCTCCGGTCGCCGTCGCCGCTGCCGCTCCTGGCGGCGCCGCTCCGGCCGCCGAGGCGGCCGAGGAGCAGTCCGAGTTCGACGTGATCCTCGAGGCCGCCGGCGACAAGAAGATCGGCGTCATCAAGGTTGTCCGTGAGATCGTCTCGGGCCTGGGCCTGAAAGAGGCCAAGGACCTGGTCGACGGCGCACCCAAGCCGGTCCTGGAGAAGGCTCCCAAGGAGGCCGCCGAGGAGGCCAAGACCAAGCTCGAGGCCGCCGGCGCCACCGTAACCGTCAAGTAGTCGACTCAGCGAAAACCCCGGAGCCGCACAGGCTCCGGGGTTTCGTGTACTCAGCGCTGCTGCACGGCCAAGCGCTGTGACTCGCGCACGCGCTCGGGCGAATCACCTAGCGAAACAAGAAGATTCGTCGTCAACGCACTGAGTACCGGCCCGACGGCGCTGCCCTGCGCGCCGTAATAGCCCGCGAGTTCGAGCATCACGAAGCCATGGATCGACGCCCAGAACTGAGCGGCGACAGCCACCACGGTGGCGTCGTCGGAAGCTGAGCCGGCGGCTATCCGCCCCGCCAGCATGCAGCGGTGCACACCCCGCACGACATGCGCGAAACTGGGATAGTGGTCGTTGATTTCGGCCACGGTCAGCGTCACAACATCGTGTGCCGGCGCGTTGATGCCGTGCGCGCTGGTGCTGCCGAACATCAGCCGGTACATATGCGGACGCTCGATCGCGTAGCGCCGGTAGGCAATCCCGGTGGCCATCAGATCCGCGACCGGGTCCGACGTCGGCGCCATCGTCATCGCGGCATCGAACTGGCGCAACCCCTCCTCGGCGACCGCCGCGATCAACGCGGGCATCCCGCCGAAATGCGTGTACACCGCCATCGTCGACGTTCCGGCGGTGCTGGCGATCCTGCGGGTCTGCAGCGCGTCGGGGCCCTCCTCGTTGAGGATGGCCACCGCAGCGTGCAGCAACTCCGCGCGCACGTTGCGCTCGGTCTGCGAATTCGGCCGACTCATCGCTGACATCTTGACACAGTGCCCCTACGGTCCGTATAACAATGAAATATCAATGTTATACGAGCTAGGAGGCCCGACGTGCCCAGCACAGCCACCGCCACACCGGCGAACCCGTATCTCGATGACTTCCTGGCGCCGGTGAGCGCCGAGGTGACCGCGACCGACCTGGCGGTCACCGGACACATCCCCGAATTCCTCGACGGGCGATACCTGCGCAACGGGCCCAACCCCGCCGCCGAGGTCGACCCCGCCACCTATCACTGGTTCACCGGCGACGGCATGGTGCACGGGGTATCGCTGCAGGGCGGCAGGGCCGGCTGGTATCGCAACCGGTGGGTCCGCGGCCCGGCGACGTGCGCAGCCCTGCGCGAGCCCGCACCCGCGGTGCGCAACCTGCGGGCTGGCATGCCTGCCATCGGGGCCAACACCAACGTGCTATCGCACGCCGGGCGGACCCTGGCCCTCATCGAGGCCGGGGTCGCCAACTACGAACTCACCGACGAGCTCGACACCGTCGGCCCGTGTGATTTCGATGGCACCCTGACCGGCGGCTATACCGCTCACCCGCATCGTGACCCGAAAACCGGCGAACTGCACGCGGTGTCCTACTCGTTCGCCCGCGGTCGAACGGTGCAGTACTCGGTCATCGACACCGATGGCCACGCTCGGCGCACGGTCGACATCGAGGTGGCCGGGTCGCCGATGATGCACGACTTCTCGCTCACCGATAAGTACGTGGTGCTCTACGACCTGCCGGTGACATTCGACCCGCTGCAGGTGATGCCCGCGTCCGTGCCGCGCTGGCTGCAGCTGCCCGCCCGGCTGGCAATCCAGTCGTTGATCGGACGGGTTCGAATCCCTGGCCCGATCGCCGCGATGGCCAGCCGCGGCGAGCGCGTCGCGGAAGGACTCCCGTACGCATGGAATCCCAACTATCCGGCGCGCATCGGCGTGATGCCGCGGGAGGGGAGCAACAGCGATGTGCGGTGGTTCGAGATTGAGCCGTGCTACCTCTACCACCCGCTCAACGCCTACTCCGAAATTCGCGGCGGCAGCGAGGTACTGGTCCTCGACGTGGTGCGCTACCAGCGGATGTTCGACCGCGACCGGCGCGGGCCCGGCGACAGCCGGCCCACGCTGGACCGCTGGACCATCAACCTGGCCACCGGTGCGGTGAGCAGCGAATGCCGCGACGACCGGGCGCAGGAGTTCCCCCGGATCAACGAGACCTTGCTGGGCGGCCGGCATCGCTTCGGCTACACCGTGGGCCTCGACGGCGGGTTCCTCGACTCAGGCAGAACTCAAATGTCGACATCGCTGTACAAGCACGACTACGCGACCGGATCGAGCACGGTGGCCCCGCTCGACCCCCAGCTGCTGGTCGGCGAAATGTCCTTCGTGCCGCGTCCCACGACCAGCGAGCACGACGCGGCCGAGGATGACGGCGTCCTGATCGGCTACGGCTACCACCGCGGCCGCGACGAGGGTGAGTTGGTGCTGCTCGACGCGCAAACCTGCGAACCGGTGGCCACCGTGCACTTGCCGCAGCGAGTGCCGATGGGCTTCCATGGGAACTGGTCGCCGCGGGCGTGACGGAATCACTGATCATGATTTTCCGGCGATAGCCGCACATCGCATCTCCTTCACCACCGGTGCGCTACAGTGACTCATGCCACAAGCTGGGCTTGGGCAGCGGTGAGCAACGTCAGTGGAAGGGTTTCGCATGGGTATCGGTATCCAGGTTGAGGGGCTGACGAAGTCCTTCGGATCCCAGCGAATCTGGGAAGACGTCACGTTGGAGATCCCGGAGGGTGAGGTCAGTGTTCTGCTGGGCCCGTCGGGTACCGGTAAGTCCGTCTTTTTGAAGTCGCTGATCGGGTTGCTGCGCCCGGAGCGGGGTTCGATCATCGTTGATGGCACCGACATCACCGAGTGCTCGGCCAAGGAGCTCTACGACATCCGCACGCTGTTCGGTGTGATGTTTCAGGACGGCGCGCTGTTCGGGTCGATGAACCTGTATGACAACACCGCCTTCCCGCTGCGTGAGCACACCAAGAAAAAGGAAGGCGAGATCCGTGACGTCGTCATGGAGAAGCTGGAGATGGTGGGTCTGGGCGGGGATGAGAAGAAGTTCCCGGGTGAGATCTCCGGCGGTATGCGCAAGCGCGCCGGGTTGGCCCGTTCGCTGGTGTTGGATCCGAAGATCATCCTGTGTGATGAGCCGGACTCGGGTCTGGACCCGGTCCGTACCGCTTACCTGAGCCAGCTGCTGATCGATATCAACGCCCAGATCGACTGCACGATCTTGATCGTGACGCACAACATCAACATCGCCCGTACGGTGCCGGACAACATGGGCATGTTGTTCCGCCGGCATCTGGTCATGTTCGGTCCGCGTGAGGTGTTGTTGACCAGCGATGAGCCGGTGGTGCGGCAGTTCCTCAATGGTCGTCGGATCGGCCCGATCGGGATGTCGGAGGAAAAGGACGAGGCCACCATGGCCGAGGAGCAGGCCCACCTGGAGGCCGGCCATGTCGACGGTGGTGTCGAGGAGATCGAGGGCGTGCCACCCCAGATCCTCGCCACTCCCGGCATGCCGGAGCGCAAGGCGGTGGCCCGTCGCCAAGCCCGGGTCCGGGAGAACCTGCACCTGCTGCCCAAGGATGCGCAGAAAGCGATCCTCGACTCGCTGGAGGGCACCCAGAAATACCCCGTCCCCGACTACGCCGACGAGCCCGACGGTCCCGGCCGGCACCGCGACGCAGACGCCGACACCGCATCCATCCCCACCCAGCGCGGATACTGACCTCATGCTTGTAGTGACGGCCCGATAGGCCTACCCGGAAGGAGTTGATCCACCAACTTGGCGCGTCACCTCTTGACGGAAGCGCCCGAAGGGGCCAATCTGTTGGGCAGTATGCGTGAACGGGTAGATGCAGACGCCAGCCAGCGCCGTTATCCCCGGGCACGGTAGTTGAGGAATGCGCAGTCCTGCGCTATTGTTGGACGTTGCGCTGGCTGCATCCTGCCCACCTCATCTGCCACCTGACACCGTGGTCCCAAGCCTGAGCCCGTTTTAGGGCTCAGCGACCTAGTTGCGTGCGTGAGATCCGGACAGTTCGTCCGCCAGCCGAACCGACACAGTTATAGCGGCGAACGGGTCCGGTGGCTTCCGGCACCGTTAGTCGCGCGAGGTGCTGGAAGGACGCATCTTGGCAGTCTCCCGCCAGAGCAAGAAAAACCCTCAAAGTTCTACCTCTAACAGCTCCGTTCCCGGCGCGCCTAACCGAATTTCGTTCGCCAAGCTGCGAGAACCGCTCGAGGTGCCCGGTCTGCTGGACGTGCAGACCGACTCGTTCGAGTGGCTGATCGGCGCGCCGCGCTGGCGCGAGGCCGCAGCTGCGCGCGGCGACACCAGACCGGTCGGTGGCCTCGAAGAGGTGCTCTACGAGCTCTCCCCGATCGAGGACTTCTCCGGCTCGATGTCGCTGTCCTTCTCCGATCCACGGTTCGACGAGGTCAAGGCCCCTGTCGACGAGTGCAAAGACAAGGACATGACGTACGCGGCCCCGCTGTTCGTCACCGCCGAGTTCATCAACAACAACACCGGTGAGATCAAGAGCCAGACGGTGTTCATGGGTGACTTCCCGATGATGACCGAGAAGGGCACCTTCATCATCAACGGGACCGAGCGTGTCGTGGTCAGCCAGCTGGTCCGGTCGCCGGGCGTCTATTTCGACGCGTCTATCGACAAGTCGACCGAGAAGCTGCTGCACAGCGTCAAGGTGATCCCGAGCCGCGGTGCCTGGCTGGAGTTCGACGTCGACAAGCGCGACACGGTCGGTGTGCGCATCGACCGCAAGCGTCGTCAGCCGGTCACCGTGCTGCTCAAGGCGCTGGGCTGGACCGCCGAGCAGATCAGGGGCCGGTTCGGCTTCTCCGAGAACATGATGTCGACGCTGGAGAAGGACAACACCGCCGGCACCGACGAGGCGCTGCTGGACATCTACCGCAAGCTGCGTCCGGGCGAGCCGCCGACCAAGGAGTCCGCGCAGACGCTGCTGGAGAACCTGTTCTTCAAGGAAAAGCGCTACGACCTGGCCCGAGTCGGCCGCTACAAGATCAACAAGAAGCTGGGGCTGAGCGCAAAGCCGGCCGAGACCACTTCGACGACGCTGACCGAAGAGGACGTCGTCGCCACCATCGAATACCTGGTGCGCCTGCACGAGGGTCAGGCCTCGATGACCGTCCCCGGCGGCGTCGAGGTGCCGGTGGAGACCGACGACATCGACCACTTCGGCAACCGTCGGTTGCGCACGGTCGGTGAGCTGATCCAGAACCAGATCCGGGTCGGCATGTCCCGGATGGAGCGCGTCGTCCGCGAGCGGATGACCACTCAGGACGTCGAGGCGATCACGCCGCAGACGCTGATCAACATCCGGCCGGTGGTCGCCGCGATCAAGGAGTTCTTCGGCACCAGCCAGCTGTCGCAGTTCATGGACCAGAACAACCCGCTGTCGGGGCTCACCCACAAGCGCCGCCTGTCGGCGCTGGGGCCGGGTGGTCTGTCGCGTGAGCGAGCCGGGCTGGAGGTCCGCGACGTGCACCCGAGCCACTACGGCCGGATGTGCCCGATCGAGACCCCGGAAGGTCCGAACATCGGCCTGATCGGTTCGCTGTCGGTGTACGCGCGGGTCAACCCGTTCGGCTTCATCGAGACGCCGTACCGCAAGGTGGTCGACGGTGTGGTCACCGACGAGATCGAGTACCTGACCGCCGACGAGGAAGACCGCCACGTCGTTGCGCAGGCGAACTCGCCGCTCGACGAGGGCGGCCGGTTCAGCGAGTCCCGCGTGCTGGTTCGCCGGAAGGGCGGCGAGGTCGAGTACGTGTCCTCGTCCGAGGTGGACTACATGGACGTCTCGCCGCGCCAGATGGTGTCGGTGGCCACCGCGATGATTCCGTTCCTCGAGCACGACGACGCCAACCGTGCCCTGATGGGTGCCAACATGCAGCGCCAGGCGGTTCCGCTGGTGCGCAGCGAGGCACCGCTGGTGGGCACCGGTATGGAGCTGCGCGCTGCGATCGACGCCGGCGACGTCGTCGTCGCCGAAAAGAGCGGCGTCATCGAGGAGGTGTCGGCCGACTACGCGACGGTGATGGCCGACGACGGCACCCGGCAGACCTACCGGATGCGCAAGTTCGCTCGGTCCAACCACGGCACCTGCGCCAACCAGCGTCCGATCGTGGACGCCGGTGAGCGGGTCGAGGCCGGTCAAGTGATCGCCGACGGCCCGTGCACCGAGAACGGTGAGATGGCGCTGGGCAAGAACCTCCTGGTCGCGGTCATGCCGTGGGAAGGCCACAACTACGAGGACGCGATCATCCTGTCCAACCGGCTGGTTGAGGAGGACGTGCTGACCTCGATTCACATCGAGGAGCACGAGATCGACGCCCGCGACACCAAGTTGGGCGCCGAGGAGATCACCCGGGACATCCCGAACGTCTCCGACGAGGTGCTGGCCGACCTGGACGAGCGCGGCATCGTGCGTATCGGGGCCGAGGTCCGCGACGGCGACATCCTGGTCGGCAAGGTCACCCCGAAGGGTGAGACCGAGCTGACCCCGGAGGAGCGGCTGCTGCGCGCGATCTTCGGTGAGAAGGCCCGCGAGGTCCGCGACACCTCACTAAAGGTGCCGCACGGCGAGTCCGGCAAGGTGATCGGCATCCGGGTGTTCTCCCGCGAGGACGACGACGAGCTGCCCGCCGGTGTCAACGAGCTGGTCCGCGTTTACGTGGCCCAGAAGCGCAAGATCTCCGACGGTGACAAGCTGGCCGGACGCCACGGCAACAAGGGCGTCATCGGCAAGATCCTGCCGGTCGAGGACATGCCGTTCCTTCCGGACGGCACGCCGGTGGACATCATCCTGAACACCCACGGTGTGCCGCGACGGATGAACATCGGCCAGATCCTCGAGACGCACCTGGGCTGGGTGGCCAAGGCCGGCTGGCAGGTCGACGTGGCCGGCGGGACGCCGGATTGGGCGGCCAACCTGCCGGAGGATCTGCTGCACGCCGAGCCGAACCAGACCGTGTCGACCCCAGTGTTCGACGGCGCCAAGGAAGAGGAGCTGCAGGGCCTACTGGCCTCGACGCTGCCCAACCGCGACGGCGACGTGCTGGTCAACCACGACGGCAAGGCGGTGCTGTTCGACGGCCGCAGCGGCGAGCCGTTCCCGTACCCGGTGACGGTTGGCTTCATGTACATCATGAAGCTGCACCACCTGGTGGACGACAAGATCCACGCCCGCTCCACCGGCCCGTACTCGATGATCACCCAGCAGCCGCTCGGTGGTAAGGCGCAGTTCGGTGGCCAGCGGTTCGGCGAAATGGAGTGCTGGGCCATGCAGGCCTACGGCGCTGCGTACACGCTGCAGGAGCTGTTGACCATCAAGTCCGACGACACGGTCGGCCGGGTCAAGGTGTACGAGGCGATCGTCAAGGGCGAGAACATCCCCGAACCGGGCATCCCCGAGTCGTTCAAGGTGCTGCTCAAGGAGCTGCAGTCGCTGTGCCTCAACGTCGAGGTGCTGTCCAGCGACGGCGCGGCCATCGAGATGCGCGACGGCGACGACGAGGATCTGGAACGCGCCGCGGCGAACTTGGGAATCAACTTGTCGCGCAACGAATCTGCCTCGGTTGAGGATTTGGCCTAATTATTTTCTTGTTACTACACCCGCAAGGGGAAAGGGAGTTACGTGTTAGACGTCAACTTCTTCGATGAACTCCGCATCGGCCTGGCCACCGCGGACGACATCCGGCAATGGTCTTACGGCGAGGTCAAGAAGCCGGAGACGATCAACTACCGCACGCTGAAGCCGGAGAAGGACGGCCTGTTCTGCGAGAAGATCTTCGGACCCACTCGCGACTGGGAGTGCTACTGCGGCAAATACAAGCGGGTTCGCTTCAAGGGCATCATCTGTGAGCGATGTGGCGTCGAGGTGACCCGTGCCAAGGTGCGTCGTGAGCGGATGGGCCACATCGAGCTGGCCGCGCCGGTCACGCACATCTGGTACTTCAAGGGCGTGCCGTCGCGGTTGGGCTACCTGCTCGACCTGGCGCCGAAGGATCTCGAGAAGATCATCTACTTCGCGGCCTACGTGATCACCGCCGTCGACGACGAGATGCGGCACAACGAGCTGTCCACGCTCGAGGCCGAGATGGTGGTGGAGCGCAAGGCGGTCGAGGACCACCGCGACGCCGACCTGGAGGCACGCGCGCAGAAGCTGGAGGCCGACCTGGCCGAGCTGGAGGCCGAAGGCGCGAAAGCCGATGCGCGGCGCAAGGTTCGCGACGGCGGCGAGCGTGAGATGCGCCAGCTCCGCGACCGGGCACAGCGCGAGCTGGACCGGCTGGAGGAGATCTGGAACACCTTCACCAAGCTGGCTCCCAAGCAGCTGATCGTCGACGAGGTGCTCTACCGCGAGCTCATCGACCGCTACGGCGAGTATTTCACCGGTGCGATGGGCGCGGAGTCGATCCAGAAGCTCATCGAGAACTTCGACATCGAGGCCGAGGCCGAGACGCTGCGTGACGTCATTCGAAACGGCAAGGGGCAGAAGAAGCTTCGCGCGCTGAAGCGGCTCAAGGTGGTCGCGGCGTTCCAGCAGTCGTCCAACTCGCCGATGGGCATGGTGCTCGACGCGGTCCCGGTGATCCCACCGGAGCTGCGTCCGATGGTGCAGCTCGATGGTGGCCGGTTCGCCACCAGCGACCTCAACGACCTGTACCGCCGGGTGATCAACCGCAACAACCGACTCAAGAGGCTGATCGACCTCGGTGCGCCCGAGATCATCGTCAACAACGAGAAGCGGATGTTGCAGGAGTCCGTCGACGCGCTGTTCGACAACGGCCGTCGCGGCCGTCCGGTCACCGGGCCCGGCAACCGTCCGCTGAAGTCGTTGAGCGATCTGCTCAAAGGTAAGCAGGGCCGGTTCCGGCAGAACCTGCTCGGTAAGCGCGTCGACTACTCGGGCCGTTCGGTCATCGTGGTCGGCCCGCAGCTCAAGCTGCACCAGTGCGGTCTGCCCAAGCTGATGGCACTCGAGCTGTTCAAGCCGTTCGTGATGAAGCGGCTCGTCGACCTCAACCACGCGCAGAACATCAAGAGCGCCAAGCGGATGGTGGAGCGTCAGCGTCCGCAGGTGTGGGATGTGCTCGAAGAGGTCATCGCCGAGCATCCGGTGCTGCTGAACCGCGCGCCGACGCTGCACCGGCTGGGCATCCAGGCCTTCGAGCCGATGCTGGTGGAAGGCAAGGCCATTCAGCTGCACCCGTTGGTGTGTGAGGCGTTCAACGCCGACTTCGACGGTGACCAGATGGCCGTGCACCTGCCGCTTTCGGCGGAGGCGCAGGCCGAGGCCCGCATCCTGATGCTGTCTTCCAACAACATCCTGTCGCCGGCATCGGGCCGTCCGCTGGCCATGCCGCGACTGGACATGGTGACCGGGCTGTACTTCCTGACCACCGAGATCCCCGGCGACACCGGCGAATACCAACCGGCCGCCAAGGACCGTCCGGAGTCCGGGGTGTACGCCTCGCCGGCCGAAGCGATCATGGCGATGGACCGCGGTGCGTTGAGCGTGCGCGCCAAGATCAAGGTGCGGCTGACCCAGCTGCGGCCGCCGGCCGAGGTGGAGACCGAGGTGTTCGGCCAAAACGGTTGGCAGCCTGGCGATTCCTGGATTGCCGAGACCACGCTTGGTCGGGTGCTGTTCAACGAGCTGCTGCCGGTCGGGTATCCGTTCGTGAACAAGCAGATGCACAAGAAGGTGCAGGCGGCGATCATCAACGACCTGGCCGAGCGCTACCCGATGATCGTGGTCGCGCAGACCGTCGACAAGCTCAAGGACGCCGGTTTCCACTGGGCCACCCGAAGCGGAGTCACCGTGTCGATGGCCGATGTGCTGGTTCCACCGGGCAAGCAGGAGATCCTGGACGCCTACGAGGAGCGGGCCGACAAGGTCGAAAAGCAGTTCCAGCGTGGTGCTTTGAACCACGACGAGCGCAACGAGGCGCTGGTGGAGATCTGGAAGGAAGCCACCGACGAGGTCGGTGAGGCGCTGCGCGAGCACTACCCGAGCGACAACCCGATCATCACGATCGTCGACTCCGGTGCCACCGGTAACTTCACCCAGACCCGGACGCTGGCCGGCATGAAGGGTCTGGTGACCAACCCGAAGGGTGAGTTCATCCCGCGGCCGATCAAGTCGTCGTTCCGTGAAGGCCTGACGGTGTTGGAGTACTTCATCAACACCCACGGCGCCCGGAAGGGGTTGGCGGACACCGCGTTGCGTACCGCCGACTCGGGTTACCTGACCCGTCGTCTGGTCGACGTGTCGCAGGATGTCATCGTCCGCGAGCGTGACTGCGAGACCGAGCGCGGCATCGTCGTCGAGCTGGCCGAGCGTCAGCCCGACGGCACGCTTGATCCGCGACCCGTTCATCGAGACCTCGGCGTACGCACGCACTTTGGGCACCGACGCGGTCGACGAGAAGGGCAACGTCGTCGTCGCGCGCGGGCACGACCTGGGCGACCCGGAGATCGACGCGCTGCTGGCCGCCGGTATCACGCAGGTAAAGGTGCGTTCGGTGCTGACCTGCACCACCGGCACCGGTGTCTGCGCGACCTGCTACGGGCGCTCGATGGCCACCGGCAAGCTGGTCGACATCGGCGAGGCGGTCGGCATCGTGGCCGCCCAGTCCATCGGTGAGCCCGGCACGCAGCTGACCATGCGCACCTTCCACCAGGGTGGTGTCGGTGAGGACATCACCGGTGGTCTGCCCCGTGTGCAGGAGCTGTTCGAGGCCCGGGTGCCGCGCGGCAAGGCGCCGATCGCCGACGTCACCGGACGCGTGCGTCTGGAGGAGGGCGAGCGCTTCTACAAGATCACCATCGTCCCCGACGACGGTGGCGAGGAAGTCGTCTACGACAAGCTCTCCAAGCGGCAACGGCTGCGGGTGTTCAAGCACGAGGACGGTTCCGAGCGGCTGCTCACCGATGGCGACCACGTCGAGGTGGGCCAGCAGCTGATGGAAGGCTCTGCCGACCCGCACGAGGTGCTGCGCGTGCAGGGCCCCCGCGAGGTGCAGATCCACCTCGTCAAGGAGGTCCAGGAGGTCTACCGAGCGCAGGGCGTGTCGATCCACGACAAGCACATCGAGGTGATCGTCCGGCAGATGCTGCGCCGGGTGACCATCATCGATTCGGGCTCGACGGAGTTCCTGCCCGGCTCGCTGATCGAGCGTGCTGGGTTCGAGGCCGAGAACCGTCGGGTGGTGGCCGAGGGCGGCGAGCCCGCCGCCGGCCGCCCGGTGCTGATGGGTATCACCAAGGCGTCGCTGGCCACCGACTCGTGGCTGAGCGCGGCGTCGTTCCAGGAGACCACGCGAGTGCTGACCGATGCGGCGATCAACTGCCGCAGCGACAAGCTCAACGGTCTGAAGGAGAACGTGATCATCGGAAAGTTGATCCCGGCCGGTACCGGCATCAACCGCTACCGCAACATCCAGGTTCAGCCGACCGAGGAGGCTCGGGCCGCGGCGTACACGATCCCGTCCTACGAGGATCAGTACTACAGCCCGGACTTCGGCCAGGCCACCGGTGCTGCGGTTCCGCTGGACGACTACGGCTACTCCGACTACCGCTAGTCAACAAACGAAAAAGCCCCGGGTCCGCCCGGGGCTTTTTCGTCGGCAGCGCTCACTAGACTGGCCGACGTGCTTATCGGTTCACATGTCAGTCCGCACGATCCGCTCGCCGCAGCCGAGGCCGAGAACGCCGATGTGGTGCAGATTTTCCTCGGCAACCCGCAGAGCTGGAAGGCGCCCAAGCCGCGCGAGGACGCCGCCCAGCTCAAGGCCGCGGCGCTGCCGATCTACGTGCACGCGCCCTATCTGATCAACGTCGCGTCGGCGAACAACCGGGTGCGGATCCCGTCGCGCAAGATCCTGCAGGACACCTGTGACGCGGCTGCCGAGATCGGCGCTGCCGCGGTGATCGTGCACGGCGGCCACGTCGCCGAGGACAGCGACCTCGACGAAGGCTTCCAGCGCTGGCGCAAGGCGCTCGACCAATTGCAGACGAAAGTTCCGGTCTACCTGGAGAACACCGCCGGCGGTGATCACGCGATGGCTCGTCACTTCGACACCATCGGGCGGCTCTGGGACCACATCGGCGACAGCGGTATCGGCTTCTGCCTGGATACCTGCCACGCCTGGGCGGCGGGCGAGGGGCTGGTCGACGCCGTCGAGCGCATCAAGGGCATCACCGGCCGCATCGACCTGGTGCACTGCAACGACTCCAAGGACTCGGCGGGCTCGGGCCGCGACCGGCACGCCAACTTCGGCACCGGGCAGATCGATCCCGACCTGTTGGTGGCGGTGGTGCGGGCGGCGAGCGCGCCGGTTATCTGCGAAACGGCCGACGAGGGCCGCAAGGACGACATCGCTTTCCTTCGTGAGCACCTGCGCTGAGGAATCGTCCGGCAGGCATTACAGGTCTTGTGCGGTTGTAGAAGAAATGTAATATTGGCGGCATGTCAGATACGCATGTCGTCACCAACCAGGTCCCGCCGCTGGAGGAGCACAACCCGGCGTCCTCCCCGGTGCTCATCGAGGCGCTGATCCGCGAAGGCGGGCAGTGGGGCCTGGACGAGGTGACCACGGTCGGTGCGATTTCCGGTTCCAAGCAGGCCCAACGCTGGGGCGAGCTGGCCGACCGCAACCAGCCCATCCTGCGCACCCACGACCGCTATGGCCACCGCGTCGACGAGGTCGAGTACGACCCCGCCTACCACGAGCTGATGCGCACCGCGATCGAGCACGGCCTGCACGCCGCGCCGTGGGCCGACGACCGGCCGGGCGCGCACGTCGTTCGCGCCGCCAAGACCGGGGTGTGGACCGCCGAACCCGGCCACATGTGCCCGATTTCGATGACGTACGCCGTCATTCCGGCACTGCGCTTCAACCCCGAGCTCGCCGCCGTTTACGAGCCGCTGCTGACCAGCCGGCACTATGACCCGGAGCTCACGGTGCCGACGACCAAGCCCGGGATCACCGCTGGCATGTCGATGACCGAAAAGCAGGGTGGCTCCGATGTCCGGGCCGGCACCACCGAGGCCACCCGCAACGCCGACGGCACCTACTCCCTGACCGGTCACAAGTGGTTCACCTCCGCGCCGATGTGCGACATGTTCCTGGTGCTCGCGCAGGCGCCGGGCGGACTTTCCTGCTTCTTCTTGCCCCGGGTGCTGCCCGACGGCACCCGCAACCGGATGCTGCTGCAGCGGCTCAAGGACAAACTCGGTAACCACGCCAACGCGTCCAGCGAGGTCGAGTACGACGGCGCCACCGCGTGGCTGGTCGGCGAGGAGGGCCGCGGCGTCCCGACCATCATCGAGATGGTCAACCTGACCCGGCTGGACTGCGCGCTGGGCAGCGCCACCAGCATGCGCACCGGGCTGACCCGCGCCGTCCACCACGCGCAGCACCGCAAGGTCTTCGGCGAATATCTGATCGACCAACCACTAATGCGTAATGTGTTGGGGGACTTAGCCGTTGAGGCCGAGGCCGCGACCATGGTGGCGATGCGGATGGCCGGCGCCACCGACAGCGCCATTCGCGGAGATCAGACCGAGGCGCTGCTGCGCCGGATCGGCCTGGCGGCCAGCAAGTACTGGGTGTGCAAGCGCGCCACGCCGCATGCCGCCGAGGCGCTGGAATGCCTGGGCGGCAACGGCTATGTCGAGGATTCCGGTATGCCGCGGCTGTACCGAGAGGCGCCGTTGATGGGGATCTGGGAAGGTTCCGGCAATGTCAGCGCACTGGATACCCTGCGCGCCATGGCAACTCGTCCGGAGTGTGTCGAGGTGCTGTTCGACGAGCTTGCTAAGAGCACCGGCCAGGATCCGCGGTTGGACGGCCACATCGAGCGGCTGCGCTCGCAGCTCGGCAATCTGGACACCATCGCTTACCGGGCCCGCAAGGTTGCCGAGGACATCTGCCTGGCGCTGCAGGGCTCGCTGCTGGTGCGCCACGGACATCCCGCGGTTGCCGAGGCGTTCTTGGCTACCCGCCTCGACGGGCAGTGGGGCGGTGCGTTCGGCACCATGCCAGACGGACTCGACCTTGCGCCGATCCTGGAGCGAGCCCTGGTAAAGGGCTGAGCCCCAATGACTCACGCCATCAGGCCGGTCGACTTCGACAACCTGAAGACGATGACCTTTGAGGTCACCGACCGGGTTGCCCGGATCACGTTCAACCGGCCCGAGAAGGGCAACGCGATCATCGCCGACACCCCGCTGGAACTGTCGGCTCTGGTCGAGCGGGCCGATCTGGACCCGAACGTGCACGTCATCCTGGTCTCCGGCCGGGGCGAGGGTTTCTGCGCGGGTTTCGACCTGAGTGCCTACGCGGATCGCACCGGCTCGGCCGGTGGCACCAGCGCGTACGACGGGACCGTGCTGGACGGTAAGACCCAGGCGGTCAACCACTTACCGAATCAGCCGTGGGACCCGATGATCGACTATCAGATGATGAGCCGCTTTGTCCGCGGCTTTTCCAGCCTGATGCACGCGGACAAGCCGACGGTGGTCAAGATCCATGGCTATTGTGTGGCCGGCGGCACCGACATCGCGCTGCACGCCGACCAGGTGATCGCCGCGTCCGACGCGAAGATCGGCTATCCGCCAACCCGGGTCTGGGGCGTGCCGGCGGCCGGGCTGTGGGCGCATCGGCTGGGCGACCAGCGTGCCAAACGCCTTCTGCTGACCGGGGATTGCATCACCGGGGCGCAAGCCGCCGAGTGGGGTCTGGCGATCGAGGCGCCCGACCCCGAAGACCTCGACGAGCGCACCGAGCGCCTGGTCGAGCGGATCGCCGCGGTGCCGGTCAGTCAGCTGATCATGGTCAAACTCGCGCTCAATTCGGCGCTGCTGCAACAGGGCGTGGCCACCAGCAGGATGGTCAGCACCGTCTTCGACGGGGTCGCCCGGCACACACCCGAGGGGCACGCGTTCGTCGCCGACGCCGTCGAGCACGGCTTCCGCGATGCGGTACGTCACCGCGACGAGCCGTTCGGGGACCACGGACGCCGAGCTTCCCAGGTCTGACGGGGCAACACGATGCCGAAATCGCTGGCCCGCATGACCGCCCGGTCGGTGGTGCTCAGCGTCCTGCTCGGCGCCCATCCCGCGTGGGCCAGCGTGGCTGAATTGATAAGGCTCACCAACGACTTCGGCATCAAGGAAACCGCGCTGCGGGTCGCGCTGACCCGGATGGTCAGCGCCGGTGACCTGATCCGGTCCGCCGACGGCTACCGGCTCTCCGATCGGCTGCTGGCTCGTCAGCGCAGACAGGACGACGCCATGCGGCCCCAGCTGCGACCCTGGCACGGATACTGGACCACCTTGATCGTCACCAGCGTCGGCACCGATCCCCGCACCCGGGCCGCGTTGCGAACCACGCTGCACAACAGCCGGTTCGGAGAACTGCGCGAAGGCGTGTGGATGCGCCCGGACAACCTCGAACTCGACGTGGACGCGCAACTGCGTGCGCGGGTGCGGATAGTACAGGCGCGCGACGACGCGCCGGCCGAATTGGCCGGCCAATTGTGGGACCTGTCGTCATGGGCCCGCACCGGCCACCGGATGCTCACCGAGATGTCGGAGGCAACCGATGTTCCGGCTCGGTTCGTGGTCGCCGCGGCGATCGTGCGCCACCTGCTGACCGACCCGGTGTTGCCGGCCGAATTGCTGCCCGACGACTGGCCGGGCTCGCGGCTGCGCGCCGCCTACAACGACTTCGCCGCCGAACTGACCGAGCGGCGCGACGGTATCCGATTAGTGGAGGCGACATGACCGATCCGGTACGCGTGGAACGCAATGGGCCGGTGACCACGGTGATCCTGAACCGGCCGGAGGCCCGCAACGCCGTCAACGGCCCGACGGCGGCTGGGTTGTTCGCGGCGTTCGACGAGTTCGATCGTGACGACACCGCTTCGGTGGCGGTGTTATGGGGCGATAACGGAACCTTCTGTGCCGGAGCGGATTTGAAGGCGTTCGGCACGCCGGAAGCCAATGGGGTGCATCGGACGGGTCCCGGCCCGATGGGGCCGACGCGAATGGTGCTGTCAAAACCGGTGATCGCCGCGGTCAGTGGCTACGCCGTCGCCGGTGGCCTGGAGCTCGCGTTGTGGTGCGACCTGCGGGTGGCCGAGGAGACCGCGGTGTTCGGGGTGTTCTGCCGCCGGTGGGGGGTGCCACTGATCGACGGCGGCACCATCAGGCTGCCGCGGCTGATCGGGCAGAGCCGGGCGATGGACATGATCCTCACCGGCCGTGCGGTCGACGCCGCCGAAGCGTTGGCGATCGGACTGGCCAATCGCGTTGTGCCCAAAGGACAGGCCCGCGAAGCCGCCGAGCAGCTGGCCGCCGAGCTGGCCGCCTTGCCCCAGCAGTGCATGCGATCGGATCGCCTGTCGGCGCTGCACCAGTGGGGGATAAGCGAATCAGACGCTCTTGACTACGAATTCGCCAGCATTTCCCGGGTGGCCGCCGAAGCGATGGAAGGTGCTGGACGTTTCGCGGGCGGCGCCGGTCGCCACGGCGCAGCCGCCGGGTAACGGCGTCGCGGCTCAGTAGCTCGGCAGCGTGAAGGACCGTCCGACCGCCAGCGACTGCTTGGCGACCAGCTTGCTGACGGCCGGGATGCGCAGCAGTCCAAGGCCGGCGTTGCGTAGTCGGGCGCGCCAGCCGGAGGAGAAACGATCGGTCTTCAGGGCGTTGATCGCGAGCCGCTGACACCGGGCGACATACGGTGCCAGTAGCCGCTGATATCTCGCGAACGCCGCAACGTGGTCGTCGCCCGCCGCTCCCAGCTCGTGAGCCAGCACGTAGGCCCCGACCACCGCGAGGCTGGTGCCCATGCCCGACCGGGGCGAGGCACACCAAGCCGCGTCGCCGATCAGGCATATCCGTCCGCGTGAGTAGGAGTCCAGCCGGACTTGGGCGATCGAGTCGAAGTACACCTGCGGGGCCTCGGCGAGCCCTTCGAGTAAATTGCTTACCTCCCAACCCATTCCGGCGAACCGCTCGGCGAACAGCTGTTTGTTGCCGTCGCCGTCGCGATAGTCGAAGTCGAGTCGAGGGTCGGTGAGATAGAAGCTCGCTCGCGCGGGCTTGTCGGGTTCGATGCCCTGCAACACCGCGGTTCGACCGCCAACGTCGCAAGCCATCCCACAATGGTCGAGCCGCAGGCGGTTCTCCATGTCGAAGAATCCGAAACACTGCCCCAGCTGGGTGACGTATTGCTCTTCTGGACCGAATACCAGGCCGCGCACGCCGGAGTGCAGCCCATCCGCCCCGATGACGAGGTCATAGCTGCCCTTCGATGCGTCGCTGAAGGTCACCTCGACCCGTTCGCCGTCGTCGTGAAGGGCCGTGACGCGAACGCCGAAGCGGTAGATGACATCCTCGCGCACGGCTTCGTACAGGATGCGGGCGAAGTCGCCCCAGACGATTTCCACCTCGCCGCTGATGACTTCGGCGGGTAGCCGGCCGGTTTCCTTCCCGCGCTCGTCGACGAGGATCATCGGGCCCATCTGCGTGGCACCCGCTCGCACCTGGGCCAGCAGACCCATCTTTTCGAGCACGACGAGCGAGGGCCCCCGGAAGTCGACGAACTGCCCACCCGTGCGTAGTTCGCGAGCCTGTTCGGTGATGGTCACGGCGTGGCCCTGCCTGGTGAGCCAGAACGCCAAACTGGGTCCGGCGATGCCACCGCCATTGATGAGGATATCGAACGGCATTGCAACTCTTCTCTTTTCGTGAACAGCCGATATTCACGTTAACGCGGCGGCCGGTATGCGTCCACAGTCACGAAAGGCCGCTGGCTTGCGAAGCGACTAGCCGGCCTTGTTGATGGTGTTGCCGCTGCCGAGGTTCTCGACCTTGGGGTTGCCGTCTTTGTAGGTGATCGTGTTGTTGAACCCGACAACGTTGAGATGCTTGTCGATCTTGTCGATGGTGATCTTGTTGTCCGCGCCGCCGATGCTCACCGTCCCGCAAGTGCCGTTGACGGTCAGCGTGTTGTTGGAGCCGCCCACGTTCAGCGACTTGCCGTCGCCGCAATCGAGAGTGGTTGTGGTACCGAGGGATCCGTAGTTGATCGTGTTGCCGATATCGAATTGTGCACCGGTGCTTGTCGTCGAGGGCGTCGAGCTCGTGGACGTGGGGGAGGCGCCCGAGGATGTCGTCGGAGCCGCGTTGTTGTTCTTGCCGCCGCAGCCGGCCACCCCGAACACCAGCACTGCGGCAGAAAGCGTAAGAACCAGGGCTATCGGTCGGGAGGCTTTGTCTGCGCGCATTCCTCGGTTACCCCGCTACCTGACTGATCCGATTGGTCATGCCGAGTTCGCGGCCGCGGTCCCACACAATCGGCTGCCCGCCCTTGTAGAAAACCGACTCGTTAGAGCCGTAGACCGTGATGTCGTGCACGACGTTGTCGGCGACGACGGTGTGGCCCGAGCCCATCACCGTCACCGCCCGGCAGGTGCCCAGCGCATTGACGGTGTTGCGCGTGCCGTCGACCAGCAGCGTGGCGCCATTGCAGTCGATTGTCTGCTCGACACCCTCGCCGGTGATATGGGTATCGCCGTTTTTGGCCTGCCCGGTCGGCGCCCCGGCGGCCAGGGTGAACGGGATCGCTATCGCACAGGCGGCCAAGGCTCGGCAGGGGAGTGTCCATTTCACGGTGGGCTCCTCTCGGCATGGCGCGTGATGCGCTGCAGGAGAGCGTACGTGGATTGCCGCGGTCATGGCCGGCTTCCCCCATTTGCCGGCCGACCGCATCGCGCGCATCGCGCCACATCGCGTCGTTCGCACCACGCGCGGTATCGACATACTAAAGTCACTAGTTTGTTAGCCATCAAGAAAGCGGTGGTGAACAACCCGAAGGGCGATCGCCATGCCAGCTGAACCGGAGTCATCGGCCGGTCGGCCGGGCGCCGGGGCGAAGTCTGCGGCCCGTCCGGCCAGACTGAGCCGCGAAATCATCGTCAACGCCGCACTCACCTTCCTGGACCGGGAGGGCTGGGACGCGTTGACGATCAACGCGCTGGCGACGCAGCTCGGGACCAAGGGTCCGTCGTTGTACAACCACGTCGACAGCCTGGAAGACCTGCGCCGCACCGTGCGAATGCGGGTGATCGACGACATCATCACCATGCTCAACCGCGTCGCCGAGGGACGGGTCGGCGACGATGCGGTGCTGGTGATGGCCGGCGCCTATCGCAGCTACGCCCATCACCACCCGGGCCGGTACTCGGCGTTCACCCGGATGCCGCTGTCAGGTGGCGAGGATCCCGAATACTCGGCCGCCACCAGAGGCGCGGCGGCTCCGGTGATGGCCGTGTTGTCGTCCTACGGGCTCGACATCGAGCAGTCGTTTTACGCGGCGCTGGAATTCTGGTCGGCCATGCACGGGTTCGTGCTGCTGGAGATGACCGGTGTCATGGACGACATCGTCGACACCGACACGGTGTTCTCCGACATGGTGCTGCGGCTGGCGGCCGGCATGGAGCGCCGCAGCGCAGCCAACCCCGAATAAGTCCCGGTAATGCGGCACCGGACGCCGATGCGGTCGCTTTGACCTGCCCGACCTGCGGCGGGTATTGTGGTTGCTCGGGCCTGGCGGCTTAAGGCGCTTCACCTAAGACGCGCGCGCCGGGCCAATTCGCATGTCCACGACGCAACGAATGAAGTTCGGCGGCGGGCGCATGCGACACACCCGGCCGCGGGGGACCGTGACAGGGCATAACTGCACTACAGAGACTTGCAACACCGAGAATCGAATGAAAGACACAGGAAGCCGGTAGATGCCAACCATTCAGCAGCTGGTCCGCAAGGGACGCCGCGACAAGGTCGCCAAGGTCAAGACCGCGGCCCTCAAGGGCAGCCCGCAGCGCCGCGGCGTGTGCACTCGCGTGTACACCACGACTCCGAAGAAGCCGAACTCGGCGCTTCGGAAGGTGGCGCGTGTCAAGCTGACCAGTCAGGTTGAGGTGACGGCGTACATCCCCGGCGAGGGCCACAACCTTCAGGAGCACTCGATGGTCCTGGTGCGTGGTGGCCGGGTGAAAGACCTGCCGGGCGTGCGGTACAAGATCATCCGCGGCTCGCTGGACACCCAGGGTGTCAAGAACCGCAAGCAGGCTCGCAGCCGCTACGGCGCCAAGAAGGAGAAGAGCTGATGCCGCGCAAGGGGCCCGCGCCGAAGCGTCCACTGGTCAACGATCCGGTCTACGGATCGCAGCTGGTCACGCAGCTGGTCAACAAAGTTCTGCTGAAGGGGAAGAAATCGCTGGCTGAGCGCATTGTCTATGCTGCGCTTGAACAAGCCCGCGAAAAGACCGGCACCGATCCGGTGATCACGCTCAAGCGGGCTCTGGACAATGTCAAGCCGGCCTTGGAGGTGCGCAGCCGCCGCGTTGGTGGTGCCACGTATCAGGTGCCCGTCGAGGTGCGTCCCGATCGGTCGACCACGCTGGCGCTGCGCTGGCTGGTCAGCTTCTCCCGGCAGCGCCGGGAAAAGACCATGACCGAGCGCCTGGCAAACGAGATCCTGGATGCCAGCAATGGCCTGGGGGCCTCCGTCAAGCGACGTGAGGACACCCACAAGATGGCCGAGGCAAACCGTGCCTTCGCGCATTATCGCTGGTAGGCAGCCAGCCCTGCGCCAATCGGCACAGTGGCCGGAGGCGCGAGCAACAGCTAACTAAGCAACCGAAAGAGTGGGAAGACTTCTGTGGCACAGAAGGACGTGCTGACCGACCTGACCAAGGTCCGCAACATCGGCATCATGGCGCACATCGACGCCGGGAAGACGACGACGACGGAGCGCATCCTCTACTACACCGGCATCAGCTACAAGATCGGTGAGGTGCACGACGGCGCCGCCACCATGGACTGGATGGAGCAGGAGCAGGAGCGGGGGATCACCATCACCTCCGCCGCTACCACCTGCTTCTGGAAAGACAACCAAATCAACATCATCGACACCCCCGGGCACGTCGACTTCACCGTCGAGGTGGAGCGCAGCCTGCGCGTGCTCGACGGTGCCGTCGCGGTGTTCGACGGCAAGGAGGGTGTCGAGCCGCAGTCCGAGCAGGTGTGGCGGCAGGCCGACAAGTACGACGTCCCGCGGATCTGCTTCGTCAACAAGATGGACAAGATCGGCGCCGACTTCTACTTCTCGGTGCGGACCATGGAGGAGCGCCTGGGCGCCAACGCCATTCCGATCCAGCTGCCGGTCGGCTCGGAGGGTGACTTCGAAGGCATCGTCGACCTGGTCGAGATGAACGCCAAGGTGTGGCGCGGCGAGACGAAGCTCGGCGAGACCTACGACACCATCGAGATCCCGGCCGAGCTGCAAGAGAAGGCCGACGAGTACCGCACCAAGCTGCTCGAGGCGGTCGCCGAGACCGACGAGCACCTGCTGGAGAAGTATCTCGGCGGCGAAGAACTGACCGTCGACGAGATCAAGGGCGCGATCCGCAAGCTGACCATCAGCTCGGAGGCATATCCGGTGCTGTGCGGTAGCGCGTTCAAGAACAAAGGCGTGCAGCCGATGCTGGACGCTGTCATCGACTACCTGCCGTCACCGCTGGACGTGCCGCCCGCCGAAGGCCATGTGCCCGGCAAAGAAGACGAGGTGATCACCCGCAACCCGTCGACCGACGAGCCGTTCTCGGCGCTGGCGTTCAAGGTCGCCACCCACCCGTTCTTCGGCAAGCTCACCTACGTCCGGGTGTACTCGGGCAAGGTCGACTCCGGCAGCCAGGTCATCAACTCCACCAAGGGCAAGAAGGAACGGCTGGGCAAGCTGTTCCAGATGCACGCCAACAAGGAGAACCCGGTGGAGACCGCTTCGGCGGGCCACATCTACGCGGTGATCGGGCTGAAGGACACCACGACTGGTGACACCCTGAGCGACCCGAACAACCAGGTTGTACTGGAGTCGATGACCTTCCCCGATCCGGTTATCGAGGTGGCCATCGAGCCCAAGACCAAGAGCGACCAGGAGAAGCTGAGCCTCTCGATCCAGAAGCTCGCCGAAGAGGACCCGACCTTCAAGGTCCACCAGGACGCCGAGACAGGCCAGACCGTGATCGGCGGCATGGGAGAACTACACCTGGACATCCTGGTCGACCGGATGCGCCGCGAGTTCAAGGTCGAGGCCAACGTCGGCAAGCCGCAGGTGGCCTACAAGGAGACCATCAAGCGGACCGTGGAAAAGGTCGAGTTCACCCACAAGAAGCAGACCGGCGGCTCGGGGCAGTTCGCGAAGGTGATCATCAGCCTGGAACCGTTCACCAGCGAGGATGGCGCGACTTACGAATTCGAGAGCAAAGTCACCGGTGGGCGCATTCCGCGTGAATACATCCCTTCAGTGGATGCCGGCGCGCAGGACGCCATGCAGTACGGCGTGCTGGCCGGCTACCCGCTGGTGAACCTGAAGGTCATCTTGCTCGACGGTGCGTTCCACGAGGTCGACTCGTCTGAGATGGCGTTCAAGATCGCCGGTTCGCAGGTGCTGAAAAAGGCTGCGCAGCAAGCGCAACCGGTCATCCTGGAACCCATCATGGCCGTCGAGGTCACCACACCCGAGGACTATATGGGCGACGTGATCGGCGACTTGAACTCCCGCCGTGGCCAGATCCAGGCCATGGAGGAGCGCAGCGGTGCGCGCGTGGTCAAGGCACATGTGCCGCTGTCGGAGATGTTCGGCTACGTCGGCGACCTGCGGTCCAAGACTCAAGGCCGGGCGAACTACTCCATGGTGTTCGACTCCTACGCCGAAGTGCCGGCCAACGTGTCGAAGGAGATCATCGCGAAGGCGACGGGTGAGTGAACACCCACGCGGAGTAATCTTGCCCGGTCACTAACCGCGGCATTACTAGAAACATCAACACTGCTTTAACAAGCACCAACAAGTCCAGGAGGACACAGAAGTGGCGAAGGCGAAGTTCGAGCGGACGAAGCCGCACGTCAACATCGGGACCATCGGTCACGTTGACCACGGCAAGACCACACTGACCGCGGCTATCACCAAGGTTCTGCACGACAAGTACCCGACGTTGAACGAGTCGCGCGCATTCGACCAGATCGACAATGCGCCCGAGGAGCGTCAGCGCGGTATCACCATCAACATCTCCCACGTGGAGTACCAGACCGAGAAGCGTCACTATGCGCACGTCGACGCGCCGGGCCACGCCGACTACATCAAGAACATGATCACCGGCGCCGCCCAGATGGACGGCGCGATCCTGGTGGTCGCCGCCACCGACGGCCCGATGCCGCAGACCCGCGAGCACGTACTGCTCGCCCGCCAGGTCGGCGTGCCCTACATCCTGGTCGCGCTGAACAAGGCCGACATGGTCGACGACGAGGAGCTCCTCGAGCTCGTCGAGCTGGAGGTCCGCGAGCTGCTGGCCGCCCAGGAGTTCGACGAGGACGCCCCGGTGATCAAGGTATCGGCGCTCAAGGCGCTCGAGGGTGACGAGAAGTGGGTCAAGACCGTCGAGGAGCTCATGGACGCTGTCGACGAGTCGATTCCGGACCCGGTCCGCGACACCGAGAAGCCGTTCCTGATGCCCGTTGAGGACGTCTTCACCATCACCGGCCGCGGCACCGTGGTCACCGGTCGTGTCGAGCGCGGCGTGATCAACGTCAACGAGGAAGTCGAGATCGTCGGTATCAAGCCGACCAGCGCCAAGACGACCGTCACCGGTGTGGAGATGTTCCGCAAGCTGCTCGACCAGGGCCAGGCCGGCGACAACGTCGGGCTGCTGCTGCGTGGTATCAAGCGTGAGGACGTCGAGCGCGGCCAGGTCGTGGTCAAGCCCGGCACCACCACGCCACACACCGAGTTCGAGGGCAGCGTCTACATTCTGTCCAAGGACGAGGGCGGCCGGCACACGCCGTTCTTCAACAACTACCGTCCGCAGTTCTACTTCCGCACCACCGACGTGACCGGTGTGGTGACGCTGCCGGAGGGCACCGAGATGGTGATGCCCGGTGACAACACCGACATTTCGGTGAAGCTGATCCAGCCCGTCGCCATGGACGAGGGCCTGCGGTTCGCCATCCGCGAGGGTGGCCGTACCGTCGGCGCCGGCCGGGTCACCAAGATCATCAAATAGTTCGACAGCAAGCGGCGCTCACCCGAGAGGGTGGGCGCCGTTTTGCGTGAAGTGGCGCTTTCCTGGTCGTGACAGCAAACCGACAATTCGGTCCAGAGCAGCACATTTCCCGCTCCACGGCGATACGCTGACCTGCATCATCGTCCGGGTTCGGCCGACGTAGGAGCATGCCATGCTAGCGCGCTATATCAGAGCCCAGATGGTCGTCCTGGTGTGTGGAGGATTGGTCGGCCCGATCTTTCTCATCACGTACTTCGTGCTGCCCAACATGATGGGTTCTTTTGGCACCGATGCGACCTCGATGGTCCAGCAGAGCACCTCGTGGCTGCTGTGGGTCGGGCTGCTGATCACGGTCGCCGATGTGGTGGTCGCGTTGTGGCTGGCCAACCGCGGCGCCCAGTCGTCGGCCAAAAGCGCCGCTTTGCACCAGACCGGGGTGCTGACGATGGCCCAGATCACCGGGCTGGGTGAAACCGGCATGCGCATCAACGAGCGACCGGTGGTCAATTTGGACCTGCACATCAGCGGACCCGGGTTCGAGTTCGACAGCCGCAAGCGGGTTACCGTCGACATCACCAAACAGGCCATCGTGACGGCGCGCAAGCTCGTCGTGTGGGTGGACCCGAACACGCGTGACTTCGAGATCGACTGGCAAGCAAGCGGATTGATCTGCGGCGTGGTTCCCGCGCAGTTCACGAGCACCGAGGACAACACGACCTACGACCTGAGCGGGCAGGCCGGCCCGCTGATGGAAATCCTGCAGATCTACAAAGCCAACAACCTGCCTTTCAGCGGCACGGTCGACATCCGCAACTACCCGGCCGTGCGTCAACAGATCATGGCCGTGGTGCGGCGCGCCGCTGCTCAGCAGCAGCCCGCACCCGCCGCGGCCGGGGTGGGAGCCGCGGCGGCGGGGATGGCGCCACCGCAGGTGTCCGTTGCGCAGCGGCTCCAGGAGTTGGAGGCGCTGCACAAATCCGGTGCGTTGAGCGCCGAGGAATACGCCAGCAAACGGGCGCAGATCATCTCCGACATCTGACCGTCGCCACGACCCGGTAGGCGATTAGACTGCCCGGCTCCTCCTCATCGCTTCGCTCTGCATCGTCGCCGGGCGTAGAACACGTTTCAGTTTCGCTGCTAGCCTGATCGACAGTCGGCGAAAGGGGCTGTTGTGTCTGGTGCATCCGGGGCATTGCAAGGGCGGGTGGCGTTCATTACCGGTGCCGCGCGCGGTCAGGGCCGGGCGCATGCGGTCCGGCTGGCTCGAGAAGGTGCCGACATCATCGCCCTCGACATCTGCGCGCCGGTGTCCGACGGCATCGGCTATCCGGCCGCTACGCCCGAGGATCTCGCCGAGACCGTCCGCGCGGTGGAAGCCGAAGGGCGCAAGGTATTAGCGCGCGAGGTCGACATTCGCGACGATGCCGCGGTGCGGCAGCTGGTGAGCGACGGCGTCGAGCAGTTCGGCCGGCTCGACATCCTGATCGCCAACGCGGGTGTGCTCAGTTGGGGACGGATCTGGGAGTTGTCGGACGAGCAGTGGGACACCGTCATCGACGTCAACCTGACGGGCACGTTCCGCACCCTGCGCGCGGCGATCCCCGCGATGATCGAAGCCGGCAACGGCGGCTCCATCGTCGTGGTCAGCTCGTCGGCCGGGCTGAAGGCCACGCCCGGCAACGGCCACTATGCCGCGTCCAAGCACGGCCTTGTCGCGCTGACCAATACGCTGGCAATCGAGCTGAGCGAGTTCGGTATCCGGGTCAACTCCATCCACCCCTACTCGGTCGACACGCCGATGATCGAGCCTGAATTGATGGCGGAGATCTTCGGCAAGCATCCCCACTACATCCACAGCTTCGGACCAATGCTGCTGCAGCCCAATGGTTTTATGGGCTCAGAAGAGGTTTCCGACGTGGTGGCGTTCCTGGCCGGCGACGGCTCCGGCACCTTGACGGGAGCGCAGATCCCCGTCGACAAAGGCGTGTTGAAGTACTGAAATTTCGAGAGTTCCACGCGGGATCTCGTCCAACGCGGGTGAGTTCAGGCTCGTGCCAATAGCCGTCGGGATCAAACGAAGGCTGACGTTCAATGCGACTTCACATCTCTCTTTACTGTATCGTCAAGGTTGACAACGTATCTTGAGTGGAATGCGAACTGCCTATCATGCGGAACTCGCGAGGTTAACCGAGCACCTCGGCGAGATGTGTGGGCTGGCCGGAGTTGCCATGGAACACGCAACCGAGGCCCTGCTGCAAGCGGATCTGTTAGTGGCAGAACAGGTTCTCAGCGACCACGACAAAATCGCCGCGATGAGCGCAGTCGCCGAAGAGAACGCGTTTGTGCTGCTGGCCCCTCTCCGAGCGCCGGTTGCCAATGACCTGCGGGCGATCGTCAGCGCCCTCCGAATGACGGTCGACATCGACAGGATGGCCGCGCTGGCCCTACATGTCGCCGAGATCACCCGCTGGCGTCATCCCCAGCATGCATTGCCCGAAGAGGTCAACGGGTATTTCGCTGAAATGGGCAGGATCGCAGTCAAATTAGGTAACAGCTCGCAAGAGGTGCTGTTGTCGCGCGACCCGAGAAAGGCCGCGCGCATCCGCAGGGAAGACGACGCGATGGATGACCTGCATCGCCACCTATTCACCGTGATGATGGATCGCGAATGGAAGCACGGTGTGGCCGCCGCCGTCGACGTGACGCTGCTGGGTCGGTACTACGAGCGCTTCGCCGACCATGCTGTCCAACTGGCGCATCGGGTTATCTTCCAGATGACTGGGAGGTCCTCCGACGGCGATACGCGGCCGATATAACGCTGGCATCGAATCGAATTAGCTCGCCATCTCGGTCAGCGCATCGGCGAATCGGTCGACCGCCCAATCGATTTCCGCTGCGGTGATCACCAGCGGGGGAGCGAATCGTAACGTTGATCCGTGCGTGTCCTTGACCAGCACACCTCGCGTGGCCAGTCGCAGGCTGAGCTGCTTAGCGGTGCCGAGCGCCGGATCGATGTCGACGCCCGCCCACAACCCACGGCCGCGCACCGCAACCACGCCATCACCGATCAACGTTCGCAGCCGCCAGTGCAGGCGCCTGCCGAGGTGCGTTGCACGGTCCTGGAATTCGCCGCGTGCCAGCATCGACACCACGGTGCTGCCGATCGCCGCCGCGAACGGGTTGCCGCCGAACGTCGAACCGTGCTCACCGGGATGCAGCACCCCCAGGACTTCGCGATCGGCTACCACCGCCGACAGTGGCAAGACTCCGCCGCCCAGCGCTTTGCCGAGCAGGTAGATGTCGGGCACCACATCCCAGTGGTCGCAGGCGAAGGTGCGACCGGTGCGGGCCAGGCCGGACTGGATCTCATCGGCGATCATCAACACGTTGTACGCCTGGCAGATTTGTCGCACCTCGGGCAAATAATCGTCCGGCGGCACGATGACGCCGGCCTCACCCTGGATCGGCTCCAACAGCACCGCGACGGTGTGCTGGTCAATCGCTTTGGCCAGCGCGTCGGCGTCACCGAACGGGACCGAACGGAAGCCGGGCGTGAACGGTCCGAAGCCGGCGCGCGCCGAATGGTCAGACGAAAAGCTGACGATACTGATAGTCCGACCATGAAAGTTGTTGTCGGCCACCACGATATTCGCATGTCCTGCCGGAACGCCCTTGACGTCGGTGCCCCATTTGCGTGCGACCTTGATTGCGCTCTCGACCGCTTCGGCCCCGCTGTTCATCGGCAACACCATGTCCTTGTCGCACAGTGCCGCGAGTGCGGCGCAAAACCGTCCGAGCGGCTCGGCGTGAAATGCCCTGCTGACCAGGGTGACCAGATCGAGCTGGGCATGCGCGGTCGCGATGATTTCGGGATTGCGATGGCCGAAATTCACTGCAGAATACGCGGCCAGACAATCCAGGTAGCGGCGACCTTCGACGTCGGTGATCCAGGCACCCTCGGCGCTGGCCGCAACGACCGGCAGCGGCGAGTAGTTGTGTGCCGCGTGGCGCTCGTCGAGCGTGATCGCCGATGCGGTGAGCGCGCCGGGGCTGGCGGTCACGGTCTCCGGGACAGTCACGAGTACACCTCCAATGTGCAGCATTTGACGGATCCGCCGCCCTTGAGCAGCTCGGCCATCTCGACACCGATCGGCTCGAAACCGGTTCGGGACAACTGCTCGGGGAAACCCATCGCGGCGGCCGGGTACACCACGTGGCGACCATCCGATACCGCGTTGAGGCCGAACGCGTAGGCGTCGGCGCTTTCCACCACGATCGCGTCGGGAAACAGCGTTTCCAGTTGCGCACGTGAGGATTCGGCAAAGGCCGGCGGGTAATACGCGATGGTCGTGTCATCGAGCACACTGAGTGCGGTGTCGAGATGGTAGAAGCGCGGGTCGACCAGTTGCAGGCTGACGACGGGCCGACCGAAGATCTCGGCGATCTCGGCGTGCGACCGCGGATCGGTGCGAAAACCATGCCCGGCCAGGATCATCTCGCCGACGGGCAGCAGGTCGCCCTGGCCCTCGTTGACGTGCCGAGTCTGCACCGGAGTGTATCCATGCGAGTTCATCCAGTCCGCATAGGCAATGGATTCCTGTTGGCGCTGAGGGTATTTGAATCGCGCCACCACCGCCGCGCCGTTGAGTATCAGGCCGCCGTTGGCGGCATAGACCATGTCGGGCAGGCCGGGAACCGGTGCGACGAGGTCGACGACGTGTCCCAGTTGGCGGTAGGTGTCGCGAAGGTGGGCCCACTGCGCGATCGCGACGCCGGTGTCGACCGGGGTGTTGGTGTCCATCCACGGGTTGATCGCATAGTCGACGGCGAAAAACCGCGGAGGCGTCATGACGTAGTGCCGAATCCGCGCTGTGCGTTCGTTCGCTGAGGCGGTGGCAGTGGCGGTCCTTCGCGCCGGGCCTACTGCCGCAGCATCCGCAAAGATCGTCATAAATCGACGGTATGGGAAGGATCTGACGCAATCAAACACCGAACGTTGCTTCTTGACGCTTAATTTGTTGCGCCAGATGCCGGATTACGGCAGTCTGTTGTGCAGGAGGAGCGATGGACCGCTTGGATGGCATCGACGAGCAGATTCTCGCCGAGCTGGCTAAACATGCCCGCGCGACATTCGCCGAGATCGGTGAGCGGGTGAATCTGTCGGCCCCAGCGGTCAAACGTCGCGTCGACCGGATGCTCGACGGCGGGGTGATCCGGGGGTTCACCACGGTCATCGATCGCAGCGCGGTGGGCTGGAACACCGAGGCCTACGTACAGGTTTACTGCCACGGCAGGATTTCGCCGGACGAGCTGCGCCGGGCTTGGATCGACATTCCCGAGGTGGTCAGTGCCGCAACGGCGACCGGGACCGCCGACGCCATCCTGCATGTGCTGGCGCACGACATGCGGCATCTGGAAGACGCTTTGGAGCGCATCCGGACAAGCGCCGACATTGAACGCACGGAAAGTATCGTCGTGCTGACCAATCTCATCGACCGGTCGCGGGCCGAGGGGTGAGCGGCCATCCGCCGCCGCAATCGTGTATGAACTCCCAATGACCACTAGCTCGGGCAACGGAATACTGATCGTCGGCGGAGGGCTCGCCGCGACCCGGACCGCTGAGCAATTGCGCAAGGCGGGCTATGCCGGTGGGGTGACCATCGTCAGCGACGAGGTCCACTTGCCCTACGATCGCCCCCCGTTGTCCAAGGAGCTGCTGCGCAGCGAAGTCGACGACGTGACGCTCAAACCGCGCGAGTTCTACGACGAGCAGAACATCACGCTGCGGCTCGGATCGGCGGTCACCAGCCTGGACACCGCGGCGCAGACGGTGACTCTCGACGACGGAACGACGCTCGGCTATGACGAACTCGTGATCGCGACCGGCCTTGTCCCGCGGCGCATTCCGGCCTTTCCCGACCTGGACGGCATCCGGGTGTTGCGTTCGTTCGATGAAAGTCTCGCGTTGCGCAAACACGCTTCTTCTGCGCGGCACGCGGTTGTGGTCGGCGCGGGCTTCATCGGCTGTGAGGTGGCGGCCAGTCTGCGGGGCCTGGGGGTCGACGTCGTGCTCGTGGAGCCGCAGCCCGCGCCGCTGGCCGCGGTCCTCGGTGCCCAGATCGGCGACCTCGTGGCGCGCCTGCACCGCGCCGAAGGTGTCGATGTGCGCACCGAAGTCGGGGTGGCCGAGGTCCGCGGCCACGATCATGTCGAGAGTGTGCTGCTGACCGACGGCACCGAGCTGACGACCGACCTGGTGGTGGTCGGCATCGGCTCGCGGCCCGCGACCGACTGGCTCGACGGCAGCGGTGTCGAGGTCGACAACGGTGTGATCTGCGATGCGGCGGGACGGACCAGCGCGCCGAACGTGTGGGCGCTCGGCGACGTGGCCTCCTGGCGCGACTCGACGGGACATCAAGTGCGAGTTGAACATTGGAGCAACGTTGCCGAACAAGCGCGAGTCGTGGTGCCCGCGATGCTCGGGCAGGACGCGCCGTCCAACGTCGTCGTGCCGTATTTCTGGAGCGATCAGTACGACGTGAAGATCCAATGCCTGGGTGAGCCGATCGCCACCGACACCGTACACGTCGTCGAGGATGATGGTCGCAAATTCCTCGCCTACTACGAGCGTGACGGCGCGGTGGCCGGTGTTGTCGGCGGCGGTATGCCCGGCAAGGTCATGAAGATGCGAGCCAAGATCGCTGCCGCGGTACCGATTTCCGAGGTGCTGGGTTAATTCAAGAACCGCTCGAGGGCTTCGCGGATGTCGGGAAGTGCTTTCGGGGCTTGGTGTTCGATGAGCGCGGCTTCCGCGAGCATGCCCACCCACAACTGCGCGCTTTCGTAAGGGTGTGGGCGTTTCAGTGCGGCGAAGTCGGGTTGGAACAGCTCTGCGGCCGCGTTGTTGCGGTGTTTGATTTCGTCGGTAACCGCCGGCTCGGCGCGCGCTTCCAGCAGCAGGGCGCGCACACCGCGGTCGCGTAAGCAACCGTCGAGGTACGTGTTTGCGCCAATGATCAGCCGACGGCGCCCGGGCGGCACGCCGGCGATCGCGGGTTGCAGCTGGGTGGCCAACCGTTCGTGGAACTCACGGTGCAGCGCAAGCAGATACGAGGCGCGGTCGCCGAAGTGGTGAAAGAACGTGCCCTTGGCCACCCCGGCTTCACCGACGATGAGATTGACGCTCAAGCCGGCCAGCCCGGTACGCTCGGCCAGTCGCAGTCCCGCGTCGATGAGCGATTCTCGAGTTCTGGCCATTGCCTCCTTGCGCCCGCCCTTCGGCAAGGCGGGCACCGTGGCCGGCGTCGGGGTCATGTGAGCACTCTAACCGCCGGTTTGCGTGCGGCTTTGCGTTGACTGCGTCGCGCAAGCAGTTCGCCGTACTGTTCGCATACGTGGATCACCCCGGTGAGCTGATAGGTGATCCAGCCCTTGTGCGTCGAGGGCAAGTTGTGCTCGAAAAGGCGGTGCCCGGCGATTTGCAAGAGCCAGCCGCCGACGAACATCGGCAGTCCCACACGGGGTTTCGCCACCAGCAGCGGAATTCCGGCAGCGATCACGGGCGTGCCGATCATATGCGTGAATCGCGTTCCGCGACTGGTGTGTTGGCTTTTGTAGTACGCCATCTTGTCGGCGAACGGGGCGTCGGGTGCGGGAACAGTCATTGGTTACTCCTTGAGGTGGGGACGTTGGCAATGATATCGTTGACCGACCAGTCGGTCAACAAAAGGAGCAGCAATGGTCAGCATGGTGCAAACGCGGGTGGGAGAGGTTGCCTACAGCGACAGCGGGGATGGGCCGGTGGTGGTGTTACTCCACGCGACGCTGCATGATCGCCACGATTTCGACGCGATCGCGCCGAGCCTTCGTCGCGACCACCGCGTCATCGCAGTGGACTGGCCGGGCCACGGCGACTCGCCAGCCCCGACGCCGAACTATCGGCCGACCGCGGCTTCCTTCGCCGACGTTCTCGCCGATCTAGTTGCCGCGCTTGACCTGCCACCCGCAGCATTCATCGGTAACTCGGTGGGTGGCTTTGCTGCGGCACGCTTGGCGATCACCGACCCCCAACGGGTTTCCCGGCTGGTGTTGGTCAATACGGGTGGTTTCATCGCCGGCCCAGCCACCAGCGTCTACTGCCGGGTGATGGGAACGCCGGCGGTGATGAAACGAGTGCTGCCGTGGTTCGTCCGCAGCTACATGAAGGCGACCAGCGACAGCGACCATGCCATTCAGGAACGTGTGCTGGCCCGTGCGCACACCCGCGAAGGTGTTGCTCTCACGGCGGCGCTGTGGCGCAGTTTCGCCGCGCCCGAACATAACCTGTGCCCGCACGCCGATCGCATCACCGCGCCGTGCCTGATTATCTGGGGATCAAAAGATACCGCAGGCCCCATGCGGGTGGGGCGTCTCACCGCGGCCAGAATCCCGGGGTCGCGGCTGGAAGCGCTGCCAACGGGTCACGTGGTGTTTTCGTCAGACCCAGACGGATTCCTCGCAGTCGCCGCGCCGTTCTTGGCCACCGCCCAGGGGCGGCTGCAATGATCGCGTTCGCTCTATTCCCAAGTCACCGGCGGCCCGTGGGGCGAACATACGGCCAGTAGCGTGTCGTCACCACCCGGCCAGCATCGGGCGCGAACGGCGAACTCGACCGCTGCATCGGGATTTCGTCGCTGCGGCTCCAGGGTCAGATGGGCGAACGGTGCGTCGGTCCGCGCTTGCGCTCCGAGTGCGTCGATCCCGGCGCGGACGGCGGCCTGGTCGTCCGCCGAGAGGTATTGCCACATAATGGAATGCCACAGCACGGTGAGCGCGCCGGCGGAGACGCGCAGGCCGGCAACCGCGTCGACGGCATTGCGGCGCTGCAACGGCGCGGGGGCGCGCCGGGCGATGCTGATCGCCCCGCGCAACCGATCCAGCCGTTCGGGCTGATCGGGCCAGACGTAGCTCAGCAGCGTCAATTCTCCGTCATGGGTGGTGGCGTCGAGCGGCGCGATGTCGTAACCCTCACGCTCGACGATCCGCAGGGCCGCGGCGGGAGGCAATTGGCCGCGCCACGCGTCGGCGATGGTGACCGGTGAGTCGGCCGGGCCCCACTGCCCGCCCGCATAGTGAAGGCGGAAATGGTCGGCGCGCAGGTTGAGTCCGGCACTGCAGCCGATTTCGAAAAGCCTTATCGGCAAGGCGAATCGGTGGGCGAGGATCAGCAGCCCACCGATCAGCGCGGCGGCCCGGCCCACTTCGTTGGTCTGCGGCGGCTGATCGAGGGCGGCGCGTAGCTGGTTGGCGTGGTCGGAGGCGGCGCGCACGATGTCGGGCCAAGCCGCCTCGGCATTCCACTGTCCGCCCGTACTCGGATACCAGCGCCGCAAATTCGAGGCGCCGCCGTCCAGTGCCAGCCGGTGCAGCCCACCGAGCAGGCGTAGCGGCAGCGCCAGCCGACCGGAATCGTCTTCGTGCCCGGACAGGATGGCGGCGAAGACACCACCGGCTTCCACGTCGGCGATCACCCGATCCAACACGTCGCCGTACATCGGCGAGCCCATGCCGGCGCAGGTCTGGCCCTGCAGTTGAAGAGACCGCAGCAGGCGGCTGTCGCCGGCCCCGCTCATGCGCCGCTCCTCTTCATCGCTTCGCTCTGCATCGTCGCCGGCGGGGCTCATCGGTCCAGCTCGTCGAGTCCGGCGCGGACGACGTCGAACGCATCGCCGAGGGCCTGCGGCAACGACACGGTTTCGTCGTCCAGCCAGTGCTCGTAGGCGCTCAGGGCGACGCCGAGCAGCATCCATGCGACGGTCTGGGGCAGCAGGTCGGTGGTTCGACTGCCCGATCGGCGTGCGACGAACTCGGCGATCACCTCGCGCCAGCCGGCGTACATCGTCATCGAATATGCCTGCAGCTCAGCGGTTTGCAGGATCACCCGCATTCGCTGCCGATGCCGGATGGTTTCCGACTCGTCAAAGGTGTTGAACGACAACAGCGCAGCGCGCAGCGCCGCACCGAGTGGCATGGCCGGATCGAGATGGTCCAGCAGTTCGCGCAGGTGCTGCAGGTGAGCGTCGAAGTCCCCCCAGGGAATTGCGTTCTTGGAGGCGTAGTAACGAAACACGGTCCGACGCGCGATGCCCGCGGCCTGTGCGACGTCGTCGACGCTGACCTCGGCGAAGCCGCTGTCGGCGAACAGCCGCAGCGCGACATCGGTGATGTGCTGCGGGGTCGTGGAACGGCGCCGGCCGACCCGCGCCTGCTCCAGCATGAGAGACCCGCCCTTCCATTTCGGCACTCGATGCCATATCCTGACCAAGATTCTCACCGGATCGACGCGACTTGTCGAGACCCCGACAACGAAAGGCAACGTCATGGAGCCGAACCAGCAGACCGAGAGGGACGCCGGAGCCGCCCTGCCGGCGACATCCAACACCGAACTCGTTACCGAGTCGTTGGTGGAAGAGGTGTCTATCGACGGGATGTGCGGGGTCTACTGATCGTGAGCGCCCCCGCGAAGGCGGGCGAGTGCGCGTTTGATCCCGAACGCGCATGGCGGTTGCACCCGCAGGTGGCCGTGCGACCCGAGCCGTTCGGTGCGTTGTTGTATCACTTCGGCACCCGCAAACTGTCATTCCTCAAGAACCGCACCATTCTTACGGTGGTGCAGTCCCTGGCAGAGCACCCAGACATTCGAGCGGCCTGTCGCGCCGCAGGGGTCGAGGACGCCCGACAGGGTCCTTACTTGCACGCGCTGGGCGTGCTGGCCGGCTCGCACATGCTGGTGCCCAGTGAACCGAAGGAGGCGGCGTGACGGCAGTCGTGCCACGACTGGTCGAACAGTTCGAGCGCGGGTTGGACGCGCCGATCTGCCTGACCTGGGAGCTGACGTACGCATGCAATCTGGCGTGTGTGCACTGCCTGTCGTCGTCGGGCAAACGCGATCCGCGGGAACTGTCTACGCAGGCATGCAAAGACATCATCGACGAGCTGGAACGCATGCAGGTGTTCTACGTCAACATCGGTGGTGGGGAACCGACTGTGCGGCCAGACTTTTGGGAGCTGGTGGACTATGCCACCGCGCACCACGTCGGCGTGAAGTTCTCCACCAACGGGGTGCGGATCACGCCGGAGGTGGCCGCCCGGCTGGCCGCCAGCGACTACGTCGACGTCCAGATTTCGCTGGACGGCGCGACCGCCGAGGTCAACGACGCCGTCCGGGGTGCCGGGTCCTACGCGATGGCCATCCGCGCCCTGGAGAACCTCGCCGCCGCCGGATTCTCCGACGCCAAGATCTCCGTCGTCGTCACCCGACACAATGTCGGCCAGCTCGACGAATTCGCTGCGCTGGCAGACCGTTACGGCGCCACACTGCGTATCACCCGGTTGCGCCCGTCGGGCCGCGGCGCCGATGTCTGGGATGAGCTGCACCCGACCGCCGACCAGCAGGTCCAGCTTTACCAATGGCTGGTCGCCAAGGGTGAGCGGGTGTTGACCGGCGACTCCTTCTTCCACCTGTCGGGGCTGGGCGAACCCGGGGCGTTGTCCGGTCTGAACATGTGCGGAGCCGGACGGGTGGTGTGCCTGATCGATCCGGTCGGCGATGTGTATGCCTGCCCGTTCGCCATCCACGATCGCTTCCTTGCCGGAAACATCCTGTCCGATGGCGGGTTTGACAATGTCTGGAAGAACGCCCCGCTATTCCGGGAGCTGCGCGAGCCGCAGTCGGCCGGCGCCTGCGGAAGCTGCGGGCATTACGACAGCTGTCGGGGCGGATGCATGGCGGCGAAGTTCTTCACCGGTCTGCCGATCGACGGCCCCGACCCAGAATGCGTTCAGGGCTATGGAACGCCGGCGCTGGCGCAGGAGCGCGACAAGCCCCGCCCCGCCGGGGATCACTCGCACGGTCGGCGGCGCAGCGGGCCCGTGCCGCTGACGCTGACCATGCCGAAGCGGCTCTGCAACGAAAGCCCGGTCTAGCTGTGGCCCGTGACGTCTGGTTCGAGACGGTCGCCATCGCCCAGCAACGGGCGAAGCGGCGGCTGCCGAAATCGGTCTATGCCGCGCTGGTCGCCGCCAGCGAGAAGGGGCTGACCGTCTCCGACAACGTCGAGGCGTTCAGCGAGCTGGGCTTCGCGCCTCATGTGGTCGGCGTCATCGAAAAGCGTGACCTCTCGACAACTGTGATGGGTCAAGAGATTTCGATGCCGGTGATCATCTCGCCCACGGGTGTGCAAGCGGTCGATCCGGACGGTGAAGTGGCCGTCGCGCGGGCCGCCGCGGCGCGCGGCACGGCGATGGGGCTGTCATCATTCGCCAGCAAGCCGATCGAAGAGGTCATCGCCGCCAACCCCAAGCTGTTCTTTCAGGTCTACTGGCTCGGCGGGCGTGAGGCGATTGCGCAGCGCGTCGAGCGGGCTCGGCAGGCCGGCGCCGTTGGCTTGATCGCGACCACCGACTGGTCGTTCTCGCATGGACGGGACTGGGGTAGCCCCGCGATCCCGGAGCAGATGAACCTGCGGACCATCCTGAAGTTGTCGCCGCAGGCGATCACCCGCCCCCGCTGGCTGTGGACGTACGGGAAGACGCTACGCCCGCCGGACCTGCGGGTGCCCAACCAGGCCCCCCGCGGCGAGCTCGGACCGCCGTTCTTCGCCGCCTACGGGGAGTGGATGGCGACGCCGCCGCCGACCTGGGAGGACATCGCCTGGTTGCGCGAGCAGTGGGACGGCCCGTTCATGCTCAAAGGCGTGATGCGGGTCGATGACGCCAAAAGGGCTGTGGATGCCGGTGTTTCAGCAATCTCGGTGTCCAACCACGGCGGCAACAACCTGGACGGCACGCCGGCGTCGATCCGCGCGCTGCCGGCGGTCGTCGACGCGGTCGGCGAGCAGATCGAGGTTTTGCTGGACGGCGGCATCCGGCGGGGCAGCGACGTCGTCAAGGCGCTGGCATTGGGAGCTCGTGCGGTGATGATCGGCCGCGCTTACCTCTGGGGCTTGGCGGCCGCCGGGCAACCGGGCGTCGAGAACGTCCTCGACATTCTTCGCGGCGGCATCGACTCGGCGCTGATGGGACTCGGGCGGGCGTCCGTCCACGACCTCAACCCGGACGACATCCTGATGCCGGCCGGGTTCGCCCGGGCCCTCGGGGTGCCCCCGTCCGGGCCGGGAGCGGCGTAGCCCCGCCGAGCGCGGGACCAGCGAGCTTGCTGATACTCACGTGGCGGACGTGGCGCCGGTGACCGGGTTTAGTGAACGGCCGGCGGGAAAAAATTTTTCGAGTGCGCCAACAACCGATGCACGACAGGTGAATTCGTCTTACCATCACCGAGTGGCCGTCCTCGCCGGACTTGGGGGCTCGACGTCGAGCCAACTCCAAGGCATGTCGTTGGGCGTAACCATTCCGGTCGGATCCACCGAACAACATGGCCCCCACCTGCCGCTGGACACCGACACCCGGATCGCGACCGCCGTCGCCAACGGGGTCACCGCCCGCCTGTCCGGCGACCCCCAGCTGCACTGGGTGGCGGCACCGCCCATCGCCTATGGCGATAGCGGCGAGCACCAAAGCTTCCCCGGAACCATCTCCATCGGCACCGAAGCGCTGACCATGCTGCTGGTCGAGTACGGCAGGTCGGCCACCTGCTGGGCGCAGCGGCTGCTCTTCATCAACGGCCATGGCGGCAACGTCAGGGCGCTGTGCCGCGCGGTGGCCCAACTGCGGTCCGAAGGACGTGACGCAGGATGGTCACCCTGCGCGGTGGCGGGCTCCGACGCCCATGCCGGTCACGCTGAAACGTCAGTATTGCTCCATATTTCGCCGGCCGACGTACTGACCGACCGGTGGCGTGCGGGCAACGG
This sequence comes from uncultured Actinomycetota bacterium, assembly GCA_963781685.1. Lineage (GTDB taxonomy): Bacteria > Actinomycetota > Actinomycetes > Mycobacteriales > Mycobacteriaceae > Mycobacterium. Next base: position 511,673 of record CAWAGK010000003.1, read on the forward strand.
CGCGCCGCTGTCAGACCTGCTACCGTCAATGCGACGCGGGGGAGTCGCGGCGGTCAGCGAACTCGGCGTATTGGGTGACCCGACCACGGCGACCGCTACAGAGGGGAAGCGGATGCTCGCGGAGATGGTCGACGATTGCCTGAGCCGGGTCAGACGTTGGGCGCCCGCGGCGGACGGGATGCTCTCATGACGCGCACCGACGACGACGGTGCCGGCGCAGCCGGCACTGAGGAGCGGCGCTCATGACTCAGGCGCGGTTGCCGGATGGATTTGCTGTGCAAGTCGACCGCCGGGTCAGGGTGCTTGGCCAGGGCTCCGCTTTGCTGGGTGGCTCGCCCACCCGGTTGTTGCGGTTGGCGCCGGCCGCCCAGGACATGCTCGCCGACGGCCGCCTCAAAGTCCACGACGCCGTGAGCGCCGAGCTGGCCCGAACCCTGCTGGACGCCACGGTGGCTCACCCGCGGCCCGCGGGGGGACCGTCGCACCGCGACGTAACCGTCGTAATTCCCGTGCGGGACAACCCTTATGGCCTGCGGCGGTTGGTCGCCGCATTGCGCGACCTACGGATCATCGTCGTTGACGACGGCTCATCGACACCGATTGAGCGAGACAACATTGCCGGGCCGCACTCCGACATCGAAGTACTGCGCCATGAGCAAAGCAAAGGGCCTGCGGCAGCACGCAATACCGGTCTTGCCGCCTGTAAATCGGGTTACGTCGCCTTCCTGGACTCCGACGTCGTCCCGCGACGCGGCTGGCTGGAGGTGCTGCTCGGTCATTTCTGCGACCCCACGGTGGCACTGGTCGCCCCGCGAATCGTGGGTCTGGCGCAGACCGACCACTTGGTGGCTCGCTACGAGGCGGTGCGCTCATCGCTGGACCTCGGGCAGCGTGAAGCCCCTGTCATCCCGTACACCAGCGTCTCCTATGTGCCCAGTGCGGCGATCATTTGCCGCACGTCCAACCTGCGCGACATCGGCGGCTTCGACGAGACCCTGCGCTCCGGTGAGGACGTCGATCTGTGCTGGCGACTTGTCGAAGCGGGTGCCCGGCTGCGCTACGAGCCGATCGCCCAGGTGGGGCACGATCATCGAACGCAGTTGCGGGATTGGATTGCGCGCAAAGCGTTTTACGGTGGTTCCGCCGCTCCGTTGTCGGTGCGGCACCCGGACAAGATCGCACCGCTGATGATCTCCGGATGGGCACTCGCGGCGTGGATCCTGATGGCCATCGGCTCGAGCTTCAGCTATCTGGCGTCGCTGCTCGTGGCCGGGCTAACGGGTCGGCGGATCGCCAAGACGTTGCAGGGCGCGGACACCCAGATCTCGGATGTACTGGCGGTGGCCGCCCGCGGCCTTTGGTCGGCGGCGATGCAACTGGCCTCGGCGATTTGCCGGCATTACTGGCCCGTCGCTTTGCTGGCGGCCGTCCTATTCAGGCCATGCCGCCGGGTGGTGCTGGTCGCCGCCGTCGTCGACGGGGTGGTGGACTGGGCCAGCCGGCGGCGATTCGCCGACGAAGACGCCAAACCGATCGGGCTGCTGACCTACCTGGTGCTCAAGCGTCTCGACGATCTGGCCTACGGCCTCGGGCTGTGGTACGGCGTGGTGCGGGAGCGCAACATCGGTCCGCTCAAGCCGCAGATTCGGGTCTGACTCCTGACCGCAGCTGCGCTGCACAGCGATGTGCTGATCGTCGGTGCTGGAAGCGCGGGATCTGTTGTTGCGAATCGTCTTTCGGCCGATCAAAGCTGTGTGGTAACTGTGCTGGAGGCGGGGCTCGGGCTCGCCGATCCCGCGCTGCGGGCCGAAACGACCAACGGGTTGCGGCTGCCGATCGGCGCCGCCAGCCCGCTCGTCCAGCGTTACCAGGCGCAACTGACCGACCGGCCGGCTCGCCAGATCGCGATCATGCGCGGCGCGACGATCGGCGGTTCAGGTGCGGTCAACGGCGGATACTTCTGCCGCGGTTTGCCACGAGACTTCGACGGCTACCGACTGCCCGGGTGGGCGTGGTCGGACGTCATCGGTCACTTCCGGGCTATTGAGACCGACCTGGATTTCGCCGGGCCCGCGCATGGGGACGACGGCCCGATCCCGGTTCGTCGCACTCGCGAAATCACAGGCAGTACAGGGTCTTTCGTAGCTGCGGCAGAGCAGGCCGGGTTTGCCTGGATCCCCGATCTCAACGACGTGGCAGATGCCTCTGTGGGCGTGGGTGCCGTCCCGCTCAACATCGTCGACGGCGTGCGGACTGGCTCGGGTACCGCCTATCTGTTGCCCGCATCGGGACGAGCGAATCTCTCGGTTCTGACCCAGACACGAGTGATCCGGCTGCGCTTCTCGGGCGGTCGGGCCGTCGGCGTCGACGCCGTCGGGCCGGGCGGCCCGATCTCGGCCGCCGCTGATCGAATTGTGCTGTCCGCCGGTGCGATCGAGTCCGCGCATCTGCTCATGCTGTCCGGCATCGGCGACCCGGCGATGCTGCGTGCCGCCGGGGTCGACGTGGTGGCCGGCTTGCCGGTCGGAATGGCCTGTAGCGACCATCCGGAATGGGTAGTTGCCGACCGACTGGGAGGTCGCTCCCGGTCGACCAGTGCTCGAAGTCGTGCTCAGCACCCCTGACGACCTCGAGATACGACCCTATACCGGCGGTTTCGTGGCGATGGTCGGTGACGGCACAGCGGGTCATCCGGACTGGCCGCACATCGGTGTAGCGCTCATGCAGCCGCGGGCCCGGGGTCGCATTTCGCTGGCCTCCGCTGACGCAGCGGTGCCGCCGCGAATCGAACATCACTACGACAGCGAACCCGACGACGTGGCCGCGTTGCAGCGTGGCTGCGAGCTAGCCCGCGAATTAGCCGGTCCGACAACCAAAGTCGGTGAACCCGCCTGGTCTACGTCGCAGCATTTATGTGGCAGCGCCCCGATGGGCCCCGCAGGGGGTCCGGCGGCCGTCGTCGATCACCGGTGCCGCGTCCACGGCATCGACGGCTTATGGGTGATCGACGGATCCGTCCTGCCCGCTATCACCAGCCGCGGCCCGCACGCCAGCATCGTGATGCTGGGACACCGGGCGGCCGAGTTCATCGGTTGACGTCACGCGCGCGAGGATTCGCCGCACCGGCCGCAACTGCTGACCGTCGCGGCCCGGCGCCCAGGCGCCGATCACCAGCGCGGCTACGGCGATGATCAGTCCCAGTACCAGCATCGACGTTTCCATCGCGCGCAGGAATGCGGCTTGGCTGAGTTCGGCGAGTTGACCACCTTGCGGGCCAAGCGTTTTGGAGATCTCCAAGGCCTGAGCCAGCGAATGTGAGGCCGCCGAGCGCACCGGACCCGGGAAGCCGGCCAGATGCGGAGTCACGACGTGGGCATACCGCGCCGCCAGGATGGACCCCGCCAGCGCGATGCCGAGGGCGGCGCCCACCTCGCGGGTGGTGTCGTTGACCGCCGAGGCGACACCCTGCTTCTCGTCGGGCACCGCCGTCATGATCGCTAACGTGCTTGGTGCCGTGCAGAATCCGATCCCGGTACTCATTACCAGCAGCGGCCACATCATGTCCCAGTACGGCGAGTCGATCTGCAGGACCCGCATCCAGAGGAACCCGGCCGAGACGAGCAGCAGCCCGAGGAACACCACCAGCCGTAGACCCATTCGCGGCAGATACCACGGGGACAGCACCGACAAGGTCAGCATGGGCGCCATCAGCGGACTCAATGCGAACGCGGTCTGGATCGGGCTGTAGCCCCTGACTAGCTGGATGTATTGCATGATGACAAAGAAGAAGCCGAACATCGCCATGAAAAAGACGGTGATCGTGGCCGATCCGGTGGCGAAGTCCGGTCGGCGGAACAACCGGACGTCGAGGAGGGGATGGCGCCGTCGCATCTCCACCAATCCGAACGCCACCGCCAGTGCCAGTCCGATGCCCATCGACCCGTAGATCAGCGGATGACTCCACCCGCGCGTGGGTACTTCCAGCATGCCGAACACGAAAACCGCCACCGCACCAGCGATTAACACCGCACCGGGCCAGTCCAGCGGGGTGGCCTCGTCATCACGCGAGGTCGACACGGTGCATGCCAACACAAAGATCAACGCCGCACAAATCGCAAAGGCCCAAAAGATAGACCGCCATGCCCAGAAGTGCAGCAGCGCTCCGGATCCGAGCATGCCTATCACGGCGCCGGAACCCGCGACACCCGCCCAAATGCCGGTGGCTTTCGCGCGCTCGTCCTCGCCGTACGTGGCTGTCAATAGCGACAGGGTGGCGGGCATGATGAACGCCGCCCCGACGCCGGCAACACCGCGGGCCGCGATGAGCTCGAGCGGATCGGTGAACACCGTCGACGCCAGCGAAGCGATCCCGAATGTGGCCAGCCCAATAAGGAAGGCGCCGCGGCGGCCGTAGCGGTCGCCGATGGCCCCGGCCGGCAACAGCAGGCAAGCCAGCGCCACCGAGTAGCAGTCCACGATCCAGGTCAGCTGCGTCTGCGTCGCCGAGGTGGCCACGGCGATGTCGGCGAGCGCGGTGTTGAGCGCGACCATTGACGCAATCACCAGGGTCACGCCCATGCAGGCGACGACCATCGTCCAGATTCGGGCCCGGTTCGAACCGAGTGAGGCGGGCGCTTCAGTACGCTGGTCAGACCGGGCGTAGGTATTGACCATAGCGATGCGTCTCCTTTCGGGGACGAGTCACTTTCGAGACTAACAGTCTCGTAGGTAGACGGATAGTCTTGCTCGTAAACGGGAGGTGGTTGACATCACCGATAAAACCGACCCACGGCCGGCGCGTTCACGGGCTCGGTTGCTGGAAGCCGCCACCGCGCTGCTTCGCTCCGGTGGTCCAAGCGCGGTGACCGTCGATGCGGTCACACGTGGTGCCAATGTCGCCCGCGCCACTTTGTATCGCCACTTCCCGAGCGGAAACGATTTACTGGCAGCGGCATTCAACAGCCTGATACCGCCCGCGCCGATGCCTTGCGATACTGACCCGCTGCGCGACCGGCTCATCGGGGTGGTGCTGGCATTTGGGCAATCTATCTCAGAGGCCGCCGGCATGCTGACCGCGATGAGTTGGCTGGCGCTGGGGCGGGACTTGGAACAGTTGCCAGAATCCCGTCGCACCCGCACTGCCGACAGCCCGGCGATCAGCACACTGCGGGAACGTATTGCCGACCAGTACGCCGCGCCGTTCGATGCCATTTTCGACAGCCCGGAGGCCGCCGAGCTGGGCGAGATCGACCGCCCGCGGGCGATCGCCCTGCTGATCGGTCCGGTGGTGTTGGGCCGGCTGTCAACTCTTCCCGACTTCGACTACCGGGAATGCGCGCGCGCCGCCGTGGACGGGTTCTTGCATGTGCAGCGCACGCAGAACCAGCCGGTCAACGAAGCTCGTAACGAATCGGCAGGTGCTTGAGGCCGCCGACGAACGTCGTCGCGATCAGCTCCGGGTTTCCATTCAGCTCGATGGATTTCAGTCGCGGCAGCAGCTCGGGCTCATCGGCCTTCTTAATCTTTTCGCGTCGACATTTGACGGGTGCGCCTGGCGACGATGCGGTTCGCGTAAGCGGACCGAGGAGGAGCCGGGCAGTCAACTGCAGGTTTTCTAGTGTCCGAGATCGCCGATTCCCCGGGAGCGGTTTTCCTCGATCCGTACGCTGGGTTTTCGTGCCGACCCGATCGTCTCGTCTGCGACGAGCCTGGGCCGTCCTACTGGTGACGGCTTTGGCGGCGTTGGCGTGTGGGCGGGGCGGCATCACATCGGTGAAGCATGAACCGGCTTATGCCGGCCCGCTGGATGCCGGTGTCGTGCGGACCTCGATGGGTCTGATGCGCGGCATGGCCGCCGCGGATTACCGTCTGTTCCAAGGCATTCCGTATGCCCTGCCGCCCGTCGGCCCGCTGCGGTGGCTGCCACCGCGGCCGGCGGCGAAGTGGCCGGGGATGCTGGACGCGACCAAACCGGGGCCGCAGTGCATGCAGGACACCGGACCCGACCCGCACGTGGGCAAGCCGACCAGCGAAAACTGCCTGACCCTCAACGTGTGGACGCCGGCGCGCGGACGAGGCAACGAGAAGCGGCCGGTGATGGTGTGGATCCATGGTGGGGGCTTCGTCAACGGCAGCGGCGACATCTACCACGCGCGGTGGCTGGCCGCGAAGGGCCACATCGTCGTGGTCACGATCAACTACCGACTGGGCGCGCTGGGATTCTTGGCACACCCGTCGCTCGGATCGCCGGACACCGTCGGAGGTTACGGGCTGGCCGACCAGCAGGCCGCGCTGCGCTGGGTCCGCGACCACATCGCCGATTTCGGCGGCGATCCGCGCAAAGTGACGATCGCCGGCGAATCCGCGGGCGGTATGTCGGTGTGCGATCACCTGGTGGCGCCCGGCTCGGCGGGGCTGTTCCGCGCGGCGATCATCCAAAGCGCGCCGTGCCAGGCGCAAGCCGACCTGGCGACTGGGCAGCGCCGCAGCGTGGATTACGCGGTGTCAGCGGGGTGCCGCAATCCCGCCAGCACGGCGGCATGTTTGCGCGCGCTGCCGGCGACCGCGCTTGACCATCCGCCCTGGTACGTCTTCATCGGGGACTCCGACGCGCTCTCGGGTCCGGTCACCGGGACCCCGGTGTTGCCGGATGGGCCGGTCGCGGCGTTCGCCGCCGGTCGGGCGGCCCGGGTTCCGGTGCTGATCGGCATCAACCATGACGAGTTCACCATGTTCGCGGCGCTGCGGTACTTGAGGTTGGGTCGGGGCGTCAGGCCCGCCGAGTACCCGCACTTGCTCACGGACATCTTCGGCCCCGACGGGGGCCCGGTGGTGGCGCATTACCCGCTTGAGCGCTACGGCGGGGATGCGTCGCTTGCCTACTCGGCGGCGGTCACTGACGGTGTCTTCTCTTGCGCCGCAGACCGGTTGGCCGACTCGCTGAGCCAAGGCGCGCCGGTGTATACCTACGAGTTCGATGACCCTCATGCACCGGCACTTAAGCCGTTGCGGGAGGCCCCGTTTCCGGTCGGCGCCAGCCACTCGTTGGAGCTGAGGTACCTCTTCAGCGTCGGCGGGGCGGCGCCGCTGGATCCCGGACAGCGGATCTTGTCTGACCAGATGATCAGCTACTGGAGCCATTTCGTCACCAGCGGCGCACCAAACGCCAAAGGTCTGCCCGGCTGGCCGGCCAAAGGTGGGGATCCCGACCACAATTTCTGGATGTCGTTGCGCCCCGGCGGCAGCCGGGTCATCACCAACTTCGAGGAAGCGCACCAATGTCCGTTCTGGGCGTCGCTGAAGGGCAGGTCGTGAGCACCCCGGAGCCGGGCGTCTTCGCCAAAGCTTGGTTGACGGCCTGGAACCGCCGTGACGTTGACGCGGTGTTGGCGCATTTTCATGATGATGTCGTCTTCACCTCGCCGGTCGCGGCCCAGGTGATGCCGGACTCCAACGGAGTAGTGCGCGGGAAGGCCGCACTTGCGCGAATACTGGTGCGCCGCACTGAAGACCATGCCCTTCCTGCGCTTCGAACTTGTCGGTATCTATCAGGGCGAGTCGGTCCTGGTCATCAATTACCGCAATCAGAGCGGCGCCCTGGTGAACGAAGTGCTGGAGTTCGACGGCGGTCTTGTGCGTCGTGGGCACGGGACGTACCGATTGCGCAGCTAGCCAACCGGTGTGACCCAGGTGGTGATGTCGGCGTGCACGACCTCGGTGCCGCTGCGGTCGGTCACCGAGACCGGCACGACGACCTCGACGCCTTCGGTGATCTGGGTGAAATCCGGTACGTCCAGTTGAGCCTGTGCCCGCAGAGATGTGGTGGCTTTCTCTAGGTACTGCACCGTCATTGCCTTCGGTATCCAGCGATGGCTGCGCGGCACGGTGGCCTCCATCAGCATTCCCATCGCCACCTCGGCGGCGTTGCAGGACGCGATGGCATGGACGGTATGCAGGTGGTTGTAGACCAGGAACCACTTGGGCACCCGCACCTCGGCCAGACCCGGCTCCATCCGCACGACGTGTGGGAGTACCGAGGCAAAGTACGGAACCCGCGCCATCGCCGCCGCGGAGAAGAGCAGGGTGCCACCGGGCCGGCCGGAAAGCCGCCGCCACGCGGCATATGTGCTGGTCTGGCTTGTCATGCCGACCTATCTTACTCTGAAGTAAGGAGGCGTCGTCCGAGCCTGTGCGGCCCTGGCGGACGCCGCTGATCAACCGGTCCGGTCGTCGGGTCGAGGGGATTTGGCCGATACCGGGATCTAGGGCATACTATTCAGGTTGCCTTGCGCCGGGTTTGCGCCTGGTCGGGCATACGACCGGCGTCCAAACGGGCGCGTCCGGTCCCATCCTTGGAACGCGACGAATTTCGATCGCGGACCAGGCTGCGTGCGGGCGACACACCCGACCGCGGGGGCCGGTGAACCACGACAGGTAAACAGCGGCGCAACATGCGGGCGCGGACGCCAGATCGATTCTGGTGATCGATGCCCAACGGAACACCGGGTCCGGACACTGGAAGTGAGGTAGGAGAAGCGTGGCGGGACAGAAGATCCGCATCAGGCTCAAGGCCTACGACCACGAGGCCATTGACGCCTCGGCGCGCAAGATCGTCGAGACGGTGGTCCGGACTGGCGCCAGCGTGGTGGGTCCGGTGCCGTTGCCCACTGAGAAGAACGTGTATTGCGTCATTCGCTCTCCGCACAAATACAAGGATTCGCGGGAGCACTTCGAAATGCGCACCCACAAACGGCTGATCGACATCCTCGACCCGACACCGAAGACCGTTGACGCGCTGATGCGCATCGATCTGCCTGCCAGCGTCGACGTCAACATCCAGTAGGAGATCTGCGAGCAATGGCGAGAAAGGGCATTCTGGGCACCAAGCTGGGTATGACGCAGGTGTTCGACGAGAACAACCGCGTTGTCCCTGTGACGGTGGTCAAGGCCGGGCCGAACGTGGTGACCCGTATCCGTACACCCGAACGTGACGGCTACAGCGCGGTGCAGCTGGCCTACGGCGAGATCAGTCCTCGTAAGGTCAACAAGCCGCTGGGCGGTCAGTACGCCGCCGCCGGTGTCAACCCCCGTCGGCACTTGGCCGAGTTGCGTCTCGATGATGCCGACGCTGCAGCCGATTATCAGGTGGGCCAGGAACTGACGGCCGAGATCTTTTCTGCCGGAACCTATGTCGATGTGACCGGTACCTCGAAGGGTAAGGGTTTCGCCGGAACCATGAAGCGGCACGGCTTCCACGGGCAGGGCGCCAGCCACGGCGCTCAGGCGGTACATCGTCGCCCTGGCTCCATCGGCGCTTGCGCCACTCCGTCGCGGGTGTTCAAGGGCACTCGGATGGCCGGCCGGATGGGTAACGACCGGGTCACCACGCAGAACCTCTTGGTGCACAAGGTCGATGCCGAGAACGGCGTGCTGCTGATCAAGGGCGCCGTGCCCGGCCGCACTGGTGGACTCGTCATGGTCCGTAGCGCGATCAAGCGAGGTGAGAAGTAATGGCTACCCAGAAGACCGGGCAGGCTGGGAAGGCACAAAAGATTGACGTCAAGACGCCGGCCGGCAAGACCGAAGGCTCGGTTGAGCTGCCGGCCGCGCTGTTCGACGCACCCGCGAACATCGCGCTGATGCACCAGGTGGTGACCGCGCAGCGGGCCGCGGCCCGGCAGGGCACGCACTCGACTAAGACCCGCGGTGAGGTTCGCGGCGGTGGTCGTAAGCCGTACCGGCAGAAGGGCACTGGTCGCGCCCGACAGGGTTCGACGCGCGCCCCGCAGTTCACCGGTGGTGGCGTCGTGCACGGTCCTACGCCTCGCGACTACAGCCAGCGCACTCCGAAGAAAATGATCGCCGCCGCGTTGCGCGGTGCGTTGTCGGACCGGGCACGCAATGGTCGCATTCACGCGGTCACCGAATTGGTGTCGGGGCAAACTCCGTCGACCAAGAGCGCCAAGGCTTTTCTGGGCACGTTGACCGACCGCAAGCAGGTGCTGGTGGTCATCGGACGGAGCGACGAGACCGGTGCCAAGAGCGTGCGCAACTTGCCTGGTGTGCACATCCTGTCGCCGGACCAGCTCAACACCTATGACGTGTTGCGTGCCGACGATGTGGTGTTTTCCGTCGAGGCGCTGAACGCCTACATCACTGCCTCGCGCCAAGACGCGCGAAAGAATGATGAGGAGGTTTCGGCCTGATGGCGACCGTCACTGACCCCCGCGACATCATTTTGGCCCCGGTCATCTCGGAGAAGTCCTACGGGCTGATCGACGACAACGTGTACACGTTCCTGGTGCACCCCGATTCGAACAAGACGCAAATCAAAATCGCGATCGAGAAGATCTTCTCGGTCAAGGTGGCGGCGGTGAACACCGCCAACCGCCAGGGCAAGCGCAAGCGCACTAGGAGCGGGTACGGCAAGCGGAAGAGCACCAAGCGCGCCATCGTGACGCTGGCGCCCGGCAGCAAGCCGATCGACCTGTTCGGAGCACCGGCGTAGCCGAGGATAGAGAGACTTAACAGACATGGGAATTCGCAAGTACAAGCCGACGACTCCGGGTCGCCGCGGTGCCAGCGTCTCCGATTTTGCCGAGATCACACGCTCCGAACCGGAGAAGTCGTTGGTCCGACCGCTGCACGGGCGTGCTGGACGCAACGCGCACGGCCGCATCACCACCCGCCACAAGGGTGGTGGGCACAAGCGTGCCTACCGGGTGATCGACTTTCGCCGTAACGACAAGGACGGCGTAAACGCCAAGGTCGCGGAGATCGAATACGACCCCAACCGCACCGCGAACATCGCGCTGCTGCACTACCTGGACGGCGAAAAGCGTTACATCATTGCGCCGCAAGGCCTGTCGCAGGGCGACGTAGTGGAGTCCGGCGCCAACGCCGATATCAAGCCGGGCAATAACCTGCCACTGCGCAATATTCCGGCCGGTACCTTGATCCACGCGGTCGAGCTGCGGCCGGGTGGGGGCGCCAAGCTTGCTCGCTCGGCCGGTTCGAGCATCCAATTGCTCGGCAAGGAAGGGACTTACGCCTCGCTGCGGATGCCCAGCGGTGAGATCCGCCGCGTCGACGTGCGCTGCCGCGCCACCGTGGGCGAGGTCGGCAACGCCGAGCAGGCCAACATCAACTGGGGTAAGGCCGGGCGGATGCGCTGGAAGGGCAAGCGGCCGTCGGTACGTGGTGTGGTGATGAACCCCGTCGACCACCCGCACGGCGGTGGTGAGGGCAAGACCTCCGGTGGTCGGCACCCGGTGAGCCCGTGGGGCAAGCCCGAGGGCCGTACCCGCAGGAGCCACAAGACCAGCGACAAGCTCATCGTCCGGCGCCGGCGCACCGGCAAGAAGCACGGGCGCTAGGAAGTCGAGGAGTTAGAAAATGCCACGCAGCCTGAAGAAGGGTCCGTTCGTCGACGACCATCTGTTGAAGAAGGTCGACGTGCAGAACGAGAAGAACACCAAGCAGGTCATCAAGACCTGGTCGCGCCGGTCGACCATCATTCCCGATTTCATCGGTCACACGTTCGCGGTTCACGACGGCCGCAAGCATGTGCCGGTGTTCGTTACCGAGGCGATGGTGGGCCACAAGCTGGGTGAGTTCGCCCCGACACGCACCTTCAAGGGACACATCAAGGACGACCGGAAGGCCAAGCGGCGATGAGCGCCCCGACTGAATTTCCTTCTGCGGTAGCCAAGGCACGGTTCGTGCGGGTATCGCCGACCAAGGCACGCCGGGTGATTGACCTGGTGCGTGGCAAGTCGGTGGCAGAGGCGCTGGACATTCTGCGCTGGGCGCCGCAGGCCGCGAGCCTGCCGGTGGCCAAGGTCATCGCGAGCGCCGCCGCCAACGCGCAGAACAACGACGGCTTGGACCCCGCCACGCTGGTGGTGGCCTCCGTCTACGCCGACGACGGTCCGACCGCCAAGCGGATCCGTCCGCGCGCCCAGGGCCGCGCTTTCCGGATTCGCCGGCGCACCAGCCACATCACCGTGGTGGTGGAAAGCCGGCCGACCAAGGATGCGCGGGGTTCGCAATCCGCCAGCGCGGCGCGCGCGCGCCGCGCGCAGGCCAGTAAGGCCGCCGCCGCGAAGGCGCCGGCCAAGAAGGCCGCCGCCGAGGAGGCGCCCGCAAAGACGGCAACTGCTGCCAAAGCGCCGGCTAAGAAGGCTCCGGCTAAGAAGGCAACCGCTGAGAAGGCAACCGCTGAGAAGGCAATCGCTGAGAAGGCTCCGGCCAGCAAGGCCGCTGCTGAGAAGGCTCCGGCTAAGAAGGCTCCGGCTAAGAAGGCATCCGCCGCGAAGTCCACTGGGACTGACGCGACTTCGGAAGCGAAGGGAGGCTCGCAGTAGTGGGCCAGAAGATCAATCCGCACGGATTCCGCCTCGGTATCACGACCGACTGGAAGTCCCGTTGGTATGCGGACAAGCAGTACGCGGAGTACGTCAAGGAGGACGTGGCGATCCGTCGGCTGCTGTCCACCGGTCTGGAACGCGCCGGGATTGCCGACGTGGAGATCGAGCGCACCCGGGACCGAGTTCGGGTGGACATCCACACCGCCCGGCCGGGTATTGTCATCGGCCGCCGCGGCACCGAGGCCGACCGCATCCGTGCGGATCTGGAGAAATTGACCGGCAAGCAGGTCCAGCTCAACATTCTCGAGGTGAAAAACCCTGAGTCGCAAGCCCAGTTGGTTGCGCAGGGCGTCGCAGAGCAGTTGAGCAACCGCGTGGCGTTCCGGCGTGCGATGCGCAAGGCCATCCAGTCGGCCATGCGTCAGCCCAACGTCAAGGGCATCCGGGTGCAGTGCTCGGGCCGCCTCGGCGGCGCGGAAATGAGCCGCTCGGAGTTCTACCGCGAAGGCCGGGTTCCGCTGCACACCTTGCGTGCCGACATCGACTACGGCTTGTACGAAGCCAAGACCACCTTCGGCCGCATCGGCGTGAAGGTGTGGATCTACAAGGGCGACATCGTTGGTGGCAAGCGCGAACTGGTCGCTCCGTCTGCCGCCGGTGGCGAACGTCCGCGCCGCGAACGGCCGTCGGGCACCCGTCCACGCCGCAGCGGCGCCGCGGGCACGACCGCGACCAGTACCGAGGCCGGACGCGCCGCCTCGGGCGCCGAGGAGGCTTCGATCGCACCGGCCGCACCGCCGGCTGACGAGCCGGCCCTCGAGACGCAGAGTACGGAGAGCTGAATCATGTTGATTCCCCGCAGAGTCAAGCACCGCAAGCAACACCATCCGCGTCAACGCGGGCTCGCCACCGGCGGCACACAGGTGAGTTTCGGCGACTACGGCATCCAGGCGCTGGAGCATGCCTATATCACCAACCGGCAGATCGAGGCAGCGCGTATCGCCATCAACCGGCACATCAAGCGTGGCGGCAAGGTGTGGATCAACATCTTCCCGGATCGCCCGCTGACCAAGAAGCCGGCGGAAACCCGAATGGGTTCCGGTAAGGGCTCGCCGGAGTGGTGGGTGTCCAACGTGAAGCCGGGCCGGATTCTCTTCGAGCTCAGCTACCCGAATGAAACGATCGCCCGGGACGCGTTGACCCGAGCAATCCACAAGCTGCCGATCAAGGCACGCATCGTTACCCGAGAGGAGCAGTTCTGATGGCAGTGGGAGTTTCCCCTGGCGAACTGCGCGAGCTCACCGACGAGGAGCTGACCGCGCGGCTGCGCGAGTCCAAGGAAGAGCTGTTCAACCTGCGTTTCCAGATGGCGACCGGTCAGCTCAACAACAATCGTCGACTCCGCACGGTGCGCCAGGAGATCGCACGCATTTACACCGTGCTTCGTGAACGTGAACTCGGGCTGGCCGCGGGCCCCAATGGTGCTGAAAATGAGGACTCGTAATGGCAGAAGCGAAAACCCCCGCGAAGACCGCCAAGGCCCCGGCCAAGGCTCCAGCCAAGGCCGCTCCGAAAGCCGCCGCGGCCAAGGAGACGGCGGGCAATGGCAAGGGCCCCAAGCACACACCGAGCACCCCGAAGCCCCGCGGTCGGCGTAAGACCCGCATCGGTTACGTGGTGAGCGACAAGATGCAGAAGACCATCGTCGTCGAGCTGGAAGACCGTGTGCGTCACCCGCTGTACGGCAAGATCATCCGGACCACCAAGAAGGTCAAGGCGCACGACGAGAACGGCATCGCCGGTATCGGCGACCGCGTCTCGCTGATGGAGACTCGTCCGCTCTCGGCAACGAAGCACTGGCGGCTCGTCGGCATCCTCGAGAAAGCCAAGTAAGCGCCCCAGGCGAATCTTCGCAAAAGCCCCCAAGACCTGAATGTTTTTGGGGGCTTTTGGATTCCCTCGTCAGTCGTCAGCTCGCCGGTATAGGCTTCTTCCGGGATTCCGGGGGTCCACCACGAGAGTGAGGCCGGCGATGACGACTGAGTTCAACGGCAAGATCGAACTGGACATCCGTGATTCGGAGCCGGACTGGGGGCCGTACGCCGCACCGACCGCGCCGGACAACTCGCCGAACATCCTGTACCTGGTCTGGGACGACACCGGCATCGCGACCTGGGACTGCTTCGGCGGCCTGGTCGAGATGCCGGCGATGACGCGCATCGCCGAGCGGGGCGTAAGGCTGTCGCAATTCCACACCACCGCGTTGTGCTCGCCGACCAGGGCGTCCTTGCTGACCGGTCGCAACGCCACCACCGTGGGAATGGCCACCATCGAGGAATTCACCGATGGTTTTCCCAACTGCAACGGTCGCGTTCCGGCCGATACCGCATTGCTCTCCGAGGCGCTCAACGAACGTGGCTACAACACCTACTGCGTCGGCAAGTGGCACCTGACGCCGCTGGAAGAGTCGAACATGGCGGCGACCAAGCGGCACTGGCCGACATCCCGCGGCTTTGAACGCTTCTACGGATTCCTGGGCGGCGAGACCGATCAGTGGTACCCCGACCTGGTCTACGACAACCACCCGGTCAACCCTCCCGGCACACCCGAAGACGGCTACCACCTGTCGAAGGACATCGCCGACAAGACGATCGAATTCATTCGCGATGCCAAAGTGATTGCGCCGGACAAGCCGTGGTTCAGCTACGTGTGCCCCGGCGCCGGACACGCCCCACATCATGTCTTCAAAGAATGGGCCGACAAGTACGCCGGCAAGTTCGACATGGGCTACGAGCGCTATCGCGAGATCACGCTGGAAAAGCAGAAGGCGATGGGGATCGTACCATCGGACACCGAATTGTCGCCCGTCAACCCGTATCTCGACGTCAAGGGCCCCAACGGTGAGCCTTGGCCGTTGCAGGACACCGTGCGGCCGTGGGACTCGCTCAACGACGAAGAGAAGAAGCTGTTCAGCCGGATGGCCGAGGTGTTCGCCGGCTTCCTGAGTTACACCGACGCCCAGATCGGCCGCATCCTGGACTATCTCGAGGAATCCGGTCAACTGGACGACACCATCATCGTGGTGATCTCCGACAACGGCGCCAGTGGCGAGGGCGGTCCGAACGGATCGGTCAACGAGGGCAAGTTCTTCAATGGCTACATCGACACGGTCGAAGAGAGCATGAAGGTGTTCGACCACCTGGGTGGACCGGATACCTACAACCACTACCCAATTGGGTGGGCGATGGCCTTCAACACGCCCTACAAGCTCTACAAGCGCTACGCCTCCCATGAGGGCGGTATCGCGGACACGGCAATCATCTCGTGGCCCAACGGTATTGCGGCGCACGGCGAGGTCCGCGACAACTACGTCAACGTCTGCGACATCACCCCGACGGTCTACGACCTGCTGGGCATGACGCCGCCGGACACTGTCAAAGGCGTCGCGCAGAAGCCGCTGGACGGGTTGAGTTTCAAAGCGGCCCTTGCTGATCCGGCTGTCGACACAGGCAAGCACACCCAGTTCTACACCATGCTGGGAACCCGCGGGATCTGGCATCAGGGCTGGTTCGCCAACACCGTGCATGCGGCCACGCCCGCGGGTTGGTCGCATTTCGACGCCGATCGCTGGGAGCTGTTTCACATCGAGGCCGACCGCAGCCAATGCCACGACCTGGCCGCCGAACAACCCGACAAGCTTGAAGAGCTCAAGGCGTTGTGGTTTTCCGAGGCCGGCAAGTACAACGGTCTGCCGCTCGCGGATCTGAACCTGATGGAAACGCTGACCAGGTTCCGGCCCTATCTGGTCGGTGAGCGGTCCAGCTACACCTACTATCCCGATTGCGCAGACGTCGGTATCGGTGCCGCCGCCGAAATCCGCGGGCGCTCGTTCGCTCTGCTGGCCGACGTGACGGTGGATACCACCGGCGCCGAAGGTGTGCTGTTCAAACAGGGTGGCGCCCATGGCGGGCACGTGCTCTTCATCCAGGACGGACGGCTGCACTACGTGTACAACTTCCTCGGTGAGCGCCAGCAGCTGGTTTCCTCGTCGGGTGCGGTGCCGTTGGGCAGACATCTGCTCGGCGTTAGCTATTCGCGCACCGGCACCGTCGCGAACAGTCATACGCCCCTTGGTGACGTCACGATGTTCATCGACGACGACGTGGTCGGCACGCTGGCGGATGTGCAATCCCACCCCGGAACGTTCGGGCTGGCGGGAGCGGGCATCACCGTCGGGCGCAACGGCGGTTCGGCGGTGTCCAGCCGCTACAAAGCGCCGTTCGCGTTCACCGGCGGCACCATCGCCCAGGTAGCAGTCGACCTGACTGGCCGGCCGTACGAAGACCTGGAAAAGGAACTGGCGCTGGCTTTTTCACGTGACTGAGATCCCCTCAAGGTCTTTCTGGGCTGTGCTGGCGACAGCCGGCCTGGTGGCGATCGCTGTGCTGTCGGGATGCGTCAGGACCGTCGACGGGGTCGCCGCCTGGACCGGTGGGTCGGCCGCGTCCGCGACGACCAACTCCTCCGCGACGCAGCAGCCCACAACGAGCGGCGGTAAGCCGGTTCCCGGGATCGAGGAGACGCTGCCGGACCACATCCCGCCCAACGCATTCGTCTGCTTTCCGGAGCCGACCGGGATCGGCATCGGCACCGTCGCGCAGGTCTCCGATCCGGCCGCGCCGAGAATCACCGTCGCGGCGCCCGACGGCTGGACTTCTGATCCCGGACAAGGCGATGTGGCGTTGACGCTCAACGGACCCGACGGCATGACCGGAACGGTGACCATCGCCACGACAACGCTTGACCCCGCCGCGGCCTTCGCCGACTACGCGGCCATGCTGCGGCGCTCCAAGCCCGACCTACAGGTGGACACGGTGGGTGCCAAGTTCTGCGGTTACAGCAGCCAGAAGCTCACCGGTACATTCCTCGGGCCGCCGGGCACGCTCGACTTCGCCGACCGGATCACCCACATCTGGACCAACACAAACAAATACCTGGTCACCACGCACCTGGAAGGGCCGGCCGGCGCGCCCGGATTCGACGCGGCGAAAACCGCGCTGATGCAAGACTTCGCGGTCGTCATACCCTGAACGTATGCCCACCGAGCTGGTCGAACTGCCGTCCGGTTCTTTCCGGATGGGGTCCACGAGCTTTTACCCCGAGGAAGCGCCGATCCATACGGTGACCGTGTCCGCCTTCGCCGTGGAACGGCATCCGGTGACCAATGCTCAGTTCGCCGAATTCGTCTCCGCGACAGGGTATCTGACGGTCGCCGAGCAACCCATCGACCCCGCGCTCTATCCGGGAGCCGATCCCGGCGAGCTGCGCGCGGGCGCGATGGTGTTTCGTCCGACGCCGGGCCCGGTCGACCTGCGCGACTGGCGGCAATGGTGGGTCTGGGCGCCGGGCGCGAGCTGGCGGCATCCGTTCGGGCCGGACAGCGACGTTGCCGACCGGGCCGATCATCCGGTCGTCCAGGTGGCCTACCCCGACGCCGCGGCCTATGCGCGCTGGGCCGGGCGGCGGCTGCCGACCGAGGCCGAGTGGGAGTACGCGGCCCGCGCCGGAGCCACCACCACGTATGCCTGGGGCGACGAGGAAAAGCCCGACGGGAAGCTGATGGCCAACACCTGGCAGGGCAGATTCCCCTACCGCAACGACGGTGCGCTCGGTTGGGCCGGAACATCACCGGTGGGAGCGTTCCCGCCGAACGAGTTCGGCCTTCTCGACATCATCGGCAACGTGTGGGAATGGACGGCGACCGAATTCTCGGCCCACCACCGGCTCGATGAGCCGCCGAAGTCCTGCTGTGCGCCGTCGGGACCCGCCGACCCGACCATTGCCCAGACGCTCAAGGGCGGCTCGCACCTGTGCGCACCCGAGTACTGCCACCGGTATCGGCCGGCGGCGCGGTCACCGCAATCGCAGGACACGGCGACCACCCACATCGGGTTCCGATGTGTAAGCGATCGGCCCTGACAGATCAGCTGATGGCGGCTACCGCGCTGATGACTTTCGATTGAAAGTCGGGCGGCAGCGGGATGTAGCCGTGCTTGTCGAGGTCGATCTGACCGGGGCCCAGCATCGCCTGCAGGGCCGCTTTGACCGCCTGGGCGACCTGGGGGTCGGGGTACTTGGAGCAGACGATCTCGTAAGTGGCCAGGACGATTGGGTAGACGTCGTCTTCGGTGGGGTTGTAGAACGACGAGAGGTCGAGCACCAGGTTGTTGCCTTTGCCGACGAACTTGGCCCCGGCGATGGTCTTGCCGACCGAGTCGGTGCCGATGCGTACCGGGCGCCTCGACTTGCGGCTCGCCGGGGTTTTGATCTCGGCGGCGTAAAGTCCCTGATCCATCGCGAATGACAGCTCGTTGTAGGTGATCGCGCCCTCGGTGTTCTTCACTGCCGCCGAGGTGCCTTCGTTACCTTTGGCGGCGGTGCCGACGCCGCCCTTGAACTCCTTGCCCGTGCCCTGGGTCCACGCTCCGCCGGACGCGGCCTGCAGGTAGGCCTGAAAGTTGTCGGTGGTGCCGGATTTATCGCTGCGGTAGATGACCTTGATGTCCTCGGACGGCATCGATGCGTTGAGCGCCGTGATGGCCGGGTCGTCCCAGCGCGTGATGCCGCCGTTGAAGATTTTGGCCAGCGTCGGCGCGTCGAGCACCAAAAAGTCGACGTTGTAGAGGTTGTAGGTAATGGCCAGCGGGCCGAACACCACGGGCAGATTCCAGGCGTCTGAGCCGCATCGCTGCTTGGCGGCTGCGTGTTGGTCGGCGTCCAGCGGAGTGTCCGATCCGGCGAAATCGGTCTTGCCGGCGAGGAAGTCGCTGATTCCGGCGCCCGACCCGTTGGCTGTGTAGTTCAGTGTGTGCCCGGGGCAGGCCTTCTCGTACGCACTGATGAACCCCTTCATCGCGTTGGCTTGCGCCGTCGAGCCGCTGGCGTTGATCGTCGCCTTGCCGCCGCAGTTCACCACCTCGCCGGCGTAGGCCAAGCCGGTGTGCGGGACCTCGCATCCCGACAGTACGATTGTGCCTGCGGCCAGCAAACTCGCGGCGGCGACTAATCGCTTGTGCTTCATCTTGATTGCCTCACCCCGTAACTCGATACGTGTTGAGAATTGCAGCTACCGGAACCCGCATGCAACCAAACATCAGACTAACTGGTCAATGCCCGGCCTGCCGCCTGGTTGCGATGTCGAATTGTCGATCGGCGATCAATCTTGAACTGCGAGTTACCGAAGGATGGCCAACGGGTGACGGAATTTTGGAGTCTTGCCGGCAAAGTTATTTCGCCGCGCAGTCGGCTCCGGCATTCGCTAACCTGAGCCCGTGCTGCGCCGACTGTCACGACTTTCCGGTAGCGACCAATGAGCGTTGACGCTCCACCCACAGCGCCGCCGTCACCGCCGGCGCACAGGGGGCATCGACGGGGCATCATGATCGGGCTGGCGATTCTGCTCGCTTTCTTCGTCGCCTACGGCCTGTCGCTGCTCGGCGTCCAAGCACTACAGAAAGCGGAGGGTCCGCTGCCGCCACTGGACCTCAGCCAGGCCGGCCCCGATGACACCGTTGTGCAGATACGCCTCCAAGAGCTGAAGCCCACGACGAATCGCCTCGCGGTGAACGTGCTGATCTATCCGGGCGAGTCGCTGTACGACAAGCGCTTCGACGAGCTGAACACCGATATCGCCGTGCGGCTGTATCCGCCGAACGACCTGGGAGACCTGCAATTCCCGAAAGGTAAAGCGCCGGCGCAGGTCAACACCACGATCGAGGCGCACGGCAATCCCGGCAGCTGGCCATTCGACTCCTACCGCACCGAGCCACAGTCGGCCGATGTGTTCGTCGGGACCGGCGCTGAGCGCAAACGGATACCCGCCGTTGTCCAGGTCACCGGATCGATGGACGGCTGGGACGCCGAAGTACGCCGCTCTATCGACACCAGCGAAACCGGAAGTCATAACAACAGCAGCGTGGTCCTCACCCTGCAGCGGGCCAAGGGTCCGCTGATCTTCGACCTGGGCATCATCCTGGTCCTGATCAGCCTGCCCACCTTGGCGCTGCTGGTGGCCATTCCGATGGCGATGGGCCGACGGAAGTTCGTGGCGCCGTTCGCCACTTGGTATGCCGCGAACCTGTTCGCGATCGTTCCGCTGCGCAATATCCTTCCCGGCGCCCCACCGCCGGGTTCCATGATCGACCAGGCCCTGGTGCAGTGGGTGCTGCTGGCGCTGGCGACGGCGATGGCCTTGTACGTCTACTCCTGGGTGCGGCAAGGCGACTGACGCCGCTGCTCAAGAGCCGTGGCAGTTCAGTGCAACCCGCGCTATCACGCTGTCGGAGTTCAGCAGGTTGGTCTCGACGTCGCCGTAGAAGTAGCTGTTGTCGGGGCCCCAGTTGGCGGTCTGAACGACGGTCGCGTACACCGGTTTGTGTCCGAAGGCATGCGCGTTGTTCCCTGCGTTGAAGTCGCTGAGCCGCTGCGGGTTCGACCCGTCGGGGCTCATCGTCCACCAGTCGGTGCCGTGTGACGGGTTGCCGGCGTTGGACATCCACAACACCTGCCCGTCGGGGGTGTAGCGGGGGTGTTCGTTATAGCTGTCGCCTCGGGTAAGTCGAGTGATTGCACGTTCTCAAACTCCCTGTCATGTCGCGGTGCGCTGACCTGCACTGCCGCCGGCTGTCTCACTTCGTGTCATCGGAGATTTGTCTCAGTTGGAGTACTCACCGCGGCGATGTCATGCGCGACCGCAACCAGCATCTGAGCGGGCGTGAACGGGAGGGCGGACGTCCTGGCCACCGTGGCGTGTGAATTCCCGCTTGGTGCGGTGGCTTTGCGATGCGTTACCGCGCCGCCAGTTTCAGCACCCGCTGCTTGTGGAAGTCGGCCACATAGACGTTGCCCACGGTGTCCACGGCCACACCCGCGGGATCGGCTAGCCCGGTGAAAGGCAGCACTGTCTGGGCGGTCGTCCCCGCCGCCAGCTTCAGCACCCGGCTATTCCCTCGGTCGGCGACATAGACATCACCGGCCCTGTCGACCGCGATACCCCCGAGGCCGTTGAGCCCCGTGAACGGCAGCACAGTCTGGGTGGTGGCCCCCGCCGCCAGCTTCAGCACCCGGTTGTTGCCGCTGTCGGCGATGTAGACGTCCCCTGCGCTGTCCACCGCCACACCATTGAGGTACTTGAGCCCGGTGAACGGCAGCACGGACTGGGTGGTGGCCCCGGCCGCCAGTTTCAGCACCCGGCTGTCGCCCCGGTCGGCGACATAGACGTCACCGGCGCTGTCCACCGCCACACCGTTGGGCTCGTTGAGATCAGCGAACGGCAGCTCGGCCGGCGTCGTGGAGCCCGCCGCCAGCTTCAGCACCCGGTCGTTGTGGCTGTCGGTGACGTAGACGTCACCGGCGCTGTCCACCGCCACACCTGCGGGGTCCAAGGTGATAAAACTTGGATTGTCAGCCCTGGCGGCTTCAAACGGCAGCACGACCTGGGTGGTCGAACCCGCCGCCAGCTTCCGCACCTCCCGCACCTGGCGGCCGAGTTCGTCGATGACGTAGACGTCACCGGCGTTGTCCACCGCCACAGCGGTAGGACCCTTGAGGCCCGTAAACGACAGTTCAGACTCCGGGGATTTGTGATTGTGGTGTGCGATGAGGGCCGGGATCCCCACGGCTGCAGCGACGATGGCGACGAGCACCACGGCACCGACGATCAGGGCGGTCTTGGTGCGCGGCCGATGCAGCGATTCGCTGAACTTCTTGATGCCCACGTGTAGGACTCGATTCTGCGCGGAAGTTGGCTAGCTGGTTAGGGATCGGATCGTGGCGGGCTGGTGTTGGCGCACCCATGCTTGGGCCGCCATTTGGGTGGCGTCCCAGGGCGACCCGAGCGGCGGGGTGTAGGACAGGTCGAGCGCGCTGAGGCCGTCGACGGTCATGTCGTGGAAGATCGCGGTGGCATAGGTGTCGACGCGTTTGGCAATTTCGGCGCTCCGGTGGCCCACCAGTTGGGCACCCAGAAGGCGACCGCTGTCCTGGTCGCCAGTGATACGGATGTGGATGGGGGTGGCGCCTGGGTAGTAGGCCTTGTGGTCGTCTGGACTCGATTGGCTGCTGACCGGGGTCCAGCCGCGATTCGCGGCGAGGGCTTCGTGTTCGCGGAGGCCGGTGCGGGCGGCGACGAGGTCGAAGACCTTGACGACTTGGGTGCCCAGGCTGCCCGCGAAGTGGGCGTCGCCGCCGAGCGCGTTCTCGCCGGCCACGCGGCCTTGTTTGTGAGCGGTGGTGCCCAGCGGTAGCCAGGTGATTCCGAGGAGCCGGTGGTGGGTGTGCACGCAGTCACCCGCGGCGAAGATGTCGGGCAGGTTGGTACGCATGGCTTCGTCGACCGCGATGGCGCCTTTGACGCCGAGGTGGGCGCCGGCGTCGGCGGCCAGCTCGGTGTCGGGCCGGACTCCGACCACGACGAGCACGAAATCGACTGTGCGCGAGACGGGTTGGTCGCCACGGCTGGCGGTGACGGTGAGTGCGCCGGTGTCGGTGCGGGTGATGGCTGCGACAGCGGTGTCGGTGAGAACTTCGACACCGTGGCGTTCGAGTTCGGTGTGCACAAGGCTGCCCAGTTCGGGGTCGACAGTGGGCAGGACCTGCGGCAGGGCCTCGATCTGGGTGACGTGGATGCCGCGGAAGGTGAGGGCTTCGGCCATCTCTAGGCCGATGTAGCCGGCACCCACGATCACCGCGGTGGCGGGGTCGCGTTGCTGCAGCGAGTCCATGACGGCGAAGGTGTCGCCCATGGAGTGCAGCAGGTGCACCCCATCGGCGGGGCCGAGCGCGTCTGGGCCGCTGAGCCCGCGGAAGGGCGGGCGGGCACTGATGGCGCCGGTGCCCACGATCAACGCGTCGTAGGAAAGCTGTTGTGGGGCCCCGGTGGAGTCGAGGACATCGAGGGTGTGCTCCTTGACATTGATGCCGGTGGCGCGGGTGTCGGTGAGCACCCGCATCCCGGTGGCGGCCAGGTCGGCGGCGGTGCGATGGGCCAGGTTGGTCCAGTGGGTGACTTCACCGGAGACGTAGTAGGGGATGCCGCAGATGGAGAAGTTGGGATAGGCATCGGCGACGACCACGGTGACATCGGTGGCGGGGTCGAGTTCGCGGGCGCGTAGTGCGGCGCTGATGCCGGCATCACTGCCGCCGATAGCGACGATATGGCGGGCTGTCATACGAGATTGGCTCCTGACCTGTTGTGGGTGCTGCGGTGGCGGTGCAGCTAGTGCGCCGCTGGGATTTTCGACGATGAGTGTGATGTCTCAGCTGATGGCGTTGATGGCGCTGAGCACCTTCGACTGGAACTGCTCAGGCAACGGGAAATATCCGTGGTCTTCCAGGCCGACCTGGCCTGGCCCGAGGGTGGACTGCAGAAACGCCCGCACCGCGGTCGCGACCTGCGGATCAGAGTATTTCGAGCACACCAGTTCATAGGTCGCGAGCACGATCGGGTAGGCGCCGGCCTGGGTGGGTTTGTAGAACGACGAGAGGTCTAACACCAGGTCGTTACCATGGCCCGCGATCGTCGCGCCAGCGATGGCCTTGCCGACGGTGTCAGCGTTGATGGCCACCGGACGCGGTCCGGCCGAGGTCACGATCTTGGCGGCGAACAGCCGCTCGCCCTGGGCGAACGACCACTCGTTGTAGGTGATCGCACCCTCGGTGTTCCTGACCTTGGCCGACGTGCCCTCGTTGCCTGGGGCACCCTGGCCGACTCCGCCGTTAAACACTTTGCCTGTTCCCTTGCCCCACGCGCCGTTAGACGCGGCGTCGAGATAGCGCTGGAAGTTGTCGGTGGTGCCCGACGCGTCGCTGCGGTATACCACGGTGATTGGTTCCGAGGGCATCTCCTCGTTGAGCGCCGTGATCGCCGGGTCGTCCCATCGGGTGATCGTGCCGTTGAAGATCTTGGCCAGCGTCGAGGCGTCGAGCACCAGCGTGTCTTTGTAGAGGTTGTAGGTGATCGCCAGAGGGCCGAACACCACCGGCAGATTCCAGGCATCCGAGCCACATCGCTGCTTGGCCTTATTGTATTCGTCACCCGCCAACGGCGAATCAGACCCACCGAAATCCGTTTGGCCAGACAGAAATTCACTGATACCGGCGCCGGAGCCGTTGGAGTTGTAGGTCAGATCGCTTCCAGGACAGGCCTTTTGGTAGGCGATGATAAACTGGGTCATCGCATTGGCCTGCGCTGTTGAGCCGCTGCCTTTCAGCGTCTGTTTGCCGCCGCAGACCACTTTCGCCGCGGTGGCATATGAGGGGATCGATTTTTCGCTGCCGCATGCCGAAAGCACCAGCACAGTAACGGCCAGCAAGCTCAGCGCGGCCGAAGATCGCTTCAGTGAAATGTGCATGGTGGTTTCCTCCGGTCGTCAGTGCTGGGTGGTGTTGGGGGGAGTGCTTGGGTGACCGTCTGTGTCTGTGTCTGGGTGGGCAGCCGGTTGGTGGCTTTGGTGATCGCGACCCCGATGTCGATGGTGTCTGCGGGCGCGCCGTCGAGTTCATCGACGATGTGTTGGATTTGTCGTGGCGTTAGTGCCATGGGGCCGTTGAGTGCGAGCAGCGGCGAGTAGCCGGTTGGGGGCGCCTCGTCGGGGTAGCCGGCGCGAAGCCAGCCGATGACCGATCGGAAGGCGCCGCTGACACTGCTCAACGCCGCTACCCCGGCCCTTAGGGGGTGCGGCCGGCGGTATGACGGGCGGAAGCCCGATGAGGATGCGCGGTTACGCATGGGTGGGGACTTGCAGGTCGGTGAGCAGCTGGCGCACACGGCGTTCGATGTCGTTGCGGATCGGGCGCACGCCGTCGATGTCTTGGCCGGCGGGGTCGTCGAGGACCCATTCCTCGTAGCGGCGCCCGGGGAAGATCGGGCAGGCGTCGCCGCAGCCCATGGTGATGACGACATCGGCGGCTTGTACGATCTCGTCGGTCCAGGGTTTGGGATATTCGCCGGAGATGTCGATGCCACGCTCGGCCATGGCCTCGATGGCGGCCGGGTTGACCTCGTTGCCGGGTTCGGAGCCGCCGGACCAGGCCACCGCGGCATCGCCGGCCAGGTGGGTGAAAAAACCCATCGCCATTTGCGAGCGGCCGGCGTTGTGCGTGCACAGGAACAGCACGATGGGTTTTCCGTCGTTGGATTTGCCTTCGACTTTGGCCAGGGCGCGCAGCCGTTGCCGCGCGAAGCGTTCTGCCAGCAGCGGCAAAAAGTTGGGAATCGATGCGCGGCTGGCGAATTGATCGTAGGAGGAGTGCAGGAACCGCTCGATGGTCTCCACCCCGAACATGGCGGAGAACTCCTTCTGCAGTGCCGCTGCGGCAGTCTTGAGTGCCAGCCGCTGGTCGATGGACAGATCAAAGCGCACGTGGTTGGCGACATCGGCGCCGAGGTTGTCGGTCATGAGCTAACTCCGTTGGGAGAACGCGAGAAGGGTTGTAGGGCCGGGACGAGGCGGTCTATCCGCTCGGTCAAGTCGTCGAGGGCCTGATCGAACGCGTCAGGGTCAGCGGCGGGCACCGGGTCGGGAACCGACCAGTGGATGTGGTGCAAGTTAGCGGGCAGTTCTTCGTGAGCTTTGTCGCATACCGCGACCAGCAGGTCCCCGGGACAGACGACATCGTCGAGGTGGCGCGGCGTGCGTGGGCGTATCGGTAGGTGCCGACGCCGGGCCGCGGCCACCGCGCCGGGATGAACCGTGGCGGCGGGATTCGTGCCCGCCGATGCCGCCGGCAGCGGGCTGTGACGCTTCCACACCGCGACGGCCAACTGACTGCGGGCCGAGTTCTGACTACACACGAACACCACGCGCTCCGCCCGCCGCCGCATCGCGCAGGGCACCATCACCTCCAGCGCCTCGGGAATCAGCTGCAGATAGGTGCGCCGACGGTCACCCTCGGAGCGGACCCGACGCACCATCCCGGCCTGCTCGAGCACTCCCAGGTGGTGGGCCATCAGATTCGAGGACATCGACACCAGCCCCTGCAGTTCGGACGGCGACGCGTCGGCAAGCAGGAGTTCGTCTACGATCGCCAACCGGCCGGGATCGGCAAGCGCGGCGTGGATCAGCGCCCGCCGCATCGCCTCGGTATCCCGCTCAGTAATCATTGACTCAATGGTATTTGAGCTATTGCCCGTAGGCAAGCTTTGGGACCCGGGGAGATAAAGTGCGTCAAGGCGCAATGATCGAGGAAGATTGCCCGTAAATGTCGAGGTGGGCGCCGCGACGAGTAGCTTGCACCAGGGTTGCGGCGTTCATCTCCAGGCCAGTTTGGCGATCTTCCGCGTTCACGTCGACCGTCTTCGATGAGTACCAGGATGCATGGGCATCACGGGACGAGGAGGAATTGATGTTCCGCAAGACGACGATCACCGCCGTGGTTGCGATCGTTGCTGCAAGTTGGTTGACCGCGTGTGGGAGCACCAGCAACACCGGGGCCGGCAGCGCCACCCAGGCAGCCGAAGCGGGCCAGATTTGCGGCCAGCAGTCGGCTGCCCAGCCCAACTACCCGAGAACGATCGCCAAAATCGACGGCGGCGCAAACACCTTGTCGGGCGCGGGCTCGACGTGGATAGCCCCGGTGATGTCGGTGTGGACCAAAAACTATTCACAATCCGATGGGGTGCAGGTCGCCTACCAGTCGATCGGGTCCGGCGGCGGTGTGCAGCAGATCATCGCCAACACCATCGATTACGGTGCATCGGACACCCCGATGAAGGACAGCGAGTTGGCCGCCGCGAAAGGCGGCCCGATCCTGCACATCCCGCTGAACCTGGGCGCGGTGGTGCCCACCTATAACCTCAAGGGCGTCAAAACCGGGCTGAAGTTCGACGGTGACACGTTGGGCAAGATCTACGCCCACGCCATCACCAAGTGGAACGACCCGGCACTCGTCGCGCTCAACCCCGGCGTGACCCTGCCCGACCAGTCGATCGCGGTGGCGCACCGCTCCGACGGCTCGGGCACGACGGCGGTGTGGACGGACTTTCTGACCAAGCAGAGCCCGACGTGGGTGCAGACGCTGGGCGGCCCGGACCGCAGCTTCGGTAAGGACATCGCGTGGCCGACCGGTATCGGCGGCAAGGGCAACGAAGGCGTTTCCGGGGTGGTCAACCAGACCGACGGTGCCATCGGCTATATCGAGTTGCAGTATGCGCTCGCGCAGAACCTGCCATACGGCCTGGTGAAGAACAAGGCGGGCAACTTCATTCAGGCCTGCCCCGCGACGATCACGGCGGGCACGCAGGGCCTCAGCTACCCGCCGGACCTGCGGGTGAGCCTGACCGACGGGTCCGATCGCAACGCTTACCCGATCACCGGCACCACCTACGCGTTGGTGTATCAGAACCAGACCGACCCGCCCAAGGCCAAGGCCCTCGTCAACTTCTTCTCCTGGGTGCTTTCCACCGGTCAAAACGACGTTGGCAGCCTCAACTACGCCCCCCTGAGCAAGGATCTGCAGGGTTTGTGCATGGGCCAGGTTAAGAAGATCACGCTCAACGGCGCCCCGGTCGCGTCGTGAGCACGCGCGCCTGACGGAGACGTGGTGACCGCGCAGACCGTATTGGCGCCCACGGATCGGCCGTCATCGGCCGGCCGGTTCAGCGAACAGCTGTTCCGGCGGCTGATGGCCGGCGCGGCGCTGACGGTGATCGTCGTGTTGATTGCCACCGCGGTGTTCCTTCTGCAGCAGTCATGGCCGTCGCTGACGCACTACGGGCCGCTGAGCTTTTTTCACGCCCGCTGGGCGCCGTCGGAGGCAACGGTAACGTCGTCAAAACCGAACCCGTACGGCATCCTGCAGTTCATCTACGGCACCTTGGTGACCTCACTGGTCGC
The DNA here is from genome assembly GCA_963781685.1 of uncultured Actinomycetota bacterium. Taxonomy (GTDB): domain Bacteria; phylum Actinomycetota; class Actinomycetes; order Mycobacteriales; family Mycobacteriaceae; genus Mycobacterium. Next base: position 539,934 of record CAWAGK010000003.1, read on the forward strand.
GATGCTGATCGCGGTGCCGGTCTCGATCGCGGTGGCCCTCTATATCACCAATCTCTCCCCGAAGCGGCTTCGCGGACCGTTGTCGTCGCTGGTCGACCTGCTTGCGGCGATCCCGAGCGTGGTCTACGGGTTTTGGGGCGTGTTCGCGCTGATCCCAGCGCTTGGACCGATCGGTAACGGATTGACCTCGCTGTCGGGAATCCCGTTGATCGGCTGGTTGTTTCAGGGCCCGTTTTTCGGATACTCGATATTTTCGGCCGGCGTGGTGCTCGCGATCATGTGCTTGCCCATCGTCACCGCGATCTGCCGGGAAGTCTTCGACACCGCGCCGGTGGCCGAAAAGGAAGCCGCGCTGGCGATCGGCGCGACCAAATGGGAGATGCTGCGCGTCGCCGTGTTGCCGCGGTCGCGTTCGGGGATCGCGGGTGCGTCGATCCTGGGTCTGGGCCGTGCGTTCGGCGAAACCATCGCGGTGACCATGCTGATCGGCAACAACGTGTTGACCATCCCGAAGGGGCTGCTGCGCACCGGAGCCACCATGCCCAGTGTCATCGCCAACGAGTTCACCGAGGCGAATGATCCGTTCCATCTGGCGTCCCTGTTCGTCGTCGCCTTCGGCCTGCTGGTGGTCTCGTTGCTGGTCAACTTCGTCGGCAAGCGCATCATCGGCCGAGTCTCGGAGCACATCGCATGAGCCTGATGCTGGAAGACGAACCCGTCAAAGAACCACTGTCCGCGGCTACCGAGCGGTTCCCTGGGGCGCGCCGCCGCCAAATCACCGATCTGGTCATGCATGCGGTTCTCCTGCTGGTCATGATCGCCACCGTCGCCGTGTTGGTCTGGGTGCTTTTCTACGTCGGCGAACAGGGATTGAAGTACCTGGGGCCGCAGTTCCTCACCCAGACACCGCCCGGCGATCCCAGTCAACCGGGCGGCGGATTCCTCAACGGCATTATCGGAAGCGTCATCACCACCGGCATCGCGACGGTGCTATCGATGCCCGTCGGTGTGGCCGCTGCGATCTACCTCGTCGAGTACGGCGGCCGACTGGCCCGGGTGACCCGCTTTCTCACCGACATCCTGGTCGGCGTGCCGACAATCGTCACCGGGGCGCTTGTGTATGCGGCGTGGGTCGTGCTCTTCGGGTTCTCCGGAATCGCCGGCGGAATAGCGCTGGCCCTGGTGATGCTGCCGCTGGTGATTCGCTCCACCGACGAGATGTTGCGGCTGGTACCGCACGATCTGCGCGAAGCCTCGCTTGCGTTGGGCGTGACCAAGGCGCGGACCATCCTGGCGATCGTATTGCCCACGGCCAGCTCAGGAATCATCACGGGTGTCATGCTGGCGTTCGCGCGTGCGATGGGAGAGACTGCGCCCCTGCTGTTGACCGCGCTTGGCAACGACTTGTTCATCGAGCTCAATCCGACCAAGCGAATGTCGACGCTGTCGCTGCAGATCTTCGGCAACGCCATCACCGGGTTCAAAGCCGCCCAAGCGCGCGCCTGGGCGGGAGCGCTCACATTGGTGGTGATGGTCCTGCTGTTCACCGTGGCGGCTCGGCTGATCGCCCGCCGGTCCAGCGTTAGTCGCGGACGTTGACCGGCCCTATGGGATCCGTGGCACGCCCGGCGCATCCGGCAATTCTGCCCGGGTGCGATGCAGATGCGGCGGGTAAGCAATTACGCTGTGTGTCAGCCGAATCGGCGGCCGGTCCAGGCGGCCCGCTGTTGCCTGTGGCCGCGATCGGCGCGTGGCGGGTTCGGCCAACCGACGACAACGACACAGGTCCACCTGCCGGATCTGAACAGGAACGACATCACAGGAGGATCGCGTGACACAGGACATCAACGTGACACCGGATGATGCGTCGATCGGGAGTCCCAAACGCACAGCCCCGCCAGCACCCGCAGCGACGAAGCCGGTGACCGACAGAGCCCTTGGGTTGCACAGGGTCGCGAAACGGCTGGAGGTGCGGGATCTCAACATTTACTACGGCTCCTTTAAGGCAGTGGCCGATGTCAATATGACCGTCAGTCCGCGAAGTGTCACCGCGTTGATAGGACCATCCGGGTGCGGCAAGTCGACTGTTTTGCGGACTCTGAACCGTATGCACGAGACCACCCCGGGGGCCCGGGTGCAAGGATCGGTGTTGCTCGACGGCGAGGACATCTACGGCCCGCGGATCAGCGCGGTTGGTGTGCGCCGCATCGTCGGGATGGTGTTCCAGCGACCAAACCCCTTTCCCACCATGTCGATTCGCGACAATGTGGTCGCCGGATTGAAACTGCAAGGAAAGCACAACAAGAAAAGCCTCGACGAGCTCGCCGAACGGTCGTTGCGCGGGGCGAACCTGTGGAACGAGGTGAAAGATCGGCTGGACACGCCCGGCGGCGGCCTATCCGGTGGCCAGCAGCAGCGGCTGTGCATCGCCCGGGCAATCGCCGTCTCACCCAACGTATTGCTGATGGACGAACCCTGTTCGGCGCTTGACCCCATCTCGACGCTGGCGATCGAGGATCTGATCGCCGAACTCAAGCAGGACTACACCATCGTCATCGTCACCCACAACATGCAGCAGGCCGCCCGCGTCAGCGATCAGACCGCATTCTTCAACTTGGAGGCCACCGGCAAGCCCGGCCGGTTGATCGAAATCAACGACACCGAAAAGATTTTCGCCAATCCTGACCAAAAGGCCACCGAGGATTACATTTCCGGCCGGTTCGGCTGACCTCTCACCCGAGAACCGTGGTGCCGCATACCGGCTCGCTCCCTCAATTTGCGCATGACTTCCACTCAGCCAGATCACGACCTTGTCGCCACTGATCCCGATGATGAGATGTGGCAAAAGGCGTTGTCCGCGTTGCGTTTCTACCGCGATACTCGTGGCAGCGCCGATGTTCCTCGCCGCGTTCGGGCGCATGGCATCAGGCTGGGCCAGTGGGTCCAGCGTTGCCGTGAAGACTACTGGCTCGATGTCCTCAGCGCCGAACACACCGCCGACCTGGAAGCGGTCGACGGTTGGTCATGGGGGCGGCCCGACCGACCCGACAGCTGGCGACACGCATTCTGCGCCCTGGCCGACTACGCGGCCGAACACGACACGACCGTACTCACCGCGCAAACCACGTTCGACGGTGTTGACCTGCAAGCCTGGGCTGCGGCTCAGCGTCGTTCTTATGCGGCAGGAGCCCTGGCCGCGGCCAGGATCGACCTGTTGGCGGCGTTGCCTGGATGGCAATGGGACGCCGCAGGGGCGCGGTGGGCACAGGGCTTGGCCGTCTGCCGCCTCTACGTTGCGCGCCACGGCAGTCTTGTTGGCGTAGGCCCCGAAACCCGGTTCGGACAGTTCCGCTTGGGCCATTGGATCCAGCGCTGTCGCGCCGACCACCGCGCCGGCGACCTACCTCCGGAGCGCACCATCGAACTGGAAACGCTGCCGGGCTGGTCTTGGGCGGATCGTCGACTACAGAACTGGGGCAACAGTGTAAACGTACTGCGCCGGTATGTTTCTAAAACTGGCCATGCGGCGCCAGCGGCGCGCGAAGTCATTAACGGCTTTCAGCTCGGCTGGTGGGTCGCAAGGCGACGCCGCGACCAGCGCCTAGGCCGGTTGAGCTCCGACCGCGCGGCTGAGCTGGCAGCCTTACCCGGTTGGCAGTGGGACCCGCTGGAGCAGCGGTGGCAACGGGGCTTGACCGCACTATCCAAGTATGCTGCCGCTCACGGGCACGCCCAACCTGCCTACAGTCAGCGGTTCGACGGCTACCCCGTCGGGGAATGGGTCCGCGCTCAACGTACCGCCCACGACAACGGCCGGCTATCGCCGCACCGCGCCGGCAAACTCGAAGCCTTGCCTGGGTGGTGTTGGATCACGCCCAAACACGTCGAAAGGTAGGGACTAGGAAGATAAGGGCCAGCGATACATCGACCAATGCGGCCAAGACGGGGACTTCGATCAACGGCCCGACGACCCAGGCCAGAGCTTTGCAGTGGCGCGGCTCACCGGTTGGTGGTCTTGGCATGCGCCGACGCTTCACCAGACGAGAGCAGTTGTGCATTGCGCGCGTCGGCTCGCGCGGGTTTCATGGCCCGATATCGTCGACGCTGCCGGCGCGCCAAGCCAACTCGGCTAGCGATGCGCTGGGAGTGGCGCGAAATCAGCTGCAGCAGCTGGGGTCGAGGACCGCGCAAAGGGCGGCCATTGCATCCCGGTGGGGGCGGTGATAGACGTTCATGCCGCGGCGGTCTGATTCGACCAGGCCCGCCTTGCGAAGTTGGCTGAGGTGGTGGCTGACGGTTGACTCGGTCAATCTGAGCACGGCGGCAAGTTCGCGGGTGTTCGCCTCACCGGCAGATGAGCTGAATAGCAAAGACATGATCTTGACTCGCGCAGGGTCTGCCAGCGCCTTGAGGCGCAAAGCCACCCGCAGAGCGTCGTCATCGCTCATGGGGCCGGCGGCCAGCGGCGCGCAGCATGCTGGCGCGGTGATGTCGACCACTGGCAGTGTTTTCGGCATGGAATGATTCTGCCACACTCGTTTGACATATATCAAAAAGGTGACATGCTGAGTGAGTCGAACAAGTTCGATATATGTCTCACACCTAATGGAGGTCTGCTCTCATGTCCCGCGTTCAACTCGCCCTCAACGTCGACGATCTCGACGATGCGGTCACGTTCTATTCCAAGCTGTTCAATACCGAGCCGGCCAAACGCAAGCCCGGCTACGCCAACTTCGCCGTCGTTGAGCCGCCGCTCAAGCTGGTGTTGTTGGAGAACCCCGGCAAGGGCGGCACGCTCAACCACCTGGGGGTGGAGGTCCAGTCAAGCGAGCAGGTGCACGAGGAAATCGCCCGGTTGCAGGGCGAGGGCTTGTTCACCGACGAGGAGATCGGAACGACCTGCTGCTTCGCCACCCAAGACAAGGTCTGGGTGACCGGGCCAGCCGGGGAGAAGTGGGAGGTCTACACGGTACTGGCCGATTCGGAGACATTCGGATCAAGCCCTGAGCACCTCGATCGCGAGACCGAAGGCGCTACGTGCTGTGGCGGATCGCCGGCTGCCGGCGAGCAAGAGGAGGCGGCGGCCTCTTGCTGCTGACCGCCACCACTGGGCGGGCGGGATTGGTGTCATCCCGCCCGCCGATCCCGCTTTTCGCTAGTTCATGCACTGTTGGCTTGACCATGGATTCGATGTCAGTCAATATCGATGTGTGTCGAAGTCGCAGTTGCCGTTGAGCGCGGAGGCCGGGTGCGCGTTCGTTCCGCTTGTGCGTGAGCCACTCTCGCCTGACACGGCCATCGAATTGGCGGCCAAGCTGAAGGCGTTGTCTGACCCAGTGCGATTGCGCCTGCTGAGCGTGGTGGCCAGCCACGAGGGTGGCGAAGCCTGCGTTTGCGACTTGTCGGCAGGGATTGAACTGACCCAGCCCACCATCTCCCATCACCTAAAGGTCCTACGCACCGCTGGATTGCTAGACAGCGAACGGCGTGCCTCATGGGTGTACTACCGGGTGAACCGAACTGCGCTGCAGCAACTCTCGCAGCTTTTGGGAACCGACACCCTCAGTCCAGCGATCCGACCATGAATACCGTCCCGCAGCCAACGGCGCTTACTCGGCGAATTCTTCGCCATCGCGCTTCTGACCGCGTCGCTGCAGGCCTATGACGCCGCTTCGGGCCAGTTAGCCCAGCCCAGCCGAATGAAAAGAACGGGATTGAACAGATGAGCCACCACCCTAGCGCCACCCGCAGTGCGCCGTCGGATGACAGCCACGTGGTGGCCCGGTTGTCGATGGTCGACCGATTCCTGCCATTGTGGATTGGCCTGGCGATGGCGGCTGGGCTGCTGTTGGGCCGCCTGATCCCAGGTTTGGCCAACGGGCTCAATGCGGTGTCTATCCACGGCACGAGCCTGCCGATTGCTATCGGGCTGCTATTGATGATGTACCCGGTGTTGGCCAAGGTCCGCTATCGGGAGATCGGGCGGATCACCGCCGACCGCCGCATGATTGCCGTGTCGTTGATTCTGAACTGGATCATCGGGCCGGCGGTCATGTTCGCCCTCGCGTGGCTGCTGCTGCCAGACCTGCCCGCCTACCGCACCGGCGTGATTCTGGTAGGGCTGGCCCGCTGCATCGCCATGGTGCTGATCTGGACCGACCTGGCCTGCGGCGACCGGGAAATGGCTGCCGTGCTCGTTGCGCTCAACGCCGTGTTCCAGGTGCTGTTCTATGCCGGTCTCGGCGTGTTCTACCTCAACGTGTTGCCCGCCTGGCTGCACTTGCCAACCCAGAGCCTGCACGTCTCCTTCGCTGAGATCGCGGTCACCGTGGTGGTGTTCCTGGGGATCCCGCTGGTCGCCGGATTCCTTACCAGAACGCTGGGTGAACGCGCCCGCGGACAAGAGTGGTATGAGAGCAAGCTGCTGCCACGCATTGCGCCGATTGCCTTGTATGGGTTGCTGTTCACCGTCGTTGTGCTCTTCGCGCTGCAGGGTAAAACAATCACCTCCGAGCCGGTGAACGTGGCCCGGATCGCGCTGCCGCTGCTCGTCTACTTCGCCGTGATGTGGATCGGTGGGTTCGCTATCGGCCGGTCGCTACACCTGTCCTACGCCCGCACGGCGGCGCTGGCGTTCTCCGCGGCCAGCAACGACTTCGAGCTAGCGATCGCCGTCGCCATCGGCGTATTCGGCGCCACATCCGGCCAAGCCTTGGCCGGGGTCGTCGGCCCGCTCATCGAGGTGCCCGTGCTGCTCGGCCTCGTCTACGTGGCCTTGTGGCTGCACCGTCGACTGACGTGGCCGCAAACCCTGGGCTCCGCGGCGGTTCGATGAGAGTTTGGTTTTTCACATTGGTGTTTTGGATGTCAGATCGGCCCACCAGGCATCGAGTTCCAGTGGAGGATCGATGATCACGAAGACTTTCGCTAACGTGGCGATCGCCGTGCTGACCGCCGGTGGATTAGCTGCGTGCGGAAGCACCGGCAATAGAGGAGCGAACAACACCCAGGCTGCGCAGGCTCGCCAGATCTGCGGCCAGGGCGCCGCCTCCAAGCCCGGCTACCCGCTCCCACTCAACAAACTCGACGGCGGCGCCAACACCTTGTCGGGGGCTGGCTCCACATTTGTGGCGCCCGCGATGTCGATATGGACCAACGACTACAGCACCTCCGATGGCGTGGACGTTGCCTACCAGTCCATCGGGTCCGGTGCAGGCGTGCAGCAGATCAGCGCCGCCACCGTCGATTTCGGTGCCTCCGACACCCCGATGTTAGACAGTGAACTCGCCTCGGCAAAGGGTGGACCGATGCTGCACATCCCGTTGGTGCTCGGCGCTGTCGTCCCCGCCTACAACCTCAAAGACGTTGACACCGGTTTGAAATTCGACGGCGAGACACTCGGGAAGATCTTCGCCGGCAAGATCACCAAGTGGAACGACGACGCCCTCAAGGCACTCAACCCCGGAACGAACCTGCCCGACGAGCCCATCGCGGTGGCCCACCGTTCCGACGGGTCGGGAACCACGGCGATCTGGACCGACTACCTGACCAAGGAAAGCCCGACCTGGGTAAGCGCCCTGGGCGGTTCCGACAAGAGCTTCGGCAAAGAGGTCGCGTGGCCCGTCGGGATCGGCGGGAAGGGCAACGAGGGCGTGTCTGGGGTGATCAACCAGACCGAGGGCGGCCTGGGCTACGTCGAATTGGCCTACGCCTTCGAGCAGTACCTCAAGTTCGGCCAGGTGAAGAACAAAGCCGGCAACTTCATCCAGCCCGGCAACTTCCTCCACCCCTGCATCGCCACGATCACCAAGGGCACCGAGGGCATCACCTACCCCGAGGACCTGCGCACCAGCCTCACCGACGGCCCAAACCCCAACGCCTATCCGATCACGGGAACCACCTATGCGCTGGTCTATACCAATCAGACGGATCCGGCCAAGGGCAAGGCGTTGGTAAACTTCTTCTCTTGGGTGCTGTCGAAGGGCCAAGACGAGGTGGCCAACCTGAGCTACGCCCCACTGGGCAAGGACTTACAACAGAAGTCCGTTGGCCAGCTGAAGAAGATCACAATCAATGGTGCGCCGGTGGGCTAATGCCAGTGCGATGTTCCACCCGGGGCAAGTTGAGAATCTACAGTTGGTACGTGCAGCCGGATACGGTCGGCTGCGCTACTGTTGCCGTCTGATCTGCTCCACCATCGAGTCGCTGTACGACAAGCGCTTCGATGAGCTGAACACCGACATCGCCGTGCGGCTGTATCCACCCAACGACCTGGGAGACCTGCAATTCCCGAAAGGTAAAGCGCCGGCGCAGGTCAACACCACGATCGAGGCGCACGGCAATCCCGGCAGCTGGCCATTCGACTCCTACCGCACCGAGCCGCAGTCGGCCGATGTGTTCGTCGGGACGGGTGCTAACCGCAAACGGATACCCGCCGTTGTCCAGGTGACCGGATCGATGGACGGCTGGGACGCCGAAGTACGCCGCTCTATCGACACCAGCGAAACCGGAAGCCACAACAACAGCAGCGTGGTCCTCACCCTGCAGCGGGCCAAGGGTCCGCTGATCTTCGACCTGGGCATCATCCTGGTCCTGATCAGCCTGCCCACCTTGGCGCTGCTGGTGGCCATTCCGATGGCGATGGGCCGACGGAAGTTCGTGCCGCCGTTCGCCACTTGGTATGCCGCGAACCTGTTCGCGATCGTTCCGCTGCGCAACATCCTTCCCGACGCCCCACCGCCGGGTTCCATGATCGACCAGGCCCTGGTGCAGTGGGTGCTGCTCGCGCTGGCGACGGCGATGGCCCTGTACGTCTACTCCTGGGTGCGGCAAGGCGACTGACGCCGCTGCGGGAACAATGTCGCTCTGGGCTCCGATTTCGAGTCAGTGGACGATGGTATAGTCGAACATATGTTCGAACAGTCCGCATCGCCGCCCGAGGTGATTGCCCGTTTCGATGAGCTGTTCGAGCGGCGCCATCCGTCGAGAACGCCGGATTCAGCGGCGCTGGTGGATCGGATCTGTTCGTCGGCGCGGGCTGAAAACCGCGCCGCCGCAGCTGGATTGGGCGCGATCGGGGAGTTGTTCGGCTATCGGCTGGCACGCTGCTCGGACACCGAGGAGTGGGCGGTTGACACTGAGGAGGCGGTAGCCGCCGAGGTAGCCGCGGCGTTGCGAATCAGCCAGGGGCTGGCGGGCAGCCGGCTGCGCTACGCCAGAGCCATGCGTGAGCGGCTGCCCCAGGTCGGCGATGTGTTCAAGGCCGGCGATATCGACTTTCGGATGTTCGCCACCATCGTCTACCGCACTGATTTGATCACCGACGACGAGGTACTGGCGGCGGTGGACAAACAGCTGGCCGTCAACGTGCCGTGCTGGCCGTCGATGAGCCGTGCCCGGCTGGCCGGCCAGGTCGACAAGATCGTGAGCCGGGTTGACGCGGACGCGGTGCGGCGGCGCAAGGAGCAACAGGCGGACCGGCAGGTCTGGATCGCTGATCTCGAAGAAGGCGGGCTCGCGCAGATTAACGGGAGCTTGGTCACTCCGGATGCACACGCGTTGGACAAGCGGTTGGATGCGCTGGCGGCCACGGTGTGTGAGCACGATCCGCGTAGCCGCCAGCAGCGTCGCGCCGATGCCCTGGGAGCGCTGGCGGCCGGGGCTGATCGGCTGGGCTGTCGCTGCGGACGATCCGACTGCGTGGCCGGAAAGCGGCCTGCCGCAACGCCGGTGGTCATCCACGTCATCGCCGATCACGCCACAGTCGACGGCAGCGGGTCGGTGCCCGCATCATTGGTGGGCGCTGATGGGCTCATTCCACCCGAACTTGTGGCCGAACTCGCGAAGTCGTCAAAACTGCTGCCGCTGGTTCACCCCGCCGACGCCGCGCCCGAGCAGGACTATGTGCCCTCGAAAGGGCTGGCCGATTTTGTGCGCTGTCGCGATTTGACCTGCCGCTGGCCCGGCTGCGACCGGCCCGCCTACGACTGCGACCTCGACCACACCATCCCGTATGCCGACGGCGGGCCCACCCACGCCTCAAACCTCAAGTGCTATTGCCGAACCCATCACCTGGTGAAAACTTTCTTGGGGTGGCGGGACCAGCAATTGCCTGACGGCACAATAATTCTCACGTCGCCTTCTGGGCGTGTTCATGTCACCACACCGGGCAGTGCCTTGCTGTTTCCCAGCCTGTGTTTGTCGACCGGGGGTGTGCCCGCATCCGAAGCTGACCCGCCACTCGACTACTGCAGTGATCGGACTGCGATGATGCCCAGACGCCGCCGCACCCGCGCCCAAAACCGCAGCGAGCGCATCGCCACCGAACGCCGACAAAACCACCACGCCCGCACGGCGCGGCCATCCGAGCAGGTGAGCCACCTCGGACCGGGCCCACCCCGAACTGACGACGATCCACCACCGTTCTGAGGCATCGATGCTCGGTCGCGCCGGAAAATATTGTTATGCCTTCATCGCGCCCGGATAACAACGTCAACCGCGAGCAACTTCCGCCGCTAGCTGCTGAAGACCACACCTGCACCGACTGCAGCCTGGCTTATTCAGAGATATCAATCGAAGACGCCGTCAGCGTAATTGTCGGCCTGCCTAGCGCGGTCCGAGGGGCGGTGTTCGCCATCCCGACTGAGGCGTGCCGGGTGCGACCAGGCCAGAAAGTCTGGTCAGTCGCCGAGTACCTTTGCCATCTTCGCGATGTCTACATCGCCTTCACCATCCGACCGCACCGCGTTCGTACCGAAGATCGTCCAGCACTGGAGCCGATGTTTAACGACCTCCGGGCCCGTCGATTCCGCTACAACGACTGCGATTTCGAAGCCACCCCAGCGCGTTGGCTGGTCCGGCACGCGATGCACGAAGGTGTTCACCACCTCAGCGATATCCGCAGAATCGGCGGCATCAGCCGGTAGTCTGCCGCAGTCTCGAGCTCAAGAGCCGTGGCAGTTCAGTGCAACCCGGGCTATCACGCTGTCGGAGGTCAACAGGTTGGTCTCGACGTCGCCGTAGAAGTAGCTGTTGTCGGGACCCCAGTTGGCGGTCTGCACGACGGTCGCATAAACGGGTTTGTGCCCAATCGCATCGGCGTGGCCGTCGGCGTTGAAATCGCTGAGGCGCTGCGGATTTGACCCGTCGGGGCTCATCGTCCACCAGTCGGTGCCGTGTGACGGGTTGCCGGCGTTGCTCATCCACAACACCTGCCCGTCGGGGGTGTAACGGGGATGCTCGTTGTAGCTGTCGCCTCGGGTGAGTCGGGTGATTGCACCCGAATTGAGGTCGAGCCGGTAGATCTGGTTATGCCAGAAGTTGTGGTTTTCGAAGTCGCTGGTGAACACCAGCGACGAGGAATCGGCGGAGAATCCACCGGTTTCGTTGAAGGCGTCGCCGGGGGGCGAGACGGTGCGGATGTCGGACAGCGACGGTGTGCCGTCCAGGCTGACGTTGAAGTCGGCGACCTTGATCGCCCAGAATCCGGCAAACCGGTTCGGGTTCAGGAACTTCGGGGACTTGGTGCGCTCGGTCCACTCCAGCAGCCGGCCGTCGGGTGAGAATTCCGGGATGATCGTGCCGTGGTCCTTCTCGGTCGGGACGTCGGTGAGCTGCCAGGCGTGTGAACCGTCGGCGCTGGCCACCCACAGGTCCGAGTAGCTGCCCCATCCGGGTGTGGCGACCACCGAGTTGCCCGGGTGGTCAGATTTCTCGGCGACGAACGCGATGAACTTGCCCGACGGGCTCCACACCGGCGACCCGGTGGTGCGCTGCGGGAAATTCGAGGCATCGACGCCGAACTGCGTGGGGTTCGCACCGTCCGGTTTGACCGTATAGATGTGGTAGCGGCCGTCGCTGCCCTTGGCGTTGTAGGCCAGCAGGTCGTTGGCCTTCGACCAGTCGGCACCGAAGGCGTCCTTTTCGAACACCTGATAGCTGATCGGCGGTCCACAGCCGGGGCGCCCGACGGATTTCCCCGGCGTCGGGGCTGCGCTCCGGCCCTTGACCGGCAGGTGGGCGCAGGAAGCGCAGAGAACCAGGGATAGCGCCAGCCAGGCGCACAGGACCCACGTCGAAACTCGCACCGGCACGTGCAACCGTCGCCCTTCCGCCGTCGGGCAGGAATTTGGCTCTGAGCAGGTCTTCACCTAGACTCTAGGGGTTGCCGTGGGCAGACCTCGGCTGGCACCCAAGAGTTACCCGTCAGCCCCGCGTGCCCTTCGGCGACGAAGACCATGCACGACGGGTCTGTTGGACCATGCACTCCAGCGTCCTCCAGCCCGTCCACGCGTGGGCGTGCATACGTGAACCAGGTCAGGAGATCTAGTGATTCAGCAGGAATCGCGGCTGAAGGTGGCCGACAACACCGGCGCCAGGGAGATCTTGTGCATCCGCGTGCTCGGCGGCTCGTCGCGGCGGTACGCCGGTATCGGCGACGTGATCGTGGCGACGGTCAAAGACGCCATCCCCGGCGGCAACGTCAAGCGTGGTGAGGTTGTCAAGGCCGTGGTGGTGCGCACCGTCAAGGAGCGCCGCCGCGCCGACGGCAGCTACATCAAGTTCGATGAGAACGCCGCCGTCATCATCAAGCCCGACAACGACCCGCGCGGCACCCGCATCTTCGGGCCGGTCGGCCGCGAACTGCGGGAGAAGCGCTTCATGAAGATCGTCTCGCTCGCCCCGGAGGTGTTGTAGGTGAAGGTCCACAAGGGTGACACCGTCCTGGTCATCTCGGGCAAGGACAAGGGCGCCAAGGGCAAGGTGATTCAGGCCTACCCGACCCGCAACAAGGTCCTCGTCGAGGGCGTCAACCGGATCAAGAAGCACACCCCGATCTCCACCAACCAGCGCGGCGCGCGGTCGGGCGGGATCGTCACGCAGGAAGCCCCGATTCACGTCTCCAACGTGATGGTGGTCGACTCCGACGGCAAGCCCGCCCGAGTCGGCTACCGAGTCGACGAGGAGACTGGCAAGCGGGTCCGTATCTCCAAGCGCAACGGCAAGGACATCCAGGCATGACGACGGCAGAGACCCCGGTGAAAGTTCAGCCACGGCTCAAGGTGCGCTACCGCGGCGAGATTCGGGATGCGCTCAATCAACAGTTCAAGTACGCCAACGTCATGCAGATCCCGGGCGTGGTGAAGGTTGTGGTCAACATGGGCGTCGGCGACGCCGCCCGTGACGCCAAGCTGATCAACGGCGCCGTCAACGACTTGGCGCTGATCACCGGGCAGCGGCCGGAGATCCGCAAGGCGCGAAAGTCCATCGCGCAGTTCAAATTGCGTGAGGGCATGCCGATCGGCGCGCGGGTGACCCTGCGCGGCGATCGGATGTGGGAGTTCCTCGACCGGCTGACATCGATTGCGCTGCCACGTATCCGCGACTTCCGCGGGCTGTCGCCCAAGCAGTTCGACGGGTCCGGGAACTACACCTTCGGGTTGGCCGAGCAGTCGGTGTTCCACGAGATCGACGTGGACAAGATCGACCGGGTCCGAGGCATGGACATCACCGTCGTCACCTCAGCGACGACCGACGACGAGGGGCGAGCGCTGTTGCGGGCCCTTGGCTTTCCGTTCAAGGAGAACTGACCAGATGGCGAAGAAGGCATTAGTTATCAAGGCCGCGCGCAAGCCCAAGTTCAAGGTGCGCGCGTACACCCGCTGCAATAAGTGCGGCCGCCCGCGCGCGGTGCTCCGCAAGTTCGGGCTGTGCAGGATTTGCCTGCGAGAGATGGCGCACGCCGGCGAGCTGCCCGGCGTGCAGAAGAGCAGCTGGTAACACCGGCTACGACCCGACGAGACCAAACCGAAAACAGGTGCGCAGCAGGCCCGGATCGGGAACCACTGCGAGGAAGGCAACACCGCTGTCATGACGATGACGGATCCGATCGCAGACTTTTTGACACGTCTGCGCAACGCCAATTCGGCGTATCACGACGAGGTGACCCTGCCGCATTCGAAGATCAAGGCCAACATCGCCGAGATCCTCAAGCGGGAGGGTTACATCACCGACTACCGCACCGAAGACGCACGCGTCGGCAAGGCGTTGGTCGTTCAGCTCAAGTACGGACCCAGCCGGGAGCGCAGCATCGCCGGTCTGCGGCGGGTGTCCAAGCCGGGGTTGCGGGTGTACGCCAAGTCCACCAGCCTGCCGCGGGTGCTCGGCGGCCTGGGCGTGGCGATCATCTCCACCTCCTCGGGCCTGCTCACCGACCGTCAGGCAGCCAGACAGCGCGTGGGCGGCGAAGTCCTCGCATACGTGTGGTGAGGGGATAACCATGTCGCGTATTGGTAAGCAGCCGGTTCCGGTTCCCGCCGGGGTCGAGGTGACGATCGATGGCCAGAACGTCTCGGTGAAGGGACCCAAGGGCACCTTGGACCTGAAGGTCGCCGACCCGATCACGGTGGCGCGCAACGAGGACGGCGCCATCGTGGTCACCCGTCCCGACGACGAGCGGCACCACCGTTCGCTGCACGGGTTGTCGCGGACGCTGGTGTTCAACCTGGTGACCGGGGTGACGCAGGGTTACACCATCAAGATGGAGATCTTCGGTGTCGGCTATCGCGTGCAGCTGAAGGGTTCCAACCTCGAGTTCGCGCTCGGATTCAGCCATCCCGTGGTGATCGAAGCGCCAGAAGGCGTCACCTTCGCGGTCGAGTCGCCGACGAAGTTCTCGATCTCCGGAATTGACAAGCAGAAGGTCGGCCAGATCGCGGCGAACATCCGTCGCCTGCGCCGCTCCGACCCCTATAAGGGGAAGGGCGTGCGCTACGAGGGTGAGCAGATCCGCCGCAAGGTCGGGAAGACAGGTAAGTAGTCATGGCGCAATCAAAAGCTGATATCGCCGCACCAAAGTCGTTGGGGCAGAGCCCATCCGCTGAGCGGCGGAAGGCCCGGCTGCGACGGCACGCGCGGCTGCGTAAGAAGATCTCGGGCTCCCCGGAGCGTCCGCGGCTGGTGGTGCACCGCTCGTCGCGGCACATCCACGTCCAGCTGGTCAACGACCTCAACGGCACCACGCTGGCCGCGGCCTCGTCGATCGAGGCCGACGTGCGGGGCGTCGACGGCGACAAGAAGGCCCACAGTGTGCGGGTCGGCCAGTTGATCGCCGAGCGGGCCAAAGCCGCCGGAATCGAAACGGTGGTGTTCGACCGCGGTGGCTACACCTACGGCGGGCGGATCGCGGCACTGGCCGACGCCGCACGCGAAAGCGGGTTGAAGTTCTGATGACAAGCAACGACTTTGGAAGGACCGCATAATGGCGGAGCAACCGGCTGGAACGGCCGGCCAGGCGACGGGCACCGGTGAGGGTCGCGGCGAGGGCCGTGACAACCGCGGCGAGGGCCGTGACCACCGCGAGAGCCGAGGCCGTCGGGACGATCGCCGCGGCGGTCGCGACCGCGACGGGGACAAGAGCAACTACCTCGAGCGGGTCGTCACCATCAACCGTGTTTCGAAGGTGGTCAAGGGTGGTCGGCGATTCAGCTTCACCGCTTTGGTCATCGTCGGCGACGGCAACGGGATGGTCGGCGTCGGCTACGGCAAGGCCAAGGAAGTCCCGGCCGCCATCGCCAAAGGTGTCGAGGAGGCGCGTAAGGGCTTCTTCCGGGTGCCGCTGATCGGTGGCACCATCACCCATCCGGTGCAGGGTGAGGCCGCGGCCGGCGTTGTGCTGTTGCGTCCGGCCAGCCCCGGTACCGGTGTGATCGCGGGTGGTGCTGCCCGGGCGGTGCTGGAATGCGCTGGCGTGCGCGACATTCTGGCTAAGTCGCTGGGCAGCGACAACGCGATCAACGTGGTGCATGCCACAGTGGCCGCGCTCAAGCTCTTGCAGCGGCCCGAGGAGGTGGCCGCCCGGCGTGGACTGCCGATCGAGGACGTCGCCCCGGCCGGCATGCTGCGCGCACGGCGGGAAAGCGAACAGCTGGCCGCCAGTGCCAACGCTGCACGTGAAGGAACGGCATAACCATGGCCGCAGGAAAAGCAGCACAACAGACTCAGCTGAAGATCACCCAGGTGCGCAGCACGATCGGCGCTCGCTGGAAGCAGCGCGAGAGCTTGCGCACCTTGGGGCTTCGACGGATTCGCGATTCGGTTGTCCGCGAGGACAACTCGCAGACCCGCGGCCTGATCGCGGCCGTGCGTCACCTCGTCGAGGTGGAGCCGGCCGACACGGCGGGAGGTAGCACGAAATGACGATCAAACTGCACGACCTGGCGCCTGCGCCAGGATCGAAGACCAAGCGCACCCGCGTCGGCCGCGGTGAGGGTTCCAAGGGTAAGACCGCGGGCCGCGGCACCAAGGGCACCAAGGCCCGTAAGAACGTGCCGGTGACCTTCGAGGGCGGGCAGATGCCGATTCACATGCGGCTGCCCAAGCTCAAGGGCTTCCGCAACCGGTTCCGCACCGAGTACGAGATCGTCAACGTCGGGGACATCAATCGGTTGTTCCCCCAAGGCGGTTCGGTCGGTGTCGACGAGCTGGTGGCCAAGGGCGCGGTGCGAAAGAACTCGCTCGTCAAGGTCCTCGGCGACGGCAAGTTGACCGTCAAGGTGGATGTCACCGCACACAAGTTCAGCGGCAGCGCCCGGGAGAAGATCACCGCTGCCGGAGGCTCAGCAACCGAGCTCTAGGCTTGCGGGCGCGCACCCAGCACGTCGCGGAACAGTGCTTGGCGCAAGGCCAGTTCGCGTGGATCGCTGCACAGGTGAAAACCCATCCGGTTCATCACATAGCCGAATCCGATTCCGGTGTCGGGGTCGGCGAAGCCGAACGAGCCGCCGAGACCTGGTGTGCCGAACGCCTTGTCGGACGACCCGAACACGCACAACGGCGCCGGCTTTGCCAAACCGAGCGAATAGGCGACGTCGACGTGCAGCACCCGGTCCCGCAGCCCGTGGCTCGGCTCCGTGGGCTCGGCCATGAGCTCGTCGAGCACGTTTGGCGTCAGGCCCAGCGCGGCATCCCCGGTCGCGGCGGCACCGTAGAGCTGCGCGACGGCGCCGGCTGTTCCGATCCCGTTGGCCGACGGAATCTCGATGGCGCGCACGTCGTCGCGGTTGTAGTCGCCGGCCCAAGGCACGACGTCGCGAGGCAGCGCGGCAGCACGGGCGAGCAGTCCGACCGGGTTGAACGATGCGGCCACAAGTGCGGCCGGCATCACGTTGAGGTGCAACAGGGATTCGGCGCGCGACCAGCTATGTAAGAGCGCCACCTGTTCGCGGGCCACCGAATCCGGAAGTCCGATATGTAGGTCCAGCCCGAGTGGGCCTGCGATTTCGTCGGCGAAGAAGCGGCCCAGCGTGCGGCCCGCCGGATCCGTGCGACGGATCAGTTCAGATTTGTACCAACCCAACGTAATCGCGTGATATCCGTGGCGAGTACCGGGCGGCCAGGCCGGCTTCTGGGCCGCGAGGATGGCCGAAAGTTTGGCCGGGTCGGCGACATCCTGCATGGTTGGCGCCGGTTTCAGCACACACAAACCGGCCTGATGGCCGAGCAGTTGCCGGACCGTCACATCGGCCTTGCCGGCCTGTGCGAACTCCGGCCAGTGGTCGACTACTTTGTCGTCGTAGCCGAACAATCCGCGCGACACGGCCAACGCAACGGCAAGGGCGGCAATACCTTTGGTCGTTGAAAACATGTTGACCATGGTGTCGTGCTGCCACGGCGCCTTGGCGATTCCGTCGCGGTAGCCGCCCCATAGGTCGACCACTTTGACGCCGTTGCGATAGACAGCGATCGCGGCGCCGACCTCGCGACCCGAGCCGAAATTGGCGCGAAATGCATCGGCGACCTTGCCATAACCCTCGTCGACATCTCCGCCGACCAGGTCCGGCGACACGATGACTTTGAGAACCATTCAGTGGTTATATCGCGACCGGTCGAGAGTACGCCGTCTTTTTCGCCGACTGCTGCTCCCGGCCCCTCGTCCTGCGCGGATACTCCCGTGGCGTCTGCGGCTGAGCGCGACTTTCAGCGTAGCTGTGGAATCACTTCTGCGGCAAGGCGTTCCATCTGCTCGCGATCCTCAGCGAGGTCACGGCCGACCGGATTGAGCAGGATCATTTCGGCGCCGGCGTCGATGACTTCGCGCAAACCGGCAGCGACGTCGTCGGGCGTGCCGGACACCGGTACCGCATCGATGCCGGGCATCGCGCCGTAGATACGGTGTAACCCGGCGAGCACGCGCTCGCGTGCCTTGGCCGGATCGTCGTCGACCATCAGATAGACGCGCTTGCCGATCCGGAACTTGCCGGGATCCTTGCCCTGCTCGGCCAGCTCGTGGCGCACCGTTTTCACCGCCTCGACGAACTTCGCCGTGGTCGACGAACCGGCACCCAGGAACGCGTCGCCGTGGCGCACCGCACGGGCCAGCGCCTTGGCGGCCTGGCCGCCGAACCAGATCGGCGGATGCGGCCGCTGCGTGGGTTTCGGCTGGATCGGCAGGTCGTCGACCTGGCGGAACCGGCCCTGAAACGTCACCCGCGGCTCGTCAGACCACGCCGCCTTCATCAACTCCAGGCCCTCGGTGAAGCTGCTGATGTAGGTGGCTTTGTCCACCCCGAACGCGGGGAACTGGCGGAAGCCGCCGCCGGGCGCCACCCCGACGTCCAGCCTGCCGTGGCTGAGCCGATCGACGGCGGTGACCGACGAGGCCAGCTGAAGCGGATCGTGCAATGACGAGACCAGCACCGCGACGCCAAGGCGTAGCCGCTCGGTGCAGGCCGCGGCGTACGCCAACAGTTCCAGTGGCGCCAACAGTGGCGCCGCCCCGACGATCTGCTCGAGCACCCAGCCGCCCTCGAACCCGAGCTCCTCGGCCCGAGTCAGGTAGTCGCGTGTGCCGCTCGCGTCGAATCCGGCGGGATCGAGCTGGTGGATTGAAGCGGGATCGAGCTGGTGGATTGAAATGGAGAATCGCACGCCTCTAACGTACTGTCCACGCTCCGTCCCCGCGGCGGCGCCGCTGGTCATCGGTAGGCTCGAGATATGTTTGCTTTCCTGCCCGACCCGCCCGGTGCCGACGAGGTGCGCGCATTTGCCCGCCGGGTCGACACCGCCCGCCACCACGGCGTACCGAAGGGCTGCGTGCTCGAACTCGACCTGCGGGCCACGCCGCCGGAGGTCGGCGGCCTGGACCCCCTGACGATCATCAGCGGCGGCGGCCGCCCGCTGGTGCTGCGCGAAGCGGTATCCGCGCTGCACCGGGGCGCCGACGATCCGCGGGTCGCCGGGCTGATCGCGCGCGTGCAGCTTCCCGCGGCCGCAGCGGGGCCGGTTCAGGAGCTGCGGGACGCCGTCGCGGCGTTCACCGCGGTCAAGCCGTCGCTGGCGTGGGCCGAGACGTATCCGGGAACGCTGTCCTACTACCTGGCCTCGGCGTTCGGCGAAGTGTGGATGCAGCCGTCGGGAACCGTCGGGCTGATCGGCTTCGCCACCAATGCGCTGTTCCTGCGTGACGCGCTGGAGAAGGCCGGCATCGAAGCGCAGTTCGTTACGCGCGGTGAATACAAGTCGGCGGCAAACCTTTTCACCGAAGACCGGTACACCGATGCGCATCGAGAAGCCGACACCCGGCTGCTGGAGAGCCTGCGCGCCCAGGTGTGGCAGGCGGTCGCCGACTCGCGCAAGATCGGCCACGACTCCCTCGACGCGCTGGCCGACCGCGCGCCGCTGCTGCGCGACGATGCGGTGGCCTCCGGCCTGATCGACCGCATCGGTTTCCGCGACGAGGCATATGCGCGCATCGCAGAACTCGTTGGAGCCGGCGGTATTTCGCCTGAGGCCGGCGATGCCGACGGCGACGACGCGCCGCCGCGGCTATATCTGAGCCGCTATGCCCGCGCGACCGGGCCGGGCGGATCCTCGTTGCCATCGGTGCCGGGGCGCAAACCCAAGCCGACAATCGCCGTCGTCACGCTTGCGGGTCCGATCACCAGTGGCCGTGGCGGCCCGCGGATATTGCCGTTCGGCACGCCCAGCGCCGGCGGTGACACCATCGCTGCGGGTCTGCGGGAGGCGGCTGCAGACGACTCGGTATCAGCGATCGTGCTGCGCGTCGACTCTCCGGGTGGCTCGGTCAACGCGTCGGAAAGCATCTGGCGAGAGGTCAAAAAGGCACGCGGCCGCGGCAAGCCGGTGGTGGCGTCGATGGGCGCGGTCGCCGCCTCGGGCGGCTATTACGTCTCGATGGGCGCCGACGCGATCGTGGCCAACCCCGGCACGATCACCGGTTCGATCGGGGTGCTCACCGGGAAGTTGGTCGCCCGTGACCTGAAGGGCCGGTTGGGTGTCGGGTCGGATGCGGTGCGCACCAACGCCAATGCCGATGCCTGGTCGATCGATGAACCGTTCACTCCCGAGCAGCACGCCCAGATCGAGTCCGAGGCGGACCTGTTCTACACCGACTTCGTGCGGCGGGTCGCCGAGGGCCGCAACCTGGCGGTCGATGCTGTCGAGGCGGTCGCCCGGGGTCGGGTGTGGACCGGTGCGGATGCCTTCGAGCACGGCTTGGTCGACGAACTCGGGGGCTTGAGAACCGCGGTACGCCGGGCAAAGGTGTTGGCGGGCTTGGACGAAGACGCCAAGGTCCGCCTGGTCGGCTATCCGGGCTCGTCGCTGTGGGACTTCCTGCAACCACGGCCGTCGTCGCTACCGGCGGCCGCATCGCTGCCCGAAGCAGTGGGCGCGTTGATCGGCCAGTCGCTGGTCGGAATCATCGAGCAGGCGCAGCGGACCTTCAGCGGTGCCAGCGTGCTGTGGGTGGGGGAGTCCCGTTTCTAGTTCGCGAGTGTGCCGCTGACGTAGATGATTTCGCCGAGCGGCTCGTCATCCTCGGGGGCGGGAAGCTGGAATCCCTCGCGGTGGAACAACTCCGCACGAGGGGTGCTGGCGACATCCCACCCGTTGGCGCGCAGGTATTCGATGACGTGGCTGCGCTCGCCGGTGTAGACCAGTGACGGCATGTCGATGTCGAGGTGCTCGCGAAACGCCGCAGTCTGCTCCCGAACCCGCTCGGGGTCCAAATCCTTAAGGCCTGGCACGTATTCGGTGGCGACGGTGCTGCCCGGCCCGCTCATCGCGGTGATGTTGTCGAACAGCCGGTCCTGGGCTTCGGACGGCAGGTAGATCAGCAGACCTTCGGCCAGCCACGCCGTCGGAGCTCCGGTGTCCAGGCCGGCGGCCTGCAGTGCGGTCGGCCAGTCGTAGCGCAGATCGATGCCGACCGTGCGGCGCTCGGCAGTTGGCCGGGCGCCGATGCCGGCCAGCGTGGTGGTCTTGAACTCGATCACCTGCGGCTGGTCGACCTCATACACCACTGTGTCGGCCGGCCACGGTAGCCGGTAGGCCCGAGAGTCCAGGCCGGACGCCAGGATCACCACTTGACGCACACCCGCGTTGACAGCCGCCAGCAGGTAGTCGTCAAAGTACTTGGTGCGCACCGCGATCCCGTTGATGATCGCTTCCGTCCGGGCCGGCGATGCGTTGCCGATGGTCGAGAAGTCGATCGAGCCGTCGATCACCTTCACGAAGAAATCCAGCCCGACGGCGCGCACCAGCGGTTCGGCGAACGGGTCGTTGATCAGCCCGCGGGGATCCCTCGTCGCCATCGCGCGGCCGGCGGCGATCATCGTCGCGGTCGCACCCACACTGGAAGCCAGATCCCAGCTGTCGTCATCCGTGCGCGTCATGGCAGCCCTATCCGAGGGTGGCGGCGACATAGCTCATGTTCCGGAATAGCGCCATCGACTCGTCATCCGGGAAGGTGAATCCATTGCGCTGGTACAGCTCCGGGGCCGGATGGGCGGCCACCTGCCAGTCGTGGCCGGTCAGGTAGTCGATCACGATGCTACGTTCGCCTTGATAGAACAGCTCGGCCGCATTGAGGTCGAAACCGGCGCGTTGCCATCGCTCGCTGATGCGCCGCACGCTTTCCTCGGAGAAGGCGTCGGGGTCGGAGATGTGCTCGGTGGCGAGCTGGCTTCCCGGCGCGCTGAGCGCGGTGATGTTGTCGAACAACCGGTCCTGGGCCTCGGGCGGCAGGTAGGGCAATAACCCTTCCGCGCTCCACGCCGTCGGCTGGTTGACGTCGAAACCGTGCTCCCGCAACGCTGCTGGCCAATCTTCACGCAGGTCGATGCTGACCGTGCGGCGCTCGACGGTCGGGCTGGCGCCAAGATCGGCCAAGGTGTTGGTTTTGAAGTCGATCACCTGTGGCTGGTCGATCTCGTAGACCACCGTCCCCGCCGGCCACGGCAGCCGGTAGGCCCTGGTGTCCAGGCCCTCCGCCAAGATGACCGCCTGCCGAATTCCGCCTTCGGTGGCGCTAATGAAGAAGTCATCGAAAAACCTTGTCCGCACTGCCATTTGCTCAACCCGGGATCTGCGGGTCAGCCCCGAGTCGTCATCCAGGCTGACCTCGCCGTCCAGCAGGCGGATAAACGGCGGCAAGCCCACCGCACGAACCAGCGGATCGGCCAGCGGATCGTCGAGCAGCGCATCGGGCCCTTGGGAGGCCAGCGCCCGCGACGCGGCAACCATCGTCGCGGTCGCCCCCACGCTGGAAGCCGGGTCCCAGCTGTCGCCGTCGAACCTTCCGGATTGGGCGTGTGTCATGTTTGATCGCTCCTACTTCTTGTCGGTCAGCGTGCCACTGACGTAAAGCCGGTCGGCGAAGGGCAAGTCGTCCTGTTCGATGGGCGGAAGTCCGTTGGCCGCGAACATTTCCCGGATGCTGTTGCCGCTCATCTGCCAACCGTGGTCGGACAGGTAGGGTGCCGCTTCGTTGCGGTCGCCGAAGTAGACGAGCTCGGTCATGTCCAGATCGAGCCCATGCTTGCGCCAGCGCTCGGACACCGTGCGCATGCGGTCTTTGATCCGCTCCTCGTGCGCCGGGTCGCGGGTGGGCCCGCTTTCGGTTGCGATCCGGCTGCCCGGCGCGCTGAGCGCGGTGATGGTGTCGAGCAGGCGGTCCTGCGCGTCGGGCGGCAGGTAACCGAGCAGGCCCTCGGCACTCCATGCGCTGGGCTGGTCGGGGTCGAAACCCGCCGCACGCAGCGCGGCCGGCCAATCGTCGCGCAGATCGATGGCAACCGCGCGCCGGTCGGCGGTGGGCTGGGCGCCCAGCTTGGCCAGCGTGCGGGATTTGAATTCGATGACTTGCGGCTGGTCGATCTCGTACACCGTGGTGCCGGCGGGCCAGGGCAGCCGGTAGGCACGGGCATCCAGCCCGGACGCCAGGATCACGGCCTGCCGGATCCCCGCATTGGTGGCGTCGAGGAAGAACTCGTCGAAGAACTTGGTGCGGACCGCCATGTTGTCGGTCATCCGCTGCACGCCCGGTGCCGATCCGTCGCTGTCGTCCTCGAGGTCGGCGGGGGTCAACTCGCCGGACGCCAGTTTGGTGAACAGATCCAGGCCGACGGCCCGAACCAGCGGCTCGGCGAATGGGTCGTTGATCAGCGGGCGCTCGGTCTTGCTCGCCATCGCGCGGGACGCCGCGACCATCGTGGCGGTCGCCCCGACGCTCGATGCCAGATCCCAGGTGTCGTCATCCGTGCGTGCCATCGCCACCCCTCCGCAGGAAGTCGGGTTGTTATTTAGCCAATATAACGAGCTTACCATGCCGCTAATTCCGATTAATTCCCTCTAAACCACGCATATTGCCGAAACCCATGTCACAGCGGCCCATTCGCGCGACGCTTTGGCGATGGCGTACTCGGTAGCAGGGAAGCGGGTGGTGATCACCGGCGCGTCATCGGGGATAGGCGCCGCCCTGGCCCGGCGGCTGGCCGGCCACGGCGCGGTGGTGGGACTGATCGCCCGCCGTTCGGAGCGTCTTGCCGAGGTGCTGGCGGATTGCCGCGCAACCTCGGCCGACTCGACAATGTGGGTAGCTGACCTTGCCGAGACCGCGACGTTGGGCGCGCTGGGGTTGCGGGTGTGGGACGAGTTGGGCGGCATCGACGTGTTGGTCAACAACGCGGCGATGCCGAAGCGCCGGGCCGTCGATGCGCTCGATCCGGCCGAGGTCGAGGACGTCATGCGGGTCAACTTCCTCGCCCCGATGCGGCTGACGTTGGCCGTCTTGCCGCGGATGCTGAAACGCGGGCACGGCGTCGTCGTCAACGTGTCCAGCGTGGGGGGTCGGTTGGGCATCATCCACGAGGCCGCCTACTGCGCCAGCAAGTTCGCGCTGTGCGGGTGGAGCGAGTCGATGGCCGTCGACCTGCACGGCACCGGCGTACGCGTGCAGCTGATCGAGCCCGGGCCGGTCGACACCGAGATCTGGGATCAGCCGGGCAGCGAGGAACCCCTCTACCAGGGGCCCAAGGTGCCGGCCGACGAGGTGGCCGACGGCATTATCGCGGCGCTGGGCGGCGAGGGTTTCGAGCACTACCTGCCGGACATGAAGCCGGTGGTCGACGCCAAAAACGCCGACCTCGATGCCTATATCGCCGGCGCTGCGGCCATGGCGGCCCGATGAAGGCCCTGGTTTTCGGGGTGCCGCCCGAGCCGTCGGATGGACCCGACGACGCACTGACTCACAGCCCTGTCAGGCTAAAACAAGTAGCGGATCCGCAACTGCTGCACGATGATTGGGTGATCACCCGACCCCGGCTGACCGGTATCTGCGGCTCGGACTCCAAGCAGATTTTGATGGACTTCGGCGAAGGCGACGCCGACAACGCCATGGCGGCCTTCTGCTCGTTTCCTCAAGTCATGGGCCACGAGGTGGTCGCCGACGTGGTGAAGGTGGGGCCGAAGGCCCGCGGGCTGGAAGTGGGTCAGCGCGTTGTGCTAACCCCGTGGCTGTCCTGCGGGCCGCGGGGCATCGAGCCGCCCTGCCCGGCCTGCGAGAACGGCGACTACAGCCTGTGCTGGAGCTTTTGCGACGGCGACATCAAACCCGGGATCCACACCGGCGTCTCGGCCGATGTCACCGGTGGCTACGCCGAGCTGATGCCGGCCCACGACAGCATGCTGTTCGCGGTGCCCGAATCGGTCCCCGACGAGTTGGCCGTCTTCGCCGACCCGTTTTCGGTGTCGCTGCACGCCATCACCCGCCACCCGCCACCGCCATCGGGCCGGGTCCTGGTCTACGGCGCCGGCTCGCTGGGGTTGTGCGCACTGGCGATCCTGCGGGCCCTCTACCCGGACGTGGCGGTCGCCGTGGTCGCCCGTTTCGATGCCCAGGCGCAGCTGGCCCGCCGGTTCGGCGCGGACATCGTGTTGGCGCACGAGCCCCGGCTGGCCGTCATCGAAGAGCTGGTGCGCTGGGGCGGCGGCCGGCTGTGGCAGCCATTGCAGGGGTTGCCGATGGCACACCCCGGCGGCGTCGACGTCGTCTACGACACGGTCGGAAAACCGGAAACGTTCGAAGTCGGTGTGCGGGTGCTGGTTTCGCGGGGGACGCTGGTGAAGGCCGGTGTGCACGCGCCCGGCCGGTGGGAGTGGAGTCCGCTGTACTTCAAGGAGATCAGCTGGGTCGGCAGCAACGCATTCGGGGTCGAGGAGGTCGACGGACAGCGCAAGCACGCGATCGAGCACTACCTCGATCTGGTTGCCGATGGTCGAATTGACCTGCGTCCCATGCTGACTCACACCTTCCGGCTCGATCAGTGGCGGGACGCTTTCCTGGCGATCGCCAACCAGGGCGAGACCGGCGCGGTGAAGGTGGCCTTCGACCAGCGCGCTATGCGCTAGTCGACAACGCTGCGCACCCCATGGATTGCGATACCGACGGCGTTTTCGACTGCGACTTGCAACTGTTCGGTGGTAGCGGTTTCTTGCAGGCAAACCAGTGCGGCGGCGATCGCCGCGCCCATGACCGAACCGATGACGGCGGCAGCGGCGGCCGGCTCGAGCGCGTCCTGGTAGGCGTGGTGGAGCGCTTGGGCGAGTTGGTTTTCCGCGAGAAAATAGCGGTGCAGGGTGGCCGCTTGGACGGCGGGCACGGACATGATCATCGGTAGCCGCACGGCCGCCAGCCCACCATCGACTTCCTCGGCGAGGGCATCGGCCAGCATGTGCTGCATGGCAGCTACCACCACCTCGGCCATCTGATCATCGGGCCCGCGCCGCTCGATGAGGGCCACCGCGGCGTCGATCCGACGGGTTAGGTGGGGGAAAAGGACCTCATCCTTGCTCGCGAAGTAGTTGAAGAACGTTTTCGTGGAAACACCTGCCGCGGCGGCGATCTCGGCGACCGTGGTCTGCTCATAGCCCTTTCGTTCGAAGAGCCGCATGGCCGCGTTGATCAGCTCCTGCCTGGTCTGCTGCCTTTTGCGCTCTCGCAGACTCATCGCGGTGGTCGTCACCCCTTCCAATTTTTTACATCCGATGTAAGATTACATCAATTGTAAAAATCTGCCGAGGAGCGCCACTGATGGAGCGTTTCGAGAACGCGGTGGCGATCGTGACCGGCGGCGCAATGGGTTTGGGCGAGGCGCTGTGCGAAGAGCTGGGGCGTCACGGCGCGACAGTCGTGGTCGCCGATATCGACGCCGACGCCGCACGTCAGGTAGCGGGGCGATTGGCGGAACGCGGCGCGCCCGCGGTTGCTTCGCGGGTCGATGTGGCCGACGAAGCCGAGGTGGCGCAGCTGATCCAGCGCACGGTGGCCGAATACGGACGCCTGGACTACATGATCAACAACGCCGGCATCGCGATCGGCGGGGATTGTCGTGACCTGTCGATCCGGCAGTGGCGTCGAGTTCTCGATGTCGACCTGTTGGGCGTCGTGTACGGGACGGTGCACGCCTATCAGGTCATGGCGCGTCAAGGCCATGGGCACATCGTCAACATCTCCTCGCTCAGCGGGCTGGTTCCCCAACCTGGCAATAGTGCCTACTGCACGAGCAAGCATGGGATTGTGGGGCTTTCGCTTTCGCTGCGGGCCGAGGGAGCAGACCTCGGGGTGAAGGTGAGCGTGGCATGTCCCGGCGACATGAAAACGAAAATCTACGACAACATGGTCGTGGTCAATATGCCGCGCGAGCAGGTAGCGACGTTGAGTCGCCGGACCCACTATTTGATGCCCCAGATGACCGCCCAAGACGCCGCCCGCGCGATCTTGCGCGGCGTGAGTCGGAATCGGCCGCTGATCGTCTTTCCGTTTGCAGTTCAAGTCATCTCGCACTTGTACCGCCGGTTTCCGGGCCTGTTTTATCGGATCAACATCCATCGCATGAGGCTGTTCCGCGGCCTTCGGGCCGAATCCGGAGCAGAGCTGCGAGATCGTTTCTGAACCGTCGTGCCCGTTACATCGGGTTGGCGCGCAGATAGCTGTAGACGGCCGCGAAGTTGGCGTTGATCTCGTCGGGAATCGGCACAGGCCCACCGAGAGCCCTTGCACCCCAAGCGATTTGAGCGGTCCGCTCGACCAGCGCGGTGACGTGCAGCACCTTGTCCGGCCTCGGCCCGACCGCCACCAGGCCGTGGTTGGCAATCAGCGCGGCCGCGCGTCCTTCCAGCGCCTTCACCGCGTTGCTGCCCACCTCGGGTGTGCCCGACGCGGCGTAGTCGGTGCAGCGGATGTCGCCGCCGCAGTAGACGGCGAACTCGTCGATGCAGGCGGGAATCGACTGGTGGGCGATCGCGAACATGGTGGCCCACACCGGGTGACTGTGGATCACGCTGCCGATGTCGTCGAACGCCTGGTAGCAGGCCAGATGCAACTTCATCTCCGTTGACGGCGACCGGCCGTCGGCGGCGTGTAGCACGCCGCCGTCCGGATCGACCACCACCAGGTCCTCGAGCACCATGTCGGAGTAATCGACCGACGACGGCGTGATGACCAGGTTGCCGTCTTCGCGTCGGGCCGAGATGTTGCCCGCCGTTCCCTCGACCAGTCCGCGGCGCAGCATGTCTTTGGCCGCGGCCAGCACCGCGGCCTCGGGGTTGGCGACGGATTTCACGGATGTCATGGTCCGAGCACCTCCGGGTTGACGATATGGGTGGGCGTCTTGCCGGACAGCAGCGCTTCCAGGTCGTCGGCCACCATTTGTGCCTGCCGCGCCTCAGTGTTCCACGTGGCCCCGCCGATGTGGGGCGTGAGCACCACATTGGGCATCGCCACCAACGGGTGATCGGTCGGCAGCCACTCGCCGACGAAGTGGTCCAGGCCCGCGGCGGACACCTTGCCGCCGCGCAGCGCCTCGACCAGCGCGTCGGTGTCGTGCAGCTGCGCCCTGGCGGTGTTGAGGAAGACCACGCCGTCGCGCATGGCCGCGAACTGCTTGGCGCCGATCAGCCCGGTGGTGTCGGCGGTGACCGGCGCGTGCAGCGAGACGATGTCGGCCTCGGCGAGCAGTTCGTCCAGGCTGTGGGTGGCCTCGTCGTTGTACGGGTCATGGGCGATGACTCGGATGCCGAGCCCGGCCATCCGCCACTTCACCGCCCGCCCGACGGCGCCCAGGCCGACCAGCCCGGCTGTTCGGCCGGCGACCTCCCAGGCGCGGAAGCGCTGATAGGGAATAGTGCCGTCGCGGAACACCTCTCCGGCCCGCACGTCGGCGTCGGCGGCCAGCACCTGGCGGGTGGCGGCGAACAGCAGGGCGAGCGTTATCTCGGCGACCGCGTCGGCGTTGCGGCCGGGGGTATTCAGCACCGGAATTCCGGCGGCGGTGGCACCCGCGATGTCGACGTTGTTGGGGTCCCCGCGAGTGGAGGCGATGGCCCGCAATCCCAAGTCGAACACCGGACCGCCGACCGAATCGCTTTCCACCACAACGATATCGGCGGCTTCGCCAGCGATCCGCTCGGCCAGCTGCTCGGCGGTGTAAATGCGCAGCGAGGTCTGCTCGATCCACGGCTCGTAGACCACGTCGGCCAGCCGTCGCAACTTCGCAAATCCCTCGCCACGCAGCGGGGCCGTCACCAAAGCACGGGTCACGACTGCCAATGCTGGCGTACGGTGACGCCCGTGTCACGCGAAGAGGTCACAATCGGCATCGACATCGGCTCCACCGCCGTCAAAGCGGTGGCCGCCGACGAAGATGGCCGGGTGGTCGCGCGGGCACGAATTCCGCACGAGCTGCGGGTGCCTACGCCAGACCGGTTGGAACACAACGCCGACGAGGCGTGGCGGCTGGGCCCGCTCGCGGCGCTGGAGCAACTGGCGCGGCCGGATGCACTGGCGGTCGCCGTTTCCGCGATGGTGCCGTCGCTCACCGCGGTCGATTCCGGCGGCCATCCGATCACACCCGGGCTGCTGTACGGCGACAGCCGGGGCCGGGTTGTCGGAGCGGAGACCGGGGGCCCGTTCCCGGTGGGCGAGGCCGCCGAATTTCTGCGCTGGACGGCCGCCCAAGCGCCCGATGCGGCCGGCTATTGGCCGGCACCGGCGGTGGCCAATTACGCGCTGGCCGGCGAAGCCGTGGTCGACTTTCCCACCGCCTACACCGCCCATCCGCTCTTCGACGGCGGCTGGAACGCCGAAGCCTGTGCCCAACGCGGCGTGACGGTCGACCGGATGCCCCGGATCGAGGCACCGGGCGTTGCCGCCGGGCAGCTGCGCGACACCGACGCCGTGCTGGCGGTCGGTGCCATCGACGCGCTGTGCGAGCAGATGGTGGCCGGCGCCGACAACGACGGCGACGTGCTGGTGCTGTGCGGCACCACCTTGATCGTCTGGGTCACCATCCCCGAGGCGCGCGAGGTGCCGGGCCTGTGGACCATCCCGCACATCACCGGAAAGAGTCAGATCGGCGGGGCGAGCAATGCCGGCGGGCTGTTCCTCGGCTGGGTCGACCGTGTGTTGGGACCGGGCGACCCGGCGGCGGCGGATCCGCGGCGAGTCCCGGTCTGGTCGCCATACCTGCGCGGCGAGCGCACACCGTTCCACGACCCGGACCGTCGCGGCATCCTCGACGGCCTGGATCTCACCCACGATGCGGCAACGCTGCGCCGGGCCGCCTACGAGGCGTCGGGCTTCGTCGTCCGCCAGCTGATCGAGCTGAGCGGCGCGAACGTCTCGCGGATCGTTGCGGCGGGCGGCGGTACCCGGGTCGAGCCGTGGCTGCAGGCCATCGCCGATGCCACCGGCCGGCCGGTGCAAGTGTCGGGAGTGGCCGAGGGGGCCGCGCTGGGGGCGGCGTTTCTCAGCCGGATGGCAGTCGGTCGGGAGTCGTCGATCACCGACGCCGCCCGGTGGGCCGCTACCGAGCGTGTCGTCGAGCCCGATCCGGGCTGGACCGGCCCGATGGACGACCGCTACGGCCGTTTTCTGGAACTGGCCGGGCGGCCTACGGTAGCTCCGCCGAGACGTATTTGATATCGCCGAAGGCCACCATTGTCGGGCCTTCGGGGAACTCAAAACCGTTGTCGGCGTATAGCTCTGGCGTGGAATGCACCGTCGCCTCCCAGCCGCGGTCGGTCAGGTATTGCACGGCGTCGTTACGCTCGCCGTCGTAGACCAAGTCGGCCCAGTTCAGGTCCAATCCGAGGCGGCGCCAACGCTCGCTGATCTCTTTGCCCCGTTTGGCGATGCGGCCGCGGATATCCGGGACGTAGCCGGTACCCAGCCGGCTTCCGCAGAAACTGAGCGCGGTGATGTTGTCGAACAACCGATCTTGGGCTTCCGGCGGCAGATAACCCAGCAACCCCTCGGCGATCCAGGCTGTCGGCCGTTGCGAGTCAAAGCCGTTGTCCCGCAATGCTTGCAGCCAGTCGTCGCGCAGGTCGACGGCCACCGCCCTGCGGTCGGCGGAAGGAGTCGCACCCAGATCGGCCAGCGTGCGGGTCTTGAATTCAATGACTTGGGGCTGGTCGATTTCGTAGACGACGGTGTCCGCCGGCCACGCCAGCCGGTACGCGCGCGTGTCGAGCCCGGCGGCCAGGATGACGGCCTGACGTACCCCCGCCGCCGCGGCGTCGAGGAAAAAGCTGTCGAAGAACCGGGTGCGCACCGCCATTCCCTCGGCCAGCCGTTGCGGGGTGAATGCGGGATCGTCTTCCACCAGCTCCATTTCGCCGTTCATCATCTTGATGAAGGCCTCAACTCCGACGGCGTTGACCAGTGGTTCGGCGAACGGATCGTCGATCAGCGGGTTCGGTCCCTTTGACGCCATCGCGCGCCGGGCGGCCACCGCGGTGGCGGTGGCGCCAACGCTGGACGCCAGGTCCCAGCTGTCGCCGTCATGTCGTTTGGTGTCGCTTGCGGCCATGGTTACCCCTCCTTTTTTGCGAGCTAGCTCCGGGTTGCGATAAGCGAGACGATGTTGCGAAACGCGGCCAGCGCTTCGTCGGTGGGGAACGCGCGACCGTAGTCAGCGAAGAGCTCCCGCCGTGGGCGGACGGCCAGCTGCCAACCCCGATCGCCGAGGTACTCCGCGACGTTGTTGCGCTCGCCCTCGTAGAACAGCCCCGACAAATCGAGGTCGCAGCCCAGGTTGGCCCACCGGTCGTTCATCGCCCGGCCGCGTTCGGCCATGCTCGGACCGCTATCCGGGTGGTATTCGGTGGCCAGTTGACTACCGGGTGCACTGAGCGCGGTGATGTGGTCGAAGAGCCGATCTTGCGCTTCCGGCGGCAGGTACATCAACAGCCCTTCGGCGCTCCAGGCGGTCGGCTTGGTGTCGTCGAAACCGCTGCGGCGCAACGCAGTCGGCCAGTCTTCGCGCAAGTCGATGCTGACCGTGCGGCGCTCGGCGGTCGGTTCGGCGCCCAGCTGTGCCATGGTGTCGGTTTTGAACTTGACGACCTCCGGCTGGTCGATTTCATACACGACGGTGCCGGGCGGCCACGCTAGCCGGTACGCCCTGGCGTCCAGACCGGCGGCCAGAATCACGGCCTGGCCGATCCCCGCCGCGGTGGCGCCCATGAAGAAGTCGTCGAAGAACCGGGTGCGCACCGCCAGCGAGTCGGTTTCTGTTTGCAGTTCCACCTGGCCGGTCTCGGCGGTGTCGGTCGGTCTGATGTCCCCGTCGATCACGCGGATGAAGAAATCGATCCCCACGGCCCGCACCAGCGGGGCGGCGAACGGGTCGTTGATGATCGGGTCGGCGTCCTCGGTGGCCACCGCACGGGCCGCGGCCACCATCGACGCGGTAGCACCCACGCTGGACGCCAGGTCCCAAGTGTCGCTGTCGCTGCGCGCCATAATCACTCGCCTCCCCGAAGCCGACTTGATATTTAGCCAAGGTAAAGAGCTACCGGAACTGTACGCCTTGTTGCTGTGTGACGTGCTGTGCGCTGGGCCACCCGTTTGCGGGTGAGCGCTACCACCACTGTTAGTCTCGTAGACAGTCTGACGCGCGCTGGACAGCTCCTGGCCTGCGAGTGCTTGGCGCGTGACGCAGGACCACCCGACGCTGGTCACACCAGCCCCGTTGGCATGCCGCGACGAGAGACCGGCTGCGCAGGAGGAACAGTGCTTTCGGCTTTCATCTCATCGTTGCGAACAGTCGACCTGAGACGGAAGATCCTGTTCACCCTGAGCATGGTTGTGCTCTATCGCCTCGGGGCGTCCGTGCCGTCGCCCGGGGTCAACTACCCGAACGTGCAGAAGTGCATCGCGCAGGTCAGTGGCGGGGACGCGGCCCAGATCTACTCGCTGATCAACCTGTTTTCCGGCGGCGCGCTGCTGCAGCTGACCGTGTTCGCCGTCGGGGTCATGCCCTACATCACCGCGAGCATCATCGTGCAGCTGCTCACCGTGGTCATCCCCCGGTTTGAAGAACTGCGCAAAGAAGGCCAATCGGGTCAGGCCAAGATGACGCAGTACACCCGGTATCTGGCGATTGCGCTGGCGATCCTGCAGGCCACCAGCATCGTGGCGCTGGCCGCCAATGGCGGCCTGCTGCAGGGCTGCAGCCTGGACATCATCTCCGACCAGAGCATCTTCACGCTGGTCGTCATCGTGTTCGTGATGACCGCCGGCGCGGCGCTGGTGATGTGGATGGGCGAACTGATCACCGAACGCGGCATCGGCAACGGCATGTCGCTGCTGATTTTCGCCGGTATCGCCGCCCGCATCCCCAGCCAGGGCAAGACGATCCTGGACAGCCGCGGCGGCGTGGTGTTCGCCGCCGTCTGCCTGGCAGCACTGATCATCGTCGTCGGCGTGGTGTTCGTTGAGCAGGGCCAGCGCCGCATCCCGGTGCAGTACGCCAAGCGCATGGTGGGCCGGCGAATGTACGGCGGCACCTCGACGTATCTGCCGCTCAAGGTCAACCAGGCCGGTGTTATCCCGGTGATCTTCGCATCATCGCTGATCTACATTCCGCATCTGATCACCCAGTTGATCCGCAGCGGCACCGGCGGCGTGGGCAACAGCTGGTGGGACAAGTTCGTCGCCAACTACCTGTCGAACCCCGCCAGCCCGGTGTACGTCAGCCTCTATTTCGCGCTGATCATCTTCTTCACGTATTTCTACGTGTCGATCACGTTCAACCCCGACGAACGTGCCGACGAGATGAAGAAGTTCGGTGGTTTCATCCCCGGCATTCGGCCGGGTACGCCGACCGCCGACTACCTGCGTTATGTGCTCAGCAGGATCACGCTGCCGGGTTCGATTTACCTCGGCCTCATCGCGGTGCTGCCTAATCTGTTCCTGAGCATGAGCGGCACCGGAACGGCGCAGAACCTGCCGTTCGGCGGCACCGCGATACTGATCGCGATCGGCGTCGGCTTGGATACGGTCAAACAGATTGAGAGTCAGCTCATGCAGCGCAATTACGAAGGGTTCCTCAAGTGAGGATTGTCTTGCTTGGCCCGCCCGGAGCGGGCAAGGGTACGCAGGCCGAGAAGTTGGCGGAGAAACTCCAGATACCGCACCTGTCGACTGGTGAGCTGTTCAGGCACAACATCAGCACCGGCACCAGGCTGGGTTTGGAGGCCAAGCGCTACCTGGACGCCGGCGATCTGGTGCCGTCTGAGCTGACCAACGAACTCGTCGACGACCGTCTGAGCGAGCCTGATACCAGCGACGGCTTCATTCTGGACGGATACCCGCGCTCGGTGCCGCAGGCCCAGGCGCTGCACGACATGCTAGAGCGGCGAGGCACACAGCTCGACGCGGTCGTGGAGTTTCGGGTGCCGGAGGACGAGCTGTTCGAGCGGCTGAAGGCGCGCGGCCGCGCCGACGACACCGACGACGTGATCCGCAATCGAATGAACGTCTACCGCGACGAGACCGCGCCGCTGATCGAGTACTACAACACCGAGTTGAAGACCGTCGACGCGGTCGGCAGCGTCGACGAGGTATTCGCTCGCGCGCTACGGGCCCTAGGAAAGTAACCGTGATCGCCCTCGGGGGCCTGCGCAGTCGCAAGCTGGTGCCGCAGCGCAGCGCCGGCGAACTCGACGCGATGGCCGCTGCGGGCGCCGTGGTCGCCGCCGCGCTGCGGGCGGTGCGTGAAGCCGCGGTGCCCGGGACGTCGACGCAGAACCTAGACGAGATCGCCGAAGCGGTGATCCGCGACGCCGATGCGACGCCGTCGTTCCTCGGCTACCACGGCTATCCGGCCTCCATCTGCTCGTCGGTCAACAACCGCGTCGTGCACGGCATCCCGTCTGCCGGCGAGACACTCACCTCCGGTGACCTGGTGTCTGTCGACTGCGGCGCAATCCTGGACGGCTGGCACGGCGACGCCGCGATCACCTTCGGTGTCGGACCGCTCATTCCCGCCGACGAAGTGCTATCGCAGGCGACCAGGGAGTCGATGGAGGCCGGAATCGCGGCCATGGTTCCCGGCAACCGCCTGACCGATGTCTCGCACGCCATCGAAACCGCCACCCACGCGGCCGAGGCCCGCTACGGGCGGGCGTTCGGCATAGTCGAGGGCTACGGCGGACACGGCATCGGCAGGCAGATGCACATGGACCCGTTTCTGCCCAACGAGGGCTCGCCCGGACGCGGTCCGCTGCTGGCGCACGGATCGGTGCTGGCCATCGAGCCGATGCTGACGCTGGGAACAGGCAAGACGGTCGTGCTCGAGGACCAGTGGACGGTCACTACCGCCGACGGTTCGCGTGCCGCACACTGGGAGCACACCGTCGCCGCCACCGACGACGGACCCCGGATTTTGACCCTCGGGTGAACCAAACGATCACCTGAACCGTGTCATCACCGAGAGGCTGGTGATGGACATACCGGGCACCGGCGCGGATGCGGACGCTATGCAGCGGCTGTGGGATCAACACGCTGCCGCTTTGTGGCGTTATGCGTGGCGATTGACCGGTGATTCTGCCCATGCCGAGGACGTGGTGCAGGAGACCTTGCTGAAGGCGTGGCAGCGTCCGCACGTCCTCAACAATGGGCAGTCGCCACGCGGTTGGCTGTTCACCGTCGCCAGGAACATGGTGATCGACGACCGGCGCAGCGCCCGGTTCCGCAACGAGTTGCTGTCGTCGGATGGATCAGGTCCGCCGGAACCGGCGGGTCTCGACGAGGCTACTGGGACGTTGAACCGGGCGTTGATCGGCGACGCTATGGCGCAACTGTCCGACGAACATCGCGCGGTGGTCGGTCGGTCGTACTACCTGGGCTGGACCACTGCGCAGATCGCCGCCGAGCTCGGGATTGCCGAGGGCACGGTGAAGTCGCGGCTGCACTACGCACTGCGGGGACTGCGCCAAGCACTGTTGGAGATGGGGGTGACGCAATGACGGACTCTTGGGGCCGAAACACGCCCCGCGACGGCGAACCCCACGTCCCCGGCGCGCACGACTACGCCATGTGGGACGCGGCCTATGTGCTCGGCGCCTTGTCGGATCCCGACCGGCGCGAATTCGAGGCACACCTGGACGGCTGCACCCCGTGCAGCCAGGCGGTGAGCGAGCTGACCGCGATCTCGCCGCTGCTCTCGGTGCTCGACTACGAACAGGTCGTCGCGCCCGACGGCGTCAACGGGTCGGCCGACGTGCCGCCGTGCCCTGAGCTGCTGACGTCGCTGCTGGCCAAGGCCGACTGGAAGCCGTCGCTGGCACCCGCCGCGGCTGTGGTGGATGTAGCGACCGTCTTGCCAGTCTTCCGTACCGGTAACTACGCGCCGGTGCCCGACGAGCTGACCGCTTTCGATCTATCGGTAGAGGGCCGCATCCCCGCCGAATTGAACGGCTGGTATCTGCGCAACGGTCCGAACGCCCGCACGGGTGCGCCGCACTGGTGTGTCGGTGACGGAATGGTGCACGGGGTTCGGCTGGAGAACGGCCGCGCAGCCTGGTACCGCAACCGCTGGGTGCGCACCGAGAGCTTCGAGCATCCCATTGCGCTCTACAACGACGACGGCACCCGAAACCTGCACTCCAGCATTGCCAATACCCACGTCGTTCGGCACGCGGGCAAAACGCTTGCGCTGATGGAATTCTCGCTGCCCTATGAAATCAGCAATGACCTGGAAACGGTCGGGGTCTACGACTTCGGCGGCCAGTTGACGGATTCGATGACCGCGCATCCGAAGATCTGCCCGACCACCGGCGAAATGCATTTCTTCGGATCCGGCAACATCTTCGAACCCCATGTCGTCTATCACCGTGCGGACGCCGACGGCCGGCTGACGGTCAGCCGCCCCATCGACGTCCCCGGACTGACGATGATGCACGACTTCGCGCTGACCGCCGAGCACGTCGTTTTCCTGGATTTGCCGCTCGTGTTCGACCTTCGCGCTGCGTTGGCCCAGCAAGACGTACGCGAATTGCGGGACTTACCGTATCGGTGGGACGACGAGTACGGTGCCCGCCTGGGCGTGCTGCGCCGCGACGACCCCTATGGACCGGTGCGCTGGCTCGACATCGACCCGTGCTACGTCTTCCACATCGCGAACGCCTATGACCTAACATCGGCCGGCGACAATTCCGTCGTGCTGGAAGTGGTCCGCTACCCCGAAATATGGCGTGACAGTAGCAAATTCGCCGCCGATGCCGCACTGTGGCGCTGGAGGCTCGACCTGGACACCGGGGTGGTCGAGGAGACTCAGCTCGACGACCGTGGGGTGGAGTACCCGCGCGTCGACGACCGGCTTGCCGGCGCGGCCGCCCGTTACTCGGTGGCCGTCGGCAGCAACGCGCTGGTCCGCTACGACCTGCAGAGTGGCATCGCGTCCGAGCAGCGGTTCGGAGGCCGCGGCAGCCATGCAGCGCCGAGTGCGCCGAGCGAGGCGGTTTTCGCGCCGGCCGCCGGTCAGTCCGACGAGCTGGCAGGCTGGTATTTGACATACGTCTACAACCCGGCGACCGACGGCAGTGACCTGGTCATTATCGACGCTTCGGACTTCGAGGGTGACCCGGTGGCTCGCATCCGCCTGCCGCGCCGGGTACCGCACGGATTCCACGGAAACTGGATTCCCGACTAATGCGGGACCCTCGGATTGTTGTTCGGATGAACTGGAACTGCACGCCACTCGTATCACTGTTCAGGAGGTGATCGAGTGAGCCGTGTCAGCAGTGCAGCAAACGCCGAAGAGGACCTGATGAAGGCGCTCTACGACGAGCACGCCGGGCCGTTGTGGCGTTATGCGCTGCGGTTGACCAGCGACGCGGCCCGCGCCGAAGACGTGGTCCAGGAGACGCTGTTGCGGGCATGGCAGCATCCGGAGGTCATCGGCGACACCGAACGTTCGGCGCGTGCATGGCTGTTCACCGTAGCCCGCAACATGATCATCGACGAGCGACGCAGCCCTAAATTCCGCAATGTCGTTGGCTCGCTGGACGAGTCAGGCGCACCCGAGCAGTCGACTCCCGACGAAGTCGACTCGGCGTTGGACCGGCTGCTGATCGCCGACGCGATGGCGCAAATGTCGCCCGAGCATCGAGCCGTTGTCGAGCGGTCCTACTACCGAGGCTGGAGCACGGCCCAGATCGCCGCGGATCTCGAGATCGCCGAAGGGACCGTAAAATCGCGGCTACACTATGCCGTGCGAGCATTGCGCCTCACTCTGCAAGAGATGGGGGTGACCCGATGACGACGCAGCGGGTCATTTGGACGGCCGCGGATCTGCCCATCCGCGCCGCCGCCGATTCCGAATACTTAATGATGACAGCACATGAGGACACACGATGAGGTTGATCCAGGGCTTCGGTCCGCCGGGCGATAGCGATTTGCCCGCCGGCGACAGCCACGAGTACGCGACGTGGGACGCCGCCTACGTGCTCGGATCGCTGTCACCGGCCGACCGACGAGAGTTCGAGGCGCACCTGAGCGTGTGCCCGTCGTGCACGCAGGCCGTCGCCGAGCTCAGCGGCATGCCGGCGCTACTGTCGAAGCTCGACACCGAGACGGTGGCCGCGATCAACGACCAAGCGGCCGAAACGCCGATGGCTCCGAACCTGCTGCCGTCGCTGATGTTCGCAGTGCGCCGGCGGCGGCAGCGCACGCGCCTGGCGACGTGGTCATCTGCGGCCGCCGCCGCCGCGGTGTTGACGGTCGGTGTATTCGTCGGCGTTGCGAACCACTCGCTGACGTCGCCGACGGCGCAGACGTCCCAGACGCCGCAGGCGAGCGGGTCGGCACTGCCGATGGTCCAGATTGCAACGAAGGAGCTGGCCTCGACGGTGTCGTTCAGCAGCCAAAACTGGGGCACCGTCATCGACCTGCGGTGCGTCTGCCTGGCGCCGGCGTACGCCCACCACGACAGGCTGGCGATGGTGGTGGTGAGCCGCGACGGCACCCACACCCAGCTGGCGACCTGGGTAGCCGACCCAGGCCATACCGCGACGCCCGCCGGCAGCATCTCGATACCGGTCGACCAGATCGCGGCGGTGCAGGTTGTTTCTGCCGACAACGGCAAGGTGCTGCTCGAGCGGTCCCTGTAAGTCGCTCCCTGTAAGTCTTAGTTAGACAAGTCTTAGTTAGACAACAAGATTCGACTTGTGCAGACTACTCGCTGGCCATCCAACGGTGGAACATGCCATCCGGGTCGTAGGCAGCGCGCACCTGATCCAGCCGCGCCATGTTCGGATCGGTGATGAATTTCGCCGAACGTCGGGCCAGATTTTCGTCGGCGAGCGATATGCCGGTTGCCAGATGCGACATTGCGGCCATATTCGCCTGTGCCCAATCGGAAAAGCGCTCATCGTCGGCCGGATCGTGCCAGGCGGTGTACAGCGCCAGGTAGATCTCGTCCTCCACGCCGTAGACCATGTCCGCGCGCTCCGCGGACGTTTTCCAGCCGGTGAAAATGAAGTGCGACGGGTGCGGTGGCATCGTCTCGATGATCTTGCGGATCCCCGGCAGCAGCTCTTCGGCCGAGGCTGACGTGAACATGTTGTCGACGCTGTATCGGTGGCCTTCGGGGTATTTGGTCATCACCGCCGTGTACCAATTGGCCAAGATGGTCGGCATGAACGGAAGGGCGACGGTCGCGCGGTCGATTACCGGGCAGGTGCCCAGGGCCGCAAGCGCTTTCGTGGCCTCTTCTTCGCTGTCGGCGAAGACCGGCGCGGCGATGGTGATGCTGGGCTCGTCGGACCCGGTTTCCGGCGCGCCGCGCGAGGTCAGGATTTGCAGTTCGACCCGGTCGTCGATTTCGCTCGCAATCGAGCGCCCCCAGGTGAACACCTCGTCGGCGACCTCGATGGGGTACATGTACAGACATGTACCCAGGACCGGCGAGCGTGGGTAAATCCGCAAGGTGAACGAGGTGACCACGCCGAAGAAACCCGGGCCCGAACCGCGAGCGGCCCAATACAGGTCGGGGTGATTCTCGGGATCGCAGTAGATCTGTTCGCCGTCGGCGGTGACGACTTCGAGTCCGAGCACGCTTTCACACGCCGGTCCGACGACCTTGCTGTTCCAGCCATATCCGCCCTGCAGCAGATATCCGCCGAGGCGAATGCCTTCACAGTGGCCGGCGGGGAAGAACAGGCCTTGCGAGTCGAGCTCGGCGGCAAAGACACTGGCGATCTTGCCGGGCCCGACACGCGCGATCATCCGATCGGTGTCGACGTGGCAGTGATCGAGGCGGCTGACGTCGAGCAGCATGCCGCCGTCGCGCAAATGGCTGGCGTTCCAGCTGTGCCCGCCCGAACGAACACCGACGCGGTAGCCGTGAGCCCGCGCGTGGCGCAGCGCCGCAGCGACGTCTGCGGCCTCGCGCGCCTGCATGATCACAGCCGGAAAGCGTTCCGGCAGAATACTATTCCACACCGTTGCGCGGCGGGCTGCTTCATATTCATCCGTACCGCGGAAGAAGAACCGCTTTTCGCGGAGCAACGTCATTTTATCCCCTTAAACCGCCGCTGAACGCTCAACCCGGTTGGCACTGCACGATCTGGCAGCCAGGTACGCCGCGACCTGACCGGCCAACGGCGTTGCGGCCAGGCGGATCGCCCGCAGCGGGCCGTTGGGTGGGATGCCGTAACCGATCGAGAACAACCCGTCGCCGAGATGCGAGGCGAAACCGCCGTGCGGGTCGCCGTGCTCGTCGAGGACACCGAGGTGCCCGACCAGACCGTCGAGGTCGGGGCCGAATCCGGTTGCGGCGACGATCACCTCAGGTGTGACGGCTGTGCCGTCACCGAGAATCACCCGGCCGGACTTGATCGCCGCCACCGCGGCCACCACCTCGACGCGGCCGGCCCGTACGGCGTCGACAAGCTCATCGGCCAGGGTGGGAATCCGGCCGCGTTGTTCCACCGTCGCCTTCAGTCCGAGCGGCGGCCGACCGAATCCGTAGGCCGAAAGGTCGCCGAGCAGTAGACGATTGAGCCTCGCGATCAGCGGATCGACCACGCGTGCAGGCACCCGCGCAAACAGCTCGAGGAAGATGTCCGACGGAATCGGCCCCATGGCACGGCGCACCAGATGTGGTGGTGTGCGGACCGCAAGCCAGACCTTGCGGGCGCCGCCGTTGGCCAGCTGGACCGCGATGTCGGCGGCCGAATTGCCCGCGCCGACAACGAGAACGTCGCGCCCCCGATAGGGCCAAGCGTTGCGAAAGTCGCCGGAGTGCACCAGCATGCCGTCGAAACCAGCGAGGCCAGGCCAGGGCGGCACGACGGGCGTGTGGTACTTGCCGGTGGCCAGCACGACGGCAGATGTCCGGATTTCCCCCGACGAGGTGTCAACCAGCCAGCCCCCTGCCGCGCGCCCGATACCGTTGACCTCGCATTCGAGCTGAAGATTGATGTCCTGGAGCTGTACGTAGCGGTCGAAGTAGCGGACCATGTCCTCCTTGGTCGGCCAACGGCCGGCCGTCAGAGGAATCCGTTGCCCCGGAAGATGCGACAGGAACCCGTTCGTGTTCAGGCGGAAGTTGTCGTAGCGATTCCGCCACGAAACCGCAGGTGCTGCTGCCTTCTCGACGACGAGAGCCGAAATCCGATGGCGATGCCCGAGCTCGCGTGCGACAGCGAGACCGGACGGCCCGGCTCCTATGACGACGACGTCAGGTCTGTTCTGGCGGTCATTGAACACAGGCGGAATAGCTCCTCAAATCCATGGGTCCCGCCAGTAACACGGTTGGCAACGCTGTGTGGTTCATCGCGACTGCGCGTGAACCCAAGCCGCCCGAGAGTCGTGTATCTGGTATGCCGAGCAAACACCGAGTGGTCGACCACATCGTCGGGCACCTCGCGGGAATCGGAGTCGACTACATCTTCGGGGTCGACGGGGCCAACATCGAAGATCTTTACGACGCCGCCTATTTCCGATCGGATATCACCGCGGTACTCGCCAAGCACGAGTTCTCCGCCGCCACAATGGCGGATGGATACAGTCGCAGCGGCGCTGGACTAGGTGTGGTCGCGGCGACGTCCGGTGGGGGAGCGCTCAATCTGATTCCCGGCCTGGGTGAATCATTCACCAGCCGGATACCGGTGCTGGCGCTGGTTGGCCAGCCGGCGACAGCCATGGATGGTCGCGGCAGCTTTCAGGACACCAGCGGTCGCAACGGTTCGCTGAACGCCGAGGCATTGTTCTCGCAAGCGTCGGTGTTCTGCCGAAGGGTCCTGACTCCCGAGGACATCGTCTCGGCGTTGCCGGCTGCCGTTGCCGCCGCACGAGCTGGCGGTCCGGCAGTGTTGTTGCTGCCCAAAGACATTCAACAGGCCACCCTGCACCTCAATGGTCGCAATGGTGAACGCCCAGCGGACATCGATCGACCGCGGTCCATCGGTGACCCCCATCCCATCGTGCGCGCATTGCGGCGCGCGACCGGACCGGTGACGATCATCGCCGGTGAGCAGGTGGCCCGCGATGATGCGCGAGCAGAACTTTCGGCGCTGCGTGCGGTGCTGCGCGCTCGCGTGGCTTGTGTGCCGGACGCCAAGGATGCCGCCGGAACACCGGGCCTTGGTTCGTCGTCGGCCCTCGGGGTGACCGGTGTCATGGGTCACCCCGGTGTGTCCGATGCGGTGGCCGGCAGTGGGCTGTGCCTGGTGGTGGGCACCCGGCTATCGGTGACCGCGCGTGCGGGTCTCGACGAGGCGCTGGCGGCGGTGCGCACGGTGTCCATCGGGTCGGCGCCGCCGTATCTTCCCTGTACTCACGTCCACACCGACGACCTGCGTGCGTCGTTGCGGATGCTGACCCGCGCACTTTCCGGCGCCGGGCGGCCCACCGGGCTTCGGGTACCCGACATGGTGGCGCGCACCGAGCTGACCCCGCCGCCCTTCGAGGGCCAAGGTGTGCGCTACCGCGACGCCATGGCCGAGCTCGACCAGGTCCTGCCCGACGGGGTCGACATCGTCGTTGATGCCGGTAACACCGGTGCGTCGGCCATTCACTACCTGCCGGTGCGACGAAAGGGCCGCTTCGCGGTCGCGCTGGGCATGGGCGGAATGGGCTACAGCTTCGGAGCCGGTATCGGGATGGCGTTCGCCCGCGCGAAAGCCCAAGCGCCGGGCCGGCGTGTGGTGGTGATCGCCGGCGACGGCGCGTTCTTCATGCATGGCATGGAGGTGCACACCGCGCTGCATTACCGGCTGCCGATGACCTTTGTGTTGCTCAACAACAACGCCCATGCCATGTGCGTGACCCGCGAGCAGCTCTACTACGACGACCTCTACAGCTATAACCGATTCGCTCCCAGCCGGCTCGGAGCCGGCCTGGCCGCGATGTTCCCTGAACTGCCATCGGTGGATGTCACCGATGCGGACGGATTGGCTGCAGCGGTGCGGGGCTCACTCGACGTCGACGGCCCTTCGGTGGTCAGCGTCGAATGTGCTGCCGACGAAATCCCGCCGTTTGCACCATTTCTCAATACGCCCCTAGTCAACAAGGTTGTTGGACAACAAATCACGCTCACACAGGAGGACCACATAAATGTCGCTGCCAGCGCTTGACGATATCGTCACCCACACCGGCACCACCGTTCCGATCGAGGGGGTGGTTCGCATCGAGACCACCCCGCTGGAGGAGACCGCCGGAACCTTCTTCTCGCAAATGCGGTCGGTGTACCCGCACGAAGAGGTTTTCGGTCAGTACTGCACGGTCAACGACTACGTCGACTGCCCGCCCGACGAACTGTTCGAGTGGCTGTCGGACACCAGAAGCCTCGAGGAGTGGACTTACACCCTGCGTGACTTCACGCCCACCGAGGAACGGGGGCTCTGGTTGGCCTACGACCGGCTGCTCCCGGACACCAAGATCTACACCCGTACGGTATCCAACGCCGAGGCGCGTACCGTCGATTACCACTGTGCCTGGGACCAGGGCGCGCACCTATGGATGATCTACGTGATGCGGGTCCTGGACGCACAGGTGGTGTTGAACAAGCCCGGTTCTGTTGTGCTGTGGACTAATTGCCGTCATCCGTTCTACGACGAGAACCCGTACCCCCACGCCGCTCCGTCCGAGCGCACCGGCTGGGTCGGCGACTTCTGGGACTTGTTCGGTGCAGGCCATGGGATTGAGCTCAACAACCTCAAGACGATCGCCGAATACCGCCACCGCAACGGCCTGCCGGTCACGCCGGCCTGGATGAGATGAGAATGAATCGTGAATCGGCCTTTTGATCAAGCCAACGTCAGCCTCATCGACGTCTCCAGCTATCTACCTGGCGAGCCGATCGGCGCAGACTATTACGCGCAGTTCGCCGGCTCGGATGACCTGGCGGCCAACCTGATGTTCCGCGCGCCCAAGTTCCGCCATCACGTCGGGCCGGACGAAACCGCGACCGACATGATCGAGCGAGCCGCCGCCGGATTGATCGAACGGCACGGCCAGGACGTCCTCGCTAACGTCGACGTGTTGATCACCCACACCCAGGTGCCGGACATGGCGTTCTACGGCGCGGGCGGCGGCATCGCGCACCGCTTGGGGATGTGTCCCAACTGGGTGCTGGATCTGCACAACGGCGGGTGCGCGGCGTTCGTGCTGGGCCTTAAAGTGGCTCGTCAACTGCTGGCGTCCGGAGAAGGGCACACAGCCCTGATCGCGATCGCCCAGAACGCGGCGGGCCAGGTTTTCGACCAGCCCGG
Organism: uncultured Actinomycetota bacterium; assembly: GCA_963781685.1. Classification (GTDB taxonomy): domain Bacteria; phylum Actinomycetota; class Actinomycetes; order Mycobacteriales; family Mycobacteriaceae; genus Mycobacterium. The sequence continues at coordinate 584,301 of CAWAGK010000003.1, forward strand.
GGTGCGCCGCAAGGCGCAATCGTCCGTACCCGGCGACGGGGCCGCGGTCGGTTTGGTCACGCTGTCGGACGAGTCGCCCATACTCGACATCGAGTGCCGCACCTACGGCGAATACGCCGGCGACATGACGCTCGCCATCGACCCACCCCGCAAGTGGTGGGCGGCCGGACCCGGTGAGGCCTCCATCGGGTTCACCGAAACCAAGATCAGCAAGGTGCTCGCTCGCGGCAATCGGCAGGTCCCCGAAGTGGCGCTCGCCGTCTGTGATCGAACCGGGCTGTCCGCCAAGGACATTGATTTGCTCGTGACCAATCAGCCGAACCGGGTGTTCTTGCGTAACTGGCGCGAGGCGCTCGAGGTGCCCGAGGAACGCCACCGCGACACCTTTGACGAGTGCGGCAACCTGTTCGGTGCCGGGATCCCGGTCAACCTGGATCGCGCCATTTCTGAGGGGCAGATCGAGGCCGGCGAAGTGGTCATGATGGCCGCATTCGCGCACGCAGGCGACTTCGCCGGCGCGGCAGCGATCCGCTGGGGCGGGCGTGACTGATGGCCCAACCGGCGCACGGCACCTCGGTGGCCGCAGAGATCCTCGCTACGCTGCCGCAGGCGGTTGATCCACTCGCGTTGTCGCTCAACGAGAGCCCGTTCCCGCCGCTGCCGGCGGTGCGGTCGGCGCTAATCCACTGCATCGATGCCGCCAACCGCTATCCGGAGTTTCTGCCAGAGCAGCTGCGGCGGTTGGTCGCGGACCGAGTCGGAGTTGGCGAAGAGCAGGTCGTGCTCGGAACGGGAGCGTCGGGCGTGGCGATGCAGATTCTGCATGCGGTCACCCAGCCCGGTGACCGGATTGTGATCAGCCAGCCAACTTTCGACGGCTACCCGATCTTCGCGCAAATGGCCCGGCTGACCCCTGTCACCGTCCCGCTCAACAAGTACGGCCATCACGACCTGGCGGCGATGGCTGACGCCGCCACCGACGCGAGCGTGGTGGTGCTATGCCGACCCCACAACCCGACCGGCACGTTGGAGTCCATCTCGGCCGTCGAATGGTTCCTCACGCAGATCCCGAGCGACACGGTTGTGTTACTTGACGAGGCATATATCGAGTTCGTGGCCTCCCGGTACCGCATCGACGGACCAGACCTGGTCCGACGCTTCCCGAATGTTGTTGTGCTGCGGACCTTCTCCAAAGCCTATGGGCTCGCCGGGTTGCGGATCGGCTACGGCTTCGCCGCGCCTGAGCTGGCGAGCAGGCTGTGGACCATGCAATTGCCGTTCGGGATGAGCAGTGTCAGTGCGGCGGCGGTAGCGGCCTCCTACGACGCCGAAGCCCAGCTTGTGCACCGCGTTCGCCGGATCGCCTCTGAACGCAACCATCTGCGGCTGCGGTTGATGGCGATGGGTATCTACAGTACGGACTCGCACGCGAACTTCGTTTACCTGCCGGCGGGGCGTCGGCAGTGGCCCGAGGTGTTCGCCAAGGGCGGAGTGCATGTCCGCCACTACCCCGATGGCGGCGCGCGGATTACCGTCGGCGAGCTGGCGTCAACCCAGGCAGTGCTGTCCGTGGTCGAAAAGTCGCTGACCTAAACCCCGCCAAGGCCCGTTAACGTTGCCGAGCTGCCCTGATCTGGACCGAAAGTGCGGTAAGAAAAGGGTGTGGCCGCATCGAGTTCCGACAACCGCGATCCGATCGCCGTCGCGCGGGCCAACTGGGAACGCGCCGGATGGGGTGAAGTCGCGCAGGGGATGGTCGCGGTGACGTCGGTGATGCGGGCTCACCAGATCATGCTCGCCCGCGTCGAAACCGCTTTACGCCCTTACGATCTGAGCTTTTCACGGTTCGAATTGCTGCGTCTGCTGGCGTTCAGTCGCAGCGGCGCGTTGCCGATCATCAAGGCGTCCAACCGGCTGCAGGTGCACGTCACCAGCGTCACCCATGCCATCCGCCGGCTGGAAGCCAACGGCTTGGTGCAACGTGTCCCGCACCCTACCGACGGGCGAACCACGCTGGTGCAGATCACCGACCTGGGCCGCTCGACCGTCGAGGACGCCACCGTCACGCTCAACGAGCAGGTGTTCTGCGATATCGGGATGTCCGACGGCGAATCCCGGGCGCTGGCGTCGTCGATCGAAACCCTGCGGCGGGGCGCCGGAGACTTCTAGTCGATCGTCGAGGGCACCGGAATCGTCGCGGTGACGGCTGTCCCGGCGCCGGGCCGCGATCGGATGTTCAACCGGCCCCCGACCAGCTCGGCGCGCTCGGCCATCGACAGCACACCGTAGCCGCCCATCTCGTCGCCGCCCAGCGGGTTCTCGAAAGTGTCGAAACCTATTCCGTTGTCTACGATTTCGAGCCGCGCGGTATCGCTGTCCACCGTGAAGAACAGCCGCGCCACCGATGCGTTGGCATGTTTGACGATGTTTTGCAGGCCCTCTTGTGCGATGCGGTAGAGCGCGATCTCGATGTGCTCGGGTAGCCGGACATCGGCCAGTTCGAGCTCCATGTCGAGTTGCGGTATCGACCGGGCCAGGCTGGCCAGCCCGCCGGCCAAGCCCAAGTCGTCGAGCACCGGCGGGCGCAGCCCGCCGATCGCCGCCCGCGCCTCCTGCAACGTCAACCCGGCGAGTTCTCTGGCCGCATCGAGTTGTTCGGAGGCCTCCGCCGGATCGTCGCTGACCGCTCGAGCGGCGGCGTCGAGCCGATACGACAACGTGATGAGGCGCTGCGAAATACCGTCATGAATATCGCCGGCCAGCCGGCGGCGTTCGATCTCCTGGGCCTCGATCACCTGCTCGACGAACAGCTCGTGCGCCCGCTCCCTGGCCACCAGCTGCCGGTGCAACCGGGCCTGGTGCATGGCGCCGGCGATCAGCCGGCCGATGACCCGCAACAATTCGACGTCACCCTCGGTGAACTCGCGACGCGCGACCGTGTGCACGTTGAGCACGCCGACCAGGCCGCCCGGGTCGGTTTCCATCGGCATCGACACCATCGAGGTGAAGTCGCGTCCGCGCAGCGATTGGATCGGCAAGTAGCGCGGATCGGCTTCCTTATCGTCGGTGATGACGACGGGCTCACGGTGCTTGGCCACCCAGCCGGAGATGCCGGATCCCAACGGCAGCCGAATCTTTCCCACCTGGCCGTCGAAGGGCGGTGTCGCACCGGCGAGGGTCAGCGAGCGGTCGGTGTCGTCGAGCACATGCACGAAGCACACGTCGGTCCCGGTCGCCGCGGTGATCATTCGCGCCGCGGCGGCCGCCAACGGTTCCACCCCGGGGCCGCTCGAGGCGGCCTGGATGAGTTCCCGCAGCAGCGCCAGCTCGCGGTCGGTGTCGACAAGATCGCGTACCGCGTTTGAGCCGCGGGCGCCGTCATCGGGGGCGGTGGGTTGCGATGTGGTCATTGGACAGCGCTCATTGGTAGATGCCTTCGCGCAGCGCAGTTGCCACCGCGCCGGTCCGGTCGCTGACTCCGAGCTTGCGGTAGATCGATCGCAGGTGGCTCTTGACGGTTTCCTCGCCGATGACGAGTTTGTTGGCGATGCCGCGGTTGGACAACCCATTGACCATGCAGGACAGAATTTCGCTTTCGCGTTGCGTCAGCCCCTGCCGGGCGCCCGGCCAGAATTCGTCACGCTGCATCCGGGCCGCGGTGTCCGCCGCCCGGACCGCCATCCCCGGGTCGATCACGGTTTCCCCGTTGTGCACCAATTCCAGCTGGCGCACCAGGTCGTCGCTGTTGATGCTTTTCAGCAGGTAGCCGCTCGCGCCCACCCGCAAGGCCTGGAACAAGTACTGCTCGTCGTCGTAGACCGACAGCATCACGACCTTGCGGTCGGGCTCGTGTTCGCGCAGCACCTTGCACAGGTCTAACCCGCTGAAGCCCTGCATGCGTACGTCGCACAGCACGATGTCGGGTTGCAGGTCGTCGACCACGGTGACCGCACGGTCGGCGCCCACCGCCTGCCCGACCACCTGCACCCGGTCCCTGAATGCCGCCAGCATCGCCTTGAGTCCCTCGATGACCATCTCGTGGTCATCGACCAGGACAAGACGCACCGGCATGGCAACACCCTAGACTCCCCGTGGCCCGAGAACGGTTGGCCTTGCCAATCCCCCGAATGGGGGAGGTTGGTGGCGCGTGGCTTGGGGCAACCTGTGGGCGTGCGAGCCATAGGTCAGACTCGTCCAGCCCGGACGTTTTGGTGGGATCGGGAACCTCCGGCCGATGCCGATATCCTGCGTGCGGTCATTTTCGACGCCGATTCCGCGCTCGCCGATATCGAACGCGACGGCGACGTAGCGGCCCGGGCGGGGCTGATCGATTCGGTGATGAGTTTGTTCGTCGCGGGCATCTGGGTCGGCGTGGTGAGCACTCGGCCTCGAGTGTGGGCCGAGACGCTGGTGCGGCAACTGGTCGGCGATGGCCTGGTCGAGACGATCGTGACCGTCGAGGATCTACCCGGCATCGACCCCGAGCCCGAGTGCGGCGCCGAACTTTATCGGCTGGCGTTGTGGGAGTTAGGAATAACGCCCCGCGGCGCACTCGCCGTCGCAGGGTCGGGACGTGGAATGCGCGCTGCGATTGCCGCCGAATTGCCCACGGTTGTCGTCAGCCCTACCGCCGACCAGCATTTCGTCGGCGCCGCGCAGGTTCGCGCCGGCTACGACGGCGTTGATCCGCTGCGGGCGGCCGGTTGCCAGCAGGCCCACCGACGCTGGTGGATCGCCCAGCAGCGTGCTGCCTGAGCCAGGCAATTCAACTCAGCCCCGGAGCATCTCGATCACGGCGCTGAAATCCAAGGCGGCGTTGTCCGCTGCGAATTTGGCGTAGATCTCGGCAGCGTGACTGCCAAGCGGGGCCGCCGAACCGGTTGAGCTGACCGCATCCATCGCCAGGCCCAGGTCCTTGTTCATCAGCGCGGTCGCGAAGCCCGGCTGGAAATCGTGGTTGGCCGGCGATGTCGGCACTGGGCCCGGCACCGGGCAGTTGGTGTGCACGGCCCAGCAGTTTCCGGTGGCGCCGGTGATGACGTCGAACAGCGACTGAGCCGACAGCCCAAGCTTTTCGGCCAGCACGAACGCCTCGCCGATCGCGATCTGCTGCACGGCCAGCACCATGTTGTTGCACACTTTGGCGGCCTGGCCGGCGCCGGCGGCTCCGCAGTGAATGATCTTGCCCGCCATCGGGTCCAGCACCGGCCGCGCCCGTTGCAGCGCATCGTCGTCGCCGCCGACCATGAAGGCCAGGGTGCCGGCGACGGCGCCTTTGACCCCGCCGGAGACCGGCGCGTCGAGCTGGGCCACGCCGTGGGAGGCCGCCGATGCGTGGACTTCACGGGCGTCGTCGACGGAGATCGTCGAGCTGTCGATGAACAGCGCGCCTTCGCTTGCGGCGGGCAGGATTTCGGCGTAGCAGCGTTTGACCGCGTCGCCATGCGGGAGCATGGTGATGACGACGTCGGCGCCGGTCACCGCCGCGGGGCCGCTGTCCGACACCACGACACCGCTGTCGGCGGCGGCCGCGGCCGCTGCGGGCACGGGGTCGAAGCCCTGCACGGTGTGACCGGCGGCGACCAGATTCGTCGACATCGGACCGCCCATGTGGCCCAACCCCAAAAACGCGACCGTCAAAGACTCAGTCATTCGGCTAACCCTTCTTACGCGCTGGCGCGGACCCGTGCCGCCTCGGCTCGGCCGATCACCACCCGCATGATTTCGTTGGTGCCCTCCAGGATGCGGTGCACCCGTAGATCGCGCACGATCTTCTCCAGACCGTACTCGCGCAGATACCCGTAGCCACCGTGTAGCTGCAGGGCCTTGTCCGCGGCGTCATAACACGCGTCGGTGACGTATCGCTTCGCCATCGCGCACAGCTCGACTTTGTCGGCGGCATCGCCATCGAGCGCGGTCGCGGCCCGCCACAACAACATTCGGGAGGATTCCAGCGCGGTCGCCATATCGGCCAAGGTGAACCGGATGGTGGGCTCGTCGAGCAAAGCGGCCCCGAACGCCTGCCGGTGGGAAAGATAGTCGGCGGCCTTGTCGAATGCGGCCTGCGCGCCACCCAGCGAGCATGCCGCGATGTTGATCCGGCCGCCGTTGAGGCCGTTCATCGCGATGCCGAAGCCCGCACCTTCCCCGTCCGCGCTGCCGAGCATCGCATCCGCGGGCACCCGAACTCCCTCGAACACCACCTGCGCGGTCGGCTGCGCATTCCAGCCCATCTTCTCCTCGTGCGCGCCGAAACTGAGCCCCGGGCTTCCTTTTTCGACGATGAACGCCGATATTCCGCGTGGACCCTCACCACCGGTGCGCGCCATCACCACGTAGACGTCCGAGGCGCCGGCCCCGGAGATGAACTGTTTGACACCGTCAAGCACATAGTCGCCACCCTGCTTGACCGCACGCGTGCTCAACGCGCCGGCATCGGAGCCCGCGCCCGGCTCGGTCAGGCAGTAGCTGGCAATGACATCCATCGAGGCCAGCCGCGGCACCCAAGTCTTGCGCTGCTCGGCGGTGCCAAAAGCGTCGATCATCCACGCGCACATGTTGTGGATGGACAGGAACGCCGCGACCGTCGGGCAAGCCATCGCCAGCTGCTCGAAGATCCGCACCCCGTCCAAGCGGCGCAACGCGCTGCCGCCGACGTCGTCGCGGCAATAGATCGCCGCCATGCCGAGCCCGGCCGCCTCACGCAGCTCGTCTACCGGAAAGTGATGCGTCGCATCCCATTCCAGGGCATACGGGGCCAGGCGTTTGGCCGCGAACGCGGCCGCCGTCTCGGTGATAACCCGCTCGTCGTCGTCCAACTCGAAGAATCGCATTGACGGCCTAATTCATGGTCGGGATGACGAATTCGGCGCCGTCCTTGATGCCCGACGGCCACCGCGAGGTGACGGTCTTGACCTTGGTGTAGAACTGGATCGAGGCCGGGCCGTGCTGGTTGAGATCGCCGAAACCGGAACGCTTCCAGCCACCAAAGGTGTGGTAGGCCACCGGGACTGGGATCGGCACGTTGACTCCGACCATGCCGACCTGCACCCGGGAGACGAAGTCGCGCGCGGTGTCGCCGTCGCGGGTGAAGACCGCCACCCCGTTGCCGTATTCGTGCTCGCTGGGCAGCCGCAACGCCTCTTCGTAGTCGTGGGCACGAACCATGCACAGCACCGGGCCGAAGATCTCGTCGGTGTAGATCGACATGTCAGGGGTGACGTGGTCGAACAAGGTGGGCCCGATGAAGTAGCCGCTTTCCAGGTTTGCGTCACCGAACGTCAGATCGTCGCTGCTGCGTTCGCGGCCGTCCACGACGAGCTCGGCGCCGGCCGTCGACGCCCTGGCCGATGTAATCGCGGACGCGGCCTAGTGCGGCCTCGGTGACCAGGGGGCCGTAGTCGGCCTTGGGGTCCAGGCTGTGGCCGACGCGCAGGTTGTTAATCCGCTCAACCAGCCTGGCGCGCAACCGATCCGCCGTCTGCTCGCCGACGGGCACTGCGACGCTGATCGCCATGCACCGCTCGCCCGCACTGCCGTACCCGGCGCCGATCAGCGCGTCGACGGCCTGATCCAGGTCGGCATCGGGCATCACGATCATGTGGTTTTTCGCCCCGCCGAAGCACTGTGCGCGCTTGCCGGTGCCGGTCGCCGTCGAATAGATGTACTGGGCGATGTCCGAGCTGCCGACAAACCCGACGGCGGCGATGTCCGGGTGGGTGAGGATCGCGTCGACGGCCTCCTTGTCGCCGTGCACGACCTGAAACGCCCCAGCGGGCAGGCCGGCCTCGATGAACAGCTCGGCCAGCCGCACCGGCACCGACGGGTCTCGCTCAGAAGGCTTGAGCACGAACGCATTTCCGCACGCCAGGGCGGGACCGGCCTTCCACAACGGGATCATCGCCGGGAAGTTGAACGGTGTGATACCCGCGACCACGCCGAGCGGCTGGCGCAACGAGTACACGTCGATGCCCGGGCCGGCGCCCTCGCTGTATTCGCCCTTGAGCAGATGCGGGATGCCGACGCAGAACTCGATCACCTCGATACCCCGTTGAATGTCGCCGCGCGAATCTTCCAGCGTCTTGCCGTGCTCCAACGACAGCATCTCGGCGATTTCGTCGACATGCTCGTTGACCAACTCGATGAAGCGCATCATCACCCGCGCCCGGCGCTGCGGGTTGAACGCCGCCCACTCTTGTTGAGCCCGCGCCGCCGAAGCCACCGCGGCGTCGACCTCGCTCTTGCTGCCCATCGGCACCAGCGACTGCACCTGGCCGGTGTTGGGGTTGAGCACGTCGGCGGTGCGACCGGACTTGCCCGCGGTGCGCTTGCCGTCGATGAAATGCGTGATGTGTGCGGTCATGGATGCCCTCGGATACGCGTAGAGAGTCAGATGGGTTACTAGGACATCCTAGTAAATCGGCTGCCGTGGTGGCAAGCCGACCAACGTGAACGTTGCAAATTAGGGAATCTTCCTGATTCGCACGACGCTGCCGGCGAGGACAATCCCAGGTTTATGAAGCGACTAATCATGGGGCTGGCGGCGACCGCGCTGTTGTGGGCCGGTGTCGCGGGCGTCGTGGGCGCAGCCACCGCCGAGGCCCGACCAATTCCTGCGCCGCAATCCTGGCCGGGGTGCCCAGAGGATCACCCGGCGGGTCCATGTCATTGGTGCCCCGGAGATCCGCCGGTGCAGACCGGCAATCTGCGGGTGAACCCGGTCATCTGGGACACGAACGTCTGCCACACGTACTGGTACGTCCAGCATGGGCAGGGCAACGTCGCCCAGAACATTTTCGAGGGAGATGCACCGCCACCGCCGCCGCCTCCGCCACCACCGGGCCTCAATTTCTGCCCGATCCCGCCCTGGTGTCCGTGATCCGTTGATACGGTGCGCGTGAAGCTAGGGGCGATCATGGGCCGCAACACGTATGCCTGTGTAGCCGCGGCGATGGCGATCGGTCTGGTCGCGTCAGGTTGCGGGAGTTCCCATAACACGGCCACCAAGACAACGCCCCCCACGGCAGCGCAACTGCAATCGCTGATACCCACACCCGCGAACACTCAGCGCACCGACGGCCCTACCTCCATTCCGGACAACGGCATCCACATGCACTTCCTCGTCAATGGACCGGGAGGTGACGTTCTGAACGCGTACAAGACCGCGCTCGAAGCCAAGGGCTGGGCGGTGACCGTCGTGACTTCGGGTGGCTGGAGAGCAACCGGCGGCGCCACCTACACCGCGACGCAGGGCGGACACCTACGGCGTGTTTGGCGGAGGAGGCAACGCCAACACCACCGACGTCGGTGCCTGCGCATGGCCGGCAAAGCCCGCGAACCCCAACTGTGGTGGCAGCAGCCACCAATAAGGGCGACACCTGATTCACATCCGATTTGGGCGTGGCTCCCTTTACCGCGGAAAACAATGTCAGGACAGCACTCTGCGTGCTTACCCTCCTTCAATGCAGGGGAAGACAACCGTTATCGCTGGAGCGGCGATGATTCTTGCAGGTTGCGGCGGGTCAAGCCAGACAGCGGTGACGCTGACGTCCACACTGAAGATCACTAAAACGGTGACGATGACCGCTTCGCCGCCACCATCCGTCCCCAAAACGACCATGGAAACCGATGGCACGTATCGAGTCGGCACCGACATCGTGCCCGGCACCTATCGCTCGGCCGGTGCTAGCCCTGAAGGAGCATCCGATTGCTATTGGGCGAGACTGAGTAGCCTCAATGAGACCCACATCATCGACAGCAACATCAGCACTGGCCCTCAGCAAGTGGTAATCCAGCCGGATGACAGGGCGTTCTTGACGCATAGTTGCCAGCCCTGGCAGAAGGCTGGCTGACCAACGGGGCTGACCCACCACGGTGTAACCCGAGCCGCTATGTAGGCGTGACACGGCACTATGCTCAGCGGTGCCACGCTTTTGACAGGCAGGCGATATGTGACGGCACACGGCGAACCCGTCGACCCGCGGCCTTTGCGGGTCGTGCCCCACGGCGGCTACCCGGACTGGGAGGCGGTCTACCAAGACAACGCCACCTGGGTGTATCGCACCATCTTCGCCCGGGTGGGCAACCGGGCCGACGCCGAGGACCTCACCGCCGAGGTCTTCCTGGCCGCGCTGCGACCCCTGCGGTTGACGGCAAGTGTTGGTGAGGTCCGCGCTTACCTGCGGGCCACCGCGCGAACGGTGCTGGCCGCGCACTGGCGCGAGACCCTGGGCCGCGAGATCACCTCGATCGACGACATCGAGCAACCGCCCGAGAGCGAAGAGGCGATCAGCACGGCTCCACAGCGGGTGGCCGAGGTTCTCGAACGGTTGCCGGATAACTATCGGCGGATCCTGGAACTGCGGTTCCTGCAAGGCCGTTCGATCAAAGAGTCGGCCGCCGAACTCGGGGTCAGCATCGCCAACGCCAAGGTGCTCCAGCATCGCGCGTTGCGACTGGCCGCACAGGTCAACGAGAAGGGCGAATCATGAACGCGCGTGGGTTGCGCAGGTATGTCGATGACCTGTTGCGGGGTCGTCGCCCCAAGCCGTTCCGGCCCGACGACTTCGAAGCCGCGCAAATCCGGACCGCCATCGATTTGCAGGCGGCGCGGTTGGGCAGTGACGCGCCGCGCGAAGAATTCCTCACCGATCTGCGCCGTCGTCTTGCCGCACAGGCCGAGGGCGGCTCGCCGCCGGTGGCCAAATCCGGGGCGACCCGCAGAAACGTCATCGTCGGCACATCGGCCGCCGCGGCCGCTGCGGTGGCGGCGGTGTCGATCGATCGAGCGCTGATCGACAGCGGGCAGGTCGCCGACGGTGACAACAAATACAACTCCGGCGAACTCACCCCCAACACCGGGCGCTGGCAGCGGGTTGCGGCCAGCGCAGAGGTGCCCGAGGGGGTCATGCACCCGTTCGACCTCGGCTCGGTCATCGGGTTCGTTCGCCGGGTCGACGGCAAGCCCGAAGCCGTGTCGGGGGTGTGCACCCATCAAGGCTGCCGGTTGTGGTTCGACGCGCCCGATGACCGGCTGCGCTGCCCTTGCCATTCGACATCGTTCTCGCCCGCCGGCCAGGTGCTGACTCACCAATTGCCGATCGCGCCGAAGCCGTTGCCCACGTTGATGGTTCGCGAACAGGGCGGCGTCATCGAGGTGTTCGTCCCGCCGCGTCCGAACGAGCCGGCCTGACGGCCTGTAACCCACTGCCCTATCTGTTGGCGACGCGTACTTTTTTCGCCGACGATGGAGGTGCATCGGTATGCCCGGACGACATCAGGGCGCCCGTGTTGTGCTGCTGGCAGTGCTGCTGCTGGCCGGATGCTCGTCGCCGCCATCGGCGACCTCGCCCTCGGTGACCTTCGGGTCGGGTGCGACGACGCCGGGAATGCCGGGTATGAGCGGCATGCCGTCGATGTCGGGCCCACCGCCGGGCACCTCGGCGCCGGCGACCGGAACGGCCGCGCCGGTGGCCGGCAATGCGGTCAGCATCGACAACTTCGCCTTCGTCCCCGCGACGCTGACCGTCCCCGCGGGAAGCACGGTCACCTGGACCAACCACGACGAAGAACCCCACACGGTGGCCGCGAGCGACGGGTCGTTCCACTCGCCCGGGATGGGCTCCCAGGGCACGTATTCCCATACGTTCCCAGCCGCGGGCAAATTCGACTACGTCTGCTCGATCCACCCGTTCATGCACGCCACCGTGGTTGTGACGCAATGACTGACGCTCCGCACACGATGAGTCGCCGCCAGCTCATCCGGCACAGCGCATGGTTCGGCGCGGTCGTCGGCCTCGCGGTGGTCGGCGGTGAAGTCATCTCCCACGTCGCCGGCACGGCGGACGCCGCGCGGGTTGCGGGCCGGCCCACTCTGCGATTCGCTCAGGTCAGCGACAGCCACATCGGGTTCCTCGGTAAGGCCAACTCAAATGTCGCCGGCTCGTTCAGCCAGGCGATCGACCGGATCAACAACCTCGGTTACGTACCCGATTTCGTCATCCACACCGGCGATCTCACCCACCTGGCCACTCCCGATCAATTCGATCAGGTCAAGCAGATGATGACCGGACTGCGCACGCCGCACGTCTTCACGGTGCCCGGTGAGCACGACTCGGTCGACGATGCGGGCCAGAAGTACCGAAGTGCGTTCGGCGCCGGAACCCGCGGCGACGGCTGGTACAGCCTCGACATCGCCGGCGTGCATGTGATTGCGTTGGTGAACACGCTGAACTTGAAGAAGCTTGGCCACCTGGGCGTCGACCAGCTGGACTTTGTCGCCAAAGACGTTGCGGCGCTGCCCAATGAAACGCCGATCATCGTGTTCAGCCATATCCCGTTGTTCGCAATGTATCCGGATTGGGGCTGGGGCACCGACGATGCCGCCCAGGCGCTGAGCTATCTGCGCCGGTTCTCGTCGGTGACCTGCCTCAACGGCCACGTCCACCAAGTGTTCTCCAAGACCGAAGGCAACGTGACGTTCTACAGCGGAACCACGACCGCCTATCCGCTGCCTCATCCCGGAGATGGCCCGGCGCCCAAGCCCGTCAGCCTGCCGGCCGGAAAGTTGCACGACGCGCTGGGCATCCGCGAGGTCAGCTATACCCGGGGCCAAAATGCGCTTGCGTTGAAAGAGCGGACACTGCAATGACATTCGCTGGGCTCATCACGAGAATCGGTATCCCCGTGGCGCTGGTCGTCAGCGGGATCAGCCATGCCTACCTCTACATCCATGGCTACCGGCACATACCGACGATCGGCACTGCCTTTATTGTGCAGGCCAGTGTCTCGTTTGCTGTCGCGGCGCTGATTCTGGCCGGCGGTCCGGCGTGGCTTCGGTGGCTCGGCGCCATGCTGGCCGGCGGCTCACTGGTCGCGTTCGCGCTGTCGCGCACCGTTGGCCTCTTCGGGTTTTCCGAGCAAGGATGGCAGCCGTCGCCGCACGCGGCAGTCGACGTGGTCGCTGAGCTACTCACCGTCGGGCTGTTTGCGGTTTACCTGGTCGAGGGACGGCGCGCTCGCAGGTAATGTGGGCGCATGTCCGTCCGTGCGATCCTCGTCGCGGCAAGTATCGCCATAGCTGCGATCGGCTCGCCGTCATTGGCCGGCGCGGCGCCCGCGAGCTCCAGCCCGTCATATCTGGACGGTTACAACAGCGAACACACCTTCTACTCGGATCCAAGGAATCGCAATTTCCTCAAGAACGAGATGAAACAGGGTTATGACACCGGCAACGTTTGCCGACTTGAGATGGGCGGCGGACCGCCACCCATCAATCCAAACGACTGGATACGCGGCTGCATCGACGCCTTGCACGATCTGGGATTCAAGCCGTGAGCACCTTTCGGCCGACCAGATACCAGGTATGCATGACGCCTTTGCCTTTCACGTCGACCGCGCCGCGGTCCTCGAACACAAAGCAACTGCGGAGTTGCTCGTAAACCGGCTGCGGCACTTGAATACGTCCGACAGCCACCGTGGACTCCATCCGGCCGATCACGGCCGTCACGCTGAGCAACCGCTGGCGTTGCAGACTGGCCACGTTGTAGTGCCGATTGCGGGCTATCGCACAACCGGCTCGCTGCGCTTTAAGGCTCATCGCGACCCAGCAATGCCCGCAGCCCGTCGAGCATCGTGATCGCGTCTTCGATGTCGCCGGCGCGTCCGCGCGCCTGTACGCCAACCACCCCGGCGCGCAGGGCGTCGGCAAGGTATTTCGGCGCCGACGGCGGCAGTTCCCCGGCGTCGGCGGCGCGCTGCAGCGCCGCCGTCAATCCCCGGCGCAGCCGTTGCATGTGCCGCTCGGTCAGGGCCCTGATGCGCGGGTCGCCGCTGATCGGATTCTGCATGGTGTTCCACACCAGACATCCGGCGGTGCTCATCGGGCCGCCGAGCAACGCTTGGAGGTGGTCGAAAAACGCGTTGACGTCTGCGACACCGCGGCGGCCATGCTCCAGCGGGGCGAACATTTCATCGGCCCACGCCAAGTACAACGCCAATGCCGCTTCGAGGATCTCGGCCTTGGTCCCAAACGATCGGTACAGCGTCGAGGACGACAGCCCGGTCGCGGCGAGCATTTCCTCCTGGGTGGCCCCGTCGTAGCCCTTGCTCCACAGCAGCCAAAGCAGCGCGGATAGCGCGGTGTCACGATCGAACTGCGCGGGGCGTCCGGGGCGTCGGTGGCTGGCGGTAGGGGTTGACATTTGAAGTGAGTCTACTCAATACTTCAGATCCAAGGTATGGAGTTGCTTGACTCAATAACGGAGGGCGCTGTGCTGAACACGGGTGACAAGGTCAAAGCGCGAACGCTGACAACGATCGAGGGCGGCGCCGTCGCACTTCCAGCCGCCGATGGACTTGTGCACCTGCAGTTTCGGCGGTTCGCCGGCTGCCCGATCTGCAACCTGCACATGCACGAGGTGGCATCCCGGCACGACGAAATCACCAAAGCCGAAGTCACCGAGGTCGTGGTGTTTCATTCCTCCGCCGACCGGCTTCGCCGTTACGTGGCCGAGCTACCCTTCGCCGTGGTGGCCGATCCCAAGCGCAAGCTCTACGACGAGTTCGGCGTGCACAACTCCATACGCGGGGTGCTCAACGGAGACGTGGCGCGTGCCGTCGGCCGAGGCATGCGGCAGAGCCGATCAGCGCGATCACTCGCCGGCGCCCTGGGACCCACGGAGAACCACCTGGGCATGCCGGCCGATTTCCTCATCGCCCGCGACGGCGCTGTGGTCGCACGCAAGTATGGCGAGCACGCCGACGATCAGTGGTCGGTAGACGAACTCCTGCGGCTGGCCACTGCGTGACCGTTATGTCGTCCGCCGAGCTGTTGGACCGGTACCGGGCATCGGGCCGAGTGTTCACCGCCGGCGGTATCGGCTCTTTCGTGCTCGACCTGGGCCCACCCGGCGGCGAGCCGGTGGTGTGCGTGCACGGGGTGCCCGCTTCCGCCTTTCTCTACCGCAAAGTGGTGCCCGCGCTGGCGGCCCGGGGACTGCGTGGCATCGCTGTTGACTTTCCCGGGCTGGGTCTTGCCGAGCGCCCTGCGGATGCCGACTACACCTGGACCGGGCTGGGCCGCTGGCTCGGATCCGCCATCGACGCACTGGAATTGGATCGCTTCCACTTGGTGGTGCACGACATCGGCGGTCCGATCGGCCTCGAGGTTGCCGCCGCCGCGCCGGACCGTGTTCGGTCGCTTACGGTGCTGAACACGACTATTGCCGTGGAGTCTTTTCACCGGCCATGGGTGATGGAGCCGTTCGCGCATCCGGTCGTGGGGGAGGCGTGGCTGAAATCTATGCAGCTGCCCGGCCTCTTCGTGGCATTGATGCGAGCCCTGGGCGTGACTCGACGGGTGCCGACCGCCGAAATCGCTTGCTATGTACCGTTGTTGCTCGGCGACGACGGCGGCCGCGCCTTCCTGCAGATCATGCGGGGCTTCGAGGCGACCGCCGACAAACAACGTCACTATCTGGCGGCGTTGCGCAGTAAGCCGTATCCGGTGCAAGTCGTGTGGGGGGTGCTCGATCGCATGTTGACGTGGCGCCGCTACGGCGTACAAGCGCAACTGGCGGCCGGGCTCGATGACGCGATCCTGCTGCCGGGCAAGCACTTTGTGCAGGAAGACTGTCCCGACGAGGTCGCCGACGCCGTCCACCGGCTCGCCACGGCAACGCGATGATATTGGTAACCGGGGCCAGCGGGTTTCTCGGCCGGGAGGTGTGTGCCAAAACGGGCGGGCGATAGGCGAGCGATTCGTGTCGGACCCTTATGGCATACTCGAATGTATGTTCGAAGAAGCTGCGTCGTCGGTGGTGCAGCGGCTCTGTGCCGCGGCGCGGGCGGAGAACCAGGCTGCCGGGCAGCGGCTGGCCGTGATCGGTGAGCTGGATGTGTTGTGGCTGCGTGCGGCCGGCGAACGTGAGACGTGGTGCACCGATACCCAGGAGGCGATCACTGCCGAGGTGGCTGCGGCGTTGGGCATTACCCAGGCGCTGGCGGCAAGCTACCTCGACTACTCGCGGGCGATGCGGTTGCGGCTGCCGAAGGTGGGAGCGCTGTTGGTGGCCGGCGACATCGACTATCGGATGTTTCAGACGATTGTCTACCGCACGGATTTGATCACCGACCCTGAGGTGATGGCTGACGTTGACGGCGAACTGGCGCTAACGGCGCCGCGCTGGCCGGCACTGACGCAGGGCCGGCTGGCCGCACAGGTGGACCGTATCGTGGCCCGCGCCGATCGCGACGCGGTGCGGCGCCGACGGGAGCGCCAGGCCGATCGGGAGTTCTCGATCTGGGACAGTGGCGACGGCTTGACCGAAGTGTTCGGCAGGCTGATCACCACCGATGCCCACGCGGTGGATGCGCGCCTGGATGCGTTGGCCGCCAACGTGTGTGCCGACGATCCGCGGACTCGCAACCAGCGCCGCGCCGACGCGATGGGGGCGTTAGCGGTCGGGGCCGATCGGCTGGCCTGTCGCTGCGGCAGGCCCGACTGCCCGGCTGGAGAGACGCCGGTCCCGGCTGCCGTGGTGATTCATGTCGTCGCCGAGCAAGCCAGCGTTGACGGCACCGCACAAACGCCCGGTTCGATGATCGGCGCCGATGCGCTCATTCCCGCCGAACTGATTGCCGAACTGGCGAAGTCGGCCAAGCTGCGGCCGCTGATCCACCCGGCCGACGCGCCGGCGGAGGCCGGCTACACGCCGTCGCCAGCATTGGCTGATTACGTGCGCTGCCGTGACCTGACTTGTCGGTTCCCGGGGTGCGATCGGCCCGCGATCGACTGCGACATCGACCACACGGTCGCCTACGCCGACGGCGGGCCGACACACGCCTCTAACCTCAAATGTCTTTGCCGCCTGCATCATTTGATCAAGACGTTCTGGGGTTGGCGCGACCAACAACTGCCCGACGCCACCGTGATATGGACGTCGCCGTCGGGGCAGACGTACGTCACCACCCCGGGCAGCGCGTTGCTCTTCCCCAGCCTCTGCGCGCCTACGGGCGCGCTAGAGCCGGTTCCTGCCCGGCTGCGGTGCGTCGACCGCACCCTGGCGATGCCCAGGCGGCGACGTACCCGCGCCCAAAACCGCGCGGCACGCGTCACCGCCGAGCGCCGACACAATCAGCGTGTCCGACAGCGGGAACAGCACCGCGAACGACTACGGATCATCGCCAACGACGAACCGCCACCCTTCTAGGTGTGGAAGCGCTTGCGTCAGTTCTTCTTGGACGGGATTACGATGACCACGATCAGCGTCAGAATGCTGAAGAACAGTCCAAGAATGCCCCAACCCAATGGGTTGCGACCCTTCATTGCGGCGACGGCTGCGCAAATGATTGCCGCGATAACGCTACCGATGGCGACGAAAATGCCTTTGATACCGCGCAGAATAAATCCTGCGGCCTCCGGCTGGCTGGATGCGGCCAGCAGCAATTGGTGAAGAATGATGACCTCCTCAGTGCCGCACGGGTTCCCACTGGCGTGCTTCGGACGCGAGTACCCGCGAAAGCCGGAATCAAAACGTGTCGTTCAGCTGTCAGGCAAGCCTCGAACGAACGCTTGGGTTTCCTCCCAGCTCGGTAGCAGACCGGCGGCGCGGACCTCGTCCAAAGTGGGTGCCGCGCCGTCGCGGTCGGACAACAGCAATTCGTGCCCGCTCGGCCATTCGATTGCCAGCGTCGGATCGGTGGGGGTGATGGTGTGTTCGCGCTGCGGGTTGTATTCCGCTGAGCATAGGTACATCACCGTCGAGTTGTCCTGTAGTGCAAGGAAACCGTGCGCGAGGCCTTCGGAGATATAAATCGTGCGGTGGTCGCGGTCGTCGAGCAGCACCGAGTCCCAGTGCCCGAAAGTCGGTGAACCGACCCGGATGTCGACGACGACATCGAACACCGAGCCGGCCAGGCAGGTCACGTACTTTGCCTGGCTGGGTGGCAGCTGGGCGAAATGCAGGCCGCGCAGCACACCGGCCGCCGATACCGAACAGTTGGCCTGCCGGACATCGAGCCGGTGACGGGCGAACCCGGTGAACCCGCGGTCGGTGAGCCATTCGAAGAACAGACCACGCGAATCGGAATTCAGTCGCGGCGTGATCTCCCACGCGCCGGCGATGTCGAGTTCCCGAGCCTGCATGTCACTGTCCCCGTTGTTCGTAACGTGCTTCGCTGGCGGCTTTCAGCGGCGCCCACCAGGTTTCGTTGTCGCGGTACCAGTCGATGGTGGCGCGCAGGCCATCGGTGAAGTCGGTGTGCTTCGGTGCCCAGCCTAGTTCGGTGCGCAGCGGGGTGGGATCGATGGCGTAGCGCAGGTCGTGGCCGGCACGGTCGACGACATAGTCGAAGTCGTCGGGATCGCGGCCCATCAGCTCCAGCAGCGTCTGCAGCACCGATAGGTTGTCGCGCTCGCCGTCGGCGCCGATCAGATAGGTTCGGCCGATCTGGCCCCGGCTGAGAATTCGCCGGACCGCGTCGTTGTGGTCCTCGACGTGAATCCAATCGCGCACGTTGGCCCCTTTGCCGTACAACTTGGGTCGGCGCCCGGTGAGCACGCTGGTGATCTGGCGGGGAATGAACTTCTCGACGTGCTGATACGGGCCGTAGTTGTTGGAGCAGTTCGAGATCGTCGCGCGCACACCGTAGGAGCGCACCCAGGCTCGCACCAACATGTCGGAGGCGGCCTTGGTTGACGAGTAGGGACTCGACGGGTTGTAGGGCGTCGACTCGGTGAACCGCGCGGCATCGTCGAGGGCAAGATCGCCGTAGACCTCGTCGGTGGAGACGTGATGCAGCCGCACCCCGTGCTCGCGTACCGCCTCCAGAACGTTGAACGTTCCGATCACGTTGGCCCGCAGGAACGTCGCCGGGTCGACCAATGAGTTGTCGACGTGTGTTTCGGCCGCGAAGTGCACCACCGCGTCGGACTCGGCGACCAGCCGGGACACCAGCCCGGCGTCGGTGATGTCGCCCTCGACCAGCCGGATGTCGTTTTCGACGGGAACCAGCGATTCGCGGCTGCCGGCGTACGTCATGGCGTCCAGCACCGTCACCCCATCATCGGGATGCTCACGCACACTGGCATGCACAAAATTGGTACCGATGAAGCCAGCTCCACCTGTGACCAGCAGCCGCATGCTGGCACCTTAGCCGAGCCGCCCAATCAGCTTGCGGGGTTCAGCCCCAACGGCCCGGCCAGCTCGCTCAGGACGGGCAGAAGTGTCTCCGGGGTCCAGCCGCCCAGCACTTGGACCGCCACGTGATCGGCGCCGGCCTCCAGATGCTCATTGAGCCGCTGCGCGATGGCCTCCGGCGTGCCGTAGGCAACCACCGCGTCGATCAACCGGTCGCTGCCGGGCCTGCGCACGTCGTCTTCGCTGAACCCCAGCCGCAGCCAGTTGTTCACGTAGTTGCTCAGGCCCAGGTAGTGGTCGACGGTCTCGCGGCCAATCCGGCGCGCCTCGTCAGCGTCGGTGGTGAGCACCACCTTGTGCTCGGGTGCCAAGAACACCGAAGGACCCATCGCTTCGCGCGCCTTGGCCGTGTGCTGCGGCGTAGTCAGATACGGATGTGCGCCCGCGCTGCGCTCGGCGGCGAGTTTCAGGACCTTGGGGCCCAGCGCCGCGAGCACTCGACGACTCGTCGGCACCATCGCGTTGTCGAGCTCGTCGAGGTAACCGACCAGCGCGTCATAGGGCTTCACGTACGCTGAAGTGTGCTCGCGGTGGCCCACCCCGATGCCCAGTAAAAACCTTCCGGGATGGGCGTTTTCGATGCGCTCGAAGGATTGGGCGACCACCGGCGCCGGCGCGGACCAGATATTGACGATCCCGGTGGCCAGCTGCAGCGAATTGGTCTGCGCCAGAGCAGGATCCACCCACTCTAACTCCGCGTCTGGCGATCCGCCGACCCAGATGGCGCCATAACCGAGCGATTCGATTTGCGCGGCCAGTTCGGGTGCCACGGAGCGGAAGGCCAGAAATACGCCGAACCGCCCCAGGTCGGGTTTCAGTGATACTGCCTCGGCCATCTAAGGTCCCCCTCTGCTTCCTCACGACTGATTCAGTCCAAGCGGTCCCGCCAATTCGGCCAGCGCCGGAACCAGGTTCTCACTCTTCGTCAGCACCTGAACGGCCACATGGTCCGCGCCCGCGTCGAGGTGTTCATTCAGACGCGCGGCTATCGAGTCGGTCGTGCCATACGCGACCATGGCGTCGACGAGGCGGTCACTGCCGCGGCGAGTGATGTCGTCGTCGGTGAAACCCAGCCGCCGCCAGTTGTTCAGGTAGTTGGCGAGGTTGAGGTAAATGTCGAGGGCCTTACGTCCGACGGCGCGAGCCTGGTCTGCGTCGGTGGTCAACACCACCTTGTGTTCGGGCGCCAAAAACGCCGACGGGCCGATCAGTTCGCGGGCGTGCGACGTGTGCTCCGGCGTGGTCAGGTAGGGATGCGCTCCGGCGCTGCGTTGCGCCGAAAGCTTTAGTACCCGCGGGCCCAGCGCCGCAACTACTCGACGCTCGGCGGGCACGCCGTAGTCGTCGAGGCGGTCCAGGTACTCGACCAGCGCGTCGTAGGGCTTGCGGTACTCGCTCACCGCTTCGGGATGCCCGACGCCGATGCCCAGCAGGAACCGGCCGGGGTAAGCCTTGTCGATGCGGTGGAACGACTCGGCGACCGGCTTGGCCGGCGCCGACCAGATATTGACGATGCCGGTGGCTACCTGCAGCGTGGTGGTCGCCGCCAAGATGGGCTCCACCCATTCCAGCTCGGCCGCGGGTGAACCGCCTACCCAGACCGCCCCGTAACCCAGGGCCTCGATGTCTTTCGCCTGCTGCGGGGTGACACCGCGGCCGAACGATCCGAACCGACCAAGGTTGGGGCCACTCGTCGAACGAGCCTGAGTATCAGTCATGGTGTCTCCAACCGGTCGCGCGAGGTCGCTATTCCGCCAGTTCTGCATCCAGGTCGGGATCGGCCAAATCCTCGACGCGCGGTTTTTCCAGCGGCAGCAACACGATGAAGCGGGTATTGCCCGGCACCGACTCCACCCGCAAATCCCCGCGATGTTTCTTCACGACGATGTTCCACGCCAAATCCAGCCCGAGGCCGGTGCCCTCGCCGACCGGTTTGGTGGTGAAGAACGGCTCGAAGATGTGCTCGCGCGCCTCCTCGGGGATACCCGGTCCGGTGTCGCAGATCTCGATGCGGGCCAGCTTCTCGCCTTCCCTACCGGTGCGGATGGTCAGTGTGCCGCCCTTCTCGCGCATCGCTGCCAGCGCGTTGTCGATAATGTTGGTCCACACCTGGTTGAGATCCCCTGGGAAGCAAGGGATTTCGGGAAGCGATTGGTCGAAATCCTTGACCACCGTGATCGCGCCGGGCTTGCCGCCGTCTTTGGTCAACCGGTCGGCGAACATCACCAGCGTGCTGCGCAGCAGTTCGTGCACATTGGCCACATCGAAGAGGGCCCGGTCCATCCGGGAATATTGCTTGGCGTCGGCGACCAGCGCCGAAATCCGCTTGCTCGCTTCCGAAATCTGATTCATCAGAAGTTCGCTTTCGATGGTGTAGCTGATCCAGCGGACCGCCTCCTCCAACGAGGCCGAAGCATCCAATTCCTCGGCGGTTGCGGCAATCCGCTCCAGCCAGTCGGTGTCGACGCCGCCTTCGACGAGTGTCGGCGCGATGTCCCACCCGCCGTCGATGTCGTGGTCCTCCAGCCACTCGCCGACGGCGTCCTCGCGGTCGGCGGATTCGAGCGCGGTCAGGTGCTGCGAAGCCGATTTGGCGACCTGCTCGGCGACCGCCTCCTGCAGCCGCACCAATGCGTTCAGCGTTTCAGCGCTTACCGTGCCGTCGGCGAGCATCACCAGTTTCCCGCGCATGCGGGCGATCCGGCCGCGCAGCTCGTCGGCGGCCCGTGCGATGGCCGCGGCGGGATTGTTCAGCTGATGGGTCAGCCCGGCCGACAACCGGCCCAGCGCGAGCAGCTTCTCCCGGTTGTCGATGATCCGGCGGATCCGGTCGGTACCCACGGCGATCCCGTCGAGCAGGTGAACCGCCATCGGAAATTGGTCCTTCATGAACTTGGCGAACACCGGGGCGTCCATGACGAAGAACCGCGACGGCTTGGTCACGTGCACCGACGCGTCGTAGAGCTTTTGCTTCCCGCCGGTGAACGCCCGCCAGGCACCGCAATAGACGCCGCGCTGTGATGTCCGGTTCGTCTCGATGGCCTGGCCGCCGGAGAGCTTCGACATCGCCAGCTCGCCTTCGATCAGAACGTAGAAACAGGTCGCTGGCTCACCCTCAACAATGATCGGTCCCGATTCGTAGTGCTCGATGTGGCCGTTGGCGCACAACACATCGAGCTGCTCGTCGCTCAGCGCCTCGAACAAGAACAGGGTGCGCAACTCGTCGGCATCACACGGGAGTTGGGCGGTCATGATTCCGCCAGGTAGCGGTGGACCAGCATCACGGCCATCGATCCTTCGCCGACCGCGGCCGCGACCCGTTTGGCGGAATCGGCGCGCACATCGCCGGCCACAAACACGCCCGGCACGCTGGTTTCCAGATGGTGCGGTGGACGGTCCAGCGTCCATCCACAGACGTTGCGTAGGTCCGGACCGGTGAGGATGAAGCCGCGGTCGTCGCGCGCGACGACCCCGTCCAGCCAGTCGGTGCGCGGCGCGGCGCCGATGAAGATGAACATCCGGCCGCAGCTGACGTCCTCGGTACCGCCGGTCCGATTGTCGATCAGGGTCAGCTTCTCCAGGTGATCGTCTCCGGTGGCGCACTGAACTTCGGTACAGGTGCGCACGGTGATCTTGGGGTTCTGCTCGATCTGCTGGATCAGGTAGTACGACATCGACGCCTCCAACGACGGGCCTCGCACGACGATGGTCACCGAGTTGGCCTGGCGGGACAGATACATCGCGGCCTGACCGGCGGAATTGGCTCCGCCCACCACGTAGATCTCTTCGTCCTGGCACTCCGACGCGACGGAAACGGCGGCCCCGTAGTAGATGCCCCGACCGGTCAGCTTCTCGCAGCCGGTTGCCGTCAGCTGCCGGTAGGCAACGCCGGTGGCCAGGATGACGGCGTGCGCGTCGACGGAGCCGCCGTCGGCGAACCGGACGGTGCGCTTGGGCCCGTTGATCTCGAGGGCGGTGGCCGCGCGGGCGGTGATCAGCTCGGCGCCGAACTTCTCCGCCTGTCTGCGGGCCCGATCGGCCAACTGGCCGCCCGACACCCCGTCCGGAAAGCCCAGATAATTCTCGATCCGCGAGCTTTGGCCGGCCTGACCGCCGGTCGCGGTGCGTTCGATGAGCACCGTGCGCAGCCCCTCGGAAGCGCCGTAGACGGCGGCCGCCAGGCCCGCCGGCCCGCCACCGACAACGATCAAGTCGTAGAACTCCTGCGACGGCGTGGAACTCAGGCCCAACGTGTCCGCCAGTTCGGCGTCGCTGGGCTCAATGAGGGTGTCGCCGTGTTCGGTAACGACGACCGGAAGCCGCAGGCCGTCCTCGCCGGCCGCCCGCAACAACTGCTCGCCGTCGGGCTCGTCGGCCATGAACCAGTTGTAGTAAAGCCCGTTGCGGGCCAGAAAATCGCGCACCTGCCATGACCGCGCCGACCAGCGGTGTCCGATCACCTTGGTGTGTGGGATGGGGTGGTCCGGTGCCCGCTTCCACGCGTCCAGCAGGGCGTCGATGACGGGGTAGAGCTTCTCTTCCGGCGGATCCCACGGCTTGAGCAGGTAGTGGTCGAGGTCGACGACGTTGATTGCGTCGATGGCGGCGTGGGTGTCGGCATAGGCGGTGAGCAGCACCCGTCGCGCCGACGGATACAGGTCCATCGCGTGCTCGAGGAATTCGATGCCGGTCATCTGCGGCATCCGGTAGTCGGCGACCAGCGTTGCGACCGTCTCACCGCGCAGTTTGAGCTGCTTGAGGGTTTCCAACGCGTCGGGGCCGGATTCCGCCCGCACGATGCGGTGGGCCTCGCCGTAGTGGCGACGCAGGTCCCTGGCAACCGCCCGGGATACCGCGGGATCGTCGTCGACGGTCAGGATCACCGGTTTACGGGTGTGGGGATCAGCACTAGCGGGGTTGGTCATTGGCGTTAAGTATGCGCTTGTCAGGGACCGTGCGTGGGGTCAGGTTGGCAGGTCCCGATTCCGCCCGCAGCGATTTTGGCCAGCGGTAATGAGCGGGTATCGTGGACCAACGGTGCGTCATCGCGCTGGTTTCTTGCGTGCCCAGTCTTAGGAATTTCCTGTCACCGGCTCACGTTGTCAAGCCAGCCAATGCTGCGCCGATCCGGGCGTAGAAGCAACGAAACCAAAGATGAGGATTTCTGAAAAGTATGGCCAAGAAGGACGGCGCCATAGAGGTCGAGGGCCGCGTGGTCGAGCCGCTGCCCAATGCGATGTTCCGCATTGAGCTGGAGAACGGCCACAAGGTGCTTGCCCACATCAGCGGCAAGATGCGGCAGCACTACATCCGCATCCTGCCCGAGGACCGGGTGGTGGTGGAGTTGTCTCCCTACGACCTGTCCCGTGGCCGCATCGTGTACCGCTACAAGTAAAAAAGCCCGAACCACAAACCAACGAGTAGACAGAACAGGATCGAAACAGCCGTGAAGGTGAACCCGAGCGTCAAGCCGATCTGCGACAAGTGCAGGGTGATCCGTCGGCATGGGCGGGTCATGGTGATCTGCTCCGATCCACGCCACAAACAGCGCCAGGGCTAGCGGCGATCGCAAGCGCGGCGTAGCCGGGCGCAGCGGGTCGACGCCATATACCCAGCCCGGCCTGTACCGACAACTGAATGCAGACCTCCCAGCACCAGTGAGCGGCTGGAATCTTTAGAGATGGGCCAGCTCATCCACGTCCGGAACGGAGGCCGGACCCCGGAGCAGTCAGCCGGGAACGGACTGGGATCAGACCTCCGCGAACAGAAGGAATGCCACCCATGGCTCGAGTTGTGGGCGTTGACCTCCCGCGCGACAAGCGCATGGAGGTCGCGCTGACCTACATCTACGGCGTTGGCCGTACCCGGTCGAATGAAATTTTGGCCGCCACCGGTATCGACAAAGACCTGCGCACCAAGGACCTCACCGACGATCAGGTGACCCACCTGCGCGACTACATCGAAGCCAATCTCAAAATCGAGGGTGACCTGCGCCGTGAGGTGCAGGCCGACATCCGTCGCAAAATCGAGATCGGCTGCTACCAGGGCCTACGGCACCGCCGCGGCATGCCGGTGCGCGGTCAGCGCACCAAGACCAACGCGCGCACCCGCAAGGGTCCCAAGCGCACCATCGCCGGCAAGAAGAAGGCCAGGTAAGTCATGCCCGCAGCCAAGAAGGCAGCCGCTGCCCCCGCCAAGAAGGGTCAGAAGACCCGGCGGCGCGAGAAGAAGAACGTCCCGCACGGTGCCGCCCACATCAAGAGCACGTTCAACAACACGATCGTGACGATCACCGACCTGCAGGGCAACGTCATCGCCTGGGCGTCGTCGGGCCATGTCGGCTTCAAGGGTTCCCGTAAGTCGACGCCGTTCGCGGCGCAGCTGGCCGCCGAGAACGCGGCCCGCAAAGCCCAGGAGCACGGCGTGAAGAAGGTCGATGTGTTCGTCAAGGGCCCGGGCTCGGGCCGCGAGACCGCCATCCGGTCGCTGCAGGCCGCCGGGCTGGAGGTCGGCGCGATCTCTGACGTCACCCCCCAGCCGCACAACGGCTGCCGTCCGCCCAAGCGCCGTCGGGTCTAGGAGAAGAACAGAAAATGGCTCGTTACACCGGACCCATCACCCGGAAATCACGCCGGCTGCGCACCGACCTCATCGGCGGCGACCAGGCGTTCGAGAAGCGCCCCTACCCGCCCGGCCAGCACGGCCGGGCGCGGATCAAGGAGAGCGAGTACCTGGGGCAGCTGCAGGAGAAGCAGAAGGCTCGCTTCACCTACGGCGTCATGGAGAAGCAGTTCCGCCGCTACTACGAGGAGGCAGCGGGCCGTCCCGGCAAGACCGGTGACGAGCTGCTGCAGATCCTGGAAAGCCGCCTGGACAACGTCGTCTACCGCGCCGGATTGGCGCGTACCCGCCGGATGGCCCGCCAGTTGGTCAGCCACGGGCACTTCACGGTCAACGGCGTGCACGTCAACGTCCCCAGCTACCGGGTGTCGCAGTACGACATCATCGATGTGCGGGACAACTCAGTGAACAGCGTGCCGTTCCAGATCTCGCGCGAGACCGCCGGCGACCGTCCGATCCCCAGCTGGATTCAGGTGGTCGGCGAGCGGCAACGCATCCTGATCCACCAACTGCCGGAACGGGCACAGATCGACGTGCCGCTCACCGAGCAGCTGATCGTCGAGTACTACTCGAAGTAATCGCAGTTTTCCGCTGCTGCAACCGCAGCAGCGGGTCTTACCGGCATCAAATAGCGGGTGCCGAGAAGGAGAAGAAGAAACACCATGCTGATCTCACAGCGACCCACCCTGTCCGAAGAGACCATCAACGACAACCGTTCGCAGTTCGTCATCGAGCCGCTGGAGCCGGGATTCGGTTACACACTTGGTAACTCGCTGCGCCGCACGCTGCTGTCGTCGATTCCCGGGGCGGCCGTCACCAGTATCCGCATCGACGGCGTGCTGCACGAGTTCACCACCGTGCCAGGCGTCAAGGAAGACGTCACCGACATCATCTTGAACCTCAAGAGCCTGGTGGTGTCCTCGGAAGAGGACGAGCCGGTGACGATGTATCTGCGCAAGCAGGGCCCGGGCGAGGTGACCGCCGGTGACATCGTGCCGCCGGCCGGTGTGACCGTGCACAACCCCGAGATGCACATCGCGACGTTGAACGACAAGGGCAAGCTCGAGATCGAGCTCGTCGTCGAGCGCGGCCGCGGATATGTTCCGGCGGTGCAGAACAAGGCGTCGGGTGCCGAAATCGGCCGTATCCCGGTCGATTCCATCTACTCGCCGGTGCTCAAGGTGACCTACAAGGTGGACGCCACCCGTGTCGAGCAGCGCACCGACTTCGACAAGCTGATCCTCGACGTCGAAACCAAGAGCTCGATCGGCCCGCGTGACGCGTTGGCGTCGGCGGGTAAGACGCTGGTCGAATTGTTCGGTCTGGCACGCGAACTCAACGTCGAGGCCGAGGGTATCGAGATCGGGCCGTCGCCGGCCGAGGCGGATCACATCGCGTCGTTCGCGCTGCCGATCGACGACTTGGATCTGACCGTGCGCTCGTACAACTGCCTCAAGCGCGAGGGCGTGCACACCGTTGGCGAGTTGGTGTCGCGCACCGAGTCCGACTTGCTCGACATCCGCAACTTCGGACAGAAGTCGATCGACGAGGTGAAGGTCAAGCTGCACCAGCTGGGTCTGTCGCTCAAGGACAGCCCGGCCAGCTTCGACCCGTCGGAGGTCGCCGGCTACGACGTGGCCACCGGCACCTGGTCCGCCGAGGGCGCCTACGACGACCAGGACTACGCGGAAACCGAACAGCTCTAAAGACTCAGCAGTATCTAGACAGGAGCGTCAGCAATGCCCAAGCCCACCAAGGGTCCTCGCCTCGGCGGGTCGTCTTCGCACCAGAAGGCGATCCTGGCCAACCTGGCGACGGCGCTGTTCGAGCACGGCCGGATCAAGACCACCGAGACCAAGGCTCGGGCATTGCGGCCCTACGCGGAGAAGCTGATCACCCACGCCAAGAAGGGCACACTGCACAACCGGCGCGAGGTGCTCAAGAAGATTCGCGACAAGGACGTGGTGCACAACCTGTTCGCCGAGATCGGGCCATTCTTCGCCGACCGCAATGGCGGCTACACCCGCATCATCAAAGTCGAAGCACGCAAGGGCGATAACGCCCCGATGGCGGTGATCGAGCTGGTGCAGGAGAAGACGGTCACGTCGGAAGCCGATCGTGCGCGTCGGGTAGGCGCGTCGAAGGCCGCTGCCAAGGCTGCTCCGAAGCCTGCACCTGAGCCGGAAGAGGTTGCGGCCGAGGCACAGGAGACTGAGGCGCAGGAGGCTGAGGCCGAGACGCAAGAGGCTGAGGCCGCTGAGCCGGAAGCCACTGAGTCGGAAGACGAGGACGCTGACAAGTCCTAGCGATTTGCCGTTGAACGACGCGCCCGCCATCGACGCCGATGGCGGGCGCGTTCGTCTTCGGCTCGATATCGCCTATGACGGGACGGATTTCGCCGGCTGGGCTACGCAGTCGGATCAGCGAACGGTCGCGGGTGTTCTCGAGGGGGCACTCTCGACGGTCTTCCGGACCGAGGTGCGGTTGTGGGCGGCCGGGCGCACCGACACCGGGGTGCATGCCACCGGTCAGGTCGCTCATGTCGACATTCCGGTGGATGCGCTGCCCAACGCCTATCCTCGTTCACCCCGACCGACCGAAGCGGAATTCCTGCCGCTGGTCCGGCGGCTGGGGCGGCTGCTGCCCGCCGACGTCCGTATCCGCCGGATCATCCGTGCGCCAGCGGGTTTCGACGCACGATTCTCGGCGCTGCGCCGCCACTACGTCTATCGGCTCTCGACGGCGCCTTACGGAGTGGAGCCGCATCAGGCCCGCTACATCACCGCGTGGCCGCGCCTGCTCGATGTGGATGAGATGACCGAAGCCTCTCGAAACCTGTTGGGGTTACACGACTTCGCGGCATTCTGCCGTTACCGCGAGGGTGCTACCACTATTCGCGATCTGCAACGGCTGGACTGGACCCGCGATGGTCACCTGATCACCGCATACGTCACCGCCGACGCGTTCTGCTGGTCGATGGTGCGGTCGCTGGTCGGTGCGCTGCTGGCCGTCGGCGAACACCGGCGCAGCGCCACCTGGTGCGCCGGGCTGCTCACCTCGACGCGGCGGTCCAGCGCCTTCGCCGCCGCGCCGGCACGGGGTTTGACGCTGATCGGCGTGGACTACCCGCCGGACAGCGAACTGCAGGCGCGCACGCTGATCACTCGCGAAATACGTACGCGCGACTGAACTTTGGCTAGAGCTTGCCGGCGACGAAGCTGGCGGCCTGATCGACCAGCCCGGAAGTGATGTACGACGGCTGCAGATGCGAGTGCCAATGCAGATCCTGGATGCCGCCGGTGCAGATCGGGTCACCGGCCGCGCACAGGTCGATGATCTTGCCGGCGAAGGCCGGGCTGGGGCCGGGAACATCGCCGACCACTCGCTGGGTGGCGTTGCCGAACAGCGCGACCGCGGCGACGTGCTGATCCATCGCCGGCGGCAGCGGATCGGTGTAGCCGAAGCCCGGGTGGTTCATCGCCATCACGACATCGGCCGCGGCGGCACCCAGCGAGTAGCCGCCTAGCACCAGCTTGGTGTTCGGGCAACTCGCCGCCATCTGCTGAACGTGGGCGCTCATGTCGTTGGAGCCCTTGGTGACGCTGACGTCGGCGGGATAGTTCACTCCGTAGGAGCCGATCGTCATGTGCGGCACCTTCGACTGCAGCGAATTGATGAAGGCCTGACCGACTTCGCCGACGCCGGGGGCTTCTTCTCGGCCGCGGGCGAAATCTACTTCGGCGTCCGGGCACCCCGCCGACGCCTTCGGAATCGGCCCGCCGGTCGGGAAGGGCGCCAGTGCCGGCGCGATCAGCAACCCCGCAGCGAGCAACCCGGCGGCTGCGAAACTGGCTAGCCGTTTTGCTGCACTCGGAGCAAATTTCATGACCGGGATGTTATCGAGCAAAGCTAATGACTTGCTGATACCGCCTGTAGGGTTCGCTTAGCCCTTCCAGCAGCTGCAAACGGTTACCGCAGCTTGCCCGCGACGAAGTCGGCGGCCTGATTGACCATGCCGTCCTGGATATACAGGCTGCCAGAGTGTTGCGGCCAGTTTTCGTTCCAGGTGTGCGGGTCGGCCGGGTTGCAGATGGGGTCGGTGCCGTGGCACATGTCGATGGTCCGGTCGGTGTAGACCGGGTTGAAATTGGTGATCGGCCCGACCCACTGGCTGCCGTTGCCGAACAGTGCGACGGCCGCGATGTGCTGGTCGGCGCCCGGCGGCAGCGGATTGGTGAAGCCGAACATCGGGCCGGGAGCCGCCATCACGACGTCGGTAACCGCCGCGCCCAGCGAGTAGCCGCCCAGCACCACGCGGGTGTCCGGGCAGCCGTTGATCGTGGACTGGACATGAGCGCTCATGTCGTTGGCGCCAACGTCCACCTCGGTATCGGCGGGGTAGCGCACCGCGTAGAGGCTGACGTTCCGATTCACCTTGGACCGCAGCGAGCTGACGAAGGCGTTGCCGACGACGCCGGCGCCGGGCGACTCCAACCGCCCCCGGGCAAACACCACCTCGACGGCCGGGCAGGAGGCCGTTGCCGTCGGGATCAAGGTCACGGTTGTCGCGGGCGCGAGGACCAGCGTCGCGACAAGTAACACTGCGGCGGCGAACCTGCCCGGAACCGACTGTGGCGGTGGGTTTATCGAGAGCGGCCTCATGGGGCGATACTAATGCGCCGACGCGAGATCAGCGCACTTGGTTCTACGTCAGTGAAATACCGCGGGCTGCGTTTGATTGACCACGGACGGAACCGGGCCTTCGGGTGCAGGCCCAGGCGCCGGTCCTTGCCCAGGGAAAGGACCGGGTGGCACACCCATCGGCCCAGGTGGCACGCCCATCGGCCCTGGTGGCACGCCCATCGGGCCTTGGGGAGTGCTGGGTGCCAGTACCCCGAGAAGCCTGGTCTGGACGAAGCTGGCCGCCTGGCTGGTGTAGACGGGCACGTAGCCCTCGGTGTGCCCGCTCCACTGGTTGCCGGGGCCTGCGTGACAGATCGGGTCTTCGGGGTTGCAGTAATCGACGGCCTTGGCGGCGAACAGCTGGCTCTGCTGCGATATCGGCCCGCCGCTGCGGTCGGCCGGGTTGCCGAAGGTGGTCACCGCGACGACGTTGTTCGCGTATTGGGGTGGTAGCGAGCCACCCCAGCCGATGCCGCCGATCGGCACCCCGGTGACGATGTCGATCACCGATGCGCCCTGCGAGTATCCGCCGAGCACCTGGGGGGTGTTGGGGCATTTGTCGGCCACGTCTTTGATGTGCTTGATGGCGTCGTTGGCGCCATCGCCGCCGTGCAACTGCAGCAGGCTGGCCTTGTAGTTGACCGGGTAGGCGTCGATGTTCTTGCCGGTGCTCTGGCGCAGGTTGTCGACGAGGGACTGGCCGACGTGGCCCAGCCCGGCGGGCTCGTCGGTGCCACGGGCGAAGGTCAGCGCGATATCCGGGCAGTTGTCGGCGCCGGCCGACGGGACGGCCCGGGGAACGGCGCTGGGTGCAAGTAGCAGGACACCGGCGGCCAGCAGCGCGGCGGCGCTCAGGCCGGCCCAGCGAAAGCTGCGTGACCAGCGACGATGGGACCCCGGACGGCTGATGCGGTTGATGCTCACCAGGCGATTTTAGCGAGAATCGGGCCCACGGTCACATCGGCGGTCGTCCGGCCCCGGCCTGTGGATGGATAGCGAAGCGCTCGATGACCACGCAATATCGTGATGCCGACGGACCCGGAGGGACTGATGGCATGGCAACCGACCACTCGGCTGCACGTCAGCGGGTATCGATTTCTGCTCCGCCGCATCGAATGCGCGCTACTGGGCCGGGACATCCGCGAGGTTAACGAACCGATCCACGCGTCGATGCAGTCGTTGATGGCCGGCTCGGTGCTGGCGCTCATCTTGCTGGCTGGATGCGCGGTCCTGGCCATCGTGCGCCCACAACCAGCGGCGACGAACGCACCAATCGTGATGGGCAAACAGTCCGGGGCACTGTACGTCCGGGTAGGTGAAACCCTCCATCCGGTGCTGAACCTGGCCTCGGCCAGGCTGATTGTGAGAACGAACGCTGACCCCCAGCCGATAGCTGAGTCGGAATTGGGCCACAGCAAGCGGGGTCCCTTATTGGGCATCCCCGGCGCTCCGCAATTTCTGGCGGCGCCGCTCGCCGAGGATGAATCACGGTGGGCCGTCTGTGACGGCCCTGATCGCGCAGCGCCGAGCACGACGATCGTCATCGGCCGGGCCGACGGACCATTGTCGCACCTTCTGCCGAGCGGACAATCCGTGCTGGTCAGGCCCGTCACCGGCGGGTCGACCTACCTGCTTTACGACGGTCGCCGCGCCGTGGTGAATCTGGATGAGCCCGCGGTTGCGCACGCACTGGCGCTGGACGGTCAGGTCCCACTGGCGGTGTCGCCGACACTGTTGAACGCCGTCCCAGAGGCACCGCCCATCACGGCGCCGCGGATTCCTGACGCCGCCGGCCGCGGACCAGCGGCGCTGCCGGGATTTCCGGTCGGCAGCGTGCTCCGCGTCGCCCGCGCCGACGGTGACGAGCACTACGTCGTACTCAGACACGGGATTCAGCGGATCGGGCAGGTTGCCGCGGATCTGCTTCGATTCACCGACTCGCGAGGCACCCGCACTGCCATCTCGGTCGCGCCCGACATCATCCGCGCCACTCCGACGGTGACCGAATTGCCAGTGGACACATTTCCCGACCGGGCGCCCTCGACATTGAATGCCGGCGGTTCGGCGCTCTGTGTCAGGTGGGGGCATGCGGCGTCGGGTGGTGCCGACATCTCGTTTTTGGCCGGCGGCCTGCCGATCCCGGCGGACCACGAACCGGTGAAGTTATCGCAGGCCGACGGAAAGGGCCCAGCGGTCGACACCGTCTATCTTTCGCCGGGGCGCAATGCATATGTACGTGCCACCGGACTGTCGGGAGACAACGCCCGCGCCGGCACCCGATACTTGATAACGGACACCGGCGTGCGATTCGCCATCCACGATGACGACGCGGCACACGACCTGGGGCTGCCCGATACAGCGATCCCGGCGCCGTGGCCGCTATTGGCCAAACTGCCGGTCGGTCCGGAATTGAGCAGGGCGAACGCCTCAGTCGCCCGGGACGCTGTCGGTGGCGTGAGATCGACTGCCAGCTCGCGGTAGCCGGGCTGCCAGTGTGCCGATGATCAGCACTAGCGCCAGCACGCCAGCGCAGATCGCTGCGCCAATGAATGCCGTGTCCCGCGGACCGTGATGCGCCGGCGCAGGAAGCGGCGGCGGCACAATCCGCATCGGTGGTCGCGGTGGCAGACGAGTCGGGCTCGCCGGTGGATCGGTGCTGGCAGCCGCGAAGAAGTCGACAACGCCCGCGCCGACCAGCGGATCCCACCCGCCGGGCGGATGATGCGCGGTGGCCTCGATACGCTGCATGACCTGGCGAGCCGTCAGCTTCGGGAACCGCGATCGGATCAATGCCGCCAGACCGCTGACCACAGGAGCGGCGTAGCTGGTGCCCGAAAGCAGACTCGAACCATTCGGCCCACCAAGGCTGTTCACTAGTCCATCGCCTGACGGGCTCAGCGATACCACCCCCTCGCCGGGGGCGGCGACATCCACCCAAGGCCCGGCAAGCGTGAACGACGAAGGTTCGCCGTGCGCGTTTACCGAGCCCACGGTCAGCACGTAGTCGTCGTACCAAGCCGGACTGACAACAACCGTCACCGTCTCCCACGTCGGTTGCGGTGACTGAGCAGGACACTGCCCGGCGCCAGTATTGCCGGCGGCGACCACCACGACGGCGTTCTTGACGTCAACCGCGTAGGACAGTGCGGCGCCGAGCGCGCGATCGTCGAGCGCCGATCCGGTGCGGATGCAGGCAACCGAGGAGATATTGATTACCGAAGCACCGAGATCTGCGGCGGTTCGAACAGCTTTCGCCATGGTGCTGACGTCGCCGAAGCCGGAGTTGGACGAATCCGCCATTGCGCCGAACTTGGTGCTGGACTGGCGGATGCTGATCAAACTGACGTCCGGAGCGATCCCGCTGAAATCGTCCACATGACGAGGATCCGTTGCGGCGGCGATGATCCCGGCCACCGCGGTCCCGTGTCCGTCACAATCCTGGGTGCCGTCGCCGGTGAATACGTAGTCCCCGCCGGCCGTCGTCTTGGGGAGTCGTGAGTGCGGCGCAACCCCCGTGTCGATGACAGCGACCCGCTGGCCCGAACCACGTGTCAGCTTCCAAACCTGTGGTAGGTCAAGCCCGGAGAGTTGAGTGGAGGTGTTGGCCCGGCCCGCGTCGGGACTTACAGACGGCACTGCGCACATCTGCCGCTGCACGGTGGGCTGCGGCGGCATTGGCGGCGCGGGCTCGGGTAACCGGCTGCTGTCGATCGGCGGTGGCGAGACGGCTCGTGCGGCTGGTACGCCGCATTGAGGCAGTGCGGTGATTACCACCACCGTTGCGCACCGCAACGCCCTGGAATGCGCTGTGCTCATGGCAAGTTCATTCCGCGCGCAGCGCCGTAAAGCCCGCAGATCCAGCACGCCAGCGGGCCGATGACGGCCAGCGCAAGATACTCCAGCATTTCGACGCTTCGACGCCTGCTGGGAGAGAACGTCATTGTTTGGGTGATGAAGCCGAGGCATAGTGCGGCCCCGGCCAGCATCATCGAGGCGGCGGCTATGTACGGCGTGCGCACCGGATAGGCCACGGCGGCGATCACGAATGTGGCGCTGAGTGTTACGGTTCCAGACACCATTAGCGGCACGGATCGCGACAGGTCCCGGTGTGAGCGCGCCCGCAACAGCATTACACTGCCGGTGACGGTGGCGAACGCGATGCCAAGCAAGCCTCGGCCACCGGCGAAATACGATCCGGCTGCCGCGCCGACGGCTCCCAGCGCCGCCGCCCCGGAGAATGCGGCGACCAGGCTGGTTAGCCAGCTGTTGGCGCGAATTGCTCTGATGTTCAGCCGATGTCGAGCGAGCGCAGGCTCCTCGCGAGCCGGATCCGGCTCTGACGTCACTTGTGAAGACAGTCCGGCGAGCATGATCGACAATGGTGCAGACGCTTCGACCAGCGCCAGCGAAATCGCCGCGGATGCCGCACCGATCGCCTGAAGTGGCGCGGCGGTGACCGCGCCCACCGCAGCCGCAGCCGTTTCGATTGTCGCGAAACATGCCAATGCCGTGAACGCGGTTGCACAGCAACCCATCACGCGGAGAGCGGTCGCCGATGTCGCCGTGGCCGCCGTCGCAAGCAGCGCGTTCGGTGCTCCCACCTCGCCGGGAACCGCCAGGAAACCTGCGAGGGCGGCGAATCCGCAAACTGCCAGACCCAGCGCGAGCTCGGCAGTCCTGTCGCGGAACACGCGATGGGCCAGTACCGCCGCCGGCAGAGCAATGAAACCAGCCACCGCCGCTACGACGGCACAGCCGCTGCGGCGGGCATCGTTGGTATCAAAAGCTGTTCGAATTAAGACCGCTGCACTCGTGCCGGCCAGGCAACTCGCCGCCAGGATGCTGATGAGCCGGGCCGCTTGCCGGGTCCAAGGTCGCACGCTAGGGCCCAGCGACATCGATACCGCCTCCGCTACGTCATCGATGCGCGGCGGCGTTAGAACTATCGCCGCGTCGGTGAGAATCAATGTGGTGCCGTCACAGATGCCCAACTGGGCCAATGTCTTCGACGGGTCCAGCGCGATCTTCCCTGGCAGGGAAAGCTGATGCCGGGCTGCGACGGTCTGAGCGCGATGACCACCTTCTGCCAGGATGTCGACGATTGGCGGTATCAGCGACGCAATCGGCACTAACGCGGATAACGCCAAGTCGACGTGGAGGGAGTCGGCATAAACCGACACCCGCCGCAACCCTCCGCCGAGTTGGCGGGGTTCACTGCTTTGGCGTGCTTCCACCGCTTGGTGCACTGCGACCTCCGTTCGCCGATGCGGTTGCTGATCCGGACGCTAACCGTTGGTGCGATGCCCGCGCATGCGTTGATCCACAGCCGACTTGCGGGTGATTGCGGTCGCACCTACGGTGCGGGCTCAGGAGGGTTACTTGGTGCAGTTCGATGGTTGTGCGACCGTGGAATTCGTGCCGTCGGCACGTCTGCCCACACCGGTTTTCGAGACGGCCGACATCGTCGTTGCGGCCCCGCCGCCAGTGACGGGACCGGCAGCGACGAACGTGATGACCCGTTTTCTGCCGGTCGTCATGGCCATCGCGACAGTGGGGATGATGCTTATGGCCTTCCTCTCACGTTCGGCTGTCGCGCGGAATCCGGCGTTCATGACGTTTCCGCTGATGATGCTGTTGTCCGCGGTGGCGACGCTGGTGTCCGGCGCGGATCGGCGGCGCGGCGAGATCAACGCCGACCGCGCCGAGTACCTGGGCTACCTCTCCGACCTGCGAGACAATGTCATCGAGACCGCTGCGGCACAGCGCTGTTCGCTGGTGTGGTGTCATCCGGATCCTGACACGTTGTGTACCTTGGTCGGGGGCCGCCGGATGTGGGAGCGGCGAGCTGCTGACTCGGACTTCTGCCTTGTCCGGATCGGCATCGGAACACAGTGTCTTGCCGGCCGTTTGGTGCCTCCGCCGCCCGGACCGGTGCAGCGGCTGGATCCCGTAACGGAGAGCGCGTTGCGTCGATTTCTCCAAACGCACTCGACAATTCCGGACGCGCCGATTGTGCTCGACCTGTGCGGACCGCAGGCCTTGACGGTCGGTGGGAACACTACCCGCGCGCGTTCGCTGTTACGCGCGATGATCTGTCAGCTGGCCGTGTTGCACAGTCCGAGCCTGGTTTTGGTTGCCGCGGTGATCAGTGACCGCAACCAAGTCCACTGGGACTGGTTGAAATGGTTGCCGCACAATCAACATCCGCTCGCCAACGACCGCCTCGGCACTGCCCGGATGGTTTACCCGTCGCTGGTCGCGGCTCAGCAGGGCCTCGCCGGCGTGTTGACGGACCCCGCGCCGGCCCAGCTGGTGGTCGTCGTCGACGGCGACGTCGGTGACGGATGGGTGATCGAAAGCGGCACCGGCCACGCGACTTTGCTGACGGTCGGCGCCTGCCATGATGGCGCGCCGGCAGTTGGGGAGCGGTGGCTGGGGGTGAGCGAGAACGAGCTATCCGGCCATGGTGACGCATCCGCATGCCCGGACCAAATGAGTTACGCCGCTGCGCTGGTCTGTGCGCAAAGACTGGCCGGGTACCGGCCCGGCAGGGTGGATGCGTTCGGGGGGACGCCCGGCGGCGGCTCGGGCTGGCAGGGTCTGCTCGGGGTCGGCGATCTCGCATCCGCCACCCCGACTGATTGGTGGAACAGCAGAAGTCCTCACGATCGCCTTCGCGTTCCGATCGGCACGACCGCTGCGGGCGCGCCGCTCGAACTCGACATCAAGGAGGCCGCCGAGAAAGGCATGGGGCCGCACGGGCTCTGCATCGGGGCAACCGGATCGGGCAAGTCGGAGTTCTTACGCACGGTCGCTCTGGGGATGATCACTCGTCATTCGCCGGAAGAGCTCAACCTGGCGCTTATTGACTTCAAGGGTGGCGCTACCTTCTCCGGCCTGGAGCCGGCGCCGCACGTCGCTGCGGTTATCACCAACTTGTCCGACAAGGCCGCACTGGTCGCTCGCATGCGCGACGCGCTAGCCGGTGAAATGAACCGCCGACAGGAAGCCCTGCGCTTGGCGGGCAACCTCGACGGGATTGGCGCCTACGATCGGATGCGGCGTGCCGGGGCCCAATTGGTGCCCCTTCCGGTGCTGTTCATCATCGTCGACGAATTTTCCGAACTGCTCAGTCAGCATCCGGATTTCGCTGACGTCTTCGTGGCAATCGGCCGACTTGGGCGATCGCTGGGCATGCACCTGCTGCTGGCCAGTCAACGTCTGGACGAGGGAAGACTTCGCGGGTTGGAATCGCATCTGTCCTACCGGGTATGCCTGAAAACCTTGTCGGCCAACGAATCGCGGCTTGTCCTGGGAACGTCCGATGCCTATGAACTGCCAAGCGCGCCGGGTGCAGCCTATCTGCGGGTCGGCACGGATGCGTTGGTGCGCTTCCAAGCCGCGTATGTTTCCGGTCCGTGTGAGGCGGAAAGCTATTGCACTGCACAGGAACCCGATTCGCCGGATCGGGGGATTAGCCCGGCGCTCGCCCGATTGTTCACCGCGGGACCGACAGGACCGGTCATACCGATCGGCAGGACGGTCGAGCATGTCGTTGATCGGCGTACCGTTTTGCAGACGGTCGTGGATCGGTTGTCCGGGCATGGCCCGCGTGCGCATGAGGTTTGGCTGCCGCCGCTCGGCCCGGCGCCGGCACTGGACACCGTGCTGGGCGATGCAAAGTCCACCGGCAAACCCATGTCCGCGTTGACCGTCTCCATAGGTGTCGTCGATCGGCCGTTTGAGCAACGGCGAACACCGCTCGTCGTCGACTTGTCCGGGGCCGCCGGCAATGTCGCTGTTGTCGGTGCACCTCAGTCCGGCAAATCCACAGCTCTGCGTACATTGCTCACTGCGCTGGCCATCACCCACGATCCGGGCTTGGTGCAGTTCTATTGTCTCGACTTCGGCGGCGGGGTGTTGGCATCGTTGCGAGACTGGCCGCACGTTGGTTCGGTCGCCGGGAGAGCCGACCCGCAGTTGGCTCGACGCATGGTCGCCCAACTCGAAGCAATCATCCGGAGCCGTGAGACCATTTTCCGCGACCATGGGATCCAGTCGATGGCGCAGTACCGCCTGCTGAAGGCCAGACAAGATCCAATATGCGACCGCTTTGGTGATGTCTTCCTGATTGTTGACGGGTGGGCAACGCTGCGCCGTGAATTCGACACGATCGAGGCGTCGATCACCAGCATTGCTGCGCAAGGACTCTCATTCGGTGTGCACATCGTGATATCCGCGTCCCGATGGGCCGAGATTCGTCCCGCGCTCAAGGATCAGATTGGGACGCGAATCGAGTTGCGGCTCGGTGATCCCGCGGATTCCGAACTGGACCGTCGGCGGGCTCAGCAAGTCCCGGAGGGCAAGCCGGGTCGAGGGCTCTCAGACGACGGGATGCAGATGGCGATTGCCCTACCCCGGGTGGATGGCGTCGGCACAAGCTCTGATCTGGTCGAGGCCAGTGCGCGTGTGGGGGAGATGCTGCGGGCCCGTCATCGCGGATCCACCGCGCCCCCGATACCGCTACTGCCTGCCCGCGTCGACTACCACAGCGTGGTTGAGAGGGCGGTCGACGGGCACGGCGCCGATATCCTGATCGGTCTGGAGGACAGTGAACTACGGCCAGTAGCAATCGATCTTGCGCAGCAGCGCCATGTTCTTATCCTCGGGGACGGCGAATGCGGAAAGACATCCGCGTTGCGCGTCATTTGCCGCGAACTGCTACGGACCACGACCGCCGCCCAGTCTCAGTTGTTCGTCGTTGATTTCCGGCGCTCACTGCTCGGCGTCATCGAGTCCGAGTCCGACCATTTCGGCGGATACCTTGCCTCGGCGGCTGCGGTCGATGCGGTGCTGCCGCGCCTGGCCGACCGGTTGCGCGGAAGAGTGCCGCCCCCGGACGCGACCCCTATGCAATTGCGCACCCGGTCGTGGTGGTCAGGACCCGAGATATATGTCGTGATCGACGATTACGATCTGGTCGCCACCGATCGGAGCAATCCGCTGACGCCGCTCCTGGAATTTCTGGCGCATGCCAAAGACCTGGGTTTGCACATTCTGGTGGCACGTCGCAGCAGCGGCGCGGCCCGCGCGATGTTCGAGTCGCTCCTCGCCGGGCTGCGCGACGCCGGCTGTACAACATTGATGATGAGCGGAAGTCCGGAGGAGGGTGTGGTGATTGGCTCGGTGCGCCAGTCGCCTATGCCGCCTGGCCGCGGCACGTTGATCACCCGTCAAGGTCACACTCAGCTGGTGCAGGTCGCCTGGAGCCCGCCATGAGCACGCACGTAGTCGAGGTTGGTCCGAATGCGATCCGCCGATTATGTTGCGGGGCAGATGTATTCGCTCGCGACGAAGTGGTGAGGGCGGCGTTCGACAGCATCGACGATCCGGTAACCCTGGTCGACCTGCGTCCGGTCACGGTCGAGTCACTGTGGCGGACGGTGTTGGGGTCGGTGGATTGCGGAAGCCCTGAACGTGCGATCGTCGTCCACCCGTCGTGGTGGGCGTCAACGCGGATCGATGTGGTCCATGCCGCAGCACAGGTCCTCGCCGGGGAGGTTGTCATGCAACCCCGGTCGTGGCTGCTCACCCAGGCGTCTCCGCCCGAATCCCGCCAGGCGACGGTGGTTGTGGAAATCGCTGACCAGTTCGTGGTGATCACCGGCGTCGCAGTGGTTGCCGAAACCCGTCGCCGAGAACCCCAGTGTGTCGTTGAGGCGGTTGTGCGTTCCATCCTCGAGATGACGTCGGACACGACCGTTGCGGTAGTGATCGACGCACCGAGCACGGTCGGCGGAGCCAGCACGCTGGCGCCAATGATTGCTGAAGGCTTGCGCACTAGCGGCGGGATCGGCGCGGCACAAGTCGACGATGTCCGGTTGAAAAGGATTGCCGCAGAGATCATTCAAAGCGAAGACAGCACATGCGCGTCGCATCACACCGAAGCTTTGGCGCGTGACGACCGTCGTCACTGGAGGCTTGCGCTAGTCGTGCTGCTGATCGTCACGGTGCTCGGCGCGTTCGGGGCGCTCGCGTCGGCCCGTCGGGGGCCGCCCGCGGACGGTGGCGTTCCGACAACGTTTCTGGTGGAAGGTCGCGTGGTTCTTGAGGTTCCGGCTCAATGGCCGACGCAGCGCGTCGTAGCCGGACCTGGTTCGGCACGTGTACAGGTCACGTCGCCGTCAGATCCCGAAATGGCGCTGCACGTGACGCAATCGCGGGTTGCCATAGAAGCCTTGAGCGCCACCGCCGAATTTCTGAAACAGGCGATCGATGCCGAGCCGAGCGGTGTGTTCGTCGACTTCAACCCGGCTGGACACAGTGCCGGCCGCCCGGCGGTGACCTATCGCGAGGTCCGGTCTGGTCACGACATCCGATGGACGGTGTTGGTCGATAAGGCCGTCCGGATCAGCATCGGATGTCAAAGCCGCCGCGGATACGAGAACGCGATGCGGCAGGTATGCGAGCTCGCGGTGCGGTCGGCCCGGGCGTTGAGCTGATTTATGCGTCGGCCGAATAGCGGGAACCGGAGCAGACCCGCGCGAGTCCTACATGTTGTTGGCGCGGTCAGGTCCGCGGCCGTCGGGCAAAGGAGGACATGTGAGCACACCCGCAGGTGGCAACACGCTTAGCGCCGATTTTGATCTGATGCGCTCGGTTGCAGGCGCGATCGAAACCCGCAATGAAGAGATCCGGACGACGCTGCAGGCATTCATCGGCCGTATGAGCAACGTGCCGCCGTCGGTATGGGGTGGCGCCGCGGCGGCGCGTTTCAAGGACGTGGTGCATCGATGGAACGCGGAGTCGATGAAACTCCACCAGGCTCTTCACAGCATCGCGGAGACGATTCGCCATAACGAAGCCGCCCTGCGCGAGGCGGCCGAAAACCATGCGCACCGCATCGGCAGCGCCGGCGGGAATTTGTGAGGCCACCACCATGGACCAGCGTCTGTCATACAACTTCGACGAGATCGAATGCTCCGTTCGCCAGGAAATCCACGCCACCTCCGCCCGCTTCAACGCCGCGCTGCAGGAGTTGAAGTCTCAAATCGCGCCGCTGCGTGAACTGTGGACCCGGGAAGCCGCCGCTGCTTACGGAGTCGAGCAGCTGAAGTGGCATCAGGCGGCCACCGCGCTCAACGAAATCCTCGTCGACCTCGGAAACGCGGTGCGTGACGGCGCCGAGGACGTCGCGTCCGCCGATCACCGTGCCGCCGGAGTATGGGCGCGGTAGCGGCGGCAAGCGCATGAAGACTCTGCGCGGTCCCGACGGAGGGAGAGACCGCGGGACCGCGCAGTCATTTCCGGCGGAGTTGCCAGCGGTGTGGCTACGCGGTCACCTCAACCATGTGGAGATGCTCACCTCCGAGGTGAGGGTTTGATGAACCGGGCAACGATTGGCGATGTGCAACAACCGTTCCCGTTGCGTGTCGTCGAGGTCGCCGATTAACTCGATGTCGCGATCGATGTGATTGATCCATCCGCTGGTGGTTTCGCATTCGGCGCAGTCTTCGGCGTGAATGCGCGAGTGTCGCAACGTCACTCGAACGCGCTCGAGTGGCCAGTCCTTGCGGTTGGCGTACATCCGCACTGTCATCGAGGTGCATGCCCCGAGCGCGGACAGTAGTAGGTCGTAGGGTGTTGGCCCTGCGTCGTCACCGATCGGCTGTGGCTCGTCGGCGGCGAGTTCGTGATGCCCCGCAGTGATCCGCTGCGTATACGTGCCCGTGCCTGTCTCCGTCACGGTCACGGTGCCCTCGGACGCCGCGTCGTCGCCCGTCTCGTGTGTTGTCATGCCCATGGCGAACATGATCGCATTCGAGCCGACGGCGTGCGTCGAGCGTGGGGCACACTCAGCCCGATTCAGCCCCGCTAACGTGATAGGCCAAGTGGCCCAGCGAGTTCCGACAGCGTCGGCAACGCCTTCTCCGGCCCGCCGTACACCAGGATCGCGACGTGATTGGCCCCGGAGGTCAGATACTCGGTCAACCGGGCGGCGACGTCGTCAGGCGTGCCGTGCGCGACCACGGCATCGATGAGCTTGTCGCTGCCGGGCGGGGTGACGTCGGCGTCGGTGAAGCCCAGCCGTTTCCAATTGCTCAGGTAGTTGCTCAGGTTGAAGTAGGGGGACAGCGCCGTGCGGCCGATCGCGCGTGCCTCTTCGGCGTCACTGTTCAGCACCACGTTGTGCACGGGAGCCAGCAGTGCGTTCGGCCCGATGATCGCACGGGCCTGTGCGGCGTGCTCGGGCGTCGCGTTGGCCGGGTGAGCCCCGGCGGCGCGTTCGGCCGAGAGCTTCAGCACCCGCGGACCGAGCGCGGCGAGCACACGTTGGTCGGCAGGT
The DNA here is from genome assembly GCA_963781685.1 of uncultured Actinomycetota bacterium. Lineage (GTDB taxonomy): Bacteria > Actinomycetota > Actinomycetes > Mycobacteriales > Mycobacteriaceae > Mycobacterium. The sequence continues at coordinate 627,150 of CAWAGK010000003.1, forward strand.
ACGCCGTATTCGTCGAGCTCGTCGAGGTATGACACCAGCGCGTCGTAGGGCTTGCGGTATTGCGCGTGGACTTCGCGATGGCCGACCCCGATGCCCAGCACGAAGCGGCCCGGGTAGGCGCTGTTGATCCGGTGGAACGACTCGGCCACGGGCTTGGCGGCCGCCGACCAGATGTTGACGATGCCGGTGCCCACCTTCAGATCGGTCGTCGCCTCCAAAAGTGGCTCAACGAAGGACAATTCGGCCGGCGGCGAACCGCCGATCCAAATCGTGCCGTAGCCCAGACGTTCGATTTCCTGGGCTTGCTCGGGGGTGGCGCCGAGCCCGAAGAATCCAAATCGGCCGAGGTTGCTTGTTTCTGCTGCGGTCATTGCCAGTGCAACCCGCATCGCGTGCAGCTATTCCGCCGCATCGAGAAACGCCCCGCCCCGGGAGACCGAGACGGGGCGTTGTCTGCTGAGAACTAGGCGGTGCGGCGGATCGGGCGCGTCCTGCCGATCTCACGCTTGAGCAGCAGTTCGCGTTCGGTCTCCGAGAGGCCGCCCCAGATGCCGTACGGCTCGCCGACCTCCAGGGCATGAGCGCGGCACTGCGCCATGACCGGGCACTGGCGGCACATCTCCTTGGCGCGCCGCTCGCGCTGCAAGCGGGCCCGACCGCGCTCGCCGTCCGGATGGAAGAACACCGACGAATCGACCCCACGGCAGAGGCCTTGTAATTGCCATTCCCAAATATCGGCGTTGGGGCCTGGTAGCTGCTCCGGTTGTGGCATTGAAGTCCCTCTCTACACGCCCAAGATCAGGCCAGTTTGCGATCAAGTACGTCGTCAACTGAATCGAGCGGGTCGTCGGTGACTAACTCGTCGGCCTTAAAGGTAGGGGGCCTACGGAAATTTCGTCAACAGTCGGTGATCTGCCGAATGCTCAACGGAGGCTTGACAATTTACCCTGAGTTCATCGACGTGCGGAGTCTGCTCACCTACCCGTGCATGGTGACGCGCTGTTATGAGGGAACGTCGCAGCTCGCGAGCGGTCGCGGGGTAGGCACAGTAAATATAATCTGCGTCAGATTTAATACCGGTGTAACTCAGAAACCATGAAATTTTAACTGGCGGCCTGGGGTGATAGATATCTCTTGCGGTCCGACAATCGAGTCCGACCTTACAGCTGCGGCCTTTGGAAATGAGCCCGGGCGCTGGCCGCTGCCGTCGGCGGTCACACCTCGTCAGCTCTGGCTCCGCGCGGTTGGCGCCGGGGGGCAGGGCCGCTACGGCAGCGCGCGCAACCGACCTCGCGACGCTGCTGCGCAGTGCGCCCGCCGACCGGCTCGCCTCGCTGGCGCACAGCACCCAGGCCTCGTTTCTGCGCCAGCTGGGCTGGCACCGGCTGGCCCGCGGCTGGGACGGTCGCGCGTTGGCGCTGGCCGGCCCCGACCCCGAGGCCGCTGCGGATGCGTTGATCGGGCTGGCCGCCGACGCGCTCGGCATTGGTCGCCTGGCCGCCGCGGCGACGTTGCTGAGCCGGGCGGAGCCGTTCGTGGCGGAAGCGCCGCAGCACCGGCTGTCGGTGCGCCGAGCGTGGGTTGCCGCCGAGCTGGCGATGGCGGCCGGCGACGGTGCCGCCGCGGTGCGCAACGCCGAGCTCGGCGTCGAGTTGGCGGCGGCCACGGTCGACGGATCGGTGTCTGCCCGGCACGGCGCCAAAAGCGACGTGGTGCTGGCGGCGGCGCTATGCAGCGCCGGCGCCGTCGACCGGGCCCGGACCGTGGGTGCCGCGGCGCTGGAGCGGACCGGCCGGTTGGGCCTCGTGCCGCTACGCTGGGCGGTGGCCTGCCTACTGGTCGACATTATGGATACGGGGAGCCCGACCCGCCCGATCGTGGAGTTGTGTGACATTCGCGACAAGTGCGCCCGCCAGGTGGAACATTGGGGCGGAGCCTGGAGCCCGCGCTAACCCCGCATTTGCTGTGATGGCCCGTTATTGTTTTACTACGTGCCACCGTGCCGGGCGATGTCCGGTTCGTAACGCTGGAGATGTTGCCACCGATGACAACGCTGGAGGAACGTCTCGACGCTGTTGTAGCTGATGCCGTAGCAGGTGATCGGGACGCGCTTCGAGAGGTGCTGGAGACGATCCGCCCGATCGTGATCCGATACTGCCGCGCACGAGTCGGCACAGTCGAGCGGAGCGGTCTTTCGGCTGATGATGTGGCACAGGAGGTGTGCTTGGCCGCCGTAATGGCGTTGCCGCGCTACCGTGATCGCGGGCGCCCCTTCCTGGCCTTTGTGTACGGCATCGCCGCGCACAAGGTGGCCGACGCGTACCGTGCGGCCGGCCGCGACCTGACGTATCCCACCGACTCCATTCCCGACCGCAGGTCGGCCGAGGCCGGTCCCGAACAGGCAGCCATCGAAGCCGATTCCGTTAAGAGGATGAGCGAGTTGCTCAACGTGCTGCCCGACAAACAACGCGAAATCCTCATCCTGCGAGTCGTGGTCGGTTTGAGCGCCGAAGAGACCGCCATCGCCGTTGGCGGTACCGCCGGAGCCGTACGTGTAGCCCAACACCGCGCGTTGGCGCGGCTGAAATCCGAGATTGTTGCAGCGGGACAAGATTATGTTTGAACACACTCATAGGCCGTTTGATCAGCCCGATCTGGGTGCGGAGGCTCGCACCGAGCGGTTCATCGAATCGCTGGCGAAACGTGAGCCGGTCGAGTTCAGCGATGTCGCGGACCAGCGTGATAGCGGAGAACGGGCGCTGGCCAGGCTGCTGGAGGACTGGCGCGACGAGTTGAGGGCCCCGGTGCCAAGCGGACTGTGCCCGGAGCGCGAGGCCGTGCGCGCGTTGAACCGCGGGCTGGCAGAGCGTCGTCACGCCCGGCGGCGCATGGCGCTGGTGGCGGCGGTGGCCGCGACCCTGCTCGGCGTCGGCGGGTTCGTCGCGATCATGGGCGACGCCCAGCCCGGCGATACGCTCTACGGCGTCCACACGAAGGTGTTCGGCGAGCCGGCTTCGGTGCAGGATGAGCGGATCGCATCGTCCGCCCAGAGCGATTTGGACCGCGTTGAGCAAATGATCGCGCTGGGCCAGTGGGACGAGGCGCAGGACAAGCTTGCCGCGGTGAGCGACCGGGTGCAGGACGTCAGAGACAGCGATCGCAAACAGGATCTGGTCGAGCGGGTGAACCGGTTGACCGCCAAGGTCGCCAACCGTGATCCCGGCGCGACGCTGCTGCCCAGCCCACTACCGAACGCAGACCCGGCGGTCGTCATGACAAACCTGCCCCCTAACCCGGTCGGTGGTTGAGGGGAAGTTAAGGGGAAAACGCCTGGTCAGCGGCGACCGTGAAATCCTTCGGTATCCGAGGTCGCCTCGTTGAGCGAGGCGTCTGCGTATCCCCGGCAGTAATCCCAGGTGACGTAGGCGTCGGGTTCGGGGTCGTAGGCAGGCTCGTGCGGACGAACGGTGCCGTCGACCAACAGCTGCAGCAGGTTCGCGCGCAGCATGTCCCAGTCGTGATAGTGGTCCTGCTGACACTCGTCACAACACACCACCAGGCCGCGAATACCCTTGTGCGCCAATAAAGCCTCGTACACCGCGAGGTCGGCCAGGTCGGCCTCGACCGCCATCCGCTCCTGCGGGTCGAGCGGTTGGCCGGGCTCGACGGCGTCCAGCGCCGCCGACGGATCACATGGGTCGTCGGCAAAGGGATCGGGCGGCAAACCCGGCGGGAGGTAGTCGCGCACGAGTCCACACTACGCAGCCGGGCGGGCATCACGCCAGCGCTATGCCCGCAGACCAGCCCACATGTCGCGTGCGCTCACGCCGCTACGCGGCGGGCGTCGTCGCCAGGTCACAGCGTCAAGGTGCCCGCCTCTCCCCCTCGCGCCCTGCGCGGCGCGCATCGTCGTCGGGCGGAGCCGATAGGATGAGATCCTCACTCCGCATGCGTATGGGAGGGCCCCGGCAATGTCATCTGGCTTGTCCCGTCTTGAAGGCAGCGGCGACCTGATTGTCGAACCTTATGTCCGTGTCGGTGGTCTCGCCGACGACCCGGTACCCACCGGCGGTGACGATCCGCACAAGGTCGCGATGCTCGGACTGACCTTCGACGACGTCCTGCTGTTGCCGGCTGCCTCGGATGTAGTACCCGCCACCGCGGATACCTCCAGCCAGCTCACCAAGAAGATCCGGCTCAAGGTGCCGTTGGTCAGCTCGGCGATGGACACCGTAACCGAATCGCGGATGGCGATCGCGATGGCCCGGGCCGGCGGCATGGGCGTGCTGCACCGCAACCTGTCGGTCACGGAACAGGCCGGCCAGGTCGAGATGGTGAAGCGGTCGGAGGCGGGCATGGTCACCGATCCGGTCACCTGCCAGCCGGACAACACGCTGGCTCAGGTCGAAGCGTTGTGCGCCAAGTTCCGGATCTCCGGGTTGCCGGTGGTCGACGACTCAGGCGCGCTGGTGGGCATCATCACCAACCGCGATCTGCGCTTCGAGGTTGACTCGACCAAACACGTCGCCGAGGTGATGACCAAGGCCCCGCTGATCACCGCCCAGGAGGGTGTCAGCGCCGACGCGGCGCTGGGCCTGTTGCGCCGCAACAAGATCGAGAAGCTGCCGATCGTCGACGGTCACGGCCGACTGACCGGGCTGATCACCGTCAAAGACTTCGTCAAGACCGAGCAGCACCCGCTGGCGACCAAGGACTGCGACGGCCGGTTGCTGGTCGGGGCCGCGGTCGGCATCGGCGACGACGCCTGGGTGCGGGCCATGACGCTGGTCGACGCCGGGGTTGACGTCCTCATTGTCGACACCGCGCACGCGCACAATCGGCTGGTGCTCGAGATGGTCGGCAAGCTCAAGGCCGAGGTCGGCGACCGGATTGAGGTGGTCGGCGGCAACGTCGCCACCAGGTCGGCGGCCGCCGCGCTGGTCGAGGCCGGAGCCGATGCGGTCAAAGTCGGTGTGGGGCCGGGTTCGATCTGCACTACCCGGGTGGTGGCCGGCGTCGGGGCGCCGCAGATCACCGCGATCCTCGAGGCGGTCGCGGTCTGCGCGCCGGCGGGCGTGCCGGTGATCGCCGACGGCGGGCTGCAATACTCCGGCGACATCGCCAAAGCCCTTGCAGCAGGGGCCTCGACGGCGATGCTGGGGTCGCTGCTGGCCGGCACCGCCGAGGCCCCCGGCGATCTGATCTTCGTCAACGGCAAGCAGTACAAGAGTTACCGCGGCATGGGCTCGCTGGGCGCCATGCAAGGAAGAGGGACTTCGGGGGAAACAGCCAAGTCGTACTCGAAGGACCGCTACTTCCAAGACGACGCGCTCTCCGAGGACAAGCTGGTGCCGGAGGGCATCGAGGGACGGGTGCCGTTCCGCGGGCCGCTGGCGTCGGTGATCCATCAGCTCACCGGCGGGTTGCGCGCAGCGATGGGATACACCGGGTCCAACACCATCGAGCACCTTCAACAGGCGCAATTCGTCCGGATCACGCCGGCGGGCTTGAAAGAAAGCCATCCGCACGACATCACCATGACCGCCGAAGCGCCCAACTATTACGTGCGGTGAACCGATCGAGAAGGGTCGTTCATGCGTGACATGGTCGAGATCGGCATGGGCCGAACGGCAAGGCGCACTTACGAACTCGAAGACATCAACATTGTGCCGTCCCGGCGCACCCGCTCCTCGCAGGACGTGTCGACAGCATGGCAGCTCGACGCGTATAGGTTCGAGATCCCCGTCATGGCGCATCCGACCGATGCGCTGGTGTCGCCGGAATTCGCCATCGAGCTGGGTCGGCTCGGCGGTCTGGGGGTGCTCAACGGCGAAGGGCTGATCGGCCGGCACGCGGACGTGGCCGCCAAGATCGCTCAGGTCACCGAGGCGGCTGCCAAGGAACCCGAACCGTCGGCGGCCATCAGGCTGCTGCAGCAGCTGCACGCTGCGCCGCTGGATCCCGAGTTGCTGGCCGCCGCGGTGGCCCGCATCCGCGACGCCGGGGTGACCACGGCGGTACGCGTGAGTCCGCAGAACGCCCAGGCGTTGACACCGGGGCTGGTGGCCGCGGGTGTCGACCTGCTGGTCATCCAGGGCACGATCATCTCCGCCGAGCGTGTCGCCAGCGACGGTGAGCCGCTCAACCTCAAGACCTTCATCTCTGAACTCGACGTCCCGGTGGTGGCCGGCGGCGTGCTCGACCATCGCACCGCACTGCACCTGATGCGCACCGGGGCAGCAGGCGTCATCGTCGGCTACGGGTCCACCCAGGGAGTGACGACCAGCGACGAAGTGCTCGGCATCAGCGTGCCGATGGCCACGGCGATCGCCGACGCGGCCGCGGCCCGCCGCGAGTACCTCGACGAAACCGGCGGCCGCTATGTGCACGTGCTCGCGGACGGCGATATCCACACCTCCGGCGACCTGGCCAAGGCCATCGCGTGCGGCGCCGATGCGGTGGTGCTCGGCACCCCGCTCGCCGAGGCGGCCGAGGCCATGGGCGACGGCTGGTTCTGGCCGGCTGCGGCCGCTCACCCGTCGCTGCCGCGCGGCGCGTTACTGCAGATCGCCGCCAGTGAGCGTCCGCCGCTGCGGCAGGTGCTCGACGGCCCCTCCGACGACCCGTTCGGCTCGCTGAACCTCGTCGGCGGGCTGCGCCGCTCGATGGCCAAGGCCGGCTACTGCGACCTGAAGGAATTTCAGAAAGTCGGCCTGACCGTCGATAGCTAGATTGTCACCAATCGGTAAGTCCATACTGGTCCGATGGAACCGGATTACGACGTTCTAGTTATCGGGTCGGGCTTCGGGGGAAGTATCACCGCGCTGCGGCTGACCGAAAAGGGTTACCGGGTCGGCGTGCTCGAGGCCGGCCGCCGCTTCGCCGACGAGGACTTCGCCAAAACCTCGTGGAATCTGCGCAAGTTCCTGTGGGCGCCTCAGCTGGGCTGCTACGGCATCCAGCGCATCCACCTGCTGCAAGACTGCATGATCCTGGCCGGCGCCGGGGTCGGCGGTGGATCGTTGAACTACGCGAACACGCTTTACGTCCCGCCGGATCCGTTCTTCAACGACCGGCAGTGGTCGCACATCACCAATTGGCGCGCGGAGTTGATGCCGCACTACCAGCAGGCGCAGCGGATGCTCGGGGTGGTGGAGAACCCGACCTTCACCGACGCTGACCGCCTGGTCAAGGAGGTCGCGGACGAGATGGGGTGCGGTGACACGTTCGTGCCGACCCCGGTCGGAGTGTTCTTCGGCCCGAACGGAACCAAGACGCCCGGCGAGACGGTGCCCGACCCGTTCTTCGGTGGCGCCGGCCCCGCCCGCACCGGCTGCCTGGAATGCGGTTCCTGCATGACCGGCTGTCGCTACGGTGCCAAGAACACCTTGCTGAAGAACTACCTCGGCCTCGCGGAATCGGCTGGGGCGCAGATACACCCGATGACGACGGTCACCAAGTTCGCGCAGCGGCCAGACGGGGTGTGGGAGGTGCGCACCAAGCACACCGGCCGCTTGCTGCGTCGCAAGACGCGGACGTTCACCGCGAATCATCTGGTGCTGGCCGCCGGCACGTACAACACGCAGAGGCTGCTGTTCAAGATGCGTGACACCGGCAAGTTGCCCGGCCTGTCGGATCGGCTGGGCGTGCTGACCCGCACCAACTCCGAATCGATCGTCGGTGCCGCGACGTTGAAGGTCAAGCCGGACCTGGACTTGACCCATGGGGTGGCGATCACCTCGTCGATTCACCCGACCTCGGACACGCACGTCGAACCGGTCCGGTATGGCAAGGGCTCCAACGCGATGGGTCTGCTGCAGACGTTGATGACCGACGGGTCCGGTCCGGAAGGCACGGATGTGCCGCGATGGCGGCAGTTGCTGAATCAAGCCGGCGAAGATCCGCGTGGCATCCTTCGAATGCTCAATCCCCGCCAGTGGAGCGAGCGCACCGTGATCGCGTTGGTGATGCAGCATCTGGACAACTCGATCACCACGTTCACCAAACGGGGCAGGTTGGGCCGCCGCCGTTACGTCAGCAAGCAGGGGCACGGCGAGCCGAACCCGACGTGGATTCCGGTCGGCAACGAGGTCACCCGTCGGCTCGCGAAGAAGATCGACGGGGTGGCCGGCGGCACGTGGGGCGAGCTGTTCAACATCCCGCTGACGGCACACTTCCTCGGCGGCGCGGTGATCGGCGACAGCGTCGAACATGGCGTGATCGACCCGTATCACCGGGTGTACGGCTACCCGACGTTGTCGGTGGTCGACGGTGCGGCGATCTCGGCGAACCTCGGGGTCAACCCCGCGCTGTCGATTTCGGCGCAGGCCGAGCGGGCCGCGTCGCTGTGGCCGAACAAGGGTGAAAGCGATCTGCGACCACGCCAGGGCGAGCCGTACCGTCGGCTGGACCCGATCGCGCCGCAGCATCCGGTGGTGCCGCCCGATGCGCCCGGCGCGCTGCGCTGGCTGCCGATCGAGCCGATCAGCTCGGCTGGCTGACCGACCGGTAAGCGTTGCGGTGCAGCGGCGCGCGTCCGGGTGGTTGCTGCGGGGTGGGCAGCAGCGGCTCACGCTTTATCAGCGTGATCGTCGTCGGTTCGCTGGTGCTGAGCTCAACGTCCTCCCCGGCATGCCGGATGGTCAATTCGCCGCCGGGCCCGTCGCGCAGCGTATAGATCACTGTGTCGTGGATGACGTCCACGGTCAGCCGGAAGCCGCGCCAGCGCAACCGGAATCGCAGTCGCGAGATGCCCTCGGGCAGGTACGGGTCCAGGTACAGAATGCCCTCGTCGTCGCGCAGGCCGCCGAAGCCGGCGACCAGCGCGGTCCACGCGCCGGCCAGCGACGCCATGTGCAAGCCGTCGCGGGTGTTGTGGTGCAGGTCGCGCAGGTCGACCAGAGCCGCCTCATAGGTGTAGTCGTGCGCTAGCTCCACATGCCCGACGTTGGCGCACATCACCGCTTGGGTGCAGGCCGAGAGCGACGAGTCGCGCACCGTGCGCCGCTCGTAGTAGTCGACGTTGCGCGCCTTCTGTTCGTCGCTGAATTTGTGACTTTGCCAGTACATGGCCAAAACCAGATCGGTCTGCTTGACCACCTGCGCGGGATAGAGCAGCGCGTACGGCTCGTGCAGCAGCAGCGGGTAGGTTGTCTTCTCGTTGAAGTCCCACTCGGCGTAAGTGGTGAAGCCTTCGCACTGCGGATGCACGCCAAGCTCTTCGTCGTAGGGAATGTGCGCGGCGTCGGCGGCATCGCGCCACGCGGCGGTCTCTTCGGTGCTCACGCCCAGCTCGCGAGCGGTCTCGGAGTGCCGGGCGCACGCGTCGGCGGCAACCCGCAGGTTGTGTGCCGCCATCATGTTGGTGAACACGTTGTCGCGCACGATCGCGGTGTATTCGTCGGGACCGGTAACCCCGTCCAGGTGCCACACTCCGTGGCGGTCGTGATGGCCGAGTGAATGCCATAGCCGGGCCGTCTCGATGAGCACTTCCAGCCCGCAATCCCTCTCCAGCGACTCGTCGCCGGTGACGACCCGATAGCGCTCGAAAGCCATGGCGATGTCGGCGTTGATGTGCCACGCGGCGGTTCCGGCCGGCCAGTAGGCCGAGCATTCCTGGCCGCGAACCGTTCGCCACGGATAGCTGGCGCCCTTGAGGTCCAGCTGTGCGGCGCGCTCCCTTGCTAAGTCCAAAGTCGAAGCCCGCCAACGCAATGCATCGGCAGCCGCGTGCGGCAAGGTATAAGTTAGGACCGGAAGAACGAATCCCTCGGTGTCCCAGAAGATGTGGCCGTCGTACCCGGTGCCGGTCAAGCCTTTGCTGGCGATACCGCGCCGCTCGGCTCGCGCACTGGCCTGCAGCAGGTGGAAAAGCCCGAACCGCACCGCCTGCTGGCATACCGGGTCGCCTTCGACCTCCACATCGGCGCCGTCCCAATAGTCGTTGAGAATCTTGCGCTGGGCGTCCACCAGGCCGCGCCACCCGCTGTAGCGTGCGCTGTGCAAAGCGGCGGCAGCCTGGTCGCGCAGCGCCGGACGTGAACGCTGGCTTGACCAGCCGTATGCCAGGTATTTCACGATGCGCAGTTGCTGGCCCGGCCGCAGCCCGCAGATCACGGTCGTGCGGGCGAGGTCGTCGCCCGCGTCGTTGGTGATTTCCACGCGGCCTTCTACCTCGACTTCGTGGTCCATCGCCGCGGCCATCATCAAGGCACTGGCGCGCGTCCGGTGCATCAGCAGCGCGCCGCATTCGGTGTCCTCGTGGTCGACGGCCTCCAGCGGACTTTCCAGGATCGCCGCCACCCGCGGATCGCCCGAAGTCGTGGGCAGGTCCTCGTTGGCCACCAGCTCGGATTGCACCGTCACGCGAACGAATTCAGCACCCGCCTCGACGATGTACTCGATCGCGGCGACGCTGCGCTGTGCCAGTGACACCAGCCGGGTCGAGGTCACCTTCACCTGCTTGCCGACCGGTGACTGCCAGTGCGCGTATCGGGTCAACGTGCCGGCCCGCAGGTCGAGCACCCGCTCGTGGCTCAACAGCTTGCCGTAGCGAACGTCGAACGGCTCGTCGTCGACCAGCAGACGCAGGATCTTGCCGTTGGTGACGTCGACGACGGTCTGCCCGGCCTCCGGGTAGCCGAAACCGGCCTCCGCGTACGGCAGCGGCCGGACCTCGTAGAAGGAGTTCAGATACGTGCCGGGCAGGCCGTACGGCTCGCCTTCGTCGAGGTTGCCGCGAATTCCGATGTGCCCGTTGGACAGCGCGAACAGTGACTCCGATTGCGCCAGCACGTTGAGGTCCAGATGAGTCTCGCGGACCTGCCAGGGTTCGACGGGGAAGGTGTTATCCGGGATCATCGCGGCGCCTACAGCAGGTCGCCGAGGTCGGTGACCACGACATCGGCGCCGTGGCTGCGTAATTCGTCGGCTTGGCCCACACGGTCGACACCTACCACGTAACCGAAGTGGCCGGCGTGCCCGGCAGCGACGCCGGAGAGCGCGTCCTCGAACACGGCCGCTTCGGCAGCGGAGACGCCCAGCAGCTGTGCGGCACGCAGGAACGAGTCGGGCGCGGGCTTGCCGGCGATGTGCTCCTCGCGCAGGGTCACGCCGTCGACTCGTTGCTGAATGAACTTGTCGAGCCCGGTGATCTCCAGCACCTGACGGGTGTTGGCGCTGGAGGACACCACCGCCGTAGCGAGACCCGCGGTGGCCACCTTTTCCAGGTAGCGGCGCGAGCCGTCGAATACCTTGACGCCATCGGTGTGCAGCGTCTCTTGGAAGGCATCGTTCTTGCGGGTGCCTAACCCGTAGACGGTGTCCTTATCGGGCGTGTCGTCGGGGTCTCCGTCGGGCAGTTGGATGCCGCGGCTGGCCAGAAACGACCGGATGCCGTCTTCACGTTTCTTGCCGTCGACATATTTCAGGTAGTCGTCGACCGGATCGAACGGAACGAACGGCTCGCCGGTCTGTTCGGCGTGTTGCCGCAGAAACGCGTCGAACATGACCTTCCAGGCCTTGGTGTGGACACTCGCGGTGTCGGTCAACACACCGTCGAGATCGAACAGACAGGCGTGCACCGTTTCGGGTAGACCCAGCACGGCGGACCTCGCTTCCTGGGGTGTTTTCGACCGTGGCAATTAACACCTCACCATGCCCGACGCCGGTCCGCCACACGTTCAGCTGACCTACTGTTTCCCCGCCGTTCGGCTACGCGACCCGTCAGCTTGCCGCGGCCCGGAGGGCCCGCAGCGGAGCGCCGCTGATCACGCGGCTGCGTCGGCCGTGCACGTCGACGGGCACATCGCCCATCACGGTGACCCGGTGCATCAGCCGATACTGATCGTCGTAGTCGTCGATCGCACGGTGCTGGGTGGCCCGGTTGTCCCAGATGGCGACATCACCGGACTCCCAGCTCCACCGGATCGTGTTCTCCGGCATGGTGATTCGTCGTTGCAGCAACTCCAGAAGCACCTGCGACTCGTAATTGTCCATACCGACGAAGCCGCGCACGAAGTCGCCGGCCACCACTGTTCGCTCGCCGGTCTCCGGGTGTACCCGCACCACCGGGTGCTCGGTGCGGAAGTCGGCTTTTTCGAAGCGGGTCCGGTGCGCCTTTTGCTGTTCGGTCTGCGCCTGGGTGGCAGCGACATAGTCGAAGCGGTTGGTGTGCAGCGCCCAGAGATTCTCGGTGAGGTGTTTGAGCGGCTCGGGCAGTTCCTGGTAGGCGGCCGCAGTGGATGCCCACAGCGTCGATCCGCCGTAGCTCGGCAGGGTGACGGCGCGCAGGATCGACGCGGCGGGGTAGTTCGCGACGAACGTGACATCGGTGTGCCAGCGGTTGGCCTTGGCGTAGTCGGAGTTGATCGGTGTGATGATCGGCGCGCCGTCGTTCTGAAGCGCGGGATGGGCGATCGGAGTGCCCAGGCGCGCGGCGAAGGCCTGCTGCTGGGCGTCGTCGAGGTGGTGCTGGTCGCGGAAGAAGATCACCTTGTGGCGCAGCATCGCCTCCCGGATCTGTCCGACAGTGGCGGCGTCGAGATCGCCGGTCAGTCGTACGCCGTCGATGCGAGCGCCGATGCGGCCGCCCAATTGCGTCACGGTCAAGGTGGATGTCGACGGAATCGTCATTGCAGAGGTCCTCTCACCTGGCGTGTAGTCATTCGACTACACCGATGAGCAATACTGTAGCCAGTTGACTACATCTTCGTCAAGACGTTTCGCGCCGGACGGGGAGCCAGCATGCCGCCAGTGGGACGGTGGTGATGACGCCGAGCGCGAGTACGCCCGCGATGTGCTGGTGCTCGTCGGGCATGGTCAGCGCCATCGCGAGCATGACGGCGAAATGGGCGCCGTTCGCGGCCAGATTGAAATCGAGGAACAGTCGGTTTGCGCTCGGGTCGCGCGCGGATGCGAACAGAAAGATCGCCCAGGCTATGTAGACGGTGGAGAACATGACGGCTACCTCGTCGCCGCCCGCTCCCCAGTCGAACAGCCTGCCAAGCACGGGCGGCAGCCTGCCGATGCGATGAGTTGCCGCGAGGATCAGGTTGGGCACGAAGAAGGCCAGATACCCGAGCGCGGTGAGCCGAATCATCACCGGCAGCCACGACGCCGCGCGGCGCGTCATGTCGAGCTGATTGCGCGGGCGACGCCTTGGATCGCGCGGAGTCGTCCGTCGGTGAGGGCGGCCGCGAGGTTCGTGGCTTTGGCCGCGAAGTCGGTGACGAAGGCGTGCAACCCGAGCGGGTTGGTGGGCAGGGTCAAGAATGTCTGCATCAGCGCGGTCGCCTGGTCGGTTCGATCATTCCAGTGTTCGATCGCGAACCCTGAGCCCTCGATGACCCGGCGCAATTCGTCGGGAGTGACCAGGTGGCTGTACCCGGGTTGGTCGGCCCAGGGCAGTGGATAGTCGAGCTCGCCATGCCCGCCAGACGTGATGTCCCAGATCGCGATCCGGCCGCCACCGCGCAGGACCCGGCGCGCTTCGGCGTACAGGCGGGGCTTGTCGGCCACGTTCATCTGGACGTGTTGGCTGAATACGACGTCGAAAGTGCCTTCTGCGAAAGGCAGTTCGGTGACGTCTGCCTGACGGACGGAAATCCGATCGCCCAGCCCGACGAGCCGATTCAGCCAACGGTTGACGTCGCAGTACTCCTCAGTCAGGTCGACGGCAGTTACCCGGCAGCCGCACAGGTCGGCGACGAAGCGCGCGGTGCCGCCGATCCCGCTGCCCGCGTCGAGCACCTCGTCCGCGCCGCCGATTCCGAGCAACCCCACCAATTCGGTTGTGGCAAAGCGGCCCATCGTGTGGAAGTCCTCCAGCGGCGCGAGGTCAGCGGGTGCCAGGTGATCGAGGTCTTTTCCCGCGGCGACGAGGGCCCGCTCGATATTGGGCCGGGACAGGCCGGTCGAGTACTGGTCATGGATCCGGGTGTCGGTCATTTCGGTTCCTTCCTGCTAAGCCGACGCGGCGATTTGCGCGGTCGGGCCGATGTGCTCGTTTCGCCAGAACGTGGACTGGCCGGACAGCCGCGGATGGGCGGGCCGGGGATGCTGTTGGAGTTGGTCGAAGCGGTCCAGACGGTGCATTGGTACCAGTCCGGTCAACAGGAAGTTCCAGACCTGGCGGATGAGATTGGCTGTGGTCCGGTGGGATTCCGGGCCGGTGACGTAGCGGCGTGCGATCGTGAGGAAATCCTCCGGTTCGACGCCGGCGACATCACGGACATGCGTGGTCGGGCCGCCCATTTCAAAGGTTCCCAGGGCGTACTCGGGCAGGTAGTGGCGCAGGCTGGACTCGAAGAACAGGTCGGTGCCGAGCCGCTTGGCGTTCACGCGCACCGCGCGCATGAACATCCACGGCGGGATATCGATGTGGCGGACCTTTCGGCCCAACGCCTCGCCGATCGCGTCGGCGATTTCGGCTCCGGACAGCAGCGCCGGTCCGGTCGGGCGGTAGGCGCGGCCGTCGTGACGGTGCGGGTCAAGTAGCGCACCGACCGCGACGCGGGCGATGTCTTCGTTGGAGGGCGGCGCGTTTCGGCCTGCCCCGGTGGGTGTCGGCAACACTCCCAGTTGGGCGGCCATCGGGACCAGTTGCATATAGTTGTCGGCGAAGAATCCCGGATCGACCGCCACATGGGCGGTGTCCGGCAGTAGCTCGAACAACTTGTCGGTCAGCCAGGCGTGCCGGGTCATCAGCGACGGGTGCTCGGGGCTGGCCAGCCATTGCCCAAGTGCCACAACCGCGTCCATCCGTGATCGCCGCGCGGCCACGGCGAAGGCAACCGCGCTGTCGAGCGCGTGGGGATGGTACGGCGGGTTGAAGTACAGCCGGTCGACTCCGTCCAGCGCAGCTTGAATCTGCCGGATGTCAAACATATCGCCGACCACGACTTCGGCGCCGGCGGCCCGCAATCGAGCACTGCGTTCGTCGTCGCGATGCACCAGAGCCCGAGTCGCGATGCCTTGCTGCAAGAGCTGGCTCGTGACCGCGCTGCCGATCCTGCCGGTGGCGCCGGTTACCAGTACGCGTGGGTGTGTCATCGGATTTCCTTTCCTAGTTGGATGATTCGAGCGCTTCGGCCAGCTCAGCTGTTGTGTCGATGGCTGGCGCCTGCCTTGTGCGTGCCGGCAGTAGTACGACGACGACGATCGCGGCGGTCAGCGCGATGCCGGCGCAGATCAGCGATCCGACCTGAAGGCCGTCCAGGAACGCTTTGTTCACCGCATCTTGGATCGAAGCGCCGCCGGCGACGCGCCCCGCCGGTGAATGTTCGATCACCTGGTGTGCCACGGCCATTGAGCGCTGCATCGCCGAGCGGACGTCGGCAGGTAATCCAGCCAGCGCTGATGCGGAGCCGACGCGGCTGGAGTAGACCGATGCGAAGACGCTGCCCACGATCGCTACGCCCAGAGTGCCGCCGAATTCGCGAGTGGTGTCGTTGACGGCCGAGCCGACTCCCGCCTTGTCGGCCGAGAGGGATCCCATGATCGCCTCGGTGGCCGGCGCAAAGGTCAGGCCGAGGCCGCCGCCGAGCAGCAGCATCTGCATCGCGATCTGGCCGTACGGCGTTGCCGCGTCGACTGTGGAGGCCCATGCCAGGCCGGCAGCGAAGATTGCCAGACCGGCGGCGACGACGGCGGTGGTGCCAATCAGCTCGACCAGTCGAGGGCCCAGAACACTGGCCACCGCGATCGAGACGGCTACCGGGAGCAGGCGCACGCCTGCCTCGAATGCGCCGTAGTCCTTGATGAATTGGAAGTACTGGGTGATGACGAAGATGAATCCGAACAGCGTCAGGAAACCTGCGGTCACGGCCACGCTGCCGCCCGAGAATCGACGGTTGAGGAAAACGGTCACATCCAGCATCGGATGGGCGCTACGGCGCTCCCACAGGGCGAACGCGACGAGAACGATTGCGGCCAAGGTGAAGCCGAGCGCAACTTGCGAGCTGCCCCATCCCCAACCCGGCGCTTCGATGACGGTGTAAATCAACGTGGTCACCCCGACCGCGGACAGCAGCAGCCCGGGCACATCCACCGGTGGGGCGGCGGGGTCGCGAGAGGTCGGAACGAACAGCATTCCACCCGCAATGGCGACGACCGCGGTCGGAACGTTGACCAGGAAGATCGAACCCCAGCTGAAGTGTTCGAGCAGCCAGCCGCCGCTGATCGGTCCGACGGCCACTCCGACGCCAACCATGGCCGCCCACAGCCCGATTGCCTTGGCGCGAGGAATCGGGTCGGTGAAAATGTTGGTGATCAGGCCCAGCGTGGTCGGGAAGATCACGGCGGCGCCGACGCCCATGGCGGCACGCGCGGCGATCAGCGCGTCCGCCGAACTCGCCTGCGCCGCAACAGCGGAAGTGATCGCGAACAGCGCGAGTCCGCACGACAACCAGCCCCGCCTGCCGAAGCGGTCGCTGAGGCTGCCGACCGAGAGCAACAGACCCGACATGACGAGGGTGTACGCGTCGACGATCCACTGCAATTGCGCGGTGTCGGCGCCGAGGTCGCGCGACAGCGTGGGCAGGGCGACGTTGACGATCGTGGCGTCGACGCTGATGACGAAGACGCTCAGGCAGATGACGGCAAGCGCGGCGACGGGGTGATCGCGGAACAGTGGACGAGATCGCATGAACAGGACAGTAAACTCAATAGACAAGAAAATCAAGTAAAAAGTTGAAAAACAAGTCTCACTTGGTAAGGTAGTGGCATGTCCGCCCGCAAGAGCTACAACCAGAACTGCCCGATTGCCAAAAGCCTCGACATCCTGGGTGAGCGGTGGACATTGCTGATCTTGCGCGAGCTACTCGGCGGGCCGCGTCGCTACAGCGACCTGCGCGCCGAACTGCCTGGTATCGCGACCAACCTGCTGGCCGAACGCCTCAAAGAGCTCCAGGACGCCGGGCTCGTCGACCGCGTCGAATTGCCACCCCCGGTCGCGCGGACTGTCTACAGCCTCAGCGACCTCGGGTGGCAGCGAGTGCCGCCCATCCTGCAGAGCATCGCCTGGCTGGGACTGGACCGGCTGGACCTGATCGGAGCCGGCCCGGTCTCACCGCTGACCGGATTCCTCGCCGGATTCGTGATTCCCGCAGACCCGCGCAGAACCGCGGGCTTGACTGGGGTGTTTTGCGCCGAGATCGACGGCCGCCGTTTCGAGTTCGCCATGGACCAGGGCCGCATGGCGGCCGCTCACGGGAAGCCGGACGTCACGGTCACCGCCAGCGCGGTAGATCTCGCCACCGCGCGATTGGGCTCCACCGAAGCCAAGCGCAAGACGGCGCTGCGCCACATCACCTTCGAGGGTGATCACGACGCCGTCGAAACCCTGCGCGACGCGTTCTCGCTGTAGGTGGATTCGCTGGACGAGTCTTTAGGCCAATCTGTGAGAGCGCGGCGGCGTCAAGGTTGCCGACAGTGCTGTCACGCCTGTAATGCGTTTATCCACTTTTCGAGGCGCCGGGCCTCATGGGCCATGAGTTCGGGTTGGGCCAGCGCGTTGGTGAGGACGGCGCTCCCCTCATAAGCGATGATCAGCTCTAATGCCAAGTCGCGGGCGTCGCGGCGGCCCATGGCATGGAATTGCTGCTCGGTCCAGTCCAGCAGAGTTTGCATGAGTGGAGCGGTGAGGGGATGTGACCTACCTGAGTTCGCAAGCTCGGTGCAGAGGGTCCCTAGCGGGCAGCCGTGGTCGGCGATCGTCTCGCGCGACTCGGCCAGCATCGCCACGAGTGCTTTGAGCCGGGCCTTGGGGCTACCGTGTCGGCGCTGCAATGCCGCGGTTGCGGATCG
This sequence comes from uncultured Actinomycetota bacterium, assembly GCA_963781685.1. GTDB lineage: Bacteria > Actinomycetota > Actinomycetes > Mycobacteriales > Mycobacteriaceae > Mycobacterium. The sequence continues at coordinate 644,955 of CAWAGK010000003.1, forward strand.
GATCTCCTCGGCACGTGCCTCGACGACGGCGGCGACGATGTCGTCTTTGGTCTTGAAGTAGTAATACACGTTGCCCAGCGCCACCTCGGCAGCCTCGGCGATGTGCGCGAGTGTGGTGCCCGCTATGCCCTGGCGGTAGAACAGGTCGCATGCGGCGGCGATCAGTCGCTCTCGCTTCCCGGAAGCCTGCGACGATGCGGCTCCGTCGGCGTCAGTTAAGTCAGTCATCTCACTCACCGACTATAGACGGCACGCGTCCATGCTCAAGTTCCACAACAGGTCCCGGTTCTCCCGAGTGTTGAAGGCGGTCTTGACTATCTGCACCTTGCCGTTCACGAAGTACTGTCCTGATGTCTGGGCCGCATCTGGGGAGCCCGCGAGGAACACCGACGTGGCGGCGCCTTTGTCGGGAGACCGCGAAAAGGGCAGAGCCGCATAAGAGATCGCACGGAAGACTCCTGGTGCCCCGCGCATCATCGGCGTTCTGACGATCCCGGGATGCACGGCGTTCGCGACGACGCGGGTCGGCTTCAGCCTTTGGGCCAACTCGATGGTGAACAGCAGCACGCAAAGTTTGGACGCCGCATACGTGCCGATGGTCGAAAACTGTTGTTCGCTTTGCAGGTTGCCCGGGTTGAACTTGCCAGCGCGGTACACGCTCGAACTCAGGTTGATAACCCTGCCCCGCGGGCTCTTTTCCAGTTCGCCCAGCAGCAATTGGGTCAGATAGAACTGCGCTAGGTAGTTGACCTGAAACGTCGTCTCGTAGCCGTCCGGGGTCAGTACGCGCTGCGGCATGACGATGCCGGCATTGTTGATCAGGACGTCCAGTCGCGGGTAGCGCACCATGAACATCTCTGCGAGGCGGCGCAACTGGGCAAGCGAGCTGAGGTCGGCGATGAGGTAGTCGACATCGCGGTTGCCCGTGGACGCGACGATTTCGGTTGTGACGGTTGCCGCCTTGGTCTCGTTCCGCGCGGCCAGCACGACGGCGTAGCCCTTCCGGGCGAGCTCGGTCGCGGTGACCTTGCCGATGCCGTCAGTGGCTCCGGTGATGAGGCAGATTGGCTTGTTCATGAGCGCTCCGGCGGCTACTTGGCGGCGGCGTCGACCGAGGCGGGCCGTGACAACATACGCGCCATCATCGAGCGGGTGAGCGCCGGTGGCGCCAGCGCGGCGGTCACCCGGTTGATTCGGCCCGGTATGCAGCGGGACCGATTGCGCGCCAGTGCGCGCAGCGCCTCGCGGACGCAATCGTCCGGCGCCATGGGTGGTATGGGCATTTTGTCAGGATCCAGCCCCAACTCGGCCATCGTTGGGGTCCGCGTCGGTCCCGGGTGTAGCACCGTCACGTGTACACCGTGCTTGGCTAACTCGACGTGCAGGCCGGCGCCCAGGCTGGCGACATAGGCCTTCGTCGCTGCGGTGTTCGCCATGTACGGCACGCCGTGGATCGCGCCGAGTGCCGAGACCAGCACGATGCCGCCGCGGCCGCGTCGCGCGAGTCGTTCACCGAAGTGGTGGCTCAGGCCCAGATGTGCGGCGGTATTCAGGCGCAGGATCGCTCGCTGCGCTTGCAAGCTGGAGTTCAGGAACGGCCCGGGCAGCGCCGCGCCGGCGTTGGACACCAAAAGGCCGACGTCGATGTCGGCGGTGGCGTCAGCGATCGGGGTCAGCGCGGCCGGATCGGACAGGTCGACGCCAACGGTGCGACTGTTGACGCCGAACTGCCCGGCCAGCGCGGCTTCCAGTTCGTGCAGCACGGTCAGGCGCCGCGCGACGAGTACGACATTGATGCCTGCGGCGGCGAGCTGATGTGCGAATGCACGCCCGATTCCCGATGACGCGCCCGTTACCACCGCCCACGGGCCGAACTGATCTGCATTGACACGCATGGCCTTTGACCCCTCTTCCTCTGCTACCGGCAATCCCAGTCCCAGTTAGCTAGTTAGCCAACTTACAACTGCAACAGGTTTCTTGACAAGGCCTGGACGCTACGTCGCTTTGCGGTTCGCCGCTTATGCGGGCTCGTAGCAGGCTGACATGTGCAAAACATCTGCAGCTGGGCGATTTTGCGATGGAAATTGCTTCCCTAGATCGCGGTTGTTCAAACGCGCTGGTGTTGATAGCATCGCATCAAGTTAGCTATCTGACTAACTCGTGACGGACCCAAGAGGTAGGACGAGGAATGGTGGTCGTCAAGCGCGGGTGGGTTCTTCTGGTCATCATGGTCTTGGTGGCTGTCGCGGGTTTCGCCGTTTATCGCCTGCATGGGGCGTTCGGCGTTCACGGCGCCACGCAGGCCGCCAGCGCCCGTTCCGACGACATCAGGCCCTTCAATCCCAAGCATGTGATGCTGGAGGTCTTTGGCGCGGCGGGGACCATGGCCGACATCAACTACCTCGACGTCGACGCTGCGCCGCAGCGTGCTGACGACATTCGGCTGCCATGGACTTACAGCGTTGCGACCACGGCCCCGGCGGTCAGCGTCAATGTCGTGGCGCAGGGCGATGGTGACATCATCGGCTGCCGAATCACAGTAAACGGCCATATCAAGGACCAGCGGACGGTCGCGGGAATTCACCCTCAAACCTTCTGCCTGGTGAAGTCCGCGTGAGCGACGCACCTACCCCGGCGCGGGAGCCGATGATCGCACGGGCAATTCGCGTGCTGTCGGTGCCAATCCTATTGTTCTGGCTTGGACTTGCCGCGGTGACGAATATTGTTGTGCCGCAACTAGAAGCGGTAGGAGAAGCTCACGCCGTGTCGATGAGCCCCGACGACGCACCGGCGATACAGGCTATGAAGCGCGTCGGCAAGGTGTTCGGAGAGTTCGACACCGACAGCGCGGTCATGGTCGTCCTGGAAGGCCGGGCCTCGTTGGACCTTGCGGCGCACCAGTTTTACAACGAGCTGATCCGCAAGCTGTCACAAGACCACAAGCACGTCGAGCATATCCAAGACTTCTGGGGCGATCCGCTCACCGCGGCTGGTTCGCAGAGCTCAGATGGGAAGGCCGCCTACGTTCAGGTCTATCTCGCCGGTCACCAGGGCGAGACGTTGGCCAACGAGTCCGTCGATGCCGTCCGGCGCATCGTGTCGACCACCCCTGCGCCCAACGGCATCCAGACTTACGTCGCCGGCTCCGCCGCCGTCACAACCGACCAGTTGGAGTTCGGCAACAAAAGCGCGCGCAAGGTCATGGGGGTGACGGTCGGCGTCATAGTACTGATGCTGCTGATCGTCTACCGCTCCTTGGTCACCGTCCTGCTGACGTTGCTGATGGTGTTCATCGAACTGCCCGCCGTGCAAGGGGTGATTGCGTTCCTCGGCAGCCACGGTGTCGTCGGGCTTTCGACCTTCGCGGTTCAAATTCTTCCGATTCTTGCCATCGCGGCGGGTACCGACTACGCGATCTTCGTCGTCGGCCGATATCAAGAAGCCCGTCAGGCCGAACAGGATCGGGAAGCCGCCTACTACACCATGTTTCGCGGCAGCGCTCACGTGGTCCTGGGCTCGGGTCTGACTATCGCCGGCGCGATGTTCTGCCTTAGCTTCACCAGACTGCCCTATTTTCAAACCCTGGGCGCGCCGTGCGCGATCGGGATGTTCACCATGGTGGCGGGCGCTCTCACGTTGGGTCCGGCCATTCTGACCCTGGGCAGTCGATGCGGCTTGTTCGATCCGAAACGGAAAATCAAGACGCGGGGATGGCGGCGGGTAGGAACCGCTGTCGTCCGGTGGCCGGCGCCGATACTCGCGGCGACGTGTGCGACGGCTCTCGTCGGGCTGCTGGCCCTGCCGTCATTCACGACCAGTTACAACGACCGCAACTACCTACCCCGGACCACGCCGTCCAACATCGGATACGCCGCGGCGGACCGGCACTTCTCGTCAGCGCGGTTGAACCCCGACCTGTTGTTGATCGAGACCGACCACGACATGCGTAATCCCGCCGACATGCTCGTCCTCGACAGGGTGGCCAAGAGCGTGTTCCAGGCCGACGGGGTCGCTCGCGTTCAGGCCATCACCAGGCCGTTGGGCGCGCCAATCGCGCACACTTCCATTCCATTTCAGATCAGCATGCAAGGCACCACGTTGACCGAGAACATGAAGTACATGCACGACCGCATGGCCGACATGCGGTCCGTCGCCGATCAGATGGCGGGCGTTATCAACACCATGCAACGCATGCTCACCCTGATGCGCCAGCTCGCCGACACCACACATGACGTCGCGGGCCGAACCAGGCAAATCGTCGCCGACACCAACGATGTGCGCGATCGCATCGGCGATTTCGACGACTTCTTCAGGCCGCTGCGCGGCTACTTCTCCTGGGAACAGCACTGTTTCGACATCCCCGTCTGCTGGGCGTTGCGCTCAGTTTTCGATTCGCTCGACGGCGTCGACAAGCTCACCGACGACCTGGGCGGTCTGGTAAAGGACACCGACAAGCTAGATACCCTTATGCCGCAGCTGATTTCGCTGCTGCCGCCGATTATCGACGCGACAACGACCATGCGAACGATGACGATGACCATGTACAGCACGTTCTCGGGTCTGCTGGATCAGATGGACGCCGCACAGCAGAACGCGTCCGCAATGGGACAAGCCTTCGACGCGGCCAGAAACGACGATTCCTTCTACTTGCCGCCGGAAGTGTTCGACAACCCCGACTTCAAACGCGGCCTGACGATGTTTCTTTCGCCGGACGGCAAGGCCGCACGCTTCATCATCACCCACGACGGTGATCCTGCTACCCCGCAAGGTATCTCGCATGTCGACTCGATCAAAAAGGCCGCGCGCCACGCCGTCAAGGGAACCCCTTTGGAAGACGCCAAAATCTTTCTGGGTGGCACCGCCGCGACATACAAGGACATGAGCGACGCGGCTAAATACGATCTGCTGATCGCCGGGATCGCCGCAGCCTGCCTGATCTTGGCCATCATGCTGATCATCACCCGCAGTGTGATTGCCGCACTGGTCATCATCGGCACGGTGTTGCTGTCGTTGGGATCCTCGTTCGGACTGTCGGTGCTCGTCTGGCAGGACATCCTGGGCATTCCCTTGCACTGGCTGGTGATAGCGATGGCGCTGATCGTCCTGCTGGCCGTCGGATCGGACTACAACCTGTTGCTGGTCTCCCGGTTCAAAGAGGAAATCGGCGCCGGTATCAAGACCGGAATCATCCGCGCCATGGGTGGAACGGGAGCGGTGGTGACCTCTGCGGGCCTGGTGTTTGCGTTCACTATGTCGTCGTTTGTGTTCAGCGATCTACGGATGATCGGCCAATTCGGCACAACCGTCGGCATCGGACTTCTCTTCGACACGCTGATCGTGCGGTCACTCATGACACCGTCGATTGCCGCCCTGCTCGGAGCCTGGTTCTGGTGGCCCCGACGGGTAGGCGCTCGGCCTCGCGCCGTGAGACCTCATGAATCCGAAAATATTTCGGCCCGGGCCGCCACCGAAAGCTTGCATCCATGACCTTTACGCCCGCCAACGCCCACACGCTATCGAGGTCGATACGCGTCGCTGCGCCGCCGGCCAAAGTCTGGGAGCTGATCACCACCGTCGCCCGGATCATTGAGTGGTACGACACCTGGGACGCCGTGGAACACGCTACTGATGAGGAACGGCTAAGGTGGCACGTCGTTTCGACTAATCCGTCACCGCATCGGCCGCGATGACACCGCGCTGTGCCGCGTAACCTCGGTAGAGGCACCGAGGCGTTTGTGCTGGCTGCAGCACGCCCCCCAGCTACCTCCCATGTCGGTTGAGTTCCAGCTACTTCCCGACACCGAAGGCGCCACCGACACGTGGGTGAACCACACCAGGACCTGGATCAAACTGTGAGAGGTCATGGACGGCGTCCTGTCGTCACCACGACACCGGCAATTCGACGAGCCCGCCGGCAAGCACGTCGCGACGCGTGGGCAGGCTTGCGGGATCGACCGTCACGCGCAGTGACGGAAATCGCGGAATCAGTTGAGCGAAAACCGCTTTCAGCTCGATGCGGGCCAGCGGGGCTCCAATGCAATAACGTCCGCCGTGCCCGAACGTGAGGTGGGCGCCGTCCTTACGGGCGATGTCAACGCGGTCCGGGTCGGCGAACACCACGCGGTCGTGGTTGGCGGCTGAAATGTCGAGCAGCACCAGGTCTCCGGCGCGGATTGCCACACCGTCGATATCGAAGTCCGTGCGCGCGTAGCGGGGAATGCCGCCCACGCCACCCCCCGTTGACGCCGCGCGCAACAGCTCCTCGACGGCGTTCGGGATCAGCGCGGGGTTATCCAGGAGCGCGGACCACTGATCGCGATTCGTCAGCAACAGGACCGCGCCGAGGCCGATCTGGACCACCGTGGTCTCGTGCCCGGCGAACAGCAAGAACATCGACATCGTCGCGGCATCTTCGTCGGAGACGCCGTCGGTCGCACACAGCCTCGACATCACATCGTCGCAGGGATGGGCGCGCTTGTACTCGACCAGCCTGCGGCCGTAAGCGAACAGCTCGGCCAGCCCGCGCTCGGAGCGGTCGTGGTCGCGCACATTGCCGGCGTCCTGTGCCCAGGTGCGGAACTGGTCCCTGTCGGAGTAGGGGACCCCGAGCAGCTCGCAGATCACCAAAATCGGCAGCGGTAGCGCCAGCTGCGCGTGCAGGTCGGCCGGGGGGCCATGCTTCTGCAGTTCGTTCAAGAGTCCGGAGGTGAGTGCGTCGACCCTTGGTATCAGCGCGCGTAAGTGTTTGGGCGAGAAATGGGGCTGCAGCAGCGCCCGCATCCTGGCGTGGTCGGTGGCCTCGGTGTCGAAGTCGCCCAGCGGGCCACCGAACAATGCCGAATCCCCGGTGCGCGCCGCCGTCGCGGGTTCGCGATGAGAACGGCCGAGGCGATCATCGTCGAGCAGCTCTCGCACCCGGGCATAGTCCCTGAATAGCCAAGCCTCGTGGCCCACCGCGGTGCGCACGCGATGAACCGGCAGTTGGGTGGGTGTCATGACGCCTGCCTCCAGCCAGAGGATTCTTGTATAAGGCTACTTGTACACTCATATCTAAACAAGAGGAGGTCGGAATGACGGCGGTCCGGTCCGAGTCGACCCGGCGGATGCCCCGAGCCCAGCGGCGCGAACAGATCCTCGGAGCCGCCACTCGCGCATTCGCCCGCGGCGGTTTTGCGAACACCGGGCTCGACGCGATCGCCACCGAGGCCGGTGTCACGCCGGTGATCCTCTACCGGCACTTCGCGTCGAAGGCCGACCTCTACCGGGAGGTGATCGAGAGCGGTCACCGGCGGCTCCGCGACGCCACCGGCGGGCACGACTTCGACGACGCCAGCATTCCCGCACTGATTCGCGCAGCGGCGGCCGATCCGGACGCCTTCCGGCTGCTGTACCGTCACGCCGCTCGCGAACCGGAATTCCGTGAAATGATCGATACCCTCGTCGAGAGTTCGACCGAGATCACCCGCCGCCACCTCGCGGGCATCGCCGACGATCGATGGCAAAGCTGGGCGGCGCGATTACTGCCCAGCATGACAATCGACGCCGTCATTGCCTGGCTCGACGCCGGTCAGCCCGATCCCGACGAAGCCGCCATCCGAATCCGCCGCGTCGTCGACGCCGTGATCCAGTCCGCGTCCGCGCAGTGAGGGCGGTTGCCGGCTGCCATTAGACTTTCTGCCGTGGCCGAACACGCTGACATCGAGGTGGCCGGATCGCCTGTCCGTCCCGTGCTGGTCGTCGATTTCGGCGCGCAATACGCCCAGTTGATCGCCCGCAGGGTGCGTGAGGCGCGGGTGTTCTCCGAAGTGATCCCGCATACCGCGTCGGTCGACGAGATCAAGGCCCGCGATCCGCAGGCGGTGGTGTTGTCGGGCGGCCCGGCCAGCGTGTACGCCGAGGGCGCACCGCAACTCGACCCTGCGTTGTTCGACCTTGGCGTGCCGGTGTTCGGTATCTGCTACGGATTTCAGGCGATGGCCCAGGCGCTCGGCGGCACCGTCGCGCACACCGAGACCAGCGAATACGGCCGAACCGAACTGAAAGTCGTTGGCGGTGAACTGCATTCGGATCTCCCCAACAGCCAGCCGGTCTGGATGAGTCACGGTGACGCCGTGACCTCGGCGCCGGACGGGTTCGAGGTGGTGGCCACCAGCGCGGGTGCCCCGGTAGCCGCCTTCGAGAATCGGTCGCGGCGACTGGCCGGCGTGCAGTACCACCCCGAGGTCCTGCACACGCCACATGGGCAGCAGGTGCTCACCCGGTTCCTGCTCGAGTTCGCCGGCATCGCCGCGGACTGGACGCCGGCCGGCATCGCCACTGCATTGGTTGAGCAGGTGCGCAACCAGGTTGGCGACGGCCACGCGATCTGCGGGCTGTCCGGCGGGGTGGATTCCGCGGTGGCCGCCGCGCTGGTTCAGCGTGCCATCGGGGACCGGTTGACTTGCGTGTTCGTCGACCACGGGCTGCTGCGCGCCGGCGAACGCGCGCAGGTGCAGCGTGACTTCGTCGCCGCTACCGGCGCCAACCTGGTGACCGTCGACGCGGAAGCGACGTTCCTCGAGGCGCTCTCCGGGGTGACCAATCCCGAGGGCAAGCGCAAGATCATCGGTCGGCAGTTCATTCGCGCCTTCGAGGGTGCTGTGCGAGACACGTTGGAAAACAAAGATATTGAGTTCCTGGTGCAGGGCACACTGTATCCCGACGTGGTGGAATCGGGTGGTGGCACCGGGGCAGCGAACATCAAGAGCCACCACAATGTCGGCGGGCTGCCCGGCGACCTGAAGTTCAAACTTGTCGAGCCGCTGCGGCTGCTGTTCAAAGACGAGGTACGCGCGGTGGGGCGTGAGTTAGGCCTGCCGGAGGAAATCGTTGCGCGCCAGCCCTTTCCGGGTCCGGGTTTGGCGATCCGGATCATCGGTGAGGTCACCGCGGCGCGGCTCGACACGCTGCGGCGCGCCGACTCGATCGCGCGCGAGGAGCTGACGGCTGCCGGTCTGGATCAGCAGATCTGGCAATGCCCGGTGGTGCTGCTGGCCGACATCCGTTCGGTTGGTGTGCAAGGCGACGGCCGCACCTACGGCCACCCGATCGTGCTGCGGCCGGTGTCCAGCGAGGACGCGATGACCGCCGACTGGACTCGGGTGCCTTACGAAGTGCTGGAGCGCATCTCCACCCGGATCACCAACGAGGTCGCCGAAGTCAACCGGGTGGTGCTGGACGTCACCAGCAAGCCGCCCGGCACCATCGAGTGGGAGTAGCGCTCTCGATGGCTGCTGTCGACCCGTCGGTGCCACCCAGTGGTACAGGCTGTGCGGAGTGTGACGCGGCCGGTGGTTGGTGGGTGCACCTGCGGCGGTGTGCGGCCTGCGGCCACATCGGTTGCTGCGACGATTCGCTGTCCCGGCACGCAACGCAGCATTGGCGAGAGACTGGACACCCGATCATCCGGTCGTTCGAGCCGGGCGAGGACTGGTTCTGGGACTACGAGAGCAATGACTACTGCGAAGGTCCCGAACTTGCGCCACCGAAATCCCATCCCGAGGACCAGACGGTCCCCGGTCCTCGCGATCGAGTGCCGCGCGACTGGGCCGTCCTGCTCGGTCAGCAAGACGACTGAGAGTTCACCTCGCCGAATCGACCTGGTCGGAGGAGTAGCCGATGACAGGTGACGACTCGCCGTAGACGTCGAGGGTGTGGATGAAGCGGTGCAATCCCATCACCCCGGCGCAGGTGAAGCCGAGTTCGACAATCTGTGCCGCGGTGAAATGCTCACCCAAACGCTGGTAGAACTCGTCGTCCATTGCGTGGTGATCGGCGGAGAGCAGGTCGATGAACTCGACGGCCATCTGCTCCTGCGGCGTCAGCGCGCCATGGCCCGGCGCCAGCAGGCAGGCGACATCTTCGTCGGTGATCGAGTCGTGCTTGCGTGATTGGCTGCAGGGCTCGCACTCGCCCAGCTGGGCGCTGCGGATGCGCAACAGCTCCAGTATCCGGCCGCCGAGCAGGGTGCCGGCACCGAGGTGGGTCCTGGCCATGTTGACCTGTTCGAGCTGCGCGCTGCGATACGCGAAGATCTGCAGGGGAACCGGGGTCGCGTAGAGTCCGGCCGCGACGCCGGCCTCCACGATTTCGCGGGAGTGTGAGCTGAGCTCTTGCATCGGGATTGGCGCAATACGCGGCATCGAATCAGGCTAACTTTCTTTAGCGTCACCGAAAAGAACCGGCCTTGGGAGAACCCGATGTCAAGACTTGCCGGAAAGGTCGCGATAGTCACCGGAGGTGCCGGCGGGATCGGTGCGGCAACGGCGCACGAATTGGCGCGTGAAGGCACCGCCGTCGCGGTCGTCGATATCGACGAGGCGAAGGCCGCCGAGGTCGTCGACGAGATTCGGCGAACCGGCGCGCGGGCGATCGCACTCGGCGGCGACCTCGCAGACGAGCCGACGGCCAGGCATGTCGTGCAATCCACGGTGGCGGAGTTCGGCCGGCTCGATGTCCTGCACAACAATGCGGCGCTGACCACCAGTAGCTTCCTGTCGCGGGATACCACCGTGACCGAGATGGCGCTGGACGTGTGGCAGCGGTCGTTGGACGTCAACCTCGGAAGCCAGCTGCTGATGTGCAAGTACGTCGTGCCCGAAATGCGAAAGAGCGGCGGCGGTTCCATCGTCAACATGTCGTCGGGGGCGGCGCTATCGGGTGACCGGACCCGGCTGGCCTACGGTGTGTCGAAGTCCGGGGTGCACACCCTGACGATGTACGTCGCGACCAGTGAGGGAAAGAGCGGCGTGCGGGCGAACACCATCGTGCCCGGGTTGATCCTGACCGACGCCGTGCGCGCGCATCTCTCCGAGGACGTCATCGGTCGCCTCGGCCACGCCACGCTGACGCCGTATCTCGGACAACCACAAGACGTCGCCGACCTAGTCGTTTTCCTGGCTTCGAAGCAGTCTCGCTACATAACCGGACAAATGATTTCGATCGACGGCGGAATGTCCGCGCACGTCATGCTGGACACCAGCGATTAGAGGCAACTCAGCTGCTCGGACCGAGCACGTACGCGGCGGTTTCCGGATGGTGATACCAGCCGCTGGCGGCCTGGGTTCCGCCGTCGACATGGATGGTTTGACCGGTGATGTAGCTGGACATGTCGGACGCGAGAAACACTGCGGCGCCTGCCATCTCGTCGACGTGGCCAGCGCGTCCCATCGGAACCGTGCGGCCGAACCGCTCTTCGGACCCCGGCGGGGCAATTTGCATGATGCCCTCGGTCAAGGTGATGTCGGGGGCCAGGGCGTTGACCCGAATGCCATGCGGGGCGAGTTCGAGTGCCGCGGTCTTGGTGTAGTTGATCACCCCTGCCTTGGCCGCCGCATACGTCGCGAAGCCCGGTGCGGCGCGCACGCCTTCGATCGACGTGACGCTGATGATGCTGCCCGGTAATTTCTGCTCGACAAGGACGCGAGCCACGCGTTGCGTGCACAGGTAGATGTGGCGCAGGTTCGACTTGTACAGCGCGTCCCAACCGTTCTCGCTGGTGTCGAGGATCCCTGACCAGAAGACGCCGCCGGCGTTGTTGACCAGGATCGTCACCGGCCCAAGCTCGGCGGAGGTCTTCGCCAGCGCGGTGTCCACCGCAGCACTGTCGCGGACGTCGACGGTGATACCCAGCGCACCGATCTCCGCCGCGGCGGACGCGCACGACTCGGGGTTGCGCTCCCAGATCGCCACCCGCGCACCGAACGCCTTGAAACCCGCCGCGATGCCGCGGCCGATGCCCGCGCCGCCGCCGGTGACAACCGCGACGCGGTCGGTGAGAAGGACGCTTGAGGGATCGAGTGCCATAAAACTGAATATAGAACAATCCCATGTCAAGGTTTACAGTCTTAACTAAATATGTTTGATATGTAACAACCTAGCTCTGAGGAGGACGGCCATGCCCAGCACGATCTTCGTCACCGGCGCGACCGGGCAGACCGGCGGTAACGTCTGCGAGCAGTTGATCCAGCGTGGCGACCAGGTTCGGGCGCTGGTCCGCAATCCGGACGAAGCCGGCGCGCTGTCCGACATCGGCGTCGAATTGGTCAAGGGCGACATCCGCGATGCCGACGACGTGCTGCGCGCGGCCAAGGGCGCCGAGGCGGCTATCCACTGTGCGGCGCTGCTGGGCGGCGCGAGTCAGGACCTCGACGACTTCAAGGCCGTCAACATGGTGGGCACCACCAACGTCCTGGATGCGGCGAAGGTCCACGGCATGCGTCGGGTGGTGGCCCTGAGCACGGCCACGTTCCTCGATCTGAGCACCGGCGTCGACTTCGAAGAGGCGCCGGTTCTCGAAAGGCCGCCCAACGACCCCTACACCGTCACCAAGCTCGCCGCTTTCCAGGAGGCTCATCGGCGCGCGGCCGCGGGCGATGACGTGCTGACCTGCCACCCGGGCGCGATCTTCGGTCCTGCCCCGGTCGTCGAACGCGCCTTGCACCGAACCAGCTTCAACCGGGTGCTGTTGGCCGGTATGCGCGGAAAGATCAAGCGCTATCTCGCCTTTCCGGTGACGTGGGTGGCGGGCAAGGACGTCGCGACGGGCTCGATCGCCGCGCTGGACCGCGGGGTGGCCGGTGAGCGCTACCTGTTGGTCGGCCGCCCGCAGGAAAGTTTCAGCACGGCGGGCGGTATCAATCGTGCGTGCGAGATCGCCGGAATCGACCACCGCGTCGAGGATCTCGACTACCGGTCCGATCCGGACGCGTTGAGAGCCGAGTTCGGCCCTACCTTGATGGCCATCGCAAAGGCGGCGGCGAAGAGCGAGCGCAAGCTCAGAACCAACGACAACCTGACCACCCGGCGCCTCGGTTATGAGCCGATGTCGTTCGACGACGGGCTGCGGCTGCTGATCTCCTGGCTACGCGAGCTCGGCAAACTGTAAGGCTGTCGTCGTGTCGATCGCGCAAGCGCACGGATCCGGTTCAGCTCGCGGCGATCTGGCCGATCGGATACTCGAGGCGGCTCGACAGCTCGTGCTGAGGATGGGCGCACGCAAGTTGTCGTTGTCTGATGTGGCAACTCTGGCTGGGGTGTCACGGCCGACCATCTATCGCTACTTCGTGTCCAAAGAGGACCTGATCGATGCGCTGGGAGCGCATGAACGACGGCGTTTCGATGCGGCGATGGAACGGGCGATGAGCGGGGTCACCGGCATCGCACGACTGGAAGCCGCGGTCGACCTTGTGGCGACTTTCGTGGAGGGTCAGCCGCCCGGGCGCCAGCTCGATTTGGATCCGGGCTTCGCGCAGGACCAGATGGCGCGGGCGTTGCCGATGATCAGCGAGAGGTTGATGGTGGTCTTGGAGCAGTGCGCTCGTGAGGACTGCTTCGATACCGTCACGAGCGCCCGTGATCGTGCCGGTGCAATCGCACGAGTCGCATTGAGCCACTACATGTTTCGAGAGACCGACCCAGCGGCGGCGCGTCGGGAAATTCGCGTTACGGCCGGTCTTCCGGACAGTCGATCCAGGAGAAACGTCAGCCGGAAAGCATCAGAAGCCACATGAGTACCGGCTGTATGAAACAGCCTCTCACGTTTCTTGACGGTGTCGGTGGGCGGGTGTTGACTGAGTCTATCGAACATACATTCGAACATCATTGGTAACACCCGTGACACCAGGAGGTGGTGATGACGGCGATTCTCGCCTCCGATCAGCCCCATCACGACCGTGCTGAGCAGCTAAAACAGCTGCGCCGCCAGATGGCGGCGGTGTCCGGGAAGATCGGTTCTCCCCGGCTTAATCATCAAAGCCATGCGCATAGTCACCCCGGCCCGGATGACCTGCTACCGGATTCGGAAACCAGGCTGCCGATCCCGCAACTGCTTGCCGAGTTGTTGCCAGTGCTGCCGGCACTGTTGCCACGGGGAACGGTGGCGGTGCTGTCGGGAGCCCGGTCGCTGCCGTTGAGCATGGTGGCCGCGGTGACGGCCGCCGGTGGGAATGCGGCCATTGTCGGCCAGCCGAATATCGGGCTGCTGGCCGCCGTGGAAATGGGAGCGGATCTGAGCCGGCTCGCGGTGATCCCGGATCCCGGTTCCGATCCGGTGGAGGTGGCTGCGGTGCTTATGGACGGAATGGATCTGGTCGTGCTGGCTCTGGGCGGGCGCTCGGTGCCGCTGACGCGGGCGCGGGCGGTGGTGGCCCGCGCTCACCACAAGGGCTGCACCCTGTTGGTCACCGATGGTGACTGGCAGGGGGCATCGATACGACTAACGGCCCGGGTCTGCGGCTATGAGACCACGGCGGGTATGCCCGGCTTCGGAAGGATCAGCAAGGTGCGTCTCCAAATCAACGACGTGTGTGCAAGGGGGCGGGCAATCAGCCGGGTGCGGACTGGGTAGTTCAGTGGCCTCCCGGGTACTGGCGATTTGGTGTATGGACTGGCCTGCGGTGGCCGCGGCGGCGGCCGCGGGCCTGCCCGCGACGGCTCCGGTCGCCGTCACGCTGGCCAACCGGGTGATCGCCTGCTCATCGGCTGCCCGTTCGGCGGGAGTGCGGCGGGGATTGCGGCGGCGAGAGGCGGCGGCTCGCTGTCCGCAATTGCACGTCGTGGCTGCCGACTCCGACCGCGACGCCCGCTTCTTCGAAGGGGTGATCGCGGCGGTGGACGATATGGTGCCTCGCGCCGAGGTGCTGCGGCCCGGGCTTTTGGTGTTGCCGGTGCGTGGGGCGGCCCGCTTTTTCGGGTCCGAAAAGCAGGCCGCCGAGCGGCTGACCGATGCTGTCGCCGCAGCCGGCGCCGAGTGCCAGGTCGGGATCGCAGACCAGCTGTCTACCGCGGTCTTCGCCGCCCGTACCGGTCGTGTCGTGGAGCCTGGAGAAGACGCGCGGTTCCTGTCGGCGCTGTCGATCCGGCAACTCGCCACCGAGCCCAGTCTGTCCGGTCCCGGCCGAGACGATCTGGCAGATCTGCTGTGGCGGATGGGGATTCGGACCATCGGGCAGTTCGCCGCATTGCCGCGCACCGACGTGGCTTCCCGGTTCGGCGCCGACGCGGTGAGCGCGCATCGGTTCGCCCGCGGTGAGCCGGAACGCGGACCGTCCGGGCGCGAGTCGCCGGCCGAACTCGACGCCGTGCTGCAATGCGATCCGCCGATCGACCGGGTTGACGCCGCGGCATTTGCCGGCCGCTCGCTGGCCAGCGCGTTGCATCAGACGTTGATGGCCGCCGGCGTGGGCTGCACTCGACTGGCCGTTCACGCCATCACCGCCAACGGCGAAGAGCTGACCCGGGTATGGCGCTGCGCCGAGCCGCTGACCGAGGACGCCACCGCCGACCGGGTGCGTTGGCAGCTCGACGGGTGGTTGAACACCCGAACCGTCATGGATCGGCCAACCGCACCGGTAACGCTGATGCGGCTGCAGGCGGTGGAGGTGGTGTCGGCTGGGGCGCTGCAGTTACCGCTATGGGGTGGCCTCGGTGACGAGGACAGGGTCCGCGCCCGTCGAGCGCTGGTGCGGGTGCAGGGCCTGCTCGGTCCGGAGGCAGTGCAGGTGCCCGTACTGTCTGGCGGTCGTGGGCCCGCCGAGCGCATCACGTTGACGCCGCTGGGCGACGAGCCGGTGCCGCGGGCCGACCCATGTCTGCCGTGGCCCGGTCAACTGCCCGAGCCGTCACCGACGGTGCTACTCGATGATCCGGTGGAATTGCTTGATGCCCAAGGCAACTCGATCCGCGTGACTAGCCGCGGGCTGTTCTCCGCCGACCCGGCGCGGCTGACCTCCCGTGATCGTGACGAGCGGCTGCGCTGGTGGGCTGGGCCGTGGCCGGTCGACGAACGCTGGTGGGATCCGGATCGATCGGCGGGTCGCACCGCCCGCGCTCAGGTCTTGCTGGCAGGGCGGCGGGCGTCCGATCCCGGTATCGCGATGCTGCTGTGCTACCGCCAGCGGAGGTGGTATCTGGAGGGAATCTACGAGTGACGGGCCAGGCGAGCGGCGAACGGTCCGACCAGGTCGACGAACCGGTCGAAGAACACCGCCGGATCAACTCCGACGCCGATCAACGCGTTGGGTTTTCGACCCCAGCGTCCCGACCAGTCGGTCACCGTCATGCCACGGGTCAAGGTACCCACCAGCTCGACGTCCACCGTCGCCGGCCGGGTGGCAAGCAGCTGCGGGTCCAGCGCGACCGCCGCGGCCAACGGGTCGTGCAGATGCGCCTGGTAACCGTGGCCGAGGTCGTAATAGGACTCTAGGTAGAACCGCGTCGCGTCCTCGATCACCCGAATCAACGGGTTGGGCGCCGACGACCGGGTGCCGCGCTCATCGTCAACGCTCATCGCCGTCGTCGTCGTGTCCGCCGCGGCCGCCAGCCTGACCAAGATCTCCGGCGTTACGGAGATGTTCCACGTCACGTCCAGGCCGCACAAGATCGGAAGTGATTGCGGCTCGGCAGCTTCCGAAGCTTCGGGTGACCAGGCGGCGAACACTTCGGCCGCCGCCTCCGGATCCACGCCGATGTTCCATTCCGCCACCGGATTGGTGTTGCCGCGATAGTCGTAGGCGCCGCCCATGATCACCAGCCGGCGCAACAGTGTCGGCAGCGCGGGTTCCTTGCGCAACGCCAGCGCCAGATTGGTCAACGGGCCGGTAGCCAGCCCGATCAGTTCTCCCGGATGGGCATGTGCCGCCTCGACCCATGCCGTCGCCGCATCGTCACCGGTGAGCTGACGATCGGTCGGCGGCAGCTCCGCGTATCCCAGACCCCTTGGCCCATGGACTTTCCCGACCGGAAGCTCGGGGGAGTTCAGCGGATGCTCGACACCTTTGGATACCGGCACACCGTCGACCCGACACAGGTCGAGTAGGCCGAGGTTGTTCTCGCACACTTGATCCACCCCGACGTTCCCACCGGTCGAGGCGATGCCGACCAGCTCGGCCTCCGGGCTGGCCAGCAGGTAAATCAGCGCAATGGCATCGTCTACACCGGTGTCGACGTCGGCGAAAACTGGTGCGGTGGCCACTGCGGCCACGATACCGGCAGTGACTACCAGTGCACTCCGGGAACCAGCCGCACGGCCCGCTTGACCGCTCCGGGGACCCTCATGCGGGCAACGGCGGCACGTGCCGGGCGCTTCGGTCGACGCGAAGACTGCTGGTTCACAACAGGTTTCGAGGCGCTCTCGCCACGCGCTGCTGCGGAATCCGGATATCCGAGATAGAGCTGGTGCAAGATCCGTCGCGACAGCTTGGGGGTGAAGTAGTTGCCGGCCTCGGCAAGGGTGCCCACCGGGGTGTCGATACGGGCCGGCTTCTCGACCAACCCGCGCACCACCATCGCCGCGGCATGCTCGGCACTGATCGGCGGAACGGGGTTGAGCCGCCGCGACGGCGCGATCATCGGGGTCGCCACCAACGGCATGTGGATGTTGGTGAACGTGATGTGGTCGGAAAGCGTCTCGGTGGCCACCACTTCGGAGAACGCGTCCAGCGCGGCCTTGGTCGGCAGATACGAGCTGTACTTGGGGCTGCGGGCCTGCACTCCTGCGCTGGAGACGTTGACGACGTGACCGAAGCGGCGCTCGCGCCAATGCGGCAGCAGCGCAAGCACCATCCGCACCGCGCCGAAATAATTCACCGCCATCACCCGCTCGTAATCGTGGAACCGGTCGGTGGCGTTGACGACCGAGCGGCGGATCGACCGCCCGGCGTTGTTCACCAGGTAGTCGACGTGGTCGAAGCGGCCAAGGATGTCCTTCACCGTGTGCTCCACCGACGCCGAGTCGGTGACATCGCAGGTGAAGGCGTAAGCCTCGCCGCCGTTGGCGCGGATGTCGGCGACCAGGTCGTCGAGCGCATCGCCGTTACGCGCGAGCGCGAATACTGTCGCGCCCCGCTTGGCGACGGCGATCGCAGCGGCCCGGCCGATGCCGCTGGACGCGCCGGTGATGATGACGTGGCGTCCGACCAGTGCTCCGGCCGGATCGTTGCGGCGGGCCCGGTCGGGGTCCAAATGCTCGGCCCAGTACTGCCACAGCTTGGGCGCGTAATTGGCGAACTCGGGAATCTCGATACCTGTTCCCTGCAACGCTTCTCGTGTGTTGTCGGAGATGAAGGTGGGCGCCAGGTCGACAACGTCGAGCACCTCGGCGGGAATGCCCAGTTGGGTGGCCGCCATGTTGCGCCACACCTTGGCCCGCCCGCGCACTTTCGTCACGGGCGCGGCCAACGACCGCGGCAGTGATCCGCGCAGCGGCGGCAGCCCGGCCGCGTCGGCAATCCCGCGATAAATGCCGCGCAGGCCAATGGTTTTCGGCGCGGTCAGGTGGAACGTCTGGCCGTCGCGACCGTCGGCGTGCATCAGGGCGACCAGCGCATCGACGACGTAGTCGACCGGCACGATGTTGGTGCGGCCGGTGTCGGGCAGCATGATCGGGGTGAACCGGGGCAACACCGCGAGCTTGGCCAGCACGCCGAAGAAGTAATACGGTCCGTCGATCTTGTCCATCTCACCGGTGCGCGAATCACCCACCACTACCGCCGGACGGTAGATCCGATGGCGCAGGCCGGTCGCTTCGCGCACCAGCAGCTCGGCTTCGAACTTGGTCTGGTGATACGGCGTCGGCAGCTGCTGACCGACATCGAAATCGGACTCGGTGTATTCGCCGCGGAATTCCCCGGCCACCGCGATCGACGACACATGATGCAGCGTCGCGTCGAGTCGGCGGGCGAGCGCGATCATGGCGCGGGTGCCCTCGACGTTGGCGATGCGCTGATCGGATTCGGGGGCGGTGATGTCGTAGATCGCCGCGCAGTGCACCACGTGCTCGACGTTGCCCAGCTCGGCGATGGCGTCGTCGGTCAACCCGAGATCAGGCTTGGCCAGGTCGCCGACCAGGGGTTTTGCTCGTTCGCCCCACTGCTCGGCCAGGCGTTCGAAGCGGCCCAACGACGGGCGACGAACCATTACCCAGACCTCGGCGTCCGGCTGTTCGCTCAGCAGGCGCGTAACCACTCGGCGCCCGATAAACCCGGTACCGCCGGTAACGACATAGCGCATGCAACACATGGTGCGCTCGGCGCGGTCGCACGTCAACGCAGTGTGACGCGATCGAGGAGCGAGTCCAGCCAGCGTGGTCGAACTTCACCGCGCATTGACGTGGCCGCTCCCCGCGTGAGCTATTTCAAGAAACGTTCCGCAGACGCCCTTTCAGCGCTGCAACCCTGAGTAGGCGAATCGTTACGTTTATGGCCCCGAACATGGGGCCCAATCCGATATAGATTCGAAGGGAGTGGATTCCATGCAGTTCAAGGCTGCCGAACACATAGAAACATCCGAGGGTGAAAATTGCGGCGGGGATGGAGTAGGCCAGCAAGGATCCACGATCAGCGATGGTTTGCGTCGCAAGATCTAGCTCTTCCTTCGACATTGGCTCGTCTTTACGCACTTTACCGAGGACTTTTCTGAAACCCCCAATTTCTTCGCTTGTCGGCGTAGGGGGATGCCCCAGGAGCCGTCTTACGAAAATAAAGAAAAAAGTCGCAAACACTAATTCGGCCACGCCCGCGAGTATCATCAGATAACCGAAAAGGTCCAACTTAATTCACTCCTAGATAAGACAAGACCCTGTGGTGTTTGCACAAGAACCGCATGCGAATGATCCGTGGCCTTTCAGGCGCGGGATTGGCTTAGGCCTGCTGGTGATTGAGGAGGCACTGCGGGGTCTCCGTCTTCCCACAGCAGTAGTTGACGAACCGCGGAACGTGGCCCGTACGGGCGAAGCATGGTGCTGGCAGGGCGGGGGCGCACCCGTTGTGGCCACCAGAACCAGCGGCCGAGCACCGCGGCGACCGACGGTGTCATAAAGGAACGCACGATCAGCGTGTCGAACAGCAACCCGAGGCCGATGGTGGTCCCGATCTGACCGAGAACCAACAAAGACGCGAACACGAAGGAGGACATGGTGAAGGCAAACACCAGGCCGGCAGACGTCACTACCGCCCCACTGCCGGCCATCGCACGGATAATCCCCGTGTTTAAACCGGCGTGAATTTCCTCTTTGAACCGGGAGATCAGCAGCAAATTGTAATCGGATCCTACCGCTAAGAGGATGATGACGGACAGCGCAAGGCAAATCCAGTACAACTTGATACCCAAAATATCCTGCCAGACCAGCACGGAAAGCCCAAAAGAGGCGCCTAACGAAAGCGCCACCGTGCCCACAATGACGATCGCGGCGACCAGACTTCGGGTAATGATCACCATGATGAGCAAAATCAGGCTCAGCGCGGCTATTCCGGCGATCATCAGATCGTACTTGGCGCCATCGGCGATGTCCTTATAGGTCGCCGCGGTGCCGGCGAGATAGATGTTGGAGTCCCCTAATGGGGTGTTCTTCACCGCCTGTTTCGCCGCGTTGCGGATGGGGTCGATATGCGAGATACCCTCGGGGGTGGCGGGATCACCTTCATGGGTGATGATCATGCGGGCGGCCTTGCCGTCCGGTGAGAGGAACAATTTCAGGCCGCGTTTTAACTCGGGGTTGACGAAAGCCTCCGGCGGCAAGTAGAAGGAATCGTCGTTTTTGGCGGCGTCATACGCTTGTCCCAGGGCGGTGGCGGTGTCGGTGTTAGCCCGGGTTTGGGCGTTGATCCCGGAGTTGGTGGCGTAGTTGGATAGCGTCAGTTCCAGGTTCTTCTCCTGGTCGGCGATCTGGGGCGGTAGCAGCTTCACCAATTGCTGCTCGCCCGCATCCAATTTATCCAAGCTCGCCGACAGTGTTGCAAATTCTTCAGCGAGCTGGTCAATAGTGTCGATTGATTCAAATACGTTTCTGAGCGCATAACAGACCGGGATATCGTAGCAGTGCTTTTCCCAATAAAAGTAACTGTGAATCGGTCGGAAGAAGTCGTCGAAATTCGCGATCTTATCGCGCAGGTCAGTGATTATGGCCAATATATCGTGAAAGCCCTGTGTCTCGGTATGCGTCGAGGCGGCGAGACCTTTCTGCAGGGCGTACTGCCGGTTCAAGATGTTGATCGTATCTTTCAGGGTGTCGGCCTGTTTCATCAAGTCGTTTGCGCGGTCTTTCTGGTATTGCAGGTTCTCGACGTTGCCGATGCTGCCCGCGCTGATCTGAAAAGCCAGAGAGGTGTGCTCGATCGGGGTCCCCAAGGGCCTGGTCATGGACTGCACCTGGGCGATGCCGGGCAGGTGGGCGACAGCTTTTGCCACCCTTTCCAGGTTGATCATGTCGGCCGGATTTCGCATATCGTGATCGGTTTCGATCATCAGCAGTTCGGGATTCAGCCGAGCCTGAGAAAAATGCCGCTCCGCGGCCGCATACCCGAGATTGGCCGGGGCGGTGGCTGGCATGTAAGGGCGAGCGTCGTAACTCGTCTTATATCCCGGCAGGGCAAGCAAACCGATGAGCGCGACCGCGGTAGCCACCACCAGGATGGGCCCGGGCCAGCGGACGATGGCAGTGCCGATGCGCCGCCATCCCCGAGTCGCCATCTGGCGCTTGGGGTCGAAGAGGCCGAAAAGACTGCCCACGGTAATCACGGCCGGGGCTAACGTGAGCGCGGCGGCCAGGGCGACCGCGATGCCAATTGCGGCGGGAATGCCCAGACTTTGAAAATAATTCAGCCGGGTAAAGCGCAGACAGAACACCGCGCCGGCAACCGTCAGGCCCGAACCCAAGACCACGTGGGCGGTCCCGCGATACATGGTGTGGAAGGCGGTTTCCCGATCCTCGCCGGCGTGCCGCGCCTCATGATACCGACCGAGAAAGAATATCGCGTAGTCCGTGCCGGCGGCGATGACCAGCAGCGTGAGCAGATTCGTCGAATACGTCGACAATCCAATCAACCCGACATTTCCCAGAAAGGCGACGATACCCCTGGCCGCGGCCATTTCAATAACGACCGTGAACAGCACGACGATTGCAGTGACCGCGGAGCGGTAGACCCAAAGCAACATCAACAGGATCACCAAGACGGTGATCACGGTGACCTTCAAGATACCTTTGCTGCCCACTTCGAACTGATCGGCGACCAGCGGCGCCGCGCCGGTCACGTAGGCCTTGACCCCGGGCGGTGCCGGCGTATGAGCCACCATGTCGCGGATGGTGTCGACGGACTCGTTGGCCAAAGCATCGCCCTGATTACCGGCAAGGTACACCTGTACCAACGCGGCCTTGCCGTCTTTGCTTTGGGAGCCTGCCGCCGTCAGCGGATCCCCCCAGAAATCCTGGACATGCTCCACATGCTTGGTGTCTTGTTCGAGCTTGCGGACCAGTGCGTTGTAAAACCGGTGGGCGTCGTCACCGAGCGGCTTATCACCTTCCAGGACGATCATCGCCGCACTGTCGGAATCGAACTCGTGGAACACTTTGCCGATGTGTTGCATTGCCTGAAACGACGGCGCATCCGGTGAATTCAGGGACACGTTATGGGCTTTGGCCACGTCCTCCAAATTCGGTACCGCAATGTTGCTGATGGCCGCGAGGCCCACCCACAGCAGCAGGATCGGCACGGAAAGCCGGCGGATGGTGTGCGCCAAAGTCGGTCGCCGGATGTGGTGGTCGCTCATGCGGATTTCACCAGGCAGAAGGTATAGGCGTTCACTGCGTTGACGATCCTTTCGTCCTTGACTTCACCATCCACAGTGATGCGACAGCCAAGGGAATCGCTATCGCCCTGCGCCACAAGGTTGCTGAAAGCACCCGGCTGCGTCGTCACCATGGTCAACGACCACGGCAGGGCCGCGTTCAAGACTTGCCGCGGCTGAATATTAATGTCCACGTAGTTGATGGTTGCCACCGCTCCGGGGTCGCCAAAAACCTCAAGGGTGATGTGCTTAGGGTTGAACGGCTCAGTTTGTTCTGAGATCCCGCCGCCAGCCGACGTGTTGTTGTGAGACCCGAAGATCCCATGGAGTCGATAAACGCAGAACACCGCGACAGCCACGACGACGACGGCGACCAGCACTATCCACCATTGTCTGATCGCGCGGGTAAGTGAAAACCCTTTCACCCGTTCGCCTTTCGCCGACTAGGGGCATGATGCTCGCGTAAGGCGGTCTTGACAGCGCGTTGGGTGGACTGCCAACGATGACAGTACGGTACCGGACCGGACGGCACAAGAGACGCTAGCGTGCACATTCGGGCAGTCAGTCACTCGGTAGGTCGGGTCAGGCTGGGGATGATGACCTCGTCGACGAGGGCCTGCACGGTGTCCTGAGTGGGGGGCCGGTT
This sequence comes from uncultured Actinomycetota bacterium, assembly GCA_963781685.1. Classification (GTDB taxonomy): domain Bacteria; phylum Actinomycetota; class Actinomycetes; order Mycobacteriales; family Mycobacteriaceae; genus Mycobacterium. The sequence goes on from CAWAGK010000003.1 coordinate 668,200, forward strand.
TTGGATGATGGACCGGAAGATGAGGTAGCCGGGCAGCAGGTCCCAGAGTTCATCGTTGATGGCGGCCGCGTCGATCTCACCACGGTCGACCGCCTGACGCAGGACGTCGTGGATCAAGGCTTTTCGCTGATCGAGGAATTGGCACTGCATGACGTCGTTGAGTGCGGGGTTGCGTGACACCTCGACGAGCACCGCGCGGATGGTGCTCGCGTGTTGGTGGGCCTGCTGGCAGATCAACTCTCCCAGTTGGAGCAAATCGTTCCGCAGCGTGCCGGTGTTGGGCGGGACGGCGACCTGGCGGATGCCCTCGATGAACGCGGCCAACACCAATTCGGCCTTCGACGGCCAGCGCCGGTACACGGTGGCCTTGCTGGCGCGGGCCTGGGCCGCCACGGCGTCCACCGTCAACCGGTCATACCCATGTTCTTGCAGGAGCTGCAGCGTCACCGCGAGCAGCTCGGTCTCCCGCGGCGACCACGGCGAGGGCTCCGCGGCGTGGTCGACAATCTGGGTCACAGCCCTCACGATAGAACCGCGAGGGTAGTACTGTCCAGTACCGTACCGTCAGGGCCCGTCGAGGCTCAGTAGCTGAAGTCGCGGATGCCGTCCCAGTCCACCAACGTCCATCCCATCGCCGGGCTGCCGGTGACCACCACGCGGCCCAGGTTCGGCAGGGGATGGCTGGTTGCCAGGCTGTCCTTCGGGTTTTTGACGTTCATCAGGGTCCAGTACATGATCGCCTCGGCGTGCGAGAACGCCACCGGTTTGGCGTCACCCTTGTCGTAGATCTTCTGGACGGCCGCGGTGAACTGGTCGTTGAATTCGTTCCCGCTGATCCCGCCCGGGACGGCATCCTTGGTGTCGCCGTTCAGCCAATCCGCCGGCGCGTTCAGATAGGTCAAGTCGGCTCTCTTGGTCGGCGCGCCGTTGTACCAGCCGGCGTCGATTTCCCGCAGACCGGGCAGGATTTCGACCGGCTTGCCCAGAGCGTGGGCCAGCGGCGCCGCGGTCTCCTGGGTACGGACCATGTCGGAGGCGTAGACGGCGTCGAAGGTGTTGCGGGAGAGCTGGTGGGCCAGCTGCTCGGCCTGCCCTTGGCCTTCCTCGGTGAGACTCGGACCTGGAATGTCGGTGTTGATCACGTTGGCGGCGTTGGCCGTCGACTCGGCGTGCCGGATGAAGGTCAGCGTGATGCTACGCACCTGCGGTGTCCCCGAGCAGGCGCCGATGGTTATCGTCACGACGAGCGCGACTAGTGCTGCAGCAGCCTTCCGGATCACGGTGCGATTGCGCATGGCGATAGCCTGCCTTGTCGACGGCTACGGTGTGGTGGGTTTGCATAGGTCCGCCATGGTTGGCCGGATGAATCTGATCGAGAGGAGACCCGCATGGCGATCGACCCGAAGGCCGTCGGCGCAACGACCGACCCGATGTTGTTCGAATGGACCGACCGGGACACCCTGCTGTACGCGCTCGGTGTCGGCGCCGGAATCGAGGACTTGTCGTTCACCACGGAGAACAGCCACGACATCGACCAGCAGGTGCTGCCCACCTACGCGGTGATCTGCTGCCCGGCGTTCGGCGCGGCCGGCAAGGTCGGATCGTTCAACTGGGCCATGCTTTTACACGGTTCGCAGGGCATCCGGCTGCACGCGCCGCTGCCGGCCGCGGGCAAGCTGTCAGTGGTCACCGAGGTGGCCGACATCCAGGACAAGGGCGAGGGCAAGAACGCGATCATCATGTTGCGTGGTCGCGGTAGTGACCCGGACACGGGGACGCTGATCGCCGAGACCTTCACGACGTTGGTGATCCGCGGCGAGGGCGGTTTCGGGGGAGAGCCCGGCGAGCGGCCGGCGGCGCCGGAAATCCCCGACCGTGAGCCCGACGCCCGGGTCGCGCTGACCACCCGGGAGGATCAGCCGCTGATCTACCGGCTCTCCGGCGACCGCAATCCGCTGCACAGCGACCCATGGTTCGCCAAGGAACTCGCGGGCTTCCCGAGGCCGATCATGCACGGGCTGTGCACCTACGGCTTCTCCGGCCGAGCGTTGATCGCTGAACTCGGCAACGGCGACGCCAGCGCCATCACGTCAATCGATGCGCGGTTCACCAAGCCGGTCTTTCCGGGCGAGACGCTGACCACCTTGATCTGGCGCACCGAACCCGGCAAAGCGGTGTTTCGGACCGAAGCCTCCGGCGCCAACGGCGCTGGAGATGGGGCGGCACGGCTGGTCCTTGAGGACGGCGCGGTGGAATACACCGAGGTTTAACGGGGCCGCCATGGTGGCAGCCTGCGTCATGGCATTCAAACTCACGTACAACGACGGGCAAGAGACGGATTACGACGACAGCACCAAGTGGGAAGTCGAAAACGGTGTCGTCAAGATGGGCCGCGAGGCCGGGAAGTGGACGGTCTTCATCTCCCCAAGCCACTGGGCGACCCTCGAGCTGACGGCCGGCAAAGATAGAGACAAAGAAGACAAGGACCACGATAAGGGCAAGCACGAAGCGGACAACGAGGACGACCAAGGCGACAAAGACGATAAAGGCGAAGAAAAGGACGACTGACCGCGCGCTGTCGATTACCCAGCAGGTAATTTCAACGCCGCCGGTCGGGGGTCTGGACCTGCCCTGAGCTGCATTTATGGCGAACACGGTGATAACGGAAATCACTGTTTTGTGGGCAAATTGTGGGCAAAATGTGGGCACGGGGGGGCATGGTCCGTTCGAGGTACTGCGAATAGTGCTTGTCACACCGAGCGAACTTCATGCCCGATATGATTCGCCACCGCACCTCACCCTCGCATGGCGAGTCGCGGCGGTAGTCATCAACGCAGCGCATCTGCTGCATCACAAACCATTTGACTTCATAAAATTCGTCCCATCACCCGAATCGCCGCCCGCTCATCCACACTCAACCGACCAATACCCGGCAACACATACCCCTCCGGAAAGGACGAAAAGAACGCAGTCATCGCCGCTCGTCGCTTGTCAATTGCACGTCAGCATGTTGCGCGTCCCTTTTGGCCCGTGGCAATGCACAGGGGCGAACTCACAGCAGGACGTTCAGTAATTACCTTTGTACCGACCTGGATTCAGGAGTCGCCGCCCTTGTCGGTCATCGCCCTCACCAGCTTCAGACTGCCGCGACGAGTACGCGCCGATCCCTTATGCAGCTCGTCGAGCACCCTGACCAACTGCCGCGCGGCGGACGGCTTGCTCGACTGGGCCCGCGCGGGCAGGTTGCCCGCCGGCTTCAAGCCGAACTCCGGAAAGTGATTGACCGTGGCGACAATCAGTAGGTACCAAACAGCAAGCGGCACAACGCTTTTCCGTGTCAGATACCGGACACCGGACAACCGTCAGACCGACAAGCACGGGTTTACCACCAAGTGCGACGCTCAGCAGTTCGCCGCGACGGTGGAGACCGCCAAGCTGCGCGGCGAGTACGTCGCAGCGTCGATCGGCCGGACGACGGTCGACGCGCTGGGACCGGCGTGGCTGGCGCGACCGAATTCATCCAGACGCAACTCCCGCTGTGCGCAACGCTCGGCATCACCGCCGACGCCGCCCGGCCCGACGAGGTGGTGCTGAGTCTGGATTGGGCGCCGAACTTATGCACAGGGAACGACGTGCTGCACGGCGGGATGGTCATGACCCTGGCCGACTCGGCGGGCGGGGTATGTGCGTTCCTGAATCTCCCTGACGGGGCGGGAGGAACCGCAACCATCGAATCCAAAACCAATTTTCTGGCTGCCACCCGCTCAGGAACGATCAAGGCGCACTGTCGCCCGCTGCACATCGGAAAGCGCGTCATCGTGCTCGAGACGGAGGTTCACGGCGACGACGGCAAGCTGGTCGCCAAAGTGCTGCAAAGCCAAGCGATCTTGTGATCAGCGAGCGAGCTGACGGGCCAGCTGCTCGGTGAATTCGCGTGCTCGTTGGGGACCGTCCAGCGCGTAGCTGGCTGCGGTGGCGCGATCGCCATCGTCGTAATGCCGTACCACGACCGCGATACCGTCGTCGCGCACTGCATCGAACGCGTCCTCGTCGGTGATGTCGTCGCCGAGGTAGATCGGTGACAGCGGGCCGGGCTGTTCGTCATCGCGGACATAGTCGAGCACCCAGCGCAGCGTCTTGCCCTTGTCCCAGTCCACATCTGGACGTAGCTCGATGACTTCGCGACCCGTGGTGACGCGAAGCGCAGCCCGTTGACCGGCGCGTCGCACCGCCGCGGCCACCTCGCCGATTCGGTCCCGCTCGGCGTTGCGGTAGTGCACGGCCACACCAAACCGCTTGTGCTCCACGACGACACCCGGGATGTCACTGAGCTGATCGGCCAGCTCGGCGGCCGCGCGCTCGAGCACCGGGATACTCGCCGCCGCCTCGGCGTTCTCGTGGTGTGCGCCGTCGGGTCCGGTCAGCTCGAAACCATGACTGCCCGCGTACCAGATGCCGGGCAGGCCGATCCGCTGCCGCACGTCGGCGAGGTCGCGGCCGCTCAGGATCGCGACGGGGCATTGCGCGGTCAGCGATTTCAGCGCCTCGGCCGCCCCCTCGACCAGCCGCGCAGCGTCGGGGTTCTCGACGATCTCGGAGAGCGTCCCGTCGAAGTCGAAGAACACCGCGGGGCGCCGGCCGGTGATGACGCCGAGGGCGTGGCGCCCGTCGGGCAGTTCGGACATCCGGCGGTCCCCGGTGCGCACGTTAATGTCGCGCAGATCCGTGATCACCGCATCGGCCCCGCGGCCGATTAGCTCGTCGCCGTCTCCGGCTGTGTCGATTGCGATCACCAGCGCGAATCCCGCGGCCCGGGCGGCGGCGACACCGTTGCCGGTCGCGGTGACGACGGCGCACCGGCCCGGCCGCACCGACAACCGGTTTGCCGTCTCCAGAAGGGGTTGGTGGCGGTCATCGGTGACCACACCGGCGTCGTGCAGGTGCCTTACCAGCGATTCGTCGGTGGCCAGGTCACCGAGATCGAAGAGCACCGCGTCGTGGCGGCGCGGGTCGATGGTGACCGACATCCGCCTGCCCTGCCTTCCCGGCATGCCATTGCGATGCCGGTAGCCAGGTTAGTCAGTCAGACCGATTTGTTAGCGAACAGCAAGATCGAGTCCTGGCTGAGCATTTCCAGGCGCGCCACGGCGATCTTGATGCCGTCGGCCAGTTCGTCGACGTCTGCTCCGGCGTCGTAATCGGCGGTGATGCCGAATACCAGGTCATCGGCATAGCTCAGCACCGCGACACCCGTGCGCAACCGCAATGCGATCGGCGGAATCGGCAGCAGGCGCGCTACCGTGCGGCCCATCATCTCCAGCTGGCGACGGGGTCCGGGGACATTGGTCGCCAGCGTCACGATGCCGCGCTGCGGCAGACGCGTGAGGAACCGGATTGCCCACGAGGTGAACATGAACGGGACGTAGTTGGTCAGCGACACCGCCATGTTCCCGGCTTGCCGCTGCCCGCCTTGCTTGGCCCGGTTGAGCCGGCTGTGGACGATGCGCAGCTGCTGGATCGGGTCGTCCTGCTCGACGGGAAGATAGGGCAGCATGACCGAGAGCCGATTGCCCGGCTTGTCGAGTGCGTCGGGAGAGCGCACCGATACCGGCACCAGGGTGCGCAACGAGTCCGCACGGGGCTCCTCGCCGCGATGCAGCAAAAGCGAGCGAAACCCCTCGGTGATCGCGGTCAGCGCCACATCGTTGACGGTCACGTCGAACTTCCGGCAGACCTGTTCGACCTCGGCGAGCGGAACGCGAACTGCGCGATAACACCGCATCGCGGTGACGGGCCCTACCAGCGACGATCCGGCGGATGGGCGGAGCAAGCCGGCGGCAATTTCGGCAGCGCCACTGACTGTCCGGGTGGCCGCATTGGCGATGCCGGTGGCCGCATTAGTGATGTTGGTGGCTGCACGCACGAGGTTGTCCAGCGGGTTGCTGAGCGGTTTGGGGTCCGGCACCGGCTGCAGATGTGGGTGGCGGGAAACGGTCCGTTTGGCGGGCGCGGGACGCGCGAAAGCATCCCCGTCGATGTGGTCGCACAGGCGGGTGAGAATACGAGTGGCCGAGATTCCGTCGGCCATGCAGTGGTGGATCTTCATCAGGATCGCCCAGCGATTGCCTTTCAGGCCCTCGATGACCCAGCACTCCCATAGCGGACGGTCCCGGTCGAGGCGGCGTTCCAGCACATCGGCGACAACCCGGAACAGTTCGGCGTCATCGCCCGGCCGCGGAACCGCTATCCGGCGCACGTGGCGGCTTAAGTCGAATCCCGGATCCTCGACCCACTGCGGAGCGCCGACGTCGAAGGGTTGGGTGCGCAGCATCTGCGTGCAGCGAGGTATTGCGCGGATCCGTTCTGCCAGAGTGTCTTTGAACTCGTCGTGATCGGGAACGGAACCGTCGATGACGGCGATCCCGCCGATCGCCAGACTGACGTTTCGGTCCGAATCTTCCGCCATCAGAAAACCCGCGTCGAGCGCGTTGAGTTGCTCCACGATTCGGCACCGCCGTTCACCCCTGGGACTTTGTACGAGTATTCGCGGGCGCCCTCGACGGGAGGTGGCCGTGACATTAAATCGTGTAAACAACTGGAGTCGATTGTGTGGCAACGCAGTTCACAAGAGTTCACGAGTAACCATGGGTCACAACATAGTCATGGGGGAGTGAGCTGGCTATGAGACGCGTTCTGCGCCTTGCAGTCTGAGAATTCCGTCCCAGCCATCTGAGAATTTTTAAGAGTCAACGCGGACTGACAACCGCGGGGACGAACGGCCTACCTAGTCGAACATATATTCGATAGACTCGCGGCGTGGGTTTCAGCAATGGTCCGCCGGGCTGGGCGGAGATGGAGCGGGTGCTCGCCGGTAAGCCGCGCCGTCCCGGCACGCCATCTGTGTGGGGACCGGCCGATGACGTCCCACTGTCGCGCAAGCGGGTGAGCTACCAGCCGCCGGACGATAACCGGACGGTTCGCTCGTCCGTCCCGTACGCCGAGTTGCACACACATTCGGCGTTCAGCTTCCTGGACGGGGCCAGCACGCCGGAGGAGCTGGTCGAGGAAGCGGTGCGGCTGGATCTGCGCGCCATCGCGCTGACTGACCACAACGGCCTCTATGGGGCGGTGCGGTTCGCGGAAGCGGCCGCGGAATTGGACATGTGTACCGTATTCGGCGCCGAACTCTCGTTAGGGCCCGGCGCCCGGACCGACGACCCGGATCCGGCGGGTCCGCATTTACTGGTGCTGGCTCGCGGCCCGGAGGGTTATCGACGATTATCGCGGCAGCTGGCCGCGGCCCATCTGGCCGGCGGCGAGAAAGGCAAGCTGCGCTTCGATTTCGATGCGCTCGCCGACGCGGCGGGTGGGCACTGGCACATTTTGACCGGCTGTCGTAAGGGCCATGTCCGCGCCGCGCTGGCCACCGGCGGGCAGGACGCGGCTTCGGCGGCGTTGGCCGACCTGGTGGACCGGTTCGGCGCAGATCGGGTCAGCGTCGAGCTGACCCAGCATGGCCATCCGCTCGACGACGAAATCAATGCCGAATTAGCTGAACTGGCAATCCGATTCGGCCTTAGATGTGTCGCCACCACCGGCGCGCATTTCGCCGCGCCGTCGCGTCGTCGGCTGGCGATGGCCATGGGCGCGATACGAGCCAGGCAGTCACTGGACGAGGCGGCCGGTTGGCTGGCCGCACTGGGCGGTTCGCATCTGCGGTCGGGTGAGGAGATGACGCGGCTGTTCGCGCAGCGGCCCGACGCGGTGACCGCCGCGGCCGAACTCGGCGAGCAGTGCGCCTTCGGCCTGGCGCTCATCGCCCCGCAGCTGCCGCCGTTCGACGTCCCGCACGGCCATACCGAGGACAGCTGGTTGCGGGAACTGGCGATGGCGGGTGCGGAGCGCCGCTACGGGCCGCGATCGCGGGCACGGCAAGCGTATGCCCAGATCGAGCACGAGTTGGAAATCATTGCGCGGCTGACATTTCCAGGCTATTTCCTGGTGGTCTACGACATCACCCGATTCTGCCGGGAGAACAACATTCTGTGCCAGGGCAGGGGATCGGCGGCCAACTCGGCGGTCTGCTATGCCCTCGGTGTCACCGCGGTGGATCCGATTGCCAACGAGCTGCTGTTCGAGCGTTTCCTGTCGCCGGCCCGCGACGGGCCACCCGATATCGACATCGACATCGAGTCGGATCAGCGCGAAAAGGTCATCCAGTACGTCTATGACAAGTACGGCCGTGACTATGCCGCTCAGGTCGCCAATGTGATTACCTATCGCAGCCGAATCGCGGTGCGCGACATGGCCCGCGCCCTGGGATTCTCGCAGGGACAGCAAGACGCGTGGAGCAAGCAGATCAGCCACTGGAGTGGACGGCCGTCGGACATCGAGGACGTCCCCGAGCAGGTGATCGACCTGGCCACCCAGATCCAGAATCTGCCGCGGCACATGGGCATCCACTCCGGTGGCATGGTGATCTGCGACCGCCCGATCGCCGACGTCTGCCCGGTGGAATGGGCGCGCATGGAAAACCGCAGCGTGTTGCAATGGGATAAAGACGATTGCGCGGCAATCGGTTTGGTGAAATTCGACCTGCTCGGGCTGGGTATGCTCTCGGCATTGCACTACGCCATCGACCTGCTGGCCGAACACAAAGGCATCGAAGTCGACCTGGCCAAGTTGGACCTGTCCGAATCGGCGGTGTACGAAATGCTGTGCCGCGCCGATTCCGTCGGCGTGTTCCAGGTGGAGTCCCGCGCGCAGATGGCCACCCTGCCGCGACTGCGGCCGAGGGTGTTCTACGACCTGGTGGTCGAGGTCGCGTTGATCCGTCCCGGGCCCATCCAGGGCGGCTCGGTGCACCCGTATATCCGGCGGCGCAACGGCCTCGACCCGGTGGTTTACGACCATCCGTCGATGGAGTCGGCGTTACGGAAAACGCTGGGAGTGCCGTTGTTTCAGGAACAGCTGATGCAGCTCGCGGTGGACTGTGCCGGCTTTTCCGCCGCCGAGGCCGATCAGCTGCGGCGCGCCATGGGCTCCAAGCGGTCGGCGGAACGTATGCAACGGCTGCGCGGCCGGTTCTACGACGGCATGCGCGCGCTACACGGTGCTACCGACGAGGTGATCGACCGCACTTACGAAAAGCTGGAAGCTTTCGCTAATTTCGGCTTTCCGGAAAGCCACGCGCTGAGCTTCGCATCGCTGGTGTTCTACTCATCGTGGTTCAAGCTGCATCATCCGGCGGCGTTCTGCGCGGCGCTGCTGCGCGCGCAGCCGATGGGCTTCTACTCGCCACAGTCGCTGGTGGCCGATGCGCGGCGGCACGAGGTGACGGTGCACGGCCCGGATGTCAATGCCAGCCTGGCGTACGCCACTCTGGAGAACGCCGGTATGGAAGTCCGGCTGGGGCTGGGCGGTGTCCGCCATATCGGTGATGACCTGGCAGAAAAGATGGTTGAGGAACGAAAAGCTCACGGCCCCTTCGCTTCTCTGCTGGATTTGACGTCCCGGGTGCAGCTTTCGGTGCCGCAGACCGAAGCACTGGGCACCGCAGGAGCGCTGAGCTGCTTCGGGATATCGCGGCGCGAGGCGCTATGGGCGGCCGGGGCGGCCGCCACCCAACGGCCGGACCGCTTGCCGGGGGTGGGCTCGTCGTCGCACATCCCGGCGTTACCGGGGATGAGCGAACTGGAATTGGCCGCCGCCGATGTGTGGGCCACCGGCATCTCCCCGGACAGCTATCCGACCCAGTTCCTGCGGTCGGATCTCGATGAGATGGGGGTGCTGCCCGCCGACGCCCTGCTGTCGGTGCCCGACGGCGACCGGGTACTGATCGCCGGGGCGGTCACCCATCGGCAGCGACCGGCCACGGCCCAGGGAGTGACGTTTATCAACCTCGAAGACGAAACCGGGATGGTCAACGTGTTGTGTACACCGGGGGTATGGGCACGACACCGCAAGCTGGCACAAACAGCGTCGGCGCTGCTGATCCGGGGTCAGGTCCAAAATGCCAGTGGCGCAGTCACCGTCGTGGCCGAGCGGTTAGCCAAGCTCACGCTGAAGGTCGGATCGAAATCGCGCGATTTTCGCTGACACCAGCAGTCCCTTGCGTCGCTCGCTCAGGGGTTAGTGTCTTATTCAATACGAGGTCATACGCGATATCACTGGGCGCTGCCACGGCGGTGATATCGCATGCGCATGGGGCTGGTGTGACTCCTCGCGGTGGGAAGGATCGCGGCGAAGCGACTGTTAGGTTCAGGCATGACCTTGAACTTGTCCGTCGACGAAGTCCTCACCACCACCCGATCGGTGCGCAAGCGCCTCGACTTCGACAAGCCGGTATCCCGCGAAGTGCTGATGGAATGCCTCGAATTGGCGCTGCAGGCGCCCACCGGCTCCAACTCGCAGGGCTGGCAGTGGGTGTTCGTCGAGGACCCCGACAAGAAAAAGGCGATCGGCGAGATCTACCTCGCTAACGCCCGGGTCTACCTCAGCTCGCCGGGAGCCGAATACGCCGAGGGCGACACCCGCGGTGAGCGGGCGGGCGCGGTCCGGGATTCCGCGACCTATCTCGCCGAGCACATGCACGAAGCGCCGGTGCTGATGATCCCGTGCATCGAAGGCCGAGAGGAGACGACGCCGCTGGGCGGCGTCTCGTTCTGGTCGTCGCTGTTCCCGGCGGTCTGGAGTTACTGCCTTGCGCTGCGCTCCCGTGGGTTGGGCTCGTGCTGGACGACGCTGCACCTGATTCGCGACGGCGAGCAGAAAGTCGCCGAGGTGCTGGGCATTCCCTACGAGAAATACAGCCAGGGCGGGCTGTTTCCGATCGCCTACACCAAGGGCACGGATTTCCGGCCGGCCAAGCGTTTGCCCGCCGAGAGCCTCACGCATTGGAACACCTGGTAACGGTTACACGGCACCGCCGAACCCCTGCTGTCGCCATGCCTCGTAAACGGCGACCGCGGCGGCGTTGGCCAGGTTGAGGGAGCGTCGTCCGGTCAGCATCGGGATACGGACCCGGTCGGTGATGTGACCGTCGGCCAGCGTCGTTGCGTCCAGTCCGGTGGGTTCCGGGCCGAACATCAATACGTCGCCGGCCTGATAGCTGACGTCGGTGAACAACGACGTCGCGTGCGCGGTAAAGGCGAACACCCGCTGTGGCGAGAGCGCCTTCCAGGCGGCCGCCAGTGACGCGTGCACAGTGACCGAGGCCAGGTCGTGGTAGTCCAGCCCCGCTCGGCGCAGCTTGGGTTCCGACAGGTCGAAGCCGAGCGGCTCGACGAGATGCAGTTCGGTGCCGGTGGCCGCCGCAGTCCGGATTGCATTGCCGGTATTGGGCGCGATACGCGGCGAGTAAAACAGCAGCCGGAACATCCGTCGATCATGACAGTTGTCGTCGCAGAATTTGCTCGGCTATGCTTCGCGGTGTCTGGCACGAGTCGGCGATCTCTGTCTGTTCAGTAAGAATTGTGGTCTCCATAGCCGCAGGCTGGCATACTCGCAGAATTGCCAGGCGTTATATCGCCCGCCCGTCACTCGGGGCGGGTGTCATCAGCAGGAAGTCTCATGAACCACGCGCCAACACTGCATATCGGCGGAGCGGTGGCCCGCACGGACGTAGTCCGGTGACTATGTTTGCCCGCGCTACGAGGGCTATTCTGCCGGCCAAAAATCACCCCGCAGACAGCAACGGCGCCGAGTCCCCATCGGTTAAACGGCCGGCGTCATGGTCGTTGCGAAATTGGCCGGTTCGGTGGAAAGTCGTGGCCATTGTCGTTGTGCCTTTGGTGCTGGCGATGGTTTTCGGGGGATTCCGTATCGCGAACGCACTGACCGACGCGCGCAACCTTCGGTTGGCCGCTGATCGCGCCGAGATGGTTCCGGCCATTACCAAATACATGTCGGCGCTCGATGTCGCATTGCTGGCGAGCTCGACCGGTGGCGACATCGAGGGCGTGAAGAAGAATTTCGACGCCCGCAAACACGAGCTGCAGGCCCGGCTGGCGGAAACAAACGTCGCCGCCGATGTCGGGGCAGGGGTCAAGGCCATGCTGAACGGCGGACAGACGTTGCTGGACGCGGTCGCGTCGAACGCCATCGGTTTGCGAGAGCGAGTGACCACCTACGCCCCGATCTTGTTGACCGCCGAGAACGCGGTCGACGGATCGGTACGTGTCGACAACGTGAAAATCCGGGCTGCGGCTCAAGGGCTGAGCCGCGCGATCGGGGCCCGCGGCCAGATGATGATGCAGCAGCTGCTGATCACCCGCGGCGCCGACCTGCCCGAGCCTGAGCTGCGCACGTCGATGATCACCCTGGCCGGCACCGAGCCATCGACGCTGTTCGCATTGGCTCAGGTGGTTGGCGTCGGCTCTGCGGAAGCCAAGACGCTGCAGCAGCAGATGGTCACCCGGATGGCGATCATGTCCGATCCGACCAGCCTGCTGGTCAACAACCCGGCGCTGCTTCGCTCGGTGCAGACCACCGACGCGATCGCCGCGCAGGTGATCAAAGACGGCACCGCGATGGTGACGAAATCCGTGGAGGAGGAGGCGCACCAACGACGCGATGCCGCGATCCGCGACACCATTGCCGTGCTGGCAGCCATCGTCGCCGCGCTCGGCATCGTTTTGCTGGTGGCGCGTTCGCTGGTCCAGCCGCTGCGCGTGCTGCGGGACAGCGCTCTGAAGGTCGCGCACGAAGATCTCGAGCGTGAGATCACCCGCGTTCGGGCCGGCGACGAGCAGCCTCCCGAGCCGCTGCCGGTGTACACCACCGAAGAAATCGGCCAGGTCGCGCACGCAGTTGACGAATTGCACACCCAGGCGCTGCTGTTGGCCGGTGACGAGGGCCGGCTGCGGCTGTTGGTCAACGACATGTTCGAGACCATGTCACGGCGAAACCGTTCACTGGTCGACCAGCAGCTCTCCCTCATCGACCGGCTGGAGCGCAACGAGGAGGATCCCGATCGCCTAGACAGCCTGTTCCGTCTCGACCACCTGGCCGCCCGGATGCGCCGCAACGGTGCCAACCTGCTGGTGCTGGCCGGAGCGCAGAGCTCGCGGGGAGAACAACGCGCAGCGGTGCCGCTGTCGTCGGTCATCCACGCCGCCACCTCGGAGGTCGAGGACTATCGCCGCGTCGAAACGTCGATGGTGCCCGACTGCACGATCAACGGCGCCGCCGCCGGCGATCTCGTCCATCTCCTCGCGGAGTTGATCGACAACGCGTTGCGCTACTCACCGCCCGCGTCGCCGGTGCGGGTGTCGGCCTCACAGCGTAGCGACGCCGCGGTGCTGCTCGAGATCCTCGACGCCGGGCTGGGCATGACCGACAGCGACCGGCGCATCGCCAACATGCGGTTGCGCGCCGGTGGCGAGGTCACCCCTGACAGCGCCCGCCACATGGGCCTTTTCGTCGTCGGCCGGCTGGCCGACCGACACGGTATCCGGGTACGGCTGCGCGGTTTGTCGACCGAACAAGCACGGTCGGGTACGACGGCCGGGGTCTATCTGCCGGCGACCTTGTTGGTCGGTGCGGACGCCGGCGGTGCCGCGCCGCGCGAAACGGCGGCGGTGCGCCCAGAGGCCCCGGTCGATCGCTCGCCCGCGCCGGACGATGGCGATACCGCTGGCCTCGCTGCGCTGGTAGATACGCCCGAGCGCAACGGCTCGCATCCGACCGAATCACCGATCACCTTGTTGCCGCGGCGGCGGCCCGGATCCAGCGGCATCACCGCTGCCCCGGCCGACCAACCGGATCGGCCGTCACGGCGCGTTCCGCAGCTGCGCCGGCGGGAGAAGGTCGTCGAGCCGACTACAGAAATCCCGGAAACCCCTGCGGCTCAACCGGTGTCGAACACGTCGTCGTTCTTCGGCTCACGGGTGCGCTTCACCCGCCAGCAGCCTGCCGAAGCCGAGCCGGTCGCGCCCGAGCCGGCGGCGCAGTCGGAACCGCAGGAGATCGACGACGCCTGGCCCACCGAAGCCGCGGCGACGCCGAGCGAGCCGCCGGATTCGGATGATCTGATCTACCAGCGGATGCTTTCGGAGTTTCTGGTTGACCCAACCGACTTGGGACGTAGCACCGACCTGGATTGGAAGTCGGTCTGGGACCACGGTTGGTCGGCCGCCGCCGAGGTCGAGAACGTGCCCGTGCAAGCTCACACCGACCATGGCCTACCGGTGCGTGACCCGGGCGCCCGGCTGGTGCCGGGCGGTGCCGGCCCCGACCACAACGGCATCGCGCACCACCGCGCCGACGACGACAACGGGTCGGCATCGAACGCCGGATTGCATTCCGGCCGCAAACCCGCCCATGAAGCACCGGCGCGGGACCCGGAGGCGATCCGTGCCTCGATGAGTAGCCATTTCGGCGGCGTTCGCGCAGGACGATCGCATGCCCGCGACACAGATCAAGGATCCGATCACGAATGACGTCTGCCCACGATTCAGCCCCCTCGGACAACTCCCTGGACTGGCTGGTGTCGAATTTCGCCCGCGAGGTTCCCGGGGTGTCGCACGCGGTGCTGGTATCCGTGGACGGGCTGCTGATCGCGGCCAGCGAGCACCTGCCGCAGGAGCGGGCGGACCAGCTCGCCGCGGTGTCGTCGGGTCTGGCGAGCTTGGCCAGCGGCGCGGCCCAGCTGTTTGACGGCGGCCAGGTGCTGCAGTCGGTGGTGGAGATGGAAAACGGCTACTTGTTGTTGATGCGGGTCGGCGACGGCTCGCATCTGGCAACGCTGGCCACGACATCATGTGATATCGGTCAGATCGGTTACGAGATGGCCGTCCTTGTCGAGCGGGTGGGCAACGTCGTGCAGTCGACACGACGTGCTCCGACACACTCGTGAGCCGCGATGGACAGTCGCGAGCCATTCGGGCCGGAGCCACCCGCAGCTGAGGCGAGCCTGGTCCGTCCTTACACTCTGACCGCCGGACGGACCAAGGCGAGCGTCGAGCTTCCCCTCGAAGCGCCGGTGCAGACGTTGCAGTCGGCGCTCTATCACCGGTGGCCACCCAACGACGTGCGAGGCAGGATCGTCCAACTGTGTGTCAAGAGCCCATCGGTTGCCGAGATCTCGGCCCGGCTAGATTTACCGCTCGGCGTCACGCGCGTGTTGGTCGGCGACCTCGTGACTTCGGGTTACCTTCGAGTTAACCGGACCTTGACCGATCACTCCACCCGCGATGAACGCCGCGAATTGATAGGAAGGACGCTCCGTGGCCTACGAGCCCTCTGAGCGAAAGGCCCGACGCCATCCGAAGGCGCGAGATACCGCGTCGACGAAGATCGTCATCGCGGGCGGGTTCGGTGTCGGCAAGACGACTTTCGTCGGCGCGGTGTCGGAGATCATGCCACTGCGAACCGAGGCAATGGTCACCGACGCCTCCGCGGGCGTCGACATGGTGGAGGCCACCCCGAACAAGCAGACCACCACGGTAGCGATGGACTTCGGCCGGATCACGTTGGAAGAAGATCTGGTGCTCTACCTGTTCGGCACTCCGGGGCAGCGCCGATTCTGGTTCATGTGGGACGACCTGGTGCGCGGTGCGATCGGCGCGGTCGTCCTGGTGGACTGCCGGCGCCTGCAGGACAGCTTCGCCGCGGTCGACTTCTTCGAACACCGCAACTTGCCATTTCTCATCGCGGTCAACGAATTCGACGGCGCCCCACAGTATCCCGTTACCGAGGTGCGCAAGGCGCTGACGCTGGCCGACCACGTCCCGGTCATCAACATCGATGCGCGCGACCGTAGATCGGCGACCGATGCACTGATCGCGGTCAGCGAGTACGCCCTGGCAAGCTTGACTAGCGCTTGAGCCGGATGTTCCAGCGCACGTAGCCGGCGTAGAACAGCGACAGCAGCGCGAGCATCGCCATATCGAAGAAATAGATGTGCTTCGAGTGCTGCCATATCGGGTCGTTCGTCGGAATCTGCTTGACTTTGACCAGGTTCGGGAAGTCGATCGACGACGCTCCCGCGGCGTAACCCCAGCGTCCGGGCGTCACCCAGGACAGCTGGTTCAGACCCGCCCGGCCGGTCACCGGGATCATCCCGCCGGCCAGCACCAGCTGCGACATGATCGACACCACCAGCAGCGGCATGATCTGTTCATTGGACTGCGCCACCGCCGACAGCATCAGGCCCAGAATGGCCGAGGCGACGCAGGTGCCGGCGACGGTGACAAACAGCGAGAACGTCGAGTTGTCGAAGAACGGGGGATGCGCTGTGGGCGCACCCTTTCCGAGCCTGACGATGACGGTCGCGATCGCCGCCTGGACGGTCGCGAAAACAAAGAAGATGAAGATCTTCGCCAGCAGATAGGCCGTGGTGGACAGGCCGACGGCCTGTTCCCTGCGGAAGATCGGACGTTCGCCGATCAGGTCGCGAATGGTCAACGCCGTGCCCATGAAGACGGCGCCGATGTTGAGCAGGACCATGATGTACTGCGGCTGGGTAGGCGCGAGGCCGAGTGGGTCGGCGGGACCGAGTCCCGGTTTCGGCCCTTTCACGGTCAGCGACAGCGCACCGATCAGGAACGGCAATATCGCCAGGAACACCGAGTAGCCGCGATCGGAGATGACAAGCCGGACCTGACGGCGCGCAATCGTGGAGAACTGGCGCACCATGTCGGTGTGCACTGGTTCGCCTAAGTCCGCCGGGCTCTCGAGCGCCGGGGCTGCCGACTGTCTTCTGCCGTCGCGTTCCATGAAGCGTCGATTGGCTTCGTCGGGATCGGCGCCCACATTGGCGAAGATGTCCGCCCAGTTGGTGGTCCCTAACGCCGCACCGACCTGGCCGGGCGGCCCGTTGAAGGCGGTCTTGCCGCCGGGGGCCATCAGCAGGATCTGGTCGCAGACGTCGAGATAGGACACCGAGTGCGTAACCACCAGCACCACGCGGCCGGCGTCGGCGAGCTGGCGCAGCATCAGCATCACTTGACGGTCCAGCGCCGGGTCCAGGCCGGAGGTCGGCTCATCGAGGATCAGCAGCGACGGTTGAGTGAGCAGCTCCAGCGCCACCGAAGCGCGTTTGCGCTGGCCGCCGGAGAGCTTGTCCACCCGGGTGTCGGCGTGCTTGCTCAGGTCGAGTTCCTCGAGCACCTGCGCGACGACCTGGGCGCGCTCTTGTTTGCTGGTGTCGGGCGGTAGTCGCAGCTCGGCGGCGTAGCCGAGTGCCTGGTTCACCGTCAGCTGGCGGTGAACCACATCGTCCTGCGGGACCATCCCGATCCTGCTGCGCATGGTCGCGTACTCGGCGTGGATGTTGTGACCCTCGAAGGTGACCGAGCCGGCGCTGGGGCGGGTGTATCCGGCGATCAGCCGCGACAGTGTGGTCTTGCCCGCACCGGACCCCCCGATGATCGCGGTCAGTGTGCCCGGCCGGGCGGTCAGCGAGATGTTGTCCAGCAGTTCCTTGCCGTCGATCTTGAAGTGCACGCCGTTGACCTCCAGGCCACCGCTGCGGGTGGCGGCCTCGGTGCGGCGGATCAGGTTGCCGTCGGTGAAGACCAGGTCGATGTTGCCGATCGTGACCACGTCGCCGTCGTTGAGCACCGCCGAACCGACGCGCACGCCGTTGACGAACGTGCCGTTGACGCTATGGGCGTCGCGGATCTCGGTGCCGAGCGGCGACTGCACGAGGAACGCGTGATGGCGCGACGCGAGCACGTCCTGGATGACGATGTCGTTGTCGTTGGCGCGGCCGATGGTGGCCGATCCCGGTGGCTTCTCCACCCTGCCGGATCCGGAGAGAATCGCCTGGATCATCTTGGTGGCCAGGTTGCCCGTCTCGGGCTTGCCGGTCGGCCGGGCCAACTGAGGTTTCGGCGGGAGGCTCGGCGGCGGCGCCGGCGGAGCTTGCCGATTCGGCGGCGGTTGGTAGGCCGGCGGCCGCTGGCCCCCGGCACCCTGATACCTCGGCTGTGGAGGGGCGCCCGGATGCGGTCGCGGTCCGGCTGCTGGGGGTCGGAGCATGCCCGCCGGCGGCCCGGCTGCCTGCCGTGCCGGCTGCGGCCGCGCTGCCGCTGACGATTGGACGGCGCGCATCGACGCGGTTTGCGGCGGCCGGCCGGCCGCGCCGGCGTGGTGGCCGACCTCGAAAGCGAGCTGCGGCCCGTCGGGATTGCCGATGTTGATGCTCTGGCCGTCGTGGATGTCGACGACCGGCACCCGGCGGCCGTTGACGTAGGTCCCGTTCAGCGAACCGTTGTCGATGGCGAGCCAACGCCCCTGATCGAAGCGCAGCAGCAGATGCGCACGCGAGATGAGCGGATGCGTGATGCGCATGTCGGCGCGCAGATCGCGCCCGACGACTACGTCATGGCCTGCGGCGAAGGTGCGTTGAGAACCGTCGTACCGGACGGTCAGCACGGGCGGTGCTGCTTGACTCATCGCCCCAACCTTAGCTGCTTGGCGCACTGCACCAACCGCGACACGGGCGGCGGAGCCCATCGTTAGCCGAGGGCGTCGGGCGCGCCGGTTACCACACAGCGGGTGCGGGTGTAGATGGTCGGCATGCACCGGTTGCAGTGTGTGCACGCCGAATGCACGGTGTGTGCGGCGCCGTCGGCGGCGATCCGGTTGATCAGATCGGGCTCGGCCAGCAGGGCCCGGCCCATCGCCACAAAGTCGAAGCCCTCGGCCATGGCCAGGTCCATCGTGTCCCGGTTGGTGATCCCGCCGAGCAGGATCAGCGGCATCGTCAGCTCGGCGCGGAACAGCTTGGCGTCGCGTAGCAGATAGGCCTCCCGGTAGGGGTATTCGCGCAGAAACTTCTTGCCTGTCATGCGCATGCCCCAGCGCAGCGGCGGTTTGAAGGCCCCGGCGAACTCCTTGAGCGGTGCGTCACCGCGGAACAGATACATCGGGTTGACCAGTGAGCTGCCCGCGGTCAGCTCGATCGCGTCCAGCCCGCCGTCGTCCTGCAACCATTTGGCCGTGGTCAGCGCCTCCTCGACGCTGATTCCGCCGCGCACCCCGTCGGCCATGTTGAGCTTGGCGGTCACCGCGATCGGAGTTCCCTCTTGTTCCACCGCTCGCCGAACGGCCAGCACCATCCCGCGGGCGACCTTGGCCCGGTTCTCCAGCGTTCCGCCGAACTCGTCGTCGCGCCGATTGATCAACGGAGACAGAAAGGAACTCGCCAAATAGTTGTGGCCCAAATGGATTTCGACGGCGTCGAAACCTGCTTCGATGGCGAATCGGGCGGCGTTGGCGTGGGCGGCGATAACGTCATCGATGTCGTCGCGAGTCGCCTTCTTGGCGAAGCGCATGCCGATGGGGTTGAAGAACCGCACCGGCGCCAGGGCGGTGGCCTTGTTGGATTTGGCGTTGGCCACCGGGCCGGCGTGGCCGATCTGCGCGCTGACCGCCGCGCCCTCGGCGTGAATCGCGTCGGTGAGTCGGCGGAACCCGGGCACGGCCTCCGGGCGCAGCCAGATCCCGTTGCCTTCGGTGCGGCCACCCTGGGAGACCGCGCAGTAGGCGACGGTGGTCATGCCGACGCCGCCGGCGGCCGGTAGTCGGTGGTACTCGATCAGGTCGTCGCTCACCAGAGCGTTGGGCGTTCGCGCTTCGAAGGTCGCCGACTTGATGGTGCGATTGCGCAGCGTGATCGGGCCCAGCTTGGCGGGGCTCAGGACGTCCGGAGGGCTAGACATAACGGGAGCGTGCCAGACTGTGAGACGTGGGCGCAATCACGTTGGACGGCAAAGTCACGCGCGACGAAATCTTCGTCGACCTGAAGCAACGGGTGGCGGCGTTGACCGCTTCGGGGCGGACGCCCGGTCTGGGCACGATCCTGGTCGGCGACGACCCGGGCTCGCAAGCCTACGTCCGCGGAAAGCATTCCGACTGCGCCAAGGTCGGCATCACCTCGCTGCGCCGCGACCTGCCCGCCGATATCAGCCAGACGAAGCTCAACGAAACCATCGACGAACTCAACGCCAACCCCGAGTGCACCGGTTACATCGTGCAGTTGCCGCTGCCGAAACACCTGGACGAGAACGCCTCGCTGGAGCGCGTCGATCCGGACAAGGATGCCGACGGACTGCACCCGACGAACCTGGGTCGGCTGGTGCTGGGTACTCCGGCGCCGCTGCCGTGCACCGCGCGTGGCATCGTGCACCTGTTGCGGCGCTTCGACGTCGAGATCGCCGGCGCGCACGCCGTGGTCCTCGGCCGTGGTGTCACGGTCGGTCGTCCGCTGGGGCTGATCCTGACCCGCCGCTCAGAAAACGCCACTGTGACGTTGTGTCACACCGGAACTCGTGATCTGCCTGCGCTGACCAGGCAGGCCGACATCATCGTGGCGGCCGCGGGCGTCCCGCATCTACTGACCGCGGACATGGTGCGTCCCGGCGCCGCCGTCGTGGATGTCGGCCTCAGTCGTACCGAGAACGGGCTGGTCGGCGACGTGCACCCGGACGTGTGGGAGGTCGCCGGTCACGTGTCGCCGACTCCCGGCGGCGTCGGCCCGCTGACCCGCGCATTCCTGTTGACGAACGTCGTCGAATTGGCCGAACAGCAATGACTTTGCGTTCGCTGGTTCGCTCGCAGTGGCCTTTCGTGACGGTCGTGCTGATCTTTGCGGTGGCGTTCGCACTGGCGGCGGCGAACTTCTGGCGCCGCGGCTCGCTGTTGATCGGCATCGGGGTAGGGGTGGCCGCCGTGCTGCGGCTAGCACTCACCGAAGAGCGGGCGGGGCTGCTGGTGGTGCGTACCAAGGGAATTGACTTCACCACGATGTCGCTGGTCGCGGCGAGCATGGTCTATATCGCCTGGACGATCGACCCGCTGGGTACCCGCTAGATCCCTGGGATCATCCCCGGCATGCCAGGCATCCCCGGCGTTCCTGCCATGCCAGGCAGCTGCTGCAAACCAGATACGTTGCCGCCGAGTATGTTTGCCATCTCTTCCGGGCAGTAGGTCTGGATCGCGATGGTGGTGAACAGCTGGGCGATCTGCGGTGACATGCCGCGGTGAGACACGCCCGACGCGGCCGCGGCGAAGCTGCCGCCCGGCTGGGCGAGCATCGGGCAGATGGACTCGCCCACCGCCATCGCGTTTCCCGGTTCGCCGTACTCGATGCCGGCGTGGCTCAGCGCGTCGATGAAGTCGTCGTCGTGCGAATCTGCCTCCACCGGAGCCGAAAACAGTCCGGCCGCGGTGATCAGGCAACCGGCGCCGAGCAGCAAACGAACGGTCAGTGGTTGGTTGTTCAAGCGCAAGATCCAGTTGCGCGTGACCTCAAGCGTCGCCATGTCCTGCTCCTCACGTGGGGGAGTGCAACCCGGCACTCAAGAGTTCCGCTTAAAACCCTCGTTTATCGCGGTCACGTTCACAACACGGCGCGGTTAAGGTTCGCGCACGTTTTGGTTTTCCCGCGACACGTCATGCGGCACCGCGGTTCTGGTGGTTGACAATGCGGGACGTGACGCAATCGCGGGAGGCGTGAGTTGACGCGTGAGATCTCGCGCCAGACGTTTCTGCGGGGTGCCGTCGGAGCGTTGGCCGCCGGCGCGATCCTCGGACCGGGACGAGCCGGATCGGGCCGAGCCATTGCCGATCCGATTGCCTCCGGCTGGGGCCCGCTTGCCTCCGCCATCGGCGGACAGGTGATACAACCGGACAACGGTTCGCAATTCGCTTCTGCCAAGCAGGTTTTCAACACCAACTACAACGGCTTGACCCCGGCGGTGGTCGTTGTCCCGACATCCCCGGCGGACGTGCAAAAGGCAATGGCATTCGCCGCTGCCCACAACCTCAAGGTCGCTCCGCGCAGCGGTGGACACTCCTATATCGGGGCGTCCACGGCAAACGGAACGATGGTGCTCGACCTACGCCAGTTGCCCGGCGGGAATCAATTACGACGCCTCCACCGGGCAGGTCACGGTGACGCCAGCGACGAGTTTGTATGCGATGCACCAAATGCTGGCCGCGGCCGGCCGGGGCATTCCGACGGGTACCTGCCCGTCGGTCGGTGCGTCCGGCCACGCCCTGGGCGGCGGTCTGGGCGCGCATTCCCGGCACGCCGGCCTGATGTGTGACGCGTTGAGATCGGCAACGGTGGTGCTGCCCAGCGGTCAGGCGGTCACCGCGTCTGCCAACAGCAACCCGGATTTGTTCTGGGCGTTGCGCGGTGGCGGCGGAGGCAATTTCGGGGTGACCACCTCGCTGACCTTCGCCACGTTCCCCACCGGTGACGTCGACGCGGTGAACCTCAATTTCCCGCCGCAGTCGTTCGCGCAGGTCCTCGTCGGTTGGCAGAACTGGCTGCGGACCGCCGACCGAAGCAGCTGGGCGCTGGCCGACGCCACCGTCGACGGGATGGGCACGCACTGTCGTATCCTCGCGACCTGCCCGGCCGGGTCGGGTGGCAGCGTGTCGAACGCCATCGTTTCGGCTGTCGGTATGCAACCGACCGGCACCGAGAACCACACTTTCAACTACTTGGACTTGGTGAACTACCTGGCCGTCGGCAACCTCAACCCGTCGCCGCTGGGATACGTCGGCGGATCCGATGTCTTTACGACGATCACGCCGGCCGCCGCCCAGGGAATCGCCTCAGCGGTCAACGCCTTTCCTCGTGGCGCGGGTCGCATGCTGGCGATCATGCACGCCCTCGACGGCGCGCTGGCCAGTGTGCCGCCGGCTGCGACGGCGTTCCCGTGGCGTCAGCAGTCCGCGCTCGTGCAGTGGTACGTCGAAACCGGTGACCCTTCGGCGGCGACCGGCTGGCTCAACACGGCCCACCAAGCGGTGCGACCGTATTCGGTCGGCGGCTACGTGAACTATGTCGAGGTAAACCAGCCGGCGTCGCGTTACTTCGGCCCGAACCTGTCCCAGCTGAGTGCCGTACGGCAGAAATACGATCCCGGCCGAATCATGTTCTCCGGTCTCAACTTTTGACGCCGAGTGTGGGCTTGTGTCACGGTACTGGCGGAAAACCGCGTAACAACCACACGTTCGGCGCGACTGCTAAAGCGAATCTCTAGCGCTTTCTTCAAGTGCCCGCGCTACCCGCTCGCCCTTATCCGTGAGCTCCATCCAAGCGGAAAATACCCAGGCCGGTGGATCGTCATAGTGGACCACATACACATCGGAGATCCTCTGTATGGACTCATCTAGCGACCCGCTCCAGACAACTAGACTTCCACCTTCGCCGGACAGGTCGCCTAGTTCGAAAAGCCCATCGCTGACCAAGGAGCGGATCATCGCCAAGGTTTCGCGCTGCACGTCCGACGCCCCTGGCTGCGGATTGTGTCGGGTAACTTGGGAGTCGACGGCACCGAGGTCTACGTAGTCCGCGAGCCCATCGGTGAGCAGTTCGGCGCGAACTCTCTTACGTGCGGTGGTCATCGCTTAATCCTGCCTCTAAGTGTGCTGCTACCCGCTTGCCCTCGTCGGTGAGCTTCATCCACGCGCAAAATACCCAGGCTGGTGGATCGTCATAGTGAGTTACATACACATCGGAGATTTTTTGGATGGACTTCTCTAGCGGCCCGTCCCAGGTCTCCCAGCGTCCTCCCTCACCGGACATGGCTCCCAATACAATCAGTCCGTCGTCGGCCAGAGAGCGAATCGTCGCCAAGGTCTCGTTTTGTACGTCCGACACCGACGCCGACGGATACCGCTGCGTCACGTAGTAGTCAACCTGGGTAATCGGCAATTCGCCGCCCGCCGCTATATCGAGAATTAGCTCTGTGCGTATTTTTTCGCGTGCGGTGGTCATTCGGTCAGTCCTTGGTCTCTTCACTACGGTTCGTATTCGGGGAGGTCGGCCAAGTCGTCTTTGCCAAGTATCGGCGGGGAGTGGTGGCTGTGGGGCGGAGGAACAAAGTGCGGGAACGAGTTCGGATCGATCGGCCCCATGGGAACAAACGGTTCTGGCGCGACTGGTGCGGGTCGTGGCGCTGGCGCCTCCACGGGCGCACGCTCGACCGGCGGAGACTCAACCGGCGCACGCGGCCCGGGCTCAGCACCTTCAGGTTGACTCGGCTCCGCGCGGGGGATATTCGGAACGCCGCCTGTAGCAGCGTTGATATGAACCTTCTCGTACGGGCCGTTTGGGGGATTGAAGTCCAGTGTCAGGCCATTGTCGCCGGATCGCAGACCGATGATCGTCCCATCACGCAAGACTTTCTCGGTGCCTTTGTATGTACTTGGTGGTGTGCGTTCCGGTGCGCCTTCGGTCGCCCAGTTCCAGAGCCTTCGGAGGTCCTCTTCGCTGCGGATGTCGCCGAAGGCCGGACGAGTGCCCTTTGGCAGGTCTTTGATCGCATCGCGGACATCTTCGGCTGTATGCCCGGGGTTGGGTGTCGGGGTTGGTGCTTGTTTCCAATCGACGAGCCGAATCGTCCTGTTCCGCGGATCGGCACCGACACGAGTGGGTTTGCGGTTGTAATTGATCGGCTTCTCGTCGAAGGTGAGGCTGCCGACATCGCCAGCGGTGGCGGTGAGCTTCGTGCCGACTTCACTATCGGTAGCGACGAGCTGGGCGGCGCGGCTACTAATGTCAGCGGAAAACGCCTGTGCCTGTGCCCGGCGCGCAGCCAGCTCCGCAGCGTTGCTTGACGTTTGGGTGTCGGTCACCGAAAGATACTCGTCCACAACGAATCCGGCCTGCCGAGCGTCATCTACTTTGTAGAGCACCGAGCGCTGGACGCTGCTGATATCACCCGCACCTTCGCGGGCTATCCGCGCTGCCTCACGTAACCGGTCAGATTTCCGGGCGACCATCGCCTTATCGGCGGTGCTCCGCTCGACCAGCGCATCGCGTGCTCGACTTTCCCAATCCATCCCGAGCGACTGCTGCCAAACCTGTCCATACACGTCATCCCAACGGTTCGCGGTGGAATCCCAATGGTCAGCCGCTTCGCTCAGATGATCGACATCCCAGCCATAGATCTGTCGGAGCGTCGGCGATCCGATCGTCAACATCTCTGCCTCATAGGGATTCGGTCAGCGCGTTGAGCAAATCCGCCGAGCTTGCCTCGCTTTCGGTGTACGCGGTGGCCGCTGCGGTGGTCTTGACTGCGGTGACCTGGGTGCGCGCGGTGAGAGCCTCGCTCGCTGCGGCTACCCCGGCGTGAATCGCGGTGACCGCTGTGGCACTGGGTTGAAATGACAGGCGGGGCGCCGTGGGCCCAGCCGCGCTCAGCTCGCCGGCCAGGGTATGCCACCCGCTGGCCGTGGAGTGCAGCTCGTCGGTAGCTGCCCGGAAAATTCCCATTCTGCGAAGCTTAACCAGCGCACCGGTGGTATCAAGTCAGTCGCGACCAGAGGCAGCTACGTCGACAGCGTCGCCCGCACACACACCGTGACGTAGGGCAGCGCAAGGCCTCCGGCGTTCGCCAATGCCGGATGGGTTGCCAGCAACTCGCGTACCTGGTCCAGCGTCTTGGTGCGCACTTGGGTAGGCGAGGTGATGCAGTAGCTGCGGGATGCGACCAAGTCGATCAATGCTTGTGGCGTAAGGTAATTCGTCCACTCGACCTGATGGCGCTCTACGCCGGTGAACGGCTCCGGCAGCGTCACCCTGTCACGGACGGGGTCCCCGTCGCGGCCGATGATATTACCCAGCTCCCGCACCCAGCCGAGCCGCTCGTCGCGGGTGTTCCACACCAACCCCAGTCGTCCGCCGGGCCGTAGCACCCGCGCCACTTCCAGGATCGCGCGCTCCGGGTTGAACCAATGCCACGCCTGCGCGACGAGCACCGCATCAACGCTGTTGTCCGCCAACGGAATTTCTTCCGCCGTACCGAGCAGCGCCGGTGTGGCGGGCAGCGACGTGCGCAGCATCTCCAGCATCTCGGCGATCGGATCGACAGCGACCACGTCCAGTCCTCGTTCCACCAGCCGGGTGGTTAGCTTCCCGGTCCCGGCGCCGAGGTCCAGCACGTCTTTGGCCCCGGCCGGTAACAGCCAGTCGATCGCGTCCGGCGGATACGACGGGCGGCCGCGCTCGTACGCGGCCGCTTCAGAGCCAAACGACAACGAGCGGGCCGGCGATGATTGGGTCACCGTGGACACGCGCCTTCACCCGCGGCCAAGTCGAGGGTCTGCCGCACCAGCTCACCGACCGCCTCGGATTCGACCAGGAAGCCGTCGTGGCCGTAAATCGAGTCGACGATCTGCAGCCCGCGACATCCGGGCAACAGTGCCGCGAGTTCCTCCTGTAAGCGCAGCGGATAGAGCCGGTCGGAGGTGATTCCGCCGACCACCACCGGCACCGGGCAATTGCGCAGCGCGGCGGCGACACCGCCGCGGCCATGACCGACGTCGTGACGGGACAGTGCCTCGGTGAGCACCACATAGCTGCCGGCGTCGAAGCGGGACACTAGCTTGTTGCCCTGGTGCTCCAGGTAGCTCTGCACCGCGTAGCGGCCGCCCGCCACCGGATCCGCTGGGTCTTCTGGGTCTTCTGCGCCTTGCGCTTTGTTGGCGAACCGGGTGTCCAGCTCGACCTCGCCGCGGTACGTCAGATGCGCGAAGCGGCGGGCGATGTCCAGGCCGGCGTCGGGGCTGCGCCCGGTGCGGTAGTAGTCACCGCCCTGCCAGTCGGGGTCGGCTTTGATCGCCGCGATCTGGGTGCACTGTGTGCCGATCTGGTCGGCCGTCGCGCGCGCACCCACCGCCAGCAGCAGACCCGCGCGCACCCGGTCGGGGTGGCCGACGATCCATTCCAGCGCCCGGGCGCCGCCCATCGACCCGCCGACCACGGCGGCGACCTCGGTGATGCCCAGCGCCGCCAGCGCGGCGACGTCGGCCTCGACCTGGTCTCGCACAGAGATCAACGGAAACCTTGAACCCCAAGGCTTTCCATCGAGGGCGGTCGAGCTCGGCCCGGTCGAGCCGCGGCAGCCGCCCAGCACATTGGTGGCCACCGCGCACCAGCGGTCGGTGTCGATCGGCGCGCCCGGGCCTGCTATGCCGTCCCACCAGCCAGGCGTCGGATGTCCCGGCCCGGCGGGTCCGGTGATGTGCGAATCTCCGGTGAGCGCATGCAATACCACCACGACGTTGTCGCGGGTAGGCGACAGTTCGCCCCAGCGCTGCACGGCGATGTCCACGTCGTCGATCACCGCACCGCTTTCCAGCGTCAGCGAACCGATGTGAAGGACGCCCACCTCGCCTTCGGCGGGCAGCGTCTGGGTGGGCAAGTCAGAGATCGTCACCCGGGCTCCTCAGAACGCCGCCACGGCGTGCGGGTCACCGCTGCCGGACTTCGCGCCGCCGTACTTTCGAGCTGCGGCGAAGCCCAGCTCGAGGTCGGCGAGGATGTCGTCGACGCCCTCGATGCCCACGGCCAGCCGCACCAACCCCGGACTCACGCCGGTGGACAGCTGCTCGGCGGCGCTGAGCTGGGAATGCGTTGTCGACGCCGGGTGAATCACCAGCGATCGCACATCGCCGATATTGGCGACGTGGCTGTGCAGCTTGAGCGCGTTGACGAACGCCTTGCCCGCCTCGACTCCGCCGGCCAACTCGAAAGACAACACCGCTCCGGTGCCCTTGGGCGCCAGCTTCTTTGCCCGCTCGTACCACGGCGAGCTCGGCAGGCCTGCGTAGTTGACCGAAAGCACATCGTCGTGGCCGGCGAGGAATTCGGCGACTCGCTGGGCATTGGCGACATGACGCTCGACACGCAGGCTCAGAGTTTCCAGCCCCAGCGCGACCAGGAACGCATTGAACGGCGACGCAGCCGACCCGTAATCGCGCAGCAACTGCACGCGCGCTTTCAACGCGAACGCGGGCGGGCCCAGCTCCGCGTACACCACGCCGTGGTAGCTGGGGTCGGGGGTGGTGAAGCCCGGGAAGCGGTCCTGGGTCCAGTCGAAGGTGCCGCCGTCGACGATCACACCGGCGATCGCTGCGCCGTGACCGCCCAGATACTTGGTGGCCGAGTGCACCACGATGTCGGCGCCCTGGCTGATCGGCTGAATCAGGTACGGGGTGGCGACGGTGTTGTCGACGATCAGCGGCACGCCATGCTCGTGGGCCACTCCGGAAACGCCGGGGGTGTCCAACACGTCGATCTGCGGGTTGGAAATGGTCTCGGCGAAGAAGGCCTTGGTGTTCGGGCGCGCCGCGGCCCGCCACGAGTCCAGGTCGTCAGGATCGTCGACGAAGCTGACGTCGACGCCCAGCTTGGGCAGCGAGTAGTGGAACAGGTTGTAGGTGCCGCCGTACAGACGCGGGCTGGACACGATGTGGTCGCCGGAGGCGGCCAGGTTCAAAATCGCGAACGTCTCGGCGGCTTGCCCGGAGGACAGGAACAGCGCCGCCACGCCGCCTTCCAGCGCGGCGATGCGCTGTTCGACGACGTCGGTGGTCGGGTTGCCGATCCGGGTGTAGATGTTGCCCGGGACTTCCAGACCGAACAGCGCCGCCGCGTGTGCGGTGTCGTCGAACACGTAGGACGTGGTCTGGTAGATCGGCAGCGCGCGGGCGTTGGTGGTCGGATCCGGCTGCTGGCCGGCGTGGATCTGCTTGGTCTCGAACGACCAGTGCGCGGTCGGATCGGTGTCGCTTTCAGGGTTGGTTTCGGAACTCACGTGGGTTGCTTTCTGGGAAGGAAGTCGGGTGGGTCGAGTGCTCGCGGGTGCGCGGGACGCCGTCTGGAGGCCCTAGACGTCGACCGGCACCATGCGGTCAGCAACTGCGACGCACGATGGGCCAGCCCCAATAGGTGCGCATCAGGTTTCCCTGTCTACTCGGGGGGCCCGTCACTGCGGACCCGCGCTTGCCGACGTAGCCGGTTTTGGCTACTCAACCTGGTCATCACCCGGGGCACCCCACCGCGGTTGGAGGGTTGCCGGCCAGCAAGCCGGGGCTTGACGCTGGCGCTCATGACCTGCCGGAAGCCTATCGCACGTTGCGGGCTTTGTGCCACTGGCCCGCGCCCGAGCAGGGATTTGCCGGCGTACCCCTTGATGGCCGCCGATTCCTCGGTACGGGATACTGGCGGTCAGGGTTACAACGCGAGGCACCTGAAGAAATCCGACCGAACAGTGACGCCGGGAGAAGAACTGTGTGCGCCGAACAGCCGACCATCATCTACACGCTCACCGACGAGGCGCCGCTGCTGGCGACCTACGCCTTCCTGCCGATCGTGCGCGCCTTCGCCGAGCCCGCGGGCATTCAGATCAAGACCAGTGACATCTCGGTGGCCGCACGGATCCTGGCCGAGTTCCCTGACTACCTGACCGACGAGCAGAAAGTCCCGGACAACCTCGGCGAGCTGGGCCGCCTGACGAAGCTGGCCGACACCAACATCATCAAGCTGCCGAACATCAGCGCCTCGGTACCCCAGCTCGCCGCGGCCGTCAAGGAATTGCAGGGCAAGGGATTCAAGATTCCGGACATCCCGCAAAGTCCGAAAACAGACGAGGACAGGGAAATCCGCGATCGCTATGCCAAATGCCTCGGCAGCGCGGTGAATCCCGTGCTACGACAAGGAAATTCGGACCGTCGCGCGCCCCACGCGGTCAAAGAGTACGCCCGAAAGCACCCGCACAGCATGGGGAAGTGGTCGCAGGCGTCGCGCACCCATGTCGCAACCATGCGGCACGGCGACTTCTACCACGGTGAGAAGTCGTTGACGCTGGATCGCGCACGCAACGTGAAGATGGAGTTGGAGACCAACAGCGGCAAGACGATCGTGCTCAAACCCATGGTGTCGCTGCGGAATGGCGACGTCATCGACAGCATGTTCATGAGCCGCAAAGCTCTCTGCGAGTTCTACGAGGCGCAGATGGAGGACGCCTACGAGACCGGCGTGATGTTCTCGCTGCATGTCAAGGCCACCATGATGAAGGTCTCGCACCCGATCGTCTTCGGCCACGCCGTGAAGATCTTCTACAAGGAGGCATTCGCGAAGCACCAGGCGCTCTTCGACGAACTCGGCGTCAACGTCAACAACGGATTGGTCGACCTCTACAACAAGATCGAGTCGCTGCCCGCGTCGCAACACGACGAGATCATCCGCGACCTGCACGCCTGCCACGAACACCGGCCCGAGCTGGCCATGGTCGATTCGGCCAAGGGCATCACGAACTTTCATTCACCCAGCGACGTGATCGTGGATGCTTCGATGCCGGCGATGATCCGGGCGGGCGGCAAGATGTACGGCGCCGACGGCCGGCAGAAGGACACCAAGGCCGTCAACCCCGAGTCCACGTTTTCCCGTATCTACCAGGAG
Source organism: uncultured Actinomycetota bacterium (assembly GCA_963781685.1). Classification (GTDB taxonomy): domain Bacteria; phylum Actinomycetota; class Actinomycetes; order Mycobacteriales; family Mycobacteriaceae; genus Mycobacterium. The sequence continues at coordinate 698,414 of CAWAGK010000003.1, forward strand.
ATCATCAACTTCTGTAAGACGCACGGCCAGTTTGATCCGGCGACGATGGGCACGGTCCCCAACGTCGGGCTGATGGCGCAGCAGGCCGAGGAGTATGGCTCGCACGACAAGACGTTCGAGATCCCCGAGGGCGGCGTCGCCAACATCGTCGACCTCGACACCGGGGAAGTCCTGCTGACGCAGGACGTGGAAGCCGGCGACATCTGGCGCATGCCCATCGTCCGGGACGAGCCGATCCGCGACTGGGTCAAGCTCGCCGTCAGCCGCGCGCGTAACTCAGGCATGCCGGTGGTGTTCTGGCTGGACCAGGAGCGTCCGCACGAGAGCGAACTGCGCAAGAAGGTCAACACCTACCTGGCCGACTACGACACCGAGGGCCTCGACATCTCGACCATGTCGCAGGAACGAGCCATGCGGCACACGATCGAGCGCGCGATGCGCGGGCAGGACACCATCGCCGCCACCGGAAACATCCTGCGCGACTACCTCACCGACCTGTTCCCGATCCTGGAGCTGGGCACCAGCGCCAAGATGCTGTCCATCGTGCCGCTGATGGCCGGCGGCGGAATGTACGAGACGGGAGCGGGCGGCTCAGCGCCTAAGCACGTCCATCAACTCGTCGAGGAGAACCACCTACGGTGGGATTCACTTGGTGAATTCCTCGCGCTGGGAGCGTGTTTCGAAGACATCGGAATCAAGACCGGTAACGAGCGGGCCAAGATTCTGGGCAAGACGCTCGACAACGCGATCGGCAAACTGCTGGACAACAACAAGAGCCCGTCGCGCAAGACCGGTGAGCTGGACAACCGCGGCAGCCAGTTCTACCTGGCCATGTACTGGGCGCAGGAACTCGCCGCGCAGACCGACGATGACGAGTTGCGCAAACACTTTGCCGCACTGGCCGATACGTTGACCAAGAACGAAGAAGCCATCGTCGCCGAACTCGCCGCGGTCCAGGGCGAGGCGGTGGACATCGGCGGCTACTACGCTCCTGATGCCGCCATGACGACCGCGGTGATGCGGCCGAGTGAGACCCTCAACGCTGCCCTGGAGGATGCACAGCGGACTTAGTCGAGCAGGCTGCGAAGTGTCTCGATGAGCTTGACCCGATCGGCGGCTGTTGCGGCGATCGGCACCACGTTCAAGGTGGTCACGCCCGCCTCACGGAACGCCGCCACTCGCTCCTTGACGAATCCGGGTGCGCCGATCAGCGAGACATCTCGCACGAGTTCATCGGGCACAGCCTTGGCGGCGCCGTCCTTGTCGCCGGCCAGATAAAGCTCTTGGATGCGGTCGGCCTGCGGGCCGTAGCCGTACCTGGTGGCCAGCGTGTGGTAGAAGTTCTTGCCCTTGGCGCCCATGCCGCCGATGTAGAGCGCCAGGTGCGGTTTGACGAATTCGAGTAGTGGCTCGACGTTTTCGCCGATGGCCAATGCCGGTCCGGCGAACACATCGAGGTTCCCCAAAGCGGGATCGCGTTTGGCCTGGCCGGCGGCCAGCGCGTCGCCCCACACGTCTTGCGCCCTCTCCGGCAGATAGAAGATCGGTTGCCAGCCCTCGGCGATCTCGGCGGCCAGCTCGACGTTCTTGGGCCCGAGCGCGGCGATGAGTATCGGAATACGTTCCCGGACAGGCTTATTGATGAGCTTGAGCGGCTTGCCTAGCCCGGTGCCCTGGTCGGCGGGCAACGGGATCGTGTAGTGCTTGCCCTGGTGTTGCAGGGTCTCGCGACGCCAGACCTGGCGGCAGATGTCGACGACTTCGCGGGTGCGGCCTATCGGGGCGTCGTAGGGCACGCCGTGGAAGCCCTCGATGACCTGCGGGCCGGAGGCGCCGAGACCGAGGGTGAACCGGCCGTCGGAGACATAGTCCAGGCCCGCCGCGGTCATCGCCGTCAATGTGGGCGTCCGGGTGTAGAGCTGCAGAATGCCCGAGGCCAGCTCCACCCGTTCTGTGCTGGCCGCAAGGTAGCCCAACCCGCTGACCGCGTCGAACGAATACGCCTCGGGGACAAAGACAATGTCGCACCCCGCGCGTTCGAGGTCGGCGACCTCGGCGGCCACCTCCTTGAAGCCGCCCGCGTAGTTGATGCCCAATCCGATCCGCATGTTCGGCACTCCCTACACGCTAGTGAACTGCTCGGCCAGTTCCAGCGCCTCTTGCTGAATCCGACCGAATTGGGCGCCCATCGCCTCGGACAGGGCCGTCGCACCCGACAGCGGCCGCACCATCACCATGAAGTCGTCGATCAGACCCTGGTCGTTGAAGTGCAAGAAATCGCAGCCGGTGAGGTTGACGCCCGGCACCCCGGAAATCTTGGTCTCGAACACAAACGCATGGTCGCGGCCGTTGCTGTCATGGATCTCGCGGACGTAATGGAAGTCCTCGAAGACCCGCAACACGCCGCGCAGGATGGCCGCGGTGAGCGGCTTGCCGACATAGGGCTTGAACGCCACCGGGCTGGTGAACACGACGTCGTCGGCCAGCAGCGCTGCGATGCCCGCCTCGTCGCGCTCCTCGACCGCTTTGCGGAACGGATGCTCAGAACTCACCAGACACCTCGCATAGTCAATTTGTTGAGTAGGTGTGACTGACGCTAAAGCGTGCAGCCGCGGAAGTCCAGAGTGCGATTAATCACTTTGTTGATTAATCCTATGCTTTACTATCGTCGTATGTCGGTGCGCGATGCGGTGTTGGCGGCCCTCCTGGAGGGCGAATCTTCGGGCTATGACCTGGCCAAGAGCTTCGACGCATCGGTCGCGAACTTCTGGATGGCCACCCCGCAGCAGTTGTACCGCGAACTCGAACGTCTGGCCGAGCAAGGTCTGATCCAGGCCCGCGTCGTCCACCAAGAACGCCGGCCCAACAAGCGGATGTACTCGCTGACCGAGGCGGGTTACGACGCTATCCAGCAGTTCACTTCCCGCGCGCCGAAGCCGTCGGTGATCCGCGACGAACTCGCCGTCAAGGTGATGGCCGTTGATGTCGGTAACGCGCAGGCCGTGCGCGACTTCACGGTCGAACGACTGCAATGGGCGACGGCCAAACTGCAACGTTATGAACGGATGCGGGCTCGTATGCTCGACGGCCGCGACGAAGTCGAATACCTGGCCCAGGCGAAGCGGGTGGGCCCGTACTTGACGCTGATGCGCGGAATCGCGTTCGAGCAAGAGAACATTCGATGGGCCGAACGGGTGCTGACGATCATCGAGCAGCGTCAGGGCGCAGGGTCGGCCAGGTAGTGGGCCAGCACCGGCCGCAACCACTCGATGAGTAGCGCGTCGTCCATGCCCGCGAGCGGCGGGACGCCGAGCACGTAGCGGGCGACGGCCAGACCCAGCAGCTGCGACCCCACCAGAGCGGCACGTTCGGCGGCGTGGTCGGGAGCGACCGCGGATAGCGCCGGGGCCACCTGGTCGACGAAAACCTCGAGCAGGGCATCCGCGGCGACGCGATTCGTCGCGGCCGCCCGCAGCAGCGGGAGAAACGGTCCCTGCGGTCCCCAGACGGCGATAAACATCGGCAACAGCACATCGGCAACTCGGTCGGGCGCGATATCCGAGAGATCTGGAAACGTGATGTCGAATCGGGAGGCCGCGGCGAAAAGCTCTGCCTTGCTGCCGAAGTAGTGCATGACGAGCGCCGGATCGACGCCGGCCTCCGACGCGACCGATCGGATCGTCGTGCGTTCGAACCCGTGGTTACCGAACTGCGATCGCGCGATCTCCAGGATCGCCGCCCGGGTGGTCTGTCCGTCACGCGCCTTCGATGGCATGCGAACAGTGTATTCAACAACTGTTGACACGCGTGGTGTAAACGCCTACCGTCGAGTTCAACAGTTGTTGAACTCATGACGAGAGGTCGCCACCATGACCGTCACCGCCATCCAGATCGGACTCGACCCGGACGTGATCGACTACTCCTCGCCCGACTTCGCCCAATTCCCGGGCTTGTCGAAGGAGAAGCTGCGCGCCGCCAACGCCGACAACGTGGCCGCCTTGCGCGCCGCCGGCTATGACGTCGACAACTGCCTCATCGACTTCGGCGATGCGGGCGCCGACAAGGCCCTTCGGTGGCTGGAGGCCAAGCGCTACGACGCGGTGCTCATCGGCGCCGGGGTGCGGCTGGTCGCCGCCAACACGCTGCTCTTCGAGCGCATCGTCAACGCCGCCCACGTCAGCCAACCCGGATGCCGGTTCGTTTTCAATCGCGCAGCGGTGGCCACCCCCGACGACATTCGTCGCTGGTATCCCGACCCGGAGGCGGTGGCGTGATGACCGTTCACGAGGTTGACGTCCTGGTCGTCGGCGCCGGCCCGACGGGGCTGACCGCGGCCGGTGACCTCGCGCGAGCGGGTCGGTCGGTCGCCGTGCTCGAGCGCTGGCCCGCGATCAACCCGTCCAGCCGCGCGTTCGCCACCATGGCACGCACGCTGGAGGTTTTGGACGCGCGCGGGATCGCCGACGATCTGCTCGCGCACGCGCACAAGGCGCCGGGCGTCACGATTTTCGGCGGCGCCCGCATCGACCTCACCCACCTCGACTCGCCCTACCAGTTCGCGATGATCACTCCCCAGACCAATGTCGACCAGGCGCTGGGCGCCTACGCCGTCGCGCAAGGGGCCGAGATCGTGCGTGGCTTCGAGGTGGTCGGACTCGACCAGGACGCCGACGGCGTGACCGTCACTGCTCGGCCGCGCGGCGATCACACTGGCAGCCGAACCTTGTGGCGGACAAGGTATTTGATCGGTGCCGACGGGGCGCACAGTACGGTCCGCACGCTGGTGGGTGCGGACTTCCCGGGTAAGACGATCTTGTCGTCGATCGTGCTTGCCGACGTCAAGCTGGCTGATGGCCCTGCCGACGGTGGCCTGACGCTCGGCAGCACCCGCGACGAGTTCGCGTTCCTCGCTCCCTACGGCGGTTCGTGGTACCGCGCGATGGTGTGGGACCGCAACCATCAGGTTCCCGACACCGAGCCGGTGGATGCCGAAGAGATCGTCGGGGTGCTGAGCCGGGCGATGACCTCCGACCCCGGGGTGCTCGAGGTTGGGTGGAAGTCCAGATTCCATTGCGACGAAAGACAAGTCGCGCAATATCGGTATGGCGGGGTGTTCTTGGCCGGAGACGCGGCGCACGTCCACTCGCCGATGGGCGGTCAGGGCATGAACACCGGGATCCAGGACGCGGCGAACCTCGCGTGGAAGATCGACGCGGTGCTCGATGGTGCGGACGACACCGTGCTGGACAGCTATCAGGACGAGCGCCATCCGATCGGCAAACGAGTGCTGTTGCAATCGGGCATGATGGCGCGCGGCGTCACCCTGCACCCGCGGGTCGCGCGTGTCTTACGAAACTTGCTGGTGCCCAGGCTTCTTCGTGTCCCTCGGATACGTGACGAGGTGGCCGGCAGCTTCGCGGGCACGACACTGCGGTATCCCCACCGGGCAGACGAGAGCGCGTTGGTGGGCACCCGGGCAACGCAGATTCCGCTGATGCAAGACCGTCTCACCGAGCTGCAGCGCGAGCCCGGCTTCGTGCTGATTCGTGAGAGCGGCAGGTCTCCGGTCGACGTGATCGACCTGCACCAAGCGGAGCGGGCCGACCCCGGGCCGGCGGTGCTGGTGCGACCTGACGGCTACATCGCCTGGGCCGGCGACTCGGCCAACCGATCCGAATGGCTTGAGGTACTTGCCCGCTGGACCGGGCATGCGAGCACCGTCTCGCCAGCCGTGACCAGCTGAAAGGTGCTTGCTTGTAGTCTGGGCTGCATGTCCAGCGGTGGAAAGATCAAAGTCGAAGGCACGGTAGTAGAGCTCGACGGCGACGAGATGACGCGGGTGATCTGGAAGTGGATCAAGGACATGCTGATCCTTCCGCACCTCGACATCAAACTGGACTACTACGACCTGGGCATCGAGCACCGCGACGCCACCGACGATCAAGTGACGATCGACTCGGCGTATGCCATCAAGAAGCACGGCGTCGGCGTCAAGTGCGCCACGATCACCCCCGATGAGGCCCGGGTCAAGGAATTCGACCTCAAGACGATGTGGTCGTCGCCCAACGGAACGATTCGAAACATCCTGGGCGGCACAATTTTCCGTGAACCGATCATCATCTCGAATGTGCCGCGGCTGGTTCCGGGGTGGAAGAAGCCGATTATCATCGGCCGCCACGCTTTTGGCGACCAGTACCGCGCGACGAACTTCAAGGTCGACCGGCCCGGGACCGTCACACTGACCTTCGTCCCGGACGACGACAGTGAGCCGATTGTGCACAAGATGGTGACCATCCCCGAAGACGGCGGCGTCGTGATGGGGATGTACAACTTCAAGGATTCGATTCAGGATTTTGCCCGCACGTCGTTTGCGTATGGCCTCAAAGAGAACTACCCGGTCTATCTGTCGACAAAGAACACCATCCTGAAGTCCTACGACGGGATGTTCAAAGACGAGTTCCAGCGGATCTACGACGAGGAGTTCAAGGACAAGTTCGAGGAAGCCGGGCTGACCTACGAGCACCGGCTGATCGACGACATGGTGGCGTCTTGCCTCAAGTGGGAAGGCGGTTACGTGTGGGCGTGCAAGAACTACGACGGCGACGTTCAGTCCGACGCGGTCGCACAGGGTTACGGTTCATTGGGCCTGATGACGTCGGTGCTGACGACCGCGGACGGCAAGACTGTGGAGGCCGAAGCCGCCCATGGCACTGTCACTCGCCACTTCCGCCAGTACCAGGCGGGCAAGCCGACCTCCACCAATCCGATCGCCTCGATCTACGCCTGGACGCGTGGGCTTGAGCACCGCGGCAAGCTGGACAACACACCAAAGGTGATCGCGTTCGCCGAGAAGCTGGAAGAAGTCGTCGTCGCCACGGTCGAAGGCGGTCAGATGACGAAAGACCTGGCCCTGCTGATCGGCCCGGATCAGGACTGGCAGACCAGCGAGGAGTTCCTCGGCGCGATCGCCGACAACCTCGAGAAGGCGCTCACCTCGACTTAACCTCGCGGATCGGCGGGATGTGCTCGTCGAGGAAGCTGGTGATGACTTCGGTGACGCGTCCCGGTGCTTCGAACATCGGGATGTGACCGACGCCGTCGAGCAAGGTCACCTTGTTCGCGGAGGGCAAATGGTCGGTGAAATGTCCGCTGAACCTGCGCGGGGGAACTACCCGGTCTTTCTCGCAGAGCACCAGATGGGTAGGGACGCCAGTTTGCGCCAGCTCCACCAAGCCGGGCGTCAGCAGCGATTTGATCAGCAGCTGGAAGTAAGCCGGGCAATGCTTCAGGTCATCGATGACGCCGAGGAGTTCGGGCTCGCTGATCCCATCTGGTGATCCGCTGATGGGCAGGGTCCCGATCCGGCGGCTGATGGGCAGGCGCAACAGTCGTGGCCCGAGCAAGTGGGCCAGCACCCATACCGGCATACCGCCGACGAATTTCGCGATTACCTCGAACTTGGTCGGGCTCCACCGGTGCCAGCCACCCGCCGGCGCGATGCCGGTTACGGTGCGTGCCCGCCCGCGGCGCTCGAGTTCGAAAGCCACCCAGCCGCCCAGTGAGTTGCCGACAATGTGGGCAGTGCTCCAGCCCAGGTCGTCGAGTTGCTGCTCGACGTGGTCGGCTAGGACCGCGGAGCTCAGGAACCAGGTGCCTGACCGTGGCCCGCCGTTGTGGCCAGCCATCGTCGGGGCGAACACTTCGTAGCGGCCGTTGTCGGCCAACTGCGGCGCCACGTTTTGCCAGACCAGCTGCGAAATCAGGAAGGGGTGCAGCAGCAGGACCGGTTCGCCGGACCCGAGATGGATGGGCGCGCGAGTCGTCATCCAGCCGACAGTAAAGGTGATACCACCGGTACCGCAAGAAGCGCCGTTCGCGGACCGACACCAGTGTCGCGGCATCCAGACTTCAGGATCCGGCCATGACGCCGGACATCTCACGCCAGGTCTTTTTGCGTGGCGGGCTCGGGACGGTTGCAGGTTTGCTCTTGGGATCATGCGGAGAAACGGACTCGCCCGGGCCGCAGGCATTGGCAGACGCACCGGACTGGGGTGCCCTCGGCGGCAACATCCAGGGCCAAGTCACGCTGCCGTCAAGCGCTGACTACGCCGGCGCGAAGAACCTCTTCAACTCGCGCTTCGACAACTCGACACCCGCGGCCGTCGTCACGGTGCAATCCACTGGCGACGTCCAGCAGGCTGTTGCGTTCGCTGCGCAGAACGGCGTCCAGGTTGCCGCTCGTAGCGGCGGACATTCCTACATCGGTGCCTCTTCGGCAAATGGCGTCATGGTCGTCGACCTGCGTCAGCTGCCGGGCGGGATCACCTACGACGACCAAAGCGGTCTCGCGACGATTCCGGCAGCGGCAGAACTGGATTCGGTGCAGACCACACTGGCCGGACAAGGACGATTGATCCCGAGCGGCAGCTGCCCGACGGTCGGAGTCGCCGGTTTGACCCTGGGTGGCGGGCTGGGTTCTGATGCCCGACAGTGGGGTCTGACGTGTGACGCGCTGGTGTCAGCGTCCGTCGTCTTGCCCAGCGGCGACGCGATCACCGCAACAGCAACCGACAATGCCGATCTGTATTGGGCGTTGCGGGGCGGCGGAGGCGGCAATTTCGGAGTGGTTACCTCGTTTACGTTGCGCACATTCGCCACCACCGACCGTGATGTCGTTTACCTGGTATTCCCTGCGGGTTCGGCTGAGCAAGTCATCCTCGGTTGGAATCAGTGGCTGAGCAACGCGGACCGGGCAATCTGGGGCATGGTCAACGTCACGGCGGGCCAGGCTTCGCCGGGGTGCAGCGTTACGTTGGCGACGCCCCCGGGAGATGGGCCGGGCCGAGCAGGCGACATCATCGCCGCTATCGGTGTGCAGCCCACCAGCAACACAAACCAAACGTTGAGCCGTATGGACTTCGTCCATTACTTCGAAGGTGGCGACCAGGCATGGCATCCGCGCGTTTTCGTTGCGGGCTCGGACATTGTCGGGGAGATGACGCCATCCGCTGCGCAAGCCATCGTTGCCGCGGCAACAGCGTGGCCTCAGGATGCGGGCCCGGCGGCGGCGGTGATCGAGTCGCTGTCTGGAGCGGTGAATGACGTAGACCCCGGGGGCACCGCGTTCCCGTGGCGGCGGCAGGCGGCGTCTATTCAGTGGTACTCAGAGCCGTCGCCGCCGAACACGGTGGAGGTCGGGGATGCGTGGCTGGTAGCGGCGCACCAGGCGATGGGGGCCAATTCCGTTGGCGGCTACGTCAACTACGTGGAGCTGGGCAGTACGGCGTCGCGGTATTTCGGCGGAAATCTGTCGCAGCTCAACGCCGTTCGTCAACAGTACGACCCGGGCGGGTTGATGTACTCAGGCATCCAGCCGGTTTGAAGACGCCGCCGCCACGGTGCTTTGGATCACGAGATGTGCCTGAAGGCGGTGACCGTGTCCTGTGGCGCGGTGTCCCCGTGAAAAGATCGAGTCACCATGAGCCGCGCCGATGACGATGCAGAGCGAAGCGATGAGGAGGAGCGGCGCTTATGACCGCTACCGGATCCCGCCGGGTCTTCTCCGGCGTGCAGCCCACCTCTGACTCGCTGCACCTCGGAAATGCGCTGGGCGCCATCACGCAGTGGGCCCAGCTGCAGGACGACTACAACGCATTCTTTTGTGTCGTCGACCTGCACGCCATCACCATCCCGCAGGATCCCGAAGTGTTGCGGCGCCGAACCCTGGTGACCGCCGCGCAGTATCTGGCGCTGGGTATCGACCCCGGCCGCAGCACGATCTTCGTGCAGAGCCACGTCGCTGCGCACACCCAGCTGGCATGGGTGCTGGGCTGTTTCACCGGTTTCGGTCAGGCTTCTCGCATGACGCAGTTCAAAGACAAATCGACGCGCCAGGGGAGCGATGCGACGACGGTCGGCCTGTTCACCTACCCGGTGCTGCAGGCCGCCGACGTGCTCGCCTACGATGCCGAACTGGTGCCGGTCGGTGAAGATCAGCGTCAGCATCTGGAGCTGGCCCGTGACGTCGCGCAGCGGTTCAACAGCCGGTTCCCGGACACGTTCGTGGTTCCCGAGCTACTCATTCCCAAGGTCACCGCGAAGATCTACGACCTGCAAGACCCATCATCGAAGATGAGCAAGTCGGCAGCCACCGATGCCGGTCTGATCAGTCTCCTCGACGCTCCTTCCGTGTCCGCCAAGAAGATTCGCTCCGCCGTAACCGACAGCGAACGCGAGATCCGATACGACCCGGATGCCAAAGCTGGCGTGTCGAACTTGCTGAGCATCCAGTCCGCGGTTACCGGTGTCGAAATCGATGCGTTGGTGCGACAGTATGCCGGGCGCGGCTACGGCGATCTGAAGAAGGACACCGCCGAGGCCGTCGTCGAGTTCGTGACACCGATCAAGGCCCGGGTCGACGAGTTACTCACGGATCCAGCTGAATTGGAGGCTATCCTGGCAGCCGGGGCGGCACGGGCCGAGGACGTGGCCGCAAAAACGGTCGACCGGGTCTATGACCGGCTAGGGTTCTTGCCAAAACGTCCGTAGTGGGTGGTAATGAGTGAACCGGCCGAACCAGGCATCCTGGATCGGCTGCGGGCGCGGTTCGGATGGTTCGACCACGCGATGCGGGCCAACGACCGATACGAGGAATCCAAGGGCAGTTTCTTCGCGGCCGGGCTGACCTACTACACGATCTTCGCGTTATTCCCTTTGCTGATGGTCGGTTTCAGCGTCGGCGGATTCCTGCTGGCGCGTCGGCCCGATGTGCTGACGGGGATCGACAAGAAAGTCAGGGTCGCGGTGCCGGGCGCTCTGGGGGAGCAGGTGGTCGAGCTGATGAACTCGGCGATCGCTTCGCGGGCGTCGGTCGGGGTCATCGGCTTGGCCGTCGCAGCATGGGTCGGCCTGAACTGGATGAGCAATCTTCGGTTGGCGCTGAGCGAAATGTGGCGACAGGGCGCCGGGTCGCGCGGATACATCCGGACCAAGTTCTCCGATCTGGTGACGATGGTTACGTCGTTCGTGGCGATCCTCGCCACGCTCGCGCTCAGCGCGCTGGCCGCCGCCGCGCCGATGGGCAAGATGTTGGGGTTGATGGGTATTCAGAATGCGCCGGTGCTGGACGCGATCCTCCGCGGGGTGTCGATGCTGGTGTCACTTCTGGTGTCGTGGTTGGTGTTCAGCTGGATGATCGCCCGATTGCCCAGAGAGCCGGTCAGCTTCCGCAGCTCGATTCAGGCAGCACTGATAGCGGCCATCGGCTTTGAATTGTTCAAGTTGGTCGCATCGATCTACCTGAAGTCCGTGTTGCGTAGCCCGGCGGGTGCCACCTTCGGGCCCGTGCTGGGCCTGATGGTGTTCGCGTACATCACTGCGCGGCTGCTGCTGTACGCGACCGCGTGGGCGGCGACGTCCACGGAGAACCTGCTGTCGGCCCCCGTGGAACCGCCCGAGCCCGCGGTGATCACGACCAGGGTGCATCTTCGCGAGGATCTCAACGTACGTCAGGCATTGACCGCAGCGGCGGTGGGCGCCGTTGGTGCACTGGGTCTTTCCCGACTGGCCCGACGAAATAAAGGGTAGGTCACGCACTCACCGTCGCAGTTATCTATCCCGAAACGATTTGGACACGACAGGGCGCTTCGGCGCTCAATCGTGTCACCCTCATATGGGCAGGAATGGTTGCTCTAGGCAAAGGCGGGTAGGCGATGTCGGAACCGAATCTGTTCCACAAATTGGCAGCGGAAACGATCGGCACCTTTTGGCTGGTGCTCGGTGGCGTTGGCAGCGCGGTTTTTTCGGCGGAGGCCCACGCCGCCGATCTATACCCACTGGGTATCGGCTACCTTGGCGTGTCCCTGGCCTTCGGTCTGACCGTGCTGACGGGCGTGTACGCATTTGGGGCCATCTCCGGTGGGCATTTCAACCCCGCCGTCACGCTGGGTGCGGCATTGGCACGCCGGGTGGAATGGAAAGTCCTGCCGGCGTACTGGATAGTACAGGTAATCGGCGGCTTGCTTGCCGGACTGGTGATCTACTACATCGCCTTTGGCAAGCCCGGTTTCATCGCTACTGGGCACTTGGGGGCCAACGGCTATGGCCAAAACTCGCCCGGTGGCTATGCACTGGGTGCAGTCATCCTCGCCGAGATCGTCCTGACCGCCATGTTCCTGTTCGTCATCCTCGGCTCGACCGACGCGCGGGCGCCGAAGGGCTTCGCCGGCTTGGCCATTGGGTTCGCATTGGCGCTGACCAACCTGGTGGCGATCCCGATCTCCAACGCGTCGATCAACCCGGCCCGGTCCACCGCTGTCGCGTTCTTCAACGGCAACGGCGCACCGCAACAGCTGTGGGTGTTCTGGCTGGCGCCGCTGATCGGCGGGGCGATCGCTGGGATCGTTTATCCGTTCCTGTTCGGGCGGGGCGAGGAGACCGCGGACCATTCCGCGCAGGCGTGACGCTGTCACAGCGCTACCTGACGGCGTCGTCTAGTCGCCGGTCAGGTAGCGCTGCAACGTTGGCCCCATCCAGGCGACCACGTCCTCGACAGGGGTTGACGCGATCGGCTCGAGCTTGAGTTGATAACGCGCGAAAGCCAACCCGGCTAAGTGGCTGGCCACCAGTTCGACTCGTAACTCGGCATCGGTGACCCCGAACTCCGCGGCGACACGTTGGGCCACCGGACCGGCAAGCGCGTCATGTAGCACCTGTCGCGCCTGCGGCTGGATCGCCGCCGAGCGCCACACCGCCATGAACGGCTCGAAGGCGCCGCCCTCGTCCCAGTGCTCGAGGAAACGACGAACTAGCCGCTGGCCGATCTGGTTGGGACCCTCGTCCAGGAGCGCGGCCAATTGGTGCAGTGGGTGCTCGGGCCCGGTCAGCGCCGACGCGCTGAACAAGCCCTCCTTGCTGCCGAAGAAGTAATAGACCATCGCAACGTCCACCCCGGCGTCCGCGGCGATCGCGCGGACCGTGGCTCGTTCGTAGCCGTCGCGCGTGAAACGTTCACGTGCGGCGTTGACGATCCGCTGCCGGTTCTGCTGGCCGGTACGCCACCGACCCGGACGGCGGGGCTTTGACATGCACGGCAGCATACTTCAACGCATGTTGGTCTTAGGGGTGTCGAAGGCGTATTCTTTTATTCAACCGAGGTTGAAGTATCTAGATCGAAAGGGGCTTGACATGGTTACGGACACCCGTGAACGGCAGCTGTGGTGGCGACACCTGATCTCGATCCTGGTGTTCCCGGTGACGGTGACGCTCGTCGTACCGGCGCTTATCGTGACCCCGGGTCACGCGCGGCTGAACTTCGATTCTCCGCTGAACATCGGCCTCGTCATCGTCGGCGGTCTGCTCATCGCCGGTGGGTTGGGCATGTGGTTTTGGACGGTGTCTTTGTTCCACCGGATTGGCAAGGGAACGCTCGGGCTGGGCAAGCTGATGGGAGAGCCGGTCCACCTCGTCGTCGTCGGCCCGTACCAGCACGTGCGCAACCCGATGATCAGCGGCGTGCTCGCCATCCTGCTCGGGGAGGCGGCCGTCGCCGCGTCGGGTTCGCTGCTGGTGTGGTTCGCGAGCTTTTGGGCGTTGCAAGAGATCGCCATCCGGTTCTGGGAAGAACCGCATCTCACTCAACGGTATGGCAGGGAGTACGTCGACTACCAGCAGAACGTTCCGCGCTGGCTTCCGCGGATCTCCGCGTGGGTCCCGGCGAATCAGCGTTAGCGATCCGCTTGCCATTCGCCGTCGGCCATGACGGCGGTGACTTGCAGATCTCCGTCCAGGACAACGAGATTGGCGTCGGCGCCGGCGCGCAGACTGCCGATGTTGTCGAGGCCGAGCGCTCGGGCCGGTGCCGTCGCGGTCATCCGCATCGCGGCGGCCAGCGCCGCGTCGCGGTCTGAGCCGAGGCCGCCCGCGGCGCGGAAGAGCTGGTCCATCGTCGCGGTGCTCCCGGCGATCGTCGAGGTCCCACGCACGCGTGCCACCCGCTCGACAACATCGATTTGCACTGCCCCGAGCTGAAATTCGCCGTCTCCCAATCCCGCCGCCGCGGTGGCGTCGGTGACCAATGCCACCCGGTCGGCTCCCGCCGCCCCGATCACCGCTCGTTGCATCGCGGGGTGGATGTGCACGCCGTCGGCGATCAACTCGACGGTCACCCGAGCATCCTCCAGCAAGGCCAGCGCGGGTCCGGGCTCGCGGTGGTGCACTGGCCTCATCGCATTGAATAGGTGGGTGCCGACCGTCGCCCCCAGCTCGATGGCGTGCCGGGTCTGCTCGTAAGTTGCGTCGGTATGTCCAACGGCGACAACCACTCCGGCGTCGACGAAGCGGGAAATCGCATCGCTGCTGCCGGCGCGTTCGGGTGCCAGCGTGACCATCCGGATCGCGCCACCGCCGGCGGCCAGCAGGGCGTCGATCTCGGCGGGTTCCGCGTCGCGCAGCTGCCGAGGATCGTGTGCCCCGCAGTGCGCTGCGCTCAGCCAGGGGCCCTCCAGGTGGATACCGGAGACAATGCCGGCGCGGGTCGAAGCGGCGAGCGCGCGTACCGCCGTGAGCAGGTCGGCCGGCGACGACGTGACCAGGCTGGCCAGGCTGGTGGTCGTGCCATGCCTGCGGTGAAACATGGCCGCGCGCAGAATATCTGCGTCGTTGCCGTCGATGTATGAGGCGCCGCCGCCACCGTGCACGTGGATGTCGACGAAGCCGGGCACGACCAGCGCATCGGGCATATCGACATCGGCCTGCCGGGGCGGCAGGCCGAAGCCGCAGCCGACGATCCGTCCGGCCGAGGTTTCCACCCAACCGGGTCGGCAGGGGCCCTGCTCCAGCACGACAGTGCCGGCGGCGATCAGTGACATGCCTGCACATCCGTTGCAGCGCTTGGCAATTCCTCAGGCCAATGACCGTCATTCTCCCAGAAGTGCCGGATCTCTTCGAGTTGTCGGCCTTTGGTCTCGGGGGCGAACCGGTGCACGAACGCGAAGCCGGCCACAGCGAAAACGCCGAACACGGCGAAAGTGCCTGCGCCGCCGAGCGAATGCAGCACGGTCAGAAACACACCGGCAACGATGGCATTGGCCGCGAGATTGGCGGTCAGCATCGCACTCGACCCCATCGACCGTAGCCGGGACGGGAAACTCTCACCGGCATACACCCATACCAGCGCACCGAAGCCGAAGGTGAACCCCATCGTGAACAGCAGCACGCCAACGAAACCGAACATCGCGGGCGAACGCGCGGCGAACACGACGATAAGCACCGCGTCGGCGGCGATCATCGCGCCGATCCCGGATAGCAGAACCGGGCGGCGTCCCAGCCGGTCGACCAGAACCACCGAGACCAGCACGGCGGCCAGCGCAGCGACCTGAACCAGCGCCGGAAGCACCAGCAGCGCGAAGTTGCCGCGGAAGCCCATCGCGTCGAACAATCGGGGGCTGTAGTAGACGATCGCATTGACACCGGTGATCTGGATGAAAAAACCCAGCACGACGACGAAGACCGTGGCGCGCAGGTATGGCCGGCGCAGCATCTCCATGAACGTACCGCCGCTTTCTTCGGCCAGCGCAGCGCTGATCTCGGCGAGTTCACGTTCTACATAGCTGTCCGGGCTATCGGGCTCCACCTGTTGCAGCGCCCGCCGCGCCTCGGCGACTCGTCCTTTGAGCAGGTACCACCGCGCTGTGTCGGGCATCCGCAACAACGGCAGCGCCACCAATGTCGCCGGCAGCGCGGCCAGCGCAAGCATCCAGCGCCAGTCCCGCGAATCCGCCAGCAGGTAGCAGGCCAGGTAGCCGACGATGATGCCGAACACGGTTGCGACCTGGTAGCCGACCAGCAGCGCACCGCGCACGCTGGCCGGCGCGGATTCGGCCACGAACACTGGGACCACGACGACGGACACCCCAATGGTCAGACCCAGCAGCAGCCGGGCAACCAGCAGCATAGGCACCGACTCCGACATCGCGCCCAGCAGCGCGAACACCGCATAGCCGGCCGCCACCAGCACCATCGACCACCGGCGCCCGATCAGATTGGCCAGCACACCCGCGCCTAACGCTCCGGCGATTTCGCCGACCACCACCGCGGTCGTCACCAGCTCCTGTTGCCGCGTCGTCAAACCGAATTCGTCGGTGATGAACAGCAGCGCACCCGCGATGTTGGAAAGGTCGTAGCCGTAGACCACGCCCAGGCTTGCTGCGGTGAGGCCCAGCAGGAGTCCATGCCGCCGGGCGCCGCTCACTTGGCGAGCTTAGTTCTGCGGGCGGCGATTCATCGAGCGAGCCGCCATGATCAACCCGAACACGATGATGGTGCCGATCACCGCCACGCCGACTCGCACCGGCAGCGCGTCGGCGGGTGGCACGATCGCGGCAGGGCTCGCTAGTGTCCCGGGAGCGCCGGCCCCGCCGGCCGATGTCTTGAGCGCGGCGAGCAACGACGGGTCGGGTTCGATCAGTGTCCCCACCCGGGTTCCCGGCGCGGTCGCGAAGCCGTAATCCAGCAGATGCGCCGCCTGCTGCCATGGCGCTATCGGTAGGCGGGTGCCGTGCAACAGCACCGCCATCAGCCGGCGCCCGTCGCGGTTGGCGGCGCCGACGAACGTCTGGCCGGCGTCGTCGGTGTATCCGGTCTTGCCGCCCAGCGCGCCAGGATAGTGGTAGAGCAGCTGGTTGTCGTTTTCCAGCTCGTAGCCGGGGTGATCGGCGTGCCCCGGGAAATCGAACTTCTGAGTGTGCACGATATCAGCGAAAGTTGGATTCTCCCAAGCGAATCGGTAGAACAGGCCGATGTCGTACGCCGAGGTGCTCATGCCGGGACCGTCCAACCCCGACGGCGTTGCGGCCCGGGTGTCGCGGCCACCGAGCTTGCCGGCCAGCGCGTTGATCTTCTCCACCGCGACCGGCATGCCGCCCAGCTGCATCGCCAGCGCGTGGGCGGCGTCGTTGCCGGAGTGCATCAGCAGCCCGTGCAGCAACTGGTTGACTGTGTAGGTGCCACCCGGGGCAACGCCGACCCGGGTGCCCTCCGCGGCGGCATCGTCAGGCGTACCGTCGACGGTCTTGTTGAGGTTGAGCTCGTCGAGTGATGCCATCGCGACGAGCACCTTGATGACGCTGGCCGGGCGGTGACGGCCATGCGGGTCACGCGCGGCGATGATCGCGCCGCTGTCCAAGTCGGCCACCACCCAGGCCTCGGCGGAGATGTCGCCCGGCACCGGCGGGGTGTCGGCTGCCGTCACCACACCGCAGCCGCCCAGCGCGTTGCCGCCGATCGGCGATGCGGGCACCGGCAGCGGCAGCGGCGGATCGCCGGCCTGCGGGACTTCCGACGAGTCCACCGCCGGCGGGGTGGCCACCTTGTAGGGACAGGTGTCGTGCGGTGGGCCGACCCCGGCGTTGGGCTCAGCGATCGCAACCGGCATACCGAGCACGGCGGGCACCGCGACCATAAAAGCCGTCGCTACCAGGCATGACGCATAACGTAAGACAGGCCGCAAATGAGGCATCGTCTGTGCAGAGTAGGCGATCAGCGGCCCGAATCCCGGGAGCCGCGCTGTGACTGGTGTTTCAGAAGTTACAAATCTAGATAACAGACGCCTGGCCCGCCGATGCGGCCCAGCCACAGCCGTCCGGGCGTTTCCACCACTCCGGTCGCCAGGCCGAAGGTCGCATCTTGGGCGCGAAGCTGGGTCACGACATGGCCGTCGTCGGGGTCGAACGCGGCCACCCACACCGTCGGCTTCGGGTTGGGCAGCCAGCGGTACGGCAGCAGTCGCCACATCAGCGTGCGGATGATCGGCGCGCGTGGGCTCAGCCGTTCGCTGAGCCGGTTGCGGTCTGAGACCAGCGCCACCCAGATCCGGCCGTCGAGACCGGTCGAGATGTTGTCGGGATAGCCGGGCAGTTCGGTGACCAACGGCGTGATCGACCCGGCCTGGCTTCCGATGAGCCAGTACTTGGACAGCCGGCAGGCGGTCGTCTCGGCGAACACCAACGCCGACTCGTCCGCGGTCAGCGTCACGCCGTTGGCGAAGTACAGATCCGACGCCAAAACACTGACCGTACCGTCGGGATCACGCCGGAACAGCGACCCCGTCGGGCGTCCCTCGACCACCGAGCCCTTGTAGTACTCGTAGTGGAAGCGGCTCGTCGACTCGGTGAAAAAGATTGTGCCATCTGATGATTCGACGACGTTGGAGCAGAACGTCAGCGCTCGGCCGGCTACCTCGGCGACCAGCGTCTCCATTGTCCCGGTGGCAGGGTCGTATCGCAGCAGGCCGCGGTGGCTGTCGCAGATCAGCAGACGGCCGTCGCGGGCGACCGCCAAGCCGAGTGGTCGGCCGCCGGTGTTGGCCACCACCTGAATTGAGCTGCCGTCAGGGGTGATCCGGATGATGCGTCCGTCCTCGATACCGGTCCAGATGCTGCCTTCGGCATCGGCGACGACGTCTTCCGGGGCGGTGCCGGGTAGCTCGACCACGTGCAGCGTTGCCGCGAGGTCGGGTGCGGGTAACGGCCGTGACGGCGGTGGCTGCCACCGGATCGGGTCGATGCGCGGTTTCGTCATAGCCGACTCCCAATATCAGTCAGCACACTGCGCAGGATCGCTTCGATGGTGTTGAACTCGGTTTGACCGCTGATCAGCGGCGGCGCCAACTGAATGACGGAATCGCCGCGGTCGTCGGTGCGGCAGTACAGCCCGGCTTCGAACAGGCCCGACGACACCTGCCCAAGCAGCGAGCGGCGTTCGGCATCGGTGAAGGTTTGCCTGGTCGCCTTGTCCTTGACCAGTTCCACGCCGTAGAAAAATCCCTCGCCACGCACATCGCCGACGATGGGCAGGTCGTACAGCTTTTCCAGGGTGGCGCGGAAGCTGGGCGCGTGGTTTTTGACGTGGTCGTTGAGGCCCTCGCGCTCGAAGATGTCGAGGTTGGCCAGCGCGACGGCGGCCGAAACCGGATGGCCGCCAAAGGTATAGCCGTGCGGGAACATCGTGCTGCCGTCGTTGAACGGCTCGAACAACCGCTCGCTGGCGATCATCGCGCCGATCGGCGAGTAGCCCGACGTCATCCCCTTGGCGCAGGTGATCATGTCGGGCACGTAGCCGAAGTCGTCACAGGCGAACATGGACCCGATCCGGCCGAACGCGCAGATCACCTCGTCGGAGACCAGCAGCACGTCGTACTCGTCGCAGATCTCCCGCACTCGTTCGAAATAGCCTGGGGGAGGCGGGATGCTGCCGCCGGCGTTCTGCACCGGTTCCAGGAACACCACGGCGACGGTGTCGGGCCCTTCGAACTCGATCGCCTCGGCGATCCGGTCGGCGGCCCACTGTCCGAAAGCTTTGACGTCGGTGTGGAACGGTTCGGGCGTGCGATAGAAGTTCGTGTTGGGCACCCGAAAGCCGCCGGGCGTCACCGGCTCGAACGGCGCCTTGTAGCGCGGCAGCCCGGTAATGGCCAGGGCGCCCTGGGTGGTGCCGTGGTAGGCGATCGACCGCGAAATCACTTTGTGCTTACCGGGTTTGCCGGTCAGCTTGAAGTACTGCTTGGCCACCTTCCATGCGGTCTCGACGGCCTCGGTGCCGCCGGTGGTGAAGAACACCCGGTTCAGGTCGCCGGGGGCGTAATGGGCCAGGCGCCCGGCGAGCTCGATCGCGGTCGGGGTGGCGTATCCCCACAGTGGGAAGAATGCGAGAGTGCTCGCCTGCCGGGCGGCCACCTCGGCGAGTTCGGTACGGCCGTGGCCGACCTGCACGGTGAACAGACCGGACAGCCCGTCGAGATAGCTCTTGCCGCGGTCGTCGAAGATCGTCACACCTTCGCCCCGCGTGATGATCGGCGGCGTGATGTCCGGGCCGTGCCGGGCGAAGTGGAGCCAGAGGTTGTCGAGCATCGTGTTCGTGAACGTTACGCTCGGGCCATGACCTCGACCGGGCAGGTCAGCGAATTCGAGGCGCTGCGGCCGCATCTCCTGTCGGTCGCCTACCGGCTGACCGGCACGGTGGCCGACGCCGAGGATATCGTCCAGGACGCATGGCTGCGCTGGGATCGTCAAGACCAAGCGATAACCGACCTAAGGGCCTGGCTGACGACGGTGGTCAGCAGGCTTGGGCTGGATCGGTTGCGATCGGCGGCGCACCGCCGTGAGACCTACACCGGCAACTGGCTGCCCGAGCCGGTGGTGACCGGCTACCCGGCTTCCCAAGTGTCTGATCCGCTGTGCGCCGTGGTGGCGCGCGAGGATGCCCGGTTCGCGGCGATGGTGGTGCTGGAGCGGCTGTCGCCCGACCAGCGGGTCGCGTTCGTGTTGCACGACGGGTTTGCGGTGCCGTTCGCGGAAGTGGCGCAGGTGCTCGGAACCAACGAGGCCGCCGCCCGGCAGCTGGCGTCGCGGGCCCGCAAGGCCGTCACCGCGGAGCCGCCGCCCGAACCCGATCCGTCGCACAACGAGGTGGTCGGCAAGCTGATGGCGGCGATGGCCGACGGCGACCTGGAAGCCGTGGTGGCGCTGTTGCATCCCGATGTGACATTCACCGGTGATTCGGATGGCAAGGCGCCCACGGCAGTTCAGGTCATCCACGGCGCGGACAAGGTCGTCCGGTTCATGCTCGGCCTTGCGCAACGATATGGCCCGTCGATGTATACCGCGTATGAGCTGGGGTTGATCAATGGCGAGCTTGGCATCTACACGGCCGGCCTTCCGGCCAGCGACGGATATCGCGAAATGCTGCCGCGGATCATGGCGATGACCGTGCGGGACGGAAAGGTCTGCGCCCTATGGGATATCGCCAATCCCGACAAGTTCACCGGCTCTCCCTTGGCTCGGAGATCCTGAACACACGGCGAGGCCGACTCGCAGCGCGCCCGCTGCTTCGCTCGCGGCTTCGGCGAACCGGCCGCCCAGGCCTTGGTAACCGTTAGAAGACCACGCCCGCCGACGGTGATCTGAACCGCGGGGTGATGGTGCACGGCAAGGTCGGAGAACGCGCCGGCAACCATGAGCCGGCCCGGCCCGAGCTCCCAGACCTGCATGCCGCCACTTTAGCGCTGCGCAGGGGTTTCGCTGGCCTCGCTGTGCTCGGTCATCCAGGGAACCCGGCACGCGTCACCGGAATTGAAGCCCTGCTCGGTGATGCCCAGCGCGGTGTTCATCCGGGCCCGCATGTTCTCCACCCCGATCTGGTAGGTCAGCTCGATGACACCGTTCTCACCAAAGCGGGCTCGCAAGTCGGCTACTTGGTCGTCGGTGACGCTGTGCGGGTCCGCGGTCATCGCATGGGCATAGGCGATGGCGGCCCGCTCATCGTCGGTGAAACGCGGTGAGGTGGCGTAGTTTTCTATGTCTTTGAGGCGCTCAATGTCTAGTCCGTCGAGGCGCTGCAGCATCGCCCCGAAGTCGACGCACCACGAGCAGCCGACGGTACGCGCGGTCCAATACACCGCCAGCTCGCGCACGTTGGTGGGCAGCTTGCGTGACGCCGATTGCAACATCGTCTCGTGGACGGCGTTGGCGACCAGCAGCCGCGGATGGTAGCGCGGTGACGGCGAACGGCTCGGGGACTTCCCCGAAGCGCCGCTTGGCGTACCGGTACATGGCGCGGATGAGCCAGTTGGCCCGTTTCGGCGGGAGGGGTTCGATGCGGGTTTTCTGTGTCATACCGGTCAGACGACACAGCGGCCGAAAGTGTGACGGGCGGCGTCGAATCGCGACTTGTTTTCTGTTGTAAGTACGCCACATTTCCAACTCCGCAGGCGTATAAAATTCACGCGAGCGAAGAAGACGCTCATAGGGGCCCAGACATCGGGGGCTTGTCTGCGAGGCGACATGAATGTCCCACCTGCCTCTGTGTCACTGACGGCGCGCTCTGTCGTCGCCAGCGGTGACGCTGCGCCGGATGCGTGCGGAGGCCGGGGAGTGCTTGACGGCGCCTTCGCGGTGCTGGACGCGCTCGCCCAGGCGGACGACGGGTTGGGTTTGACGGCGCTGGCCCGTGTGGCCGGGTTGGCGAAGACGTCGACGTACCGGCTTGCCGAACAATTGGTCGCCCTCGGGGCGGTGCAGTGTGTCGAGCAACGCTACTTCGTCGGGGCGCTGATCGGTCGCATCGGGCAGCGGTGGCAACCCGATCCGCTATTGCGGCAGGCTGCGCAGGGACCGGTGCATAACCTGGCCGTGCAGGCCGGCGCGATGGCGTCGCTCCGGATCCTGCACGAGGAGCGACTCCGTCTGATTTGCGCGACGGCAGCGCGCGGCCAGACCCACATTTCCGACCCGGCGGACCCCGAATCGATCGCGCGGACCGCCACCGGCCGGGTCTTGTACGCCGCACAGCCCGGCGTGGATATTGCGCTGCCCGACTGCTGGACGCCGCGGGAATGGAGTCGGCTGCGCGAGTCAGTCCGCGAGCTTGGCGCGACCATGACCGATCGCCAGGACGCCTTTCCGGGAATCTGCTGTGTGTCAGCCCCGGTGTGGTGGCCGAATGCCACTTGCGCCGGAGCGGTCACGGTCCTGATGCTTTCGCCGACGTTGCCGCCCAACTTGCCCGATTTGGTGTCGCACACCGCCCGCCGCATCGACGCCGGCTTGCGCCAGGCCATGATCTAGCACCGCGGTCCGTTGGTCGGACCGACCCCTTGCCAGGTAACGGAGCAGGGTATGCGATTCGAAGAGCCTTTCGAGCGCCGGTGATCTACGGGGTGATGTCCGGCATCCCGTCGGCGCGAAGAACGGGCTGCGGAGGAACCATGGTCGCTGCTGCCGCTGACAACCCCGTCCGGGGCGGATTGCCCGCCACGCCGGCGATCACCGTCACGCGGGTCGGGGTCGTTATCGGCGCCGACTTTCTGCCCCACCACGAAGTGACGGTCAGGATCACTCGCCCCGGGGAGGACATCAGCGACTACCTGACTTACGCCGCAGACGGCAACGGTCACCTCTACGCTGACCTGCCCGCCACCGCGCTGACGGGGATGCTGCAGATCACCGCCACCGACCATCGGCCCGATCCGGACGGAGCGTGCGGCCGGCTGTGGAGCAACACCTACACCCTTGGTGCGTGATACCCAGCCTCAAGGCTGGGCGATGCGGATACGTGGTCCGGCGCGGACCGGTCAGGCGGCTGGCGTCATCCGATTCGGACGCCGGGTGACGTTGGTTACGTACTCTCGCACTGGTCGGTGCGAGTCCTTTGTCGGTGGCTGGTTCAGGCTTGCATTGGTCTGGTACCGGCGGGGCTCGTTCGCGTGTTGCTGGCCGAATAGCATAGCTTAGGGAACGCCGCTGTCTATTAGCTTATTCCCACCTGTGGAGAACCTCTGAGCGCCACTGACCGCGCCTCAACGCCAGCGCTCGCGCGGCAGCACGACGTAACTCGCCTCTCCTCGGCCGAACGACCAGTCTCGACGCGCTCGTTCTCGACCATGACGACAGCCAGATCCTCGGCGCGTAGCGCCACCGCCTCGATCAGCAGCTCGGCCAGCCGGGCGTAGAACGCTTGTTTGCTGTTCTCGGTGCGTCCGGCCGACAAGGTCACCTCGACGAGGACGAAACGGTCCGAACGGCTGATGTCGAGATACGACCGGTTGAAGTCGAAGTTTTCCGGCAGGTGTTCGGTGATCACCTGAAAACGGTCCCGTTCGGGAACGCCAAGGGTCTCCATCATCGCGCGTTGCACGCAATCGCCGATCGCCTTGCGCTCAGCGCGTGAACATCAACGCGCGCTTGACCTCCTGAATCGCCTTGGTCACTTCGATGCCCCGCGGGCAGGACTCGGTGCAGTTGAACGTGGTGCGGCAGCGCCACACCCCGTCCACCTCGTTGAGGATGTCGAGGCGCTCGGCGGCGGCCTCGTCGCGGCTATCGAAGATGAACCGATGAGCATTGACGATGGCCGCCGGGCCGAAGTAGCTGCCCTCGCTCCAGAACACCGGGCAACTGGTCGTGCAACAGGCGCACAGGATGCACTTGGTCGTGTCGTCGTAGCGCGCGCGATCCGTTTGGCTTTGAATGCGCTCTCGCGTCGGTGGGTTACCGCTGGTGATCAGGTACGGCTTCACCGCGCGGTAGGCGTCGAAGAACGGCTCCATGTCGACCACCAGGTCCTTCTCCACCGGCAGCCCGCGGATCGGCTCGACCGTGATCGTCAGCTGCTTACGGGGCTTGCCGGGAAGCAGATCGCGCATCAGCACCTTGCAGGCCAGCCGGTTGACACCGTTGATCCGCATCGCGTCGGAGCCGCAGACGCCGTGAGCGCAGGACCGCCGGAAGGTCAGCGTGCCGTCGAGGTAGCTCTTGACGTAGATGAGCAGGTTGAGCATCCGGTCGCTGGGCAGGCAGGGCACCCGAAAGCTCTGCCAGCCACCGGAATCGGCGTACTGGTCGGGGTTTTCCGGATTGAACCGGGCGATCCTCAGCGTCACCATCACCGCACCCTCGGGGATCGGCGGCAACGGCGGATCGCCGCCCGGCGCGGTCTCGACAACCGAACTCATCAGTACTTCCGTTCCATTGGCTCGTAACGGGTCTGCACTACGGGTTTGAAATCCAGCCGGATGTCGCTGAGCAGGTCGGTGCCCTGCTTGTACGCCATGGTGTGGCGCATGTAGTTGACGTCGTCGCGGTTGGGGTAGTCCTCACGCGCGTGACCGCCGCGGGATTCCTTGCGGTTCAAAGCGCCGACCACGGTCGCTTCGGCCAGCTCGAGCAGGAAACCCAGCTCGATGGCCTCCAGCAAGTCGCTGTTGAAGCGTTTTCCCTTGTCGTGCACGGAGATTCGGGAATAGCGCTCTTTGAGCGCGTGAATGTCGGTGAGTGCCTGCTTGAGGGTCTCCTCGGTGCGGAACACCGCGGCGTTGTTGTCCATCGTCTGCTGCAGCGCCCCGCGGATGTCGGCGACGCGCTCGTTGCCGTGCTCCGACAAAATGTCGGCCACCCACCCGACCACCATCGCCGACGGGTCCGGTGGCTGCTCGACGAAGTCGTGACCCAGGGCGTAGTTGGCCGCGGCGATTCCGGCTCGCCGTCCGAAGACGTTGATATCCAGCAGCGAATTGGTGCCCAGCCGGTTGGCTCCGTGCACCGATACGCACGCACACTCGCCGGCCGCGTACAGGCCCGGGACGGTAGATGTGTTGTCCCGCAACACTTGTCCGGTGACGGTCGTCGGGATGCCACCCATCACGTAATGGCAGGTCGGGTAGACCGGGACCAGCTCTTTGACCGGGTCCACACCCAGGTAGGTGCGCGCGAACTCGGTGATGTCGGGCAGCTTTGCCTCCAGGACGTCCGCGCCGAGGTGACGGACGTCTATGTAGACGTAGTCCTTGTGCGGACCCGCGCCGCGGCCCTCCAGGACTTCGAGCACCATCGAGCGGGCGACGATGTCGCGCGGCGCCAGGTCGACGATCGTCGGCGCGTAGCGCTCCATGAACCGCTCGCCTTCGCCGTTGAGCAGCCGGCCACCCTCGCCGCGCACGGCTTCGGAGATCAAGATGCCCAGACCGGCCAACCCGGTCGGGTGGAATTGGTGAAATTCCATGTCTTCCAACGGAAGTCCCTTGCGGAAGACGATTCCGATGCCGTCGCCGGTCAGGGTGTGGGCGTTGGAGGTGGTCTTGTACATCCGGCCCGACCCGCCGGTTGCGATCACGACGGCCTTGGCGTGGAAGATGTGCACCTCGCCGGTGGCCAGCTCGTAGGCGACGACGCCGGTGGCCACCGGGCCGCCCGGGGTCTGGGTCAGCACCAGGTCGAGCACATAGAACTCGTTGAAGAACTCGACGTCGTGCTTGACGCAGTTCTGGTACAGCGTCTGCAAGATCATGTGACCGGTGCGGTCGGCGGCATAGCAGGCCCGGCGTACCGGGGCCTTGCCGTGATCGCGGGTATGCCCACCGAAGCGACGCTGGTCGATGCGGCCCTCGGGGGTGCGGTTGAACGGCATCCCCATTTTCTCCAGATCCAGCACCGCGTCGATGGCTTCCTTGCACATGATCTCCACCGCGTCCTGGTCGGCGAGGTAGTCGCCGCCCTTGACGGTGTCGAAGGTGTGCCATTCCCAGTTGTCGTCCTCGACGTTGGCCAGTGCGGCGCACATGCCGCCCTGAGCGGCGCCGGTGTGGCTGCGGGTCGGGTACAGCTTGGTCAACACTGCGGTACGGACGCGCGGACCCGCTTCCACCGCCGCCCGCATTCCGGCCCCGCCCGCGCCGACGATCACGACGTCGTATCGGTGTTGCCGGATCACGGCCGCCGCCGACGATGCAGAGCGAAGCGATGACTAGGAGGTGGTGGCCTAAACATGTTCGCCTTTCACGAAATGTTCGGGTTGAACGTCAGCAGCACGTAGGTCCCCAGCACCAGCGTGAACACCATCGACACCACGAGCAGGGCATTCAGCCAGAAGCGGGTGGAATCCTTGCGGCTGTAGTCGTCGATGATGGTGCGCAGACCGTTGCCGCCGTGCAACTGTGCCAGCCACAGCAGCAGCAGGTCCCAGGTCTGCCAGAACGGCGAGTGCCAGCGCTGCGCCACGTAGTTGAAGTCGATGCGGTAGACACCGTCGTCCCACATCAGCATCACGAACAAGTGCCCGAGCGCCAGGAACACCAGCACGATGCCGGAAAACCGCATGAACAGCCAGGCGAACTTCTCGAAGTTGGGCATGCCGGTCCGCCGGCGCGGGGCCCGCGGATTGTCCAGGCTGGCCGGACGGTCGTGGCTGCGCTGCCGGATCGGCGCGACCTGGCCGCGGCCCAGTTGAAGGTCGGGGGAGCTCATCCGAAATGCCCGATCATGTGGATGGCCACGACCACTGTCGCCGGCACCATCACCAGCAGCCAGACGATGGCGATCGCCCACAGCATCAGCCGCTGGTAGCGGGTGCCCTTCGCCCAGAAGTCGATCAGGATCACGCGGATGCCGTTGAGCGCGTGGTAAAGCACCGCGGCCACCAGCCCGAGTTCCATCAAGCCCACGATCGGTGTCTTGTAGGTCGAGATGACTTCGTTGTAGGTCTGCGGGCTTACCCGAACCAGTGCGGTGTCCAGCACGTGCACGAACAGGAAGAAGAAGATCGTCGCCCCGGTGATGCGATGCAGCACCCATGACCACATGCCCGGGTCGCCGCGGTAGAGGGTTCGTCGCAGCCGCCGTGCGCGCGACGACCCGTCCCCCGGTGTCGGCGTAGCCGGATTCGCAGATGTCGTCGTCGTCATCAGCGCCTCCCCTTGTGTGGGACCGTCGGCTGGACTCTAATCCCATTCTGGCGCTCAGAAGACCCGCTTCGTGTCCGCCAACGCTTTTCGGCGCGAAGAATCTAGGGTGACCTTGTGAATTAGCCGACAGTGAACGAGGTGGCCTGATGCGTTCCCAACCCGCGAGGTATCGCGAGCATGACCGACACAATTGACTGGAAGTTGCTGCGGGAGAAGGCTATCCAAGCAGCGCATGGCGCGTACGCACCTTACTCGCGGTTTCCAGTGGGTGCGGCGGCGTTGGTCGACGATCGGCGGATAGTTACCGGCTGCAATGTGGAGAATGTCTCATATGGCCTGGGTCTCTGCGCCGAGTGCGCCGTGGTGTGCGCGTTGTATTCGACCGGCGGCGGCCGGCTGCTCGCACTGGCGTGCGTCGACGGCGCCGGCTCGCCGCTGATGCCGTGCGGCCGGTGTCGTCAGGTGTTGCTCGAACACGGCGGGCCGGACCTGCTCATCGACCATCCTGACGCACCCCGGCGGCTCGGCGAATTGCTGCCGGAGCCGTTCGGACCGGACGACCTCCCGTGAGATTCGACGCGCCGACGATCATCGCGACCAAACGCGACGGCGGTCGGCTGTCGGATACCGCGATCGACTGGGTCATCGATGCCTACACCAACGGGCAGATCGCCGACGAACAGATGTCAGCGCTGTTGATGGCGATCTTCCTGCGCGGCATGGACTACGGCGAAACCGCGCGATGGACGGCGGCCATGGTGGACTCCGGTGAACGAATGGATTTCACCGATTTGCGGCGTGACGGCAGTCCGCTGCCGACCGTGGACAAACACTCCACCGGCGGGGTCGGAGACAAGATCACGCTGCCGCTGGTATCGGTGGTTGCGGCGTGCGGTGGCGCGGTGCCGCAGGCATCCGGCCGCGGACTCGGCCATACCGGCGGCACATTGGACAAGTTGGAATCCATCGTCGGCTTTTCCGCGAAGCTGGCTAACGAGCAAGTGCGCCAACAGCTTTGCGAGATCGGAGCGGCCATCTTCGCGGCCGGCCGGTTGGCGCCCGCTGACGCGAAACTCTATGCGCTGCGCGACATCACCGCCACCGTGGAGTCGCTGCCGCTGATCGCGAGTTCGGTGATGAGCAAGAAGATCGCCGAAGGGGCGGGCGCGCTGGTGCTCGACGTCAAGGTCGGTGCCGGCGCGTTGCTGCATTCGGAATCGCAGTGTCGCGAGTTGGCCGAAACCATGGTGGCGCTGGGTGCAGCGCATGGGCTGCCGGCTTGCGCGGTATTGACCGACATGAACAGTCCGCTGGGCGCGGCCGCCGGCAATGCACTTGAAGTCGCCGAGGCGCTGGAGGTGCTGGCCGGCGGGGGGCCACCAGATGTGGTCCAGCTGACCCTTCGGCTGGCCGGCGAGATGCTCCAGATCGCCGGCATCGACGGGCGGGATCCAGCGCAGACGCTGCGTGACGGGACCGCGATGGACCGATTCCGCGCGCTGGTCGCCGCGCAGGGCGGTGACTTGTCCGTACCGTTGCCAGTTGGTAAGTACTCCGAAACCGTGACCGCCGGTCGGAGCGGCACAATGGGCGATATCGACGCGATGGCAGTGGGGCTGACGGTGTGGCGGCTCGGCGCGGGCAGGTCCCGGCCGGGCGAGCCGGTGCAGCCCGGCGCCGGGATCCGCATCCACCGGCGTCCCAGGGACCCGGTGGCCGCGGGCGAGCCGCTGTTCACGTTGTACACCGACACCCGGGAACGCTTCGAGCCCGCGATGGCCGAGTTGGACGGAGGCTGGAGCGTTGTCGACACGCCACCCGTCCAGCGACCGCTGATCATCGATCGGATCACCTGATGACGACGCCACTGAGGCTGGAGGCGATCAAGCGAGCGCCCAAGGCGCTGTTGCACGATCACCTCGACGGCGGCCTGCGCCCGTCGACCGTGATCGACATCGCCGGTCAAACCGGCTATGACGACCTGCCCGCCACCGAGGTCGACGAGCTGACGCGGTGGTTTCACACCCAGTCGCACAGCGGATCGCTGGAGCGCTACCTGGAGCCGTTCTCGCACACCGTCGCGGTGATGCAGACGCCCGAGTCGCTGCACAGGGTGGCCTACGAATGCGTGGAGGACCTGTCCGCCGACTCGGTGGTATACGCCGAGGTGCGATTCGCCCCCGAACTGCACATCAACCGCGGGCTGTCATTCGACGCCGTCGTCGATGCCGTGCTGGCGGGTTTCGCCGACGGGGAGAAGGCGGCCGCAGCGGCCGGACGAGCCATCGTCGTGCGCTGTCTGGTCACCGCGATGCGCCACGCCGCGCTGTCCCGCGAAATCGCCGAGCTGGCGATCCGGTTCCGCGACAAGGGCGTGGTCGGTTTCGACATCGCCGGTGCGGAAGCCGGTTACCCGCCCACCCGGCACCTTGACGCGTTCGAATACATGCGAAACAACAACGCCCGCTTCACGATTCACGCCGGTGAGGCCTTCGGGCTGCCCTCCATCCATGAGGCGATCGCCTTCTGTGGCGCCGACCGGCTCGGGCACGGGGTACGGATCGTCGACGACATCGACGTCGCCGAGGACGGCACGGTGCGACTGGGCCGATTGGCATCGATACTGCGGGACAAGCGGATTCCGTTGGAGCTGTGCCCCAGCTCCAACGTCCAGACCGGCGCGGTCAACAGCATCGCCGAGCATCCGTTCGACTTGTTGGCGCGAAGCCGTTTCCGGGTCACCGTCAACACCGACAACCGGTTGATGAGCGACACGACGATGAGCCATGAAATGCTCGCTCTCGTCGACGCGTTCGGATACGGCTGGACCGACCTCGCGCGGTTCACGATTAATGCGATGAAGTCGGCGTTCATTCCTTTCGACGAACGGTTAGCGATCATCGACGAAGTCATCAAACCGCGCTTTGCGGTGCTGGTCGGCTAGCGGATCTGGCCACACCTGCCACATCAGCACCGTCTGGCCTTCACCACTCTCTCCGGCAGAGCGATATCGCATGCGATAGCACTTTGCGTAGGGTCTGAGCGAATTCCTCTGGCTGCCCGATGAATCCGCCGTGATCACCGGGGAACTCCACCGGCGGCGTTCCGACTTGTTCGGCCGATGCCGACAACGACCCTGGCTGGACCGCGGGTTCGCGCGCTAAGCGGGACGTCATGGTCGAGGCACCGGCGACCGGTCCAGTCCTCCTATTCGGCGTCGGTACCGTGCCCTTGCTGCGCCGCCGCGAGCGCGAGACGGTCATGTCCCCGTTGCCGCAAGGCAACCCAATCAAGTGCAGAATGTGGCCCAGCGTTGTCACCCGCGACAATTCCGCGACGAATTGGCTTTGTTATCCATCGGTACCCTTTGGCGCGCATCAAACAGACGCTGTACGGCGCATCACCAGCGACAGGACCGCCATGACGACCAAGCGGGCCGGTTTGTCACACCGTGACCCGACAGATTGTCCCCTCGCGCGAAGATCCCGGGCGGCGCTACGGCCCGGGTCGTCCACCCGGACACCGGGCAGCACTGGCATCCGGCCCATCACCGGCCGTTTCGAACTTCGTGTGAGCGTGTTGTCGTTGATCGCTTCGGACAAGATCTGTGATGAGTAGCGGGGCCTTGTTCCTGGCGGTGTTCCTGGCCTGCGCCGTCGAGGGAGTCGAAGCGCTGGTCATCGTGCTGGCAGCCGGTACCAGCAGAGGTTGGCATTCGGCGATCAGCGGGGTCGTTGCGGGCGTTGTCGTGTTGTCAACGGTGATTGCCGTGCTGGGTCCCGCGCTCGCTGTCATTCCGCTAGCCGCCCTGCGCCTATTTGTCGGCGGCCTGCTGCTGATCTTCGGCCTGCGGTGGCTGCGCAAGGCAATCCTGCGGGCCGCCGGCCTCAAGGCGCGGCACGACGAGGTCGCCATCTTCGCCAGCGAGGTTGCGGCCGCCGAGGCCGCTGCTGTCATCCGCCGGCCAGTGGTTGGCGACTGGTACGCCTTCACTCTGTCGTTCAAAGGTGTTGTCCTGGAAGGCCTCGAAGTCGCGCTTGTTGTGGTCACCCTTGGCGCCAACCAGCGCAGCATCCCCCTCGCGGCGCTGGCAGCGATAACCGCGGTACTGGTCGTGACCATCGCTGGAGTCCTCGTCCAGGCGCCACTGACTCGGGTGCCCGAAAACACCATGAAGTTCATCGTCGGGATCATGCTTACATCGTTCGGCGTCTATTGGGGTGCCGAAGGCGCCGGCGCGCAATGGCCCGGCGCCGACAGTGCGCTGTTGGTGGTCGTTCCTGGCGTCGCGCTTGTCGCCCTCGCACTCACGGCCCTGCTGCGTAGAACAGAGGCTCGTCCCCTGGCGGCGGCACCAGTACCCACCGAAAACAAGGGTCGCATCATGGCCCGCCGCCTCGCAGCGTTCGTCACCTTCTGGTATGAGTTCATCGTCGGCGATGACTGGCTCGTGGCCGTCGGGGTGGTGTGTGCGCTCGCCCTTACCTGGGTTCTGCACGTCACCACCACAGTCCCGGTGTGGTGGGTGCTGCCCGCCACCGTACTCACCCTGCTCCCAACGAGCTTGCGGCATCACTGCCGAATCCCTAGAACTGAGACAACGATGCGAGCGGATGTGGCATCGGTGGGTGGCTTTGGCAATTGGCGGTGAGCCATTCGACGTCACCTCCAGCCTTGAACCGACGATGCCCAAGGAGGGCGGAGCCGAACCGTTCAACCAGGGTTGTTCGACTCGCTTTATTCGCGCCTTAGCCGCGACGCGCACAGTAATGTCGTCGCCGGGTTGCGGCGCTATTCGCGCCTTAGCCGCGACGCGCACAGCAATGTCGTCGCCGGCTTGCGGCGCTATTCGCGCCTTAGCCGCGACGCGCACAGCAATGTCGTCGCCGGCTTGCGGCGCTATTCGCGCCTTAGCCGCGACTCCACGAACTGCTCCAGCTCTTCCCACGCTCGCACCGCGGCGGCGTACGGGGGTGCGGGCTTGCTTACCGAGTCGGGATCGAGAACGTAGGCCGCCAGCTTGCCCAACGGGTGATCCATCGCGAACGCCTTTTCGACGGTGTTGTCATCGGCGTAGTCCCCGACATCGCGAAGCAGCTCGACAGCCAGATCAAGCTGCTCATGGTCCACCGCATCCGGCCCGGCGGCTAAATCGTCGACCAGGCCGGTCAGGACATAGCCGTTGTCATGGGTCACTTCGACGCGCAGCGAGCCGTCGGTAGCCGCAGTGCGGATATCGTCGTAGGTGCTCAGGGCGGCCAAATCGTGGTCGCGCTCATCGGCGAGATATCTGGCCAGGGCCCGCTCCGAGGTGAACACGCTGATTCGACCGTTGCGGCCCAGGAAAATCGGGCGGTCGTCGAAATAGCAGCGCAGTGTGTAGAACGTGCCTGCTGCGGTCATGATCCGGATCGGGTCGATGCCGACTTTAAGCCAAAAATCCTCGTCGCCGCCGAGCACAACCTCGTCGCCGGTGGCACGGGCTTTCTCGCCGTCCTCGGCAGACTCGGTCTCTTGCTCCTCCGGTGCTTTCCTCGCCGGTCTCAGAATCCTCTTCCTCGAGGTGCTCCTCTTCGACCGGTTCGGCCAGTTCGGCAGCGGCGGCGTCCGATATCGCGCTGTCCACGTCGGGAATGCTGATGATCTCGTCCAACGCGCCGAGCACGTCGTCCCAGCTACGTCCGATGACCTCGGCGATCACGTTCCAGCGCTTGAGACCGGCTTTGCCGGTGAAGTGCTCGATTCCGCCGGACAGCGTGCCCAAGGTCGGATTGCCGTTGAAAAACTTCATCACCGCCGGCAGCTCGCACACCGACCCGATGGACGAGACGATCGCCAGCGAGTTCGCCAGCGCGGTCACCGACGCCGCGGTCGGTTTCTCGGAGACCACCTCCTCGACCGCAATCAGGTCGAATTGCTTGTCGTCGGCGGGCTCGAGTTTGTGGGCGTTGGCCTCGGTCAGCCCTTTCCACCCCGGGTGGTCCACCAGGTCGTTGTCGGTGTTGGTGCGCACGAATGCCACCAGGTCAGCGGCCGTCTGGAATGCGTAGAGGTCCTCATCCTTACCCAGAAACGCCTCCCACTCGTCGCCCGCGTCGCGCCAGCGGGGCGCCCACACGGTGTAGTGGTCACCGTCGGTCAGGCTCAAGCAGATCGGGACGAGGTCAGCAGCCATGCGGCACACAATAGCGACGGGCGCCACGGCCGCTGGACGCCAGGCTGCGGTTAGGCGCCCCAAATGTCGGTGATGGCGGGCGCTCCGGTTGCATAGCCAAGCTTCGGCAGCCCGTACATCTGCTCCAGCGTGGACAACACGTTGTAGTGGCTGATCGGCTCGCTGTAAGTCCCGGGTCTGACGTTCGCCCCGTAGAACACCGTCGGAATCTGGTTCCGCGAGGTGTTGTCGTCCTCGTCCCAAGTCAGGATCAGCAGGCTGTTATTGGCTTTCGCCCATTCGGCGTACTGCGACAAGTTCTGATACAGCCACGTGTCGCCTTGGGCGGTCGAGCCGTCGTGCATGTCGTTGTCGAGGTTCGGGGTGACGAATGCGACCGTCGGCAGGCTGGCGTAGTTCTGAGGGGCGGGAAACGCGGAAAACGGAAGCGAATAGGAGCCCGGGATATTGCTGAAGCTGACCCAGGGCACGTGCTTGCGCGCATACTTCCCCGCCCGGCATTCCGTCGAGCCAACCGCGGGCAGGCTCTCCGCGAAGCCCACGAATGTGTAACCGGCGGCGAGCAATTGCGAGCCGAGATTGGGCGTGTTGCCCGCGTTGACCGGACAAACGTTGTCCTTGACCAGCGTGTCGCCGGCGAACAACGCGTAGTAGTTGGGTTCGCTGGGATGCACTTCGGCGAACGACTGCGCCATCATCGCGCCACCGGCGGCCAGCTGGTTGATGTACGGGGCCGACTTGTTTCCGATGATGTTGGCTTGCGAGCGATTTTCTTCGACCACGACAACGATGTGCGCGGCGGTCGGAACCGCGGCCGCCTTGAAGTCCACCGGAGCCGTTTGGTGGGCTCGATGAGCCGACGGCCACGACATCAGCACACTGGAAACCGCCAGTACACCGAATAGGCTGACCGCTCGATATCGCTTGCCACTCCGCGATGGTAGGCGTCGCATGGCGGGGAGTATATGGTTCCCGCCCCGGCTCATTGGTCCACGCGCACGCGTGTCGAGGTGGCGGAAGCGCAACCGACGAATTTGCGAATTGCGTCATGACGAGTGCCCGAACAGGACATGATATTTGCCAATCGCCGGGACGGGGATGATCACGCCATCTGTGGCTGCATTCTCGGCTCGCGGTTTACCGCTGGGAGGTCGCGATGTCAGGGTCGAGGTTGCGTTCGCCGCTTTATGTGCTGTTGGCGATCGTCTGCGTCGCCGTCGCTGGCGTGCTGTCGATGATGACACCGGCCTTCGTGTCCGGGGTGAAGGCGATCATCGCGGAAGCCAAGCTGCTTGCCGACGAAGGCTGGATCATGAGCGGCACCGACGTTCCCACCCCTGACAGCGGTTACCTCAACTCAGTCGAATCGCTCTACCTCAGCCAGGACAGCGGCTACACCTTCGACCCGCTGACCACCCCGGAGCAATTCTGTCCGATCGTCTGCAATCCCTCCGAGCCGGATTTGGGTTTCGGTGACTCACTGAACCAGGGCGCCACGGATTTGAACAGCGTGATCGTCCCGGCGCTGCAGGGCGGCAACGACGTCGCGGTGCTCGGCTACTCGCAAAGCACCGACGTCGCCACCGTCGAGATGAACGACCTCCTCAACAACACACCGGCCGGAGTCAACCTGAACGACTTGAGCGTCACGCTACTCGGTGACCCCCAAAGCCCGATCGGCGGCATCCTGGACCGCTTCCAATTCCCCGACGGCGTCGGCGCCTTCAGTTTGACTCCCGAGCCCCAACACATTCCGTTCCTCGACATCCCGATGAGCTTGGCAGACACCCCGACCACCGGGATCGCGACCGACATCTACACCGGCGAATACGACGGCTGGGCGAACTTCCCGGAGAACCCGCTTAACCTCTTCGCCGACCTCAACGCCCTGATCGGTATCGAGACGGTGCACCCCTATTACCCGGACCCAACCCCCGGCGTGAACCTAGACACCAACAACATCATCGATCTCGGGACCATCGGCAACACCCACTTCTTCGACATTCCCGCGCCGTTGCCGACGCTGGCGTTCATGTACGACGGTGGGCCCGCCGGGCTGTTCTTCTACGATGCCTTCGCCCCGTTTGCGACCTTGTTCGACGACTGGGGCTACGGAAACCCCGGTGACCCGGGCGCCGGTATCGAAGTCAACGGGGTCGAGCCGATCGGCGTTGCCGGCCCCTGGCAGGTCGATGCGACCGGCCAGCTGGTGGCCTCCGGCGTCGACGGGTTCATACCGAAGATGGATCCGCTCCAGATGCTGGGCGGCATTGAATACGCCGCGGTGCAGACGTTCGTCGGCCCGATCGACAGCCTGCTGCAGGATGCCGGGCAGGCGCCACTTTCGCAATCGGTCGTTGACTCGCTGCTTTCGTTGTCCGGCTACGACCTCACTAATGAACTGGACACGTCGCTGCTGACCTCGTGGACCGACCTGACGGCGAGCATCCCGTCCCTGGCGCCGGACGCGATCTTTAGTGGCGATCCGCTGATCCCCGGACAGGGGCTGATCGACCTGGTCGGTTACGGGTTCGACATCTTCAACTTCTTCGGCGCCTAAGTCGCGGACCCGGCTAGGGTCAGGTCCCGTGGATGTACGTGTCGTTGACCACCCGCTGGCGGCGGCCCGGCTGACGATACTGCGCGACGAAAACACCGATACCGCAGTGTTTCGCGTCGCGCTGCGAGATCTGACCCTGATGCTGGTCTACGAAGCCACCCGAGACGCGCCTCGCCAGACGATCACCGTGCGCACACCACTGGCCGA
Source organism: uncultured Actinomycetota bacterium (assembly GCA_963781685.1). Classification (GTDB taxonomy): domain Bacteria; phylum Actinomycetota; class Actinomycetes; order Mycobacteriales; family Mycobacteriaceae; genus Mycobacterium. The sequence goes on from CAWAGK010000003.1 coordinate 734,585, forward strand.
GACGGCCGGCACCCGGTTGGCGAAACCGCCGCTGCTGGTGCCGGTCCTGCGGGCCGGCTTGGGCATGGTCGATTCGGCCCTTCTGCTGCTACCGGAAGCCCAGGTGGGGTTTGTCGGCGTGGCCCGCGACGAGGAAACCGCTTTGCCCACACCGTATCTGGAGTCGTTGCCCGACGATCTGCGTGGCCGGCCGGTGCTAGCCCTCGACCCGATGCTGGCTACCGGCGGGACGATGAATTACACCATCGAGTTGCTGCACCGCCGCGGCGCCGACGACATCACCGTACTGGCTGCGCTGGTGGCCCCGGAAGGCATTGCGGCGTTGGAAAAAACAGCGCCCGACGTACGAGTGTTCACCGCGGCCGTCGATGACCGCCTCAACGACGTGAAGTACATTGTCCCGGGCCTCGGCGACGCCGGCGACCGCCAATTCGGACCGCGCTGAGACAGCAGCGCCTACCAGTGCTGCACCGACGACGCCAGTTCGTCGCAGAGCGCGGTCGCCCGCCGGCGAACACCGGCCAGATCCTCGGCCACCGCGGATCGAACTTCGATGTAGCACTTGACTTTCGGCTCGGTGCCCGACGGTCGGACAATGACGCGGGCCGACGTGCCGGCATCGCCGCCGGTGAAGATCAGCGCATCGGTTCGATCGACATCGGGGCGCTGCAGCAGATCAGTTGTGGTCGAGGCGAATCCGGCCAGCCGAGTGGGCGGCGAAGTCCGCAGCCGACGCATCAGTGCGGTTGCCTCGTCCGGGTCGGTCACTGCCCGTGACACGGCGGCGCCGACGTGCACCCCGAATCGGCGGGCCAGGTCATCCAGTGCGTCGAGCGCCGAGCGGCCTGAAAGCTTTAGCGTCGCCACCAAATCGCAGGCGAGCACCGCGGCGCTGATGCCGTCCTTATCCCGGACCGCGGCCGGGTCGACACAGTGCCCGATCGCCTCCTCATAGGCGTAAATCAACGTGCTGCCGGGTAAGTCGGCATCGGCGCGGGCCAGCCATTTGAAGCCGGTCAGGGTCTCCACGTGGCGTGCGCCCCAGCGGGCGGCGATTGCCGAAAGCATCCGCGACGACACCACGGTGCTGGCCACCACACTGGTGGCGAGCTCGCCCGGTTCGGTTCGAGACAAGATGAAATCGCCGAGCAGCCAACCGGTCTCATCACCGGAAAGCATCCTCCAGCCCGTCGGTGTGGGTATCCCGACCGCGCAGCGATCGGCGTCAGGATCGAGCGCGATCGCGATCTCGGCGTCGACGTCGTCGCCCAGCGCCAGCAGCGCGTCCGTGGCACCGGGCTCTTCGGGATTGGGGAACCGGACGGTCGGGAAGTCCGGATCGGGCCGAAACTGGCTGGCCACAGTATGCACATCGCCGAAGCCGGCGCGTCGCAGCGCCTCGACGGCCACGTCGCCGCCCACCCCGTGCAGGGGCGTCAGCGCCACCCGGACCGGGCCCGACGAGCGCCGCACCCGAACGGCCCGCTCGATGTAGTGCTCGACCAGGCCTGGGTCAGCCGGTTCGACGTGCGCCCTGGCGATCTCGTCGGCGAAGGGGGCCGCGGCAATCGCGGTTTCGATCTCGTGGTCGGTGGGGGAGATGATCTGCATTCCCCCATCGAGATACACCTTGTAGCCGTTGTCGGCCGGCGGATTGTGTGACGCGGTGATCTGGATGCCCGCCGCAGCGCCGGTGTGCCGCACGGCAAATGCCAGTACGGGTGTGGGTACCGGATGCGGAAACAGCGTAGGCGAAAAGCCCGCGGCGGCGAGTACTTCGGCTGCTGCCGCGGCGAATGCGGCTGAGCCGTGCCGCGCGTCGCGCCCGACGAACACCGTCGAACCGGCGACGCCGCGTTCGGTGAGCACCTTTGTGACGGCCCAGGTGGCACGCAACACCACGGCGAGGTTCATCGCGTCCGGGCCACCCCGGATCGGGCCGCGCAGTCCCGCGGTGCCGAATCTCAGGGGCCGGGCGAACCGCGTCGCCAGTTCGGCGGGATCGCACTGCGCGAGCTCGGCGGCCGTCGCCGGGTCGGGGTCGTGCGCGATCCAATCCTCCGGAGTCACGCCAGCCCTCTACAGCTGCGCGACCACGTCGGCCAGCAGAGCGCCCATCCGGGTCGCCGAGGCCGCGCCGGCGGCGAGCACCTCGGCATGGCTGAGCGGCTGACCCGTGATGCCGGCCGCCATATTCGTCACCAGCGACAATCCCAGCACCTCGGCGCCCGCCGCCCGCGCTGCGATCGTCTCGTGCACGGTGGACATGCCCACCAGATCGGCGCCCAGCGTCCGCAACATCCGGATCTCGGCCGGCGTCTCATAATGCGGGCCGGGCAGCCCGGCGTACACGCCTTCGGTCAGCGCCGGGTCGACCGCGCGGGCCAGCACCCGCAGTCGCGGCGCGTAGGCGTCGACCATGTCGACGAACTGGGCCCCGACCAGCGGAGACCGCGCGGTCAGGTTCAGGTGGTCGCTGATCAGCACCGGCTGGCCGACCGCGAAGTCCTGGCGCACCGCACCGGCCGCGTTGGTCAGCACGACGACGCGTGCGCCGGCGGCGCAAGCCGTCCGCACCGGGTGCACGACGTGCATCAGGTCATGGCCTTCATACGCGTGGACACGACCGGCCAGCACCAGCACGCGATGTGCACCGATACCCACCGACAACACCTGACCGGTGTGGCCGACCGCAGTCGGAGGGGTGAAGCCGGGCAGTTCGGCCATCGGCAGTACGGCGGTCGCCGAGCCCAGGGCAGCAACAGCGGGCGCCCACCCCGACCCCAGAACGATCGCGACGTCGTGTTCGGCGATCCCGGTGCCCTCGACGATGAATTGCGCGGCCCGCCGCGCAAGCGCGGCGGGGTCGGGCGGGCCGTCACTCACAGTCGGGCAGCCTAACCGCCAAAGGTGAGCTGGCGCAGCGCGCGCAGAAAGACGTCTCGGTCGTTGGCGGATAGCTGCCCGAGCCAGTGCTCCTCCCCACGCTGGATGGCCACCTGCACTGCGTCTTTGGTGGAACGGCCCGACTCGGTGATCGCGAGCAGGCGCGCGCGGCGGTCGTCGGGGTCGGGAATCCGTTCGATGTAACCGTGCTCCTGCAACTCGTCGAGGGTGGGAATGATGCGTGTTTTGTCGGCGCCGATCGCCTCGGCGAGTGCGGCTTGAGTGCGGATCGGTGAACGATCCAGGGCGCTGAGAACGATGTAGCCCCACATCGACAAGCCGTGCGCGGCCAGCACCGGCTGCTCGGCAGCCACCGTTTGACGAGCCAGCTGCGCGAGCATCTCCGCGAGGTCTGGACGCGTCGCCTTTCGCACCACATCCCGATGATAAGGGTTGACATACGATCTACATATGCATATGATATGCGTATGCATACGAATCAGGATGTCCGACCCTTACATCGGATTGCCGTACTGGCCTCTGTTGACGTGGTCTCGGCCGTCACCGTCGCTGACCTGTCGAAGGTGACGCCGTGCGTTGGCTGGAGTCTCGCCGACCTGCTCACTCACATGACGGTCCAGCATCGCGGCTTCGCCGCCGCCGCACGCGGCCACGGCGCCGACCAGGCGATATGGCAACCCGACACCGTCGCCGAAGCGGTCGCAGCTGACCCAGCCGGCACCTACTCTGCGGCCGCCACCGCGGTGATCGACGCGTTCGCCGGTGCCGGTGTGCTCGATGCGGCGTTCGCGATACCGGAGTTTGGGTCTGGCGCAACCTTCCCGGGTTCGATGGCGATCGGTTTTCACTATGTGGACTACGTCGTGCACGGCTGGGATGTGGCTCGCACGATGGGTCAGCCCTTTGAGCTTCCGGTCGACGTTGTGGCCGCCGCATTGCCTTTGGCGTTCGCGGTGCCCGACGGAGACTTCCGCGCTGGCGAGAGTGCGGTGTTTGGCCCGGCGATCCCGTCGACGGAGTCGACCGACGACCTCGATCGCATCCTCGCCCATCTCGGCCGCTCCCCGCAGTGGAAACCATCCGTTGCGGCATGACTGGCCAGCCGCCGATCACGCCCGGGAACGGCATCCTCAGCACTGACTGGCTGCCCGGCCCGTCCGGCGGGAGCCGTTCTCCGGTGGTGGTGAGTTTCACCGACTTTCATTCCGATTCCGAGCAGGATTGGCGACAGATCGCCGGATTGGGCATCAAGCTGGCGGAAAGCTGGCCGATTATGCGCGGCGCGGTTGGGCTTTGGCTGTGGGGCAAGCAGGTTGAGTGGCGCGGCGGATCGGTGTCCGTCTGGGAAAGTCACGCGGATTTGCGCCGTTTCATCCGCTGGCCCGTTCACGTCGACATCATGAAAAATTGGCGGGGACGAATACGAGTGCGATCCGGCAGCTGGGATGACGAGCGATTTGTCCCGGCGCAGGCATGGCTTCGCGCCGAGGCGTACATGCGCGCTCCGCGCGACAGTTGTGATCGCCGGTGAACGGCGGTGAGATACTGCGAGGATGGTCTCAATCCCGGTGTTGGATCGCGTCGAGGACGCGGTGCGGCGCCGTGGCGCGGACCTGATCGAGCTATCCCACGCGATTCACGCCGAACCGGAGTTGGCGTTCGCCGAGCATCGCAGTTGCGCCAAGACCCAAACGCTGGCCGCTGAGCGGGGTTTCGAGATCACCGCGGCGGCCGGTGGATTGGACACCGCTTTTCGCGCCGACTTCGGCAGCGGTCCCTTGGCCGTCGGCGTGTGCGCCGAGTACGACGCACTGCCCGGAATCGGTCATGCTTGCGGACATAACATCATCGCCGCATCGGCGGTGGGCGCCGCGCTGGCACTGGCCGATGTTTCCGACCAGCTGGGCCTGACGGTTGCGCTGCTGGGCACCCCCGCCGAGGAGTTCGGCGGTGGAAAAGTGTTGCTGCTCAACGCCGGAGTCTTCGACGACTTGGCGGCCGCAGTGATGGTGCATCCCGGGCCGGTGGATATCGCGGCCGCCCGGTCGCTGACGTTGTCCGCGGTCCGGGTGGAGTATCGCGGGCGGGAAGCACATGCTTCGGCCGCACCGTTTCTGGGTGTCAACGCCGCCGACGCAACCACCGTGGCACAGGTGGCCATCGGGCTACTGCGTCAACAGCTGGCGCCTGGGCAGCAGGTACACGGCATCGTCTCCGAGGGCGGCCAGGTCGCCAATGTCATCCCGAGCCGCACGGAATTGCAGTACACGATGCGCGCTACCGAAGCGTCGTCCCTTGCCGATCTGGAAGGCAAGGTGGGCGACTGCTTCCTGGCCGGCGCGGTCGCCACCGGCTGCGAGTACAGCGTCGAGCAGACCGAGCCGATGTACGACGCGCTCAAGCCCGATCGGTGGCTGGCCGGTGCCGTCCGCGACGAGATGACGCGACTCGGGCGTACACCCATCGATGAGGAACTCGAGGCGAAGCTGCCGTTGGGCAGTACCGACATGGGCAACGTCACGCAATTTCTACCGGGGATCCATCCGATGGTCGCCGTCGATGCCGGCGGCGCGTCGCTGCACCAGCCCGAGTTCGCCGCGGCCGCGATCGGTCCGAGCGCCGACAAGGCCGTCGTCGATGGCGCAATCATGTTGGCGCGCAGTATCGTTCGCCTCGCCGAGTCACCGGATGAACGCGATCGGGTGCTGGCGGCTCGTGCCCAGCGGGCGGCATCATGACGCGCGCCGCGACGATGCAGAGCGAAGCGATGAGGAGGAGCGGCGCTTATGACGCTAGCCGACATCGCTGACTCGTGGCTGGCGGCCCACTTCGACGACTTGGTCGCCTGGCGGCGGCACATCCACCGCTACCCGGAGTTGGGCCGCCAGGAGTACGCGACCACACAGTTTGTCGCCGAACGGTTGGCCGACGCCGGGCTCAACCCGAAAGTGCTGCCCGGCGGGACGGGGCTGACCTGCGATTTCGGTCCCGACCGAGAGCCCCGGATCGCGTTGCGGGCCGACATGGACGCGTTGCCGATGGCCGAGCGGACCGGTGCCCCGTATGAGTCGACGATGCCCAACGCGGCGCACGCCTGCGGTCACGACGCGCACACCGCAATCCTGCTGGGAACGGCGTTGGCGTTGGCCGGGGTGCCGGAACTGCCGATTGCGCTGCGGCTGATCTTCCAGCCCGCCGAAGAGCTGATGCCCGGCGGTGCCATCGACGCGATCGCCGCCGGCGTGCTGTCCGGAGTAAGCCGGATCTTCGCCCTGCACTGCGATCCCCGGCTGGCGGTCGGCAAGATCGCGGTAAAGGCGGGGCCGATCACGTCGGCGGCCGACATGATCGAGATCACCCTGTATTCGCCGGGCGGGCACACCTCGCGGCCACACTTGACCGCCGACCTGGTCTACGGGCTGGGCACGCTGATCACCGGGTTGCCCGGTGTGCTGTCACGTCGCATCGACCCACGCAACAGCACCGTGATGGTGTGGGGCGCGGTCAATGCGGGGGTGGTCGCCAACGCGATCCCGCAGACCGGCGTGCTGGCGGGCACTATCCGCACGGCCAGCCGGGAAACCTGGCTGAGCCTCGAGGACATGGTCCGCGAGGTGGTGGCCGGTCTGCTGTCGCCGCTGGGTATCGAGCACACCCTGCAGTACAACCGCGGTGTCCCGCCGGTGGTCAACGAGGAGATCTCGACGCGCATCATCGCCCACGCCATCGAGGCGGTCGGCCCGGATGTGCTGACCGATACCAGGCAGTCCGGCGGCGGCGAGGACTTCTCCTGGTATTTGGAGGAAGTACCGGGCGCGATGGCGCGACTGGGAGTGTGGTCGGGCCACGGTCCGCAGCTGGACCTGCATCAGCCGACGTTCGACCTCGACGAGCGCGCGCTGGCGATCGGGGTGCGGTTGATGGCGAACATCGTCGATCAGTCCGCCGCCCTGATTTAGCTTCCCGGACCGATGTTTCGCGCCGCGCGGGTGCGCAGGTTGTGCACGTATTCGTCTGGCGCGCCGGCGATTTCGGCGGCATCGGCCATCACACCGATGTAGCGGGCGGACGGCAGACCACCCTCCCAGGCGTCTACCACATACAGCCACGCCAGCACCGGGTCGGTGGTGGTGTCGGACGACAGGCGCTCCACCCGACACCGAATCTTCTTGTGGATGCCCAGCTCGGATCCCTCCCACCGATCGAGGTTCATCTCGTCGGCGGGCGTCATGTCGTAGAGCACGACGAACACCTTCGCGGCCGGATCCTCGACGACGGTGGCCAGCGCGCCCTCCCAGCCGATGTCCTCGCCACCGAACGTCAGCCGCCAGCCGTGCAACCAGCCTGTTCCTGCCATCGGCGAGTGGGGTGCGCGCTGCTGCATCTGCTCGGGATGCATGTTCGAGCCGTAGGCAGCGTAGAGCGGCACGGAGAAAGCTTAAACGGCCAGCGCACGAGCGGCGATGATCCGACACGTTGGCCTCGACCTGCTCGGTTGGATTGCCCGGCTTCTCCTCGCGCCGCGCTGCGGCGCGCATCGTCGCAGGGCTAGGTTAGGACCCGTGGCGACCCGCATCGTGATTCTCGGCGGAGGACCGGCCGGTTATGAGGCAGCGCTCGTCGCGGCGGCACGCGACGCCGAGGTCACCGTCATCGACTCGGACGGCATCGGCGGCGCGGCCGTGCTGGTCGACTGCGTGCCGTCGAAGACATTCATCGCCTCAACCGGCGTGCGCACCGAACTGCGCCGGGCGCCTAGGTTGGGCTTCGACATCGACATCGAGGACGCCAAGATCTCGTTGCCGGAGATCAATCAGCGAGTCAAGACGCTGGCCGCCGCGCAGTCCGCCGACATCAATTCCGAACTGGTCAGTGCGGGTGTCCACGTGGTCGCTGGCAAAGGTGAGTTGATCGATGCGAGTCCGGGTCTGGCAACCCACCGCGTCAGCGCGACCGCCGCCGACGGCACCACCAGCACCTACGACGCCGACGTCGTCTTGATCGCCACCGGCGCCAGCCCTCGGGAGCTGCCGTCGGCGCAGCCCGACGGTGAGCGCATCCTGACCTGGCGCCAGCTCTACGATCTGGACACCCTGCCCGACCACCTGATCGTGGTGGGTTCCGGTGTCACCGGCGCCGAATTCGTCAACGCCTACACCGAATTGGGCGTTGACGTCACGGTGGTGGCCAGCCGTGACCGGGTGCTGCCGTATGAGGACGCCGACGCCGCCCGGGTGCTGGAGGAGTCGTTCGCCGAACGCGGCGTTGAGCTGGTCAAAAATGCGCGGGCCGAGTCGGTCACCCGCACCGACTCCGGGGTGCTGGTCAAGATGACCGATGGTCGCGCCGTGGAGGGCAGCCACGCGCTGATGACGATCGGGTCGGTGCCGAACACCAGCGGCCTGGGCCTGGAGCGGGTGGGCATCGAGCTGGGACGTGGCAACTACCTGACCGTCGACCGGGTGTCGCGGACGTCGGTGCCGGGCGTCTACGCCGCCGGGGACTGCACCGGCCTGCTGTTGTTGGCATCCGTCGCCGCGATGCAGGGCCGGATCGCCATGTGGCACGCGTTGGGAGAAGCCGTCAGCCCCATCCGGCTGCGCACGGTGGCCGCCGCGGTGTTCACCCGGCCCGAAATCGCCGCCGTCGGTATTCCGCAGTCGGCCATCGACAACGGATCGGTGCTGGCCCGGACGATCAAGCTGCCGTTGCAGACCAATGCGCGCGCCAAGATGTCGGGACTGCGCCAAGGCTTCGTCAAACTGTTCTGCCGGCAGTCCACCGGCGTGGTCATCGGCGGCGTGGTGGTGGCGCCGATCGCGTCCGAGTTGATCCTGCCGATCGCGATGGCCGTGCAGAACCGCATCACCGTGAATCAGCTGGCCGAAACGCTGTCCGTCTACCCGTCGCTGTCGGGCTCGATCACCGAGGCGGCACGGCGGCTGATGGCGCACGACGACCTGGACTGACCCAGCCCGGCGACGATGCGGGCCGAGTGCGGCCCGAGGAGGAGCCGGGCAATTGGGCCCGGCCAGGTAGCCTAGGGACCAGTGCCCTACTCACCAGTAACCGACGGGAGAGCTGTGCCGTGAGCGACCCGATTCGCCTACCGGGGAGCGAGCAGACCCGACCGAGTTCCTTCTTGGGGCCCGCGCAACGCGCCGCGGCCTGGGAACGGCTCGGCAGCGAACAATTCGACGTTGTGGTCATCGGCGGCGGCGTGGTGGGTTCGGGATCCGCGCTGGATGCGGCTACCCGTGGGCTGAAAGTGGCGATGGTCGAAGCGCGTGATTTCGCCTCCGGCACGTCGAGCCGGTCCTCGAAGATGTTTCATGGCGGGTTGCGCTACCTAGAGCAACTGGAATTCGGGCTGGTGCGTGAGGCGCTTTTCGAACGTGAGTTGTCGTTGACCACGTTGGCGCCGCATCTGGTCAAGCCGTTGCCGTTTTTGTATCCGCTGACCAAGCGGTGGTGGGAACGCCCGTATGTCGCTGCCGGGCTCGTACTGTACGACGAACTTGGCGGCGCGAAATCCGTTCCGGGGCAAAAGCATTTGACCCGCGCCGGTGCGCTGCGGCTGTGCCCGGGTCTGAAGCGCAGCGCGCTGATCGGCGGCATCCGCTACTACGACACCGTCGTCGACGACGCCCGGCACACCATGACCGTCGTTCGGACCGCCGCGCAGTACGGCGCGGTAGTGCGATCGTCCACTCAGGTGGTGTCGTTGCTGCGCGAAGGTGACCGGGTGACCGGCGTGCGGGTGCGCGACTCCGAGGACGGCGCCGTCACCGAAGTCCGCGGTCACGTCGTCGTCAACGCGACTGGGGTGTGGACCGACGAGATTCAGGCATTGTCCAAGCAGCGTGGGCGTTTTCAGGTGCGCGCCTCTAAAGGAGTGCACATCGTCGTGCCGCGGGACCGGATCGTCAGCGACGTGGCGATCATCCTGCGCACCGAGAAGTCGGTGATGTTCGTCATCCCGTGGGGCAACCATTGGATCATCGGCACCACCGATACCGACTGGGCATTGGACCTTGCGCATCCGGCGGCCACCAAGGCCGACATCGACTACATCCTCGGCACCGTCAACACCGTGCTGGCCACCCCGTTGAGCCACGCCGATATCGACGGGGTGTACGCCGGCTTGCGCCCATTGCTGGCCGGGGAGAGCGAGGACACGTCCACGTTGTCGCGGGAGCACGCGGTGGCCGTGCCCGCACCGGGCCTGGTCGCCATCGCCGGCGGCAAGTACACCACCTACCGGGTAATGGCCTCTGATGCGATTGACACTGCGGCGCAATATATTCCGGCTCGAGTCGCGCAGTCGATCACCGAGAAGGTGCCGCTGCTGGGCGCCGACGGCTACTTCGCGCTGATCAACCAGACCGAGCACGTCGGTGCGCTGGAAGGCCTGCATCCCTACCGGGTGCGTCATCTGCTGGACCGCTATGGATCGCTGCTCAGCGAGGTACTGGCGCTGGCCGCCGACGACCGCGACCTGCTCAACCCGATCTCCGCGGCACCGGGCTACCTGAAGGTGGAAGCGGCGTATGCCGCTGTCGCCGAGGGGGCTTTGCATCTGGAGGACATCCTGGCCCGCCGGATGCGGATCTCGATCGAGTACGCGCACCGCGGTGTCGACTGCGCGCGTGAGGTGGCCGAGATCGTCGCGCCGGTGTTGGGCTGGACCGCCGCCGACATCGACCGTGAGGTCGAGACGTACACGGCGCGGGTGGAGGCCGAGGTGCTCTCGCAGGCCCAGCCCGACGACGCGTCGGCAGATGCGCTGCGGGCCAGCGCTCCCGAGGCCCGCGCGGAGATCCTCGAGCCGGTGCCCCTGACGTGAGGCCGGCGCCGCTCCCGCCACGCGACGGATTAGGGCCGGCGCGACTGCGGGTGCGCGGCGGAGCGCTGGGCGACGAATTGCTGACCCGGTTCGGCCCCGAGGTTGCGGCCAAGGCCATCGCCGGTGAGGTCGTCGACCAGGACGGTGCGGTGCTCGACCCCGCCACCGTGCTGCCCGCCGGTACCAGCGTCTACCTCTACCGCGACCTGCGCGACGAGGTGCCGGTGCCGTTCGACATCCCCGTGCTGCATCGCGACGACGACATTGTTGTTGTCGACAAGCCGCACTTCCTGGCCACCATGCCGCGCGGACGCCACGTCGCGCAGACCGCGCTGGTGCGATTGCGCCGAGAACTGGGACTATCCGAGCTGAGCCCGGCCCATCGGCTGGACCGACTGACCGCCGGGGTGCTGCTGTTCACCACCCGCCGCGAAGTTCGTGGCGCCTACCAGACGCTGTTCGCCCGCGGTGAGGTGCACAAGACCTATGTGGCGAGGGCAGCGGTCGACCCGGACGTAACGTTGCCGCGGGTGGTCAGCAGCCGGATTATCAAGCGCCGCAGCCATTTACAAGCTGTCGAGGAACCCGGTGAGCCCAACGCCGAGACCCTTGTCGAGTTGATATCGCCAGACGGCCTGTATCGGCTGACGCCGCGCACCGGGCGCACTCACCAGCTGCGAGTGCAGATGGCTTCGCTCGGGCTAGCGATCTATGGAGACCCGTTGTACCCCAACGTAATTGACGTAGCCCCCGACGACTTCTCCACACCGCTGCAGTTGCTGGCGCAGCGCATCGATTTCGACGACCCGCTGACCGGCGCTCGGCGCCGGTTCGTCAGCGCGCGCCGGCTGGATCCCGGCTAGCAGCGCTCGGCGCCGCGGCGCATGCGTGGCAGGTCTTGATCTACCGATGCCGCCAGGCGTGGCGTGGGCGCAGCATCGGGTACGGGCGCCACAGTGCGGGCCAGTGCCACACCCGCAACGGCGGCACGCAGTGTCTCCCAGGCGCGCGTCGTCAGGGTGCCGGCCCCGAGGGAGCGGATAGTCGTCAAGTTGTTGAGGGTGACGCGGTTCTGCAGTGGTAGCACGCTCGTGCCCTTCAATAATCCGGCGAAGTCGTGCGTGGTACTTCCACGACGTCGTCGTGTATTCCTCCGTGACTAACACGAAGACCCTGCCGTGTCGGTGATCGGGGTCACAGGCCAGTCAGCTCTGACCAACCGCCAATCAGCAATTTCTATTCCACGGTACGTGCCGACTGTTCTTCCCGCGCGCTGATCAGCATGCCGTGTCGCGAGCTCGGCCAGCCTGGCCAGGCGGTTTTACGAGGCGCGCCGCTGGAAAGGCTACTTAACATGTGAGTAAGAGCACACTTCGGCGTCGATCGCGACGTCGGCGGGGCTCATCCGCAGCTCACGCCAGCCGTCGCCCACAATCGAACGCCGAAACGGCGGCTTCACCAGCGACATCATGTCGGCTCCGGCGATGGTCGAGCGGTGGCGCTCAGCCGATGGATGCCCACGCGCACCCGCCGCGGAAACCCTGCCGAGCACCGGAGACGGAACTGTCGTGCATCGGTTGACGTCCACGCCGTGCGCAGCGGGTACGGCAGTGGTGTTCTACCAGGTCGACGATGGCGGGCACACCTGGCCCGGCGGGCCGCAATACCTGCCCAAGGTGATTATCGGGCCCACGACGCTCGCGTTCGCCGCGTCGGAAGCCATCGGACGGTTCTTCGCCGCGCACGGTCGCTGAGCCGGTAAACAGCTGGGAAACTGCGGCTGAAATCGAAAATCCGCCGATGGGCGGGCGCAATTGCCGGACGGCCGACCTTGTTACGATGCGTCATGGCTGCGAGGAGGTCAGCAGTTTGGCGGGCTGCGGTCACGCCGGCGTCGATCGTCACATCGTTCCATTTGAAGGAATTAGATTGAGAGTCAAGAGATTTGGCGCCGCAATCAGCTTTCTGATGGCCGTCGCCGTGGTCTTGTCGGCATGTGGTCACAACAACGCGAGTTCAGGGAGCGGCACGTCAGGCACGTTGCAGGTGAAGGTGTCTTGTGGCGGCAATCAGACCCTGAAGGGCAGCGGTTCCACCGCCCAGGAAAACGCAATGAACCGTTTCGTCAAGGCTTTCGAACAATCCTGCCCGGGACAGTCGGTGAATTACACGCCCAATGGTTCCGGTGCTGGAATTAGCGAATTCATCGGCAACCAAACCGATTTCGGTGGGTCGGACTCTCCGCTGAACGTAGGTGAGGAGGCGCAGGCGGGCCAGCGGTGCGGTTCACAGGTGTGGGATCTGCCCATGGTGTTTGGCCCCATTGCCGTCGCCTATAACGTCCAAGGCTTGACTTCGCTGAACCTCAACGGTCCGATTACGGCCCAAATCTTCAACGGCCAGATCACCATGTGGAACGATGCTGCGATCCAGCTGCTGAACTTGGGTACGAAGCTGCCCAACGAGCCGATTAGGGTCGTGTTCCGTAGCGATGATTCCGGGACCACGGACAACTTCCAGAAGTATCTCGATACCGCTTCCGCCGGCACGTGGGGTTTCCCGGCCGGAAAGAAGTTCAACGGCGGTGTGGGCGAGGGCGCCCGTGGCAATGACGGCGCCGCCGCGGCCGTCAAAAGCACCGAAGGGGCGATCACCTATATCGAATGGTCCTTCGCCCAGTCGCGACATCTGGACACCGCCAAGGTCATCACGACGGCGGGCCCCGAACCGGTGGCGATCAGCCCAGAATCGGTGGGAAGGACGATTTCATCTGCCTGGTTCATGGGGAAAGGCAACGACCTCAGCTTGGACACGATCTCGTTCTACCGGCCAAACCTGCCCGGCTCCTACCCGATCGTGTTGGCGACGTATGAGATTGTCTGTTCGAAATACCACGATCCGCAGGTCGGTGCGGCCGTGCGGGCGTTCCTGCAAAGCGCGATCGGCAGCGGCCAGAATGATCTGACGGACCACGGATATATCCCCATTCCGGACGCGTTCAAGCCGCGACTGGTGACCGCAGTCAACGCCATCTCATGACCGAGGTCATTTCGGCCTATTCGGCCCCGTGGCGCGGTCGATGCTCAATGTTTCAGGGTTTTTTTCACCCTAGTCAACGCAAAGTTCCAAAAGTTTTCCCGCGGTAGTCGATCTTTAGTGCCATGGAGTTCACAATGCTGCCTCCCGAGGTCACCTCAGCGCTGATCCATTCGGGGCCCGGTGCGGAATCCCTGATCGCGGCTTCGGCGGCGTGGCAGCAACTCGGCACCAATCTAGAAGACTCTGCCGAGAACTACGTGGCTACGTTGTCGTCACTGGCTGAGACCTGGCAAGGTCCATCCTCACTGGCGATGTTCCAGGCCGTGCAGCCCTACGTGACCTGGATGCAAACCACCGCGCAGCAAGCTCAGCAGACCGCCTCTTCGGCGATGGCTGCGGCCGCGGCATTCAACTCGGTCCGCGCCGCGGTGGTTCCGACGGCCGAGGTCGCGGCCAACCGGGTGCGGCTGGCGCAACTGTTGGCTACCAATGGATTCGGGAGGAATCTTCCGGCCATCGCCGAAACCGAGTCTGAATACCAGAGCATGTGGGCGAACAACTCGGCGGCGATGACTCGCTATCAGGCGGCTTCCACGCAGGCCTCCACACTGCCGCAGTTGACGTCGCCGGCCTCGGTCACGAATCCGAGCGGACTGGCCACGCAGGCCAGTGCAGCGGCTGCCGCCGACCCGACAGCGGCGACTACTGGGGCCACGTCTGGGGCCACTTCGGCCCAGCTCGGGCCCATCGCTAGTATCTTGGCGGCAATTGAGCAGTACTTCTCCTTCTCCAACAACAGCAATGCCGCCGTCGGGCCCAACGCCAACCTCTGGAACACCATCTTCTCGTCCGGATTTCCCGTCAACCTGCTCAGCTATCTGGCGCAGAACCAATCGGCCCAGGCCCTGTCGGGTGTGAACAACGCAATTGGCCAGGGTGTATCGGAGGGTGAGTCGGCGCTCGGAGGGGGACTCGGAGGGGGAGCAGGGGGTGCGTTGGGTGGTTTAGGGCACGTGGGTCCGGGTGCCTTGGGTGCCGCCGGACTCGGCCAAACGTCCACGTCGGCGGCGATCGGTACTGGAGTGTCGATCGGCAAGCTGACCGCGCCGCCTTCCATTGTGAACCTGGTGCCGACTTCGCAAGCCCCGGTGCAGCTCGCTTCTGCGGCAGCACCGCTTGGCGCGGGCGAATCCGGGCTGCCCATGCTGCCGCCGTTGATGCCGCCGCCGATTTCGCCGGCAGGCAGCGGTTGGCGCAAACGCAAGCAGCAGAAGTACGAAGATATGGCGATCGGCGCCGAGCTCAAAGGGACGGTGATGCGTCCGCCGCCATCGGCGGGATGAGCGTTCGCGCCCGACAGCTCAGTTGTTGGCGGGACGCGGCTGGGTGCCGTGCAGGAAGCCGAGGCCGTTCTGGATACCTAGGTCCAGCGGGTCCATAGCAGGAGCCTTGCCATCCGGGACCGTGGCCGGCGGTTGGCAGCTGCATCCGAGGGTGCCGAACGGGCTGGGGTCGGCGCTGGCGGGCGTTGCTATTCCTGCTGCTGCGCTGAACGCGATCGCGGCGGCGAACAAAACTTTTCTGATCACCAGTGGGTCTCCGTAAGAGTAGATAGCACAGTGTACGAGCGCCGTCAGGATCCTGCATGCCGCGGGCAGAACGCAGCGATGCTGACGCCGACGAAGAACCCGGCGTGATACCCGTCCAAACTGCTCTGTTGCATCACGTCATTGGCGACGTCGCTCGAGGCTCTACCGGAATCAAGTTCGTCGCAAACCTCGTGGGCAGCGACGATCGCGGCCTGTGGGGACGCGAAGGTAATGCCCCGAGAATTCAGGGCATTCACGAAATTGCCATCGACGGCGTCAGCATGCGCGATCGGGGCACAGACTCCCACGAGGCTAAGCAGTGCGACCGACAAGACGATGCCGGCCAATAGCGAGCGCGCATGGCGGCGCGAGCACATTTGTGTGGTCGTCATTCCTTAACCTCTCCGCTGAGCAGACGCGCGAGTGTTGGGGACGGCAAGTACAAGCCGCAGACATTGCGATCATCGCATGCCACGGACAGGCTCGTAGAGCCCGTCCCATCGTTTACCGAACGGACATGTTCTCGGCGTTCAGCGTTGGCAGGCGCGGCACCAGTACGCCACCCGCTTCACCGCCGTCGGCATTGGTGACCGACCTGGGATATGGCAGCGACACGCTGGGCTCGCTGTTGAACTTCACGTCGACCACGGATCTGACCAACCTGGTCGATGAGGGAGGTCTCGGCACCACAACAATCAATAGCCTGCTGGCCGATCTTGGCACCGTGGACGGCGTTACGTTGAGCAGCACCTCAACCGTGGATGACCTGGCAGATTTCCTCGGGATCGGCTCACAAACGTTGGGGGACCTGATCCCCGGCGGCTTGACCAATAGCTCGACGCTGCTCGATCTGATCGGTGACACCTCTATCTTTGGCTCCATCGGAACGGAGACCATCGACGCGTTGTTCGGCGTCTAACGCCGCGGCGCGTCAACGCTGGCAGGCCGGGCACCAGTAGGTGACCCGGTCGCCGGTGTCGTCGAAGGCGATCGGGGTGCCGCAGCGACGGCAGCTCTGCCCGGCCCGCCCGTAGACCCACAGCTGCCGGCCGGCCCGGGTGTCACCGGTGGTGCAGCGGTTCCACCGGTCGCGGTTGGCCCACAGCATGTCGTGGGCTCGGGACGCCAGCCGGTGCGGGTCGCTGACCGCACTCACCGGCGCGCTAGGCAGCTGCCCGCTGATGAAACACAGCTCGTTGCAATAGACATTGCCGATCCCGGCCAGCACCCGCTGGTCGAGCAGCGCTTCGGCGATCGGTCGATCCGGGCGGGCGGTCAGATTGGCCGCGGCGACCTGTGGGTCCCAGTCGTCGCCCAGCAGATCGGGGCCCAGGTGTGCGACCGCGTCGCCGTCGTGGGCGCGGTCGAGGATTTCCAGTACGCCCAGATCAATGCCGACTGCGCGGATTTCGTTGGCTTCCAGGATGATCCGGATCCGGTGATCGTTACGCACGGCCCGGGAGGTCACCCGCCAGCTGCCGTCCATCTTCAGATGTGAGTGAATGCTGGCCGGTCCGACGCGGATGAACAGATGCTTGCCGCGGCTGAGCACCTCATCGACCTGCTGACCGGTCAGGTCGGCGGCCGCAAAGCGCGGCACTCGCACATCGCATCGCGTCAGTGTGCGACCGACCAGTGCCCGCCGCAGCGTGTCTGCGGTGTGCCAGACCGTGTCACCCTCGGGCATGCGCTACCGCAGCCGCAGCCCGCGTGGCGTGCGGGCGAACCCGGCGTCAGACAGCGCGCTGATGGCCGGCGCCGACGCGTCGGGTCCGAGTACCGCGATGCCGTTGATGCGCTCGACGAGGATCGAACTGACCCGCCCGGTCGTGACCAGCTCGGCCAGCGCCGCGGCCGCCGCGCGATTGGCGTCGGGATCCTCGCTGAAGGTCAACAGCGAACGCCCGCCGCGCTCGACAAACCAGACCAGGTCGCCGTCGACCAGCACAACCAACGCTCCGGCTTTTCGACCCGGCCGGGCACCCCCGTCTTCCTCCGGCGCGCGGGAGGGCCAGGGGAGTGCTGCGCCGTATGGGTTGGCTGGGTCGGCGGCAGCCAGCACCACCGCCCGGTACTCGGGGCGCTCGGAATCGATGCCGTCCAGGTAGCCGCGCAGCCGGTCGACCGTCGATGCCACCGCGAACTGGGCACCGCCCAGCGACTCGACGAAATAGCCGCGCTGGCATCGGCCGGCCTCCTCGAACGTGCTCAGCACCTTGTAGAGCATCGCGAATCCACCGGGCAGGCCTTCGGCGGCCACCGCACCCCTGGTCAGCACGCCATGGCGGTTCAGCAGCAGCTCGGCTTGGTGGTGTGCCCGCAGCGTTGAATCCGGTTCGGGTATCGGCAGCGCGGACCAGCGGCCTCCCACTGTGGGGTCGGTGGCACGGGACTGGGCGTGCGCGACGCTGTAGCGGCTCAGCCGGGGTGGGCGTGCTCCGCGGCCCAGCCGGTGCGCCGGGGTGGACCGTTTGCGGGTGCCCGGGCCGCCGCCGAGCATCGCGCGAACCGGCGCGAATGTGTCGCCGCTGACCGAGCCGGCCCAGATGAGTTCCCACAGTGCGGCTTTGAGCTCGTGCTCGCCGATGCCGGTCTGCCCGAGTTGACGGAAGAAGAAGGCCCCGCCGCCCGCCAGGGTGTCCAGGATCGCCTGGTGAGCCGCGGTCAGCTCGATCGTGGCGGCGGCAGCCAGAGTCAACGGCACCGAGTCGCCAGGGTGAAACGCCACCCAGCCGTCGCCGGACGAGATCGATCCGGTGCCCGACCAGACAACCTCGCCGGAGGCCAGTAGTTCGTCGAGCATCGCGGGGGAGTAGTCGCGTACCCGAGGGGGCAGCACGAGGGACTCGATCGCCGAGGCCGGTAGCGGGACGCCGGCCAGCTGATCGATGACAGCCGCCAGCTGCTCGAGCCCTCCGTTGCTGGAATGCTCAGCCGAGCCGACGTGATGCCAGCCCGGCAGGAAACGCGCATAGGCGCTGGTGCTGACCGGCTCGACCTGCGCCCGCAGCGCCGCCAGTGATCTGCGGCGAAGGATCCGCAACACGTCGGCGTCACACCACTGGTCACCGGTCGCGTCCGCAGAGAACTCGCCGCGGATCAGCCGCCCGTCGGCGGCCAGCCGACCCAGCACGTCGGCGGCCACCCGCAGCCCCAGGCCGAATCGGGCGGCGACGTCGGCAGTGGTGAACGGCGCGTGCGTGCGCGCGTACCGGCCCAGCAGCTCACCCAGCGGATCGCCGACCGCCTCGGTGAAGCTGGTCGGCACGCCGACCGGCACGGCCACCCCGACGCCGTCGCGCAGTAGGCCGATGTCTTCGATCACGACCCACCACCGCTGTCCGGCAAAAGAAACCTCGAGCGCACGTTTGGCGGCCAACAGAGCCTCCAGCCAGCCGCCGACATCGGCGCCGCCGGCGCGGGCGGCGACTTCTTCGGTCGTCAGCGGGCCGAGCATTCGCAGCAGATCAGCGACTGCCTCGGCGTCACGGGCCATCCGGTCGGCCGAAAGATGCTGCAATTGCCGGCCGGTGGCGGCGACCACCTCCGGGTCGAGCAGCTCCCGCAGCTCGACGCGGCCCAGCAGTTCGGCCAGCAATGTGGCGTCCAGCGACAGTGCCGCGGCGCGGCGCTCGGCCAGCGGGCTGTCGCCCTCGTACATGAACGCACCGACATAACCGAACAGCAGCGACGCCGCGAACGGCGACGGCGTGGCGGTTTCGATCTCGAGCACGCGCACTTTGCGCGCGGCGATGTCGGCCATCAGCCCGGCCAGTGTCGGCACGTCGTAGACGTCCTGCAGGCATTCGCGGACCGCCTCCAGCACGATCGGGAAGTCCGGATATTTGCGGGCCACGTCGAGCAGCTGCGCGGCGCGCTGACGTTGGTGCCACAGCGGCGACCGCTTGCCCGGATGCCGCCGCGGCAGCAGCAGCGCACGCGCCGCGCACTCCCGGAATCGCGAGGCGAACAGCGCCGAACCGCCCACCTCCGCGGTGACGATGGGGTCGATCTCGTCGGCGTCGAAGACGAATAGCTCAGCACCGAGTGGAGCACCGTCTCCGCCAGAAAGATCAGTGTCCGGCAACCGGACCACGATGCCGTCGTCCGAGGCGGTCGGTTTCTCATCGATGCCGTGGCGCTCGCGCAGGCGCCGGCTAACCGCCAGCGCGAGCGGGCCGTGCACCCGCAGGCCATAGGGGGAGTGCAGGATCACCCGCCAGTCGCCCAGCTCGTCGCGGAACCGCTCGACCAGCAGGGTGGTGTCGGTGGGCACCGCTGTGGTGGCGGTGCGCTGATCGTCCAGTAACCGCCACAGATTCTCGGTAGCGAATTCGTTGAAACCAAGCTCAGCACAACGCTTCTCGAATAGTTCGCGAGCCAGGCCGGCAAGTTCGCCGGTGAACTTGCCGACCGCCTGGCCCAGCTCGGCGGGACGCCCGGCATCGTCGCCGCGCCAGAACGGCAACCGGGCCGGCTGACCCGGCGCCGGGATCACCAACACCCGGTCGTGGGTGATTTCGGTGATCCGCCAACTGGTGGCTCCCAACGAGATGACATCGCCCGGGCGGGATTCGTAGACCATCTCTTCGTCGAGTTCGCCGACACGAGACGGCTTTTCGGAATCGGTAGCCAAGTAGACGGTGAACAGGCCGCGGTCCGGGATCGCGCCGCCGGAGGTGACCGCCAGCCGCTGCGCACCCGGCCGAGCCGTCACGGTGCCGGTGTCGCGGTCGTAAACCAGCCGCGGTCGCAGCTCGGCGAACTCGGTCGACGGGTATTTGCCCGACAGCAGATCCAGAGTGGCCTCAAAAGCGCTGTGCGGCAACGTCGCAAACGGGGCGCTGCGTCGCACGGTGTCGAACCAGCGGTCGACGTCGAGCGGTTCCAGCGCCGCCGCGGCAACGGTGTGCTGGGCAAGGATGTCCAGCGGATTGGTCGGTACCCGCATCGTTTCGATCTGACCGGCGAGCATGCGTTGGACCGCCACGGCGCAACCGATCAGATCGGTGCGGTGCTTGGGGAAAAGGACCCCTTGAGAGATCTCGCCGACCTGGTGTCCGGCGCGTCCAATGCGTTGCAGGCCGCTGGCCACCGACGGCGGCGTCTCCACCTGGATCACCAGATCGACTGCGCCCATGTCGATTCCCAACTCCAGGCTGGAGGTTGCCACCACCGCCTTCAGTCGCCCCGTCTTGAGCTCCTCCTCGACGATGGCGCGCTGCTCCTTGCTCACCGAACCGTGGTGGGCGCGCGCCAACAGCGTGGGCGCGCCGTAGGTCTGGCCGCTGCCCAACAGCTGAGCCGGGGCGCCACCGGCAACCTGTGAGTTGGCGGCCGGCGGCAACTCGACGCCCGACCGTTCAGCGTGAATCTCGTTGAGCCGCGTGGTCAGTCGCTCGGCCAGCCGCCGAGAGTTGGCGAACACGATCGTCGAATTGTGCGCTTCGACGAGGTCGACCAGACGCGCCTCCACATCGGGCCAGATGGTGTTGTCCGCCAGGTTGGCCATATCCGGGACCGGCACCTGCACGGTCAGCTCGAAGGTTTTGGCCGCCGCCGGTGCCACGATGGTCGTGGGCGATGCGCCCGACAAGAATCGGGCCACCTCCTCGGGCGGGCGCACGGTCGCCGACAGGCCGATGCGCTGCGCGGGTGCGGCCAGCATGTCGTCGAGCCGTTCCAGCGACAGCGCCAGGTGAGCTCCCCGCTTGGTGCCGGCGATGGCGTGGATCTCGTCGACGATCACGGTCTGCACGCCGGCCAGAGTCTGTCGGGCCGCGGACGTCAGCATCAAAAACAGCGACTCCGGCGTGGTGATCAACACGTCGGGCGGTGTGGTGATGAGCTGACGGCGCTGCGCGGGTGGGGTGTCGCCCGACCGCACCCCGACGGTGATCTCCGGCGGCGCTAGACCCCGCCTTTCGGCAACCCGGGTCATTCCCGCCAGCGGGGTGCGCAGGTTGCGCTCGACGTCGACGGCCAAGGCCTTCAGCGGTGACACGTACAGCACCCGGGTGCCGGGCGTTCGCTCGTCGCTCGTCGCGCCAGTCAAGCTGGCAAGTTGGTCGATCGCCCACAGAAACGCCGCCAGCGTCTTACCGGATCCGGTGGGCGCGATGACCAGGGTGTTGTGGCCGTCGGCGATCGCCGCCCAGGCGTCGGACTGGGCGGGGGTGGGCTCGGCGAAGGTACCGGCGAACCAGTCGCGGGTGACAACGCTGAACCGCCCGAGCGCATCAGCGGGCACGGAAGTCACCTAGTCATGGTGCCAGCGGGCACCGACAATGGGGCTACCGCTGGTCGGAGCTGACCCCCTTGGCCAGTTGGTCGGGAATCCCGTTGACCCGAGTGATTGCGTCGAGCAGTGCGTGAGCGCAGGTTTCGCTCAGGTGGCTCGCGTCGGTTTCGGGGTGGATGATCCGCTGCCGGCACACCTCGAAGGTCAGTGCCAGCCAGCCATGCACGACGATTCGCAGGTCGCGTTCCACGTCGGGCTCGAGAACGGTATCGGGGCCGTCGACTTCCCTGATGCGGTTCATGATGTGTTCCATCTGCCGATCTTTGGCCTCGTCATCGATGCCGAGTAAGACCGGATCGGAGCGGCCCAGGCCGATGTATGCGGCCCAGGCGGCGTGCGGGTGCTCCTGGTGGTACTGCATGTAGGCCAGGACGCCGTCCCGGGTTTCCTCGAACAGCGACTGGCCTGGGGCCGGCAGGGCGTTGGTGGTCTCGAACAGCTGGTCAGCCTGTCCTTTGACGACGGCGGCGAAGAACGCCCGCTTGTCCGGAAAGTAGTGATACATCAACGCCCGGGACACCCCGGCCCGCTCGGCGATCTCGTCGATTCGGACCTCGTCGTAGGGTCGTTGGCCGAAGACTTCCGCGCCTAGTGCCAGCAGCTCGGCGCGGCGGTCGTCCGGAGATAACCGGCGCCGGGGCGTTCGCATAGAGCAGATCGTACTGGTCGACCCTGCGCGCAGGCCGTCAACGCTCAGGAAGTCTCTGCAAACCTGCCTCTGCCTACACGGCCGTCAATATTCGGCCCTGCGGCGGGAGGCATCGCGAAGCCGCCACCCGGTGGCTACCAGCAGGTTCGCTAACTCAGCGAATTGGCGGGCGTTCCCTACTGTTTTCTCAGGGTGCCCGTCGGGCAACGCGAGAATTAGAATCGCAGACCAATGGATGCCAAAAGCGATGCCAGCCGCCCCACGTTGAGTCATCGGGTCGGCGGCCTGGTCGACAGCTTCGAGACGCTGGTCTATGCGATCGCCTTCCTTCTGTTAGTGGCGGCCGCGGTCCTGGTGGTGATCGGCGGGGGACAAGCGTTCGTGGAAGCCGCGACCCACCATGTCAACACGCTGCAGGGCGGCGTCCTGGTCCTCGACCGTGTGCTGATGGTGCTGATCATCGCCGAGATAGCCGCTACGCTGCGCGCGGTCCTGCTCTATCACGAAATCGCCGCCGAGCCCTTTCTGTTCATCGGGCTGATTGCCTGCGTGCGACGGATTCTGATCGTGACCGCGGCAACCGAGCAGGTGCAGAGTGACAAGGACCTCAACCGTCTGCTGCTGGAGTTGGGTGCGCTGGGGCTGCTGGTGATAGGTATCGCCGTGGCGATCTTCTTGGTTCGGTTCAGTGGCCACCGGGCGCCGGGTGGCGACGACCCCAATGTCGAGGGCTGACGCTGCATGCCTCAGCCGAAGTGCACGCCTTGGGCGAGCGGCAAGTCGCTGGAGTAGTTGACGGTGTTGGTGGCCCGACGCATGTAAGCCTTCCAGGCGTCTGACCCCGACTCCCGCCCGCCGCCGGTCTGCTTCTCGCCACCGAACGCGCCGCCGATCTCGGCGCCGGAGGTGCCGATGTTGACGTTGGCGATGCCGCAGTCGGAGCCGTCGATGAAGCGTTCCGCCTCCCGCATATCCGTGGTGAAGATCGCCGACGACAGGCCCTGGGGCACGGCATTGTTCAGCCCGATCGCCTCCTCGAGGTCGTCATAGGCCAACACGTAGAGGATCGGCGCGAACGTCTCGGTGTGCACGATGTCGGTCTGCGACGGCATCGGCACCACCGCCGGCGCGACGTAGTACGCGCTGGGGTGGCCCACGTCGTGGCGTTCGCCGCCGACCACCTGGCCGCCGTCGGCACGGGCCTGTTCCAGCGCGCCCACCATGTCGCGGTAGGCGGTCTCGTGAATGAGCGGGCCGACCAGCGTGCCGTCGCTGGACGGATCGCCGATCGGCAGCTGCCGATAGGCGGCGGCGATGCGCCCCGCCACGTCGTCGGCCACCGATCGGTGCACGATCAGCCGGCGCAGCGTGGTGCAGCGTTGGCCGGCGGTGCCGGCGGCGGCGAACACGATGGCGCGCACCGCCAGGTCCAGGTCGGCCGACGGCGTGACGACGGCGGCGTTGTTGCCGCCCAGCTCCAGCAGCGACCGGCCGAACCGCCGCGCGACTCGCGGTCCGACCTGCTGGCCCATCCGCACCGAGCCGGTCGCGGACACCAACGCGACCCGCTGGTCGTCGACGAGCTGCTCGCCGACCTCGCGGCCACCGATGATCAGGGCGCTCACCGCCGCTGGCGCGCCGACATCGCCGGCCGCACGGGTGATCAGCGCCTGGCAGGCCAGCGCCGTCAACGGCGTCAGCTCGGACGGTTTCCACACCACGGTGTCCCCACAGACCAGCGCCACCGCGGCGTTCCACGCCCATACCGCGACCGGGAAGTTGAACGCGGTGATCACGCCGACCACGCCGAGCGGATGCCACGTCTCCATCAGCCGATGCCCCGGCCGCTCGGAGGCGATCGTGCGGCCGTAGAGCTGACGCGACAGGCCGACGGCGAACTGGCAGACGTCGATCATCTCCTGCACTTCGCCCAGCGCCTCGGCGGTGATCTTGCCTGCCTCGATCGTCACCAGGGTGGCGAGGTAATGCTTGTGCAGGGCGAGCAGCTCGCCCAGCCGGCCCACCAGTGCGCCGCGGATGGGAGCGGGTGTGGCTCGCCAGCTCGAAAATGCTTGCGCGGCATCGGTAATCGTCCGCTCGACCTGTCGCGCCGTGGTCTCCTCGACGGTGAACAGCACGTCGCCGGTGACCGGCGTGCTTGCGGGCAGGCCATGTTCGCCCGGCCCGCCGAGGGCCAGCTTGCAGCCGACTGCGTCCAGCGCGCGTCGGGCGCGGGCGCTCAACTCGTCAGCGGTGGGCAGGTGGGTGCTCATGCGGTTCCCTCCTTGCAAAGCGATTCGTAAAGCAGGTACGGGTCGTGGATGTGCCGACCGATCGCGCCCGCCATCCAGTCCACGCTGTAGCCGGAGTCGTCGACGACGTCGCTGGCCTCGGTGTCGCGGTCCAGGTTCGACCGGAAGATTCCGGCCGCCGAGGCGGGCAGAAAGTCTTCGTAGACAATGGGTTTGGACGGGTCGCCGCCGCGGTAGTAGGCCAGTCCCTGGGCGGCCATTTCGTCGTCGGTCGCCGGAAAGTGGTCGCCCCATACCGCTGGCGGGTCAATGGCGGCCATCGCAGCGTCGTAGCGCTCGCGGCCGTTGGGTGTCAGTGCCACGCCGCGTGCCTCGACCTCGCCGAAGCGCACCCGCAGCGAGCCGTCGACCACCGTCCCGTCGTCGTTGCGGAACCGGCGTGGTTCGGCGAGTGCGCGAAACGACGTCTGGCGCAACAGCACCGCGGGTCCGTCCCAACAGGGCGGCCCCTGGATGGCATCGATCATCGTGACGCCGCGCGCGGCCATCCGCCGGTACAGCTCGTCGATGTCGAGCACCCGCGGCGTCAGGTGATTGATGTGGGTGGACGTGACTCCGGCGATGTCGGCGGCCACCGCCGATACCCGAGCTAGCTCGTGATACCAAGACTTCTCGATCGGTTGGCGGGACAGCGCGAAGGCCGCCACGGCCTGCGCGACAAAGTCATCGGCCTCGTCGGCGCCGCAGCCGCCCTCGACCGCGATTACCCGCGCCCTCGCGATCAACGCCGGATCGAACAGTTCGCGGCGGCCCAAGAACGTCTGCACGCGAGCACGCAGGTCGGCGTCGAAGAAGCGCGGATCCTCGAGCGCCAGCATCGAGGTGAACACCCGAAACGGGTTGCGCGCCAACTCGCCCGGGTCGATCGGCCGGAATGCGGTGGAGACCACCGGAACCGGTGAGACGGCGTCGCGCAGGTCGTAGTAGCCCACCGGGACCATGCCGAACGCCGAAAACAGGTCGGCGACAGCGGCCAGCTCGCCCGGCGTGCCGACCCGGATGGCGCCGTGTCGCTCGGCGGTCACCCGGGACAGCGAGCCCAGCCGTTGCGCGCCCGGATGCCGCGTCGCGTAATCACGGTTGACCTGTGTGCTCACCTCGACCAGCGTGCTGTAGGCCGGCACCTCGCTGCCGTACATGGCGGACAGCCCGGCGGCGAAGCGCTCCCGCAACCGCCACGTCGGCAGATACTCTCCGGCCATGGCAGAGACGCTCGATGACATCGACCGGATCCTGGTGCGCTCGCTGGTCGCCGACGGCCGCGCGACATTGGCGGAGCTGGCGGCGAGCGCCGGACTGTCCGTCTCGGCGGTGCAGTCGCGGGTGCGCAGGCTGGAGTCTCGCGGCGTGGTGACCGGGTACTCGGCACGGGTCGATCCCGAAGCCCTCGGCCATTTGTTGTCGGCGTTCGTGGCCATCACTCCTCTCGATCCCTCTCAACCCGATGATGCGCCGGCTCGCCTGGAACACATCGAGGCGATCGAGTCGTGTCACTCGGTGGCCGGTGAGGAAAGCTACATCCTGCTGGTGCGCGTCGAGTCTGCGCGAGCGCTGGAAGAGCTATTGCAGCAGATCCGGACAGCCGCCAATGTCCGGACCCGCAGCACGATCATTTTACAGACATTTTACGACGATCGACAGTTTGTACCGTAATAGATACGGCCAACTGTCAAGATACCGTAAAAATTCCTGATACGCTCGATGTCATGACCAGCGTAGTGGCACTCTCCGATCTGCAGCTCGCGCCTGACCGGGTCCACGAGGTGCTGGCGCGCAGCATTCTCGTCGACGGCCTGGATTTTGTGCTCGACCTGGATCGCTCGGCCGGCTCGTATCTGGTCGACGCCCGCGACGGCCGGCGCTACCTCGATATGTTCACGTTCTTCGCCTCGTCGGCGCTGGGCATGAACCATCCGGCGCTGGCGTACGACGACGAGTTCCGCGCCGAGCTCACCGACGCCGCGATCAACAAACCGAGTAACTCCGACGTGTACTCGGTACCGATGGCCCGCTTCGTCGAAACCTTCGCCCGGGTGCTGGGCGATCCGGCGCTGCCGCATCTGTTCTTCGTCGACGGTGGTGCACTGGCGGTGGAGAACGCGCTGAAGGTCGCATTCGACTGGAAGAGCCGGCACAACGAAGCACGCGGCATCGATCCGGGGCTGGGCACCCGGGTGCTGCACTTACGCGGGGCGTTTCACGGCCGGAGCGGCTACACCCTGTCGCTGACCAACACCAAGTCGGCGACGGTGGCTCGCTTCCCCAAGTTCGACTGGCCGCGCATCGACGCGCCTTACCAACGTCGCGGCGTGGATATCGACGCGTCGGAAGCTGAATCGCTGCGCCAGGCCCGGGCGGCTTTCGAGGCCTACCCGCACGACATCGCCTGCTTCATCGCCGAACCCATCCAAGGCGAGGGCGGCGACCGGCACTTCCGGTCCGAGTTCTTCGCCGAGATGCGCGCGCTGTGTGACGAATACGACGCGCTGATGATCTTCGACGAGGTGCAGACCGGCTGCGGTTTGACCGGAACCCCTTGGGCCTACCAGCAATTGGACGTTGTACCCGACGTGGTCGCGTTCGGGAAGAAGACGCAGGTGTGCGGGGTGATGGCCGGACGGCGAGTCGACGAAGTCGTCGACAACGTGTTCGCGGTGGCTTCCCGGATCAACTCGACGTGGGGCGGCAACCTCACCGATATGGTCCGCGCCCGGCGCATCTTGGAAGTCATCGACATCGACGGTCTGTTCGAGAATGCCACCGTTATGGGCCGCTATCTGCGGGCCCGCCTCGACGAACTCGCCGACGACTTCCCAACGGTCGTGCACGATGTCCGCGGCCGCGGCTTGATGTGTGCGTTCAGCCTGCCGACTACGACCGAGCGCGACGAGTTACTCGGCCGGTTGTGGCAACGCGGGGTGATTGTGCTGCCCAGCGGTCAAGTCAGCGTACGGTTCCGACCGGCCCTGACCGTTGCGCACGCCGAGATCGACGAGGCGATCGCGGCCCTCCGCGATGTGTTTACCCTTGGCTGATCTCGGGGTATACGGGTGTGGCGTGTGTGACGGCACGTGATGATGGCTAGGCTCTCCAGGCTCCGGCGAGGTTCGAAATGCAAACACAACATCACCGCTCAGGAGGCGACCACCTCGGGCGTGAAGACAACGAGGTGCACGCCGCCGTGCGGTTCACGGTCCTATCGGCGGTCGCTGGAGTGGCGTTCCTTATCGTGGCCGCACTATGGGCCAGCACCTGCAAGGGCGCGATGGCCGTCGACACCGTCGCATGTGGCGCGCCCCAGCTGACCATCCTGGCGTTCGGTGCACCGCTGATCTTGCTGGCCGCGGGATGCCGGGCATTTTGGCGGACGTATCGCATCTGGCGCAGCTACGGCACCTGGTGGCCATGGCAGGGTGCCGGCTGGTTTTTGTTGATGCTGATGCTTGTGACCCTCACCATGGGCGTACCCCCGATCGCCGGACATGTTCTGCCTGGTTAACCGGACTGCCGGCAATCACTTCCGCGCTGTCCTTGGTCGATCTACCGTGGTAGGTACGGCCTAAAAGGCTGGGAGAGGGGACGCAGTTATGGGCGACACCTATCGTGACCCCGTCGACCACGTGCGGACGACACGGTCACACGCAGGCGAGTCGATGATCGATGTGTTGCGCTGGCCTGGCTATCTACTCGTCGTGGCGGGCGTGATCGCCGTCGTGGGTTGCCTGGCGGCGTTCGGGACCGGGCATCAAAGTCAGGGCATGACCACGGGTGTCGTCGCGGTCGCGGCGATGACGTTCGGTCTGGTATGGCTGGCGTTCGAGCACCGACGCGTGCGCAGAATCGAAGACCGCTGGTACGACGCACATCCCGAGGTGCCGCGCCAACGGCCCGCAAGCTGACCAGCCGAACGCTCAGTGGTTGCGGAGCTTTGAGATCAGCTTGTCCTTGGTCAAGTTCGAATAACCCGACATACCAAGCTCTTTGGCTCGGTTCTTGAGTTCCGGGACAGTCCAGTCTTGATACGAGCCGGACTTGCCGCCTGACCTGCCCACACTGGAGCGCCCGCGAGCCGCAGCGGCATTCGAGATTCGAGCGGCCTTTTCCTCGGAGTCTCCTTGCTTGCGCAATTCTTGGTAGAGCTTCTCGTCCTTGATTGACGACCTGGGCATCTCAACCTCCTTAGTTTTATTCGCCGTGGCTAGTGGGTATCTGCTCTAGACCATGATGAGTTTGAACACGGTCGCGCCCGGCGTCTCGATCGCGTCCATGGCCTGCGGAATACCCGGCGGCGATCATGACTAACCGGCTCGAACGTCAGGGTAGTGTCACTCAAATACTGCCGGGAGGTCCCATGACCGCTGCTGAAAAGCCAGCACAGCATCAGCAACGCGGCGAGCGCGCGATCGAATTGCGTGTTGCGGCGCGGCTGGAGAATCTGGCGGTACTGCGCACGCTGGTGGGGGCGGTCGGCACCTTCGAGGATCTCGATTTCGACGCGGTTGCCGACCTACGACTGGCGGTCGACGAGGTGTGCACGAGGTTGATCCGCTCGGCGACGCCGGACGCGATGCTGGCCGTTGTCGTCGATCCGCGAGACGACGAGTTGGTGGTCGAGGCCTCGGCGACATGTGACAACTACGACGTGGTGACGCCGGGCAGCTTCAGCTGGCACGTGCTGACATCGCTGACCGACGACGTACACACCTTCCACGACGGTCGCGAACCGGCTGATGGGCACGGTGTCTTCGGGGTCACCCTCACGACCCGACGGGCGGGCGCCCACAAGTGACAGCGCGAGTTGTCGGCGGTTCTTCATCTCGTCCCAACGAATACGCTGACGTTCCGGACATGTTCCGCGAGTTGGCCACTTACGATGGTGATTCGTCGGAATTCCAGCGCCATCGCGACAAGATCGTGGAGCGCTGCCTGCCGTTGGCCGATCACATCGCCCGCCGGTTCGAGGGTCGCGGGGAACCTCGTGACGACCTGGTTCAGGTGGCGCGCGTCGGACTGGTCAACGCCGTCGCGCGCTTCGACGTCAACGCCGGCTCGGACTTCGTCTCGTTCGCGGTGCCGACCATCATGGGGGAGGTCCGCCGGCATTTCCGGGACAACAGCTGGTCGGTCAAGGTTCCGCGGCGCCTGAAAGAACTGCACCTGCGGCTCGGCACGGCCACCGCCGACCTTTCGCAACGGCTGGGCCGGGCACCGACAGCCTCTGAACTGGCCCACGAACTCGACATGGACCGCACGGAGGTCATCGAGGGCTTGGTAGCCGGTAGCTCCTACAACACCCTGTCCATCGATAGCGGCGGCAACAGCAGCGGCGATGACGACGCCCGAGCCATCGCCGACACGCTCGGCGATGTGGACGCCGGTCTCGAGCGGATCGAGAACCGCGAGGCGCTGCGACCGCTACTCGACGGATTGCCCGAGCGTGAGCGAACTGTGTTGGTACTCAGGTTCTTTGAGTCGATGACGCAGACGCAGATCGCCGAGCGAGTCGGCATCTCGCAGATGCACGTTTCGCGGTTGCTCGCCAAGTCGCTAACGCGGCTGCGGGACCAATTGGAATAGCCGGCGCGGCTCTTCGATTTCGTCGAGGGTGTCCGGCACCGACTCAACCAGCGGCAGCGCGTTGTCCGGGTCGCAAATGCGTAGCAACCGGGAAACTGCCTTGCTTGGCACCACGGCCCAGCGCACGTCGGTGCCCGCGCACCGGACGTTGATGGCGTGCAGCGCCGAAAAGCCGGCAGTTCCAAAGAATTCCAGGCCACTCAAGTTGACGATGACCGACTCGGAACGTGCGGCGCAGCGCTGGACATAATCGGCGAGCTGAGCGGCGTTGGATGCATCGAGCTCGCCGTGCGCCGTAATCACGACGGACGACGCGCCCCACTCAGCGGTGAATCGGGCGGTGTGGTTTTCCCATGGCTCTAAGGGTTGTCTCATGGCAAACATCAGGGTGACTCCATCAGTCGTCGAGCAATCTGTGGATCACGTCAAGCGGTTGGCCCCCGCGCGTAGGGAGAAAAGGCCGGGAGTACCAGCCTCCCCCTACGTCAGTTAACGTTTTTCGGGTGGCTGTGAACTCAACCTTCTTCGAACAGTACTCCGGCGGCAGTTGACCCACAACGCGAAAGCGCGGGTCTTGCTAAGAAAACCCGTTCAACGCCGCAGCGGCGAATCGTCGCACGGACTCTGTGGCCGCGGTTGCAGCCTGCGCCTGGCCTGCCCGTACGCGGGTTGCGATCGCACCGGTTTGCGGGTCGAGCGTTATCTCTGCCAGCAACTCACCCGTCGTCACCTCGCACACGGCCCACGAGTAGGTGGTATCCGCTGACCACTCGGCGGCGCTACGCGTGACATGTTCCGGGTCGGTGACTCCCAGGTCGGCGAGCGCCGGACGATCGTCGATGCGGCTGTCGGCGCGCAATGCGCGCAAGTACCACTGCCCGGCGTTGATCTCGACAGGGTCCACGCCTGCCGGACCTACTTGATTTCGGTGAGGACCGTGCCCTGGGTGATTGCGGCGCCCGGCTCGACTGCGAGTCCGGTGATGGTGCCGTCTTTGTGTGCGGTGACGGGGTTTTCCATCTTCATCGCTTCCAGAACGACCACCAGATCGCCGGCGGCGACCTCTTGGCCCTCTTCGACGGCAACCTTCACCACGGTGCCCTGCATCGGTGCGGTCACCGCGTCGCCGGACGCCGCCGCGCCGCCGTGTGAACCACGCTTGCGCGGCTTGGGCTTCTTCCTGATCACACCGGCGTCGGACCCGCCGCCGTTGGACAGCGCCAGGTCACCGGGCAGCGAAACCTCCACCCGACGGCCACCGACCTCGACCACGACCTTCTGGCGCGGCCGGGCGTCTTCTTCATCCAGCGGCTCGCCGCCGGTGAAGGGTTCGACGGTGTTGTTCCACTCGGTCTCGATCCAGCGGGTGTGCACCGAGAAGCCGTTGTCGTCGCCGATGAACGCCGGGTCGGAGACCACCGCACGGTGGAACGGGATGACGGTGGCCAGGCCCTCGACGTGGAACTCGTCGAGCGCCCGCCGGGAGCGTGCCAACGCCTCCTCGCGGCTGGCGCCGTACACGATCAGCTTGGACAGCATCGAGTCGAACTGTCCGCCGATCACCGAACCGGCTTCGACACCGGAGTCCAGCCGGACACCGGGCCCGGTGGGGATGTCATACCGGGTGACCGGACCGGGTGCGGGCAGGAAGCCCCGACCGGCGTCCTCGCCGTTGATCCGGAATTCGAAACAATGACCTCGGGGCACGGGATCTTCCGTAATATCCAACTTCTCGCCGTTGGCGATCTTGAATTGCTGTAGCACCAGGTCGATGCCGGCGGTCTCCTCGGTGACCGGGTGCTCGACCTGCAGACGGGTGTTGACCTCGAGGAACGAGATCAGGCCGTCCTGGCCGACCAGGTATTCGACCGTTCCGGCGCCGTAGTAGTGCGCCTCTTTGCAGATCCGCTTGGCGGACTCGTGGATCTCCTTGCGCTGCGCGTCGGTCAGGAACGGCGCCGGCGCCTCCTCGACCAGCTTCTGAAAGCGGCGCTGCAGCGAGCAGTCACGGGTTCCGGCGACGACGACGTTGCCGTGCTTGTCGGCGATCACCTGCGCCTCGACGTGGCGTGGCTTGTCCAGGTAGCGCTCGACGAAGCACTCGCCGCGGCCGAACGCCGCGACCGCCTCGCGGGTCGCCGACTCGAACAGCTCGGGGATCTCCTCGAGGGTGCGAGCCACCTTCATGCCGCGCCCGCCGCCGCCGAAGGCCGCCTTGATCGCGATCGGCACGCCGTACTCCTTGGCGAAGGCGACCACCTCGTCGGCGTCTTTCACCGGGTCGGGGGTGCCGGGCA
The DNA here is from genome assembly GCA_963781685.1 of uncultured Actinomycetota bacterium. Lineage (GTDB taxonomy): Bacteria > Actinomycetota > Actinomycetes > Mycobacteriales > Mycobacteriaceae > Mycobacterium. The sequence continues at coordinate 767,102 of CAWAGK010000003.1, forward strand.
CCAGCGGGGCCTGCGCGCGGGCGGCGATGTGCCGTGCGGTGACCTTGTCGCCGAGGTCGCGGATCGACTGCGGGCTGGGCCCGATCCAGATCAGGCCGGCGTCGAGCACCGCCTGGGCGAAGTCGGCGTTCTCCGACAGGAATCCGTAGCCGGGGTGGATCGCGTTTGCGCCGGACTTCTCGGCTGCCTCCAGGAGCTTGCCGAAGTCCAGGTAGGACTCCGCCGAGGTCTGACCACCAAGTGCGAACGCCTCGTCGGCCAGCTTCACGTGAGGAGCGTCGGCGTCGGGCTCGGCGTACACCGCCACGCTGGGCAGACCGGCATCTTTGGCCGCGCGGATCACCCGCACCGCGATCTCACCGCGGTTGGCGACGAGAACCTTGGCGATCGTCGAGCTGGCGTGACTAGCCACTGCGCCTCCTGTATGGCTGAACACTTCTCACGTTGTCTAAGAGAAATTCTTACAAGTCGTGTCGGGGGAAGTTTAAGCGGCACGCCGCGGGAGATACGACCCGGTGCCCACTTCAGCCGGACTCGCGCAGCCGTCGCTTGATACGCGCCAGCATCGCCGACAAGCCACGCAGCCGCAGCGGGCTGACCAACATGGCAAGGCCGAGCTCGGTGTAGAAATCCTCCGGCACTGCCAGGATGTCGGCGGCAGGCTGCTCGTCGAGGCCGGCGGCCAGTATCGAGGCGAAACCACGCGTGGTGGGTGCTTCGGGCGGAGCGCTGAAGTGCAGCCGCACCCGGTTGACATCGCTGGCGTCGACGTGCATAAACACCGGCGATTGGCATTCGGGCACCGGCTCCATCGCCGCCTCTTCCAGATCGGCGGGCAGAGCTGGAAGGTCATTGGCGAATTCCAGCAGCAGCGCGAGCTTGTCCTGGCCCTGGACTTCAGCGAAGTCGGACACCACCTCGGCCAGCGGCGCGGGCATGCTCATCAGACCGGCACGGCTCCCGGGCTTTCGCCGGCAACGATCGGCACCCGGACGGTATTGCCCCACTCGGTCCACGAGCCGTCGTAGTTGCGCACGCCCGGGATACCGAGCAAATGGGTCAGCACGAACCAGGTGTGGCTGGATCGCTCGCCGATGCGGCAGTAAACGACGGTCTTGTCGTCCGGCCCGACGAAGCCGTAGAGCTGTTCCAGCTCGTCGCGACTGCGGAACCGCCCACTGTCGTCGGCCGCCTTTCCCCACGGGATCGACCGCGCCGTGGGGATATGCCCGGCGCGCAACGCGCCTTCCTCGGGGTAGTCGGGCATGTGCGTGCGCTTGCCGGTGTACTCTTCGGGCGATCGCACATCGATCAGCGGCTCGGAGCCCAGGATGGCCAGCACGTCGTCTTTGAAGGCGCGGATCGGTGCATCATTGCGCTGCACAACGGGATAGCCGCTCGACGTTTTGGATGGGACATCCAAAGTGGTGTCGCGTCCCTCGTGCATCCACAGGTCGCGCCCGCCGTTGAGCAGCCGGACATCCGGGTGGCCGAAGAGGGTGAACACCCACAGCGCATATGCGGCCCACCAGTTGCTCTTGTCCCCGTAGATCACCACCGTGTCTTCTCGGGAAATGCCTTTGCGGTTCATCAATTCGGCGAACTGCTCGCCGTTGATGTAGTCGCGCACCCGCGGATCGTTGAGGTCGGTATGCCAGTCGACCTTGACCGCGCCCGGAATATGACCGACGTCGTAAAGCAGGACATCCTCGTCGGATTCGACGATGGCAAGGCCCGGTTGACCCAGATGGCCGGCCAGCCAGTCGGCAGTCACCAGCCGTTCCGGGTGGGCGTACGCGCTCAGCGTCTGGCTGGGATCTGCTGGTAATGGCACACCGTGAGCCTACCCGCCTGGATTGCTCGCCCACAGCTCGCTGACCGACAAGCCGACGCGCTGCAGCAGCGCGCGGGTCAGCGGCAGGCTTACCCCGATCACGTTGGACGGGTCGCCTTCGATCCGGTCGATGAACCAGCCGCCAAGCCCGTCCAGGGTGAATCCGCCGGCGACGGCCAGCGGTTCGCCGCTGCGAATGTACGCATCCAGGTCTGCCGCCGTCGGTGTAGCGAAACGCACTGTGGTGGCTGATGATTCGGACGCGCGCTGGATAGCCTCGCCGTCGAGCAGCCGTAGCAGGCAATGCCCGGTGTACAGCTGGCCGGATCGACCGGCCATCGACTCCCACTGGCGTCGGGCCGCATCGGCCGATGCGGGCTTGCCGACCAGTCGGCCGTCGAGGTTGAGCATCGAATCACAGCCAATGACAACACAATCCGCGGCGACCGTGCCGTCGAGGCTTGCTGCGACCTGGTCGGCCTTGGCATGGGCCAGGATTCGGACGACATCACCGGGGGAGGTATCCGACCCCAACGCGGCGATCACCGCATCCTCGTCGACACCGGAGACCGCGACCAGCGGGTCGACGCCGGCCTGGCGCAGCACCTTGAGCCGGCCGGGTGAGGCGGACCCCAGGACTACCCGCGTCATGCGCCACTCCTCGATCCCGGCTCCGCCGGCGTCAGCGTCGTGCCGCGGCGCGTCATCGGCGCATGTGAATCCGTTCCAGCAGAGTGATCTTCTGCCAGCTGAAGACCGGGTAGCGCAGTTTGTCGACGGGCAGGCCCCACCGGGTCTGATCCGGCTGTGCCGGCTGGCCTGGGCCACCGGCGGCGCTGCCCAGCACCGCGATCAGCGCGGCCAGCTCCTCGTCGGTCGGGTTGCCCTTGAGCACCTGGATATGCGTCTCATGCGCTTCGTGCCGCTGCTCGTCTGTCATAGCGGGATGTTCCCGTGCTTCTTGGGCGGCATCTGGGCGATCTTTCGCTCCAGCAGCCGCAGCGCCGTCCCGATGTAGCCGCGGGTGTGCGACGGCGGGATGACCGCGTCGACGTAGCCACGCTCGGCCGCGATGTACGGGTTGACCAAGGTGTCCTCGTACTCCTGCTGCAGCTGCAGCCGCAGGGCGTCGACGTCCTCACCGTTTTTCGCCGCGTCGCCGAGCTGCTGGCGGTAGACGAAACCGACCGCGCCGGAGGCTCCCATCACCGCGATCTGCGCGGTCGGCCAGGCGACGTTGACGTCGCAGCCCATGTCTTTGGAACCCATCACGCAGTAGGCGCCGCCGTAGGCCTTGCGGGTGATGACGGTGATCTTGGGAACGGTCGCCTCGCCGTAGGCGTACAGCAGCTTGGCGCCGCGGCGGATAATGCCGTTGTATTCCTGGTCGGTGCCCGGCAGGAAGCCCGGCACGTCAACCAGCATGACGATCGGGATGTTGAAGCAGTCGCAGGTCCGCACGAAGCGGGCGGCCTTCTCGGAGGCGTCGATGTCCAGGCAGCCGGCGAAATGGGTGGGCTGGTTGGCGACGATGCCGACCGGGTGGCCGTCGATGCGGCCGAACCCGATCACGATGTTCTGCGCGTAACCGGACTGCACCTCGAGGAACTCGTCGTCGTCGAGGATGCGGGTGATCACCTCGTGCATGTCGTAGGGCTGGTTGGCCGAGTCCGGGATCAGGGTGTCCAGCTCAAGATCCTCGTCGGTGAGGTTGTCCTCGATCGCGCCCTCGGGAACCGGCACGGCATACCGCGGCGGGTCGGTGAAGTTGTTGGGCGGCAGGTAGCTCAGCAGGTCGCGGACGTAGTCGAACGCATCCTGCTCACCGGAAGCGACGTAGTGCGCGGTGCCGGATTTGGCCATGTGAGTGTGGGCGCCGCCGAGCTCCTCCATCGTCACGTCCTCGCCGGTGACCGTCTTGATGACGTCCGGACCGGTGATGAACATCTGACTGGTCTGGTCGACCATCACGACGAAGTCGGTCAGCGCCGGCGAGTAGACATGCCCGCCGGCGGCCGCACCCATGATCAGCGAGATCTGCGGGATAACGCCGGAAGCCAGGATGTTGTTGTGGAAGATCTGGCTGTACAGGCCGAGCGAGACGACACCCTCCTGGATGCGCGCGCCCGCGCCGTCGTTGATGCCGATCAGCGGGCGGCCGGTCTTGATCGCCAGCTCTTGGACCTTGACGATCTTCTCGCCGTAGACCTCGCCGAGGCTGCCGCCGAACACCGTCACGTCCTGGCTGAAGATGCACACGTCGCGACCGTCGATGGTGCCGTAGCCGGTGACCACGCCGTCGCCGACCGGACGCTTCTCGCCCAGCCCGAAGTTGGTGCTGCGGTGCCGGGCCAGCGCGTCGAGCTCGACGAACGACCCCTCGTCCAGCAAGGCGTAGATGCGCTCGCGGGCGGTCAGCTTGCCCTTGGCGTGCACCTTGTCGACTGCGGCCTCGCCCACCGGGTGCAGCGTCTCCTCGGACCGCTTGCGCAGTTCGGCGAGCTTGCCCGCGGTGGTGTGGATGTCGATGTGGTGCTCGGCTTTCGCCTCGACGTGGGTCTCGGAAGTGCTCGTCATGGCTGCCGATCTTAGCGGTCCCTTATATTGCGATCCCAATCCAGCACCGGGTGTCGGTCCTGCCGGGTGTACGCCCATGGCGCCGAATGTGGATCTAGGGCGGGAATTTTGCGGGAATCCGGCCATCAGCGCACAGTGGAGGCCCAGAACGCACACTCGACGACATCGCTCGACGAAACGAGGACGGCATCGTGTCAGCCGACGCCACAGACCGCCCGCCGTTGGACGCGACGGCGTTGCGCCACGGGTTGGCCGGGCCGGGCATGCCGTGGCGTGAACTCGACGTGGTCACCGAAACCGGCTCCACCAACGCCGATCTGATCGCCCGGGCGGAGGGCGGCGCCGATATCGACGGATCGGTGTTGCTTGCCGAATACCAGAACGCCGGTCGAGGGCGGCACGGCCGGCAATGGTCGGCGCCGCCGCGTGCGCAGATCGCGTTGTCGGTGGGGGTGGGCGCGGCCTCGGTTCCCCGGACCGGCTGGGGATGGTTGCCGCTGGCCACCGGCGTTGCGGTGGCTGATGCGCTGACCGCGGAGTGCGGCGCCGCGGTCGGCCTCAAATGGCCGAACGACGTGCTGGTCGACGGCGGCAAGCTGGCCGGGATCCTCGCCGAGGTCGCGGCGCCGGCGCCGGTGATCGTGGTCGGCCTGGGGCTCAACGTGACGCTGACCGCCGACGAAGCACCCGACCCGGTGGCCACGTCGCTGCTGATGCTGGGGTCGTCGGCTATCGATCGAAACACGTTGGCGCGCAGGATACTTCGCGAACTAGCGCGGCGCGTCGACGCCTGGCGCAGCGCCGGTGGCGCCGATCCGGCGCTGGTCGCCGATTATCAGCACTACAGCCTGACCCTGGGTTCTCGGGTGCGGGCCATCCTGCCCGGCGACCAGGAGGTCGTCGGGACCGCGCATGCCGTCGACGAGACCGGCCGATTGTGCGTCGACACCGGCGGCCAGACCGTGGCGATCTCGGCCGGAGACATCACGCACCTACGCCCCAGCGTTTAAAGTGCCAGCGTGGGCTACCCCGACAACGTGCTGGCCGGCGACGAGCAGGTGGTCTTGCACCGGCACCCGCACTGGAAGCGACTCTTCTGGCCGGTCGTCGTGCTCATCTTGGCCAGCGCGGCGGCGTCGTTCGGCTCCGCGGTCGTCAACAGCACCAGCTGGGATCCAACCGCCAAGAGGGTCATCTTCGGCGTCATCGGGGCGATCTGGCTGATCGTGATCGGGTGGCTGACGCTGTGGCCGTTCTTGAACTGGCTGACCACCCATTTCGTGATCACCGGCCGGCGAGTGATGTTCCGGCACGGGGTGTTGAGCCGCAGCGGGATCGACATCCCGCTGGCCCGGATCAACAGCGTCGAATTCCGGCACCGGCTGATCGATCGGATCTTGCGCACCGGCACGCTGATCGTCGAATCGGCGTCACAAGATCCGTTGGAGTTCTACGACATTCCGCGCGTGGAGCAGGTCCACGCGCTGCTGTATCACGAGGTTTTCGACACCCTCGGATCCGAGGAATCGCCCAGCTGATCCATCCGGCTACGGCGCGACCGCCAGGCCCGCATCAGCGTGACACTGCCGCCCCCCTCGAAGTTGTCCTCGAGGACCTCGGCGAACCCACCGGCGGTAAGGGCCGATTCCAGCCCCTGGTCTTCGTCGCGGCCGAATTCGTCGGGGAACACCCAGCGCCGGAACGCCCAGAAGCGGAACGCCATCTGAAGCAGGTTGCCGACGATGTAGGCCGAGATGAAGTCGGCGATGTTCTCCACGGTCAACGACACCGTCGGCACCCGCAGGTCCAAGACGTAGGTGGAGATCCACAACGGCGCCATGCTCAGCAGCACGCCCACGCCGCTGAACACAAAGAACAGCAGCGCCTCGTGGTGACGCTCCCGGCCGCCGCGGTCCCGGAAGCTCCACTCCCTGTTCAAGATGTAGGAGGCGATGACCGCGACGATGCCGGCGATGACCTTGGCGGTCACCGGCTTGGGCTCCAGAATCGTCAGTTTGAGGGTGTAGAAGATCGTCGAGTCGATGACCAAGGTGGTCGCGCCGACGATCGCGAACTTGATCAGTTCGTGATGGCGTTCGGCGTAAGGACGGATCGGCCGCGGTAACCGCGCGATCGTGGCATCGGCAAAGGACACAATGTCGCAGTCTACGTATTGCCCGTTAACCGCGCCCAACTACGGTGTCGCCGCCGGTAAACACGCCGTTCAACGGCCATGACACCATAAATGCCGTGACGAGTACCCCGACCGCTGCACCGCTCGTCGCGATGGTCGGCGGCGGCCAACTGGCCCGGATGACCCACCAGGCCGCGATCGCGCTGGGCCAGAGCCTGCGGGTGCTGGCCGCCGATGCCGACGACCCGGCAGCTCAGGTGAGCCCGGACGTGGTGATCGGCTCGCACACGAACCTCGGCGATCTGCGTCGCGTCGCCGCCGGCGCGGACGCGTTGACCTTCGATCATGAGCACGTCCCGACCGAGCTGCTCGAGGAGCTGGTCGCCGAGGGCGTCAACGTGGCGCCGCCGCCGGAGGCTTTAATTCACGCGCAGGACAAACTCCTCATGCGGCGACGTCTGGAAGCGCTGGGCGCCCCGGTGCCGCGCTACGCGGCCGTTTCAGGGCTTGACGACGTCGAGGCGTTCGCGGCGCGTACCGGCGGCCCGATGGTGGTCAAGGCGGTCCGCGGTGGCTACGACGGTCGTGGGGTGCGGATGGCGGCGGACCTGGCGCAGGCCCGGTCGATCGCGGGGGAGTATCTGGACGCGCGCGTGCCCGTGTTGGTCGAGGAGCGCGTCGCGATGCGCCGCGAACTGTCGGCACTGGTAGCGCGGTCGCCGTACGGGCAGGGCGCGGCGTGGCCGGTGGTGGAGACGGTGCAGCGCGGCGGCATCTGCGTGCTGGCGATCGCACCGGCCCCGGCGCTGCCCGACGACCTCGGCGCCGCGGCCCAGCAGCTGGCGCTGCGATTGGCGGCCGAACTGGGCGTCGTCGGTGTGCTGGCCGTCGAGCTGTTCGAGACGATCGATGGGCAGCTGCTGGTCAATGAATTGGCGATGCGACCCCACAATTCCGGGCATTGGACCATGGACGGGGCGCGGACCAGCCAGTTCGAGCAGCATCTGCGCGCGGTGCTTGACTATCCGCTCGGTGATACCGATGCGACGGTCCCGGTGACGGTGATGGCCAACGTGTTGGGCGCCACGCAAACGCCGACGATCACGGTCGACGAGCGATTGCATCACCTGTTCGCGCGGATGCCCGATGCGCGGGTTCACCTCTACGGCAAGGGCGAACGGCCGGGCCGCAAGATCGGCCACGTCAACTTTCTCGGCGACCACGTCGCGGAGCTGGCGAATCTGCGCGAGCGCGCCGAGCTGGCGGCACACTGGTTGTCACACGGGCAGTGGACGGACGGATGGGACCCACACGCATGACGAAGCAGGCGCGCGTCGGGGTGATCATGGGCAGCGACAGCGACTGGTCGGTGATGGCCGACGCCGCCGACGCACTGGCCGAGTTCGACATCCCCTACGAGGTCGGCGTGGTGTCGGCGCACCGCACTCCGCAGCGGATGCTCGACTACGCCCGAACCGCGGCCGATCGTGGCATCGAGGTGGTCATCGCCGGTGCCGGCGGGGCGGCGCACCTGCCGGGCATGGTGGCCTCGGCCACACCGCTGCCGGTGATCGGTGTCCCGGTGCCGCTGGCCCGGCTCGACGGTCTGGACTCGCTGCTGTCCACTGTGCAGATGCCGGCCGGAGTGCCGGTGGCCACCGTGTCGATCGGCGGCGCCCGCAACGCAGGTCTGTTGGCGGTCCGCATTTTGGCGGTATCGGATCCGGTGTTGCGCGGCCGGATCGTCGCGTTCCAAGATCAGCTGGCGGAGTCGGTGCTGGCCAAGGATGCGGCGCTGAAGGAACGTCAAGGTAAAGTTACCGGCGAGTAGCAAAAGGAGGCCAAGATGGCGCAGTGGGCCGGGGACCCGTCGTTCGATGTGTACAAGTTGCCGGAGGAGCACGAGGAGCTGCGGGTGGCGATCCGCGCGCTGGCGGAAAAGGAAATCCTGCCCTACGCCGCCGAGGTCGACGAGCATTCCCGGTTCCCGGAGGAGGCGCTGGCGGCGCTGAATGCGTCCGGTTTCAACGCCGTTCACATTCCCGAGGAGTACGGCGGTCAAGGCGCGGACTCGGTGGCGGCCTGCATCGTTATCGAGGAGGTCGCCCGTGTCGACGCTTCTGCCTCGTTGATCCCCGCCGTGAACAAGCTGGGCACCATGGGCCTCATTCTGCGGGGTTCGGAAGAGTTGAAGAAGCAAGTGCTGCCGGCACTGGCCACCGATGGAGCGATGGCCTCGTACGCGCTTTCTGAACGAGAGGCCGGCAGCGACGCGGCCTCGATGCGGACTCGGGCCAAGGCCGACGGCGACGACTGGATTCTCAACGGCACCAAATGCTGGATCACCAACGGCGGCAAGTCGACTTGGTACACGGTGATGGCCGTGACCGACCCGGACAAGGGTGCCAACGGGATCTCGGCGTTCATGGTGCACAAGGACGACGAGGGATTCAGCGCCGGTCCCAAGGAAAAGAAGATGGGCATCAAGGGCTCGCCGACCACCGAGTTGTACTTCGAGAACTGCCGCGTCCCGGGCGGTCGGATGATCGGCGAGCCCGGCACCGGGTTCAAGACCGCACTGCAGACCCTCGATCACACTCGGCCCACCGTCGGTGCCCAGGCGGTGGGCATCGCGCAGGGCGCGGTGGACGCCGCGGTCGCTTATACCAAGGACCGCAAGCAGTTCGGCAAGTCGATCTCCGAGTTCCAGGGCGTGCAGTTCGAGCTGGCCGACATGGCAATGAAAGTCGAAGCGGCCCGGCTGATGGTCTACACCGCCGCTGCCCGCGCCGAACGCGGCGAGCCAAATCTCGGATTCATCTCCGCGGCCGCAAAGTGCTTCGCCTCCGACACCGCGATGGACGTGACCGAGGCGGCTGTGCAGCTCTTCGGCGGCGCCGGCTACACCACCGACTTCCCCGTCGAGCGGTTCATGCGTGACGCCAAGATCACCCAGATCTACGAGGGCACCAACCAGATTCAGCGCGTGGTGATGTCACGCGCACTGCTGCGCTGATTGGCGTTGCGCTCGGCCATGATTCGGTGATGCCGATCGGTGGCTCTTGTTCGCTTACGGCGGGGCATCATCGCGCCGCGACCGACGCCCTCGCGGACCTTCGAAGTGGGTACCTCGAGCTTGCCTGTCGGCACGCATAATTCGGGGACGAGCAGCCTGCTGCCTGGTACCGTGCAATAAGTGTGGCCCGACGGTGAGGTCCACATCAGCGTGCCGTCAGGCAGCTGTTTGTCGCGCCAGCCGGTGACGCCGCTCCAGAAAGTCTTGAGTAAGTGATGTTTTCGGCATAGGCATTTCAAATTGGACGCGTGCGTCGGGCCGCCGGCATCGTAAGGAACGGTGTGGTCGATATCGCATACGTCGGCTGGTCGGTCGCAGTTGGGGAAGCGGCAGGTGAGGTCGCGACAGCGGACGAAGTCGGCCAGTGCCAGTGACGGTCGATAACGCGGTTCGGGTGCGCGATGGCCGGGATGGACCAGCGGTCGCAGCTCGACCGCGCCGCGGGCGGCCAAGTCGGCGAGTGTCGCCGCAGGGATGACCGGCCCACCCAGCACCACGGCCGGGTTGGAATGACTGACGAGTGCGGTGTCGGGCCGGGGGCTGTTGGCTTCGCGGATGAGTTCCGCTAGCCGTTCCGGGTCGCGCACGACCTCAGGCCCGCCATCTCCGGGCCGTTCGCCGTGGAGGTCCGCGGTGTCCGCAGCATCCAGCGCGGCGGCCTCAGCGACGACATGCACCACGACTGAAGTAGTTGAAGGGGTTTCAGCTGGGCAGTCGGGCAGACCGCATGCGCAAGCCAATACGGCGTGTCCGGCGGCGAGCGCGCCCAACGCGTCGGCGCGACGCTGATCGATGGTCCGCGGGTCGTTGTCGCAAGCGGTATGGGCCAATGCGGTCAGGCGCCGATCCAGCAGCGTGGCGTCAGTGGGGTACAGGTCGCCCGATATCGACGCGATGCCGCCACGATGGCTGACGTCGACGTAGCGCGAGCGGAGCTCAGTCTCGGTGCGCCGGCGCGCGGCGGGATCGTGACGTTCGACCAACGCGTCAATGGCCTGCTCGGTCTTGGCGAACGACAGCGGCCCCCACGCGGTCAGTGTTTCGGCCAACTCGGCGTCGATTGCAGCCAGTACGTCGGGCTCGAGTGCCAGAAAGGTGCGGGCCACGATCATCCGAACAGTCCGGTGGGAGATAGCGCCGGTGGCGAACAGCGCCGCGACTTTGGGCAACCGCTCATGCAGGCAGATCGCGTTGTGCAGCTGGGCACCGGCTGCAGCCGCTGTGATGCCCTGCGCAGCGGCTACTTCGGCCGCGACCGCCTCCCAGGGGTCGATACGCCATAGTTCGCGGCCGTTGCCGTCTTCCACAGGAATCTGGCGACGTTCGTAGAGTTCGGCAATCGCGGCGAGTCGGCGGGCGCAGGCGATGTTCTCGGCGCGCGCCGAGTCGCCGATTGCTGCCACTACCGCAGCGTCCGGAAGCCCATCGAACATATTTTCGATATTAGGGGACTTCGTAGGTGGGGGGATAGCCGCGTTGACTCATCCGATATGCGCGCGAAAGGCCCCGAAATGGTGCTTCGTTGCCTCATCTGAAATGCGCGCGTGCGGCGCGCCTACGTGATCGGTCAGCCATGACCTCGGTAGGCCCAGATGATGGGGTTGACGTTGGCCGAGCGCAGGGCAGTGACCGAGACGACCGGGATCCGCTATTCGTTGGCGGACAAACGGACCAAGGGCATCATTCTCGACGAGTTGTGCGCCACCACGGGCTGGCACCGTAATCATGCCCGTAAAGCGCTCGTGATGGCGTTGCAGCCCAGATTGGTGTCGCCGAGACGTCCGCGGCCACCGAGGTATGGACCGGATGTCATTGCCGCATTGACGGTGTGCTGGATGGTGCTGGGAATGCCGGCCGGCAAGCGGCTGGCGCCGATGCTGGGCGAATTGGTGGCGGTGTTGCGCCATTTCGGGGAGCTGGTCATCGATGAGGACACCGCGGCGCTGTTGGTGTCGATGTCGGCGGCCACCATCGATCGTCGACTGGCTCCCGAACGGCGCAAACATCAGATCAAGGGACGTGCGGCTACCAAGCCGGGATCGCTGCTCAAAAGTCAGATTCCGGTGCGCACCTGGGCCGACTGGGACGACGCCCGACCCGGGTTCGTCGAGATCGACCTGGTCTGCCACGACGGCGGCAACGCCGCCGGCCAGTTCGCGTTCACGCTGACGGTCACCGACATCGCCACCGGCTGGACCGAGAACCGCTCAGTGCCGAGCAAAGCCGCCAAATGCGTCCTGGCCGCACTGAACGACATTGCCTACAAGATGCCGTTCCCAATCCTGGGGGTGGACTCCGACAACGGATCGGAATTCATCAACGTCTACTTGCTGCAATGGTGCGAAAGGCACCAGATCACCTTCACCCGCGCGCGGGTGGCGAACAAGAACGACGGCTGTCACGTCGAGCAGAAGAACTGGGCGGTGGTCCGCACCGTAGTCGGTTACCACCGCTATGACACTGCCGCAGAACTGTTGTTACTCAACGAGATCTGGCAGCTTCAATCCAAGCTGACCAACTACTTCTACCCGCAGCAAAAACTGATATCCAAGGTCCGTGACGGCGCCAAGGTGTCCAAGAAATACGACACTGCGGCCACCCCGTTTCAGCGCGCGATCAATCACCCAACGATGACCGAGGGCCGCATCGTGGGCCTGGCCACAGCCCAGGGCCGGATCAACCCCGCCGCCACGCAGCGCCGGATTCAGGCCTTGACCAACCAACTCCTCACCCTGACCTCCAGCAAAGCCGGATCGAAAACCAACGCCCGTGCCGCTAAGCGCGCACTCTCAAATGAGGCAACCAGAAACTCGACGCGCGCATCTTGACACGAGGCAACACGGATAGCCGCGACAGCTCGGCTGTGGATGAACTGCGATCTGTGAGAGATTGCGGCGCACGAGAAGGGAAGGGGATAACTCGTTGGGGCGGAAATGAGCGCTACGGCGCGGTCAAGAAGTCGCCGTTGTGTTCGCCGACGGCCGGCGGGGGAGCGGCAGCGGCCGCCGCGAAGGTCGAGAAGCGGGCCGGTGTGCGAACGACCGTGACCGCGTCGTCGCCGCTGCCGACCTGCAGAGCGAGGTCGTTCTCGGCGAAAAGCGGCGTATCGACGACTTGCTTCCAGCTGTACGGCAGACAAGCCATTAGCCCGTGGTGGCGCAACAGATTAACCCAATGTTCGGCCGGTTTGGTGGCCAGCGTCGACTCCAGCTCGTCGGATAATTCGGCGTAGTTGATCGCCCGCGAACGTTGGTCGGCGAACCGCTCGTCGTCGAGAAGATCCGGACGGTCAATGGCCTGGCACAACAGTTTCCAGTGCTTAGGGATGTAGGCGCTGATGACGACATACCCGTCGGCGGCCCGGAACGCGTCAGACGGTTGCGTCGCGAAGCCAACCCGCTTGCGCTGCTTGGCAGTTAGAGCTGACTTAGACTCGGTCGGGCGGTTCAAGTGCATGGTCAGCTGGTTGGCCTGCAGCGAGACTGCGACGTCGTACATCGCGACGCGGACGATGTCGGCGACCCCGTGTCGCTCGCGATTGAGCAGCGCGGCCAGAACCGCTTGGGCCAGCACGTGTCCCGTCGCGTTGTCGACGAGCTGAAACGGGATGATCTGTGGCTTACCGTCCGGCGTGCGCATCCCGGTTGTCATGCCTGCCTCGGCGGCGACCATGAGGTCGACTCCCGGCCGGTCACCGTTCGGGCCATTGCCGCCGAACGCCGACACGCGGGCGTAGATTAGTTTTGGGTTGCGTGTTTGTAAGTCGTTGGGGCCCAGACCAAGTCTCTCCATCACGCCGGGCCGGAACCCTTCGAGGATGACGTCCGCGGTGTCGCTGAGCCGCAGGATTTCCTGCTTGCCCTGCTCGGTTGTCAGATCGACGCAGACCGATTTCTTGCCTCGGTTGTTGGGCAGAAAGTACGGCGCGAGTGGCGGCCGGCCCGGCAGGATCGAGGTGATGTGCCGGGCGGCTTCCCCGCCGGGCGCCTCGACCTTGATGACCTCCGCGCCCAGGTCGGCGAGCACCTGGCCGGCCAGCGGCCCAGCCACGTTCTGGGTGAAATCGAGCACCCGAAAACCATCGAGAGGCTTGGGACCGTCGGCCATCAATGTGCTCCTTGCGGTGCAGTAGTAGTTCTGGCTGCGTGTGCGGCTGGGGACGGAAGGCGTGGGAGCAGCGCTGGCAGCGTCGCGTGTGTGCGCCGCGCTCGGTCAGGTAAGCGCGACGTCATGACGCTCGCGCGTACACAAGTCATCGATGTGGGAGTCCAGGCGTGCTCGTACCACTTCTGAGCGCGGCATGCATGATCTGCAATGAACTCTCTGAGTCAGGAAGATCTCCGCGACCAGTCGGCTGCCGTGGCGCTGAGCGTGGTGATGTTGTCCAGCAAGCGATCCTGGGCCTCCGGAGGAGGACGCCAGTAGCCCCTCGGCGATCCACACGGTGGGCCGCTTCGCATCGAAGCCCGCCTGCGCAAGTGCCGCGGGCCAATCGTCGCGCAGGTCGATGGGCACCGCCCGCAAGTCGACCGTCGGCTCGGCGCCGAGTGCGGCCAGCGTCGTCGCCTTGAATTCGATCACTTGCGGCTGGTCGATCTCGAATACCGTCATGTCCGACGGCCAGGTCAGCGGTAGCGCGGGCATCCAGGCCGGAAGCCAGGATCACCGCCTGGCGGACGCCGGCCGCCGCCGCGTCGTGCACGAACCGGTCGATGAAACGGGTGCCACCGCCAGCAGATCGGTCATCGGCTGCATACCCCATGGTGATCGGGGATGTAGATGTCGGCCGGGTCGAGTTCGCCGCCGCCAGCGGGTGAAGAAGTCGACGCCGACGCCTGCACCAGCGGTTGGCGAATTGGTCTGGATCACCGGGTGGGGCGATGCTGGCACGGGCTCTGCCCGCGGCCACCATGTGGGGTAGCCCCCACGCTGGTAGATAGGTGTGGGGTAGGGATCCCTTCTGCGGCTGCGAGTCAATTCAACGTCACTCTACGCCGTTGTGCCGGTGGCGGTTTCGCGCAGACCTGCTCGTTCGACGCTTAGCAAACTCGCTGTTTCATGTTCTTCTCGGTACGCCTTGCCGCCGCCGTTCAGCCCGAACAGTCGTTTGCTCCACAGCAGCCAAATGACCGCAACGATGTTGATTACGAACGCAATAAGTCGAAGGGCGGTGATCTTCTCTGTTAGCTCGTAGATTTCCAGTGGAAGGAAGACGCTGGTCGCGATCACCGCGAAGTATTCGCCCCACCGTTGCATCAGCCACAATCCGACCGCTTCGACAAGCTCGATCGCTGCGTAGGCGCTAAGCCCCACTGCAATCCAGGTCAACGTCGACGAGGACAGCGAGAATGCCTGCGCGATGTGGTGAATGATCTTGGAGTTGTCTGGATTAAACCCGATCTGGTTCGCCAATGGCTTAAGTAACGGCAAGTCTTGCTCGAACGCTTGGCGTAGGTGCTCGCGTGACCCCTTGACCTTGAAGACGCCTGCTGCTACCAGCAAAAAAATCACGCAGCGAAATGCGCGCTCCACAGCGAGCGCCCGCATCAACGTCCGATCACGAAGCAGTCGCCCGCGCGGGATCTCGGGCGCGGTATTGGCCGGCCCGCTGCGGCGGGGATGCCCCACAACGAACGTCTCGCAGCGCAAACAACGCCATGCCTCCCCGGCGGGGGTATCGGCCTTCAAGCGCTCGCGCAGGTCCCTCTCATCAGGAGCGAACGTCGCGTGCCCACGCAATCCACACGAGCGCAGAGCAAAATCCACCATGGGAGCACGGTAGTGTCACGGCGATGCGACCGGCTGCGAGGGTACGGTGAGCCGGCGATCGGGGCTGCAGGTCAGGCTCGCCACCGAAGACGACCTGCCGGCGGTCTGCAAGATCGTCAATTACTTCATCGAGAAGTCGTTCGTCAATTTCCGGACCGAACCGCAGGACGTCGACGAGTGGCGCAACGACTGGAGACGACTGCGCTCGCGGTTCCCTTGGCTGGTAGCTACCGACGACCGCGTTGCCGGCGTGGCATACGCGGCGCCATTCCACGGTCGGGCCGCCTATCAATGGACCGCCGAGGCCACCGTTTATGTGGATCCTTCGAGCCAGCGCCGCGGGGTCGGCGACGCTCTCTACACCGAGCTGATGGCCCGTCTGCGCCGCCAAGGGTTTCACAGCGTCGTCGTGGTGATTGCCCTGCCCAACGAGCCGAGCGTCCGGCTGCACGAGCGTCGCGGGTTCGTCCACGTCGGCCAGCTGGTCGAGGCCGGCTACAAACTCGGCGCCTGGCACGATGTCGGTTTCTGGCAATGCGTTCTCGAGGGCCGCTGCGACGACACGTCGCCGCCACGCCCGGTCGAGTAAAGGACCGGCGTTGGCTTTACCATCACCTGATGACCGAATCCCGATCAACCGGCAATCCGGTCGGGCTCGTCGACGACGCTTGCTGCGCCGGCCTCGGACGAACGGTGCCGCGGGATGCGGCTTGGCACCGTCGTGCGCGCTGGGCATGGGGGCTGGCGTGGATCAGCATGGCCGCGATGCTCGCCGAGGGCGTGGTCGGGCTGTGGCAGGGCCTGGCCGTCGGCTCGATCGCGCTGACCGGGTGGGCATTGGGCAGCCTGCCCGAGGCCCTGGCCAGTGCCATGGTGGCCTGGCGGTTCTCCGGCTCCCGGACATTGTCCGAGCACGCTGAACGGCGCGCGCAGCGCGGTGTCGCGTGGTCTTTCTGGTTGACGGCCCCCTATATCGCGGCGGAGTCGGTGCACCACTTGCTCGATGAGCATCACGCTGAGACGTCAATGATCGGTATAGCGCTGACGGCCGCCTCGCTGGTGCTGATGCCGATCCTGGGATGGGCCAAGCATGTGCTGGCCGTGCGTCTGGGCTCGGCGGCCACAAAAGGTGAAGGCACCCAGAATTATTTCTGCGGTGCGCAGGCCGCTGCGGTTCTGGTTGGCCTCGCGGTCACCGCCGCCTGGCCTGGCCTCTGGTGGTTCGATCCAGTCATCGGCCTGGGTATCGCCGCCGCCGCGATCTGGCAGGGCGTCAGGTCATGGCGTGGCGAGGACTGCGGCTGCTAAGAGCCAATCAGTCCGGCGGCATGGTCCTCTTCCTTTGGCCGGACGTCGGCAGCGGCGGCTGACCTCAGTTGCCACCTTGCGACTCCGCCATCGGGTCCGGTCAACTGTCCGGTGGCGAGGGCTTCGCCGATCAGGTCGCGGACGCGTCGCTCGTTGGCCGACTCGGTGGCGAAAAGTATTCGCACCGCCAAGGTTTCACCGTCCGGGAGCGTACTGACATAGTGCGGCGCGAGGGGGCACGGCGGTTGATGGTCCCAGTGCCCACACAGCGCGACGGTGATTGCGCCGCCGAGGGCGTTCGGACTACCGCCGGGCTGCATCGTCACAACCGCGTCATGAGCATATGCCTGGCGGGCCACAGACACTGATGCTAATCCTCAGGCGGGGAGTCGGTACCCCAGGTGCTCGGCATCATCGGCATGCGCGGGCTGCCGCCGAATTCATCATCGGCCAATGTGGCCAATCCGGCCGCCGCAGTGGCGGTTTCCTTCGCGGCGGTTCCTGAGAAACCGAGTGATCCCGCACCCCGATCCGAGGGGAATACCGTCGGCTCTGGCTCCAAATCCATGTATTCGTAACCGCGGCCGAGCATTTCCGCCTTGGGTCGACGACGTCGGCGCGTTTGGTCCGGCGTTTCCGGTCCAGCAGCGGCGGCTAAGGCCGCGGCAGCCACGGGTTCCAGCGCCTTAGCCGTGGTGCTGACGCTCGCCGCCCTCCGAGCGGCCGCGGTCAGGCTACCGACCATGTAGGCAAAGCCCTGGGCAGTCACCAGTGCCTGGCGGTCCTGATGGTGTCGGCGGCGGGGGGCCGGGGGCGGCGGGTGCGGGCGCGGCGGCGTGCGCGGGGACCGGGGCCGGTGCGGGGGCCGGGGCAGGGACCGGTGTCGGGGTTGGTGCGAGTGCCAACGCCACTGGCGGAGGGATTGGGGGGATGGGCACCGCGGGGATGCCGGCCAGCCCGGCCAAACCCGCCAGGCCCGCTAAGCCGGTTGCGCCCACCGGGATGACTGCCAGCGGTACGAAGGGCACGGTCAACAGCGGCAGAACACTCGGCAGCAGCACAAGAGTCTCTTCGAGCAGCGTCTTTAGCAATGCGATGGTGTCGGTGATGACCGTGCCGATGGCTTCAACGGTGGTGAATATCAGAGTGAAGCCGATGGTCGCAGGATTTCCCGAAGCGAACGCCGCGGTGACGTCCGCCCCGATAAATCCGAAGGTTTGCGACAGGAAGGCGACATATGAACCGATATCCATCGGATAGCCGAGGGCGAACGCGACGTTGAACGGGTCGAGGAAGATCAGCGGATTACCGAGCTCGGCCAGATACGGATCGAATCCGGAAAAGAGCGATGCCAAGTAGGGGTTGTTCAGCAGGTCGTTGATCAACGGCTGTAAGACGTTGTTGTAGAAGTCGGTGAACCCGATGTTGTGTAGGAAATTGAGCCAATTTTGCTCCGTGTCGGGGGGTAACAACGACGAGTCCGAAGCGCCGGTGGATGCCGCCGCATTGGCTTTCACGATCTGCGGCGCCGTTGGGGTTTGCGGCGATGCCGCGACCGCCGCGGTGGTCACACCCTGATAAACGCTCATCACAGTGGCGGCCTGAACCCACATCCGCACATAGTCGGCCTCGTTCAACGCGATCGGAATCGTGTTGATGCCAAAGAAATTCGTCGCCAACAGTACCGCGTGGGTGGCGTGGTTGGCGGCCAGCTCGCCCAGCGTCGGCATCGCCGCGAGCGCGGTGGTGTAGGCAGCGGCGGCGGTTTGGTGCTGGGCGGCGGTCGCGGTGGCGTCGGCGCTGGCCTGAGCCAGCCAGGTCAGATAAGGCACATGGGCTGCCACATACTCCTCGGCGGTCGGGCCCTGCCAGGCCCCGGCCTGCACGCCGCCCAACACAGCGGCCAATTCAGCGGCGGTGTCGGTGTATTCGGTGCTCAGCGAGCTCCACGCCCCGGCGGCCGCCAGCAGTGATCCGGGGCCCGGGCCGCTGCTCAGCAACGCCGAATGAACCTCTGGCGGCGCGGCCATCCAAATCGGTGCGGTCATCGACAGCCTCCCTCAGCCATGCCGCAGTCGCCGCATAGCCCACCGCGAGGCGCGCGGTAGTAGAGGCAGCAGCTGGTCCGGCGATAGCTCACGCCATTGAAACGGACTGCAGCCGAGAGTCTTTCGTCGGAGCACAATCTGCGGGCCAGTTGCCACCCGGGCCCAGCTGTGGCATTGCGGTCGAAGACGCGAGCGGCGCCGAGCAACGCGGAGGCTGCATTGCCGCGCAACAACCCGTCCGAGATCGGCCCGAGTCGGCGCAGCGCCGCGCTGAGCGGCGCCAGGTGCCACTCGAGCACCATGTCGGCGAGCATCGGCTCCAGGTCATCGCCCTGCCAGGCGACGGGATGTTCGATGTGCAGCTGGATTTGGCCGTCGCTCTCCCGGAACAGCAGATGCTCGGCGTCCAGGTCGGGCAGCAGCCGATGGCCGGCCAGTGCGCCGAGGCCGATCGACCACAGCCGCGCGGCGAAGCCGAGGAAAAACGTCGACGCCGCGACCCGCTGCTCCGCGACATCCATGCGTGCTCCGACGCGGTCGACGATCCCGTCGAGCAGTGCGGAGTCGGTGTAGAGCTGCCGCACCGGACGCCACCCCTCATCGACGGGCCCGGCCCCCACCGCAAAATATGGACTGATGTCGGCGAGTTCGGTCAGCAGCGCCACGCAAGAACGACGAGCCATGGATGTTCAACAGCTCTCTCGGGGTCGACCGCCCCGGTCCGCAGGATGCGACGACGCGAGTGTCCTGGCTCTCGGATCGCTGCTCGCCTCGCCTTCCAGCTCGCGGCCGTGGCGTTTGAGGTTCGCTCCCCGATGACAGTGGCGGGACCGCGCCGGATTTGCACCGACTTCCTACATCGTCATCGCCTTACCCGCGACATTGTCGCATCCGCATAGTCGAATCGGTACCGAATCAGCCGGGAACTGTTCGCGAGCACCGGTGACCATGCGTCGCCGGTGCTCGCCTCACCCCGCGCTGGCGCTCAACGCCTCCACCGCTGCATCGATGTTCGGGATGACCGCCGGACCGTAGCGGGCGACAATCTGCCCGAGGGAGCGGGCGAGGTGCGGTCCCACCGCGTCGGCCACCAGCACCTCGTCGGCGATCACGATGCCACCGACCACGTGTGCCGCCCTCAACCGGTTGTCAGGAGTCACCTCGTAGCGCCAGTCGCCGATCTGCAGCCGCGCGGGTTGCGACCGGAACATTCCGCGACGGGCGGCGGTGTGCGCAGCGCCCGGTAGACCAGCAAAGACGTTGATCACCAGCGCGATTCCGCCGGGTCCAGCCAGCGCGCCGGTGACGGTGCGGCTCACTCGCTCGGCGTCGAAAGCCGCCATCAGTCGTTCATGGCGAGGACGAACGACGGCGCAATGGTTTCGGCCGTGCCGCTGCGGCGCACTGCCGTTCCGGCGGCGTAGAACTCAACCGTGTGGAAGCCCCAGGCGTAGTTCTGGATGGCAAAATGCACCCCGACGACTCCCGATGCGCCGTCGCGCTCGGCTTCGCTCTGCATGCGCGACATGGCCAACTCGCGCGCTTCGTAGTTTCCGGTCGTCCACTGTGGCATTTCGACGTTGCGGCCCATCTGTCGCAGCGTCTGCATAAAGCCTTGCGCGGCAATGTGAAACACGCAGTTGCCCATGACGAACGCTATCGGCGCATAGCCCGATCGGATCAGTGTCACCATGTCTTGTCCTGACAGATGACTGGAGAAGGCCTGCCCGTTGCCGCGCCGGAAAGACCCTGGCTTGGGGGTGTAGCGCACAGCGGTTCCGACCGCGATGAACTCCAGGTGCTCGGATTCGGCGCCGTGCTGGCGCCATTCCAGGCGGACACCCACCACACCGTCGGCGCCCAGCGCGTCGGCTTCGGCCTGCATGCGGGCCATGGCGTTCCAGCGCGCCCGATAGGTCGCTTCGGTGAGCACGGGCAGTTCGGATTGTTGCCGGATACCGGTGAATTGGTAGCCGACGTGGTAGACCGAGACACCCATCACCAGATCGAGTGGCTCGAAACCGGCCCCGTGCAGGAGCGCGAATTCGCTGATCGACAAGTCCGACGTGAAGACCTTGTCGGCATGCGACAGCCGTTCGCTGGCAACGGGGTCAAGCGGGATCGATGACACGTGCGTATCCTTTCGCCGGTTGCGCACATCGTACGAGGCGGATGTCGGACCGGCGGACGCTTCTCCCGCGGTTGGTCAACCCTTAGCCTGGCAGTGGCCTCAGTCCAAGCGGTAGCGAATCAGCCGGGAACTGCTCGCGACGACGGCCACCGACGACGCGTTGTGCAGGATCGCCGCGAGCACCGGCGACAATGCACCGCCGGCGCCGATCAGCAGCCCGGCGGCGTTAACCGCGATCGACATGCCGTAGTTCTGGCGGATGACCTCGACTGCGCGCGCGCCCAAGTCGCCGACGTCGAGCAGGCGGTTCAAATCGTCGTTGGACAACGCGACATCGGCGGTTTCGACGGCGACGTCGGTGCCGGCCAGGCCCATGGCGATGCCGATATTCGCGGCGGCCAGCGCCGGGGCATCGTTGATGCCGTCGCCGACCATCCCGACGATGTAGCCCTCGTCCTGGAGCTGGCTTACCACTTCGAGTTTGTCCTCGGGCAGTACCTCGGCGCGCCACTCGTCGATGCCCAGCTCGCCGGCAACCACCGTGGCGATATCGGGGTGATCGCCGGTGAGCATCACGACGCGGCGAATTCCGTTGGCGCGCAGCTTCTTCAGCACATCCGGCGCCTCGGGCCGGACTTCGTCGCGCAGGCTGATCAGCCCGACCAGCTTTCCGTCCACGGCGAGCAGCAACGGGGTCTCGGCCTGGTGGCGCAGCTTATCGACCCAGTCCGCCGCCTCCTTGGACACCTTGACGTTTTCCGAGCGCAGCAGCGACGGGCTGCCCAGCAGCAGCGTCCGGCCGTCGGCCCAGGTCCGCATGCCAAGGCCGACCAGCACCTCGCATTCCTCGTGCGGCGGAATGATGATGCGGCGTTCCTCGGTCGAGCGGATCACGGCCTCGGCCAGCGGATGGCGAGAGTGCAGCTCGGAGCTTGCCGCGTAGGCGAGCACCTGCTCTGGCTGCCAATCCTTGTGTAATGCAATGATATTCGTCACCACCGGGCGCCCGACGGTGAGCGTTCCGGTCTTGTCGAAGACGATCGCGTCCACCCGACCGGCCTGCTCGAGGTGCGATCCGCCCTTGATCAGGATGCCGCGGCGTGCGCCGTTGCCGATCGCCGCGCTGATCGCGGTCGGCGTCGCCAGGCCGACCGCGCACGGGCAGGCGATCAGCAACATGGTCATCGCGCGCCGGACGTCTCCGGTGATCGCCAGGGTGATCGCGGACACGATGAAGGAGATGGGCACGAAGCGGCGGGAGAAGTTCTCGCCGACGGTTTGGATCGGCGCCCGATCGTGTTGGGCCTCTTCGACGCGGCTGATGATGCGGCCGATCGCGGTTTCGTTGCCGACGGCGCTGGCGCGAATCACCAGGCGCCCGCGCAGCACCACCGAACCGGCATGCACCGTCGACCCGGCGACGATGCTGACCGGTAGCGTTTCGCCGGTGATCGCGGACTGGTCGACAACGGCCTCGCCGTCGACCACATCGCCGTCGACCGGTATCGCCACATGGTCGTGGACCACCACGTCGTCGCCGATCTGGATGGTGTCGATCGGGACCTGTACCTCGTTGCCATCATCAAGACGGACCCATGCCGTGTCGGCGGTGCCCCGCAACAGATCCGAGATGGCCCGCCGGGTGCGTCGCAACGTCAAATCTTGAAGGTACTCACCGATATTCAGCAGCCACAGCACGGTGAGCGCCACGACGTTCTCGCGCAGCACCAGGCTGGCCACCGTCGCCGCGGTCACCAGCGCATCGGTGCCGGCGCGCCCGGACCGCAGCGAGCGCAGCGCGCCGCGCAGGAACGGATAGCCCATGAAGATCGTCGCGCCGGTTGCGACCAGCTGACCGCTCGGGCCCAGCAGTGGCGGGCGTTTGAAGACATAGCGGCGCACGCCGAGCAAGGCCAGCGCCGTGCCGCCGATCACCATGCGCAGCACTTCGGTGTTGCGGACGTCGGAGGATCGCGGTGTGCGAGCCGGGATCAGCTCGGCGGCAACGTGTTCGGCTTCCTGGATTGCGGCCAGCACGGCTTCACGATCGCAGCGTCTCGGCGAATACCAGACGACGACAGAACCGGTGTGAGGATAGGCGTGCACGGCCCGCACCCCGTTCTGCCGATCCACCGCTTCTTCGACCGCGACCGCGCGCCGCGAATTCGAACGCACCCACGGGACCTGCACCCGCATCCGCCCGGCCGCGTCCGAAACGACGCGCATGTCAGTGCTCGTGGTCGTGGTTGCCGATGGCCGGAGGCTGTGCCTCCTCACCGATGCGTTCGCGGGCTTCGGCCACCACGTCGGCCACCTTCAGCCGGGCTGACTCCGCTGCTTCCTCGGCGCGCCGGGTTCCGCGTAGCCCCCACTCCGTCGCGGTGACGGCGGCGTCATGAATCGGAGCCTTGGCCAATGCCTTGCGTACTACCTCGTAGGCGCTGACCCCGACCAGACCGGTGACCACCGTCCCGGCCGCCTTCCCCAACAGCCCGTGCACCAACATCCCCGCACCTTCCCGTGTCGCCGTTCCGCCAACACTAACATAGAAATATTGCGATACCAATATGTATCGAGCGGTGGTTGAGTATCAGGAGTCTCAACAACCTCGTCAGTCGCTGTCCGGAGGGACAACTGTCTGCCCCAAATGACGCCCGCATGTGATATCACCCGTCGGAGGTGCTATCGCATACGCCCTCGATTCGGCGGACGTGTCACGGCCTGGAGACGGTGCTGGTGTGGCTAGTGGGACTCAAAGACGCGGGTGACCTTCTCGGTCTCGATCCTGCGTGGCAGTGCCGTCGGATCCGGGTTGGCCACCTGTACCAGCGACCCGCCGACCGCCAGGACCGCCAGCAGACCCTCGATCACGTCGTCGGGCCCATCCCAGGATGCCGTCGAGAGCACCCGATCGCCGGGCGTCAAACCCCTTGTTGACGCGGACGTTTGGCAAGCAGCCAGCACCTCGTCGACCGATCGGCCGGCCAGGGCCGGCCCGGGATTGCGCTCGGCGACGATCTGGTCGCCGTGCACCCGCACCGCGGTCGCGTAGTCGGTGACGCCGATCGGCAGATCGGGCACCGGGCGGCCGAACGGGTCCAGCGACAGCACTGCAACCTCGCCGGCGCCGGTGGTGTCAGCCTCGTCGAGCCGGCTGGCTGTGCACAACGCGACATCGGCCGGTGAATCGCCGAGCACCACGTCCGCGCCGATCCACCACACGCCGAACAGCACCGCCGCCGTCTGCCAGTGCGCCGGCAGCAAAACCGCCACCCGGCTGGCGGGTCCGGCGCCCAACTCATCGCGTAATAGGTTGCCGGTCTTGGCCGCCCAGTTGGCCAGTGTCACCGCAGACAACTCGATGCGCTCGCCGGTCGCGTCGTCGTAGTAGGTGATGCGCGGCCCGACCGGGTCGGCGCGCAGCATCGGATCCAAGATCGCTCCGCTGAGGGTGGTCACCTCAGTTGACGCACTCGGGGTGCTCGGAGCCGGCGGTCAGGATCGGCGAGGGCGGGGGAGCCGTGTTGTCGCCCGAGCCGGAGTTCGACGAACGGGCGGCCATCGCGGTGGGCCCGTCGCTCAAACCCGCGCCCGGCCCGGTGTAATCATTGGCCAGCACCACCCGAACCGAGCCCGGCGGTAGCGACGTATTGGCAATGACGGGCAGCCCGCCGAGTTCTTTGGCGACCGCTTGCGCGCCCAGGTCGTCGGCCTTGGCGGCTTGCACCTGGCTGTTGGCCACGTGGGCAGCGTCGTTGTTGCCGACCTTGCCCGCAGCAAAGCCTTTCGAGGTCAACACTTCTGACACCGACGCGGCAAGCCCGTTGATATCGGTGTCGTTGAGCACGTTAGCGGTGGTCTTGTCTGGCGTGTAGGCCAGCTCTTCGGTCTTGCCCTGCGCCTGGTCGTGCAGCAGGCCCCCCACCCAATCCTGCACCTGGTGGGGATCGACCCGCACGACGCTGTGCATGCCGTCGTCACTCCAGCCGGACTCGTCGAGCACCGGGATGGTCGCGAACGCGATCTTGCCGGCGGCAAGCTTCTGCAGCTGGTTCACGAAATCCATAATGTCCCAACCCGATGACAACACCACCGAGCGCTGGATGGCGTGCTGCAGACGGTTCATCGTTGCCGGGCTCGACAGCGTCTTGCTGGAGATCACCTGGTGGGCCAGCGAGGCCATCACCACCTGCTGGCGGACCACCCGGTCCAGGTCTCCGCGGGGCAGGTCATGGCGCTGGCGGACGAAGCTCAGCGCTTGTGGACCGTTGAGCTTCTGCCAGCCCGCCGGAAAATCGGCGCCCGAAAGTGGTTCGTATACGGGCTCTTTCAGGCATACGTTGACGCCGCCGAGGGCGTCGGTGATCAACGAGAAGCCCAGCAGCCCGATCTCGGCGTAGTGGTCGACGGTGACGCCGGTGAGGTCGGCGACCGTCTTGATCAGCGCCTCGCGGCCGGCCTCGGTTCCCTCGGTCTCGGCCTCGGCGGCCGCGACGCCGGATTCGACCAGGCTGACTCGCTTCTCCTCTTTGGTCTGACCGTAGACGCCGTTGATTTTGGTCTTGCCCAGCCCGGGCGCGGAGACGTAGGTGTCGCGCGGAATCGAGATCGCCGTCGCGGATTTCCCGCTGTTCGGGATGCGCACCAGGATGATGGTGTCGGTGTTGCTGGCCACCTCGTCCCCGGCCTTCAGCGTTGCCAACTCCTGGGCGCTCAACGGGTTGCCGTGGGCATCGGTGCGGCTGTCCATGCCGACCAGCAGGATGTCGATCGCCCCGTCGTCGCCGCCCTGGCCCAACGACGGCGCGAAGACGTGGAAGATGCCGTCCTCGAAAGAGCGGACCTTGCTCCAAGCCACCCCGGTACCGAGCACGACCATCACGGCCGCCACAGTTGTAATCACACGAACCACGCGATGCGCAGGCATCACTCCAGACTACTTTTGTCACAGCAGTATCGCCGGAACCGAAGCTTCGGCGTGCCAGACTCGTGACCACGCCCACGACGATGCAGAGCAAAGCGACTGAGGAGGAGTGGCGTTGGTGACCCAACGAGACAGAATCGTGATCACCGGTGCCGGTGGGCAGGCCGGCAGCCGGTTGGCGACCGAGGCGATTCGGCGAGGACGCGACGTGCTGGCGCTGACGTCATCGCAGTGCGACATCACCGATCCGCACGCCGCCGAGCGGATCGTGCAGGCCGGCGACGTGGTGATCAACTGCGCGGCGTACACCAATGTGGACGCCGCCGAGGGCGATGAGGAGCGGGCATTCGCGGTCAATGCCGGCGGCCCCGAACACCTCGCCCGGGCCTGCGCGCGCGTTGGCGCGCGGCTGATCCACATCTCCACCGACTACGTGTTCAGCGGCGACTTCGGCGGATCGGCGCCGCACCCCTACGAGCCGGACGACGCGACGGCGCCGCTGGGTGTGTACGGGCGGACCAAGTTGTCGGGTGAACAGGCCGTGCTGGCCGCGTTGCCGGAGGCCGTGGTGGTACGCACCGCGTGGATCTACACCGGCGGAAACGGCAAGGACTTCGTTGCGGTTATGCGCCGGCTGGCTGCCGGCGACGGCATCGTCGAGGTGGTTGACGACCAGACCGGGTCGCCGACCTATGTTGCCGACCTGGTCGCCGCGCTGCTCGAGGTGGCCAACGGGCAGGTGCATGCGCCGCTGGTGCACGCCGCGAACGAGGGCGCGGTCAGCCGCTTCGAACAGGCCCGAGCGGTATTCGAGGGTGTCGGCGCGGATCCGGAGCGAGTGGTGCCGGTGAGCAGCGCCCACAATCCGCGGCCGGCGCCGAGGCCGTCGTATTCGGTGCTGTCCGGTCGGCAGTCGGAGCAGGCGGGGTTGTCGCCGCTGCGGCCGTGGCGCGACGCGCTTGCCCAGGCGCTGGCTGCGCCGCTGAGACCTTGATCGTTACTCTCTACGCGTGAGTGACGTCCTGCCGGTCGTAACGGTGACCTATTCCCCGGGCCCGCACCTGGACCGGTTTTTGGCGTCGTTGTCGCATGCGACTGAGCGCCCGGTGAGCGTGCTGATGGCTGACAACGGCTCCACCGACGGGACGCCGCAGGCCGCTGTCGAGCGCTACCCGGGCGTGCGGTTGTTCTCGACCGGGGCCAACCTCGGCTACGGCAGTGCGGTGAATCGCGCGATGTCTCGGCTTGCTGAAGAAGGGAGCGATGCCGACGAGTGGGTTGTGGTGGCCAACCCGGATGTCCAGTGGGGCCCGGCGAGCATCGACGCGCTGTTGGCCGCTGCCACACGGTGGCCGCGTGCGGCGACGTTTGGCCCGTTGATCCACGACCCGGATGGATCGGTGTATCCGTCGGCGCGGCATCTGCCCAGCCTGATCCGCGGCGGTATGCACGCCGTCGTCGGACCGTTGTGGAAGAACAATCCGTGGTCTACGGCCTATCGCCAGGAGCGGCTGGCACCCACTGAGCGCCCGGTGGGCTGGCTGTCGGGGTCGTGCCTGCTGGTGCGCCGGGCGGCCTTCGAGCAGATCGGCGGCTTCGACGAGCGCTACTTCATGTACATGGAGGACGTCGATCTCGGCGACCGGTTGGGTAAGGCCGGCTGGCTGAACGTCTATGTGCCGTCGGCGGAGGTGCTGCACCACAAGGGCCACGCCACCGGGCGCGAGTCGGCGGTCAACCTGGCGGCTCACCACAAAAGCACCTACCTCTATCTCGCCGACCGGCATGCTGGATGGCGGCAGGCGCCGCTGCGCTTGGCCTTTCGGGCCGGGTTGGCGATGCGGGTACGGCTGACGGTGCGCGGTTCGCGGCGGGCAGAAGGGGAGGGATGAGGTGTCAGACGTGGGGGTTGACGCGGTCGTTCTGGTCGGCGGCAAGGGCACCCGGCTGCGGCCACTGACCTTGTCGGCGCCCAAGCCGATGCTGCCCACCGCCGGGCTGCCGTTCCTCACCCATCTGCTGTCCCGGATCGCCGCGGCCGGTATCGAGCACGTCATTCTCGGCACGTCATACCACCCTGCGGCATTCGAGAGGGAGTTCGGCGACGGCTCCAAGTTGGGTCTGCAGATTGAATACGTGCCTGAGGAGCACCCGCTGGGCACTGGCGGCGGCATCGCCAATGTCGCCTCACGGCTGCGCTATGACACCGCGATGGTCTTCAACGGCGATGTGCTCTCCGGAGCCGATCTGGGGCAGCTGCTGAACTATCACCGCGAGCAGCACGCCGATCTGACCTTGCACTTGGTGCGAGTGGGTGATCCCCGCGCATTTGGCTGCGTGCCGACCGAAAATGGCCTTGTGACAGCGTTTTTGGAGAAGACGCAGGACCCGCCGACCGACCAGATCAACGCGGGCTGCTACGTATTCTCGCGTGAAATCATCGACCGGATCCCGCAGGGGCGCGAGGTATCGGTAGAACGGGAAGTGTTCCCGGCCTTGCTATCTGACGACGTCAAGGTGTGCGGCTACGTCGATGCCAGCTACTGGCGGGATATGGGTACACCGGAAGATTTCGTGCGCGGGTCGGCGGATCTGGTGCGCGGCATCGCCCCATCGCCGGCCCTGCATGGCCATCGCGGCGAACAGCTGGTCTACGACGGCGCGGCGGTATCGCCGAGCGCGTTGCTGATCGGCGGCACGGTCGTCGGGCGAGGTGCGGAGATCGGTCCCGGTGCCCGGTTGGACGGCGCTGTCATCTTCGACGGCGTCCGGATCGAGGCCGGCAGCGTGATCGAGCGGTCGATCATCGGCTTCGGTGCCCGCGTCGGCCCGCGGGCGCTGATCCGCGACGGCGTCATCGGCGACGGCGCCGACATCGGCGCGCGCTGCGAGCTGCTGCGCGGAGCTCGGGTGTGGCCCGGGGTGTCGATTCCCGACGGCGGGATCCGTTACTCGTCCGACGTGTGAACTGCGCGGTCGACCAGATACGCCAGCGCCTCGTCGGAGCCCGCGGGCAACCTGTCGGCTGGCCACCAACGCAGGTCCACCGACTCGTCGCTGACCGCGATCGGTGCCCCGGCCGGGGCGTGGGCCAGGAACTGCAGATCGAGATGGCGGGTCGGCACCCCCAGCGAGCAGGTGAGCGCGTGGACGTGGATCGCGACCAGGTCGGGGTCGATGCGTAGGCCGTCGACGCCGGATTCCTCGGTGGCCTCTCGCAGTGCGGCGGCGACAATGTCTTCGTCGTCGGGCTCGCAGTGCCCGCCCAGTTGCACCCAGCGGCCCAGTCGCGGATGCAATGTCAGCAGGACTTGGCCGCCGGAATCGTCGAGCACCAACGCTGAGGCCGTGACATGTCCCGGCACACATTCGCGAAGGCAGCCGTCGTCGCGCGCATCCAGAAACGCCAACACGGCGTGACGCAGCGATTCCTGCCCCCGGTCCGGCGCCTCCCACTCGCGCAGCAACGCGATGGCCGACTGCCGAACGCTCACTTGCGCACCAGCAGATCGGTGATCGGCACCGGGTCGCGCGGCTCCGCTGACGGTTCAAGCGGATAGCCGATCGCGATGGCGCCCAACGGTTCCCAGTCGCCGGGCAGCTCCAGCTCGGCACGGACCAAATCCGCGGCGAAGATCGTCGAGCCGATCCAGCAGCTGCCCACCCCGCGCACGGCCAGCGCCACCAGTAGCGCTTGTACGGCAGCGCCCACTGCGACGGTGAACATGGTGTGCTCGGCGTCGTTGCGAGCGGCGTCGGGGTAATCATGCGCGCCGTCGAGCACGAGCATCGGAATCACGACTTCCGGTGCGTCGTAGAGGATCTGGCCGCGAGCGACCCGCCTGGCCACCGCATCGGCCGGCTTGCCGTCACCGGATAGGTCGGACCGCCACTTGTCCCGCATACGGTCCAGCAGCCGCAGCCGAGTCGCGGGTGTCTGCAGCCAGACGAAGCGCACCGGCCGGGTGTGGTGGGGGGCCGGCGCGGTGAGCGCCTCCGCGACGGCGGCCTCGATGAGCTGCGGCGGCACCGGCTCGTCGGCGAACTGGCGCACCGAGCGGCGCAGCAGCTGGGCTTGCTGGCGGCCCAGCTCCACCGCTTCGGCGGTGCCCAGCCAGAACAGGTCGTCGGTGCCGGCGCGCACGAGGTCGCGCGCCGTGTCGCCGGTGTCGGAGACGATGCCGGCGGATAGCCCGCGCACGACGGCCACCGGTATCGCGGTCAGCTTGCCCTTGACCAGGTCGGCCGCGGCGGCGATCTCGTCGGCAATCGCGACCTCGGTGACCAACAACTCGTTGCCGTGCCGGTCGACGGCGCCCGCATAGCTGTGCAGCACGGCCAAGCCGGCCGCGCCGACCGCAGCGTCGGTCTGGCCGTTGCGCCACGCGCGGCCCATGGTGTCGGTAACCACGACGCCGACGGTGACCCCCAGCCGCTCCCGCAGCCCGGCGCGCAGGGCCGCAGCGCTGGCGTCGGGATCGACTGGCAACAGCGCCAATTCGCCCGCATGGACGTTAGAGCCGTCCACTCCGGATGCGGCCTGAACCACGCCCAGCTTGTTCTCGGTGATCAGTGTGCGATTCTTGCGGGCCAGCACACGGACAGCCTCCGTGTTGACAAGCTGGCGCCGCAGCGCATCTCGCTCCTCGGGGTCTTCGGGCGCGTCCACCAGCCGGCCCTCGCATTTGGACACCACCTTGCTGGTGACCACCAGCACGTCGCCGTCGCGCAGCCAGGGCGCTGCCGCGGCGATCCCGGCGCCCAGGTCGTCGCCGGGCCGGAATTCGGGCAATCCGGTGACCGGCAGGATCTCAACTGCTGAGGCGGTGCCGTGCTCGCCGCCGGCCGGCGGCGTCGCCGGCGCGGTCATGCTGCCACGCCCGCAAGGTCCAGGCCGGCGCTCACCATCGCCGCCGTCGCCGCGGGATCGGTCATCAGCAGCGGTACCGACTGCACTGCCACGCCGTCGATTTCGGCGTGGTCGCCCTCGTGTATCAGCCAGTAGTCCAGGATGCCGGTGCCTGCTCGCGCGCCATAGTGGTGCCCCACCGCCTCTGCGGTGGACGCCACGCCGATCACGCTCAGGCAGGCATCGGCCATGCCGCGCAGCGGTTTTCCCCCGATGATCGGGGAGTAGCCGACGATGGGCGCGTCGGTCGACCGCAATGCTCCGCGGATACCAGGGACGGCCAGGATCGCGCCAATGCTCACTACTGGGTTCGACGGTGCCACCAGGATGATGTCGGCGTCGGCGATAGCTTCTGTGACTTCGGCTGTGGCGTGGGCCTTTTCGGCACCGATGAACGCGAAACTGTGCGTCGGCACCTGCGCGCGGTAGCGTACCCACCATTCCTGGAAGTGGATAGCGCGTTGGCTGTCGTCGACGGGATCGGTGATGACTACGTGGGTTTCGCAGCGGTCGTCACTGGCGGGCAGCAGCGTGGCTCCCGGTTGCCAGCGGTCGCACAGCGCCGCGGTGACTTGCGACAGCGGGTAGCCGGCCCTCAGCATCTGGCTGCGCACCAAATGGGTGGCCAAATCACGGTCGCCGAGCTCGAACCAGTCGGGCTGCACGCCGTAGCGGGCCAGTTCCTCCTTGGCGTGCCAGGTTTCGTCGCGATGGCCCCAGCCGCGCTGCGGGTCTACACCTCCACCTAAGGTGTACATGCAGGTGTCCAAGTCCGGACAGATGCGCACGCCGTGCATCCACGCGTCGTCGCCGATGTTGACGATCGCGGCCAGGTCGTGGTCCCCGGCAAGCCCACGCCCGGAGGCGAACTGGCCCAGACCGAGCAGCTGTTGCACGCCGAGCAGAAAGCGGGCGCCGCCAACGCCGCCGACCAGAACCGTGACCTTCACACCGCACGACAGTACGCCCGGCCGCGAGCGGCTCGAACGGTCGCGGTGGGGTGGGTGTGAGCGACACGCCAAGGCGGCGAAGGCTGCAGTGTGGCCAAAAATTGATCACGAGATGGTATGGAAATCCGCCGAATCGCTTGCAAAGCGATCCTTACCCGTGTGTAATCACACCAGTGTCATTTCGGTTGGCCGGCCGGATTCGGTGTCGCAGACCGAGATTCGATCATTTGTTCGAATCGAGATGGCCGCACATCAAAACAGTGGTGACATTCACGATCAACGAAACCAGGTGAGGAGGCGGAGCATGTCCTATGAGCACCTTCGGGGCCTAATGGGAGGCACACCGCACACCACTACCGGCTCGCCAATCACAGGGGTAACAGCAAGGCCCCGTTTGAGTTTGGTTCCTGTTCCCGATGCGGTCGAAGTCTTCGAATCCGAACCGCTGACCACGGACCAGTGGCAAGACCGCGCGTTGTGCGCGCAAACGGACCCCGAGGCGTTCTTTCCCGAAAAGGGCGGCTCGACCCGTGAGGCGAAGAAGATCTGCCTGGGCTGCGAGGTCCGCGCCGAATGCCTCGACTACGCGTTAGCTCACGACGAGCGGTTCGGCATTTGGGGCGGTCTGTCCGAGCGGGAACGCCGCCGCCTCAAGCGCGGAATCATCTGACGCGGTCGACCGCCCGGTGACGATGCGGGCCGTGCAGCGGCCCGAGGAGGAGGCGGGCAATCCGCTCGGTCAGCCGGCGGGCGACCCGCCGCGCTCGGCTGCGCCGGGCTTGCGATCGCCCGCTGGTCAGTCGTCCTCGATCGTCGGGTCGATGACCGAAGGCTCGACGTCCAGA
Source organism: uncultured Actinomycetota bacterium (assembly GCA_963781685.1). GTDB lineage: Bacteria > Actinomycetota > Actinomycetes > Mycobacteriales > Mycobacteriaceae > Mycobacterium. The sequence goes on from CAWAGK010000003.1 coordinate 799,607, forward strand.
TAGGTGGCTACTTGGGCCACCAGGATTTCATGCAGCAATTCGGCGAGTTCAACCGTGTCCTTCGCGCGCCGCTCAATCGGCTTGCGGAACAACACAACTCGCGCCCTGGTAGCGCTTCCGCGCACGTCGACGCCGGCGCCGATCAACCGTGCCAACGCGATCGGCCCGTCGGCGACCACTTCCGGCGGCCACTGCACGCTGTCGGGATCCTTCGCCGAGATCCGTGGGATCTCGTCGACCGCCACGTCGAGCCCCTGCAGTCGCTCCTGCCAGCGCCGCTCGATTGGCTCATAGGCCTCGAGCACGGCCATGTCGAAGCGCTCGGCGCGGCTGCGCCACCCGGGCACCGTCGGCGGCAGCAACGGCCCGCGCATCTCGCGACCACGGCGCGACACCCTTCGGCCCGTTGGGCGTCCGTCCGGGCGAGAGCTGCGCGAATCGCTCACCCGGCGATGGTAACGGTTGGACATCGCGGCCCGGGCGAATGCGCGTGTCCGGCGCTGCGTGGACGTTTCCGCACGATAGCCTCTCGATCGTGAAGGTTCCGCGTCGCTGTTGCCGGCCCGGGTGCCCGCATTACGCGGTGGCGACGCTGACGTTCGTGTACTCGGACTCGACGGCGGTGATCGGCCCGCTGGCAACCTCGCGCGACCCGCACTCCTGGGACCTGTGCGTCAGCCACGCCGGTCGCATCACCGCGCCGCGCGGCTGGGAGCTCGTCCGGCACTCCGGCCCGCTGGCCACCAACCCCGACGAGGACGATCTGATCGCGCTGGCCGAGGCGGTGCGGGAGGGTCGCGATGTGGTCGCCGGCGGTGCGCCGGTCAACGGATTTCACGACTTCGGTGGCCAGCAAGGCGGCGCACCGGTGGCGGCACCTTCCGGTGGCGTGCTGGCCCAGGCCGGGCAGCGCCCCGCCGGCAACGGACGCCGACGCGGCCACCTACGGGTGTTGCCCGACCCCACCGACTAGTAACCGTCGCGGGACCGTCTTGATTGGGCGACCCCCCGACTGGTAACCCTGCCGGGCTAGGCTGACCCCGAAACGTCCCCACCATCAGGAGCAGCTCGATGTCTCGGTCCGCCGCGGCTGTGCACCGCGTGATCAAGGCATACGACGTGCGAGGTCTGGTCGGTGAGGAGATCAACGAGCCGTTCGTCACCGACGTCGGTGCCGCGTTCGCCAGATTGATGCGTGCCGAAGATGCGCGGCAAGTCGTCATCGGCTACGACATGCGCGACAGTTCGCCAGCGCTGGCCGCCGCCTTCGGGGCCGGGGTCACCGCCCAGGGCCTCGACGTCATCCGGATCGGCTTGGCGTCGACCGATCAGCTCTATTTCGCCTCCGGGCTGCTGGACTGCCCCGGTGCGATGTTCACCGCGAGCCACAACCCGGCCGCCTACAACGGCATCAAGATGTGCCGCGCCGCCGCCTTACCCGTCGGCGCCGAGACCGGATTGACCGCCATTCGTGACGACCTGATCGCGGGCGTCCCCGGTTACGACGGGCCGCCCGGTTCCGTCGGCGACCAAGACGTGCTGGCCGACTACGGAGAATTCCTGCGCTCGTTGGTCAGCACCTCCGGGCTGCGCCAGCTGCGGGTGGCCGTCGACGCGGGCAACGGGATGGCCGGCCACACCGCGCCGGCGGTACTCGGTCCGATCGAGTCGATCACGCTGTTGCCGTTGTACTTCGAGCTCGACGGTTCGTTCCCCAACCACGAGGCCAACCCGCTGGATCCGGCGAACCTGGCCGATCTGCAGGCCTACGTGCTTGAGACCGGCGCGGATATCGGGCTGGCTTTCGACGGCGACGCCGACCGGTGTTTTGCGATCGACGAGCGCGGCCGGCCGGTGTCGCCGTCGACCGTGACCGCTCTGGTCGCCGCCCGCGAGCTGGGCCGCGAAATCGGTGCGACGGTGATTCACAACCTGATCACGTCGCGCGCGGTGCCGGAGTTGGTGGTCGAGCGCGGCGGCACGCCGGTGCGCTCGCGGGTCGGGCACTCCTACATCAAGGCGCTGATGGCCGACACCGGTGCGATCTTCGGCGGCGAGCACTCGGCGCACTACTACTTCCGCGACTTCTGGGGCGCCGACTCGGGGATGCTGGCCGCGCTGCATGTGCTGGCCGCGCTCGGCGAGCAGGAGCGGCCGCTGTCCGAGCTGACCGCCGACTACCAGCGTTACGAGTCATCTGGCGAGATCAACTTCACCGTCGACGATGCGGCCTCATGCGTCGACGCGGTGCTGAAATCCTTCGCCGCCCGGATTCAATCCCTCGATCATCTGGACGGGGTGACGGTCGACCTCGGTGAGGGCAGCTGGTTCAACCTGCGCACCTCCAACACCGAGCCGCTGTTGCGGCTGAACGTGGAAGGCCGCTGCGTCGAGGACGTGGACGCGGTGGTCGAGCAGGTTGCCGGCGAAATCCGCCAGCAGGTGAGCGGGCCAGCCGTAGGTCAGACGGAGGCCGCGACGTGAACGCGACCCAGGCCGCGATCGACCTCGATGACACCGAAGGCCTGCTGGCCGCGGATCGCGACGGGCTGCTGCGGGCGGCGTCGACGGCGGGTGCGCAGGTGCGCGCGGCCGCGGCGGCGCTCGACGAGGGTGCACTGGACGCGGTGCGCGGCGACGACCGTCCTCGCACGGTGATCTGGGTTGCCGGCCGAGGCACCGCCGAGACCGCAGGCACCATGCTGGCCGCGACGTTCGGCAGTTGGGCCGCCGCGCCGATCGTGGTCACCGCCGATGCGCCGTCGTGGATCGGTCCGCTCGACGTGCTGATCCTGGCCGGCGACGACCCCGGCGATCCGGCGCTGGTTGGCGCCGCCGCCGGCGGGGTGCGCCGCGGCGCGCGGGTCGTCGTCGCGGCGCCCTACGAAGGCCCGCTGCGGGATGCCACGGCCGGCCGGGTGGCGGTTATGGAGCCGCGGCTACCGGTTCCCGACGAGTTCGGCCTGTGCCGTTATCTGGCCGCCGGGCTGGCCGCCTTGCAGACCGTCGACCCGAAGCTGCGGGTGGACCTGGCCGCGCTGGCCGACGAGCTGGACGCGGAGGCGTTGCGTAACAGCGCCAGCCGCGAAGTGTTCACCAATCCGGCCAAGAGGTTGGTCGAGCGGATGTCGCGGCGCCGCGTCGTGCTGGCCGGGGACTGTGCCGCGACCCTTGCGCTGGCCAGGCACGGGTCCTCTGTCCTGCTGCGCGTCGCGCGCCAGGTAACCGCCGCCACCGGGCTCGCCGACGCCCTCATTGCGCTGCGCACCACGGCGTCGGGGCTCGTCGACCCGGTGGAGGCGTTGTTTCACGACGAGGAGATCGACGGGCCGGTCGCCGAGCGGCTGCGGGTGCTGGCGTTGACGTTGGACGCCGAGCGCACGGTCGTGGCGTCTCGGGTCGCGCAGCTCGACGACGTCGACATCGTCGGCGCCGAGGATGTGCCGGAGGGCCCGGGTGTCAGCACAGCGCCGGTCGGTGTGCAAGGGGCCGAGCAGCAGCTGGCTATATTGGCTGTCCGGTTGGAGATGGCGGCGGTTTATTTGCGACTTGTGCGGGGATAAGTAGACGGTGCAGTTGCTACGGGGTGCGATACGGACGTACGCGTGGGGATCGCGTACGGCCATCGCTGAATTCACCGGGCGGCCCGTTCCGGCGGCCCACCCGGAAGCGGAGCTGTGGCTCGGGGCCAACCCGGGTGATCCGGCTTGGCTGGAAAACCCGGACGGGGAAGTCTCGTTGCTGCAGGCTCTGGGCGCCGATCCGGAAGGGCAACTCGGCCCGGTGACCCGCGCCCGGTTCGGCGACGTGCTCCCGTTTCTGCTCAAAGTCCTGGCCGCCGACGAACCGCTGTCGCTGCAGGCGCATCCGAGCGCCGAGCAAGCCGCCGAGGGTTACTTGCGCGAGGAGAAGCTCGGTATCCCGGTGACGTCGCCGGTGCGCAACTACCGCGACGCCAGCCATAAGCCGGAGTTGCTGGTGGCGTTGCACCAGTTCGAGGCGCTGGCCGGATTCCGTCCCGCGGCCAAGACCATCGAACTCCTGCGGGCCTTGGCGGTGTCCGACCTGGATCCGTACATCGATTTGTTGAACGATCAGTCCGATGCAGATGGCCTGCGCGCACTGTTCACGACGTGGATCACCGCGCCACAGCCCGACATCGACGTTCTGGTGACCGCTGTGCTGGATGGCGCCATCCAGTATGTCACCAGCGGCGCAACGGAATTCGCGGCCGAAGCCAAGACCGTGCTGGAGTTGGGCGAACGGTATCCCGGCGATGCCGGGGTGCTGGCCGCTTTGCTGCTCAACCGGATAACGCTGGGTCCGGGTGAGGGGATCTTCTTGTCGGCCGGAAACTTGCACGCCTACCTGCGCGGTGTCGGACTGGAGGTAATGGCCAACTCCGACAACGTGTTACGCGGTGGTCTGACCCCCAAACATGTCGACGTGCCGGAGCTGTTGCGGGTGCTGAATTTCAACCCCACCACCGAGGCTCAACTGCGTGCGCCAACGCACCCGGATGGACTCGGGTTGATCTATGACACGCCCACCGCCGAATTCGCCGCGTCGATGCTGACACTTGGTGACGATCAGCTCGGCCACGAAGTCGACGCGCCGTCGCGCCACGACGGTCCGCAGATCCTGTTGTGCATCGAGGGTTCGACGACAGTATCCGGAAAGTCTGCGGCGCTGAAGCTCACCCGAGGCGCCGCGGCCTGGGTGGCCGCCGACGACGGCCCCATTCGGCTGATCGCTCAGGAACCGACCAAGATATTCCGGGCCACCGTCGGCGTCTGATCAGCCCAGCGCCGCCGATCCGGCGAGGTGTTCGCGGCGGGCTTCGCGACGTTCGGCAAGCCACAACCGGAAGTTATGCCGAATAGCACGGCCAATGAGGGTTGGCGTCGGGATCATGTAGAGGCTGTCCAACAGCGAAAACCTGCGCAAAAACCATTCGGCGAGAACGGTATCCGTCTCCGCGGCGCCGAGGAACTGGTCGAACAGGCTGCCCACCGGGCGGTACCACCGGGGCGCCGGCCCGGTCGCATGGTGGAAGTTGAGATCGCCGATGGTGTTCATCGTCCATACCGGATAGGTGGTCTTGGCGGTCGCCCGATTCACTTCGCGCGCCAGGTCCGCGTTCGGTGTCTGCAGCGCTCGGCGCAGATGACCGGCCTGCAGCGACGTCATCGTCATGCCCTGCCCGTAGGTGGGGTCGAAGCTGGCCACCGCGTCGCCTAGCGGCAAAATCCCGGCCGGGAACCGGTCCAGCTTGTGATAGCGGCGCCAACGGCTGGTGGGGAAGCGGTGGAAGGCCACCTCGCCGACGGGTTCGGCGTCTTCGAGTGCGGCCGAGAGCTCTTCGGGAAGCAGCTGCTGGGCGAGCGCGAGCATCTCCGGAAAGGTATGCGGCGGCTCCACTTTCGCGACTCCGAACGTAGTGAGTACCCAGTCGCCGTCCTCGTATCCCAATAGGCCTAGCCCGCGCGGCTGCTGTCGGGACGCGCCGACGACGATGACTCGTTCGGTGATCGCGCCCTCCGGAAGCCGGAACTGATGTGACGCATAGCCGATGCCCACGTCGACCGTCTGTTCGGGCGGACGCTGAAATCCCCACTGCTCCAACCAAACCGGCAGCCTGGTGCCGCGGCCGGCGGCGTCGATGACCAGATCAGCGGCGACGAACTCGGGCTCGTCGGTGTCGCTGTCGAGCAACACACCGGTCACCCGCTGGGTGCCCGGGTCGAAGCGCGGTTCGCGCACCGAACGCCGCTGAATCTCGACAGTTGGCGATTTCGGCAACCCGGCGCCGGATCTGCCATTCCAGATGCGGGCGGCTCGGCACGTATGCGGTGAACTCGTCACGCAGCGTGTGCCCGGTGCCCAACAGGTGACCGGCGGCGCCGAAGTAGATGCAGTCCGGCCGGTTCTCCAGCTTCGGCACCCCGGCCGCCGCCAGGCCGTCCAGCAGGCCGGGGAACAGCGCTTCAAATTCCAACGCGCCACGGGCCATCAGTAGGTGAACGTGCCGACCTTGGGGGACCGCTGTGCGGTTGGCGGCGGTGCTCGGGAGCTCGTCGCGCTCGAATACCGTGACCCGGTCGTAGAAATCGGACAACACTCGCGCCGCGCACAGCCCCGCGATGCTGGCCCCGATGACGATCGCTCTTTCCCCAGCGTTTCGCGTCATGCTCTCCCCATTCCAGCACAGTACTCGGTACTGTCCGGGTTCATGGCCGGTCGATGGCGCACCAAGTCGGTCGAGCAATCGATCGCCGACACCGACGAGCCGGGTACCCGGCTGCGCAAAGACCTCAGCTGGTGGCACCTGGTCGTCTTCGGGGTGTCGGTGGTGATCGGAGCCGGCATCTTCACCATCACCGCGCAAGCTGCCGGTGACCTCACCGGCCCGGCGATCGGGATCTCGTTCGTCATCGCAGCGATCACCTGCGGGCTGGCGGCGTTGTGCTACGCGGAGTTCGCCTCGACGCTGCCGGTCGCGGGCAGCGCCTACACGTTCTCCTACGCCACCTTCGGCGAGCTTATGGCCTGGACCATCGGCTGGAACTTGGTGCTAGAGATGGCCATAGGCGGCGCCGTGGTCGCCAAAGGGTGGTCGAGCTACCTGGGCACGGTGTTCGGATTAACAAGCGACACAATTACTTTGGGGTCGTTTAATCTCGACTGGGGGGCCGTGCTGATCGTCGCGCTGGTGGCCACCCTGCTCGCGCTGGGCACCAAGCTGTCGTCGCACTTTTCCGCCGTCGTCACCACGATCAAGGTGTCGGTGGTGCTGCTGGTGATCGTCGTCGGCGCCTTCTACATCAAGCCGGCGAACTACTCACCGCTCATTCCGCCGGCCGAGGTCGACCACGCCGGTTCCGGCGTCGATCAGTCGGTGCTGTCGCTGCTCGCCGGCGCGCACAGCAGCCATTACGGCTGGTACGGGGTGCTGGCGGGAGCGTCGATCGTGTTCTTCGCGTTCATCGGGTTCGACATCGTGGCCACCATGGCCGAGGAGACAAAGCACCCCCAACGGGACGTCCCGCGGGGGATCCTGGCCACGTTGGGCATCGTGACCGTGCTGTATATCGCGGTGTCGATCGTGTTGTCCGGCATGGTTCCCTACACCGATCTGAAGACCACCAGCGACGGCCGGCACGCCAACCTGGCCACGGCGTTCGCGATAAACGGGGTGCACTGGGCTTCGGGCGTCATCTCCATTGGGGCGCTGGCCGGGCTGACCACGGTAGTGATGGTGCTGTTGCTCGGACAATGCCGGGTGCTGTTCGCGATGGCCCGCGACGGGTTGTTGCCGCGGCAGCTGGCCAAGACGGGCTCGCACGGCACCCCGGTGCGGATCACCGTGCTCGTGGCACTGGTGGTGGCGGTGACGGCGTCGGTATTCCCGATGGCCAAACTCGAGGAAATGGTCAACGTCGGAACGCTGTTCGCCTTCGTGCTGGTGTCGGCAGGGGTGATCGTCTTACGCCGCACCCGGCCAGACCTGCCGCGCGGGTTCCGGGCGCCCTGGGTGCCGCTGCTGCCGATCGCCTCGGTGTGCGCATGTCTCTGGCTGATGATCAACCTAACCGTGATGACCTGGATCCGATTCGGCGTCTGGATGGTCGCCGGAATCGCTATCTACCTGGGCTATGGCCGTCGGCACTCCGTGCTGGCCAGGCGCGAGGCCGCCGTCATCGAGAAGGACACGACGCTGGACCCCGCCTAAATGGTTTACAAAACCATGTTTGATGTCTAGACAGGAGACGCAAAGCGCAGTATTGTCCAATCTCAAGTGCTCTAACTCACGAGGAGGTTGGCAATTTGACCGCGGCGACAGGCCCGAACGCAATCGTGTGGCAGGACAAGAAGCGCCATCTGTGGCTGATGGGACTGATCGTCCCGACGCTGCTGCTGACGATCCTGCCGATCGTCTGGGCGATGAACCAATTCGGCTGGCAGACCGCCTCGCAGGTGCTGTTCTGGATCGGCCCGATCCTGCTCTACGTCGTGCTGCCGGCGCTTGACCTGCGGTTTGGGTCCGACGGGCAGAACCCGCCCGACGAGGCGATGGCTTGGCTGGAAAACGACAAGTACTACCGCTACTGCACCTACCTGTTCATCCCGTTCCAGTACCTCAGCATGGTTCTCGGCGCGTACCTGTTCACCGCGTCGGACCTGAGCTGGTTGGGCTACGACGGACCGCTGAGCTGGCCGGCCAAGATCGGTCTGGCGCTGTCGGTCGGGACCTTGGGTGGCGTCGGAATCAACACCGCACACGAGATGGGGCACAAGAAGGAGTCGCTGGAGCGCTGGCTGTCCAAGATCACCCTGGCGCAGACCGGCTACGGGCACTTCTACATCGAGCACAACCGTGGCCACCACGTGCGGGTGGCCACACCGGAAGACCCGGCGTCGGCTCGCTTCGGTGAGACGTTCTGGGAGTTCCTGCCCCGCAGCGTCTTCGGCAGTCTGCGCTCGGCCTGGCGGCTGGAGGCGCAGCGGATACGCCGGCAGGGCTCCGGCCCGTGGAACCCCAAGACCTACCTGTCCAACGACGTGCTCAACGCCTGGCTGATGTCGGTGGTGTTGTGGGCCGTGCTGCTCGCGGTGTTCGGCCCGGCGCTGATCCCGTTCCTGATCATCCAAGCCGTCTTCGGCTTCAGCCTGCTGGAGGCCGTCAACTACCTCGAGCACTACGGGCTGCTACGGCAGAAGAACGCCAACGGTCGCTACGAGCGCTGCACCCCCGAGCACAGCTGGAACTCCGACCACATCGTCACCAACCTGTTCCTGTACCACCTGCAACGGCACAGCGATCACCACGCCAACCCGACTCGTCGCTACCAGACGCTGCGCAGCATGGACGGCGCACCGAACCTGCCCAGCGGCTACGCCGCGCTGATCGGCGTGACCTACTTCCCTCCGCTGTGGCGCAGGCTGATGGACCACCGGGTGCTGGCGCATTACGGCGGCGACATCAGCCGAATCAACGTCCAACCACGGCTGCGGCAGAAGGTGCTGGCCCGCTACGGGGCGGCGGCCTGATGGCCGCCTACCGTTGCCCCGGCTGCGACTACGTCTACGACGAGGCCAAAGGCGCTGCACGAGAAGGATTTCCGGCGGGCACTCGCTGGGAGCAGATCCCCGCAGACTGGTCCTGCCCGGACTGCGCGGTCCGCGAAAAGATCGACTTCGAAACGATGGAGCTAACGAAATGAGCGACTACAAACTGTTCGTGTGTGTCCAATGCGGCTTTGAGTACGACGAGGACAAGGGCTGGCCGGAAGACGGCATCGCGCCCGGCACCCGGTGGGACGACATCCCCGAGGATTGGAGCTGCCCGGACTGCGGCGCGGCGAAATCCGACTTCGAGATGGTGGAAGTCGCACGTTCGTGACGCAGAGTGTAGCGATGAGGAGCGTTGCAATAAGCGCTAATGTCGCGCATGTGAGAAGGGTTCCGTACGCCGAGGCGTCACGGGCCCTTCTGCGTGATTCGGTGCTCGATGCGATGCGCGAACTGCTACTCACTCGTGACTGGTCGGCGATCACGCTGGCCGACGTGGCCCGCGCGGCGGGCATCAGCCGCCAAACGATCTACAACGAGTTCGGCTCGCGACAAGGTCTTGCTCAGGGCTATGCGCTGCGGTTGGCCGATCGACTGGTCAATGCCGTCGACGACGCCATCTACTCCAACGTCGGCGACGTCTACGCGGCCTTCTTGCAGGGATTTCGGTCTTTCTTCTCAGAGTCGGCGGCCGACCCGCTGGTCATCTCGCTGCTCAGCGGTGTGGCCAAACCCGATCTGCTGCAGATCATCACCACCGACAGCGGGCCGATCATCACCCACTGCTCGGCGCGTCTGACGTCGACGTTCCAGGACAGCTGGGTTAAAGCCAGCGACGAGGACGCCGGCATCCTGGCTCGTGCGATCGTCCGGTTGTGCATCAGCTACGTGTCGATGCCGCCGGAGGCCGATCACGACGTCGCCGCGGATCTGGCGCGGCTGATGACACCGGTGGCCGAACGCTACGGTGTGATAGAGCCCTAGGCTTGATAGAGCCCGACTGACCCCGCATCAGGGGACCGCCGCGTCGGGACTAATGTATATGCAAGCTAAGTAGTTGATGACGAAGGAATGGGCCTACACACATGACGACGACCGAACATTCGTTGAGCGCCGACGTTCGTAACGGCATCGAGTTCAAGGTGGCCGACCTGTCGTTGGCCGATTACGGCCGCCGGGACATCGAGCTCTCCGAACACGAGATGCCGGGTCTGATGTCGTTGCGCCGCGAGTACCACGACGTGCAGCCGCTCAAAGGCGCCCGGGTCTCGGGCTCGCTGCACATGACCGTGCAGACCGCGGTGCTCATCGAGACTCTCGTGGCGCTGGGCGCCGAAGTTCGGTGGGCGTCGTGCAACATCTTCTCCACCCAGGACCACGCCGCCGCCGCGGTCGTCGTCGGCCCGCACGGCACCGCCGAAGAGCCCAAGGGTGTACCGGTATTCGCCTGGAAGGGTGAGACGCTCGAGGAGTACTGGTGGGCCGCCGAGCAGGCGCTGACCTGGCCGGACGAGCCGGCCAACATGATCCTCGACGACGGTGGTGACGCCACCATGCTGGTGCTGCGCGGTGCGCAGTACGAGAAGGCCGGCGTGGTGCCGCCCGACGAAGAGGACGACTCGGCCGAGCACCGGGTGTTCCTGAGCCTGCTGCGCAAGCGCTTCGAGACCGACAAGGACAAGTGGACCAAGATCTCCGAGTCGATCAAGGGCGTCACCGAGGAGACCACCACCGGCGTGCTGCGGCTCTACCAGTTCGCCGCGGCCGGAGACCTGGCGTTCCCGGCGATCAACGTCAACGACTCGGTCACCAAGTCGAAGTTCGACAACAAGTACGGCTGCCGGCACTCACTGATCGACGGCATCAACCGCGGCACCGACGTGCTGATCGGCGGCAAGACCGTGCTGGTCTGCGGCTACGGCGACGTCGGGAAGGGCAGTGTCGAGTCGCTGGCCGGTCAGGGCGCCCGGGTGACCGTCACCGAAATCGACCCGATCAACGCGCTGCAGGCGCTGATGGAGGGCTACGACGTCAAGCGGGTCGAGGACGTGATCGGCGAGGCCGACATCATCATCACGACCACCGGCAACAAGGACATCATCACCCTCGAGCACATGAAGGCGATGAAGGAAAAGGCGATCCTGGGCAACATCGGCCACTTCGACAACGAGATCCAGATCTCCCGGCTGGAGAAGTCCGGCGCCACCAAGACCAACATCCGCCCGCAGGTCGACCTGTGGACCTTCAAGGACACCGGCAAGTCGATCATCGTGCTGTCCGAGGGCCGGCTGCTGAACCTGGGCAACGCCACCGGACACCCGTCGTTCGTGATGAGCAACAGCTTCTCCAACCAGGTCATCGCCCAGATCGAGCTGTGGACCAAGAACGACGAATACGACAACGAGGTGTACCGGCTGCCCAAGCACCTCGACGAGAAGGTGGCCCGCGTGCACGTCGCCGCACTCGGCGGCGAGCTGACCAAGCTGACCAAGGAGCAGGCCGAGTACATCGGCGTGGACGTCGACGGACCGTACAAGCCGGACCACTACCGCTACTGAGCTTCTGGCTCTGCAGGGTCCCGTTCCCCGTCTGGGTGTTGATGGTCAGCGGCTTGTGGTCCGCGCAGGGCTGTTCGAGGAACTGAGGGCTGGCGGGGATGGACCTACCGAGCCCGCCCGATGAACACCGACGCAACGGTGGTCGCCCGATCGAATAGCCGCCGACGAAATGGCCTTGGGGGTCCGTCTGACGGCGGAGACCGCGATCAGACGGCTTTGGTGACGCCGACGTAGGACAGCACCACGTCGGATTCATCGGTCACTCGGGTCAGCACCGCATAGGAGCGGATGAACGACTGGCCCACACATCCGTCGATCTTGACGTGGAAGTTGCTGATCATGACCCAGGGATTTGCACCCTTGAACTCTTTTTTGTCCACCGGCACCACGATTACGAGGCCGGGCTTGAGCCCCACGGTGATCACGCCGTTGACCGGCACGGTAACCAACGGGATAAAACCACCGGTCAACGGTAAGCCGACGCCCGGGTTGACCCCCCCCCCTGAGCCTACGTGCCATACGATTCCCACCCTCAACCCCCTCCAGCCCCCACGGCAAATGGGCCCAATGCGTAGAAGAAAGTTCAGCAAATGGATCACGACGTTTTGATCACCGCTAGCCTGCACTCGTCTCGGCTGCATACCCATCGACCAAGTAACCTTTCCGGCTGATCAACGGGTGGTTAGCTTGCGGCATGGAAAAGCAAGCTCAGTTGAGCCGACAGAAACGAGTCGTCATCCGACTGGCAGTGGCGGCAACGGTCGGTGTTGCAGTGTCTACGGCGGTCGGTGTTAGGGCCGGCTCGACCTATGCGCCGGCCGTCGGGTGGATCGCGGCAGCCTGCGTTTATCTCGGGTGGACGTGGATCGTTGTTTTCCCAATGAACGCCGAACGGACGCGCAATCATGTTGGCCCCGAGGACCCGCCGAGGGGGTGGGTCAGCGATCTCGTCATCCTTTTGGCGAGCGTAGCGAGTCTGGCTGGTGTCGGCCATCTGCTTGCCGCAGGTCTGAAGCACGGAGTCGAAAGGGATGTCGCCGGAGCGGTCGGGGTGGTCAGTATCGTCGCGGCGTGGTTCGTCGTCCACACGGTTTTCAGCCTCCGCTATGCCGACGTCTACTACTCGAACGCCGGCCGTGGAATCAGTTTCAAAGGAACTGAGGAACCGTGGTTCCGAGATTTCTTGTATCTGGGTTTTACGATCGGCATGACCTACCAGGTGTCCGACACCGAGCTGGAGACACGGCAGCTTCGAGTGATCGCACTATGCCAGGCGTTGCTCTCCTACCTCTTTGGAGCGGTGATCCTCGCGGTCACCATCAATCTGGTCGTCGGACTGAGCAACTCGGTCAGCTGAACAGCTGATCGCAGCGGCCTGCGGTGGTCGGACGCCGACCTGAAGGCCGGCACGATCACGGTTGTACACAGCACCGGCAGGTATTTGTGTATTTGTATTCACCCTTGACCATACGAACGGGTCGTCGGGGTCGAACAGGGCCGCGGCCCCAAACTACGCCACTAACGCGTCGGTGTTGTTGTCGGCCGGCTTGCCCTCCTGCCGCACCAGACCGAAGTCCTCGATCTGGGCGGGGTTCAGCGCGATCCGCTGCACATCGGCGAAGCATTCCACCGTGCGGTCGCCGAACACCCGGTCAATCGCGATGCCGGAGGCGTCGAAGTCACCGGCGTAGAGGAACACCGCCTTGCGGTCGTAGGTCTGTTCCCGCCAGGCCACGTCCGCGCGGACCCGGTTGATGAACGACTGCGACGCGAACCCGGACAGCGGCAGAATCGGTATCCCGTACGGCTGGCCGAACCACTTGCGACAGTTGGGCGATCAGGCCACGCTTCTCCACACCGAGATAGATGCTGTACGGCTGACCCGCCATCAGGTCACCGCGGTAGGTGTCGGCGGCGTAGCGGATAGCCTCGGGTGCGGTGGCGTTGCCACGCGAGAATCACGCGTCGTTTTCGCCCGGCCGCGACGTGGCTAGTCTGGGTTGTGATCTGTGACCGAACTCTAGTGTCGCGCCGCCGGCCAAGCCCTTCAGTGGTTGCTGGCTCGCAGTTCCTCGAAGAGTCCTGAGCGGGCCAGGATCAAGCCAGCGGTACGGCCCGCGACCCGGCTGAAATTCCTAAGTCGTGGCCTCGGTCTTATGGCATCGTCGCCGAGGCGCCTGTGTCGTTCGATTCGAGCGCGCCCGGAGCATCAAATGGATCACCAGAATCGCCGCGCAACGCGAGCCGCCGGACAACTATTTTCAGGCGACCCGCTTACCGAATCCTGCGCGCCGACTTCGTCGCCGACAATGCCGGGCCCGGTGACGGCATCTCGCTGTCGTCGGTGGCTCTCAACTGCGAAATTCTAGCGCACGACGGCAACAGGGTTCCGGCCGCCCCCGACTGCGAGCGCCCTGGTTGGAGGGGTCTTTTTCGGGCGGAGACGCGGCACTACCACTGACCCTGACTTGGGCAAAAGGTCGCAAGTAATCAAGACAGCAAAACACCGTCCACGGTGCGCTGCGGACCGTAAGCAGAGGGTTTACCATTTATTCACCCGACCGGCTCCGCCACGGCATCGGTCAATGACATCGCTGTCTGCCTATCCGACCCTCCTTGGAAAGGGTGTCTGACGGTGGAACATGACGTCCCGACCGGACTGCTCGATGTAGCCAATGTCCAGGTAGACCGAGTCGTCGACGAGCTACGCCGCATCGCGGCCAGCGGACGACTGATCACCATCGAAGACATCGCCATGATGCTGCTGGGGGCTGAGCTGAAGAACGTCGACCGCCAGCGCGAGCTGCTGGCGGTGCTGCTGGCCGTCACCCTGCAGCGGCTAGCCTGGCAGTGAATCGCCAGCACGTCTTATGGCCGAGGTCGAGTCGGTCCCGACGGCAACGCGGAGTTGAGCGCGGATAGGTTCGCTCCCCCGTGTTTGGGACGAGGGAGTCGATGTCGCGCTTCAGTCGGACCTCGATACCCCCTCCTGTGCCTGTCAACGGGCCGCCGCGTACCGGTCCCTGTGGGTCCATGGCGCCGGCCACCGGGGACCGGAGGGAGTCAAAAATTGCTCACCAACGAGGAACTGTTTGCCGTGCCTTCGGACATCTCCGGTCGAGACCAGTGCACTCCCGCGAACGCGCCGCGCAGAAGGTATTCAATGAGCGCTACTAATTTGCTGAATTACGCCAAATATGTTGCTGACTAAACGTAATTATTGGTTTCAAGCAGGTTACAGCTCGTTATTTCTGTTGTTTTAACTTGCCGTTCGCTTATCGGGGCGAGACTGGCTTTGGGCCCGCGGCAATAGGCTTCAGGCCCGGCCAATCTGCAGGAGGTAGGGATGGATCCAGAGGATGTTGTAGAGGCCCTTGAAGAGTTGCAGGAAATTTTAGAGGATGCGCTGGAACAGATCGAAGATGCGCTCGACGACCTCGACGAGGGCGAAGGTTTCGAAAGGCCTCGGGCGGCGCGGTTGGCCCGCGCTGCGCTGGTCGGGCGGGCCGTGCGTAGGCGGAGGCGGCGGTCTGGCGGACGGCGAGTCGGACGGGCACGGGCCTTGCAGGCAGTGCGAGCAGCCCGCTGACCGTCTGCTCCCTTTCGTAGGACAGATCGCTCGACTCGGTCGAGCACTTCGCTCTGGCTTCCGCTGGCGAGGGAATTCAATTTGCTCGCCGGCGGGGCCAGGGTGGACTGTGCAGAAAGTGCTCTCGCAGATTTGAATAGCTCCTCACTATTTTTGGGCGGAGCGTTTTGTGCTATCACAAACTGGAATTCCCACAGCAAGGAGGCAGTGACGGTGACTGTTGAGCAGCGTGGTTCGGAATCAGTCAGTAAGAAATCCGAATCAACTGAGAAGAAAGCCGGAGCCGGCAAGGAATCGAGCGTTGCAGAAGATTCTAATGAAGACATTTCGAGGCTTTTGCTCCAAGTCCAAGAACTTCTCATGGAGCGTTTGCCGAAAGGTGAAGATGTAGAGGAAGAAGACCTCACGGCCGAAGACGTCGCAGCGTATGCGAAGGTACGCGCGTTCCTCTTGGGCAGACGACGGGGCGGCCTTGGCTCGTTGATAGAGAACGTTGAAGAGGCGGTCGCCGTAATAGCCGAGGCCCGCGACGAGATTGATGAGTACCTGGAAGCGATTAATCTCGAACAAGATCGAGGAAGGTTATTGCGTCGACTCTCCGCACGCAGGTAGCTGAACAGAACGGCCTCCCGCAAAGGTCTCGCCTACTCCGGTCCCGCACGCGTGCTGCAGGGCCGCAGTGCTCACAGGCAGAGGCAGAAGGTTCGACACCTGACAGTTCACGGCATCGTCATCGCCTGAAGGACCAGCAGCCCGGCGGGCCTTAGACCACGCCACGCTTCGGCGACGACGGCGTGCAGGTAGCGATGCGAGCGGTCGGGTCTCATGGCTTCCCTTCGGCGCTGCGCCAATTCCCAACCGCGAGCGCTGCGGCCCTGGTTGGCTGACCTCGGCTCGGGCGTTACGCGAGTCCTGGTGGCCGTCGACGGCACTGTGACGCCCACCGCGTACGGGTGACCGGCGGCCGAGCTGGCCGAGCGCCCAAGCCGCCGACGACGGTCGCCCGCCGGTGCGCTCGTGGGCGATGCGGCGCTACCGTCCGCGACCCGGCCGACCGACGTGCCCCGGGTTGATGTTGGGCAAGTTGATGTTTGGCACGCTGACGTTCGGGACGTCGATCATGTCTGGCACGTTGAGGTCCGGGACGTCAAAGTCGATGTTGCCGGGCACGCCCGGGATGTTCAGGTCATCGAGGGGTGCGTTGTGGATGGGAGCAGAGCTGAGTTGGACATGCGGTGGACTCGCGATGAAGGCGGCAAGAATCGCCGCTGCGGCGACGGGAGCGGTCGCGAGCGCTGTGAGATAGGTGCGCCTAATTCGCATGGCAGTCATCCTTCCGACGGGCCGAGCTAGATCAAAGAAAGTAGAACCGTGGGCTGGCGCATGGGTCTATTGGCAGCGCGCCTCGAAATCAACCAAGGGCTGACGGATGCCTTGAAGGTCAGCTTGTGCCTGGGGGTTGGTGTTGAGGTAGTTCTGCGCGTTGTCGCGCAGCACATCGTGGTCCTGGCCCTTAAGACCGGTGAAGAAAGCGTTGACATCGGGATGGGTGAACATGTAGTCCGCCGTGGCAGCCGAAACACCGGATGCAACACTGGCCAGGTCGGCGGCGGTGCAGTTGGGCGGCGGATCGGCCACGGCGATCGCGGCGCTACCAAATAGCATTGCGCCGCTGATGGCACCGAGTGGCCGAAGAACGCTTTAAGTGAGGGGCATAAGGCCTGGTGTGAGGGTGCAGCGAATACAGCGTCGGATCGAGGAACCCGTCCGCTTGCTACGTGCTAGGGGTGCGGCGTAGTGGGTGTCGTGGTAGGCGATTGCTGAGGACCTATCGGTCCACCTGGACCCATTCCGCCGGGTCCCATCATTCCCCCGGATGATCCCATCATTGGGCAGGTACCGTCACGGCCACCGTCGTAACCCCGGTGCCAGCCATAGTGGTCACCTGACGACCAGCCCAAGAAGAGCCCCGAGAAGAAGATCGCCCCGACGACGAACACGATGCCGGCGACGATGACCACCCACGACGCCACCTGGCCTAGACGGCTACGCGCGCCGTATCCATCGTCGTTCCCGGATTGCCGAGTCGCGGTGGTCGGTACGGCCCCGGGTTCAGGAGTTTGCGTCATGTTCCGAACGATGCCACACACATACCCCGCGGGGGTAGGGACCATCGACCCTAGGAAGTGCAGCGCGTACCTGGTCGACTTGCCTAAGGCTGCTGGGGGAGGCAGCAACCTTAACTTTGGTATTGCGTGGGAATATGTCTCTGGTCTCGAAGGGATGCGCCGATGATGTACGACGGCTGGTGGGGCGGCGGATGGGGTTGGGGCGGCTGGCTTTTGATGTCCGCTGTGATGGTGTTGTTCTGGGTGGCCGTGATCACCGCCATTGTCCTTGCTATCCGCTACCTGGTCAGCTCAGGCGGCGCCAGGGGCGGTCCGCCCCGTTACGAGCCGCCGCGCCCCGAGGACGTGTTGGCCGGACGCTTTGCTCGGGGTGAGATAGATGAAGACGAATACCGGCGGCGCATTACGCTGCTGCGTGAACACCGCTAATCACGATGGCTAGGTTGACGCGGCGGGCGGCGCTTGCCACGCTCGGCGGGCTTGGAGCGGGCAGCATCCTGGGTCTGCGGTTTGGCCATCGCAGCATGTTTGAACCCCCCTCGACGGCTATCCGCCTCACCGACGGAGGCGGTTTTGGGGGCGCGGGTCCCATGGATATGAGCCGCTACATGGAGATGTTCATGCGGCACAGCGAAATCAATCGTCGTGTTGAGGACATACCCGGCGGCGTGCGCACTACCACCGAATCGAGTTCCGCAGACCTCGCCGCGCAACTACAGGCACATGTCTCAAGCATGTACGCCCACCTCGATCAGGGAACCGAGGTCGCCTGCATGAGCCAAAGCCTGCCGACCCTTTTCCGGCACGCCAGCGGCTACCGCCGCCTGCTCACGTTCACCCCAACGGGTGTGATCGCTGAGGAGACCGCCGACGATCCCGCCCTCACCGACGTCATCCGCGCACACGCGCGGGAGGTCACCGGGTTCGTCCAGGACGGGATGCCCGCAATGATGCAGGGAATGATGGGCGGCATGATGGGACCCGGCGGCATGATGGGACCCGGCCGCATGATGGGACCCGGTCACTAAGCAGCCGCCTGACCCTGCGTCTCGCATTAGCAGCCGGGCGGCCTTCGCCCCTACCCGCTGCGTTCAAAATCAGCCCGCCGCCCACCGATGTGCTGAAGCCGCTGATGGCACCGGTAGCGAACGTACCTGCTACCGCACGGCGCACAGTAGGGGCTAAGAGCGACATGGCTGCCTCCTTCATCGGGTAAGTAAGCGGCTAAACGATGTCGATTGGAGAACAAATAGCTTGATCGAACCGGACCCGACTTTTCCTGGGTTGCTGATAGCCATCCCGCCGCGGGCCCGCACGACGTCATGAGATGAAATCCTTCGTATCGCCCGAGGACGCCCAATCAACGTAGGGCTTGCGCTCTAGGCGCGGTTGCATGTGAACCGGGTGCCGATTCAGGCGTTATCCGCTAAAATTAGCCCAAAGTTGGCTTTTTTCAAGGCAATTCACGCATACAAATCCCTTGGCTCACGGCCAAATTCGGGCACACACTCCTCTGACGTGCGCTGTTGACGGGATGAGGGGAACAAGACGTACCGCTAACGAGCCTCGGGGCGCGCCGAAGCCGATGCGCTGCTATTCCCACCGTCGCGCGGCGGCTGCCATTTAAACGACAAGACATTCCGGCATCACTTCGCGCCAGCGCTAACCAGAATCGGCCGCGACGGTGACAGACCGCGCGCCTTACGCCTTTTCCAACGTGAACGATATCGCGTTAGTCGGACCTGGGACCCCAAGAGGACATCCGATGTTGTCATAGCCAGTCGACTTGCCTCTGAGGCTGGTCGGGTCGAACGTAAGCGTCATGTCTCCATCGTGTCTCGATCCGTCTCTGCACCGGACCGAGTTCGGCACGTTCTGCTGTATCAGGGTCCATTGACTGTGGATGAGGTGGAAATCGCCCTGCCAACCGTCGTCGCCGGTCACATGGAGGCAGCCCTGTCCACATGGTGTGAGGGTCCACTGATAGGTATCGTCAGCGTATCCGTCCCGGTGGTCGAACACCACGTTGTATGTTCCACTTGGGTCGGTGGCGTTCGCGGTCGCGGGTCCCACAGCGGCGAACATGGCCGTCGCAAAAACTGCCGCCGTACCGAACCTTTTCATTAGCTTCTCATCTCCTGAGCCGGATTTATTTGGCAAATGCGTCATTATGCACTTCAACGAACTGCGTCGCGTGAGTGTTGGCCTACTCGCACCTCGGCCAGCCAAGCGAACGCGTGGGTAAGCCCCTGCCATCACGAGCGAACCCGTGCCGCCGGCGGGGGTTCGCGTGGCGCTACTCGTGTGTGGCTACCCCCTTATCGTGCGGTTGCTCCCGGGCCACCCGTAGACCGACCGAGGCAAAGCGCTTAGGGTCCGCCTCCGGTTATTAGGTGGGCGGCGCAGGCGGTATCACGATTATGGTCGCCCCGGGCATCCCCGCTAGGGTCGCCGCGAGGTTGGCCGCTACGTCTGCCGGTATGCCCGCCGCTGACATCGCGACCGGGACCGCCGAGGGGAACGCCGCTTTGGGCGCCACGGGCGTTGCCGGGGGCGTCGCTGCGGGCGCGGCTGCTGGGGCCGGGTTGTTCGGCGCCACTACGGTCGCCGCGGGCAATTTGTTCGCCGCCGGGGTCGTCGCCGCTCCGCTCGCTGCGGGCGCACCCCGGAAAGCAAGACCCGCCATGGAGCTCCCGACCAAACTCGCCAACGCCATCCCGGTGTACGGGCTGTCTTGGCTCGTTTGGCTGTTTCGCATGACTATTGGGACGGCGGTGCTTGGCAACGCCGCGGCGACTTGGCGCATTGCCGGCGGGGTGGCCCAGGACGGCGGCGCCGAGAGCCCACCGATCGAGCTAGCCCCGCCGGTAAACGCGGACACCGCCGCCCCACTCCCAGACCTGGACATGAGCCCAGCCGTCACCAGATTGGGCACCAGATTGGGCCCCTCTACCGCACCCACTTCCACCGACGGACTGGTTTCGCCGCGATGCTGGTCCGTCAGCCCCACTGCCCCTTGACCCAAGATGGAACACGAGATTGCCAGAGATGCGAGCGAAATAAGGTTAAGACTGACGAGGACCCCATCACCTATTGAACCTAATATTTGGTTGGGTGTTATAGCGAGTGGGGCGGCCGCTGCGGCGGCCGGCGCGGCGGCTTGGCCCGCGAGCCCGGCCGGGTTGGTGGTCTGCGGCGGCGAAGTGAACGGCCTCAACGTCGACGCGGCCGCCGAAGAGCTGGCATAGCCTTGCATTGCGGCGCTATCCTGAGCCCACATTTCGGTGTACTGCGCTTCGCTGGCCGCGATCGCCGAGGTGTTTTGCCCCAGAATGTTGGTCGCGATGAGCGCCATCGTCTGGCTGCGGTTGGCCGCGATCACTGGCGGGGGCACGGTCATCGCGAACGCTGCCTCATAGGCGCTCGCCGCGGCCATGGCCTGGGCGGCGGCCTGCTCAGCCTGGGCGGCGGTAGTGCTCATCCACGCCGCATAAGGCGCGGCCGCGGCCGCCATCGACGCCGACGAGGGACCCAGCCACTCCTCGCCGGTGAGCTCCGAAATCACCGACGAGTAAGAGGCCGCCGTTGACTCCAATTCGGTGGCCAGCTCATCCCAGGCCGCCGCCGCGGCCATCAACGGCCCCGAGCCGGGACCGGAATACATTCTGGCGGAGTTGATTTCCGGTGGTAATGCGCTGAAATCCATTGCGATACTCATTAGCCGGCTGCCAATGCGTTGGCGGCCTCGGTGGCCGCATACGACGCCGCGCTGGACCCCAGCATGGCCACGAACTGGTCGTGAATCGCTGCGGCCTGGGCGCTGACCGCCTGATACATCTGGCCGTGCATCGCGAACTGCGCCGCCGTCACCGCCGACACCTCGTCGGCGGCGGCGGGAACCACCCCGGTGGTCGGGGCGGCCGCTGCGGCGTTCTGGGCCGTAAATGCCGAGCCGATACTTGCCAAATCGCCGGCTGCCGTGCTCAGCATTTCCGGCTGTGTGGTCACGAAAGACATGGACTTCTCCTTCAGGAAGCTGTCCGACCGAGGAACGTTCTCGGACCGCCGCTGAATGCTGTCCGGGTGCGCCGGATTGCGCCTCCGCCCGTGAAACCGGAGGCATTAGTGAGGCGACTGGGCGCCAACCAATTCAGGCGGCGAAAACGGTGCCAAGGCCGGATAGGAACGAAACGATCATCGATTTCCGCTAGCCCGGGTGTGACTATTCACTCAATCGCTCCCCACCTCCTCACGCTTAACGTGCAGACGGAAGTGTCAGCAGCAGAATTGTACAAAAAGACACCAAAAAAAGAGCGGAGAAACGGGTGTGTCCGCGCGAATTAAGGCACAACCTATTGAAGCCCTCGTACTCATCGATGCCAGTTGGGTAACGCCGTGTTACCAACCGGGAAGGAGAAACCACCGACACCCCTCTGCGCTCGCCGTGCGTACAGAGAATCAAGCGCCTTTGGCCCAGGCCCAAGCCGTGAGACGCCAGTCTGCGCGACCTTTACAAAGCGCACGGCCTCGGTCCGCAGGAATAATTTGGCGGAAGTTCCGCAGGAATTTGGCGGGACGTAAGTTGCCTCGCTATCGGTGCAGGTCTTGGGTGCGATTTTACGCTGCTCAGTACCAAAAGTATTGGTCCGCAAGGAATCACGCGTGTCTACAGGCTCCGACAGGCTGCGGAGAGCAGCCAGCGGCGTCGGTGGGACTCACCCCGGCTTTACCCCGGCGCTCGCGCGGGGGTCACGGCGAGGCAGTAGCGCCGCACCGCCCGTACGCGATGGCGGGCGGCTTCGGTGCGCTCGTGGGCGATGCGGCGCTACCGTCCGCGACCCGGCCGACCGACGTGCCCCGGGTTGATGTTGGGCAGGTTGATGTTTGGCACGCTGACGTGCGGGACGTCGATCATGTCTGGCACGTTGAGGTCCGGGACGTCAAAGTCGATGTTGCCGGGCACGCCCGGGATGTTCAGGTCATCGAGGGGTGCGTTGTGGATGGGTGCAGAGCTGAGTTGGACATGCGGTGGACTCGCGATGACGGCGGGAAGAATCGCCGCTGCGGCGGCGGGAGCGGTCGCGAGCGCTGTGAGATAGGTGCGCCTAATTCGCATGGCAGTCATCCTTCCGACGGGCCGAGCTAGATCAAAGAAAGTAGAACCGTGGGCTGGCGCATGGGTTTATTGGCAGCGCGCCTTGAAATCAACCAAGGGCTGACGGATGCCTTGAAGGTCAGCTTGCGCCTGGGGGTTGGTGTTGAGGTAGTTCTGCGCGTTGTTGCGCAGCACATCGTGGTCCTGGCCCTTAAGACCGGTGAAGAAAGCGTTGACGTCGGGATGGGTGAACAGGTAGTTCGACGTGGCAGAAGAAACACCGGATTGAACACCGGCCAGGTCGGCGGCGGTGCAGTTGGGCGGCGGATCGGCCACGGCGATCGCGGCGCTACCAAATAGCATTGCGCCGCTGATGGCACCGGTAGCGACCGCACGGCCCACAGTAGGGGCTGAGAGCGACATGGCTGCCTCCTTCATCGGGTAAGTAAGCGACTAAACGATATCGATTGGATAATAAACAGCTTAATCGAACCGGACCCGACTTTTCGTGGATTGCTGATAGCCGTCCCGCCGATGCCCCGTTTGAGGTTTCATGGCGGCGCCGCGGGGAATTGCGACGCGTGATGCGGTAAGACATGGCTGGGCCACCGCACAGGAGGCCCAACGTGACGCCAGCAAGCTGGTCGGATTAAGTCAATCGCACATCCGGGACGCGCGTGTCTCGAGTAGCTCATCGCAGCCACGGTCAGCTCCCTTGCAGGCAAGTTCTTCTGCGTCGGCGAATGACGGTGCAAATGGGCAACTCGTCTGAGATTTCTGGGCCGATGTATCGGCTGGCTGCGGCTGGTCGAAGGTAGACGGTGAAAGCCCGCCTGCCGCGCAAGCCCGATGACAGGATGACACCATGACAATGGCGTCTCAGCCCAGCCTTCGCCTATTGACGACACCCCGTGCGGCCGCACTGGCCGGTGTGTTGTTCGCCCTGCTGTTTGGTGCCGTGCTGATCTTAATCCGAACTAAAATGCCCGAGGGCGTGCAGGGTTCGACTGAGTGGCTGACAAGTCGCCGCAGCGGGATCGCGACCGCAACGGAGCTGATGCCATTTGCCGGCATCAGCTTCCTTTGGTTCATCGGCGTGGTGCGCGACGGCTTGGGGCGTTACGAAGACCGCTTCTTCTCGACTATCTTCCTGGGTAGCGGTTTGCTGTTTCTGGCGATGATGTTCGTTTCAATGTCGGTGGCCGCCGGTCTGGTGGCGACAAACACAGGCGTGACGGACCCGGCCGCTCATGCTGAGATGATCGATCTCGGGAAGATGGTTGTGTTGTCGTCGACCAAGACCTATGCGGTCCGGATGGCCGCGGTGTTCATGATGTCGCTCGCGACGATCTGGTTGAGGACGGGCTTGATGCCACGCTGGCTCGTCGGCCTCAGCTATTTTGCTGCAGTCGCCGTGCTTCTCGCAAGCGACCTCAGCATGTGGGTGACTATGACGTTTCCCGCATGGGTGCTGGTGGTTAGCGGCTTGTTATTGGTCCGCGCTGGGCCGTTCGAGGAACTCAGGGCTGGCGACCATTGACCGACCGGTGCCGGCAGATGAACAGCGACGAAATGATCGTTGGCTAGCCAATTTGTCGTCGGCGAAAGCGGCATCTGGGCGATGCCCGGGGCGTAGTGTTCGCGCACACCGGAGCAAGTAGACGGGAGTCCGAGGATGCCGACGAGCGATCACGACTGGAGCAAGCCAGCGGCGAAGGCCATTCCTAAGGAAGGGTACTACGAGCTCGAGCGGGGCAGATACGGTCCGGTCTATCCGAGAACTCCTGCCTGCTATGGCTTTTCGATCATCGCGAAGGTCAAAGAGGGGCGCGAAGAGGCCGTCCGCGCGTACGGCAAGGAGATCGAGGAAGCGATTGCCGGGAGTCCCGACGTGCTCGCGCCGCTGCGGCTGCATTACTTGCGGTGGGTGCTTTTCGATGTCGGTTCGGGGTTGCATTTTCAGTACCAGGGCATCTTCGACACCGACTTCGACAAATACACCGAGGATGCGATCCAGATTTTCACCGCGACCGGCATCACCACGGTGTTCACCAACCTCGAGGGATTCCCGGAGGACTGGAAAACCAACTCTGAAGCCGTCATCAAGTTCGTCCGCGAGCATCACTACCCGAGCTTCCTGGAGTACGGTGAGTATCCGTACGTCACGGCTGATGAGGTCAAGAAGGCGCTGCGGCTCAAAGCGGCGTTCTCCGACATGCTCGACCAAATGCAGTGACCCGCACCAGGCGGTGCGCTGATGCTTGAGTTGGACGACATTCAGCACATTCTGCTGACCCGCACGCCCGCGATGACTGGCCGCTACGAATTCCTGTCGTTCGACAACCCGGCCGGCGGTCGGGCGTGGCTGTCCGAGCTGATCCCCGTGGTCGAATCTGCCGCCGCGGCGCAAGCCTCGATGGATAGCACCAAGCGGTGGGTCACGCTGGCATTCACGTGGAATGGCTTGCGGGCGCTCGGAGTGCCCGAGGAATCCCTCGAAACTTTCCCGGAGGAGTTCCGCGAGGGCATGGCGGCGCGCGCCGACATCCTGGGCGATAGCGGCGCCAATGACCCTCACCACTGGGTGGGTGGACTGGCGGGTGCAGACTTGCATGCGATTGCGATCCTGTTTGCTCGCGACGACGCCGAACATGCGCGGGCCACCGGGGTGCATGACGAGCTGGTGGCCCGGTGCGACGGTGTGCGCAGTCTGTCAGTGTTGGATCTGAACGCGACGCCGCCGTTCAATTTTGCACACGATCACTTCGGGTTCCGGGACAGGTTGTCGCAGCCGGTGATCGAGGGATCGGGTGAAGAGCCCACACCGGGGTCGGGCGCACCGCTGAAGCCGGGTGAGTTCATCCTCGGCTACCCTGACGAGAAGGGGCCGCCCGAGAACGTGCCACAGCCGGAAATCTTGTCCCGCAACGGAAGCTACATGGCCTACCGACGGCTACAGGAACATGTCGGTGTGTTCCGCGACTATCTGCGAGAGCACGCCGCCGCGCCGGATGATCAGGAACTTCTAGCCGCCAAGTTCATGGGCCGTTGGCGCAGCGGTGCCCCGCTGGTGTTGGCACCGGATACGGACGATCCCGAGCTGGGCGCGGACCCGATGCGCAACAACGACTTCAACTACAAGGAGATGGATCCGCACGGGTATGCCTGCCCGCTGGGATCGCACGCGCGACGCCTCAACCCCCGCGACACTGCGCACAACATGAACCGGCGCAGGATAATCCGCCGCGGTGCTACCTACGGTCCTGCGTTGCCCGAGGGCGCGCCCGACGACGGTGTGGATCGCGGTATTGCCGCGTTCATCATTTGCGGTAGCCTGGTTCGCCAGTTCGAGTTCGCGCAGAACGTGTGGATCAACG
This sequence comes from uncultured Actinomycetota bacterium, assembly GCA_963781685.1. GTDB lineage: Bacteria > Actinomycetota > Actinomycetes > Mycobacteriales > Mycobacteriaceae > Mycobacterium. The sequence continues at coordinate 825,427 of CAWAGK010000003.1, forward strand.
ATCGGGCGTTCCACGAGCTCGGCAACGAACGTGACCCGATATGCGGAACCCAGGACGGCACACTGGAGTTCAAGATTCCCGACCGGCCGATCCGCAAAACCCTCAAAGGCTTGCCGGCGTTCACAACCCTCAAGGGTGGGGCGTACTTCTTCCTGCCCGGGCTCAACGCCCTCCGATACCTAGCGACGCTCGACAGTTAAGAGGCACGATCATGAGCACGCTGCCCCCTGCTCGCACCTACAACCAAAACCACGTCCCCCGCAAGCACACACCAGGTCAGCGGCGCATCAGCATCTACTGGGACTGGAGCTACCCCTGGGAAGCCCAACGCGATCCGGCCGCGATGTACAACCGCTTCTCCACCATGACCGAGGTCCGCAACGTGACGTGGCCCTCCTACGAAACACCCGAGTACGACGCCGCGCACTTCCTCCAGGGCATCGCCGGCACCCTGGAACTTTTCCACCGCTCGGCGCTGGCTTTCCAGGACCTGGCTGGCGAAGCCACCGGCCACCCGGTCGCCGTCTTCCAGCGCATCGACCAGGCCGGCTACAAACTTCCTATTGACGAACGGATCCTCGCCGACACCGACACCCTGATGGTGTTCGGGCTCGACCACATCCTGTCCGAGCAGGAAGCCACGCCCGACGAGATCAGCGCCATCCATCAATGGCTGCAACGAGAAGGCACCTGCCTCCTGCTGGCCCCGCATCACGACGTGGGCTTCACCGACGATTTCACACAACGACAGGTTGAACACCAGCACCACGGCGACCCGCTGGTGCCCCGCCAACAACGCTTTGGCCAGTACACCCGTTCACTGATGAAGGCCCTCGATGTTCCCGTGCACAACACCTGGGGGCTGCGTCCAGCCGTGGTCGAGGGCACCAACCAGATCGCACCCTTGACCGCGGTCCGCGATCTGGACGCGGCGAGGCTGCTCGACAATGTCACCACGTTCAACTTCCACCTCCACCTGCCGCACTACGAACTCACCGCACCGGAGAGCGACTCGGTGCGGGTGCTGGGTCGTCAACGGATCGATCCCTCGAGGCCCCATCCCTTCACCGCGGCGGGCAACACCGAATTCAACGCGCTGATCTGGATGCCGCCGTCGGGCTGGCGTGCCGGCGACATCGTCCTCGTCGACTCCACGAACTTCACCACGCTTTTCGGCGGGACCGACAGCCTCAAGAATTTTTGGCACAACCTTGCCACCATGATGTGATGTTCCAGCGGTTTCGTAGTCGGTAACCAACCTGACCCCACCGGCACTGAGCCAAAACGCCGATCGCAACGTCACCGTAGGTCGATGCCCAGGATTACGGAGCGAGAGGAAGGTGGATGTCACAATGCCTGGTATCGCAGCGATGGCCATGGGCGCGGCTCCCGTCGTCGGCGGTGCGCTGCTCGGCGCTGCGGTGGGACAACTCAGGGGTCCCGACTTGCGAGAGGGGATCAAACAAGACCTGGGCCTGCTCGAGCAGATGCCTGAAATGGAGGCGGCCCGGCGGGAGGCGCTGCGGCGCAGCATTGACGACCGCATCGACGAATTGATCGTGGCGGAGGACAAGGCACGCCAGCTGCGCGCCACCGCCAGTTCCTATGAAGGAAGCTGGCGTGACATCGTCCTATTTCTCTGCACGGTGCTCTTCTCGGTTGTCTGGTGGTCTGTCGACCACGACCGGGACAGCTGGCTGCCCGTGTTTATTACCACGATTGCGGCGTCGGTCGTGGCGGGCGGCTACGCAGTCCGGGGTCTGCGCCGAAGCGCGCGCAGGGTGCGTCGTCGCGCCGATCGTGGTCAGCAGTCGTAAGCGGTGTCGGCTACGGTCGCACGCGCGGGGCAGCACAGGTTGATATCACTCAGCAGACTCGATAGTCGGGGTGCATCCGGCGATAGGCTCGCGCCGTGTTGATCGCGATTGAAGGGGTTGACGGCGCCGGTAAGCGGACCCTCGGGCAGGGTCTGACCACGGCTTTCGAAGCCGCTGGTCAGTCCGTGGCCACGCTGGCTTTCCCGCGATACGGGCAGTCGGTGGCCGCCGATGTGGCGGCCGAGGCGCTGCACGGTCAGCACGGTGACCTCGCATCGTCGGTTTATGCGATGGCGATGCTGTTCGCGCTGGATCGGGCCGGCGCCGCGGCGCAGATCCGCGAGCTGTGCGGCGACCACGATGTGGTGATCCTGGATCGCTACGTGGCCTCCAACGCCGCCTACAGCGCCGCTCGCCTGCATCAGGACGTCGACGGCGAGGTGGTGGCCTGGGTGCACCAGATCGAATACCACCGGTTGCAGCTTCCTGCGCCGGATTGGCAAGTGCTGCTTGGGGTTTCGACTGAACTGGCCGGCCAGCGCGCCCGCGACCGGGCCAGCCGGGACGCCAGCCGCGCGCGCGATGCCTACGAACGCGACAACGAGCTTCAGCAACGCACCGGTGCGGTCTACGCGGGTCTGGCCGCCGCGGGCTGGGGCGGGCGCTGGCTGGTGGTCGATGCGGACGTCGATGCTGGCCAGTTGGCGGCCAGGTTGACGGCCTAACGTCGCGAGCTGTGGTATTCGGTCACGAAACGCGCGTGTGGTAGCTCCGTTTTATTGCGATCTGGTGACACCATGGACGCTATGAGGCAAAGAATTCTCGTGGTCGACGACGACGCTTCGCTGGCCGAGATGCTGACCATCGTGCTGCGGGGGGAAGGGTTCGACACCGCGGTCATTGGTGACGGCACCCAGGCGCTCACCGCAGTGCGCGAGCTGCGGCCCGACCTGGTGCTGCTGGATTTGATGTTGCCCGGGATGAATGGCATCGACGTCTGCCGGGTGCTGCGCGCCGATTCCGGTGTTCCGATCGTGATGCTCACGGCCAAGACCGACACGGTCGACGTGGTTCTGGGCTTGGAGTCGGGCGCCGACGACTACATCATGAAGCCGTTCAAACCCAAGGAGCTGGTCGCTCGGGTGCGGGCACGGCTGCGGCGCAACGAGGACGAGCCCGCCGAGATGCTGTCCATCGCCGATGTGGACATCGATGTGCCGGCGCACAAGGTCACTCGCAACGGCGAGCAGATCTCGCTGACCCCACTGGAGTTCGATCTGCTGGTGGCGTTGGCGCGTAAACCCCGCCAGGTGTTTACTCGTGATGTGCTGCTCGAACAGGTGTGGGGATACCGTCACCCAGCGGACACCCGCTTGGTGAACGTGCACGTCCAGCGTCTGCGGGCCAAGGTCGAAAAAGACCCGGAGAACCCGACCGTTGTGCTGACCGTTCGAGGAGTGGGTTACAAGGCCGGACCTCCGTGACCCGCGCCGGCGACGATGCAGAGCGAAGCGATGCTGAGGAGCGGTGCAGTGACCCAGCCCAGCGTCGCGATGCTGAGGAGCGGCGCCGGTGATATTTCCCTCGAGGCCACGCATTCGGAGTCGTTCGGGCCGTTCCGGCCCGGTGATGCGGGGCATGGGCACGTTGGGTCGGGCCCTCGGCGTGGCTTGGCGCCGCTCGCTGCAACTTCGGGTGATCAGCCTGACGCTTGGAATGTCGCTCGCAGTGATCCTGGTGCTCGGTTTCGTGCTGACCAGTCAGGTCACCAACCGCGTTCTTGACGTCAAAGTCCGCGCGGCCACCGAGCAGATCGACCGGGCCCGCAACACGGTCAGCGGGATCGTCAGCGGGGAAGAGGCGCGCTCGCTGGACAGCAGCCTGCAGCTCGCCCGCAACACGCTGACGTCGAAAACCGATCCGACGTCCGGCGCCGGTCTGGCCGGTGCGTTCGACGCGGTGCTGGTGGTCCCCGGCTACGGGCCGAGGCCCGCGGCAGCGGCCGGGCCCGTCGACCAGTTGCCCGGCGCGCTGCGCGATTTCGTCAAGGCCGGGCAGGTGGCCTATCAATACGCGACGGTGCACACCGACGGCTTTTCGGGTCCGGCGCTGGTTATCGGCACGCCGACGTCGTCGCGGGTCACCAACCTGGAGCTGTACCTGATCTTCCCGCTGGGCAATGAGCAAAGCACGATCGCGCTGGTCCGCGGCACCATGGCCACCGGCGGCCTGGTGCTGATGGTGCTGCTGGCCGGTATCGCGTGGTTGGTCACCCGGCAGGTGGTGGTGCCGGTGCGTGCCGCGGCGCGGACTGCTGAGCGGTTCGCCGAAGGGCACCTGTCCGAGCGGATGCCGATTCGCGGTGAAGACGACATGGCCAGGCTGGCGGTCTCGTTCAACGACATGGCCGAAAGCCTGTCGCGGCAGATCGCCCAACTCGAGGAGTTCGGTAACCTGCAGCGTCGGTTCACCTCTGATGTCAGCCATGAGCTACGCACACCGCTGACCACCGTCCGGATGGCCGCCGACCTGATCTACGACCACAGCGACGACCTCGACCCGGCCCTGCGGCGGTCCACCGAGCTGATGGTCAGCGAGCTGGATCGGTTCGAGTCGCTGCTCAGCGACCTGCTGGAAATCTCGCGGCACGACGCGGGTGTGGCCGAGCTGTCGGTCGAGGCGGTCGACCTGCGGACCACCGTCAACAGCGCCCTGGGCAATGTGGGTCATCTGGCCGAAGACGCCGGCGTTCAGCTGATCGTCGACATGCCGCCTGAAGAGGTGATCGCCGAGGTCGACCCTCGCCGCGTCGAGCGGATCCTGCGCAATCTGATCGCCAACGCCATCGACCACGCCGAGCACAAGCCGGTGCGGATCCGGATGGGCGCCGACGAAGACACCGTCGCCGTCACCGTCCGCGACTACGGCGTCGGGTTGCGGCCGGGCGAGGAAAAGCTGGTGTTCAGCCGGTTCTGGCGGTCGGACCCGTCGCGGGTGCGGCGATCCGGCGGGACCGGGCTGGGGTTGGCGATCAGCGTCGAGGACGCACGCCTGCACCAGGGGCGGCTCGAGGCCTGGGGTGAGCCCGGTAAGGGCGCCTGCTTCCGGCTGACGCTGCCGCTGGTGCGCGGCCACAAGGTCACCACCAGCCCGCTGCCGATGAAACCGATTGCCCCAGAACGCAACGAGCGCCAGCCGCGACAGCGGGAGCACGCCGAAAGGGGTGCGTGATGCGGCAGTTGACCGGGCTGCTGTTCGCCCTGGCCGTCGTGCTCGCTGGCTGCGCCGGAGTGCCGAGCGCCTCGGCGCCGCGAGCCATCGGCACCGTCGAGCGGCCGGCGCCGTCGAATCTGCCCAAGCCGACGCCGGGCATGGACCCCGACATGTTGTTGCGCGAATTCCTCAAAGCCACAGCCGATCCGGCCAACCGGCACCTCGCGGCACGCCAGTTCCTCACCCAGTCGGCGTCGAATGCCTGGGACGACGCGGGCAGCGCCTTGCTGATCGACCACGTTGTCTTCGTCGAAACCCACAGCGCCGAACGGGTTTCGGTGACCATGCGGGCAGACAAACTTGGCTCGCTGTCGGATATGGGGGTGTTCGAGACCGCCGAGGGCGTGCTGCCGGATCCCGGTCCGATCGAACTGGTCAAGACGCCGGGAGGCTGGCGCATCGACCGGCTGCCCAACGGGGTTTTCTTGGACTGGCAGCAATTTCAGGCCACCTATAAACGCAACACGCTGTATTTCGCGGACCCGACCGGCAAGACGGTCGTTCCGGATCCGCGGTACGTCGCGGTGGTCGACCGTGATCAGCTGGCCACCGAACTGATTTCCAAGCTGATCGCCGGTCCGCGTCCGGAGATGGCCAAAAGCGTGCGCAACATGCTCGGCCCGCCGCTGCGGCTGCGCGGACCGGTGACTCGGGCCGACGGCGGAAAGAGCGGCGTCGGACGCGGTTACGCCGGCGCCCGGATCGATTTGGAATTGCTGACGGTCGCCGACCCGCACAGCAAGCAATTGCTTGCCGCGCAGATCATCTGGACGCTGGCGCGCGCCGACATCAAAGGCCCGTACGTGATCAACGCCGACGGCGCCGCGCTCGACGAAAGGTTCGCCGCGGGGTGGAACCCTTCTGATGTCGCCGCCACCGATCCTGGTGTCGCCGAGGGGGTCGCGGCCGGAGTGCACGCGCTGGTGGGCGGGCGGCTGGTGTCGCTGAACGGGCAGGTCGCCGACCCGGTGACGGGCGCGTTCGGCCGGACGACGGATCAGACCGGAGCCGCGCTGTCACGCGGCGGGCACCAGGTCGCTTCGGTGGTGACACTGCGGCCGGGCGCGCCGGACATGGCGTCATCGCTGTGGATCGGCGATCTCGGCGGCGAGGCAGTGGAAGCCGCTGACGGGCATACCTTGTCGCGGCCAAGCTGGTCGCTGGACGACGCGGTGTGGGTGGTCGCCGACGGCAACACCGTGTTGCGTGCCATCGCCGGGACGGCCTCCGGTCAGCCCGCGCGGCTTCCGGTCGACTCCGCCGCGGTGTCCAGTCGCTTCCCGGGTGTGATCGCCGAGCTCCAACTTTCCCGGGACGGGACGCGGGCGGCGATGGTCATCGAGGGCCGGGTGATCTTGGCCAGCGTCGAGCAGACGCAGGGCGGCCAATTCGCGTTGACCTATCCGCGCCGCCTCGGCTTCGGGCTGGGCTCCTCCGTGGTGTCGTTGTCGTGGCGTGCCGACGACGACATCGCGGTGAGCCGCAACGACGCTGAGCACCCGGTGTCCTACGTCAACATCGATGGGGTCAACTCCGATGCCCCCAGCGGCAATCTGCAGCAGCCGGTGGGTGCGATCGCGGCCAATCCGTCGATTGTGTACGTCGCCGATCCGCGCGGGGTGATGCAGCTGTCGATCTCGGGCGCCGAAGGGCCGCAGGGCTGGCTGGACGTCCCGCCGTTCATGGTGGGCGGGGCGGTGCCGGTGCTGCCCGGCTAGTTGTCTCGGCTGTCGCTACTGACTGGGAATTACGTTTGCTGCCTTGGCCGCTTAAATCAAAAGGCACCTGGAAATTGCTAATTGCGATACGCTCGTCGCTCACGGCAATCTCACTGGCCTCCGGGAGATCACATGTCAGACGCCGCCGAACTGGAGGCCAAGATGGCGTTCGACCAAGCCCTTGCGCTTCTTGGGGCTCAGCGTACCGACCTTAAGGAACTCCAGTCGAAAGCGAAGGACCTCATCGGTCTGTTGACCTTAGCCGCCACCTTCCTGGGCGCGTTCGGCAAGGCCTATACGGACACCGTGTTGCAGCGGCTAAAGGGGGAACCGATCGCGGTGACGGTGATTCTTGTTGTGTTGCCCAGCATTACGGCGCTTGCTGCGGTCTATGTGATGACTCCCAGCAGCAAGTGGATCTTTAATATCGACGCGGAATCGGTTCGGTCAGCGATAATCAAGCGCCCGCCGACAGCGAAGTTCAGCAGCGCCCAGGCGTTCTATCTCGGATATGTCGCAGTGATTAGTCGCTTTCAGCAGCAAAACGAAAAGCGATTAAAGCCCCGAAAGTATGGTGTATGGATTGCAACGATTTTCCTCGTCATAACAGTCGCTTTCACCGGCTACCTAGTGCTGTCTTCGTAGACGACAGCTCAGCCATAACCACCAACAACGAAAGGAAGGCAGATGACGACACAGCCATGCCCCGGGGGGCCATTCGAGGAACCCGACCTAACTGGCGTCAAAGGTGGATCGTCGACCGCGGTGACCCCGGACCTCAGCGAGATCAAGGGCGCCAACACCACCCAACACTCGATCACCGCTGATGGCTGAGCTCGAAGCACCGTAACGTGTTGGCAGGCCTCGCCAGCACTCTCGGAAGGGGCCGACTGCCGGGTGGCGGTGGTTTGGGGCAGGGGTCCGCAGGCAGGGCACCTGTCACCCCCCGCCGGCACACTTGCGCTGTGCTCGATCTCGTCCTTCCGCTGGAATGCGGCGGCTGCGGGGCGCCGTCGACCCGCTGGTGTGAGGCCTGCGCCCGCGAGCTGGACATGGGGCTCGACGCGCCGCGCGTGATAACCCCGCGCATCGACGCCGGAGTTCCGGTGTTCGCGCTCGGCCGCTATGCCGGTGCGCGCCGGCAAGTGATCGTCGCGATGAAAGACCGCGGCCGCGGTGACCTGATCGCGCCGCTGGCCCTCGTGTTGGCGCTCGGCGTGCACCGATTGCTCGAGTGGGGTCTGTTGGACGTCCCGCTGACGATCGTGCCGGCGCCGACCCGCAGCTGGGCGGCACGCCGCCGCGGCGGCGATCCCGTCACCCGCATCGCGACGCTGGCAACCGCTGCCCACCCGCACATCACCGTGGTCCGGGCGCTGCGGATGAAGGCGCTGGCCCGCGATTCGGCCGGTCTGGGCAGTGCCGCGCGCGAGCGCAATATCGCCGGACGGGTGCTGCTGACCAGCCGACGTGTGCCGGCCGATAGTGAAGTCCTGCTTGTCGACGACATCGTCACGACCGGCGCGACCGCCCGCGAGTCGGTCCGCGTCCTGCACACCGCGGGAGTGCGGGTGTCCGCTGTGCTGGCGCTAGCAGCCGCGTGAGCGTTCGTGAAGAACTCGCAACAGGTAGGTCAAAACACTGGAACTTCCACCTGAACACGGTCTACCGTCGGGATCAAGCACCATGAAACGCCTCGAGGTGGCGCAGCTCAGGTAAACGAGGCGCCACGACACCGAAGACGGGTAGGGGGTGAGTTCTCGACACCTTGCACCGGCGGGCGGCCAATGAAAGATCACCACCCCGTCGGCGCGTGTACCTGGAAGCCGGGCACGCCTGGTGCGTGCAACGCGAGAGAAACGAGTTGTCAAGTATGTCAAGGCAAACCGTGGAATCTGTTCAGCTTGTCGCCGAACTACCGGTAGCAGCTGAGGAGCCGGACGAATCGACATTGCACGCCGAGGTCGTGGTCAAGGGCCGCAACGTCGAGATACCCGACCACTTCCGCATCTACGTCTCGCAAAAACTCGCCCGCTTGGAGCGGTTCGACCGGACCGTCTATCTGTTCGACGTCGAGCTCGACCACGAGCGCAACCGCCGCCAACGCAAGTCCTGTCAGCACGTCGAGATCACCGCTCGCGGCCGTGGGCCGGTGGTCCGCGGTGAAGCGTGCGCGAACAGCTTCTACGCCGCGTTCGAATCCGCGGTCGCCAGGCTGGAAAGCCGGCTGCGTCGCGTCAAGGATCGCCGCAAAGTGCATTACGGCGACAAGACCCCGGTCTCATTGGCCGCCGCGACCGCCGTCCTGCCACCTGAGCCGGCGCTCGACACCGAGGTCCCGGCTGAGCACGACGGCACCAACGGCCACCACGAGCCGGGTCGGGTGGTGCGCACCAAGGAACACCCGGCCAAGCCGATGTCGGTGGAGGACGCGCTGTACGAGATGGAGCTGGTCGGCCACGACTTTTTCCTGTTCTACGACAAGCAGACCGAATGCCCCTCGGTGGTCTATCGTCGGCACGCCTACGACTATGGGTTGATCCGGTTGGCCTGACGGGTCTTACGAGCGGCGACCCGCTGCCCCCGGCTCCGCCGCGCTTGCGATCGGCCGCTGCGGCGGCCATCGCCAGCTCGTCACCTAGGATGGAGGACGCCCGAGACTCCGATCCGTAGGGGACAAAGCTGTGCTGGATAAGTTGCTGCGCGTTGGTGAAGGTCGCATGGTCAAGCGCCTCAAGCGCGTGGCCGACTATGTCAACGGCTTGTCCGACGACATCGAGAAACTGACCGACGCCGAACTGCGGGCCAAGACCGCCGAGTTCAAGAAGCGGCACGCCGACGGGGAAAGCCTCGACGACCTGCTGCCCGAGGCGTTCGCGGTGGCCCGGGAAGCGGCCTGGCGGGTATTGGACCAGCGCCCCTTCGACGTGCAGGTGATGGGTGCTGCTGCGCTGCACTTCGGCAACGTCGCCGAGATGAAGACCGGTGAGGGCAAGACCCTGACCTCGGTGTTGCCGGCCTATCTCAACGGCGTCGGCGGCAAGGGCGTGCACATCGTCACCGTCAACGACTACTTGGCCAAACGCGACAGCGAGTGGATGGGCCGGGTGCACCGCTTCCTCGGTCTGGACGTCGGCGTGATCCTCGCGCACATGATGCCCGACGAGCGGCGCGTCGCGTACGCCGCCGACATCACCTACGGCACCAACAACGAATTCGGCTTCGACTACCTGCGCGACAACATGGCGCACTCGCTCGAGGAGTGCGTTCAGCGCGGGCACAACTTCGCGATCGTCGACGAGGTGGACTCGATTCTGATCGACGAGGCCCGCACGCCGCTGATCATCTCCGGGCCCGCCGACGGCGCGTCGAACTGGTACACCGAGTTCGCCCGGTTGGCGCCGCTGATGGAAAAAGACGTCCACTACGAGGTCGACCTGCGCAAGCGCACCGTCGGTGTGCACGAGCTCGGCGTGGAGTTCGTCGAGGACCAGCTCGGCATCGACAACCTCTACGAGGCCGCGAACTCGCCGCTGGTGAGCTACCTCAACAACGCGTTGAAAGTCAAGGAGCTGTTCAACCGCGACAAGGACTACATCGTCCGCGACGGCGAGGTGCTCATCGTCGACGAGTTCACCGGCCGGGTGCTGATCGGGCGGCGCTACAACGAGGGCATGCATCAGGCCATCGAGGCCAAGGAGCACGTCGAGATCAAGGCCGAGAACCAGACGCTGGCCACCATCACGCTGCAGAACTACTTCCGGCTCTACGACAAGCTCGCCGGCATGACCGGAACGGCGCAAACCGAGGCCGCCGAGCTGCACGAGATCTACAAGCTCGGCGTGGTGAGCATTCCGACGAACAAGCCCATGGTCCGCGCCGACCAGTCCGACCTCATCTACAAGACCGAGGAAGCCAAGTACATCGCGGTCGTCGACGATGTCACCGAGCGCTACGAGAAGGGTCAGCCGGTGCTGATCGGTACCACCAGCGTGGAGCGCTCGGAGTACCTGTCGCGTCAATTCCAGAAACGACGCGTCCCGCACAACGTGCTCAACGCCAAATACCACGAGCAGGAGGCCGGCATCGTCGCCCAGGCCGGCCGGCGCGGCGCCATCACGGTGGCCACCAACATGGCCGGTCGCGGTACCGACATCGTGTTGGGCGGCAACGTCGACTTTCTCACCGACCTCCGGCTGCGCGAGCGAGGCCTCGACCCGGTGGAGACGCCGGACGAGTACGAGGAGGCCTGGCACGAGGAGCTGCCGGTGGTCAAGGCCGAGGCCGCCGAGGAAGCCAAGGAAGTGATCGAGGCCGGCGGGCTGTACGTGCTGGGCACCGAGCGCCACGAGTCGCGTCGCATCGACAACCAGCTGCGCGGCCGTTCCGGCCGTCAGGGCGACCCCGGTGAGTCACGCTTCTATCTGTCGCTGGGCGACGAGTTGATGCGCCGCTTCAACGGCGCCGCGCTGGAAACGCTGCTGACCCGGCTCAACCTGCCCGACGACGTGCCGATCGAGGCCAAGATGGTGACCCGGGCGATCAAGAGCGCACAGACCCAGGTCGAGCAGCAGAACTTCGAGGTCCGCAAGAACGTCCTCAAATACGACGAGGTGATGAACCAGCAGCGCAAGGTCATCTACGAGGAGCGCCGCCGCATCCTCGAAGGCGAGAACCTGCAGCAGCAGGCTCGCGAGATGCTGGTCGACGTGATCACCGCCTACGTCGACGGCGCAACCGGCGAGGGTTACGCCGAGGACTGGGATCTGGAACAGCTCTGGGACGCGCTGAAGACGCTGTACCCGGTCAACATCGACCACAAAGACCTGATCGACTCCGAGGCGATCGGTGAGCCCGGTGAGCTCACCCGCGAGGAACTGCTCGACGCCTTGGTCGAAGACGCCGAGCGCGCCTACGCGGTGCGGGAGGCCGAGCTCGAGGAACTCGCCGGCGAGGGCGCGATGCGTCAGCTGGAACGCAACGTGCTGCTCAACGTCATCGACCGCAAGTGGCGTGAGCATCTCTATGAGATGGACTACCTCAAGGAGGGCATCGGCCTGCGTGCGATGGCCCAGCGCGATCCGCTGGTCGAGTACCAGCGCGAGGGTTTCGACATGTTCAGCGGCATGCTCGAGGGACTGAAGGAGGAGTCGGTCGGCTTCTTGTTCAACGTCACCGTCGAGGCGGTCCCGGCTCCGCAGGTCGGCCCGGTCGAGGAGCCGGAGGACCTGGCGGAGTTCGCCACCGCCGCGGCGGCCAGCGCACAGCAGCGGACTGCTGCCGAGTCCGGCGGAGCGCGCGAAACAGCAACAGCATTGCGCGCCAAGGGGATTGAGACCGAGGCGCCGCAACTGACGTATTCCGGTCCCGCCGAGGACGGTTCGGCGCAGGTGCAGGGCAACGGCGGCGGGGAGCCGGCGGCGGCCGGGGCCGGCGGTAGTCGGCGCGAGCGGCGTGAAGCCGCGCGCCGGCAAGGCCGGCACGCCAAGCCGAAATCAGCCCGACGACGGTAGCGGGCATAGCCGCGCCCTGCGGTCAGCCGATATGCAGCGCGACCACCTGCCATCGTCCGCCCGCGACTCGTTCGATGCGACAGGCGATGGCGTGGACGCGGCTCCCGCGGCTGTAGCTCCCGAATACCTCGGCCGCCGCGAATCGGTCCGGTGCGCCCACCGCCTGCAGCCGCAACCGGCGCAGCACTGCCGCTCCGTCGTGACCGGCCGCCAACCGATTAGCGCACAACACCGAGTCGACGAGGCCCGCGGCCAGCAGCCCGTGTAACTGCGCGACGGGGCGGCGACGGTCGATGACTTCCAGTACCCGGCGCAGCGCCGCGTCGGCGAAGCACGCCGCTTGCCGCAGCGGCGCCGACATGGCCGACGATGCGCCAGCCGCGGCGTGTCGGCCCGAATGCCGTTGCTGCACATGCGTATTACGCCGGCGCAGCGCGGTAGGCGAAGGCGGCCGACAGTGCTCCACATCACGCGCCGGCGGTTCATAGTCGACGACGGGCACGACCGCGAAGGCGTCGCGGTCGGATGGGCTGGGACTCGTCAACAATGCTCTCTCCCAATGCTCACGACGGGGCCGAAAAGGTAAGCCTGCTGGAGAGTGGCAGACGACTGTGACGATCATCGCACAATCGTCGCGGGCGCGTACCCGCGCTGCGGCACGCCCGCGTGGACGGTTACCGTGAGCGGCAGACCGATCGGTCGACGAATTCATAAGGGATTACCAGGGGAGAGGCGACGTGGCGAGGTTGTCCACTTCGGACGCGTCGTTCTATCAGCTGGAGAACACCGCCACCCCGCTGTACGTGGGCTCGTTGTCGATCCTGCGTCAGCCGCGCGCCGGACTGACCTACGAAACGTTGTTGGCCACCGTCGAACAGCGGCTGCCACAGGTGCCGCGGTACCGGCAGAAGGTCCGCGAGGTAACCCTCGGGCTGGCCAGGCCGGTGTGGATCGACGACCGCGATTTCGACATCACCTACCACGTCCGACGCTCGGCGCTGCCGTCGCCGGGCAGCGACGAGCAGTTGCACGAGCTGATCGGCCGGCTGGCCGCGCGACCGCTGGACAAGTCCCGGCCGCTCTGGGAGATGTACTTGGTCGAGGGCTTGGCCAATAATCGCCTCGCCCTCTACACCAAGTCGCATCAGGCGCTGATCAACGGGATGGGTGCGGTCGAGATCGGTCACGTCATCGCTGACCGGAACCGGCGTCCGCCGCCGTTCGTCGAGGACATCTGGGTACCGGGCCGCGAACCCGGCTCCACGCGGCTGTTGTTGGGCGCCATCGGCGACTGGGCTACGCGCCCGCGGACGCAGCTGAGGGCCGTCCGGACCGGGATGACCGGCCTGGTGACCAATTCCGGCCAGCTGATTGACGCCGGTCGACGGCTGTTCGACGTCGCTCGCACGCTCGCGCGTGGCACCGCGCCCAGCAGCCCGCTGAATACCAGGGTGTCGCGCAACCGGCGATTCACCGTCGCCCGCGGACGTCTCGACGACTACCGGGTCATTCGAGCACGGTACAACTGCGACGTCAACGATGTGGTGTTGGCGGTGATCACCGGCGCGCTGCGCAACTGGCTACTGTCCCGCGGCGAGTCGGCGGCGCCGGCCGCAATGGTGCGGGCGATGGCGCCCTTGCCGGTCTACGTCGACGAGACTTTCGACTCGTCGAGCCGCGGGCGGGCGATCAGCCAGGTCGCTCCCTTTTTGGTCGACCTGCCGGTAGGGGAGGGCAACGCGGTCGTACGGCTGTCGCAGATCGCGCATGCCACCGAATCCAACCCGACCGCGGCCAGCCTGGTCGATGCCCGAACGATCGTCACGCTGTCGGGTTTCGCGCCGCCGACATTGCACGCCATGGGGATTCGGGTCGCCACCGGCTTGTCGGCGCGCTTGTTCAATCTGCTGATCACCAATGCGCCCGGCGCGCAGTCGCAGATGTACATCGCCGGCGCGAAGCTGCTGGAAAGCTACGCCGTACCACCGCTGCTCAACAATCAGGTATTGGCCATCGGCGTGACCTCTTACAACGGCATGCTGTATTTCGGCATTAATGCCGACCGGGACGCGATGAGCGATGTCGACGTACTGCCGGTGCTGCTGGCCGAATCGCTCGATGAATTATTGGAAGCCGCACAGTAGAGCGGCAATTCGCCGGTGAAAAATGAGCCTGCGGACCTACCATTCGATGGCATGAACAACAACGGATCGGCAAAAGGCACCTCGACCAAGAAGAAGCAACCCAAGAAGCAGCCGCAGCAGGCGCCGCCGGTTAAGCTTCCCAACCAGGTTTACGAAGCCGAATTGTTCAGGCTGCAAACGGAATTCGTCAAACTGCAAGAGTGGGTGCGATTTTCCGGCGCCCGCATCGTGGTGGTTTTCGAAGGCCGTGACGGGGCGGGCAAGGGCGGCACGATCAAACGGATTACCGAATACCTCAACCCGCGCGTCGCGCGGATCGCCGCGTTGCCCGCGCCGACCGACCGCGAGCGCGGGGAGTGGTACTACCAGCGCTATATCGCTCATCTACCGGCCAAAGGCGAGATCGTGCTGTTCGACCGATCGTGGTACAACCGCGGCGGCGTCGAGAAAGTCATGGGTTTCTGCACACCGCAAGAGCATCAGCTGTTCTTGCGGCAGACACCGATCTTCGAAGAGATGCTTATCGAAGACGGGATTCTGCTTCGGAAGTACTGGTTTTCGGTATCCGAAGACGAGCAGCTGCGTCGGTTCAAAGCGAGGCTGAAAGACCCTGTGCGGCAATGGAAACTCAGCCCGATGGACCTGGAATCACTGTATCGGTCGGAGGACTATTCGCGCGCGAAAGACGAAATGATGGTGCACACCGATACGCCGGTCAGCCCGTGGTATGTGGTGGAATCAGACGTCAAGAAATACGCGCGGCTCAATATGATGGCGCACCTGTTGTCGACCATCGACTATCGCGATGTCAAGAGACCGAAAGTCAAACTGCCCGCTCGTCCGGTGGTAAGCGACAACTATCAGCGACCACCGCGCGAGCTGTCGACCTACGTGGACGATCATGTGGCGACGTTGATGGTCCCCGCCGAGTGATGTGGTGACCGTTTCCTGATGCAGATCTACATCCCGGCCACCCTGGCCATGCTGCAACAACTCGTCGCCGATGATTCGCTGTGGCCGGTCAACGGCACCGCGTTCGCGGTGACGCCCCGACTGCGGGAGGCGTATGCGGAGGGCGATGACGACGAGCTGGATGAAGTCGCGCTGCGCGAGGCGGCGCTGGCCTCATTGCGGCTGCTGGCCGCCGCCGACGGCGCAGAGCAGTCGGGTGCGACGTTGCCGCCGCGGCGGGCCGTGTTGCTCGCCGACGTCAGCGAGGTGACGATGCGCCCGGATCTCGATGACGCCGTCGTGCGGATCGGGGCGCCGGTGGCGATCGATGACGTCGTTGCCGCGTTTGTCGACAATGCCACCGCCGAGGCGGATGTCAGGGCGGCGATCGCCGTCATTGACGAGGCCGACCTCGGTGACGAGGACGCCGAGCTGACGGTCGGCGACGCGCAGGACCACGATCTGGCCTGGTACGCCACCCAGGAGCTGCCGTTTCTGCTCGAGCTGCTCTGAGCTGGCTACGGTACCGTAAGTTACGGTACCGTAGGTTGGGAAGGCAGGAGTTTTCCCAATGGACCGGAAAATCGCGCGGGTCACGGCCAACGTCGTCGACACCATGCCCATTACCGTGGCGGGCGTGGACACACACCCCGGCTTCTATGCGCTGCGCAAACTTGCCCAGCGCATCACCACGCCGCTGCTGCCCGACGACTACACCCGGCTGGCCAATCCGTTGTGGTCGGCGCGCGAGTTGCGCGGTCGCATCCTGGAGGTTCGACGGGAGACGCAGGATTCCGCGACGCTGGTCATCAAGCCGGGCTGGGGTTTCAGCTTCGACTATCAGCCGGGGCAGTACATGGGGATCGGCCTGCTGATCGACGGCCGCTGGCGTTGGCGCTCGTATTCGCTGACATCGGCTCCGCTGAAGGGCGCGCGCACGGTGACCATCACCGTCAAGGCGATGCCCGAGGGCTTCTTGTCGACCCACCTGGTCGGCGGCGTCAAGCCAGGGACGATCGTGCGGCTGGCCGCGCCGCAGGGCAATTTCGTGTTGCCCGATCCGGCGCCACCGGCCGTGTTGTTCGTCACCGCCGGCTCGGGCATCACCCCGGTGATGTCGATGCTGCGTACGTTGGTGCGCCGCGATCAGATCACCGACGTGATCCATCTGCATTCGGCGCCCACCGCGGCCGACGTGATGTTTGGCGAGGAGCTCGACCAGCTGGCCCGCGACCATGCGGGGTACCGGCTGCAGCTGCGCACGACACGCAGGCAGGGGCGGCTGGATCTCACGCGGCTAGATGACGAGGTGCCGGACTGGCGCGACCGGCAGACCTGGGCGTGTGGACCCGAGGCCATGCTCAACGCCGCCGAGCGCGCCTGGTCGGCCGCCGGTGTGGGCCAGCGCTTGCACCTCGAGCGCTTTGCGGTGTCGCGCGCGGCGCCGGCCGGGGCCGGTGGCACGGTAACGTTTTCAAAGAGCGGCAAAAGCACCGACGCGGATGCGGCGACCTCGCTGATGGATGCCGGTGAGCGGACGGGTGTGCAGATGCCGTTCGGCTGCCGGATGGGTATCTGCCAGTCCTGTGTGGTCGGCCTGGTGGAAGGCCACGTCCGGGACCTGCGAACCGGGGTTGTCCATGAACCCGGGACACGCGTGCAGACCTGTATTTCGGCGGCGTCGGGCGATTGCACACTCGACGTTTAGATGTTACTGACTGGTAACCTACGCTTTCGTAGGTTACGATAGCGTAGGTCATGCAACTGCAGTCTGCTGGAAGGCAAACAACACGATGGCGATCACCGACCTTGATGTCTTCGCCCATCTGACGGACGCCGACATCGAAAACCTCGGCGCTGAGCTGGATGCCATTCGCCAGGACATCGAAGACTCTCGCGGCGAGCGCGACGCTCGCTACATCCACCGCACCATCTTTGCGCAGCGCGCACTGGAGATCGCCGGCCGAGTGCTGCTGGCGGCCAGCTCGCGCCGGTCAGCCTGGTGGGCGGGAACCGTGACCCTTGGCGTGGCCAAGATCGTCGAGAACATGGAAATCGGCCACAACGTCATGCACGGCCAGTGGGACTGGATGAACGATCCCGAGATCCACTCCTCGTCGTGGGAGTGGGACATGAGCGGGTCGTCCAAGCACTGGCGCTACACCCACAACTTCGTGCACCACAAATACACCAACATTCTCGGCATGGACGACGACGTCGGCTACGGCCTGCTGCGCGTGACCCGCGACCATCCGTGGAAGCGCTTCAACCTGTTCAACTTGGTTTACAACGCGCTGCTGGCGCTCGGCTTCGAATGGGGCGTCGGCCTACAGCACGTGGAGATCGGCAGGATCGTCAAGAAGCGGATGGACAACGACGAAGCCCGCGAGCGCACAGAAGAGTTCCTGGCCAAGGCCGGTCGCCAGGTGGTCAAGGACTACGTGGCTTTCCCGGCGCTGACCTCACTGTCACCCGGCGCGACGTACACATCGACGCTGAAGGCCAACGCGGTGGCCAACGTCATCCGCAACCTGTGGGCCAACGCGGTGATCTTCTGCGGCCATTTCCCCGACGGCGCCGAGAAATTCACCAAGACCGACATGGTTGGTGAGTCGAAGGGGCAGTGGTATCTGCGACAGATGCTGGGTAGTGCCAACTTCAACGCCGGCCCGGCGATGCGGTTCATGAGCGGCAACCTGTGCCACCAGATCGAACACCACCTGTTCCCGGATTTGCCGAGCAACCGGTATGCCGAGATCTCTGTTCGGGTGCGCGAACTCTGCGACAAGTACGACTTGCCTTACACCACAGGGCCTTTCCTGGTGCAGTACGGCAAGACCTGGCGGACTATCGCCAAGCTGTCGCTGCCGGACAAGTATCTGCGCGACACCGCCGACAACGCACCGGAGACCCGCAGCGAGTCGATGTTCGCCGCGCTGGAGCCGGGTTTCGCGGGCACCGATCCGGCGACCGGACGCCGCCGCGGCCTGAAGACCGCGATCGCCACGGTGCGGGCTTGGCGCCGCGACAAGCGGGCCAAACGAGCTGGCGAAAAGGCGCAACCGACTAGGCGCGACGACCTGGCCGCCTAGCTGCGTCAAACTCCCGGCGGACTTTTGCAAGGGCGGAAATGGTGGCGTCCGTCGTACGCCACGGGGCGCGATGCAGTGGATACGGTACGGCTAGCGCCCGACCGCAGTACGCTCATGCGGTGGCGGACACGTCATACGCCAAGTGCGGCGATCTGAGCCTGGCGTATCAGGTGTTCGGCGACGGGCCGGTCGAGCTCGTCTTCGTCGGGGCATTCATCAGCCACGTCGAGCTGTTCTGGGGCATGCCCGAGTTCAAGGCCTTTTTCGACCAGCTCGCGACGTTCTGTAGGGTCCTTTTGTTCGACAAGGCTGGGGTCGGGCTGTCGGACCCCGTCCCGAAAGTTCGTTTGCTTGAAGAGCGAGCGGCCGAGATCGAGGCCGTTATGGACGCCGTCGGCTTCGAAAAGCCCGTCCTGTTCGGTTTGAGCGAGGGTGGCCCACAGGCCATCGTGTTTGCGGCAAGACGACCGGAGCGAACGCGGGCGCTGATCACCTACGGCTCGTCACCGGGGGGCGCGGGCCTGACCGGCGCCAGCTGGGACGACATGGATCGCGACCCGGCCGAGGTGCGGACGCGCATCCTTGCCGAGCTGGGTGAAGACTACACGCCGTCGACGAAGCAGCTCGTCCAATTGCAGGAATTCGGCCGCGCCGTCCGCTCGGCGTGGGGCAGCGGCGCAACAGTTAAGTGGATGTCCCCGTCGAACCGCTCGGTGCGCCAGATCGCGACGTTCGAGCGCATGTGCGCCAGCCCGGGGATGGTGCGAGCGGCATTGGAAGCGAACTTCCGGATCGACATCCGGCCGATCCTGCCGACGATCACCGCGCCCACCCTTGTCATCCATGCCCGCGAGGACCTCATGCCGGTGCAGTGGAGCCGCTACCTCGCCGACCAGGTCCCCGGCGCGCGGTACCTCGAGGTCGACGGGGCCTACCACACACCCTGGTTTACCGAGCCCGACAAGATCTTGACCGAGATCGAGGAGTTCCTCACCGGCAGCCATGCCGCACCGGCACAGTCACGTCGCGCCCTGCGCACCGTGCTGTTCACCGATATCGTCGCCTCGACCGAACACGCTGCGGCGACGGGCGACGAGCGGTGGCGCGCGGTGCTGCACCGCTTTGGTGAGATCACCACCGAACTCACCGAACGCTTCGGCGGCACGGTGGTCAAGAGCACCGGCGACGGGTATCTCGCCACGTTCGACGGCCCAACGCAGGCCATCCGCTGCGCCGAGGCCTTGCGCACTGAGGCCGAGACACTGGGCATCGAGATCCGCGCCGGCATCCACACCGGCGAATGCGAACTGCTGGGCACCGACATCGGGGGGCTCGCCGTACACATCGCGGCGCGGATCTGCGGCCAGGCCGGCGCCGGCGACATCCTGGTCTCGCGCACCGTGCGTGATCTGGTCGTCGGCTCGGGTACGGGCTTCGAGGACCGCGGCAGCGTCGAGCTGCGCGGCGTGCCCGGCACCTGGCAGCTCTTGGCGGTGGATCGCCGCGGCGCGCGGGCGGGATCGCCCGAGGCAGAGCTGGCATCAATGCCGACCCCCGGCCGCCGGACCGCGATGCGCCGCTCGGACCGCGCCGTGGAGGTGATGGCCAGGCGGACACCGTGGATCCTGCGCGGGATGGGCCGCCTCGCCCCGGCCGCCGGCCGCGGATGAGCAGAGATGCGTTGAGCCGCAACGCGGTTTACGCCCTCACACCGTGCGGAATAACGACCGCTGCAACGTAAAAGTGGGGTGCCAGACTGGCCTCCGGCTGCGGCCATCGGACGATCGGACGACCGAAACCAACCGTCTCAGGCTGCTTCGGCGATGGCAACCAGCCGCTGCAACGTGGACAGCTGCAGCTCGGGGTCGCCTTCGAGTTTCGCCAGCAGCGTCGTGATGCCTGCCGCCCGGTAGCGGCTCACCCGGTCGGCGATGGCGTCAGGGGTGCCGAGCAGATTGGTGAGGCGGCCGAGGTCGAGTGGCACCGCGCTGCGCGCCTCGTCCTCTTTTCCGGCTTGCCACAGTCCGGCGACCGTCTCCACTTCGGCCCCGTAACCCAGTCGGGTGAACGCGTCGTTGTAGAAGTTCTTGCTGCCGGTGCCCATCGCGCCGATGGTGAACGCGTAGCCGTCGGCGTGGCGGCGTGCCGCGGCGTCGGCGGCGGCTTGGTCGTCGTGGAACTCGACGGCGACGGGGGCGACCAGGTCGAGCTGGTCGAGGGTT
Source organism: uncultured Actinomycetota bacterium (assembly GCA_963781685.1). Classification (GTDB taxonomy): domain Bacteria; phylum Actinomycetota; class Actinomycetes; order Mycobacteriales; family Mycobacteriaceae; genus Mycobacterium. Next base: position 846,157 of record CAWAGK010000003.1, read on the forward strand.
CGCCCGGCCTGCTGCGCTCCTTCGCGCAGCGGGCCGAAGAACACCTCTGCGGCCTCGGGAATAAAGGCGTTGCCCAGCCAGCCGTCGGCCAGCTCGCCGGTCAGTCGCAGGTTTTGCGGGCCCATCGCCGCCACGTAGACCGGGACATGGTCGGGCTTGACCATGGGCCGCAGCGCGGCGCCGCGACTGTCCGGCAGCGGCAGCGGGTAGACCTCGCCGGCGTGCTCAAGCCGCTCGCCGCGGCTGACGATGCGGACGATCTCGATGGTCTCCCGCGTGGTCTGCACCGGTTTGCGGAACCGGACGCCGTGCCAGCCCTCCATGACCCGTGGCCCGGACGTGCCGATCCCTAACAGGAAGCGGCCGCCCGAAAGCGCCTGCAGGCTCAGCGCCGACGTCGCCAACATCGCTGGGCTCCGCGAACCCAACTGCACGACAAACGTTCCGAGGTTGATCGACGACGTCTTGGCGGCCAGGTAGGCCAGCCCGGTAAGGGCGTCGTAACCCCAGACCTCGGGCACCCACAACGACGTGACACCGATGCGCTCGGCGGCCACGGCGAACTCCGCCGCGCCCGGCAACCGGGGTTCGATCAAGGCGCCGACCTTCATCCTGGCATGCTACAAGGACCGCCACCTCCACCGGCGGGCGCCGAGAAGGATGAGCCATGCGCTATCGCGACCAACCCACAGTCGAAGTGACACAGCGAGTTCGGTGCGATGTTCGCACGGCATGGGACCTGGTGACCGACATCGGCCTGCCCGCGCGGTGTTCCTCGGAGCTCGAGGCTGTCGAGTGGCTTGACGGAGCCAACGCGGTAGCAGTCGGTGCGCGGTTCCGCGGTCGCAACAAGCACGAGGCGTTCGGTGACTGGGCGACCGTCTGTGAGGTCGTCGAAGTCGAGGACGAACGCCGTTGGGTCTACAACGTCATCGGACCTGAGGGCGTCAGCGCGACATGGGCGTTCGAGGTCGAACCGGCCAGCGACGGGGTGTTGGTCCGCCAGTGGGGCCGGATGGGGCCGGGGCCGTCGGGCCTGACCCCGGCGATCGTCGCGCAACCGGAGAAGGAGGCGAGGATCGTCTCCCGGCGCATTGCCGAATGGGAGAAGAACATGGCGGCCAACCTCGAAGAGGTTCGGTCGCAGGCCGAGAGCTGACGGTTCGCCAAATCATACTTTCTGCACCATTAGGCGCAGAAAGTTGAACTAGGCGAACGTCACTTACGTCTCGGTCAGCGCGGTCAGTAGCCGGCGCGCGGCGGCGACGCGACGGGCGGCCGGCCCGGTCAGGGTGTCCAGTGCGCACTCGGGATCGGCGGGCGGGCCCATGTGCCCGCAGCCGCGCGGGCATTCCTCGATGGCTTCGGCCAGATCGGAAAACGCGGCTATCACGTCGTTGGGTTGGATATGCGCCAGCCCGAACGAGCGGATCCCCGGGGTGTCGATCACCCAGCCGTTGGTCTGAAACGGCAGCGCCACCGATTGCGTCGAGGTGTGTCGCCCCTTGCCAATATCGGTCACCTCGCCGACCGCTCGATCCGCCTCCGGCACAAGCCGATTCACCAACGTCGATTTGCCGACGCCGGAATGGCCGAGCAGCACAGTGATTCTCCCGACCAACAGGTGTGCGACCGCCTCCAAGGGGTCGTCGCGGCCTGCGGTGACCACGGTCAGCTCGAGGTCGGCGAACTGCTCGGCGAACGGTTCGGCGGGCGCGAGATCGGTCTTGGTCAGGCACAGGATGGGTGTCAGCCCGCCGGCAAAGGCCGCGATCAGCGTTCGATCGACCAGGCCGGTGCGCGGCGGTGGGTCGGCCAGGGCCACCACGATCAGAAGTTGATCGGCGTTGGCGACGACGACCCGCTCGGTGGGATCGTCGTCATCGGCGGTGCGCCGCAACACTGTTCGCCGCGGACCACGCCGCACGATGCGGGCCAGAGAATCCGGCCGACCGGAAAGATCGCCCACCACGTCCACCTCGTCGCCGACGACGATCGGTGTGCGGCCCAATTCACGTGCGCGCATCGCGGTGACCCGGCGATCGGGGTCGCCGTCGAGCACGCATCCCCACCGGCCGCGGTCGACGCTGACCACCATCGCCGGTTTGGCGTCGGCGTGCTCGGGGCGGGTCTTGGTCCGCGGCCGCGAACCGCGACCCGAGCGGATCTTGACGTCGGACTCGTCGTAGTCGCCCGGCCTCAACCGCCGGACTCCCCAAGCATTTCGGTCCACAGCCGCGGAAACTGCGGCAGCGTCTTGGCGGTGGTCTCGATGTCGTCCACCTCGACACCAGCGACCCGGAGTCCGACGATCGCGCCGGCCGTCGCCATCCGGTGATCGGCGTACGACTGCCACGTCCCCGGCCGCAACGGCGTCGCGGTGATCTCCAGGCCGTCGGCGGCTTCCGAGCAATTGCCGCCCAGCCGGTTGATCTCGGTGCGCAGCGCGGCCAGTCGGTCGGTTTCGTGGCCGCGCAGGTGGGCGACGCCGGTCAGCCGTGAGACCGAGCCAGGGGTGGCCAGCGCCGCGAGCACCGCCACCGCCGGGGTGAGCTCACCGATGTCGCGCAGGTTCACATCGAAACCGCCGTAGGATCGCGGCCCCCGCACCTCGAGATACGAATCGGACTGCTTAACAACCGAATTCAGTTGCCCCAGGATACTCAGAATGGCCTCGGCGGGTTGGATGCTGTCCGGCGGCCAGCCGGTGATGCGCACCGTGCCCGCGCTGACGACGGCCGCCGCGATGAACGGGACGGCGTTGGACAGGTCCGGTTCGATCTGCCAGTGCCGGGCCGCCACCGCGCCCGGTCGTATCTGCCATCGGTTGGGTGTGGCGTCATCGACTTCGACGCCGGCCTGCCGCAGCATCGCCACCGTCATGGCGATGTGCGGTGCCGACGGCAATGTCGGACCCACGTGTTGGACGGTCAGGCCCTCGGTGAACGACGCACCGGAGAGCAGTAGGCCGGATACGAACTGCGACGACGCCGAGGCGTCGATTTCGACGGCCCCGCCGGTGACCGATCCGGCGCCTTGCACGCGAAACGGCAACCCGTCGCCGTCGATGTCGACGCCCAGGCCGCGCAGCGCGTCCAGCAACGGCTTGATCGGCCGCACCCGGGCTTGCTCGTCACCGTCGAAGGTCACCGCCGCGACTCCCAGCGCCGCCAGCGGCGGGACGAACCGCAACACCGTGCCGGCCAGGCCGCAATCGATCCGGGCGTGGGCTGCGGGCGCGATCGTCCCGCTGACCGTCAGCTCGTCCGCCGGCCCCTCGATATGCAGGCCCAACGCGCCCAGCGCGCCGATCATCAGGTCGGTGTCCCGGCTGCGCAGAGCGCCGCTGATCGTCGAGAAGCCACCGTTGGCGGCGGCCAGCGCCGCGAGCACCAACGCCCGGTTGGTCTGGGATTTCGAGCCCGGCACCGTCACCGTCGCGCACACCGGCCGCGGCGTGTGCGGTGCGGCCCAGGTGTTCACGTGCTCCATCATTGCCTACCGGGCACCGTGACTTCGCCGACGGCTAGCGCCGCTGGCTTCTTTTCACGCTGCTTGGGCGTGACGGGCCAGTCCAGCCCTCAGGATGTTCCGCGCGGCGTGTTCGTCGGCCTGGGAGCGATGCGAACATCGCTGGCAGACGAATAACGCTTGGGTGATGCGGTTCTGCGGTGCGGCATGCCCACAGTTTTCGCAACGGTCGGACGTATGCCGGGGGTCGACCTCGATCCAGATGCGCCCAGCCTCTTCCGCTTTGGCTCGCAGAATCGAAATGAACCGGCCCCAACCCGCGTCGCTTACGCTTCGCGAGAGCCCAGACTTGGCCCGCGCATTGTTGGCCAGATACTGGCCGGGTTTGTTTGACAGGCACGGGTTTGGCGCGTCGCAGCATGTTGGCAATCTCGAGGTCTTCAACCACCAGCAGGTCATAACGCCCGAGCCGAGAGCGCGTGCTTGCTTGTGGTGGAGGTCTTGCGCTGGTTGGCGATCTTGCGACGCCTTGCCGTTGTACGAGTCTCCCGCTTGCGGTCGCGATCTGATCGCATGCTCGCCCGCTGTAACCGCTGCTGGGCTGCGGCCAACCGGGCGGCTGCGGCGCGCCCCAGCGCGGATTGTCGATGTAGCTGCGCGTCGCTGGTGGTAGCGAATCTGCAGATGCCAACATCGATGCCGGCCTGCGGCCGTTGGCGACGATGTAGCCGCTCACGGTCGACGTCGATACATACCCGACCGAAGCAGCGAAACACGACGGCGACCACCATACTTTCGAGTGACGAGACCGGCTTTCCGACATGCCACGCAGCTTACGAAACGGCACTGACAAACCACGCGAATCGACCGTTCGCCTGACCCAACCTCCCACGGAGACAGTCACCGAATTCACTCCTTCCGCAATGATGGGACATATGTGTGGACGATTCGCGATGACGACAGATCCGGCAGCGTTGGCCGAAAAAATCCAGGCAATCAACGAGGCGCGCTCGGCTGAATCTGCGGGCCCGAACTACAACGTGGCGCCCACCACGACGATCACCACCGTGGTCCGTCGTCACGAGGAACTCGACGACGAACCCACGCGGCGGGTGCGGCTGATGCGCTGGGGGTTGGTACCGCCGTGGGTCAAGGCGGGATCTGACGGTGCGCCGGAATCCAAGGGCCCGCAACTGATCAACGCCCGCGCCGACAAGGTCACCACGTCGCCGGCGTTTCGCTCGAGCGCCAAATCCAAGCGTTGCCTGGTGCCGATGGACGGCTACTACGAATGGCGCGCCAACCCCGACACCGAAGCGGGCAAGAAAGCCCGCAAGACGCCGTTCTACCTGCACCGCGCGGACGGGGAGATGCTGTTCATGGCTGGTCTCTGGTCGGTTTGGAAGTCGGATAAGGATGCTAGCCCCTTGCTGAGCTGCACGATCATCACCACCGATGCCGTCGGCGAGCTCGCCGAGATCCACGACCGGATGCCGTTGATCGTGGCCGAAGGTGACTGGGATCGCTGGCTGGACCCCGACGCCCCGGCTGATCTTGAATTGCTGGCCGCCCAGCCCGACGTGCGCGGCATCGAGATGCGCGAGATCTCGACACTGGTGAATAACGTGCGCAACAACGGGCCCGAGCTGCTCGAGCCTGCCGAACCGCAGCCGGAACAGGCGAGACTGCTCTAGTTGTGCGCCGCCGACAACAGTCCGCACGATTTTGTCAGTCAGAGATGGATCCGGGGACGCAACCAAGACTTAGCATGCGTGTGTGAGTGGTTTGTATACATACACATTCGACGACATCCGGAACCGCCCCGTCGCGGTGATCGGGGCGGGGACATTGGGGCGGCGTATCGCGCTGATGTTCGCCAGCCGCGGGGGAACCGTGCGAATCTACGCCCCACGCGCCGAACAGCGCGCCTCCGCAGTTCAGTACGTGACGGAGATGCTGCCGAAATTGGTGGCCGACCTAGGCTTTGGCAAAGTGGGTCGCGCGGTGGCCGCGGGTTCGCTCGAAGAGGCCCTAGATGACGCCTGGCTGGTCGTTGAATCCGTCCCGGAGAAGCTCGATCTCAAGATTGCGGCGTGGGACCAGATCGACCAAGCGGCGCCGCCGGACACCATCTTCGCAACCAACTCGTCGTCGTACCCGTCGCGCCTGATGGCCGGAGCGGTGCGGGACAAAACGCGATTGTGCAACACGCACTTTTACATGCCACCGGAAGTCAATGCGCTCGACCTGATGTCCGACGGTGAGACCGACCGCGGGTTGCTCGACACCCTGCTGGCCGTACTTCCAGAGTTCGGTGTTTACCCCTTCGAGGCACGCCGGGAGTGCACCGGCTTCATCTTCAATCGCATCTGGGCCGCCATCAAACGCGAGTCGTTGGCAGTGGTCGCCGAAGGTGTGGCCCGTCCGGAGGACGTTGACGGGATGTACAAGCTCAATTTGGGCGCGCCCGCCGGGCCGTTCCAAATTATGGACCTGGTCGGCCTGGACGTCGCGCTCGACATCGAGAACCACTATCTCGAGGAGTTCCCGCACCTACCAAAAAACGCGCGGGACTTGTTGCAGACCTACGTCGACGCGGGCAAGCTCGGCGTCAAGACAGGCGAGGGCTTCTACACCTATCCGAAGCCCTGACGATGAGAACCTCGGGCTAACTAGTGATTCCAGCCAGTTCGTCTGCCACCGCATCGAATGCACGCAGCGTGTCTAACAGCATCTGCGGGTCCCCAGAGTCCGGCTGGGTGGATAACTTGGCGGCGACCACCTCCGCGGCGCAGTTGACGTAGATCACCTGACCACACATGCCCTGGCACAACACGACGTTGCTGCCCGGGTAGGGAAACCACACTTGGTTGCGGTACATCCCGCCAGGCATTTGGGTGTCGTCGGGGCTGGCGGCGAACGCCTGGCGCGAGTCGGGACCGCCGTCGAGAGTGTCGGCGATCCACGCCGCCGGCACCACTTGCTGGCCGGTCAACGAGACACCATCGCGCAAGAACAGCGACCCGAACCGGATCATGTCGGTAAGACAGGCGTTGATGCCGCCGTCGAATAGTCCGGTGCCGACCGTGTCCACGCCAATGGTGGCGTCGCATTGGGCGCCGATGCGGCTCCACAGCAGTTCCGACATCAGTTCGGGCATCCGCTGGCCGCCGGCGACCTCGCAGACCCAGCCGAGCACGTCGGTTTCACACGAGCGATATTCGAATGGGCCGCCGTGAGCCGACTTCTGCCGCAACGTCAGCAGGAACTCACGCAGCGTGCAGGGGACGTCCGGACTGCTCCGGGGTGCCCACCCCATCGCCTCGTCGAGCACGTGTATCTCCGCGGTCGGGTGGAGGTAATTGTCTGAGAAGGCGATACCCGATCGCATGTCCAGCAGGTGGCGCACCGTCGCACCGGCGTAGCCGCAGTTCGCCAAGGCGGGAACGTATGCGGTGACCGGCGTGTCAAGCTCGATCGCACCGGCCCCGTGCAGCGCGCCTACCACGGCTGCCACCAGCGACTTGCTCACCGAGAACAGCAGGTGTCGGGTCTGGGCCCCAAAGCCGTCGAGGTACTCCTCGGCCACCATCGAACCCCGGCGGGCGATGGCCCACCCGTCGGTAGCGGTGGTGGCCATCACCGCGCCAACGGTGGTGGTCACCCCGTCAGTGCTGGTCAGTCGGACCTCGGCCATCGGAGCACTGGCTGCGGGCAACGCCGCGGACGGCCCGGTCCCGCGCGAAATTACCGCGGTCGGCACGAAGTCTTCGACGTGCTGGAATGACCAATGCGAATGTGGGGCCGACAGCCAGTTGTCCAGCGAGATACCGGCCGGGACGCTCACGCTCGTGCGACGAGCCGCGAAACGATCGGCGTGGCCGGCGTCAGGGGTGTCGACGCGAACTGCGCCTTGATGCCCGCGACCCAGCGCCGGCAGCGCTCGGTGAGCTGGTAGTCCTGGGTCTGCAGATGCCCGCGGGTGACGAGCACGCCGAGTTGGGCGCCCTCGCAGCGTACGAAGCCAGGCGCCGCGACACGCATGTAGAAGGCCTCGGACTCGTCGAGCAGCGTGGCCCAGTCGTTGCCCTGGCGCGCAAAGCAGACGCGCCCGTTGTCGTCGAGGTGCCACACGCCTGTGCGTGGGGTTGCGGTGAAGAGCCCGAGATCCGGCGAGGTCTCCGTGATTATCAGGTGACCCCACACCTCGTCCTCGCCATAGCCCCGCTCCCAGCGCGAGTTGATCTCCTCGATGTCGAGTTCGTACTCCACGTCCATGTACTCGAGCAGGTGGAAAAGGAACAGCGGCATGTCGGCGTAGGCCTCGGTGGTCAAGTTCGTCATCGGGCTGGCGCCGCTGAGGCGCGGGTTCACCTCACCCAGGTAGAGCTCGTCGGAGTCCAGGTCGTGCAACAGGTCCACCTCGAAGTAGCCGCGGTACCCCTCGCGGCTCATGATGTCGCCCAGCTTTCGCACCATTTCTCGCGCAGCGTGCGTCTGTGCGGGCGGCAGCACCTCGCGCCAGACGTCGTTGCCGCACCAGCCGCCCTTGCGCGGAGTCAGCTCCGGGTAACCGACGAGACTCGTCATCGCGGGGCCGATCACGGTGCCGTGGCGGGTCACGGTGCCCTCGAGGCACACCTCGACGTTGCGGATGCGCTTCATGACTTTGACTTCCTGCCCGACCAGGTCACCGGCGCACTGGTCCCAGTCGCGCTGACCGCGCACAAAGAACGTCGCGCTGCCGGCATCGCCATAAGCGGCCTCGACGACGAGGTCATCGCCCAGTCCGGCGTCCTGCGCGAGCGCCGACAGTTCGTCGTAGGAGCCGGCCCGCCCGATCACGTGGGGCACGCTGGGCACGCCCGCTTCGTCGGCCAGGCGCGTCATGACGAGCTTGGAGCCCAGCCGATGGCGCAGCTCGGCCGGGGGGTGCATGACCTCGAGCCCCGCCTGGTGCGAGAGGGCCTGGGTCTCCTCGTCAAGCATCACAAAGCAGGCCTTGCCACCGGGCCCCCGTCGCGCGATGAACTCGAGGGTCTCGGAATCACGCAGGAGGTAATTGCACACATCCCCCATGGACCCGAAATCAATGCGGTCGCGCCGCCGGGGCACGAACACGCGCGAATGTGCACCCTCAAAAGAGTCAAAGTACGTCAGGTAGAAGAAGTTTCGTACCCAGCGGTCGATGCCCAGCAGGTTGAACGGGGTCGGCGAGATGAAGTACAGCGGCACGGCGTTGGTGTGAAAGAACGCGCGTATATCCGAGAGGCCGTTCAGCACGCGGCGCGGCTCGGGCTGCGGTCCGCCGGCGGGCACGATCACGCCAGCCGCGCTGGCGTCGACGCCCGGGCCCAGCGCAGGCACCGCGGCGGGGGCAGGGGCGCTGTGATCAGCGCGACGGCGGTGAGCTCAGATACGGCCATGGCACCAGTGTGCACCTGCCCACGGCCGCGTGGAAGCGTAGAGCGCCCCAACGTCGGCCTCGTACGCTCTACGCGCGCCGAGCCAGGTGGCGGAGTGCGAGTTCGGCGGCATTGGCACCGCACATGCCGTGCGCCCCGGGACCCGGCGGGGTGGCCGCCGAGCAGATGTACATGCCGGGCACTCCAATGGTGTATGGCGACAGCGTGGTTCGCGGCCCGAAGGTCAATTGGCGGATGTCCTTGGCGCCGGTCATGATGTCGCCGCCGACGTAGTTGGGGTTGTAAGCGGCGAACTGTGCGGTGGTCCGAACGGCATCTCCGACGATCCGCTCCCGGAAGCCCGGCGCGAACCGCTCGATCTGGTCAACGATCGCCGCGGTCGCGTCGCCCGAAAATCCGTTGGGCACATGCGCATACGTCCACACCGGGTGAACATTGCCCACCGAGCGTTGCGGATCGGCCAGGTACTGCTGGCCGACCAACACGAACGGGCGCTCCGGCATCCGGCCCGCGTGGATGTCCCGCTCGGTTGCGGCTAGTTCGCGATAGGTGCCGGCCAGATGCACCGTGCCGGCCCGGTGCGCGTCCGGGTTCGTCCACGGCACGCCGCCCTCGACGGCGAAGTCGACCTTAAAGGCACCGGGGCCGCGCCGAAACTTGGTGAAGGCGCGAGAAACTCGGCGCGGCAGACGGTCCCCGAGGATGCCGGCGACGGCACTTGGTGCCAGGTCGAACATCGTGATGTCCGCAGGCGGCAGCTGCGACACCGTCTGAACCTGGACACCGGTCTCGATCTTGCCGCCCAGCTCGCCCAGCAGCGCCACCATCGCATTGGTGATCGACTGCGATCCGCCCTCGGCCACCGGCCAGCCGTGCCGGTGGCCGGCGGCGATGATGCCCATCCCGATCGCGGAGGTCATCGGGTAGTGCAGCGGCCGGAAGGCATGCGCCGCAACACCTCCGAACAATGCCCGCCCCTCGTCGGTGCGGAACAGGCGGGCGAACGTCGACGCGGGAAGCACGGTTGGTGCACCGAACCGGGCGAGCATCAGCGGATGATGCGGGAACCGCAGCAGCGGCCGCATGATGTCGTCGCTGAGCGCGTCGAACCGCGCGGCGGGGTAGCCGAAGGCGCGCCGCCACCGCGATCCGTCGCGACCAAGACCGGCCGCGGTCCGTTCCACCGAGCGGTACAGCACGCCGGCGCTGCCCCCGTCGAGTGGGTGTACACAGTCGACCTCCGGCCAGCGCCATGACAGTCCGTACCGCTGCAGGTCGAAGCGGCTGAAGAACTGCGAGCCCACGGCCATCGGGTGGATCGCGGAGCAGTGGTCGTGCAGCAACCCTGGGATGATCGCCTCGCTGCTGCGGGCACCACCGCCGACCTCGTCGGCGGCCTCGAGCACTGTGACCGAAACGCCCTCGGCAGCAAGGGCTATCGCGGCGGCGAGCCCGTTGGGGCCGCCCCCCACCACCAGCGCGGTGCTCATGCCAGCGCTCCGTGAGCCGACTCGGTGCCCGGCAGTGACCAGCTCACCTCGGTCGGGATTGGGCCGTTCGGCAGCCACGGCTGTTCTTTGACAGCGTCGGCCACCTTCCAGGTACCGCGTTCGATGACACCCATGGCGGCGTCGATCAGCTGATAGTGCTGAACGCCGCTGCCGAACGCCTCCGACTCGACCCAGGCGATGACGCACTCACCCGGCTCGAAGCCGGCTTCACGCTGCACGGCCCGGATCATGTCTGCATCGTGCATGTGGCCGTCGCCGAAGTTGAACCCGATCAGGGAGTTGCAGATGAACTCGCCCTCCCGCACGCTGCGCGTGTCGACGTCGGGCAGGTGGCTCAGCAGCAGCGAGAACAGGCCGCGGCCCTGGCTGTGCATGGTGCGCCACGCGATGGTTCGCTGCGCGGTGATCTCCGCCCACTGCGGTTCGTAGCCGAAATCGATGAACTGATCGACCTGGTTACGTGTCGGGCGGGTGACCCGGTCCAGCTTCGCCTCAGCGCCCGGCGCGAACGCCCACACCGCAGAGGCCCAGTTGCCGGCGTACTGCCGTAGCGAGGGCAGGAAGGAAACCTTGTCGGGTCGCAGGTTGCCCAGCACGGGGAAGAACAGCAGCGCGGCCGCGATGACGAGAGCCAGCCACGGCGGAGTCATGTTCCACGGGGCGTATCCGTTCCAATTCGGGAAGCCGAGGAACAGGAAGATCGTGGTGTAGGCGAAGACCACGTTCCACTCCAGCGGCACCGCGAGCGGGAAGGTCGAGATGATGAAGAGGTGGAACCCGACCATCAACAGCGCCGCGGCCAGCGTCACCCACTTGTTGGTGGAGAAGAACAGGATCAGCGGGGCCGCGATCTCGACGGTGGTGCCGTTGACGTGTGCCATGAAGTCGGCCAGCCGTGACGGCAGCAGGTTGCGCGGGAAGTCGCGGTAGTGCGCCCGCCGCACCCATTTGGGCGCGAAGATCGTATTGCTGACCATCGGCGGAATGACGTTGGAGAAGTGCTTACCGAACTTCGAGAAGCCGGCGCCGACCCACACCAACACGATCACCATCTTCAAAGCGATGATCATGTTCACGAACGGAAGCACGGTGAAGATGACCAGCACCGGCAGGTACTGCTCGCCGCGGGCGGCCAGGAAGATGGTCTTGTCCCGCAGGCCGATCAGCACCAGCAGCGCGATCGGCGCGATCAGCAGGGCGGGGTTGATGAGTCCGGATGTGTTGTGCGGCAGCGCCTTTGAGAGCGAATCGCTGTGCACACCCGGCGAGAGCAGTGCGGCGGTCAGGCTCACCAGCAATGCCAGGTACACCCCGACGTCAAACCAAGTGCGCCGGTCGCCGCCGGTGAACGGCACCCACTTCCACGGCCGCAGCCGGATCGTTCCGGTTCGGGCCCAAAACAGGATGCCACCGGTCATCGGCTTGATCTTGCCCGCCAGCGGTCCCCAGGAGCCGGCCACACCGATGGTCTCGAGCAGCACGGTCCACAAGATGAACTTCTGGTAGACGATCGGTTGGTTCCACCATTCGGCGACATGCCAGAAAGCGGGTAGGCCAGAGGTCGCGGTCGCGACGGTGATGCCGCCGATGGCGAACAGGATCAGTTTCACGATGTACATCGTGTGGACCATCCGCGGTGCGCCTAAGCCGTTCTCCGCCCATTCGACGGCGAGAATCCGCATCCGCTCCATCAGCGGCTTCTTCAGAAAGGTGTCCGGATCAACATCCGGTAGATACGGCTTGGTGAACCCCATTGTCCTGGCTCCTTCTGGTATTGCGATTTGACCGTGGTTACAACGGTAGGAGTCGTGTGCGCCGCAACACAGTGGCAAATCGACAAAGCCGCAGGCCGGAGTTATCTCCGAAAGACAACCGCGGGGTCTACCGTCTTAGTAATGACGAAACCGCGTCTCGACAGCGACGTTGAGGTGAGCAGTTATGTCGCCGGGGTCGCCGTGCGGTTGCATGAACGGTTGGCCGAGCTGTCATCGGCGCTTGGTCGGTTCCTCGAGGATCAGATCCCCGAGCTGCGCGGGGACGCGGCGCTGATGGAGTTGCTCGGCACCAGTGTCGAGGCGAACGTCCACACGGTCTTGCACGCGTTGCGCCTTGACATCGTGGTCGAGCGTGTTGAGGCGCCGACGGCGGCGCTGGAGTACGCTCGCCGGTTGGCGCAGCACGGGGTTCCCGTTAACGCGCTGGTGCGTGCCTATCGGCTCGGTCAACGCCAGATGAATGAGGTGTTTTTCGCCGAACTGCGCGAGATCGATATCCCGGATTCGGTGCGGGTGGCCGTGCTTGAGGCGATCACCGGCACGTTGTTCGAGTACATCGACTGGATGTCGCAGCAGGTCGTCGCCGTCTATGAAGACGAACGCGAACGGTGGCTGGAGAACCAGAACAGTCTGCGCGCCCTGCGGGTACGGGAAGTCTTGACGGCAAACAAGCCGATAGACGTCGATGCGGCGACCACCTCGATCCGCTATCCGTTGCGATGGCACCATCTTGGGCTGGTCATGTGGTATCCGGACGAGGGCACTGAAGGCGACCAACTCGGCCGGCTGCAACGCTATCTCCGCGAAGTGGGCGAATCCGTGGGCGCGGGTGCCAGCCCGCTCTTCGCCGCCGCCGATCGCAGCTGCGGATGGGGTTGGCTGCCGTATCGTGCCGCGGTGGTCGAAGCCTCGACGAACGTTCGCAAGTTCACGCTCGCGCGACCCGATTCTCCAAGTGTGGCAATCGGGACGATGGCCAGCGGTGTCGAGGGTTTTCGTCAGTCGCACCGGGAGGCGAAGACCGCCCGTGGCGTCGCCCTGATCGCCAAGCGGCCGGAGCCGACGGTGATCGCGGCGAGCGACCCGGGCCTGTCCGTTATGGCGCGTCTTGGTGGTGACGTGGCCGGCACCCGCGAGTGGGTGGCCGCCGTACTCGGCGACCTTGCCGCCGACAACGAGAACGACGCGCGGCTGCGCGAAACGTTGCGGCTGTTTCTGGGTTGCGGCTCCAGCTACAAGGTCGCCGCCGAGGAACTCAACTTGCATTTCAACTCGGTGAAATATCGGGTGGGCCGGGCGATCGCTCGCCGCGGTCGCGACATCGGCAGCGACCGGCTCGACGTCGAACTCGCGTTGCTGGCCTGTCACTGGTACGGCGCGGCGGTTCTGCAGCCGGGTGCCCCATAAACCAGTCGGGGCCACACCCGTAGGTGTGGCCCCGACTGGGGGATGCCAGATGTCAGGCGGCGGCTGGGACGGCGAACCGGCGAGGCGCCAGGTTGCGTCGGTAGGCCCGGGTGATGGCGTCGACGGCGGTGATGCCGGCGGGCAGCAGGACGGGGAACAGGATCATCAGGAAGATGATGGCGGGCAACAACATGGCTTGACCTTCTTTTCTTTGGTTGGGTTGGGTTGTGGCGCTTGCTAATTCGGGGATTAGCCGGTGGTTCTGGAATGCTGCGGTGCGTTCGTAGGGAAAACTTAGCTTCGTCACCGTTGCTGCGGCGACGTCGTCAATCAACCAAGTTGCGGCGGATTGTTGTCTTCCGGAGACAAAGCGGTCGCGGACCAGGCATCCACATGGGTGGCATCGGCCCGGTGTTGTTCGTGACCCCTGTGCGAAGCGCTCAACACTGTCGCTGAAAACAATCTTTTCGCAACGGCCGCGGACTATCTTTTTTGCATGACAACCAGCGAAAAGACCGTATTCGAAGGTCCACTGCACCAGATCGCTCGTAACACGTGGCAGTTGTTGCTCCTGATCGGCCTCCTGGGCGTGGCAATCGGTGCCATCGTGCTTTACTACCCGGGCAAGTCACTGGTGGTGGCGGGTGTCCTATTCGGCATCTATTTGGTGGTATCCGGGGTTGGGTATGTGTTGGCCGCTTTCGGCTCGCACGCCGGCGCCGCAATGAGAGTGCTGTCGTTCCTCACCGGCGTGGTGTCGCTGGTGCTGGGGTTCTTCTGCTTCCGCGACAAGCTCGAGTCGATCCTGCTTTTGGCCCTGTGGATCGGCATCAGCTGGGTGTTCCGCGGGGTGACTCTGCTCGCCGCGGCGCTGTCCTTCGACCACCTGCCCGCACGCGGCTGGCAGGTGCTCTCCGGTGTGATCATCGTCATCGGCGGCGGGGTGCTGATCATCTACCCGCTCGATTCGATCGCGGTCCTGACCCTGGTCACCGGCTGCTGGCTGATCGCCATCGGCATCGTGGATGTCATCAGCGCATTCCAGGTTCGCCACCGGCTGGGGTCACACAGCCACGGCTGACCGACGACGGGATGTAGGGCCGAATTTTCCCGACGGCCTTCGGCGCACCGGCGATCGAGTTGGCCATGTAGAGCCGAGCGGAACGGGTGCAGGCCATGAGCGGCTACAACATCATCGGTTGCCTTTCAACCGAGTCGGTCAATCGCATGTCCGGCGAGCTGGGTGAGGAAACGACGTGAACGGCACCTCGCGGACCGACGCCTGGCCGTCCCTGATGGTGGACGAATGGACGGCCACCCGTGACACCTTGCACATGTGGACCCAGATCGTCGGAAAGATCCGCATGGTTCACATGCCGCTGATAAACCACTGGTGGCAAGTGACGTTGTATGTGAGTCCACGGGGATTGACCACCGGCGCAATTCCATACCGGGGCGCGGTGTTCGACATGGAATTCGACTTTGCCAACCACATTCTTGCGATCCGGCACAGTGACGGCGGCCAGAAGGCGGTGCCGCTCGAGGCCAAACCGGTCGCCGAGTTTTACGGAGAGACGCTCTCGGCGCTCGACGGTCTCGGCATCGAATCACACATCGTTGGCAAGCCCAACGAGGTAGAACCCGCGATCCCGTTCGCTGAGGACTACCAGCACGCCGAATACGATCCCGATGCGGCGCGTGCGTTCTGGCAGCAGCTGGTGCAGGCGCATCGGGTCATGACCGACTTCCGCGCGGCGTTCGTCGGAAAGGCTAGCCCGGTCCAATTCTTCTGGGGTGCTTTGGATTTAGCCTGTACACGATTTTCGGGACGGCCCGCCCCACTGCATCCGGGAGGAGCCCCAAACTGCCCGGACTGGGTGATGGCTGAGGGGTACTCACGCGAACTCAGCAGCTGCGGCTTTTGGCCGGGAGGCGGCAAAGAGGGTGCGTTCTACTCCTACGCGTACCCGGAGCCGAAAGGCTTCTCCACCCAACGCGTCGAACCAGGCACCGCCTACTTCAGCGACGAATACCAAGAATTCCTGCTGCCCTACGAAGCCGTGCGCACTGCCGATGACCCCTATCGCGCGGTCGCGCGGTTCTTGCAGACCACCTACGAGGCGGCCGCCGAACTCGGTGGCTGGGACCGCAGCGCACTTGAAGACGACCCGAACCGCCTGCCGCCGGCTGTCCACATAGAACAGCACCGAAGCGGGTGACGCCTCTAAGCGGCTAACAAGGGACAGTTGACGGTCCGGGTTAACGAACTGAGCGATCGACAGCAAAATCAGGCGGATGACATGCGCGGATCGACCTATCGGTCGCACGGCCCCGCCTAATCGCTCAGGGCAGCCGCTGTTCGACCTCGAAGGCCAGGCAGAGTTCGGCAATATCCTTGGGCCGCGAAAGCGACCGGCCGGTCAACTCCTCGATACGGCGAAGACGATGCCGCACGGTGTTGGGATGGCAGAAGATCTTTGTCGCCGTGTCATTAGCGGAGCCGCCCTCCTCCAACCATGCCTGGAAGGTGTCGAGCAGGATCGTACGTTCCGCGGGGGGCAGTTTATCCAGTCCCTTGAGCACCGACGACCTGATCTTCGCCATCACCTCGGGGGCGCTGACCGCCGCGACGGCAAGCGGCGTGTCGTCGAACACCGTGACCAGCGAGTCGGCCGACGCCTTCCCGGTCACCGCCAGCCGGGCGAATCGCAGCGCGTCGCTGGTTTCGGCCAGGTCGTGAAACGGCGGGCTGACGCCGACCCGGACGGTCGCGGCCTGGCGCAGCACCGAGATCAACGTGCTAACGGAGTCGCGGATCCGCACGTGAACGATGCCGATGTGTAGGTCCGGCAGCAGCCGCCATGCCGACCGGATGTCGCGCGCGGCGAGTTTATTTTCGATTGCGGGCAAGCCCAGTTTCCCGATGGCCGGCAGCTCGGCTGCGACCACGACGTACGGCCCGGTAGTAGGCAGCCGGAGTAGATCGGCTGCCTCCCAAAGGCTTTGGCTGTCGGTTATCCGCCGAGACAGCAGCGCTTCGACCAACGCCGACCGTTCTTCCTCCTGCTCGAGAATCTGCGCGGTCAGCTGTTGGCGGTAGGCGCTGGACATCGCCTGGGTGAAGGTGTCCTGTGCGGTAAAGACGCGTGCGGTGACTTCCAGGATCGATTCGACGGGTATTCCCGCGGACCGCGCGGCGGCGAGGGTCTCTTCCCACATGAACCGAAAACCGATCCGGTAGGCCGTCATCAACGCCGGTAGCGGCACACCGGCGAGCGCGCGCTCGCTTCCGGTGTGCTCGGCAGCTGAGACGTCGTCGTCGGCGTGCCCCGCCAGCGAGTGGAAGACGTACGTCAGGTTGGCCGCACAACTTGCGGCCACTTCGTCCTTGCTGACGACGGTGCCGTCGTGATACGCGTCGATCTCGCGGAACAGCCGTTCTGCCAGCGCCTCGCCCAACTCCGGGGCGCGAGCCAGCATGAGCTTGCTCAGCTCAACGATGTGCGGATCAGGGTCAGCGTCACGCCGGGCATTGCCGGCATGCGAGACCGCGCTCATGCGCCGCTCCTCAGCATCGCTTCGCTCTGCTTCGTCACCGGCGGGCTCATACCCCGAAACCTTATGCCCTGTGCACCGGCGCATGTGTGCGGCCACATCGAACCGGTCGTCATGTTGTTTTCGTAGACATTGTGCTTCCTAGCTGCTGCAATCAGGCTGGAAGCAGCAAACCAGACACATCCCAGAGGTAAACTATGACCAGCCTGAGCGCCAATCTCGTCGCTTCCAAAGAGCGCAACCCCAACCGCGTCGCGCTGCGCTGCGACGACCTGCAATTCACCTTCGCCGAGTTCCACGCAGCCGCCGCCCGCGTGGCGACGCTGCTTGAGCAAGCGGGCGTCGAGCCGGGTGACCGGGTGGGCATAATGCTGCCCAACACGCCGGCGTTCGCGATCGCGTTTTACGGGATCATGTATCGCGGCGCCGTCGCGGTCCCGATGAATCCGCTGCTCAAGGCGCGTGAGGTGACCTTCTATCTGTCCAACAGTGGCGCCAAGGCGTTGTTTGGGACACCCGCCTTTGCCAACGAGGCCAGCGCCGGTGCCGACGAGGTGGGCGCCCAGTGCTGGATAGTCGACGACGCCGGGCTGATGGAGCTGATCGCCGACCTGCCCGAGCAAAAGTCCCCGGTGGAGCGCGGTCACGACGACGTCGCTGTCATCCTGCACACCTCCGGAACCACCGGAAAGCCCAAAGGTGCCATGCTCACCCACGGCAATCTCGGCCGCAACGCCGACGTCAGCGTTCGCACCCTGGTCGAGACCGGCCAGGATGACGTGGTGATGGGCTGCCTGCCGTTGTTCCACGTGTTCGGCCTGACCTGTGGCCTCAACGGGGCGGTGCTGGCCGGTGCCACGTTGACGCTCATCCCTCGGTTCGACCCGCGCAAGGCGCTCGAGGTGATCGAGCGGGACGCCGTCACGGTGTTCGAGGGCGTGCCGACAATGTATTCGGCGCTGCTGAGCGTGGCCGACCAGACTGCACCGGAGGCGACGCGCACGCTGCGGGTCTGCGTCTCCGGTGGTGCGGCGATGCCTGTGCAGGTCCTCACCGACTTCGAAAAGGCTTTCGGCTGCACCGTTCTCGAGGGTTATGGGCTTTCGGAGAGCTCACCGGCGGCCGCGTTCAACCATCCCCACCGGGAACGCAAGGTGGGCTCGATCGGTACCCCCATCGAAGGTGTGCAAATGCGGGTCGTCGACCTGGACGGCGCCGAGGTCCCGCAAGGGCAGACCGGCGAGATCCAGATCCGCGGCCACAACGTGATGAAGGGCTACTGGAACCTGCCCGACGCAACCAAGGCCACGATCACCCACGACGGTTGGCTGGCCACCGGCGACGTCGGGCGGGTCGACGAGGACGGCTACTTCTACATCGTCGACCGGACCAAGGACCTGATCATCCGCGGCGGCTACAACGTCTATCCCCGCGAGATCGAGGAAGTGCTCTACGAGCACCCCGCCGTCGCCGAAGCCGCGGTCATCGGCATCCCGCACGACTCGTTGGGTGAGGAAGTTGGCGCTGCCGTCGCGTTGAAGGAAGGGGAGCGCGTGGAGCCCGCGGAGCTACGCGACTACGTCAAGGAACGGGTGGCCGCCTACAAGTACCCGCGCCAGGTGTGGCTGGTCGACGCCCTGCCCAAGGGACCCACCGGCAAGATCCTGAAACGCGACATCACCATTCCGACAACTGAAAGCACGCGATAGATATGGCAACCTCCAAGGACCCCGCGGCCAGAGTCGACGAGCTGGCCGCGCCGCTCGACCTGCTCCTCACCAGCGCCACCAAGCCGTTCGCCAGTCGAATGATGCCGAATGCCACCTGGGCCCGCTTCGCCGGCAACCTCGCTCAGCACCCCGGTGCGGTGGCCGACCGGGTTGGCGCGCTGACCCGTGAGCTTGGCAGTATCGCCGCAGGCAGGTCTCACCGCGTCCCGGC
This sequence comes from uncultured Actinomycetota bacterium, assembly GCA_963781685.1. Lineage (GTDB taxonomy): Bacteria > Actinomycetota > Actinomycetes > Mycobacteriales > Mycobacteriaceae > Mycobacterium. The sequence continues at coordinate 865,243 of CAWAGK010000003.1, forward strand.
ACGCGCCGACAAACGCTTCAGCGATCCTGCGTGGCAACAGAATCCGCTGCTGCACAGGATCATGCAGGCCTATCTGGCGGGTTCGGAAACCGCCGAGGAATTGCTTGCCGACGCGAATCTGGATTGGCGCGATAACGAGAAGATGCAGTTCGTTATCGACAACTTTGTGGAGGGCCTGGCGCCCAGCAACAACCCGCTGATCAGTCCGCTGGGCTGGAAGGCGCTGATCGACACCGGCGGCCTGAGCGCGGTGCGAGGCGCGAGAGCCTTTGCCCGAGACATGCTTTCGAAGCCGCGCGTGCCGGCGATGGTCGAGCCGGACGCCTTTGCGGTGGGGGAGAACCTGGCCGTTACCAAGGGGGCGGTGGTGCTTCAAACCTCAGTGTTCGAACTGATACAGTACGTCCCGCAGACCCCCAAGGTGCGCGAGATCCCACTGCTCATGGTGCCGCCGGTGATCAACAAGTACTACATCATGGACATCGCGCCCGGCCGCAGCATGATCGAGTACTTCGTCCAGCAGGGCCAGCAGGTTTTCGTCATCTCTTGGCGCAACCCACAAGCCCGCCACCGGGATTGGGGCTTCGACACCTACGGCGCGGCGATCGTGGAGGCAATGGACGCTGCCGAGAAAATCACCGGGACCGATAGCACCCACCTGCTGGCCACCTGTTCGGGCGGCATCCTGGCGGCGATGACGGCGGCCCACCTCGCCGAGATCGGCGAGGGCGACCGGGTCGCGGGTCTCAACCTGGCGGTCACCGTGCTGGATGAGACCCGCGCGGGGTTCGCGGCCGCGGCGATGAGCGACCGCGCGGCGCAAGCGGCGATACGAGTCTCGGCCAGGAAAGGTTTCCTGGACGGGCGCGACATGGCGGAGATGTTCGCCTGGCTTCGGCCCACCGACCTGGTGTGGCGGTACGTGGTGAACAACTATGTGCAGGGCCGCGCACCGGCGCCATTCGACGTGTTGTTCTGGAACGCCGACACCACCCGGATGGCCGCCGCGCTGCACCGCGACCTGGTGCTGATGGGGCTGCGGAACGCGCTGGTCACCCCCGGCGGGGTCAGCATGCTGGGCAGCCCGGTCGACCTGTCGAAGATCACTTCCGACGCCTACATCGTCGGCGGCGTCGCCGACCACATCTGCCCGTGGCAGGCCACCTATCGCAGCGCGCGCCTGCTCGGCAGCAAGGACAACCGCTTCGTGCTGTCCACCAGCGGTCACATCGCGGCGTTGGTCAACCCGCCGGGCAACCCCAAGGCGTCGTTCCGCACCGGCCCAGTCGACGCCGAGGATCCCCAACAGTGGCTCGAGTCTGCTGAGAAGCACGCTGACTCCTGGTGGCCGGACTACGTCAGCTGGCTTGCTGAGCGCAGCGGCTCAGAGGTCGACGCCCCGAAAACTCTTGGCGGGGATGAACTTCCGCCGCTTGGTCCGGCCCCGGGCAGCTATGTGATGGAAAAGTGACGACATGACCGCACATACAGTTACCGCACCGCCCGAGCTCGCCGACCAATTCGCCACTATCCGTGGCGTGTTCGCAAGCGGACGCACCAGGGCGGTCGACTGGCGACTGCGCCAACTTCTAGCAATCGAGCGACTTCTCGACGAGAACGAGGATCAGATCGCAACAGCCCTGGCCCAAGATCTCGGCCGCGAACGAGCGGAAGCTTGGCTGGGCGATATCGTGTCCTCGAGGGGCGAGGCGGAGTTCGCGCGAAAGCACTTGCGCAGGTGGATGAAGCGAAAGAAACAGCGGGTGCCGTTGAGCCAGCTCCCCGGCTCGGCTTGGGTGCAGTACGAACCGCTGGGCGTGGTCCTCATCATCGCGCCGTGGAACTATCCGGTCTACCTCTCGCTCGGCCCTCTAGTGGCCGCCGTCGCGGCCGGCAACTGTGCGGTGCTCAAGCCGTCGGAGCTGGCCCCCGCTACCTCGGCGCTTCTTGCCCGGCTGATCCCCCAGTACCTCGACTCGGATGCGATCGCCGTCGTCGAGGGCGCTGCCGACACCACCCAGCAGCTGCTCTCGTTGGGCTTCGACCACGCCGTGTTCACCGGTGGCACCGCGATCGGCAGCAAGATCATGGCCGGTGCGGCGGCGACGCTTACCCCGGTCACCTTGGAGCTCGGCGGCAAGAGCCCCGTCATCGTCGCCGCCGATGCCGATCTCGATGTGACGGCACGGCGGATCGCGTGGGGACGGCTGCTGAACTCCGGGCAGACTTGTGTCGCACCGGATTATGTACTTGCCGAGAAGTCCATCAAGCAAGAACTCGTCCGGCTGATCGTCGATAACGTGACTGCTTTCCGCGCCGGAAATGATAAGGGCATGCGGATCGTCAACGAGCGCCAATTCGACCGGCTCGTCGGCTATCTCGAGGCCACAAAGGGCGAGATCGCCGTCGGCGGCCACAGCGACCGGGATTCACTGACGATCGAGCCGACAGTCATCGTCGACCCTGATCCAGACGAGCCCGCGATGACCGACGAGATCTTCGGTCCGATCCTTCCGGTGATCGAAGTGGATTCGGTGGATCAGGCGATCAGCTTCGCCAACGGACGGCCAAAGCCGCTCGCCCTGTATGTGTTCTCCGGCTCGAAGGCCACCGGCTGCAGAATCATCGATTCGGTTCCGGCCGGCGGCGCGGTGCTCAACCACGTGGCGATGCATCTGTTGGTGCCGCAGCTGCCATTCGGTGGCGTTGGGCACAGCGGCATGGGCGCCTACCACGGTGAGTGGGGATTTCAGGCGCTGAGCCACCGCAAGGCGGTCCTCGCCAAGACCACGAAGCCAGATCTGAAGCTCCTCTATCCGCCGTACACCGAGAAGGGACTGAAGATCATGCGCAGGATTTTGGGATGACACCGTACAAGTCACAAGCTGCCGACAAGCGTCAATCGACCCGGGAGCGGCGACGTCTTCGTGCGCTACCGGTGAGTGAGTTTGGCGAGGAGTGCTACGTCGCCACCGGCGGGCAGCGGATCCGGGTGAACGTGCGGTGGGGCACCGGTGTGCCGCTGGTGCTTTGCAATGGCATCGGGGCAAGCCTGGAAGTGCTGGACCCACTGGTAGAGCAGCTGAATCCGGACACCACGGTGGTCCGATTCGATGTTCCGGGAGCGGGTGGTTCGCCCACATCCCTTGCGCCCTACGGATTCCCGTATCTTGCCTGGGTGCTGGGCCGGGTGCTGTCCGAGCTGGGAATCGGCGTGGTCGATGTGCTGGGGCTGTCCTGGGGTGGGGCGCTTGCGCAGCAGTTCGCCTTTCAGAACCCGCGCCGGTGTCGCCGCCTGGTTCTGGTGGCGACAGGTACCGGCGCGCTGATGGTGCCTGCTCATCCGCGTGTGCTGGCGAAAATGGCTACCCCGCGCAGATTTTCGGATCCGGACTACGCCGCATCCATTGCCGGTGAACTATACGGCGGTACTGTCCGCGCTCACGGGGAGGATGTGGCGCGATTGTTTCTTCACCAGTTGCATGCCGGATCGAAGATGGGTTACCTGCACCAGCTTCTCGCGGGTTCGGTGTGGACCAGCCTGTTCGCGCTACCCGCGGTGCGACAGCAGACGTTGATCGTGGCGGGTACCGATGATCCGATCATCCCGATTGTCAACGCGCACATCATGCAGGCGTTGCTGCCCCATTCGCGACTGTACAAACATAGCGGCGGCCACATCGATCTCGTGCACAACGCCGCCGAACTCGCGCCCGTCATCGAGGCGTTCCTGGACGAAACTGGCGAGCGGCCATGAGCCACAACAACATCGACACCGCCCGGGAACAACCATGACAACGACGCCAAAACCGCTCATCTCGTTTGAGACACGAGGCGCCAAGGACGCCGATCCGGCCACCGCCGCGCTCGTCGAGGACATCGGCCTTGCCCGGGAGACCGACTACTTCCTGATGGCCGACCAGCTGACCGACCCGGAAAAGGAGATTTTTGCCAAGGTCCGGGCGTTCGGCGAGGCCGAGATCCTGCCGATCGTCAACGAGTATTGGGAACGCGGCGAATTCCCGTTCGACCTGATCCCGAAGCTTGCCGCGCTGAACATCGTCGGCGACTACAACCTGGGCGACCACGGTTGCACATCGATGAGCGCGGTCGCCGCCGGCCTGGTCACCTACGAACTGTCCCGCATCGACGGGAGCATAGCCACGTTCTTCGCCGTACACCTCGGGTTGGCCATGCAATCGATCAACATCCTGGGCTCCGAGGAACAGCGGCAACGCTACCTGCCGGCGATGGCGCGTCTGGAAAAGATCGGCGCGTTCGCCCTGACCGAGCCCGAGCACGGTTCGGACGCCGTCATCCTCGAGGCCACCGCGGAGCGGCAAGGCGATGAATGGGTGCTCAACGGCCGCAAGCGCTGGCCGGGCAACGCCGTGTGGTGTGACTACATCGTCGTATACGCCCGCGACACCGCGGACAACCAAGTCAAGGCGTTCGTCGTGGAGAAGGACAACCCCGGATACGCGGCGACCAAGATCGGCGGCAAGATGTCGCTGCGGATGGTCCAGAACGCGGACATCACCCTCACCGACTGCCGGGTGTCCGAAGACGCCCGACTGCAGAACTGCAACAGCTTCAAAGATGTGGGCAAGGTGCTCGCGGGCACCCGCAATTCGGTCGCGTGGGGGTCGGCCGGACACGCGGTCGCGGCCTACGACATCGCCCTGAACTACGCCCTGCGGCGCAAGCAGTTCGGCAGGCCAATCGCCAGGAACCAGGTCATCCAGTCGATGCTGGTGGAGATGCTCGGCGATCTGACCTCAATGCAGCTGTACGCCATCCGAATGGCCCGGCTCATCGATGAGGGCAAGGTCGAAGAAACGATGGCCGCGCTCGCCAAGTACTACTGCGCGGTCAAGGGCCGAAACGTGTGCCGATTGGCCCGAGATGTATTGGGCGGCAACGGCGTCACCCTCGACTTCCATGTCATGCGCCACCTGTGCGACATGGAAGCCCTGGTCACCTACGAAGGAACTGCTGAAATCCAGTCCCTCATCGTCGGCCGGCACATCACCGGGCAGAGCGCCTTCGCCTGACCGGGCACATCGCTCGTTGACAGAGGATTCCTCGGTAGCAGTAGAGTATTTCTCGTGGCTTCTGATGCGCGGGGCCGTTTGATGCAGACGGCCCGCCGCCGGTTCGCGACCGACGGCGCGATAGCGGCGACGCTCGACGAGATCCGGCGTGACGCCGACGTCAGCGTCGGGGCGATGTATCACCACTTCCCGGACAAGCCAGCGCTGGCCGCTGCCGTCTACGCCCAAGTGATGGGCGAATACCAGGCGGGATTCGTCGCGATGCTGCGCACCCACGCCACCGCCGAGGCGGGGATCCGCGGCGGCGTCGCGCACCACCTGCGCTGGGTAGCCGCCAACCGCAGTGAGGCGACGTTGCTGCTGGGCGATCGGCTGGACAGTGCCGAGCTGCGTGACGCCAATCGGAACTTCTTTGCCGCCGTGCGAGATTGGTGGCGTCCGCACCACAGCTATGGCGCTCTGCGGCCGCTGCAGCCCGGAATCACGGCCGCCCTGTGGTTCGGCCCGGCCCAGGAATTCAGCCGGAACTGGATTGCCGGTGACGAACCCAAAATGCCGCGCGGGGCGGTCAAAACCTTCGCCGATGCCGCGTGGAAGGCATTGCGAGCCAACGATATCGAGGAGGACGAGTGATGAGTGCAGAGTCGCTCTACAACAGCATGGTCGCCGACGGCGATGACCCCGAGGCGCCGTGTCGGATCCGCGTCGAGCATCGCGGTGACCGGGCGGTGGTGACCCTCGACGAACCCGACCGGCTCAATGTGCTGTCAGCGCCGTTGGTGCGGCAGTTGCGGCGCGCGCTCGAGGCCCTCGTCGCCGATAGCGACGTTCGCAGTGTGGTGCTCACCGGTGCCGACCCGGGGTTCAGCGCCGGTGGCGATTTGAAGATGATGCGGGCGGCGACCGAGCAGCTGACCCAACCGGAGGGTGTCGCCGACGTCTGGCGCTGGATCCGCCGCGAGTTCGGCGGTATCGCCCGGCTGATCGCCGGCTCGGACACCATCTTCGTGGCCGCGCTCAACGGCCCGGCGGCCGGAGTCGGCCTGGCGTGGGCGCTGACGTGCGATCTGGCCATCGCCAGCGAGCGTGCGGTGATCGTGCCCGCGTTCGGTCGTCTGGGTCTGATTCCGGAGGTCGGCACCAGCTGGGCGCTGACCCGCCGCCTCGGCTACCAGGGCGCGCTTGCCTACTACCTGCGCGGCGATCACATCGACGCGCACACCGCGCAACGGCTGGGTCTCGTGCAGCAGGTCGTCGCGCACGACGACCTGCTCGCTACCGCCGACGAATGGTGCTCACGGGTGGCCGCGATGCCGGCACACGCCGTGGCGATGACCAAGCCGCTGCTGCGGGCCGCGGCCGACGCGAGCTGGAATGACGCGCTCACCCTGGAGGAATTCGCCGAACCCACCTGCTTCACCACCGCGGCGTTCGCCGACAGCGTGCACGCCATGCTGGGCCGGCGCTAATCCCAGCGACCACAATTGCCGCACCAGCACCGCCAAACCACCAATGACCTTGTGCGCGAAGCGATATCACATATGCCATCAAACGGGAGAAGGCCCTATTCCCTCTCCGAGTGGTGCAAGAGGCTAGTGAGTCGTTTGGGGTTAAGCCTGAATCTCCGCGGTGACCGCGCCGGTAAGCCGGACCAGGTCGGCCGGCGCGACGGCGACGTCCCATCCGCGTCGGCCCGCACTGCAATACATCCGTTCCCAAGCCAGCGCGCTGGAGTCGACGACGGTCGGCAGCGGCGCCCGCTGCCCGAACGGTGAAACAGCGCCGAGCACATAACCGGTGGCCCGCTGCGCCGCAGCGGATTCGGCCATGCCGGCCTTGGCCACTCCCAGCGCTGCGGCGGCCGCCTTCAGCGACAACTTCGCCGACACCGGCAGTACCGCGACGGCGAACCCGTTGGGCACCGCGATGATCAACGTCTTATAGATCTGCTCTGCCGCGATGTTGCCGACCTTGGTCAGCGCATGGACCGCTTCGACGCCGAACGAGCGTTCTCGCGAATCGTGATCGAACTTGACGACCTCGTGCGGGACACCGGCCGCGATCAGAGCCGCAAGCGCCGGTGTCGCAGCGGCCACCGGTTAAGCCTGCTTGTACCCCGGCGGGTTGACGCCGTCCACCCAGAAGTCGACGCCGAGCTTCCCGCCCGGCACGCAGTCATACACCGAGAGGTCTTTGACGCCGGAGTCCACCAGCACGTCCTCGCACAGCAGCGTCTGGCCGGTGTATTCGCGGGAGGGCTTGTTGAGGATGACGTAGGCCGCGTCGGAGTACACCTCCGGCTTGCGCGCGCGGGCCATTGCCTCCTCGCCGCCGAGCAGGTTCTGCACCGCGGCGGTGGCCACCAGCGTGCGCGGCCACAGGGTGTTCGACGCGATGCCCTCGTCGCGCAGCTCCTCGGCCATGCCCAGCGCGCACAGCGTCATGCCGAACTTGGCCATCATGTACGCCGTCGGCTTCAACCACTCTTTTCCGAGCAGCACCGGCGGCGACAGCGTCAGGATGTGCGGGTTCTCCCGGCCCTTCAAATGCGGGATACACGCCTGCGATACCGCATACGTGCCGCGCACCTGAATGCCGTTCATCAGGTCGAACCGCTTCATCGGCACCTCGGTGATCGACCCCAGGTTGATCGCCGACGCGTTGTTCACGCAGATGTCGATGCCGCCGAACTGCTCGACGGTCTTGGCGACCGCGGCCTCGACCGAATCCGGGTCGCGGACGTCCCCGACAATCGGCAGCGCCTGGCCGCCGGCCTCTTCGAGCTCTTTCGCTGCGGTGAACACCGTGCCCGGCAGCTTGGGGTGCGGCTCGGCGGTCTTGGCAATGAGCGCGATGTTTGCGCCGTCCTGGGCGGCCCGCTTGGCGATGGCCAGGCCGATTCCGCGGCTGGCACCCGAGATGAACATAGTCTTGGCTTTCAGGGACATGAGCGTCACAGTAACGCTGCTCACACCCGGCCTGAACCGGCGGCCCGGATTGCGTCGCCGCCGCTGCTGCAACGACCGGAAATAGCGCGGCGATTATTGCTGTTGAGTGGTGCGGAGCAGACACTGTCGGTCGCAGCCTTTAGATTGGGAAAGGGGAAGTCGGGTGTCAACGGCGACGAGCCTCATCGGCGAAGAGCGGTTGGCCGGGTACCACACGGGTCCGGTGTTGATGGACCTGTTCACCGGCATCGCGACAGAAGGGACTGCGTTAGTCAACATGGCCGACATCGATCGCGCGACCGAGTCGGAGATGGCTGAGGGCTCAGCAGCCGCAGAGGCCCCCGACGTCCTGGACACCTCGGGACCGAGCCGCTCCAAAGAGACGGACGCGGAGCTGACGGCGCGCTTCGAGCGCGACGCGATTCCGCTGCTAGATCAGCTATACGGCGGCGCACTGCGGATGACCCGCAATCCCGCCGACGCCGAGGACTTGCTGCAGGAAACCATGGTCAAGGCCTACGCGGGGTTTCGCTCCTTCAAGGAGGGCACAAATCTCAAGGCGTGGCTCTACCGCATCCTGACCAACACCTACATCAACAGTTACCGCAAGAAGCAGCGGCAACCGGCGCAGTATCCGACCGACGAGATCACCGACTGGCAGCTGGCGGCCACCGCTGAGCACTCCTCGACGGGCTTGCGCTCTGCCGAGGTTGAGGCGCTCGAGGCGTTGCCGGACACCGAAATCAAAGAGGCCCTGCAGGCATTACCCGAAGAGTTTCGGATGGCGGTCTACTACGCGGACGTGGAGGGTTTCCCGTACAAGGAGATCGCCGAGATCATGGATACACCGATCGGGACGGTGATGTCGCGGCTGCATCGCGGCCGGCGCCAACTGCGTGAATTGCTGACCGATGTGGCCAAGGACCGGGGTTTCATCCGCGGCAACCAAGCGACCGAGGAGGTGTCGTCGTGACCGAGTTTTCGACCGGTGACCTCCCGGCGGGTGCAGACCCGCGGATCAAGGCCGAGTGCGCCGAACTGATCGCAATGGTGTGGGAGTTCATCGACGGTGAATGCAAACCCGACGTGCGAGAGAAGCTCCGCAAGCACCTCGACGAATGCCCGCCGTGTGAACACTTGCACGAGCTAGAGGAGCGTCTCAAGATCTTGATCGGTACCAAGTGCGGTGGCGAGAAAGCCCCCGAGGGCCTGCGTGAGCGGTTACGGCTGGAGATCAGCCGGACCACGATCATCCGCCGGTAGTCGCCCCATCCGACTACGAGTTGGGGCGCTTACCGTGGTTGGCCTTGCTGTACTTGCGGTCTTTCTTCTTCCGGCCACGCTTGGCCATAACTGATCCTCCTCGCAGATTTATCTGCAGGTCAGTCTTCCATGCGCCGAGCGTTGCGTAGCCCGGGGGCTACGCAATCGACCCCGTCCCCACCGGTATGACCGCGGCCGGCTGCTGCCCCGGAACCGTCGTTGTTTGTCCGGCGACACCTGGCGTTTGTCCGGGCAGACCGCCGGGGATCTGGCCCGGGAAGCCTGGCGTCTGGCCCGGCAGCGCGGGCGTTTGTCCAGGCAGCCCACCGGGCAGGCCTGGCGTCTGTCCAGGCAGCCCACCGGGGTACAGGCCCGGGGTCTGTCCCGGGAACCCGCCCGGGGTTTGTCCAGGCAGCCCACCGGGCAGCTGTCCGGGCAGACCGCCGGGGTAGCCGCCGGGCATGCCGGGCACTCCGCCCGGGAGCCCACCGGGGTAGCCGCCACCGGGCATGCCGGGTACGCCTTCTGGCAGCCCACCGGGCATGCCGGGTACGCCTCCTGGCAGCCCACCGGGCATGCCGGGCACTCCGCCCGGGAGCCCGCCGGGCATGCCTCCCCCGAAGCCACCGGGCGACAGCGCGCTGCTGGCCGGCATCAACAGGTCCCCGCTGCCGGGGATGACGTTATTCATCAACCCGCTCAGTGAGCCGAACAGCGAGTTGGCGATGCCAACGGCACTGCCCGCACCGCCGTCCCCGGCCCCTCCGATGCCGGGAATCGGCAGTGGGCCGTCGGCGAGGAATGGTTGCTGGGGAGCGGCCGCGGCGACCCCCGCGCCGAGCCCGATGGTGGCGATTGCTGCCAGCGCAGCCCCGATGCCGGCTTTTACTCGGTTTATTGGGCGTCGAGCTGCCGGATTCACAAACATGTTCTCGGACAACGGAATTCCCCTCAAATTCGGCTGAGACACTAAGTGTGCATCAGGCACTCCAATCACTCTGGAAACAATGCTGCTCAAATGTCACAGGAACAACACGACACGATCACAGGCAGGACTCTATAAGTTCGCTTAGTAATCTTGGAGTTTGCTTACTGATACCTCCGCGATATCAGCCACGCCTCTTTTCCGCGCCCGACCGGGGGGCCGACCTGCGCCGTCGGCGTCGACACGACCCGCCGGTAGGGCTCACTCTCTCGCGCTCCGGTCAGGTGACTGTGGTTCGATGGAATAACAGCAATACGAACGGGGTGATGATGGCCGAGGACGTCCGGGCAGAGATCGTGGCCAGCGTGCTCGAAGTCGTGGTCCACGAGGGCGACCAGATCGGCGAGGGTGACACCCTGGTGCTGCTGGAATCGATGAAGATGGAGATCCCGGTCCTGGCCGAAGTCGCCGGCACGGTCAGCAAGGTCAGTGTTTCGGTGGGAGACGTCATCCAGGCCGGCGACCTTATCGCCGTGATCAGCTAGCGTTGGCTCCCCGGTCCCTCTTGGCGGGAGTCGCCGATGTCCACTCTCGGTGATCTGCTAGCCGAACACACCGTTCTGCCGGGTAGCGCCGTCGACCACCTGCACGCCGTCGTTGGCGAGTGGCAGCTGCTCGCCGACCTTTCCTTTGCCGATTATCTGATGTGGGTCCGCCGCGACGACGGTTCGCTGGTGTGCGTCGCCCAGTGCCGCCCGAATACCGCCCCCACCGTTTTGCTGCGTGACGTCGTCGGTACCGTCTTCGCCGCCGACGAGATGCCGCTCATTGCGGCGGCGTTCGAGTCGGGCACGATCGGTCTGGAAAGCGATGCGGGCCAACAGTATTCGTGGCAGCAGACCGGATTGAACATCGAAGCGGTGCCGGTGCGGCACGCCGATCGAGTCGTCGCCGTGCTGACACATCAGACGGCCCTGGCCGACACCCCGAAATCCAGTCCGCTGGAAACCGCATACGTCGACTGCGCCGCCGACCTCGTCCACATGCTCTCCGAGGGCACCTTTCCCAACGTGGGGGATGTGGCGATGTCGCGGTCCAGCCCGCGCGCCGGTGACGGCTTCATTCGGCTCGACGTCAACGGAGTCGTCTCGTACGCCAGCCCGAACGCGCTGTCGGCTTACCACCGGATGGGCTTGACCTCGGAGTTGGAGGGCCACAACCTGATCACGGTCACCCGTCCACTGATCTCTGATCCGTTCGAGGCCCATGAACTCGCCGAGCACGTGCTCGACTCCCTCGCCGGGGGAGCCAGCATGCGCATCGAGGTCGACGCCGGTGGTGCCACAGTGCTGCTGCGCACCCTGCCGCTGGTGGTGCAGGGCTCGGCAGCCGGCGCCGCGGTGCTGGTTCGCGACGTCACCGAAGTGAAACGCCGAGACCGCGCGCTGATGTCCAAGGACGCCACGATCCGGGAAATCCATCACCGGGTGAAGAACAACCTTCAGACCGTCGCGGCGTTACTGCGCCTACAGGCCCGCCGGACGACCAACCCCGAGGGTCGAGAGGCGCTCATCGAGTCGGTACGGCGGGTGTCGTCGATCGCGTTGGTCCACGACGCGCTGTCGATGTCGGTCGACGAGGAAGTCAACCTCGACGACGTGATCGACCGGATCCTGCCGATCATGAATGACGTGGCGACGGTGGATACGCCAATCCGGATCAATCGAACGGGCATGCTCGGCGTGTTGGACTCCGATCGCGCGACCGCGCTGATCATGGTGATCACCGAACTCGTCCAAAACGCCATCGAGCACGCCTTTGACCCCCCAGCACCGGACGCTGGGGCCTGCGGCGGCTCCGTGACGATTCGTGCGGAGCGCTCGGCGCGCTGGCTCGATGTGGTGGTTCACGACAACGGCCGCGGTCTGCCCGAGGGGTTCAATGTCGAGAAGTCCGACCGGCTGGGTCTCCAGATCGTCCGGACCCTGGTGTCCGCGGAGCTGGACGGCTCGCTGGACATGCAAAACGCCCCCGAGGGCGGAACCGACGTCGTGTTGCGCGTCCCGATCGGTCGTCGTGTCCGGGCCGCGCAATAGTGCCGCACACAACGGTGCGGCCCCGACATCTGGTCGGGGCCGCACCGTTGAAGTGACGTGGGTCAGACTCCGCTGCGGGCCTTCGTCCGGGCGTTGCGACGCTTCAGTGCGCGCCGCTCGTCCTCGCTCATTCCGCCCCACACCCCGGAGTCCTGCCCGGTGTTCAGTGCCCAGGAAAGGCACTCGGTGGTCACCGGACAGCGGTTACAGACCAGTTTCGCGTCAGCGATCTGCGCGAGCGCGGGCCCGCTGTTCCCAACAGGGAAGAACAGCTCAGGGTCCTCGTCGCGACACACCGCATTGTGGCGCCAATCCATAGGTCGTTACTCCTCACTGTGTGCGCAGCAGGGCGCACGAGTATTTTTCTTCGGCTGTTAACGCAGGCACAACGCAGGTTCCGGAATTGTTTCCGTACCGTTGCATGCGATCGTTCGATCGTTTCACAGGCTCAACAGATGTCAAGAGAGCTCGTTGGTCCGTGGGCAATCTCACTTTGGCGATCCGTTACCAAATCCCTTAATCGTTTGTACTACAGTCCGACCCATCTGACCAGCCCTTTTGCGCCCTTCCCGCCCTTATCGCAGGTCAGAGCCTTAACTTGGCCTTATTTTGCGGGGCGGAGCGACGACGTCGAGCGCGTCGGGAACCGCCCGGAACGTCATCTGCTCCCGCACGCCGAGGTAGTCACCGTCAAACTGACTGGCCATCGGGTCACCGGCGCAGCTGACCCGCACGCAGGCCGCATCGTCGTCGCGGACGACCTGCTCGCCCTCGATCTTGGGCTGCTTGGAGAACATCTGTCCGACCAGTCTCAGGCTCGGCACCACCTTCAAGCGGGTGACGCCGAACACTCCCAGCCCTGACTCGTAGGTAGTGCCGGGGTTGGTGTACATCGGCCGGTCGTTGGCGTAGGTCCAGGGGCTGGAGTTGGACACGAAGACGAAGTAGACCCCGGAGATCGGCTCGCGCCCGGGCAACTCGACGGTCAGCCTCGGTTCGCGACGGGAGTAGGCCACCGTGGCGCGCACCGCCGCGGTGATATAGCGCGTCGGCGTGACTTTGCCCCCCTTTTCCCGGTGCGCTTCCACTTTCGCCACCGCCTCGGCGTCGACGCCCATACCGGCGTTCAGCACCGCCCAGTGCTCGCCGCAGTCGATGAGCCCGATGCGCCGCCAGTTCTTCTCCTGGCCGTACCTGTCGAGCAGCCAGATCAGCTGGTTGGTGGCGTCAATCGGGCCTTGCGGGATACCGAGTGAGCGCGCCGTCACGTTCGCCGAGCCGCCCGGGACGATCGCCAGCGCCGGGACATGCCCGGTGGGCGACTCGCCGGGGCGGCCAAGCAGGCCGTTGACCACGTTGCTGACCGTGCCGTCGCCGCCGTGCACGACGACGAGATCAGCCCCGTCCTTGACGGCGGCCTGCGCGATTTCGCCGGCGTGGTCGCGGTGTCGGGTGTGCTCGACGGTCAGTTCCAGGCGGCTTTGCAGCGCGTGCGCCAGTAGGTCGCGTCCCGCTGTGGTCGTCGAGGTCGCTGTGGGGTTGACGATCAGGACGGCGCGCATGATGCCAAAGCCTACGGGAGCCGGTTGGCTAGGCTGGGACGGTGACCGCGCGACCCCCGGCCAGTGTGCGTGGGGCGGGACTGATCGTTGCTGTGCAGGGCGCGACGGGGTTGGTGGTGGCTGCGGTTCTGCTATTTCGTGGGCTCAGCGGTGCAGATCAGCGAGTGGTCAACGGCTTCGGCACCGCAGCGTGGTTCGCTGTGGTGGGCGCCGCCGTGCTGGCCGCCGGCTGTGGATTGGTGGTCGGTAGGCGCTGGGGACGCGGGCTGGCGGTGTTCGCCGAGCTGTTGCTGCTGCCTGTCGCATGGTACTTCGCCGTGGGTTCTCATCGGCCGCTGATCGGAATCCCGGTGGGCATCGTCGCGCTGAGCGTGTTGGCGTTGCTGTTCAGTCCGCCCGCTGTGCGCTGGGTCTCCGGCGGGTCATAAGCGGGGAGCGGCCAGCTCCATCAGCTCCGGGCCGGACAGCCGATAGGTAGTCCACTCGCTTTGCGGCTGACCGCCGATGGCGTCATACAGGACGATCGCATCGGTGTTCCAGTTCAGCACCGCCCAGGACAGCCGGGTGTAGCCGTTGTCCACGCATTCCCGGGCCAGCGCCGTCAACAGCCCGCGGGCCAGGCCCCGACGCCGAAACCGCGGGTGCACGTAGAGGTCCTCCAGAAACACGCCTTCGACGCCGTCCCAGGTCGAGAAGTTGAGGAACCACAGTGCCATCGCCGCGACGTCGCCGTCGACCTCGGCGACGTGTGCTCGTAGTGTTGCCGGTTCGGTGAAAAGCGCTGCGCTGATTTGTGTCTCGTTGACGGTGCATTGCTCTGCTGCCCGTTCGAAGCGGGCCAGGCCGTGGATCATCGCGGTGATCGCCGCGGTGTCGGCGGGTGTGGCTCGGCGGATTCGGTCGGTCACGGCTGAACTCCCAGCGCCGACAGAATAGTGACGAATTTCGTTGTGGTCTCGGCAACTTCGGCATCAGGATCGGACTCGGCGACGATCCCGCCGCCGGCGTGGGCGAGCGCAGTACGGCGGTCTGCCGACAACTGTGCGCAGCGGATGGATACCACCCACCGTCCGTCACCGCGCGCATCGCACCAGCCGACCGCGCCGGCGTAGAAGCCGCGATCACCCTCCAGCATGTTGATCAGTTCGGCGGCGGCACCGGCGGGCACACCACCGACCGCAGGGGTGGGATGCAGCGCAAGCGTCAAATCCATTGCGGTCGTTGAGGTGTCGCGCAGCCGCCCGTTGATCGGTGTGCTGAGATGCCAGAGCGCCGTGGTGCGGCTCAGCTCGGGCGTCGGCGCGATCGTCAACTCGCTGCACAACGGCCGCAGGGCATCGGCCATGGTATCGATGACCAGTTGATGCTCGTGGCGATCCTTGGCGGACGCGGCCAGTGCGGCGCCGGCAGCGGCGTCGAGCTCAGCGTCGGCGGCACGCGGCGCGGAACCGGCGAACGGCCGACACGTCACCCGGTCGCCGTCGCGGGCAACCAGCAACTCCGGACTGGCGCCCACCAAGGCCATGCCCGAATACTCTCCGCCCGCCGCTGACAGATCGACTAGATAGCAGTAGGCGGCAGGGTCCTGCGCCGCCAGCCGGCGCAGGATGACCCGGGCGTCCAGCGGAGCTTCGGCGACCAGCCGCAACGCGCGCGCCAGCACCACCTTTTGCAGGGTGCTGCCCGGAGCGGTCAGCTGCTCGCGGGCCCGTCGAACCCGGGCGCGGTGCTCCTCGGGCGCGGGAACCGCCCCGGCCACCTGCACTGCCGGCAGTGGATCGGTCGGCCAGTCGGGCAATGCGGCCATCTGCCGCACGGAACGCGGCACCATCAATGCGGCGGGGCTGTCAACGTCAAAAGCCAACGCGCCCAACACTATTGGTACTTCGCCCGAGCGCAACGCCGATTGCGCACCGGCGACGTCCCGATAGCAGGCCTGTGCGCCGTCGGCGATCAGGACGCCGGCCGGCCCGCACAGCACGAACGGTGGTTCGGTGGTGCTCACCCGGGTGCGATCGCCTGCGGGAGGCCGGTCAATCCGAGCGCAGCGAGCTGTCGCACGCCATGCTCGAACCCGCACACGGCGATCGAGCCGGCGAGCATCCAAAAGCGGCTGCCCTCGACGAGCGGCATCTCGACCCAGCGCGTGATCACCGATCGGGAAAAGTGGCTATGACCCACGAACACTACGTCGCGCGAGGTCATGTGTTCCAACGCCAGTGCGACGGCCCGATCGGCGCGGTCGCTGACTTGAGCGACACTCTCGCCGCCGGGGCAACCGTGCGTCCAGATCAGCCAGTCGGGGACCGATTCGCGGATCTGCGGGGTCGTCAACCCCTCGTAGGAACCGTAATCCCATTCGGCGAGCAGGCTAGACACCTCGTCCACGGCGAGCCCAGCCAACTTGGCCGTGGTCAGGGCACGTATGCGCGGGCTGCTGATCACAAGCGGGTTAGCGAGTTTCAGTTCACGCAGAACGCGGCCGGCAAGCTCCGCCTGGAGTCGGCCGGTATCGGTCAGTTCGATGTCGGTGCGGCCGGTGTGCTGGCCGGATTTTGACCAAGGGGTCTCGCCGTGGCGCAACAACAGCAGCCGATGGCTCTCGATGCCCATGCCGATCGATTGTGCCTGAGACTCATGGCCATCGGCGCGCGGACGCCAAGGGTTTGATGCCAGGATGGGCATTGATCACCCGCCTGCAATAGGGAGGAGCGGCGTTATATGACCAACACCCGAGTGCTGGCGGTGGCCAACCAGAAGGGTGGGGTGGCCAAGACGACGACGGTGGCCTCGCTGGGTGCGGCGATGGTGGATGCGGGACGGCGAGTGCTGCTCGTCGATTTGGACCCGCAGGGCTGCCTGACGTTCTCACTTGGCCAAGACCCGGACAAGCTGGCGGTTTCGGTGCATGAGGTGTTGCTAGGCGAAGTGGAGCCGGACGTCCCCCTGGTCGACACCGCGGAGGGTATGACGCTGCTGCCGGCCAACATCGACCTGGCCGGCGCCGAGGCGATGCTGCTGATGCGGGCCGGTCGCGAGTACGCGCTCAAACGCGCGCTGGACAAGCTCGGCGACAAGTTCGACGTGGTCGTGGTCGACTGCCCGCCGTCGCTGGGCGTGCTCACCCTCAACGGGCTGACGGCCGCCGACGAGGTCATCGTGCCGTTGCAATGCGAAACGTTGGCGCATCGCGGCGTCGGCCAGTTTCTGCGCACGGTCGCCGATGTCCAGCAGATCACCAACCCCGGCCTGCGGTTACTCGGTGCGCTGCCGACGCTGTACGACCCCCGCACTACCCACTCCCGCGACGTGCTGCTCGATGTCGCCGACCGCTACGACCTGCCGGTGCTCGCGCCGCCCATTCCGCGCACGGTGCGTTTCGCCGAGGCCAGCGCGTCGGGCTCGTCGGTGATGGCCGCGCGCAAGAACAAGGGCGCGTCCGCCTACCGAGAGTTGGCGGCGGCGCTGCTCAAACACTGGAAGTCGGGTAAAGCGCTGCCGACGTTCACCATCGACGCCTGAGTCAACCCAGCGCGACCAGCGTGCTGCCGCGCTGCTCGAGCACCTGCGAACCCGCAACGGCGGGGATCACCGGGGAGTTGCCCGGCGGCCGGGTCACCGGCAGATAGCCTTCGCCCTGGCCGGTGATCGGATCACTAACGGCGATGCCGCCGGTGACCGGGACGAGCAGCTTGCCCGCCATCATCGCGGCGGGCCCCACCGGAACGGAAGTCCCCGCGGCCCCAACGGAATAACGGTAGGTCAGCGTTGCCCCGTCGAACACCATCACCTTGTCGCCGGTCCACCAGGTCACCAGGTTGCCGGGCCGTGACACCACGCTCGACGTCGACGGCGGCTTGGGCATCAGCGTGCTGGCCACGGTCACCCCGGATTCGTCGACCACGTCGACTCTGGGCTGCGGCGCCGGCAGATAGATGAGGGTCTTGGTCTCGGCCACCGTCAGCACCCGGGCACCGGAACCCACGCCGATGCCCGGCTCGGGCACGTCGCGCAGTTCCGGCTCGTCTTCTTCCTTGCTGGGGCGCAGCAGGGTGAGCCGCAGATCCGCTTGGCTGCCGCACGCGCCGAGCACCGAGACCGCCGACGAGCTGGCCGCCGCCGAAACCAAGCGGCACCCGGTGTGCAGTCCCTTCGAGGACGGCTTCACCCGGGCGTCGATCTCGCCGTAGGAGAGCATCCGGACCATGTCGGAACGCCACAGTTCCAGCCTGGTGTCGCCGGCCGACAACACCGTGCTGCCGTCGGAGGACAGGGTGACCCGTTGGTCGGCGTAGCTGCTTCGGGCGGGCCCGCGGCTCCCGTTCGATCCGTCGATCGCGCTGACCTGGCCGCAGCCGCGGTCGTCGCGGTAGACGGCGACCGCGAAGCGGTAGACCCCGGCGACCCCGCACAGATCGCTGCCGCGCGCGTAGCTCCACCGCACCCGACCGGTGACCGGATCACGCCCCTGTACGGTGCGCCCGTCGGCGGTGACGACGGTTCCGGCGACCACGACAGGCTGGTCGGTCGGCGCGTTGGGGGCGGTCCAGAGCTGCTTGAGCGAGTTCGGCACCTCGTGGGCCAGCCGCGGGCTTGGCCCGGGCCCCGCCGCGGGCCGGCTGATCGTGGCCCGGGCATCGCTGGTCCACCAGATCAACGCCGCCGCCAGGGCGACCACCGCCGCGATCGCTGCCGCGGCCAATATGTCGGCCTTGGTGCGGCGTTCCGGTTTGACCATCAGGCGGCGGGCGACGCCAGATCAGTTGGCATTCGCGGCCACGCCCGCTGACTTGCGGGGGCGGCGACGGCGGCGGCGCCCGGCGTGTGCGCCGTCGCCGGAGTTCGTTGTCGCGGCGCCCGCAGACGTAGCGGAAGCCCCTGAAGACCCCGAAGCGGCTGCCTCGCCGTTGGTGTCGGCGGCGCCGCCGGTGGCGGGGTGGCCGGTTGCCGGTTTGCCGCCGCGGGTGCGCTGACGCTGCCGGCTGCTCTTGCGCTGTCGCGGCGCGGACCGGTCGCCCTCGCGGTCAGCCGAATTGGCGCGTTTGGCCTGCGATTTGCGCGGTGTTCCGACCGTGCCGCGGGCCTCGGTCGGGATGTCGAGTTCGGCGTACAAGTGCGGCGAACTGGAATAGGTCTCGGATGGATCCGGGCAGCCCAGGCCGAGCGCCTTGTCGATCATCGTCCAACGGGCGAGCTCGTCCCAGTCCACCAGCGTGACCGCGACACCGGTCTTGCCAGCCCGGCCGGTGCGACCGATCCGGTGCACGTAAGCCTGTTCGTCCTCAGGGATCTGGTAGTTGATGACGTGCGTGACGTCGTCGACGTCGATCCCGCGCGCGGCCACGTCGGTGGCGACCAGGACATCGATACCGCCGCTACGGAACGCTTTGAGCGCCTTCTCGCGGGCTATCTGCCCCAGGTCGCCGTGCACGGCGCCCACTGCGAAACCGCGTTCGGCCAACTCGTCGGCGACCTTCTGGGCGGTGCGCTTGGTGCGGGTGAAGATCATGGTCGCGCCGCGTCCACGGGCCTGCAGCACCCGAGTGACCAGTTCGACCTTGTCCAGCGCGTGGGCGCGGTAGACGAACTGTTTGGTCAGATCGTGCACGGCCGAGGAGTGCGGCGCCTCAGCCCGGATGTGGGTGGGCTGGTTCATGAACGTGCGGGCCAGCGTGATGATCGGATCCGGCATCGTCGCCGAGAACAGCATCGACTGCCGCTCGTCGGGGATTTGGCGCAAGATGCGTTCGATGTCGGGCAGGAAGCCGAGGTCGAGCATCTCGTCGGCCTCGTCGAGGATCAGCACCGACAGACCGCCGAGCTGCAGGTGCCCCTGCTGGGCCAGATCGAGCAGCCGGCCGGGGGTACCCACCACGACGTCGGCGCCGGCGCGCAGCGCCTCGATCTGCGGCTCGTAGGGCCGGCCGCCATAAATGGACACCACCGACAGCCGTCGGTCGTCGTCGGTGGTCAGGTACTTGGCGGCGGTCGCCAGGTCACCGGACACCTGCAGGCATAGTTCGCGGGTGGGCACCACGATCAGCGCCCTCGGAATGCCAGTGAGGGGGCGCTGCGCTCCTGAGGTGGTGATCCGCTGCAAGAGCGGCACCCCGAATGCGAAGGTTTTGCCCATTCCGGTGCGGGCCTGGCCGATCAGGTCGTCGCCGGCTAGTGCGAGCGGCAGCGTGAGCTCTTGGATGGCAAAGGGATGCTTGATGCCTTCCTCGGCCAGTGCCTGCACTATCTCATCGCGGACGCCGAGTTCGGCAAATGTGGATTCGGATGTGGTTCGGGTGGGTGTGATTAATGGGGTCATGCGTAAGACGCGATGCCTTTCGGTGTCGTATTCGGTTAGCCACTCGTTGCGGTCACGCGCGCACCAGTTGACTGTCGAATACGTTGCCGATTCGCGGGCCCTGCGCTCATTAGGCGGGCCAACTGCGTGCACGCACATTGCACAGGTAGCGGCCGCAAGGATCTACGGCCAATACCTATAACGATCATAGCTGGTAGGGCTTCGTGAGCGGGGATCGCGGTCGTCCGCGTGGTTTCGTGGCGATCGCCGGGGCGGCGAAACCGGACGCAGCGGGTCGCCGCTCCCGACGCATCACCCGACGCATCACCGACGCATAGAGTGTTGGCATGACCTCGCTTTCGGGCGCTGACGAGCTGTCCGATCCGCCTTCGACCCGCGTTCCGGCGGACCATCCCGGTGTCAACGAATTGTTCGCGGTGTTGGCCTACGGCGAGGTCGCGGCGTTCTACCGGCTCACCGAAGAGGCGCGGATGGCGCCCGACCTGCGTGGGCGGATCTCGATGGCGAGCATGGCGGCAGCCGAGATGGGGCACTATGAGCTGCTGCACGACACCCTGGAGAGCCGCGGCGTCGACGTGGTGTCGGCGATTTCCAAGTACGCCTCCGCGCTCGACGGCTACCACCGGCTGACCACGCCGAGCACCTGGCTGGAGGCGCTGGTCAAGACATACGTCGGTGATTCGTTGGCCGCCGACTTCTATTTGCAGATCGCCGACGGGCTGCCCGACGAGGTTGCCGACGTGGTACGCGCGACGATGGCGGAGACTGGACACTCTCAGTTCGTCGTCGCCGAGGTGCGGGCCGCGGTGACCAAAAGCGGCAGACAGCGCAGCCGGCTGGCGTTGTGGTCACGTCGTCTGCTCGGCGAAGCGATTACCCAGGCCCAGTACGTGCTGGCCGAACACGATGAGCTGGTCGATCTGGTGGTGTCGAGGACAGAGGGCTTGACGCAGCTGGCGGGGTTCTTCGACCGGCTTCAGCGCCTCCACAACGACCGGATGCGTGAACTGGGCCTCGCCTAGGCCTAGCGCGTGCAGGTCGCGATCATCGAGCTGCTGGTCGACATCGCGACGGGCTGACCCGCACCGTCGATGATCGAGCAGTTGAGATGCCCAGTCAGGCTCGTCGCAACGACGGACCTGAGCTGCGCTCCGGGGTTCATCACCACCGTTCTCGACCACGGCAGTGACACGTTGAAGTCCGTCTGCGGCGCGCCCTGCGCATCGGTGTAGACGACGGTGACCAGATCGAAGAGCGCTTTGGTGCCGGTCACCCGGTACACGAAGGTGCGGGCGGCAACGTCCGGGGGCACGGAAGGGACCGCTGCGGGCGGCGGGATCACCGTCGGCGCGCTGGTGGGGCCCGCGGTGGGCGTTTGGCTGGCTTTCGGAGGCGGTGTCACGGTGGTGACCGTCTCGGGAGGGAGCGGAGGTACGAGCCGCGGCGAGGGGGCCACGCTGCGCGACGGTGGCACCACCACCGTCGCCGAGGTCGACGCGCTGTCGCCGCCGTTGACGATCACAACCGTGGCGATCACCGCGAGCACGAAGACAATGCCGGCGATCAGGGCGACCGGACGCCAGCGCTCATCGGTGGGCGCAAGCAAGTCATCGTCGTCGGCGTAGAAGTCATCGCCGTCGGCGTACATGTCGTCGACGGTGTCGTCGTCTGGGTAGTCCTGGATATGGCTATCCAAGTAATTCGTGGTGCTGATGGTGCAGATGGTATCGATGTGGCGAACGGCTTGAGGCCGCGGCGCGCGCGTGTCAGGTCACGATTTGCCAACGGCGGCCGGGTTTACCCGCACACCGAAGCCTTGCTGCCGACCGGCTTTCAGCACCCGACGGCGGCCCCAATGCCCGGCTCCTCCGCTGGCCGCTGCATGGCCGGCATCGTCGCCGGGCGGGCGGGAAGGTTGTCCGGCTCCTTCTCGGGCCGATGGCCCGCATCGTCGCCGGACGCACTAGCCTGCTTGCTGGAGAACGATTTCCAACGACTACCAGGGAAGAACGGAAGGGGCCGGCGTGGAGGTCAAGATCGGTATCACGGACAACCCGCGCGAGTTGGTCTTCAGTAGTCCGCAAACGCCCGGCGAAGTCGAAGAGTTGGTCAATGCCGCGCTGGGCAAAGATTCCAACGTGTTGAGCCTGACCGACGAGAAGGGCCGGCGCTTTCTGGTTCACGCGGCCAAGATCGCCTACGTCGAAATCGGCGTCGCAGACTCGCGCCGGGTCGGTTTCGGAATTGGTAGCAGCGCGGCTAGGAACGGGTGAGCGGCACGTGTGACAGGCCGCCCCAGGCGAACAGCACGGTGCCGTCGACGGCATCATCCTTCGAGATCGGCCGATCGGTGTCCAACCAATACCGGGCGCAGTCGACGCTAAGTGCGACCAAGGCCACCGCGATCATCCGCGCGCGGTGTGGGTCCAACCCGGAGTCGGCGCTGATCAGGTCGAAAACCGCGTCGATGCACGATTCGGTGGCCACCCGCACCTGCGCGGCGACCTGGGGCTCGGTGACGTAGTCGTTCTCGAAGATCAACCGGTAGCCCTGGCCGTCGTGCTCGATGAAATCGAAGAACGCCTGGACCGCCGAACGCAACCGTTGCCGGTTATCGGTGGTGGTGCGTAGCGCCTGCCGCACGCCGGACACCAGATTCTCGACATGTCGCTGCAGTACCGCCAGATACAACTCCAGCTTGCTTGCAAAGTGCTGGTAGAGAACGGGTTTGCTGACTCCGGCCCGTTCGGCGATCTCGTCCATGCCGGCCGCGTGGTAGCCGCGGTCGACAAAAATCTCGCTGGCCGCGATGAGCAGTTGGCCGCGACGCTCGTCACGGGGCAGCCGGTTCCCGCGCCGGGGGGCGGTGCCGCCGCGTGTCTCCGCCGGCCGGTTGCTACCGCCCAACTTGACTGCACCTCCTTCGGCGGCGTTCGCGAGATCGCTCATCAAGTCCTCAAATCTGATTTATCTGATCGTCGTACCGCCGGTGTAGCGTTACGCGGCTAATCGCAACGACACTACTACCCACTGGCTTTTGGGACCGCCATCCATGCCCCGAATGTCGGCAGAGCGGGTTCGCCGATAACGGTATGCCGTTACCTGCGGGCGCGCCGAGAGTCCCAGCTAGCGACGGTTGTGCCATCCTTGGAACGTGACTTACGACCCGGATCGGCGCGGGGGCAACCGGGTACCGGTGCTCCGCGACGATTGGCGAGAACCACTGCGTGCGCAGCGGGATCCTCTCGCGTGGGGCTCAGGCCGGGTCCGGTCTAATCGGGATAACAGCCGCTGGCGCAAGCAGAGCTGGCTGGGGCGCTTTGTGTCCACGTACGGCTGGCGCGCCTACGCGTTGCCGGCGCTGATTGCCGTCACAGCGGTGGTGATCTACCAGACCGTGACAGGGACCAGCGGGCCCGCACCGGCCTCGGGAGAGCCTGTCCAGGGCCCGCCGAAAATCGGGGCGGTGGGCACGGCGATCATCGACGCGCCACCCCGCGGGCTGACTCAGTTCGACGCCAACCTGCCCACCGGGATGCTGCCCAACGGCGGTCCGTTCACCGAAGCCGGCAACAAGACCTGGCAGGTCGTCCCGGGCGGCACGCCTCAGATCGGCCAAGGCACCGTCAAAGTCTTCAAATACACCGTCGAAGTCGAAAACGGCATTGATCCCACCGCATTCGGCGGTGACGACGCATTCGCCGCGATGGTCGACCATACGCTCGCCAACCCCAAGAGCTGGATACACAACCCGCAGTTCGCCTTCATCAGGGCCGACGGGACCGACCGAAGCAAACCCGATATCCGCATCTCGCTGAGTTCACCGATGACGGTGCGGGACGGCTGCGGCTACGAATTCCCCCTCGAGACGTCCTGCTACAACCCGTCCTACGGCGCCGAGACGCAACCCCGGGTCTTCATCAACGAGGCACGGTGGGTGCGCGGTGCGGTGCCCTTTGAGGGCGACGTCGGGTCGTACCGCCAGTACGTGATCAACCACGAGGTCGGCCACGCCATCGGGTATCTGCGCCACGAGCCCTGCGATCAGCAGGGCGGTTTGGCGCCGGTCATGATGCAGCAGACTTTTTCGACCTCCAACGACGACGCTTCGAAGTTCGACCCCGAGTGGGTCAAGCCGGACGGCAAGACCTGCCGGTTCAATCCGTGGCCTTACCCGATCGCCTGACCCTATGGGAAGTGGCGGCAGTTGTTTGCCGTTGTTCAGCACAGCTGATGTGATGGTTGTGGCTGTCATCGAGTGACGAATTGAGGCGATATCGGTGTCTGGGCCAGACGGGTCGTTGCCACCGCTCGTTGAGCCGGCCGCGGAGCTGACCCGGGACGAGGTCGCCCGCTACAGCCGTCATCTCATCATTCCCGACCTCGGTGTTGACGGGCAGAAGCGGCTGAAAAACGCCCGGGTGCTGGTGATCGGCGCCGGAGGCCTCGGGGCACCGACACTGCTTTACCTGGCCGCAGCGGGTGTCGGCACGATCGGCATCGTCGACTTCGATGTCGTCGACGAATCCAATCTGCAGCGCCAGATCATCCACGGGGTGTCCGACATCGGCCGATCGAAAGCGCAGTCCGCTCGCGACTCGATCGCCGAGGTCAACCCGCTGGTGAACGTGCGCCTACACGAGGAGCGGCTGGAACCGCACAACGCCGTCGACCTGTTCGCGCAATACGACCTGATCCTCGATGGCACCGACAACTTCGCCACCCGATACCTCGTCAACGACGCTGCGGTGCTGGCGCACAAGCCCTACGTGTGGGGGTCGATCTATCGGTTCGAAGGTCAGGTCTCGGTGTTCTGGGAGGATGCGCCCGACGGGCGTGGCCTCAACTACCGCGACCTGTACCCCGAAGCGCCGCCGCCGGGCATGGTGCCGTCATGCGCAGAAGGCGGCGTGCTGGGTATTTTGTGTGCGTCGATCGCGTCGGTGATGGGCACCGAGGCGATCAAGCTGATCACCGGAATCGGCGAGTCGCTGCTCGGCCGGCTGATGGTTTATG
This sequence comes from uncultured Actinomycetota bacterium, assembly GCA_963781685.1. Taxonomy (GTDB): domain Bacteria; phylum Actinomycetota; class Actinomycetes; order Mycobacteriales; family Mycobacteriaceae; genus Mycobacterium. The sequence continues at coordinate 890,423 of CAWAGK010000003.1, forward strand.
ACGCGTTGGAGATGAGCTATCGCACGATCGCGATCCGCAAGGACCCGTCCACGCCGAAGATCACCGAACTGATCGATTACGAGGAGTTCTGCGGGGTGGTGTCCGACGATGCGGCCGTCGCGGCCGCCGGCGCGGCGATCACCCCGCGTGAGCTGCGGGAGTTACTGGAGTCCGGCAAGAAGGTGGCCCTGATCGACGTGCGCGAGCCGGTGGAGTGGGACATCAACCACATCGACGGCGCCCAGCTGATTCCGACGTCGTTGATCAACTCCGGCGAGGGCTTGGCCAAGCTGCCGCAGGACCGGATGCCGGTGCTGTATTGCAAGACGGGTGTGCGCTCGGCGGAGGCCTTGGCCGCGCTGAAGAAAGCCGGGTTTGCCGACGCGGTGCACCTGCAGGGCGGGATCGTGGCATGGGCCAAACAGATGCAGCCCGACATGGTGATGTACTGACTCGGTGATGACGCTGGCTGTCCAGGGGCGTCGGGGCGCAGGTCCGGTCGGAGCGGGCGGCCGAATTTGGGCGTGGCCGGCTCATCGTGTCTAGGCCCGACAGTTCGCTGGCCCCGATTAGGCTGATTGCCGTGACTGTCGAGCCGCCGCCTGAGCATGTGCTGTCGGCGTTCGGTTTGAGTGGTGTGCGGCCCGTTCCGTTGGGAGCCAGCTGGGAAGGTGGCTGGAGGTGCGGCGAAGTCGTGCTGTCGATGGTCGCCGACAACGCCCGCGCCGCCTGGTCGGCGCGGGTGCGCGAGACGCTGTTCGTCGACGGCGTGCGGTTGGCCCGGCCGGTGCGCTCGACCGACGGGCGTTACGTGGTTTCCGGCTGGCGGGCGGACACCTTCGTGGCCGGTCAGCCCGAGCCACGGCACGACGAGGTGGTGTCCGCGGCGGTGCGGCTGCACGAGGCCACCGGCAAACTCGAGCGGCCTCGATTCCTCACGCAGGGGCCCACCGCGGCGCCCTGGGCCGATGTCGACGTCTTCATCGCCGCGGACCGTGCCGCCTGGGAGGAACGGCCGCTGCAGGCCGTGCCGCCGACGGCGCGGGCGGCGTCGCCGACCGCGGACGGGCAGCGGTCGGTCGAGCTGATCAACCAGCTCGCCGGACTGCGGCGCCCGACCAAAAGCCCCAACCAGCTGGTGGACGGGGATCTCTACGGAACCGTGCTGTTTGCGGGTGCCGCCGCACCCGGGATCACCGACCTCACGCCCTACTGGCGGCCCGCGTCGTGGGCGGCTGGAGTGGTCGTCGTTGACGCGTTGTCCTGGGGTGAAGCCGACGAAGGACTCATTGAACGCTGGAACGCCCTGCCGGAATGGCCGCAGATGTTGTTGCGCGCGTTGATGTTCCGGCTCGCTGTCCATGCGCTGCACCCGCGGTCGACGGCGGCTGCCTTCCCGGGTCTGGCCCGCACGGCCGCACTGGTGCGGCTGATCCTCTAGAACTCGAAACGCACCTCGTCCAGCGCGATCCTGCCGTCCACCGCCAGAACGCCTTCTGCCCGAAGCAATTCCAGCTGCCGGGTGGTCAGATGCTTTGCGGGACGACCGGATGCGGTGATCACCCGGTGCCAGGGCAGGTCCGAGGAGTCGGTGCGCATGATCCACCCGACGATACGCGGACTGGAAAGCCTTGCAGCAGCGGCGATATCACCGTAGGTGGAAACTCTGCCAGCCGGTATCGAGGCAACCAGTGCGCGCACCCGCTCGACCTGATCGTCGGTTACTGGGGCCATCAGAACATCCGCTCCCGGATCAACGCGGCGACCTCGGCCGGCTTGGCCTCCGCCACCATGTGGTTGCATTCGAAATCGACCAGCTGAAAATCGGCGCCCAATCGCTCGCGTAGGGCGGCGATGAGCTGGTCGGAAACATACGGTGGCGACGTCCGCGCAGCCCGCACCAACGTCGTGCCGATCCCGTTGGGCGGCAATACGATTTCGCGGGCCAACTCACTCCAATACGACATCATCGCGGGCATGCTGAGCCGCCAGCCATACCGCCCGCCCGGCAGCGCGACGAGGTGATCGTCGAGTTCGGCGTCGAGCACAGCCGGATCCACATCCGTCCAAGAGCCGGTGACCTTCTCGGCGCGAGCTTCCGCGGCGTCGGGGTAGTCGGGTGAGGCCAGCATGGCGTCGGCGATCTCACGCGTCCGCCCGCCGTCCAGGCCGATCGCCGGGTCGAGCAGCACCAGCGCTGCCACCCGGTCGGGGTGTGCGGCGGCCAGGTGCAGCGCGACCGCGCTGCCGAACGAGTGCGCGACTATCACGACGGGGCCGTCGGCCTGCTGCTCGAGCAGCGCGGCCAGCGCGGCGACATTGGCGTCAATGGTCCACGGTGCCGCCCACGACGACCTGCCATGCCCAATCAGATCGGGTGCGGCAACGGTGATCTCGGCCAGGTGCTGCATGGCCAGCGGTTGCCAGCGTTTCCCGTGCCCGGTCAGCCCGTGGATGGCCAGCAGCCGCACCGGGCCGGCGGGGCCGTACCGGTGCACATGCAGGCGGGTCACGCGTTGATGGTGCCAGTGTCGGCCTGGCCGACTTGTCGGACCCCCGTGGTGTCATGCCGCTATGTCTTTCCGCTGGGGTCCCGAGGGACACGCTGTGCTGGATCCCGGTCTGCGCGGCGTGTTGCGAGTGCTGGGCGGTCCGGGAACCGGTAAGAGCAGCTTGTTGATCGACGCCGCGGCCGCCCGCATCGCCGCCGGCGCCGATCCGGAATCGGTGCTGCTGCTGACGGGTTCGGGCCGGATCGGGGCGCGGGCGCGCAGCGCGTTGACGACGACGTTGCTGGGCTCGCGGGAGCTCGGCCCGTGCCGCGCCGTGATCCGGGAGCCACTGGTGCGCAGCGTGCACAGCTACGCGTTCGCCGTGCTGCGGCTGGCGGCGCAGCGGGCCGGCGGCCCACCGCCTCGATTGGTCACCTCTGCTGAGCAAGACGCGATCATCGCCGAGTTGCTCGCCGGCGACATCGAGGACGGGCCCGATGCGACGACAGCCTGGCCGGCTGAACTGCGGGCGGCCCTGGGCACCGCGGGGTTCGCCGCCGAACTGCGTGAGCTGCTCACCCGCTGCGCCGAACGCGGGGTGGATCCTCAGCGCCTGCAGCGACTGGGCCGGCTTTGCGGTCGCCCGGAATGGGCGGCCGCCGGCCAGTTCGCGAGCAGATACGAGCAGGTGATGCTGCTGCGCGCCGCGGTGGGTACGGCTGCCCCGCAGGCGACCACGCCGGCAGTCGGGGCCGCCGAGCTGGTCGGGGCCGCTCTCGAGGCGTTCGCGGTGGACCCGGAGCTGCTGGCCGCCGAACGCGCCCGGATCGGTGTGCTGCTGGTTGACGACGCCCAGCAACTCGACCCGCAGGCCGCTCTTCTGGTGCGCGTGTTGGCTGCCGGCGCGGACATGACGCTGCTCGCCGGCGACCCTAGTCAGGCGGTGTTCGGCTTCCGCGGCGCCGAGCCGGCGGCGCTGCTGGGTGATGGCACCCCGTCGGTGACGCTGACCACGTCACACCGCTGCGCCCCCGCGGTGGCCCGGGCTGTCTCGGGCATCGCCGGCCGACTTGCGGGTGGCTGCGAAATCGACGGCGCCGCAGATGATTCCGGATCGGTAGACGTGCGGCTGGCCGCGTCCGCGGGCGCGGAGGCGGCGCTGATCGCCGATTCGTTGCGACGCGCGCACCTCGTCGACGGCGTGCCGTGGTCGCAGATGGCGGTCATCGTGCGGTCGGTGCCGCGTGTCGCCGCCGGGTTGTCGCATGCGCTGGCGCGGGCCGGAGTTCCGGTCGCCCCGCCGGCCGTCTCGGGGTCGCTGGCCGAGCAGCCCGCGGCGCAAGCGCTGCTGACGGTGTTGGCCGCGACCGCCGAAGGACTCGACGGCGGGCGTGCGCTGACGCTGCTGACCGGGCCGATCGGGCGGGTCGACCCGGTTTCGCTTCGCCAGCTCCGACGGGCGTTGCGCCGCGCCGAGATAGAGTCGCCGCCAAGGGAATTCGGCGACCTGCTGGTGCAGGCCCTGACGACCGGGGGATCGGCCCGACTGACCCCGACTCAGGCTCGGCCGCTACGACGGGTTCGCGCGGTGCTGGACGCCGCTGCGCGCTGCCACCGGCGCGGCGAAGACCCGCGCTACACCTTGTGGGCGGCCTGGCGTCGTTCGGGTCTGGAGCGTCGTTGGCTGGCGGCGTGTGAGCGGGGCGGACCGTCCGGCGCTCAGGCCGGCCGCGACCTCGACGCGGTGACGGCCCTGTTCGACGCCACCGACCACTATCTGTCGCGCACCGCCGGTGTGTCGCTGCCAGGGCTGATCGACCACCTGGGCACGCTGCAAATGCCGGCAGTCGGCCCCGACCCCGCGGCCGCTGCTGAGCAGGTTACGGTGCTCAGCGCGCATGCGGCGCTGGGCCACGAGTGGGACCTGGTGGTCATCGCAGGTCTGCAGGAAGGGCTGTGGCCCAACACGATTCCGCGCGGTGGCGTGCTCGGCACGCAGCGGTTGCTCGACGTCCTCGACGGAGTCACCGAAAACGCGTCGATGCGGGCCCCGCTGCTGGCCGAGGAACGGCGGCTGTTGGTGGCCGCGATGGGCCGGGCGCGTAAACGGTTGCTGGTGACCGCCATTGACGGGGACGCAAGCGGCGGTAGTGAAGCGGCGTTGCCGTCGCCGTTCTTCGCTGAGATCGCGCAATGGGCCAGCGGCAGCGCCGATGCGGCTTCACCCGATGCGGCTCGGCAACCGGTGACCGCGCCGCGGGTGCTGTCGGCCGCCGCGGTGGTGGGCCGGTTGCGCGGGGTGGTGTGCGCACCGCAGGATGCGGTGAGCGATGCGGTGCGGGACTGCGCGGCAACGCAATTGGCGCGGCTGGCCGCAGCGGGCGTCCCGGGTGCCGACCCGGCCGGGTGGTACGGCATGACGCCGGTCAGCACCACCGAACCGTTGTGGAGCAGGTGCGATCACGCAGAAAACATAGTCAGCTTGACTCCGTCGAGCCTGCAGACGCTGACCGACTGTCCGCTGCGCTGGCTGGTCGAACGCCACGGCGGAACCGACGCGCGCGACCTGCGTTCCACGATCGGTTCGGTGCTGCATGCGCTGATCGCCGAACCGATGGTCAGCGAGTCGCAGCCGCTGGCCGCCCTGGAGCGGGCGTGGCAGCATCTGCCCTTCGAATCCCGTTGGTATTCAGCCAACGAGCTGGCCCGGCATCGCGCGATGATCCAGGCGTTCTTCGAGTGGCGGGTCCAGACCCGCAGCGAGCTGACCGAGGTCGGCGTCGAAGTCGATGTCGACGGGGTGCTCGATGGCCGTGGTGGAGCCAGTGTGCGACTACGCGGCCGGGTGGACCGGATCGAACGCGACGGAGCCGGCCGGCTGGTCATCGTCGACGTCAAGACCGGCAAGACACCGGTGAGCAAGGACGACGCGCAACGACACGCCCAGCTGGCTGCCTACCAGCTGGCGGTGGCCGAGGGTCTGGTGGCCCACGGCGACGAGCCGGGCGGCGCCCGGCTGCTCTATCTGGGCAAGGCCGGATCCGGAGGCGCGACCGAACGTGAGCAGGACCCGTTGACACCCGAGGCGCGTGAGCAGTGGGGCAGCCTGGTCCGCGAGGCGGCCGAGGCGACGGCCGGACCGCAGTTCGTCGCACGGATCAACGATGGCTGCACGCACTGCCCGCTGCGGCCGAGCTGTCCGGCCCATGTCGGCGCTGAGGGGGAGGTATGACGGCACCGGTTACAGTGCGCTACAGCCCTGCCGAATTAGCCTGTGCCCTTGGTCTTTTCGAGCCGACCGAAGAGCAAGAGGCGGTCATCGCCGCTCCGCTGGGGCCGCTGGTGGTCATCGCGGGCGCCGGCGCCGGAAAAACCGAGACGATGGCGGCACGGGTGGTGTGGCTGGTCGCCAACGGTTACGCCGAGCCCGGCCAGGTACTCGGGCTGACGTTCACCCGCAAGGCTGCCGGCCAGCTGCTGCGGCGGGTCCGCTCCCGCCTGGCCCGGCTGGGCGGCACCGGACTGACAATCAGCAGTCAACCGAGCGAGCCCGCCGGGACACCGGCCGTCAGCACCTATCACGCCTTCGCCGGCCAACTGCTGCGCGAATACGGTCTGCTGTCACCGGGCGCGGCCGAGCGCGCGCAGCCCATCGAACCCGACACCCGGCTGCTCAGCGAGACCGAACTGTGGCAGCTGGCGTTCGACGTCGTCAACGGATACCGCGGGGAGTTGCACACCGACAAAACCCCGGCCGCGGTCACCTCGATGGTGCTGCGGTTGTCGGGTCAGCTCGCCGAGCACCTGGTCGACACCGGTCAGCTCCGCGATACGCATCTCGAGCTGGAACGGCTGGTGCACACCCTGCCGGCGGGCCGCTACCAACGAGACCGCGGCCCCAGCCAGTGGCTGCTGCGGATGCTGGCCACTCAGGCCGAGCGCGCCGAGCTGGTGCCGTTGATCGACGCGCTGCACCAGCGGATGCGGGCCGAGAAGGTGATGGACTTCGGCGCGCAGATGGCCTACGCCGCGCGGCTGGCGACGGCGGTCCCGCAAGTCGGTGAGCAACTCCGCTGCCGCTACCGGGTGGTGCTGCTCGACGAATACCAAGACACCGGATACGCCCAGCGCATCCTGCTGTCATCGGTGTTCGGCGGCGGAGTCGACGATCAACTGGCGCTGACCGCCGTCGGTGACCCGATCCAGTCCATCTACGGCTGGCGCGGCGCCTCGGCGACCAACCTGCCGCGGTTCACCACCGACTTCCCCCGACCCGACGGCAGTCCGGCGCCGGTCCTGGAATTGCGAACCAGCTGGCGCAACCCGCCACGGGCGCTGCACGTGGCCAACGCCGTCTCGGCGGACGCGCGGCGACGATCGGTGGCGGTGCGTGCGCTTCGCTCCCGCCCCGACGCGCCGCCCGGCACCGTCCGCTGCGCGCTGCTGCCCGACGTGCAGGCTGAGCGGGAGTGGGTCGCTGATCATCTGTACCGGCGCTACCAGCATGCTGCCGGCGACGGCGTCGCGCCGCCGACCGCCGCGGTCCTGGTGCGGCGTAACGCCGACGCCGCTCCCATCGCCGCCGCGCTGCGCGCCCGCGGCGTCCCGGTCGAGGTGGTCGGGCTGGCCGGGCTGCTGTCGGTGCCCGAGGTCGCCGACGTGGTCGCGATGCTGCGGCTGGTCGCCGACCCGACCGCCGGTGCGGGCGCGATGCGGGTGCTCACCGGTCCGCGGTGGCGGCTCGCGGCCCGCGACATCGCGGCGCTGTGGCGCCGCGCCGTGGCGATCGCGGGGCCGACCGACGGCGGGCAGGCGCCACGCACCGGCGACGCCGCCGTGGCGATCGCAAGCGCGGCGGAGCCGGGCGCAGCGGGTCGCCACCATCAGGCCGAGCGGATCGCCGAGGCCGCCGGGCCGGAGGCCGACACCGCGGGCCTCGCCGACGCGATCGCCGACCCGGGCCCACCGCGCGACTATTCGGCGGCGGGGTATCGGCGCATCGTCGCGCTCGCAGAGGAATTGACCATGCTGCGCGGTCATCTCGACCATCCACTTCCCGACTTGGTCGCCGAGGTGCGCCGGCTGCTGGGCGTCGACTTCGAGGTCCGGGCGGCGCTGCCCGCCGCGTCGGGTTGGGCGGGCACCGAGCAGCTCGACACCTTCGCCGACGTGGTCAGCCGTTACGCCGAGGCGACGACCGCGGCATCCGTCGGCGGTCTGCTGGCCTACCTGGATGCGGCCACCGTCGTCGAAAACGGCTTGGCGCCGGCCCAGCCGGTCGTGGCCCCGAATCGGGTGCAGGTGCTAACCGTGCACGCCGCAAAGGGTTTGGAATGGCAGGTGGTCGCCGTGCCACACCTGTCGGCCGGGGTGTTCCCGTCGACCGCGCAAGCGCGCACCTGGCTCACCGATGCCGCCGACCTTCCGCCGCTGCTGCGTGGCGACCGGGCGTCGGCGGGCATGCACGGCGTCCCGGTGCTGGACACGTTGGATGTGACCGATCGAAAGCAGTTGTCGGACAAGATATCCGCACACCGTCGCCAGCTTGAGCAACGTCGCCTCGACGAGGAGCGCAGGCTGCTCTACGTGGCCATCACCCGCGCCGAGGACACCCTGCTGATATCCGGCCACCATTGGGGCGCCACCGGGATCAAGCCGCGCGGCCCGTCGGATTTCCTGGTCGAGCTCAAAGACATCATCGACCAGTCGGCCGCCGCCGGTGAGGCATGCGGAGTGATCGAACAGTGGGCCCCGGCGCCGGCGGATGGCGACCGAAACCCGTTGCGTGACAGCGTTCACGAGGCGATATGGCCCGTCGACCCGCTGGACGGCCGCGGTGCCGACGTGCAACGCGGGGCGGCGCTGGTAGCCGCGGCGATGGCGGTGGACGCACCGACGGCGACGCCCGACGCCGACATCGAAGGGTGGGCCGCCGACGTCGATGCGCTGCTCGACGAGCGTGCCCGCGCCGCGCGCCCACCGGCGCAAACGCTGCCCAGTCAACTGTCGGTCAGCAGCCTGGTCGACTTGGCTCGCGAGCCGGAGCACGCTGCGCAGCGGCTGACGCGTCGGCTGCCGACGCGGCCAGACCCGCATGCGTTGCTGGGCAATGCATTTCACGAGTGGGTCCAGCGGTTCTACGGCGCCGAGCGGCTGTTCGACCTCGGCGACCTGCCCGGCGCGGCGGACACCGACACCGCGCAGCGCGACGCCGAGGAGCTGGCCACGTTGCAGGCGGCCTTCCTCGCGTCGCCGTGGGCCGGCCGTACGCCGGTGGACGTCGAGGTGCCGTTCGAGATGGCCATCGGCGCCACCGTGGTGCGCGGCCGCATCGACGCGGTGTTCGCGGACCCTGATGGCGGCGCCACTGTGGTCGACTGGAAGACCGGCGAGCCGCCGCACGGCCCGGAGGCCACCCGGCAGGCCGCCATCCAGCTTGGCGTCTACCGGCTGGCCTGGGCTGCGCTACGTGGGTGCCCGGAATCGTTGGTGCGCACCGCTTTCCACTACGTGCGTACCGGAGTCACCGTCGTGCCCGATGCGCTGCCGGAACCGGACGAGCTGGCCGCGCTGCTGCGCGAGCCTGGCTAGGCGTTGCGGCTGGCCTTGAGCGCCTCCGTGATCATCGGAATCTGCAACGGCAGCCGGGCCAAAGCGGCGACGCGCATCGGCCATGGTTTGTCCCACCACAGCCGGACCATGTTGATGTTCGCCGGGAACACCCCGACAAACACCGCGACGGCCGCCAACGCGGCCAACCGCCGGGTACGTCGGGCCAGCAGCAAAGCACCGATGCTGACCTCGGCCACGCCGGACGCATACGTGTAGAACCGCGGACTTCCCGGCAGCTCGGCGGGGATGATGTCGTCGAATGGTTTCGGTGCCAAAAAGTGCACGGTGCCGACGCCGAGCAGCAGCGCCGCGATTCGGTACGCGGGCGTTTGGCTGGCTGTCACGTTGAGCCAATGGTGTGGTGGCGGTCATGGTTACATTGTGTCGTGCGCCGCGTCGAGCCGATGAACTGTGGCCAAAGTTAGTCGGCGGGGAAGCGATCTCGACGAGACGCTGACCGCGCAGCCCGCGTATGCGCTGGTCGGCGTGCTGCGTGTCCCGGAGATCCCGATCGGCCCGGTCCGCGCCATCTGGCGGCGGGTCCTGATCGCACTGCTCGCGTTGCTTTTCGCGGTGATCACCGTCTACATCACCCGCGATGGGTACATCGACGTCCGTGCCACTCGAATGTCGCTGCTGGACTGTCTGTACTTCGCGACGGTGTCATTGACCACTACCGGCTACGGCGATGTCACCCCGTACTCGGAAACCGCACGGCTGACCAACATCTTGATCATCACGCCGCTGCGGATCCTGTTCATCGTGGTGTTGGTTGGTACGACGCTTCAGGTGCTCACCGAACGGTCCCGGCAAGCGTGGAAGATTCAACGTTGGAGGAGCGGAGTGCGCAACCACACCGTCGTGGTCGGTTACGGCACCAAAGGGAAAACCGCCGTCGCCGCGATCCTCGACGAGGACACCGCAAGCAAAGACGTCATCGTCGTCGACACCGATAAGGCCGCGCTCGACCACGCGTCCAACGCCGGTCTGGTCACCGTGCACGGCGACGCCACCCGATCCGATGTGCTGCGTCTGGCGGCCGTTCAGCACGCGGCGTCGATCATCATCGCCACCGGCCGCGACGACACCGCGGTGCTGGTCACCCTGACCGCCCGCGAAATCGCGCCCAACGTCAAAATCGTGGCGGCCATCCGGGAGTCGGAAAACCAGCACCTGTTCAAGCAATCCGGCGCGGACTCGGTGGTCGTCACCTCGGAGACGGCCGGCCGGCTGCTCGGCGCGGCCACTACAACGCCCAGCGTCGTGGCGATCATCGAAGACCTGCTGACGCCGGCCGAGGGGTTCGCCATCGCCGAGCGCGATGTTGAGCAGGCCGAGGTCGGCGGTTCGCCGCGGCATCTGTCCGACATCGTGCTCGGTGTGGTGCGTAACGGCCAGTTGTTGCGGGTCGACGAACCCGAGGTCGACGCCATCGAGGCCGGCGACCGGCTGCTCTATGTCCGCAGTGCGGGGAAGTGAGGCTCTTGGTGGATTTCCAATTGCACAGCGTGCCGTTGCTGTCTCGCATCGGCGCCGACCGCGCCGATGCGGTGCGCACCGATGTCGATGCGGCCACCGCGGGCTGGGCGGAAGCGGCCCTGCTGCGGCTGGATTCGCGCAATCAGGTGTTGGTCGCCGGCGGCCGGGTAGTGCTGGGCCGCGCGAAGTCCCTGGCCGACAAGCCGCCGCCGGATGCGGTGTTCCTGGGCCGTCTCGAGGATGGTCGAGATGTCTGGGCAGTCCGGGGTCCGCTGGCAGCACCCGAGGATCCCGACCTGGAAACCGAGGTGGCCGACCTTCGCCGCGGCGGCCAGCTCTTCGACGACGTCGGCGCGCAGCTCGTTTCGTCGGCCGCAGCACTGCTCAACTGGCATGCCAGCGCGCGGTTCAGCTCGGTGGACGGCTCGCCCACCAAACCGATCAGAGCCGGCTGGGCTCGGGTCAACCCGGTCACCGGTCACGAGGAATTCCCGCGCATCGACCCCGCGGTGATCTGCCTGGTTCACGACGGCGGCGACCGGGCGGTCCTGGCCCGTCAAACGGTGTGGCCGGAGCGGATGTTCTCGCTGCTGGCCGGATTCGTCGAAGCCGGCGAGTCGTTCGAAACCTGTGTGGTGCGGGAACTTCGCGAGGAAATCGGGCTGACCGTTCGCGACGTGCGCTACCTCGGCAGCCAACCGTGGCCGTTCCCGCGCTCACTGATGGTCGGCTTCCACGCGATCGCCGATCCCGATCAGGAATTCTCCTTCAACGACGGGGAGATCGCCGAGGCCGCGTGGTTCACCCGCGACGAAGTGCGCGCCGCGCTCGCCCTCGGTGACTGGAGCAGCGACGAGGAAGCCAAACTGCTGCTGCCCGGCTCGGTCTCGATCGCCCGCGTGATCATCGAATCCTGGGCACAAGCGGGCTAAAGTTAGCCGGCCAGCTGGGCGAGCTTCGCCTTGACCTCGTTCGCGGCCGGGTTGGTCAGCGTCGAGCCGTCGGCGAACTTCACCGTCGGCACCGTCTGGTTGCCGCCGTTGACGGAGCCGACAAACTCCGCCGCCGCGTTGTCCTCTTCGATGTCGACCTCGTCGTAGCTGATGCCCGACGCCTTCAGCATGGTCTTGAGCCGATTGCAGTAGCCACACCAGGATGTGGTGTACATGGTCAGCGAAGCACCAGAAGCATTCGTCATAGTCGGTCAAACATAACGCGTGTCCTTGTTATGCCGCGGCGTGGCGCTGCCCGGCGTTTGTCGGCGACCACTGCCAAGATGGACGCCATGCCGGTGATCACCGATCCATTGATTGCCGACCTCGATGACGAACAACGCGAGGCGGTGCTGGCCCCGCGCGGGCCGGTCTGCGTGCTGGCCGGGGCGGGAACCGGTAAGACCCGCACCATCACCCACCGCATCGCTCAGCTCGTCGCCACCGGACACGTGGCCGCGGGTCAGGTGCTCGCGGTGACCTTCACCCAACGTGCGGCCGGCGAGATGCGAACTCGGTTGCGGGCATTGGGCGCTGCCGCGCCGAGCGGCTCCGGTGTCGGCGCGGTGCAGGCGTTGACGTTTCACGCTGCCGCGCACCGGCAGCTGCGGTATTTCTGGCCGCGGGTGGTCGGTGACACCGGCTGGCAGTTGCTGGAGAGCAAGTTCGCCGTCGTCGCCCGCGGCGCGAGTAGCGCCCGGTTGCAGCTGAGCACCGACGACGTCCGCGACGTGGCCGGCGAAATCGAGTGGGCCAAGGCGTCGTTGATCTCCCCCGAGCAGTACCCGGACGCGGTGGCCGCCGAAGGACGCGACATTCCGCTGGACGCCGCGAAGGTCGCTACCGTGTATGCGGCCTACGAGTCGCTCAAATCCCGCGGCGACGATGTTGCGTTGCTCGATTTTGACGACCTGCTGCTGCACACCGCCGCCGCAATCGAGAACGACGCCGCGATCGCCGAAGAATTCCGGGACCGCTACCGCTGCTTCGTCGTCGACGAATACCAGGACGTGACCCCGCTGCAGCAGCGGGTGCTGTCGGCGTGGCTGGGGGACCGCGACGACCTGACCGTCGTCGGCGACGCCAACCAAACGATCTATTCGTTCACCGGGGCCTCACCGCGCTATTTGCTGGACTTCTCGCGGCGGTTCCCGGAGGCCACCGTGGTGCGCCTGGAACGGGACTACCGGTCGACACCGCAGGTGGTGTCGCTGGCCAACCGGGTGATCGCCGCCGCCCGCGGCCGAGTGGCCGGCAGCAAGCTGCATCTGGTCGGTCAACGTGATCCGGGACCGGCTCCGTCGTTTAGTGAACATCCCGACGAGGTGGCCGAAGCGGCCGCGGCGGCCGCGTCGATCTCGCGGCTCGTCGAATCCGGCACGCCGCCCGCCGAGATCGCGGTGCTGTATCGGATCAACGCGCAGTCCGAGGTCTACGAAGAAGCGTTGACAGAGGCCGGCATTCCATATCAGGTCCGCGGCGGCGAAGGTTTTTTCAGCCGCCAGGAAATCCGCCAGGCGCTGCTGGTCTTGCAGCGGGCGGCCAGCCGCGGCGCCGAGGACGAAGCCACGCTGCCCGACATCGTGCGCGGGCTGCTCGAACCGCTGGGTTTGACGGCCGAACCGCCGACCGGAAGCCGGGCCCGGGAGCGCTGGGAGGCGCTTGCGGGGTTGGCCGAGCTGGTCGACGAAGAGGTGGCGCACCGCCCGCAACTGGACCTGCCCGGTCTGCTGGCCGAGCTGCGGAACCGCGCCGACTCGCGCCATCCGCCGGTGGTCCAAGGTGTCACGCTGGCCTCGCTGCACGCCGCCAAAGGACTGGAGTGGGATGCGGTGTTCCTGGTCGGCCTCACCGATGGCACGCTGCCGATCTCGCACGCATTGGCCCACGGTGCCGAAAGCGAAGCCGTCGAAGAGGAGCGCCGACTGCTCTACGTCGGAATCACCAGGGCCCGAATGCATTTGGCGCTCAGTTGGTCGCTGTCCCGAAATCCGGGCGGACGGCAGAGCCGCAAGCCGTCCCGGTTTCTCAACGGCCTCTCCCCGCAGACGCAAGTCGATCCCACCCCGAGCCGGCCACGCCGGGGCGCCACCCGCCCCTCACAACGCTGCCGGATCTGCAACAACCAGCTGACTACGCCGGCGGCGATCATGCTGCGCCGCTGCGAGACCTGCGCCGCCGATATCGATGACGAGCTGTTGCTCCAGCTGAAGGATTGGCGGCTGCGCACCGCCAAAGATCTGAAGGTGCCCGCATACGTGGTGTTCACCGACAACACGCTGATCGCCATCGCCGAGCTGCTGCCCTCCGACGATGCCGCGTTGGTCGCGATCCCGGGAATCGGCGCCCGCAAGCTGGAGCAGTTCGGCCCGGACGTGTTGGAGCTAGTCCGCAGTCGCGGCTAGCCACCAAAACCCCGTGGCGATCGCAAGCGCGGCACAGCCGGGCGCCGCGGGTCGCCACATAACCCCAGGTCAGAAAATCGCTTGCCGAGTCAGACTGCTACGCTTTAGCCTCGAAGCGAAAATGCCGGGTTCTTTCATGCCCGGCGGCAGCGCCAGACGAAAGGAGGGAGCCACGATGATCAGCATGAGCGCGTTCCGAGTATCGCCCGTAGTTGCGGCTGGCAACATCGGCTCCCACCACGCTGCCCATGCCGTAGCGGCGGCCGCCTTGGCCGCGGCGCGTAAGCGTCACGCCGCCGCCGCCGACAACGCGTCCGTGGATCGGGGCTCTACCTAGGTAAAGCCCACTATCTCGCCCAATGGCCACGGACCCGAAGTCACCAGGATCCGTGGCCACAGTTTTTGGGTCGGCAGCCCAACACCTGGTCCGGATCCGCGCAAGACCACCGCCAGACCAGGAAGCAGGTGAATTGGACATGTCGACCCCGACAGTCCCAGACGAACAGCAGCCGGAGTTGCCTTGTCACGCAGGCGATCCCGACCTGTGGTTCGCCGATAGCCCGTCCGATCTGGAGCGCGCTAAGGCGTTATGCGCCGACTGCCCGATTCGAAGCGAATGCCTGGCCGCGGCACTTCAACGCGAAGAGCCGTGGGGCGTATGGGGAGGCGAGATCTTCGACCGCGGCTGCATCGTGAACCGCAAGCGGCCGCGTGGACGTCCGCGCAAAAGTTCGGTCGCTGCTTAGGTTTCAGACGACGGCGGTGTCGGGTTCGGCGAAGCCGGGAATCAGCTCCTCCGACAGCGCCCTGATCGGCACGTGCGCATCCAACTGGCAAAGAATTGCGGCCACCGACGCGATCACCCGCATCGGGATTGCCAGCTTGGGCGGCAAGTCCAACTGCCGGGCCGTCTTGATCTGCGACACCGACCGATCCATCTGACTTATCGTCATGCGTTGCAGCCACTTGCGGGTGTAGTGGAAGACCTCAACCTCGACGGGTTGCACATACTGACGCAGCATCTCGTCGATGTCGCGCACCGACACCTGCTGGCCTTTCTGAATGAAGCCGACCTTTTCCATCGTCGGCAGCAACAGGTCGTAGTTCTTTTCGCGCGCGAGCCGGATCGTCATGCCGAGCTCGATCGGGAACCCACCGGGCATCGGTGCCACCGCGCCGAAGTCGATGACACCCATCCGGCCGTCAGCCAGCAGCATGAAGTTGCCCGGGTGGGCGTCGCCGTGCATCATTTCCAGCCGGCGCGGAGCGTCGAAGGTCAGCTCGAGCAGCCGGTACCCCAACAGGTCGCGTTGCTCGACGGTGCCGTCGCGGATGATGTCCGCCATGTGCGTGCCGTCGATCCACTCTTGAACGACGACTTTGGGGGCGCTGGCCACGATGTGCGGGATAAGGAAGTGCGGGTGGCCTTCATAGGCCTTGGCGAATGCCCGCTGGTTGTCGGCCTCCAGCCGATAGTCGAGTTCCATCTCGGTGCGCTCGATCAGCTCGTCGACGACACCCTGCACGTCGGCGCCCGGAGCCAGCTGTTTGACCACTCCGACCATGCGTTGCATGGTCTTCAGGTCGGCGCGAAGCGCCTCGTCGGCGCCCGGGTACTGGATCTTGACGGCGACCTCGCGTCCGTCGGACCAGACCGCCTTGTGCACCTGCCCGATGCTGGCCGAG
The DNA here is from genome assembly GCA_963781685.1 of uncultured Actinomycetota bacterium. Classification (GTDB taxonomy): domain Bacteria; phylum Actinomycetota; class Actinomycetes; order Mycobacteriales; family Mycobacteriaceae; genus Mycobacterium. Next base: position 906,089 of record CAWAGK010000003.1, read on the forward strand.
GCCACCGGTGTGTCGTTGAAGTCGGAGAACCGTTGACGCCACTTGGTTCCCAGCTGGGCGTCGAGCACCCGGTGCACTTTCGCGGCGGGCAGCGGCGGCGCATCCTTTTGCAGTTTGGTCAGCGCTTCCCGATACGGTTCGCCGAACTCGTCGGGGATCGCGGCCTCCATCACCGACAGCGCCTGGCCGACCTTCATCGCGCCGCCCTTGAGCTCGCCGAGAACGGTGAACAGCTGGTTGGCTGCCTTCTCCATCAGTTCGGCGTTGACCTCGTCTTTCGACTTACCGGTCAGCCGCTTGCCGAACCCGAGCGCTGCCCGGCCGGCGAAGCCGACCGGAATGCTGGCCAGCTTCGCATTGCGCGCAGCGCTCTTACGTTTGATCTCGGACACGTAACCATCATCCACGACGGGTCGTCGCTTGCCCGCATCGATCTGGCAACAAGCGCTGTCAGCAGGAACACAGTGGGTGTTTGGGCCAGTGTCGCGCCGCGATCGAGCCGGTGTGGACGTCGAACTCCAGCGTGGTGTTCAGCGCCGCGGGGGGCTCGGAATCAGAGCCCGCGTCCGATCCACGCACAGCACCGATCACCCGATTGATCTGGCTGAGCGCCAGCGCCGCCGTCGCCAGCAGAGTCGCGCGGTCGGCGACGCCGACGGTGTCGCGCAGCTGTGCGGCGACGGCAGGCCACGCCGCGTCGCGGTCCCGGCGGTGCAAATCCGCACACCCCAAACAGCTGGTGACACCGGGGATGACCAGCGGGCCGACCAGGCCGGTGCCGTCGCGCACCCGGACCGCGAGGTGCGCGACGCCTTGACTGTGCAGGTCGCGCAGCATCCGCGGGTCGGCGACCAGATTGTCGGACAGCACCACCAGGTCGGCTTCGGCGGACGTCACCGCGGCATGGGGTTGACTGCTCTGCTTGACCCGGGCACCCGAACAGCGCAGCGACTCGATCAGCAGCTCTGACAGCGGCCCGCGTCCGTGCACGCGAATCGACGCTGACCGGGTGGGCCGCTGTCGGCGGCCGCGGGTGGCGACTCCGGCCGCGACCAGCTGCGTGACCAGATCGCCCAGCTCACCGGCGGCCACTCCGCCCTGCCCGCCGGCCTGCCGCTGCAGCTCGCTCATCGGTACCGGTGAATGCATCGTCCGCAGCAGCGTGGCCAACCCCCCGGGCGTCAACCCGCGCGGCGGGTGAATCAGCACGGCGCGACGCGGACTCCACCCCACCTGAACGGCGCCGTCCGGGCGTAGCAGCACCGGCAGAGCCGGGTCCAGCGCATACAACGGCGACGTAGGCTGCGCCATCCAGGCACTGTGCCACGGCGGGGCGTGACGGCTCGCTCAGCTATCCACAGAGCTAGGGCCGCTGTCGGGGTCGGTGTGACCAGAATCGGCGCCCCGCTCGAACTCGGCGATCGCCTCGTCGATTCCGCTGGTGTCGCCGCCGATGATCCGGTCGATGAACGCGGCCGGGTCGTCGAGGTCCTCGGTCTCGGGCAGCAGATCGGGGTGCTGCCACACCGCGTCGCGGGCATCGACGCCGGCGGCTTCGGTCAGCCGCTCCCACAGCACGGCGGCCTCCCGCAGCTTGCGTGGCCGCAGCTCGAGGCCGACCAGCGTGGCGAAGGTCTGCTCGGCCGGTCCGCCGGTGGCCCGCCGTCGGCGCAGCGTCTCGCCGAGCGCGGCCGCGCCGGGGATCCGGTCGCCCAGCGCCGCGGTCACCACGGTCTGCACCCAGCCCTCGATCAGTGCCAGCAGCGTCTCGAGCCGTTCCAGTGTCTGGGTCTGCTCCGGGGTGGCCTTCGGCTCGAACACCCCCTGGGTCAGCAGCTGCTCCATGGCGGCCGGATCGTTCAGCGAGGCCGGGTTGAAGTCGCGGGCCAACTCCTCGATTCCCTGCATGTCGATCTTCATGCCCTTGGCGTAGGCCTCGACGGCACCGAGCAGCTGACTGGACAGCCACGGCACGTGACCGAACAGCCGGTGATGGGCGGCCTCCCGAGCCGCCAGGAAGGTGACGATCTCGCTGCGGGATTGCTCCAGGCCGCCGGCGAAGGACTCGATAGCGTCGGGCAGCAGTGCGGCTATTCCCTTGGGCCCCAACGGTAAACCGATGTCGGTCGACGTCAGTACTTCTTTGGACAACCGGGCCAGCGCCTGGCCCAGCTGCGAGCCGAATGCCATGCCGCCCATCTGCGACATCATCGACAGCAAGGGACCGGCCATGTTCTTGGCCTCTTCGGGCAACGCCCCCGCCCACACCGTCGCGATCTGCTGGGCCATCGGGTCGCACAGTCGCTTCCAGGTGTCCATGGTGTTGTCCACCCAGTCGTTGGGCGTCCAGGCGATCGCCTTGCTGGTGCCCGCCGGCAGCGCGGTCACCCCGTCGAGCCAGGTCTCGGCCAGGTGGACGGCATCGCCGATCGCCTGGTTGGTGGCCGCCGGGATCGGCGCCACGAAGCCGATCGAACTCGACGCCAGCTGGCGGGCCAGCTCGTAGTTCACCGGCCCGGAGGCCTGGCCGCCGGGCATCGCGGAGCCCGCGCCGCTGAACATCTGCCCGAGCCGGGTGAAGATCTGCCCCAGGTCGGCCATGTCGAATTCGCCGCCGAGGCCGCCGAGGCCAAACGGGTCCGCCGATCCCGAGCCGGAATCGGGGTCGTTTTCCCCGCGCTTTTCGCGGTCGGGGTCGTCTCCGCCGGAGAACCCGAAAGGCAGGTCAGCCATGCCCCCAACGGTACTCACCGGCGGGGCACGGCGCGCGATCCGCCGTCACGCTGTGAGTGAAAGGGCCCCGATTCGCCCTGACCAGTCCGTCTAGTGTTAGCGACGTGAACAGGCGGATTCTGACGCTGATCGTGGCGCTGGTGCCGATCGTGGCCTTCGGTGTTCTGCTTGCGGCGGTAACGGTCCCTTTTGTGTCCCTTGGCCCCGGCCCCGCGTTCGACACGCTCGGTGAGGTCGACGGCAAGCAGGTCGTCGACATCAAAGGCACTCAGACGCACCCGACGTCGGGTCACCTGGACATGACGACGGTGTCGCAGCGCGACGACCTCAGCCTGGCGGAGGCGCTGACGCTGTGGCTGGCCGGGGAGGAGCAGCTAATGCCGCGCGATCTGGTGTATCCGCCGGGCAAGTCGCGTCAGGAAGTCGACAAGGCCAACGACGCCGATTTCAAGGAGTCCGAGCACAACGCCGAGTTCGCGGCCCTGGGATACCTGAAGTACCCGCAGGCCGTGACGGTGGTGGCGGTCACCGATCCCGGGCCCTCGGTGGGCAAGCTGCAGGCCGGTGACTCCGTGCAGGCGGTGAACGGCACGCCGGTCGCCAATATCGAGCAGTTCACGTCGTTCCTGAAGCACACCAAACCCGGCCAGTCGATCGCGGTTGACTTCCGCCGCAAAAACGCGCCGCCGGGCGTCGCCCAGATCACGTTGGGCCACCATCCGAAAGGCGATTACGGCTTTGCGGGTGTCTCGGTGATGGACGCGCCCTGGGCACCGTTTGTGGTCGATTTCAACCTCGCCAACGTGGGCGGGCCCTCGGCGGGCTTGATGTTCAGCCTCGCGGTCGTCGACAAGCTCACCACCGGGAATATCGCCGGCTCGAAGTTCGTCGCGGGAACGGGCACCATCACCGCCGACGGCACGGTGGGCAGGATCGGCGGCATCGTGCACAAGATGACCGCGGCCCGCGCCGCCGGGGCGACGGTCTTTCTGGTGCCGGCCGAAAACTGCTACGAGGCAACCTCCGGGCGGTTGCCCGGGCTGCAATTGGTGAAGGTCGACAAGCTCGCGGGTGCGGTGGACGCGCTACATGCCGTGACCAACGGCGGGCAACCGCCGAGCTGCTGACGCCCGGGGCCAAATCGCAGAGGTGCGTACAGTTGTGATACGTCGAGAACGACGGCTTAAAGACAAGGACAGTCCGCTGTCGACATGGAGCAGGGAGCTTAGCTAGTGGGGATGCGGCCCGCCGCGAGAATGCCGAAGCTGACTCGGCGCAGCCGGACGCTCATCACGATCGCCCTGGCGGTGATCTTGCTGCTGCTTGTCGGCCCGCGCTTGATCGACGGCTACGTCGACTGGCTCTGGTTCGGCGAGCTGGGCTACCGATCGGTGTTCACCACCGTGCTGTTCACCCGGCTGGTGCTGTTCCTGGTGGCGGGGCTGCTGGTCGGCGGCATCGTGTTCGCCGGCCTGGCGCTGGCCTACCGCACCCGCCCGGTTTTCGTTCCGAGCAACGGCAATGATCCGGTGGCCCGGTATCGCACTGTGGTGATGTCGAGGCTGCGGGTGATCGGAACCGGGATTCCGGTGGCGATCGGCCTGCTCGCCGGGATCGTCGCGCAGACCTACTGGGTCCGCGTTCAGCTGTTCCTGCACGGCGGCGACTTCGGGGTCAACGACCCGCAATTCGGCAAGGATCTGGGCTTCTATGCTTTCGAGCTGCCGTTCTATCGGCTTGTCCTCAGCTACTTGTTCGTGGCGCTGTTTTTGGCGTTTGTAGCGAATCTGCTGGCGCACTACGTGTTCGGTGGTATCCGGCTGTCCGGTCGCACCGGTGCGCTGAGCCGCTCGGCCCGCATCCAGTTGATCAGCCTGGTCGGGACGCTGGTGCTGCTCAAGGCAGTTGCCTACTGGCTGGACCGCTACGAGCTGCTTTCGCACACCCGCGCCGGGAAACCGTTCACCGGTGCCGGCTACACCGATATCAATGCGGTGTTGCCCGCCAAGCTGATTCTGTTGGCGATCGCGTTGATCTGCGCAGCGGCGGTGTTCACGGCGATCGTGTTGCGGGACTTGCGAATTCCGGCTATCGGCCTGGTGCTGCTGCTGCTGTCGTCGTTGATCGTCGGTGCCGGCTGGCCGCTGATCGTCGAGCAGATCAGCGTCAAACCCAATGCCGCGCAGAAGGAACGCGAATACATCAGCCGAAGCATCACCGCGACCCGGCAGGCCTACGGTCTCACGGATGACGTTGTGACATACCGGGATTACAGCGGCGACAGCCGGACGACCGCCGAGCAGGTGGCGTCCGACCGTGCCACCACGTCCAACATCCGGCTGCTTGACCCGACGATCGTCAGTCCGGCGTTCACCCAATTCCAGCAGGGCAAGAACTTCTACTACTTCCCCGACCAACTGTCCATCGACCGCTATGTCGACCGCAACGGCAATCTGCGCGACTACGTCGTCGCTGCCCGCGAGCTCAATCCGGACCACCTGATCGACAACCAGCGGGACTGGATCAACCGGCACACCGTCTACACGCACGGGAATGGCTTCATCGCCTCGCCGGCTAACACCGTGCGCGGTATCGCCAACGACCCCAATCAGAACGGTGGATACCCGGAGTTTCTGGTCAACGTCGTCGGCGCCAACGGCGGAGTGCTCTCCGACGGTCCGGCACCGCTGGACCAGCCGCGGGTCTACTTCGGACCGGTCATCTCCAACACGCCCGCGGACTACGCGATCGTCGGAAAGAACGGTGTCGACCGGGAATACGACTACGAGACCAACACCGATACCAAGAACTACACTTACACCGGAAGTGGCGGAGTGCCGCTCGGCGGTTGGGTCTCGCGTAGCGTCTTCGCCGCGAAGTTTGCTGAGCGAAACTTCTTGTTCTCCAACGTGATCGGATCCAACAGCAAGATCTTGTTCAACCGCGATCCGGCGCAGCGGGTAGAGGCGGTGGCGCCGTGGTTGACCACCGACAGCAGCGTGTACCCGGCGATCGTCAACAAACGGCTGGTATGGATCATCGACGGTTACACCACGCTGGACAATTACCCGTATTCCGAGCTCACCTCGTTGTCGTCGGCCACCGCCGACTCCACCGAAGTCGAGTTCAATCGGCTGGTCCCCGACAAGCAGGTGTCCTACATCCGCAATTCGGTGAAGGCCACCGTCGATGCCTACGACGGGACCGTCACGCTTTATCAGCAGGACGAGCGCGACCCGGTGCTCAAAGCGTGGATGAGGGTCTTCCCCGGGACCGTCAAGCCCAAGAGCGATATCACCCCCGAATTGGCTGCCCACCTGCGCTATCCGGAGGATCTGTTCAAGGTGCAGCGGATGCTGCTGGCCAAATATCACGTCAACGACCCCGTGACGTTCTTCTCCACGTCGGATTTCTGGGACGTTCCGCTCGACCCGAACCCGACGGCCAGCAGCTATCAGCCGCCGTACTACATCGTCGCGAAAGACATTGCCAAAGGTGACAATTCGGCGTCGTTCCAGTTGACCAGTGCGATGAACAGGTTCAAGCGTGACTACCTGGCCGCCTACATCAGCGCCAGCTCCGATCCGGCGACTTATGGCAAGATCACCGTGCTGACCATTCCCGGCCAAGTCAACGGGCCGAAGCTGGCCAACAACGCGATCACCACCGACACAGCGGTGTCTCAGGACCTCGGCGTGATCGGGCGTGACAACCAAAACCGGATCAAGTGGGGCAATCTGCTCACGCTGCCGGTCGCCCAGGGTGGGCTGATGTATGTCGAGCCGGTCTATGCCTCACCCGGGTCCAGCGATGCCGCGTCGTCCTATCCCCGCCTGATCCGGGTGGCGATGATGTACAACGACAAAATCGGATATGGCCCCACCGTCGGCGACGCGCTGACCGGGCTGTTCGGGCCCGGCGCCGGTGCGACCGCGGCCGGTATCGCGCCGACCGAGCAGGGCGCGCCCGCCCATCCGCCGCCCGCTGCGTCGCCGCCATCGGATGGTGTGCCGGCGCCGGCGGCCCTCCCGCCGTCGCCGAACGGGGCGGTCACCTTGTCCCCGGCCAAGGCCGCCGCGCTCAAGGACGTTGAGGCGGCACTAGGGGCGGCGCGCGATGCGCAGAAGAGCGGTGACTTCGCCGCTTATGGATCCGCACTGCAGCGGCTCGACGACGCGATTACCAAGTACGACAACGCCAAGTAGTCGCACCGGCTCCGACGAGGAGGTATGCGAGATGGCCCAGATGGACCAGATTCCGGTGACGGTCGTGCAGCCCGGGGAAGGGGAGTACGTCGCGCTCCCGGGTTTTGGGGCGGTGTTCAAGTTGTCCAGCCGTAACAACGGCGGCGAGGTGTCCATCGTCGAGCATCCGTTCGAGGTGGGCTTACGCACCGCGGCGCACCGGCACACTCGCGAGGACGAGCATTCGATCGTGCTGGCCGGCGAGATCGGCTTTCGCTCCGACGACAGTGAAGTGGTCCTCGGGCCCGGTGGCTACATCACCAAGCCGCGCGGGCAGATGCACGCGATGTGGAACGCCGGCAGCGAGCCGGGTCGCATCATCGAGATCATCACGCCGGGCGGGTTCGAGAACTACTTCCGGGAGCTCGGTGAGCTGCTCGTCGAGCACGCGAACGATCCGCTCGGCAAGGTCCTGCACGATCTGCCCGAGTTCGGCGAGCTGGCCGACAAATTTGGCCTGACCTACGGAGTTCCGGACTGGATGGACGACATCAGGCAGCGCTACGGCCTGAATCCGCCCTCGCACTGACCCCGTTACCCCTGCTGAGCGCGGGATTTGGTGGCCTCGCGGGCTGTTCGGTAACCTGGTATTTACCCGTCGCGGGGTGGAGCAGCTCGGTAGCTCGCTGGGCTCATAACCCAGAGGTCGCAGGTTCGAATCCTGTCCCCGCTACCAGCGGAAACGGCCCCCGGAAAACTCTCCGGGGGCCGTTTTCATGCCCGATGGTCACGTGTTTGGTCACGTTAGCCTTGCTCATCATCTAACTTTCGTCCTCGTCGGTTGGACCCCACGTGTCGCCGATAAGGAAGGCCGCCGCTTGTTCTGCGGCGTCGCGGTCATCGTTTCGAAGGACATGGGCGTAGGTCTGCAGAAAGAAGCCGACGTTGGCGTGGCCGATCCGCTCGCTGATCACCTTCGGGTTGATGCCGGCTTTGAGCGCACCGGTGGCGTAGGAGTGGCGCAGATCGTGGAAGGTGATCCGCGAGAGTCCTGCGGCCGCTGCGAGACGATCGAAGCGTTGTCTGATTGTGTCGGGATGCGGTGGCCGCCCGTCCTCGAAGGTGAATACATAGTCGCCTGGGTGGTAGGCGGTGCCGAAGAAGTCGCGTTCGCGGTTCTGAACCTCGCGCCAGCCTTTTAACGCGGCGACGGTGGCCCGATCGATGGAGATCGTCTGGTCGGCGTTCTTTGTCTTGCCACCCGCCTTGTCCCGTGCGTGCCCTCCGACGACTACGCGATTGTCATGCACGGTGATCTCGCTGGCTTCGAGGTCGACGGCCGTCCATTTGAGCCCGCAAACCTGGCCTCTGCGGATCCCGGTGGTCAGTTCCAGCAGGAAAAGGGCGGCAAACCGATCGTTCTGCACAGAAGTGAGGAAGGTCTGGATCTGTTCGGGCGTCCACACCTCCCGGCGTCTTCGGGAGAGCTTGGGTGGCTTGACGTTGCTTGCCGGATTCTCATTGATGTACTTCCAGGCGACGGCATCGACGAGTGCCCGGTGGATCAACACGTGTACGTTGCGCACGGTCTTGGGTGCCAGGCCCCGTGTCATCTGCTTTGGAATAATTCCGGACTTGTACCGCCGAACCGCTGCTCGTGCGGCGTGAATTGTCGTCTTACACGCTTCGGATACGTCGCGAGCTGTGGGACTTTGGCCCTTCGCGACGCGATCTGACCAGTAGTCGTACATCTGGCCGTTTTGGTCGCACTTGACCCGTCCGTCGGCCAGCAAGCTCCGGTAGAGCTTCAACAGTTGGGGCCCGTCGAGTCGCTGGAGGCGTTCCTCACCGATCCACGGAATCACGTATGCGGCCGCGTAGTCTTTCCAGTTCTGCCATGTTGTGGCATCGATCGACGGTTCGATGGCCGTGAACCACTCGGCGAAAAAATGGGCGACTGTGCGTGTCGACGGCTTAACGACTCGGCCGCGATCGGCTTCGCGCATCGCTTCCCGACAGGCTACCTCCAGCACGCATCCGACCCGATCGCATGGTGGAACCCTGATCTGCTGGTGCGCAAACCGGACTGGTTGCGGGAGCAGCGCGGCTACGACGTGCTGCCCAGCGTGCAATGGATGCCGTTCGTGACATTCCTGCAGGTATCGGCCGATATGGCCGTCGCGGTCGACGTCCCCGACGGGCACGGCCACCGCTACGTCCAAAACGTCGCCAACGCGTGGGCGGCGATCCTGCAACCACCGGGATGGACATTGGATAAGACCGAGCGGCTCCGACCGCTGCTGCACGCTGACGAGTGACGAGCCACCTGACGCCGCGTCATTCCGTGGCGGCTGCGTCCGTTTCGGCAGCAACGCGATGTCGGCGGCGTCGCGGCTGGGCGGGTTTCGTTCCCTGCTGCCTCCACTGCCGTCGATTCACGAAAGACTCGTGGCGCCGCGATGGACTCGTGGCGCCACGATGGGCCGCGAGAATCCATTCTCGCTGGCTGCCGAATCCGCCGCGCTGTTCGCCGCCACATCAAATACTTGGTGAAATTGCTGTGCATCACAACGACAGCGGCCGTATCGACTGCAACGATTGGTGGTAAACAGAATCCCTCTGGACGGAGGCGAGTGTCGGACTGCACCGCCAGCACGCTGGCCGGAGGTTCGCGGTGACCGGCGGCGCGGAGCGAGAGCGTGTCGGCGGCTTCGGCCGACTCGACCTGGGCCTGCGGCAGGCCAGCGACTGGTATCTGTGGGGCCCGTATCTAAGCGAAAGACAATGGGGCACAGTCCGCGAAGACTACAGTGCCGGCGGCGATGCCTGGAACTACCTCCCGCACGATCATGCCCGCTCACGCGCCTACCGCTGGGGCGAGGACGGGCTGGCCGGCTTCTGCGACATCGAGCAGCGACTGTGTCTGGCACTGGCGTTGTGGAACGGGCGTGACCCGATACTCAAGGAGCGCGCCTTCGGCCTCACCGGAATGGAGGGCAACCACGGCGAAGACGTCAAGGAATACTGGTGGTACCTGGATGCCGTGCCCAGCCACGCCTGGAACGCCTGGCGCTACCACTATCCTCAGCGCGCGTTTCCGTACCAGCGGCTGCTGGACGAAAACCGCAGCCGCGGCAAACTCGACCCGGAGTACGAATTACTCGACACCGGCATCTTCGACGACGACCGCTACTGGATCGTCGACGTGCAGTACGCGAAGGCCGACCCGACCGACCTGCTGATGGCGATCAGCGTAACCAACGCCGGGCCCGACACCGAAGTCCTGCATGTGCTGCCGACGTTGTGGTACCGCAACACCTGGTCCTGGGATGTCGGGGCGGCCGCGCCGACGATCGCCGCCACCGCGGCCGCGACGGTGACCGTCGAGCATCCCTTCCTTGGCGAGCTGCAGCTGCTGCCAGGGCCGGCTCCGCATGGCGGGCAGCCCGAGCTCCTGTTTTGTGACAACGAGACCAATTTGCGCAGGCTGTATGGCGTGTCAGCGGGGTCGCGGTGGCCCAAGGACGGCATCAATGACCACGTCGTCGCCGGCGCAGACACCGTCAATCCGCAGCGACGGGGCACCAAGTGTGCGGCCTGGTACCGGGTGACGGCGAGTCCCGGTGAGACCGTCGAACTGCGGCTGCGCCTGCGTCCGACCGGCACCGGGACGGACCTGCAGACCGCGCTGGGCGGCGACTTCACCCGGGTGGTAGGACAGCGTCGAGCGGAGGCCGACGAGTTCTACGGCGAGCACACCCCGCCGGCGGCGTCGCCCGACGAAGCCGCGGTGATGCGTCAGGCGTTCGCCGGGATGCTGTGGAGCAAGCAGTTCTACTACTACAAGGTGGCCGGGTGGCTTGACGGCGACCCTGCCCAGCCACCGCCTCCAGCGCAGCGCCGCAACGGCCGCAACGCTCGATGGCGCAACTTCGAGGCGTTCGATGTGATGTCGATGCCGGACACCTGGGAATACCCATGGTTCGCGGCATGGGATTTGGCCTTTCACTGCATCGCGCTGGTGCACGTCGATCCGGCGTTCGCGAAATATCAACTGTCCCTGCTGTGCCGCGAGTGGTTCCAGCACCCCAACGGCGCCCTGCCCGCGTACGAGTGGAACTTCGACGACGTCAACCCACCCGTGCAGGCGTGGGCGGCCCTCGAAGTCTTCGCCATCGAGGGCGGACACGACATCGACTTCCTCAGCCGGATCTTCGACAAGCTGCTGGTGAACTTCACCTGGTGGGTGAACCGCGAAGATGCGAATGGCTCCAACTGTTTCGAGGGTGGCTTCATGGGCCTGGACAACATCGGCCCGCTCGACCGTTCCCGCCTGCCGGTCCACGGGATCCTCGAGCAGTCCGATGCCACCGGGTGGATGGCGACGTATGCGTTGTCAATGGCCACCATCGCGGCCATCCTGCACGGGTCCGGGCACCGGCCCGCGCTCGATTTGGTGCAGAAGTTCCTCGAGCATTTTGCCGGTATCGCGCAAGCGCTTGACACCATGGGTCTTTGGGTTGACGACGATGGCATGTTCTGCGACCGCATCCTGCTGCCGGACGGCGGTGCGGTAACGGTCCGGGTGCGCTCGATGGTTGCGATGATCCCGTCGCTGGCCGCTGCGGTGGTCAACGAGGAGGCGATCGACCGGTCGCTGGTGACCGGCAAGATGTTCGCCGATTACCTGCGACGCCACGGGCTGGGCGGGACCAAGGAGATGGTCGACGCCGGAATCCTGCGCGGAAACGCCGGCCAGCGGCGGCTTTTGGTGTCGGTGGCCAGCCTGGACAGGGTCCGGCGGTTATGCCGAACCCTGTTCGACACGGCAGAATTTCTGTCGCCGCACGGGCTGCGTTCGCTGTCGGCCTACCACCGGGATCATCCATACGTTCTGGACGTGGCGGGTGTGCGCGCCGGCATCGACTACGAGCCGGCCGAGTCGACCACCGCAATGTTCGGGGGCAACTCCAATTGGCGGGGCCCGGTGTGGTTTCCACTGAACTACCTAGTTGCCACCGCACTGGAGCGCTATCACCAGTTCTTCGGCGACGACCTCACGATCGAATACCCGACGGGATCGGGAACCAGCGTTACCCTCGACGTGGTCGCTGCCGATTTATGGAAACGTCTGGTCTCGATCTTCCTCGTCGACCAGGACGGGCGACGGCCGTGCTTCGGCGGGGTGGGCCGGCTGCAGGGCGACCCGCGGTGGCGCAACAACCTGCTCTTCCATGAGTATTTCCACGGCGACACCGGCGCGGGCCTGGGAGCATCGCACCAGACTGGCTGGACCGGGCTGGTCGCTGACGTGATTCTGCGCCGCCACCGGGCCTACCCTCCGGCGGCGGAGGTCATTCAGCGGCTCGCGGAGGGGGAGCAGATGCGATGAGCGCCAAAATTGTGCCGGGACACCCGGCGCCGCTCGGCGCCACCCCCAACGGGGCAGGCACGAACTTCGCCGTGTCGTCAGGCGGCGACGAGGTGAGCCTGTGCCTGTTCGACGCCGACGGCGGCGAAACCCAGTTGGTGCTGCCCGAGCGTGACGGCGACATCCGGGACGGTTTCGTGCCCGGGGTGGGACCCGGGCAGGCCTACGGGTTGCGGGTTCAGCGGACCCTACGATCGGGCGCGCGCGCTGCGGTACAAGCCGGCCAAGCTGCTGCTGGACCCCTACGCCCGGGCGATCCATGGTCAGGTCAGGTTCGGTCCCGAAGTGTTCGATTATGCAACGGATAACGCTGCTGCGCCCAGCGCGCTGGATTCGGCGTCGCACGTGGCGCGCAGCCTGGTGACGGCCTCGGCGGCGGGGCCTGCGGTGCGCGGGCCCGCGCATGCGCTGGCCGACACCATCCTTTACGAGGTGCACGTGCGCGGGTTCACCGCAACACATCCCGGAGTGCCGCCCGAGCTGCGCGGCACCTACGCCGGGCTTGCTCACGAGGCGGCGCTGGAGCACCTCGTCGGCCTCGGTGTCACCGCGGTCGAGCTGATGCTGGTGCATCACAACGTGGCGGAGTCGTTTCTCGTCGCGCGGGGTCTGACAAAGTGTGTCTGTGCGCGGCTGATGGCCCGGGAGCGTGCCTGAGCAGATCCTGATAACGGCAAGGTGTTCACCGGTCGGTTCAACCACCCGGTGGTGGTGCGTCGACTGCAGTCGGGAAGCGAGCCCACGATTTGGCATGCGACCTCGACCGCGCGGTCAGCCGTGACGCGCAGCTCTGCGATTCCGCGGTCGTGCTTTTCGCGCCCAAGTGATGTCGCCGAACTATGCTTGGTCTGCGACGTCGAGCCCGGCTGATGTGACCGCTCGGCGGCCCACATCGGTCGAGCTAAGGAATTTCCGCGCGGCTAGCGTGCCGCGACCCCCTCGACTTCGAATGTCCTGACAGATAAGCATTGAACCGACATCGTTATCTAGCGCGACGAAAGCGGCCGTTGCAGCGGCTAACCCCTAACACCGACACGATCGCCCAGTCGCGAGGCGCCCCGATCGCCATAGGCGTTCAATCATTGTGCTGCAACGTATTCCATAAACTGCTTCGAAGCCAGAGTGAAACCGCCCCCGCCGTCGCCGCGATCTTTGATGCCGCAGCAGGAAACGAGGTTGCGGATGTTGTCTTCCCGAGCCAATTTCGAAGGATCAACTACGCAAGGTCGACGAATTGCTGTCCTGTCACCACAACACCGTCCGCTACCGGCGACAGCGCATCGAGCAACGAACCGATCGGTGCTTGTCTCGGCCGCGCGCCATCGCGAACTGTGCCTGGGGTTCGACGTGCGTCGCCGCCTCAGGTAGCCGGAGCTGAGACACTCTGACGACCGCAAAGCAGAGGCGGGGCACGACGGCTGCCATTACGAAACTCTAGGTCACAGGGCGTAATTCGACGATCAGTCGTCTGATTCGGCAGCTTGCGATATGACCGACAGTGGTCGGCCGCGTCCAGTGTGAAGCCCGGCATCCCGGTGTCGGTTGTCACCGCGACCAATCTCCGGTCCACGATCGGGTGCCACCGAACAATGACGGGGCAGCCACCGGGCACCGACGATCAAAACGGTGGGCGCAGTGCCTGCCCATGGTGATATAAGGAGCCCCTGATGGCAGATACCGATCTGAGCGCACAGTTCGAAAAGATCTCCGACAAGGCCAAAACTGCGACAGACCAGGTCAAAGCTGCCGGCGCAAAAACCAAGGACCAGCTTGAGTCTGAGGTCGCCAGCGCGCGAGACAAGGCGACCGCGGCCGCCGATCAGTTCAAGCACCAGGCAGCCAGCGCCCACGGCAAAGCGGTATCGCAGTGGCAAGAGATCCGCGGCAGGTGGCAGCAGCACGTCGCCAAGGTCAGGCACGACGTCAAGAAGAAGAAGGCCCAAATCGACGCGAAGGAAGCCGCGACCGACGCCGATCTGGCCGAGGCGTACGCGCTCGATGCCATCGATTTCGTCCAGGCCGCAATCGAGGAAGCCGAGTACGCGGCACTGGATGCCCTGTACGCGCGAGCCAGGGCAGTCGCCCTGAGTTCCTGACCGCGAGAGCAGCCGCCAAGCGGCACGGATAGTCCCAGACCGATGTCTGCAGGTGCAAGGCCTAATGGCCCTGCAACCGCAGCGATCATCGGCTCTACGTTTGAACGTTTGGCAAGAAACCAATCGTCGGAGCCGAGAGGTCTGAATTGTGTGGTGGGCCGAACCTGATCACGGCATCCGCCCGCGGTTCGCCCTCGATTTCCACCTTGAAGCCCTTCGGATCGGTCCACTGTGGGTCCAGAGCGTCGTCACTCATGGTCCAGCAGATCGCCAGTTCAACGACGACGCGTCCATTGCGGTAGCCGCGGTAAGTACGACGTTGTCCGGCCACAGTGCCCTCACCGAACGTGATCCAACCTAGATCCAGGTCCCGCGTGGCCAGGGCATGTTCGACGAGGCCCTGCTTCGACTCCAACTCGATGCCGAGCATGTCGGCGACAAGGTCCAGCGTCTCGAAATATCCAAGGCCGTATCGGGCGGTGAACGGGTCGAGTTCGACCAGCCGATCCATGGCCGGCTTGGCGAACCCGAGCACTGTCCAGGCCTCCCGCACCGGGTATTGGGTGCAGTCCAGCGTCTCGACCAGTTTCACGCTGTGCACGCGCCGGCATGCACCGGACAGAAAGCCGGCCGCGACGTTGACGAACCCAGGTTCGAAACCAGTGCCGAGGAACGTCGCACCCCCGTGCTGGGCAGCAGCCGTGAGAGCCGCCCACTCCTGCAGATGGTGAGTGCCCGTGAGGAAGTCGCCCGTGGTCACCACGTTGATGCCGGCGCGAAGCATCCGGCCCACCAGCGCGTAGTCGATAACACGCGGGGTGTAGATCACGCAGTCGGGTGCTTCACCGATCAGCGCGTCGACGTCGTCGGTGGCCAGGATCCCCACTGGCGCGATCCCGGCCAGTGGGCCGGCGTCGTGGCCGACCTTGCCGGGCGAGAACGCATGTACCCCGACGAGCTCGAACACATCATCACGGTCGAGGACGGCCCGAAGTGCGCGCTGACCGACGTTGCCCGTCGCCCACTGCACCACGCGATACCGCCCCATGAGAACTTCTGTCCTATTGTCGTTTCGCGCGTTCAAGGCTGATCGGAAGTGATTCGTAGACAGTCATGTTCGAGGTGATGCTCGGGTGCTGGATCGTCGGTTCACTCAGTCCGATATCGGTGGTGTTGAGCAGAATTTCGTCCAACGCGGCGCGGATCTCGGCTCGCGCGAGCATGGCACCAAGGCAGTGGTGCGCACCGCCGCCGCCGAACGTCACGTGTGGATTGTGTTGGCGCGCGACGTCGAAGTCGAAGGCGTTGTCAAAGACGTCTTCGTCACGATTGGCCGAGCGAAGCATTGTGACGACGCGGGAGCCCTTCTTGATCGGTGTATCACCCAACACGACGTCGCGGCGAGCGCCGCGAACCCAGAAGATGATTGGCGTAGACCACCGCAGTACTTCCTCCACTGCACGCGCACGGACGTCGGGATCCCTGCGATATCGGTTAGCCTGTGCGGGGTTCGCGACGAAGGCGCGGATGCCGTCGCATAACGCGTTACGCGTAGTGTCGCTCCCGGCCAGTGCGAGGATGAAGAAGAAGATCTCCAGCTCGTTCTCCGGCAACAGGAACTTCCCGCCGGACTCGTCGTCGATCTCGGCCGTGCACAACGCGCTCCAGATGTCGTCGACGGGATGCTCGCGCTTCTGTGCGGTCAATTCGCTTGCGTACTGGAACAACTCGATGAAGGGTCCGAGGGCGTCACCCTCCGGCGTCGAGATGCCGACGCCGGCCAGCTTCAGCACCTGGTCGATCAGTTCGAACACCCTTGGTCGGTCCTCTTCGGGGATGCCCACGATGTCGCCGATGACCGAAATGGGCAGCCCCGCAGCGAGTTCGACGAACTCACCGCCGCCCTCATCGAGAAGCGATTGCGCCATGACTTGCGCGCGGGTCCGGATGCCCTCTTCGAGCTTGGCCACGGCGCGGGGGGTGAACGCCTTCGCGATGATTCTGCGCCGCTTAGTATGGTCGGGCGGATCGAGGTTGACGATCGCGGGATAGGCCGAAAAGAGGCCGACTTCCTGGATCAATAGGCCATCTGTCGCGGTGAACGCATCGTGATCACGATGCACCTGGGGTCACCTCGGCGTGCTTCGTACACACCCAGAATTCCCGGCCGACAGATTTATCGACGATCGCGGTGCGTGACTGGTAGTACACGGGTGTGCGCCGGCGCAAGTCCACGAATACGTCGTCGGGGAAGCCGTCAGCCCATAGGGACAGGTCGGCGAGATCGAGCGTGGCTTCAGGCATGGTCTTCCCTCATCGTTCGTCGGCGTGGCGCAGGCCGGTCAGAATGATCTGCAGTCCGTCGCGGAACGTCGCTTCGGCCCTTGCGGTCCCGGGCTTGGCTTGCCCGCCGCGATTGTGCTCGAGTTCCACGGAACCCAGCAGGTGGACATAGAGCAGGGCGTACGCGGCGGTGAAAGCTCGCTTGGACAAGCCTGATTCGTGCAGGATGGAACGCGTGGCTCGGTCCATGTTCGCGGCCGCGGTCGTGTGTGGGCGTTGCTGAAGCAAGCCTGCGATACCCCGGACCGTAACCAGGACGCGCCATGCGTTGGTGTACAGCGCGACGACGCGATCCTGCCACTCGCCTTCGGTGGGAACCTCGATGCTGTTCACAACGGCTTCGATCAGCAGATCGAGCAGTTCAGCCTTGCCGGCGACGTGGTAGTAGACCGACGATGCCGACGTGCCTGCCTCGACAGCGAGGCCGCGCATCGTCACCTTCTCGACACCGACCCGCTGTGCGAGTTCGAGGAGGTGCTTGGTCAGGTGTGCCCGGTCCAGCATCCCGTAGCCAAGCGATCGTGCGGACAGCTTGCCGCCCATGCTCACCTTTCGAACAGTGTTCTAAATCGAACGACGTTCAGATTGTCAAACAGCGGGGGTAGCCGTCAAGCCCTGCGAGACATCTTCCCGGTGGCCGGCACCCACCCCGGGGAGGGGTGCTACCCCTGGTCGCGAGTGATCAGATCCTGTGTCGCGCGAGCTGGACCGTCACCTGAGCTGGGCCGCAGGCGCGCCGTTCGACGCACTCCTGACTCTCAAGGGAGAGTCGAAGATCCCGTCTACCCTCGCAAGTTCTCTTCGGCTAGCGCCCTTCAACCTCGGCCTTAATGCGTTCGAGCGTCGTGGTCATGTCACGGACGTTGCGCCGACGCCGAGGTTCACCCACGAAAGCGAACGGACGCATTAACACCGGCTCCGGAGTCCAAAATGATTCCGTCACCTCTGTCCCATCATCTTGCGCGACGAATCGATAGTGCCAATTGTTTACCGCAACAGACCCCACAAGAACCTCGAAGCCGAACTCATGGCCACGCTCGCATGCGCTGACGCGGCACGTAGTCCAGTAGACGGGTCCGATCTCGTTGCGCTTCACATGCCCACGAAACCTCGCCCCCAAGGCGGGTCCGATCGCGCCGTCTAACCACTCGGCGTCGAACGTCTCCGGTGAGAATCTTCCTGTGTTCGTCACGTCAGAGACTAGGTCCCAGATCGCCGCCGCAGGCGCTGACATGAACACTGTGGCCGAACCTCGCATACCTGACATCTGTACACGACGTGCAGAACAGAGCGGGCAGCTTCTCGTCGAACTACAGCCTGTTTCAGGCCCATCGAGCACGATGCGTTCAGCACTGTTCAATCTCGGCTGCTCGCCTAGCGCATCGACGAGGAGACCGCTGAGGCCGTGCCCGACGCCATCGTGGGCGGCATCATCTACGCAATCCTGCGGGACGGACGCTCCTACACCCGCCGCCGAGCAGAACTGACGACGCGGACCATCATCAACTCCCTTCTGCCGGGTGGGATGGTCAATGAGCGTCCGTCCGCAGTCCGTCCGCAGTAGCTTCGACAACCGTCGCGACTCGCCAACGCCCCCAACCTTATGACCTGCTGTTTCTTAACGCGCCCAACGCGGTCAACGGCAATAAACGCCCAAGTCGACTCGTTCGCATCGAGTAGGTCAGGGGTTCAAATCCTGTCAGCCCGACCTTCGGGCGGGCGGCTTACCATGGGCCTAAACCACCCGGCCTGTTGGTCACGAATTTGGGCACAGAACACGGCGAAATCCATAAGAACAACCGCGACACAGTGCAACAAGCTGGACGGCTCGACATCGCTGACGTGCAGCTATGAGACCGACCGCACCGGGGGAGACCGCGACCGGTTGGCTCATAACCCAGAGGTCGCAGGTTCGAATCCTGTCCCCGCTACTACACGAAACGGCCCCCGGAGACTTCTCCGGGGGCCGTTTTCATTCCCATCGGGAACACTTTTGGGAACATTAGTGACGTTAACGACCTTTGGAACACGTCTGATAACCCGGCCGTCTTGAACAAGCCGTCGATTCCACCCGGGAGATGAGGCCGCGGATAGCGGTGGGTAAAGGAGTGCAGTTGAGCAACGAGAGCGTCTTGATCGACCAGTAGGCCAGCGACAGAGTACGGTGGGACCGCGCGCGGCGGGTTTGGGCTGGGAATTGGCAACGATCGCCGAAAACCGCTCCGATGTGGCGCCGGGCAAGGGCGATCAGCGTTTCGCGAGGTGCGGATTCATGAAATCGGAAATCATCCTCAAACGCCACAACGGGCGCCCCGCGCCGTCAGGACCGGCTCCGGCGCCTCGGAAGTGGTGACATGATCCCTTACTCCGATGGCATTCCGGCCCGCCGGTTCCCGATTGTCAATGTCGCGCTGATCGTCGCCAACTTCGCGGTCTTTCTGTTTTACGAGTTGCCGAACGGGGAGGCGGCGGTCAACCAGGCGTCGTTCTATCCGTGCGATGTCGATAACGCCTGCCACGTTGGCTTGCCCTGGGGTGTTGGTTGGATCACGGCCATGTTCATGCATGCCGGCTGGGATCACATCCTCGGCAACATGCTGTTCTTGGCGATCTTCGGCAAGAACGTCGAGGACGCGTTGGGGCGGCTGGGCTATCTGGTCTTTTACTTCGCCGGCGGATTCGCCGCAATCATGATGCAGACCGCGATGACCCTGCTCTTCGGCACGGCGTCCGACGCGCAGATACCAACCCTGGGCGCCAGCGGCGCGATCGCCGCCGTGCTGGGTGCCTATTTCGTGCTCTATCCCAACTCACGCATCCTTACGTTCGTGGCGTGGTTCCCGGTCAGAATCCCGGCATGGTTCTTCCTCGGCGGTTGGTTCCTGTACCAGTTCTTCGAGGGCAACTCCGCGCTGGTTCACCCCTCGAACAGCGGTGGCAGTGGTGTCGCGTTCTTCGCCCATGTCGGTGGATTCCTCTTTGGTGTGGTCGTGGCCGGAGTTCTCGTCGGTGCCGGGCGAGTCGCGGCCCAAGACGTGTGATGGGATGGAATATTCGCGCAATAACCCGGAATGCTCGACCACGGCCGCCAGTGCAACCGAGGGCCAGCGGGCGTCACGAAGTCCCGCGCCTCCTCTAAGACGCCCCTCGGTTTGAGGACGCCCACGCTTCATCCCGCGCGGTCCGGAAATACAGGTTGAGGGCATCGAACAATGCGCGAAGAATCGATCACTTCCGCGGGACCACTCGGATAGCGGTCCAACTCACCGCTGGTGATGTTGGTTATCTCCGATGAGGTGAGCAACACGGAGTACGTTGGCGCCGTGGCGGCAGAGACGGACGCGCGGGATATCGAGGCACGAGGGCTGCTGGCGGATCTGCAAGGGCAGGCGCGCGAGGAACGTGCTGAGCTCATTGCCTGGTTGCTCGCTCGGGGCTTCGACGTCAATCAGATCCGCAATGCGTTCAGCCCGATACTGTTGCCCGCCAATTGCGCTCTCGGCGATGACGGGACGTCGGTGACGACGCGGGAACTTGCCGATTCGAGTGGCGTCGGCCTCGAACTGTTGCAACGACTGCACCGCGCAGCTGGTCTGGTGCGTGTTGAGAACCCTGATGCGCCTCTACAGTCACGGGCGGATGCCGAATCGGTAGTACACGCTGCACGTCTGGTCGATTTCGGCCTGGACCCGGCGCAGGTCGTCTTGATCGTGCGACTCCTGGTGGATGGCCTGACTGGCGCGGCAGTGGCCATGCGCCAAGCGGCCTTACAGGCATCGCTGCATCCCGGTGCCACCGAGCGTGAGCTTGCCCAGGCAATCGAAAGGCTGACCGAAGAAGCCGAGCCTCTTCTTGGGCCGATGGTCGACGATCTGTTGAGGGTGGTCTTGCGGCGTTCGTTTGAGACCGAGGCGGTGAACGAGGCAGAGCGTGCGGCCGGCACGGTGCCGGGTGCACGGGAAGTCGCCGTCGCATTCGCCGATCTAGTCGGATTCACGCGGCTCGGGGAAGAACTGCTGCCGGAAGATCTGGGCGTAATCGCCGCACGGTTCAGTGATCTTGCCCATGATGTCGTGACAAGTCCCGTCCAGTTCGTCAAGACGATCGGTGACGCGGTGATGCTGGTTTGCGCCGAACCCCGGAATCTGCTGACGACGGTCCTGGAGCTAGTTGAGGCCGCGGCTGCGGATGACTTCCCGCCACTACGGGTGGGATTTGCCTGCGGCCGTGCAGTCGGCCGTGCAGGGGACTGGTTCGGCAGCCCGGTAAATGTGGCCAGTAGAGTCACCAGCGTTGCACCCGGCGGCACCGTGCGAGTAACCGAATCCGCGCGTGAGGCGATCGGCGATACACCCGGCGTCGAGTGGTCGTTGGCCGAAGCGCGTCATCTCAGAGGAATAGACGGCGCAGTGTTGCTTTTCGACGCTCGCCGCGCGTGATACCGCCTGCTCGGTGCGCCACTTACCAGCGACACCCGGGTCGTTGATAACCGCCATTGCGAAGAAGCAACCCGAGAAGGGAAATCCGTCGATCCGGTGTGGACCTATGCCCATGTGCCAAACGGCTACAGCGGTGACGCCACCGCGGTGATCATCGCCCAGATCGAGCGGTTTGCGCCGGGATTCCGTGACCGCATCGTGAGCCACACCACCCGGACCACCACCCAAATGGCATCGTAGAACGCAAATTACGTCGGTTGCGACATCATGACCCGTTCGAAGGACATCCGTCAACTCACTTTGGGCCGCGAATCACGCTGTCGCCGTGCAGAGTTGGCTTTCCAGGCATGTACATCTGTTCGGCGGCCCACCCCGCCGGGCCCGGGCGCTCATGGCATGTGCGGTGCCAACGCCGCCCAATCCGCGCTACACGAGCTCAGCCAACGGTGACGAAGCCTGTCCCCTGTCAGTTTTCACGTGCCGACGACACTGGCCTAGCCTTGAGCGCCCTCTAGCTCGGTTAGCTCCCAGTCGAACCATGCGGTTGCATAGCGGATCTGATTTTTGACATGGTCGGTAGCTTCCGCCTTGAGGTCCAACCCGTCGATGATCTGCTCGGCGAGATGACGAGGATAATCGGACAACCCTTGCGTTCCACAACTACAGGTAACCTCGGCATCGTCACCGTCACCGCTCGCGCGATGTTCGTCGATTATCTGGCGGATTCGTTCAATAAGTGTGTGGCGGATACGCTCAGCGGGATCGGGCATGCCATTTCTCTCCTGAATAGCTTTCTAGGGCTTGCGTCATCGTCTCTCTCACGCGGTCGGCGTAGGGTCCAAAGTCATCGTTAGCGTCGCGGCTGGGGGCAAAACACCGGAAGGACTCGGTACCGGATGCTGAAGCTTGCATGTTCATGCTGTCCATCCACCTCGCCATCAAATGCAATGGCGGTCGGCCCGTCGACGCAGCTGAAGCTGAACTCCGGAACATGCTGCTCGTGATACAGCCGGCTGCGTACCAGCCGTCCGGCCATTAGCGCCGTCATGACGCGGGTCTTGCTGAATGGGCGTCCGGTTTCCAGGATTCGCACGTCTATCAGCCCGTCATCGATCCGGTTGCGTTGCGCCGGTGCGAATCCGGACGGCAGGTACGTGGAGTTGCCCAGGAAGAACAGCGAGGTCTGGAGGGTCTTGTTGTCGTAGCGGATACGCACCGGCTTTTCATGGCGCAAGGTACGCAGCATTGCGTAGGCCGCCGCCGGCGGCTTGCCGATCTTGTGTTCCAGCCGTTCGCGCGTCCGCACGAAAGTGGGGTAGGCGCCGATGCTCGAGGTGTTGATGATCATTCGAGTGTTGTTGAAGCACATCAGATCGACGCAGGAAACGCTGCCCTCCCGTATCGCTCGGATGGTCTTGGCCACCTGCTCACACCCAATGTCCTTGGCGAAGTGGTTGAACGTGCCGGCCGGGAAAACCGCCAGCGGGCGGCCGGTGTCCACCGCTGCAGCAGCCGCGAACGCCACGGTTCCGTCGCCACCACCGATCCCCAACACTTCAGCCCGCTCGGCCGCCGCATGCAGCACCGTTTCGAGGTTGTCAGAGGCCGCCAGCTCAACGATTTCAGCTTTCGGCAGTTCCCTGCGCACTTGGGCGATCACCCGATCGCCGGTCCCGCTGTCCGCGGCGGGGTTGACCACGACGACCACGCCCGCACCGTCGGGCCGCGGCGACGTATCGATACGCAGCGGGTCCGCACTCGGCAGGTGGTGGTCGACGATCGGCGGCACCAGACGCCCACCCAAGACGGCGATCGACGCGCCGATACCGAAACCCGCCAACACGTCACCCGGGTAGTGCGCCCCGGTCGCGACGCGCGAAAATCCGACCAGAGCGGCCAGTACGGCGAGCACCAAGCCCAGCGTTGGGTTTTCCAGCCCCACACCGACCGCGAAAGCGGCAGCGCTCGCGGAATGACCGGAGGGCATGGAGTTCGACCTCGGAAGGGGCAGGCGCCGCGCCAGCGGAACGGACCCGAAACGGGGCCGATGGCGTCGCCACACCCGCTTGGCCAGCTGATTGGTAATCGCACTTGTCACCGCCAGGCTGACGACACCGCGGCCCGCGCCGCGCCGCGCCGAGCGACTCCCCGAGAGTGCCATAGCAGCCGCGATCGCAAACCACAGCTTGGCGTTATCGGCGGCACGGCTGAGTGCTGGCATCGCGGTGTCAAGCAAGGGGCTGCGCGAGTTCGCGATCGCCTCAAACACCTCAGCGTCGAGGGCACCGAGGCCCTTGCTGATCTGCCGCAACCCGGGCGATGTGCGCGGCGCCGCTTTCATCAATTCAACCTATACCTCGACGACATCAATCGGATCCGAATAAAGCGGAGTGGAGGCCCTGACGGTGCTCCTCGGCGTCGGCAGAACCTCGACGGGGCCGGCTGGCGGGAGTGACCGCCCGTACTCCAGCCGTCCCGGATCCCTTGGCGGCTAACTGAATACCGCCGATCACTCCCTTGGCCGCGGCCCCGACCAGCCCGCGCACCAAAGCTGCCGTCGTACGGGACATTTGGGGCCTACGTGCTCACCCATTGCGGCCCAACACTTTTAGTCATTGATACGAAGTCATAGTGCTCGATAGTGATGATCTCCGCCTCGGGATCCCGAAAACGAGCGTCGGAAAGATCAACAAGAAGCTGCTCGCAGAGCGCAATATCTGACGCGCCCGGCCCGCCGCGGCCGATCGCTACCTGGTTCGCCAGTAAGGGATCACCAGACAGATTCAGCGGCCCGAAGTGGAAAGACGTCAACGGCCTGCCCCTTCTTTTTGATGCGCAGGCATGGATCACTTGTGCCCTAGGTGAAGTGCTCCAAGGAGGCGACCACGTCATCCTGCTCGGCTACGTCAAGGACGCCGCCGCTCAACGGCGACCACCTCTTGTCCGCTACGCCCGGACCTTTGGCACCTATTCACCCTGGAACGGTGGACAGGTATGTGACAACACAGGGCTGCCGCGACCACGCCGCCGCGGCCAACAGGATGTGACCGACGATCGCGACCTCCAAAGTGATGGTTCGGGCGCGTGGCAGGCCAGCCCTTACGACATTGGCCGGCCGGTGGCCGAACGGCGGTGACCCGATGGCGACCGCACGGTGGCGGAGCGCGGCGGGCGACACCGAGTCGACGATTATCCATTCACCGAGAAACGGGAAAGCAGACAGCCGTCGACGTCACGCGAGCAGCGCTCGGCGACCGGCGCGCTCGGCGAAAGCGTCAAGGGCGCCAAGAACTTCGGGCGCGCGCCAGGCCCGATTACGGGCCTGGTCGGTGAACTCGACGATGATCTTGGCCTCGACAAGCGGGTCCAAGTATCGGTAGACGTTACTAATCGCGACGTTCAGTTGATTGCTGACCAGTTGCGCGTTGACCACCGGGCGTTTGATCAGCAAGTCCGCCACACGGTGCACGGCCGAGTTGCGGCGGGCGGTGATCTGCGATCCCCACTGCCCTCTGATCGTTTGCAGATCATCCACTAGGTGTCGCCCATTCACGACGGCCAGGATCGATGCCTCCGACATTCTCTCGACTATCGGGGCGGGGTCGCCCTCGCGATAAGCAGTCAGTGCCTGGAAGTACGAATTGGTGTCCGTTAGCAGGCCAGCCGAGACGGGGACCGTGACCTGACGAGTTAACCGCTTGTTGCGCAACATCGACTGGGCCAAGGCCCTGCCGGTGCGCCCGTTGCCGTCGGGGAACGGGTGAATGGTTTCGAATTGCGCATGCGCAATTGCGATTTGCGGAAGTGCCGCGATATCACTGCGCTTGGCAAATCGGACTAGGTCATCAATAGCGCTAGGGACCCGGTCCTGTCGCGGTGCAATGAAATCGGCGCCGCGTGGGCCGAAGTTGCCTCCACCGATCCATACCTGCTCGGTGCGCCATTTGCCGGCGATGCTCGGTTCACTCTCGTGCATCAGCGCGTAATGCATTGCCAGAATGGCCTCGTCGCTGATCTGGTCGGCTAGTTCGATGCCCGCCTGCATCGCCTTGGTGTTCGCGACGATCATTGAAGCGTTGCGGCGCTTGGTGCTTCCCAGCGTTTCGGCTTCGGCGATCGCGCGCGCAGATGCTGTCAAGTTCTCGATTTTGGAGCTGGCTGCTGATTCTGTGCGTAGCAGCACGGAGGAGAATGGGGCGATCTCGCCACCGAGTTCTGTATCGAACCGTGCGATCTCCTGGCTGGCCTCCTCGGCGTCAGCGAGAACATCAGACGGCAGGCCGACGTCGAGGCTGGCAATCTCGGCAGGGATGGCGGCCTGGTACTCACCGGATTGTCGCTGGGCTGCCCGCAGGTCGGAGCGCTGGTAGCCTGCCCCGGTCGGTATACGCCAGATGAGGGTTTCGTACCCCACTGCGGTACCTGAGCTAGCTGATGACATGAACGCATCTTATCATCACTTAGGCCGCTAACTGATAACAAGAGCTCCCGTTATTATCAGTTACGCCCGTTAGTCGAGCTGGCCCGGCTTTCCTCGGCGAGTGTGACGATGTTCCGCGCCGTGAGCAGGTGAGCTGACGGTTACCGTTTATTCACCGCCAATGACCGGGAATCGACCGGAATTGCCCGGTTTGTATCGGAGGCTTGAGACAGCCAATCCGGTTGTTGCACAACGAGAAACAGGAAATAACAGGGACCGTCAGGATCTAAGGATTGGTAATCCGTTGGTCCCAGGTTCAAGAACACGATGGCGGTACCGCAGGCTGAGAACGCAGCGACGGGCCGGAACTCCGCTTCACACGCTGAAGGTTGTCCCGCCCGAGTATCGCAGTCGTCCGCGGAGCGTGTTGTGAATGGATTTGTGAACGAAACGCGGCGCAACTGACGAGATTCCAGTCGATCGTCGCGGTCATTGCACCAAGAATTCATGCCGTGCCAAGCGGATTGCAAGACTTTGCGTCTACTCCGTTCTCGGTCTTGCGTCGCAGCGTCGCCGATGTGATGGGTCGGCGCTTGTCAGTCTTGGCTCCGGCCACCGAATAGCTGCAGGAAGAACTGGAACACGTTGAGGGCATCCAGGAAGATCGAAGTGGCGATAAGCGGTGCTGAGTCCATGTCTGTCGATCGGCGGAGCCGCTGGAAGTCGACCATCGTGAGACCCGCGAAAACGACCAGCCCGAGAATCGAGTAGATGACCGCGCCGCCGGGAATGTGGACGAAGATCAACACGACGCCGAATCCGATGAGCGCAAGTAGCGCCCAGAAGCCGACACGCGCAAGACCGGACAAGTCGGTGCGGGTGGCGTAACCGAAGGCGCCGCAGCCGGCGATGAACAGGGCCGTCGCACCCCCGGCCTCCCACAGCGCCTGGGGGTCCGCGCTGGCGTAATAGACCAGCATGGGTGATGTCCCCAGCCCCATCAGCAGCCCGACCGCGAACAACAGTGCCATGCCCAGACCAGCGGAGCTGCGGATGGCGAAACGCATTCCGATCAGGCAGACGAACGCCAGGATGTAGAACACGAAAGCCAAACCATTGCCGAGGTTACGGCCCAGGTAGGCGCCGAGCGCGAATAGGCCGGCGGTTGCGGCCACCGCCCACATGACCTGACCAAAAAGGGTACGGGTCCGATTCTGTATACCAACTGCGCCGTAATCGGCTGAGCTCATGGCATATCCGTCCTACGTTGGGAATTGGTTTCGGAGGTGCGGTGTTTGGCTTGCCCGGGTTTCGCGATGATGAGCCTCCGTCGATGGCCCGGGCGGCAACGTCGGCACCGGGTCGGTGCGTCTTCGAATATTGCTCAGTGTGGCGTATGTCGGATCGCGCCGCGCTGTGCGCCGCCACATTGGCGCGGTCGCGACTTTGTCGCAGGGAACATCGTGATCGGGGCTAGCCATAATTCGCCGCCGGGCCTCAGACTATGAGTCGTGGTGGTCGTCGACCGGGCGGGTCAACAGGTACAGGTGCGCCGCGCGGCGATGGCCAGCGCGATCGGCACGACGATCGAGTGGTACGACTTCTTCCTCTACAACACGGCCGCGGCGTTGGTTTTCCCGCACCTGTTCTTCCCCGCGTCCAGCGCCTATGCCGGCGCGATGCAGTCGTTCGCGACCTACGCTGTCGGGTTTGCCGCCCGCCCGGTGGGCGCTGCGATCTTCGGGCATTGGGGCGACCGGATCGGCCGCAAGGCGACGCTGATCGTCACGCTGCTGGTGATGGGCGTCTCGTCTGCGCTGGTCGGCATTTTGCCCAAGACAGCGACCATCGGCTTGGCCGCGCCGCTGCTGCTGGTCGCGCTGCGGCTGATCCAGGGCATCGCGATCGGCGGGGAGTGGAGCGGGTCGGTGCTGATCGCTATGGAGTGGGGCGACCAGCGCAAACGCGGCCTACTCGGTAGTTTCGCCCAGCTCGGTGTGCCACTCGGTCTGGTGCTCGGCACGGGCAGCATGACGCTGCTTTCGGCCACGCTCTCACCCGAGGCCTTCACCTCATGGGGTTGGCGAGTGCCGTTCCTGCTCAGCCTGGTGCTCGTCGCAGTGGGCCTGGCAATCCGGCTGAAGATCGTTGAGACGCCGATGTTTGCCAAGGTGCAGCAGGACCGGAAGACCGCCCGCGCACCCGTCATCGAGGTGATCCGGCACCACTGGCGGGAGATCCTGCTGTCAGCAGGCCTGCGGTTCAGCGAACAGATGCCGTTTTACCTGTTCACCACTTTCGTGCTGATTTATGTGGTGTCGCGGCACGGCTATTCGAGGACGTTCGTGCTCAACGCGGTCCTGCTCGGCGCACTGTGCGAACTCGCCGCGATTCCCTTCTTCTCGCAGCTGTCCGACCGGCTCGGTCGCAAACGCGTTTACCTGACCGGAGCCGTGCTGGTCGCGCTGATCGCTTTTCCGTACTTCGCGGCGTTGACCCACGGCGGCGCCGTGCTGATCTTTGTCGCGGTCGTGGTGTCGCTGCAGTTGCACGCGATGCAGTACGGTCCGCAGGCCGCGTTGATCGGCGAAAGCTTCCCGACGCACCTGCGCTATGGCGGCGCCGGGCTCGGCTACCAGTTGGCGTCGGTATTCGCCGGCGGCCCGGCGCCGTTGATCGCGACGTGGCTGCTGCACGAAACCGGCACGCCCTACTCGATCTCGATTTACATCGTGCTTGCCGCGATCATCACGATTGGCTGCGTCGCCGCCCTGCCGGACCGTTCCCGGGTGGATATCGAGGACGCCGCGGTCTACCACGGCACATCAGATCCGGGTTCGTAGCCAGGCGGCCACGGCTGCGTCGTGGTTGTGCGAGGCGACTGGTCTCTCTAGCGGCCGATGCGGGCGGGCAGCCCCTCTGACGCAAAGTTCTTGTCGCCGAGCAGGGATGAGTCGTTTACGGGCGGTCGGCGGTATACGACGGCGCGGCCACCACGCCCGGGCGCGATGGCCACACCCCGGGAGTGATACCGCTCGCCCGGCGCACCTGTGGTGCCGAATTCGAATTCGCGCAACAAGGTGCGCAGCGTCACGTTCATCTCCATGTTGGCGAACGCGGCGCCGATGCAACGGTGGATCCCACCACCAAACGGAATCCACGTGTAGCTTTCCGGGCCAGCGCCGAGGAATCGGTCGGGGTTGAAGGAGTTCGCGTCGGAAAAGTTCTGCTCTGATGCGTGGGCCGCCGAGATGCTGACGACCACTGCATCGTGTTCGGGGATCACCCACTCCCCGAGACGGATTCGCTTCTTCGTCATCCGGGCAGTAAATCGAATAACCGGCCGGGTGCGCTGCACTTCCTGGATCGTGGCCTGCAGCAACTGTGATCCTCCGGCCTCGACCTCTTCGGTCAACCGCGACAGCAGCCGGGGGTGGCGCCGCAGCCGCTCGGCGGTCCATGCCAGCGTCGTTGCCGTGGTCTCGTGGCCGGCTAGCAGCAGCGTGAGCAGCTCATCGGCGATGTGGTCATTGGAGATCTGCGAGCCATCGTCATAGCGCGCCCGTAGCATCAGTGAAAGCACATCGCTTCGCTGCTCGAACGCCGGGTCGGCCAGCGCGTCGGAGATCAGGCCGTCGATCAGGGCGTTATAACGCCTGCGGTAACGCTGGAACCGGGGCGACTGGCCCCTTACACCGAGAGCACGCTGCACTATCTCAGACAGAATCGCGAACCGCGAACCCAACAGCACCATCGCCGGCAGCAACTCACGCAGTTCGTCGAACGCGGCACCCTCAGCGCCGAAGACCGCGCGCAGGATCGCGTTGAGCGTGATGCGCATCATCGAGGGCAACGTCTCGAACTCGCGGCCCTCGGGCCAGTTCGCGGTCTCACGCATCACCTCTTCTTCGATGATGTGCTCGTAGCCTTGCATTCGCTTGCCGTGAAATGGTGGGACCAGTAACTTCCGCCGCTCACGGTGCGCATCGCCGTCGAGACTGAAAGTCGATCCGGGGCCAAACAACCTGCCCAGGCCGTTCGACGGCCTCCTGCCTACTAGGTCGCCGCTCGTCGTGAACAGGTCCTTGATCAGGACCGGGTCGCTGATCACCACGGCCTCGCCGACGATCGGCAGGTTCAGCGTGAATGCCCAGCCGTAGCGGCGGGCCAGTGTCCCGACCGCCTTCTCACGGCTGGCCACGAACGCAAGGGCCTGAACGATTTTCGGTATCCGCAGCCTGGGCGGCAGCCTTACCGGATCGGTCGTCGCTTCACCCATCTCGTCGCCTTCTCGAAGCCGGTACTCCAAGGTACCTGTCGACGGTACGCTGCGGTACCGGCACGGCACAAGCCCAATTAAGAGCCGATCAGCCCACGACGTCGAACACCGCCGCCGCCGTGGTCACCGGCTTGTCGCCGTTGCCTTCGTCGTGCAGCAACATCCGCACCCCAACGCGTCCGGTGGTTCCCACGTGCGCGGTGCCTTCGACACGGAACGGCCCGACCTTGCCTCGCGACATGAACATCACATGCCAGCTGACGACCTGGACCTTCCTGGTGCCCACGGCCGCCGCGGCCAGGTCGATGGCGGCGGTTTCGAGGACGACGTGCTGCGGCCCGATGTGCAGAGCCGCATCGGGTGACGCCAGTTCCGGGCTCAGCGCCGGCAGCACCCAGTGGCCGTCGGGACGCTTCGACGCGCCGAACGCCTGCCACAGCGGCGGTAGTTCGGGGGAGTCTTCGATCACGAGCTCGGTGCCTGAAACATCCATCCGCTCAAGGCCTTCCGGCGGAATACCGATGATTGCGCCCTGGCCCTCGTTGAAAGCGATCACCCGTTCCGGGTTGTCGGCGTCGACGATCTTGCATCGCCCGTAACCCATCGTGCGACCCTGGTGGATGTTGCCGGAGTCGACGATCTCGACCCGTCTGACGTCATATCCCGGGTCGACGATCTGCACCGAGGCGATGACGGGATTGGGTACCGCGACCATATCCGTCTGACAACCCTCCGGCGACGAGATCGCCAACGGCGCCACCATGATTCCGCCGGCCTCGTTGCGCATGTCACGGCGGATCACGACGGTGTCGTCGACCTCGCCGATGTTCATCGACGAGTGCTTGCGGCCGATGTAGCGGTAGCTCAGCAGGCCGGTCCAGCGTCGGAACAGCTCGTCGCGATAGGCGTCAGCATCACCTGCAAGCTCGCGGATATCGCGCAATGGCTCTGTCATTCAGATCGCTCCTTTAAGGGTTCGGCGCACTCACGAGGCAGCAGGGCACGGGCGACCCACTCGACCCGGCTTAGCGACTCTTCCAACGTCATCATGCCGGTGAGCACCCCGGCAAGCGCATTGCTCAACGCGGCGTTGAGCCCGAATGTGATGTTCGGAATGTCCTCGGGCGCAACGCCATCGAGCAGACTATTAAACATCTCAATGTCGGTGCGATTCATCTGCTCGATAGTCGCTCTGGCCTCGGGGGCAATGGATCTCATAGTTTGAAGCATCAGCGCAGTCATTTCTGGATTGCGATGAAAGGCACGCTGTGCGCGTCGCAAGTAATCCAGGATGCCCGGCAACGGGTCCTGGTCGGTCCGACCTGCGCGCGATGCGAGGATGCGGCGGGTGAGTCGCTTCTGCCAGTCCTCCAGCGCCGCCGCAAGCAGGTGCTCCTTGGAGCTGAAGTAGCGATAGACGGTAGCCAGCGCCACTCCTGAACGCTGGGCCACGTCGCGCATCTGGACCGCATCGGCACCCACGTCGCCGATCAGATCGATCACGGCTTCGATGATCCTGGCTCGCCGGACCAGCTGGCGACTGGTCATATCCGCAAGGGGAACTACGGGGGATTCGGCCCGCTCGACGGGAGTATTGACGATGCGACCTCCGGCTCAGGCCGAGAACCGACTTCTCAGTGAATGCTCCGATGTTACGACACATCATCCGAATTGCACAGTGTCATCCCAGCTAGACACGCCGCCATATCTTGACAGAGGTAGAACGTTGTTTCAGTATGGATGGAGCAGTGACGCTGGTAGCGATCGGAGGACGCCATGGCCGGACCTGTGGGTCTGCCGGTGATCGACACGATGGTCGGATTCCCACACGAGGGCTCCGCTCAGTACGACTTCATCCGCAAGCAGACCAAGGACCGCGAATCCAAAGAGGACTTCGAGTTTCCGGTCGAGTACATGTTCAAGGACGTTCCGAAGGGATTGCCGACCGACGACCCGGTGTCGCTGGTGCTCCAGCAGATGGACCGGTTCGGTATCGAAAAGGCGATGATCGGGGTCGGTGAGGACTCCGCGCAGCTGGCGCTGAAGACGTTCCCGGATCGCTTCGTGCCTTCCGGTGCGCTGGTGGACCCCAACGATGTGATGGGTTCGGTGAACGCGATTCGTCGCGAGTACGAGCAGTTCGGCATCCGCGCCACGTCGGTGTTCCCGTCGGGAACCTTCCCGCAAGTTCCTATCGACGACCCGAAGATGTACCCGATCTATGCCACCTGCGTCGAGTTCGGTATTCCGATCTTCGTCTGCGCTGGTGTCCCCGGTCCGCGGGTTCCCTTTGCACCGCAAGAAGTTTCGCGAATCGACATCGTGATGTTCGATTTCCCCGATCTCGTATTCGTCACCCGCCACGGCTGCGAACCGTGGCAGGATCTGGCGGTCAAGCTGATGCTGAAGTGGCCGAACCTGTACTACTCGACATCAGCGTTTGCGCCCAAGTACTACCCGAAGGCCATCATCGACTACGCGAATTCCCGCGGCGCCGACAAAATCATCTACGCCGGCTACTTCCCGATGGGCCTGTCGCTGGAGCGGATCTTCAGCGAGCTGCCCAAAGTTCCGCTGAAGGACGAGGTGTGGCCGAAGTTCCTGTACGGCAACGCTGCCCGCATCCTCGGCCTGGAAGGCTGAAGAACCTATGGCGCTGGCCATCACCGCCGAGCAGGAGCAACTCGTCGACGCTGTCAGCCGGTTCGCTGCCCGGCACGCGCCCATCGACGCGACCCGGGCCGCGTTCGGTTCGATAGCGGCGGGCGAATTACCGCCCTGGTGGCCGGAATTCGTCGAGCATGGCTTTCATGCGGTGCACCTCCCGGTGGACATCGGCGGCCAGGGCGGCAGCCTGGTCGATATGGCCTGCGTGGTCGAGGCGGCGGCGGCGGCGTTGCTGCCGGGTCCGTTGTTGAGCACGGTGACGGCGAGCGCCGTTGCGAGTCTGGCCGATGCGTCGGTCAAACCGCTGCTCACCGAACTGGCTGACGGCGCGACGGCGGTCGTCATGCTGCCCGAGCATTCCGATGTGCATGCCGTGTCCGACGGAAACTCGTTGCGGCTCAACGGGTCGTCGGGCTCGGTGCTGGGAATTTGTGCGGCGCAACGTATCCTGCTGTGCGCGCTGACCGCGGACGGCGCTGAACGGTGGTTTGTCCTGGACACGGGCTCGCAAAGCCCGGGCTTGACGGTCGAACCGCAACGAGGCACCGATCTGTGCACCGACGTCGGTGTGCTCGATCTCGCTGATTACATCGTGCCGGCCAGCTCAGTGATATCCGGCATCTCCACGCCGCGTGCCCGCTGCGTTGTGGTGGCGCTTTCGGCGTGCGCGGCCGCGGGTACCGTGCGTCGTTGCTCCGACGCGGCGACCGACTACATCCGCACGCGTGAACAATTCGGTAAACCGGTCGGAGCGTTTCAGGCGCTGCAGCACAAGGCGGCGACGCTGCTGGTGAGCTCGGAACTGGCGACGGCGTCGGCCTGGGACGCCGTGCGGGCGGAAGGCGAATCCATTGGGCAGCACCGGCTGGCCGCGGCGTCGGCCGCTGTGATGGCGGTGGCCGCCGCCCCCGATCTGGTGCTCGATGCGTTGTTGATGTTCGGCGCGATCGGCTACACGTGGGAGCACGACACACACCTGTACTGGCGGCGCGCCACCAGCTTGGCCGCGTCGTTGGGCCCGACGACGCACTGGACTCGCGAAGTCGGGGAGTTGGCGCGCACGGTGAAACGTTCCACCACAATCAATTTGGGCGCTGTCGAGTCCGATTTCCGGGCCATGGTGGCGGCAACGCTCGACGAGGCGCTGACGCTGTCCAACGACCACCCTTCCGACGACAGCAGGAACCCAGGCTTGGCCTTTGGGCCGCAACGAGACCTGCTGGCCGAGAAGGGCCTGGCCGCACCGAATCTGCCTGCGCCGTGGGGTGTCGGCGCATCGCCGGTGCAGCAGGTGATCATCGCCGAGGAATTCGACAAGCGTCCCGAGCTGATACGACCCTCGCTCGGCATTGCGGAGTGGATCCTCCCGACGATTCTGGGCAGCGGCTCGGATCTGCAGCGCGAGCGCTTTGCCTGGCCGATCCTGCGCGGCGTACAGCGGTGGTGCCAACTCTTCAGTGAACCCGGCGCTGGCTCTGACCTGGCGTCGCTATCGACCCGCGCCAACAAGGTCGACGGGGGATGGGTGGTCAACGGGCATAAGATCTGGACCTCGCTGGCCAATCGGGCTCAGTTCGGAGCGCTGCTGGCGCGCACGGATCCCGAAGCGAAGAAGCACCGCGGCATCAGCTACTTCCTCGTCGACATGAGCTGGCCGGGCATCGACGTCTCCCCGATCAAACAGGCCAGCGGACGCACCGAATTCAACGAGGTCTTTCTGACCGACGTGTTCGTGCCCGACGACATGCTGGTCGGTGAGCCCGGCGACGGCTGGGGCCTGGCGGTGTCGACCATGGCGGTCGAACGAACGGCCATCGGCAACTACGTCAGCATCGATCGCGCCGCTGCCCTTCGGCGAATGACGGAAATCGATGGCCCCGAACAGGATGCGGCGCTGCGGGCGCTCGGCGACGTCGAGGCCTACAGCACGGCGATCAAGGCCGTAGTGCTGCGCGAAACCCTGCGTCTCGTCGAGGGTCAGGGGCCGGGACCGACGTCCAGCATCGCCAAGTACGCGATGGTCACCTTGCTGCGTCGCGCGTGGACCGCCACGCTCGGCTTGACCGGCCGCATCGCGATGTTGGCGGAGTCCGACCCGGCCGTCGTCCAGCCCTACTTCGACGCTCCTGCCGAACTCATCGGCGGGGGAACACCGGAGATCCAGCTGACGGTCATCGCATCGATGGTCCTCGGCTTACCGCGCAACTGAATCGTCGCCCCAGAAAGGACGTTTGCCGCGATGACGACACAGCTCCCGTTCAAGTTTTTCGACTGCGATAACCACTACTACGAAGCACTCGACGCGTTCACCCGCCACATCGAGCCGCAATACAAGAAACGCGCGATCCAATGGGCTGAGCTCGACGGCAAGCAACGTCTCATCGTCGGCGGGAGGGTCAACAGGTTCATCCCGAATCCGACGTTCGATCCGGTGGGCAAGCCCGGCGCTCTCGACGAATACTTTCGCGGCCGAAACCCCAGAGGTGCCGACTTGAATGCGCTTTTCGGCGACTTGGAACCGATCCCGCCGGCGTATCGAGACCGCGATGCGCGCCTGGCGTTGATGGATGAGCAAGGCATGGCGGGCTGCATCCTGCTGCCCACGCTCGGGGTTGGGATGGAACAGGCGCTGTTGCCCGACCTGGACGCCGCGGCGGCGACGTTCCGGGCGTTCAACCGCTGGATGGACGATGACTGGGGATTTTCCTACCAGGAGCGGATATTCGGCGCTCCCTACATCACCCTGTGCAAACCGGACAACGCCGTACGTGAGCTCGAATGGGCGCTCGAGCGCGACGCGCGCTTCATCGTGATGGTGCCCGGACCGATCATGACGGACGTCGGCATGCGTGCGCCCGGCGATCCGATGTTCGATGCCTTTTGGCAGTTGGCCAACGATTCCGGCATCACCGTGTGCTACCACTCGGGCGAGACGTACTACTCGAAGTTCATGCCGGCCTGGGGCGAAGCGGACTACATGATGTCATTCCAGGCCCTGCTTGGTTTTCGGAGCCTGTTCTCGGGGGACGCGTTGCAGGACACCTTCGCCAACCATCTGCACAACGGGCTTTTCCTGCGGTTCCCCAACCTGCGGGTGGCGTCCATCGAGAGCGGGTCAACCTGGGTGTTCCACCTTTTCGAAAAGCTCACCAAGTCTTACGGTCAGATCCCACAGATCTACAAGGAAGATCCGCGAGAGACCTTCAAACAGCACGTCTGGGTGTCGCCCTTCTACGAGGACGAGCTGGCCAGCCTGCTGAGGTTGCTCGGCGAGAAGCACATCATCATGGGTTCGGACTTCCCCCATGTCGAAGGCCTGGCCGATCCTGCTTCGTATCTCAAGGATCTGGAGAACTTCGACTACACACCCCAGCAGTGCCGAACCGTGATGCGCGACAACGGGCTTGAACTGTCGATCCGCAGGCCGGTGTGACCGCTTGGTGAATGTCAGCAAGTCCAGCCTGGTCACCATGCTGCTTGAAGTCGGCGAGGAGAACGCGGCGGTGTTGCTCGCGCGCTCTGCACTGCCGGACGAGATCGACACCGACCACGACCTCGACGCGCTGGTGGCGTTCGGATTGGACCGCGATCAGGTCGACGAGATCGCGCGGTTGACCATCGGCGCCCTCGACAATCGCCCCAGGCGCGACGAGATGGAGCAGACCATCTCGCGCCGGTGGGCCGACCTCGTCGACCACTGGCTGACTTAGGAGGCGTGATGGCGACACCGCAGCTGCCGAAGGGTTTCGATTTCACCGACCCCGACGTCTACGCCGCGCGCCTGCCGACTGAGGAGCTGCGCGAACTACGACGGGCGGCGCCCATTTGGTGGAACGAGCAGCCGCGAGGGCGTCGGGGGTTTCACTGACGGCGGGTACTGGGTGGTCAGCAAGCATCGCGACGTGCGCGAGGTGTCACTGCGCGACGACGTGTTCTCCAGCGCCGAGAACTGCATCGTGCCGCGGTATTGCGATGAGGAGGCGGCGCGCGGGCAAATCGAGGCCGGCCGGTTCTCGATGATCAACATGGATGCTCCGCAGCACACCCGCATGCGCAAGATCGTGTCCCGCGTATTCACACCCCGTGCGGTGGAACGGCTTCGGAAAGACCTGGAACAGCGAGCCCGCCGCATCGTCGCCGAGGCAGCCGCCGCCGGGACCGGGGACTTCGTGGCGCAGGTGTCCAGCGAGC
This sequence comes from uncultured Actinomycetota bacterium, assembly GCA_963781685.1. Taxonomy (GTDB): domain Bacteria; phylum Actinomycetota; class Actinomycetes; order Mycobacteriales; family Mycobacteriaceae; genus Mycobacterium. The sequence continues at coordinate 942,872 of CAWAGK010000003.1, forward strand.
TGCCACTACAGGCGATGGCCGGACTGCTCGGTGTCCCGTTTGAGGATCGATCCAAGCTGTTCCATTGGACCAACAAGATGGTGGGGGATGAGGATCCGGAGTTCGCCGGGTCCGAGGCGTTGGCGTCGGCCGGCGAATTGATGTTCTACGGAATGCAACTCGCCGCACGCAAGGCCGACCATCCGGGTGACGACATCGTCACCCAGCTGATCGAGGCCGACGTCGACGGCCACAAGCTCTCCGACGAGGAGTTCGGGCTGTTCATGGTGACGCTGACCGTGGCCGGCAACGAGACCACCCGCAACTCGATCACGCAGGGGATGATGGCGTTCCTGGACAACCCGGAGCAGTGGCAGGTGTTTAAACAGCGGCGCCCGGTTACTGCCGTCGACGAGATCATCCGATGGGCCACCCCGATCACGGCTTTCCAGCGCACCGCGCTCCGCGATATCGAACTCGGCGGCGTCCCGATCAAGCAGGGCCAGCGGCTCGCGTTGTTCTACCGATCAGCCAACTTCGACGAGGACGTGTTCGACGATCCATTCTCGTTCAACGTGCTGCGAGACCCAAACCCGCACATGAGTTTTGGCGGCACCGGCGCGCATTACTGCTTGGGGGCCAACCTCGCCAGGCTCACCATCGAGGTCATGTTCAACGCGATCGCCGACATCGTTCCCGACCTCACCGCGTTGGCCAACCCGGAGCGGTTACGGTCGGGCTGGCTCAACGGAATCAAGCACTGGCAGGTGGACTACACCGGCGCCTGCGAACCGATCTGTGGCGATCACCGGCCGTAGCGCCTGAGGTTGAAGGTCACCGCTCGACCTCTCACATCGTCAGTCGGCTGCGGCAGTTCGTGCCTCGTCCCAGCGCTCGATGTTGCGCACCCCGTCGCGCACGAAAGGGCTTGCCCGCAAGACCGCGAACAAGGCGTCGCGCACCAGCGAGCCGGGGAAGCGGAGCGGCCGCTTAAGGTGGAGGAGCAGGATCACGCGGTGATCCTCGGTGTCGTTCCAAACCTCATGCGGGAACATGTCGTCGAAGATCGCGATCTGGCCCTCCTCCCACACCACCTCGTGGTCGCCGATCGCCATCCGGCAATTCTGGCGCTCGCGCGGCACCATGAGCCCCATGTGGGCGGTAACGATGGCCTTGGTCGGCCCGGTATGACGCGGCACATGCGCGCCCGGCAGCATCACCGAGTACATGGCGGTCAGCAGGCCGGGGATGCGCTCCAGGACTTGCGCCGTCTGGGGACAGCGGGCGCAGTTTACGTCGCTGCGGACCCCGTACCCCCAGAGGAAGAACGAGCGCCAGCGATCGTCGACCGCGATCCTTTCATGATCGATCGAGATCTCGCGCAACGAGGGTATGGACATCGGGTCGCACATCAACGCCTGCGCCTCGTCGCGGATGGCTGTCCAGTTCTCGGCGAGGTACGTTGTCCAAGAAAAGACTTCGTTCGGGAAGACCTGGTATTCCTTCGTGTCCGCGGACCACATCATGATCCGATCGAGGATCGGTAGCAGCCAGAGGCCCGACGAGATGATCAGCTCGCGGCCAGACTTGAGCTTTGCCATCTTGTATTCGGCTGTCCTAGGAGGCATTCTGGTCGCGTTGCCTTGCGACAACGAACGGCGCGGCAGTCTCAGGCGGGGTTCCGTCTCCGAAAAACCTTTTCTCCCAGTTCTTCTGAGCCTTCTTCCCCTCCCTGATGAATGGGGTGAAGAGCGCGATGTTGAGGATCAGCCAATTGACGAACGAGGCCGGGAAACGCAGCGGCTTAACGAAGTCGACGAACAGTACGACACGTGTCTCGTCGGAGTAGTTCCAGGCCTCGTGCTCGAATGAATCATCAAAGATCAGGACCTCTCCTTCCCGCCAATGGCAGACCCTGTTGTCCACCCGGATTGCGACTGTCTGCGGCGGCGTGTCCGGCACGAGCAGGCCGAGATGGAGGCGAAGTACGCCGTTGTATGGTCCGCGATGCGGCTTGAGGTGCTTTCCAGGCTCGAAGACTGAGAACATCGCCGTTTTCATGCCGGGGATCATTTGCAAGATGCGCCAAGTTTGCGGGCACAGTCGAATCGCTTCCTCCGAATTGACGCCGTAGCCGGCGAACATAAACGTTTTCCAGTCGCGGTCGGCGCTGATCGAGCGCAACTCACCGCAGATCTCATGGCATCCGGGCAGCTCGTCCTTGCGAGTGAGCAGGTTGTCGAGTTCGGCGCGGATATGCTGCCATTCGCGCTCGACGTCCGTCGCCCACGGAAATTCGCCGACGTCGTAGACGGGTCGATTGCCAAGTTTTGAGAACTTTTCGTTGAGCCCCTGAGCCCATTCGGCTATACCCATCAGCGCCCAATTCACGAGCCCCGGCCGGCTCAAAGTGTCTTCGACACCTACAGTGCGCCAGACCGAACCTGCCATGGATTCAGCCTTTCTGCCACCACAATCTCGCAAAACATATCGTCGGATTGCAAATGTTTAGTGGCGTCGGTCAGTCACGTCTGCGTCACAACGAGTCGAGCGAACTAGTAGGGGCCGATGCTGTCCGGGCTCAAGGCCGCTGACCCGATCCTAACGGCTACTTCGTTTGGCGCTCAACACGCCGATCCAACAACATGTTTCGTCACCGACTGGCCACGTAATGGCAACGAAATGGACAGATGAACTTACCAACCGATGGCTACCACCAGCCCGGAGTCGGGTGCACCTCCCTCGCCACGGCAGGAGCCAGCGCCGGGAATCGGCGGCTGAGGTCGTTGCGAATAGCTCCGAGCGATGTAAGGATGGTTGCGAAGGAAAGCTGAATCGATGCTTAACGTACCCAACAAAAGGGTTGTCATGCGTTCCACAGTTTTCGATCCGATAAGTTCTCGCACCGAAAATTCACCTTCCATAAAATTGCGTGCCACAGAATTGCTCGACTTGATCGGGCACCGGCCAGTCGCTGCGGGCAAGGAGCTCGCCCGGTGAGCGCACTTTTCAGCAGCGCCCGCATGAGAGCCCATGCCCGGCCGGTGTTGGCCGCGCTGATCGGGGGCGGCGCCTACGGCTGCTGGGCGGCGTTCACTCATCACCGGCTCGGCTTGGGCGTGGCAATGCGTGCGAGCTTGACGCAGGTAGCACTGAGCGTGGCCGCGACCCTGGTGGCGGTGCTGATACTCGAACGACTTTTCCGCTGGCCGTCTAATCCCGTACGCGGCTTCTGGTTGGCTACGCTCGGAACCTCGACGCTGGGGACGGTTTGGCTCTATGTAGGCCACGCGTTGGCGGGAACGCCGCACATCGCGGTAACCATCGCACCCCCCGTGATTGTCGGTGCCGTATCCGACTTCCTTTACGCCGGTGCGTTGCTCGCGCTAGCCAAGCGGTGCGCTGATATCGATGAGGTGCCCGTTCGCTGAGCGCGCGGTCGGCGTCGCCGACTGTGTCTAAAGACGAGGGTAGGGGGAATGGTAGTAATTCAGCCGTCGACCGAGCGGGCAAACCATCTGTTCGGGGTGCAAAACCGTGCGCCGACGACAGACAGTGGGTCGGGCCGCGTCACCTCTTCCGCGTTGGTGATGGCCGCGCTAGCTGGCCTCTGCCTGCAGCTGGCCGTCCTGCCGCTCTGGCTGCTGCCGGCGGATCCGGCCTTCGGGTGGCTCTTGGTGCCGATGGCGCTGGTCTCAACACCGTTCTGGTCCCTTATCCACGAGGCGATCCACGGCACCTTGCTGCGCGAAAGGATTTGGAATGAGCGGTTCGGGCGGATACTTGCCATCGGCTATGGTGCGCCTTTCGTGCTGCTCAAGTCCGCCCATCTCCTACATCACCGCTACAACCGGAGCCGCCGGGACCGGACCGAGATCTATGATCCGGCAACGTCGAGTTGGGCGGCGACGGCGCCCGGGTACTACCTCCACCTCCTCGGCGGGCTTTATCTTGCTGAGGTCGCTTCGGTACTGCTCGATCGCCGCACCGCTCCGGCTCTGGCGCTACCTGGCGCGCCTGCTTGACTCGCCAGGCACGTTCGGCGGCATGTTGCTCGAGGGCATTAACCGACGACACCTGCGTGAGTTCCGTGCAGACGCGATGGCGGTGGTCCTCGTCTACGCGGCCGCGGGCTTCGCCTACGGTCGGCACGTCTGGATGCTGGCCGCCGCGCTCGCTGCCCGCGGGGCGCTGATCTCCGTCGCTGACAATGCTTACCACTACGGCACCCGGCTAGACGCTCGGCTCGAGGCGATGAATCTTCGGCTGCCCAGACCGTTGGAACAATTCGTCCTCGCATTCAATTTGCATAGCGTTCACCACCGGCATCCGGGCCTGCCGTGGTACGAACTTCGCTCGGCATTCGCGGCCGACGGTGACGAATTCCACCTCGGCTGGTTCACGGCCGTGGCGCGGCAACTGCGTGGCCCGATCTCGGCTGACGCGCAGGATCTCCGACCAGTGCCGTAAGCAACTCAGATGGGCCTCGACGTAATGTGGTCATGCGGCTGAGGATGCAAGCGGGCTGTAGGCATATTCGTCCGACGAAATTGACGACGTTGCTCGTCTTCGAATCGCCGTCTGCCGGCCCGGTGTCGCAACTGTTTAGTGCGGGACAGGGTGATTCGATAGGAGATTCGAGCCATGACAACGGCGTTCGTGCTATCCGGCGGTGGCAGCCTCGGGTCTATCCAGGTCGGGATGCTTCTCGCGCTGGCTGAAGCCGAAATCACACCAGACATGATCGTCGGCACATCGGTCGGCGCTATGAATGGTGGCTGGGTCGCGTCGCGCTGTGACGCCGCCGGGATCGCCGCGCTCGCCGACCTATGGCGGTCGTTAACACGCGGCAAGGTATTCCCAACGAGTTTGACCGCCGGATTACTAGGTTTCCTAGGGCAACGTCGGAACCTTGTGCCGGACACCGGGATAAGGAATCTACTCAAGCATCACCTTGGTTTCCGGCGGTTGGAGGAGGCCCCGATTCCCCTCCATGTGGTCGCAACCGACGTTCTGTCGGGACAGGACGTCTTGCTGTCGACGGCGGATGCGGTCGACGCCATTGCAGCCAGCGCCGCCATTCCCGCCGTCTTGCCGCCAGTCAGAATCAACGGACGCGACTTGGTCGACGGGGGCGTCGTGAACAACACGCCGCTATCGCATGCCATCGCGCTCGGCGCCACTACTGTATGGGTGCTTCCCACCGGCTACTCATGCGCTATGCCTGCAGCGCCCAGGGGTGCACTGGCAATGGTGGTGCATGCATTTACGCTCGCGATCAACCAACGGCTTGCCCTCGATATCGCGCGGTTCGAAGGAACGGTGGACTTGCGAGTGATCCCGCCTCTGTGCCCGGTCCGCGTTTCACCCGTGGACTTTTCACAGTCGGCGTCTCTCATCGAAAGGTCGCGCGACTCGACCCAACGCTGGCTTTCGAAGCACCATCGTGTCACCGGTCAAGCGGATCTGCTTGAGCCGCATCGCGATTGACAGTGGAGGAAGGGCAAAGGTCCATGATCCGCGGAAAATCCGTCGTCGTAACGGGTTCCACGTCCGGTATAGGTCTTGCCATCGCGCGCGCTTTCGCCGCCGAGGGTGCAAACGTGACGCTCAACGGTTTCGGTGATCCGGAGGTCATCGAGCAAGAGCGTCGCAGCATCGAGGCGACCTTCCGCGTATCTGCGGTCTATTCGGCTGCCGACGTGACTAAACCGGTCGAGATCGCAGAGATGATCAGCGGCGCCGAAAAGACCTTCGGGGCAATCGATGTCCTCGTCAACAACGCGGGCATCCAGTTCGTGGCGAAGGTGGAGGATTTCCCAGTCGAGAAGTGGGACGCCGTCATCGCCACGAATTTGTCGGCCGCGTTTCACACCTGTCGCTGCGTGTTGCCGGGGATGAAGCGCCGCGGTTGGGGCCGGATCATCAACATCGCCTCGGCGCATGGCCTGGTGGCAAGCGCCGAGAAGGCCGCGTACGTCGCGGCTAAACACGGTGTTGTTGGACTGACCAAGGTGGTGGCAATCGAAACCGCCGATCACGGCATCACGTGCAACGCGATCTGCCCGGGTTGGGTGATGACGCCGCTCATCGCGCAGCAAGTCGAAGTTTTCGCCAACGAGGCGGGAAAATCCTTTGACGAGGCCAAGCAAGAATTCGTTGCCGCAAAGCAGCCGATGGCCCGCTTCACCCGTCCCGAGGACATTGGCGCCCTCGCGGTCTTCCTGGCCGGCGATGCCGCCGCCACCATCACCGGCGCGTCCTATTCGGTCGACGGCGGCTGGACCGCCCAGTGAGGCGTTGATCGACTAATCAGTCTGGCGGCGTGGGGGTCATCGATCCGATGTAGTACGTCTCGTGTCCGGTCGGGTAGCCGCCGCCGTCGGTGGCGATGTGTACGTGGTCGTAGTGGTTGGCGGTTTCGTTGCCGTAGTTCGCTGTCCAGCTTCCCTTGCCGACGCCTGGATAGATTTTCTGCCGCCAGATCACGTGGTTGATTCCCCACCGCTTGGCATTCGCCAACGCAAACCCCGCGATTTGGTTGCCGAGCTCAATGCCCCCGGGGGAGTCGTGGTTCGGGATCATCACGTCGATGGCCAGCCCTTTGGGATGCCACTTCAAGGCGTCCTGCCGGTATCCGCCGATGGTGGTGATCTGGGGAAACAACACGCTGATAGCACGGGCAGCCCAGATGGTCTTGACCTGCAACCCGTTCTCCGGCGCGACGCCGGGAGGCAACACGAACTGGAATTGCTGGGCAGCAACCGGTGCGTCTGCCGTCAGCAAATGCGCCTCCGCGGGGCTGGCGATATGTGGCGCGGTGGCCTCTGCGGGAGTGACGCTGGCCGGCGCGGGTTTGGGGCCTGTCGACGCTGCCACCGGTTTTGCAGCCTGGGTCGTGACGCAGCACCGAGGCTCCGTGCTTTGGGCGTAGAGCATGGCGGCAGAGACGACGACCGTGGCCGCGAAGCCCAACCAGCGGCCGCGACCTGTGGCTAACGACTTTCCGCTCACGGACAGCACCTTACTGCCGTGTTCGACGCGGTGTGGCAAATCAGAACACGACCGGTGGGTAGCTTGCCGAATTTCCGGTGCCCAAGCAGGTCACGTCGACGCTGTAGGTTCCGCCGGCCGGCGGGAAGATGATCGTCACGGGGGTCGAGGGGCTGGCTCCGGTCACCGTGGTGTCGCGGTCATAGGGAAATGCGGGCGTACTCATCACGCCCACCGAGTGGTAGTGACAGACCTCGGTTGCTCCTGGCGGGTTGTGCGCATCGACGATGGTGACGTACAACGCCGCCCCGCCATCGCCATAGATGACCTCGGGGCTGCCGTCCTGGCTTGCGAAGTAGGTCGGATTGGTTTCCGCCAGAGCGATTCCGGCACCCGCGGCGACCATTACCGGCAGCGCTACCGCCGCGACCGCGCCGATCGCCCACTCGCGGATGGTGTTCATGACATGCTCCTGTTTCCGTCGGACGCTGCGTGCACCACCGAGAATAGGATGCGTGGCCTGCGCCCACAGGCTCTTGACTACCGCAGCACGCTGCTGCTAAACATGGCGTGCGTCCAAAATTGGGCGATCGCCCAAAATCGCATCCGCAGGGGAATCGAGGTTGGCATGGCGGGCCGGATGGACGGCAAGGTCGCATTCGTGACTGGTGCTGCGCGCGGGCAGGGCAGAAGTCACGCCGTCCGGCTCGCGCAAGAGGGTGCCGACATCATCGCCGTCGACATCTGCCGCGACTTTGAGAATTCTCCCGTCGATGGTGCGACGCCGGAAGACCTCGACGAGACGGCCGGCATGGTCAAGAACGCCGGGGGTCGCATCGTGACCGCCGAGGTCGACGTTCGCGATTACGACGAGCTGAAAGCCGCCGTTGACGGCGGTGTCGAACAGCTGGGACGGCTAGACGTCATCGTCGCGAACGCCGGCATCGGTACGACGGCCGGAAAGCTGCACAAGGCCAAAGAGGCGCTGTGGCAAGAGATGATCGACGTCAACCTCAGCGGAGTGTGGAAGACGGTGAAGGCCGGCGTTCCGCACATCCTGGCAGGCGATCGCGGCGGCTCGATCATCCTGACGTCCTCGGTTGCCGGTAACAAGGCGTATCCGCACGTCGGCCACTACGTCGCTGCCAAGCACGGCGTGATCGGCCTGATGCGTTCGTTCGCGGTCGAATTGGGGCAGCACATGATCCGGGTCAACGCTGTCCTGCCGACGCACGTGAATTCACCGTTGTTGTTGAACGAGGCCACCTATCGCGCTTTCCGGCCGGAATTGGACAACCCCGGGCCCGATGATCTTGCGCCGGTGTGCCAGAGCTTCCACGTCTTGCCCATCCCCTGGGTGACCCCAGAAGATATCAGCAACGCAGTGTTGTTCTTGGCCTCCGACGAAGCGCGGTACATCACCGGGGTCCCGCTCACGGTGGATGCCGGCAGCTGTCTGAAGTAAGGAATCACCGATGAGTGTCACCAGCGATACCGACGTCTACTACGACCCCTACGACGTCGGCATCAACACCGACCCGTACCCAACTTACGCCCGGCTGCGCGACGAGGCCCCGATCTACTACAACGAGCAATACGACTTCTGGGCGATCTCAAGGCATTCCGACGTCGAGCAAGCATTGGCGAACTGGGAGGTTTTCTCCAGCCGCCGCAGTGACATCCTCGAGTTGGTCAAGTCGAAATTCGACATGCCCGGTGGCGTGATGATGTTTCAGGATCCCCCCGAGCATTCCAGGTTGCGGGGGCTGATGTCGCGGGTGTTCACACCGCGCCGGATGGCCGAAATCGAAGACCAGATCCGCCAGTACTGCGTCGGCTGCCTGGATCCGCTGGTCGGCTCGGATGGCTTTGACATCATCGCCGAGCTCGCGTCGATGATGCCGATGCGGGTGATCGGCATGCTGCTGGGAATCCCTGAGTCCGAGCAGGTCTCGGTTCGCGACGCCAACGACGCCAACTTGCGCACCAAGCCCGGCGCGCCGCTCAAGGTCGCCAACGCCGACTCCATCGCCGACGGCCGGATCTACGCCGACTACGTCGAATGGCGGTCGAAGAACCCGTCCGACGACCTGATGACGACACTGCTCAACGTGGAATTCGACGACGAGCAGGGCGTGCACCGGAAGCTGACCCGCAAAGAGGTGCTGCATTACACCCAGGTGGTGGCCGGTGCCGGAAACGAGACGACGGGCCGGCTGATCGGCTGGCTGGCCAAGGTGCTCGCCGAGCATCCCGATCAGCGCCGGGAAATTCACCGGGATCGTTCGCTGCTGAACCGCACGGTCGACGAGACGTTGCGGTTCGAGCCTACCGGTCCGCATGTAGCCCGCTGGATGACAAAGGATTTCGAGTGCTACGGCACCACCGTTCCGGCGGGCAGCGCCATGCTATTGCTGTTCGGCGCCGCTAATCGCGACCCCCGCCGCTACACCGATCCGGACACGTTCAACATCCACCGCGATAACATCTCGCACATCACCTTTGGAAAAGGTGTGCACTATTGCCTGGGTGCAAACCTCGCGCGCCTGGAGGGTCGTGTCGCGCTGGACGAGATCCTCAACCGTTGGCCTGAATGGGGCATCGACTACGACACAGCACAACTCGCGTCGACGTCCACCGTTCGCGGCTGGGAGCGGCTGCGGGTGGTGCTGCCTTAGCCGGATTGATTGCTACGGCCCTGGCGGGCTTTCGGCCGCGGCATCTCGAACCGGTCGAGCATTCGATGCACCAGAGCGACGGCCTCGTCGTGGCCGCCGGCTGTGCCAAGTCCCTGTTCGAGTATCAGCGTGCGGCCGATCGCGGCGATGACGACCGCCAGGGCGGCAGGCGGGAATTCGTCGGTGTCGATGTCGTGCTCGCGGACGATGAAATTCAGCGCGGTGATCTGCTGTTCGCGCCAGCGCTCGGACCACGCCGCGATCTCCGCCCTGATGTCCTTGCGGTGATTGGCAAGCCCCATGAACTCCAACAACAGTCGGGTGTCTTTGGGTTCGATGAGGGTATCCCAGAAGGAGTGTAGGGGGCGATCGGACGCCAACGCTTTCTGCTGTCTGTCAAGGTAAATGGTGGCGCCACGGCGGAAAACCGCCAGATACAAATCGTCCATCGTGGGGAAGTAGTAGTGCACGAGGGCCGGTTTCACGCCGGCCTGGGTCGCGACCCGGCGTGACGTGGCCGCGGCATAACCTTCCTCGACCATGATCTGACTCGTCGCGGCGATCAGCATGTCGCGAGTGGTGGAGTCGCGTGTCTTCGGTCGTGCGGATGCGGTCACGTCGTGTCACACCGCCGGCTCGGCGACCATGTCGAAGAAGGCGGCACCGGAGTCCGGGATGCGGTTCTGCTTGAACACGTTGACGGCGTAGGAGACCAGGATCATCGAGTAGAGCAGGTGCAGCAACCGTTCGGCGTCTTCCGGCAATTCGTTGATATCGAGCTCATCGAGGTACGCGATCGCCTGTTCGGCCCGAGGCGCGATCGCGTCGTAGAACCTGACGAGTTCGTCGTACGGTTTCTGCAGACGCGCCTCGTAGCGTTGCGCCCGCGTCGGTAATGCCCAGTCGGCCACGAATGGTTCCAGGTCAGAGAATCCCTGCGGGAGCGCCAAATTGGTCATGACGACTCCCCAGGGCGGCACGCGGATTGGTGGGCAGAAACAGCATCGCGGATGACCGTGTGGAACTGGCGGATGAGCAGTTCCTGGTCGCTGAGGTGGAAAGTGCTTTGCGCCCGTGTCTTCAGCGCCGAGTGGGTGGCCTCGATCGTGTTGACGTCCTGCATCGCGAACTCAATCGTGCTGTCGACCACCAACTCCTGCGCCAAGCGCTCATGCGCGTTGGCGGGCGGCACGAAATACATGTCGATCTCGTAGATGTGCGAGTCGACGGTTTCCGGCCAGTAGGTGTAGGTGATGTAGTAGCCGCGCGCCCAGATCTGGATCGAGATGTTCGGGAAGACCCAGAACTGGTCGTTGCCCCACGATGCGATGTTGCCGCGGTTCAGGAAATCGGGCTGGGGACCGGTATCCGGTACATCGTCGGGTCCGAACAGACCGGCGCGGAACAGTTTGTAGACCCAACGTTGATCCTGGCGCGCCGGTCCCGCGGTACCTGGTTCGCGGCGCGCCAGCGGCGGCGGTCCGGGGACCGAGGTGAGCATGTGCGGCCGGAATAGTTCGTAGTGGTAGGAGTCGACGGGCGGCACCATCTTCTCGGCCTTGGAGACGTCGGGGTCGATGAAGCGACCGTGCACATACGGCGGGTGATACCACTCGCATACCGAGTCGACGGCCAGCTTCCAGTTCCCATTGATCCGAGTGGAGAACCCGTAACGCCGTGTCATCTTCTCGAACGGATAGCTCTCGATGGCTAATAGCCCGTCGCCGAGGAAATCCCGAAGCGGCACCGGATCGTCGGCGAGATTGATGAAGATGAAGCCCGCCCACACCTCGCAGTGCACCGGCGGCATCCGCAGTGTGCTCTTGTCGAGATCGAAAAACTCGTCTTCGTTGGTGATGTGGTTGACCTTGCCGTCCAGGCCGTATCGCCAGCCGTGGTACTTGCAGGCGAACGCGCGACATGTTCCCGAGGACTCTCGTCCGGGGTGCTCCTGCCAGACGACCTTGTTGCCGCGGTGGGCGCACACATTGTGGAACGCGTGCACGCTGTCATCCAGATCGCGTGCGATGACGATCGAGGCGAGGCCACCGGGCAGGTCGCGGGTGAAGTACGAGCCCTTGCGCGGCAGCCGCTCGATTCGTCCGACGCACAACCAGTTTCGCTTGAATACGGCTTCGCGCTCGGCGCCGAAGAATTCCTCGGAGATGGAGTCTTCGTAGTTGACCGGGGCCGTCCCCAGTTCGGGGTAATCGGTGGTGAACTTGCCGCGGCCGGTGGACAGCCGCTGTTGGATGCTGGTCACGACCGGACTCCTTCGCTGCGTTGACCGCCGTTGCTCCAAGGCTCTTGGTCCCAGGCCCTATCCAGCGGCGCCATCTCACCGCCGAACGGGAAGAAGGCTCGCTGCGCGTAGGTTTCCCGGGCCAGGCCGTGGCCGAGTTCGTCGATGAAGGCCCGTTTGAGCGGGTTGGTGAACAGCTGGCGTGAGTAACGCAGCGTCAGCGGTGGCCGCTTGACCAGTTCGCGGGCCAATTCCCATGCCCGGTCTAGCAACTGGTCTCCTGCCAGCACCTCGTTGACGACACCCCACTCCTTGGCTTCGGCCGCGCCGAGTTTCATCCCGGTCAGCAGGAAATAGCGGGCGCGGGTATGGCCGGCCAAAAAGCTCCAGATGACGTGCTGACCGTCGCCGGGCACCTGGCCGCGAGGAAAATGCGATGCATCCTGGAAGTAGGCGTCCTCGGAGGCCAGCACAATATCGCCGAGCAGCGGCACCTCGGAGTGCATGTTGCACGGACCATTGACCGCGCTGATCATCGGAACATCGACGTCGAGCACGTTGGTGATCAGATGTCTTGCATACCAGGCTTTTTCGTCGAGCTTGTGCAGGCCGCGGGTGCCGGGCATCAGCAGATAGTCGGGCTTCTCGACCGGGTCGCCGTTGGGCATGCGTCCCCAGTTGGCGTTGTAGTTCTCGCCGGTGCCGGTGTGAATGAGCACCTTGATCTCGCGGTCGCCGGCGATGTCGGCGAACGCGTCGGACATCTGATCGTGCGCGCGCCAGTCCCACACCAGGCTGCCGCCGTTGGTGTGGCATTGCATGAGCAGGATGCCGTCGTCGGAGAGTTCGAGCCGATAGTTGGGGTACCGGTCGTGGTACTCGCTGTATCTGGTCCGTTTTGCCATAGAGCCGTCCATCCCACTTTTGCAGCCTTGAGCGATCGCCCAAATAGTCCCACCGATGCTGGTGAGGGTCAAGCTCAGCGTCCGTGCAGCCGGGCTACCACCGGTGCGAAGGATTCGATCTGGGATTGCTGGACCGTGACGTAGTTGATGCCCAGCTTTTCCCGACGCGAACACAGCGTCTCAACAACGCTTTCCACCGAGCCGACCAGGACGTTGGGATGGTCACGCAGCAATTCGGCGGCTATCCCGGTCGACTTTGCAAGGCCGGCCAGGGCCGCCTCGGGATCGGCGGTGATCTGCGTGAAGTACGGCGAGCTCTCGACCTCCAAACCGCCGAACCGCTCGCCGGCAGCCTCGCGCACGAAACCGATTCGATGTTGGGCGACTGCCTGCGGATCGAGGCCGTCGGCGTCGCGCGCCACGAACGGCACGCTGGAAATGCTGACGATGTCGGCTTCCCGGCCGGCCAGCGAAAGGACGCGCTGTCCGCCCCCGCCGATCATGATCGGGGGATGTGGACGTTGCACCGGACGGGGCCGCCCGGCGTATCCGTGCACCCGAACGAAGTCGCCTGACCAGTCCAGCTCGTCGCCTTGCCAATGCGCCTTGATGAACGAGACGACCTCGGCAAGCTTGGCGATTCGCCGGCCCGGAGACTCGAAGTCAATACCCATTGCGGTGTACTCGACGTCGCTCCACCCGGCTCCGATGCCCATCTCCAACCGACCGTCGGACAGCAGGTCAAGCGTCGCCGCCTCCTTGGCCAATACCGCCGGCGCGTGATAGTCGATGCAGAACACCCGGCACCCGATGCGCAACGTCTGGCTCACCGCGGCTGCCGCCGCCATCGCCGCGATCGGAGCCAGGTCTTGGCGAGGGGTGCGCGCGGCTCGCTGCGCGGGGCCCGGTCCCAGGTAGTGATCAGCCAGGAAAAGCGTTGAGTAGCCGAGGTCTTCGACTCTCCGAACGGTGTCGTGCCACTCGCGGCCCCCGGCAGCATTGGTCGCCTGCACGGCGAAACGAAATGGCGGCCGATCCATCACCGGACCCTAACCCTCCACTTGACCGCCGTCGACGGGGAGTGATAGGCATGTTTGGGCGGTCGCTCAGGAAGGTGGGTTTCGGGCTTGAAGACGGCGGTCGTGACCGGCGGTGCGTCAGGGATTGGCCGCGCGGTCGCCCAACGGTTGCGCAGCGACGGATTTCGGGTCGCCGTCATTGACCTGTCGCCGACCGACGACGGGTTCGGCCACGTCGCCGATGTCCGCGACCGCGCCCAGGTCGACGCCGCCGTCGCGGCGATCCGCGAACAGTTCGGCCCAATCCTGGTGCTGGTCAACGCCGCCGGGGTGGAAGGCTTCAAGAAGTTTCTGCACATGTCGTTTCAGGAATGGTGCAGGGTGATCGATGTCAACCTGCACGGTGTATTCCATACCATCCAGGCCGTGCTGCCTGACATGGTCGAGGAAGGGTGGGGACGTATCGTCAACATCTCGTCGTCCAGCACGCACTCCGGGCAGCCGTTCATGGCCCACTACGTCGCGGCGAAATCCGCGGTGAACGGGCTGACGAAATCGCTTGCCCTCGAATACGGCCCGAGCGGGATCACCGTCAACGCCGTACCGCCGGGATTCGTCGACACACCGATGCTGCGCAGCGCCGAGAGTCGGCATCTCCTCGGTGGCTCGGTGGAGGACCACATCAACCGCACACCGGTGCGCCGGGTCGGAAAGCCCGAAGATATCGCCGCCGCGTGTTCGTTTTTCATATCCGAGGAGGCCAGCTACATCACCGGCCAGATCCTCGGTGTCAATGGCGGCCGCAACACCTGAGAGGCATTGATGTACGAGAGAGACCAGCTGTTCATCGACGGCAAGTGGACTTCTCCTGTTTCTAAACCCCCTTCCGGCTCGGAGTCCGACGCCGTGATCACGGTGGTATCGCCGCACAGCGAGGCGGTCATCGGTCACGCGGCCTGCGCGGGACCCGCGGATGTGGACCGGGCGGTCGAGGCCGCGCGGGCGGCCTTCGACACCGGACCGTGGCCACGCATGCAGCCCGCCGAACGGATCGAGGCGCTCACCCGACTGGCCGGGATCTACAAAGAGCGGCGAGCCGATATGGCGGCGCTGATTTCGGCCGAGATAGGCGCTCCCATCAGTTTCGCGAAAAGGGCACAGGTGGCGCTGCCACTCACGATGATCTCGGCGTTCTGCGGAATGGCGCAGAACTACGAATGGCAGCAGGCGCGTCCAGGGTTGTACGGCAAGGATATTCGGATTCTGAAGCAACCGGTCGGAGTCGTCGCCGCGGTGGTGCCGTGGAACATGCCGCAGTTTCTCACCGTCACCAAGGTGGTGCCGGCGTTGCTGGCGGGCTGTTCGGTGGTGCTCAAACCCGCACCCGAGTCGGTGCTCGACGCGCAGTTGCTCGCCGATTTGGTGGCTGAGGCCGACCTTGCGCCCGGTGTGCTGAACGTGGTACCCGGCGGTCGCGAGGTCGGCGAGCTGTTGGTGGGCCACCCGGGCGTCGACAAGGTGTCCTTCACCGGGTCCACGGCGGCCGGCCGCCAGGTAGCCCTCGCCTGCGCCGCGGGACTCAAGCAGGTCAGCCTCGAACTGGGCGGCAAGTCGGCGGCCATCGTGCTCGACGATGCCGACCCGTCGTCGACCGCCACCGCGATTCAGATGGCCAGCCTCGCCAACAGCGGGCAGGTGTGCAACGCGCTGAGCCGGATCCTGGTGCCGGAAGCCCGCAAGGACCAGTTCGTCGACGCATTGGCGGCCGGGATGTCGTCGATGGCGGTGGGTGACCCCGCCGATCCCAACACCCAGATCGGCCCGCTGGTGGCCAAGCGTCAGCAGGAACGGGTCCGCGGCTACCTCGAAGCGGGCCGCAGCGAAGGCGCGCGCCTGGTGATCGGCGGCGCCGATATGCCCGACGGGCTGGACACCGGCTGGTATGTGCGACCGACGCTGTTCAGCGACGCGAGCAACGACATGCGGATTGCCCGCGAAGAAATCTTCGGCCCGGTGCTGACTGTCATTCCTTACCGCGACGAAGACGAGGCGATCCGGATCGCCAACGACTCCGAGTACGGGCTGGCCGGCTCGGTGTTCACCGCCGATGTCGACCGCGGGTACGGCGTGGCGGCCCGGGTACGGTCGGGCACTTTCGGCGTCAACGAGGGCTACATCATGGATCCGGTTGCCCCGTTCGGCGGTGTCAAGAACAGCGGCTACGGCCGCGAACTCGGCACCGAAGGGATCGACAGTTACACCGTGAGCCAATCGATTTCGGCTGCCTCGCCGGCGAACTAGTTCGGTGACGATGCAGAGCGCGCAGCGCGATGAGGAGGAGCCGAACAATCGAATTAGCGTCGGGTGCCGCCCACTTCGGCGGGCAGCGGTGGCGGCAACGGCTTCGTCGGTGTTGCTGTTGCCGACGGCGGTGGCGCGGCCGGCGCTGAGCTACCCGGCGCCGCCGCAGTCGCTTTCGCACCGTGGAAATACACCATCGGTTCTTTGCGGATCTCCTGGTTGCCCTCGCTGACGACCAGCGACGTGGATGTCACCGTGTAGGTGATTCCGTCGCTCTGGGCGATGTATCCGCCGTCGTTCGACGCCGACGCCGGCACGACCAGCTTGGCGCCGTCGCTGATCCGCACCCCGCGGTACTCGAATTTACCAGTGGAGGTCTTGCAGATCGCCACCCGCGAGGTCGCCGTGCTACCGAAGACCACCGCGGTGTCCGGTGCCGCGCACCGCGCGGTGGAGTCGACGAAACCCAGGGCGTCGGTCGACGGGTCGGCGGTAGCCGACGGCACGCCGAGAGCGAGCAGCGCCCAACCCGCCGCCGCGGCGGCGATGGCGCGGCGGGTAAAAATCCCGGACAACGACATCAGGCCTACACCAGAACACGTCCGACGACGTGTCGTGCATCCCCACGCCGCCCGACCACCAAATCGTTAGCTTCTTGAGATCCGCCGGGTGACTAGCGTTAGATTCGACGCCGACCCGCGCCGATGAAAGGGCCAGCCATGGCGAACTTGCGCAAACTGCTGTTTGATCCGAACACTTACGACCCGTCGCACTTCGACCCGGAGACGCGGCGTCAACTGCGCGCGGTGATCGACTGGTTCGAACAACGCGGCAAAACCAAGCTGCTCCGCGACGACCTTGAGGCCGCCTGGGTGTCGGACTTCATCGACTTCATCAAGCAGGAACGGATCTTCGCGACCTTCCTCACCCCGTCGGAGTACGGCGGGGGCGACCCGAACAAGCGGTGGGACACCTCGCGCAACGCCGCGCTCAGCGAGATCTTCGGGTTCTACGGGTTGTCCTACTGGTACGCCGAGCAGGTCACGATCCTGGGCCTCGGGCCGATCTGGCAGAGCGACAACATCAAGGCCAAAGAACGCGCGGCCAGTCAACTCGAAGCCGGCGGGGTGATGGCGTTCGGGCTGTCCGAGCGCGAGCACGGAGCCGACATCTACAACACCGACTTGCTGCTGACGCCGGCACAGGACGACGACGAGGGTGTCATCTTCCGCGCGTCGGGCGAGAAGTACTACATCGGCAACGGCAACGTGGCGGGCATGGTGTCGGTGTTCTCCCGCCGCACCGACGTCGACGGCGCCGACGGTTACGTGTGGTTCGTCGCCGACAGCGGCCACCAGAACTACGAGCTGATCGGCAACGTCGTGCACGGCCAGATGTACGTCAGCAACTTCCGGCTCAACGACTACCCGGTGCACGAGGAGGACATCCTGTGCACTGGCCCGGAGGCGTTCTCGGCCGCACTCAACACCGTCAACGTCGGCAAGTTCAATCTGTGCAGCGGTTCGATCGGGATGTGTGAGCACGCTTTCTACGAGGCGATCACGCATGCCAACAACCGCATCCTGTACGGCAACCCGGTCACCGACTTCCCGCACGTGCGGGCCAGCTTCGTCGAGGCCTACGCCCGATTGGTCGCGATGAAACTGTTCAGCGACCGCGCGATCGACTACTTCCGCAGCGCCAGCCTCGACGACCGGCGATACCTGTTGTTCAACCCGGTAACAAAGTCCAAGGTCACGTCCGAGGGCGAGACTGTTGTCAGATTGCTCTGGGATGTGTTGGCCGCCAAAGGCTTCGAGAAGAACACCTACTTCTGCGAAGTGGCACGGCTGATCGGTGCACTGCCCCGGCTAGAAGGCACCGTGCACGTCAACGTCGCGCAGATCCTGAAGTTCATGCCCAATTACATGTTCAACCCGGCGGCTTACCCCGAGATCGGAACGCGCAATGACCCGGCCGACGACGTGTTCTTCTGGGCGCAGGGTCCGGCCCGGGGCGCATCCAAGGTCCAATTCGCCGACTGGACAGCGGTTTACGAAAAGCACCTGGACATACCGAATGTGGCGCTGTTCTACGAGCAGGCCCGCGCACTCAAGGAGCTGCTGGCCACCGCAGCTCCGGATGCCGAGCAGATGCAAGACCTGGACTTCCTGCTCGTCGTCGGTCACCTCTTCAGCCTGGTCGTCTACGGTCAGCTGATTCTCGAGCAAGCCGGCCTGACGGGGCTCGATGCCGACCTAGTGGATCAGATCTTCGCTGTCCAGATCCGCGACTTCTCAGCCTATGCCGTCGCGCTACATGGGAAGCCGAGTTCGACTACAGCACAACAGGATTGGGTGATTTCAGCGGTGCGTAAGCCGATAACCGATGCGCACCGCTTCGACCGAGCGTGGGAGCAGGTCAAGGCCTACGACGGCGCCTACCAGATGCGCCCCTAGCCGGCGGTCGGGGTGAACGGCACGTCGTCGGGTGCCGCGTGTCGCGCCGCCAACAGCATGCGGGCGGCGTCGCCGATTGGAACCCGCAGTGGCAACTCCGGCTTTTCCGCGGCGTCGGCGATTTCGGCCGCTACCTGCTGAGGTGTGATCATCCCGGCGCGCGGGCCGCCGCCGTTGAGGAATTCGGCGTAGGGGTCGTCGGGCAGCGTGTAGGTGGTCACGTCGTCGAGCGCGCCGGAGCTTACGGTGCCAGGCTCGAGCAGCGCCGCCTGGACGCCGTGGGGCGCAGTCTCGATGGCCAGCGCCTCGACCAGCGCCTCCAGCGCCCACTTCGTCGCCGCATACGCCGCCCCGGGCGGCAGCACGATGCGCCCCACGACGCTGGACATGAACAGCAGCTTGCCGTCGCCGCGGGCGCGCATCTGCGGAAGCGCGGCTTGGGCGACGCGGATCGCGCCGACGGTGTTCAGGTTGAACAGCCGTTGCAATTCAGGCAGCGGTATCGCTTCCACAGCGGCGTAGAAGATCTCGGCGGGATTGACGATGACGATGTCGACATCACCCGCGGCCGCGAATGCTGCGGTAACGCTGGCGTC
Source organism: uncultured Actinomycetota bacterium (assembly GCA_963781685.1). Lineage (GTDB taxonomy): Bacteria > Actinomycetota > Actinomycetes > Mycobacteriales > Mycobacteriaceae > Mycobacterium. Next base: position 962,044 of record CAWAGK010000003.1, read on the forward strand.
GTCGGTGACGTCGAGGGCCAGTCGTTGACTGACGTCGAGATCGGTCAGCGTGCGCGGATCACGCGCGGTGGCTACCACGCGGTGTCCGCGGCGGGCGAACTCCTCGGTGATGGCGCGGCCGATCCCACGACTCGCTCCGGTGACGAGGACAGATGACATGGCGTTTGCTCCTGGGGAGTGAGTTTTCATCGAACTCCATTAATAAACCGATCGGTGTACCTCGTTGTTCCAACGCACCCGAGGTTTCTTCGGATGCGAACAGATCGGTGCATGACGCCGGGCCTACTATCAGCGCATGCGTGGTTCGAAGATCCTGATCACCGGCCCGACCGGACAGGTTGCCAGTCCCATTGCCCAGGCCCTGGCGGTCGATAACGAAGTCTGGGGCATCGCCCGGTTCACCAACGCCGCGGCGCGTGAGGCCCTGGAGAAGGCGGGGGTGCGGTGCGAGACCGTCAACCTGGCCGCGGGGGACTTCACCGGCATCCCGTCCGACTTTGACTACGTCCTCAACCTCGCGGTGGCCAAGAGCGGCAACTGGGAGAAGGACCTCGCGGCCAACGCGGAATCGGTCGGGCTGTTGATGGCCCACTGCCGCAACGCAAAAGCGTTCCTGCATTGCTCCTCGGGTGCCGTTTACGACCCGCCGGACGACGAACCGCGAACCGAGCACGCTGCCTTGGGCGACAACCACAAGCCTTTGTTCCCAACCTATTCCATCTCCAAGATCGCCGGCGAGGTGGTCGCCAGGACGATGGCGCGCGCGCTTGGCGTGCCGACCACCATCGCCCGTCTCAATGTCCCGTACGGCGACAACGGCGGGTGGCCCTTCTATCACATGGAGATGATGCTCGGCGGCATCCCGATCCCGGTCCCCGCCGGCGGACCGGCCCGCTACAACCCGATCCACGAGGACGACATCGTCGCGACCATCCCGAAACTGCTTGAGGTGGCGTCGATCCCGGCGACCACGCTCAACTGGTGCGGCGAGCAGACCGTCAGCCTGCAGGACTGGTGCGGCTACCTCGGCTCGCTGGTCGGCAAGGAACCGGTCTTTCAGGAGAGCGACCAGGCGTTGCGTGGCAATCCCACCGACCCGAGCCGGATGCGCGAGGTCGTCGGCGTCAGCACGGTCGACTGGCGCGACGGCATGCGCCGGATGGCGGCGAAGTTCCATCCGGAGCTGGTCGGCTAGCGAACCCCCCCGAGCGGACTAGCGGTCGAATTCGATGGGCAGACTCTTCGGCCCGCTCAGGCTGACCATCGGCTTCCAGGGCACCGGTCCGGCGACGCGCGGGTGCAACAGCCGGCTTGCCAGGACGTTGAGCGCTTCGGCAATCTCGCGCCTGGCCAGGTTGGCGCCCAGGCAGTAGTGGACGCCGCCGCCGAAGGTCAGTATCGGCGGTGCTTCCTCGCGGGTGATGTCCACGCGGTCTGGGTCGTCGTATATCGCGGGATCACGGTTGGCCGCAAAGGTATTCACCAACACCATCGTGCCCGCGGGGAATACGTAGCCGTCGAGCTCGGTATCCTCGACCACCAGGCGAAGGGTTCCACAAGCGATCGGCGAGTGGCGCATGGTTTCTTCAACCGCCCGCATCGCAAGTTCGGGGTGCCCCTTGAGCAGCTCCCACTGCTCGGGGTGCTCGCATAGCACGTGGACCGAGGCGGCCACCTGATTCCGGGTGGTGTCCGTACCCGCTAGAAGCAGGCCTCCCGCGAGCATGCGCAATTCGGCGGCGTCGAGGCGATCGCCATCGTCCTCGGCGCGAATCAGGTCGGAAAGCAGGTCGTCAGTCAGGCTGCGCCGGCGCCGGGCGACCATCTCGTCGACGTAATCGTCGAGCTCGCGCCACGCGCGCATGACGACGGGCTCGACTTCGCGCATATCGACGTTGAAGCTGAACGCCTGAAAGACGTCGTCGGCCCACGACGAAAACTGTTGCCAATCCTCGCGGGGCGCGCCGAGCAACGCGCAAATGATCGGGACCGGGTAGGGGCGCGCGAGATCGACGACGACGTCGCAGTGGCCCGCGTCGGCGACCCGGTCGACCAGTTCGCTCATGACGTCGACCATGGTGTCGTGCAGGCGCGCAACCGTTCGAGGCGTGAATGCCTTGGAGCACAGGCTGCGCAGCCGGTGGTGCGCGTCGCCCTCCAGGCAGAGCAGGCTATTGACCACCTTGTCCCACAACGGGCCCGACGTGACGCCCTGGGCGAGCAGGCTTATGCCGGGCGGAATCTGGAACCGGGTATCCCGAAGAACTGATCGGACAAGATGGTACGAGAGCACTTCGGGTCCGTGGGGTCCGAGTGCGACCGGCGCGAGCCGTTGCGCCTCCTGAATACGCGGGTATACCTCAGCGGGCGTCTCTGTGGCGTCGTACGCGAGCGTCGGCAGGCCGGCGTCGAAAACCCTTGCGGGAGCGGTACCGACGGTCATGACGGTCTCCTTGAGGTTCGGACTACATCACGATGTACCCGGCGTCGGCCTCAATCCTCCTTGGCGATCAGCCGTTTCAGCGCCTCGCGATCGGGCGCCAACAGCTCATCGATGCGCTCCTGATTCACGTCGGCGACGATGATCTCGCCGACCTCCTGGTACACGTTGCTGAAGATGCCATGGGATTTCATCTTCTCGGTCTGATAGATGTTGTCCTCGGTCGGTGTCACGTAGTACACGATCTCCGGCTTGAACCGATGGATCAGCCACAGGTGGATGACGTCCATCAGCCTCTTCTTGCGCAGTTTCTCGGCGAACGTGTTCTGGTCACGCACCGTGAGGATATTGCGTCCGTGCCGGTCCTTGATCGGGTCGACAACCGCGTTGGCAAGCGGCTCTTCTCCGTCGCCGTAGATGCCGAGTTCGAGCACATCGGATCCGGCGCGTCGCGGCCGCAGTTGCACGCGAAGCTTTTCCGGAATCTGGTAGTGCTCGCTCCACAACGCCAGCCATTCCTCAAGCAGCTTCTTCGGCACCTCGGTCTGCACCAGGTGCTGGTGCTGCGTGGAGCCCACGCCCATGGCCTTGGTGGTCGCCGTGCGGCCCGAGGAGGCGGCCAGCGCGGCATCGCTGCGCGGCCCACCGACCAGGGTTTGCGGCGTGCGGTAAGGCGACTCGACAAGGCGCATCTTGCGCTGCAAACGCGCCAGCGCCAGCATGCCGTCCTGGCGCAGCGAGGTAGCGAACTCCTCGGCGGCGACGCCGTCGATTTGGTGTCCGCCGTAGGTGATGAAGTTGAAGACGAAGCCCATCTTGCCGAGTTCCTCAGGGAACGCCCGCATTTCGTCGTCGGTCATGCCGGTGGTGTCCCAGTTGAACGATGGTGAGAGGTTGTAGGCCAGCATCTGGTCGGGGAACACGGCGTGGATCGCATCGGCGAACTGGCGCGCATCGACGAGGTCCGCGGTTTTGGTCTCCATCCAGAGAATGTCGGCGAATGGCGCCGCGGCAAGCGATTTGGCGATCGCGTAAGGGATACCGCCGCGGATCTGGTAGTAGCCTTCCGGCGTCTTGGCCCGCTCGGAGTCCCATCCGGGGTCGGCGCCGAGCTCGCGCGCTTTTTCGCGGGCGGTGTAGAGCGGTGCGCGCTGGGCGAACTCGCGCCATTCGGCGACGCTCATGTCGCGCTGTTCACCCTCGCTCTCGGCGAATCCGAGCAGGTCCGCGACGGCCTCGCCGTAGGTCATCAGCCCGGCGTCGTGCTGCCAGGCGTCGACGAACTTCGACTCGATCTCGTCGAAAATGGCGTCGATCGACTGCTGGGCGTGGTCGGGGTGCGCGGCGGCCACGGTGATTAGCTCCGCGATGCCGTGACGGTCCAACCACGCGTCTGCAGTTGCGTATTCACCGTCGGGGAGGGCGTAGAGCAGATGCCCGTTGAGTTCCTTGAATCCCGCGTCGTAGAAGCGCCGCACCATCGCCAGGAAGCAGGACTTGTACGACGGGATCTTCAGGTTGGTCGTGCCGAGCACGAACGGCTGGTCGCGCTCGTCGGCGCGGCTGTCGAGCAGGTTGGCCGCCTCGGCATCGGTGCGCGCGACGATGATGCCCGGCACCCGCATGATGTCGAGCTGGAAGCGGGCGGTGTTGAGCCGCTTGATCTGTTCGTCGGATGGCACCAGAACCTTGCCGCCCTGGTGCCCGCACTTCTTGGTGCCCGGGCGCTGGTCCTCGATGTGGTACCCCGGCACACCCGCCTCGACAAACCGTTTAATGAGGTTGCGCACGTGCGGATCGCCGCCGTGGCCGGTGTCGGCGTCGGCGATGATGAACGGCCGGTAGTCGACCGCCGGCGTTCTTCTGCGTTGCTCGTCGCTCATCCGCAGCCGCAGATATTGCTGATTGCGGTCGGCGGTCAGCAGGGCGCGGACCAGGCCGGCGGCCTCGTCGGGCACCTGGCTCAGCGGATAGCTGGCCAGGTCGGGCCCCGGATCTTCGCTGATCGAGCCCTTGGCGGAGGTTGCCCACCCGCCGAGGTAGATGCCCTCGATACCCATCCGCTTCATGGCCACCGCCTGCCCGGGCGAGTACGGGCCGAAGGTGGTGATGCTCTTGCGCTGGGCGAACAGCTCGCGCAGCCGAGGGTAGAAGGCCTCCGCCGCCTCCCGCGCCACGATGTAATCGCTGGGGATGGTGCCGCGCTGCTCTACGACTTGGCGGGCGGAGTAGAGGCGAGTGATTCCGTCGAACCGTGCGCTGTCGAAGTATCGCTGCGTGGCGGCGACATCGCTGTCAAAAGCGTCCTCGAGCGGGGTGTGTGCCCTGGTGTCCGTGTCAATTGCCATGATCGTTCGCTCCTCTTCCAGCCCATTCCGCCGATAGTGCGAGCCTATAGGCTGCTGTGCGGCATAAAGTTTCAAATCGGGATCTCCCTAAACAGGATCAGCCAGATCGGCCGCATCGAGGATGCCGCCATCGGTCGCCGCTAAACCCCAGGTTAATTAGCGTCGGGGTCATTTGGGCCGTTCGGCATGGCCCGCTCGGATACACTCGCGCCACGCGGCGACGGCGCCGCATCCGAGGGGAGCCATGATGAGTTCTCGACGATCGGCCCGCACGCTGGGCTCCTTACCGGCGGCCTTGCCGCCCAGCCGCACTGTCCCCGTCCGCTCCCCGGACGGCACCCGCCTGCACACCGAGGTATTCGGGCCCGAAGACGGCTATCCGATCGTGTTGGCGCACGGCATCACCTGCGCCATCCGGGTGTGGGCCTACCAGATCGCCGAGCTGGCCACCGAGTACCGGGTGATCGCGTTTGACCATCGCGGCCACGGCCGCAGCGGGATCCCCCGGCGCGGCGGCTACGGCCTTGGCCACCTCGCGGCCGATGTCGACGCGGTGCTGGAGGCGACGCTGGCTCCGGGCGAGCGTGCCGTGATCGCCGGACACTCGATGGGCGGCATGGCGATCGCCGCCTGGTCGGACCGGTGCCGCCACAAGGTTGGGCGGCGCGCCGACGCCGTCGCGCTGATCAACACCACCACCGGTGATCTGCTGCGCGAGGTGAGGCTGCTGCCGGTGCCGGCGCCGTTCGCGCCGGTCCGGGTGTTGGGTGCCCGCGCCCTCGTCAACACCTTCGGTTCCTTCGACGTGCCGCCCGCGGTGCGGCGCGCCACCAGGGAAATGATTTCGATGCTTGCGGTCGGCAGCGACGCCGAGCCCGAGGTCGGCGCCCTGATCTACCAGCTGTTCAACGCCACATCGCCGGCCGGGCGCGGCGGCTGCGGCAAGGCGCTGGTCGACGCGTTGCAGCGTCGGCACATCAACCTTGCCGGTCTGACCGTCCCGACACTGGTTATCGGCAGCGAACGTGACCGGCTGACGCCGCTGATCCAATCCCGGCGGATCGCTGAAGCCGCACCGAACCTGGTCGACCTCGTCGTGCTGCCCGGTGGGCACTGCTCGATGCTGGAACGCCCCGCTGAGGTCAACCGGGAGCTACGCGCGCTCGCCGAAATGATGGCCGGCAGCCGACGCATCAGCTCCTAGCCGCTCGGCGACCTCGGCGGCGGCCCGCTGCCCGGATCGCACCGCCCCATCCAGGAAACCGGTCCATTCATCCGCGGTCTCGGTGCCGGCCCAGTGAATGGGTCCGACCGGACGGCGTAACCACGGCCCGTACCGCGTCCACGACCCCGGTGGCACCGCGGCAGTCGGACCGCCGGGCGCGAATTCTTCTGCGCCCCAACGATGGTCGACGTAGTCGAGCGGCTTCAGCGCTTCGTCGCCGAACAGCGATGCGAAGCATTCCAGCGCGCGCTGGCGACGCTGATCGGCGGGTAGTTGGTCGAAGGTCCGAGCGTCGACGAACCCCAGCAGAATGCCCGGTCCGTCGGGCTGCGGGCTGACGTCGAAGGTGATGAACACCGGGCCCTTGTCGGACAGCGCTTCACCGGAGGCCCCGTTGCCCCGCCAAAACGGGGTGGCGTAGGCGGCATACGCCTTGGACAGCCGGCCCTGCGGCCAAACCTTGGCCAGTTGGGCGTATTCGGTGGGCAGCGGGGGAGTGAATTCGATGAAGCTCCGATGAGCCGGCGGGATCGCGACGACGACGAACCGGGCGTCGGCCCGGCCCTTGTCACAGCTGACGCTGACCCCGCCGTCCCGGTGATCGATGCGTCGCACCGGCGCCTCCAGCACCACCCGATCGCCGAGGTCAGCCGCCGACCTGACGGCGATCTGTTGTGTGCCGGCCAAGAAACGGTCCTGCTGGGCACCGTTTTCGACGTCAAGCAGCCGATCCAAACCGCCGGCCGCCCGCACGTAGCGGGCAGCGTGCAGCATCGACACGTCGCCGAGTTCGCATCCCCAGGTCACCCGCGCCATGATGGCCAGCAGGTCGCGTGCGGTGGCGCCCGCGTGCACCGACCGCAGCCAATCGCCCAGCGACTGGCCGTCGAGCCGAGCCGCGCGCCGGGCTTTCCAGGGCTCGGTCAGCGGAACGGTCCGGGCGATGCGCTCGAATTGCCAACGGACCCGGCCGATATCGATCAGGCCGCCGAGCGAAAGCCGCGGGATTGTGCCGCTGTACGAGCGGACCGCGTCGCGCCATCGGATCAGGTTCGCGCCGTCGTGGTAGGTCGGGATCGTTGGGATGCCGAGCTCGTCGGCCAGCGCCAACACAGCGTCTTGGGTCGGGCCGACGAACGTGCCGCCCATGTCAACCGGGATGCCGGCGACATGGCCGGTATGCGAGCGTCCACCCACCCGGTCGCGGCCCTCGAGCACGAGCACATCGTGTCCTAGCCGCATCAGTTCGCGGGCGGCGGTGAGGCCGGCGAAACCGGCCCCTACCACGACGACATCGGCGGTCCAGGTCGCGTCCGGCATGCCCCTTAGTCAACCGCATGGGCGCTGCATAAAGTGAACCCACCTTGAAAGTCTTCACAGCTTTATCCGGGCTGACCGACGCAGCCCACCGTGCGCGGGAGCTGCGCGACGCTGGTGCCAGCGGTGTCGCCAGCTTCGAGGGAGCGCACGACGTGTTCGCGCCGCTGACGTTGGCGTCCACCGTGGGCGGTCTGGATCTGATGACCAATGTCGCTATCGCGTTTCCGCGCAACCCGATTCACCTGGCGCATCAGGCCAATGACCTCCAGCTGCTGAGCTCGGGCCGGTTCATTCTCGGGCTCGGCACCCAGATTCGCACCCAAATCGAGAAACGCTTCGGCGCCCAGTTCGACAAGCCGGTGGCGCGCATGACCGAGCTGATCGCGGCGTTACGCGCGATCTTCGCGGCGTGGAACTCCGGCGAGCGCTTGGATTTTCGTGGCGATTACTACCGGCACACGCTGATGACGCCCACCTTCAACCCGGGTCCGAATCCGTATGGTCCGCCGCCGATTTACGTCGGCGCACTCGGGCCGCGGCTGACCCGGGCCGTCGCCGAGCATGCCGATGGACTGCTGGTGATGCCGTTCGGCTCGAAACGGTTTCTGCACGAGCACACGATGCCGTCCGTGCGTGCGGGTCTGCACGCCGCCGGCCGCCAAACCGGCGAATTCGCCGTGCTGCCCGAGATCATCGTGTCGGTCGGCGACACCGACGCCGAACGTGAGCGGGCCGATGCGGGGACGCGCCGGCTGCTGGCGTTCTACGGGTCGACCCCCGCGTATCGGCCGGTGCTGGCCGCACACGGTTGGGAGGATCTGCAGCCCGAGCTCAACGCGCTGTCCAAGCAGGGACGCTGGCAGGATATGGGCGGACTGATCGACGACGAGATGCTGCACACCATCGCGGCCTGCGGCACACCGGCCGACGTCGCACGACACATCCGCGACCGCGTCGACGGTGTGACCGACACCGTCTTCCTCTACCAGCCGGGACCGATGAGCCTCGACATGCTGTCCGCGATCATCGACGCGTTAGCCCGAAAAGACTAGGGCGCCACCGTTAACCAGTCGGCGAACCCCGACGGGTCGTGGCGGCCCAGCGCGCCGTGTTCGTAGAGACCCCAGCCTTCCACCGGATCGCCGTCGCCGTCGCGGCACACCGCGCGCCCCACGTGATCGATGACGCCGAAGCCGGATCGCCCGATGATCGCCGGGTCCGTCATGTCGTAGGTCAGTCGTTCGACGAACTTCTCGCCCTTCCACATGCCGTGCCCCCAGTCCGAGTCGCCGCCATAGCCGCCACCGACATGGATGGGGACCGGCAGCTTGGACTCCACATCGAAGTGGACGGGCGTGCCGTCCGGGGCGGTCGCGTCGATCGTCGCGCCGGTGGGGATGCGGGTTCCGGAGCGGTAGTGGATCTTGACTCGTGGCCAGCCCAGCTGCTCGACCCGGCCATCGCGCCAGATTCGGGTGCAGTCGTTGAGCGAGCGAAATCCGTTGGGCGCCTCCTGGATGATCAGCACCACGGCGAAGTCTTTGAACGCGATCGGCACGTAGAGCCACCACATGCCCTCGAAGGGCGGGTCGGCGGGCCGGCCCGCGGGTTCGGGCTCGCCGATCGGCCTGATGCCCCAGGACCGGTCGCGGCTGCCGATCCAGGTGGCCGGGTCGACGGCGATCTGCTCGCCGTCGATGGCGATTTGGCCGCTCCAGCTGCCGAGCTGTGCGAATCGCTGCGCGTCCAGCGTCACTCGGTTGCCGGACCGCATCACATGCGGCTGTTCCTGGACTACGTCGAACAGGCCCTCCCAGGTGAGATCGGCTGCGATGCCCTCGGTTTCGTCGAGGATCAGCCGCAGTTTGCGCAACGGCTCGATGACCTCGATCCGGTAGCTCATGACGTTCTGGTTGAGCCGGTCCTGATCGATGGCATCCGACACATGCACGGCGGTCTGGGTATCGCCGCGCCGGATCAGCACGAAAGCGTCCTTGACGCCCAGGTTGGGGTAGTAGCCGATGCCGCTGATCAAAAAGATGTTCCCGGTGCGGTCGTGGGCATTGAAGTAGGAGCGGTCGTAGAAGTTGCGGTCCGACGGACCCGGCCAGGCGATCGGCTGGGGGACTTGATGTACGGGGTACTCGTCGAGCGGTCCGAGCATTAGTGATCCTCTCCGATTAAACTTCGGTGTTAAACGGTGTAGGTCCGGTAATAGTCCCAGGTAGGTACGGAGCCGCAAGAGGCGGTGTAGGCGTCAATATTGTGTAGTAGGCGGCGACCACCAGAACCGCTGTCGCACACTGCAAATCACCGTACTCGGTACCACGCGGTATATTACTACCTGTACCGGCACCCGCCGGGATTGGAGACGTCGGCTTAGTCCAGGCGGCATTGCTCTGATCTCCGGAGGCTCGATGCCGAATCACCACAACCCAGACCCCGAGCGCGTCACCACTGGCAGCCTCGGCGGCCTCACGTCTTGGGCCAACGCCGATGCTCGCGCCATCAGCGTATGGAGGCCGTGCGGCAGAACAGCCCAGCCGCCGACGGCTACTGGGAACGCAAGCTCAGATTCACCCGTGGCCCCGATGGCAAGCTGACAGCGGAACAGCGCAACCAGATCACGACCGCTAAAAAGCTGTATTTCGGACACTTGCGTCGAGCTTCCGTCGCCGCGAATAAGCGTTTGAAGGCGGAGAGGTTGCAGCAGCAGGCCGCCAAGATCGAAGCCGAACTCGCCGCAGAGGCCGGTAACTGATGAGGCATCGACGATCAGGGATCGAGGATCGCTGGTTCACGAAAGCCCGTGACGAGAACGGTGATCCGATGTGGTTCCCGTCGTGTCGAAGGAGGCGATGTGATCGATGGTGGTGTTCAGTGCGGTTCGTAGGGGCTCGCCGTCGCGCAAGGTCTTGGCCAGCAGCAGGCCGCCCTGCAGGGCAGTCAGCAGTGCCATGGCTAGTTGGTCGACGTCGGCGCCGTCGACGAGTGCGCCGCGGGCCTTCATCGCCGCCAGGCCGTCACGGATGGCGCCCTGCCATCGCCGGTAGCCGGCCACGACGTCTTCGCGAGCAGCATCGTCGCTGTCGGCGAGCTCGCTAGCCAACGAACCCAACGGGCAGCCGCCCCGAAAGTCGTTGGCCCGCTGCGCGTCCACGATGACCTCGGCCCAGCTACGCAATGCGTCGATGTCGTCGAGGCGCGCGAGCAGGGGTTCGTGAAACCCGAGGATCGCGTCGCTCCAATACCCGATGACGGCGCACGTGAGGGAGTGCTTGTCGTCGAAGTAGTGGTAGATCTGCGACGCGCTGACGCCGGCGGCGGCCTGGAGGTCCTCGGTACTGGTGCCAGCTACACCCTGCTGATACATCAGGGCCGCGGCGGCGGCCACGATGCGGTCTCGAGTCGCCTGGCCCTTGCGCGTGATCACCGCTCCAGGATAGCGGTTTTTGGAGTTGACATTCCAGAGCCGGTGGGGTTTTGTGGAGTGATCAATCCAAACTCGAAAGGCGGTCGCATGACGGCGCAGACATCCACCATCGCGAAGCAGGCGGAGGCGGCAGGGGCATCACCGGAGTTCGCCGATGCCTACATGGCGCTGCAAGCGGCCGCCGCGCAGCAACCCGCGGTCGTCACCGGTGATGTCGAGGCGATCCTGGGCCGACCGGCGACACCGTTCGCGCACTGGGTGGACGCCCACCGCGACCTCTTCAACAACAACTAGCCAACGTCAACCGAGAAGGAACAACCCATGAGATTCAACGGCAAGAACGTCCTCGTCACCGGCGCCACGTCCGGCGTCGGTAGAGAAGCCGCGAAACTGTTCGCCCACAACGGCGCCGCGGTCACCGTCACCGGTCGCGACGAAATTCGCGGTCACGCCGTGGTCGACGAGCTGGCGACCGCTAGCACGCCAGCTCGCTTCATCGCCGCCGACCTCAACGTTCCCGACGACGTGCGACGACTGATTCAGGAGGCTGGGGACGTCGACATTCTGGTCAACAATGCCGGCTTCTGGGAGTTGGCGCCGACCGAGGACACCACCGAAGCTGGTTTCGACGCCATGTTCGCGGTCAACGTCAAGGCACCGTTCCTGCTGACCGCAGCGTATGCCCCCGCGATGGCGGGAAACGGCGGCGGCGCCATCGTGAACGTGTCCACGATGGTCGCCGACCGCGGCATGGCCGGCATGGCCGGCTATGGCGCCTCCAAAGCAGCCCTGGAATCGCTGACCCGATCCTGGGCCGCGGAATACGGACCCAGGGGCGTGCGCATCAACGCCGTCGCGCTGGGACCCACCCTCACCCCGGCAATGGATCCGATGGCAGACATGCTGCCCACCTTCACCGCCGCCATTCCGCTGCGCCGTGCAGCCCAGCCCATTGAGATCGCCCACGCCATCGCCTACCTGTGCAGCGAGGAGGCGACCTTCGTCACCGGTGCCGTCGTCCCGGTCGACGGTGGCCGCCAATCAGTGCTGTGAACGGCTACCCCCTCGGAACGTGGCCCACGGCGCAGAACAATCTGTCCCCGGACCGGCAGACCGAAAGGGCCCGCCGATATCCCGGTCTAGAGCCACCGTATGGATGAAATGACCTCACCTCCATCTGATCCCTGGGCGGAACGCCCCCAATCTCAGGCCAAAACCTCACACTAGGAGACTTCAATGAGCAAGCACCCCTCCCCGTTCGGCCCCCGGATGCGGGGGCAGACCGTCCTGGTCACCGGCACCACCAAGGGTGGCATCGGGTACGAGATCGCCCGCCTTCTCGGTGACGAGGGAGCCACCGTCCTGGTGCACGGCCGTACCCCGGAGGCGGCGGGCGCCACTGTCGAGAACCTCGTGGTTGACGGCAGCGGGGCTGGCAGCTTCATCCCGGTCGCGGCCGATCTGAGCTCGATCGCGGGCGCGCGGCAACTGGTAGGCGCCGTCCGAGCCGCAGCCCCCCTGGGCATCCACGGTCTGGTCAACAACGCCGGCGCCGCGTTCGCCCAGCGGCGGCTGTCCCCAGATGGCTTCGAGATGACCATGGCAATCAACCACGTTGCGGTAGTCACCCTGACAGACGGACTCCTCGACCTGCTGCAGGCGGGTGCGGACGCCTTGGGAAAACCTTCGCGGGTAGCCAACATGACCGCGTTGGTGGAGGGGCGCGGCAAAGTAGTCACCGACTGGTCCTATCCGGGCAGATACACCCAGACTCAGGCCTACTTCAACGCCAAGTTGACGAACTTGCTCTACACCTATGCCCTGGCTCGCCGACTCGACGGCGGCGGGGTCACCGTCAACGCGGTCAGCCCCGGCACGGTGAACACGGGTTTCGGCGACAAGGCTGGCGGAACCTTCGGGGTGGTGGCACGGCTGGGCGCACCGTTATTCGGCGACGCCGCTCGAGGCGCCCGCGGGTGCGTGCGGATCATGGCCGACCCTGACCTGGCTACGGCCACCGGCGGCTACTACGCGGCCGCCAAACTCAAGAAATCCTCCAAGCGATCCCGCACACAGTCCCTGCAGGAGCAGGTTTACCTCCAGACCGAACGCACCCTCCGTGCCCACCGCGAATAACCGCCCCGGGAGTGTAGGAGATGGCCGCGTTCGCCGCACGTCGGAGGGTTTCGAGTAAGTAGTTATTCGAGGCGGCGGATCTGGTGCGATGCCAGCGGACGGTGATCACGCGGTGGCGCTACCAGGAAGTCGACCCTGAACCGGCCGCTACGCCTCGGCGCAGGGGCGTAGCGGCCGGTTCCCAATCAGCCGTAGACCACAGCGGGCGATCCCGTCGCCGGGCCGTGACAGGCGATGTCGACGATATGACGGGCCTACCACGCCGTGGCGCCACGTTGGCCGGCCATGCGGCAGCGAAGGACGTGTAACGACCAGTTCGTAGCCAGGACCAGGCCGCCGGCGGCGGTCTTCCCGGCTAGTAGGCACCACACTGGCTCCATAAGGGTTCAACTATTCTCTTGGCGGTGAGCGGCCACACGCCCGCCGACATCATCGGTGCTTTCATGGCGAGGGCGTCCCGCGTCGTCAATTCTGAACTTGTCGACGCCTCGAAAGCGCAGCTTGAAGCGGGGTTCACCTTCAACGTGCATGTGCTCGGACCGGGTGATGTGCAGGTCAGCTACGAAGCGCGGAACGAGTATCTCGTCAAGGGTTTAGCGACGGACCTTCGGCCGTTCCTACCGTGGGTCGATGACGCAACCAAGGTCACGCGGGTGATGCACGCGGTGTCGGGCTCGCTGACCGATGAACATTGGAAGCGCACTCTAATCTCGATGCGGGCCGACTATAAGAAAACCCTTGAGAGCGAGGTGTTCTCGTATTGGTCGATCCCGGCTCAGGGGTTTCAAATGAGTGTGACTGATTATGAGCTGGCCAAGTTGGTGCTGAATTCGCAGTGGTTCCACGAGGGCATGGACCCCCGCCTACGGGACCTATTGGACTCAGACCATCAAAAGATGGGGAACTACCACGCGGTGTGGCGGTTGCTGAACATCACCGTCTTGATTGTGGCCCTACTGCAGCGGTTCATCACCGAGGCTGACGACGCGGGCGTGCTTCATCCCAGGACTAAGTAACCCGGACGGCTATTCCCCGATTAGACGCTTCATCAGTCCGGCGTGATAAAACAGCGATTCCACGTCGTCAGGTTTCTCGGTTTCGCCGAAATGCACCCGTCGGGCGCCGGTGCGCATGAACACGCAAGCCCACATCACCCCCGAGTAGACGTAGAACCAGTTCAGGTCACCGACTTCGACGCCGGTGAGCCGCTGATAGGTGGCGCGGACGTCCTCCTGACGCATCACCTCGGGCAAGCCCGGCAGCGTTGCCAGACCGGCCAATTCCTGAAAGACCATGTGCGCGTAGATCATCCACGCGACATCCAGTTCGCGCGGGCCCAGCGTCACCATCTCCCAGTCCAGCACGGCCACCGGTCGAAAGTCGCTGTACAAGACGTTGCCCACCCGGGCGTCGCCCCACAGCAGCACCGGCTCGCTGGCGGCCACCTGTTGTGGCCAGTGGTCTTCCAGCCACTGAAAAGTCCGCTCCAGCAAGGGCGACCGGCCGATGTCGGGCACCGCGAAGTCGTACCAGGACCGCACCCAGTTGAAGTGCCGGCGCAGTGCCGTGTCGCCGTCCTGTCCTGCTCCCCTGTCTAGCAGGAAGTCAAACGTGCTGTACGCGTTGGGGATTGAATGCAACGATGCCAGCACTCCGACGGTGGCGTCCTGCAGTTCGCGCTGTCGTTCGGGTGGCGCGTCGGCGAACCAGTTGCCGCCGAAGGTGTAGGGCATGACGTCGGGCGGCACCTCACCCTCGACGTAGTCCATCAAGAAGAAGGGTGTTCCCAAGACGTCGCCAGTGGGCTCGAACCAGCGCACCCGGGGCACGGGAACGTCGGTCAGCTCGCCGACCATCCGGATCACGTCGAATTGGTGGTCGAGCCGATAGGTCGGGAAGACCTGGACGTCCTCGGCGGTGGGTGCCACCCGGGCCACCAGCTTCTGCGTGATCGGCTTGCCGTCCTGCTGCCATCGGGCAGTCAAGATGATCGTCTCCGACGACATCCCGGTCGAGTCCACACCGCTCTCCACGGTGACCTGCGGTGTCGCCCCGCCGGGCAGGACTGTTGACAGCCATTTCGAGATCACCGCGGGCAGGGTGGTGACGTCGCGGCTGGACCGCTGGAGTCGGTCGACTTGGTCGAGCACGGGTTCGTTGGCCACGGGTGCCTCCTTCATTGAGACGTCTGCGCGGCAATTACGATACGCTAGGTAGCGTTATGAAAGCAGACCCGCCCTTGGTTGACAAGGCCCCGGGTGCCGGACGGCCCCGCGATCCGCGTATTGACGCTGCCATATTGACGGCGACCGCGGATCTGCTTGTGCACATCGGCTATTCGAATCTCACGTTGGCCGCGGTTGCCGAACGCGCCGGAACCACCAAGACGGCGCTGTATCGGCGGTGGTCGAGCAAGGCCGAATTGGTGCACGAGGCCGCGTTTCCGGTAGCGCCCTCGGCGCTGGTGGGCCCGGCGGGCGACATGGTGGCCGATCTGCGGGCGATGATCGCCGCCGCGCGGGACGTGTTCACCACCCCGGTGGTACGCGCCGCGTTGCCCGGGCTGGTCGCCGATATGAGTGCCGACTCCGAGCTGAACGCCCGGGTGATGTCGCGATTCGCGGATCTGTTCACCGCGGTGCGGGTGCGGCTGCGCGAGGCCGTCGACCGCGGCGAGGTGCATCGCGATGTCGACCCGGACCGGCTGATCGAGTTGATCGGCGGGGCGACGCTGCTGCGGATGCTGCTGTGTCCCGACGAAGAACTCGACGATGCCTGGGTCGACCAGACCACCGCCATCCTCGTTCACGGCGTCACCCGAGATGTAGGGTCGGGCCGGTGACCGGACGACTGGACGGCCGGGCCGCGGTCGTCACCGGCGCCAGCCGCGGATTGGGCCGGGCGATCGCTATTGCGCTGGCGTCCGCGGGTGCCGCGGTCGCGGTGATCGGTCGTACCGAAAAGGTCTGGGACGAGCGGCTGCCCGGGACCATCGGTGAGACCGTCGCCGACATCGAGTCGGCGGGCGGACGCGCGGTCGCCATCCGCGCCGACCTGCTCGACCGCGACGATATCGCGCGGCTCGTCGCTGAGGCCCGAGATACGTTGGGCCCCATCACGATTCTGATCAACAATGCGGCGTTCACCGCGCCCGGCCGCCCGCCCAAGCCAGGTGAGGACGTGCGCGTCAAGTCGGCTAAACCGCCGTCGGCTGCGGTCAGAGCCGACTGGCCGCCACTGTTGGGAACGCCGCTGGGCGCCTACCGGCGACACTTCGAGATTTCGGTGTTCGCGGCCTACGAGTTGATCCAGCTGGTCTGCCCCGACATGATCACCGCGAAGAGCGGCTCGATCATCAACGTCACCTCCCTGGCGTCGCGGCTACCGGGTGACGGTCCCTATCCCGACCGTGGTGGCGGCGTGCTGCCCGGTTACGGCGGATCCAAGGCCGCGCTGGAACACTTGACGTGGTGTGCGGCCTTCGATCTGCAGGGCCATAACATCGCGGTCAATGCCCTGTCGCCGTCCAAACCGATTATGACGCCCGGACTTTCGTACTACGCCCCCGGATTCGACGATGTGTCACAGGCCGAGGAATTCGCGCAGGCGGCGGTGGAGTTGGCGCTGGTGGATGCGCAGGTCGTGACGGGGCGAACGATCGGTCACGAGCAGGTGCTTGACGGCAGCTTCCGCTCGTTTCAGTCTTAAGCCGGCTTGGTCGCCGTCACCCCATTGATGATCACCGCATACAAGCGGTGCCAGTGCGGGGAGCTGAACCCGGCGTTGCGCAGCAGACGGGTGGCGCGGCGCCGGGTCCGGGCCTTGCCGCGGCGGCTGGTGAGCATCGTCGGCAGCAGCAACCACGAGAACTGGTCGACGAGCACCAGCCCGCCACTGGGACGCAGTACCCGGGCGCACTCGCGCAGCCCCGCTTGCTGGTCAGACCAGTGATCGAAAGAGGTTGTGCTGACGATCAAGTCGAACGTTTCGGCGGGGTAGCCGATCTGTTCGGCAACGCCGCCGGCGAACGTCAATCGATCATCTTGGGTAACGGCGTTGGCCGTCTTCACCATCTCGGGGGCGGCGTCGATACCGACCAGCTGTTCGGCATCGGGATAGCGGCCCGCCAGTGTCCGCAACAGGTAGCCGGTGCCGCAGCCGAGGTCGAGCACTCGGCTAGGAGCTGCGACGGTGGCGACCGCGAGACGGGCGGTGCGGTCGGCGATCTCGTGATGGAGGCGGCCCCGCCAGCCGTGGTCGTAGCTCGCGGCCCGGTCGTTGAACTCGGCGACGTCCCGATACGGCGGCACGGTGTCAGTCTGCCACCGACCAAAAGCCCGATGCCAGCTAGCGGCTTACTCCTCGTCCTCGGGCGGGTTCGGGTCTCCGCGCAGGAGTTCGTCGGGGTGATGGGCGTGGTTGATTTCGGGTGGGCCGGAGCCATCGGTCCAGCCCAGTCGCCCGCTCTCGGTGACCTGCGTGCGCAGTTCGCCTCGGGTTGCCATGCCATGGTCTCCGCCGCACACGAAGAACAGCGTGTCGGCGTCGGTGCGGCCGCCGCGAGCCCAGTCCGGTGAATGGTGCACCTCGCAGCGATAACCCGATTCAAGACAATTGGGACGGGTGCAGCCGCGGTCGCGGGCGTAACAGATCAGCCTCTGGTCGGCGGTCGCAACGCGTTTCTGGCGGCCGAGATACAGCGGCCGCTCAGTGTGGTCGTCGAACACCGCAAGATAATGAATGGTCTTGGCGGCCATGCCGATCAGATCCCGCATCGGCAGTCTGGAGCCACCACCGGTCGTCGCGGCCGCTGGCATCGGGACCGACGAATCAACGGTGGCTTGGGCGGCCCGGTCGAGGTCGGCCAACGTCGTAGTGACGACCACGGTTACCGGGTGGCCGCGATGCACACCGAGTCCACCGGAGGCGATGGCCGCTTCCAAGCCTAGTTTTAACCCGTCGTGGCACCGTTGAGCGGGCGTGCGGTCATCACGCGCCTCTGGTTCCGGATCTTTGCCATCGGGAAGATGGCGACCGGGCCGCACCGCCGCCTCGATGGCCTCCAAGTAGGCACGGGCCTCGGGATCGAGCAGCCCGGACAGCCGGGACATGCCGTCAGGACCCTGCGGGCCGAGGTACAGCCCGCGGCGCCGTGCCCGATCGTCGTCGTTGAATTGGCCGTCGGGATTGAGGTAGTCGGCGATGCGTTGACCGAGTTTGACCACGACGCCGGCATCGACTTTCGTTGCGTGCTCAACCAGCTTGCGCTCGACGGTTGTCACATCGGTGGGCGACACCCGGGCGGGCAGCACGTCGACTGCGCGGCATATCGCGCGGATGTGGTCTTCGCCGACCGCGCCGGCCTCGACCGCGGCCGCCAGCGTCGGCAACTCCGGGGACACCGGCGGGCCGGTCAACGACCGGCGCGGACGAATCCGGGCCGCGAGTTTGAACCGACGGGTTATTTCGTTGGGAGTGATGCGCAATCGCGCCCACAGAGCGGACCGCACCGCTGCTATCGATCCGGATTCGTCGGGCGGGTCGGCGATCTCCCCGAAGAATCGATACATCAGCCCGCGGTTGGCGCGGTCCTGCGTCTCCAACCGCTCAGCGACGTCGACGCGAAACCTGTTGCCTACCAGATCCGAAGACGTATCACGCAACACGTCGTGGGCAGCGTCAATCGCATCGAGAGCGGCATTGATCCGTTCCCGTGCCTGCTCGGCGCCGACTGCTGGGCCCATACTTCGACGGTATGAACGAGCACGACAAGTCCGCCGCTGACCGAAGGCGCAAAGCCCGGGTTGTGGATCAAATCGCAACTGTGGATAACTCGGCATGCGGAATGCTTCGATAGGGAGATGCGAGTTTATGTGGTGGATACCTTCACGCAGAACATGTTTCGAGGCAACCCGACCGCTGTCGTGTTAGTCGACCAGCCGGTCGATCCCGAATGGATGCAGGCTGTCGCTGCGGAATTCAATCACCCCGCCACCGCGTTCGCAGACATTTCAGACCCCGATGTCGAGCCGAAGAAACTGCGCTGGTTCAGCCCGACCACCGAATTGACGTTGTGTGGAAGCGGTACTTTGTCCGCCGCGTATATCCTCAGCGGTGATCAGACATTCCACACGCGTGGCGGAACATTGAGCTGCAGTGTCGGCTCCGATGGCGCGATCACGATGCGATTTCCCGCCGATCCACCCCGCCCTGAATCACCGGCGGCCGAATTGGCCGAGGGACTTCCGGGCATCACGGTGCGCTCGGTATGGCGCGGACGCCACGACGTGTTGGTGGAGGCGGAATCCGCTGCCGAAATCCGCGCACTGACACCTAATCCCGCGGTGCTGGCGAACATCGCCGCGCGGGCGGTGATCGTCACCGCCGCCGGCGATGGTGAAGCTGACATCGTCAGCCGCGTCTTCGCGCCCAGCGCCGGCATCGTCGAAGACCCGGTGACGGGGTCGGCGCATTGCACCCTCGCCAGTTGGTGGTCGGAGCGTCTGGCCAAGCCTGAGCTACTCGCTGAACAAGCCTCACCGCGTGGTGGGCGGCTGCGAACACGGTTAGAAGGCGATCACCTCCTACTCATCGCCCATGCCGTCACAATCTTCAGTGGGCTCCTGCACGTCTGACTCACACGCTGGCGCGTCCGATCGCGTGCACAGCCTCGGCGACGGCGTCGGCGAGCGAGTCGATTTCGGTGGCGTCGACCCCGGAGATCGTGATCCGCATTCCCGGCGGCGTGCCGATCCGGAACCGGGTTCCCGGTGCCGCCGCCCAGCCTGCGCTGAGAAGCCTGGTGATCGCCACGGTTTCGTCGGGCACCGGAATCCAGACGTTGAGACCGGATCGGCCGTGCGACGGCACGCCGCGGTCGGCCAGCGCCGCGTGCAGCAGGCTGCGGTTGCGGGTATAGACGGCTTCCGCCTTGTGCACCAAGCGTTTTGCTGTCTCGTCGCCCCACAAACTGACGGCGAGATCCTGCAGCAGATAGCTGACCCAACCCGGTCCCAGACGCAGCCGGCCGTGCACCCGTTCAACCGTGCGGCGGTCGCCGGTGAGGAGTGCCAGCCGCAGATCCGGGCCGTATGCCTTGGATGCTGACCGCACGAACGCCCAGTGTCGCGTCGTCCCGGCCAAGGTGTGCAGCGGTACGCCGGCGATACCCGCACAGTGATCGTCTTCGATCAGCAGCACGTCGGGATGCTCAGCCAGCAGCTCACGCAGCTCGGCCGCACGCCCAGCCGAGACCGCGGCGCCGGTGGGGTTTTGAGCGCGGGTGGTCACCACGACGGCCCGAACGCCGCGTCGCAGCGCCCGTGTCACATCGGCGACCAGCGGCCCGTCGTCGTCAACTCGCACCGGCTCAACCGGAAAACCCAGCGCGGCAAGCAGATCCAGAAGATTGGCCCACCCCGGATCCTCGACCGCGACCCGATCGCCGGGCCGCAGATGAGCAGTGAGGACACGTTCGATGCCATCCAGAGCCCCGGAGGTCACGGCAACGTGTTCGGCCGAAACGCCGTCAGCGGTCAGCGACGCCCGGGCGTGCTCGGCGAGCTCCGGCGAGACTGCCGGTTCCCCATACAGCAGCGGGGGTCGCCGCGCCGAGCTCGCGCGGACGGCGGCGATTGGCAGCAGCGCCGGATCCGGATTCCCCGTGGACAGGTCTCGCACTCCCGGTGGGACGACGAGCCCGCGCAGCGACCGTGGCGTGGTCGCCGGCCGGTCCCGCACCCGGGTGCCGCGCCGGCCCGCGGTCTCGACGGCACCGCGTTCGCGCAGCAGCCGATAGGCGGCGGCAACGGTGTTGGCATTGACGCTCAGTTGCCCGGCCAATTCCCTGATCGGTGGCAAGTCGGCGCCGGGCGCCAGGGCGCCCGCAGAGATGGCCTCCTCGATGTCGGCGGCAATCGCCTCGGCGCCCGCGCCCTGAATCGTGTATTGTTCTGGCACATTGGTAAGTATGTACTAGTACAAACTCGGAGGCAACTGATGGCGTCGGCCACGAGCTCACCGCAGGCCACGGGACAGGCGTACCCGCCCACACCGCGGACCGTGCCGACCCGATATCGGGAGCGCGCCCGGTACGACCGGGCGACGGTACACGGCATTCTCGACGAGGCCCTGATCTGTCATGTCGGCTACCTCAACGCCGGTCGACCAGTGGTGTTACCCACGACCCATGCGCGGCTGGGCGAGACCCTATATCTGCACGGATCCACCGGCAGCGGCCCGATGCTCACGGCCGCCGGGTCCGCCGAAGGTCTGCCGGTCTGCGTCACCGCCACCTTGGTGGACGGCCTGGTGCTGGCCCGCGCGGCGTTGCACCATTCGCTGAAATACCGGTCGGTGGTTGTGGTGGGCAGTGCGCGCCTGGTGCAGGACAGCGATGAGAAGCTGCGCGTGCTGGCGGCTTTGCTCGATCACGTCGCGTCCGGCCGGTCCGGCGACAGCAGACCTCCGAACGCCCGCGAACTCGCGGCCACCGCCGTGCTTGCGCTCGATCTCGTCGAGGTCTCCGCCAAGGTGCGGGACGGGGGACCGGTCGACGACGAGGAAGACGTTGCGCTGCCGCACTGGGCCGGGGTGTTACCGCTGACGCTGACGGCAGGCATACCGGTGCCCGCCGACGACCTGGACCCCGCCGTGCCGCTGCCTTCATACCTCACGCCGTATCGCCGGCTTTGAGACGTTGAACCCCGCCCGGGTGTGATTCGTGGTTAGGACGTCGCCGCCACTCCGCAGCGCCCGCGGAGTGGTTGGCGCTGACCGATACGGCGAGGCAGTGGTTGGGGAGGTGGCTGGGCCTCCCCAACCACCGCTGCAACGCATGCTTCGATAAACCTATGGCCGACGACACCGACGTCCCTCGAGTGGTCAGCGCAAGCCGCGAGATCGTCGCGAGCACCGATCGAATTTTCGAGCTCATCGCCGATCCCTCGCAACAGCCGCTCTGGGATGGCAACGACAACCTCGCCGAAGCACAACCCGGGCAACGCGTCCGCAGCCTCGGAGAGGTCTTCACCATGACTCTCACCATGGGCAGCATCCGGGAGAATCACATCGTGGAGTTCGACGAAGGCCGTCGCATCGCCTGGCATCCTTCGGAGCCGGGTCGGCGACCGCCAGGGCATCTGTGGCGCTGGGAGCTCGAACCCTTGACCGAGACCCGCACCCGGGTCACCCACACCTACGACTGGTCGCGACTGACGGACAAGAATCGCCTGCCCCGCGCCCGCCAGACGACGCCGGAGCGGCTTCGGGCGTCGCTGGATCGGCTTGCCGAGATCGCCGAGCGCAACGGATAGCCGGCCGGGAGATCGGGGAACTGCACCGATTGCTGGCAGCGCAGGTGGGCGACGTGCCAGGATGAGCAAACGGAATGCCGCAACAGCGGCAGGCAATCCGGTCGAGTGGTGTGCCAATGTTTGACAAGGCGACAGGCCGCGTGGTCGCCGTGATCGTGCTGCTCATCGTTATCGGTGCGTCGTTGCGCGGCTATCTTCCGGGCGTTGACCGCGCGGCGCGGAAAACACCTCCGGACAGCGGGGCGTCGCTGGTCTACGTGATCGCCATGCTCGGCGTGTCACTGGTGATTTTCGCCGTGGCGATCATCGTCCGGCTTCGCGACCCGCGCAGGGCGGCACCCAGCGCCGGTGGCCTGCCGGACAGGTTTTCCGACGGCCGGGGCCGACCGACTTGGCGGGTATTGCTGATCGGGGCCGGCGTGCTCGCCGCGTGGCTGTTGGCGGTGTGGCTGCTTTCGCAGTTCGTCGTGCTGCACACCGCCGTTCAGGCCCCGACCGCTCCGGCATCAACCGCTCCGACGCCCGCCAACAACGTCGCTCGGCCACCGCAGCCGCCGGACGTGGGCGGAAGTCGGGCGATGCTGCGCTACCTGATCGCTACCACGGTGGCAGTGTTGGTGCTGGCCGTCGTGGGTGTCGTCGCCGCGCGGCGACGGAGCGTCGAGGAGGCGCCCATCGTCGCTGCCGAACCGCTGCGGCCCGCCCCTGCGCCGGGCACCTCCGAGTCGCTGGTACGCGCGGCCGAAGTCGGGTTGGCCGAAATCGGCGACCGCAGCCGCGAGCCGCGGGAGGCGATCATCGCGTGCTACGCCGCGATGGAGCGCGAACTGGCGTACATTCCGGGAGCCGTCCCGCAGGACTTCGATACCCCCACCGAGGTGCTGGCCCGAGCCGTCGAAAACCACGCGCTACGTGTCGATAGCGCCGGCGAGCTGGTGAACTTGTTCGAAGAGGCCCGGTTCAGTCCGCACGTGATGAGCGAGGCGCACCGCGAAAGCGCGCTACGCGTGCTGCGACTGGTTCTCGCTGAATTGCGGAGCCTCGTATGAAAAGGCGGCTCGTGTGAAAAGGCGGCTCGTGTGAAAAGGGAGTGTAAGCAAATAGCCCTGGGCGTTTGCGTCATCTTGAGCGCGGAGCTGGCCGCGCTCGCGCTGCACGATCGGCGATTCGTGCTCTGGGCGGCCGGTGTCGCGGTCTTGTTCGCATTGGTCAATGTCCGCCAGGTCCTGGGCCGCGGCGTCGAATCGTCACCCGCGGAGGCCTCGAATCCCCTCGAGGAGTCGCTGCGTAGTTGGTTGTCGCGGACCGAGACGCTCATCCACCGGTCGGAATCCACCCGACTCGATTGGGACCGACACCTGCGGCCAATGCTGGCCCGGCGCTTCGCAATCACGACCGGTCAAAATCAGGCCAAAAGCCCAACCGAGTTTGACGCCACCGGACGGATGCTTTTCGGCCCGCAATTGTGGGCGTGGGTGGATCCCAACAACGTCGCGCAAACCGGTGCGCGCGAACCCGGGCCGGGCCGTGCGACGCTGGCGGAGATCCTGGAGCGGTTGGAACAGGTATGACGGAGGGTACGACTCGGATATGGCTCGAAAATGACTAAGCCGGCACCTATAACCACCGCCCGCGCGGTGGCGGTGCTCGACGAGATCGAGCGCGTCGTGGTGGGCAAGCGGGCCGCGCTCACCCTCATCCTCACCACGGTGCTCGCCCGCGGGCACGTTCTCATCGAGGACCTGCCCGGCCTCGGCAAAACGCTGATCGCCCGGTCGTTTGCCGCGGCGCTCGGGCTGGACTTCACCCGCGTACAGTTCACCCCCGACCTGCTGCCGGCGGACCTGCTCGGCTCGACGGTTTACGACATGCAGTCGGGCCGCTTCGAGTTTCGTCCGGGGCCGATCTTCACCAACCTGCTGCTTGCCGACGAGATCAACCGGACACCGCCCAAGACCCAGGCGGCTCTGCTGGAAGCGATGGCCGAGGGCCAGGTCAGCATCGACGGCGCGACACACCCACTGCCCCAACCGTTCATCGTTCTGGCCACCGACAACCCGATCGAATACGAAGGCACTTACCCGTTGCCCGAGGCACAGCTGGACCGGTTCGCGGTTCGGCTCGAATTGCGCTACCTCTCCGAGCGCGACGAGGCCTCGATGTTGCGCCGCCGATTGGATCGCGGGTCGGCCGAGCCGAGGGTCAATCAGGTTGTCGACGCACACGATCTGTTGGCCATGCGCGAGTCGGTCGAGCAGGTGAGTGTGCACGAGGACGTCCTGCATTA
The DNA here is from genome assembly GCA_963781685.1 of uncultured Actinomycetota bacterium. Lineage (GTDB taxonomy): Bacteria > Actinomycetota > Actinomycetes > Mycobacteriales > Mycobacteriaceae > Mycobacterium. The sequence goes on from CAWAGK010000003.1 coordinate 986,547, forward strand.
CGTTGTCTCGCTGGCCGCCGCCAGCCGCCACCACCCCCAGGTGGCGGTGGGCGCCAGCCCGCGTGCGGAACTCGATCTGGTCCAACTCGCCCGCGCCCGCGCCTTGCTGCTTGGCCGCGACTACGTGATACCCGAAGACATCAAGGCGCTCGCGACCCCTGCGGTGGCGCACCGGATCACCTTGCGGCCGGAGATGTGGGTACGAAAAATTCAAGGCTCCGACGTCGTCGAAGACCTGCTACGGCGGTTGCCGGTGCCGCGAACAGGCGGTGGTCCGCAGTAAGCGGCGCAACGATGTGATCGAGATCCGGGAAGTCCAGTTGCACTGGCGCGCATCAACATTGACGCGTGCGATCGCGACGTGTGCCGCACTGGCGCTGGCCCTTGCCTTGATCGGATCGCGCTGGCAGTTGATCGCCTTCGCCGCCCCGCTGCTCGGTGTGTTGTGTTCCATCAGCTGGCAGCGACCGATGCCGAAGGTCACCGTGCACGCAGAACCGGCCTCGCAGCGATGCTTCGAAACTGAGCAGGCGCAACTGACCGTCTGGGCTGCCACTGAAAACCACGGTGTTGCAGTAGAACTCACGGTGTCAGCAGTCGCCGGGATGCGAGTGGACGTGCTGGACGGGGCATCTGGTCAGCGACAGACGGTGGCTACCACGGCCGAATGCTGGGGCCGCTATCCCATCCGGGCCACGGTCGACGTTGTCGCGCACGGCGGGCTGTTAACCGGAGCGGGGACCGTCGACGCCGCTGATGTGACGGTGTTTCCAATGACTCCGCCGCAAGCGACGTCGCTGCCGCAGACCGAGCTGCTCGACCGGCTGGGTACCCACCTGACCAGGCACATCGGCCGCGGCGTCGAGTACGCCGACATTCGCACCTATGTGCCCGGTGACCAGCTTCGCACCGTCAACTGGCCGGTGAGCGCCCGCCGCGGCCGCCTGCATGTGACACAGCGGTTGACCGACCGGTCCGCCGACGTGGTGGTGCTCATCGACGGCTATCCGCAGCCGGCCGGGCCGGCAACGGAATCCACCGAGCGGACCGTGCGCGGCGCCGCACAGGTGGTGCAGACCGCGTTGCGCAACGGCGATCGGGCGGGCATCGTCGCGCTCGGCGGTAACCGGCCGCGCTGGCTGGGCGCCGACATCGGGCAGCGCCAGTTCTATCGGGTGCTCGACACCGTGCTGGCCGCCGGTGATGAATTCGAAACCACCACTGGTACATTGGCGCCCCGTGCGGCTATCCCGCCGGGTGCAATCGTCGTGGCGTTCTCCACGCTGCTCGACACCGAGTTCGCGCTGTCGCTGATCGACCTGCGCAAACGCGGACACGTCGTGGTGGCGGTCGACGTGCTGCAGGGCTCGCCATTCGCAGCTCAGCAGGAGCCGCTGGTCGACCGGATGTGGGCATTGCAGCGGTCCGCGATGTATCGCGACATGGGCACCGTCGGGGTCGACGTGGTGGCCTGGCAGCCGGACCGCACCCTGGACCAATCGATGCGTGCGGTGCCCGATCGTCGCCGGCCGCTGACCGGACGGCGTTGATGAGGCCCGGCAGCCAGCTGGCGGCGCTCATCTTGTCGAGCGCCTGCGGCCTGCTGATGGTGGGAGCCGTGGGGCTCGGGTCGCACGGTCCGACCCTGATCGCGGCGACGTCGGCGCTGGTCGCGGTGCTGGCCGGAATCCTGTTTCGCCAGGTCGCGACGCTTGCGGTGCTGCTCACCGTGGTGGCGATCGCGCTGTCCGATTCCGCGGCGACGCTGGCCGCGGTGTCCGGGCTGTCCGCTGCGGTCTACTTGGTGCTGCGGCACGCAGCCGGTAGCGGCGCCGGGCTGGACGGTGTCAGCGGAGCAACGCTGGTCGGAGCCGTGGGATTCACGTTCGCCGGTCTGGTTGCCGCGGCATTTCCGCTGCAGCTGCCGTGGTTGCCGTTGCTGGCGCCGTTCGCCGCGTTCGCGCTGTATTTGCTGGCTACTCGGCCATTTCTGCGGAGCTGAATCGGGCCATAAACCACCCTGATCCGATGCTCGGGCCCGCGCGGATGATACCCGCAACTCCTTCGGAGCAAAAGTGTTTTTCTCCAACGATTTACACAACAAATCGTTTACGGGATGCGTCTTGACCACTATCGGGATGGCGGCAAGAATATCGGCATGCCTAAAGAGGAGCGGGCTCTTATCGGCGACGTTGAGCGTCGCCTCGCTAAGAAATACACGGCTCTTCCCCACGATCAGGTCAGCGCGGTTGTGCACTACGCATATGCGCGGTTGCGAACCAGCCGGGTGCGCGATTTCATTCCTTTGCTGGTCGAGCGGCGCGCCGACGAGGAACTCGAGGAATTAAGCGTCTTGCGGCCGGATCTGGCGGCCGTCGCATTCGGCGATCTCGTCGTAGCTGGCTCCAAGACCTAGCGTTTTATTCAGTTTCCTTGCGACCGGCCATGATTGGCGCCGGCTCCTCGTGCGGTGTTGGCATGTTCAAACCCACGGCGGTCGCCTCCGCGGTTTCGGCCTAATTTTCGAACTATTTCTGTACGGTAAGCCGGCACAACGGCTATCAGCGAGGGGCGGCTAGCCATCCTGCGCGGCGCGGGGCAGAGTGAGGCCGGGCGGCATCCGCCAGGCTGATATCACGGTGGGGGACACCTCGTCAGCGAAGGGAGTGTCGGTTGAGCAAGCGTGGGGAGCGCGCGGTTGTCTGTGGCGCGGGGATGGGTGGATTGCTCGCCGCTCGAGTGCTCGCCGACTTCTACGACACGGTGACGGTGGTCGAACGGGACAAGTTGCCGGACGCTGCGGATCACCGGCGTGGGGTTCCGCAGGGGCAGCACTTCCACGCTCTGTGGAGTCGCGGCGCGCAGGAGTTGGAAGAGTTGTTTCCAGGCATACATTGCGAACTCGTCGAGGCCGGTGCGACGGTGTGCGACGACGGCGACCTCTCCCAGGTGTCCATCCGGGTGTCCGGCCACGAACTCAACAGATCTGGCAAATTCAAAGACCCGGGATCGGTCGTCATTCATCTGCTTAGCCGTCCATTGCTGGAATCCCAGGTCAGGCGTCGAGTCAGCGCGATCGACAACGTCGAAATCCTCGATGGACACGACTTCGTCGAACCGATCACGCCGAATCCACACCGAGTCACGGGTGCGCACATTGTCAACCGCGACAGCGGCGCTGAGTGGATGCTGGACGCCGATCTGGTGGTCGACGCGATGGGCCGCAGCGCGCGGACCCCCGCCTTTCTGGACAGCATGGGCTACGGCCGACCGGCCGCCGAGCGCTCAACAGCCAGCGCGAACTACGCCAGCCTGCGGGTGCGCATCCCGGCCGGGATCCTGCGCGAGAAGATGACCTTTGTCGTCCCGGAGCCGAAACGACCGACGGGTGGCGCGTTTTCGGTCTACGAGCACGACACCTGGATTCTCACCGTCGCCCGCTTGGCGCAGAACGAACCACCCGATGACATGGCCGGCATGATTCGGATGGCCACACAATTTGCGCCGCCTCCGGTGTTGCGGGCGCTGAAGCGGGGCGAACCCCTCGGCAAGATTTCGGTCTTTCGCTATCCGGGTGCCACTTGGCGGCGCTATGACCAGATGTCGCGCTTTCCGGCGGGGTTGCTGGTGTTCGGCGACGCGATTTGCAGCACCAATCCCATCTACGGTCAAGGCATGACGGTGGCCGCGCTTGAAGCGAATGCGCTGCGCGGGTGTCTGGCGGAAGCCAATGGCGATTTGAGTGCTTTGAGCCAGCGATTCTTCGCCGCCGCTGCCGAGGTGGTCGGCCCTTTGTGGGCATCCAACCAGTTCAACGATCTCTACTTGGCGAACGCAGACCCGGCGCATTCGGCGTCGAAGGAAATACTGGATTTCCGCGAGGCGGTGTTGAGTGCCGCCGAGAACAGCTCGGCGCTGACCGAGAAGCTTTACCGCTCGATGAATCTCGTCGATCCGCCGACCGACTACAGCCCGCTTCTTAGCTAGGTCTGCGGCCGGATCTGGCGACGATTGCGCTCGCTGACCTCGGCGTAGCGGGCTCCGAGCCCATCGCGGTCCAACTCTTGGGCGCCGGCGATGTCCCGTTCGGCGGCCAGTGCCGGACCGGTGACTGCCGCCGATCCCGTGGCATAGATTTGCTTGAGACCGGCCATGATTGGCGCCGGTACCTCGGCGATCTGGCTGGCCAGCTCGACCGCGCGCGACAGCAGCCGATCATGCGCGACGACTTCCGTCACCAACCCGATCCGCTCGGCGCGGGCGGCATCGACGACCTCGCCGGTCATTGACAGCCGCCGCGCCATGGCCCCGCCGACAACCTGCGGCAGCCGGGCCGTCATGCCTCCGCCGGGCAGGATGCCGACCCTGGCATGGGTATCGGCGAAAACGGCGCGTTCCGAGGCGATAAGGAAATCACAGCCCAGCGCCATCTCCAGTCCGCCGGTGAACACCGCGCCGTTGATCGCGCCGATGATCGGTGTTGCCATTTCGGCTGTTTTGCGAATGCAGCTCTGGGTTTGAAATTGTTCGAAGTAGACCGTCCCGAGATGTTGTGCCTCTTTGAGGTCGACTCCGGCGCAGAAGGCGGGGTCGGCGCCGGTGAGCACCACCGCCCGCACCGAGGGGTCGGCGTCGGCGTCGCAGAATGCCGCGTAGAGTGCCTCGATCAGCTTGGTGCTCAGAGCGTTTCGTGCCTCGGGACGGTTCATGGTCAGCACCCGCACCGCGCCGGCGTCGTCGCTGAGAACCAGCGATGGGGTCATCTCACGAACTGCGTGGCCTGGTTGACCAGATCGAGCAGCGGCTGCGGGAAGACGCCCAGGCCGATGGTGACCACCGCGCACACCGCGATCGCCGCTTTACCCCAGAAGCTGGGCATCACGACCACGACCTGTGCCTGACCGGCGGGCGGCTCGGTGAAGAACATCATCACGATCACCCGGACATAGAAGTACGCAGCCACCGCGCTGGCGATCACACCGATGATCACCAGCGGCACCGCTCCGCCCTTGGCCGCGGCCTGGAACACCGAGAACTTGCTGACGAAACCGCTGGTCAGCGGGATACCGGCGAACGCCAGCAAGAACATCGAAAAGAGCAGGCCGACAGCGGGATAGCGTTGACCCAACCCGGCCCAGTGCGACACGGTGGCGTCTTCGTCGCCGTCAGAATTGCGGACCAGGCCGACGACCGCGAAGGCGCCCACCGTGCTGAAGCTGTAGGCGACCAGGTAGAACATCGTCGCCGCAATACCAGCCGGGATTGCGGAGATAACACCGGTGAGAATGAATCCCACGTGTGCGATCGACGAGTACGCCAGCATCCGCTTGACGTCGGTCTGGTTCACCGCGGTGATGGTGCCGACCACCATCGTCAGAATCGAGATCGCCCACAGCACCGGCCGCCACTGGTCGTGCAGCGGCGGGAGCGCCACGTATACAACCCGCAGCAGGGCGCCGAACGCCGCGACCTTGGTGGCCGCGGCCATGAACCCGGTGATCGGGGTGGGCGCGCCCTGATAGACGTCGGGAATCCACGAGTGGAACGGGACGGCGCCGACCTTGAACAACAGGCCGACCGACAACAGGGCGACGCCGATCAGCGCCATCGACGTGTTGGTGCTGCTTGCCAGCGCATTGGCGATGCCGGGCAACGACAGCGTGCCCGTCGCGCCGTAGAGCAGCGCAACGCCGTAGAGGAAAAACGCCGACGAGAATGCGCCTAGCAGAAAGTATTTGACCGCTGCCTCCTGGGACAGCAAGCGGCGGTGACGGGCCAGCCCGCACAACAGGTACAGCGGCAGCGACAGGACTTCCAGTGCGACGAACATCGTCAGCAGGTCGTTGGCGGCCGGGAAAACCAGCATGCCACCGACGGCGAGCATGGCCAGCGGGAAGAGCTCGGTCTGTCGCACCCCGGCGCGGATCGCCTGATGCTCGGCCGCGCTGCCGGGCACCGCGGAGGCTTGCGGGGTGAAGGAGTCCAGCCCGGCGGCGACGTGGGTTGTGGCGGTCGCTGCGCCCGGGCCGGTGGCGGCGGTCGCGTCGTCACGCAGTTCGGCGATGAAGATCACCGCCAGCACCGCGACCAGCAGGATTGCGCCCTGGAACAGCAGAGTTGGGCCGTCGACGGCCAACGCCTTCAGCACGGCGGTGCGGCCGGTCGGCGGAATCTGGCTGCCGACGATGACGACAGCGACGAACGCGGCGATCAGCCCGCCGACCGCAAGGATGACCTGGGCGCCGTAGCGGATTCGTCGGGGCAGGAATGCCTCCACCAGTACACCGGCGACAGCGACACCGAAGACGATGAATATCGGTGATAGCACCCCATATTCGACGCTGGGTGTGGGCATGGTCGTCATCGGTGCGGTCCTTCCGCCGTCCCCGGTAGGTGTGAGACACCTGGCCGCACGATCGTCGGCGGGTCATATTGGCCGATGGTGGCCATGGTGTTGCCCACCGCGGGATTGATGATGTCCAGCACCGGTTTCGGGTACACCCCGAGCACCAGGAGCAGCGCGATGAGCGGTGCGACGACGAAGATTTCGCGCGGTATCAGGTCGCGGATCCGGTCGTTGCCCTCGGCGACGGGCCCGGTCATCACCCGCTGGTAAAGCCACAAAATGTAGATCGACGACAGCACCAGCGCGGTGACCCCGAACGCCGCCGCCAGCCAGTAGCGCGTGTATGCGCCGATCAACACCAGGAATTCGCTGACAAACGGGGCCAGACCGGGCAGTGACACCGTGGCCAGGCCCGCGACCAGGAAGGTCCCGGCCAGCACCGGGGCCACCTTCTGCACGCCGCCGTAGGCGGCGATCGACCGGGTGCCGCGCCGCGAGATCAGGAATCCGGCGATCAAGAACATCGCGGCGGTGGATATGCCGTGGTTGAGCATGTACAGCGTCGACCCGCTCTGCCCTTGGGTGGTCATCACGAAGATGCCCAGGATGATGAAGCCGAAGTGCGAGATCGATGTGTAGGCGATCAGTCGCATGATGTCGGTCTGGCCGATCGCCACGATCGCGCCGTAGATGACGCCGATGACCGCCAGGACGACAATCAGCGGACGGAAATACGTTGACGCGTCGGGGAACAACTGCAAGCAGTAGCGCAGCATGCCGAACGTGCCGACCTTGTCCATCACCGCGGTGATCAGCACCGCCGTCGCCGGAGTCGATTGCACCGCGGCGTCGGGCAGCCAGCGATGGAACGGCCACAGCGGCGCCTTGATCGCGAACGCGAACATGAATCCCAGGAACAACGCCTTGAGCACTGCCGGAGAGGCGCCCAGCGAACCCGACGAGACGGCGGCGACGATCTGACGGAAGTCGAATGTCCCCGGACCATTCTGAGTGGTCACTACATACAACCCGATCACGGCGGCCAGCATGATCAGGCCGCCGAACAGGTTGTACAACAAGAACTTCACCGCCGCGCGGGACCGCTGCGCCCCGCTTCCGAAGCCGCCGATGAGGAAATACATCGGAATGAGCATCGCCTCGAAGAACACGTAGAACAGCAGCACGTCCAGCGAGATCACCGAGATCAGCACCATCGACTCGATGGTCAGTGTCAACGCGACATAAGCCTGGGTGCCGCGCGAGCGCTCGCCGCCGTCGTTCCAGCCGGCCACCAGCAGCAACGGCACCAGGATCGTGGTCAACAGCACCAGCACCAGGGCGATGCCGTCGACGCCAAGGGTGTAGCCGGCGCCGAATGCCGGTATCCAGCGGTGGGTTTCGGTGAACTGGTACGTCGGGCCACCGGCCTTGAACTCGACCGCGATCAGGATCGACAGCACCAGCGCGGCCACCGAGACGGCCAGGCCGAGCCATTTGGCGAATTGCCGCAATCCCGACGGCATCAGGATGACGATCACCGCACCGGCCAACGGCAGCAGCCACAGTATGGAAAGCCAGGGCATGTTGTTCACCACAGTCGCACCGCCAGGATCGCCGCGGCGACCAGCGCCGCGCCCACGAACATCGATAGCGCGTAGTTGCGGGCGAACCCAGTCTGGAAGCCGCGCAGCCAGTTTGAGGTCCGGCCAACCAGTGCCGCAAAGGCGTTGACCGAGCCGTCCACAGCTTGATCGTCGAACTCGACCAGCGCGTGGGTCAGCTGCGCACCGGGTCGCATGAACACCTCCTCGTTGAAGGCGTCGCCGTAGAGATCTCGACGCGCGGCCGTCGTCAGCACCGAAACGTCGGCGGGCGCGGTGTCGGGCACCGTGCGTAGGCCGTAGAGCAGGATGGCCACGCCGATCCCGACGGCAACGATGCCGAGGGCGACGAAGGTGAAGGCCCACGTCGGCCACACATGGGAGCTTTCTTCGAAGGTGACCACCGGCTCCAGCCAGTGCCGCAGGGCGCCGCCGACGGCCAGCAGGCCACCGGAGAACACCGATCCGACGGCCAGCAGGATCATCGGCCAGGTCATCGTCGCGGGCGCCTCATGCGGATGCGCTTCTGCGGCCCAACGCTTTTCGCCGAAGAACGTCATCAGCATGACCCGCGTCATGTAGAACGCGGTGATCCCGGCGCCCAGGAGGGCGGCCCCGCCCAACAGGTAGCCGCGGACTCCTCCCGCTCCCAGCGCGGCTTCGATGATGGCGTCCTTGGAGAAGTAGCCGGCGAACGGCGGCACTCCGATGATCGCCAGGTATCCCAGCCCGAACGTCGCGAAGGTGATCGGCAGCGCGGCACGCAGCCCGCCGTAACAGCGCATGTTCTGCTCATCGTCCATCGCGTGGATGACCGCACCGGAGCCAAGGAACAGGCCGGCTTTGAAGAAACCGTGGGTGAGCAGATGCATGATGGCGAAGACGTAGCCGGCCGGGCCCAGACCCGCGGCCAGCACCATGTAGCCGATCTGGCTGATCGTGGACGCCGCCAGTGCGCGTTTGATGTCGTCCTTGGCGCAGCCGATGATCGCGCCGAACAGCAGCGTCACGGCGCCGACGATGACCACTGCCAGCTGCGCGTCGGGTGCCAGGTTGTACAGCGGGTTGGACCGCACGATCAGATACACCCCGGCGGTCACCATGGTGGCGGCGTGGATCAGCGCGGACACCGGGGTGGGACCCTCCATCGCGTCACCCAGCCAGGCCTGCAGCGGAACCTGCGCGGACTTGGCGCAGGCGCCCAACAGCAGCAGCAACCCGATCGCGGTCAGCGCACCGCGGCTGGCGCCCGCCGCTTGGCCGAACACTTGCGCGTACGACAGCGTGCCGAAGTTGCTGAAGATCACGAAAATCCCCAGCGCCAGTCCGGCGTCCCCGACCCGGTTCATCACGAACGCCTTCTTGGCGGCGGTGGCCGCGGTCGGCTTGTGATACCAGAAACCGATCAACAGGTAGGACGCCAGGCCCACCCCTTCCCAGCCCGCGTACAGGACGAGGTAGTTGTCGGCCACCACCAGCAACAGCATGGCTGCGAGGAAGAGGTTGAGGTAAGCGAAAAACCTTCGGCGGTCGGGGTCTTCGGCCATGTAGCCGACCGAGTAGATGTGGATCAGCGAACCCACTCCGGTGATCAGCAGCACGAAGCAGATCGACAACTGGTCAATCTGCAGGCCGAAGTCGACCTGCAGATTGCCGGCCGGGATCCACCTGCCCAGGTTCTGGCTGATGGTCCGGGCGTCGCCGTGCCGGCCGAGCATCTCGTTAAGCAGCGTCAGTCCGACCCCGAACGACGCCAGCGCGGTCGCGCAGCCGAGCAGGTGTCCCCACGGGTCGGTGCGTCTGCCGCCGAGCAGCAGGATTGCGGCGCCGGCCGCGGGCAGGGCAACGACCAGCCAGGTGAAGTGTGTCATGTTTGTCACAAGGCTCAACCTTTTAGCAGGTTGGCGTCGTCGACCGAGGCCGATCTGCGGGCACGGAAAATCGTCATGATGATGGCCAGGCCCACCACGACCTCGCAGGCGGCGACGACCATGGTGAAGAACGCCACCATCTGGCCGTCGAGTTGACCGTGCATCCGGGCGAAGGTGACGAACGCCAGGTTGACCGCGTTGAGCATCAGCTCGACGCACATGAACATCACGATGGCGTTGCGGCGCAACAGCACACCGGCCGCTCCGATGGTGAACAGCAGCGCCGACAGGTAGAGGTAGTTCTGTGGATTCATGACGCACCGTTTCCAGAGCCGTTGGAGCCGTTGGAACCACCGCGGGGGCGCACTTCCAGATCTTCGGCTGTCCGCTGCTGCAACACCTGGGGCACCGACAACCGGGAGTGGGAGCCATCGGGAAGCAGCGCGGCCATGTCGACGGCGTTGTGCCGGGCATAGACGCCCGGGCCGGGCAGCGGGGTCGGATGGCCACCCGGGCCGAACCGTTCGATCGACAGCTCGCGCTGGGTCTTGCGGCGCTCGAAGCGTTCTCGGTGCGCCAGAATCATCGCGCCCATGGCCGCGGTGATCAGCAGTGCGCTGGTCAGCTCGAACGCCCACAGGTAGCTGGAGAAGATCAGCGCCGCCAAACCTTGGACGTTGCCGCCGGCATTGGCCTGCGTCAGTCCGGTGAAGCCGCCGGTCGTCACGGTGCCGATGCCGGCGATGACCACGATGCCGAATCCCACTCCGGCGACCAGGGCGGCGACCCGCTGTCCGCGCAGCGTCTCGACCAGCGACTCCGCCGAGTCCACGCCGATCAGCATCAGCACGAACAGGAACAGCATCATCACCGCGCCGGTGTAGACCACGATCTGGACCACGCCGAGGAACAGCGCGTCTTCGATCATGTAGAACACCGCCAGGATGATCATCGTCATCGCCAGAAACATCGCGGAGTAGACGGCGTTGGCGGCCATCACCACGCCCGCCGCACCGATTAACGCCAGCGCGCCCAGCAGGTAGAACGTGACCGCCTCACCGGTGGAGGTGCGGGCGAGGACGTCGGCGGCCAGCAGACTGGTCACGGTGTGACGTCCGAACTGTGCTTGTCGCGCAAGCCTTCTGCCGTCACGTTGCCGCGGTAGTAGTCGGCGTCGGTGGCCCCTTCGGCTCTCGGGTGCGGTGTCGGGGTCATGCCCTCCAGCAGCGGAGCCAGTAGCTGGTGCTTTTCATAGATCAGGTCGGCGCGGTTGTCGTCGGCCATCTCGTAGTGGTTGGTCATCGTCAACGAACGGGTCGGGCAGGCTTCGACGCACAGCCCGCATCCGATGCAGCGCAGGTAGTTGATCTGGTAGACCCGGCCATAGCGTTCGCCCGGCGAGAAACGCTGCTCGTCGGTGTTGTCGGCGCCCTCGACGTAGATCGCGTCGGCCGGGCACGCCCATGCGCACAGTTCGCAGCCGATGCACTTCTCCAGCCCGTCGGCGTAGCGGTTGAGCTGGTGGCGGCCGTGATAACCCGGCGCCACCGGGCCGGGGTTTTCCGGATACATCTCGGTGACGGGACGCTTGAACATCGACCCGAAAGTCACGCCGAAACCGGCGAGGGATTTGAGGAACTTAGCCATGGGCAGCCTCCTTGGTCGCCGGCGCCGGCGGCTTGCCGGGCAGCGGCGGCGTGGGAAATGCCGGCGCGGAGGACGCTAAGGACCCCGCCTCCTCCGGCTGTTTGCGGCGCTGCTTCTTGCGCATGTGCCTGCTGCTAAACGGTCTTTGCAGCAGATAGAGCAGCACGACGGTGACGACGAGGCTGGCGATCACCAGCACCGGCGTCCAGTGCTGATAACCCTCGTTGCGCAGCGTGCGGATCGTCGCGGCGATCAGCGCCCAGGCCAGCGACACCGGGATGAGGATCTTCCACCCGAGTGCCATGAACTGGTCGTAACGCAGTCGCGGCAGCGTGCCGCGCAGCCAGATGTAGAGGAAGAGGAACAGCCACACCTTGGCGGTGAACCACAACAGCGGCCACCATCCGGTGTTGGCGCCGGCCCACATGTTCAGCGGCCACGGCGCGTGCCAGCCGCCGAGGAACAGCGTGGCGGCCAGCGCCGACACCGTGGTCATGTTGATGTACTCGGCCAGGTAGAACATCGCGAAGCTCAGCGACGAGTACTCGGTGTGGAAGCCGGCGACCAGTTCACCCTCGGCCTCCGGCAGGTCGAACGGCGCCCGGTTGGTCTCGCCGACCATGGACACCAGGTACGTCGCGAACGACGGCAACAGCAGGAAGATGTACCAGACCCGGTTTTGGGCCGACACGATCTGCGACGTCGACATCGTCCCGGCGAAGAGGAACACGGTGGCGAATGACAGCCCCATCGCGACCTCGTAGGAGATCACCTGCGCGGTCGAGCGCACCCCGCCCAGCAGCGGATAGGTCGAGCCTGACGACCACCCTGCCAGCACGATGCCGTAGACCCCGATTGACGACAGCGCCAGGATGAACAGCACCGCCACCGGCAAGTCGGTCACCTGCAGCGGAGTCCAGTGGCCGAACACGGAAACCTGCGGCCCGAACGGGATGAACGCAAAGGCTGTGATCGCGGGAATCGTCGAAATAGCCGGTGCCATGATGAAAATCGGCTTTTCGACGCCGAACGGGGTGATCGGTTCCTTGAGTGCCAGCTTGATGCCGTCGGCAAGGCTTTGCAGGTAGCCGCGAGGGCCGACCCGGTTGGGTCCCCATCGCAGCTGCATCCGGCCCAGGATCTTGCGTTCGGCGAGGATCGCCACCAACACCGTCAGCAGAAGGAAGACGAAGACGAGAAGCGCTTTGGCCAGGATCAGCCACCAGGTGTCGTGTCCAAAGCCGGGAATCACTTGCTCACTCCACTCATTTGCGCCGCTCCGATCTTCACCACGGCACCGGGCGTCACGCCCAACGTCCTGTGCACCGCCGAACCCGGTGAGTTCAGCGGCAACCACACCACGTGATCGGGCATCTCGGTGATGCTCAGCGGCAGCGTGATCGCGCCGCGGTCGGTGCTGACGGCGACCTGGTCCCCGTCACCGGCGCCGATCGCGTCCGCCGTCCCGGCCGACAGCCGCACGATCGGCGTGCGCGCGGTACCGGCCAGGTGCGGCTCACCGTCCTGCAGCCGCCCGCTGTCGAGCAGCATCCGCCACCCGGCCAATACGGCTTCACCGGCACCGGGCTTCGCGGCCCCGGCCGCGGCGACGGCCGGCGCGGCGGCGTGCGTGCCGTCCCAGACGCCCATCGCGCTGAGCTCGGCGAGCGCTGCCTCCACCGTCGGAAAACCGAGGTCGATGCCCACCTCGTCGGCCAGGGTGTCGAGCACGCGCAGGTCCGGTGTGGCCTCGGGCGGCAGGGCGGCGGAGAAGCTGCGCCCTCGGCCCTCCCAGTTGACGTAGGTCCCCGACTTCTCGGCCGCCGGCGCAATCGGGAAAACCACGTCGGCGCGTTCGGTCACCGCGCTGCGCCGCAGCTCCAGGCTCACCACGAAGCCCGTGGCGTCCAGAGCGGCGAGCACCGCGTCGGGATCGGCGAAGTCGTCTGGTTCGATGCCGCCGACCAGCAGGGCGCCCAGCGTTCCGTCTTTGGCCGCGGCCAGGATTGCGTCGGTGTCACGGCCGTCGGCCGAGGGCAATTCGAGGACGTGCCAGGCCTGGGCCACCTGCGAGCGGGCGGTCTCGTCAGCTAGCGGGCGGCCACCGGGCAGCAGCCCCGGCAGTGCGCCGGCCTCGAGCGCTCCGCGTTCTCCGGCGCGGCGAGGCACCCACGCCAGTTTCGCACCGGTGGTGTCCGCCAGGCGGGCCGCGGCGGACAGTCCGCCGGGCACACTCGCGAGCCGTTCGCCGACGATGATGATCGCGCCTGGCTTAGAAAGGAGGGGCAGCAGGTCTCCGGTCGCCAGACCGTCCAGGGCGGCAGCCTCCGCGCCGGGCGCGGTCTGAATCAGCGTGCCGTGCAACTTCTTCAGCCCGTTGCTGGCAAACGGGGCGATCGCGTGCACCGGCAGTCCGCGTTTGCGGGCGGCTTTACGCAGCCGCAAGTACACGATCGGCGATTCTTCTTCGGGTTCGAACCCAACGAGCAGCACCACCGGCGCAGACTCCAGATCGGAGTAGCTGGTGGTGATCGACGTGCCGGCGACCCGGGCCGCCAGGAACTGCGTCTCCTCGCTGGAATGTGGGCGGGCGCGGAAGTCGATGTCGTTGGTGCCCAGAACAATTCGGGCGAACTTGGAGTAGGCGTATGCATCTTCGACGGTCAGCCGACCGCCCGGCAGCACACCGGTACCGCCGGCCGCCGAGGAGAGGCCCTCGACCGCCACGGCCACCGCGTGCGGCCACGACGCAGCGACCAAAGGGCCGCTGGGATCATTGCCGTCGCGCACCAGGGGAGTGGTGATCCGGTCACCCTGCGTGGCGTAGGTGAACGCCCACCGCCCCTTGTCGCAGTTCCATTCCTCGTTGACCTCCGGCTCGTCACCGGCCAGCCGGCGCAGCACCTTGCCGCGGCGGTGGTCGGTGCGCTGGGCGCAGCCTGACGCGCAGTGCTCACACACACTCGGGCTGGAGACCAGGTCGAACGGGCGGGCCCGGAACCGGTAGGCGGTCCCGGTCAGCGCGCCGACCGGGCAGATCTGCACGGCATTGCCGGAGAAGTACGACTCGAACGGCTCATTGGCGTAGATGCCGACTTGCTGCAGTGCGCCGCGCTCCAGCATCTCGATGAACGGATCGCCGGCGATTTGGTCGGAGAACCGGGTGCACCGCGCGCACAGGATGCAGCGCTCGCGATCCAGCAGTACCTGCGAGGAGATGTTGATCGGCTTGGTGAAGGTGCGTTTGACGTCGTGGAACCGAGAGTCGGGGCGCCCGTTGGACATCGCCTGGTTCTGCAGTGGGCACTCACCGCCCTTGTCGCACATCGGGCAGTCCAGCGGGTGGTTGATCAGCAGCAGCTCCATCACCCCGTGCTGGGCCTTGTCGGCCGCTTCGGAGCTGAACTGGGTGCGCACCACCATGTCGTCGGTCACCGGAATCGTGCACGACGCCATCGGTTTGCGCTGGCCCTCGATCTCCACCAGGCACTGGCGGCACGCGCCGACCGGATCGAGCAGTGGGTGGTCGCAGAACCGGGGGATCTGAACGCCGATCAACTCCGCGGCCCGGATCACCAAAGTGCCTTTGGGGACGCTGATTTCGGTGCCGTCGATGGTCAACGTCACCAGCTCGGGTTGGGTGACCTTCTCGCCGGTGTCCGCGGTCTGGGTCACGCGTGGTCTCCGTTCGGCGCGAGCATGGACAGCTTGGGGTCGAACGGGCAACCGCCGCCCTCGATATGCGCGACATACTCTTCGCGGAAGAATTCGATCGACGACGCGACCGGGCTTGCCGCGCCATCGCCCAACGCGCAGAAGGACTTACCAAGAATCGCGTCGGAGATGTCGAGCAGCGTGTCCAGATCCTCGGCGGTGCCGTGACCGGTTTCCAGCCGCTCATAGATCTGGCTCAGCCAGAACGTGCCCTCCCGGCACGGTGTGCACTTGCCGCACGATTCGTGCTTGTAGAAATCGATCCACCGGCCCACCGCACGCACCACACACGTCGTCTCGTCGAAAATCTCCAACGCCTTGGTGCCCAGCATCGAACCGGCCGCGCCGACGCCTTCGTAATCCAGTGGCACGTCGAGGTGCTCGTCGGTGAGAAGCGGAGTCGACGATCCGCCGGGCGTCCAGAACTTCAGCTGATGCCCGGCCCGCACGCCACCGGCGTAGTCCAGTAATTCCCGCAACGTGATGCCCAGCGGCGCTTCGTATTGGCCCGGCCGCGTCACGTGGCCGGACAGCGAATACAGCGTGAAGCCAGGCGATTTCTCGGTGCCCATCGAGCGGAACCAGTCGACACCGTTGAGGATGATCGGCGGAACACTGGCGATCGTCTCGACATTGTTGATCACTGTGGGGCAGCCGTAGAGTCCGGCGACCGCGGGGAACGGCGGGCGCAGCCGCGGCTGGCCGCGGCGGCCTTCCAGCGAGTCGAGCAACGCCGTCTCCTCGCCGCAGATGTAGGCCCCGGCGCCGGCGTGCACCACCAACTCGAGGTCGTAGCCGGAGCCCGCGATGTCGCGGCCCAGGAAACCTGCGGCGTACGCCTCGGCGACCGCGTTCTGCAGGCGCCGCAGCACCGGTAGCACCTCACCGCGCACGTAGATGAAGGCGTGGCTGGCCCGGATCGCATACGACGCGATGATCACGCCCTCGACCAAGAAGTGCGGGGTGGCCAGCATCAGCGGAATGTCTTTGCAGGTACCGGGTTCCGACTCGTCGGCGTTGACTACCAGGTAGTGCGGCTTGGCGGCCGGACCGCTGTCGCCCTGCGGGATGAACGACCACTTCGTCCCGGTCGCGAAGCCCGCCCCGCCACGGCCGCGAAGCCCGGAATCTTTGACTGCGGTGATCACGTCGTCCTGCTTCATCTTCAAGGCTTTTTGCAGGGCCTGGTAGCCGTCGTTGCGACGGTAGGTGTCAAGAGTCCACGACTTGGGGTCGTCCCAGAAGCGGCTCAGCACGGGAGCCAATGGTGTCTGCGGCCGCATTACTGACCTTCCCCTGCGCTTGGCGCGGTCATCTTGCGTTCTTTGGCGACGTGCAGCCCGGCCAAGGTGGCGGCCCCGGCACCGCCCTGGCCTTCGTCGGGACGTGGGTCGGGGAAACCGGCCAGGATCCGCTCGGTCTCCTTGAACTTGCACAGCGGCGCACCGCGCGTCGGCGCCGGGGGTTTCCCGGCCTGCAGCCCGTCGACCAGCTTGCGTGCCGACTCCGCGGTCTGGTTGTCGTAGAACTCCCAGTTGACCATCACCACCGGCGCGAAGTCGCACGCCGCGTTGCATTCGATGTGTTGCAGGGTGACCGATCCATCCGACGTCGTTTCGTCATTGCCGATGCCGAGATGCTCTTTGAGCGAGTCGAAGATGGCGTCGCCGCCCATCACCGCGCACAGCGTGTTCGTGCACACACCGACCAGGTAGTCGCCGGTGGGTCCGCGACGGTACATGGTGTAAAAGCTTGCGACAGCGGCGACTTCGGCGCCGGTCAACCCGAGCTGCTCGCTGCAGAACTCCACACCGGCCGGTGTCACGTAGCCGTCCTCGGACTGCACCAGGTGCAGCAGCGGCAGCAGCGCCGAGCGGGGATTGGGGTAACGGCCGATGATCTCCTTGGCGTCGACCTCCAAACGCGCCTGCACGTCGGCGGGGTACGCCTCCGGTGCGCCTTCGGTGACGAACTGGCCAGGCTCCTCGGGCGGTGGGCCGAGGCGGATGAACACCCGCTCGCCGTTGCTGCCGGCGCCGGGAGTCTGCGCTTCGGTCATCGGTCCACCCCGCCCATGACGGGATCGATGCTGGCCACCGACGTGATCACGTCGGCGACCATGCCGCCCTCGCACATCGCGGCGACGGCCTGCAGGTTGGTGAACGACGGATCCCGGTAGTGCACCCGGTACGGGCGGGTGCCGCCGTCGCTGACCATGTGCACACCCAGCTCACCGCGCGGCGACTCGACGGCGACGTAGACCTGCCCGGCCGGTACCCGGATGCCCTCGGTGACCAGCTTGAAGTGGTGGATCAACGACTCCATCGAGCCGCTCATGATCTTGGCGATGTGCTCCGGCGAGTTACCCAGCCCGTCCGGGCCGACCTTCAAATCAGCCGGCCAGGCGATCTTGCGGTCTTCCACCATGGTCGGGCCGGGCCGCAACTTGTCCAGGCACTGTTCGACGATCTTCACGGACTCCCACATCTCCTTGACGCGAATGATGTAGCGGCCGTAGGCATCACAACCGTCGTCCGTGATCACGTCGAACTCGTAGTTCTCGTATCCGCAGTAGGGTTCGCTGCGGCGCAGGTCGTACGGCAACCCGGTGGATCGCAGACACGGCCCGGTGACTCCCAGAGCTATGCAGCCGGTCAGGTCCAGGTAGCCGACGTCCTTGGTGCGCGCTAGCCAGATGGCGCTCTCGTTGAGCAGGTCGCCCATGTCGCGCAACGAGACCTTCAGCTTCTTGAGGGCTTCGGCGATCTCAGTTTGCGCGTTGGGTGGCAGATCCTGCGCGACGCCGCCGGGCCGGATGTAAGAGTTGTTCATCCGCAGCCCGGTGATCGACTCGAACAGCGTGAGGATGATCTCGCGACCCTGGAAGCCGACGAACATCGGCGTCATCGCGCCCAACTCCATGCCGCCGGTGGCCAGGGCGACCAGGTGCGAGGAGATCCGGTTGAGCTCCATCATCATCACCCGGATGACGTTGACGCGTTCCGGGATCTCGTCGGTGATGCCGAGCAGCTTCTCCACGCCCAGGCAAAAGGCAGTTTCGTTGAAAAACGGTGCCAGATAATCCATTCGGGTCACGAACGTCACGCCCTGCGTCCAGTACCGATACTCGAGGTTCTTCTCGATCCCGGTGTGCAGGTAGCCGATGACGCACCGTGCGTCGGTGACCGTCTCGCCTTCGATCTCGAGGATCAGCCGCAGCACGCCGTGGGTGGACGGATGCTGGGGTCCCATGTTGACGACGATGCGTTCGCCGGGTTCGCCCTTGCGCGCCGCCTCGACGATCTCTTCCCAATCCTGGCCGACGACAGCCACCAGGGTTTCGCCGCCGCTGCCCTCGCCGTTGGGGGTGGTGGTCTCGGTCATCAGTTGTAGGACCTCCGCTGATCGGGCGGGGGAATCTGCGCGCCCTTGTACTCCACCGGGACGCCGCCGAGTGGATAGTCCTTGCGTTGCGGATGTCCCTCCCAGTCGTCCGGCATCTCGATCCGGGTCAACGATGGGTGGCCGTCGAAGATGATGCCGAAGAAGTCATAGGTCTCGCGCTCGTGCCAGTCGTTGGTCGGGTAGATCGTGAATAACGACGGAATGTGCGGATCACCGTCCGGCGCAGCCACTTCCAGCCGGACACGACGCCCGTGGGTGATCGAGCTCAGCGGATAGACGGCGTGCAGCTCTGCCCCGGTTTCGTGTGGGTAGTGCACGCCGTTGACACCCAGGCACAACTCGAAGCGCAACTGCGGGTCGTCGCGGAGTACCCCGGCCACCTGTGGCAGCAGCTCACGCCGAACGTGCACCGTGAGTTCGTCGCAGTAGACCACGACTTTCTCTACGGCATCTTGGAATTCGACGCCCTCGCCCTTGAGCGCCTCGGCCAGCCGATCGACAACCTCGTCGAAGTATCCGCCGTAGGGCCGGGGGCTTCCGTCGTCGATCGTGACCTGGCGTACCAGCCGTCCGTATCCCGACGTGTCGCCGGTGCCGTGGACACCGAACATGCCTCGGCGGACGTCGATCACCTCTTTTTCGGATTGCTCGGCGGGCACGGGAACTCCGCCCACCTCGCTGGCTGCCCGCTTCGCGTCGTGCTCCGGTGAACTCATCGCAGCAGTCCGTGCATCTCGATTGTCGGCCGGGCGGCCAGCGCCGCCTGCTCGGCTTCGGCGATGGCGAGCTCGCGGTTGACGCCCAACGGCATTTCCTGAATCTTGTCGTGCAGCTTGAGGATTGCGTACAACAGCATCTCGGGGCGGGGCGGGCAACCGGGCAAGTAGATGTCTACCGGCACGACGTGGTCCACCCCCTGGACGATCGCGTAGTTGTTGAACATCCCGCCCGACGACGCGCACACGCCCATGGAAAGCACCCACTTGGGCTCGGCCATCTGGTCGTAGATCTGACGCAGCACCGGCGCCATCTTCTGGCTGACCCGGCCGGCCACGATCATCAGATCGGCCTGCCGGGGTGTCGCCGAAAACCGCTCCATGCCAAAGCGGGCGATGTCGAACCGGGGGCCGGCGGTGGCCATCATCTCGATCGCACAGCAGGCCAATCCGAACGTCGCCGGCCACAACGAGCTCTTGCGGAAATATCCCGCCAATTGTTCGACGGTCGTCAGCAAGAGACCGCTCGGCAGTTTCTCTTCCAGACCCACGTCTTACCTCAATCCCACGTCAGGCCGCCGCGGCGCCACACGTATGCGTAGGCCACAAAGACCGTGAGCACGAACACCAGCATCTCGACCAGCGCGAATACCCCCAGCTTGTCGTAGCTGACCGCCCACGGGTACAGAAACACGATTTCAATGTCGAAGACGATGAACAGCATCGCAGTCAGGTAGTACTTCACCGGGAACCGCTGCCCGCTGCCCGCGTGCGGCGCGTTGGCCGGCTGGTCGCTGGGTTCGATCCCGCACTCGTATGCCTCCAGCTTCGAGCGGTTGTAGCGCAACGGACCGATGATCTGTGCGATGGCGACCGAGCCGAGGGCGAAAGCAGCGGCGATCCCCCCAAGCACCAGGATGGGTAGGTACAGATTCATGCTGCGAAGACGCTCCCTCACTGTGGGTCTATGGGCTGACGGACTGTGAGCGCAACCACAGCCTAGCGATCTTGTGTGGACCCGCGCTCAGCAGTCTAGATGTGACCTCAACCACAGGTCGATGGGTGGTCGGCCCGTCCATCCGTGCACCGGCCGGGCGGCCATCCGCCATTGACGAGTTGCCAAGGGCACCAAGGTATTTGGCATTCTGACGAGATGATGGACGGATCGGGAGGCGGCTTCATCGGGCTGCGCGCGGCGGCCGGTGTCCCGTTGGGTTCTGGGTCCGCGGCCCAGCTAACGCACCGGAGGGCGCAGCAGCTCGAGCACCGTTCGGCTGAGCCGGATCGGGTCGATCGGCTGCGGAACCGACGCCTCAGCGCGTGACCAGCTGGCCAGCCAGGCATCGTCGCGCCGTCCGGTCAGCACCACGATCGGCGGCCCCTGCGTGATTTCGTCTTTCAGCTGCTTCGCGATGCCCATGCCGCCCTCCGGGGTCGCCTCGCCGTCGAGAATGGCCAGATCGATGTCTCCGGCGTCCACCCGCTGGATGACGACCGGTCCGGTGGCCACCTCGACGTAGCTGAACTCGGGCAGCTCCGGGTGCACCCGTTTGCCCAACGCCAGCATGACGTCCTGGCGGGTGTTGGCGTTGTCGCTGTACACGAGGATCCGCAGTGGGCTGGTAGCAGACACGGTCCAGATGCTACTGCCCAGCGACGATGCGGTCCGCGCAGTGGGCCGATGGGTCTACCGTGGGGCCCGCACGAAGCAGGCGTCGGCCGAGGCCGTCGCCGCCTTGGCGATCATGCCGAATCGATTCCAGCCCAGGCCGAACTGGGCCCGGTCGACCACGAATTGCGCCGACACCCGCACGGAGCCGTCGTCAAGCAGGATGATCCCGACCGGTAGTGACACCGGGGCAGTGACGCCCTTGATGCTGAGGGTGGCGCGTAGATCCGCGGCGTTACCGGTGGTCGGCTCCAGCGCGGTGACGACGACGCTGATCTCCGGGAAGCGTTCGGCGTCGAAGAAATCGGCGGACAGCAGGTGCGCGTCGCGTCTACGGATTCCGGTCCGCAACGACGCCACCTGGATGTCGAGCCGGCCGAAGATGGCGCCCTTGCCGGTGATCTGGCCGTCGCCGTTGAGCCCGGTGAATCGGCCTTTGACGCCGATCAGGCCCCACATGTTCCTGATCTTGAAGCCGATCGTCGATCTGTCGGGAACGAGGTTCCACACCCCTGCGGTGTCAGGATCGCTCAGCAGTGTTTCGACGGTCGTCATGTGCGCCGCTCCTCCTCATCGCTTCGCTCTGCATCGTCGCTGGCACGGGTCATGTGCGCCGCTCCTCCGGTTGCCGGCTAGCTCATCAGCGGGGCGAGGTCGGCTGGGTCGAAGTACTCATCGATTCGGCTGATCAGGGCGTTAACCCCCACCCTAATCACGATGCAGACCCGCAGCGCGATCAATGCGCCGTCGTGGCCGGTTGCGTGCAGGATGTGCTGCTGGACGAAACCGTGGGGGAACAGCTGGCGGTCGAGGATCTCGTAGCGGCGCTGTGTGGTGACACCGATGAACCAGCGCAGCACCTTCAGTGCCCGCTCTTTGTCGTTGTCCCGGCGGGCGCCCACCCGCCACACCGCGATGTCGTCGTCGAAGAGCTCGGTGAGCGTTGCCTCGTCGCTTCGCTCGATCGCCGCGAACAGTCGATCGGCCACCTCGACGATGACTTGCTGACTGTGGCCGCGCGGGTCGGAGTCGGTAGCGGGCATTGGGTGTCTTTCTATTCGTTCTGGTAACCAGGATGCGCCACCGACAGTCGCTGACTCACCAACGCACGCAGGGCCGAGTGCACCTGTTCGCCCTGACCGTCCAGCACCCCGGCTCGGATAGCCGCAGCCAGCTGAGCTTCGTCGCCGAAGCCGACGTCGGCCAGGGCGTCCGCGACGTCGTCGGCCGGGCCGACGAGCAATTCACGTTCGACGATGCGCAACACGTTGGCCGCAACCCTGGCATGGAAATTGACCTGGCCGGCGGTCGACTCCCGGACATCGGTCTCGAGGAACTCGGCGACCGCAGCGATGAGTTCCGCCGCGGTCGGACGGCCATGCAGTGGGTTGCCAGAGGTAGCCCCGGACGTCATCAGGTCGGGGGTGCCTCGGGACCGCGATCCACACCGGTGCGCAGCTTCACCGATGCCGAGTAAGCAAGCGTGCGGAACCGCAGCACCGGATCATCCGAGGGCTCGATGCCGTCGGTGACGCGCATCGGGTCGAATACGACGATGTCACCGCCGTGCTCGCGTTGGGTCTCGATGCCGGTGATGTCGAGGGTCCCGACGGTGATGGTCTGGTGGCTGCGCCACGCTCTGGACGGATCGACTGTCGAATCGCCGTCGGCGGCGATCTGGACTTGGTAGGAGAACCGGACCGGCCCCGACGCGAGGCGCTCATCGAGTTCTTCGATCAGAAAGTCCGCGCTCTTCGTCTTAGCGACGTCCGGGGACAGCAGCTGTTCGCCCGCGTCCGGAAGCAGGTGGTAACGGACGAATCGCGCGCTGCCGTCGGCGGCGACCCAGCGGAAGGCGTGCAACCCGTGGTACTCGACGGTGCCGTAGCTCACCGGCACCGTGTTCGCGGCGCGCACCACCGGCAACACGGTCAAGAAGCGGGGGTGAGTGGCGATGTAGCCGGCGAGACGCAGCGGTGCGGTGGCGCCGGGGCGCAAGGCACTTAGCAGGTCAATGAAGCCGTCAGGCGTGCTGGCCGGAAACAGCTTCGCCGTCTGCGTCGAAACATCGGTGGTCGACCCGTCCGGCAGCGTGAACTTCACCGCCATCCCGCGCACCCCCGGCGCGTTGTCTGGCTGCGCCGGATTGCCTGAGCCGCTGGAGAACCGGATCAGCGCGGGCACCGCCGAACCATTGAGGTGCGCGGCGCGGGAGAGTTGGGCCGCGTCGGCGGTGGCGGTGAAAGTGCCGCGGTAGAGCTTGCCCTTGGCATGCAACGCCCGATAGCCGGGTTGGGCCCCGCCAGTTTTGCGAATGGTGTCGATGGCTTGATCAGGAGTGATCACAGCGGCATCCTAGGCCGTCAACCGGCATCTGGCGCAGACTTATCTAGCAACGTGAGCAGATCCCACTCGGTCTCGCAGACTCGGCGGCCGATCGCGGCCAGCTCCACCGAGCGGGTCTGTCCGCTCAAGTGACGCTCCGCCTGGTAGCGGCAGATGACACCCCAGCGCAGCGTGGCCAGCACCAACCACCAGTGAAACGCCACCCGATCGACCGTCGCCCCGCCGGCCCGCTCGTATGCGCAAAGAAAATCCTCGACGCTGCCCAGGCCGCCGGCCGCGCGGACTGCCGGGGCGCCGAACCGCCAGGCCCGGATGCAGAACCAGGCCAGGTCTTCATAGACCTCACCGATGTGCACCAGCTCCCAGTCCAGCACGGCCGCCAGCTCGGATCCGTCGATGATGAGGTTGCCCATCCGGTAGTCGCCGTGCACCAGGCGCGACGGGGATGGCGCTGGCCGGTGAGCGGCGAGCCACCGAAAAGCCCACTCGAAGGTGGCGGTGGTATCGCCCATGGCATCGAGGCGTTCGCGCCATTCGGCGAGTTGATCCTGGGTGGAAAGCTTCGGGTCATTGGCCTCGGCCCGGTGAATGGCCGCCAGCGCCTCCGCACATTGAAGTAGCAGCCGCGCCCGGCCCGCGGCCCCTTCATCTTTATCGAGCGTCCGCTGGATGCGACGGACGATGGTTTCGCCCTTGATCTCGTCGCAGATCAAGAACGGATTGCCCAGTGCGGCAGGCGAATCGTCGGCAACCAGAATGTGGGGGACCGGCGCGCCGGCGGCCGCGGCGGCGGCCTGGGCGCGAGCTTCGAGCTCCATTCCGGCGTGCACGTCGTCAGGCGGGCCGATACGCAGGATCAGCGAGTGCCGTTCGTCAGGTGTGACGGCATCGAAGGCCCACGTGGTTCGGCTGGCACCACCGGTCAACGCGCGCAGATTGTCGATCGTTACGTCGTCGCGCAAGATCGGGCGCAGCACCGCGGGCAAGCTGTCTTGCAGGCTCACTTTTGGCCGAATTTGAACAGTCGTTGCGCCACCCGGCGAATTTGGATCTCCTCAGCGCCCTCGGTGATCCGGTAGCGGCGGTGGTGGCGGTAGATGTGCTCGAAGGGTTCGTGGCGGCTGTAACCGAGGCCGCCGAAGATCTGCATGGCACGGTCCGCGGCGTCGCAGACCAGTCGGTTCGCCCGATAGTTGGCCATCGACACCTTGTCGGACACCTCCATGTGGTGGTTGCGGTCCAAATGCCAGGCCGCGTACTGCACCAGCAGCCGCACCATCTGCGCTTCGGTCTGTAGCTCGGCCAATGGCCATTGCACGGCTTGGTTGACCGCCAGCGGCTTGCCGAACACCCTACGTCGGCCGGCGTATTCGGCGGCTCGATCGATGCAGTATTGCGCCGCACCCAGACTGCTGGCTGCCTGCCGAATTCGGTTCTCGTGCAGAGAATGTTTGCGCAACCTCCAGCCCGCGATCCACTTCACCAAGCACCGCGTCGGCGGGCACCCGGACATCGTTGAGCTCGACTTCGCCATGGTCGGTTGGCATGTTGAAGGTCCACCAGTAATACGGGACGGTGAATCCTGGCGCGTCGGTGGGCACCAGGAACGCCGTGATGCCCCGGGCTTGTCCGGGCTCGCCGGATGTGCGGGCGAAGATCAAGTCATGGGTGGCGCGGTGCACGCCGGTGTTGAATCGCTTGGAGCCGTTGATCACCCAGTCGTCGCGGTCGGGTTTGGCATGCGTTTCCAGCCAGGTCGCATCGGAGCCGTGCTGCGGCTCGGTAAGCCCGAAGGCCATGGAGCGTTCCCCGGTGATCAACGCCTCCGACCACAGGGCGCGTTGCGCATCGGTGCCGAAGCGCTCCATCATGATCACTTGCGGGAAGTTCCCGACGATCGAAGATTCGTTCTGCAAATCGTTGTGCAGGCCAAGACCCTTGTGCGCCAAATGCTCCCGGATCACCGCCATGTCGACGTTGGTGCCGTCGCGGCCGCCCAGCGACGCCGGCAGCCCGTAGCGCAGCCAACCGGCCTTGTCCGCCCGTCGTCGCATCTCGGAGAGCAGATCCTCCCACTCCCGGGTCGGGATCCCGTCGTTGTCCCAATCGGTGCGGGCGTGTTCTCGACGCTGGTCGAAGTACCGCATGTTCTCGGCCTGCAACGGGGCGATCTCACGCTCGATGAACGCATCCATGTCGGCAAGGAGCCCCGGAAGATGTTCTGGCAAAGTGAAATCCACTGTTCTCTCCCTCTAAGCGCCGTACAGGGTCTTTTTCCAGATCGTCGACAAGGTCGCAATGGCGTCTTCGTCGCTGATGTCAACGCTCAGGCTTCCAGGCCCGGGGGGCGTTACGAACACGGTGGTGAAGTTCTCGAACAGCAACGCGATGGCAGCGGCGATGTGCTCGGGATTGAGGTCGGTTGCGTAACCGTGCTCCTGTGCGCGCAGCACGGAGGCGGCAACGATGTCCATGCCGAACCGGCGAAATTCGTTCTGGACCGCGGCGAAACGCTGTTGGGTCGCCGCCAGTTGCGCGACCGCGATCATGATGCCGATGTTCTGCTTGAACATGTTCCAGTAGCCGGTGACCACGGCGGCGAAGAACGCGTCGTCGTCGGGGGAGTCGGGCAGGTCGACGCTTTCGCTTGACGGTCTCACGATATCGTGCAGGAACGACTCCGCCAGGGCGGCGAGTAGGTCTTCCTTGTCGGCGAAATACCGGTAGAAGACCGCCGCCGACTTTCCCGCCGCTGACGTGATGTCGGCCAGCGTCGTGCCGTGAAAGCCCCGCTCAGCGAAGAGCTTACGGGCAGCCTGCTCGAGGGCTGCCCGGGTCTGGCGGCCCTTGGCGGTCAGCGTCCGCGTTGCCTCCGGGGCCGGCATCACGCCCGGATCCGGTCACCGGCCCGCAGCAGAGCACCGGGCAAGTCATGGCCGACAACCGATTTCGCGACCTCGGCCGCGGTGATTGCGGCCCGCAGATCGACGTCGACATCGATGTCGCTGTCTCGCAGCAAGTACACCAGATCCTCGGTGGCGATATTGCCCGTGGCGCCCGGGGCGAACGGGCAGCCGCCCAGCCCGCCGACCGATGCGTCCAGCCGGGTGACTCCGGAGCTGACCGCGGCGTAAGCGCTGGCCAGCCCGGCGCCGCGGGTGTTGTGGAAGTGTCCGCCCAGCGGCAGGTCGCCGATCACCGGACGCAGCTGCGCGATCAGCGAACTCACCCTGCCCGGGGTGGTGGTTCCGATGGTGTCGGCGATCGAAAACCGGTCGACACCCCGATCGCGCGCTGTGGCGGCGATGTCGACGACCCGCTGAGGCGGTGTCGGCCCCTGGAACGGACAGTCCCACGCGGTGGCGACAATGACTTCGACGGTGACGTCGCCGTCGTGGGCGATCGCGACGATCTCGTCGATCTGAGCGGTGGCCTCGGCACTGCTGCGCCCGACATTGGCGTTGCTGAATGCGTCGCTGGTCGACACCACGTATTCGATCGAGCACAGGCCCGCGGCGACGGCTCGCTTGGCGCCGTTGGGGCTGGCCACCAGCGCGGAGAACTCGATGTCGGGATAGTTGTGCAGCTCGGCCGCGAGCTCGGCGGCATCGGCCATCGACGGTACCTTCGACGGCGAGACGAACGCGGTGGCCTCCACCTCGCGCACCCCGGTCGCGGCGACGGCTGCCAGCAGTTCCAGCTTCGCCGACAACGGGATTGGCTTTTCGATCTGCAACCCGTCGCGCAGCGACACCTCGCGAATATCGACGTGCTTCATCATGGCACCGCTCCTCCTCATCGCTTCGCTCGCATCGTCGCCGGTGCGGTGGTCATAGCACCTCCTCGGCGCTTAGCTCTTCGAGCTCGCCGGCGGTCTTGCCGAGCAAACCGATGTAGACGTCGTCGTTGTGTTGTCCGGGTCGCGCCGGGCCGGCGTTGCGGACAGTGCCCGGAGATTCGGAGAGCATCGGCACGATCCCCGGTCCCAAAACGGGTCGCGCGAGTCGTTCGTCGTAATGTTCGACCAGCATGCCGCGCGCCCGCAGCTGCGGGTCGTTGACCACCTCGGCGACCGTGTTGATCGGGCCGGCGATCACGCCTGCAGCGCTGAGGGTTTCGATGATCTCGCCCGGCTCCCGCTCGGCGGCCCAGGCACCGATGATCTTGTCGAGCTCGTCTTGGTTGCGGCCACGGGCGCCGTGGGTGGCGAACCGGTCGTCGCCGGCCAGCTCCGGGCGGTCCATCGCTTGGCACAGCCGGGCGAACACGGTGTCCTGGTTGGCCGCGATCACCACCCAGGAGCCGTCGGCGCTGCGGTAAATGTTCGACGGCGCGATGCCTTCCAGACGGGTGCCCGACGGACCGCGCACCACGCCCCCGGCGTCGTAGTCGGGAATCGTGGATTCCTGTACCGCCAAGCATGATTCGGTCAAGGCAACGTCGACGACCTGGCCGTGCCCGGTGACGCCGCGGCGGTACAGCGCCGCCAGTGCACCCTGGGCGCCGAACATGCCGGCCAGGCTGTCGCCTAGCGACAGCGCCAGCCGCGGTGGCGGGCCGCCGGGGAAACCGTTGAGGTGCCGCAGCCCGCTGGCGGCTTCGGCCACCGAGGCGTAACCGGCCTTGTGTGCGTCGGGCCCGGTCTGCCCGTAGCCCGACACCCGGACCAGAATGATGCCCGAATTGCGTTGGCTGAGCACGTCATAACCCACGTCCCACTTCTCCAGCGTGCCGGGACGGAAGTTCTCCACAACGATGTCGGATTTCTCGACCAGATCCAGGAACAGCTCGCGGCCGCGCGGTCGGCGCAAGTCCAGCGTGATGGCCTTCTTGTTGCGGGCGTGCACCGTCCAGAAAACGTGGTTCCCGTCGACTTCGGCCTGCCCCCAGGTCCGCAACGGGTCCGGCGCGCCGGGGGGTTCCACCTTGATGACCTCGGCGCCCATGTCGCCGAGCAGCCGGCCGGCGAACGGCCCGGCGATCAGCGTGCCCAGCTCGAGCACCCGGACGCCGTCCAGTGGGCCGCTGGGTGTCATTCGTTGCTCGCGAAGTCGTGGCGGACCAGCCAGTCGGTGACGACCTCGACGGCCCGGCGTAACTTGTCGCGTTGATCCGGACCGGCGTAATAGTGCTTCGCGCCGGCGATTTCGTGGATCTCCTTGTCGGGATGGCCGATCGCCTCGAACAGCCGCCGGGTGTGGCTGGGTGTACAGGCGTCGTCGGCCAGGTTGCCGATCACCAACGCCGGCACCGCGATGTCGCGTCCGCAGTCCACGCCGTCGCCGTGCGCGTCGTCGTAGCTCCACTGCGAAAGCCAACTGCGCAGGGTCGAGAACCGGGCCAGCCCGACCGGGCTCATGTTCACCACTTGAGGATCACCCAGATAGCACGTTCCCGGTGTGCGTTCGTTCGGATCGACGTTCGGATCCAGCCACCGCGGGTCGGCCATGGTGCCGTGTACGACGAATCCGAACTCGTCATCGGGGCGGCCGTCGGCCTTCAGGTCGGCCAGCTTTTCTTTGACCCATGCGGTGATGCGGCGATTGCGGTCGATCTGCGCTTGCCGGTAGCGGGCCAGGAACTCCGTGCTGTAGGGCGGTTGATTGGGGTTGGCCGGGTTGTACAGGTCCAGTTCCGGGTCGCGTTTGGTGGGGTCCGATTCGTCGAGAATCGACGCGTCGAGCCATTCGGTCAGCGTGCCGTGCCGGCTGATGTGCGCGGCCAGCAGCATGATGCCGTCGGCGGCGGGCAGATCCAGCTTGGTGAGATCGGGCCCGTCACCCGACGGGCTCGACGTGATGGTCGGGTGCTGGGCCTGCTGTTGGTAGAACACCGACAGCGAACCGCCGCCACTCCAACCGGCCAGCACCACCTTCTGATAGCCCAGGCGTTCCTTGGCGTCCTTGATCGCGGCGCCGAGGTCCTCGATCACCTTCTCCATCAGCAGCGCCGAATCGGTGCCGCGGAACCGGCTGTTGCAGTAGATGACGTGGTGACCGGCCCGCGCCAATGCGTTGATCATCGGCAGGTACGCGCCGCCGCCGATGGGATGCATGAACACCAGCACGGTGTCCGACGGTTTGTCCTTCGGCTTGAGCAGATAGCTTTCCAGCACGGTGATCTCGGCCAGCCCGCCGTAGACGTCCCGGACGCCGGAATTGTTCTCGAAGGCAACGAGATACGGGATTCGTTCGTAGTCGTGCTTCACGGGTGCTTTTGTCTCCATCAGTGTTGCGCCAAATCGTGTGCGAGTATCTCGGCGGACGGCGTCAGCCGGCGGCGGGTGTCGACGGCGATCACTTGCCAGTCGACGCGGGAATGCTCGTCGAATTTGCGGCGCGCACGCTCGCGCGCCCTTTCCGGGGCGCCGTGGTGAACCCCTTGCGGCGCATGGGTAATCAGGCCCGGTGGCATCGGGATGCCGTAGAGCGAACCGCCGTGAAAGAACGCAATCTCGTCGTAGTCGACGTTGCGGTGATACCACGGCGTGCGCTCGGTGCCGGGAACGGTTTCGGCGGGTTTCGGTAGAAAATTCATCACGTATACGCCGGTGGCTTGCATAAACAAATGCACGGTCGGCGGCAGGTGGACGCTGTCGGAGGTGATCACGTTGTAGTCGGCGATGTTGAAGGTGAACGCGAAGTTATCACCGCGCCACCCTTCGACATCGATCGGATTATGTTGGTAGAACAGCGTTGTCGGTCCGCCCTCGTGGACAAGCCGGACCTCGTACTCGTCGCGGCCATCGTCCTCAATGGGCTTGGGCTCCGGGATGACGGCCTGTGATGGGTCGAACGGAAAATGCCGGCCCAGCGAACCGGGCGGCGGGACACGGAACTCGTCGCTCGCCTCGATCATCAGCAACGTCGATTCGGCGTCGGGCACCTGGCGCCAGGTGCACGCCTTGGGGATATACACCCAGTCGCCCTCGCGGTAGGGCAGCGGCCCGAACTCGGTCTCCAGCAGACCGCTGCCCTGGTGCACAAAACACAGCAGATCGCCGTCGACGTGGCGGGTATAGAACGGCATCGGCGCCTGCCGGCGGGAAAGTGAGATACGGCAGTCAGGGTTGGCGAACATCAGCAGCGGCCCACCGTTGGCGTCGGCGGCGTCGCTGGGCTTGAGCTCGCTGCACAGCACGTCGATGGGGCGCAGTGGACCCTCCGATCGGTACGCGGTGGGGTCGTGACGGCGGTACATGTTGGCGGTCCGGCCGGTGAATCCACCGCGGCCCAGCTCATCGTCCTTCAGGCCGTCGAGGTCGGCGTGCAGCCGGCGTGGTGTCGTGCCTTTACGCAGATGGATGAAGGATTCCATGGCGGCTCCAAGGTTGCGACGGCATCCGGGAAAGTGGAACTAAAAGTGACGTTACTTTTTCTTTCAGCCCGGCACAAGGGATCGCGCCGACGGAGCCGCGACCGGACCGGTCGCTGGCGCGCTAGTCCCGTACGCGTAGGACGACTTTTCCTTTGGCGGTGCGATTCTCCAGCGATGCGATCGCGGCGGCGGCCTCGTCCAGCGGGTAGACCACCGGCTCCGGGGGAGCCAGCCGGCCCGAGGCGAGCAGCTGCTCGAGCTGGGCCCATTGCTCGGCCAGCGCGTCGGGGTGAGTGCCCGCCCAGGCGCCCCAGCCGACACCGACCACGTCAATGTTGTTGAGCAGCAGCCGGTTTACTTTCACCGTGGGTATTTCGCCGCCGGTGAAGCCGATCACCAGCAGCCGCCCGCCGGGAGCAAGCGAGCGCAGCGAGTCGGTGAACCGGTCGCCGCCGACGGGATCGACCACCATGTCGACCCCGCGGCCGTTCGTCAATTCCTTTGCCGCGTCCTTGAATCCGTCGGCGAGCACGACATCGGTCGCGCCGGCCGCCGTCGCGATCTCGGCTTTGTCCGGACTGCTGACCACCGCGATGACCCGCGACGCCCCGAGCACCGGCGCCAACCGCAGCGTGGATGTGCCGATTCCGCCGGCGGCTCCGTGAACCAGCACCGTGTCGCCGGAGTGCAGCCGGCCGCGGACGGTCAGCGCGAAGTACATGGTCAGGTCGTTGAACAGCAGGCCGGCGCCCGCGGTGAAGCTCACGTTGTCCGGCAGCTTGAACACGCGGTCGGGTGCCAGCACCGCGACTTCGGCCATGCCGCCGGTGAGCATGGTCAGCCCGACGACTCGGTCTCCGGGGCGCACGTGGGCCTCCTCGGGTGCCGACCGGACCACCCCGGCGATCTCGGCTCCCAGCACGAACGGCGGATCCGGCCGGTACTGGTAGAGGCCGCGGGTGAGCAGCGCATCCGGGAACGCCGCTCCCGCCGCGTGCACCTCGACGACCACGCCGTCGCCGGTCGGTTCGTCGATCTCGCCTACCTCGACAGCGTCGGGACCGTCAAGCCGAGTCAACTGTGCTGCGCGCATAGCCGAATAGCCTACTGGCGGACCCAGTCCGCTCAGAAGCCGCCGGCGACGCGCACCACGGCGCGGCCGGAGAACGCTCCCGCTCGCACCTGATCGAGCACGGCAACCACGTCTTTGACGTCGACGTCGCTGCTGATCGCGTCGAGATGGCGCGGGCGCAAGGCGTCACCCAGACGCGCCCACAGCTCGCGGCGCGGGCCGATCGGCATCTGGACCGAATCCATGCCCAGCAGCGCGACGCCACGCAGGATGAACGGCATCACTGTGGTGTGCAGCGCGGGGCCGCCGGTCAGGCCGCTGCAGGCTACCGCGCCGCCGTAGTCGATGGCGCTGAGCACATCGGCCAGCGTCGCGCCGCCGACGCAATCCACTCCCGCCGCCCAGCGCGCCTTGGCCAGCGGCCGCGGCTTGGCGTCCGGATCGGCGGGCAGCCGACCGATAACCTCAGCGGCACCAAGGTCTTTCAGCCGCTGCCCTGCTTCGGCCTTGCCGGTCGAAGCCACCACGTGGAAGCCGGCGCCGGCAAGCAAGTCCACGCTGACCGACCCCACGCCGCCCGTCGCCCCGGTCACCACGACCGAGCCGGCGCCGGGCTGCACGCCCCAGTCGATCAGCGCCTGCACGCTCATCGCCGCGGTGAAGCCGGCGGTGCCGATAGCCGCGGCGTCGCGCGCACTCAACCCCTCGAGCCGCACGACTTGATCGGCAGGAAGCCGAGCGTATTCGGCGTAGCCGCCGTGGTGGCCGGTGCCGATCTGGTAACCGTGCGCGACGACGGCGTCGCCGACCGAGAAGTCCGGTGACTGCGACTCGACGACCTCGCCGGTCAGGTCGACGCCGGGGACGACGGGGTAGTCGCGCACCACCCCGCCGCCAGGCGTCAGCGCCAGCGCGTCCTTGAAGTTGACGCTGGAGTACAGCACGCGGATCGTCACGTCACCGGGCGGCAGGCCGTCCAGGCGAAGGGTCTCGACCGACGCGGCTATCCGGTCGCCATCTTGGCGCGCGACGAGCGCTTGAAAGGTGTCCATTCCTCGACGCTAGCCTCACTGCATGGATTCCTTTCCACTTGGTCGCTTTTCGGTCGCCCGCATTGGCTTGGGGGCGATCCAGCTGCCCGGACCCGGTGCTTTCGGCCCGCCGCGTGACCGTGACGCAGCGCTGGCCGTGCTGCGCAGGGCCGTGGAACTCGGCGTCGACCACATCGACACCGCCCAGTTCTACGGGCCGAATGTCTCCAATGAGCTCATCCGCGAAGCCCTGCATCCGTATCCGGCCAACCTCGCGTTGGTCAGCAAGGTCGGGGCCCGCCGCGACGATGCCGGTGGCTGGGTGCCGCTGGCCGATGCCGCCGACTTCCGCTCGGACATCGAGGCCAACCTGCGAACGCTCGGCGTCGATCAGCTGGCCGTCGTCAACCTGCGGGCTGATGGACAATGACCGTCCCGGCGAGCGCTTCGACGAACTGCTTTCGGTCATGATCGCTGCCCGTGACGAGGGATTGATCGGCGGTATCGGACTCAGCAATGTCACCCGTGAGCATCTGCTGCGTGCCGTGCAGCGCACCGAGATCGCCTGCGTGCAAAACGCTTTCAATCCTGTTGACCGGTCGGCGGCGCCGGTGCTGGACGAGTGCACGGCGCGCGGTATCGCCTTCGTTCCGTTCTTCAGCTTGAGGTCGCCGTTTGCGCCGCCGGGTCAGGTGCTCGGACATGAAGCGGTGCAGCGGGCCGCCGCGCGGTTGGGCCGCAGCCCCGCCCAGATCGCGTTGGCGTGGGCGTTGAGCGTGGCGCCGAACGTGCTGCTGATTCCGGGAACCTCCTCGGTGCAACACCTGGAGGAGAATCTGGCCGTCGCCGACATCGAACTCGACGACGAGGCTCGTGCGCAGCTGAACGCGATCGCCGCTTAGCCGCTGCGGCGCTTGGCTTTTCCGCGATGGGGGGTGTGGGCCAGCGTCTGGGTCAGCCCGGCGATGATCAGTTCGAGTCCGAACGCGAATTCGTCGTCCAATGGCACCGGAAGGTGGTCTGCGACTTTGACGGTGGCGGGAAACTGGCGCGGGTCGAGGTCGTGGAAGACCTGGTTTAGCCCGGCGTCATCAAGGTCGCGGCTGGTGCCGGTGATCTGGATGGCAAAGCCCAAGATGTAGCGGGCGAGCGTCGCGTAGGAACG
Source organism: uncultured Actinomycetota bacterium (assembly GCA_963781685.1). GTDB lineage: Bacteria > Actinomycetota > Actinomycetes > Mycobacteriales > Mycobacteriaceae > Mycobacterium. The sequence goes on from CAWAGK010000003.1 coordinate 1,020,447, forward strand.
CGCGGCGAGCGCTGGCGGGAATCCGTTCTCGAGCATGATCCCGATCAAACCCTCTCGTGCGGCCATCGCGTTCGGTCCCAGGGGCACATCTTCAACCAGCAGCGGCGCCAGATTGCGGTGTTGGCGGAGGACGTCAAACATGGCGCGGGCAACCATTTTTCCCGCCTCTTGCCACGTCATTGCGCGCAGCTCCGTGGCATCTAGCTCGACGTTGCCGAACACTCGGTCGACGACGTGGGCGATCAACTCTGCTCGGCTACCGAAGTGCCGATACAGCGTGGCGGTCCCCGAATCGAGCCGCTGCGCAAGCGTTCGCATCGACAGGGCGTCGGCCCCTTCGTCGTCGACGATTTGCAGAGCCTTCGTGACGATCCGGTCCAGTGGGAGGGGCGGGCGGCCGCGCGTGCGTCGCTGGCTGGTGGTCACCCGGCAAGTATGGCGACTCTTGACAGCGATCGCAATATCGGCAACACTGTATCCAATACTAATCGACGAGGACGGTCCACCATGCTGCTTCCACTCGCAACGGAGCCGTTCGCGGTTCCCACCGACCGCGACATGCTGCCTTCGGAGCGGCGTGCTTTCGTGCGTACCCACCGCACCTGCGTGTACGGCTACCGACGCTTACACGACGGGCCGGCGATGTCGATCGTGTATTACATCCCCACTGACGACGATGAGCTGCTCGTCTCCACCATGGCGCCACGTGGCAAGGCCAAAGCCGTTGCACGGGACGGCAAGGTGAGCCTCTGCGTGCTCGACGAGCATTGGCCGTTCGCTTATCTACAGGTTTATGCCGACGCAACGGTGGAGCGGGATCGTGACTTGGTGGTTGACGTGATGATGGCCGTCGCCGGCCGAATGTCCGGCCAACCGCTCGACGAGGAAGCCCGCCCCTTCGTCGAGGCAATGGCGGAGCAGGAGGACCGCGTCGTGGTGCGCTGCCGGCCCTACGAAACGTTCGCCCAGCCGCCGCGGCACCTGCACCGCAACGATCAAGAGGAGCAGATCACCCACTGGGTGTCGGCCACGGTGCCGTGGGACGCGCCGGACCTTTGTGAAAACGATGCCTCGTAGCTCAGCTTCGCTCCGAGGCGACCAGATATTGGCAGGCTTTTGACAGGCTCTGCCCACATGCTCGTCGACATTGCGCTCGACCTCACCGCCGCCCGGGGTCAACCCTCTTGATAGCTCCAGGCCAGTAGTCGGTCGGCGATCTTGTCGAGATCGGCCAGTGCAGCGGTGGCGACCTGAATGACGAATTCGAAGCGATCATCTTCGGGTGCAGTGATCCACTGTCCGTTGATAGCGAGGAAGGTGCGACAGGCTGTCCACGCCAGTCGCTTGTTTCCGTCCACTAGCGCGTGGTTTCGCGCGAGGGAGTGCAACAGGGCTGCGGCCTTGAGGTGTAGATCTGGGTAGGCGTCCTGGCCGAACACTGACGCGCGGGGACGGGCCAACGCAGATTCGAGCAAGCCATAATCCCGGACCTCTGGGTCCCCGCCAACGGCCGCGCGGGCGATGTCGAGCAGGTCTTCGAGGTCTAGGAACTCGATCATGGGCGCCACTCCTCGAACCCGGCTTCGCCGGGATCATCGTCGTCGGCGCGGGTCATGCGTCCTTAAGACGTTCCAGGACCCCGGCTTCCTCGCGCACCACGCGGTCTAGCGCCGCGGCAACCTTGGCCTTGTGCGTGCGTCGTTCGATGTACTCGTCGATGGCCGACAGCGCGACGGCCTGCATCGACCGGCCTTCGGCGGCGGCCTGTTTGCGCAGTGCTTCTGTCTGCCGATCACTGGTGCGCAGAGTCATGCCCATAACCAGCATGATACCAGATTGATACCACCACCAGGTAGGCCCTCGCAGGCCTTAGGCGTACCTGACTGTGTTGCGTTGCGTACCCAGGTCGATCGCACCGTCGTCGGTCGCGACGCTGGCTTCGACAACGTCACCGTCGTGCAAGTACTTGGGGTTGCTGGCCTGGCGTTTGAAGAAGGCCCTCCACTTCACCGCCGGCGGTAGCAGGTTGCCGATGATTTCGACCGGCTTTGGCGGTGCGCTCAATGCCGTGCCGACCGGGGTGCCGGTCAGGATCAAATCGCCCGCGGCCAGGTCCTGGAACCGGGCCAGTGACTGCAGCGCCTGCAGTGGCTTGTACAGCATGTCGCCGTCGACCAGCATGTCTTGGCGCAGTTCACGGTTCACCCGCAATCGCAGCCGCAGATCGCCGAAACGCTTCAGCTCGAAGGCGTCCAAGAGCACCAGTACCGGGCCGACCGGCGTGAAGGTCGGATACGACTTGGCCTCGTAGAACTGGGTCTGCGGCAGTTGGATGTCGCGGGCGGAGACGTCATTGGTGACCACCAGGCCGGCGATGAAGTCAGACCAGTTCGCCTCGGAAATGCTTGTGCCGACGGGGATATCGCGGCCGATGACCAGTCCGATCTCGACCTCGTAGTCCAGGAATCGGACATGGGCGGGTTTGACGACGTCATCGAAGGGCCCGGTGATCGACGCCGACGACTTGCGGAAGAACGTCAGCGGGATGGTCTTGGGATCCATCCCCGCGTCTCGGACATGGGAGGCGAAGTTGGTCATCTGCGCCACCACCCGGCAGGGCTTCGTCACGGGGGAGACCAACTCCAGGCTGTCAACCGGCACCGTGTCGCTGCTGTGGGTGGCGGCCTCGATGGCGGGACGGTCGCGCAATAGTTCAGCGGTGGTGGTTGCGCCGGTGCTGATGTTGGCTGAGCCGGTTGGGGTTTGGACCCACCAGGCATCGATGGTGCGAAGGACGGAGACGGTCATGATTTGGCTACTTTCATCAGGCCGATCAGGCTGCGGAGATCGAATTCATTATCACCGCGAAGCGCGGAGAACATCGTTCGTGCCTCGTGGGGAAGGGATTTCGGATTGATGCCGAGGAAGTCGCTGGTTGCCCTGGGTCCCCACTGGGACAACCCCGAGGCAGTGAGCGGCGCCCAGCCGGGTTCGAGCGCGCAGTCGAACATGTCGCCGTCGGCGAAGTGTTCGACGATAAAGCCGTCCGGGTCGCGCCAGTAGTCGAAGATCTGGCTACCTTGGATGTGGCGGCCGATTCCCCAGGAGCGTTGGTAGCCATGATCTTTGAGGTATTCGCCGCCTGCGGCGAGCGCGTCGAGATCGCATACCTGATACGCCGAATGCAGGTAGCGGTTCGTCGGGCCCAGCCCTAGCGCCACGGTGTGGTGGTCGGCGGGAGTCGAGCCGCGGTCGCAGCGGATGAAGCTGAATGTCGGCCCGCGGTTACGTTGGCCGGGGAAGAACTGGAAGTCGCTGACGATCATGCCGAGGTTGTCGAGATACCAGTTCAGCGCCGCACGGTACTTGGTGCTCTGCAGCACGATGTGGCCGAGTCGCTCGACCGTAGCTGAAGCACGTGGTGGCCGTTGGGTTGCGTTGACGCGGTGAAGGTCGTCGCCAAAGTTGAACGTGTGCGGCGTCTGCGCCGGTAGGGCGTCGAGCTTATGGGTGCCCGCCACGACGTGCACCGGGATACCACTGGGATCCACCAGGTCGACGCTTAGCCCGCCGATGGTGTCGGGCAGTGGGAGGGCTTGCGCGCCGGTCGCATTGGCCAGTCGGAGCAGGTCGGCCTCGTCCTGCGCGGTGAACGCCATACCGCGGAAGCGTGTGGTGGCGCCGCGTCGGATGATCACACACGGCGCGCCGGCGTCGGTACCGCGCAGCTGTAGCTCACTATCGGTGCGTAGCACCGTGGCGAAACCGAAGGCGTGCGCGAACGCCTCAGCCCGGCTCAGGTCTGGCTTTTCGAATTCCAGCCAGGCGATGTCATGGACTTTGATCACCGGGTTGCGTGATCGACCCGGATGCTCACCCTTGCGGGCGCCGTGCTCGCTGTGCAGGTCTTGGTGTGCCGTTTTGGTCATCGTGGTTACCTCAGTTTGTCGAGTCGACGAGGTGTGCGCGTGGTGTGGGGCGTGCCCGCGTTGATGCAGCGCCGCGGACGCGATCGAGGATGATCTCCGGCCGATCCGGAACTGTGTCGCCGCGCCAGGCGACGTGATGGTCGGGCCGGATCAGGACAAGATCCCGCTCATACAGCGTGCGGGCGTGATCGTCGCGGATGTCGACGATCTTCAAGGGGATTCCGCGGTCGGCTGCCGCGGTAACGAACGCGTCGACGTCGAGGTCGGTGAAACGCAGCAAGGTGAAGCCGAGCCCGAATAGGTCGAAGATCGCCTGGCCGTCCTCGAGGAGCAGGCTGGGCGGACGGACCCCGGGCCGGGTGCCCGGTGTGTAGGCGTGCATGTGATCGGCTAGAGCTATGCGCGGTTCACTGCAGATGACCGGAGAGCTGTCGTATCGGTATCCGAATTCGATTCCGTCGGCTTCGTTTTCGAGATTACCCAAATCGAGGATTTCCCGGCCCAGGCGCCGGCGGCTGCGTTCCCCGTTCCAGCCCTCGCTATGAATGGCCTTACGGTAGAACGTTTTGATCGCCAGGCGCACCAGCGTGTGCCGCGCCGACGCTATCCGGTTGCGTATCGCCACCGAGCGACGCTCGGCTTCATAGGCTTCGAGCAGGCCACGGTCTCCCCAGCCCTGCACGATCGCAGCGAGCATCCAGCCCAACCCGACGGCGTCACCCACACCGGTGTTCATGCCGTAGCCGCCGGTCGGCACGACCTGGTGCGCGGAGTCACCGGCCAACCACACCCGGCCATTCCCGTAACTGTCGGCAACGGATAGGCGCGGGCGCCATTCGTTGGCGCAGATGATGTCGCAGTCGAACTCGATACCGAGCTTCGCGAACAGAAACTGCTTGGGGTCGATCGCGTCGACGTCGCTACCCGCACCGAGCAGAGCGTGCAGTGTCCAGATGTCGCGGTCGTTCTGCGAGATCAGCGTCCATCCCTCGGGTGATTGCGTGTGCCACGCAGTGCCGAACCGCTCGAATAGTTCACGGTTGGGCGAGCTGAAATGGATGAGGAAGATACGACCGTCCATCGGTCTTTCGCGATCGGTGAGATAGGCCCGGATCGCCGCCGGCAGCAGTCGGCCGAATCCGAGTTCGCGCAACGCGAGACGACGCAGATCGATGTCGTCGAGGCCGATACCCAATCCAGTGCGCACGACGCTTCCCGCTCCGTCGCAGCCGGCGAGGAATTGGGCCCGGATCGCGCGCGTCTCCCCGGTTGCCGAGCAGCGGATCACCGCGTCGACGCCGTCGGCGTCTTGCCCGAAAGTGTCCAAGCCCCAACCGAACCGGATGTCAATCTGCGGGGCGCGGGTTTCCAGAATGTTCTTGAGCGCGGGCTCGAGCAGGGCCTGTGACACCCGCATCGCGGGTTCGAGCGCCATCGTGCCGTCGTTGCGCTCGCGGATGATCGCCCGCCGCTGAGCGGGGGTGGGGTACCGGAAGCGGGCCAGCTCCCACCCGTCGAGGTTGGTTACCCACGACACGTCGAACGGATGATCCTCGGGGACAGCGACTTTGCGCAGCTCGTCGGCCACGCCAAGGTGGTGAAACAGCTCCATGCTGCGGCCGTTGGTGATGTCCATCTTCGGGTGGGTGGTCGTCGATGGATTGCGTTCCACCAAGATCGCTGCCACGCCCTGTTGGGCCAAAGTCAAAGCCAGCGTCAGACCGACGGGCCCACCGCCGGCGATCAGAACCGGAACCTGCTCTGCGCTCGATTGCGCCTGGCCGATATTGGTCGCTGTGCTCACCGGTCTTGCCCTTCTCTGTGCGATGAAGACTATTGAACACCACTGTTCAATATAGATCAAGTGTGGCTTTTCGGCTACACTGTGCTGGGCTATAGAACATAGATGTACTATCTGCTGAGGCAGGCGAAGCGACCGGAGGCCAGCGGCATGACGACACCGACCGATCGGCGGATCAACGCTGCCGCGGTGCGCCTGTTCACCTCGAAGGGCACGACTCAGCTAACAGTGAGTGAGTTGGCTCAGGAGGCCAACGTGGCCCGGGGGACGCTTTACCGCAATGTCGGATCGGTCGAGGACTTGTTCGATCGCATCGTCGCGGAGTTCAGCACCGATCTGCATCGGCGGGTCGCGGCGACTTTTGCCGAGATCGATGATCCTGCGGCTCGGCTCGCCACTGGCGTACGGCTGTGGGTCCGCTACGCCCACGAGAACCCGACGATGGGTCGTTTCGCCGTCAGATTCGCTCTCACCGAGGAATCGCTTCGGGCCGTGATGACCGGACCGCCGATGCGAGACATCAGCACCGGCATCGCGGCGGGCAGGTACAACATCGGCACGGCCAGCATCGACAGTGTCGCCTCGCTCGCCAGCGGCGCCACTGTGAGCGCAATGTGGATGGTGCTCGAGGGCCATCAGACATGGCGCGACGCTGGAAGCTCGACTGCCGAACTGCTGCTACGCGCAATGGGAATCGATCCCGCTGAAGCTCACGAAATTTGCATGGCCGACCTGCCCGACCTACCCGCTGCATGAGAACCGTTGCTGCCGAGCGACAATTGTTGTCTCCGGCTCGCATTGAAGCCTGCAGCTGGCAATGGTTGTGCCTATCATCAAATCGTGACTAAAAAATCTGCGGTGGCGCGGAACGCGGGACCCAAAGAGTCGCTGTCCAAGTCGGCGCGCACCCGTAGCCGCATCCTCGACGCCGCTGCTCACGTTCTCAGCCAGAAGGGCTACGCCGGTACTCGCCTGTCGGACGTCGCCGATTACGCGGAACTTCAGGCACCGGCGATTTACTACTACTTCCCGTCGCGTGAGGATCTCATCGAAGAGGTGATGTACGCGGGGATCGCCGATATGCGCAGGCATTTGCAGAACGCGCTGGACGCGCTGCCGGCGGAGACCTCGCCTATAGACAAGATCCTGGCGGCCGTCGAAGCACACCTGCGTCATGAGCTCGAGCTGTCCGACTACGCCTCGGCATCAATTCGTAACTCAGGGCAGATGCCTGAGCGCCTGCGGGCGCGTCAGCTTAAAGAAGACGCCGCTTACGGCCGGATCTGGCGGCGCTTGTTCGATGAAGCATCCGCGGACGGTCAGCTCCGGGACGACCTCGATGCTCGGCTTGCCCAGTTATTGGTGATCGGTGCGCTGAACTGGTGCGCCGAGTGGTTCGATCCCCGTCGCAGTTCGGTGGACGCCGTTGTGTCGAATGCTCAAGTGCTGGTGCGCAACGGCCTGTCCGCGGCACGCTCCACGAAACGCGTCCGCGCGACCGCGGCGGGCCGCTGAGACCCCCGCGGGGACTGGGATTTGGGCGGCCATTTCAGTTTTTATTTCAGCTTCAAAGAATGTCCGCGGCGTTCACCGTTATCGCGTGATCGACCGCTGTCTGCAGCTGCACGGCGGCTATGGCTACATGACCGAATACCCGGTCGCCCGCGCGTTTCTCGACACCCGGGTCCAGACGATCTACGGCGGCACCACCGAGATCATGAAGGAGATCATCGGGCGAGACATCGCCGGCTAGCGCACGACGGCAGCGGGGGCGTAAGCGGCGACGATCTTGTCGACCACCAGCTGCGCCGTCTCTGCGCATGCCGTGGTGCCGCCGTTGGCGTATTCCTTGACCGCGTCGCCGACATTCCACAACCCCGCGCACGGTGTGTCGTGCGGGAGATCGAAGCCGGCGACCGCTCGCTGCGGCGGCCAATCATCCCGGGTGACAGCGATGTTCAGGATCCTGGCCCGCTCGTCGAAACCGTCGATGGTGTCGCGCAGATCCTGCAGCAACATTTCCGTCTCGGTAGCGTCGTCGAAATCGCCGATCGACGGTTTCGGCACTGCGGTGCCCACGTAGAGGTTCCAGCCGGGAGGCGCCATCTCGGGACATATGTCGGTGAAGTTGGCGATGTAGGCCAGACGCCGCGATTTGGCGAAGCTCAGCATCCCCGGCACGTCGACCAGTCGCTCCTGGCTGGCGAAGTTGACCGAGATCATCGCGGTGGGTCGATCGCCTTTCTTCACCAGGTCCTGGTATTCGGTTGGGACGTTGTCTTCGCCGAGTAGCCTGACCGTCGCCGCCGGGCCGATGTCGCTGACCACGATCGGTGCGTTCACGGTGACGGTCTCGCCGTCGCGGATCACCTGCACGCCGGTCACCGTGGCACCCTGGGTAACGATCTTGACCACCGGCGTGGACAGCCACACCTGACCACCGTGGGACTCGATGGCGCTCGCCAGGCCACGCCACAACCCGATGGTGCCCTCCGGGTGGAACCCGAACCGCTTGAACGCGCTCTTGCGGGTGAAGTAAGTCAGAAACACCCGCGCCGGCAGCTCCTCGGAACCCACAGCGAAGATCGAGGCGCACATGTTGCGGAAGATGCCATGCACCCGTTCGTTTTTGGTGTAGCGAGAAACCCAATCGGCTGTGGAGATCTCGTCTTCGGGTAAACCCGAGTCGTTGCGCGCCGCCCCGATACCCTTCACCAACTTGGCGCCCTGGCGGGTGAGCTTACTGAGCAGCAAGCCCCAGCCGCCGCCGCTGACATCGACATCCTTGCCGCCGATGCGATACAGCAACGGGGGTTTGGGCTCGCGGATGTCGAACGGCGCGCCGACCTCATTGCACGTCTGTTGGGTGATGCCGCCGACCTCGATGACGATGGCGCCGTTGTTGACCTTGAAGCCGTCGATGTCGTCGGTGGACGCCCGGCCGCCAACCTTGTCGAGCCGTTCCACCACCAACGTGCGGTAGCCGCGGTGGGCAAGGCGGGCGGCGGTGAACAGGCCACCGGCACCGGCCCCGATGACGATGACGTCGAATTGTGCTGCGCTCATGAATAGTTCCTCACCAGGTTTGGGCAGACAATCACGGCGCCGCGTCACCCCGCCAGCGGCTGCGCGACGGGTCGAGCAGGCTGGTGAGGCGTTCCTCGGGGAGCCAGATGATTGTTTCTAGTTCCAGCGCGTCCAGGTAGCGCACGCGGCCGCCGCGGAGGTCTTCCAGGCGCAGCCGAGGCGCGTTTCCGTCGACGTCGAATCGAACCGATACCTGGGCGAATTCATTGCCGACGACGTCGCCGATACCTGGAACGTCGACATCATCGCTGCCCCCGAACTCGATCGTCATGGCATCCCTCAGATCAGAAAACCCAGCGTGGGGAGGGGCCGATCGTTGTCAACCAGAACCACCTTCTTGTATGCAAGGCGAAGTCCGCTTTCATCGCGGATCCGGTAGGTGGTCCGGCCACCCCATAGCCGGGTGCCCCGGGCGCGTGACTCGATGGCCAGGAAGTTTGCGCCGACTTCGAGATCGACACCACCTACGGGATTGGCTCTGCCGCCAAGGAATTCGATGTTGGATAGTAGCCGACGCAGGTTTGATGGGGGAGCCTGCGCATAGCGTTTGCCGGTGCGTAACTGCTTCAACCGCGTCGAAATGCGGCTGCGGTTGTCGTAGATCACCGACATCTGGCGCGCCGGGTCGCCGCCCTCACCGTCGATCGGCACCCAATACAGCGCGTCGTCGGTCCACAGCGCTTCCCACGCGTCGTAGTCGCCCTCGTCGGCCAGCCGCGCCTCCCGATAGAGGAATTGCTCGACCGTGTAGCGGTCGAACTCGTCAGGCACCGGCCCCAGGCCCACATCTGCCCGGGCCGCGGCCGTCATGTCGCCTCCATGAGGGATTTGTACTGTCGCCAAAAACCGCGCATGCCAGTCTCATCGGTGGCACCGCCGACGGTGAAACCGTTCTCATCGACCGCCTCGCGGTTGAGCCCGCGGCGCACGTCGAGCCATTCCGGCGTCAGCGATCCGAGCCCGGCCTGGTTGCGTTCGTACATCTCGGTGTCGTCGGCGAGCAGCATGCCCGCGGGGCCCACCGACCCGACGCACTGGGAAACCATGCGGCGGTTGAGTTCATCTGCTCCCGCCAACTGCACGGCCGTCGAGTACTGAACACACTCACCCACCGCGACCGGTTGAATGTTGAAGACCTGGATCTCCGCGATGAACAGGTTCGGGAAAACCATCACGTGCGGTCCGCCCTCGATGAGAATGCGGTCCGCCTGCGCGCCATATTTGGCCCGCATCGCCGCCACGTAGTCGGGGGTTCGTGACTCGGTGGTGCCGAACCAGCGCATCGGTTCGGCGAACTTGCGAAACTCCGGACGCAGATCGTTCTCGCTGTGTCCGTTGCCCAGATCGCGGGTCACCGCCGTGGAGGCATCGCTGTAGAGCTGGCCAATGGGGCTGCCCGTCACCCCGAATATCGAGCCGTGCACGAACTGCGGGTGATACCCATCGGTTTCGTTCTCGGCCAACAGTTTCCAGTTGGCTTGTGTCTGGTGCTGCAGCCATCCGGAGGTGAGTTCGACGCGGCCTTCGGGGGACAACTGCACCAACCGGTCGATCTCGCCGGCAGCGGCTCCGAGGTGCTCGAGCAGTGTGGGACCTTCGGTCGCGAAGCTGCCGAACACAAACCCGCGGTACGAGTCGACTCGCGGCACCCGCCCCAGGCCAAGATCTAGCTTGCGCTGGCCGTAGCCCTTGAAAAACGGGAAACCGACCAATTCGCCGTCGTTGCGGTACGTCCAACCGTGGTAAGGGCAGCGAAAGGCCGACGCGTTGCCCTTGGCGTCGTTGCACACCTGGTTGCCTCGATGTGCACAGCGGTTCAGCAGCAGGTGCAGTACTCCGTCGCGGTCGCGGGTCATGATGACGTCCTGCAGCCCGAGGCGTTTGCGCACGTAGTCGCCGGGTTGCGCCACTTCGGTCTCGTGGCCGACGAAAACCCAGCTGCGATACCAGATCTTGCGCAGTTCTTCGGCGAAGATCGCCGGGTCGGTGTACAGCGAGCCGTGTACTTTGTCGCGCTTGATCAGCCCGTCGTAACGGGTTTCGGTGACGGAGGTCATCCCTGTCCGCCTTGCCTGTGCCCGAAGATCGGCCGTCGTTTCTCCTTGAACGCGGCGACTCCCTCGGCGAAGTCATCGGTGTCGAAAAGTTCTGATTGGCAGGCAGCTTCGCGTTCGAGCAGCTGGAGCGGATCGATGGTGCCCGGGTTTGCCAGCAGTGCCTTGATGACGCCGTAGGCGCGCTGAGGCCCCGCCGCCAGGCGTTGGGCGTCGCTGCGCGCCGACTCCAAGGCCCGGCCGGGATCCACTACCGCGTCGATGAGCCCCAGCTCGAACGCTTCTGGTGCGGAGATCGGCGCCGGGAACATCAGCATCTGCCGTGTCCGCGCCGCGCCGATGCGAGCCGGTATTGACACAAAGGTGCCCATGTCCCCGGCCAGGCCGATATTGGTGAAGGTCGTCGCGAACGTGGCGTCGCGCGCCGCCACAACCCGATCGCAGGCAGCGGCCAGCGCCGTGCCCGCACCGTACGCCGACCCTTCGACCGCCGCGAGCACCGGTTTGGGCGTAGCCCAAATGGCGCGAATGACGCGTTGCGCCAAATGCACCCGGTCAAGCGCCTTTTCGGCGGGCATGCGCTGCATGGTGGAGATATCGCCACCGGAGCTGAACACCGGCCCCGCTCCGGTCACGATGATCACCCGGATGGCCGGATCGGAGTCGGCGGATTCGATCGCCTCGGCCAGCGCGATGCGTAATTCGATATCGATCGCGTTGCGCTTCTCCGGCCGGTTGATGGTGACGGTGCGCACGGCCGCGACGTCGTCGATGAGTACCGGGCCGGCGGTTGTCGTGGTCATTGGCCGTTGAATTTCGGAGGGCGGCGCTCGATAACCGCTCGTAGCCCTTCGAGTGCGTCATCGGTGCCGGACAATTCGGACACCGTACGCGACTCCTCCGCCAGTCGCTGCTCTACCGAGGCGCCTACTCCGTTCCACACCAGGCGCTTGGTGGCGGATGCGGCCAGGGTCGGTGAGTTCGCCAAGGTGGTGGCGATTTCGGTTGTCCGGGTGGACAGTTCGTCGTCGGGTACCGTCTCTGTGACCAGGCCGATGTCGCGCGCCTCGGTGGCCGACAACGTGGGATTGAGCAGCAGTATCCGCAGCGCCTGACGCAAACCGACGAGTTGGGTCAGCGTCACCGACGACCCGCCGTCGGGGGCCATGCCTACCCGTACCGCTCCGGAGAAGAATTTCGCCGACTCGGCGGCGACGACGATGTCGGAAGCGCAGACCAGACCCAACCCGCCCCCGCCTGCGGCGAAACCCTGCACTGCCGCGACCACTGGTACCCGCAGCTGGATCAACGCCGCGGTCGCCAACTGCAGCCAGGCCGTCGCTTCGCGCAGATACTGCGGAAGGTCGGGGCCCTTGGATTCGAAGGTGTGGATGTCGCCGCCCGCGCAGAAGTTGCGTCCTGCACCGCTGAGCAGCACGACCCGAACGGCGGCGTCGGCGTGGCAACGAAGGATGGCCTCGTGCAGCGATTTCAGCAGCTCGACGTTGAGCCCGTTGGACGCTTCCGGTCGGTTCAGCCGCAGCCGAGCGATGCCATCGGCACCGACGTCCAGGGTCACAGGTGCGGCGTCAATGGTGGTCATGACGATGTGCCTACTCGGCTGAACTCGTCGACTCCGTGCTTGGTGATGTGCGCGACGACCGCATCGATCTCGTCGTCGAGGCCTTGCGATAGCGGTTGCCGGCCGGCGCCGCCGACCAACTTCTTGATCGTCGTCACCGCCGCGCGGTCACGGCTCGCCAACTGCGTCACGAAATGGTTCACACCCTCGTCGAAGTTCTGCGGCGCAAAGCTGCGGTACGCCAAGCCAAGTCGCACCGCATCCAGACCGCTCAGCCGGTCGCCGCCGAGCAGCAGACCGAGCGCAACCTGATGCCCGATCAGGCGGGGCAGCCGCTGCGTGCTTCCGCCACCGGGAATCATCCCGAAGTTGATGTGGTTGTCGGCGATCTTGGCGTCGTCGCTGACGATCACGATGTCGACTGCCTGCATGAGCTCGAAGCCACCGGCCATCGCGACACCCTCTACCGCCGCGAGCACCGGGACGTCGATGCTCGCGATGACGTCGCACGCTCGGCGGAACGCCACGAACAGCGCCCGCAAACTTTCCGGCCCGGCGGATCTGAGGCGTTCGACCTCGTCGACATCGCCTCCGGCGCAGAAATTTTTGCCCGCTCCACGAATGACGATGACGTTGGCCGCAGGGTCGCTGGACAGTTCACTCAGCGCATGCTCGAGTTGGTGCGCGAGTTCGGTTGTCACCGCGTTCATGCGTTCGGGCCGGTTAAGTGTGATGTGCCCGATTCCGTCGGCGATCGCGTACTGGACGACTCCCATAGTCCCATCCACTATTTCCGCAGATTTCTAATCTAGGTTAGAGTAACTGCTAGTTGGTTGCAAGCGAGGTTGGGGAGTCGATATGGATCTCGGGTTGGCGGATGCGCGGGTCGTCGTCACCGGAGGGGCCTCCAACATCGGACGCGGGATCGTGCATGCGTTTGCCGCGGAAGGGGCGCGTGTCCTGATCAACGACATCGATGCGCCGCAGGCCGAAAAAGTCCGCGGCGAGGCCAAAGAATTGGGCGCCGCCGAGGTCGATGTTGTGATTGCCGACCTGACCGAGCCTGACGCGGCCGAAGCGACGGTCGGCGCCGCCCAGATGGCATGGGGCGGGCTGGATGTGCTGGTTAACAACGCCGGCTGGAGCGTTCCGGGATTCATCGCCACCGATACCGACCGTGACAAGTGGCAACGCACCATCGAGATCAACTTGTTCTCGGCGATTGCCGCGACCCAAGCGGCGATACCCGTCATGCAAGAGGCCGGCGCAGGCGCGATCGTGTTTATCGCCAGCGACGCGGCGTTCGGCCAGATCAGGCAGGGCGTCTACGGCGCGTCAAAGGCGGCGATGATCGCGGTGGCTCGCACCACGGCGCGCGAACACGGCCGTCACGGCATCAGGTCCAACGTCGTGTGCCCGGGCCTGGTGATCCCCGACGGGCCCGAAGCGATTGGCGCATCGAGCCTGTGGGCCGTCGGACAGGATGCGGTCTTCAATCAGAAGCAAATCGACTTCATGATCAAGGACGCGCCACTGCGACGGCTGACCACCGCCGAAGACGTCGCGCGGGCGGTGGTCTGGTTCAGCTCGCCGCAGGCGGCCCGACAAGTCACCGGTCAGCTGATCTCGGTCAGCGGCGGCTACACGATGCCCTGACGGCTACTTCAGTTCGGAAGACGACAGCCCGAGCAGCCGGCGGGCGACCACCAGCTGCTGAATCTGCTGGGTGCCCTCGAAGATGTCCATGATCTTCGAGTCGCGCGCCCACTTCTCCAGCAGCGCTTCCTCGGAATAGCCTGCGGTGCCGGCCAATTCGACGGCCTTGAGGGTGATGTCGCTGCCCACCCGGCCGGCCTTGGCCTTGGCCATCGACGCTTCTTTGGAGTTGGGGATCTTGTTGTCGGCCTGCCATGCCGAACGCAGCGTCAGCTGATAGGCGGCCTCCCAGTCGGCCTCCATCCGCAGAAACTCGGCGGCCGCGGAGCTTTGGGCGTGCGACGGTTTGTCGTAGGAGATCTGAACGCCCGCGTTGGTCAGGATCTTGCGCAGCTCTTCCAGTGCGGCGCGGGCGATCCCGACGGCCATGGCCGCCACGACCGGGCGGGTGTTGTCGAAGGTCTCCATCACTCCGGCGAAGCCCTTGCCCGGCTCGATTTCGGGATTACCCAGCAGGTTGTCTTTCGGTATGCGCACGTTGTCGAACCGGATGACGGCCGTGTCGGAGCCCTTGATTCCGAGCTTGTTCTCCAGCCGCTCCACGGTGACACCCGGGTGTTCGCGCGGCACGATGAACGACTTGATTGCCGGGCGGCCCTTGGACTTGTCCAGCGTCGCCCACACCACGATGTGCGTGGCCCGCGAACCGGCGGTGACGAAAATCTTTTCGCCGTTGATCACGTATTCGTTGCCATCCAGCTTGGCGGTGGTGGACACCGCCGCGGAGTCGGACCCGAAGCCTGGTTCGGTGATCGCCATCGCCGCCCAGACCTTGCCGAGACGCTCCAGCTGTTCGTCGCTGGCCACCGCAGAGACTGCCGCGTTGCCCAGGCCTTGGTAGGGGATCGACAGCAGCATCGCCGCATCGCCCCAACTTGCCTCCAGAGCCTGCAGCACCGCCGCCATGTTGCCGCCGTTGCGGTTTTCTTCGATGCTTTCGCTGGCACGAAGCCCATCGGCCCCGGCCATGTCCAACGTGTTGGATGCGACAGCTCCGGCGAAGAGTTCGGCCAAGGTGTCGAGCTCGACCGGGTAGGCGTGCTCGTTCACGTCGTATTTGCGGGCGATCGGGCGCATCATCTCCGCGCCGGCCTGGTGCGCCTTGTCGATCACCGCGTGCAGCTTGCGGGGCAGTTCCAAATTGATTGCCATGATTGGTCTTTCGGTTGTGAACTGGATGACGACTTAGATGATGGCTAGATAACTACGACGCCTTCAGCTATACCGATAGCCCGCAGGTCGCGATACCAGCGCTCGACGGGGTGCTCCTTCGTATAGCCGTGCCCGCCGAGCAGTTGCACGCCGTCCAGGCCGATCTGCATGCCCTTGTCGGCGCCGAGCCGCTTGGCCAGTGCCGCCTCGCGGGCGAACGGCAGGCCTTGTTCGGCGCGGGCCGCGCCGCGCCAGGTGATCAGGCGCAGTCCGTCGAGCTCGATGGCGATGTTGGCGCACATGAACGCAACCGACTGCCGGTGAGCAATGGGCTCGCCGAAGGCTTCGCGCTCCTTCACATAGGGGATGACGTAGTCGAGCACCGCATGGGATGTCCCGACCGCCAGCGCCGCCCAGCCCAGCCGAGACAGCGCGATGGCTTCGGAATAGTCGTCGTCGGTGGCCTCATCCTCGCCCAGCCGCGCGCTCACCGGCACCGACACGTTGTCGAGTTCTACGCGGCCCAGCGCGGCGGCGCGGACGCCCATGCTCGGGTCGGGTTTGACGGTCACGCCGTTGCTCGACGATTCGACGATGAACAATGCCGGCTTGCCGTTGAGTTGGGCTGCGACGACGAACAATTCGGCGTTCGCGGCCGCTGGGACCAGCGACTTGACTCCGTCGAGCCGGTAGCCGCTGGGCGTGCGCACGGCCGTGGTCTTCAGCGCGGTGGGGTCGAACAGTGGCTGCGGCTCGGCAATGGCCACGCAGGCCTGCGGGACGTTCTCGCCGGCGAATTCCTTGAGGTAGGTGGCCTGCTGGTCGGCGCTGCCCCAATGGGTCAGCGCGGCGGCGACGCCTGCCGGGGCCAGGATCGGCAGGGCCAGCCCCATATCGCCGTAGGCCAGCGCCTCGGCGACCAGCACGTTGGTCACGCTGGAGCGGTGTTCGGCGATGCCGTCGAAATCCTCGGGAACGTTGACCGCGGTGATCCCCAACTCCGCCGCCTTGGCGACCAGGTCTGGGGGATAGGTCGTTGCTTCGTCGGCGTCATGGGCTGCCGGACGCAAGATTTCTTCGGCGAATTCCTCGACGGTCTCGACGATGAGCTTCTGGTCGTCGTCCGGCGTCAGGTCGTAGTAATCCTTGCCGCTGGTCTTCAGCCGGGTCGGTCCGCCGCGAAGGCTCTGGACCCGCTTGAACTGCCGGGTGGTGGCCCCGGCGGTGGAGAACATCGTCTGGACGCCGTAGCGCAGCGTGCGGTTGAGCGGGTCGCGCAGATGGTACTTGTCCAGGAATTCCTGACCGACGATGGGCGTAAGCAGGCCCATTGCGATATCAATGCCGGTCCTCTTGTGCTTGTACTCGCCGACGGCGGTTTTGCGACCAGCGCGTTTCTTGCGGTGCTTGGAGCCGTTTGTCGAAGCGACAGTATTTGTCATGATCAGCAGCCTCGGTCGTTGGGGCAGTGCGGATAACTGTATCTTACTCCGGAGTAAGGTAGGTTGTTAAGTACTTCACACTGGGTATCCGGCGCCGAGGCGGCCCAATACCTCGTCGTGCAGCAGCCCGTTGGTCGCCACGGCGCTGCCGCCGTGCGGCCCGACGGTGCCGTCGAGGCTGGTGAACGTCCCGCCGGCCTCACGTACCAGGATGTCCAGCGGCGCCAGGTCCCACACCGACACCTCGGGCTCGGCGGCGACGTCGACGGCCCCCTCGGCCACCAGGCAGTAGGACAGGAAGTCGCCGTAGGCGCGCACCCGCCACACCGCATCGGTCAGCTCCACGAAGCGTTCTCGCAGGCCGAGCTGAGCCCACCCGGACAGGCTGGAGAATGACAAGCTGGCCGAATTCAGCTGTGCCACTGAGGAAACCGACAGCCGGCGAGCGGGGGCATCGCCGACCGCTGCGAACGCGCCGGCGCCGGCGGCGGCCCACCATCGGCGCTGCAGTGCCGGCGCGCTGACCACCCCGACACATGGCACGCCGTCGTCCAGTAACGCGATCAGGCTGGCCCACACCGGCACGCCCCGCACGAAGTTCTTGGTGCCGTCGATCGGGTCGATGATCCACTGCCGGCCCGCTAAAGTGGTTGACCCGCCGAACTCTTCGCCAAGGATGCTGTCGCCGGGCCGGACTCGCCCGAGCGTCTCGCGCAAACCGGTTTCGACCGCGCGATCCGCGTCGCTCACCGGCGTCAAGTCCGGTTTGGTGTCGACCTGCAGATCCAGCGCCCCGAAGCGGGCCAGCGTCACCTCATAGGCCTGGTCGGCCAGTGCCAACGCCACCGCAAGATCATCTTCCGGCTGGTTCATGGGTGCAGTCCTACCATGGCGTTGTGTGGGAAATCGGAGCGATGCTGCTGCTCGTCACGATCCTGGTGCTAATCCTGGCTCCGCGGTTCATCCGCCGCGGCCCGCGCGCGGACGCGCTCAGCGGCACGCTACTGATCACCGGAGTCAGTCCGCGCCCGGACGCCACCGGCGAGCAGTACGTCACGATCACCGGTGTCATCGACGGACCAACCGTCAACGAGTACACCGTCTATCAACGGATGGCCGTCAATGTCGACAAATGGCCGACCGTGGGCGAACTCAAGCCGGTCGTGTACTCGCAGCGAAATCCCGACAACTGGACGTTCGCCGCTCCCGACTAGGCCGCATTCAGCCGTGGCTGATATGCAGCATTTTGGCCAGACTCGGCAGTTTGACGCGCGGCCGCCCGTGCGGCTCCCCGGCGGATCGCTCGTGTTCGTCGATCAGCTTCCAGTGCGCGTCGGTGACCAACTTCGGCTGGCGGGACTCGAGCCACTCGGCGAGTCTGTCGCCGTGGTCGTCGGGGAAGTCCGCCAGCTCTTTCGCCTCGGTCAGATCCGCGATCAGAGTGTCGACCGTCTCCTGGGAGTCCTTTTTGTTGGTGCCGATCACGCCGGACGGCCCGCGCTTGATCCAGCCGACGACGTATTCGTTGCGCCGCCCCTCCACCCGCCCGCCAGTGTGGGGGATGGTCGCGCTCTTGTCGTCGAACGGTAGGCCCGGAGTCGGGAGGCCGCGATACCCCACCGACCGCACGACCAGCTGAACTGGCAGCTCCTCGCGTTCGCCGGTGTCCTTGGCCGCGACCCGTCCCGTCTCGTCGGTGACCAGCTCGTTTCGGCCCAGGACGATGCTCTCGACTCTCTCCTCGCCCTTGATCTCGATCGGCGAAGTCATGAATCGGAACACCATCCGCCGGTGTCCCGGACGCGGCTCGTGGCCGGCGTAGCCGCGCAACGCCTTGATGTTCTGCTTGGTCGTCTTGTCCGCGGCCTCGAGGTCCTCGTCGGTGATGCCTTCCAGCTGAGCCGCGTCGACGATCACGTCGAGGCCTTCGAGGTCTGCCAGTTCACGCAGCTCGAGTGTGGTGAACGCGGATTGCAGCGGGCCACGACGACCGATGATCACCACTTCCTCGACGCCGCGGGGGCGCAGCGATTCCAAGGCGTGGTCGGCGATGTCGGTTTCTGCCAGCACATCGGGGTCGGTCACCAGGATGCGTGCGACGTCGAGTGCGACGTTGCCATTGCCCACGACGACGGCGCGGGCGCCCGACAGGTCAGGTGTTGTGTGCTCAAAGTGTGGGTGGGCGTTGTACCAGCCCACGAAGTCGACCGCGGCGACGCTGCCGCGCAACTCTTCGCCGGGGATGTTCAACGACCGATCCGACTGGGTCCCGATCGCATAGATCACCGCGTCGTAGCGTTCGGCCAGTTCGGCGGGTTCGACGTGTTCGCCAACGGCGACATTGCCGAAGAAGCGGAAGCGGGGGTCCTCGGCCGTCTTCTCGAACTGCCTGCTGATCGACTTGATTTTCGGGTGGTCCGGCGCGACGCCGGAACGCACCAGGCCCCACGGTGTGGGCAGCATTTCCAGCATGTCGACGGCGACGGCAAAGTCTCCAGCGTCCTTCGACGCATCGGCCGCTTTGAGCAGTGACGCCGCCGCGAAGAACCCGGATGGACCAGAACCGACGATTGCGACGTGGTAAGGACGCATAATTCCCGATGCTAAACGTCTGCCGCGCTGAGTCGCCGCGCATATCAATTGCCCGCCTCCCCCTCACCCCGCTTCGCGGGCCGCATCGTCGGCGGGCGTCGCGCGCTTATCAGGCGCGCCGGTAACGTGATCAGCTGTGGACCCCGACCGGCAAGCTGATATCGCCGCACTTGACTCCACCCTGACCACGGTGGAGCGGGTGCTCGATGTCGACGGTCTGCGCAGCCGGATCGAGAAGCTCGAGCACGAGGCGGCCGATCCCAACCTGTGGGATGACCAGGCCCGGGCGCAACGGGTGACCAGCGAGCTGTCGCACACCCAGGGCGAGTTGCGTCGCGTCGAAGACCTGCGCCGTCGTCTCGACGATTTGCCCGTGCTCTACGAAATGGCTGCCGAAGAGGACGGCGCCGCCGCGGCCGAGGCAGAGGCCGAGGCGGATGCGGAACTCAAGGCGCTGAGTGCCGACGTCGAGGCGATGGAGGTCCGCACCCTGCTGTCGGGCGAATACGACGAGCGGGAGGCGCTGGTCACGATCCGCTCCGGTGCCGGTGGTGTGGATGCCGCGGACTGGGCCGAGATGCTGATGCGGATGTACATCCGGTGGGCCGAGCAGCACAAGTACCCGGTCGAAGTGTTCGACACCTCGTATGCCGAAGAGGCCGGTATCAAAAGCGCGACCTTCGCCGTGCGCGCCCCGTTCGCCTACGGCACCCTGTCCGTCGAACAGGGCACTCACCGGCTGGTGCGGATCAGTCCGTTCGACAACCAGAGCCGACGGCAGACGTCGTTCGCCGAAGTCGAGGTGTTGCCGGTGGTGGAAACCACTGACCACATAGACATTCCCGAGGGCGATTTACGCGTCGACGTCTACCGCTCCAGCGGCCCAGGCGGTCAGTCGGTGAACACCACCGACTCCGCGGTTCGACTCACCCACATCCCGACCGGTATCGTCGTCACCTGTCAGAACGAAAAGTCGCAGCTCCAGAACAAGGTGGCGGCGATGCGCGTTCTGCAAGCAAAGTTGTTGGAACGCAAGCGCTTAGAAGAACGCGCTGAACTTGACGCATTGAAGGGGGACGGCGGCAGCTCCTGGGGAAACCAGATGCGGTCTTATGTACTGCACCCGTATCAGATGGTCAAAGACCTGCGTACGGAGTATGAGGTGGGTAACCCGGCTGCCGTTCTCGACGGGGACATCGATGGGTTCCTCGAAGCAGGAATCCGGTGGCGCAACAGAAAAGATGACGACTGATACACGCATTCTCTCGTTAGCAACTGCCCAACCTTGGTGGGATGTCTGGCGCGGTAATCTCCGCGACTGGATGCTGACCAGCGGCCTGCACATCGTCCTGCTGCTCATCGGGGCAGTGCTGGCGGCAAGATTCATCAACTGGGTTGCACAGAAGGTGACCCAGCGACTCGACGAGGGGTTCACCGAGAGCGACGCGTTAGTGCGCTCGGAAGCGAACAAACATCGCCAGACCCTCTTGTCGCTGATCTCGTGGATCTCCATAGTGCTGATCGCCATTGCGGTAGCCGTACAGCTGGCCGACATCCTGAACATCTCGGTGAGCGGGTTTGTGGCGCCGGCGGCGGTGGTCGGGGCTGCGTTGGGTTTCGGCGCTCAACAGATGGTGCGAGACCTGCTGGCCGGGTTCTTCATCATCCTCGAGAAGCAATACGGCTTCGGCGATCTGGTCACGCTCACCGTCGTCTCGGCGACTGACGCCACTGGCACCGTCGAAAATGTGACGCTGCGAGTCACTCGGCTGCGCGCCTCCGATGGCGAGTTGTTAACGATCCCCAACGGTCAGATCGTCAAAACGGTGAACCTGTCCAAAGATTGGGCGCGCGCCGTCGTCGACATCCCGGTGCCGAGCGGCGCCGACCTCGGCATGATCAACGACACACTGCGCCAGGCGTGCGAGCATGCCCGCGACGACGAGCTGTTGGGCGAGTTGCTGCTGGATGCGCCCACGTTGATGGGAGTGGAAAGCATCGAGGTCGACGTCGTCACCTTGCGCTTGGTCGCGCGCACGCTGCCCGGCAAGCAATTCGAGGCCGGCCGGCGCCTGCGGGCCCTGGTGGTCCGTGCTCTGGCCCGCGCCGGCGTTGACACCCCGAGTGGGCAACCGGTGGCGGTGGGCGCCATCGTGCATCCTGCGACGGCCGCGGGTGCCGAGGACGAAACGCAGGGGCCCAGCCATTGACGAATTTCATAGTGAAACGCCTGCGAAGACACGATGACGCGGGACGCCGCTGGCCGGAGTATCTGTTCGGCGGACATATGCGTACGTCCACATTCGTGCTGATCGTGGCATTCGCTGCGGTGTGGTTCGTCTACAACGACCACCAGCAGTCCATCAAGTCCACCCCCAAGACCACCCAGGTACCGGCCACCCAGATAGTGCCGCCCGGCTTCGTGCCCGACCCGAACTACACGTGGGTACCCCGAACTCGTGTGCAGGAGCCGGAACCCACGGTGACTGTGACCCAGACGCCGACAACTACGCCGCCGCCACCGACGACAACCACAACGGCGCCGCCGCCTTTCCAACTGCCGACGATTGTCTTGCCCCCGCCGTTCGGTCCGCCCGTCACCACCACCGCGCCGCCGGCACCGCCGGGCCAGGCGCCCACACCCGCACCGGCGCCAGCGTCCCCGCCGCTGCCGCAACTACCCGGCATGCCCTGATGGCCGGCCTTCTCGACGCCCGCGGCGCGGGCGCATCGTCGCCGGGCGCCCTGATCTGATGGCCGGCTTCTCCTCGGGCCGCCCTGCGGCCCGCATCGTCGCCGCCCGGACGGCCTGGCAGGCGAACGTTAGCGAAACTCACCGTTACACTGGCGACCCGTGATGATCACCCTCGACCATGTCACCAAGCAGTACAAGGCCTCGGCGCGCCCCGCGCTGGACAACGTCAACGTGAAGATTGACAAGGGTGAGTTCGTCTTCCTGATCGGCCCGTCCGGCTCCGGCAAGTCGACGTTCATGCGGCTGCTGCTGGGCGCCGAGACGCCCACCACCGGCGATGTCCGGGTCTCCAAGTTTCATGTCAACACGCTGCCCGGACGACACATCCCGAAACTGCGCCAGGTGCTCGGCTGCGTCTTTCAGGATTTCCGGCTGCTGCAGCAGAAGACGGTGTTCGAGAATGTCGCGTTCGCACTCGAGGTCATCGGCAAGAAGCCGGAGGTGATCAACCGGGTGGTGCCCGACGTGCTGGAGATGGTCGGCCTGTCCGGCAAGGCCACCCGGCTGCCGCACGAGCTCTCCGGCGGCGAACAGCAGCGGGTGGCCATCGCCCGGGCTTTCGTCAACCGGCCGCTGGTATTACTGGCCGACGAGCCCACCGGGAACCTCGACCCGGAGACCAGTAACGACATCATGGATTTGTTGGAGCGGATCAACCGCACCGGCACCACGGTGCTGATGGCCACCCACGACCACCACATCGTCGACTCGATGCGACAGAGGGTGGTGGAGCTCTCGCTGGGCCGGCTGGTCAGAGACGAGCAGCGCGGCGTCTACGGGATGGACCGCTAAGTGCGCTTCAGCTTCCTGTTCAACGAGGTCCTGACCGGTCTTCGTCGCAATGTCACCATGACCGTGGCGATGATTCTGACCACCGCAATTTCGATCGCCCTGTTCGGTGGCGGCCTGCTGGTGGTCCGATTGGCCGACCACTCCCGCAGCATCTACCTGGACCGGGTCGAGACGCAGGTCTTCCTCAACGACGACATTTCGGCCAACGACGCGACCTGCGCGAGTCCGCCGTGCAAGGCGTTGCGCGAGAAGATCGAGTCGCGTAGCGATGTGAAGTCGGTCCGGTTCCTCAACCGTCAGGACGCCTACGAAGACGCGATCCGCAAGATCCCACAGTTCAAGGACCTGGCAAGCAAGGATGCCTTCCCGGCGTCGTTCATCGTCAAGCTGGACAACCCCGAGCAGCACACTGATTTCGACGCCGCGATGCAAGGGCAGCCCGGGGTGGACCATGTGCTCAACCAGAAGGAGCTGATCGACCGGCTGTTTGCCGTCTTGGACGGTCTATCCAACGCTGCCTTCGCCGTCGCCTTGGTACAAGCCGTCGGGGCGATCTTGTTGATCGCCAATATGGTCCAAGTCGCGGCCTATACGCGTCGCACCGAGGTGGGCATCATGCGGTTGGTCGGCGCCACCCGCTGGTATACCCAGCTGCCCTTCCTGGTCGAGGCCATAGTGGCGGCCACCGCCGGCGTGATCATCGCGATTATCGGGCTGATCGTGGTGCGAGCGCTGTTCCTGGACAGCGCGCTGAGCCAGTTCTATCAAGCGCATCTGATCGCCCCGGTCGACTACGCCGACATCCTTTACATCTCGCCGCTGTTGCTGTTGGTGGGCGTCGCGATGGCCGGCGTGACCTCGTACGCGACGTTGCGCCTATACGTGCGGCGGTAGCCGTGGCCAAAAAGGCGCCAGGACAGCATGTCGTCGCCACCAACCGCAAGGCGCGGCACGACTATTCGATTCTGGAGACGTTCGAGGCCGGATTGGTTTTGCTCGGCACTGAGGTAAAAAGCCTCAGAGACGGTAAGGCGTCGCTGGTGGATGCCTACGCAACCGTCGATGACGGCGAAGTTTGGTTGCGCAACTTGCACATTCCGGAATATCACCACGGCAGTTGGACCAACCACGAGCCGCGTCGTACCCGGAAACTGTTACTCCACAGGCGCCAAATCGACGGACTGATCGGCAAGATACGTGATGGTAACCTCGCGCTGATTCCGTTGAAACTCTACTTCTCCGAAGGAAAAGTCAAGGTGGAACTGGCTTTAGCGCGCGGTAAGCGCGCGCACGACAAGCGTCAGGACATGGCACGTCGCGACGCTCAGCGAGAAGTGGTCCGTGCATTGAGCAGGCGAGCCAAGGGTATGGATTGATCGGCGCCGCGTACGCCCAGCTGTCCGCGGTCAGCTATGGGGTGAGTGACTTTGTCGGGGGTGTGGCTTCCCGGCGGGTGGCTGCGCTCCGCGTCATGCTGGTGACCTACCCCGTCGCCACCGTGCTGCTTGGTGTAGTGGCCGCCACGGCGGGTGGATCGGTCCGCCCGGGCGCCCTGCTGTGGGGGTCCCTGTACGGGATCAGCCAGGCGATCGGGGTGTACTGGTTCTACGCCGCGGTGGCTGCCGGACCGATCTCCGTGGTCTCACCGCTTGCGGCGGTGCTCAACGCTGCGGTCCCGGTCGCCGTCGGAGTGGCGCTCGGCGAGCGGCCGGGGGAGATCGCGTCGGTCGGCGTCGTGCTGGCAATGTTCGCGGTGATCCTGGTGAGCCGGGAGTCGCCCGCCGACGAGGACGTCCGGACCCACAGGTTCACCAGCAAAGTCGCCTGGCTGACGGCCGGCTCGGGGGTGGCGTTCGGGCTGGACTTCGTGCTGCTGCACGAGGCTCCGGCAGAAAGCCGGCTATGGCCGCTGTTCTTTGCGCGGGCGGCAGCCACCGTGCTGGTGTTCGCCGTCGCGGGGATGAGCAACAACTTTCAGCTTCCGTCCAGGACGCCGCTGCGGCTCGCGGTCGCCGCGGCGCTGCTGGATACCTGCGCCAACATCACCATGCTGCTGGCGATCCAGAAGTGGATGCTGTCGTTGGCCAGCATCTTGATCTCGCTGTACCCGGCGACGACCGTCATCCTGGCGATCATCGTGCTACGCGAGCGGGTCACCCGCTGGCAGGCGCTCGGCATGATTCTGGCGGGAGTGTCGGTCAGCATGATCGCCGCCACTTGACCGGAATCGCGCTGGCTCTGCTGTCGGCGATCGGCTTCGGCGTCAGCGACTTCGTGGGTGGGATCGCCTCGCGCGGAGTGGCCGCTTTGCGGGTCGTGCTGGTGTCCTATCCGATCGTGATGGTGTTGCTCGGCGTAGTGGCCGCGGTCGTCGGGGGGCCGATCTCTGCCGGCGCCGTGATATGGGGCTCGCTGGGTGGCATCGGCCAGGCGTGTGGTGTGTGGTGGCTGTACGCGGCGCTCGGTGCCGGCCCGATTTCGGTGGTCTCCCCGCTGACGGCGGTGCTGACGGCTGCCGTACCTGTCGGGGTCGGGGTTGCCCTTGGGGAGCGGCCCGGGGTGGTGGCTGTAGCCGGCGTCGCGCTGGCGATGGTGGCCGTCGTACTGGTCAGCCGACAGGCCACTGATGAAGACGTCATACCGCATCGGTTTACGAAAAGTGTTGCCGCGCTGACGGTTGGCTCGGGGGTGGCGTTCGGGCTGAACTTCGTGCTCATCCATCAGGCCCCGGCCGAGTCCCGACTGTGGCCGCTGCTGTTCGCGCGCATATCGGCCTGCATCTTGGTGATCGTCGTGGCGGCGGCGAGCCACAATTTGCGGTTGCCATCCGGGAAGTCGTTGAGGCTGGCGCTCACCCTGCCGGTGCTGGATGCCGGCGCCAATGTCGCGATGCTGCTGGCGCTGCATGCGTCGTTACTTTCGTTGACCGGCGTCTTGATCTCGCTGTATCCCGCGTCGACTGTGGTGTTGGCGATGGCGGTGCTGCGAGAGCGAGTGACTCGCTGGCAAACGCTCGGCATGGTGTTGGCGGCGGTGTCTGTGGCGATGATCGCCGCTAGGTAACACCGGTCTAACATCAGGCGGCATGAGCGGTCCCGCGCGTCCGGTTACCGAACTCGACAAGCCCGATGTGCTGACGGGTCTTTTCGACACTTGGGACAGCCTGGACCGATTGCTGACGGGGCTGTCCGAGCAGCAGTGGCAGACGCCGACGCCGCTACCCGGCTGGTCGGTGCACAACGTGGTGGCCCACATCATCGGCACCGAATCGGTGCTGCACGGAATCAGCACACCGGATGCCGACATTGATGTCGCAACACTGGCTCACGTGCGCAACGACGTCGGCGTCGCCAACGAGTGCTGGGTCCGTTACCTGAGCGCGGAATCCGGCGCCGACCTTCACCAGCGATTCCGCACACTGACCGCCGATCGCCGTAAACGTTTGACCGACATGTCCGTCGACGACTGGAATGCGCCGACCCTGACGCCGGTCGGCCCGGACAGTTTTGGGCGATTCATGCGGGTACGGGTTTTCGACTGCTGGATGCATGAGCACGACATCCGGGATGCGCTGCACAAACCGGCGGCCGACGCTGAGCTGGCGGGCCCGGCGGCGCGGCTGACGCTCGACGAGATGGCCACCAGCATGGGCTTCGTGGTCGGCAAACTCGGGAAGGCGCCCGACGGGTCGCGGGTCGCTATCGAGCTGACCGGTCCGCTGGCGCGGACGATCCGCGTGGTTGTTGATGGTCGCGCCAAGCTGGTGGAGGACTTTGGGGGACTGGAGCCGACGGCCACGATTCGGGCGGACGGCGTGTTGTTC
Organism: uncultured Actinomycetota bacterium; assembly: GCA_963781685.1. Taxonomy (GTDB): domain Bacteria; phylum Actinomycetota; class Actinomycetes; order Mycobacteriales; family Mycobacteriaceae; genus Mycobacterium. The sequence goes on from CAWAGK010000003.1 coordinate 1,047,172, forward strand.
ACCCGGCTGGCCGGCGGCCGCACCGACAGCGCGGCCGGCGTAGAGCTCGGCGGCGATGAAGACGTGGCGGCGCGCATCGTCGAGCACCTGAACTACACGATCTGACGAGCTCACGGCGTCGCGCCGCCGGGATGTTTAATACCGGAGCGGTTGTTGAAAATCGCGTACCATTGATTGTCCTGCCGAAAGTCGGCGGGGATGCGAGGGGCTGAACGGTTTCGACTTCGCGCATCGAATCAAGGGAAGCGTGCCGGTGCAGGCAAGAGACCACCGTAAGCGTCGTTGCAACCAATTAAGCGCCGTGTCAACACAGCGCGACTACGCTCTCGCTGCCTAAGCGACAGCTAGTCCGTCAGACCGGGAACGCCCTCGACCCGGACCCTGGCGTCAGCTAGAGGGATCAACCGATGAGTTCGGTCGCGGGACTCATCGGGACACTCACAGCGACTGGGATCGTCATCTCGGCTAGTTCGCGCGACCGGGAGATCCGAGTAGAGGCATAGCGAACTGCGCACGGAGAAGCCTTGAGGGAATGCCGTAGGACCCGGGTTCGATTCCCGGCAGCTCCACCTATAACAACAGGTCACAGCACCTGAGAACCGCCCCAAATCGCTATCCAACAGGAATCCAACGCCGTGGGGGTAGGATGACAGCCCATGGCGAGCATGCGCCCACGTACCCGCAAAGACGGCTCGACGTTTTGGGAGGTGCTGTTCCGGCACGATGGCCGCCAGCGTTCCCTGAGTTTCGAGACCGCCGACCATGCGGGGAAGTTCAAGGAACTGGTCGGTCTCGTCGGCCCGGGCAAGGCGCTTGCGGCCTACGACCTGGCCCCGGCCCCACGGGCGGCCAACGGCAGCAGCGTCACCGTCGCCGAGTGGGTGGAGCACCACATTGAGCATCTGATCGGGTGCGAGCAGAAGACCATCGACGAGTACCGCAGGTTCCTGAAGCGCGACATCGCGCCGGGGCTCGGCCCCATCCCGCTGATGTCCCTGACGGGCGAGCACCTGGCCCGATGGGTGCAAGAGCTGAAGGCCAAGGGGAACTCCGGCAAGACCATCCGAAACAAACACGGGTTCGTCTCGTCGGCGCTGAACGCTGCCGTTAAGTCTGGGCACATCGCCGTCAACCCCGCTGCTGGCCAACGCCTGCCGCGCACTGAACGCAAGGAAATGGTTTTTCTCAGCAAGGAGGAGTATCACCTCCTGCACGGTTGCTTCAGCGACCACTACAAGCCGTTCGTCGAATTCCTGGCGGCAACGGGGGCGAGATTCTCAGAAGCCACGGCTCTGCAGCCCAAGGACATGGACCGGGAAGCCGCCACCGTCCGCATCAGCCGGGCCTGGAAGCGGATTCCGGGCGAGGGCTACGAGTTGGGGCCACCGAAGACCAAGAGGTCGATTCGTACCATCGGCGTCCCCCGCAGCGTCTTCGACGCCCTCGACCTCTCGCATGAGTGGCTGTTCGTCAATACCGCCGGCAATCCGGTGCGGATCTACGGCTGGCGCGAGAACGTATGGTATCCGGCGCTGGTCAAGGCCGAAGAAAAAGGGCTAGCGAAGAGGCCGCGTGTCCACGATCTTCGGCACACCTGCGCATCTTGGATGATCCACGCGGGGGTGCCACTGCCCGTAATCCAGCAGCACCTCGGCCACGAGTCGATCGAGACGACCGTGGCGGTCTACGGGCACCTCGACCGGCGGTCAATGCAGGCCGCTGCCGACGCCATCGGGCGGGCGCTTGGCGGATAACGCTGAACGTGCATTTTCCTATGTGCCATTGATTCCCCTACGTCAGCGGTGACACCGCCCACCATGCCGCAAGTGCAGCCCATATCCGGCACATAGGGATACCTCCCGGGTTCATGTGTGCCGTCTGTGTCGGGTTTCCCTATGTGCTACCGGCTCTGGTCGGTACAGCGCACGTCTGACAACTGGTACGAATCTGTAGTGGCAGGTGGAGACCTATAATCCGGGGGCCGAAACCAATAGCTGCGCGCGCCGAGATCGTCGATGCCCACTCAAGGCGGTAACAGTTTTGCTATAGGCCTTCAGCTTCGCCAATCGTCGAGCGGTCAAGGCCGCTGTGAAAACGACGGCACCCCGATGCCGCAGTCACAGATTCCGCCGGTGCGTGCGGGCGCCGGCGGTGGAGCGACCAAAGCTGCCATGGGGTCCCCGGATTGATGATCTGAGGCATTCGTACAGAGGGCCGATCAAGGCCGGATTCTTCGTCCTGTCGTCTCTCGGCACGTCGGCCACGAGAGCATGCAGACGACCGTCGACGTCTACGGCTACCTAGGCAGGTCAATGGCCCGTGCGGGCCCCGGTGGAAATCCGTGACGCTCTATCTGCAACCTGATTGCGCCATTTATTCGCTGCCACCCGCATTGCAGTTTTGTGCGCCTGTCGTGACCATGTTTTTCGCACGAAACGTATAGCAGAATTATAGTTGCTGGATCCTGTATCACCGCAGGTGACGGATCATTTTATTTTTTCTACACGTTGCTGTCGGGCCATTAGAGTGTGTAGCTTCTTTGGCTGAAGTCATTTGCCGATCAATGACGAACAGGGAAGTGAAGAATTGGCAACCGATGGTCCTTCGATGTCGTTCGGCGTCGAATCGCTGACCTACTCACTGGCTGAGGCTGCGCGGCGCTTTCCGTGCAGCGAGCGCTGGTTGGCCGAGAAGATCCGGGGTGGCCATTTCGATGCGCGCAAGATCTGCGGCCACTGGCGGATGACTGAGGAGGACATCGAGTACGCGCTGGAGCAGTGCCGCAACAGCAGTCAGTCGTCGCCTGATGACAACCGCTTGGGCCTGACATCCACCAGCCGCCGTCGTCTGAACGAACTGAACGATCTGCCGCTTTCGATGAAGTCACCGAAAAAGTGCCGAAGTGACAAGGCGGGTGGTGACCGTGCCGCCAGATGAAGCAAGCCCGGAGCGGCTGGCCGGGCAATCACGCGTCATGGTGAATCGGCTCAGGTGCGTCTGGTCGAACTGCCACTTGGGAGAACGGGCACCAGTGTTGCGCTCTTACGCTTCCCATCGAGCGTTATCGCGATCACCGACCGATATCGCCCGCAAGAATGCTTCGACGTGAGCCCCGATCCGACAATTCGCGAACTTGCCGCGACCACCGAGCGTTACCCCCTTTTCTTCGTCGAACCTGACTGACATGGCGTGCGGGCGGGTGCGATCCTGTGTCCCCGACGCGTGAACACACCGCCACCTGGGTGTCCTTGGACAAGGGCCTCCTCACCCTGACTTGTGAATGCGCTGAGTCTGATGCTGCGGCGGTAAGGGGACGGGCGCGTGGACTACTAGCACGCTTCGTCGACGCGGCGGATGGACAAGCTCGTCGAAACGCTGGGGATCACGAGTCTGTCCAAGTCGCAGGTCTCGGTGATGGCCAAGGAACTCGACACCGCCGTGGAAGCCTTTCGGACCCGACCGCTCGACGCCGGCCCGTACACATTCGTCGCGGCCGATGCCCTGGTGCTCAAGGTTCGTGAAGCCGGCCGGGTGGTCAACGTGCACGCGCTGATCGCCGTCGCGGTCAACGCTGAGGGCTACCGGGAGATCCTGGGCGTCGACGCCACCACCGCCGAGGATGGAGCGGGCTGGCTGGCCTTTCTGCGATCGCTGACTGCGCGCGGCCTGTCTGGGGTCAAACTGGTCACCTCTGATGCTCACGCGGGGTTGCTGGCCGCGATCGGCGCCACGCTGCCCGGCGCTTCATGGCAGCGGTGCCGTACGCACTACGCCACCAATTTGATGGCCATCACCCCGAAGAGCTCATGGCCGTGGGTGCGTACGCTGTTGCACTCGGTATACGAGTAGGCGGACCTAAAGCACCGCGCGACGGTGCGAATCTGGCTCGACGAAACCGCCTACCCCCGCGAAGGTCTGACGAGGCAACACGACCTGAAGTGCTGAAGCGGTGATAGCGGTGATGGCGGTCTTTGTGGGAAACGATCACCGGTCACCTCGGTCGACTAATCGCACCCGGATGGCCTCGGCGCGATCCCGTTCCTCCAATTGGAGCTCGATGCTGCTCAGCTGCTCCCGGAGGCGGGGCAGCCAGTGCTTGTTCAGCGCCCGGACACGCAATCGGGTCGCGTTGAGTTCCCGCTCTACGATGCCGAGTGCGGACTGCACCGCGGCGTGCTCGGCGGCAGCGACCAGCGCCGCGCGGTAGGCCTCGGCCGCCCGCACCGTCGCCGAGCTCGTGTGGATAACGGCGGCGTCGTCGGCGGGCAGCGAGCATTCCACACGGTCGGGGTAGCGGACACCGATCGTGGTGGCCCATCCGATCGTGACCGAAGCCCGCGCGGTAGGTGTCGCGAGGCCGAGCGCCCGCCGACCGGCCAGCAGCGTGGCGCGAAGTCCCCACGCCTCGGCGTGGCGGCAGGCGTCGTGCCAGGCGCGGCGGGTTTCATCGGCCCGCTGTCGGAGGACGTCGCGCTCGGCGGCGAGTAGCCGCAGTTTTTCCTCGAGCAGCGACACGGCCCGGCCTGCGACGTCGAGCCGGCGTATCACCCACAGCCGTCCCATCCGCCCCGGCGGCACTTGCGGCATCGGCATGGGAACTCCTCAGTGCTCGTCCGGTCGGTGCCGTTCCAGTAGCTCGGCCGGCAGCATCGACAGCTCGCGGCGCGGCAGCCGGAACACCACCCGCGAGGCTCGGTCAAGGGTGTCGGTCAGGCTGCGTGACTCGTCAAAGCGCTGGTTGACGAGCTCGGTGGCGAAGGCGTCCGCGAAGGTGAGGTACGTTCGGTCGGTGGGGGTGAGCGCATCGGCGCCGATCAGGTCGGCCAGTTCTTGCACCCGTTGCGCTTTGGCCAGCGCAGCCAGCAGCTGCGCTGCCAGCAGAAGGTGATCGTCGCGGGTGCGTTTCGGGCCGGCGCCGCGGCGCATCAGCCGCGACAGCGACGACAACGCGTCCACCGGCGGGTAGACGCCGCGCAGGTGCAGCTGCGCGGAGAAGATGATCTGGCCTTCGGTGATGTACCCGGTGAGGTCGGGCACCGGGTGCGTGATGTCGCCGCCGGGCATGGTCAGCACCGGCAGCACGGTGACCGATCCCGGCCGGCCGTTGATTCTGCCGCACCGCTCGTACAGCGACGCCAGATCGCTGTAGAGGTATCCCGGATAGGCGCGGCGGGCCGGGATTTCGCCGCGCGCAGCCGACACCTCCCGCAGCGCCTCGGCGTAGCTGGTCATGTCGGAGAGCACCACCAGCACGTGCCGCCCGCAGTCGAACGCGAGATGCTCGGCGATCGTCAACGCCAGCCGCGGGGTCAGCAGCCGCTCGATTACCGGATCGTCGGCGGCGTTGAGCAGCATCACTAGTTCCCCTGCGGCGCTGCGTTTCTCGAGCGCGTTGCGCGCGTAGGCGGCGTCGGCGTGGGTCAGGCCGATGCCGGCGAACACGACCGAAAACAGCTCGCCGCCGGCGGTGGCCTGGGCGGCGATCTGGCAGGCCAACCGCAGATGCGGCAGGCCCGGCAGCGAGAAAACCGGCAGCTTCTGTCCGCGCACGAGGGTGGTCAGGGCGTCGAGCACCGATACCCCTGTCAGCACCGGTTCTGCGGGGGCTTCGCGTTGCACCGGGTTCAGCGGATCGCCGTTGATGGGCACCTGCCGCTGGCCGGTCACTGGGGGGCCGCCGTCGGTGGGTTCCCCGCGGCCGTTGCAGGTGCGGCCCAGCCAGCCGATGCCCACCGGGATACGCAGCGGCGCGCCGCTGAACCGGATCCGCGTGCTGGACAGATCCATTCCGGCGGTGCCCTCGAGCACCTCGATTACCGCCACGTCGCGGTCGGCGTCGAGCACCAGCCCGTGTCGCACCGTCCCGTCAGCGACGGTCAGCGAGACGAACTCGTCCCAGCCCACGCCGTCGACCCCCGCCACCACCGCCAGCGGGCCGCGTAACTGCCGAACCCCGGTGTAGTCGATCCACGCCTCGCGGTCGTCGGTGGTCATCGCAGCCGTTGCAGCTCGGCGATCATCTGGTCGCGCCGTCGTGCGGCGAGGACAGTGTCGCTCGGGCCGCTATCTTGCCGCGCGCGGATCAGCGGGCCAAAATCGGTCTCCTCGACACTTTGTGCGGGCACCCCGGCGGCGGCCAGGCCGCGGCAGACGTCGATCACGGCCAGCACCGCGTCGGCGAGTGCGGCGGTCTTTTCCGGTGAGCAGTACGCGTCGTTGGACACCAGCGCGCTCTGTTGCAGCAGCGCCTCCCGCAGCAGCCGCCCACCGAGCAGCGTCATCCGCTCGGGGCCGGCCAGTGCCTCGACGCCGATGAGGTCGGTCAGTGCCGTAAGCCGATCGGCCTCGTTGAGCACATCCAGCACGCGGCTTCGGCGGCCGGCCCAGTCAAGGTCACCGGAAGCGGTGTACGCGGCAGCCAAGGCTTCGGCGTCGCGGGAGAAAGACGCCGACCATGACACCGCCGGGTAATGACGTGAGTAGGCCAGATCCCGGTCGAGGGTCCAGCGGCAGCGGACGAACCGCTCGGTGTGCACGGTGACCGGTTCGGACAGGTCGCCTCCGGGTGGTGACACCGCGCCGATCACGGTGACCGACCCGGTTTGGCCGCCGAGCGTGTCGACGAAGCCAGCGCGTTCGTAGAACGCAGCCAGCTCCGAGGCCAGGTTGGCCGGATAGCCTTCCTCGGCGGGCAACTCGCCCATGCGGGATGTGAACTCGCGCAACGCTTCTGCCCACCGGGATGTGGAGTCGGCGACGACAACCACGTGATATCCCATGTCGCGGTAGTACTCGGCGACCGTCACCCCGGTGTAGACGCTGGCCTCACGGGCCATCATCGGCATGTTAGACGTGTTGGCGATGATCACGGTGCGTTCGGCTAGCCGCCCGCCGGTGCGCGGATCGGTCAATTCAAGCAGCTCGGCGACAATTTCGGCCATTTCGTTGCCGCGTTCCCCGCAGCCGACATAAACGATGACGTCTGCGTCGCACCATTTCGCAACCTGTTGCAGCAGAACGGTTTTCCCGGTGCCGAATCCCCCTGGCACCGCGGCGGTGTTGCCGCGCGCGATGGGGAACAGCAGATCCACGACGCGCTGCCCGGTGTGCAGCGGTGCGGCATCGTCGCGGCGATTCCGGTACGGGCGGGCCAGCCGCACCGGCCAGCGTGCCGACATCGACACGGCGAGCCCGTTCACGGTGGCGAGCGGAGCGTCGGCCGGATAGCTGCCGGCCGCGGCGATGGACTCCACCGTGCCGGTTGCTCTCGGCGGCACCTGCACGCGGTGCTGGACGCTACCGGCGTCGAGCACGACGCCGATCACCGCTCCAGCGGTGACCTGGGCGTCGGTCTGCACGGTGGGCGTGAAGTGCCAGTGGCGCACGTCGCTTGCGGCGTAGCTTGCCGCACCCAGCCAGGTCGGTGCGGTTGTGAGCGGTCGCAGCAAACCGTCGAAAACACCGCCCAGCAGCCCAGGGCCGAGCCGTGCCGATAGCGGCGCCCCCTGGGGTAGCGCGGGATCTCCGGGTGTGAGCCCGCCGGTGTACTCGTAGGCCTGCAGGGTCAGCTGCCCGTCGCGGATCGCCACCACTTCGCCGGGAATGTTGCGCGGTCCGAGCCCCATCAGATCGTGCATCGCCACCGCGTCGGCGCATTCGACCTCCACGAGTGGTCCGGAAACCCGCAGAATGCGCGCGGAGGGGTTCACGACCACAGGCCCTCGGCATCCGGGGCGAGGCGATCCAGTGCGCGGGCCGCGATCGCCGGGAGGCTCAGATCGATTTGGCGGTTGCCCCGTTGGGCAGCGATTCCCCCGGCGGGGTTGTCGATGACCCGTGCGTCGGGGCCGAGCGCCGCCGAGGCGGCGCGCTGCAGTGCGTCGCGCCAGCGCGGGTATTCACGTTCGTCACGCAGCCGCTGCACGGCCTCCGCGGCGTGCCGCCGCCATTGCCGGTAGACCGCGTCCTGGGCGACCAACACGTCGCGGCGCATCGCCCGCCGAAAGGCGGCAGTTTCCTTGGCGACCAGCGCCGCCGCGGTGGCTTGCCCTGCGGCGCGTGCCGTTTCGGTTACCTGCTGAGCGGTGGCGCGGGCCTGCTCGACGATGCGGTTCACCTCGTCCTGGGCGTCGGCGATCACCTGCTGCGCCTCGACGTCGGCCCGGCGCAGCAGTTCGGCGGCGACCGGCTGCAGCGCGGGCATGACGCGGTCGGTCTGCGATGTGGTCATCCGGGCATCACCGCGATCAGCGAACCGGCGGTGGCCGCTTCGTCGATCTCCTCGGGCAACGCCGCCGCGGCGGCGGCGGTCAGGACCACCAGGGTGGTGTCCGGCGGCAGCTGCTGCCATGCCTGACGCACCGCGGCCAGGCTCTCGGCGGGCATCACGGTCGCTCCGGCCAGCGCATAAGCGGTAACCAGGTCCGGTTCACCGACCACCACGACGTCTCCCATGTCAGGTCCGGTCATGCCCGCTGAATCAGGATGACGGCGACGACAAGACCATAGATGGCGATGCCTTCGGCGAGCCCGACGATCACCATGGCACGGCCGAACAATTCCGGTCGCTCAGACAAGGCCGCCAGCGCCGCCGCGCCGGTGTAGGCGACCGCGATCGCGGCGCCGATAGAGGAGCCCGCCACCGCAATCGCCGCGCCCAGCAGCGCGGCCCAGTTGCTGCCCGACGCCGCGCCCGCCGCGTTCGCGGTGTCGGCCACTGCGCGGCCCGCGGTCAGCGCCTGCACCAAAACGACCACACCGGCCAGCAGGACTACCGCGTTCACGGTCCAAAACAGCCGCACCGCCAGCCGGCCTCGGCGGCGCAACACCATCAAGCTCACCGCGAATCCGGTGATCAGCGCCGGCAGCGCGATTAGCCAGGTCAACATCTTGCCGCCTCCGATCCCACCACGGGAATACGCCACGGCCGAAAGGGCCGGCCTTGGGTGATGAAAACCCTCGAGAACAACTCATAGAACTCCAGTCGCAGCGCTTGCACACCGGCCACTAGCGCTTCCAGCGCGAACGCTACGGCATTGCCGACGGCGAACAACAGCACCGCCGCGACCGCCGTCGCCCAGCCGTGGCCCCACAGCGCCACCGTGCCGCGCCACACCGCCCAGCCCAACGCCGCGTGCGTCATGCCGAAAGCCGCGAGCCGGGCGAACGACACCAGGTTCGAGCCGAGCCGCACGACGAGATCGAACCCGCCGACCGCGGCCGGCAGAATCGCCGCCGCGCCCCCTCCGGACTCGGCATACAGCCCGATCACCGCCAGCACGACACCGACCGCGCCGACCACCGCACCAACCGTCACCAAAGTCCTCGGGCCGATGATGAATCCGGCCACCACGACGCCGACGCCAAGGAATAGCACGGCACCGGGGATGCCAGACGGCGCATACAACGCCAGTCGTAGGCCACCTTCTCTCCACCGGTTGACCGCGCCCACCGCGTGGGCGATGCCGAGCAACACCGCACCGATGGCCAACGCGGAAAAGATCAGCCGCAGAGGCTGATCCAGTGGCGCCAGCCACAGCACGGGCACCACGCCGGTGGGACCGAAGAATTCTCCGTACAACACGCCGAACACCGTCGCGGCCGCACCGGCTCCGGCGACGAACATCCAAAACGGCCGCAGCGCCGGGAACCGGCGGATCCAACCCATCCGGATCATGGCCGCCCCGGCGACCAGCAGCAGGCCGTGGCCAACGTCGCCGAACATCATCCCGAACATCGCCATGTAGGTGATGCCCGCCCATAACGTGGGGTCGATGTCGCGATACGGCACGGTGCCGTACGTCTGCACCAGCGTTGCGAAACCATGCTGGAGGCTCTCCGCGGAACCCAGCAGGGTGGGCGGGTCAATTGATCTCGGATTGCGCATCGGCACCACCGCCGATCCGGCATCGCCCAGCCGTGCCGTCAGCGCCGGCATCTGGTCTGCGGGGCACCAGCCGGCGATCGCCGCCGCCTCGCGCCGCTGCACCGCACCTGCGGCGTATTGCTGCAGCTGCGCCTCACCGGTAAGCAGGTCGGCGCGCCCGGCACGCTCCAGCGCCTCGAGGTCGGGGGCCGTCGCCGAAAGCATTGCCGTGATCTGCCGGTCCTGGGAACCCAGCCGCTGCAGCCTCTGCGCAGCCTCGCCGAGAGGCATCCCCTCGGTGCTTGGGGGGTCATCGAGCTGCACTACCCCGGCGTCGGCGACGGCCACCAGGGCGTCGCGAAGTCCGGACCTCGGGGCAACCGCCGCGATTCGCTGCATCGGGGTCGGCACCCACCGCCGTGGCCGCCGCGGCGCCGAGATGTCAGGCGACCGCATCGTAGGCATCCATCGGCCCGCCGCCGCGCGCGGCCAGTTGCAGCGCCGCCCGGCATCGCCAGGCATCGGTGCCCAGCACGGCCGCCGCCCCGATCGTGCGGGCGCGGGAGAACGCCGGCCGGCCCAGCATCTGAAAGCCGTCACGTTCCACCCGCAACCACCACGCGACCTCTCCGCGCCACAGCTCACCGACGTCATTGACGGCGGCGAGCGCCCATCGGGCCTGCGCGGGCAGCACCGCGGCGAACGACGCCAGATCATGGCTTTCCACCGCGGCCGGATTCAGGATGCGTCCAGCGCGAACCGCGACGCGCTGCGGTAGCTCTCGTCGCTGCTGCAAGCGCCGCCGGGCGACGAGCAGGGCCAAGGCGCCGCACGCCCAGGTTGCCGCGTCGGGGACCGTCGCGGCAACCCGAAGGGCCCAGGCGACGTGGACCCCGAACGCGATGTCCGCCGGCGTATCGCCGCCGGGATCGCCCCATGCCGACTGCGACAGGGTGTCCCGCAGCTCGGTGAGCGAGGACGTCTCGCGCAGCCGCGACCAGGCGGTGGCCAACGTGCCAAGCAAGAACTCTGGCTCGGCTGCCGCCCCGGCGAGGCGGCGGGCGTGTGAGTCGATGTTGGCCGCCTCGAAGCCGGCGGCCAACGAGCGGATCGCCTGGGCGCCCTCACGCGGTTGCCACCCGGCCAGTACGCGCAGATGCCAGAGCGGCAGCGCGGTCACCGCGTGCTCGGTCTCGGCCAGTGTCTGCCCAACCCGTACGCCCCGCGAATACGGGCTGACGACAAGCGCCTGTTGCGCCGCCTCGAGCGAGCCCATCGCCGCGACGGCGCGGGCCCGGCCGCCGCCCAGCCGCCGGTTCAGCAATGCCTTCGCGCGCACGTTGCCCGCGACCCATTCGGTGCTCACCTCTCGGTCACCACGGTTGGGTCATCGAGCCACGCACGCGCCAGCGTTACCGCCTTGTCGACGTAGCGCGGCATCTGTTCGGCAGCCCGCGCGCGCAAGCGCTCGATCTCGGCCGCGTTTTGCGCCTGCATGTCGGCTTGGGCGGCGGCGGCCCGGTTGCGAGCCGCGGCCTCGGCTTCGGTCTGGATGCTGAAAGCGCCCCGCCGGGCCTGCGCTACGATCTGTTCGGCTTGCCGGCGCGCCGCCCGGCAGATCTCATCGGCGCGGGCGGCCGCATCCGCGCGGATGCGTTGGGCCTCATCCTGAATGTCGTCGAGCAGCATGAGTAGCGGAGTCAGTTCTGCGGCGGCGTCCGCGCTGCGGTCCGCCGGCACACCCGGCCGGGCTGCCGCACCCGGTGTACCCGCGGGGCGGAAGCGCTCCAGGAAATCGCGCCACTGCGCCATCGCACCTCCTCAGGACCCCGTCATTATGGCCCGGAAGCGACGGGCACCGTACTCGATTGCGTCGAGGTAGGCAGGCGCGTGGTGCGCCGATGTAGGGCGGCGCTTCGCTGGTCATACCAAAGGTGGCCTGACTGGCCATATTCTCCGTGCCGGCAAGACGGTTCTTTCGGCCCACCCCGCCGCGGCCGGCGGCCTACGCTCGCAAGATGGAGCCCGATCGCGAAGAGAGAGCCGACTTCTCGGCGTTCAGCAAAATGCGGCGGATACCGCTCGATCCCGAATCTGTTATCGGAAGGGAACTCCTCGACGGGTTCGCCGAGTTCGACGAATCCTTTACCGGCCATAGCCGGATATGGGCGGTAGTCGTGAAACTCATTGGACTGACGGCCATGTGCTCCAAGGCTGTGATCGACCTTGAGAAACAGGTGATCGAGCTCAGGCGAGAGCTGCGATGCCGCGACAAGGCCTAGGGTCGACCGACCGGCGCATACTTCGCGATATCGGCGATCGTGTGCGGGTCGGAGTTTCCTTTGCGCAGCCGCTCGCCAGACCTGCCGTTTTATGGTGGAGCTAACGGGACTCGAACCCGTGACCCCCACACTGCCAGGAGCGGGCAGACGCAGTAACCAGGCAAGATCGGCCGCAAATGGTCGTGTAGGCGGCGTCGCTGGGACAGCAACTGTCGTCACAGGTTGTCGTCAAGACTGTCGTTAGATCACGGTGCGAACAGCGGAACTCCACCGCTTCCTCACACCCGGCGATCCTGCGCTGACGATCGGATGCGTCAAGGGTGGCGAAGCCATCACGTAGTGACGTCGAAGACGCCCTTTACGCAACCGATCGGGAAGTCAAACACTGCGGAATGAGGTGGCGCTTGATCAGGCGGCGTCGGGGCTGCTGGGATCGTGGTGGTCGGCTTTGGTGTGAGCCTGTATGAGCTTGTTGTCGGCGGCGCCGATGGCCTTGAGGGCCTCGATCAGCAAACCGACGATGTCGGCGACAACTAGCTTGTCGTATCCTCCGGCAGTCCGACTCATCGCTTCAACCGGCCGTCGTGTCCATTAGTTGGGACCTTCGGCTGTGGCGGCCGCCGGTGCGCCCAGACGAGAATCGCATCATGGCGCAACGCGAGCTCGAAGACCTCACGCCCGACGAATGCTTCCGCCTGCTCGCTGCCGCACACGTCGGGCGACTCTTGCCCACATCGTGGGCGGCAAGACTCTCACTCCACCCGCTCCACCTGGATCAACGGGGACTATCTCGATAACGGTGTTTCCGGCGGTTGGACAGCCCTCCACTGCGGGCTGCGGGGGCTACAGCCGGTCAAACGCCGATCCGTCGAGCCACTCGACGACCTCGCCCAGTGGGAGGCGAGGAGTCGCAGGCAGCGGGTCGGCATTAGCCGGTGCCCACCCGATGCGCAGCAGCATCTGCGGGAACCCGCTGCCGCCGAACACATAGGTCTGCACGGCATCTCGTGTTTCGGCGATCTCCAATGGCTCGGTCACCGGGCAGCTCGCCAACCCCTGTGCGGTGGCGGTCAGCAGCACCAGGCTGGTGGCCTCGCCGGCGCGCAGTCTGGCCAGCGGAGTGTCGTCTTTGGTGCCCAGTGCCAGCACGACGGCGTTGTCGTCTGCCGGTTCGGTATCGGGGGGCTGGGCCAGTGCAGGACCGGCGAATAGTCGGCCCGGCAGCGGCGCCGCCGGATCGGAGGGCGGTATGTTGCGGGCCGGCACACCGGCCACCGATGCGTTCTGCCCGCTCCACGTGGTCAGCTCGGCGAGATAGTCGTCATCGGTGGCGTGTTGCCAGACCGCTTGCGCGACAATGTGCTGCAGCTTCGGAAGTGAATTAACTTCGCGCAGCATCACCCTGGTGCTTGCCGCGCGCGTACCCATCACGGTGATGTCGCCGGCCGGCACATACCACGAGCTGTAGTGCCGCCGGTCGGTGCGCCGCCGCGGAATCGCCGCGGCCAGCGTCACATCGAGCTCCGTGGCGGGGTGGCGGTGAACCTTCACGGCGGCAAGATGTTCGGGTTCGGCCGGATTGGGGAACCGGTGGACCTTGGCTTGCCAACCCATAGCAGCCAATGCCACCACGCAGTGATGAAGCGCCGCGCCGCAGCTGAGCATCAGGTCCCGGCGGTCGGGGTCGGTGCTGGGCAGGTGCCGGTCGAGATCGGCGTACAGATGCAAGCTGTTCGCGCCGATGCGCCACCGCCATGGCTGAGAGTTGTGCACCGACGGCGCCCGGGTGGCCATCGACAAGACTGTGCGGATCGTCTCGAGCTCCGGAAAATGAGCGCTCATCAGAATACTGCTTTCTGTTGACACTTCTGATGTTCCCACACTCGCGGCGCGCCGCGGTTACGCTTAGAGGCGAAGGTCCCCGCTTCCCGGGACTTCTGCCGCCGTCACGAAAGCGGCGCGGACCAGCGAACCAGAGTCCCTCCCCCGGGAGGGGTTTCGATGCTCAACGCACCGTTCACTTGCTCGGCGCACTGACGCAGGTTGGCTAGGCCACTGCCGTTGACGCCGGCGGAGGGCCCTTCGACCCGTATCAGCGGTGGCCTACCGCCCTTCTGGCGGAATGGCTAGTCCGAGCGCGATGGAAACTGGGTACAAACAGGAAGGGCGAAGCGATGAGGGCTGACGTCGGAGACTCGTTGGTAGTCAAGGGCGCGACGAACGAGGATCCCGATCAGCGCGGCATCATCACCGAGTGTGCACACGGCCGGCGGCGCGCCAGACTACATGGTTCGCTGGCTCGTACCGGCCACCAGGCACTAGCCTCTCCGGGGCCGACTCGACCGTCATCACGGCCGCACAGCAGCAGGCGGCCGACGAGCGGACACGGTCACGGCTGATGTCATCGCAGGCGGTTCTCACCGGCCACGCGAGCAAATGGGTCGGCGGTTGATTGCTAACGGCATGCCGCCGCGGGTGGTCGAAGAGGATCCGCGGGCCATCCGCCGATAACTCAGCGCATCCGTAAATCCGGTTGCCGCTGCGAATGTCATTCCGGTTCAGCACATTTCTATATAGCCACGGTACCGAGGGGCTGCTGTCGTGAACGGAGCTCAGCACAGCAATACGGGCTGATTGGGGGACTTTTGGCCCTCGTGTGATATAGCGCGGACAGTCAGACTGGTGGTCCGCGGTGCAGTGGCACCATTGAGCATGAGGAGGTCCCGTTGTCCGGCGCACCCGAACTCGATGAGCTGCACGGCCTCATCATTGTTCTGCGGCAGTGCGTGACGTCACTGCAGACTCAGTACCACGACATTGCGCCGATGCGCCGCATTGCCAATGACGCCGACCGGCTGCTCAACGATATCGACCGGCTCGACATCGACACCGGCGAGCTGGATGTCGAGCGCGCGGCACCGCAGCCGTACGTCGGCGAGAAGATCCCGGTGCCGGACACGCAATACGACACCAACTTCTGGCGCGACGTCGACGACGAAGGCATCGGTGGGCAGTTGCGCTCCGGATGACAGCCGCCGCACCGATAGTCGCCGAAAACGTCCCAGCCGATGCTGATCGACCTCGTTTCTAGAAGCGAGACACCCACCAGATGTTGACTTTGGTCCCTCAGTATCGGAGCGGTCCGTCCGCTGCATACAGGTGTTTGGTCCCTATGGCATGAGAGGTCGGCGGGGTGATCGGATCAGGGGCAAGTGCTCGCTCGACACGGACCGCCACGTGCAGCGGAGCGACCGCGGCGTCAGCGCCGTGAGAACGTTTGGAGGGATTATGAGATCTAAAGGCTTTTTCATCAACCTGCATAAGGCGCTGGTCATCCCGGTGGTGGTGGCGATGCTGATCTTCGGCAACTTCTACACCGTGATGTGGCTGTACCTGGCGATGCACGGCACGTAATCGATCCTGTGGCTGATTAAGGGCCGCACCTACCCCGACCGCCGTTTCGCCGAGCCGGTGCCGATCTGGATTGGGATCCTGTTCGTATTCCTGCCGCTGGCCGGCTACTATGCCGCCCCGATCTTGCTGGCCTGGCTTCACCCCAATGTGCCCGGATGGGCTGTCGCGCTTGGGGTTTCGATCTTCACGTTCGGCATCTTCCTGCACTACGTGTCCGACGCGCAGAAGTACTTCACCTTGCAGCTGCGCCCCGGTTTGATCGACAACGGCCTGTTCACAACGGCCAAAACGGCAACAGCATTTAGCCGCGGCCACCTCTCCTCGGGCATCGCCCGGCCACCTATGGCGGCTCGGCTCCGTTCACTGGCGGGTCAACGTAGACCGCGCGGCGGTCCTCGGCGGCCCGCTTAGGCTTCCAGCGAGCCGTCTGCGCGACCCTCACCACGATTGTGTCGTCGGGTGGATGTCGTAGAGCGTGTCGTCCTGAAAACACGGCACCCGCGAGTGAAAGACCTATAGGGCTCCCACCACGGCTCCAACCCTCCGCCAGTTGCCCCTTGAGCCTCGGTGCCGCGTGTGCCGAAACGATAAGGTGCGCAAGACGGTCAACGATCTGCTGGCAACCGGTTCGAGCTACGCCTACATCGTGCGCGCCCTCGGGGAGGAAAATGCCAGGCTCGACAAGCGCGACCGCATCACGGTCGATTCGGTAAGTAACCACTGCGCGAGGCACTTCCCGGTGCAGAATGTCGCCAAGGCCACCTACCGCGCGATCCTTGAGCGGCGGGCCGAGGAGAACGGTGTCGACTTCGTCAATGGAGTCGCCACAGCCATCACGCCCATGGCCTTCTACGAGACGGTCATGGTCAGGGCCTACGAGACCCTCGTCGATCCGGCGACCCGGGTGGACGTCAACACCGGCCTGATCGCTGCCGCCCGGCTACATGAGCTGACCGGCCGCGATGCTGGTCAGCTCAAGATGATCGACCTGCGCCAGCAAATGGACAGAATTGTCGTCGCTGCTCGCGAGTTCATTCCCAAAGAGCTGCACGAAGCATTCCTGGCCCGGGTAGAAGGCCGCCCCGCCCCCGCCCGCACAATCGAGCCCCCGGCTGCCGGGGTGCGCGAATCTAGTCCTCCAACGCTGAACGACGAGGACGACATTTAACGACGGTGGAGCACGACACCAGCAGATTGATCTTCTATGCCCGAAAAACGCCCATGACCTCGACCATCAAAACTCTGCCCACGCAGATCAGAGTTGAGCGATCATCAATAATAGAGCCGCCTAGGCAGATCAGAGTCCAGGTCGTCAACAATCCAGACCACAACACCAGCCCGCGGATTCCCGCTGTGTGAACCACCCCGGCATGTCCGGAGACTCCATTTCTTGGAAAGGATGGAGTCATGTCAGGTGGTTCATCGAGGAGGTACCCGCCGGAGCTGCGTGAGCGGGCGGTGCGGATGGTCGCCGAGATCAGCGATCAGCACGATTCGGAGTGGGCAGCGATCAGTGAGGTTGCCCGCCTACTCGGGGTCGGCACCGCTGAGACGGTGCGCAAGTGGGTTCGCCAGGACCAGGTCGATGCCGGTGCCCGTCCCGGAACCACGACTGAAGAGTCCGCCGAGCTGAAGCGCCTGCGGCGGGAGAACGCCGAATTGCGCAGGGCCAATGCGATTTTAAAGACGGCGTCAGCTTTCTTCGCGGCCGAGCTCGACCGGCCAACACACTAATCACCCGGTTCATCGCTGATCATCAGGGCCACCGCGACGGCCCTGATGGTCTGCGGTGGGGTGTCGAGTCGATCTGCACGCAGCTGACCGAGCTGGGTGTGCCGATCGCCCCATCGACCTACTACGACCAAGCCAACCGGGAGCCCAGCCGCCGCCAGCTGCGTGACGAGGCCCTCAAGCCTGAGATCGCGCGGGTTCACGCCGCCAACTACGGCGTCTACGGTGCCCGCAAGGTCTGGTTGACACTGAACCGCGAGGGTGTCGACGTGGCCCGATGCACCGTTGAGCGGCTGATGGCCGAACTCGGCCTGTCCGGGGCAACCCGGGGGAAAGCCCGCAAGACCACGATCGCTGATCCAGCCGCAGCCCGCCCTGCCGATCTCGTCCAGCGCCGGTTTGGACCACCGGCACCTAATCGGCTCTGGGTCGCTGACCTCACCTATGTCTCGACGTGGTCGGGGTTCGCCTACGTCGCCTTTGTCACCGACGCCTACGCCCGCAGGATCCTGGGTTGGCGGGTCGCTTCCACGATGGCGACTTCGATGGTCCTCGATGCGATCGAGCAAGCCATCTGGACCCGGCGGCAAGAGGGTGTACTGGATCTGAAAGATGTTGTCCACCATACGGATCGGGGATCGCAGTACACGTCGATCCGGTTCAGCCAGCGGCTTGCCGAGGCAGGCATCCAGCCCTCGGTCGGGGCGGTCGGCAGCTCCTACGACAATGCGCTGGCCGAGACGATCAACGGCCTGTACAAGACCGAGCTCATCAAGCCCGGCAAGCCCTGGAGAACCATCGAGGATGTCGAGTTGGCAACCTTCACCGCGAGTTCGTAGCGGCGGTGATCGGCACGATGCACTCCTCGGCGGATCCCTCCGCGCAGATCCTCAACAACCCCGAGCTGTCACAGAAGCTGCTTGGTGAACTGGTGCCGATCATCTACGGGGCTAGATGACAACACAGAGCTGAACTGAGCGCCGCGACGAGCTGGCCTGCAGCGGCGTTGAGGCGTTCATCAGGAGTTGTGGTAGGCCCGCAACATGGGTCCCAGTGTGTCAACCCCGAGAGCTGAGTTAAGTCGGTTACCGAGCGACAGGGGAGGTGATCGGCCTCCCACCAACAGGCGCAATCACTTACCCAGGCGGCGCCATCGTAGGTCGATCGCGGTCCGCGTGCGCACAGCCCCTGCGAACGGCAGTCGATAGGCCCCCGGGTGGTCCTACTGCCTCTTTTCTAGAGAACCGCGACGGATCGATTCTTGTCTCGCATCCCGGCGCGCATCGCTTATGCGCGGTGGTGTCCGCGATACCGTGACCCGGTGATGGGCGGTATGGCGAAAACGGCGACCTGATCCGACCCACACCAACCACGTGGAGGAACCCGGTGAAGATCGACCTGACCAAGACCGATGTCGGCGGGTTCAACTTCGAGTTCCTCCGCCTGATCAGCAGCCAGAACGTCGGCGCCGCCGAGATCGGCGAGTGCATCGACACCATCGCCCGGATCGGTAAGGACGACTTCGACAGCTGGATCACCGAGTGGAACCGCGCCGCCACCCGAGTTGCGGGCATCGCCCAAGAGCAGCTCGATCGGGGCGACAGCGTGGCAGCCCGCTCCGCGTTCCTGCGCGCGGCGAACTACTTCCGGGCCGCGGAGTTCTACGCCACCCACGATGACCCCCGTCAAGAAGAAGCGTGGCAGCGCAGCCGGGAATGCTTCGCCACCGCGGCTCCGCTGCTGCCGTACCCGCCCGAGTCCGTCGAGATCCCCTTCGACAACGCCCGCCTCCCCGGCTACTTCGTGCCGGGTGCCGGGGAAGGTCCGCGGCCGACCTTGCTGGCGATGAGCGGGTTCGACGGCTCCGGCGAGGAGCTCTACTAGTGGATCGGCCCGGCCGCCGCCGAACGAGGCTGGAACTGCCTCATGTTCGAGGGCCCGGGCCAGCGCGGTGCCTTGCACCTCAACCCCGGACTGGTGCTGCGCCCAGACTATGAAGCACCCGTCGGGGCCGTCATCGACTACGCCGTGTGCCGACCGGAGGTCAACCCGTCACGGCTGGCTCTCATCGGGTACTCACTGGGCGGTTTCCTGGCCACCCGGGCCGCTGCCTTTGAGCCACGCATCCGGGCGACCATCGCCGACTCGCTGGTCGTCGACGTCGGCGCTGCCTTCGCCGCGATGTGGCCCAAGGTGCTGCAGTCGTCGTTTCCCAGGGTGGTCGACAGTGCTTTCAATCTGCTGGCACGGCTACGGTTGGACACCCGCTGGGGTATGGACCACGCTCGCTGGGCGATGGGAATCCAGCATCCCCACGACTTCTTCGGCGCGTGGGCCCCGTTCACCCTGTGGGGCACCCAGGACAAACTGGTGACCCCGCTGCTGTGCATGATCGGCGAGGACGAGATCGCGCAGACCAGCCCATCGATGATTGCCGATACCATTCGTTATCTGCGTGCGGTGCCCGCGATAACCGATGTGGTCCACTTCCCGAAAGAGTCAGGGGCGTCCAGCCATTGCCAGATGGGCGGGCTAGCCTACGCGAATCCGGCGATCTTCATCTGGCTCAACCACACCCTCAACGGCGACACATCGGCCCCATCCACCAAAGACTTCCAGATTCCCGACAACGTCGCGTCGGTGATCCGCCGCTACCATCCCGGATTCAGCTTCGACTAAACGGCTAAGGCGAGACACCACGGCGGTTCGCGGCCGCCGTCCCGGATCTAGACAAGTGCGACTGATCGTTTCCTGTCTCGAAGCCCGGGGGCTTAGATGAGCTATTGGGCTTCAACAACCCACTCCCGTGCTTTGTCGGCTTCAGCGGTCGGGAACACACGCCACTCTCGGGCAGCAGGAAGCCAAAGAGGCCACCAAAGAACTTCATCGCGTGTTGCATCCATTCCAGGTCCGTGACGATCACGGCGCGATCCCAGTCGAAGAGGTGACGGAAGCCCACCTTCGTATCTTCCCAGACCGCGCCGGGAGCGACCCCGACGTAATCAGGCGCGACCTCGCAGTAGAGCCGCACCTTTTTGTGCCGACTCAGTTTGTCTTCGATGTCCGGAATCAGCACCGTTTCGTAATCGGCCTTCGTCACATGCCCGTGGAAAGCCCACGCCATGATGTTGTCGGGAAAGCCCGTCAGCGCCTCGATCACGATGTCCTCCTCAACCGGCACGGCGGTCTGCTGTCGGTCGTCATCGTTTCTTCGCCGAGAGCCCTGGTGTAAGAAGCCAAAGTCACCAACGGACACACGTGATGTCGTCGAAGGCGCTCGCCGAGTTGGCTCGTGCCCACTAGGGGCTTCCTTAGCAGCGGAGCGGATCTGGTCCCTGAGCGGATCTGGTCCCTGGCCGAAGAGTGGTATTTGATCACGTGACGGTGACGGTGTTGTTCGTCATTCATCGGCGCGGATAGCGTGCCGTACGCCGGTTCGCTTCCTCTCCGGCGGCGGTCGATCGCGGTCCGCGTGCGCACAGCCCCTGCGAACGGTAGTCGATAGGCCCCCGGGTGGTCCTGCTGTCTCGTTTCTAAAGAAACGAGGCCGATCAGTTCTTGTCTCGTTGGGAATGCGGGCACGGTGCGCTTGCGCTCGCCTGCTTAGCATCGGGATTAGCTGCGCACAGGTTTGCTGCTGGTGAGTCTCAGATCTCTCAGTAGTCCCTGGAGTGTCCCGAGTGGGCGAACCGTGGTGGATTCCGATGCGAGAGTCACGGCATGGATTGCTCCGCCGATCCACGGTGTGGTGGCACTCGATCATTCAGGTGAGCGGGTGCATGACTATCTGGGCACCGAATCCGAGCATTTCTTCGTCGCGGCGGTCCTGATGCTGGGCTTATTGAGTGTGGTTTCGGTGGTGGCGCCGGTGCTGGTGTGGCAGTGGGGGGAGCACCGTGGGCCGGGGATGGTCGCGGCGCTCTCGATCGGTCTGGTGGCCGCCGCCGCGGCCGCGGCGGCAGTGGGAGCCCCGTTGGTGCGCTGCGGTACGGCGTGGTGGATTTCGCCGGTACACCGCTGACGGACGACCACCCGGTGTACTACTTCACCCAGGCGCCGCCGGTCTTCTTCGGTCGCGGGCCGTTGCAGATCGCCGCCACCCTGCTGCTGCCGGCCTCCACGGCGGCGCTGGTGTACGCCCTGCTGGCGGCCGGGGCCACGCGCGACGACCTTGGCGGCTATCCGGCTGCGCCTCAGCCGCCAACTGCGGTGACCGCGTCGCCGGGCGCGGCGGAAACCTCCTCCAGGTGATAGCGGTGCATCGCCCTGCCGGTGATGACCTTCGCCGCGAACATGGCCAGTCGAGCGATGCCGAGGTAGGTTGCCGGGCTGAACATGGTCGGCCACTTCGTTCTGATCAGGTGATCGGTCAGGGGTCGGCCGGCGAACCGGTCCTGCAACCAGCGCATCGTCATCGGGGCGGACAGTGGGTGTAGCAGCAGGTGCTCGCAGAACGCGTCCCGGTGGTAGGTGACGTCGGCTCCGCCGGCCGAGTAGGCGTCGGCCAGCGCGTCGATGTCGGCGACATCGATGAGGTAGTCGTGTACGGCCTGCACGATCAATACCGGCGGTGTCGGCGCCGTAGCGCCGAGTTTGATGTTGTCGAGGACGTACTGGACCTCCTGCAACTCCAGGATTTCGTCGAGCGGCTGGTCGAGGTAGTCGCTCACGTCCTTTCTCGCCATCCGGATGACCGCGCCCACCGTGGTCATGGTCTCCAGCCGGCGCAGCAGGGCCAGTCCCTCTTCGTTGGTGTGCTCCTGGATCACTCGGTCCAAGTCTGGGTAGATGTGTGCCAGCGCGGCGATCACCAACGCGGGCAAACCAGCCAGGAGGCTGCCGTTGAGCCGGCGGGCGGTGTGTTCTAGGTCGCCGATGGGTGATCCGAGCACGGCGCCGACGATGTCGAGTTCGGGCGCGTAGTCGGCGCATACTTCGGCAGCCCAGGCGGTGGCGAGCCCGCCGCCGGAGTACCCCCACAACGCGACGGGCGCCGACGCTGACAATCCGATGCGCTCCGAGCTCAGTGCGGCCCGGACTCCGTCGAGGACGCAGTAGCCAGGTTCGTACGGCGCGCCCCACATCCCGTTGGGGCCTTCGTGGTCGGGCACCGAGACCGACCAGCCCTCGGCAAGGGCGGCGCTGACCAGCAGAAAATCCAACTGCGGCACCGCGCCGATGGCCTTCGCGTGTCGCCGCAGGGCATAGGACGGGAAACAGCGGGCCGTCACAGCGTCGATAGCGCACTGATACGACAGCAGCGGGCAGGTCTGGCCCGAAGCGACGTCCGCGGGGACGACCACTGTGGTCGCCGTCGCCTCGGGCTTGCCGTTCATGTCCGTCGTCCGGTACAGCAGCTGGGTGGCGGTGACCCGCAGCGGTATCAGGCCGAAAAACGCCAGCTCGACGTCGCGTGAGCGCAGCACGGTTCCCGGCAGCGCATGCTGATAGCCCGGCGGGGGCAGGTAGAAGGGGTCCTCCGACGGCAGCAGCGGGCGAGCCTTGCGGTCCAGCTCCTCATGTGGTGGCTTGCCGATCCATTCCGCACCGGTTGTTCCCGCGAGGCTGCCAGGGTCCATCGTTGGCTCCCTTCGTAGGGGCATTGTCGCGCACGATCGGCTCGGGACCAAGTCGGAGAGGCCGCCCGCCTAACCCGGAGGTCGCAGCGCGGCGAACTCGTCGGTGACCCGCAACTGCGAGTCGATGAAGCGGTAGAGCGCTGCGGGGCGCCCGCCACTGCGGCCGGACTGCGCGTTGGGTTATGCGCGGGAGCTCCTCCACGCCGCCAAGACGCCAGCCGTTCCCAGGCCCCTTCTGGTCTCGGATCTAGAGAAACGGGAGTGATCAGATCCTGTCTCACCTGGTTAGGAACACCAGACGGAACTTGCCGATCTGGATCTCGTCGCCGTTGGCCAGCATCGCCGAGGCCACCGGTTTACGGTTGACATATGTGCCGTTGAGGCTGCTGATGTCAACGATGTGGAATTCGCCGTTGTCCCTTTGGAACTCGGCGTGCCGGCGGCTGACGGTGACCTCGTCGAGGAAGATGTCGCTGTCGGGATGCCGGCCAGCGGATGTGACGGGCTGATCTAGGAGGAACCGCGATCCGGCGTTGGGGCCACGCTTGACGACAAGCAGGGCCGCGCCGCTCGGCACCCCTTCGACTTCCCCCACCCCCGCCTCGGCGGCGCCAGCGGCCGAAGCGTCGAGCTCGCCGAAGAAGTCGGCGTAGGAAAGGAAGGTGGTGTCCCCGGTGTCCTCTTGGGACGTCTGGTCTTTGTCTTTGTGGCTCACTTGCTGTCCTTGTTAGCCGTGGAAGTGTCGGGTTGGTGGTCAGCCTTGGCCGGGCGCAGCCGCAGTGCTGACCAGGTGCCGTCGATCGAGACGTCCTGGACCGCATCAACGCCGTATTGGCGAAGGGCTCGGACTAGCCAGTCCCGGCGAAGATCGGTGCCCGGCTGTCCGGGTTTGGGGTAGCTGACCCAGGCCAGGCGGCCAGCGCGGGCGGCCGCATATACGGGCCTGAGCCATGCCAGGTCCGCGGGCCGGACTGCAAGGCCAATGACCACATCAGCCTGATCCGGGTTCGGGCCACCAGTCGTTAGCAGCCTCAACCCCGATTCGGGTGGCGCATTGACCACCGCCACACTTTGGCCGGGCTTTATCTGCAGCTTTTGCTCAAGCTCAAGCTCTCCGGGACCGAGCACGCCACCTCCACCGTCACGCAAGCGGGCAGGCCAATAGATTCACGCTGGCATCACCTCAGCGCGGCCAGGCGCTTAACGCTCGACCGCCACACTGGATGCCGGAATTCCTCAAAGGCCAAAGACCATTCACAATCGACATTCACCACGAATCTACCATTCATAGTGAACGCTAGCATGTGTGAGGCGCGCCTTG
>CAWAGK010000004.1:0-132500 GCA_963781685.1 uncultured Actinomycetota bacterium
AGCGCGACGGGGCCAATTCCTTCGTCAATGCCTGGAATGAGCTGATGGGCCGGATCGAGACGCAGACGTCCGCGGTCGCCTAAACAGCCCACCTACCGCCATGCCAAGAAGGGAGTCAAAACGTGTCGATTCCGCCGTTGCGTGAGCGCCCGGCGTACGAGGCTCTTGCCCGACACTACTCTAAGATGGAGGGCCGCCATCTGCGAGAACTTTTCGCCGAGGACGCTACCCGCGGCGAGCGGTTCTGCGCTAAGGCCGCCGGGATCTACCTCGATTACTCGAAGAACCACATCACCGAGGAGACTCTGAGCCTACTGTTTCAGCTGGCGCGGCAGTCTGAGTTCGAGCAGCGCCGCGACATGATGTTCGCCGGGGAGCGGATCAACGTGTCCGAGAACCGCTCGGTGCTGCACGTGGCGTTGCGGATGCCGAAAGGCACATCGCTGATAGTCGACGGGGTCGATGTCGTCACCCAGGTGCATGAGGTCCTCGATCGGATGGCCGATTTCGCCACCAAGATCCGTTCGGGTGCCTGGAAGGGGCACACCGGCAAGCCGATCCGCAATATCGTC
Source organism: uncultured Actinomycetota bacterium (assembly GCA_963781685.1). GTDB lineage: Bacteria > Actinomycetota > Actinomycetes > Mycobacteriales > Mycobacteriaceae > Mycobacterium. Next base: position 573 of record CAWAGK010000004.1, read on the forward strand.
AATATCGGCATCGGCGGATCCGATCTAGGGCCGGTGATGGCCTACGAGGCGCTGCGCCTCGAGCTGGATCGCGGCGCCGATGCCGGCGAAGCCCGCCCCCACGATGAGGGCGTCAAATCGCTCCGTGTTCACAACAAACCGCTCCGTGCCCGCAAAAAGACCTTGCTTCTTTACCTTTGAGTAAGTTTGTCAATTGTGTGCTTGCCCGCACGCGTTGCCGGGCCGATGTGATCAAGATCGTCCTCTTCTGTGACCACTACGCCTCGAAGCGAACCCGCGGTCCGGTGCTGGGCCATGGGCGTTTCCCTGATTGATATAGGTCGTAGCCTGATCAATGTCGTTACCGTCCTTGCTTTGCACACCCAAGGTGGGAATGGCGGAGCCCGACGCGGTAGCTGCACAACCCAGCGGCCGCAGGTTCGAATGCTGTCTCCGCTACCAGTGTCTCCGCCACCACTGTCTCCGCCACCAGCGGAAATGCCGTTTGTGAACGGACTTGTGAACCCGAGCGCGGCTCGTCGTGTTCAACGATCCGCCCAACTCTGACGATCAAGAATGTCAAAATGACATCGTGCTGACTCCGAAGTTAGCCTTCAAAGCGGCTGGAAGCCTGGTGAGCTCGCCGCCGCTGAAGTGCCGCTGACGTGCACGGGTTCGGCTTCCACACGCTGGCGTTGCTGACCGCCGTTGGTTTCGCCGGTCCGCCGCTGGCCGCAGCGCCGCGCTTGCGGATACCGGTGATCATCGGTGAGCTGATCGCGGGACTTGTCGTCGGCAAGACCGGTGTCGGCGTCGTCGATGGCGCGAACCCAACGTTTCAGTTGTTCGCGAATATCGGCTTCGCGCTGGTGATGTTTGTCGTGGGCTCCCATATTCCGGTCCGCGACCCCGAGCTGCGCTCGGTGGTGCCGCGGGCATTGGCGCGGGCGGTTGTGATCGGTGCCGTCGCGGCGGCTCTCGGTGTTGGGCTGGCGGGCGAGTTCGGCACCGGCCACGCGGCACTTTACGCGGTGCTGATGGCCTCGTCATCGGCGGCGCTGGCATTGCCGGTGATCGATTCGCTGCGGTTGCACGGACCGCAAGTGCTGTCCGTGACTGTGCAGATCGCCATTGCCGACGCCGCGTGTATCGTGTTGCTACCGTTGGTGATCGACTTCCGGCGGGCGCCGATGGCAGCACTTGGTGGGCTGGGAATCGCGGGCTGCGCGGTGGTGCTCTTTGTGCTGCTGCGCGCGGTCGAAAGCAGGGGCTGGCATCGGCGCATACACGACTATTCCGAGAAGCACCGGTTCGCGTTGGAGTTGCGGACCAGCCTGCTCGTGTTGTTTGCGCTGGCGGCGCTGGCCGTCAGCACCCACGTGTCGATCATGCTGGCGGGCTTCGCGTTGGGTTTGGTGATCGCCTTCGTTGGCGAACCGCGGCGGCTGGCGCGTCAGCTGTTCGGGATCACCGAGGGATTTTTCAGCCCGTTGTTCTTCGTCTGGCTGGGCGCCTCGCTGCAGGTACGCGAGCTGGGTTCGCACCCGAAATTTATTCTGCTGGGAGTAGGCCTGGGGCTGGGTGCCGTGCTGGCGCATTGCGCAGGAAGGTTGCTCGGCCAGCCGCTGACACTTGCGGCCCTCTCGGCCGCGCAGCTCGGCGTGCCGGTGGCTGCGGCCACCATCGGCACCGAGGAACACCTCCTCGCCGCCGGCGAAGCGTCGGCGTTGATGTTCGGCGCCCTGTTGACGATCGCCTGCACATCGATCGCGGGCGCGTTGGCGGCGCGCGGCCAGAGCGCCGCAAAAGCGGATAAACCCGCCGTGACCGACAAGACCACGGGGACTTAGTTCAAGCTTTCACGTGTCCTTCGCGTGCTTGTTCGCCGCCGCTCAGCGAGAGACGTCGCATGGGCGGTCGTAAAGGCGATACTCGTGCCGTTCTGATATGGGGTGCGGGTTTGTCAAGGGCAGGGTGAAGCGGCGGCCGTAGCCGTCGCCGCGACCGCCGCTTCGTTGGCCAGATCAGGTGGTGCCCGCGTCGGTGTAGACGCTGGGTCAGTCTCTAGCTCCTCTGTCAAGCAGCGGCCGTTGGTGGGCCTTCGTCGGTGAGCATTGCTCGGTAGACGACGTCGGAGAGGCGGCGTTTGAGGATACGTAGTGCTTCCATGCCGCCATCGCCGTTGGATTTTCGCCGTGCCAGTAGTTCACGGGCGGGCGGGTGCATCCGGGCCTGGGTCATCGCGATGCGGTGCAGGGCCGCATTGAGTTGACGATTCCCTGTGCGCGACAAGCGATGCCGCTGCTTGTTCGACGACCACACCGGCAATGGTGCGGTGCCATTGAGTCGAGCGAAGGCGTCTTTGGAGCGAAACCGCCGCACCTGGGCGGTTTCGCCGACGATCTTGGCTTGTGTCGGCGGTTGACCTCGCCAGGCGCTGCCTCACGACCATTGCGCTGCGTGACGCGCCACTTGCCTTGACGCTTACGCCAGACAGCTTACAGGCGTATGTGACCAGTTGTTGCTCGCTGTCGGTCATTGACACGGTTACCAACGAAGCGGCGTGCATTACGGTCGGCGACCTGCCGCGAAGCGTGCAGATCAGTCCGGACGGCAAGCGAGCGTACGTCAGCAATTTCGGTGACCACCGCGTCTCGGTCATCGACACCGTCACCCAGTGCGTCGTCAACACCATCGACGTCGGCGGTCATCCCGAAGGGTTGGCGGTCAGCCCCGATGGCGGTCGCCTTTATGTCAGCGACTATTGGTCTGGAACCGTTACTGTGGTCTCGATGTAGCCGCAATCGGCGGTTAATTGAGGATCCACTGACGTTTTCGTGGGTCGATCTGAGCCGCTTCCGCTTCGCGCTCTGGGCGGCGCCAGCCCCGCCGCGCAGGTCCCTGACCTGCCCTTTCGCCTGCCATGCGAGCGCACAGAGGCTCGCGTTGCCATCTCGACGATTCAAGTTCGTATATCGTAAGTGTCTATCGCGGGTCAGGTCATTGCGAAAATCGTCCTATCGTGCTCGCCAATAAGGCCGACGAGCGCTTCTCCTGCTACCCGTCGATCCTTCGCTCTTGGCCGAATCCGGTTTGCCGGCAGAAGCACAGTCCTTACAACGAGGGGCGCTAGTCGGCGACGCGACTCAAAATCGGCGGTTAATTGCGATACCGGCAGCGAATACGAGGAGAAATCCGCTGACAATCATTTGGGCCATGACCACCAACCGGGCAGTGCCGCTTAAAGGGTGTATGTCTCCAAGGCCCGTCGTCATGGCAGTGCTTACGGTGAAATAGGCGGCGTCGATTCTACTGAGGGTCTCACCAAAGGCCCCAGGCGACCGGTGCGACAACCAGTAGTAGGCGTTCGCGAAGATGCCCTCAACGTAAACGACGGCAGCGAAAACAGTTAGCAAGGCACTTCGCGGGCTCCGTCGAGGGATTAAATCCCATAGCACAAGCGAAATGTAGAGCAGACCCCCGAGGCCAATGATTACCAGCACAGGTATCGTTGGAGCTGGACTACCAAGCGATAACCACCCCCAAAGCGGAAATGCGAAAATACCGCCGACGTCCATGATGAAGTGCACGACACGGAACAATGACTTCCATGACATAGCCGAACTTTACTCCGGTTAGACCACCGGCAGCGCGCTCCGCTTCTCGAGGGCCAGCGCGCTCCGCGCTCGATGCGAAGACTGACGCGATGACTTCGAGAGCAGCCGGTATCCACCAGCTCGAGGAGTATCGACGAGCAAGGGCGGCGACGGAAAAACCGACATCAGCGCCACCTCGCCCCAACACGGATTGTGTGTCACGCCCACGAGACCGCGCGTCTTGACAGCGTCGAATTACTGTGCGCAGCACTCCTAGCATGGGCCAGACACATTGATCTCGCGCTCGGGCGAGGTCGTTCACGATATGGTGGCATGACCGCTCGTCGCCGCGAGTCCCCCGCGGAGTTCGAACACAGAAGGTCTCACCCCGCACGTAGTGTCTCCATGTCGTGAACTACTTGCTTTTCCTCGGCCCGGTCATTCTCGTCAGCTGCTATCTCCTGCGCCTCAGCGCGAACGGCCGCCGCCGCCTTCCGCCGCGCAGCCTCGATTAGAGCTTCGGCTACGGCTCGCCCGGTGGGTGTAGCGGTTGTCTATCCCTTCACGCAAGGCGCGCAACAGGATTCGGCGTTCACCTAGTTCGGCGATGGTCCGGATGACTTCGGCAACAAGCGGGGCCGGTCGGCCAATCAGGCAGCGCACCGGTGCGCAGTACGGTGCGCGGCACCATCGACGCGGCAGGGCCATCCACGTCTAAACGTAAACGCGCCCAACACTATTGGTGCTCGTCCGGAGCGCAGCTCCGCCTGTGCGACCGTCATCTCGGCGTAGCAGGTCCGCACACCGCCGGCAATGAGAGTCCCGTCGGCCCGCACAGCGCAAACCGTGGCTCGCTGGGCTTCATGGCCCTGCGGACGGCAGGTCAGCCCGAGCGCACTGAGCTGTCGTACCCCATGCTCAAAACCACAGACCGCGATCGAGGCGGCTAGCATGGCAAACCGGCTACCCTCGAAGAGCAGCAGCTGGAGCCAGCGCGTGATCACCGCGCGGGAAAAGTGGCCGCGACTCGAAAATAACACGTCGCGTGACGCCATGTGGTGTAGCGCCAACGCGACGGCTCGGTCAGCACGATCGGTGACCTGAGTGACGCTTTCACCGCCCGGGCAACCGTGCGTCCAGACCAGACAGTCCGGCTGCAATTCCCGGGTCTGCGCGGTCGTCAGGCCCTCGTAGCGGCCGTAATCCCATTCGGCGATCAACGGCGACACCTCATCGACGCTCAGACTGGCAAACTCGGCGGTGGCCAAGGCCCGTCGGCGCGGGCTGCTGATCACCATGAGGTTCTCGAGCTTGAGTTCACCCAGTGTCCGGCCCGCCGCCTCGGCTTTTTCACGTCCGGTGTCGGTCAGCTCCAGCTCGGTGCGGCCGGTGTGCTGGCCCGACTTCGACTACTCGGTCTCCCCGTGTCGGAGCAGCACCAGCCGGTGGTTCTCCACGCCCATGCCGACCGATTGTGCCAGACATTTGCGAGTCGCCCCGCGGCACGAGAAAAAGGTGCCAGGATGTCTCTGTGACTGATACCCAGGTACTGGCGGTGGCCAACCAGAAGGGTGAGGTGGCCAAGACGACGGTGGCGTCGCTGGGCCACCCTGGGGTTGTGCTTCTTGAAGGCGACGACGATCGCATCCTCGAGTCGGCCGGGCGGGTGCTGCAGCGCGGGATCGCGGATCTGCCCATCCTTGGCGACGAGTTCTGGTCCGCTTGCGCGCAGCCGAACTCGGTGTCGATCTCGACGAGGCGGCGGTGATCGACCCGCGGACCAGCGAGTTGTGCGATCAGTTCGCCGACCAGTACGCGGCGTTGCGCAAGAACAAGGGTGTCACCGTCGAGCAGGCCGACGAGATCATCCACGACGACTCGTATTTCGGCACCATGCTGGTGTACAAAGGCATCGTGGACGGCATGGTGTCGGGTGCGGCGCACACCGCTGCGTGCACTGTCCGGCCTGCGTTCGAGATCATCCGGACCGCGCCGGATGTCTCCACGGTGTCCAGCATGTTCCTGATGTACCTGTCGGATCGGGTGCCGGCGTACGGCGATTGCTCGATCGTCCCGGAGCCCACGACCGAACAGCTCGCCGATATCGCGATCAGCTCGGCGCGCACCGCCGCACAGTTCGGCATCGAGCCGCAGGTGGCCATGCTGTCCTATTCCATAGGCGAGTCCGGCGTCGGTGCCGATCTCGACAAGGCCAGGGCGGCAACGGAGTTGGTGCGCAGCCGGGCGCCCGACCTGCTGGTAGAAGGCCCCATCCAATACGACGCCGCAGTCGACCCTTCGGTCGCGGCCACCAAGACGCGTGATTCGGTGGTCGCCGACCGCGCCACGGTGCTGATCTTCCCTGAACTCAAGAGCGGCAACAACGCCTATAAGGCGGTGCAGCGCAGCGCCGTCGCGATCGCGATCGGCCCGGTGCTGCAGGGTTTGAACAAGCCGGTGAACGACCTGTCCCGCGGCGCGTCGGTCGAAGAACATCGTCAACACGGTCGCCATCACCGTGATCCAGGCACAGGGCGTCTATGATCGCTGAGAGCCGTGTCGTGCTGGTGATCAACTCCGGCTCGTCGTCGCTGAAATATCAACTGGTCGACCCTGACTCGGGCGCGTCGCGGGCGGTCGGCATCGTCGAGCAGATCGGCGAACAGTCGTCGTCGGCTCAGCTGGATGCCGGGAAGCATCATGTGGAACGCGTCGGCCGGGTCGCCGAACACGACGCGGCGCTGCGCTTGGCGTTCGACCTGCTGGCCGAGGCCGGCATTGAGCTGACGAGCTGCGGCCTGATGGCGGTCGGGCATCGGGTGGTGCACGGCGGCAACGACTTCTACCGGCCGACACTGGTGGACGACGCGCTGATCGCCAAGCTGAAGGAGCTCTCGCCGCTGGCGCCGTTGCACAACCCGCCGGCGGTGCTGGGAATCGAGGTGGCGCGCAAGCTGCTGCCCGACACCCCGCACGTCGCGGTGTTCGACACGGCGTTCTTCCACGACCTGCCCCCCGCGGCCGCGACTTACGCCATCGACCGCGGGTTGGCCGAGAAGTGGCAGATCCGGCGCTACGGATTCCACGGCACCTCGCACCATTACGTCAGCGAGCAGGCCGCTGTATTTCTGGGCAGGCCGCTGGACAGCATGAATCAGATTGTGGTGCATCTGGGTAACGGCGCATCAGCGTCAGCGATCGCCAAGGGCCGCCCCGTCGACACGTCGATGGGCTTGACCCCGATGGAGGGCCTCGTGATGGGCACCCGCAGCGGTGACGTCGACCCCGGCGTCATCGGCTACCTGTGGCGCGCCGCGAAGATGAGCGTCGAGGACATCGAGACGATGCTCAACCATCGCTCCGGGGTGTTCGGCCTGGCCGGCGAACTCGACTTCCGCCGGCTCCACGACATGATCGAATCCGGTGACAGCTCAGCACAATTGGCTTATGACGTGTTCATTCACCGGCTACGCAAGTACATCGGGGCATACCTGGCGGTGCTGGGACACACCGATGTGCTGAGCTTCACCGGTGGGATCGGCGAGAACGACCCGTCGGTGCGCCGCGACGCGCTGGCGGGGATGGCGGCGCTTGGTATCGAGGTTGATGAGCGGCGCAACGCCGGCCCGGCCGGCGGCACGCGGCGGATTTCCGCTGACGACTCGCCGATTGCGGTGTTGGTGATTCCAACCGATGAAGAACTGGCCATCGCCCGGTACTGCGTGCGGGTGATTTAGACCGGCGACGATGGGGGCCGTGGCTCGAGGAGGAGCCGGGCAATCGGATTTAGCCCAGGAAACCCACGCTGGTCCGGCCGGCCCGACCGACGGTGTGGGATCGGTGCCGATGGTGTGCGCCAGCAGGTCGTACTAGACGTCGCGAAAGTCCATTGGGTTTGAGGTCTCCGTTGTCGAGGTCCGTGGGGCTGGGTTCCTCGCCGTAGAACCCGCCCTTGACGGGTGTCCCGGCGACGAACAGCGGCCCGGCGGTCCGGCGTGGCCGATCTGTTTGGACCACCAGATAGCTTCGGGTCGTACGGCATCCGTGCATCGCGACTTACTGATAGGGCTACGTAAGTGAGGCGGCGTAAATCTCCTCAACATTGTGTCTGAGCGTGTCGTCGAATTCCGCGTCGGTCTGGTTGACGTTGAGCCCTTCGGTCAACGTGCGCGAGAAACTCGCGATGAGGCCGTGGTTGCGTGCAAGGATCGCGCAACTTTCTTTGAGGCTGTAGCCGCCTGACAGCACGACTACACGCATGACTCGGGGGTGTTGAATTAATGGCGCGTAGAGGTCGTCGTGGTCGGGCAATGTCAGCTTGAGCATGACTTGCGTGTCCTGTGCAAGCTCCTCGAGTTTCGAGGCTATTGCCGCTACAAGCAGGCTGTCCGCTTTCGGCTTGTCAGGGCTTTCGATACTTACCTCAGGCTCAATGATTGGCATCAGTCCTCGTGCCGCGATTTCGTGCGCATATTCGAACTGCTGATCGACCACCGCCTTTATTCCGTGATCATTCGGCTCATGAATGAATGAGCGCATCTTTGTACCGAAAATGCCCTTATTGATTGCGCGCTCCAACAATGTGTCGAGCATCGTCATCGGCTTCATTAATTGCACGCCATTTTCGACGGCACTGAGCCCTTGGTCAACCTTCACAAACGGGACGATGTGCTTCTGCTCCCAAAGAAACGCCGCACTGTCCTGGCCTTTGATGGTCCTGTCCATGGTCTCCTCGAAGAGGATCGCTCCGAGTATCTTGTCACCCGAAAAGCTAGGGCTGGTAATGATGCGCTCGCGCATCTCATGCACCAGATCAAACATCTGCTCATCGCTGTCGTACGCGTCGTGCGAAATACCATAGAGGCTCAGAGCTTTTGGCGTGCTCCCACCGCTTTGGTCCAGTGCGGCGATGAACCCACGTCCCGACGCCATGACGTTGCGTTGCTCTTCGTTCACTGCCATCCTTCCGTCGTTACTCGTTGAGGCCAGCGCGGGCAACGCCGGCCGCGGGCTGTCACTCCACGCACTCGCGGGCATGACGGCCTGCACCGCCTCTCCGTTGATCTCGCCGTCCACCTCGACCTCCGGGCTGAGCTTACGGCGGTCAACGCGCCGGCCCAAGGGGGCGCCGTCGCCTCCCGAACCGATGATCATCACGTCGTAGGTGTCGGGAATCGCCATCGCCTGCGAGGCGCACGGGCCAACGGGTTCATCATCACCGGTTAAGCGAGATGCGTGGCCGGTCGCTGTGCTCGTATGCCCCTAGGGGTTCGGGTTGTCACCGGCACCGCCGGCCCGCTCAGTCTCCCAGCGGCATGGTCGGGCGCCGCGGTGACCGTGTTCGTGGACGCGGCGATCACATCTCCGTCCACACCGGGCCGTATGCACCGCTGCCCATTGCACGAAGCGGCCAGCCCCCCGCGTCGTGAGTTCATGCGGCCTCGACGTGCCCGGCGCACTGGCGCTCGGTGAGCACTGGCGGCGTGCCACCCACCCTGGCCCGCACGCTGCGCTCGACCAACTGCATCGAGTCGATGATCTCGGTCTGCCGCGAACATGCCGGCAACGTCAAGCGCTGGCGAGACGGGCAGGTGGCGCTGCGCTGGTGCGCCGCCGGGATGGTCGAGGCCGGCAAGCAATTCCGCCGTGTCAACGGTCACGTGCACCTACCGACACTCCGCGCCGCGCTCGAGCGCGAGTCCGCCGAACCTGTCGGCACCATGGGGCATGATGATCAGGTGAGCGCAGCCTGATGCTCACCAGGCCGCCTCCGAAGTTCCACGGAACTCGGGACATCCTCGACTACAACCTGCTCCTACTTTCGCGCTACAAAGAAGAGATCGGCGCCGGATTTAAGACTGGAATGATCCGGACGATCGGCAGCTCCGGGAGCGTGGTAATCACCGCAGCCTTCGTCTTTGCCTTCACAATGTTGGCGCTCATGTCCAGCGATGTCGTGAAATCGGCCAGGCAGGCGCAACTATCTGTATTGGACTGATTTTCGATATGCTGTTCGTGCGGCTATTTTTGGTGATGCCGCTCACCCGGCTACTCGGCCCATGGTTTTGGTGGCCGACACGGATTCCAAGTCGCCCCAGAGTCGGGGCCTCGACAAAGTCCCTTTCGCCGGGGCCGATGCCCGGGGCCGGTTGATCTCATCCAGCGGGCATTCAACGATGCGGCCGGTGAGGTTGTGCAGCTCGACCTGGTGCCGCAGCTCCAGGACATCTTCAGGCGTCGGGCCCGTCGCGGCGATGCGCACCGGGGCAGGGGGCCGGTCGGCCAGTCGGGCAGCGCACCGGTGCGCCGTACGGTGCCCGGCACCATCAGCGCGGCGGGCGCGTTTACATCGAAAGGTAACGCGCCCAACAGCATTGGCGCCGCCCCCGAGCGCAGCGCCGCCTCCACCGCCGGCACGTCGCAGAAGCGCGCCTGCACCCCGTCGGCAACCAGTGCCACTCTCGGCCCGTATAGCGCGAAGGGCGGTTCGCTCGGTCTCACTTAATGATCAACCCGAGCGCACCAAGCTGTCGCAACCCGTGCTCGAACCCACAGATCGCGATCGAGGCAGTAAGCATGGCGAAACCGCTGCCCTCGACGAGCGGCAGCTTGAGCCAGCGCGTGATCACCGCGCGGGAGAAGTGACCATGGCTGATGAACACCACGTCGCGTGACGCCAGGTGCTGTAGCGCCAACGCGACGGCGCGGTCAGCGCGATCGGTGACCTGCTCGACGCTCTCTCCGCCGGGGCATCCATGCGTCCACACCAGCCAATCAGGTTCGGTTTCGCGGATCTGCGCGGTCGTCAGGCCTTCGTAGGAACCGTAATCCCATTCCGCGACCAGTGGAGATATTTCATCGATGGTGATGTCGGCCAACCTGGCCGTGTCCAGAGTCCGTTGGCGCGGGCTGCTGACCACCAACGGGTGATCAAGTTTGACTTCACCGAGAACCCGCCCAGCGATCACGGCCTGCGCCCTCCCGATATCGGTCAGCTCGATCTCGGTGCGACCGGTGTGCCGGCCAGACTGCGACCACTCGGTCTCCCCGTGTCGGAGCAGCAACAGCCGGTGGCTCTCCACGCCCATGCCGACCGATTATGCCAGACAGTCGCGATTCGTCCCGCGGCACGGGGAGAAGGTGACCTTCTCGCTGGGGCACGATCCCGACAAGCCCGCAAGTTCGCCCCGACCGCCCGCAACTACGCCGTGGCCCGGTTGGCCGCCGATGTCGGGCTGCGCATCAACGAGGCCTGCATGCTGGATCTGAACGACGTGCGGTGGGAGTTGGGCCGGTTCGGCAAGCTAAATGTTCGTTACGGCAAGGGTTCTCGTCGCAAGGGTCCCAAACCGCGGCTGGTGCCGCTTATCAACGGCGCCGACCGCGGCTTGTGCTGGTTCATCGAAAACGTCCTCGGCTTGTTCGGCATCGAGCCGTCCGGACACGGCACGCCGCTGTTTCCGTCCGAACGCAAAAACACCGACGGCCCAGCACGATTACGGAGGCCAAATCGTCACGGTGACGTATCTCGAAGGAGTAGCCGGGAGAGGACGGACGCGCGGTCGGTAGCACCCAGGCTCGCCATAGCGTCACTGCAGGGTCACGCGAAGGTCAGGGTTGAACGAATACGGAACAGAAAGAGTGAGAAGACCGCGGCCGCGGAACAGAAAGAGTGAGAAAAGCGCAGATAGATTGAGAAGGGACAGCCGGACTCTGGCAGTTCACTAAGATGGGCTACGCGGAAGTCTATGTGCTGCACCGGATTTCGCCGATAAGCGACCTCGTATGTAAGGTAGCGGCTGATATAGCCTGCTTCCCAACCCATTTCGTATGCCGATAATTTCGGTCTGGTCTCACCCTAGTTGGCCCTTTCGCAGATGATCTGGCACGCGGCGGATTCGCGGCCGGATCTGTGTTGGATGCGCACGGCACAGGGACGGGCACTATTTGGCGGCGTCGCCGCACACCCGTTCCGGCCACTGCACTACCCGATGACCTCAGCGATTGGGCTCGGCATCCTCACCGCCGGACACCGCCACGGCTGGCCGGTCGCCGAGGGCGGGTCGGCGTCGATCACCACCGCGCTGGCCGCGATGCTCACCGACCTGGGTGGCAAGATCGAAACCGGCGTCCCCATCCAGGCGGGCACTGTCACGTTGATTGAAAAGTGTAGTGGCGCAGTTGGGTTTGAAGCAGTCGCGACGGAACACCGTTGGGTCGTTCACATTTCAGGCGGCAGCGTCGGGCGCGGTGACCTGACGCCAGACCGCGAAGCGGTCGGCCATCTCGGTTCGCCATTCGGTCGCGCTGAGCAGATGCCGTCGCGGCCGAAAGTGTGCGCAGATGCCGCTGAAGGCGGACAGGAACCGTTGCGCATGCCGCGACGATTTCAAGCGTTTCATCGCCCGTTCGCGTTGTCGGGTGGACTGATCAGAGTTCTCGGCGCGGTTGTTCCGATACCGCGACCGCCGGTGCTCCACCGACGACATGAGCTCGCGGTGGGCGACCCGGTAGCTGCCCAGCTTATCGGTCACCAGCACGCGCGGCACGTACCGCAGGCCCTTGAGCAGCTTACGGAAGAATCGCTTGGCCGCCACCGCGTTTCGGCGTGACTGGACGAGAACGTCGAGCACGTTGCCGTGCTGGTCGACCGCGCGCCACAGGTAGCACAGCCTGCCGTTGATCCCGACGAACACCTCGTCGAGGTGCCACTTGTCGCCGGGGCGCGGGCGCCGCCGGCGCAGCTGGTTGGCGTAGGCCTGCCCGAACTTGGCGCACCACCGCCGGATCGTCTCGTAACTCACCGCGACACCGCGTAGCAGCATCAGCTCCTCGACCTCACGCAAGCTGAGCAGCAACCCTAAGTACAGCCACACGCAGTGGTTGATGATCTCCACCGGGTAGCGGTGGCCCTTGTACGACGGCGTTGCGGTGCTCACCCCACGAATCCTCCCAGGTCGCCCACACTCACCAACGTGACAGTGCCCTGCCCGATGACCAGTTACAGCACTTGGACGACAACACTGCCTTTTTCAGCCAACTCCTCGGCCGAAGCCGCCCGCGAGGCTCTCCGGGTGGCGCCGCCGAAGTAGCTCCGCTCGGCGTCGACACACCGTTGGTGGCTGCGATGCCAGCACCGGACCGTTCGTAATCGCGCGCAGTGACGACTTGACACTTGTCATACTCGTCATTTCCGAACCACGAGTACCGAACAACCCATATGCCCGAAGTGGGGAGTAATTGGACCCACCATGCGAGCGACCTTGTCGGCGTCGGAGCTGCCCACCACCGCGAGTTGGACGGGTTCCTCTGTGCCGGATAGGAATTCGGCGGCTCCACTTCGTGCGGTAGCCGGACGGACGTGCACCTCAGGATACTGAGTCACCCAACGGCCGAGCCGATGATCGAGCTGACGGTAAGGAATTTCACCGAAACCCCATCGCCAGACTCCCATTGCCAAGATCGATGCTTTGCGAAGTCGCACTTCCCTAAAGCCGTGCTCGAGCACAGCGTCGTTGCCGGGTGAATCGTCGACGACTACAGCGATCGATCCGGAACGTGACTCCCGAGCTTCGCGGTCGTTGCGAATGATCGCCACTGGGCAATGCGCCTTCTGAGCCAGAGCGTCGGCGGTCGAGCCGATAACCTTGCGGGCGACACGCCCGATCCCCACAGAGCCTACGCAAATCATTGCTGCGTAGCGTGATTCGCTGATCAGTGCGCCTGCTGGCGATCCGTGCACAAGATCGGTTTCAACTTTGACTGGCTCGCCCATGGCATGAAGCGCCGCAGTGGCGGCGCGCAGCGCCGTTTCGCCGTATTCGATATCGAGACTGTCATCATCTGCGGGTGCATCTGTTCGCAGTTCGGGGATCGCATGGATCAGACGAAGGGGATGTCGCGACTGGTCGCCTCCGCAACCGCCCACTTGGCCGCATTGATCGCTGCGTCGGAGCCGTCGATGCCCACAACGACTCGCTGTGGTGATTGCGGATGATTCATTGCACCCTCCGATCGAAAGCTGGGCTACCGGGATACCCCGTGCTTGATCGGAAACGTTATTGGGCATTGCCGGCCTTGCAGCAGGGCCGTTCGGGCCCCCGTTTTGCGGCAATGGTCATCTGCCGGCTCCATTCACTCGACCTCGATGGTATGCCCGGTCACAAGACGTTGCAGGCAACCCCGACATCCGACGTCGATCGGTCCAGTGTTTCCAGCCTCTGCGGTTACAGCGGCGGTTCGTCCGCTGATCCGAAGGTGAAGACGTTGGCCGCGGTACACCAATGGGAACTCAATCGGGGACGCCGCCATCTCGCAGCCGCCGCAGCAATGGGACGGACGAATCGAGGGTACGAGCGCCAGTCGGCTCAGTCGTAGTGACCACGCTGTCCAGGTCGAGAATCACCGCGTCGTGGTAGCGTCTGTCGATGGTGACCGGCCATTCGGTCACCTGTGTGAAGCTGCCACAGCGCGAGCCCCGATCAACCCCTGCAATCGAAGGAAGGTCTCATGTCTATGTGGTTGGGGACTAAAGCCTCATGATCGACGACTGTTCGCGCAGTAGCGTTTCGACGAGCCGCACTGCGGATGCACATCGATTATCAATGGGTCCGTGACCCAAGGAGATTCCGAACCATGAGTACGCCAGCGAAAACGTCGCAGAAAGTTCACGCCGATGAAAAGATCTCCGCATACGGTACCGCTCGCTCGACGATTAAGGGGGGACCGCTCAGCTCCGAAGAACTCCGCAAGATCGACGCTTACTGGCGCGCCAGTCTCTACCTCTCTTTGGGGATGCTCTATCTGAAGGAAAATCCTCTGCTGCGCGAGCCGCTGAAAATCGAGCAAACCAAGCCCCGACTGTTGGGCCACTGGGGCTCCGACCCTGGCCAGAGCTTCACCTACATTCACTTCAACCGGCTGATCAACAAGTATGACCTAAATGCGATCTTCATCTCGGGCCCTGGACACGGCGCGCCTGCCGTATTGTCGAACGCGTACCTCGAAGGCACGTACTCCGAAATCTACCCGGATAAGAGCGAAGATCTTGCCGGGATGCAGCGCTTCTTCAAGCAGTTCAGCTTCCCGGGAGGGATTGGCAGTCATGCGACTCCCGAAACCCCTGGCAGCATCCACGAAGGCGGAGAGCTCGGTTACAGCATCTCGCACGCCTACGGGACGGTGTATGACCATCCAGACCTGATCACGCTTGCGATGGTGGGTGACGGTGAGTCCGAGACCGGCCCGCTCGCGACCAGCTGGCACAGCAACAAGTTCCTTAATCCAGTAGTTGACGGCGCGGTGCTGCCTGTCCTGCATCTCAACGGCTACAAGATCAATAACCCCACCGTCCTCGCCCGCATCAGCCATGAAGAGCTGGAAGCGCTGTTCGTTGGATACGGGTACACGCCGTACTTCGTCGAAGGCAGCGATCCTCAGAGCATGCATCAGGCGATGGCTGCGACACTGGAGCATTGCGTACTCGAGATTCGCAAAATCCAGGATGAGGCACGTGAGACCGGTAGAGCGGTCCGGCCGCGCTGGCCGATGATCGTCTTGCGCAGTCCCAAGGGATGGACGGCGCCGCGGCAGGTTGATGATCACTACCTTGAAGGCTTCTGGCGCGCGCACCAGATCCCCATTACGGACGTAGCTACAAATCCAAGGCATTTGAAGCTGCTTGAAAGCTGGTTACGCGGTTACAAGCCCGAAGAGCTCTTCGACGAGAGCGGTCGGTTAGTGCCTGAGTTGAAGACTCTGGCTCCCACGGGAAATCGGCGGATGAGTGCAAATCCGATCGCGAATGGTGGTCTGGTTCGCAAGCCGCTGGATATGCCCGATTTTCGGAGTTGTCGGGTCGAAGTGAAAAAGCCCGGCGCTACCTTGGCCGGGAACGTCCCGACACTCGGCAACTTCCTGCGGGAAGTGATGCGGCTGAATATGGACAGCTTCCGCGTCTTCGGACCGGATGAAACGCAATCCAACAGGCTCGAGGCGATTTATGACGTCGCCAAGAAAGTCTGGATGGGAGAGTACTTTCCCGAGGACGCGGACGGCGGTGAGCTCGCTCCCAACGGACGCGTGATGGAGATCCTGAGCGAGCACACCGTCGAAGGATGGCTCGAGGGTTACCTCCTGAGCGGTCGGCACGGCTTACTCAACAGCTACGAGCCGTTCATACACGTCATAGACTCGATGTTTAATCAGCACGCCAAGTGGCTGGAAAAATGTAACGAACTGCCGTGGCGGGCAAAGGTGTCGTCACTGAACCTACTAATCACCGCATTAGTCTGGCGACAGGATCATAACGGCTTCACGCATCAGGACCCCGGTTTTCTCGACGTGATCGCCAACAAGAGCCCCGATGTCGTCCGCGTCTACCTGCCACCCGACGCTAACTGCCTGCTGTCTGTTGCTGATCACTGCCTACGAAGTGTCAACTACGTCAACGTTATTGTCGCGGACAAGCAAGTGCATCTGCAGTACCTGGACATGGAAGCGGCAATCGAACACTGCACCAAAGGCGTCGGCATCTGGAATTGGGCCAGTAACGACCAGGGAGCCGAGCCCGATGTAGTCATGGCTAGCTGCGGCGACTGCCCAACGATGGAGTCTTTGGCCGCCACCGCACTGCTTCGCCAGCACCTACCCGACGTGAAGGTGCGGTTCGTAAATGTGGTCGATCTCTTCCGGCTGGTTCCTAGCACGGAACATCCGCACGGCCTAACGGATCGCGAGTTCGAGGCCATCTTCACCCCAAACAAGCCGGTCATCTTCAACTTCCATTCCTATCCTTGGCTGATTCATCGACTTACCTATCGCCGAGCGGGCCAGCACAACATCCACGTGCGCGGGTACAAGGAGAAGGGAAACATAAACACCCCACTGGAATTGGCCATCCAGAACGAAACGGATCGCTTCAGCCTCGCAATTGACGCCATCGATCGAATGCCTCGCTTCCAGGTCACTGGAGCCGGCGTTCGGGAGGCGCTGCTCAACCGTCAGATAGAGGCTAAGAGCCACGCCTGCGAGTTCGGTATCGACTCTGAGGAGATCACGAGTTGGCAGTGGCCATTCTGAGGGGTAAAGGAATTTAAGTCATGAGTGAAGGATTGCCCGTGGTTTACCTCGCCAGGCACGGCGAGACTGCGTGGAGTCTATCGGGCCAGCACACGGGACTTAAAGATTTGCCGTTGACCGAGCGCGGCGAGCGCAACGCGCGTCGGCTCGGTGAACGGTTAAAAGAACTGAGCTTGAAAAAGGTCTTCACCAGCCCATTGCAGCGTGCGAGGCGGACTTGCGAGTTGTCAGGCTTTGGCGCCGAGGCCGAGGTCGAGCGCGACCAGGTCCGAATGGAACTACGGCGAATACGAGGGACTACGCCCGGACCAAATCCATGCGGACCGCCCGGATTGGGAGTTGTTCCGAGACGGCTGTCCCGGAGGCGAATCACCGCATCAGGTCGGAATTCTTGCTGAACGTGTCCGGGTGATGACCAACGCGCACGTGGTGGCCGGTGCGAACAGCGTCACCGTGGAGGCCAGCGGCAACGCCTATGACGCCACCGTGGTGTCCTACGACCCGAGTGTCGACATCGCGATCCTGAAAGTGCTCAACCTGTAGCCCGGACCGCTGGCGTTCGCCGACACCCCGGTGACATCGGGCACCGATGCAATAGTGATGGGATACCCCGGTGGCGGTGGCTTTGTGGCAACTCCGGCCAGAATCCGGGAACTCATCGAACTCAGCGGACCCGACATCTACCGGAACGCGACGGTCAACTGCGAGGTCTACACGGTCAGAGCGAGTGTGGAGCAAGGCAATACGGGTGGACCGTTAATCGACACCAATGGTCAGGTGCTCGGTGTGGTGTTCGGCGCGGCTGTCGACGACAACGACATCGGTTTCGTCCTGACGGCCAAGGAGGTGGCTGCTCAGCTGGCGCACATCGGCGACACTACGCCGGTGGCCACCGGGGAGTGTGTCAGCGGATAGGACGGTCCCGCCGTGATAACCAACTCGGCCTTGGCCATCGACGGCTTGGCTGCTTGGCCTGGCATTGGGCTTTTGGCGCTCTTGAAGCTGCAACGCACCCGCGTGGGCCGGGCCGTCGTGCGACGCAGCGCAGCAAAAGACCTCAGCCCATTGAGGGGAGAAACCGGAGACAGTGCAGCACGCCGCGAGAGCGTTAGCGACGCGGCTTAGCCATATCAAGGTGACGACTATCCGTCGTACCCCGATCGCCGACGCACAAGAAACATTCCAGTCGACGTTTGGCCCCGACCTGGCCAGCGCCCACCCATCCCGACGGCGCCTCAAGCATCTTCGGCTTCACCAGCGCCCCCGAGGTCGTCGCGTTCAACCCCGCGGACGCGGTGATGTCGCTAACTACTGCGCAAGTGTTGACCATGGCCCGCGAGCAGGGCCATAACGGGATCGTGATCAATCCCGCTGGCCCGTCGATCCGAATTTCGGTTGCCGAGATCTTCGGATCAGCCTCGCTGCGTTGAAACCGTTGGGCGCGATGATCTCTCTGCGCACGACCTGCCGCGCTTTGCCGGCAGCCAGAACGCCAGGGTGTCGCCTAGCGCCGATTTTGCCCGTCAGCCGACGCGTACGACCTACTATCCGCGGTATGACGGCCTTTGCCCTGGTGCACGGCGCGTGGCACGGCCCGTGGTGCTGGGAAGAAGTCGCTCCGCTGCTCCAGAAAGCGGGCCACGACGTGGTCGCGCCTGAACTGCCGTGTGACGACGGCTCAGCGACAACCTTTGAGCCCTACGCCGATGTGGTTTGCGCTGCCCTTGATGGTCGCGACGCTGATGTAGTCGTTGTCGCCCACTCGTTGGCTGGACCCACTGGCACTCTGATCGCGGCTCGACGCCCGGTGCGGCACCTCGTGTACGTGTGCGCCGTAGTCCCTGCACCTGGACTCAGCTTGGTGGATCAAGGGGGCGAAATGGTTAACCCCGACTGGGACAAGGGCCTTAGCCGCCCTGATGCAGAACTGCGGACAGTATGGGTGGATCGTGGCATGGCGAAAGCGTTGTTCTACCACGACTGTGACGAATCGACGGTGACGGCAGCTTTCAGCCGTCTTCGACCGCAGTCGGCGTACCCGTTCATAGCTGCGTTTCCATTATCCCAACTTCCAACGGTCAGTTGCACGTACGTCGCCTGTGCTGAGGATCGACTTATCGACCCGGATTGGCAGGTACAGACCGCACGCAATATCGGTGCGTCTCTTGAAGTTATCCCTTCGAGTCACTCACCGTTCTTTTCGCAACCGAGAGCGCTCGCCGACGCCCTGCTGCGCGTGGCCAATGCGAACTAGGTTCGGATGCCGCCCTCGTGCAGCATCGGATATGGAGCGGATACGTAGCCGGCACCACTCCCCTACCGCCGCCCCATCGTGCGTCGTCAATTCGATTGCGGCACTGGATGTTTAGAGGCCTAGTTTCGCGGTGCGGGCTTTCGCGGGGGTTGGCGGCGCCGGTGTGTTGGGGCGGCAGCTAGGCCGGCGACGGGGTTGGCGCGGCTTGGGCGCGATCGGCGAGCAGCGTCGCCAGCCTCTGCGTGCCGCGGTCGCCCAGGTAGCCATGTAGCGCTTCTGCCAGCGCTTGGGGGTTCATGTCGAATTCGCGCAGCGCTTTGACCAGGATCCGTGACGGGGCCGTTGGCTTGGTGTCGGGCTGAGGTTGCTCCCCGGCGTCTTTTCTGTTCAGCGCAGCCTGCCACCGCGCGACCTGTTCTTCCAGGGGGACGCGCGCGAGCTGGCGGGCTTCGCGGATGGCCAGTTCGCCGCGGCGCAGCGCGGTCTGTAGCTGGGGAGCAAGGGTGAGCAGGGCGCGGCGCTGGGACACCCAGCCGCCGGTGCGGTGCAGCCGTTTGGCGGCTTCTTCTGCGGTTCCGCACTCGCTGACGAGCGCTTCGACGGCGCGGGCTTCTTCGATGACGTCGAAGTCTTGCCGGTCGACGTTTTCACGCTCGACCTGATCTGCCGTCTTGATCGGCGTGGTCGGCGGCTCGTTCATGCTGCGGTCACCGTGCATGCGACAGCGGCGCTTGGGTGGGAGACGACGTGCTGGTCGCGGACCACGCCGTCGACCAGGATGCGGCAGCCGGCGGAATCTCCGTCGACCTGCATGACGAGGCTCAATGTTGCCGACGGCGACATCGTCGTCTCCGAATGCGACCAAGGCAGCGAGGACAGCCTGACCTCGATGGGCTGGCTATCGAGATTGGCGCAGACCACCTTGCCGCCACCGCCCAGGATCCCGAACGCCTCGTAGGTCACGTTTTTGGGATTGGTCTCGACGACGGTGGCGGGGATGGCGCTTGTCGCGGG
Organism: uncultured Actinomycetota bacterium; assembly: GCA_963781685.1. Lineage (GTDB taxonomy): Bacteria > Actinomycetota > Actinomycetes > Mycobacteriales > Mycobacteriaceae > Mycobacterium. The sequence goes on from CAWAGK010000004.1 coordinate 20,496, forward strand.
CGGATGGCTAATCGCCTCATTGTTGCCCCGAATCATATGGACGCCGTAGGCGACGACCGCAAGCACGGCAACAATCACGGCGGGCTGCCAAAGCTTACCGAGGGTGCGTTTGTTACCTCGTCGCTTGAGTCTTGCGCTCACACGATCACTCCTCCCGACCGTCGAACGTCCGTTTACAGTACTGGACGCTAGCGTCGAGAAATACCGATTGACCGTTCCGAGAATTATCGGTAGTCGAAGTTCAACTTTTTATGCTCTAGTGCACCGCTACCCGACTTGGCTCAAATTGGCTGTTGCTTAGCCGTTGACGGTTGAGGAACCGGCGGCTGTCTGAATCACCCTCTCCCTGGGTCGTTTTCAGAACGCCGTCAAAGATCGGCACAAGCTGGGTGAGCGAATCATCGAGCAGGTTCGTGTGGCGACCTGGCCCCGACTTGCCACGATGCGTCACGTTGTGCCGAACTTGACTGTAAAACCTCAAACACTCGCTCGGTTGTGATGGACATTAACAGCGGTTGGTGCAGGCCCGATGGGCTTGGGGACGCGTGTTATTGAATGAGTTTAGCGAAACCCTTTTCGCGCGAAAGCTTTTTGACTCATTAACCAGCGCGGTATCTGAACGTGATGTAGCGCTCGATCGCCGACCACAGCAGCAAGTACGCCATCTGAAGCCGAACTAGTCGGTGGCGGGCGCGTTTTCGAGGGACGCTTGGTGCCGGCTTTTCGCTGACCCGCAACGCGTCGTCGAATAGCGGGTCGGTTCCATCCGTTCCAATCGAACAAATCGACCGGGTTACCCGCTTCGGGATGCGCCGCGTACAGCACATTCGCGGGCCGATGAATACCTGCTAGCAGGGTATGCCGATTGCCGTCAGCCGCAACGACAGACGTTCGCAGTAGCGGCATGCTTAGTCACGAATGCGGCGCGCGAGTGCGCGTTCGCCGAACACCTTGGCAATACAGCCTTTTAGGGACTTGGCAATACAGCCTTTTAGGGAGGAGCACCATGCCGTCCATCGACTATGTCTCGGGAGCACAGCAATGACCGAGCATCTGATCGGCGCCCACAATGGCCTGCACAGCGAACAGGGGGCTCTGCCGGGTGAGCACCCGGGCCGCTCCGCCAATCCCGTGATCAAGGTCCACGACGTCATCTGGCTGGAATTTGAGAAGCCGGATCTGAAGAAGGCGGAGGCGTTTGCGCTGGCGTTCGGGTTCAGCGTCGCGCTGCGCACCGACGACGAGCTGCACCTGCGTGGCAGCGACCCTGTCGCGCCGTGTGTGCTGATCCGCCGTGGCACGCGTTCGCGGTTCGTCGGCCCGGCTTTCGTCGCCGCCGAAGACACCGACCTGCTGCGGCTGGCCGACGCGACCGGGACCACCGTGCGGCCGCTGCCCGAGACCCTGGGCGGGGTGACCGTTGACCTCGTTGACCCCAGCGGGATTTCGTTACGGGTGGTCTCCGGTGTCGACACTCTGCCGGAGCTGGCCTCCCAGAAACCGCACGTGTTCAACTTCGGGCCCAGCCACGACACCGTCCGGGCAAACGCCACCCAGCGTCCCCCGCGGGTGCCCGCCGGCGTGCAGCGGCTCGGCCACATCGTGCTGCAGACCCCCAAGTACATCGAGGCGCTGAACTGGTATCTGGACCACCTCGGTTTGATCGTCAGCGACTTCTGCTACTACCCCGGCCAGCGTGAGCGCGGACCCATCATGAGCTTCATCCGCTGCGATCGCGGGTCCACCCCGGCCGACCACCACACGCTGGCGATGGCGTTGGGCCCGACCCACCGCTACGTCCACTCGGCGTACCAGGTCGCCGACCTGGACGCGTTGGCCGCCGGCGGCGAATACCTGCGCGAGCACGGCTATTTCCGCTCCTGGGGCATCGGTCGTCACATCCAGGGCAGCCAGATCTTCGACTACTGGCGCGACCCCGACGGCGATTTCCTGGTCGAGCACTACGCCGACGGCGACATGTTCGACAACACCCTCGAGCCTGGCTGGGCTCCGCTGACGGCGTCTGGCCTCTATCAGTGGGGCCCCCCGCCGAGCAAGGACTTCCTGGGCGTTGGCACACCCGGCGAAACCGCGCGTGAGATTTCCTTGATGGTCGACGCGCTGCGCCACGACAACGAGTTCGACCTGTCCGCCCTCCGCGGGCTTTTCCACGTAAGCAATTCCTAACCCTCCCAACCCAAAAGAAAGTAAGGATCCCAATGACCGTCTCGATCCTGCGGACCGCCGACGCGTGGTGGGTGCAGACACCGAGCGGCGCCGCCCGCATCCGCACCGACGCCGCCAGCACCGCTGAACTGCTGGCCGACCGTGCGGCTGTCGACGCCGCCGCGCACTCCACTGACACCGTGCCGGTGGAAAACCTGGCGCTGCTGTCGCCGGTTACGACGCCATGCCGATTGGTGGCTCAGGCCACCAACTACGCCTCGCATGTGCGAGACGTCGGCCGCGACCCCGCGAAGACGCCGCTGACCTTCTTCCGCAAGGCCTCCGGTTCCGTCACCGGTCCGTTCGATGACATCGTCAAACCCCCGCACGTGCAACTGCTGGACTATGAGCTTGAGATTGGTCTGCTGATCGGCCGTGAGCTGCCGGTGGGCACCGAGGTCACCGAGGCCAACCTGGCCGAGTTCGTCCACGGGCTGCTGGTCACCAACGACGTGTCGGCGCGCGACGTGCAGCTGACGAAAGCCCAGTTCTACGAGTCGAAGTCGTATCCGACGTTCACCCCGATCGGGCCGGCGCTGGTGCTGGTCGATGCCGATGAGCTCAAGCGCTTCGGTGACCTGCGGCTGCAGTTGCGAGTCAACGGGGAGGTGCGCCAGAACATGGTCGTCGAGGGCGACATGCTCTACACACCTGTGCAGGCGCTGCAGACGCTCGCGAGGTTCCAGAAGGTCGACGTCGGCGACGTCGTCCTCACCGGTACCCCGGTGGGCACCGCGCTCACCGCGCGTGGAGTCGAGAACCCGCATCAAATGGATCTGATGACATTCCTTGCCGGACAGGCAAAGAACCCCAACTATCTCCATCACGGTGACGTCGTGGAGGCGACGGTGGCCACCGACGACGGCGCCATCGACCTTGGCACCCAACGCAACAAGGTGGTATACGGATGAACGCACAGTCCAACGGCGCCCCGGCCTCGCTGCCGGACTACATGCCGGTGATCATCATCGGGGCCGGTCCGACCGGCATGACCGCGGCCACGCTGTTGGCCCAGCAGGGCATCGAGTGTCTGCTGCTGGACCGCCACGAGAGCGTCTACCCGCTGCCGCGGGCGGTGCACGCCGACGACGAGATCTACCGCATCCTGACCCGACTGGGCGTCGGCGACGAGTTCGCCGCCCATCGCCGTGCCGGGCTGGGTCTTCGACTGATCGACCCGGACATGCGCGTGCTCGCCGAGTTGAAGCGCAGCCCCAAGCCGAGCGCCAACGGCTACCCCCAGATGAACATGTTCGACCAACCGGAATTGGAAGGGATGCTGCGGGCCAACCTGAAGCGCTACCCGCAGCTCACCTTTCGGGGCAACGTCGAGGTCACCAGCGTCACGCAGAACCAGCCCGGCCGGGTGCGGGTGAGCTTCCTTGACCGCGTGCGCGGTGGGGATCAGTCGGTGGAGGCCAGCTATGTGCTGGGTTGCGACGGCGCCAACAGCCCGACTCGTGCGGCGATTGGCGCGCACATGTACGGGCTGCCGTTCCAGCAGACCTGGGTGGTCGTTGACGTGGACACCGACGCCGAACTCAACCAGTGGGAGGGCTGCCACCAACTCTGCAGTACCGAGCGCGCCGGCACGTACATGCGTGTCGGGGAGACTCGGTACCGCTGGGAATTCCAGCTGAAAGACGGGGAGACCGGTGCTGACTACCAAAAGCTCACTGATGTCGAGCCTTTGATCAAACCGTGGTTGGGCGACACACCCCTCGAGCAGTTGCGTCTGGTACGCGCGACCGCCTACACGTTCCGCGCGCAGGTGGCAAGCAGCTGGCGCGACCGCAATGTGTTCATCCTCGGTGACGCAGCGCACCTGACCCCGCCGTTCGTGGGGCAAGGCATGGCGGCGGGCCTGCGCGACGGGCTGAATCTGGCCTGGAAAGTGGCCGGCGTGCTGGGCAAAACCCTGCCCGAAAGCGTGCTGGACACCTACGAGCAGGAGCGCAAAGCCCATGCCGCGGCCATGATTCTGATGGCCGTGTCGATGGGGGCGGCGATGACCGGCGGTGGCCGGCTGGGCGACCTCGTCCGCCACGTGGTCTTCCCGCGCCTGCAAAGCCTGCGCTTGCCGGGAACGCGCGTAAGTGTGGCCGATGGCGTCGCACCCGGGCTTTGGAAGTCGGCGCTGGTGAAAAAGTCCCGCACCCCGGGGCAGCTGGCCGGGTCGCTCTGCCCTAACCCGGTTCTGCACGATGGCGTGCGGTTCGACCAGGTTGTCGGGAACCGATTTGCGCTGGTCACCTCCTCGCCGTTGAGCGCCGCGCAGCGGAAGGAGCTCGAGCAGCCGCGGAGCCGTCGTCGTCTCCGTCGCTGCGGGAAGCGAACTCGGCCGCTGGCTGAAGCAAGGCCGGGCGACCGCCGCCATCATCAGGCCCGACGCCGCAGTTATGCAGGCGGGCAGGAACATCCAGGCCCTCTGCGATGCCGTGCCCTCAACCCGCGCACGTGACGGAGCTGTAAGCGAGCGCCGATGACCGAGCTGCTGGTCCTCAACGATGGCAAGCAGGAGTTGCAGGCGGTGTCGCTGGACGGCGCCCACGTGCGGACCCTGATCAGCGGACTCGACGAAAGGCCCGACGGCATCGTCGTCGACCAGTCCCGTGGCCACGTGTACTGGACAAACATGGGGGCCCCCGATCCGGGGGCCGGCCCACGTTCAGAAGTGGCCTACGCCCGCAACGGCTCACTGGAACGTGCTGATCTCGACGGCACCAATCGCGTCACGATCGTGCCGCGCGGGGCGTTCACCACCGGCAAACAGCTCGCCGCCGATTTCGAGGCGGGCGTGTTGTACTGGTGCGATCGGGAGGGCATGCAGGTGCTGTGCTGCAACGTCGACGGTAGTGGGCTCCGCGCACTGGTGGTGCCGGCGGTTGGTGAGCAGGCGGCACAAATCATCAGCAACCAATGTGTCGGCATCGCTGTCGATCTGGATCGGCGCTTGCTGTATTGGACGCAGAAGGGCGCACCGAAAGCCGGTGAGGGCAGGATTTTTCGGGCTCCCATCGATCTGCCGCCAGGCACCAGCCCGCAGCACCGCGACGACATAGAACTGCTGTGGAAGGACCTGCCCGAGCCCATCGATCTACACCTGTTCGGTGGGGCGACGCTGGTCTGGACCGATCGGGGCGCAGAACCCGAGGGCAACACGCTCAACCGGGCGATCGTGCAGCCAACGGTCGTTACACCGCAGATCCTTTCTCGCGGTTACCGGGAGGCGATCGGCCTGGCCGCCGTCTCCGAGTCCGAGTTCTACGTCGGCGATCTGGGCGGCAGCATCCGCCATGTCAACCTCGACACCGGCGTCGACACCGAACTGGTGCACCTCGGCCCCGGCCTCACCGGCATCGCGCTTGCCGACCTCTGAGCCAGCGGAAGTGCTTGATTCACAGCGGATCTGACGGCGAACGGCACTCGATGCAGCCGGTGCCACTCAATATGATTATGGGCCGACGGCCAAGGCGCTAGGCAGGTGAAGATGAGCGGGTGGAGCGACCTCTGGCACAACGTGACCCCCGGACAAGGCACACTCCTCGGCGGCGCATTTGTCCTGTTTGCGGGAATCATCGCGTTCAGCACCGGTTCGCTCGACCGCAGATCCGAGCAGAAGCGCTTCCACTACGAGGAGATGAAAACGCTCTACGCTCAAGCATTGAGAATAGGCAGGGACTTGGAGGTCCTCAAGGCGCTTCCTCCAGACGATCGCGATCCGATACTCACCGAAAAAGTCGACGCCATGCAACACGTGATTAGCGAGCTGGCGCTCACGGGTAGCTACCAAACCGCCGATCTCGCCATCGCCTACATGTACCAACAGTCTGTTCAATTAGCCGGGTGGTCAAGAGAAGTCGAAAGTGATGTCGGCTGGCCAGAGCAGTTTCAGAAGTGGGTCGAAAGTTTGACCGAAGAAGAACGCGACGGATTGAAGAAGTACGCGGACGTGAATATCAATCGTCGAGATGTGGTACAGGCGGTACGCCAGGAGTTGAGGTTGTATGTGCCGATGTGGTCACGGCATCGACGGGTCCTGCGGGAAACAATCGAAGCCAAGCGATTTGCTCTGAACTGACATAGTGCGCGACTAGACCGACATTCCGCAAAATGTCACCGCTGCCGCCAGCGATGTTCTGTTCCCGGAAATTTAAATCGCCGCTAAGCGGGCCGTGTCGCGTTAGTCGGCGGTGCGCGGCGATAACACCGCGGTCAAGGTGGTGACGCCCTGCGCGGGGTGAACCGTGACACCCCCGATGTCGGCGGAGCCGGATGGTCCTGACAACAGCACCGCGTAGGCGGCCAGCTCGAAGGCGTGGTGCCGATAGGCCATGTGGATGTTCTCCACGATGTCGCCGGGATCCAGCAGTACGACCAGATGCTGGGCCAGCACCGCAGCGGTGGTGACCGCAAGCTCGTTTTCGGTGAGCAGGATGGAACCGGTTTCGGCGACGCCCAGCGGGGTGCGCACGACCGTGACGTCGACGTCGGCGGGTGCGGCCCAGTCAGAGAACCCGGACGGGTCGACGGTCCCGCTCACCTCGTTGGTTGCCGAACAGATGCTGCGGGCGTCGGGGAAGGCCGTCCCCAACCAGGACTGAATGTCCGCCGGCGGTGCGGTGACCACCTTGCCGTCGAGTCGCCCGAGAGCAGCGGTGAAAAGTTCAACGAGATGATGTGTCCCACAGACGAAACCGGGAACGCGTGGTAGCTCCACTGCGGCAGGCAGGCGGTCGCGCACCGCGGTCAGAATGTCCTCACGCGCCGACATGGCCGGCCTCCTCCGATCCCGTGCTGTCCGCGGCGGAAGTCGCGGTGCCGTCGCGCCCGCGGGTGCGGGCGTACCACTGATGGAAGGTTTCCTTCGGCGGCTCGGGTACGTCGCGGCGGCGTCCCCAGGCGTTAAGCCGGCTGTAAAGCGCGAAGTGCGGCAACACCTTCAGCGCAAGGGCGCCGCCCTCGGTCGCGGCGCGATAAGCCTGCGGCCGGCTCAGCAGCTTGCCGGCCACCTTCATCGCGGCCTTCTTCACGGTGGAGAACTGGCCGTGGTCGTCCATCAGCGAGCGCCATTCGTAGATCTGCTCGTGGATGTTGATGTCCACCGGGCAAACGTTGGAGCAGCTGCCGTTGATCGTGGAGGCGAACGGCAACTCACCGTAGCGGCGAATGTCGGCGGCCGGCATGGTGATGATGCCGATCGGGCCCATGTAGGTGCCGCCGTAGCTCAGCCCGCCGCTGCGCCGGTACACCGGGCAGGTGTTCATGCACGCCCCGCAGCGGATGCACTTGAGCGAGGGCCAGAACCGCTCGTCGGCCAGCCGCGCCGAGCGGCCGTTGTCCACCAGCACGATGTGCATCTCGCCGCCGTCGCGGGGTTTGGCGAAGTGTGAGGTGTATTGAGTGATGCGTTCGCCGGTGGCGCTGCGGGTGAGCAGCCGGACGAACACACCCAATTCGGCGGGACCGGGAATGATTTTCTCGATACCCACCGAGCAGATCCGCAGCTGGGGGATGTTGGCGGACAGCTCCGCGTTGCCCTCATTGGTCACGGTCACGATCGCCCCGGTCTGCGCGAGGGCGAAGTTCGCGCCGGTCATGCCGGCGTCGGCCGACAGGAACAGCGGTCGGGTGTGCTCGCGCATCACCCCGGCCAGATACACCGGGTCGGCGTTACCCGCGTCGGAGCCGTACACCCGGTGAAACAACTCGGCAACCTGCTCGGGCGTCTTCTGGAATGCCGGCCCCACGATATGCGTGGGCGGCTGGTCGTCGAGCTGCTGGATACGTTCGCCCAGATCGGTTTCGGTGACCTGGATGCCGCGCCGCTCCAAAAACGGCCGCATCTCGCACTCCTCGGTGAGCATCGACTTCGACTTCACCAAGTGCTGCGCCCCGTGTGAGTTGAGGATGTCGTAGACGATCTGATTGTGCTCGTGAGCGTCACGCGCCCAATGCACGGTCGCGCCGTTGCGCACCGCGCTGGCCTCGAACATCTCCAGATAGTGCGCCAGGTGGGACAGCGTGTGCTCCTTGATCTGCGACGCCAGGGTGCGCAGGTCTTCCCACTCGGGCACCTCGCGCGCCGCGGCGTCGCGGCGCACGCGCAGCCCCCAGATCAGCGTGTCGAACGCACGCACGTGAGCCTCGTCCTCGAGGAACTCGAGGGCGATGCGGGCCTGATCGACCGGTTTCATCGCGCGTCTCCGTTCAGGATCTCGGCCAGCTGCACGAACTGGAGGTCCTAGCGATCGCGGCTCGCGCAGCCCTGCAGGTGCATCAGGCACGACATGTCGGCCGACACGATGTAGCGGGCGCCGCTGGCGGCCATGTACCGCAGCTTGTCGTTGCCCATCGCCGCCGACACCGCTTCCTCGGTCACCGCGAAGGTGCCCCCGAAACCGCAACATTCGTCGTGGCGGTCGAACTCGGCGATGGTCAGGCCGTCGACCTTCTCCAATAGGCTGCGCGGCTTGGAAAACCACGGATCGTGCGGTCGCTCACTCATCGCCTGCTCGCCAAGACCGCGGATGGCCGAGCAGCTCACGTGCAGCGCCACGGTGTGCGGGAAGCGCGCCCACGGAAATTCCTCGACTTTGAGAACATCGCAAAGAAATTCGGGCAGATCCCAGACGTGTGAGCTGACGTGCCGGCGCGCAGGAGTGTCGTCGGCCGCGGTGAACTTGTGCCGGACGTGGTGCACGCAGCTCCCCGACGAGGCAACGATGTAGTCATACTCGGCGAAATTGCGCACAAAGAGCTCCTCGGTGGCCTTGGCCTCCGAGTGCGCCCCGCTGTTGGCCATCGGCTGTCCGCAGCACGTCTGATCGAACGGGTAATCGACCTCCACGCCGAGTCGCTCCAACAATCCCAGAGTGGACTTACCGACTTGGGGATAAAACATGTCGATGAAGCACGGAACCATCAATCCCACACGCATGGCTGCTGTTCCTTGGCAAATCGCTCGAAACGTTTCGGTTGACTCATCAATTCAGCATGCTATGGAGAAGTCATCCGCGCTACCGGCTAAGCGCTGCTACCGCTAGCGTCAATGTGGCTATTGGTGCTAGCGGGTAATAGCCATCCAGCGCCGAGGCCAGCCGAGAGGGCGGGTTGCGGTGAATGGCTACTAATACGCCTAAGTAAGCGGCCCGGTGTAGTGAATCCCGTCGGCGCAACACCTTCTGCATCGCGATGCCATCTCGACATGCATCCGTCGGAGGACTGCGTGAGGTAACACTACGCTGATAGAGCAACGCCATCGTGCGACGGCGGCGTTAGAACGGCCTGCGTTAGTTGTTGCACCAGAACGGGTTTCACGAGCCGACACGTGGTGGCGACTGGCTGAAATTGGCGCTCTGGGGGCGGTCGGCAACTGGCCAATTGAAGGTGGCCGGAACCATGAACGGACGTCAGCATGGAGGACATTTCGACCATCGGCGGCGATGCTGACGTTATGGAAACCACTGCACCACCGGAACGACACCCCGAACCGCTAGCGGTCGGCGGGAGTTTTGGGGGTCGCGGTGCGGGTCGAATCGGTGTCACCGGCTCTGAGGGGTCACTTTCGATCATCGATCCGATCGATATGACGGCGAAAACCGTTGTTGTGCAGCGCGGTACCGCTGCTGCCGCCAGCCCAGACGGCGATACAACCAGGAAAGGCAGGTAGCGGCAATGTTAACCGCGCTCCTAGAGATAATCGTGTTGATCGCTGTCGGTTGGGCGGTGCACGACGGTCAGGCTGCACTCGAGCGGCACGCGCAGCAGAAGCACTGCAATGACTAGCACTCCAAGCCCACTGCTGGAACGCTTCATCCGCAACTACGGCGCCGTCGGCGTCCGTACGGGACATCCCCAAAGCGTGACAGCAGGCACGACGAGGAGTAGTTATGTCGGTATTGCTCGATACGCGTCCCAACCGCAGTGAAGTGAGGTCTTTTACCGCTGGGGCCAATCCGACACCCGGCCCGCTGCCGTCTTTGTAGTAGTCAAAACCGTTGACCGCTAGTCTTTCGTGCAACGTATCCGGTGGTTTTCAACCAAACCCCATGTATTCGTCGCCCTGGCGATCACTCAACTGGCTCCTTATTCAGCGACGCAAACCTGATCCGTCGCCTAGGCATGGAGTGCGTTGGGCTAAGGCATGCTTTCGGAAAGTGCAGCCGCGGAAGCGACTTCCGGTCCAAGGAAGCCGTTGCATTCGGGCGCGGCGGACACCCAACTGTGCTGCATGAACCCCGGACCGTCGGTTTCCGTAACGCGGTGGGGGATTGAACCGTTGTGAATCGGCACCATTGCTGGGTGCAGACCAGTAAGCACAGATTCCGGCTCGCGGGGGGCATCAGTAGGCGCCAGCCGGGACGACACGGATTGATTACAGCGGAACCCTTGAGGCGCAAGCCTTAAGGAGGAAATCCATGTCATTCGTGACCACACAGCCGGAGATGTTGACAGAAGCAGCGGCCAACTTGCAGGGTATCGGCTCGGCGATCAGCAACCAGAACGCAGCCGCGGCCGCCTCGACCACCGGGGTGGTTCCCGCGGCTGCCGATGAGGTGTCGGCGCTGACAGCGGCGCAGTTTGCCCTGCACGCGCAGGTGTATCAGGCGGTCAGCGCCCAGGCCGCGGCGATCCATCAGATGTTTGCGACCACCCTGGTAACCAGCGCCGGTTCGTATGCGGCCACCGAGGCCGCCAACGCGATCGCGGCCAGCTGAAGCAGCGGTGTAGCTATGGATTTCGGGATCTTGCCGCCGGAGGTCAACTCCGGGCGAATGTATGCCGGTCCCGGGTCGGGGTCGATGCTGGCCGCCGCCGCGGGCTGGGACGGGTTGGCTGCCGAACTGTACTCCGCGGCGACGGACTATGGATCGGTAATCGCGGGGCTGACCAGCGGGCCGTGGCTGGGCCCCGCGTCGGCGTCGATGGCGGCCGCCGCCGCATCACACGTGGCGTGGCTGATGAGCACCGCGGCCCAGGCCGAGCAGGCCGGCACCCAGGCCAAGGCCGCGGCGGCCGCGCATGCGACGGCATTCGCGATGACAGTTCCGCCGCCGGTGATCGTGGCCAACCGCGCTCTGCTGATGGTGCTGGTCGCGACGAACATCCTCGGTCAGAACACCCCGGCGATCGCGGCCACTGAGGCGCACTACGGCGAAATGTGGGCCCAGGACGCCGTCGCCATGTATGGCTATGCCGCTTCCTCGGCGAGCGCCTCGACGTTGACGCCGTTCACCCCCCAGCAGCTGACCACCAACCCGGGCGGGCTCGCCGGACAGGCTGCAGCGGTCGGCCAGGCTGTCGGCACGTCGGCCGGACACGTGCAGGCGATCATGTCGGCCGGGCAACTGATGTCCGCGGCGCCACAAGCGCTCCAAGGACTCGCATCGCCGCTCGCGTCCACAGCACAAACTGGGCTGGGAGCGATCGAGAGCGCGACATCGAGCATCTCGCTTCCCACGCTTTCTGATATCGCCGAGATCGCCACGCCGCTGGCGCAGGTAATTAGCTGGGGCTTTTCCGGAGGCAGCTATGGCTTTTCCGGAGGCATAATTGGCAGCGTTTGGGGCGCTGCTCAGATGGGTGCGGCTTCGGCGGCTCCCGTGGCTTCGGCGGCGTCTGGCGCCCTGCCGGGGGTGTCGGGTGCGGCAGGTCTCGTATCGGCGTCGGGACCGCTTGGCGGGCCGGCGGTGTCGGCGGGTATGGGCCAGGCCTCCACGGTCGGTGGGTTATCGGTGCCGCAGGGCTGGGCCACGGCGGCCCCACAGATACGCCTGGCCGCCGCGACGTTGCCGAGCACCAGCCTCAGCGCCGTACCGGCGAGTGGCCTATTCGGTGGGATGCCGCTATTCGGGGGTGCGCCGCTCATGGCCATGGGCGGCCGCGGCACGGTTGGCTCCCGACACCGGCCGGTTAACGGGAGAGGAAAAGGGAAAGGCGACAACTTCGATCAACCTCTAACGCAGGCATCAGTGCTTCCATCACATTGGACAATTTAAGTTAAGGAGCTATCCAGTGACTACACATTTCATGACCGATCCGGATCAAATGCGTTCAATGGCAGGCCGATTCGATGTGCACGCCCAAACGGTGGAGGACGAGGCCCGCACGATGTGGGTGTCCTCGCAAAACATTGCCGGTGCCGGCTGGAGCGGGACCGCGCAAGCGACGTCGTATGACACCATGGGCCAGGTTAATTAGGCGTTCCGCAACATCGTGAACATGCTGCACGGGGTGCGCGACGGGCTGATACGTGACGCCAACAACTACGAGCAGCAAGAAGCGGCCTCTCAGCAGATCCTCAGCAGCTAGCCCTAACTGGCCGCTGCGCAAGCATTCACACGTTAGGAAAACACCGAAGATGACGATCAATTACCAGTTCGGCGACGTCGACGCCCACGGTGCCATGATTCGGGCGCAGGCGGTAGCGCTGGAGGCCGAGCACCAGTCCATCATCCGCGATGTTCTGGCAGCCGGCGACTTTTGGGGTGGCGCTGGCTCGACGGCGTGTCAGCAGTTCATCACCGAGTTGGGCCGCAACTTCCAGGTGATCTACGAGCAGGCCAACGCTCATGGCGCCAAGGTGCAGACCGCCGGCAGCAACATGGCCGACACCGACAGTGCAGTCGGCTCCAGCCGGGCTTAACACCCGCCAAGCGTTGCGGCACATCACCATTCGCGGTGTGCCGCGCCTGCTGGCCGGGTAGATGGATTCGGGTTGGCGGTAACGACACACGTGTTTGAACGCGGCATCCCTTTAGGTAGCGCGGATATGACAACGCTTAACGAGTCGAAAAGGTTGCGCCCAACGTCGACTCAGTGCGATGGCATCGCGATGCGTATGACGCTGCCGAGGACTGGTTCAACGAGATCCGTTAGTAAGCAAGGCTTTCGACGGGTTGGCGAGATAACGGGTTGAAACCCACGAAATGGAAAGCTAGGACAGGACTCATGTCGGTTGACCACAGCGCCCTGGGCGGGCGCCTTCCGCTTTACGACCGCGAATCACTGGATCCAGCACAGAAAGAGCTCTTCGACTGGCTCATGAACGCGGCGGTCCCGTGGGCGGCGGATGCGGATTTCCAAGCCTGCACCGAGACAGGCCGACTCATTGGACCCTTCAATGCGGCCCTGCTGACCCCGGCCATCTCATCGGCCTTCATCGCGCTTGCGGTCGCCGAGCAAAAAAACACGTCCCTGGGCAAACGCAGCAGGGAGGTCATCATTTTGACCGTCGGGGCGGTCTGGCAGGCCCCCTATGAGCTCTACGCGCGTTGCGCCGTTGCCCGGCATGTCGGTCTCTCCGACGACGCGGTGCGAACACTGGCCGACGGTGAGCTGCCAAAGGATCTCACGGACGCGGAGACGGTAGCCCACCGGGTCGCCCGTGCACTTTCGCTTGAGCATCATCTCGACGAGGCGCTCTACCGCGAGGCAGAAGCGTTGCTCGGGCCCGACGGCGTCATGGAAACCGTCGTACTCACCGGCATCTATCACACGGTGTGCGCAATCCTCAACGCGTTCGAGATACCCGCGCCGTCCTGAAAGCTTGAGGCTTCTTCCAAAGCCATGGTCCGGCGGAATTATCGCGATTGCGCGCGAATAGGTGTTAGGTAAGAGGCGGGTTTCGGCCGTGTGTGAGGTAGTCGAAGATGGGCGAAGGCGCGGTTTTGCCTGATCGGGATCTACCCGTTCGGGCCGAGATAGTGCATGAGAACGAACGCATACGCGTGACGCGGGTTTTCTCATCTGGGCGCACGGTCATCCTTAAGGAGCCGCTGGGACCGGACGCCGCACGCCGGCTGCAGCATGAGGTGGCTATCCTTGAGCGGCTGCGCGGGGTGGTGGGCGTGGCGCAGGTGTTGGATGAGCCGCGCTACTCCGGGTCGATCACGCTGGCCGACGCCGGCCACGCGAGCCTGGCGCAGCCGGTCAGGCCTCTCGAGATCGACGAGCTGATCGGCTTGGCGGCGGGGTTGGCCAAAGCGGTGGCGGGCATGCATGGCCGTGGCGTGCTGCACCGCGACATCTGCCCGGCAAACATGCTGATTTCGTCCGGCGGAGCGCTCACCCTGGTGAGTTTCGGCTTGGCGACGTCGCTGGCCGAGATCCGTCCCGCGTTCACCCACCACAGCCAAATTGTCGGCACACTGGCGTATTTGGCGCCCGAGCAGACCGGGCGTACCGGGCGGCCGGTGGATCAGCGCGCTGACTTGTATGCGTTGGGCGCAACACTCTACGAGTGGGCCACCGGTGAGCCGCCGTTCGGCTCGCAGGACCCATTGCGGCTTACGCATGATCATTTGGCGCGGGTGCCCGTACCGCCGGACGAGATCAATGCGGCAGTACCGGAGATGCTGTCGGCGATCATCATGCATCTGTTGGAAAAGGAACCCGACGACCGCTACCAGTCGGCCGACGGCCTGGTCTATGACTTGCAGCAGTTGCGCGAACACGGTGTCTCGACGGCGGCTGCGCCGCCGGTCGGCGGGCGAGATTTTCCCGCGCGGCTGCTGCCACCCTCGCGGCTGATCGGGCGCGATGACGAGGTGGTGGCACTGAGTGCGGCGTTTGATGATGCGCTGACGGGTGGATGCCGCGGCGTGCTGGTCGGTGGGGAAGCCGGGGTGGGGAAAACGGCGTTGGTGGATCAGCTGCGTGCGGTGGTGACCGGTAACGATGGCTGGTTTGTGGCCGGCAAGTTCGACCAGTACCGGCGGGACCTGGAGTTCGACGGCATTTTTCAGGCGCTTCGCGCCTTGGGTCGGCTGTTGCTGGCCGAGCCCGACGATGAGCTGGTCGAGCTCCGGGAACGCATCGTGACGGCACTGGGGGCGAACGCGGGCGTGGCCGCTGCGGCGGTGCCGGAGTTCGCGGCGCTGCTGGGCGTGCCCGCGGAGGCGGGCGATCCGCTGACCGCCCAAGTGCGGGTGCAGCACAGCGCGGTGGACACGCTGCGGGCTGTGGCTTCGCGGAAACGGCCGGTGGTGGTGTTCGTCGACGACCTGCAATGGGCGGGACCCGCCTCCGTCGGCGTCATCGACCTAGCTTTAAGCGAACAAGTCGAGGGCCTGCTGCTGGTGGGTGCCTACCGCGACGAGGTGGACCCGACGCATCCGCTGGTGCCGTCACTGTCGCGGTGGCGGCAACAGCCCGGCGTGACCCACCTGCATCTGGTGAACTTGGCCAGGCCGAGCGTGGCGGCCTTGGTCGCCGAAACCCTGCGTGTCGACCAGGCTGCTGCGGGCGCGTTGGCCGAGCTCATCGAGCCGCATACGCGCGGCAACCCCTACGAGACGGTGGAGTTGCTCAACGCGCTGCGTCACGAGGGCATCCTGGCCCCGACCTCGACCGGGTGGCGCTGGGACGAGGCCGACGTCCGCTCTCTTTTGGCCCGCTCCGAGTTGGCCGAAATTCCGATGGCACGTTTGGCGGCCCTGCCGACGTCGTCGCGAGAAATGCTGGAGGTGATGGCTTGTCTGGGCGGGCGAGCCGAGCTGAGCGTGCTGACGGCCGCGACCGCCGAGTCGCTCGACGTGGTGGAACAGCTCTTCGCACCCGCCCTCGAACAGGGCGTTTTGGTAGCCGAGACTGGGGCCAATGACGCGGTTAGGTTCCATCACGACCGCATCCGCGAAGCCATCCTGGCCGAGGTTGGTCCCGAGCGGCGGCGCAGCGTGCAACTGGAACTCGCGCGGCGGTTGGCGGCCAAACCTCAGCTCTTCGCCGTCGCCGCCGAGCAGTACCTGCCGGTGGTTGAGGCGGTCACCGACGCCGCGGAGCGGTCTCAGGTGGTGGCGCTGCTGCGGCGCGCCGCCGAGCAGGCCACGCTGATCGGCGAGTACAGCCAGGTCCAAACGCTCCTGTCCGGTGCACTGCGGGTTGCGAACCCGGGCGATACCGCCACGCTGATCGAGCTGCACACCGGGCGCCTCACCACCCTGTTCTGTCTGGGTCGGCTGGAGGAGGCCGACGAGGACTACCGCATCCTCGAACGGCTGAGCACCACTGTGCTGCAGCGGGTGGACGCGACCTGCGTGCAGGTGCGCAGCCTGACCAATCGAAAGCTTTACACCGAGGCGATCGAGCTTGCCGTGGACGCGCTGCGCGAGCTGGGCTGGACCGTCCCGGCCCCTGACCAGCTCCCGGAGATGCTCGAGCGCTACTTCGAGTATCTGTACCGGTGGCTGGATCACACCGATGAGACCGATGATCTGGCCCGGCCCGAAATCACCGATGCGACCCTGCTCGCCGTGACTTGTCTGTTCAACGCGGTCTTCCCGACCGCGACCTTCGCCGGCGACACCTTCCTACAGGCGTGGCTGAGCCTGGAGGCGCTGCAGATTTGGCTCGACCACGGCACCGCCCGTGGAATTGTCGGGCCGGCAAGCTATTCGGCAGCCACCGCGATCGCGCTGCGCGACGACTACGGCGCCGCACACCGGGCGTCGCGTCGGATCATGACCGTTGCAGCAGCCCGCGGCTATGAGCCCGAGACCTCATTGGCGCGGTTCGTGTCGTCTTACTTCAGTTGCTGGTTCGAGTCGCTGGAAAGCAGCGTCCAACAAGCAAAGCGGGCCCGCGACGGTCTGATCAAAGGCGGCGACCTGGCCACCGCCGGCTATACCGTGGCCCACACCTACGGGGGGCGGCTGGATTTCGTGCCCACGCTCGATGTCTACGTCGCCGAGGCGGAGAAGGCATTGGCCTTCGTGCGGCGGGTCGGCATCGAACCGATGGGGCAGTGGGTGGAGGCCTACCGGGGGTTGGCAGATGCGCTGCGCGGCGAAACCGCCGTCGCATCAACTGGGTTGGTGCCGATCGACCGGGACGCCGACGACCCAGCAGTGCCCTTCTATGGATACCTCAGCCACGCGATCGCCGCCGCCATCTTCGACGATCCGGCGACCCTGAGACGACACACCGCCGCGGCGATGCAGGCGCTGCCTTTTGCCCTCGGCAACTACGTGACCGCGGTGGCCCGTCTGCTTCGCGGACTGGCCCTGGCCGCCGACGCCCGAGGCGCTGCAGCTGATGAACGACCCGGACTGCTGTCCGAGGTGGACGATCTGATCGGGTGGCTGAGCGCTCGCGCCGAAGACGCGCCCATGAATTTCCTGCACCTGCTACGCCTGCTGGAGGCCGAGCGGGCCTGGGCCGCCGGTGATGTCGGGGCGGCTGCGCTGGCCTTCGAGGCGGCCCGCGATGAAGTGGCCGGCCGGCAGCGCCCGTGGCATCGGGCGCTGATCACCGAGCGCGCGGCCCGCTTCACCCTGGCACGGGGCCTGCAACACGCCGGCCTTGAACTTCTCGCCCAGGCCAGGCAGATGTACTTGTCTTGGGGGGCGACGGCGAAAGTCGCCCAGCTCGATTCGGCGTATCCGGTACTGCGGCAGCCAGCCGAGGCGCCCAGCGCAATCGGCAGCGACCGAAACGGTGATCTGCGCCGACAGGCTTCGATACTCACCACCGGAACCATCGACCTGCTCGGGATCGTTTCCGCGTCGCAGGCGCTGAGCTCCGAAACGGCCATCGACGGGCTGCACGCCCGCGTCGTCGACGTGCTCGCCGCGATGACCGGCGCCACCGCAGTACAGCTGCTGCTGTGCACCGACGACCGCCAAGACTGGCTGCTACCCACACCAGCAGGCGGCACGATTCGCCTAAGCGGTGCCGGCAGCCAGCACACCGTGCCGATGTCGCTGCTGCGCTACGCCCAGCGAATACCCGAACCGCTGGTCGTCGCCGACGCCACCAGCGACGACCGCTTCGCCCGCGACCCGTACTTTGCCGACGTCGACCGCTGCTCGCTGCTGGCGCTGCCGATCCTCAGCCGAGGCCGGCTGCGGGCGGTGCTGCTCCTGGAGAATCGCTTGATCCGGGGGGCGTTCACCGCCGAGCGCCTCGACGTCGTCAAGCTGATCGCGGGCCAGCTCGCCGTCTCGCTCGACAACGCCCAGCTGTATGCCGAGCTCGCCGCGTCACGTGCGCGGATCGTGGCCGCCGCCGATCACACCCGCCGTCAGATCGAGCGAGACCTACACGACGGTGCTCAGCAGCAGCTCGTGTCGCTGGCGATGCATCTTCGCGTGGCGCAGTCCGACGTGCCGCCGGAGGCAGGCCAGCTTCGGGCGCAGCTTGACCGCGCCATTGCGCAGGCCACGAAGGCGATCGAGGAGCTGCGCGAGATTTCGCGCGGCATACACCCGGCGATCCTGACAAAGGGTGGCCTCGCCCCGGCGTTGCGCGCACTGACCAGCCGCTCGCCGATCCCAGTCCAGCTCGACGTGCGCGTCAACGGGCGGCTGTCCGATCATGTCGAGGTCAGCGCTTACTACATCGTCGCGGAGGCACTGACCAACGCGGCCAAGCACGCACGCGCCTCGGCCGTCACGGTGACCGTCGAAGCCGACGTCGCGGTCCTGCGGGCCGACATCTGTGACAACGGCGTCGGAGGG
This sequence comes from uncultured Actinomycetota bacterium, assembly GCA_963781685.1. Lineage (GTDB taxonomy): Bacteria > Actinomycetota > Actinomycetes > Mycobacteriales > Mycobacteriaceae > Mycobacterium. Next base: position 39,182 of record CAWAGK010000004.1, read on the forward strand.
GCCGACTTCGCGGGTGGCACCGGCCTGCTCGGCCTCAAAGACCGCGTGGAGGCGCTTGGCGGCCACATCGATGTGCACAGCCCGCGCGGAGCCGGGACCAGCCTGCGCGTCGAGCTGCCGCTCGCCACCGCGAGTACCGGCTCCTGCGACTAGCCGACGGCCGAACTAGCGACTACGAGGAAAGGTCAGCACCGCACTGCAGGCAGCGTCAAACGGCCGGGATCACATTGTGATTTGCTGCACGTGGGATGGTGATGTCAAGCGCTGTCCCGCCTCCGGGAGGACTGGCGAACTGTATCCGGCCGCCGAGTACCTCGATACGGTCTTTGAGTCCGATGAGCCCGGAGCCCTTACGCGAATCGGCCCCGCCGACCCCGTCGTCGGAGATGAAAAGGTTGAGGCTTTCGTCGGTGGCGTGTGCCCGCACCTTAACCTGGGAGGCGTTGGCGTGCTTGGCGGCGTTCGCCAGCGCCTCGGCGACCACGTAGTAGGCGGCGACCTCAACGGAGTCGGGCAACCGCTGCTCGATCGCGACGTCGAGGTTGACGGGCACCGCTGACCGGCGGGCCAGCGTCTTGAACGCTGCCCGCAGCCCACCTGTCGACAGGATCGCCGGATGAAGGCCGCGGGAGAGCTCCTGCAGCTCTTGGAACACGTCGGTGAAACCCGACACCGCCTCGGAGAGCATGCTTTTGAGGTCATCCCGCTCAGGTGGCACCGACTCCTCTGCCAGGCGAAGTTTCAGTCCCAGCGAGATCAGCCGTTGCTGGGCTCCGTCGTGAATATCACGTTCCAGGCGGCGGCGGGCGCCGTCGGCGGCGGCGACGATCCTCGCCCGCGAGGCGATCAGCTCCGCGCGGGTGGTCGCGGCCGCAATTGCGGTCGCCACCAGCTCGGCGAACTCGACGATGCGCCCCTCGGTATCCGGCGGCAGAGGCTCAGGTTCGGTGGTGGCCACCACGGCTATGCCCCATAGCCGCTCATCGACCACGATCGGGGCCCCGATGCGCGACCGGACGCCCAACTCACGGATGCGTTGGGCAATGGAGCCGGCGGCGTCCTCCCAGCTGTCCTTCCGCGCCGACTGTCGCGTGCGCAACACCACGGCCGAGACGTTGTCACCTTCGGTGGATAGGCGCTCGCCCAGCGAAAGGTGCGGCACGCCGGGTTCCGCGTAGGAGGCGACGACGGCGATCACCGCGCCGTCGTCCTCATAGCGGAGCACCTCGGCGTTACCCACATTCAGGCAACCGGCCATCTCCTCGGCCACCGCCGAGAACACCTCCGACTGACTGACCCCGCGGGCGACCAGGGTTGCCACCCGGCGCAACGCGGCTTGCTGCCGGGCCAGCACGCTGAGGTTGTCGGCGAGCTCGCGCAGGCTGTCGCGGCCGGCCTGCAGTTCGGCCCTGGTGGCCGCGTTGGCGATGGAAGTCGCCACCAGATCGGCGAAATCAGCCATGCGAGCCTCGGTGTCGGGCGGCAGTGGCCCGGTCCGTGAGGCCACGCCGGCCGAGCCCCAAACTTGTCCCCCGACGACGATGGGAACACCGACCATGGATTGGATGCCAAGCGCGCGGATGACCGCGGCCGTCTCGCCGGCCGCATGCTCGTGGCTGTCCATCCGGGCGGGCCGGCCGGTGCGCAGAATCATCGGGGCGATGTGGTCGCCATCCAGCGGTAACCGCTGGCCAACGAGCGGAGGGTTTGACAGGTCTTGGTTCAGGGTTGCAATAGCCTCTATGACGAGGAAGTCCCCGTCGTAACGGATCACCGTCGCGTTGTAGGCGTCCAGGCAACCGGCCATCTCCTCGGCCACCGCGTTGAACACCGCCGCCGGCTCCGCCTCGCGGGCAACCAGTTCCGCCACCCGCCGCAACGCCGTTTGCTGTCGAGCGAGCTGACGCATGCTGTCGCGGCTGGCATTCAGCTGTTCACGCGCCGCCGCGTTGGCGATCGCGGTCGCCACCAGGTCGGCGAAGTCCGCGATGCCCACCTCCGTGTCGGCCGGCAGCGGCTCGCCCCGCGAGGCCACGGCGGCCACGCCCCACAGACGTGAACCGACAACGATGGGGACGGCGACCATGGATTCGATGCCCATCTCGCGGATGCGTGCGGCCGAAGCACCGGTCGCGTTCTCGTGGCTGTCCATCCGAGCGGGGCGGCCGGTGCGCCGAACCATCACGGCGACGTGGTCGCCGTCCAGCGGGAACGGCTCACCAACGGCCGGCGGGTTTGGAAGGTCAACCTCCGGACGCCCAAGCGCGGCAATGACGATGTCATCGCCGTCGTAGCGGGCCACCGTCGCGTTGTAGACGTCCAGAACGGTGGCCATCTCCTCGGCCACCGCGTTGAACACCTCGGCAGGCTCCGCCTCGCGGGCGACCAGTTCGGCCACCCGGCGCAACGCCGTCTGCTGTCGAGCCAGCTGACGCAGGCTGTCGCGGCTGGCATCCAGCTGTTCGCGCGCCGCCGTGTTGGCGATCGCGGTCGCGATCAGATCGGCGAAGTCTGCGATGCGCGTCTCGGTGTCGGACGGGAGCGGTTCCGGCCCCGAGGAGGCGGTACTGATCGCGCCCCACACCCGGCCGTCCACTACAACCGGAACACCGAGTGCCGTACCGATGCCAGCTTCGGGACTATCTTGGCGGGCGGGCTGGCCGGTGCTGAACACCGCCGCCAGGATACGGTCGTCCTCCCATGTCACGCGCCCGCCGACGGGCAGGGCCTGCAATCCGGGATCGTGCCGGGCGGCGAGGATGTTGGCCTCCCGGTCGTCTTCGTAGCGGTACAGCGCAGCGCTTGTAGCGTGCACGCATCGCGCCATTTCGTAGTAGACGGCTTCGAACACCTCCACCGGGTCGGCCTGGTGTGCGACGAGCGTTGCCACCCGCCGCAGGCCGGCCTGGTGCTCGGCGAGTTCCCCCAACGTGTCGCGGCTGGCCTGCAGTTCTTCGCGGCCGACAGCGGTGGCAATCGCAGTGGCGACCAGATCGGTGAAATCCGCGATGCGTTCTTCGGTATCCGCGGGCAGCGGATCGGCGTCGACCCTGCCGGCGCTCGCCATGCCCCAGACGCGGCTGCCGACGACGATCGGAACCCCGACGATCGATTGGACACCCACCTGCCGCATTCGGTCGGCGATCGCACCGCTGGCGTCGTCGTGGCTGTCCATCCGGGCCGGAAGCCCGGTGCGAAACACCCTCGTCGCAACGTTGTCGCCGTCAAGCGGCAAGCGCTCACCCGAAGACATCATGTCTTTGCTCTCCGGAACCCGCGCCAACGCCAGAACGGTGACCGCGTCGTCCTCGTAGCGGGACACCGCCGCGCCGGCGACGCGCAAACATCGGCCCATTTCCTCGGCCACCGCGCAGAACACCTCGTCGGGGCTCACGCCTTGAGCTACCAGCGTCGCGATCCGCCGCAGCGCCGACTGCTGTTCGGCGAGCGCGCGCAACGCGTCGCTGCTGGCCTCGAGCATGGTCTGGGTTTCGCGTAGCTGCTCTTGTTCGGCGCGCGGCCGCGTGACATCGCGGCCAACGGCATAGAACAATCCCTGGTGTGGCGCCACGCTCCATTCGATCCATCGCGGGGAGCCGTCGCGGCTGGTGGCCCGATTCTCGAAACGAACGGGTCCGCGTCCATCGGTGAGCTCGTTGAGCGGCTCTTGGAGCCGATCCCTGTCTTCCGGCGGAACAAGCTCGATTGGGGCCAGCGCCAAATCGTCCACTGTGTACCCCAAGGTCCGCTCGAACGCCGGGTTGACCTGCAGCAAGTTGTCTTGGTCGGAAATCACCATGAGGTCGGACGACAGGTCGAAGAAACGCTCGAGCCTTTGACGGCTCTCGATCAAGCTCTTGTTGATGTTCTCCCGGTCCCGGGCGGCGGCGAGCAAGGCCTCGAGGGTGGGCACCACCTGGAGCAGGCGTTGCCGCGTCTCTCGGGCGAGATCGTTTGGTACCTGAAGGACGCCAAGCACCCCGTCGTCGTCATGCAGCGGGATAGCCGATCGCGAATACTCGCCGGCCGCCTCATTCAGGTCGATGCCCGCGAACTCCAATCTCAAAGAAGTAGCAAGGTGCTGGGCGGCAGCCTCGGCCGCGGACCGCAGATTGGCGGCGCGCAGCATCAGGTGAGCCAGGTCGGCCGCTAGTTCGGCCTCGCGGCGCCGGTCGGCGGTTGCGGCAGCCGCTACCGCGACACCGGCCACAAAGTTGCCCACCAGTGCGACGCCCATCAGGACGGCGTAGACGATCCCAACCGGGTCCCGGGGATCGACTTGCTTGAGGAGAACGGTGAGCACAGCTTCGACGATCAGAAACCCAGTAGCACCGGTGATCACCAGCCTGCGAGCAGGAACTGCCGACGGCCCCAGAAACGCACCCAGGCGCGCAGCCGTCAACCGCGGACTAGCAAGGCGCCGACTTCGGAGCGGCATGCAGTAAGTATGTATCTTTCGAGCGCCGAGCAAAGCCTCTCGCCGCGAAATGCCCCGCCGGCGGTGGTTGGGAACGCGCTACGATCCGCGTTCTCGGTCCGGCGCGGCGGCGCCGGTTAGTGGCTGCGGCTGAGGGCGGCGTCGAGCTCGTGGCGTGAGCCAATACCGAGCTTGGCGAAGACGTTGCGCAGATGCCACTCCACGGTGCGGCCGCTCGGGAACAGTTCGGCGCCGATCTCGGGGTTCGTGCGCCGGGTCCGCGCGAGCTGGGCGATCTGATGCTCTTGGGGCGTCAGTTCGACGCCCGGCTCCTCACGGTGCGTGCGTACCTTCTCCCCGGTGGCCTCAAGCTCGCGGCGGGCGCGGTCGGCAAATGCGTTGGCGCCCATGGCCGAAAACGCGTCAAACGCGGCCCGTAACTGCGTGCTCGCCTCGGAGCGGCCGTCGGTATGCCGGAGCCACTCGCCGTAACACAGCCGCGCCCGCGCGAGGAAAGTCGCCATCCGGGTGTGACTGAGCAACTCGATGGCCTCTCGGTAGAGCTCGTCGGCGACATCGCCGTCGGCCAGCAGGGCCCGCGCAAGCGCCGCCGCGCCACGGGCCCAGTCGGTCCCGCTGGCCGCGGCCACCGCCGATAACCGCTCACACGCCGCGGCGGCGCGATCTGGCTGGCCGCTTCGTACCGCGGCCTCCACCAGTTCGGGCAGCGCCCCGTTCGCGTTCATTATCTCGTTCGCACTAACGGCTTCGTCAGCGGCCGCGGCGGCCCTGTTGTAGTCAGCTAGGCCGTTGTAGAGCACCGCCTTCATAAGGTCCACAAACGCGGAGGACCCGGCGGACATTTGTGGCGGCTCATCCTGGGGCGCAGCCCAATTCGACTCCGCTGTGTCTACGGCCAGCCGCGTGCCAGAAACCGCTGATGCGCGGTGGTAAGCGGGTTATCGGTCTCGCGTGGCGACGGCGAGTGGGTGACCGCGGCGAGCGAGGGCGGCGTCGAGTTCGTGGCGTGAGCCGACGTCGAGCTTGGTGAAGATGTTGCGCAGGTGCCATTCCACGGTGCGTGCGCTCAGGAACAGTTCGGCGCCGATCTCTGGGTTAGTGCGCCGTGTCCGCGCGAGCTGAGCGATTTGATGCTCTTGCGGCGTCAGTGCGGCGCCTGGGTCCTGGCGGTAGGCCCGTACCTTTTCTCCGGTGGCCTCCAGCTCGCGGCGGGCGCGATCGGCAAATGCGTTGGCGCCCATGGCCGAAAACGCGTCAAACGCCGCCCGTAGCTGAGTGCTCGCCTCGGCGCGGCGCTGGCTGCGTCGCAGCCACTCGCCATAGCACAGCCGTGCCCGCGCGAGGTGCGATGCCATCCGCGTCCCGACGAGTAACTCGATGGCCTCCCGGTAACGACCTTCGGCCACATCGCCGTCGGCTATCAGCGCGCGCGCCAGCGCGGCCGCCGCAAGAGCGCTGTAGGTCCCGCTGGCCGCGGCCATCGCCGACAACCGCTCAGCGGCCTCAGCGGCACGCGTCCGCTGGCCGCTTCGCGCCGCGGCCTCCACCAGTTCGGGCAGCGCCCAATAGGAGATGAGGAAGTCGTTTGCGCCGACTGCGTTGTGCGCCGCCTCGGCGGCTCGGTCGTACTCCGCCTGAGCGTTGTAGAGCACTGATTTGGCGAAGTCGACATAAGTTAATGCCACGCCCTCGCCCCGCCTGGAACCGGCTATCACCATCTCTTCAAATAGGTCGGTTGCGTGTGCCGGGTCGCCGCGCCAGGCCGCCAGCAGCACCGCGTCGTACTGCAAGCTGATCGCGCCCACACCCGGGTCCAAGGTCTGCCACTCCGAGATGAGCGCCTCGGCCTCAGCGAACTCGCCAGCCCGGACGTGATACTCCGAAAGCCAACCCAGCGCGACCGGAAGCCAACTCAGGCTGCCCGTGGTGCGGGCGAGCTGTACCTGGCCGCTGGCAATCTCAAACCACGCACCGTCGTCCCACAGCTCGGCTACCACCAGGCAGTACGGGTGGCACAGCGCATCCAGCTGCATCGGCTGGGCTCTGTAGAGGCGCAGCGCTTCTTTGAGCAGCGGAGCCGCGGCAACATGGCCATCGAGCACCCGCACCGCCAGCCCGCGCAGCAGCACCAGCGGATGCGGCGGCTCGGGCCCCAGCGGCACGGATTTCGCCACCTGCGCCACCTGGGCCAAGCTATCCCCGGCCGCGAGGCGGCCGGCGTACATGCCGGTTACCAGGCCTTCCAGCAGGGTTTCCAGCGCCAGAACGGGATCCAGCGGCTGCAGCCGCGCCGCCGCCTGCAGCAGCAGCAGCGGGGCCTCTCTGCCGCGGTTGAGTAGAAACGTGAGCTGCAGGCCGAATCGGATCTGCACGCGCATGCGCTCAAGGCGCGCCTGCCCCTGTTGGTCGAGTGGACCCATCTCGGCGGCTGCCAACAGTTTTTCGGTCGCCGCGAAATCCCCCGCGGCGTATTTGGCTTCGGCCGCAACCAGTGCCCGCTCTGCCCGCGTGGCCGGATCGGGGGTCAGTGGAACCGCCCGCTCCCAAAACGCCGCCGCCGCCGCCACCCCGCCGCGGCGCGCCGCGCGATCGGCCGACCCGATCAGCTCGGCGGCCACCTCCTCATCGGCAGCGTCCGCCGCATGGGCGCGATGCCACGCCCGCCGATCCGGATCGACCTGCGGGTCGGTCGCGTCGGCCAGCGCGGCGTGGGCCACCCGCCGCTCGTCGACGTCGGCGGCCCGATAGACCGCCGAACGCAGCAACGGGTGACGGAAGCGCACCCCCGCACCGATGTCCAGCAGTCCAGCATCGACCGCCAGCTGTAGCGCGTAGACGTCCAGGTTCAGCGCGTGAGCCGCGCGCGCCAGCAGCGCCGGATCCCCGACCGGATCGGCCGCGGCAACCAGCAGCAACCGTTGGGTGACCCGCGGCAAACCGCGCAGCCGCGTCAGGTACCGGTCCTCGATACGACGCGGAACGCTGAGGCTGTCGGGCATCGCGTACCCACCCGCGAAATCCACCGCGCCCAATTCCCGTAATGCCAGCGGATTTCCGTGCGCTTCCTCGACGATGCGCCGGCGCACACTCTCATCAAGTCGCGCCGTGCTCACCGATGCCAGCAGCGCCCGAGCCGACTGCCCATCCAGCCCGGACAACCGCAGATCCGGCAGACCCGCCAGCGGATCGTCCAAGGCGTCCGTCGTTCGGGTCGCGAACACGAGCGCGACCGGCTCGGCCAGCAGCCGCCGCCCCACGAAGCCGAGCACCTGAGCAGTAGCCTGATCCAGCCACTGCACGTCATCCACCACGCACAGCAGCGGACGCTCCTCAGCGGCCTGTGCCAACAGGTTCAGCGCCGCCAGCGCCACCAGGAACGGTTCGGGGCGTTCCCCGGACGTCAGACCCAGCGCCACGCTGAGGGCCTCGCGCTGGGGTTCGATCAACTCGCCCAGGCAGGAGAGCATCGGCGTGCACAGATCGTGCAGCCCGGCGAAAGCCAACTCCATGTCCGACTCGACGCCCACACACCGCGCCACGCTAAAGCCCGCCGCCTGATCGGTCACGTACCGCAACAGCGCCGTCTTACCGACCCCCGGCTCACCCCGCAGCACCATCACGGCGCTGCGGCCGCCACGCACCTGATCCAGCAGCCCATCCAGCGCCGCACATTCGCGTCGCCGCCCATACAACGACGTCAACGCGTCCGCGTCGCGATGGCGATCGCCCATCAGCAACCACCGTCCTCACCCGACCAAGCCCCCACTCAATCCCCAACCTTAAAGCCAAACACCTCCTGGCAGGCCACGTGAAATGGTTGGCAATGTGTTTAGACGCCACTTGCTCGGGCACTGTGTTCCACAGCCGCGAGCAGGGTAAGAGCTATTAGACGGCATGGAGTGCTGGACCTCGCTCAATTGTGAAAGTGGGTTGCCGTCCGGAAATAGGTCCTGGCCGGGCCCGACCAGGTGACGGAGGGATGCACCACGATCGGCGCGCAAGCCGCGCGAGTCGACCTCGTTGCTCACCGCTGTTGGCCTGGAAGGGCAACTATCTACCGCCGGCCTAGGTCGGTGCCTAGGGTGGCCTGCACGGTCTTGGGCTGACCGGAACTGTCGGTGACGACCAAGGTTACCGGGGTGCCGGGTTCTTTGGATTGCGCCGCGGCCAGCAGCATGTCACCGTTTTCGATGATTTGGTTGTCGAGTTTGGTGACCAGCGCGCCAACGGTCAACCCGGCCGCCGCGGCGGGGCTACCGTTTTCCACCCCGGTGATCTTGGCGCCGTGAGGGTCGATGTCGTTGCTGGCCTGAGCGCCCAGCCAGCCATGCGAGGCGTGGCCGGTGGCGAGCAATTCGGCGGCGATACGTGCGGCGTGATCGACGGGAATGGCAAAGCCCAGCCCGATCGATCCGCGATAGGCGGTGCCCGAGCCGTCGGCCGGGATCGCACCCTGCCCGGCCGCGTTGATGCCGACGAGGTCACCGTCGATATCAACGAGGGCGCCGCCGGAGTTACCCGGGTTGAGCGCGGCGTCGGTTTGGATGGCATAAAACGCGCCGAACCGCTGCTCGGGATCGGTCGCCGGAGATACCAGACGGTTGAGCGCGCTGATGATGCCGACGGTGACCGTGCCGCGCAACCCCATCGGAGTTCCCACCGCCGTCACCGGCTGACCGACGCGCAGATTGGCCGACGAGCCAATCGAGATTGGGGTGAGCCCGGAAATCTGTTGGACGCGACCAATGGCGATATCGCTCGCTGGGTCGGTCGCGATCACAGTGAACGGTGCGGTCCGGCCGTCGTTGAAAATCACCTCGAAGCTCCCCGACTGGGGCGGTCGGCTGCTCGCCAACGCTACGACATGGTTATTGGTCATGATCAGTCCATCGGCACTCAGGACGATCCCAGACGCCATCAGGGGGTAGCCGCCTTGGTTGATTTGCAGTGTCACCACACTGGGCAACACCTTTGCCGCCACCTGCTCTATCGAGAATGCGCGGGGATCGGGCCGGTTTAGGACAGAATCAGCAGCCACGGATTGGCTGCCGACAGCCTTTGGATGGACAAGCACCACAACAGCGGTACAGATCGCTGCGACAAGCCCCGCCACCTCCAGGGCACGCACAATCGAGCGCCTAATGCGAGCCAGGCCCGGTCGGCGCGCGGTACGCGGCGCCGCCCGATGAGACGGGTGCCTGCGGGCGCGCCGGAGATGCGGCCGCACAGCTGGGGTATTCGGCTCATGCCCCCGCACTCCAGACATAGGCATCACGCGGCGACCGCCGAGGCCAGCTGACATGAGTCGTCTCCTTACCTTTTCGTTGGCGCCCACGCGTGGCGTTGGCCGCCACGTCGAAGTCCATGGGGCTCAACGACGTTGCCGAACCGGTCTGCGAGTACGTCATCTCGGCGATGGCGTCGGTCACGAGCAGAGTTGCGCGCAAGCCGCTTTCGCGTGTTACGTGCTGTCAGATCGGCTCTTGTTTAGCGTGCCGCGTTCGCATACGTCTGTCGCTACCGGCAACGCCAATCGATATACCCCGCTAGCGGGTATCGCGTCTGAACGGTGCTGCCTTTCTGGCGAATTGTCAGAAATGATCTGGGCCGACACGAGGTCACCGTGATGCCACGGCTTCAATGTGGCCGCGGGGAAGCGCGCAAAGCAACTTGACACTCTTGCCAATCACCTCACCACAGATTGGTCGTCAGTTTCCGTTGCGGTGTGAGGCCGGTCTGTGTGTGCCTGCCCGACTCAGCGCGGCACTGTTGCGCGGCTACTCAAAGCGGTATTGGAAACATTGTGTGCCTTGCGCCGCTATGGAAGGAGCGCCGTGTTGGCCGGCTGGGTGTGCCGTTACCCGGCGAGTCCGAGAGCGTCCCGGATAGCGGCCCCGGACAGGGCGGCCTTGGGGATGAAGGCCAGAGCCGGGCTGGCAGCGACCAGTTCGGCGAAGTCCTCCTCGGCGTGCGTGGAGACCAAGATAGTCGGCAGGTCGGCGCCGAACCCGTTGCGGTGGAGCCGCTCAACGAGTTCAAAACCGCTCTCGTCACCGAGGTCGATGTCGACAAGCGTCACGTCGGGCCGCAGGTCCTCGACGCACTGCAGCCCTTCCGCGGAGGAGCTTGCCACCGCGACCACGCTGATTCCCTGATGCTCCAGCAACCGCGTCGCCGCATCGAGGAAATCGCGGTTGTCGTCGACAATGACGCACCGCACCCGATCACCTAGTCTCACCAGTTCAGTTTGGAGTAGCGACGGCCCGATGGCATGGAAGCTAGCAGGAAATTCGCCCCGAGACGGGAAGGATTGGCGGGCCTGCTGTGACGCCGGTCGCAATGAGGAGACTTGGCGGGCTGCGTAGCCGGGCGCGGGGTTACTGATCGGCGGCCAGATACCGGTTAGCCGGGAGACGCGGAATGCGGCTGACCAGAACCCGCCATGGTGGCCAGCGGTGCAGACGTGGGCCAGCGCGGACGCAAATGTAAGGCGGGTAGCCGGATAGACGCCGTTCGGGCGCGACACGAGAGGTGCATCATGACCCTGCCAGTGGAATTGACTGCCGACGCGGACCCTACGGCCGGCTTTGAAAACCAAGTCGCCCCCGTACTCGGCGACTTACACCGGCGGGCGCTGCGGATGACCCGCCATCACGCCGATGCCGAAGACCTGGTCCAGGACACGCTGGCAAAAGCCTTCGCCGCGTTTGACTCCTTCCGGCCGGACAGCAATATCTGCGCCTGGCTGAACCGAATCCTGGCCAACACCCACATCAGTAATTGCCGTAAAGCCCAGCGGCGTCCAGTACAGCATTTGGCGGAGGCGATTTCGGATCTGCAAGTGATGGCGAGCGCTGCGCATTCGGCAACGGGAATGCCGTCGGCCGAAGATCAAGCGCTGAAAAGAATTGGCGACCACGACGTCATCACTGCAATGCGCGCGCTGCCCGAGCAGTTCCGCCTCACCGTTTACTACGCGGATATCCAGGGACTCCCGTGCAAGGAAATCGCCACAGTGATGGACACGCCGATCGGAACCGTGGTGTCGCGCCTGCATCGCGGGCGTCGCCGACTGCGCAGGCTGCTCACCGAGGTGGGCCGGACGGAGGGCCATCGCAACTCATGGGGCCTGGCGCAAACGGCGTGAGGGGCCTGCTTGGCGCTGGCGCTACCGTGACACCGATCAGCTGCAAGTCACCGGGAGTCGAGAAACGTGATCACCGCGCGGACGCGACGATGGTCGTCGTCGGTCTCCGGCAGGCCGAGTTTGGTGAGGATGCTGCGGACGTGCTTTTCGACCGTGCCCTCGGTCACCCACAGCCGCCGCGCGATGCCGGCATTGGAACGGCCCTCGGCCATCAACTCCAGCACCTCCAGTTCGCGCGGAGACAGCACCCCGAGCGGATCGTCACGGCGCCGTCCGGACACCAGCTCCTGTACCACCGCCGGGTCAACCACCGACGCGCCCTTCGCGATCCGTTGCAGGGTGTCGACAAAGTCGGCGACGTCGGTGACCCGGCTCTTGAGCAAATACCCGATGCCTCGGCCGCTGGCCAACAGCTCCATCGCATGCTCGACGTCGACATACGCAGACAGCACCAGAATCCCAGTGTCGGGCAGTTCCTGGCGGATCATCCGGGCAGCCTCCAAGCCCTCGGTGGTGTGGGTGGGCGGCATCCGGATATCCACCACCACCACATCGGGCCTGGTGTTGCGCACCAGCGGAAGCAGCTCGACAGCGTTGCCGACCTGACCGACGACAGTGAACCCGGAGCGGTCCAGCAGGCTGGCCAAACCCTCGCGGAGCAGGGTTTCGTCGTCGGCCACCACCGCGCGCAGCGGGGCCGGCGCCGTGTCTGCCTCGGCGGTGCTCGTTTCCGGCGTCAACGCCTCGTCCTTCCGGGTCGCGTGCTTGAGGAACCATCTTGCACCCGCACGGTATCCGTTTTCCAGCTATCACCCATACCGGTTGGGCGCCAACAGCGACGACTACGGGCACCAGAAACGGCATCGTGAGAGCATGGTTGTGCAATGGAAGGTCCCGATCGGCGCTTGTGTGTTCGACGTCGTCGCGGGCAGGGACACCGATCTGGTCTATGTCGCCGCCGACGACTGTGTGCTCGTGATGGCCGGCAGCGACATCGCGGCGCGCATACGCGTCGGCCCTGATACCAAGCACCTGGTGCTCAGCGCCGACGATGCTTTTCTTTACGTTCCCGGCTACGACGGTTCGGTACGGATCATCACCACCGCCGATCACACAGTCACGACCATCTACGGCAGTCCGAGCACCGCTGAAGTCGTCAGCTCCTCGGGGCGGCACCTCTACACCGCCCACATGGCGACTAGTCGCGAAAGCTTCGAAAGCTTGATTTCAGCGACCGCTGCAGACTTGACGTCGACCACCACCGTGGCGATCGAGAACTACGCCACCGGGATGGATCTGAGCCCCGACGGCGATCACCTCTACGTCGCGACTTCCCGGCTCAGTTCCTACACCCAGTACTTTCCCGGCTCGATCACAGTGATCGACACGGCGCAACACGACGTTGTCGACATCATCGCCGTCCCGCTGTCGCCGGACACCGTGACTGTGAGCCCCGACGGTTCGCGTGTCTTGGTGACCCACTACGACACCAACTCGATCTCGGCCATTGATGTCGAAACGCGCGAAGTCACCTCGATGCGCCTCCCCGACGCGCCGCTGTCCGCGGCGGTCACGCCCGACGGCACCGGGGTCTACGTCATCGGCATGCAGTCACTTGTCGCCGTCGACTTCCCGACCAAAATCGCGGAGATCATCCCCGCCGGGGAGATGCCGCGCCGGGTGAAGTTCAGTGGCGACGGCAAGCTAGCATGCGTCACCGATCTGGCGTCTTCCGCCGTCGTGGTGCTCGACACCATCACCAACTCGGTGATCACCACAGTCCAACTGGATGGCCATCCAGAAGCGTTGGCGCTCAGCGGTGATGGTGAGCTGCTGTACGTCGCCGACTATTGGGGCGGCACTCTCACCGCCATCTCGATCGCGTCGGTCGTGCGCGACGCGGAAGCGGCGTGAATCCGCCCGGTTCATCGTTACCGTTTCGTGTGTTTGAGTGACGCGCTCAAATCGCGTCTCCCTGCGGTGTTTTGGTTCTGGCTTTGCCGGGCACGCGATAGCTTGCCGAACTCAATCAGGTGGATGAAGAACCGACAGGACGCAACTCCGCAGACAACCAACACGCCGTAGCGACAGTGCGCGTGGTCTGTATCTGAGAAAAGATATTTGGCTGCCGTCGATTTCGTGGCGACCCGCGCGCATCACTCCGCACTTGCCAATTGGGTGGTTATTCAGCCGTTAGTCGGTCAGCAACGAATTGTGCTGCCTCCATTGCCATTCCAGATTCAACGTATACGCTGTGCGCCGCTACGTCGTTGCCCTGGGAGCATACCGGATCCGAACCGTTGCACAGGTCGATCGCCTTAAGGCCGAACAGCGGGCTGAGCGCGGTCAGTGGGCCGCCGACACGATTGGAGGGGTTACCGAAGACGGCCACCGCAGCGACGTGAGCGGCAACGTTGTCTGGTAGCGGATCTCCGAATCCGAACGTCGCTTGCCCGGGCACGGTGATGAGGTCGACGACGGCTGCGCCCTGCGAGTACCCGCCGAGTACCACTTTGGTCTGCGGGCATGATGCGGCATTGCTTTCAACGAATTGCCTGGCGTCATTTGCGCCATCGACAGCGCGGAGAAAGTCATAGGACGCTGGGTAGTCGACAGCATAGACGGCCACGGACTTGCCCTTGACAAGGGAACGCAACGAGTCGACAAATGCCTGCCCGACATGTCCAGGACCCGGTGGCTCGCCGGTGCCGCGCGCAAACACAACCTGGATGTCAGAGCATGATCCCTCCCGCGCGAGGTGGACACTGCCTGAGTCGGCGAAAGATACCGCCGGCGCGCTCAGCATCGCGGAGATCACCGCCGCGCTAACGCCAACAGAAAGCTCAGCTAAGCTCTTCCTCATAATTCACGCCTTCTCGCGGTCAGCGGCTGCTTACGCAGCGCTGCGGTCTTACGGTTCCACTGTCAAAGCATCGGCTGCCCGAGCGCAAATGTCGTTAGCGCTAGCGCCCAAAGAGGTTTGGCGCCAGCGGTAATGCCGGTCGCCACCGGGATATTCTTAGCCGTGACCGCGCCGTGGGCTGGGCACCTACACCATCGCGGGGTCGGTGTCGACAACGACCTCAGGTCGTTGTTCGGCGATCAGGCCCCGGTAAAGCGCACAACCCAACTTCGGCGGCGGCGATATTATGACCGGCGCCAAGGACGTTCGCCAGTTGGTATTCGGTCCGCGAATCACGCTGTCGCCGTTCCGCACTGGCCTGCCGGGCATGTATCTGCTCAGCCGCCACGCCGCGCGGCCCGGGAGCGCACGGAATGTGTGGCAACCACGCCGGGCAAGTCGCCCTCAGTGAGCTCAGCAGGGGAGCGGACAGCGCATAACTCGCTGTTATGTCCTTCGGCGAGTCCCGTCTACCTCATCCATGGGAGCTGGGATCGCGTCATGACGATGCCGAAGGTTGCGACGACGAACACGATCAGCATCACGATTTCAATTCAGGGCGGCCACGGTCGAGCTTTCAACGGCATAGGACATGATTTCGATTGGCCCGACCTGCCGTGGCGGTTCCGCTCGCGGGTCAACGGTTCTAGAACTGACGGAAGTACAACTGAATGAGTGTCGCGCCGACCCACAATCCAACAGAAAACTCTTGCATGGCTCGACCCATGACGGCGCTGAGCGCGCGGCACCGACAGCACGGCCGGATACGAGAGAGACAAACCATGACCAATGATCATTCACCCGACGACCTCACCCTCCACCAGAAGGCAAGCCTGGGCAGCGGCGCCTCTTTCTGGCGCACCAAGACGGTCGCCGGGTTGCCCGCCGCGGTCCTGACCGACGGGCCGCACGGAGTCCGTGCCCAGATGGGCGCCGAGGACCATCTCGGTATCGCCCCGAGTGCCCCGGCTACCTGTTTCCCGCCGGCTGCCGGGCTGGCCCAGAGTTGGGATCCGCAACTGGTCGAGCGGGTGGGCGCCGCCCTGGCCGACGAGGCCCGCGCGCACGGTGCCGGCGTGCTGCTAGGTCCCGGCGTGAACATCAAGCGTGATCCCCGTGGCGGCCGCAACTTCGAGTACTACTCCGAGGACCCGCATCTCAGCGGTGTGCTCGGCGCGGCGTGGGTTCGGGGATTGCAGAGCCACGGCGTCGGCGCATCGGTCAAACACTTCGCGGCCAACAACGCCGAGCACGACCGGATGCGCTCGGACTCGCAGGTCGACACTCGGGCCCTGCGGGAGATCTACCTCAAGAGTTTTGAACGAGTGGTCACCGAGTCTAGGCCGTGGACGGTTATGTGCTCCTACAACAAGATAAACGGTGTCTACGCATTCGAGAACCGGTGGCTGCTCACCGAGATCCTGCGCGGCCAATGGGGATTCGACGGCGTCGTCGTCAGCGACTGGGGTGCGGTCGGTGACCGGGTGTCGGCGATGGCCGCGGGGCTAGACCTCGCGATGCCCGGCGGCGACCCCGCCCTTGATAACGCGGTCGTCGCTGCGGTCGAGGCGGGGAAACTGGACGAAGCCACGGTCGACGCGGCAGCCCGAAATGTCCTCACCATGTTGCAGCGCATCGCAGACGGTGCACCAAGGGCTTGGCCCGTCGACCTAGACGCCCACCATGCCCTGGCTCGAGAGGTCGCGGGGCGCTGCGTCGCACTGCTGAAGAATCAAGACGGCCTCCTTCCGCTCGACCCCGGCCGTGCCTTGGCGGTTATCGGGTCGTTCGCCGAGCAGCCCCGCTATCAGGGCGGCGGGAGTTCCCATGTAAACGCTGCCCGGCTTGACATTCCGCTGGAGCAGATCCGAAAGCACGCCCGCGGCGACGTCTTCTACGCGCCTGGCTTCGGTGTGGACGGCGACGCCAATCGCCTCCGAGACGATGCTGCCGCGATCGCTGCCGGCGCCGACGTCGCGGTCGTGTTCCTAGGCCTCACCGAGCGCGAGGAATCCGAAGGGTTCGATCGAAGCAACATCGATCTACCTGAACAGCAGCTGCATGTGTTGCGGGCGGTGGTGGCGGTACAGCCGCGCACCGTCGTGGTGCTCTCCCATGGAGGTGCGGTCAGGCTCGCCGAAGTGGACTGGCGGGCGCAAGCGATCCTCGACGGCGGTCTGCTTGGACAAGCCGGCGGTGGAGCGATCGCCGACGTGTTGTTCGGCACCGTCAATCCTTCTGGCCGCCTTGCGGAGACGGTGCCGGTTCGCCTTGAGGACGCGCCCTCGTTTCTGAACTTCCCCGGGGAGAACTGCCGAGTTCTCTATGGCGAGAGCATCTACGTGGGCTACCGCTGGTACGACGCGCGCAAGATCGACGTGACCTACCCCTTCGGTCACGGACTGTCTTACACCACGTTCTCCTACGGTGCGGTTCACGCCGAATCCGACGACGACAACGTCCTGGTCACGCTTCCCGTCACTAACACCGGTGATCGTGACGGTCGTGAGATCGTCCAGGTGTATGTGTCGAAACCGAACTCGAGCGTGCGGCGAGCGCCTAAGGACCTGAAGGGATTTCAAGCAATCGACCTCGCCGCCGGGGCAACGGCGGAGGTAACGATCCGGATCACCCGCAACGACTTGGCTTACTGGGAGGAGCGTATCGACGGCTGGATCGTCGAGGGCGGCGCGTACACGGTCCACGTCGGCAGTTCCAGCCAGGACATCCGCTGTGCCACGGTCGTCGAGGTCGACGGTGACAAGCTGACCCTCCCGCTGACCGAGGATTCCACAATCGGGGAAGTTATGGCGCATCCGACCGCCGGACCGCTGTTCGCCTCCCTCGCCGCGCCGACCATGGCATCGATGGCCGACACTTTGGACACTGCACTCGGCGTGGACATCGCCCGGGTGGCGGCGTCGATTCCGCTGGGCCGCATCGCTGCATTCGGTGGCGGATTCACCCGTGAGACGCTAGACCGGTTCCTGGAGCAATTCGGCGACTAATCACAGGCCGGATACCTTGTCAATGCGACGTATCCCCGAAAATCCCTCTTCGACGCGGCAGCGCGCAGGGCGCCGCCCGTTGTTCCTGTTCCCGGACATCGTTCTGCTCCCGGTGGACGACTGCACTTCGCGGTGCGGTTTCAGTCCGGGATCGCAAGCAGCACACGGCCATTTCGGGGCCCCTTGTCGACGTGGTCATGGGCTGCGGCGATCTCGGCGAGCGGGTGAGCGGGCGCGACAGGAATGTTCAATGCGCCGACTCGGGCGGCTGCGGTCAAATCAACTCCGGCCTGCTGCTTGGCTTCAACGGAAAAGTCATCGCTGCCGAGCAGCCGCAGTGTGACGTTGGCGAACAGCATTGGCCAGAAAGGTATTTCGGGTCGCTCGGCGCGGCTCGCATAGGTGGCGATGACCGCGTCATTGGCCACCACTGCCGCGTCCAGGTCGGCGTTGTCGGAGAAACCCACGTCCACGATGCGGTTCACCCCGTCCGGCGCATGTTCACGGATCGCGGCAGCCGGATCGGTGTCGTCGAGCGCAACGGGATGCGAAACCACCTCGGTGTCAACGCTTTCGAGGTCGCGACTGCGAACCACCGTGCCGATGACGGCGGCTCCGGCCCAGTGCGCCAACTAAGCGGCCAGTGAGCTCACCGAGCCCAGCACCCCGTGCACCAGGATCGTCTTGCCCGCGACCGCCCCGTCGCTGAAAACGGCCCGGTGCGCGGTGATGCCCGGAATACCGAGACACGCGCCGATCTCGTCGGAGACTTCATCCGGAAGCGGAACCGCCTGCGGCTCCGGTACGCAAGTCAACTGCGCTGCGGTGCCGAACGGCCGGTAGGACTGCGCACCGTAGGTCCATACCCGTTGCCCGATCCGGTTGCTGTCCACGCCCTCGCCGACGGCATCGATCACACCGGCGCCGTCACTGTGCGGGATGACCCTCGGGTAACTCATAGGCGAGCCATGCCAGGCTGACCGCTTTTTAGTGTCCCCTGGATTGATGCCGGAGAACCTGAGCCGGACCCTCACTTCAGCCGGTCCCGGTTCGGGGTCCGGCATCTCTCCGACCTGCAGCACCTCAGCGGCAGGGCCCTGCCGGTCGTACCACGCTGCCAGCACGTCGGCACCTCCACGGGCAGGATATACATTCCATGGAATCATAATCCGGATTCGGCGGCGCGCCTAGACCGGCGTCAGGCGCTCCGTTGTCGCTCGTCGACGCTCGCGTTCGCGGCGCGCAGCTTGACGATGGTTGAGTGCAACTCCTGCAACGATCGCACCGAGACCGCCGATCCAAGGCGGGTCTCCAGTTCGTCCTCAAAAGCCTTGGCGGCCTTGGTCAGGACTCGCCGTCCCGCGGCGGTGAGCTCGATGACGGAGGACCGGCCGTCGTCGGGATTGGCGCGTCGAACGCAGTAGCCCGCGGCTTCGATGCGGTCGACAAGCTTGCTGGTTCCACCGATTGTGATCGACAGTTCCTCGGCGATGTCGTTCACCCGGCATGATGGATGACGCGCGATGACCTGCATTGGCTCCAACCTGCTTAGCGGCAGGTCGAAGTCGGCGCGCAGACGGGCATCTACGGCGTTCCACAGCTCGGTTTCGTAGCGGATCAACTGATGGAACAGCTCGAGCAAATCCTTCATGACCATCCCAGGCGGTTGCTGCGTCGCTTCACCTCAAAGATCATTCCACGTTAACAACTTGCAGTCACTGGCCGTCAAAGCTTCTGCGACAAGACAGTTGCGAAGGTGTGGGTATCGCCCGGCCACCGCGCCGACACGTAGCTGCCGTCGTCGACGACGAACGCCGGCCGCGAGTCGGTTGCGGTGTCGCGCACAAGTCCGGAGGTCTTGAGCCGCCAGTGCGGCGACCCCCGTTCGACGTCACAAAAGTCCGTCGAGTTTTTCAGGGCCCGGATCACTTCGGACTGCACTGACATGTGCCCGGCGGGCTGGCCCGGTTCCTCGGTGTAGGTGCGGTAGTAACCGGGGTTCCAGAATCGGGTAATCCGGGTGAGACGCCAGGCGGTGCGCTCCAACGCCCAGGTCAACGACGTGGTCCGGCGTCCGTAGAGCACCGAGTGCCCGGTCGTCGGGTCGACGCTGCGGGCGGCCAGCAGCACCCCGTGACAGATCGCGGCGACGTTCAGCCCGCGGGCAAAGGCGTCGACGACGAGCCGCTGCAGCGTTGGACTGTCGATGTACGAGCGCATGCCGCGGGCGCGGTGGCCGCCGGGCAGCAGCAGTGCGTCGACGCCGTCAAGGGTGGTTTCCGCCCAGCTCGACGGATCCTGGTATTCCGGTGACTCCAGCATCTCCTGATATGCGCGGCGGGCGTCCTTGTTGGCCCGCAGCATTCGCCCGACGATCGTGATGGTGCCCAACACCGGTATCGCAGACCAAAGATCCAAACCTCGACCGGTGACCATGATGTCGTCGGCCGCAGCGGGTGTGCCGCTTTCGGTGGCGAAGACTACGCGGTGACCGTTGGCGCGCAGCACCTGCCAGCTGACCGCGACTTCGGTCGGGTCGAAGTCGCGGTCGGGAATCGGGATCAGCACGGTACCCATCGGTGATCTCCGAGCTTACGGCCTATGCATGTCAACTAGCCGCCGCGATGGTGCCCATCGGGTACTCGATTATCTAGGTTTACACCGATCCGTTTAGTGCCCTTCACGTGCGTACTTTCCGTGCGGCTGCCGATTCGATGTGCTTAAGGCCTGAGTTGTTCAAACCTTGACCGCAGCACAGCCCACGAGCGGTAAGGTCCTTTGCTGGGGCTGAACCAACAGGCCGTCAAGCGGCGTAGGAGGTCCGTCATGACCAACCGCTATCTGCAGGGTCCGTTCGCCCCGCTGCAGCAGGAATACACGCTGACTGACCTCGAGGTTGCCGGGACGATCCCGGACTACCTGGACGGGCGCTACCTGCGAAATGGGCCCAATCCGATCGGCGAGATCGATCCGGACCTTAGCCATTGGTTCATCGGTGACGGTATGGTGCACGGCGTCCGCATCCGCGACGGCAAGGCGGACTGGTACCGCAACCGCTGGGTGCGGAGCCCGAACGTGGCGAAGGAACTCGGCGAGCCCCCACCGGATGGCCATTACGGCTTGTATCCGCTCGGCGCCAACACCAACGTGATCGGACACGCCGGCAAGACCCTCGCCTTGATCGAAGCCGGCGGCATCAACTATGAGCTCACCGATGAGTTGGACACCGTCGGGGTGTGCGACTTCGACGGGACGCTGACCGGCGGGTACACAGCGCACCCGAAGCGCGACCCGGAAACCGGTGAGCTGCACGCGGTTTCGTACTGCGCGTATCGCGGCAACAAGGTGCAGTACTCGGTGATCGGGGTCGACGGTCGGGCGCGGCGGACCGTCGACATCACCGTGGCCGGCAGCCCGATGATGCACGACTTTTCCTTGACCGAGCGTTACGTCGTGTTTTACGACCTGCCGGTCACATTCGACGCCCCGCTAGCGGCGGCTATGACTGTGCCACGCGGACTGCGCCTGCCGGTCCGGTTGATGCTGTCGGCATTGATCGGCCGGGTTCGCATCCCCGATCCGATCGCCGCCCGTATACAGGTTTCCAAGCCTTCTGAACGGCGGTTCCCGTACTCGTGGGACCCGAAGTATCCCGCCCGCGTCGGCGTGATGCCACGCGAGGGTGGCGATGCGGACGTGCGGTGGTTCGATGTCGAACCCTGCTACGTATTTCATCCGATGAATGCCTCTGACGAGGGTGACACGATCGTGCTTGACGTGGTGCGACACCCCAAGATGTTCGACCGCGACCACACAGGTCCCAATGAAGGGCCGCCCACCTTGGACCGTTGGACGGTCGATCTAGCCGACGGCAAGGTGCGCGAATCCCGTTTTGACGATCACGCGCAGGAATTTCCGCGCGTCGACGAGCGCTTGGTCGGCAAGCGGCATCGGTACGGTTATGCGCCCACGGCGCTAGAGGGTCTCGAGGGCGCGGACGCCTTGCTCAAGCATGACTTTGTTCGCGGCAGCACCGAGTCGTGCTCCTTCGGCCCCCAGAAGGCACTGGGTGAGTTCGTGTTCCATCCTTCATCGCCCGATGCGACCGAGGACGACGGCGTGCTCATGGGTTATGTCTATGACCGGACCACCGATCGCAGCGAGTTGGCGATCCTGGATGCGCAGACCCTCCAGGACATCGCGAGCATCAAGCTGCCGCATCGAGTGCCCGCCGGATTCCACGGCAACTGGGTACCGAGCGCCAACTAAGAAGGAGAAACGTTCCAAAACGACCCAGAAACAGGCAGACGTCTAGTAATTACCTTTGTACCAACGACGGGGCGCCGCTACGTGCCGACTGCGGCGTGCTCGCCGGGCCGGGGCCGCGGTGCGCTAGGCGTTCGTCGAGCAACTTGTCGACCTGCTGGCTCGGCGTGAATGCCCAGCCGGCGCTGCGTAATTCACTCGGTTCCAGCCTCCAGCGCCTCGGCTCGCTCTCTAGCAGCTTCTTCGGAAGGGAAGGGCGACGCTAGCGTGGTTAGCTTGGCGTCGACTTCCACGGCGAGCCACCAGCCGTCTTCGAGTGCTCCGATCAGATACTCGCGGTTGTCGCTCCGGGCATGTTCGACAGGACTCAACGAGGCCGCGACAGAGCCTGTGTCTTTCGTGACGACTAGCGACCAATGACCTTCGGTGAGCGCGCTCCACGTCAACGCCACAGGGCGCGGGAGAGGCGGCTGCTGCGGCTGTAGAGGATGCGAAAACTGAGGCATGTCGATTATTAAACGCTCCCACGCGGCGCGAACCACGAGTGCCGGCGAATGACTGCGGCCCGCCACGGGGAGAGGTGTGGCGGGCCGACACAGATTCAGACGTGAACCAGCTCCGAGCGGTTCCCCGTCTCTATCCCAGCACCGCTTCTGGCATCGTTGCTGAGATGGACGCGCGTTGGGAGCCGGGTCTCAACGATCCGTTCGAAGAGGCGATTGACAACGCGCTGAACTCCTTGCCCGCCGATCTCCGTGCAGCGATGAGCAACGTTGCGATCGTCGTCGAGGACGAGCCTCCCGACGGGCGGCCGCTGCTCGGCCTGTACCGCGGTGTACCGCTGCCGCGAAGGAGCCGCACGTACAGCGGAGTGCTTCCCGACAAGATCAGCATCTTCCGCGGGCCGATCACGCGACTCGCTGCCGGCGACGCCGATCGTCTACGCCGCGAGGTCAGACACGTAGTGCTCCACGAGATCGCGCATCACTTCGGGCTCAGTGACGCGCGGTTGATCGAGCTCCATCGCTACTGACGTGACAATGGGCACGATCTCGCGTCGCTATCTAAGTCTTTGGGCAGATTTAGAACAGTGCCGTTGGGATCTTTGACAGGTCGTAGGTCCACGCAAAACGGTTCTAGTATCCGGGCGGCCTCACCTATGCGAGTTTGTAGCTTCGGACTCCCGTCGGGCGGGTGCGGTGACTCAAGTGTCGAGCGAGAGTCCCATCGGACAAGGTCTATCGCCGCGATGACCGCGGGATCGTCGGGGTCGAGTCCCTCAACCCGCACAGCTTGGGCTTCTTCAGCGTCCACACCATCGTTAGATGTGGACTACGCCGATCTGGTTCCTGTCGATTGCATATCTCTCTTGCCGTAGCCAAAGTCCAAACAGCTGCCGACTAGCTATCAATAACTCCGTATCCGCGCTGGACCGTCGAGCACCCGGACCAGCCGGTGAGCATGGCGGCAGAAGCCACCGCATGCACGTCGGAAAGCTGGCGCGTGAGCTCTTCGGCGACGACCACGGCCAGGCCGCGGCGTGACTGTCAACCTCTGTCTTCGCGACTGCCCGGTGCTGGCCAAGTGCAGGGATTGGTACGAGTCCCTGCCGCCATCCGTCAGTGAACCGCCTAGACCAACGGGGCTTGGGGGGCAGGCGAGTCCGGCGGAACGGATCCGTGTATCGACGGGCCAGACCCCGGCGTCTGCGGGCCGTATCCCGGCGTCTGCGGGCCGTACCCCGGCGTCTGCGGGCCGTACCCCGGCGTCGGGGGGCCGCGCCCCGGCGTCTGCGGGCCATACCCCGGCGTCGGGGGGCCGTACCCCGGCGTCTGCGGTCCGTACGGGTGCGGGCCGTACCAGGGCGTCAGGGGGCCGTACCCCGGCGTCAGGGGGCCGTACCAGGGCACCGACGGCCCAAATCCGGGCACCTCCTGGCCGGTCCCAGCCAAAAGCTTGGACGCAACGAAAGCCGCTGCCTGAGTGGTGTACACAGGGATGTAGCCCTCGGTGTGCCCGCGCCACTCGTTACCCGGACCCGCGTGACAAATCGGGTCGTTCGGGTTGCACAGATCGATCGCCTTGGAACCGAGCATGGCGCTCTGGACAGGCAGCGATCCGCCGGCGCGGTCAGCTACGGCGCCAAACGTAACGACCGCTGCGACGTTGTTCGCGTACTCCGGCGGTAGCGAACTGCCCCAGTTGATGCCGCCGATGGGAACGCCGGCGACGATGTCGATCACGCTCGCGCCTTGCGAATAGCCGCCCAGCACGATCTTGGTGTTTGGGCAGGACGACACCGTGGACTTGACGTGGGAAATCGCGTCATTGGCGCCGTCACCGCCGTGCAGCTGCAGGGTGTCGGCGGCATAGTTCACCCCGTAGGTCCTGATGTTCATGCCGCCGGTCTGCTGGCGCAGCGAGCCGACGAAGGCGTCGCCGACCCGGCCGAGGCCCGGTGGCTCGTTGGTGCCTCGCGCGAAGACGACCTCGGCATCGGGGCAGTTGTCGGCTGAGGCAACCGGCGCCGCGCTTGGGGAGACGAGCAGGCCGGCGGCGGTGACCAGTGCAGAAGCGCCCAGGCCGACCCAGCGACCTGCTGACCGCACGCTGCCCGCCCAAGGGCTACGTATGCGGTTGGAAAACACCCCGAAATTTTACCCCCATGGGGCCAGGGTGCACCATGGCCAGCCATTCCTATTGCCCCATGGCCAGCCATTCCTATTGCCCCAATGGCAATAGCAAATACGCCAATGACAATATCTACCAGCTAACTAGCTGGCCTAGCCAATACCTGGTGCCCACCATGGGTAGCTGCCATACCTACAGGGGTATCCAACTATGCGACCAACGTGCTCGTCGGAAACTCCGCTTCGTCGGGAGTTCTGCCTTCGTCCTGGTATCTTCGGGTAGTTCCATTTAATGGTTGCCTAGGCAGCTCGTGAATGTCGGGTCGTTGGCCAGCACGGAGCGATCGGCGGCGGTGGCATCTGAAGGCGACTCACCTGTCAACGATGTCGTGGACTGAGGCACCTCCAAGGCGCGCTGACTGCGGCTGCTCAGCTGCGGTCGGTGGCCGGGGCTAGGCGAGCAATCCCGCGCGCAGGATCCACGGTGTGCGCCTGGCCATCACCGCCACGGCGCGGCACCAGCGCGCTATTTTGCCGGCAGCCTAGGTGTTAAATGGGTCGGACGAGCCGCGGTCGATCGAGCCGCAACGCAAAATGGCTCGAGCAATTTGGAGGAAGAGATGAGCATAAAGGACGCAATTCTAGACACGCTGCCCACGAGCTACTGGCCGCTCGACGATCTCGCAGGCCCGTCCTGTCACGACGAGATGGGCCTTCATGCCGCGTCGGTGCCGGCGCAAGGCGTCACGCTCGCGGTAATTCCTTTCGGGGCGTCGCAGACTCCCTTTTTTGATGGTGGCTTGGGAAGCTTTTTGACAATCGACGACGATCCCCAATATTCGCAACCCAAGGCCAACGCGCTGACCGTCGCCACCTGGATTTGTCCGCTGGCTCTTGACAACGCGAACACGACCGGAATGAAGGACCAATACGTCCATTTCGTCGAGAAGGCGGTCGGGCCATCGACCGATGTGGAATGGGCGCTACGGCTGTACAATCAGACCAATCCCACACGGCATTCGCGGCTTTCCTTTTACACCTTCAACCTGGCCGGGGGCCCGGGGAACGGCTCCTATATGGAGTATGGCGTTTCTTCCAATGACGAGACGCCGATCGAGCTGGGCAAATGGATATTCGTGGTAGGCGAGGCCGAGCCGTGGTGGCCGACCGACCAGACGACCGGCTGCATCTTGTGGAAGCAGGGCGTCGAAGCGAAGCGGAGCAAGGAAGACAAATATTACGCGTTTGATGTGCATCCGCAGCATGGTGCGGGCCCAATAACCGTCGGCGGAATGCAGACCACGGGCTTCAAGGGCGCGATCGCGCACTTCGGGATATGGAACCGGCTGCTTTTGGCTGCCGAAATCGCGTCGATATGGACGGCGGGCGCTGCCGATCTAGGCAATACTGCGATGTATCACAGCTACCCATGAGTGGTCTTGTCAAATGGATCGCTGCCCCGCTTGCCTTGAATGCAAAAGCCATTCGAACGGCGCAAAAGAGACTTTGTTGATATCGTGTTATAGCCGAGCCGGCTGGGGCGGTTTTCTCGTTTTGTGGACGTGGTGGTTCCATTGTGTTCAGGGCTGTGTCCCGTTGCCGCCCTTGGGATAGCGGCACTGTCCTAGGCGACATCCAGCGGCCGATGCAGCCATTGTTCCTCCCTTTTCCGGATACGGTCGATCCGCGAAATCTACGGAAGCCTTACGTTGCTGAAGGTTCCGCCACTGTTTGCAAAGCGTTCATCCGACATCCTCCTCTAACGTTAGCTGTCAGGCGCCTCATTCGATATTAATCGTGAATTGCGAGTTGCCGCTTCCCACTTCGCGTTGCACATAGAGGACTTTTTTGTTCAGGTCCGCAGCGTCAATGATTGTTAGGAAAATAAACCCCGGACCTCCGGAGTCCGACAATTGGGTACCTGCGTTGCCCTTCTCGAAATCGGCTACCGAGCCTGCCCAGAGTCCCAGGTTGGCGCCGCCGGTATTATTTTCAAACGTGATCTTCAACGGGGTGTGAGCCTGCGAGGCCACCGGCATGCCGGTGACAAGATATTTGCCGCTGCTTCCCACGGTTCCGGTGATTGTGACCATAGTTGTCTCCTCTTGACGCGGCGCAGGTCTACGTCAGATGCGTCCGCCTGCGTCGTTTACTGGGCGATCTCGCGAGATCCATTGCGCGTCAATGGGTGGGGTTACGGCAAGAGTGCGGTCCGCTGACCGGACCGCGATGCGCAGGATTAGAACAGTCTTGTCTTGACCTTTGACATGGCGTTGGCGGCCTCCCTGCCCCTGATGGGCGTGCGGTGGTGTGGCCCGGCGTCGCTCCGCGATTTCTGGTACTAACTCACCTTTGCAGTGGCCTGGACACGTGCGCGGACTCCCGTCGGGCGGATGCGGTGGCTCAAGTGCCGAGCGAGAGTTCCCATCGGACAAGGTTTATCGCCGCGATGACCGCGGGATCGTCGGGGTTGAGTCCGCTGGGCCAGCTCGCGGCGTTCATCCAGCAGCGCATCCGCCACGGCTATCGACGGCAGCGGACCGCCTGCCGGGTCCTACGGGATAGAGGCAAAGTTCGCTTGCGCCAACGCGTTCGGCACCCGAGGTACGTTGGCGGCAGCGCCACCGAATTCACGCCGACGTCTCACTGGGGAATTGCAAAAATTGCCCCCAGGCGTTCATCTAGGAGCGCATCCGCGGCGTCTATCGACGGCAGCGGCCCACCGCGCTGCCGAGCCTGACGTCGAAAAGCCACCACCAATTGCAGCTCGGCGTCGATGGTCTCGAGGTCGCGAATGACGTGCGTGGGGGTGGCCTGGCATCCGCCCACGGAGAGGTCTTCGCTTCCCATTGCATCGGTCCCCACCTAAGGGTTCACGGCCGTGGACACTTCTCAGTTCAACGGCAACGGCCCCGGCTGATACCTCCGGCGGGGGACCGGCTCCACATCGGTTTGCACTCTAATGAGCCGCCGTCGGCCTTACACTGGGTGGGAAATGAGCGCCTATCAGACCGTCGTGGTCGGCACCGATGGCTCGGACTCGTCGCTGCGTGCGGTGGACCGCGCAGGCGCGATCGCTGCGGATCAGGGCGCGAAATTGATCGTTGCGACGGCGCATCTCCCCGTCCCCGAGGAACACGGCGGCTACGCCGTGCCGCCGGGGAGCACCCACGGCGAGGACTACCGGATGGTGGGCGACGCCCCCTTCTACGCGATCCTGCATGACGCCAGGGAGCGGGCGCACAAAGCCGGGGCCAAGAACGTGGAGGAGAAGGATATCGTCGGTGCCCCTATCAACGCGCTGGTGCACCTGGCCGAGGAGGTCCATGCCGACCTGCTGGTCGTCGGCAACGTCGGACTCAGCAGTGTCGCCGGGCGGCTGCTGGGATCAGTCCCATCCGAAGTCTCCCGCAGGGCCAAGACCGACGTGCTGATCGTCCACACCGCCGACTGAGGCATCGTTAAGAATCGTTCGGCGTCGGACCACAACCTGTATCTCAGACCAATTGCCTGCCCAAATTGTCCTGGTATCGTCTTGGTGATTTGTTGAGCTAGGCTAGATACCGCATCTGAGCTGCATAAACACTGGTGCGCGGTACTGGGATTGAACCTGTGCCATCAGCCACCTGTCCGCTGGTCCGCAGTCAGTCCGCAGTAGTTTCGACGACAGGCGTAACTACCCAACCGCTTCAACTCTGTGACGTGCGGTTTTCCGTCGCAGCCAACGCACACTAACGTGCTAAACGCCCAAGTGGTCTCGTTCGCATCGAGTACTCGACTACCAGGTTTTACACCCAGCGGCTGGGCACGAAGTCTTCGACTTCTCGCGCCACTGAAAGTTCGAGGATTCCTCAAAGAAACTTCATATAGATAGGAGCATTTGCGGACTAGGATCTGACGGATGGCGCACCCCGCAAATGTGGCCAAGGGCGGCCAATCGCTCAGAATCATCCATTTGTCCGACCTCCACTTCGGCGAAGAGCATCAATTTGGCGGCTGAGGACACCTGCGGGCGACCTCGTCAAAGAAGGCTATCCAACGCTTGCGGAATCAATCCGCAAGGATCTCCTTGACGCCGAGAAAGTAGACCACCAGATCGTATGCATAACAGGTGACCTGACTCAGCAGGCTGTACCCACAGAGTTCGCGGCGGCTAGCGAGTTCTGCAAGGCCATCTCCACTGGCAAAAAATCGCTGGGACCTTTAGCCGTCATACCAGGCAACCATGACGTTGCGTGGACGGAGAAAACACCACTAGCCAGGATGCTCCCGTGGAGCCACTTTCTCGGCGATCTTCGCAACAAACGCGAGGACTGGAGCAAAGAGTCACGCGACGCATTCGTCAGAATTGTGACTGTCAAATCAAAGACTACACCAGTCACATCACAGGACATATTGGTCGCCGAGATCAACTCTTGCAGGTTTGTCGAGAAAGACACGAAGGATGTTCATCGAGGTCGGATTAGTCCGGTAGCCATTGCAGAGTTGGAGCGGCAGATAAAAAAGCTGGATCCGAACGTAGTTGATTCGTGCATTAAGATCGCGTCAGTCCATCATCACCCAATTCTGATACCGGACCTGGCCGAGCCTAAACGTAATTACGACGCAATTATTGAGGCGGCGTCATTGCTACGAGCCTTACGCCGACATGGCTTTCACTTACTACTGCACGGCCACAAGCACACCCCATTCACGTTCACAGAAGATTCGTTGTCCGCTCGACAAAAAAATCGTCACGCTTACCCGCTGATGGTTGCATGCGGCGGCTCTGCGTCGAGCTCAGCGCTTTTGCAACAGTTCCCGTTCAATTGCTACAACCGAATCCTTTTCAAATGGTTGCCCGACGCACAGCAGTACCGTTGTCAAGTCGAGACCCGCATACTCGTAAATAAGGACGACAATGACGAAGACCTGGTTGCGACTAACTGGACCTGGCGGGAACTCTCTCGCGATGACCGATCTTTCCGAAAAGTTGTACCGGTCGCCGAAAGCGATGCAGGCAAGTGGCGCAAGTTCAACATCAATGTTGATGATGACAGCGCGCGGAAGGGCGAATATGCACTCAGCCGCGACATTCTCCCCGTCGTTGCGGTTCGACCCTCGTTGACACCGGGGCAGGCCCACGAGGCCGTAGTCGAGCTGCGCAGACATTCGCCGCGAGACCGCCCCCCTCCTCCAACACCGCCGATACCCATTCAATCGGTTCGCTGGTCTGCCTGCGGCGCCGATACGAAACAAGCCAGCGCCAGAACACGAGGTTCTGGCGGGACGATGACGGTGTCGGCAGCCTTCAGACGCACATCCGGCGCGTCGTAGGGGCCGAGATCGCCGTCGAGAATCCAGCGCGATCCGCTAATGAGATTGCACTGCAACGCCTTCCACTGATCCATCGGCAGCGGTGCGAGATCATTTGACCAGAAGTGCTTGTCGAGCTCGATCACCGGCAATCCGGTCAGCACCCCGAGCCTGGCGGCAGTCGTCGACTTGCCCGCGCCACCGCGCCCCAGCACGACGACTCGGTTCACCGCGGTCAGCGCGGCAGGCCGAGCAGCCGCTCGGCGGCCACCGTGAGCAAGATCTGCTCGGTGCCGCCGGCGATGGTCAGGCAGCGGGTGTTGAGGAAGTCGTGCACGATCTTGTCCTCGACGGCGCCCGCGCCTTCGGCCAGATCCATCCGAAATTCGGCCAGCGCCTGCCGGTAACGCACCCCGATCAGTTTGCGCACACTGGATTCCGACCCGGGATCCTGGCCGCCCACCGCGAGTTGGGCGATGCGCTGGTCGAGCAGCGAGCCAACCTGTGCGGTGATGATCAACCGCGCCAGCCGATCCTGTTGTGCAACATCGAGATCGATCGCTGCCGCCGCCGCGAGCAGCTCTTCCATCGGGTTACCCAGCGCGGTGCCCTGCGCCATCGCGACCCGCTCGTTGGCCAGCGTGGTGCGGGCCAACCGCCAACCGTCGTTCACCGTGCCGACCACCATCTCGTCGGGGACGAAGACGCCGTCGAGAAAGACCTCGTTGAACAGTGCGGCGCCGGTGATTTCGCGCAGCGGCCGGATCAAGATGCCCGGCGAGCTCATGTCAATCAGAAAGTAAGTGATCCCTTTGTGTTTCGGCGCGTCGGGATCGGTACGGGCAAGGCACACACCAAACTGCGCGTCGTGCGCTCTGGATGTCCACACCTTCTGCCCGGTCAGCTCCCAGCCGCCGTCGACCCGCACCGCCTTGGTCCGCAGCGACGCCAGATCCGAGCCGGCTTCCGGCTCGGAAAACAGTTGGCACCAAAGGATTTCGCCGCGCAGGGTGGCCGGCACGAACTGCTCAACCTGCTCGGGCGTGCCGTGTTCGAGAATGGTCGGCGCCGCCCACCAGCCGATCACCAGATCGGGCCGCGGCACACGCGCCGACGACATTTCCTGATCGATCAGCAGCTGCTCGGCCGGCCCGGCGCCGCGACCGTAGGGCGCCGGCCAGTGCGGCGCCAAAAGCTGCGCTTCGGCCAGCGCCGCCTGGCGCTTGTCGGTCGGCAGCGCAGCCACCTCGGCGACCGCTGCAGCGATCTGTAGGCGCAGGTCGGCGACCTCGCTCAGGTCGATACTCAGCCGACGGCGGACACCGGCCTGGGTGAGCTCGACGGTCCGGCGCAGCCAGCGTGCCGGCCCACCGAGGAACTGGCCGATCCCATGTGCCCGACGCAGGTAGAGATGCGCGTCGTGCTCCCAGGTGATGCCGATGCCGCCGAGCACCTGGATGCAGTCCTTGAGGTTGGCCTTCGCGGCCTCGATTCCGATGCTCGCGGCGATGGCCGCGGCGATCGACAACTGGCGGCCATCGCTGTCCGCGGCGGCGACGGCCGCATCGGCGGCGGCCACCGCCACCTGCTCGGCACGGCACAGCATCTCGGCGCACAGGTGCTTGACCGCCTGGAAACTGCCGATCGGCTTGCCGAATTGCTCGCGCACTTTGGCATAGGCGACGGCGGTATCCAGCGCCCATCGGCTGATCCCCGCCGCCTCGGCGGACAGCACCGCCGCGGCGAGGTCGGCCACCCGGTCGCCCGCCGCGTCCAGCGCCGTGGCCGGCGCCGACGTCAGCACCACCCGGGCCAACGGCCGGGAGAAGTCGGTCGCCTTCAGCGGCTCGACCACCACAGTGCCAGCCGAGCCGGCGGCGGCTGGATCGATGAGCAGCCATTTTCCGTCGGCGGGCAGCAACAGCAGACCGTCGGCGACCGCGCCCAGTACCCGCGGCGCCGTGCCCGAGGCCCGCGAGCTGGCGTCATCGAACTCGACGTCACCGTCGAGCGCCACCCCGGCGGTGCGTTCGCCCGAGGCCAGCGCGGCGCGCAGCTCCGGATCGGCGACCACCAGCGTGGCCAGCGCCGTCGTCGCCACCGGGCCTGGCACCAGGGCTTTGGCGGCCTCCTCGACCATTGCGCACAGATCCTCGATGCTGCCGCCGGCCCCGCCGCAGTCCTCGGGGACCGCGACACCGAACAATCCCAGATCGGACAGGCCGCCAAAAACCGGCCGCCAGGCATGCGGCTCGCCCTGTTCAATATCCCGAACCGCCGCCGTCGCGCCGGCTCGGGCCGCCCAATCGCGCACCAACTCGCGCGCCGCGAACTGTTCGGAGGTGCCGGTCTTGCTTGAGGTCACAGCCACCTGGACTCCTCGGTCGACGTAAAAGGCGCTGCCGAGACGCCCCGCGCAGCACTAGAACGTGTTCTAATAGTGCCAGCGATCGACCGTCAAGTCGAATGCCATCGCAGCAGGACATCCCGGTGTCCCGGCGGCACGGAGGTGAGAAATTCGCGCTCGGCATGCGTATCGTTTCGAGCGAGGACGCGAGAAAAGGAGCTGTCCGTCAGATGTCGTCGCCAACGAACACCGGCTCGGGTCAGCCCTCGAGTTCGCCGACCGCGCAACCTCGTGAGGTGATGAGTGTGGCGGTACTGGCCGAGTCCGAGCTCGGGTCTGAGGCGCAGCGTGAGCGGCGTAAACGCATCCTGGACGCGACGATGGCGATCGCCTCCAAGGGTGGCTACGAGGCAGTTCAGATGCGTGCGGTCGCAGACCGCGCGGACGTCGCGGTGGGAACGCTCTACCGGTATTTCCCGTCGAAGGTGCACCTGCTGGTCTCCGCGCTGGGTCGGGAATTCGAACGGATCGACGCTAAGACGGACCGCTCCAGCCTGACCGGCGGGACCCCGTTCCAGCGGCTGAACTTCATGGTCAGCAAGCTCAATCGCGCGATGCAGCGCAATCCACTGCTCACCGAGGCCATGACCCGGGCCTACGTCTTCGCCGACGCCTCCGCCGCCGGTGAGGTTGATCACGTCGAGAAGCTGATCGACTCGATGTTTGCCCGTGCGATGAGCGACGGCGAACCGACCGAAGACCAGTACCACATCGCCCGGGTGATCTCGGACGTGTGGCTGTCCAATCTGCTGGCCTGGCTCACCCGCAGGGCGTCGGCCACCGACGTGAGCAAGCGGCTCGATCTTGCGGTGCGGCTGCTGATCGGCAACGGGGAGAGTTCCCAGGTCTGACCGGTCAGGCTGGCGGCCCGGCTGTACGCCCGCGGATCAGCTCGGTGTCGAGCACCTCAACGACGGTGTGGATGTTGTCTTCGTGCAAAAGCTCACCGGCGCGGCGGCCCTTCTGCAGGCTCGGCTGTGCGACCGTCGTCAGACCGCGGCCGATGGCCTCGGGTATGCCGTCGAAACCGGTGAGGGTTATTTGACCCGGTGCGTATTTGCCGCGGCCGCGCAGGTAGTCCATTGCCGACAAGGCCAGCACGTCGGCGGTGCACATCAGCGCGGTGATCCGCGGATTGGCATCTAGCGCAACCTGGGCCGCATCGCCACCGGATGACGCGGTGTGCTCGTAGCTTTCCACCACGGTCAACGACTCCGGGTCGACGCCGGCCGCGGCCATCGCGTCGCGGACACCGTGGATGCGTTCGCTTTGCACGTGAAACGTCGACGAGCGAAGGCGCTCGGAGTCGACTAGGCCCTGGCGATGGTCGCGGCGCAGCCGCATCGTCAGCAGTCCGATCTCCCGATGACCCAAACCGAGCACGTACTCAGCGAGGTTGCGCATCGCCCGCCGGTCGTCGATGGCCACCCCAGACGCACCGGGTACTTCTTTGGGCTGGTCGACCACCACCAGTGGCAGTCGTCGTTGCAGCACGACCTGCAGGTAGGGATCGTCGTCGGCTGCCGAGTAGACCACGAATCCGTCGACCCCCGCGGCGAGCACCGATGCCGTCCCATCCGCGACGCTGCGGCTTGGGCCGACGGCCACCAGCATCAGCCCCTGCCCGACCTCTTCGCACGATTGGGCAAGTCCCGCAACGAAATCCAGCGCCGCCGGGTCGCTGAAGGAATACGTGAGCGGTTCGGTGATCATCAGGCCCACCGCCCCGGCCCGCCTGGTCCGCAGCGATCGCGCCACCGGATCGGGTCCGGGATAGCCGATACGTTTGGCCGTGGCGAGCACCCTTTCGCGCAGCTCGGCCGAAAGCTGATCGGGCCGGTTATAAGCATTCGAGATGGTGGTGCGCGATACCTTGAGCTCAGCCGCCAACGACGCCAGGGTCGCCCGCCGTCGCGGCGTGGGGCTCATGCGGTCTGAGATTACCGGGCATCCCGGTCGGATTTCATGAGTTGGCGGGCGCTTGATGCCTCACGCCTGCGCGGTGGGCCGCACGACAACCTCGCCGATGTCCACGTCAGGTGGCTGATCGATCGCGAACGCGATCGCGCGGGCCACCGCGACGGGCGGCATCGCGATGACGTCGCGGCGCTGCTCCAGGTCTGCCCGGACAGCCGGATCGGTCACCGACTCGGCGAAGTTCACAGTCCTAAGCTAGCCATCGTGGCCTCTATCGACCTCAACGCCGACTTGGGCGAGGGCTTCGGCGTTTGGCGGCTCGGCGACGACGACGCCATGCTCGGCATCGTCACCAGCGCCAACGTGGCGTGCGGTTTCCATGCGGGCGACCCGGCCGGGCTGCTGCGAGTATGCCGGCTGGCCGCCGAGCGTGGCGTGCGCATCGGCGCACAGGTCAGCTACCGCGACATGGCCGGGTTCGGCAGACGTTTCATCGATGTCGCGTCGGAGGATCTGCTCGCCGACGTCGTGTATCAGATCGGCGCGTTGCACGGACTCGCCCAGGCGGCCGGCTCGACGGTTTCCTACGTCAAACCCCATGGCGCGCTGTACAACACCATCGTGACCAACCGCGAGCAGGCCGCCGCGGTCGCGCAGGCGGTGCAGATTTTCGACGCGGGCCTGCCGGTGCTGGGCCTGGCGGGCTCGGTGTTCTTCGACGAGGCGCACCAACGCGGCCTGCGCACGGTACCGGAGGCATTCGCCGATCGCGCCTACCAGCCCGACGGCCGTCTGGTGTCGCGGCGTGAACCCGGCGCGGTGCTGCACGACCCCGCCGCCATCGCCGAACGGGTGGTGGCCATGGTGACCACCCGACAGCTCATCGCGATCGACGGGTCCACTGTTGATGTGCACGCGGAATCGGTTTGTGTGCATGGTGATTCGCCTGGCGCGGTGCAGATCGCGTCGGCGGTGCGGGACCGGCTGAAATCCGACGCGATCGACGTGAAGGCGTTTTGCTGATGCGGCTGCGGCCCGGGCGTCCCGACATCGAGCGGTATGCGCACCGGTTCAGCGTGCCTGCCGCCGAATCCGGCACCCCGCTGACGGTGACGTGGTTGGGGGTGTCGACGCTGCTGCTCGACGACGGGGTTTCGACGCTGATGACCGACGGCTACTTCTCCCGCCCCAGCCTGGCGCAGGTAGCGCTGGGCAAGGTGGCGCCGTCGCCGGCCCGCGTCGACGGATGCCTGGCGCGCCTGAAGGTGACACGGCTGGAGGCGGTCGTCCCGGTGCACACGCATATCGACCATGCGCTGGACTCCGCGCTGGTCGCCGATCGCACCGGCGCGCGGCTGGTCGGGGGCGAATCCTCGGCCAACGTCGGCCGCGGCTACGGACTGGCCGCGGACCGCTTCGTCGTCGCAGTGTCCGGTGAGCCAATCCGGTTGGGCGCCTTCGACGTTACGCTGATCAAGTCGCGTCACAGCGATCCCGACCGGTTCCCCGGGGAGATCACCGCACCGGTGATACCGCCGGTGCGGGCGTCGGCCTACCGGTGCGGCGAGTCCTGGTCGACGTTGGTGCATCACCGGCCCTCAGACCGGAGGCTGTTGATACAGGGCAGCGCCGGCTTTGTAAAGGGCGCGCTGGCCGGCCAGCGCGCCGACGTCGTCTATCTCGGTGTTGGCCAGCTTGGTTTACAGTCCGAGCCCTATTTCATCGACTACTGGACGGAGACGGTGCGCACCGTGGGCGCGCGCCGGGTGGTGCTGATCCACTGGGACGATTTCTTCCGTCCGCTGTCAAAGCCGTTGCGAGCCTTACCTTATGCGGGCGATGACTTGGACGTATCGCTGCGCGTCCTGAGCAAGCTGGCCTCGCAGGACGGTATCGCGCTGGACATGCCGACGGTGTGGCGGCGCGAAGACCCGTGGGCCTGAGTTTGTCGCTATTTCTGGCTCTGCTGTCGCTGGCGGTGGTACTCGCGTTCGCGGTCGCCCGTCCCCGCGGCTGGCCCGAGGCGTTCGCCGCCATCCCGGCCGTCGTCGTGCTGATAGCCGTCGGCGCGATCTCGAAGCACGATGCGGCTGCCGAGGCGGCCCGGCTGTCGAGCGTCGTCGCCTTCCTGGGCGCGATACTGGTGCTGGCCAAAATGTGCGACGACGAAGGCCTGTTCGAGGCGGCGGGCGCCGCGATGGCGCGCGGTCGCCCTGGGTCTCAGCGCCTGCTCCGGCAGGTATTCGCGATCGCCGCGACGATCACCGCGGTGCTGAGCCTGGATGCCACGGTTGTGCTGCTGACGCCGGTGGTGATGACCACGGTGCGGCGGCTGCGGGCACCGGTGCGTCCGCACGCCTACGCGACGGCACATTTGGCCAACGCCGCGTCGCTACTGCTTCCGGTGTCGAACCTGACCAACCTGCTCGCATTTCACGCCGCCAACGTGTCGTTCACCAAGTTCACCCTGGTCATGGCACTGCCCTGGCTGGCCGCGGTGGCCACCGTCTACCTCGTCTTCCGGGTGTTCTTCCGCAGGGATCTCAGCGTGCAGCCCGATCCGCCCGAAGACGAGCCGGCTCCGCAGATACCGGTTTTCGCGTTGGTGGTGGTGGCACTGACGTTGGCCGGGTTCGTCATCGCGGAGGCGGTCGGGGTGGCGCCGGCCTGGGCGGCGCTCGCCGGGGCGGCGGTGATGGCGGTCCGCAGCCTGGCCCGACGGCACACCACCGCGGTGGCGATCGTCCGCGCGGTGAACATCCCGTTTTTGGTGTTCGTGCTGGCTTTGGGCGTGGTGGTGCAGGCGGTTATGCAAAACGGTGTGGCCGAGCGGATGGGCGCGGTGTTGCCGTCCGGTTCCGGGTTGCCCGCGCTGCTGGGATTCGCGGCAGTGGCCGCGGTGTTAGCCAACGTCGTCAACAACCTGCCCGCGACACTGGTGTTGGTACCGCTGGTCGCAGCGAGCGGGCCGGCTGCGGTGCTGGCAGTGCTGATCGGGGGCAACATCGGCCCCAACCTGACCTACGTCGGATCGTTGTCAAACCTGTTGTGGCGCAGCGTGTTGCGTCGGTACGACGTTTCGGTCAGCATCGG
The DNA here is from genome assembly GCA_963781685.1 of uncultured Actinomycetota bacterium. GTDB lineage: Bacteria > Actinomycetota > Actinomycetes > Mycobacteriales > Mycobacteriaceae > Mycobacterium. The sequence continues at coordinate 76,285 of CAWAGK010000004.1, forward strand.
CGAGTACACCAGGCTCGGGCTGTGCACCGTGCCGACAGCGCTGGTGGCGGCGGTATTGGCGCTGTGGGCCGGTGTGCGGCTGCTGGGCGTCTAGCCCTCAGTAGTATCAGCGGCCCCTCGAGTCGCTCCGCGGAGGGACAGGTTCTTGTTCAACGTGATGGCGCATGCGATATCAAGGCCCGGTGATATCACATGCGGACACGTTTCCCAGCACCATGTCCCAACACCCGAAGGTGCGTACGTGGCCCCTGTGGCAAGTGGGTCAGCGGTGGTATGCCCGCGGCAGTGGCATACCGAGTTCGGCCAGCACGGCACGCAGCAAGGCGGGGTAGTTGGTGATGATGCCGTCGACGCCGTCGGCGATCATGGCTCGCATGTCGTTCGCTTCATCGACCGTCCACGGAATGATGCTGAGCCCCAACGAATGTGCCCGGTCGACGAAAGACTTGTCGACCAAAGAGTGATCGGGCGAAAGGATATTCGCGCCGACCAGCGTGGCCCCGATCACCGGATCGCCGACGACCGCGGGGTTAACACCCGCCAGCCAGGGCGAATCCGGAACCCAGGTCTGCTCATCCCATAGCGTCACCAGAGGAATCGATGGCTCGGCCTGGTGCACCAGCGGCAACGTTCGCCAGTCGAAACTCTGGATCTCCACTCGGCCGACCTTGCCCGCCGCCCGGACGGCCGCCAGCACCACATCGACGAACTCCTGCGGATCGGCGGATATGGTCGGGCGATCGGCGGCGACCTTGGTTTCGATGTTGTAACGCACATCGGCCCGATACGAGTCGGCCAGCGCAAAAACTTCCGGCAAGATGGCTATCTTGTTGCCCCGCACCACTTCAGCGTTCGGAAATTGGCTGTTTGGCTTGCCGCAGTCCAGCGTGCGGATCTGCGCCAGGGTCAAATCGTGGATGAGTTTTCCGACGTAGGGATACGACGGATCGCCGGCGAACGCTGGCCCGGTGTCGGCGCACTGTTGCGCATCGATGATCGGATCATGCCAAACCAGCGGCTCGCGATCTTTGGTGACGTTGATGTCGAGTTCGAGTGTGCTGACGCCGAGTTCGATCGATTTGGCGAAGGCTCGCAGCGATTCGCCGGTCGCCTGACCGCGGCCACCGGCGTGGGCCTGCAGGTCGAAATCGCGCGACTCCGCGGCCGCGGTCGGCGCCAGCGTGAGCACGACGACAGCGACCAGCACCGCGGCGAGGCGCACGATTAGCTCCTACGCTGACGGGCGATCTCGGCCAGCACCACCCCGGCGGCCACCGAGGCGTTCAACGATTCGGCCGGGCCGGCCATCGGGATGGACACCACCGCGTCGCAGTTCTGACGCACCAGCCGCGACAGTCCCTTTCCCTCCGACCCGACGATCACCACCAGTGGACCGTCGCCGTCCAAATCGTCGAGGACGGTGTCGCCGTCGGCGTCCAGCCCGATGAGCTGCAGACCGCGATCCGCCCAATCCTTCAGTGTGCGATTGAGATTGGTGGCGCGCGCGATGGGAATGCGCGCCGCCGCACCAGCGCTGGTCCGCCAGGCCACCGCCGTCACCGAGGCGGAGCGCCGCTGCGGGATCAACACCCCATGACCGGCGAACGCCGCAACCGACCGAACGATCGCACCCAGGTTTCGCGGATCGGAAATGTTGTCCAACGCGACCAGCAGCGCGGGCGGGGTTTCCAAGGCCATCTCGAGCAACTCGTCGGGATGCAGGTACTCGTAGGGAGGCACCTGTAACGCGATGCCTTGGTGCAGGCCGTTGGTGGTCATCCTATCCAGGTCGGTGCGCGGCACTTCGAGGATCGCAATACCGGAATCGGCTGCCAGGGTTACGGATTCGGTGAGCCGCTCGTCGGCCTGGGCTCCGAGCGCAACGTAGAGCGCCGTCGCGGGAACACCGGCGCGCAGGCATTCCAGCACCGGGTTTCGGCCCAGCACCGTCTCGGCGTCGTCGCTGCGTTTGGCGGGGCGGCGCTCCTGCGCCTTCTGCCGCTTGGCGGCCGGATGGTGAGGCCGCATGTGCGCGGGCGGAGTGGCGCCGCGGCCTTCCAGCCCCCGGCGTCGTTGGCCGCCGGAGCCAACAGTCGGCCCTTTTTTGGTGCCGGCTTTGCGGACCGCCCCGCGGCGTTGCGAGTTACCGGCCATCGGCTTGGGTTCCCAGCGACCATTGCGGGCCGTCGCCGGTGTCGGTGACCTCAATGCCGGCGTCCTTCAACCGATCCCGGATCTCGTCGGCCAGCTTCCAGTCACGCTGCACGCGGGCCTGTTCGCGCCGCTCCAGCTCGGCACGCACCAGCACGTCGACCGCTCCCAGCGCTGCGGACGTCTCGTCGTGCGACTCCCAGCGTTCGTCGAGCGGGTCGCAGCCGAAAATGCCCATCATCGCGCGAATCGCCGCGGCATTGGCCAACGCCGTGTCATGCTCACCGGCGTCAAGCGCCCGGTTGCCCTCCGCACGGGCGCGGTGCACCTCGGCCAGCGCGGCCGGCACCGCCAGGTCGTCGTCGAGCGCAGCGGCGAACCGCGTCGTCCACTGTCCGGGTTCGACGGCGCCGACCCGACTACGCACCCGGTGCAGGAAGTCCTCGATCCCGACATAGGCGTTGACGGCGTCCTGCAACGCGGTCTCGGAGAACTCCAGCATCGAACGGTAATGCGCGCTACCCAGGTAGTAGCGCAGCTCGGCGGGCCGAACACGCTGCAACATGGCGGGGATCGACAAAACGTTGCCCAGCGACTTGCTCATCTTCTCGCCACCCATGGTGACCCAGCCGTTGTGCAACCAGTACCTGGCGAACCCGTCGCCGGCGGCGCGGGCTTGAGCGATCTCGTTCTCGTGATGCGGGAACACCAAATCCATTCCCCCGCAATGGATATCGAACTCAGCGCCCAGATATTCGTGTGCCATCGCCACGCATTCGGTATGCCAGCCGGGGCGTCCGCGGCCCCACGGCGTGGGCCACGAAGGCTCACCGGGCTTGGCACTCTTCCACAGCGTGAAGTCGCGCTCATCGCGCTTGCCGGTGGCCACTCCCTCGCCTTGGTGGACGTCGTCGATCTTGTGTCCGGACAGCTGGCCGTATTCGGGGTAGCTCTGTACGTCGAAGTAGACGTCGCCGCAGCCGGTATAGGCGTTGCCGGAATCGATCAGCCGCTGGATCAACTCGACCATCTGAGTGATGTGGCCGGTGGCCCGCGGCTCGGCCGACGGCGGCAACACGCCGAGGGCGTCGTAGGCGGCGCGGAACGCACGCTCGTAGGTGGCCGCCCACTCCCACCACGGCCGGCCTGCCGCGGCGGCCTTGTTGAGGATCTTGTCGTCGATGTCGGTGACGTTGCGGATGAATGCGACGTCGCAGCCATGCGCCATCAGCCACCGGCGCAGGATGTCGAAGGCCACGCCACTGCGCACGTGGCCGATGTGCGGCAGACCTTGGACGGTGGCGCCGCACAGGTAGATGGAGACGTGCCCGGGCCGCAGCGGCACGAAATCACGCACGACACCCGTCGCCGTGTCGTGTAGCCGCAGGTGGGCGCGATCGGTCACGACTTGCCAGCTTACCGGGCTGTGCCCGTTGCCCATGAGCGGCGCGGGGCCGTCGCGCCATTTCCAGCCACAAAGCTCACCGGATAGCGCATCCGTTCTCGCGAGCAAGCAAAACGATCAGCGGGAGCCGAAAGGTCGCCGTCAACGCGCCGGCTGGCCCGCGGGTACGTCGACCTCGACCAGCAACGCCGTCGCAATCGCGGCCCGGGCCTCACCGCGCCCGGTCAGCCCCAGCCCGTCGGTGGTGGTGGCCGACACCGACACCGGCGCACCCAGCAGGTCCGACAACACCCGTTGCGCCTCGGCACGACACGGGCCGACCCTGGGCTTGTTGCCGATGACCTGCACCGCCGCGTTGCCGACCCGGTAACCGTGCCGGGCGATCAGGTCGGCGACGTGGCGCAACATGTCGACCCCGCTGACACCGGCCCACCGCGGGTCGTCGACACCGAACACGTCGCCGATGTCCCCCAGCCCGGCCGCCGACAGCAGCGCGTCGCACAACGCATGCACGGCCACGTCGCCGTCGGAATGCCCGGCGCACCCGTCGACCTCGGGAAACAGCAGACCCAGCAGCCAGCAGGGCCTACCTGCCTCTATCGCGTGCACGTCGGTGCCCAGACCTACCCGGACGTTCACTGCTGCACAATCGCTTGCGCCAGCAGGATGTCCCATTGAGTGGTGATCTTGAAGGCCAGCGGGTCGCCGTCGACTACCTGCACCTGACCGCCGATGTGCTCGACCAACGACGCGTCGTCGGTGAAATCCGACCCGGTGAGGTCGGCGGCTCGCTGGTAGGCACGCAGCAGCAACTCGGTGGCGAAACCCTGCGGGGTCTGTACCGCTCGCAGGCCGGCCCGGTCCGGCGTCCCCAACACCACCCCGTTGGCGTCGACGGCCTTGACGGTGTCCGAAAGCGGCAGCGCGGGCACCACGGCCGAATGCCCGGCCCGCAACGCCTCGACCACGCGGACCACCAACCCGGGCGGCGTCAGCGCCCGGGCGGCGTCATGAACCAGCACGAAGTTGGGTTCTTCGGAGTCGGCGATCGCCGTCAATGCCCGGCCCACCGACTCGCGGCGATTGGCCCCTCCGGCGACGATGGTCGCCTCGCGGCCGAGGATTAATTTGGCCTGGCCGGTGCGCTCGGCCGGTACCGCGACCACGACGCGGTCGACGACACCGGATTTCAGCAGGCCACTGACAGCGCGTTCAACCAGGGTGTGTCCGTCTAGGTGAAAGAACGCCTTCGGGACACCAGCGCCCAGCCGTTGGCCCGACCCGGCGGCCGGGACCACCGCGACTGTGCCCGTCACCCCGGCCCCTGCGCGTTAGGAATTCAAGACGCGGCGGCCAGAACCTCGTCGAGGATGGTCTCGGCCTTGGCATCGTCGGTGCTTTCGGCCAGCGCCAGCTCGCCGACCAGAATCTGCCGGGCCTTGGCCAGCATGCGCTTCTCGCCGGCGGACAGGCCGCGCTCCTGGTCGCGGCGCCACAGGTCGCGGACAACCTCGGCGACCTTGTTGACGTCACCGGAGGCAAGCTTCTCCAAGTTGGCCTTGTAGCGACGGGACCAGTTGGTCGGCTCTTCGGTGTGCGGTGCCCGCAGCACCTGGAACACCTTGTCCAGACCTTCCTGGCCGACCACGTCGCGGACGCCGACGTATTCGGCGTTTTCAGCGGGTACTCGAACGGTCAGGTCGCCCTGCGCCACCTTCAAGACGAGATATTCCTTTTGTTCCCCTTTGATGGTTCGGGTTTCGATCGCCTCGATCAACGCAGCACCGTGGTGTGGATAGACAACGGTGTCTCCGACCGCAAAATTCATCAGTTTCGAGCCCCTTTCGTTACTCCATGCTAACACGCCGCGCCAACACGTGCGGAACAACGATGCAGGTCAGGGGCACCGCACGTGCAGAGAGGGGTTGACAGACGAGGAAATTCGTGCAAGGCACCGGCCTAACGGGAACCCGTTGGGCGCCCCCCGGAAGCTCCAGGTTTGCGCTGTTCGGCACGGTCAAGATCATACTGCCCTGCGCTGATCCCCCTGCCATCGCCCTCCTAAAGCCCTCGGCTATCGCCCGCTTTGCCGACCTACTACTGTGCATAGTCGAACGTTTAGCCAAGAGGGCACCGTGCCATTGAGTAGGCCGAGCAGGAGGCTTGAAGTGAATCGCTTCGACTACCGCGACTCGAAACCCCGCTCCAGCCGCCGCTCAAGGGTCGCCGCGCTCGCGGCGGGTGGCCTCATCGGCGCGGTCGCACTGGCCGGCTGTAGCGCCGGTCAGCTCTCGCAAACCGCCAGCCAGGAGTCCGCGGTCGACGGTAACCAGGCGGTGATCAACAACGTCGCCCTGCGCAATGTGCATATCCAGGCGCAGCAGAGCACCGACTTTCTGCGCCCGGGCGCAACCGTGGACCTGGTGCTGGTAGTGGTCAACCAGTCGCCGGACGTCACCGACAAGCTGGTCGGCATCTCCACCGACATCGGCAAGGTGACCGTGACCGGCGACCCCACTTTGCCTCCAAGTGGGACGCTCTTCGTGGGCACTCCCCGCGGCCAGAACAGGAAGGCCGTCGAGGCCGTCGAGGCCGCCGACTCCGTCAGGGCGACGGTGGCGCTGACTAAGCCGATCACCAACGGCCCGAACTACGACTTCACCTTCAATTTCGAGAAGGCCGGGACTGTCAGCCTGGCGGTGCCGATTTCGGCGCCCGAGCGCCCGCCGTTATAGGCCGAGCATCCCCAGGATTGTCGGATCCGCCGGATACCGTCAACGCGTGGCCAAGGCGCGCTCGCAGTATCGCTGTTCGGAATGCCGCCATGTCACCGCCAAGTGGGTGGGACGCTGCCTGGAGTGCGGCACCTGGGGCTCCGTCGACGAGGTGGCGGTGCTCAGCGCCGTCCGAAGCGCCACCCGCCAGACGCTAGTCCCGTCCTCGGCTGCGGTTCCGATCAGCTCGATCGAGCCCGACGGCACCCGTCACTGCCCTACCGGTATCGATGAGCTCGACCGGGTGCTGGGCGGCGGCGTCGTGCCGGGCTCGGTCACCCTGCTCGCCGGCGATCCGGGGGTGGGTAAGTCGACGCTGCTGCTCAAGGTCGCCCATCAATGGGCGACGTCCGGGCGGCGCGCGCTGTACATCTCCGGCGAGGAATCGCGTGGCCAGATCCGGATGCGCGCCGAGCGGACCGGCTGCAGTCACCACGAGCTGTACCTGGCCGCCGAATCCGACCTGCAGGCAGTGTTCGGTCACATCGAGGCGGTGCAGCCCACCCTGGTCGTCGTCGACTCGGTGCAGACCATGTCCAGCGCCGACGCCGACGGCGTCACCGGTGGTGTCACCCAGGTGCGGGCGGTGACGACCGCGCTGACCGCCGCGGCGAAAACCACCGGCGTGCCGCTGATCCTCGTCGGCCATGTCACCAAGGACGGGGCCATCGCGGGACCCCGCTCGCTTGAACACCTGGTCGACGTCGTGCTGCATTTCGAAGGCGACCGCAACTCGCTGCTGCGGATGGTGCGCGGTGTGAAGAATCGATTCGGCGCAGCCGATGAAGTCGGCTGCTTTCTCTTGCAGGACAATGGGATTGAAGGCGTCGCCGATCCGTCGGGGCTTTTCCTGGATCAGCGACCGCAGCCCGTCGCCGGTACCGCTATCACGGTGACCCTCGACGGCAAACGTCCCCTGATCGGCGAAGTCCAGGCGCTGCTGGCCACCCCCTCGGGTAGCTCACCGCGACGCGCCGTCAGCGGGATCGACCATGCCCGGGCAGCGATGATCGCCGCGGTGCTGGAAAAACACGCCCGCCTCAAGATCGCCGTCAACGACGTCTACCTGTCCACCGTGGGCGGTATGCGGCTGACCGATCCGTCATCGGACCTGGCGGTCGCGATCGCACTGGCGTCGGCCTACGTCAACCTGCCGTTGCCGGCCACCGCGGTGATGATCGGTGAAGTCGGTTTGGCGGGTGATTTGCGCCGGGTCAGCGGCATGGAGCGCAGGCTGGCCGAAGCCGCTCGGCAAGGCTTTACGACGGCGCTGATCCCGCCGGGCTGCGATGCGGTGCCGACGGGTTTGCAGGCGCTGGAGGGAGCCACGATCGTCGCAGCGCTGGAGCACATGCTCGACATCGCCGAACATCGCGCCAACGCACCAACGCCACCGCATCGGCTAGATGTAGCGCAGAATGACTAGCGATGACCGTTGGCAAGGTAACGACAATTGGCGCCGCGCCCCCGCCGCGGCCCACCCTGCGTGAAGCCGTCGCACGGCTGGCGCCGGGAACCGCGCTGCGCGACGGCCTGGAACGCATCCTGCGGGGCCGGACCGGTGCCCTGATAGTCCTGGGCTACGACGACAGCGTCGAAGCGATCTGCGACGGCGGCTTCTCGCTCGACGTGCGCTATGCGCCGACCAGATTGCGGGAGCTGTGCAAGATGGACGGCGCGGTGGTGCTGTCCACCGACGGCAGCCGGATCCTGCGAGCCAACGTGCAGCTGGTGCCCGACCCGTCGATTCCCACCGACGAGTCCGGCACCCGGCATCGCTCGGCCGAGCGGGCCGGCATCCAAACCGGATACCCGGTGATCTCGGTCAGCCATTCGATGAGCATCGTGACCGTCTACCTCTCCGGCGAACGCCACGTGCTGGCCGACTCGGGGACCATCCTGTCGCGGGCGAACCAGGCCATCGCCACGCTGGAGCGGTATAAGACCCGGCTCGACGAGGTCAGCGGACAACTGTCGCGAGCCGAGATCGAGGACTTCGTCACGCTGCGCGATGTGATGACCGTCGTGCAGCGCCTCGAGCTGGTCCGCCGGATCGGCCTGGTGATCGACTACGACGCCGTCGAGCTGGGCACCGATGGACGTCAGCTGCGGCTTCAGCTGGAGGAATTGCTCGGCAGCAACGACACCGACCGCGAGCTGATCGTGCGCGACTACCACGCCAACCCCGAACCGTTGTCCAAGCAGGAGATGGGGGAAATCCTCACCGAACTGGATGAGCTGTCCGACGCCGAGCTGCTCGACTTCACCGCGCTGGCAAAGGTTTTCGGGTACCCGCCGACGGATGATGCCCAAGACTCGGCGATGAGCTCACGGGGTTATCGCGCGATGGCCGGTATCCCCCGGTTGCAGTTCGCGCACGCCGACCGGCTGGTCCGGGAGTTCGGGTCGCTGCAGGGTCTGCTGGCGGCCAGTGCCAGCGATCTTGAGGCGGTCGAGGGGATCGGCACGATCTGGGCGCGGCAGGTGCGCGAGGGGCTCTCGCATCTGGCTGAGTCGACGATCGCCGACCCGCTCGGTTAGCCGCCCGGGCCGGGCGGCGGACCTGGCGGTGGCCCGACGGGTAGCGGGCCGGGTGCCCCGGGTGCCGGCGGCGGCGGCGCGGCACCCGGTGGTGGCGGCGGCGCCAGGATGAACGGGACCGCTGCCGAGCGCAGGTTTCCCAGCTGCACGACGAGGTTGTAGGTACCGGGGCCGATCGGCGGCCGGGGCAGCGGACAGTGCGGGGCCGACCCCATGCCGGTCCAGGTCACGGCGGTCGTCACCTGCTCGCCGGGCGCGAACGTCTTGACCAGTGTCTCGTTGGAGGGCGCGCAGTCCAAGTTGGACCACAGCCGCTTGTTGTCCAGCGAATAGACGTAGGCCGCCAGCACGGCCGCACCCACGTCACGCTTGCAGGCCACCAGCCCGATGTTGGTCACGACCATCGTGAATTTCGGCTGGTCACCGATGACGAACTGGGGCGCGTTGGTCAGGCCTAGCACTGCCAGTGTGGAATCGGGGCAGTCATCGCCCGCCTTGAGTACCGGCGGCGGCTGTACGGCTGCCGTCGGTGTCTCGGCAGGCTGGAATGGGTTTTGTCCGGCCGGCGGCACCACCGGGGATTTGACCTCGGGGGGCGCCCCGGCCTCGGGTTTCTGCGCGGCCGCGGCGCCGGCCTTACCACCGGTGTTGGCGCCGGCGCTGCTGCTCAGGACGGCGACGATGATCGCGATCACGATGCCGACTGCGACGACCGCAATCCCCAACGCCAATCCCCGGCGTCGCCAGTAGATCTCAGGCGGTAGCGGGCCATGCGGTTCCAGATCCAGCACATTCACACCGTAAGCCCAGGTCACGCAGACAGGTCCGACCCGACTCGGCGTGTCGCCCAGTTAACTGAGGTCGGCACTGGTAGCGCGTTGAACACAAATCCGATGCCCCGGCACGCAGTGCGCCAGAAAGCAACTCGTCGTCGTTGAAGTGGTCAGCGCCAGCACCGGCGGAGCACCGAGGGCGAAAATCCATCACCAGGCCTGATCGGCCAGGGCCGATCCAACGCCGAAATCGCCGAGGAGCTATGCATTTCCGAGCTGATCGTGAAAAGTCACATCGCCCGTATCTAAGGTCTCGTCACACCGCGGTATTCGACCAGAATCAGGTCAGTGGGTTGCCGCGACCTTTTCCCCGACCTCACCGATCACCTCGCGCACCTGCACCTTCCCGTCGGCGAGATGATAGGTGGCGCCCACAATCGCCAGGTCTCCGGCGGCCACCGCTTCGGCGATGGTTATCGAGCGGGCGAGCAGCTGCGAGCCAGTCTCAACCACATGGCGCGCTTCGAACTCGTCGGCCCGCTTCAGGCCTTCGCGGCGACCCAGCAGGATCGACGGTGCCACCCGCTCGACCACGTCGCGCACATAACCGCCCGGCAGCGCACCGTCGTCGAGCGCCGCGATCGTCGCCTTCACCGCACCGCAGCTGTCATGGCCGAGGACCACGATCACCGACACGCCGAGCGCCGTCACCGCGAACTCGAGTGAACCCAATACCGCGGAGTCCATCACGTGCCCGGCTGTGCGGACCACGAACATATCGCCGAGACCCTGATCGAAGATCAGCTCGGCGGCCACCCGGCTGTCGCCACAGCCAAACAGCGCCGTGGTGGGCTTCTGACCCGCGGTCAGGCTGGCCCGGTGCTCGATACTCTGGCTGGGGTGTTCGGGCTGGCCAGCGACGAACCGCTCGTTACCCTCTTTGAGTGCTTTCCACGCGGTCGCGGGATCGGTATTGGGCATGGCCCACATTCTGCCGCAGCCTCCGATGAACACTGCTGGAGCAAAGTGAACATCTCACCAACGGAACTCCTCAATTGGTACGACCAATCACGGCGCGATCTGCCGTGGCGCGATCCCGGCGTCACCCCGTGGCAGATCCTGGTCAGCGAGTTCATGTTGCAGCAGACACCGGTGTCGCGGGTGCTGCCGATCTGGTGCGACTGGGTGGTGCGGTGGCCGACGCCCTCGGCGACGGCGGCGGCCAGTGCGGCAGACGTGGTGCGCGCCTGGGGCAAGTTGGGCTATCCGCGGCGGGCCAAACGCCTGCACGAGTGCGCCACCGTGATCGCCCGCGACCACGGTGACGTGGTTCCCGATGACGTCGACATCCTGCTGACGCTGCCCGGGGTTGGCAGCTACACCGCCCGCGCGGTGGTGTGCTTCGCCTATCACCGGCCGGTGCCGGTGGTGGACACCAATGTGCGCCGGGTGGTGGCCCGGGCCGTGCACGGCCGGGCCGACGCTGCCGCGGCGTCCGCAGTCCGCGATCACACCGATGTATCCGCGCTGCTGCCCAATGATTCTTCCGCACATCGGTTTTCGGCTGCGCTGATGGAACTCGGCGCGATCGTGTGCACCGCGCGAACGCCGCGATGTGGCCTGTGCCCGCTCAGCGGGTGCCGATGGCGGCAGGCCGGCTACCCTCCCACGCAGGGGCTGGCGCGACGCCCGCAGACCTACGCCGGAACAGACCGGCAGGTTCGTGGCCGCCTGTTGGATATCCTGCGCGACAACGAATTACCGGTTACCCGTGCGGAGCTGGACGTCGCTTGGCTGACAGATAACGAGCAGCGCGAACGAGCGCTGGATTCACTGCTTGCCGATGGCCTGGTGACACAGACGAGCGACGGTCGGTTCGCGTTGGCCGGCGAAGAGAGTTAGAGCGCAGCGATAAACGCTTCCACCGCTTGCCGATAAACCTGCGGCGCCTCGTCGTGAACCAAGTGACCTGCCTCGGGCACATGCAAATATTCCGCCCGATAACCGTTTTCGCTCATCGAGCGCATCTGGCCGGCAGGAGTGACCGAATTGCCGGCCTCGATCAGCAGAACGGGCGATCGGACCGCCCGCCACTGCGCCCAGTAGTCGCGGGTACCCCACTCGGCGGCGATCTCGATCCACCGCGAGGTGTGGCCGTGCAGTCGCCAGCCGGTCGGGGTTCGGTCGAATGCCTCCAGGAAGTACCTGCCCGCGACCGGCCCGAATTCGGCGAATACCCTTTCGGCAGAGTGGAATTCGACAGGCAGATTGTGCAGCCACGGCTCCCACGGCCCGGTGGTGCGGCCGCGGAAGTCCGGTGCCATGTCTTCGACCACCAGCGCCGAGACGAGGTCGGGACGTTCGGCGGCCAAGCACCACGAGTGCAACCCGCCCATGGAATGCCCGATCAATCGGGCCGGCGCCCCCAGCGTGGCCACCGCATCAGCGAGGTCGGCGACAAAGCGTTCGGTGCTGATCGGGTAGGGATCGGCCACGTCACGACCACGGTGCCAGGGCGCGTCGTAGGTGTAGACGGCGCCCAACCCGGTCAGCCACGGCAGCTGACGCGGCCAGGTACTGCCACGGCCCATCAGGCCGTGCACCAAGACCACCGGGTCACCTCGTCCACCGCGACGGGTCAGCAGGTCCGCCGCCATCAGCGGCACGGTAGCCTAACGGCATGCCAGTGGTGAAGATCAACGCAATCGAGGTGCCTGCGGACGCAGGTCCCGAACTGGAGAAGCGGTTCGCTCATCGTGCGCACGCGGTCGAGAACTCGCCGGGCTTCCTCGGCTTTCAGCTGCTCCGCCCGATCAAGGGCGAAGACCGCTACTTCGTGGTAACGCACTGGGAATCCGAAGAGGCATTCCAGGCGTGGGCTAGCGGGCCGGCTATCGAGGCCCACGCCGGCCACCGGGCCAACCCCGTGGCGACCGGTGCGTCGCTGCTGGAATTCGAGGTTGTGTTGGACGTTGCCGGCTCAGGCCAGAAGGCGTAACCCGCGCCAGGTCCGGCACCGTGTCGCGGCGTTGACGGCCGCCGCCGCGCTGATTGGTGTCCTGGCCCCGGGTTGCGCTTCGCCTCCGACTCCGTCCGCCAACGCAGCGGGCGCGGGCCGGCAGATCAACATGAGGACTCCGGCGGGTCTGCGGGCCCAACAGACGCTGGACATGCTCAACTCCGACTGGCCCATCGGCCCCATCGGAGTTGCCACCCTGGCTACCGGCCACATGGTCAAGCCGGTCGAGACCAGCATGGAAAGACTTTGGTGGGACCGGCCGTTCACGCTGAGCGGGGTCGACATCAAAGCCGGCGCAGCAACGCTGCAGCTGATCACGTCCTACGGTGGGCGCCAAGACATCCGGATACACACCGGCGACGACACATTGGTGGACGGATTCGACGTCACCACGCAACCGCCGAAGATCTCCTCGTGGCGCGACATCGACACCGTGTTGGGCAAGACCGACGCCCGCTACTCGTGGCAGGTCGCCAAGGTCAGCGACGGGCAGTGCGATCGGGTGGCGGGTACCAACACCGCGCAGTCACTCCCGTTGGCGTCGATCTTCAAGTTGTATGTGCTCTACGCCGTGGCCGATGCGGTCAAGGCCGGAACCGTGTCCTGGGACGACCAGCTGACCGTCACCGATAAGGGCAAGGCGGTCGGTTCGGGGATGGATTTGCCGGTGGGAGCGCATATTTCGGTGCGAACCGCCGCAGAGAAGATGATCGCCACCAGCGACAACATGGCCACCGACATGCTGATCGGAAGGGTCGGTACCCAGGCCGTCGACAGCGCACTGACCGAGGCGGGCCACCACGACCCCGCCGCCATGACGCCCTTCCCGACCATGTACGAGTTGTTCTCGGTCGCTTGGGGGGAGCCGGATCTGCGCGAGCAGTGGAAGCAGGCCAACCCGGAAGCGCGAGCACAATTGCTAGAACAGGTTAATTCCCGTGTCTACCAACCGGATCCGATGCGCGCTCACGTGCCGGCGTCGGGCTATGGCGCGGAGTGGTATGGCAGCGCCGAGGATATCTGCCGGGTGCATGCGGCGCTGCAGGCCGCGGCGGTAGGCAAGGCCGCACCCGTCAAGCGGATCCTAGATGCCGCTCCCGGTATTAATCTGGATCGGCGGGACTGGCCCTACATCGGCGCGAAAGCCGGTGGGCTGCCCGGGGACCTCACGTTCAGCTGGTATGCCGTCGACCGGACAGGACAGCCGTGGGTGGTGAGTTTCCAGCTGAACTGGCCACGGGATCACGGGCCGAGCGTGACCGGCTGGATGCTACAGATCGCCAAGCAGGTCTTCGCGCTGCTGCCCGCGTACCGCTAAGCGCGAGTGGCCAGCTAAGACACGTAACTTCTCACGAAGCGTGCCTTAACTGGCGACTCGTCAGGCGACTATTGCGCGGTCGTCCCCGGACCGCCGGCGGCGTGCGCCCCGGCCTTGGCCAGATCCGGCTCGACGGGCTCGGCCGGCTTACGGCGCCCGGTGAAGGTGAACTTCGCGTCCTCTCCGGCACCCTCGCCGTCCCAGTTGTCCACGTCCACGGTGACAATCTGGCCCGGACCGACCTCCTCGAACAGGATCTTCTCGGACAGCTGGTCCTCGATCTCCCGCTGGATGGTGCGCCGCAGCGGGCGAGCGCCCAACACCGGGTCAAAGCCACGCTTGGCCAGCAACGCCTTGGCCTTGTCGGTGAGCTCCATCGCCATGTCTTTGCCCTTGAGCTGCTTTTCGACCCTGGCGATCATCAGGTCGACCATCCGGATGATCTCGTCGCGAGTCAGCTGGTGGAAGACGATGATGTCGTCGATGCGGTTGAGGAACTCCGGGCGGAAGTGCTTCTTCAGCTCGTCGTTGACCTTCTGCTTCATCCGCTCGTAGTCGTTGTCGCCGCCGCCCTGAGTGAATCCCAGGCCGACCGCTTTGGAGATGTCGGCGGTGCCGAGGTTGGACGTGAAGATCAGCACGGTGTTCTTGAAGTCGACCGTGCGGCCCTGCCCGTCGGTCAGCCGGCCGTCCTCGAGCACCTGCAACAGGCTGTTGTAGATCTCCTGGTGCGCCTTCTCGATCTCGTCGAACAGCACCACGCTGAACGGCTTGCGCCGCACCTTCTCGGTGAGCTGGCCGCCCTCCTCATAGCCGACGTATCCCGGCGGGGCACCGAACAACCGCGACGCGGTGAACCGGTCGTGGAACTCGCCCATGTCGATCTGGATGAGCGCGTCGTCGTCACCGAACAAGAAGTTGGCCAGCGCCTTGGACAGCTCGGTCTTACCGACACCGGACGGGCCGGCGAAGATGAACGATCCGGACGGGCGCTTGGGGTCCTTCAGCCCGGCGCGGGTACGACGAATCGCCTTGGACACGGCCTTGACCGCGTCCTCCTGGCCGATGATCCGCTTGTGCAGCTCATCTTCCATGCGCAACAGCCGAGTGGTCTCGGCCTCGGTGAGCTTGAACACCGGGATGCCGGTCCAGTTGCCCAGCACCTCGGCTATCTCGTTGTCGTCCACCTCGGCGACCACGTCGAGATCGCCTGAACGCCACTGCTTTTCGCGCTCACTCCGCTGGCCCACCAGTTGCTTTTCGCGGTCACGCAGGCTGGCGGCCTTCTCGAAGTCCTGCGCGTCGATCGCGGACTCCTTCTCGCGCCGGGCCTCGGCGATCTTCTCGTCGAACTCACGCAGGTCTGGCGGTGCGGTCATCCGGCGAATCCGCATCCGCGCACCGGCCTCGTCGATCAAGTCGATCGCCTTGTCCGGCAGGAACCGGTCGTTGATGTAGCGGTCAGCCAGAGTCGCCGCCGCCACGATCGCCGAATCGGTGATCGACACCCGGTGGTGCGCCTCGTAGCGGTCGCGCAGACCCTTGAGGATCTCGATGGTGTGGTCCACCGTCGGCTCACCGACCTGAACCGGCTGGAAGCGGCGCTCCAAGGCGGCGTCCTTCTCGATGTACTTGCGGTACTCGTCGAGAGTGGTGGCGCCGATGGTTTGCAGCTCGCCGCGGGCCAGCTTGGGCTTCAGGATCGAGGCCGCGTCGATCGCGCCCTCGGCGGCACCGGCCCCGACCAGCGTGTGCAGCTCGTCGATGAACAGGATGATGTCGCCGCGGGTGTTGATCTCCTTGAGCACCTTCTTCAGGCGCTCCTCGAAGTCACCGCGGTAGCGGCTGCCCGCCACCAGCGATCCCAGGTCCAGCGTGTAGAGCTGCTTGTCCTTCAGCGTCTCGGGCACCTCGCCGTGCACGATCGCCTGCGCCAGACCCTCGACCACGGCGGTCTTGCCGACGCCGGGCTCACCGATCAACACCGGGTTGTTCTTGGTGCGCCGGCTCAGCACCTGCATCACCCGCTCGATTTCCTTCTCGCGGCCGATGACGGGGTCGAGCTTGCCTTCCATCGCGGCGGCGGTCAGGTTGCGGCCGAATTGGTCGAGCACCAGCGACGTGGACGGGCTGCCGGACTCGCCGCCGCGCCCGCCGGTGCCGGCCTCGGCCGTCTCCTTGCCCTGGTAGCCGGACAGCAGCTGGATCACCTGCTGACGCACTCGGGTCAGCTCGGCGCCGAGCTTCACGAGCACCTGGGCGGCAACGCCTTCGCCCTCACGGATCAAGCCGAGCAGAATGTGCTCGGTGCCGATGTAGTTGTGGCCCAGCTGCAGCGCCTCGCGCAGACTCAGCTCGAGCACCTTCTTGGCGCGCGGGGTGAACGGGATGTGGCCCGACGGCGCTTGCTGGCCCTGGCCGATGATCTCCTCGACCTGGCTGCGGACGCCCTCCAGCGAGATACCCAGCGATTCCAGCGACTTTGCGGCTACGCCTTCGCCTTCATGAATAAGACCCAACAGGATGTGCTCAGTGCCGATGTAGTTGTGGTTGAGCATCCGGGCCTCTTCTTGCGCCAGGACGACGACCCTGCGGGCACGGTCGGTAAATCGTTCGAACATCGGTGGTTACCTGCTCTCCCTCACCATCGGTACAACGGACGACATCGCGTACCTGACATCCACTGTAGTGGTCGGCTCGCCGGGCTTCCTACCTTGCGCTCATTACGCCTCACGCAGATGCCCGGTCACTTGACAGCCGTAATGGAAGCAACGCGGTCAAACGGCAAAACGTTTCCGCGCTGAGCCGGTGACCGCTTCGCCATCAGCGAAAGCCGGACCAGCCCGCATTCGGTGCTGGTCCGGCTTTCGCGGTAGTTAATGGCGGTCAGGTCGCAGCGTGGAATGCGTCGATGACATCGGCCGGGATGCGGCCCCGCGTCGACACGTTGTGGCCGTTGCGGCGGGCCCATTCCCGGATCGCGGCGCTCTGCTCGCGGTCGATGGCCCCGCGGCCGCGACCGGAACTGGAACGGCCGCGCCGACGACCGCCGACACGACGGCCGGCTTCGACCCACTGCTTCAGGTCGTGGCGCAGTTTCGTGGCATTTTTGCTCGAAAGGTCGATCTCATAGGTCACCCCGTCGAGGCCGAATTCGACGGTTTCATCGGCGGCGCCCTCACCGTCGAAATCATCGACCAGGGTGACGGTCACTTTCTTCGCCATTGGCTAAGCCTCACGCTTTCTTCCTGAGCACTTACTGTGCAAGTTGTTGGACCGCCCCCGTGGGCATCAATCTGCCATAAGAAGGCGCGGCATTCAATACAACCACCATAGAGGAGGTCAGTTGCTATGCGGACGAACAATCGGGAACAATACTGTCTCTCTAATTGACAGGCCAGTCAAAGCCATCAACAACCGATCGATACCCATTCCGGTTCCCGTGCACGGCGGCATAGCGTACTCCAAGGCGGCGAGAAAATCCTCGTCGAGCACCATAGCCTCGTCATCACCGGCCGCCGCGGCCCGCGCCTGTTCAGCGAACCTCTCACGTTGCACTACCGGGTCGATCAATTCCGAATATCCGGTGGCCAGTTCGACCCCGCGGATATACAGGTCCCACTTCTCGGTGACTCCCGGGATGCTGCGGTGCTGACGCGTCAAAGGCGTTGTCTCTACCGGAAAATCCCGAACAAAAGTGGGCGCTGTCAAGCCGGCGCCGACGGCGTGTTCCCACAATTCCTCGACCAGCTTGCCGTGCCCATACCCGCGGCCGGTGGGCACCTCGACGCCGAGCGACTCGGCGATGGAAAGTAAGTGCTCAACCGTGGTGTTCGGGGTGATCTCTTCGCCGAGTGCCTCGGATAGCGACGGATACATTTGTATCGACGCCCATTCTCCGTCGATGTCATAGACACTGCCGTCGGGCAGTGGCAGTTGTCGCGTGCCGATCGCCTCGTCGGCCACCTGTTGAATAAGCTCACGGGTGACGACCGCCGAATCGTCATAGGTTCCATACGCCTGGTAGGTCTCCAGCATGGAAAATTCGGGGGAATGAGTGGAATCGGTTCCTTCGTTTCTGAACACCCGATTAAGTTCGAAGACCTTGTCAAACCCACCAACGACACATCGCTTCAGGAACAGTTCCGGCGCGATCCGAAGGTAGAGATCGATGTCGAGAGCATTGGAGTGCGTGACGAACGGCCGGGCCGCCGCCCCGCCCGCCAAAGTCTGCAACATCGGCGTTTCGACTTCGAGAAACCCGCGTTGCTCCAAAGCGGTCCGTACCGCGTGAATGACCGCGATCCGCAGCCGGGCGACCGTGCGTGCCTGCGGACGGACGATCAGGTCGACATAGCGCTGCCGCACCCGGGACTCTTCATTCATTTCCTTATGGGCCACCGGCAGCGGCCGCAACGCCTTGGACGCCATTTGCCAACTATCGCCGAGGACCGACAGCTCGCCGCGCTTTGAGCTGATCACCTCGCCGTGCACGAAGACGATGTCGCCGATATCCACATCGGCTTTCCACTCATCGAGCGCTTCCGCACCAACGCTGGCGAGGCTGAGCATCACTTGCAGTTGGGTGCCGTCGCCCTCTTGAAGTGTCGCAAAACACAGCTTGCCCGAGTTACGGGCGAACACCACTCGGCCGGCGACACCGACGATGTCGCCGGTGGACGAATCGGCGGGCAGGTCCGGGTAGGCGGCGCGGATCTGCGCCAGGGTGTGGGTGCGCCCGACCTCGACGGGGTAGGGGTCGCGGCCCTCGGCCGACAGCCGAGCCCGCTTGTCCCGGCGGATCCGGAACTGCTCGGGGATGTCCTCAGGAAGGTCCTGCGGAGGGTCCTGATCGCCGGCGTTCACGACCTGCCAGCTTAAGTCATGGGCGCGGCAGCGCTATTGCCTCCTCAGCGCGCCGTCTTAAGCCGTCCGCGCTGGCTGTCGCGGTTACGTTCGAATACCAGCCGTAGGCCGTGCAGGGTCAGGTACTGGTCGTAGTGATCGACGGAATGCAACTCCGCCAGCAGCAGCGGCGCTGTGTGGCCAGTCGCCACGACTGTGACCTGATTTCCGGGGCCGCCCGCGAAACCGTCCACGTCGTCGCGGATGCGGTGAACCAAGCCGTCGACCAGGCCGGCGAAACCGAAAACGGCACCGGCCTGCATGCATTCGACGGTGTTCTTGCCGACCACCGAACGCGGCCGAGCCAACTCGACCCGGCGCAGCGCGGCCGAGCGCGCGGCAGCCGCGTCAGACGAGACCTGGATACCCGGCGCGATAGCGCCGCCGAGGAATTCGCCTTTGGCGGACACCACGTCCACGCAGATCGATGAGCCGAAATCGATCACGATGGCGGCGGTCCCGTACTTCTGAAAAGCCGCGAGGCAGTTGACGATTCGGTCGGCGCCGACTTCTTTCGGATTGTCGACCAGCAGCGGAATGCCGGTGCGGACCCCGGGTTCGATCAGCACATGCGGCACCGACGGCCAGTACTGCTCGAGCATCACCCGTACTTCGTGCAGCACCGAGGGGACGGTGGACAGCGCGGCCGCGCCGGTCAGCTGATCGGCATCGTCACCGATGAGACCGTCGATGGTCAGGGCCAGCTCGTCGGCAGTGACTTCGGATTCGGTGCGAATCCGCCACTGCTGCACTACCTTCGCGTGCTCTCCCGAACCGGAAATTAGCCCGACGACGGTGTGTGTGTTGCGGACGTCGATTGCCAGCAGCACGGCTAGGCCGCCTTCATGCGAGTGAGCCTCATCGCGGCGAGACCAACTCGCCGGCGTCGGCAGGCACGAACGCCGGATCGTGGCCGAGATCGACCGGCCGGTTGTCGGCGTCGACGAAGACGATCCTCGGCTTAGAGCTGCGCGCCTCGGCGTCGTCCATCGTGGCGTAGGCGATCAGGATCACCAAATCACCGGGATGCACGAGATGCGCGGCGGCCCCGTTGATTCCGATCACACCGCTGCCGCGCGCACCAGTGATCGCATAGGTGACGAGCCGGGCGCCGTTGTCGATGTCGACGATCGTCACCTGTTCGCCCTCGAGCAGGTCGGCGGCATCCATCAAGTCGGCGTCGATCGTTACCGAGCCGACGTAGTGCAGGTCTGCCTGGGTGACGATCGCCCGGTGGATCTTCGATTTGAGCATCGTTCGTAACATCAGTTCCTCCAGGGTGATTCGAGGTCTCTAGTGCCGGTAACCGCGGGCTCTCGCCCGTCGACGCCGACGGTGGTGCTGATTTCGATCCCGACATTGTCGAGGAGTCTGGTAGTGCCCAGCCAGGCCGCAACGAGCAGACGGGCGGGGCCGTGCAGCGGCGCGGGTCCGAGGTCGGGGTCGCGCACCTGCAGATAATCCACGTCGATCGCGGGTACCTCGGACAGCACGGCGCGGGCCGCCTGTAGCGCTGCGTGCGCACCACCCGACGCGGCGTGCGTCCCGGCCAGCAGTGCCGCCGACAGCACGCCGGCCAGTTCACGTTGCGTCGGGTCGAGGTAGCGGTTGCGCGACGACATCGCCAGGCCATCCAGCTCGCGCACGATCGGCACACCGACGACAGCGGTATCGACGTTGAGGTCGGCGACCATCTGCCGCACCAACACCAACTGCTGATAGTCCTTCTCGCCGAAGAAAACTCGGTCAGGGTGCACAATCTGCAGCAGCTTGAGCACCACGGTCAGCATGCCGGCGAAATGGGTGGGCCGGGCGGCGCCCTCGAGCTCGGATCCCAGCGGGCCCGGGTGCACGGCGGTACGCGGGCCGGCCGGATACATCGCCGCAGCGCTTGGGGTGAAAGCTATTTCAACCCCTTCACCACGCAACAGCGTCAAGTCGTCTTCAACGATCCGCGGGTAGGCGTCGAGATCCTCGTCGGCGCCGAATTGCAGCGGGTTGACGAAGATCGACACCACCACCACCGAACCGGGCACCCGTTTGGCGGCACGCACGAGCGCGAGGTGTCCGTCGTGCAGCGCGCCCATGGTCGGCACCAGCATCACCCGCCGACCGGTGTGGCGCAGCGCGCGGCTGACCTCGCCGACATCGCTGGGGCTGGAGTACACGTTGAGTTCGCCGGCACTGAACTTCGGCTTGTTGAGGGTCATCGTGCCGACGCCTCCAGGACTTGGAGGACCTCGTCGGGCGCGTGCGCGCGGTGCGCGGTGCGCAGGGCGTTGACCCGGTAAGCCTGAGCCAGTTGCGCGTCGACGGCCGCCAGCGCGTTCAGGTGACCGGCGACCGCGCCGGCATCGCCGCGCGCGACCGGGCCGGTGAGCGCCGCCTGTCCGCGTCGCAGGGTGTTCTCCAGCGCCGCGCGGGCGAGCGGTCCGAGTATCCGTTCTGCGATGCCGCCGGGTTGGTCGTCGACCAGCTGCTGGCCGAGGAGTTCGGTCCCCGACAGCGCGGCCCGCAATGCGTCCAGGGCGTCGGCGAGCACCGTGACGATGTGGTTGCCGGCATGGGCCAACGCGGCGTGATACAGCGTCCGCGCGTCCTCGCGAACCCGGAACGGCTCACCGCCGATCTCCAGCACCAGGGATTGCGCGATCGCGTAACCGACCTCGTCGGCCGCGGTGATCCCGAAGCAGGTGTCCGGCAGCCGCGAGATGTCCTCGTCGGAGCCGGTGAACGTCATCGCCGGATGAATGGCCAGCGGTATGCAGTCCTGCCTGCTCAGCGGCGCGAGAACGGCGACGCCGTTGGCCCCCGAGGTATGCGCCACGATGGTGCCCGGCCGCACCGCCGATGTGGCGGCCAGTCCCGAAACCAGGCCCGCGAGCTCGGTGTCGGGCACGGCCAACAGCAGCAGCTCGGCGTTGCCGGCAACGTCCGGCACGGGCGACACCGGGGTGTCGGGCAACCAGCGCTCGGCACGCTGCCGCGATGCGCGGGAAACGGCGCTGCAGGACACCACGACGTGGTCGACACGTTCCAGCGCGACGCCCAACGCCGTTCCGACCCGGCCGGCGGAGATGATCCCCACCTTGAGCCGGGCGGGGCGCAATCCGTCGAACTGCACCATCGCAGACGACCCTCACAAGTCTCTTGATTCGTTCCAGTCCCGCGGCGCGGGTACCGGACGGTCGATAAGACTCTACCCCGGCTACCACGCGATTGGCCTGTGGCCTTCGCCTCAGTCCTCGCGCCGCCGGCGTCGGCCGCCGCCGGACGGGCTGGGTTGCAGCCGCGCCAACAACTCGGCGACCGACTGGCCGCCGGACGGCGGAGCGGAGGTATCCAACGGATCGGTGGTCCGGTGCCGGGCACTGGGCGAGGGTGGCGGCGACATCACCGGTTCCCTGTCGGGCGGTGGCGGTGGCGAAGCTGGCATCGGCGGCGGTGGCGTGGGTGGCGGCGACATCGCCGGCGCCGGCGTCTCGGTGTCGCCGACGCCGATGCCGGAGTCGGAATACTCCGTGGAATGCCGGGCCTGTGCCCGACGACCCGGCTCGCGCCAATCGGCTTCGGGCTGCGCGACCTGACCTGCCGGCTCGGCGATGCTGGAATGCCGACCTCGCCGCTCAGCCGACGGCGGGGGGACCTCGGGAGAACCGAGCGGAGCCCTCTCGCGGGACGGTGCGTTGTCGTACTTCCAAGGGCCGCCGCCGGTGTTCACGGCCGATTCGGAATTCCAATTGCTGCCCGTTGCTCCGGGTGGCAGCCACTGTCCTTCGGAGGCCACTGGCTGCCAGCTGGTGGGCATTTCTCGATGCCGCGGCGCCGCGGTAGGGCCGGTCCACTCGGGCCGCGGCTGTTGCGGTGGCGGCTCGGGCGGGATGGGTGGAGGTACAAAGCGCGGTTCGGGCTGCGGCGGCACCTCCTCCCGCCGATGTGAACGACGCGGCGGTTGGGGCTCGGGCGGCTCTGGCGTGCTCGCGGATGACGCCCCCGCCGACGCGGCCCGACCGTTGGCCGCCGGCGTTTGCTCCCGCAGGGTCCAGCGGCCCTCAGGCTGGTGCTCTGCGTCGCCCGCGGGTGATGTCCCCGGCCCGGTCCAACCGGTGGGTGGCGTCGACTCGTCCTGCTGGGCTGGAGCAACTCGCTCGCCTCGGCGCCGATGCGCAACCGGGTCTGCCTCTGCCGCCTCGTACGCCTGCGCGGCAAGGTTTGGCCCGGCGGCGTCGTGAGCGCCGACGGGTTGATAGGTGTACGTCGCCGCTTGGTAGCTGTCCGCAACCGGCTGCCGCGGCGGTGGGGCCAGCGGTTCTTCGGGCACGTCGATGATCGAGCTGTCGTCGGCGCGACGAGGCGGCTCTTCGGCCCGCACCAAGGTAACGCGACTGACCCGTTCGCGCGCGCTTTCGTGTTCGCGATCCCAATCGCTACGCACAGTTTTGCGCTCGGTTTCCAGTGCCGGCCGCTCGCTGAGTTCGGCGTCGAACAAGATCTCCAGATTGGTGCGCAGCGCGGCCAACTCGGCCCGCAATGCCGAGACCTCGTCTGCGGAGTGGGCGCGCAGTTCGCTGGAGAGCTCGCGACGCAGCTGCGACTCCACGGTGAGCTCGTATTCGCGGCGGGCCGAGATTTCGCGGTCCAGTTGCAGGTCGTAAACCAGCTTCAGGTCCCGCGCCCGGGCCTGATCCACATCGCTTTGCCGGCGGTAGATCACCGACACGAACGCGGCGACGACGGCGGCCCACAGCGCCAGGATCACGGCGAGCTTCAGGAGCTCCACCCGGTTGGTGAAAACCAGCGCAGAACTGGCGCCGATTGCGAGCACCAGCAACGCCGTGAGCAGTACCCAACCCGGTCTGCGGCCGCCGCGCCGCACCCGGGCGCCGCGGGACAGATCGGTCATGGCCCGACTGTACCGGGCCGAGGTCACTCCGCGTGTCGCCGTGCTCCGGCGATTCTCACCTGGGCTGATTGCCCGCACTGAGCCTGGCTAATTTTCCGCTCCCTCAGCGTGGTCGGTCGGATCCTGCGGCGACTTGCAGCAATGTTGCAACCACAGCGCGGCAATCACCAAAACCAGCGCGCTGAGGGCCGCCACCGCCGTACCGGCGGTGTCTTCGCCGGCCACCCTCAGCCACGACCGCCGCGGCAACAAGTACACCAGAACCCCGACCCACCAACCCAGGGCCAATGCGCCCACCCAGGCCGACGCTTTCGCGATCACCAGGCTGCGGGCCACCGACAGCGGATGAAGCCAGCCCGGCCCGTCGCCGATCTCACCGTCGCTGATCTTGACCCGGACATGACGCGCCCACACCGCCTCGGCGATGCCGACCGCAAGCAACGACAGACCCGTCCAGACCGTGATCGGTGGGAACCATCGGTAGAGCATCACGACAAGCAGGTATCCGACCACCGCAGTGCCGATCACCGCCGCCGTCAGGTCACGTTTGCGGGTCGGGCCCATCAAGTCCCCGATGCCGAGTCGGATTCCGTACTCTCGCCTCGCAATTCGAGTGTCAGCCCGGTCAGTCGCACACCGGCGCGGTCGGCAGGATCCAGCTGGGCGAGCAGCTTCGCGACGGACTGCTTTCCGCCGGCCACCGTCAGCTCGGCGTCCGGGTCGATGGCCAGCCATGGAATCATCACGAAGGCCCGCAGGTGGGCCAGCGGATGCGGCAGTGTCAGACCATCGTCAAGGGAAATCACTTCGGTGTCGCCGGCCGGCGACGTCTCGTGGCAGCTGACCAAATCCACATCGAGAGTTCGTGGGCCCCAACGCTGTCCGCGAACTCGGTCTGCCGCCTGCTCCATCTCCTGGGCGCGGCGCAACCAACCGTGTCCGTCGAGCGTCGCGTCGTCGGCGATCAGCACGGCGTTGAGAAACGGCCCCTGTTCGACGCCGCCCCAGGCGGCCGTCTCATAAACCGGAGAGACCGCTTGCACCGTCCCGCCCAGCCGGTCAAGCACCGACTGCAGCCGGGCCAGCCGGTCACCGATGTTCGATCCGAGCGACAACACCACCTGACTCATACGCCCCCTCCTGCCGGAACTACCGAACCCCTTCCCGCGCGGCGCGACCGCCGGGCCACCACCGCCACATCCGCGAACGTCTGCCGAATCGGAGCCTGCGGTTTGTGCACCGTCACCTCAACGGCGTGCACCCGCCGGTCTTTCATCACATCCTCGGCGATCTCCCCGGCCACCGTTTCGATCAAGTTGCGGGCGGGCCCGGCGATGATAGCGGCCGCGCGTTGCGCCAGGACGCCGTAGTCGTAAGTGTCCGCGAGGTCGCCGCTGGCCGCGGCGTCCACCAGGTCGATCCACAGCGTGATGTCGACGACGAAGTCCTGGCCGTCGGCGCGCTCATGGTCGAAGACTCCGTGTCGGCCGCGAACCATTAAGCCGCGCAACTCAATTCGATCAGCCATCGGATTCGTCCGCCCCGCCTTGCGTCCACGCGTCGACGACCCGCAGCGCGTCGACCGACGCGCGCACATCGTGCACCCGCACGCCCCAGGCGCCATGCAGTGCCGCCAATGCCGACACCACCGCGGTCGCCATCTCACGCCCGTCAGGTGGCCGTACCGCACCATCGGGACCGGCCAACAAGGTCCCAAGGAACCGTTTCCGCGACGCCCCGACCAGAACCGGGACACCGATCGCCACCAGCTTCGGCAAGGCGTGCAGCAGCGCCCAATTGTGTTGGCCCGTCTTGGCGAATCCGAGACCGGGGTCGACGATCAGCTTCGCCGGATCCACGCCGGCGGCAACTGCGTCGTCGATGCTGGCGAGCAGCTCGGCGCGTACTTCGGCCACCACGTCGCGGTAGCGCGGAGTTTTGTGCGGGTGGTCAGACGACACCGATCGCCAATGCATCAGCACCCAAGGCACACCGGCCTCGACGAGCAGACCGGCCATGGCCGGATCGGCACGTCCGCCGGACACGTCGTTGACCATCTGGGCGCCACTTTCCAGCGCCGCGCGTGCAACGCCGGCGTGCATGGTGTCGATGCTGACTGTAATACCTTGCGATGCAAGGCCTTTGACGACAGGAACGACGCGAGCGGCTTCCACCGCAGGATCTATTCGAATCGCACCGGGCCGGGTCGATTCGCCCCCGACGTCGATGATCGCCGCGCCTTCAGCGGCCATCGCCAGGCCGTGCTCGACGGCGCGGTCGGGATCCAGGTAGTGCCCGCCATCCGAGAACGAGTCGTCGGTGACGTTCACCACCCCCATGACCTGGACGCGCGTCGTGCTCACTTGCGCAAGATCAGTTCGAGCGCCTCAGCTCGAGATGCACTGTCGGACTTGAACTGTCCACGCACTGCCGACGTGGTGGTGACAGCTCCGGGCTTGCGGACACCTCGCATCGACATGCACAGGTGCTCAGCCTCGATCACGACGATGACCCCGCGCGGATTGAGCTTGCGCATCAGGGCGTCGGCGATCTGGGCGGTGAGCCGTTCCTGCAGCTGCGGCCGCTTGGCGTACAGGTCGACCAGCCGCGCAATCTTGGACAATCCGGTGACCCGGCCGTCCTGACCGGGGATATATCCAACATGCGCAACACCGTGGAACGCCACCAGATGGTGTTCGCAGGTGGAGTACAGCGGGATCTGATTGATCATCACCAACTCGTCGTGCTGCTCGTCAAACGTGGTGTCCAGCACGGTGTCAGGATCGGTGTACAGACCGGCGAACATCTCGCGGTAACAGCGGGCGACGCGGGACGGGGTGTCCACCAGGCCGTGCCGATCCGGGTCCTCGCCGATCGCGTACAGCAGCTCGCGGATCGCGGCCTCGGCACGTGGCTGGTCGAAGACCGGGGTGCTCAGGGTCGCGGTTCGGGAATTCGGCCGCACCATCGAAGCCTCCGTTCGTTTCAGCCGTGCGCCGACGGGTTGGACGGGCTCGGGTCGCCGCCGGGCGGGTCCACCGGCTGGCCTGCCTCCGGCGCGGGTGCGCCGGGCGGCGGATACGGCGGATACGGCGGATAGGGCTGGCCGCCATAGTTGTGTGGTGGCTGAGCCCAGTGCGGCGGTGGCGGCGGTGCGGACGGCGGCGGGTACCAGTAGCCGGGCGGCTGTTGCTGCGGCGGCCAGCCGGGAGCGTGCCAGCCTGCCGGTGCACCGTAATCGGGTTGCGTGTGGTGTGGTGGAGCGCCCGGGACGTTCTGGCCCTCGGGGCCGCCCGGCGCTCCGTGAGAACCGTTGGCGCCGTTGGTGGCCCGATCGGCCTCGGCCTGCGCGGCATCCCGGGCCGCCGCCGCGATGGCAGCCTTGAAGGCGGGCTCGGGCCCCGGCTTGGGCCACGGCTCGCCGCGCTCGATGGCCAGCTCGCCAGGTGTTTTGATCGGCGGCTTGTCCGACGGGATGCGACCACCGAAGTCGTCGAACAGGGTGAGGCGTGGCCGCTTTTCGACGTCGGCAAAGATCGCCTCCAACTCGGCGCGGTGCAGGGTTTCTTTCTCCAGCAGCTCGCCGGCGACAATGTCCAGCACGTCGCGGTATTCGGTGAGAATCTCCCAGGCCTCGGTATGCGCGGTCTCGATGAGCTTGCGCACCTCGTCGTCGATATCCCGCGCGACCTCATGGGAGTAATCGGCTTGGTTCCCCATGGTCCGGCCGAGAAAGGGGTCTCCGTGTTCGGTGCCGTATTTGACCGCACCGAGCTTGGAGCTCATCCCGAATTCGGTGACCATCGCGCGTGCGATTTTGGTGGCCTGCTCGATGTCGGACACCGCGCCGGTAGTGGGCTCATGAAATACCAACTCTTCGGCGGCGCGCCCGCCCAGGGCCATGACCAGCCGGGCGATCAGTTCCGAGCGGGTATGCATTCCCTTGTCGTCCTCGGGCACCGCCAGCGCGTGGCCCCCGGTGCTACCACGGGCCAGGATCGTCACCTTGTAGACCGGGTCGAGGCCCGGCATCGCCCAGCCGGCCAGCGTGTGCCCGGATTCGTGGTAGGCGGTGATCTTCTTCTCCTGCTCGCTGATGATCCGGCTCTTGCGGCGCGGGCCGCCGACCACGCGGTCCACCGCCTCTTCCAGGGCGGCGCCGGTGATCACGGTGCCGTTCTCGCGGGCGGTCAGCAGCGCCGCCTCGTTGATGACGTTGGCTAGATCGGCGCCGGTCATGCCGACGGTTCGCTTGGCCAGCCCGTCGAATTCGACGTCGGGGCCGAACGGCTTGCCCTTGGAGTGCACCCGCAGCACCGCACGCCGGCCGGCCAGGTCGGGGCTGGACACCGGAATCTGGCGGTCGAAACGACCAGGCCGAAGCAGCGCCGGGTCGAGGATGTCGGGCCGGTTGGTGGCCGCGATCAGGATCACACCGGTGCGATCACCGAAGCCGTCCATCTCGACCAGCAATTGGTTGAGCGTCTGCTCACGCTCGTCGTGGCCGCCGCCCAGCCCGGCGCCGCGCTGGCGGCCGACCGCGTCGATCTCGTCGACGAAGATGATGCACGGGCTGTTCTGTTTGGCCTGCTCAAACAGGTCACGCACCCGGGATGCGCCGACGCCGACGAACATCTCGACGAAGTCCGACCCGGAGATGGTGAAGAACGGCACGCCGGCCTCACCCGCGACGGCGCGGGCCAACAGGGTCTTACCGGTTCCCGGCGGCCCGTAGAGCAGCACACCTTTGGGGATCTTGGCGCCAAGCGCCTGGTACCGCGAAGGGTTCTGCAGGAAGTCCTTGATTTCATAGAGCTCCTCGACCGCCTCATCGGCGCCGGCGACGTCGGCGAAGGTGGTCTTGGGCATGTCCTTGTTCAGCATCTTGGCGCGGGACTTGCCGAACCCGAAGCCCATCCGGGCGCCGCCCTGCATGCGGGAGAACATCATGAACAGGCCGACCAACAGCAGCAACGGCAGCACGTAGATCAGCAGCGAACCCAGGACGCTGCCCTGGTTGACGACGGTGCTGACCTGGGCGTCTTTACTGGTCAACGCGTCGAACAGGGGAACCGCGTAACCGGTCGGGAATTTGGTAATGATCTTGTCGGACCCGTCAGTGCCGCTGTCGGCCTTTTTCAGCGTCAACCGCACCTGTTGTTCGCGATCGTCGATCTGCGCACTCTTGACGTTGCCGCCCTTGATCTGGGACATCGCCACGGAGGTGTCGACCGGCTTAAAGCCGCGGGTGTCATCGCTGAAGTAAAAGAATGACCAACCAAGCAGCAACACGACAGCGATCGCCGTGAGCGTGCGGATCACGTTTTTCCGGTTCATCAATCATCGGCCGTCGCCGGCCAGGTCCTTCCCGATACACGCAGCTGGAATAGTCCAGGTTACCGCCCATGCCGATGGCCAGCTCAGCGCAGCCAGACCAGGGGCCGGAAACCATGCCGTTTAGATCTGCCGTTCAAACAACGAATGGCGGTTCCCGACATCTTTCGGGCGGACCGGGCGTGTGCTTTGGTGAGACGGTGCCCGAGAGCGTACCGATCACCGAACGCATTATTGAGACCAATGGCGTGCAGTTGCGCACCGTCGAAGCGGGTGAGCCCGGCGCACCAGTGGTGGTGCTGGCCCACGGCTTTCCAGAACTCGCCTATTCGTGGCGCCACCAGATCCCGGTGCTGGCCGCCGCCGGTTACCACGTGCTGGCCCCGGATCAGCGCGGCTACGGCGGCTCCAGTCGCCCGGAGGACATCGCCGACTACAACATCGCCGACCTGTCGGCCGACGTGATCGGCCTGCTCGACGACGTCGGCGCCGAGCGGGCGGTGCTCATCGGTCACGACTGGGGCGCCCCGGTGGTGTGGAGCTCGGCGCAACTGCATCCCAATCGGGTGGCGGCCGTGGTCGGTTTGAGCGTTCCGCCGGTCCCGCGCGCCCAGATCCCGCCGACGCGGGCATTTCGCATGCTGTTCGGCGACAACTTCTTCTACATGCTCTATTTCCAAGAGCCGGGCATCGCCGACGCCGAATTGGCTGCCGACCCCGCCAAGACCCTGCGGCGCATGATCGCCGGCCTGCGCGCGCCGGATGACCAAGCGGCCGCTATGCGGATGATCGCACCCGGGTCGGAGGGCTTCATCGAACGGCTACCCGAGGCCGACGTCCTGCCGAGCTGGATCAGCGCCGACGAACTCGACCACTACATCGCCGAATTCACCCGCACCGGTTTCACCGGCGGGCTGAACTGGTACCGGAACCTGGACCGCAACTGGGAGATCATGGCCGACCCGCCGGCCCCCACCATCACGATGCCGGCGTTGTTCGTCGCCGGCACCGACGATCCCGTGGGGGGCTTCATGCGCCGCGACCGTACGACCGAGGTGGTGACCGGTCCCTACCGTGAGGTGATGATCGACGGCGCCGGCCACTGGCTGCAGCAGGAGCGCCCGGATCAGGTCAACGAGGTGGTGCTGGACTTCCTGTCGGCTCTGACGCTGTGATGAACCGCCCGCTGAACTTCGGCGTTTTCATCACGCCGTTTCACCCGACCGGCCAATCTCCCACGGCTGCACTCGAATACGACATGGAACGAGTGGTCGCGCTGGACCGTCTGGGTTTCGATGAAGCGTGGTTCGGCGAACATCACTCCGGCGGCTACGAGCTGATCGCCTGCCCCGAGGTGTTCATCGCGGCGGCGGCCGAACGGACCAAGCACCTCCGGCTGGGTACCGGTGTTGTGTCGCTGCCGTACCACCATCCGCTGATGGTGGCCGACCGTTGGGTGTTGTTGGATCATCTGACCCGCGGCCGGGTGATGTTCGGTGCGGGGCCGGGCGCACTGCCGTCGGACGCCTACATGATGGGCATCGATCCGATCGAGCAGCGCCGGATGATGCACGAATCGCTCGAGGCGATCCTCGCACTGTTCCGGGCCGCACCCGGTGAGCGGATCAGCCGGCACTCGGATTGGTTCACGCTGCGCGATGCCCAGTTGCACATCCGGCCCTACACCTGGCCTTATCCGGAAATATCAACGGCGGCAATGATTTCCCCGTCCGGACCGCGGCTCGCCGGCGCGTTGGGCACGTCGCTGCTGTCGTTGTCGATGTCGGTGCCGGGCGGCTACGCGGCGCTGGAAAACACCTGGGAAGTCGTGTGCGAACAAGCCGGCAAGGCCGGACACGACGAACCCGACCGCGCCAACTGGCGGGTGCTCGGCATCTTGCATCTGGCCGACACGCGAGATCAGGCGATCGACGACTGCACCTACGGCCTGCAAGACTTCGCGAAATATTTCGGCGCAGCCGGGTTCGTGCCGTTGGCCAACCTGGTCGAAGGCGCTCAGTCACCCCGCGAGTTCGTCGAAGACTATGCGGCGAGGGGCAATTGCTGCATCGGCACACCCGAGGAAGCGATCGGCTACATCGAGGGTCTGCTGGACCAGTCGGGCGGATTCGGCGGTTTCTTGTTGCTCGGCCACGACTGGGCATCGCCGGAGGCGACCTACCACTCCTATGATTTGTTCGCCCGCAAGGTGATTCCGCATTTCAAAGGTCAATTGGAGGCGCCACGGGCATCGCATGAATGGGCCAAAGGCATGCGTGAACAATTGCTTGGCCGCGCCGGCGAGGCGGTGGTGAAGGCGATCACCGAGCACACCGATGAACTCAAGATGGAAAGCGAGAACAGCTGATGCGTGCCGCGGTGCTACGGGAAGGGCGCATGGTCTATCGGGACGACGTGCCCGACCCCATCCCCGGTCCGGGCCAGGTTCTGGTCGGCATCCGGTCGTGCGGGATCTGCGGCACCGACCTGCATTTCGCTGCCCACGGCGCCGAGGTGCTGTCGCTGAGCGGTCAAATGGCAGAAAGTCTCGGCGGCGGCATGAACGTCGACTTGAGCCACGACATCTTCATGGGCCACGAGTTCAGCGCGGAGGTGCTCGACGCCGGCCCCGACACCGAAACGTTCCCGGCGGGAACGCTGGTCACGTCGATTCCGGTGCTGATCTCAGGCACACACGTCGAACCGATCGTCTACAGCAACAAGACGCTTGGCGGCTATGCCGAGCGGATGCTGCTTTCGGCACCGTTGCTGCTGCGCATTCCCAACGGCTTGGACCATCGACACGCTGCGTTGACCGAACCGATGGCGGTCGGGCTGCACGCCGTCAACAAGTCGGGTGTGCAGCCCGGCGAGACCGCGCTGGTCATCGGTTGCGGTCCCATCGGCATCGCGGTAATCGCCAACCTTCGCGCCCGTGGAGTCGAATCCATTGTGGCAGCAGATTTCTCACCGAAGCGCCGCGAGCTCGCCGCTACCATGGGCGCACATCAGACGCTCGACCCGGCGCAGGGCTCGCCATTCGACACCGTCAGTCCCGCTGTGGTATTCGAAGCGGTCGGGATACCCGGGATCATCGACGACGTGATGCGCAGAGCCAGGCACGGCACGCGGTTGGTCGTTGTGGGCGTGTGCATGCAGCCCGATACCGTGCATCCGTTCTTCGCCAGTGTCAAGGAGTTGAACGTCCAGTTCGTTGTCACGTATGACGCGAAAGAATTCGCCGACTCCTTGCGGGCAATCGCCGAAGGTGACATCGATGTCACACCGGTGATCACCGGCGACGTTGGCCTCGAGGACGTCGGGGCGGCTTTCGACGATCTCGCCGACCCCGAACGGCACTGCAAGATATTGGTCACCCCGTAGGCCGCAGACGGCTTTGACCGCGCCTTTGTCAGGCAACCGGATCATTCGTTGTTGTATCTTGAGCCAAGCTGGCTGACGGAGGAGGCGCGATGCCAACCCCGGCGCTCAGCCTGCGACGGCAGATGCTGCGGCGCCGACCTGTCGGCGGGGCCCCGGTCGCCGACGGGGCTTCAGATCACCTGCAACGGAGTCTGGGAACCTTCCTGCTCACCATGTTCGGGGTTGGCGAGACGGTCGGTGCGGGCATCTTCATCGTGCTCTCGGAGTCGGTGCCGCAAGCCGGCCCGGCGGTCGTCATCTCGTTTATCATCGCCGGCATCGCCGCGGGTCTGGCCGCGATCTGCTACGCCGAGCTGGCGTCGGCGATACCCGTTTCCGGATCGGCCTACTCGTACTGCTACGCCACCCTGGGCGAGTTCGCGGCGATGGGCATCGCTGGATGCTTGTTGCTCGAGTACGCGGTGTCCGCAGCGGCGGTGGCCGTCGGGTGGGGTCAGTATCTGAATAAGTTGTGCGTCAACCTCTTTGGATTCCAACTACCACAGGCTATTTCGGCGGCACCGTGGGATCCTCACCCCGGTGTCGTGAACTTGCCCGCCGTCGTGCTGGTGGCGATGTGCGCTGTCCTGTTGGTCAGCGGTGTCAGCCAATCTGCTAAGGCCAATGCCGTGATGGTCGTGATCAAAATTAGTGTGCTGGTGTTGTTCTCGGCCATCGCCTTCACCGCGTTCAAGGCGGACCGCTTCGCTGACCTGGCGCCGTTCGGCTTCTCGGGCATCAGCTTGGCCTCAGGCACGATCTTCTTCGTCTACATCGGCCTCGACGCGATATCCACTGCCGGCGACGAGGTCAAGGACCCACAACACACAATGCCGCGGGCAATCATCGCCGCCCTGCTGATCGTCACGGCTATCCACGTGCTGGTCGCGACTGCGGCGCTGGGCAGCCAGCCGTGGCAAGAATTCGAAGGCCAAGATGCTGTGCTGGCGGTGATTTTGGACCACATCACCGGAAACACCGCCGGCGGTACCATTCTGGCTGCCGGCGCGGTGATTTCGATCTTCTCCGTCACCTTGGTGACGTTGTACAGCCAGACGCGGATCCTCTTCACGATGGGCCGTGACGGTCTGCTGCCGACCACGTTCGCCAAAGTCAACCCACGCACGATGACACCGATCGGAAACACTGTGATCGTCGCGCTCGTGGTCGCGGCGCTGGCCGCCCTGGTGCCGCTGGACCGTCTGGCCGAAACAGTCTCGATCGGCACCCTGACCGCGTTCATTGTGGTGTCAGGAGGAGTGATTGTCCTGCGCATTCAGCAACCGGATTTACCGCGCGGTTTCAAGGTGCCGGGCTATCCGGTGACACCGATCTTGTCGATCGCGGCGTGCGCCTACATCCTGTTCAGCCTGCACTGGTACACCTGGATCGCGTTCAGCGCCTGGGTGGCGGTGGCGCTGGTCTTCTACCTGGTGTGGGGTAGGCGTCACAGCGCACTCAACGACAGCGGCGCAACGGCCGTGCGCGCGGGCTCAGATCCGAAATAGCGTGGCGAGGAAGAAGATAGCCATACCCGCGGCCATCATCGCCTGACCCACGTCACCCAGCGACCGGCGCGGAGCCGTCTTACGACGCCGATCAAGGACATACCGATAAGTCCAGAAGACCGCTGCGACTGCGAAGCCGACGGCACCGATCCAGCCCACAACGCTGAACCACAGCGGCGATTCGTTGGTTGCCGGCATGTTCATCGCAGACATGTCCATGCCCGGCATCGACGTATTCGACATATCCGGCTGAGTGCTCGATTGGGCCGGCATCAGATGACTGAACTTCCGCGTCCCAATGGTTTTGCGCGCACCCACCGAGTGCGGAGTGCGCGCAGGCACCAACTCTGCGGGGATATCCCGCGCATCGGCGATCGCGGACAAGACGGCATCGGTGTCGCGACGCTCCGGGGAGAAAAAGATCACCACCGATGCCGTACGTGGATAGGCGTACACCGCGCACACGCCGGTCACCTTGGCGACCGAGTCCTCGATCGCTACGGCCCGAACCTCGTCGAAACGAAAACCTGTGGCGTGCACCCGCATTCGCCCCGCCGCGTCGGAAACAACCTTGAGTGCGACATCGGCGTCGGCGAGCGTGTCAGTGGGCGCCATTGTTGTCCGAGTCCACCACCACCAGCGGCGTAACGTCCTCGCCGATGCGCTCTTTCGCCTCCGCGATCACATCGGCGGCCGTCAGTCGGGCGTGCTCAGCGCTGTGCTGGGCCTTGCGCTCGGCGTCGCGGGCAAAGCGCATGCCCCAGGCGGTCACGGTGACGGTCGCCGCCCGTAGCGGAACCTTCGCGACCCCTTTGCGCAGCGGCTGATACGCCGCAACTCCCACGGCGCCGGTCACCACCGTGGGCGCCGCTTTCGCCACGAGTCCATGCAACACCATCTCGAGTGCTCCCTTCAAATCGTTGAGCCACAATAAGTTTGGTGGATAGTCACGGCGCTGACCGTGACGTCTAGCTCTGGATCGCGCTGCCCGCCGTCGCCAGCTGGTCAGTGGGTTCGCCAACCGCCGCACCGCCCAGCTGTGCAAGCGGACCGGTCAGCGCCGGCGTGAACTTGATCGCATCAAGCAGCTCGTCAATCGCGGCTTGCCCGCGGCCATCCAGCACCGCAGTGGAAAAGCAGGTCTCCAAGTGGTTGTGCAGCATCACTCGATTGGCCCGCTCCAGCGAGGACTGAGCGGCCGAGACCTGCTTCATCACGTCCACGCAGTACGCATCGGATTCCACCATCCGAATAATGCCGTCAAGGTGGCCCCGAACCGTCTTCAGCCGGTTCAGCACCGCTTGCTTCTTCGCGGTCAATTCCTCGCTCATAATTCGCATCGTACCCCACCCCACCTGGGGTGGGGTACTGACCTCCCGAGTCGCTCTTCCGAGAACGACTAAAGTGCAGATCATGCCCGTCGCCGGCCGCGCTAAATTGCCAATACGGCTCCTGCTCGCGTTGGGTCTCTCGGTCGGCGTCTTGTCCGCCTGCGACAGCCACGCGGGACGGGTCGGAGACAACCCCCGTGAAGTGACCGTTGTCGGCTCCGGCCAGGTCCAGGGGGTCCCGGACACCCTGACCGCCGATGTTGGCATCCAATTCATCGCGCCGGACGTCACCGGCGCGATGAACAAGACCAACGACCGCCAGCAGGCGGTCATCAATGCCCTGACGGGCGCCGGCGTCGACCGCAAGGACATCAGCACCACCGAGGTCCGCCTGCAACCGCAGTACGACAGTTCCGGCGGCACTATCAACGGGTATCGCGCCGACAACTCGATCCGCGTCAAGATCCACCCGGTTGACTCCGCGTCGCACGTGCTGGCGGTTATCGTCGGCGCCGGCGGCGACGCCACCCGAATCAACTCGGTCAGCTATTCCATCGCCGATGACTCGCAGCTCGTCAAGGATGCGCGAGCCCGCGCGTTTCAGGACGCCAAAAACCGGGCCGAGCAGTACGCGCAGCTGTCCGGGCTCAAGCTGGGCAAGGTCATCTCGATTTCGGAGGCAGCGGGCGGAGCGCCGCCCGTCATGGCTCCGCGGGGCGGGGCAGTGCCGTCGAACGTTCCGTTAGAGCCTGGCCAGCAGACGGTGAGCTTCTCGGTCACCGCCGTGTGGCAACTGCAGTAAGGGCTCGAGTTCTAGTGGCGACCCGCTGCGCCCGGCTTCGCCGGCCTTGCGATCGCCACTAGTCCTGGTAGACCCTGGGGTCCAGGGTTCCGATGTAGGGCAGATCGCGGTAGCGCTCGTCGTAGTCGAGGCCATAGCCGACGACGAACTCGTTGGGGATGTCGAAACCCACATAAGCGATGTCGGTGTTGGCGCGCAGCGCGTCGGGCTTGCGCAGCAGCGTGCACACCCGCAGCGAATGTGGATGCCGGGTATTCAGGTTGCGCAGCAGCCAGGACAGCGTCAGCCCGGAGTCGACCACGTCCTCGACGATCAGCACATCGCGGTCGTTGATGTCGCGGTCGAGGTCTTTGAGGATGCGCACTACTCCCGACGAGGACGTCGACGATCCGTAGGAGCTGACCGCCATGAACTCGAACTGCGTCGGCAGCGGGATCGCGCGCGCCAGGTCGGTGACGAACATGACCGCGCCCTTGAGCACGGTGATCAACAGCAGGTCTTGGTCCTCAGCGGCGGCCAGCTCGCGATAGTCCTCGCCGATCTGTGCTCCAAGTTCGGCGATCCGGGCTTGGATCTGCTCTTCGCGCAGCAACACCGATTTGATGTCCCCGGGGTACAGCTCCGGCGATTCCGCTGCCACGACCACAGCGTGCCATGTAATCGGGCCGACGACCAACGGAGGGCAGCTAGACCGGCTCTCGGTGCAAAGTCAAAAGCCCGCCGCTGCGGCCGGCGACCAACCGCTTGTTGCGCAAAGTGGACCCGACCGCCACTCCGCCCTGGCCGCGCCAGGCGGTGATCAGCCGGTCCACGCCGCGGATCTGCTTGTCGGTCAGCCCGATCGCGCCGCCGGCCAGCAACCAGCTGCGGATGACTCCACGACGTATCGGGTCGGGCAGCGCCGCCAATACCTGGGTGTCGAGCCCCTCGGTGGTCGCGGATGCCGTCATCGCCTGCGCGATCAGCGCATCGACCAGCTCGGTGTCGGCGCGCAGTGCAGTGGCGGTGCGGGCCAGCGCCTCAGCGACGCCGCCGCCGAGCACCTCTTCCAGCAACGGCAGCACCTCGTGGCGCAGGCGGGTCCGGGTGAAACGGCGGTCGGTGTTGTGCGGGTCCTGCCAGGCCGAGAGCCCCAGCTCCGTGCACGCCGCGTGCGTCACGCTGCGCCGCACACCTAGCAACGGCCGACACCAAGGCGGGTCGTAGGGGCGCATCCCGGCGATCGATCGGGCGCCCGAACCGCGACCCAGCCCGAGCAACACGGTCTCGGCCTGATCGTCGAGGGTGTGGGCCAGCAGCACCGGGCGATCGCGACGGGCAGCCTCCAGCGCGCGGTACCGGGCAGTGCGCGCGGCGCCCTCCGGCCCGCCGTCTCCGCTGACCTGGACGCAAAGGACTTGGGCGTCAACGCATCCCAATTCCTCAGCAAGGCGGCGAGCGGTCGCGGCGATCACTGCCGAGCCGGCCTGCAAACCGTGATCCACGATCAACGCGGTGGTCGGCAGCAGGGCGGCCGCGACGCCGGTGAGCGCCAACGAATCCGGGCCCCCAGACAGCGCCACACACCAGCGATCGGCGGTGGCGAGGTATTGCTTGGCGAACGCCGCTACAGCCGAGCGGAGCTCCGCTACAGCACCCGGTCGATCCATCGTTGCGGGTATTCGATCTCGATCGGCCGGGGCAGGGTGTCCGGACCGGTCCACACGGTGTTGAACCGCTTCATCCCGACCCGGTCGACGACATGGTCGACGAACGCCTTACCCCGGGTGTACTGGCTCAGTTTGGCGTCGATGCCCAGTAGTGCGCGCAGCAGCCGT
The DNA here is from genome assembly GCA_963781685.1 of uncultured Actinomycetota bacterium. GTDB lineage: Bacteria > Actinomycetota > Actinomycetes > Mycobacteriales > Mycobacteriaceae > Mycobacterium. The sequence continues at coordinate 114,289 of CAWAGK010000004.1, forward strand.
TGCAGCGGCGGCTGCTTGCGGTGCCGACGCTCGTCGAAGCGGCTCCGGATGGTCGCCACCGACGGAACCACAACGGGCCCAACGGCATCCATCACGTGGTCGGCGTGGCCCTCCAATAACGTGCCCAGCACCAACAGCTGATCCAGAGCCTCGCGCTGCGGCTCGGACTGCACGGCGCGCAGCAACCCCAGAACGCCCCTCGTGCTCGGGTCGGGATCGGCCAGCGACGGTTCGCCACGGCCACGGACGAAGTCGGCCAGCCGACTCACCACCTGCGCGATGTCTTCGCCGCCCTCCTGCGTCAACACACCGAGCGCTTGCGACATGTAGCCGGACAGCCACGGATTCGCGGTGAACTGCACTCGATGGGTGACCTCGTGCAGGCACACCCACAATCGGAAATCGGAAGGCTCCAAACGCAATTGCCGCTCGACCGCAATGACGTTGGGGTACACCAGCAGCAGACACCCGCCGTCGTTGAACGGGTCGTACTGGCCCAGGATGCCGGACGCGACGAACGCCAGCACGGCACCGGTCTGCGCGCCGGTGACCCGTCCCGAGATCATCCCCCGCGGCTTGTCGGTTCCGCCGGTCATCACCCGCATCGACTCGGCGGCCGCCCGGACCCACCCCGGCCGGTCGACGATGCGGGCCTCGGGAACGACGCCGTTGGTCTGCAGACCGGTAACGTCGCGCACCGGCGGTTCGGCAGCCTTGGCGGCGGTAGCCAGGTTCTCGACCACCTGGCGACGGGTGTAGTCGGTGGACGGCGGGCCGGGACGGACCAGCCGCTGGCCGACCGTCGCCGCGAATCCCCAGTCGACGGTGCGACCGACGGTCAACTCCTTTGCCGCGGTCACGTTACGCATCCACACGACCATAGGGTGGTCGCCACCGCGTCGATCGCCGTTCGGCCGGTCATCCCGGCGTCGTTGGAGATCAGCGCGAAGGTCAGCACCCGTCCGCTTCGGTCGGTCACCACCCCAGCTAACGCGTTAATGGCGGTCAGCGAGCCGGTTTTGGCCCGCAACCACCCAGCCGGCCCGGCGGCATGGAAGGTGGCGTCGAGAAAACGGTCGGACAGCGTGCCGCTGCCACCGGCGATCGGCAACAGGTCCAGCAGCGGCCGCAGCGACGGCTGATCCGGGCCGGCCGCCGCCTGCACCACGGAATCGAGGGTCTTGGCGCTAAGCCGGTCGTCGACCGACAACCCGCTGGAGTCCTGCAATGTCGCGCCGCTGGTGTCGACGTGCGCGAGGCTCAACCGATTGGTCACGGCCTCGACGGCGCCGGTGAAGCTCAGCGACCGATGCATCGACGCGGCCACTTCACGGGCGATGCATTCGGCCATCACGTTGTCAGAGACGCTCATCATCTCGTTCAAACGCTCGATCAGCGGCGCCGACTGGACAGCGCCCAGCTGCCGCGCACCGGCGGATGCGGGATGGCGGGCGATGGTCACCTGCTGCGGGTCGACGCCGAGCGCGGCGGCGAGCGCGTGTCCCGCGTCCAGGGCCGGGGTCACCGACCGGCGCGACTCGTCGGTCGCCGGCTGGATACGTCCGGCGTCGAGCATGACCGATTCGATCGGTGCGATATCGCCGCCCTCGATGTCGGCCGGATCCCAGCCGGGCGCAAAGGTCGGGCCACTGAACAGCGAGGTGTCCACTTGCACCGCCGTCGGCGTCACCCCACTGCGGCGTACCTGAGCGGCGAGATCGCTGATGCGCGCCGCACCGTGATACCAGGTGTCCTGCCCGGGCGGAGCAGCGGAAAGGGTTGGGTCGCCACCCCCGACCAGCACCACCGTCCCGGCCTGATCGGCGGCCACCACTCGAGTGGTGACCCGGGCCTCGCGGTCCAGCGCCAACAGCGCGGCGGCGGTGGTGAGCGTTTTGTTCGTCGACGCCGGCTGCAGCAGCACATCATCCTGCTGCTGCCAGAGTTCTTCGCCGGTCATCGCGTCGGTGACCCGACCGCCCAGCTTGCCCAGGTCGGGGTTGGCCACCACCGGCGCCAGGGTCGCGGCCAGCGCAGCCTGCGTCGGCACCGGCGCGGTGGCGGCCACCGGGACGATGCCCGGCTTGGCGGTGACAGCCGGCGGCGGCGGTGGGATCCGGGCACCGCCGCCGCCGCCGCGCCCGCTGCCGGTGAACAACGCGGCCGCCGCGACCACGGCGGCAACGATCGCCAACACGCCCACTCCCACCATCAGGTGCGTGGACGGCCGCCACTGAGTGGGACGCATAACTCTCCTGACTGCTTTGCGCCTATTGTGCTTCAAACATCTGCCGACCGACGTCCTGCGGGAGCTGCGTCGCCCCGTAGATCGCTGGACTAGGGTTGACGCTCGACAAATGCCGATGGGTGGCGACCACCCCAGCCGAAGGAGCCGAGACGGTGGAATTCGACGTCATCATCGAGATCCCCAAGGGTTCACGAAACAAGTACGAGGTCGACCACGAGACGGGACGGGTTTTCCTGGACCGATATCTCTACACGTCGATGGCCTATCCGACGGATTACGGCTTCATCGAAGACACGCTCGGCGAGGACGGCGACCCGCTGGACGCGCTGGTGCTGCTTCCCCAGTCGGTGTTCCCAGGCGTGCTGGTGAAAGCGCGGCCGGTGGGCATGTTCCGGATGACCGACGAAGCCGGCGGCGACGACAAGGTGCTGTGTGTTCCGGCCAAGGACCATCGTTGGGATCACTTCCAGGACATCGGAGACGTCCCGGAGTTCGAGCTCGACGAGATCAAGCACTTCTTCTCGCAGTACAAGGCGCTGGAGCCGGGCAAGTATGTCAAGGCCGCCGACTGGGTGGACCGCAAAGCAGCCGAAGAAGAGGTGCTGCGGTCCATCGAGCGGTTCAAGAGCACCGGACACTGACGCGTCGGCAGTGCCTTCGCGCACAGCGAAATTCGGAACGCCGATCTACCGAGCTTTGGGGTCGAGCCGATAGCGCCGCAGATGGCATCCTGGCAATGTGGGCCCGCTGTTTCATTTCGCCGCGAATTTCTGGTGGTTGGTGTTCCCGCTGGGTGGTGCGATCGGCGGGGGCGTCCGCGCGATCGCCGCGGCCAACGAACGCCGAGCCGACCGACGGCTGGAGCGCTACCGGCTGAAGCAGCAGGCCAAAATCGCGATCGCGGAAGCGTCCGGTCGGAAACGAAACAACGAGGACGGCTACCGGCGCGAGATCGCCAAACTCCTCGCCACCCACGATCGCACCGACACGCGCTGGCTGGACTATGAGGTCGACATCGCCAAATTGCTCGACTTCCCGTTGATGACCGATCTGCGCAATCCGCTGACCGTCGCTTTCCACAACGCCAAGCGGCAGGCCGATCTGCTGCGCCCGGAGCGGCCCGAAGACCTGCTCAGCGATCGGCCCGCGCAACTGGAATACCGCGACGCCGTCCACGACTACGTCAGCGCCTTCGAGGTCGCCGAGGCCGAAGCGATTCGCCGGCGCCGCAGCGACTTTTCCGAAGACGACCAGCAGCGGCTGGCGCGGGCCCGGCACCTGCTGCAGCTCGCCCAAGACGAAGCCGCTTCACCGCAGGAACGGCAGAACGCCTATGCGCGGGCCAGCAGAGAACTCGACGGGCTGATCGTGTTGCCCGCCCCGGCACGGGCCAGCATCGAACGACGCATCGCCGCCGCCATCGAGGCCTAGGAGTCTGCTGAATTAATCCCGCGTGGCGGATGGGTTTGGCCTGGCGTTTTCGGGATGATTGGTGGGTGCAGGGTCGGTTTGATGATCAGCGTGAGTTGTTGGATGCGGAGTCGGTAGCAGGCCATCTTCTCAAGGGCGACAGCGTGTTCGCTTTCTTGGCGGCTCATCGGCATCATTTGTTCCCCGAGGAGATGTTCGCCGATTTGTTCCCGTCGCGGCGGGGGCGACCGAGCGTGGCGGCTGAGGTGATGGCCAGCGTGATCACGCTGCAGGCGTTGCACGGTTTATCCGATAACGAGACCGTGGACGCGGTGACCTTCGATCTGCGTTGGAAAGCGGCATGCGGATTGCCGGTGACCGCGACGGCGTTTCATTCCACGACGTTGACCTATTGGCGGCGGCGTCTGGCGGCTTCGGATCGCCCGAACCGAATTTTTGAGGCGGTCAAAGCCGTGGTTGCCCAAACGGGGGCGCTGACAGGGCGCGCCCGACGGGCGTTGGATTCCACGGTGCTCGATGATGCGGTGGCCACCCAGGACACCGTCACCCAGCTCATCGGCGCGATCCGGCGGGTCGGTCGTGAGGTGGCCGGTGCGACCGAGGTCATCGCCGCGCACTGCGCAGCTCATGATTACACCGATCCGGGTAAGCCAGCGATCGCCTGGGATGATCTGGCGGCCCGCGAGCAGTTGGTCGACGCACTGGTCAGCGACGCCCACCGAGTCCTAGGGCATCTGCCCGAGCAGAACCTGGGTCCGCGGGGCGCCGAAGCGGTGGCGTTGCTGGCATTGGTCGCCGGCCAAGATGTCGAGCCCGTCGAGGGCTCTGATGGCACCGACGGGCACTGGCGCCTTGCCCGCAACGTCGCGGGTGATCGGGTGATCTCCACGGTGGACCCCGAGACTCGCCATGTGCACAAAAGTGTGCATCGCCGCCAGGACGGCTACAAAGCCCACATCGCGGTCGAACCCGACACCGGAATCATCACCGACTGCGTCCTGACCGCAGCCAACGGCGCCGACAACCACGAAGCTACGGTCGGCTTAGCACTGCTTGACGACGAAAACTCGCCGGTGACCGTGCTGGCCGATTCTGCTTATGGAACCGGCGAATTCCGCGCAGAACTTTCCGCGCGAGCCCACACCGATCGGGTCAAACCTGCACCTGCGCGCGGTGCCATTCCGGGTGGATTCACCGTCGATGACTTCATCGTCGACCATGACGCACGCAGCGCGACCTGCCCGGCCGGGGTGATTCGACCGATCAGCCGCGCGGGTTATGCCAGCTTCGGGGTGGCGTGCACCGGCTGCCAATTGCGCAGCAAATGCACCGCCAGTGCCACCGGCAAATCGCTGACGATCCGCCCCCACGACGCGCTGCAAAGAACCGCACGCAGGGATGCGCGAAAACCGCAGTGGCTCACTGAATATCGGCAGCATCGTCCCATGGTCGAACGCGCTATCGCGTGGCTGACCCGCGGCAACCGCAAGGTTCGCTACCGCGGCGTCGTCCGCAACGACCATTGGCTGCACCATCGCGCCGCAGCGCTGAACCTACGACGCCTACTCACCTTGGGCTTGCATCACACAGGTACGAGCTGGGCCATCGCCTGATCACCATGAAGCCCAACGGCTTGCGCGATACGCCACCGTCCTGTCACCCTCACAACGGCGGGGTGACCTCTTCTGTCGACCTCAGGGTCTGACTTCAAATCAGCGCCAACGAGCGCCGCGAGGCACCCCGCCCCAAAGCACCCCTAATTCAGCAGACTCCTAGCCGCTGTCGGCGGCCCGAGTGGCATAAAGGCTGGCGGCTGCGGTGACGACGAGGGTCACCACGATGACCGCCAGGGTGAGCAACGTCGGGATCTCAGGGACGTCGACGTGCCTGCCCCCATTGATGAACGGCAGATCGTTTTCCCGCAACGCCTGCAGCATCAACTTGATCCCGATGAACGACAAGATGACGCCGAGGCCTTTGGAGAGACAAACCAGCCGCTGCAACAGGTTTGCGAGCATGAAGTACAGCTGCCGCAGGCCCATCAGGGCGAATACGTTGGCGGCAAACACCAAGTAGGCCTCGCGGGTCAGCCCGAAAATCGCGGGAATGGAATCGAGGGCGAAGATCAGATCGGCGACACCGAGCGCCACGACGACGAGAAACATCGGGGTCATCGACCACTGCGCCCCCTCTTTGACATAGAGCTTGGCACCGTGCCAGCTATCGGTGGCGTTCAAGTGGTTGCGAGCAAACCGGACGGCCGCGTTCTCCGCGCTGCGCGTCGTGCCCGGCGCCGCGTGCCAATCTGATCGCGGTGTACACCAGAAAGGCGCCGAAAAGGTAGAAAACCCAGGAGAATCGCTGGATGGCCGCCGCGCCGAGCGCGATGAAGATGCCGCGCAGAATCAGCGCGATCACGATGCCGACGAGCAGCGCTTGCCGTTGATAGATCTTGGGCACGTTAAAGCTCGTCATGATGATGACGAAGACGAACAGATTGTCGATCGACAGGCTGTACTCGGTGATCCATCCCGCGAAGAATTCCAGGGCAAACCGCTTGCCATGGAAGTACCAGGTCCAGATCCCGAAGCACACCGCGAGTGCGACATAGGCCGACAACGCGATCGCGCAATTGCGCATCGTCGGTTCCCCGGACCGCCGCGCCATAACCGCGAGGTCGAACACCAGGACTGCAATCGTCACACCCAGAGTGACGACCCATTCGAGCAGAGAAACGGACAACAGAGGCCTCCGGTCGTCGAAACGCCAGAGGTCTCTTCCACCGTCGCGACCGGAGTCGCAAAGGCCCGCGGCCCCGGTCGCCCGGCTGTGGGTGACGTGATGACGACACCGCGGCGGAGGAATACTCCCCTCTGCCGCACAGTCTGTCAGGCCAGGGTCGTGTCGGCGTGCTGAGCGCGGTAATGGCTGTGAGTATTTTCAAGACGTGACCGAGGTCGGACCGACCCCTAGCATCGGAGCCTCCGCCAGCCCGATCGCCCGCGGCAGCGTGGCCCGCGTCGGTACGGCGACCGTGCTGACCGCACTGTGCGGCTATGCGGTCGTCTACCTGGCCGCCCGTGATCTGGCTCCGGCCGGCTTTTCGATCTTCGCGGTTTTTTGGGGAGGGTTCGGCCTGGTCACCGGATCCGCCAATGGCCTGCTGCAAGAAACAACCCGGGAAGTCCGTGCCGCCGGCTACCTAGACGTCTTACCGGCGCGACGCACCCATCCGCTACGGGTCGCCGGGATGGTCGGGATCGGTGCTGCCCTGGTGATCGCCGGGAGCTCACCGCTGTGGAGCACACGGGTGTTCGCCGAAGCCCACTGGCTCTCGGTCGGCCTGCTCAGCGTCGGGCTGGCCGGGTTCTGCCTGCACGCCACGTTGCTGGGCATGCTGGCCGGGACCAACCGGTGGACCCAGTACGGGGCGCTGATGGTCACCGACGCGGTCATCCGAGTGGCTGTCGCGGTGGCTACCTTCGTGATCGGCTGGGGCCTGGTCGGGTTCTTGTGGGCCACCGTCGCGGGCGCGGTGGCCTGGCTGATCATGATCGTGGTCTCGCCGGCGACCCGGGCCGCCGCCCGCCTACTGGCCCCGGGCGGCACCGCGACATTTCTGCGCGGAGCGGCCCATTCGATCACCGCGGCCGGCGCAAGCGCCATTCTCGTGATGGGTTTTCCGGTGCTGCTGAAGGCGACCTCCGACCAGCTCGGCGCCGAAGGCGGGGTGGTCATCCTGGCAGTCACGCTCACCCGGGCGCCCCTGCTGGTACCGCTGACCGCGATGCAGGGCAATCTGATCGCGCACTTCGTCGACGCGCGAACCGAGCGGCTGCGGGCGCTGATCGCGCCGGCGGCGCTGGTCGGCGGGATCGGCGCGCTCGGCGTGCTGGCCGCGGGCCTGCTCGGTCCCTGGCTGCTGCGGGTCGGCTTCGGGCCCGAGTACCACGCGGCCGGCGCGCTGCTGGCCTGGTTGACGGCTGGTGCGGTGGCAATCGCCATGCTGACCCTGACCGGCGCGGCCACGGTGGCGGCCGCATTGCATCGCGCCTACGCGCTGGGCTGGGTCGGTGCGACGGTGGCGTCGACGCTGCTGCTGTTGTTGCCGCTGCCGCTGGAGACCCGCACCGTGGTCGCGTTGTTGTGCGGTCCGCTGGTGGGTATCGGGGTGCATCTGGCCGCGCTGTCGCGCGCCGGAGGCTGATCAGCCGAGTTGGGCCAGCAGGCGTGTAGCTTGTGGGCTTGAAATGCTCAGCGAAACGCGCAACGTCTGGATCGTCGTGCCGGCTTTCAACGAAGCCGGCATGATCGGCGACGTCATCGCCGATCTGCGGGCTGTTTTCGCCAACGTCGTCTGTGTGGACGACGGCAGCCGCGACGACACCGGCACCGTCGCGCTGCGGGCCGGGGCGCATCTAGTGCGCCACCCGGTGAATCTGGGCCAGGGTGCGGCCATCCAGACCGGCGTCGAGTACGCCCGCCGTCAGCCCGGCGCACAAGTTTTCGCCACCTTCGACGCCGACGGCCAGCACCGCGTCAAGGACCTCGTCACGATGATTGACCGGCTCAGCGCCGGCGACGTTGACGTCGTCATCGGAACGCGATTCGGCACCGGTGTCAGCAGACCTCCGCTGCTGAAAAGTGTTGTGTTGCAGACTGCCACGCGGCTGAGCCCCCGCGGCCGCAGGCTGGGGTTGACCGACACCAACAACGGGCTGCGAGTGTTCAACAAGACCGTCGCCGACGGGCTGGACATCACCATGAACGGGATGAGCCACGCCACCGAGTTCATCATGCTGATCGCCGAAAACCGTTGGCGCGTCGCTGAAGAGCCCGTCGAGGTGCTCTACACCGAGTACTCCCAATCCAAGGGCCAACCGCTGCTGAATGGTGTCAACATTATTTTCGACGGATTCCTGCGAGGAAGGATGCCGCGATGAACTGGATTCAGGGCCTGCTGATCACGTCGATCGTCGCATTGCTGGTTTACCTGCTGCGGTCTCGTCGCAGCGCCCAGTCGAAGGCCTGGGTCAAAGTCGGCTATCTGGTTTTCGTGCTCGGCGGTATCTACGCCGTGCTCCGGCCGAACGACACCACGGTGGTGGCGCATTGGCTCGGCGTGGACCGCGGCACCGACCTGATGCTCTACGCGCTGATCATCGCGTTCAGCTTCACCACGTTGAGCACCTACATGCGGTTCAAGGACCTCGAACTGCGTTACGCAAGACTGGCCCGCGCCGTCGCGCTGGAGGGCGCGCAAGCGCCCGACTGATCAGCCTGCCCCGACACCCCAGTGCAGCCCACGTGAAGTGAGCAGTACCAGGCCAAGCGATACCGCCGCAACGACGACAAGGCCGATAATGGCCACCACGAGTGGGCGCCAGCCGGTGCGGACGAGTTCCCGAATGTTGGTGTTCAGCCCCACGCCGGCGAAGGTCAGCAAAAACGCCCACTTCGATACGTTGGCAATGCTGGTGCTTTCGCTCTTGCTCAGCCAGCCCGCTGTCGCGATTGCTGACACCGCCAGAAAGCCGAGGACGAACTTGGGGAACTTGTCCCAGACGAATGCGGCCCTTGCCCGCAAGCCCGGCGCGATCTGGTCTGCCTGACCGCGTGAAGCCCAGTACAGAGCGAAACCCAGCACCACGAAACCGATTAGAGCGTTGCGGGTGGACTTCACCAGCACCGCGATCTTTCCTGCTTGCTCCGAATACAGGTATCCCGTCGCGGTGGTTTCGGCGGTGTTGTCCACGGCCAGACCCGCCCATAAGCCGAATTCGCGGTCGGTGAGCCCGATTCCGTATCCGAGAAGCGGCAGCGTGAACAACGTCACGGCGCCCAGTGCCAAGATCGCCGCGATCGCGTAACCGACGTCGGAATTGCGCGCGCGGATAGCGCCCTTGGCGGCCACGATGGCTGAGACGCCGCAGATGGAGGTCCCGATGGCGAGCAGCGAGCCAAGCTTGCCCGATAATCCGAACAGGTGGGCGGCAAGGAGAATGATTGCGCCGGCGATGACCATGTCAACCACGATCTGCACCAGCGAGATGCCACCGAGTTTGATGACATCGCCCAGAACGAACCGCACTCCCAGCACGACAATCCCGATCTTCAGCCAAAATTCGTACGTCTGGACACCGGGACGGAAGATGCGGTGCAGACCGAAGGTATTGGTGACGACGAGGCCGATAACGATGGCCCATAACACATACTCGATGTCGGGAACTGTCCAATGCTCTTGGTGAGCAAGGGATTTCCACCATATTTGGGCGTACTTGCCGAGCAGTCCGACTGCGATCAACAGCAAGACGCCGGGCACATACGCGAACAAATTGCGGCTGGTGAAACTGGCATCTTCGGCAGGCTCCGTGTGATCAACGACGACCGTGCTCATCGCGTCACCACGGAATCTTGGGGAGCAAACCGGCGACGGCCAACAGCACCACGATGCCGGCCACAATCGTGGCACACCAATCAACGCCTATCCGTCCCAGGCGTTCACGCCGGGTTGTCGCCTCCTGATCGGCTTGGCCACCGTCATCGCTCGCGGTCACTGCCTTCTCCCTGTCGTCGGCCCCTCGCCACATGCTGACCGCCGCCCGCTGCATCGGACAAGGGATTGACTCCCCTTGATTGTTGGCCCGCGCGGTCGCTCCGAAAGCCGCGCACGCATGCCAACCGGGCCAAGCTATTGGCGTAGATTTGTCGTATGATCATGACATGACTACGACAACCGCTGACCTTCATGCCATCCTTGGTCGCGTTAATGAAGCGACCAAGTTGTTACAGCGGTCCAGGACGGTTCCCGACAAGGTTTCCCAATTGATCGACAGCTTCGCTACGACGCTTGGCGCCGAGACGCCCTTGCTCCTCGATGCCGACCCATATCTCACAACGGCTTTATGGGCTGCGGCGTATCGCGCGGAAAAAGCGCTCCGCCACGATAACGACGCGGACCGGCGGCGTGATGTTCGCATTGCACTGGAGCAATTCCGCCACGCATTACGTGACATTACTGAAAATCAGCCGTACAACGATGACGCGCCGGTCCGCGAGGTACTTGCCAGGACATCCGAGATCCTCGCCGCCCCGCAGAAGACTCTGGCCGACCTGCTCAGGGTTTCCGTTCGCCAGCTTCAGCGCTGGCTCGCGGACGACGGGCCCGAGCCTGCAGCTGACGATGCAGCTCGTATCCGTGCGGTCGGACAGCTCGTGAACCAGCTGCGCCACTCATTCACGGGTCCTGGGGTAGTCGCCTGGTTCTATCGGGAGCATCCGCTGCTCGGCCAGCGCCCCATTGAGGCGCTCGACGATCCGCTCTCCTTCCCGCAGCTCCTTGGGGCCGCGACTGCAGCCCGTGCCATGACGGTATGAGGCTGACCGTATTTCGTCACGCCGCGTACGACTCTCCGTGGTGGGCGTTTCCCAGCTCACGCGATGGTCGTTTTCATCGGGGCAGAACCGAAATCGTGCAGTATCTGAGTCTTCATCCGCTCGGCCCTGCCGCCGAGATGCTTCGCCACAATGTTGGACCGGCCGGTAATCCGGACGACGTCGTCTTGAACTTATGGACAGCGCTGATCGATCTCGATGACGTGACAGGGGTCGACTTCAAGGATTGTGGCAGCTACGGTCTGACGCCCGATGAGCTCGTCGGCGACGATTACGCCCCCACGCAGGCATTGGCGGATGACGTCCGAATTAGCGGAGCGGTCGGAATGATTGTTCCATCGGCTGCACTGCCCGGAACTTATAACTTGATTTTGTTTGGCGTCCGAGTGCTTAATCCGTTTCTCAGCCAACCGCTTTCGCCCGAAGAGATCTCGACCGGCCACCTCACTGATGGAGCTCGGTCTCCGGCCGAGGTGGTCCCAATCATCCGGTGGTTCGGCACTCCGCACAAGGCGTTGGAGCAGTGGAAGACTACTGGTACCTACGACTTGTTCGACGATCCCATGGCGACGCGTTGGTGACCTCGAGAAGCCGGACGGCGCTAGGCGGTGTGCTTGCGCCGGAAGTAGTCGACGGTGCGGCGCACACCGTCGTCGAGTGCGACCTGTGGGCGCCAGCCCAAAACTCGCTCAGCCAAATCGATGTCGAGGCAGGACCGTTTCAAATCGCCGAGTCGCGGTGGACAAAATTCCGGATCGTCGGGCGCGCCGACGGCCGCGGCCACCGCTGAATGCAGTTGGCGGTCAGAGGTTTCCACACCGGTGCCGACGTTGAACCGCTGCCCGCCGCCGACCGCGCCGGACGCTTTGATGAACGAGTCCACGACGTCGTCGACGAACACGTAGTCGCGGGTGTTGGAACCGTCGCCGAACACCTTGGTCGGCTTGTCGGACAGCAGCGCCTGGGCGAAGATCGCCACCACGCCGGCCTCGCCGTGCGGATCTTGGCGGGGCCCATAGACATTGGCCGGCGCGATGTGCGAGCACTCCAGGCCGTACAGATGGCGGAACGTGTTGAGGTAGATCTCCCCCGCAACCTTGCCCGCCGCATACGGCGACGCCGGGTCGGTAGGCACGTCCTCACTGGTCGGATACGACGGTGGGGTGCCGTAGATCGATCCACCCGACGAGGTGTGCACGATCTTGCGCACACCGGCACGCCGGGCCGCGTCAGCGAGCCGCACGGTGCCGATCACGTTGACCGACGCGTCGAATTGCGGGTCGGCCACCGAGTGCCGCACGTCGATCTGCGCGGCCAGGTGAAACACCACTTCCGGGCGATGCTCGTCCAGGATCGCCTGCAGATCGGCCGTGACGATGTCGGCCTCGGCGAAAACGAATTCGGGCGTGTCGACCAGGTGCTCGATGTTGGTGGCCCGCCCGGAGGCGTAGTTGTCCAGCCCCGCGACGCTGTGCCCGTCGCTCAGCAACCGGTCGACTAGCGTCGACCCGATGAACCCGGCTGCCCCGGTGACCAGTGCGCGCACCGGCCCACCATACCGACGGGCTGTCGGGGTACCGAAGGTAGCGGTGGCCGCCGCCGCACTGATCTTGGTGCAGCTGGTGATTCGCGCGGTGCTGGCGTTTCGGGGCTACTTCTACTGGGATGACCTGATCCTGGTCGGCCGGGCCGGCACGCATAGCCTGCTGTCGCCGTCATACCTGTTCGACGACCACGACGGCCATGTCATGCCGGCCGCGTTCCTGGTTGCCGGTGCCATTACCCGGCTGGCGCCGTTGAATTGGATCGGACCGGCCATCAGCCTGGTGGTGCTGCAGTTGCTGGCCTCGCTGGCGCTGTTGCGGGCGCTGTACGTGATCCTGGGCTGGCGGCCGGTGCTGCTCATCCCGCTGACCTTTGCGCTGTTCACCCCGTTGGGTGTTCCGGGGTTCGCGTGGTGGGCGGCGGCGTTGAACTCGCTGCCGATGCTGGCCGCGCTGGCCTGGGTCTGCGCCGATGCGATCATGCTGGTCCGAACCCGCGACCAGCGCTACGCGGTGACCGGCGCGCTGGTCTACCTCGGTGGGCTGTTGTTCTTCGAAAAGGCCGCGGTGATTCCCTTCGTCGCGTTCGCCATCGCCGCGCTGCTGTGCCACGTGCAGGGCGACCGCACGCCGCTGGCAGCGTTTTCAGCGGTCTGGCGCGCCGGAGTTCGATTGTGGACCGCGTCGCTGGCGCTGACCGCCGCCTGGATCGCGGTCTACTTGGTCGTGGTCAACCAGCGGCGGTGGAGTTCGGATCTGCCGATGACGTGGGATCTGCTGCGTCGCTCGGTGACTCATGGGATCGTTCCCGGCTTGGCCGGGGGGCCGTGGGCCTGGGCGCGCTGGGCGCCGGCCTCGCCGTGGGCGACGCCGCCACCGGCGGTCATAGTGCTGGGCTGGTTGGTGCTGGCCGCGGCGCTGGGCGTCTCGCTGGTGCGCAAGCAGCGCCTTGTGCCGGTGTGGCTGACCGCGGCCGGCTACGTGGTCGCATGCCAGGTGCCGATCTATCTGATGCGCTCATCGCGGTTCACCGCGCTGGAGCTGGCCCAGACGTTGCGTTATTTCCCCGATCTCGTCGTGGTGCTGGCGTTGTTGGCCGCGGTCGGGTTCTGCGCACGGAACCGTCGCTTCGACGGACAGGTTCAGCACTGGCTGGACGCGTCGGCGGGCCGTGCTGTGGTGACGACGGCCATGGCGGCGGCGTTCGTGGCGAGTAGCGGGTATTCCACGGCGACGTTTCTGACCTCGTGGCGCGACAACCCCGTTGACCCTTATCTGCAGAACGCCCGCCGCGGTTTGGCCGTCGCACACGCGGCCTCGAATGCGCCGCTGCTGGATCAGGAGGTCGATCCGCTGGTGTTGGGTCGGGTGGCCTGGCCGGAGAATCTGGCCAGCCACATGTTCGCGCTGCTATCGGACCGTCCGGAATTCGCTTCGGCAACAACGCAATTGCGGGTGCTGGACAGCTCGGGCCGATTGGCCGACGCGCAGGTGACCTGGGTCCGCGCGATCCTGCCGGGGCCGGTGCCGCGATGCGGCTACTTCGTGCAACCGGACCGGCCGGTGCAGCTTGGTCTCGACGGCCCACTGTTGCCGACGGATTGGACCGCCGAGATCAATTACCTGGCCAACAGCGATGGCTCGCTGACGTTGTCGCTGTCGGAGGGGCCGAAGACGAAGGTTCCGGTGCATCCCGGGCTGAACCGGGTCTATGTCCGGTTGCCCGGCGCGGGCGACGCCATCACGGTGCGCGCCGACACGGCCGCGCTTGCCGTGTGCGTCGCGGCGGGCCCGGTGGGCTACGCGCTGCCGCGTTGAGCCCCTAGGAGAATCGAACTCCTGACCTGCTCATTACGAGCCAGGGGCTTTTGATAGTTCTCACTGGTTGACGCAAGCATTGTAACGCAACGGTTTTCGGTATCCAACCAATGCCAACGGTTATCGGTAATTCTCGTTGATTCTTGGTCATAAGCGATGAATAAACGTCGACTGACCAAGGCGCCCTGCGGCAATGCGGAAGACGCTGCGGCGGCGCGCCGGCGGTCCCGGGCATGCTGCCAGGTTAGGGTCGGCGGCCCTGAGCGCGGCGGATGTTGTCCTGTTCGTGGAACGTCGCATTTGGGCACCAGATGATCGGCCACTCCAGCCAAGCTCGTTCGATTTTCCCGTCACCAAAGAACACACAATGTTCCGACTCCGACGGCACCAGCTTCCAGCCAACTTATCGCCGCCGAACTCACGCACCAGCAGCGCGCCGTCAGCGGAGCGGCGCACGGTGCCTCTCGGGTCCGCGTTCACGGGATCAGCTCCACAATCGCTCTATACCCGCTCTATACGCTCTATAAAACATCAGGCTGTGTTCGCCCGGATTATTCAGCGCCTGTAAAATATCGCCTACCAACATGTTTCGCGGCACCACGGGGTTCCCGGCGGGACCAAAGAGCGGTACTTTCGGTACGGGTGTCCGTAAAGAAAGCTGCGGAAGGGAAACGTATGCAACCGCTGAGCGGGCTGGATGCCAGCTTCTTGTATTTGGAAACGCCCTCACAGCCGTTGCACGTCTGCGCGATCTTGGAGTTGGACGCCGCGACAGTGCCCGGCGGGTACAGCTTCGCTCGGCTGCGCGAAGAGCTGGGCGTGCGGATCAAGTCGATCCCGGAGTTTCGGCAGAGGTTGGCCGACAGCCGGCTGAATCTGGACCATCCGGTGTGGGTGGAGGACCACAGTTTCGATCTGGACCGGCATCTGCACGGTATCGGGCTGCCGGCGCCCGGCGGGCGCGTCGAGCTGTCGGAGACCTGTGGGCGCATCGCCTCCCTGCCCCTTGATCGCGGCCAGCCCCTGTGGGAGATGTGGGTGATCGAGGGGATCGCTGGCACCGACGCCCGGGCGGGTGGGCGGCTGGCGGTGATGACCAAGGTGCATCACGCCAGCGTGGACGGGGTGGGCGGTGCGAACCTGCTGTCGCAGCTGTGCGGCACCGAACCGGACACGCCGGCGCCGAAGGCGGTGGACGGGCCGGGCGACAGCAACTCGGTGGGAATGGCGGTGCGGGGCCTGGCGAAGTTCGCGGCCCGGCCACTGCAGCTGGCCACCGTGGTGCCGTTGACGGCGTCAACGATCGTCGACACCGGCCGCCGCATCGACGCCTTTAACTTGATCATCGTCGGCCATCGACGCTCACCTCACTTTCCGGTGGTCCCCCGCAGGGCCAGCGTGGACTGTGAAACACACTGGCCCCGAGGGGGTTTGTCCCGGGTGGCAGCGCGACTCCGCAGACGCGCGCCCACGCCACCCTGGTGGCTTAACCGGGATACAGGAACGCCACGTTGTTGGTGCCAGAGGCGACGATGCCGTAAACCCCATCTGCCGCGCGGTCGAAACGATTGAGCGGGGCGCTCGGACTATGAAACGGCTGTTCGGGGGGAAATGCGGGCGGGTTGCTGTATCCGTTGCTGTACATACCCCTAGCGGGTACCGCTTCGGGACATGTCCGCAACCCGCCGATACGGCCCTCTACCTGCGGAAATTCTGGTCGGGCTGACAGGATTTGACCTGCGACCACTTGACCCCGAGTCGGACATCGGGTGAAGTTACCTGTCTTACAATGTATCTCGCAGCCATCTGACCAGCGCAGACCGTCTCTTGCTGTCGCCGGTCGACTCCCCTGATTCGCACCTAGTTGTGACAATGTTGTGACAACGTCTGCGCCTGTGCGCTCCGCCTTCAGGATGTAAGCGTGGTTTGCTGGCAGGTGCCGCGATTCAGAGACTGACGTAGGGCGGTTAGCCAGAGCAGTTGGGCCACTCAGATGGCAGTTTAAAGACGGCGCAGCTGTCTCGGTGGCCTCAAGAGTGGCAAGTTTGTTGTCGGCGTACACGTAGATAGTTTGGAACGGCTCTAACAAGGGGAGCGGCGTAGAGGCACATGGGTTGACAAACAGCTCGGGCAACTTAGCGAGTGGTGCGGCAGTCACTGGTGGGCAGCAACAGGAAGTAAACAAAAAGTAACTTTAAACGAATAAAAGGTCGATCCGCCACAGCGGAGAATTTGGCGACTCGACATTACGAATTGTGCTGCCGCTAGCGGATTTCGCAGCATTTTCGCAGCATTCTCCCAGCGTACAGGCGCTGTTGCTCACAGCGCGAAGTGGCGCGGCGGGGGTTAAGACTCTGCAAAATTCATGACCCCCGTGGTGGCCGTCACGAATTGTGAGCAAGCCACGCCCTCAAAGGAGATTCGTCATGCTCCTGCATTTCTGGGAGAACTTCCGGCACAACCTCTTCAAGCCGCTATTGCTGTTTTTCTACCTCGGGCTTCCTTATCCCAATTCTGAAGGTACAGTTCGAGTTTCCCTACGTGATCTATCAGGGGCTGACGATGTACCTGCTGCTGGCCATCGGCTGGCACGGCGGTGAAGAGCTCGCCACGATCCACGTCGCGAGCAATCGGACAACATCGCTGGATTCATCGTCCTGGGGTTCGTTCTCAACTTCCTGATAGGTTTGCTCGCTTACTCGCTGCTAGACTCACATGACAAAGATGCGGCGGATCGACAGGGCGACGGTCGCCGGCTATTACGGGTCAGACTAGGACGGGCACCTTCGACAGCCTGTGTAGGCGTCCTTGACATCGTCGGGATGACGTTACAACGGATTACATGCGGGTCATGTTGGCCGTCATGGAGATGACCTGGCTGCCTGGTGGCGCTGTATCTAGGCGGCGCGGCTGCGGCAAAAGGGAATGGACGCGTTGGGGAACATGCCCGACGAGCCCGACTACAAGGCACCGATGAGAGGTGAGGGCCCAGGGCGGCTCGCCGGCCAGCTCGCGGGCGACATCTCGATAACGAACGCGAGCTGGCGATCGAGCAGGAGACGAAGGTCGCGCTGGAGCTGCAGCAGCATCCCGATGACGACGCAGATTGGGATGACACAAAGACGCGCGTCGGCACGCTAAAGCTGCTACAGGGAGGTCTTCCTCAACCCAGGCCTGTATCTGCTCTTCGGTGGCATCGTCATCGGCCTGGTGAGTCGGATTGCAGGGACCGAAGATCGTGCACGACAACGACAACGATCTTTGTCGCCGCGTTCCAAGGCGTGCTGTGCCTGTTCCTGCTTGAGATGGGAATGACTGCCTCCCGCCGACTGCGGGACCTGAAGAAGCGCGGGCCCCGGCTTCATCGCCTTCGGTCTACTGGCGCCGAATCTGTTCGCCGCTATCGGGATCATTACCGCTCACGCCTATGCGCACCTCACGCACACCCGGTTCGAGTCGGGGACTTATATCCTGTTCGCCGTACTCTGCGGCGCGGCGTCATACATCGCTGTACCCGCAGTCCAGCGTCTGGCGATCCCCGAGGCGAGCCCGACCTGCCACTGGCCGCTTCGCTGGGCTTGACGTTTTCCTACAACGTCACGATCGGGATCCCGATCTATATCGAGATCTCGCGCGCCGTCGAGCACTGGTTCCCGTTCACCTGACGACGTTCAGCAGCGGGTGAACTCGAGGGGACGTCTTTGAATATGTGACTAAAATCTAGCCGCACGAGCCGCTGTGTACAGCAAACGGGGTCAAGCCCAAGGTTCACGAGG
>CAWAGK010000004.1:137500-1288414 GCA_963781685.1 uncultured Actinomycetota bacterium
GTCATCGTGGGCGGCGACCAGAGCCAGACGAAACATTCAGCCAGCAGCCTCTCGGCCATCTCGACGAGATCGTCCTAGGATACCCTGTACCGCAACCAGTCGAGTCTCATCGCAGAACCCCGACTTGCTGGCGGCGGTGGTGAACAGGTCGCTCAGTGGGCCGCGGTGACACCGAGAGCTATCGAGGCGACGATGCAGATGAACAGAGCGGCGGCTATAGTAACAGGCATGAGAATGGGAGGGAGCTCGCGGCGGGGGCACCGAGCAGTATGCGACTGCCGTTGCGGACCAGCGCAGCGAAGGCGATCGCGATCAGCAGCATCGCGACGCCTAGCACCCAGGCCATCCGCGCATCGGCCAGTGAACGCGCGATGGACAGCTCGCTGGCGAACATAGCGAACGGCGGCAGGCCGAGCAAGACGATCACTCCGATGGCGAACGACAGCTGAGCAGCCGCGATCGGCGCATGATCCGGTGATGTCACCGATCGCGGTGGAGTCGTGCGCGACCTGCAGCTGACCGCCGGCCAGGAACAGCACGGTCTTGCCGATACCGTGGGCGAGCACATGCAGCAGCAGCGCGGCGATCGCGAAGGTGGTGCAGGCGGCGGCAGCGATAGCGATAAGGCCCATGTTCTCCATCGACGAGTAGGCCAGCATCCGCTTGAGGTCTCCGGTGACGGTCAGCATCTAGGCCGCGATCAGCAGCGTCGCCAACCCGACCACCAGCAGCCCCGTGCGCAGGAAGGTGGGCCCGATAGCGGTGTCGACGATTGGCGCAACCGGATCAGCACAGAGAACGCGACCGACAGCAACACCCGCTCATCAGCGCGGACACCGGCGCCGGGGCTTGGCTGTGCGCGTCGGCCAGCCAGGTGTGAAACGGGAACAGCCCGGCCTTGGCGCCGTAACCGATGAGAAGCAGCCCGCCGGACAGCCGGGTGACAGCAGGATCCAGGCCGTGGGCGTGGGCGACGAGGACGTCGAGGTTCAAGGCGTAAGTGGCGGGCGCGCCGGCGAGCAGGGCGGCGAAGTACAACAGCACGGTGCCCAGGAAAGCCACCGCGATGCCGACCGAGCAGATCACCACGTATTTCCAGGTCGCTTCTAGCGCGGTGCGGGTGCGGCGATGCCCGACCAGGAAAGCGGTGATCACGTGGTAGCTTCGATCGCTACCCAGACCACCCGATGTTGTTGGCGCACACCGCGAGAACCATCGCGGCCATAAACGCCGGCGTCAGCACGCCATACAGGCGCGCACCGCGCATGTCGGTGTAGGCGCGTGCGAGTTCTGCGTCGATGTAACCGATGCTCGCCCAGGTGGCAAGAGTGCCGACGATACCGATGACTATGAGCATAGTCACCGTGAGCGCATCGGCGCGCAGCAGTCCGCCCAGTGCGAGACTGCGCGCCGACCCGACCCGAAACCAGAGCAACGCACCGCATGCCAGCACGCGTGCTCGCGGACAGCACCGTCAGCGTGCGGTGTGCGCCGCCACCCGGCGACCAGGGTGGTGACGGATGCGGTGAAGGGCGCGAGGATCGCGGTGAGCAGCAACAGGGTCATCAGTCGCGCAACTCCTGCAGCTGTCTAGTTCGGCGTCGCCGAAAGTGCGTCGTAGCCGCCGGTAGCACGCCGATCACGAACCGCGAACAGCACGTCCAGTGAGGCGCCGAGTTCGACAATCAACGGCACCCGGCGGTGAGCAGGAACGCGGTCGCGGCGATCCCGTTGTCCAGCATCAGGAATCCGGCGGCTTGCGAGATCGCATGAAGCCGGGTGATCAACACGAACAGCGCGATAAGGATCACCGCGAACGCGGCTGGGACAGCGTTGGTGCTGGGGCTCGGTTCTAGATTGACCACGGTTGGGTGATCGCGAAGGCAGCGACGTAGAGCGCGCCGGTGATCAGCAGCGAGCTGGTGGTGTTGATCAGCGGGAGTGGCCTCCGTTGTGAGCGTTCGGCGCGCACCGCGCGGGCTAGCAACCACGGCAACACCGCCACGCGCAGCGCGAGTATGGCAATGGCTACGCTAGATCAGCGCGACGTCGCCATCGCGAATCCCGCGCAAGAACGGGAATCGCCGCGAGTGCGAGACTCTGCCACGCGAGCAGATGCACGATGGCGCGCA
Organism: uncultured Actinomycetota bacterium; assembly: GCA_963781685.1. Classification (GTDB taxonomy): domain Bacteria; phylum Actinomycetota; class Actinomycetes; order Mycobacteriales; family Mycobacteriaceae; genus Mycobacterium. The sequence goes on from CAWAGK010000004.1 coordinate 139,633, forward strand.
GTTAGCGGCGCCAGACGATCAACACCGCGGTGAGCATGAGCCCGCCCGCGGCGAAGTAGACCAGAATAGAGAAGTTAGCGTCGGTCATCGGCGGGCCCTCACGCCCGCACGGTGAAGAAGTTGGCGGCGGTGACCGCGAGCAGGGCTAGCAGAAACGAACCGGCCAGCAGTTCGGGAACTCGAAAAGTCGAAGTTTGGCGATGAACACCTCAAAGGTGGCCAGCAGCGCGGCGAGAACAGCGACCTTGGCGGCTATCGCGACGACGCCGATCAACACCTCGAAGCGCGTGGGTGGGCTCCGGCGATACCCCACGGCAGGAACAGATTCGCGAGCAGCGCGAGCAGCACCGTGAGCCGCATCCGGAGGCCCACTCGACCAGCGCCAGCCGTGGGCCGGCGTATTCGAGGACCATCGCCTCGTGCACCATAGTCAATTCGAGGTGGGTGGCGGGGTTGTCCACCGGCAGCCGCCCGGTCTCGGCGACGATGACGATCACCAGGGCGACGAAGGCGAGTACAGCGGTCAGTGAAACGACATGGCCGGGGTGTGCGATCGTATTGGTAACCAGCGCGCCCAGATTGGTAGATCCGGCGGGGATGGAAAGCGCGAACACCGCGAACAGGATCGTTGGTTCCACGAGCGCGGCGATAGTGATCTCGCGGCTTGCGCCCATGCCGCCGAACGAGGTACCGGTGTCGATGCCGGCAAGGGTGAGCGCGACGGTACCCAGGAACAGCAGCCCAACCACGGCGAACAGGTCGGCGCTGGTGTCCAGAGGCGACCGGTCGCGACGATCGGTGCGATCGCGGCGATCAGGAGCGCGGTCCCGGCCACGATCGCAGGCGCGGCGGCGAACACGATCGTCGTTCCCATTGGCGTGATCTTTTGCTTACCAAGCTGTTTGAGCAGATCACGCACGGTTGCAGCAGGCCGCCGCCGGCTCGGCCTTCCCAGCGTGCCCGGACCTGACGCGTCGCACCGATCACCAGCGGCGCGCCTATCGTGACCGCGCCGATCTGCGCGGCGCCGGCGAGGTAGGACATCACATTCACTGGGCCACCACCAGCACGATCTAGCACGCCCAGCGCGCCATACGCCAGGTAGAGGTACACGCTGCCGGTGTGGGCACGCCGCACCAGCTCGGCGGCGGCGATTACCGCACGGACCACAGGGGTATAGAAACGCGTTCGATCGTATCGTCGATCGCGGTCCGATAGGTGATCCTTTCGGCCAGATACCTTGATTCGGCGGTGTGGGTGACCTCGATATCGGTATCGGGGCGCAGCACATCGTCGAAGACTCGCTGCAGCGGCTCGGCGAACGACGTGGCCGTGTATTGCATGCGCTCGGTGAGATCGTCTGCGCCGCAAGCCCATAACGGCAGGATGACTGGTGCGGGGCGTCGGCGAGAACGCCACCGCGCGAGCGCGGAAGCCACCAACACCGCGGCGACCACGTGGCGGCGATCACGCCGGGTGCGATCGACCCGGACACTCCGGGCAGCCGCACCACGGTGCCAAGACCGGTGAACTCCACGGCCACGTGCGGATGGCAACGTCGCGAGGGCCCGGCGCAATGAGGGAGCGACAAGCGCCGGCGCCACCGCCAGCACCAGGCAGGCGCCCGCAGCGACAGCCATGCCGGCGCGCATGCTGGCCGGCGCCTCGCGTGCGCCGGCGGCCTGCATCGAAACGCGGACGGGCGAGGAACCCGATCCCGAACGCCTTGACCATCGCCGCCACGCTCAGGCCGGTGGCAAGTGCGACCGCGCCGACCGCAGCGGCGTCGTCAGCGCCACGATGGGATTGTGTCCGGGGGCGGCGTGGATCAAAGACTGAACCAGCAGCCATTCACTGACAAAGCCGGCGCCCAGCGGTAGCCCACACGCACCCAGCGCGGCCACCCCGAAAAACACCGTTGTCGCGGGCATACGGCGGGCCAGCCCACCGAGCAGGTCAAGGTCGCGCAGCCCGGTGGCGGCCAGCACCGATCCGGCGGAAAGGAATCCCAGGCTCTTGAACGCCGCGTGCGCCATCAGATGCAGCACCGCCGCGGCACCGCGATCGTCGCCGGAACGGAACCCGGTGTCGCGAAGAGTGTTGCCGCGCCGAGCGCGAACGTGATCAGCCCCATGTTCTCAGTCGTCGAAAAGGCAAGCAGCCGTTTGATATCGGTGGCCACGGAGGCCTGCAGCACTCCGTAAAGCGCGGATAGGATGCCGACGGCCACAAGCGTAACCCCCCACCAGCGTGGGCCGGGCCCGAGTAACTGCAGATCGAAGCGGACGATGCCGTAGATCCCCAGGTTGACCATCGCGGCGCTCATCAGCGCCGACACCGGGCTGGGCGCCTCGGGATGGGCACGCGGCAGCCAGGCGTGCAGCGGCACCAACCCAGCCTTCGACCCGAATCCGACCAGCGTCAGCACGAACACGCGGTGCGTGCACCGCCGGACACCCGCGCCAGGTCGGCGAACCGATCGGCTCCACCGGCGCGGACAACACCATGAGCCCGAGCAGGATCGCGACGAACCCGAGCTGAGTCATCACGGCGTACAACAGGCCGGCCGAGCGGACTTCGGAGCGAGTGTGCTCGGACAGCACCAACATCAGCGACGCGATCGCCATCAACTCCCACGCGAGCAGGAAGGTCGGTCACCGAGCCTGCGGCTGGCACCAGCAGCATCGCCGCGACAAACACCGGCAACACCGCCAACGTGACCCGACTCAGATGCCGGCGCGTAGCCGATCACATAGAAGCCGACCGGGAATCGCGACGGCACCAGTGACCGCCATGAAGAACCGCCCAGCGGGTCGAGCTCCAGCTATATCCCCGACAGCGGAAGAAGCCAGCCGATGTGCAGCGAGCCGTACCGACCCGAACATGCCCCAGCAAACCCAACCAGACCCCGAACACGCCCACACCGGTCGTCAGAGATCCCCGACAAGCTGCGTCCGAGGCCGCCGCCGGGGCAACGACGTTTGACGCGGACGCCGAAGCCGGCGTGAGCGTCACCGTCATCTGCCGGTGACCGATCGCAGGGCCGCGACGATTTCGATCGGGGTCGGCGGGCACCCCGGGATCTCGACGTCGACGGGCACCACCTCACCCACCGCACCGACGACCCGTAGGCATCCCTGAACACCCCTCGGTTCAGGGCGCAATCTCCGCACGCGATCACCACTCGCGGGTGCGGAGTCGCCTCGAGGGTATTACGCAGCGGGTCGGCCATATTGCGCGTCACGACACCGGTCACCAGCAGCGCATCGGCGTGCCGCGGGGAGGCCACCAGCCGCGCCCCGAACCGCTCCGCGTCATACACCGGGCCGAACGCACCCGAGATCTCCACCTCGCACCCGTTGCAGGAGCCGGCGTCGACGTGGCGGATCTGCAGCGAACCCTCACTCCAGACAGGCGGTTCCACGACCGGAGCGGATGCTGGGCCGGCGGGCTCGACGACGCGGCCAACGCGCAAGATCTTGCCGATCCAACCCATGGCTCCAGCTACCGGATCTGCGACGTGCCACCGGCGCGCAAGTCTTCGAGCACTGCGACCCTGCTCGCTGAGCATCCCGGTTAACACCTTGCGAGCTACCGCGAGCAGCTCGGCGATATCGGGCGAGGTGATCGAATAGATCACGGTATTGCCGTCCTTGCGCGCGTAGACGACTCCGGCCCGGCGCAACACCGCCAGCTGCTGGGATAGATTCGACGACTCGAGCCCGACATCGGGCAACAACTCACCGACCGAGCGGTCCCGCACAGCGAGCAGCTCCAGAATCCTGATCCGCGCCGGGTGCCCGAGAGTCTTGAAGAACTCGCCTTTGAGCTTGTACAGCGGCTGGGACTCCACCGACCTCCTGAAGACTTCCGATTCCTATTTCGATCGATTGAAGAACTTATCAGATAGCTGAGCGGCTAGCAACCGGGAGTATTCCGCTGGCCAACAAGACCGCCGGGCGAGTGCCGCAGCTTTACCGCAGATGCTGCGGCGGGCTTCTACAGTTCGAGTCCGTAGCCGCGGTCCATGGCGCGGTCGGCGGCGCGTCCGATGTCGGCGGCGAGGCGTTGGTAGCGCTGGTAGAACGCGCGTTGGGCGGCGGTGTGTTCGCGCCAGGTCTGGCGGCGTGCGGCGCGGCGGGCGTCGTGGCGATCGAGCAGCCGGGTGACGATGTCGGGGAGCAGCTCGCGATCGGTGTGTTCGGCTTCGGCGTGCATGGTGCGTGGGCGCTCATGTTGGCCAGGATCATCCGGAAGTAGTGGGCCGCGGCGTATTTGGTGCTGCGCCGCAACATGTGCACGATAAACGGCGACCGGGGTGGTGTGTTCGTGGTGGTTTCGCCGCTGAAGTAGGGTGTAGATGTAGGCGTGGTTGGTGTCGCGGCCGCGGCCATGGCCACGTAGGCCATGGCCCGGCTGGCGGATTCGGCGATGACGGTGTGCGCGGTGTCGGCGGTGACGCCTTGTGCGGTATGCACGGTGACGGCATAGCCCAGGCTGACATGCTCACGCAGATAGTCGCTTTCGAACACGACGCGTGCCTTATCGGTGAGCTGTTCGGCGGCGATGCGGTTGGTCGTCTACGTCGATGCCTCGCGACGCGCCAGCGGTTGCCGTTGCGCACCTGATCAGGTCTCGCGGTACTGCACTGGGTGCGGCGTGTACGGGGATGCGAGGCGTTGTTGTTACGGCTGATGATGAGGTCGCCGATGCGGATGTGTCTGGTCGCGGGCCGCCTGTAGCGGTGGGGCCGTCGACAGTGAGAGGTGTCGTGGAGGCGGCGGTTGAGGGCGTCGGCCATTTCCCAGGTGTCACATACCAGCAGCGCATCCTTGCCGGCCGCTCGGTCGGCCAGGTAGGCGTCGCAGCGCGTCGGCGGCCATCGCGACCTGATCGCCGGTGTGCAGCCGATGCTGGGTGCGATACTAGCCTCACCGCCCGGCGCAGCCGGTTGCCGTGTGACGGCGCGCAGCGCCAGCGAGGCGTCGCGCTCGTCGGGGTCGCGCATGCGCCACACCTGCGAAAGCCGCGGCGTCCAGGGCATACTCATCGCAGAGCTGCTCGAACATGCCGCCGCGCGCTTTCACGGGCGCCAACTGATAAGGGTCACACCAGCACGTCTTGGCGCGCGCGGCTGTGGTGGCGCCCCCGCTGCGGCGGCGTTTAATGATTGGCATGACTAAATTTCCACGTCCGGAAGGGACCGGGGCACCGCCTTGGATAGTAGAGCCGGCGCCGGCTTCTGCAGCTCGCAGGCCCCAGCCGCCTTTCCCGCAACCTGTGGCGTTGACGTGGACCGCGCTTACCCAAGGCCATTGGTCGCTAGTCGTCACGAAACAGACAGGTTCTGTCGCGGCCTCGTTGAGTCCTGCCGAGCACGCCTGGAGCGACAACCGGGAGTATCTGATCGGAGCACTCGAAGACGGCTGGTGGCTCGCCGTGGAAGTCGACGGCAAGCTAACCACGCTGGCGTCGCTCTTTCCCTCCCAAGAAGCTGCCAGACAGCGAGCCGGGGTGTGGGAGGCCAACCACAGGTAAGCCTATTTACACCGTCATCGGGGCCATGTAGCTGGTCATGTTCGCTGCCTAGGTGGTCGAACCCTGAGGCGGCGTGGACTGCCATCGGCCGGCTTGGGCCCGAGATTCGTGACCCCGCCGGTAGCTAAGCTAGCTGCCGCGGCGGCGTGACTTGATGATCTCGAGGCGTTCCTTGAGCAGTCCGTCGAGTTCCTCGATCGAGCGGCGTTCCCGCAGCATGTCCCAGTGTGTGCGCGGCACCTTGACCTTCTTGGGTTCGGCCAGGTCACCACCCTCGATCAGGGTGCCCTCCATGCCGTTGCGGCACAGCCAGGTGCCGGGGACCGCGGCGTCGTGGGCGAAGGGCATGTCGAACTCCTCGCCGTTCTCGGTGCGGTACCGCGCGATCTGACGTGGCGCTAGGTCGTGGTTGCGGTCGGTCTCGTAGCTCACGGCTCCGAGGCGACTGCCGCATGCCGCGATCAGCCATCAGCAACACTCCGCTGACGTTCCTCTTGATCGGCAGTAGCGCGCATCCGACCCGACAATTGAAGAAAATCGTGCTCGCCCACCCGTTGGGCAAGGTGTAGGCAAGCTGCCGTAACTCGACGGCGTAGGTGCGCAAGTCCTGGCGGAGCTGCGCCTCAAAGGCGGGCATGAAGCCTGCAAGTTCTGCAGGAGTGATTTTGGATGTGTGGTCGAGCATTGCTGCACCCTCGGGATCCAGCACCCGGGTGCGATGAAGGCGCGATGGTTGTTCCGACCAGTTTGTTTCGACGGCAGCACAGAACGCGGACCCAAGTCATCATCGCTACCTTGACCGGTGTACTCACTGTACCCCTGCTACTCGCCGCCCTTCTCAGTCATCGTCCGAACCAGCGCCAGCCCGCCGCGCGACCACGCGCCGACGCCGACCCCGCATGAATGAGTGTTGCTGACAGGCGCTAGCCGGAGTGGTCCTCCACCGTGGCACCGGGTGCGTGAGTCTTGACCGCCTCGACACCCTTCTCGGCACTCGCCTTCGTCTCGTATCCTTGGCTGGCGGCGATGATTTCACCGTTCGGGGCCTTGAGGTGGAAGCGGACACTTGCCCGCGTGGTCTTTGCTGGTCTCGAACTTGGCCGCTATCGTTTACTCCCCCGCACTCGGGGTTGTCGGGCATCACGCTAGCAACGACGCCGAGCAGGTGCTGACGTTTCTGGGCCGCTGTCAAGCTCCCGGCAGTGCATTCGTCGGCTCACGAATAGTGGACGCCGAATAAGAAGCTGGCCACCGTTCAAACTCGGTCAAACATCCCCCGCCTCTTCGTGCAGCCGGTCGAGGATCACGCTCAGACGCGAAAATGCCTCCGGCGCAACAAGCGCGCTCTCAGGATCGCCGACAAGCTGCGCCAGGCTCAACGCCGCAGCCACCAGCCGCGGGTCCTGCCGATCCGCCGGGATCATCGCCACCTCAGCCAACACCGCACCGACGACATTGCCGGTTGTGGCGGCGGCCAGTTCACGTTCAACCCTGCGGCGGTCCATGCATTGAATCGTAACGCGCAGGCAGCAGCGAACCGGCTGCACCACACCGACATTCAGCCGACGCTAAGCCGACTCGGCCGCGCACAGCCAGGCCGACAGCCAGTGGCGCTTACCGTCGCCGCGACCTGTTCGTCAAAACGTCAGGGTCCGTGCCGCAGCCAACCGATGCCGCGTCGAGTTTGCGCCGCCGCCAATGCCGCTGCTGGCAAGGTTTCGAACAGAAGATAGCCTTCGGCGAGCAGCTTTCAAACCTGGTCGCGCACACGGGGCAAACATGAAAGCCGCGCTGTCTGTCGAAATACAGTGTCCGGCAGCCGTCGCCGCAAGAAAGGGCCATCAACCCCCGGGTTATCACAATACGCGCAACGCACCAGCTAGCCGTCCTCGTGCTCGCGCCCGGCGCCCGGCGGCTAAGCCGGGCGACATCCGCCAGCCTGCCGCTGCGGCCAGCCGAACCGGCCCGCAGCTCGGCCATCACCTGCCGCAACTCGCGCGACGCGGACGGCTGAGTCGTGATCTGCCTGCGGTCATCAAGAATGCGAGCCAGGCTCAACGCCGTCTCCACCAGATCGGGGTGGCTGGCCGTCGTCGACAAGGCCGCGCACGCCTCGACCACCGCCAACTCAACCGGGCCCGGCCGCTGCGGCTCAACAACAACCGGCGGTGACGCCGGCGGCTCAGTCGGCAGCACCGTCACCGGCCGCGGCGGCAACAACCCCCGCCGCGCAGCGTTACGGGCGTTCGTGTAATCGGTGTTCGCCTGCCGGCACGAGTCGCACGGCCGGCCACCCTCACCGGCAACACACCGCTGATACCCGCGCCGGGTGCCATGCGGCACAGATTCACTCCGTGGCCTAACGGCCGGCATACCCAGATCACCCCCCGATCCCTCGGCCACGCCTAACGTCGCGGACTTATGTCTTAAGCGTAAGACTTGACCCGGCCAAAACGGCGCAAACGACGTGCGACACCGCCACCCCGGGCCGCGATGGCGCGGGGTGGTGTTCACGCCGAGGTTGCGGCGTTGCTGGATCAAGCCATAAACGATGAATAAACGATGAGTGATCTTGAACTGCGACTTACAGTAATGCGTTGACCTGCATATTCGGTCACGCAGGCGTGGCCGTCGCCTACGAGCGTCGCGCTAGCGTGACGCTCGACGCAAATGCTGAGCCACCTAGGAGAATCGAACTCCTGACCTGCTCATTACGAGTGAGCCGCTCTACCGACTGAGCTAAGGTGGCGTGCCCTGCCGGGCGGGACGAGTCTACGGCAGGGCCGCTTGCCCACCCAAGTTTGCCCGGCGACGATGCAGAGCGCGCAGCGCGATGAGGAGGAACCGGGCAATCAAGCGTCAGTCGCGTAGCGCCTGACCGATCGTGGCGACCATCGCGTCGACGGCGAATTTGGGTTTGACGTTAACCGCCAGCGCTTCACGGCACTCCAGCACAGCTTCGATGCAGCGCAGCAACCGCTCCGGTGTGACGTGGGCGGCCATCGCCGCGATGGGCTCTGCCATGTCCGGGTGGTTGCGGCGCACGGCGCCGGCGTCGGCGGCCACCAGCAGCGCGTCCCGGAAGTAGGTCGCCAGGTCGATCAACGCGCGGTCCAGGGCATCCCGCGACGCCCGGGTCTGACGCGACTTCTGCCGTCGCTCAAGGTCTTTGATCGCGCCGGTGGCACCGCGCAACGCGCCGGCAGTGCCCTTGCCGGTGCCTCCGGCGCCCAGCGCGGTGCGCAGCTCGTCGGTTTCGGCCTCGTCGCGCCCGGCGGTCAGCACCGCCGCCTCGGCCTCGGCGGCGGCGACCAGAGCCTCGGCGGCGCCGTACGCCTTCGATCGGGTGGCCGCGTCGCGGGCCAGCCCTAACGCCTGCAGCCGCCGCTCGCGCGCCTCCGGGTCAGTGGCCAGCCGCCGCGCCCGGCCCACATGGCCGCCGCTGACCGACGCCGCCCAGTTCGCGGTCTCGGCCGTCAGATCGTCGCCGTCGATCAGGACCTGGGCGATGGCATCGGGAGACGGCGTCACCAGCGCGATATGCCGGCAGCGGGACCGCAGCGTGAGCGCAATATCTTCGGGATCTACCGACGGCGCGCACAGCAGAAACACCGTCGACGGCGGCGGCTCCTCGACAACTTTGAGCAAGGCATTCGCCGCGCCTTCGGTCAGCCGGTCGGCGTCCTCGATCAGCACGATCTGCCAGCGGCCCGTGCTCGGCCGGCGCGACGCGATCTGGACGATCGCCCGCATCTCGTCGACGCCGATGGACAGTCCCTCGGGGATGACCCGGCGGACGTCCGCATGCGTGCCGGCCATCGTCGTCGTGCAGGCGCGGCACTCTCCGCAGCCGGGCACCCCGTCGGATGTGCACTGCAACGCGGCCGCAAAGCACAGCGCCGCGACCGAGCGCCCCGAGCCCGGTGGACCGGTGATCAACCAGGCGTGCGTCATCGCCGCGGTGTGAGCCGAATCACCGCGGGCCGCCGAAGCGGCGGCCACCAGGTCGGCTTCGACGGACTCCTGGCCAACCAGCCGTGTGAATACCCGTGACATCACCGGCAACAGTACTGATGAGCGCTGACAACTCCGCAACATAACCGGCTGTACACGGAACGTTTTGGCTACTTTTTCGTCCCCGACGACCGATACGGTGGGTTGGTGAGCACGATGGCGGAACTTCCTGGGCGGATCAGCGGATTCGTCCAATGGTTTGTGCGCACGCCGTGGCCGGTTTTTACGCTGAGCCAGCTGCAGGCCGACATCATCGGCGCACTGCTGGTGCTGGGCTTCCTGCGCTACGGTCTGCCACCCGAAGACCGCATCGAACTGCAAAAACTGCCGGCCCTCAACCTGGCTACCTTCACCGCGTCAATCGTCCTGCTGTTCCTCGTCGGAACCGCGATCAGCGCGCGTTTACTGGTGCCGGTGTTCCGGTGGCAACGCCGCGACGGTCTGCTCACCGACACCGACCCCGCCGCCACCGACCTGGCCCGGAGCCGCGCACTGCGGACGCCGTTCTACCGCACGGTGATCAACTTGGCGTCCTGGTGCATCGGCGGCGTGATCTTCATCGTCGCCAGCTGGCCGGTGGTCAAGCACGCCGCGCCGGTAGTGGCCGTCGCCATCGCCCTGGGTGCCACCGCCACCGCGATCATCGGTTATCTGCAGTCCGAGCGGGTGCTGCGCCCGGTGGCCGTTGCCGCCCTGCGTGGCGGCCTGCCGGAAAACATCAGGGCGTCGGGTGTCATCGGGCGCCAGATGCTGGCCTGGGCGCTGTCCACCGGGGTGCCGCTGCTGACGATCGTGCTGACCGTGGTGGCGGACAAGGCTTCGTACCTGCGCGGGCCGCCGGAGAAGCTGCTAAACCCGATCCTGTTGCTGGCGTTGCTGGCGTTGGGCGTCGGGCTGGCCAGCACGCTGCTGGTAGCCATGTCGATCGCCGACCCGCTGCGCCAGCTGCGCTGGGCCCTCGGCGAGGTACAGCGCGGTAATTACAACGCGCACATGCAGATCTACGACGCCAGCGAGCTCGGCCTGCTGCAGGCCGGCTTCAACGACATGGTGCGCGACCTCTCCGAACGACAACGGCTGCGTGACCTGTTCGGCCGCTACGTGGGTGAGGACGTCGCCCGCCGGGCGCTGGAGCGCGGCGCCGAGTTGGGCGGTCAGGAGCGCGATGTCGCGGTGCTGTTCGTCGACCTGGTCGGCTCGACCGAGCTGGCGGCGACGCGACCACCCGCGGAGGTGGTGTTGCTGCTCAACGAATTCTTCCGGGTGGTCGTCGACACCGTGGGGCGGCACGGCGGATTCGTCAACAAATTCCAGGGTGATGCCGCGCTGGCCATCTTCGGCGCACCGATCGAGCACCCCGACGCGTCCGGCGGCGCGCTGGCTGCGGCCCGTGAGCTGCACGACGAGCTGCTCCCGGTGATCGGCTCCGCGGAGTTCGGTATCGGGGTGTCCTCCGGACGTGCCATCGCGGGCCACATCGGCGCACAGGCCCGTTTCGAGTACACGGTGATCGGTGACCCGGTCAACGAGGCCGCACGCCTCACCGAGCTGGCCAAGCTTGAAGACGGCCACGTGCTGGCGTCGGCCGTCGCGGTCAGCGGCGCCCTTGACGCCGAAGCGCTGTGCTGGGATGTCGCCGAAGTCGTCGCGCTGCGCGGACGCAATGCCCCCACTCAGCTGGCCCGGCCGCTGAACCTGGCCGCGCCGAAAGAGGTGTCAAGCGAAGTTGGCAGCTAGCCGGCTGGCGGCGGCGGGCTGGTCGGCGCCGCAGTGAGGTCGGCCGGCGTCGGGCCCGAGGCAGGGTCAGTACCGAGGTTCAGCAGGTCAGTAAGACCCGGGACGTTGGACGGCTGGTCACTGTAGAGGACTCCGGTGTCGGACTCGGTGATGTTCTGCACCACGATCGGGCTTTCCAAGCCGTACATGACCTGCAACAAGTCGGCGACGGAGGGGCTGTTCACATCCGGGTTCTCGTGCGTGTTGCCAGAGAGTTGCACCGCGGGCACCTGGATGTCACGCAGCGGCGGCGCCGCCGGGGCGGCGATGAGGACGCTGAGGCCACCGAGCGCAACACCAGCGGTGATGCAGTTTCGGATAGCGGACCGCATGACTCTCCCTAAGCGCCACCGTGACCGTTTCACAGCGGACGTAGATAACTGTACCTGAGAACAGGCTGAGAATCACCAGTCTTTTGGCAAAAAGATGAAAAAAGAAATCTAAGGAGCTCTGAGCTCGGGCTTTTCCCGCTCAAAGCGACGACGGTCAGGTCCGCTTGGCGGCTTTCTTCGCCGGCTTTTTGCCCGCGGCCTTTTTGGCCGCCCGCTTCACCGGGCCACGGGCCCGCCGGTCGGCGAGCAGTTCCGCGGCGCGCTCGTCGGTGATCGACAACACGTCGTCGCCTTTGCGCAAACTCGCGTTGGTCTCGCCGTCGGTGACATACGGGCCGAACCGACCGTCCTTGATCACCATCGGTTTGCCCGACGCCGGGTCATTGCCCAGCTCGCGTAGCGGCGGGGCCGCGGCACCCTGCCGACCACGACGTTTCGGCTCCGCGTAGAGCTTCAGCGCTTCCTTGAGAGTGATGTCGAACATCTGGTCTTCGGTGGCCAGCGAGCGAGAGTCGCTGCCGCGCTTGAGGTATGGGCCATAACGCCCGTTCTGCGCGGTGATCTCCTCATTGGAGTCGGGGTCGACGCCGACGACGCGCGGCAGCGACAGCAGCTTCAGCGCGTCGTCCAGCGTGACGGTCTGCAAATCCATACTGCGCAGCAGCGAACCCGTGCGCGGTTTGGGGCCGGTGGGTTTCTTGCCCTTCTTGGCCGTGACACCGTCGGGGTCATCGGGGGGCTCCGGCAGGACCTCGGTGACATATGGCCCGTAGCGACCGTCCTTGGCGACGATCTCGTGACCGGTCTCCGGATCCACACCGAGGGTCCGGCCCTCCTGGGGTGTGGCGAAAAGCTGTTCGGCCACTTCCAACGTCAGCTCGTCGGGAGTGAGCGTGTCGTTGAGGTTGGCCCGCTGCGGTTTCAGCTCGCCGTCGTCACCGAGCACCATCCGTTCCAGGTAGGGCCCGTTCTTGCCCACCCGCACATAGATGGTGCGTCCTTCGGCGTCGTCGAAGAGCTTGATGGAGTTGACTTCTCGGGCGTCGATCCCCTCGAGGTTGATCCCGACCAGCTTTTTCAGGCCGCCCGACCGCGCGACCGAGTCGGCCACGCCGTGGTCGCCGCCGAAGTAGAAATTGTTGAGCCAGTTGGTGCGATGCTCGTTGCCCGAGGCGATCTCGTCGAGCTCGTCTTCCATCGCGGCGGTGAATCCGTAGTCGACCAGCCGGCCGAAATGCTGCTCCAACAACCCGGTGACGGCGAACGCCACCCACGACGGCACCAGCGCGCTGCCCTTCTTGTGCACGTAGCCGCGGTCCTGGATGGTTTTGATGATCGACGAATAGGTCGACGGGCGTCCGATGCCGAGCTCTTCGAGCGCCTTCACCAGCGACGCCTCGGTGTAGCGCGCCGGCGGGTTGGTCGAGTGGCCGTCGGGGGTGAGCTCGGTGGCGTCCAACCGCTGCCCCTCGGTGAGCTGCGGCAGCCTGCTCTCGGCGTCATCCGCTTCGCCGCCGGCCAGTTCGTCCACGGTTTCTACGTAGGCCTTGAGGAAGCCCGCGAAGGTGATCGTGCGCCCGCTGGCAGAGAACACCACCTGTTGGCTTCCGGATTGACCGGCGATCCGCAGGCTCAGCGTCGTGCCGCGGGCATCGGCCATCTGCGAGGCCACCGTGCGTTGCCAGATCAGCTCGTAGAGCCGGAAATCGTCGCCGTCGAGTTCGCGGCGCACCGCGTCCGGGGTGGCGAACGTGTCACCGGCCGGCCGGATCGCCTCGTGCGCTTCCTGCGCGTTTTTCACCTTACGGGTGTACTGACGCGGCGACGGGTAGACGTACTCCTCGCCGTACAGCTGGCGGGCCTGGGTGCGCGCGGCATTGATCGCCGACTGTGACAGCGTGGTCGAGTCGGTACGCATGTATGTGATGTAGCCGTTTTCGTAGAGGCGCTGCGCGATGCTCATCGTCCGCTCGGAGGAGAACCGTAGCTTGCGGCCCGCCTCTTGCTGCAGCGTCGAGGTCATGAAGGGCGCATAGGGGCGCCGGGTGTAGGGCTTCTCCTCCACCGAGGCCACCGACAGCTGCCCGCCGCGCAGACCCGTGGCCAGCTCATTGGCACGCGACTCGTCGAGGACCACAACCTCGTCGGGTTTGCGCACCGTGCCCAGCGAGTCGAAGTCCCGTCCGGTCGCCACCCGTAGGCCGTCGACGTTGGTGAGCCGCGCGGTAAAGGTGGGTGGCTGGGCTTTCGGGTCGGACACGCTGGCGTCCAGCTCGGCGACCACGTCCCAGTAGGCGGCGCTGCGGAACGCCATGCGATCGCGCTCGCGCTGCACGATGATGCGGGTGGCCACCGACTGCACCCGGCCCGCCGACAGCTTGGGCGCGACCTTCTTCCACAGCACCGGGCTGACCTCGTAGCCGTACAGCCGGTCCAGGATACGGCGGGTCTCCTGGGCGTCGACCAGGTCAATGTCCAGGTCGCGCGGGTTCTCGGCGGCTTCCAGGATCGCCGGTTCGGTGATCTCATGGAAGACCATCCGCTTGACCGGGATGCTGGGTTTCAGCGTCTCCAGCAGATGCCAGGCGATCGCTTCACCCTCGCGGTCACCGTCAGTGGCCAGATAGAGCTCGTCGACGTCTTTGAGCAGGCCCTTGAGTTCGGTGACCGTGCTCTTCTTGTCCGGGCTGATGATGTAGAGCGGCTCGAAGTCGGCGTCGACGTTCACCCCGAGCCGGGCCCACGGCTGTGACTTGTACTTCGCGGGTACGTCGGCAGCCGCTCGCGGCAGGTCACGGATGTGCCCCCGGGAGGACTCAACGATGTAGTTCGCGCCCAGGTAGCCGGCTAATTTGCGCGCCTTGGTCGGCGACTCGACAATGACGAGTCGCCGCGTGCGTCCATTACGGTCGGCATCAGCCACCTGCGTTTACGCTCACTTTCCACTTCCTCCCGAGCCGTCTAGGCCTCGAGCCAGTCCCGCTGGCGCAGGTCCAGCGACCAGCCGACTCCTGAAATTCAGGTTCTGCGGCGCCCGCGGGCCCTGCGAACATCTGACAATGTGGCACCCGGGATGGGCCGACGCAAACCGACCCCCGTTTACGGCCGGTCCAATCGCCGCTAATTATGCGGCCAGTAGGGCAACGCCTCTACAGCGTTGGGCGGTTCCCCGACGTTTTCTACCAGGCGCGACAGCCTACGCCGGCCGCTGATTCGCAGCGCCGGCCGAGCCCCGCGAGTGCCGATCAGGGTCGGCGCGATCCCGACCCGCATCAGGGCCGACGCCAGGGGTGAATGGGTGTCCGGAGCGTGCGGATCCAGTCCGAGCAGATAGCGGTCGGCCTCCGGGGTGCCGGCCGCCAGTATCCAGGCCCGCAGCTCCCGTGGCCCGGGCAACCAGACCGGAGGGACGGTCTTCACCGCGCCGCGGGTCCAGTCGCCGGCGATAGCACGCAGCCGTGGATCGACCGCGGTCCGTACCAGCGGAGTGTTTTCGTCGGTGTGGGTGATTTCGGCCACCAGACCGGCCTCGTCGATCATCTCGGCCAGCGCCGCAGCCCGCCAGGGCTGATCGACGACCACCGACAGCCTGGCCCCACCGCCGACTGTCACGATCTGGCCCGCGGCCGCCAGCACTCCGGTGAGGTCGCCGACCGCCGGCGGCACCGACTCCGCCGAGAAGAAGGACAGCTGGCTCACGTCACCGACAGTAAGCGCCCGCATGACGATGTGCGCCATGGCGCGGCGGCGGTTCCCGCGCTATTCATCCACCCCGAGCTGTGGTCGCCCCGCCGCGTACTTGGCGCAGCGACGCGCGACGACAGCGAGAACCCCCCGACCGAACCCGGTAACTCCGGACCGCGCGGGGGGTTGTCGTTAGAGGCTGCTCAGATGGAGCGGACGCCGGTGGCCTGGGGACCCTTGGGACTCTGGCCGACCTCGAATTCGACCCTCTGGTTCTCCTCAAGGGTGCGGAAGCCGGATCCCTGGATCTCCGTGTAGTGGACAAACACGTCGGCCGAACCGTCCTCGGGGGCGATGAAGCCGAATCCCTTCTCCGCGTTGAACCACTTCACAGTTCCCTGTGGCATTTCTTGATCTTTCCTTTACTACTCGGGTGCGGTGCACCGCGTTTCGGTGCCCCGGGCCCGTTCCGACCGCTATACCTTGCCGAGTCGCCGGAACTTCACCCGACCTACACCCTCGCAGGAACCGCGGCCGCAACGTCGATCCTGCGAAAGTTTTACACGAACACAGAAGCTGCGACCGCAAACAGTCAACCATGTTCATCGCGTCTGCGACAGCCTCAGGTGATCAATTCAGCTACCAAGAGGTAAACAATTCAGGTGAGATGCAAAAACGCCTGGCCGCAGCACCGCCGTCGGTAGGGATATTGGACATGTATCTCACCCCGGGAGGGCTGACATGGTGACGTTCGGCAGCGAACTGCTCGCCGCCGCCGTCGCCGGCAGCGAGCCGGGAGAACATCCGCTGCGTCACGTCGCCGAGCTGGCGCCACGGCACGGTCGCACGCGTCCGTGGCCGGCATGGGCCGAGCCGGACGTAGTGCGCGCGTTCACCGACCGCGGCATCGGCTCGCCGTGGGCGCATCAGGTTGACGCGGCGGATCTGGCGCACGCCGGCCGTCACGTGGTCATCAGCACAGGCACGGCGTCGGGGAAATCGCTGGCCTATCAACTTCCGATCCTCAACGCGCTGGCGACCGACCCGCGGGCCCGGGCACTGTACGTGTCGCCGACGAAAGCGCTTGGCCACGACCAGTTGCGGGCCGCACACGCGCTGACCGCTGCGGTACCCCGGCTGGGTGACGTCGCACCCACGGCCTACGACGGCGACAGTCCCGCCGAGGTGCGTCGCTTTGCCCGGGAGCGCTCCCGGTGGCTGTTCTCCAACCCCGATATGATCCACCTGGCGTTACTGCGCAACCATGCTCGGTGGGCGGTCTATCTGCGCAACCTTCGCTACCTAGTAATCGACGAATGCCATTACTACCGCGGTGTTTTCGGCTCGAATGTGGCGATGGTGCTGCGTCGCTTGCTGCGGTTGTGCGCGCGCTACTCGGCCCACCCGGCCGCTATGCCGACGGTGATCTTCGCCAGCGCGACAACAGCGGAGCCCGGTGCAACGGCCGCCGAGCTGATCGGTCAGCCGGTCGAAGCGATCACCGAGGACGCCTCACCACAGGGCGCCCGCACGGTTGCGCTGTGGGAACCGGCCCTGCGCGAAGATCTCATCGGCGAAAACGGGGCTCCGGTGCGACGATCCGCCGGTAGCGAGGCGGCACGAGTGATGGCCGACCTGATCGCCGAGGGGGCGCGCACTCTGACATTTGTCAGGTCGCGTCGGGGTGCCGAATTGACCGCGGTGGCAACCCGTGCGCGACTCGAAGACATCGCCCCAGAGCTGACCCAGACGGTGGCGTCGTATCGGGCGGGTTACCTGCCCGAGGACCGCCGCGCGCTTGAACGCGCGCTGCTCGACGGGCAGCTGCGAGGTCTCGCCACCACCAACGCCCTGGAGCTGGGTATCGATATCGCGGGGCTCGACGCGGTGGTATTGGCCGGCTTTCCCGGGACGGTGACGTCGTTTTGGCAGCAGGCCGGCCGATCCGGGCGACGTGGTCAGGGCGCGCTGGTCCTGCTGGTCGCCCGCGACGATCCGCTGGACACCTATTTGGTGCATCACCCGGCCGCGCTGCTGGATAAGCCGATCGAGCGGGTGGTGATAGATCCGGCCAACCCGTATATTCTTGGCCCGCAATTATTGTGTGCCGCAACGGAATTACCGTTGGAAGACGCCGAGGTGCGGACGTTGGGCGCCGAGGCGGTCGCGGAGGGCCTGGTCGACGACGGGCTGCTGCGACGCCGTTCCGGCAGGTACTACCCGGCGCCGGGCGTGGATCCGCATCCGGCGGTGGACATTCGGGGGTCGACGGGCGGCCAGATCGTCATCGTCGAGAGCGAGACCGGCCGGTTGCTCGGCACCTCCGGTGTCGGCCAGGCCGCCGCTTCGGTGCACCCCGGGGCGGTGTATCTGCATCAGGGTGAGAGTTATGTCGTCGATTCGCTGGACTTCGACGAGGGCATGGCCTTCGTTCACGGTGAAGATCCCGGATACGCAACGTTCGCAAGGGAACTCACCGACATCGCGGTCACCGGAGCGGGTGAACGGCGTGTCTTCGGAGCGGTCACGCTGGGCCTGGTACCCGTGAGCGTCACCAGTCAAGTCGTCGGCTATTTGCGCCGGCGGCTGAGCGGCGAGGTCATCGACTTCATCGAGGTGGACATGCCGGCCCACACCCTGGCTACCACTGCGGTGATGTACACTATCACGCCAGAGGCTTTGCACCGCAACGGGATTGACGCGCTGCAGATCCCAGGATCGTTACATGCCGCCGAGCACGCCGCGATCGGGCTGCTGCCCCTGGTGGCCAGTTGCGACCGCGGTGACATCGGCGGCTTGTCCACTGCGGTCGGCCCCGAGTCCGACGGACTGCCGAGCGTCTTCGTCTACGACGGCTATCCCGGCGGGGCGGGCTTCGCTGAGCAGGGTTTCCGCCGGGCGAGCATTTGGCTGGGCGCCACCGCCGCCGCTATCGAGGCGTGTGAATGCCGGGCGGGATGCCCGTCCTGCGTGCAGTCACCGAAATGCGGCAGCGGTAACGAACCACTGGATAAAGCCGGGGCAGTGCGCGTCTTGCGCTTTGTGCTCACAGCGCTGGATCACGAGGGCGAGACATACCGGTGACGACCGACCCCTCGACGGTCGACTTCCACGTGTCTGTTCGTGGCAGCGGCCCTGAAAACGCATTTCCTCGCCGCTGACGAAACGCGCACAGGCCGAAATTACAAAACGCTTCGGCGAACGGTCGGACAGCACAATCCGTTCGCGTGCCAATGGGCGCAGCAGCAAAATACCCGGCCGTGATGGACCTGTGCAAGTCGCTGGCTGATGTCTCAAGGTCACCCTGAGGTTGACTGTGGTCGAACTTCGCCGGATTGGGCAGTAAGGCAACGAGTTGTGCACTGCGAGGCCGGTAAAATGGCGAAGTATGGCCCGCGACTGGCTGCTCGTTGAAACGCTGGGCAAGGAACCGGCTGTGGTTGCGCTGGGCCGTCAATTGCGAAATCTCGTTCCGATTACCGCGTTTCTGCGGCGTAATCCGCATCTTGCCGCCATCCAGAGCGCAATCGCGGAGTCGTTGCAAACCAGCCAAAGCCTGGTCAGCATCACGCCGAAAAATAACCGAGTGATCCGCACCGAGCCGGTGTTGATGTCCGACGGCCGCATGCACGGCGTGCATATCTGGAGCGGGCCGGCTGACGCCGAGCCGCCGGAGCGGCCGATCCCGGGCCCGCTGAAATGGGACATGACCCTCAAGGTGGCCACCGATACACCGGAGTCATTGGCCAACACCGGCAGGAATCCCGAGGTCGAAGACCCTGAGCGTCGCGCGTTTGCGGACAGCTGGCCAAAGGGTGATCTCAAGCCCAACGAGGGCAGGGCGCTCGCGGCGGCGGTGAAGTCGCAACCAGGGCACACCCTGTGCGACACCTGGGACAGCACCGATTGGCAAGGCAATCCGATCCGGGTGAGCTTCGTCGCTCGCAACGGACTCGAGCCGGGGCCCGACGGCCGCGACCATGTGATCGCGCGGGGGATGAACTGGCGCGCCGAACCGGCCGACTCGGCCCACCCATCCGACCGGCTCGCGCAGCGAATCCTGCACGGGTTGGCGCAGCCTGGTGTCCACCGGGCGTTGTTCGATCCGAGCAACTGGACCCTGTTGAAATGGCTCGACGAGCCGTGCCCGTTCTACGACTGGCGACGTATGGCGACCGATGCCCAGCGGATGCATCCCCGCGACCAGGCCAGGATGGCAGCGATGACCGCAGAGTTCGCCGCCGGGGCCACCAGCGGGGTATTGCGGATGCCGGGCCACGACGGCGGCTACGTTCCGATGCATGTGACCGTCAACCGGGTGGAAGTCGAGCAGCAGACGTTCGCCGGACTGGTCTCACTGCGGTTGCCCACGACAACCGAACTCGCCGACGCGGGCCTGTCCGATCCCGATCCAAGCGCCGACTAAGCCCGGTCGGCCGGGCCTGCGCGGGCAGCGGCCCGCGCACTGCCCCATCCAGCGACGGCGAGGCGCACCTCGGTCGTGACGACGATGTCCAGGTCGTCCACGGCGCAGCCGCTGGTGCTAACCCGCATCTCGCTGGCCACCGCTTTCGCCTGCGCGCACGCTGTCTCGGGTCCGGCCGCCAGCCGCGCCGCGGCGGCCAGCGCAGCCAGATCGGCCGCCGCCTGGGCCCGATGGCGCGCTATCACGGCAGAGCCCAGATACGCGCTACCGCCGGTGACCGACAGCAGCACGGCCACCATCGCGGCCGCGACTACGGTCGCTGATCCCTGCTCACCGCGACGGCTCCACCGCCGACACGCCGCTAGCGCTGATGCCGAGCCTGGGCAGCAGATTCGACCGGGCGGTGACCGTCGCGACGACGAACTCGCCGTCGCGACGCAGCTGCACCCGGGCGCCGCCGGGCGCGATACGGCGGGCGGCGCTGACCGCAGAGCGCTCATCACCGCGCGCGGCCAACCGCGCGGCCTCGCGGGCAGCGTCGATGCAGCGGACCTGCATCGACACCGCCGTGATCCCGGCCAGGCACAGCAACAGCACCGCGACCAGCGTGACGACGCCCAGCGCCGCCTCCACGGTGCTCGAGCCGACATCGTCGGCTACGCCTTGGTGTTGAGCGCGCGAGCGATGATGTTGGTCAAGGCCGAGACGACGGAGTCGCCGGTCACGACCGTGTAGAGGATCGCAGCGAACGCCGCGGCCGCGATCGTCCCGATTGCGTACTCGACCGTGGACATCCCGGCCTCGTCCACCGCCAACAGGGTCGCACGCGCTCTCAGCACACGAAACACGTTGGTTAACTTCATATTTTCCTCCTCCGTTACTACGCGCAGAGCTCACACGCGCGATCACAGCAAGCCCGACTGCAGTAGGTCACCGGCCAGTCCGGCCACCACCGGGACGATGCCCAGGCACACGAATGCGGGCAGGAAGCACAGTCCGAGCGGACCGGCGATCAGCACCCCGGCCCGCTCGGCCGTCGCCGCGGCCACGTGTGCGGCGTCCTGGCGGCACTGCATCGCAAGCGCGGCCACCGCCTCGGCGAGCGCCACGCCCGAGGCCGAAGACCGTCGCGCCAGCCGCAGCAACGCATCGGTCTGCGGGTCGACCGAACCGGGCGGCAGATCCGGCGGTGCCGACCATGCGACGCCCGGGTCGGCGCCCAGCGCCAGCAAATCGGCGGCGCGACACAACACTCGGGCCAGCAGCGGAGGCGCCGACGCCGCGGTCGCTGCCGCGGCGGTCGACACTGCCATGCCAGCCGCCAGACAGACCGCCAGCACATCCAGGCTCGAGGCCACGGCCAGTGGATCCGGTCCACGTGCCGGTCGCCGTGGTGTGGCGGACGCGCAGGCCGCCATCGTGGCCCGCGCCCGCACCCTCGACGGCCGGGCGCCACTCAACAAAGCGACGGCCAGTACAGCAGCGCACGGCCGATGCGGTCATGTCGGCGCCGCTCCTTCTCATCGCTGCGCTCTGCATCGTCGCCGGCGCGGCTCATCGGCGCCGCTCCTTCTCATCGCTGCGCTCTGCATCGTCGCCGGCGCGGCTCATGACGCCGCCCGATCGGTGATGCGGTCCGACCAGAGCAACCCGCCGCAGACCAGCGTCACGCCGACCACCAGCAGCCAGCCGCCGACATGCCCGGCCAACAGGAACGCCACCGGGTCCGCCCCGATGAGTTGGCCAAGCACCACCGAGAGCACCGGCAGGCCCGCCAGAATCGCCGCGGTGGCGCGGGCACCGGCCATTGCCGACATCACATGCCCCGAGAACCGTTGGCGCTCAACGATATCCCGTTGCGCCGCGCGCATCAGGGTGGACATCGCCAGCCCGTGTTCGGCTGCCAGCTGCCAGCACACCGCGAGCCGATCCCATTGCGCCGGCAGCGCCGAGGTTTGCGCGACGCTGCGCAAACCGGCGGTGACGTCGGCACCCAAGCGGGCGCGGGCCGCCACCGCGCGACATGAGTCCGCGACCGGCCCGGCTGTTTCATCCGCCGCTACGGCGAAGGCCTGCGCCGGGTGGGCACCGACGCGCAGTTCGCCCACCAACACATCGATCGCAGTTTCCAGCTCGCGGCTTTCATCCATCCCGCGACGGCTACGGCGACGGCACCGGTAGCGGAAGCCTGCCGTCGCGGCGAATACCGCGGCGGCCAGAACCGTTGTCAGCGGCAGCAATACGACACCGGCGGCTCCAACGGACACAGCGAGCCAGCCGGCGAACCGCACAGGCGACCGGCTCGGCCCGCGATTGGTGCGCGCAAGGCGGCGACGCGGCGACGACGGCGACACAAGCAGCGATGCCGACAACGCCAGCGCTGCTACCGATGCCGTCATCTCGATGTCCGGCTCTGCAACAGCCGGCGCAAGCCGGCGGCCTCGTCGGTCAGTCCGCGGTCGGCGTGCCACACCGTGACCGCGCCGACCCTTCCGTCGGTTTGACGCAGCACGGCGATTTCGCTGAGTCGCCGCCGGCCGGTGCGATCGCGGGCAACGTGCAAGAGCACCTGAACAGCCGCGGCCAATTGACTGTGCAGCGCGGCGCGATCCAGGCCGCCGAGAGCGCCCAACGCCTCCAAGCGAGCCGGCACCTCGCCTGGATTGTTGGCATGCACCGTGCCCGCACCGCCGTCGTGTCCGGTGTTCAGCGCCGCGAGAAGATCGACTACTTCGGCGCCCCGGACCTCGCCGACGACGATGCGGTCCGGCCGCATCCGCAGCGCCTGCCGAACCAGTTGGCGCACCGTAACTTCGCCCACGCCTTCGACATTGGCGCATCGGGCAACCAGTCTGACCAGATGCGGATGCGGCGGCGCCAGCTCCGCGGCGTCCTCCACGCACACGATCCGCTCGTCGGGCGCGACCGCGTTCAGCATCGCCGCCAGCAGTGTCGTTTTGCCCGCTCCGGTGCCGCCGGACACCAGGAACGCCAACCTGGCGGCGATGATGTCGGCGAGCAGCGTGGCGGCCGTCGGTGCGATGGCGCCTGCCGCGATCAGCGCCGACAAATCTTGAGTGGCCGGCCGCAGCACCCGCAACGACAGGCAGGTGCCGCCGACGGCGACCGGCGGCAGCACGGCATGCAGCCGGACCGCGAAGCTTCCGGCACCCACGCTGGTCAGCTTGCCGTCCACCCACGGCTGCGCGTCGTCGAGACGGCGACCCGCCGCCAGCGCCAGCCGCTGGGCCAAGCGTCGCACAGCGGCTTCATCCGCGAACTGAACGTTGGTGCGCCGCAGGCCGTTTCCGTCGTCGACCCATACCGCGTCGGGTGCGGTGACCAACACGTCGGTGGTGCCGTCCGCGCACAACAATGGCTCGAGGATCCCTGCGCCGGTCAACTCGGTCTGCAGTACCCGAAGGTTGCTCAGCAGCTCGGTGTCGCCGAGCACCCCACCGGATTCGGCCCGGATCGCGTCGGCCACCACCATGGGCCGCAACGGCGCGGATTCGGTCGCCAGCCGCTCACGCACCCGGTCGATCAGCGATCCGGTCATGCCGCCCGACTCTCCGCGCGGGCCGAAGTGCGCGCAGACAGCAAAGCCAGAACCCGCCTGGAGGCCGCGGCCAGCTCAGAACGCCGCCCCAACCGCAGACCGCCGTGTTCGAGCCGCTCGGCCAGCCGCGGATACGGCTTCATCGACGCCAGCAGCGGGACGCCGGCGATCGCAGCCACCTCCTCCGCCCGCAGGCCGCCCGGCGACGGTCCACGGACGACCAGCCCGACGTTGGGGTTGATCCCGGTGAGCACCGCAGCCAGCGCCGCCGTGGCCGCACATGCCCGCACATCGCACGGGCTGACTATGACGACGAGATCGCTCGTGTCCAAGGCGGTTTGAACAGCGTCGGTCAACCGACGTGGAAGGTCGCAGACCACGGTCGCCCCGCCGCGGCGGCCGGCGTCGACGACGGCGTCCACCGCGCCGGCATCCAATTCGTATCTGCTGCGGGTGCCCGAAAGCATGCAGATCCCGCGGTGTCGCGGAAGCGCCTCGCGCACCGCCGACCAATTCACCCGTCCGCCTTGCAACGCCAGATCGGGCCAGCGCACGCCGGGGGCGGTTTCGCCACCCAGCAAAAGGTCGATGCCACCACCCCACGGATCCAGATCAACCAGCAACGGGTCGAGGGCCACCTGTGCCAATGCCGCGGCGAACAACGACGCACCCGCCCCGCCGCGCCCACCGATAACCGCGACTACCTCGCCGTGGGCGCCGTCGTCACGCGCGAATTCGCCGGCATCGGCGAGTTCGCGGACCAGATCGCGCTCTTGGGTGGGCAGCCTGAGCACGTGCCGGGCACCGACGTGGATGGCCGCGGCCCATGTCGCCGACGCCGGTTCGCCGCCCGTCACCACGATCACGTGTGCTCGGCGCGGCAGTCCCGTGCGAGCGCATCCTTCCGCTGCGCCCTCGTCGAGCACCACCGCGGCGGCCGCCGACCACGTTTTCCTGCTGATCGGTGGTGTGTTGCCGGCGTGGACGACTCGCATGCCGACGGCCGCCGCGACCCGCTCGACCTCGTCGCGCAGTGCGGGTTCGGCCAACACGGCCAGGATTCCGCGGGCGCCGGTGGGGGTGGTCATTGGCCCACCGTGCCCGGGCTCGACGCTGTGGCGCCAGTCGCGAACAACGATCTGTGGACAACGGCTGATCTGTGCACAAACCGGGGCCTGCGCTCATCAAGATCGGCTGCACCGGCGGCGAGATTTACCCGAGAAAAGGGACGACCCCCGCCAGGGGGGGAGGAGGCGAGGGTCGTCGTGTATCAGCCCCGGGGGGTCGGGCTGATGCACCCTCGGCTAAGCCGAGTACTGCTTACTATACACATGACAGCATCTTGCAGCGCAAGTGCTGTTTCAAGTTGCGCGCATGGCATTTGGTCACGTTGTGCCAGGACAGCGCGGTCGTCACGAGCAACCGAACGGCTGCTGACCGGGCGTTTTGTGGGCCACCTCGCGATTTGCCGCGCGATCCCCCTATGCTGGGGCGGTGACCGTCCCGGACTTGGCCGCTGACCAGCAAACATCACCGACAAGCAGCGGTCCCACCCCCCGCACCGCGGCGTTCTTCGATCTTGATAAGACCATTATCGCCAAGTCCAGCACGTTGGCATTCAGCAAACCTTTCTTCGATCAGGGATTGATCAACCGGCGCGCCGTGCTCAAGTCCAGCTACGCCCAATTTCTGTTCCTGCTATCCGGCGCCGACCACGATCAGATGGACCGGATGCGCATCCACCTGACCAACATGTGCACCGGATGGGATGTCGAGCAGGTCAAGTCGATCGTCAGCGAAACGCTGCACGACATCGTCACGCCGCTGGTGTTCGCCGAGGCCGCGGACCTGATCGCCAGCCACAAGCTGTGCGGCCGCGACGTCGTGGTGGTGTCGGCGTCCGGCGAGGAGTTGGTGGCCCCGATCGCACGTGCGCTCGGCGCCACCCACGCGATGGCGACCCGGATGGTCGTCGAGGACGGCAAGTACACCGGGGACATCGGGTTCTACTGCTACGGCGAAGGCAAGGTGCAAGCGATCCGCGAGTTGGCCGCCCGTGAGGGGTACCCGCTCGAACACTGCTACGCCTACTCCGATTCGATCACCGACATCCCGATGCTCGAAGTCGTCGGCCATCCCAGTGTCGTCAACCCTGATCGGGCCCTGCGCAAAGAAGCGATCGCCCGCGGCTGGCCGGTGCTGGCGTTCTCGCGGCCGGTTACGCTGCGCGACCGCATCCCGGCACCGTCGGGAGCCGCACTCGCCACGACCGCCGCGGTGGGCGTCAGCGCACTGGCTGCCGGGGCGCTGACCTACTCGCTGCTGCGCCGGCTGTCGCTGTAGCGGCATCGCCGTTTGCCCTCCAGCAAACTTCTCCGGATCACTGGCCGATATCAGTTCAGCGTTTTCAGGGCATTCGAAGCTAATTGACTCTTGCTGTGACCGGGGTCACGTAGTACAAAGGAGACACGGAAGCCCGGTGAGGCCAAGATCGATCCGGAAGAGAAGGATCGATCTCCCGAAATCGGGTAACCCAGCACGGTTCCCGGCACCCACGCGGAGTCACAGCCGCGAAAATGGCAGAAGTGTTGCGGGCCTGCGTAATTGCGAAAAGTAGACGGTATCGACGGCCTCTTGGGTGGGGTTGAAGCCGAAAGCATCGCAAGATCGCCGAGGCCACCCACGCAGCCCACAGTTGCACGCTTGGTAACCGAGTTCCGTGCTAGCGGGCGGCGAGCCGAAGTCCTTCGGATCGTCGCCCGCTTTATTCGTCTGGACGGTTCGTCCGGGCCGCTGGGCCGCGCACGACGACGCGGTTCCGGCAACCTCACTGAGCAAGCGAATCGGCAATCGACACAGCCTCTTGCGCGCCGGCGCGCATGGCCCGGCAACACAGCACCAACCACGTGGCCATGCCGTCGGGCGTCCCGGCCGCGAAGCCGTGCGCGGCCTCGCGATATTCGCCAGCGCGACGCATCCAGCTGACCTCCGGAACGCCCAGCCCGTGCGGGTCAAGCCCGGTGGCAATCGTGACCAGCCGCGACACCGCCCGCGCCACCACACCGTCGGCGCTACCGAACGGCGCCAGGGTCAGCAGTTCGCCATGGGCGACCGCGGCGATCACCGGGGCCGACGCCCGGCTACCGCCGGTGACGATTTTCGCCAGCAACTCGAGACGGGGCCCGACATCGGCGTCGGCACGAGGCCGGCCCAACCGGCTCTCGTCGACCAGGTCGGCGGCGGCGAGCATATGCAGCCGGGCCAACGCCTGCAGCGGCGCCCGCTGCCACACGCCGACCAGGGTTGTCTCGCCGCCTTCGAGTGCCTGCGCGACGCGCAGCGCACCGGCGAACACCGGATCGCCGGCCGCGGAAACGTCCAGCTGCTCGTCCAGTTTCAGCCCGCCATCGAGCACCGCCGACGCCCTGGCCGCCCGCAGCGCCGCCTCGGCGGCCGTCACCGGCCAGCGCCGCAGGTTGGCCCGATGCCGATGGGCTCGGCCGAGTACGTCGCGGGCCTGGTCGCTGGCGGCGGCGACACCGGGCAGCTCCATCAGCCGAGCCAACGGGTCAACGGTCACGAGCGCCGCTCCTCTCCCCATCGCTTCGATCTGCATCGTCGCCGGCGCGGGTCACGACCTGTCAACATACGGTCTGGGAATCGCCGCCAACAGTTGGCGGGTGTAGT
The DNA here is from genome assembly GCA_963781685.1 of uncultured Actinomycetota bacterium. Taxonomy (GTDB): domain Bacteria; phylum Actinomycetota; class Actinomycetes; order Mycobacteriales; family Mycobacteriaceae; genus Mycobacterium. Next base: position 166,649 of record CAWAGK010000004.1, read on the forward strand.
CGTGCCGTGGCTGGGTGAACACCTCGTCGGTGGACGCGTGCTCAACCACCCGGCCCGCTTTCATCACCAGGACCTCATCCGCGATCTGCCGAATGACTGCCAAGTCGTGACTGATGAATAGATAACTCAGGCCCAGCGCATCCTTGAGCTCGGTGAGCAGTTCGAGTATCTGCGCCTGCACCAGGACGTCGAGTGCGGAGACGGCCTCGTCGCAGACCAGCACCTCGGGCCGCAACGCGAGCGCTCGCGCGATCGCGACGCGTTGGCGCTGTCCACCCGACAACTCGCGGGGACGCCTGTCCAGCACCGACAATGGAAGCGCCACCTGTTCGACCAACTCTTGCACCGTCGCGCGCCGTTCGCGGCGGCCACCGACGCGGTGAATGCGCAGCGGTTCCTCGATGGCCCGGAACACCGTGTAGATCGGATCCAGGCTGCTGTAAGGGTTTTGGAATACCGGCTGCACTCGCCGGCGAAACGCCAGGGCCTCGTGCCGGTTCAGCGCGGCAACGTCGCGGCCGTCGAAAGTGACGGTCCCGGAGGTCGGCGCAAGCAGACCGAGCACCATCCGGGCCAGGGTGGATTTTCCCGATCCGGATTCGCCCACAATCGCCAATGTGGTCGCTTTGCGCAGACGAAACGACACGTCGTCGACAGCACGGAATTCCGCTTTGCGCCAAGGTGTTCCGTGGGTTGACCGGTAGGTCTTGGTGAGCCCGGCCGCGACCAGGAGATCGCGCGTGTCGGTGTCGGCGGCAGTCCGCGGTTGCGCCGACGCCTTACCAGCCGGGCGTACGGACGGCGCGGCGGCGACCAGTTGCCGAGTGTAGGGATGCTGCGGGTCGGTCAAGATCGATTGCGCTGCACCGGTTTCTACGACGCGGCCGCGGTGCATGACGACCAGCTGCTCGGCCCGCTCGCCTGCCAGAGCGAGATCGTGGGTGATCAACAGCACCGCGGTGCTCAGTTCCGCGGCCAGCTGCTGCAGATGGTCGAGCACCTGCCGCTGCACGGTGACGTCGAGTGCGGACGTCGGCTCGTCGGCGATCAGCAGCCGCGGCCGGCCCGCCAGCCCGATCGCGATCAGCGCACGCTGACACATCCCACCGGACAGCTGATGCGGATACCGTCTGACTTGAGTCGGCGGGTCGGGCATCCCGGCTTCGTCGAGCAGTTGCAGCGACCGTTGCTTTGCGTCACTGATGTTGTTGGCGCGCAGGGCCTCCCGGATCTGGAAGCCGACCTTCCACACCGGGTTGAGGTTGGTCGTCGGGTCCTGCGGCACATAGCCGATACCAGTCCCCCTGATCGCGCTTAGCCGACGCGGATCTGCCGATACGATGTCGACGCCGTCGAACACGATGCGGCCGGCGGTGATTCGTCCGCCCGGTGCCAGCAGTCCGAGGATCGCCGCGGCGGTCGTCGACTTTCCCGAGCCCGATTCACCGACGACGGCGACGGTCTGCCCGCTGCGCACCGACAGCTCGACATTGCGGACGGCGGGCGCATCGTCGCCGAACCTGACTTCCAGGCCCGCGACACTCAGCATCGCCTGCCCGCCGGCTGGGCTCATACGCCGCTCCTCCTCATCGCTGCGCTCTGCATCGTCGCCGGCGGTCATGCGCGCCACGTTCGTGAGGTCGATTCCAGGACGTCACGCAACACGTCGCCCATCATCAAAAACGCCAGCACCGCAAGCGCAAGCGCCCCGGCGGGATAGAACAGGATCGGTGAGCCCGCCCGCAGCCGCGTCTGCGCCACGTTGATGTCGCCACCCCAGGACACCACCGACGGGGGTAGCCCCACACCCAGATAAGACAGCGTCGCCTCGGTCACGATGAACATCCCCAGCGAGATCGCGGCGACGGCGATCACCGGGCCAAGCGCATTCGGCGCGACGTGGCGGATCAGGATTCCAAACCTGTTCAGGCCCAGTGCTTGTGCGGCCATAACGTAATCGCTGCCGCGTACCGCCAGCACCGCCCCACGCGCGATCCTGGCCACCTGCGGCCAACCGAACAGCGCGAGAATCGCGACGACCGTCCATACCGTGCGGTGATGCATGACCTGCATGAGCACAATGGCCGCCAACAACAGCGGGATCCCGAAGAAGACATCGGCGACGCGGGAGACCACCACGTCGATCCAGCCGCCGTAGAAGCCGGCTAACGCGCCCAGCGCCCCGCCGACAACGAAAACCAGCACGGTGGCGCCGACACCAACGGTGATCGATGCGCGGGCGCCGTAGACGGTACGGGCGTAGATGTCGTGACCCTGCAAGTCGGTACCGAACCAATGCGCCGCCGACGGCGAGAGCAGGCTCTGATATGGGTCGGCGTAGCCGGGATCGGCCGACGTGAACAACGCCGGAAACAACGCGACGACGATAAAGAACAGGATCAGTGCGGCGGCGATCACGAATTTCGGACGTCGCCGCAAGCCGCGCCAAGTGTCACGCCAAAATCCAGCGCCGCCAACCACTTCGGTGCCTTGGTCAGCCATAGCGGATCCTTGGATCCAGCGCCGCATACAACAGATCCACCGCCAGGTTGGTCACCAGATAGATCACCACCAACACCGTCACGATGGACACCACCGTCGGCGCCTCCTGCCGGGTGACCGCCTGATAGAGCACGCCACCGACACCGTGGATGTTGAAGATCCCCTCTGTGACGATCGCCCCGCCCATCAGCGCGCCGAGATCGGTGCCCAGGAACGTCACCACCGGGATCAGCGAATTGCGCAGGATGTGCACCGTGACCACCCTGGGCCGCGACAGGCCGGTGGCCGTCGCGGTGCGCACATAGTCGGCGTGCGCATTGGCGGCGACCGCCGATCGGGTCAGCCGGACCACGTACGCCAGCGACACCGACCCCAACACCACACCGGGCAGCAGCAGCCGCGCAAACGTCGGCTGGTCACCGACGGTGACCGCGGCGACCCCTAGCCGGACCCCGAGGACGAACTGCGCCAAGAACCCCAGCACAAAGATCGGTACCGCGATCACGATCAGGCTGGTGATCAGCACCGCGGCGTCGAAGATCCCACCTTGCCGCAGCCCGGCGATCACCCCGAAGCCGATCCCGAGCACCGCCTCCACCACCAGGGCGATCAACGCCAGCCTGATGGTCACCGGAAACGCTTGGGCCAGAACGACGCTGACCGGCAGCCCCGAGTAGGCGCGCCCCAGATCGCCGTGGACGATGCCGCCCAGGTAATGCAGGTACTGCAGCAGGAACGGGTCGTTCAGGTGGTACTGGGTGCGCAGTTGCGCGGCCACCGCAGGACTCAGCGGACGGTCACCGGCCAAGGCGGCTATAGGATCGCCGGGCAGCAAGAAGACCATGCCGTAGATCAGCAGCGTCGCACCGAGAAAAACCGGAATCATGATCGCGATACGTCGAGCGATATACCAACCCATCTCAGGCCTTTACGATGTGCTCGTAGTCCGGCAGGCCATTCCAGGTCAGCACGACGTGACTGACCGACGGTGACGTCCCCGCCACGCTGACCGTGTACCACAACGGCACGACGGGCATGTCCCGCAACAGGATTCGCTGTGCAGCGTTGGCCCGGTCAAACGATTCCGGCAAGCTCGGCGCGGCTTCGGCCGCGGCGACCGCCGCGTCGAATTGCGGGCTGGAATAACCGACGTCATCGGCGCCCGCTCCGGTGACGAACAGTGGCTCCAAGAATTCCAGCATCGACGGGAAGTCACCCTGCCAACCGGCGCGGAAAGCGGTGGCGATGCGCCGCGTAGTGATCTGGGTGCGAAACGTGGCGAACGTCGGCTGAGGCGCACCGACCGCATCGATGCCCAAGATGTTCTTGATGCTGTTAGCCACCGCGTCCACCCACTCCTGGTGACCACCGTCGGCGTTGTAGGCGATCGCGTATCGGCCGGACCATTTCGAGATGGCATCGGCCTGCGCCCACAGTTGCCGCGCCCGGTCCGGATTGAAGTTGAGTGCGTCGTTGCCGTCGATGTTCGGGTCGAAACCGGGCAGCGAACTTGCGGTGAAATCGCGGGCCGGCGCACGCGCTCCGGCATAGATCTGTTGGCAGATCTGTGTCCGGTTGATGGCCGCTGCGAGCGCCAGGCGGCGCAATCTGCCTTCCTCGCCGCCGAAGTGCAGCAGCCGCAGCGGGGTGTCGAGGGTCTGATTCGCCGCTGCCGGGGAACTGACGTAACGATCACCGAGATCTCTGCGGTAGACCGACAGCAGGCTGGACGGAATCGTGTCCAGCACATCGAGATTGCTCGACAGCAAGTCGGCGTAGGCGGTCTCCAGGTTGGCGTAGAAGACGAAACGCAGTCCCTTGTTCTGCGGTACCCGGTTGCCGTGGTAGCCGGGATTGGGCACCAGATCCAGTTTGACGTTGTGTTGCCAGGCCGCGCCGCCGGGCGCGTCGGCGAATTTGTAGGGACCGTTGCCGATTGGATGCTGGCCGAAGGACGTCATATCCTTGAGCGCAGCCGCCGGTAGCGGATAAAACGGCGAAAAGCCAAGTCGTAGTTTGAAATCGATGGTCGGCCCTTTGAGGCGAACGGTGAACTGGTGGTCGTCGACGACGTGCAACCCAGACATCGTGGACGCCGTCGGTTTTGCCGCGGCTACTTCGTCGAAACCGGCGATCGGGTTGAAGAAGCTCTGCTGAAGTTGGGCGTTGGCGGCCAGCGCGCCGTAGTTCCAGGCGTCGACGAAGGAGTGCGCAGTCACCGGTGTGCCGTCGGTGAAGGTCCATCCGGGTTTGAGGGTGATCCGGTAGTTGACGTCATCGCTGGTGTCGATCGACTGGGCAACCTCCAGTTCGGATGCGCCCTTGGCGTCGTAGGACATCAGGCCCGCGAACAGCCGGTCGATGATACGGCCGCCGTTGCTGTCATTGGTATTGGTCGGAATCAGCGGATTCTGCGGCTCTCCAGCGTTGACGATCACCACATCGGTACGCACATTGCCGACCCCGCAACCGGCCAGCGGTGTAGCGAGCAGTATCACGGCCGCCGCCATGATGCCTAACCGATGCAAGCGTCCTCCTCCGATCCGCTGTGACCATTACAATCCCGGCGTGACTGCCTATTACATTGGCGAATTGACCGCGATGTTCGGAATTCCCATCTTGGGCATCATTCTGTTGATCGTCGGTCTTCGGCGGCGGTCACGCAGCCGGCAGCCTCCCGGTGGCAACCCGATGGGTCCTCCCGGTTACCCGCCGCCGGCTCCATACCCCTATGGCTATCCGCCGCCGAGTTCACCTCAGCCGCCAACCTACCCACCGTCTTACCCGGCCGGCTATCCGGCGGAGCCTCCGCGGGGATCGTCGGGCACAGTGCTGATCGTCGTGGGGTCGATCCTGTTGGTATTCGGCGTGCTCGGAATTGTGAGCCAGGTGGGCAACGCGGCCTCACGGGCCGGACGCTCGGCTCATTCCGCAAATGTCGGTCAATGCATCGCTGCATTCAGTATGCGGGCGAACAATCCGACCCCGGCACCACCGCAGGATTGCGACAAACCGGACTCGATATTCGAGGTCGCCTCCAAGGGCGGTCCCTCGGCGATGTGCCCCGACGGAAAGCTTCAGGACTCCCAGTACGCGTTTCTCCACGACGCGACGACCACGGTGTGCTTAATCCTCAACCTCAAGCAGGGACAGTGCTATACGGCGACCGGCACGGCTGAAAACCCGACGTTTGCCGTGGCCGACTGCGGTGGCTCGGAGCGGGTTATCAAGGTCGTCAAACGCATCGACGGCAGCTCGGATACCGAGTTGTGTCCGGAGGGTACCAAAGCGATCTCCTACCCAAGCCCGGCGCGGCTGTATTGCCTGGAGCGCCTCGAATACAACTGACCCCGATTGAAGCGCGTTCGGCCATCGGCTTGGCAAGCAAATTTCTTCTTAACGACAGCGATGCCCGCACATGACGCCGAGCGATCCCGATTACGCTCGTCCAGGTGACCGAGACCCATACAGCGACCCTGTCTTACCCGCCGTCCGCGGAGTTCGCCGCAGAGGCGAACGCAAACGACGGGTTGTACAGCGAAGCCGAGCAAGACCGGCTGGCGTTCTGGGCCAAGCAGGCCAACCGGCTGTCGTGGCCAAAGCCATTCGACCAAGTGCTGGACTGGTCGACGGCCCCGTTCGCGAAGTGGTTCACCGGCGGAACGCTCAACGTTGCCTACAACTGCGTGGACCGTCATGTGGAAGCCGGCAACGGCGACCGGGTGGCGATCCACTGGGAGGCCGAACGGGTCGGCGAGGGCCGTACCCTGACCTACAGCGACCTGCAGACCGAGGTGTGCAAAGCCGCCAACGCGCTGACCGGTCTGGGTTTAGTTGCCGGTGACCGCGTCGCCATCTATATGCCGATGATCCCGGAAGCAATCGTCGCCATGCTGGCCTGCGCACGCCTGGGCGTGCTGCACAGCGTGGTGTTCGCCGGTTTCACCGCGACCGCGCTGGGTGCCCGGATCGTCGACGCACAGGCCAAATTGTTGATCACCGCCGACGGGCAGTTCCGGCACGGCAAGCCCGAGTCGTTGAAGGACGCCGCCGACCAAGCGGTCGAAGGTGCCGACACGATTGAACATGTCCTGGTGGTCCGGCGCACCGGCGTCGACGTCCCCTGGACACCGGGACGCGACGTGTGGTGGCACGACGTCGTCGACTCGGCGCCGGCGGACCACCGTGCTGAAGCCTTCGATGCCGAGCACCCGCTGTTTCTGCTGTACACCTCGGGCACCACCGGCAAGCCCAAGGGCATCGTGCACACCAGCGGCGGCTATCTCACCCAGGCCTCCTACACCCACCACAACGTCTTCGACGTCAAGCCGCACACCGACGTGTTCTGGTGCACCGCCGACATCGGCTGGGTCACCGGGCACACCTACGGCGTCTACGGCCCGTTGTCTAACGGCGTGACCGAGATCATTTACGAAGGCACCCCGAGCACGCCTACTCAGCACCGGCATTTCGAGATCATCGAAAAGTACGGTGCGACAATCTATTACACCGCACCGACGATGATCCGCACCTTCATGAAGTGGGGCCGCGAGATCCCGGACGCCCACGACTTGTCCAGCCTGCGGCTGCTGGGGACGGTCGGTGAGCCGATCAACCCCGAGGCATGGCGCTGGTATCGCAAGGTCATGGGCGCCGACAGCACACCGGTGGTCGACACCTGGTGGCAGACCGAGACCGGTGCGGCGATGATCTCGCCGCTACCCGGCGTCGCCGCGGCCAAACCCGGTTCGGCGATGAGGCCACTGCCCGGTATCTCGGCGAGGATCGTCGACGACCACGGCAACCAGCTTTCACCGCCGTCGACCGACGAGGGCGAGCACGTGACTGGATACCTGGTGCTCGATCAGCCTTGGCCGTCGATGCTGCGCGGCATCTGGGGCGATCCGGACCGGTTCCGCGAGACGTACTGGTCGAAGTTCGCCGAGCAGGGCTGGTATTTCGCCGGCGACGGCGCTCGTTACGACCCTGACGGGGCGATCTGGATCCTGGGCCGCATCGACGACGTGATGAACGTGTCCGGGCACCGCATCTCCACCGCCGAGGTGGAATCGGCGCTGGTCGGACATGCTGCCGTCGTCGAGGCCGCGGTGGTGGGGGCGACCGACGAGACCACCGGTCAAGCAATCTGCGCGTTCGTTGTCTTGCAGGCCGATCACGCCGAGACCAAGGGACCGGAGATCATCGACGAGTTGCGCGCCGAAGTGGCCAGGGTCATCTCACCGATCGCCAGGCCCCGCGAGCTGCATGTGGTGCCCGAATTGCCGAAGACCCGCAGCGGCAAAATCATGCGACGGCTGCTGCGCGACATCGCCGACAACCGCGAACTCGGCGACACTTCGACGCTGCTTGATCCCGGCGTGTTCGACGCGATCCGCGCTGCCGATTAACCGGCCAGTCGACAATGGGGCCGCGCAGCGGCCCGCTGAGGAGCCGGCCAATCAACCTAGGCAGGGACCGGGACGAACCCTGCGCCGGGACGGTTCTTGGCGTTGAGGTCGGCCAAGATGGCATTGATCGACTGAACCACTGCGGGGGTGTGCAGCGGGATGTACTTGATGACGCAGGCCGGCAGGTTTTCGCTGAAGGCGCCGTGAATCATCCCGACCAGGAGGTTGTTGACGGTAACCGGGCCGCCTGAGTCGCCCGGTTGCCCGCAGACCTGCATGACGATCGTGCCCGGATCCTGGCCGGGGCCCCAGGTGACGCCGCAGGAGTTGCCGGTCGTGCGGCCCTGCTTGCAGGCGATCTGGCCGAAGGCCGGATCCGGCCCGATGCCGTTGATCGCGAAGCCACCGAAGTTGGCCACCGGTGTCACCTTGGCCGGATCGAACTGGATCACCGCGTAGTCGAGGTTGTCGTTACCGGACACCATGGTTCCCACGATGCCGCGGTCTTTGGCCGCCTCCGCGGCCACCTGCGCGCCCGGGCCACCGCAGTGCGCCGAGGTGAAACCGATCAGGTCGCCTTTGCCGTCGGTGCCGATGGTGGTCAGCGTGCACAGCGTGTCGCCGTTGACCACGATGCCCGCTCCGCCGCCGAGCGGAAGTTTGTCGTCAGCTCGTGCGGGCGCACCGTGCAGGCCGGCCAGGCCCACCGATGCCACCGTGACCAACGCCGCCACGACACGAAGCAGCCGACGGTACGTGGTCTGCACGGCACTACTCCCGTCGACAAGCTTGGACGCCGGCCCGAAGCGGCGGCGCAAGTCTAGCGTGATCAACGCCCGCCGGCCTCGATCCTTAACCACGCTCGCGGTGTTCCGGTTGGCCTCGTCTGACACCGGGCCACATGGCAACATAAACCGCGACGCCAGCGCGTCCGGCAACGATGCAGAGCGCGAAGCGCGATGAGGAGGAGCCGGACAATCAGATTCAGCCGGGAGGACCGTCTGTGAGCAAACCAGATCGAAAGAACGCCGACCATAGGGATGGGGTCCCTCGCACGCTGACCACGATTCCCTTGACCGACCCGCACGCGCTGTCCGTCGAACCGTCGATCGGTGAGTTGGTCAAGGACGCCACAGCGCAGATATCGACATTGGTGCGCGCCGAGGTCGAATTGGCCCGCTCGGAAATCACCCGCGATGTCAAGAAAGGTCTCACCGGCAGCGTTTTCTTTATCGCGGCGATGGTGGTGCTGTTCTACTCGACTTTCTTTTTCTTCTTTTTCCTCGCCGAACTGCTCGACACCTGGCTGTGGCGCTGGGTCGCTTTCCTGATCGTGTTCGGGATCATGGTCGTGGTCACCGTGGTGCTGGCGTTGTTCGGCTACTTGAAAGTGCGCCGCATCCGCGGACCGCAGCAGACCATCGAATCGGTCAAAGAGACACGGTCGGCTTTCACGCCGAGTCACGACAAGGGCTCCGGGCGCGCGCTCAGTTCTCGAGGCGGGGCGCCCGCCGACCCCTCGGGTTGGTAGATGGCCCCACCAGATCCGTCGATCACCCGCATCGACGGGCCATGGCGCCATCTCGACGTACACGCCAACGGCATTCGGTTCCATGTGGTCGAGGCGGCCGCCCACCGGAAGTCCGGCAACGCCCCGACGGCGCAGCCGCTGGTGATCATGTTGCACGGCTTCGGCTCGTTCTGGTGGTCGTGGCGTCACCAGCTGCGCGGTTTGAGCGGAGCCCGGTTGGTCGCGGTGGATCTGCGCGGCTACGGCGGCAGCGACAAACCACCCCGCGGCTACGACGGCTGGACGCTCGCCGGGGATACCGCCGGACTGATCCGCGCGCTTGGGCACACGTCGGCAACTCTGGTCGGCCACGCCGACGGCGGGCTGGTCTGCTGGGCGACCTCGGTCCTGCACTCTCGGCTGGTCCGCGCCATCGCGGTGGTCAGCTCGCCGCACCCCGCCGCACTGCGCCGCTCGGCGCTGACCCGTCGTGATCAGGGCCGTGCGCTGTTGCCCTCGCTGCTGCGCTACCAGGTGCCCATCTGGCCGGAGCGCGCGCTCACCCGGCATAACGGCGAGGAAATCGAGCGGCTGGTCCGTAGCCGGGCCAGCGCTAAATGGCTTGCCTCCGAAGACTTTTCCGAGGCGATCGGTCATCTGCGACAAGCGATCCAAATTCCGTCAGCGGCGCATTCCGCGCTGGAGTACCAGCGTTGGGCGGTGCGCAGCCAGCTGCGCGAAGAGGGCCGCCGCTTCATGCGGTCGATGAATCGGCCGTTTGGAATCCCGATGCTGCACATTCATGGTGACGCCGACCCGTACGTGCTGGCCGACCCGGTGGAGCGAACGCAGCGCTACGCGCCACACGGTCGCTACGTATCAGTCTCCGGCGCAGGACATTTCAGTCACGAAGAGATGCCGCAAGAAGTCAACGGTCACCTGACGCGCTTCATTGAGCGGGTATACAGGTCGCCCCTTAGCTGACGCACTCCCCGGTGGCCACCGGCGTGGTGTCGCCGATGTGCGACAGCTGATCGGCCACCTCCTTGGCCGTCAAGACGAAACCGGTGTCGTTGTCGTCGACGGCCGCGCCGAACACCACACCGAGCACCTTTCCATTGAGGTCGATTAACGGGCCACCCGAATTGCCTTGCTCCACACTGGCTCTGACGGTGTACACCTCCCGGTTGACCGTCGCGTTCCGGTAGATGTCGGGACCGCTGAGTTCGATGAGTTCGCGGACTCTGGCCGGAGTTGCCACAAAGCCCCCGCCACCGGGATAGCCCATCACGATTGCTTCGGTGCCCGATGTCACCGGGGTGTTGGCGAAGGCCAGCGGCCCGGGCGGCAGGTTGGGCACGGACAGGATCGCGATGTCGACGGTCGGGTCGTAGGACACCACGGTGGCGTCATAAGGATTGCCGCTTGCCTCGACGGTGACGCTGTTCGCGCCGGCAACCACGTGTGCGTTGGTCATCACGCGGTCTGGCGAGAGGACAAATCCGCTGCCCTCCAACACTTTCTGACAACCTGGCGCAATCGCGCGGATCTTGACGACGCTGGGTTGGGTGGCTGCCACCACCGGGCTGTTGGCCAATGTCGCGTCCGGAGCGGCCACTGCCACGACCGGCGTGCGACTGAACGGCTCCAGCACCTGCGGCAGACCCGAGGTATCCAGCAGCGCCGACAACCGCTTGGGCACGCTCTTGAGCCACTCCGGCGCAAAGTCGTTGACCTGGGCCAGCACTCGCGAGCCTCGCACCGCCGCGGCCAGGCTGGGCTGACCCGCCGACGACGTCAGCGGAGTCGCCAGCAGCCATGCCGCCACCAGCACCACTACCAGCTGCACGGCCACCCCGACCAGCGAGTCGAAGAATCGGACTGAGTTGCTGTGGATCGCGCCGCGTACCGCGCGACCCAGCACCACGCCGGCGACCTCGCCGACAACCACCAGCCCCAGGATCAGAAACAGCGCGGCGAACAGTTTGGCCCGCGGCGCGCTGATGTGGGCGACAAGGTGCGGGGCCAACAGGACGCCGGCAATCGCTCCGAGCAGCACACCGACGAATGACAGCAGCGAGCCGAGCGCTCCCGAACGCCAACCTGAGATCGCTGCGATGAAAGCAACTGCCAGCACAGCGATGTCGAGCCATTGAGAGGAGGTCATCAGGCATCATCCCCGTCGCCCACCAGGGCCATCGCTTCATCCAGCTCGCGGACATCGCTGCTGTCCCAGGGCTTAGCCCAACCAGCAACGTCCAGCATCCCCGAAATCACTTGGCCAGTGAATCCCCAAACCAGCATCTCGTTCAACAAGAATGCCGGTCCGGCAAAGCGGCTGCTCAAGGTGCGCCGATACACCATCAGCCGGTTGGCCGGATTGATGAAGGCCCGTACCGGAACCCGGGCCACGATCGCTGTCTCAGCCCGATCGACGACGGCCACCGGCCCCGGATCCGGCGAATACGCCAGCACCGGGACGACGTGAAAACCCGATGGCGGAATGAACATTCGCTCCAGCGTGGCCAGTGGATGCAGCCTGTCGGTGTCGATGCCGGTCTCCTCCCGCGCCTCTCTCAGCGCGGTAGTCACCGGCCCGTCGTCACCGGGATCGGACGCGCCCCCGGGAAACGCCGCTTGGCCCGCATGGTGACGCAAAGTGGAGGCCCGCACCGTGAGCAGCAAGTCGGCTTCTTCGGGAAGAGAGTCGGGCGCAGCGCCGTTGGCCTGGTCCGAAGGCGGTCCGGAAAACAGCACCAGCACCGCTGCGTCGCGTCCGTCTTTGCGGAGCGAGGCGGTCGCCCTGGCGGCGGTCACCATCGCCAGCACGTCGGCGGGCAGGCGGCGACGGTAAGCATCTGGCACCTGACCGAGGTTGTCTACCAGTGGACGCAGCCAGGACGGGCCGAGCTCAGGCGTCAACTCTCGCGAATGGGTGAGATCCCTACCGCGCGGTCGCGGAGTGCCCCCTGCGCTCACCGGCGCCTCCTTCGTCCAATTGCCCGGCTCCTCCCCGGGCCACTTCGTGGCCCGCATCGTCGCCGGCCGCGTCCAATTGCCCGGCTCCTCCCCGGGCCACTTCGTGGCCCGCATCGCCGTGCGTCATCGCGTCTGATCTCCAAGCGCAGTTGCGATCTCGTCGGCAGTAGCGAAAGCGCGCGGCAGGGTCTGCGCAACGCTACCGTCCGAGCCCAGCACTACTGTCGCGGGCATCACATTTGGCACTTGCAACGCCGCCGCGACTCGACGGCTTCCATCCTGCAGAGTCGGCAATCGGACACCCAGCTCCGCCAACCGCAGCAAGGCTGCCGTCTCGTTCTCGTCTTGGTGCACCGTCACCACCATCACGTTCGGCCCGACCCGTCGTTGGTACTCGGCCATCGCGGGGAGTTCGGCCGCGCAGGGTGCACACCAGTACGCCCACAAGTTGAGAACCACGCGCTGCCCGGCTAGTGCCGCACCGACGTCAACGACCGAGCCGTCGGCCGCGCACTCCGCCGTCACCCCGCGCAACGCCGCCGGACCGGGCTTGGCGCCCGGGCGCGGACACGGCGCGAGGTCGGCCCGTTGCCGCGGCCCGGCCAGCGCCGCCGGCGTGTCGGCGTCGCGATGCTCGCGGCCGGGACCGGTCGAGGGGGCGGTTGACGAGTGGGACGTATGGCGCAGCTCGACAAGCAACGCCACCACCAACGCCGCGACGACCGCTAGGACCGCGAAGGTCCAGCGGGTGGTTCGAGGCGTCAAAGTCGTCAATGGCGTGCTACAACCCGGCCATCGCCAGGAGATGCTCGGTTTCGGGACCCTGGACCAGGGCGGCGGCGATCAACGGCTCGGTGGGCCCAGTTCCGAACGAGGGGCAGTCCTTGGCCAACACGCAAACCCCGCACGCCGGTTTGCGGGCGTGACACACCCGGCGACCGTGGAAGATCACCCGATGGCTCAGCACGGTCCACTCGTTGCGTTCGATGAGTTCGCCGACCGCGTGCTCGACCTTGACCGGATCCTCTTCGGCGGTCCAGCGCCAGCGCCGCACCAGCCGCCCGAAATGGGTGTCGACGGTGATTCCGGGGACGTCGAATGCATTGCCCAAGATGACGTTGGCGGTCTTGCGCCCCACCCCGGGCAGCGTCACGAGTTCTTCCATGGTGGCCGGCACCACGCCGTCAAACCGCTCGACCAACGCTTGTCCCAACCCGATTAACGACGTCGCTTTGTTCCGGTAGAAGCCGGTTGGGCGGATCAGGGTTTCCAGTTCTTCGCGGTCTGCTTGTGCGTAGTCGACCGCGGTGCGGTAACGCTTAAACAGCGCCGGGGTGGTGAGATTCACCCGCTTGTCCGTGCTTTGAGCCGACAAGATCGTTGCCACCGTCAGCTCCAACGGTGTGGTGAAATCCAACTCGCAGTACACATGTGGAAACGCTTGTCCAAGTTTGCGATTCATGCGGCGAGCTCGTCGCACCAAACCTAAGCGGGTCTCCGACGACCAACGGCTGGCGACGGCTGCGTCGGCGGCACCGGAGACTGGGGCGGCGGCGCGAGATTGTTTGCCCATTTTCACTCTCGACAGAGTACTAATTCGTGATCCCGCTGAGACCTTAGCCGTGTTTACTTACGCGTTGTGTCCTGGTTGCTCGTGGCATTCATCCCGGGGTTGCTGATGCTGGCGACTTTCGGGCTTGAACGGCTGGAAGCGGGCCTAGAAAAGGACACGGTTACGGCAAGCGATGTCGCGGAATTTCTCGAGCAGGCCGAGCCCATCGACATGCGCACATTGGCCCGAGAGGGCATGCCTGAGGCCCTGGACGGCCTGCACCGCCGCATGGGCCGTTTCGGCGATGAATCGCCCCATCGACTCGTTGACACCGACCCGGCCACAGATCCGTTGCTGACGGCGGCCTTTATTTCCGCCCCTCAACATGCTGGCTTGCCGAGACAGCGGCATAACCATTCGCAGGCGAATCGGCAATTTGGGCCGCCTCAGCATGCCAATCGTGTGTAGCGTTGGCACGTCGAGTTGATGGCTGACCTCTAGACTGCGGGGTCTGCCGGTCAACCGACGCGGGCACTGAGCCGGTGCCTAGCAAAGTCGGTCAAATAGCTAAGGGGCAACGTGGACGAGATCCTGGCGAGGGCCGGAATCTTCCAGGGGGTTGAACCAAGCGCCGTCGCCGCGCTGACCAAGCAACTGCAGCCTGTCGACTTCCCTCGCGGACACACGGTTTTCGCGGAGGGCGAGCCGGGTGATCGGCTGTACATCATCATTTCCGGAAAGGTCAAGATCGGCCGCCGTTCACCGGATGGCCGGGAGAATCTCCTGACCATCATGGGTCCGTCCGACATGTTCGGTGAGCTGTCGATCTTCGATCCCGGGCCCCGGACGTCCAGCGCAACCACCATCACCGAGGTGCGCGCGGTGTCGATGGATCGCGACGCGTTGCGAGCCTGGATCGCGGATCGACCCGAAATCGCCGAGCAGCTGCTGCGGGTGCTGGCCCGCCGGCTGCGACGCACGAACAACAACCTGGCCGACCTCATCTTCACCGACGTGCCAGGCCGCGTCGCCAAGCAGCTGCTGCAGCTGGCCCAGCGTTTCGGCACCCAGGAGGGTGGCGCGATGCGGGTCACCCACGACCTGACCCAAGAGGAGATCGCCCAGCTGGTCGGCGCGTCGCGTGAGACGGTCAACAAGGCGCTGGCCGACTTCGCCCACCGGGGCTGGATTCGCCTGGAGGGCAAGAGTGTGCTGATCTCTGACTCCGAGAGGCTGGCTCGCCGAGCGAGGTAAGCGCGTTACTAGCGACGCAGATAATCCAGCTGCGCCTGCACCGACCATTCCGCGACGCCCCACAGCTCCTCGTCGACGTCGACGTAGACGTGCTCGACAACCTGGCGCGCAGTGGCGTCGTCGCCGAGATCCCGCAGCGCCGAGCGCACCTGGTCCAGCCGTTGCTCCCGGTGTGCCAGGTATCCCGACGCCGCGGCCTCCAGATTCGGCAGCTCCGGTCCGTGGCCGGGTAGCACTGTCCGCTGGCCCAGCCCGCGCAGCCGCTGCAGCGAGTCGAGGTAGTCGGCCAGGCTGCCGTCTTCGTTGTCGATGACGGTAGTTCCGCGACCCAACACGGTGTCCGCTGTCAGCACCGCGTCATCCAGCACGAACGACAGCGAATCAGCGGTGTGGCCGGGCGTCGCCAATACCGTGATCCGCAGGCCCGCAGCGTCGATCACTTCGCCGTCGGTCAGCTCGGCGCTGAGGCCACGCAAAAACCCGCTGCCCGCCGACCGCACCGGCGCGGCGGTCAGGTCGACCAGCTTGTCGATGGCGTCGGTGTGGTCGCCGTGCCGATGACTGATCAGCACCAGCGCGATGCGGCCCAAGCCGGCGATTTTCGCGATGTGCTCGTCGTCGTCGGGGCCGGGATCGACCACCACCACCTCATCGCTGCCTGTCCCCTGCAGCACCCAGGTGTTGGTGCCGTCGAGCGTCAGCAGCCCCGGATTGTTGGCCAACAACACCGAGGCGGTTTCGGTGACCGGACGCAGCCGGCCGTATGCGGGATGTGTCAGCGATTCAGCGGCGTCGATCACGGCCATTAGCCGACCTCGACCACCAGCTCGACCTCCACCGGCGAGTCCAACGGTAATTCGGAGACGCCGACGGCCGAGCGGGCGTGGCCGCCGTGATCGCCGAACACCTCGGCAAGCAGATCCGATGCGCCGTTGATCACGCCCGGCTGGCCGTTGAATCCGGGTGCGGACGCGACGAATCCGACGACCTTGACGACTTGGGTCACCGCATCGATGCCCACCAGCGAATCGACCGCGGCCAGCGCGTTGAGCGCGCAGATGCGAGCCAGCGCCTTGCCCTGCTCGAGGGTGACATCCGCTCCGATCTTGCCGGTCGCGGCCAATTGGCCGGCCTGCATCGGCAACTGGCCCGACGTGTACACCAGGTTGCCGCTGCGCACTGCGGGAACGTAGGAGGCCAACGGCTTGGCCACCTCGGGGAGTTCGATACCCAGCTCTTTCAGCCGGGCAGAGGCACTCATTTCGGGCGTTTCAGATATGCGACGTGCTGCTCGCCGGTCGGCCCGGGCAGCACCGCAACCAGCTCCCAACCGTCGGCACCCCACTGGTCGAGGATCTGTTTGGTGGCGTGCGTCAACAGGGGGACCGTGGCGTACTCCCATGTGGTGGGTTGGCTCATATCCCGAGCTTATCGATAGGGCCTTACGAGCTTCTGGTTAGCATGCACTGGTGGCGACCTCACCGAGCGGCGGCAAGACCGTCGGTTGGCCATCGCGATTGTCGAAGGCCCGTCTGCATTTCGTGACCGGCAAAGGCGGTACCGGCAAGTCGACGGTGGCCGCCGCGCTCGCGCTGACTTTCGCGTCCGGTGGGCGCAGGGTCTTGCTCATCGAAGTCGAAGGGCGCCAAGGGATTGCACAACTCTTCGATGTGCCGCCGCTGCCCTACAAAGAGCTCAAGATCGCGAGTGCCGAGCACGGTGGTCAGGTCAACGCACTAGCGATCGACATCGAGGCCGCGTTCCTGGAATACCTCGACATGTTCTACAACCTCGGTCTGGCCGGCAAGGCGATGCGGCGCATTGGGGCGATCGAGTTCGCGACGACGATCGCGCCCGGCCTGCGCGACGTTTTGCTCACCGGCAAGATCAAGGAATCGGTGATCCGCGTCGGCAAGGACAAGCTGCCGGTGTACGACGCGATTGTCGTCGACGCGCCTCCGACCGGCCGCATCGTGCGCTTTTTGGACGTCACCCGGGCGGTGTCCGATCTCGCCAAGGGCGGCCCGGTGTACTCGCAGGCCGAAGGTGTGGTCAAGCTCCTGCACTCTGATCAAACGGCCATCCACCTGGTGACCCTTCTGGAGGCGCTGCCGATGCAGGAGACGATCGAGGCAATCGACGAGTTGCAGGGGCTGGGCCTGCCCATTGGCAGCGTGATCGTCAACCGCAACATCGCCGCTTACCTGCAACCCGACGATCTCACCAAAGCCGCCGAGGGCGATGTCGACGCAGACGCGGTGCGGACTGGCCTGGCGGCCGCCGGAATCAAGCTGGACGATGCGGACTTCGCGGGCCTGCTGACCGAGACCATCCAGCACGCCACCCGGATCACCGCACGAGCCGCAAGCGCAGAGCAGCTCGACGAGCTGAAGGTGCCACGCCTGGAGCTACCGACCATCGCCGACGGCGTCGACCTCGGCAGCCTCTACGAGCTCTCCGAATCCCTTGCGCAGCAGGGAGTTCGATGAGTACCACGCCGCCGACCCTGGACATTCACTCGATTCTGACCGATACCTCTAACCGCGTGGTGGTGTGCTGCGGCGCGGGCGGGGTCGGCAAGACCACCACCGCCGCGGCGATGGCGCTGCGCGCAGCCGAATACGGCCGCACGGTAGTGGTTTTGACGATCGACCCGGCTAAGCGGCTGGCACAAGCATTGGGAATCAACGACCTTGGCAATTCCCCGCAGCGCGTGCCGCTGGCACCGGAAGTGCCCGGGCAGCTGTTCGCGATGATGCTCGACATGCGCCGGACATTCGACGAGATGGTGATCCAGTATTCGGGACCCGATCGGGCGCAGGCGATTTTGGACAACCAGTTCTACCAGACGGTCGCCACGTCACTGGCCGGCACGCAGGAGTACATGGCGATGGAGAAGCTCGGCCAGCTGCTGAGCGAGGACCGCTGGGATCTGGTCGTGGTGGATACCCCGCCGTCGCGCAACGCGCTGGACTTCCTCGACGCGCCGCAACGGTTGGGTAGCTTCATGGATAGCCGATTGTGGCGGCTGCTGTTGGGGCCCGGGCGCGGGATCGGGCGGCTCGTCACCGGCGCGGTCGGCTTGGCGATGAAGGCACTGTCAACGGTCCTCGGTTCGCAGATGCTCTCCGACGCAGCGGGTTTCGTCCAATCGCTGGATGCGACGTTCGGCGGCTTCCGGGAGAAGGCGGACCGGACCTACGCGCTGTTGAAGCGCCGCGGTACCCAGTTCGTGGTGGTGTCGGCCGCCGAGCCCGATGCGCTTCGAGAGGCGTCGTTCTTCGTCGACCGGCTTTCGGAGGAACGCATGCCGCTGGCCGGCCTCATCCTCAACCGAACCCATCCGATGTTGTGCTCCTTGCCGGTTGAGCGGGCCATTGACGGAGCCAAGACGCTCGAGGGTGAGCACGGAAGCCGCCAACGGCACAAAGGCGTTAGCAACGGCCGTTCTGCAGATCCACGCCGAGCGCGCGGCGACGTCCAAGCGGGAGATCCGGCTGCTGTCCCGGTTCACCGGCGCCAACCCCCACGTGGCCATCGTCGGGGTGCCGTCGCTGCCGTTCGACGTCTCCGATCTGGAGGCGTTGCGTGCGATCGCCGACCAGATGACTTCGGTCGGTGACGATGCGGGCCGCACAGCGGCCCGCTGAGGATCCGGCCAATCAGGCTTCGGTCGGTGACGATGCGGGCCGCACAGCGGCCCGCTGAGGAGCCGCGGTAGCTAGTCGGTCGGCTACTTAGCCAACGCTGCGGTGCTTGCGCTGTGCAGCGAAGAACTCCGACCAGGACACCACCTCGGGGTGTTGTTTAAGTAGCGCCCGACGCTGGCGTTCGGTCATCCCGCCCCACACACCGAACTCGACACGGTTGTCCAGCGCGTCAGCGCCGCACTCCAGCATTACCGGGCAATGCCTGCAGATCACTGCGGCCTTGCGTTGCGCGGCCCCCCGCACGAACAGCTCATCGGGATCAGCCGCGCGGCATAGCGCCTTGGAAACCCAGGCGATCCTCGACTCAGAATCAGCTCCATACAGGATGTTGCTTGTCTGCGCTGCGCTCGTCTTGCGCACTGCGGTCCGTGTACCTGACACCAGCGATTCCCCTTCGCTCCTGCCACCGTTGCGGTGGCTCCGTGTTAGATCCAGAACCACCGATGCGATCTGCGCCACACTGTGCACGTCGGTGTTACCTGTATCTCACTGTGTGCATAAGCTACGTGGTCAGGTATCAATTACGCAACAGTCCGATACCCCCTTTTTTGGGACGACCGTGCAGTCCGATCATGAAAGGGCCCCTGAAATGGCCCTGAGCTGCGGCTGAGAGAAACCTGAGCGGTAATGATTCGTAAAATACCGCGCGCACGACTCTCGGGGCAACCTCCCGCGCAGCGCCGCTAGTCTAGTAGCCATGCCGGAGCGCCCCACGACTGCGATCACCGTCGCCAAGCTCGCGGGGTGCTGTTTATTGGCCAGCGTCGTCGTCGCGGCCCTGCTGTTCCCCGTGGTCGGCGGCGTCGGGCTGGTATCCAACCGGGCCTCCGAAGTCGTCGGAAACGCCTCGGCGCAACTGCTCGAGGGTGAAGTCCCGGCGGTCACCACGATGGTCGACGCAAAGGGCAACACCATCGCCTGGCTGTACTCGCAGCGCCGATTCGAGGTACCCAGCGACAAAATTGCCAACACCATGAAGCTGGCAATCGTCTCGATCGAAGACAAGCGGTTTGCCGAGCACAACGGCGTCGACTGGAAGGGCACACTGACCGGGCTGGCCGGCTACGCCTCGGGCGACGTCGATACCCGTGGTGGCTCGACGATCGAGCAGCAGTACGTGAAGAACTACCAGTTGCTGGTCATCGCTCAGACCGACGCAGAAAAGCGCGCGGCCATCGAAACCACGCCGGCGCGCAAACTGCGCGAGATCCGGATGGCGCTCACCCTCGACAAGACCTTCACCAAACCGGAGATCCTGACTCGCTACCTGAACCTGGTGTCCTTCGGTAACAACGCCTTCGGCGTGCAGGACGCGGCGCAAACGTACTTCGGTGTCAACGCGTCCGACCTGAACTGGCAGCAGGCCGCCCTGCTGGCCGGCCTGGTGCAGTCGACCAGCGCATTGAATCCCTACACCAACCCGGACGGGGCGCTGGCCCGGCGAAACCTCGTCCTGGACACCATGATCGACAACCTACCCAACGAGGCCGATGCGCTGCGGGCCGCCAAGGCTGAGCCGCTGGGCATCTTGCCGCAGCCCAAGGAGCTTCCACGTGGCTGCATCGCCGCGGGCGATCGGGCTTTCTTCTGCGACTACGTGCAGGCCTACCTGGCCCGCGCCGGGATCAGCAAGGACCAAGTGGCCCGGGGTGGCTACCTGATCCGCACCACACTGGACCCCGACGTGCAGGAGCCGGTCAAGCACGCGATCGACACCTACGCCAGCCCGACCCTCGAGGGCATCGCCAGCGTGATGAGCGTGATCAGGCCAGGCAAGAACGCGCACAAAGTGGTGGCGATGGCCAGCAACCGCACCTACGGGTTGAACATGGACGCCGGCGAGACCATGCGACCGCAGCCGTTCTCCATGGTCGGCGACGGCGCCGGGTCCATCTTCAAGATCTTCACCACCGCCGCGGCCATGCAGATGGGCATGGGCATCAACACCACACTCGAGGTGCCGGGCAGGTTCCAGGCCAAGGGCATGGGTAGCGGCGGCGCCAAGGGCTGTCCCAAGGACACCTGGTGCGTCGTCAACGCCGGCAGCTATCGCGGGTCGATGAACGTGACCGATGCGCTGGCCACGTCGCCCAACACCGCGTTCGCCCGGCTGATCCAGCTGGTTGGGGTACAGCGCGCGGTCGATATGGCGATCAAACTCGGATTGCGGTCCTACGCCGATCCCGGCAGCGCTCGCGATTACGACCCTGAAAGCAACGAGAGCCTGGCCGACTTCATCAAGCGGCAGAACATCGGGTCGTTCACGCTGGGCCCATTCGAGCTGAACGCGCTGGAACTGTCCAATGTTGCGGCGACGCTGGCCTCGGGCGGCACGTGGTGCCCGCCGAGCCCCATTGACAAGCTGATCGACCGTAACGGCAACGAGGTCGCCGTCAACACCCAAGCCTGTGAGCAGGCGGTCCCAGAGGGGCTGGCCAACACGCTGGCCAACGCGATGAGCAAGGACGCGCTTGGGGGCGGCACCGCCGGGGGGTCCGCCGGTGCGGCGGGGTGGAACCTGCCGGTGTCCGGCAAGACCGGCACCACCGAGGCGCACCGGTCGTCGGGTTTCGTCGGCTTCACCAACCACTACGCCGCGGCCAACTACATCTACGACGATTCGACTTCACCGTCGGACCTGTGCTCGTCGCCACTTCGACGCTGCGGCGATGGCAACCTCTACGGCGGCAACGAGCCGGCCCGCACGTGGTTCACCGCGATGAAGCCGATCGCCACGATTTACGGCGACGTGCACATGCCGCCGACTGATCCGCAATACGTCGAAGGCGGCCCCGGTTCGCACGTCCCGAGCGTCGCGGGCCTCGACGTGGACGGCGCGCGGCAGCGTTTGAAGGATTCCGGTTTCCAGGTTGCCGAGCAGCCCGCGTCGGTCAACAGCAGCGCGAAGTACGGTGAGGTGGTCGGAACCTCGCCCAACGGCCAGACGATCCCGGGTGCGGTGATCACCATTCAGACCAGTAACGGCATCCCGCCCGCGCCCCCGCCACCAGATTTCGGCCCGGGTGGTCCCCCAGCTCCGGCGCCGGTGGGCTCGCAGGTCATCGAGATCCCGGGTCTCCCGCCGATCACGATTCCGATTCTGGCGCCGCCCCCGCCGGCGGCCGGGACGCCACCATAGGCGGATTCACAGCGTGTGTCCTGCTGCCGCCCGGTGCGCGGCAGTAGGCTAGCCTGCATGCCTTCCGCCACGTCTGCTCTGAAAAGTACCGGCGCCTCTGTGCTCGGATTGGCCGTCGCCGGCATCGGCTACGCCTCGATCATCGAACGCAACGCGTTTGTGCTGCGAGAGCTGACCATGCCCGTGCTGACGCCGGGTTCGTCGCCGCTGCGCGTGTTGCACATCAGCGACCTTCACATGCGACCCGGTCAACGCCGCAAGCAGGCGTGGCTGCGCGAACTCATCGGCTTGGAGCCCGACCTGGTCGTCAATACCGGCGACAACCTGGCGCACCCCAAGGCGGTGCCCGCCGTCATCCAGAGCCTCAGCGAGCTGCTTTCGCTGCCGGGCATTTTCGTCTTCGGCAGCAACGACTATTTCGGACCACGGCCGAAGAACCCGCTGAACTACCTAACGAGCCCGGGTCATCGCGTGCACGGTCAGCCGCTGCCCTGGCAGGATTTGCGGGCGGCATTCACTGAGCGCGGCTGGCAGGACCTCACCCACAACCGTCGCGAATTCGAGGTGGCGGGACTGCACATCGCGGCCACAGGCGTGGACGACCCGCACATCGCGCGGGATCGCTACGAGGCGATCGCGGGGCCGCCCAGCCCGGCCGCCAACCTGCGGCTGGGGCTGACCCATTCGCCGGAGCCCCGGGTGCTGGACCGCTTCGCCGCCGACGGCTACCAACTGGTGATGGCCGGCCACACCCATGGCGGACAGCTGTGCTTGCCGTTCTACGGAGCCCTGGTCACCAACTCGGGTCTCGACCGGTCGCGCGCCAAGGGCCCGTCGCGCTGGGGCGCCACGATGCGGTTGCATGTCTCCGCCGGGATCGGCACGTCGCCATATGCGCCGGTGCGGTTCTGCTGCCGGCCCGAAGCCACCCTGCTGACATTGATTGCGGCACCGATCGGCGGCCGCGACTCACACCACGATCGGAGCCGGTCGCAGCCAGCGTATTCAGCGCGTTGAGCCCACCGGCCCGGGTCGCAGTTCGTAGCCGACCACGCGGCTGGACCAGCAATGCGATCCGACTGATCGAGGCCGATGCCCATCGCAGCGCCGATACTCACCTGCTGCGCTATCCACTGCCGTCGGCCTGGTCGGACAACGCCGGTATCGAGCTCTACCTCAAAGACGAGTCAGCGCACATCACCGGCAGCCTCAAACATCGGTTGGCCCGCTCGCTGTTCCTCTATGCGCTGTGCAACGGTTGGATCGGCGAGGGCACCACGGTGGTCGAGGCGTCGTCGGGATCGACGGCGGTGTCGGAAGCGTACTTCGCCGCACTGTTGGGCCTCCCGTTCGTCGTGGTGATGCCCGCGTCGACCAGTGCGTCCAAGGTCGCGTTGATCGAATCGCAAGGCGGCCGTTGCCATTTCGTGGAGAGCTCGAGCGACCTCTACGCCGAGGCGGAACGGGTTGCCAAGGAGACCGGCGGGCACTACCCGGACCAGTTCACCAACGCCGAACGGGCCACCGATTGGCGTGGCAACAACAACATCGCGGAGTCGATCTTCGTCCAAATGCGCGACGAGCAGCATCCGATTCCGGATTGGATCGTGGTCGGCGCGGGCACCGGGGGAACCAGCGCGACGATCGGCCGCTACATCCGGTATCGGCGACATGCCACTCGGTTATGTGTGGTCGATCCAGAGAACTCCGCGTTTTATCCGGCCTTCGCCGAATCTCACTACGACATCGTCATTTCGGCGTCGTCGCGGATCGAGGGTATTGGCCGGCCACGCGTCGAGCCGTCCTTTCTGCCCGAGGTGGTGGACCGGATGGTGTCGGTTCCCGACGCCGCGTCGATTGCGGCGGCCCGCCACGCCAGTGCGGTGTTGAACCGTCGCGTGGGTGCCCCGACCGGCACCAACCTGTGGGGAGCTTTCGGCCTGCTGGCGGAAATGGTCGCCGACGGCCGCAGCGGTTCGGTGGTCACTCTGCTCGCCGATAGCGGCGACCGCTACGCCGATACCTACTTCTGCGACGAGTGGGTCAAGACCCAAGAACTGGACATATCCGCACCCGCCGTGGCCCTGACCGAATTCGAACGCTCGGGCCACTGGGATTGAGCCCAGGCCTCGTCAACGTCGCTGCCCGGAGCGGTCACCAGCAGCCACAGCACTCCCAGAACCAGGAATCCGCCGAACACCACAGCGCCCAACACCGTCATGATTCTCTCGCTTCCGTTGCACCGACCTGCGGTAGTTAGTTTATTTAAGGTCGCCGACATCCCGGTTATTCCACGCCGAACAGTAAGGCAAATCCCCGGACCGGGCCGGATGTGATCCGCACAGCACCGCTGGCCAGGCCCGTTGTCGCGGACGCCATCCGCTTTGGCGAATCGCCGGGTCGGTGCGATACGCTGTCGTGGCTTCAGGCGGGGTGTGGCGCAGCTTGGTAGCGCGCTTCGTTCGGGACGAAGAGGCCGTGGGTTCGAATCCCGCCACCCCGACTGCGTTCTCGAGATGACAGAATCGCCCCTGACCTGCATCGAAAGTTAGAGGCGGCGTTGTTTCTCTGCTCGATGACTGCGCTCTCCGGTCCGATCAGGCAGCGGAGAGGCAGCATTCCCATAAATTGGCGTCACCCGTCGAGCAGATCACGGATCGCGTCGTGGTCCTCGGTTCGCCGAACGTACAACTGCATCGTTGTGGCGATGTCTTCGTGCCCCATGACCTTCGCTAGCTTGTTCGGAACGATACCGTCGTCGGCCAGCCACGTCCCGTACGAGTGTCTGAGATCGTGGAATCTCAGCCCTCCGTATTGATTCCTCGCGACGTGCTGAACAGCCTCAGACTCTCTACCGAAGTTTTCGACCGTGGTACGACCCAGCTCGTTCTCGAATTTGCCGTCGACCTCACGCACCTGCCCAAGTAACCCCGCCCGTACTAGAGCAGGACGCCAAACACGCGACCGGAACGATGTGCGCCGAAGAGCGCCACCTGCCGCGTTCGTGAAGATCAACCCTTGCGGCCCGTCAGGCGGGTACCGCTCCATATACTTCCGCAAATCATCGACCAACCAGTCCGGCAATGGAACCGCCCGACGCCCCGCACGCGATTTCGGAAACGCTTTGAATTCGGTTTGCCCTGCCACCTCAGTTACCGTGCGGATCACTCTTGCTATGCGCCCATCAAGGTCGACCGCATCACGACAAAGCCCGACCGCCTCACCCCAACGCAGGCCGGTAAACGCCGCCGCTGCAACGAGAGTCTGGTATCTGGTTGGTTGTACCACCGGGACAAGCCGCTGCCGCACATCTTCACGAGTGACTATCCGCTCATCTGTATCTCGCACCCGCCGGCCCGGAACCCTAACGCCCACTGTCGGGTCGATGCCGATCAATCGATTTTTGACCGCCGATCGCATAACGCCCGACAGCAGCCGCTTGCATTCAGCAACCGTCGCACGAGATCGCTTGTCGGACAATGAACTCACCCACGTCTGCACGGAGAGATGATCGATCTTCCCGAGCTGCCACATTTCCCACTGCGCCAAAACATGGTTCCGCATGATCGACGAATCGCGCGCGGCAGTGGTCCGTTCGGTGTTCCACGATTTCATCCACAAGCGGGCGTGATCACCGAACAACGTACGGCTAGCGTGCGGCGACACATAAGCACCCGACGACATCGACACCTGCACCTGACTGAGGAACTGTGTGGCTTCCTTCTTGGTACGGAACGTCTTCGACCGCTGCGCCCCAGATGGATCGCGCCAGAACGCCTTCCATCCGCCAGAATCAGTCACTCTGACGAACCCCATGATCAGACTGCCTCAGCCTCGCAGGACTCCAGCCAAGCGTGGAAGGCCTTCCGCGGCACCATCCATCGCCGACCGACCCGCTTTGCTGGAATCACCCCCTCACGCACGTAGCGGTAGGCATTACCGCGCGATAGATCGAGCAACACCGCAACCTCGTCTACGGTGTAGGTCACACGACCCGCTATCAATCCCGCTCTAGTTTCCATCGGTTCGCCTCTCTCGATTCCTACGCCGCCCGTACCGCCGACGTTTGCTGTTCTCCTGGTGGTCCTGCTGCGGCGACCATCGGGAAGTCGTATTCGGCTTTCTATCGGGAACGTTGCGCGATTCGCCGCCATGAGCAGGTGTTCGCAGGGCGGCAGCTGTCTGTCGCCGGATTCGATGTTCACCCAGATGAACCGCTTCGCATCGGTGCCGGACTTCTCGATCCCGACGGGTTGTCATATTCGATGCGCCCGGCGATGCCCGGCCGACGCTGTGCCTGATCAGTTCGTCATCCGGGTACGACGGTTCGCGTTGCGCCGCATCGTGTTTCGTAACGATGCTGATGTTCATATCATCCAGTCCCAGTGAGCCGGTGGATCGTGTGCCCGCAGGTGATCGCGCGTGGTGTGGCGGTGTTCGATCATCCGCTGAGCTGCCGACAAGATCAGGGCACGCTCGCCGAGAGTGCACAGCCCGACCCGATCGAATTCCCATGCGATCGGATCAATGCTCGCCGTCGCTCGACGATGCTGTGCGGCCATGGTTGTCGCGGCGTGTTCGGTGTGTTGTTGGCGGCTCCAGGTGGCTCGGTACGCGCGTAGGGCGCCCATGGTGGTGGAAAACAGCCGGGATTTGGTCGTGACGTGCCCCCGATACCCCAGGGTGTGCAGCCAGCGGTCCATCCCATCGTAGGCGCGGTGGGCTGCCAGGTCGGTGATGGTCGTCAAGATCGCCCGCACATGGGCGGTGACGTCTAATTCCGCGACGGCTAACGGGGACATGCGTCGGATGCCGACACCGAACTCGGCCACCGATTTCGTCACGTACTTCGCCAAATAAGCTGCCACCGACCGCCCCGACCGCGGTCGCCTCACGTCACCGGCCACGGTGTCCCCGGTCGACTGCAGGGGTTGTGTGTCGGTTTGGGTGCCGAACCGCAACACGCGACCATCACCGTCGTCGGGGCGCTCAGGGTCGGTGACCGTGAGTGTGACGGCGCGGGCGGCTCGCTGGGCCAGCACGGCCAAGTCGGTCGCGGTGATCGAGGAGACGGGCGCCGTAGGCGGTTCGCCTGGCACGGGTGGTGCATCCAGGCGGATGACGGCGTGAAAATGCGGGATGGCCCGACGCTGCATCTCGGCGACCTTCACATAGTTGACCCGGACATTCTTGGCGGCTTCACCCATGGCGCGCACGTGGCTATCCAAGAGTCGCCGCAGGCTGATGGTGAAGCGCCGCCACAGCTCGGGGGCGTGCCATGCAAACAGGATGTGCCCGGTGTAGTCGTAGCAGTCATCGCATAACGGTTGACCGACACGCGCATCATCATCGCTGTGGATGGTGCTGCACCACAACGGTTTACCATGCCGGCAGCGGTGGTAGCCGCTGCGGCCGGGATCGTGACAGCGGCGACCGTGGCCACGGCGTGTGTCGTCGCGGGTGGTGTGCACCGGCCCGAAGCTGGGTGCGGTCAATGTCGCAAACACCTGTGGGTGCTCAGCGATGGTGGAAGGCATGTCGTGGTGTCCGCCATGCAAGCCGGCGTGCACAAGCTGCCACGTGTCGCGGGCATAAAGGTCCGAGCAGGACGGGCACGCGACCGCTCGGCGGTTATTGCAGCGGGTCAACACCTGATGCGCCCTACCGAACGTGTCGGTGCCGATCAGGTGGATCGGGTTGGCGCAGAACCCGGCACCTTCGGCCCGCTGCCACCAGGACTCGAAGCCCGGCGAAGCGGCGCAGCGCACCATCTGCACCACCACGTCGGCGGGGTCGGCGCCAGCCGGAAGGCCTTGCAGGACCGGAATTGTCACCGCCCCGGCCGCAGGCTGGCTTGGGGTGAGCGTCATTGCTGGGTGTTCCCGTCAGATGTGCCGGCCGACTGCTGGTGGGGTGTGAAGTGGGTGGTGAGGTAGTCGATGTCGGGGTCGGTGACGTGGAAGGCCCGAACCCGGATCGGTTCACTGGTTCCGTCGATGCACACGTAGCCGACACCGGGTGTGCTGGTGGGGATCTGGTCGCAGACCGCGCCGGCCTCCCGTGCCGCGGCGCCCAGGATCATCGTGGTTTGGGTGGATTCGGCCATCCGCAACCCCACCCGGATTGAGAACAACTGCCGGATGGGCAGGACATCTTTGGCGGGGTCTTGCACCGCGGCGATGACGGAGACACCGACCGCGCGGCCCTGGGACAACAGCAGTCCCAATAACTTTTCTACTTCGTCGCGGATCTTGCGGTCCCCGATGTAGGCGGTCAGCGACGCGATTTCATCGACGATCAGCACGATCAGCGGTTCGGCGGTGGTGGGGGTGTGCAGGCGGGTCTGGCCGCGCAGCCGCTGCGCGCGCTGCTGCATTACCGCCGTGACCGCCCGCAATACGCGGAGGGTGTTTTCGCCGTTGTCGTAGGCGAACCCGGTGAACAGTTTGTGGCCGCGCCCGAATTCCATGCCGCCCTTGGGGTCGACCACCAGCAGGCGTACCCAGCCGGCCCGCACACCGGGTGCCAGAGCGGCGATGATCGACCACAGCACGGAGCCTTTCCCGGAGCCGGTCACGCCGACGACCAGGATGTGTTGCCCCAGCACCGGTAGCCGCCA
The DNA here is from genome assembly GCA_963781685.1 of uncultured Actinomycetota bacterium. GTDB lineage: Bacteria > Actinomycetota > Actinomycetes > Mycobacteriales > Mycobacteriaceae > Mycobacterium. Next base: position 195,322 of record CAWAGK010000004.1, read on the forward strand.
CCACATACCGGCCTCGGTCACCCCCAACCGGACGCTGGACGGGTCCACCGCCGTATCGGCCGCGGGGCGGGGCAGCCGGATCGGGGCGGCTAGCGCATCACCATGATGGGCGGTGATGCTAATCGCACCGGGCTTGATGGAGCGGATTGTCACCCGTCGGGCGCGGAACGCTTCGGTGAGGCCGGCGGATCTGTGTTGCCAATCGGCCACCGATTGACCAGTCAGGATGCGCACCACGACGACATCGCAGGCGCCGCCGATGGTCACTGACCGCAGCGCTGGCACGAGGGTGCGCTCATCCAGCTTCGCGGTCAGGCCGTGCAGGGTGCAGATCGCGGTCCAGCGGTACCGGTAGACCCACCAGCTCCGCCACCGGGTCCGTATCGGCTGGGTCACCCATTGCTGGAATGAAGGGGACAAGAGTTGTGACCAGGCCGCCAGGGCCAGCCCGGACACCACCGCGAGTACCAGACCGAACACCGGTCCGTAGCAAAATCCGATCCACACGCTGGCGAGGATGGGGATGCTGAGCATCGGGAACAACACCGACCACCACAGCAGTACCCCCACGCCCTTGGCGAGCATCATCACGATGGTTGCGATGGTTTCGTCCATGGCGGATTCGGTGCTGTGGGAGTTGTTGGTGCGGTGCGGTTTTGACGCTGCGGCCATGACAAACCCTTCCGAGAGTGGTGCCGAACTCAGGACGAACTGGATAGGTTGAGCGGGCAACCGCAGCACCACAGTGGCTGGGCATTGCGGTCTGCGGTCACCCGTCAACCACCCGCTTAGGCGGCGGGCTTACCCGTACTGCCGGGGCTGCCGGTGGGCGCGGCGGTCCTAGGGCCCGCGATGACCCCGGCCAACGGGGCACCCGACCCCCGGATCGCCTCAGCCCTAAACGCGATCCCGCTGCGGCCTTCCTGACTCCACGGCAAAGCCACCAGGCCATCAACCTGCACCGGCTGCCCCACCGTCAGACTCGGGTCACCCGCGACCGTCACCGCGATCACGTCCCCACCCGAGGAGTCCAACGCCATCAGCTGGACCTGCCACAATGGCAAACCCGTCTCCCGATCCACCCTCGGTTGGCCCGAATCGAACGCGATCCGCTGTTCCGGTGCCCGGGTGCAAATGAACGAGACCCCGCTTGTTGCAATCCGCAATTTCATCGTCTTATTCTCCTGTCCTGCTTACGGTTTGGTTCGCGGCCGATTGCGGCCGCATAGACACACCACCACCGCGGGAGGGACCTCCGGAAGTGAGAGGCAGTGAGACCAGGTGAGTCCGACAACGCGCAGATAAGTGCACTGAGCAGTCGGCTGATCCCGGAAAATTAGGAGGTGGCCGATCCCGACCTCGCACGTCCTGCACCCGCGCAGCGGCTGCGCGATGCCCGGCGCGGGTGGGGCTGGAGCCAAAACGATCTGGCCGCCGAAGTCGAGAAAGTGCGGACTGTCCGCAACCATCGGCCCTGTGACCGAGAGTCGTTGCGCCGGCAGATCGTCCAAATCGAGAGGGACGGCAAAGCGGGCCCAATGTGGCGATCACTGCTTGCCGATGCGTTACAACCGACGAAGATCAGCTGTTCGGCCTGCATGTCGATGTCGCACTCCCACGCCCGCTGCTACTGCAAATGCCAGTCGGCACCGACGTCGTCGATGTTCTCTTGGCGCAACGGGCCGCCCATATCCAGGCCGAACATATCTTCGGCCCCACCCACGCCCGCGACCTCGTTGACCGCGACCTGGTCACCATCGAACAACTCATAACAGTGACCCCCGCCGCGCTGCGTCACGACGTTCGCCGCGCGGCTGGCCGAATCGCCGAGGTGGGCGGCTGGATCGCCCAAGACAGCGGCGATTACATCACCGCGGCGCGGCTCACGATCCGAGCTGCCGACCACCTCCGCGCAGCCGAACCAGCCCTGCGCGCGATGATCTTGATGCGCCGCTCCAACATTGTCGTCCGCGAAGACGCCGACCTCGCGGTCGACCTGGCCAACAGCGCGGCCCAACTAATCGAGGGGCAATCGGTGGGACGCCTTGCCGCAAGCATCACCCGCCAGCAAGCGTCAGCCGCGCTGGCCAACCACGACCACGTGGCGTTTCGCGAACACGCCGCCCACGCCCTCGACCTCGCCGACGTCGACCCCGTTCCCGACGATCACGCCATCTACGCCAGCAGCGCCTACGTCGCCGCCGAAATTGCTGCCGGATACCTCGCCACCGGCCATGCCGACAAGGCCGCCGAGCTGCTTTTGCAGCACGACGGGCGTTGGCCCCCTGGGCAACGCCGTGATTCCGCCGTCGCCGCCACACGGCTGCTGCGGGCCTTCATCGCCCACGGTGATTACCACGCGGCTACCCAACATCTTGCTGCCACCGTCCGCGCCTACCAGGCCGCGCCCTCAGACCGAGCTCGCCAAGAGCTGCGGACATGCCGCAAGATCGTGCGTGACCGCGCCCGCACCACCAAGAGCCTGCCCCTGCACACCCTGCGTGCCCGCATCAACGACGTCCTACAGGAGGACACCACACCGTGACTGACACCGTGCCGATGCTGCCCACCGCGACCACCACCGATGCTGCCTCGGTGAACGCCGCCGTCGCGGTCCTGCCGGTCGGCTCATTCGAACAACACGGCCCTGCCCTGCCGCTGGTCACCGACACCCTGATCGCCACCGCCATCGCCGCCGCCATCGCCAGCCATCACCAGAATGTTTTTCAGCTGCCCGCGATCGCCTACGGGTGCTCCCACGAACACGCTGCGTTTCCCGGCACCGTCAGCATCAGCGCCACCACCCTGTCCGCCGTCATCGCCGACATCGCCGAATCCTGCGCGCACCAGGGCATCACCGCCCTCATCATCATCAACGCACACGGCGGCAACGCGGTCCTGACCAACGTCGCTCAACAGGCCAACGTTCATGGTCCGCTGCGTCTTGGGCTCTACCCCAGCCGCGAAGACTGGGCCGAAGCCCGCACCGCCGCGCACATCACCAGCAGCAACCACGACGACATGCATGCCGGCGAACTCGAAACGTCCGTCCTGCTCGCCGCGTACCCGGACTATGTGCGCGAGGGTTGGAACACCACCGACCACGGCGCACCCGATCGTCGCTACCTGTCCACTCTCGGCATCAGCGCCTACACCGACACCGGCGTCATTGGCCAACCATCCCAGGCAACAAAGGAAAAAGGACTGGGTGCCCTTAACCACCTCGGCGCCGCAGCCGGAACCCTCATCGGCCTGCTAGCACCGACACACGACTAAACCTGCGCCGTGGCGGCTCCCGTCCGCTACGCTCCCGTCCGCCACCACGGACCTATCAGCCCTGCCGTCACGAGCACCACCGAGCAAGTCCTCGAAACGACGCTGTGAGAATTTTCTCTACTGCTATAAATATGTGGACACCACCGGCTGCGGTAATTCGGTGAACACCGGAAACCCGGTGGCGCTGCGGATGATTATGGATTCGCTGCGCTATTGGTTCGGCGAGATGGGTGTCGACGGCTTCCGTTTCGACTTGGCAGCCACGCTGGGCCGGCAGGAGGGTGACTTCGACCCGTTCTCGGCGTTTTTTGATTTGGTGGCCTAAGATCCGCTCATCTCGCAGGCGAAGCTGATCGCCGAGCCGTGGGATGTCGGCCGCCTGGACAGCTATGACGTTGGGCGCTTCCCGCCGCTGTGGAGCGAGTGGAACGGGCGCTTCCGCGACACCACCCGTGACTGGTGGCGCAGCCGGGACGGGCTGCTGGGAGACTTCGCGTCGCGGCTGTGTGGTTCGTCCGACATCTATGGCAGCCGCGGTGAGGGGCGCCGCCCGAGCGCGTCGGTCAACTTCGTCACCGTGCATGACGGCTTCACCTTGGCCGATCTGGTGTCCTACAACGTCAAGCACAACGAGGCCAACGGCGAGGGTAACCGCGACGGCACCGATGACAACCGGTCCTGGAACTGCGGGATCGAGGGTCCGACAACGGATCCGGACGTGCTGGCGCTGCGGGCACGCCAGCAGAGGGCCTTCCTGACAACGCTGTTGCTGTCGGCCGGTGTGCCGATGTTGCTGGGCGGCGACGAGGTGGGCCGCACCCAACGCGGCAACAACAACGCGTACTGCCAGGACAACGACATCACCTGGCTCGACTGGTCGACGGTCGACCACGACTTGCTTTCATTCACAACTGGTCTCATCGAATTGAGGCGCCGTCACCCGGTATTCCGGCGCCGGCGTTTCCTCACCGGCCGCGCCGCTGCGGACCTGCGGTGGTTCACCGCGTCGGACACGGAGATGACCGATCAGAACTGGGCTGATCCTATGGCGCGCAGCGTCGCCCTTTGGATAGACGGCTCAACGGATCCCGACGTCGACGCCGACGGCACACCACTGCTCGATGACAACTTCCTGTTCTTCGTCAACGCGTGGTGGGAACCTCTGACCTTCACAATTCCCGCCGAGCTGTCCCCGCGCCGTTGGGAGATTATCTGCGACACGTTCGATACCGCACGAACCGGCACTGCCGGCGCGCAACTCGAGGTCGGACCGCGCTCCATTGTCGCCCTGCGATGCTGCAGGTGACAGAACCCGGGGATCGCGGCTAGTTGTCGGCGATCCCGGGTTTGCTGAGCGCCTTGATGGTGTCTTCGTGATGGACCAGCGATCGTGCGGCGACGGCGAACATGTCGAGTTTGTCGATGACGGTTTGTCCTTCTGGGGTGTGGCCCCAGATGCTGATGCCTTGGTGGGTGGTGGGTTTCCAGGTGGATTCGTCGACGAGGATGGGGTTCCATCCGACCTCCCATTCGAATCCTGAAGGGGTCATGGCGTAGTAGGACAGTTCTTTGTCGTTGGTGTGTTGGCCGACGGATAGGGCCATGTGGAAGCCGAGTTCTTTGACCCGCTGGTAGGAGGTGACCATGTCGTCGAGTGTGGCGACCTGGGTGTTGACGTGCTGGACTCGGGTGCGGATGGGGTTGATGGGCAGGGCGTTCACCGATGCGATGGCCACGGAGTGGTGGCGTTCGTTGACGCGCAGGAATCGGATCTTGAGTTTCATGCCGTTGATCGTCTCGTCGATGTAGTCGGATAGTCGGGCGTCGAAGACGTGGTTGTAGTAGCCGCGGATCTGGTGCGGCTTCTTCGTGAACAGGGCGACGTGACCGAGTCCGCCTGCGCCGGTGACGAATCCGGTGCCGGGTATGTGCAGGGGCAGGGGTGCGGTGCGGGCGGTGGTGTAGATCTCCTGGGTGAGTCCGTTGGGTCCGGGGAAGCGCAGGAAGCGTTCGACTCCGCGCAGTTTGGCTTCCTCGTCGGTGCCCTCGACGGCGGGTACCCGGTGGTCGATGACGCGGCGGTTGACTTCGTCGAAGGTCGCGTGGTCATCGAGGTGCCAGCCCAGTGCGACGACGTCCTCGGCGGGTCCCCGCCGCAGCAGGATGCGGCATTCGTTGGCATCCAAGCGGAATCGGATCGTGTCGGGTGCCATGTCGTCGCAGTGCATGCCGATCGCGTCGCGACCGAAGCGGCGCCAGTCGTCGAACTTGTTCGTTTCGATTACGGCGTAGCCCAGGTGGACATTGCCGAACAGATCAGTGGACATCGAGTCTCCTTGAATAGCTTGAAAGGTTTTAGGGTGTGAGGAATGCGGTGGTGACGGCGTTGAACAGGTCGGCGCGTTCCCACTGCACCCAGTGGCCGGTGTTGGCGGTGATCAGGACGTCGGCGTTGGGCATCCGCTTCGCGAGCATCGTTGCGCCGCTTGGTTTGTTGACCTTGTCGTCGCGTCCCCAGATCACCAGCGTCGGCGTCTCGAGGGTGCTGAGCCTGCGGTCGCGGGTGAAATCCATTCGCCACAGCGTGCCCAGGCTCGCCGGGCGTTGCAGGGGCGGGTTGGCGACGACCTCTGGGTCGATCGAGGCCGCATACCTGGATTCGATCAACGATTCAGGTACAGCATCGCCGTCGAACACCAGATAGGTGCGGATGAACGTGCGCAGTTTGTCCAGGCTCGGCCCCTCACCGCCGTAATAGCCGAGCAGGCTCTTGAGGCCCGGGGTGGGAAGCCCGCGGGTGGTTCCGACGCCGCCGGGGCCCATCAGCACGAGCTTGTCGACCCGGTGCGGGGTGTCCAGGGCGAGTCGCAGTGCGCACGAGCCGCCGTAGGAGTTCCCGACCAGGTGCGCCCGCTGGATGCCGAGTTCGTCGAGCATCCCGCGGATGTGATCGGCGAGATACCCGAACGGGTCGGCACGGTCGACGCCCTTGGTGGAGCGGCCGTAGCCGGGCATGTCGGGCACCAGGACGCGGAAGTGTTGGGCCAGGGCGTCGATGTTGCGGGAGTAGTTCGACACCCCTGATGCGCCGGGTCCGCCGCCGTGCAGCAGAACTATGGGCGCACCGGTGCCGGCCTCGGCGACGAAGATGTCCTTGCCGTGTACGCGGACGGTGCGTTCGGTCATGGTGTTGCTGGTCATTGCTGTATTCCTCTATGCGGTGAAGCCGGTTGGGGGTGGGGGCAGCGGTTGGCCTTCGGCGGCGCCGGCGTAGACGAACCCGTCGGGTCGCACCACCACCACCGAGGCGCCCTTCTGGTCGAGCCAGCGTGTCAGCATGCCGTCGGCGTCCACAACGCTGTCGGTGTTCGGCTTGCTGCCGGGCACAAGGATTTTCACCACCGGCACGCCGGCTGCCCGCCAGGCCTGGCCATCGGATGCGGGGCCCAGATGCACGACCACCCAGCGGCCGCCGATGACGTCGTCGAGGCGGACTACGTCGCCCTTCTCGTCGATGACCCACGGTTGGGGGATCAGCCAGCCGACGGCGCCGTTGCCGTTGTGCGCCAGCAGTCCCTTGCGGTAATGGGCATCGGGCAGCCAGCGGTTTTGGCGTAACCAGGTGGTGAAGCCGGGCACCTTGCTGGCGGTGCGGAAGATGTGGTTGCGTGCGGCGGCGCGATAGCGGTTGCGTTGGATGATCAGCTTGCCGGTCTTGACCGCGCGGTTGGTCACGTCCTTCACGTGCGGCAGCCGCTCGGCCTGGTAGGAATCGAGCACGGATTCGGGCAGCGATCCGCGCAGCACGGCGCCCAGCTTCCAGCACAGGTTCGCCACGTCACGCACGCCGGCGCACATGCCCTGACCGATCCACGGCGGCATCGCGTGCGCGGCGTCGCCGGCCAAAAAGACCCGGCCCACCCGCCAGCGGTCGGCGAACCGGACGTGGTGGCTGTAGCAGGCGAAGCCGAGGATCTTCACGTTGTCCTCGGTGATTCCCTGGTCGCGCAGCACCTTCCAGATCGCGTCCTCGGTGAGCAGGTCCTTCTCGTCCTCCTCGTCGCGCACCGGGAACTCCCAGCGGTGATGACCCAGCGGAGTGGGGCAGTCCACGGTGGGCCGGGCCGGGTTGCAGTGGAACCGGAGCCGGTCATGGCCGGGCCATTCCTGGAGCACCTTGGTGTCGATGACGATCCAGCGCTCGCCGTAGGTGCGCCCGGAATAGCCGACGCTCAACTGGCCGCGGATGGAGCTGGACGCGCCGTCGGCGGCGATCACGTAAGAGGCCCGGATCCGCCGGAATTCGTCGACCTTGAGATCGGCGAGCATCAACTCCACGTGATCCTCGCGTTGGACGACCCGCAGGCATTCGTGCTCGAGAAGAATAGCGACGTTGGGGAAGCGGTCGACCCCGGCGCGCAGCACCTTTTCCAGCGCGGGTTGGTAGATGAACTGCTGCGGCGGGTGCCCGTTGCCCCGCGACACCGGCAGTAGCCGCACGAACGGCACGCCGTTGGCGTCGACGAAGCTGGCCCCGTTGCCGGGTTGCATGTCGGCGTTGAGCTGGTCGGCCAGTCCGACCTGCTGCCAGATGCGCACCACCTCCTCGTCGGTGGAGATGGCCCGGGCCCGCGTATAGATGTTGGGATCGCGTTCCACCACGACGACGTTGAGGCCCTGCTGGCCCAGGAGGTTGGCCGCGGTGACGCCCACCGGGCCGTAGCCGATGATCGCCACGTCATAAGTGGTCTGGTCAGTCATTGCAGGGTCCTTAGATTGGGGAGTTGTTAATGTATCGATCCATATAGTAAGCTACGAGTTACGTGATCGTCAACACCCGAAAGGAGGCAACGTGACAGCAACCACCGCAGGCAAGAATTCGGAGTCCAGTTCGGCCAGCCGGCGGCGCACCCGTGCCAATGGCGAGGCGTCGCGTCAGCGAATCCTGGACGCGGCGACCGAGGTGGCCACCGAGCGTGGCTACGAGGGCACCACGATCTCGCTGGTCAGCAAGAAAAGCGGCCTGCCGCCGACGTCGATCTACTGGCATTTCGCCGACAAGGACGACCTGATCGCCGCGGTGATCGACCGCAGTTTCCAGAGGTGGCTGGCCGCACTGGAACTGCCGAACGGGCACGGGACCCGCGAACAGGCGATCGAGTTGGGGACCCAGGTCGCCAAGGCGTTGCTCGATGCCCCCGACTTCCTGCGTCTGGGTCTGATGCTGGCACTGGAGCACCGCCCGGTCGAACCGCGGGCCAGAGAGATGTTTCTGCAGGTCCGCGACCGAGCGTTTCACCGGTTCGAGGGGATCATGCGCGACATCGCGCCCGGGCTCGACGACCACAGCGTGCGGCTGATCACCACGTATGCCCTCGCCGGCGCCGACGGCTTGTTCATCGCCAAGGAAGTCGGCGGCGACTCGGTGGACCTGATCGAGCTTTTGGACCTCCACGCCCGACTTGTCTTCGACGTGGCGGTCCAGCTGCTGGGGTCAGGAGAACTGTCGTGACCGCTCAATCCGCCCAGCTGACCGACGCCGCTGCGCTGCTCTACGACGCCCAGAGCAACGCCATCCCGATTCAACCGCTGACCCAGACGTACCCGGATCTGGATGTGGCACAGGCGTATGCGGTGCAGCGTCTCAACCTCACCCGCCACCTCGAGCAGGGTGGTGTGCTGCGCGGTCACAAGATCGGGCTCACCTCGGCACCGATGCAGCAACTCCTCGGCGTCAGCGAGCCCGACTTCGGCTACATCCTCGACACCATGGTGCTGCCCAACGGTGCCGAGGTGCCGGTGAGCGCCTTCTGCGCACCTCGCGTCGAACCGGAGGTGGCGTTTCTGCTGCGGGCACCGCTGCGCGGCCCGGGAGTGAGCGTCGACGACGTGATGGCGGCCACCGAGGCGGTGGCCCCGGCCTTGGAGATCGTCGACAGCCGGATCGCCGACTGGCGCATCACGCTGGCGGACACGATCGCCGACAACGCCAGCTCTGCAGCGGTGGTATTGGGCGAGTGGGTGCCGATCCGCGACCTGCCGCCGCTGCCCGAAACCACCGCCACACTCGCCGTCAACGACACCGTCGTCGGCACCGGCGAGGGGACCGCCGTGATGGGCGATCCGGCTGCCGCCGTGGCCTGGCTGGCCAACGCGCTGGCCCGCTACGGCACCGCCATCGAACCCGGCCAATTCGTGATGTCCGGCTCCTACACCACAGCCTCATTCGTCGCGGCCGGCGACCACGCCTCGGCCGTCATCAGCGGACTCGGCACGGTCACCGTGAGTTTCGAGTAAGAGCCAGGGCGGCAATGATCGGGATCGACCCCCAATCCGACGGGCTGGCCCGAGCTAAACGTCTTGGCGTGTCGACGTCCTCGCAAGGCAGCCACGGGCTGCTCGCCCTGCCCGACTTCGACGACATCCGGCTGGTGTTCGACGCCACCTCCGCCGCGAAATCACCATTCCTGCAATCGAAAGCATAGAGTCACCATGACAAGCCAGATCAAGAATCCCGACGAGTTGGCAGCCCCCCTCGACCTCCTGCTCACCAACTCCACCCGGAGCATCGCCAGCAGAATGATTCCGCGCGGGCCACTGACACGATTCGGTGTCAGCCTCGCCAAGCAGCCCCGCACAGTCGCAGGCCGCGGCTCCATCCTGACCCGCGAACTCGCCACCATCGCCGCCGGCAAGTCCGAACGGGTCCCCGCCAAGGTCGACAAGCGCTTCGCCGACCCAGCGTGGCGGGAGAATCCGTTGCTGAAACGGACCATGCAGGCATACCTGGCCGCGGCCGAAACCGCCGACAACCTATTCGCGGACGCGAACCTGGATTGGCGGGACTCGGAAAAGATGCGGTTCGTTCTAGACAACGTCATCGAGGGTCTGGCGCCGACCAACAATCCGTTGATCAGCCCGCTCGGCTGGAAGGCAATGATAGAAACCGGGGGCTTGAGCGCACTGCGCGGGTTGAAAGCCTTCACTCGCGACATGCTCACCCGGCCAAGGGTTCCCGCCATGGTCGAGCCCAACGCGTTCGCTGTCGGGGAGACGGTCGCCACCACCAAGGGTGCAGTGGTATTGCAAACCAGGACGTTCGAGCTGATCCACTACGCACCGCAGACACCGACGGTACGGGCCGTTCCATTGCTGATCGTCCCACCGGTGATCAACAAGTACTACATTCTCGATATCGCGCCGGGACGCAGCATGACCGAGTACTTCCTGCAGCAGGGCCAGCAAGTCTTCACGATCTCTTGGCGCAATCCACAGGCCCGGCACCGTGATTGGGGCTCCGACACTTACGGCGCCGCGATCATCGAGGCACTCGATGCGGTGCAGAAGATCGCCGGGACCGACAGTGCGCACCTGCTGGCCACGTGCTCGGGCGGCATCCTCGCGTCGATGGTCGCGGCACACCTCGCTGAAATCGGCGAGGGCGACCGCATCGCGGGCCTGACTTTGGCGGTCACCGTGCTGGACCAGAGCAAGGCCGGTTTCGCTTCCGCGGCCCTGAGCGAACGCGGGGCGCAGGCCGCGATCCGGGCCTCCGCCATCAAGGGCTACCTCGACGGCAGAGCCATGGCCGAGGTGTTCGCGTGGCTGCGTCCGACCGACCTGGTGTGGCGCTACTGGGTCAACAATTACGTCCAGGGTCGCTCCCCAGCAGCGTTCGACGTGCTGTTCTGGAACGCCGACACCACACGGATGGCCGCCGCACTGCACAAGGATCTGGTGCTGATGGCCGTACACAACGCGCTGACCACCCCGGGCGCGGTCAGCATGCTCGGAACTCCGGTCGACCTGTCGGCGATCACCGCGGATTCCTACATCATCGGTGGGGTCGCTGACCACATCTCCCCGTGGCAAGCCTGTTACCGCAGTGCCCAATTGCTGGGCAGCAAGGACAACCGGTTCGTTCTCTCGACAAGCGGACACATCGCGGCGCTCGTCAACCCGCCGGGAAATGCCCGGGCATCGTTTCGGGTCGGCCAGGTCGACGACTCAACGCCTGAAGACTGGGTCACGTCCGCGGAGAAGAAGTCGGATTCCTGGTGGCCCGACTACGTGAGCTGGCTGCGCGAGCGCAGCGGTCCCGAAGTTGACGCGCCGCAGACCCTCGGCGGCCCAGACCTTCCGCCGCTCGGGCCGGCTCCCGGTACCTACGTCCACCAGAGCTGATGACTGCCCGCACCGCCGAAGGGGCCCCGTTGACGTCGCGTTAACGGCGAGTCGATGATGCCCCCCATGGCGATGGAGCTGAAGGTGGACACGGACGCGGCGGAAGTCGGGTTTGACGCGGGCCGGCTCAAGCGGATCGACCGCCACTTCGCCCGGTATGTCGAGGAGGGCCTACTGCCGGGCTGGCTCATCGTGGTCAGCCGTCACGACAGAGTCGCGCACCTGTCGCGGTGCGGGCACGCCGACGTAGAGGCCGGGCGGCCGGTCGGGGTCGATACCCTGTGGCGCATTTTCTCGATGACCAAGCCGGTCACGTCGGTCGCCGCGATGATGCTCTTCGAAGAGGGCGCCTTCGACCTGACCGATCCGATCGCTCGCTGGTTGCCCGAGTTCGCGCAACCTCGGGTCTACGTCAAGGGTTCCGCCCTCAATCCGCTCACCGAGCCGGCGATCGAACCGATCCGACTGTGGCACCTGCTCACCCATACCTCGGGCCTGACCTCCGGGTTCCACCACGCGCATCCCGTTGACGAGATGTACCGCGCGGCCGGGTTCGATTGGGGCACGCCGCCAGGACTTGATCTGGCTGCCTGCGTCGAGCGATGGGCGCAGTTGCCACTGGTATTCCAGCCTGGCAGCGAATGGAACTATTCAGTCTCTTCGGACGTGCTCGGCAGGCTGATCGAAGTCGTGTCCGGACAACAGCTTGATAAGTTCTTCAGGCAGCGGATCTTCGCCCCGCTCGGCATGAACGACACATCGTTCGGCACCGAGAGCGAGAATCTCGCTGCCCTGTACGTGCCGCAGCCGGGGACGCGAAAGGCGGCCCGGCACGACGCGTTCGGCGCGGTCGGCCACGGGAGGCCCGACTGCCTGTCGGGCGGCGGCGGCTTGGTGTCCACGGCCGCCGACTACCACCGGTTCACCCAATTCCTTTTGCGCCGAGGCGAATTGGACGGGATGAGGTTGCTCAGCCCCCGCACAGTCGCGCTGATGACGAGCAACCACCTTCCCGGCGACGTGGATCTCGAAGCCTATGCGCGGCCGCTGTTCGCGGAGATGCCGTTCAGCGGCTTCGGGTTCGGCCTCGGCTTCTCGGTGCTGAAGGATGCGGTCAAGGCCAAGACGCTGTCGAGTGCGGGGGAGTTCGCTTGGGGCGGGGCGGCCAGCACCGCCTTCTGGGTCGACCCGGCCGAGGAGCTGACGGCGATGTTTTTCACCCAGCTGCTGCCCTCTAGCACCCATCCCATCCGCCAGCAGTTGCGCCAGCTCGTCTACCAAGCGCTCGTGGCTTGACTTGACCTCCTCGTTAGGGACGACAAGCTAGACCAGCCCCACCGGTTAAGCAAGTTGGGTCATCGACGCAGCAACCCGTCCGAGGGTGGCGGTGTGGACGGAGGTCAATTGCAACGTGTTCATCGGGCGGTCCAGCCGCCGTCCATGGAGTAGGAGGCTCCGGTAATCGTTGCGCCGGCGTCGCTGGCCAAGAAGACGGCGAGGGCACCGATGTCTTCGGGACGCGTATAACGCAGCATCGGCTGCTTCTCAGCGACAAGGTCGCGTTGGACTTCTTCGAACGTTTGCCCCGACGCGCCGGCACGAGCTGCGATCTGTTGGGCGACCAGAGGCGTCATCACCCACCCGGGGCAGATCGCGTTGCAGGTGATGCCGCAGTTGGCGGTTTCGATGGCAACCACCTTGGTCAGCCCGACGAGGCCGTGTTTGGCTGCGACATATCCCGCCTTCCCCGCGCTGGCCCGCAACCCGTGCGCAGACGCGATGTTGATTATTCGGCCCCATCCCCTGCGTTTCATCCCGGGCAGCGCACACCGACAAGTGTGGAACGCGGCCGACAAGTTGGTGGCAATCACCGCGTTCCACTTGTCGATCGGAAATTCCTCGATATTCGCGACGAACTGGATGCCGGCGTTGTTGACCAAGACATCGACCGCGTCGAAGGCGTTCTCCGTGCCGCTGATCATGTCCTCAATTTCATCGGGTTTCGTGACGTCGGCATTCGAATAGCGTGTTGGCACGCCGAACCGCTCTTCAATGCTGCGCCGCTCACCCTCGATGACGTCACGATCACCGAACCCGTTGACCGTCACGCTCGCGCCGCGCGCCGCGAAAGCGTGCACGATGGCAAGCCCGATGCCGGAGGTGGAGCCGGTCACCAAGACGGATTTTCCCCGAAGCTCGTCCGAATTCGGCTGGCCTGCACCCATGTGTGTGACGTTACGGGATTCCGCAACAGGGGTTGTCCCGCTCCTTCGTAGCCGCGCGAGCCGGGGGGCGAGAGCCCCCTTGGCGCTGGCGAATCGACCCCCACGGGTGTTGACTGAAGCAGTGCAGCGCGCCGTCGTCGACCTCGCAACAGCGCAGGTGGAGCGTGTTCCGCACGGACTGACGAAGGATCAAATCAATGAGTGTTGATGCCGCACCAGGTGAGACGCGGCAGCCGCTCGTCCTCGAGGGTCTTGCCGGGCTGCGCGAGCGAGTCGGCACGGTGCTCGGGGTCAGCGAGTGGGTCGAAACCACGCAGGACAATGTCGACACCTTCGCCAAACTGACGGGTGACGAGCAGTACATCCACGTCGATCCCGAACGCGCGGCGAAGGGCCCGTTCGGCACGACAGTTCAGCACGGGTTCCTGACCTTGGGGACGGCGACCGGGCTGCTCTGGTCGGTATGTATCGTCAACGGATTCAACGTGATCTTGAACTACGGGCTCAACAAAGTCCGATTCCCCGCGCCACTGAAGGTGGGCTCACGGAGCCGGATGCATGTTGAGTTGATAGAGGTGAACGAACTGAAAGGCGGCGCCGAAGCCATTTACCGCCTGACATATGAGATCGAAAACTCGCCGAAGCCGTGCTGCGTAGCCGAGCTCGTCTTCCGGTATTACGACTGACCATGCCTGTATCGGCGGTCGAGATGCACTGCAGAACAACGGAATTGTAGACGGAGATCAACATGACAGCTATGGGGAAGCCGGAGATCGGCGCCACTGCAATCGCAAACGGAATCGAAACGAATTACCTCGAGGATGGTTCCGGTGACGACACCGTCCTCTTGATCCACGGTTCGGGCCCGGGAGTCACTTTTTACCCAAACTGGCGCCTCATGATCCCGGCACTGGCAACCAAATTCCGCGTCATGTCGAACTGAGAGCCGGACGAATCGATGGCCACCTCAACAGAATCCAAGCCACAGTCAGCCGATGACACGCTGGCCGCCCGTGACCCGAAGCTGCTCGTACGAATCTACGAGATGATGGTTCTGACCAGGGCGGTAGAGGACCGAATGGTCGCGATGTACAAGAGCGGCGATCTGCTCGGCTCGCTATACACCGGCCACTGGCACGAAGCGATATCGGTCGGGTCCGCGGCCGCCCTGAGCGACGGCGACTACATGGCACCGATCCATCGCGACCTCGGCGCACATCTGTGCCGGGGGATGGAACCGTGGCAGGTGATGGCCAGCTTCATGGGCAAGGCCACCTCGCCAACGGGTGGGCGGGACGGCACCTTGCACTACGGTCGTCTCGATCTGGGTATCTACAACCTGCCCAGCCACATTCCAGCCAACTTTCCCGTCGCGACCGGAATGGCATTCGCGGCCAAGTACCGGGGCGAGGATCGGGTCTGTCTGGCATTCTGCGGCGACGGCTCCACATCGCGCGGGGACTTCCACGAGGCGCTGAACATGGCTGGGGCGCTGACGTTGCCGTGTATTTTCGTGGTCGAGAACAATCAGTTCGCCTACTCCACCCCGGTCAGCATGCAGACGGCGTCGAAGGACTTCGCAGGAAAGGCCGCGGCGTACGGATTTCCCGGTGTGAAGGTGGACGGCACCGCCGCACTCGCCGTCTATGACGCGGTCCACGAAGCCGTCACGAGAGCCCGGCAGGGCGAGGGTCCAACGCTGATCGAGGCCGTGACGATGCGCATGCACGGCCACGCCGAGCACGACCCCGCAGACTATGTGCCGCGCGAGATGTTCGAGGAGTGGCGGAAGAAAGACCCCGTCGAACTCTTCGAGCGACTGCTGCTGGACGGCGGTGTGCTCAGCGACACCACCGCAAAGGAGACTCGGGAAAAGGCTCGCCAGCACGCGATCGACGCGCGCCGTAAGGCGCTGGCCGACCCGATGCCGGATGCGAGCACGGTCGAGGAGGGTGTCTATGCCGACTGAAAGTGACACCGAGGGAGTCACCTATCTCGAGGCCATCGGCCAGGCGATGATGTCGGAGATGGAGGCCGATCCCGACGTCTTTCTGATCGGCGAAGACGTCGGCCAGTTCGGCGGCGCCTTCAAAGTGACCAAAGGCTTCCTGGAGAAGTTCGGGCCGCGACGTGTGGTCGACACTCCGATCGCCGAAACGGGATTCACCGGACTCGCAGCAGGCGCCGCGCTCGTCGGACTGCGCCCGATTGTCGAGTACCAGTTCGCCGACTTCATCTCATGCGCGTTCGATCCCATCGTCAACGTGCTGGCGAGGCACCACTACCGCACAGGTGACGCGATGCCGGTGACCCTGCGGGCGCCGTTCGGTGCCCGGCTGCGGGCCGGCCCCACACACTCCCAGAGCGTTGAGTCTTACTTTGCGCACGTGCCCGGGCTGAAGATCGTCATGCCCGGTTCCGTGCAGGACGCGGCGGGGCTGCTGATCAGCTCGATCAGGGACAACAACCCGGTCCTATACCTGGAGAACAAGTATCTGTACCGGCGGTTGCGCAGCGACGGACCGATCAACCTCGATCCCATTCCGTTAGGGCAGGCCAAGGTAGTCCGCGAGGGCCGCGATGTCACACTGATCACCTATTCAGCCGGTGTGTCGCAGGGCGTCGAAATCGCGGACGAGTTGGACAAAGAAGGCATCTCAGTCGAGATCATCGATATCCGGACGCTGGTGCCGCTGGACATCGACACGATCGTCACGTCGGTCAAGAAGACCGCACGGGCGGTGGTCCTGCACGAAGCCGCGCGCAGACTCGGGTTCGGCTCAGAGATCGCGGCCGAGGTGCAGGAAAAATGCTTTTGGCATCTGGACCAACCGGTGGCCCGTATCGCGGCGAAGAACACACCCGTTCCGACAAGCCCTGCGCTGGAGGATGCGATGATCCCGCAGCCGGCCGAGATCTCGCAGACGCTACGAGAGGTGGCGAGAGCGTGACCGATTTCGACATCGTCTTGCTTGGCGGCGGCCCAGCCGGTTACGCGGCCGCGCTGTACGCCGCTTCCGCCGGCCAGAAAGTGGCGCTGGTCGAGAAGCGGGCGGTCGGCGGCACCTGCCTGCATCGCGGCTGTATCCCGGCCAAGGCACTGCTGCAGGCCGCGGAGGTGTTCCGAACAGTCCACCATGCGGGCGATTTCGGCATCGGGCTTGGCGCCGGCGCAAACCCGGCGGCGGACTGGCGGGCGGTCAACAAGCGGAAGAGCGGCATCGTGTCCACCCTCCATCAGGGCCTGTCGGGACTGCTCAAGCGGCGCAAGGTCACGGTCGTGGACGGGTTCGGCTCGCTGACACCGGAAGGTGCCGTCGCGGTCAATGGCCAGACGATGAGCAGCGGGGCCGTGATCATCTGCTCCGGTTCCGAACCGCGGTCGTTGCCGGGTCTCGAGGTCGACGGCGAGCGCGTCATCACATCCGATCAAGCGACGAACAGCGAGGCCAAAAAACTTCCCGAACGGGTTGCGGTGATCGGCGGCGGCGTCATCGGCGCCGAATTCGCGTCGGTCTACACCGACTTCGGGGTTCAGACAACGCTATTGGAGGCGCTTCCGCACGGCGTACTTCCGATTGGTCCGGACCGCGACACAGCGGACGTCCTTGCGAAAGCTCTTGCCAAGCGCGGCACAGACATTCATTCGGAAGCCCGCGTCGGGGCTGTCGAGGCGACCAGTAATGGTGTACTCGTCCCGTTCGAGACTCCGAAAGGCTCCGAGAAGATCGAGGTCGACCAGCTGCTTGTCGCCATCGGTCGCCGTCCGGTCAGCGAGGGGATGGGTTTGGAGGAGGCCGGCGTCGAGGTGTCTGACCGTGGGTTCATTTCGGTCGACACCTCGACGATGCAAACCACCCGTCCCGGCGTCTACGCGATCGGTGACTGCGTGCCCACACCGGGACTGGCGCATGTCGCCTACGCCGAGGCAGTCGTCGCAGTTCAGTCAGTGCTGGGTGAGAATCCTGTTCCGGTGGACTACGGCAAAGTCCCCTGGGTGGTCTACACACATCCTGAGGTCGCATGGGTGGGCATGACCGAAGCCGAGGCGCGAGACGCCGGACATGATGTCGAAGTGCACAAGCACTCGTTCGCCGGGAACGGACGCGCAATGATCGTCGGCGACACCGAGGGCCTTGTGAAAGTCGTTGCGGCGCGCGGTGGTCCGCTACTGGGCTTGCATCTGGTCGGGCCGTGGGCAAGTGAGCTGCTCCACGAAGGTTATTTGGCGGTCAACTGGGAGGCCTTGCCGTCTGATATCGGCACGCTCATCCACGCTCATCCAAGCCTCTCCGAGGCAATCGGCGAGACGATGATTACATTCTCCGGCCGATCGTTGCACGGCTGATACAGCTCTGGAGGCGATTGAAATGCCGGACGAGACATGGGTTGTGACCCTGCCGAAGTTGGGTGAGTCGGTGACCGAGGGTGTGATCGGCACCTTCTTCAAGCACGTCGGCGACGAAGTCGAGTTCGACGACCCGCTGTTCGAAGTATCGACCGACAAGGTCGACACCGAGGTCCCGAGCTCGTACGACGGTGTGGTCCTTGAGGTTCTGGCGCAAGAGGGCGACACCGTCTCGGTCGGTGCCGCGATCATGCGGATCGGCGGGAAGGGCGCCACGGTGCCGAACCGACTCCCTTCGACCGCACACGGGGTGGCGGCGGCCGGCGGACGATCACTCAACGATCCGTCCGCGCCGTCGGTCGGCGGATCGGAGGGTCCGACGACCGAGAGCGCCGACTTCTCGCCGTCCGCCACGGGTGAGATTTTCGAGATCACGATGCCGAAACTGGGTGAGTCGGTCACAGAGGGCACGATCGGCACGTGGTTCAAGGCCGTCGGAGACGACGTCGCATTCGATGATCGGCTGTTCGACGTGTCCACCGACAAGGTGGATTCGGAGATCCCGAGCCCGTACGACGGGAAGGTGCTGGACATCCTCGTCAGCGCCGGTGAGACGGTGCCGGTGGGCACCGTGCTGGCACGCATCGGGGCGTCCGGCTCACAGGTCGTCGGACCGGCCGGCGGCGGCAGCAGGCCGGCCGCTGTCGAGAGCCCGAGTGCAGTCAATGCGCTGACCGGCGCGGCACCGGTCAGCCGCGATAGCGCAGGCGGACGGCTGTTGTCGCCATTGGTGCGCAGGCTCGCCGCCGAGCACAACATCGACGTCACAACGGTTGCCGGAACGGGTGTCGGTGGTCGTATCCGGCGCGAGGACATGATGAACGCGATCGCCGCCGGCCCGACAGTGCCCGCCGCCCCGGCAGCGGCCACTGCACGCACCGCGGCTGCGCCCTGTGCGTCGAAGGCCGGCACCGACGGCCGGGACGAAGTGGTGCCGCTCAGCAGAATGCGGCTGATTCTCGCGGACACGCTCAAGACGTCACAGACTCTCGCCGCATCGGTGTGGACATCTGTGGAAGTCGATTTCGACAATGTCGAACGGGTGCGTACCGATTACAAAGCCCGGTTCAAGAAGGAGACCGGTGCATCGTTGAGCTACTTGCCCTTCATCTCTCGGGCGGTTTGTGACGCGCTGCGAGTGTTCCCGACGGTCAACTCGTCGATCGACCTCGAATCCAAGACGATGACGCTTCACCCCTATGTAAACCTCGGTGTCGCAGTGGATCTGGATGAGCAGGGACTGGTGGTGCCGGTCGTCAGGGACGCCGATAGCCTGAACATCCGTGGAATCGCCAGCCAGATCGCGAGCAAGGCGGCAGCGGCACGAGCGAAAGAGCTACCCAACAAGGAGATGCAGGGCTCGACCTTCACCATCACGAATCCCGGCCCCTTCGCCAGCTACGCGTCGTCGCCGATCATCAACCAACCGAACGTCGCGATCTTGTGCACCGACGGCGTGAAGCGTCGCCCCGTCGCGATCGGTGACGCCATCGCGATCCACCCGGTAGGGATCATCGGAATGGTGTACGACCACAGAGCGTTCGACGGTTCGACCGCGTCGAAGTTCCTGCTGCACATCAGGGACTCGCTCGAACAGCGGGACTGGTCAGCCGAGCTCAGTTGATCGCCGGCGGCGTGGGATGAGCGCGCCCGGCGAAACCGACGGACCCGTCACTGCGTTGGTCGCCCGTCGTGTTCTGCCCGGCAACCAGGTCGAATTCGAGACGTGGGCGTCGGATTGACGCGGGCCGCATCGGCATTCGACGGATTTCTCGGGGCGGGTCTGCTCGGCCGGGGCACGTCGGCGAGTTGTGGCATGTGGTGTACAGGTTCGCATCGGCTGACGAGCTTGCCCGCTGGGAACACTCGCAGACGAGGTCCGACCTGCTGGCGCGGCGGCCCGCCACCGCTCGCCATAGCACCCACGGGTAGACCTGTTGTGCTGGAGGGCGCCGACCTTCACCAATTCCGCGATGGCCTCCTGTGAAAATAGAGCAGCGTCGTCAGCGCCCTCGACCTCGCCGAAGGAATCGGCATTGCGCGGCATGGAGCGCCGGATCCGTGCTGCGTGCTGAGTGGACATGGGAGGCGATTCAGTGCTCCCGTCTCCTCGAATTCGAGAGATGCACGCGCTCGATTCCCTGTCGATCACAGACCTGGCTGGGCATCTCGTCGATGCCTGCTTTCTGTAGCGCTTTGCGGTAATCCGGTGGGATGAGGTGGTGATGAGTGTCGTGCACAGCACCGCGGTCCTCGCGCTCACTGTGTTTAGTTGTCGGCGATCCCGGGTTTGCTGAGCGCCTTGATGGTGTCTTCGTGATGGACGAGCGATCGTGCGGCGACGGCGAACATGTCGAGTTTGTCGATGACGGTTTGTCCTTCTGGGGTGTGGCCCCAGATGCTGATGCCTTGGTGGGTGGTGGGTTTCCAGGTGGATTCGTCGACGAGGATGGGGTTCCATCCGACCTCCCATTCGAATCCTGAAGGGGTCATGGCGTAGTAGGACAGTTCTTTGTCGTTGGTGTGTTGGCCGACGGATAGGGCCATGTGGAAGCCGAGTTCTTTGACCCGCTGGTAGGAGGTGACCATGTCGTCGAGTGTGGCGACCTGGGTGTTGACGTGCTGGACTCGGGTGCGAATCGGGTTGATGGGCAAGGCGTTCACCGATGCAATCGCCACGGAGTGGTGGCGTTCGTTGACGCGCAGGAATCGGATCTTGAGCTTCATGCCGTTGATCGTCTCGTCGATGTAGTCGGACAGTCGCGCGTCGAAGGCGTGGTTGTAGTAGCCGCGGATCTGGTGAGGCTTCTTCGTGAACAGGGCGACGTGACCGAGTCCGCCTGCGCCGGTGACGAATCCGGTGCCGGGTATTTGCAGGGGCAGGGGTGCGGTGTGGGCGGTGGTGTAGATCTCCTGGGTGAGTCCGTTGGGCCCGGGGAAGCGCAGGAAGCGTTCGACTCCTCGCAGCTTGGCTTCCTCGTCGGTGCCCTCGACGGCGGGTACCCGGTGGTCGATGACGCGGCGGTTGACTTCGTCGAAGGTCGCGTGGTCATCGAGGTGCCAACCCAGTGCGACGACGTCCTCGGCTGGTCCCCGCCGCAGCAGGATGCGGCATTCGTTGGCATCCAAGCGGAATCGGATCGTGTCGGGTGCCATGTCGTCGCAGTGCATGCCGATGGCGTCGCGGGCGAAGCGGCGCCAGTCGTCGAACTTGTTCGTTTCGATCACGGCATAGCCCAGGTGGACGTTGCCGAACAGATCAGTGGACATCGAATCTCCTTGAATAGCTTGAAAGGTTTTAGGGGTTGAGGAATGCGGTGGTGACCGCGTTGAACAGGTCGGCGCGTTCCCACTGGACCCAGTGGCCGGTGTTGGCGGTGATCAGGACGTCGGCGTTGGGCATGCGCTTCGCGAGCATCGTTGCGCCGCTTGGTTTGTTGACCTTGTCGTCGCGTCCCCAGATCACCAGTGTCGGCGTCTCGAGGGTGCTGAGCCTGCGGTCGCGGGTGAAGTCCATTCGCCACAGCGTGCCCAGCCCCGCCGGGCGTTGCAGGGGCGGGTTGGCGACGACGTCGGGGTCGATCGAGGCCGCATACCTGGATTCGATCAGCGCTTCGGGGACGGTGTCGCCGTCGAATACCAGGTAGGTGCGGATGAACGTGCGCAGTTTGTCCAGGCTTGGCCCGTCACCGCCGTAGTAGCCGAGCAGGCTTTTGAGGCCCGGGGTGGGCAGTCCGCGGGTGGTTCCGACGCCGCCGGGCCCCATCAGCACGAGCTTGTCGACCCGGTGCGGGGTGTCTAGGGCCAGGCGCAGTGCGCAGGAACCGCCGTAGGAGTTTCCGACCAGGTGCGCCCGCTGGATGCCGAGTTCGTCGAGCATCCCGCGGATGTGATCGGCGAGATACCCGAAGGGGTCGCTGCGGTCGACGCCCTTGGCCGAGCGGCCGTAGCCGGGCATGTCGGGCACGAGGACGCGGAAGTGTTCCGCCAGGGCCTCGATGTTGCGGGAGTAGTTCGACACGCCGGATGCGCCGGGTCCGCCGCCGTGCAGCAGAACTATGGGCGCACCGGTGCCGGCCTCGGCGACGAAGATGTCCTTGCCGTGGACGCGGACGGTGCGTTCGGTCATGGTGTTGCTGGTCATTGGTGTTCCTCTATGCCTTGAAGCCGGTTGGGGGTGGGGGCAGCGGTTGGCCTTCGGCGGCGCCGGCGTAGACGAAGCCGTCGGGTCGCACGACCACCATCGAGGCGCCCGTCTTGTCGAGCCAGCGCGTCAGCATGCCGTCGGCGTCCACAATGCTGTCGGTGTTCGGCTTGCTGCCGGGCACAAGGATTTTCACCACCGGCACGCCGGCTGCCCGCCAGGCCTGGCCATCGGGCGCGGGGCCGAGATGCACGACCACCCAGCGGCCGCCGATGACGTCGTCGAGGCGGACTACGTCGCCCTTCTCGTCGATGACCCACGGTTGGGGGATCAGCCAGCCGACGGCGCGGTTGCCGTTGTGGGCCAGCAGTCCCTTGGGGTAGTGCGCATCGGGCAGCCAGCGGTTTTGGCGCAGCCAGGTGGTGAAGCCGGGCACCTTGCTGGCGGTGCGGAAGATGTGGTTGCGTGCGGCGGCGCGATAGCGGTTGCGTTGGATGATCAGCTTGCCGGTCTTGACCGCGCGGTTGGTGACGTCCTTCACGTGGGGCAGCCGCTCGGCCTGGTAGGAATCGAGCACGGATTCGGGCAGCGATCCGCGCAGCACGGCGCCCAGCTTCCAGCTCAGGTTCGCCACGTCGCGCACGCCGGCGCACATGCCCTGACCGATCCACGGCGGCATCGCGTGCGCGGCGTCGCCGGCCAAAAAGACCCGGCCCACCCGCCAGCGGTCGGCGAACCGGACGTGGTGGCTGTAGCAGGCGAAGCCGAGGATCTTCACGTTCTCCGGGGTGATTCCCTGGTCGCCGAGCACCTTCCAGATCGCGTCCTCGGACAGCAGGTCCTTCTCGTCCTCCTCCTCGCGCACCGGGAATTCCCAGCGGTGATGACCTAACGGAGTGGGGCAATCCACGGTGGGCCGTGCCGGGTTGCAGTGGAACCGAAGCCGGTCATGGCCGGGCCATTCCTGGAGCACTTTGGTGTCGATGACGATCCAGCGCTCGCCGTAGGTGCGGCCCGAATAGCCGACGCTCAACTGGCCGCGGATGGGGCTGGACGCCCCGTCGGCGGCGATCACGTAAGAGGCCCGGATGCGCCGGAATTCGTCGACCTTGAGATCGGCGAGCATCAACTCGACGTGATCACTGCGCTGGATGACCCGCAGGCATTCGTGCTCGAGAAGAACAGAGACGTTGGGGAAGCGGTCCACCCCGGCGCGCAGCACCTTTTCCAGCGCGGGTTGGTAGATGAACTGCTGCGGTGGGTGTCCATTGCCCCGCGACACCGGCAGCAGCCGCACGAACGGCACGCCGTTGGCGTCGACGAAGCTGGCCCCGTTGCCGGGTTGCATGTCGGCGTTGAGTTGGTCGGCCAGTCCGATCTGCTGCCAGATGCGCACCACCTCCTCGTCGGTGGAGATGGCCCGGGCCCGCGTATAGATGTTGGGATCGCGTTCCACCACGACGACGTTCAGGCCCAGCTGGCCCAGGAGGTTGGCCGCGGTGACGCCCACCGGGCCGTAGCCGACGATCGCCACGTCATAAGTCGTCTGGTCAGTCATTGCGGGATCCTTAGCTACGGGCTGCCGGACACGACAAGCTAGTTGTCGCCGACATCATCGCTTTGCTAATCGAGACCCTCAAGGGCATCGGCGCCAACGACAACAAGCTCATGCAGGCTCACACCAAAGCCGACCACCACAATCCCAGCCGCCCCGACGCCCCCTGATCAAGCGCCACCTCATTCCGCAGCGTCTGACTTCCCGATCGGCTGCGTAAAGAGCGACTTCGACGTCACTACGTGATGGCTACGCCACCCTTGACACATCCGATCGTCAGCGCAGGATCGCCGGGTATGAGGAAGCGATGGGTGTGCCGCTGTTTTGCACCGAGCTGACGACAGTTGCGACAACGATGACGACAGTCGGGCTTCCAGACACCCTCACCTACGCGACAGTTGAACTCGCGTCGTGCATAGTCACGCCAACCGCCTGAACGTACGGATCAGAAGGTCGATTGGCAGCACGGAGGCAGCAGACAGATCAATACGACGGGGCACTCGACACCATTGACGATCACATCGGTGCAGCTCAATGACACTGGCCGACCAGTCCTGGTACATCGAATCAGCGTTCGGGACGAAGAGGCCGTGGGTTCGAATCCCGCCACCCCGACTGCGTGGTAGAGATGACAGAACCGCCCCTGACCTGCATCGAATGTCAGGGGCGGCGTTGTTTCTCTGCTTATCCAGATGACCAGCAATACGATTGGACGGCCCACCCGCAGCTTCTACGGTGGTCATGGTGCTCACGTACCCGATTCGACGTGAATGCGCTTCTTTTCGGGCCGCGGCTGCGACATCCCAACCGAGCTGTCAGGATGCCCCGAGCATAGGTGACGGCAATGTCGTCCTCGTTGGCCCCGGGCGGAAGCGACACCGACCGCACCAACGTGCCGTAGGCGAACTCGGAATGCCCGTTGGATTCGTTCCCGGGGCCGCGCTGAGCCTTGATCGTCAACACTCCATCACGAGTGTTGACATCGACATCTTTAGCTGGGTCGATGCCGGGTAGTTCCGCTCTTATCTCGTAGCAGCCGTCTTTCATCCCCTCCTCCAGCCGAATCGGCTGACCGCCCGAAACCTGTTGACCTGTTGACCAGGATGGGAATGCGCCTAACCACTGCGACGCTTCGGGCCACCGCCAGTTCAGCTGAGGCTGGGCTGCACTGCTACGTACAAAGTCGTTCACCTCGGCACGGGAGGTGTGGGTCTGTGGGCCCTCCCAGGTCGCCACTGCCCAGATCACGAAGATGTCCAGTGCTATTACCACAATCGACCAGAGCGGGTATCGCGGCAGCCACAGAAACATGCTCACTATCGATAGCGAGGCGATGATGATCGCAGACGCCCGTGCCCACGTCGTACTCCAGAAAAGGCCCAACGCCACGACCGCGATCAACACTCCCAGGATGATGTGGATCCACCCCCAGACGGTGAGGTTGAATCCATACACATAATTGGGCACGGGCACAATCAGCTGGTCATCGGACAGCACGGAAATGCCCTGGAAAACCGTCAGCACCCCAGCGACCCACAACACGGTAGCGGCAGCAAAGTTTGCAATGCCTGCCACCTTCTGCGCTTTCGAATAGTCGTCCTTCGTCGAATCCTGAGCCATCAGTGCGTCCCTGATACCTATGCGACGGTGTGGCTGCGCCGGGGCTGGTCCGACACACGCCAATTGATCGGTAGCCGCCATGCCGCTCCCGATCAGATTTCCGCCACTCGTGCAAAAGTCGCGTTCTCGGTAAGTTTCTTGCTGGTCACAGCCACGGCATAGGGCACTAAGTCATCGAATCACCGCCAAACGACAATCGACCTTGCTCAAACAGGCCGGTTCAGCAAAGTGAATCGCTAGACTGACAAGCCGTGCCGTCGGCTGGTGTGAACAGAAGACGGACGGAGGGGCTGACGAGATGAGCGATGACGCGGCCTATTACCGGGCTGATGTGCAAGGACTTAATCCCGGAGACGCAACTACTCGTGTACTAGACCCGAACGATAGCAAGGAGTACACGTACGCGACGACCCGGCTTGACGTAGCGCAGGCGATCGCCGCAAGACATGTTGATTTCTCCGTTTACCGTGTCGAGCTTTACGAGCCCGTCGAAGCAGCCCCAGAAGCTGTCGAAGAAAACCTTGGTGAAGGGTTCGTCAGGTCTCCGTGGGGCGTGGTCTTGGATGTCCTGGATGAGAAAGAAACATAAGTACTTCAACCAGTCGCACGACTCCTTGAATGCAACTCCGAAAGTTCTTGAATGCCACGATTAAAGCGGTGATCAGGAAGGTGACCCAATGAAGGCTCTGCGATTGACTGATTGGAAGACTGATCCAGAGCTGGTGGAGGTGCCAAAGCCAACACCGGGGCCGGGTGAGGTCGTCGTCAAGGTCGGAGGCGCGGGGGCGTGTCACTCCGACCTGCACCTGATGCGCGACTTCGAGCCGGGCATGATGCCGTGGAAGATGCCGTTCACGCTGGGACACGAAAACGCCGGGTGGGTCGATTCAGTCGGGGAAGGCGTCACCAGCGTCTCGGAAGGCGACGTCGTCGCGGTCTACGGCGCTTGGGGATGCGGCAAATGCGGCCGGTGCCAGCAGGGCTTCGAGAACTACTGCGAGAATCAGGCTGCGGCACCAGTCGTGAACGGCGGAGGTGGACTTGGTCTTGACGGCGGGATGGCTGAGTACCTGCTCGTGCCCGCGGAGCGGCTGCTCGTGCGGCTGCCCGATGGCCTCGACCCGGCGACGGCGGCACCGCTCACCGACGCTGGCCTCACGCCGTACCACGCGATCCGCCGGTCGTGGCAGAAGATGACGCCGACGTCGACCGTGGTAGTGGTCGGCGTTGGTGGACTCGGGCACGTAGCGGTCCAACTCGTGAAGACGACAACTGCGGCCGAGGTGATCGCCGTCGACAATCGGCATGAGGCACTGGATCTGGCAACAAAGGTGGGTGCCGACCATGTCGTCACATCGGACGATGAGGCGGCCGGCGCCATCAAGGACCTCACCCACGGCCACGGAGCGGATGTCCTTTTGGATTTCGTCGGAGCTACGACAACGATGGAACTCGCCCGCACAGCAGCCCGCACGCTCGGTGACGCCACGATCGTCGGCATTGCCGGGGGAACCGTGCCGTTGACGTTCTTTTCGCAGCCCTACGAGGTCAGCATCCAGACGACATACTGGGGATCGCGTTTCGAGCTGGCCGAAGTCATCGGCTTGGCGGCCCGAGGATTGGTGCACGCCGAGTCGACCACCTACTCGCTCGACGACGCACCGCAGGCCTACCGCGACCTCCGCGAGGGGAGGGTGAACGGCCGCGCCGTCGTGGTGCCCTGACAACACGCGAGGTGCCCCGCCGCGCCAGCGGATTCGCCGCCCACTACCGCAAGCTCCACCCAAGGCGGTCAGCTGCCTGGAAAACGACTTCGCCTCGCTCACCGTGCAATTGCGCTTCCCAGGCGAGGACCGGAGGCACCGGTTAGCCGACTGTTGACAGTTCGCGCTGACCCAAGGCGAAGGAATCGAGCCATCTCGACGACGAGCGGCGCGAGCGGAATTCGATTATGGGATCTTCGGCCCTACGGACAGCGACGCGCGGCACTTATCCTGCGGGAGGAGATGCTGTGTTGCCCTCATTCCTGGACAAGGAGGTCAAATGGCGAACAATACTGCCTGGTACGTTGCTGTTTACGATAGCGTGGAATCTGCAAAGGCTGACCTCGACGCCCTCGAACAGCTTCACGAGGACGACTTGGTTGGAAAATTTGACGCGGCCGTCGTCGACGACGAAAATGGCAAACCCCATATCGTCAAGCGGATGGACCGACCCCGGATCCGCGTCATCCCAGAAGAACTCGGCTTCGGGCAACTCTCACGCAAAGAGCTTAAAGAAGCGGCCTCCGAGCTGAGTGGCAACCAAGCGGCGCTGATCATGGTCGGAGAGCCAACATTTGACAAAGCGTTCGGCAAAGCCGTCACCCGCGCCGCCAAGACCGTGAAGCAGAATGTCGACATGACAACCGATCAGGTAGCTCAGGAGCTGAAGAACGCCGTGGGAAGTTGAAGTTGCCTCGTGGCTTACCCTGACAGCCGCCGGACGCCGGGCCCTATCAGATGTTGTGTGTAGACCAATTGCGCCCCTTAGTGTTTGGCAGTCTAGTATTGCCTCAATGCTGCGCTGATTACACCTAGTCGAGTGGCGGTTGCACCTGGCTTGGCGGGCTGCTGAAAAGGTGGTGCGCGTGGACAGGGCCTGAAGCTTGTTTCGAAGGTGCCGCAGCGGTTTTGCGCGAATTTCAACGCCGCGGCCGGCGGCGCTGAATGCTCGCACTCCAGCCGTCGCGGATTCCGTTGACGGTCCCCCGGACGCCGCCGATGAGACCCATGACCCAGGCCTCTCCCGGCCTTCCGGCAACGGACTGACTGCCTTTACGCCAACCATCGCGGATTCCGTTGGCGGTTCCGCGAATACCGCCGATCGCGCCGTTAACTGCGGCTCCAACTGCCCCGCGGGCCACCGCTGCCGTGGTATCGGACACCCGGGATGCCGCCTTACTAGTGCCGGATCTGCTGGACCGAGGTGGCTGTGTCATTGCCCGCTCAGCAGCGAGAATCGGCGGCCGTCGTGCGAAGCTTCGATGATCGGTTGGACTGCCCGCACGGCGTGTCGAGCCGAGTGGACTTCTGTGCACAGCGTCATTTCCCGACTCAATCCCATCTTGCAAAAGTAGACGAGACTAACCAACGTTGTCTCGGTCTTCGTGGGACCGACCATCTGGTCTTGTAGTTCTGACCGGCGCAGCCGCACTGTATGGCCCGGCATCTGCACGGAAGCGTCGAACAGGTAGCGAATCTAGCCGTGTTGAGGGACTTTTAGCCCTTCGCCGGATGACCTCCCGACACTGTTGACGCGCAACTGCAGCAGAAGTCGCTTGCCATTGCAGTAGCCGATGGCTTTCGTGCAAAAGAATATCCATCCATCGAAGGGATCATCCCACGAGCAAAGACGACGTGCTGCTGAATGACGACGTGGTCGAGGAGTTGAAAGACGACCCGGCTGTGGACCCTTCCCGTATCGCCATCGCGGTGGATGACGGCGTGGTGACAATGAGCGGATCTGTGCCGACCTATTGGCAAAAGGAAGATGAAGCTGCGCGGCGCGCATCCTGGTCGGTTCCGGGCGTCACCAAGGTCGAGGATCACCTCGTCGTCGGGTAGTTCGCCCTACAACAGCGTTGCCGACGAGATCTGGAGCACCAGTGAAGCGCTCCCGGTCTGATGCAGCGTTCATTACGTGTTCGAGTGGTGTGCTTTTCCGGCGTGGAGTCGCGCGTACTCGAACAGTTGGTTCGCCTTCATGGCGGTACCCTGCTCTTTGGTTGGATCGCCCGTGATATACCACGCGGCAGCGCTTATGCGGGGGGAGCGCCACCTCAACTTCCACGAAGATCGGGACAACTCTTCGGTCCTTTGGCGGAAGTTAAAGGTCTAATGTCCCTAGAACTTCCGCTGCCATCGGCCTTATGTTGCGCTATCGGCGTGAGCCAAGGAGGTCGAAATGCATGAGGACATCCGGATAGGGACAGTAGCCGGATTTCCGGTGCGCATCCATTGGAGCACTCTGGTGATCTTGTGGTTGTTCACTTGGAGCCTGGCGACCTCACTGCCCCATATCAGCCCGGGCTATTCGACCTCGACCTATTGGTTGGCCGGCCTGGTTGGTGCCCTGGTTCTGCTGGCATCGCTGCTGGCTCACGAACTCACCCATGCGGTCGTTGCCCGTCGTGAGGGAGTCCGGGTGGACAGTGTGACGCTGTGGCTGTTCGGGGGTGTGGCACGACTGCGCGGAGAGGCCAAGACAGCGAAATCCGAGTTCAAGATCGCCGCGTCGGGTCCCGCGGTGAGTCTGGCGCTGGCGGCGGTGTTCGCGGCGACTGCCGTGGTCCTGCACCACTTTGGTGTCAAGTCCATCGTGGTGGCTGTCGCCTGGTGGCTGGCCAGTATCAACCTGATCTTGGCTTTGTTCAATCTGCTGCCCGCTGCTCCGCTGGACGGCGGCCGCGTCCTGCGCGCCATTCTGTGGCGCCGACACGGCGATCCGGTGCGGGCGGCGGTTACCGCGGCGCGATGCGGACGGGTTCTCGGATACGTGCTTATCGGTTTGGGCCTACTGGATTTCCTCACCGGCTCCATGATCGGCGGCGCGTGGATGGCCTTTATCGGCTGGTTTTTGTTAACCGCGGCCCATCAAGAGGAGGCGCAGGTTTTGGCCAGACAGTCGCTGGCCGGTGTGACTGTCGAGCAAGCGATGACACCCGACCCGCAGACGGTCCCGGGTCGGATAACGGCAGAGGAGTTCATCCAGCGTTACCTGTTGGGCGATCGCCACTCGGCATATCCGGTTGAGGGCGCTGGCGGCGCTATAACCGGGCTGATCACGCTGACACAACTGCGCAGATTGGCGCCGAACCAGCGCGCCACCGCGCTGGTGCATGACGTTGCCATACCACTAAACGAGGTGCCCACAGCGGCACCGCATGAGCCGCTGACTGCGCTGGTGGAGCGGCTGACACCAGATCGCAGCCGTGCGCTTGTCATGGAGAATGGTCAGGTGGTAGGCATCGTCACCGCAAGCGATATCACCCAACTGATCGATGTCCGCGCCCTTGCCCAACCCTCAGTTTCTCGTCGGTGAACGGCCGACGACATCAAGGCAGAGTTGTAGTCCGGGATGACAACACAGGCTCCTCCCACAACATCGCTAGACCTGTGGAAACCGACGCTGGTGTCCGGCGCGCTGGCCGTCATCATCGGCGGTGTGGTGCTGCTGTGGCCCGACATCTCGATTCAGGTCGCGGCGATCTTGTTGGGTGTGTACCTGGTGGCCTCGGCCTCGGTGCAGGCCTTCATCGGTTTCAGCATGGGGGAGGGGACGCACGGCCAGGCTCTACTGTTCGTCAGCGGCGCGACGTCGCTTGTCCTCGGGATATTGGCGTTCGGCCATCTCTCACACGCGGTGCAACTGCTGGCCTTACCGATGGGAGTCAGCTTCCTTTTCCGCGGCATGGCCACAATGGTTTACGGAATCAGCGAGTCTGACGCAATTGACGGTGGCTGGACCACTTTCTTCGGCACCATCACAGCTGTTGCCGGTGTCATGCTGATGGCATTGCCATTTAGCTCTATAGTCACGCTGGCCACCGTTGTGGGAATCTGTCTCGTGGTCCTGGGCGTGCTCGAGATCATCTCGTCGTATGAGATCCGCCTGTCCGAAAAAGAATTCATCCGGATCAAGGCTGGAACGACTGACCGTTCCTGAGCCAGCCGTCGGCGACGTCAGGGTCATCACCGCCGGAAAAGGTACTCCGCGATGGACAGCAGTAGGCTGGCCGCGACCGAGACCAAAAGCATCGAGACCACCGGGATGTAGACGCGCACGTTGTCGCGTTCGACCCGGATATCACCGGGAAGGCGGCCGAACCACGAGAATCCACCGGCCCACACCAGGATGCCCAACGCCGCGATGACGATGCCCGCCATCACGATCAATGGACCTAAGTTTCGTCCCATTGCGGCCTCCGCGCCGTGACCTGCCCGGTGCTCACCAATAGTCCTGTGACGAGCGCCCCGAACACGAACCCTCCGACGTGCGCGAAGAACGCGACGCCACTGCCACCGTTCTTCGCTGCGACCAGTGCGGAGTTTCCCTCGAAGAACTGGTACAGGAACCAGCCGCCGAGGTATAGCCATGCCGGGATTCTGATCGGGAACCACGCCACGAGCGTAAGGATGCTCGAGTTGGGATGGAGCACGAAGTAGGCGCCCAGCACGGCGGCGATCGCGCCGCTGGCCCCGAGGGTCGGTATCTGCCCGTCGGATGCGCTGCCGAAGAGCAGGGTCATGCGGTCTGCAAAAACATTGCCGCGAATCCGCCGGCGAAGTAAGAAGACCAGGTAACCAAGCTTCCCGAACGCGTCCTCGACGTTCTTGCCGAAGATCGCCAGAAACCACATGTCGCCCAGGATGTGATCCCAGCCGGCATGCAGGAACATCGCCGTGATCCAGCTAATACCCCACGGGTAACCCATGTGGCAGGCGTTGTCGACATTGCATGGATAAAACGAGGCCTGGTTGATCGCCGCCTCGGGGTCCGGCAACTCGTAGAACACGAAGACCGCGAAGTTGGCGGCGATCAGCGCGACATTGACCCACGGGAACCGGCGGGCCTGAATGCCATCGGAGTAAGGGATCATCCAAGCCGCTTTCGGTGCGCCGACGCATCCGACGTTGCTCCAGCATAAACGGGGGTGCAAGAGTCGAAAGATACTTGATCGACCACGCTTGTCATCACGACCTGGGGCACTGGCGTGCCGGCGGAGCGCAGCCCTAGCGGGCCACGATCACCGGAATGTCGGCTGCCTCTATCACGGCCGTTGTGACCGACCCGAGCAGCATGCCAGGGCTGCCGCCGCGGCCGTGGCTGCCAACGACGAGCAGCTGTGCCGAGCAGGACTTTTCGAGAAGGTGACGCGCCGGGTCGTTGTGCACGACAATGCGCTGAACCGTGACGTCGGGATAGCAGTCCTGCCAGCCGGCCAGTCCATCTGCGAGGACTTGGTGCGCCCTGGATTGCACCGCGGGCCATTCCACGGTGGGCATCGTCGACGTATCGCCGTCGCTCCAGGCGTGCAGCGCCACCAGTTCCACGCGTCGCAAGGAGGCCTCCCCGAAAGCGATTTCAGTGCCCAACTGCGACCCGCCTGAGCCGTCGATCCCGACCAGCACCGGCAGATGCGGCGATGGCAATGATCCCGAATCCTCATCGTGGATCACCGCGACGGGGCAGTGGGCCAGGTGCACTAAACCGGTGGCGACCGAATCGCTCAGGCTCCCGCTCGAAGCAGCGTGCGGGCGACGGCCGACCACCACCATCTGAGCCTTTTTTGAAAGGTCAACCAGCGTCGGCACACGCGCCGAATAGAGCAGCTTGCTATTGATAGCAGGGAGGTCGCCACTGTCAGCGCTGTCCTCGACGATCTTGATCGCCTTCGAAAGTATTTGCTGCGCTTCATCCGCATGTTGTTCACGCAGTTCGTCCAGTGTCGGAGCAGTGGTCCAAACCCGTGCAGAGGGGCCGGACGCAGGCATCAGCCCGACACGGACCGGCGTGAGCGGTATCTTGCGCAGTGCTGCTTCATGTGCAGCCCAGCGCACCGTGTTGGCACGGGGCGACTCGTCCACGCCGACGACAATTCCCAGATCGGTTTTAGCACTTGTCATTTCGTCGCCCTTCCCGATTGATACCGGTTAGCGCTGTGTGGATGACGCTAGCCGCCCCGCCTAGCGCCGCCATGGGCATAAGTCCCCGACGAACTGGCTATACGACACTAATCAGGAGGTTGGTCGTCAGGTACCACGATCACCGGAACGCGCGCGGACTGGGCCACTGCCGAACTCACCGACCCTAGCCGCATCCCGGGGTATCCACCGCGGCCGCGCCGGCCCAGCACCACCAGTTGCGCCTTGGTTGACTCCTCCACGAGCCAGCGGGCAGGCACGTCACACACCAGTCGTCGCTGCACCTGCACGTCAGGGTATCGTTCGTGCCAGCCGGCCAACCGTTCGGCGAGCGCCTCATCGCTTTGGTCACGATTGACGTGCCAATCCATGCCCAAAATCGGAAAGACTCCGACATCGCTCCACGCGTGGAGCGCCAGCAGTGGCGCCTGCCGGCGGAAGGCCTCGTCGAAGGCCAACGCGGTCGCGGCTTCCGAAGCCGGCGTTCCGTCAATACCGAGTAGCACCGGTAACGCATCGCGACCATTTGGGTCGCCAGATTCAGCGTCGTGAACAATTGCAATCGGGCACCACGCGTCCCGCAGCAACGCCGCACTGACCGAGCCGAGCCTATACGCGCTGAAGGCATCAACCCCGCGGCTTCCGGTCACGATCATGTGCGCATCCTTTGACGCCGCGATAAACGTGGAAACCACGCCGGCGTAAGTGATCTCGGCGTGCGTGCCGGGCTGTTGCCGGTCAGTCAGCTCGGCGGCTATTTCTCGTGAGTGCTCCACGACCTGGCGTGCTTGATCTAGCCGCACCTGCGGAATCGTGCCGTTGGGTGCCATCGTCGAGTCGATGGGTGTCGGCGCCACAACGTGGATCAGGGTGATCGGCAGCTCACGCATCGCCGATTCCTTTGCCGCCCAACGCACAGCGGCATCTGATGCGGCGCTCCCATCGACGCCGACCACAATTCTCGATCGCGTTGACTCACTGGGCATGTGTCTTCCTAATCCGGACGCGGGTTGCGCCTAGTCGACCAGCAAGCGTGCTAGCCCTCACCGGGCATCGCCATCGCGGTAGCGTAAATATCTGGGGCACAATCATTCTTGTCTGTCAACGCATGCAACTTCTCGTCTTTGGTCCACATAGGCGCCGTTGTTTCGACCATCCGCCGCTTCTACAACCGGCGCAAGCCGGCTCTATCGGCCTCAATCACCGAGGCACTGGAATCCGTCTCCCACTAGGCCGAACCCGGCTGCGTCGCGGCGATGGGGTCGAAATCGGTGTTGGCGGTGATCGGCTCGAAGACCGACCGCGGGTGAGCTGAGCAAGCCTGTGCCAGCATGTCGAACGACGGATGCCCGCCTGCTGTTCTTCATCCCTTTGCACGATTAGATCCCTTTTGCCAGGAGCGGAATAATGCCATTCCCAGTAATGTCCCAGCATCGCGCTGCTCGCCTGGCCACGGTAGGGCCGAAGGTCCTACACCACGAACCGGCCTGGTGTCATGTCGCCACTTTCAGTTCGTGAGTCGAGACGACGCTTGATGCGGCGGGACGTAACAGGTTGTGCATTCCGAGGACTTTGGTCCCTACCCCGAGAACCTGAGGCGCGCAACGATGGCGGTAGCGCGTAAAGGGAATGACTTGTGACGGCGTGAGAGAAGTAGATACGCCAACGCGCGAATCCAGGAGGCACGCATGGCCGACAAATCGACAAAGCAAGAGAGTTCAACTCGCCAGGTAATAGCGGGCAGCGCGACGGTTGCGGCTGCTATCGTCCTGATGATTTCGGCGATTATGATCGTTCTTCAGGGCATTTCGGCGCTGATCTCTGACCAAAACCAAGCCGCGAAATGGTTGGCTGCATTGACGTATCGCTCAACGATCGGCGCAAGGTCGAATAGTTGATCCTGCTGGCTCAAAAACTCCTTGGCTTGGCCGCCCCAACCGTCCCACCGCAGAAGTTTGTCCCGGTCTAGCTGCAGCGTATTCACGATCGCCGAACCGACGCCGCGCTCAAAGGTCCAAGTCGTGGTCAACTGCGGCAGCGGGATGGAGTAGTGAGTGCAGTAATTCCGCAGCTTTGACATGAACATGCGCTCCCCGGTTTCAAAGGCTTCCGTTAGTTTTGCCGAGTAGTCCTTAGTCTCGAACTCTGACAGGTCGTCCTTCGACGGCAAAGGCCGCTTGCACTCTGAGCATTTGCCCGCATTGCCGCGTGTAGTAGGCCAACGATGCCTCATCACGACGCGCTGCGAGTCCACTAGGGAGCTGACAGACGTCAAGTAGTTATGTAGCCGCCGCACAAGCTCATCGACGTAGTCTTCGGGAACGTCTCGCGCGATATGGTGCGAAACCAGGAACTCGCTGATATGCGTGGCAAGCTCGTTGGCGTTAGTCGTGAATGTGTAGAGGCACCGTTTCAGCGCTTCCAAATCTTCCTTCAACTGGAACGCCGGCAACGCTTCAAGGTGTGCCCTGCGCTTATTTACTTCGGCGGTGAAAGGCGATTGCCTCGACGCATCCTCTGGCACGCCCGAAATCTACCAAGCCCAGCCGACAAAAACCCTAATCCGCCCGGCGCCCGAATAGCTACACCACATTGCTCGGCAGGTCTGCCTGCTTCGCCGGGGGGCCGTTGACACCAGTCGCACGCCTGGAACAATTGCCGTGTCGGTCGGTACAAGATGGGGCAGCTTAAGCAAGATGGAGATACCCGAACCGCTCAAGCACTGTTATGACCGCACTCTGCGGATCGTAACTCGCGACTACGGCATATGTTCTTCGTTCGTTATGGACTATAAGGACCAGCGATGGCTGGTGACTGGGATCCATTGCGTCGAAGACCGGTCGGGCAACCCGATACCCTTCGAAGTCCTGGATCAGAATGGGGTTGACCACTCCGGGCTGTGCGAGAGAGTGCCGAGAATCGGCCTGGCTGACGTGGCCGTCTTCTGCCTGCGGGCGGAAGACCTGGATTTTGGGCCCCCGCTCGAACCGTATAGTCCGCATGACATGCGTGTTACGCAGGACCTGTATTTCTTGGGCTTCCCCGACCTTGGCCCCCGCGAAAGCTATCACTTAGCCTACGCATCACCAGTGACTCCGTTCCTCAAGAAGGCGATGGTGTCCGGCGAAGCCGACTACCCCGGCGAACCCGATCTCCACAACATCAAGGCCTGGTTGCTTGACGGGATGTCCAGCGGCGGCTTCTCTGGCGGCCCAGCGATCATCCAAGAGCCCGAAGGCTATCGGGCCTTCGGCGTCACTAGCTCCTACGTGCCCGCGAATGTACGCGTCACCCCCGCGATAGTAGGCCTCGCTTCCCGGCAAGCAGGCGTCGCTCCCCTTTCACCGCACGACAGGTTCTACGAGACCAACATGGGATTGATGATCGTATTCGACATCCGGTATGCCAAAGAGGCTATCGACGCGTGGTTAGGTAGCCAGCCGTCCGAATAGCTGCACCACGTTGCTCGGTAGGTCGGCCTGCTTCGTCGGGGCGAGTGGCTCCGGCAGATTGTTCGCCGCGCCGCTGTCCTCTTTGGGTATGTAGTCGCCGTACACGTCGAGTGTCAACCTAAAGGTGCTGTGCCCCAGCCACTTCGACACTTGCATGAAGTGAACGCCCGTGGCGTCGGTCGGCCCCGGCCGCATAAGCGACCGCGTGGCGAGGCACGAGGATATCCCGGCGACCAGGTTGCCCAAAGACCCGTCACCCGCGCCGACGCAGATTGTGAACCCACGACGGCTCCGAAGCTGCATTCAAGCCATGACTCCGACACAAAGTTTTGAGACCCTCGAATGTCGTCTATTTCAAGACAATGTGGGCGGCCCTCCCTGGACGCCCGGTGTCACGGCGCCAAACCGAGGTCTGCCGATTACGGTCGAAAAGTTGCCGCGGTGGCGGACAATGTTGGCGAGCACCGCTACCGCCAAGTGGTGCGGAGTCCTTGGAGAGACGGCGAATTCCGTGTGGCGATGGCTGGGGCTGCAGGCTGGCCCGGGGAGTGAGCTCGCATGATTCCTATTTCTGACGGCATTCAGGCCCGTCGGTTCCCGTGGGTCAATATCACGCTGATCGTCGCCAACTTCGCAGTCTTTCTGTTCTACGAACTGCCGAACGGGGAAGCGGCGGTTAATCAGGCATCGTTCTATCCGTGTGATGTCAATAACGCCTGCCACCTGGGCATACCATGGGGCGTTGGCTGGATCACGGCCATGTTCATGCATGCCGGTTGGGATCACATCCTCGGCAACATGCTGTTCCTGGCGATCTTCGGGAAGAACGTGGAGGACGCTTTCGGGCGGCTTGGCTACCTGGTCTTCTATCTCGCCGGCGGATTCGCCGCGACGATGATGCAAACCGCAATAACCCTGCTCTTCGGTTCGGCGTCGGACGCGCAGATACCAAATCTAGGCGCCAGCGGCGCGATCGCAGCTGTGCTGGGCGCCTACATCGTGCTCTACCCCGGCTCGCGCATCCTTACGTTCGTGGGGTGGTTCCCGATCAACATCCCGGCCTGGATCTACCTGGGCGGCTGGTTCCTGTACCAGTTCTTCGAGGGCAACTACGCGCTGGCCCACCCGTCGGAGAAGGGTGGCAGCGGTGTCGCGTTCTTCGCCCACGTCGGTGGGTTCATCTTCGGTTGGATCGTGGCGAGAGTTCTCGTCGGTTCCGGGCGAATCACAGGACAGGAGGCGCGATCGGGCGTCACATAGGACTCTTGCTCGTGGCGGCGGGAATCCTCATCGCGGTACTGGGCATCCTGGTGTGGGCCGGTGGACTGTCGTGGTTCGGCCGCCTTCCCGGTGACATCCGGATCGATCACGGAAACGTTCGCGTGTACTTTCCGGTCGTCTCGATGCTGTTGGTCTCGGTCGCGGCTAGTGTGTTGCTGACCATCTTGCAGTACCTGTTTCGGCGGTGATGCCGGGGCGGTCCCTGCTCCTACGCTCCGCATCGCGCATCGGCGCCATTGGCGTGGCCAGTCATGCCTTCCCGCAGTGGGTGGCCGCCAGAACAATGACGACCCGCTGCAGAGCACCGAAGATGAACCCGGTGGGCGCATTATCGCCGGAGGAAGGAGACCCTGATGGCAGCAGTGACCAGGAGGGTGGTTGGCGCCGCGGTCAAGGGCGTGATCGGCGGTATTCAGGGAGCCGCCAACGGAATCCGCGACGGCTGGAGGAAAGGTAGTCCGTCGGTGGCCGGCCGGCCGGGTCAGGCCTGGGTCAAGGGTGTCATCGGCGGTATTCAGGGAACCGCCGACGGAATCCGCGACGGCTGGAGTACGGGCAGTCAGTACCGCCGGCCGCCACGTTGACGTTGGCTTGGTGGCCAACATGGTGACCTGGCCTTTGGTGTCTGCTGGTCGTGCGTCGCGCCGCGTACTCATACCGCGGCCGCCGACGCAGGGCGGCCCGCGCCAAGCGGGTGAACAGTTGCTCGGCGAGGGCGCCTGGCGGTTCCTCGGCGATGGCCGAGGCGTCCTGTGTTGACGGACCTAAATGTGTGCGACGATCGCCGCGACGGCCGTCCAGATAACCAGAACCCAAATCGCAACCGCGATGGCCGCGGAGATCAGCGACATCGTGTCCAGTTTCACTTTGATGACTCTCTGCTCAGTACGGTTCGTAGTCGTATTCCGGGCAGTACAACCCGACGGCGGCGATCACTAGCACCACAACAGACGTAGCTTAGACCGGCAATCTAGGGGCGTGTCTTCCAAGAGTGCCCGCCTGCCGGCGTGATCAATGTCAACAACGAAGTTGGCTGCACAGTGGGTGATGCCGAGACGAAGTTTCAGAGCCTCGAATCTCGTCTATTTCGAGACGGCTTCCAGTTCTGTTCGGACCTGGTCGCCCCGCGCTGTTCCCTTGATGTACTGAAACGCCGAGCTGTCCCGAAAACGTTTTTGAAGCGTGGCAAGGTGTCAATCGGCTACTCGCAAGGGGAACCTCCTCCGGGACGTGGGCGGCGCAACGCAGATCCCTGGAACACCCTGCTGAACTTACGCCGGACAATCCCATAACACCTGTCGGCGGCAACTGAATACTGACCAGTGCGCGGCAACTGAAAATTGACCAGCTTCCTGGAGAACCTTGGCTATGGGCCAAGGAGGAAGCGGGTGTTGAGCGTGGAGGACTGGGCAGAGATCCGGCGGTTACGCCGGTCAGAGCAGTTGTCGATTTCGGAGATTGCGCGGGTCTTGGGCATTTCGCGGAACACGGTGAAGGCTGCGTTGGCTTCTGAGGGGCCGCCGAAGTATCAGCGTGCGGCGGCGGGTTCGGTGGCCGATGGCGCCGAGCCGAGGATCCGGGAGTTGTTGGCGGCTTATCCGCGGATGCCGGCGACGGTGATCGCCGAGCGGATCGGTTGGTCGTATTCGATCCGAACACTCAGCGGGCGGGTGCGTGAGCTGCGGCCGTTGTATTTGCCGCCGGATCCGGCGTCGCGTACGACGTATGTGGCCGGTGAGATCGCGCAGTGCGATTTCTGGTTCCCCGACGTGTCGGTGCCGGTGGGGTACGGCCAGGTCCGCAGCGCCACGGCATTACCGGTGCTGACGATGGTGTGCGGGTATTCGCGGTGGGCATCGGCGGTGTTGATCCCGACGCGTACCGCTGAGGATCTGTATGCCGGTTGGTGGCAACATCTTTCGACGTTAGGCGCCGTCCCTCGGGTGTTGGTGTGGGACGGCGAGGGTGCGGTCGGGCGGTGGCGGGCACGTCAACCTGAACTGACTGCGGCGTGCCACGCGTTCCGCGGCACGCTTGCAGCGAAAGTGGTGATCTGCAAACCCGGTGATCCCGAAGCCAAGGGCCTGGTCGAACGCTTCCATGACTACTTGGAGCGGGCGTTTTTGCCGGGTCGGGTCTTTGCCTCACCTGCGGATTTCAACACCCAGCTGCAGGATTGGTTGGTGCGGGCCAATCACCGCCAGCACCGGGTGTTGGGGTGTCGACCGGCTGACCGCATCCAGGCCGATACCGCGGCGATGCTGAGGTTGCCGCCCGTCGGGCCCAGTATCGGGTGGCGGACCTCGACGCGGTTGCCACGCGATCATTACGTGCGCCTCGATGGCAACGACTACTCGGTGCACCCGGTCGCGGTCGGTCGGCGCATCGAGATCACCGCGGACCTGGGACGGGTCCGGGTCTGGTGTGGCGGCGCCCTGGTCGCCGACCACGACCGTGTCTGGGCCAAACATCAGACGATCTCTGATCCTGACCACGTCGATGCTGCCAAGCTGCTGCGCCGCAAGCGGTTCGACGTCGTCGCCCCGCCCGCTCACGTTGAGGTCGAACAACGCCGGCTGGCCGACTACGACGCCGCGCTCGGTCTTGACGGGCCGGTGGCGTGATGGCGGCCAAGACCACGGCCGGCAGCCGGGATGTGACCGCGGAGCTGGCGTATCTGACCCGAGCCTTGAAAGCGCCGACCCTGCGTGAGGCCATCGAGCGGCTCGCCGAGCGTGCCCGCGCCGAAACCTGGACCTACGAGGAGTTCCTGGCGGCGTGTCTGCAGCGTGAGGTTTCCGCCCGCGAATCCCATGGCGGCGAAGGACGCATTAGGGCCGCACGCTTCCCGTCGCGGAAGTCGTTGGAAGAGTTCGACTTCGACCATGCCCGCGGCCTCAAACGCGACATCATCGCCCACCTTGGGACCCTGGACTTTGTCACCGCCAAAGACAATGTGGTTTTCCTCGGGCCACCAGGAACCGGCAAAACACACTTAGCGATCGGCATAGCGATCCGCGCCTGCCAAGCCGGCCACCGCGTCCTATTCGCCACCGCGTCGCAATGGGTCGATCGCCTGGCCGCCGCCCACCACAGCGGCACCCTGCAGACCGAACTTGCCCGGCTGGCCCGCTACCCGCTGCTGGTCGTCGACGAGGTGGGCTACATCCCGTTCGAGCCCGAAGCCGCCAACCTGTTCTTCCAACTGGTGTCCTCCCGCTACGAACGGGCCAGCCTCATCGTCACATCCAACAAGCCCTTCGGGCGATGGGGCGAGGTGTTCGGTGATGACGTCGTGGCCGCCGCCATGATCGACCGCCTCGTGCACCACGCCGAGGTCATCGCACTCAAAGGAGACAGCTACCGCATCAAAGACCGAGATCTCGGCCGCGTCCCCACCGTCACGGCCGACGACCAATGAAACCAAGCTGGTCAATTTTCGATTGCCGACAACTGATCAGTTTTCGACTGCCGTTGACAACACCCGCCCGCAATAAAGCCCGGTGACGGTGGCCTAACAGGTACGGCTTCACCACCCTTGACACATCCGATCGTCAGCGCAGGATCGCCGGGTAGGAGTAAGCGGTGGGTGTGCCGTTTCGCACCGTGAGCTGGCCACAATTGTGACGAACAACGATGACGACAGTCGGGCTTCCAGACACCACCGCCTACGCGACAGTTGAACTCGCGTCGTACCTCGTCACGCCAACCGCCTGAAGGTACGGATCAGACGGTCGATTGGCAGCACGGAGGCAGCAGACAGATCAATACGACGGGGCACTCGACACCATTGACGATCACATCGGTACAGCTCAATGGCACTGACCGACCAGTCCTGGTACATCGAATCAGCGTTCGGGACGAAGAGGCCGTGGGTTCGAATCCCGCCACCCCGACCACGTTTTAGCACCGGAAAAGCCAAACACGTCGCCGCTACTGGCGACGTGTGGTCACCCGCCTACGGGATGACCAAGCTATTCGTCGCGAGCGGCGTCCCGAAGTACTCGGCGTGGGGATCGACGATTACGGTCTTGGCTTCGCCTTGCCGGGCCACGACCTCGCTGGCCAACTGCTCGAACGAGATCTTCTCCGGCCCTCCGATGTTCTCGATGCCGCCCAGTGGACCGCCCTCTGCCACCCGGGCGACCTCGTCCGCGAGCTCCTTTGCGGCGATGGGCTGGATCAGCGCGTCCGGTACACGCACCTCGTCACCAACGGTCAGCGACGCCGTGATTGCGTCGGCGAACTCGGCAAACTGGGTGGCGCGCACGATCGAATACGGAACCGTCCCGTCTTCGATGAGCTTCTCCTGGGCGACCTTGGCCCGCAGGTAGCCACTCTTCGGCAGCTCGTCGCAACCGACGATCGACACCGCGACGTAGTGTCCAACGCCCGCGGACTTCGCGGCTGCAAGCAAATTGGTGGTTGACTTCGTGAAGAACTCCATCACCGGATCGTCGTCGAATGACGGCGAATTGGACACGTCGACAACCACGTCGGCACCGGTCAGCACATCGGCGAGGCCTTCGCCGGTAAGCGCGTTGACGCCGGTGCGAGGCGACGCCGCGACCGCGTCCTGGCCATCGTCCTTCAGCTTTTGGACCACCTGTGAGCCCAGGATGCCCGAGCCGCCGATCACCACGATCTTCATGATTTGTCCCTCAGGAGATTGTTGGGGTGACGTCAATCGGGGAGTGTAGTCCGGCTTGACATCCGTCGCGCCAGCCAGATCCGCTGCATAACTGTGCGAAACACTGCATGATCGCCGGGTGAGAGTCATTGTCACGGGCGGTAATAGCGGCGTCGGCAAGGCGACCGCCGCGGCGCTCGCCGCCACTGGTCACAGCGTCATGATCGCCTGTCGCACGATTCCGAAAGCCGAGCAAGCCGCCGCCACCATGGCCGGCGACGTTGAGGTAGCCCACCTCGATCTCGCCGATTTGGCCAGCGTGCGTAAGTTCGCCGACTCGGTGGACGGCGTTGACGTGCTGATCAACAACGCCGGCGTGCTCGGTCTGCCGCTGACGCGCACAGCGGACGGATTCGAGGCGCAGATGGGCACCAACTACCTCGGCCCTTTCGCGTTGACGTGCCTGCTCGGCGACAGGATCAAGGACCGGGTGGTCTCGGTGTCCAGCTCGGCCTACGCGCTGAGCCGCCTGCACATCGACGACTTGAACTGGCACAACCGCAAATACTCGAAGTGGGCAGCCTACGGGGAATCCAAGCTGGCCGTCATGCTGTTCAGCTGCGAGTTGGCACGCCGCGGAGTGCGGACGTACATGACCGATCCGGGCGCGACGGACACGGACATCAGCCGGGACACCACCGGTGTGCTGCCTTGGGTGCGCGAACACACCTACCGCCGGTTTCCCGCGCACAGCGCGGCGACGGGCGCGCGGTCCACCATTCAGGCGGTGACCACGGACCTGCCCAGCGGCAGCTATATCGCGCCGCGCTTCAGCCAGTGGGGCAAGCCGAAGGTGACCAAGCTGCGCAAGAAGGCTCGCGACGCCGCGATGGCGGCCCGATTGTGGAAATTGTCCGTCGAGCTGACCGGCTGCGACTGGCAGAGCAGCGGAGCGGTGTAGATTTCCGGCGCGCGTTTGACGGCTGTGGATTCGCGGGTAAACCGCTGCGTGACCCAAGCACAGACGACAGTCGAACCTCAGCTGCCTGCCGCGCACGGGCCGCTGTCGATGGCCGTCCGGTGTAGCCTCACCGAACTGGCACCCCGCGAGCAATTGACTCGCATCGGCGCCTCGGTGCGCGACTCCGATCCCTACGGCCTTGATCTGCAGCTGGCGCTCTATATGTGCTACGAGCTGCATTACCGGGGTTTCGCCGGCGTCGACCCCACCTGGGAATGGAATCCTGGTTTACTGCATCTGCGCGCCCAATTGGAGCGGGCTTTTCTCGCCGGAGTACACCGCGACGTTGGCGGCATCGAACCCGGACATACCGCCGGGGCCGAAATGGATTCCCTCTCAATTGAATCCGTCGACGGAACCGGCCCGTCGTATTGGCTTCGTGACAGCGGAACGTGGGAGCAGATGCGCGAATACTTCGTGCACCGATCGCTGTACCACCTCAAGGAGGGCGATCCGCACGCCTGGGCTATTCCGCGGCTCACCGGTCAGGCCAAGGCGTCGTTCGTCGCAATCGAATTCGACGAATACGGAGCCGGGCGCGGCCCGCACATGCACCAGCAGCTGTTCGCCGACTTGTTGACCGCCGCGGGCCTGGATTCGGGCTACCTCGCCTACCTCGACACGGTCCCGGCCGAATCGCTGACGGTGGTCAACTTGATGTCGCTGTTCGGCTTGCACCGGCAGTTACGCGGAGCGGCGATCGGGCATTTCGCAGCAACGGAGATCACTTCGCCGCCAGGGTCGCGCCGGTTGGTCGAGGCGCTGCAGCGGCTGGCCGCGCCGCAGGAATGTGTTGCCTTCTATAGCGAGCACGTCGAGGCCGACGCGGTGCACGAGCAAGTGGTACGCGTCGACGTGGTGGGAGATCTCGTCGCCCGTGAACCGCAGCTGGACCCCGATGTGGTGTTCGGTATCCGCGCGCACGCCGTTGTCGAAGATCGCCTCGCCGACGCGATCATGGCGTCGTGGAAGGCCGGGACGACGTCGCTACGACGACCGCTTGCCTGAACG
This sequence comes from uncultured Actinomycetota bacterium, assembly GCA_963781685.1. GTDB lineage: Bacteria > Actinomycetota > Actinomycetes > Mycobacteriales > Mycobacteriaceae > Mycobacterium. The sequence continues at coordinate 239,814 of CAWAGK010000004.1, forward strand.
GGTCTGCGGGGGGCGGCAACGTCGATGGCTGGTATCACACAGCGGATAGTTCTTGCTTCGCCGACAGGTGCAGATAGCCACCATGAATCGGTCGGACTCCACGACCTCGCCGCCGAGTGTCTCGATGCGCACCGGTCCCGATACCAACACCGGGCCGTTGGGTATCACCTGGACGCGCACGCGCTCGGTCATGGCTTGTCCGCCCGAATCACCACGAGTTCTTCTGTCCGGCAGCCCTTTTGAATCCGGCCGGTGACTTCCAGCCAACCGGCACGCGCCGACAGTACTGGCCCGAACGGAACCAATTGGGAAGCAATGACTTCGGCATCCAAGCCAGTTGCCCGTAACGCACTGACCGACTTTTCAACATCGGACAACGTTGACTGCACCAACAGCAAGGAGCCGCCGTCGGACAGCAAGCTAGATGCCGACCCGCAGAACGGATCCAGCACCAACCGCCCGTCGACGCCGGCGTTCCAGGCCCAAACCGGGCCTGCCGTCATCGGGATCACCTCTGTGTCGCCGTCCGGTGGGGTGGGCACATAAGGCGGATTGGACACGATGACATCAAACGGGGCGAAATCCAGAGCGCCAGAAAACGATCCCTCGCGCACATCGACGTCGACACCCGCGTGGATCGGCATTGCCGCGCGAGCACCGCACCGCCTGTGGGCAGATATCGAGAGCGGTCACGCTGGCTGCACCAAATTCCGCCGCGGCGATTGCGACGACACCACTGCCCGTACAGAGGTCCAACACCCGCCGCCCCCGAGCCAGCTCGGTCTTTTCCAGCGTATCGATCAGAAGTTGCGAATCATGTTGCGGCGGGTAAACACCGTCGAAGTCAAACGAATCAAATGGTGCGGGGTAAGCAATGGTCACGTCGGCCCTCCGAGGTCATGATCGCCGCGACGGTTACGGCTTGAGCTAACTCATGCCCACAATCCACGGCCTCGAAACCGGATTCGACAGCAAAGTAGCTAGGTACGCGCCGGCGCGTGGGCGAGTTGGTCGACAATTGCAGCGCAGAACGCCGGCAGGTCGGACGGTGATCGGCTGGTCACCAAATTCCCGTCGACGACAACCTCCTCGTCGACGATTTTGCCGCCGGCGTTGCGTATATCGGTGCGAATACTCGGATACGAAGTGAGCTTTCGGCCCGCTACCACGCCGGCTTCCACCAGCGTCCAGGGTCCGTGACAGATGGCAGCGACCGGCTTGCCCGAGTTGACGAACGCGCGAACGAATGCGACCGCCGATTCATCCAGGCGCAGCTTGTCTGGATTTACCGTGCCCCCAGGCAGAATCAGTGCATCGAACTCGTCGACCGACGCATCCGAAACCGCCCGATCGACGACGAATGATCCGGCCGGTTCCAGATCGTGGTTGCGGGCTTGAATCTCACCGGTTTTCAGCGAGAGCAGCTGAACTTGTGCGCCTTCCTCGGTCAGCGCAGCGCGTGGCTGCTCAAGTTCGACCTTCTCCACACCATCGGCAGCCAGGATTGCTATTTTTTTGTCCTGCAATGAGTTTGACATCCGGATTCTCCTCTATGTCTTGTTATTCCGCGCAGTGGCTGCCGTTCGATGGGCGGACAGCAACGGCTCAGCGGCCTCTTTGAGGGAGAGCTCTCGCGTGTCACCGCCGACTTGTAGTGGGTACCCGTACATTGCCGGAGCAAACGACTCTCGAGGCTAGGTCCGATTGCCTGGCTTTCCCCGCGAGCGGGCGGTACCCACCTCAGGCCGTTCCCGGCCTGCATGGTCGGCGAGCTAGAGGCGGTCCTTGACGGCAGCGGACAGACGCGCCCCGTCGGCCTTGCCCGCCGCCAGCGCGGTGGCGGCCTTCATCACTAGGCCCATCTGCTTCATGCCCGGCCGCTCGCCCAACTGCTCGGCGACCTGCGCCATCGCGGTGTCGACGACCTCAGCCAGCTCGGCTTCGCTGAGCGGGGTTGGCAGGTAATCGTCAATGACCCGGGCCTCGGCATGCTCGTTGGCCGCGAGCTCGCCGCGACCGTTCTGGGTGTAGATCTCTGCGGCCTCGTTGCGCTTCCTGGACTCCTTGGCCAGCACCTTGAGCACCTCGTCGTCAGAGAGTTCGCGCGCCTCTTTGCCGGAGACCTCCTCGGTCTGAATCGCGGCCAGCAACATGCGCAACGTCGCGGTACGCAACTTGTCCTGCGCCTTCATCGCATCGGTCAGATCTGCCCGCAGCCGGGACTTGAGTTCCGCCATAGTTAGAGACGCTACTAGCCGCGCCACTGTCGGGCAGCGACACCGCGCGCATCGCGGGACGTTGAGAAATTATCCGGTGCTCGACACTATGGAGCCATGACCCGCGCCGACGACGATGCAGAGCAAAGCGATGCGCAGGAGCGGCGCCAATGAACACCGCCGACGACGATGCAGAGCGAAGCGATGCGCAGGAGCGGCGCTCATGACCAACAGCGTCGGCGGCTCTACCAGGTGAGTGCTCCGCCGCCCGATTACCCGGACTACCCGGAATACCCCCCGCTCGGTTACCGTCCCCTCGCATACCCACCGCCGGGCCATCCGTCATGGGGCCCTCCGCCCGGCTACGGCCCGCCCCCTGGCTATCCGCCACCACGTGGCGGCTCCTCTCCGCCTTGGGGCTACCCGCCGCCTGGCTACCCGGGTCCGCCACCGAGCTATCCACCCGCTCCCGGTTATGCCTGGTCGTCCGGCTATGGCAGCGCGCCGGCGCGCGGTTTTGGAACACTCACGCCGGGGATAATCCCGCTGCGGCCGTTGAGCCTCAGTGACATCTTCAATGGCGCAGCCGCCTACATTCGGACCAACGTCAAGGTCGTCTTGGGACTGACCGCGATCATCGTGGTCAGCACGCAGATCATCACGTTGATCGCCGCCGCCGGACCCCTGGCTGCGGCGAGTCGCCTCAGCACGGCCCCGGCCGATGAACTCACCGGCGGTGACGTCACCGCCTGGCTGCTCTCGACAGGGCTCGCCGGCGTGGTCGGCTGGCTGGCCGACGTCCTGCTCAGCGGAATGCTCACGGTCGTCGTGGGCCGGGCGGTGTTCGGCTCAACAATCGGTGCCGGCGAAACATGGGCCAGGATTCGTGGGCGGCTGCCCGCGTTGATCGGGCTGGTCGCCGTGGAGTCAGTTGGGCTGATAATGCTGAGCGGCCTGGTGGGGCTGATCATCGCGGCGGTCGGCGCCGCCGCCAACTCAGGGGCGGGTGTTCTCGTCGGTTTGCCCCTGGTGCTGATGTCGGTGGCGGCGGTGGTCTACTTCTACACGGTCCTGTCGTTCGCGCCGGTGCTGATAGTACTGGAGCGGCTGCCGGTGTTCGACGCGATCATGCGATCAATTACGTTGGTCCGCAACAGTTTTTGGCGAGTGCTGGGCATTCGGACCTTGACCTGGGTGGTAGTGGCTTTGGTCGCCGGTGCCGTCGCGGCCCCGTTCAACTTCGTCGGTCACTTGCTGGTCGGACCCGGCGGCCCGTTGCTGATCGGCGCGATCGTGGGGGCGGTCGGATCGGCGATCGGCCGGATCATCACCGCTCCATTCAGTGCCGGCGTTGATGTCTTGCTCTACACCGACCGGCGGATCCGTTCCGAGGCATTCGATCTGGTCTTGCAGACCGGCGCCGCCGGCGGTCCTGGGCGCATGCAGCCGGCGGCCTCCACCGACTATCTCTGGCTGACGCGGCCGGTATAAGGACGAGCCGAGTATGCCCGCCATCGACGTCGACCGCGATACCGCACACCAAGCCGCCCAGCACGAACTCGACAAACCGATCTACCCCAAGGGCTCGCTGACCCAACGGCTGCAGGAATGGATCCATGAGTTGCTCTTCCGCCTTCTCGAAAAAGGCTCGTCTGTGCCGGGCGGATGGTTCACCATCAGCGTGCTCATCACCTTGCTGATTGTGGCGATAGTGATCGCCATCCGCATCGCCCGGCGCACCATCCGTACTCGTCATGGTGCCGACTACCAGCTATTCGATACCGGCCAGCTCAGCGCCGACCAGCATCGCGCCATTGCGGAACGCCTTGCCGCCGAAGGTAATTGGACCGCAGCCATTCGACATAGGCTGCGTGCCGTGGCCCGCAGTCTCGAGGAGACCCGAATAGTGGACCCAGCACCCGGCCGCACCGCCAACGAGCTGGCCCACGATGCCGGCGCACGCCTGCCTCACCTTGCATCCGAATTATCCCAAGCGGCAACCGCCTTCAACGACGTCACCTACGGCGAACGACCGGGTACACCGGCGGGCTATCAGATGATTGTCGACCTCGATGACCACTTGCGATTCCGGTCCGCCGTCGGCCAACCCGGGCCGGATCAGCCCGCCACCGTTGACTCATGGGCGCCGGTTTGGTGACCGTCACCGACGAGGTTATCCCGGTGCGCCGACGGCGGTCATGGCGTTGGGTGCTACTCGCGTTGGCCGCCATCTGCGTCGTCGCCGCGATCGGCACTTACCTGACCGCGCCGCGTCCGGGCGGGCGGATGGACCCGGCCTCAACCGGACCCGGCGGCGCCCACGCGTTGGTCACGCTGTTGCGAGACCGCGGTGTCACCGTTGTGGTTGCCACCAGCGTCGCCGAGGCCGAAAACGCCGCGCGCCCAGGAACACTGCTGCTTTTCGCCCAGACACAGCGCGTCGCCAGCGATTCGCTGCTTCACCGGCTGGCCGCTATTCCAGGCGATCGCCTACTGGTGGAGCCGACCTCGCGCGCCCGTGCCGCCCTGGCCCCCGGCATCCGCCACGGCGACGGCACAGAGCCCGACACCAAGCCGGATTGCGCGCTGCGCGAAGCGGACCGGGCGGGATCGGTCGACTTCGGGCCGTCCAATACCTACAGCGCTGCCGGTGACCGGGCGGTTACCAGCTGCTACGGCGGAGCACTGGTCCGTTACCGAGACGGCGAGCGCACCGTGACAGTGGTCGGCAGTGCCGATTTCATGACCAACAAAGGCCTGCTGCACGCCGGCAACGCCGCACTGGCAATGAACCTCGCCGGCCAGCAACCCCGGCTGGTCTGGTACGCACCGCAGCGGGTCGAAGGCGAATCGTCGGGTTCGACAACCATTTTCGGTCTGATCCCCGACAACGTCATCTGGATGGTCCTGCAGCTGTGGCTGGTAGTGCTGCTGATCGCACTGTGGAAAGGCCGTCGAATCGGTCCGCTGGTCGCCGAGGAACTCCCCGTCGTGGTACGTGCGTCGGAGACGGTCGAGGGCCGCGGCCGGCTATACCGGTCACGGCGAGCCCGCGATCGCGCGGCGCAAGCACTACGCGCTGCCACACTGCAGCGACTGCTGTCCCGGCTCGGGCTGGGTGCCGACACATCGGCGCCGGCGGTGGTGATCGCCGTTGCGCAACGCAGCAGAACTCATGAAGAGTCAGTGCGGCACATCTTGTTCGGCCCGCCGCCGGCCTCCGATGCCGATTTGGTCCAGCTCGCCCGCGCACTCGACGACATCGAAAGGCAGGTCGCACAAACATGACTCAACCGCGCCGCACCTCCGCCCAACCGCCGGTGGCGGACTCGGCGCGTCATGCGTTACTGGCGTTGCGCAGCGAGATCGGCAAGGCCGTCGTCGGGCAGGACGCGGTGATCAGCGGGTTGGTGATCGCGCTGTTATGCCGCGGCCACGTCTTGCTCGAAGGTGTTCCAGGCGTGGCGAAAACGCTGCTGGTGCGATCGCTGGCCGCCGCACTCCAACTGGAATTCAAGCGGGTTCAGTTCACGCCCGACCTGATGCCGGGCGACGTCACCGGATCGCTGGTCTACGACGCCCGCACCGCCGCGTTCATCTTTCGAAGCGGCCCGGTTTTCACCAATCTCATGCTGGCCGACGAAATCAACCGCACGCCACCGAAGACCCAAGCAGCCCTGCTGGAGGCGATGGAAGAGCGTCAGGTCAGCGTGGACGGCGAGCCGAGAGCGCTGCCCGACCCGTTTATCGTCGCCGCGACGCAAAACCCGATCGAATACGAAGGCACTTACCAGTTGCCGGAGGCGCAGTTGGACCGGTTTTTGCTGAAACTGAATGTGCCGACGCCGCCGCGCGATGCCGAAATTGCCATCCTCGGTCGCCACGCACACGGCTTTGATCCGCGCGACTTGTCGGCGATCCGACCTGTGGCCGGTCCGACCGAGCTGGCAGCGGGCCGCGACGCGGTGCGCCGGGTACTTGTCGCCGACGAGTTGCTCGGTTACATCGTCGACCTCGTCGGCGCCACCCGCCACTCGCCGGCGCTGCAATTGGGCGTCTCACCGCGCGGCGCCACCGCATTGCTGGCCACCGCGCGGTCGTGGACGTGGCTGTCCGGACGCAACTACGTCACGCCCGACGACGTAAAGGCCATGGCCCGGCCGACACTGAGGCACCGGGTGATGCTTCGGCCGGAGGCAGAGCTGGAGGGTGCCACGCCCGACGGCGTGCTCGACGGCATTCTGGCTTCGGTCCCGGTGCCACGCTAGTGATCCTGACCGGGCGCACCGGGCTGGTTGCACTCATCTGCGTTCTGCCCATTTCGCTATCACCATGGCCGGCAACATCTTTCGTTGTGCTGCTGGCGGCGGTGGTCATCGGGGTGATCGCCGATGTCGGTTTGGCGGCCAGTCCAACGCGCTTGCAGTACATCCGCATGCCCAACGGCTCGGTGCGACTCGGCGAAACGGTGCATACCGGTCTGCTGATCCACAACGCGGGCCGACGCCGGTTCCGCGGACAGGTTCGCGACGCCTGGGCGCCGAGCGCGCGCGCCGAACCGGCTGCCCACACCGTCGACGTCGCCGCCGGTCAGGTGCAGCGCGTGGACACCTGCCTACGCCCGGTCCGCCGCGGTGATCAGCGCGCGGCGGTAGTGACCGCACGGTCTATCGGCCCACTGGGGATGGCGGGGCGGCAGCGCTCGCGTCCGGTGCCCGGCCAGGTCCGGGTGCTGCCGATGTTCTTGTCGCGCAAGCATCTGCCGTCGCGCCTTGCCAAACTCCGCGAGATCGACGGGCTGCTGCCGACCTTGATCCGGGGGCAGGGCACCGAGTTCGATTCGCTGCGAGAGTATGTCGTCGGCGACGATGTCCGATCAATCGACTGGCGGGCAACCGCCCGTCGGGCCGACGTCGTGGTGCGGACCTGGCGTCCCGAACGTGACCGACGGGTCGTCATCGTTCTCGACACCGGACGCACGGCTGCCGGCCGTGTTGGTGTCGATCCGACGGCCAGCGATCCCAGCGGTTGGCCCCGGCTCGATTGGTCGATGGATGCCGCTCTGCTGCTGGCTGCGCTGGCCTCGCGAGCCGGTGACCATGTCGACTTCCTGGCGCACGACCGGGTGACGCGGGGCGGTGTGTTCGGCGCGTCACGAACCGACCTGCTGGCACGCCTGGTCGATACGATGGCTCCATTGCAACCGGCATTGATCGAATCTGATTCCACTGCAATGGTTTCCGCCATCGTCCGCCGAACACGGCGCCGGGCGCTGGTCGTGCTGCTCACCGACCTCAACGCGAGCGCTCTCGACGAGGGCCTGCTGCCGGTACTGCCGCAGCTCTCGGCCAAGCACCGGGTGATCATCGCCGCGGTCGCCGATCCGCGCGTCGACCAACTGGCGGCCGGGCGCGCCGATGCGGCGGCGGTGTACGACGCGGCGGCGGCCGAGCATTCCCGAAACGACCGGCAGGCCATCGCCTCGCGGCTTCGGCACGGCGGGGTCGAGGTGATCGACGCGCCGCCCACCGAACTCGCGCCGGCACTGGTCGACCGTTACCTGGCGATGAAGGCCACCGGCCGGCTCTAAGTGCGGTCGATCCGCCTAGCGGGTATCTAACGCGTTGGCACCACATCCGGTGCATCGACGATATCGCCGGTTTCGCCAGCGCGAACCGCCCGTCGACCGAAATAGACGATGTAACCCAAAAACCCTGCCTCGGCGACGATTCCGATGCCGATCCGCAGGAAGGTAGGCAACGGCGACGGGGTGACCAACGCCTCGATCGCACCCGAGACGAGTAGCACCACAACCAATCCCACCGCGACCGCGACCACGGCACGGCCCTGCTCGGCGAGCACCTGTCCACGCGGGCGATCACCGGCCGCGATCACCGACCACCCCAGCCGCATTCCAGCGGCGGCCGCCAGGAAGACCGCGGTCAACTCCAGCAGGCCATGCGGAATCAGCAATCCCAGCATGACGTCGCCCTTCCCGGCCTGAAGCATCAGACCGGCCACGACTCCGAGGTTGGCGGCGTTTGCAAACAACACAAACGGGATCGGCAGACCCAGCAGCACGGAGAATGCGATGCACTTAGCGGCCACCCAGGAATTGTTGACCCAGACGTGCAGCCCGAACGCGACAGCGGAGCGCTCGCTGTAGTACGAGGCGAAGTCGTGGTTGACCAATTCGTCAATCTCGCTTGGTGTTCCGATCGTGGATTGGACTTCCGGGCTGCCGATCACCCACGCCGCGATCACCGCCACGACCGCGATGAACACCACTGCCGTCGCCAACCACCACCGCCAGGCACGGTAGGCCACCACCGGAAATGACACCGTCCAGAACCGGGTGAATTCGCCAGACAGCGGGGCGTGGGCACCGGTGACCGCGGCACGGGCACGCGCCACCAGACTCGAAAGGCTGCCGACCAGGGCTGAATCTGACGAACCCGAGCGCAGCATCGACAAGTGCGTGGACACCCGCTGGTAGAGCTCGACAAGTTCGTCGATCTCGGGGCCCGTCAACTGCCGGCGCCTTCTCACCAATCGTTCGAGGCGATCCCAGGTGTCGCGGTGAGCGAGCACGAACGCATCGACGTCCACCACCGCGAGCCTAGCGGCGATCGCAAACTCGGCGCAGCCAACTGCAGCGGGTCGCCGCCGGAAGTTAGCCGGGTAGCGTCGGCAGTATGCCCGAGGTGGTGACCGGAGACGCGGTGGTGCTCGATGTGCCCATCGCGCAACTTCCGGTGCGGGCGGTCAGCGCACTGATCGACATCGCCGTCATCGTCATCGGCTACCTGGTGGCACTGATGTTGTGGGCGGCCACGCTGACCCAGTTCGACAAGGCCGTGACCGCGGCGATCATGATCATCTTCACCGTGCTGGTGTTCATCGGCTATCCCCTCGTCTTCGAAACCGCAACGCGGGGTCGCTCGATCGGCAAGATGGTGATGGGACTACGGGTCGTCTCGGAAGACGGCGGCCCGGAACGGTTCCGCCAAGCGCTTTTTCGCGCACTGGCGTCGGTCGTTGAGATCTGGATGTTGTTGGGGAGCCCCGCGGTGATCTGCAGCATGCTCTCGCCGAAAGCCAAACGGATCGGCGACGTCTTCGCGGGTACGGTGGTGATCAGTGAACGCGGGCCGAAACTGGGGCCACCGCCGTTGATGCCGCCGGAGCTGGCCTGGTGGGCGTCGTCGCTGCAGCTGTCCGGGCTGGGCGCTGAGCAAGCCAACGTTGCACGCCAATTCCTGTCCCGTGCACCGCAACTCGATCCGGCCCTACGCGATCAGATGGCCTACCGGATCGCCGGCGAGGTTCTGAGTCGGGTCGCCCCTCCGCCGCCGCCCGGGACCCCGCCGCAACTCGCCCTTGCCGCGGTGCTGGCCGAACGCCACCGTCGGGAGCTCGCGCGGTTGCGACCCTCCCCGACCGGGCCGATACCGGGCCCGCCGCCCGCGTCGCCAGCCTGGCCCCCGCCATCCACAGGCGGCTTTTCCCCGCCCCGCTAGCTACTGCGCGACCGCGACGGCGAGGATGCCGATGTCGGCGGCTAGCAGTGCCAACGCCACGACCGGGACCACCACGCCCCACCGTCGCTGCGCGGTGAAAAACGAAGCGATGACGGTCAGCGCCGCCACCACCGGGGGTCCGTAGAGCAGCACGTCAGGGCTGATCCAATTGGGCTCAGGGTGCGGGCATTGCTTGTCGCTGCAGGCGGCAGTGCTCATCACGGCGCCGAAGAAATACACCATGACAACCCCTGCGCCCAGCACCGTTAACAGCGCCAGTGCCCAGTTCATCCATAACCGCAGACGCTTGCTGCGATCGGTGTTGGCGGTCGAGGCGGGCTGCTTGTCGGGGTCGACACCCGCATCGACCTTCACATCGCGGTTTTCCTCGTTCATCACCGATGTCCTACCCGGCTGACGCGGGCCACAAACCCGCCGCAAACCGGCTCATCAAAAATGCAACGTTGCATCACGATAGTTTTCGATATATCGTGACTGTATCGGTAGCGCATCCGGCGCTACCTTTCCAGAAACGGATGACATATGAACAACCCATTCCCCCATGTAGAGGGGCAATTCCCCGGGGGCCCCGGAGCACAGGGCTTCGGCTTTCACCCCCATGCACGGCGTGCACTGCACGAACAGCGCAGGCAGGCCCGTCGCGAGTTCCGCGACTACGTCCGCGGTCAGGATGCCGGCCATGACGGGCCGTTCGGTCCGGGCTTTGGCCCCGGCTTCGGCCGGGGTTTCGGGCCCGGCTTCGGCCGGGGTTTTGGCCCCGGCGGCTTCGGCCCCGGCGGCTTCGGCCCTGGCCCGCGCGGTAGACGACGTGGCGGACATGGTCCGCGCGGCCGCCGTGGCGACGTGCGCGCCGCCATCCTGGTGCTGCTGACCGAGCGGCCGATGCACGGCTACGAGATGATCCAGGAGATCGCCGAGCGAAGCCAGGACCTGTGGCGCCCCAGCCCGGGCTCGGTCTACCCGACCCTGCAACTGCTGGCTGACGAGGGGCTGATTACCGCCACGGAATCCGAAGGCAGTAAAAAGCTCTTCGAGTTGACCGATGCCGGCAAGGCTGCCGCGGAGAAGGTCGAGACGCCGCCGTGGGACGAGATCGCCGACGGTGTCGACCCCGCCCATCTGAACCTGCGGGCCGCCGTCGGCCAACTGTTCGGCGCCGTCGCACAATCCGCTCACGCCGCCAGTGCTGAGCAGCAGCAACGCATCATCGAGATCGTCAACAACGCTCGTCGCGAGATCTACACGATCCTCGGCCAAGACGACTGACAACTCACCTGGGCGGGGACTCCACGCGGAGTCCCCGCCTTAGGCGTGTCAGGACACCTCAACCCAATCCAGGGTGCGCTGGACGGCTTTGCGCCAACCCGCATATCCGCCCGTGCGCTCGTCGTCGGTCCACACCGGCGTCCACCGCTTGCCCTCCTGCCAGTTAGCCCGCAGGTCGTTGGGGTCGGCCCAATAGCCGACCGCCAGGCCCGCGGCGTACGCCGCGCCCAACGCGGTGGTCTCCGCGATCACCGGCCGCACCACGTCGACGCCCAGTACGTCGGCTTGGATTTGCATGCACAAGTCGTTGGCGGTGATCCCGCCGTCGACCTTCAGCACTTCAAGGCGCACACCCGAATCGGCTTGCATCGCGTCAACGACGTCGCGGCTCTGATAGCAGATCGACTCCAACGTCGCGCGGGCCAAATGCGCGTTGGTGTTGTAACGCGACAGCCCCACGATCGCCCCGCGGGCATCGGAGCGCCAATACGGTGCGAATAAACCCGAAAACGCCGGCACGAAGTACACCCCGCCGTTGTCGTCGACTTGGCGCGCTAATGCCTCGCTCTGCGCAGCTCCGCTGATGATGCCCAACTGGTCGCGCAGCCATTGCACCGCCGAGCCGGTCACGGCGATCGAACCCTCAAGCGCGTAAACGGGTTTGGCGTCGCCGAATTGGTAGCACACCGTCGTCAGCAGGCCGTTGCGGGACCGCACGATCTGCTCGCCGGTGTTGAGCAGCAGAAAGTTTCCGGTGCCGTAGGTGTTTTTGGCCTCGCCGGGGTCCAGGCATACCTGGCCGACCATCGCGGCGTGCTGGTCACCGAGAATCCCGGTGATCGGCACCTCACCGCCGAGCGGTCCGGCCTCCAGCGTCAGGCCGTAGGGCTGGCGCGGCGAGGAAGCCGCGATCGACGGCAGCATCGCGCGGGGGATGTCGAAAAAGGACAGCAACTCGTCGTCCCAGTCCAGCGTCTCCAAATTCATCAACATGGTCCTGCTGGCGTTGGTGACATCGGTGACATGCACCCCGCCGCGGGAACCGCCGGTCAGATTCCAGAGCAACCAGGTGTCCGCGGTGCCGAACACGGCCTCACCCCGCTCGGCTGCCGCCCGCACCCCCTCGACGTTCTCCAGGATCCATTGCAGTTTGCCGCCGGAGAAGTACGTCGCCGGCTGCAGACCGGCTTTCTGCCGGATCACGTCGCCGCGACCGTCGCGGTCCAGTGCCGAGGCGATCCGGTCGGTGCGGGTGTCCTGCCAGACGATCGCGTTGCAATACGGTCGGCCGGTACGCCGGTTCCACACCAGCGTCGTTTCTCGCTGGTTCGTGATTCCCAGCGCGACAATGTCTTTCGCTGACAGATTCGTCGCATTGAGCGCCGACATCAGGACCGAAGTGGTGCGTTCCCAGATCTCGATCGGATTGTGTTCAACCCATCCGGCGCGCGGCAGAATCTGCTCGTGCTCGAGTTGGTGACGGCCGACGTCGGTGCCGTCGTGGTCGAAAATGATGCAGCGGGTGCTGGTGGTGCCCTGGTCGATCGAAGCGACGAACTCGGCCACCTGCTCTCCTCCCGCGCTCCCGTCCATCATGGACTACGCGGGCAGCCAAATCCTCCACATCCGCCGATGGCCGCCCAGTCGGCGACCGGCCCACTATCCGAGGAGGGCCAGGCCTGCGTCGGTGGGGATGAAGTCGATGCCCAAGAAATTGTCGATGTAACTAATCGCACCGCCGACGTCGTCAACACCAACCTGGAGAATCCCAGGGTCTGTTAACAGCACTTCGAATGAGTCCGATCCGGACGGGCCGAAAAACGTGTCCAGGTCGAAGCCAGTCCCGTCGTAAGTCCCGGTGAGGTAGTTGTCGAACGCGTAGGTGGCGTCGTTGTAGCTCAGCGTTTCCGCGTACCCGTCAATCGGGTACGGCCCGAGCGTCACGACGTCGCCGGTGCCGGTGACATCCGTGGTCGGGTCGGCGCCGGCCAGCGGACTGATGAGCAGGGAGATCAACGTGGGAGCCAGTAGCGCACCAAAGGCCAGACCAGCAATGCCACTCATGCGGCGGTGATTGTGATTCATTTTCGAATCCCATCTCCCTAGGAATTGGGTGAGGATTAGCTGAGATTAGCCCACCGCGACAGCCGGCGGCGTGAAAACCACGTTCCATTCGAATGAACAAGCTCCAGGGGCGGCCGCCGCGCCACCCGAATGCGCGCATTCCGATTAGCCGGCGATCCCAAGCAGGTGATCAATGCCGATATCGGCGCGGATGAAGTCGGCGGGATTAGTGCTGTCGATTGGGTTCGCAACACCGTCGAGGTAGCCATCGCCGAGTTGGAAATGTCCCGGGTCCGTTAAAAGGACCTGGTAGTCGTCCGGCAAGGCGTACCAGATGTCGAGATCGAAACTGGCTTTCGTAAAGAGAAAAACGCCGACTGCGATTTGAGTGGCGTTATAGCTGAACGTATCCAAGTTCGGCGCAAACCCGAGCGTGTAGCTCTGCACGTCGCCATCGTTCCCGACCGTGGTGTCGGCGCTGGCGAGCGGGCCGGCAAGCAGGGAGATCAATGCCGGAGCCATTAGGGCACACCAAACGCGATAATGCCGACGCCAGTCGTCGGGTTCCAATTCATTGTCGACCCCCACCTATCTGTGAGATAGATGAGATTAGCCTGAGAACATTGAGAGCTCACGGACAAGATTCCGAATATCAGGCGTCTATTCCGGCGTTCAGGCTCGATGCGACGACGTCGAAGTGGGCTGACCACATTGCTGAATCTGTTGCGTAGGGGTACGTAAACCGGTTGCATCGGCAATGTGGGTGATGAGGTCAAGCGGACCACCTACGAGCGGGTAGACCGGCAGGAGTACCGGCGCAAGGTCCAGTTATGCCTCGACGTCTTCGAGACCATGCTCGCGCAGGCCAGCTTCGAGTTCGAGCGTCCACTGACCGGGATGGAAATCGAATGCAACCTGGTCGACGACGACTATCAGCCGGCGATGTCGAATCAGGACGTCCTGGCCGCCATCGCCGACCCGGCTTACCAGACCGAATTAGGCGCCTACAACATCGAATTCAATGTGCCACCCCGTCCGCTGGCCGGACATACCGGCGTCGACTTGGAAGCCGAAGTGCGGGCCAGTTTGAATGCCGCCGAGACCAAGGCCAGCGCAGGGGGCGCCCACATCGTCATGATCGGCATTCTGCCCACACTGATGCCTGAGCATCTCACCGGTAAATGGATGAGTCAGTCCAGCCGCTATGCGGCCCTCAACGACGCGATCTTCAACGCCCGCGGCGAGGACATCCAGATGGACATCAGCGGCCCGGAGCCGCTCAGCCTAAACTCACCGTCCATCGCACCCGAATCGGCCTGCACCAGTACGCAATTGCATCTGCAAGTGTCGCCGGCTAATTTCGCCGCCAACTGGAACGCGGCGCAGGTGCTGGCCGGGCCGCAGCTGGCGCTCGGGGCGAACTCCCCGTTTTTCTTCGGTCATCAGCTGTGGTCCGAAACTCGTATCGAACTGTTCGCGCAGTCCACCGACACCCGTCCCGATGAGCTCAAGACCCAGGGGGTGCGACCGCGGGTGTGGTTCGGTGAACGCTGGATCACATCGATCTTCGACCTGTTCGAGGAGAACGTCCGCTACTTCCCGTCATTGCTGCCGGAGGTGTCCGACGAGGATCCGGTCGCCGAACTCGCCGCCGGACGCACTCCGCAGCTGCCGGAGTTACGCCTGCACAACGGCACCGTCTACCGGTGGAATCGTCCGGTGTACGACGTCGTGGACGGGCGGCCGCATCTGCGGGTGGAGAACCGCGTGCTGCCGGCCGGGCCGACGGTGATCGACATGCTGGCCAACTCGGCTTTCTACTACGGCATGCTGCGCACACTATCCGAAGAGGACCGTCCGCTGTGGACCAAGATGAGTTTCGCTGCGGCGCAGCAGAATTTCGTGAAAGCTGCTCGGCACGGCATGCAGGCCAGCTTGTACTGGCCGGGGTTGGGCGAGGTGACCTCGGCAGAACTGGTGCTCGCGGAACTGCTACCGATGGCGCACGACGGGCTGCGGCGGTGGGGCGTCGCCGGCGAGGTAAGCGACCGGTTTCTCGGCGTCATCGAGGGCCGTGCCCGCACCGGACGCAACGGCGCGGTCTGGCAGGTGTCCACCGTGCGTGCGCTGGAAGACAGCGGATTGTCCCGGCCCGCGGCGCTGGCGGAGATGCTGCGGCGCTACTGCGAGCACATGCACACCAACGAGCCGGTGCACACCTGGGGTTAGGCTCCGAGACCCGCCGCGGCGACCACCGCCCACAGCACTTCGGGGTGCTGGATGTCGCTGTGCGCGCCGCTGAAGGGCGACTGGTTCGCGCAGATGACGGCATTGGCGTCCAGGCTGTAGAAACAACCCGTTTTGAAGCCATAGGGCTTTCCCTGCGGCGCCAGCACCACGGTCGTGGGACTGGGGGCCTGCTGGTATCCGTCATGGCCCATTCCGCCCCATCGGAAGACCAGGTCGGCGGCCGATTCGCTGTCTTGACCGGCCAACATGCTGGCGGCCGGGTACCACCATCCGACCGCTCGGTCGGCGGCGCTGAACGTGGCCAGCAGCGGACCGTCGACCCGGCTGCCGTCGCCCGCCAGTCCACCCGCGCGGGACGGGTCGAACATCAGCGACGATGCAAACGTGAAGTGCGAGAACGCACCCTGGATCAGCGTGAGCGACTTGACCGGGCTGGCCGATCCGGTTTGGTTGGCAGGCAAGCCCGCCAGCGTGTACGCGACGAGTCGGGCGCCAAAACTGTGCCCCATCAAGTGGATTCGTGGCGCACCGGCAGGGCCTTTCAGACCAGCCAGCAGCGGGCCTAAGCCGTTCTGGCCCACCACACCGGCCCGGTTCTTCATCTCGTAGTAGCTCATCGACCGCAACACCTCGCGCGCCCCGGTCCACAGCCCGGCGAACGGATTGCCGATGCCCTGCGCGGAGCTGCTCGCATGGGGTGCCATAGCTGCCGCGTGCCCGAATGCGGTCGCAGTATCGGCGGTGATCAGCGCGGCTTCACCGGTGTCTTCGACACCCTGCGGTGGGGTGGTGACCAAACCCGATGCCAGCTGGTGGAATTGGTTCAACGCGGCCGGGTCCTGGGGCTGCTGGTCGAGGAGGTTGCCCATCGTGGACAGCTGCTGCTGTTGTGCCGGGAATGCCGGAGCCAAGGCCGCGGCGAGCTCTGCACCGGTGGACGGCACCGCAGGCGCGGTGGCCGGATCGTCGTCGGGGAACAGCAGCGACGGCCAGATGACGCCGACGGCCGCGCTGCTGGACAGGTGCGTGCCGAGCTGCGCGGCGAGCAGGCCGAACATTGCCTCGTAGAGGTCACGTGCTGAGGTGACGCCGTCGTTCCAGCCATGCGAGAGCACGAAAAGATCCGAGATACCACCGGCGGCTACCGCTGCCGGAAGTCCGCCGTCGCCGCCCCCGTTTGCCGTGTTGAGTGAGCCATCGGCGTTGAAATCGACCTCGTAGTAGGCCAATCCGTTGATATCGGTCACGACGTTCGTCCCTTCGGTTCTAGCTGCTGGACAGGGCGCGCATCACATCAATCAGACCGGTGCCCTGATAGAATTCGTGGCGTCCCAAATCTGTTGCCGTATCGGAGAACAGCTTTTTGACGAGAAATGGCTGGCCGATGTATTCGTTACGAGCCGACAGGTACGCGGCCACCGCTCCGGATACGTGCGCGGCCGACATCGATGTGCCGCTGTCTTCCCGGTAGCGCGCCAGCTGCTTCGGGTCGCCGGCCTTGGGCGCCAGTGGCGGAACGCCCGCGACGAGGTCCCCGGTAGCTGCCGACGTGATGCGTTCACCCGGCGCCACCACGTCCGGCTTCGAGCGACCGTCGAGGGTGGGCCCCTTCGACGAGTTGAAGGTGATGCCGTAGGTATGCGGCCGATACCGGTGCACGGACCCGACGGTGATGGCGGAGGCCGCGTTTCCCGGATCGCTGATCGTCGACAGCTGCCCGTAGACGTCACTGGACGGGCCCTCGATGGTTCCGCCGGCGCCCGCATTGCCGGCGCTGACAACCGCCACCACGCCGGTACCGACCAGCAGATCCAATTCGCGGCACAGCGGACTTTGGCCCGCGGCGTACTCGGTGGGAGGCCAAGGGCAGCCGAAAGACATGTTCACGCCGTGGATCTGCAGGTCCCTACCGCCGCTGTTGACCGTGCGGATGTAGTCGATCGCTTGGATGACGGCACTGGACAGGGTGTTGCCGTTGTCATCCAGAACCTTGACGCTGACCAAGTTGGCTTTCGGCGCGACCCCGGCCAATGTGGTGCCCTCGGGCAGCGTACGCAGCGCCCATTGCGGCAGGTCCTGTGCGGTCGGTTCGTTGTAGGCGATCCGCAGCAACGCCGGATCCGCGGGTGCTTGGCCCGCGATGATTCCGGCCACATGGGTGCCGTGCCCGTAGGCGTCGGTCAGTGGAGACGGCTTCGCGTCCGGCGACGACGGAATAGTGAAGTCGCGGTGCAATTTAGCGACCGCACTGGCGGTCAAGGTGTGGTTGGCGGAGAAATGCGGATGAGTTTCATCGATGCCGGAATCGAGCACCGCCCAGACGATTCCCGCACCGGCGGAGCCGAACGTGCGGATGGCCGCATCGGCCTTGATGGTGCTGACCGAGCGGTCCAGGTGGGCGCGCAACACCAGATCGGGCCACACCCGGTAGATGAGCCCGAGCCCCCGCTGCCCGTCGTCGTCTCCGCCACGCACCAACCGGGTGATCTCGTCAGGGGTCAGCACGCATCGCATGTAGTGGCGGGCCACCGACACCGGCTGCGGCGGGCCGGCGGTGCCGAAAACGTCTCTGAACAACCGCCGGAACCGGCGGCGTACGGCATCCGGACTCGCTCCGCGGTCTAAGCGAAGTTCGATCAGCACCACGCGCCGGTCTTGGGCGTCGACGAGCACCATGCGCTCCGCACCGGGAGGAGCAGTTTGGGTGTCGCCCATGACAAGTGGGCTGACGACCGACTTCCGCCGAGGACCGGGGGGCGGGGGCACACTAGTCACGCTGACCAGCCTCGCCGCGTTAGATGTGCAGGCACCCGGCAAGTCTGCCCGCGATACGCACCCTTACGCATGAGTACGACGAAACCAGCTTGATTGTCTACAAGCACGGGTAGCGCACTACTTGCTTTTCAGGTCCTTCGACACGATCTTCGCCAGCTCGTCGCGGTCGGTAACGTCAAGTTTGATACATGCGCGGTAGATGTGGCCTTCAACGGTGCGGACCGAGACCGTCAGCCGGTCGGCGATCTCCCGGTTCGATAGCCCTGCGGCAATCAGCGATCCGATCTCGCGCTCGCGGGAGGTCACCGGCAGCGGTTGGCCGGCGGACCTGATCGCCGGCGATATCGCTCCGCCGCATTGCGCGGCCAGCCGTAAAGCCCGCGCGGCCGATTCAGAACTTTCGCGGCGCCGCCCGTCGTGATCGTGTCGCGCTGCGGCCTGCGCGGCCGCATCCGCGGCGGACATCATCAACCCGGCGTCCTCGAAATCCACGCTGACAGCATCCAGCGCCGCAGCGTCAAGCTCGGCGACCGCCGCCGCATGGCGAGCGTACAAACCCACCAGTCGTCCGCCGACATGGTCGGTGAGCGCCGCCAGTCGAGGTGCGACGGTGCGGTCGCCAAACCGTGCCGCGTGATGTAATGCCTCCGCTTCCACGGCGTATTGACCAGACCGGTGTGCGAGATCGGCTGCGGTGCAGGCAAGTTCGGCTGCCGGCCGCTCGCCGCGGGTTGCTGCCGCCACCCAGGATTGGGCGATGATCCGCTGCGGCTCGTGCAGCGCCATTGACCGCCCGGCGTGTTCCTGGCAGTCCTCCAGAACCTGCTCGGCCTGCTCCGGGCTGCCCAACGCCGCGTAGGCCCTGGCCAACAGCAGCCGTACGGGCAACAGCCAGGGCAGCGGGTCCTCGGCGCCCAGCGCCGCGAGCGCCTGCTCGAGCGACGACACCGCGTCGGGGAACTTGCCGCGATAGATCGCGACAAGACCGGCCATGACCTTCGCGATGCCCCAACCCAAAAACTGCCCGACGGAGGAGAATTCGGCGTATTCGGCGGCACGCCGATCGGCCAGATCCAGTTCGCCGATGGCCGCCAGCGCATGCACGTCGCAATAACGCACCATGACCCGGATCATGCCGTCGGTGGCCTTCTGATCCGCACGGCACCTGGCCGCGATCGGTTCGAAGTCGCCGCCGCGGCCGGCGACCGGCATCGCCATTCCCGCACCGAAGGCGGCGAAATCAACAGCTTGTTTGGGGGCGTGCGGGTCCGCCAGGACACGTTCGGCTTCGGCGATTCCGTCGGCAATCCTGTTCTGGTGCACCGCCATTGCCGATTCGGTGGCCGTCACTACGAGCTGCAGACTTGGGTGCGTCACCCGCTTGCGTAGCAGTGCCAACACCTCGTCTGCGCGAGCGACATCATCCATCGACCAGAACAGAATCGAAAGGTGCGGAATGCCCCACTGGACGAGCTGCAGCTCATCGAGGCCCTCGGGCTCAAACTTGGTGAGGATCTCGTCGGCCTGCACCGGATGGCCCTGCCACAACAGCGCGCGCGACAGCAGCTCGGCTTCCTGAACTCCGCCCCCGAGCTCATACGCCGCCCGCGCGATCCGTTCCCCGAGCGGCACGTTCGACAGAAACATCGCATCCTTGGCGGCGGCGACCAACAGCTTGGGGTCGACGCCTTCGTCGCTGTCGACGCAGAGCTGCGCCATCCGGATCCTGCTGGTGGCCGCGTTGAGTTCACGGCCGCGGAGAACCCGGACGATACGGCCGCGCAGCGTCCGCGCCGACGCAGTGCCGATACGACGGCGAACGACATCGCCGTAAAGCGGGTGTCCGAAGCGGACATTCACGTCCGGGCCGTCGTGCACGATTCGGACCAAACCTTGCATTTCTGCGGCATCCACCGCCTCGTCGCCGGCCAACTCACAGAGGGCGTCGATGTCGAGCGGTTCGCACAGCGCCAGCAGCTTCAACGCGTTCACCACATCGGGGCCCACATGATCGAGACGGTCTTCCAGTAGTGCGGCCAATCCGGACGAAACACCGGTGGGCCCGCGCAGCTGCCACACCCCGTTGACCTCGCTGAGCGTTCCGGCGTCGATCGCGCCTTCGACCATGTGCCGCAGGAACAGGGGGTTTCCGCCCGAGGATTCCCACATGACGTCAGCGCTCAGGCCCTCCAGCGTCCCGCCCAGCACCGATTCGACCAGCGCGATGCTCTGCTGCTTGGTGAACGGCTGAAGTTCGAGTCGCTGCAAATAGCCGTCCTTCCACAACGACGTGAGCGCGTCGGGTACGGGTTCGCCACTGCGTACGGTAGCCACGATGTGTCCGGCGCGGTCGATTGCAATTTGGTGCAGCAATGTCGCGGACAGCTGGTCCAGCAAGTGCGCGTCGTCAACGCCGACGACCGTATTGTCACCGGCGAGAATGGATTCGCGCGCCGATGCGATGAGTGCGATCGGATCGCGTATCGGTGAGGAACCCACCCACTGCGCGAAAGCCCCCAGCGGGATGCCACGCGAGGTCTCGGTGCACGCCGCCCAATTCACCTTGGCGCGCAGTGACGCGGTGACGGTGCGAGCCAGGGTCGTCTTACCGACCCCGGCAGGTCCGACCAAGATCGCGCCGCAGGTTTCCGCGGCGCCGAGGGCCGTTCGAATGGCCTCCTGCTCCGCGGGGCGTTCAAGCAACTGCCAACGGCGCGCCATGAAGTCAAAGTGTAGGTTTGCGGTCCGCTTTCCGCAGTTTCTGCGTGGCGCGACGCGTCGTGGCGGGCTATTCGGGCAGCTCATCTATATTGGTCGGTTCGAGGCGTGGCACGTGGTTTTTCTCGTGCCGGAAGTTGCTCGACGCCTCATACACTTTCAATTTGAGGCGGTTAATGGATCCCAGCGGGCGGTGGGCGGCCAATCCGCGCCAGGAATTGAAGGACAACACGTCGTCACCGAACACTTGCCGCGCGGGACTGTAGGCGTCCTGGACCGGATACGTTATTTTCGCCACCCCGACGTACGGCGACGCCGATTCCGGCCACTCCACCGTGGCGTTCTCGATGGGCATGGTTTTCACGTCGGTGCACAGTTGGACGCGAAATTCGTATTCCGCGGTGTTGTTGCGAAAGAACTCGACGACCTCGTCACGATATGCATCGCCGCCCGCGGCACGCGGGAGTGGTTGGCCTTGCAACGATGTCACCGATTTCGACAATGGCACGACAGCGAACTTCGCGACGTAGTCGCCGTAGCGTAGTGGCGCCGACGAATAGAAAATATCGCCCAAAATCTGAGTGTTTGGCGGCGTGAATACCGCGAGAGTCATCGGGAGAGAGAGGCCGACTAGTCCGAGCACCTTCCCCGCTCCGGCTATGCCATTGGTGATCACCTTCAGCGCGGGGTCCGGCAATCGCGCCAACAGCCAGGCCATTGGCATCCCGTGCACGTAGTAGGCGTGGACGTCTGCGTACGGGAACTCCCGGTGGGTGACCAGCACAAAATCTTGCGTGGTGGCGGTGTCGTCGGGCAGCACTCGGGGTCCGTGCGCGCCCAGAACCTTGATCCCGAGGCCGTGCACCCCGCGGATCTGGTCACTGCGAATCGCTCCCGCGGTGGTGGAAAGCCGGGCGATGACCGGGTAGGTCGCCGGGGTGGCGAACAAACCTTGGCGCAGCTCGTCGGGGAGATCGGGGTAGACAGTGAGTTCCCCACCAAGAATGCCGTGGCTCTTGGCGTGGGCGTCGCGAATCCCATGATGGTATTTCTTGAACGCGTACTCGTTGTTTCCGTGCAGGACCTTGATCATCTTGTCGATCAGCTCGTCCTCGTCAGGTCGCCGGGACTCCAGGTCCTCGCTGTAACGGACGTAACTCATCGCCTGGCCTTTCCGCCGTTGTTCTCGTGGGCCGCGTGCCAGGGAGCAAACGGGTTTGCGACACCGCGCAGCGCGGGTTCCAGCGACGGGAAGTGCCGCAGCAGCACCGTGCGCATCGTGTTCGCTTTGACCCAGGCCATGCCGGCCTCGGTATAGATCTCCGGACGGAAATCGCGGGTAAAGAAACGATCGCTCTCCAACCGTCGAGACGCCATCAGGATAAAGACGCGAAATGCGGTGTCGCTGAACCCAAATCCCGGCGGCTTACGTTCGGCAAGCAACCCGATCACCAGGTCCACCCGCTCGACGTCGCCGTAGATCTCGCGCAACTCCTCCGCCCACGTGGGGTTGTCCGTGAGTTGCTCGAACGACGATGCCGGCTCCAGACGGAACAACCGCCGGAACTCGTTGTACCGCGGGACTCCCCTTTCGCGTACCCGAAGGATGTCGATTGCGCCGAGGTCGACAAGTTCTCCGTCGGCTCGCTGGAGTTGTTGCATAAGTCGGGGGAAGTTGTGCAGGGTGAGGGCGCCGGGGTGGGACCGGCCGAACGAGTAGAAGAGATCGTCCATCGGCAGTTCGGACAGCCGCTCGCGAACGTGGTCCACGGTCAAGTCGGTCAGCTCATGCTCGGCGACGACGCGGTCGTCGGCCAAAGAGCGGAAGACGAAGTCGTCGGGGATCAGTGGGTGCATCCGGTAGACCGCGACGAACTCCTCGGTCAGCGAGTACGGAACCCCGTGTTGGTTCGTGGGTGACCCCGGTATGCCTTGCAGCACCTCGTTATCGGTGATCCGCCCGAAGAGCCGATCGAATCGTTCCCCGAGGATGCCGAACCAGTTCGCTCGCATTGCCGCCACCGTCGTGGGGTGCGCGATGATGGCGGGTGTCCAGTCGATCGTGTGGATCTTGGCCATCAGGGCCGCGTTTACCAGCCGCGCCGTGTCATACAGCTGCTGGTCGGTCAGCTCCGGGTGCTGCGCGGCGAGCTGGTCGCATATCGCGTTGTGTTCGCGCATGAACAGCGAGTGCAGGATGGCCAGACCAACCCAGAAGTTTCCGGCGGGTCCGGTCAGGTCCAGATATTTGTCGAGATCCGCGGGCGCCAGCCCGAGGTGATCGATGCGGATCTGACCCTCGTGACCGGTGCGCAAGCCGTCGGCGAAATTCATATTGCCTGAGCCGCCGTAGATTTGGGAGCTATCCCACCAGTGGGTGTCTTGGGTGACGAAGGTGGGCGGACCCTGCGGGTCGGGGCTGGGGTCCGGGGCGGTTCGCTCGATCGTCATGGGCCGCGTCGGCCACGGGTCGTCGTGTTCCAGTGGAACCGCCCACGGTTGTGACGAGACGGTGCGGTGGCTGAACCAGTCGTGGACTTCGAACTGGATCCACGCGGCGGCCAGCAGGTTTAGTGTGGTCGCCGGCTGGAAGGTGTCGCGGGTGAGTAGACGCCGGCTGATCAGCCGCGGGTTAGGGTCCAGCTGGTCTTTGGGATATGTGTGTGACGGCGCGACATTGCGGCCGAATCGGCACCCCAATGACCCCATCAGCGGGTCGCTGAGGTCGTTGTATGTGCCGTTGAGCATGCGGGCGGTTAGGCGGTTCGCGACGTCCGGGTCCTCGTAGGGCGGCTGGTCCAGAGGTCCGCGGCCGGTGTCGAACAGGTTGTGCGCCCGAAGCTGGGTCCGTAGTCCGACCAAGACCGCCAGTCCTAGTGGCTTTGGTAATCGATACCATCCGACCGACCGATCGATCTGTCCGGCGAACCACGACCATAGCCGCGACGTTAACGCTGTCACCACTGAACCTTTCGACGTCGTCGAACTGCTCGCGCACGACGATTTCGGACAGTAGCAATATGCACCGGACGACGCGGGATAACTGACCATTCGTCGATCGGCAACAATGCCGCCGCGTTGTTCATTAGCGTCATACTCGGCGCGACAATACAGGGACATGTCAGTCCTCTTGATGGCGCTCGTAGTCCCAACGCTCGAGCCATGATTCGAGGTTGTAGACGGCTATTGCCAGGGTGGTAAGGAACGCAGCCGAGCAGATGTAGATGGCCACGGTCATCGTGTTCTCCGTTGTTGGAGTCGGTATTTCGTCGTCTGCGCTGCCCGATTCTCGGTTCGCCCGGAAACAGCGGTTGCCGACAAAAGCAAGTTATGGCGGATGACGCCCGTTGGCGCGAGTAGCGGACTACCTGTTTGTGACGCCGGCCCCAATCGCGGCTCGCCGGATTGAGGTAGTTGGCTACTCTATTCAGCTCCCTAACCACCAGTGAGCATTGCTTTCGTCAGCAACGGCTCGGTGACTTGGGAGTATGCGATGGCGAAGATCGGTGATCACGCCGTGGTTCTGGGTGCGAGCATGGCCGGGCTGCTGGCCGCGCGGACGTTGTCCGACTTCTTCGAGACCGTCACGGTGGTGGAACGCGATGTGTTGCCCGACGACGCCGTAAACCGGCGCGGTGTCCCCCAAGGTCGCCACCTGCACGCTCTGCTCGCACGGGGCGCGCAGGTGCTGGAAGAGCTCTTCCCCGGCCTGCTCGACGAGCTGGTCACCGACGGCGTTCCCTACTTCGACGGCCGCGATTTGTCGAAGATCTACTACAGCCTGGGCGGGCACCAAGTGGTGCGGACCGGTTCGGCCGAGTCGTTTACCGCCTACGCGTCAAGCAGGCCTTTCCTGGAATGCTTCGTCCGGCGGCGGGTCCAGGCCATCGCCAACGTCACAGTGCTCGACGATCACGACGTCGTCGGGCTGAGCTTCACACCCGACCACGAGCGGATCACCGGCGCCCGAGTCGCGCACCGGCACAGCGGCATCCCGGTGGGCTTGTCTGCCGATCTGATCGTCGATGCGACAGGCCGCGGCGCGCGCACACCGGCGTTGCTGGAAGACCTGGGTTACGGCCGCCCAACCGAGGACCACATCAACGTCCACCTGACCTACACCAGCCAGTCGCTGCGGATGCGGCCCGGCGCCCTGCAGGAAGTTGCCTTTCTGATCGGCGCCATACCGGGCAGGCCCACCGGTATGGCCCTGCTGGGCTGCGAACATGACACATGGCTATTCACCGTGTTCGGGATGGCCGGGCACGAGGCGCCTCGCAGTCGCGCCGGAATGTGGGGATTCATCCAAGGATTCGCACCGCCGCAAGCACTCACCGCGATCGCCGAAGCGACACCGATCGGCGAGGTTGCACAGCACCGCCTGCCGTGCAGCCTATGGCGTCGCTATGACCGGATGCGGCGGTTTCCCGACGGCTTGTTGGTGGTCGGCGATGCGATGTGTGGCTTCAATCCGATTTACGGCCAGGGCATGACCGTCGCCGCTTTGGAAGCGGTGGCGCTACGTGACTGTTTGAGCCGCGGAACGGGAGATCTGCCGCGCCGCTTCTTTCGAGCCGCGGCACGGCCAATTCGGCAAGCCTGGCAGCTGGCCGCCGCCAGCGACCTCGCCCTACCTGAAATCCCCGGTACGGATTCGCCGACAACACGACTGTTCAACCGGTATGTGGATCGAGTGCTGACCGCCGCCGAATTCGACTCCGCCGCACTGGATCAATTCGTCCGCGTCACGTCACTGGTCGACCCGGCGACCCGGCTGCTACGACCGAGTATGGTGTGGCGCGCCGCGTGGGCGAAACACCGCCGCAGGCAGTACGCGCACCACACCGATGACCCGACCGGCATGGTCGAGATCTCGGTGATCTGACCGGGATGTTGATGCCCCAGTCCTCGGTTCCCGTCACTTCGTTCACGAGCGGCGGGTATCCCTCGACCTGAGTGATGTCCAACGACGTGGTGTCAGGTGCGAAGTGGTACTCGTCGGCGAAGGCGACCGCCATCGGTAGAAACGCTGCCGCTAGCCAGCCACCGGCAATCGCACCGACGGCGACCGTGACGCGGCGCTGATCGATTTTTCATGTCTTTCTTGACCTTTCGGTGAGATTCGGCGGTCCCGCTCCTATATTTTTCCTGTGAGAAAACTGAGAGACTCACAGTAAGTGCAGGCCGGGAGATGTCAACGTTTCGGTCTGCTCAACAGACCGGATCAGTGCTCAATGCGCTAGGCGGCCGCAGTGGCGTCGGTGAGCGCCGCGGCGAAGGTCGCCAGATCGTCGGTGGTTGTGTCCACGTGCGGCGAAATCCGCAGCACCGGCGCGGTCAGCTCTAGCGGCGCCCGCTCCACCGACGCCGCCGTGGTCAGGATGCGCCGTTCGGCGATCAGCCAGGCGCGGACTTTCACCGGGTCGGCGCCGTCGACGGGGGCCAGCGTGGTGATCGCGCTCTGCGCGTCGACGGATTCGACCACCCGCCACCCGCGCACATCGGCGAGCACGGTCCGGCTGACGCGGCCCACCTCGGCCAGTCGTACGCGCACCGCAGCCGGTCCGAACGCCACGTGCTCGCCTATTGCGACCGAAAAGCCTACGCGGGCAGCAACATTGGCCTCACCGAGTTCGAGTCGCTGGGCCACCGACAGCGACGACACCCACTCCGGCGGCGGCAGTCGCGGCCTAAGCCGCTGCATCAAGGTCGGGCGTACGGCCAGCACACCGACGCCGCGCGGGCCGGCGATCCATTTGCGCGACGACGCGTAGATCACGTCAGCACCCGCCGAGCAGTCCACCTGCCCGAGTGCTTGGGCGGCATCGACGACAAGCGGCAGGCCCAATTCCCCACACAGCCGGGCCATCTCGTGCAGTGGTTGGACCACGCCGCGGTGACTGGCCACCGCGGTCAGGTGGACCAGTTCGGGCGGGTCGGTGGCCAGGCGGGCAGCGGCTTGGTCGACCGCGACCCGGCCCTCGCCGTCGGTCGGCAGCGGGCGGCGGGCGAAGCCGTGCGCCGCCATGATGGCCAGGTTGGGTCCGTATTCGCCGGGCACGCAAGCCACTGTGCGGCCACCGGGCGGCCAACTGGCCAGCAGCAGGTCCAGCGCGTGCAGCGACCCGGTGGTGAACACCACCTCGGCGTCGGGCATACCGGCGAGCGCGGCGACGGCGGCACGTCCGGCGTCGAGAACCGGTTTGGCCGCCTCAGCCGCAACGTATCCACCGACCTCGGCCTCGTGCCGCGCGTGCCGCGCGGCGGCGTCGAGCACGGCGAAGCTCTGCCGTGAGCAGGCCGCACTGTCCAGATGTAATCCGGCGACCGGCGGCCGGGCCGCCCGCCAAGCTTCGGAAAGACCTTCGTTCACTTGACCGCCAGCGACAACCCAAAGTCGCCGGCGTCATCGGTCCACCACCGGGTACGCCGCAGCCCCGCCCGGGCCAGCTCTTCAGCCACCGCATCCGCCCGGAATTTGCAGGACACTTCGGTGAGAATCTCCTCACCGGCAGCCAATTCGACGGTAAGGTCCAGCGCGGCGATGCACACCTGCTGCGCGTTGTCGGCCCGCAGCCACATCTCCATGCGCTCGTCCTCGCTGTTCCAGCGGGCCACGTGCCGGTAGGCGTCGACGTCGAAGTCGGCGTCGAGTTCCCGGTTGATGACCGCGAGCACGTTGCGGTTGAACTGTGCTGTCACGCCGGCGGCGTCGTCATAGGCCGCAACGAGCCGGTCGGCATCCTTGACCAGGTCGCTGCCCAGCAGCAGGCTGTCGCCCGGCCGCATCACCCCCGCCAGCGCCGCCAGAAACTCTGCACGCGGGTCAGCGGTGAGGTTACCGATCGTCGAGCCCAAGAACACAAACAGACGCCGTCCACCGTCCGGGATTTCCGACAGGTGCTCTTCGAAATCGCCGCAGACAGCGGCAATTTCGATATCGGGATACTCACACTGAATGGCCGCCCCGGCGGCCGAAAGCACGTTGGCGTCGACGTCGAACGGCACGAACCGGCGCAGCGTGCCACCGTCATTCAACGCCGCCAGCAGAGTCCGGGTCTTCTCCGATGTGCCGCTGCCCAGTTCGACAAGGGTATCCGCGCCGGTGACCGACACGATTTCTGCAGACCGGGCACGCAAGATCTCCGCTTCGGCACGCGTCGGGTAGTACTCCGGAAGCCGGGTGATCTGGTCAAACAGGTCGCTGCCTACCGAGTCGTAAAACCACTTGGGCGGCAGTGATTTCGGAGAACTGCGAAGACCGTCGAGCACGTCGCGACGCAGCGCCCGGTATGCCGAGTCCGCGGCCAGGTGATTGCACAGCGATAACGTCATCAAGGTCCCTTCGTGTGTTCCAGTGCGGTCAAGGTGACGCCGTCGGCGGTGACCTCGACCAGATGGCGATCCGCTACGTCCTCCCAGCCGGGCTGGTCGTCATAGGGCTCGCTGGCCAACACCACCCCGTCGTCGCGGCGCAATATCGACAGGGTGTCTCCCCAGGTCGTCGCGAGCAGCCGAGAACCATTGGCGGCCAAGATGTTCAGCCGCGCGTTGGGATCTTCGCCGCCGACCTCGACGATTGTCTCGCCCAACGCATCGAGACCTCGTGCGAAGATCAGCGCGGCGAGAATTGCGCTGTCACATACCGATTCGGCCGACAACCCGGAGGGCAGCACGCTTCTGTCGACAATTCCGTTGTGCGACAGCAGCCACTTTCCATCGGTGAACGGCGCCGTCGCGCTGGCTTCGATCGGCATGCCGACCGTCGCCGAGCGCACCGCCGCCACCACGCAGCCGCTGCGCAGCGCCGGCGCGACGGAACCGAACGAGACGTCTCCCCACAACGGCGCGACACTGCGCCAGCGCCGCGGCGTCGCGCCGTCGAAAAACCCGACCCCCCAACCGTCGGCGTTCAACAGGCAGTACTTTTGCCGGCGCGGGGCATAGGACTGCACCCGAAGGCCATGCGGCGGGTCGAGCACCAACGAGGAGACCGAGACTTCGCGTCCCAGCCAGCCGAGATGTCGGCACATCAGGCGCGGCCCCCGGCTTGATCGTCTCCGACCGACCACGCCAACCGGACACCGCTGAAGATCTGCCGACGATACGGGTGATCCCAGTTACGGAAGCTGGGCCGCAGGGTGGCCGACGCCACGGCCCATGAACCGCCGCGCAGCACCCGATAGTCCCCGCCGAAGAACGGCTGAGAGTAGCGCTGGTAAATCATCGGCGCGAAGCCCGGCCACGGTTGCAGCGTCGAGCTGGCCCACTCCCAGACGTCCCCGAGCATCTGCTCGACTCCGTAGGCCGACGCGCCGGCCGGGTAGGCGCCGACCGGCGCCGGGCGCAGTGATTCGCCGCCGAGGTTGGCATGGCTGGCCGACGGCTCCTCGGCTCCCCACGGATAGCGACGCCGCGCAGTGATCTCGGGATCCCACGCGCACGCCTTCTCCCATTCGATTTCGGTGGGCAGGCGGGCACCGGCCCACGCGGCGTAGGCGTCGGCCTCGAAGTAGCTGACGTGCTGGACCGGTTCGTCGGCGGGGATGTCCTCGACGCGACCGAACCGGCAGCGGGTCTGCCCGTCGGCGTCCCAGAACTGCGGCGCGGTCAGGCCGGCGCTTTGGCGGTGCTCCCAACCCCGTGCCGACCACCACCGCGGCTGCGCGTAACCGCCGTCGTCGACGAACTGCCGCCATTCACCGTTGGTGACCGGAACTCGTCCAATGCGAAACGCCGGGACATCCACGACGTGGGCCGGGCGTTCGTTATCCAACGAGAACGGTTCGGTGGTGGCGTCGACGCCCAGGACGAACGGGCCACCGGGCACCAACACCGACGTCCCGGCGAGTCCCGGCCGACCGGGCGGCAGCGTGGACGTCTCCGGCAGCAGCGGCGGACCGCTGCGCAGGTTCAGCGCCTGCAGCATCGTCTCGTCGTGCTGGTTCTCGTGGCTGATCACCATCCCGAACGGGAAGTCCCGGCCGGGCTCGTCGGGCAGCGCGTCGAGGGCATCCAGCGCAGCCGACCGCACGGTCCGGCAATACGCCCGCGCTTGGTCCGGGGACAGCAGCGGCAGGGCGACGCGACTCGCCCGGGAGTGCACGAAGGCGTCGTAGAGGTTCTCGACGGCGCGCGGCAACATGCCCGGCCGATCCGGGTCACCGCCGCGCAGCAGCCACAGCTCTTCCTGCTGACCGATGTGCGCCAAGTCCCACACCAGCGGGCTCATCAGCGGGTCGTACTGGCGGCGGAGTTCGGCGTCGTCGAAATCGACCAGCCGCAGCGTCCGTTCCCGCGCTCGGCTCAAGTCGCGGGCCAGTGCTTCGCTCGGAGTCACGGCTCCCCTCGCGCCAGCGCAGCGACCGTGGCCTCGATGCCGTTCTCGATCACCTGGTCGGAAAAGTCGTCGGCCGGACAGCGGCCGCGTTCGACCGCCGCGACCAGACGCTGCATCGCCTCGCTGAGACCCGGCGGCACGCGTTCGGCGGCGACGGCCACCAGCCGGTTGGCCGCGGTGTAGAGCCGCTGGTCGCAGAGCCCGACCCGGGCGGCGATATCCCAAGCGGTAGCGACGGGTTCGACGGCTTCGGCGGCGACATCGGCGGCTACCGGGTCGTCGAGCAGACTCACCAGCGTGAACACCACCGCCGGCCAGATGGCATCGGGAACGCTGTCCAGGTACCGGATTTCCAGCCACTGGCGTGGACGCACCGGCGGGAACAGCGTCGTGAGGTGGTAGTCCAGGTCGTAGTGAGTCGGTCGGCGACCGCCGAGCAGCTCGCGGCCATCGGCCCAGTCCGCGAAGGGCAGGCGGTGAGTCACCGGCACCGCCTCAGGACTGTGCACCAGCATCACCGGCGCCTTGAGGGCATAGCGCGCCCAGTCGGTGCCCGGGTCCTCGCCGCTGGCGGTCAGAATAGGCCCGCACCGCGCCGAGTCGAGCTGACTCCACACCCGCTGCCTGGAGGACCGCCAGCCGGAGAAGGCGCCGCCCAGCAGCGGCGAATTGGCGGCGATCGCGACCAAGGTGGGCCCCAGGGCGTGGGTCAGCCGGACCCGGTCCGCCCATCCGGCCGCAGGCCCGGCGTCGAGATTGACCTGAACCGACGCCGTCGACGTCATCATCGCCGCGCCAGCCACCCCGGTGTGGCTGGCCTTGAAGAACTCTTCCATCGCGCGGTAGCGCGCGCCTGGATTGATGCGCTTGGACGGCCGCAGCGGATCGGCACCCAGCAACACCAGGCCCAGACCGGCGGCGGCGAAAGTCTTTCGCAGCTGAGCCTGATCGGTGGTCATCGCCTCGATCGCCGGCACCACGCCGTCGACGGGCGGCCCGGACAATTCCACCGCGCCGCCGGGTTCGACCGTGACCACGCTGCCGCCCGGCATCGCCGGAAGCGACTTCAGGACGTCGGTGATCTCATCCCAGGTCGGTCTCCGATACGGGTCGGCCTGGTCGTAGCAATGCGCCTCGACCTCCAGGCCGACGCGTCCGACCGGGCCGTCGGACAAACTGCTCTCGGTGATGTACTGCGCCGCGGCCGACGAACTGAGCAGTTCGCGTTCTGCGGGGCGCGCTTGATCCGGCTGCGACGCGACGGCAAACGCCATATTCCCGATCCCTTCGGGGCCCGGACCGTCGGTCGCGGACCGCTGGTTGCGCGCGGCTATCCAACGATAGTCACAAGCTTCCATCTTCCAGAGGGCACCGACATATTCCCGCCGTCGGCGGCTCCCGTCGGTTGCGGGCGCTGCGGCTCGCGCCGCAAACCCGCTACGGCTATTGACCGAGCGCGTTCTCCATGGCGCCGGCCAGCACGTTTACCGCGGGACCGCCGTTGCCGGACTGACAGACCTTCGCTTGCAGGAGCACGTTTTCCCGCAGACGGGTCTGAGTGAAACATCGGCGGTCGGTGCCGGCTTCCTGTTTGGTCCATGCGGCGTCGGCCGGGCCGGGCGGTCCGCCGTCAAACGACCACACTTGCATGGTTCCGTTGTCCAGATGCATCGCTGTGGTCTGCCCCGAGCAGCCGACCGTGCGGTCTACGACGCGGTGAAACGCCGCGCCGGCCGCCGGGCCGGATGCGAAGACGCCGACCGCTTGCTTGACGAAATGCGTCTGGTCGGTCGGCGAGGTCTGCGTGCTGGCGCCGTTGAACGATGCCAAGTCGGGATCGTTGTACACCTCGGGCAACCCGATATCGGCCCAGTTGTTGCATACCGGGTTGTCGACGAAGTACGGCTGGAACGGCTGGGTGAACATCGACTCGTCGCGCATCGGCCCGCCGACGATGTTGCCCACCGAACCCTTCCCCAGCACCGCGTAGCTGACCACGCCGGGGTCCGAAGGTCGCGCTGCCGCGACCGGAGCCACAAATATTGCCGTGCCAATCGTCAGCGCCGCTGCGGCGATCCGCCTAGCTCGAGCCATGGATCCTGATCATGCCACTGAGCTACCCAAACAGAAGCCGGCACTGCCGCTAGATGTCGAATGCGGATGCGCCGCAGATACTTTGGCTCGTGTTACGGACTGGGAGGCGGACCGCCATGACCACCGCCATGGCCGCCTGGCCCACCTGGTCCGCCCGGACCCATACCCGGGCCAAAGGGCCCCGGCATCATCGGACCGCCGGGCCAACCGGGGCCCATCCCCGGTGGCAATGGTCCACCCGGGAAGACGAACATCCCTTCGGGACCTTCGGGACCGCCAGGACCAAACATGCCGTGGTGCGGGCGGAACGGGTGATCATGCCCGGCGACCGCGGCGCCAGTGAAGAAGATAACCGCCACGACGAAAACCGTGCCGGCGACGATCACCACCCACGCCGCAGCCTGGTAGAGCCGCGACGGCTTCGCTACGGGCGGCGCCGCGTGCGGCGGCGGAGGCGGGCCGGGGTGCGGCGGCTGGAACTGGGGCTCGGGTGCTTGGGTCATCCCTCGATAATGCCGACGCGCGCGCCGACCATCAAACGCCGCGCTGATGGAGTTGCCGATCCGTTATCGGCGGCAACCCGGAACCCCGCGGGTGGCTACCGACTTAGTAGCACAAGAACCAGGCGAAACGGAGAATGACCACGGCGATGAGCACGACTCCCGCAATGATCGCCACCCAGGCCGCCGCCTGATAAACCCTCTCGGAATGCGGCTGTGGAGGCAAGACGGGCGGCGGCGCGACAGAAGACGGCGGAATCGGCGGCTGCGGTGTCTCGCTCATGCTTCTTAATAATGCCTCAGGCCAGCCACGGCCGCGAGCGGACAGCGCCGTGTCGTGTCTGTGCGCCCCGCCTCAGCAAAGCAATCCGCGTCATCGGCAAAGCTCGGAACCCGGCGCCCCACTGCGGGACGCCGGGCTCATGGCAATGACGGGCTACGGGTGTGCCGGAGCCAGCGACGGAGCGACGGACTGCGGTGGCTGGGAGGGCCCGACGACGTGGTCGTTGGGACCGCTTGGGCCGCTAGCCCCGCCGGGGCCGCCAGCACCGCCGTGGAAGCCGGCCCCCATGCCGTGGCCGTGGTGCATCCCGCCCGGGCCCATGGCGTGGTGCTGCGCCCAGTGCTGGTGGCATCCGTGGTGACCGTGGTGGCCCGCAATCTTGAAGCCGGCGAAGAAGATGGACATGGCGATGAACAGGATCCCGGCGACGATCACAACCCATGCCGCGAACCTGTAGAGCCA
This sequence comes from uncultured Actinomycetota bacterium, assembly GCA_963781685.1. GTDB lineage: Bacteria > Actinomycetota > Actinomycetes > Mycobacteriales > Mycobacteriaceae > Mycobacterium. The sequence continues at coordinate 273,323 of CAWAGK010000004.1, forward strand.
ATACGGTTTGACTACGTCAGTCGTTGGTGTGGTGGCGACCGTGGTCGGTGTGGTTGGTGTTTCGTGTGTTTCACTCATGCTGAAATGATGCGTGGGCAACGAATAGGGCGCGCTAGGTACAACCTATGAAAAAGATATGAGTGGCGCCGAATCGGCCCCGGCAGGGTCGACCGAGCCGTTAATTGCCGTCTGACCAGGGTTTGAACGGGTTGACCGCGAATTGGATTACCCGATACGGCGCTCGTGCCCGGGGATCGCTGTTATGCCACTGGCTGACGAATACCCGCAACTCGTCCAGCGTCGACCCGGGCGAGATGTATCCGCCGTATGGCTGGGCCAGTCGGTTGTCTTCCGGCGGTGGCAGGCTTTCCGCGGGATGGGGCCAGTCGTCGTGCTGCACCACGGTGGTCACCGGCGCCGTACTCAGCGAGGTCGGGTCCTCGGCCACCCGAACTTCCATGTTTCCGGTGCTGGCGTTGAAATATGACAGCACCGCCTTGCCCTCGATTTGCTTGAAACTCATTTCACCGATCAAGTCACCCCATAGCGGGGTTGGCGGCTTGTTCCAACCGCCATTTGGACCGACCGCCCAGCCCTGCCATCGGGACCGGTCGCCGAAATTTTGCGGTGCGACCCGATACAGCATCACCGGTTGGCTGCGGTCGAAATTATCGGCGACGACATACACCCACCCGGTCTGAGACTCTGCGGTCGGTATCGGGTCGTAGTAACCGCTGATCTGTGACTGCCGACCACCCATGTAAGTCGCGTCCCGTTGCGAACCCGGAAGAGTCTGCCAAAATCCCTGTGTTGGTTCGGCTTTCACCAGCCGTGAGCTCTGCGGTACCAGATTTTTGGTGGTGGTGATCAGTAGGTAGTTCTGCCGGTTGATTTGCACAACACCCGCCGGCAACTGCGATGCGCCCGTCGGCGTCGGGTCGGCCAGCAGCGGCGCCGTTATGCCGGTGACTCCCGTGTAGCGGACTCCGGCCGGGTCGTCCACCGATGAGGTGTCTACCCGCAAGGCGATCGGCGAGTAGTAGCCGCCGAAGCCAACCCCCTCGCCGGCGAAGCTGTCGCCGCAGACCTGTGCGACGTCGGTGGGGAACTCGATGAACTCGCACAGATCCGTCGCGCCGATGCCGTAGTCGCGGGTGGGCGTGCCGGTTCCCGCCGTCGGACCGATCCGCATCACTTGGCCCGGTGCCAGCGGCTGCAGAACCGGCTCTGGCATCGGAGCCGGCGGATCGGCATGCGCGGGGGAAAAGCCTTGCCGGGTAAGCAGACACGCGACGGCAGCGACCAACAGCGAGCAGCGCGCGATCCGGCGGGAGTCGGCAGGGCTCACCCGCGGATCACAACTCAGAAGCCAGCAGCTCGGCGATCTGAATAGTGTTCAAAGCCGCGCCCTTGCGCAGATTGTCGCCCGAGACGAACAGCGCCAAGCCGCGCCCATCGGGCACACCGGGGTCGTCGCGGATCCGACCGACCAGCGAGTCGTCGACACCGGCGGCAGCCAGCGGCGTCGGCACGTCAACCAGCTTCACGCCCGGTGCACGAGAGAGGATTTCGCGGGCGCGCTGAGGCGAAAGTGGTTGGGCGAACTCGGCATTGATCGAGAGCGAGTGACCGGTGAAGACCGGGACCCGCACACAGGTTCCGCTGACCAGCAAGTCCGGGATACCGAGGATTTTGCGGCTTTCGTGGCGCAGTTTCTGGTCTTCGTCGGTCTCCCCGGAGTCGTCGTCGACCAGCTTCCCGGCCAACGGGAGGACGTTGAAAGCGATCGGCTCAACGTAGGCCTTGGGCTCCGGGAACTCACACGCGCTGCCGTCGTGCACCAGCTGCTCGGCGTCGTCGATGACGGCGCGGGCCTGGGTGGCGAGCTCCTCGACGCCGACAAGTCCGGTACCGGATACGGCTTGATAGCTCGAAACGACCAACCGCACCAACTCGGCTTCGTCGTGTAGCACCTTGAGCACCGGCATCGCGACCATCGTGGTGCAGTTCGGGTTGGCGATGATGCCCTTCGGCCGAGTCCGCGCGTCAGCGAAATTCACCTCGGAGACCACCAGCGGCACCTCCGGGTCCTTGCGCCAGGCCGACGAGTTGTCGATCACCGTGACCCCAGCGGCCGCGAACCGCGGCGCGTGTACCCGCGACATCGACGAGCCGGCGGAGAACAACGCGATGTCCAGACCTGCCGGGTGGGCCGTTTCGGCGTCCTCGACTTCGATCTCCTGCCCACGGAAGGCCAGCTTGCGGCCCTGCGAGCGGGCCGAGGCGAAAAATCGCACGCTGGTTGCCGGGAAGTCGCGCTCGTCGAGCAACGCGCGCATCACCTGCCCCACCTGGCCGGTGGCACCCACTATCCCTATTGATAACCCGGTCGCACCCAATTTAACGTCCCGTCCCCGCATACACCTTGGCTTCCTCGGCGCCGCCGAGGCCGAATGCCTCGTGTAACGCGACAACAGCCTTATCTAGTTCAGTGTCGCGGCACAACACCGAGATCCGGATCTCCGACGTGGAGATCAGGTCGATGTTGACGCCAACGCCGGCCAGCGCCTCGCAGAACGTTGCGGTGACCCCCGGATGGCTGCGCATGCCGGCGCCGATCAGCGACACCTTGCCGATGTGGTCGTCGTAAAGCACTTGGCTGAAACCGATCTCGTCTTTGAGCGCGTCCAGCGTCTCCACCGCGATCCGGCCGCTGTCGCGGGGGCAGGTGAATGTGATGTCGGTCTTGCCGTTTTCGATCTTGGAAATGTTCTGCAACACCATGTCGATGTTGACGTCCGCGTCGGCGACCGCGCGAAACACCTTGGCCGCGTAGCCCGGGTAGTCGGGTATGCCGACGATGGTCACTTTGGCCTCGCTGCGGTCGTGTGCGACGCCGGTCAGGATGGGGTCTTCCATGGCTATGTCCTCGATCGATCCGGTGACGACGGTGCCCGGCTTGTCCGAGTAGGACGACCGGACGTGCACCGGAATGTTATAGCGGCGTGCGTATTCCACGCAGCGCAGCATCAATACCTTGGCCCCGCAGGCGGCCAGCTCGAGCATTTCCTCGAAGGTGACCGTGTCGAGGTGGCGGGCGTTGGGGACGATCCGCGGGTCCGCGCTGAAGATGCCGTCCACGTCGGTGTAGATCTCGCAGACATCGGCGTGCAGGGCGGCGGCCAGCGCGACCGCCGTGGTGTCCGACCCGCCGCGGCCCAGGGTGGTGACGTCCCTGGTGTCCTGGCTGACCCCCTGGAATCCCGCGACCAGCACGATCAGCCCCTCGTCGAGCGCGGACTGCAGCCGGGTCGGGGTGACGTCGATGATCTTGGCCTTGCCGTGGGCGCCGGTCGTGATGACGCCGGCCTGCGAACCGGTGAACGAGCGGGCTTGCGCACCCAGCGATTCGACGGCCATCGCCACCAGCGCGTTGGAGATGCGCTCGCCGGCGGTCAACAGCATGTCCAGCTCGCGGGCGGGCGGCACCGGGCACACCTGCTGGGCTAACTCCAGCAGACCGTCGGTGGTGTCACCCATCGCCGAGACCACCACGACGACGTCGTTGCCCTGTTTTTTCGCCTCGACGATGCGTTCGGCGACACGGCGGATCCGTTCGGCGTCGGCCACCGAAGATCCGCCGTACTTTTGCACGACGAGCGCCACGTCGATCCTTTCCAGGCTTTTGAGTCGAAAACAGGATACGTGGATTGATCAGGCGACGACGCTCGCGGGCCAGTCAGCAGATCCGTGCCAACAGACGACGCGTTGCCGGGATCTGATATCCAATAGTGGCTGTTAAACACCTAAGAAAGGGTTCGGACACGGTGGTCACAGAGAAATCGGTGTTATGGGGAACCGAACCGGACGAGCATGACTATCCCGCAGCGGCGGACTATCTCGCGCTGCTCGCCAAGCCCGGGCAGGTCAACGAGATCGTGTCGGCGCTGAAGAAGGCCCCGATCGTCTACAAGAAGGCCAAGGATCTGCTACGCGCATCACGCCTCGCGCTGCTGCCAACGGACAACGCGCATGTGGCTGCCGACCTGGCGAAAATCAAGAAAGGCAAGCAGCTGTCACCGATTCTGGTTGTCCGCGGAGACCTGACCACGGATGTCCCGTTGCAAATTGCCGACGGCTACCACCGGGTGTGCGCGAGTTACCATACCGACGAGAACACCGACATCCCGGTCAAGATCGTCCCGGCCGCGGACTGACCTCCTGGGTTTCAAACACGCGTGCCGGAGCGGTAAGCTGCGTCACGTGCAGCGGGTGCTCCTTCTCGGACGCCGCGGCGGGGCCTGATCCAGACCGGCCTCCCGTCGCGGGTGTTCGCGATGCGCCGGTCGCCGCCGTTTATGGCGCCCCTTCCCATTCCCCGGAGCAATCACCGTGATTAGGCCTACTCAACCGTTGGGCGACTCCCCCGACGTATACAAGTCCGCTCGAAACATCACCAAACCCGCCGGCGAACCCAATGCCGGCCAACCGGCGTGGAATACCCAACGCGGGTCGTCGATGCCGATCGGCCGGTACCGGCCGTTCGCTGAAGAGGTCGAGGCCGTTCGGCTGGCCGATCGGACCTGGCCGGACCGGGTGATCACCCGCGCCCCGCTCTGGTGCGCAGTGGACCTGCGCGACGGTAACCAGGCGCTGATCGACCCGATGAGCCCAGCCCGCAAGCGCCGCATGTTCGACCTGCTGGTCCGGATGGGCTACAAGGAGATCGAGGTCGGGTTCCCGTCGGCGAGCCAGACCGATTTCGACTTCGTCCGCGAGATCATCTCCGAGGGCGCCATCCCCGACGACGTCACCATCCAGGTGCTGACCCAGTGCCGTCCGGAGTTGATCGAACGCACTTTCGTCGCGTGCGAGGGAGCGCACCGCGCGATCGTGCACTTCTACAACTCGACGTCGATCCTGCAGCGCCGTGTCGTCTTCCGCGCCGACCGGGCCGCGGTCCAGGCCATCGCGACAGACGGCGCGCGCAAGTGCGTCGAGGAGGCCGCCAAGTATCCGGGCACGCACTGGCGGTTCGAATACTCACCGGAGTCCTACACCGGAACCGAACTGGAATACGCGAGACAGGTCTGCGACGCCGTCGGCGACATCATCGAGCCCACACCGGACAATCCGATCATCTTCAACCTGCCCGCCACCGTGGAGATGGCCACGCCGAACGTCTACGCCGACTCGATCGAGTGGATGCACCGCAACCTGGGCCGCCGGGATGCCGTCATCCTGAGCCTGCATCCGCACAACGACCGCGGAACAGCCGTCGCCGCAGCCGAATTGGGATATCAGGCCGGTGCCGACCGGATCGAAGGCTGCCTGTTCGGCAACGGTGAGCGGACCGGCAACGTCTGCCTGGTGACGCTGGGCCTGAACCAGTTCTCCCGCGGCGTCGACCCCCAGATCGATTTCTCCAACATCGACGAGATCCGTCGCACGGTCGAATACTGCAACCAGCTGCGGGTCCCCGAGCGTCACCCCTACGGCGGAGACCTGGTCTACACCGCGTTCTCCGGCAGCCACCAGGACGCCATCAACAAGGGCTTGGACCAGATGAAGGTCGATGCGGATGCCGCCGATTCCGATGTCGACGACATGCTCTGGCAGGTGCCGTACCTGCCGATCGATCCGCGCGACGTCGGGCGGACCTACGAGGCGGTGATCCGGGTCAATTCGCAGTCCGGCAAGGGAGGCGTGGCCTACATCATGAAGGCCGACCACGGCCTGGCGTTGCCGCGACGGCTGCAGATCGAGTTCTCTCAGGTCGTTCAGAAGATCAGTGAGGGCGAGGGCGGCGAGGTCAGTCCCAAGGCGATGTGGGAGGCATTCTCCGAGGAGTACCTGGCGCCGGTGCGGCCGCTGGAGCGGATAAAGCAGCGGGTGGATGCCTCCGAGGAAGACGGCGGCATCACCAGGATCGTCGCGACGGTCAAGGTCGACGGCGTCGAGACCGAGATCAGTGGTTCCGGTAACGGACCTCTCGCCGCTTTCGTCGACGCGCTGAGCACCGTCGGGTTCGACGTCGCCGTGCTGGATTACTCAGAGCACGCGATGAGCGCCGGCGAGGAGGCGCAGGCGGCGGCGTACGTCGAGGCTTCGATCGGCGGCCGCACGGTGTGGGGCGTGGGGATCGCGCCGTCAATTACCACCGCGTCGCTGCGTGCCGTGGTTTCGGCGGTGAACCGGGCCGCACGGAATTAATCAGCCGGCGGCAGATTCTGATGTCAGCTCGTCGCAGGCCTGCGTGAGGTTCCGCGGCAATGTGTTTGGCCCCGGTGCTTGCATTTCAGGTGCCAACAGATCGTGGGTGGCGTTGAAGGGTAGGGATATCTGGCGCGCGGAGAGCAGTGATCCCATGGCGTCGCCCATAACTGGGCGCGAGAGCAGCAAACCTTGGGCACGGCTGCACCCATGCTGTAGCAACGTCATGGCTGCGATCGGTGTCTCGACGCCCTCGGCGGTCAACTGCAAACCGACTGCCTCGGCGAGCCCGATAATCGCCTGCACGACTGCCAGATCGGCCGCACTGGTACCGAGGTCACGGATGAATCCCGCGCTGATCTTGAGCAGATCGACTGGGAGCGATTTCAGCTGCCCCAAAACGACTTCACCGGAACCGAAGTCGTCAATGGCGATCTGGACGCCGACGTCCTTCAGCATCGCGAGGGTGTGATGGGTGTTCTCGATGTCGCGCACCATCACGCGCTCGCAGATCTCCAGACACAACGATCCTGCGTCGATGCCGAATTCGTCCATGGTCGCGGCTACGCCGCCGGCGAAACCGTCGCTGGCCAATAGCGCCGATGAGACATTGAGGCGCAACGTGATCTGTTGATCGATGCCATCCGATCGCCACCGGCTGAAGTCGGCGCAGGCACGCCGCATGACCCATCGACCCAACCGCCCGGCGAGACTGATCGATTGGGGGGCGCCGTTCAACGCATCCACCGGCAGCAGCCCCCGAGTCGGCTGCTCCCAGCACGGCAGCGCTTCGACCGCCAGTATTTCACCGGTGCGCAGGTCGATTTCGGGCAGATACTGCAGCCGCAGCGCGTCGCTGTCAATGCCGGCCGGAGAATGGAGCGCGCTGCCGTTTCGAGACGCGCCCGGCATCGGTACGCCGTGATTGAACACGGCGACCGCGTTGCCGCCTTTGCGCTTAACCGCCAGAGCGGCCTGATCGGCCCGGTGCAGTAGATCCTCGGCGGTGTCGACACCAGGCATGCCCACTGCCACCCCGATGCTGAGGGTGCGGGTGACCAGGTCTCCACCGATGCGGACCGGGGCACACATTGCGGTCTGAAGCGTGTGCGCCAAGTCTTCCGCGCCTTCAGCCGACATCGTCCCTTTGGGAATGACGACGAATTCATCGCCGCCGACGCGGGCGATCATGGCGTCGTGGCCGGCTTTGGCGCCGAGCCGTTGTGCGCAGGCCCGGATGACCATATCGCCGGCGGCATGACCGAGGCGATCGTTGATGGTCTTCAGCCGGTCCAAATCGATATAGAGCGCTGCGACGGGACCGGATCGTCCCATCCGCAGTCTGTGACGAATTTCCGCGGTGAGCGCTCGACGATTGTGCAGACCGGTCAATTCGTCGTGCTCGGCCAGCCGATGCAGGTGGCTCTCCGAGGCGATACGGCCCTGCAGCTGTGCGAACAACGACGCAACCACAGCGAGTACATCGAGTTCTTCGGGTGCCCAGCGTTTGCCGCCCGATTTGGTCAAGCCGAGGACGCCTGTGGTCACGGTCCCCCAGAGCAGGGGCGCGACCGCCGTCACCGACGCTCGGCCGCGGCGAGCCGCGAACCGGCTGGAGTGACCAAGCTTTGCTGTGTCCGCCGCAATAACCGTCGGCGTTTTAAGTTCCTCGACTACCACGCCGTCGGCGTCGGCGAAATAGATCGTCGCCAGCGGATCCGGGTCGGGAACTGGATCCCGTGGTGGCCATTCGGCAATCAGCGTCGAAGCCCGAAGGCTGTGATCGTTGTGACGCAAAAACGCGGCGTCGGCCTCGAACTGCTCAACGAGTTGCGCGAGCAGCCGTTCGCATACCCTCGGCGCGGAGAACGCGCTGGCCCCCATCGTTTGGGCGACTACCCCGGCGATGACGCCGAGAAAGCGGTCCGCCACTGTGCCCTCCATACCTGGAGTAAACCCCCAGTATGTGGAATAAGCCCCCGGCGCAAATACGGTCCGATTCACCGCGCGGCCGATGCATGGTGAACCCGTGGCCCGGCCATCGCGTATTTGCGGTAGTGGCCTGCCTACTAAAGGCCGGGCGCCACCTGAGTCTAAGCGTGGTGCGGCGTCAAATGTGGAAAACCTGATAAAAAACTTATAATTTGTCCGAGGTTCTCTTGGGTATGACACAGCGACCGATCAGGCCTGAGGAGGGTTTACCCCCGATAGCTGCAGTCAGGCCGTGATTTTCGCCAGCAGCATCCCCGCCAGGGTCTGCGCCTGCACGCAGCTGTCGGCGCCGACGGTGAGATAAATCCAGCCCTCGAGCACGTCGACGGTCGCGGGTGGAGCCACAAAGCAGAACGCCCGGTCGCCAAGTCCCGGGATGTTCTGAACCTGGCCGGCGGTCTGCTTGTTGGTGGCGAAACCCTTCGACTGCGAGTCGAGGCACTGCTCGTCGGGTGGCTGGCCGTCTTTGCAATACAGGTCGTTCCAATAGAGCTTGAAGCTGACGTCGTTGCCGGCCGACGGCACCGCAGCACACTGCGCTTCACTTGGCGACTGTGAGCCCTCCGGCGCAGGAAACGACCTGCCCATCACTTGGCTGATGTCGGCCCCGCTCAACAAGCCGCAGAAATTCGCGGGAATGTGCACACTGCCGCCCTTCGGGGCTGAGCCGCCGGTGCCGCTGCCGTGTGAACCGCCCCCGCACGCCGCCGTCATCACCGCGGCCGCCACCACCGCCCACGTCGCTGCCCGCATGCTCAATATCATCGCCGACTTGTTCTCGCCCGACCACCGCGGTGGGTCGCCGCACGGCTCAGAAGAGCGCGAACTGCTCGCCCGTGCACGCCACGTCGACGATGCCGTCGACACCGGTGCCGTCCACCACGGACCCGACGCAATCCATGAACTTTGCGTCGGAAACCATCGGCACTCCGAGCTCGTGAGCCAGATAGCCCTTGCCCTGAGCCGGACGGTGCTCGTTGCAGATCACCAAGGAGGTTTCCCGGTCGACCGCGTCGGCATAAGCCAAGCCGGCGTGCAGGATTCGCTCGACCAGCTCCTCATGGGTCCGCTTGACCTCGGCTGCCAGCGCGACCCGCATGCCCTGCACCAACGGCCCGCCGCGGACGTAAGGACCCGGGTTGAGGTACGGGCACCGCATCCGGGAAGCCAGCACCTTCAGCGGCCTCAACTCGTCGTGGGTGACGCGGCCGCTGGGCCAGTGCCGGCGGGTGACCGGTCGCACCGGCAGCCAGACGTCACGCTCACGGGCGCGCTGCAGCGCGGCCGCCAGCACGTTGGTCAGCACAACCGCGTCATCGAAGGCGTCGTGTGCTCGCCGCTGCGTCACACCCCAGTGCGCAGCCAGCGTCTCCAACCGCAGATTGTCGATGCCCAGTTCCAGCCGTCGAGCCAACTCCACCGTGCACATGACGCTGTCGATCGGCAGCTCGACGTCGGCCATCTCGGCCTCCGCGGTCAGGAAGCCATAGTCGAATGCGACGTTGTGCGCGACCAGCGTGCGCCCTCGCACGAGTTCGACCACGTCACCGACGATGTCGCTGAACTGCGGCTGATCCTCGAGCATCTCGGTGGTCAGCCCGTGGATGTGGGTGGGTCCGGGATCGACGCCCGGATTGAGCAGGCTGACCACGGACTGCTCGACGTGGCCTTCGGCGTCGAGCGCGAGTACCGCGAGGCTGATGACGCGGGCGCTGCCCGGCCGAAAGCCGGAGGTTTCGACGTCGATGACGGCCCAGCCCGCCCCCGGGTCGATCACCGGCCGACCCCAGGGCATCACCGGAATGTCGGGCATGAATGGAGGATTTCACGTCGAGCCGACATCGCCGGGTCGCTGCGCGCCGTGTCGTGCAGTCTTCTCCGAGCGAGGCCGACCGGCTGCGCTGGAGAAAAGCGCCGAGCTTGCGATCGCCCTTAAACTTCCCGGGTGATCAACGCCCGAGGCCGTCTCGCCCTCGCCGCCGGAGCCGGCGCGCGATGGGCGTCGCGGGTGACCGGCCGGGGGGCGGGCGCGATGATCGGCGGCCTGGTGGCCATGACGCTGGATCGGTCGATACTGCGTCAGCTCGGCACCGGCCGCCGCGCCGTCGTCGTCACCGGGACCAACGGCAAGTCGACGACGACCCGGATGACCGCGGCCGCCCTGTCGACGTTGGGGCCGGTTGCCACTAACGCCGAGGGCGCCAACATGGACGCCGGGCTGGTGGCCGCGCTCGCCGCTGACCGCGACGCCTCGTTGGCGGTCCTCGAGGTCGACGAGATGCACGTGCCGCATGTTGCCGACGCCATCGAGCCGGCCGTCATCGTGTTGCTTAACCTGTCCCGCGACCAGCTGGACCGGGTCGGCGAGATCAACGTGATCGAGCGCAGACTGCGCGGCGGACTGGCCAAGCACCCGCAGGCGGTCGTCGTCGCCAACTGCGATGACGTGCTGATGACCTCGGCTGCCTACGACAGCGCCAACGTGGTGTGGGTGGCCGCGGGCGGCAGCTGGGCGGCCGACTCGGTCAGCTGCCCGCGCAGCGGTGAGGTGATCGTCCGCGACCAGGGCCACTGGTATTCCACCGGCGCCGACTTCAAGCGGCCCAGCCCGCATTGGTGGTTCGACGCCGACATGCTCTACGGGCCCGACGGGCTGGCGCTGCCGATGCGGTTGGCGCTGCCGGGCTCGGTGAATCGGGGCAACGCGGCCCAGGCGGTGGCGGCCGCCGTCGCGCTGGGTGCCGATCCGGCGGCCGCGGTGGCCGCCGTGTCCAAGGTCGACGAGGTCGCCGGGCGGTACCGGACCATTCGCGTCGGCGCACACACCGTGCGGATGCTGCTGGCCAAGAACCCCGCCGGCTGGCAGGAGGCGCTGTCGATGGTGGACAAAAATGCGGCCGGGGTGGTGATCTCGGTCAACGGGCAGGTGCCCGACGGCGAGGATCTGTCGTGGCTCTGGGACGTGCGCTTCGAGCATTTTGAAAACACTGCCGTTGTGGCCGCCGGCGAACGCGGGACCGACCTCGCCGTGCGGTTGGGCTACGCCGGCGTGGACCACACCTTGGTGCACGACACGTTGGCCGCGATCGCGTCGTGTCCACCCGGAGCAGTGGAAGTCGTCGCCAATTACACGGCGTTCCTGCAGTTGCAGCGCAGATTGGCTCGTCATGGCTGACTCCGCGGTGCGAATCGGGCTGGTGCTGCCCGACGTGATGGGCACCTACGGCGACGGCGGGAATGCCGCGGTGCTGCGGCAACGGCTGCGGCTGCGGGGCATCGCCGCGGAGATCGTCGAGATCACGCTGGCCGGCGCGGTGCCCGACAGCCTCGACCTGTACACGTTGGGCGGAGCCGAGGATTACGCGCAGCGGCTGGCGACCAAGCATCTCGTCCGGCACCCGGGGTTGCAGCGCGCGGCGGCCCGCGGCGCGCCGGTGCTGGCGATCTGCGCGGCCATCCAGGTGCTCGGCCACTGGTACGAGACGTCGGCGGGCGAACGGGTCGACGGCGTGGGTCTGCTGGACCTGACCACCTCGCCGCAGAACGCCCGCACCATCGGCGAGGTCGTCAGCACGCCGCTGCTGGCCGGGTTGACGCAGCCGTTGACCGGCTTCGAAAACCACCGCGGCGGAACGGTTCTCGGCGACGCCGCGTCGCCGCTGGGCGCCGTGAAGAAGGGTGCGGGCAACCGCGCCGGCGACGGTTTCGACGGCGCGGTGCAGGGCAGCGTAATCGCCACCTACATGCACGGGCCCTGCTTGGCCCGCAATCCTGAGCTCGCCGACTTGCTGCTCAGCAACGTGGTGGATGGGCTGGCGCCGCTGGAACTGCCCGAGGTGGACTTGCTGCGTCGCGAGCGGCTTCGGGCCTAGCGGGTCTCGTCACACCAGCCTCCTGCGTCACTCAGTCAGGGGATAGTGCCTCTTCCGCTTTGAACGCACATGCGATATCAGGACAGTTGGTCAGCGCAGTGATATCGCCGGTGGTGTCCCATTGCAGCATCGCCTATTGGGTCGGTCTCGGTACTGAAGTTACCCGTGTGACTCAGGCCGATTCAGGCCATCGCGCGGCGGCCGGTCAGCGCGCGGCCCAGGGTCAGCTCGTCGGCGAATTCCAGGTCGCCACCCATCGGCAGCCCCGAAGCGATCCGCGTAACGGTCAGGCCGGGAATGTCGCGCAGCATCCGCACCAGATAGGTGGCGGTCGCCTCGCCCTCGGTATTGGGGTCGGTGGCGATGATCACCTCGGTGATGTCGACGCCGTCGACCTGCTCACCGATCCGGGTGAGCAGCTCGCGGATCCGTAGCTGCTCGGGGCCGACTCCGGACAGCGGATCCAATGCCCCGCCGAGAACGTGGTAGCGGCCGCGGAATTCGCGGGTGCGCTCGACGGCCTGGACGTCCTTGGGCTCCTCGACGACGCAGACCTGCGAGCCGTCCCGGCGAGGGTCGGCGCAGATGCGGCAGCGCTCGTCGTCGGAGACGTTGCCGCACACCGCGCAAAATCGCACGCCGTTGCGGACTTTGGCCAGCACCGCGGTGAGCCGGTCGATGTCGGGTGGTTCGACGGACAACAGATGAAAGGCGATGCGCTGCGCGCTTTTCGGCCCGATACCCGGCAGCTTGCCGAGCTCGTCGATCAGGTCCTGGACCGGCCCCTCAAACATGGCGATACAAGTTAGGACCCCGGCATACCGAGCGCGCCGGCCATCCCGCCGGCCAGCGGACCCAGCTGCTCTTGCGCCATCGTGGTGACCTGCTTGGATGCGTCGGCGAGCGCGCCGACGATCAAGTCCTGCAGCGTCTCGACGTCGTCCGGGTCGACGACTTTGGGATCGATCTTCACCGCCACGACCTCGCCGCTGCCTTTGACAGTGACCTCGACCAGACCCCCGCCGGCCTTCCCGTGCACCTCGGCGTTGGCGAGTCGCTGCTGGGCAGCCATCAGCTGTTGCTGCATCTGCTGAGCCTGGGCGAGCAACGCCGACATGTCGGGCGGGCCTCCGGGTTGCATGACGGTCCCCTTGCGTCTTGGTCTCGACTTGGTTTCGCCTGCGGCGTGCGGGCGGTTCGAAGTTTTAAGCCTAGTCGGCGCCAGGCTAACGTGGCGCATGTGCGCGTCCTCCATTGCCTACGGGGCCTGCGTGTCGGCGCCGTGCTGGCCATCGGCATTCTTCCCGTCGTCGTGGGCGCACCGATACCGACCGCCCAGAAAGCCGCCGCAGCCCCGGGCAACATCGCCGGGATGATCGTGTTCCTCGACCCTGGTCACAACGGCGCCAACGACGCATCGATCAGCCGCCAGGTGCCCACCGGGCGCGGCGGCACCAAGGACTGCCAGGCCAGCGGAACCACGACCAACGACGGCTACCCGGAGCACACCTTCACCTGGGACACCACGCTGCGCATCCGCGCCGAACTCAACGCGCTGGGAGCACGCACGGCGATGTCCCGCGGCGACGACAGCACGGTGGGCCCTTGCGTCGACCAGCGCGCAGCGATGGCCAACGCGTTACACCCGAACGCCGTCGTCAGCATCCACGCCGACGGCGGTCCGCCGAACGGGCGGGGATTCCACGTGAACTACTCGGCGCCGCCGCTCAATCAGGTGCAGGCGGGCCCGTCGGTGCAGTTCGCCCGGGTCATGCGCGACGAGATGCAGGCCTCGGGTATCCCGCCGGCCAACTACATCGGCCAGGACGGTCTATATGGGCGCTCGGACCTGGCGGGACTGAACCTGGCGCAGTATCCGTCGGTCCTCGTCGAGTGCGGCAACATGAAGAACCCGGCCGACTCGGGGCTGATGGAGTCGCCCGAAGGCCGACAGAAGTACGCCGACGCCGTGGTCAAGGGCATCGCCGCCTACCTGGGCAGCCAAGGTCAGGCCGGCTAGTTAGCTCTCCAGCTCCTTTTTCAGGTTGGCCAGCACCTCGCCCTGGATCCTTTTCAGCCCCAGCGGCGCGAACGTCTTCTCGAAGAATCCCTTCACGCCACCCGCTCCGTTCCAAGTGGTCGTGACGGTGACGCTCGAGCCCGGTCCGGCGGGCGCCACCGTCCAGTTGGTGATCATCGTCGAGTTGGCGTCCTTCTCGATGACCGCGTGGCCGGCGACGTCGACGTCCGCCCGGACATCACGCACCCGGGATTTAGTGGCCTGCAGCTTCCAGCTGGCGACGGTTCCCTGCCCCTGCCCGCCTTGCAGCACCTGGTAGTCGCGGTAATGCGGAGACAGAATCTTGGGGCGGATGTTCTGGTAGTCGGCGACGGCGGACAGCACGGTCGTGGGCTCAGCGTTGATCAGGATGGTGCTGGCTGCACTGACGTGTCCCATTAGGCGAAACTCCTCTGCGCAGGTGTTGTGCCGGCGCCACGCGGCGGTGCGGTGCACCTGCGCGGGCTGCTATCGGGGACTAGCGTATATGTGGTGCCTGTCCCTGCATCCGCATCGGCGGCTCATGCGGCGGGCGTCGAGCGGTTGTTGGCGAGCTACCGCTCGATTCCCGCGGCGGCGGCCGTTCGACTCGCCAAGCCCACGTCCAATTTGTTTCGCGCCCGCGCGAAACGCGACGCGCCCGGATTGGACACATCGGGGCTGACCAACGTCATATCGGTTGACCCTGACTCTCAGACCGCCGATGTCGCGGGCATGTGCACATACGAGGACCTGGTGGCCGCGACGCTGCCTTACGGCCTATCGCCTGCGGTTGTCCCGCAGCTGAAAACCATCACGCTGGGCGGCGCAGTCACCGGGTTGGGCATCGAGTCGGCATCGTTTCGCAACGGCCTGCCCCATGAGTCGGTGCTGGAGATGGACATCCTCACCGGCACAGGCGAATTGCTTACCGTCTCACCCCAGTCGCACCCCGACCTCTACCGCTCATTCCCGAATTCCTATGGCACCCTGGGTTATTCGACGAGGCTTCGCATCGAGCTGGAATCCGTCAAGCCGTTCGTGGCGCTGCGGCACGTGCGGTTCGACTCGCTGACCGAATTGGTGGCAGCGATGGACCGCATCATCGAAACCGGTGGTTTCGAGGGCGTGCCGGTCGACTATCTCGACGGGGTGGTGTTCGGCGCCGACGAGAGCTACCTGTGCGTCGGCGTCCGTACCACCACCCCCGGCCCGGTCAGCGACTACACCGGACAAGACATCTACTACCGGTCCATCCAGCACGACGCCGGCGTCAAGGAAGACCGGTTGACGATGCACGACTATTTCTGGCGATGGGACACCGATTGGTTCTGGTGCTCACGGTCTTTCGGTGTGCAGAATCCCCGGGTCCGGCGTTGGTGGCCCCGACGCTATCGGCGCAGCAACATGTACTGGAAGTTGGTGGCACGCGACCAGCGTTTCGGTATCGCCGACCGGATCGAGAAACGCAATGGCCGTCCGCCGCGTGAACGGGTGGTCCAAGATATCGAGGTGCCGATCGAGCGGACAGCCGAATTCCTGGAGTGGTTCCTCGCTCATGTGCCGATCACGCCGGTTTGGTTGTGCCCGTTGCGGCTACGCGACCGAGACGGCTGGCCGCTGTATCCGATCCGGGCCGGATCTACCTACGTCAATGTGGGGTTCTGGGCCTCGGTTCCGGTCGGCGCGACCGAGGGCGCGACCAATCGGATGATCGAGGCACAGGTCAGCTCGCTCGACGGCCACAAGTCGCTGTATTCCGACTCTTATTACAGCCGTGAGGAGTTCGATGAGCTCTACGGCGGCGAGACGTACAAAACCGTGAAGAAGATCTACGACCCGGATTCGCGTCTCCTTGACCTCTACGCAAAGGCGGTGCAACGACGATGACGACCATCAAAGAATCCGCTGCCACCACAACAGGCAAGTTGAGCCTCGCCGAGGTATTGGCGATCGTTACCGGCGGCGCCAAACGGTCGCTGAGGTTCACGGCGTACGACGGCAGCAGTGCCGGACCGGAAAACGCCGTGATCGGAATGGATCTGCTGACGCCCCGCGGCACCACCTATCTGGCCACCGCCCCCGGCGAACTCGGGCTGGCCCGGGCCTACGTCTCGGGAGACATCGTGGCGCGCGGGGTGCCGCCGGGCGATCCGTACGAGTTGCTCAACTTGCTGGCCGACAAGGTCGAGTTCGGCAGGCCTTCGCCGCGGCTGCTGGCCAGCATCATCCGCGCGGTCGGCGTCCAGCACCTGGTCCCCGCACCGCCACCGCCGCAGGAGGTGCTACCTCGCTGGCGGCGGGTCGCTGAAGGCATGCGGCACAGCAAGACTCGTGACGCCGAGGCCATTCATCACCACTACGACGTCTCCAACGCCTTTTATGAGTGGGTGCTGGGACCGTCGATGACGTACACGTGCGCGGTCTATCCGTATCCCGAGGCGACACTGGAAGAGGCGCAGGACAACAAGTACCGCCTGATCTTCGAAAAGTTGCGACTGCAGCCGGGCGATCGGCTGCTGGACGTCGGCTGCGGCTGGGGCGGGATGGTCCGCTACGCCGCGCGCCGCGGCGTGCGGGCGATCGGCGCCACCCTGTCAGCCGAGCAAGCCGACTGGGCGCAAAAGACGATCGAAGCCGAGGGGCTGGCGAACTTGGCCGAAGTGCGCCACTCCGACTATCGCGACGTCCGCGAGACCGGGTTCGACGCGGTCTCGTCGATCGGATTGACCGAGCACATCGGTGTCAAGAATTACCCGTCGTACTTCGCGTTCCTGCAGTCCAAGTTGCGCACCGGAGGCTTGCTGCTCAATCACTGCATCACCCGCAATGACAACAAGTCGAACTTCCGGGCGAGCAGTTTCACCGATCGCTACGTCTTCCCGGATGGCGAGCTGACCGGCTCGGGACGAATCGTGTCGGCGGTCCAAGACGTGGGTCTCGAAGTGCTGCACGCCGAGAACTTCCGGACGCACTACGCGATGACGTTGCGGGACTGGTGCCACAACCTGGTTGCGCATTGGGACGAGGCGGTCAACGAAGTGGGTCTGGCCAAGGCGAAGATATGGGGCCTGTACATGGCGGCATCTCGAGTGGCCTTCGAGCACAACAACCTTCAGCTACACCACGTGTTGGCGACCAAGCTCGACGCGCGCGGCACAGACGGTCTGCCACTGCGCCCGTGGTGGCGGCCCTAGGCGCTGCGGCGGTTGAATTCAGCATCGGCTGGCAGCAATCGCGACGACGCGTCTCGTTTGTTCAGCCCGAGCCGAAATCCCCGTCGTTTCAGGGTGATTGATTCGGAGATCTTCAGTTGGTAGCTGTCCTGCGGTGTCAGGTCATAACGGTGAAGGATCAGCCCAAGCGTGAGACGACAGCAAATCAAGATCGCATTAGTGGGCGGCCATTTGGCAGCCGCGATCGGCAATACGCAGGTAGCGCAGTCGCGATCGTCGGGTGAGGAACGAAAAAGTCAGCCGTTGTCGATGCGGCGCGCGCCCAATTCGTTCTGCAGCAGTTCTAGAGCGGCCTCTTCGGGATCGCGGCGCGGTGCCGACGGGTCGTCCTGACTCGCCTCGGCCAGCATGCTTTCCTCTTCGGCCCGCTGAGCGGAATCGTCGTCGGCGGGTACTTCCGGCGGGGCGGACGGGCATGAACCCGCGCGGGCGGGCGGACCCCCGCCTCGTTCGGCGCGACGCACCGGCGCGGGCGGTTCTTCGGTCGCCGTCACGGTGGCTGTCCCGGCTTCACAGCGCACCCGCCAATCCACGCCCAGTGCATCCTTGAGCGCCTCGGCGATGACGTCGGCGTTGCGCTGTTCGCACAGCCGCTTCGCCAGCGGCGCCGATTCATGGGTCAGCACCAAGGTGTCGCCCTCCACGGCGCGCACGGTCGCGCCGGCCAGCATCACCTCGGTGGTTCGGCTGCGTTGACGAACCTTGTCGCGCACCGTCGGCCACAGGGTGCGGACCGCGGCCGCGCCCGGTTCACCCGGGCCCGTCGCCGGCGGGGCGTGCTCGGGCGCGGGCGGGCTCTGCTCCGGCGCGGACTGCTTGGCGGCCGGTTTGGGCTCCGGCTCGGCTGCGACAGCGGCCGGCGGTGTCGACGGCGTCGGGGCGTCAGACACTTCGGGCGGCGCGGGCCGCGGCCGTTGATCACCGAGCGGAATGGACATCTCCAGCCGGGTCTCGATCCGCTCGACTCGTTGCAGCAGAGCGGATTCGGTGTCACTGGCCGACGGCAATAACAGCCGCGCGCAGATCACCTCGAGCAGCAGGCGGGGCGCCGTCGCGCCGCGCATCTCAGTCAGGCCGGCGTGCACGACCTCGGCGTAGCGAGTGAGCGTCGCCGCGCCGATCCGGGCCGCCTGATCACGCATCCGATCCAGCACGTCTTCCGGCGCGTCGACCACGCCGCGAGTGGCGGCGTCGGGAACTGCTTGCAGCACAAGCAAATCGCGGAACCGCTCCAACAGGTCGGTGGCGAATCGACGAGGGTCGTGACCGGCGTCGATCACCGATTCGACCGCCCCGAACAACGCCGCGGCGTCGCCGGCGGCGAGCGCGTCGACGGCCTCATCGATCAGCGCGACATCGGTGGCACCCAGCAGACCGAGTGCCCGCTGGTAACCGACCCGGTCGCCCTCGGCGCCGGCCAGTAACTGGTCGAGCACCGACAAAGTGTCGCGGGGTGAACCGCCGCCGGCCCGGATCACCAGCGGGTAGACGGCATCGTCAGCGACGACCCCCTCCTGCACACAGATCCGCTCGATCAGCGCGCGCATGGTGCGTGGCGGCAGCAGCCGGAACGGATAGTGGTGGGTGCGCGACCGGATCGTCGGCAACACCTTCTCCGGCTCGGTGGTGGCGAAGATGAAGATCAGATGCTCGGGTGGCTCCTCGACGATTTTGAGCAGCGCGTTGAACCCCGCGGTGGTGACCATGTGCGCTTCGTCGACGATGAAGACCCGGTAGCGCGACTGGGCCGGCGCGTAGAAAGCACGGTCGCGCAGCTCACGGGTGTCGTCAACGCCACCGTGGCTGGCGGCGTCGAGTTCGATGACGTCGATGCTGCCGGGTCCGTTGGGCGCCAGCGCGACGCAGGAATCGCAGACACCGCACGGCGTGGCCGTCGGCCCCTGCACACAGTTCAACGACCGGGCCAGGATGCGCGCCGACGACGTCTTGCCGCAGCCGCGCGGGCCGGAGAACAGATAGGCGTGGTTGATTCGGCCCGCCGTCAAGGCGGTGCACAGCGGTTCGGTGACGTGTTCCTGCCCCACCACCTCCGCGAAGGTCGCCGGTCGGTACTTGCGGTAGAGGGCCACGGCCTCTCACGCTACCGACGCGGTGTGACGACGATGCGGAGCCCTCAGGCTCCGCTGAGAAGTCGGACCATCAACCACGGTGACGCGACCTAACCCTGGTTCAGCAGCGACTCGGTTGCGGATAGCAATGCACAGGTGGCCAGGCCGTCGATCGCATTACGGAGATCGGATACCGGCGGCAACGTCGGCGCGATCCGGATGTTCTTGTCGTCCGGGTCTTTCCGGTACGGGAACGACGCGCCGGCCTCGGTGACGGCGATACCGGCCTCCTTGGCCAAAGCGACAGTGCGTCGCGCCGTGCCCGGCAACACGTCGAGGCTGATGAAGTAGCCGCCTTGCGGCTCATTCCAGGAGGCGATCTTCGACTCACCCAGCCGCTTGTCCAGAATCTCCAGCGCCAACGCGAATTTCGGCGCCAGCAGCTGCTGATGGCGCAGCATCTGCAGCCGCACGCCGTCGGCATCGCCGAAGAAGCGCAGGTGCCGCAGCTGATTGACCTTGTCCGGCCCGATCGACTTCTTGCCGGCGTACTGCAGATACCACGCGATATTGCCCAGTGATCCACCGAAGAAGCTGACGCCGGCACCGGCGAAGGTGATCTTCGACGTCGACGCGAAGACGTACGGCCGGTTCGGGTTGCCCGCGGCGGCGGCCAGGCCGAGCACGTCGACTTGCCGGACGAAGTCCAGCGTCAAGGTGTGCACCGCGTAGGCGTTGTCCCAGAACAGCCGGAAGTCCTCCGCCGCCGTGCGCATCTGGACGAGCCGCCGAACCGTCTCCCACGAATAGGTGATTCCGGTCGGGTTGGCGAACACCGGAACCGCCCACATGCCCTTGATGGCCGGGTCGACGGCGACCAGTTCTTCGATCAGGTCGACGTCCGGGCCGTCCTCGCGCATCGGGATCGGAACCATCTCAACACCCATGGTTTCGGTGATGGCGAAGTGCCGGTCATAACCGGGAACCGGGCACAAGAACTTGACGTTCGGCTCGTCCTTCCAGGGCCGCGGAGAGTCGACGCCGCCATGCAGCATCGAGAAGACCACGACGTCGTGCATCAGCTCCAGGCTGGCGTTGTTGCCCGCGATCAGGTTGGGCACCGGGATGCCGAGCAGCTCGCTGAAGATGGCCCGCAGCTCGGGTAGGCCGTGCTGCCCGCCGTAGTTGCGGGTGTCGGTGCCCTCGCCGTCGCGGTAGTCATCCCCGGGAAGACTCAGCAAGGCGTTGGACAGGTCCAGCTGCTCGCTGCATGGTTTACCGCGGGTGAGGTCCAAAGCGAGCTTCATCGCCTGCAGTTCGGCGTAGTCCTGCTGGTGGCGGGCATGTATTGCCTCGAGGTCCGTACGGCCTAGGGAACTGAACGCGCCGTACGACACCATCCGCCTTTCACCGTCTACATCATGGGTAGCCATAGGTGGCGATCGCAAGCTCGGCGAAGCCGAGCGCAGCGGGTCGCCACGATCCGACCAGGTGGCGATCGCAAGCTCGGCGAAGCCGTGCGCAGCGGGTCGCCACCCGATCTAAACAGGGGACCCCGCGCACCCGCCAGAGCCCATTGACCCTTGCTGCCTTCCGGCCCTGGGGGAGTTCACAGGATAGACGCCGCGCGGGGTCCATCGAGAGTCTAGTACTCGGGCTGCAATCAATCGGCGACAGCCAGCAAGACCCTCGGCTGCGCTCGGCTACCATGGCCGACGGAGGATTCGCCTAGTGGCCTATGGCGCTCGCCTGGAACGCGGGTTGGGTTAACAGCCCTCGCGGGTTCAAATCCCGCATCCTCCGCTCAACCCGGAGTGCGGCCAGGCTTGAATCTCATCGACTAGGGTGTGGTCGCTACCGGGTACCGGCTCGAGGAGGCGCATGGGACGCAAGGCTGCCGTGTTGTGGCACGTGACGTTCTCGATTGCCGCTGGCGTCCTCTATTTCGTCTTCGTGCTGCCGCGCTGGCGGGAGCTGATGGGCGACACGTCGCACACCTTGGGCACGGTGGCGCGGATTGTCGCCGGGGTGCTGATTGCCCTTGCCGCATTGCCGGTGGTGTTCACCATGCTGCGGGCTCGCAAGCCGGAGTACGGCACGCCGCAGCTCACCCTGACATTGCAGACATCGTCGATCGTGGCCCATGTGCTGGCCGGCGCGCTCATTGTCGGCACCGCGATCAGCGAGATCTGGCTGAGCCTCGACAGCGTCGGGCAGTGGCTGTTCGCCTTTTACGGCGCGGCGGCCGCGATCGCTCTGCTCGGCATTTTCGGGTTCTATCTCTCGTTCATCGCCGAGCTTCCGCCGCCACCGCCAAAACCGCTGAAGCCCAAGAAAGAGAAGGAGCGGCGGCGCCGTCGCAAGAAGGACGGCGAGGCTGACGAGTCTGAAGAGGGCGACGAGGACGAAGAAGCCGGCGAAGACGACGCCGAGGCGGACGAGACCAGCGAGGCCGCCGACGAAGAGACGACAGAAACGCCGGAACCCGCGGAGCAGCCCGACGAGATCACCGCGGAAGGCCGAACTCGAGTCGACGGCGGTGGAACCCGAGTCGACGGCTCGAAGAGGCGCCCGCGGTGGAAGACACCGCCGCCGTTCCGCGCGCGGATTGCGCAACCGGCGCCCAACCGGCAAACCCTCAGGAGCGCATCGGCGCCGACGCACGGGCCGCGGTGTCGCCGTCGAAGACTGAACCGACCGGCTGCGGTGGTAACGCCGTTAGGTCCAGCCACGCGGTCATCAGGCGGGCGGCCGCGCCGATATTCCCGAGCTGGCAATGGTTGCTCGCCTGCTCGGCGGCGGTGAAGACCCGTGTGGTCACCGACCGCGCGTTAGACAGCATGCCCGCCTGACGCGCCAACTGCCTCAGCGGCACATAGTGGTCCTCGGCACCTGCGAGAAGCAGCACGTCGGCGCGAACCCGGTGCGAGATCTTGCGGGTGTCCATCGCTGTGGTCGAGCGTAGGAAGTCGTAGGGCGTGGCAGTGCCGGTGACATGCATGCCCTGCTGCAGTCCCCACTGTGAGACCGGCTTGCGGGCTACGGCCCAGTCGGCAATGGCGTTGATGATCCGGCGAGCGCGGACGGCAAGCAGCGCGCGCAACGGAATCCGGACGCCGCGGCCGATCTGGCGCGCGATCGTCTCGAAAAAGTCGTCGAGGATGTCGAAAGCCACCACCTGGCTGATCCGCGGTTCGAACGCGGCCGCGCGGATCACCAGACCGCCGCCCAGCGAGATCCCAACGGCGGCAACATCATCGAGTCCGTAGTGGTCGAGGACCGCGCCCACCGGCTGCTCCCACTCGGAGATCATCGTCAGGCCGAAATCCTCGAGTGCGCTGCCCTGGCCCGGACCCTCGAACACGACGATGCGACGACCCGCGTCGACCATGCCGGCGATCATCGGCAGGAACTCTTCGACGTAGCTGTCGAATCCGCCAAACATGACGATCGGGGCGCCAATCTGACGGTCCGGTCGCAGGTCATAGGCGAGCATGGAGCCAGAGCCGAACGGGATGAAATCGGGTGTCACGCCGTAGGCGGTTCGCATCGCTTGCAAGAACCGGGCGCGCGCGGCCGGGCGGCGCGGGTCGGCCGCCGTCATGAAGAACTCGGCCGCCCGGTCGTAGTAGGCACCGGCGACCGCACGATCGGCCGCGCGGGCCCGCTCAGCCAAGCCGAGAAAGCCGTCGATCACCTCCGGGTAGGTGTCGGCGTGCGATGCCATTTCGGTCACCTCGTCGATGGCCGACGGGCCGATCCACTGCACCCAGCGGTTGCATTGGAAGTTGATGCTGACGTCGGGGTGGAAGTGGTGGTAGCCGATCGGCGGGGTGGCGCCGGTGCAGTCGAGCCGGGGTGCTGACGTGTCCATTGCAGGCTCCTATCGCAAGTTGTCTTGCAATATCATGCGCCTCGCCTTGGCTCTAATGCAAGTAAAGTTGCGATAGACTTCAGACGATGACTGCAGGGGTATCGCATCGCCGCGGGGAGCATGTCCGCCAGACCGTCTTGGCCGCGGCGTTCGAGGAGCTGGCCGCCAACGGGTTCGACGGCGCCACCGTCGCCGGGGTGGCCAAGCGCTCGGGTGTGCACGAGACCACCGTCTACCGGCGATGGGTAACCCGGGAGAACCTGCTCGTGGCCGCGTTACTTGAGCGCAGTGCCGACGTGATCCCCACCCCCGACACCGGTTCGACCCGCCGCGATCTTCTTGCGATCGTTCGGGGCATCATCGCCTACGTGCGCTCGCCCGAAGGCGGGGCGGTGTTGCGCGCGGCGACGCTGCCGGTCGACGACACTTATGCCGATCTGCGCGAAGGTTTTTGGGCGCGTCGTCTGGACGCGTTGTCTCCCGTGGTGGCGCGCGGCATCGAGCGTGGCGATCTGCGTGCCGACATCGACGCCCGGCTACTGCTGGAGATGCTGGTCGCGCCAATTCACGGCCGGCTGCTGCTCACCGGCGAACCCGTCGACGACGATCTCGCCGAGCGGCTGGTCGAGCTGGCGCTGAACGGCGCCGCCGCGAAACCAGTCGGACGCTGAGGGCTCGATGCCGTTCCCGGCCGGGGCACGCTTCCCTATGCTGAGCGAGTGCCAAACACTTATCGAGTAGTTCAGTGGAACACCGGAAACGTCGGCAAAAGCTCCCTCAAATCGATCGCCAACAATCCCCTGTTGGAAGTGGTGGGGTGCTACGCCTGGTCACCGGAGAAGGTCGGCCGTGACGCCGGCGAGTTGGTCGGCATCACGCCGCTAGGGGTCGCCGCCACCAACGACGTCGACGCGCTGCTCGCCCTCAAACCCGACTGCGTGGTCTACAACCCGATGTGGATCGACGTCGACGAGCTGGTCCGCATCCTGTCGGCGGGCGTCAACGTGGTGACCACTGCCTCCTTCATCACCGGGCACAACCTCGGCGGCGGCCGCGACCGAATCATCGAGGCTTGCGAGAAGGGCGGCTCCACGATCTTCGGATCAGGCGTGAGCCCGGGCTTCGCCGAGTTGTTGGCCATCGTCTCGGCGATGGTGTGCAACCGCGTCGACAAGATCACCGTCAACGAAGCCGCCGACACCACGTTCTACGACTCGCCGGACACCGAGAAGCCGGTCGGCTTCGGACAGCCGATCGACCACCCGGACCTGCAGGCGATGGCCGCGAAGGGCACCGCCATCTTCGGTGAGGCCGTCCGGCTGGTCGGCGACGCGCTCGCCATCGAGCTCGACGACGTGCGGTGCGAGGCCGAATTCGCGCAAACCACAGCGGATCTCGAGATGACGTCGTGGACTATCCCCGCGGGCTGCGTGGCGGGCGTCTACATCAGCTGGCAGGGAATCCTCGCCGGCAAGACCGTCATCGACCTCAACGTCCGGTGGCGCAAAGGCCAGACGCTCGAACCGGACTGGAAGATCGACGGGGACGGCTGGGTCATCCAGATCGACGGGCAGCCCACGGTTACCACCAAGGTCGGCTTCCTGCCGCCGCCCTATTTCGAGGCCACGACGATCGAAGAATTCATGGACCTCGGGCACATCATGACAGCGATGCCACCCATCAACGCGATCCCCGCCGTGGTGGCCGCGGCGCCGGGCATCGCCACCTATAACGATCTGCCGCTGACGCTGCCGCGCGGCGTTGTCCCCGCGGCGATCTAGTGCGCTGGAATGTTCTGCAGCTTGGGCGCCTGGTCGGGGCAGTAGATGCTGATGGCGCTGCCAAGGAATTGATAAGCCTGCACCTGCGTGGTGCCCCTGGGCAGGTTATTGATGAGGAAATGAGCGGTGGCCGCAGCGTCGGGATCGACGCCCTGACCCAGCCGTCGGCAGGAGATCTTGGCTATATACGGGTTGTAGTCGTGCGGCCCGTAGATGCCATAATGCGCGATTTGGTTGTCGAAATCGGTGTCGGGGTCGGCGTATGCCGGCGCCGCCAGGCCGATCGCCGCGGCGATGGCGAGCGCCGCGTATCCCGTTACCTTCATAGGCTGGATCGTACCGTTGTCAGCTCCTCGTACAGATCGCACTGCTGCCCTGGCGCCCATCGTCATAGATCCTCTCGTCGCGCTCGAACCACCGGTCGGGAAGCGCGATGCGGTCGTCGCGAAAACCCTCTCTCCCGGTTTCTTTATTGTCGCCTATTCCGATTAGAGTAGCTAAGGTTACACACAGGCTAATTAGTTGAGCGCCCTTCGCCCCTGGTTAAGGATGGAACGACCCATGACGACCACCGAGCCGAGGACCGAGCCGCTGCCCGTCGGGGTCGAAAGCAGCGGCGAAGCCCAGGTCGCCAAACCGCGCCAGGACAAACAAAGGTCGATCTTGTCTCGCATCCTTACCCGATTCTGGCTCGTGCTGGTGATCGCGGGCGTCGTGGCGGTCTCGGGGTTCGCCGTGTACCGGCTGCACGGTATCTTCGGCGCTCATGGCAATGCCTTCGGTGGCGGCGCGGTCGCCGAAGAGATAAAGCCGTTCAATCCCAAGAAGTTATTACTCGAGGTCTGGGGCCCACCGGGCAGCGTGGCGACCATCAACTATCTGGATAAAGATTCCAAGCCGCAGCAGGCCCTCAACGTATCCCTGCCCTGGTCGATAGAGCTGACAACAACGCAGCCTTCCCTTCCCGCCAATCTCGTGGCGCAGGGAAGCGGCGATTGGATCGCCTGCAAGATCACCCTGGACGATAACGACGGGCGCGGGCCGGTCCTCAAGGCCACAAATCGATCCCCCGCCAACGAAACAGTGAATGCCTTCACCTTCTGCCTGAACAAGTCCGCATGAGTGAGACCACCGAGGTTGCACAGCCTGTCTCGCAGCCGTTGATCCCGCCCTTCCTGCCCCGGATGATCCATCGGCTTGCGGTGCCGATCGTGCTGCTATGGCTGGGCCTCACCGTGTTGGTCAATGTCGCGGTGCCACAGTTGGAGGTCGTCTCAAAAAATCACGCGGTGTCACAGAGCCCGAAAGACGCGCCGGGGATGATCGCGATGAAGAAGGTCGGATCGACCTTCGGCGAAATCGATAAGGACGGAAAGTTCAAGCCCGAATTCAACTCCGACAGTTCGGCGATGATCGTCCTGGAGGGCGATAAACCACTCGGGACTGCCGCGCACCAGTATTACGGCGAGATCGTCAAGCGACTCAAGCAGGACACCCCGCACGTTCAGCACATCCAGGATTTCTGGAATGACCCGCTGACTGCGGCGGGCTCGCAAAGCCCGGACGGGAAAGCGGCGTATGTCCAGGTCTACCTCGCCGGCAACATGGGTGAGAGTTTGGCCACCGAGTCCGTCGAAGCCGTCCGCAAGATCGTCGACTCGGTGCCCGCGCCACCGGGGATCAAGGCCTACGTCACCGGCGCCGGTCCGCTGATCGCTGATCAATCCCATGCCGGCGAGAAAGGCGTCAAGACGGTCACAATGATCACCTTTCTGGTGATCATTGTGATGCTGCTTTTCGTCTACCGTTCGGTGAGCACTGTTTTCATCGTGCTGCTCATGGTGATGGTCGAAGTGGCCGCGGCCCGGGGTGTCGTCGCGTTCCTGGGGAATTACGGGATCATCGGGCTCTCCACCTTCGCCAACAACTTGCTGGTGTTATTGGCGATCGCGGCCGGAACGGACTACGCGATATTCGTGATGGGCCGATATCACGAGGCCCGCGGCGTCGGCGAGGACCGAGAACAGGCTTTCTACACCATGTTTCACGGCACCGCGCATGTCGTGTTGGGTTCGGGTCTGACCATCGCCGGTGCGATGTACTGCCTTAGCTTCACCCGGTTGCCGTATTTCCAGTCCTTGGGTGTGCCCTGCGCGGTCGGCATGCTGGTCGCGGTGTTCGCGGCGCTGACCCTGGGCCCGGCGGTGCTCGCGGTGGCCAGTTTCTTCAAGCTGCTGGATCCGAAGCGGATATTGCAAACCCGCGGATGGCGACGCATCGGCACCGCGATTGTCCGTTGGCCCGCGCCGATTCTCGCGGTGACGATCGCGATCGCCCTTATCGGTCTGCTCGCCCTGCCCGGATACACAACGGACTACGACAACCGCCACTATTTGCCGTCCGACACCCCGGCCAACGTCGGCTATGCAGCCGCCGACCGACACTTCAACCAAGCCCGGCTGAATCCCGAGCTGCTCATGATCGAGACGGATCACGACATGCGCAATCCGGCCGACTTCCTGGTGTTGGACAAGGTGGCAAAAGCAATCTTCCACATCCCCGGTATCGGCCGTGTCCAGACCATCACCCGGCCCCTGGGCACTCCGCTCGACCACAGCACACTGGCTTTTCTGCTGAGTGCGCAAAGCGCCGGCCGGATCCAGACCCAGCATTACCAGGAGGAGCAGGCGCAGAACCTGCTGAAGCAAGCGGACGAGCTCCGGAAAACGATGGCAACCCTGCACCGGCAGATGCAAGTCACCCAGGATCTGAGCAACACGACGCATCAAACTGTGATTCTCACGAAGCAAACCGTCGAAATTCTGGCCGCATTGCGAGACGACATCGCGAACTTCGATGATTTCTTCCGGCCGATTCGTAGCTACTTCTACTGGGAGAAGCACTGTTTCGACATCCCGGCCTGTTGGACGCTGCGGTCCATCTTCAACGCGCTCGACGGCATCGACCAAGCGAGTGAGAACATTGAGGCACTCAGCGCCAATCTCGATAGGCTGGACCAAATTCAGCCGCAGCTGGTGGCGCTGATACCACCGCAGATCGCCAGCCAGGAAGCAAATCTCCAAACAATAATGTCGAACTACGCGACGACGAAAGGTCTCAACGACCAACAGGAAGCGCTGTCCGACAACGCCACGGCCATGGGCGAGGCCTTCGACAAAGCGAAGAACGACGACACGTTCTATCTGCCGCCGGAGGCTTTCCAAAGCCCCGATTTCAAGCGGGGCCTGAAACAGTTCATGTCACCCGACGGCCACGCTGTTCGTTTGATCATCTCGCACGAAGGCGATCCGGCGTCGCCTGAAGGCATCGCACATATCAACCCGATCAAGCAGGCAGTGCACGAGGCGATCAAGGGGACCCCCTGGGAGGGCGCCAAGGTCTACCTCGGTGGCACCGCGGCGCTGTACAAGGACATGCGCGATGGCTCCAACATCGACCTGATGATCGCCGGAATCGCCGCGGCCACTTTGATTTTCATCATCATGCTGGTCATCACCCGAAGCGTGGTCGCGGCCCTGGTCATTGTGGGTACCGTGCTGCTTTCGCTGGGCGCCTCCTTCGGCCTTTCTGTGCTCGTGTGGCAGTACCTTCTCGGCATCAAACTGCACTGGATGGTGTTGGCGATGGCGATCATCCTGCTGTTGGCCGTCGGGTCGGACTACAACCTGTTGCTGATATCCCGGTTCAAGGAAGAAATCCACGCGGGGCTCAAGACGGGCACCATCCGCGCCATGGCCGGCTCGGGTTCGGTGGTGACCGCTGCCGGTCTGGTGTTCGCCGCCACCATGGCTTCATTCATGTTCAGCCCCTTGAGGGTCATGGCTCAGGTGGGCACCACGATCGCTCTGGGTCTGTTGTTCGACACCCTGATCGTGCGGTCGTTCATGACACCGTCGCTGGCCACCCTGCTCGGACGCTGGTTCTGGTGGCCACAACACGTGCGTCAGCGCCCGGCCAGCACGATGCTCCGGCCTACTGGGCCTCGGCCGGCGGTTCGTGAGCTGCTGCATACGGATGCTGACGAAAGCCCGCCGAGCGGACTGGTGCAACAGCGCTAATTGCATTGCGGTACCGCTAATTTGGCGGCAACGCCTGATCGATCAGTCGCGTGGTAGCCGGCGATTGCCGGTCGCGGGCCTCGGCAACAGGGCTGTCTTGGCCTCGCCGTTGCCCAGTACATCCTTGCTCTCGCCCAGCAGCAGGGAACGGACCGACCGGCGGGTCCCGTACGGCCGGAGCATCGTGCTGGCCGGGCGCGGCCGGACCTTGATCGGCCACCAGAACCAGCGTCCGAGCAGCGCCGCGATCGATGGCGTCATGAACGAACGGACCACCAATGTGTCGAACAGCAGACCAAGGCCAATGGTGGTACCGACTTGGCCTATGATCCGCAGGTCGCTGACCACCATGGAGCCCATCGTGAACGCGAACACCAGGCCGGCGGACGTCACGACCTTGCCGGTGCCGCCCATCGCGCGGATGATGCCGGTTTTCAGGCCAGCGTGGATTTCTTCTTTGAATCGGGAGACCAGCAGCAGGTTGTAGTCAGATCCCACCGCTAACAGCACGATCACCGACATCGCCAGCACCATCCAGTGCAGTTTGATCCCAAGGAAGTACTGCCAAACCAGCACGGAGAGTCCGAAGGACGCACCCAACGAAACCGCAACCGTGCCAACGATAACCAACGAGGCAATAAGGCTTCGGGTGATGAGCAGCATGATGATGAAAATCAGGCATAGCGAACCGATCCCGGCGATCCAAAGATCGTATTTCGACCCGTCCTTCCAGTCCTTGAAGGTGGCCGCGGTGCCGGCCAGGTAGATCTTGGCGTCTTCCAGCGGCGTGCCCTTCAGTGACTCCTCGGCCGCCTGTCTGATCAAGTCAACGCGCGCAATGCCTTCCGGCGTCGCGGGATCGCCGCGGTGCGAGATGATCAGCCGGACGGCCTTGCCGTCGGCGAGAAGAAATTGTTCAGAGCACGTTTTAAAGTCCGGGTTCTTGAAGACCTCCGACGGCAGGTAGAACGAGTCGTCGTTCTTTGATTTGTCGAAGGCTTTGCCCATGGCCGTCGCGTTGTCGCTCAGCTCGTCCATCTGCCCGAAGATCCCGGACATGGTGCTGTGCATCGTCAGCATCATCGTCCGCATCGACTCCATGCTTGCGATCATCGGCGGGAATTCGGCCATCATCTGCGGCATCAGCCTGTCCAGTTGATCGAAGTCTTTGGTGAGAACTTGGAACTTGTCATCGATCTCGTCGACGCCATCAACGGCCTCGAACACCGATCGCAGCGAGAAGCATATCGGGATGTCGTAGCAGTGTTTTTCCCAATAGAAGTAGCTGCGGACGGGCCGCCAGGTGTCCTCGAAGTTCGCGATGTCGTCGCGCAATTCCTCGGTGACTGCCTGCATTTCCTTTGTCTCACCGACCATCTTGTGCGTGGTATTGGTGAGCTGCACCATGAGGGCATACATGTGCCTCATTCGATTCATGGTGTCCTCGAGCTCATCCGCCTGCTTGAGCATGTCGTCCATCCGGGCTTTTTGGAACTTCATCGTCTGTACCTGCCCGGCATTTTGCATGCTCAGCTGGAACGGAATCGACGTATGCTCCATCGCCGTGCCCTCGGGGCGAGTGATGGCTTGAACCCTGGAGATTCCCGGGACACGGA
Organism: uncultured Actinomycetota bacterium; assembly: GCA_963781685.1. Taxonomy (GTDB): domain Bacteria; phylum Actinomycetota; class Actinomycetes; order Mycobacteriales; family Mycobacteriaceae; genus Mycobacterium. The sequence goes on from CAWAGK010000004.1 coordinate 304,093, forward strand.
AGATGCCCTTAGCCAGTTTGTCGAGGACAAGGAAGTCTGCCGGATTCCGCATATCGTGGTCCGCTTCGATCATCATGACTTCGGGCATCAGTCGTGCCTGCGAAAAGTGCCGCTCTGCGGCGTCATATCCTTGGTTGGCGTTGATGTTTTTCGGTATGTAGAGCCGGTCGTTGTAGCTGGTTTGATACCCCGGCAGCGCCACCAGGCCGACGAGCGCGACCGCGAATGCTCCGGCGAGAATGGGTAGCGGCCAGCGCACGATGGCGGTGCCTATCCGCCGCCAGCCACGGACCTGCATCTTGCGCCTTGGGTCGAACAAGCCGAAGCGTCCGCCGACCACGATGACGGCCGGAACCAGTGTGGTAGCGACCGCGACCGCAACGAGCATGCCCACTGCGCAGGGCACGCCCAAGGTTTGGAAATACGGCATCCGGCAGAAGCTCAGGCAAAACGTCGCGCCGGCGATCGTCAAACCGGACGCCAGGACCACGTGAGCAACGCCGCGATACGTTGTGTAGAAGGCGGTCTCGCGGTCCTCACCGGCTTGGCGCGCCTCTTGATAGCGGCCGAAAAAGAAAATGCCGTAGTCTGTCCCGGCCGCAATGCCAAGGGAGACCAGAAGATTGACGGCAAAGGTGGAGAGCCCGATAAGTCCGTGGTACCCGAGAAACGCGACAATTCCTCGCGCCGCCGTCAATTCGATACCGACCATGATCAGCAGCAGCACCACCGTGATGATGGAGCGGTACACCAGAAGCAACATGGTGAAAATCACCAGCATGGTCACGACGGTGATCTTGAGGAGGGTTCTGTCACCACTGTGGTGCATATCGGTCACTAGGGCCGCCGGGCCGGTCACATAAGTCGTCACCCCCGGCGGCGGAGGTGTCCGGTTGACGATCTTGCGGACCGCGATCAGCGAATCGTCGCCCAATTCCGTCCCTTGCAGACCGGCGAGGTTGAGTTGGACGTAGACGCACTTGCCGTCGGGGCTTTCCGCACCCGGTGCGGTGAGCGGATCCCCCCAAAAGTCCTGGACGTGCTGCACGCGCGTCGGATCGTCTCTTAGCTGACGGATCAGGCTGTTGTAATACCGGTGCGCATCGTCGCCGAGTTTCTGCTGGCCTTCCAAGACGATCATCGCGAAGCTGTCGGAATCAGATTCCTTGAATTTCTGGCCCATGACCGTCATCGCCTGCACCGACGGTGCATCTTTTGGGCTCAGCGATACCGCACGTTGCGTCGCGATCTGCTCCAGCGGTGGGACGGTGGTGCTCACCAGGAAAACAACCGCCAATCACCCGAGGATGATGGGAACCGCCAGCCGATGGATCATCCTCGGCATGAATGGCGGTTTGGTGTGTTCGCCGCTCCTTTGCTGGCTAATCATGCGCCCTTCAGCACGCAGTACGTGAAGGCGTTCACTTCATGCGTCGTTTTTTCGGCTTTGACCACATCGTCCACCACGATGCGGCATCCGATTGTGTTGCTATTGCCCTGTGCCACAATGTTTCCCATCACCGCCGGCGAAGTCGTGGTGAGGTTCAGCGTCCAGGGCAACTGCGCTCCGTCAACCCGCTTCGGATCGCCATCGACATCGAAGTAACTGATGTCCGCGACCGTGCCAGGGGGACCGAAAACCTCGTAGGTCAAGTGCTTGGGGTTGAACGGCTTAGTGTCGCTAGTCGCGCTGTCCGAGTACGCTGGCCGCTTTTCAGAGCCGAATATGCCGTGAATCCGCCACACCGTGAATCCCCCGAGGCCAACGACCATCACAATCACGAGCGGAATCCACGACCGCTGCAGAACCCTGAAAATCGAAATCCCCTTCACCGTTTGCCGTCTTCCTGTTCAGCGATATCCCACCTGCTCGAAGATATTCACCGACCGATCGGCGAGCCACGCTAACCGTCGGCACATCGAACGCGGCGGGACGTCGCAGTGGCGGCGAGGAGGCACCACCAAACCTTGACGAGTACACCATGCTATTGGCCCAGATTGTTGACTCCCTCCGACGGCTATCCGCTGCATTGCAGAAGTGTACGAATTTAACGCATGGGACGTGCGTAAACGGACGCTACCGGCTTCCACGCCCACCCGCAATCGGCCAACCTGCGTTATTCTCGCGCGGTGCCGCAGCTTACGTTCCAGCGAGCCCGTACTGAGGACAAGAAGCGCCAACGCGCAGCAGCGCTGGTAGAAGCCGCACGCTCGCTGGCGCTGGAGTCCGGTGTCGCGTCGGTGACCTTGACCGATGTCGCCAGCCGGGCCGGCGTGCACTATTCCGCGGTGCGCCGCTACTTCACCTCCCACAAAGAGGTGCTGCTGCACCTGGCTGCCGAAGGCTGGGTGCGGTGGTCGAACACGGTGTGTGAGAAGTTGCGCGAGCCCGGTCCGATGTCCGCGTCGCGGGTCGCCGAGGCACTAGCCGGCGGTCTGGCCGCCGATCCGCTGTTCTGCGACCTCCTGGCCAACCTGCATCTTCACCTCGAGCACGAGGTGGAAATCGAGCGGGTCCTCGAAGTCAAGCAGATCAGCACAGATGCGGTGACGTCGCTTGCCGATGCGATCGAGGATGCGCTGCCGGGACTCGGACGCGCGGGCTCATACGACGTTATCCTCGCCGCTTACTCCCTGGCTGCGCCGTTGTGGCAGGTCGCTAACCCGCCGAAAAAGCTCGCCGAGGCCTACGCGGAGGCAAAGGCGACGGACTTGCCGCCGGACTGGAACATCGACTTCACATCCGCGCTGACGCGGTTGATCACGGCCACCTGTGTGGGCCTGATGGCCGAGCCGCGGCGGTCAAATCACGGCTGATCGCTCCGAGGGAACGACCTACCAGTTCCACACCGACATGTCGTTGGGCGGGTAGTTCTGGCAGTTCTCGGTCTCCTTGGCGACGACGCCCTTGTTGTTGAAGAAGAGCTTCATGTGGTTGGGCCAGGCCAAGTTCAGCGGATTGATCTGTGGTGCATAAAAGTTTGCCGAATAGGCCCTGCGATCCGCTGGCGACAACGAATAGAACCAGTGCACCTTGTTTTGGGTGTCCTGCTGAACGTTCGGATGGTTGTCGTAATCCGTCATGTACCGCTGGTAGTACGCCGGTTCGAAATCCCGTGCGGCAGCCATGAGTTGCTCCGCGGTGCAGGTCGTCGAGATCATTCTCCGCGGTATCGGAAAGTCCTCGGTGGAATCGTTGGATGAGCAGCCGTCGCACGGTTGGAACCCAGGACCAGGATCAGCCACGGCGACCCGCGGGAAGGAAGTGGCGGCGGCACCGAGGGCGAGCACGGCGACGCCGACGCGGACGGCGGTGCTCAGACGGGAAAGGCGCATGCGGCTACTATAACGCTTTCGTAAAGGCTGTGCTTAGCCTCCCTAGACACCCGGGTCGTCGCTAGCCGGCGGGCTTGATTTCCAGCCCGACGTGAACCTTGTCGACGCCGCCGCGCACGATCGAGTGCGCATAGAACCACCACGCGTGATACCAGTACCGCTTGAGGACGGCGTTGTAGACCCGCCGGGTCTCCGACTTCGGTAGCACCCGGGCGATACCCTCGACCTCTTCGCCCTTCGGTTTGCCCAATGCGGTGCTCTTGGCGAGCGTCACCCTGGGTGTGTTGTTGATTCGCTTGGTTTTCCACGACCCGTCGTCGGTGATGACTAGCAGCTTGTCGCCCTCAGGGGCACCCCAAATCGCCGTCGGCTTGGGACGGCCATCCTTGGTGAAGGTGGTCAGCAGCAGGTATTTGGACTTGATGACGTCCTGGAACGTGAGAGCCACGCTTTCTTTATATCCGGCCGCAGCATATCCGGCCGCCGCGGTCATGGCAGCGCGTGATCAGTCGATGGCAAGCTCGCGACGTTCGATCAGGTCGCCCAGACCCTTCACACCGAGCCGCTCACGGAACGTTTGCGCCGTGTAGCCCACCGCCGTCGCGTCGGTCCGGGCCCGCACCGTCGCCGAGCGCGGCAGGTTGAACAACACACCGATTTCGCCGAAGTAGTCGCCGGGGCGGGCTACCTTCACCAATTCCTCACCGCCGTCGGCTAATTCGCGGACAATGTCGAACTCCCCGTCGGAGACGACGTAGATCAGCTCGCCCATCGTGCACTGCTCGAAGAGCACCTCACCGGCATTCAGGTGGACCGTTTCCGGTGGCCGGTTCGTCGACGAGAGCGCGGGGATCATCTCGACGACGCGATCCGCCAACGGCAGCATCCGGCTGTCGTGGGTAGCAACCACCACCACACGCTCACCTTGGGCCAGCGAGCGGATCAGCCGCAGCACCTCCTCCACCTGGATGAAGTCGAGATGGGCAGTCGGTTCGTCGGCGAGGATCAACGCGGGGTCCAGTGCAATCGCGCGAGCGACGGCGACACGCTGCTGCTGCCCGCCGCTGAGGTCACCCGGCCGATGTTTCAGACGGTCTGCCAGACCGACCTGGGTCAGCAGTTCCTTGGCACGCTGACGTGCCGACGAGCGCGACGTACCCGCTGCGCGCAGCGGAAGCATCACGTTCTCAAGGGCAGTGAGGCTCGGCACCAGGTTGAACGCCTGGAACACTATCCCAACCTCGTCGCGTCGATACTTGGCCAGCGCGCCACCACGGAGCGCCGTGATGTCGACGCCGTTGAATGTGATGGACCCCGACTTGGGCCGCAGAATGCCGCCGATGCAGGACAACAACGTCGTCTTCCCACAGCCGCTGGGCCCGAGCAGAATCACCAGCGAGCCGGCCGGCACATCGAGGTTCAATCCGTTGATCGGCCGGACCGCGTAGCCGCCGCTGGAATACTCGACGACGAGGTCCGCAATGCTGAGATCGCCCACCGCTCAAGGACCTCCGAAGGCGAGCGCGGGATCGACTGCTGCCGCGCGCCTCAGCCCGGCGAGACTGGCCAGCAGACCGACCGTAGCCGCGATCGCCGGCAACACCAGGTAGGCATGTAGCGGCACCACCACGATCATCGGGAACAGCGGGGCCAATAGCTGCGCAAAGATGACGCCCACTATCGCGGCGAGCAGCGCGACGATGACCGCCTGTAGCGCAAGGCCCGCCAGAACCGACCGAGTCGGCACGCCGATCGCCTTGAACACCGCGAAGTCGCGCATGCGCTCCAGCGCCGAAAGGTAGACCACCGACCCAACGATCAGCACCGCGATGATCCACAGCAAAATCGCCACCATCGTGATCGCACTGCCCGCGACCTTCATCGGGCGCAAAAGGTCATTGACCCCGGCAGCGCGATCAAGGATTTGGTAACCGTCGGGAATGTGCTGCGGTGTGCCGACGATCCCGATCGATGTGACCATCGGCTGCCCGTTGTAGGCCAGCTGCTGCAACCCCTCGGTCGTCAGGAAGATGTTGGGGGTCTTCGCCAGTGCGGTGGAGTTGCGGACAATGCCAACGATCCGCAGTGTGTGCGCACCAACCTGCAAGCCATCACCGAGGTGGCGTCCCAGGGTGCTCGACACCGCGACCTCGCCGGGAGTCGACGGTGCTTCTCCCTGAGAGACAACCGGCACGCCGGGTCCGTGCTCTGGCGCGCCGAAGGCCGTGGTGTTTCGCGTCGTCGAGCCCTCGACGATCGCCACCGCGGCGGTCGCCAGTGGGGCCGCCGCAACGACGCCCGGCTCAGCGGCCACTCGGGCCAGGTCAATTTGGGCGAATGGCGTCGAACCCAGAAAGGGTCCGGCCGCACCGGCTTTGACCACGAACCTGTCGACCCCCAGAGAGTCGACGGTCCGCTGCGCCTCGACCCGAAAACCGTTCGCAAGGCCGGTCAGGACGAGCGTCATCGCAAAGACCAATCCGGTGCTGACGATCGCGATGACGAGGCGCCGGCTTCGCCATTGCATGTCACGCAGGGCCGCGGACAGCATGCCCGCGAGATTACCGATGACCAGGCGTTTTCGGGCCCGGTTTGATCATGTTCGTACGCCCGGCCGGCGTCATGGCATCGCCTCGGCCCAGGCGATATGCCCTTCGAAGCCAAGCGATGTCGCCATGTTGCGGTAGCGATTCAGGAAGTCCAGGTATTTCACGCCTTCACCGCGTGCCCGCGCCAACAGCGCGCGCAACCGCAACAGCCAGATGTCGCGCAGAGCGGTGTCATCGTCGGTCGGTGCCGCCGCTAACCGCTCGATCGCGGCCTCGGCTTCCACGACGTCGCTCTCGGTGCCGCGTTCGAGCAGCGTCTCCACCAGCACGCCCGTCGCTGGAATGCCGCACTCCTGCGATCGTTGTTCGCTGAGTAGATGGTCGACGCCGGCGCGCATCACCGGTATGGCGCCATCGCGATCGCCCCGCCGGGCCCTCTCCCGCGCCACGTAGACATCGGCGAACAGCCCCGTCGCCTGGGGGTCCGAGGCATGAGCGTGGACGGCAATCGACGAGCCACATGCCTGACAGAACCGCGCGTCCTGGCGGCGTTCGGTCCCGCACATGCGGCATACCGTTGTGGCCGTCATCCGACCCTCCGCCGCTCGACCCCCAAGTACCCCGATCTCCCAGGATAGGGCGCTCGACGCCTGACCATGGGTTGTTCGCGGAGTTAGGGTGTAGCCATAGCGTAAAGACGAGTGCAGATGAACGGTTCAGATGAGCGCTGACGACGAGTCCGTTACAACTCTGGAAGACCTCAGGGGCGACCTGGCGCTCCGCTACAAGCGGACACCCACCAGCGGGGCTGCGGTCGACCCCGAGATCGTCGAGGCTGACATGGCGGCCCTCGACCGCGACGGCTTCGTCATTTGGGAGAACCTGCTCAGCGCCGAGGACTGCCGGCAGATCCGTGACGTTGCGCGCCCGTGGCTGGGGCATACCGGCCGCAACTCGTTCGAGGGGCGGCGCACCCAGCGCATCTACAGCGTGTTGAGCAGGACGCGGGTGTGTGACCGCCTTGTCGATCATCCGCGGGTGCTGGCGGTGCTGGACCGGTTGCTGATGCCCAACTATCTGCTTTCGGCGTTGCAGGCCATCAACATTCAGCCCGGGGAAGCCGCACAACTGGCTCACCATGACGACGGCATCTACCCGGTTCCGCGTCCGCGGGCGCCGTTGGCCGCCGCGACGATCTGGGCGATCGACGACTTCACCGCCGACAATGGCGCCACGGTGCTCGTACCCGGCAGCCACCGCTGGGGCAAGCGTCGGCCGGGCCCGGAGGATCGATCGCTACCCGTTGTGATGCCCGCGGGCTCGTGCGTCTTCTTCGTCGGCACGCTTTGGCACGGCGGCGGGGCCAACACGACGACCCACGACCGGCTTGCCGTCACTGCCCAATACTGCCAACCGTGGTTGCGGCCGATGGAGGCCTTCACGCTGTCGATCTCGCGCGAGATCGCTCGAACGGTTTCCGAGGACATTCGCCGCATGCTCGGCTACAGCATCCACCCGCCGTTCGTCGGTGCCGTCGACGGCCTGCACCCACTGCGGCTGCTGGACCAGCCCTAACGCCTGCCCGACACCGCCCGTTTGCGCTGTCGGGGTTGGCCGTAGGGTGCGCCGAACTCCGGCACCTCGAGGGCACCGGCGTGACGGGCGGCGGTGATGGCACTGCGCAGCGGACGAGCCAGCCCCGCGAAGGACGCCATGTCGAACACCATCGGCGTCAGCAGCCGATTGTGCACATAAGCGAACGCGCTGGCGGTCTCGGGATCGGCCCATCCGAGGGTTCCGCCCAAGCCGACATGGCCGAATCCCTTGAGCATGCCGGGAATCGGCGATTCGTGATAACCGAGGTGAAACGGCATTGGCACCATCATGTTCAGATCAGGTCGCACCCGCGGCTTGCCGACCAGGCCGTCGACCAGCTCCGACGACAGGAACTGTGTCCCGTCGATGCGGCCCTCGTTGGCCAACGCGGCGTACATCTTCGCCAGTCCGCGGCCGGTGACAACACCGTTGGCAGCGGGAACCTCGCCGTCGAGAAACGGGATATCGCCCTGCACAAGCGATTTGATGCCCGGGAAATACATCGCGCCCAATGCGCCCGAGAACGGCAGACCGGCCACCTTTGGTGCGACGAAGTTGAACACCGGATTGGGCCGATTGCTCTGCGGGGCCAGAATTTGCGCGACCTTGGTCGGCCCGCCGACCGGCGGTCGGCCCAGATGCAGGCCATCGGTGTTGAGCGGTTGGGCCAGCTCAGTGCGGACCAACTCGCGCATGCCCGAGCCGGTGACCGCTCGGGCCAGACCCGAAAGCAGCCACCCGTAGGTCAGCGCGTGATACGCCGGGGCGCCCCGCAGGTGGTCAACCGGTGCCGCGGCCAGCCGCTCCTCCATCAGCCGGTGATCCATCAACTCCGTCTTGCTGACGCCCTTCAGATGCGACAGCCCGGATCGATGCCGCAAGACGTCGCGGACCGTGATGTCGGCTTTGCCGTTGGCCCCGAACTCCGGCCAATACTCGGCAACGGGCGAGTCGTAGGACAGCAAGCCGCGGTCGGCCAATCGATGAATCACCGTGGACGCGACGCCCTTCGTCGCGGAGAACACCATCGCGCCGGTGTCGGCCGTCCAGGGCGCCTCACCGGCTCGGTCTGACCACCCCGTCCACACGTCGACGACCGGCCTGCCGTCGATGTAAACGCACAGGGCGCCGCCACCGAACCTGCGCCCCGGAAACAGTCCGGCGAACAACCGGATCACATTGCCGAAACGTGGATCGGCCGCCCCGCGCACGCCGCGCGGCAGACCGTTGTCGGCTTCGAGAAGAGATAGTTCTGCCACGGTGCTATGACGCAACTCGTGGTTGACCCGCATCGCCGCGCCGCGATCCGATCATGGCGTGATGCTATTACTCGCGCTCCGGCGAGATGGCAGCATTGCACAGATGAGTGGACGCAGCATTGCTCGCATCGTTGGTATCGCGCTGGCGATGAGCTGGGCCTTGTCGAGCGCACCCGTGGGAATTCGGGCCGCCGTCGCCGATCAGTGTCCCGATGCCGAGGTCGTGTTCGCTCGCGGCACCGGCGAGCCCGTTGGCCCCGGCGGCCCAGGCCAGGCCTTCTTCGACTCGCTCACCGGCCAGCTTCCCGGAAAGACGGTGACTCTCTACCCGGTCGACTACCCGTCGACCAGCGACTACGTCGACAGCGCCCACGTTGGCGCCGCGGACGCGGTCGCCCACGTGCAAGGGATCGCGGCGAACTGCCCGAAGACCAAAATCGTGTTGGGGGGATATTCGCAGGGCGCGGGGGTGATGGACTTTACCAGCCACCAACTGTCCCAGCAGGTCGCCAATCACGTTGCCGCCGTTGCCCTGTTCGGAAATCCGCAGAGCAGCTACGCAAAGCAGTTGTCGGACGGCCAGATTCCGCCGATCGACCCGAGCTACAGCCCGAGGACCATCGACATCTGCCTACCCAACGACAACATCTGCGCCGAGGGCGGAAGCATCATCGCGCATCTGGGCTATGTCCCCGATGCGACCAACCAGGCCGCGACGTTCGTGGCGCAAAAGCTGTAGCGCTACTTTGTCCGATCCGCGGCACACATGATGCGCCGCTGCTGAATGCGCTCACGACTCAGGTTCAGAACATGTTGGTGAAATACAGTTGCAGAGATTCGAATACGCTCTCGAGTAGTCCGCTGCCAGCGGCCCCATGCTCAAATACCGCACTAATCCACGCGTCGACGTTATTGATGTCGCTGTCGGAGATGTCGACAAGTGTGAGGTCGCCGTTGGTCGACGTGGTCGCATCCGCGACTTCCGTCGGTGTCAACCCCAGGTACTCCACGTGCGGACCGAATACGTCCAGCAGCGCGCCCAACAGGCCCTTGGTTTCGAAGACCTCTTGGAAGTTGGGGACCGGATCGGTGCCCAGACTGTAGATGGTCGCCGGGTAGAGATCCTCCGGCGTCAAGTTGCCAAGGACGCCGTCGAAGCCGAGATCCGTGAGAAGAGTGTTCGTCAGGCTCGAGCCGAATAACGCGTCCATGTCTGGTTCCAGGTTGGGCCATATGCCGTCCGGGAGGGAGGGGTCGCCGATGAACACGAAGTGCAGATCGTTGGTGGGGATGCCGTCTGCTGCGAGTCGGGTCATCGCGATCGACTCGGCGGTGGCGCTTTGCGAGTAGCCGAAGATCGTCAGCGGGTCCTCGGCGCTGAAAGCGCCTGGATCCGCGTTGAATTCGTTCTCCACGGCAAGAACGACGTCATCGGCGGCTGTGAGACTGCTCGGGCCCTGTTGAATCAGTTCGGGCGTCGTCAGCACCTGCAACGGTGCGGCGCACGGGTCGGTCCCGACCATGTCGCAGACCGTCGAGTCCATCGCACCACCGTCGAAACCCAGCGCGTGCAAATACAGATCCTCGGCAGCCTGCGCGAAGGCGGTCGACGGCGTCGGCTCGGTGGTTCCGCCGAGGATGATCGCCGTGTCGCTGCCAGCCAGCGGGTCGTCCGCGTCAGCGTGCGCGCACTGGCTGAACAGCGCACTCGCCACGCCAACCATCATGCCGACCGCGGTAACCTGCGCGAGCACTCTATATCCGTTCACCGCTGCAGTCCCTTGCTCTGCCGGGGCGCTCGCACTGTGATCTGCGTCATCGCATCTTCTTATCTGAAGTTAATCGCGGTTTCAAGGATTTCTTAGCCTCGCGGGGCGCCGCCGGCGAGATAGCACAAAGACGACGGATCGGATGCGGCCCTCATTGACCGCCTGCATAAATGCGCGAGTTGCAGCGAATTCACAGCGCGCCTAACTGAATACAAGCTGAGCGCCGCGCGTCACTTAGGTTTGTTTTTCCTAGTCAGATCCGTATCGCGGCTCGGCTGCACCCGTTTGGGCTCGCCCGGCATCTTCGGAGTGTCTACGTGCTCCTGGCCATGCTCACCTGCGTAAATGCTGTTCAGTGAACTGGGCCATGCGGCAAGTTGTCGGGCGAGAACTCGCCCGCTTTGCCGCTGCCATGAAGAAGCCCGCCCCGACAGTATTCAGCAACGCAGCCGATGGAGGAGATCAGCCGAATGAGCTATGGGGTCGGGGCAACGTTGGCATAAATGTGGCACTGGGCAATCGGATCGAGTGATGTCCAGATCACGGTTGAGCTGGGGCTGTCGGACGCCATGGAGCCTCCTAGCGCCGAAATCCCCTATTGGCGAACGGATCGTCGCCGTTGCGGTTCATCTTTGCCCGCTGGCCACGTCGGTCCAGAGCATTATCGTGAGGGCATGACTCCTGATCACGCCGATGGACTGCAGTGTCACGTCCTGCCCACTGACGATCCTCTGCGTGCGCAGAACATTCTCCGTGAAGCCGCTGGGCTGCAACCACTTTCTGATGAGCACGATGACCAGGGCGGCTGAACCCGTGAGGTTCGACATCGAGCCCATGGAGCCACGATGCCGGATCTGTCGAGATCCTAGTGTGCGCCGTCTGGTCAACGACCTCCTGGACTGGCACGGAGTGCCCGTGACCCAGGAGGGTGGCAGCAAGAGACACCGGATCACCTACACCGACATCCTGAGCAAGCTGGAGCCCCTCAACGAGAGCCGTGACGAGAAGGACCGGATCACCCATGACTCCCTGTGGATTCACGCCAGGCGTCACTACGACCTTGAGGGGCTGGCGGCCTACTGGAGCGCCCGGATGCACAGAGAGCTGAGGAAGGCCCTGGGCGGATAACAGGGTGTAGGAAACCTATTGAAAAGCCGCAGACAAGTCGCACCGAGTAGCACTAAGTACGAAGGAATGATCCCCCAGGGCAGCACCCCCTTCAAGCCAAAGCAGAAGAACCGGGAGGCCACGGCCTCAAAGTGGCAGCTAGGCAGAGCGTTTCACTGCGTGAGCCGGGATCAAGACTCACAAAACCTATAGCGGAGTTACAACGGAGCCCTCAGATGAGCCAGTCGGCGTTGCAACAGATGGCTGGGAGGATCTAGTTTCCAGCCATCGCCGTCTGTCACCGTTGCTGAGCTTCCTTGCCCGCGAGATCGCATTTTCGCGCCCAGGAACTGCCCGCCACGATGAGGGGCCTTCTTCGCGAGAATCAGCGACTCGGCGGTGTCGCTGGCTCACTAATCAGTCGGCTGCTCAGCAGCCTTCTGGGCCAGCCGCAGCGTCGGGAACTCGCCGACGGGCTGCCGTCCTCGGCACAGGCGGTGCTCACCCGATTTGACGGTTTGGATCGTCCACTGGCCGTCTTCGCTGAAGTAGGTTGGCCCCGCGACCCCGGACACGCTGCGCCATTTCATGACCGGATCACTTTCGACTTCTCGATGTCACCCATTGGCCTGCTCCCCCTCGCTCGCGATCCCGCACGAACGCGATGGAGGTGCCAGCCACCACGATGCGTGCGGCGTCGTCGTTGGCCCAGCTGCGGTTGGCGACGCTTGTCGCGCATGTCGCTGCAAAATTCTTCAGTGCTGCAAGCCCTGTTCGGGCCAGTCGCCGTGCGGGTCGAGGCCGCCGTCCCAGTCGTCCCAGGTTTCATGGCGTCTCTCGCGGGGCGCGATGATGCGGCGGCGGAGTTCCATGACCAGCTCCTCGGTGGACACCTGCGATAGGGCGTTGGGGTTGGTCGGGCGCAGTGCGTATCCCTGAGTCGGGGCGTTGGGGGTGGTCCGGCGCAGCTCGACTACCAGGTCTTTGGGTTCGCCCCCAGCGAGGATGGTGTCGATGCTGCCGGGTGCCCAGTCAAGTTTGTTCTCCAGCATGGCGTAGGTGCCCGGGCTGGCCTTACGCACACCGTGCTCGATGTCGGCCAGCGTGCGCACGGTCAACTGCAGGCTGCTAGCGAAGTCGGTGCGGTTGCGGAAGCCGAGCGCTACGCGCCGGCTCACGACGTAGTGGCCGAGCCTTTCCAGGGCGCGTCGGTCCATGCAGGCATCATGACGCACCAGGGCGGCAATGTCGAGCCGCTATGCCCATTTCTTTCCACCCTTGGCATAAATAGGCGGAAACTATTTCCGAGGCACTCCCGCCAGATCGGCTCTGACCTGGGTGATCGTGTCCCAGAACAGTTCCTCGACCTTCTCCCGCGACAGGCCTGCCACCTCCACCCTGGGTGCCCCGGCCAGTTCGCGGCGCACCACCTTGGCATCCGGTAGCGCCTCGCCGGTCCACCACTCCTGGCGGATGTCGAAGTCGTCGAAGCGCTCACCCTCGCGGGTGTGCCGCAGCTGACCTCGGCGCTTGGCGACCGGGACCCGCGCCCACCACTCCGCCCGCCAGTACGGGCCGTCGTAGGCCCCCGGCGGGGCACCGATCTGCCATTCCTCCACCTGAACAGGCTCAACAGGGGCAATACCGTTGTAGTCCTGCGCGAACCCATACGCCTCGTCGCGATCCACATAGACCCGTTCAATGCGGTAGGTGTCGCCGCTGCCCGCCGTAACCACATAGACCGTCGCCATCGTCGCCTCCCGTATCCGCTCTGGGTGGGCCTTAACCCTCCCACGACAGCGTGTGGCGACGTCGGACAAAACGCTGGTGGCGGTGCGAAATCGGCGCAACTCCGCCCGGGGGCCGCCATCAGTGGCCGTCCTGTGAGTGGAATCACACGGATATAATTTCCGTGTTATTGACATAATTTCCGTTGGTTTCCTACTCTTGAGAGCAAGCCGTACCGCGCCCTGGTCGCCGAACTCGCTACCTCAGGTGGAGGCCAGGCGCGGTTCGGCCCCGCGTAGCTGCCCCGGGGGGTTGCGAGGGGCGGCGTCAGGAACTCATCCAGGCGTCGCCCCCGACACCGACAACCTGATCGGCACCGCCGCAACCCTCAAGCAGGTCGCAGGAGATGTACCTGCGCTAACAGACCTGGTGGCGGCCCAAGGCCGCGATCCGAGGAAAGGAAACACAAATGAAGAACACCGTCAGGGGCGGCCTGGCTGCTCTGGGCATCGCGGTGGCAATGGCCACCACCGTCATGGCTGCTGTCCCGGCGCACGCCACCATCTCGACCGTGGGCGACCCGGACGACGACAGCGGTTACAACTACGCGGTAGAACTGAGCCTCGTCGGGCTGTCGGAAACACCGTCCCAGGCCGCGTACATGGCGCACACCATCTGTCTGGACCGGGAGCGGGGTTTCAGCGAGGACTTTATCGTCACCGACGGTACGGCCACCCACAGGCTGACCTCTGAGCAGGCGGTCGAAGGCGTGATGGGCGGCGAGTACCACTTCTGCCACATGTTCGAGGACGACGGTTCCATCGGCGGCGGCCACTCCAGCCCCGGTCCCGTTCCCGGCAGCCCCGGAATATCAGTGTGACATGACCGACCAGCGCAAACTCAGCACCGCCCAGCGGGACGTGCTCGACAACGACAACGTGACCTGGGTCGGCTGGGACCAGAAGGGCAGGCCGGTGGTGACCGCCCATTATCACGGCGGGGTGATCCAGCCGGCCGACCCTGAACGGCGTGATCCGAGGTCGAGGTTGAGGCAGTGGACGATCACCCGGCGGGGTGACGCCATCAACGTCACCTACCCGGAGGCGTCATGACCGACATCGTGAAAACCGCCCAGCGCGTCCTGAAGGCGCTGGACTTCCAAGTGTGTGATGGCGACCACACAAAAGGGGACTCTCAATGAATAAGTCAAGCCACAGCGCTTGCGGCGGTCGGCCCGTCGGGGCTGAATTCGCGACCGTCGCGCAGCAAGGCCCACAGGACGTCGACGAGGCGGCGGGCGAGGGCTAGAAGGGCCTGGGTATGGATGAGTCGTTCGCCGCGTTTGCGGTCGTAGAAGCGCCTGGAGGGTCCGTTGGTGCGGATGCTGGACAGTGCTGCCAGGTAGAACACTCGCCGCAGTCTGCGGTTGTAGCGTTTGGGTCGGCGCAGGTTGCCGGTAATCCGGCCGGAATCCCTTGGGACGGGTACCAATCCGGCGTAGGACGCCAGGCGTCCGGCGGTAGTGAACGAGGCCAGGTCGCCGCCGGTAATGACCAGGAATTCCGCGCCCAAGCCGGGTCCGAAGCCAGGCAGCGACTCGATGATCCGTGCGTACGGGTGATCGCGAAAGCGCTCGGTGATGGTCTTGTCGATGTCTTTGATTTCGCGGTCGATGTCGAGCAGCTTGCGTGTATCGAGGTTATCGGGCAAGTGCGGGCCATGCTAGCCGTGGGCTAGACCGGATTCCCCTCATCATCCCAGTTCGCAGCCACCTTCTTGCTGGGCTGAACGCGCGGCGGCTCGCCCGGCATCTTCGGATAGTTAGGCGGATACGGCATATCGCCGAGACCGCGCTCTTCGTCGGCCTCGACCATCTCGAGCAGGGCTGCAATCGACTGCTCCACCGAATCCATATCGGCCCAAGGGTCGTCGCGGCGGGCTACCAGGTCGGGCACGGTCGCCATCGTGTAGTCGTCGGGGTCTGCGCCTGCCAGCTCGTCCCACGTCAGCGGCGTCGACACCGTCGCGATCTGGGTGCGTCGCACCGAGTAGGCCGACGCGAATGTGCGGTCGCGGGCGTTCTGGTTGAAGTCGACGAAGATGCGCTTGCCCCGTTCTTCCTTCCACCACGAGGTCGTCACCGCATCCGGCGCACGACGCTCCACCTCGCGCGCGAGCGCGATACCGGCACGGCGCACCGCGATGAAATCCCAGTCCGTTTTGATCCGCAGGAACACGTGGATACCGCGGCCCCCTGACGTCTTCGGATAGCCCACCAGCCCGAGTTCGTCGAGCAGCGGCCGAAGCACGTCGACAGCGACGGACCGGGCCTGTTCAAAGCCGGTGCCCGGCTGCGGATCCAGGTCGATGCGCAACTCGTCGGGGTGCTCGGTGTCCGGGCAGCGGACCTGCCACGGATGCAGGGTGACGGTGCCCATCTGCGCCGCCCACACGATGGACGCCGGGTGGGTCACCTTCAGCGCGTCGGCGGTCCGCCCGGACGGGAAGCTGACCCGGCACGTTTCCAGGTAGTCGGGGTGATGCTGTGGGATCCGCTTCTGGTAGATCTCCTCGCCGTCGATGCCGTCGGGAAAACGCTGCAGATGGGTCGGGCGGTCGCGCAGCGCGGTGAGCATCGGCCCACGAGCGACCGCGAGGTAGTACTCGACGAGCGTGCGTTTCGTTCCGTTGGATCCCAGCTTGGGGAAATACACCTTGTCCGGATTCGTGAATCGAACCGCGATCCCGTCGACGTCGAGTTCCTCGGCTGCAGCTGCCACATCTCGATTCCAGCACAATGTGCTGATGGACTTGCCTGTCATGCCGCCGGTCTCGCCGATGCTGGCCAAGTCGGTTCGGTCGATACCACCCGACTCGTCCTATGAACCGAAGTGGGACGGATTCCGGTCCATCTGCTTCCGCGACGCCGATGATGTCGGGCTGGGCAGCCGCAACGAGCGGCCGATGACCCGCTATTTTCCCGAGCTGGTCGCGGCGGCCAAGGCCGAGTTGCCGGAACGCTGCGTGATCGACGGCGAGATCATCATCGCCACCGACCACGGCTTGGACTTCGAGGCGCTGCAACAGCGCATCCACCCGGCCGATTCGCGAGTACGGATGCTCGCCGAGAAGACGCCGGCTTGCTTCATCGCGTTCGACCTGCTGGCCCTCGGCGATGACGACTACACCGCGCGGCCCTTTTCCGAGCGGCGCGCCGCCTTGGTCGACGCTGTGTCTTCGGCGGCCCAGCCGGGCCGCTTGTGGCACGTCACGCCCGCGACCACAGATCTGGCGACCGCGCAGCGCTGGTTCGACGAGTTCGAGGGAGCCGGCCTCGACGGCGTCATCGCCAAGCCGCTGGGCATCACCTATCAGCCGGACAAGCGCGTCATGTTCAAGATCAAACACCAGCGCACCGCAGACTGCGTGGCCGCCGGTTATCGAGTGCACAAGTCGGGCGGCGACACGATCGGCTCGCTGCTGCTCGGGCTGTACAAGGACGACGGCACGCTCGCATCGGTCGGCGTCATCGGCGCGTTTCCGATGGCCGAGCGGCGGCGACTATTCACCGAGCTGCAGCCGCTCGTCGTCGGCTTCGATGGCCACCCGTGGAATTGGGCTGCCCATCAAGCGGGCGAACGCACACCACGGAAGAACGAATTCTCCCGCTGGAACGCCGGCAAAGACCTCTCGTTCGTGCCGCTGCGACCCGAACGGGTGGTGGAAGTTCGTTACGACCACATGGAAGGCGAAAGGTTCCGCCACACCGCCCAATTCAACCGTTGGCGCCATGACCGCGACCCGCGGTCATGTACCTATTCCCAACTGGAAACCCCGGTCACCTTTCGTCTTGGCGACATCGTCCCTGGGCTCGCGGGGTCACACCGCCACGGCCAATGAAGACATTCCGCGCAGCGTGACATTCGGCTTGTAGGCCGGCTCGCCGTCCAGCCGCGCTTCGGGGAAGCGTGCTGTCGCTGCCGACAGCGCGACAGCGGCCTCCAACCGAGCCAGTGGAGCGCCCAGGCAGTAGTGCAGGCCTCTTCCGAATGCCAAGTGCCGAAATGCGTTTCGATCGGGGTTGAAGGTCTCCGGCTGTTCGAACTCGGCCGGGTCATGCTGAGCCGCGGCCAGCAGCAGCATCATGGAGTCGCCCTTGACTACCCGGGTATCCCCAATTGTCATGTCGTCGGCGGCAATTCGGGCTACCAACTGGACGGGCGGGTCGTAGCGCAGTGTTTCCTCGATGACCGCCTGAGCGCGCTCCGCGTTCGCGCCGAGCTGCCGCCACTGCGCGGGGTGACGCAACATCGCCAAGATCGCATTGGCGATCAAGTTCACGGTCGTCTCGTGCCCAGCGATCAGCAGCAGGTTGCACGTCGCGACGATCTCATCCGTAGTCAGCTGATCGCCGGACTCCTCCACCGCGATCAACCGCGACATCAGATCGTCGCCGGGCTGCGAGCGGCGCTGGTCGATCAGGTTGTGCAGATAGTCCCGCAGCCACTGACCGGCGCTAATGCGCTTCTGCATGCCCTCCGCCGGTTCGCCCGTGATCGCGAAGAACGGGTCCAGCGCCTGCGCCAGCAGCGCCGATGCACGGCTGAAACCCGGCTCGTCCTCCAGCGGAACTCCCAGCAGTTGGCAGATGACCGCCACCGGCAGCGGGTAGGCCAGATCACTGATGACGTCGAATCGGCCCCGCTCGGCGACGCCGTCGAGCAGGCCGTGCACCAGCTCAGCGATGTTCGGCTGCAGCTCATTGACCACCTTGGGAACAAACGCCTTGCTGACCAGTTTGCGCAGTCGAGTGTGATCAGGCGGATCGAGGAACAGAAAACCGCCGGGTGCGGTCGGGCGGTCGGCCGCGTTCTGAGCGAGCAGACGCTGCGCGACCGTCGACTTGAGCCGGTCGGTCGACGACGACGGGTGCCGCAGCGCCTCGTCGCAGTCCCGATACGACGAAAACACGGTGAGGTTGGATTCCGGCAGCTGTATCGGGCCGTGTTCCCGGAACTGCTTGAACACCGGATTCGGGTCAGCCCGGTTGGCCGGGTCCAGCAATTGCAGCAGAAGTGCCTGCGGCTCGGCGACACTCGACACACTCGTCATGCAAACATTGTGCAGGCGTCCGGAGGATGCCCGGTAGATCGCCTGCTGACGTCGGTCAGCTACGCAGGAATTCGACGATATAGCCGGCCAACTCTTCGCCGGCGTCCTCTTGGAGGAAGTGCCCGGCGTCGTTCACCACCGGGTGCTCGATCCCCTGTGCGCCGGGCATCTCGCGCTTCAAGATCGGCGCCATCCCGCCGGTGATCGGATCCCCGTCGCTGAAAGCGACGAGCATCGGCGTCGAACTCGCGCACAGCGTGGCCCATGCCGAGCGGTTAGCCGGTGCCGCGGGATCATCCGGTGACGTCGGCACCAACCCGGGCATGGCACGCGGCGCGGCGCAATAGGTGTTGTCGGGGAATGGCGCGTCGTAGGCCGCGCGCACCTCGTCGCTCATCGGCCGACGACAGCCGCCCTGCACGAACCGGCCGACGTCGATCGACGGCGCTTTCTGGATCGCCTCACGGAACTGCCACCAGATCTTCGGCATCGGGATGTCTCCGGTCGGCAGCCCGGTGTTGGCGACGACGAGCTTGCTGAAGCGTTCGGGATGCTCGGCGGCCAACCGCAATCCGATCAACCCACCCCAGTCCTGCCCGACCAGGGTGACGCGGTGCAAATCCAAGATGTCGAAGACCAGTTCCCGTACCCATTCGACATGGCGCGCGTAGCTGTGGTCCTCGATGCCAGTCGGCTTGTCGGAACGACCGAACCCGACCAAGTCCGGGCAGATGACGCGATGCCCGGCGGTGGCCAGCACCGGAATCATCTTGCGGTACAGGAAGGACCACGACGGCTCGCCGTGCAGCATGAGCACCGGGTCGGCGTCAGCCGGGCCGTCTTCCACCCAGGCCATCCTCAGAGTGCCGCCGTCGTCGTCTGAGACTTCGGAATAGTTTGGGGCATAGGGAAACTCGGGTAGATCCGTGAACCGGTCGTCGGGTGTTCGCAGGGTCCGCATGACTGTGAACATACGCCAGTTTCATTCGCCTTCACGTAGATGGGCCAGCGTCGGATCTGCCATCAATCGATCCAGAAATGGACACTGCCCCTTGAGGAGCTTGGTCCTGGCCTGCGCCACCGAGAACCAGCCGACCCGGTCGACCTCGGGGAAGGTCTGAACCCGCCCGGAACCTTTGGGCCATTCGAGTTCGAAGGTATTGCTGTGCGCATCGGTGAGGTCGAGATCGCCCCGCACAGCGAACGCGGTGACGACCTTGCCGCTGGGCTGCTTCAGCGGTGGGAACTCCATCCGCGGTCCGACCGGCGGCGGCAGTCCGATCTCCTCTTCGAATTCGCGCTGCGCGGCTGCCCACGGGTCTTCGCCGTCGGTGTACTCGCCCTTGGGAATCGACCAGACGCCGTCATCCTTGCGAGCCCAAAACGGCCCACCCGGGTGCCCGATCAGGACTTCGACCGCGGCGATCGCAAGCGCGGCGAAGCCGGGCGCAGCGGGTTGCCGCGAGAGCCCGACGTCGTCGCGAACCCGATACAGCAGCAGCCCCGCGCTCAACTTGGGCATTCGTGTCGGCTGAGCCGGATTGCCCGGCTTCTCGTCATCGCGCTGCGCGCTCTGCATCGTCGCCGGTCAGACTCCGACCGCGCGTTCCAAATCTTTCAGCGAGCTTTCCAGGTGACCGAGCAGCCGTTGCAGATGCGGCACACTGCGCCGGCATCCGACCAGGCCGAAATCGATATTGTCGGCGTTGTTGGTCAGGGTGATGTTCAATGCCTGCCCGTCCAGCGCGATCGACAGCGGATAGTTGCCGTCGAGCCGGGCGCCGCCCCAGTACATCGGCTCGGTCGGCCCCGGCACATTGGAGATGACGATGTTGAACGGCGGTGGTGCCGACGAGACGAAGCCCGGAATCGCAGCGAGTCCCAGCGGCGCGATGAGGAAAGCCGATAACGCAAACGCTTGCAGCCGAGGGAGTTCGGAGAACACCTTTTTGTTGCCCCGCATCGATTCGCTGATCGTCTCGAGCCGCTTCGCCGGATCGTCCACGTCGGTGGCCAGGTTGCACAAGATGCTGCCGACCATGTTGCCGCCGGCGTCGGCCTCTTCCGCGGTACGCAGGCTCACCGGGACCATCGCGACCAGTGGCGTGTTGGGCAGCGCCTGCTGCTCCAGCAGGTAGGAGCGCAACGCGCCGGAACACATCGCGAGCACGACGTCGTTGACGGTCACTCCGGCGGCCCGCTTGATGCTCTTGAACCGGTCCAGCGACCACGACTGGGCTGCCACGCGTCGCGCACCGCCGATGGGAACGTTGAGCATGGTGCGCGGTGCGGCGAAGGGCAAGGTCAGTTGCTGTTCCACGAGCGCGGCCCGGGCCACGGAATACGTCGAGGGACCAAAGGCCGCAACGGACCCCGCTAGCTGCCGCAGCGCCTGCCATCGGGACCGTTCGACCGGATGGCGATGATGTCGAGGCAGACTCCAAATCGCCCGCAGCTCCGGATCATCCGCGTCGGTCGACAACGTGCGCCGCATAAGTTTCATCGCGGAAACACCGTCGATCAAGGAGTGGTGGAACTTGCTGTACAGGGCAAACCGGCCGTCGTTCAACCCCTCCACGAAGTAGGCCTCCCACAGCGGGCGATGACGGTCGAGCAGGCTGCTGTGCAGCCTCGACGCCAGCTCGAGCAACTCGCGCACCCGTCCCGGCGACGCCAGCGCCGATCGCCGCAAGTGATAGTCGATGTCGATGTCATCCGGATCGTCGTAAGCCCACGCAACGTTGGCGAGTCCGCCGACGACCCAGGCGGGTCGCTTGCGAAAGGTGGGTTGGAATTCGCGGTTGGCCATCAGAGCGTCGGCGGCTTCCCGGACGAATTCCGGCCCGGCCCCCTCCGGCGGCTTGAACAACTGCAAACCGCCGACGTGCATGGGGTGCTCGCGCGATTCGGTCAGCAGAAACACCGAGTCGGTGGGGCTCATCAGGTCCATGGCCCCATTAAAGCCCTGGCATGTACCAGATTCGGCCGAATGCGCGCAGCGGTGTGACGGTCTAGGCCCGTGCGGTCACAGGTGGAAGCCCGGGAGACCCGGAAAGTGCGGGATGCCAGGACCCGGGCCATGCGGGATGCCCGGGAAGCCCGGACCTGGGCCGTGTGGAATGCCCGGCCGCGGACCTGGGGGCCCACGGACCGGGACCCGGCGGCCCCGGCCGGAGACCTGGGGCCAGCGGTCCGGGCCCAGGTATCGGAGCAATCGGCAGCGGCGCGACCGGGACTGGTATCACCGGCGCAATGGCCGGTGGTGCCGGAGCGGCCGGCGCAGGGACCGGAGCCGCCGGGGCCGCCGGGGCGATCGCCGGAGCGGCCGGTGCAGGTGGTGGCACCGGCCTGGCCGGAACCACAACACTTCTCCCAAGGCTGGGCCGCTTATCGACCGATGGACGGATGTCGAGCGCCAGCGAGATCGTGAGCGCCGCAACACCGAAGACGAAAACCATCATTACCCCGAGGGCGACCAGGAACGGCCGACGGCCCAGCTCGGTTTCGTCGGCCAGAAACTCCGCATCCCCGACAGCGGTATAGAAGTCGGGCTCGTCCGGCGCGGCGCTGTAAGCGCGTTGTTGGCTGCCGGTCCCTTCAGCGGCGCCGTAAACCGGTACGACCGGGTCGGCTGCTCCGGTGCCGGGATCTTGGGCATACGCCAGCGCATTGGTCGACCATTCGAACAGCGGCGCGTGCGCGGAGGCCATCGCCGCGCCCCGGGCCAGCGCCGACTCGGGCTCGGTGGGCGCGCTGACGCTAAGCGGAGTCGCGGCGTCGAGCTCGGCCTTGATCATCTCGACGTCGACACCGTTCGAGCCGACCACGAACAGGCCCTGTGGACAGGGTTCCAACCTGCCCGCGCCGGCGGCCAGGGCGGTGAGCTCAGCCACGGCATCCGCGTCGTCATCCGGCAGGGACGCTCGGCGCACATCGGTGATCGAGCCGTCCGTGGAGTCGACAACAGCCAGCGTCGCGCACTCCGGCTCGATGAAAAGCAACCCGGTGTGGGCGTAGCCGATGGTGGTGCCGAAAGACTGGGCCAACGCGGCCGCGGCCAGAAAGGCCGAGACCAGCATGATGTTTTCCACCTTGTGGGCAGCCAACGCATCGCGCAACGCAGCGGCCTCGACCGGATCGGTACACGTCACGCCGGTCGCTGCCAGCCGATAACCCCCTTGAGCGGCGCCTTCTCGGGTGCCCAGGATCGCTGCCATCACCTGATTGGCCGCGGTCAGGGTTGCGGGGCCGCTGGTATTTGCGGCAGTGGCAACCGGGAAACCGTCCTGATCGACGGTGGCGCCGTCACCGTTTTTCCCTTCGACCAGCACCATCCGGACTGTCGACGGTGCCATCGACATCCCGAGTACGACGTCCACGCCCTCTACGTCCTCCCAAGCCCGCAACCAGTTGCGCGCTGCCGAGTTTCTGTCTGACGGCAACACCACGCACGCCCCCCGGCGCCACTGATGCTTCGACCTTACTCGGTGGAGCAACCGCCGCTAACTGCCTGGCCGGGCCGGCTGCTCAACTGGTGAACAGTCCGCCGAGCGCGACGCCCTGGAAGCTTTCGATGCTGAGATGCTGGACAAGGTCGGCATCGTGTTGGAGACACGCAACGTAGACGCAGTCCAGCGATCAGTGCCAGAGGGCGTGCTCGCCCCACAGGATCGGCTCGTTAAAGAAACTCGTAAGCAGACGGGGCGCGTCATCCTCGGCGACTGAGCGGGCCGTACGGCGACGAACACGTTGCGCCCTTCCGGCTTTGTGATAGTTCAATAAAGGTGTGTTAGTCGTACATTCTTCGGCCGAGATCCTGCGCCACCTTGAGCCAGCTCAATCGATTTGCTTTGGTGTGTATTCCCCGTAGATGCCGCGGTCATCCCCACCGAGTACCCATGCGTGCTGCTGATCAGCCCGGGCCACCAGCGCGGCGCGCATCTCCTCCCGGGCATCGACGCGCCGCTCCACGTAGAACGTCAGCCACAGCAGCAGCCCGAACACCATCAAGGCGCCGAGCACCGCGGCGATCCACGCCCAGAACTTCACGATCGCGCCAATGAAGATCAGCAGCACGAATGCTGCACCGAAACCGCCACCGCTACGTCTTTCGCCCATCACAGCCCTCCGATCACGGCCGCGGGATGTACTGCTGGCACGGCTGCAAGTCTGCGCCGGGCGGGCACATTTCCGGTAGTCCGGTCCAGCCACCGATAGTGCCGCGCACGTCCCACGTGTTCGGCATAGGCCCGTTGTACTGAGGCGCCCCAGAGCAATCCCAGTCACCCTGGAACAGGCAGCGCGGCCCGTCAGCGTGAGCGGCCGGCGCTGACGCGAAAAACCCGACCGCGAGTACGGCCGCAGCGGCGGACAAGAGTGAGCGTTTCATGACTATTCCTCTCACTGGGTGGGCAAGGACGTTACGCCCGCCCACCGACGACACCGACGCGAATGCCGCGCGGTCATCGCGGCGATAGACCTTGTCCGATGGGAACTCTCGCTCGGTACATGAGTCACCGCACCCGCCCGCCCGCTCTGTCCAGGCCACAGGTGCGCAACGCGAGGCCACCCGCGCTTGAGGCCGTCGCCGCCATGGGCTGACGAGCAGCACGCTGGCGCATGGCCGGTGACGACCGGGGCATCTACGGCGATTAATCGCCGGCGGTGTGATCCTCTCGCGTCGCCAACGCGTTAGCCGCGGGGCTCACTCGGCGCCTCGGACCACGACCGGTGCAGGACGTGCAGCCCTCTGGTTTCGGCGATGACATCGGCCCAATTGTCGTTGTCCGGAACCGCACCGTGCCGGTATCGGGGCGGGATTGGTGACCCGGCAGGGCTGCCCGATAGCCGCGCACGCAGTCGGGGCGCGGGGTGGCCAGGATCAGCGCGGGAATAAACCAGCACGCAGTTCATACACAACAATCCACGCCGCTCGCCGGTCCATTACGGATTCGGTATCCCTGGTGTTAACGCTCCCGGTATCCCCGGTGTTACTTGCAACGCGGGTGCTGGTGGTGCCGGTTTGACCGGTCGTCCCGGTATTTCCGGTCTTTCCGCTGGTCGCTCTTCTGGCGGGACTCCCTCAGTCGGTAAAACAGGTTCGCCCCAAAAACCGTTCGGTGCCATGTGGTCTTTGCAGAAATTCGTAGAGTTCATCACTACCATGTATTCCCTCCACAAGCCTGGCGGGTTAGGTGCCGGTGCCATCGCGCCGTCTGGACAGCGCCACGTACAACTAAGAGCGCCGATACCGGCGCCACCGAATGCGAAGCTACCGCCGCCGCCAGTGGGTCCGCCGATAATGCCGTTGATGCCGAAACCACCTGCCTCGCAATGCATATGCGAGCCGTTGATCTCGGTCGGGTAGTCGCAGAAGCCGCCTTGCGCGAACAAAGCGCCGCCACCGGACCCAACGCCGGGATACGGGCAGAGGTCGGCGTGAGCCGGTCCAGCCGGGAGAAATATTGACGCACAGAAGCCGAAAGATACCATTGAAGCGCAAGTTATGATTTTCTTCATTCTTTT
Organism: uncultured Actinomycetota bacterium; assembly: GCA_963781685.1. GTDB lineage: Bacteria > Actinomycetota > Actinomycetes > Mycobacteriales > Mycobacteriaceae > Mycobacterium. The sequence continues at coordinate 329,074 of CAWAGK010000004.1, forward strand.
CATCCGATTCCTGTACTCCAAGTTTGGGCCCTACGCATTCGGATTCTGCTCCGTCCCATCGCCCAATGCGGTCCGTTTGATCCAGCTTGCTGAATGAACGAATGCTCAACTCGGGGTATAGGGATCGTGAAAGCGTGGCCCTGCGTAGGGGCTCACCGGCGCGGACGCGACCGGGCATTACGGTGGGACACGAAGACCTCCAGTGATCGCAGTGCGTTCTTGAGCAGCTCGCACTTCACTCGGAGGTCTTCGTCATGTCCACCACGCCACGCCGCTTCTGGCAAGAGGTAAGTCGTTGAGCCAACTGCGTCGGCAAGGTGTTGGCGCGTCCAGGTGCCCCATTACCCTGTCTCAAATCCTTAGTTGTGAGACGGCACGGCAAGTAGTCAAGGGGCGAAGGAAATTCCACGTCAGACTGTCGCAGAAGTTGCCTCAAAAGTTCTGTCGCAATACTTGCGCTTCCGACATTTTTGAGACAAGCTCTTGTCATGCCCGCAATCGCTCCCCCAGCCACAGGTGTTCAGCTCGGATACGCCCGTGTCAGCACCGGCCACCAGTCCCTCGACCAGCAGCTCGACGCACTCGCCGCCGCCGGGGTCAATCCTGACCGGATCTACCGCGACAAACTGTCAGGCACGTCGAGCCGCGAGCAGCGACCTGGCTTAGCCGCATTGCTCGACTACGCCCGGCCCGGCGATGCGATTGTTGTCGTGGGAATAGACCGTCTGGGGCGCAGCGCCGCTGAAGTCATGGCGACGATTCGCGAGCTGCGCGACCGTGACATCGTGTTGCGCTCGCTGCGAGAGGGAATCGACACCTCGAACGCCACGGGTCGCATGGTGGCCGGGGTGCTCGCCAGCTTGGCCGAGCTTGAGCTTGAACTCGGCCGTGAACGCCGAGCAGCGGCACGCGAAGCACGTCGAGCGCGTGGCCAGGCGGTCGGTCGCCCGAAGGCTCTAGATGCCGCGAAAACGGCTCTTGCGCAGCGGATGCACGCCAGTGGCGAATCTGCTAGCACCATTGCTCGCACCCTGGGCGTGAGCCGTGCGACGGTCTACCGGGTGCTTGCTGAGGACACGGAGTCGTGAGCGTCGCAACGTGTACGGCGATTCTCGTCGGTGTCGTCATCGTGGTGTGGAGCCAACAGTAAACAGGTGCCTTCGCGTTGTGGCCTGCACAAACGCAGGAACAGCTTTGGCGGTGGCGGAGGGATTTGAACCCTATTCAGCTACCTGGTCAGCGGGCTGAAATCGACCTTAGCTGCGGAAAGACATCACGGTAGTTCACAGTAGTTAACTGTAACTGCGGCCAAGTTGTGGCCAATGTGTGGCCTCGCGGGCTGTATTCCCTGCCACCGGCCCAAACCGTCGCCCTCGGGACCGTTGTTGTAGGCCGACCTCAGCGTGGGATCGCCAGGTCCGATCTTGTCGGCAATGGCATGCCGATCGCAGCGAGGAGTCGATAGGGGTGCAGAAACGGCCAGCGTCATGTTCCTTGCGGCAGCCATCGCGCGATCGCTAAAGCCGTAGGCTATCTAGGCGTGACCGACCACCACGACTTTGGACGGGAACCCTTCTCGCCGCCACCTTACCAACAGCCTGCGGGTGGGGCTGAGCATGCGCCGCGGCACGCGTGGTCGGGGCCGCCCTTGGAACAGCACCGGAGTAAGGGTGAGCAAGACGCTCGTTCTGCGGGCTATGGGTACGGTGAGCAATCCGGGATGTTGGGCGAGCCCGGGCACGCCGAAATGCGGCAGCAAGGGCAACAGGCACCGCCGCGCGAACCGTCGACTACCGGTCCCCGCCAGGGAGTTCACTGGTCATCCGGCGCAGGTGGGGGCGGCATTGCAGCTGCAACGCCGCCGACCGGCTGGAACTACATCGACAGCATCGCCACCACAGGACTCCTGCCGACCCGCAAGGTGCCGCCCGCACGCGGATGGCGCAGGGTCATCTACAACGCCACATTCGGACTGATCAACCCTGGTCAATCGCCCGACGAACTGCGCCGTGCCGAGCTGATGACCAGGATGCGCACCCCGCTGCGCGGCCACTACAAGATCGGCGTGCTGGGCAAGGGCGGCGTGGGCAAGACCACCGTCGCGGCAAGCGTCGGCTCCATCTTCGCCCGACTACGCCAAGAGGATCGCGTCGTTGCAATCGACGCTGACGCCTCCTTCGGCCAGCTGGGCTCCCGCGTCGACCCCGATGCACCCGGCTCGTACTGGGACCTGGCCGCTGACAAACACCTCGACACGTTCGCCGACCTGCGCACCCTAGTCGGCAACAACGCGGACGGTCTGTTCGTGCTGCCCGGTGAGTCAGCGACAGCACAGCGGCGTGTTCTCGATCCCGCGATCTACCGCGAAGCCACCGCGCGGCTGGACCGCCATTTCACCATCTCGATCATCGACTGCGGCGCAACGGTCGACTCGCCAGTGACCTTGGAGGTGCTGCGCGACGTCGACGCGCTGATCTTGGTGTCCTCGCCGTGGGTGGACGGCGCATCAGCCGCCGCGCAAACCATGGAATGGCTGGTCACCCACGGAATGCGCGATCTGTTGCACAGAACTGTCGTGGTGCTCAGCGACTCCGACGGACATGCCGACAAACGGACCCGCACCATTTTGGCGCAGCACTTCGCCAACCAAGGCCAGGTCGTCATCGAAGTGCCCTTCGATCCGCACCTGCGCCCAGGCGGCCTGATCGACTTCAGCCACGAGATGAATCCCAAGACGCGCCGCCGCTTCTACGAAATCGCCGCCGCCATCGCCGAACACTTCTCGGTCGGAACGGTGACCTACCACGTTCGCCCCGATCACAAAACGGGGTGGCGCAAACTCAACGCCGGCCGGCGGCGGTCGTACAAGACGAACGTCGAACTGGATTGGGACGACCTGCAACCGGCCCAGCGAGTCGAGTTGATGACCACACGCGACCTGACGTATTTCCACAACGCCAGCCGAGAGACGCGCACGGAGGTCTACCGCAGCGAGATCGATCGGATCAATCGGGCCACGGAAGAAGCCAGGGACGACTTGCGGATCAGACAGGTGGAGCCTCCGACCGACGTCCAGCTGCCCCGCCTGGAGGCCACTCCGAAGGTCGAGGCGGATCTGCACGTGCAGCCCGACTCCGACGAGGGAACCGAGCCACCACAAGACAGACGAACCGGTGAACGAACCCCTACCGGTGAATGGGAAACCATTCAAGGGCGTCAGTTTCGGCCCTACCCTCGCCAGCGAGATCAGCCCCTCTAGGCCCACATCGAGAACGCGGGCGGCCGCGCCACCAACATCGTCGCCAACCCGCTGGCGTGGGCGAAGCTGGCCAAGTTCAAGACCGCCGACGACTCCAACGTGTCGCTGGTCGGCGCGGGCACCGAATCCGCGGAACGCAAACTGCTGTCGCTGCCCGTGACCGTCGACCGTGACGTGCCCGCCGTGTCGATCATCGTGCTCGACAAGAAGGCCGTGCCCAGCGTCATCGGCAACGTTCAGGTCGCCTCGTCGCAGGACTTCCTCTTCGATAAGGACTCGATCGCCGTCCGCGCGACGGTGCGGTTCGGCGCCAAGATCGCCGACGCTGACCGAGTGGTGCTGCTCGGCGTCGACGGATCGGCCTAACCCGAAAGACATGGCGCGTATGGGTGAACGCGCCAGAAGGAGCAACCCCGCCAGCGTCCTGCCCGAGGGTCCGCGGCCAGCGATCAGCAGAGGACGAACGGATTGCTCTGGATGAACCAAGCCTGATCGGAGTTGGTGCTGACCAGTGAGGCGGTGTACATGAATACATGACCCGACAGGCCGGCGGGGATCGTGATGGTAAACACCTGGTTGGTCACAAACTCCGCGAGCCCGCTCGGAGCCCAGCCAGAACCCGCGCTGAAACTCTGAGCAAACATGCCCCCCGGGCCGCCGGGGTCTAGCCCAGACGCGCCTGCCCCTGCCGTCAGGTCCAAGGCGGTGATCGTGAGCGTGTAGGTCGCGCCGCTGCCACCCAGGGCGTTGCCTGCCACCGCCTCCAAGTGCAGATCGAAGTTTTTCGCGGGGGGATTCCCGGGCGGCGGCGTGTTAGGTGCAGGGTCTTCGACTGTGGCGCCGGTATGGACCGTGATCAACCTGGTCAATGCGCCATCGTTTGCTTGGGGCATGGTGTCCTCCTCCTAGAAGTTACGGCCGCCTTGTACGGGGGCCACATACTCGCCCAGTCTGACGAATTAGTGAATTCTCTACCAGGCAAGGGCTCAGCAGATGATCGACACACGCAAGTTTGAGCTCACGTACAAGAAAGGCAAGAGGCGTGTCAATATAGTTCCGTGACTTCCGGGTAATTGGCCTTACACCTTTAAGATAGGTACGGTCCCTGTCTTGTTGTGGCTGCTGCGGCGCCGTTCTCGGAGTTCGTCGGAGATGCTGGCATGGACGCGCCACGGGCTTTCTTTGGACATAAACAGCTGGGGCGGCTCGGAGTTTACCGAGAACTACGTCACGTTGCGGGCTGAAGAGCGTATTGCTATTGGCGTGATGAGGCCCACCGCTATCTCCATCGTCACCGGGCCGCCTTCCTAAGGAGTCTTGAATGTCTTTTATCGACTCCGACGGTAATGCGGTCGAGGCTTACACGTCCGGTCTTGCTCCGATAGTCTCGCTGTCTGCCGCCTCCTCGACAGGCCCCGGCGCGGTGCTGGATGGCCCGGCCTGCCGCGCAAACGCCGTGATGGTGGTTACCTCTTCTAGCGGTGTCTCAGCTGGCAGCGTTCAGCTGCAAGGCTCACTCGACGGGACCAACTGGTATTCGCTAGGCTCCGCTGTCTCCACGTCATCGGCGTCGACAACCTTTTCGCCAGTCGTAGTCGGGCGCGCTTATACACGCTATGTGCGCGCCGAGATCGCGACCGCGATAACCGGCGGCACCGTGCCCGCCTCGGTCGGGGTCAACGGATAAAGCCGTTACGGGATGTCCGTCCTCGTAAGAAACTCGCAACGAGCGTTGTTTTTCCTTTGTCTACCCGTTGCAAACGGAACCGGGTTATGGCCTTTCCCGGTTCCAATTCCCGCGACTGGACTTTTGAGAGTTGCGTCTTTTAGCAGTCGCGGAAATGACCGGGGTCGGCCAGTTGTCCACGTCATCCGCCGACAGCTCGCGCAGCTGCCCGACACCAAGGCCCGGAATTACTTGGTCATTCGCGAGGCTGGACAGCGTCGCGAGATGCCGGGGGTCCAGGCCATGCCGTCGTTCTGCTAACGTCCGTCAGAGTCGGTTCGTGGCGTGGGGGGCAATCACTCAGTTGGTTACCCGGCGATCGGGTGCGCAAAGGTGGTTGGCAAGGTGGTCCCTGTCGCGAGGGATAGCCCAAATTGCCGTCTGTTGCTCATGTGGACGTTTCGTGATCGGCCCTGACCGCTACGCTGCCGCGCGTCATCGGGCAAGCTGCGCGGGGCTACCCGGTGGGCAACCCCGCCAGCGTCCTGCCCGAGGGTCCGCGGCCAGCGATCAGCAGAGGACGAACGGATCGCCCACGATGAGCCAAGCCTCATCGAAGTCAGTGCTGACCAGTGAGGCGGTGTAGATGATCACATGACCTGTGAACGCGCCAGCGGGGACGTTGATGGTAAACCTCTGGTTGTTCACATATTCAATGGGGGCCCCGAACGGTGTCCAGTGATTAGCCGTGTTGAAAGCCTGACCATTCGGCGTGTTCACACCGCTGCCGGCCGGGTTTAGCGCGGGCTGGTTTCCTGCCGTCAGGTCGAAGGCGGTGATCGTGAGGGTGTAGGTGTCGCCGGTGTGACCCAGGGCGTTGCCTGCCACCGCCTCCAAGAGCAGATCGAAACTGGGTTCCGCGGTGACCGCCCCAGGCTGCGGCTGGTTAGGTGCAGGGTCTTGGACCGTGCCGCCGGTTTGGACCGTGATCAACCTGGTCAATTCGCCATCGTTTGCTTGGGGCATGGTGTCCTCCTCCTAGTAGTTACGGCCGCCGTGTACGGGGGCCAAGATCCATTGCGCATCGATCCGTGCGGTAAGGCAAGAGCCCGGTCCGCTCAGCGGACCGGAATGCGGCCGGCTGCACTAGATTCCCGGCATTACCTCAGTCGTCGAACCAATTGACGCGACGTGGCCGGAGCACCGTGGCGGGCGGCCCGTCCCGGTGTGGGCTCTGGGCATCGGCGGCTCGTCGGTGGCTGGCCCAGGGCTTGGGCTTAGCCGGCTGGAGGGTTTGGGTGGTAGTAGTCCGCTGAGTCCTGAACCAGGATGCGGTGGGTGCGTGGCATGCGGCGGCCAGGGTTGAGCGAGGCAAGTGCAAGCGCCGCCCCGCCCCTGCATGGGATCGGTTGCGCCATGTCTGGTGGGGTTGGCCGGCGCATCGGTCGGTTAACTACTGCCGCCCCGCCGTTCGTGGCCTGTCTCGAAAGAGCACATCGGCGACACCCGCGAATTGGCTTCGGGCGGCCTGATTCCCAGGTCGCGATGTCTCGGAAGTCCGTCTCAGAAGTTTCTGTCTCACCTGCGGCGCTTGAGCATTTGTGGCATCCGGCGATCACCGCGCTTTGGTTGTATCGTGCTGGCCTACTGCGGGCTGCGCTGCGGTGAGGCGGTCGCCTTACGGGTGCGCGACGTGGAGTTCCTGCGGCGGCGGTTGTCGGTGTCGGAGAACGCGGTACAGCTCGGCGTGAACCACGCCGTGCGGGGCCGACCAAGGGCCGCAAGGCCCGCTCGGTGCCGGTGCCGGAGTTCGTGCTCGATGAACTGTCTGTGCAGTGCAAGGACAAGTCCCCCGGAGACCTCGTGTTCAGCGGGCCGGAAGGCGGCTACATGCCGCGACCCAAGTCCACCGATGGGTGGTTCGCCGCAGCAGTCCGGCGCGCCGGGGTGCAGACCATCACGCCGCACGATTTACGGCACACCTGCGCATCGCTGGCGGTGTCCGCCGGGGTCAACGTGCTGGCGCTGCAGCGGATGCTCGGGCACAAGTCGGCGAAAGTCACACTCGACACGTATGCGGACCTGTTCGACAGCGATTTGGACGCGGTTGCAGCCACGCTGCACGCCACATACTCACGCGAAAGTGTGCCCAAAATGTGCCCACCGGGTGAGCGAGACAGCCACTAGCGAATAGGAAAATGGCGGTTGAGCAGCGTAAACGCTCGGACAGTTATGGCGGTGGCGGAGGGATTTGAACCCTCGGACGGGGGTTACCCGTCACACGCTTTCGAGGCGTGCTCCTTAGGCCGCTCGGACACGCCACCGCCGGACAGCTTACCCAACGCCGGCGTTGCTCACCCCAATCGCTGGCGGGCGAAGAAAGCCTCCAGCAGAGCAGCGCATTCGTCGGCCAGTACCCCGCCGCGCACGGCCGGGCGGTGGTTGAGCCGGCGGTCGCGGACGACATCCCACAGCGAGCCGACCGCTCCGGTCTTCGGCTCCCAGGCCCCGAACACCAGGCGGTCAACCCGCGCCATCACCAGCGCTCCTGCGCACATCGTGCATGGCTCGAGGGTGACCGCCAGCGTCGCACCGGACAGCCGCCAGCCGTCGCCAAGCGCACCGGCGGCAGCCCGCATGGCCAGGATCTCGGCGTGTGCGGTCGGATCGCCCAGCGCCTCACGCGCGTTGACCGCGCGGGCCAGCTCGGTTCCGTCCGCGTCGACGACCACCGCACCGACCGGGACGTCACGTGGACCGGCGGTCGCGGCGACCGACAGGGCGGCACGGATCAGGTCGTCGTCGGACCTCACCGTCCGAGATGGTCGAGCACCGCCGACAGCTCCTCGGCGAAGCCCATCTCCCGCGCGATGCGGCCGAGCTGCTCGTCGGCGTAGAGATCGGTCTCGTCGAGAATGACGCCCAGCACCGCCTCGGGCAGCCCGACGTCGGAGAGCAACCCGAGATCACCCTCCTCGAACGGGTCGGCGTCCACCAGGTCCTCGGGATCGATGTCGGCGTCGAGGTTGTCCAGCACCTCGGCGGCGATGTCGTAGTCCAGCGCGGCGGTGGCGTCGGACAGCAACAGCCGGGTTCCCGACGGGGCCGGCCGCACGATGACGAAGAACTCGTCGTCGATGTCGAGTAGTCCGAAAACCGCGCCGGCGCTGCGCAGCTCGCGCAGTTCGGTTTCTGCGGCGGTCAAGCTGGTCAGGGCTTTCGATGGCATGGCAGAACAGCGCCATTTACCGTCCTCGCGTACCACGGCGACACCGAATCCGTCCGGCGTGCCCGCCTGCGCGGAAGCCCGCTGTGCTCCCATGGGCGCCTACGCTAGTCCCCCTCCAGTCCGTTGACCAGCAGATCGGCGTCGCGTCGGCCGCATATCGGGCGTCGGATCTCCCAGGCGAATGTGCCAACCTTGTGGGGTGGCGAAGACACCGGTGTGCGTGTTGGGTCTGGGGCTGATCGGGGGCTCGTTACTGCGTGCGGCGACGACGGCCGGCCGGGAGGCCTTCGGATACAACCGGTCGGTCGAAGGGGCCCAGGCGGCCCGGTTCGACGGTTTCGACGCCACCATCGACCTCACCGAAGCGCTGACCCGGGCCGCCGACATCGGCGCGTTGATTGTGCTGGCCGTGCCCATGCCGGCGTTGCCGATCCTGCTCACCCACATCAGCGAATTGGCGCCGGACTGTCCGCTGACCGACGTCACCAGCGTCAAAAGCGCGGTGCTCGACGAGGTGATCGCCGCGGGTCTGCAGCGACGCTTCGTCGGCGGGCATCCGATGACGGGGACGGCGCATTCGGGTTGGGCCGCCGGGCATGCCCGGCTGTTCACCGGCGCCCCGTGGGTGATCAGCGTGGACGACCACGTCGACCCCGCGGTCTGGTCACTGGTGATGGAGCTGGCGCTGGACTGCGGGTCGGTGGTCGTACCGGCCAGATCCGACGAACACGATGCCGCCGCGGCCGCGATCTCGCACCTGCCGCATCTACTCGCCGAAGCACTGGCGGTCACCGCGTCGGAGGTGCCGCTGGCGTTCGCACTGGCCGCGGGGTCCTTCCGGGACGGCACGCGGGTGGCAGGCAGCGCGCCGGATCTGGTGCGGGCGATGTGCGAAGCCAATTCAGGCCAACTGCTGCCGATGGTGGACCGGGCCATCGAATTACTCACCGAAGCACGGGACTCGCTGGCGCACAACAACTCCGTCGCTGAGCTCGTCGAGGCCGGGCATGCCGCACGCACCCGCTACGACAGTTTCCCGCGACCCGAGATCGTCACGGTGTTCGTCGGCGCCGAGAACTGGCGCCAAGAGCTGGCCGCCGCGGGTCGCGCCGGCGGGGTGATCAGATCCGCTCTGCCAAGCCTGGATAGTCCACGATGAACCCGTCGGTGTCGACGGTCAGCGTTACGTCGGACACCGGCGAGTGCACCTTGATGCCCTCGTCGGTTCCCGGCGGTGGACTGCTGTAGCTGACCATCGCCGAAGCCACCGACATCTCCGGCAGCCGCACGTAAATGGTCGGCACCGTGATCGAGTCGGCCCGCTCCATCAAGCCGCGGCGGCGGATCGGCAAGGCGTTGAAGAACGGGCTGAACACCACGTCGACGTCAAGCGCGCCGTCGTAAGCCGCCCGAGACTCACCCCGATGGTCGGTGACCATCCACATGTTTTCCTCGTCACGGGCAACGGCGAGCTGGCGTTCCCGCTCGGCCAGCGTGACCGTCATCCCTAGTCGCTTGGTAGCACCGCGATCGTCGGTCTGCAGGTCGTAATAGGCGGCGAACGCCGGGTTGGTGTCGGCTGCGGCGGCCACGATGCGGCCGTTGGCCTTGATTCGCTTGCCGGACAACTGCACTCGTACCGATTCCATCCGCCTGGCGTCGTTTGCGCGCCAGGTCAAAATCGTCGACCAGGAGTTCGACGTCGCTTCTGAGGGGGCTGGGCTCACGGGTCTACGTTAGGCGACGGCTCGGGTGATTTCGAGGCGTATTCCGTCACGTTCGAGTCACTCGGTGGCGTGCGGCGCAGCCGACCGGTGCCGGGCGCCGAGGCCCAGATCGCGAATGCCATCGCGGCGTCAAGGAGCAACGCCAGCGCGGCCACCATCAGCGCACCAACCAGGGCGATGTGGAATTGGCGCACCTTGATGCCGTCGATCAAATATCGGCCCAGCCCACCCAGGCTGGCGTAGGCAGCGACCGTCGCGGTCGCGACCACCTGCAACGTCGCGGTGCGCAACCCGCCCAAAATCAGCGGCAGCGCGTTGGGCACCTCGACGCGTAACAGCACTCGCATCTCGCCCATCCCCATTGAGCGGGCGGCATCGACGACGGTGCGGTCCACGGCGGCGACGCCGGCGTACGTGCCGGCCAGCAGCGGTGGGATGCCCAGCAGCATCAGCGCCACAATCGGGGGCACCAGGCCCAGCCCCCACAGCAACACGGCCAACAGCAGCACGCCGAGCGTCGGCAGCGCGCGCAGCGCGTTGACCAGGCTCACCACCACGAGGATGCCGCGGCCGGTGTGGCCGATTATCAAGCCCACCGGGATCGCGACGAGTGCCGAAAAGGCCACCGCCACCGCTGTGTACTGCAGATGCTCCAACGTGCGGGCCGCCAGCCCGACCGGGCCGGTCCAGTTGGCCGCGGTGAACAGATACGACAGCGCCTGTTCGAGGAAGTTCATCGCGAGCCCCCCACCACCGGAGCCGTCAGCAGTCGGCGGCCGGGGCGCAACGCACGGTTCCAAGGCGTCGCGAGCCATCCGGCCAGCAGGATCAGAATGTCGACCACGAACGCGAGCACCAGGATGGCGATGATCCCCGCGACGATCTGGTCGCTCTTGTTCGCCTGGTAGCCCTCGGTGAACCAGGTGCCCAGGCCGCCGATCCCGATCACCGCACCCACCGAGACCATGGAGATGTTGGTCACCACGACCACCCGCAGCTCGGCGACCAGCACCGGAAGCGACAGCGGCAGTTCAACTTTGAGCAGCCGCACGACCGGACGGTAACCAAGTGCGGAGGCGGCGTCACGCACGTGCGACGGCACCGCGTCCAGCGCCTCGAATACCGATCGCACCAACAACGCCGTGGTGTAGAGCGTCAGCGCGACGATGACGTTGGCCTCGTCCAGGATCCGGGTCGGAATGATCAGCGGCAACACCACGAACAGCGCCAGCGACGGGATGGTGAACACCACGCTGGCGGTCAGCGTGGTCAGTCGTCGTAGCACGTTTCTGCGCCACGCCAGCACCCCCCACGGCAGCGCGATCGCCAGCCCGGCCAGCACCGGCACCAACGACAGCCGTAGGTGGATCGCGGTCAGCATGCACGCCGCCGGCAGGTGAGTGATCAGGTAGTGCACGCCTAGTCCTGCGGTTGGGATTCCAGCGCGGCCAGCACGTCGGCGGCCCGCACTCCGCCGATGACCTTGCCCGCCGTGTCGACGGCCACCCCCATCGCCGCCGGCGACGACAACGCGGCATCCAATGCCTGGCTCAGGTTGCCGCCCGGCCGGAAGAGCGACCCGACCGAGGTCACGCTGTCGCGCAACGTCGCGCCGCCGCGATGCTTGCGCACGCCGGCGGCGTCGATCCACGCCAACGGCGCGCCATCGGCTTTGACGACCAGTGCCCAGCCGTCACGGAGTTGCGCATCGGCGACAGCAGACTCCGCGATCTGGTGGACGTCGTGGACTGGCAGGTGGGCCGCGTCCAAGAACTGCAGCCACCGATAGCCACGACCGAGGCCGATCATCCTCGCGACGAAATCGTTGGCCGGACGCGACAGCAACCGCGCGGGCTCGTCGTACTGCTGCAGCGAACCACCCCGACCGAACACCGCGACCCGGTCTGCGAGCCGGAAGGCTTCATCGACGTCGTGCGTGACGAACACGATGGTTTTGTGCAATTCGGCTTGCAGCCGCAGTATTTCGCGCTGCAGGTCGAGGCGGACTATCGGGTCGACGGCCGAAAAGGGCTCGTCCATCAACAGAATCGGCGGGTCGGCGGCAAGGGCGCGGGCTACGCCGACGCGCTGCTGTTCGCCGCCGGAGAGCTGCGCTGGATAGCGGCTGGCCAACTTGGCGTCCAGACCGACCCGCTCCAACACGCCGTAGGCGGCCTTGCGGGCCGACCGGCGCGATTGGCCTTTGAGCACCGGGACCGTCGCGACGTTGTCGATCACCCGTTGGTGGGGCATCAGGCCCGCACCCTGGATGACGTAGCCGATGCCGAGGCGCAGTTGCACCGGATCGACACCCGCCACGTCGGCGCCGTCGACCTTGACGGTGCCCGACGTCGGTTCCACCATCCGATTGATCATCCGCATCGACGTGGTTTTGCCGCAGCCGGAAGGACCGACGAAAACAGTCAGCGTGCCCTCTGGGACGTCCAGGTTCAGGTTGTCTACGGCGATGGTGTCGTCGGCGTAGACCTTGTAGACGTTGTGGAAGCTTATCACGCCTCAGCTCCCGATCGGGTGGTAGAAGCCGTTGTCCCGCAACCAGTTACGCGCCGCTTGGTCAGGGTCGACGCCGGAATTGCCGGCCACCGACGCATTGAGATCAGCCAGCCCGTGGGTGGTCATTTTGGCTGATACCGCGTCCAGCACATTCTTGAGCCGATCGGATTTCTTTTGCGAATTCACCAGCGGCACAATATTGCCGGCCAGGAAGTTGTGTTCCGGGTCGTCGAGCACCACCAGATGGTTCTGCGTGATGGCCGGTGACGTGCTGAAGATGTTGGCGGCGTTGACCGTACCGTCCACCAGCGCGCGAACGGTGACCGCGCCGCCGTCGTCGCTGATCGCAACGAAGTTGCCGGGCGCGATGTCGACCCCGTATCGTGCGCGCAGCCCGACCAAACCCGACGACCGGGTTTGAAAGTCCGAGGGCGCGGCGAATTTCACCTCGGGTGAGTGCGCCGCCAGGTCGGCGATCGTCTTCAGGTTCCACTTGGCGGCCGTCTCGGCGGTGACGGTGACCGTATCGGTATCGGCGGCAGGTGACGGGGTCAGAATCGACAGATCACCCGGCAGCCGCTTGTAGAGTTCCAACTCGACGGCGTCGAGCATGGTCATCGCCTCGTTCGGCTCAAAGTACAGCAGCAGGTTGCCGATGTACTCGGGCACCAGATCGATCGAATGGTCTTTCAGCGCAGGGACATACGTTTCGCGGCTACCGATCCCCATCCGGCGTCCGACGTTGAAACCATTGGTCTGCAAGGCTTCTGCATAGATTTCGGCGATGATCTTCGATTCCGGAAAGTCGGCAGATCCGACGACGATCGAGTTGACATTGGTCGACGCCCCGCCGAGCGGATTAGCGCTGCCGCACGCCGAGAGAAAAACACACAAGCCCGTGAGCCACGCCGCCGCGCGATATCCGCGCCGTCGCAGCATGCCCATAGCAACCGACACTATCTTGCAGCGCCGTATCGGCTCGGGAGTGCGCTGAGGTTTCCGGCGCGATTTCGTTTCATTCGGTGCGACAAAGGGCAAAATGACAACCATGAGTAGCGATTCGTCTGTATCGCCCGATCAGCCACCTGAAACCACCGCGCCGGCCCAGGACGGCACGACGCCGCCGGAATCGGCGGTGAAATACACCCGCGCGGCCAGCCTGTGGTCGTCGCTGACGGCGGGCTTCCTGATTCTCATCGTGCTGCTGATCTTCATCACCCAGAACACCGCGACGGCGCAGTTCGCCTTCCTCAACCTGCGCTGGACTTTGCCGCTGGGAGTGGCGATTCTGCTGGCGGCGGTGTCCGGCGGGCTGATCACCGTGCTGGCCGGCACGGCACGGATATACCAGTTGCGACGCGCAGCGAAGAAGAACCTCGCCGCCGGTCTTAAGGGGCCGTAGCAAGCCCATCGTTGTCGACTTAGGGTACCCTAACTTGCATTAAGTGAGGAGGCTCTATGTCATCAACGTGGGTAGGCGCGTTACTGCACAAGTCACGCCAACAAGGCGAGTCGCCGTTCCCGCATCAGGCGGCGTTTCTGATCAACAATCCGATCCGTCGAGCCCTGGTCAAGCCGTCGCGCATCGTCGACAAGCTCGGTCTCACGGGCTCGGAGCACGTTCTGGAGCTCGGGCCGGGCCCGGGTTTCTTCAGCGTGGAGATCGCCGGTCGGCTCACCGACGGCCGACTGGAATTGTTCGACATCCAGCCGGAAATGCTCGACAAGGCCCGCCACCAACTCGAGCGGGCCGGGCTGTCCAATGTCGGCTTCACCGCGGGACAGGCAAGCGACGGGCTTCCCTTCCCGGACAACACCTTTGACGTCGCGTTCTTGGCCGCGGTGATCGGGGAGGTGCCCGACAAGCGGGCCTGCCTACGTTCGCTTGGCCAAGTGTTGAAGCCCGGCGGCCGGCTGGTGTTCGTCGAGATGCTGCCCGATCCCGACCGATTCAGCGTGCGCCAGTTGCGTGATCTCGTGGAACCGGAGAACTTCGAATTCGTCGAAGCGACCGGAAACCCTTGGCAGCACATCGTTCATTTCCGCACAGCCGACGCGTAGCGATCGTTCAGGTCCGCAGCGCGGTGAGCCCGCGGGCGATCAACGGCCCCACGGTCTCCCCGACCCGATCGGATGCGTCAACGTCGTCGGCACCACCCGACATGCGCCTGCGGAAATCGATGCCTGCCGCGATGATCGCCAGCTTGAAGTAGGCCAGCGCCATGTAGAAGTTCCAGTGCGCCAACGGCTGTCCGGAGATCAGCGAGTACCGGTGTGCGAGCTCGTCGGCGACCGGCAGCTGCGGCGAGGTCCAGGCCGCGTGCGTGTTGATGATCAGGTCCAGCGACGGGTCGCGGTAGACGCACATCAGCGCCGCGTCGCTGATCGGGTCGCCGAGTGTGGACAATTCCCAGTCCACGACCGCGCGCACCTGCCGAGGATCGTTGGCGTCCAGGATGGTGTTGTCGATGCGGTAGTCGCCGTGCACGATCGACGTGCGGCTCTGCCGCGGAATCGACTGCGCCAACGCCGAATGCAGCCGCTGAACGTCTGCGTCGCGGTCGTCGTCAGAAAGGCGCACGAGTTCCCACTGCGAACCCCACCGGCGGACCTGGCGTTCCAGATATCCGCTCGGTTTGCCGAAATCGGCGAGTCCGACGGCGGCCGGGTCGACCGCGTGCAGATCTGCCAGCACCCGGATCAGTGCGTCGACACAGCCTTCGATGACCTGCTGGTCGCCTAACGCCTCGAGCTCGGCGCGACTGCGGACCACCTGCCCCGCAACGTATTCCACCATTTGGAACGGCGCGCCGAGCACTGAGTCGTCGTCGCAGAGTGCGACGGCGCGGGCCACCGGGACCGCGGTGTCGGCGAGCGCCGCGACCACTTTGTATTCGCGCGCCATGTCGTGGGCCGACGGCGTCAGCCCATGCAACGGCGGGCGTCGCAGCACCCACTTCGACGAGTCATCGGCAACCAGGAAGGTCAGGTTGGAGCGACCGCCGGAGATCAGCTGCGCCCGCAGCTCGCCGTCCCGCGCGACGCCGGCCGAGCGCAGATACCCGTCCAGCGCGAGCAGATCAAGGCCGTCAAGCGGCGTCGTAGTCATCCGACCTGTTTATCACTCGTCACCGGGCGCGCTGGTTGCGCGGCAGCAGATCCCACACATGCTCGGTGCCGTTGACCGTCACCACGCTCGCTTGACGGGATCGGGAGAACAGCAGCCGGGTCACCGACACGTAGTCGATCGGAAACGACAGCACCCGCTTGGTTCCCAGAATCTCGTGCAGCACCACGTTGATCACCCCGCCATGGCTGAATACCACGATGGTGTCCTCATGCTCCGCGACGGCGACGACGTCGTCGACGGCGGCACGTACCCGCGCCCGGAATGCCTCTTCGTCAACCGCGCTGGGCAGGTGTCCCGCCGCCATCCGGGCCCACTCTTGCGGGTTCTCGTCACGGATGTGCTCGATCGGGATATACACCGGCAGATCACGGTCGTATTCGGCCCAGCGGTCGTCGATCTCGACGGCGAGCCCGCGCGCGACGGCGACCGGTTCCGCGGTCTGGATCGCGCGACGCTGCGGGCTGCTCACCACCCGGGTGATGGGAAACCTGGCCAGCGCGTCGGGTAGCCGCGCAACCTGCGCCCGCCCCTCGTCGGAGAGGTCGGGGTCGGCACGTTCTTGTTTCGTGGGTCCGGGTTCGCTGCGAAGCGGCAACGCATGCCGGACCAGTAGCAACTGCATGCGCACAGCCTTGCATGCGGTCTACAGCCCTTGTCATCTCTGCGGAGAATGCTATTCTCCGGATGGAGATTGGGGTGTGCAGATGCTTGATGCGGGCGTGCTGGGACGTTGGCTGGACGCGAACGACGCCCCCGGCGCGGGTGAAGAGCCCGTCGTCGAACAGCTGTCCGGGGGCTCGCAAAACACGCTCTATCTGATCCACAGAGGCGACGAGCGCATGGTGCTGCGGATGCCCGGCGCCCGCGCCGACGCGGCCCGCATCGATGGGCTGCTGCGCGAGATCCGGCTGGTGCGCGCACTGCGCGGCACCGACGTGCCGCATGCCGAGCTGATCGCCGCCAACGACGCCGGCGATCTGCTCGGTATGCCCTTCTACGTCATGCGGGCCATCGACGGGTGGAGTCCGATGGACGGCGGGTGGGCGACGCCGTTCGACACCGACCTGACCGCACGCGGAGGCTTGGCGTTCGAACTCGTCGACGGCGCCGCCAAGCTGGGCCGGGTGGACTGGCGCGGCCAGGGGCTGGACGGCTTCGGCCGTCCCGATGGATTCCACGAGCGGCAAGTCGACCGCTGGCTGGCGTTCCTGGATGCCTACAAGGTGCGGGAGCTTCCCGGCCTGGACGAAGCCGCCGACTGGCTGCGCCGCAACCGGCCCGGTCACTACACGGCGGGCATCATGCACGGCGACTACCAGTTCGCCAATGTGATGTTCGCGCACGGCGAGCCGGCCCGGCTGGCCGCGATCGTCGACTGGGAGATGACCACGGTCGGCGACCCGCTGCTGGACTTGGCCTGGTGCCTGCTGGGATACGACGGCGAGAATCCGAGGGAGGACGGCTTTTATCTCGACATGAAGGGCATGCCGACGCGCAGCGAGTTGCTCGAGCGCTACGAGAAGACCAGCGGGCTGTCATGCGAAAACATCGACTACTACCTGGTATTGGCCAATTGGAAACTCGGCATCGTTTTGGAAAAGACCTATGCCGCCGGGGTGCGCACCGGGAAAGTCGACCCCAAGATCCAGGAAGCGTTCGGGGCCATGATCCCCCAGCTGGTCGCCACGGCCGCCGAACTGGCCAAGTCGCTATCGGCCAATGGACACTGAGGAGATCGCGTAATGGGTTATGCGGACGATCTTTTCGACCTAACCGATCGGGTGATACTGATCACCGGCGGCAGCCGCGGATTGGGGCGCGAGATGGCGTTCGGCGCCGCACACTGCGGTGCCGACGTGGTGATCGCCAGCCGCAATATGGACACCTGCATCACCACCGCCAAGGAGATCGAAGCCGAGACTGGCCGTTCGGCCATGCCATATCAGGTGCATGTGGGCCGCTGGGACCAGCTCGACGGATTGGTTGAGGCCACGTACGACCGGTTCGGCAAAGTCGACACGTTGATCAACAACGCCGGCATGTCACCGCTGTACGACAAGCTCAGCAACGTCACCGAGAAGCTATTCGATGCGGTGGTCAACCTGAATCTCAAGGGCCCATTCCGGTTGTCGGCATTGGTGGGCGAACGGATGGTGGCCGCGGGCCACGGATCAATCATCAACGTCAGCTCCACCGGGTCGCTGCGCCCTAACGGCGGCATCATTCCCTATGCCGCGGCCAAGGCCGGGCTCAACGCGATGACCGAAGGACTGGCACAGGCGTTCGGGCCGACGGTCCGGGTCAACACCTTGATGGCCGGGCCGTTCCTCACCGACGTCAGCAAGGCCTGGGGCCTCGAAGAAGGTGACAACACCACGGGGTTCGGTCATCTTTCGTTGAAACGAGCCGGCGATCCCCGCGAAATAGTCGGCGCCGCATTATTTTTAGCTTCCGACGCATCCAGCTTCACCACCGGCTCGATTCTGCGAGCCGATGGCGGCATCCCCTAAAAGGCAGGAGTATTCGATATGGCATGGGACTTCTCCACCGAACCGGAGTTTGAGAAGAAGCTTGACTGGACCCGCGAATTCGTCCGCGAAGAGGTCGAACCGCTCGAGGTACTCTTCCCCGGCTGCGAGTTCTTGCCGCTGAACGACGAGCGTCGCAAAATCGTCGATCCGCTCAAACAGCAGGTTCGCGACCAAGGACTGTGGGCGCCGCACCTCGGTCCGGAACTCGGCGGGCAGGGCTTCGGCTCGGTCAAGCTGACGCTGATCAACGAGATCCTGGGCCGCAGCCCTTGGGCGCCAATCATCTTCGGAACGCAGGCACCCGACACCGGCAACGCGGAGATCATCGCCCGCTTCGGCACGCAGGAGCAGAAGGACCGCTATCTGAACGGCCTGCTGTCCGGCGAGATCTTCTCCTGCTTCTCGATGACCGAGCCGCAAGGCGGCGCCGACCCACGGGTCTTCACCACCCGCGCCGTCCGCGACGGCGACGACTGGGTGATCACCGGACGAAAGTACTTCTCCTCCAACGCGGCTGTCGCATCCTTCTTCATCGTCGTTGCGATCACCAACCCCGATGTTGCGGTGCATCACGGCGCCTCGACGTTCCTGATTCCGGCGGGCACCAAGGGCCTCAACGTGGAAGCCAACCACCATCTAGTCGGCGCGGATCCGCACGAACCGGGTCACTCCCTGGTGCACTACGACGGGGTGCGGGTGCCGTCGGACGCGCTTGCTCGGCGAGCCCGGCCAGGGCTTCCTGATCCTGCAGACCCGGTTGGCGGGCGGACGGCTGCATCACGCGATGCGCTCGATCGGCATGGCGCAACGCGCGGTCGAGATGATGTCCAAGCGCGCGAAAAGCCGTTTCACTCAAGGTACTTTGCTCGCCGATAAGCAGTTGGTCCAGGAGTTCATCGCCGACTCTTACACCGAGTTGACACCGTTTCGGCTGACGGTGCTGCACGCCGCGTGGCTGCTTGACAGCGGCGACGAGCACGGCGCCCGAGCCGAGATCGCCACCTGCAAGATCTTGGCGTCGCAGGTGCTGAAATCTATTGCGCTGCGGGCGATCCAGGTGCACGGCGCGCTCGGGCTCACCGATCAGCTGCCGCTGGTCAACGTCCTGCTTGGCGGTATCGCGCTCGGCCTGGCCGACGGGCCGACCGAGGCACACAAGGTCAACCTGGCCCGGATGCTGCTCAAGGGCTACCAGGCCGAAGACGGCGATTGGCCCAGTGAGATGCTGGATGTCCGCCGCGCGGCTGTCCGCGCCAAATACGGTGAGCTCGTTGACCAATAGCCGGGTGACCGCGGCCGTCGAGCGTGCCCTCGACGACCGTCAGCGGGAAGCCACCGAGGAAGTCGAACGCATTCTCGCCGCCGCCGTCCGGGTGATGGAACGGGTGACGCCCGAACCGCCTCGGGTCAGCGACATCGTCGCCGAGGCCGGCTCGTCGAACAAGGCGTTCTACCGGTATTTCGCGGGCAAAGACGACGTCATCCTGGCGGTGATGGAGCGTGGTGTCGCGATCGTCGTCTCCTATCTGCAGCATCAGATGGCCAAGGAGTCCACGCCGTCGGGCCAGCTGCGGCGCTGGATCGAGGGCGCGCTCGCGCAGGTCGGCGATCCACACCTGATCAGCATGAGCCGCGCCGCGGCCGGGCAGATTTCGGCCACCGCCAACTGGCGGGCCGCTGACGACGAGATCATGCGGCCGATGCGTGACCTGCTGACCGAGCCGATCGCAGCGTCAGGGAGCACGGATGTCCGCCGCGATGCCGACACCGTCTTCCATTGCACTGCGGCAACCATGCGGCGCCACCTGGACTCGGGCGACCGGCCAGGACCCGACGACGTCGATCACTTGGTGCGGTTCTGTTTACGCGGGCTGGGGGCCGGCTGATGCGCGCCGTCGTCTGCCGCGCCTACGGCCCCCCAGAAGATCTCGTCATCGACGACGTCGCCGATCCGACGCCGGGTCCGGGCCAGCTGCTGGTGCGGGTACACGCCGCGGCCGTCAACTTTCCCGACGTGCTGCTGATCGCCGGCAAGTACCAGGTCAAGATTCCGGTCCCGTTCACGCCGGGCAGCGAGCTGGCCGGCGAGGTGGTGGCCGCCGGCCCCGGTTCTTACGGGGCCCGGTTCGCGCCGGGCGACCGGATATTCGGAGCCACACCGACCGGCGCGTTCGCCGAGCTGGCCCTGCTCGACGCGCGCGGGGTGTTGGCGATTCCCGACGGCGTCGACTTCGCCCCCGCTGCGGCGTTTGGTGTCACCTACCGCACCGCCTATCACGCGCTGCGCTCGGTTGCCCAAGTTGCAGAAGGGGATTGGGTGGTAGTCCTCGGCGCCGCGGGCGGCGTCGGTCAGGCGGCACTGGACCTGGCGGTCGGCATGAAGGCCCGGGTGCTGGCCGCGGCGTCGACCGAGGACAAGCTCGATATCTGCCGGCAGCGCGGCGCCGAGGCGACCGTCGCCTACGACCGCGACGATCTGAAATCGGCCATCCGCGAACTCACCGGCGGCGGCGCTCGCGTCGTCATCGATCCGGTCGGCGGACGCTACGCGGAGCCGGCGCTGCGCGGACTGGCCCGCGGCGGAATGTTCATCACCCTCGGCTACGCCGCGGGTACGATTCCCGCGATTCCGCTCAATCTGGTTCTGCTCAAAGACATCACCATCCGCGGCATGGAGATCCGCACCTTCACCGCCGATCATCCCGATGACGCCGCGCGCGACGTCCGCGAGCTGCAGCAGATGTTCGCCGACGGCCGGATTCAGCCGTATATCGGTGCCCGGTTTCCGCTGGCCGACGCCGCGACCGCGTTACGGCATGTGGCCGAGCGCAGGGCGGTCGGCAAGGTGGTCATCGACGTCACGGCGTGACGATGTTGAACGCCGGATCGGGCTGGTCGAGGACACCCAACAGCTGCTGCAGGACAGTCTGGTCGCCGGATATCTCCAGCCCCGGTGAGCCGACTCCTTCCATTCCGGAGCCCATGACCACCGTGAGGAGGCGAATCGTGTTGTCCACCTCCACGGTCACATTCGCCGTGGCGGGATCGGCGGCCACTTTGCGGTGCACCAGCAAGCCGTTATGCAGTGCCAGCCGGTAATTGGCGTTCACGTCGGTCAAGGTGACGTCGACGGCGAGATCCAAGTCCCAGGCGCGGGGTCCGTTGACGGTGAGAGCCAGGCCGTCGAAGATCTGCTCCGGCGTCAGCTGAGACATCAACGTCAGCGAGGTGGTTTGGGTCGCGGTGCCGAAGTTGCCGTCGCGCAATTCGACCGCCCCGGATAGGAAGAAGTTGCGCCAGGTCGCATTCTCGGCGCCGTAGGCCAACTGCTCGAAAGTATCGGCGAGCAGGGCACGGGCGGCAGCATGCGTGCTATCGGCAAACACCGCGTGATCGAGCAGCGTTGCAGCCCAACGGAAATCTGCGGAATCGAAGGCCTGCTTAGCGAGTTCGACGACACGCTCAATCCCACCCATCGCGTCAACGTATCGCGTAGCCAGTGCTTCTGGCGGGTGGGGCCACAACCGCGCCGGGTTGCCGTCGAACCAACCCATGTAGCGCTGGTAGATTGCCTTGACGTTGTGGCTGACCGAGCCGTAATACCCGTGGGTGTGCCACGCGTTGTCCAACACCGGTGGCATTTCGAACATCTCGGCAATTTCGGCACCCGTGTGGCCTTGGTTGAGCAGCCGCAGCGTCTGGTCATGCAAATAGGCGTACAGGTCGCGTTGCAACGACAGGAACTCGACAACGCGCTCATGTCCCCAGGTTGGCCAGTGGTGAGATGCGAACACGACATCGGTGCGGTCGGTGAACTTGTCGATCGCCTCGGTCAGATAGCCGGACCAGGCATGCGGGTCGCGAACCAGCGCGCCGCGAAGCGTCAACAGGTTGTGCAGGTTGTGGGTGGCGTTCTCGGCCATACACAGTGCGCGGAATCGCGGGAAATAGAAGTGCATTTCGGCTGGGGCTTCGGTGCCGGGTGCCATCTGAAATTCGATCTCCACCCCGTCGATGGTGTGGGTTTCGCCGGTGGTCGAGATGTCGACGGTCGGAACGATCAGGGCAATCTCACCAAGAGATGGCCCCTGGCCCAGGCCACAACCGACGTGTCCCCGCGGGCCGGGCGCCAACTGGCTGCCGTACATATAAGTGGCGCGACGCGCCATGGCCGTTCCCGCGTAAACGTTCTCCTGCACTGCGTGCTCGGTGAATCCCTCGGGCGCCAGGACCGCCACCCTCCCGGCGTCCACGTCCGCTTGTGAGGTCACGCCCAGCACGCCACCGAAATGGTCGACATGGCTGTGGGTGTAGATCACGGCGACGACAGGCCGGTCACCGCGGTGGGCGCGGTACAGCTGCAGCGCCGCGGCCGCCGTCTCAGTGGATACCAACGGGTCGATGACGATCAGGCCGGTGTCGCCCTCGACGAAGCTGATGTTGGAGATGTCCAGGCCGCGGACCTGGTAGATACCCGGGACCACCTCGTAGAGACCTTGTTTGGCGGTCAGCATGCACTGCCGCCACAAGCTGGGATTGACAGATGGTGGCGGGTCCCCGGTGATGAACGAATATGCGTCGTTATTCCACACCACACGCCCGTCCGCGGATTTGACGACGCAGGGTGTCAGCGCGGCAATGAATCCCCGGTCAGCGTCGGCGAAATCCGTGGTGTCCTCAAACGGTGAAATAACGGCGGTCGGAGGGTTCGCATTCACAATCTGACACTCCCATCCATTCGGCCGCGTCGGATGAGATCCACCCGATCGGCCAGCAAAATCTTTGTCGTATTCGGATGAGCCGCGTTGACCAGACGCCTAATTTTTGGCGAATTCGATACCGGGCATTCGGTAACGCTGCATACTGCCGAAACGGTCTGTGAAGTACCTGTGGACCGCCACAACGGCAAAGGAGCACGAGTGAAGCGTTCAGTTACGATCGCTGCAGCAGCGACGGCGATCGTCGTCGTAGGTCTGTCCGGATGTTCGAGCAATAAGTCATCGACGAGCAGTTCCGGGTCATCGTCTGGCCAGACAAGCGCGGCGGCGGCCGGTTCGAGCGGCACATCCGTGGCGAAAATCACCATCGACGGCAAAGACCAGAACGTCCAAGGCACAGTCGCCTGCTCTTCGATGGCCGGCAACGTCAACATCGCCATCGGTGGGGCGTCCACCGGCATTGGCGCCGTGCTCACCGACGCCAGCCCGCCCGCGGTGAAGTCGGTCGGGCTCGGCAATGTCAATGGCGTCACGCTCGGTTACACCCCGGGTACCGGTCAGGGCAATGCCAGCGCGACCAAGGACGGCAGCAAGTACAAGATCACCGGGACGGCGACCGGGGTGGACATGTCCAACCCGATGCAGCCGGTGAACAAGTCGTTCGAGATTGACGTCACCTGCCCCTAGCAACCCGATCCTGAAGTAACCCCAACGCAGACGACGGCGACGCTCCCCACGGCGTCGCCGTCGTTGCGTACGCCCGAGCCGGTCAGCGGGCGAGGTCGTAGACCGTCGTGTCGCCAACCTGCTGCGGGACGAAGTTCGCGGCCACCCATCTGGTGATCTGACCGGCCGCGCCGGACGCTGAACTCTGATCGCCGTAACGTGCACCCGGTTCGTGGCTGTCGTCGCGGACGAAGTAGCCGATCTGGCCGTCGGCAACATAGCGCCGGAACTGGGCCAGCGTCGGCGCGTTGTCGAATCCGCCGACCGCCATGACCGACTTGCCGGTGCTCAGCTCGAGACTGGATGTGGTGCGTGCGCCGATAGTTGCTGCTGCCCAACGGTTGTCGGTTCCAACCAGTAGTGCGGCGAGCGCTCTGTTGGCGCCGGCCTGCTCGTCGTCGGCGCCGACGGGGATGGAGGCGCCGTGGTGCACCGCGACCGCGTGGACGGTGTATGCCGCGACGCCTCCCAACCCGAACAGCAGTCCGCCGGCGCACAACGCCGCGACGCCCCGGCCGACTAGCTGACCCCTGGTGAGCACCAGCGCGGGTATGACGACGGCACCGAGCAGCATCGTCCACCGTAGCCACGGCAGCCAGTCCGGTGTGCGGCTGAGCAGGACGAAATCCCACCCGGCGGTCGCCACCAACATCAGCGCCAGGGCCGCCCGTGACGAACCAAACTGCCTGCCACGCCACAACTCTCGAGTCGAGATCGCCGTGACCGCCGCAACGGCGGGTGCCATCGCAACCGGGTAGCCGAAGACCACCCCCGATACCACCATCCAGACACCCCAGAACAGCAGGCTGGCCCGCATCCGGTCGGTCCGCGGCGTCGAGCGGGTGAACCACAGCATTGCGATCAGGCCGATCACCGCCGCGGGCAACAGCCATGAGCTGTGGTTTCCGCCTTCGCCGAGCACCCGGCCCACACCGTTGTGGGCAAGCGTGAGGTGCAGCAGGCTGTTATCGGTGGAACCACCGATATAGGGCCGGGAATCCGCGGGCCACACCGCCACCAGCGCAACGAACCAACCGGCTGAGACGACGGTCGTCGCCAACCCGATCAGCAGGCTGCGGATCCGCGCGCGCATGCCGCCGGGAGCGGCAACCATTACCACCAGCCCGATCGCCGGGATCACGACAAAGGCTTCCGCCATCGTGGTGAGGAAGGCGAATCCCAGTGCAGTGCCTGCGAGGGCGAGCCATCGACCCGACCGGCTGTCCAACGCGCGAACGGTGCAGTAACCGGCAGCGACCAGCAGCAGCACCAACAGTGCGTCGGAGTTGTTGCAACGAAATATCAAGGCCGCCAACGGCGTTAGCGCCAACAGCGCACCGGCAAGCAGACCGGCGATCGGCCCGCTGGCGCGTCTTACCGCACCGTAGAGCAGTGCCACCGAGCCGACACCCATCAGAGCCTGCGGCACCAGCATCGCCAAGGGGCCAAAACCAAACAGCCGAGCCGACATGCCCATCACCCAAATCGCGGCGGGCGGTTTGTCGACCGTGATGGCGTTGCCGGGATCCAGCGAACCGAACAACAACGCCTTCCAACTCTGCGTGCCGGCCTGTACCGCAGCGGCATAGAACTGATTGGCGTAGCCGGATGCGCTCAAGTCCCACAGATAGAGCAATGCGGTCGCGCCCAGTAGCGCCCACAGCGCGGGCCGTATCCAGCGTGGCCGCCGCGAATACGCCAGCGGCGCAACGACGAATTCATCGACGGCCACATCACCAGGCACTTCGAGAATCGTCATGCTTCAATCATGTTGCGCGGTCCTAAGTTTCGAATTTGTCCAAGTTATGTCCACGCTGTGAGCGGTGACGCTAAGCGTCGGACGTCAGCGGCAACCGCACGGTGAAGTCGGTGTGACCCGGCGCGCTGTCCAACGAGATCGTGCCGTCATGGGCCTTGATCACTGCCGAGACGATCGCCAGGCCCAGGCCGGTGCTGCCGCCCTTACGCGATCGGGAAGTGTCACCGCGGGCGAACCGCTCGAACACCTCCGACTGCAACTGTTCTGGGATCCCCGGCCCGTTGTCGACCACGCTCAGCACCGCATGCATCGTGTCGGAAGCCAATCGCGTGGTCACGACGGTTCCCGGGCTGGTGTGCACGCGGGCGTTGGCCAGCAGATTGGTCACCACCTGATGCAACCGGGCGGCGTCGCCGCAGACCATCACCGGCTCTTCCGGCAAGTCGAGCTCCCACTGAAGATCCGGCCCGGCGACATGTGCATCGCTGACCGCGTCGACGGCCACCCGCGACAGATCCACCGATTCGCGTTCCAGCGGCCGCCCGGAGTCCAGCCGGGCGAGCAGCAGCAGATCCTCGACGAGGTGGGTCATCCGCTGGGTTTCGGAATTCACGCGCTGCATCGCATGCGTCACCGCATCGCGGTCGTCACCCATTCGTTGCGCCAGCTCGGTGTAGCCGCGGATTGCCGCCAGCGGCGTGCGTAGTTCGTGACTGGCGTCGGCGACGAACTGGCGTACCCGGGTCTCGCTGGCCTGCCGGGTCGACAACGCGGCCGCGATGTGGTCGAGCATCCGGTTCACGGCCGACCCGAGCTGCCCCACTTCGGTGCGCGGGTTGGCGTCCGCCTCGAGCACCCGCACCGGCAACGCGACTTCGCCGCGGTCCAGCGGTAGAGCGACCACCTCGCCGGCGGTCTGCGCGACGCGGCGCAGCGGCGCCAGCGCTCGCCGGATGATCACAATGCCGGCCGTGGTGGCGGCCGCGACGGCGATCACGGTGACTACCGCGAAGATCAGCAGGACGCGGATCATCGTGGCGTCGACATCCGACATCGACAGGCCGGTGACGATGATGTCGCCGCTTTGCCGGGCGGGGGCCGCGATGACGCGATACCGGCCCAGCCCGTTGAGATCTCGGGTCACCGGCGTGCGGTTGATCGGAATCGCCTTCAGCTGGGCCGCGGCTGCGTCGGTCAACGCGGCCCGGCTGCCCGCGCTGGTCAGGTATCCGGCCTCGATCGACCCGCCGTTGTCGATCGCCGCCGCGACCATCCCCACCGGCTGGGCCGGCGCGTCAAGGAAGACCGGGCCCGGGCCGGGTCGCGGAAAAGGCCGCAGATGATGGCGCCACGGCGCCGACGGCGGCTCACCGAATATCCGCACCGAGCGATGCGAAGCGTCCTGCACTTCGGTGTCGAGCTGTCCGACCAGGTATCGGTACAACGCGAGCTCGGTCACCGCGCCGATCCCGACGCACACGATGGCGAGCACCACGACCTGCCCGATCAACAGCCGAAGCCGAAGGGACCAAGTCCCGCCCATGCTAGGGGGCCGGCTTGAGTACGTAGCCGGCGCCACGCAGCGTATGGATCATCGGGTCGCGCCCGTTGTCGATTTTCTTGCGCAGATAGGAGATGTACAGCTCGACGATGTTGGACCGGCCGCCGAAGTCGTAACTCCACACCCGGTCCAAGATCTGCGCCTTGCTCAGTACCCGCTTTGAGTTGCGCATCATGAAGCGCAGCAGCTCGAACTCGGTGGACGTCAACGAGATTGGCTCCCCGGCGCGGGTCACCTCGTGGCTGTCCTCGTTGAGCACCAGGTCGCCGACGACGAGCTGCGCGCCGCTGTCCTCCGTTGTCACCCCGGTGCGCCGCAGCAGCGCTCGCAGCCGCAACACCACCTCTTCGAGGCTGAACGGTTTGGTGACATAGTCGTCGCCACCGGCCGTTAGGCCGGCGATGCGATCTTCCACCGCATCCTTCGCCGTGAGCAGCAGAACCGGCAGCTGCGGATTCTGTTCGCGCAGTTTCCGCAGCACATCGAGCCCGCTCATATCGGGCAGCATCACGTCGAGGACGACTACATCGGGCCGCTGCGACCGCGCCGACTCCAGAGCCGCTGCTCCGTCGCCTGCGGTCGCGATGTTCCAGCCTTCGTAGCGAAGCGCCATCGACACCATCTCGGCGAGGACGGCTTCGTCGTCGACCACCAGCACATTGATCGGGTTCCCGTCGGCACGGCGCATAACGACTCGCTCGACGGGTGCATGGGGTTGGCTCACAGATTTAAAGTATGCCCAGCACGATGGGTCGTTACTGTGCCAATCCTATGTGTCCGCTGTGAGCGGCCCCAACTGCAGGTCGGCGGATTAAAACCAGACTTTTCGGCCGGCGACCGGGCGGCCGACACTTCCCATGATGAAGAACACCACACCGATGACCACCAGAATCCACCCGAGGGTAGCGAGTAGTGGCACGGGCAGCACATAACCGAGGACGAGCAAGATAATTCCGAGGACGATCATGATGACTCCTTTTCAGATGTTTCGTTGATTCGCGTCAGTACCAGTAGCGCCTGCCGGCGACCGGGCGGCCGACAGATCCCAGAACCCAGAGCACCGCGCCGATGACCAGCAAGATGATGCCGATCGTTTCTAGGACATACACCTTGAGGAAATATCCCAATACCAGCAGGATGATGCCCAAAAAAATCACGACGCCTCCATTCCAAACAGATACTCGATGTCCATCGCGGGCATCGAACTTGGCTGCGGCAAATGACAATCGCCGACCTTCGGGTTGACACCCGCGTAATTCAGGGGACCCACGAGCACCGTGACCGCGATAGTGCCCAATGAGGCACAATTTTGGTCGGTATTCTTCAAGTAGCCCCGTTGGAATGCGGCTACCACGCCGATCACCAACCAGACCACCACAATTGCACCGATTAAACCTCCGCCGCGCATCCTGGCCTCCATCAATGTCGGAAAGAAAACCGCAGAGCAGAGCTAAGGTACCCACGGCGGCAAACGTCCAAACATCTGGACTAAACATCTGTACAACTGACAGCGAACGTTTGGACCGTTGTCGCCGCCAGGGCCGTTCAGCGCCTCGGGACAGCCTTTGGAAAGCCGGGCCACCCGACTAGTGCTGCGATACAGCAATATTGAGACGCGATTGCAGCCGGCTACACCGGCCGCGGTCAGGATCGGTGCGCAGACACGAACACGGTCGGCGGTACTAAGTCGTCTCCCGGGACGTCGCGCCCGTATCGAGTCAGCATCTCCCCCATGGTGATTGCCGACGCGTCCCAGCCGTGTTCACGCAGCCAGTCGGTCACCTCGGTGCGTTCCTCGGGGTACCACAGGTCTTCATCCGCGGGTACGTCGGTGTCGAGGACCCGGGCGGCCGCGGCGCGCAACCGGTGCGATTGTTCACGCTGGCGGGCCAACCGCTCGGGATCCAGCGCGCTCTTCGCGGGCGCGTTGGTAGCCAGCCAACTGCCGGCCCGGCTCAACGCGTGAATGCGCTCGAACAGCAGATCCTGGGCCTGCGCAGGCAGGTAGCGAAGTAGCCCCTCGGCCGACCACGCGGTCGGCCGTGATGGGTCAAAGCCCGCTTCCCGCAACGCTGTTGGCCAGTCCTGCCGCAGGTCTATCGGAATGCTCACCAGCCTCGACGTCGGCTGTGCGCCCCGCGCCTGCAGGGTGGTCGACTTGAACTCCAGAACCTTGGCCTGATCCAGCTCGTACACGGTGGTCCCGTCGGGCCATGGCAGCCGCCACGCGCGCGCATCCAAGCCCGCGGCCAGGATGACCACCTGCCGAACGCCGGACGCCGCAGCGTTGAGGAAGTACTCGTCGAAAAACGCTGTCCGCACGGCCATGAAGTCGATCATCACCTGTAGGTGAGCGAGCAGATCCCCGTCATCCGTCAGTTCGGCCGCCTTGGTGGGATTCCCCATCAGGCTCCACATGCCGTGGCCGGCCGCTTCGAGAAATGCCCGTGCGAACGGATCCTGGATGAGCGGGTTGTCGCTTTCGGTTTCGGCGGCGCGAGCCGCGGCAACCCCGAGCGCCGTTGATCCCACACTCTCGGTGATGTCCCAGGAATCGTTGTCGGTTCGCGGCATCGTCGTTGCTCCCATGTCCAGCCAGCACCGGACAGTACGCCGCCTGCCTGAGAGGCCCCTGGGCTCAGGCAGCTACGGGCGGTTCGCGGCGAGCCACTCGTCCGCCCGACGCTTCGACGCGCGCGACAGCCATCCATCTTGAATGAGCTCGGCCAGCTCCGTTCTGCTGATATCGGCCAACCGGGCGGCGCGGATCAGCACGGACGGATGCTCGTCGAATCGATCGGTGGTGAAGAACGGCGAATTCGGGTCCTGCACCAGCGCCAACTTGTCGCTCTCGGATTCCACCCAGATCATGATCACGTCGTCGAGGCGCTCCCCGGTGTCGGGGTCGACGGCGTCGGGTTGCGGGGTGCGGAAGAAGACGAACGACTTGCCGCCGACCTGGTAGATCGCGTTGCCCTTGGGCCCTTCGATGCGCCGCGCATACGGCATGCCAGCGGCGATCTCGTGGACGTCGCTCAGTCGGGCGGGCCGGTCCGTCACTGCTGCAACAACTCAGCCATCGCCGGGATGATCGTCTGCAACGCCTTCAGGGGGCGCAGCATGACCTTGACCGACACGATCTGCTC
Organism: uncultured Actinomycetota bacterium; assembly: GCA_963781685.1. Taxonomy (GTDB): domain Bacteria; phylum Actinomycetota; class Actinomycetes; order Mycobacteriales; family Mycobacteriaceae; genus Mycobacterium. The sequence continues at coordinate 359,040 of CAWAGK010000004.1, forward strand.
ATCGTCGTTCCAGTGGATCATGTCGATCCCGTTGACGTAGATCCCGTCGATCGTCGCGGCGAACTCAAGGATCGCGGATCGGTCCTTGTACCACTGCTCGACGTAATGGAAATCATTGGTGCCGAACACTTTTACAGCAGCCGTGAGGTACATCAAGGTCTTGTCTCGGCCGTCCTGCGGGGTGAATACCGCGGGCGAGAAGAACACGACGTCGTCGGCGAGCAGAGCGTCCAATTCGTCGGTACGGCCGTTCTCGATGATCGAGATCCAGCGCTGAATGACTGGTGGCGTCATGGCGTGATCCTTGCAGACGGTAGCTTCAGCAACGTGGACGACGCAGAAGCCCTCGATGCCATCGCCGAGTGGATGTCGCAGCAGGAGTTAGGCGACGGCCCGTTGGAGGATGTTGCGAAGATCAGCGGCGGGACGCAGAACATCATGTTGCGGTTCACCCGGTCGGGCCGAGAATACGTGCTGCGCCGCGGGCCGAAACACCTGCGTCCGCGCAGCAACACCGTGATCATGCGAGAGACGCAGGTCCTGGCCGCGCTGGCCGGCACCGACGTGCCGCATCCGCATCTGATCGCCAGCTGCGACGACCCGGACGTGCTCGGCGACGCGGTCTTCTATCTGATGGAACCCATCGACGGGTTCAACGCCGGCGAGGAGTTGCCCCCGCTGCACGCCGGCGACCCGGCCGTGCGGTTCCGGATGGGACTGTCGATGGCCGATGCGCTGGCCAAGCTCGGTGCGGTCGACTACCTCGCCGTCGGGCTCGGCGATTTCGGCAAACCAGACGGTTTCCTGGAACGTCAAGTGCCGCGCTGGCTTTCGGAGTTGGAAACGTATCAAGAGTTCGAAAACTATCCCGGCCCAGACATTCCGGGAGTCGACGACGTCGCCAAGTGGCTCGAAGAAGGTCGGCCGCCGGTGTGGACGCCGGGCATCATGCACGGCGACTATCACGCGGCGAACGTGATGTTTTCTCGCACCGATCCCGAGGTCGTCGCGATCGTCGACTGGGAGATGTGCACGATCGGTGACCCGCTGCTGGACCTCGGCTGGCTGCTGGCCACCTGGCGACCGTCCGACGCGTCCAGCGCCTTTGGCGGCACCCTCTTTGACAAGGGCGGATTGGCCAGCACCTCCGACCTGGTGGAGCAGTACGGGCGCAACACCACCCGCGACCTGTCACACATCACCTGGTACACGGTGCTGGCCTGTTTCAAGCTCGGCATCGTGCTGGAGGGCACGCATGCGAGGGCCAGCGCCGGCAAAGCGCCCAAGGAGGTCGGCGAACTACTGCATGCGGCCACGGTGAGTCTGTTCCAGCAGGCGTGCGAGCTGATGGAAAACGCATGATCGATTTCGACATACCCGCGGACCTGGCGGCGCTGCGCGACGAGATTCGCGCGTTTGTCGCCGAGCAGATCGTGCCGTACGAGGCCGATCCTCGCCTTACCCGACACGGCCCCGACGACGACCTGCGAGCCGAGCTGGTCGAGCTCGCCCGCAAAGCGGGGTTGCTAACCTTCCAGGCGCCCAAGCGTTTTGGTGGCCGTGAGCCGTCGCACCGTGAGCAGGCGGTGTTGTTCGAGGCGGCGGGTTGGTCGACGCTGGGCCCGGTGGCGCTCAACTGCGCCGCGCCCGACGAGGGCAACATGTTCCTGCTGGGCAAGGTCGCGAACGCCGAGCAGGTTGACGAGTTCCTGCTGCCGGTCATCGACGGCCGGCAGCGGTCGGTGTTCGCGATGACCGAACCCGGCGGCGCCGGTTCGGATCCCAACCAGCTGGCCACCGAGGCGAAGTTCGACGGGACCGACTACGTCATCAACGGGCGCAAGTGGTTGATCACCGGCGCGCACGGCGCACGGACGTGGATCATCATGGCGCGCGTCGCGCCCAACCCACACGGCCCCGACGGTCCGACGCTGTTCCTATGCGACGGCACAACTCCGGGCATCGAGCTCGAGCGGGTGATGAACACGATGGACCGCAACTACGTCGAAGGCCACGGCGTTGTTCGGTTGATCGACCTGCGGCTGCCGTCGTCGGCAGTGCTCGGCGAGGTCGGCCAGGCCCTGCGCTACGCACAGTTGCGGTTGGCGCCGGCGCGGCTGACGCACTGCATGCGCTGGCTGGGGGCGGCCTCGCGCGCGCAGTCGATCGCGGTGCGGCATGCCCGGGAGCGCACCGCGTTCGGCAAGCCGCTGGGCGAGCACCAGGGCGTGAGTTTCATGATCGCCGACAATGAAATCGCCCTCCAGCAATGCCGACTCGCGATCTGGTGGGCGTGCTGGACGCTGGACAAGGGCGATCGCGGAACCGGCCGACACGAAAGCTCGATGGTCAAAGCCTATGTGTCCGAAGAGCTGTTCAAGGTCGCCGACCGCTGCGTGCAGATCCTCGGCGGCATCGGCATCTCCGACGAGACACCGGTCGGGATGATCTTCTCGGACATGCGAGCCTTCCGGCTCTACGACGGTCCGACCGAGGTGCACAAGTACGCGATCGCCCGTCAGGTGCTGCGCGCGGTCTAGTTAGTAGGGCCGGTGCCCACCGCGGTCAACGCGTCGTCCAGCGTCGGGTACATCGACATGACTTTGTCGAGGCCGGTCAACTGCATCGGTCTGCTTGTCGCGGGATTGCTGGCCACTATCGCAACCTGAGCCGATTTGCTGACCTTTTCTTGGGTGTCCGCCAGGATCCGCAGACCTACCGACGCCATAAAGCTCACTTGGGAAAGTTCAATGACGAGAACCGGCGGATCGTCGTCAAGCGCTCCCGTAATCGCCGCTTCAAAAGCCGGCGCGGTGCTCAAATCGATTTCGCCGCCGATGGTTACCACGGCGACCCCTTCGCGGTGCGCGACGGAGGTGGTGATGGGGTCCGCAGCTGACAACGGCCATCCTTAGTCGGGTGTCCTATCGCGCCCGGCGGACCTGGTGCCGACCCGGTGTCGCCATCGCAAACTCGCAGAAATATTACTTCAACTCCTCGTCCGGCGAGCCTCGGTTAGTCTTGGCCGCGGGGCTTAAGCCCGCTGCGATGAGCCGGGAGGTTCGATGTCGGATCAAACGATGGATTTGTCGGGTACGGGCGTCGTCAATCAGGCGCCGGCGATCTCGAGCGAGGGTTTGCTGCTGCCACAGCTAGTGCAGCACCTACGCCAGAACCGAACGGCTTTGCGCGAGGAATGGGCCCGCAGGATCACCGAGGCCGAACTGCTCACGGCGATGTCGCCGGAGGAGATCTTCTCCGAGGCAACGACGGTGTACGACAGCTACGTCGAGGTGCTCGAGACCGGTAGCGTCGAAGCGCTGCAGGACTACGCACGCGACTTGTCCGAGCGCATCATTCCCCGTGGCGTCGAGACCAATGAGGTCGTCGGCATCGTGCTGCTGCTGCGCGACGTGCTGGCCCGCTCGCTGTTCGAGAAGTACCAGACGGACTTCGACCTGCTCAACCGGGTGCTCGACGCCTACGAGCCCGCCGCCAACCGCATCGCCAACACCGTCGCCGTCGGCTTCGTGCAGGAACGCGAGCGCATCATCCGCCAGCAGCAGGAGGCCATCCGCGAGCTGTCCACGCCGGTGCTGCAGGTGCGCGAGCAGTTGCTGATCTTGCCGATCATCGGCGTCCTCGACAGCCAGCGCGCCCGCCAGGTCACCGAGCAACTGTTGCGGGCCATCCGTGCCAACCGGGCCAAGGTCGTCGTCATCGACATCACCGGTGTGCCCACCATCGACTCCACGGTGGCCAACCACCTGGTGCAGACCGTCGACGCGTCGGGCCTGATGGGCGCCAGCGTGATCATCACCGGCCTGTCCTCCGAAATCGCCCTGACGCTGGTGACGATCGGACTGGATCTGTCGAAGATGAACGCCGTCGGTGACCTGCAGGGTGGCATCGAAGAAGCCGAACGTCTGCTGGGCTACGAGGTCACCCGCACCGGCGAAACGGGCGGATAACAAGACCTTCGTTGAGAACTAACACGAGCGCGCCATGCCAGTACCAATCCTGAAGCAGGGCCCCATCCTCATCGCGTCGGTGCAGGCGGCGCTGACCGACTCCGACACCGAGCGACTGCGCTACGACCTGATGGAACGGGTCAGCCGGTACCGCGCACAAGGCATCATCGTCGACGTCACCGCCATCGACGTGATGGACTCGTTCGCCGCCCGCTCGCTGCGCACGATTGCGCACATGACCCGGCTCCGCGGCGCGGATACCGTGATCGTCGGCCTGCAGCCTGAGGTCGCGTTTGCGATGGTCCAACTGGGGTTGATGTTTGACGACATGTATACGGCGCTGGACCTGGAAGAGGGCCTGGCGTTGCTGAATAGACATCTGGGACTGGGGAAATCGATCGGACTCGACGGTGGCGGATGACGTCATCGTCGATGTCGGCAACCCCGACGACATCGTCACGGCACGTCAGGCGGGCCACCAGTTGGCCCGCAAGCTCGGCTTCACGCTGACCGATGTCACGATGATCGCGACGGCGATCTCGGAAGTCGCCCGCAACATCACCAGCTACGCCGGTTACGGGAAGATTCGGGTCGGGATGCAAGAGCGGGAGGGCCGGCAGGCGCTGGTGGTGCGCGCCGAGGACGACGGTCCGGGCATCGCCAACATCGAAAGGGCCATGGAGGACGGCTATTCCACCGGGCGCGGCCTGGGGCTCGGCCTGCCCGGCGCACGCCGGCTGATGGATCGCATGATCGTCGAGTCCACACCGGGTCAGGGCACGGTTATCGAGATGTGGAAGTGGATTCCGCATAATGGCTGAGCACGGCTGGCTGGGGCCGATCGAATGGGCGGCGGCTGCTCGGCCGCTATCGAGCGAGGAGGCTTGCGGCGACTACCCGGTCGCGGTCGATGTGGGCCCCAGCGCTGCCCTCTTCGGTGTGCTGGACGGCCTCGGCCACGGCGGGGAGGCCGCGCGGGCGGCACAGCGCGCCGCGGAGGTGCTTCGGGATGCCCCGGACAAACCGTTGGGCGTGTTGGTCCAGCTATGCCATCGCGCGCTGGCCGACACGAGGGGCGTCGCAATGACTTTGGCGCGAATCGAATTCGAAGCCGACCTGCTGAGTTGGACCGGAATCGGCAATGTTGCCGCCGATCTTGTCGTCAAGTCGCCCAGTGGCGTCGGGATCCGGTCATCAGCGCGCCTCGCCGGTGGCATTGTCGGTTATCGGATACCTGACACCGTCCACACGCAGACGGTTTCGATGCGCCCCGGCGATCTGCTGGTGATGACCACCGACGGCATTGGCGGAGATTTTCTTGCCGATATCGACTTCTCCGCCTCAGCCGTGGCGATCGCCGACCAAACTCTGCGTCGCTACCGCAAGGAAAACGACGACGCGCTGGTGCTCGCCGCGCGTCATCGAGGCACGTCGGGATGACCCGCGCCGACGACGATGATGCCGGCGCAGCCGGGATCGAGGAGTGGCGCCCGAAGAACCCCGCCGACGACGATGATGCCGGCGCAGCCGGGATCGAGGAGTGGCGCCCGATGAACCCCGCCGACGACGATGATGCCGGCGCAGCCGGGATCGAGGAGTGGCGCCCGATGACCCCCGCCGACTTCCACGTCGGGTACGCCGCCGCACTCCATACCTATCTGGAAGCGCGTGCCGAGGAAGACCTCGCCGTCGGCCACGAGCTTGGACGCCGTGCCCTGCAAGAAGGCATCAGCATGCTCGACATCGTCGAGAATCACTCGCAGCTGGTCCACGAGCTGACGCAGAGTCCGCAGGGTGTCGACCTAGCGGCGGCGCTGGCCTTCCTGTTGCAGACGCTGGCCCCCCTCGATGTCGCGACCCGCGGATTCCTCGACGGCACAAAGCGTTACGAGGAACAACGGGCCCGTGCCGAAAATCTCGCCGATCGCGATGAGTTCCGCAGTGCCTTGGTGAATTCGCTGCAGGAGGGATTCTTCGTCGCCGATCGGGCCGGCGCGGTCGTCGAACTCAACGACGCCTTCACCAAGATCACCGGCTATCCGGCGCGCGGCATCCCCTATCGGTGGCCGCACCCGTGGTTGGTGGACGAAAAGGCCGCGCGGCTACAACAATCCAGGCTCGGCCAAGAAAACCAGGTCCAATACGAGACACCGATTCGGCATCGGGATGGCCGACTGGTGTGGGTGACGGCCAACATCAACCGGGTCTCGACGGATGCCGCGGACGGCGATGTATTCGTCGGAACGATTCGCGACATCACCGCCGAGCGAGCCTTTGCCGCGCGGGAAAGCGCGGTCCTGCGCCTCGCCACAGCCGTCGGTGTCGCCAAAAGCGTCGCCGAGGTGCTGTCGATCACGCTGGACGAGTGCCGCCTCGCGCTCGACGTTCATCGGGTGGTCGCCGCGGTGTGGCCGACGCATGGTGGTGACCCGACGATTCAGGTGGCCGGAAAGAACGCCACATTGCCCTGGCGTCAACTGGATCCCGTGCTGCGCGAGATATTTCAACAGGCGCGTCATCAATTGCCGCTCACCGTGCAGCCGATCGAATGGCCGGACAACCCCGGCACGGCAGGCGGAATCGTTGCGGTGCTCACCGGCGGCGGAGACGTCGCATTGTGGCTGGAACTTCGGGTGCCGCGCCGGGTCAGCGCCGAAGACCGTCTGCTGGTCACGGTGCTCGTCGGCCACCTGGGGCTGGCAATACAGCACGTGCGCCAGTTCGAGACCGCACGTGAGACATCGTTGACATTGCAGCACGCGATGCTGGCGCCGACGGAGCTGCCGCCCGGGTTCGCGGTCCGCTACGAGCCCGCAGTGTCTCCGTTGGAGATCGGCGGCGACTGGTATGACGTTCTGCGGTTCGGCGACAACCGGATCGGCATCATCGTCGGCGACTGTGTGGGACGTGGCCTGTCCGCGGCGGCGGTGATGGGTCAGCTTCGCAGCTCGGCGCGGGCGTTGCTGCTCACCGGTGCCGAACCCGCGATGCTGCTCGAAGAACTTGACGCCGTCGCCGAGCTGATCCCAGATGCCTTCTGCACCACCGTCTTTCTGGCGATCCTCGATACCGAGTCCGGCGAATTCTGCTACAGCTGCGCCGGCCATCTGCCGGCCGTGCTGGCCGCGCCGCGGTCCGCGCCGACGTTACTGTCGGACGCTCGCGCAGTGCCACTGGCGGTGCACCGCAAGGGTTCTCGTCCACAATCCTCCGTTGTCCTGCCGCCAGGCTCGACGTTGATGCTGTACACCGACGGGCTGGTTGAGCGGCGAGACGTGTCGATTGACGAGGGGATCGCTCGGGTCAGTGGGACGGTGGCCGACAGCATGAATCTGTCCGTCGATGCCGTCGCGGATGCGGTGCTCAGCGAGATGGCACCACCGACGGGCTACGACGACGACATCGCGATCGTCATCTACCGGCAACCGTACGCCCCGTTGACGATTGAAAAATTCGCGGCGGCTGAGCAATTGAGCGATGTCCGGCATCAGCTCGCCGCCTGGATGAAGGCCGCCGCGATTCCGGAGGGGACGGTCGCCGACATCATCCTGGCGGTCAACGAGGCGGCCGCCAACAGCATTGAGCACGCCTACCGCGGGCATGAACCGGGCAAGGTTCGGATCGAAGGCGAAAACGACGGCGCCACAGTGCATGTGCGGATCACCGACGAAGGTTCATGGAAGCCGGCGCCGGCCGACCCCGGCATCCGCGGACGCGGACTCCTGCTGATCCGCGCGGTCAGCGACTGGCTCGAGATGGACTGCACCCCGTCGGGGACGACGGTGAACATGAGCTTCCGGTTGCCGGCCCCGACGTCGTAGCGTCGGGAGCTACGGCAGCACGGTGTGCATCAACATCACGTCGTATGCCGACCACAGCGACAGGTTGAAGTACAAGTCTTTACCCGACGACCAGGGATGGATCATCGGCGCGTAAATGCCGCCGGGCATCGAGAACGACGACACCAGTGGTTGTTCGGGACTCCATGGTCCTGTCGGAGTCGGCGCGGTCCGCGCCACCACGTCGTTGCTGCCGCCGTTGGTGTAGAGCACCAGGTATTGCTTGAGATAGTCGTTGTACTGAGCGGACATCTCGCCCACCGGCCCCGGGAAAATCGGCGTCGCCGCGCCCGGGTCCATCGGAACCCAGCCCTTCCCTTCGCCGTTCCAGTACTGGTACTTGCTCAGGTCGGGCATCATGCCCGGGGGGACTCGCGACAGGAATGCCGGACCGCCGCGTCCTGACGGGGTCCCGAAGGAATAGAGGTAACCGTCCCTCCCCTTCATGAACGAGCCCATCTGGAAGTTCTCATTGCCCGGGAAGTACCGGCCGCCCGGGACGGTGTCCGCCGAGGCCAGGCGGATGCTGCCGGGGAAGATGCCCCAGCTCTGGCCATTGTCAACGGATCTGGCGATTCCCGAGTAGTTCGTCGACCATTCGCCGTCGTGACCCCAGTTCTTGATGGACATGAAGCTCATGTATTGGGTTCTGCCAAGCGAGACTGCGGAGGTAGGAATGATTCCGGTCTCGTGCGACGCCTTATGGATGCTGTTGAGGACCTGTTTGGAAAGGCCCGGCGCCCATACCGGTGACCCGGAGTAAGGGTTGTTGGGCACCCCGTCGGCCACGTGAAGCCCATGAGACAGATCGCGGTCTTGGCTGCGGAAAAGTACGTTGTACCGCCACTGCTGGCCGCGCACAGCGCAATAGCCGAAGGTGTCTCCGAAGGCCATGAGAACCTGACGATTGCCAGGATCGCCGTTGTCCCAAGGGATCCCGAGGTCGGTCCCGGAGATACCGAACCGTTCGAGGGTGTGATTCGGGCTATTCGGACCGGTCACATAGTCGACGAGCGAGGTCGGAGCGCCGCCGACCGCGGCAGGCGGAGGCGGTGGCGCCGGGACGGCCTGCGGAACCGCCTGATTAGCGTTTGGGGACTGTGGGATGGCGCCGGGAGGAGTGGGCCCCGGTGTCACCGCCGCCTGCAGTTGCGCCTGCCTTTGCGCCTGGGTCAGGGGTTTAAGGAGGGAACCGAAGGACTGGATCAGCGGACCCAGTTTGGGCAGTGGCGCATTCTCATTCGTACCCCGAGGCCTGCGTCCCGTCGGTGGGGCGACAACCGGCGCGGGCGCGGGCATGTCCGGCATCGCGGCGGGGGCCGGGACGTTCGCTTCCGGGGCCGAGCACGGCGTCGCAGCCGCCGGCGGCGCGAAGCCGATCGGCATAACGAGTCCGACAGTGGTCGCCGACGCCACCGATATTGAAACGATTCGACGCATCGCCGACATGTCCCACCTTTCCAAGGGCGACCCGTCGCATTGACGTCCGCAGTTGGCTCATGTGACGATAGTTGTCGATGTGGCTGCTGTGGCTGCTGAGTTACAATAGGTATGCATCCGTGACCGTGTCGCAACCACCGAGGATTGCGACGACCGCGTGTGTACCAGCCGGGATACCGCGCGACGACTAAGCGGCTAGCGTCGCCGAGGTCATCGCCTCACTCGTGCTCGATCAGACCAACAGCAGGAAGCTAGTGCCCAATCCGCTCAGTAGTTGTTGCAGATGGTGGCGACCTGTTCGATAAGTCCAAAGTTCTGCTGAGCCCCTGGCGAGCTCGCAAGCTGCTGAGCCATCACCATGCGTTGACTCGGCGGCGAATTGAGGAACTGGTGCAAATAGGACTGTGCGACCGGCGACGAGTTGAATTGCGCGGCAGTGGCCGGATCTTGCGCGTTGAGCGCCGCCATCACCTGCGAGTAATTGCAGGTTGTGTTGACGATCGGACCCAGGTCAGGATCTGCGGCAGCGGCCCCGGCCCCAATGGTCGACGACAATGCCAGACCGCCAACCGCGACACCCATTCTGGTCAAACACATTTTGATCATTCGTGGTCTCCTTGCAACTGATTGCACCGACTCTAATCCCCTGAGCTACCGGTGGGCTTCGCCATACCGCTCGGCCACCCGGACTCGCCCGTGATGACCGTGTTCGGCGAGGCCGTGCGGCTGGTCGCCGACGCCCTGGGCGACGCTTCCCCGCGGCGTGGTCCCGTCCTGAACCGGATAGCCGCCACTTACGGGCTGCTCTCTGAGTAACAGGGCACGAACCACCGGACGGGGGCCGACTGGCTGAAGTAGGGCACTGGCGGGGCGGGGGCGCACCATTTGCGGCCACCAGAACCAGCGTCCCAGCAGCGCTGCGATAGACGGCGTCATGAACGAGCGCACGATCAAGGTGTCGAACAGCAGGCCCAGGCCGATGGTGGTACCCACTTGAGCGATAATGCGCAGGTCACTGACCGCCATCGCCATCATAGTGAACGCGAATACCAGGCCCGCGTTCGTCACAACCTTGCCGGTACCGGCCATCGCACGGATGATGCCCGTCTTTATACCGGCGCCTATTTCCTCCTTCATCCGGGATACCAACAACAGGTTATAGTCAGACCCCACCGCCAAAAGGATGATCACAGAAAACGCAAGGACCATCCAGTGCAATTTGATGCCCAGAATATACTGCCAAACCAGCACCGACAGCCCAAACGATGCGCCCAACGAAAGTGCCACCGTACCCACGATAACCAGGGCGGCAATCAAACTTCGCGTGATGATCAGCATGATGATGAGAATAAGGCAGAGCGCAGCGACTCCCGCGATCAAAAGATCATATTTGGAGCCGTCTCGGAAGTCCTTAGCGGTCGACCCGGCGCCGGCGATATAGATCTTGGCGTTCGCCAGCGGAGTCACTTGAGCGCCTCCGCGGCCGCCGTCTTTATCCGGTCGATACGCGTAATTCCCTCGGGCGTCCCGGGATCGCCCCTTTGCGAAATGATGAATCGAGCCGCGTTCCCGTCAGGAGACAGGAAGGAATTCATCGCGCGCTGGAAGTCCTTGTTCTTGAAAATCTCCGGCGGCAGATAGAAGGAATCGTCGTTCCTGGCAGCGTCAAATGCCTGCCCCATGGCGTTGGCGTTCTGATTCATATCGTCCATCTCGCGGAAGACCCCGGACATGGTGCTGTGCATGGTCAGCATCATGGTCCGCGAGCTCTGCAGGGTCGCGATCATCGGCGGCATCATGGCGATAATTTGCGGCAAGAGTACGTCCATCTGATCGAGGTCTTTGACGAGGCCCTGCAGCTTATCGCTAAGCTCGTCAACACCGTCGAGTAAATCGAATATGGATCTCAGCGACCAGCAGATGGGAATGTCGTAGCAGTGCTTTTCCCAGTAGAAGTAGCTGCGGATCGGCCTCCAGAAATCCTCAAAATCCGCGGCGTGATCCCGCAGCTCGTTGGTGATAGCCGTGATTTCCTTCGTCGCAGCAATCGTGTGATGAGTCGTGGCGACAATCTGCTGCATCAGGCCAAACTGGCGCTGCAATAGATTGGCCATTTTCGTCATCTCGTCGGCCTGCTTGAGTATGTCATTCACGCTTTTTTTCATATAATTCATGTCTTGCAGCATGCTAGCGTTTTGCATGCTGAGCAGAAACGGTATTGACGTGTGTTCAATCGGTGTTCCCTCGGGCCGGGTTATGCCCTGCACCCGAGAAATTCCTGGAACCCGTAAAACTGCCTTCGCCAGTCTGTTCAATACCAGAAAATCCGCCGGATTGCGCATATCGTGATCGGACTCGAGCAACAGGATCTCGGGCATCATTCGTGCGTGGGAGAAATGACGATCAGCGGCCGCATACCCCAAATTGGCTGGAATGTCTTTGGCGATATAGAGCCGGTCGTTGTAGCTCGTTTTATAGCCCGGCAGCGTCACTAGACCCATCAGCGCGATCGAACAAGCGGCAGCCAGAATGGGCGCGGGCCAGCGGACAATCGCCGTGCCGACGCGCCGCCATCCACGGACCCCGACCCTGCGCTTGGGCTCGAACAGATCGAAACGGCTTCCGACGGCCAGAACCGCCGGAACCAGCGTGAGCGCGACCGCGACCGTGACGAGCATCCCCACTGCGCAGGGGATGCCCAGGGAGTGGAAGTAGGGCAGCCGGGTAAAGCTCAGGCAGTAAACCGCCCCGGCGATCGTCAAACCGGAAGCCAAGACAACGCGCGCGACCCCGCGGTATGTGGTGTAGTAGGCCGTTTCCGGGTCCTCGCCGGCCTGACGCGCTTCTTGATATCGCCCGAAGAAGAATATCCCGTAATCGGTTCCGGCCGCCATCCCGAGGGCCACCAGCAGATTAGTGGCGATCGTCGAGAGCGCAAAAATATTGTTATGGCCGAGAAATGCGACGGTCCCCCGGGACATCAATAATTCGATTCCAACCATGAGCAATAGCAGCACCACGGTAATGATCGAACGGTACACAACGAGCAGCACTATCAAGATTATCGCGGCGGCTGCAACCGTGATCTTCAGAACGGATTTATTACCAGCGTGCTGCATATCCGAAATGAGCGGTGCCGCTCCGGTGACATAGACCTTGACCCCGGGAGGCGACGGCGCCCGTCCTACGATATTCCGGACCGCCGCCACGGATTCCTCCCCCAAGGACGTGCCTTGGTTGCCGGCCAGATTCAATTGCACATATGCGGCCTTGCCATCGGGGCTTTGCGCGCCCGCCGCTGTGAGTCGATCTCCCCACAAATCCTGCACATGCTCGACATGCTTCGAGTCGTTTTTTAACTCACGAACCAATCCGGCATAGTACGCGCGAGCGTCGTCCCCGAGCGGCTGCTGCCCCTCCAGCACGATCATCGCGAAACTGTCCGAATCGAATTCTTTGAAGTCCTTGCCCATGCGCTTCATGGCTTGCGCCGCCGGCGCGTCTTGGGGAGCCAGTGATACGGAATGCTTCTGCCCAACTTGCTCCAGCGATGGAACTGCCAGAGTCACAATCAGAGTCAGTGCCACCCAGGCCAGGATCACGAACAGTGGAAACCTGCGGATCGTCCGCGCTATGAAGGGCCGACTGTTGTGCAGCTGATGGTTGCTCATGCGGCCTTCAGCAGGCCGAAGGTAAGCGCGTTTACTTCCGCGCTGATCGCGGACTCATGGTTGCTCGGGCACATCATGGCGGCTCGTGACGGCGATGCCCGATATAAACGCTACCGCGGTTCTCGTGGCCGCCGCGCCAGGCGTCGTCACCTCCACCGGTCTGTCGCTGAGACTCTCCCGCGGCGGGCTCTCCGTTCTGAACCGCAAACTCGCCATTTGCGGACTGCTCTCTCAGCAACAGGGCACGAACCAGCGGACGAGGGCCGACTGACCGAAGTAGGGCACTGGCGGGGCGGGGGCGCACTCGTTGCGGCCACCAGAACCAGCGTCCCAGCAGCGCGGCGATCGACGGCGTCATGAACGCACGCACGACCAGCGTGTCGAACAGCAGACCGAGGCCGATGGTGGTTCCGATCTGACCGATGGTGAGCAGGTCACTGACCACCATGGACGCCATGGTGAACGCGAACACCAGGCCCGCGTTGGTCACGACCTTGCCGGTACCGCCCATCGCACGGATGATGCCCGTGTTTATACCGGCCGGTATTTCTTCTTTCATCCGGGAGACCAGCAGCAGGTTGTAGTCAGAGCCCACCGCCAAAAGGATGATCACCGATATCGCCAGCACTAACCAGTTTATTTGTGTGGCCAAAAGATATTGCCAGACGAGCACGGACAGCCCGAAGGAAGCGCCCAGCGAAAGCGCCACCGTACCCACGATAACCAGGGCCGCAATCAAACCTCGCGTCATGATTAGCATGATCACGAAAATAATGCAGAGTGCGGCGACTCCCGCGATCAAAAGATCGTATTTGGAACCGTCCACCTCGTCTTTCACCGTCGCTGCGGTACCGCTGAGGTAGATCTTGGCGTCTTCTAGCGGAGTTGCCTTGAGCGCCTCCTCGGCCGCGGATTTTATCGGGTCGACCCGAGAAATGCCCTCGGGCGACGCGGGATCGCCGCCTTGCGAAATGAGCATACGGGCGGCCTTCCCGTCCGGCGACATGAACACTTTCATGACGCGCTGGAAGTCCTTGTTCTTGAAAACCTCGGCCGGCAGGTAAAAGGAGTCGTCGTCTTTGGCGGCGTCGAACGCCTGCCCCATGGCGGTGGCATTCGAGCTCGTGTCATCCATCTGGCCGAAGATCCCCGACATGGTGCTGTGCATGGTGAGCATCATGGTCCGCATGCTCTGCATGGTCGCAATCATCGGCGGGAACTCGGCTAGCAATTGCGGCATGAGTGCGTCTAGCTGATCGAGGTCTTTGAGGAGGTCACGCATCTTATCGGTAATGGCATCAATACCGTCGAGCGTATCGAATATGGATCTCAGCGACCAACAGATAGGAATGTCATAGCAGTGCTTTTCCCAGTAAAAGTAACTGCGGATCGGTCTCCACCAATCCTCGAAATCCGCAGCGTGATCCCGCAACTCTTCGGTGACCGCCTCGATGTCGCGCGTTTCGCGGACCAGGTGATGAGTCGTGGCGGTCATCTGTTGCATCAGGCCATACATGCGCTGCATTACTTTGATCGTTACCGCCATCTCGTCGGCCTGCTTGAGCAGGTCGTTCATGCGGTCTTCCTGAAACCCAATAGTTTGCAGCATGCCAGCGTTTTGCATGCTGAGCATAAATGGTATCGAAGTGTGCGCGAGCGGGGTTCCCGTGGGCCGAGTTATCGCCTGCACACTGGAAACGCCTGGAACGGCGAGGACGCCCTTGGCTAGTTTGTTCAATACCAGAAAATCCACCGGATTGCGCAGATCGTGATCGGCTTCCACCAGGAGGATCTCGGGCGCCATCATTCGCGACTCAGGAAAATGTCGCTGTGCGGCCGCATACCCCAGACTGGCGGGGATATCTTTGGGGATAAACTTCAGGCCGTTGTAGCTGGGTTTGTATTCTGGCAGCGTTAAAAGCCCGATAAGCGCGATTGCTATTGTCGTGGCGAGAATGGGCGCGGGCCAGCGAACGATCGCCGTGCCTACCCGCCGCCATCCACCGACCCTGATCACGCGCCTCGGGTCGAATAGCCCAAAGCGGCTGCCTACGACAATAACTGCCGGAACAAGCGTGAGGGCCACCGCGACCGCGACGAATATGCCCACCGCACACGGAACGCCGAGAGTTTGGAAAGTGGGCAGCCGGGTAAAGCTGAGGCAGAAAAGCGCTCCGGCTATCGTCGATCCGGAGGCCAAGACCACCTTAGCGACCCCGCGGTATGTGGTGTAGTAGGCCGTTTCCCGGTCCTCGCCGGCCTGACGTGCCTCTTGATAGCGCCCGATGAAGAATATTCCGTAATCCGTTCCGGCCGCGATCCCGATGGATACCAGCACGTTAACGACGAACGTAGTCAGGCCGATAAGCCCGTGATCGCCGAGGAATGCGACAATTCCCCGGGCGACCTGCAATTCTATCCCGACCATCAGCAACAAAAGAATGGCGGTGATAACCGAACGATAGACGAGGAGCAACATAACGAAGATCACTGCGATGCTCACCGCCGTGATTCTTTGAACCGTCCTGTTGCCGCTGTGACCCATATCCACAGCGATCGCCGCCGGGCCGGTGACATATGCCTTCACCCCCGGCGGCGGCGGTATCCGCCCCACGATGTCCCGGACGGCTTGCGCCGATTCGTTCCCCAAGGTCGTGCTCAGGTGACCGGCGAGGTCTAACTGAACGTATACGGCCTTACTATCGGCGCTTTGCGCGACGCCCGCCGTGAGTGGATCCCCCCAGAAATCCTGGATGTGCTGCACATGCGTCGGATCGTCTTTGAACTGACGGACCAAACGATCGTAGTACCGGTGAGCATCGTCGCCCAAGGGTTGCTGACCCTCCAAGACGACCATCGCCACATTCTCGGAATTAGCTTCCTTGAAGTCCTCAACCATGCGATTCGCCGCCTTGAACGACGGCGCATCTTTGGGAGTCTCCGATACTGAATGCGCTTGCTCGACCTGCTCCAGTGGGGGGACACCGATAGTCACGATGACGGTGATCGCCAACCACGCCAAGACGATGGGCACCGCCAGTCGACGGATCATCCGCGCTACGAGTGGCCGACTGTTGGGCAGCTGATGGTTGCTCATTTGTCCTTCAGCAAGCAAGAGGTAAAGGCGCTCACTTCGTTGGATATTTTTTCGGCTTTGACTTCACCGTCCACCAGGATGCGGCAGCCAATGCTGTCACTATCGCCTTGCGCGACGACACTTCCCACGGCCGTCGCCTCGGTGCTCGCGAACTCCACCGACCACGGCAAGCGCGCCCCGTTGATTCGCCGCGGGTCAGCTTTGGCGTCGAAATAGCTGATGTTGGCGACGGTCCCCGGCGGTCCGAAGACCTCATACGTCATGCGCTTAGGGTTGAGAGGTTTGGTGTCGTTGATTTTGGTGTCGGCATATAAAGGGCGTTGCTCAGAGCCGAACACACTGTGGAGTCGTGTCACGGTGAATCCGCCGCCGGCGATGACCAGGAGTATGACCAACGGAATCCACAACCGCCTCAGAACTCTGAAAATCCCAAATCCCCGACTACGGCGACGCTTTCGAGATCCACCTCGTACTCGAGGTACAGGTGAACGTCGGCGAAGAGGTCGCAGCAGAGCGGGTCGGCGGCCGGACCGCTGCTGGCTAACGTCTTGGAGAGCTGCGGTGTCGACGTCGGATGGGGCTTGCGCATCCGCAACGCCGAGCACATCGCTTTCGATTAAGGCATCGAACCTCTCACCCGTTTCCATTTTCAGGAGGCCTCCGCGGGCGCCAGTTTTTCGCACAGCAATCCCGCCAAATCGCGAATGGTGGTGGTGGCGATGTCTCTGGAAGTGAGGCGTATTCCCGTTTCGCTCTCGATGCGGGTACGTAGTTCGAGGGCCCCCAGGGAGTCAACGCCGTACTCGGAGAGCGGACGGTCGGGATCGATGCTGCGACGCAGGATCAGGCTGATTTGGTCGGAGATCAAGCGCCGCAGCCGGGTGGGCCATTCTTCTGGGGGCAGCTCGTTGAGCTCGGCACGCAGTTTGCTTGTGCCCGTTTGGTTTTGTCCGGTGGAGCGGAAAGCTTCGGCGAAGGGGCTGCGTTGGGCGAAGGCAGTCAACCACGGCGTGCCCATGATCGGCGCGTAGCCGGTGTAGGCGCGGTCGTGGCGCAGCAGCGCTTCGAACGCGTAGGCGCCCTCATCAGGAGCGATAGCAACGCCGACGCCCTCCGCAAAGGCGGTGGCGCGCCCGACCTGGGCCCAGGCGCCCCAGGCGATCGCGGTGGCCGGCAGGCCCTGCGCCCGGCGCCATAGGGTAAAGGCGTCCAGCCAGCTATTGGCCGCGGCGTAGGCGCCCTGGCCGGGCGAGCCCACCAATGCGGCCGCCGAGGAGAACGAGCAGAACCAGTCCAACGGCTGGTCGGCGGTGGCGGTGTGCAAGTTCCACGTACCGTAAACCTTTGGCGCCCAGTCGTGCTCGATGAGCTCGTCGGTGATATTGGACAGGGTGGCGTCCTTCACCACCGCCGCGGCATGCAGCACGCCGCGCACCGGAAGGCCGGTGGCGGTCGCGGCGGCCACCAGCCGCTGCGCCATACCGGCCTCAGCGATATCGCCGCACTGCACCACGACGTCGGCGCCGATAGACCGGATCAGCTCGATCGTCTCCAGCGCCTTGAGTGTTGGCTGCGAGCGGGACGTGAGCACGATGCGTCCGCAGCCGGCAGCGGCCATCTTCTCGGCGAGGAACAACCCCAGGCCACCCAATCCACCGGTGATGAGGTAGGCGCCGTCGCGGCGGAACACTTGAGCCTGCTCCGGCGGCGTCACTACCCTGCTGCGCCCCGTTCGCGGCACCTCGAGCAGGAGTTTGCCGGTGTGCTGGGCCGCGCTCATCACCCGGATCGCGGTGGCGGCGTCAGCTAATGGATAGTTAGTGTGCTTCGCGGGGGGCAACTCACCGTCTGCCACGAGCCGACACACGGTGCGCAGCAACTCCCCAACCCGTTGGGGGTGGCTGACAGACATCAGCGCCAGGTCGACATAGTGGAACGTGAGGTTGCGGCGAAACGGGAAGAGCCCGAGCCGGGTGTTGCCATAGACGTCACGTTTGCCGATCTCGACGAACCGTCCGCCGATGGCCAACAATTCAAATCCGGCGCGTTGTGCGGCGCCAGTCAGGGAGTTCAGCACGATGTCTACGCCATAGCCATCGGTATCGCTGCGGATCTGCTCGGCGAATTCGGTGCTGCGCGAGTCGTATACATGCTTGATTCCCATGTTGCGCAACAACTCTCGCCGATCCTCGCTACCCGCAGTGGCAAAGATCTCAGCTCCTGCGGCCTGTGCGATCGCGATCGCCGCCTGGCCCACGCCGCCGGTTGCGGAGTGGATCAACACCCGGTCTCCCGATGAGATCCTGGCCTGATCGTGCAGGCCATACCAGGCGGTGGCGGTCGCCGTGGCCACCGCAACCGCCTGATGATCGGTCAGACCGGGCGGAAGCGTGACGGCGAGGTTTGCGTCGCAGGTGACGAACGTGGCCCAACAGCCGTTTCTAGAAAAGCCGCCGACACGATCACCGACGTGATGGTCGGTGACGTCCGGACCGACCGCGGTGACCACTCCGGCGAAATCCATACCGAGCTCTGGCAGACCGCCTTCGATGCTGGGGAACAGGCCCATCGCGACAAGCACGTCGGCGAAGTTGATGCTCGATACGCTGACCGCGACCTCGATCTGCCCCGGTCCCGGCGGAACCCGTTCGCAGCCAATAAGTTCCACAGTCTCTAGGTCGCCGGGTGTGCGGATCTGCAGGCGCATCCCGTCGCGCGCATGGTCCACCACGGTGGTGCGCCGCTCCTCCGGGCACAGCGGGGCCGGGCACAACCGCGCGGTGTACCAAGCACCGTTTCGCCAGGCGGTCTCGTCCTCCGCCGAACCGCCGAGCAGCTGAAGCGCCAGTTGCTCGGCATCGGTGGCGTCGTCCACATCGATCTGGGTGGCGTGCAAGTGCGGATACTCGGTGCCGATCACCCGCATCAAACCCCGCAGCCCAGCCTGCTGCAGATTGGCCCGGTCACCGGCCAGCACGGTCTGGGTGTTGTGGGTGACCAGGTAAATGCGAGGCGGCTCGCCGAGGATCTCTGGTAATTCGCGGGTGATGCGCACCAGGTGTTGCACATGCTCGCGGCCCAGCAGCAGGGACTGCTCGTCGGCTTCGTAGCCTGTGGGGCCGCTATTCGGTCCGGTGAGGATCACCACACCGGTAAAGTCGCCGGCGCGCAGACGATTTCCGTGCTGTTCCGCGATCGAGGTGTGGTCGGCGTGCTGTGGCCAGCCCATGGTGGCGCAGTGCGCGCCCTGGTTCTTCAGGGCGTCGGTCAACGTGGTGGCCACCACATCCGCAGTCGCGGTGGTGCTGATCAGCAGCCAGCTTCCGGCGTCGGCGTCAGAGAATTCAGGCAACTGTCGCTGCTGCCACTCGATGGTCAGCAACCGCTCGCCCAGCACCCGATCTTGGTGGCCGTTTTCGGACGCTCCGGTGCCCAATCGCAGCCCCTGCACGGCCAGCAGCACCGTTCCGTGCTCGTCGAGCAGATCCAGGTCGGCCTCGACCCCGGCGACGTCGGCCTCAATCACCCGCATGTAGCAGTAGTGTGCATTGCGGGTCGGGCCGTAAGCGCGCAGCCGACGGACACCCAACGGCAACCCCAGCACACCTTCGCCCAGGGCCTGGACATCCGGATGAGCCTCAACGGCCTGGAAACAGGCATCCAGCAGCGCCGGGTGCACACCGTAAGCACCTTGTTGCGAGCGAAGTGGGCCGGGTAGGGCGACCTCGGCCAGCACGGTGCCGGTTGCCTTCTCGCCGGTGCGCACGGCGGTCAGACCGGTGAACGCCGGACCGTACTGAACACCACGCTGGTCCAGGCGCTTGCGCACCTCGGCGCCATCCTCGACACGTGGATGCGCGGCCAGTAACGCGGACATATCGTGCGCAGGTGGCTGCTCATCGTCTGCGGCATGTAGGAGTGCAACAGCTTGCCGCGCTACCTCGCCCGCCTGACTTGTCTCCACGGTGAAGTCCGCCACGCCTGGCGCTGACAACGACGCGGAGGCGCCGACCGTGGTCTGCTCATCCAGCAGTAGCGCCTGCTCGAAGCGAATGTCGCGGACCTCAGAAGCCTCGCCCAGCACGGCGCGGGCGGCCGCCAGCGCCATCTCGCAGTACGCCGCCCCCGGAAGCACGGCCACGTTGCGGATCTGGTGATCGCCCAGCCAAGGCTGGACGGCGGTGCCGACCTCGGCCTGCCACACGTGGCGCTCCGGTTCCTCCTGCAAGCGCACATGCGAGCCCAACAGCGGATGTACCGAAACAGTGCAACCACCGCGTGTTGGGGATTCCTCACCGTCACGGCTCAACCACAGCCGACGGTGCGTCCAGGTCGGCAGCGGCGCATCCACCAGCCGCCCATTCGGGTAAAGCACGGAGAAATCGATCGCGGCGCCCGCACTGTGCAGATCCGCCACAAAGCCACGCAGCCCGTGCGGCAGTTCTTGCTCGCGGCGCATACCGGCCAGCGCGGCCAGCGGCATGTCGAGACTGCGGGCGGTCTGCTCAACAGCGTGCGTGAGCAATGGGTGCGGCGCCAGCTCGGCAAACACCCGATAGCCGTCCTCCAAAGCGGCCCGGACGGCCGCGGCGAACCGCACGGTGCGGCGCAGATTGTCCACCCAGTAACCGGCATCGCAAACCGGCTCTTCGCACGGGTCGAACAGGGTCGCCGAGTAGTAGGGAACTTCCGGCGTCCTCGGGTTGAGCTCCGCCAGGACGTCGGTCAGCTCGTCGAGGATCGGATCGACTTGCGGCGAATGCGAGGCGACGTCGACGGCGATCTCGCGGGCCATCACATCGCGCTGCTCCCATGCCGCCACGAGCTCGCGAACCGTCTGGGTGGCACCGCCAATCACCGTGGACTGCGGCGAGGCCACCACTGCCACCACGACGTCCTTGATGCTGCGCACCGCCAACTCCGAAAGCACTTGCTTGGCAGGCAATTCCACCGACGCCATGGCCCCGGAGCCGGCGATGCGGGACATCAACCGCGAGCGGCGACAGATAACACGCACCCCGTCTTCCAGCGACAGCGCACCCGCGACGACAGCTGCCGCGGCCTCGCCGAGAGAATGCCCGATGACCGCACCCGGGCGCACCCCGTATGCCTTCAAGGTGGCGGCAAGGGCGACCTGCATGGTGAAAATCGTCGGCTGGACACGGTCAATACCGGTCACGATCTCAGGCGCCGTCATCGCCTCGGTCACCGAGAAACCGGACTCGCGGGCGATCCATGGCTCGGCTTCCGCAACAGTGGCCGCAAACACCGGTTCGGTGGCGAGCAAGTCTGCGCCCATCCGAGCCCACTGCGAACCCTGCCCGGAGAACACCCACACCGGGCCCCGATCATCGCGCCCGACCGCGGCCGGGTACGGAGCATCGCCTCCGGCGACCTCGCGCAAAGCATCAGTGAGTTCCGGCCGGCTCGTCGCAATGACGGCGGTGCGTACTGGGCGGTGCGCGCGCCGCCGCGCCAGGGTATAGGCCAGATCCGGCAACGCCACGTCCTCGTGCGCTTGCACCCAGTCAGCCAGCCGGCCGGCGGTGTGGTGCAGCTCGTCGGCCGAGGTGGACGACAGCGCAAATAGCAAGGGTGCCCCCGGCGGTGCTATAGCCGCCGATTCGGCTGAGATGTGCTCGTGCGGAGCGGCTTCGGCAGCCTGGTCTGGTGCTTGTTCCAAGATGGCGTGGACGTTGGTTCCCGACAGCCCGTACGACGACACCGCCGCTCGGCGTGGATGCCGACCGTTCGTCGGCCACGGTGTGCTCGTTTGCGGCACAAAAAGATTGGTCTTGATTTGGGCGAGCTCATCGGGCAGGCGGGTGAAGTGCAAGTTGCGCGGAACCACACCATGCTGCAGGGCGAGAACCGCCTTCATCAGCCCCAGTGCTCCCGAGGCCGACTGGGTATGTCCGAAGTTGGTCTTCACCGACGCCAGCGCGCAGGGGCCGTCGATGCCGTAGACCTTGGCAAGGCTCGCGTATTCGATCGGGTCACCCACGGGCGTACCGGGGCCGTGTGCCTCCACCATGCCGACGCTGCGGGCGTCTACGCCCGCCTCAGCCAACGCCGCCCCGTAGACCGCGGTCTGCGCATCCGCCGATGGGGTCGTGATCGTCGCAGATCGACCGTCCTGATTAGCTGCCGTGCCGCGCACCACCGCGAGAATCCGATCACCGTCCCGTAGCGCATCCGGCAACCGCTTGAGCAACACCACTGCGGAACCCTCGCCACACACGAACCCGTCGGCCGCGACGTCGAACGCATGACAGCGTCCCGTGGCGGACAGCATGCCCGCCGCCGAGCCCGAGGCGGACTTCCGCGGTTCCGCCATCACGAAGGCGCCGCCGGCGAGGGCCAGGTCGCTTTCGTCTTCGTGCAGGCTGCGACAGGCCATATGGACAGCAAACAGGCCAGACGAACACGCAGTGTCCACTGTGACCGCGGGACCGTGGAGTCCCAGGGTGTAGGCGATCCGCCCGGACGCCAGGCTGAAACTGGTGCCGGTGAACCCGTACGGGCCCTCCACGGCGTGGGTGTCGGCGTGCACCAATTGGTAGTCATCGTGAGTCAATCCCACGAACACGCCGGTCCGCGAGTCGGCCATCGTCGCCGGGATAAGACCGGCGTGCTCCATCGCCTCCCAGGAGGTTTCCAGCAACAAGCGGTGCTGCGGGTCGGTCGCGGTCGCCTCCTGCTCGTTGATCCCGAAGAATTCGGAATCGAAGCCGGCGACGTCGTCCAGGAAAGCGGCCCACTTACACGTCGTCCGGCCAGGCACCCCGGGCTCGGGGTCATAGTATTCGTCGACGTCCCAGCGGTCGGGCGGAACTTCGGTGACCAGGTCATCGCCCCGCAGCAACGCCTCCCACAGCTGCTCCGGGGAGTCGATACCTCCGGGAAGCCGACAGGCCATGCCGATGACAGCAACCGGAGTGACAGGCGTCGCGCCCATACTGGGCAAAGAATCCGCTGAAGCTGATCGGTTTGCGCGATCATCAGTCGTCGCGAACGAAACCATTCGGCCTCCTCACAGCAAACTACTCAGTAGCCTCGTCGGCTGCTTGAGTCCCCTACCAGGGATGCGTTGCTCTGGTCAGGCTTTCATGCACGTCAGCGGCCTAGGTGGGGACACTATTACCCATGTGTCAAGTTCGTCAACGGGCCACACCGTGGCAGGGCGGAAGCCGCGCCAGCGGGTGGCGGTCATCTTGCGCCGCCCATACATACCGTCCGGGATACCGATCATGGCTCGCAGCGCGTCGGTCAGCTGAGCATCGGTGACCGTGCGCGCTGAGGGTGCGGTGGCAAGGTCCACACCTTCAGCAGGCGTGTTCCGACGGTGTCCTCATTCGGCAGCCGTCCGTCAGCGACGATCAAACTGACCCACTACTTATCTGTCTGGGCCTATCTGTCTGGGCGGCGGCTGAAGGATAGGCCCACCCACTCAAACTTCTGTTTTTGAAGGTGCAGCGGCGACGGCCACGGTAACTTGATGCCCGTGGTTGAGATGTCCGTTCCGGTTCTGCTGCGCGAGCGTGCCAGTCTGCAGCCCGATGACACGGCATTCACGTTTATTGATTACGAGCAGGACTGGGCCGGCGTTGCCGAAAGCCTGACGTGGCCGCAGTTGTATCGGCGAGCGCTGAACGTTGCACGCGAGCTCAGACTTTGTGCATCACCTGGTGATCGTGCTGTGATATTAGCGCCGCAGGGACTGGATTACATCGTTGCTTTTCTGGGCGCATTACAGGCCGGACTTATCGCGGTTCCGCTTTCGGTCCCGCTAGGTGGCGTCAGCGATCAGCGTGTTGACTCGGTGCTGCGCGATGCGTCGCCTGTTGCCGTTCTCACGACATCCTCTGTCATAGGTGAAGTCACCCCTCATGTTGCGCCGCAGCCCGGGGAATCCGCGCCATCAGTTATCGAGATTGATTTGCTGAATCTGGACGCTCCGATACGATCCGATGCTGGGGAAGATAATTATCAAACTACCGAGTATTTGCAATACACATCTGGATCGACCCGGCAACCGGCTGGAGTAATGATTTCCTATACTAACCTTCAGGTCAATTTCGAGCAGCTGATGTTCAGCTACTTTCCGCACAGCGGAGGCATTGCGTCACCGGACACCACTATTGTGTCGTGGCTACCGTTCTATCACGACATGGGTTTGGTTCTGGGAGTTTGCGCACCGATTCTGGGGGGATATCGCGCTGTGCTCACGAGCCCGGTGTCGTTCCTGCAGCGCCCGGCCCGGTGGATGGAATTGTTGGCGACCAATCCTCCCGCATTTTCGGCAGCACCGAACTTTGCTTTCGAACTGGCGGCACGCAAAACTTCAGACGACGACATGGCCGGGCATGATCTCGGCGGCGTGCATACCATCCTCAGCGGTAGCGAACGGGTACACCCCCCGACTCTCAAACGCTTTGCTGAGCGGTTTGCGCGATTTAATCTTCGTGACACGGTGGTCCGCCCCTCATATGGGCTCGCGGAAGCAACGGTGTTCGTGGCGACCAGCAGAGCGGGTCAACCACCAGAAATCGTCGACTTCGAGTCCGACAAACTTTCCGCCGGCCGCGCGAAGCGGTGCGCAAGCGGAGGCGGCACACCGCTGATCAGTTATCCCCTGCGGCAATCACCCACCGTGCGGATCGTCGATCCCGAAACCCAGACCGAGTGTCCGGAGGGAACGACCGGCGAGATTTGGGTGCACGGCGACAACGTCGCTAAGGGCTATTGGCGGAAACCTCAAGAAACTGAGCGCACTTTCGGAGGCATGCTTGTCGCGCCGTCGGCCGGCACACCTGAAGGGCCTTGGCTGAGGACTGGGGATCAGGGCTTCATCTGCGATGGAGCGCTGTTCATCGTCGGCCGCATCAAGGATCTTTTGATCGTCTATGGGCGTAACCACTCTCCCGACGACATCGAGGCGACGATCCAGGAGATAACCGGAGGCCGGGTCGCGGCGATAGCGGTTCCGGATGAGGGCATGGAGCAGCTTGTCGTCGTCATCGAAGTCAAGAGGCGGGGCGGCTCCGACGAGGATGTGATGCACAAGTTCGCCATCGTCAAGCGTGAGGTCACCTCGGCGATCTCAAACTCGCACGGCCTCGGCGTCGCGGATCTGGTTCTGGTACCGCCTGGTTCGATTCCGATCACGACAAGCGGCAAGGTGAGACGAGCGGCGTGTGTCGAGCAGTACCGGCAGGCTCAGTTCGTCCGCCTGGACGCTTAGGCAACACCGGTCGCCGACACCGGCGGGATCGCGTCCCGGAGCACCGTTGCGCTTACTGCACACACGTATCGTAGGGTGATCCGCTATGGCGGCTTTCGACGACGCAGAGCGCGCACTACCTCTCTGGACGACACAACGCGCGGAACAAGCGACCCCGATGCCCGTCGAACCGACCACGCTGCACCATACGAGAAGGTACTTCCCGACTCGGCTGCAGTCTCGCGGGTTCATCGCCGTCGTTAGCACGATCGGCGGCATGCAGCTGATGGCGGCGATGGATGGCCCCGTCGCGGTCTTCGCGCTTCCTAAGATCCAGAACGAGCTAGGCCTGTCGGATGCCGCACGCAGCTGGGTGGTTACCGCTTACGTGCTGACCTTTGGTGGCCTGATCCTGCTGGGCGGCCGCGTCGGTGACACCATCGGTCGCAAGCGCACCTTCATCGTCGGGGTCGCGCTGTTCACCTTTGCCTCGGCCATGTGCGGCATCGCCTGGGACGGGGGCGCCCTCGTGTCGGCTCGGCTGCTGCACGGCGCGGCCGCCGCGATCATCACACCGACCGGTTTGGCGCTGCTGGCGACCACGCTCCCGAAGGGGCCGGCGCGCAATGCGGCGGCGGCGGTGTTGGGCGCGATGGGCGCTGTCGGCGCGGTGCTGGGCCTGGTGGTGGGCGGGGCGCTCACCACGGTGTCGTGGCGGCTGGCGTTTTTGGTGAACGTGCCGATCGGGCTGCTGGTGATCTGCCTGGCCCGCACCATGCTGCGGGAAACCCAGAAGGAGCGGATGAGGCTCGACGCCACTGGGGCTGTGCTGGCCACGTTGAGCTGTACCGCTGCGGTTTTCGGCTTGTCGCTCGGGCCGGAGAAGGGCTGGCTGTCGGCCACCACGATCGGTGCAGGTCTGGTGGCCCTGGCCGCCTTCGTGGCGTTCGTTGTGGTGGAACGCACGGCCGAGAACCCCATCGTGCCGTTCAGCCTGTTCTTCGACCGCAACCGGCTGGCCACGTTCGCGGCCATGTTCCTGACCAGTGGGGTGGGTTTCACCCTGACCGTGCTGATCGCGCTGTACGTGGAGAACATCATGGGCTTCAGTCCGCTCCGCGCAGCTGTCGGCTTCATCCCGTTCGCTATCGCGGCGGCCATCGGGGCGGGTGTGGCCTCGCGGCTGGTGATGTGGTTCTCGCCACGGGTGATGGTGATCGCCGGCGCCATCCTGGTGCTGGCCGCGATGCTGTACGGCTCGACGCTCCACCGCGGCATCACGTACTTCCCGAATCTGGTGCTGCCGATCGCCGTCGGCGCTATCGGTATCGGCCTACTCAACGTCTCGCTTGGGCTAGCGGTGATCGCCAGCGTCGGCCTCGACCGCATCGGGCCCACCTCGGCGATCGCAGTGATGCTGCAGAGCCTCGGCGGGCCGCTGGTGCTGGTCGTCATCCAGATCGTCATCACGTCGCGCACGCTGCACCTGGGCGGCACCACCGGGCCGGTGAAGGCCATGAACGCCGCCCAGCTGCAGGCCCTGGACCACGGCTACACCTACGGCCTGCTGTGGCTGGGCGGGGCGGTCATCCTGCTCGGCGGGGTGGCGCTGCTCATCGGCTACACCGCAAAGCAGGTGGCGCATTCGCAGAAAGTCAAGAACGCCATCGACGCCGAGGAACTGTAGCTCGACGCCAAAGTCCCCGGCGGCAAACCCGCTGCGCGCGGCCTCGGCGAGGTGACGGACCGACTGCGTCGTCCACCGCAGCGGCGATTCCGGAGCTTGAGGCCGCAAGGGGACGATTCGTTAGTCGATCTCGCCAGTCAGGTTGAACTCAGCCAGCGTGTCTGCAGCCAGTTCACGCAATGCGGACTTGGTGTTCTCGGCGCCCGGTTGGTAGGCGAGGACGGTGATGGCAATCTTGTCGCCGACGCGAATAGACAGCAGGTACAACTTCCCGCCTATTCGCTCAAGCCACTGTCGCGGTACGTGTTGCCTCGTCCCTCGTCCGGAGATGTACTCGGCGTCGGTGCCATCGAGTCGGCGCACCACCGAGCCGAGATCGCCGAGATTAGAACAAACCACCGGGAGATCGGGGTCGGCAAACGCCGCATCGACCAGCCGTTTCAACGCCGGCTTCGGCGTGAACGGGATCAGCGAAGCGAGCTGTGACGACTCGTCTGGCGTTTCCCGCGCAGCTCTCAGCGCCTGCTTGATGGCGGCGCGGGCCTCACGCAGATCCGTCGTTACCCGCGTCGGGTCGACGCTGACGCGCGCAAGAGACACTGCGACCGCACGGGTATCGCCCTCGGCGCGGTCGCTTATAGGAAGATGCACGGTGACGGCGCCGTCACCGCCACGGCGGCGCCCCATACGCTCCGCGAGTTTGGCAGCCAACCCGGCGACCAGCGTATTACTCGTGCCGCCAAGAGCCTTCGCACGGGCGTCCCAATCCTCCAGGCCGACGCAAATCGTGATTCCCGGCACGACGACAGCGTCATCGCTGTCGCCGCCATGGAAGGCGACGGGTCGCGATGCTGGTGATCGGTCACTATCGTGCCGGCGGGCCTGTTTTCGGGCCTGTGTTCGAGCCAGTTTTGCCCCCTCGACAAGCGCCCGCGCGACTTCTGGCAAGTCCTGCGCTGTTTGTCGGGCATCCTGCACGGCCGCGCGCAGTCGAGTGCGTGAACGCGGCGGTGGGTAGCCAAGATCGCGCGTGTTGCCCAGGACCGCATCATTTAGCGCGACGGCGAACCCGATGCCGTCGAGCAGATAGTGGGAAACCACCAGGCTGACCGCGGTCGAGCCGTCAGTAAGGGGAAGGACGCCGAGATGCCAGCCGGGCCCCCATTCCGGATCAATAGGCAGTTCTGCGCGTTCATCAGCCCAGTCGCTGACTTCAGCGCGTGGACGGGCGCACTCAGCGATATCGATGTCCGACGGCCCCCGATCTGAGACCCACCGATGCCGGGCGAACGGCAGCGGCGAACGCTCGATGCGCCGTGCCAACAACCCGTGACGGAGATTGTGGTGGAAACGCCTCAGCCCATCGAAGTCGATAGCATGCTCGTAAACCCACACGCACTGCGCGACTTCCTTCTGGCCGGCGGCGCGGTGCCCCGCAAAGAAGCCCTGGTCCAGCAACGCGAGCCGATTGTCCGGCCGCGCATCACCGTTGGACGCGCGGCCGCCAACGGATGCACGCGCTGGACGTATCCGGACTGGCACTGATCAACCTCCCGACGACACGGATCGATTCGCCCGTGACGCCCTGTGGAGCGTATCTCGTCACTTAGGCGTGTGTTTAATATCAGCACGGGAACGTGAAAGGCGAGGATCCGCGATGAAATTTGTGCTGGCATTTTATGGCATGCGCGGCGATAACGAGCCCGGCATCACTATCGGCCGTGAGCTGCTGCGCAGAGGGCACGACGTGCGCATGGCAGTCTCGCCCGACCAGGTTGGCCTCGCCGAGTCGGCTGGGCTTGCGGCGGTCGCCTACGGGCCGGATACGCGGGCGTGGGCGGAAGTGACGCGCAACTTCTGGACGTGTCTCTTCCGCAACCCCTGGAGGATCAAGGATCTGATCAGGTTGTTGCGCGAATCTCGGGAGGTCGGTACCCAGTGTTGGGGGGAGATGAGCACGACGCTGACGTCGCTGGCGGACGGGGCCGACCTGCTAATCACCGGCGTGAGTTACCAGGAGCTCGCCGTCAACGTCGCGGAGTATCGCAACATTCCGTTAGCCACGGTGCTTTGGTTACCGATACGGGTCAACGGCCACTTCGTTCCGTTCCTGCCGGCGCCGTTGATTCGCTCGGCGATGACGGTGTACGAGTGGCTGGTTTGGCGCGGGATGAAGAAGATCGAGGATGCGCAGCGCCGTGAACTGGGTCTACCGAAGGCAACAGGCCCCACCCCGCGACGGATCACAGAACGTGGATCGCTGGAAATCCAGGCCTACGACGAGGTTTGCTTCCCCGGACTGGCCGCCGAATGGGCGAAATGGAATGGCCAGCGGCCCTTTGTAGGCACGCTGACGATGGAGTTGCCGACGGATGCCGATGACGAGGTCTTGTCGTGGATTGCCGCGGGAACACCGCCGATTTACTTCGGGTTTGGCAGCTTCCCGGTCGAATCTGCCGCCGACACGCTCGCCATGATCAGCGCAGCCTGCGCGCAGTTAGGCGAGCGGGCGTTGGTTTGCGCCGCTGGGACCGACTTCAGCCACGTCCCCCATTTCGACCACGTCAAGGTGGTCGGCACGGTGAATTTCGGGGTCGTCTTTCCGGCCTGCCGCGCGGTCGTGCACCACGGTGGCCAGGGCAGCACGGCCGCGGGCCTGCGCGCCGGAGTCCCCACGTTGATCCTCTATACGGCGGACGCTCACGTGATGTGGGGAGCTGCGGTCAGATGGCTGAAGGTGGGCACGGCTCGGCGCTTTTCCACCACCACCCAGAAATCGCTGGTCGCAGACCTGCGCCGGATCCTCGCCCCGGAATGCGTCGCTCGGGCCCGCGAGCTCGCCACCCGGATGACCAAAACCGCCGAAAGCGTTGCGGCCGCCGCCGATCTTGTGGAAGATTTCGCCCGCCTGCGCCGTGTTGGCTGACCGGCGACGGCGGGCGGTCGGGGTGATCGGAGCGTGCGGACGTTTCTGCAGGGCTTAGCCTGCGGTCAAACGATCGGCGCATGGACCTGAAGTTATCGCGGGGACGTCGAATGAAGTGGAACCGAACACCCGGGGGATTTGATCTGGAAGAACTCTTAAACACGCGCTCAATAGCCGTCTAGACTCAGCGCCGGTAGTGCTGGCACGCGAGATTGGGGCAGTTTTGACCGTGACGGATCACGACGTCCGATCCCTGTACCTCGACCTGATCCGACGCAACCTCACCAGATACGGGATGCACGAGCGAGTGCCCGCGCGGTGGCCTCTGCGGCGACGCCTCCTTCTCAAAACCGCCAACCTTATGGTCGTGCGAACTCGTGCGCATCAATTCGCGCGTGCTACGCCGAACGCACTCCAACGCTCATTTGTTCAGCGCAAGCGCGACTTGGGCCTGGACTGGCCGGCGGAGGCCGAGACGATGATTGGAATGCAGAGACTCACCAGCCTGCAGCATTGCGTTGAGACGGTACTGGCCGACGACATCCCCGGCGATCTGGTCGAATGTGGAGTGTGGCGCGGAGGGGCTTGCATCCTGATGCGCGCGGTTCTGGCAGCCTACGGGGATGAGACGCGATGCGTGTGGCTAGCCGATTCGTTCGAGGGCCTGCCGCGCCCGGACACCGCAAAGTACAAAGCAGATAAAGGGATTAGGACGGAACTCGCTGCGGGCATACTGGGAGTGCCGGAAGCGGAAGTCAAGGCGAATTTTCAGCGTTACGGGCTGCTAGATGACCGGGTCCGCTTTCTTCCTGGCTGGTTCAAAGACACGCTGAACGACGCCCCGATTGATCGCATCGCTGTATTGAGGCTTGATGGCGACCTCTATGAATCCACGATACAAGCGCTCGATGCGCTCTACCCGCGACTGTCCCCCGGGGGTTTCTGCATCATTGATGACTACCACGCGATGAAGCCGTGTGAGCAAGCTGTCACCGACTACCGCGCGAAACATGGAGTGTCCGCGGAGATCGTTGAGATCGATGGGACTGGTGTGCTGTGGCGCAAGTAATGAAGATCCTGGGACGCTCTTCGGCCGTCGCCGCATTCGCGCTCATCGGCGCCCGGCCCGAGCATGCGTCGGCATTCGCCGGTTGACTCTCGCCGGCGATGAGCTAACTGCGATTCGCAGTTCGCGATCTGACGTATCGTCTTCGTGGCTGGTGCCGGGCCGGAGAAGTTTGCGGGCGATCAGCGACGATCCGAGTTCGGCAGTCCGATCTCGGGAGGCAGGGCCGTATCGTTCAGCCAGCTGTCGACGGTGCGCGAGAAGAGGTCTGGATAGCGCAGGGGCCAGTCGTGGAGCATACCGATTGCGACCCTGTCGACTCCGTTGGGCATTCGCTGCGCGAGCGCTGCCGCCGAACGGCGTACGAACCGCATCTCTTTGGCGCCGGTTAGAAACAACGTGGGTGAATCCGATTGGTCGAGCCTCTCGGGAGGTGTGAACCCCGCGGACTCCACGACGAGGTGCGCGAGCTGTGCGCCCGTCATGAGACGCACATCCTCGGGGTAGTCAATGACCATCCGGAGGAATGCACGCCATGCGGGGATTCCCTCGGCCAAGATCGAGATCCGGGCGATTCGCCCCAGCAGGGACGCTGTCAACCGTACACCCGGCATCGTATTGACGATGGTCCCGCACAGCACCGCCCGATCGACGAGTTTTGACTCGGCCGCCAGCAGCTGCACCCCCACCTGGGCACCGAGCGAGAGGCCCACCACGTGCGCCCGGCCGGTGCCCACCCGGGAGCGGATGAGTTCTGCCACCGCAGTGGCGGCTCGGCTTATCTCGAATGGTCCCTGCTGGAAGCTATCGCCGTGCTGGGGCAGATCGGGGACCAGACAGCGGTATCGCTGCATTCGTTCGACCACGGGCTGCCAGGACCAGCCGCTCATATTCCCGCCGTGAAGGAAGACGATAGCGGGCGCCCCGACCGGACCGGATTCGCGCACAAACAGATCCACTGGTAGTCAGGGGCGCGGTGTCTGCAGGGCAGACCCGTGTTCTACTGCAGCACGATCTGGTACATGCGTGTGATCGCTTGGCTCGAAAGGCAATTCGGGCTGCCCGCCGATCCATTCGAGCAGTGCACGCAGACCGTCCTCGAGCCCCCACTTCGGACGCCAGTGGAGCTGGTTTTTCGCCGGCTCGATGTCGCAACTCGCATACGCGCGGACGTCACCGTCACGGAATTTCGGTACCACGATCGGTTCCGGGGCCTCGCAGAGGGCGGCGATCTGGCAAGCCAACTCATGGATGGTGGTCGCGATACCCGACCCGATGTCAAGGCAGCGTGGCTCGGTCGCGGGCCGTTGCACCGCGGCGAACACCGCGTCGGCGACATCATCGATAAAGACGAAATCGCGCACGATGCGACCGTCTTCATAGACCTCCGACGGGCGTTGGGCGCGCGCCAAACGCGCGAAAAGAGCGACTATCCCGGTGTACGGATTGGTCAGCGACTGGCCCGGCCCGTAAACATTCTGCAGACGCAGCACACTGAGATCGGTGTCATGCGCGGCCGCCCAGGCCGCCAACATGTGCTCCTGCGCGAGCTTGGTCGCGGCGTAAACATTGGTGGGCCGGGGCTCCGTCTGGCCCGCGCAGCTCCGCAGCGGCACCGCAGGTTCACCCGTGGGCCCCTGCGGATCCCAGATACCAGCCAGCAGCTGCGCGTGGCTGCGCGGCCGCGGATAGAACACCTCGTTGCCGCACCGCCAGGCGCCCTCGCCGTAGACCGCCCTTGACGACGCCAGCACGAACTGGTCGGGCACCAGCGCCGAGCGGCTCAGCGCGTCAAGAAGCTGGGCGGTGCCCACCACGTTTACCGAGCCGTGGCGCGTCGCCTCAGTCAGCGACTGTCCCGTTCCGGTCTCGGCCGCCAAATGCACGATCTGGGAAGGTTGGCACAACCGAAGCACCGCATCCCAGTCCGGCGCATGGGTGACATCGCCGGTGAACAACCGCACCGATGGCGGCAGGTCGATCGCCAGCGGTCCGGCGTGCACCTGCGGGTGCAACACGTCCATCACGGCGACGTCATAACCGGCTTTGACCAAACGGCGCGCCAGCGCGGACCCAATAAATCCCGCCCCACCAGTGACGAGCACGGATGTTGACAAGAGCCGAAACCTCCGGTTCGTCTGTGCAGCAAGTTAGGTGACCGCCACGCATTTGCCCAAAGTGCGGTCCGGGCCGATCATATCCGGGACCCAGCCAGCAGCACGATCACCCGCACCGCCGGCAAGAAAACCATTGTGCTGCCGCGGCATATCAAGAATCGTCTCTCCGAGTGATCCGGGTCAACTGCTAGCATCGCGCCCATGGCTGAAAGCGGCGCCTCAGTGCGGATCGGCATCCTGGGCGCTTCACGCTTCGCACCGATGATCCTCATCAAACCGGCAAAGGGAAACGCCGAGGTCGTGGTGGCCGCGGTGGCGTCACGCGATGTGTCGCATGCTCGAGCCTTTGCCGCCAAACACGGCATCGCCCGGGTGCACGACAGTTACGAGGCGCTGATCGCCGATCCAGACCTGGATGCTGTCTACATCGTCCTGCCGAACAACTTGCACGGCAGGTGGACCGGGGCTGCGCTTGCCGCGGGCAAGCACGTGCTGTGCGAAAAGCCGTTCACCGCAAATGCCGCCGAGGCCCGCGAGATCGCCGAACTGGCCGCCAAGTCCGACCGGGTTGTGATGGAGGCATTCCAATACCGCTACCATCCGTTGACTTTGCGCGTTGAGCAAATCGTTGCCTCGGGGGAGCTGGGCAAACTGGAGCGGGTGGAGGCCTCCGTGTGTGTATTACTGCCGAAGCGCTCCAACGGCAACATCTACAACTACTCCCTGGCCGGCGGCGCGACAATGGACGCCGGAAGCTATACGGTCGACATGGTCCGCACGTTCGGCGGTTCGACCCCGGAAGTCGTTTCGGCACAGGCGAAACTGAGCGATCCTCGGGTGGACCGGGCCATGACGGCCGAGTTGCGCTTTGCAAGCGGGCACACAGGCCGGGTCCGCTGCGCGGTGTGGTCGTCGGATCTGTTTCGGTCGAGCGCCAAGGTAATTGGCGAACGCGGCGAGCTGCGTTGGCTCAGTCCAGCGGCACCTCACATGTTCCATCGGCTCTCGGTCCGATCGGCCGACGGAAAGCGCGTGGAGCGCTTCCCGCGGCGCGCCCCCTACGCGTATCAGCTTGACGCTTTCGCCGCGGCGGTGTTGCGCGGCGAGCCGGTGAAGACGACCCCAGAAGACGCGATCGAGAACATGACCGTCATCGATGCGATCTATCGCGCTGCCGGCCTCCCGCTGCGCAAGCCGGACTGAACGCTAACCCGTTCGCCCAGTTGGCACTTCGGACAACAAGCGGCATGCCGCGTCGATACATGGGTGGAGGCGATCGGTCGGATCAGGTGGCAAAATGCACCTGGTTCACGTGCGCGGCCACCCGCAAGGCGTTGGCCGCGATCGTTAAACTGGGGTTCAAACCGGCGCTGGACGGGAAGAACGAGCCGTCCACCACGTAGAGGTTGTCCACTTCGTGCGCCCGGTTTTGCGGGTCCAGCACACTGGTTTTGGGATCGGTACCGAAGCGGCAGGTGCCGCAGCCGTGGGCGACGGCCTCGTTGTCTTCGGCGCCCCGCAGGGTGATTTTGCGAAACGGCTTCAACGCTTCTTTCAACTGCCGCAAAAACGCCGCGCGGCGCTCGATCTCACTGGCGTGCAGGCGATACTGAACTCGCAGTCGCTGGCGGCCGTCCGCGCTGGGCCGATCGGATGGCAGGACGCGGTTGTCCAGATAGGGCAGGTCTTCCATGATCGCGGCCAGCACCAGTCCGCCGTTGAAGAACCGCTGGTAGACCCGGCGCACCGCCGGGCTCATCAGGCGCAGTGCCTTCGGCCGCCAGCCGGGGCGGTTGGTCAGCCACTCCAGGGGCGGCATCGCGCCGAATGACTGCACGGTGCCGTATTTCTGCCCCTCCCAGAAATAAAAATCGTTGAGCCCGATCTCCTTGTTTTGGGCCGTGAACTTGCAGTCGGGTTGCGGCCAGATCTCGATCACGTCGACCAGATGACGCATTAGGTTGCGCCCCACCCAGTCCGAGCCGTTGGCCAATCCGCGCGGCCACTCGCCCGAACGGGAATTGAGCAACAGCACCGGGGTGACCAGCGCACCGGCGGCCAGCACCACCACCTTGGCCTTCAAAGCCAGCGTGCCGGAGCGATTCTCGCAGATCACTTGCCGGACCTGGGTGCGGTCCGCGTCCAGGCGCACGGCCCGACATTCCGCCAGCAGGTGGGCGCCGTGCTCGGCAACGGCCGGCAGCAGGCAATTGCGGGCGGCGTCGTTTTTGCACGGCAGGTGGCACAAGTAGCTCTGACAGGTGGGACAACCATCGGTGTAATCACAGGCCATCGGCAGGTGGTAGGGATGCAATCCGCGACCTGTCAGATAGTCGACCAGCGGCTGGTTGTCTGCCGAAAACGGCGGCGCCGCGGGCAGACCGACGTCGGCCGCCTCCGGCCGCAGGGGATCGCGCTGGCCGCGAACCCCCAGTAGCTTCTCGGCCTCCGCGTACCAGGGCCGCATCTGGTCGTAGGTGACTGGCCAGGCATCCGGCACGGTGGAATCGCCGGGGTTGCGAAAGTTTTGCCGGGGGGTGAAATCGCGAGCGAAAAATCGCTCGCAGACCATGCCGTAGAGGGCCGACGACCCTCCCGTCCCGCTGCCGATGAACGGCACAAACCGCCGCGAGAAGCGCCCGCTGATGTCTTCGATCTCATCGGTTGAGCGTCCGGCCCGGGCCAAGGCGTCGTAGTATGCCTCAGCGGAACGGCCCGCCCGCGGCTCGGCGAGTTCCGGCATCGAAGAGCGAATCGTCCCCGGCACCCCGGGTAGTGTCGAGCGGCCCTTCTCGACGAACAGCACCCTGCGGCCTGACCGGGCCAGCCAGTAGCCCAGCGTCCCGCCCCCCATGCCGGTGCCCACGACAATCACGTCCCACACAACGTGTTCCGCCTCGCGCGCGCTCAGCTCGCCGTCAGCCAAAATCGAGTTCCTCAGCAGATGATGGCCCAAAGCTTTGCCCGGTTTGGGCGAATCCCGAACGTACCATCCGCGACCACGGACAGACGGGTGGGAATTCCCCGCCCCGGTCACGGCCGACATTCAACATACGAGTAATAATGACCGATGCCCCGACGTTGCGTACGCGCACGACACCTGAAAGGCCAGGATCCGCGATGAAATTTGTGCTGGCATGCTGTGGAATGCGTGGCGATGTCGAGCCCTTCGCCGCTGTCGGCCGTGAGCTGCTGCGCCGCGGGCACGACGTGCACATGGCCGTCCCGCCCAACCTGGTTGGCTTCGCCGAGTCGGTTGGGCTTGAGGCGGTCGGCTACGGGCTGGATTGGTCGGTCATTATGGAAGTGGCGAACAGCTTCTGGAGTAACGTTTTTCGCAACTCCTGGAGGATCCAGAATCAGGTCAGGTTCGTGCGCGAAACTTGGGAGCTCGCTGCCGGGTGCTGGGGGGAGATGAGCTCGACGCTGACGTCGCTGGCGGACGGGGCCGACCTGGTATTCACCGGCCAGAGTTTCGAGGCGGTCGCTGCCAACGTCGCGGAGTATCACGACATTCCGTTGGCCACGCTGCATTACGCCCCGATACGGGTCAACGGCGAGCTCCTGCCATCCCTGCCAGCGCCGCTGGTGCGCTCCGCAATCACGGTCAACGACTGGCTGTTTCGGTGCCTGACGAAGAAGATCGAGGACGCGCAGCGCCGTGAACTGGGCCTGCCGAAGGCAACAGGCCCCTTCCCGCGACGGATCACCGAACATGGATCACTGGAAATCCAGGCCTACGACGAGGTGTGCTTCCCCGGGCTGGCCGCCGAATGGGCGAAATGGAATGGCCAGCGGCCCTTTGTTGGCCCGCTGACGATGGAGTTGCAAACAGATGCCGATGACGAGGTCGCGTCGTGGATTGCTGCGGGAACACCGCCCATCTATTTCGGGTTTGGCAGCATATCGGTCGAATCTCCGGCCGACACGCTCGCCATGATCGGCGCGGCCTGCACGCAGTTAGGCGAGCGGGCGTTGGTTTGCTCCGGCGCGATCCCGTCTGTGACGAACGGCGGGACTGACTACAGCGACGTCCCCCATTTCGACCACGTCAAGGTGGTGGGCGCGATAAATTTCGCGGCGACCTTTCCCGCCTGCCGCGCGGTCGTGCACCACGGTGGCTCGGGCACCACGGCCGCAGGCCTGCGCGCCGGAGTCCCCACGCTAATCCTCCAACAGCTTGCGGGCGATCAGCCGTTCTGGGCAGCCGCGGTCAAACGACTGAAGGTGGGCACGGCCCGGCGCCTTTCAACCACTACCCGGGAATCGCTGGTCGCAGACCTCCGCACCATCCTCGCCCCGCAATACGTCACCCGGGCCCGCGAGGTCGCTACCCGGATGACCAAACCCGCCGAAAATGTTGCGGCCGTCGCCGATCTTGTGGAAAATTTCGCCCGCCTGCGGCGTGTTGGCTGATCGGCGAAGGCGAGGATCCGCGATGAAATTTGTGCTGGCCTGCTATGGAGTGCGTGGCGATGTCGATCCCGGCGTCGTTGTCGGCCGTGAGCTGCTGCGCCGAGGGCATGACGTGCGCATCGCCATCTCACCCAACCTGGTTGGCTTCGCCGAGTCCGCTGGGCTTACGGCGGTCGCCTACGGGCTGGATCCGCAGGCCCTGGTGGACGCGCAGCGCAACTACTTCACGTGTTTCTTCCGCAGCCCCTGGAGGATCCAGGAGCTGAACAGGTTGGCGCGCAAATCTCGGGAGTTCGCTACCGAAAGCTGGGCGGAGATGAGCACGACCCTGACGTCGCTGGCCGACGGGGCCGACCTGCTAATCTCCGGCCCGCAGTTCGAGCAGCCCGTCGCCAACGTCGCGGAGTATTACGAAATTCCATTTGCCGCGCTGCATTTCTTCCCGGTGCGGGCCCACGGACAGCTCCTGTCATTCCTGCCGGCGCCGTTGATCCGCTCCGTCATGACGGTGAACGACTGGCTCAATTGGCGCGGGTTTAAAAAGGGCGAGGACGCGCAGCGCCGTGACCTGGGCCTACCGAAGGCCACTGGCCCCGCGGCGCGACGGATCACCGAACGCGGATCACTGGAGATCCAGGCCTACGACGAGCTGTGCTTTCCCGGGCTGGCGGCCGAATGGGCGAAATGGAACGGCCAACGGCCCTTTGTCGGTGCGCTGACGATGGAGTCGCCAACAGATTCCGATGAGGAGGTGTTGTCGTGGATTGCCGCGGGAACACCGCCGATTTACTTCGGGTTCGGCAGCATATCGGTCGAATCTGCCGCCGACATGCTCGCCATGATCGGCGGGGCGTGCGCGCAGTTAGGCGAGCGGGCGTTGGTTTGCGCCGCCGGGACTGATTTCGGCGACGTCCCCCATTTCGAGCACGTCAAGGTGGTGGGCGCGATGAATTTCGCGGCGATCTTTCCGGCCTGCCGCGCGGTGGTGCACCACGGTGGCGGGGGCACCACGGCAACGGGCCTGCGCGCCGGCGTCCCCACGTTGGCCCTCTGGACGTTGCCCGATCAGCCGCTCTGGGGAGCTGCGGTCAAACGGCTGAAGGTGGGCACCGCCCGGCGCTTTTCCACCACTACCGAGAAATCGTTGGTCGCCGACCTGCGCACTATCTTGGCCCCGCAATACGCCACCCGGGCCCGCGAGATCGCCACCCGGATGACCAAATCCACTGAAAGCGTTGCGACCGCCGCTGATCTTTTGGAAACTTTCGCCCACCTGCGGCGTGTTGGCTGATCGGTGCCGTCTATGCGGATCGACTCGCCTGAGCGTCGCGGACCTCGTCCTGGTACCAGCGGGCTCGTTTCCCATCCCGACCAGCGGCAAGATCCCACCATCGGCGTGCGTCGGGCAGTTCCGACAAGACCAGTTCGTCCGGTTGAGTGGCTAAGGATCACCTGAGATGAGCGCGAACCCTAAAGTCGGTGGCGCCAATCAAATCGTCAATCGCTGGCCAAAGCGGCGACGGACGCCGAGCGTGAAACTCGGACAGGAATTCGATCCGCGAAGCAACGCACTGAACGCGTGGCGGTTAACGCTGGCGACGGGGGTTATCCTGTGCCATTCCTGGCCACTCACGGGTCGTCGCGTGTCGTTCGCGCCAGCTCACCAGCTTCTTAGAGACGTATGGGTCGACGGGTTCTTTGCAATCTCAGGATTTCTCATCACGGCCAGTTGGCTCAGCAACCCGCGGCTCCGCAACTACTTCGGCGCTCGGGCTCTCCGCATCCTCCCCGGGTTGTGGGTCTGCCTGATCATCACCGCGTTTGTCATCGCCCCGATCGGTGTGGCGATTCAGGGCGGCCCGGCCGCCAAGCTGCTGCTGTCCCGCGCGCCGATCGAGTATGTCCTAAAAAACAGCGCAGTGGCGATGCTTCAGCCCGATGTCGGCGGAACACCGAGCGGGGTCCCATATCCGCACGCGTGGGACGGTTCACTCTGGACCCTCCTGCCGGAGGTGTTCTGCTACATCACTGTTGCTCTTCTCGGCGTAGCCGGACTTCTGAGTCGGCGCTGGCTTATTCCTGCGGCGTTGGCACTGGTGCTGGTCTGGTCGGCGCTACTGCCCCCGTGGAGTGTCTTTGCTGATGCAGTAGAAGCGCAGCAACCCATCGACCCTGCGACTGTCCCGCTGGTCCTGGGGGCAGTCGCCGCACGTTTTGCTGTCGTGTTTCTGGCTGGAGCGCTCCTGTATCAGTTCCGAAACGTGATTCCCGCTCGATGGTCACTCGTCGCGGTGAGCGTGGTCATCGTCCTAGCGGCGAGCCTGCTGCCTAATTACCGCCTGATTGGCGCCATTCCGCTGGCTTACGCCATCATCGTTTCGGGTGTCCTCATCCACAACAAGCGCTTGAGACTACGGACGGATCTGTCCTATGGCGTGTACATTTACGCTTTTCCGATTCAGCAGTTGCTGGTCATCTGTGGGCTTGGCATTATGAACCCGATTGTGTTCGCGATCATTGCAGCCATCGCCACCCTGCCGCTAGCCGCGCTGAGCTGGTTTCTGGTCGAGAAGCCTTCATTGTCTCTAAAATCTCGTCTCAAACGGAGAAGCATTGCCCCGGCCGGGGAACAGCGCGTGAAAGGTTAGGATCTGCGATGCCTGAAGGCGTGTTTGGACGTAGCGACGCTGAGATCGATCTCTTGGTGCGTGGCATGCGGTCGGGGATCGCAGTTGTGGGCTTCGGGTATATCGGTACGGTGATTGGTGCCGTGCTGGCCGATCGCGGCTGGCCGGTGACGGGGATCGACGTGAGACAGAGCGTCGTCGACGAGATCAACCTGGGCAAGACCACCGTGCCTGAGCCGGGGCTTAACGAGCTCGTGTCCAACAACGTACGAGTCGGCCGGCTTCGCGCCACGACCGATTTCGGGGCTCTCACCGAAAATGACTTCATCATTGTGACCGTCGGTACGCCGCTTGGTCCGGACTACGAGCCCATCGTCGACGACATCAAGGCGGCGGCGCGGGCCGTGGGGGAACACCTGCGCAAAGGCCACCTCATCATCCTCAAGAGCACAGTGCCGCCCGACACCACCGAAAAGCTCTTTCAGCCGATCGTCGAAGAGACCTCAGGGCTGCGGGCCGGAGTCGACTTCGGCTTGGCGTTCTGCCCTGAACGGCTCGCCGAAGGCCAAGCCATCCGCGAGCTGATGTCGATCCCCATCGTCATCGGTGCTGTCGATGAGCGCAGCGCTCGCGCCTGCTCCACGCTGTGGCGACACGCCCTAGGAGTTGACTCCATTGTCGTCGACGATCCGCGGACCGCCGAGATGGTCAAGCTTGCCGACAACCTCTGGATCGACCTCAACGTTGCGCTTGCAAACGAACTGGCCAAGGTGTGCGACGGGCTCGGGATGGATGTCCTTCAAGTCATCGGCGCGGCCAACACGATGCCCAAGGTCAATCACAACGTGAACATCTTGATGCCGAGTATGGGCGTCGGTGGCTACTGCTTGACGAAGGATCCGTGGTTCGTCAACCATCTAGGACAGTCCCTCGGGTTGGACCTGGCGATTCCGCGGACCTCGAGGACTGTCAACGACACGATGCCTGCCTACACCTACGGGCTGCTCAAGCAGCTCCTCGCCGAGCAGGGCAAGGCAATCGAGACCAGCAGGATTGCGGTGTTGGGCATCGCGTTCAAGAACAACACCGGCGACTGCCGGCTTACGCCCACCAAGTACGTCGTCGAGTTGCTCGAGGCGTGCGGCTGCCAGCTGTCGATCCATGATCCCTGGGTGCACGGCGAGGAGGCCCTCACAGTGACGAAGATCCCCCTGACCGCAGACATCGAGTCAGCGGTGGAGGGTGCCGACGCCTTGGTGGTCCTCGCGGGCCATCGACAGTTCCACCAGATCCCGCTGGCCCAGCTCGCAGAGCTAGTTTCAGCTAAGTGCGTGTTCCTCGACGGACGGAACAGCTTCGACCCAGCGGCAGTGCGCGCCGCCGGTTTCGTCTACAAGGGCATTGGCCGATAAGTGGGCCGATAGGCGAACGCAAACCTCTATATAGAAAGGAAAGAGCATTCATGTCCGATGTCGTCGTGACGGGCGGCTACGGCTTCATCGGATCGCACTTGGTCTCCGCATTGCTGAGCCGCGGAGACTCCGTCACGGTTTTCGACTTCGCAAAGGACACCCGCGACAGCGCTATTGACTTCGACCGGCACCCGAACTTTCGGTTCGTGCAGGGCGATGTCACCGATCCGACAGCACTCGAAGCGGCCCTGACTCCCGGCGTCGATATGGTCTTCCACCTCGCCGCAGTCGTCGGTGTCAAAAACTATCTCAAAGATCCGCTTCGGGTTCTCGATGTCAACGTGACCGGCACTCGCAACGTCCTCGAGCTGAGCCATCGGCACGGAACACGCGTGGTGTTCGCCAGCACATCTGAGGTGTTTGGAAAAAACCCCAACCCACCGTTCGGCGAGGACGACGATCGCGTCCTCGGTTCGAC
Source organism: uncultured Actinomycetota bacterium (assembly GCA_963781685.1). GTDB lineage: Bacteria > Actinomycetota > Actinomycetes > Mycobacteriales > Mycobacteriaceae > Mycobacterium. The sequence goes on from CAWAGK010000004.1 coordinate 401,010, forward strand.
AAGGACCGCGCGGTGGAGCTACAGCACCAGCAAGGCCATGGCCGAGCATCTCGTCTTCGCGATGCACACCGCCTACGGCCTGCCGGTGACGGTAGTTCGCTACTTCAACGTATACGGCCCGCGACAGAATCCGATATTCGTGATTTCGCAGACCATCCACCGGATCCTCAATGGCCGCAAGCCGTTGCTCTACGACTCGGGCGACCAGACACGGTGCTTCACCTACGTCGACGACGCCATCGCCGGCACCTTGCTCGCGTCCGACAGCAAGGCGGCGATCGGTGAAGCTTTCAACATCGGGAGCATGACCGAGACGACCGTGCGTGACGTTGTCGCTCTGGCGATCAAGATCGCCAACGTCGACTCGGTATCTGGCGCCGAAGCTGTTGACACTGCAGCGCGTTACGGAGGTCGTTATGAGGACATCCCTCGTCGTATCCCCGACTCGACGAAGGCACAGCGCGAGTTGGGATGGCGCCTCCGGGTCGACGTCGAAGAAGGAATCCGCCGCACCATCGAGTGGGCACGGGCCAACCCGTGGTACCTCAAAGGACCCGCAGGGGACAGCCGTAAGAGCCGATGAGCCTGGGACCGGGTTGTGCCACTACGCAACCGCGCAGCACGACCACGATGGACGAGCAGGCCAAGGTCAATCCGCGGTCAGCGGGATAAACGAGACCTGTTGCGTCGCAACCTCAGTGCGGCCGCGCCCAACCAGAAGCGGTGCGGCGGCATCACCGAATTCCCCACCGATGAGGGCAAGCTGCACTTGGCCTAGGTGCCTGGACCTGTGCGAGCGGTGTTTGCTGGCTACCCACATCGGTGTAAATAACCGAACACTCTGGCGATCTGATCTTGGAAAACTCCGGAACGCCTTGACGCCGTCAATGGAAGTCTAGACTCAGTGCCGGGAGTATTGTCCGTGACCGATCACGACGTCCGTTCTCTGTATCTCGACCTGATCCGACGCAACCTCACCAGATACGGGATGCGCGAGCGAATGCCCGCGTGGTGGCCACTGCGGCGACGCCTCCAACTCAACTACACCAACATCCTCTACCCCATGTTCATGCGTATAAGCCCGTTCGGTCCTCGCAAGCGCGACTTGGGCCTGGACTGGCCGGCGGAGGCCGAGACGATGATTGGAATGCAGAGACTCACCAGCCTGCAGCATTGCGTTGAGACGGTACTGGCCGACGACATCCCCGGCGATCTGGTCGAATGTGGAGTGTGGCGCGGAGGGGCTTGCATCCTGATGCGCGCCGTTCTGGCAGCCTACGGGGATGAGACGCGATGCGTGTGGCTAGCCGATTCGTTCGAGGGCGTACCGCGCCCGGACGCCGCAAAGTACAAAGCAGATAAGTGGAGTACCCTGCACTTCGCCACGGGCATACTAGGGGTGCCGGAAGCGGAGGTCAGGGCGAATTTCGAGCGTTACGGGCTGCTCGATGACCGGGTCCGCTTTCTTCCTGGCTGGTTCAAAGACACGCTGCACGACGCCCCGATTGATCGCATCGCTGTATTGAGGCTTGATGGCGACCTCTATGAATCCACGATACAAGCGCTCGAAGCGCTCTACCCGCGACTGTCCCCCGGGGGCTTCTGCATCATTGATGACTACCACAACCTTATGCCGTGTCGGCAAGCTGTCACCGACTACCGCGCGAAACATGGAGTATCCGCGGAGATCGTTGACATAGACCGGAGTGGTGTGCTGTGGCGCAAGTAATAAAGACCATTGGGACGCTCTTCGCCGTCGACCGCATTTGCCCTCATCGGCACCGGGATTCGCCCATGCTGAAAGTGATATCGGTGCAGCCTTTATCAGGGTGCTCGACCATTAATCATCACCGCCTCCAACGGGCGGCACGGCACTGATTGCCGGCACCCATGCTGTACGGCCGGCCACATCTATCTCGATACCGTTAGCCGATAAAGGTCTTACGGCCGTATCGATGGCGGCTGATGGCACCTCCGCTGGTCGAGCACGAAGTAGGGGCGCCGTTAACGGCACCCATCATGTTTCTACTACAGCACGATCTGGTACATGCGTGTGATCGCTTGGCTCGAAAGGCAATTCGGGCTGCCCGCCGATCCATTCGAGCAGTGCACGCAGACCGTCCTCGAGCGCCCACTTCGGACGCCAGTGGAGCTGGTTTTTCGCCGGCTCGATGTCGCAACTCGCGTACGCGCGGACGTCACCGTCACGGAATTTCGGTACCACGATCGGTTCCGGGGCCTCGCAGAGGGCGGCGATCTGGCAAGCCAACTCATGGATGGTGGTCGCGATGCCCGACCCGATGTCAAGGCAGCGTGGCTCGGTCGCGGGCCGTTGCACCGCGGCGAACACCGCGTCGGCGACATCATCGATAAAGACGAAATCGCGCACGATGCGACCGTCTTCATAGACCTCCGACGGGCGTTGGGCGCGCGCCAAACGCGCGAAAAGAGCGACTATCCCGGTGTACGGATTGGTCAGCGACTGGCCCGGCCCGTAAACATTCTGCAGACGCAGCACACTGAGATCGGTGTCATGCGCGGCCGCCCAGGCCGCCAACATGTGCTCCTGCGCGAGCTTGGTCGCGGCGTAAACATTGGTGGGCCGGGGCTCCGTCTGGCCCGCGCAGCTCCGCAGCGGCACCGCAGGTTCACCCGTGGGCCCCCGGGGATCCCAGATACCAGCCAGCAGCTGCGCGTGGCTGCGCGGCCGCGGATAGAACACCTCGTTGCCGCACCGCCAGGCGCCCTCGCCGTAGACCGCCCTTGACGACGCCAGGACAAACTGGTCGGGCACCAGCGCCGAGCGGCTCAGCGCGTCAAGAAGCTGGGCGGTGCCCACCACGTTTACCGAGCCGTGGCGCGTCGCCTCAGTCAGCGACTGTCCCGTTCCGGTCTCGGCCGCCAAATGCACGATCTGGGAAGGTTGGCACAACCGAAGCACCGCATCCCAGTCCGGCGCATGGGTGACATCGCCGGTGAACAACCGCACCGATGGCGGCAGGTCGATCGCCAGCGGTCCGGCGTGCACCTGCGGGTGCAACACGTCCATCACGGCGACGTCATAACCGGCTTTGACCAAACGGCGCGCCAGCGCGGACCCAATAAATCCCGCCCCACCAGTGACGAGCACGGATGTTGACAAGAGCCGAAACCTCCGGTTCGTCTGTGCAGCAAGTTAGGTGACCGCCACGCATTTGCCCAAAGTGCGGTCCGCGCCGATCATATCCGGGACCCAGCCAGCAGCACGATCACCCCCACCGTCAACCGCGGGCGAGCGTGCGGTCGGCCAGCGCCCCGATTACCGGTGCGAGCGCCCGCGCGTATTCGACTGTCAGGTGAGTCCAGTCGAGGTACACCAGGGTGTTGCCCACGATGACCGGGCAGCGGTCAGCGGTGCAGAACAGCTCGGTGAGGTCGGCGTATTGTCCGCCGCCGGCTTTGGTGGCGGCGGACTCAGCCGCGATGCCGGATTCGTTCACCGCCGTCGACCTGGGCGGCGAGCAGGCCGTCGCGTCATCGAGGTGCCCGGACAGGCAGATCGGCACCACCGACTGCGGAGCCGGGATCGGCCCGAGCACCAGCACCTTCGCACCAGTGCCGCGCAGCTGCTGCACCAGGCGGGCCAGGCTGTCGATCCACGCCGGATCGTATGACCCGAAATCTGGTATCGAACCGTAGCCGGGACCGTACCCCCGCCACATGCTCACCACGACCAGCCGCGGGTGCTCGGCGCGTAACCGGGCGATGGTCTGATCGCGCCATTGCTCGCAGTGTTCAACCAGGCGGCGGAGGGTGTTTCTGTCGGGCAAGTTCATCGGTGGGCAGGCCGCCTTGCCCAGGGTCTCCAGCCGCCAGCGCCGCTGCGTGGCGACCTGCTGGAACGCCGGAGCCCACATCGCGGCATGCGAGTCGCCGACCAGGGCCACCGTGGTCGTCGAGGCGGTATCGCCCGTCGCGCACTCAGGCTGTCCGACTTGGAATTCACTGCGCAGGCAGCCGTATCGGTATATGGCCTTAAGTTCGGCTGCCGCGTCGGCAAGCGGCGGGTCGACGTTCGACGGTACGGCCTTCAGGTCGGCGGATGCCGCGATCGCGGCCTGCACCTGCGCGAACGCGTGCTGCACCGCCGCGTCGTACGCGTCGATGTTGTCGGCCGTGGTGGGAGGCGCCGCAGTTAGGCTCAGCCCCGCAGCCGGCGCGCCGCGGCCGACCGGGGTGGGCAGCGCTACCAGCAGCGCCACGCCCACACAGACCGCGATCGCGGTGGCGACACCGCCAAGCACCAGACTGGCCAGGGCAGACCGGCGTATCGGAGCGGCGAATCGCAACGGGTTCTCGATGAAACGCAGGGTGAGCGCCGCCAGCCCGCCGGAGAGCAGGGCCGCTGCCAACCTGCCGGCCAGCCCGAGCGGGTGGCCCAGCAATGCCGGTGCGAGCAGCAGCACCGGCCAGTGCCACAGATACCACGAGTACGACACCCGGCCGATCGCCCGCATCGGCGACCATGCCAGGACCCGGCCGCAGCCCCGGGAGGGCGTGGCACAGCCGGCGCCGATCACCAGCGCCGTGCCCAGCACGGGCAACAGCGCGGCGGTCCCCGGATATAGCGTGGTCGTGCTCAAACGGGTGCAGGCCAGCAGGATCACCCCCAGCCCCGCCCATCCCACGATCGCGGCAGCTCGTGGCGCTAGTCGGCGCCACTGGCCGGCGGTGAGGGCCACCAGGCCACCGACGGCCAACTGCCAGGCCCGGGTGGGCAGCGAAAAGAACGCCACCGAAGGCACCACGTAAGTGACTATCAGCGACAGCGCGAACGACACGGCCGCGACCAGCGCAAGGACCACCAGATACGGGCGTTCCGACGAGGGGGCCTCGGCCCCGCTGCGCCGACGCGCACGCCGGATGAGCCACGCCGTGCCGATGATCAACGCCGGCCACACCAGGTAGAACTGCTCCTCGACGCCCAACGACCAGTAATGCTGGAACGGCGACGGCGGCAGGTGGGCGGCGAGGTAGTCGACGCCTTGCAGAATGAACCGGTAGTTGCTGACATACAACGCGCTGGCGATGCCGTCGCCCATCACGCTCCGGGCCTGCAACGGGGGTAACAGGACAGCCGAGCCGATCGCGGTGATCACGCCGACCGTGGCCGACGCCGGCAGCAGTCGGCGGGCCCGCGCCCCATAAAAGCGGCGCAGCCGGACGGTGCCGGCGGTGCTCACCTCGCGCCAGAGCAGCCCGGTGATCAGGAAGCCCGAGATGACGAAGAACACGTCCACGCCGACGTACCCACCACCCACACCGGGCACGTCGGCGTGAAAGAGGACAACGGCCACCACCGCGATGGCGCGCAAGCCCTCGATGTCCGGGCGAAATCCCGCCTGTGCAGGGCGTCGATCCTGCTCCTCTTTGGTAGGGCTAACGCTGTCGGCCTGGCGCAAGGTCACCAACTTAGTAAGAGGACGCCTTCTTCGGATCGAGCATTGTTACATTTCGGCAGCATCGAAAGGGGTGGTTTCGGGATCGGATACGTTTTCGAATCCACGCTGGTGACGGTTCCTTGCCAACGGTTCCTTCAATTAGCAGCTTGTCCCTTTCGCGATCAGGGCCATCGGATTGACGGCAGGGGGCTGCTCACCCGGATTGCCGGCGCCGCCGCGGCGCACTCTTCTGGTGCAGGGCGACGCCAACAACCCGCAGCGTGTCAACCGCGGGCGAGCGCGCGGTCGGCCAGCGCCCCGACTACCGGTGCCAACAGCCGGGAGTATTCGACCGTCAGGTGAATCCAGTCGAAGTACACCAGGGTGTTGCCCACGATGACCGGGCAGCGGTCAGCGGTGCAGAACAGCTCGGTGAGGTCAGCGTATTGTCCGCCGCCGGCTGTGGTGGCGGCGGACTCAGCCGCGATGCCGGATTCGTTCACCGCCGTCGACCTGGGCGGCGAGCAGGCCGTCGCGTCATCGAGGTGCCCGGACAGGCAGATCGGCCCCACCGACTGCGGAGCCGGGATCGGCCCGAGCACCAGCACCTTCGCACCAGTGCCGCGCAGCTGCTGCACCAGGCGGGTCAGGCTGTCGATCCACGCCGGATCGAACGCGTTGAAACCTGTCAGGTATTCGTCGGTGCCGTACCCCCGGAACATGCTCACCACGAGCAGCCGCGGGTGCTCGGCGCGGAGCCGGGCGATGATCTGATCGCGCCATTGCTCGCAGTGTTCAACGAGGTGAACCAGGCGACGGAGGGGGTTGGTGATGGACAAGTTCATCAAGGGGCACGCCCCCTTGGCCAGCATCTCCAGCCGCCAGTGCCGCTGCGCGGCGATCTGCTGGAATGCCGGATTCCACATCGCGGCGTGCGAGTCGCCGACTACGGCCACCGTGGTCGTCGAGGCGGTATCGCCCGTCGCGCACTCAGGCTGTCCGCCTTGGAGAGGCGTGCGCAGGCAGCCGTCGAACGACAGGGCCTTTTGCTCGGCTGCCGCGTCGGCAAGTGGCGGGTTGAGGTTCGACGGTACGGCCTTCAGGTCGGCGGATGCCGCGATCGCGGCCTGCACCTGCGCGAACGCGTGCTGCACCGCCACGTCGTAGGCGTCCATGTCAGAGCCCACGGGGACAGGCGCTGCACTGACAGTCGGGGTCGCCGCGGGCGCGCCGCGGCCGACCGGGGTGGGCAGCGCTACCAGCAGCGCCACGCCCACACAGACCGCGATCGCGGTGGCGACACCGCCAAGCACCAGACTGGCCAGGGCAGACCGGCGTATCGGAGCGGCGAATCGCAACGGGTTCTCGATGAAACGCAGGGTGAGCGCCGCCAGCCCGCCGGAGAGCAGGGCCGCTGCCAACCTGCCGGCCAGCCCGAGCGGGTGGCCCAGCAATGCCGGTGCGAGCAGCAGCACCGGCCAGTGCCACAGATACCACGAGTACGACACCCGGCCGATCGCCCGCATCGGCGACCATGCCAGGACCCGGCCGCAGCCCCGGGAAGGCGTGGCACAGCCGGCGCCGATCACCAGCGCCGTGCCCAGCACGGGCAACAGCGCGGCGGTCCCCGGATATAGCGTGGTCGTGCTCAAATCGGTGCAGGCCAGCAGGATCACCCCCAGCCCCGCCCATCCCACGATCGCGGCAGCTCGTGGCGCTAGTCGGCGCCACTGGCCGGCGGTGAGGGCCACCAGGCCACCGACGGCCAACTGCCAGGCCCGGGTGGGCAGCGAAAAGAACGCCACAGCAGGCAGTACGTAGGTGAGCACCAGTGACAGCGCGAACGACACGGCCGCGACCAGCGCAAGGACCACCAGATACGGGCGTTCCGACGAGGGGGCATGGGCCCTGGTGCGCCGACGCGCACGCCGGATGAGCCACGCCGTGCCGATGATCAACGCCGGCCACACCAGGTAGAACTGCTCCTCGACGCCCAACGACCAGTAATGCTGGAACGGCGACGGCGGCAGGTGGGCGGCGAAGTAGTCGACGCCTTCGAGAACGAACCAGTAGTTGCTGACATACAACGCGCTGGCGATGCCGTCGCCCATCACGCTCCGGGCCTGCAACGGGGGTAACAGGACAGCCGAGCCAATCAAGGTGACGACGCCGACCGTGGCCGACGCCGGCAGCAGTCGGCGGGCCCGCGCCCCATAAAAGCGGCGCAGCCGGACGGTGCCGGCGGTGCTCACCTCGCGCCAGAGCAGCCCGGTGATCAGGAAGCCCGAGATGACGAAGAACACGTCCACGCCGACGTACCCACCACCCACACCGGGCACGTCGGCGTGAAAGAGGACAACGGCCACCACCGCGATGGCGCGCAAGCCCTCGATGTCCGGGCGAAATCCCGCCTGTGCAGGGCGTCGATCCTGCTCCTCTTTGGTAGGGCTAACGCTGTCGGCCTGGCGCAAGGTCACCAACTTAGTAAGAGGACGCCTTCTTCGGATCGAGCATTGTTACATTTCGGCAGCATCGAAAGGGGTGGTTTCGGGATCGGATACGTTTTCGAATCCACGCTGGTGACGGTTCCTTGCCAACGGTTCCTTCAATTAGCAGCTTGTCCCTTTCGCGATCAGGGCCATCGGATTGACGGCAGGGGGCTGCTCACCCGGATTGCCGGCGCCGCCGCGGCGCACTCTTCTGGTGCAGGGCGACGCCAACAACCCGCAGCGTGTCAACCGCGGGCGAGCGCGCGGTCGGCCAGCGCCCCGACTACCGGTGCCAACAGCCGGGAGTATTCGACCGTCAGGTGATACCAGTCGAAGTACACCGGGGTGTTGCCCACGATGACCGGGCAGCGGTCAGCGGTGCAGAACAGCTCGGTGAGGTCAGCGTATTGTCCGCCGCCGGCTGTGGTGGCGGCGGACTCAGCCGCGATGCCGGATTCGTTCACCGCCGTCGACGTTGGCGGCGAGCAGGCCGTCGCGTCATCGAGGTGCCCGGACAGGCAGATCGGCACCACCGAGTGCGGAGCCGGGATCGGCCCGAGCACCAGCACCTTCGCACCAGCGCCGCGCAGCTGCTGCACCAGGCGGGTCAGGCTGTCGATCCACGCCGGATCGTATGACCTAAAATCTGGTGTCCAACCGCCGATGCCGGGACCGTACCCCCGCCACATGCTCACCACGACCAGCCGCGGGTGCTCGGCGCGGAGCCGGGCGATGATCTGACCGCGCCACTGCTCGCAATCGATGGACCACAGGCGGCGGACGGTGTTGGTGATGGGCAAGTTCATCGGTGGGCAGGCCCCCTTGCCCAGGGTTTCCAGCCGCCAGCGCCGCTGCGTGGCGACCTGCTGGAACGCCGGAACCCACATCATGGCATGCGAGTCACCGACCAGGGCCACCGTGGTCGTCGAGGCGGTATCGCCCGTCGCGCACTCAGGCTGTCCGACTTGGAATAAAGCGAGCAAGCAGCCGTGGTTGTACACGGTCTTATCTTCGGCTGCCGCGTGGGCAAGTGGCGGGTTGAGGTTCGACGGTACGGCCTTCAGGTCGGCGGATGCCGCGACCGCGGCCTGCACCTGCGCGAACGCGTGCTGCACCGCCGCGTCGTACGCGTCGATGTTGGAGCCCGTGGGGGGAGGCGACGCAGTGACGGTCAGCGCCGCAGCTGGCGCGCCGCGCCCGACCGGGGTAGGCATCCATGCCGGCAGCGCCACGCCCACAATTGTCGCTATCGCGGTGGCAGCAGCGCCGAGTGTGAGGCTGGCCCGGGGAGAGCGGCGCAGAGGAGCGGCGTATCGCAACGGGTTTTCGATGAAACGCAGTGTGAGCACCGCCAGCCCGCCGGAGACCAGGGCCGCTGCCAGCTTGCCGGCCAGCCCGAGCGGGTGGCCCAGCAATGCCGGTGCGAGCACCAGCACCGGCCAGTGCCATAGATACCACGAGTAGGACAGCCGGCCGATCGCACGCATCGGCGACCATGCCAGGACACGGCCGGCTCCCAGCGTCGGTACAGCACAGCCCGCGCCGATCACCAGCACCGTGCCCAGCACGGGCAACAGCGCGGCGACACCCGGATAGGGCGTGGTCGCGCTCAATTGGTTGCAGGTCACCAGGAGCAGGACCAGCCCGGCCCATCCGATGAACACGGCAGCTCGCGGTGGTAGTCGGCGCCACTGGGTGGCCGTGAGGGCTACCAGGGCGCCGAGGGACAAATCCCAGGCCCGGGTGGGCAGCGAAAAATACGCTACCGAAGGCACCACGTAGGTGACCGCCAACGACAGCGCGAACGACACGGCCGTGATCAGCGCAAAGACCACCAGAAACGGGCGTTTCGAGGAGGTGGCCTCGGCCCTGCTGCGCCGACGCGCCCGCCGGATGAGCCACGCCGTGCCGATGATCAGAGGCGGCCACAGCAGATAGAACTGCTCCTCGATGCCCAGAGTCCAGTAGTGCTGGAACGGCGATGGCGGCAGTGTGGCGGCGAAGTAGTCGACGCCTTTTAAAATGAACCAGTAGTTGGCGACGTACAACGCACTGGCGATGCCGTCACCCATCACGGGCCGGGCCTGCAACGGGGATAACAGGACCACTGAGGCGATCATGGTGATGACGCCGACCGTCGCCGACACCGGAAGCAGTCGGCGAGCCCGTCCCCCGTAGAAGCGGCGCAGCCCGACGGTGCCGGTGGTATTCAGCTCGCGCCAGAGCGCCGTCGTGATGACGAAGCCCGAGATGGTGAAAAACACGTCCGGGCCGACGAACCCACCACCCATACCGGGCACGTCAGCGTGAAAGCCGAGAATGGCCAACATGCTGAAGCCGCGCAAGCCTTCGATGTCCAGGCGATATCCCGCCTGTGCAGGGCGTCGATCCTGCTCCTCTTTGGTAAGGCTAACGCTCTCGGCCCGGCGCAAGGTCACCAACTTAGTAGGAGGACGCGTTCTTCGGATCGAGGCATTATCACACACCTGTTCAACAGACTTCTGGTTCATGCGCCATGCCCATCTAGTGGGGCCTAGTCTGTCCGAGAACCTGGAGGTGACCGGTGGGTGTAGTCGCTGGCGTAGTCGATCGGCCGACAGTGGATCGGACGCGCCTTCAGGGTGTATGGAAAGCGGTCCTCATTGGCATCGCGCTCGTTGTGGCGACGGCAAGTTACCTCGCGCCGGTTCTCTTGGTCGCGATTGGCCTGCTTCTACTGTTGCTCCTATGTGCACGCTTGGTTTATCAGGATCGCGACCGCTACATTCCAAACTTATATGCTCGGGACATCAGGGTTTATGACGACGCATATCGCGCGTTTATCGGCCGCACGCTTTCGGAACTGCGTCAGTGCAGGATTCGCGGCCACACGCTTTTGTGGGAAGCATCGCGCTTGGCGCTACCGCGCCGCCAGGATTCTGACGAACTACTGCTTGATCTAGGCGTCTGGATCGGCTGGTCGACACGACTCATATCTGATGCTTGCGACCGCACGGTATACGGCTTCGACACCTTTGAGGGCCTTGTTGAAGACTGGCAAGTCGACGACCAAACCGTGATTAAGCGCGGAGCCTTTTCACTATCAGACTCGTTCGCACAACGTTTTATCCGGGATACCGGCGTGAGCTTGCACAACGGCTTGCCTGCCCCGCTTGGTCGCAAGGTGCAGTTCATAAGGGGAAGCACCTATGAGACGTTGGCCCCATTCTTGGCCGACCGACCAGCCGCCCCAATCAGGCTTTTCCACATGGATTTGGATACGTATGAGAGTTGCCTGCATGCGCTAGAAACCTGCAAGGATCACTTCATCGAAGGATCGATCCTTGTCTTTGATGAGTATCTGGTCACCAATGGCGAAATGCGGGCATTCTATGAATTTCAGAGCCAGTACGAGCTGGAATGGCGATACCGGGCTTGGGGCCTCGAGATCATGGAGATGAATGTCGAGATGGTTGTTGCGCGTTGGAAGCGCGTGGTGTACTACCTGGTCGCGACCGCAATGCATTGGTTGATAGGGGACGGTACCTACGCATGGAGATTTTTTGGCAGGCGGTTTTGGCGGTTTTGGTTGGGCGCACCGATAGGCGATATCGCTTTCATGCTTGGTGCTGCTGGGCAACGGAAGTCGGTCAGCCTTGAGATTACCGGTCTGGGTAAGCTCGACCGAACCCGCGAGCGTGACCAAGTTGACGGATGACTAACAGTACCTTGGTTTTTCGACGTGAGGTCTGCCGACCCGGGGTTCATGGTGGCGTACCCGCGATGAATCTGCGCGCAACGCGCAAACACCAGGAGGAACCGAAACAAGACGGATCTCGACATGCGGCGCACCCCTTGTCAGACATGCGTTTAACAGGGAAGATCGTCGCGTGAACTTCAACGACGGGCTGACGATGTTGGTGGACGCTCTGCCGGGCGCGAACCGGATCAAGGCCGTGCAGCGGGCACTCGAGGGGCGGGTGAAACCCGTCTATCTGGAGATCGGCGTTTCGAAGGGACTTGCGTTCCGGCGCGTCGTCGCCGACCAGAAGATCGCCGTCGACCCGGCGTTCAAACTCTCGGCGCGCTCCCGCAGGCTCGCCGACGCGAAGGCACGCGCCACCCACTACTTCGAGACGACCAGCGACGACTTCTTCGCGAACGAGACGGCCTTCCTCGAGCAGCACGGCATCGACGTCGCGCTGATCGACGGGCTCCACACCTATGAGCAGGTCGTGCGCGACGTCGAGAACACCGTGCGCTATCTGCGCGGCGACGGCGTCATTTTCCTGCACGACTGCAACCCCGCGCACGCGGTCATCGGCCGCCCCGCGGCGTCGTACGCCGACTTTCTGGCGCAACAGACAGGGCCACTAGTGATCGGCGTGTGGAGCGGCGATGTGTGGAAGGCGATCGTCTATCTGCGCAGCACCCGACCCGACCTGCGAGTCGCGGTGCTGAAATGCGACTTGGGCGTCGGGATCATCCGAAAAGGATCTCCGGAATCACGATTGGCCTACTCGCGGGCGCAGATCGAGGCGCTCAAGTACGCGGATCTCCGCGCCGACCGGGAGCGCTTGCTCAATCTCAAGCCGCCCCGGTATCTCGGCGAATTTCTCGGTGAGAAGGCCGAGTCTTCCCGGGAGTAGCGGCAGCCGGGCGAAGAGCGGCGTTGGCGAGTTATGCGCTAGACGCTAGTTGCGGATCAGGTATCCGTTGGGCGCAAATGTCCAGCCGAATTTGTTCTCCCGCGCCACGTCATGGGTGTAATCATTTGGGAATTCATGTTCGTATGCCTCGATGGCTTCATACGGGCCCGGTCCCCATCCAGGAAGGACGGGGTGTCCGTTGAGTATGGAGTCTTCCACAATGAGGTAGTCGCCGGCGGAGAGTAAAGGCCGCAATAGTTTCAGCTCGGCCAGCACGTGATTCATTGAGTGGTCGCTGTCCAGAATGGCGAAGATCTTGCCGGGGAACTCACTCTTGAGGCGTTGGATATGCTCAGCAATAGCCGGGACCGTGGATCGCGATTCCACGAACAAAATGTCGGAATCGCGCCGCGCTGCTGGGTTAAGAGGTCCGTGGTGGACGTCCACGGAAAGCACCTTGAATGGTTCGCCGATCTGCCTCATGATGTTGGCGTAAAATAAGGCCGAGCCGCCGCGAGCCGAGCCGAACTCGATTACCAAAGAGGGCTTCAACTCAAACAGGATCTCCTGGTAATTCCACATGTCAGCGACCGACTTAAAGCAGTCGACCCCCATCCACGTAGTCTTCTTCCACACGAAACTGTTGAAGTACCACTTGTGATATTCTTCGCACTCCGAGCCCGTCGGCTGGTAAAAATACTGAGCCAGGGCACCACTCGCAAGTTTTCTTCCGAGACTCGATGGCGTCGGCCGGGCCGCAAACAGGTGCGCGAGACTCGATCGCGTCGGCCGGGACTCATACAGGTTTGCGGCAAATCGTAGGACCGCGTTCCTGTCCACATTGCTGGCTCCGTGCGCCGGGTCTCCGTTGCTCAGTGCCAGGTTTGTGCGCCCCGGCCTCCGCTCAACATGTTCTTGTCGTCGCCATCGCATCGCAGGATGGTAACAGCAGATGCTGCCGTCCGGTGCCTTGGCCAAAGCTTCTGGATTTCCGGTCGATAGGACGAGCTTCGCGTTATGCTGCTGGGCGGCTGAGCCGGGACGCGGGGCTGCGGCGTTCATTTCGCAGAACGCGCACGGGAAGTGAAAGGCCAAGATCCGCGATGAAATTTGTGCTGGCATGCTGGGGAAGTCGCGGCGATGTCGAGCCCTGCGTCGCTGTCGGCCGTGAGTTGCTGCGCCGAGGGCACGACGTGCGCATGGCTGTCCCTCCCAACCTGGTTGGCTTCGCCGAGTCGGCTGGGCTTGTGGTGGTCGCCTTCGGACCGGATACGCAGGCCATTCTGGACGCGCACCGCAACTTCTGGACGTGTTTGTTCCGCAACCCCTGGAGAATCCAGGATCTGATCAAGTCGCGGCGCGAAGTCGGGGAGCCCATCATCCGGTGTTGGGGGGAGATGAGCACGACGCTGACATCGTTGGCGGACGGGGCCGACCTGATATTCACCGCCGTGAATTTCGAGGACGCCGCTGCCAACGTCGCGGAGTATTACGACATTCCGTTGGCCGCGCTGCATTACTTCCCGCTGCGGGCCAACGGCCAGGTCCTGCCGTTCCTGCCAGCGCCGTTGACCCGCGCTGCGGTGACGGTGTTCTGGTGGCTGGGTTGGCGCGGGACGAAGAAGGTCGAGGACGCGCAGCGCCGTGAACTGGGCCTGCCGAAGGCCACCGGCCCCGCGGCGCGACGGATCAGCGAACGCGGATCGCTGGAAATCCAGGCCTACGACGAAGTGTGTTTTCCCGGGCTGGCCGCCGAATGGGCGAAATGGAATGGCCAACGGCCCTTTGTCGGCGTGCTGTCGTTGGAGTTGCCAACAGGTGCCGATGAGGAGGTCTTGTCGTGGATTGCCGCGGGAACACCGCCGATTTGCTTCGGGTTCGGCAGCATATCGGTCGAATCTGCCGCCGACATGCTCGCCATGATCAGCGCGGCCTGCGCCCAGTTAGGCGAGCGGGCGTTGGTTTGCTCCGCCGGGACTGACTTCAGGCAGGTCCCCCGTTTCGACCACGTCAAGGTGGTGGGCACGGTGAATTTCGCGGCGATCTTTCCGGCCTGCCGCGCGGTCGTGCACCACGGTGGCTCGGGCACCACGGCCGCGGGCCTGCGCGCCGGCGTACCCACGTTGATCCTTTCGACGGACCTCGATCAGACGCTCTACGGAGCTGCGGTCAAACGATTGCAGGTGGGCACCGCCCGGCGCTTTTCGACCACCACCCGCGAATCGCTGGTCGCCGACCTGCGCACCATCCTGGCCGCGGAATGTGCTACCCGAGCCCGCGAGATCGCCACCCGGATGACCAAACCCGCCGAAAGCATTGCGGCCGCTGCTGATCTGGTTGAAGATTTCGCCCGCCTCAGTCCTCGATGACTGAATCCCATCAACAGGCGTCCGGATGGGCTCCGAATCGCCAGCAAGCGTTGACAGAGTGATCCGCGTCCGCTTTATGAGCAAATCCGTTGTCTGACACAGATTCACGCTCGATCCAAGACAAGCGATCCGCTCCCGCCGAAAGTCCCGTCCTGTGGTAGCCGACCCGCGCATATCAGACTGACCCGCGTCGACGCGACACCCGACGCCACCGGCCCATCCGGCAACCGAAGCGGCGGCCGAAACGACGGTTACGAGTCGCCGCTTCATCCTGCCGCTCACAAACGTGTAACGCGTGTCAGAAGCCCCCGCTGGATGAGCAGCGGGATCGAGGTGATGTTCGCTCGCGGCAACAACGAGCGCCGAGAACTTCATCGTCTTCGAGAGGCCCGTGCTGCCCATAGCGAAACGCCACGAAGCCAAATCCATCGCTGCAGGTCACAGAATCGGAAGTCATCAGGCGCCGGTTCCCTGCGCCACATCAGGTCCCCGCGAATGTCTGCTGGGGCACATCCGAAACCCCGGATCATTTGACCGAAAGACTGGATCGACTTGTTTGCCTCCAGTATGGTTTGGAACTTGTTCCACTTATGTCGACTAGGCGGTCTGGAGGCCGGTGAGCATCAATCCGTTCGATGACGACAGCGGCAGCTTTTTCGTCTTGGTCAACGACGAGGAGCAACACAGCCTGTGGCCCGCCTTCGCCGACGTACCAGCCGGCTGGCGGGTGCTTTACGGCGAAGCAGACCGCGCTTCGTGTCTGGACTACCTCGAACAGAACTGGACTGACATACGGCCGAAGAGTCTGCGCGACAAGCTGGCAGGGGGCTTGGGGGTTGATAAGTAAACCGTCTGGGTTGGGAGCCGAATGGAGCGTGTTGACCAGGCACTTCCGCTTACGGGCGCACAGCTAGGCATATGGCTTGCGCAGGAAACGGGTCACTCCGATACGGAGTGGCAGGCTGGCCTGTTAGCGAGAATCGACGGCACGGTAGACCGTGATGCCCTTGAGTGGGCGACGCGTCGAGTGGTGCGAGAGGCCGAACCAATCAGGGCCGCCTGCTTTGAGGTGGACGGCCAGGTTTTCCAAAGGGCGATCGATTACCCGGATGTCGAGCTGGCCTTCTACGACCTGACCAGCTCGCGCCATCCTGCGCAGGAAGCCCAGAAGATAGCGTTATCGATTCAACGCACGCCCATGCCGCTCACTGGCCCGCTGTTCAAATTTGCAATATTCCAGACGCGGGCCGATGAATTCTACTTATACGCGTGCTACCACCACATCATCATCGACGCAGCCGGCATTGGGCTGGTTTGCCATCGGATTGCATCGGTCTACTCCGCGATTGTTTCCGGGGAACCCATCCCTCCTGCTTTCTTCGGCTCGTTGCAGGACTTGGTTGACTGCGAGTTAGCGTACGAAGCATCCACCGATTACCTGGAAGATCAGGCCTATTGGACTAAAAACCTTCCGGCGGAAAGCGGACCGCATCATCGGTTGCCCGAAGCCGCGGACGAGCGTGATCCGCATTGGTCTTCCGCGCCGGCTCGATTGGACCCGGTGGTACTTCGCCGGGTTGAAGAGTTATCTCAGATCTGGAACGTGCCTCGATCATCGGTCATCACCGCGGCGTGCGCACTTTTGGTGCGTGGATGGTGCGCCGAGGGCTCAGAGGTGGTGCTCGACTTCCCGGTCAGCAGGCGAGTACGTCCGGAGTCAAAGACGCTTCCCGGGATGGTTGCCGGGGTTGTGCCGCTGGTGTTGAGGGTTTCGCCGGAGTCCACGGTTGCTGATTTTTGCGAGCATGTCGATACACGAATACGGGAAGCGCTTCAGCATCAGAGGTTTCCGGTGCAAGCCGTCGAGCGCAAAGCCCACGCCCACGGTCCAGGGCAACCAGCCGATAGGGTGTCCGTCGATTTCTTCCCGACGGCATTCACCCTGGACTTCGGTGGTGTCGCGGCAGCAGCGTCCATGACCAATTCCGGCCTCGTGGGTGGCTTTGGGCTGGTCTTCTCTGGCTCCGGTGAGGGGCTCTTCCTCAGCACGTTGGGTGGCGGGCACCCATTGTCGAATCTTGACGTCTCCGATCTGGCGGGGCGGTTGCGGCGGGTGTTGGTGGGGATGACTGCTCATCCGATGCGGCGGTTGTCGTCGGTGGATGTGTTGGATGGCGGTGAGCGTGCCGGGTTGGATGGGTGGGGTAATCGGGCGGTGTTGACCCGGCCGGCGGCCACCTCGGTGTCGATTCCGGGATTGTTTGGCGCGCAGGTGGCGCGTGTGCCGGAGGCGGTGGCGGTGAGCTTCGAAGGCCGCGCCATGACGTACCGGGAGCTCGATGAGGCCGCCAACCGGTTGGCGCACGTGTTGGCCGGCCGGGGGGTGGGTGCGGGGCAGCGGGTGGCGTTGTTGTTGTCGCGGTCGGCCGAGGCGATCGTGGCGATTTTGGCGGTGCTCAAAACCGGGGCGGCCTATGTGCCGATCGACCCGGCGGTACCGGCAGCGCGGATGCAGTTCGTGGTTGATGATGCCGCGCCGATCGCGGCGATCACCACCACCGAGTTGCGCGGTCGGCTAGACGGCTGCGATCTGGCGGTCATCGACATCAACGACCCCGCCCTCGACCGCCAACCCCGCACCGCATTGCCGGGGCCGGGTCCCGACGATATCGCCTACCTCATCTACACCTCGGGCACCACCGGTGTGCCCAAGGGGGTGGCCATCACCCACCACAACGTGACCCAGCTGCTGGACTCCCTCGACGTCGAGCTGGCGGCGGGGCAGGTGTGGTCGCAGTGGCATTCGTTGGCCTTCGACGTCTCGGTGTGCGAGATCTTCGGCGCGCTGTTGCGCGGTGGGCGCCTGGTGGTGGTGCCCGAGTCGGTGGCGCGTTCACCGGAAGACTTCCACGCCTTGCTGGTTGCTGAACAGGTCAGTGTGTTAAGCCAGACCCCGTCGGCGTTTTATGCGCTGCAGACCGCCGATGCGCTGCAACCCGAGCCGCGACCGCAGCTCGCGCTGGAGGCGGTGGTGTTCGCCGGTGAAGCGCTGGAACCCCAGCGTCTTTCGACCTGGCGGGACAACCACCCGCGATCACCGCGGCTGCTCAACTTGTATGGCACCACCGAGACCACGGTGCATGCCTCGTTTCGGCAGATCGTCGACGCCGACGCCCACGGCACGGTGAGCCCGATCGGGGTGCCGTTGGCCCATCTGGGCTTTTTCGTGCTCGATGGCTGGTTGCAGCCGGTGCCCGCCGGGGTGGTCGGGGAGTTGTATGTGGCCGGCACCGGCGTGGGGTGTGGGTATTGGCGGCGGGCGGGGTTGACCGCGTCGCGGTTTGTGGCCTGCCCGTTCGGGGCGCCCGGTACCCGGATGTATCGCACCGGGGACCTGGTGTGGTGGGGCGCTGACGGGCAGCTGCGCTATGTCGGCCGCGCCGATGACCAAGTCAAGATCCGCGGGTATCGCATCGAGCTCGGCGAGGTGCGCGCCGCACTGGCCGGACTCGACGGGGTCAAACAGGCGGTGGTGATCGTGCGCGAGGACCGCCCTGGCGACAAGCGCCTGATCGGCTATGTCACCGGGACCGCAGACCCCGCCCAGCTGCGCACCGCGCTGGCCCAGCGGCTGCCCGAGTACATGGTGCCCGCCGCCGTGGTGACACTGGACGCGCTGCCGTTGACGGTCAACGGCAAACTCGACAAACGCGCCCTACCGGCACCGGAATACCAAGACGTCGATCGCTACCGCGCCCCCACCGACGCCGTCGAGGAGATCCTGGCCGGCATCTACGCCCAAGTCCTCGGACTCGACCGCGTCGGAATCAACGACTCCTTCTTCGAACTCGGCGGGGACAGCATTTTGTCGATGCAGGTGGTGGCGCGGGCGCGTGCCGCCGGAGTGATGTGTCGGGTGCGCGATATTTTCGTCGAGCAGACCGTGGCCCGACTGGCCCGGGTGGCCGGGGTGACCGACGGTGAAGCCGGTCCGGCCGATGAGGGTGTCGGGCCGGTGGTGGCCACCCCGATCATGTGTTGGCTGCAGGGCGTGGAGGGCCCGGTTGAGCAGTTCAACCAGACGGTGCTGGTGCAGGCTCCCTCGGGGGTGACCGAGTCCGATGTGGTCGTGCTATTGCAGGCCTTGCTGGATCGGCATGGCATGTTGCGGCTGCGCGTCGACGACGGCACCTCGGGCTGGTCGTTACAGGTACGCGAGGCCGGTTCGGTAGATGCGCGCGGGTGCCTGCGATCAGTGGACGTGTTGTCCGATGCGGCAGTGATAGAGGCGCGGTCGCGGTTGAACCCGGCCGCCGGGGTGATGCTCAGCGCGCTGTGGGTGGCCTCCACCGGCCAGCTGGTGGTGATCATTCACCACCTGGCCGTTGATGGGGTGTCGTGGCGAATCCTGCTGGAGGACCTCAACATCGCCTGGGCCCAGCACCGCTCCGGCCACGAGGTGGCGTTGCCCGCGGGAGGGACGTCGTTTGCCCGGTGGGCGTCACTGCTGGCCGAGCACGCTCGCACCTCGGAGGTGGTTCCCCACGCGAACGCTTGGAAGCACGTCGCGGCGACTCCCCCGGCATTGCCGGCGGTGCAGCCGGCGGACACGTACGCCACTGCCGGGCATCTATCGGCACAGCTGGATGCCGACACAACCGGCATGCTGCTCGGCGACGTGCCGGCGGCGTTTCACGCCGGCATCCACGACATCCTGTTGATCGCGTTCGCCCTGGCGTGCGCGGAGTTCGCGGGCACCGGCCCCACGCCGATCGGCATCGACGTCGAAGGCCATGGCCGCCACGAGGAGCTGGGTCCCGATGTCGACCTGTCACGTACCGTGGGATGGTTCACCGCCAAATATCCGGTGTCGTTGACGGTGGGTGTGCTGTCCTGGGCGCAGGTGGCCGCCGGCGAGGCAGCACTGGGTACGGTGATCAAAGACGCCAAAGAACAGCTTCGCGCCCTGCCCGGCCCCCTGACCTACGGGCTGCTGCGCTATTTAAACAGCGACGTCGAGCTGACCGGGTCCGACCCGACGGTCGGTTTTAACTACCTGGGCCGGGTGGCCGGCGCGGCCGACCTCTCCGAGGATTTGTGGCGGCTTGGCCAAGACGGTTTGTTGGCCAACGGTTCCAGCGCGGCTATATCCATGAAGCTGATGCACACCGTGGACCTCGACGCTGTCACCGTCGACACCACGACAGGTTCGCGCCTGCAGGCCAACTGGACCTGGGCGCCCTCGGCCCTGGATCATGCGCAGGTCAGCCGGCTGAGCCGATTGTGGTTTGAGGCGCTGGCCGGCATCTGCGCGCATGTGCGCCGCGGTGGGGGCGGACTGACCCCATCTGACATCGCTGCCCCTCTGAGCCAGCAGCAGATCGACGAGCTGCAGCGGCAACATGCGGATCGCTGACGTTCTGCCGCTGACCCCCCTACAGCAGGGGCTGCTCTTTCACGCGAGCACCGCGCAGGCTAGCGACGATGTGTATGCGGTGCAGCTGGATATCACGTTAAGCGGCGCCCTTGACCCCCACCGGCTGCGCGATGCGGTGCACACGGTGGTCAACCGCCATCCCAACCTGGCGGCCCGATTCAGCCAACAGTTCGACGAGCCGGTGCAGATCATCCCGGCCGATCCCGAGGTGCCCTGGCGGTATGTCGAACTGGACGCCGACGGCGTCGACATCGATGAGCAGATCCGGCAGGTGTGCGCCGCCGAACGCGCCGCGGTCTGCGACCTCACCCGCCCGCCGGCTTTTCGGGCGGCCTTGATCCGCACCGCAGACGATCAGCACCGGTTCGTGCTGACTAATCACCACATCGTGATGGACGGCTGGTCGCTGCCGATCCTGCTGGGCGAAGTATTCGCCAGCTACTACGGGCAGTGGCTGCCCGCGGCCGGATCGTATCGCAGCTTTGTTACCTGGCTGGCCGGTCGGGACCACGAAGCCGCCCGCGCGGTCTGGCACGAGGTGTTGGCCGGCTTTGACACCCCCACCTTGGTCGGCCCGCCAGACCGGTTGGGGCTGGGCGAACGAGGCGTGGCATCGTTTCGGGTACCTGAGCAGACCACGCAAGCGCTGAGCGAGCTGGCGCGCTCATGTCGGACCACCGTCAGCACCGTGCTGCAGGCCGCCTGGGCGCAGCTGCTGTGCGGGCTGACCGGCCAGCACGATGTCGTCTTCGGCACGACCGTCTCGGGTAGGCCAGCCGAGGTGGCCGACGCGGAATCGATGGTTGGCCTATTCATCAACACGGTGCCGGTGCGGGCGCGCATCACGCCGGCAACCACCACCACCGACCTGCTCGACCAACTGCAAAGCGCCCACAACGACACCTTCGAGCATCAGCACCTGGCACTCCGCGACATTCACCGCATCACGGGTCTGGAACGCCTGTTCGACACCCTTTTCGTGTACGAAAACTACCCGCTCGACACCGCTGCATTGCCGAGCGTCGATGGGTTGGCCGTCACCGGATTCAGCAACCGCGAACACAACCACTACCCGCTTGCGGTGGTGGCCCTGCCCGGCCACGAACTGGACCTTCGCGTCGAATTCGACACCGACGTGTTCGACGCGGCCAGCATCGAGGCGTTGATCGGGCGGTTGCGGCGGGTGGTGGTGGCGATGACCGCCGACCCGGACCGGCGGCTCTCCTCGATGGATCTGCTCGATGAGGCCGAGCATGCCCGCCTGGAGGGGTGGGGCAATCGGGCGGTGTTGACCGCGCCGGCGCCGGCGCCGGTGATCGATTCCGGCGGTGTTCGCCGCGCAGGCGGCCCGCACACCGGAGGCGGTGGCGGTGACCGGCGAGGGCCTGTCGATAACGTACCGGCAGCTGGATGAGGCCGCGAACCGGTTGGCGCACAAGCTGGCCGGCCATGGGGTGGGCGCGGGGCAGCGGGTGGCGCTGCTGTTGGAGCGTTCCGTTGAGGCGGTCGTGGCGATTTTCGCGGTGCTCAAAACCGGGGCGGCGTATGTGCCGATCGACCCGGCGGTGCCGGCGGCCCGGATGCAGTTCGTGGTTGATGATGCCGCGCCGATCGCCGCGATCACCACCACCGAGTTGCGCCCGCGGCTGGACGGGCATGACCTGTTGGTCATCGATGTCAACGACCCCGCCGTTGACAGCCAACCCGGCACCGCGCTACCGGCGCCGGCCCCGGACGGTATCGCTTACCTCATCTACACCTCGGGCACCACCGGTGTGCCCAAGGGGGTGGCCATCCCGCACCACAACGTCACCCGGCTGCTGGAGGCACTGGACGCCGACCTGGAGCTGGCGGGGCAGGTGTGGACGCAGTCTCATTCGTTGGCGTTCGACTTCTCGGTGTGGGAGATCTTCGGTGCGCTGTTGTACGGCGGGCGGCTGGTGGTGGTGCCCGACTCGGTGGCGCGCTCACCCGAAGACTTCCACGCGTTGCTGGTCGCCGAACAAGTCAGCGTGTTAAGCCAGACCCCCGCGGCGTTTTACGCGCTGCAGACCGCCGACGCGCTATCACCCGAGCTGGGGCCTGAGCTCAAGCTCGAGACTGTGGTGTTCGGCGGCGAAGCGCTCGAACCCCAGCGGCTGGGGACGTGGCTCCATGACCATCCGGGATCACCGCGGCTGATCAACATGTATGGCATCACCGAGACGACGGTGCATGCCTCGTTCCGACAGATCGTCGACGGCGACGCCGACAGCACCGCCAGCCCGATCGGGGTGCCGTTGGCCCATCTTGGCTTTTTTGTGCTCGATGGCTGGTTGCGGCCGGTGCCCGCCGGTGTGGTCGGGGAGTTGTATGTGGCCGGCGCCGGCGTGGCCTATGGGTACGTGGGTCGGGCCGGGTTGACCGCGTCGCGGTTTGTGGCCTGCCCGTTCGGGGCGCCGGGTACCCGGATGTATCGCACCGGGGATCTGGTGTGGTGGGGTGCTGATGGGCAGCTGCGGTATCTGGGGCGCGCCGATGACCAGGTCAAGATCCGCGGGTATCGCATCGAACTCGGTGAGGTGCGCGCGGCACTGGCCGGACTGGACGGGGTCAAGCAGGCGGTGGTGATCGCCCGCGAGGACCGCCCCGGCGACAAGCGCCTGGTGGGCTATCTCACCGGGAGCGCCGACCCAGCCACCGCGCGTGCCGCGCTGGCCGAGCGGCTGCCGGCCTACATGGTGCCGGCCGCGGTGGTGGTGCTCGATGCGCTGCCGCTGACACCCAACGGCAAACTCGATACCCGCGCCCTGCCGGCGCCGGAATACCAGGATGTCGACCGGTATCGCGCCCCGGCCAGCGCGGTCGAGGAAATCCTGGCCGGCATCTACGCCCAAGTCCTCGGCCTCGACCGAGTCGGGGTCAACGACTCATTCTTCGAACTCGGCGGGGATTCGCTGTCGGCCATGCGCCTGGTCGCCGTAGTCAATACCGGCCTGGATGCCGGCCTTGCGGTGCGCACCCTGTTCGAAGCGCCCACGGTTGCCCAGCTGGCGCCCCGTATCGGCGTGGATGAGGGTCGCCTTGAGCCGTTAGTGGCTGCCCAGCGGCCCGCGGTGGTTCCGTTGTCGTTTGCACAGAACCGATTGTGGTTCATCGACCAGTTGCAGGGACCCTCAGCGGTCTACAACATCTCGGTGGGGTTGTGGCTGAACGGGCGGCTTGATGTCGAGGCGTTGGGTGCGGCGCTGGCCGATGTGGTGGGCCGCCATGAGAGCCTGCGCACGCTGTTCCCAGCACCCGAGGGAACACCCCGGCAATTAGTGGTGCCGGCCGATCGGGCCGATTTCGGCTGGCAGATCATTGATGCCACCGACTGGCCGGCAAGCCGGGTGAATGAGGCAATCGCAGCCGCAGCCCGCCACACGTTTGATTTGGCCGCCGAAATTCCTTTGCGGGCAAGGCTTTTCCGTGTCGCCGGGGACAGATACGTACTGGTGGCCGCCGCGCACCATATCGCCGCGGATGGCTGGTCGATCAACCCGCTGGTGCGTGATCTGGGGGTGGCCTATGCCAGCCGGCGCGCGGGGCGGGCCCCGGACTGGGCGCCGTTGGCGGTGCAGTATGTCGATTACACGCTGTGGCAGCGCGCGCAGCTGGGTGATCTGGCCGATAGCCACAGCCGCATCGCCGCGCAGCTGGCCTACTGGCAGGAGACCCTGGCCGGGATGCCCGAGCGGCTGGTGCTGCCCACCGATCGGCCCTATCCCCCGGTGGCTGATTACCGCGGCGCCAGGGTAATGATCAACTGGCCGGCCGAGCTGCAGCAGCAGGTTGCTCGGGTGGCGCGCGAGCACAACGCGACCAACTTCATGGTGATCCAGGCCGCCTTGGCGGTGCTGCTGGCCAAACTCAGCGCGAGTTCTGATGTGGCGGTGGGGTTCCCGATCGCCGGGCGCCGCGATCCCGCCCTTGATGAGCTGGTCGGGTTTTTCGTCAACACGTTGGTGTTGCGGGTCGACGTTACCGGTGATCCCAGTGTCACCGAGCTGCTGGCCCAGGTGCGACGGCGCAGCCTGGCCGCCTACGAACATCAAGATGTGCCCTTTGAGGTGCTGGTGGAGCGGCTCAACCCGGCCCGAAGCCTGACCCATCACCCGCTGGTTCAGGTGATGTTGGCCTGGCAGAACCTTCCCGGGCAAGACACCGATCCCGCCGCCGAGCTGGGTTTGGGTGATCTGGAGGTCACGGCGCTGGCGCTCGACACCCGCACCGCCCGAATGGATTTGGTGTTTGGTTTAGGCGACCGCTGGAGTGCGACCGGTCAGCCCGCCGGGATCCTCGGGTGGGCGGAGTTTCGCACCGACGTGTTCGACGCGGCCAGCATCGAGGCGTTGATCGGGCGGTTGCGGCGGGTGGTGGTGGCGATGACCGCCGACCCGGACCGGCGGCTCTCCTCGATGGATCTGCTCGATGAGGCCGAGCATGCCCGGCTGGAGGGGTGGGGCAATCGGGCGGTGTTGACCCAGCCCGCACCGACGCCGGGATCGATTCCGGCGGTGTTCGCCGCGCAGGCGGCCCGTACACCGGAGGCGGTGGCGGTGACCGGCGAGGGCCTGTCGATAACGTACCGGCAGCTGGATGAGGCCGCGAACCGGTTGGCGCACGTGCTGGCCGGCCATGGGGTGGGCGCGGGGCAGCGGGTGGCGCTGCTGTTGGAGCGTTCCGTTGAGGCGGTCGTGGCGATTTTCGCGGTGCTCAAAACCGGGGCGGCGTATGTGCCGATCGACCCGGCGGTGCCGGCGGCCCGGATGCAGTTCGTGGTTGATGATGCCGCGCCGATCGCGGCGATCACCACCACCGAGTTGCGCCCGCGGCTGGACGGGCATGACCTGTTGGTCATCGATGTCAACGACCCCGCCGTTGACAGCCAACCCGGCACCGCGCTGCCGGCGCCGGCCCCGGACGGTATCGCTTACCTCATCTACACCTCGGGCACCACCGGTGTGCCCAAGGGGGTGGCCATCCCGCACCACAACGTCACCCGGCTGCTGGAGGCACTGGACGCCGACCTGGAGCTGGCGGGGCAGGTGTGGACGCAGTCTCATTCGTTGGCGTTCGACTTCTCGGTGTGGGAGATCTTCGGTGCGCTGTTGTACGGCGGGCGGCTGGTGGTGGTGCCCGACTCGGTGGCGCGCTCACCCGAAGACTTCCACGCGTTGCTGGTCGCCGAACAAGTCAGCGTGTTAAGCCAGACCCCCGCGGCGTTTTACGCGCTGCAGACCGCCGACGCGCTATCACCCGAGCTGGGGCCTGAGCTCAAGCTTGAGACTGTGGTGTTCGGCGGCGAAGCGCTCGAACCCCAGCGGCTGGGGACGTGGCTCCATGACCATCCGGGATCACCGCGGCTGATCAACATGTATGGCATCACCGAGACGACGGTGCATGCCTCGTTCCGACAGATCGTCGACGGCGACGCCGACAGCACGGCCAGCCCGATCGGGGTGCCGTTGGCCCATCTTGGCTTTTTTGTGCTCGATGGCTGGTTGCGGCCGGTGCCCGCCGGTGTGGTCGGGGAGTTGTATGTGGCCGGCGCCGGCGTGGCCTATGGGTACGTGGGTCGGGCCGGGTTGACCGCGTCGCGGTTTGTGGCCTGCCCGTTCGGGGCGCCGGGTACCCGGATGTATCGCACCGGGGATCTGGTGTGGTGGGGTGCTGATGGGCAGCTGCGGTATCTGGGGCGCGCCGATGAGCAGGTCAAGATCCGCGGGTATCGCATCGAGCTCGGTGAGGTGCGCGCGGCACTGGCCGGACTGGACGGGGTCAAGCAGGCGGTGGTGATCGCCCGCGAGGACCGCCCCGGCGACAAGCGCCTGGTGGGCTATCTCACCGGGAGCGCCGACCCAGCCACCGCGCGTGCCGCGCTGGCCGAGCGGCTGCCGGCCTACATGGTGCCGGCCGCGGTGGTGGTGCTCGATGCGCTGCCGCTGACACCCAACGGCAAACTCGATACCCGCGCCCTGCCGGCGCCGGAATACCAGGATGTCGACCGGTATCGCGCCCCGGCCAGCGCGGTCGAGGAAATCCTGGCCGGCATCTACGCCCAAGTCCTCGGCCTCGACCGAGTCGGGGTCAACGACTCATTCTTCGAACTCGGCGGGGATTCGCTGTCGGCCATGCGCCTGGTCGCCGTAGTCAATACCGGCCTGGATGCCGGCCTTGCGGTGCGCACCCTGTTCGAAGCGCCCACGGTTGCCCAGCTGGCGCCCCGTATCGGCGTGGGCGAGGGTCGGCTGGAGCCGTTAGTGGCCGCCCAGCGGCCCGCGGTGGTTCCGTTGTCGTTTGCACAGAACCGATTGTGGTTCATCGACCAGTTGCAGGGACCCTCAGCGGTCTACAACATCTCGGTGGGGTTGTGGCTGAACGGGCGGCTTGATGTCGAGGCGTTGGGTGCGGCGCTGGCCGATGTGGTGGGCCGCCATGAGAGCCTGCGCACGCTGTTTGCGGCGCCCGAGGGGATACCTGAGCAGGTGGTTATCCCTATGGAGCAGGCGGACTTCGGCTGGCAGATCATTGATGCCACCGGCTGGCCGGCAAGCCAGCTGGGTGAGGCAATCGACACCGCAGCGCGTCGCACGTTTGATTTGGCCGCCGAAATTCCTTTGCGGGTAAGGCTTTTCCGTGTCGCCGACGAGGAGCACGTGCTGGTGGCCGTGCTGCACCACATCGCCGCGGATGGCTGGTCGATCAACCCGCTGGTGCGTGATCTGGGGGTGGCCTATGCCAGCCGGTGCGCGGGGCGGGCCCCGGGCTGGGCGCCGATGGCGGTGCAGTATGTCGATTACACGCTGTGGCAGCGCGCCCAGTTTGGTGACCTGCAGGATCCGCACACCCCGATTGCCGCGCAGCTGGCCTACTGGCAGCAGGCCCTGGCCGGGATGCCCGAGCGGCTGGTGCTGCCCACCGATCGGCCCTATCCCCCGGTGGCTGATTACCGCGGCGCCAGTGTAACGGTGGACTGGCCGGCCGAGCTGCAGCAGCAGGTTGCTCGGGTGGCGCGCGAGCACAACGCGACCAACTTCATGGTGATCCAGGCCGCCTTGGCGGTGCTGCTGGCCAAGCTCAGCGCGAGTTCTGATGTGGCGGTGGGGTTCCCGATCGCCGGGCGCCGCGATCCCGCCCTTGATGAGCTGGTCGGGTTTTTCGTCAACACGTTGGTGTTGCGGGTCGACGTTACCGGTGATCCCAGTGTCACCGAGCTGCTCGCCCAGGTGCGGGCGCGCAGCCTGGCCGCCTACGAACATCAAGATGTGCCCTTTGAGGTGCTGGTGGAGCGGCTCAACCCGGCCCGAAGCCTGACCCATCACCCGCTGGTTCAGGTGATGTTGGCCTGGCAGAACTGGCAGGACACTGATCCCGTCGCCGGGTTGACCTTGGGTGATCTGCAGGTCACGCAGCTGGCGCTCGACACCCGCACCGCCCGAATGGATTTGGTGTTTGGTTTAGGCGACCGCTGGAGCGATGCCGGGGAGCCCGCCGGGATCGGCGGGGCGGTGGAGTTTCGCACCGACGTGTTCGACGCGGCCAGCATCGAGGCGTTGATCGGGCGGTTGCGGCGGGTGGTGGTGGCGATGACCGCCGACCCGACCCGGCGGCTCTCCTCGATGGATCTGCTCGATGAGGCCGAGCACGCCCGCCTGGAGGGGTGGGGTAATCGGGCGGTGTTGGCTGCGCCGGCGCCGGTGTCGGTGTCGATTCCGGCGGTGTTCGCCGCGCAGGCGGCCCGCACACCGGAGGCGGTGGCGGTGACCGGCGAGGGCCTGTCGATAACGTACCGGCAGCTGGATGAGGCCTCGAACCGGTTGGCGCACAAGCTGGCCGGCCATGGGGTGGGCCCGGGCCAGCGGGTGGCGCTGCTGTTGGAGCGTTCCGTTGAGGCGGTCGTGGCGATTTTCGCGGTGCTCAAAACCGGGGCGGCGTATGTGCCGATCGACCCGGCGGTGCCGGCGGCCCGGATGCAGTTCGTGGTTGATGATGCCGCGCCGATCGCGGCGATCACCACCACCGAGTTGCGCCCGCGGCTGGACGGGCATGACCTGTTGGTCATCGATATCAACGACCCCGCCGTTGACAGCCAACCCGGCACCGCGCTACCGGCGCAGGCCCCGGACGGTATCGCTTACCTCATCTACACCTCGGGCACCACCGGTGTGCCCAAGGGGGTGGCCATCCCGCACCACAACGTCACCCGGCTGCTGGAGGCACTGGACGCCGACCTGGAGCTGGCGGGGCAGGTGTGGACGCAGTCTCATTCGTTGGCGTTCGACTTCTCGGTGTGGGAGATCTTCGGTGCGCTGTTGTACGGCGGGCGGCTGGTGGTGGTGCCCGACTCGGTGGCGCGCTCACCCGAAGACTTCCACGCGTTGCTGGTCGCCGAACAAGTCAGCGTGTTAAGCCAGACCCCCGCGGCGTTTTACGCGCTGCAGACCGCCGATGGGTTACACCCCGAGCTGGGGCCTGAGCTCAAGCTTGAGACTGTGGTGTTCGGCGGCGAAGCGCTCGAACCCCAGCGGCTGGGGACGTGGCTCCATGACCATCCGGGATCACCGCGGCTGATCAACATGTATGGCATCACCGAGACGACGGTGCATGCCTCGTTCCGACAGATCGTCGACGGCGACGCCGACAGCACGGCCAGCCCGATCGGGGTGCCGTTGGCCCATCTTGGCTTTTTTGTGCTCGATGGCTGGTTGCGGCCGGTGCCCGCCGGTGTGGTCGGGGAGTTGTATGTGGCCGGCGCCGGCGTGGCCTATGGGTACGTGGGTCGGGCCGGGTTGACCGCGTCGCGGTTTGTGGCCTGCCCGTTCGGGGCGCCGGGTACCCGGATGTATCGCACCGGGGATCTGGTGTGGTGGGGTGCTGATGGGCAGCTGCGGTATCTGGGGCGCGCCGATGAGCAGGTCAAGATCCGCGGGTATCGCATCGAGCTCGGTGAGGTGCGCGCGGCACTGGCCGGACTGGACGGGGTCAAGCAGGCGGTGGTGATCGCCCGCGAGGACCGCCCCGGCGACAAGCGCCTGGTGGGCTATCTCACCGGGAGCGCCGACCCAGCCACCGCGCGTGCCGCGCTGGCCGAGCGGCTGCCGGCCTACATGGTGCCGGCCGCGGTGGTGGTGCTCGATGCGCTACCGCTGACACCCAACGGCAAACTCGATACCCGCGCCCTGCCGGCGCCGGAATACCAGGATGTCGACCGGTATCGCGCCCCGGCCAGCGCGGTCGAGGAAATCCTGGCCGGCATCTACGCCCAAGTCCTCGGCCTCGACCGAGTCGGGGTCAACGACTCATTCTTCGAACTCGGCGGGGACAGCATTTTGTCGATGCAGGTGGTGGCGCGGGCCCGTGCCGCGGGCCTGGTGTGTCGGCCGCGCGATATTTTCGTCGAGCAGACCGTGGCCCGGCTGGCCCGGGTGGCCGGAGTGACCGACGCTGAAGCCGGCCCGGTCGACGAGGGTGTCGGTCCGGTGGTGGCCACCCCGATCATGTGCTGGCTGCAGGACGTGCAGGGCCCGGTGGGGCAGTTCAACCAGACGGTGCTGGTGCAGGCTCCCGCGGGGGTGACCGAGGCCGACGTGGTGGCGGTGTTGCAGGCCTTGCTGGATCGGCACGCCATGCTGCGGCTACGCGTCGACGATGACGGGGCCGGGGACTGGTCATTACACGTGCCCGAGGCCGGTTCGGTGGACGCCCGCGGGTGCCTCCACACGGTGGACGTGTTATCCGATGCCGCGGTGGAGGGGGCCCGGTCGCGGTTGGACCCTGCGGCCGGGGCGATGCTCAGCGCGCTGTGGGTGGCCTCCACCGGGGAGCTGGTGGTGATCGTTCACCATTTGGCCGTCGACGGGGTGTCGTGGCGAATTGTGTTGGAAGACCTCAACATCGCCTGGGCCCAGCACCGCGCCGGCCAGCCGGTGGCGTTGCCGGCCAACGGCACATCATTCCAGCGGTGGGCGTCGCTGCTGGCCGAGCATGCGAGCCGCCAGGCAGTCGTGGAGCAGGCCGGGGCGTGGCGGCAGGTCGCGGCGACCCCTGCCGCGTTGCCCGCGGTGCTCCCCGAGGTGGATACCTATGTGAGCGCCGGGAACTTGTCGGCGGAGCTGGATGCCGAGACGACCCGGATGCTGCTCGGTGAGGTGCCGGCGGCGTTTCACGCCGGCATACACGACATTTTGTTGATCGCGTTCGCCCTGGCGTGCGCGGAGTTTTTGGGCAACGGCGGCGCGCCGATCGGCATCGATGTGGAAGGTCACGGGCGCCACGACGAGTTGGACCCCGATGTTGACCTGTCACGCACGGTGGGATGGTTTACCACGAAGTATCCGGTGTCGTTGACAGTGGGTGGGCTGTCCTGGGCGCAGGTACTGGCCGGCGAGGCGGGGCTGGGGGCGCTGATCAAAGACGCCAAAGAGCAGCTGCGCGCCCTGCCCGACCCCCTGACCTACGGGCTGCTGCGCTATCTGAACAGCGACGTTGACCTGGCCGGGGCCGACCCGGTAATCGGCTTTAACTACCTGGGACGACTGGGTGCGGGGGCGGCCGAGGTGTCCGGTGATCTGTGGCGGATCCGCCAGGAAGGCGGGTCGGTCGCCGCCGCCGCGGCGATCCCTATGCCGCTGATGCACACCGTGGACCTCAACGCCGGGACCGTCGATACCGACACCGGCCCGCACCTGCACGCCGGCTGGACGTGGGCGCCCTCGGCGCTAGATCACGCGCAGGTCAGCCGGCTGAGCCGGTTGTGGTTTGACGCCCTGGCCGGCATCTGCGCGCATGTGCGCCGCGGAGGGGGCGGGCTGACGCCCTCCGATATCACGCCCGCCCGCCTGAGCCAGCAGCAGATCGACGAGCTCCAGCGGCAATACCGCGTCGCTGACGTGCTGCCGTTGACCCACCTGCAACAGGGGCTGCTCTTTCACGCCAGCATCGCGCAGGGCTCCGGCGACGATGTGTATGCGGTGCAGCTGGATATCGCGTTAAGCGGTGCCCTTGACCCCCACCGGCTGCACGAGGCTCTGCAGACGGTGGTGACCCGCCACCCCAACCTGGCGGCTCGATTCAGCCAACAGTTCGACGAGCCGGTGCAGATCATCCCGGCCGATCCCGCAGTGCCTTGGCGGTATATCGAACTGGACGCCGACGGCGTCGACGCCGATGAGCAGATCCGGCAGGTGTGCGCCGCCGAACGCGCTGCGGTCTTCAATCTCGCCAACCAGCCAGCTTTTCGGGCGGCCTTGATCCGCACCGCAGACGATCAGCACCGGTTTGTGCTGACTAATCACCACATCGTGATGGATGGCTGGTCGCTGCCGATCCTGCTGGGGGAAATGTTTGCCAGCTATTACGGGCAGCGGCTGCCCACGGCGGTCTCATATCGCAGGTTTGTTGCCTGGCTGGCCGGTCGGGACCGCGAAGCCGCCCGTGCGGTCTGGCGCGAGGTGTTGGCCGGTTTTGACACTCCCACATTGGTGGGCCCGCCAGACCGGTTGGGGCTGGGGCGGCGAGGCGTGGCATCGTTTGTGGTGCCCGAGCAGACCACGCGAGCGCTGAGCGAGCTGGCACGCTCACGCCATACCACCGTCAGCACCGTGCTGCAGGCCGCCTGGGCGCAGCTGCTGATATCGCTGACCGGCCGGCACGATGTCGCCTTCGGCGCCGTGGTCTCGGGGCGGCCAGCCGAGGTGGCCGGCGCGGAATCGATGGTGGGCCTGTTGATCAACACGGTGCCGGTGCGGGCCCGCATCACAGCGGCAACGACCACCAGCGACCTGCTCGACCAACTGCAAAACGCCCACAACCACACACTCGAACACCAGCACCTCGCGCTCAGCGACATTCACCGCGTCACCGGTCAGGAACGCCTGTTCGACACCGTTTTCGTGTACGAAAACTACCCGACCGACACCGCCGCGTTGTCGGGCGTCGATGGTTTGGCCATCACCGAGCTCGCTAACCGCGACTACTACCACTACCCCCTTACGGTCCAAGCCCTGCCGGGCCGCGAACTCGACCTTCGCGTCCAATATCGTGCGGATGTTTTCGACGCGGCCGGCATCGAAGCGCTGATCGAGCGATTCAAACGGGTGTTGGTGGCGATGACCGCCGATCCGACACAGCCGTTGTCGTCGATGGACCAGCGGGATGGCGGTGCGCACGCCCGCCTGGATGGGTGGGGCAACCGGACGGTATTGGCCGAGCCCGCACCCACGCCGGTGTCGGCACCCAAATACCAGGAGAACGGCGGTGGTTATGCCCCGGCTACCCGGGTCGAGCAGATCCTGGCCGGCATCTACGCCAAAGTGTTGGGGGTAGACCGCGTCGGGATCGATGAGTCGTTTTTCGACCTGGGCGGTGATTCGCTTTCCGCGATGCGGGCGATCGCCGCGATCAACACCGCCCTCGATATTCAACTTGCGGTGCCGACCTTCTTTGATGCGCCGTCCGTTACAAGCTTGAGCCAGCAGTTGGGCAGACGTGACGGACGGTAAGGAGGATCCGTGAAAACCATTTCTAAAACGTTGGTATTCGGGGTCGTTCAGCTTGTCGTGGTGGGCTTGCTGTTGTTTTTGCCTGCCGGCACGTTCGATTACTGGCAAGCATGGGTGTTGGTGGTGCTTGCCATCTCGACGTGGATCTCGGGCGTTTTCTTGCTGCGTGCAGATCCCGCGACGCTCCAAGGGCGTACGCGTGGGGGGCCGACGGCGGAGACCCGAACGGTGCAGAAGGTCGTTATCGGTGGCTTATGGCTGTCGTTGGCGACGATGTTGGTGGTCAGTGCCCTTGACCACCGCTTCGGTTGGTCCGCAGTACCAACGGTGATCTCCTTGGTTGGCGACGTTCTAGTGGCGGTTGGACTGGCTGTACCGGTGCTGGTGGTCAGTCAGAACAGCTACGCTGCTGCAACCGTCCGAGTGGGGGCAGGTCAGAAGGTCGTCTCCACCGGTCTGTATGGGCTGGTGCGGCACCCGATGTATACCGGCAACGTGATCATGATGGTCGGCATCCCCCTTGCGCTCGGTTCCTACTGGGGACTCGTCTTCGTCGTACCTGGCCTGATCGTGCTCGCCTGGCGCATCCGCGACGAGGAGAATCTGCTCCAGGAAAAGCTGGACGGATACCGCGAGTACACGCAGCAGGTTCGCTATCGCCTGGTGCCATGTATGTGGTAGCACTCGCACGATCTGCACCTACCGCTGCCTACCCGGAGGATGTGCGCGAATCTTCAGCGCCTCACCGGAATAGTTCAACCTGTGTCAAACACGCGTGGCGGGGTCGTGCGCGGAGTAACATTCCGCGTCATTCGGGGGTCCGCGCCGGATCGAGAACACGGCGCATCCGTGGGTGCGCCCATGGGAAAGGAAGGCCGATGAGACACGCGACGCATATCGGTCGGCTCGGCATGCTGGCGGCCGGGCTGGGCATTGGGGCGGCACTGGCCTGGACGCCGGGGGTCGCCTCAGCCGACCCCTCCACCGAGCTCACGCCTACCGAGCTTGCGGACATCGATCAACTGCTGCGTGGGCTGTTAGACCCCACCGGGGCGGATATGCAGGTCTCTTTCAACGGGATGGATTTGTTCCCGACAGCAGGCAACACCGCCACCGCCACGTCGGGTACGGGGGACATCGCGATCGCGATCGGCGACGGCGCCAATGCCAACTCCGCCGGCGGCGGCTTCCCCTTCGGCATCAGCTTGGGCAGCGGCATCGGTGACGTCGCATTCGCCAACGGCACCAATAGCACCGCCGACGCCGGGGTGATCGGCGGTGCCAACTTTGACTTCGTATACGCCAACGGCACCGGTAGCTTCGCCAACGCCGAGTTGGGCGCCAACCTTGACATCGCCAGCGCCGTCGGCACCGGTAGCAACGCCACAGTCGGAGTCGGCGCCAAGTTTGACATCGCCAGCGCCAACGGCACCAACAGCTACGCCGATGTCGGCTTGGGCAAAGATGACACCGCATTCGCCGACGGCACCAACAGCAGCGCCACCGCCGGCGTGGGCGCCGGTAGCCTTGCCACCGCCTTCGGCGGTGGCAAGGCGGACGCCAGCGGCTTTTCCACAACCGCATTCGCCGACGGCGCTAACAGCGACGCCACCACCGAGGGGGGCATCCTTAACTCCGCACTCGCCCACGGCACCAGCGTCGACGCCGTTGCCAGCGGCGATCTTGACAGGGCCATCGTCTCCGGGATGAACGCCGAGGCCAACGCCGTCGGCATCCACGACCTCGCCGCCGTCGTCAACACTGGCAGCGCTTTCGACGAGGCCATTGCGGGCGGCACCAGCGCTCTCGCCGGCAACAATGACATCGCCGAGATCTTCGGCACTGGCAGCACCGCCATCTCCGGCGCAGACTTGACCACCGCCGGCAATTTCGACCTCGCGGCCGTCTTCGGCGACATGCTCGACGCGCACGCTACCGGCGGCAACTTCCTGCTCGACCTACTGCCAATGCTCTTCTAAGGTCGCTGCCGTTCCCGCCGAGCGCATTTCTGGGGCGTCAAGTTTTCCGCGAAGGGCGAAGAGGTGTTGATCTGGCGCGCCCTGTTCAGCGTCGGTTGATGGTTGACGTTTCTGTGTCGGTTGATCCTTGACACTCTGCGTTGTTGTTAGGCCTCGTCGCGGGCGCGCAAGGCCCTTTTGTTTCGTACCGCGCCCGCGCTGGTGCGGGCGGCGGTTTTGACCAGATTGTTACCGATCCAAAGATCGAGCAACCCGGCACTGGACCTAATGACCTACTCGATGCGAACGAGTCGACTATGGCGTTTGTTGTGGTTGATGGCGTTGGCTCCGCGGGAAATCGCAGGCCAGCGGGTTGGAATCGTTGGCGAGTCTATGCGGTTGCCTGAACTACTGCGGACGGACTGCGGACGCCAGCCTACTGTTACTGCCGAGCTACCCCGCGCGCCGCTCAGCCTTTTGCACCCCCCATCCCCCTCGCTCCGGCTCGGCCTTCGGGCTGACCCAAACGCTTTTCGGTGCGAGGATGAGCGTGCAGCGATCGAAAGGGGCGACGGCATGGATTCGCAAGGCGGTGACGGCGGTCGCAGGCAGCTGCAGATCCTCGCGGCAACGTTGGCAGCCATCCCGTTCGTCTCCGGTCTGGCGGGGATGATCGCAGGCCCGGCGACGCTGCCCGGCGACAACAGTCGATTCGAATCCAGCGCCGACAGCGAGTACCGCTTCGCCAGCACATTCTGGTTCGCCACCGCACCCATCCTCTGGTCCGCGGTGCCCAACATCGAGAAGCGGGGCGGCCGCTTTCGCACAGTGTGCGGTGTGGTGTTCCTCGGCGGCCTGGCGCGGCTGTTGTCTTGGCGACGCACCGGCCGCCCACATCCGCTGTTCGTCGCTGCGATCGGTCTGGAGCTGATCGGGATGCCAGCGTTGGTGGCCTGGCAGGCCAGGGTCGCGAACCGCTCGTTGAAGCGTAAGTCAATGTGAGTGTTTGCGGGCCGACTGAAGTTTGCTGAGCAGCCGCAGTGGAATTGGCTGGCAACGTAGGTGACGACGCGACCCAGGGTGCCCGCCATCATGTCTTCCTCTAGGGCGCGTTGCGTGAGCCGGGGCTGTCGCTGCTGGTCGTCGAATGGGGGTGGCGGCCACTACCGTACACACGCGACCACGACAGCAAGCTCATGAACTCTACGAGGCATCGTTGCCCGCCCTAGATTGCGTCCACGCTCAGCGCCTCGTCGTTAGCGAAGCAGGTCATCGGCACCCGGCGCCTGGACAACAGTGACTCCATGGCGTCGCCTGCCACGGGGCGCGAGAACAGGAAACCCTGCGCCCGGTGACATCCATGCTCTATCAAAGTCTGTGCGGCAGCTGGCGTCTCAACGCCTTCAGCAACCAGTTGCAGGCCGAAGGCCTTAGCGAGCCCGATGATGGCGCGAACGATGGCCAGGTCGCTGGTGTTGGCGCCCAAGTTGCGCACGAACCCCATGTCGATCTTGAGCATGTCAACCGGGAGGGACTTCAGGTGCGACAGCACCGCATAGCCGGTGCCGAAGTCGTCGATGGCAATCTGGACCCCGACTTCCTTGAGCGCCGAGAGGGTTTTATGAGTGGTTTCGATGTCGTGCACCACGGACCGCTCGGTGATTTCGAGGCATACCGATCCGGCCTCGATGCCGAACTCATCGATGGTGTCGGCAACACTGCGGACGAAGCCTCGGGTGATCAATTGAACGGGCGACACATTGATGCGCATTATCGCGTCTTGTCCCACCCCGTTGGAGTGCCACCGGCTCAATTCGGCGCAGGCGCTTCGCATGACCCATAGGCCCAACTCTGCGGCGAGGTTGGTCGATTCGGCTACGCCTATGAACGAATCCGGTAGCAGCAGCCCTCGCGTCGGGTGCCGCCAACGGACCAGCGCCTCGGCTCCCAGGATCGTGCGGGTCAGCAAGTCGACTTCGGGCAGGTAATGCAGCAGCAGAGCGTCGCTGTCGATGCCCTCTTGCAGATGGAGTTCAATGTCTTTGCGGAAGACGACGTTGCGGGAGATGTCAGTGGTGCACATCGCGACCTGATTGCCCCCCGCACGCTTGGCCGTCAAGGCGGCCTCGTCGGCACGACGCAGTAGATCCGCGGTGTCGTCGCGTCCCGGCCTGCCCACCGCCATCCCGATGCTGACGGAGGGCGTTATCACATCTTCGCCGATCTTCAGGGGACCCCGCAACGTTGTCTGAAGCCGGTGCGCGAGTGACTCCGCGGTCCCAGTTAGCATCGCCCGGTCCGCAAAGACCAGGAACTCGTCCCCACCGATCCGACCGATCGTGCCCAGCCCTTCCATGCTCGCCTGAAGGCGTTCGGCGAATACCCGGAGGTAAAAATCGCCGGCGGCGTGGCCGAAGTAATCGTTGATCGACTTCAGTCGGTCGAGGTCGAGATACAAGACCGCGACGGGTCCGGGGCGTCCCGCCGCGAGTCTTTCGGAAAGCTGCGCAACAACCGATCGACGATTGTGCAGACCGGTCAAATCGTCATGCTCAGCCTGGTAGCGAAGCCTTTCTTCGGCGGCGATGCGGGCCTGGAGCTGTGCAAACAAAGTGGCGACCGCGCCGAGCGTGCCCACCTCTTCCTGCTTCCACTTCCTGCCACGAAAGTTAACGAAGCCAAGGACACCGGTGGTCACCCCCTTTGAAACCAGCGGTGCAGCGGCCATCGAGGGCGTCGCGACGCGGCGCCTTCCGGTGGTCTGGCGTTGGAAAGCCTTGTAAGCGTAGTTTGTCGCGGCCGGCGGCCGAATCACAACCGGCTCCGTAGGCTGAATCACAAGCGGTTCCTTGCCATGCGCGCAAGGGGCGAAGACGTCGTCGGCGCTAGTGAAGTCGACAATCGCCAGGAGATCCGCGTGTGGACGGTTGGGTCGCGGTGGCCATTCCGCGATCAATTTCGAGGCCCCGATGGTTTGGTCGTTGTAGCGTAAGAAGCCGGTGTCCGCGTCGAACAGGCGGACGAGAGTCGCCAGTACCTGTTCGCTCACAGTGGTAGCGGTGGATGCATTAGCGTCCATCAGTTGGGCGGCAGCGGAGGTGACGGCCCCTAGCCCGCGCGGCATGGTGCCTCGATTGCCGCGGTGCGGTCCGTCTCAACCGATTCAAGCACGTCATCAGAGAATTCGACCCATGCCGGCCCGGTCTTGTGCGGTGTCTCGGTCATCGTTGGACTCCTCAAACATCCAGGTGGTTGCCGTTGTTCGCAGGATGCGGAGACCAACCTTTTTACGCGGGCGCCTAATGCGAGTGTCAACGCTGTGACCTTCCCCACGCCGGCACGAGTGACTATAGTCCCCTCATCGCGCGATCGCTTGGCACCTTCGGCAAGCGCTTGTCGTGAAACTCAAGTTTGGCAGCAACATTTGAGAAACTGAGAACATTAGAAACGAGACAACCTGAGAGACGAAGAGGGCACGCTAGCTGGAGCTGGGTCGGCGGAACGTTTCAGGTTGTCGGAAGGGCGCCTCCGTCCACGACAAACTGGGCGCCGGTCAGATAACTGGCCGCCGGTGAGACCAGGAAGGCGATCAGCTCGGCCGCCTCTTCGGCAGTGCCGGCACGACCCAAGGGGATTGAATCGACTGGCTAGGCGTCGAAGGCGTTGCCGGCCCGGAGGCCGATTTACGTAAGTGCAGCTGAGCCGATGTTTCTGAGAGCGCGCCCGAAGAGATTCGAACTCCCAACCTTCTGATCCGTAGTCAGATGCTCTATCCGTTGAGCTACGGGCGCATGTGTTCAGTTATCTAGCTGGCGGAGGCGAGAGGATTTGAACCTCCGGTCCCCGGTAAGAGGACAACTCATTAGCAGTGAGTCCCATTCGGCCGCTCTGGCACGCCTCCTTGGATTTCCTGAGGGTACCGGACGCTCCCCGGCCTCAAGTTCAGCCGGGCTTCCGGAACCGCCGCGGAGCACAGCGTACACAGGCCGGACATATGCTGTCGAAATGACCGCTCGCCTGCGCCCCGAATTGGCTGAGCTGCCAGCCTACGTCGAGGGCAAGACGATTGCGGGCGCGATCAAACTGGCCAGCAACGAGACGGTACATGGACCGCTGCCCAGTGTGCGGGCGGCGATCGATCGGGCCATCGGCGCGGTCAACCGCTACCCGGACAACCACAACGCGGAGCTGAAGTCGCGGCTGGCGAAGCACCTGAACACCGAAGCCGGGGCAAGCTTCGCCCCCGAGCACATCGCTGTCGGCTGCGGCTCGGTGAGTCTGTGCCAACGGCTCATCCAGGCCACTGCCTCGGTAGGCGACAAGGTGCTCTACGGCTGGCGCAGCTTCGAGATGTACCCTTTGCAGGTGCGGGTCGCCGGCGCCGTCCCGGGCCAGGTTCCGCTGCGTGACGAGACATTCGACCTCGACGCGATGCTCGCGGCGGTCACCGACCGCACCCGGCTGATCTTTGTGTGCAATCCGAACAACCCGACGTCCACTGTCGTCGACCCAGCGGCGTTATCCGCGTTCGTCGAGGCGGTGCCGTCGAACATCCTGATCGCGATCGACGAGGCCTATGTCGAGTACATCCGCGACGGCATGCTGCCCGACAGCCTCGGACTGGTCCGCTCGTATAGCAATGTCGTTGTGCTGCGGACGTTTTCGAAGGCCTACGGGCTCGCCGGTCTGCGGGTTGGCTATGCCGTCGGTGACCCGCAGGTGATCACCGCGCTGAACAAGGTTTCGGTTCCGTTCACCACGACCAATGTTTCGCAGGCCGCCGCAATCGCCTCGCTGGAAGCCGCCGACGAACTGCTCGCCCGCACCGACGCCGTGGTCGCCGAACGTACTCGGGTAAGCGAAACCCTGCGCGAGGCCGGATTCACGGTGCCGCCGTCGCAGGCGAATTTCGTCTGGCTGCCGTTGGGTATGCGGACACTGGACTTCGTCGAGCGGGCTGCCGACGCACGTCTTGTAGTCCGCCCGTACGGCGCCGACGGTGTCCGGGTAACCATCGGCGCGCCTGAGGAAAACGACGCCCTGCTGCAATTCGCCAAGGGCTGGATCTCGCCCGGTGACGATGCGGGCCGAGCGGCGGCCCGAGGAGGAACCGGGCAATCGGATCAAGGAGGACGCGATGAGTGACGCACTGGCCCGCAAGAAGTTCACCGAATTCAAGGACCGCACCGGCGCACTCAGCGACGCCGAGCTCGACGACTACTGGGCGAGTCTGCAGCCGGCGACCATCGACGGCATGCTTGGCGAGTGGAAGGGCGGCGAATTCGTCACCGGCCACCGCATGAACGGTCGACTCGAGAAGGCCCGCTGGTTCGGCAAGATGTTCAACTCGCCCACGGACGTGCAGCCGTTGGTCTGTCTCGACGAGAACGGAAAACGGTTCTCGAACATCAAGATGGGCAAGGGCGAAGCCAGCCTATGGCTGGAGGAGTTTCGCGGCGAAGTCACCGCCACGATGGTCTACGACGGCCAACCTGTCCACGATCACTTCAAGACGATCGACGACAACACCGTGATGGGCATCATGAACGGCAAGGGAGTGGTGGATTTGCGGGACGGAGCGAGTCGGTACTTCTACTTCTATCTGGAGCGCGTCTAGGTCTGGGCCGCCGCCGGATTGCGGCCGGTGTAGGCGATCAGCTGGTCGAGGGCGGGCGCATCGTCGGGCACGGGTACCGGATCATCGAAGCCCACCGCCGCCCGCGTTTGCGGGTTGATGACTTTCTTGGCAAGCCCCAGCGTGTAATCGGCCAGCGACTCGGTGACGTTAATCGGGTGTTTGGTCGCGGCCGCGTAATCCCAGCCGTGGACCAGGAATTCGAGTGTCAAGATGCTGGCGGCGAACGTCGCGGGCAACTCATTGGGGCCCAAGGCCACCGAGCCGTCCAGGCCGCGGCGGTGCCACGCGTCCAGTGTGGGCCGGGCCGCGCCGACCACCTGGCGTTCCACCGAATCGTCGCTGTCGCGCTCCGGCAGCCGCGCGCCCGCCGCCCCACCGAGCAGGGTGAGCGAGTTCAGCAGATGGTCAGTCAACGCCATCACGTCGTATTCAGAGCATGGTGTGGATTTGGACAGCTCGTCGCGCGAGATCGGATGCAGGACATGTTGCAGGGCGCCCAGCGCGGCTTCCGCGCTGGCCAGCTCGTCGGTGGGTGGGGAATCGGGTCCGGGCCGCAGGTCGGAAGACATGACGTCCACGGTACGGTCTCGACATGGGCCAGCAGTACGAATCCGTCATCGTCGAAACCAAAGACAACGTCGCGCAGGTGACATTGATCGGACCGGGCAAGGGCAATGCGATGGGCCCGGCGTTCTGGTCGGAACTGCCGCAAGTGTTCGGTGAGCTGGACGCCGACCCTGACGTTCGAGCCATCGTCCTGACCGGGTCGGGGCGCAACTTCAGCTACGGCCTGGACCTGCCGGCGATGGGCGGGACGCTGGCCCCGGTGCTGGCTGACGGGGCGTTGGCCAGGCCCCGCACCGAATTCCACGCCGAGGTGCTGCGCATGCAGGGGACGATCACCGCCGTGGCCGATTGCCGCACCCCGACGATCGCGTCGGTGCACGGCTGGTGCATCGGCGGCGGGGTCGACCTGATCTCCGCAGTGGATATCCGCTACGCGAGCGCCGACGCCAAGTTCTCCGTCCGCGAGGTCAAGCTGGCGATGGTCGCCGATGTCGGCAGCCTGGCCCGGCTGCCGCTGATCCTGTCCGACGGGCACCTGCGCGAACTGGCATTGACCGGCAAGGACATCGACGCCGCCCGCGCCGAGAAGATCGGCTTGGTCAACGACGTATTCGCCGACGCGGACGCCGCGTTGGCCGGCGCCCATGCCACCGCCGCCGAGATCGCGGCCAACCCGCCGCTGACTGTCCGCGGCGTCAAGGATGTCCTTGACCAGCAACGGATTTCGGCTGTGTCGGCGAGTTTGCGTTACGTGGCGGCATGGAACGCAGCGTTCCTGCCGTCCAAGGACCTGACCGAGGGCGTGTCGGCAACCTTCGCCAAACGCCCGCCAAACTTTACCGGCGAATAGCACGGTTCGGCATGCCCGCGGCGGGCACAGCTGTTTGTCATCTCAGTGGTTCGCGACCTGTTCGCTAGTCGACGCTGCCAGCTGGTCGGGTGTTGGTCGCATACCGGTCGGTGTAGGCACTATCGGAATCATCAGCGCCACGCTGATGGTCGCCATTACCGCCGACTGCTTACCTAAGCCACTCATCACCCACCGACCTGCCGCATCGGACGCTGATCTTGAGCACCGCGAATGCAAACTACCTGGTGATCAGCCGGGTAGCGAGGCGCAACACCGAAGGGCAGCCCGCGGCCTTCCGTGGCTAAGCCGGGTGGTCGTCGTCGTCGGCCCGCAACAGCTTCTCGGGGTGGTGGTATGTGTTGGTTCGGGGTTGGCCGTGGTCGAGGTGTGGTGGGGGGATCCATTCGGTGTCGCCGTCGTGGTTTTTGCGGGTGGTCCAGCCTTGTTCGGCGAGGGGGTGGTGGCCGCCGCAGCCGAGTGTGAGGTCGTTGATGTCGGTGGTGTGGGTTTTGGCCCAGGGTATGACGTGGTGGACTTCGGTGAAATAGCCCGCGACGTCGCAGTCGGGGAATGAGCACCCGCGGTCTTTGGCGTACAGCACGATTCGCTGTCCGGGTGAGGCGAGGCGTTTGGTGTGGTAGAGCGCCAGCGCCTTGCCCTTGTCGAAAATGGCGAGGTAGTGGTGGGCGTGGGAGGCCAGCCGGATCACGTCGCTCATCGGTAGCAGGGTGCCGCCGCCGGTGAGGCCTCGGCCGGTGCCGGCTTCGAGTTCGCGCAGGGTGGTGGTGACGATGATCGACGCCGGTAGACCGTTGTGTTGGCCCAGTTCGCCGGAGGCCAGCAGGGCCCGTCCGGCGGCGGTGAGCGCGTCGTGGTTGCGTTGCGCGGCGCTGCGGGTGTCGGCGTCGATCGCTTGCTGTGGCGGCTGACCGTCCACGACGGGCTCTTGGTCGACCGGGTTGCACATGCCCGGGGCAGCCAGTTTGGCGAAGACGGCGTCCAGGGTGGCGCGGGCTTGCGGGGTGAGATACCCGCTGATCGGGGAC
Organism: uncultured Actinomycetota bacterium; assembly: GCA_963781685.1. Classification (GTDB taxonomy): domain Bacteria; phylum Actinomycetota; class Actinomycetes; order Mycobacteriales; family Mycobacteriaceae; genus Mycobacterium. The sequence goes on from CAWAGK010000004.1 coordinate 443,936, forward strand.
ATGCCGTCGAAGCCTGGGTTGCCGATGATGATGCCGCGCCGGCGGGCCCGGTCGTCGTCGGTGAAGTCGCCGTCGGGGTTGAGGCAGTCGGTGAGTTTGTCGGCCAGCTTGCTCAGCTCGTCGGGGCGATGCTCGCCACCCAACCGGGCAAGCTGCGCCTCGGCCTTCACCTGAGTCTCGACGTCGACGAAATCGGGCAGCCGGTGGCAGAAGCCGCGGATCACCGCGACGTGGGCGGCGCCCGATGCGGCCTTCCCGCTGCGCTGCGGCGGTGGCAGGCAGCAACGGCGGCAGCACTTCGCCGGTGATCGCCCTCCGCTCGCCCAGATCGGCGGCCTCGCCGATGCGCCGCGAGGCTTCCGCGCGGGTGATGCGCAGCCGGTTGGCTAACGCCGACGGCAGTTTTCCGCCCAACTCGGTCGCGTCGGCCTGCTCGCCGACCTGGTTGATCAACGGGTGCTCGATGGCCGGCAGGCAACGGCGAAACCCCTCGCAGGACTGCAGCAATGCCAACCGCTCCGGGGTGGTCAGCGCATCGAAGGACAGGTCCAAGGCACGCTTGAAGTCAGCCTTGAGCGCGTCGAAGACTTCGACGATCTCTTCCCGATTACTCGAACGCATATTCGAATTTTATCCCCCGCATAACGCCGGAACGAGCCGAGATTTCCCGCCTGTGGATAGACCGCGAACTGTGGATAACTCACCGGCCAGGCCCGCCACGTAACCTCGCGGATGAATTTCGACCAAATCCGCGTAGAAGGGGCACGCATGACCGTCCAGGTTGATTTGGAGGGCAGGATCCGCGTCCCGGCCGACCTCGACGCCGTCACGGCGGTCGGCGACGAAGACCACTCCGGGATCGACCCCGCGGCCGTCGAGCGGATCTGGCAGGCCGCCCGCCACTGGTACGCGGCGGGAATGCACCCGGCGATCCAGGTGTGCCTGCGGCACAACGGCAAGGTCGTGCTCAACCGGGCGATCGGGCACGGTTGGGGCAACGCCCCCACCGACTCGCCGGACGCCGAGAAGGTCCCCGTCCAGACGGATACGCCGTTCTGCGTGTACTCGTCCGCCAAGGCGATCACCGCGACCGTCGTGTACATGCTCGTCGAACGCGGGCAGCTCTCACTCGACGATCGGGTCTGCGAGTACCTGCCCACTTACACCAGCCACGGCAAGCATCGCACCACGATCCGGCATGTGATGACTCACAGCGCCGGAGTCCCGTTCCCCGCCGGGCCCAATGCGGACCTCAAACGGGCGGATGACCACGACTACGCGCAGCAGCGGCTCGGCGAGTTGCGGCCGCTGTACCGGCCGGGGCTGGTGCACATCTACCATGCGCTGACCTGGGGCCCGCTGATGCGCGAGATCATTTATGCCGCCACCGGCAAGGACATCCGCGAGATTCTGGCCACCGAGATCCTCGACCCGCTGGGCTTCCGCTGGACCAATTTCGGTGTGGCAGAACAGGATATTCCGCTGGTCGCGCCAAGCCACGCCACCGGCAAGCAGTTACCGGCCCCGATCGCGGCAGCGTTCCGCATGGCGATCGGCGGCACGCTATACGAGACTATCCCGCTCACTAACTCACCGATGTTTCTCACCACCGTCATCCCGTCGTCCAACACCGTCTCGAACGCCGATGAGATGTCGCGCTTTGCCGAAATATGGCGCCGCGGAGGTGAACTCGACGGCGTGCAGATCATGCAGCCGCAAACATTGCGCGAAGCGGTGCGCCAAAGCCGGCGGCTGCGACCGGATGTCGCGACCGGCCTGGCCCCGGCCCGTTGGGGCACCGGCTTCCAGTTGGGCACGGACAAGTACGGCCCCTTCGGCCGCGGCGCGCCGGCAGCGTTCGGTCACCTGGGGCTGGTTAACATCGCGATCTGGGCCGACCCCGAGCGTCAGCTGGCCGCCGGTGTGGTCAGCAGTGGCAAGCCGGGCAGAGATCCAGAACTCAACCGTTACGGGGCCCTGATGGACCGCATCGCAGCCGAGATCCCGCGAGTGCCCACGGGCTGATAGTCGAAAGTCGTCAAGAAGTGTCCCGCGATTTCGTTGGCTAGTCCGCCCAGCTACTGGGCACCGCACGGCATCGCGATCACGATGAGCGATCTGCGGTTCATGCGCTTCATCGGGCAGGAGATCTTCCCCGGTGGCGAACTGCCCTCCCAAGACGACGTCGTCAACTTCTCGACCGCCGCGGGTTTCGGCGTCGAGCGGGTCCACCTGCTGCGGCCGCACTACGCGAGGACGTTGGACATGTGGGCGGCCAACCTTGTTGCTCGCCGCGAAGACGCGATCGCACTCACGTCAGAGGTCAACTACGACCGTTTCCTGCGTTACCTGACCGGCTGCGCGGATTTCTTCCGCCGCGGGATCACCGACGTCGGACAATTCACGCTGACCAAGTAACCCGATGGCGGTGGCGGAGGGATTTGAACCCCCGGACGGTTTTAGCCGTCTCTCGCTTTCAAGGCGAGTGCATTAGGCCGCTCTGCCACGCCACCGCCGACAAGGGTAACGGTGTCACGCCCCGCCGGCCTGCCCGCCGGGCTTCGAGGCCCGGTCGGACAGTCTGAGCGCAGCGCTGATCCGTCGGCAGTTCTCCCCCATCGCGGCGATCTGCGAACGCGACAACTGGCCGAGGAAGTACGTTCGCACACCCTGGGCGTAGGTGACCATGGCCTGCCGCGCGGCCGCCCGGCCGTCGTCGGTGATGGCGGCCACCACCCCCCGCCGGTCATCCTGACTGGCTTCACGGCGCACCAGCCCTTGCCCCTCCAGACGACGGACCTGGCGGGTCAGGCGGCTCGGCAGCGACGGCAGTGCCTCGGCCAGATCGCCCATCCGGACACAGCCGCTGGGGGCGTTGTCCAAGAGGTCGAGCACGCGGACGTCGAACAGCGACAGCTGGTGCGCATCGGTGAGGCGGCGGTTGAGCGTCGAATACAAACGCAGGGTCGAGTCCAAGTAGTTCTGCCACGACTTCTGTTCGGCGATATCCAGCCCGGGCATCTCACTGGCTGTCCGGCCCGCAATGAGGGCGGCCATTACGTCATGCTATGCGACACATAGCCTTTGAGAAAGCCTTTGGAACAGCGGTATCCGCAGGTAGTAGCGTGGCGAGCATGCATGCGATCGTCGCTGAATCGGCCGATGAGCTCGTCTGGCAAGAGGTGCCCGATGCGGTGCCGGACCGCGGCGAAGTGCTGGTCAAAGTCAGCGCCGCCGGCGTCAACCGGGCCGACCTGCTGCAGGCCGCCGGCCTGTACCCACCGCCACCGGGAGCCAGCAAGCTGCTCGGCATGGAGGTCGCCGGCATCGTCACCGCGGTGGGCGACGACGTCAGCGAATGGTCGCCCGGGCAAGAAGTCTGCGCTTTGCTGGCCGGCGGCGGCTACGCCGAATACGTCGCCGTTCCTGCCGGTCAGCTCCTGCCGATTCCGGGCGGCATCGACGTGCGGGATGCCGCCGGCCTGCCGGAAGTGGCGTGCACGGTGTGGTCGAATCTTGTGCTGACGGCTCACCTACGCGAGGGCCAGCTGGTTCTGATTCATGGCGGCGCCAGTGGGGTGGGGACTCACGCCATCCAGGTCGCCTGGGCATTGGGTGCCCGGGTGGCGGTCACCGCGGGATCCACAGCCAAGCTGGAACTGTGCCGTGAATTGGGCGCCGAAATCACCATCGACTATCACGATGAGGACTTCGTCGCGAAAGTCCATGAGGCAACCGGCGGCGCCGGCGCCGACGTGATCCTGGACATCATGGGCGCCGCGTATTTGGACCGCAACCTCGACGCACTGGCCAACGACGGTCAGCTGATCGTGATCGGGATGCAGGGTGGCGTCAACGGCGAGCTCAACCTGGGCAAGCTGGTCGCCAAACGATTGCGGGTGATCGGGACCGCCCTGCGCGGCCGACCGGTGACCGGTCCCAGCGGCAAGAGCGCCATCGTCGAAGCGGTGACGACGTCGGTCTGGCCATTGATTGCCAACGGGCGTGTCCGCCCGATCATCGGTGCGCACATCCCGATCCAGCAGGCGGCGGAAGCGCATCGACTGCTGTCGTCGGGGCAGGTGACCGGAAAGATCGTCTTAACCGTCTAGCCCAACGAGGCCAGGGCGCGCACCAACTGGTCGACTTCGGCCATCGTCGAGTAATGCGCCAGCCCGACGGTGACCGCGCCGCCGACGTCGTTGACACCGATCACCTCGAGCACTCGCGAGCTGGCGTTGGAGATCGCCAGAATGCCGTTGTCCGCCAACCGTTGCACCACCCGCTCGGCCGGCACTTCGTTGACCGCGAAACTGACGACGGGTATCCGCGCCTCGGGCCGGGCAATCACCACCACCAGCGGCAGCGAACGCAGTGAGCTCATCAGGTAGTCGAATATCCCGTCCATGTAGGACATCGCCGATTGCATTGAGGTAGAAAGTCTTTCGCGTCGCGTACCGCGCGCGGACTCATCCAGTGAGGCAAGGTATTCGATGCTGGCGACGAAGCCGGCCAGCAGGCCGAATTGGTGCACGCCAACCTCGAGACGTCCGGGGCCGGTGGCATACGGGTCCGTCGACACCGAAGCGAAGGTGTTGATCATCGCCGGGTCGCGAAACACCAACGCTCCGATGGGCGGACCACCCCAGCCGACGGCGTTCACGGCCACCACGTCGGCGTCGATTTCGTCGATGTCGATCAGACGGTAAGGCGCCGCGGCGGAATGGTCGACAATCACGAACCCGCCGACGTCGTGGATCAGTTTGGTCACCGGGCGCAGATCGGTGACGGTGCCCAACGTCCCCGATGCCGATGTCACAGCAACCAGACGCGTCGGCTGCCCGATCAGACCCTCCCACTGCCAGGTCGGCAGGTCACCGGTCTCGATATCGACCTCGGCCCATTTCACCTTGGCGCCGAACCGGTTTGCTGCGCGCAGCCACGGCGCGATGTTCGCCTCGTCGTCGAGCCGAGTGACGACCATCTCGTAGCCCAGGCCGGCGCGGGTCGACGAGGCGTCGGCCAACGACGACAGCAACACCGCGCGATCGGCACCCAAAACCACGCCCCGGGGGTCGGCGTTGACCAGGTCCGCGGTCGCCTGCCGGGCCGCCTCCAGCACCGCGGCGCTGCGCTTGGCCGCCGGATGTGGACCGGCGGTGCTGGGGAACGATCCGCGGAACGCGGTCGATACCGTGGTCGCCACCGAATCGGGAATCAGCATCCCGGACGGCGCGTCGAAGTGCACCCAACCGTCCCCGAGCGACGGGTGTAATCCCCGCACCCGGGCGACGTCGTATGCCATGCCAGCCACCTTAGAGCTATGCGCAATAAGCCAAACCGTGACGGTAGCGAGGCGCCCAGATGCGTCCCCGCCCTACCGAGCCAGGTCACCCGGCCAGCCATACTAGTCCAGTGGGGCTGTGGTTCGGAACGCTGATCGCGTTGTTTTTGCTGATCGCGCCGGGGGCAATCGTCGCAAGAATCACTCAGCTAACTTGGCCGATCGCCGTCGCAGTTGGCCCGGCGCTCACCTACGGCGTGGTGGCTCTCGCGATAATCCCCTTCGGCGCGCTCGGAATCCCTTGGAACGGTTGGACAGCGCTCATCGCGCTGGCCGCGGTCTGCCTGGTGATGATGGGTTTGCAGGGGCTGCTCGCCCACTGCCGCGACGCCGATGCCAAGACGGCGGGGATCAGCGGCTGGCAAACGCTGACGGTCACCGCGGGTGTGTTGCTAGGTGCACTCCTGATCATGTGGGCGGCCTACCGCGGTATCACTCATTGGCAGTCCATTCCCAGTACCTGGGACGCGGTCTGGCACGCGAACGAGGTGCGCTTCATCCTGGATACCGGCCAGGCGTCGTCGACCCACATGGGCGAGCTGCGCAACGTCGAAACCCACCAGCCGCTGTACTACCCGTCGGTGTTTCACGCCCTGACGGCAGTGTTCTGCCAGCTCACCGGCGCGGCGCCCACCACCGGCTACACGCTGAGTTCGGTCGCGGCGTCGGTCTGGCTTTTTCCGTCCAGCGCGGCCATGCTCACCTGGTTTCTGCTCAGGCCCGCTACCAGTGAGTGGCGCACCGCCGGGGCGGCTGCCACGTCGGCCGCGATGTCGGCGTCGTTCACGTCGGTGCCTTACGTCGAGTTCGGCGTCGCCGCAATGCCCAACCTGGCGGCCTACGGGGTCGCGATCCCGACGTTTGTGTTGATCACCTCAACGTGTCAACATCGCGACCGCATCCCAGCCGCCGTGCTGGCGCTGGTAGGCATCCTGTCGGTGCACCTCACCGGCGGATTCGTCGTCATCCTGTTCCTGTTGGCGTGGTGGATTTTCCACGCGCGGCGGCACCCGGTACGCGGCAGGCGGGCCGACCTGCTGACCTTGGCTGTGGTGGCCGTCCCGACGGCGCTGATATTGGCGCCGCAGTTCATCGGGGTGGCTCACCAGGCCGACATCATCGCCGGGCACGCGTTCCCCAGCTTCAAAAGCGTCAAGCAGGGCGTCATCGATGCGCTGCTGTTGCACACCCGGCACCTCAACGATTTCCCGACCCAATACGGCCTGGTCGCGCTGAGCGCCATCGGGATGGCGATCCTGCTGTACAAGAGAATCTGGTGGCCGCCGGTGCTCTGGCTGGTGCTGACCGTGGCGACCATCTACTCGGGGGCGCCGTTTCACAACCCGCTCGGCTCCGCGATCGAGGAATTCAGCCAGTTCTTCTACAACGATCCGCGACGACTCTCCGCCGTGGTGACAATGCTTGTGACGCCGATGGCGGGGATCGCGGTGTTCACAGTCGTCCTGGGCGTCGTTGCCGCGACCAAACGGCTCACCGGTCGGTTCACCCGACTGCCCGCATCGGTGTGGGTGGCGACGACGGTTGTCCTGCTGATCGTGAGCACTGTGTTCACCGCGCGCCATTACCTTTACCGACACTTGGTGTTGTTCGGCGACAAGTACGACTCGGTGATCATCAACCAGAAAGACCTCGACGCGATGGCGTATCTGGCGACCCTGCCAGGCGCCCACACAACGGTGATCGGCGACTCCAATGTCGACGGCACCGCGTGGATGTATGCGGTCGCCGACCTGCACCCGTTGTGGACGCACTACGACTTTCCGCAGCAGACCGGTCCGGGCTACTACCGCTTCATTTTCTGGGCCTACGCCGATCGCGACAACGATCCGCGAGTAGCCGAGGCGGTGCGGGCACTCAATATTCGCTACATCCTGACCAGCGTCCCGACGGTCGGGAAGTTCAAGGTGCCCGACGGACTAGTGTCAATAGACCAATCGAAGAGGTGGGCGAAGATCTACGACAACGGCGAGGCCTGGATCTACGAATGGCGTGGCGCCCCGGCAAGTCCCAAAAAGTGACCCGCGACCAGCACAAGGAGAGTGACTGGATTGAGTAACGGCAACGACGACGACGACAACATCGAAATCATCGGTGGCCTCGACCCGCGGCTGATGGCGGCCGCGAAGGATGACGACTCCGATGACCGATCGCTGACCGACCTGGTCGAGCAGCCGGCCAAGGTGATGCGGATCGGCACCATGATCAAACAGCTGCTCGAGGAGGTACGGGCCGCTCCGCTCGACGACGCCAGCCGCAACCGGTTACGCGAGATTCACGCCACCAGCATCCGGGAGCTCGAAGAGGGGCTGGCGCCGGAACTGCGGGACGAACTCGACCGTCTCACCCTGCCGTTCACTGAGGGCGCCGTCCCGTCAGATTCCGAGCTGCGCATCGCGCAGGCGCAACTGGTCGGCTGGCTCGAGGGGCTGTTCCATGGGATCCAAACCGCGCTGTTCGCCCAGCAGATGGCGGCCCGTGCGCAGCTCGAGCAGATGCGCGAACAGCGCGGTCTGCCGCCGGGCGTCGGCAGGTCCGGCGGACCCGGTGGGCACGGCACCGGGCAATACCTCTAGGCGACAACCGGTGACGAGTCCCCGCCCTCACATCGAGACGCACAACGCGTGGGTGGAGTTTCCCATCTTCGACGCCAAATCGCGCTCGCTGAAGAAGACCGTCCTGGGCGGCACGATCGGGCGCAACGCCTCCAACGTGGTGGTCATCGAGGCGTTGCGGGACATCTCGATGTCGTTGGAACTGGGCGACCGCGTCGGGCTGGTGGGCCACAACGGCGCCGGGAAATCGACTCTGCTGCGGCTGCTTTCGGGTATTTACGAGCCGACGCGCGGGTCGGCGACGGTGAGCGGTCGGGTGGCACCGGTGTTCGATCTGGGTGTCGGCATGGACCCCGAGATCTCCGGCTACGAGAACATCATCATCCGCGGCCTGTTTCTCGGGCAGACGCGAAAGCAGATGCTGGCCAAGGTCGACGAGATCGCCGAATTCACCGAGCTCGGTGACTACTTGTCGATGCCGCTGCGCACCTATTCGACCGGTATGCGGGTGCGGCTGGCGATGGGCGTGGTCACCAGCATCGACCCGGAGATCCTGCTGCTCGACGAGGGTATCGGCGCCGTCGACGCCGACTTCCTGAAGAAGGCTCAGACGCGGCTGCAACGCCTGGTCGAGCGCTCGGGAATCCTGGTGTTCGCCAGCCATTCCAACGAATTCCTGGCCCGGCTGTGCAGGACCGCGATGTGGATCGACCACGGCGTCATCAGGCTCACCGGCGGCATCGAGGACGTCGTGCGCGCCTACGAAGGCGAAGACGCCGCGCGGCATGTGCGTGAGGTCCTCGCAGAGACAGCCGCCCCGGCCGATGACTGAGATGGTGTGCGCCGTCGTGGTGACCCACCGGCGCCCCGACGAACTGGCCAAGTCGCTGGATGTGTTGAGCACCCAGAGCCGGCTGCCCGACCAGCTGATCGTGGTCGACAACGACCATGACGATCGGGTGCGCGATCTGGTGGGCGGCCAGCCCATCCCCACGACGTATCTGCCTTCACACCGAAACCTCGGCGGCGCAGGCGGTTTCGCGCTTGGCATCCTTCATGCGCTGGCCGCCGGCGCCGATTGGGTATGGCTGGCCGACGACGACGGCCACCCGCAAGACAGCGAAGTGCTGGCGACGTTGCTGGCGTGCGCCGAGAAACACCGGCTGGCCGAGGTGTCGCCGATGGTGTGCGACGCCGATGACCCACAACGCCTGGCATTTCCGCTACGCCGCGGCCTGGTCTGGCGCAGGCTGGTCAGCGAATTGCGAACCGCGCAGGACCAGGAACTGTTGCCGGGTATCGCATCGCTGTTCAACGGCGCGCTGTTCGCAGCGTCGACGTTCGAGTCGATCGGTGTTCCCGACCTGCGACTGTTCGTTCGCGGCGACGAGGTCGAGATGCATCGTCGGCTGGTCCGATCCGGCCTGCCGTTCGGAACCTGCTTGAACGCCGTCTATCTGCACCCATGTGGCTCGGCCGAATTCAAGCCGATTCTTGCGGGGCGGATGCACACCCAATATCCCGACGACCCGACCAAGCGGTACTACACCTACCGCAACCGCGGCTACCTGATGTCGCAGCCCGGTCTGCGCAAGCTGCTGCTGCAGGAATGGTTGCGGTTCGGCTGGTTTTTCCTGGTGTCTCGTCGTGACCCGAGGGGTCTGCTGGAGTGGCTGCGGCTGCACCGGTTGGGGCGCCGGGAACAGTTCGGACGACCCTCGGAGCGGCGCTGATGACACGCGCCAGCGACGATGCAGAGCGTCGCGATGAGGAGGAGTGGCGCTGATGACAATCGTCGACGCCGCCGCGGAGTCGAAGACGATGACCCGCGCGTGGGGTGATCTGGCCGACGGGTATCGCCGCCGCGAGTTGTGGCTGCATCTGGGGTGGCAGGACATCAAGCAGCGGTACCGCCGTTCGGTGCTCGGCCCGTTCTGGATCACGATCGCGACCGGCACCACGGCCGTCGCGATGGGCGGCCTGTACTCCAAGCTGTTCCATCTCCAGCTGTCGGTGCACCTGCCCTACGTCACGCTCGGCCTGATCATCTGGAACCTGATCAACGCCTCGATCCTGGAGGGCGCCGAGGTGTTCGTCGCCAACGAGGGTTTGATCAAGCAATTGCCGACGCCGCTCTCCGTACACGTCTACCGGCTGGTGTGGCGGCAGATGATCTTGTTCGCACACAACATCGTCATCTATGTCGTCATCGCGATCATCTACCCCAAACCCTGGTCGTGGGCGGACCTTTCGGTGATCCCGGCGCTGGGGCTGATTGTGCTCAACTGCGTGTGGGTGTCGCTGTGTTTCGGCATTCTGGCGACGCGCTTCCGCGACATCGGCCCGCTGCTGTTTTCCATCGTGCAGTTGCTGTTCTTTATGACGCCGATCATCTGGAACGACGACACGCTGCGGCAGCAGGGCGCCGGACAGTGGTCGAAGATCGTCGAACTCAACCCGCTGCTGCACTATCTGGACATCGTGCGCGCCCCGCTGCTCGGCTCGCACCAAGAGCTGCGGCACTGGGCGGTCGTGCTGGGGCTGACGGCGGTGGGCTGGCTGCTGGCGGCTTTCGCGATGCGCCAATACCGCGCCCGCGTTCCTTACTGGGTGTAGAAGGCGAAAACCCCACCAATCGGGTACACGACGTAGGAATAATTGGCGAAAAATTCCGACAATCGCCCGGGAAGACAGGTCGACACAGGTGAGCAAAAAAGTCGAGCCCTCTGGGCTCGCCGGTGAGGCACGTGAGCGGATCGCCGCTGAGTTGGCGCGCATACGGGAACGTCGCGATCGCTTGGAGGCCGAAGTCCGCGGCGACCGCGGCGCGGTGAGCGATCACGCCGACGCTGCCGACGCCATCCAGCGCGCCGACGAATTGGCCAGCCTCGACGAGCGGATCATCGAGCTGGACCGGCTGCTGCGCACCGGGCCGTCGGCGTCGAATGGGAACGACACGTTGCCCTTCGGCACCAAAGTGACCCTAAAGTTCTCCGACGGTTCGGTCGTCAAGATGCAGGTGATCTCGGTGATCGAAGAGACCCCTGCCGGCGAGGAAGACGAGGCGTTGACGGCGGGCAGCCCGTTGGGGCTGGCGCTGGCCGGACATAAAGCCGGCGACACCGTCACCTACACCACGCCGCAAGGCGAAAATCAGGTCGAGCTGTTGGACGTGAAATACCCCAAGTAGTCCCCCGTAGACTTCGGCCGATGGCTGAGATCGCGGCGCGCGCACCGCTGCCGCTGAAGACGCAGGTGTGGCGCTTCGTCGTCACCGGCGGTCTGTCGGCGGTCGTCGACTTCGGCCTTTATGTCGCGCTGCTGCGGCTGGGCCTGCAGGTCAACGTGGCTAAATCGATCAGTTTTATCGCCGGCACGACGACCGCTTACCTGATCAACCGCCGGTGGACGTTCCAGGCGCCGCCGAGCAGGGCTCGGTTCGTCGCCGTTTGTGTGCTCTACGGGCTGACCTATGCCGTCCAGGTCGGCATCAACTACCTCTTCTATCTTCAGTTCGCGAACGAACCGTGGCGGATTCCCGCCGCTTTCGTGATCGCGCAGGGCACCGCCACGGTGATCAACTTCATCGTGCAGCGATCGGTGATCTTCCGGCTGCGCTGAACGGCTGCCACGAAAGGTGAATTGGCATATTACACGAGTACGTACCTCTCATATCGGCACGAAGGATGGCTGCGGCGGCGGTTCAATGACGACGCCATCCTGGTTGCCGGTCTCATTAAGACGCTCCTGCGGACCGCAACCGGCGACGACGTTCACCTCTACCGCTACTTCCACTTGGCTCCCAGCTGACCCCGGTGATCTGCGGGTCCGCTGACCACAGCACACCAGGCGGTACCCTCTTTGACTGATGTCTTCTAGGTTTTCTGCGCCCCTGAAGCGGCTGACCGGTTGGAGCCGCACCGCGCCCTCGGTGGCGCAGGTGCTGTCCACACCGGACCCCGAGGTGATCGCCAAGGCGGTCGCCCACGCCGCCGACGCCGGGGGTCGTGGCGTCATCGCCCGCGGGCTGGGCCGCTCCTACGGCGACAACGCCCAAAACGGCGGCGGGCTGGTCATCGACATGACGGCGCTGAACCGGATTCATTCGATCGACGCCGACACCCACGTGGCTGACCTCGACGCCGGGGTCAACCTCGACCAGCTGATGCGGGCCGCGCTGCCATTCGGACTGTGGGTGCCGGTGCTGCCCGGCACCCGACAGGTCACCATCGGCGGCGCGATCGGGTCCGACATTCACGGCAAGAACCACCACAGCGCGGGCAGCTTCGGCAACCACGTCCGGTCGATGGAGCTGCTGACTGCCGACGGGCAGACCCGCCACATCACCCCGGACGGCGAGGAAGCCGAGCTGTTCTGGGCGACCGTCGGCGGTAACGGGCTGACCGGGATCGTGCTGCGCGCAACGGTGGAGATGACCCCGACGGAGACGGCGTATTTCATCGCCGACGGCGATGTAACCCACACGCTGGACGAAACCATCGCATTTCACAGCGACGGCAGCGAAGCCAACTACACCTACTCGTCGGCCTGGTTCGACGCGATCAGTGCGCCGCCGAAGCTGGGGCGTGCCGTCGTCTCCCGAGGTTCACTGGCCAGGGTTGACCAATTGCCGGAAAAGCTGCAACGCAACCCACTGAAATTCGATGCGCCGCAGCTCTTTACCGCACCGGACATCTTTCCCAACGGCCTAGCCAACAAGGTGACCTTCGGTGCGGCGACCGAACTCTGGTACCGCAAGGCAGGTACCTATCGTGGCAAGGCTCAGAACCTGACGCAGTTCTACCACCCACTGGACATGGTCGGCGAGTGGAACCGGGGCTACGGCTCGGCGGGATTCGGTCAGTACCAATTCGTTGTGCCCACCGAAGCCGTCGAGGAATTCAAGGCCATCATGTACGACATCCAGCGCTCGGGCCACTACTCGTTCCTCAACGTGTTCAAGCTGTTCGGGCCGGGAAACCAAGCGCCGCTGAGCTTCCCGATCAAAGGCTGGAACGTCTGCGTCGACTTTCCGATCAAGCCGGGGCTCAACGAGTTTCTCAACGAACTCGACCGCAGAGTGCTGGAGTTCGGCGGCCGGCTCTACACCGGCAAAGACAACCGCACCACCGCGGACACCTTCCACGCCATGTATCCCCGCATCGACGAATGGATCGCGGTGCGGCGCAAAGTCGATCCCTTGCGCGTGTTCGCCTCGGACATGGCCCGACGGTTGGAGCTGCTTTAGATGGTGCGCCAATGGTTTTAGACGCAGTGGGGAACCCACAGACCATCCTGCTGCTCGGCGGCACCTCCGAGATCGGGCTGGCGATCTGCGAGCGCTACCTGCAAAACGCGCACGCGCGGATTCTGCTGGCGGACCTGCCCAATCATCCCCGCAAGGATGATGCCATCGCCGCGATGACAGCGGCGGGCGCCAAGTCCGTCGAGTGGATCGACTTCGACGGCACCGAGAGCGACAAGCATCCCGCGGTGATCGACCAGGCCTTCGCGGGCGGTGACGTCGACGTGGCGATCGTCGCGTTCGGATTGCTCGGCGATGCCGAGGAGTTGTGGCAGAACCAGCGTAAGGCCGTTCAGATCGCCGAGATCAACTACACCGCAGCGGTTTCGGTGGGGGTGCTGCTCGGCGAGAAGATGCGTGCGCAGGGCTTCGGGCAGATCATCGCGATGAGCTCGGCCGCCGGTGAGCGGGTGCGGAGATCCAACTTCGTGTACGGATCGACCAAGGCCGGCCTCGACGGCTTCTACCTCGGACTCGGAGAAGCGCTGCGCGAGTTCGGGGTTCGTGTTCTGGTGATCCGGCCCGGCCAGGTTCGGACGTCGACGACGATCGCGCACTGGAAGGCTACTGGCGCCAAGGAAGCGCCGCTGACCGTCGACAAGGAGTACGTCGCGAACCTGGCGGTCACCGCGTCCGCCAAGGGCAAGGAACTCGTCTGGGCGCCAGGCGCTTTCCGCTACGTGATGATGGTGCTGCGACACATCCCGCGGCCGATCTTCCGCAAGTTGCCCATCTAAATGCGAAACGCGCTGGCCGCTGTCGGCCACATGGCATTCGCGATCGCGATTGCCGCGGTGATTTCGGTGATCTCGCTGATCGCCATCGCACGGGTGGAATGGCCCGCTTACCCGTCGTCGAATCAGCTGCACGCGCTGACCACGGTCGGCCAGGTCGGTTGCATCGTCGGATTGTTGCTCGCCGGCTGGCTATGGCGGCGTGGCCGGTTGCGCTGGCTCGCTCAACTAGCCGGCGTGGTGTTCGTGTCCGCGTTCACGGTGGTCACACTCGCCATGCCGCTGGGCGCCACCAAGCTCTACCTGTTCGGCATCTCCGTCGACCAGCAGTTCCGCACCGAATACCTGACCCGGCTCACCAACAGCGCTGCCCTGCATGACATGACCTACCTCGGGCTGCCGCCGTTCTACCCGCCGGGCTGGTTCTGGCTCGGCGGGCGCATCGCGGCATTGACCGGTACATCGGGTTGGGAGATGTACAAGCCGTGGGCGATCACCTCGATCACGATCGCGGTCGCGGTGGCGCTGGTGTTGTGGTCGCGGATGATCCGTTTCGAGTACGCGCTGATGGTCACCACGGCCACAGCCGCGGTGACGCTGGCCTACAGCTCCCCTGAGCCGTACTCCGCGATGATCACCGTGCTGCTGCCGCCGGTGCTGATCCTGACCTGGTCGGGCCTGCGCGGCGGGACCCGATCGGGCGGGTGGGCCGCGGTGATCGGGGCCGGCGTCTTTCTCGGCGTCGCGGCGACCTTCTATACCCTGCTGCTGGCCTACAGCGCGTTCACCGTGGTGCTAATGGCGTTGGTGCTGACGGCATCCCGCTGGCGCGAGGGAATCAAGGCCGCGCTGGATCCGCTGGGCCGGCTGGCCGTGATCGGCGTCATCGCGGCGGCCATCGCGGCGACCACCTGGCTGCCGTTCCTGCTGCGCGCGGCCCATGACCCGGTCAGCAACACCGGCAGCGCCTACCACTACCTGCCGGCAGATGGCGCCGAGCTGACCTTCCCGATGCTGAAGTTCACCCTGCTCGGCGCGCTGTGCATGCTCGGCACGCTTTGGCTGGTGGTCCGGGCCCGCTCGTCGGTGCGCGCGGCCGGCCTGGCCATCGGGGTGCTCGCGGTCTATCTGTGGTCGCTGCTGTCGATGCTGACCACGCTGGCGCGCACCACGCTGTTGTCTTTTCGACTGCAGCCGACACTCACGGTGTTGCTGGCCACGGCCGGCGTCTTCGGCTTCATCGAAGTCACCCTCGCCGTGGCTGCTCGCGGACGCGACCATAGCTGGGGCCGCAGCGTGCTTCCGGTAGCGGCTGCGATCGGACTGGCCGGGGCGATCGCGTTCAGCCAGGACATCCCCGACGTGTTGCGACCGGACCTCACCATCGCCTACACCGACACCGATGGCCACGGCCAGCGCGGTGACCGCCGTCCGCCCAGCTCCGAGAAGTTCTACCCGGCGATCGACGCTGCGATCACCCGGGCGACCGGAAAGCCCCGCGACGAGACCGTGGTGCTCACCGCCGACTACAGCTTCTTGTCCTACTACCCCTATTGGGGCTTTCAGGGGCTGACGTCGCACTACGCCAACCCGCTCGCGCAGTTCGACAAGCGGGCGGACGCGATCAAGAGCTGGTCGAAGCTGAAGGCTCCCGATCAGTTCATCCATGCGCTGGACTCGCTGCCGTGGGCGCCGCCGACGGTGTTCCTGATGCGCCACGGCGGCTCGGCCGGCGCGACAAGCAGCTACACGCTGCGGCTGGCCGAAGACGTCTACCCCAACCAGCCCAACGTCCGGCGCTACACGGTGGACTTCAACGCCGCGTTGTTCGCCGACCCACGATTCGCCGTCACCACCATCGGCCCGTTCGTGTTGGCCATCCGCAAGCCCGGGCAGCACCCCTGATGGCGTCAGAAACTGCACATGACGAGCAACTAGCATCTACGTCCGTGAGCCGCGCCGTCCACGATGCAGAGCGAAGCGATGCGCAGGTGCGACGCGCACCGACGGACGCGGCAGCGAACTACCGGATCGCCCGGGCGGTGGCCGTCGTCGCCGGCCTGCTCGGGGCGCTACTGGCAATCGCAACCCCCCTGTTGCCGGTCAAACAGACCACCGCCCAACTGAACTGGCCGCAAAACGGCGTGCTCGGAAGCGTTGAAGCGCCGCTGATCGGCTACGTGGCCACCGATCTCAACATCAGCATTCCGTGCCAGGCCGCCGCCGGACTGGCCGGATCCGGCAACTCCGGCAAGACGGTGCTGTTGTCCACGGTGCCCAAGCAGGCGCCCAAAGCCGTGGACCGCGGCCTGCTGATCGAACGCGCCAACGACGACCTGGTGCTCGTCGTGCGCAACGTCCCGCTGGTCGTCGCGCCGATGAACCAGGTGCTCAGCGGCGCTTGCCAGAAGTTGGTCTTCACCGCGCACGCCGACAGGGTGATCGGCGAGTTCGTCGGGTTGAAGCAGGGGCCCAATGCCGAGCATCCCGGCGCAGCGTTACATGACGAGCGCAGCGGATACGACTTCCGCCCGCAGATCGTCGGAGTCTTCACCGACCTGAGCGGGCCGGCCCCGCCCGGCCTGACCTTCTCGGCCACCGTCGACAGCCGCTTCAGCAGCTCGCCCACCCCGCTGAAGATGGCCGCGATGGTCCTCGGGGTGGCGTTGACCATCGTGGCGCTGATCGCGCTGCACGTCCTGGATACCGCCGACGGGACCCGGCACCGCCGCTTCCTGCCGCCGCGCTGGTGGTCGGTCAGCGGGCTCGACGCGCTGGTCACGCTGGTGCTGGTGTGGTGGCATTTCGTCGGCGCCAACACCTCCGACGACGGCTACATCCTGACCATGGCCCGGGTGTCCGAGCACGCCGGCTACATGGCCAACTACTACCGCTGGTTCGGCACCCCCGAGGCGCCGTTCGGCTGGTACTACGACCTGCTGGCGCTGTGGGCTCATGTCACCACCGCCAGCATCTGGATGCGGTTGCCCACCCTGCTGATGGCACTGGCCTGCTGGTGGGTGATCAGCCGGGAAGTCATCCCGCGACTCGGGCATGCCGTCAAGACCAACAGAGCGGCGGCCTGGACGGCGGCGGGTATGTTCCTCGCGTTCTGGCTGCCGCTGAACAACGGTCTGCGGCCAGAGCCGATCATCGCCGTGGGCATCCTGCTGACCTGGTGTTCGGTCGAGCGCGCCGTGGCGACCAGTCGGCTGCTGCCGGTCGCGATCGCCTGCATCATCGGCGCGCTGACGCTGTTCTCCGGGCCGACCGGTATCGCCTCGATCGGCGCGCTGCTGGTGGCGATCGGCCCGCTGCGCACCATCCTGCACCGCCGTACCAGACGGTTCGGCCTGCTGCCGCTGCTCGCGCCCATCCTGGCGGCGGCAACGGTCACCGTGATCCTGATCTTCCGGGACCAGACCTTCACCGGTGAAGTCCAGGCCAGCCTGCTGAAATCCGCTGTCGGGCCGAGCCTGAGCTGGTTCGACGAGCACCTCCGCTACGAACGGCTGTTCATGGCCAGCCCCGACGGCTCGGTCGCGCGTCGGTTCGCCGTGCTGGCGTTGCTGGTCGCACTCGCGGTGTCGGTGGCAATGTCGTTGCGCAAGGGCCGAATTCCAGGTACCGCCGTGGGACCCAGCCGTCGCATCATCGGCATCACGATCATCTCCTTCATCGCGATGATGTTCACGCCCACCAAATGGACTCACCACTTCGGGGTGTTCGCCGGTCTGGCCGGCCCACTCGGGGCGTTGGCCGCCGTCGCGGTAGCCGCGGCGGCGATGCACTCGCGACGCAACCGCACCATGTTCGCCGCGGTGGTGTTGTTCGTGGTGGCCCTGTCATTCGCCAGCGTGAACGGTTGGTGGTACGTCTCCAACTTCGGCGTGCCGTGGTCAAATGCGTTCCCGGAGTGGCACTTCGGGTTCACCACTTTGCTGCTGGGCCTGACGATACTGGTACTGCTGGTGGCTGCCTGGTTCCACTTCGTCAACAACGGCGCCGACACGAGGCCGCCCACTGGATCGCGGTTATCCCGAATCATCCAGTCTCCATTGGGTATTGCCGCGTGGGCGCTGGTCTTCGGCGAGGTACTGTCGCTCACGCTCGGGATGACCGGCCAATACCCGGCGTGGTCGGTCGGCCGCTCCAACCTGCAGGCACTGACCGGCAAGGTCTGCGGCCTGGCCACTGACGTGCTCGTCGAGCAGGACCCCAACGCCGGCATGCTGTCCCCAATCGGGGAGCCGGTGAAAGACGCGCTGGGCGCCGGCCTTTCGGACGGGTTCGCTGCCAATGGCATTCCCGCCGACGTGTCGGCCGACCCGGTGATGGAACGCCCGGGCGACCGCAGTTTCGTCAACGACGACGGGACCATCACCAACAGCGAAGCGGGCACCGAGGGCGGCACGACCGCCGCGCCCGGCATCAACGGCTCGAGCGCCCGGCTGCCCTACAACCTCGACCCGGCGCGCACACCGGTGCTGGGCAGTTGGCGGTCCGGGGTGCAGGTGCCGGCCCGGCTGCGGTCGGCCTGGTACCGCCTGCCATCCCGCAGCGAGTCCGGACCGCTGCTAGTGGTGTCGGCGGCCGGCCGGTTCAACTTCGGCGAGGTGCAGATCCAATGGGCCACCGACCAACAAGCCGCCGCCAATCACCCCGGCGGCACAGTAGGACTCGCTGACGTTGGAGCTTCGCCGGCATGGCGCAACTTGCGGGCGCCGCTCTCCGCGTTGCCGCCCGACGCCACCCAGGTGCGGGTCATTGCGAACGACGACGACCTTGCGCCGCAGCACTGGATCGCGGTCACTCCGCCGCGGATTCCGCGGCTGCGCACGCTGCAGGAGGTAGTAGGCTCGACCGATCCGGTGCTGCTGGATTGGCTTGTCGGTCTGGCCTTCCCCTGCCAGCGTCCCTTCGGACATCAAAACGGCGTGGTCGAGGTGCCTAAGTGGCGGATCCTGCCCGATCGTTTCGGCGCCGAGGCCAACTCGCCGGTGATGGACAAAAACGGTGGCGGGCCGCTGGGGATCACCGAACTGCTGGTGCGCGCCAACACGGTCTCGACCTATCTGAAGGACGACTGGTCTCGCGACTGGGGTGCGCTGCAGCAGTTGACGCCGTACTACGCGGATGCCCAGCCGGCCCGCCTCGACCTCGGTTCGGCGACCCGCAGCGGTCTGTGGAGCCCGGCGCCGCTGCGGCAGTGACTGGAGCTAGAACGCGACCTGTCGTCGGCCGGCGCGAAAGGCGGTGGCGGTGGCGGTGAGGGCCAGCAAGGCGAACAGCCCAAACGCCCAGTGTGCCGCCGCCACCCCTCCCCCGTCGGAGATGTTCACCACGACGCCGGCCAGCCCGGCGCCGAACGCGCCGAAGATCAACTGCACCGAGTTGATCGCGGTAGCGGCTGCGCTGCCCTCAGCGGGGTCGTCGACATCGCTCATTGCCCACGCCGACAAGTGCGGGTAAGCCGCGCCAATACCAATCCCTACGGCCAGCAACCCCGTCGCGCACAGGATGATGATGCCAACCGTTGCGCCTTGGACGTGGGTGGCCGCGGCCAGCGCCAGGCCGATCGCCATCACCAGGGGTGCCGCTATCACCACACCGGCGATCGAGCGGGCCTTGTTCAATGAGCCGCTGCCCAGTCCGCTGATCGTCCAGCCGATCGACAACGCCGCGCCCAACAGCCCGGCAACTATCGGCCCCAGATGAGCGAGCCGCTGGCCGAACAACGGCACATACAGGTCCACCTTGGTCGCGGCGACCAGTAGGCCCAGGGTCAGATAGACCCACTTCAACGGACCGAATCCGAAGACGCTGGCCGGCAATACCGCCGTGTCCATCCGCCGGTCAACAATCAAGAACGCTCCGATCAGAGCGGCGCCGAGGACAAGCAGACCGGCGGTCGCGACGGTGTTGTGCGGAAGAGATGCCACGCTGACCGTCAGCGCCGCGGCGCCCAGCAGGAGTATCGACGGAACCGGAATCTGCGTCGCGGCGCGGGCGCGGTCCTGCTCACAGTTGTCCACGGACAGCACGCCTGGTGCCAGCACCGACATCGCCACGCTCAGCATGGCCAGCAAGCCGAACGCCCACCGCCACGCGCCGAACTGCGCGAATATCCCGCCCAGCGCGGGGCCGACTAGCGCGCCGAAGCCCCACATCGCTGACGCCATCGCCGAAGCGCGACTCCACAAGTAGCGCGGCAGCACTGCGTTGATCACCGCGAAACTGAGTCCGCACAACAGACCGCCTGCCAGCCCCTGCAAGAAGCGGCCGGCCAGCAAGACCTCCATGTTCGGCGCCGCTGCGCAGACCAGGCTGCCGACGCCCAACACCGCGAAACCCAGTAGATAGGAGACGCACGATCCGACGCGGCTGAGCAGCGAATTCACCGTCGCCGCGGCGACCACCGACCCGACCAGGTACAAGGTGGTCACCCAGGCATAGATCCGCTCGCCGCCGATCTCATTGATCGTGCTGGGCAGCATGCTGATCGTCAGGAACTCGTTGGTGGAATAAAGCACCACGCCCCCGGCGACCACAGCTGACGTCCGCAAATACCGGGTGCTCCACAACTCACGCCAGTGGCCGGTGGTGATTTGTTTCGTATCCATTAAATGCACCACCGCTGGCCCACTAAACCATGTTTGGGCGGAGGAGTCGAACCCCTGGAAGCTGCGTGCGGCCGCAGCGCCGGGCAAATCGGGCGCGTTCGGTGCGCGGACCTGCACCGTCGTCGGATGGGCGCCGCACCGTTCCGATTTGCATCATTCGCGAAGTTAAAAATCGCTTGTCCGGCTGTTCGCCAGCCCGCCACGCGGCCTGCGTCGTCGCCGCGGGAAACTAGTCGCCTACCATCGTCCCTCGTGCCCTCCGACGAAAGTGAGCGATCGACGCGCCGGCTCGCGCGGTGGATCGCCGTCGTCGCGGGAATTGCCGGAGCGCTGCTGTGCGCATTGGTTCCGCTGCTTCCGGTGAAGCAGACCACCGCGACCATCCTTTGGCCGCAGGGCCTCACCGGCGACGGGCATGTGACCGATATCACCGCGCCGCTGGTGTCCGGGGCGCCGCGAGCGCTGGACGTTTCCATCCCCTGCGCGGCGATCGCCACCCTGCCCGCTGACGGCGGCCTGGTGTTCTCAACGTTGCCGGTCAACGGCTTCCAGACCGGCAAAAGCGGGCTGTTCGTCCGGGCCAACAAGGACGCGGTCGTCGTTGCGTTCCGCGATTCGGTCGCCGCGGTGGCAGGCCGCCCCGCCGTGAATGGTGGCGCCTGCAGTGTGCTGCACATCTGGGCCGACGCCGGCGTCGCGGGTGCGGACTTCGTCGGGATACCCGGCGCC
The DNA here is from genome assembly GCA_963781685.1 of uncultured Actinomycetota bacterium. Taxonomy (GTDB): domain Bacteria; phylum Actinomycetota; class Actinomycetes; order Mycobacteriales; family Mycobacteriaceae; genus Mycobacterium. Next base: position 465,244 of record CAWAGK010000004.1, read on the forward strand.
GCGGGCACGCTCGCGCCAGAAAAGAAGCCACAGGTCGGCGGGATTTTCACCGACCTGAAAGTGCCTGCGCAGCCCGGATTGTCGGCCCGCATCGACGTCGACACCCGGTTCATCGTCGCCCCCACCATGCTGAAGAAAGGCGTGATGGCCCTGGGCGGGCTCGCGGTGGTGACCGCGATCGTCGCGCTGGCCGTCCTGGACCGGCAGTCCGGGCCGCGGATTCCGCGTAACTGGCGACACCTGTGGCGGGCCGGGGTCGCCACTTGGCTCGCCGACGCGGGTGTGATCGGCACGCTGCTGCTCTGGCATGTCATCGGCGCCACCTCATCGGATGACGGCTACAACCTGACCATCGCCCGGGTGGCGCCGAAGGCCGGCTACGTGGCCAATTACTACAGGTACTTCGGGACGACGGAAGCGCCGTTCGACTGGTACCTCGGCGTGCTGTCCAAATTGGCGTCGGTGAGCACCGCCGGCGTATGGATGCGGATACCGGCCACCCTGGCCGGGATCGCGGGCTGGCTGATCATCAGCCATTGGGTGCTGCGGCGGCTGGGACCTGGAAGGGGCGGCCTGGCATCCAACCGGGTGGCGGTGTTCACCGCGGGCGCGGTGTTTTTGGCCGCGTGGCTGCCGTTCAACAACGGCCTGCGGCCCGAGCCGCTGATCGCCCTCGGCGTGCTGGTCACCTGGATGCTGGTGGAACGCGCGATCGCGTTGCAGCGACTGGCTCCGGCCGCGGTCGCCATCATCGTCGCGATGCTCACCGCGGCTCTGGCGCCGCAGGGGCTGATCGCCGTCGCCGCCTTACTGACCGGTGCGCGGGCCATCGCCCAGGCGATCCGGCGGCGCAGGCGCACCGACGGATTGCTGGCACCGCTGGCGGTGCTGGCGGCGTCGTTTTCGCTGATCACCGTGGTGGTGTTCCGCAGCCAGACGCTGGCCACGGTCGCCGAGTCTGCCCGCATCAAGTACAAGGTCGGTCCCACGATCGCGTGGTACCAAGACTTCCTGCGCTACTACTTCCTGACGGTGGAGTCCAACGCTGACGGGTCGATGACACGGCGATTCGCGGTGCTGGTGCTGCTGCTGTGCCTGTTCGGAGTGCTGGTGGTGCTGCTTCGGCGCGGCGGGGTGCCGGGCTTGGCCAGTGGCCCGGCGTGGCGGCTGATCGGCACCACCGCGATTGGCCTGCTGCTGCTGACGTTCACGCCCACGAAGTGGGCCATACAGTTTGGTGCGTTCGCCGGGCTGGCCGGCGCGTTGGGTGCGGTCACCGGGTTCATCTTTGCCCGGGTCGGCCTGCACAGCCGCCGCAACCTGACGCTGTACATCACGGCGTTGTTGTTCGTGCTGGCGGTGGCCACCTCGGGGGTCAACGGCTGGTTCTACGTCGGCAACTACGGGGTGCCGTGGTACGACATCCCGCCCGTCATCGCCAGCCATCCGGTGACGTCGATGTTCCTGACGTTGTCGATCCTCACCGGGCTGCTGGCCGGTTGGTACCACTTCCGGATGGACTACGCCGGGCACACCGAGGTCAAGGACAGCCGGCGTAACCGCGTGCTGGCGTCCACCCCGCTGCTGGTGGTCGCGGTGATCATGGTCCTGGGCGAAGTCGGTTCGCTGGCCAAGGGTGCGGCGTTCCGCTACCCCCTCTACACCACCGCCAAGGCCAACGTGGCCGCACTGATGTCCGGGCTCTCGGACACCAGTTGCGCTATGGCCGACGACGTGCTGGTTGAGCCGGATCCCAATGCAGGTCTGCTGCAGCCGGTTCCGGGGCAGCAGTTCGGCCCCGCGGGCCCGCTCGGGGGAATCAAGCCCGTCGGCTTCAAACCCGATGGGGTGGGCGATGACCTGAGGTCCAACCCGGTGGTGACCAAACCGGGGGTGGTGAATTCCACCGGGTCACCCAATAAGCCCAACGCCACCATGAGTGACTCCGCGGGCACGGCCGGCGGGAAAGGCCCGGTCGGGGTGAACGGGTCGCACGCGGCCCTACCGTTCGGACTCGATCCGGCCCGCACCCCGGTGATGGGCAGCTACGGCGAAAATTCGCTGGCCGCCACGGCGACCTCGGCGTGGTACCAGTTGCCGCCGCGCTCAGGCGACCGGCCGCTGGTGGTGGTTTCCGCCGCGGGCGCTATCTGGTCGTATAACGAGGACGGCACCTTCACCTACGGGCAGTCGCTGAAATTGCAGTGGGGTGTCGCTCGCCCCGACGGCACCACCCAGCCGCTCGCGGAGGTGCAGCCGATCGACATCGGACCGTGGCCGGCGTGGCGCAACCTGCGGTTCCCGCTAGCCTGGGCGCCCCCGGAGGCTAACGTGGCACGCATCGTCGCTTATGACCCCAATCTGAGCTCCGAGCAGTGGTTCGCATTCACGCCGCCGCGCGTTCCGGTTCTGCAGACTCTGCAGCACTTGATCGGATCGCACACACCGGTGCTGATGGACATCGCGACCGCCGCGAACTTCCCCTGTCAGCGGCCGTTCTCCGAATACCTCGGCGTTGCCGAACTTCCGCAGTACCGCCTCCTGCCCGATCACAAACAGACGGCGGCGTCATCGAACGGGTGGGAGGCCGGCGAGGACGGCGGTCCGTTCCTGTTCACTCAGGCGCTGCTGGTCACCTCGACGGTCTCGACGTACCTGCGCGGCGACTGGTACCGCGACTGGGGATCGGTCGAACAGTATTACGCGTTGGTGCCGGCCGATCAGGCGCCGGATGCCGTCGTCGAACGGGGCGTGACGACAGTGCGCGGCTGGAGCCGGCAAGGACCGATTAGGGCCCTGCCATGAGCGTCATTAACCACGAACGGCAAGCGGCCACCGCGCAGCCCGACAAGCGTCGCGACGTGCGGGTGACGCGCTGGGTCGCGACGGTCGCCGGGCTGATCGGTTTCGTTCTATCGGTCGCGACACCGCTGCTGCCCGTCGTGCAGACGACTGCGATGCTCAACTGGCCACAGAACGGCCAGCTGAATAGCGTTACGGCACCGCTAATTTCGCTGGCTCCGGTGGACTTGACGGCCACCGTGCCGTGCTCTGCGGTGGGTGGCCTGCCACCCGACGGTGGGGTCGTGCTGAGTACCGCACCCAAGAAGGGCAAGGATGCCGCGCTCAACGCGTTGTTCGTCGTTGCCAACGGCCAGCACGTCGACGTCACCGACCGCAACGTGGTCATCGCCAGTGTGCCGCGGGATCAGGCGATGTCCGCGCAGTGCCAGCACATCGACATCACCTCCACACACGCCGGCACCTTCGCCACCTTTGTCGGGTTGACCGATCCGGCGGGAAAGCCGGTGAGCGGTGGCTTCCCCGACCCCAACCTGCGCCCCCAAATCGTCGGTGTGTTCACCGATCTGACCGGTCCCGCGCCGCCCGGACTGCGGCTGTCGGCGACCATCGACACCCGGTTCTCCACCACCCCGACGACACTGAAACTTGTTGCGATGGTGCTGGCGATCGTGGCCACCATCGTCGCACTGGTCGCGCTGTGGCGCCTCGACCAGCTCGACGGCCGCCGTATGCACCGGTTGATCCCGACCCGCTGGCGGAAGTTCACCCTGATCGACGCCACGGTGATATTCGGTTTCCTGCTGTGGCACCTGATCGGCGCGAATTCGTCCGACGACGGCTACATCCTTGGCATGGCCCGGGTCGCCGGCCACGCCGGCTACATGTCCAACTACTTCCGCTGGTTCGGCAGCCCGGAGGACCCGTTCGGCTGGTACTACAACCTGCTGGCACTGATGACCCACGTCAGCGACGGCAGCCTGTGGATGCGGCTGCCCGACCTCGTCGCTGGGCTGGTGTGCTGGCTGCTGCTGTCGCGTGAGGTGTTGCCCCGGCTGGGGCCGGCGGTGACCTCCAGCACGGCCGCAAACTGGGCGGCCGGCATGGTCCTGCTCGCCGGATGGATGCCGTTCAACAACGGCCTTCGTCCCGAGCCGATCATCGCGCTGGGCTCGCTGATCACCTACGTGCTGATCGAGCGCTCGATGTGCGCTTCCCGGCTGACGCCGGCCGCGCTGGCGGTAGTGACCGCCGCGTTCACCCTCGGGGTGCAGCCCACCGGCCTGATCGCGGTGGCCGCATTGGTTGCCGGTGGCCGTCCGATCCTGCGGATCCTGGTGCGCAGGCATCGCCTGGTCGGCACATGGCCGCTGGTTGCCCCGATGCTCGCTGCCGGATTCGTCGTCCTCACCGTGGTGTTCGCCGACCAGACCCTGTCAACGGTGTTGGAAGCCACCAGGATTCGCACCGCGGTCGGGCCGAGCCAGGCCTGGTACACCGAGAACCTGCGTTACTACTACCTCATCCTGCCCACCGTCGACGGTTCACTGTCGCGCCGGTTCGGTTTCCTGATCTCCTTGCTGTGCCTGTTCACCGCCGTGTTCATCATGTTGCGGCGCAAGCGAATCCCGGGTGTGGCCCGCGGGCCGGCGTGGCGGTTGATGGGCGTCATCTTCGGCACCATGTTCTTCCTGATGTTCACGCCGACGAAGTGGGTGCACCACTTCGGGCTGTTCGCCGCGGTGGGCGCGGCGATGGCCGCGCTGACCACGGTGCTGGTGTCACCGAAGGTGCTGCGCTCGTCGCGCAACCGGATGGCGTTCTTGGCGGCTGTGATGTTCTTATTGGCGCTGTGTTTTGCCACGACTAATGGCTGGTGGTACGTCTCCAGTTACGGCGTCCCGTTCAACAACGTCATGCCGAGGCTCGCCGGACTCAGCATCAGCACAATGTTTTTCGTCCTGTTCGCGATCGCGGCAGTCTGGGCGTTCTTTTTGCACTTCGCGTCGCGGGATCACGGCGAGGGCCGGCTGGCGCGGGCGGTGACGGCAGCGCCGGTGCCGATCGCGGCCGGATTCATGGTGCTGGTGTTCATCGCATCGATGGTCGCCGGAATCGTGCGCCAATACCCCACCTACTCGAATGGCTGGGCCAACTTGCGCGAATTCGCCGGCGGCTGCGCACTGGCCGACGACGTGCTCGTCGAGCCGGACAGCAACGCCGGCTTTATGGCGCCGCTGCCCGGCAATTACGGCACGCTGGGTCCGCTGGGCGGCGTCAACCCAGTAGGGTTCGCCCCCAACGGCGTACCGGACCATACCGTGGCCGAGGCGGTTCAGGAGACGTCGGTGCCGCAGCCCGGCACCGACTACGACTGGTACGCGTACGACTGGCGCGCGCCGACCAAGCTGAAGGCGCCGGGTGTCAACGGATCCCTGGTGCCGTTGCCCTACGGCCTCAACCCCGACCAGGTTCCGCTGGCCGGCAGCTACACCACCGGCGCCCAACAGCAGAGCAGACTCACCTCGGCGTGGTACCAGCTGCCCAAACCCGACGACGGGCATCCCCTCCTGGTGGTGACCGCCGCGGGCAAGATCGCCGGCAACAGCGTGCTGCACGGGCACACCGGCGGGCAGACCGTGGTGCTGGAATACGGCAAGCCCGGCCCCGGCGGTGACATAGTGCCGGCCGGGCGGATGGTGCCCTACGACCTGAACGGGGAACAGCCGAGGGCGTGGCGCAATCTGCGCTTCGCCCGAGACAAGATGTCCGCGGACGCGACTGCGGTCCGGGTTGTGGCCGAAGATCTCTCCCTGACGCCGGACGACTGGATCGCGGTGACGCCACCGCGGGTGCCGGAACTGCGTTCCCTGCAGGAGTACGTCGGCTCGGCGCAGCCGGTGCTGATGGACTGGGCGGTCGGGCTGGCGTTCCCGTGCCAGCACCCGATGCTGCACGCCAACGGCGTCACCGAGATCCCGAAGTTCCGTATCACCCCGGATTACAACGCCAAGAAGCAGGACACCGACACCTGGGAGGACGGCGTCAACGGCGGCCTGCTGGGCATCACCGACCTGTTGTTGCGGGCCCACGTCATGTCCACCTACCTGTCCCGCGACTGGGGCCGGGACTGGGGATCACTGCGCAAGTTCGACACCGTCGCCGACGCCCATCTCGCGCAGCTCGACCTGGGCACCGCCACCCACAGTGGGTTGTGGTCGCCGGGCCAGATCCGGATCAAGCCGTAAGCTTCTCGCCTGATCGAGCGGGCAGCGTGATCACTGTCACAGAAAGAACCGGGCGTGTCGGGCGCCATGGGACGTTCCGAATCGGCTGCCGCGGGGTACGGACAAAAAGACCCCAAGTGAAAGGAAAGTCATGGGCAGCAGTGGACCCGAAGAAGCCATCAAGGGCATCGTCGAGGACATCAAAGGCAAGACCAAGGAAATCATCGGGATCGTCACCAACCGCGACGGTCTGCGTCGAGAGGGCCGCGCTCAACAGGAGAAGGCCGAAGCCGCGCGGAATGTGGCCAAGAAAGAGGCCGAGGCAGCTTCTGCCAGAGCCGCTGAGCAGGCCGCTGAGGCTCGTCAAAAGTCAGCCAAATAGCGCCTGAACCGGCTGGGCGGTAATGGTTTTCGGCCTTGCCGCCCAGCCGCGCGCTGTGGCGTCAGGGCTGAGATCGCAGAGCTCACGGCGTCCGTTCTGAACCGGTCGGCGCTGACGCCCACTGACCGTAACGTCGCACGCTCGAGTGCGGCCAATCCAGCTGTCATCTAGTCGGCCTGATTCGACACGACCGATGACGGGTAGGCGTCAGGAGAAGCAACTCCGAACGAAGAACGAAGGGAGCGGACGTGCGCGCCGAAGAAGGCGACGAAACCGTCGAAGAGCTGGCCGACGAGGCGGCAAAGACGAAGAAAGAGCTCAACCAATCCACCAAGACGGGGAAACAGGTGCAAGAAGAGGCGGACTCCGGCAAGCACGACTAGCCAGAGTGGTTGTGTTGCGCGTCACATCGGTGCCTCTGCTGTAACGGATCTCTCGCGCTCAGGGCATGGGCGGGCCGTCATCGGGCGGGAACAATTAGACAAATGTCACTAACGAGTTCCCGGCCGATCCGTCGCGCGTTTCCTGCAGTTCTCGCGGTGGCATCCGCGCTGAATCTCGCTGTGGCAGCGGCCGTTCCGGCCAGCGCCAGCAGTGGAACCGTGGTCCCGCTGAGAAGCATTCTGCGCGCCTGCGATTTCAGCCCGATCCAGTGGGTGGGCGGTGTGAACCGCGCCGCGGCCACATCGGTTATTCGCGCTGCCGGTGGCACGGTAACCGCCGACGTGCGCCTGTCGGAACCTGGCTCGCCAGGCGCCCATTTCGACGTCCGCCTGATTCAGGCTCCGCGCGCGTCGAGTTCGCCATGCGGTTCCGGGGGTCCGGGCGTCGCGGTCGGCAGCCTCGACACCGATGGGGCAGGCCAGGCGACAACCACTCTGCAGGATCGCATCCAATCGGGCACGACGGGCGCATGGGTTCTCATCCAGCAGCCGAGCCCGTATTCACAGACCCCGGCTGAGTTCTACACGTCTGATTTCGTCGCGCCGATTTAGCTAGATCGGGATCAGGCCGTGCTTGCGGCCCACCCGCCGATAGTTTTGCTTGTCGCGCAACAGGTGTAGCGACTTGCGCAGCAGCAGCCGGGTGTCGTGCGGTTCGATGACGGCGTCGATAAACCCGCGCTCGGCGGCGATCCACGGAATCGCCATGTTGAGGTTGTAGCCGTCGATGAAGTCTTTTTTGATCGCTTGCGCCTCGGGTGTGGTCGGATCGGGGAACCGCTTCATCAGCAATTGCGCGGCCCCCTCGGCGCCGATCACCGCGATCCGCGCGGTGGGCCAGGCAAAGTTGAAGTCCGCGGTCAGCTGCCGGGAGCCCATGACCGCATAGGCCCCGCCGTAGGACTTGCGGACCGTGATGGTCACCTTCGGCACGTCTGCCTCGACGACCGAGTACAGGAACCGGCCGCCGCGCTTGATGATGCCGTTCTTCTCCTGCTCGAAACCGGGCAGGAACCCCGGGGTGTCCACGACGAACACCAGCGGCACGTCGAATGAGTCGCAGAACCGGATGAACCGGGCCGCCTTGTCCGAGGCCTCGTTGTCGATCGAACCGGACAGGTGCATGGGCTGGTTGGCGACCACGCCGACCGGGCGGCCGTCGACGCGGGCGAATCCGGTGATCATGGCCGGCCCGTGCTGTGCTGCGACGTCGAGGAAATCGCCGTCGTCGAAGATCCGCAACAGGATCTCGTGCATGTCGTAGGCCATGTTGTCCGAATCCGGCACGATCGAGTCGAGCTCCAGATCATGCGGGGTGATCTCCGGCTCCAGGCCGGGGTTGATCGTCGGTGCCCTGTCGAAGCAGTTGGACGGCAGGAACGACAGGAAGTCGCGCACGTACTGGAACGCGGCGGCTTCGGATTCGACGACCTGGTGCAGGTTGCCGTAGCGGGCCTGGGCGTCGGCGCCGCCGAGCTCGTCGAGAGCTGACGTCCTCGCCGGTGACCTCCTGGATCACGTCCGGGCCGGTGACGAAGAAGTAGCCCTGGTCACGCACCGCGACCAGCAGATCGTCCTGGATCGGCGAATACACCGCTCCCCCAGCGCATTTGCCGAGGATGATGGAGATCTGCGGCACGATGCCGGACAGCACCTCGTGGCGCCGGCCCAGCTCGGCGTACCACGCCAGCGACGTCACCGCGTCCTGAATGCGGGCGCCGCCGGAGTCGTTGATGCCGACGATCGGGCAGGCCACCATCGCGCACCACTCCATCAGCGCAGCGACCTTGCGGCCGAACATCTCTCCGAGAGATCCACCGAACACCGTCTGATCGTGCGAGAACACCCCGACCGGCCGGCCGTCGATGGTGCCGCGGCCGGTCACCACACCGTCGCCGAAGAGCGCGTTGGGATCTCCCGGCGTGCGGGCCAGCGCGCCGGTCTCCAAGAAGCTGCCTGGGTCCAGCAGCTCGTGGACGCGGGCGCGGGCGCTGGCAATGCCCTTCTTGTCACGTTTGGCGGCGGCCTTCTCACCGCCGGGTTCCTGCGCCAGCTCCAGCTTTTCGCGGAGTTCGGCCAACAGCTCGGCGGTGGTCTTGGTGGTCACTTTGCTACCTTTTTTTGTAGTCGATCCTCGGCTTGAATCTTGTTGAGCGCCTGGGTCATATGCGCGCCGACCTTCGCGATGATCGGCTCGTCGATGGCCTGGATGTGCTCGCCGCCGATCGGCACGATCTCCAGATCGGAGACGTAGTCGCCCCAGCCGCCGTCGGGTTGACGAGTGGCGTAGCGCGGCTCGAACATGATCGCGTCGTCGTGGTAGCGGTCGGCCATATAGAGCGTGACGTGACCGTCGTAGGGCTGGATCGCAACGGTGTCGATGGCCCGGTTGTCCAGATACGACGTGCGCTGGTGCTCGATGATCCCGCCCGGAATCTGCACGCCGCTTTGCTTGACGGCCTCCAGTACGAACCTGACCTGTCCCTCGTCGTCGAGTTCTTCGAGTTGCTCGTAAGGGATCTCGGGGATGTCGACGTTGAAGGTCCGCTCGGCGAAGCGGGCGTAGCGCTCCCAGCGTTTGCGGGTCTCCTCCTTGGTCTGCGGGACCTCTTCACCGGCACGCACCGCGTCGATCAGCCCGACGAACGGCACGTCGCAGCCCTGCTGTTTCAATCCGATCGCGCAGGCGTAGGCCAAGACCCCGCCCAGCGACCAGCCGACCAGGATGAACGGCCCGTTGCCCTGCAGCTCGCGCAGCTTGGGCAGGTATTGGGCGGCACGCTCTTGGATCGTGCCCTCGACGCGCTCGAGACCGTACATCGGGGTGTCCGCCGGCAGGCGGTTGAGCAACGGCTCGTAGACCACCGTCGATCCGCCCGCGGGGTGAAACACGAATACCGCCGGCTTGGTGGAGCCTTCGGGCCTGGCGCGGAGAATGCGCACAAAGCCGTCGATCTGGCCGGCCTCCAGGTATTCGCGGACCGTCGTCGCCAGCTCCTCGATGGTCGCGGCGGCTTTGATGTCGTCGGCGGTGATCGGACCCTCGGCGCGTTCGGAAAGCCGCTGCGCCATCTTGGTGGCCGCGTCGTCGTCCAGCTTCGGCAGCGCGTTGAAGATGCCGCCCGGGGACTTCCCGGTGACGATCGCCCAGGTGGCGAACGTGACCCGCTCGGCGGCATCCCGCGGCGGGATATCGGAACTGAGCGCCTCGGCGACGGCCTGCTGGTTGAGGGCCTGCGCGGCGGCGGCCAGGTTCGGCTGCGCAGTCGGACTAGCGGGGCCGGCGGGGTTGGTGGGTGGCGGCGGGATCGGTGCCTCGGAAGCCGGTGCTTCAGCCTGGGCATCCGGGGCGGCTGCTGTCACGGAAGCCGGTGTCGCGCTGGACAATAGCGCCGCCTGCTCCTTGGCGATCTCGTCGGCCGTTTGGGTCTTCTGGTGTTCGTGCAGATCCTGCATCTCGTCGCGGTGCTCGATCGCGTATTCGATGAGCTTCTCGACGTTGTAGAGGTTGGCGTCGCGGACCGCCTGCAGCTGAATCGGCGGCAGGTCGAAGTCGTACTCGACGCGGTTCTTGATCCGCACGGCCATCATCGAGTCCAGGCCGAGCTCGATCAGCGGCACCTCCCAGGGCAGGTCCTCGGGCTCGTAACCCATCGCCATCGACACGATGGCGGCCAGCCGATCACGCACGGTCTCACCGGAATCCGGTGACCACCGGGCCAACCCGCCCATCTGGCGCGCGGTGAGGCTGTCGGTCACGGTGCCGGCCGTGTCGGACTCGTCGGCCGCCGGCTCGGCAACCGGCGCAGCCACGTCGGCCGGCGCCACGGTGACCGTCTGCGCGATCGCCGCACCGGCGCCCACGGCCGTCGGCAACACCGCGGCCTGGCCGGCCCGCGATACCAGCGCGTCATAGACCAGCGTGAAGGATTCGTCGATGCGCGCGTGGATTTGAACGGCCGCCCCGCCGGGGTGGCGGGTCAGCGTCGTCACCAGTCGGGCATTCTCGGCCGGCACGGCCCGTTGCTCGGACGCGACGAGCTGAGCGTCCGGAAGCACTTGTGTCGCAGCGGCTCTCACCAATGCCGCCAAGTCGGTCGCATCGCGCGGCGCGTACTCCCAGACGTGCCGGCCATCCGGCACCGCCACGTGGGTGCCGGGCATCAGCACCGAACCGTCACCGGAGAAATGCGCGTTGAGCCAGTGCTCCTTGCGGCGGAATCGGGTCGGCGGAATGTTCGCGTAGTCCTCCGGACCGCCAGCTGGGCTAAAGAGCGTGCGGATGTCGAGGTCATGGCCGTATACGAACAGCTGCGCCATCGCCGAGGTCATCGAATCGAGATCGTCTTGTTTGCGGGCCAGCGTCGCAATCAGTTGTGCGTCCGGCAATCCCGCGGCCGCGGTGGTCAGGCCGATCTGCATCAGCGCGACCGGGTTGGGCGCGAGCTCCAGGAACGTGGTGTAGCCGCTGTCGACGGCGTTGCGGATGCCGTGGGTGAAGTAGACCGAATGTCGCATTCCCTTGAGCCAGTAGGCCACATCGTGGATTGGCTCACCACCGGGCTTGATGTAGGTGCCCTCGTGAATCGTCGAAAAGATTCCGGTGTTAGGGGTCATCGGCGAAATGCCTTGCAGCTCCGCGGAAAACTCACCGAGTAGCGGATCCATCTGCGAGGTGTGGCCGGCGCCCTTGGTCTGCAGCTTGCGGGCGAAGCGGCCCTCGGCTTCGCAGCGGGCGACGATCGCGTCGATCTGCTCGGGTGGACCGCCGATAACGGTCTGGCTGGGTGCGGCGTAGACGCACACCTCCAGGCCGGGGAAGTCGGCGAACACCGTCTTGAGCTCGTCGGCGGAGTACTCGACGATCGCCATGAACCGGATGTACTCGCCGAACAGCATCGCCTCGCCCTCACCCATCAGGTGCGAGCGTGAGCAGATCACCCGGGTGGCGTCCTCGAGTGACAGGCCGCCGGCGAAGTAGGCCGACGCGGGCTCACCCAGCGACTGGCCCACCACCGCAGCGGGTTTGGCGCCGTGATGCTTGAGCAGCTCGCCCAGCGCGATCTGGATCGCGAAGATGACGACGTTGCTGGTTTCGATGCCGTAATCCTGCGAGTCGTCGAGGATCAACTCGAGCACCGAGTAGCCCCGCTCGTCCTGGATCAGCGCGTCGACCTTCTCGATCCACTCGGCGAAGACCTCGCTGCGCAGATACAGGTCCTTGCCCATCTTGCGGTGCTGCGCACCGAAACCGGCCATTGCCCACACCGGGCCGCTGGTCACCGGCCCGTCGGTGCTGAACACGTTCGGCCTCTGCTTGCCATCGGCGATCGCGCGCAAGCCCTTGATCGCTTCGTCGTGGTCGTGGGCTAGCACCACCGCGCGGGAGCGGCCGTGATTGCGTCGCGACAGCGAGCGGCCGATCGACTCCAGCGACGACGCTTGGCCCTCCGGGCTTTCCATCCAATCGGCCAGCTCCGCCGCGGCGATCTTCTTGCGCGACGTCAGGAACGCCGACACCGCCAGCGGCACCAGCGGCACCGGGGTCTCTTGCGCCGCAAGCTCATCGAGCGCAATCTCTTTGAGCCGCAACGCTTGCTCGGTGACGCCGGGCAATTCGGGCTCGGCTTCTGACGGGGCACCGTCGTCTTCGATGAACTCGCCGTACTCGTCGAAGCGCATCCCACCGACGTACTCCGCGGGTGCCTGCTCCGCGGTATCGGCTTCGACCTGCGGCTGCGGCTCGGGTTCACGCTCGACAACGTCGCGGGGCAAGACTTCACGCAGCACCACGTGTGCGTTCGCGCCACCGAAGCCGAAACTCGACACGCCCGCAACCGCATAGCCGCCGTAACGGGGCCAGTCGGCAGCGGTGTCCAGGAAGCGCAAATGCGCCGCGTCGAAGTCGATGTAGGGGTTGGGCCCGGCGTAGTTGATCGACGGCGGCAGCTTGTCGTGCTGCAGGGACAGCACCATCTTGACCAAGCTGGCCGCACCGGCCGCCGACTCCATGTGTCCGACATTGGTTTTGATCGCGCCGAGCAGGACCGGCTTGTCGGCCGGGCGGCCGCGGCCGATGACCCGGCCCAGCGCCTGGGCCTCGATCGGGTCGCCGAGCACCGTGCCGGTGCCGTGCGCCTCGATGTAGTCGACACCGCGCGGGTTGATGCCGGCGTCCTTGTAGGCCCGGCGCAGCACGTCGGCCTGCGCGTCCGGGTTGGGCGCGATCAGGCCGTTGGACCGGCCGTCGTGGTTGACCGCGCTGCCGGCGATCACGGCCAGGATCTGGTCGCCGTCGCGGCGCGCGTCGTCGACGCGCTTGAGCACCAGCATCGCGCCGCCCTCGGAGCGGGTGTAGCCGTCGGCGTCCGACGAGAACGACTTGATCCGGCCGTCGGGCGCGAGCACCTGGCCGATCTCGTCGAAACCGAGCGTCACCGCCGGGGTGATCAATGCGTTGACGCCACCGGCGACGGCCGTGTCGCACTCACCGCTGCGCAACGCCTGCACCGCCTGATGGGTGGCGACCAACGAGCTCGAGCAGGCGGTGTCGACCGCGACCGACGGGCCGTGAAAGTCGTAGAAATACGAAACCCGGTTCGCGACAATCGAACTCGCTGTTCCGGTGATGGCATAGGGGTGCGCCACGGTCGGGTCCGACATTGCCAGGTAGCTGTAGTCCATGACGGATGTGCCGACGTACACCCCGACGGATTCGCCGCGCAGGCTCGATGCCGGGATGCGCGCGTGCTCGAGCGCCTCCCAGGTCAGCTCCAGCGCCATCCGCTGCTGCGGATCGACGTTGTCGGCTTCGGTCTTGGACAGCGCGAAGAACTCGGAGTCGAAGCCCTTGATGTCTGTCAGGTAGCCGCCGCGAGTGCGGGCCTTGTTGATGAGCGCGGCCAGCCGCGGCTCCTCCAGGAACTCCGACCAGCGGCCCTCGGGCAGGTCGGTGATGGCGTCGCGACCCGCCAGCAGCGCCTGCCAGGTCTCCTCGGGGCTGTTCATGTCACCGGGAAGGCGGGTGGCCAGGCCGACCACCGCGATGTCGACGCGTTCGACCGGCCCGCTGCGCGTCCAGTCGGTGTCATCCACGGTCGCATCGTCTTCGGGGTCGCCCTCGACGATCCAGGTCGCCAGCGTTTCGATGGTCGGATGCTGGAACGCGGCCGCGATCGACACCGTGACCCCGGTGCGGTCCTCGATGTCGGCGGCCATCGCCACCGCGTCGCGCGACGAGAGACCCAATTCCACCATCGGGGTGGCGTCGTCGATTCTGTCGGGCGATTGCCCGACGGCGTTGGCGATCCAGTCGCGCAGCCACTGTCGCACCTCGGCAGCAGTCATGTCGGTGCGCGCCGGCGCAGCAGCGGCTTCGGTCAATGGTTGCGAATCGGTATCTGTGTCAGTCATTTTGGCGGTCAGCCGGCCTCGTCGGGGAACGCATTCGGAACCGCGGTACCGCCGCGCAGGCTGCCGTCGAGGTAGGCGGTGCGGCAAGCGCGGCGGCCGATCTTGCCGCTGGAGGTCCGGGGAATCGATCCGGCCTGCACGAGCAGCACGTCGCGGACGGTCACCCCGTGGCGGACGGCGATGGCCGTCCGGATGTCGTCGGCGATGGGCTGATGGTCGAGCTTGTGCGTACCGGTAGCCCGCTCGCTGACGATCACCAGCTGCTCGGAGGTGTCGTCCGGGTCGTATTTCAAGCCGGCGTGCGGGTCGTCGAATACCTCGGCGGGCAGCTGGTTCAGCGGCACCGAGAAGGCGGCCACGTAGCCGGCTCGCAACGCCCGGCTGGATTCCTGCGCCGAGTATTCGAGGTCCTGCGGGTAATGGTTGCGGCCGTCGATGATGACAAGGTCCTTCACCCGGCCGGTGATATAGAGGTCGCCCTCGTGGTAAGTGCCGTAGTCGCCGGTGCTTACCCACGTTCCGTCGTCGGGGGCTCCCTCGGCATGCGACGGGCTGGTGCGCGACTTGAGGATGTTCTTGAAGACTTCGGAGGTCTCTTGTTCGCGGTTCCAGTAGCCGGCACCCATGTTCTTACCGTGCAACCAGACCTCGCCGATCTGGCCATCGGGCAGCTCGGTGGCCGTCTCGGCGTCGACGATGACCGTCCATTGGTCGACACCGATCTTGCCGGCGGAGGCTTGCGCAACGCCGTTCGGCGCATCGGCGGCCACCTCGACGAACCGCTTGTTGTTCAGCGCGTCGCGCTCGACGTGCACGATCTTGGGCGCATCCGACATCGGGGTGGTCGAGACGAACAGCGTCGCCTCGGCCAGGCCGTAGGACGGCTTGATCGCCTTCTCCTGAAAGCCGTAGGGCCCAAACGCCTCGTTGAACTTGCGTATCGATAACGCCGATACCGGCTCACTGCCGTTGAGGATCGCCTTGACGTAGCTCAGGTCCAGCGGCGGATCGCCATCCTTGGGCAGCCCACGCAGCGCGGCGTGTTCGAAGGCAAAGTTCGGCGCAGCGGAAATGGCCCCGCCGGTGTCGCCCTCCTTGCGCGCGAGCTCGCGTATCCACCGGATGGGGCGCCGCACGAACGCGGCGGGCGTCATGAAGGTGTTTTCATATCCGACCACCGATGACACCAGGATGGTGATCAGGCCCATGTCGTGGAAGAAGGGCAGCCAGGAGACGCCGCGATCGCCTTCCTGACCTTCCAGCGCGTGAATCACCTGGACCACGTTGGTGGGCAGATTCAGATGAGTGATCTGGACGCCAGTCGGGGTGCGGGTCGAGCCGGAGGTGTACTGCAGGTAGGCGATGGTGTCATGCTGGGCCGGCACGATCTCCCAGGTGGCGGCGACGTCTTCGGGCACCGCGTCGACGGCGATGACACGCGGCCGTTCCTTGGCCGGGCGGCTGCGGAAGAACTTGCGCACCCCCTCGGCGGAATCGCTGGTGGTCAAGATCGCCGATGGCTCGCAGTCGTCGAGCACCCCGTGCAGACGGCCGACGTGACCCGGCTCGGACGGGTCGAACAGCGGCACCGCGATCCGACCGGCGTACAAGGTGCCGAAAAACGCCACCAGGTAGTCCAGGTTCTGCGGGCACAGGATCGCGACGCGGTCACCCGGCTGGGTGACCTGCTGCAGCCGCGCTCCCACGGCCCGGTTGCGACGGCCGAACTCGGCCCAGGAAATCTCGCGGGCGATACCGTCACGTTCGGTGGAGTAGTCCAGGAATCGGTAGGCGACCCTGTCGCCACGCACCCTCGCCCACTTCTCGACATGGCGAACCAGGTCGGTGTTTTCCGGAAACCTGATCCGGCCGTTCACGATGAACGGGTTGTGGTAGGGCATGCCACTCAACTCCTGTCAAAAAGCTCCAGGTCGGCTCACATCCGTCCGGGCTGCACCGACGGTTGGATCCGGCTCGGGGTCGGCCAGCGGGACTGCGCGCAATCCACCTTGTCCAGGTCGTCGCGAACCGCAAACCTCACAGATGGTACCGATGCACATCCAGGCAATCCGCAACGCATCGACGCGATAGGCCGACCTAGTCATTCTTAAATTCCTCTTAATGTTACGGGGCGGCGCGCCGCGGACCAAATCCGAAGGTACCCCTTGACGCAATCGTGACCGATGCAGCCGGGCCGTGTCTTAACGCGGGGTTTTAGGGGCTCATCCGTGTTTCGGGTGTGGCGCGTTGGCGATCGTCTCGTGCGCCCAATTCAGCGTCCACTCGGTGGAAGGCTGCCCGTCCAAACTCCAGGCCTGGGTGGTGCCATACAGCGCGTGCACCGGCTGGCCGGCGCCGCCGGCCAGGACGTCCAGCGTCTTAGGCAGGTTGGCCAGGCTGAACGCGTCCTGCGGGGCGGCACAGATCAGGTCGCCGGCTCCGCAGATTTCATTGGTCTTGCTGTTGAGCGTGCCGAAGCCGCCCGGCCGCGGGCCAGTCATCGTCAAACCAAGCCCGGACAGCACCGGCACCTCGTGCAGGGTGATCTCGGCGCCTTCTCCCGGTGGATTAGGCCCGATGTCCTGGCCCACCCCTTGCTGACGGCGGCCATCCGCGATCAACGTCACACCGAGCACCAAATCGTCGTCGACCGGTCCGCGGCCATTGCCGACATCGCTGGCGATGTCGCCCACGATCACCGCCCCCTGGGAGAAGCCGACCAGAACATAGCTCGTCAACGGGCACTTGACGTTCATGTCGGTCATCGCCTTGACGGTGGCGCGGGTGCCCTCGGCCCGGCTGTCGTTGTAGGACATCTGGGTGTCGCCGGCCAGCGGATTGTGGAACTGCGCGGTGTAAGGCACGGTGTAGGTCTCGACCCGGCTGGAGTTGAACTGCTCGCTGATCGGCCGGGTGACGTTGAGTAGCAATGCCTTCGGGAACTCGCCCGGGTTGAGCGGGTTGTCCTGCAGCGACGATTCCCAGGTGCCGGGAACCGCGATGAGTTGCACGTCAGGGCAGCTGGCGTCTTGAGAGGCCGGCCGCGGCTTGTGCGGGAAGGCCGAACTGCTGGTCGGCGGCACGATGCCGATGCTGGGCGGCACCGCGCTCGGCGCGGTGTTCTGTTGCCGCAACATGACGACCACGGCGTAGATGACCAGCCCCACCACCAGCGCCGTCGCGGCGGCGGCGATCAACGCCAGCGTGCGGTGGCGCTTCCGCCGGGAATTACGCCGCGAGTTCACAGCCATGGTCTCCTGCTAGCAGAGTCGGTCGGTCGCATAATCAGCGACGAGCAGCCGTAACGGCTGCTGCATCCCTTAACGGTACCGGCTCGCGGCACCGCCCCCGGTTCACCAAGCGGGCGAACGGCGGCGGGTCGGGGATCTAGCGGATCGCGCCGACGATGTCGCCGGACATCGCGCCCAGCTGGCCGCTCCACGAACCCCAGTCGTTGCTGCCGCCGCCGGGGAAGTCGAAGTGGCCGTTGTGCCCACCGACGTTGCGGTACTGCTGGTAGAAGAATCGGGCGTTGCCCATCGCCTCGCCGGCCTGGCCGATCATCGCGCCGGCGTCACCGCCCATGTTCATCGGGCTCCACACCCAGACCCGGGAGTTGTTCTGCGCGAGTAACCCGGCGTGCACCCAGGGGTCGTGCCACTTCCACCGACCCAGCTGCGCAGCGCCCCACATGCCGTTGGCGTCGACGCCGCCGAATTGCTGCATGCCGGCCACGATCGCGCCGTTGGTCGTGGTGTTCGACGGGTACAGGAAGCCCGACAGCGAACCCGCGAAGCCGTAACGGTCGGGGTGGAAGCAGGCCAGGGCCATCGCGCCGTAGCCGCCTTGGGATGCGCCCACCGCGGCGTGGCCGCCCGGAGCCAGACCTTTGTTGGCGGCCAGCCAGTCCGGCAACTCGGTGGACAGGAACGTCTCCCACTGCTTGCTGCCGTCCCGCTCCCAGTTGGTGTACATGCTGAACGCGCCACCGGCCGGTGCGGCCACCGAAATCCCCTTGCCGGCCAGCGTGCCCATCGCGTTACCCGCGGTCACCCAGTTGCTGACATCGGGCGCGGCATTGAACGCATCCAGCAGAACCACCATGTGCGGTCCGCCGGCCAGGAAGGCCACCGGGATGTCTCGGCCCATCGCCGCCGACGGCACCATCAGCGACTCGTAACCTGCGGCGCGGGCCGACCCACTTTTGACCGCTGCGACGCCTCCGATCCCGATCGTCAGCAAGGCGGCACATAGTAGCCGTAGCAGCATCGACAGACCTCTCATACTGACCTCGCTCGTCTCTCGACCACCAACCCCGGGGAATGCAGATCGCCCCCGTTCCGCAAGGTAGCTAATCACACCCCGTTGAAGCGGACGCCGGAAACGGCGAACGGCGACGACCCCGCAAGGTCGTCGCCGTCAGCCGTGTTGTTCTTCGGCTTAGGTGTGCTGGCCGGTCGGCGAGGCCGCGGGCGCACCCGGGGCACCCGGAGCCGCGCCCGGGCCGGGGCCCGCACCCGGAGTCGCACCGAGCGTCCGCTGCAGGTCGGGCAACATGGCGTGCAGCTGTGAACCCCAGTACGGCCAGTCGTGCGTGCCGTTGGCGTCGAAGTTGAACACCGCGTTGTGGCCACCGGCCGCCTTGTAGGCGTCCTGCCACTTGATGTTGCTGGTCCGCACGAAGCCCTCGAGGAACTTGGCCGGCAGGTTGTCGCCGCCGAGATCCGACGGCTTGCCGTTACCGCAGTACATCCACACGCGGGTGTTGTTGGCGACGGTCTTGCCGACGTTCAGCAGCGGGTCGTTGCGCTGCCAGGCCGGGTCCTCCTTCGGGCCCCACATGTCCGCGGGCTTGTAGCCACCGGCGTCACCCATGGCCAGACCGATCAGCGACGGTCCCATGCCCTGCGAGGGGTCCATCAGACCGGAGAACGAGCCCACCTCGATGAACTGCGCGGGGTGGTAGTTGGCCAGGTTCAGCGCCGAAGCACCGGCCATCGACAGACCGACCGCGGCTCCACCGGTCTGCTTGACCCCTTTGGAAGCCAGGAACGCGGGCAGTTCGCTGGTGAGGAAGGTCTCCCACTTGTAAGTCTGGCAACCGGCCTTGCCGCAGGCCGGCTTGTACCAGTCGGTGTACCAGCTGGACTGCCCGCCGACCGGCATCACGATCGACAGACCGGACTGCAGGTACCACTCGAACGCCGGGGTGTTGATGTCCCAGCCGTTGAAGTCGTCCTGGGCGCGAAGACCGTCGAGCAGGTACACGGCGGGTGAGTTGGCGCCACCGCTCTGGAACTGGACCTTGATGTCGCGGCCCATCGCCGCCGACGGCACCTGCAGGTACTCGACGGGCAGACCCGGCCGGGAGAACGCTCCCGCGGTCGCGGACTCGCCCACGACGCCGATCAGCCCGGGCAGCAGGGCCGCTGCGGCGGCTCCCACTACGAGCCGGCGCGGCATCCTCTTTGCCGCGCCACGAAACCTGTCAACAAGGCTCATTTCTTGCATCCTCATTCTTGTCGGGCCCATATGCGTTGGGTCGGACTGCATGCGCCAGCTTGATTGCTTCGCTGCGCTGCTGTGCCCGTGTAGTCAACCACATCATCGGGGATGTCTTCTCCTCGGCGTGGGTCCGTCACCGGACCCTACGCGGAGGACAAACCCGCTCAACTCGGCTGCTGATCACCCCGTCGTGGATGTGCCGACGAGCGGTTGCACGCCGGTAACAATACCTAAGCCGCGTTGCTGGGCGCCGGGCAGGGCGGTTGCTGCATCCCGACGGAATGGCCGCCAAAAATTCTCTGCCGACCGTTGGCCGCAAGCCCCCCGATCCGCGGCGGCTAGGGCCCGGTGGCCGGCAGACCCGTGTAGGGGACGCCGCCGGTCTCCGGCACGTCCAAGCCGCATCTGATGAGTTCGTAACGCGGTACTCGGTCGATTCGGTAGTTGGTGAATTCATAGGAGTGCAGGAAGTTCGAAATGAACCGATGGAAACCCATCGGAGCACGTACCGAATTCAGCACCGCCTCGGTCGCCGAACATTTCAGGGCCTTCTCGGCCTGAGCGACCCACTGCGCGTCGAGGTACCCCGGAACGCCCGGATACCCCTTCACCCAGGGTCCGTCGGCGATCACCCAGTCTGGGAACAGGTTCTTGTCGTGGCCGATCCGGCCGTGCTGCAAGCGTGCGGTATGAGCGGCAATCGGGTTGGCCAAACCGATTTGGTCGATCACCCGCACGTCCAGCCCGACGTTCATGCCCACCATGCCGAGGTTGGTGAAAAACACTGTGTGGGGACCGTTTTGAGGTGCGGGCGGCGGTGCATCCGGTGGCGATGCCGGTCGGATGGCCGGGACGATATCCCACTGATCGTAATTGCCGGACGGCAGCAGCAACGCCCCCTCCGGAGTGTTGTTGAGCGCTACCAGCACCGCACGCATCCGCGGGTAATCCAGGTAGTCCGCGGCGGTCAGCGGATGCGCGTGACCCGTCGCCTGCGCATAGAAGCGCCGCTCGTCGACGATGCCCGAGTAGGTGACCCGGGTGGCGTCGTCGCCCATTCCGGGCGAGTTGGCCGCCCACAGCGACCAGCCTGCGACCGCCATCCACAGCGCGCTCACCGCACCGGCCAACCAGTAGCCGGCCTCCCGGGATAGTCGGGTGCCGTCGGGAAACACCACGGGCACCACCGCCACCGGTGCGAGCAAACACAGCAGCGGTGCCAGCAGAACTCGGCCATGCATGAAATCCCCGCCCTGCCGGATCCAGTACAACGCCTGCAGCAGACCGCTGACGAGGATGAAAACCACTACGGCGGCGGGGCTTTGCACCGACCGGGCCAATGGCCCGTGCGTGGGTGGGATGTATCGAATCCCTTTTCGGCGGCCGGCGGAGACCACCAGAGCCAGTCCTGCCAGCAACACCGCGGGCACCCACAGCGCGTAGGGCCGGTTGAAGTTCGACAGGTAGATCACGCCCTGCGACCATTTGTCGCCGGCCGCATCCTTGGCCAGCGCGGTCCCGGGGAACAGCAGCCCGTAGTAGCCCATCCGGAAGATCTCGGAGGCCACCGGAAGCAGCCCGCCGGCCACCACGATCAGCACTCGGCGCCGCCACCCCTTGGCGGCGATCAGCATCATGATCAGCGCCAGGCCGCCGATCAACGCCAACTCGGGGCGCACCAACACGCTGCACCCGGCGACAAAAGCCAGCATGCCGGTGAACAATCGCCCGGACGGTCGCACCCGCATGGCCTGCGACCAGCAGACCATCATCCACCAGAGCAGCCCGATGTAGGCCATCACCAGCCCGCTCTCCAGACCGGAAGTAGCGAAGTCACGCGCCGGCGGGACAGCGATATAGACCAGCGCGCCGGCCGGCAGCATGACCGCCCGCCGGCCCAGCAGGCCGGGCGCGAACAGCCGGCCGGTGCCCAACATCAGCATCGCCAGCCCCGCCACGCTGAGTAGCAGGGCCAACACCAGGGCCACGTACTCCAGCCGCATCGGCCAGTTCAGCCAACTGCCCACATACACCAGATAGGTCCACACCACCGAGGTGTTGGCCTCGACTCGCTCGCCCTTGTTGAACACCGGACCGTTGCCGGCCAACAGGTTTCGCACGGTGCGCAAGACGATCAGTCCGTCGTCGGCGATCCAGCGCCGCTGCCAGGCACCCCACCCGAACAAGACGGAGACGACGACCACACTCACCCAGAGACTGACCCGGACCGTCGCGTCGTACGGGAACGACGGCCGGCGCACCGTCACGGCCACCGGCCGGCGCGGCAAGGCCGGGAAGTTGGAGGCCACGTCAGCCGAGGATAACCGCAGCACCAACGGTTCCGATCAAGGCCAAGAACAGCACCTGCAGCACCCTGTCGCGCAGCGCGATGTCCTCGGGCTCCCCGGCCAGGCCGCCGTCGACGTCCACCGCGTACCGGAGAATCGCGATCGTGAACGGCACCATCGACACCGCGAACCAGCCGGCCCGGCCGTGGTCGCGCTCGAACGCCCACAGTCCGTAGAACACCACCACCGCGGTGGCCGACATCGTCCAGACGAAACGCAGATATGTGCTGGTGTAGCTCTCCAGCGACTTGCGGATGCTGGCCCCGGTGCGCTCGGCCAGTTGCAGCTCGGCGTAACGCTTGCCGGCCGCCATGAACAACGACCCGAACGCCATCGTCAGCAAAAACCATTGCGACAGATGGATACCGGCGGCGGCGCCGCCGGCAATGGCGCGAATCAAAAACCCCGACGAGACAATGCAAATGTCAATCACCGCTTGGTGTTTGAGGCCGAAGCAGTACGCCAGCTGGATGGCCAGGTACACCGCCGCCACCAACGCCAGGTTCGGGGTGAGCCACCACGCGATACCCAGCGAAGCTGCCGCCAGCACCACCGCCACCGTGTACGCCAGCCACTCCGGCACCACCCCGGCGGCGATCGGACGAAACCGCTTGGTGGGGTGCTCGCGGTCGGCCTCGACGTCGCGGACGTCATTGACCAGGTAGGTGGCCGAGGCCGCCAGGCAGAACACCACGAAAGCGACCGCCACCTGAGTAAGCACCTTGACGTAGTCGTAGTGCGTGTCGACGCTAAACGCGGCCAATGGCGCGAGCAGCACCAAGACGTTCTTGATCCATTGCCGCGGGCGCATCGCCTTGATCACGCCGACGACCAGGTTTGGCCGGGCCGTTGCAGGCCCGGTCACCGGCGCTTCGTCTTTGATGTCTTCACTCATTTGCCTGCTCCGGTGGCTCGTCTCAATGGCCCGGCTTCTCCTCGGACCGTTCCACGGCCCGTATCGTCGCCGAGTAGCCAGCCGTCGACCCGGGTGGCGATGGCCGCGACGACGGCGCCGACGACCACGCCGGTGGCCACGTCGCTGGGATAGTGCACGCCGAGCAACACCCGCGAGAGCGCCATCGGCGGCACCAGCATGACAGGCAGCGGCGCTCCGGTGGCACGGGCCAGCAGGATGGACGCCGCCGTGGTCGAGGTGGCGTGCGCCGACGGGAAGCTCAGGCTGCTTGGCGTGCCGACGTTGACCGCGACCGCCGGATGATGCGGCCGCGGACGCCGCACCACGCGCTTGACCAGCACAGCGGCCGCATGCGCGGCGGAGGCTCCGGCGCCGGCCACCAGCCAGGCCCGGCGCCGCCGCGGCTGCAGGATTGCACCGATCGCCGATACCGCCAACCAGCCGATGCTGTGTTCCCCGAAATGCGATAGGGCCCGCGCGACCGTAAGCGCACCGGGACGTTCGCCCAATGCCGATTGGACCGCTACCAGGGCAGCCACTTCACCACGTGGTGGTGCCGAATCAGCTGCGATGTCGGCCATTGCGCGACACGTTGTCTTGAGCCGGCAGCAGCACCGTCTCCCACTTCTCCTTGCTGGACAGCACCGGCAGCGCCTCGCGGTAGACGCGGCGCATCTCGTCGAAGCGACTGAGCAACTGCCGCTGCCGCCGCAGCGACTGCCACAGCAATGCGAACATCTTGGCTCGGTCCCGCTGTCGGTAAACCGCACCACGGCCGTCGGCCGTCGTGACGGTGGCGCCGTCCAGCGTGGACAGCCGGAACCACCGCGCGTCTTGGGTCGGCACGTTGAGTTGAGGGCGCTGATGGTGCGCGGGATCTGCCCGCTTGAGCTGATGCAATGTCCCGCGGGCCAGTCGGTAGCCAATCGCCAGCGGGTGCACCGGCGGTTTCATCTCGTAGTTGCGCTGCGACGGCAGCGGCAATTCGTCGGACGACGGCAACACCACCGCATCCGGGTAGGCCTTGCGCATCCGGTGCACCTCGGGCAGCGCGGTCTCCAGTATCGAGAAGATGTGCTCCGGGCCGGCGAGGAAGTCGTCGATCGCCCTGTTCTGGATGGCTACGGTCGAATACTCAAGGCAGGACAGGTGTTTGAGCGTCGCCTTGAGGTGGCTGCGGACCAGTCCGGACACGTCGCCATCCCAGTGCATGGCCGCGACCACCAGCCGGTTACGCAGGTGAAAGTAGGCCTGCCAATCGATTGCGTCGTCCTTGTCGCTCCATGCCATGTGCCAGATCGCCGCACCGGGCAACGTGGCGGTCGGGTAGCCATGCTCGGCGGCGCGCAACCCGTAGTCGGCGTCGTCCCATTTGATGAACAGCGGTAGGGGCTGGCCCAACTCCTCGGCGACCTGCCTCGGGATCATGCAGGTCCACCAGCCGTTGTAGTCGACGTCGATGCGCCGATGCAGCAGCTGGCTGCGAGGGTCGTTGTCGCTCAACGGGCATTCGGCGAAATCGTGGTCGTATTCGGTATACGGCGCCGCGGTCCACATGAAGTTCGACCGGTCGACCATCTCGCCCATGATGTGCAGGTGCGACGGCTCCTGCAGGTTGAGCATCTGGCCACCAACCAGCATCGGCGCCTTGGCGAAGCGATGCATCGCCAGTATCCGCAGGATGGTGTCGGGCTCCAGCTGAATATCGTCATCCATGAACAGGATCTGCTGGCAGTCGGTGTTTTTCAGCGCTTCATACATCACCCGGCTGTACCCACCGGAGCCGCCGAGGTTGGGCTGGTTGTGGATCGAAAGCCGATCGCCCAGCGGCGCGGCCGCGGCGGCGAAGTCGGGGTGGTCGCGCACCTTCGACGTGCCCTGGTCGGGCACAATCACCGCACCGATGACTTTGTCCACCAAGGGATCTGAGGTGAGGTCACGCAGCGCGTTGACACAGTCGTTCGGTCGGTTGAAGGTCGGGATGCCAACGGCGACGTTCGCCACACCCGGCGCGGGCTTGTCGGAGTACCACCCCGCGCTGAGCAGCGTCACCCTGGTCTCGGTGGTGATGTCGAACCAGATCCACCCGCCGTCTTCGAACGGCGCGAGTCCCACCTCGAACTCGACGGTCACCGGCTGCTCTCCGGCGCTGGCGAATTCGCGCCCTTCGACGAAGATCCGCGCGCCGGTGGCCTTGGTCCGGTATACGTCGACGCGACCGGCCCCGGTCAGCTCGGCTCGCAGCACCACCGACGTGCACGTCGTCCAGCGCCGCCAGTAACTGGCCGGAAACGCGTTGAAGTAGGTGGCGAACGACACCTCGGACTCGGCGCCGATCTGCAGCGACGTGCGGTCGGTCGCGTGCGCGCGACGGGAGTTGGTCGTCGACTCCTCCAGGTAGAGCTTGCGCACATCGAGCGGCTCGCCGGGACGCGGCAGGATGACGCGGGCCAACAGGCTCACGGCCTTAGCGGATTGCCCGCTTCCTTCTTGCGAGGTCGGGGCTCCCGCCTTGGCCGTTGCGCTGGCTGCGTCGTCGCCGGTGGTCTTAGTCATCCGTGGATGGTTCCTCTGTTGTTCTCATCGAGCGGCGCACCGTCGCGCAGGTGCGGCGCCAGGATGTTGTCGTACATGTTCAATGCGCTGGCGATGGCCATGTGCATGTCGAGATACTGGTAGGTGCCGAGCCGCCCACCGAAAAGTACCTTCGCCGAGGCGGTTTCGTCTTTCGCCCTGGCCCGGTAGGCGGCCAGCACGGTGCGGTCGGCCTCGGTGTTGATCGGGTAGTAGGGCTCGTCGTCATGGTCGGCGAATCGGGAGTACTCCCGCATGATCACCGTCTTGTCGGTCGGGTAATCCCGCTCGGGGTGGAAATGGCGGAACTCGTGGATGCGGGTAAACGGCACGTCGACGTCGTTGTAGTTCATCACCGGGGTGCCCTGGAAATCGCCTATCGGCAGCACCTCGACCTCGAAATCCAAAGTCCGCCAGCCTAAGTGGCCGTCGGCGTAGTTGAAGTAACGGTCCAGCGGGCCGGTGTAGACGACCGGAGCATCCGGACTTTCGGCGCGCAGGCCGTCGCGCACGTCGAACCAGTCGGTGTCCAGCCTGACCTCGATGCGATCGTCGGCCGCCATGTTCTGCAGCCAGGCGGTGTAGCCGTCGACCGGCAGGCCCTCATAGGTGTCGTTGAAGTAGCGGTTGTCGAAGGTGTAGCGCACCGGCAACCGGGTGATGTTGGCCGCGGGCAGCTCTTTGGGGTCGGTCTGCCACTGCTTGGCCGTGTAGCCCCTGACGAACGCCTCGTAGAGCGGACGGCCGATCAGCGAGATGGCCTTTTCTTCGAGATTCTGCGCATCTTCCGACTTGATTTCGGCGGCCTGCTCGGCGATCAGCTGCCGCGCCTGGTCGGGGCTGAAGTAGCGGCCGAAGAACTGGGAGACCAGTCCGAGTCCCATCGGGAATTGATAGGCCTGCCCGTCGTGCAGCGCGAAGACCCGGTGCTGGTAGCCGGTGAACTCGGTGAACTGGCGCACGTAATCCCACACCCGCTTGTTGGAGGTGTGGAACAGATGCGCACCGTATTTGTGCACCTCGATGCCGGTTTGCGGCTCATCCTCGGAGTAGGCGTTTCCACCGATATGCGGGCGCTTCTCGACGACCAGCACCCGCTTGTCGAGCTGGCTGGCCACGCGCTCGGCAATCGTCAGGCCGAAAAATCCGGAGCCGACAACGAAGAGGTCGAAACGAGTGGTCATCGGTTGCCTAGGGTATCCGACCGCGCGACCATAGCCCGCTTGGCGGGGCGCTTGGCCGGGGTGTTTGGTGTGCGTCGTTCGCCGGCGGCGCGGATACCAGCGCCGCGTGTGGTGATCGAGCGCATTTTGGTGACGAAGGTCGCGATTGCCTCACGATTCGATCTCGCCACTCTAGGCACACCAATCACGTCAGTACCATCGATCATGTGCCCTGGGTAGCACTCTTCAAGGCACTGTGCGCGTGCTGAGCGCGCATGAAACCGAGAACACATAGTCCAGATATTGAGGAGACTTCCGTGCCGAACCGACGTCGACGCAGGCTCTCGACAGCCACGAGCGCAGTCGCCGCTCTGGCGGTCGCGAGTCCGTTTGCTTACGTAGCCGTCAGCGGTCTGCTGACCGACCCCAAGCCCCCCGTCGAGCACCACGAGTTCGTCAAGGCGGCCGGGATGACCGACCTGCCTGGTGAGTTGATGAATGCGCTGTCGCAGGGTCTGTCGCAATTCGGGGTCAACCTCCCGCCTGTGCCGAGCCTGACCGGTGCGACCAGCCCCGGGCTGGCCTCGCCGGGCCTCATGTCGCCGGACCTGGCCTCGCCGGGCCTGACCTCGCCCGGTCTGACCAGCCCGGGTCTGACCTCGCCGGGTCTGACCTCGCCGGGCCTGACCTCGCCCGGTCTGACCTCGCCGGGCCTGACCTCGCCCGGTCTGACCAGCCCCGGTCTGACTTCACCGGGCCTGACCTCGCCGGGCCTGACCTCGCCGGGTCTCACCAGTCCGGGCCTCACCCCGGGCACGACTCCTGGCCTGACGCCCGGCACGACTCCCGGCCTGACTCCGGGGGCGACCCCGGGCCTGACCCCCGGGACGACTCCGGGCCTGACCCCCGGGACGACCCCGGGTCTCACCCCTGGCACGACTCCCGGTCTGACCAGTCCCGGACTGACCAGCCCGGGTCTGACGCCGGGGCTGACCAACCCGACCGGCTTCGATCCGTCGTTGACCAGCCCGGGTCTTGGCGCCAGTCCAAGCGAATATCCGATCAGCGACCCGATCGGATTGGACCCGGGTGCCGGCGGCACCTACCCGATCCTCGGCGACCCGTCGCTCGGCGCTGCGCCGTCCGGCGGCAGCAGCGGCGGGCTGGTCAGCGACATGATGAGCGCGGCCAACCAGCTGGGCGCCGGCCAAGCCATCGACCTGCTCAAGGGCCTGGTGATGCCAGGGCTGAAGCAGGCCATGTCGGGCGGCGCAGGAGCCGCGGCAGCACCCGCTGCCATACCGGCGCCGCCGGTACCGGCACCGCCGTTGCCGACGCCCTGATCGGGAACCCGGCCTGAGGGACTTACCACCCGAAACGGCACCGCAGAAGTGGGACCGAGCGCGACCCGCGCTGCCCAATCTCTGCGGTGCCGTGCCGTGTATTCGTTCACTTACTTCACTTACGTAGCGTGTCGAATCATCTGTAACACTAGACACATACGTAACATCGGGTGGTGCCAATCCGCTGTCCTGGCCGACCCGCACCGACGATGCTGTTCACCGCCATCGCCGCGACGGTGGTCATTCTGCCGTGGGCGGCTGACTCGGGCATGGGACATCGCGACCAACGGCATCAGGCGACCCGCCCCGGCGATACTCACCTGACCCAACAGCCGTTGGTCGGCCTCGGCGGCGGCGTCACCGTCCGCGAAATCAGCCAACCCACATCGTTTTCCATGGTTGCGCTGACCAGCGGAGACCTCAAGGGCACCTCGGCGCGCATCCGCGCCCGGCACGCCGATGGCTCGTGGGGTCCGTGGTATGACACCGAGGCGCTGCCGGCCCCCGGCCACGGCTCGACACCGGGTCCATCCGGCACCGATCCGGTATTCGTCGGCAAGACCACCACCGTGCAGATCGCGGTCACCCGCCCGCCTGGCGCAGCACCGACCGAACGGCCGAGCGGCCCGGCGCCGACCAGCGCTGGCCTGGGCTACCTCCCGGCCACCGTGGAACAGCCACTGGCGCAGAACATCTCGGCCATTCTGATCTCCCCGCCGCAGGCGCCGGCCGACACCCAGTGGAGCCCGCCCACCGCGGTCATCGCGGCGGGTCAGCCGCCCAACATCATCGGTCGCGCGCAATGGGGCGCCGACGAACTGGTGCGCTGCGGGAACCGGCCGTTCGATCAACCTATCCGCGCCGCCGTCGTGCACCACACCGCCGAGAGCAACGACTACCAGCCGCAGGACTCGGCGGCCATCGTCGCGTCGATTTACGCCTACCACACCCAAATATTGGGCTGGTGCGACATCGCCTACAACGCGCTGGTCGACAAGTACGGCCAGGTATTCGAAGGCAGGGCAGGCGCGCTCACCGGGCCAGTGCAGGGTGACCACACCGGTGGCTTCAACCGCGAATCCTGGGGTGTGGCAATGATCGGCAACTTCGACGACATTGCGCCGACGCCGATCCAGCTCAACAACGTCGGCCGGCTGCTCGGCTGGCGGCTGGGGTTGGATCACGTCTACCCCAAGGGCACAGTCACATTGGCGTCAGCCGGCGGCCCCGACACGAACTATCCCGTCGACGCCCTCGCGACGTTGCCGACCATCTTCAGCCACCGCGACGTCGGCGCCACCGATTGCCCGGGCAATGTAGCCTACGGGCTCATGGACGAAATCCGCGATACGGCAGCGCGTTTCAACAGCCCGCCGCGACCTGAAGACCTGGCCATGGCGCTGCAAGGCGGCGCGATCTATGACCGGTGGCAGTCGATCGGCGGGATGAACAGCGCGTTGGGCGCGCCGACATCGCCGGAAGCTACCGCGGCGGGCTCGGCGCGCTACGCCACTTTCGACAAGGGCGCGATGTACTGGTCGCCGGAAACCGGTGCCGAACCGGTCACCGGAGCCATCTATGACGCATGGGCCTCGCTCGGCTACGAGCGCGGTGCGCTGGGGTTGCCCACCAGCGGCGAGTTCCAGGAACCGCAGTGGGTAAAGCAGAACTTCCAGCACGGCACGTTGGACTTCGATCGGCTCAGCGGGCGCGTCAGCCGGGTGATCGACGGTGTCGCCGAGGAATTGCCGCCGTCGCCGCCGAGCGGTCCACCGATACAGCTCGAGCGGTTCTCACCCGTGCACGCCGCCGAATGAGCCGGCGGCGCTAGAGCCGATTGCCCTGCTCCTAGAGCCACCAACGTTCCAGCACTCGCGCCACCCCGTCGTCGGTGTTGGGTGTGGTCACCTCGTCGGCGGCGGCGATCGCGTCGGGATGCGCATTGCCCATCGCCACCCCGTGGCCGGCGCGCAGCAGCATCGGCACGTCATTGGGCATGTCGCCGAACGCGACCACGTCATCGTCGGCGATGCCCTGCGGCCGAGCGAGTTCGGTGATACCGGTGGCCTTGCTGATGCCCAACGGCACGATCTCGATAAGCCCGTTGTTGGTGGAGTAGGTGATGTCGCCCTCGATGCCGACATGTTTGGCAAGCTCGGCGGCCATATCGGCGCTGCGGGCCCCCGCCTTGCGGATCAGCAGTTTGACCGCCGGGGCGCTCAGCAGATCTTCGAAGGACACCTCGGTGTTGTCGGGATTGAGCCAGGCGTGTTCGTAGCCCGGCGAGCTGACGAACTGCGGCGTCGCCGTGTCGTGCGCGCTGCGGCCGATCCGCTCAACGGCCAGCCCGGCGCCCGGGATGGCACGCGTCGCGATCTCCGCGAGTTCGCCCAGCGTCGCCACCGACAGCGTCCTGGCGGACACCACCCGGTCGGTCGCGGGGTCGTAGATCACGGCGCCGTTGGCGCACACCGCCATCGGCGCGAACCCGAGGTCGTCGACCACCGGCTTGATCCAGCGCGGTGGGCGACCGGTGGCCAACACGAACTGCGCCCCGGCCTCGACGGCGGCGCGCACCGCGGCGCGCGTACGCGGGGTGATCCTCTCGTCGTCGGCGATCAGCGTGCCGTCCACGTCGCAGGCGATCAGGGCGGGCAGGGTCACCGGGCCGATCCGCCTTCGCAGCCAGCCAGAGTGGTCAATGCGTTCCGCTTTGGTTTTGGCCCGGGCGCGTCACGCCGTCGGTTCCGTACTTGTCAAGGCGCTCTTGCAATTCGGCCAATCGGATCGCTCTGGAATCCTCCTGGGTCGGCGCGCTGCCACCCAGCCGGCGCGGCACCCAGAACTCGCCCTCTGGATGGGGATACTCCTCCTGCACCCGGTACAGCAGTTGGTTCATCGCTTCGCGCAGCGCCGCGATGAGTTGCTCGAGGGTGCCCTGCGGGGGCAACGGCCGGCCGGCGGCCACGGTGATCGGAACCTTGTTGCGGAACACCTTCTTCTCGTGATCTTTGGGCCAAATGCGGTGGGCGCCCCAGACAATGAGCGGGACGATCGGCACCCGCGCCTCCAGGGCCATCCTGGCCGCCCCGGTCTTGAACTGCCTCGGCTCGACGCTGCGGCTGATCGTGGCCTCGGGATGCATCCCGATCAGTTCGCCCTCCCGCAGCCGCTGGACGGCGATGTCGAACGCGTCGTGCCCGTCGCGGCGGTCCACCGGAATGAGCCTGGCGTGCTTGATGACGTAGTTGACGGCTTTCACGTCGGCCATCTCAGCCTTGATCATGAAGTACATCCGCCGGCCCCGCTCGCGCGCGGCGAACAACGGCGGCAGCCAGTCCAGGTAGCTGGTGTGGTTCTGGGCGAGTAGCGCGCCGCCCCGCTCGGGAATGTTCTCCAGGCCGTGGAACGTGAACTTCGTTCCGTTCATCGCGACGACCGGCGGCACAACCCATTCCCCGAACCGGTAAAACGCCTCAGCCATGCTCGGCGCTCCTTTCGTGCAGCCATGTCCTCAGCTGCTCGACGTGTCACCCACCGCGCTCCGCCCGCTTCCGGGCACGCACAGTCTTTTCAGTTTCCTCAAGAACCTTGGCCTCCGCCACCGTAGGTGCGCCCCCGCCAAGGCGCCGCGGAACCCAGAACGCGCCTTCCGGGTGCGGATATTCCTCCTGCACGCGATGCAATAGGGAAGTCATCTCGTCGCGCAACGCCGCGTCAAGGTGCTCGACGTCGCCGACCGGGGACAGCGGCGGACCCGCGGCCACGATCACCGGAATCTTTTTGTAGCCGAGATTTCTCGGGTGGTCCTTCGTCCAAATCCGCTGTGCGCCCCAGACGATCAGCGGAACCATCGGAACTCCTGCCTCCAACGCCATGCGCGCCGCCCCGGTTTTGAATTCCTTCAGCTCGAAACTGCGGCTGATGGTCGCCTCGGGCATCAGGCCAACCACCTCCCCGGCTTGGAGCAACCGAACAGCCTCGGCGTAGGCCTCGGACCCGGATCGACGGTTCACCGGGATGGTCTTGGTGTGCTTGATCAAGAAATTGACGATCTTCACCTGCTGCATCTCGGCCTTGATCATGTAGCGGATGCGCCGCCCTCGGTAATGCACGGCAAGCGCGGCCGGTAGCCAGTCCACGTAGCTGGTGTGGTTGATCGCGATCACCGCGCCGCCGGTGCGGGGGATGTTTTCCAGGCTCTGGTAGGTGATCTTGGTGCCGGTCGCCGCGACCAGGGCCTTAGCCGCGATCTCAAGAGTTCGAAAGACCGGCTCCATGCCGTTACTCCGACGCGCCCGCCGGATCCGCCCGTTCGCGAGCCGCCCGGGCGGCCGCGCGTTGGCTGGCTTCCTCGGCGTCCAATCGGGCCGCCTCCGCCAGGGTAGGGGCGCCGCCGCCCAGCCGGTGTGGCACCCAGAACTCGCCGGCCGGATGCGGACCGTACGAGTCCTGCACCCGCTCCAGCAGATGCTGCATTCGGGAGTGCAGCAACGCCGTCAGGTCGGGCGCGGACAGCGTCGGCAGGATCGGCTCGCCGACCGCGATCGCAATCGGCACTTTCGGACGGAACAGTTTCTTGGGATGGTCTTTGGTCCAGATCCGCTGGGCACCCCAAACGATGTGCGGGATGATCGGCACGTCTGCCTCGATCGCCATCCGGGCGGCGCCGGACTTGAACTCCTTGATTTCGAAACTGCGGCTGATCGTCGCTTCGGGATAGACGCCAACCAGTTCGCCGGCCTTGAGCCGCTCGACGGCCGCGTCGTACGACGCGGCGCCGCTGGACCGGTCCACCGGGATATGCCGGCAACCCCGCATGATCGGCCCGGTGATCTTGTTGTCGAAGACCTCCTGCTTGGCCATGAACCGCACTTTGCGCTCGCGGTGCTCCTTGTAGGTGGGCAACCCCGCGAGGGTGAAGTCGAAATAGCTGGTGTGGTTGATGGCGATGACGGCGCCGCCGGTGGCAGGGATGTTCTCCTGCCCGATGACCGTGAACCGTAAACCCTGCACACGCCACGTCAGCCGGACGAGTTGGATGATCGTCCCGTATACCGGTTCCACAATCGTCCAGCCTAGTGGTGCGGGGTGGCAGCCTCCCAGGGTCGGGCTGGTCAGTCGATTGCGCCAACCAGTTCAAATTCGGCCAGCGTGCACGCCGCCAGCTGGCGCAAATCCGACTTGGAGTTTTTCCGGTCGGGTTGGTAAGCGGCGACGGTGAGGAAAACCTTGCCGACGATGCGCCCAGACCCCACGTAGAGTATGCCGCGGGTCCGCTGCAGGCTTGCTCGCGTGGTGTGTTGCTCCACCAGCCGCATAAACACCTGGTCGGCTTCGGAGCCGTCCGGACAAGCCACCACTGGGTCGATGTCACCGAGATTGGAGCAACCCACGGGCAATTCGTCGTAGCCGAACGCCACCTCGGCCAGTCGTCTCACCGCGCGTTTGGGTGTCAGCGGCGTCAGCGGAAGAAGCTGCAGCGACTCGTCCGGCGTCTCCCGCAGCGTCTTGAGTGTCTGTTTCACTGCCGCGCGCACGCTGCCCAAATCGGTTGTGACGCAGGCGGGGTCGACGGTCACGCCGGCGAATGCCAATGCGTTCGCGCGGACGTCGTCCTCCTCGCGATCGCTGACTGGGAATGAGAGGTTTACCG
This sequence comes from uncultured Actinomycetota bacterium, assembly GCA_963781685.1. Lineage (GTDB taxonomy): Bacteria > Actinomycetota > Actinomycetes > Mycobacteriales > Mycobacteriaceae > Mycobacterium. The sequence continues at coordinate 499,016 of CAWAGK010000004.1, forward strand.
CGCCGTCGCCGCGACGCTGGCGCTCCGCGTGTTCGGCGAGTTTCGCGGTGAACCCGGCCAGCAGCGAATTGCTGCTTCCGCCAAGGGAATACGCGCGCGCGTCCCAGTCATCCACGTCGACGTAGATGGTGATGGCCGGTACGATAACGGCCTCGTCAGCGTCGACGACGGCTTCGACCGGTCGCGACGGCCGTGCCCGAGTGAACTCGCGGCGGCGGCGGCGAGCCAGTTTGGCCGCGGCGCGCAGCGTCCGGACGATCTCGGGAACGCCCTGTGCGGTTTGATGGGCGTCTTCGATTACTGCTCGTCGTCGGGTACTTGAAGCCGGCCGCGGGTATCCCAGATCGCGGGTGTCGCCGCGGACCGCATCAGCTACCGCCAGGCAGAACCCGCCGCCGTCGACCACGGTGTGTGATGCTGCCAGGCTGATCGCCGCGGACCCATCGGTGAACGGAAGGACTCCGAGATGCCAACCGGGCCCCCGCTCGGGATCAACGGGCAGCTGTCCGCGTTCATCGGCCCAGGCGCTGAGCTCGCCGCGTGGCCGAGCACACTCCGCGACATCGATATCCAGCGGTGCGCGACAGCTGACCCACCGATGGCGAGCGAACGGCAGCGGAGAGCGCTCGATACGCCGTCCCAACAACCCGCAACCGAGGTTGCGATTAAAGCGGCGAAGGGCGTCGAGGTCGATCGGGCGCCGGTAGACCCACACGCACTGAATGGTTTGCCCCTGACCGGTGGCACGCAATCCAAGAAACGACGCTTGATCCATGAAAGCAAGCCGGTTGTCCACATTGCGCTCGGATGCGCGATATCGGCGACGTACGCGCGCAGCAGGCGTCCAGATTGCCACGGGTCAGCCCGCGACCAGGGCGGTCGAATCCGGGCTTACGCCGAGTGCGGCGTACACCTCGTCACTGAGGGCCAGGCTGCGCGGATCAGCGTGGGCCTTGGTGGCGTCGAACCGGTTCATCACATACGAGTAACCGATGCGGGACTCCAGGTCGACGAACGCAAAGGATCCGCCTGAGCCGCCGTGGCCGAAGATCTTCGGGTTTGGTCCGGCGAGGCCGCGCTGGTTGAGCATGTACCCCACACCCCAGCCGTGGTCGGCAGCCCGAGGGCCCAGGCACACATCGGTTTCGAAACCGCCCTGGCATACCCGGACTTCCTCCATGAGCTCGCGGCTGAGCAGCTTTCCCTCGGCCAGGGCGTTGTAGAAGGTGGCCATCCCGAGCGCGGAGACATGTCCGTTGGTGCCGGGGAACTCAGCGGAGCGCCACAATCCGAGGTCGATCCGCGATAGCTCGTCGTCCGGTATGAAATCGGCGGAGATGACCGCCGCTATCAGCGGATGATCGTCGAGGGTGCTGGCTTCCTGCGGTGCGAACGCGAAAATATCCTTGACGTAAGGCTTGTTGACCATCTCTGCGCAGCGCGCATGTTCATCCTGGGGCAGGCCGATATGCACGTCGATACCACCAAGCGGTTCGGCGATCTCGGTCCGCAAGTACTGGCCCACGGTGCGGCCGGTGACCCGGCGAACCACCTCGCCGAGGATGAACCCGAAAGATGCGAGGTGATAGCCCTGCGCAGTCCCTGGCTCCCACCAGGGCTCGGCTTTCGCCAGTCGCTCACATACGTTGTCCCAATCCAGCGTCTCCTCCGCCGTGAGCCGCTTACGGGGCCCGATCACGCCCGAGCAATGGCACATCACCATCCGCACCGTGACCGACTCCTTACCCGCCTGTCCGAACTCGGGCCAGTACGCGGCTACCGGGGCGTCCAGGTCGATCTCGCCGCGATCGGCCAACAGATGCACACAGGTGCTGGTCAGTCCCTTGGTGCCGGAATACACCGCGGCCAGCGTGTCCTCACGCCACGGCTTGGTGCCGGCGGCGTCGGCCCACCCTCCCCACAAGTTGACGACGAGTTCTCCTTCGACCCAGACCGCGACCGCCGCCCCAACCTCGCCGTTCTCGACGAAATTCCGCTCGAACGCGGTGGACACCTTCTCGAAGCCGTGCGCACACGAGCCCTGGATGTTGATTTTCACGGTCTCTCGATTCACCTACTGTGCTGAAGTGATTTGCTGATGGTCTAAGGCTGTGTCATCGGCGGCTGGTATCTACTGGTCATCGGGCAAGACGGGATGCTCTGGTAGCCAGGCAAACCCGATCAAACCGTTTGCTGACAAGTCCCGGCGGCAGTATGCGCCACTGCCGCCCCGTGTTCCGCGACGCGTAGATATACCGACTTAAGAGCCCGGATATACCGGGCAACCGATTCCCGGGCGACGGGATTCTGCGGGAATGACACCGTCAACGTGGTCTCTTTTTCGAACCGATTCACCCACATACAGACTTGATCCGACAATCTGCTGTCGCCGTAAATCCCGGCATTCAATTCGTCCCATTGAGCACTCACCGGAATACTGCGTACATCGATGTAGGACAGCATCGGAACATCGCGTTCAGGCTTTTTGAGGCCCAGTCCAGAAGGAGCCAGCTCCAGCACCCGCTCGAAGGGCACAAAGGCCAGCTCTTTACCGGAATCAAATGAAGCCTGTGCAGCCGTGACGGCATCACCGAAAGACATTCCAGCGACTGGGACGGTGACCGGAATAAAGCTGGCGAACCAGCCCGGTGTCATAAATTCCTCCGGCGTGCTGCGGGTGTCGTACGGCGTGACTCCGTAATATGTCTCGGCGCCGGTCAGCTCGTATTCGGCCAGGGCAGCGCATGCGAACACGCCACCGCTGAACCGGGCGCCCACCTCCTGGCATGCCGACTCGAACCGGTCTGCCTGGTGCTCGTCCATCAGTGGCACGACAACCAAGCCGCCCGTACACGGGACCGATGGATCACCAAGAGGCAACGGGAAATCTGGAAGGGCGCCGCCGTTATCTTGGGCGAACCGGATCCATGCGCCCACTTGCGAGGACTCTACGGTGAGCGCCGCCGTATGGCGGTGCTGGCGAACACAGTAATCGTCATAACTGGCCGGGTCCGGCAACGGGACCGGTGTTCCACCGCCGACCAGAGCGGCGTAGTTCATCTGGATTTCCAGAAAGATCACACCCACCGACATTCCGTCGGTGAGCAAATGATCTGCGCTCATGTAAAAGGTGAAGTGATCGGCGTACTGGATGAGTCCGAAGCTGAGACAATCCCACTGCAACGGATTGGGTGTCGCCAAGATGTGGGCGCGCAACTCTGCCGACGTCATTTCACCCTGATCGCTGGCCAGAAATTCGATATCGGCGGGATCGCTGAAGGTGCGGCGGACAATGCGGCCTGCGTCCTGGCACTCGAACCAGCTGCGGTATGTGTCGTGCCGGCGAAGGTGTGCGTTGATCGCATCGGTCATGGCGGGGACGTCGCATACGCCGGATATGTCCCAGGCACCGATGCTCAGCCGGGCCATATCACGTCCCTGGGTGGCATCTTCGCAGAAGCTGCGAAGATGCTGAATTTGCTGATAACTGGCCGGTACCGCACTTATGGGTGCTTCTCCGGCTTTCGCACGCGCGGTCGGTGTTGCGTGCCAAGAAATGACCGATCCAATGCCCGGATCCCAATCATGGATCGCGCCGAACGTGACCAAACTACCCCCTCAATAGCAAACACACTGACCGGCGCGCTGCATGGGTCCCAGCCCCCACCTGGCCATACGACGTCGACATCCCCCTGTCAGGGCACAGGCCGTATGTGCATGTCAGATGACCCGAGGCAGGACGCTAACCGAAGTGAGGCAGCCGTGCAACAATTAGACTGGTGATCAACATCACGAGTTAATTCGGTTGCTTTACTCGCAGCGGTAAGTTACGGAGCAGGGCTTTTACCAGCTGACTTAGTTTATTCTAAGCGGTCACTTAATACGCTTTAATAGCGTACTCAGCTCATTAGAGATAGACATAATAGGAAATTCATTAGAGATAAATATAATAGGAAATTGTCGAGCTTCGCGTACCCTGAAACCGGTGTTGCGACGGAGGGACCCGGTCGGCCCGGCGAGAGTTCGGGACGGCTTCCCATCGCTGGGCAACTTCGTGGTGCGCCGTCCGCTGGTGGTCATCGGGTTTTGGTTAGTCCTGGCGGCCGTCCTGTCGCTGATGTTGCCATCGCTGCAGCAGATGGTCCTGCGACGTCCCGTTGACATCCTTCCGGCGAACGCTCCGGTGAACGTCGCAACCAAACAGATGACCGAGGCGTTTCACGAGTCGGGATCACAGAATGTCGTGGCGGTGGTCCTGACCGACGAACACGGCCTAGGACCCGCCGACGAAAACGTCTACCGCACGCTGGTCGGCAAGTTGCGCCCGGACACCCACGACGTAGTGATGCTGCAGGACTTCCTCAGCACACCGCCGCTGCGTGAGGTCACGACCAGCAAGGATCACAAGGCCTGGTTCCTGCTCGTCGGTTTGGCCGGCAGCCTCGGTTCACCACAGGGCTACGAGGCCTACAAACACGTCGCTGACATCGTCAAACACACCGTCGCCGGATCCACGCTGGGCGCACACCTGACCGGGCCAGCAGCCACCGTCGCCGACCTCGGGGACGTCGGCGAGCGCGATACGCATGTCGTCGAGATCGCGACCGCTGTCATGGTGCTGGCCATCCTGCTGATCGTCTACCGAAATCCGGTCACTATGGTGCTGCCGTTGATCACCATCGGGGTGTCGCTGGTGACCGCGCAAAAGATCGTCGCGGGGCTTTCCGAGTTGGGCCTGGGCATTTCCAACCAGACCATCGTCTTCATGAGCGGGATGATGTTTGGTGCCGGCACGGATTATGCCGTGTTTCTGATCAGTCGCTATCACGAATACGTCCGCGGCGGTGCGGATTCCGACCAGGCGGTCGTGCGCGCGTTGGCGTCTATCGGCAAAGTGATCGCGGCGTCGGCGGCCACTGTAGCGGTCACCTTCTTAGGGATGGTTCTCGCGTGGCTCGGGTTGTTCGCGACAATCGGCCCGGCGCTTGCTGTTTCGATCGGGGTGGCCTTCTTGGCCGCGGTGACAATGCTTCCGGCCATTATGGTGCTGGTCGGCCGGCGCGGGTGGATCACGCCGAAACGCGATCTCACCACTCGCTTCTGGCGGCGTTCCGGAATCCAGATAGTGCGCCGGCCTGTACCGCATCTGGTCGGCAGTCTGGTCGTGCTTATCATTCTCGCCGGTTGCGCAACGCTCATGCGGTCGAGCTACGACGACCGGAAAACCCTGCCGGGCTCGGTCGAAAGTAACCTCGGATACGCCGCGATCGCCCGCCATTTCCCGTTGAACTCAACGATTCCGCAGTATCTGGTCGTTCAATCGCCGCACGATCTTCGGTCGCCCAAGGCTCTTGCGGACCTCGAGCAGATGGCGCAGCGGATCAGCCAGGTGCCCGGTGTCGCGGTGGTGCGTGGAATCACCCGGCCCACCGGCCAATCGCCGGAACAGGCCAGAGCGACGTACCAGGCCGGCGAAGTCGGCAGCAAGCTGCATGACGCGTCAGGCGTGATCACCGACCGCACCTCGGACCTCAACCGGCTGACCGATGGCGCCAACGAGCTGGCCACCAACCTCGGCGACATCCGCGGGGGGATTGTGCAGGCCATGGGCAGCGTCCGCCAGCTAGTCGACGCCCTGTCCTACCTGCAGGGCCAGGTGGGCGGACAGAAGGCGCTCAAGGACATCGACAATGCGGCCCAACTCGTCACCAGCATGCGTGCGCTGGGCGACGCGGTCGGCGTTAACCTCACGGACGTCGCAAGCGTCTCCAACTGGGCCAACCCGGTGTTGAGGGGACTTGATACCAGCCCGGTCTGCGCCACCGATCCGTCCTGCCAGACCGCTCGCGACCAGTTGCAGCGGCTGGTCACCGCACAACAGAACGGGGCGTTCGACCGGATCGCCGATCTGGCTCGACAGCTGCAGTCCACCCAGGGCACTCAGACCCTGGAGTCCGCGACAAAGGGGTTGCGGAAAGCACTCGATACCGCTGGCAGTGCGATGCACTCACTGGGCGGGGGCGACCTAGCCGGCCGATTGGCAGTGATGCAACATGGCGCCGACCAACTCGCCGACGGCAGCCGGCAATTGGCCGACGGCGTGCAAGAACTGGTCGAGCAGACCAAGAAGATGGGCGCCGGACTCAGTGATGCGTCAGGGTTTCTGCTGGCGATGAAGTCCGACGCATCGGCACCGTCGATGGCGGGGTTCTACATTCCTCCGCAGGTGCTGGTTCAGGACGATTTCAAGAAGGCTGCCGCAGCTTTCGTCTCTGCCGATGGTCACGCGGTGCGCTACTTGATCCAAACCGACCTCAACCCGTTCAGCACCGCTGCCATGGACCAGATCAATTCGATTATGGATACCGCGCGGGGGGCTCAACCGAATACCTCACTGGCTGACGCCAAGGTATCGATGGCGGGATTCTCTGTGACACTCCGGGATATACGTGACTACTACAACCACGACATGCGCTACATCATCGGGGTGACCATCATGGTGGTGCTGGTGATTTTGATCGCCTTGCTGCGTGCGATTGTCGCGCCATTGTATTTGATTGCCTCGGTTGTGATTTCGTACCTGTCGGCGCTCGGTATAGGCGTCATCACATTTCAGTTGGTGCTTGGCCAGGACTTGTCGTGGACGGTCCCCGGGATGACTTTTATCGTCTTGGTCGCCGTCGGGGCCGATTACAACATGCTGTTGATTTCCCGCATTCGGGACGAGTCGCCGTACGGTATTCGGTCCGGAGTGATACGCACCGTGGGTTCGACCGGCGGTGTGATCACCTCGGCAGGTCTCATCTTCGCCGCCTCGATGTTCGGCCTGGTGTTCGGCAGTCTGACGACCATGGTCGAGGCCGGATTCATCATCGGAATCGGGCTACTGCTTGACACTTTCCTGGTCCGCACTATTACTGTGCCGGCGTTGGCCGTGTTGGTGGGTCGCGGAAACTGGTGGCCGTCGCGAGTGAAGCCGCCTGCGGCCCGGGGCGGCTCGGAGCAGACGATTCCGCGCTTAGCCGCCTCAGAAGTTGCCCATACCGGTGGCCATTAGCAAAATACCCGCGACCGCAAGGATGACCGCGACAGTCTGCCGGCGGCGAGTCTGCAGCCAGATGTGCAACCGGTGCATAACCTCGCGGGTCCGCGCCGGTGCCGCCAAGTGACCGACGAGCGGTATCTCCGCGACGGCAAACGCCACCACGGTGTACACCACCACTGCGCTGACCTGTGCGCCGGTTGCAGCAGTCGAGGACAGGATGACGACGAGCGCCACCAGGTACTCGACCGGCGTCGCGGCTCCGAGACCCGCCGCGAATGCCACCCACAGCGACCCGCCCTCGAGCGTATTGCGGGCGCGCGTCGACAACCATGAGAGTGGGCGGGCTGCGTTCGGTTGCTGTCCGAGCACCGAGGAAACGCCCTCGGCTAAGCGCGCGCGCTCACGCACAAAGATTCGCAGGGCGACCAGCAGTGCGACCACGCCCGCAGCGATCTGAATATGCCTGACGGTGGACGTCGCGGCTGCGGACTCCAGGTGTTGGATAGCCGTCAACGCGAAGTTGCGCAACACGAACAGCGAGCCCAGACCGAGGAGCAGGCTTACCGCGATGCCGCCGAACCAGAACGCGAGCAGGTTAAGCATGGGCCGTGGACGTGAACACAACAGAGCGGCGGTTCCGTTGCGCACCGGGTCCGCCGTCGCCACAAGTGCCAGCAGCAAGACCGTCCCCCACATAGCGCGGACGTTACCTTGCAACGGCGATCGGTGTGACAGCGCGCGATCGGGACGGGCTACCGGATAACCAAAACGACCAGCGTGCGCCTTTTCCGGCTTGAGACGTGCGTATGGATGCGATCGACAGAAGACCGCTCGAGCGGAAGACCGCGGCGGGGGCACACCGGGTCCCGCCTCCCGTTAAGCTCGGGTCGGCGCACATCAGCGTTGAGCAACTAGTTTTGAAGGGCATAAGTGCAGGTCACCAGCGTCGGGCATGCCGGCTTTCGGATCGAGACCCAGGCGGGCAGCATCCTGTGCGACCCGTGGGTCAATCCGGCTTACTTCGCGTCGTGGTTCCCTTTCCCGGACAACAGCGTGCTGGACTGGGACAGCCTCGGGGATTGCGACTACCTCTACGTCTCGCACCTGCACAAGGACCACTTCGACGCCCGGCTGCTGACCGATCACGTCAACAAAGACGCCGTCGTGCTGCTACCGGACTATCCGGTGCCCGACTTGAAAAATGCGCTGCAGATGTTGGGGTTTCACCGGTTCTTCGAAACCACCGACTCGGTGAAGCACCGGATCACCGGGCCGAAAGGCGACCTCGACGTCATGGTCATCGCGCTGCGGGCTCCCGCTGACGGCCCTATCGGCGATTCCGCGTTGGTGGTCTCCGACGGCACGACGACGGCGTTCAACATGAACGATGCCCGACCGGTCGATCTGGACGTGTTGACGTCGCAGTTCGGTCACATCGACGTGCACATGCTGCAGTACTCCGGCGCGATCTGGTACCCGATGGTCTACGACATGCCGTCCCGCGCCAAGGAGGCGTTCGGCACTCAGAAGCGGCAGCGCCAGATGGATAGGGCGCGGCAGTACGTCGCGCAGGTCGGAGCGACCTGGGTGATCCCGTCAGCCGGCCCGCCGTGCTTCCTGGATCCCGAGCTGCGTGATCTCAACGACGACCACGGCGATCCGGCCAACATCTTCCCCGACCAGATGGTGTTCCTCGACCAGATGCGCACGCACGGACACGACCGGGGCCTGCTGATGATGCCCGGGTCGACGGCTGAATTCTCCGGCGCACAACTGAAGTCGCTGAACCATCCGCTGCCCACCGACGAGGTGGAGGCCATCTTCACCACCGGGAAGGCGGCCTACATCGCCGACTACGCCGCGCGCATGCAACCCGTGTTGGCGGCCGAGAAGGCCCGCTGGGAGCCCGCCACCGGGGAGTCGCTGCTGGAGCCGTTGCGAGCGGTGTTCGAGCCGATCATGTTGGCCGGCAACGAGATCTGCGACGGTATCGGCTACCCCGTCGAACTGGTAGTCGGCTCACAACGGGTGGTGCTCGACTTTCCTAAACGCACCGTGCGGGATGCGATCCCCGACGAGAAGTTCCGCTACGGGTTTGCGATCCCGCCCGAACTGGTGCGCACCGTGCTGCGCGACAACGAGCCCGACTGGGTCAACACCATCTTCCTGTCCACCCGGTTCAAGGCGTGGCGGGTCGGCGGCTACAACGAATACCTGTACACGTTCTTCAAGTGCCTGACCGACGAGCGGATCGCCTACGCCGACGGCTGGTTCGGCGAGGCGCACGACGACACCGCGTCGGTCACCATGGACGGCTGGGAAATCCAGCGTAGGTGCCCGCATCTGAAGGCAGACCTGTCCAAGTTCGGTGTGGTCGAGGGCAGCACGCTGACCTGCAACCTGCATGGGTGGCAGTGGAACTTGGAGAACGGCCGCTGCCTCACCACGCGGGGCCACGAGCTTCGGAGCTCTCGGCTATGAGCGCGGCTGGCTACGGCGCCTACGGCTCCTACGACGACGGCCTGGTCCAGCTGGACCGGGAGGCAATCACGTTGCGCCGCTATCACTTTCCGTCTGGCACATCGAAGATCATCGCGCTTGGCCGAATCCGCGGGTACAAAGCGCAGCGGCTGGGGCTGTTCATGCACCGCTTCCGCATCTGGGGCAGCTCGGATCTGCGCCGCTGGCTGCCGTTGGACGTGCGGCGGCCGCTGCGGTCAACGCTGATCACTCTGGACGTGCCGGGGACCCGACCGAGTCCCGCCTTCACCCCGGCGGATCCGGACGAGTTCACCGCGCTGCTGGACCGGCTACTGGACGAGCTGGATTAGCCAGGGGCGGTCAGCGGCCGGCGTCGGCCAGCGCCTGGTGGGCCGCGTTATACCCGGGGATGAACGTGATCCCGGGTCCGCCGTGGCATCCGGTGCTGGCCAGATAAAGCCCGTGGAGCGGAATCGGTTGGCCGATATAGCCTTTCGGCCCGGGCCGGTTCGGTCCGACCTGCTGCGCGTGGAATAGGCCGTGGCAGTAGTCGCCGCCGGGCGCGCCGAACATCACGCCCATGTGCTTGGGCGTGAAGGTGGTGTGCCGGCCGATGCTGCGCTCGAAGTTGGGCGCCAACCGGGTGATCTTGTCGATCACCCGCTGACCCATCTCGACCTTGGCCGCGCCGTAGTCGACTTCGCCCTCGATCGGGAACCACAGCGCGAACGCCGACGCGGCGTGCTTGCCCTCGGGCGCCAGGCCGGGATCGTTCTGCGAGGGAATCTGGAAGACGACCGTCGGGTCGGCGGGGACGATCCCGCGCCGGCAGTCCTCCCACTGCTGCTGGACCTCCTCCGGCGTGCTGAAGATGCCGATCGATGCCTGCATGCTCGGGTCGTTGAGGGCCTCGTAAGGCGCGGCGAACTCGGGGGCCTCGTCCAACGCGAAATGCATTTGGATGTAACTGCCGCGGTGGTCGATGCGTGCATAGCGTTCGCGGATGTCGGCCGGCAGCACCGCGGCGTCGATCAGCTCGTTGACCGTCACGTCCGGCGCGATCGCGGAGATCACGATCGGGGCGGTCAGGGTCTGCCCCGCCTCGGTGCGCACCCCGCCCACCTTGCCGTCGTTGACGACGATCTCGGTCACCTTCGTGCGCAACCGAACCTCACCGCCGCCGTCGACCAGCGACTCGGCCAGATGTGCGGTGAGCGCGCCGATGCCGCCGCGCAGCTTCTTCATCTGCATGGTGTCGCCGTCGGGAACGCCGAGCCCGAAGGCAAGTGCCGCCGCGCTGCCGGGCGTGGCCGGCCCGCGGTAAAGGGTGTTGACCGCCAGCACGGTCATCGAGCCGCGCAGCGCACCGTGCTTCTCGCGGTCCGGTAGATAGCGGTCCAACACGTCGGTGACCGAGCCGAACAGCATGTCATCGATCGCCGAGCGTTCGAATTCGTTTGTCGCACAGGCATACATCTCGTCGATCGTCTTCGGCGGCGTGCCGGCCTCGAACCGGCCCAGCGCCCGGGTCGGCGCCTGCGCCCAGCCCATCAGCCCGGCCATTCCGTTGACGGCGTCCGCCCCGTGCACCTCGTTGAGGTGGGTGAACAGCTTGATCGGGTCGCTGTACTGGATCATCGGATCGTCGCCCACGCCGCGCAGCGCCACCGACATCACGTCGAGGTCGATGGTCGGCAGCGTATCCAGGCCGAGTTCGTGGCGGACCACCGGCGCGGTGGGGAACTGCACCGAGCCCGCGATCTCGAACTGGTAGCCGTCGAAAAGCTCGACGGTGGACGCCATCCCACCCGCGTAGAGCTTGGATTCCAGACACAGCGTGCGCAGCCCGGCACGCTGCAGCAGCACGGCGGCGGCCAATCCGTTGTGTCCGGCACCAATGACGATCGCGTCGTAATCGGTCATCTGCTCCCGCCTCTCAAGCCTGCCGCTCTGCTTGCGCAGGCTGGCACGGATGGGAAGTTTTGTCAATTATGACGAAACTGGGTCAGACGACCACGCATCGGTGATGCCGGCGCGCAGCGATTCCAGCGCCACATGGCACACCCGCGCCAGCTCGCCCAGTGATCGGTTGTCACTCAGCATCCACACTTCCATCGCACCGAAAACCGCTGCCGCGATACACCGCGCGGTCACCGCCATGAGCAGCCGCTCGTCGGGCGTCGGGTCCGCGACACAGCTACGGCGTTGCAGCTGCGCCTGGATGGCGTCGGCGAAGTCGGCCTGGACGTCCTGAATGTGGCGGACGATGCGGCCCGGGTCTAGCTCGTCGCCCCTCAACGTGGCGATTTTCGCCACTGCTTCAACGTCATAAGGAAACGAGAAGATCGCCGATTGGACCGAATCGATAATCGGTTCATCGGCCGGCCGGTCGTCCAGCGCTGCGCGAAACCAGTGCAGTCCGGTGTAGTCGGCAAACAGCAAATCGTGTTTGGACCGGAAGTGGCGATAGAACGTCCGCAGCGACACTCCGGCATCGGCGGCGATCTGCTCGGCCGAGGTCTCCTCGACACCCTGGGCCAGGAATCGCACCAGCGCAGCCTGGCGCAGCGCTTCCCGGGTGCGCTCGCTGCGCGCCGTCTGCGCGGGCCGGACCATGTCAGTAAGGTACCTCAGAACTCGTTATGTCATTATTGACAAAACTTACCGACAAGGTGAGACTTCGCCCATGATCTGGCTTTACATTCACGCAATCCTCGGGCTCGCCGTTATCGGCTGGATTCTCGCGTCGAACCCGAAGATCTACGCCAAACCGGCCGACGGGCCGTGGCTTTCGCCGCTGGAATGTGTTTACTACGCGGCCGGCATCGCGTCGATCGTGCTGGGCTGGTATTTCAACATCCACTTCGTGCTGGCCGCGGGTGGACAAGGCAGCATCGTGCAGGGGCCGGCCAGCTATCCGCACTTCCTGGCCCAGCAGTTCGCCAATCCGGCTGCCGGATCGGGCGATCAGGACTACATCATCGCGAATGTCATTCTGCTACCGGTGTTTACCATCGTTGACGGCTACCGGCGTGGCATCCGGCGTCCCTGGCTGTTCTTCCTCGCCAGCTTCTTCACCAGCTTTTCCTTCCCGCTGGCCTGGTATTTCGCCACCGTCGAACGGCAGCGGCGGCATGAACACGCCCTCCAGAAGGTGCCCGCCTAGGTGGTGAGATCGGTTCAATTCCTTTTCAGTGTCGCGGGCACCACGGCAACACTGGGAGGCTGCGACCGCGAAGTTGTAGACGATCAAGGGCGCGCCGTAAAACAGCGCGATGTAGCTGGCCGTCGCCGCAAACGTCGCACAGGTCAGCATGAAGATAAGAGGATTGTGCTAGCGATGTGGCGCAATTTTCTCTTTGCTGTCTCCGTCGGTCGCAAACGCCGGAGCTAGACCGGCTCGAGCAATTCGGTGCCGACGAACGGCGCCAGCGCGTCCGGAACCCGCACACTGCCGTCGGGCCGTTGGTGGTTTTCCAGGATGGCAACGAGCCAGCGGGTGGTGGCCAGCGTGCCATTGAGCGTCGCGGCGATCTGCGGCTTGCCCGCGGCATCCCGGTAGCGGGTGGCCAGTCGGCGGGCCTGGAAGGTGGTGCAGTTGGACGTCGAGGTCAGCTCGCGGTAGGCGCGCTGCGTCGGCACCCACGCCTCGCAGTCGAACTTTCGGGCCGCCGACGAGCCGAGATCGCCTGCGGCCACGTCGATTACCCGATAGGGCACCTCGATGCGGGCCAGCATCTCTTTTTGCCAGCCCAGCAGCCGCTGATGCTCGGCCTCGGCGTCGTCCGGCGTGCAGTAGACGAATCCTTCGACCTTGTCGAACTGATGGACCCGGATGATGCCGCGGGTGTCTTTGCCGTAACTGCCGGCCTCGCGGCGGAAGCACGACGACCAGCCGGCGTAGCGCAGCGGCCCGCCGGACAGGTCGAGGATCTCGTCGGCGTGGTAGCCGGCCAGCGGCACCTCCGAGGTGCCGACGAGGTACAGGTCGTCGGCCTCCACCCGGTACACCTCGTCGGCGTGCGCACCGAGGAAGCCGGTGCCCGACATCACCTCCGGGCGTACCAGTACCGGTGGAATGACCGGGATGAAACCGTTGTCGGTCGCCAGCCGGATCGCTAGCTGCAGCAGCCCCAGCTGCAGTAACGCGCCCCGACCGGTCAGGAAGTAGAACCGCGATCCGGACACCTTGGCGCCGCGCTCCATGTCGATCAGGCCCAGCGCCTCGCCGAGTTCCAGGTGGTCTTTCGGATTGTCGATCGCGGCCGGCTCGCCGACGACGTCCAGGACGGCGAAGTCCTCCTCCCCGCCGGCTGGCACACCGTCGATAATCACGTTCGAGATAGCCATGTGGGCGGCGGTCAACGTCGCCTCGGCGTCAGCCTGCTCCGCCTCGGCGCTCTTGACCTGGTCAGCCAGTTCCTTGGCCCGCGCCAGCAGTGCTGGACGCTCGTCGGCGGAGGCGGCGCCCACCTTCTTACTGGCGGCCTTTTGTTCGGCGCGCAGCGAGTCGGCGCTCGCGATCGCTCTCCGCCGCGCGGCATCGGCTGCCAGCAATGTGTCGACCAGGGCCGGGTCGTCGCCGCGGCTTCGCTGGGATTGGCGCACGGCGTCCGGGTTTTCGCGGAGCAACTTCAGGTCGATCACGGGCTAGAACCCTACGCGTGAGGCGCCCGTCAGCTACAACCACACGACCCTACTTCTGCAACAGCTGTCACGGGAGCTGGTGGGCCTGTCAGAATGGAGCCAATGTCGAACGCATCCGAGCAGCACAAGTCCTTGGCCGGCCGGCTGGGACTTCGGCTACCGCGGGTCGAGTGGCTGACTGCTCTGCAGGCGTCGGCCACCCGGCGCGCGCTGCTGCTGACCGCGCTGGGCGGTCTGCTGATTGCCGGGCTCGTCACCGCCCTGCCAATCGGGGGCGGTCCCGGTCGGCTGACCGGCTACATCGACCCGGTGCCCAGCACGGGTTCGAAGGGCAATGACGCGTTCAACCACGCCACCAGCGGCAACTGCCTGATGTGGCCGGATCGGATGCCCGAAGCCGCGACCATCGTCGACTGCAAAGACGAGCACCGGTTCGAGGTCGCCGAGTCGATCGACATGCGGACGTTCCCCGGTTCGGAGTACGGCCCCGACGCCCCGCCGCCGTCGGCCACCCGCATCGAGCAGATCAGCCAGGAGCAGTGTGAGTCGGCGGTACGCCGCTATCTGGGCGCCAAATTCGACCCCAACAGCAAGTTCATCATCAGCATGTTGTGGTCCGGCGACAAAGCGTGGCGGCAAAACGGAGAGCGGCGGATGCTGTGCGGCTTGCAGCTGCCGGGCGCGGGTAACGAACAGGTCGCCTTCAAGGGCAAGGTCGACGACGTCGACCAGTCCAAGGTCTGGCCGGACGGCACCTGCCTGGGTATCGACCCGTCGACCAATCAACCCACTGACGTTCCGGTCGATTGCGCCGCGCCGCATGCGATGGAAGTCACCGGCACGGTCAACTTGCTCGCCAAGTTTCCCGACGCGCTGCCTCCCGAGCCCGAACAGGACGGCTTCATCAAGGACTCATGCACCCGGCTGACCGACGCCTACCTCGCACCGGTTCAGTTGCGCAGCACCACCCTGACGCTGATCTACAGCACCCTGTCGTCGCCCAGCTGGTCGGCCGGCAGCCGGCAGGTTGCCTGCAGCATCGGGGCGACGCTGGGTAACGGCGGCTGGGCGACCTTGCTCAACAGCGCCAAGGGACCGCTGCGGATCAACGGTCAGCCGCCCGTTCCGCCGCCGGACATCCCGGCTGAGCGGCTCAACCTGCCGCCGATCCCGATAACTCCGAACACCGGCGGCGGATCATCCGCGTCGGCCGGATCGTCGTCGGCCGGATCATCGTCGGCCGGATCATCGTCGGCCGGATCATCGTCGGGTGGATCATCGTCTGGCGGATCGAGCAGCCAACGGCAGGGCAACCAACACCTTCCGGGTCAGCAACCCGCACCGGAGCAGCCCGCATCGGCCGCACCGCCGGCTCAGCCTGCCCCTGGCGCCCCCGAAGCACCACCACCGCCGGCTCCGAGGCACCAGCACGCCACCCCCGCCGCCCGCGCCGGAAGCCCCACCCCCGCCACCGCCTCCTCCAGGGGGATAGCCGAGTGGCCGTGCGGATGGATCCGCAACGGTTCGACGAGCTGGTGTCCAATGCGCTCGACCTGATCCCGCCGCGGCTCGCTGCCGTGATGGACAACGTGGTGGTGCTGGTCGCCGACCGTCACCCCGACGAAACCGATCTGCTCGGCCTGTATGAGGGCGTGGCGCTGACCGAACGTGATTCCAACTACGCCGGTTCGCTGCCGGACACCATCACGATCTACCGCGACGCGTTGCTGGACATCTGCGATGACGACGACGAGGTGGTCGAAGAGGTGAAAGTCACCGTGGTTCACGAGATCGCCCACCACTTCGGCATCGACGACGACCGGTTGCACGAACTGGGCTGGGCCTGAGCAACTTAACCGCTTGCCGACGGGCGCGGCGTCGCCAAGTTGTCGGCGATCGGTGCTAAGAACGGCGCATGAGCACAGACTGCCGCGAGTGCCGGGCAGGGTTGGATCACTGCCATGGCACGGTCATTCGCCACTGGTTGCACCGGTCGGAGTGCACCGAGGAGGGGTGCACCAGCCCGGAGCTGATGCCGCACGCCTTCGTCATCGATTGCGACGCGGTCGGCTGCAGCTGCGCCGAGGTGGGCGCTCCGTCCGCGATCGCGATCTGAATCTGACCACCCGTAGGCCGGTCAGCCCATCGGGTCGGCGCCCGGCTCCACCCCGTCGGTCTCTGGCTCGGGGTAGAACGGCGGCATCTGGGTCCCCCACTGCACGCAACTCCAGCGTCCGTCGGTGACCGGCGCCAGGACCACCGCCTCGGTGTTTTTGAGGTGATGATCGAGCACGAAGCTGCTTTCGACACCGGCCAACACCGCGGCCGTCAGCCGGATCGCCGCACCGTGGCTGACGACGACGATGTCGCTGGTCCACTCATGGTCGTCGAGATAGCGCAGCCGCAGATCGGTGACTACCGGCAAATAGCGGTCCAGCACCTGGTTGGCGTTTTCGCCGCCCGGCATCGGCACCTCCCGCTCCCCCTCATGCCAGCGCTTATAGATCGCGTCGAACTCGGCGACCGCCTCGTCGTCGCTGCGGTTCTCCAGCTCACCGACCTGCACCTCGTGGATGCCGGTCACCTCGCTGGCCGGCACGTCGACCTCGGCGCTGATCTCCGCCGCGGTCTGCGCCGCGCGGGTGGCCACCGAATGCAGCAACAGCCCGGGCCGGCTCAACCCGTCGCGGGCAAAAGTCCGCGCCTGGTCCCGGCCCAACGGCGTCAATTCGCTACCCGGCGGGCGGGTGTCCAACCGGCGATCGACGTTGCCGAACGACTGACCGTGTCGCACCAACACCAGACGACCGCTCATCGCGCAGGCCCCTCGCCGGTCGAACCGTCGCGCAGCCGCGACAGCCAGCCCGATGCCTCGTCCAGCTCTGGTGGCGGCGCGCCGGCCGGTACTCCGGTCGGCCAGGAACCCAAGTAACGCACATCGGTACAACGCCGGTGCAGCGCCTTGAGTGCCTCGGCAACGGCGGCGTCGTCGATGTGTCCGACGCAGTCCAAAAAGAACACGTAGGTACCCAATTCGGTTCGGGTGGGACGTGATTCGATACGGGTCAGGTCGATGCCGCGGATACCGAACTCGGCGAGCGCCGACACCAGCGCGCTCGGCGCATTGTCGATTCGCAGTACCACCGACGTCCGATCGGCACCGGTGCGGGCCGGCGGTGGCCCGGGCGCACCGACCAGTAGAAAGCGGGTGCGCGCGTTGGCTTCGTCGACCACACCGTCGGCCAGACTCGACAATCCGCGCTGCGTGCCGGCCAGCGGCGAGCTGACCGCCGCGTCGACCTGGCCGTCGGCGACTTGCTGCGCGGCGTCGGCATTGGAGTTGGCCGGGCGCAGTTCGGCCGCGGGCAGATGCGCGGCCAGCCACCGCCGCACCTGCGCCGCGGCGACCGGGAAAGCAGCCACCGTGCGCACGTCGGCGGCCGTCACACCCGGTTTGACGACGATGCTGAACGCCACGTCCAGCGTCAGCTCGGCGAACACCTGCAGCGGCGTCCCAATCGCCAAGCTGTCCAAGGTGGGCATGACCGAACCGTCGATCGAGTTCTCGATCGGCACACAGGCGTAAGCGGCCGTGCCGTCGCGGACCGCGTCGAGAGCAGCGGGCGTGCTGTCCACCGGCAGCCGCCGCAGCGCAGCCGGGCTGTGCTGCGGAACCATGCCGGCGTCGATCATCTGCAGCAGCGCCGCCTCGGTGAAGGTCCCTTCAGGACCGAGATACGCGATGCTTGGCACGACCAAAACCCTATCGAACCGTACGTCTTGCGCCGTCCCATCGTCCATAGTTAAGTTAGGCTTACCTCACTAAAACTCCGCACGCGCCAGGACGGTCAACGATGACACTTGCCAATTGCCCGGCCCCCACCACGGCCGAGCGGATCCGCAGCACCTGCGTGCGGGCGGGCGGAGCGCTGCTGGCCGTCGACGGCGCCGAGCCGCTCACCACCCCGCTGCACCACCTGCTCGACGACGGTTCGTTCGCGGTGACCGTTCCGGTCGGTGGGGCGGTGGCCGCGCATCTGGCCGACCGCGGGGCGCAGGCCGTGCTGGAGTTGGCCGACTACGCGCCGCTGCCGTTGCGTGAACCGGTGCGCTCGCTGGTCTGGATCCGCGGCCGGCTCCACCAGGTGCCGCTGCCAACCGTGGGCGGGATCCTGGACAGGATTGCCGCCGAGGATGCCAACCCGGCACTGCTGCAAGTGCAGACGCCGGAATCGGGTCCCGTCGCCGAGGACGACACCCGCTACCTGCTGGCCCGGCTGGAAATCGAGTCGGTGGTGGCGGCCTATAAAAAAGACGGGGCGACCGGGGCCGAGGCGGTCGACGTGCGGACCCTGCTGGCCGCGCGGCCCGACCCGTTCTGCGCATTCGAGTCGTGCTGGATTCGGCACCTGGACACCGTCCACCGAGACGTGGTCGCCCGACTGGCCGCCCGGCTGCCCGCGCGGCTGCGGCGCGGCGACGTCCGCCCACTCGGGGTGGACCGCTACGGCGTGCGGTTACGCGTCGAAAGCGCCGACGGCGACCGCGACGTCCGGCTGCCGTTCCGTCAGCCGGTCGACGACGTCACCGGCCTCGGCCAGGCCATCCGGGTGCTGATGGGCTGCCCGTTCGTCAACGGATTGCGGGCCCGTCGGGACTGAACAGCCGCCGGTCCCGGTTACCGTGTCGAGGTGGCATTCCCGCCGAATAAGCCCCAAAGTTCCGCCGATTCCGAGCTGATGCAGCGCCGCGCGCTGCGCATCGAGCTCGTAATCGTGTTGTGCGTGACGTTCGGTCTCAGCGCCGTCACCGCGATCCTGCAACTTGCCGACTCAGTGCTGCGCAACCTCAGCGCTCAGCGGATCCCGCTCAACCCGCGGCGGTCCTATTTCGACCTGATCGACCTCGGCCTGAATGCGACATTCGTCGTGCAACTGATCGCCTGGGGCGGGCTTGGGCTATATCTGTTGTGGCGCAGCGGATTAAGTCCGGCCCGGATCGGGCTGGCGCGCTTCGATTGGCGCGTTGATCTTCCCGGCGGCGTCGGCCTGGCCGCGTTGATCGGCCTGCCCGGGCTGGCGCTCTATCTGGCGGCGCGGGCACTGCACCTCAATGCGTCGGTCGTCCCGTCCAGCTTGGGCGACACCTGGTGGCGGGTCCCGATGCTGCTACTGGTCGCCTTCGCCAATGGCTGGGCCGAAGAGATCATCGTCGTCGGTTATCTACTCACCCGGTTGCAGCAGGTGGGCGTCGGCCCGCGCGCGGCACTGGTGTGGTCAAGCGTGCTGCGCGGCACCTATCACCTCTACCAAGGCTTCGGCGCGGGGCTGGGCAATGTCGCGATGGGCCTGGTGTTCGGCTATGCCTGGCAGCGCACCGGCCGGCTCTGGCCGTTGGTGATCGCACACGGGATCATCGACGCCGTGGCTTTTGTTGGGTACGCGCTGCTGGCCGGCCATCTGCGCTGGCTGCACTGAGGGAGAAATGAACAACCCCCAACCCCCCGAGCCGCCGCCGGTGATCCGTCGCGGGCCCCAACGACCCCTACCGCCGGCCAAGCCGCCACCACCCAAGACGGCCGCGTCGGAAGCCCGAACCGTGCGCCTACGTCGGGCCGGTCCGCCGCCGGCACCACCACGCAAGCCGCGGCCGCGACGCAAAAGGGCGTGGGCCCAACTCATTTCGCTGAGCTTGGTGACCGTCGTTCTGCTGATCAGCGCCGGCATCCTGGGCGGCACGCTGTGGATGGAGACGGTGTTGCACCGCGAGCCGGTGCTGACGGACTACCCCGGCAGGCCGGCGTCCGGACGGGGCAGCACGTGGCTGCTGGTCGGCTCGGACAGCCGGCAAGGCCTCACCGTCGAGCAGCAGCAGGCATTGGCGACCGGCGGCGACACCGGCAACGGCCGCACCGACACCATGCTGCTGGTCCACGTACCGGCGTTGGGGTCACGCACTCCGACGACAATGGTGTCCATCCCGCGCGACTCCTATGTGCCGATTCCCGGCTACGGCCGCGACAAGATCAACGCGGCATTCGCGATGGGCGGGGCGCCGCTACTGGCGCAGACGGTGGAACAAGCCACCGGACTGCGTCTGGACCATTACGCCGAGGTCGGATTCAACGGCTTCGCCGTCCTGGTCGACGCGCTCGGCGGGGTCACCGTCTGTCCAGCCGAGCCGATGAACGATCCCCTTGCCGGCATCGACCTGCCCGCCGGATGCCAGAAACTGGACGGCCGCGACGCGCTCGGCTACGTCCGTTCCCGGGACACTCCGCGGGCCGACCTCGACCGCATGGTCAATCAGCGGCAGTTCATGTCGGCGGTGCTGCATCGCGCCGCAAGCCCGGCGGTATGGCTGAACCCGTGGCGGTGGTATTCGGTGGCACACGCGGCGGCCGGCGCCCTGACCTTCGACAAGGGCGATCACGCGTGGGACATGGCCCGGCTGGGCTGGGCGCTGCACGGATCGACCACCGCGCTGACCGTCCCGATCGGCGAGTTCACCGGTAGCGATGTCGGCTCGGTCGTGGTGTGGGATCACGAGAAGGCCGCCCGACTGTTCGACGCACTGGCTGCCGATCAGCCGGTACCGTCGACCGTTCTCGGCGATCGGCCCTAGCGCAGCGATTCGCGGACGATTACCACCGATTCGGGCTAAATGTCGGCCGCTTGGCAGAAATCGCTTCAATTAATGGACTCAACGTAGCCTTTCTTTACTTAGGCAAAGCTGGCCTGAGTAAGTATTACCTTGGATGACAAGGCATCTGACCTGCGGTAGCGTTGCCGTCATGAATGACCGGGATGTCCACAAAACGAAATTCCATGCATTATTGCAGGAGCAGATCTACAGCGAATTCACGAACGCTCAACAGTATATTGCGATGGCCGTTTATTTCGACGGTGCCGACCTGCGCCAGCTGGCGAAGCACTTTTACGCCCAGGCCGTCGAGGAACGTAATCACGCGATGATGCTGGTGCAGTATCTGCTCGACCGCGACGCGCGCGTCGAGATCCCCGGGGTGGACGGGGTGCGCAATCAGTTCGACACCCCACGGGATGCACTGGCAGTGGCGCTGGATCAGGAGCGAGCGGTCACCGAACAGGTCAGCAGGCTGGCGGCCGTCGCCCGCGACGAGGGCGACTACCTCGGCGAGCAATTCATGCAGTGGTTCCTCAAGGAGCAGGTCGAGGAGATGGCGCTGATGACGTCGCTGGTGCGGGTCGCCGATCGCGCCGGTGCGAACTTGTTCGACCTGGAGAACTTCGTCGCACGGGAAATCGACTCGCCGCGTGGCACATCCGACGCGCCGGCCGCCGCCGGCGGCCGGCTCTAGCAGCGGCTACTGCACGTCGGCGCCGGTCAGGCCTTGATCAGGTGAGTCGAGCCAGGCTTTGGCGCGGCCGGGATGGTTGGTGGCCAGCCACGCCACCCCCACGTCCCGGCAGAAGATGACGTCTTCGTAGTCGTCGGGGGTCCAGCAGTACAGCGCCCGGCCCTGCGCCGCCGCACGGTCCACGAGCTCGGGGTGCTCACGAAGGGTGGCCAGTGACGGCCCGACCGCGGTGGCCCCGACAGTGCTGGCCGCACTGCTGGCCAGGTATCGATGACTCCGGCCGAGCAGCACCGTGGGCAGCAGCGGCGCCGCCCGCCGGACCCGCCACAGCGCGGACGCGGAGAACGACATCACCACCGCGCGGGACCGGTCCGCGGAGGCCGGTGCGGCGATACCAAAGCGATGCAGCAGCGCCAGCAACTTGCTTTCCACGAGTGCGCCGTAGCGGACGGGATGCTTGGTCTCGATGAAGATCTTCACCGGCCGCTTCCAGTCCAGCACCAGCGCGACGAGGGCGTCCAACGTCAACAGGCCGGTATCGCCGTGGGCGCCGTCGGCGCGCCAACTGCCGTGCCAGGCGCCGTATTCCAGCTCGCGCAGCTCGGCCAGGGTCATCGTGCTGACCAAACCGGCGCCGGTCGACGTCCGGTCAAGCCGGCGATCGTGCACGCAGACCAGGTGGCCGTCACGGGTGAGCCGGACATCGCATTCGACGCCGTCGGCACCCTCCCGCAGCGCCAGATCGTAGGCGGCCAAGGTATGTTCCGGCAGGTCACCCGACGCGCCGCGGTGGGCCACGACGAACGGGTGCCGAGACACCACCTCGTCGGCCCGCGTCATGGCACTATGCTGCCGGTTCCTCACCCGACAACTCAACTGCTGGTGCCGATCCCGTTGATCCCGCCGGGGCCGCACCATCGTCGGCGACCACCACCCAGCGATGGGCGGGCCGTTCGACCGGTTTGCGCTCAAATCCCGCGAACAGCTTCTCGGTCGCAATCACTGCGCCCAACGCCAGCAAGTAGGCAACGATGATGGCCACCGTGTTGTTGGCGATGCCCTGGGCATCCTGCGCCCCGCTGGTAATCGTCGCGAAGACCGACGTCACGCAGCTGAGCAGCCACAGCAGCCACCATCCCCAGATCGGCCCGCGCAGTCGGCTGTAGTTGTCCTCCGTTTTCGCCAGCTCGATGACATACACCAGCGCCCACACCGAGGCCAGTAGCGGCAGGCAACTGAACACCACGCAGGCGGCCATCAACGCCCAGCTGGCGGTATGACCACTCGCGACCCTTACCACGGCGAAGGTGATGGCCAAGGCCATCGCCACCGCCGGCGGAAGCAGACAGCCGATCCGCAGTGCCCACGGCGTACGGGTCTCCGGCCGACCGCGATGGGCGAAAGCCGCCGCCCGCCGTGCGATCAACCATTGCGTCAGCACCACGGCGTAGGTGATCACGGCGGCGATCGCGGCCAGGCTGGCCAAAACACTCAGCAGCGCCGCTGCGTCAGCCACCAACCAATTCAGCAACATGTTCCGGTTGATGATCAGCAACAGATAGCGCAACAGATGAACCAGCGCCGCAATGCCCAGCGTCACCGCGGTCGCGAAGAAAACCGCATGCACCCGGCTCACCGGTGGCGCTTGCCGCGCCGCCGAACCGTGCCCGGCACCATCCGACTCGACGCGATCCTGCAGACCCCAGCGCGGTATCACCGGGTATCGCGGCGTCGGCCCGAGCGGCCGGCGCCAACGTCGTGGCGGTGGCGGCGGGCCGGGACGCACCGCGATCCACCGGTAGCCCGGTGGTAACCGCGGCGGTGTCCGTGGGCCTGCGCTCCAGCGCGGATCGGCGTCGGGCGTCTCGGCCGACGGCGCCAGCAGCGTTCCGCGGCAGCGCGGACACCACTCACGCTGGCGGTCACGGACATTCCAGCGTGTGCCGCACTGGGAGCACACTTGGATCATTGGCGCCACTCCTCCACAGAGCTGCGCTCTGCATCGTCGCCAGCGCGGATCATTGGCGCCACTCCTCCACAGAGCTGCGCTCTGCATCGTCGCCAGCGCGGATCACCGCATCAGCCTAACCGTCAAAACCGGCTGCTCGGCCCTGATGCTCGTGGCACGCAAGTCAGACGCTGCCAGGGGCGCCGTCATCGGTGACCACCGGACGGCCGGCGCTGGCCCATGCCAGCATCCCGCCACTGACGTTGACGGGTTCGTACCCGTTGCCGGCCAGATACTCCGCCACTTTCTGGGAACGCCCTCCGGCCTTGCAGATCACGTACAACTTCGCCTGCGGGTCGATCTCGTTGACCCTGGCCGGCACCTCACCCATCGGGATGTGCCGGGCGTCCGCGGCATGACCGCGCTGCCACTCGTCGTTCTCACGCACATCTAGCAACACCGTGCCCGGCCCGAATTCGGCGGGCAGCTCGGCGACAGCTGTCTGTGCGACCACCGGTTCACCGTCCATGACCTTGATCTTGGCACGCGGAAACCGGCCGCGCAGGAGGCCCCATCCAGCTACCAACAGGTATCCACAGTTTCCACAGGTTTATCCACAGGGGGTGATCCGGCGCCCGTTGCATTGACGCGCGGTCAATACGTCGGTCACGTCAACAGCTGTGGATAACAGCGGGCAGATCCCGCGTCGCGATCGACAGTTTTGCCGGACGCTGAGCGAATTCTCAGCACGCCTCACGCGACACGCCGCATCCCCGGTATGGGGGATGTCACACCAAACACGCCGCGGCGAATCACCCGCCCGGCCGATCCGCACGGCGTCGATCGCTGCTTGGTGGCCGTCGTCGCCCAGCAAAAAGACGCTGGTCAACCACCCGCTTCCGGCTCAATTTTCCCGCCGGTTCGCCAAGGGGTTATGATCGCGACCACTAGGAGTAGTTGTGACTCATCTCACTGGGGGAGACTTGGACGTGCAGGTGGTCATCCGATGACAACGCAACCGATCGGACCGCAGTCGGCGGGATCCTCGTCGCACTGGTACACCACGTCGCCCACGTGCAATCGCTCCTACTTACTTGCCGGTTTGCGCGCCGGCCTCATCGCCCTGGTTTTGCTCGCGGTCCTCGCGCTCATCGTTTGGTTCTGAACCCCCGCCGCCGGGTATCCACCCATGGCACTCGTTCTTGCGGTGCGCGCTGCGATGGAGCAGGGTTGATCATGGTTCACCAACCCAAGCCGCCGCGCCGCTGACAGCCTGCGAGTGGAGCGTCAGAACTAGATCGGCAACGATCATCGAAGGAAGGAATCCCGTGGCTGAATACACTTTGCCCGACCTGGACTGGGACTACGGAGCACTGGAGCCGCATATCTCGGGTCAAATCAACGAGCTTCACCACGACAAGCACCACGCCACCTACGTCAAGGGCGCCAACGACGCCCTCGCGAAACTCGAAGAGGCGCGTTCCAAAGAAGATTTCTCGGCAATTCTGTTGTACGAGAAGAACTTAGCGTTCAACCTGGCCGGCCACGTCAACCACAGTCTGTGGTGGAAGAACTTGTCCCCCAACGGTGGCGACAAGCCGACCGGCGAGCTAGCGGCAGCCATCGATGAGGCCTTCGGATCATTCGACAAGTTTCGTGGTCAGTTCACCTCGGCTGCCACCACCGTGCAGGGGTCGGGCTGGGCGGCGCTCGGCTGGGACAGCCTCGGCCAGAAGCTGTTGGTATTCCAGGTCTACGACCACCAGACCAACTTTCCGCTCGGCCTGGTGCCGCTGCTGGTGCTCGACATGTGGGAGCACGCTTTCTATCTCCAGTACAAGAACGTCAAGGCGGACTTCGCCAAGGCGTTCTGGAATGTCGTGAACTGGGAAGATGTGCAATCACGTTACGCGGCTGCGACTTCGAAGGCCAAGGGGCTGATCGCCGGCTGACTTCGGTTGAATTCGCCTGTTCGGGGGCGTCGCGCCATTCGCGCGGCGCCCCGTTCACTATTTCGGCGGTGTTTCTTTTTTACCTAAGTTGGGCGTTGGTTGCTCGTGTCAGCTTGCGGGTATTCATCGCCTGACGCATGCTGATCTGATTGACCCACCGGCGTATCGCTGGGTACCCGAACCGAAGTATGGCGGAGGGCGAAATGGAAATGGGGTCGGGCCGGGCCATTGAGGTGGCCCCATTTCATTCTCACGGTGCCTTGAAAGGGTTCGTGATTTCCGGGCGTTGGCCCGATTCGACGAAGGAGTGGGCGCAGCTGTTGATGGTTGCGGTCAGAGTAGCGTCGCTACCTGGATTGCTCAACACCACAACGGTATTCGGTGCTCGCGAAGAGCTGCCGGACGCTCCTGCACCGGGCACCGTCGGCCTGGTGCTGGCGGAGGGTCCGGTAGTTGGCGAATCCGCCATCCGGCCAGGTTATTTCGCCGATCATCAGCCACCGGCACTGTTGATGCTGCATCCGCCTTCGGAGACCACACCGTCGTTGCCCGAATGCAACGGCGCGGCGTCGGGATGCGTGCTGCTGCCCGGGCTGCCGTATCTGGGCCTAGAGCACCGTGCGGCCTGGGTGGAGGCGGAAGCCGACGGCACGATCACCTCGATGGTGAGTCGCGTCGGCGTCGACCCCATCAGCCATCCCGACACCGCGATCCTGGCGATGCTGCTAGCTGCTTAACGACTTTCACCGACTAGACCGGACAAGAGCGGAATTCGACGAGGCGCGCCTGGCTGTGACGCGGTTCCTCGCCGACCTCGGCGACAGGCCGCAGCTGATCCGAGGCGTGACAGCAAATCAGCTTTTCGAGGCATCGGCGCAGCGCACCGGTTGCCGTAGCGTCGGATGCACTCGACCGACGAGACCACCTGTCTCGGTCGCTGAGCGCGGAGGCGACGGACCGTCACACAATTCGCGTGCTAGAACATGTGAATCCGCTGAAAACCAAGCTCGGCACGCCGTGACAGCGTCGTCAACGAGCGCGACGGTCGTCGGCCGCAATTCTCGCCAAGTTTGCACTTGGTTGCGGCGATAACTCTCGCTACGATGATCAGCAAATACCTCGAAGGAATTATTTGTTAGACCGACCCGGTGGAGGTCATATCGATGAGCACGACGTTTGCTGCCCGCCTGAACCGCCTGTTCGACACGGTTTATCCGCCCGGACGGGGGCCGCATACCTCCGCTGAGGTGATCGCCGCGCTCAAATCGGAGGGCATCACGATGTCGGCTCCCTACCTGTCGCAGCTACGCTCGGGCAACCGCACAAACCCGTCGTCCGCCACCATGGCCGCCTTGGCGAACTTCTTCCGAATCAGGCCCGCCTACTTCACTGACGACGAATATTACGAAAAGCTCGACAAAGAGTTGGCGTGGATGATGACCATGCGCGATGAGGGCGTTCGGCGTATCGCGCTTCGCGCCAGCGGTTTGTCCGCGGAGGCGAAACACGACATCGTGCAGCGCGTTGACGAGCTACGCCGTAAGGAACACCTAGACGCATAGCCTGGTGGCGCGCCCCGCTAGGGTTGGCCCATCGATGGGGCACACGCACCTCGACAGTCGACGAGATACCGGGGAGGCGGCCGCGAATGGGCCTATTCGGCAAGCGAAAGACCCGCGCGACGCGTCGTGCCGAGGCCCGCGCGATCAAAACCCGGGCCAAACTCGAGGCGAAGCTGTCGGCGAAAAACGAGGCACGCCGGTTCAAAGCCGCACAGCGAGCCGAATCGAAAGCAGTCAGGGACCAATTGAAGGCGCGGCGCGATAGCGACCAGACGGCGTTGAAGGTCGCCGAGGCCGAACTCAAGGCGGTGCGTGAGGGCAAGCTGCTGTCACCGACGCGAATTCGCCGTCTCCTAACCGTGTCTCGGCTGCTCGCGCCGATCGTGGTCCCGCTGGCCTATCGCGTCGCGATCGCCGCCCGCGGGTTGATCGACCAGCGGCGGGCCGACCAGCTCGGTGTTCCGCTGGCTCAGATCGGCCAGTTTTCCGGACACGGCGGCCGGTTGTCGGCCCGTATCGCCGGCGCCGAGCAATCGTTGCGCGCGGTGCAGGAGAAGAAGCCCAAGGACGCCGAGACCAAGCAATTCGTGGCCGCTATTTCCGAACGGCTCACCGACCTGGCGGCGGCCGTCACCGCGGCGGAGAACATGCCCGGCGTGCGCCGCCGCGCCGCCCACACCGCGATCTCGCGACAACTCGATGAGATCGACGCCGACCTGATGGCGCGGCTCGGATTGACCTAAGCCCGTGCCACCCGCCAACCCGGCCTGATCCCGCCCCTTCGACAAACGAAAAGGAAGCAATCGGATGTCATGGCACCGCAGTTTGGTTTTGCGAGTATTGATCTCGGCCGCCGCCGCCACCACGCTCTATCTCGGATCGGCCGCCGCCATCGCACCGGCGTCGGCCCATGTTCACGCCAGCAGCGATGACGCCGTGCGCGGCGGCATGGCACTGGTCACCTTCCAAGTGCCCAATGAATCCACGACCGGGGCGGCCACCACCGCCCTCACGGTCGACCTGTCCAATGTCACCTCGGTGCAGACCCAAGCGCAGCAAGGCTGGACGGTCAAACTCGACCGCGACGCCGCCTCCGGCATCGTCCATTCGGCCACCTGGACGGCAGCGCCCAACGGCGGAATCCCGGTCGATCAGTTCGGGCTGTTCCGGATCACGGTGAAACTTCCCGACGCCGACACCGTCAGCTTCCCGGCGACCCAGACCTATGCCGACGGAGCAGTGGTCAAGTGGGATCAGCCGCCGGCGCCCGGCGGGGCCGAGCCGTCGAACCCGGTACCGATGCTGACGCTCACCGAAGGATCGATGCCGCCGCCCACCCACCACCCCCACCCGACCAGCACCACGGCGCCGACTGCCGTCGCTACGCCGGCAACGCAAAAGCCAAGGGCAGCAGGCGATAACACCGCCCGGATACTTAGTGGAGCCGCCCTATTCCTCGGTGCGCTGGCAATCGGCATCGCGCTGATCACTCGAGAGAAATGAGCCGCCGAGCACGCTTCTTTGTGGTGAGCCTGCTCCTGGCAGCGGTCACCATCGTCGCCAGCTTGACCGCCGGAGCCGCCGGCGCGCACGCCGCCCGGATCTCTGTCGACCCCGCCGAGAATGCCGCCGTCAGCACCGGTCCCGCCCACGTCAGAGCGACCTTCAACGAGGATCTGCAAACCACGTTCGCGGCGATGACGGTTGTCGGACCGGACGGCAACCTGTGGTCATCCGGACAACCGCAGGTACAGGGCGCGGTCGTCAGCGTCGGCGTACGGCCCCTGGGACCGACCGGAAACTACACGGTGAACTACCGAGTGACGTCAGCGGACGGGCACGTGGTGTCCGGATCGTGGTCGTTCCGGCTGACCGCTGCCGGCACCGGCACACCCGGCCCGACGGCCGCCAGCTCCGATAATTCGCCGGGCGACCTCCCGGTCTGGCCGTTCATTGTCGGCGCTTTGGTGCTCGTTGGCGGAGCGGTGGTCTGGCAGGCCCGCAAGAAGCCGTAACGGGCCGGCCGTCAGCGGCTAACCCAGATTGCCCGCGAGGCGACCCCTGGCATGATGGGTTCGACTGCTGGTGTACGTGGCCGATTCACCCGACGAGAAACTGCAAAGGAGCAGCCACATGGCAGACCCGCAGGATTCACCGGACGACACATCCCACACCGCACCCGAACACACGCCCAGCTCTGCACCCACGCCGCCCAGCCCGCCCGCCGACGCCGCACCGCCGAAACCCGCGGAGCAGGCTCCGGAAATGTCGGCACCACCGGCCAAGGCGCCGGATAAACCGGCGAAGAAGACGCCCGCCAAAAAAGCACCCGCCAAGGCGGCGAAAAAGAGTCAACCGGCCGCACCAAAGAAAGCAGCCGCCAAAAAAGCCGCCAAAAAAGCACCCGCTAAAAAGGCCGCCGAGAAAGCACCGGCTAAAAAGGCGCCCGCCAAAAAAGCCGAGCCCGCGCCCGCCACACCACCAACCCAGCCCGCAACACCACCACGCGTCGACACCAACGGCCAGCTTGCCGAAGCAGCCAAAGATGCCGCGGCACACGCGAAGTCAACTGTGGACGCGGCGCCCAACCCGGTGTCCGGGGGAGCCGCCGTGCCCTCAGAGGGCCGCTCACCGCTGCCGTTGGCGGTGGCAGTCGCGATCAGTCTGCTGGCGTTGCTGCTGGTGCGCCAGCTTCGTCGACGGGACGAGTCGCCATAGCTAGCATGGCCCGGTGACGGTGATATTCCGGCCCACCGCCGACCTGGTCGACGACATCGGGCCCGACGTACGCAGCTGTGACGTCCAATTCCGCCAGTTCGGCGCGCGAACACAATTCGCCGGTCCGATCACCACGGTCCGCTGCTTGCAAGACAACGCACTGCTGAAGTCGGTGCTCTCCTCGCCCGGCGAGGGCGGTGTGCTGGTGATCGACGGCGAAGGCTCGTTGCACACCGCGCTGGTCGGCGACCTCATCGCCGGCTTGGCCCACTCCAACGGCTGGGCCGGGCTAATCGTGCACGGCGCCGTCCGCGATGCCGCCGCCCTGCGCGGCATCGACCTCGGCATCAAGGCACTCGGCACTAATCCCCGCAAGAGCAGCAAGACCGGTGCCGGTGAGCGCAACGTCACGGTCAGCTTCGGCGGGGTGGAATTCGTGCCGGGCGACATGGCCCACAGCGACGACGACGGTATCGTCGTCGTCGCCGCCGCTACTGGCTAAACCGCTAGGGCAGCAGGCTTTTTGGCGAACTGCAGCGCCTCGTCATCGACCCGGCCACGCCGGATCAGCTGCAGGTCGAGCAGATAGTTCTGCTTGAGCCGCCAGGGGCTGACTGAACCCGCCTTCGGCAGATAGTCCAAGGCCCGCAGCACATAGCCCGGGGTGAAGTCCATCAGTGGACGCTCGTCGACCGAGTCCCCCGGATGCTGCGGCACCACGGTGTCATAGCCGTTGGCGTCCATGTAGTTGAGCACCCGACAGACGAACTCCGATACCAGGTCGGCCTTGAGCGTCCAGGAGGCGTTGGTGTAGCCGATGGTGAACGCCATGTTCGGCATACCGGTCAGCATCATCCCCTTGTAGGCCATCAGTTCGGTGAGGTCGACCGGCGTGCCGTTGCGCCGGATCGCGGCACCACCGAACAGCTGCAGGTTCAAACCCGTTGCGGTGATGATGATGTCGGCTTGCAGCTCGTCACCGGAGCTGAGCTTGATCCCCGTTTTGGTGAACCGGTCGATGGTGTCGGTGACAACGTCGGCCTGGCCGTGCCGGATCGTCTTGAACAGATCACCGTCGGGCGCCAGGCACAACCGCTGGTCCCACACGTTGTAGCTCGGGCCGAAATGCCTCTCCACGTCGTAGCCCTCGGGCAGGCGGCGCTTGGCCATCGTCAGCAGGGTCTTGCGCATGTAGGCGGGGAATTTCCGAGCAAGCTGGTACTGAGCCGTGCTGAAACCGATTGCCTTCCAACGGTTCACGACGTGCGCGGCACGGGCCGGCAGCCAACGGTTGGCCCGCTCGGCGACGGGATCGATCAGCGGCAGCGAGCCGATATAGGTCGGCGAGCGCTGCAGCATGGTGACGTGGCCGGCGCCGGAATTCACCAACGCCGGAATCAGGGTCACCGCGGTGGCGCCGGAGCCGATGACGACGACCCTTTTACCCGCGTAGTCGAGGTCCTCGGGCCAGTGCTGGGGATGCACGATCGTGCCCTGGAAATCTTCGGCCCCTTCGAACGTCGGCGAGTAACCCTCGTCGTAGTTGTAGTAGCCGCTGCACGCGAACAAGAACTTGCAGGTGATCTCTTCCTGCCGACCGTCGTTGTTCACCGTGACGGTCCATCGGTTGTCGGCGTCGGACCATTCGGCGGCCACCACCTGGTGGCGGTAGCGGATGTGCCGGTCGATACCGTTCTCCGCCGCGGCCTCCTTGATGTAGGCCTTGATCGAATCGCCGTCGGCGATCGACTGGGCCGACTCCCACGGCTTGAACCGGAAGCCCAGCGTGAACATGTCCGAGTCGGAGCGAATGCCCGGGTAGCGAAACAGGTCCCACGTGCCGCCGAGATCATCCCGGCGCTCCAAGATCGCATAGCTCTTGGACGGGCAGCGGTCCTGCAGGTGCCACGCGGCGCTGATACCGGAGATGCCGGCGCCCACGATGAGCACGTCGAGGTGTTCAGTCATGGCGCCACGCTATCAACACGGTGTTGAGTGCGTCAACACGCTGTCGAATTTCTCAACACCGTGTAAAGTAGCGGCCGTGACTACCGTCAGCTCCAGCCGCACCACTAGGGGGCGTCGCTCGGCACGCCCGTCCGGCGACGACCGTGAGCAGGCGATCCTTGCGACTGCCGAGCGGTTGCTCGAAGAGCGCGCATTTGCCGACATCTCCATCGACGACCTGGCCAAGGG
The DNA here is from genome assembly GCA_963781685.1 of uncultured Actinomycetota bacterium. GTDB lineage: Bacteria > Actinomycetota > Actinomycetes > Mycobacteriales > Mycobacteriaceae > Mycobacterium. The sequence goes on from CAWAGK010000004.1 coordinate 530,904, forward strand.
CGCCGGCCTTTCGAGGCCGACGTTCTACTTCTATTTCAAGTCCAAGGAAGCGGTGTTGCTGTCGCTGCTCGAGCCGATGATCGTCCGTGCAGATGCGGAGTTCGACGGCGCGGTGCAGCGACTGCCCGCTGATCCTCGCCGCGTCTGGCGCAATGGCATCAAAGCGTTCTTTACCGGATTCGGCTCGCACCGCGCGGTGGTCCGCGCCGGGTCGGAAGCGCTGGCCACCAGTTCGGAGGTCCGGGCCGTGTGGACGAGCTTCATGCAGAAGTGGATCGATCAAACAGCAGCCATGATCACCGCCGAACGGGCGCGGGGCGCCGCCCCGGAGACCATCCCGGCCGCAGACCTGGCCACGTCGCTGAACCAAATGAACGAGCGCGCGATGATGGCCACCCTGTTTGCCGAACAGCTGTCGGTCAACGAGGACCGCGTCGTCGATACCCTCACCCACATCTGGGTCGCCAGCATCTACGGGGCATCTAGCTACGCCCGGTGACGATGCAGTCCGCATAGCGGACTGAGGAGGAACCGGGCAATTAAAAGACGTCACCCGCTGATGCGAACATATGTTCGTGTCGGGCTCACCCCACCAAACAGCCGCCATTCTGCACGCGGACCTCGACTCGTTCTACGCGTCCGTCGAACAGCGCGACGACCCGGCCCTGCGCGGCCGGCCGGTGATCGTCGGCGGCGGGGTGGTGCTGGCGGCGAGCTACGAAGCCAAGGCCTACGGCGTCCGCACCGCGATGGGCGGCGCGCAGGCCCGGCGGCTGTGCCCGCACGCCGCGGTGGTCCCGCCGAGAATGGCCGCCTACACACAGGCCAGCGAAGCGGTGTTCGAGGTTTTCCGCGACACCACACCGCTGGTCGAGCCGATTTCGGTGGACGAGGCGTTCTTGGACGTCGGCGGGCTGCGCCGGGTCTCCGGAACACCCGTGCAGATCGCGGCACGGCTGCGCAACGAGGTGCGCGACCGCGCCGGGCTACCCATCACCGTCGGCATCGCGCGGACGAAATTCCTGGCCAAGGTCGCCAGCCAGGAAGCCAAACCGGACGGCCTGCTGCTGGTTCCGCCCGGGCGAGAGCTCGCGTTCCTGCATCCGCTGCCGGTGCGCCGGCTGTGGGGCGTCGGCGCGGTGACCGCCGACAAGCTGCACGCGCACGGCATCGACACGGTCGCCGACGTGGCCGAGCTCAGCGAGTCGATGCTGGCCTCGCTGGTGGGCCGGGCAATGGGAGGTCGGCTGTATGCCCTTTCCCGCAACGTCGATCCGCGTCGGGTTTCCACCGGTGTGCGCCGACGGTCGGTGGGCGCTCAGCGTGCGCTCGGCCGCGCCGGCAACACCATGTCGCCGGCCGAGGTCGACGTGGTGGTGATCAACCTGATCGATCGGATCAGCGGGCGGATGCGGGCCGCGGGACGCACCGGGCGGACGGTGACATTGCGGCTGCGGTTCAACGACTTTGGCCGGGCCACCCGGTCGCACACGTTGCCGTGGGCCACCTCGTCTACGCAAACCATCCTGGCCACGGCGCGGCGTTTGGTCGCAGCGGCCGCGCCGCTGATCGCCGAGCGCGGTCTGACGCTCGTCGGGTTCGCCGTCTCGGAGATCGATCGCAGCGGCGCCGAGCAGTTGATGCTGCCGTTCGCCGGGCCGCGAAGGCAGTCTGCGGCCGTCGACACGGCCGTCGACCGGGTGCGTAGCCGTTACGGGAAGTCGGCGCTCACCCGCGGAGTACTGGTCGGCCGCGACCCCGGCATGGAGATGCCGCACCTACCCGACTGACGCGGTCCACGCCAGCAGCTTGTCCACCGGCCAGGTGTTGACGATCCGATCGGCCGGCACGCCGGCATCCAGCGCGCGCTGAGCGCCGTAGCCGAGGAAGTCGAGCTGGCCGGGCGCATGCGCGTCGGTGTCGATGCTGAAATCACATCCGATCTCCAATGCGAGGTTCAGCAGTCGGGTTGGCGGGTCACGACGTTCGGGCCGGGAGTTGATCTCGACGGCGGTGCCGTGCTCGCGGCACGCAGTGAACACCGCCTCGGCGTCGAACCTCGACTCCGGCCGGATACCGCGGTTCCCGGCGACCAGTCGGCCCGTGCAGTGGCCGAGAACGTCGGCGTGGCCGTTGCTGACGGCACGCACCATCCGGCGGGTCATCGCCGCGGCATCCATCGACAGCTTCGAATGCACGCTGGCCACCACGATGTCGAGGCGATCCAACAGCTCGGGCTCTTGGTCCAGGGTGCCGTCGTCGAAGATGTCCACCTCGATGCCGGTCAGGATCCGCATCGACGCGAACCGGTCGCGTAGCTCTTCGATCACGTCGAGTTGTTTTCGCAACCGCTCCGGTGAGAGCCCGTTGGCGATGGTCAGCCGCGGCGAGTGGTCGGTCAGCGCACAGTACTCGTGTCCCAGCGCCGCGGCGGTGGCCATCATCTCCTCGATCGGCGCCGAGCCGTCCGACCAGTTCGAATGCAGATGCAAGTCGCCGCGCAGCGCCGCCCGGATGTCGCCGCCGCCGAGATCGTCAGCGGCGGCGCGCAATTCGACCAGAACGTCGGGCTCGCGCCCGGACCAGGCCTCGTCGATCACCTTCGCGGTCTTCGGCCCGATGCCCGGCAGCGACTGCCAGCTGTTGGCGCGGCCGTGGCGCTCCCGCTGTGCGTCGTCAAGGCGCTCGACGATGTCGGCGGCGTTGCGGTAGGCCATCACCCGCCGCGAATCCTCGCGCGCCCGGTCTTTGTAGTAGGCGATCTGTCGCAGCGCGGCTACCGGATCCATGGCTCCAGTGTGCCCCGCCGGCTAGAGCAGCTGGCCGGCGATGAACCCGGCGAGCGGCACCCCGAAGCCGCCGATCTCGCCGACGATCAGCAACACCATCGCCACTGGCGGTACTTCCACACCCCGAGCACCAAGGCGAGCAAAAAGATCAGCCCGGGCTAGATTCCCAAACGGGTAGCTGCGCAAACTCATGGTCATCCACGGACTGCCAAACGAAACCTATGGTATTTTCTGAGCCAGATTCTGAGCCCAGAGGTTTGCGACGAGGAGGTGGCGGAGCATGCTGGCCCCAACCCGATGGAGGTTCCGTCGCCCCGTAGCCGCAGTTGTCACCGTGGTCGCGCTCGTTCTGGCCGTGACCGTAGTGATGGCTGACCGTTGGAGCAAGGAGAAGTCGATACCGATCCAGGGCAACGTGGCGTCCGCGATCACGACGGCGGACTTGACCGCTGTGGCCCGTACAAGGGTGTTCTTCGGCCACTTTGCCGTGGGGATGACCGTGCTGGACGCTGTCCCGGGCGTCTATGCCGATCACGGCGTCTCGGCCCCCCCGATCGAGCAGGGGCGTGCCGAGCCCGGCCCCAACGGCGGGTTCATCGCCCACAAATTCATCGGCAAAGGCGTTGAAGACGCCGGGAAGCCGCAGCTCGAGGATTTCGACCGCACCATCCGCGGTGGGATGGGCCGGCAGGTCGACGTCGCTCTGATGAAGTTCTGCTGGGGTGACATCTGGAGCGACACGGATGTCGACGCCCTCTTCGCGAGGTACCACGACTCCATGGCCGCGTTGGAGCGGGACTTCCCCAACGTCACCTTCATCCACGTGACGGTGCCACTGGCCACAGAGCCAGGCCCCTTCACGGAGCTGAAGACACGGCTGAAGACAGTTCTCGGCCGGCGCGACGTGCGCGGCCGGCCAGCGAACGTCGCGCGGGAGCGGCTGAACGCGCTGATCCGCGGCGAGTACGCCGGCCGTCACCTCTTCGACCTCGCCGCGATCGAGTCCACGAAGCCCGACGGCACGAGGGTCTCCGGCAGCTACGACAATCAGGGGTACTTCGCGCTGTACGACGGCTACGCCTCCGACATGGGCGAGCACCTCAACGCGGTTGGTGCCAAGATCGCGGCGACAGCCTTTCTGGAGGCGATCGCGCAGGCATCGCGGAAGTAGACACCGCTGGCCCGATGCGCGATGTCGACGTACGGGTGCGCCCGATGATCGTCGGCGACCATGATCTGGCGGTACTTCCATACCCCGACCACCAGGGCGAGCAGAAAGATCAGGCCGGCCGCCAGCAGGGTGATTCTTGTGTCAAGCCCCAGGTGCCAGTTCATTGCCCGGCCGAGTCTAGTTAGGTGCCGGTTTCTGCCACACGACTAGTCTCGGTGTAATGCGATTCGCGTTCAAAACCTCACCGCAAGAGACCAGCTGGACACAGATGCTCGCCGTCTGGACAGCGGCCGACGACATCGACGTCTCGAGTCCGGGTGGACGTTCGACCACTTCTACCCGATCTTCGGAAACTCCGCCGGCCCGTGCCTGGAGGGCTGGACGACGCTCACCGCGCTTGCGCAGGCCACCACGCGGCTGCGGCTGGGCACTCTGGTCACCGGCATCCATTACCGCCATCCCGCGGTGCTGGCCAATATGGCTGCGGCGCTTGACGTCATCTCCAACGGTCGACTCGAACTCGGCATCGGCGCCGGATGGAATGAAGAGGAGTCGGGCACCTACGGCATCGAGCTGGGCAGCATCAAGGAACGCTTCGACCGGTTCGAGGAGGCCTGCGAAGTGCTGACCAGCCTGTTGAGCCAAGAGACCACCAACTTCGACGGCAAGTACTACCAGCTCAAAGACGCCCGCAACGAGCCCAAGGGGCCGCAGCGTCCGCATCCCCCGATCTGCATCGGCGGCAGCGGCGAGAAGCGCACGCTGCGCATCACCGCGCGGCACGCCCAGCACTGGAACTTCGTTGGCGGACCGCCGGAACTGTTCGCCCACAAGCGCGATGTGCTGGCCTCCCATTGCGCCGACATCGGGCGTGATCCCAAGGAGATCATGCTGTCGGCGCACCTTCGGCTGGAACCGGACCGCAGCTACGCGAAGGTCGTCGAGGACGCGGCCGGTCTGGCCGCCGAGGGCCTGGATCTGGGCATCGTGTACATCGCGCCACCGCACGACCCGGCCGTGCTGGAGCCGCTGGCCGAAGCGATTCGAGACTCGGGGCTGGTGGGGTAGCCCGCTCTGGACAATTTCTAGGTCTCGATGTCGCGACTCTCAGATAACGAGCAGATTACGCTGAGCAAACGCCTGTCTTAATCAACGGGCCGCCGGAGCTGGAACTTATACGCCGAAGCGCAGCAACTCCTCGGCGGTCACCAGGCGCTCAAGCTTTTCGGGGAACTCCCGGCTCTTGACCGGGTGCCGGAACCATGACCAGGCGATTCGCCCGACCCGCGACCGGGTCATAGGATTCATATGCACGGTGCTCACTCCTGCAGTCAGTCAACATGCCGAGCACCACGCCCCCGCGGCGCCCCATATCGAGCAATTAAACACCCTACCGCTGGCAAACAGTGTAAGGCTCGCCGAACAATTTATCAAATGTTGCTGATGTGACGACAGTGATTAGCGTTGCGGAGCGGCAGTGGGCGCGATGGGTGCGGGCAGAGCGGTCTGACCCATCAGGAATCGGTCCACACCTGCCGCGGCCGCACGGCCCTCGGCGATTGCCCAGACGATCAGCGATTGGCCTCGCCCCATGTCGCCTGCTACGAATACACCCGGCACCGAGGTCTCGAAGTTGTTGCCGCGCGCCACATTACCGCGGTCGGTCAACTCCACCCCCAGGTCCGTCAGCAGGCCCGGCTGCTCCGGCCCGACGAATCCCATTGCCAGCAGCACCAGATCGGCTTCAATTTCGAAATCGGTGCCCTCGGTTTTGACGAACTTGCCGTCCTCCATCGTCACCTCGTGCACTTTCAGCGCGGTGACGTGACCGTCACGGCCGACGAATTCCTCGGTGTTGACCGAGAACATCCGCTCGCCGCCTTCCTCGTGCGCCGGGGACACCCGGTACATCAGCTCGTAAGTCGGCCATGGCGTCGACGGGGCGCGAGCCTCCGGCGGGCGGGGCATGATCTCGAACTGGTGGATGCTGGCCGCGCCCTGACGGTGCGCGGTGCCCAGGCAGTCGGCGCCGGTGTCACCGCCGCCGATGATGATGACCTTCTTGTCTTTTGCGGTAATCGGCGGTTCGCCGTCAGGGCCAAGAACATCGTCGCCCTCCTGCACCCGGTTGGACCAGGGCAGGTATTCCATCGCCTGGTGGATACCCTCGAGCTCGCGACCGGTGATCGGCAGATCGCGCCATGCGGTCGCTCCGCCGGCCAGCACCACCGCATCGAAGTCGGCGCGCAACTGCTCGGCGGTGATATCGACGCCGACGTTGACGCCCGCGCGGAATTCGGTGCCTTCGGCCCGCATCTGGTCCAACCGGCGCTCCAGGTGGCGCTTTTCCATCTTGAACTCGGGGATGCCGTAGCGCAGCAGCCCGCCGATACGGTCGGCGCGCTCGAACACCGTCACCGTGTGGCCGGCCCGGGTCAGCTGCTGCGCGGCGGCCAGACCGGCCGGCCCGGAGCCGATCACCGCCACCGTCTTGCCGGTGTGCTCATCGGGGGGCAGCGGCACCACCCAGCCTTCGTCGAAGGCGTTGTCGATGATCTCGACCTCAATTTGCTTGATCGTCACCGGATCCTGGTTGATCCCGAGCACGCACGCTGATTCGCACGGCGCCGGGCAGAGGCGGCCGGTGAAGTCCGGGAAGTTGTTGGTCGCGTGCAGGCGTTCGATCGCGTCGCGCCAACGACCGGTGCGGGTCAGGTCATTCCATTCCGGGATCAGGTTGCCCAGCGGACAACCGTTGTGGCAGAACGGGATCCCACAGTCCATGCAGCGGGTGGCCTGGTGTTGCAGCGTCTCGTGCGGGAAGTCTTCGTAGACCTCATGCCAGTCGCGCAGCCGCAATGACACTGGTCGGCGTTTCGGCGTTTCGCGATGCGTGTATTTCAGAAAACCCTTCGGATCAGCCACTGGCGGCCGCCATGATCGCCTGGTCGGGATCGGTGCCGTTGCGCTCGGCCTCGGCGATCGCCTCCAGCACCCGCTTGTAATCGCGGGGCATTACCTTGACGAAGCTCCGTTGCCCGGCCGCCCAGTCGTTCAGGATGCGTTGACCGACAGCGGAGTCGGTCGCATCGACGTGCGCCTGAATCATCCCGTGCAGCCAAGCCACGTCGTCATCGTCGAGCGCCTCCAGTTCCACCATCTCCGAGTTGAGGTTGTCCGGCAATGCGTTCTCCGGGTCGTAGACGTAGGCCACGCCACCGGACATGCCCGCCGCGAAGTTGCGGCCGGTGGCACCCAGGATCACCACCCTGCCGCCGGTCATGTACTCACAGCCGTGATCGCCGACTCCTTCGACCACCGCGTGCGCACCGGAGTTGCGCACGGCGAACCGCTCACCGACCACTCCGCGCAGGAATGCCTGGCCGCTGGTGGCGCCGAACAGGATGACGTTGCCGCCGATGATGTTGTCTTCGGCGACGTAGTCCGACGGCACGTTGTCGGGTGGCCGCACCACGATCCGGCCTCCGGACAATCCCTTGCCGACGTAATCGTTGGCATCGCCGTACACCCGCAACGTGATGCCGGTGGGCACGAACGCGCCAAAACTGTTGCCCGCCGAGCCGTCGAAGGTGATGTCGATGGTGCCGTCCGGCAATCCTTCGCCGCTATAGGCTTTCGTCACTTCATGGCCGAGCATGGTGCCGACAGTTCGGTTGACGTTGGCGATCGTGGTGGAAAACCGGACGGGTTTCCCGGAGTCCAGCGCCTCGCGGCTCATCACGATCAACTGTTGATCCAGCGCCTTGTCCAGGCCATGGTCCTGGCTGGAGCTGTTGTACAAATCCTGATTCATGAAGGCGGACTCCGGCTCGTGCAGAACCGGTGTCAGGTCGAGTTTGTGCGCCTTCCAGTGCGCGCGGGCCAACGTCGTGTCCAGTGACCCGACTTGGCCAACCGCCTCGTTGAGGGTGCGGAAGCCGAGCTGCGCCATGTACTCGCGGACTTCTTCGGCGACGAACAGGAAGAAGTTCTCCACGAACTCCGGCTTGCCGGTGAATCGCTCACGCAGCACCGGGTTCTGGGTGGCCACCCCGACCGGGCAGGTGTCCAGGTGGCACACCCGCATCATGATGCAGCCCGACACCACCAGCGGTGCGGTGGCGAAGCCGAACTCCTCGGCGCCCAGCAGCGCCGCGATCATCACGTCGCGGCCGGTTTTGAGTTGGCCGTCGACCTGAACGACGATCCGGTCACGTAACCCGTTGAGCAGCAATGTCTGCTGGGTCTCGGCCAGCCCGAGCTCCCACGGTGCGCCGGCGTGCTTCATCGACGTCAGCGGGGTAGCGCCGGTGCCGCCGTCGTGCCCGGAGATCAACACGACGTCGGCATGCGCCTTCGACACGCCGGCAGCCACGGTGCCGACACCGTTCTCGGAGACCAGCTTCACGTGGATACGCGCCGACGGGTTGGCGTTCTTCAGGTCGTGGATCAGCTGGGCTAGGTCCTCGATCGAGTAGATGTCGTGGTGCGGAGGCGGTGAGATCAACCCCACCCCGGGGGTGGAGTGCCGCACCTCGGCGATCCACGGGTACACCTTGCCGCCCGGAAGTTGGCCGCCCTCACCGGGTTTGGCGCCTTGCGCCATTTTGATCTGGATGTCAGAGCAGTTGGTCAGGTAGTGCGAGGTGACGCCGAACCTCGCCGACGCCACCTGCTTGACGGCGCTGCGGCGCCAGTCACCGTTGGGGTCGCGCTCGAAACGGCTGACGGCCTCGCCGCCCTCGCCGCAGTTCGACCGGCCGCCCAGCCGGTTCATCGCGATGGCCAGCGTCTCGTGCGCCTCGGCGGAGATCGAGCCGTAGCTCATCGCGCCGGTGGCAAAGCGCTTGACGATCTCGCTGGCCGGCTCGACCTCGTCGAGTGGGATCGGCGGACGAATCCCCTCGCGGAACTTCAGCAGGCCGCGCAGCGAAGCCATCCGCTCGCTCTGGTCGTCGACCAGCCGGCTGTAATCCTTGAAGATCTTGTACTGGCCGGTGCGGGTGGAGTGCTGCAACTTGAAAACAGTCTCCGGGTTGAACAGGTGGTATTCGCCTTCGCGGCGCCACTGGTATTCGCCACCGACCTCGAGCTCGCGGTGTGCGCGTTCGTCGGGCCGATCCAGGAAAGCCAGCTCGTGCCGGACCGCGACGTCCGCGGCGATGTCGGCGAGGCCGATACCGCCAGTGGGGCAGGTCAATCCGGTGAAGTACTCGTCGAGAACATCCTCGGCGACGCCAACGGCCTGGAACAGCTGGGCGCCGGTGTAGGAAGCCAACGTCGAGATGCCCATCTTGGACATCACCTTCAGCACTCCCTTGCCGGCGGCCTTGATGTAGTTTGTCAGCGCCTTCTCGCGGTCCAGACCCTGTAGCACGCCACGGTCCAGCATGACCTCGATCGACTCGAAGGCCATGTACGGGTTGACCGCCGCCGCGCCGAAGCCGATCAGCGCGGCCATGTGGTGCACCTCGCGGGCGTCCCCGGACTCGACCACCAGTCCGACTTTGGTACGGCTGCGTTCGCGCACCAGGTGGTGGTGTACTGCGGAGACCGCCAGCAGCGACGGGATCGGGGCCATCTTCTCGTCGGATTCCCGATCAGACAGGATGATGATCCGTGCGCCGTCGGCGATCGCCGCCGAGCTCTGCGCACGCACCTGGTCGAGCGCCGCCTTCAGGCCGGCGCCGTTGTCGGCGACCGGGTACAGACAGCGAATCACCTTGGACCGCATACCATGCCGGCGGCCGTTGACCTCGACGTCCGGATCGAGATTGATCAGCTTGGCCAGCTCATGGTTACGCAGAATCGGCTGCGACAACGAGATCTGGCGACATGAATCCTCGTTCGGGTTGAGCAGGTCGCCCTCTCCGCCGGTGGTGCCCTGCAGGCTGGTCACCACCTCTTCGCGGATGGCGTCCAGCGGTGGGTTGGTCACCTGCGCGAACAACTGCTGGAAGTAGTCGAACAGCATCCGCGGCCGCTGGGAGAGCACCGCGACCGGCGTATCGGTTCCCATCGAGCCGATGGGCTCGGCGCCGGTCCGGGCCATCGGCGCCACCAACAGGTTGAGCTCTTCGTAGGTGTAGCCGAAAACCAGCTGGCGCAACACAACTCGATGGTGCGGCATCCGCACGTAGTCGCCCTGGGGCAGTTCGGCCAGCGGAATCAGCCCGTTGTCCAGCCACTGCTGGTAGGGCTGTTCGGCGGCCAGCTCGGCCTTGATCTCCTCGTCCGAGACGATGCGGCCCTGTGCGGTGTCGACCAGGAACATCCGGCCGGGCTGCAACCGCATCCGGCGGACCACTGTCGACGGGTCGAGGTCCAGCACGCCGGCTTCGGAAGCCATTACGACCAGGCCGTCGGCGGTGACCCAGATCCGCGACGGGCGTAGGCCGTTGCGGTCGAGCACCGCGCCGATGATGGTGCCGTCGGTGAACGTCATCGACGCCGGGCCGTCCCACGGCTCCATCAGCGAGGAGTGATATTGGTAGAACGCCCGCCGGGCCGGATCCATCGACTCGTGGCGCTCCCACGCTTCGGGGATCATCATCAGCACCGCGTGGGCGATGCTGCGCCCGCCGAGGTGCAGCAGTTCGAGCGCCTCGTCGAAACGTGCGGTGTCCGACGCGCCGGGGGTGCAGATCGGGAACAGCTTGTGGACGTCGTCGTGCGAGCCGAACACGTCGGTCTCGATCAAGGCCTCGCGGGCCCGCATCCAGTTCTCGTTACCGGTAACCGTGTTGATCTCGCCGTTGTGGGCGATGCGGCGGAACGGGTGCGCCAGCGGCCACGACGGGAAGGTGTTCGTCGAGAAGCGCGAGTGCACGATACCCAGCGCGCTGGTCAGCCGCTGGTCCTGCAGATCGAGGTAGAACGCCTTGAGCTGTGGGGTGGTCAGCATGCCCTTGTAGACGAAGGTCTGACCGGAAAGGCTTGGGAAGTAGACGGTTTCGCGGCCCGGACCGTCTTGACCGGGTCCCTTGGTACCGAGCTCGTGCTCGGCACGCTTGCGGATGACGTAGGCGCGCCGCTCCAATTCCATGCCGTCGGCGCCCGCGATGAAGAGCTGACGGAAGGTGGGCATCGCGTCGCGGGACAGCGCGCCCAGCGACGACTCGTCGGTCGGCACGTTGCGCCAGCCGAGCGTCTGCAGACCCTCGGCTTCGACGATCTTCTCGACCGAAGCGCACGCCGCCGTCGCCTCTTTCGACGATTGGGGCAGAAATGCGATGCCGGTGGCATAACTGCCCATTTCGGGCAGGTCGAAGTCGACCGCCGACCGTAAGAACTCGTCTGGAACCTGGATCAGGATGCCGGCACCGTCACCGCTGTGCGGCTCGGCACCTTGCGCGCCGCGATGCTCGAGATTGAGCAGCGCGGTGATCGCCTTGTCCACGATGTCGCGGCTGCGGCGGCCGTGCATGTCGACGACCATGGCCACCCCGCATGAGTCGTGCTCGAATGCGGGGTTGTAGAGCCCGACGCGGTTGGGCGCCATTCCCACCTGACCCTTCACCAGAACTTTCTTGCCGCCGAATTCACGAATCTCATCCGTTGGCGCCGCGCCCGGGAGGCTTGCGGGCTGGGCCCCATCGGTCTTGTCGATATGCTGGTCGCCTGGCGGCGGTCATCCGGTTGGGGAGTATCCGTGCAGCGCTGGACGGTGGCCCTGTACCCGGCTTTCGACAAGTCGTAAAACGATATGACAAAACCCGCCTGACATGCCAACTTGACCAATACTAACCCGTCGGTTGCGGGTGCTGCTTGTCTCGGCGGCACCGCTGGGCCGCTTTGCCGGGTCAGCTTGTGCCCCTGGGTATTTTGGCCCGCCGGAGGGTGTTTGCGAGGCAGGCAGCCGCAGGCGGATATTCGCCGGATCCGTAGCGGAAATTTGCTGTGATCGCGGTCAAATGCCGCTCACATCACCGGCTGGCTCACTCGCAGGCGCGGGAGGCCGGTGATGCACCTCACCATAAGGCGTGGCAGGACGCGTCTGCTGTGCCGATTGGGGTCACAGTTGCGGGTCTGCGGGCCGCTAGGGCCGGTTGCGAGTGCGTTGTGGAGGAAGTTGCCCAGATTTTTTTTGCCGCATCGGCGACGAACTGGGCAAACGGCGCCGCTAGCGGAGCGCCGGCCCCCGGACCGGATAGCCGCCCCGCTCGGCCAGTGAACGCAGCCGGCGCAGCGCGTGAGCACGTCCACGCCCGGCCTCCGGAATGACGACGCCGGCCCACATCCCCTCGGCGCGTGGCATCTCACAGGCCTCCCGCGCGCACAGCCATCGCCGTAGGCAGTTACGGCACACTGCCCTCACCTCGTCGTCGATGGCCATCATCCAGCGGTCCGGATCGTCGACGCAGGCGCCGACGACGGTCTCCGGCGCCGGGACCTCGACCAGCGATCTGGTCATCACACTGCCTCCCGATTGGCTCCCCGGCCAGTTGAATCCACGGTGCGCCGGGGCCGAGTCGCGCCGCAGCGTCCTGGCGGTGTCGTTTTGTGCTATTCGAGTCTCGTTTGGTCTCGTTTTGCCCTAGCCTCGTCGTGTGGCCATTGCGCTGAAGTCACTGCTACAGCAGCGGCATCTGCACGAGTATTCGGAGTTCGTTGTCGAATATGAGCGGCGCGCAAAAGAATTAGACCTACCCCGGCACGCATCGGCGCCCACGAAGGCGCAATATTATCGCTGGGTCGGTGGCCACATTCAGAACCTTCCGCGGGGCTACCACTGCATGGTCCTGGAGCGGATGTTTCCAGGCTGGACAGCGCGAGAACTGTTCGGCCACACCGAACATCAGCAGACCCCGGCCGCAGATGACGACTTGTTGGCGTCCATCGCGCCCGCGGTCGAGCCCGCCCAGCTGGCCGGCCTGTGGGTAACCGGCTACGTGTTCGACGGGACCCGCCACCATGTGGACCTGTCGACCATCGCCGTCACGAATAGCGTTGTGACGGCGAGGAATTACCCGCCCGAGCCACGCGCCGAAGCTCACGCCTCCGGTTTCCGTAACGAGATCCAGGCGGGACTTTTCGGCAGGCACCTGATCGGGCTGTGGCGCAACGTCAACGACGACTACTTCTACGGTTCGCTGCACGTCACGGTGCTCGCCGGCGAGACGATGCTCGACGGCTACTACACCGGGTTTCTCAGCGACAGCGAAGTCGTCGCCGAACGGTGGCGATGGGTCCGCGTCGAACCGCAGTCGGCAGCAGGTGTCGACTTGAACGCCGTGGTGCTAGGTGAGCCACGACGCATCTACGATGCGATTGTCGGGCGTAGCCGCTTCGATGGACCAATTCTGCTCGCGCAGCTAACGGAGCATCCATGAGCTTGGGCAAAGAGGACGTGCGCAAGCTCATCGACACCTACATCCGCGCATGGACCACCCAGGATCCCGATCTGATTCTCACCGTTTTTACCCCGTCGGCGACGTATCGCGAGCGGGTACTGGGCGAGCCGATCCGCGGCCACGCCGGCATTCGGAAGTATTGGCAGACCAAGGTCGTCGAGCAACAGGCCAACATCTCCGCCGAGTTGCTCAGCCTCTATCTCGACGGCACGACCGCGATCGCCGAGTGGGAGGCGCGGTTCGACGACCTGGTCAAGGGCTACCGCAAGCGGATGCGCGAGGTGGCCATCCTCGAATTCGATGGCGATCGGGTCGCGGGCTTGCGTGAGTATTGGACATCCGAGCGCCTGAGCTCATGACCGAGCGTGACGACTTCCTGCGGGACCGGTCGCGGCCCGCGCCGCCCGGCGGCCAGCCAGCACGACCGCCGCAGCCCCCACGCGACGGCCCTCGATCGGCACCGCCGCCACGGCACGCGTCGCCGCGAACGGCCGCCGGATCTCACCGGGCGGGGTGGGGCGGCCTGGACGCATCGACGCCGGCGCCGCCGGAGCCGCCGGTTCCCAGTCCCAAGTACGGCTGGCGGCGCATCGTTTTCAAAGCCACCTTCGGCCTGATCAACCCCGGACCATCGGCGCTGGAGAAACAAGAAACGGCCTATGAGACCTCCATCGGGTCGGCGCTGCACGGTAACTACAAGGTGGGCGTGCTCGGCAAGGGCGGGGTCGGGAAAACCACCATCGCCGCCAGCGTCGGGTCGATCTTCGCCGAGCTGCGCCGCCAGGACCGGGTGGTGGCGGTTGACGCCGACACCGCCTTCGGCCGGCTGGGCAGCAGAATCGATCCCCGGACCAGCGGCTCGTATTGGGAGCTGGCCGCCGATCGAAACCTTCAGTCGTTCGCCGACGTGACCTCGCGGGTCGGCAGCAATTCGGCGGGCCTGTACGTGCTGGCCGGCGAGCCCACGGCCGGTCCGCGGCGGGTGCTCGATCCCGCGCTGTATCGCGAAGCCACGTCGCGGTTGGACCGTCACTTCACCATCGCGATCATCGACTGCGGCTCGACCATGGACGCGCCGGTCACCCAGGAGGCGCTGAGCGACCTGGACGCGCTGATCGTGGTCTCGTCGCCGTGGGCGGACGGGGCGTCGGCGGCCGCACAGACGATGGAATGGCTGGCCGCACATGGCCGTACCGGCCTGCTGCAACGCACCGTGGTGGTGCTCAACGATTCTGACGGGCACTCCGACAAGCGCACCCGTTCGGTCCTGGCGCATCAGTTTCTCGACCGCGGACAGACGGTGGTGGAGGTGCCGTTCGATCCGCACCTGCGCCCCGGCGGCGTCATCGACGTGAAAGAAGAGATGGCTCGCACGACGCGGGGCAGATTCCTGCAGATCGCCGCCACGGTCGCGGGATTCTTCGCGTCGCGGCCGGACGAGACCCGGGAGAGCCGCTAAGGCTGACCCTCCGCGACGTCCATCCGCGCCGCCGGGTCCGCGGTGGCCTCGATCTTGGTGACCAGCTGTTCGCGGATGGTCAGCACGATCACGGCGAACAGCCGTCGTTCGGCGAAAGCCAGCACGACGGCCTGGCCGGCGGGACCGCTGACCACCGTCACACCCGGCCCCAGGTAGCGCAGCAGGTTGACGGCGACATCGTGCGGGCCGTGGTTGATCTGCGGTGGCAGCGGCGGATCGGCCAGCACCGTCCCGACACCCCACACCGTCGGATCCAGCACCGCCGCCAACGCCTGCAGGTCACCGTTGGCGCACGCGGTGATGAATTTCTCGGTGACCAACTGGTGTTCCGCCGCGGGCACATCGCCCGGCTTCGGCTGGGCTGGTTGGGCCATGGCGAATTTCGCCCGCGCGCGACGCGCCAGCTGTCGACAGGTGCCCACCGGGCGGCCCACTGTCTCGGCGATCGCGTCGAACGGCACCGCGAACACGTCGTGGAGCACAAACGACACCCGCTCGGCGGGACTGAGCCTGCGCAGCACTTCCAGCAACGCCGTGCGGACCTCGTCGTCCAGGGTGACCCGATCAGCGGGGTCCAGCCGACGAGATTGGTTGAGCGCGGCCACCTCTGGGTCGATGTCGCCCGGCCGCTCGTAGCGGGCGCGCGCCGAACGCACCTGGTCGAGGCAGAGCCGACCCGTTACCACCGTCAGCCAGGCACGGACATCTTCGATCTCCTCGGAGTCGGCGCGCGAGAGCCGCAGAAACGCCTCCTGCGCAACGTCTTCGGCATCACCGACGTCCCCCAGCATCTGATACGCCAGGTTGACCAAGTACGGGCGATGCAGACGCCAGGCCTCGGTGAGCTGGTCTTTCGCTGACTGCGGTTGGCTCATTCATTCACGACGATCTGGGGCGCGAAAAAGTTACAAGTTCCAGATGTAACTTTCCCATCTTCTGGCCCGTCGTAGATGAAAAGCAGTTTTTGAAAAAGACCATCCTGCCAAAGGAGACCACCATGACGATCGTCGTGACCGGAGCGACCGGCAATGTCGGGCGCCCGCTTGTTTCGGAACTCGCCGCCGCGGGTGCACGGGTTCGTGCCGTCACCCGCACACCGCAGACCGCCGGATTTCCCGACGGCGTCGAGGCTACGAGTTCTGCGAGCTCGGCTATCGACGCGCTAGCCGGAGCGTCGGCGGTGTTCCTCAACTCCCGCGCGCTGGGCCCCGACATCAGCGAACTCCGCGACATCGTAGCGTTGGCAAAGCGCAGCGGGGTCACCAAGCTGGTTGCGCTGTCGGCCATCAACGCCGACGACGACTTCTCCAAGCAGCCGTCGCGGTTTCGCGGCGACCGCAACAAGGAAGTCGAACAGGTCGCCATCGACTCCGGCCTGGACTGGGTGAGCCTGCGGCCCGCGGTGTTCGCGTCGAACTTCGTCGGCATGTGGGCGGCGCAGATTGTCGCCGGCGACGTCGTCGGTGGACCCTACGCCGCGGCCTCGGCCGCGCCGATCGTCGAAACCGACATCGCAGCGGTGGCCGCGCAGGCATTGCTAACCGATGAGCTTGTCGGACAACAGATCCCGCTGACCGGGCCGCAGGCGCTCACCAATTCCGAGCTGGTGGCGATCATCGGCAGGGTCCTGGGTCGTCCGCTGCGCTACTTCGAGGTGCCGCCGGATGTCGTGCGGCAGCGTTTCATCGGTTTGGGTCTGGGCGCCGAATTCGCCGACGCCTACACGGCGATGCTCGCCGACGCGCTGGACAAGCCGGCGCTCGTCACCCGCGAAGTGGAGAAGATCACCGGCCGCCCGGCGACCACCTTCGCCCAATGGGTTGCTGACCACCGCTATCTGTTCACGAAATAATAAAGGAGACAAGCCATGTCTAATCCCCGCCCACCGCGTTATCTCAAGCCGATGAACAAGTTCATGATGGCCGTGCAGAAGCTCGGCATACCGACCGGGCCCGCCATGGTGTTGACGGTGCCCGGACGCAAGTCGGGTCAGCCGCGCAGCACGCCGATGACGCCGTTCGAACTCGACGGCGGCCTCTATGCGGTCGCCGGTTATCCCGGCGCGGACTGGGCCGCCAACGCCCGGGCCGCGGGCACCGGCACGCTCAGCCGGGGCCGCCGCTCCCGGCCGGTCAAGATCGTCGAACTGACTGCCGCACAAGCGCGCCCGATACTTCGGGCGTACCCGGTGCAGGTCCCGGTCGGTGTGACGTTCGCCAAACGCTCCGGCATGGTGGTCGACGGGACCTCCGACGAATTCGAGGCGCTGGCAGGGCGCCTCGCGGTGTTCCGGTTCGACCAAGTCACGTCGGGATAGTGCGGTGGGACTGGATGGTAACCATGAACGTCCTGGCCAGACACCACGCGATACCATGCCCGGAACGCCGCCGCGGCGATGGAACGTGGCCTGCTGATTGACGTCCGTGACCTGTTCGCGTAGCGCGGCAACGGTTTCTACCCCCGCGCAGTCCGTCATTGCTTCCAGTGCCTGTGTTGTCTGCTTGCCCATCTGGCCCATAGCGCTGCCGCCAGGCAAAGAGTCTGTCTCGCGCTGCTGGACACTGAAACTGGACTCTTGTTAATGTCGCAGCGTGATTGTCGAGTCGGGGCGACCCGGCCCTGAATGCGCCCGTAAGGGCGGGCGTTGCACCGCGTGAGCCGCCCGGGCAATAGCAATCGCGACCCTTTTGGCGGTGAGGGCGCCACCGCACCATTGCCACCACAGGATTCCGGGCAGCAAACGGACTCCGCAGCGCGGAGGCCGTTGTTGTCGAAAGCATCCGAGGCACACCCGGGCGTCCAGCGCGATAGCGCGCCCGCCCAGCCTAGCTGGGCGGCGCCTCCGGCGGCGGCCTCGACCATGCACCGACAGCACGGCGTACATGTGCCGCCAAATCCCAACCGGCCTCCGACAGGGGACCCGCAGCCATCGCAGGCCAATCGGCCGCCGGCCGCGAGACCGCCGTTTTCCGTCACCCCAGCACCACCAGCGACGGCCCGTGCCGGGCAAGCGTCCCCAACAACGGCCGAAGCCGCCTCGTGGGAGCTGACAACCGAAGAGCTGCGCGCAGCCGAGGTGATTACCGAGCACAAGGTGCCGTCGGCCAAAGGGTGGCGAAAATGGTTGCGGGTGACGACTTTCGGCTTGGTCACGATGGAGCAATCGCCCGACGAACGCCGGTTTCGCCTGCTCAACGCCGTCGTCAACAGCTCTCTGCTCGGCTCGTATTCGGTGGTGGTGCTCGGCGGCAAGGGTGGGGTGGGCAAGACCACCACCGCGATCGGTATCGGTTCGATGTTCGCGTCGGTCCGCAAGGACAAAGTGGTGGCCATCGACGGCAACCCCGACATCGGGGCCAATCTGGCTGAGCGGATCGACCCGACAGCGGCCTCCTCCTACCGCGAGGTGTTGGCCGACGACCGGATCGAGCGCTACGCCGATATGCGCTCGCACGTCGGACAAAGCCCTGTCAGCGGGCTCGACGTGCTGGCCGCCAACCGTCAGGTCAGCGAACGGAAACTGCTCGATCCCAAGACCTACTATGCCGCGTACGAACGTCTGCAGCGGTTTTACTCAGTCTTCGTTACCGACGCCGGCACCAACGTCGAGCATCCGGTGATGAAGGGCCTGCTTGCCAAGGCGGACTCGATCATCGTGGTCGCCTCCACCACCCGCGACAGCGCCCAAGCGGCGGGCAAGGTGATGGACTGGCTGCGCGAGTCAGGCCACCACGAGCTGCTCGCACGCTCGGTCGTGGTACTCAACGACGTGACCGGACGCAGCGACCGCAAACTGATCGCCACCCTAGTGAAGACGTTTGCTCGGCGTGTTGGCGGCGACCGGGTATTCGTGTTGCCCTACGACCGGCACATCGCGGCGGCGGGGGTTGTCGACATCGACCAGCTGCGCCCGGCGACACGGCGACAGTTCCTGGAGATCGCCGCCGCGGTGGCGACGAACTTCCCGGCGACGCCAAAGCCGCAATGACCGCCGACCACGGGAGCGACGCGGGCCCTATCGCCGTGAGCTTTGCTGTCCTGCCGACGTCAAATTCCGTCCTGCGCGGCGTTCGTCAAGATCGGCGATGCCTAAGTTGCTGAGGTGCACGATTGGGCGACGCCGGATCGCATAGCGGTGCGTCGGTTCGCCACGGGCATGAACTGAGACGTCACCAAGCAAACTAGCCAGGTCGCGCAATGGCCTCAGGGGCTCCAGCTGACCGGCGGCGCCCCGCGCTGGAGGCGTTCGGGCATTCACCCGGCGGCCGGCTCAAAACTGCCGGCGCCCACAAACCCTCAGAATCCGCGTTGGCAGCCTTCAGCCCATTTCCGAAACTCAACAGCCACTTTCGCGGTACGGATCCTGCGGGGCGCAATCACCGCCACGGTCTCGAGCGCGTTTACAGTAGCAAGCGATGTCGCTATTCTCGGCCCTTGCCAATCAGTATTGATAGCGGGGCCTGTTGCGGCGTCGCCGCATAGCTGAATCGAGGGATTATGGCCGAAGCTCCGGCCCAAGGTGACACGCAAATTATCGTCAGTCTGGCCCAGGCGGCGATGGCGGTGCACTCGTCGGCGATCGATGCATTGCCCGCACCAGAAGACCCACGGTTTCACGATCGCGCCGAGGGTCTTTTGTCCGGTCTGCGCAAACTTCAAATCGCGCTGACCGACGCGGCGCGCACAGATAGAAGCACGTTATCGGTCATCGTGGCGTTGGGCGAAGTCCGTAGCCGCTATAACGACCTGATGGTCGTTGCGGCCGGAGCGCCGGACGCCACATTAGGTCAGCAGCTGTACGTCGCCTGCACACGCGCGTACCTATCCGCCGACGAGGTAGCGGTCAGCGCGGGTCTGCGGAAAGATCTGCTCGACGGCCTCGAAGCCGGTCAAACACCCACGAAGGACGAGGCCAGAAAGATCAAGGACCTTATCGCGGCGCTAGGCAACCTCGCCAACTTCGGCGCGGCGGAATCCGCCGGCCGGCCAGTTCCCGCTTTCAACGCCGCTAACGACACCGAAGGCTGGGATGAGGAATCGATAGCCGAACCCGTCAGCGGCTAACACGCGTAAAAGTCGCCCCTGCGGCAGACGCTGATGGGAGCCATCACAGGTGAACTGCGGCTATTCCGTGACATCCCCCGTAGCGCGGGTTCCCGGTAGAAGGAGGCCGCAGGCATGCGCGTGAGATCGCCAACGACTCGACGGCGGGGCTATCGACGCAGTCTGACATCGTTTGGCGGATTCGGTGGGTGCTTATGGGCGATGGCGCGTGTGTCGGGCCTGGGGTCCGGAAGCATTCTGTTCGGCGGCGATCACGTCGGCCAGCCGTTCGAGTGCCCCGGCGACCGTGCGTAACGCCTGCGCGAGGGAGGCCGGCTCCGGCGTTGCGTGCGGGTGGCCGGCCCCGCCGCCATACGGGCGGTCAGCAGCCAGGGGCGCGGCAGGCGTCGGGGTCGCCGGGTCCACTGGCACGCGACCTAGGCGTGGGCCAGGCTCGGGCCGATCGGGGCGAGGACCCTGATTGTGCGGTTGGGCGTGGCTGCCGAGGCGAAAACCCCACTCGTCCCAGCGAAACCAGCCGCGCCATCGGCCGGTGTCGTAGGCAAGCCCTTGATGGGCGCCTGGGTGACCATAGCTCAGCGTGCAGCGACATTTCGGTGGCACCTTATGACCGCCAGCGGCGACCAGCAGCGACCGCCGCAGCGGCTCATGAAGTATCACGCTTGCCGGGCAGGTGGCGCCGCGGGTGGCCCGGCGACTGTGGTTGATTCCGGCAACAACCCGGCGCGGGTACTCCACCGACTATTTCCTTCGCCCGGGGGTGCGCTAGCTCCATCAGTGAGCATGCCCGACCACGCGGCCAAACACCGCCATTTCGGGCCCATGTCGCCGCCAGACAATACCGCGATTCGCTCGTGCGGTTCGCCGCATCGGCGAGGATGAGCAATACCGGATAGCGGGAGCGGCGATCAGTTCGGCCGCGGCCCACGCCGCACCTGAGCCCGGTCAGGGCGATACGCTCGACACCTACGGGCGCGCCAAGCGCGCCGCCGGCACCTACCGCTACTACCAGGATTTCGCGGCGGGCCGTGCGGCACCACGCACACCCAACGCGTCGACACCACCAACGCCGACCGCACCCGCGGCTACAACCGCGCCGAACACCTGCACCAGCACGCGAAAACCGAAGCGGGCGAACTAATCAGCAAAACTCCGCTACAACCTATCCGGCGTGTCCCAGAGACCTACAGACCTCCAACGTGGCCCCCACCTGGAGAATGCGGCACTCGGCCCACCACTTTCCAAGCCATCACAGACCCTCATTCACGTTCAGGCCAGCAAATCTGCCTTCAGCACCGGACATTTTCATCCACGTTGTCGTCCGATCCCTAGTGCGCTGCGTGGCGCTCAAAGCTGCACCGGCACATGCTTTTCCGCGCACGCGTCCACGACGGCCGCGACGATGTCCTGTGTGCGCAGAGTCTCCAGGTCTTCGACAGTCACCGAGCCTTTGTCGGTGCGGTGCTGAGCAGCGACGCGAGAATCGCGCAACCGCTCGGCGCGCTCGACGACGTTGCGAGCGAAACGGCCGTTCTGCATCACGTCGATTCCGTGGCTGCCGTTGGGCGCGAGATAGGCGCGCAGCGTCTTGCAGGCAATGTTCAGTGCCTCACGCGCCGCGGGCTCGATCACCGTCGCGCGCGGTGCCCCGTAACGGACGGCGATCTCCACCAACTCGTCGGGAGCGTATGACTCGAAACGCAGCTTGCGATTGAACCGGCCCGCCAAACCCGGGTTGACGGTAAGGAATTCATCGACTTCCTTCTCGTAACCCGCACCGATGAAACAGAAGTCGAACCGATGCACCTCGAGCGCGACGAGCAGCTGGTTGACCGCCTCCATGCCGATCATGTCCGGCCGGCCATCGTGATGACGCTCCACCAACGAGTAAAACTCGTCCATGAACAGGATGCGGCCCAGCGAACGGGCGATCAGCTCGTTGGTCCGCGGGCCGGACGCGCCAATGTGCTCGCCGCAGAAGTCGGCCCTTTTGACCTCGATGATCTCGGGATGCCGCACGATGCCCAGCCCGGCGTAGATCTTGCCCAACGCCTCGGCGGTGGTTGTCTTTCCGGTTCCGGGTGGACCGACCAGGAGCATGTGGTTGGTCTGATTGGTCACCGGCAGCCCGGCGGCCAATCGCAGGGCCCGGACCTCGATCTGGTCCTCGATTTCGGCCACCGCGCGTTTGACTTCGCTCAACCCGACCTGGTTGTTGAGCAACGCGCGGCCTTCGGCCAGTAGCTCTTCGCGCCGCTCTTCGTTCTGCTCTTCGCGGCGATCCTGCTCGGACCGCTCGGTGGAGACGTCCCATTTGTTGCTGCGGGTGTTGATGGTTTCCTCGTCGGTCACCACCAGCTGCAGGTTCGCGTCGGCCAAAGCGTCCTTCGCCGGCTCGATCAGCGCCCCGTTGATCGTCGCCCTGGACAACCAGACCTGGGCCTTGTCCTCCTGATCGAGCTGACGGTGAGCCATCCCTCGCACATAGGCGAGATCCGCTGCGATCAAAGGGAACTCATTCGGATCGATCGCGGTCACCGCGGTATCGGTCAGCTGGTGTCGTCGTGCCTCGCCCGCGCCGACGTGTCCGGCCCGCAAGTCGACCCGGTCTGCCCAATCCAGCGCGACACGTCCCTGCCCGAGATGAGCCGCCGCATGCGCGGCCAGCGCGTTGGTGGCCGCGGTGACCGCCGACATGATGATCGCCTGCGGCGGCAATATGGTGGCCGCCACCGAGATGACGTCCGGCCAGCGCTGCGTGGCGAACATCAGGTAGGCCCGGACATACTGCTGCCACTGATGGTTCTCCCAGGTATCCAGCAGCGTCGAATCTTTCAGCACCGATTCGGCTTTCTCGTACTGCCCGTCATCAACCAACGCGCTGGCCAACGCCAACCCCGCGTGCGATGACTCGGTCACCGAGATCGCCAGATACGGCCCTGCTTTGATCGACGCGGACAGCCGGACACCGAGCCGGTTGGTCTCCCGGTGCAGCCGCGCCCCATACGCGTACAGCTGCTGCAGAGTCGACAACTCCTCGTCGCCGGCGGCGATCCGGCCCAGCCACGCGTCGGCCATCGACGGGTCGATTTCGGTGGCCTCGCGGAACCGCGCCTGGGCGCCCGACTGGTCGTTGTCGAACAACGCCATCGCCTGATCGAACCGCTTGCGTGCGGCGGCCGTCGTACTGGCGCTAGTCATGCGCGCCGCTCCTCTCCCCCGCAAGCGGGAGGTGCCCCCAGATCGCACCGGCTCCGCTTCGTCGCCGGCGCGTCATTTAGTCCACCGATTCGAGCTCGGTTGTCCTCAGGGTCGTCGGCTCTGACGATATGTAACGATTCTCGGCCCGGAACAACTCGACCTCAACCGTATGGAGTTGTCCAGCCGCCGTCACGTCGACGGTCGCCGGGCCGATCTGCGTGATGAGCACGTCGGCCGATCCCCGGTACGGCGTTCCCGGCTCCCCGATCGAGATCAGGGTGTTCGGCCGCGGCGCGGGAGTGACCGTGCCGTCGACCACGCTGACCGTGGTCCCCGTCATCGGCCTGGCCTCATCGCTGACCGCAATGTCGGGCATTCGCACGCTGGCCCACCGCTGCAGGTCGCGGGTGTGCACGGTGATCCGCTCGCCGGCACCGGCCAGCCGCACCACGATTCGTTTGGCCAGGGCGTCCTGCGCGGCGATGTGCACCCGACTGAACTCGCCCGGGTCGTCGAGCGGCAGCGTCAGCCGGTTACCGGCGTCGACCTTGCCCAGCAGCACACCGGTGGGCCCGATCGGGATGATCAGGGGTTGCGCCAGCACGCCGCGACGCAGACCGTGCAGTGCCGGCATGGGCCCGCAGAGGTTGGCCGCGATCGCGCGGGCCTGCTCGCCCGACAGCGTCTTAAGCATGACGCTCGGCGGCGCAGTCGGCGGCTGTGCGGAGCGCACGGTCACCGTTGCCGTCATGCTGCCGTCGCCGAACACCGTGATGTTCTGGATGATCCCGTCGGCCCGCAGCGCCCACGCGTGTTCTAAGTTCTCCGCGGTGATGTCGCTGGGCCGATACCAATACGTCGTCAGCCAACCGCCCTCGCCTCGCACCGTGCGCCACCGCTGGTGACGCGCGCCCAGCGCGGACGCACCGAGCCGGCGCTCCAACTCCACGATGTCGATGGCGGTGGCGACCTTGGCGCGAAGACCCTGCTGACGCAAGGCCGCGCTGATCCGCTGCGCCGCGGCAAGCGTCGCGGTTCCGGCCGAGGTACGCCATTGCAGCGCTTCGGCATTGGCGAGCGACGCGATCCGCACGATCAGCCATGTCTCCCGCTGGCCGGCATACGGTGGGGTGCCGATCAATGTGTCGTAGACCCGTGGGTAGTCGCCGCTGCTACGCCGCCGGGCGCCGACGCTGACCACGCTGAGCGATTGGATCGCCAGCCCCAGGCTCTGGCGCAGCAGCGGCAACAGATCGGCGACGTCGACGGTGTTGTCGCTGTAGGTCGCCGTCGAACCGGTGAACAGGGTCGGCCGATGCGCCTTGCCGAGCAGCTGCACGGCCACCACCGCCACGCCGTCCTGGAATCGGACGCCACCGCCGGCGCGGTCGTTGGCCACCGTGATGGGTTCGGTCAAGGTGATCGCCCGACCACGCTGGCGCAACAAGTTCAGCCACGACCAGGCCGGCTGACCGCGCCAGGGGATCACACCGGCCGCCACCGCGAGCAGCAAACCCACTGCGGCGCCGGGATACCCGGCCAACGCCCAGCCGACCAGGCCGGTGGCAAGGACGCCGACGATCACCGCCAGCCGTGTCGTGGCCGTCATCGCTCTCGCCTAGCCCGTGCAACAAGCGACGCGATCACCACCGCAGCAATGACCAGACCAGCGAACACAATTGCCACGTTGCGGGCGCGGTGATCCGGTGGCGGCGGCGGCGCGGCCGGCACGATCAGCCGGCTCTGGGCGCCGGGCGCCAGGCGATCCCCGGGCGGCACATTGAACGTCAACGCGGCGACCGGATCCACCACGCCGTAGCCGACCTGGTTGTCCACCCCACGCGGCGGGTTATGCGCGGTCTGCAGAATCCGGTTGATGACCTGATGGGCGGATAACCCCGGATACTTGGCGCGCACCAGCGCGGCCACACCGCTTACGTAGGCCGCCGAAAAGCTCGTCCCCCAGAACGGCATGTTCTTTTCACCCGGCCGGATCGGCGGATAGGCGTTCACCGGTCCCCCGGTCTGCGGCGACAATCCCATGATTCCGACGCCGGGCGCCGCAGCGGCCACCCACGGGCCGGACAGGCTCTTGCTGATCGGAGCGCCGGTGTTGTCGACGGCGCCCACCGACAGCACGTAATCCGAGAACCACGACGGCGACGACACCGTCCTGACTTGATGCCAGTCACGCGGGTCAGTGGTGTCCAACGGGTCGAAGCCGGGATTCTGGGCACACTCGTCTTCGCCCTCGTTACCGGCTGCGGCGACGACCACCGCGTCCTTCACCGTCGCGGCGTACCAGACCGCCGCACCGATAGCGGTCTGGTCCAACGGGTCCGCCGCCGATACGCACGCGGTGACGCTGATGTTGATCACCTTGACACCCATGTTGGCCGCATGCACGATCGCGCTGGCCAACGTGGCGACGGTGCCGGCTTTCTTACGGGCGTCCATGTCGCCGCCGCCCGGATGCTCCGGCTCGTAGGCCCGCGAGGACTGACGGATGGAAATGATCGTCGCGTGCGGTGCCACTCCGCCGACCCCGTCGGGCGCTCCGGGCGGAGGTGGGGGCACCTCGGGGTCGTCCGGCTGGCCGGCGACCGCATCCCCGGGCCCATTCGACGGTTCGTCGGGCGGTGGCGGCGGTGGCGGCGGCGGAGCCGGTTTGGTTTCGGTGACCGTCACCGGCGACGGCGGCGGGGGCGGCGCTACCGGCGGCGGTGGTCCGCCGGGCGGTGGTGGTGCCGCGTCGGTGGCGGGCGGTGCCGCCGGCGGCGGGAAGGCCGGGACGGGCGGCATCGGGGGAGGCATCGGAGCTCCCTGGGGTGCGGCGGCGATCACCGACGCCACGATGGTGCCGTGTGCATCGCAGTCCATCAGTCCGTCGCCGCCCATGATGTAGTCGCCACCGGGAACCACCGGTAGCCGGTGGCTGGGGTTGACCCCGGTGTCGATGACGGCGACAGCCACTCCGTTGCCGGTCGAGTACTGCCAGGCCTTCGTGATGTTGAGCATCATGAAGCCCGGCGCGGGAACCGCCACATTCGGATCGGCGACCGTGATGGTTCTGGCGCAGATGTTGCTTTGCCGCATCGGCTGATCGGGGCCCGGCTTGCCGTCCGCGGGGACCCGGCCGGGGTCGACGGTTGGCCGCGGAATTGCTTGGGCCGCAGGAAGACCGGTCGACAAACCGACCAGCAGGCCGGCAAGCATCAGGGCGGAGATCCGCCGCGGCACCGAGGCACGCTTCATCGCATGCGCACCCAGGTGAACAACCCGCCGATCCACGCGGCCAGCGGCAGTGCCGCGATGATCGCCACGATCTCCAGCCATTCGGCGATCATCCGCACCATCGGGGTGAACCTGGTGATGGGGACCAACACCGCCGCCACCAGACCGCCGCCGCCGAATCCGGCCAATACCAGCGCTGCCCACAGCACCGAACCCGACGATGCCGCCGGCTCGTGCAGAACGTATTTGATGACGCCCACGCAGACCGCGGCAGCGGCCCCCAGCACCAGCGCAACGGCCTGCCGCTTGTCGGCGAACGCCCGTCCGCGGCTGATGAAGATCAGCACGAACAGACCGGAGAGCACCAAGGCGGCGCCACTCCGGTGATGACCCGGCATCAGCGTGGCCCAGACCGCGGCGGGCAGCGTCAGCGCGGCGGCCACGCAGATGCCGGTCAGCACGTTGTTCGCGCGTACCGCGCTGGCCGCGACCTGCGTCCCGCGCGGCGTGGTGTCCGGGCTCAGTTCCTCCTCGGCGGCCTCGTCCACCGGCGACACCGCGTCGACCGGTAGGCCGGCGCTGCGCCGGAAAAGGTCGCGGCCGGTGACCGACCCGAAGTACGGCGGCCGGATCCGGGCGGACCAGAGCGCGATCGTGGGCGCCAGCGTCAGCAAGAACAACAGAACAACCAGGGTGCACATGCCCAGCCACTGGGCGGGAACCGGCCGCCACATGCGGGCAATGGCGACCACCCCACCCAGACCGCACAGCGTCACGATCGTCGCCGCGACGTTGATGTGCCGTCCGGTCATCACCGCTATCCCGCAGGTGAGCATCCCGGCCGCGAGAGCCGCGATGAACAGATGGGCTGCGCCGAGGTTGCCCGGAGCGCCCGCGCCCAGACTCACCGCAAGCAGCGGCATGGCAACCCAGGCGAACCCGCCCAACAGGTCGGCGCGTTGCGGCCACCACCGCGCCACCAGGCCCGCGCCTCCTATTGCAAGCAGGCCGAGAACGCCCGTCACAATGCTGGGGACTAGCGAGTCGCCGGCGGTGCGGTTCCGCAGAGCTAATCCCAGCACCGACGCTGAGATCATGGCCAAAATGGCCAGCGAGGTGTGCGCCGCGGTCTCGGACGTGACGGGTTCGAATAGTTTCTTACCGATCCGGGCAAGGCCGGTGGATAACGACTCGTACTGCGGCTCGAAGGAGTCACCCTCCACCGCCGGCACCAGCACCAGCGTGGCCCCATCCTCGACGCCTAGTTCGTCGAGGGTTTTGGTCACATCCAGCCGCACTCCGTTGGCTTTGTGCAGTTCGTAGCCGATTCCGGATTCCAGCCCGATCAAACCCCGGCGTTTGAGTTCGTCGTTGAGCAACTCGACAATGTTGTCGACGAAGACCTCAACCGGTACCGACGCCGGGTATACCTGCGAGACAAGGTGTTCGCCACATACCACCGCAACTGCGCATCGCGCCGGAAATGCAACCTTGGCCATTACCGTGGCCTGTCAGCGTCGGGGACATATTTGTCCGCCAACGCCGCAGTGATCTCAAATAGCCGTAGCCGTGTTTTCTTCTGCAATTCGTGTTGTGTATCGATGATCCCGCCTTTGGCCAAATGCGGGTCGAAAGGCATGAATTCGACCGTCGCTCCCGATTGGCTGAAACGCTCGGTAAGATAGGCTCGCGCGTCGGCGTCGTATTTATTGCGACTGTCATTCAGAACGACCATGCTGCGAGACACTAATTCGTGATAACCCATCGACCGCAGCAAATCGATTGACCGGGTGACCGGCAGCGAGGTGTCGGCGGTAAGCCCCGACACGAACACCAGCGTGTCGCACGCGTCGAAGACGGCCTTCATCACCGGGTGTTCAAGGTCGTCAGAGGTGTCCACCACGATCACGTTGTGGGTGCGGCGCAGCCGCGACAGCACACCGGCGAACATCGACGGCACCAGCGGGCGGGGTTGGTCGGACGCCCGATTACCCGCCAGCACATCGAGCCCTAAGCTGTTCTGCCCCAGGTGTTCCCGGATGTCAGCGTAGCCCTGGACGTCGGTGTCGTTCAAGACGGCGGCATAATCGCCCGGTGGCGACTCGTCGATCCGCCCGGCGAGTGTTCCGAAGCCGGGCGCGGCGTCGATGGCGACCACGTTCTCCGGCCGGCACTCCCGGAAGACCGCGCCGATGCACGCCGTCATCGTGGTCTTGCCAACGCCGCCCTTACCGGAAACCACCCCGACGACATACTGCTTGCGGATGTGCCGGCGTATCCGCCCCTGCAATTCGCGGTAATGCCGTTCGGCCGGAGATTCACCGAGATTGATGGTCTGAAATGACGCCCCATACATGAACTTGCGCCAGCCCGATCCGGGCGGAATTTTGCGCGGCGCGACCATATCGGAGATGCGCAATGTTTCCGAAACAGAGTCCGGGTGCTGAGCACGCGAACCCGCCGGTTGTCGCGGCGTTTGCCGACCTTGGTCGGGTGAATTCGGTGCCGCTTTCCACGGATTTGTCACGATGCCGATGCTAACATGCGCGCCATACCCCCTGCTTACACAACCTTTCGGTAAGAATGCCATTCTTCATTGGCGGGAAGACGGCGCATCATCTTGTTCACCGCGGTCGCGATGCTGCTGCTGGTGCCGGGCGCGATGATCATCCATCGCTTCCCGTCCGACATGTAGTGCTCGCCGATCAGACGCCCTTCCGGAGTGTCAGCGATGGTGACCACGCTCTGCTCGAAGTGCTTGCGGGTGGGCTGACCGGAGTCCACCCCGGACTGGATCGCAACGATGAAGGCGCGCGCCGAACGATGCATATCGGCGGCCATCATCAGAATCTGGAGCTGATCGCCGTCGAGTCGCTCGCGAAGCAGGTTCTCCCGCAACACGTCGCGGCCGTTCACCCCCGCCATCACCTGGTCGATGTCCACCGTCACCGGCTGCAGCGGCGCCGGGTCTTGCTTGCCGCACAGCCGCTCGATCTGGGCGTTGACGATGCCGCTCGCGGCAGACTCGGTGTTGGAGGTACCGGCTCCGCTGATCCGGACGATGTCCTCCGACCGTTCGAGAACGACCCACCATTGGGCGAACCGGGCGAGCAATGCTCTGGTGGGTATGTCGACGTCGCTCGGCGTCGACAGATGGATCAAGAGCGCGACGTCGCGGCGGGCAAGCACGGTTAGCCATTCCCGCACGACGTCGTCAACCGCCCCGGTCTCATCGATCACGCCCACATCTCGCAGCTCTGCTGCGATGGGATGCGCAAGAGCCATGTGCGTTGTTTCGACGCTGGGCAAAATGGGCCGTAAGCCGAGCTCAGGGGCCAGCACCTCGATACCGGTGAGTACCTGCAGCACCCACAGCCCGTCAATGGTGGTGGTTAGCACGGTTGTCCTCCAAGCCAAAGCACGGGGCGCACGATCGCGCGTGCGCCCCGCCGCCGACTAGCTGAGAGACCCTATATGCCCATGGATTGGGCGCCAGCAACATCGGTGCTGTGCATGTCGTGAAACGAGGTGAGCACGGCGCCGCTGTGCTGTGTGATGGTGTCGGCGATATGTTTCGCCGTGTTGGTGTGGATCTGAAGAGTGTTGTGGAAAGCCTCACCGGCGGCGCCAAGAAGATATTCGGCCACCAACGCGTTGCCGGATTGCATCATTTCATCTGCGTGCTCGTGGAGCGCCTGCGCCTGCGCCTTGAAGAATTGCCCCAAAGCGTCGCCGGCCCCGTGGTCATACAACATCTCTGACATCTTTGCTCCTTATGTCTGTTGAAAACTATGCGTGTTGAAAGTGTTTGCGGGATTCAGAAGCGCTAAACCGTGTTGGTCACGCCGGCGACGGGCCGACACCGCCACCCGGATGCACCGATTGCAGCGCGTGGCGCGCACTCTCTTCCTGAGCCATGGCATTCGCCTTGAACTTGTTCAGCTGGTCGAGCAGTTCGTTGGTTGACGTGACCATGCGGACAAGATCGGCGTTAACTTGCTCCGACACCATGGACGATGTCATGGCGGCATCGCCGCCCCATCCGGTACCGATAATGTCGTGAGAATGCGCCACGTATTGCTGGCCCAGCGATTGCGCTTCGGCCAGCAGATTCTGGGCCTTCTGGATCATTGCATCTACCGGTTCCACCGATACAAGTGTTTTCGGCGTTGCCATTTGTATCTCCCTTATTGATGTGGACTGGCCCCGCGGATCGGGAGCATTGGATCAAAGTGTAGTGGCTTTGCGGCGGCTGTCACTTCGCCTTTTGTCGGCTCGGATAACCGCCGCGTATCGGCCACTGACCTGCGGATTTGGCCGCGGCCGCAGCGAAGCGCCCCCGGCGGTCAACTAGACCTCCTGCCTGTCACGATCGACGACGATGCGCGCGTGCGTCACCTTGTCTTTGTCCGAGCCGCCGTGTTCCCGACCCAGCATCCCGGCCGTCGCCGGCGACATGGGCATCGCGCCGCCACCCGTCGCGGCCGTGGTCGGGCCCCGGAGATCGGCCGCGTTGAGCACACCGCTCGGCCTAAGCCCCGTCGGCCGCCCGCCATCTGGTTCGAAGGTGCTGGCGGGGCGGGTAAAGCTGGTCAACCCCGCGCCCGGATATCCGGTCGCGACGGCGCCTGCGCCGCTGCCGAGGCTGCCGGCCGCTCCACCGCCGGCGCCCCCCAACGGTCCGGCCAGCTCCGCCGCGGCGGTCTCCGCGGCGGCGGCGTTCGGCGCTGATCCCATCGAGGAGAAGCCGCTCATCAAGGGTTGCATCAAGCCGGAGATGCTCTGGGTTCCGCTGGACAACGCCTGTGTTGGGCCGCTGGCAAGGCTCTGCAACGGTTGGGTGGCACCCGACAGCAGGCCTTGCGCCGACCCCATAAACGACTGCAGCCCATCGGTCGCGCCGGAGGCCGGTGCCGCCGCCTGGCCCGCCGCATCGCCGAGTCCAGAAGATGCCTGCATACCGGTGTCCGCCGCCGACTGTGCGACTGCCTCTGCCGGGGCGGCCGGTGAAAAACCCGCTGGGGTTACCGGCGGTGGCGTTGACACGATCGAGCCCATCAGCGTGTTCAGTACGCCCGCATACGTCACGCCGGCAGTCGTGTTCTGGGGGGTGAAGTTGCCCCAGTACATTTCTTCGTTCGCGGCGATCGCCGGGGTGTTGCACCCGCAGATATTGCTGGCGTACAGCGCGGCCGTTTCATCGCGGTTGCTCTGGCAGACGGCCGCGGGTATCACCGCGGACCTGGCGACCGTGTTGGCCTCCACGGCGGCCTGGCCGATCGCCATGTGCTTGAGGCAGTGGGCGGCCAGCGGCTCCAGCCCGAGAAAGTTGAGGTCGCTTCCCTTCATCCCATACGCGGCTCCGCCGACGCCGATCCACTGCTCAAGGGTCGCGCCGATGTTGGCCACCGACATACCCATGGACAGTTCGTGCTGGATCGATTCGGCCAGCCATGCCGCGATGTTGGCGATGATTGTCGCCGGGTTGCTGGCCTCAAGAAGCGCCGCGACACTCTCGGGTGGGCCGAACCATAGTGGGTCGGGCATGTCGCCTTATCAGATGAGGTTGTTGACGTTCGTGGCGCTCATCAGTTCTTGGATGACATTGCTGAGCGAGGCGAGGTTTTGGGCGCCCGCGTAGCCGGTCCGCTGCGCAACATGGGCCTGCGACGCGGCGACATAGCCGGCGCCCGCAGAGTTGAGGGCCGCAGTGAAGGCTGCGTCGTCTGACGTTGGCACCATCGGCGTCGTTGCGGTGAGGGCCGCCGATCCGGCCGCGGTACTCGCCTCCATCTCGCCGCTGATGGCCATCTCCGTGACCGCCGACAGACTCGCTGCGGCGGGATTGTGTAGGAACATCGTCATCGTGTCTCCCAAGGTTGTCTCCGCGGATCAACTCCGCGGTGTGCTCTGAGTTTAAAACGTCTTCACGCGGCCCGTGTGCACAAGTTGCCGCAAAGCGGCGCGACCAGCTATCTCGCCCCCTCCGGCGTTCCCACCAGCACTCCTTCAATCTGCCCGTCAGTGGTGACCAGGAGGCCACGTCCAGGTGGCAATTGCTGGGCACTAATCCTGCCGTGCACCTTGACAGCGGCTGGGTCGTTGTCCATGAACAACGACGGCGAACGGGACCCGGTCAATTTCTGCAGCAACGGGTTCATCACCGCCTGGGAAGCCCAGTTACCCGGCAGGCGCGAAACAATCACGTGTAGGCCAACCTCGCGGCTGCGTTCGATGAGGCCCCACAGCGGGGCGGTGGCCGCCGGCTTCAACGTCTGATTGTGGGGTCGAAGTTCGTGTTCATCGTCGATCAGTACGAAGTGGCGTGCGCCCTCCCACGCTTTCAGGTTGAGCAGTTCTTCCTGAGTCAGACCCGACGGTGGGAGCCGGTCCTGCAGCGCGGCCGCCAACTCGCCGAACACGGCGTCGATGTCGTCGGCGGTGTAGGCGTAGGCACGCACATGTGGCCCCTGGATCTTCCCGATCAGCGTCGTCTTGGGGTCGATGATGGTGATCTGTGCCTGCTCCGGGCTGAACCTGTTCATGATCGCCTGGCCGATCGCTGCCATGGTCGTGGTCTTGCCACATAATTGGCGGCCCATCACAAGCATGTTGGGCAACGCGCGGGCCGGTAGGGCGACCGGCTGGAGCGCGCTCTCGCCGATGGCGAACGGGATGTTCAGCGGGTCGGCCGCCTGGGCGGTGTCGGCGAAACTGGCGATGACCTGGCTCAACGGCACCCGTTCCGGCAGCCGTGACAGTCGTTCTACCTTGTCGGTCCCGGTGACTTGGGCGATCAGCGCACCAACTCCGCGTGTCCCCACCCGTTCACCCTTGGTCCCGCTGATCTCGGGTACCCCGATCAACACCTCGTGTCCGTCCCTGGTGAGCCCGAACCCGGGACGGTCCAGCGTGTTTCGCGCGGCTCTGCGCTGTTCCATCGCCGTGCCCATCTGCGATTCGTCGGGATTGCTGAGCCGAAGCTGAATCCGGGCGTTCGACACCGTGAGCAGCCCTTGCTTCTGGCCGACGAACCAGCCGTTGGAACTCGACATGACGTGCACACCGTAGGACAGGCCCTGCCGAGCGATCGCGATCGCGCGATCCCCCATGCCCGGGTCCTTCTCATAGAGATCGCCGTAGTTATCGATGACGAGAAAGACGTCGCCGAACTTGTCTTCCGGATCCGTTCCCCCGCCGCCGGCCGAGCCGAAGCGCCGTTCGCGGAATTCGGAGATGTCTATTTGGTAGTGCTTGAACGCCGCCTCACGGGAACGGATCAGTCCCTCCAACGTCGCGATGGTCCGCGAGACGCCCTCGCTGTCGTTAAGGCTCACCACCCCGGCGACGTGCGGCACCTCTTCCATCGGGTAGAGCGCTGCCCCGATGCAGAAGAAGGTCACCCGCTCCGGGCCGTACATCAAAGCGGCCGAGGTCATCAGCGTCATCAGGGTGGTGGACTTGCCGCGCTGGGCGGTGGCCACCACCATCACGTTATCCATCTCGGCGTCGATGGCATGCACCTGTTGCAGGTGGTCTTCGGGAATGTCGACAATCCCGACCGGAAAGATCAGACCCGGGTTCTGCCCATAGTCGACATGCCAGGGCTTGCCGCGCCAGTGCGCCACCAAAGCGTCGGCCGGCTCACCGATTTCCAGTGGGGGAAGCCAGATTTGATGAGGCAGCCGAGCGGGATGTGAAACCAGCGAGTCGCGGATGACGTCGAGGATCTTCTTCTTCTTGAAGCCGTCGCTGTGGAACAGGAACTCGTCGGGCTCCTCGGGTTCATCGGCAACGGCCAGGGCCGCGGTGTCCTCGACGCTCAGCGGCTGGTACTCCCAAGTCAAGGGGCGCGGCTGGGAGAAACTCACGTCGATCGTCCGGTCGATATTGGCGACCTTCTTGGGCAGCACGAACGGCGCCGACAGGTAGAAGCACCGGAACGGTTCCAAGTCACGCGGGCCGACCTTGAGCAGCGCGTACCCGTTCTCCTTCGACGGCAGGTGCAGCGCTGCATCGCTACCGATGACGTCGCGGGAGTCCTCGGCGGTCTCCGCCCGCAACGCCACCCGGAACGCGATGTTGCTCTTGGCCTTGCTCAGCGACGACAGGTCCAACCGCTGGCCGCCCAGGGTGAAGAAGACGTTGCAGCCCCGGCCTTCCTGACCGATGTGGATGACCAGCTGTATCCACTCCTGGTGGTGGTGGAACAGTTCCAGGTACTCGTCGATGATGACCAGCAGAATGGGAACCGGTTCCAGGTCTCGGCCGGCCAGCCGCATCTCTTCGTACTCGTTGGCGTCACGCGCGCCGGCTTCCTTGAAAAGCCGGTACCGCCTGGCGATTTCGCCGTTGATGGCCTTGCGCATTCTTTCGGCGAGATGCCGATCGTCCTTGCCGAGGTTGGACAGCGAGCCCGCAACGTGGGGCAACCCCTCCAGGTCCTGGGCGGCCGATTCGAACTTCATGTCGACGAAGATCACGATGAAGGTTTCCGGCGAGTGCGTCAGCGCGATCCCATTGCACAACGACAGGAAGAACTCCGACTTGCCCGACCCCGATGTTCCAACCACCACGGAGTGAAAACCGAAGCCGCCGAAGTCTTTCGCGCGAAATATGACGTACTGCAATTCGCCGCCGGGTTTCACCCCGACGGGCACCATCGCCCACTTCGCGTCGCCGCGGCCGCGGCTCTCGGCCCACAGCCGGTCGACGTCGAGCTGGCGGGGATCGTTGATCCCCAACGCCCGCAACAATTCACCGGCCTGGCTGTCGGTTTCGGACAACTCCCCCGCGCTCATCGGAGACCAGCGCGCCAGCGCCCGCGCATATCTGTTGGCGGTGCTCTCGGCGAGCATGTCGGCGACCGCGTAGAACGCATCGCGGTGATAAAGCCGGCCTTCTCGCAACTCGAAACGCTGTTCGTCATCGGCAAAGCCGACCCCGACACCGGGTCGGCTTGCCAACCGCAGCACCGTGATACCGGCCATGCCCTTCTGTCCGGTCACGCCCTCCCACTGCTCCGGGGTCCCGACGGCGTCGTCGACGATCACCCAGTGCGGGCCGGCCAACCCGGACGACTCCATCGGCGAGGGCATCGAGGTCGGGCTGGTGCCTACCGGCGGTGTCCATGGCCCCCGGCCCTTGCGGTGTAGTTCCGCGTCGAGTGCTTCTTCCAGCTCGACCGGGCTGGCGAACACCAACCGGCGCAGGCCGCAGGCATCGAACATCTCGTCATGCTGGTTGTGCGGCAGCCACACCAGCCACGACCACAGCTCGGGATGACGGGTGACCACCATCAGCTTGAGGTCATTGGGGCTGTGATAGACCGCCAGCGAGCACAGGATCGACCGCGCCAGGTTGTGCAGGTCGTCGGGATTGCCGCCGATGAAGCTGAAGCCCGGCTTGGACCGCAGGCTCAGCACCTTGCCGATTCCGCGGATTTTGCTTTGCTCGAGAATGAAATCCCGCAGCGCCCCGCCGGTGACCGGTTCCAGTTCCTCCCCGATCGGGACCTCCGGCCACTGCAGCGACACCGCCGAGTCGCTGGTCTGCTGAATGCCGATCCCGAGGCGGACGTCGAGGAAATCCGGGTCGCCCGGGCGGCGCTCCCACATCCGTGGCCCACCGATAACGGTGTCGAGTTTCTGCGGATCCCCGTGCACGAACAGCTGGCTGCGGCGCTGGTCCTGGGCGGCGCGCTGGACTTCGTCGCGATCCTCGTCGAGCTGGCGCAGATAGATACGCCGTTGCTTCTCCTGCTCGCCCCACGAGATCCGCCGTCCGCGTCCGAAGCGACCACTGAACATCAACGCGCCGAACCCGGCCAGACCCATCATCGGGAAGAAGCCCGACTGCAGCGACCGAACCCCCGAGGTGTACATCACGACCAAGGTGCCGATGATCCCGACCAACAGCGCCGGCAGCGCAATCATCAACAGGATGTTGCGTGGTTCGCGCTCCGGCAGGGCCAGTGGCGGCGCGACCGCCACTCGCACCGGTGGAACCGTCGGCGCCGGCTTACGCGCTCCCCGAACGAATCCGAGTTTGGACATGCCTAGCCTCCCAGCTGTTGGTTAGCTTCGGGGATCGGCGCAACGGCGCCGCCGCCGGTGATGGTGTCGTGCGCCAACAGGGCGCTCTCACGGCTGATCGCCGGTCCGGCCGCGAAGGTGCGGACGATCGGCCAGGGTGCTTGCACGGCGCTGCCCGGGTTGAGCCCAAGAGCTTCCAGGGTGCGCTGATTCCATTCCACCCCGAATCGAACACCCTGCGGCGAAAGCCAATACAGGCTTTCGCGGCTGTCCGACGTGGCGACGCCGCTCGTCGTCGCGACGAAGTTCGCCGCTCCCGGCAGCACCAACGCCTGGTCGGCCTCCACCGACTCGGGGTTACGGTCATCGCGGACCAGCCGGACCAGGCGCGGATCCATGCTGATCGGCACCGGCAGACCCCGCCCGTTGAAGATGCTGATCGTCGCCTGCGGGTCGGTGGACTGCTTCTGCCACGCGACGCAGGTCACCGGATTCGCAGCTGTGTCAATGAAATTCAGCTTGGCCGATGGATAGTAGCCGACGTTGAGCACCTCGACGACGGGAATGTGGATCAGCTTGTCGGGCGACACCAAGGTCGGGGTGGCAGAGCCTTGGGCGAGTGCGGTGCGCAGCAGGTCGGCGACGAAGCTAGTGATTTTCTGCACGCCGTCGGGCAGCAGCGCGTAGAAGCCGGTGACGGCTCCGTTGGCGTCCTGGGTCTCCAGCACACTGCCGACGGTCGAGCCCGGCAGCCACTTCGACGGCGTGCCGATGTCCGGGATCGCCGGGACCACAAGGGGTTCGGTTGCCGGCATGGCGTCGAAGAGGGCGTTGGAAATCTCGATCGGATAGGTCACCCCGGGATCGAGACCCAGGTTGAAGGTGACCGATCGGTCGGTGGGGTCGATCTGCGACCGTTGCCCACCCCAGATCACGTACGTCGCGTCTTTGTGAGTGACCAGCACGGCCTGCGAAGGCCCCATCGGAGCCGCCCGGCCCGCCGTCGAAAGCTCTCCGGCGATCGATGTCACCAGCGGCGGTGCCCCGGTGCCCCGGGTGGGCGCGGTGTCGCACACCGACCACGCGGAAACGGAATTCGCTGTGACGGTGAGACTGTCGGGCACACCGGGAATACCGACCATCGGACCGGTCGGATACTTGGCGATCTCGGCCGCCTTGACCCAGGTCACCGCGCCCGCGCTGCCAACGGCCAGCCGCGCGGACGTCAGGTTGAGCGCGGGGTACAGCCGGCCGCTGATCTTCGCGTACACCGCGCCGGTGTCGCGGTTTCCGATGATCGACGACTGCCCCACCAGACCGGCGGGCTTCATGACATGAAGCAGTGCCATCCAGCCGATGCCGATGAGCACGAAAACGCACGAGAGCGCCACCGCCGCTTGCTGTTTGCGGTCGTCGTGCTTCATCCGAACCGAAAACCGGGTGATCGCGGCCTTCAACCTTCGGTTGTAGAACAGATGTCCGGAGTTCTGGTCGCGGTTCGACAGATTGAGTGGCACGGTCAGTATCCTTTCGGCGGTCGATGTGCATCCGCCTGCTGCACCATCGCAGCGAGATTCTCGCCGGTACGGCTGACGCCGTAACGATGGATCACGTAGTTCATCGAAGCGCAGATATTGGCCACCGGATCGTAGATGTTGGTCGACGTACCCGGCTGGTGGTAGCGGGCAAAGGTAGCGGGAATCGTCTGAGCGATACCACGGGCGAAACCCAGGCCGCGGCCGTCGGGCTGCACGGCACCGGATAGCGTCGCCGGGTCGGGCGCGACCACCGACGGTCGCCCGCCCGATTCCTTGGCTATTAACGTCTCGTATCCGCGGATCCAATTGCGGCGTGCCACCGGATCGGTGATACCCAGGTGATCCAGCGCGGCGGCGATTCGCTGCCTGACATCGCCTGCTGCGAACGCCTTTTCGTACCGAACGGCGCTCAGCGGAAGCGCGCCTACCGGCGACCCGTGGCCAATCCGCCGGTGCAGGTGGGCCAGTCGCCTGAACCGCCGCGAGAGCAGGTGTGCGCTTCGATGCGATCGATGGAGATAGCGCCGCTGTCGGCGCAGGCGAGCCACCATGCGCCGCAACGCTTCCCGCCGTCCCAGCGGGGTATCGACTGCCGGCATCGAGTCACTGCGCGCATCGTCGAGAACCCGCCGTGAGCCTTGCCGGCCCGTCGCGTGCTCCATGCCCGCCTCCGCCAGGGCCGCGGTCAGCCCGCTGTCAGCGGCGGCGGTGCGGCGCAAACCGGCGGCCATCCGCAGGTGGGCCGGCACCGCCGCGCCCATCCTGTCACCGTTGCCGCCGACGAGCCGGTCGGCGCGCTGCCGGAGTTGGCCGGGCGCGTCGGCGATCCCGGCGTCGAAATGTTCGCCACCGTACAGGCTGTGCCCGCGAACCAGCAGCTCAAGTGCCTTGCGCGACAACGGATCCCACGTCATTGCAGGGCTCCGCCGTAGCGTGCCTCGTTCTCGGTTTCGACTTCTTCCCGCAGCGCCGCGATCGCGAGGTTCAACCGCTCGGCCAGCTCGCCATGGGTGTATCCGGACACGACGGTCGGATGCAACGTCAGTTCGACCAGCCGGCCGTCCGAATCGACGACCGCCTGAATGTCGCCGAGATCGACGCTGTAGGTGATCGTCTCGGCCTGCCCAACGAGCGCTTCCCACTTATCGGCGGCCTCGCTCAGTTCACGCAGAACCGATTCGACGAGATCCTTGTCGCTTAGCTGCGCGCGACTGCCCGACCCCGGCATCATGACAGTATCTCGACCCCTCCGACCAGCGTCAATTCATTCTCTGCACGCGTGGGCGCCATGCCCTACGGGCCGGCCTTCCAGCCGCTGGCCGGTGGCGTACGGAGCAATTGGAACCAGGCGAAGTGGTAATTCGCGTTCACCAAGTCGCCGGTGGCAATACCTTCGGTGGCGGCCAACAGCAGGCAATTGAGCAGCAACCCGCTGTCGATGTCCGGGTACTGAGCGAAGAGCTGGTAGCGCGACGTGTCGAGGTATACCCGCAAGATGTCGATTTCGGCGTCGATGACGCCCGTTCCCGCGGCACCCGCCTTGGCCAACGTGTTAACCATCCGTGGCAAACCATCGCGCCAGTGGGTGGCTTCGCTCAGCAGCCAGCCCAAGTCGTCGACCGCCGGTAGCTCACGAGGCTGCGACGAGGTGTCGGTGACGTCGTAGTCGGCTGCCCAGCCCAACGGATCGCTGGGGGCGTAGGTCGCCAACATCGGTGTGTGTCCGAGTAATGCCGCCGCGTTACCCGTGCGCCGCTCCGGCGGCAGCAGCCGGACCTCGGCGGGCAGCGTAATTCCCGGCGGTATCCAGCCGTGCGCGAGGTCCGTCACCAACAACGTGGTTCCGTCCTCACGGGTGCCGACCGCCCAGCACAACCCGGGTTCCTGACGGGCAACGAACTTCAGCAGCCGTTCCAGCCGTTCGCGCTCCGACTCAGACTCGACCGCCGGCGCGGGCTGCTGCGCGGTCGAGGCGTCGTCGACCGGACGCACCGGTTGGCGAGCGGCCGGGGGCGGCGGCGATTCCTCGCCCGGGACCTCCGTGCGGTGAGCGGGCGCGGGTGGCCGGGGCGCGTGGTCGAGCGGAGCCTCTGCGAGAGGCGCGATCTCCTGCAGCACCGTCGCAATTTCCTCGAGCACGTCGGCGTCGTCCGGATCGATCGGTGACGACGGCGCCAACTCCTCCGGTTCGCCGAAGTCAAATTCGACAGCCGGCGCCGGTTGCTCTGCCGGGGCGACCGGTTCGCCCGGGTGCAGGTCGACTACCGCCGCCTCACGGTGGTCGGAATCCGAATACTCCGGCCGCGGCGGCGCGGGGCTGTCACGGGGTTCGGTCGCTTCCGGTGGCGCGGCGGGGACGAGTTTGAATCGCGGCGTCTTTTCGGTGTCAGCCGTGCCATTTACCGGCTTTACCGGCCGGTGTTCCGCCGGCAATTTCGGCGTCATGTTACGGAGATGACGAACTGTCGACTCGACTCGGCGAACGGCGAAGGCGCGAGCACCATTGATCACTCGCTGTTCTTCGGCCTGGCGTATCGGATCAGCCAATCCCGCTCGCCTGATGCCCATGAGTTCTTCGTTTGCCGAATTGACAATCTTTTGCAAGTCGGCTTTCAGGTATTTGACAAGCGGGGCGGTGTCGGCCGTAACGGTTGACAGCTCGGCAGGCCAAAGCCCACCCGTCACCCACGGGGTGCAGTCCACCGGAGAGCTGAAAGCCGGAATCTTGAGAGATTCTTGGGTAGCTCTCCGGAGGCGCTGCCGCGCCGTATTCCGACCGAAGATCGCCACCGGCCAAGCCTACCGTCATCTTCGGATCGGCAACTTCACTGTTTGGCCGGCCTAAGTATTCGTGCTTAGTGGTGAATTGTGCGAATAACTTGGTCTGGGTAGCTTAAGCGTGTGGCTGATTCCGGGCTGCAACAGCAGCTGAACGAAGTGCGCGCGCTGCTCGGTCGGGCGCGAGAGTTGTTCGGCGCCAATCCTGTCGAGCCGCCCACCGATATCGCGCCGGATCGCGACGCCGTCCAGACCTGGATCCGCTAGGCCACGAGCCCGTCACGACTCCGTGCCGTCGCGGCGGAGAAGGTCATGCGCCACCAGCTTTTCGATCGCCATGTCGAGATCATGCGCGGTCGGGACTTCGGCGGACGGGGTATATCCGGCCGCGACGATCTCGCCGCGGACTTCCATCACCGCCTTGAGATACGAGACGTCGGCAGTCAGCAAGATGGCCTGCGCCAACGTTTCCGAGTCGGTGTCCATCGCCGCTTCACTCAGCGTCACGCTGTGCATGTACCCCCCGCGGCAGGAGCGAACGAGGATGTGCCCGCTTGGGTGCACGGTGTCGAACGCAGGATCGGCCTCAGTCATTGACTGTCGTCGGAAACACGCCGGATTCTCTGGACGGACTGTGCTTCCTGCTCTTCGAACATGCTTGCCGATTTTGTCAGGTTCTCGGCCATTTGCGAGTGGCTGTCGGCCTGTTGCTCGTAGCACACCCGCCTTTGCTCGAGGAGTTCGCGCCCGGCCTCCCGCAGCTCGCCGAAGATCGGACCCAACGAGTCCAGGCTCGCTTGGATCGCCTGGTGCGACGACGGCAGGGTCCGCAGATACTCGGACGTCTCTTGGTGGTGCCCGGCGGCTTGACGCAAGTTGTCGGGCACCACATGGATTCGGTCTGCCATCCGCTGTCTCCTCTTGGTGTGGCCGGCGGGCGCCGGATCTCTACTAGGTTGTCTCGAGCGGCCTTCCGGCAGTAGCCGGCCTGGTGGGCGCCGGTGGGTCGGTCCTGTCCGGCGCAGCTGGCGTGACCGGTCCAGGAGGATGCTCCCAGCCTAGGAAGCTGGGCCCGTTCACGGTGGAAATGTGCTGGATCTGCCCGTTGAGCAGGGCCCGGCTTTGGCCGAGGGCAAGAGCGTGGCGATCCGTGAGCATGCCGATATCCCCGGGTGTGACCCGCGATGGATCGACCGGGTCGGCGACCGCAGTCCCCGGCGGCGGAATGCTAATCCCCTCCTGGCGGAACGCATCCGCGATGGGCGTACCACCCGCCGCGGCCTTGATAGCCGCCGCGAGTTGAGGATTGGCAGCGGTGACGGTTTCCCCGTTGGGCAGGGTGACGGTCGTCGGGCCGGTGGCCGGCGGGTGCGACGCCGTCGACTCGGCGTCGTGATCGTCCGGCTGCCCGTCGCCGTCTTTATCGGCCGACAGCGGGTCCTCCGGGTCGTCTGCGTCCAGCAGCGCGTCGTCGAGGTCGTTGGGTGAACGCTCGTCGTCGGCGCCGTGCAGCGGCCCGGGCAGCGGAAATCCACCCGGCATACCAAAACCGGGCATCCCTCCCCCACCGAAGGACGGGATACTCGGCATCTCCGGGGCCAAAGGCGTCGCGGCCGACGGGGTTTGTGCCGGCATGGCCTCGGGCAACAGGCTGGGATCGTCAGCAGGCAGCGAATCCAGGTAGGGGTCCGAGCCGGTGTCCGTTGCTGCCGGCAGACTCTGGCCCACACTTTCCGCTGGGGAACCCGCAGACGCAACGGTTGACGGGCGGTGTTCGTCCGCATCACCGGTCTCGGGCTTGGCCAAGTTGTCCAGGTTGTACAGCGACGTCCACGCGGCCATCAGTGCTGAGTTCGACCTATCGTCAAGGCTCGCGTTCGCGACCACGGCGCGGATATCCCTTAGCTTGCCGATCAGGAATCGCTGGAAGTCACGCGCTCCTGCCGGGGTGTCCAGATCGGATCGCGTCGTCACTGCCGCCTCGATATCGTGCTGCAACCTATTCAAGGCTTCCCGGCCTTCGGCGTTTTTCTGGTGAGCGTTCAGCACTGCGGTGACCACTTGCAGGTCGACCTGAGCAGTCGTCGAATTCTGATGTGCCAGAGCAGCTTCGGCATCCCTGATCGCGTCCGCGGCTTCGCCCTCCTGGCGGTCGGGTTGCGGGCCGGGGCCGGCGGGTCCGGTCGGCCGCGGGACGATCGTCTCCCCGGTCCTCGGGTCGAACAGATCCGGATGGTGTTGGCGGATTCTGGCGATGACTCCGTCGAGCCGTTGCGGGCTTGCTCCGAACACCGTCACCACATCCGTTACGTCTTGCGGTGTCAGACCGGAAAGCCACGCTTTCGGGTCGCCCGTGCATCGCTTGACATGCTCGACGGCGGCGAGCACGTCGCCAGGTGTTGCCACTGCTCAGCCGAGAGACGGCGGATCGTTATGCGGCCCCAACATGCTGGCGACAGTAGCCAGCGGTGTCGGTGTCGACAATTCACTCGTGCACAGCCGCGAGCTGGCCGCCAGCGCTAGCCGGCCGAGGTGGTGTAGTGCGCCATCAACTTCTCCAGCACAGCCCTTTTCGCTACGTCGAGCTCATGCGCCTCGGACACCGCGGCCCGGATTTCTCGTTGCTTGGCGATCAAGAACTTCTGGAACTCTCGCGCTCCCACCGACGTATCGAGCCCGATGGCAGTCCGATTCGCGACAGCGTGGTCGATTTCGGCGGCGATCGCGTCGAGGCGCCTGACACCCTCGACTGTTGCCGCATGCGCGCTGGCGAGGACTTCGGCCAGGGCACGGTCGGCGTCTGCGGCCGCCGTGTGCTGCCTGGCCAGCGCGGCTTGCCCTTCCGCGATGGCGCCGATCGACCGCCCGGCCTGCTCTGCCATGGCTTGACCGTACTCACGGCCCTGACCCTCAACAACCATCGCCGCTACCCCAGTGGGCGCCTGATCTGCACGCCGGTGCCAAGCGGGCTGATCCGGACGGTGGCGCCGGCATGGGGTGCCTCGACGACCAGATTGTTGCCGATCGCCAGCTGCACGTGTCCGGCGCTTGGAAACACCAGGTCGCCCGGGCGGACGCGGTCGCGGGGGATGGGGATTCCGTCGTATATCTGCTGATAGGTGGTGCGGTCCAAGTGGATTCCGGCCCGTGCGTAGGACCATTGGGTCAACCCCGAGCAATCGAAGCGGTCCGGCCCGGTCGCACCCCAGACGTACGGACTGCCCAGCCGCGACAGCGCGGCGCGCACCGCGATCCCGGCGCGGCTGTTCGCCGGCGGCAATCGCAGCCCGGCCCGGTAGCCGCCGCGTCGCAGGACTCGGTAACGCAAGGCGCGCAACGCCGCCCGATGCCGACGGGCCTGCTGGCGAGCCGACAACACATGGGCTCGTTGCGCCCGCAGGCGCGCCACCCGACGGCGCATCGCCTCGCGCTGAGCCATCGGTGTGTCCGGTATCGCGGTATCGGCGCGAGCCTCGTCGAGAACGCTCCTCGTCGCGGTGCGGGCGTTGGCGTGATCTCGGTGCGCTTCCGCGGTCGTAGTGACGAGCGCGTCATCGGTGCCGGCGGCCGAACGCAATGCCGCCCGGCCGCGGTCTACGGCCGACTGGTAAAGCTCATGTCCCCCACCGGTATTCAGTCCGGCGGCTCGCTGCAGTAGCCGGTCGTACTGCGATACGCCCGCGTCCAGCGTCACTTGGCGAGTGGGGCCGGCGAACAATTCGTGTGCACGGCTCAATGCCGCCAGTTCGCTCCCGCTCACTGTCCCTCCCCTCACTGCCCCTCCCCCGAATTGATGTCGCCGTCGACGAAGGCTCGGACGCGCGGCAGCGCCCCGGGCGGGATCACCCCGCGATTCCGGATGTCCCACATTTCCGCGGCGGTGACTCCGAGCAGTGCCGCGATCACCGGCTCCGGCAGCGACGACTGCGCGCATGCATGGTCGAACCGCGCACTAAGGCTCATCGGCATGCGCTCCAAAAGCGCACCGCGCGTCGCTTCCAACGCCTGCAGATGCCGCATAAGCCGTCCCGCCGAAGCTGCGTTGGCGTTAACCGCCACCCGCCAAGAGTTGGCGGCCAGCATCTCGGCCTTCATGCACTGTCCGATCACAGAGAGAATATACGACT
Organism: uncultured Actinomycetota bacterium; assembly: GCA_963781685.1. GTDB lineage: Bacteria > Actinomycetota > Actinomycetes > Mycobacteriales > Mycobacteriaceae > Mycobacterium. The sequence continues at coordinate 575,673 of CAWAGK010000004.1, forward strand.
CATATTCGTTTGATGTCGTCGCAGGCAGTCGCTCGATCACCGAGTTGAGTGCATCGAGCTGAGCTTCGGCGTACCCCTCCAGCACCTCGGTGTCGGTGTGCCGGTCCACGACGATGGGCCCGGCGGGCCGTGCGGGCGGTTCTGCCGGCGTGACGGCGGTCAACCGCTCGAGCTCGGCCGCCGGATCGGCGGCTACGACGAGTCGCGAGTAGGTGCCCGGTGGCAGGCCGAGCCCGTTCTCTACCTTCTGAACTGTGCTTTTATGCGGCTTGCGGGCTCCTCGCTCGAGGTAGCTCAGGCCCATGATGCTCACGCCGGTTGCTGAGGCAAAGTCGGCCAGCGACCAGTCGCGCGACTCGCGCAGTTCCCGGATCGCCGCCCCGGCCGATTCGCGGCTCACCGCAGCGCTCCGGGCATATTCGGATACTACACAGCCGTATCTGTTTTCCAGGGGTTATACGTTTTTGTCACGTTTCTCTTGCCAAGCGCACCCGCATGTGTATACGCTTCTGCATACGTTTCGGCCTGAAGGAGGCGTTCTGATGGGGCATCCATGTTCGGTCAACCCGGAGTTGTGGTTCGGCTACGCCGATGACGACGGCGGCGACGGCGCCGCCAAGGCCCGCGCTTATGAGCAGTCGGCCACCGAGGCCCGGCTGCTCTGCCTGCGGCGCTGCCCACTCGCGCAACAGCGGTTGTGCGCCCGCTACGCGGTCGAGAACCGGGAGGAATACGGAGTCTGGGCGGGCGTCAAACTGCCCGGCGGTCAGTACCGCAAGCGGGAACAGCTGGCGCAGGCTCACGACACTCTGCGCCGAATCGCGGCGGGTGAGATCAACGCGCGACAGTTGCCCGACAACGCCGCGCTCTTGGCGCGGCGCGAGGCTGACGCCGTTCCGGTCACCGCCACGGTGTTTCACTTGCCGGTCCGCGAAGTCGGGCCTCGGTCGGCCGCTTAACCCTCGCTGTCGGTTGCGGTTGGGTTCGGCTGACAAGGGGTAATAACAGGGCAACCGACGCGGGGGTCCCTGGATGTCTTTTGACCTGACGCCGACGGCGGCTCAGCACGACCTGGCCCGGCGCGCCCACGAGTTTGCCGAGTCCGTCATCCGTCCCGTCGCCCTCGACTACGACCAGCGCCAGGAGTTCCCGTGGCCGGTGCTGGAGGAAGCCGCGCAACGCGGCTTCTACAGCCCGCTGTTCTACCGCGACCTCATCGGGGACCCGACTGGTCTTTCGTTACCGATGTTCATGGAGGAGCTGTTCTGGGGTTGCGCCGGAATCGGTTTGGCGATCGTCATGCCGGCGCTGGCACTTTCGGCCATCGGGCAGGCCGCCTCTCCGGAGCAGATGCTGGAGTGGGCGCCGCAATGCTTCGGGAGCCCAGGCGACCTCAAGCTCGCGGCGCTGGCGATCTCGGAACCTGAGGGCGGCAGCGACGTCCGGAACCTGCGGACCACCGCGCGGCGGGACGGCGGCGACTGGGTGATCGACGAGCAAGAAGTGACCGGTACCGACGTCTGTGCATGTCATGCCCAGTCATAAGGCGCCGGGGTAGCCGGGCCGGACGTGTCACTGCTTATCGGGCGGCGCGTTGAGTCCAAATTGGTCGGACCCATCCCCGGACTGGTGTTGACCGAGGCCGCCACGCAAAGAATCGAAGATTGCCAGGCCTTGTCCGACCAGGCCGGTGGCCATCTCGCCGAGCCCGTCGGCGCCATTTAGGACCGTCAGGTTTGCCCCCGATAGACCCTGGGCGGCCTGCTTGACGATTTCGGGCAGCTGGTCGATCAGCATCCGGTCCAAGGCCACCCGGTTGTGCGAGGCTGCCGCTTCGGCTTGGATCTTCATTTTCTCGGCGTCGGCAACCGCCAGAATCCGGACGCGTTCTGCCTCCGCCTCGGCGGGCTTGACCACCTCCGAGACCAGCTCTTGCTGCCGGAGCTCTGCGGCGCGCTGAGCCAACTCGGTCCGCATCGCGAGCACTTCGCGTTGGGCTTGCGCCTCGGCCAGCGGTCCCGCCTGGCTGGCTTCTGCCTGCGCTTTGTCGACTTCGGCCTTGTACTGAGCCTTCACGATTGCCGTCCGCCGAGCGAACTCGGCCTGGTTGCGTTGCGACTCCTGCTCGGCCTCTGCCGCGGCCTGATTGGCCTTGGCCTGGGCAATCTGCGCCTGCTGCTGGATGGCCGCGTTGTGCGGCGCGGACATCGCCAGGATGTAGCCCAGAGAGCCGTCGTCGATGGATTGGATCTGCAGGGCGTCGACGGTCAGTCCGATCTTGATCATCTCCCCCTTGGACCCGTCGAGGACCTCGGTGGCCAGCTTCTGGCGTTCCTTGATGATCTGCTCGACCGTCATCGATCCGATGATCGAGCGCAGGTGACCGGCGAAGATTCGCCCAGTCAGAACCGCCATCTGGTTTTGGTCGGACAAGAATCGTTGTCCGGCGCTGACGATGCTTTCGGAGTCGTTGCCGACCTTGAAGGCAATGACGGCTCGAACGTTCAAGGTGATCCCCTGCTGAGTGACGCACCTTTCCTCGACCTCGGCCTCACACATTGCCAGCGTGAGGAACCGAACCTTTCGGAAGAACGGCATGATGAAAGCGCCGTGACCGGTCACCACACGAAACGGGGCGTTGCCAGCAGCGCGGCCGCCGGAGATCAGCATCGCCTCGTCTGGTGCAGGCACTCTGTAGCCGAACATGTTGAACTCCTTGCAGATTCGTGTTTTAGGTCAGGAAGTCGGCGTTGACAAACTCAAGCCGGGCCATGGCTCAACCAGGACCGTCCGCGCACCTCGGACATCTATCACCAGCACCTCGGTCCCCATCGGCAGTGGCTGCTCAGACCACGCAAGATAGGCCTCCTTCGTGCCCCGCACGTTCAGAAGGACCTCTCCGACGCCCGCGACGCCGCGGGTCGCTACGATCAACGACCCGACGCAACCGATCACCGAGACGTCACCCACCCCTCGCATACTCCTCCAATCGGCTGTGCTCGCGCACCCCACCATTGACTGGACCAGCGCCCGCCTCGGCCGTCCCCCCGGCGTCGTCGTCGTCTTGAAGTGTCTGGGCGGCATTCGCGGGGACCGGAGTGGTTCGTACGCGGTGCTGACGCCCGACGGCTGCCTGTACGGCCTCGTCGATGAGGTCGCGCAGTGCCTGGGCGAGCCGTTCGACAGCATCGCTCATCGCTGCTGTCCCGGTTCGTCAGTCCGTTGAAACGTGTTGCGTTCTAACCATTCCAAGACGTCAGACCACCTGTACAGCACCCGGCTGCCGCGCTTGATGAACTGCGGGCCAGTCCCCCGGTAACGATCCTGGGCGAGCGAAGCGGTAGTGGTGTGGAGATACTTCGTGACTTCTGTGGGCGTCGCAAGTGCTGGTGGTTGATCGGACATGACCGGCGATCGTAGCCAACCCGGATCTGAGCCCCCTGTCAGGATTGAACTGTTCTGACGGCCCAGCAGGAGACGCCGAAAACCCCTTGTAGCAGCGAAAGTTCACCACCGGAGATCACTGGAGACGACTGGAACCGTGGGCAAATTGTGGGCAATATGTGGGCACGCCGCACGGATCAAAACGGGTACAGATCGATCGGCCACTCATGGCCTCGCCTCGGCCCACGGATTGACGATCCGGCTCAATCCATGGGTCCCAGCGTTGGCTGCGATTCGGGTCGTTGACGCTCGCGGTGGCCAGGCCATGCGGAGGCTTAGGCTTGGTTGGTGGCCTCGCTTGCCGACTCGTTATGGCACCGGAACCGGGTCCTGGCTGAGGCAGCGCTGGAGCACACGTTCGTCCAGGGCATCGCGTCGGGAGAGTTGGCCCCAGCTACGTTCGCCTACTACGTGGGACAAGACGCCGCCTTCCTCGACGGATTCTGCCGCGCCTACGCCTTGGCTCTGGCCAAGAGCCCCGACCAAGACGGGCTGATCGCGTTCAGGGAGCTACTCGACGCCGCCGCCGAGGAGCTTCGCCTTCACCGCGGCTACGCGGACCGCTGGAACGTCGACCTTCACCAAGCGGCAGACCCCGCCACCGCGGCGTATACCAACTTCTTGTTGGCGGTCGCTGCGCTGGAGCCCGTTGGCCACATCGCGGCGGCGATGACGCCGTGCATGCGGCTTTACGCCTACCTCGGCCAGCAGCTGGCCGCTCAAACAAAACCCGACAGCCCCTACCGCGAGTGGGTGATGACTTACTCCAGCGCGCAGTTCGAGGCCCTAGCCCGACGTGTAGAGGGCCTGCTCGACCGCTACGGAGGTGATCACGACCGCCTGGCCGTCCTGTATCACCAGGCGATGGAACTCGAACTGCGGTTCTTCGACACTGCCGCCCGATGCGAGAGACCATGACTGCCGCTGCGTTGATGAGCCGTCACACCTCCGCGTGGCAGGCGGCCACTGTTCACCCGTTCCTCGCGGGCGTGCGGGACGGATCGCTGCCCGAGCACTCCTTCGACCGGTGGCTGGCCCAGGACTACCTCTTCGCGCAGGCCCTGGTGCGCGCCCAATCCCGCATCGCGGCCACGGCCCCCCTGGCCGACGTCGCCCTCCTCGCGGGCGGCGTGGTCACTACCGTTGGGGAGCTCGGCTGGTTTGAGGAGATGGCGGCGGGGCGCGGCCTGGCCCTCGACGCCGCCAAGCATCCGACGACTCGGGCCTACTGCGACTTCCTGCTGGCATTGACCTACTCCGGCTACCCGGCCCAGATCACCGCCATCTGGGCGCTCGAACGCAGCTACCTGGAAAGCTGGGACAGCGCCCGCCCCGGTGCTCACCCCTACCGGGACTTCGTGAACAGGTGGACCACCGACGGCTTCCGGTCCTACATCGGCGACCTCCAGAGTTCCGTCGATCGCCAACTTGAGGCCTCCATCGGCGAACAGGCCCGAGAAGCTGAAGACGCCTTCTTCTGGGTGACCCACTACGAGCGAGGCTTCTGGGACATGGCGATGTCGGGTTAGACCGACCGGCATCCAACTCAGTCCCGCCCGCCCGCGTGCGCGATACCCCATCACGTGATGGCCTAACCAGGCCACCAGCAAGCCTGCGGGGCGATAACGGCGAGCCGCAGCACCTAGTCGTTGGTGCCGCGGTGTGCGGCCCGTTCCTGTGCCCGCTCGTCGGCTGCTTCCTGCTCCTCTGGTGTCACCACAATGGCGTCAGGGCCGGGAACCACCGTCGCCACATGGCCGGTGGCGAGCCACCGCACCACGTAAGGAGGCGAGCCGTCCGCGGAGTGCACCTCCGTAATAAGCCCCCGCTGGTCCGAGCGCTCGGTTGTCGTGCCCTTGATCACCAACCAGTCGCCTACGTTGGCTTTCATCGCCGACTCCTTCCGCCGCTCCTGTTCCGATTCTGCGCGCCTCCCAGGGTCAGCGGTACCCCCCGCCCGAGAGCATCTCGCCTTATAACCCCGAGGGCTCCGTCCACCCAGGCGGTTTCGAACGGCGCGTCTGGCCCCTTTCATGTGGAAGGCGATCCTGGACACCAGGCTCCTCATCGCCGAGGACCTGGGCGCAGCGTCGACGCCCCTGGTGCTCGCGCAAATGGAGTGCTAAACCGGAAGGAGCGCAGCCAGCCGACACCCGTCGCGATGGCGCGGTGCGGCAACCGACATGTAGGAGGTGGTTGCTGTGCTTCATCCCGATCCATTCCGTGACATCGACAGACTCGCCGCGCAGCTGCTCGGTACATCGCCCGGATCCGCCCGAGTCCCACTGGCCATGCCGATGGACCTCTACCGCTCCGGCGATCACTACGTGCTTCACGCCGACCTCCCGGGCGTGGACCCCGATTCGGTCGACGTCAGCGTTGATGGCGGCATCCTTACCGTGACGGCACAACGCAGCGAACGCACCGAACACGACGTGCAGTGGCTGAGCTCCGAGCGCTTCACCGGCGCTTACCTGCGTCGCCTGTCCCTCGGTCAGGACATCGACGCCGACCACATCGCCGCCACCTATCAGAACGGGGTGCTGACCGTAACCCTCCCCGTGGCGGCAAGGGCCAAGCCGCGCCGCATCGAGATCACCCCAGGGGCACCTGAGGCAACAACGCTCATCGAGCCCAGCGAGCCATCCGACCAGCACACCACGACTTAACCTCTCTTCACCTGACCGGGTCCAGTCGGGTCATGCCGGGGGGCCTGGCAATTGGTGATACCCATTTCGCATCGGGTGCGCCAACAACACCCGGAGCTCTTCACCGAGCCGCGGTCACACGCCCGGGCGGAAACATAGCCTCGAAGTACGGCCCCCACGTAGTCGCCAGTGCCGGTGACGGCCACCACGAGTCCTTCAATTTCTCTTGCCACGACGAGGGGTTGGGGCTTACCCGCGGCGCCTGCTGGGTCGGTGATGTGAGGTCACCGGGTGGGGTCGTCGCGGAGCCGTAGCGGGCTCTCGCAAAAGAGGTCTACGCCGTAGTCGAATGGGCGGTAAAGCAGTGCAATTTCAAGCTCCGGAGCCACATGACAACCACCGCACCTTTAGGTCAGCCAGGCGGCCGCACTCAATGTCAGCAGCATGGTGTCGAGCAGTGTCTTGCCGCGCGGTGAAGACGACATTCGTATCTCCGGTATCGGTGTCTTCGCTGTCACCGCTATCGCCCCGGAATTCGGCCAACGTTAGGACGCACAGCCTCTGACCGGCGGGTGATGACGCATATGCTGACCGCGGACAGACAGTTTCACCGTGAGGTTGCCTGTGGTTGCGGTGTTGGTGATGTCATTGAAGCACGTTGCCCCGGCGGGCGACGATGACCGGTGTGCGGGTGGCCTGTACCACCGCGGCGCTGACCGAGCCGAGCAGCAGCCCGGTAAATTCACCGTGGCCGCGGGTGCCGACCACGACCAGCTGCGCGGTTTCGGCCTGCTCGATGAGGTGGTGCGCGGGCCGGTCGAATACGACCACACGGCGCACACGAACATCGGGGTAACGTTCCTGCCAGCCTACAAGGCGCTCGGCAAGGGCTTCATGCGCTTTCGGCTCTACGATGCCCCATTCCAGCTCGTGAATGCCCAAGGGATCGCTGTCGCATGAGGCGTGCAGGGCCACCACCTCGACACCGCGCCACGAGGCTTCGTCGAAGGCGATCGCGGTGGCCAGTTCCGATGCCGGCGATCCGTCAATGCCTACCACCACGGGCGCCTCCATAGACGCCGCCTCGGCCGGGGATTCGTCGTGGATGACCGCGACCGGGCAGCTAGCGCGGTGGATCATCGCGGTGCTGACGGAGCCGAGCAGCACGCCCGACAGCGACGACCTACCGCGTCGGCCCACCACGATGATCTGGGCATCGTTGGACAGCTCGAGCAGCGCGGGTACGGGCGCGGCAAGGATTGACTTGGTGTGAATGTGCAGGCCACCGGCGGTATCGTTGGCCGTCTTGGCGGCGTCGTCGATCAGGCGCTGGGCCTGTTCTTCCTGCGCGCGCATCACTTCCGACGGGCTGGGCTCCGTCCAGACAATGAGCGATGAGCCGGGCGCCACCGGTGGGGCGGCGTGAACGATGGTCAATCCGGTGTTGCGCATTGCCGCCCGGCGTGCGGCCCACCGTACCGCCGCGGTCGAGGCGGTGGATCCGTCGACGCCGACCACGATGCCGAGATGTTCTGACTGGTCAGGCATTTCGCTCTCCCTTGCGATCGTCAGGAACTTCCACCAGCCAGGCATCTGCTCCGACAGATGCGACGGAGGGGCTGATGCACTACGCCGATCAGATTAGGGCTCGGCCGGCCGCCAGGCCAGGAGGCTTAGTTCCCGGAACGCGTGGCCATGGTGCCCTGTCGTCCACAGCGTCACCGGCCAGTTGATCGCCGTCGATGGCGGAATGGTGATGCTGGGCTGATAGCGCAGCCGACTCATAAGTAGCGCCGCATTTACCTAACTACCCGAGATCCATTAGTGCGCGATCGAGTCCACACAGTTCGGCCCATTGTCTAACCCGAAACGCGGAGGCTAGCGACCGTTTCCCGCGGAAGCTGGAGATCGTCACAGGGCAGGTCCCGCGAGCACCGTCTCCCGTAGTCAAACCTAATCGTGAGCCGGCGAGCGGGCACCGAAACGGCCACCGATGCCGAAGCCCGAGCGATGGAACGCGAGTGGATAGTTCGGACCCGCCAATGATCCGGCAGTCGGCTACAACCCGTCATCGCGTTTCCGACCGTCCTAATTCTGGCCGTTCGTGCACCTTGGACACGTCCCCCTCGAGATACTGGGCTCGTGCCGATTGCGCCACGGATCCACGTCGATATCCCACAGACTCGACGCCGATTCGCAAGGCTCTAGCGGTACGTGGAGGACAAGCTTGTGCGCGAGGTTCGGGTCACCGGGACGAGCACCGAGTGGACCGCCGAACTGGCCGAAATTGACACCGCGGCGACCGAACTGCCGGAGGTGTCGGTGGCGAAGGTCAGTCGCGGGTCGACGTTCCAGTTCGAGCCGAGACAATCGCTGCCGCGCACGGTGGTGTGAGCCGCTAGGTCCGGTCGCGCCGAGCCGGAAGTCAAGGCAGACGACGAAAGCTGGCCTCTTCCTTGGGAATGCACCCGGCAGTAGGGTTGAGATATGCGGCAGATAGATCGCCGTACTCTGTTGTGCGGCATTACGATCGGCGTTCTCGCCGCGGCCGGTCGCTCCCCGGCCGCGCGTGGTTTCCCGACCGAGCGGCCACCACCCGGCGTGCTTACCCGGCTTCCCGGGAATGGCAATCAGTTGGCGTTGACCATTGACGACGGCGCCAGCGCGCAAGTGCTGGGCGCGTTCGCCGACTTCTGCCGTGACAGCGGCACCCGGTTGACGTTTTTCGTCAACGGCGCCAACAGTTCGTGGTCGGTCAACGCCCCCGCGCTGCGCCCCATGGTCGATTCCGGTCAGGTGCAGTTGGGTAACCACACCTGGTCGCATCCGGACATCACCCGCATCGCGCCCGGTGCCGTCGCCGACCAGATCCGCAGAAACGCCGACTTCCTGCACAACACCTACGGTGTCGACGGCACCCCGTACTTTCGTCCGCCCTGGGGCAAACACACGCCCGCTACCGACGGCATCGCCGCCGACCTCGGCTATCCCACCATCACCTTGTGGAGTAGCGACATTGCCGACTCGGGACGGATCAGCGAAGCAGGCCTCATCGCCGCCGCGAACAGGTCATTTCAGCCCCAGCAGATCGTGGTTGGCCACGCCAACCTGCCCACCATCACCCACTGTTTCGGCCAACTGCTCGATATCATCCGCAGCCGCAACCTCCAAACGGTCACCCTCAACGACGTCTTCACCTGATTTGGCTGGGCGTTGTGGGCGGGCGCTGGTGTGCAGTCACACCAGGCGTAAGGGAAGACATATGTACTGGTGTGGGTCGTGCATCGAGCGCTTCGTCGACGACCGGATCGTGCGGACCCTCCGGGGCTCTTTGATCTGCAGTTTTGGTGGGGCTGCCGGGAATCGAACCCGCTGCAAAAATCCTCGTGACCTGCGGAAATACTAAATTTGGCTACGCGAAACGACGCGAAACGACGTGACGCGACCTGCGGATACGCCGAGTGGTGTTGACGCCGTCTACACGCCGCAGCCGGCTGCCCGCCTGTTGGCCGCCGTTTTGGCCGAGCCGGGCAGGCTGTTGAGCCAGGCGGCCACGTCGTGGTTGGTCAGGGCGCTCAGCGGCAGCGGGCTGATCCGCGACGGGGCGATGTCATTGGCGACGTAGCGGCGGTACTTGGTGCGGGTGGCCTGGTTGATGCCGGTCAGGTGGTCGATGTGGTAGCTGCACCAGCTGGCGACGGTGTGGCCGTCGTCGGTGGGCTGCCGGGTGCGCCAGATCTCGATGGCTTTGGCCGGGCCGACCCGGTTGACCAGTTGCTGGAAGTCGGCGGCTTCCCGGTGGTCGTTGAACGACGAGCTGGTCTGCTTGCCGTCGAGCGCGTAGAGCACGGCGGTGTAGCTGCTGCCGTCCTTGCGCTGACGGACCCGGAGTGACGCCATCCAGTCCAGATTTATCTTGGCGGAAGATTTGACGTGGCCGGAAGACCGAGTAGATTTAAGTCTGTGACCAGCAGCTATTCCGGTGGGCGAAGGGGGACTTGAACCCCCACGTCCCGAAGGACACTGGCACCTGAAGCCAGCGCGTCTGCCATTCCGCCACTCGCCCTAAACAACCGGTGGAGCCTACCACTGTAGTAGCCGGTATCCCCAACCGCGCCGATGCCACGACCGGGCTGCTCCGCCCCGCCAAACCCCGCCTTGACCTGGATCGATGCGATTCTCAGAGTTCTACAAGTGCCGCTGCGCTGCGCTGGCCCGATACCATGCTGGAGTACGACACGCGTGATGCGACACGCCGGAGGACCGTCCGCCGTGCAGCAGCGATAGACAAGGACTGAGGCGGGCGCTTGGACACAGGCAGCCAGAAGGGACTGGTTCAACGCATCGAGCGCAAACTTGAGGTCACCGTCGGTGATGCTTTTGCCCGGGTGTTCGGCGGATCGATCGTTCCCCAAGAAGTAGAAGCCCTGCTGCGCAGGGAGGCGGCCGACGGAATCCGCACGCTCCAGGGCGATCGTCTTTTGGCTCCCAACGAATACATCATTACCCTCGGTATGCACGACTACCAGAAAGTGGGCGCCGACCCGGACCTCACTTCAGACGCTTTCGCTAAGCATTTGGCGGGATACATCGGCGAACAGGGGTGGCAAACATATGGTGACGTGGTCGTCGGGTTCGAGCAGGCGGCGAACCTACATACCGGCCAGTTCCGCGTCCGCGGTGCTGTCAACCCCGATGTCGCGCCCCGCCCGAGAGCTAGCGACCCTGCCCCGCCACAATCAGATCATGCGTTCAGCGCAGAACCAGGAGTACCAGCGATGACCGAGAATTCGAGCTACCGCGGCGGCCAGGGGCCGGGGCGGCCGGGCGACGAGTACTACGACGAGCACTACGGGCACCCGCAAGACGACCCGCGTGGTGGCCAGGACCCCCGGGGTCCTTATCCGCCGGAATCGGGCGGATATCCCGACCAGCAGGGTTATCCGGCGCCGCCGGCCGACCAAGGCGGGTATCCGGAGCAGGGTGGATACCCCGAGCAAGGCGGCTACCCCGACCAGCGCGGCGGCTACCCCGACCAGCGCGGCGGCTACCCCGACCAGCGCGGGGGCTACCCCGAACAGGGCGGCTACCCCGACCAGCGCGGCGGATACCCCGACCAGCGCGGCGGATACCCCGAGCAGCGCGGCTACCCGGAGCAGGGCGGCTACCCGGAGCAGGGCGGCTACCCGCAATACGAACAGCATCCGGGCGGCGGCCAGGGTTATGACGCCGGCCACCGCCAGGGCGGCTACGGCCAACCCGGTGGCCAGGGTTACGGCGAGCACGCCGAGTATGGCCGCGGACCGGCCCGCCACGAAGAGGGCGGCTACCCCGATCAGCGCGGCGGCTACCCCGAGCAGGGTGGCGGCTACGACCAGGGCTATGCCGGTGGGCCGGGATACGGCCGCCCAGAGTATGGCCAGCAGCCCGACTACGGCCGTTACGGTGACGCTCCCGCTCCGACCTACGGCGCCCCCAGCGGCGGATACGCCGAGCCGGCGGGTCGGGACTACGACTACGGCCAGCCCGCGGAGGCCGGCGGCTACGGCGGCTACGGCCAAGGCGGCTACCCGGCGTCCGGGACCGCGGTCACCTTGCAGCTCGACGACGGCAGTGGGCGCACCTACCAGTTGCGCGAAGGTGCCAACATCATCGGCCGCGGCCAGGACGCCCAGTTCCGGTTGCCGGACACCGGTGTGTCGCGCCGCCACCTGGAGATCCGCTGGGACGGCCACGTCGCGCTGCTATCGGACCTCAACTCCACCAACGGCACCACCGTCAACAACGCGCCTGTGCAGGAGTGGCAGTTGGCCGACGGCGACGTGATCCGGCTGGGTCATTCGGAGATCGTCGTCCACATCCATTGAGCCCGTAGTCGCGAAGCTATCCAGCTTCAGCCCGCATAGGCAGGCGTCCAAGTATCGTGACGTTGCTATATCCGGGCACGCGAAGCGTGCGGCGCAGGACGAAGGGGACGCCAGATGCAGGGACTAGTACTGCAACTGACGCGTGCCGGGTTCTTGATGTTGTTGTGGCTATTCATCTGGTCGGTGCTGAGAATCTTGCGGACTGACATCTATGCTCCGACCGGCGCGGTCATGGTGCGACGCGGATTGACGTTGCGGGGCACCTTATTGCCGTCGCGACAGCGCCTCAAGAATGCGCGCTACCTGGTGGTGACCGAGGGAGCATTAGTGGGTGCGCGTATCACGCTCAGCGGGCAGCCGGTGTTGATCGGACGCGCCGACGACTCGACGCTGGTGCTGACCGATGATTACGCCTCGACGCGGCACGCGCGGCTTTCCCAGCGCGGCTCGGAATGGTACGTCGAAGATCTAGGATCGACCAACGGTACATACCTTGACAGGGCGAAGGTGACGACGGCGGTACGGGTTCCCATTGGCACGCCGGTTCGTATCGGCAAGACGGTAATTGAGCTGCGCCCGTGACTTTGGTCCTGCGTTATGCGGCCCGCAGCGATGTCGGCTTGGTGCGCTCCAACAACGAGGACTCGGTGTACGCCGGCGCGCGGTTGCTGGCGCTAGCCGACGGCATGGGCGGGCACGCCGCCGGTGAAGTGGCTTCCCAGTTGGTAATTGCCGCGTTGGCCCACCTCGACGATGACGAACCCGGCGGCGACCTGCTCGCCAAGCTCGACGCCGCGATACGGTCCGGCAACTCCGCCATCGCCGCACAGGTCGAGATGGAACCCGACCTCGAGGGGATGGGCACCACACTCACCGCAATCTTGTTCGCGGGCAACCGTCTTGGGTTGGCGCATATCGGGGACTCGCGCGGCTATCTGCTGCGCGACGGCGAGCTCACCCAGATCACCAAGGACGATACGTTCGTCCAAACCTTGGTTGACGAAGGCCGGATCACCCGCGAAGAGGCACACAGCCATCCGCAGCGATCGTTGATCATGCGAGCGCTAACCGGTCACGAGGTTGAGCCCACGCTCACCATGCGGGAAGTACGCACCGGCGATCGCTACCTGCTGTGCTCCGACGGGCTCTCCGACCCGGTCAGCGACGAGACCATCCTGGACGCCCTGCAGATTCCCGACGTCACCGACAGCGCCGACCGTCTGATCGAACTGGCGCTGCGCGGCGGCGGCCCGGACAACGTCACCGTAGTGGTTGCCGACGTCGTCGACTACGACTACGGCCCGACCCAGCCGATCATCGCGGGCGCGGTATCGGGCGACTCCGATTATCAGGACCAGCTGACCCGACCCAACACCGCGGCGGGCCGGGCCTCTGCCATTAATCCGCACAAAAATGTGGTCCAACGCGTTCTGCCGCAAGTCGATACCTTCACCCGGCCACGGCGGTCGCGACGGCGAATGGCGATCGGGGCCGCGCTCGTCGTCTTGCTGGTGCTCGCAGCGCTTGCCATCGGCCGAACCGTCATCCGCAACTACTACTACGTCGCCGAATACAACGGCGCGGTGTCCATCATGCAAGGCATCCAGGTATCGATCCTGGGCGTGCCGCTGCATCAGCCCTACTCGCAAGGCTGCCTGAACAGCCGCAGCCAGCTGTCGGTGATCCGCTACGGCCAGGCCGGCAAGAGCGGCGATTGCCAATTGATGAAGCTGTCCGATTTGGCCGAATCGGCTCGCGCACAAGTGGCCGCCGGACTTCCGGCGGGCACGCTGGAGCAGGCTGACGCACAGCTGCGCAGATTGTCGACCGAGTCGCTGCTGCCGCCCTGCCCGCCTGCGCGCGCCCAGTCGCCGCCGACCTCGACGCCATCACTCGCGCCCACGACCACCCAAGCGCCGGAGCCCGGCGCCAGCCCCTCGGTCCCCGAACAGCCTCCCGCAAGCCCCTCGCCGACACCGGCCGCACCCACGGTCACAGCGCTCTCCCCGCCGCCACCCCACCCGGGTACCGACTGCCGGGCTCCGACATGACCACGCAGCCGCAGCCTCCGGTCGCGGTGACACCTCCGCTACCGACTCGGCGCAATGCGGAACTGCTCCTGCTGTGCTTCGCCACCGTGATCACCGTGGCGGCCTTTGCGATCGTGCAGGCCGACCAGGAACGCGGCGTGAACTGGCAGCTGATCAATTACGCCGCAGGGTTTTTGGCGGTGTTCGCCTGCGCCCACCTTGCCATCAGACGTTTTGCGCCGTACGCGGACCCGTTGCTGCTGCCGATAGTGGCGCTGCTCAATGGTCTGGGACTGGTGATGATTCACCGACTGGACATCGACGACCGCCTCACCGGGGCCAGTGCACGCGCGAACCCGCAAATTCTGTGGACGCTGGTGGGGGTGGGGGCGTTTGCGTTCGTGGTGATTTGGCTGAAGGACCACCGACAGCTCGCCCGCTACGGCTATATCTGTGGGCTGACCGGATTGGTCATTCTGGCGATCCCGGCGCTGCTGCCAAGGTCGCTATCTGAGCAGAACGGCGCGAAGATCTGGATCAAGTTGCCGGGCTTTTCGATTCAGCCGGCTGAATTCTCCAAAATCCTTCTGCTCATTTTCTTTTCGGCGGTGCTGGTGGCCAAACGCGGTCTGTTCACCAGTGCCGGCAAGCATGTCCTGGGCATGGACCTGCCACGGCCGCGCGACCTGGCTCCGCTGCTGGCGGCCTGGGTGACGTCGATCGGCGTGATGGTCTTCGAGAAAGACCTCGGGACTTCGCTGCTACTGTATGCGTCGTTCCTGGTCGTCGTTTACCTTGCCACCCAACGGTTCAGTTGGGTGGTCATCGGCTTGGCCTTGTTCGCGCTGGGAAGCGTTGCGGCGTATTTCATTTTCGGTCACGTCCGGGTTCGTGTGCAGACCTGGCTGGACCCCTTCGCCGACCCGGACGGTGCCGGCTATCAGATCGTGCAGTCGCTGTTCAGCTTTGCTACCGGCGGGATCTTCGGCACCGGACTCGGCAACGGCCAGCCGGGCACCGTGCCGGCCGCGTCGACCGATTTCATCGTCGCCGCGTTCGGCGAAGAACTCGGGCTGGTGGGATTGGCCGGCCTGCTGATGCTGTACACCATCGTGATCATCCGCGGCATGCGGACCGCGATCGCGGTGCGGGACAGTTTCGGCAAGCTGCTGGCCGCGGGACTGGCCTCGGCGCTGGCCATCCAGCTGTTCATCGTCGTCGGTGGGGTGACCAACCTGATTCCGCTGACCGGGCTGACCACCCCCTGGATGTCCTACGGCGGCTCGTCGATGCTGGCCAACTATGTGCTGTTGGCCATCCTGGTGCGCATCTCGCATTCGGCCCGCCGTCCGTTTCGCACCCGGTCGCGCAACACGTCGCCGATCGCGGGCGCCAGCACCGAGGTGATCGAGCGGGTATGAACACCTCTTTGCGCCGGATCTCGGTGACCGTGATGGCGCTGATCGTGCTGCTGCTGTTCAACGCCACGCTCACCCAGGTGTTCACCGCCGACGGGCTGCGGGCCGATCCGCGCAACCAGCGGGTGTTGCTCGACGAGTACTCGCGACAGCGGGGTCAGATCACCGCTAGCGGCCAGCTGTTGGCGTATTCGGTCGCCACCGACAGCCGCTTCCGCTTCCTGCGGGTCTATCCCAACGCCGCGGTGTACGCGCCGGTCACCGGGTTCTATTCGTTGCGGTATTCCAGCAGCGGGCTGGAACGCGCCGAGGATCCGCTGCTCAACGGATCCGACCAGCGGTTGTTCGGTCGCCGGCTGGCCGACTTCTTCACCGGACGCGACCCGCGCGGCGGCAACGTGGACACCACCATCAACCCGCGCATCCAGCAAGCCGGCTGGGATGCCATGCAGCAGGGCTGCAACGGGCCATGCCGCGGCGCGGTGGTCGCGCTGGAGCCGTCGACCGGCAAAATCCTTGCGCTGGTATCCAGTCCGTCCTACGACCCCAACCTGCTCGCGTCGCACGACCCCGAACAACAATCGCAAACCTGGCAGCAACTTCGCGACGACCCGCACTCGCCGATGACCAACCGTGCCATCGCCGAGACGTACCCGCCGGGTTCGACGTTCAAGGTGATCACCACCGCGGCCGCGCTGCAGAACGGTGCCAACGAAAACGAGCAGCTCACCGCGGCGGCCACGATTCCGCTGCCGGACAGCACCGCCACACTGGAGAACTACGGTGGCGCCCCCTGCATCAACGCCGAAACCGTGTCGCTGCGTGAGGCGTTCGCGCACTCGTGCAACACCGCGTTCGTCCAATTGGGCCTGCTCACCGGCACCGACGCCCTGCGCAGCACCGCCCAGTCGTTCGGTCTCGACAGCGTTCCCGACCCCACTCCGCTGCAAGTCGCCGAATCCACCGCGGGCCCGATCCCGGACGCCGCCGCCCTAGGAATGTCGAGCATCGGCCAAAAGGACGTCGCGGTGACGCCGCTGGAGAATGCGGTGGTTGCCGCTACCATCGCCAATGCTGGCGTAACCATGCAGCCCTACCTGGTCAACAGCCTGCAAGGGCCGGACCTGGCTAACATCAGCACCACCGCGCCGCATCAACAGCGCCGTGCAGTCTCCCCAGAGGTCGCAGCTAAGCTAACGGAGTTGATGGTCGACGCCGAGAATGTCACACAGCAGAAAGGGGCGATTCCCGGCGTGCAGATCGCATCCAAGACAGGTACCGCAGAGCACGGCACCGACCCGCGCCATACGCCACCGCACGCGTGGTACATCGCCTTCGCGCCCGCACAGACCCCGAAGGTGGCCGTTGCGGTGCTCGTAGAAGACGGCGCTGATCGGCTGTCCGCCACCGGCGGTGCGCTTGCCGCACCGATCGGGCGGGCCGTGATCGAGGCCGCGCTGCAGGGAGGACCATGAGCCCGCGAGTAGGTGTGACGCTGTCCGGCCGGTACCGGTTGCAGCGCCTCATCGCCACCGGTGGCATGGGCCAGGTGTGGGAGGCGGTCGACAGCCGGCTGGGGCGGCGCGTCGCGGTCAAGGTGCTCAAAAGCGAATTCTCCTCTGACCCTGAGTTCATCGAGAGGTTTCGGGTCGAGGCGCGCACCACCGCGATGCTCAACCATCCCGGGATCGCCAGCGTCCACGACTATGGCGAGACCAATATGGACGGCGAGGGCCGCACCGCCTACCTGGTGATGGAGTTGGTCAACGGTGAGCCGCTCAACTCGGTGCTCAAGCGCACCGGTCGGCTCTCGCTGCGGCACGTGCTCGACATGCTCGAGCAGACCGGGCGCGCACTACAGGTCGCGCACGCCGCCGGCCTGGTGCATCGCGACGTCAAGCCCGGCAACATTCTGATCACTCCCACCGGTCAGGTGAAGATCACCGACTTCGGTATCGCCAAGGCCGTCGACGCCGCCCCGGTCACCCAGACCGGCATGGTGATGGGCACCGCCCAATACATCGCCCCCGAGCAGGCGCTCGGTCACGACGCGTCTCCGGCCAGCGATGTCTACTCGCTGGGAGTGGTTGGCTACGAAGCGGTTTCGGGTAAGCGCCCGTTCACCGGTGACGGTGCGTTGACGGTCGCGATGAAGCACATCAAAGAGCCGCCGCCGCCGCTGCCGCCCGACCTGCCGCCCAATGTGCGCGAGCTCATCGAGATCACCCTGGTCAAAAACCCCGGCATGCGTTACCGCAGCGGGGGACCGTTCGCCGACGCCGTCGCCGCAGTCCGGGCGGGACGCCGGCCGCCGCGCCCCAACCAGGGGGCACCCGCCGGCCGCGCCACCCCGGCCGCCATTCCGTCGGGTGCGCAGGCACGCGCGGCCGCCAACCCCACCGGCCGGGCCCCCGCCGCCCGCCGCAGCACCAGCGGTCACCGCACACCGCCGCCCCGGCGGACCTTCTCGTCCGGTCAGCGTGCGCTGCTATGGGCCGCCGGCGTGCTCGGCGCGCTGGCGATCATCATCGCGGTGCTGATCGTCATCAATTCCCACGACAGCAACTCCCAGCAGCAACCGTCCGCACCGACCGTGACCGACACGGGACAGCCGCCCAGCAAGTCAGGGCCGCCTCCGGCGCATCCGACGAATTGGACGGATCGAGGGGTAACAGGTAATGCTGGACAGCAATGCAGCCCGTCTCACCACTGGCGGGCGGCCGCGCTGAGCCAGTATGCGTCGCCGCCCCGACACGAAACACCGCAATGACGACCCCGCAACACCTGTCCGACCGCTACGAACTGGGCGAAATCCTCGGCTTCGGAGGCATGTCCGAAGTCCACTTGGCCCGGGATGTTCGCTTACATCGCGACGTAGCGGTCAAGGTGCTGCGCGCCGACCTGGCCCGCGACCCCAGCTTCTACCTGCGTTTCCGGCGAGAGGCCCAGAACGCCGCCGCGCTGAACCACCCGGCGATCGTCGCGGTCTACGACACCGGCGAGGCCGAGACCGCCGCCGGCCCGCTGCCCTACATCGTGATGGAGTACGTCAACGGTGTCACGTTGCGCGACATCGTCCACACCGACGGACCGTTGCCGCCCACGCGGGCCCTCGAGATCATCGCCGACGCCTGCCAGGCGCTGAACTTTTCCCACCAGCACGGCATCATCCACCGCGACGTCAAGCCGGCCAACATCATGATCAGCACCACCAACGCGGTGAAGGTGATGGACTTCGGCATTGCCCGGGCGCTCTCCGACGGCGGAGTCAGCGTCACCCAGACTGCGGCGGTGATCGGTACCGCGCAATACCTTTCCCCCGAACAGGCCCGCGGCGATTCGGTCGACGCCCGCTCCGACGTCTACTCGCTGGGCTGCGTGCTCTACGAAATGCTCACCGGTGAACCACCTTTCGTCGGCGACTCACCGGTCGCGGTGGCTTACCAGCATGTCCGCGAGGATCCCGTCCCGCCGTCGCAGCGGCACGAGGGCATCTCCGCCGACCTCGACGCCGTCGTGCTCAAGGCGCTGGCCAAAAACCCCGAGAACCGCTATCAGACCGCCGCGGAGATGCGCGCCGACCTGGTTCGGGTGCACAACGGCGAGCCGCCCGAGGCGCCCAAAGTCCTCACCGACGCCGACCGCTCCTTGATGCTGGCCTCGGCGCACCCCGGCGGCCCGGCCGGACCGCACACCGATCCGCTGCCCCGCCAGGAACTCGACTTCAGCCGTGACCGCGGCCCGGGCTCGGTAAGCCGCTGGCTCCTCGCGGTCGCGGCCTTGGCGGTGCTGACCGTCGTCGTGACGATCCTGATCAACACCTTTGGCGGCGGCCTGCGCAACGTCCAGGTGCCCGACGTACGAGGCCAGGCATCCGCCGACGCGATCGCCGCGCTGCAGAATCACGGCTTCAAGACGCGCACTCAGCAGAAGCCGGATTCGACCGTCCAGCCCGATCATGTCATCGGCACCGACCCGGGGGCCAACGCGAAAGTTGGCGCCGGCGACCTGATTACCATCGACGTGTCCACCGGTCCCGAGCAGCGCGAGGTGCCGGACGTGTCTTCGCTGAGCTATGCCTCCGCGGTGAAGAAGCTGAAGTCGGCCGGGTTCGGCCGGTTCAAGGAGGTCCAGTCACCCTCCACGCCGGAGATGAAAGACAAGGTCATCGGTACCAACCCGCCGGCCAATCAGACGTCGGCGATCACCAACGAGATCTCGGTCATCGTCGGCTCGGGCCCGTCGACCAAGCAGGTTCCCGACGTCGCGGGCCAGACCGCCGACAGCGCGCAGAAGAACCTGACGGTTTACGGGTTCAGCAAATTCAGCCAGGCCGCCGTCGACAGCCCCCGCCCGGCCGGCGACGTCATCGGGACGAATCCGCCTGCGGGAGCGACGGTTCCGGTCGATTCGGTGATCGAGATACAGGTCTCCAAGGGCAACCAGTTCATCATGCCGGATTTGTCGGGTCTGTTCTGGACCGACGCCGAGCCGCAGCTGCGCGCGCTCGGATGGAACGGCGTGCTGGTCAAGGGCGCCGACGTCGACGCGGGCGGCTCGCAGCGCAACCGGGTGGTGTACCAGAGCCCGTCGGCGGGTCAGGGTGTCAACAAGGACGGCCCGATCACGCTGAAGTTCGGTCAGTAGCCAGCTCGTAGGGCCGTACCGTGGCCAAGCTGTTGACGATTTCGCTTTCCAGCCGCCGCACCAGCGCGTTGTCTCGGACCTGACCGCAGTCGGCCAGCCAGTTGGCCAGCATTCGATGGCCGCCTTCGGTCAGTATCGATTCCGGATGGAACTGAACCCCGTGGATCGGCAGGTCGGTGTGCCGCACGCCCATGATCACGCCGCTGCGGGTGTGGGCGGTCACCTCCAGCTCGGCCGGCAGGGTTTCCGGCAAGATTGTCAGCGAGTGATATCGGGTCGCCGTGAAGGGATCCGGAAGTCCCTGCAGCACACCGGTATTCGTGTGGAAGACGCTGCTGGTTTTGCCGTGCAGCAACTCGGGGGCCCGATCCACGGTGGCGCCGAACGCGACGCCGATGGCCTGGTGGCCCAGGCACACTCCCAGCAGTGGGGTGCGCGACGCGGCGCAGGCACGCACCAGGCCGATCGACGCGCCGGCCCGTTCCGGCGTCCCGGGCCCCGGGCTGAGCAGGATCCCGTCGACCTGGTCGGCGATCGCGGCGTGGTCGGACAGCCGGGCGTCGTCGTTGCGCCACACCTGTGCCTCGACGCCGAGCTGCCCGAGGTACTGCACCAGGTTGAAGACGAAACTGTCGTAGTTATCGACGACCAAGATCCGCATGGTGTCAGGTTACCGGTGGGCCGGAAGGCAGGCCGGTTCAGTAGCTGATCGGGCCCGCCGGCTGGGCGGAGTGCATGGTCACCGGCTCGGTGTAACCGGCGATCCGGACGTCGGGGGTGACTTGCTCGGTGTAGCCGAGGCCGAACCGCACCACGTATTGCTTGTAGAGGATCACCAGGGGAGCAGCGGCCAGGGCGGCCTGCATGGCCGCGGCGTCGCCGATCGCCGTGATCGTGTAAGGCGGAGAGAAGGTCCGCCCGTTGAGCAGCAGCGTGTTGCCGACGCAGCGGGGGGCCGAGGTGGCGATGATGCGCCGGTCCTGCATCTGGATCGCCTCGGCGCCGGCGCTCCACAACGCGTTGAGCACGGCCTGGATGTCCTGTTGGTGGACAACGAGGTCATCCGGGGATGCGTCGCGCGGGAACCGGCCATTTGCGTCCCGCTGTGCGTCGTTGAGGGTCACGATCAGTCCCGGCCCGTGGACCGGGTCCAGACCGGCGTCACCTGCCAGCTCGGCCGAGCGACGCAGCATGGCCGCCAGCGCCTTATCCGACGACCGGCCGTGGGTGGAATCGATGGTGTGGGCCAGTCGATCCCGTTCGGCATTCAGCCGGTCGACCTCGGACTGCTCCCGGCGGACCAGGTCCACCAGTCGCGGTGCGTCACTGCGGCGGATTTCGCCGCCGCGGGATACCCCGTGGGTAGCGCCGAGCAGCAACCCGGCCAGCAGGCAGACCAGCGGAACGCCGACCCGCCACAGTGAAGGCCTCGATTGCTCCCGCTCGGTCTGTTTGGCCATCGGCTGTCCGTTCGCTGCTGGTGAGTGCGTTAGGCTCGTCGTTGCACCCTGCCAGCAATACCGTATCGCCGAGGTAGATATGCCCAAGTCCAAGGTCCGCAAGAAGAGCGACTTCACCGTCAGCGCGGTGAGCCGTACGCCGGTCAAGGTCAAGGCCGGGCCGTCCAGTATGTGGTTCGTTGCGTTATTCGTCGGCCTGATGCTGATCGGCCTGATCTGGCTGATGGTGTTCCAGCTGGCTGCCACCGGCCCTGACGCGCCGTCGCTGCTCACCTGGATGGCCAACCTCGGCCCGTGGAACTACGCCGTCGCGTTTGCTTTCATGATCAGCGGCTTGTTGCTCACAATGCGGTGGCGTTAGGCATTGACGCGCGCGTAATGAATTCATTTTCGCTCTGCGCCGTTACTGGACTGGCAACCTCGGAACTGTCATATCACACGCGTGTGATTCATCCCCATTGTGTATAGCGCTTGTGGATAACCTCATCGGCAGTGGTAGGCCCGCCTAGGAATACCGTGCAGCAAACACAGTGGTCGCCATCACCGACCGGAATTGCAGCTTGCGGCATCGCCGGGATTGTGATGGCTATCGCTTGTGTGACCGTCGTCACAGACCGCCCGGGGCGGTTACTGCTCGGTATTTCCGCGACCGGTCTGATCTTGTTTGCAAGCGGAAGTTGGCGCGCACGTCCGAAACTGGCAATCACCCCGGACGGCCTTCGGGTGCGCGGATGGTGGCGGACGCAGCTACTGCAGCGCCCCGACATCAAGATCATCCGGATCACCGAATTCCGGCGGATCGGCCGCAAAATGCAGTTGCTCGAGATCGACGCGGTGGACGGTCGGCTGCTGGTCTTCTCGCGTTGGGACCTCGGCACCGATCCGCTGGACGTGCTCGACGCGCTGACCGCGCAGGGCTACGCCGGGTCCTGATTCGCCGCGGCGCGGCGGGTTCAGGAAATCGTGATCGATTCGATAACGACCGGTTCGGTCGGCCGGTCACCGTGATCGGTGGCAGTGCTCGCGATGGTGTCGACCACGTGCTGCGAATCCGCGTCGGCGACCTCGCCGAAGATGGTGTGCCGGCGGTTCAGGTGCGGCGTCTTGCCCACCGTGATGAAAAATTGTGACCCGTTGGTTCCCGGGCCCGCGTTGGCCATCGCCAGCAGGTACGGCTTGTCGAACTGCAACTCCGGGTGGAATTCGTCGGCGAACTTGTAGCCGGGTCCGCCGCGACCGGTCCCGGACGGGTCGCCGCCCTGGATCATGAAGCCGCTGATCACCCGATGAAAGATCGCGCCGTCGTAGAACGGGCCCGAGCTACCGCCCGAGGCGTTCTCGGTCGAGTACTCCTTGGTGCCCTGGGCCAGGCCGACGAAGTTGGCGACGGTCTTGGGAGCGTGGTTTCCGAACAGCGCGATCTTGATGTCGCCGCGGTTGGTGTGCAGTGTGGCAGTGGCAGTCTGAATCGGGCTGGTAGTCACGGCATCACAGTCTGCCATCACGTGCCGGCCCGCCCGGCATCCGGTGCCCCTCATCGGGCTGTCGGTAGTTACAGTCTGGAAGGATCGGATCACGGTCTTGCGAAGGCGGCCAGGAAAGGCGAGACATGGGCGCGAAAAACCACACCCGGCTGACCCCACAGCAGCGGCTCTCCCGCGGCCTGACGTACACGGCGGTCGGGCCGGTGGACGTCACCCGCGGCATCGTCGGGCTGGGCGCTCACTCGGCGCAGGCCGGCGCGTCGAGTCTGCGCCGCCGTTATCGCGAGGGCCGGCTGGCCCGGGACTTGCAGACCGCCCAAGAGACGCTTGCCCAAGAGCTGGCCGCCGCGCAGGAGGTGGTCAGCGGCCTGCCGCAAGCGCTCCAGCAGGCCCGCCGATCCCACCGACGCGGCAAGCGCCCGTGGGTGATCGCGGGAGTGGCGGTCGCGGTGCTCGCCGGTGGCGCGGCGGCGTTCTCGATCGCCCGCCGATCGATGCGCCAAGAGCCGTCGTCGCTGCCGCCGAGCGTCGACGTACAGCACCGGCCCTAGCGAATCCAAACGCTGAAATCGATTGCTGACTGGGATTAGGCTGCGGCACATGCGCGATCGCGAGACGATCGACTCCGAGCTACGGCGGCTGGCGGCGATGCGGCGTTCACTGGGCGAGCCGTCCAGCCGGCAGATCGACGCGCTTCTTGACGAGCGCCTGGGCCACCACCCGGAGGTATTCGAAACCAAGGCGGTCGACGCGGGCAAAGCCAGTGTTGTCGTCGACACCTGGTCGCAGCGCCACAAAACCAACCGCATTGCGCCGGGGCGACGTAAGGGTATGCGACGCCGCTTCGGCCTCCTCACGGCGTTGCCGCTGTCTCTGGTCGCCGCCGCGGCCGCATTAGTGGTGCTGTTCGCGGTCTCCCATCGACACCCCGCGGCGGAGCCGGCCGAAGTCCCGCCGTCGAGTGAGCCCCCCAGCCCGGCTGCGCCGAAACCACCCGCTCCGCCGCCGAGCCAGGCTCCGCCGCTTGCCCTTGTCGACAGGGCATTCATCGAAACGCTGAAACAAGAGGGCGTCCCGGTTCCCAACCAGGATTACGTGCTGGCGCAAGGGCACGCGGTCTGCGACTTTTTATCGCGGCAACCCGACTTCGCCGAGGCCGCGCGCTTTGTCCAGCGATCGTCGATATGGGATGCAGATCAAAGCACCGAGTTTGCCGCCGGCGCCGTCATCTCCTACTGCCCGCAGTACCAACCGGCAACCGTGCAACCTGCCGTCCCCAACCAGCTGGAGCAGACCTTCCAGAAGGCTCAGTCGGATCTGCAAACCATCCAGGATGACCTGCAAGGCATCCGAGACGCTCTGCCCAACGGCCAGCCATGACCGTCGGCGTGCCCTTACGAATTGTGGAGCCTAGGGTGTGCGACTGACGTTCATCGGTTACGGCCGGGGTCGTGGTTATTTGGCGTAGTCGTTCGTAGGGTGTCTGGCCGGCGAGGCCGCCGTGTGGGCGATGGTAGTTGTAGTAGTCCTCCCATTCTTTGAGTTTGTTGTTGAAGATCTTGGCGTCGTCGATGACCAGGCCGTCGAGTAGGGCGTAGAACTCTTCGGCGTCGATGCGGTGGGATCGCTCCACTTTGCCGTTGAGCCGTGGCGTTCGGGGTTTGATGTAGCGGTGGCCGACTCCTTTGTCCAGGACGTGGCAGTGGAACGCTGATTGGAATTCGGCGCCGTTGTCTGTCTGGATGATCTGCACCGGGAAGGGCAGTCGCTCGAGGACGTAGTCGACGAACTGGATCGCGGTTTTCTGGTCGCAGCGGGGGTAGATGCGTAGCACGCGCAGTCGGGTGCAGTCGTCGATCGCGGTGAACTGGTAGTACTTGGTGCGCCGGCCGACGGCGGGCCGGGCCGCAGTCTTGAGCGGCTCAACGAATTTGACGTCGATTTGGACTTGGTGTCCGGGCAGCTGCTTTTCGTAGCGTTTCCACCGCTTGTCGAGCCGTTTGTAGCGCTGGGAGGCCGGTAGCCGGTTGAGGTCTAGGCGCTTAAGGATTCGCCAGACACCAGAGTGGGACACCTCCACGTCGTGGTAGCGCTTGAGGTACATCGCGATCTTGGCAGGTCCGAAGTGGTAGTTCTGCCGCAGGTAGAGGATCTTGCCGACCACGTCGACGTGGGTGGCGTTGGGGCTATGGTGCGGTCGTCGTGATAAGTCCCGCAGCCCGTCGATGCCTTGCTCCTGGTAGCGCCGTAGCCACCGGTAGTAGACCTGCCGGCTGATCCCGTAGTAGCGGCACGTCATGGCCACGTTGCCGGTCACTTCCTCGGCGTGCTGGATGATCGCCAACCGGCGACGGACATCGCGCGGCAGCTGCGGTTCGCTCATGCAGGTCTCCTAGTGCTGGAAGACCCGGACTGTCAACGATGTCCGTCAGTTTTAGAATGTGTCTGGTTTCAGGACATAGGCATAGCGTGTCGCAAGACATCGGAATAGGTGAGCGGCCGACGTTGGGCGGGTGTCGAAGGCTCGCCTGGTTATCACCGCTGTCATCGTCGAAGGGCGCAGCCAATCTGAAGTGGCCCGGGACTACGGGGTCTCACAGGGCTGGATCAGCCGGCTGGTTGCCCGTTACCGCGCCGAGCCCGAGGCCGCCTTTGAGCCCCGCTCGCGCCGCCCGCGCACCAGCCCCACCCGGCTCCCGCAGGCCACCATCGATCTGATCATCGAATTGCGGGACACGCTGTCGGGCAAAGGGCTCGACCACGGGCCGCATACGATTGCCTGGCACCTGGAAACCCACCACGGGCTTGTCGTGTCGCCGGTGTCGATCCACCGCCACCTACGGGCGGCCGGGCTGATCACCCCCACCCCGCAGAAGCGGCCCAAGTCGTCCTACATTCGGTTCGCCGCCGAACAACCCAACGAACGCTGGCAGGCCGACTTCACCCACTGGTGGCTGGCCAATGGGACTCATGTGGAGATCCTCAACTGGCTCGATGACCACGCCCGCTACGCGCTCTCGGTCACCGCCCACGCCCGTGTCACCGGCTCCATCGTGCTCGCCACATTTCGCAAAGCCTATGAGATACATGGGATTCCGGCCTCCACACTCACCGACAACGGCATGGTATTTACCACCCGATTCGCCGGCGGCAAAGGGCGGGCGCAACCACCTCGAAAACGAACTGCGCCGACTCGGGGTGACTCAGATAAACTCCAGCCCCAACCACCCGACCACCTGCGGGAAGGTGGAGCGCTTTCACCAAACCCTCAAGAAATGGCTCACCAGCCACCCTAAAGCGGGGACAATCGTCGAGCTGCAGACCCAGCTCAACACCTTCGTCGAGATGTACAACCGTCGGCGCCCACACCGCGAACTGCCACACCGCGCCACACCGGCCACCGCCTACACTGCCCGGCCCAAAGCCGCCCCCGGCGAACGCGACGACACCCACAGCCGGGTCCGCACCGACCGCATCGACCAATTCGGAAAACTCACCCTGCGCCACGCCGGCCGACTGCACCACATCGGCGTCGGACGAACCCACGCACGCACCCGCGTCCTCGTGCTCGTCCAAGATCTCGACATCCGATCATCAACGCCGCCACCGGCGAACTCCTCCGCCAGCTAACCCTGGATCCCACCAGGGACTACCAACCCCGCAACGTCCCCACCGGCCGCCCAAAGAAAAAGCCCAAACCCTAAACGAGGGTTCGGACCTATTCCGATGTCTTGAGACATCACACGGTGGAGCCTAGGGGATTCGAACCCCTGACTTCTGCCTTGCAAAGGCGAAATGTGCCCATTCTGGACCTGCGGCGTTGCCGCGATATGCCCGTTGAGCTGCGAAATAACATTTGATGTAATTCGCTGGGATTGCCTTGGTTTGTGGGAAAGTGTGCCCAAAGTGTCCCACGGTTCGCTCATTTGCCCAACCTCTTGGCCACGTCCTCACCCAGATCACCACGCCGCCCGTCACTCGCGGGCTACCGATGTGGTCATGCGGTATGGATCTCGGAAATCATCGTCTGGCATGCCTGCGGGTCGAGTTGGTACGGCGCGTAGAAGGAAAAGCGGTCGATGATGTCGCCGAAGCGTCGACGAACCTCTGCGCCCACCTCCTTGGGCTCGCCGACAACAGCGAAAGTGTTCAGCATGGTGTCGTCGATGAGTCCGGTCATCGTGTCCCAGGAATTGATTTTGGACAGCCGGTGCAGTTCCGTGTGCAGATCGCCCCAGCCGTGCAGGTCGAGCACGCCCCGGTATGCCGGAGTCGAGCCATAGAACGCAATCTGACGGCGTACGGTATCCGCGGCCTCCGTCAGCGCCTGGTCGTCCAACCCCGTCACGACAAACCCGGAATAGGCCAGCACGAAATCAGTATCGGACTTTCCTTGCCGCTCCAACACTGAATTAACCTGCGGGACAGTCACTTCCCGCAGATACCGTTCAGTGGTGAAGCCATGGACGAGCAGTCCATCTGCTACTTCGGCGGCGACAGAGGTCATCTGCGACCCCCCAGCAGCGATAAATACAGGCGGGGCGCCGAAGACGTTGCGGCCCGGGCGGAAGGCGGGCGGCATGAGCGTGTGCTGATAGAAGTCGCCGCGAAAGTCCAGCGGACGCTCGTTGTTCCAGCTGTCCCAGATCGCGTGCATCGCGGCGACGAACTCACGCATCCGATCAGCTGGACGGCTCCACGGCATACTGAACCGGCGTTCGATGTGCGCCTTGATCTGGGAACCCAGCCCCAGCATGAATTTGCCCGAACTGAGCGACTGCAAGTCGTTGGCGACTGTCGCCATGCTCATCGGGTTGCGTGCGAACGCTACCGCGATGGCCGTTCCAACCGTCAGGCGCGGCGTGTGCTCCGCCGCCAACACCGCCGGTAGGAACGGATCCCTTGCCACCTCGGTGGACCAGACCCCGGCATATCCCATCCGCTCAGCATCGGCCAGTTGGTCCACGATGGCTCCAATAGCGCCACCCTCCGTCGTCCCCCCGACAGTCCCATCTACCAACACGCAGCTGCTCCTAACATTCGGGGGGAAGAATACGCCGATACATCAGATCCTTGAGAATGCCCCAAGGCCGGATGCGAACGGTAGTTTATCGCCGTTCTCAGGGGCAGTTTTCATTAGAGAATAGTGCCGCTCTCAGCGGCAATTTGCTAGCAGGGTGAAACGGTGGATATCGGCCCTCGGAGGGTCTTTCCGGTCTAATCTAGCCGCAGAGACAGGAGGGGAGGATGCAACGCAGCGCGTTGCTCCGGGCGGAGCTTGAGGACGCGGTGGCGGGGATGACCCCCGCCGCTCGCGCCGTCTTCGAGGACATACAGAGGCGGGATGAGGACGCAGATCCTAACTTGCCGGAGGACTTTCATGCGCTCACACCCATCGAGAGGACCAGCGTCATCGGGGCGGCAAAACTCCGGAAAGACCTTGCCGAGGCGGAAACGGCTGAGGACGCCGACGATCAAAAACAACCTGAAGGTGTTTCCCGACTAGAGCGACAGCTTTGGATCGGGTCCGTACTCATTTCACTTGCGTTGCTGATCGCAGTGGGCGGCATATTGGTTCGCGTGTATACCGCGCCGACAACGCCAGATCCCGCCGATACAGTCGTGACCACCCCCGACGAGGTGACACGTTTCCTGGATGCGCATGTTCCACCCCCGCAGCGTGGTGCCGAGCCGCCGGTTTTTATCCCCACCGGGTTGTATATCGAGTCCGTCGAATTTAGTGGACCCTATACCGTGGAGGTGTCTGGGAATATCTGGCAGCGGTACGCGAACCAAGTGCCCCAAGACCTTACCAAAGGCGCCCTCTTCCCCGAAGCCAAAGTTCAGCCAACGCTCACAGAGGTGTACCGGGTGCGGCAGGGCAACGACGAACTGATCGGCTGGTCGTTTCACACGACGCTGCGCGAGCAATTTGATTATAGGAAGTATCCGCTAGGCCGCCAGCAGATTTGGCTCCGGATGTGGCACCCGGACTATGAGCGCAATGTTTACCTTACGCCGGACTTAGGAGCGTATAGCTCGCTTGTGCCTGCTGCGTTGCCCGGGGTGGATAGGGACCTCGTTCTGGAAAACTGGGATATTCAACAGAGCTTTTTTAGCTATCGCACCCACCGCTACAATACGCGCTTTGGCATGCCGAGCTACGACGCGGATCAACTGCATCCCGAGCTGTACTACAGCATCGCTGTCGAACGGTACATTGTGAGCCCTCTGATTTCGCGAGCGATCGTGCCTATCGTCATCCTCATTGATCTGTTCCTCGTCGTCTTGATGATCGGCGGCAGAGGGAGCAAACGACGAGAGAATTTCGACGTACGCCCGGCTCAGGTCATTTTTACTGGCGCGGCATTCTTCTTTGCCGTCCTTATCGCGCAAATTTCGCTGCGTGACGCAGTGAAAGCATCCGGTTTAGTCTATATCGAAACCTTGTACGTCCTCACGTATTTCATCATTCTCGGCGTGGGCATCAATTCGGTGGTGCTGACCGGGTGGCCGAACTTCATACTGTTTCGCCACCATGACAATATGTGGGTCAGGGTTTTGTATTGGCCCGTGACTTTCTTGACGATGCTCGTCATCACGTTCCTGACGTTTCATTAATGGAACGTGGGCTTGCTTCATTTACTAGCTACTTCGTATCGCTGCGTATCTGACCTTGGACCGGTACGGGCACCTGTATCCCGACGAGTTGCAGGGCGTTGCCGACCGCTTGGATTCACTGCACGCGGCGGCCGCGGATTTTTCAGAGTGTGCCCAAAATGTGCCCACGCGGTTACAGGTGGTGCGCTAGCTGGTCGGTTGTAAGCCGCTGACCTGCTGTTATGCGGTGGAGCCTAGGGTGTCTGGTTTCAGGACATAGGCATAGCGTGTCGCAAGACATCGGAATAGGTTGATGGACCGACGTTGGGCGGGTGTCGAAGGCTCGCCTGGTTATCACCGCTGTCATCGTCGAAGGTCGCAGCCAATCTGAAGTGGCCCGAGACTACCGGGTCTCGCAGGGCTGGATCAGCCGGCTGGTTGCCCGTTACCGCGCCGAGCGGCGAGGCCGCCTTTGAGCCCCGCTCGCGCCGCCCGCGCACCAGCCCCACCCGGCTCCCGCAGGCCACCATCGATCTGATCATCGAATTGCGGGACACGCTGTCGGGCAAAGGGCTCGACCACGGGCCGCATACGATTGCCTGGCACCTGGAAACCCACCACGGGCTTGTCGTGTCGCCGGTGTCGATCCACCGCCACCTACGGGCGGCCGGGCTGATCACCCCCACCCCGCAGAAGCGGCCCAAGTCGTCCTACATTCGGTTCGCCGCCGAACAACCCAACGAACGCTGGCAGGCCGACTTCACCCACTGGTGGCTGGCCAATGGGACTCATGTGGAGATCCTCAACTGGCTCGATGACCACGCCCGCTACGCGCTCTCGGTCACCGCCCACGCCCGTGTCACCGGCTCCATCGTGCTCGCCACATTTCGCAAAGCCTATGAGATACATGGGATTCCGGCCTCCACACTCACCGACAACGGCATGGTATTTACCACCCGATTCGCCGGCGGCAAAGGGCGGGCGCAACCACCTCGAAAACGAACTGCGCCGACTCGGGGTGACTCAGATAAACTCCAGCCCCAACCACCCGACCACCTGCGGGAAGGTGGAGCGCTTTCACCAAACCCTCAAGAAATGGCTCACCAGCCACCCTAAAGCGGGGACAATCGTCGAGCTGCAGACCCAGCTCAACACCTTCGTCGAGATGTACAACCGTCGGCGCCCACACCGCGAACTGCCACACCGCGCCACACCGGCCACCGCCTACACTGCCCGGCCCAAAGCCGCCCCCGGCGAACGCGACGACACCCACAGCCGGGTCCGCACCGACCGCATCGACCAATTCGGAAAACTCACCCTGCGCCACGCCGGCCGACTGCACCACATCGGCGTCGGACGAACCCACGCACGCACCCGCGTCCTCGTGCTCGTCCAAGATCTCGACATCCGAATCATCAACGCCGCCACCGGCGAACTCCTCCGCCGGCTAACCCTGGATCCCACCAGGGACTACCAACCCCGCAACGTCCCCACCGGCCGCCCAAAGAAAAAGCCCAAACCCTAAACGAGGGTTCGGACCTATTCCGATGTCTTGAGACATCACACGGTGGAGCCTAGGGGATTCGAACCCCTGACTTCTGCCTTGCAAAGGCAGCGCTCTACCAACTGAGCTAAGGCCCCGCACTCCGACCGTCGGTCTGGTCGGCGGCCACATGCCAGACCTCGACGCCTCGTCGAGACCGGATCACCAACGCCAGCGCGGCGATCGCTGCCAGCGGTAATACCAGTCTCACAAAGCTTCTTGGCAAACACATGGTTGTGGGCCTAGGAGGACTCGAACCTCCGACCTCTTCGTTATCAGCGAAGCGCTCTAACCGCCTGAGCTATAGGCCCGTACACGCGTACGGCCGAGCGACGAGATTACCCCACCGCAGCGCCCGCACCCAAACCACTAATCCCGGTCTGCGAGCGTCACCTCGACGCCGCCGATCAGGTCGGTCGTCAGGTTGTAGATAAACGCGCCGATGGTGGCCATCGCGCTGAGCAACACGATGTTCACCAAGCCGATCAGCACGGCGCCACCGAAGATCGTGCCGCTGGATACCAGCTCGGCGCTGCTGCCGCCGCTGTTGTTCAGCAGATCCCCGACGTTGCTGTTGAGCTTGCTCCACACGCCCATCCCGCCGAGCACCAGATACAGGAACGCCACGGCGATCATCCAGACGAAGAACAACGCCACCGACAGCACCAACGACACCTTCAGCGTGCTCCATGGATCGACCCGACGGATCTGCATGCTGGCGCGCACCGGGCCTTGGGCGCGACCGGACACCTGGATGCGGCGTTCCGTTCGCACCGGCGTCGTCGACGTCTCCGGTGCTTGCTCGGCGGCCGGTTTGCGCTGCCCGGCGCGGGGGACCGGACCGGACAGATCGGGTAGTTCGCTGGCGTACGCCTCGTCGTGTCGGGCGTCGGTGTCGGACGACGGGGTCTTGGCCCCGCCCGGCGCCGCGGTGCCCGAGATGAAGCGACTCAACCGGGCCTCGGCATTGGGGCTACCGGAGGTGCGGCTGGTCGGCTGTGGTTTCGGCGCATCCGACGACGGGCGCGGCGGTCCTTGCGAGGCTCGAGCGCCGCCACGCGGCCGTGGGGCGCCTTCGACGCCACCGCCTCTGTCGACCGAACCATTCCCGTTCGGGCTGTCGCCCGGTCCGGGATGTCCCGGCTCGTTCGGTGAAGTCACCCCACGGCTCCTAACTGTGCATCCGGCCGCCGGGGCGGTCGGCGATCGCTCACGCGTCGGGCGCGCTACCCGAATCGTCGTCGGTCACGGCGCCTTCTTCAGCTTCTTCGGCGTTGCGTGCGATGGCTAATAGTGTGTCGCCCTCGCCCAAGTTCATCAACCGAACACCTTTGGTCTGACGTCCGGCCTTCCGGACCTGTCTGGCCGCCGTCCGGATCACCCCGCCCCCGGAGGTGATCGCGTACACCTCGCTGTCGTCGTCGACGATCAGCGCCCCTACCAGCTTCCCACGACGGGTGTCGTACTGGATCGTCAAGATGCCTTTCCCGCCGCGGCCCTGGGTGGTGTACTCCTCGATCGCGGTGCGCTTGGCATAGCCTCCGGACGTCGCGACCAGCAGGAATGTGCCTTCCCGCACCACGTTCAGCGACAGCAGGTAGTCGTCGGCGTTGAACCGCATGCCCTGGACGCCCGAGGTCGCGCGGCCCATCGGCCGCAGCGCCTCGTCGGTCGCGGAGAACCGGATCGACTGGCCGTTGGCCGAGACCAGCAACAAATCGTCGTCGGACGAACACAGCACCGCCCCGACCAGTTCGTCGCCGTCGCGCAGGTTGATCGCCACGATCCCCCCCGACCGGTTGGAGTCGAAGTCGGTGAGCGCGGTCTTTTTGACCAGCCCGTTGCGGGTGGCCAGCACCAGGTACGGGGCGTCCTCGTAGCTCTTGATCTGGATCACCTGAGCGATCCGCTCCTCGGGTTGGAAGGCCAGCAGGTTGGCGACGTGTTGTCCGCGCGCGATCCGGGAGGCTTCCGGCAAGTCGTAGGCCTTGGCCCGGTACACCCGGCCCTGGGTGGTGAAGAACAGGATCCAGTCGTGCGTGGAGCACACGAAGAAGTGCCGCACGATGTCGTCCTGCTTGAGCCCCGCGCCCTGGACTCCCTTGCCGCCGCGCTTCTGGCTGCGGTACAGGTCGGTTTTGGTGCGTTTGGCGTACCCGGTTTCGGTGATGGTGACGACGACGTCTTCGCGAGCGATCAGATCCTCGTCGTTGACATCGCCGTCCGCGGCGATGATCCGGGTGCGCCGGTCGTCGCCGTGCTTGTCGACGATCTCACCGAGCTCGCTGCGCACGATGCCGCGCTGCCGTTCCGGCTTGGCCAAAATATCTTCCAGATCAGCGATCTCGGCCTCGATCTTGGCGAGGTCGTCGATGATGCGCTGGCGCTCCAACGCCGCGAGGCGGCGCAGCTGCATGTCCAGGATCGCCTGGGCCTGAATGTCGTCGATGTCGAGCAGTTCGATCAGGCCGGCGCGCGCGATATCGACCGTCTCCGACGCCCGGATCAGGGCGATCACCTCATCGAGCGCGTCGAGCGCCTTGACCAGACCGCGCAGGATGTGGGCCCGTTCGTTGGCCTTGCGCAGCCGGTATGTGGTCCGGCGGATAATCACGTCGAGTTGGTGCTCGACGTAGTGCCGGATCATCTGATCCAGCCGCAGCGTGCGCGGCACACCGTCGACGATCGACAGCATGTTGGCGCCGAAGCTGGTCTGCAGCTGGGTGTGCTTGTACAGGTTGTTCAGCACGACCTTCGCGACCGCATCGCGCTTGATCTCCACCACGATCCGCAGGCCGACCCGGTCGCTGCTCTGGTCCTCGATGTTGGAGATGCCGGCCAGCTTGCCGTCACGGACCTGCTCGGCGATCGAGGTGATGAAGTTGTCGTGGTTGACCTGATACGGCAGCTCGGTGATCACCAGCGACGTGCGGCCTCGCGAATCTTCTTCCACCTCAACGACTCCGCGCATCCGGATGGATCCGCGGCCGGTCGTATAGGCGTCGTGGATGCCCTGCGATCCAACGATCAGACCGTGGGTCGGGAAGTCGGGCCCCTTGACCCGCTCGCAGACCGCGGTGAGGGTGGCCTCTTCGTCGGCCTCGTGATTGTCCAGGCACCAGTAGACGGCTTCGGCGAGCTCACGCAGGTTGTGCGGCGGGATGTTGGTCGCCATTCCGACCGCGATGCCGCCGGAGCCGTTGGCGAGCAGGTTGGGGAACCGACTCGGCAACACCGTCGGCTCTTGCACCCGACCGTCATAGTTAGCGATGAAATCGACTGTCTCCTCGTCGATTTCGCGCAGCATCTCCATGGCCAACGGGGTCAGTCGCGCCTCGGTATATCTCATCGCCGCCGGTGGGTCGTTACCCGGTGAGCCGAAGTTGCCCTGCCCGTCGACCAGCGGATAGCGCAGCGACCACGGCTGCGCCATTCGCACCAGCGTGTCGTAGATAGACGCGTCACCGTGCGGGTGATAGTTACCCATCGTCTCGGCGACCGACCGCGCCGACTTCGCATGGCTGCGGTCCGGGCGGAAGCCGGAGTCGAACATCGCGTAGAGCACCCGGCGGTGCACCGGCTTGAGGCCGTCGCGCACCTCCGGCAATGCGCGGCCCACGATCACGCTCATTGCGTAGTCGATGTAGCTGCGCTGCATCTCCTGCTGGATGTCGACCGGTTCGATCCGGTCGGCGGCATCACCGCCGGGCGGCAGCGTGGTGTCTGTCATCTAGTCCTCGTCTGAGATTTGGATGGGGGAGATGCTCGAGAGTCGGCCCGCGTCGCTAAACATCCAGGAAGCGAACGTCTTTGGCGTTGCGGGTGATGAAGCTTCGCCGCGCATCGACGTCCTCGCCCATCAGGATGGAGAACAGCTCGTCGGCCGCGGCGGCATCGTCGAGGGTGACTTGACGCAGCACCCGAACCGAGGGATCCATCGTGGTTTCCCACAGCTCCTTGGCGTCCATCTCGCCGAGGCCCTTGTAGCGCTGGATGCCGTCGTCGACGTTAATCTTTTTGCCGGCCTTCTTACCCGCCTCCAGCAGGCCGTCGCGTTCCCGGTCGGAGTAGGCGAACTCGGGTTCGCTGCGCTGCCACTTCAACTTGTACAGCGGCGGCTGCGCCAAGAACACGTGGCCGTTCTCGATCAGTGGGCGCATGAACCGGAACAGCAGGGTCAACAGCAGCGTAGAGATGTGCTGGCCGTCGACGTCGGCGTCGGCCATCAGCACGATCTTGTGGTAGCGCAGCTTGGTGATGTCGAACTCGTCGTGGATTCCGGTGCCCAGCGCGGTGATGATCGCCTGAACTTCGGTATTTTTCAGCACCCGGTCGATGCGGGCCTTTTCCACATTGATGATCTTGCCTCGCAGCGGAAGAATCGCCTGGAACATCGAGTCGCGGCCGCTTTTGGCCGAGCCGCCGGCCGAATCGCCTTCCACCACATACAGTTCCGACCTACGCGGATCGGTGGAGCGGCAGTCCGCCAGCTTGCCGGGCAGCCCGCCCAGATCGGTAGCGCTCTTGCGGCGCACCAACTCTCGGGCTTTTCGGGCCGCGATGCGGGCTTGCGCCGACGACACCGCCTTGTTCACCACGGTCTTGGCATCCGCCGGGTTGGCTTCGAACCAGTGGGTCAGCTGCTCGTTGCAGACCTTCTGTACGAATGACTTGACTTCGGTGTTGCCCAGCTTGGTCTTGGTCTGGCCCTCGAACTGCGGTTCGCTGACCTTGACCGAGATCACCGCTGCCAAACCCTCACGGATGTCGTCGCCGGTGAGGTTGGGATCCTTGTCTTTCAGCAGCTTCTTGTCTTTCGCGTACTTATTCACCACCGACGTCAACGCGGCGCGGAAACCCTCCTCGTGGGTACCACCCTCGTGGGTGTTGATGGTGTTGGCGAAGGTGTGCACCGACTCGGAATAGCCGGCGTTCCACTGCATCGCTATTTCGACCTCGTGACCGGGACCCTTGCCAGAGAAATCGACGATGCTGCTGTGGATCGGGTTCTTGGTGCGGTTGATGTGCTTGACGAAGTCGACCAGCCCGCCGGGGTAGTGGAACGTGCGGTGTTTGACTTTCTGCGGTTTGTTACGTTCTTCGGCCTTCTCTTCGGCCGACTTCGGCGCCTCGGCGGTGTCGCTGACGACCTCGTCGACCACTTCCTCGGCGGCGACCCGCTCGTCGACCAACTCGATGGTCAAGCCTTTGTTGAGGAAGGCCATCTCCTGCAAGCGCCGGGCCACCGTCTCGAAGTCATATTCGGTGGTCTCGAAGATGTTCGGATCGGCCCAGAACCGCACCGTGGTGCCGGTCTTCTTGGTCTTCTCACCCTGCTTCAGGGTGCCGGGCACCGACCGGTCGTAGTACTGCGACCACTCATAGCCGTCGCGCGAAATCTCCACCTCGAGGCGGGTGGACAACGCGTTGACCACCGAAACGCCCACCCCGTGCAAACCACCCGAGACCGCGTACGCGCCGTCGT
The DNA here is from genome assembly GCA_963781685.1 of uncultured Actinomycetota bacterium. Taxonomy (GTDB): domain Bacteria; phylum Actinomycetota; class Actinomycetes; order Mycobacteriales; family Mycobacteriaceae; genus Mycobacterium. The sequence continues at coordinate 612,299 of CAWAGK010000004.1, forward strand.
CGCCGCCGAACTTGCCTCCGGCGTGCAATTGCGTCATCACGACGTCGACGGTGGGAATGCCGGTGGCGTGCATCGCCACCGGGATGCCGCGGCCATTATCGGTGACCTGGACGCTGCCATCGTCGAGGATCTTGACATCGACCTTGTTGGCATAACCGGCCATCGCCTCGTCCACCGCGTTGTCGACGACCTCCCAGACCAGGTGGTGCAGGCCGCGCTCGCCGGTCGACCCGATATACATGCCTGGTCTTTTACGAACGGCCTCCAACCCTTCAAGAACCTGGATATCCCCGGCGTCGTATGAGTTGCGGGCCTTCTTCTGGGCAGCCACGGTCGGAAAGCTCTCCTTGGGGTTGCGCGCGGGTAGTCAGGAGACTGTGCGCTGGTTCTCCGCCAGTCTACCTACAACAAGCGGTGGCACCGATTCTGCGAGGGTGTTTCTACACAGCTATCTTCGCCGTGTGCGGAATTTTTCGCTCTAGGCTGCGTCCTGACGCTTGACAAGCCAAGTCGTGCCCTTCTGACGGCCCTCAGCGGATCGTTAGATCGCTCAGCCATAGGTGTCACGGGGCCCCCGTCCGGCGATGTGCAACGGCCCCTTACGCCACGACGGCGCGACGGGGCCGGTGATTTTCAGCGTGGTCACCACCCCGTCGCCGACCGAGGCGGCGATCTTGGCCAACACCTGAGCCTGAATGATCCGCAGCTGCGTGGCCCAGGCCGTCGACTCCGCGGAGACGCTCAACACCCCGTCGCGCAGGGCGGTCGGGGTGGCGTGCTCGGCGATGTGTTGGCCAACCACCGTCGGCCACTGGCCGAGCACCGCTCCCTCCGCCACCCGCGACGACCACCCGCGCTTTTTCGCCACGTCGCGCGCGACACTGCCAAGCGATTGCGGATCACGGCCGTCGGGCCCCGGCCCCGACCAGCGGCGTCGGCTGTTCGCGCCGGCGACGCGGCGGCTAGGCGGCAGTCGACGACCCCGCCCCACATCTTTGCCTTGGGTACGCGCGGCGCCGCGCGCCTCTTCCAGTGCACGCCTGACCAGATCCATCCCGGGCAACGCGCTCAGTCGCTCCGGCGGCCCGCAGTCAGGTGCTTCGTCCCGATCCATCACGTCTGCACCTCCGAGACCGGTCCGCTGTCATCGTCGCGCACCGTGATCGTCACCCGCTTGGCATCCCAGTCGCGGGGGATGTCGTCGAGGACCGCCGCGGTCACCAGTACCTGCTCTGCCGAAGCCGCGGCCGCGGCCAGCGCCTCCCGGCGGGCGGTGTCGAGTTCAGCGAACACGTCGTCCAGCAATAACACCGGGTCGCCGCCCTCGGCGCGCAACAGTTCATAGGCGGCCAGCCGCAACGCCAACGCCAACGACCACGATTCACCGTGGCTGGCAAAGCCTTTCGCGGGTTGCTCACCCAGACGTAGCTCAAGATCGTCGCGATGGGGACCCACCAGGCAGACACCACGCTCCAGTTCGGCGTCCCGGCGACGTGCCATCTGTTCCAGCAGCGCCGTGCGTAGCAGTTCGACGTCGCTGCCCTCGGGCTCGATGTCGATGCTGGCGCGATAGCTGATCGCCGCCGACCGTGATCCCGGCCCCAACAGCTGATAGCTCTTCTGGACTTCCGGTGCCAACTCGTTGACCAGATCAATCCGGGCTGCCATCAACTCGGCACCGTGGTCAGCCAAATGCCCGTCCCAGACATCGAGCGTGTCCAGGGAACCGCGGTCACCGCGAAACCGCGCGCCGGACGCGGACTTCAGCAATGCGGTGCGCTGGCGCAGAACTTTTTCATAGTCGGCCCGCACGGCGCCGACTCGCGGTCGGCGCACCGCGGCCAGATCGTCGAGGTAGCGGCGGCGATCGCCCGGATCGCCCCGGACCAAGGCCAGGTCCTCCGGCGCGAACAACACCGCGCGGAGCACACCTAACACTTCGCGGGGGCTGCGCACCGGCGACCGATTCAACCGGGCTTTGTTGGCTCGCCCGGCGGCGATCTCCAGGTCGACGGCACACTCGCGACCGTCGTTCACCACGATCGTTGACACCACCGCGCGCGCCGCGCCAACCCGGACCAGCGGCGCGTCCGTCGCGACCCGATGCGAACCCAAAGTCGACGAATACCACAGCGCCTCAACAAGATTCGTCTTACCAAACCCATTGGGCGCGACGAACACCGTCCGGCCCGGCGTCAGTTCGAGCTCGGCGTGTGCCCACGACCGGAAATCCCGCAAGCCCAGATGACGGACGTACACCTGACCGCTAACCCGGAAGACGGACCGGCATCAACAGATAGACGTAGTCGGTCGAGACCGCCGGAAAAGGTCCGGTATCGGTGGGTTGTGGATCGTGGTCGCTGGCCGGCCGCAGCACGGCGGGCCGACTCGGCGTGGTGAAGCCGAACGACACCCGCTCCGAGTGCAATGACCCCAGGCCGTCGGTCAGGTATGTCGGGTTGAAGGCGATGGTCAGCGGTTCGCCCGCGAAGTCGACCGCCACGTCTTCTTCGGCCCGGCCGACATCGTCAGCACCGGCCGACAGTCGCAGCACGTCGCCGGAGAATTCCATCCGGACCTGCGCGCCTCGGTCGGCGACCAGCGCGACTCGCTTGATCGCTTCGGTCAATTCGGTCACACCCATGCTGGCCACCGCGGTGTGCTCGGTCGGCAGCAGCTGGCGGAACTTGGGGAACTCCGCATCCAGCAACCGGGTTGTGCTGCGCTTCCCGTTCCCGCTGATGCCCAGCAACCCGTCTTTGCCCACCGTGGGCCCGGCTCCCAACGATAAATGCACTTCGGCACCGTCGGTTCCGGTCTTGGCTGCCTCGGCCAGTGTCTTGGCCGGCACCAGCACAGCCGCCTCGACATCGGGTCCGGCCGCCGACCATGTCAGCTCGCGAACCGCCAACCGGAACCGGTCGGTAGCAGCCAACACCACCGCCTGACCGGAAATCTCCACCCTGATCCCGGTCAGCATCGGCAGGGTGTCGTCGCGGCCGGCGGCGACGGCGACCTGACTGATCGCTTCGGCGAACACATCGGCCGGCAACGCACCGGTCTCCTCGGGCAACGCAGGCAGCGTGGGGTAGTCCTCGACGGCCATCGTCGGCAACGAAAACCTCGCACTTCCGCACGTCAACGAAACCCTGGTGCCTTCCACCTGAACGTCGACGGGCTTGTCCGACAACGCCCGGGTGATGTCGGACAACAGCCGACCGGACACCAAAACCGTTCCAGGAGAAGCGACTTCGGCTGCCAAACGTACTTCAGCGGACACCTCGTAGTCGAATCCGGAGATCGTCAAGCCGGCGTCCGATCCGGCCAGCAGCACACCGGCCAGCACGGGCACCGTAGGCCTGGTGGGCAGCGTGCGCGCCACCCATGCCACCGCATCAGCGAAGTCATCGCGCACCAAGCGAAACTTCAAGTCGGTCAAACCGACTGTGGTCGTCGCCACGTCCATTGCGTCCCTTCATCACCCCGAACAACAAGGCCAAACTTCAGCGGCTCCAGCCCCCGATGGAGTGCGATTTTCCCGCTGACGGACGCCCGTGCCCGTAAACCGGCTTCGACGACCGAACCGGCAGTCGAACCACAACCGTAGAGCCTCGAGCGCCATCTTTAAAGCTAATCGGAATCAATGACACTCAAGGTGTTCCTGCCCTGACGAGAGGGTATGGAACGGCCCGTCCCCAAGTGTCTTTTAGGAAGGAGAAACTAAGGAGAGATACCAGTAACAGTATTAAGGCCTGTGCACGTTGGGGACAGCATGGCGTCTGTGCTGCTGAACCTGGCGGGGCGGCTGTGGATGACGAGTGGATCGCTGTGTGGTTTGTGTGTAGTGGTCGGGGACTGCCGGTGGTTGTGCACGCAGCTCTGAGCGCCGGGGGAGAGCGCACGCAGGTTGCCCACAGGAATATCCACAAGTGAGCGTGTGACTGGTGGGTTGGCAGTGGCTAAAGTTTTTGGCGTCTTTGGTGGTCTAGACCGGCGCTCAGCGCTTTGAGCGCTGCCGGATCCGGGTGGTGAGTTCCTTGACGTGATCGAAGATTTCGCGTCGCTCAGCCATTTCCGAGAGGATCTTTTTCTGCGCGTACATGACTGTGGTGTGGTCGCGGCCGAATGCTTGCCCGATTTTCGGCAGTGACAGGTCGGTGAGTTCGCGGCACAGATACATCGCGATCTGCCGAGACTGCGCCAGGGCCCGGGTTTTACCGGGACCCCGAAGCTCCTCGACGGTGGTATCGAAGTACTCCGCGGTGGCCGCCATGATGGTCGCCGCACTGATCTGCATGCTGCTGGCGTCGGCGATCAAGTCGCGCAGCACGATTTCGGCCAACGCCTTGTCGATCGGAGTCTTGTTCAGCGACGCGAATGCGGTGACCCGGATCAGCGCACCCTCGAGTTCCCGGATGTTGCGTTCGATGCTGCTGGCGATCAGTTCGAGCACATCGTCGGGCACCGCGAGCCGTTCCATCTGTGCCTTCTTGCGCAAAATGGCGATGCGGGTTTCCAGCTCCGGCGGCTGCACATCGGTGATCAGTCCCCACTCGAACCGGGTCCGCAGCCGGTCTTCCAACGTGGCCAGTTGCTTGGGTGGTCGGTCGGAGGAGATGACGATCTGCTTGTTGGCATTGTGCAACGTATTGAAAGTGTGGAAGAACTCTTCCTGGATACCTTCTTTACCTTCGATGAATTGGATGTCATCGACCAGCAGCACATCAACATCGCGGTAACTGCGTTTGAAGGCGACCTTGCGATCGTCACGCAGCGAGTTGATGAAGTCGTTGGTGAACTCTTCGGTCGAGACGTACTTGACCCGCATGCCGGGGAACAGCCGTTGTGCGTAGTTGCCGGCTGCATGCAGCAGGTGAGTCTTACCGAGACCGGACTCGCCCCAGATGAACAGTGGGTTGTAGGCCCGGGCGGGCGCTTCGGCAATCGCCAGCGCCGCCGCGTGAGCGAACCGGTTCGAGGCGCCGATCACGAAGGTGTCAAACGTGTAGCGCCGATTCAGGCTGGTACCGCCGGAGGCTTCCGGGTCGCTGTTATGCGGACGCTCGGTGAAATAGTTGGGCCAGTTCTGATGCGCGCTGTCGACGACCTCAAGGTCCTCCTCGACGTCGTCTGGGTCCGCCGTCCAGTCTTCGGGCGGCGCGCCGGGGCTGTCATCGGATTCATCGGTGGCCAGCGCGGCGATCCGGACGCCGAGTTCGATCTGTTGGCCCAGCCGCCGGCTCAATGCCTCGGTGATCTGGGTACGCAGATGACGTTCGATCTCGTTCTGCACAAAGCTGCTCGGCACCGACAGCAGGGCAAACCCTTCGACGATCTGCAGCGGTTGGACGAGATTTAACCAAGCGCGTTGCTGGGGCGTCAGTGCCGGAACGTAGGGTTCGCCGTTGCTCGGGGAGGCCTCGGTGGGGAGCTCACCGTTGAGTTCGGACACGACCGCGTTCCAGACGGTCGCGAAACCTGATCCGGAATCCTCGGTCAACGACGGATCCCCCTGATTTGACGTCGACGTACAACCGTTAGCTGCGACCACGAACTGTCCACATGGTTATCCACAAGTGTGGACAGGACAGCCGCCATCGCGCTGCAGTTGGCTGCCGGCACGCGAGATCGGCGCTCGAGAAAGCCAGCTTGGGTTACCTGGCCAGGAAGCCGATCCGCCATCCTCGCTTCGTTGTCGTGCGCCGTTCCAGTCTGAAACGGCATTGCCCGAAGCTAACAGTTTTCCCGCGGAGTGCCAACCGTTCTGCAACATTGGCCCGCGCTTTCATAGAATTGTTCGCCGGGCGCGGTGGCGGGTGTGACGCTAGTTGAATATCGGCCTGGGCCGGGCCGCCAAGAAGGCCAGGTTTGACCCGGCGAACGCTGCTGCGTACCCTCGTACAGTCGCCCGAAAGTCGGCGATACGGCTGCGATCCGCGCAATATGCAGCGGGGCCCGCGCCGGTTACCAGCGAGACACAAAGCCCGCCGAGGCTGCGTGAGGGCAATCGTGTTCCACCGGCATACGCACCCGGCCGGAAGACGATGCCAGATGCAACGAGGAGAGAGTCGTGGCAAAGGGCAAGCGGACCTTCCAGCCGAACAACCGGCGCCGAGCCCGCGTGCACGGCTTCCGGCTGCGGATGCGCACCCGGGCGGGGCGGGCGATCGTGTCAAGCCGGCGCCGCAAAGGCCGCCGTTCGCTGACTGCCTGATTCCAATTCCGGTGTCACAGCGGTGCTTTCCGCGCGGAACCGCATGACGCGGTCGGCCGAATTCGGGGCGACGGTGAAGCACGGAGTTCGGGCCGTGCAGCCCGACCTCGTCATCTATGCGCGGCGCGGCAACGAGGCTGATGCCGAGGCGCCGAAGGTGGGACTGATCATTTCGCGGTCGGTGGGCTCGGCGGTGCAACGCCACCAACTGGCCCGGCGGTTGCGCCATGTGGCTCGCGGTCTGGTGGACGGCCTGGGACGATCGGAACAAGTGGTGATTCGCGCGCTGCCGAGCAGTCGCAACGTCGGTTCCGCCCGGTTGGAGGAAGAATTGCGGGCCGGCCTACGGCGGATCGAAACGATGGGATCGCGCCGGTGAATGACATAACGTCAACGTTGCGGCGACAGCTGCGCGGCGCTGAGAGCGCGGTGGTCCGCGGACTGATTTTCCTGATTCAGCTGTACCGCCACATGGTGTCGCCGCTGCGACTGCCGACATGTCGCTTTACCCCGACCTGTAGCCAGTACGCGGTGGACGCGCTGGCCGAGTATGGATTGGTGCGGGGGAGTGGGCTGGCGGCCGTCCGGCTGGCCAAGTGTGGTCCGTGGCATCGGGGAGGATGGGATCCGATACCGGAGCGCCAAGCGGCCCGGGTCGAAGTCTGGGGCACCCCAGCGACGCTAGGGGAGAGTGATTGAAGTTGTTTGATCCGTTCAGCCTCGACTATTTCTATTACCCGGTCTCGGCGATCATGTGGCTCTGGTACAAGGCGTTCGCTTTTCTGCTGGGCCCGAGCAACTTCTTCGCGTGGACGCTGTCGGTGATGTTCCTGGTCTTCACACTGCGCGCGATTTTGTATCAGCCGTTCGTCCGTCAGATCCGCACCACCCGCCAGATGCAGGAGTTGCAGCCGCAGATCAAGGCGCTGCAGAAGAAGTACGGCAAGGACCGTCAGCGGATGGCGCTGGAGATGCAGAAGCTGCAGCGCGAACACGGATTCAATCCCATCCTCGGGTGCTTGCCGATGCTGGCGCAGATCCCGGTGTTCCTCGGGCTGTACCACGTGCTGCGATGCTTCAACCGGACGACCACCGGTATCGGACAGCTGGGGCTCTCACCCGAGCGCAACCGCGAGCTGGGCAACTATGTCTTCAGCGCCGCCGACGTCGGACACTTCTTGGACGCCAACCTGTTTGGTGCACCGCTGGGCGCCACCATGACACAGCGGGGAGCCAGCCTGGCGGCCTTTGCCGAGTTCAGTCGGCCCGCCGTCATCGCGGTCGGCGCGCCGGTGATGATCATGGCCGGCATCGCCACCTACTTCAACAGCCGGGCGTCGATCGCGCGGCAGAGTCCGGAGGCCGCAGCCAACCCGCAGACCGCGATGATGAACAAGCTCGCGCTGTACGTCTTCCCACTCGGCGTGGTCGTCGGTGGGCCGTTCTTGCCGTTGGCGATCATCTTCTATTGGTTCTCCAACAACATCTGGACCTTCGGCCAGCAGCACGTCGTCTTCGGGAAGATCGAAAAAGAGGAAGAGGAAAAGAAGCGCGAAGCGTTGGAACGCCGGGCGGCCAACGCACCGGCGCCGGGCGCCAAACCCAAGCGGCCGGCGAGAAACGCACCGGCAGCCGCGAACGGATCGTCCGCAGCCTCCGCCGGTTCCGACGGCGATTCAGCCGCCGCGGATCCGGTGGCGCGAGACGGCAATCAGGCCAGCCGCACCCCGCGCCCGGGAGCAAGGCCGAAGAAGCGGAAACGGTGACCAAAGGGTCGAACCGAAGGGTCCACGGCGTACGCGAGGGGTAAGCGCAGCGCGCGATAGCGGGCAACAGACTTAGCCGGGCGACGGCCCGGACGACGGGAAGGAAACAGGCAAGCATGACGAACACCGACACAACCGGACACGACACCGACGAAGTTCTGACCGAGGCCCCGACGGAAGTGGTCGCTGGAGACGCCGATGACGCTGTAGACGCTGCGGAGGACACGGCTATCGGCGACAGCGACACCGACGACGAGGGCGATACGGAGGAGCGATTGGTCGCCGAGGGAGAGATCGCCGGCGACTATTTGGAAGAGCTGCTCGACCTCCTGGACTTCGACGGCGACATCGATCTGGACGTCGAGGGTAGCCGCGCGGTGGTGAGCATCGACGGCAGCGACGACCTGAATAAGTTGGTCGGCCGTAAGGGCGAGGTGCTCGACGCCCTCCAGGAACTGACCCGGCTTGCGGTGCATCAGAAGACGGGGGTGCGCAGCCGACTGATGCTCGACATCGCGAGTTGGCGCCGTCGGCGCCGCGACGAGTTGGCGGCGTTGGGCGACAAGGTTGCCAGGAGGGTACTGGAAAGTGGCGAGCGCGAAGAACTCGCGCCCATGACGCCGTTTGAGCGCAAGATCGTTCACGATGCCGTCGCGGCAGTCGACGGGGTGCGCAGCGAGAGCGAGGGCGTGGAGCCGTCGCGCCGGGTCGTCGTCCTGGTCGACTGAACCGGCATCAGAGTTACATAGTTGTAGTTCGTTGGGCTCCGCCAGGCGCGGACGGGAGGAATGTTTCACGTGAAACATGTCGTTCCCGGAAAGCTGCCGGAGGTGCCGCCGGTGCCCCCGCCGCCTGACGTAGCGCGCGCAATCTTCGGTTCGCGGCTCGAGCTCGCGCAACACTATGCCGAGCTGCTTGCGGGCACCGGCGTCGAATGGGGGCTGCTGGGCCCGCGTGAGATCGACCGGCTGTGGGACCGCCACCTATTGAATTGCGGTGTCGTCGCCGAGTTGTTGGAACCCGGGGAGCGGGTGGCCGACATCGGCAGCGGCGCGGGACTGCCGGGCTTGGCACTGGCGATCGCCAAGCCGAGCCTCGACATCGTGCTCATCGAATCGATGCTCCGCCGAACCGAGTTCCTGCGAATGGCTGTCACCGACCTCGGAGTGGACGTGGACGTGATGCGCGGCCGGGCCGAGGACGCGGCGGTCCGGCAGGGCATCGGCGGATGCGACGCGGTCGTGTCGCGGGCGGTGGCGCCGCTGGACAAGCTGACGCGATGGAGCATGGCTCTGCTGCGGCCGGGCGGCCGGATGCTGGCGATCAAGGGGGAGCGGGCACCCGACGAACTGCGCGAGTACCGGCGTGTGATGACCTCGCTGGGCGCCGCGGATGCCAGGGTGGTGGAATGTGGCGTGAAGTATCTGTCCCCGCCAACGACGGTGGTGGTGGCGCGGCGCGACAAGCCGGTTCCGGTCCGGACTGTTGGGCGTCGACGGTCGAACAGGGAGAGCCTATGAGTGCGCCGCACGACCCGTTCGGTTCCGAGCACGGAGCCTCTGCCGCCACCCATGTTTCACGTGAAACATCGGAATTCGATACGCCGATCGGAGCGGCCGCCGAACGCGCAATGCAGGTGCTCTCCAACGCCTATCAACCGCTGCGCCGCCCACGCCATCGCCGCCTCTTCACGATCGCCAACCAGAAGGGCGGCGTCGGCAAGACCACCACGGCGGTGAACCTGGCCGCCGCGCTCGCGATCCAGGGACTCAAGACGCTCGTCATCGATCTGGACCCGCAGGGGAATGCGAGCACCGCGTTGGGCATCACCGAGCGTCATTCCGGCACGCCGTCGTCGTACGAGGTGCTCCTCGGCGAGATGCCGTTGCAGACCGCACTGCGTCGCAGCCCGCACAGCGAGCGGTTGTTCTGCGTGCCGGCGACCATCGACCTGGCCGGTGCCGAGATCGAATTAGTCAGCATGGTGGCGCGGGAGAATCGATTGCGCACCGCGCTGGCCGACCTCGACGGCCCCGCCACTTCAGACTTCGACTACGTCTTCATCGACTGCCCGCCGTCGCTGGGCCTGCTGACCATCAACGCGTTGGTCGCTGCCCCAGAAGTGCTGATCCCGATCCAGTGCGAGTACTACGCCCTGGAGGGAGTGTCACAGTTGATCAACAACATCGAGATGGTGAAGGCGCATCTGAATCCGGGCCTGGATGTCAGCACGGTGATCCTCACCATGTACGACGGTCGGACCAAGCTCGCCGATCAGGTGGCCGACGAGGTCCGCCGCTACTTCGGGACCAAGGTCTTGCGCACCGTGATCCCGCGCAGCGTCAAGGTCTCCGAGGCGCCCGGTTACAGCATGACGATCATCGATTACGATCCCGGATCGCGCGGTGCGATGAGTTACCTCGACGCCAGCCGCGAGCTCGCCGAGCGTGACGGTCCAGCACCCGAGGAGGGGGACTAGCATGACCCAGCCGCTACGTAAGAAGGGCGGGCTCGGGCGAGGCCTGGCTTCGCTGATCCCCACCGGACCGGGCGATCCCGGCGGGCCTCGGATGGGCGCCGCGGCCGCCGACGTCGTGCTGGGCGGACCGCCGGCCACGGACACAACCGGGATCGGCGCGGTCTACCGCGAGATCGACCCGGCCCTCATCGAGCCGAACCCGCGCCAACCGCGACAGGCGTTCGACGAGGAAGCATTGGCAGAACTCGTGCATTCGATCCGCGAGTTTGGCCTCATGCAGCCGATCGTGGTCCGCGCAGTCGACGGAGCCCAGCCGGGCGCGCCCGGCGGTCAGCGTTATCAGCTCGTGATGGGGGAGCGGCGCTGGCGCGCGGCCCAGGCGGCCGGCATGACCGCGATCCCCGCGATCGTGCGCGAGACCGGCGAAGACAACCTGCTGCGTGATGCTCTGCTGGAGAACATCCACCGGGTGCAGTTGAACCCCTTGGAAGAGGCGGCGGCCTATCAGCAGCTGCTCGATGAGTTCGGTGTCACCCACGATGAACTCGCCGCTCGCATCGGCCGGTCCCGCCCGCTGATCACCAACATGATCCGGTTGCTGCGGTTGCCGATTCCCGTCCAGCGCCGGGTCGCGGCAGGAGTGCTGTCGGCCGGCCACGCCCGGGCTCTGCTGTCGCTGGAGGGTGGTCCGGACGCGCAAGAAACCCTGGCGGCACGGATCGTCGCCGAGGGGTTGTCGGTGCGGGCAACCGAGGAGGCCGTCACACTCGCCAATCGCAGCGACACCAACCAGCCCGCACCCCCGCGGCGCAAGCCGATCCACATGCCCGGCCTCCAGGACGTTGCTGAACAACTATCCAGCGCCTTCGATACCCGCGTCACCGTCAGCGTTGGCAAACGCAAAGGCAAGATCGTGATCGAGTTCGGGTCGGTGGACGATTTGCAACGTATCGTCGGCCTGATGAATGCGACGGACGCCTGACCAGAGACACGAGCCGATTACGTCACTGTGACAATCAAGTCAAGAAGACTGCTCCGACATGCCGCGATCAACTGAATCAGGCTGTGTACCAATTTCTTTCGTTCTCGACGCGGCGTTAGCCACACGGCGGTCAGTTCACCGCCCCCGGTTGGCCGCGGCAACGGCTTTTCGGGTCGCTGAACCGGGGTCGCTCGGGTATCGCGGTCGGCCGCGCACGGGGGGTACGCTCATTTGCGGGGTGGCGGCACCACCCGGCCGCGGGGAATCCGGGCCACCGGCTCCGGTGTCTCTCGCGCTCCACAAAGGCCCAGGAGTCTAGTGTCTGCTCGAATCACACCGCTGCGACTTGAAGCCTTCGAACAGCTTCCCAAGCACGCTCGCCGCTGCACCTTCTGGGAAGTAGACCCCGCGACCCTCGGCGACGAAGACCACTTGGCCGACCCGGAATTCGAGAAGGAAGCGTGGCTGTCGATGGTCATGCTGGAGTGGGGGTCGTGCGGTCAGATGGCGACGGCGGCCCCCGCCGACGTCGGTCAGAGCGAGCCGGCTTGCCTGGGTTACGCGTTCTACGCCCCGCCCCGGGCGGTGCCCCGGGCGCACCGGTTTCCCACCGCGCCAGTGTCGGCCGACGCCATATTGCTGACCTCGATGCGGGTGGAGCCCGGACCGGCCGCCGATGATCTGCCATACAGCCTCGTGGCGCGGGTGGTCGATGAATTGGTCCGCCGGGGTGTGCGGGCGCTGGAGGCGTTCGGTCGCACGGAGAACGTCGGCGAGTTGCTCGACCCACAGAACGTCGGCCCCGATGTCCGGCCGGCGCTGGAGGCGTTGGGGGACTGTTCGGTCGAGCACTGCGTGATCGATGCCGACTTCCTGCGCGACGTGGGATTCGTCGTGGTGGCCCCGCATCGGTACTTCCCGCGCCTACGCCTCGAGCTGGACAAGGGTCTCGGTTGGAAGGCAGAAGTCGAAGCGGCGTTGGAGCGGCTGCTGGAAACCTCGTCGCTGCGGCAGCCCGTCGGAGCGGGATCTGCGGCGGGATTGTCGGCTACGAACCGCTGAGCCGGCTGGCCTGCTCCACCGATAGCTCGTGGGCAAGGAGCTCGGCGAAGGTGAATGTGCCGGTGGGCCGGTCGTTCTTGCCGAGCAGATACAGCCGCTTGACCGCCGCCAGGATTCCCTCGGCGATCGCGTCGCGGGTTTGCGTGGTGATCAGCAGCGTGCGATCACGCGGGTTGGTGATATAGCCGATGTCGACCTGAACCGTGGGCATCCGGGTCAGCCGCAACAGGTCCCACGTCCGACCGTGCACACGGCAGTCGCGTAAACCGGTGCGCGCGACCACTTCTCGTTGAACGAAGTCAGCAAGATTGCGGCCGATGGTGGAGACCGAACCATGCGAATTGCCGAAGTGGAAGGACGCCACGCCGTTGGCCGCCGGGCTGGCCTGGGTCGCGCAGCGCAGGCTGATCATCAGATCGGCACCGACGGCGTTGGCCGTCGCGGCGCGCTCGGCGTCCGATGGGCTGCGGTTGGTCGGCCGCGACAGGAAGGTCTCCATGCCGATGGCGGTCATCCGGCCTTCGAGACGACTTGCCAAGTCCCACAACACGTCTGCTTCGCTGATCGGGCCAGCCGCACCGTGGGTGATCAGCCCGTGGTCGGCGCCGCCGCGGCCGGGGTCGATGATGATTCGCTTGCCGGACAGCTTCGGACCGGATCGACGGACCAGTTCCTCTTCACGGATGGCGTGCAACGAGCCACCGGTTACCCGCGAACTGAGAAAGTACAAGGAGCGCAACGTTTCCGGGCCACAGATGCCGTCGGCGTAGAGCCCATACTCGCGCTGGTAGGACATCAACCCGTTGTGCGTCTGCAATCCGAAGTATCCGTCGACCAGCCCGGTGTAGAAGCCGAGATCCTGCAATCTGTTCTGCAGCGTGGCGACGTCGTCACCGTACATCGGCGCACCGAACTGATGGTTCAGCGTGCGGGCGCCGAGCCGGTAGGACGCCTCTTTCAGTGCGCGGTACGTCGCTTCGCCGACGATGCCGTCCACCAGCAGCCCCCGGTGCTGCTGAAACGCCCGGACTGCGTGGTCGAGCTCTTCGTCGAAGACATCGAACGCGACGTGCTTTCCGGTGGTGAGATCCTCATCGGCGTCTAGATGGCCCAGCGCGGACAGCGAAGCCCGAATTTCGGCGACCGCTGCGCTGCGGTCACCACAGCGCAGCGCGTCGCCGGCGCCGCGGTGCGGACTCGACATTCCAAGGCCTCCGGTGAACCGGTGTACAGCCCTGCCACTCATTGACAGGCTTGGCGGTATTGTCGCAGACGCTCGCCGATTTCGGGAAAACGCCAGGCAAATCGCGGCGATCTGTAACGAACTATCCGATGCTGGGAACGTCGTCGGAAAGCTCGCGCAACAGCGCCGCCTTGCCCTTGGCTCCAACGATGCGCTTGACCGGCTGGCCGTCCTTGAACAGGATCAACGTGGGGATCGAAACCACCTGAAAGTTGCGGGCGGTCTCGGGGTTTGCGTCGACATCGAGCTTGGCGACCGTCAGCTGCCCTGCCTTTTCGGCGGCGATCTCCGCGAGCACCGGCGCCACCATCTTGCACGGTCCGCACCAGGTGGCCCAAAAGTCAACCAGCACAGGCGTATTGCTGGCCAACACATCGCTTTCGAAGGATGCGTCAGAGACGTCTACAGGTGCGTTTGTCATCGGGGTGCTCCAATCAAAGTGTTGCTGCCGCCGGCTTTTTCGCGGATTTGGGTGCGGCCGGCACGGACTCTGCATGGTCGGTCAACCAGCGTTCGGCATCAAGCGCCGCGCTGCAACCCGTTCCGGCCGCGGTGACCGCCTGCCGGTAGGTGTGATCGACCAAGTCGCCGGCCGCAAACACCCCGTCGAGCGAGGTGCACGTGGTGTTGCCCTTCACCAGCACATAGCCTTCGGCGTCCAGGTCCACGGCGCCTCGCACCAATCCAGACCGCGGGTCGTGGCCGATTGCGACGAATACCCCGGTCACAGCGAGCGTGGACTCCTTGCCGCTGACGGTGTCCTTCAGGCGCAGGCCGGTCACCGTGCTGTCGCCGTCGACGCCAACCACGATGCTGTTGGTGATGAACTTGATCTTGTCGTTGCTGCGCGCCCGCTCGAGCATGATCTTCGACGCCCGGAACTCGTCGCGGCGATGCACGACCGTCACACTGCGGGCGAACCTGGTCAGGAAGGTGGCCTCCTCCATCGCCGAGTCCCCGCCACCGATCACGGCGATGTCCTGATCACGGAAGAAGAAGCCGTCGCAGGTGGCGCAGGCACTCACCCCGCGGCCCAGCAGCTCCTGCTCGCCCGGCACGCCCAGGTAGCGCGCCGCGGCGCCCATCGCCAGGATGACGGTCCGCGCGTGCAGGGTCTCCCCGTCGGCGGTGGTGACCGACTTGACCCGGCCGTCCAGCGACACCGACTCGATGTCTTCCATGCGCAGGTCCGCCCCGAACCGCAGCGCCTGCTCACGCATCTGGTCCATCAACTCGGGGCCCATGATCCCGTCGCGAAAACCGGGATAGTTCTCCACGTCGGTCGTGGTCATCAACGCCCCGCCGAAGGAGGTGCCCTCAAACACCACCGGCGCCAGTTGGGCCCGCGCCGCGTACAGCGCCGCCGTGTAGCCGGCGGGTCCGGAGCCGATGATGATGACGTTGTGAACAGTGGTGGTTGAGGAGCTCATACCAGCCTTTCTGATACTCGAGCCGTTCCAAGGAGTCGACTCAACCAGTCGAACGTCAGGGTAGGCGGTGCTGTTCCCGCGAACACTACGGACGGTTCACGATCCTGTCAGCCAACAGGCCGGTGTCTACTGCACTACAGTTCGGCCCCACTGCCAGCGCTGTCACCGTGCCGGGCGTGTCGGCGGGCAGCAGCAGGAGGACGGCCGGGCGGCCGGCGATCTGCACCGGTCGGGCACCCAAAACCCGGGCGTTCGACGGATAACCCAAGCCGGCCAGGCATGACGTTCGGCGCTGCGGGTCGGCCAGCGGGCCGAAGTCCGGTTGGTTGTCGAGCAGGGCGAGGATCTGCTGGTCCGACAACGGAATCGTCCCCGGCGGACGCGACACGGTGATGTGCTCTGCGGTGGTCGGCCTGCTCGAGGTGGGCGCCGGCGCTGTGATCAGCGCCGCAGTTCCCAGCCAGGCCGCGACGGCGGCCGCGGCCAAGCCGACTAACCCCGCCAGACCCACGGTTATCCGCGCCGGGCGGGGGAGACGGCCGGGCCGGATGGCGTGCTTGGCACGCTCCGGCTGCTCGGCGCGCAGCGCCGAGGCGATGCGGTCGACGACGTCGGGGGCAACGTCTGGGGCCGACGTCGCGTCGGCGCCCAGGGCCGCGATGTCGCGGCGGACCCAGTTGAGCGCGTCCATCGTCTGCCGGGCGTCTGGTTCGGCGCGGACCTTCTTGCGCAGCCTGGCGGCGGTGTCGTCGTCGAGAAGGCCTGCCTGCAGGTCGGCGAGGGACTCCACCGTCAGCGGTGGATCGGCGCCCGCATCGTCGCGCTCACCCGGCCCACTTGCGTCCATCCGCCTCAGTGTCCGTCATCGGTAACCCGAACGCCACGCGCGGCTCGCCTGGTTATCCGCCCGGACGGTTGGGGGCGGTGTCGTTTTGCAGGTAGCCCAGGATCGCCGCAAGCCGGGCCCGCGCGCGAGCGCAGCGACTCTTCACGGTGCCTTCGGCCACCCCGAGCATCGCGGCGGTGTCGGCGACCGAATAGCCATGCATGTCGACCGCCACCACGGCGGCGCGCTGCTCGACGGGAAGCCGCATCAGCGCCCGATGCACGGCGATCGCGGTCTCGACCTGCGCGGTCTGATCGGCCACCGGGTAGACGTCGTCGAGCGCGGTGGTGGGATGAGTTTTGTTGCGGCGCAACCGGTCCAGGCATGCGTTGACGACAATGCGATGCAGCCAACTGCTGACGGCGGCGTCGTGTCGAAAAGAGCCGGCGCCGCGGTGCGCCGAGGCCATCGCGTCCTGCAGGGCGTCCTCGGCATCCTCGACGCTGCGGCTGGTCAACCGGGCGACCCGGTGCAGCTGGCGGTGGTGACGGTGGAACAGCTCCTCGAAGGCGTACCGGTCGCCCGCGACGTGGGCAGCCAGCAATTCGGCGTCGCTAAGTCCTTCTCGAGATTCCTGTCGAACCAGGCGCCCGAAGCCCACGGCCGGACAGTAACTAATCGGTGGATAGCCGGCACTTCACCAGGCCGGGCCGATGTCAGGAGGCGGCTTGGACCGTGATCTCGCCGATGTCGGTGCGGCTCTCGCCGTTGGTAGTCCCCAACGTCGAAATCCACACCAGCAGATACGATGTGGGCGCCGACGCCTTGACCGGGATGCTGTTGTGGCCCGGCTGCATCGGCACCGGCTGAGTCAGCGCGGTGGTGTCGTCCAGCTTGGCCGGTGTCGCCTTCGCCGACGAGCGGATCTGAACTTTCGTTCCGGTGCTGGTGAGGTCTAGGTTCACGGCGCCCACCACGGTTGGTTGCGGCAGCTGCAGCAGCAAGCCGACACCGCTCTTGAAGCTCGGGAACGGGACGGCGTCGTGGTAGATGTCGGTGTGCCACGCCGTCGCCGGGTTGCCGTCGATCGCCTGCGCGGCCTCGCCCGGGTTGTCGGGCCCGCCGCCGGGGGAGAAGACCGTCGCGCTCACCGGCTTGACCAGGCTGCCGGCCGCCGGGCCGCCGTTGGCACTCGAACTTGACGAGGGCGAATTGAGGCCCAACCGGTCCTTGTCCAGCCCGCCGACGTCGCCGAACATCCGGCTCAGCACTGAAGCCATGACCAGTAGTGCCACCACCAGGACGGCGGCGCCGGCACCGATCCAGATGGTCAGGACGCGGCGACGACGGACACGGACCTGCGCCTCTTCCAGCTCAGGCGTGTGGATCCGGCTCGGTCGCCCGGGTGCCGGTTCCGGCGGCGGCTCCGGCAGCGGGCTCAACAGCTCGGTGCGGTCGGCCACCGCGGTCGCCTGCCGCAGCAGATTCAAAAGCGTTGCGGCACTACGAATCCCGCCATCGCCCTGAATCGAATGGGTGGCGGCCGCGGAAATCTGGAAGGGGATGTCCCGGTCGATCGCGCTGGGTTCGAGGGGTTGACCGGCCGGATCCCGCGGTGCCGGCGCCATCCCGCTGCGCACCCCGGACTCCGGCAGCGGCCAACGGTTGACCAGCAGCGCATACAGCGCGGCGCCGATGCCGCGGATGTCGTCCTCGGGGGTGGCCTCGGGCGTGGTCGCGGGGAAGGCCAGCACCACGTCGCCTTCGATGCTGACCCGCACCCGGCTGGGATGGTCGATGGACAGCGCGACGCCGGCGTGATGGGCGGCTTCGGCGGCGGCGGCGAGCGTTTGCATCGCGCGGGCAGCGCCGACGGCCGACGGCGAGGTGTCGGCCACCTCCTGCAACGAACCACCCCGGATCCATTCGGCGACGACCAAGCCGCCGGTGCCGGTGTGCACGACGTCGAGAACCCGGGCGATCCCGAGTTTGTCGATGCGGCTCAGCCGCATCGTGCGAGACAAGATCTCGCGAACTTGGTCGTCGGACAGCATCCCGTCCGGGTCCACGAACGTCAGCGAAACCTGGCGGTCCAACGCGGTGTCGAGCGCCTGCCAAAACTGCAGGTGCGGCGCTCCGCCGTGGAACACCAATAGCCGGTAGCGACCGCGTGCGATGCTGGCGCCGGGAACCAGGTGCAGCTCCACCCGAGGGGGCGACGGTTCCGGTGCTGGATCGATGGGATCAGGGTCGGCGCCGAGGCGCATCGTTTCGGGCTCGGGATCCGCGGAGGGGTCGCCGTTGGACCGCGTCGGCGGCTCCGACGCGCCCACGGTGCCGACCTCGAGGTCGGGCGGCACGTCGGGCTGGAAATCATCGACAGCCGATGTCGATGCGCCCTGCCGGGGCGGTTCGGTTTCGGAGACAGCTTTGGCTGAGGTGTTGTCCGATGGGCGGTCGGTCATCCCCGGTCCTTTCCGCATCGCCTCCCCAGCAACTTCCTCCGGAAGCCCCCGCCAGACGGGTTGGCGTACCGGATATCCCCCCGGCGCATTCGAATTCCTTTGCTCAGGGTACGGGAAGTCGCCGGGGCGGAACAGCTGATCGGGCGCGACGGGACCGCGCGCAGCGACGTTCATCGGGGTGCCGGGAGGGGGCGGAGCCGGTGGGTGCGGGGGCAGCTGGCCAGCCGGAGAGGGCACCGCCCGCTTGCGGCTGGGCGCCCCGGCGGGTCGGGCGCCGATCCAACGGCGAAGTGCCGTCAGCGCCGCCTGCGCCTCGGGCACCCGCGCCCGCAGCATCACGGCGGCCACGATCGGCACCATGATCACCGCGAGCACAAACAACCGCAACAGCGAGCCGGCGCCGCCGCCGTAGGCGGTGAGCCGCTGCATCCCCATCAGCACGTCCACCACGTATGCGGCCAGCCCGGCCAGCAACGACGCGGTGATCGTGACCAGAACGGTCCGCGCCTCCGCGACGCCGAGCAGGTGCCCTCGGACCGGCCGCAGCGCGTTGCGCAGCAGGTAGTAGCCGACGATCGCGCCGGCCAAAAATCCCAGGCCGTTGGCCAATCCGAGGTATCCGGCGACCAGGTCGGGGTTGTCGGTGATGTGCGGTGCCAGCAGCGAGGCGGCGATCTTGACGGTCGTGATGACGACGATGATCACGAGCGGTATCCACGGCTGCTCGCGGGCGTAGAAGACGCGCAGCTCCAGCAGCACGATCGAGTACGGGATCAACGTGAACGCCGACAACGCGATCGCCACGCCCAGGTAGCCGGCGTCGACGTCACCGAAATGGCCGTAGGCGAACAGCGCGCTGCCGATCGCCGGCCCGCCGACCGTCATGAACGCGACCGTCGGGATCAGCGTGATCATGGTTAATCGGCTGGCCAGCGAGAGGTCGGCCAGCACCGCCGGGGTGTCGTCGGCGGCCGCATTGCGGCTCAATCGCGGCATCACGACGGTCAGCACCGTCACGCCGATCATGCCGAACGGCAGCATCAGCACCAGCCAGGTGTAGTTGTAGATCGCCGGGCCCGAAGCGGCCGCCGTGCTGGCGATCTGGTTCGTGACGATCAGGCCGATCTGGCTGATCAGCACGTAGAACACCATCGCGGCGGCCATCGCGCCGAAGCGTTTGAGCCGGTCGTCGATCCCCCACAGCGGGCGCAGGCTGATCCGCTGGCGGCGGATCGCGGCCAGCAGCACGACGGTCTGCGCGACCACCCCCAACGTGGTCCCAATGCCCAGCACCAGCAGCTTGGCGTTGCCCATCTGCACCGGGTCGACCGACAGTTGCCCCGGTGTTGCCAGGTAGGCGCCCAGGGTGGCGATCGCGACGACGTTATTGATCACGGGCGCCCACGCCGGCGGCCCGAACACGTTGCGGGTGTTCAGGATCGCCATGAACACCGAGGAGAGGCCGTAGAAGATCACCTGCGGCAACAGCAGGTAGGCGAACGCTGTCGTCAGCGGCTCGTTGACCTGCGGGTCGCGGCCCAGCATCAGCTGCACCAGCAGCGGCGCGGCGGCCACCGACAGCAGCGTGGTCACCAGCAGCAAGGTGGTGGCCAGCGTCACCAGGCGCCGCACGAACGCCGCGCCGTGGTCGGGGTCGTCCTGCTCGGCGCGGGCCAGCACCGGCACGAAGATCGCGGTGAACGTCGCCTCCAGCACCAGCGCGGCGACCAGGTTCGGTAGCTGGTTGGCCACCGAGAATGCGCTGGACAGCGCCGCACCCAGGATCGCTGCCAGGATCACGATGCGGACAAACCCGGTGAGACGGCTGATCAGCGTTGCGAACGCCATTCCCCATGACCGCGACACCAGCGCAGCGTCGGAGAGCTCGGGACGGGTTGGCGGCTGTGTGGTTCCCTGCGACGACACCAGCCCGGTCGGCGGCAGCGGCCCGGTCGGCGGGCCTGGCCGGTGCGGTCGGCGCGGGCGCGAGCCCGGTGAGCGTCGGTGTGGCTGCGCCGGTGGCGGCACGGGCCGGCCGGCGGAACTCATACGCTGTGCTCTTCGTCGGCCTGGTGGTCCTCACCAGTGAACGGTGTCTCGGAGGGTTCTGGCCGGTCGAGGTCGGCGCGGTCGGGCTGGCCACGGAATCGGTGCCACAGCCGTCGTCCCGCGAGCGCCACCAGCACCGCCGCCGCGCTGAGCGTGATCGCGAACAGCACCTTGCCGTAGGCGTTGGAGTGCACCGACAGCCGCACCGGCTCACCCAGCGGCACACCAGCCGGCGTGCGCAACGTCACGTCGATGGCGACCCGTTGGGTGAAGTTCACTTCGATCGGCACCCGCAGCGGCAGGTATCCCGGCGGCAGCTCGATTTCACCGAGATCGGTCACCTGCATGCCGGGCGGGGCGTCGACGTGCAGCCGCACCCGGATCGGCACGGCCAGCCCGTTATGCAAGGCCACGGGCAGCGGGCTGTGCTCGGTGGCCAGCGTGTACGACCCAGTCGGCTTGACGATGACGACCGCCCCGAACAGGTCGTCGATCGCGGTGCCGACGATCTCCAGCCGCCGTTGCGCCAGCCCGTTGCGGGTGTCGGGCCGGTCGGCCTGGCTGACGGCACGCAGCATGTCCTCGCGCAGCGGCGCGGTATAGCTGACGCCGGTCAGCCCGGTACGGGTGTCGGTCGTCAACGCTGCGGTCAGCCCCCACAGCCGGCCGACCTCGTTCGCGATGGTGGCGACGACGTTGTTGTCGAACCGGCCACGCTGGCCCGCGTCGGCGCCGGGGACTGGCGGCGTTCCGGTGATGGGTGGGGTGGCTGAGGCGTCGGCGATCAGCGCCGGCAGGGGCCGTGGCGTCGCCAGGCCCGAGCGGATCGCGGTCGCCAGCGTGGTCAGGATGGCGCCCGCGTCGTCGGAGCGCAGTTTCCAGTTGGTCGGCGGCAGCAAGATCTCGGCCCGCGGCGCGACACTCGGTTGCAGGCTGCGCCACAGCATCGAGCCGAGCGCGTCCTGACGACGAGCGGTGTCGGAATCATGCTGTAGCCGAACCGCGAGCGCGGCGCTCAGATAGGTCGGTGCGACCGGATCAGAGCCGCTCGCCGCGAGGGCAGCGCCGACGGCGGGGTCGAACGGCGCGACCACCACCTGCGGCGACATCCGCAGCGGCGCGGTGCTCGGCGGCGGCGGCGCGGCGGCGGCGGAGTCTTCGGCGGAAGAGCCGGCCGCAGCGATCACCACGTTATTGCCGTTGGCGCTCAACAGATCCACGGTTCGGCGGGTCAACGAGCCATCGGGGATCAGGGTGGCGCCGCGGACCGCGGTGACACCCAGGATCTGGTCGACGATATCGCCGGGGGAGCTGGTGGCGATCGCGCTGAGCCCGGGATCGCCGACACGTTGCACGGCGTCGAGGTCGGCCTGGGCGTATGGCAGCGGGGCCACGCACATCCGGTGAGCCAGCGCGCGTAATCGGTCCAACCAGCTCGCCGCCGCGGCCTGCCCGGTCCCCGGGTGTGTTGGCGTGCCCGGCTGCTGGGCGGAGCCATCGGGGGAGTCGGAGACGACGTATCCACGGGTCATCGCATTGACGGTGACCAGCAGGTCGGGGTCGACGGCCAGGCACATCGACCGGCCGACGGCGCCGTCCGGGTCGACGTCGTGGCTGGTCGCGAACTCGGCGGCGGCGAGCAAGACGTCCAGTCGGCCGCCGGTGGCCAGCGACGTCGCCAGCTCGTCGTCCATCAACCGCACCGGGATCGTGCCGCCCGGTACTCCGGGTGCGAGCCGGGGCCGGTCGGCCAGCGGCCACAGCATGGTGATCGGCACGGGGTTAGAGGTATCGGGCGCGATCACAGCGCCCCTGGCGCCTAATGCTTGGCCGGAGGTGTCGAGCGCATCCGGTGGGACGCCCACCACCGGCAGCAGGAACCGGGCGTTGTCGAGTCGTGCGGGTTCGCCGTAGTCGGGTGTCCCATTGACGTTGACCAGCAGCGGATACACGCCGGGCTTGCCGATCCCCAGCGACCGTTTGGTCAGCGAGCGAACCGGGGCGGACAGCGAGAAGCCGACTTTGTGGCCGCGCTGCAGCTCGGGAGAGACCGTCAGGAAGTCGGCAACCGGCTCGTATTGGTCGGTGCCGCCGTCGAGGTTGGTGCGCAGCCCCGCCGATGTGCTCACCGCCGCGGCGTGCTCGAGGCGGATCATCACGTCGCGCACGGGACGGTCGCCGACGTTGGTCACGGTTCCGGCGACGGTGACGACGGGCTCGCTGGTCGTGGTGACCGTCTGCGGGGTCACCTGATCGATGCGGACCTGGACGAAAGGCGTGGCACCGGGCTCACCCGCGGCGGCGCGCGGCGCAGCGGTGGGTAGCGTGAACGAGCCGGTGAAAGCCGTCAGGATGCCGACGACGGCGGCGAGGCGCCACACGGCGGCCCATCGGAACCGTGGTGCGACCACCGCACCGCTCGGCCCCACAAGCGGGTGGCGCCCCCAGCTCATTGCTTCGTTCTGCATCGTCGTCGGCCACTACTGTCCCTGGGCCCTTACGGCCCGGGACCGCGACCATTCTTCCGACCCCGGACCGACTCGTCGGGCCGACGGTTTCGGGTGCGCGAATGCGTCTGGGGCCGCCGCCGCGGCGAGGTGGGCGGCAGTGGCGGCAACGCGGCTGGGCCGTCGGTCTGCAATTTGTCGATCAATTCGTCGGCCACCTCGGCCAGCCGGCGCTCGTCGGCGTAGGCCAGCCGGGACGGCAGCTCGGGGATCGGGACCCAGGCCACCTCGGCGACCTCGACGTCGTCGTCGGACAGCTCTCCACCCGAGCAGCGCATTAAATAATGGTGCACGGTCTTATGCACCCGTCGCCCGTCGGTGACGAACCAGTAGTCGATCCGGCCCAGCGCCGCAAGCACGCTGCCGTGGATCCCGGTCTCCTCGGCGACCTCGCGGATCGCGGTCTGCTCGGCCGTCTCACCTTGCTCGATATGACCTTTGGGCAGCGACCACAGCATTCGGCCGCGCCGGTCGACGCGGCCGATCAGCGCGGCGACCTGCTCTTCACGGGGCCGATCGATACCGTCGATGACCAACCCGCCGGCCGACGTTTCGTGCACAGTGCGCAGCCGCTCGGGGCCGCGACGGGCAGAACGGGAACGGCTCGGTTTGTCCACGCCGGCCGGTGTGGCGCCGTCGATCGCCCCGCTGCCGGTGTGACTCTGGCCGGACCCTGCGCTGCGGCGACCCCGGCGCCTCCCCCGGCGCCGACGTGGTTGCGCTTTTTCGCCGTCGGACACCCAAGCGATAGTAGCTGGCGTGCTAAGCCGCACTCGCCGCCGTGCGCCAGCCGTACGGAGATTGTGCCCATGGCGTGACTCAGCGGCCGTGGGCGGCCGCATCGTCGCCGGACTCGGTTGGATTGTCCGGCTCCTCAACGGCCGCGGGCGGCCGCATCGTCGCCGGACTAGGCTCATCGAACGTGCCGGAAGCCACCCAGGACGCCGATCTGCTGACCGCCGCCGCGGTTGCGTTGAACCGGCACGCCGACCTGCTGCGTGAGCTCGGCGCCCTGTTCGCCGGCGCGGGCCATGAGTTGTACCTGGTGGGCGGGTCGGTGCGCGATGCAGTGCTGGGCCGGCTGAGCCCCGATCTGGACTTCGCCACCGACGCGCGGCCCGAGCAGGTGCAGAAGTTGCTGCGCCCGTGGGCAGATGCGTTGTGGGACACCGGTATCGAGTTCGGCACCGTCGGCGCCGGCAAGGGCGAGCAGCGGCTCGAGATCACCACCTTCCGCGCCGACCGCTACGACCGGGTCTCGCGCAACCCGGAGGTGCGTTTCGGCGACTCGCTGGACGACGATCTGGTGCGCCGGGATTTCACCGTGAACGCGATGGCCGTGCGCATCACCGCGGCCGGGGCCGGCGAATTCGTCGATCCGCTAAGCGGTTTGGCCGCGCTGCGTGCCGGCGTGCTGGATACCCCGGCAGCCCCGTCGGAGTCGTTCGGCGACGACCCGCTGCGGATGTTGCGCGCCGCGCGGTTCGTTTCGCAACTGGGCTTCACGGTCGCCCCGCGGGTGCGCACGGCGATCGAGGAAATGGCGCCGGAGCTGGGCCGGATCACCGCTGAGCGGGTGGCAGCGGAGCTCGACAAGCTGCTGGTGGGCGACGACCCGTCCGCCGGCATCGAGCTGATGGTGCAGACCGGGATGGGCGACGTGGTGCTGCCCGAGGTCGGTGGCATGCAAATGGCGATCGACGAACACCACCAGCACAAGGACGTCTACCAGCATTCGCTGACGGTGCTGCGTCAGGCGATCGCGCTGGAAGAACCTCCACCGGAAGGCCCCGACCTAGTTCTGCGCTGGGCGGCGCTGCTGCACGACATCGGCAAGCCCGCCACCCGCAAGCACGAGCCCGACGGCGGCGTCAGCTTCCACCACCATGAGGTGGTCGGGGCCAAGATGGCGCGAAAGCGGTTGCGGGCCTTGAAGTATTCCAAACAGATGGTCGACGACATCTCGCAGCTGGTGTTCCTGCATCTGCGATTCCACGGTTACGGCGACGGCAGATGGACCGATTCGGCGGTGCGCCGCTACGTCACCGACGCCGGGCCGTTGTTGCCCCGGCTGCACAAGTTGGTCCGGGCCGACTGCACCACCCGCAACAAGCGGCGAGCCGCTCGGCTGCAGACCAACTACGACAACCTCGAGTCGCGCATCGCCGAGCTCGCCGCCAAGGAGGACCTGCAGCGGGTCCGCCCCGATTTGGACGGCAACGAGATCATGGAACTGCTCGGCATCCCGCCGGGACCGCAGGTGGGGGAGGCGTGGAACTACCTCAAGGAATTGCGGTTGGACCGCGGACCGCTGACCCACGAGGAGGCGACGGCCGAGCTGATGACCTGGTGGCGCTCCCGCGGGAACCAGTAAGGGCTCGACGGCGTCCGATGGGCATGGAGTACTGCTTGGGCGGTGACGACGGCACCGCGACGATCTGGGATCGCGCTCCGGATCTCGACCTGGACGGTGACGGCCGGCTGGATGCGGTCGGTTTGGATTTCGACGGGGACGGGCTGGCCGATGACGCGCTGGCCGATCTCGACGGCGACGGCATCGCCGACCATGCCGTGCTGGATCTGGACAACGACGGCATCGCGGAACGCTATTTCACCGACGACGGCTCGGGGACCTGGTCGGTCGCGCTGAGTCCGCCGCGGCCCGGCCAACCTGGGGCCGGAGTCGGGCAACTGCGCTGGTTAGGGCTCGACGGCGTCGAGCACACCGGCGGCCCGCTGGTCGATTTCGACGGTGACGGGCAGGCCGACGACCGGCTGTTCGACAGTGACGGCAACGGCCTGGCCGACCGCGTAATCGTCGCCGACGACAACGGCGTGACGGGCTACATCGACACCGACGGCGACGGACGGTGGGATGTCAAGCTGACCGACACCGACGGCGACGGAACCGCCGATGCGGCCAGCGCGCTGCAGCCCAAAACGTAGGCGCTGTTGAAAAGGCCGAGCGCCGTGCCGACGAAGTCGTCTGGGAACTGTTAATCAGCTTTTACGACAAGACGACCTGGGCTTCCCCACAACCTCATCGCGCCTGTCGCGGCGGCGCGCCGTGCTCGGTTCCGGGTAGTTGCCGGCCGGTAGTGTCCTAGCCGCAGGAAATCGACAGCCCCGTCGCGAGGGGAGTGCGCTGTGGCGAGAACCGTCAAGGGGTTAAAGGTCGCCCGCGCCGCGCGCAAAGCGGCGGTTTTCCTTATGGTGATGGTCTGCACTTACGGGTGCACCCAGGGACACGACGTCGGACACCCGTTTGCAAATCCCGTGATGCTCGCCAGCCGCGATGGCAAGCTTGATGTTGATCTCTGCGTGTTGCACTGCCACGTCGCCAAACACGAAGACAAAGGCATGATGATGACCGTTGAGGTGACACCGTGAATCGGGCAACGGCAATGACCAAGTCAACGCGCCCCGCGAATTATTCAACACCAGTAACGATCAGCAGAAGCATTCGAAACCGTTGACAAATTAAGACGAAGCTGTGCCAGTTGAGGTTCGTAAGCAGTTGTTACCGAGCAGCGGGAACGTCGGTGGGTGATCGAAACAACGCGTACAGCGCCATTCGGCGATTGCCCATGTCGTGCTCACCGAGGAACGCGCAGCCGGCTAGTTCGCACACTCGGCGCGCTGTGGTATTCCGGTGGTCAGGGTCGAACATGATTCTGCGACAACGTGATTCGGCTTCGAAGACACTGGTGACAACATGCGGCAGCAGAAGTCTGCCGAGACCCTTGTTGACGAGCGTCAAGTCGGCGATGGCCGCGTGCAGTCCGATGTCGTATGGGTCCGCTTGATACCGGGTTGCGATGGAATCCTTTGCCGCGCGGTACACCTCGAAATAGCCGCCATCTTGGCCGTGCAAACTGCCCACCAACGGACGGGAATAGTTGCCATTGAGCTGGGCGCGCAGGTACCGGCGCCAACGCGACACCGGCCATGCCGACTCCCATGCCTCGATCAGGTGGGGCAGGTGCATCCACTCGGAGATCATTTCTGCGTCCGCGTCCGCGTCCGGGTCGGCGAGACGAAGCGCGTACGGCTCGGGCAACACCGGCGTAGGCGGCGGCGGGACGTTGCGGACTTCGTCGGTAAGCCCTTCGGTCAGCTCCCGCGGCAGGATCGGGACGGCTTCAGTCATGTTGAGCGCCTTATCGTCCCGAACCCGGGGGCCCGGCGAAGGCCTGAGCGATCTGCAGCCAGCGCCGGGCGTCGTCGCCTTCCGCCGTTACGTCAAGATCGCGCAACGCACGCCGCTGCGTGACCAGGAAGCAGAAGTCCTCGGCATCGCCGGTGACTCGTTGGGCGGCATCCGGCGGGCCCCACGACCAGGTGCCGCCGTCGGGCGCACGCAGCTCGACGAGAAACGGCTCGGTGGGCGCGGGCAGCCCGTTGACGGCGAACGCGTAGTCGCGGGCGCGCACCCCGATATGGGCGACGGAAAGCAGCCGTGCGGTCGGTGGCCGCGTGATGCCCAAGGTGTCGGCGACGTCGAGTCCGTGCGCCCAGGTCTCCATCAGCCGCGCAGTCGCCATCGACGCCGCGCTCATCGGCGGCCCGAACCACGGCAGTTTGCGGCCGTCGGGGACCGTCAGCAGCGCGTCGTGCAGCCGCGCGCGGGTGAGCCGCCAGTCGGCGAGCAACTCGGCGGGCGCGGTGGCGGCGAGTTCGTCGGCGCCCGCCTCGACGAAGCCGATCGGGTCGGCGACAGCGATCTCCAGCAGCCCGGCGAAGGCAGCCTCGTCGGTCACCGACATCAGCGACGCGCGGTCGGTCCACAACAGATGTCCGATCTGGTGAGCGATCGTCCAGCCCTCGGCGGGCGTCGGTGCAGCCCAGCGATCCTCGCCAAGCGGCGCGACCAGCGCGTCGAGCTCGTCGCTCTCGGCGCGCAGGTCGGCCACGGTCTGTTGCAGAGCGGCCATCTGTGTACCTTAACGATCCTCGGCCACCCGACTGCGGCGGCCGACGATGCTGTGGACGGCGAGCCCGCACAGGTAGAGGCCGGTCCCTGCCGACACCAGTGCGGGGGAGTGGCCGTCAAGCGGAATGACGGTCGCAGCCGCGGCGATTGCGCCGATGAACGCCGCCCAGAACAGCGAATCCTGTACGGCGAACACGTGTCCGCGCAGAGCGTCGTCCACGTCGACCTGAATCGCGGTGTCGGCACACAACTTAACTACCTGGCCCGCGACGCTCAGAAAAAATCCGCACGTCACCATCACCGCCAACTGCAAGCCGGCCCCGGCGATCTGGATAATCGCGGCGATCGCCAATGCGCCGTTAGCGGTGGCATAGCGGCCCCAGCGGCGCACCGCGGGCGGTGTCACCACATTGGCCAGAAAGGATCCGATCCCGGTGGCGGTCAGGAACAACATCGCACCGCCCAACGCGCCGACGGATGGGGCGCCGCCGCCGCGCACCAGCATCAGCACCACCAGCGTGTTGATGCCGAACACCATCCGGTGTGCCGCCAAGCCGGAAAGCGTGGCGGCCACGGTGGGACGGTTCAGCACCGTGCGGATGCCGTGCATCCAGCCGGTGATCACCGCGTAGACGACCGATCCGTGGATCGCCCGCCGGGTGTCGTCGGGTCCCAGCACGTGGGCACGAAAACGCAGCGACAGCCACAGCGCAATCAGCAGCGGGATGGTGACCAGCAACATGATCGACGCGGCGCCGTCGTCACCGGACCCGAACAGGGTGCGGGGTATCAGCATGACGCTGGCGCCGACGAATGCGGCGACCGAGCCGGTCGCCGACGCGATCGAGTTCATCGTGACCACCTGCTCGCGCGGCACCACATGAGGCAGGGCGGCGGACAGGCCAGAGGAGACGAACCGGGCCAGGCCGTTTACCACCAGCGCACCCCACAGCACCGGCACGTTGCCGGCGCCGACGGCCAGACAGATACCCACCAGGGCCACCGACACCAGGCGGCCCAGGTTAGCGCCGACCAGCACCAGCCGACGGTCCCAGCGGTCCATCAGCGCACCGGCGAACGGACCCAGCAACGAGAACGGCAAGAACAGCACCGCGAAGGCAGCGGCGATCGCCATCGGGCGGGCGGCCCGCTCGGGATTGAACAGCAGCGCCCCGGCCAGACCCGCCTGGAAGAGCCCGTCGCCGAACTGGCTTGCGGTGCGCAGTTCCAGCAGCCGCCAGAAATCGGGCAAGCCGCGCACCGAGCGCCAGACAGCGACAGGTGCGCGCGTGTGAGTCACTGAACCTACTTCCCCGTAGGAGCGGCTATCCGAAACGACACAGGCCCCTGTTAACAACAGTACAAATATCGTGCAGTGCCCGGCTTGTTCACGACAGCGGCCCCGCCCGGATGCCATGATGGAGTGGTGGCGCAGCCCGAAGACCCGGAGGACTTTATTGCCCCCGCCGCGCATCGCGTGCGGGCGGGCACTTTGCTCCTGGCTAACACGGATCTGCTCGAGCCGACGTTCCGCCGCAGCGTGATCTACATCGTTGAGCACAACGACGGCGGCACGCTGGGGGTGGTGCTCAATCGCCCCAGCGAGACCGCGGTCTACAACGTGTTGCCGCAATGGGCCAAGCTGTCGGCGAAACCGAAGACGATGTTCATCGGCGGCCCGGTGAAGCGGGACGCCGCGCTGTGCCTGTCGGTGCTGCGGGTCGGTGCCGATCCGGACAGCGTGCCCGGCCTGCGGCACATCACCGGCCGGTTGGTGATGGTCGACCTGGACGCCGACCCCGATGCGATCGCTCCGCTGGTGGAGGGAGTGCGGATCTACGCGGGATACTCCGGCTGGACCATCGGTCAGCTGGAAGGCGAGATCGAGCGCGACGACTGGATTGTGCTGTCAGCGTTGCCATCTGACGTTCTGGTCCGGCCAAGGGTGGACCTGTGGGGACGGGTGCTGCGGCGCCAGCCGATGCCGCTTGCGATGCTGGCGACCCACCCGATCGACATCAGCCGCAACTAATCGGCCGGCGGATCGCGGGACAGTCGGCTCGCGATCACCGAGCACACCGCCAGCTGTATCTGGTGAAAGATCATCAGCGGCAACATGATCACCCCGACCGTGGCGGACGGGAAGAACACCAGCGCCATCGGAAGACCCGACGCCAGGCTCTTTTTCGAGCCGCAGAACAGCAGCACGATCTCGTCGCCGCGGTCCAGCCCGGCCAAATGACCGATCACCCAGGTGAATACCAGCACCGCCACTAACAGCGCGGTGTCGACGACGGCGACCGCGACCAGTTGCCACGCGTCGACGCTGCGCCAGATGTGTTCCACCATGCCCATCGAGAACGCCGTATATACGACCACCAGGATCGATCCCCGATCGACGGCTTTGGTCAGCAGCGCATGCCGGGTAACCCAGTCGGCGATCCACGGCCGCAACAGTTGACCGACCACGAACGGCAACAGCAGCTGGAGCACGATGTCGCGGATCGCGGTGGCGTCCATGCGGGCTCCGCCGCTGGTGTTCATTAGTAGTACGACGAGCAACGGCGTCAGCGCCACCCCGACGATGTTGGACAGCGACGCGCTGACCAGCGCGGCCGAGACATTGCCCCGCGCAATCGATGTGAACGCGATCGAAGACTGCACGGTCGACGGGACCAGGCATAAGAACAGCAGCCCGTTGTACAAGTCGAGGTTCAGCAGCCACGGCACCAGCCCACGAGCGGCCAGGCCAAGCACCGGAAAGACCACGAACGTGGTGGCCAGCACCATCAGATGCAGCTGCCATCGTTTGACGCCCTGCAACGCCTGCTGCGGTGACAGCCGGGCACCGTAGAGCAAGAACAGCAGCGCGATCACGGCTTTGGCGGCAACCGACATCGCGTGCGCGGCGGTGCCGCGAGCCGGCAGCAGAGCCGCCAGGGCGACCGTCGCCGCCATCGCCAACAGGAAGGTGTCTATCGGCAGCGCCGACAGCCGCTTCAGCACGAGTGTTGGCGCACAGCGCTCAATGGCAAGCCAGCGTGCAGGTCGCGCAGGCGCCACCGCAACGGGCCGTGGCCGCTTCACGGCGCAACGCGTACCGCGCGCTCTGCCAAGAACCGACGGCCACGGTGCCGACGGCGCCGACAATGCAGACTCCGACGCACACACCCACAACGGGCAGCGCGGTGTCGTGCGGCGCGGCAAGTGCCACCGCCCCGCCGGCGGCCAGCATTACCGCGGCCGCCAACTGCGGCGGCGCTACGGTGCGCGTCACCACCGGGGCGGTGTCGGGTGGAACCGACCGCGACAGCGACCACAATCCGCGCGCGGCCATGACAACTGCCGCGCACACGCACAGGACTCCGGCGATGAGCATGGGGCCACAATACGAGGCGGCCCGATGCGCCGCAGCGCCCGGCTACTAGTGCGATAACGCCGCTGGTGGACCGGCCGCCGCCGGAGGCACTGGCGCTGCGGGCGGCGCCGGCGGCGGAGCCGGCGGTGGGTTGGATCCGGGCGGGCCGACCCGGAAGCCGTTGATGATGGCGTCGGTGGCCGCCGCCTCGCCGACCGCCGTGGCGGCGTCCGTGTTCACCGCCAGCGACACCAGGTACTTGTCCGGACCGGAGGTGACGATGACGTGGCGCCGCGAGGTGTTGAGCGTCATCTGGTTTTCGCGGTAGGTGCCCTCGATGATCGACGACGGGGAGCCGTTGAAATCGGCCAGCGAGGCGTTGGTGGTCCGCCAGGCCGGCAGTTGCGCGCTGTCCAGATACCCGTGAGTGATGGCTTCCTTGGGATCGAAATCGCCGACCAACCGGTACACCACCAGCTGAGCATTGGAGGTGTAGAGGCTGGTGCTGTGGCGGTTGGCGGTCACCAGGAACGCATCGGGGACGTTGGGGTCGGGCACCGGTGTCCAGCCGGGCGGCATCGGCAAGGTGACGTCGAGCGCCTTGAAGCCTTGCGCCTTTTGCGGCTCGAGCTGGACGTTCTTGCTCCCGAAATAGTCGCGCAGCGTCCCCGAACTTGCCGGAACGAGCGTCGGCACCGGTGCCGCGGCCGCCGGAGCCAGCGCCGGCGAGACGGGCGGGGGCACCGCCGGTGCAGCGACGGCCGTCCCCGGAATCGGGTTGCTGACGGCCCCCGGCGCGACCGCCTGTGGCATCAGGGGTGCCGCGGGGACCGGAGCGGGATTAGGTCGGGGCGGATATCCGGGATCTGCCGATGCGGTGGGGCATGCGAAGCCCAGCACACCTACGACGCCAACGGCTAGACCTGCGACCGTAACCCGCCAGCTACGGGCAATCTGCATCACGAGAGTCGGTCCTTCCCAAGTCGCTCAGCGGCAAAGCATGAGTCGGACTGTAACCACACCGCACTAGCGGCAGCCAGGCTTGGAATAGACCTGGAATACACCTGGGATAAACCCCTGATCGGCCCGCAATGCAACCGAGACAAACATGTGGCCGGCGGGCCCGCCACCGCCGCCCTTATAACCTGTTGGACGTGACCGACTCCCCAACGGCCGCGACGGGCCCCCATCCTGGCGCCGGCCCGGCCGCCCAGGCCGACCCCGATGCGCCGCGGTTTCGGTACACCGCGGACCTGGCCGGCCGCATCGAGGCGACCTGGCAGGACAACTGGAACCGGCTGGGGACCTTCAACGTGCCCAACCCGGTCGGGTCGCTGGCGCCGACGGACGGCTCGGCGGTGCCCGACGACAAGATGTTCGTCCAGGACATGTTCCCGTATCCGTCGGGCGAAGGGCTGCACGTCGGTCATCCGCTGGGCTATATCGCCACCGATGTCTACGCCCGCTACTTCCGGATGATCGGCCGTAATGTGCTGCACGCGTTGGGTTT
Organism: uncultured Actinomycetota bacterium; assembly: GCA_963781685.1. Classification (GTDB taxonomy): domain Bacteria; phylum Actinomycetota; class Actinomycetes; order Mycobacteriales; family Mycobacteriaceae; genus Mycobacterium. Next base: position 645,123 of record CAWAGK010000004.1, read on the forward strand.
CGACGCGTTTGGTCTACCCGCCGAGCAGTATGCGGTGCAGACCGGCACCCACCCGCGCACCCGGACCGAGGCCAACATCGTCAACTTCCGGCGTCAGCTGGGCCGGCTGGGCTTCGGCCACGACAACCGGCGAAGCTTTTCCACCACCGACGTCGAGTTCTACAAGTGGACGCAGTGGATCTTCCTGCAGATCTACAACGCGTGGTTCGACGCCGCGGCGAACAAAGCCCGGCCGATCACCGAGCTGGTTACTGCATTCGATTCCGGTGCAAGGCAATTGGACGATGGCCGGGACTGGGCCAAGCTGTCGGCAGGTGAACGCGCCGATGTGATCGACGCCCACCGCCTGGTCTACCGGGCTGATTCGATGGTCAACTGGTGTCCCGGGCTGGGCACCGTGCTGGCCAACGAAGAAGTCACCGCTGACGGCCGCAGCGACCGCGGGAACTTCCCGGTGTTCCGTAAGCGGTTGCGGCAGTGGATGATGCGGATCACCGCCTACTCCGACCGGCTGCTCGACGACCTCGACGTGCTGGACTGGCCGGAAAAGGTCAAAACCATGCAGCGCAACTGGATCGGCCGCTCCACCGGTGCCGCCGCGCTGTTCTCGGCCCGCACAACCGACGGCGAGACCGTCGACCTGGAGGTGTTCACCACCCGGCCGGACACCCTGTTCGGCGCCAGCTATCTGGTGCTGGCCCCCGAGCACGAGTTGGTCGACCGGTTGGTCGCGGGCGAGTGGCCGGACGGGGTGGACCCGCGTTGGACCTTCGACGCCGCGACCCCGGCTGCGGCCGTCGCCGCCTACCGGCAGACCATCGCGGCGAAGTCCGACCTGGAGCGCCAGGAGAACAAGACCAAGACCGGTGTGTTCCTGGGCGGTTATGCGACCAACCCGGCCAACGGCGAGCAGGTGCCGATCTTCATCGCCGACTACGTGCTGGCCGGATACGGCACCGGGGCGATCATGGCGGTTCCCGGTCACGATCAGCGTGACTGGGAGTTCGCCCACGAGTTCGGGCTGCCGATCGTCGAAGTCATCGCCGGCGGTGATATTTCCGAGGCCGCCTATGCCGGCGACGGAGTGCTGGTGAACTCCGGCTACCTGGACGGTCTCGACGTGGCGGCCGCCAAGGAGGCCATCACCGCGCGACTGGAATCCGACGGTCGGGGTCGGGCGCGCATCGAATACAAGCTGCGCGACTGGCTTTTCGCGCGGCAACGCTATTGGGGCGAGCCCTTCCCGATCGTCTACGACAGCGACGGGCGCCCGCACGCGCTGGGCGAGGCCGCGTTGCCGGTCGAGCTGCCGGATGTCCCGGACTACTCGCCGGTGCTGTTCGACCCCGACGATGCCGAGAGCGTTCCTGAGCCGCCGCTGGCCAAGGCGACCGACTGGGTGCACGTCGAGCTGGACCTCGGCGACGGGCTCAAGCCCTACACGCGCGACACCAACGTCATGCCGCAGTGGGCGGGCAGCTCCTGGTATGAGCTGCGCTATACCGACCCGCACAACTCAGAACGGTTCTGCGCCAAGGAGAATGAGGCCTACTGGATGGGCCCGAGACCGGCCGAGCACGGCCCCGGCGATCCAGGCGGTGTCGACCTGTACGTCGGCGGTGCTGAACACGCAGTGCTGCACCTGCTGTATTGTCGGTTCTGGCACAAGGTGCTCTACGACCTGGGCCACGTCAGCTCCCGCGAGCCCTACCGCCGCCTGGTCAACCAGGGCTACATCCAAGCGTTCGCCTACACCGACGCCCGCGGCGCCTACGTACCGGCCGCCGACGTCGTCGAACGCGACGGCGGGTTCGTCTACCCCGGGCCCGACGGGGAGATCGAAGTCTTCCAGGAATTCGGCAAGATCGGTAAGAGCCTGAAGAATTCGGTGTCGCCGGACGAGATGTGCGACGACTACGGCGCCGACACGCTGCGGGTGTACGAGATGTCGATGGGCCCGTTGGAGGCGTCGCGTCCGTGGGCCACCAAGGACGTCGTCGGGGCGCACCGCTTCCTGCAGCGCGTCTGGCGACTGGTGGTCGACGAGCAGACCGGCGACATCTGCGTCGTCGACAGCCCGGAGCTGGACACCGAGACGCTGCGGCTGCTGCACCGCACCATTGCCGGTGTCTCCGAAGACTATGCGGCACTGCGCAATAACACCGCGGTGGCCAAGCTGATCGAGTACACCAATCACCTCACCAAGCAACACCGCGACTCAGTGCCCCGGGCAGCGGTCGAGCCGTTGGTCCTGATGCTGGCGCCGTTGGCGCCGCACCTTGCCGAGGAGTTGTGGCAGCGGCTGGGCCACTCGACGTCGCTTGCCCACGGGCCTTTCCCGCTGGCCGACCCCGACTACCTGGTCGAAGACACCGTCGAGTACCCCGTGCAGGTCAACGGCAAAGTGCGCGGCCGTATCACGGTGCCGGCCGACGCCGACACCGACGCGGTGGAAGCCGCCGCGCTGGCCGACGAGAAAGTGCAGACGTCACTGGCGGGCGCCACCCCGAAGAAGGTGATCGTGGTCGCCGGGCGACTAGTTAACTTGGTCGTCTGACGGGTACCAACGCAACCTCGGCGGCGCCGGTCATGACTCGTCTTCTTCCAGCTCGAATATCGGGATGGTGCGCGTGGTTTTTGACTGATAGTTCGCGTACGTGAACGCAGGTGTGGTCGCGTTGATCTTGGGGATGACCGTCTCACGTTCGGACGGGTCGAGCTCGCGCGCGACGACGTCGAACGAGCCGGTGGCGAGCTCAACGTGCGCCCGCGGGTTGGCCCGCAGGTTGTGCACCCACGCCGGGTTGACGTCGGCCCCACCGTAACCCGCGACGATCAGCAGCTTGCCGTCGATGCGAAACACCACCAGCGGCGCAACGCGCGGCTTGCCGGACTTCCCGCCCGTCGTAGTGAGTAGCAACAGCTCATTGCCTTCGAATCGCCCCCCGACCTTGCCGGCGTTGGCGCGAAACTCGTCGGTGATGTTGCCGTTCAACGCCTTTAGCGTCTCGGGATCGGGTTTCTGAGCCACCCCAAACAGAGCTACTTGGTCGCGCCGTTTATTCCGATTGGCGCCAATTGTTTTGGCGGTCTTCCGGGCGGTCGGGGGAGATCAACCCGACGTACGCACTGAGAGTCATCTCATGGACGGCCTCGGGACTGCTGCGCGGTCCGTATCGTTGCCGCGCTAGCCGCGCGGGCGGAGCACGACCTCGTGGACGTGCCCGTCGGGCGGAGTGGCCACGACCCGGGCGACCACTTCTGCCACGGTGGCTGGTTTCAGGAACCGGTCGGGCTCGTATTCGCCACCTTCGAAGGACACCAGCGCCTGCTGCATCTCGGTATCGACGCGACCAGGGAACACTGTGGTGACCCGTAGCGTCGGTTCGCTCTCGCGCAGCGAATCGGCGAACGCGCGCAGCGCGAACTTGCTCGCCGAGTACGACGCCATGGTCGCAGACGCCTTGCGTCCGGTACCTGAGTTGATGAACACAACCTGACCGCCCCCGCGCCGCAATGCGGGCAGCAGCGCGAGCGTAACAGCCACTGCGCCAACCACATTGACGTCGAATGTGGTACGCCATTGATCGACGGTCGACTCGGCGACCGGGCCGGGGAAGAAGATGCCGGCGTTGTGCACCAGCACATCGAGTTCGCCGATGGCGGCGGTTGCGGCGGGGATCGCGTCGGCGTCGGTCAGGTCCAGCGGCAACGTCGTCGCGCCCAGCCGCTCCGCGGTGGCCTGCAACGCAGACGAAGGTCGCCCGGCCAACAACAGGGTGTGCGTCGGCGCCAGGGCGGTGGCGATCGCGGCGCCGATCCCGCGGCTCGCACCGGTGATGAGCGCGGTCCGCATGCTCGCCAGCTTAGGGGTAGCCCGCATTAAGGCCGGTCAAGCCGAGATTGCGAGGCCTATTCGCCGGCGGCCTCGGCTGTCGGACTGGCGACCGGTTCGCTGGCAGCCAGCCGCTCCAGCGGCGCCAGTGCCTTGGTCAGGGTGTCCAAGTCGGACTCGCTGAGATGGCTGAGTAGCGCCGCCAAGGCGCCGATCCGGTTGGTCAGCGACTCGCGGTGCACGGCCAACCCCCGCGGAGTGATGTCGACCAGCACGGCGCGCAGGTCCGACGGGTCACGCGAGCGCTTCACCAGGCCGATCTTCTCCAGCCTGCGGATCGCCACGGTGGTGGTGGGCGTCCGGACGCGTTCGTGGGCGGCGAGATCGGTCATCCGGATCGGACCCCGATCGAGCAGGGTGACCAGAATCGACAGCTGGGCCAGCGTCAGCTCGCCGGCCGTCGCGGCGCCGGCGCTGTGATCACCGCGGCGCAGAATAGAAAACAGCTTTGCCAGCGTGCGGTGAAGCCCCTCGGCCAACTCGGTGAGCTCCGGCACCGTGGCTTCGCGTTCCGCCATAGTTCGCCAGTCTAACCTGTCTGGGGTTTACAGACCCAGAAACCGGTTTTGCCGTCAAAGTACTTGCGACAGGAACCGCTGCAACCGCTCGGTTTCTGCGGCCTCGAATATCTGGTCCGGTGGCCCGGTTTCCACGACCTGACCATGGTCCATGAAGACGACTGTGTCGGATGTCGACCTGGCAAAACCCATTTCGTGGGTGACCACAACCATTGTCATGCCTTCGGCGCCCAAGTCCGCGATCAACGCGAGAATGCCCTTGACCAATTCGGGATCCAGCGCCGACGTCGCTTCGTCGAAGAGCATCACTTGCGGCCCCATCGCCAGCGCGCGGGCGATCGCGACTCTTTGCTGCTGCCCGCCCGACAGCGCGCCGGGACGGCTATCGGCCTTGTGTTTCATGCCCACTCGGTCCAGCTGCGCCAGCGCCAGCTCGCGGGCCGCGTCGGCCGACAGGCGCTTGAGCTTGCGCGGTGCCAGCATGACGTTGTCCAGCACGCTGCGGTGCGGAAAGAGATTGAAGTGCTGGAACACCATGCCAATTCGCTGCCGGAGTCGGGTGGGGTCGTCGTTCAACACCGACCGCCCGTCCAGCAGGATGTCGCCGCGCTCAGGCTCGTGTAGTCGATTCAGAATCCGCAACAGAGTCGACTTGCCGGAGCCCGACGGGCCGATCACCGCCACCGTGCTGCCGGCCGGCGCGTCGATATCGACCCCGCGCAGCACCGTGTTTCGACCGAACGACAGATGAATGTCCTTGCCCGCCAACGATACTGACTGCGGCTGCGCATTGCGGTCGGTCACGTCATCTCCTGGCTGGTCGTCGAGACGAGCGGGTTCTCCTGCTCGGTCGGAGGCCGGCCCTGGCGAAGGCGGTGATCGACGAGGTTCACCAGATGGGTCAGCGGGATGGTCAGGATCAGGTAAAAGATCCCGGCCGCCACCAGCGGTGAGAGGCTGCCGGTCTGGGCGTTGAAGTCGCGGCCGACCTGGAACAGCTCGCGTTGCCCGGCGATCAGCCCAAGGAAGTACACCAGCGCCGAGCCCTTCAGCAGCGCGATGAACTGGTTGACCAGTGCGGGCAGCACCCGGCGGATCCCCTGCGGTATCACCACCAAACCCATCGAGGCGCGGTAGCTCAGCCCCAGCGCGCGGGCGGCTTCCAGCTGGCCGGACTCGACACTTTGGATGCCGGAACGGAAGATCTCGCCCACATACGCGGCCGCCGTCAGGCCCAGCGCGGCGATGCCGAGCGGGTAGGGGTTGTTGTGGGTCAGCCTGCCCACGACCGGCCCGATGCCCAGCCCGATCAGCAGGATGATCACCACCTCGGGCAGGCCGCGGAAGATGTCGGTGTAAACCCGGGCCGGCCACCGCAGCCAGCGGGCACGCGAGATGCCGGCAACCGCCAGCGCGATGCCGACCGCCAACCCGATGACGCTGGAGCTGACGGTGAGGATCAGCGTGTTGGGCAACCCCGTCTTCAGCAGCACCGGGATGGTCTGCCGGTAGAGGTCCCAGTCGAAGAAAGAGTCGCGCAACTGGGCCAGCGTCGACTTCGGCGGAGCGGCCTCGTCGATCGCACGGTGATGCCGCTCGGCGATCGCCGCGAAATCCGGCAGGTGCGGTGTCAACGCCGACTTCGATCCCGGATGCCAGCCCCGCGGCAACGGCCGCGGAACCCAGTCGGTGTACAGCCGCGCCCAGGTGCCGTCGTCGATCACGGCGTCCAGCCCGGCGTTCAGCGCGTTAATCAGCGGCTGATTGTCTTTGGCCACCGCGTACGCCACGAAGTTGCCCAGGCCGAACGTATAGGCGGCGATCGAGGCGGTGTCGCCGGGCCGCATCGCGTTGGTCGCCTCCATTGCCGGCGCCACCCACGCGTCGATCTGGTGGGTCTTCACGCTGGTGTACACGGTGGTGAAGTCCGGGAATTTCACCGGCTCTATATGCAGCGTGTCGACGACGTACGCTTCTTCGACGGTGCCCTGCACGACGCCGATCCGCTGTCCTGGGCCCAGCTCTTCGAAGCTGTCGATCGGCGAGCCGGACGGCACGATCAGCGACAGGTAACCGAAGTCGTAGCCGTTGGTGAATCCGACGGTGCGACGGCGTGCTTCGGTGGCCATGATCGACGACGAGGCGACGTCGAAGCGCCGCGTCGCGACCTGGGCCAGCAGCCCGGAGAATTCGGTGCCGGAGAAGACGACGTGTAAGCCCAGCTTGGCGGCGATCGCCCGCAGCAGCTCGTTGTCATAACCGGTGTAGCGCCCGGCGCTGTCCAGGCAGCTGGTCGGCGGACCCCCGGGCTCGGTGCCGACGGTCAGCGTTCGGGGTGTGCGCAGACCCAGCGCGTCGATGTTTACCGAACTCAACGGCTCGACGTCGGCGGTCGTGTACTTGTTCTCCTGGGGCCGGTTCGCGGTGGCCAGCTTCCTCGGCAGGGCGATCGCGCCGTCTTTTCCCGACGGCTTGCACAGGTTGGTGTCGGCCGCGGCAGGGGGAGCCGCGGCGAGGCTGCATGTCAGCAGGATCGTGGCGAGTAGCGCGAACAACTTTCCGGCGTTGACGCTCATACCCCGCAAGGTACCGGGGGCTAGAACACGCCCGCGGGCTTGTCCGACGGGGCGAGCACGCCGCGCCGAACCAGTTCGGTCACCATGACCTCCGCCATCAGTTCCGCGCAGCCGCCGCATGCGGCCCGGGCGCCGTCGGGGTCGCGGTGCCGGATGGCTGCCGTCTCGTCTTCGTAGAACGGCAGCATTCCGGCGACGATGCTCGGATAGCTCAGCAGGAACGCGCGCGGGATAAGGCCTTGCGAAGCGCGAATGGTCGCGTCCAGGCGCGGCCCCGCGTACTCGTCGTTGATCGCGCCCCGATAGGCGCGGGCGGCTCGCTGGAAGGCACGCGGCTCCTTCGAGGCACGCATCGTGCGCATGACGGCTTCGAGCTGGCCCAGGATGCGCGGGGTCGGGTTGGTCGCGGCACGCGCGGAGGCAATCCCGTTGAGCACACCGTGCAACTCGTAATGCTCGGAGATGGTGTCTGCGTCGAACCGCGAGACGAAGGCACCCCGGTGGTATCGAGTGGACAGCAACCCGTCGTGTTCCAGCTGAACGATGGCTTCTTGAATAGGGACGCGGCTGATGCCCAATTCCCTGGCGATTTCGTTGCGGTCGACCCGGTCTCCGGTACGCAGCTTGCCGGTGAGTACCTGGGTGAGAATGAACGCAACGACCTGATCCTTCTCTTTGGCCCCGTATGTCTTCGGCATGTCTTTCTCTGTGCCTTTCGACTGCCCCACGAATCCGCGGGCAAGTTTCTCACGCCGGTGCTAGCGAGTTGGGCCTAACGACCATCCCGCCAGCGGCACAACGTCTCGGCGCCGGTCAGGTCGTAGTCCGGGCCGGAGGCGCCGATGGTCAGCAGGCCGACACCGAGGTCGGTCAGCGCCTCGGCCTCGGCGATCAGCCGGGCGGCATCCGCGGCTCCGGTCTCGCCGCCCACCGCGGCCGATCGTTCGATGTTGGCCGGATCACGCCCGACGGCGGCGCAGTGCTCGGCCAGCACGGCCGACTTCGCGGGATAAGCGGTTGCGTCGGCGAAGCTGTGCCAGATGTCGGCATGCTCGGCGACCAGGCGCAAGGTCTTCTTCTCGCCGCCGCCACCGATCAGTAGCGGAATGTCGCGGGTGGGTGCGGGATTCAGCTTGCCCAGCCGCGACTTGATCCGCGGCAGGGCGGCGCCGAGGTCGTCGAGCCGGCTTCCCGCGGTGCCGAACTCGTAGCCGTACTGGGTGTAGTCCTTGCGTTTCCAGCCCGAACCGATACCCAACACCAGCCGCCCGTGCGAGATGTGGTCGACGGTGCGGGCCATGTCGGCGAGCAGCTCGGGATTGCGATAGGAGTTGCAGCTGACCAGCGCGCCGATCTCGATGCGCGATGTCTGCTCGGCCCAGGCGGCAAGCATTGTCCAGCATTCGAAGTGCGCGCCGTCGGGATCGCCGTAGAGCGGAAAGAAGTGATCCCAGTTGAACGCGACGTCGACGCCGATGTCCTCGCAGCGGCGGACCGCGTCACGGATGCTTTGGTAGTGCGGGGCGTGTTGCGGCTGAAGCTGTACGCCGATGCGAGGGCCAGGGGAACTCATACCAACCAACGTAGGCGGTGAGCTTCAGCCGGGCGACGATGCGGAGCGCGCAGCGCGACGAGGAGGAGCTCGGCAATCGGACCTAGCTGCCGTCGAGCACGCCGCGCAGGATGCCGATCAGTGCGCGGGGCTGATCGCTTTGCACCGAATGCCCGGAATTCTCGACGACATGCACACCGCGGAACGTCTGCGCGCGTTGCTCGAGCTCGTCGGCGTCGGCGTCGGTGACGAAGCCCGAGGTGCCACCGCGTACCAGCGTGATGGGCGCGGACAGCCCGTCGACGTCGGTCCACAGGCCGTCGAAGTCGGGGACTTCCCGGATGCTGTCATAGCGCCACGTCCAACGGCCGTCGTCGAGTCGACGAGAGTTATGAAATACGCCGCGGCGCAACGATTTCGGGTCTCGATGAGGCGCCGCGGCGGTGGTCAACTCCAGCATGGCCGCAAAGCTGGGGAATTCTCGCTCGCCGTGCGCCAGTGCCACCGTGCCGAGCTGCTCCTTGGTCATCTCGGAATATCGTTGCAACGCCGACGGGGTGACGTCGACGAGGACGAGTTCACGCACGAGGTGCGGCGCGACGGCGCCCAGCCGGACCGCGGTCAGCCCGCCCAGCGACATGCCGACGACGAGGTCGGCCTGCGGGGCGAGCTCGTCGAGTACCGGCGCCAGCGCCGCGGCGTTGTGCTGCGGCGAGTAGTCGCCGTCCTCGCGCCACGCCGAATGCCCGTGGCCGGGCAGGTCCACCGCCACAGCCGGTTGCCCCAGACCGACGATCACGGTGTCCCAGGTGTGCGCGTTCTGCCCGCCGCCGTGCAAGAAGACGACCCGCGGCGGCGAGTCACCCCACTGCAGCGCGCTGATGGGACCCGCATCGATGCGCTGCGCGTGCGGCAACGGTCCCTCGACGCCGGCCTGCTCGGCGTTCTCGGGCAGCAGCGCGAACTCGGACAGGCCAAGGAGTTCGTCGTCGGAAATGTCGGTCACAGCCCCTGACTGTACGAGCTACGAGGAGACTTTAGGCAAGGCCATGAAGTCGCCCCGGAAAACGGCCGCCACGCGTGCGGTGCGTGCGCTCACCTGTGTCCGGCTTGCCTATCCATCTCGTCAGCGATGCACTCGAACTCGGCTTGTGGATCTTGAGTCGCGCGAATGCGCTCGCCTTCCTCGCGAGTAATCGCGTAGACACCAGGAATAGGCTCAATCAGATGCCGGTGCAGAGCTTTGAATCGCGTTACACCGTAGCTCGGCTGCTCTTTGAGTCTGCGCTGATCTTCAAGTTTCAGCCGCTCAATCACCGATTCGCGGCTTTCCGCGGTGACCGACCAATCCGACGCCGGGTAATGAGCGCGCCAAGACTTGTCAGCCAATTGCTCAACCTGAGGACGGGAGTAAAACTCCACACCTTCCGCGAGCGAAGTGTCTTCCGGCTCCACTATTTAGTGCACCCCTTCGAAACTCACGGCCACACACCCGATCTATCCCAGTGGTAACGGTAGTCATGTCTGCTGCCATCGGGGTAGTAGTCGGTGCACAGGAAACTGCTCAGGAATGGCTCGCACCAGGTCAAAACGACGTCGGGCGGAGGGCTGTAGGTAGCCAGCGGCGTAAAGTCGACGGGCTTCGCCTCGGCGAAACCGACTTTCTTAATGCCTTCGGTGGCCGCAGTGATCCTGGATCCAATTTCGTCGTCGTGCTCGACCAGTGCCGCGGCACGATGGCGAATGTACGCGGCGTGTCCTTCGGCTCGGGCTTTCCGGGCGGCTCGCTCATGGTGCGAACCACCCGCGCGGGTGTCGGTGACCGTAAGGTCGTCGCCCACCCTGAACCCATCCGCCCGAGCATCATCAACCGCGCCGATTGCCTGCTCTTTCAACGCTTCTAGCTGGTCCCGCCCGAGTTGGGCGATTCCGGCGGCTTCACGCAATTGATACGCCACGCCAGAGACTTTTATCTTGTCTCCGTCGGCACGGGACCGCGCTGTTTCGGTGGCCTCGCCTGTCCAGGGGTACCGCCTGGGGTGGAAATGTGGTCGGAAATCCGATTGAAGGCGCTCTCCCAAGACTCGGCGGTATTGGTCCAGTAGGTGGCTGCTTCGCTTAGATGGTCTGTAGGCCAGGCATAAAGCCCTGAAAGGCTCGTCAATGGCGCCGTCGCGGGCATCTACATGCCCTCGGTGATTCCGCGCAATTCGCGAGCGGAGTCGGCTTCGTTCACAGCAAACCTAGCGCTATCAGCGGCGAGCTTCGCCGCCGTCGATTTCATCCGCTCGAAAAGCTTTCCGGAGGCAATGCCGACGTCTGCGTGCGCCATGTTCACGGCGGCCACCGAGCTGACCTGAACAGACACGCTCCGGGGTGGGATGACGGCAGCCAGTTTTGCCGCGACGGTCTCGCACTCAGCAGCCATCATCCGAAGACACTCAACATCGGCCCGCAGCAACTTCACTGGGCAGATTTTATTGCCAAAAACTCGCCCCCGCGAGTCACTCCTATAGCCCAGGCCTTCGTCGCGCTCGCCACACGGCGCCACAAAACTGGCTCCACAACGCACACCGGCCCGCCACCTTGGTGGCGGGCCGGTGAGACTAGTTAGTCGGCGCCGATGATGAACTCTTCGAGCTGAGCGCGCGCGACGTCGTCGGGCAGCTGCTGCGGCGGGCTCTTCATCAGATACGCCGACGCCGACACCACCGGTCCACCAATGCCGCGGTCCTTTGCGATCTTGGCGGCCCGGACCGCGTCGATAATGACGCCGGCCGAGTTGGGCGAGTCCCACACCTCGAGCTTGTACTCCAGGTTCAACGGCACGTCACCAAACGCGCGGCCTTCCAACCGCACGTAGGCCCACTTGCGGTCGTCGAGCCAGCCCACGTGATCGGACGGGCCGATGTGCACGTCCTTGGTCTTGAACTCGCGCTGCAGGTTGGAGGTGACGGCCTGGGTCTTGGAGATCTTCTTGGATTCCAGCCGCTCACGTTCGAGCATGTTCAGGAAGTCCATGTTGCCGCCGACGTTGAGCTGCATGGTGCGATCGAGTTGCACGCCGCGGTCCTCGAACAGCTTGGCCATCACGCGGTGGGTGATCGTCGCACCGACCTGGCTCTTGATGTCGTCACCGACGATCGGCACGCCGGCGTCGGTGAACTTCTTGGCCCAAACCGGGTCGGACGCGATGAACACCGGCAGCGCGTTCACGAATGCCACCCCGGCGTCGATCGCGCACTGGGCGTAGAACTTGTCGGCCTCCTCGGAGCCCACCGGCAGGTAGGACACCAGCACGTCGACCTCGGCGTCGCGCAGCACCTTGACCACGTCGACCGCCTCGGTGTCCGACACCTCGATGGTGTCGGCGTAGTACTTGCCGATGCCGTCAAGAGTCGGGCCGCGTTGCACCGTCACGTTGGTCGGCGGCACGTCGGCGATCTTGATGGTGTTGTTCTCCGACGCGAAGATCGCCTCCGACAGGTCGAAGCCGACCTTCTTGGCGTCCACGTCGAACGCTGCGACGAACTTCACGTCGCGAACGTGGTACTGGCCGAACTTCACGTGCATCAAGCCGGGCACGGCGCTGTTCTCGTCGGCGTCGTAGTAGTACTGCACGCCCTGTACCAGCGAGGACGCGCAGTTGCCGACGCCGACGATCGCGACCCGGACCTCGGGCTGCGCCTCCGGCAGCGACTTGTGCTCACTCATGCGGCGTTCTCCTTAACTCTTCTGTGTGTCGTTGATGTGGTGGATTACCCAGGTCTAGGCCTGCTCAGCGCGCCGTTGCGCTATGCGTTCGGCCGCGATCAGCTCGTTGAGCCAATTCACTTCCCGTTCGCTCGACTCCAGCCCGAGCTGATGTAACTGGCGGGTGTAGCGGTCTAGGGAGCTACTGGCCCGCGCCACTGCTTCACGCAGGCCTTCCCGACGTTCTTCGACCTGGCGTCGACGCCCTTCCAAGATGCGCATCCGCGCCTCGGCCGGAGTGCGGTTGAAAAACGCCAGGTGCACGCCGAAGCCGTCGTCGGTGTAGTTGTGTGGGCCGGTGTCGGCCACCAGCTCGGTGAAGCGCTGCCGGCCGTCATCGGTCAACTCGTAAACGCGCCGGGCACGCCGGACCGGCATTCCGGCCGGGGCGGCGTTCTCGGCGATCAGCCCGTCCGCCTGCATCCGTCGCAGCGCGGGGTAGAGCGAACCGTAGGAGAATGCCCGGAACGCCCCGAGCAGACCAGTCAGCCGTTTGCGCAGTTCGTAGCCATGCATCGGCGACTCGAGCAAGAGTCCCAGGATGGCGAGCTCCAGCACCGAGTCACCTCCTTTGCTCTGCTTTGCCCTGGCCGTTACAACGACTGTTATGTCGCGGAACAGTCTCGCGCAATAGTATCGGTCCGATATATTCGCCGCCACTCCAGCTGGCGTCCAGCTGACGTTTTCGCTTTGTTCAGGAGTTTTTGGTCGATCTGTCAGCACGGTGGGACGACGGCAGCGTCCGTTGGGCCGGTTCTAATCACCGTGGTTGCAAGCCTGTTGGTCGCAGTCGGTAGCGGGCATAAACAACTAGCGTGTCAATACGTCCTCTTCATCTTCATTGGTTCCTGCCCACTTACGGGGATTCGCGCAACCTGATCGCCGGTGGCCACGGCGACACCATGCGCGGCGACCGGCCGGCCGACCTGAAGTACCTGATCCAGCTCGCCCAGGCCGCCGAGATCAACGGCTTCGAGGCGGTGCTCACGCCGACCGGTCTGTGGTGCGAAGACGCCTGGCTGAGCACCGCGATGCTGATCGGCAGCACCGAGTCGCTGAAGTACCTGGTGGCTTTCCGTCCAGGGCTGATCAGCCCGACGCTGGCCGCGCAGATGGCCGCCACCTTCCAGTGGCAGTCGCAGGGACGGCTGTTGCTGAACGTGGTCACCGGCGGCGAAAGCATCGAGCAGCGGGCGTTCGGCGACTTTCTGCCGAAACAGGCCCGCTACGCGCGGTGTAGCGAATTCCTCGACATCGTCCGCCGGCTGTGGACGTCCGAGGATCCGGTCACCGTCGCCGGAGAGCACCTGCGGGTCGAGCAGGCGTCGTTGGCCCGGCGTCCCGACCCGCTGCCGGCGGTCTTCTTTGGTGGGTCGTCACCCGACGCCGGCCAGGTCGCGTCCAGGTTCGCCGACACCTACCTGACCTGGGGCGAGCCGCCCGCGCAGGTCGGCGAGAAGCTGGATTGGATCCGCGGCCTGGCCAAGGCGCAGGGCCGGGAACTCAGCTACGGCATCCGGTTGCACGTCATCTCCCGCGACACCAGCGAGCAGGCCTGGTCGGAGGCGCAGCGGCTGCTGAGCGCACTCAACCCGCAGACCGTGGCCGCTGCCCAGCAATCGTTGGCGCGGTCGGAGTCCGAGGGCCAGCGTCGGATGCGCGAATTGCACGGCGGCGGTAGCGATTTCGGTGCCGACGCGGATGCCCGACGGCTGGAGATCTACCCCAATCTGTGGTCCGGCGTCGGGCTGGTTCGCGGCGGCGCGGGCACCGCGCTGGTCGGTTCGCATCAGGAGGTCGCCGACCGGATCACCGAGTACGCCGAGCTGGGACTGGACCACTTCATCCTGTCCGGCTATCCGCACCTGGAGGAGGCGTACATCTTCGGCGAGGGGGTGCGCCCGATCCTCGCCCGGCGAGGTCTGCTGGGTGACGGCGCCGAGCCGGCCGGACCGAAGGAGCCGGTCCGGTCGGCGTTCCTGTCGCACGTCGGAGACGTCAGTGCTTCTTAGCCCGGTAACCGAACCCGCGCTATCCGAGGTCGACGGAACCGCAGCACAGGATGCCACCGCGCGGCGCACGGTGCTGGTGGCGAGCCTGGTCGGCACCACGGTCGAGTGGTACGACTTCTTCCTCTACGCGACGGCGGCCACCATCGTGTTCAACCACGCGTTCTTTCCGTCGCAGAGCTCGACGCTGGGCACGGTGCTCGCGTTCGCCACATTCGCCGTCGGCTTCGTCATGCGTCGGGTCTCACACCGCTGATTCTGACCAGCCTTATCGCGGCGGGCCGCGGCGCACCGTGGTACGCCTGCGGCTATCTGGTTGCGACGGCTGTGCTCAGCGTGGGTGCGACTTTCCTGCTTAACGCGCGATGACGCCGGCTGCGGCCCGAGCGGGCGCGCCGATTGAGGCACACGGAGTGGCCGGGCAAGCTCTCGGCATCGGGCGCGCGGACGTACTCTGGTCATCGTGCGATTGCAGCGACAGGTAGTCGACTACGCGCTTCGGCGGCGCTCACTGCTGGCCGAGGTCTATTCGGGTCGGACCGGCGTCTCCGAGGTCTGTGACGCCAACCCGTACTTGCTGCGCGCTGCGAAGTTCCACGGGAAGCTCAGCCAAGTGATGTGCCCGATCTGCCGCAAGGAGCAGCTCACCTTGGTGTCGTGGGTGTTCGGCGATCACCTGGGCGCGGTGTCCGGTTCGGCGCGCACCGCCGAAGAGTTGGTCCTGCTGGCATCCCGCTTCGAAGAGTTTTCCGTGCACGTGGTGGAGGTATGCCGGACCTGCAGCTGGAATCACTTGGTCAAGTCGTATGTGCTCGGCGCGGCACGCACCGCCCGCCCTCCCAAGGGCACACGGACAGCGCGCAACGGCGCGCGCACGGCCAGTGAATAACGAAGGGCAGCAAGACCACTCGGCCACTGAAACCCCGAACGGGGCAGGGGCCGATGGTGGGCCCAAGCACCCCTCCGCGGAAGGTCAGGGATCGACGCCCGACTCGCCGCGCCGGCCTGCCTTCCAGCGCCCGTCGGTTCCGCCCGACGACCGGTTGACCACGATCCTGCCTCCGGTCAGAGACGAACGGGATCCGATCGAGGCGGTCAAGGCCGCCCTGGGCGATCGGCCGCCGGCGAGCGAGCCGGACTGGCGCGACCCGGTCAAGTTGGCGACGGCCGCACTGGGAGGCAGGACGTCGCAGCGTCACCGGCAGCCGGCCGGCGGCGGGGGCGGCGGCGGACGCCCGCCCGGTCCACCGCCGCGGAAGCCGCCGCTGCCCGACTGGGGGTGGGTCAAGCGCATCGACTGGACGTGGCTGGATCACATCGACTGGAGATGGGTCCGTCGCGGGCTGTTCGTCGCCGCCGTGGTGCTGCTGCTGTTGCCGATCGTCACCTTCGCGATGGCCTACTTCATCGTCGACATTCCCAAGCCCGGCGACATCCGCACCAACCAGGTCTCCACGATCCTGGCCAGCGACGGCTCAGAGATGGCCAAAATCGTTCCGCCGGAAGGCAATCGCGAGGACGTCAACATCAGCCAGGTGCCGGTGCACGTGCGCCAGGCGGTGATCGCGGCCGAGGACCGCAACTTCTACTCCAATCCCGGCTTCTCGTTCACCGGCTTCGCGCGGGCGTTCAAGAACAACATCTTCGGCGGCGACACGCAGGGCGGTTCGACGATCACCCAGCAGTACGTCAAGAACGCGCTGGTGGGATCGCAGCGCGCCGGCGTCGGCGGGCTGGTCCGCAAAGCCAAAGAACTCGTCATCGCCACCAAGATGTCGGGCGAGTGGTCCAAAGACGATGTGCTGCAGGCCTATCTCAACATCATTTATTTCGGTCGCGGCGCCTACGGCATATCGGCGGCGTCCAAGGCCTACTTCGGCAAACCCGTCGAGCAGCTGACCGTGGCCGACGGAGCACTGCTGGCCGCGCTGATCCAGCGCCCGTCCACGCTCGACCCCGCGGTCGACCTCCCGGGCGCCAAGCACCGGTGGAATTGGGTGCTCGACGGGATGGTGGACGACCACGCACTATCGCCGACGGACCGGGCGGCTCAACAGTTTCCGCCGACGGTGCCGCCCGATCAGGCCCGCGCGCAAAACCAGATCAGCGGACCCAACGGGCTGATCGAACGGCAGGTCACCCGGGAGTTGATGGATCTGTTCAACATCGACGAACAGACGCTGAACACCCAGGGCCTGCAGATCACCACCACCATCGACCCGCAGGCGCAGAAGGCCGCAGAGCAGGCCGTGTCGAAATACATGGACGGCCAGGCTCCCGACATGCGCACCGCGGTGGTCTCCATCGACCCGCACAACGGCGCGGTCAAGGCCTACTACGGCGGCAACGACGCACACGGCTTCGACTTCGCCCAAGCCGGGTTGCAGACCGGCTCGTCGTTCAAGGTGTTCGCGTTGATCGCTGCGCTGGAGCAGGGCATCGGTCTGGGCACTCAGGTGGACAGCTCGCCGCTGACGGTCAACGGCATCAAGATCACCAATGTCGACGGTGAGAGCTGCGGAGTCTGCAATATCGCCGAGGCGCTCAAGCAGTCGCTGAACACCTCCTACTACCGGCTGATGCTCAAGTTGAAGCACGGTGCGGACGACGTCGCGGACGCGGCGCACCAAGCCGGCATTGCGACCAGCTTCCCCGGTGTGGACCACACATTGTCCGAGGACCGCAAGGGTGGCCCGCCCAACAACGGAATCGTGTTGGGCCAGTATCAGACTCGGGTGTTCGACATGGCCTCGGCGTACGCCACGCTGGCCGCATCGGGTGTCTATCACCAACCGCATTTCGTGCAAAAGGTGGTCAACGCCGACGGTCGGGTGCTGTTCGATGCCAGCAACTCCAACAACGCCGGCGAACAGCGGATCCCCAAGGATGTCGCCGACAACGTCACGTCGGCGATGCAGCCGATCGCCTCGTACTCACGCGGCCACGCGTTGGCCGGCGGGCGGCCGTCCGCGGCCAAGACCGGCACCACGCAGTTGGGTGACACCGACGCCGACAAGGACGCCTGGATGGTCGGCTACACCCCGTCGCTGTCGACAGCGGTGTGGGTGGGCACCGTGACCGGCGACAAGCCACTGGTCAACAGGTGGGGCGGCCCCATCTACGGTTCGGGTCTGCCGTCGGACATCTGGAAGGCGACCATGGACGGTGCACTCAAGGGCACCAATAGCGAGTCCTTCCCCAAGCCTGCGGAGATCGGCGGCTACGCCGGGGCGCCGGTGGCGCCTCCGCCGCCACCAGCGCCGCCGCAGATGACGGTCATCCAACCCACGATTGAGGTAGCGCCGGGCATCACGATTCCGGTCGGGCCGCCCACCACGGTTCCCGTTCAAGCGGCACCCGCACCGCCGCCACCGGGAGCGCCCGAGCCTGTTTCGCCGCCGCCGTGATCGGCGCCGAGACGGGTCGCCCCTCCATCTCGCCGCGGCCGTTGGCCGCCGACTTGCGCTCCGCCGATGACCGCGATTGCCCCAGTCGCACCGACGTTCTGGGCGCGGCGCTGTCGGACGTTGTGGGCGGCCCGGTGGGCCGGCATGCGGTGATCGGCCGCGCGGCGTTCCTGACCCCGTTGCGGGTGATGTTTTTGATCGCGCTGGTGTTCTTGGCACTGGGCTGGTCGACGAAAGCGGCGTGTTTGCAGAACAGCGGAACCGGGCCGGGTGACCAGCGAGTCGCCAACTGGCAGAACCAGCGCGCCTACTACGAGCTGTGCTACTCCGACACGGTGCCGCTGTACGGCGCGGAGTTGTTGAGCCAGGGGAAGTTTCCGTACAAGTCCAGCTGGGTCGAGAAGGGCGCCGACGGCAAACCGCAAACCCGCTACGACGGCCGGCCTGCGGTGCGCTACATGGAGTACCCGGTGCTCACCGGGGTGTACCAGTACGTGTCGATGGCGTTGGCCAAGACCTACACCGCATTGAGCAAGGTGGTCGGGCTGCCGGTGATCGCCGAGGTGGTGGTCTTTTTCGACATCGCCGCACTCGGGCTGGCGTTGGCTTGGTTGGCGACGCTGTGGGCCACCGCGGGGCTGGCGGGCCGGCGGGTATGGGATGCGGCGTTGGTCGGCGCGTCTCCGCTGGTGATCTTTCAGATGTTCACGAATTTCGATGCGCTGGCAACGGCTTTGGCAATCGGCGGCCTGCTGGCGTGGGCGCGGCGGCGACCGGTGCTGGCCGGCGTGCTGCTCGGGCTGGGTGTCGCGGCCAAGCTGTATCCGGCGTTGTTGTTGGGACCGCTATTGGTGCTGGGCATCCGGACCGGGCGGCTCGGCGAGCTGGCCCGCACGGCGGCCGTGACCGTGGCGACGTGGCTGGCGGTGAACCTGCCGGTGATGGTGCTCTTCCCGCGGGGCTGGTCGGAGTTCTTCCGGCTGAACGCCCGACGCGGCGATGACATGGATTCGTTGTTCAACGTCGTCAAATCGTTCACCGGCTGGCAGGGTTTCGATCCGAATCTCGGTTTCTGGCAGCCGCCCCAGCGGCTCAACGAGGTTGTTTTGGCGCTGTTCGTATTGGCTTGTGCGGCAATCGGTTACGTCGCACTGACCGCTCCGCGGCGGCCGACGGGTGGCGCAGCTCGGGTTTCTGGTCGTAGCAGCGTTTCTGCTGACCAACAAGGTGTGGAGCCCGCAGTTCTCGCTGTGGCTGGTCCCGCTGGCGGTGCTGGCGTTGCCACACCGCCGGATCCTGTTGACGTGGATGACGATCGACGCGCTGGTCTGGGTGCCGCGGATGTACTACCTCTATCCCGTGCCCAACCGTGGCCTGCCCGAGCAGTGGTTCACCGCGACGGTGCTGCTGCGTGACGTGGCGGTGCTGGCCCTGTGCGCGCTGGTGGTCCGGCAGATCTACCGGCCCGAGGAGGATCTGGTGCGTTGGAGTGGACGGATCGACGATCCGGCGGGCGGGGTGTTCGACCGGGCCGCCGATGCGCCGCCGAGCTGGCTCGCGCCGTGGCTGCGCCCGGCTCGGCGCCGGCTTGACGTCGCCGCCGGTGCAGAGTCGCATCCGGATTTCGCAGGCTCAGCCCCCGTCCGGTAGCCTGAGTCGGTTGCCGACGCAGGCGACCCTCCTGCCACGGACAAGACCGTGGCCGCAAACGACCATAGGAGGTGATGAGGTTCCCATGCGTCCATACGAAATCATGGTCATCCTTGACCCCACCCTTGACGAGCGCACCGTAGCCCCGTCGTTGGAGGCCTTTCTCAATGTCGTCCGGAAAGACGGCGGAAGCGTGGACAAGGTCGACATCTGGGGTCGGCGCCGGCTGGCGTACGAGATCGCGAAGCATGCCGAGGGCATCTACGCGGTGATCGATCTCAAGGCCGCGCCCGCGACGGTGCACGAACTCGACCGTCAACTCAGCCTGAACGAGTCGGTGTTGCGCACCAAAGTCATGCGCACCGACAAGCACTAACGCGACCCGCCCGGCGACGATGCAGAGCGCGTAGCGCGATGAGGAGGAGCCGGGCAATGAACAGGAGCCTGTTGGCGAATGACCGCGTCGCGTCGTAGCCGTTGCGTAGGCTCTGCGACAGCACGCTCATGACCACCCACCCGCCGATCCCGGCAGGCCCACGAGGACTAGGAGGTCACTGTGGCTGGTGACACCATCATCACCGTCGTCGGAAACTTGACCGCTGACCCCGAACTGCGGTTCACTCCGTCGGGCGCCGCCGTGGCGAATTTCACGGTGGCGTCGACTCCGCGGATCTACGACCGCCAGAGCGGGGAATGGAAGGACGGCGAGGCGCTGTTCTTGCGGTGCAACATCTGGCGTGAGGCCGCCGAGAACGTCGCCGAAAGCCTGACCCGGGGCTCGCGGGTGATCGTGCAGGGCCGGCTCAAGCAGCGTTCGTTCGAGACCCGTGAGGGCGAGAAGCGCACCGTGTTCGAGGTCGAGGTCGACGAGATCGGCCCGTCACTTCGCTACGCCACCGCCAAGGTCAACAAGGCCAGCCGCAGCGGCGGTGGCGGTGGTGGCTTCGGTGGCGGCGGCGGGGGCTCCCGTCAGCCGGCCCAGACCGGCGGTGGCGCCAGCAGCGGAGCCGGCGACGACCCGTGGGGCAGCGCCCCGGCATCGGGTTCGTTCGGCGGCGGCGACGACGAACCACCCTTTTAACCTTTAACTTCGGATCGACAGAACGAAAGAGATAGACATGGCCAAGTCCAGTAACAAGCGGCGGCCGGCGCCGGAGAAGCCGGTGAAGACGCGCAAATGTGTGTTCTGCTCCAAAAAGGGCCAAGAGATCGACTACAAGGACACCCAGCTGCTGCGGACGTACATCAGCGAGCGCGGCAAGATTCGTGCGCGTCGGGTGACCGGCAACTGCGTGCAGCACCAGCGTGATATTGCGATCGCGGTGAAGAATGCCCGCGAGGTCGCGTTGCTGCCGTTCACGTCTGCGTCGCGGTAAACGGCTTACGCAGAACGGAATTGACGAAAAGATGAAGCTCATTTTGACCGCCGATGTCGACCACCTGGGTGCCGCCGGCGACAGCGTTGAGGTGAAAGACGGATACGGCCGCAACTTCTTGCTCCCGCGCGGCCTGGCGATCGTCGCGTCGCGCGGCGCCGCGAAGCAGGTTGAGGACATCCGTCGTGCCCGGGAATCCAAGCAAGTGCGAGACCTTGAGCACGCCAACGAAATCAAGACCGCGATCGAAGCATTGGGCGCGGTTGCGTTGCCGGTGAAGACCGCCGGCGACTCGGGCAAGCTGTTCGGCTCGGTGACGTCCGGTGACATCGTCACCGCGATCAGAAAAGCCGGCGGACCTAACCTCGACAAGCGCATCGTCCGGTTGCCCAAAGGCCACATCAAAGCGGTTGGCAACCATCCGGTCACGCTGCATGTACACCCGGACGTAGACGTCGAGATCGCGCTCGACGTTGTCGCCGAGGGATAAGGCTCGATACCCTACCCCAGTGGGGGCTCCTTTGGGCCGCCACTGGGGTGCTGGCCTTGCTGTATCCGCTGGCGAACTTGCACGCGAACGCGACAGTTAGCGAACGTAACCGTCCGTTAACGCCGCGAATCATTGCCTGAAACGCAACACGCCCGAAGTGGCAACCCGACCCGACACGCCGAAGAGATTCTCATCCACACGAAGTGTGTAGCTGTGTGGTCCGCTTATCTGCAGTGATGTCGCAATGCCGCATATTGCTCCACAAGTTCTCCACACCCCCTCAACACAGGCGCTCATGGATATGCACACACGATCCACAGGTCTATGAACAACGTCGTTTGGAGTCCTCGCCAGCAACCTTTAGCGTCGACCCGTCGCAAGGTGATGCTGGTGTGAAGTGCAGGGGTCGACTACGAAGCGTCTGGGGTGGGGGTTCCAGGCTTGCGGGGGCGGGTCGCGCGGTTTGGTTGAGTCGAGCGATGTCGGTGGCAGGACTTAACGTCTAGTCACCTGTATCGAATATGCGTTCGAGCGGTGTGCCGGAGGAGGTGGGGAGGCCATGGCAGTCGTTGACGACCTAGGCCACCCCGGCATGGACGCCCCCAGCGAGGACTTCGGCCGTCAGCCGCCCCAGGATCTGGCTGCCGAGCAATCGGTGTTGGGCGGGATGCTCCTGAGCAAGGACGCCATCGCCGACGTGCTGGAGAAGCTGCGGCCAGGCGACTTCTACCGCCCGGCGCACCAGAACGTCTACGACGCCGTCCTGGACCTCTATGGGCGGGGCGAGCCGGCCGACGCGGTGACGGTCGCCGCCGAGTTGGACCGCCGCGGCCTGCTGCGCCGGGTCGGTGGCGCGCCGTACCTGCACACGTTGATCTCGATGGTGCCGACGGCGGCCAACGCCGGTTACTACGCGGAAATCGTCGCCGAGAAGGCGCTACTGCGCCGGCTGGTGGAAGCCGGCACCCGGGTGGTGCAGTACGGCTACGCGGGCGCGGAGGGCGCCGACGTCGCCGAGGTGGTTGACCGGGCGCAGGCCGAGATTTACGACGTCACCGACCGGAGGCTCTCCGACGACTTCGTCCCGCTGGAGGACTTGCTGCAGCCGACCATGGATGAGATCGACGCGATCGCCTCCAATGGCGGACTGGCTCGCGGGGTGCCGACCGGTTTCAGCGAGCTCGACGAGGTGACCAATGGCCTGCATCCGGGCCAGATGATCATCGTCGCGGCCCGGCCTGGCGTGGGCAAGGCACTGGCGCTGCGCACTCCGCTGCCGACGCCGAACGGCTGGACGACGATGGGCGACGTCGCCGTCGGTGACGATTTGCTGGGCGCCGATGGGGAGCCGACGCGGGTCCTGGCCGCGACGGACGTCATGCTGGGCCGTCCGTGCTACGAGGTCGAATTCTCCGACGGCACGGTCATCGTCGCCGACGCCGACCACCAGTGGCCCACGGGTTACGGCATCCGCACGACGGGCCAATTGCGGGGTGGACTGGACACGATCGCCGCGGCGGGATCGATCATGCGCTACGGGAAGCGCCCGGGCGCCACGACCTTGTTGGCGCCTGTGCTGCAAGTCAACGCGGTGCACCCGGCCAGCAGCGTCCCGGTGCGCTGTGTACAGGTGGATAACCCTGCGCGCCTGTATCTGGCCGGCCGCGGCATGGTGCCGACGCACAATTCCACGCTCGGTTTGGATTTCATGCGGTCCTGCTCCATCAAGAACCGGATGGCCAGCGTCATCTTCTCGTTGGAGATGAGCAAATCCGAAATCGTCATGCGACTGTTGTCCGCCGAGGCGAAGATCAAGCTCGCCGATATGCGCTCCGGCCGGATGAGCGACGACGACTGGACCCGGCTGGCCCGGCGGATGAGCGAAATCAGCGAGGCGCCGCTGTATATCGACGACTCGCCGAACCTGACGATGATGGAGATCCGCGCGAAGGCGCGTCGGCTGCGCCAGCGGGCCGATCTGCGGCTGATCGTCGTCGACTACCTGCAGCTGATGACCTCCGGCAAGAAAGTCGAGTCCCGGCAGATTGAGGTGTCCGAATTCTCCCGCCACTTGAAGCTCCTGGCCAAGGAGCTTGAGGTTCCGGTGGTCGCGATCAGCCAGCTCAACCGCGGTCCTGAGCAGCGCACCGACAAGAAGCCGATGTTGGCTGATCTTCGTGAATCGGGATGTTTGACTGCGAATACCCGAATCATGCGGGCCGATACCGGCGCTGAAGTGACGTTCGGCGAACTAATGCGGACCGGCGAGCGGCCGTTGGTGTGGTCGTTAGATGAGCAGCTGCGGATGGTGGCTCGGCCGATGACCAACGTCTTCCCGAGTGGCCGCAAAGAGGTGTTCCGCCTGCGCCTGGCATCTGGGCGAGAGATTGAGGCCACCGGCAACCATCCGTTTATGACGCTCGACGGCTGGACACCGTTGGAAGAGTTGACGGTTGGCGACCGTTTGGCGGTGCCGCGCAGCGTTCCCGAACCCGTTAACACCAAGCGGATGGCGGAATCCGAGGTGATTCTGCTAGCACACATGATCGGTGACGGGTCGTGTGTCAAGCGGCAGCCGATTCGGTACGCCTCGGTGGACGAAGCCAACCTGGCTGCGGTCACCATGTCGGCGGCGTACTTCGGTGTGACGGCGGTGCGTGACGACTACCCGGCTGCTCGGGTCACGACGCTGCGACTGCCCGCGCCGTACCGGTTGACGCGTGGTCGCCGTAATCCGATCGCCGCATGGCTGGATGAGTTGGGGCTCTTTGGGCTGCGGAGCCACGAAAAGTTCGTGCCAGAGCCGGTTTTCGCACTGCCAACTGACCAGGTGGCGCTGTTTTTGCGTCATCTCTGGGCGACCGACGGCTCGGTGCGCTGGGATGCCAAGTTTGGTGGCGCGCGGATCTACTATGCGTCGACGAGCCGGCGACTGGTCGACAACCTAACGCAATTGCTACTCCGTATCGGCGCATTTTCCCGAGTAGCGCCTGTGCGGAAGCCTGGATACCGCGATTGTTGGCACCTGTATATCGATAGGGCGGAGAATCAGGCCCGCTTCCTAAAATGCGTCGGGGTGCATGGCACGCGAGGGGAGCAGGCGCGAGAGGTCCTTGCCAAACTCGCCGCTCGTGTTGGCCGTCCGGGTGCCGACACGATACCTGAAGAGGTGTGGAGCAAAATCGGAGAAGCACTCTCTGCTAAAGGCCTCACTCATCGCGAACTTTCAGCCGCGATGAACTCACGGTTTGCAGGCCCGACAAGGCGCTTCGCACCAGGTCGGCCACGGTTACACCAAGTAGCTGCGCTACTCGAAGATCGTGAAATCCACGCCTTAGCAACAAGTGATGTTTTCTGGGACAAGATCGTCGAGATTAGCAGCATCGGTGACCGTGATGTCTACGACGGAACTGTTCCTGGCACGAATAACTTTGTCGCACAGGGGATTTCGGCACATAATAGCCTTGAACAAGATGCCGACATGGTTATCCTGCTGAACCGGCCCGATGCCTTCGAACGTGACGATCCGCGCGGCGGCGAGGCGGACCTCATTCTGGCCAAGCACCGCAACGGACCGACCAAGACGGTGACCGTCGCGCATCAGCTGCACCTGTCGCGATTCGCCAACATGGCGCGCTAAGTGTAGGCCGCCGCCGGCTGCGGCGTTAGCCGCCCCGAGTGCCTCTGCCGCCGCCGCCGCTGCCGTCATACGCGAGAGCGGCCGCTTACGCCGACGGCGGCGGCACAGCCGACCATTCCTCCGGTTCACGAATCGTCCGTTCCACTTACACCACTGCTCGACCGCCACCGAAGTTCCACGGAACATCTCCGCCGGTTCACCCAGGATTTGATAGCTTCGTGATCTGGGTACTTGCGAGTCTCCGATGAGAGGAGTGCGCAAGATGGCCGACAATCCTCAGCGGGGTGTCGATCCGACGTTTCCTGCCCGCCTTGAATCATTGCTCGACCAGCGCGAACGTCCGGGTGTGCTCGACGAGCGCATCGATGTCGCTGACTGGGCTGGGGGAATATCGCAGGAAGAAAAGGCGCAGGTGCCAACAGTTCGGATCGGTCGGCGCTGGGTCAGTTCCTTGTGGCTGGTGCCGCTTGTTGTGGCCGGACTCATCATCGCGATCGCGCTGGCACAGCAGTTACGCCAGTACGGCTGGATGCAGAGCTTCATTGCGACCTACCCGGGAACATCGACGAGTTACGCGCCGGCGGTCGACTCGGGATTCCCGGGATGGTTGCGCTGGCAACACCTCTTCAACATCGTCTTCATGATGTTCTTGATGCGGGCGGGGTTGCAGATCTTTGCCGATCACCCACGCTTGTATCTCAACTCGGGCAGCCGGCCGGGAACCGAATGGTTGCGGATGCGCGATCCGGTTCCCGCGGACCGCATGAACGAAGACGACGCGGCCCATAGGTGGACGGCGAAGGACGATTCTGTTGCACTTCCGAAGTGGTTGGGGATACCTGGGCTTCGGCACTCTATAGGCCTGGCCCGGTGGTGGCACTTCA
This sequence comes from uncultured Actinomycetota bacterium, assembly GCA_963781685.1. Lineage (GTDB taxonomy): Bacteria > Actinomycetota > Actinomycetes > Mycobacteriales > Mycobacteriaceae > Mycobacterium. Next base: position 670,873 of record CAWAGK010000004.1, read on the forward strand.
GTTTCGACTCCTTATGGTTGGTCAACGGACTTGTTTTCTACGTGCTGCTCTTCGCCACCGGACAGTGGCGCAGGATCGTCCCGCGATCATGGGATGTCTTCCCGAATGCGCTCTCCACAGCGGTGCAGTACGCATCGCTTGATTTCCCGGCGAACGAAGGCTTCACGAACTACAACGGTTTGCAGATCATCGCGTATTTCAGCACCGTGCTCGTCGCTGCGCCACTGGCATTCATCACCGGCCTTCTGCAGGCGCCGTCGATCGCGGCACGATTCGGTTTTGGCCGGGGCCTACTGAATCGGCAGGTCGCGCGGAGTATCCACTTCGCGATCCTTTTGTGGATGGTCTTTTTCATTGCCGTACACACGGTGATGGTGTTCATTACCGGATTGGTGGGGAACCTGAACCATATCGTATTCGGGACTAATACCCATTCGTATTGGGCGTTGGCGATTTACGTTGTGGCAATGGTCATCATCGTGGCGCTGTGGTTGCTGGCCTCCCCGATCACGATCCGATACCCCCGCGTGATTCAAAGGAGTGGTCGCTGGCTCGTGGGTTGGATCAAGGCGTTGATGGAATGGCCGCATCCGAATGCCACGTATTCCGAAAAAGACATCTCGCCGTTCTTCTGGGCTAACGGCACCCTGCCCGATTCCGACCGCTACCGCCATTTGCAAGCCACCAATTGGTCGGAGTACGCGCTTCGAATCGAAGGACTCGTCGAGAACCCGATCAATATCTCTTACGATGACTTGCGTGCGCTGCCCAAACATGAACAGATCACCCAGCATTACTGCATTCAGGGCTGGTCAGGCGTGGCCAAATGGGGAGGGGTCCGCATGTCTGACATCCTCGACATCGTGGGCCCCCTGCCGTCTGCTCGCTGGGTGGTGTTCTACTCATTGGGCGAAGGGGCCGGATCGCCAGAAGAAGGCAGGTACTACGACTGTCACAAGATCGAGCACATGCGTGAGCCGACGTCTTTGCTGGCTTATGAGATGAACGGCCGCCCGCTCAACGAAACCCACGGTGCGCCGCTACGCCTGCGAAATGAGCACGAGCTCGGCTTCAAGCAGGTCAAATGGATCGAGGCGATCGAGTTCGTGGCGAGCTTCGCCCACCTCGGGGCCGGCCAAGGCGGGTACAACGAAGATCACGAGTTCTACGGCTACCGCATGCCGATCTGATCCGACCAGGCGCAGCGATCCCGCTCGCCGAACCCCACGAGGTGGCCGCCTGAGATGCGTTGCGCGCGTGCCCTGCCCATAAATCAGCTGATGCTTGCGGTCGGGTCCCGCGATGATCCTGCCGCCTGGCCGGTGACTTCGGCTACACCGAGTTCGACGTCTGGCATGAATTGCGTTCCTACGACTGGCAGGTGCCGGCCTACACGATGCTCGCGAACGCCGAAGACGTCTCGGTGCTGCGCATCGTGGTTCCGGGCCCCGAACCACTTGGGCGGGGAACCATCCGAAATCCGCTGGCTACGTCGCTTCGGGACGGAGCGCCACCGATCCCAGCTGAACCAACAATGTGCCTAACGCTCTCGCCAACGGACAAACGCGACCTGCACGCCGCCGACGGTGACGATCAACCAGGCCGTGAGTGCTATCCAGAAGAACACCAGCGAAACCGTTCTCAACGACGGCCAGCCGGTCTCCAGCGCCATTGCGTGCGTCGCGGCCGAGTACATACCCAGCGGGAACACCATCGCCCACCAGACGCCGGCGAATCGCAAAGTTCCCGCGCGGCGGTTGATCCGCCGGAGTCCGGCGTAGACCAGCGGCGGAATCCACAGGGTCGCCAGCACCCATGTCATCACGGTGACCGTCCGCACACCGTGGACCAGCCAGTCGGACGCGGCGACGGACCGTGCGGCCCGGTGGATGTGGTCACCCGCGAGCGTCGCGATGGCGAGGCCGCCCATCAGGATCCAGCTGTCCGGTGCCCGCCCGTCGGGCTCCGGCGCTGTCGCCGCCCGCCACAGGATCAACCAGGTCATCAGGCAGTAGACAACTATCGCCAGGATCCACATCGCCCCCGAGAACCCGAGAAGAACGACGTGGCCACCGTGCAGGGCCAGAACTGCCGCAACGATCGCCAGGCCCGATGTCGCCACGCTCGCCAGCTCCCACGCGCCATGGGCGCGATCGTGCAGCCCGACCCATCGGTGGGGCCACATGCCGCGCGCGGCGATCGGCACCAGCAGCAGCCACGCCGCCAGCGCGACTACCCCCAGTGCCCACGTCACGATCGGATGCGCCTGCAGGCGCGCTGCCAGCACCGCGCAGGCGGCGACGAAGGTGAACAGTCGCAGGGCGACGTCGGGATCCCTCACATCGTCGAACGGGAATGCATGCCGGACAAGGGTTTTGAGCAAAACCCAGGCGACAAGCAGCGTGAGGGCTAGGGCGGCGGACACGGCCAGGGTGTCGCTGATCAGCGAGTAGCCGTGAGCGTCCGCGGCGATCGACACGATGCCGGTGGCCATCACCGCCGCGAACACGTCCGGCGGCGGCTCGATGTCGATCAGCGGGGGTTGCCGCATCCGCTCATCATGACGGGCGCCGCGGGTGAGTTGGGCGTGTTAAGGCGCGCTCAACGCGCATTTGGAGGGTGGCGTCGGGTGACGTTGCGTCATATCGCAGATGCGCCGCGCGGAGCAGTTCAGGGCCGCGCCGTGCCCATTTCGGCGAGCAGTTCCGGCCACATGAGGCGCGATGCCGCCTCGATCAGGGCGAGGTGAGAGAATGCCTGTGGGAAGTTTCCGAGGTGGCGAACGGTGTCGACGTCGAACTCCTCGGCGTACAGGCCCAATGGTGAGGCGATTCGCAGGAGACGTTCCATGAGATCGCGTGCCGCTTGCAGCTCGCCGATGACGGCGAGCGCGGAAACGAGCCAGAACGAGCAAATGAGGAAGGTTCCTTCCTTGCCGGAGAATCCGTCATCGGTCTCTTCGGTGCGGTAGCGCAGCACGAATCCGTTCTCCGTCAGGTCGCTCGCGATGGCGTCGACGGTCGCGCGGAGACGGTCGTCTTCTGGCGGAAGGAAGCCGAAGAGGGCGGCGAGCAACACTGAAGCATCGAGCGCGTCCGTCTTGTAGTGCTGGCGCAGTACACCCTGATCGGTGACGCCGTTGGCGAGGATGTCGTCGCGGATCTCCTGGGCAGTCGCCCGCCATTGCTCGGTGCGATGCGCGTCGCCGCGAATCTCGGCGAGGCTGGCGGCGCGGTCGAGGGCGACCCAGCACATGAGCTTCGATGAGATGTAGTGCTGCGGCGCGCCGCGAGCTTCCCAGATGCCCTGGTCGGGCTCGCGCCAGACCTTTGTCGCACATTCCGCTTGCGATTCGACGATCGGCCAGAGGCGGCGGGGCAGGCGCTTCGAGTGGCGGGTGTGGATGAGGATCGAGTCGAGCACGGCTCCGAACACGTCGTTCTGGCGCTGGTCGTACGCCCCGTTGCCGACTCGTACCGGGCGCGCGCCGGCGTAGCCGGAGAGATCGTCGCGTGTCGATTCAGTGAGATCGCGGCGTCCGTCGATGCCGTACATGATCTGGAGCGATCCGTCTTGGGTCGTTTCGACGTCCGCTACGAACTGCATGAACTCGTCGGCTTCCCAGTCGAGGGTCAAGAAGTGCAGCGCTTGGAGGGTGAAGGTCGTGTCGCGCATCCACGTGTAGCGGTAGTCCCAGTTTCGTTCCCCACCGGGCGTTTCGGGCAGCGACGTCGTGAGCGCGGCAACGGTGGCCCCGGTCGGCATGTAGGTGAGACCTTTGATGGTGAGAGCCGAGCGTTGGATGGGCTCGCGCCAACGGTGATCAGGGATGCGTGCGCGCCCGAGCCATGAGCGCCAGAACCGGACCGTGCGCTCGATCCCCGTATTGGCGTCGTCAATGTCGGCGGGAGCAGCGAGGTCCTGGGCCCAGGACAGCGCGCAGTAGGCCTTGTCGCCGGGTTCGAGCATGTGTCGCGCGCGTGCACGGTTGCCCTCGATGCCGAGCGATAGATCGGATTGGAGGCGCAGTGTCAGGCCGTTGGCGGAGGCGTCCGCGGCTCGGTGGCCACCGTCGACGAGTGCCCATTCCGCGGGTGTGCGGCCGTAGTCGAAGGCCGGCTCGCAGACCAGTTCGATTTCCACGCGCCCGTCGATGCATTCGGCGGTTCTGATGAGCGTGTGTTCCGCATCGTCGTCGGCGGGAGGCCGGGTGTGCGGTGTGACGACGTCATCGCGGTCGCCGGGTCCCATCGTAAGGGCGTCGCGCACGACGACCCAACCGGTGGGCGTCTTCCATGTGGTGACGAGCACGTTGGTGCCCGGTTCGTAGCCGCGTGCTGTGGGGTGGTTGATGTTGAAGGGGCCGAATCGGAAGGACCCGGCTTCGCGGTCGAGGATGCTGCCGAAGACGCTCTGGGAGTCGAAGGCGGGCACGCAGAGCCAATCGACCGCCCCGTCGGGCGCGATCAGTGCTCCGGTGTGGCAGTTCGAGATGAAACCGTAGTCGGCGATCGGTGGGAATGGTGAGGGCGCGGCCGCGCTCTGCGGCTGGCGAGACGGTGCGGTCATCGGGGGAACCAGGGGTCACGCCAGCCGCCGTAGCCGGCCACGAGCGCCGACGCGGCATCGGGGCCCCACGACCCGGGCGTGTAGGCGTGTGCTGACGGCGGGGCGTCGAGCAGGGGATGCATGATGCGCCACGCCTCTTCCAGAGTGTCCTGTCGCTTGAATCGGACGGTCTGGCCGACCATAGCCGCGTGAAGTAAGACCTCGTAGGGGGTTGCGCCTTCGCCGCCTTCATCTGCGAACTCCATGTCCAGATGGATCGGCCTGGCGACGCGCGAATCGGCTCGCCGTGCCTCGAGCTGGAATTGAATACCAGGGGAGGGGTCGAGCTTGATGACCAGCTGGTCTGGTTGCGATGCAGCGTCGCGCAGGCCGAATCCGAGTCGCGGCGGCTTCTTGAATACGAGGCGGACCTCGGTCTGGGTCACCGGGAGCCGCTTGCCCGTGCGGATGAAGAACGGCACCCCCGACCAGCGCCAGTTCTCAATGTCGAGCCGCAGAGCCGCATAGGTCTCGGTCGTCGAATCGGCTGCGACGCCGTCGATCGACCGGTAGCCGTCGTACTGTCCGCGCACGTAGTGCGCCGGGTCTGCTGTGACGACCGCCTTGAACAGCGCGGTCTGAGCATCCTTGAGAGTCTGGGGGTCTCCGCCGGCGGGCGCCTCCATGGCCGTGAACGCGACCACCTCCATGAGGTGGTTCACGACCACATCGCGGAGGGCACCGACCGGATCGTAGAAGTGGCCGCGGTCCTCGACACCGAAGTCCTCCGCCATCGTGATCTGCACGCTCTCGACGTAGTTTCGGTTCCATACCGGTTCGAGCATGGTGTTGCCGAACCGCAGATAGAGGGCCTCTTCGAGTCCCATCTTGCCGAGGTAATGGTCGATGCGCAGGAGCTGCGACTCGTCGATGTGTTGGTGCATTTCTGCAGCCAGCGCCTTCGCGGACGCGAGATCGTGCCCGAAGGGCTTCTCGACCACCACACGAGCATGTTGGGTGAGACTAGCTCCCGAGAGGCCCTTGACAACGGTCGCGAACAGGAAGGGCGGGATCTCCAGGTAGAACACCGGGTGCTGTGAACCCTTGATTGCCGCGCCGACGCGACCGTAGGTAGCGTCGTCGCCGAAGTCGCCCGCGACATAGTCGAAGCGGCCTGCAAGGCGCGCGAACGTGTCTTCGTCGAGCTGCTCGCCAGCCCCGATGATTGACGTCCGTGCCCGCTCGACAAGCTGGTCGACGCTCCAGTCATCAACGGCGACGCCGACGATCGGGCAGTCGAGCAGCTTGCGTTGTTCGAGTCGGTACAGGGAGCGGAATGTCATGACCTTCGCGAGGTCCCCCGTGATTCCGAAGATCACGAAGACGTCGCAACTCGACTGCTTACTCATTGCTCTCCGCTTCGGGTTGGACGCGCCGAACGCTGCTGAGCAGCAATCATTTCATGCGCTCGAGCAAGTGCTCGCCGACGCGTATGGCGTTTGCGATCGTGGTCAGGGCCGGGTTAACAGCCCCGATGCTGGGGAAAAAGCTCGTGTCGACGACATAGAGATTGTCGAGTTCGTGGGCCTTGCAATTCCCGTCGAGTACTGAGGATGCCGGGTCGGTGCCGAATCGGCACGTGCCGGCCTGGTGCGCGCAGCCCGCGATCGGGATGTTCATATCCATGTAGAAGTTCTTGGAGAGCACGTGGTGCTCCGCGAGGCCGACGTGGTTGAGGAGCTTCTTCAGTTCCTGATACAGGCGGTCGGCTTCGTCGTCGTTGGTCGACGTGTACGCCAAGTGAGTGTTGCCGTCGCCGTCGAGGGTGACGCGGTTGTTGGGGAGCGGCAGGTCTTCGGTGGTGAGCCAGAAGTCCACTGCGTGCTTGGCGGTGTCGGCGAGCGTCCAGTGTGGTGCGAACCGGGTGAGGTTCGGCTCTTCGCCCTTCATCGCAGCCGCATTCGACTTGCCGACCATCTGGATGTTCCCGGCGGGCCACGGATAGTCATTCCAGGGAAGGTAGAAGTCGTTGATGCCGAGCGTCTTCTGAAAGACGGTCTCGTTGAGCTCACCGGAGAGCGCGACGACCGCCTTGCAGTTGTGAAACATGTAGTTGCGGCCGACTTGATCGGAGCCGTTGGCGAGTCCATTGGGGTGGCGATCATTCGCCGACTGGAGCAGGAGCTTGGCGCTGTTGGCAGCACCGGCGGAGACCACCACGAGGTCCGCCTCGTATCGCTCCATGTTGCCCCCGCGTGAGACGACGACTCCCGTGACAGCGCCTCCGATCGTGTCGGTCTCGAGACTCGTCACTTGAGCGTCCACGAGCAGGGTGACGTTGGGCAGGTCCAGAATGGGTCGGACCGCGATCACTTCGGCGTCGGACTTGGCGTGGACGAGGCACGGGTAACCGTCGCACCAGGTGCACCGGATGCACCTACTGCGCGCACGGTCGCTCTCGTCGAGCATCACCCCGCACGGTGCATGGAACGGGTGGTAGCCGCCGCGTTGCAGGTCGTCGAAGAGCTGCTGGATGCGAGGCTCGTGCGACAGCGCGGGCCACGGGTACTGCTGGCTCCAGGGGCCTTCGGTCGGGTCTTCACCGTGGTTCCCGTGCACCCGGTAGAGCCACTCGGCCTTCGTGTAGTAGGGCTCGAAATCCTCGTACGACAACGGCCACGCCGGTGACAGTCCATCGACGTGCGGCAGCTCGTCGAAGTCCTCGGGTCGAAGTCGATAGAGCGCGGCTCCGTAGAGCTTGGTCGCACCACCGACGAAGTAGTGCACCTGCGGTTGGAACGCGGTGCCGTCGGCGTCGTACCACGTGTCGGACGAGATGTAGCGCCCGTCGATGAAGACCGACTCGGGATCCCAGTTCGCCATCTCGCGCGGCAAAAAGTTGCCCCGTTCGAGCAACAGGATGCGGATCCCCGAGGGAGCCAGCGTGTGCGCCAGCGTCCCACCTCCGGCGCCGGTGCCGATGATGATCACGTCGAAGCGCTCCGGCATGTGTCCAGCCCTTCACGCGTCTTCGAGATTGCGGCGCAAGTGAACCATGCACCGCGCGCACCTCATCAGGGGCAATCGATGAGGGCAAGATGAACATCAGGTGAGCATGCTCTCGGCCGCGTCGACGCCTTCGAACCGCCCTGGATACCGGCAAATGAATTCTCACCAGTCAGTTGTTGCGGGGTCTGTGTTTTCGAGGAGTGCGGTAGCCGTCCCTTCTCGATGATCGACAGCTGATCGTAGACCGCGACGAACGCGGTACGGTGCTCTTCGTCGGGGTCATGCGGCCTCGCAAAGCTGCAGCTAGTATCTGTTCCGGCGCCGGGTCGCCGCGCCGCGCTCGGCAGCGAGGGAGCTCAACGTGACCGACACTGAGCAGTACCAGGTCATCATCGTCGGCGCAGGCTTCGCCGGGATTGCCTGCGCGAAGAAGCTGGCGAAGCACGACATCCGGGTGGCGGTGATCGACCGCAACAACTATCACCAGTTCCAGCCGCTCTTGTACCAGGTCGCCACCGCTCAGCTGGGCGTCGGCGACATCGCCCGGTCGCTGCGCGGCATCTTCGCCAAGGACGAATCGGTCTCGGTCAAGACCGCTGCGGTGGTATCGGTGGACCCGGCGACGCACACGGTCACCACCGCCGACGGGACGCGCTACTCGGGAGAGGTGCTGGTGCTCGCCCCGGGCGCGCAGCCGAACTTCTTCGGGACCCCCGGTGCCGCCGAGCACTCCTTCCCGCTCTACTCGGTGGTCGGGGCGCTGCGGCTGCGCGAACATACCCTCGACCTGCTCGACGCGGTGAGCCGGAACCGCTCCTACCTCGACAAAGGGGCGCTGAACTTCGTCGTCGTGGGCGCCGGCCCGACCGGGGTCGAAACCGCCGGGGCCCTGTCCGAGCTGGTCCGCAACATCATCCCGCACTTCTACCGCGACGTCCCGTGCCAGCTGGCCCAGGTGCACCTGGTCGATCGCGGCCATGTCGTGCTGAACGGGTTCTCCGACCGAGCGCACGCCTACGCCAGCAACCGGCTCAAGCAAGACGGGGTGCAGATCCATCTGGGCGTCGGGGTCGCCGAGATCGGCCCCGGCCATGTCCGGCTCGCCGACGGCACCGAGCTCAAGACCCGGACCGTGGTCTGGGGTGGCGGCGAGATGGCGGCACCGCTGCTCGCGGCCGCCGGGTTCACCCAGGGCCGCGGTGGCCGGATCGACGTCAACGCTGACCTCACCGTCCCGGGCGTCGACGGGGTGTACGCGCTGGGCGATGCGGCCAACATCGCCGGACCCGACGGCAAGGCCTTCCCGCAGCTCGGCTCGGTCGCCCAGCAGTCCGGCCACTGGGCTGCCGAGAACATCCTGGCCGACCTCGCCGGCAAGTCGCGCAACCCGTTCCACTACCACGACAAAGGGATCATGGCGATGATCGGCCGCAACGCTGCCGTCGCCGAGATGGGCAAGCATCGCCACGAGGTCGACGGGCCGCTCGGCTTCGCCGCCTGGCTGGGCGTGCACGCAATGCTGCTCTCCGGAGTGCGCGAGAAGACCGACGCCTTCATGAAGTGGGGCTGGGAGTATGTCAGCAACAGCCGGCCCGACTCGCTGATCGAGAGCCGCAGCAGCGTCGTAATCGACTGGGCCGACGACGAACACAAGGAGTCCGACGAGCCGCCGAACCTCCCGGACGCAAACGAGCATGCGTCGCGGGCTGCGACCTGATGTTGGGAATGTGCCCGGGTCGGTTACCGCAGGACGTCCTGTTCGGCCGGAGTGGTTCGCGTGTCTAAATGTCGAGTGTAATCCCAACGCGCAGTTGTGGATTGCTCATAGGTCGCTCGTGGGTTGACTCCCGGCGATCGTGGGGGCGGGGAGCGGCACCGGAACGGACGCCGGCCAGGGCGGCGTAGCCTTCTGGGCGGCCGTGATCTCAGGCTCGGGGCTCGGCAAGATTGCGGTGCTCGACCGAGTCGCCGCGGGCGATGAACACGTCGGCGACGAGCGCCGGCGGGAACAGGCCGTGCTCGACAACGCCGGGGATGGCGCCGAGCAGCGCCGCCAGGCTCGCGGGGTCGTCGACGGCACCGTGGTAGTCCGCGATGACGCCGCCATCCGGGCTGCGCGGCACGTCGCGCAAGGAGACCGGGTGGAGCCGACACATGGTCGCGGCCAGCCCGAACTCGAGCAGCTCGACCGGGATCGGCGGGTGCAGCGCCGCCACTGGTTTGCTCGAGTCGGCGATCACGACGAAGCGGTCGGCGGCCGCCGCGACAATCTTCTCCCTGGTGTGCGCGGCACCGCCACCCTTGACTAGCCAGCCGTCGGGCGCGACCTGGTCCGCACCATCAATCGTGATGTCGAAACGGTCGATGCTGCCGAACGGCTCGACACGCAGATCTAGCATGACGGCCGCCTCCTCGGTCCGCGGCGACGTCGCGACACACCGCAGCGACAGCCTGCGGCGGGCAAGCGCCGGCAGGAGGTAAGCGACGGTCGACCCGGTGCCGAGGCCGACGGTCATGCCGTCCTGCACGAGCCCGGCCGCCGCCTCGGCGGCAAGTTGCTTCTCATGCTCGACGGTCAAGTGTCCTCCTCGAGCGGCGCGGGTCTTACGCCTGGCCATCGCTAACACCACCGCGGCACCGATACCGCCGTTGCTGTCAGTGACGATGGCGACCTTGCCTGTGAAGGCTGCGCTCGTTACTCCTCGTTTCATGGTGGTTGCTTGACGGCCTATTGCGTAATGTTGTCGAAGCGCAACTTGCCGCGGAATTGCAGCAGCAGCGCAATCGTCGCGGTCCAGCCCGTCTGATGACTTGCTCCCACGCCGCGGCCGTTGTCCCCGTCGAAGTACTCATTGAAGGGGACCAGGTCCTTCCAGTGTGGATCGTTCTGGAAGTACTCGTTGTCGCCGAACACCGCACGACGACCTGTTTGGTCGCGAACCACCAGGCCGGTGAGGCGCCGAGCCATGCGATCTGCGACCGTGCCGAGCGAGACCATGCCGGTCGGATCTGCGGGATCAGGAACGGTGAACGTCTCACCCAGAAACCGTGCATAGGAATTGAGTGCCTGCACGAACAAGAAGTTCATGGGCATCCAGATGGGGCCACGCCAGTTGGAGTTGCCACCGAACATTCGGTTGCGTGATTCGGCGGGCATATAGGTGACGCTGTAGTCCTGGCCGTTCACGTGGTACACGTACGGGTGGTCTTCGTGATACTTCGACAGGGATCGAATCCCGTTCGGCGATAAGAACTGCTCAGGATCGAAGACACGTTTCAGGATGGATGCCAGGCGGTCTTGGTGGACCACCGCCAACATGTAGTGCGAACCATCGCCGCCGGTCAGGCCTAGGTGGACATCTTGGTCGGTGTGCCCATAGGTGCGGGAAAGTTCGGCCATCAACCGCTGCATGGTTTGCAACGCTTCGGTCGCGGTTGCCTGGATCGAAATACCCGCAAACAGCGGAACGATGGCCTGCATGGAGAACACCTCAAGTGACTGCGCAGTGCCATCGGGCAGTTCGATCACATCGTGGTAGAAGCCGGTTTCGTCATTCCAGAAGCTGACGTGACCGGTTCCCTTCTCCAAGGCATTGGCGATGAGCCAAGCGTCCCAGACCCACCGGCCAAACATGCGCAGGTAACCCGGCTCTTCATGTGACAACTCAATGGTGATCTCCAGCATGTGGAAGATGAGCGCCGCCATCCAGGCCGTACCGTCCACTTCGGCCAGCTTGCCGCCGGTGGGCAGCGGTTCGTCCCGATCAAAGACACCGATGTTGTCCATGCCGAGGAAGCCCCCGCCGAACACGCCACGATCCGATGCATCCTTCTGGTTGAGCCACCACATGACATGCAAGGTCACTGAGCGGTATGCCAGTTCCAGGAAGGCCCGGTCGCCTTCGCCGTTTTGCATGCGATCGAGTTGGTAGACCTGCCAGGCTGCCCATGCGTGGACCGGTGGGTTGGTGTCACCAAAGGACCATTCGTAGGCAGGGATTTGTCCATGCGGGTGCTGCGCCGTGGACTGCAGCAGATTTAAGACTTGTTCCTTGGCGAAATCTGGGTCGATCAGTGCCATGGACACGCAGTGGAACGCCAAGTCCCACGCCGCAAACCACGAGTATTCCCAGGCATCGGGCATGAGAATCACGTCGCTGACGGCAAAGTGTTGCCAGTCGCTATTGCGGCCAGTCCAACGCTGGTCCGGAGGCGTCGGCTGGCCCGGATCACCCTGCAGCCAGCGCCGCACGCGGTAGTTATAGAACTGCTTGCACCACAACAGCCCGGCAAGAGCCTGACGCTGAACTAACCGCTCATCCGTCGTGAGGTGTGCTGCGGCAATGGCGTTGTAGAAGTCGTCGGCTTCCGTCTTGCGTGCGGCCAGAACCCCATCGGCATCGTCAAACGGCAGTGCCAGATCAGCGGGGGCGAAACGCACAGTGACCGTGACGGATGCGCCGGGTTGCACGGTTGAAATCACGTGCGCGGCAACCTTGCTTCCCTCGGTCATGCTCACGGCATCGGCGTCACCACGGACGACGTAGTCATTAATGCCGTCCTTGGTGGTTGCCGAGGCGTTCGTCGAGCCGAACAGCAGCGCATTGTTGGTTTCGTTCTCGCAGAACACCAGCGTAGGGACCTCGCCGGTCGAGGTGGTGACGGAGAACCAGCGATCACCCAATGCGGGGTGTGTGGTCGTCGCGACGCTATCGCCGCACTTGGTGATTCGCGGCGCGGCTTCGTTGCGTTCCCAAGACCAGGTGTTGCGGTACCACAGGTGCGGCAGTACATGAATCGGTGCTGCATCGGGACCGCGGTTGGTCACCGTGATGCGCCAGAAGACATCTTCTGGTGCGGCCTTGGAGTATTCAACCTGCACGTCGAAGTAGCGCTGCTGCAGCCACTGGTCCTGCAAGGCGTCGAAGAGTTCGTATTCGCCGAGGTCCGGACTGCGGTTTTGGTTCGTGTGCAGCAAGTCGTCGTATGGGAAGGCTGCCTGGGGGTACTTGTAGACCATGGATGCGTAGGCATGGGTTGGCAGATTGTCGGTGTAGAACCAGTAGTCCTTGACATCCTCGCCGTGGTTACCCTGGCCGTTCGACAGACCGTAGGGGCGTTCTTTCAGGATGGCGTCTTGGCCATTCCACAAGGAAAGCCCTAGACAGATGATCTGCTCGCGATCGCACCAGCCCGCCATCCCGTCTTCGTTCCACCGGAACGCGCGACTGCGTGCATGCTCGAAGGGAAAGTACGACCACGCGTCGCCACCGGCGCTGTAGTCCTCGCGGACCGTTCCCCATGCGCGCTCGCTCAGGTAGGTACCCCAGCGACGCCAATCCGAACTTCCGGCCTTTACCTCTTCGAGGCGGTCTTGCTCTGCAGTGCTCATGCTGCTGATCCTTGGGTCGCGTCCCGGTCGCGGTGTAAAAGACTCGGCGGGGGGGGGTTTCCTTCGTGGTCGTGATGTTAGGCGATGGCGTCGCGGTTTCGGGTTGTTCGGTGGCGGGGTCGGGCCGGTGGGCGCAGCGGTGTGGGTGGTTGGAGGAATTGGCGGCGTAGGTCTTGTAGCAGCCGCAGTCCGGCCATGCCAGGTCGAAATGGAAGCTGTCGACACCGATCTCGGAGACCCATACCGTAGCGAGTCCATGATCATCCGCAGTGCCATCCGGTGGCCCGTGTTCACCGAATTGCCGCACCCCGTGGTGTCGATGTAGCGGCTCGGATCGGCCGCCCACAGCCGGCTCGTTTCATTGCTGACCGGTGTGTCGTCAGCGACACGGCGTCCGTCTTGTGGGATTACGCGACTGTAGGACGCGAGAAGGCTAGGAAGCACCATTCGCGTACGCGAGTACCGACCGCCATGTTGTGGGGACCACACGTTGTGCGCGATGGTGAACGGCCTGCGCGTCGGTGCGCGTCGCGCATGGCCGCCGCAACCCGGCCACATTAGCGGTGACCAGCGGAAACGTGTTGCCGCTATTTCTGGGCGTCGCCGAAGAGCGTGTGCGAGAGCTCGCGCGGCCCGGGACGCTCAGGTCACATGGGCCGCTGGTACAGCCAGCGCTGATCCCGGGCTACACCGCCTGAAAGCCCGCCCGCTTGCCTGCGCCCGGTGGTGGCACTCCGCCGAGCGCGCCGGGTAGGGGTAACCGGCCCCAGCTCTCTCCTTGCTCCGAGGGCCGGGGCCGGTTCACCGGGTCAGCTACCGCATAGTTCGGTTGTCCGCGCGAGCCTACGATGCACACGTGACCACACCCGAGTATCAGATCGAACCCAAGACGACCGACGCGATACTGCGTCACCTCATCGATCACGTTGAGTCAGACCCGTCGCAAAGCGTACCGGTGACGCTGTACCTGCCGTGGGGAGCGGTGACCGGCGAACTCGTCTGCAGACGTCACTTCCAGGAGTACGTCGGTGATCTCGGCGACCACATCAGGTTCATGGAAGTGGAACCCGTCGCGGAGCTGGCCGACTACGTGCACATCCGTGAAGCTAGGTGTCTGCTTACCAAAGGGCTGGTTGTCGGCCCACATGGGGTGCTTCGGATTCTGCTGGCCGAAATCACAGCCTGGGCCCCCGGCGAGATGTGGCCACTGCCTACGAGTATCACGCCGCCGGAGGAGGTCCCCTAAAAAGGACCAGGGGCGCGCCACCCAAGGGGGTGATGGGCCGAACTGGACGGCTAGGAGGATTGACCAGGCGTGCTGTTTCGCTGCGGCAAGTTTGATCGACCGGTCGGGTGCGATCCGAGGCCGCGTTCGCTGCACTGGCTGGCACCTGCCCGATACCAGCATCGTCGGGAAATACGCTGCGGCACAGACTCAATCGCGGCGGAGATCGACGGCTCAACCGAGCCCTGACTACCATCGCCCTGGTCCGGATGCGCACGCTCGCCCCGACGAGCATCTACGTCGCCAGACGCCGAGCGGAAGGCCGAACCACCAAGGAAATCATGCGTTCAATCAAGCGCTACATCACCCGGCAACTGTTCCGAACCCTCGCCGCAGCACATCAGTCCCAGCAACCCCTTGACACGATATAGAAGTATCCCGGGATTCGATGATGCCCACCGCGGCACGGGTAGTCGCGCCGAACGCTGCGGTGAGCGGCGCGGGAGCGGTGAGTTGTTCGGTACGTAGCGCCGCCGCGATCTCCTGGGCGCGGGCGTCGATGTTGCGTTGGCGCCCAGCGTGTCTGAGGGCTGACCGGATCTTGGCCAGGCTCAGGCGGGTGGCGTCGGCGGGTGTAGGGGCGCGACCCAGTACCGCCAGGGCGTCGCGGTCGGCGAGATCGTCGAACGCTTCCAATGCTGCCGGGTAGTACTCCCGCAACGCGCTACGCAGGGCGTTGGTGTGCCGGGTGCGCGCCCAGATCAGGCTTTGGTGTGCTCGCGCGAGGACCTTGATCGCCTCAGCCTCGGGGCTGTCACCCGCCAGTGCGCGGTGGTTGTGCCGGTCGGTGCGGACCAAGTCCGCCAGTACCTTGGCGTCGCCGGCATCAGATTTCGCCCCGGACACTTGGTGGCGGTCGCGGTAGCGGGCGACCGCCAGCGGGTTGACCGCGAACACCTGATACCCGGCCGCACCCAAGGCCTCCACCCATAGGCCGCGATCGGTTTCGACGCCGACCACCACGTCGCTGGGCTCGACGGCGTGGTCGGCGATGACCTTATGCAGCGCCGCAATACCGGCCAGTCCTTCAGGTAGCCGCCGCGACGCCAACCTTGCTCCATCAGCAGCCATTACGTAGATATCGTGGTGATCCTCGGCCCAATCGTCACCGACGAAGATCATCCTCGGCCTCCTAACTCTGTTGTGGTGCAACCAATTCAGAGCCGAAGGACACCCGGCGGCGACCTAATGGACCAGTGCTCAACGGCACGACATCCCATCAGCGCTACAGGCGACCTCACCAACCGACTGGGGCACCTTCTACAACTAGAAGTCGACCAACGCCACAGGTTCTCACCAGTGCTCACCAGCCGGCGGCTCGGTGATCAGGCTCCCCGCAAACCAGCCACAAGGCTGCCAACGGCACGCCGATCGGATCCCATTAGGTTCTCAAATCCCGTGTCCAATTCTCAAATGAAATGTCCACTCGATGTCCAATTGGACATCGACCTGAGACAATCTAGGGCGCAGAAGCGAGCAACGGCTGGTTATTGCCGCCGATAGCCACGTCGACCGTTTCGGCTAGCCCGCCACGGAGTCCACTCATCACTGGAATCGTTGGAGGATTGCCTCGGCGATGGCGTCGGGTGCGTCCTCCTGGATGAAGTGGTTGGCCTGTGGGAGGCGGACCACGACGTTATCGGGAAAGGTGTCTTGCAACCGACTCAACGTAGATGCGAGCGGGAACGCGAAATCCTTCATCCCCCAGACGAATAAGGCGGGTTTGGATCCGAGTTGGCCGGGCACCTCATGGGCCAACCGTTCAAGAAGCGGGCGGGCGGCGCGGATCTGCTTGGGGAACTCGGCGATGCCCCGGCGTGCGGCCGGCGTGGGCTGCACACCGCGGTAGTGCTGCATGACCGTTTCGGGAAGCTTCTCTGTAGTAGCGAGCCGCACAATTTCGACGAACAGGTTGCGGTGCAGCACAAGGTATTGCACGGGCCGGGTACCCATGACGATGCTGAAGAGTTTCAATCGCCACCCATCTGCGGGCCACAACCAGGTGTTACCTAACACGACGCCGCGGATGCGGTCGGGGCGCGCGGTGGCCACGGCCATGCTGATCGGGCCGCCCCAGTCCTGTCCCATGGTGATGAAGTCGTTCAGCCCGAGGTGATCGATCAGCTCCCCGACCGCGGCGGCTTGTTCCTCGACGGTGTACCCGAAATCATCAGGATGCTCTGAAAGGCCGAAACCCAAGTAATCCATCGCGATGCATCGGAACTGGCCGCGCAGCCTGGTAATGACGTTGCGATACAAGAAGCTCCACGTCGGGTTTCCGTGAAAGAAGACGATCGGGGGCCCCTGGCCCTCGTCGATATAGTGCATGCGGCCGCTGCGGCCATCAAACCATCGCGACTCGAATGGATACAAACCTCGGTCGACCACGAACTCGGCTATCACGTCGCGGTACCTCTCCTGGAGAACTGCGTTGCTCTAGAGCGCTTGTGCCTGGTCAACTCCACGGCGCCCGCGACGGCGAATGCGATGGCCGCCACGACGTCGAGCACCGCGAACAGCCATGACCAGGTGGTGACATGACGAGACCCCGAAACGCCTTGTCGTGCACCGCCATCAGTTGCTGTACACCCGGTCGGGGCGGATAAGCACCGCTGCCCGGCGCTGCTCGGCCATCACCTGGTCGTACTCGTCCCAGTCGTCGTGTTCACCGCCGGCTGCGGTGAAAATCGCTCGGAGCAAAAGCCGCAGCCCTTCGGCGTCCAGCCAGGGTTGGGGGTCGTCGGGTCCGGCGAGCTCGGCGCGCCCTTCGACCGCCGCCCATTGCCAACCGTTGCGGAAGGTGGCCGTGACCTGGGGTCGAGCCCGCAGGTTCGCCAGCTTGACAGGACCTACCGCGACCAAGGCCAAGATGGTCTCCCCGGTCGCGGGATGGGCCAGGACGCCGGCGTTGACCAGCGACGACTGGATCGTGCCGTTGGCTCGCAACGTCGACACCACCACCAGGCCGCGCTCGTGGCTGGACAGGGATGCTGCTTCTTGAAGGGTGGTGGTATCGGCGCTTGTCATGACAACCCTCTTTCAGTGGGACCAGACGACGCGCCATCCGCACCGATAGCGCGAGGAGGCGATTCTTGGTGTGAGCGTGGCTTCTCCGCGAAGCGATGAATGGCTTCGTCGGCATGCTGTTGTATTGCGGGGTCACGGAAGTCGGCGACGATCTCCGACTGATCCACTAGGGGCCCGGTGACGGCGCCCGGTCGGCTGGCGTAAAACACGCCGCTGCGCAACTGTTCGTCGGTGAGTCCATCGACCAGCCGCTGGGCGCCCTTCTCCAACCGGTGTCCGACCCCCAGCGCGGGAAGGACGTAGGGCAACAGAAGATGATTCATCAAGGTCCGAGTGACGAGGCCCATGTCGCGCAATGCTTCCGTCCCCGCGGTGTTGCCCGGGCTCACAGTGAGCAGCCGCAGGCCGGGATGCTTTCGCGCCAGTGCCGACATCCACAACGCACCAAGGTATTTCACCTGTCCGTAAGCGAGAAACGCGGTGAATTTCTGCTGCTCGAAGAACGAACCGTCGATGACGCTGACGAACTCCTCCACCGAGTGGTTCGCGAACGTGGGCCGCGGCATCCGCATCATGCGAACACCGCGCGCGGCTTCGCTGCCCACGAGTACCGCGGTGTTGGTTAATGCCCCGGCGTCGATGAGATTCTCAAGCAGTACAACGTGGCCCAGTACGTTGGAACCGAAGACATGCGTGACGCCATCAGCGGTGAGCGCCAGCGGTGTTGGGCCGCCGGTGCCGCCGGCGTTCATGACTACCGAATGCAGTTCGCCATCCAACGTGCTCAGCGCTGACCTCACCGAGTCCAAATCGGTCAGGTCCATTCGAATTACCGTGAAGATGGACCTGCCCGTGATGCGCTCCAGCTCGGCGGCCGCGGACCGCCCGCTGTCCGCGTTGCGACACGCCAGATAGATCCTGTCGAAATCGCCGGCAAGAGCGAGTTGCCGCGCCACCTCCTTGCCGAGCCCAACGTTGGCACCGGTGATCAGAACCGCCTTGGACGACCTCGCAGCCATGCTGTTATTTCCTTTCGATAGATTATGTATCGTTCGCTACAGTCTTGTGGTGATGTTCCGAAGTGTCAACCCCTAGATAGCCCGTGTCCGAGAGCTACACTTCCGCTTCGGGCTCCTCGAAATTGTTGGGCTAGATCAGGTATCGGAGTCCGGCTGTAACACCGCGTCACCGCGCACTCGTGAGCATTTCTGATGTATCCGCTACATAAATGAATGGATATTATGAAGTGGTAGCTACACAATGGTGCGGCGTGGGAGCTACACTGGCCTGGAGGTTGCCTCGAACAGGTTGGCGCAGAACACGTGAGGTAACCCGGCGTCCAATCGCGACACCACGGGCACCACGTACGGGAGCGCCGGGCCGCACCAGACGAATCGGAAGGGGGATCAGGGTAGCGAGGACCGCGGCAACGGATCTCGCGCACCTGGCTACTGATGGCAGCGAACGAATTGGTCGCCGAACCGCACAGGCTTACCCCCAAGGGACGGGCCACGCGGGATCGGATCGTAGCGGCAGCAGCGCAACTGATGTACGACCACAGTGTCGCCGGCACGAGCCTGGGCGACGTCCAGAAGGCCGCGGGCGTTGGCCCTTCGCAGATGTACCACTACTTCGAGGACAGGCAATCCCTGATCAGAGCCGTCATCGCCCACCGCGTCCACGATCTCCTCGAAACGCTGCAACCCAACCGCGGTGGGCTGGACAGCATAGAGGCGTTGCGAGCCTGGAGAGACTTCGTCGTCGACACGCATCGCCAGCGCAACTGTGAGGGCGGCTGCCCGCTCGGGTCGCTGGTCGGGGAGCTAGCCGAGCTTTTCCCGGAGTGTCGGGGTGACCTCGCCGGTGGATTCGACCAGTGGGAAGCGGCGATCCGCAAGGGTCTACAGGCTATGTGCGACCGGGGCGATCTGCGCCGCAAGGCCAATCCCGACCGCCTGGCGACCGCACTCTTGGCAGCCGCCGAAGGCGGCATCCTGCTCGCGCAGCTTCGCCGCGACCCAGCTCCTCTCGAAACGGCGCTCGACGAGGTCCTCGACCGCATCGAGGACCTCAGACCCCGACGAGCGCAAGCCCATCAGTAAGACGGCAGCAATACCTCTCCCGTCGCGTCAGCTGCCTTGTTGAATACCTCGGCGCCACAAAGAAATTAGCCACACAGCGAAGATATGCGGTGCCGTTGGCACCGGTAGCCCCCAGCTACCGAGCGCGGGCGCCGATCGGTACGTAAGCGATCGCTAACGGAAGGTGATTCGGTGAGCGTGGTTCCCATAACCGGCATCGTCAAACGAGCCTGGATTCCACTGATTGTCCTCGTGGTGCTTGCGGTTTCGGGGCTGGTCGTGACGCGATTGCACCGGCAGTTCGCATCCCAGAACCTCAACGCCAACGCGTGCGCAGTGTGTTGTGCACGATCGCGTGCTACCGGTGGCGGCGCACGGGGCCTGCCCGCAATGGTGGTGCTGCGACGTTGGGGGTAGGGGTGTTGGCGTTGCGGTAGGTGATCGGGATCTGGATCGCGCCGGCAAGGGGCCGGTCAGCCGGTGTCGGCCCTGTCGGCCCTGTTGGGCTGTTTAGTAGTGGCTTGGCGGTGTGGGCGGTGGCGCGGTCGTAGTCGGCTCGGCGGGTGGGGTCGCGCAGCAGGGCGTAGGCGGCCAGCAACTGCTGTAGGTGTTCGTCGGCGGTTTGCGAGGACGGTGTCTGACGCGTGTCGGGGTGATGGGCGCGTAGCCGGGTGCGGTAGGCGTGGGTGATCTCGGCCTGGGTGGCGGTCGGTGACACGCCCAACACCAGGTAGGGATCGGGATTCACGCGCACGATTGCTGGACCTCCGAGAACACGTGCGGTGACTCCCGGGCTTGCGGGCGAACCGGGAGCCACCGCTGTGGGATGGTCGATCTGACATCCATGCCGCTATGGGGGAGGGTGGGTTCATCATCGAGGCCGCGCGCTGCCAGGGGGT
This sequence comes from uncultured Actinomycetota bacterium, assembly GCA_963781685.1. Taxonomy (GTDB): domain Bacteria; phylum Actinomycetota; class Actinomycetes; order Mycobacteriales; family Mycobacteriaceae; genus Mycobacterium. The sequence goes on from CAWAGK010000004.1 coordinate 691,114, forward strand.
GCCGCTGATGCTTGTCGGGGACGCCCGGGTGGCCGACAGGGGCGGGCCGGGAGCCCTCCCTGCGGCCTGCCCGGGCTCTACAACGACGTCGTGCACCCTCCACTTCGATTTGCCACCACTAGTGGCGGTGCGTGCGGACCGATTCCGGATGTTGGAGTCGGTCGCGGTGACGCGACTTATCTGATCATTGTGGGCGACACGCGAGTCGTTGCCCGCTGGTGATCATCGCTGGGGCATCACCTCCCTTGTCCGACAATGCCTTTCAGGAGGACACCTGGGTCTGCCGGAGGGGACCGTTGGGTAGCCCACACCGGTGTGGGCGACCATCGCCGCGGCGGCCACCGGCGACGGTGATCCGGCATCGGTTGCTCGGACCGCCGGCGCCCGGTGGTGGTGACGCCGACGCGGGGCGGGGCGGGTCGGGGCGTAGGCATCTCGGCGAGCAGGTCAGCGAGCTCACGCTCCCACAGGGCCTCGTCCTGCTGCAGGCGGATCCATTCGGCCTCCACGATCGCCGCCGCCTCATCGAGCAGGCTGGTTGCCCATAGGGTGTCGGGCGCCATGTCGCTCACCCCCTTCCCCGGATTGCTGCGCCCCTGGTCCAGCGCTGAGGTGGGCCGTCGTTAGGCGTTGATTGCTTGCTTCTCCTCGCTGGCGATTTTGATCCGGCGCGGTTTGGCTTTCTCGGCGACCGGGATGGTCAACCGCAACACCCCGCCGCCGTAGCTGGCCTCGATCGCATCGGCGTCAAGCGTTTCGCCCAAGAACAGCTGCCGGCTGAACACCCCACGCGGCCGCTCGGCCGACACCATCTCCCGGTCAGGATCCAGATCGGCTCGCGTGGCGTGCACGGTGAGCACATTGCGCTCGACGTCGAGATCCAGGGAATCCTCGTCGACGCCCGGCAGGTCGAACTCGACGATGAACTGATCGCCCTCGCGCCAGGCATCCATCGGCATCACCGCCGGGCGTGCGGCGGTGCCCAGCACTTGCTGGGCGAGGCGATCGAAGTCGCGAAACGGATCGGTGCGCATCAACATCATCTTTCCTCCTACCCATTCGGCTGTTCCGACAGATCTGTGTGATCTGTCATAGGTTTCTTATAGCACTAGGCCCAGTTTTGTGCAAGGATCAATTGCCAGAGAGTTGGTGGCGAAATGGAGCGGTCCAGTGCCTGACGACCCCCTGTTGCGATCTGCGCGCGGTGTGTACGGCATCTCGGTGGCCTCGGAGCTCAGCGGGATTGATCCGCAGACCCTGCGACTCTACGAGCGACGCGGACTGCTCACCCCGGCGCGCACCGACGGCGGCACCCGCCGATACAGCGACGACGACCTCGAACGCCTGCAGCGGATCACCAACCTCGTCGCCCAAGGCGTCAACATCGCCGGAATTCTTCAGATTTTGAACCTCGAACACCGCAACACCGAACTCGAATCCGACAACGGCCAGCTCAAGTCGGAAAACGCGCGACTACGATCCGCCGATCCGACCACCGAAAGGAGGACGGGCAAGCGATGACGATCAACTTCGATACCAACGTGGTGGCCGACGAGGTGCCTGTCGCCGACGCGGTAGAACAACACCAACCCACCGACCTCAGCGCCGAGGACGCCGGGCTCGACCCCGAGCACCTCACCGACCTACTACAGCGTGACGCCAACCCCTCCGACGTGATCGACCAAGCCATCACCGTGCCGTTGCCCGACGAGAGGAGGCGACCCCACCTGATCCGCGCTGGCTGCTGAAGGAAATTTCTGTTCTCTGTCATAAGTTATCTCATACGCATTCGAGGGTAACTGGAAGTGCAGGAGGTGAGTGCGAATGGACATCGCTAGCCGGTCGCCCGATCCTCGCCGCGCCGGGGCACGGATACTCGACACGGCCGAAGGTGTGCTTCTCGCACTGCGAGGCTGCACCCTCAACCAAGCGTTCGTCGAGATCGTGCGGACCGCAAAAAGCCACAACGTGAGCACGCTCAGTCTTGCTGACGCACTGGTGGCCATCGCCCAAACCCCATCCTGTCACGACATCGATGACGCCGCGTTCGTCGCCGCCCGCGCCACGTGGGGGGACCTGTTTGACCGCATCCGGCCGAACAGCGCTGCGTCGCCATCACCGCCACAACGTGACGACGAGGACGACGAGGACGGCGACGAGGTCGTATCCGGTGCCCGGAGAGCCGCTAATTGATTCATCGGATGAAAAGTCGGCAATGATGCGTGGATAATAGCAAGTATCTGTGAGTTACTTCGCTGAAACGTTCTCGGACAACCTAATTCAGGCAGGTTTGGTTTGGTTCGGTGCGGAGCAGTTCGCCGATCAGCTTCGCCGCTGATACCCGCCACTTCCGTCGCTCGTAAAATTCTCAAACAGTGTCGTAAGCGTGATCGGCATATTGGCGTAGAAATGGATATGAACGTTGTCGTTCGTTCCAGTTGCTATGTCTGCCTGAATCGTCACCGCCAAGGCGATTATCTTTCGGCGCGGTTACTGTTGCGGATCGGTGAGGGCTTGCTCCGCGATGCGGACGCAATCGGTGACGCTTGAGTCGCCCTTGCGGTGCAACATCTCGGTACGCGTTGAGCCGTACCTGCCGGACGAACAGGCCCCATTCCCACAGGTCATCGAATCGGTCGATCCCTCACGTCATGACGCCGACATCGTCATCTACCTCACAGATCTGCCCCGTCGCGACGATACCCTGCCCGTCATCGCCGACATCAGCAGCAAGCACCGGTTCGCGCTCATATCCGTTCCGGGGCTCGGCGCCACGTTTGTGCCGCGCCAGGTGACCTACCCAGAGGTTTGCAGCTTAGTCCCGACGGAAAGCACGCCTACAGCACCAATTTCGGCGATGGCACGATCTCGGTGATCGATACCATCACCAACTCGATCACAGCGACCCTCGACGTGCTCAGCCATCCCGAGGCGGTGGCGGTCAGCGCAGACGGTGAGCGTGTCTATGTGGGCGACTACTGGTCCCGCGCCGTCGCGGTGATCTCGGTGCCAATGCTGCGCGACCTGCTCGGCAACACCTGAGACCCATCGTCGTGGATCGCCTGGGTGGCCGAACCGGTGTCGCCGCCAATAGTAAGACCGCCAGCGCGATCGGGCTCGTTCGGCTCTCGACGGTTGATTCGTGCTGTCAGGACGAATCCGTTCGTCGGTTTTCAACCCGCCGGGCGCACGCGCAGACTCGATCCGATTGCAAGGCTACCTGTCTAGAGGCGTACCGATGTGGCGATGACCCACACGGCTTGTGCCCCCGAAGAGATCGTTGAGGAGTCTGCGGTTCCAGTGCTGGTCGATTTGTGGGCGACGTGGTGCGGGCCGTGCCGGATGGTCAGCCCGGCGCTGGAACAGCTGGCCCGCGAGCGGGCAGGCAGCCTCAAACTTGTGAAGGTGGACGTGGACTCAGCACCGCAAATCTCGCAGCCCTTCAGCGTACGTGCGGTTCCGACCCTACTGCTCATCGACCACGGTCAGCTGTTTGCGCGTCAGTCGGGCGCCGCACCCGTTGCCGCACTGCGTGATTGGCTTGACCAGGCGGTGCCAACGACAACCAAGGAGGCGCGATCATGACGTCGATATTCGTCGACCCCGACTTGGCGGCCATCCGCCGTGTCACTCCCAGAACTCCCGATGGCTGCGAGGAATGTCTGCGTCTGCATACCCCGTGGCTGCATCTCCGGCTGTGTCTGAGCTGCGGGCACGTCGGATGCTGCGACTCGTCTCCGATGCGCCACGCCCGCAAACACGCCCACACGGTGGGCCATCCCATTGTCCAATCGTTCGAGCCCGGCGAGTCGTGGCGCTGGTGTTATGTCCACGAAATCTACGTCTGAGGTGGCTGATGTCCGATGTAACGTCCGTTGATTCGTCGGGCGCGGCCACCCTGGAGTGGGAGGAGACGCCCGACCTGTACGGTGCATACCCACGGTTGACCGAGGGCCAGATCGCGACACTGCGTCCCGGGGGCACCAGGCGGCCGGTCGGGGTTGACGAAATCCTGATTCGCGAGGGGACGCGATCCGACGAGTTGTTTGTGATCTTGTCGGGCAAAGTCGCAATCGTCACCGAGGACGAGTCCGGTGAGAGGCGGGTGCTGCGTGTGCACGGACCGGGTAGGTTCCTGGGGGAGCTCGGTGATCTGGAAGGCCAGCCGGCGTTCTACACCGCGATCGTCGTGGTCGAGGGTGAGGTGTTGGCGGTTCCCACCAGCCGCGTGCGTGCTCTGGTCGCCCACGACCAGATTCTGAGCGACGTGGTTTTGCGTGCATATCTGGTGCGCCGTTCCCTGTTGATCGGGCAGGGCGTCGGGTTCCGGATTATCGGGTCGTGCTTCTCGCCCGACTCCACCCGTTTACGAGAGTTCGCCACCCGCAACCGATTACCACACCGATGGCTGGATCTGGAAAGTGACCGTAACGCTGAACGGCTGCTGCGTCATTTCGGGATTCCGCCCGAGGAGACGCCGGTTGTGATCTGGGGGACCAAGGTGCTGCGCAATCCCAGCAATGTCGAGCTCGCTCGGGTGGTCGGCCTGTCCGTGCCCGACGTAATCAGCGACGAATGCGACCTGATCGTGGTGGGCGCCGGTCCGGCCGGTCTGGGCGCTGCGGTGTACGGTGCTTCGGACGGGTTGCGGACTGCAGCGATAGAGCGAATCGCGGTTGGCGGCCAGGCCGGAACGTCGTCGCGCATTGAGAACTATCTGGGTTTCCCGGCCGGAATCTCCGGGTCGGACCTTGCCGAAAGGGCATTCCTGCAGGCCGATAAGTTCGGCGCGCGGGTTTCGGTGTCCGCGGAGGCTATCCGGCTGGAATCCGACGGCGGACAGCTCCAGATCGTGTTCGCCGACGACGCCGTGGCCGTCGGCCGCTCCGCGGTGCTGGCGACCGGAGCACGTTATCGCCGCCTGGCTGTCCCGGGGATCGAGGCATTCCATGGCAACGGCGTGTATTACGCCGCTACCTATCAGGAAGCGCTGCTGTGTGGTGAAGGCCCAGTCGCTATCGTTGGGGCTGGTAACTCCGCCGGGCAGGCGGCCGTGTTCCTGGCGACTCACGTGTCGCGGGTACATCTGTTGGTGCGGGGGGACGACCTCGGCAAGAGCATGTCACGCTACCTCGTCGACCAGATTGTTCAGCAGCCGCGGGTGACGGTCCGCCTCAATACCGAAGTCCGCGAAGTCCACGGTGACGACGCATTGAAAAGCGTTGTGGCCGAGAATAATCAGACTGGTGAGCGGCAGTCTATCGAGACGCGCGCCTTATTTGTGTTCATTGGGGCGGACCCGAATACCGAGTGGTTGGCCGGCACGGTCGCGCTCGACGACCACGGTTTCATCGAGACCGGGCAGGCCGCAGCGAATCACATTGCCGGTGTGGACGGACTCACCACGGTACGCCGCCCGGTCTTCTTGGAAACCAGCGTGCTCGGTGTCTTCGCCGCCGGAGACGTGCGCAGCGGGTCGGTAAAGCGAGTGGCATCCGCGGTCGGCGAGGGGGCCATGGCGATCCGGCAGGTCAACAACTACCTCATGACCTGAACTCCGCTGCCGATAGCCGCGGCGACAGCGGAGAAACCTGAACAGATGGCGCTGTCACAGAACTTCGAGCGGCGGCGGCCGGATAGCTGGCGGGAACGCTCGGTCGAGGGTACGGAGGTCGCTGCGGGTCAATCGGAGTTTCGCTTCGAACTGACTGATCGGCGAGGAATTGGTCAGGTGTCAAATAATAGGGGTTCAACCGTGCCGGTGGCCGTCTTCGGTCGAATCGGTTCCACCGAGCACGCCGAGTACCCGGGTAGCCAAGTGGAGGTTGAGACGAGTGTCCACATCCTGCAGATCACGGCCGGCGATCTCGCGGATCCGCGCCAACCGATAGCGCAGGGTGCTGCGATGAATCTGCAGCGATTGAGCCGTCAGATCGTAGTTTCCGCCGCAATCGAGGTAGTGCGCCAGGGTCTTGACTAGCTCAGCACCTTTGGTGCGATCGTAGTCGAGTAACGCACCCAGCCATTCCTGCACGAAACCGCGGACCTCGGGCCGCCCGTCGCCCGAATCCAGGATGCGGTACACGCCAAGGTCTTCGAACCGTCGGCTGCCATACGGGGTGGGGGATGCTCGCTGGATCTTGAATGCGCGCTGGGCCTCTGAGAAGGATCGTGGAAGCGCGCAGGGAGCGTCAACCGGCGAGCCGACCCCGATCGAACCGCGGTTGGAACTCACGTCGGCCGAGATGGCGCGATAGAGGTCGGTGTGGTCCAGCTCTCCGGAGCTGACCAGGATCGTGGTCGCGTGCCGGCGAGTGACCAGGCAATCCCGTCCTATGCGTTTGACCCAGTCCGCCACCGCCTTGGCAACAAGACCGGAATCGGTGTTCTCCCAATGCAGTACAGCGACACAGTGAGGAGACCGTAAGTTGTGTTCCAAGGCCTCGGCACGAGCGTAAGCACTCTCGTTATCGGTACCGGTCAGCAAATCCTCGATTAGGTCACGGCGGCGGCGGAGCTCGGCCTCTGCTAACTCCCTGCGGTGGGACAGCTCGAGCGCGAGCACGGTGGCTCCGTAGTCGAGTGTGAAGCTGTCCAGGGCGCCGGCGCGCCCGTCTGGGTCGCACAGCAGCACCACCCCGAGCACGTCGCCATGTGATCGAACCACACTGAATAGCCGGCCTCCCTCGCGCGCCGGTTGTGCGCTGGCCGCGGCGCTGCGCAACACCTCTTCACGGTTCACACCGCCAATACAGCGGTAGTCCCCCGGCTCCGGGGCACCGGCCCACTCCCTCAGGTTGCCGAACGGGTCCTCGATGCCGACTGTCAGCGAGGTGAGTTCATGCAGCTTGGCGGCGATCCCCGCTTCGCCGGCTCCAGCGGCCGACAGTGCGATCAGCGCCGCGTGTATCCGCTCGTGTCGCTCAAGGTCGCTCACCACCCGAGCCAGGTGTTCGATCGTTTCGTCACGTTCCTCGATCACGTGCAGGAGTCGGAGCTGCTGATCATGCTCTCGTTCGATGACAGCGGCACCGGTCATCGCGGCGGCAGTCTGCTGCGCGAGAGCCTTGAGTAAAAACAGCTCGTCTGGTGACGGCGCAGTCGCAGCGCGCACCACCAGCACCCCGGCAATGCCTCTCAACGCGCGCAGAGTAAGCGCGTAACGCCAAATTCCGTCGGCCAAGGCAATTTCCCGATCGAAACCGAAGTTTTCCCCGACGGCTGTATCGAGCTCATTCTCCAACGGCCGTCCAGGATCGCGGCTGTCCGCCAGCGAGCCGTCGATGATCCGGTAGGTGGCGTCGGTGGTGGATCGGCTCAGCGAGGACACCGAGTCGGCAGCCAACTCGAGAATGTCGTTCGGGTCGCGGCCATCGAACATCAGCGATGAGATGACCAAAAGGGCATACATATTCGACAGCTGGGTCTTGCCCGCGCTGCCGATCGCTGCCAAGCCGGCGCCATCAACGCCAGATGACTTCGTGTCAGTCCCCCGTTCGCCACCACGGGTGGCTGATGACGGCTGACCCATGGATACCCAGGTAGCGCCAACGCTACGCCGGTCAGTGACCACTTGCAGGCTTGCCTAGCGTCTCGCGGAGGCTAACGAGGCACCGCGAACTCGACCTGGCAGGACGAAGATGTCAGAACCGCGTTCTGGGAGCCTGGCCGCTGGAAGTTGCGTAATCGTCTCCGCATTCGCTTAACAATGCGGCGTCGGGCCGCTCGGGTAGCTCGGATATCCGGGGCGGCCCCGGTTTTACGATTGGGGAGAGGTCATGAAAGCTGTTGTTTACGAAGGGCCCAGGCAGGTCCGCATCGAGGACGTTACGGACCCGGTCATCTTGGAACCCACCGATGTACTCGTCCGGATCACCACCACGAACATTTGCGGATCCGACCTGCACATGTACGAGGGCCGGACCGCGATGGACCCTGGCAGGGTCCTCGGCCACGAGAACCTCGGCGAAGTCGTCGACACAGGAGCCGCCGTGGCCTCGGTGGAGGTGGGTGACCGGGTTTGCCTGCCGTTCAATATCAGCTGCGGCTTCTGTCGCAATTGCGAGAGAGGATTGACGGCCTTCTGCCTGACCACCAATCCCGACCCGGACATGGTCGGGGCGGCCTACGGATTCGCGGGTATGGGCCCGTACAACGGCGGCCAAGCCGAGTATCTGCGGGTACCGTTCGGCGACTCGAACTGTCTGAAGTTGCCCGACGACGCCCAAGAGAAGGAAAACGACTACGTCATGCTGTCGGACATCTTCCCGACTGGCTGGCACTGTACCGAACTTGCCGGATTGCAGCCCGGCGATGAGATCGTGGTTTATGGCGCGGGCCCGGTCGGGTTGATGGCGGCCCATTCAGCGATGATCAAGGGCGCGGCCAAGGTGATGATCGTCGATCGTCACCCCGACCGGCTCAAGCTGGCAGAACAAATCGGCGTCATTGCGATCGACGATTCGAAGGGATCTGCCGTCGAGCAGATCCTCGAACAAACCAACGGCGCTGGCGCCGACTGCGGTTGCGACTGCATCGGTTATCAGGCACATGACCCCCAGGGCCATGAGGATCCCTCGATGGTACTCAACGATCTCGTGCGGGCAGTGAAGTTCACCGGCGGAATCGGCGTGGTGGGCTTGTACCTGCCGCAGGATCCGGGAGCGCCGGACGGAGAACGAAAAAAGGGCAGGATCACTTTCGAAATGGGCGAATTCTGGCTTAAAGGCCAACGGATGGGAACTGGTCAGGCCAACGTCAAGCACTACAACCGTGAGTTGCGTGATCTGATCCACGAAGGTAAGGCCAACCCGTCATGGATCATCTCTCACGAGCTGCCGTTGTCTGAGGCGCCGAGCGCGTACGAGCACTTCGACGCCCGCGACGACGGTTGGACCAAGGTGGTGCTCAAGCCGCAGCTCGCATCTGTGTGAAAGGACGAATTCCGATGTTGAACACGTTTCAGGGCAAGTTGATTGACGGATCGGGTGCGAAATGACACTCAATGAGACGTCGGTTTCTCTCGACGACGCACAGCGAGTGGTTGCCGCGGGCAGGGTCAAAGCCAACGAGATCTCTTCCCCGTCGAACATTGCGGTCGTCGACGTCGGCGGCAACCTGGTGACGCACATTCGGATGGACGGCGCCTGGATCGGCAGCGTCGACATCTCCATAAACAAGGCTTTTACTGCCCGTGCATTCGACATCGCGACCGAGGAGCTGGCGGCCGACGCCGGTCCGGGCGGTCAGTTCTATGGAATCCACGCCTCCAACGGGGGCAGGGTCATGATTTTCGCGGGAGGAATCCCACTACAGCGTGCCGGCCAGATAGTAGGCGCCGTCGGCGTCAGCGGCGGAAGCGGCAAACAGGACCAGACTGTGGCCGAAGCCGCTGCCGCTGCCCTTTGACAGTACATCTGCACAGCGCGAAAGGTGGCCAATCCTCAACGTAGACAGACGTGTCCAATGTCAATGGCCATCTCGGAGGATGGCCGCGAATCTCTCGGCGGGAGGACATGTCGCGATCGGAGAAGAGTCTGACCTGGACTTTTGCAGCGAAGATTAATAAGCTCCCGCGACACGCCGAGGTTTTGTCAAGGTAGGCAGGCGTGTCTTGTCAATCTTTCCTGCATTCTCGACATCGATCTTGCGATACCGGCCGGCCGCGCCCTAGGGGTGGTGCGCGAGACCGCTCGTTTGCTGGCGGCTGAACAACTCCGCGCCCCCGATGAGGCTGGCGTTCTGGCTTTCCCCGTCCGCAAGTTCGGTTCGGCCGGGCCGATACATGGTTCAGGGTGGATCGAGGGCTAAAGTTTCATGACGGTTTCAGTTGAGCAAAGGTACTGCAGCGTACCCGCGATGCGAGGGCCGATATCGCCTGTTTGGCTTTAGTGTTGGCTGCTATGGCCGGACTGGACAATTACGTGAAGCGCTGGCGGACAGCGCTTCACGTAACCGTGTCGGCATTGATAGTTGCCATCCTCGGACTCGCCATCACCCCCGTAGCTCATGCGGCTGCGGTCACGGCGACGTTGTCGGTGTCACATGCGTGGCAGACCGGTTTCATCGCCCACTTCACCATCACCAACTCGAGCACGGTGCCGCTAACCGATTGGAAGCTTGAATTCGACTTGCCGATGGGAGAATCCGTCTCGCACACGTGGAATAGCACCCTTGTACAATCTGGCACGCACTATGTTCTCACCCCCGCGAATTGGAATCGCATCATTGCACCCGGTAGTTCAGCCACAGGTGGTCTAAGAGGCGTGCTGACGGGTTCCTACTCGCCACCGTCGAATTGTCTGCTCAACGGGCAATATCTTTGCACCTAGTGGTCCGTCGGTGAAATAGTGCGGTAGTTTGTACTATGCCTGTTATGACTGCGGCAGCGATGCCGGTCACCGATGAGCAACGTCGGGCGTTGGAGCGGTTGGCGACTTCGACGTCGTCGCCGCATCGGCAGGTGATGCAGGCGCGAGGACTGTTGCTGGCGTGTGACGGCGTGGCCAATGAGGAGATCGCGCGGATGAAGTCACCGCAAGGTTGGGGACTTGTGCTCGTCCGCTTGGTGACAAAGGCCCCTGACCGAGCACACCCACCCTCGATACGGTCGTGCATGAGCGACCAAGCCGACGAATACGCCAACGAATCGAGGACACGTCATGTCATGGCGCAACACGCCTTTGGGAATCGTCGTCGGCGTCGACGACTCGCCGGCCACCAGGGTAGCGGTGCAGTGGGCGGCACGCGACGCCGAGCTACGCAACATCCCGCTGACGCTCGTGCATGCGGTTTCACCGGAAGTCTCGACCTGGTGGTTGAAGCCGCCGGCGCTCGACCGCCTGATGCGTTGGCAGCAGCACTACGGGCGCCGATTGCTCGACGAGGCGCTCAAGGTCGTCGACGCGGCTTCTCAGGGTGGCGGTCCCGCCGGGGTCCACACCGAAATCCTGGCGACGGCAGCCGTTCCCACGTTGATCGACCTCTCCAAAGACGCCGAGCTGATGGTCGCGGGGTCAGAAGGCAGTGGGCGATGGCCCGGCCGGCTTCTTGGTTCGGTGAGTTCAGGGCTGCTCCGGTACGCGCATTGCCCCGTCGCGATCATCCCCGACGAGGACCCGTCGACGTTGCATCCGGCCCAGGCGCCAGTATTGGTCGGCATCGACGGCTCACCGGCATCGGAGTTGGCGACCGCGATCGCATTCGATGAGGCCTCGCGCCGGCACGTAGGCTTGGTCGCTCTGTACGCATGGAGCGATCTCGATGTCTCGGAGTGGCCCGGAATCGATTGGCCGGCAACACAATCAATGGCCGAAGAGGTGTTGGCCGAGCGTTTGGCGGGTTGGCAAGAACAATATCCCGACGTGCAGGTGCGCCGCACCGTCGTGCAGGCCCAGCCCGCACGCCAGCTCGTCCAACGGTCCGAAGGGGCGCAGTTGGTCGTGGTCGGGAGCCGGGGCCGCGGTGGATTCGCCGGAATGCTAGTGGGCTCGGTCGGCGAAACGGTGGCGCAAATGGCGCGAGTGCCGGTAATCGTGGCGCGCGAGTCGGTGGCCTAGATCTAGCTAGGTCGAATATGCTTGCTAAAAAGCATATTTCGGTCAAGTTGAGGCTCCTAGTGGTCCGTCGGTGAAATAGTGCGGTAGTTTGTACTATGCCTGTTATGACTGCGGCAGCGATGCCGGTCACCGATGAGCAACGTCGGGCGTTGGAGCGGTTGGCGACTTCGACGTCGTCGCCGCATCGGCAGGTGATGCAGGCGCGAGGACTGTTGCTGGCGTGTGACGGCGTGGCCAATGAGGAGATCGCGCGGCGTTGTGGCGTGGACTCGGATACGGTGCGCCGCTGGCGTTTGCGCTTCGCCGAGCAAGGAATCACGGCAGTGGGCCGGATCGCGAAGGGCCGCGGACGCAAGCCGAGCCTGCCGGTGGGCACAGTGGAAGAGGTGCTGCGCCTGACCCACAGTGAGCGGCCGCTGGATGGGTCCACGCAGTGGAGTACCCGCACGCTGGCCGCGCGAGTGGGAATCGGTAAAGACTCGGTGGCCAAGATCTGGGCCGACCATGGTCTCAAACCATGGCGGGTCGAGACGTTCAAGGTCAGCAACGATCCGCGGTTCGAGGAGAAACTCGTCGATGTGGTTGGCCTGTACATGGATCCGCCGACCCGGGCGGCGGTGTTCTGCTTTGACGAGAAGACCCAGTGTCAGGCGCTGGACCGCACCCAGCCGTCGCTGCCGATGAAACCGGGCCGGGCGGGGACGATGACCCACGATTACAAGCGCAACGGCACGATCGATCTGTTCGCCGCGATGAACGTCGCCACCGGCAAGGTACTGACCGATCTGCGCAAGGGCCATACCGGCGCCGACGTGTTGCGGTTCTTCAAACAGATCGACGCCGCCGTTCCACGCGATCTGGACGTGCATGTCATCCTGGACAACCTGTCCGCGCACTCCACACCAGAGATCGCGAAATGGTTGGCCCACAAGGACCGTCGCCGCTGGAACCTGCACTTCACGCCGACCTCGAGTTCCTGGCTGAACCTCATCGAACGCTGGTTCAAGGAACTCACCGATAAACGCCTGCGTCGTGGAGCCTTCAGCAGTGTCGCCGAGCTCACCGCGGCGATCACCACCTGGGCCGAGCATTGGAACCGCGACCCCAGGCCCTTCGTGTGGAAGGCCACTGCCGACGACATCATCGCCAAAGTCCAACGCGGACGCGACACCCTCCGCCAGATCAAATTGCAGACGGACGACTAGGGGCGACTGCGCACTGAGGCTCGACCGCTCCGAGACCCACCAACCCCAAGCCGCATAGCGACTGGACCACAAAACGGGTCCCCCTCACGAATCCCCCGGCGAGGGAGCGGCGCTTGCCCAACCACTCCGAACCGCCCTCTTGGGTATCGACTAGTTCGATTAACACGATGAATCATCAGACTCGAAACTGAGCAGGCCCGGCGGCATCGAAATCCGTTGATGTGAACCGTATTAGAAATCGCACTGTACACTTGGTCATAGCGCGTATCACGAAAGCTATTGTCGCACGGACAGTTAGGGAACATAGCAAGATTTTCCCTGCGCTCTTAGCCGTTCCGGGATCTCAATACCACTAGGCAAAACCTGCCAATATAGATTTTGTCCGCGTTGACCAGCGTCGCCGACTCCACCCGCTCCCGGTTGACGTAGGTGCCGTAGAGGCTACCCACGTCGACCACACGTAGTTCGTCGTTCTCCCACCTAAACTCCGCGTGTCGGCCGCTCACCGTGACGTCGTCTAGAACGATGTCGCTGCCGGAATGCCGGCCCGCCGACGTGATCGGCCGATCGAGCAGGAATCGGGCTCCGGCGTTGGGACCCCGTTTCACGACCAGCAGCGCCGAGCCCCGTAGCGCCCCATTGCGGGTAGAGCATAGCCTTCACCGCACGAACTGAAGGAACCCTCAGGGCTGAAGGAGGCGGGCGGTGACCAGCGCGTGGGAGCGTGATCTTCGTGTAGAACTTGGCATCGCGATATGACGAACACCGCTGACGGACGGTGACACGATAATGACGTGGATATCCGATCTGCCGAGTACAAGTGGGTGACCGTGCTATCTGCGCGAAAAGCGATTGCTGTTGGAATTGTCCTGCTTACCCTCGCGGCGACTTCGTCGTGTGGCTATGTAGCGCACACAGCGGTGAGGGACCGCGCGCAGGCAACGCCGGCGGCAGTTGCGGTTCCCGCGCCTACGCCGTCGCGACATTCGGCTCCCGTGCCTGCGTCGCCGGCGCCCGATGCGGCTCCCGCACCGGACTTCGCAACGGTATCCAAGCTGATGAACGATGCGATTGCGGCAGGGACGGTGCCAGGTGGCGTGGTGATGATCGGGCATGGTGGCAAGGTCGTCTTCCATCAGGCCTATGGCTCGCGCAAGCTTGCCGGCGAACCGGGGCTAGATGGATCGCCCGCACCTGCAGAGCCGATGACCGAAGACACGATCTTCGACATCGCGTCGTTGACGAAGTGCCTCGCCACGGCGACTGCCGTCATGCAGCTTTACGAACACGGCAAGGTTCAGTTCGACGATCCCGTGCAGAAGTACTTGCCCGACTTCAACACGGCGAACGATCCACAGCGTGCAAAGGTGACGGTTCGCATGTTGCTGACGCACACTTCAGGCGAACCGGAAGACGTGCGTCTCGACGATCCGTGGGGACTGGGCGGAGCGGACAAACCAGAAGGCATTCGCCGTGCCCTCACCACGCCGCTGGAGTCGCCTCCCGGTGAGTATTTCAACTACGCCGACATCAACTTCATTCTGCTTGGCGCGCTGATCGAGAAACTCACCGGCCAGCCAGAAGACGTTTACGTTCACCAAAACGTATTTGGGCCGCTTGGCATGGAAGAAACCCGCTACCTTCCCCCGGCCAGAGCATGTGGTCCACATGTGATGCGAGGCTCTGCGATTGCCTGGGCGCCTGCGCCAATTGGGGGCATGCCGGGCGTTTGCCCTGCGGGTACGTGGAGCACGAGTCTGTTGTCGCGCACCGCACCGACGACACATGACGACGAAAGCAGGAACGATCCGGGCAAGAATCCCGATTTTGATTCCCTGCTTCGGGGCGTTGTGTTTGACCCGACGACGCGCCGCATGGGGGGAGTAGCCGGGCATGCCGGTGTGTTCTCGACGGCGCACGACGTCAGCATCTATGCGCAGGCCCTGCTTGATCGGCTCGCGGGCCGCCCGAGCAAGTTCCCACTGACGCAAGCGACGCTGGAGGTGATGACAACTCCGGAGCAGCCCGGACATACCGCTCAACAAATTGAGGCAGCCAACAATGCCACCCGAGACGCCATCGCGAAGACACCAAACACATATGATCCGCTGCTCGCTCCGCGCTATCCGGCGATCAGGGGACAAAACCTGCGTGGCTTCGGCTGGGATATCGATACCGCCTATTCCGGCACGCGAGGCATGATCTTTCCCATCGGCAGCTTCGGCCACACAGGCTTTACCGGAACCTCGCTGTGGATGGACCCGGGCTCGGATACGTACGTCATTCTGTTCACGAGCGCCATCGATCCGCGAGACGATCCACCGATCGCGTATCTGCGAGGTGATGTGGCTACGGCGGCAGCCCGGGCCCTGCGCTGAGCAGTGCGTCATCGTTCACGAAATCGCGCCGCACTCGACGTAGGATATGCCGCGTGGTCGGTGGCCGGGCGCCGAAATCGCCGCAGGGGCAACGGCCCAGCGGGCTCAACCGGGTTGGAGCCTTGGTGGGTATCGTCGGCGCTGTCGCGATTGTCGCGGCGGCGATCTTCTTTTCTGGCTGGACTCAGGGCATCCGGTCGGGCGGCGACAACCACGCCGGCCCCGCGATGATAGGGCCCCGCGGCATGATGGGCCCGGGTCGGAAGATGGCTCCCGGTCAGACGCCACCCAGCGCCTTTGTCGCTGTTTCGGTGGCCACGGTGTGGACCACGCCGCAGAGCCCGCGTCCGGTCGACCATCGCGGCCTGACAAATCCGGCAGATATTCGCGGCTGGCTGTCGGATATGACGCCAGCCCAGCAGGAAGCGCTCACCTCTGACAATCTGACCCAGACGCAGGCCCTCTTCGGCGACCGTGTCTTCGTGGTGGGGGAGCAGGGCGACTGGGACGAGGTACTGGTCCCCGGCCAGCCCACACCGAAGAACGCGCTGGGCTATCCGGGCTGGATTCCCAAGGCCCAGTTGACAACCGACCCGGGCTACGGCGCGCTGAAGGAACACGCTCCCTTCGCGCTGGCCGATCACGGCGTCACCACCTGGCTGTACCGCGATTCCGGACTCTCCGATCACGACCTCGAGGTCAGTACCAACACCGGGCTTCCCGTCCTTAGCCGCACCGACAAGGCCGTTCAGGTGGCCACCCCCGGTCGCGGCCCGAAGTGGCTGGATGCTCGGGCGGTGGCGGTGTACGAAAAGCCCACGGGCATGCCGCATCCCACCGGAGCCGATCTGGTTCGATACGCCGCCCTGTTTGTGAACGTCCCCTACCTGTGGGGCGGTCGTGCCGGGTTCGGGTTCGACTGCTCCGGTTTCACCTCCACCATCTACCAGGTGCACGGCATCACCCTGCCGCGCGATGCCGGCCCGCAAGCCGCCGACAGCCGGGGCCGCCCCGTCGACAAATCCGCGCTGCAGCCCGGCGATCTGCTCTTCTACTCGCACGGCAGCAGGGACCCCGACAATCCCGACGCGATCTACCACGTGGCCATGTATTCCGGGAACGGCGAGATGCTCGAGGCATTCGACTCGACGGCACCAGTGCGCATCACCCCGGTTCGACTGGACGCAGACTACTGGGGCGCGCGCCGCTACCTCGATCGACCGCTGTGATAGATCGCAGTGTCACTTGAGGTTCAGCGGTACTCCGGCGTCGTGAAAGACGTCCTGTATCGCCTCGAACAACGTGCCCTGTCCGTGGCGCACATCGTTGAGGTACCGCCGTGACAGTGCGCTGTGTTGCCATTCGAATTCGTAAGGTCGATGTTCGGGGGTGCCGAATCCTCCCCGCAGACAGTCGGCCAGTGCGTCAAGATTGCGTCCGAAGTATCCGCCGGGCCCGTTGACGGCGAATCCGATCTCGCGATAGAAGTCGCTGGCGGACTTAATCTTTCGGCCGTCAATTCGGAAGACAACAGGTAGGTCTTTGCCCGGCTCTCGTGCCATCATTGCCTCCCCGCGCCAGTGATCAGGCAGAACGAGTCATAGTGGTCGCCGGTGTAGAAGTATTGGGTCGGATCGGTCAATGGTGTCCCGCCAGTGACGATGCGCCTCAGCGACCGGTCTCGGGCACGCGGGGTGATCACGGTGTACTCGTGGTAGTAGCCCCTGCGCTGCTTAGGCAGATGACCCTCGTGATTAACGAACACCGCGCCGTCGCTTTGCGGAAACGGGAAGGGGCCGCCTGCGTGGATGCGCCGCACGGTGTCGCCCGCTTCGGGCGGCAGGGTGGCCATCGGGCATGTCGGCTCGTTGACTCCACTGACCGCCGGAGGTGCCAGCTCGGAAGAATGGGTCCGCGTCAACGCCCATGCGCCGAAGATGACAACCAGCGCGATAAGCGCGACAAGTGCCAACTTGCGTCGACCCACCTGTGCTCCTCGCTGCCGGATGCCTCGATTACGCCGGACCCCTCATTCTGGCTTGGTTCGGCGCGGGGGCGTGGATCGGCGCTGGCCTTAACTGTGACAACGTCCGCCGAGCGGCTGTGTGAGCTCAGCCGAAGCGGATGTTCAGCGTCGCGAGCCCGAAGATCTTCTTGCCATCGGACTTCGCCGCGACAATGACGACACCGCTGCGGGTTGCCGCGTCCAGCGACTTGATCCGGCCGCTGAACTCGATGTCGGCGCCCTCGGTGGCCGACACGATCGCGGGCGCGGATAGCCGGACCGCGTAGCGGGTCACCGCACCGGGGTCGCCCGACCATGCGGAGGCGAATCCGGCACCCACACCCATGGTGAGCATTCCGTGGGCGATCACATCCGGCAGGCCCGCCAGCTTGGCGATGCCCTCATCCCAATGAATCGGGTTGGCGTCGCCGGCCACGCCGGCATAGTTCACCAGGTCGCCACGGGACAGTCGGGCGTGATGGACCGGTAGCTCGTCGCCGACCTTCACCTGATCGAAGGACGGCGTGCCCGGCGTACGGGTCGCGTCCTCAGCGATGCGTATCTCGCCATCGGGGCGCACCGTCTTGTGGTACTTGGAGTCGCCGATTCCGAAGAGGTCCACGTCGTGCATCATCATCGTCTGCACGGCCGTCTTGATCGCCGGATCGACGTCCTCGGCGGTGAGACCGACGACAGTGGTGTGCAGGGTGTGCACCCGTTCGCCGTCGGTGTCGGTGAAGGTGTTGGTGACGGTGATCAGGTCTCTGCCGGCGATTCTGCGCACCGCCGTCAGCTCGACGTCGACGTGCAGTTCGTCGCCGGCCACGATCGGGCGGTGCTGCTCGAACACCTCTTCGGTCTGCATATACGTGTCGTAGCCGACGACCACCTGCTCGAACATGAGGCGGTTGCAGGTCATGCCCGGGTTCGACGTGAACGTCAGCGGCGCCACCAGGTCCGAATAACCCAGGTTCGCGGCGGCGCCGACGTCCCAGTGCGCCGGGTGATAGTCCTGCACTGCACGGGCGTACTCGCGGACCTTCTCGCGGCCCACCAGGTAGGTGCCGTCCATCTGGTAGTAGTGGCCGACCCGCGATTCGAGCGCCGACGCGTCTGCTGCTGCGGTCATGAATTTGCTCAACTCTTCTATCGGCGCGTTCGCGGACGCCGACCAAGGCACCCTAACGTGCGGGCACCGCCTGGACGGCAGCGATGCCGCGCGAAATGATCAGGCCGAGCGAAATGATGGACCGCCAGGGGTCTGAGGTGGCACGGTGACGGCTTGTGCGGGTGTGGCTGAGCGGCTAGGCAGCGGCCTGCAAAGCCGTACACACGGGTTCGAGTCCCGTCACTCGCTCCACGAAAGCCGAGCAGCAAGCCGTAGTTGGCGGAGGACTATTTCGACTTCTCGTCGTGTTGGTGCTCAGCATGAGCAGCCAGTTGCACTTCAACGCATTCATCTGGCCCAACGGGTATCACGAAGCCGCGTGGCGCGTAGCTGACGACGACGTTCGCAACGTCCTCGGACTGCCCTACTACGCCGATATCGCGCGGATCGCTGAACGCGGCTTGATGGACTCGATTTTCCTGGCCGACAACATCGCGATCGCCGAATACCGGGCTACCTACCTCCCGCAGACACAATTCGATCCGATTTCGGTGCTGTCGGCGCTGGCGGCGGTCACGAGTCACATCGGCCTGATCGGGACGGGCTCAACGACCTACAGCAAGCCGTGGGAGCTCGCCCGCCGGTTTGCGACGATGGATCACCTGAGCGGCGGTCGCGCCGGCTGGAACATTGTCACGACCGTCACGCCGCTGGCTGCGGCGAATTTCGGTGAACGGTTCCATCCCGAGCGTGCCGATCGGTATACGCGCGCTCACGAATTCGTCGAGGCCGTCACGCGTGCGTGGGACAGCTGGGAGGACGACGCGGTCATCGGTGATCGCGAGCGCGGCGTGTGGGCAGACCGTGCCAAGCTGCACGCGCCGCGCTTCCACGGCCAGTACTACGACGTCGAGGGGGTCCTGCCGTTTCCCCGCTCGCCGCAAGGGCACCCGGTGCTCGTTCAGGCAGGACAGTCGGCAGCCGGCGTCGGGCTGGCCGCGCGCTACGCCGAGGCGGTGTTCTCCGGGCCGCCATCCCTCGAGGCTGCGGTCGCCTTCCGGGCTGATCTGCACGCGCAGGCCGCTGCTGCCGGCCGCAACCCCGACCAGGTGTTGGTGCTGCCCGCGTTGATGGTCACGTTGGGCGGCACCGAGGCCGAAGCGCAGGCACGAGCGCGGCGACTCGAGGATCTGGAGAGCCCGGAGTTTCGTTGGCAAAACGCTTTGTACACAGCCGGACTCGATCCCGATGGTTTCGATCCGGACACTCCGCTGCCGCCCAGGCTCTGGACTGACCAGTCGGCACCGTCAAGCCGCGCCGAACAGCTCTACGCGGCCGCGCGTGCGCGACCGAACGCGTCCTTACGGGAGATCACCCGGCCGGCGAGCGGAGGC
Source organism: uncultured Actinomycetota bacterium (assembly GCA_963781685.1). Classification (GTDB taxonomy): domain Bacteria; phylum Actinomycetota; class Actinomycetes; order Mycobacteriales; family Mycobacteriaceae; genus Mycobacterium. The sequence goes on from CAWAGK010000004.1 coordinate 710,762, forward strand.
GCCGGCGGGACGCAGTTCATCGGCACACCCGAGCAACTGGCCGCTCATATGATCGCTTGGCAGGATGCGGGTGCGGTCGACGGCTTCACGTTCATGGGATCGACGCTGCCGCATGAACTTACGGCCTTCGTCGATCATGTCGTGCCGATCCTGCAGCGCCGTGGCCGATTCCGCACCGATTACACCGGCCAGACGTTGCGCGACCACCTTGGGCTTGCGCGGCCGGAGGGGAGTGGTAGCGGGTCGCCGCGGCGTCAATCGGCTTGATGATCAGCGAACCAGTCGAGCAGCAGATCGGCTAACCGAGACGCACCACCGCTGAATTTGATCAACCACACATCGCAGTCGGGTGTGTCTCGACTCGCGGCGTTGGCGCCGCACCGCTGACGGTCAGCAACTCAGAGGCCATCGCAGTCGCGACGTCGCGCGGATAGGTGCGGCGTGCCAGGCATAACAGCAGCCCGGCGGCGATGATCAGGGTCACCAGCATGATGAGGAACGTATGGCCCAACGCGCTTGCTGCGCTCGGAGCAGGCTCGCCTTCGTCTCGCCCTAGTGCAGTGGACACAGCGCCGAATGCCACCGGTGCCAACCCCGTGGATATCGACACCAGCGCGCTCCGCACCGCTTCTGCTGTTCCCCACAGCCGGGAATGCACGATATCCAGCCTCGCCGCGTTGAGAGGTGGGTTCACCCCGCCCATTGCGATCCCGGCAAGAAACGCGAACGCCAGCGCTAGCGGCAGGCTGTCGGTCAGCAGTGTTGGAAGGATGAACACCGCCGCTGCGAGAAACGTCGCTCCGCCCACCACGATCCGTGCACTGATGTGGCCCCGGGCGGTCAGCCGGTCGGCGATGTGTCCGGTGCTGAGCACGCCGATCAGCGCGCCGACGCCGAGGACGGCGATGAGCACGGTCGCATGGGCCTGGCCGATGTGAAACCGGCCGCAGAGCAAGGCCACCCCGAAGGTGCTTAACCCGGTGGAGAAGAAGTAGCCGAACGACGACCCCACGGTCAGAACGACATTGGTACGTATCGAGAGCACCCAGCGCAGGTCCCTCCACACGGAGCGACGCCGCGTATCTTCAACTGAAACCTGTGGATCCTCTGCTGCCCGGTGGCCGGGGCGGCTGCGGCCGCCGCGTAGCGGTTCGCGGAGCATCGTCGCCACGGCGACGGCCAGTGCGAATCCCATGACGGCCAGCCAGCAGAAGCCCAGCCGCCAGCTGAGCGCGCCGAGTTCCCCCGCGACCAGCAGCCCCACCGCCGTGCAGGTTCCTTCGCCGGCGAGCACAAGCCCATACACGCGACCCCGCTCGCTAGGTCGGAAGTAGTCGCCGACCAGCGAGGCGACCACTGGCCCCGAGACCGCCATCCCGGCGCCGAGGCCCACCCGGCTAGCCAGCAGCCAGCCGTAACTGGGGGCGGCTGCGCTCAACGCCATTGCTGCCGAGCACACCAGCAGCGCCATCCACAGCAGGCGAACCCGTGCGGTGCGATCGGCGAGCGGCCCGGCCAGCAGCGTGGCAAGCGCGCCGACACCGGTCGATACGGTGACCAGCAGCCCAACCTGAATGTCGTTGATGTGCAATGACTGCTTGAGCGATACAACCAGCGCGCCAACCGTCCCGCCATCGGCGCTTTGCAGCCCTACCACCAGAGCGAGCAACACGATTGGTTTCAACCGCCGGTGGTCCAGCGCGCGAGCCGAAGTCGTTATCCGAGAAAACCTTTGGCGCCTTGCGCCTCGGAGTCCCGGTCGAGCATCTCGGGACGCCGGCGCATCTACGAGACACTCTGCCGCGGAGGCGTACTCTGCAGCAGCCGGCACGACCTCAAGATACCGTGCGAGACACCGTATTTAGCCCATCGCCCGCGCGAGTCACACTACTCACGCCCGACGTTCAGATTCAGTTCCACTGTGGGATGTCAGCGGTCCGTGGTGAATTAACGCGGACCGTTATCTGTCACGCAGGCAGGCTATCCAGTCGCGGTCAGTCGGCTTGGTGAGCGGCGAACCAGTCGAGCAGCAGTTCGGCTAACTTGTCGGGTTGTTCATCGGGTATCCAATGCGAGACACCGGGCAGGATCTCGAACCGATATTCGCCGCTGACGTATCGAGCAGTGTCGTGGGCTGCTTTGGGAAGCAACGCGGTGTCGTGGTCGCTCCACACGTACATCGTTGGCGCAGAGACCTTTTGGTTGATGGCACGCGGATCGGACAACGGCATCGCGCGGTACCAGTTGATCGCAGCCGTCAGGGCTCCGGGTTCGCTGATGGCCTGTGCATCTCGCTTGGCCGCGGCCGGTATTTGTCCGGTCTGTCGCAGTGATTCGGAGATCATGGCGCCGTTGCGGCGCAGGAGCAGCCATTCCGGTATCCGCGGCAGCTGAAAGAAAAACATGTACCAAGACGCCAGGCCCTGGCGACTGTTAGTGAACGATTTGATGAACGCGGCGGGATGCGGCACTGAAATCGGTGACACGGTGGCCAGCCGCTCGGGCATTTCGGCCGCAGCGGCCCACGCGACCGCGGCGCCCCAGTCATGTCCGACGAGGTGCACCCGTCGTGCACCGCTGACGTCGATCAGCGCGCCGAGATCGGCGACGAGTTCGGGTATGCGGTAGTCGCGGCGGCGGGCGGGCCGGGCGCCCGGTGAATAGCCCCGTTGGTTGGGCGCCAGGCAGCGGTAGCCCTGGGCGGTAAGCCGGTCGATGACGGCGTTCCAACTGTCGTTGTGCTGAGGGAAGCCGTGCAGCAAGACCACAACAGGTCCATCGGCCGGTCCGGCATCGCGGACATCGAAGGTTAGGTCATTGCGGCGGTAATGCTCCATGCGTCAAGCATCTCGCATCCACGTGCCGAGCCGCCGCCCTGCCCCCGACTACCCGGTTGAGCTCCAGCGGATCATCGGCGGCTTCACCCGCGCGCATAACGGATGCCCCTTGGCGTCGGTGAGACCGAGGGTTCCGACCAGCGTCCCTGAGCTCGCGGCCGCATCGAGGACGTCGGCCGGCACGTCGGCGAGCATCAACTTTGCGCGCCGAAACATCGCGAAGCGTTATCGTCGACGTCGCCCCAGCTCAGGTAGATGAATGTGGATGTTGGAGTATCCGGGGAAGTTGTCGCCGGCGCCGCATTCGCGCCCGGGTAGCTGAGTTCCTACGATTCGGATTTGCACGCTCTCATTGTTGCGCGTAGTTATGCGGACCCTTCGATGAACCGCCTGTGCAATTCCTCTGTGAGGGTGTGGATTTGGCGGGTCAGCTCGGTGTTGGTTTTGAGCTCGAGCTCCTGAGCTCCGAAGTCGTGATCGGCTTTGGCCTGTTGGAAGGCCGATTGACGGTTCTGGCCGATCATGACGAACGTCGACAGAAAGATCGCTTCAAGTGACACCACCAGAGTCAGCGTCGGCCACGGGCTCTTCTCGAGAACCACCATCCACACGGCGAAGAGGACGGCGTGAATCCAGACGAAGTTCATCGAGCCGGCGAATGCGGTGATGGTATCGGCCAGTCGCAACTGGAATTTGGCGCTCCTTCTCTTTGCCTCCTCCAACACGGCGGGATGGTGGCGCTGATTGTTGCGCAGCAACCGGTGCGGAATGAGTTGAGGAGTTCGCCGAGCGCTATTGGAGCCTAGGGTTGTCATGTTCAGTCCTTCCGGGGCCGTAGGGCTTATTTTGGCCTGAAGGTCCCGAACATGCGGCCCGTTATCGGGGAGAGTTGAAGACGCTAGTGTCGCAACCTGTTGAGCTGTTCATCGACTTGTAGGGCGCTGGCGGCGGTCTTGTAGCTCTCGACGACACCCTCCAACCGTGCAGGAGAGCCCTCGAAGCAGGCCCAGTCAAAAACGGCCTGACATACGTGGTCGGCCAGACTTCGCAAGATGCCATCCCGAGGAGGGTTGTCGATGACTCTGATCGCGGCCGTGCACAGCATTCCCTTGTCGACGTTGTCGTCCTGCAGGGCCCGCCGAGCCATTGTCAGGAGCGCCCGAGTATGTACACCCTCGAAATCCATCAATCCCCCGTGCTTCGTAATAGGGTTGCAGCCCGTCCGCCTGCAAAGCACCAGACCGGCCGAGTGGTTAACCTAGCCGAACAATGAGTACACGCCGGCCACGTTCCGGTAACAGAGCTACATCGGTCTCAACCGAAACCGTTGGTGGTTTGGAGGAATCATGTGCAGCGCAACGTCCCAGCGAGCACTGGATCTAGCCGGCCAGACCGTCGTACTGATTGGTGGCAGCGCCGGCATCGGCCTGGAGACGGCCAGATGCGCGCGCGCTCACGGCGCCAACGTGATACTCACCGGCCGCAATCCGGACCGGCTCGCCGAAGCCGCCGACGACGTCGGAGCGCAACAGACTGCGGCATTCGACGCCACCGACGACGATGCCTTGCACGGCTTCTTCGAAACCTTGCCCACCCCAGTCGATCACGTGATGGTCACCGCGGGAGGCCCACGCTACGGGCCGCTGCTGGAAATGGACTCAGACGAAGTGCGCGACGTACTCAGCGGGCACGTAACGCTGTATCTCGCTGTAGCACGCCACTCGGTGGGCAAGCTGACGCCGCACGGCTCCCTGACATTCATGGGCGGCACCGGTGGGCGTCGTGTCACCAAAGACCTCGGCATTGTGTCTGCGGCCACCGCCGCGCTGCCTCCGTTCACCGCCGCCCTGGCCCTCGAGCTCGCACCCGTTCGTGTCAACCTCATCGCCGCCGGCTTCGTCGACACACCACTATCCGCCGCGCTACTCGGAGATCAACTCGAGGAGCGTAGAGCCGAGCTGCGCGCGAAGCTTCCCATCGGGCGGGTAGTCGGTCCCGCCGATGTTGCCGCACTGGCGGTACATCTGATGACCAACACGGCGCTCACCGGCGCCACGTACGACATCGACGGCGGCCAGCAATTCGTGGATTGAACGCTGCCCACAACCATTTAGTTGTAAAGCGTCGGTCAACTTTCATTCATCTTTCTGGGGTGCCAGCGACGTAAGATCCCGACACATGAGCGAACCTTCGTCCGGGAGTGCTGGAAGCTTGGCGGCAGACGGCAAGTGGCAGCCGCAGCGGTGGGAGACCGCGTTCATCTACGAGACGCATGAATCCCTGCAAGACGTGATCGATCAGGTCAGCCGACTGACGAACTCCTACGGGGCAGAGGGGTGGGAGATCGTCAACTCTGCGGTCCAGCGAACTCAGGTCGTTCACCACTTCAAGGAATATGACCAAGTCGGGGACCGGCTTTTCGAGTGGGGCGTCGTTTGTACGATGAAACGTCCGCTCCCGCCCGGATAACGGGTTGTTGGCTGCGATTCAACGCGTAAACCACTTGTGTCCGCGCGGCGTTCGGCGAGCTTGATCTGATCGGGCGGGTCTGCGTCCCACTGTCGACCCATCGATGTTGTTCGGCGGAACAAGGACCGCGAACCGGCCAGTGACGAAGATGAGGAAGTCAGCAATCCCGACTGGCCTCGCAGTCGCGCCAAGACCAGGGACGTGCGACAACACTCTGAATCGAAAGGCTGAGATTGCGATGCCGCTTTATCGGATCACGACGCCGGAAGGACTGCTTTCCTCCGAATCGAAGGCGACGCTCGCCGCTGAGATCACTGAGTTCCACAGCCAAATGTCCGGTCTGGACAAGTCCTACACCAAGATCATCTTCGAAAGCTTTTCTCCCGGCGACGGATTTGTCGGCGGCCAGGCGGGGCCGGCGGTGATCCTGACGGTCAAGGTCCAGGAGGGTCGGCCCGCCGACTACAGGCACAAGCTGCTGTTTGGGCTCAAGTCGAGGCTCCAGCACACGACCGGCGCGGCAGATGTTGACATGCTGTTAGCCCTCGAGGAGACGCCGGCCAGCAACGCCATCGAACTCGGCGAGCTAATGCCCGAAATCGGCGCGTAGCCAGCGAAGTCATGACTGCGCGGGCGGGGCGGCGGCGTAGTCAGCGTTGAACGTAGATTCCACGGCGGAAATCAGTTCTGGCGCAATAGCGGTGTCCAATGCAAGGGACAATTCGCGGTTTTCGACAAGGCTTGTGGTGGAGAGGTTTTGGCTGCCGATGATGAGCGAGGTGTTGTCGGTAAGCAGCATTTTTTCGTGAATGTAAAGCCCCGATTCGGTGTTCGGGAACAGGTGCACCGAGCAGCCGGCGGCCGACACTTCGGCGATTGACTTGGTCCACGCCGGGTTCTCGGTCATCACGATGCGGCATTGCACGCCGCGGCTCGCGGCTTTGTCTAACGCCGACACCACCGCGCGGTCTTTGAGTTCTTGGTTGGTGAGATCGATACTGCGGCTGGCCTGGTCGATGTGCTGTAGGAAGCTGGCGCGCGCCATCGGCGACCAGATGAGGTTCGGTGCGGGAGTGGCCTCTGGCGGCCGCCCGGACGGTGGAGTGGTGTAGTCGGTATCGAACGTCGCGGCAATAGCGGCTACGTCGGTGGGATTGGTGTCCAGCACCCAGGCGTCGCGGCTGGTCGAGTAGTACTGCGGTTCCAGGTTGCCGGTGCCGACCGCCGCAGTGGCGTCGTCAACGGTGATCGTTTTTTGGTGATAGATCACGCCGTTGGGAGCCCATCTGACTCCCACGCCGGCGTCGTTGAGTTGTTGGAAGGTCGCGGCGTTGGTCTGACGGCCGCGGAACGCGGCGTCGAGAATGACACGGGTGTCGAGGCCCCGGTTGTGCGTGTCGATGAGTGCGTTCACCGCGGCAGGATCGGTGAGTTCGTACATGGTCATCCGGACCGAGCGGGTCGCACCGCTGATCAGACCGATGATGGGGGCGTACCCCGCATCGGGCTCCTGAATCAACTGATAGTTTGCATCGGCCGCGTGTGCGGTCGGCGCCGCGGAATTGGGCAATGCAACGCAACCGAAGCACGTCAGTGCGGTGGTTGCCATCGCGAGGACGGTGAACGCTCTACGCCGAGCGATGGTTGCTATCCGCATGCACCTAATCCTATTGAGGCTTACCGACACCGACGGTGTGGCAGGACCGCGTGCGCTTGAAGGCTTAGGAGACCAGCGTTTCGCTCCTTACGGGGTGCCTTCCCAGTGCTTTGCAAGCGGCGTGCCGGCGAACCTCGCCAGCATCTCGCGGGATAGCAACAACACGGAGCTGCGCGGACGGTGATTCACCACCAGGCGCTGAGCCTTCCCGGGCAGCGTTGAAGGTGACCAGGACGATCACGTAGAGCGGCGCCCCACGCACCGCTGAGGTGTAGTCCTCCAGGAAGTGGTTCTCCCCGCATGGGCCGGCGTAGTGAAATTCTTGGAATTCGTATATTTCGCGGGCGGCGACCACAACTTCGTGAACGGCCTGCGCGCCTTGGATGGCGCCGTCCCATGCCGGGCCCTCCCCGGTGACGTCGTCAGCGAGATTGTCCAGCCACGCCGGGTAGTAGGGCTTGCCCTTAAATATCGATGCCATGGCGCGCCTACGGTGTGCCTTGCCAATGCTTGGCGTAGGGGGTGTCGGCGAACTTCTCAAGCATCAAGCGAGAAAACTGCAGCATCGCGCTGCGTGGCCGGTGGTTCACCACGACGCGCTCGGTCTGCCCGGCCGGGTTGAGGGTGACGAGGACTACGACGTAGGTTGGCATGCCGCGAACCGAACTCGTGTAGTCCTCGAGGAATCCGTTCTCGCCGCAGGGACCGGCGTAGTTGAACTCCTGGTGGTCGTACAGTTCCCGCGCAGACACCAGAATGGAACGAACGTCGTCGGCGCCGCGCGCAGTGCCATCCATCGCCGCGGCCTCCAAAGTGACGTCGTCCGCCAAGTTGTCCAACCATGACGGGTAGTAGGGCTTTCCCATGTACGTCATATGGCGCCTCCCGTGGAATCCGGCGGTGTCCGCGGACGATCTTGATCTGAGACGATGAGAGTATCCGCCTTCGGGCCGCTCTGTTGCGTGCAATCAACAGAATTCGGTGTCACGACAACCCATAGACGGATCCCGCACAAATGGTCCGAACAGCTGGTCCGGAGCACACACTGTTCCCATCGCACGACACAGAACGGGAGGACGGATGCTGTGACTACAGTCCGAGCCGCGGCGGTTCAACTGAGCCCGGTGCTCTACAGCCGCGAAGGAACCGTCGACCGCGTCGTCACAAAGATCGATGAATTGGCAACGCGGGGCGTGCAATTCGCTGTTTTCCCGGAGACAGTTGTGCCGTATTATCCGTACTTTTCGTTTGTGCAGCGTCCTTTTGAGATGAGCGGCGAGCAGATGCGGCTGCTGGGGCAGGCAGTCACCGTGCCATCGCAGGCGACGCACGTGCTCGGCGACGCCGCACGACGAGCGGAAATGGTGGTGTCTATCGGCGTGAACGAGCGTGACGGTGGCTCATTGTTCAACACTCAATTGCTTTTCGACGCTGACGGAACATTGATCCAGCGTCGGAGGAAGATCACCCCCACATATCACGAACGGATGGTATGGGGGCAGGGCGATGGCAGCGGACTTCGAGCGGTGGACAGCGCAGTGGGTCGCATCGGTCAGTTGGCCTGTTGGGAGCACTACAACCCGCTGGCCCGATATGCGCTGATAGCCGATGGCGAGCAGATCCATTCCGCGATGTTCCCGGGATCGATCTTCGGCGACTTGTTCGCGCAGCAGACCGAAATTCAGGTGCGCAATCATGCCCTCGAGTCGGGCGTCTTCGTGGTTGCCGCGACGGCTTGGCTGGATCCGGATCAGCAGGGGCAGATTTCGGCCGACACCGGTTGTCCGGTCGGCCCGATCTCGGGTGGCTGCTTCACCGCGATCATCACTCCGCAAGGAGAGCTGCTCGGTGAGCCCCTGCGCTCGGGTGAAGGAGAGGTGATCGGCGATCTGGACTTTGCGCTCATTGACAAACGTAAGGCCTTCATGGACTCGAGCGGACATTACAGTCGGCCCGAATTGTTGAGTCTGCTCATCGATCACACACCCAGACCCCATGTACACAGATCGCCAGTGCCTGTTGACATTGAGGCGAGCGACCGCGGCTAGGGCTGCATCCCGGACTACGTCCCGGGCAGAAAACGCGGCGCTGCTGTGTTGCGGTACATACGCGACAAGACAGAGGGAGACGCAGGTGAAGATTCGCTTCGGGGTGAGCCTGGGCTTGACCACCGGTCCAGGACAGCTCGCTGGCATCGTCGATCACCTGGAAAACAGCGGGGTCGACTCATTGTGGTTTTCCGAGCTGGTTTACACCCCGGCAGTGGATCCTATGGTGGGCATGGCCTACGCGCTGGCCCGGACAACGCGGTTGAAGGTCGGTACTTCAGTCGTGGTCCTACCCGGGCGGCATCCGGTGCTGGTGGCGAAGCAGTTGGCGTCGCTGGCGGCCCTCGCACCCAAGCGAGTTCTGCCCGTCTTCGGGTTGCGTTCGGCGATCGCCGCCGAGCGCGAGCTGTTTGTCGTTCCCGACGGCGAGCGGGCGGCGGTGTTCGACGAGTCGCTGCAGCTGCTGCGGTCGGTGCTGGTCGAGGATTCCCCGAGCTACTCCGGCCGGTATTTCACCGTCAGCAAGGCGGCGGTAGCGCCCCGGCCGGTACCTCCGCTCGACATCTGGTTGGGCGGTTCAGCGCCGGCGGCATTTCGGCGCATCGGCGCGTTTGGCGATGGCTGGCTAGGTAGCTTTCTGACGCCAATTGAAGCCCGGGCGGCGCGCGAAGCGATCGAACATGCTGCGGCGCAAGCAGATCGACAGATCGAGCCAGACCATTTCGGGATTTCGTTAGCCGTTGCTGACGGCGAGTTGCCGGTGGAGTTGGCTACCGCCATCCGCCGGCGGCGGCCCGATGTGGATCCGGAGGAGCTGATCGCAACGAGCTGGAATCAGCTGCACCGCCAACTCGACGCCTATCTGGACGCCGGTTTGACGAAATTCGTCATTCGGCCGGCCGGTGAAAAGCTGTTCGAGGACTTCATCGATCAATTTGTCACCGAGCTCGTCGCTCGACAGAACTGATGGTTAGGCGCTTTCTCGACATATCCGTTAAGACCGTGGGGACCTACCTTCGTCGATATATTCGAAGCTTGAATGCGGCGGCGGTGTGGTGATGGGTGCGTGGCTGGGCTTCGCGGTGGGGCTCTTCATCGTGACGAGCGCCCTGCTTAGTGTCGTGGGCACGCTCGTTGTGCCGCGCGGTGTCAATACCCCGATATCGCGTTGGGTCGATCGCGCCTTGGACGCTGCGTTCTACCAGCTGACCAGGCGGGTGCGGTCCTACGAGCGCCGTGACCGCATCCTCGCGTGGCAATCGCCGCTGTCGTTGCTGACCCGCCTGGCGGTATGGCTCGGGCTCCTCGTTGCAGGTTTCGCGCTGCTGCTGTTGCCGAGCATGGACGGGCACCTCTCAGCGGCGTTTTCGCACGCCGGGTCGTCGATGTTCACCCTCGGTTACGCCGCCCCCACCGGTACCGGCAGCACGACGCTCGAATATCTGGCGGCGTTCACGGGGCTGGTCGTCATCGGCTTGCAGGTCGGCTATCTGCCCACCTACTACGCCGCATTCAACCGGCGTGAGACCGAAGTCAGCCTGCTTACCTCACGCGCCGGCGTCCCCGCGTGGGGGCCCGAGATTCTGGCCCGCACGCGCTGGGGGATTGAGGACAGCGACATACCGGCCCTTCTCGAGGAGTTGTTCGTCGCGTGGGAACGATGGGCCGCCGAGGTCGCTGAGTCCCACACCACCTACTTGACATTGGCGAGGCTCCGCTCACCACGGCCGCTGTCACACTGGCTGATTGCGTTGATCGCGGTGATGGATGCCGCTGCCCTCCACTTAGCGCTGGCCCCGTCGCAACAACCCAAACTTTCCCCGCGGCTGGCGCTTCGGATGGGCTTCGTGGCGATACAGCAGATCGCAACGGTCATGGGGCTGTCGGTACCCGACGATCCTGACCCCGATGGGCCGGTCACAGTCACCTTCGACGAATTCAGATCCGCTAGCGCAATGCTGCGCGAGGTCGGGTACCCGATCGAACAGACCGACGAGGAAGCTTGGCCGCATTTTCGTGGCTGGCGCGCCAACTACGACGCGCCCGCGTTGTTGTTGGCCCGCCAACTTGATGCACCGCCGGCTCTGTGGACTGGTCCGCGGCGATGGCCGTCGGCGCCGATCGCGCCGCGGCGCCCTCCCGCCAGATTCGCGCGAGAGGCCCGGCGACGGCGAACTTAGCGAAGCACTTTGTCGTAACCTGCCTCGTATGGGCACCGACTACGCTCCGCAAACCGACAACACGCGGCAGATCTTCGACGTGTTCGAGGAGATCGGGCAGCTCCCAGAGAGATCTGACTCCATGCTCACGGACGTCTACTTCAGCGACTTCCCCGAGGCCAGCAGCCGGATCTTCCGCATTTATCGGACCCTCCCGTTGCACTACCACAACGACTGCGACGAATTCCTCTACGTCATAAGCGGCGAGGGGCTATTCCATCTGAGCGGAAATGAGTCAGTTGCCCGGGCCGGAACGTTTCTACGCTTCGCGCGTCGGCAAGTCCACGGATTCCCCAGGATCACCATTCACCCGTTCGTCGTGCTCTCCGTCGACGTACCGCGCCGTCGTCCCGACGACATCGTGTTCGTGAATCCCGAGGACGGTGACGCCAAGGCGTTCATGGCTCGCAACAATCAATAGCCGGGGTGTGAGAGCAGACGGGCTGTCGACAACTGGCTCAACGATGACTCAGGATCACGAGCGTGCCGACGGCGGGGAACCGTCTGACGGGACCCCGTTAACTGGTCCAGGCCTCGTGAGAGTTGTTCTCGGACAAGAGACCGCAGCATAGCCGGTTTATCCCGGCTATGTCGGGACATCCCGGGATCTAACTGTCAAGCCGCCTCGCGACATCACCGACACCCGATTCGTTCACCTGCATCAGCTCACCTGCATGCGGTGTGAGGAGTTCGTTAGTGATGTCAAGCAGATCGCGAGCCTGGCGTTAGCGGCGCGACGCTGTAGCGCTACCTCGCCGAGGCCGTGGCTTACCAGCTATCTTTCAGTCCGAGTTGCCGTTCCTAGCTCCTCCTTCGTGGTCATCGCCTGCCCGCCGAATCTAGTAACTCGGGTGCCGTTCGCAACCTTCGCAGGCGAACGACGAATTTCTACCGTCGATGCATGTCCGGAAATCGATCCGGTGTTCACCGCTCACGAGACAAGGAAGAGCACATGCAGACCACCCCGACCGTTGCGATCATCGGGACCGGCTTCGCCGGGCTTGGGATGGCCATCCGGCTGAAAGAGGCCGGGTACGACGACTTCATCATCTTCGAGAAGGCCAGCGATGTCGGGGGGTGCTGGCGGGACAACACCTACCCGGGCGCAGCGTGCGACGTGCCCTCGCACCTGTACTCCTTCTCGTTCGAACCGAATACTGAATGGTCGCGTCGGTACGCCACGCAGCCCGAGATCTTCGCGTACCTGCGAGCGACCGCCGACAAGTACGGCCTGCGGCCCCACATCCGCTTCAACACCGAGGTCGTCTCGGCGTCATTCGACGAGGTTCTTGCGACGTGGCATATCGAGCTGTCCGACGGCACCACCCACGACGCCGCCGTTTTCGTATCGGCGACTGGACAGCTCAACCGACCTGCCTATCCGCGCCTGCCCGGGATGGAGAGCTTCAAGGGTGAAATGTTTCACTCGGCGCGCTGGAATCACGAGTACGACCTGACCGGCAAGCGGGTCGCAGTGATCGGCACCGGCGCGTCGGCGATCCAGTTCGTGCCGCAGATCGCTCCCAAGGTCGCGGAGCTGAAGTTGTTCCAGCGCAATGCAGCCCATGTGATCCCCAAGCCCGATTACGCCTACGCGCCGTGGGCGCAGCGAGCCTTCAAGTGGATTCCGGGCTTGCAACGACTGTCCCGGTGGGCCACCTACTGGATGACGGAACCGCGAGCGCTCGCGTTCACTAAATACCCCCAGTTGATGGCACCGTTCGAGGCACGGTTCCGGCGGAACCTTCGCCGCAATGTCGGTGACGTTGCGCTGCGGGAGAAGCTGACCCCGGAGGATCCCATCGGCTGCAAGCGAATCCTGATCTCCAACGACTTCTATGGCGCGCTGGTGCGTCCGAATGTCGAGGTCAACTCGACGGGGATCAACGAAATTCGCGAAGCCGGGATCGTGACCGCCGATGGGCAACTCCACGAGGTCGACGCGATCATCTTCGGAACCGGTTTCCAGGCGACCCAGATGCTCGCGCCGATGCGGATCACGGGCCGTCACGGCGTGGAGTTGCGTGATGCGTGGCGCGAGGGAGCAGAGGCCTACCTCGGAATCAGCGTCACGAACTTCCCGAATCTGTTCATGCTCTACGGGCCCAACACCAACCTCGGACACACATCGCTGGTCGTCATGCTCGAGGCGCAGATCCAATACATAACGCAGGCGGTGAGCCGCCTCGCCCAGGGCGACGTCGCGTGGTTGGACGTCCGTGCAGAGATCCAGGACACCTTCAACGCCGCGCTGCAGGACCGGATCCAGAACTCGGTATGGAGCCAGGGCTGCACCAGTTGGTACAAGACCGACTCCGGCAAGAACACCGCGAACTGGCCGGGATCCACGATCACCTACAAACGCCGCACCCGTCGGCTGATCGAGGCGCACTACCACCACGAGCCGGCAAACAGCCTCGCACTGAGTCGGTGAGCGCGGTGGGTCATGTCGTCCGTACGCTCCTCCCTCCCCAGAAAGGTCGCAACAAAATGAACGAATTCAAGGGCAAAGTCGCCGTGATCACCGGAGCCGGATCCGGCATCGGCAGGGCGCTGGCGATCAACCTCGCGACGAGAGGCGCACAACTCGCGCTCTCCGACGTCGACATCGACGGACTGGCCGAAACCGTGTGCCAAGCCGAAGAACTCGGCGCCAACGTGAAGTCCGACCGGCTCAATGTCGTCGAACGCGAAGCCGTGCTGGCCTACGCCGACGCGGTCGTCGCCCACTTCGGCATCGTCAACCACGTCTACAACAACGCCGGCATTACCCACAACGGTGACGTCGAGAAATGCAGTTTCAAGGACATGGAGCGGATCATGGACGTCGACTTCTGGGGCGTCGTCAACGGGACTAAAGCCTTCCTGCCTCATCTCGTCGCGTCTGGTGACGGGCACGTAGTCAACATCTCAAGCCTGTTCGGTCTGATCGCCATTCCCGGTCAAAGCGCCTACAACGCCGCCAAATTCGCCGTACGCGGATTCACCGAGGCGCTGCGCCAAGAGATGCTGATCGCCAAGAACCCGGTCAAGGTGACATGCGTGCATCCTGGCTTTATCAAGACCGCCGTTGCTCGCAACGCGACTGTCGCCGACGGCGAAGACGCGCAAACCCTCGCGGAGTTCTTCGACAGGCGGCTGGCGATCCATTCGCCGGAAATGGCCGCGGAGACCATCGTCCGCGGGGTCGCCAAGAGTAACGCCCGGGTAGTGGTGGGCTGGGAGGCGATCGCCCTCGACTGGCTGGCTCGAATCATTGGCCCCTCGTATCAGCGCGTCATTGCCGCGTTCGTCTCGCGCTTCTTCCCATGGGCACGTGACCGGGGTCAATCCCCTTCTCAGAGTGGAGTATTGGGTGAGTAAGCCGCGACGCATCATTAGCCCGCGCAGATGGAAGCCGCCGGCCGCGCCCGCCAACGGCGGTCGCACCAGTAAGACGGCGCTTCTGACCATCGAGAGGCGGCTCACGGTCGGCGGTCATGGTCCGGAAGATGTCGCGTATAACGACGACGGGCACCTAGTCACAGGCCTCTCCGACGGCAGCATCGTCATCATCGACCCTGTCTCCGGCGAACGGACCGTCCTGGGCAACACAGGAGGCCGTCCGCTCGGCGTCCAGCCCTGCGGAGACGGCAGCGTCCTCGTGTGCGACCACGACCGCGGGCTGCTACGGATGAGCGGCGGCGGGTCCGTCGAGGTTCTCGTCGAGAGCATCGGCCAGGACAAGTTGAGATTCGCAAGCAACGTCGTCCAAGGCGAGGACGGCACAATCTGGTTCACCAGCTCAACGAGCCGCTGGGACCTGGACCACTACAAGGGGGACCTGCTGGAACATTCGTGCAGCGGACGGCTAGTCCAGCGCGATCCCGACGGCACCCTGACGACCCTCGCCGCGGATCTGGCCTTCGCCAATGGCTTGGTCCTCGCTCGCGACGGGTCAGAGCTGCTCTACGCCGAAACGAGCCGATACCAGATCAGCCGGTTCTGGCTGACCGGCCCGAAGCGCGGAGCGAGCGAGCCGTTTCACACGAACCTGCCGGGGTTCCCCGACAACATGAGCCTCGGAAGCGACGGGCTTCTCTGGGCCGCCATCGCCGCGCCGCGCAATACGCTTCTCGATGCGCTGCTGCCGCTCCCGGGAGTGCTTCGGGTCGTGGTCTGGAACCTTCCCGACCGGTTCCAGCCGGCGCCTTCGCCGATAGCGTGGGTCATGGCTTTCGACCTGGAAGGTCGGTTGATCCACGACCTTCGGACGTCCGACGGTTCGTACGGGTTCACCACCTCGGTGGCCGAGCGCGACGGGACCCTGGTTCTCGGAAGCCTGACCGAAGAGCATCTCGCCGTCGCCGCCAAGCCCGCGCCCTTCTAACCCGTGCTGTGATCGACCAGCACGGCGCGCAGCGGCCGCTCACATGCGTCTCCGTGTCGTTGCCGGTAGGCGCGAGGACCCATCCCCTTCCAACGGCGGAAGGCCTGCGAGAAGCTTGAGAGTTCAAGGTAGCCAAGACGTTCGGCGGTCTGAGCGACGGTGAGGCCACCGGCTATCAGCATCTCTTCGGCCAACCGTTCGCGTACCTCGTTGAGAAGTTCCCGGAACGAGGTGCCTTCGCCGGCAAGGCGCTGCCGGAGTGTGCGTGGGCTCATGTGCAACTGGCGCGCCACCGTGTCCGCGCTCGGGGGATCTGCCGGACGGGCAACGATCAGCTCGCGCACCTGTCCGGCCAGGCCGGACCGGGCGCGGCGCTGTTCCAACAGCTCTACGCATTGCGCCTGTGCCAGAGCCGCGGTGTAGTCGTTGGCCTGCGGGAGCGGGTCATCCAGCAGAGTCGCATCGCAGACGAGGACGTTCTCGGCCGCAGCGAACTCCGGTGTGATTCCAAATTGGTCGACGTACGGGTCGAGACGGTCGGGCGCCGGGAACACGAAGCTGGCGCCCAGGATCGGAATGGGCGAGGCGAGCAGCTCCCGCATGATGAGTTGAATGCCGGCGAATTCGCGTTCGACCACGAATCGTCGCAGTCGTGACGGCACGTCCGGGGCGTCGACCACGAAACGCATTTCGCCATCCGATTCGTGCATCTCGATCCGCGTGAATGCGAAGGTTAGGTCGAGGTAGCGCAGCCCGACGTCGATCGCGCTGCGCAGAGTCGGGCTGCTGATGAGGGCGAATCCCCAGATCCCGTAGGTGGTGAGGTGGTATCGCGCACCTGCCTCGAGCCCGAGTCCGTCGGCGTCGTCGAGCGCATCCAGCAGGTTGGCGATGATGATCAGCTCCTGTTCGGCAGTGGTCTCCACCGACCGGTCGCCGAGTTGATCGACGCTCAGCCCGGTACCGCGTAGGCATACTTCGACACCGATGCCGTGGTCGTCGGCGAGACGGACCAGGAGCAGCACGCTCGTGGGCGCGCGCACAACGTCCCAATCCACCTTCGGATCCCCTCCTGTCGATATTGCCGAATCTAGTAACTCACGTGCCGGTCGTCACCTCCAGTAGCGACCGGTCGTTTCCTACGGTCAATACATCACTGTTTGACAACATCGACCCCGGCTCGCGCCGGCGATCTATCTTCGGGAAGGGCGGAGCGAGAGATGCACGGAATCGACGGGAAGGTCGTCGCCATCACCGGCGGTGCCCGAGGCATCGGTTACGCGATCGCCAAGCGGCTGATCGCAGACGGCGCGTCGGTCGCGATCGGCGATATCGACGACGTGCAACTGAAACAGGCCGCCGCAGATCTTGGCGTCGCGACGTACGCCCACCTGGACGTCACCGATCCGACCTCGTTCACGACTTTCCTCGACCGCGTTGAACGCGACCTCGGCCCGCTGGACGTCCTTGTCAACAACGCGGGCATCATGCCGATCGGCCATTTCCATCAACAGGCCGACGATGCGACGCGTCGGGTGGTGGAGATCAACGTCCTCGGGGCGATGTACGGATCACGACTCGCATTGACTCGTATGCTGCCGCGGCGAACGGGTCACATCGTCAACATCGCGTCCTTGGCGGGAGAGAGCTACATTCCCGGCGCTGCCACATACTGCGCAACCAAACATGCGCTGAAAGGGTTCACCGAGTCCCTCAGGCGTGAATATCGCAACAGTGGCGTGCACCTATCGTCGGTGTTGCCGACGTTCGTCAACACGGAAATGGTTGCCGGAGCGGGCAAGCCGAAACTGCTGCGCAATGCCGAGCCAGAGGAGATCGCCGCTGCCGTCGCGCGGTTGATCACCCACCCGCGCCCGCAGGTGCGCGTCACCCGGATTGCCGGCCTTGTTACCGCATCGCAGAACTATTTGCCACGACCGATACTCGAGCCGCTGCTGCGACTCCTCGGAGTCGAGCAGGCGTTTCTCGGTGACGCCGACCTCGAGGGTCGCCGCGCCTACAACAAGCGCCTCGGCATGCACTTCGTTGGCCGACCGAACCAGTCGCACTGAATGATTGGAGCACTTCGACGTGTCTGACGCATCGCTGATCCTGAACCGTCGCGATCTGGAATTCCTGCTTCACGAATGGCTGCGGGTGTCCGATCTGACCGACCGGGAACGTTTCAAGGAGCACAGCCGCGAGACGTTCGATGCCATTCTCGACGTCTGCGCCGAGGTTGCCGCGACGCATTTCGCGCCGCACAACCGCGCCGCGGATCTCGACGAACCGTTCGTCGCTGATGATGGCGAGGTTCGCATCCTGCCGGCGATCGCACCCGCTCTCGACCACTACCACGCCACCGGTCTGCACACGGCCGACTTCGATGCTCACCTGGGCGGTCTGCAGGTTCCATCGACGGTGACCTGGGCGGCGTACGCCTGGTTTCAGGGCGCGAACCTTTCTTCGATCGGCTATCCGATGCTGGCGAGGGGCAACGCGCGGGTGATCGTGAACCACGGATCGCCCCAGCTGATTGACGCGTTCGCACGGCCTATCCTGGAGGGGCGCTGGTACGGGACGATGTGCCTGTCCGAGCCACACGCCGGGTCGACTCTGGCCGACATCACCACCAAAGCGGTGCCGCAGGACGACGGCACGTACCGCGTCACCGGCACCAAGATGTGGATCTCGGCCGGCGATCACCCACTCGGTGAGAACATCGTGCACCTCGTGCTGGCCAAGATTCCGGGCGGACCAGCTGGCGTCAAGGGCATTTCACTTTTCATCGTTCCCAAATTCCTGGTCGGCGAAGATGGTTCAGTCGGCGAGCGTAACGACGTCGCGCTGGTCGGGCTGAATCACAAGATGGGGCACCGCGGCATCACGAACACGCTGCTGAACTTCGGCGATGGATCGCACCTGCCCGGCGGTCGGGCGGGAGCCGTGGGCTACCTGGTCGGCCGTGAGAACGCCGGACTCGCCGCGATGTTCACGATGATGAACGAGGCGCGGATCGGCGTCGGAATGTCCGCGGTTGCACTCGGGTACACCGGCTACCTCCATTCCGTGCAATACGCCCGGACCCGGTTGCAGGGCCGGTCGCTCGGAACACGTGACGACGCCGGGCCCATGATTCCAATCATCGAACATGCCGACATCCGCCGGATGCTGCTGGCCCAGAAATCGTATGTCGAAGCGGGGCTGGCGCTGTCGCTGTTCTGCGCACATCTTGTGGACGAGGCCGAGACGCACCCCGACGAGCACGCGCGCGAGGAAGCCGTCCGCCTTCTCGACCTGCTCACACCTGTCACCAAAGCGTGGCCCGCCCAATGGTGCCTGGCCGCCAACGACCTGGCAATCCAGGTGCACGGCGGGTCGGGATATACGAAAGACTTTCCCGTCGAGCAGTTCTACCGGGACAACCGACTGAACGCGATCCATGAGGGCACCAACGGAATTCAAAGCCTGGACCTGCTGGGCCGAAAGGTGACCAAGGAAAACGGCGCGATGCTCGGTCTCTTGATGTCGCGGATGCGGCGAGCCATCCAACGAGCCTCCTCGACCGCCGACACGGCCGATCTCGGTTCAGCACTGTCCGACGTCGTCGACCGGCTTGCCGCTACCACGGCAGCCCTGTGGTCTACCGGGGATCGGGAAGTCGCGCTGGCCAACTCTACGGTGTATCTCGAAGCATTCGGCCACATCGTTGCAGCCTGGCTCTGGCTCGAGATGGCACTAGTCGCCGGAGATCAGCCCGGCGACTTCTACGAGGGCAAACGGACGACGGCTCGCTATTTCTTCGCCTACGAACTGCCCAAGGTCGGGCCGCAATTGGACCTGCTCTCACGAAACGACACAACGGCCCTAGATGCACCGGAGTCGATCTTCTAGGATCCGTAGCGCCGCGGAGTACGTGACATGCCGTCGTGCAACGGCCAGCATAGTCAGCGAGCAGACTCTCCGGCCAGCGTGTGTCGGCGGCACGTGAAAACTGACCCCGTGCGGCAACCGAATTTTGACCTCCATCAAGGCGATCGCCCGGGTGATGGGACAACCGAAATATCATCAACGGCGGCAGAAGGCTTCGATCGTCGACGAGGTCTAACCGCGGAGCCGCAAGCTCCCGCAGGCCCATCCGACGATGCCGGCCACGGTGATCGCCGAACAAGATGCTCGGATTCGCGAGGATCCTCGCTATTGCCGCGACATCGCGATGTGGAGCTTGTCCTCCGGCCCGATCAGATGATCGTGGCTGTCCTCGCTCGTCAGTTCGTTATTTCACGAGTTCGAAGTCTGGCAGTTGCCAAGTCTTGTCGAAGAACGGTTCCGTTGGTCCGTAGAACCGGAACCAGACCCACCACCCGCGGCCGGGGAGTGTTTGCACCCAGTTGCTGCCCTTGCCCGCGGGCGCTTGTGGCCCGAAATAGAGGTCGATGGAACCGTCGGGGTTGGCGATGAGCGGGTCGGCCGACGATTTGGCGGCATTGTTGGTGTCGGTCTTGATCTGTGAACGGGTCTGGTAATCGTATGCGGTGATCGACCAAAACTGTTGGGCCGGTGGATCGGCCGGAACATGCAGGCTATAGGCCTTGCCGCCGTCGAGCCAGTCGCCGCTGCTGTCACGGGCCGAGCGCAGATACTGCGAACCGGCTCCGATGGCCTTGGTCTTCATGGCCGGCGCCGCCATCGTGGCTTGCCAGTAATAGTTTGTCCGCAGCTCCAGTTCTCGCCAAAACTCTTTCTCCAGACCGGGATCGAGCAGGAGCACGGCCTCCCACTGGGTGCCCGGATAGTAGGTGGCATCCTCAGAACGTGGGGACATGCTCAGGACCTGATCCATGGCCCACCCGACTTGGGACGCATCGGTGAGGATCTGCATCTGGCGGCCATCGGGGTTAAACGGTTTTCCTGGTTCGATGCCCACCGGTTTCAGTAGCGACAACAAAAAGGCGCCGTCCTGATCCACCTGCACTCGGTTTAGAACCTCGGCCACACGCCTCCAGTAGTCCAGGCCTTCAGGCGAAATGGAGTACCAGTCCTTGCCGGTGGCCGGCACGATCGTGGTCCTGGGCGGATTGTCCCGCTGGGACAGCGGATAGAGCCGGATCGGTTCGAGGCTCTTCGCAGCCGCCGCTACATCATTGTCTTTGACGATGCCGCGCAGAAAGATGGCGGTCAGCGTCGTTCTGGACGTGATCGTGAAGTAGTCGTCGGGAACCGTGTCTGTGAAGCCGATCGGCACGACGACGAACTTCCCGCCGGCGCCTTTATCGGCGCCCGTCGGCCCGATTTCGCCGATCGGCTGTTGCCAGAGATCAAAAAACGCCCCGTAGGAACCGGGCGGCACTTCGACCACCATCGGGCCGTTCTTGTCCAGATCGAGGAAGGCCATCCCGTAGATCGTGGTGGAATTGCCGGTCAGGGTGACGCCGTGTGGATCAAGGAACCGCTCCATGAGCAGCAAATCGCCTTCAAGGACACCGACCTGCTTGAAGCCCACGTTCATCTCGTTAAGCGCAACGAGCGGTTCGGCGTATTGATACGCCATGACAGCACGCTGGAAATCCATCTCGTCATAGAGGGTTGCAACCGTTTCCTTGGTGGGGAAGCCGTCCTCGTAGCTCAGATCGCCAATCCGGGTAAGAATGGTTCCCGGTGCTGATGCGCTGGTCGTAGGGGTTTCAGGTGTCATATGTGTGTCCTTGCTGTGGCAGTCAGCGCCGGTCAACGATGGGTGCAGCCGGCAGCGTAGGTGGCCGGGGCTTGATAGCCCAGGGCAGAGTGGCGTCGCAGATGGTTGTACTCCTCTTTCCAGTCACCGATCACGATTCGCGCGTGGGTCAGGGACCAGAACACGTTGATGCTCAGGCATTCGTCGCGGACGCGGGCATTGAACGACTCGATGTAGCCGTTGCGCCATGGTTGCCCAGGCGGGATGAAGGCCAGTCCGACCCGTTCACCTGCCCAGTCGGCCATCGCGGCGCAGGCTAGTTCGGGCCCGTTGTCGCAGCGCAGTACCCCGGGATAGCCACGACTGGTAGCCACGCGGTCGAGTTCGTCGATGAGCACGTCAGCCGTGATCGACCGGTCTACCAGGCCGCCCAGGCATTCACGGGTGTGCTCATCGATGATGGACACGATCTTGATCGGCCGGCCATCGTTGGTCGCATCGAACTGGAAGTCCACCGCCCACACTCTGTTTGGCGCATCTGCCTTCGGTAGCGCTGCTGCGGTGCTGACGCCCAGGCGTTTGCGACGGTGCCGTTGCGGCACCCGCAGGCCCTCGGCCCGCCAGAGCCGCTGGATTTTCTTGTGATTCACGAGCCAACCCTCGGCACGCGCATCATGATAGGCGGGACGAAAGCCGCGTCGTGGATGGTCCTTCGCATACTGACGAAGCCAGCTCCTTAGAGCGGCATCGGGATCGGCGGGGGTCGCTGACTGGGACTGATGGCGCTGGGTGGTTCGGTTCTGCCCGGTCACTCGGCACGCGAACCGCTCCGAGACACCCATCGCCGCGATGACGTGGTGCACGGCCCGGCGCCGGCGTTCCGGGCTTAGAAGTTTCCCCTGGCGATCTCCTTCAACGCGGCCTTCTCCTACTCCGCTTCAGCCAGCAGGCGCTTGAGCGTGGAGTTCTCCCGCTCAAGGTCCTTCAAACGCTTCGCGTCATCGGCCTTCAGCCCGCCGAACTGATTCCGCCAGCGGTAATACGTCTGCTCTGCCACCCCAAGCACGCGGCAGACGTCCGCGATCTCCTTGCCCTCACCCAGCATCCGATCC
Organism: uncultured Actinomycetota bacterium; assembly: GCA_963781685.1. GTDB lineage: Bacteria > Actinomycetota > Actinomycetes > Mycobacteriales > Mycobacteriaceae > Mycobacterium. The sequence continues at coordinate 733,147 of CAWAGK010000004.1, forward strand.
GCGGTCGCCAACTTGCGCACGACCTGCTCCGGACTGTGTCGCTTCCTCGTCGTCATCGTCATCGAGCCTTCCTGCCCACTGCGTGGGCGACAAGACTCTCACTCGACCCGGATCAACCACACGGGGTCCAACCACGTCGACGTGGGCACCGCTGCGCAATCGCGTGTACCGCGAGCTGTTTATCGCGCAGTCCGTCTCCAACATCGGGACGTGGATGCAAAGTGTGGCCGCCCAATGGTTCTTGGTGGAACAGCGCAGCAGCGCCGACATCGTGGCACTCGTCCAGACGGCGAGCCTTGGGCCGACGCTCCTTTTAGGATCGTTCGCCGGAGCGCTTGCCGACCTGTTCGACCGGCGCCGGTTCCTGATATTTCTGCAGTCGTATGCAGTGCTCGTGACGCTGGCCCTGGCGGTGCTGACATACTTCGGTCACCTCCGCCCGACATCAATGTTGATGTTTACCTTGGCCATTGGCTGCGCTTCTGCGCTAGCCGGACCGGCCTGGCAGGCGATTCAACCCGAGGTGGTTCCAAGCGAGCAGATACCGGCCGCCGCGGCTTTGGCCAGCGTCTCGGCGAACGCCTCCCGAGCGATTGGACCGGCAATTGGCGGCGTCGTCGTGGCATTGGCCGGCCCCGCGACAGTCTTTTTGATCAACGCTGTGTCGTTCGCCGGAATAATCGTTGCCCTGCTGGCATGGAAACGACCCAGGCAAAGAGCGCCGATCGAACGAGAACGCCTCGGCCAGGCCGTCATCACCGGACTGTTATACGTTGGTAACGCTCCAATTTTCCGCAGGATCTTGTTGCGCGCAGCCCTTTTCGTTTTCCCCGCCTCGGCCCTGTTGGCGCTGTTGCCGGTAGCGGCCGCCCACAGATGGCACCTGGGGGCCAGTGGCTACGGTGTGGCGTTGGGGGCCATCGGTTTTGGCGCGGTGCTCGCTGTCATGGTTGACGCACGGTTCCGCCAGAGAGTGCCAGCCAACACGCGGCTGGCATCGTGCGCCGTCGCGTACGGTTTTGCGCCGCTGGCGGTGGTCTGGCTGCCGTTCCCCGCGGCGACGCCTGTTTTGGTGTTGTCGGGAATGTGCTGGCTGATCACGTTGACAACGTTAAACGCAGGAGCGCAGCTGTCGCTGCCACGATGGGTTCGGGCCCGCGGGTTGTCGCTATACCTGCTGGTCTTCACGGGATCTCAGGCAATCGGCTCGTATGTCTGGGGTGTCGTCGCCACGCGGGCCGGGCTTGACACCGCACTGATTTGCTCAGCGGTGGTACTGGGCGCCGCTGCCCTCAGCGTTCCCGCGCTGCCGTTGCGGCCGCCGCCCGGGACGGTCAGCCTCGACAATTCCACTGCCTGGCCGACACCGATGGTGGTGTTTGAACCAGACCCTAACGATGGACCGGTGCTCGTAACCGTCCGCTACCGAGTGTCGGCCGAGAACCTCGAAAAATTCGTCGAGGCGATGAGCGCGGTCAGGCGATCACGGCTGCGAACGGGTGGCCACAGTTGGCGGCTTTATCACGATGTCGAACATCCCGACACGATCATCGAGAGGTTCACCGTGGCGTCCTGGAGCGAATTTGAGCGCCAGTACAGCGAGCGCTGGTTGGAATACGACCATGAGGGTCTGGTGAGGGCGCTGGCCTATACCGTCGACAACACCCGGCGGCGCGGATACTACCTCGCGTTGCGGGTGCCCCGATGAGTCTGCATCGTGATCAGCCGGCTGGCCGTCGTACATGTCAGTTGGTGGACAGCTGCATGTCGAGTACTACACGAAATCTGGCTTGACCGGACATCATTCGCTGATAGGCCGTGGGCGCATCTTCAAACGGCAACACCTCAGTCATGGGCGCGACCCCGTGTGCGGCACTGAACTGCAGGTTCGCCTCGTTTTCGATTGATGAACCGGTCAGGCTGCCAACGATCGAACGGCTACCGAAGACAAGAGCGGAGGCGTCGACCTCAATTGGGTCGTCGCTCACGCCGACGACCACTAGCTGGCCGCGCGGTGCGAGCCCGGCTAGCAGCGGTGACATCGACGCGCCACTTGCCGCGGTGGCGACGATGGCCACCGCTCCGCCGAGTTCCTGCAACGCCTTGGCGGGATCGACTGCGGCACTGTCGATGTAGTGGTGTGCGCCGAGCTTGTCCGCCAACGCGGCCTTTTCGGTGCCTCGTGCGATGGCGGCAACTCGATAGCCCAGTTTGTTCGCGTACTGCACGCCGAGATGGCCCAGGCCGCCGATACCCTGGATCGCCACCAGCGCATCGGGTTCGGCGTTCAACTTCTGCAGCGCGTTATAGGTGGTGATGCCGGCACACAGCAGTGGAGAGGCATCCGCGGATGCGAGAGCTTCGGGAACGCGGACAAGCCCACTGGCGCGCGCATAGACGACCTCCACGTATCCACCGTCCGCGTCCGTGCCCGGCCGAGGTTGGTCTTCGCAATTGACGAAATCCCCGTGGCGGCAAAAGACACACACGCCGCAGTGACCGCCCAGAAAGCCGACACCAACGCGGTCACCGATCTTCCATCCGCGTACTTCGTCTCCGATGGCGTCGATGACGCCGACGACCTCATGCCCCGGCACCACCGGTTGGCGGGGGTCGGGGCGCAAGCCCTCGACGGCGAGCACATCGCTGTGGCACACCCCGCAACTGTGCACGCGAAAGCGCACATGACCAGGCTGCGGGTCGAGCAGCTCACGCTCCACCAATTCGAATTGCCGCTGCCCGGTGACCTGAAAGGCGCGATACGTTGACATGCCAAGCCTCCTTTGATGGGTTCAACGTGGCACGGCTACCGCTGGCGCGCCGTCATCCATTTGGGTGAGGCGCCCATCGCGGCAAGGTATTTCTAGCACCCAATACCGGAAGGCGACTGACGTGCGGGGACTCGCCTAAGAATCCCCACACGGCATGCGGACGCTGTGGGCGCCGGCTGATCATTGGCGGCGCCCACAGCGTCGGCGGTCACTTCTCTTCTCACCTAATCGGTCAGCAGGGAAGGAACGGGATGCAGGCTGGCGGCGGAGGCCGCGGCCCCCACATCGGAGGCGGAGGCGGCGGTCCCCAGGGCGCGGCGTCCGCGATGCCGGCACCAATGCCGGTAGCGGCAATCGCCATACCGCCGCATAACGCCGCAGCCCCTAGCAATCGACGGAGCTCGACGGTGCGTAATCCCATCTCGATCTCCCTTCGTTGGCGCAACAACACCGACGCTAGGCACGGGACTTTGTGCTGACCTTTCGCTACGCTAAGGACTAGCTATGTGGCTTCGCCGTCTTGCGAACTGACTGCGAAAAGCGTTTTAGAAACCAAAGATTAACCTCGGGACGCAGGTCGGATACCGTCGGCCGGCTCGTTATCAGTTTGCCCTGGTGTCCCAAATCCACCACTGGCCACAGCCGCCTGCGTCGATGCCTCACACAAATCTGTGACTGATCGCGACCTGGCCGGCTGGCAGTGTCGTCGCTAATGAGCACATCGACAACGCAGACGTACTCCCAGACACCGACCGAGGTCGTACGCGCCGCCAATGGTGTCGACTTCGCCTATCGGCGCATTTGTAATCGCGGTGGCATACCACTGGTCCTCGCAAACTACTTCGCCGCGAACTTGGACGACTGGGATCCCCTCATCGTTGACGGATTGGCGGCCGACAGTGACGTGATCACGTTCGACTACCCGGGAATCGGGGCCTCGACCGGCAGCACTCCGGCGAACGTCGCCGAGTTCGCGGAGGAATGTGTCGGGTTCCTGCACGCTCTGGGCCTGACAACCGTTGACTTTCTGGGCTTTTCACTCGGTGGGATGATCGCGCAGCAGATCGCTGCGTCTCATCCGGAGATGCTTCGCCGCATGATTCTGTGCGGGACGGGGCCACGCGGTGGCGAGAAGATGACCTTCGACGAGTTATCAGCAGAAGAACTCAACGACCCCGTGGCTTTGCTTTTGAACGCGTTCTTCACGCCGAGCGATGCCAGCCAGGCCGCGGGTCACGCATATCTGGACCGGCTCAACCGTCGTGTGGCGGATCGTGATGTGCCTATCACCGCGAGCGCAGCTGCCGCGCAGCTGCACGCGATCCGCGGGTGGGGCCAAATCCCGACCACCGACCGCTACGCCATGCTCAGCACGATCGGGCAGCCGGCGTTGATCGTTCACGGTGTCAAAGACGTCGTTGTTGACTCGGTCAACGCCATGATTCTCGCGGACCACCTTTCCGGTGCAACACTTTTGATGTTCCCCGACGCCAGCCACGGCGCACAGTCGCAACACTCCGACGTCTTCCTGGCCAACGCACGACTATTCCTCAACAGCTGAAAACTTGGGTAACTAACCGTTCGTACCGAACGGCTCACCGTCAAAGCGCTCCCGGGTGGCGAGTTCGGCGACGCTGTCTCGCCTGAGCTTCGTCACTTGCTTGCGCGGCTTTCCGATCGGCAACAGCGCGGCGACGGCATATGACTCCGGCACGCCGAGCAGATCCCGCACCCGTGGCTCCTCCGCCACCACCATCGTGGTGATGGTGCCCCCATAGCCCTCGTTGCGCGCAGCCAACAAGATGTTCCACATCAGCGGATATACCGACGCGCCGCTGATCATCCCGATCCGGGCGAGGTTTTGATCTATAGCGGCGACTACCTCGAGATCGATGCACGCCACAAGCACCACCGCGGCGTTGAGCAGCGGCGCGGTGAATTGCGACGGCACTTCGGTGGCCGCTATCTCCGCCGCCGTCGCCTTCGGTGGGTGCAGTGGGTTCCACGGGCTTTCGCCGCTGGCCAACTGGGCGACATACCGTCGGGCGCCCGTCGTCGACAGCTCGGCCAGCGCCTCGCGGGTGGCCCGATCGCGCACCACGATCACATGCGCGCCCTGCCGGTTGCCGCCGCTGGGCGCGAACCGCGCGTTGTCCAGGATGCGCTCGAGCACATCGTCGGGCAACGGATCGCCGGTGAACTCGCGAACCGCGGCGGTAGTGCGCATTACGTCATAAAGCTCCATCAGCCCATCCCGATCTCGGTAATTCGTTGGCACTGTCGCGCGTTTCGAGCCACGCCTGGAGGCGTTCGGCCGATGTCGCTGACAATAGCTTTCAGCCAGGTGATGGAAGTCCCCAACCCAGTCACAGCAATCGCGCCGCTCTTGACGCGTCGCGGACAATTGATTATCGAGTGCGCACGAAGGGTTCGGGACATGGCCACCTTGGTATCGGTGAACGTCGGTCTGCCGAAGAACATCGCGTGGAGCGGCCGTACGGTCTACACCGGCGTCTGGAAGCAGCCGGTGGTCGGGCCCGCGAATGGCGCGCCGGCTCAATGTCGACGGCGACGGCCAAGGCGACCTCGGCGGGCACGGCGGAGAAAACCGCGCCGTGCTGGTGTATCAGCTTGACTCCTACCGATATTGGTCGCGCGAACTGGATCGCGACGACCTGGAACCCGGCCATTTCGGCGAGAATTTCACGGTCGAGGGTTTGCCCGACGATGAGGTGTGCATCGGCGATCGATACCGGATCGGCCAGGCCGTCTTCGAAGTCAGCCAACCGCGAGTGACCTGTTACCGGGTCGGCCTGCGGCTAGGTGAGCCGCAGATGGCCGCACTGCTGGTCTCCCACCGTCGCCCGGGGTTCTACTTCCGGGTCATCACCGAAGGACAGATTGAAGCCGGTCAAGACATTGTCAAAGTCGGCGCAGGACCCGAGCAGGTCAGCGTCGCCGAAATCGATGCGTTGCTTTACCTTCCCGGCCATCCACGCGACGCATTAGAACGCGCCTTGCGTATCCCCGCGTTGAGCTCCGGCTGGAAGGGATCCCTGCAGAACCTGCTCACCCAGGCTGGCACCACGTCGACATCGGCTGGCAACACCGGCCTGACCGCCGCCGCCAGCAGCCCCCCGCCGGCTTGGAATGGGTTTCGCCCCCTGAAAGTCACGGCAATCCACGAGGAGAGTCGCACCGTTCGCTCGATCACCTTGGCCGATCCGGACAGTGCGCCGCTGCCGCCCTGGCGGCCCGGCCAATCGATCGCCGTGCGCCTTTCCCACAGCGACACCCACGAGACGTTGATCAGGAACTACTCGTTGTCCAACTGGGCCGGAGCCGGGAATTACCGGATCAGCGTAAAACGCGAAACACATGGCGCGGCAAGCGCATACATCCACACCCACGTGAAGGCCGGCGACACCCTCGAGGTCGCCGCGCCCCGCGGCACGTTCTTCCTCACCGAATCCGAGTCACCGGTCATCCTGATGTCGGCTGGTGTCGGAGTCACGCCGGTGCTGTCCATGCTGCACACCTTGGCCGCGACCGAGTCACCCCGTCAGGTCTGGTGGTTGCACGCCGCTCGGGGCCCGTCCCAGCGCCCCTTCGCGCTAGAAAGCCGGGCACTGCTCAATCGGCTCAGCAACAGCCACATTCGCGTCTTCTACAGTCGGCCCGAACCGGCCGAGCAACTCCCGGCCGACGCCGAGCATGGCCGGCTGTCCGCAGCGACGATCGCCCGACTCGGTCTACCCCGCACCAGCGACGTGTACCTATGCGGTCCCACAAGCTTCATGGACGACGTCAGTGCGGGACTCGCCGAGCTAGGCTTTGAGCGCGCACGGATCCACACCGAAACATTCGGCGCCACAGCCGCACTCACACCCGGCATCGCCGCGTCGGCGGTCCCGCCGCATCTACCGGTCGGTCCGCCCGGACCGGGACCGCAGGTGCAGTTCGCGCGCAGCGGCATATCGGCGCCATTCGGTCCGCCCGCCACCAGCTTGCTCGAGTTCGCCGAGGAGTGTGACGTCCCGGCGCAATGGTCGTGCCGCACCGGCGTGTGCCACAACTGCGAGACGGCGCTGATCGCGGGAACCGTCGACTACACCCTCGAACCTCTGGAACCGCCTGCGCCGGGCAACATCCTGTTGTGCTGCAGCCAACCCGCAGAACCCGTAGTCGTCGACCTGTGACTATTGCTGCGGTAGCGGACGGGTACGCACCAGTGTCGGCCACCAGAACCACGGCCCGACGATTTGAGGATGCACGGCACGACGAACGAACGCACGATCAGCGTGTCGAGCAGCAGGCCGATGCATTCGGTCGAAATTTTGAAGACTAGCAAACTTGTAGCGAAACAACAGATTTCAGGAACGCGCGAATTCGCGACATGCGTTGTTTTGAACGCGGGGCCTCACGATATGTCTTCACCACAGACGTATCGGTTGATGAAGTCCAGGCCTTCATCCGTCACCTCGTACGTGTACTGGGTTGGTTCACCCCGTTGGGCCCCCACGGGCGCTAGTTCAACACGTTTCAAAAGCCCGTCGTTGACCGCGTGCAGGAGGAGGATCTCGAAGCCCGGCTCGACGACGAAGGATCTCCGGTCGGTCTCGGCAATCTGATCGAACATCCGGCGCTCGAACTCAGAGTAGCGGCTGTTCAAGATCGCGAGATTGCGCTTATACCCGCGGATCGACTGCCGATCGATTTCTTTTTTTTGGCACTTCTCGCATAACGCGATGAGGTTCGCGAACGACTCGTCATCGCTCTCTGACTCAGGCAGGATGTGAGCTGTCTCCGTCGTCGGGTGCCGACAGGTGGGGACGGCACATCTATGGCCCGCCTCGACCAGCGCCATTCTTTTTCGGGCCATTAGCACACCTGCGAACGCACCCCGGCCGAAACTTCGCCGGGCCGGCCACACTCCGCTAACCGTCATGGGCGCGCTCCACATTTTCGCGAAACGATGGAGCATCCAGGCGACAACGCACACTGCTATCACCAACACCCCGTAGTGCAGCGCCATGCGCCACCAGGGTCGGGTGGGGTCCTCCTGAGCGGCCACCACCGATGGAGCCGCCTGTGCCGCACCGGGTGTGGCGGCTAGCACCAAGAACGGTGCGAGCGCCATGGCGGCTGCCGCCGCCGCGATAACCTTGCCCATTCGGCTCTGCCCGATCAGCGTCGGCAGCCGGTAACGTTCGAACGCCATCTCGCCCCTGGCCTTTCCCACGTCCTCACCTGGTCGGACATGCTAGGCACCTACCAGCTAAAAATACTCCAATCAGGGTGACGATGGACGGCCGCGGCACCGTCGACGCCCTTATCGCGGGGGTACCGGACGGGAACGTACCAGCGTTGGCCACCAGAACCACTTCCCGAGGATGCTAAGGACGCACGGCACGACGAATGAACGCACGATCAGTGTGTCGAGCAGCAGGCCGATGCATACGGTGGAACCTATCTGACCGATAGTCCTGAGATCGCTGGAGAGCATCGCCAGCATGGTGAACGCGAACACCAAACCCGCGGACGTCACCACACCACCCGTGCTTCCGAGTGCGCGGATGAGACCGGTGTGCAACCCGGCGTGAAGCTCCTCTTTGACTCGGGCGATCAGCAGTAGGTTGTAGTCCGAACCCACCGCCACCAGGATGATGAACGTGAGCGGCAATATCAACCAGTGCAGGTGCAGGCCGATGAGGTGCTGCCAGAGGAGCACGGAGAGCCCGAACGCCCCGGCGTAGGAGAAGGCCACCGTGCCGGGGATGACCAAGGCGGCCATCAGACTTCCCGTGAGGAACAACATGATCAAGAAGATCAGCACGAAGGCGGCGACAGCCACGATAGCCAGATCGGATGCGCTGTATTCCTTGATGTCCTTATCGGTCGCTCCCGTGCCGCCGATATAAACTTTCGCGCCGGCCAACGAGGTCTCTTTCAAGATCGTGGTTATCGCGTCGGGGAATGCGTTGACATGCTTCACGCCTTCGGGGCCCATGGCGTCCCCCTCGTGGGTGACGATGAACCGAGCAGCCTTGCCGTCCGGCGACATCAGGAGCTTCTCACCAGTCTTGACGTCTTCGTTGTCAAAACCTTCATGGGGGATGTAGAAGAAGTCATCGCTCTTGGACTGGTCGAAGTCGAGCCCCACATTGACCTGGTCGTAGTATGTCTGGTCGGTCTGTGTGGACTGCAGGGCCGACTGGCCGTAGGTGTTGGTTAAAAGAGCCGTTATTTGCTCCGTGTCGTCGGCCGTGAGTTTCAGCTGCGTGATTATTTGCGGCACGATGGCGTCGATGGCCTGGAGGGAGGTTCTGACGTCCTTGATATCAGCGGCCAAATGGTCGATCTTGTCGAGCGTATCCCATAGCGATCTAAATGCCCAGCAAATGGGAACGTCGAAACAGTGCTTATCCCAATAGAAATAACCCTTCAGCGGCCGGAAGAAATCGTCGAGATTTGAGATTTCCTCATTCATCTCATTGGTGACCTTTTCCAGATCCTCGGTGGTGATAACCGTCTTGTGCAGCTCATCCGACAAGTTCTGGAAGTAGTCGATCTCTTTCCGCAAGACCTTGACAGTGTCCGCGTTGACCTGTGCCTGCTTGTCGGTATTGGTGTTTTGCTGGATGTTGAACGGGTTCTGTTGACCGCTACCGCTGCCTGACGTGGTCCACAAGTAGGGCAGGGTGGCATGTTCCAATGCTCGGCCCATTGGCCTGGTGATGCTTTGCACCTCCGCGACGCCGGGAATGCGAATGAGAGCCCTGGCCACCCGGTCCAGCGAGATGAAATCGGCCGAGTTTCGCATGTCATGATCCGTCTCGACCATCAGCATCTCGGAGAACAGTTTGCTCTTCGGGTAGTGCCGATCCGCCGCCTCGAAACCCTGGTTGGAACCGGTATTGCGGGGCTGGTATTCACGGTCGTCGTAGTTCACCTGATACGTCGGCACGAAGATCGCCCCCACCATGACGGCGGCGGCGCTGGCCGCGAGGACCGGCACCGGCCAGCGCACCACGCTCGTCCCGATCCGCCGATACAGCAGCCCCTGGGCCGTCCCCCTCGGGTCCATGAGCCCGAAAAGGCTGCCCAACGTCAACAGGGCCGGGCCCAGCGTCAGCGCGGCGGCGATGGTGAACAGCATGGTGATGGCAACGGCGGGACCCATGGTGTGGAAGTAGTTGAGTCGCGCGAAAGTCAAGCAGTAACACGCCCCTGCGATCGTCAGCCCCGAGCCGATGATGATCGGTGCGACCCCCCGATACGCGGTGTAGAACGCCTCCTCCTTACTTTCGCCGGCTCGTCGCGCCTCGTGATAGCGGCCCATTAAGAAGATGCCGTAATCCGTCCCCGCCCCCAGGGTCAGCGCGACGACGATGTTCACCGCGAATGACGAGAGCTCGAGGTACCCGAGAGTGCCCAGGGTTGAAACGACTCCCTTCGCGACCAGCAGCTCGAACAGAACGCCGTAAAGGGGCACCGCCAGGGTGGAAACGCGGCGATACACCAAGAACAACATCCCGATGATGAGGAAGATCGTCACGATCGTGATGTCGTTCAAGCTCGAATTGGCAATATCCAGTTCGTCTGTGGCCAGCGGAGCCGCGCCGCTGACATAGACTTTGAGCCCGGGCGGCGGTGTGTCCTTCGCGACGATATCCCGAACGGCCTTAACGGAGTTATTCCCTTGCATCGTGCCGATATCGCCCGCCGTGCGCGTCAGCACGTAGGTGGCCTTGCCGTCGAGGCTCTGCACCCCGGCCGCGGTGATCGGCTTCCCCCACAGATCCATGACGTACTGGACATGCTTGGGGTCTTGCTGGAGCCGGCGCACCAAGTCGTCGTAGTACCGATGCGCCACGGAGCCGGGCGAGCCCAACGGTCGGTCGCCTTCCAGCACGAGCATGGTGAAGCTGGTCGAATTGGACTCGTGGAACTTCGCACCGATGGCCAGCAACGCCCGCTGCGACGGCGCGTAGTGCGGCACCATCGGCCCCGCCAGCTCCTCGGCGACCCTCTCTACCTGCGGCATGAAGGTGTTCGTCGCGATCGCCAAAAGCCCCCAAAAGACGATGATCGGTATCGCGAAGGCGCGGACCATTCTCGGGAAGAAGGGTCGCTTCGCCCCAGTCTCGTTCGCGCGATGCTCGCTCATGCGGATTTCACTAGGCAGAAGACATGCGCATCCTGACGGGTTTCGGATTGTTCAGCGCGGACAACGCCGTTCACCAGTATCCGGCAGCCGACGTGATCACCGCCGTGAACTTGCGCCGAGATGCTGGCGGACACCACCGTGAGCGTGGTCGTCTCCTCGTGCGACCACGGCAACGTCGTGAGATCAACCCGATGCGGATGCCCGTCGACGTCCGCCCAGACGAGCATCCCCCCCTTCCCGATGGAGCCGGACAACTCATACGTGACCCGTTTGGGACTGAACTCCGGAACTGCTTGCGGGCCAAGGACGGTAGTGACAGGCGGGGGAGCAGAAAATTCGTGCACCTTCCACATCAACACCGCACCCAAAGAGAGCGCAACGACGGCAACCACTGGCATCCAGACTCGCGCCAAGACAGTCCTGCCGACTGAACGAGGGCTCACTCCATCACCTTTCGGAATCCGGTCCCCGACCTCGTGGTCTCGTTTCGTCCCTGGCACAGGTGTCGGGGCTGCTCGCCTCGGGTCCTATATCAACTAGGTTGAGATATGAACGTACAAACAGTACCAGTCCGGGGCCAGTCCGCGAACACCAGGTCCGGACGCTATCACCATGGGGGTGCCGTCGGCATCGCGGACGAGCCAAGATGTCCAACTCATCGGAAATCGACTAAACCGGCAGCACCACGAATGGGCGTGAACAACGGCTCGTACCACACCACATGCCTTGTGTTGCTTCAAGCCATTTTCCGTAGTCGCCCTTTCAACCTTGCGCTGCGGAGAAGCCGAACGGCGAGGTTTGTGGAGGTCAACATGGGGATCAACCCGAGGAATGTCCGCTCGGAGGGCGTGGCTCCATGCAAGGTGTAAAGACTGCCAAATACATAAAAGCTGCCCAGCATGAACAAAGCGCCGGGGATGCAGAATGCCATCGGGGAGCTACGGTCGGCAACGATTTGCTTCGCATAATCCAGCTCGTCCCTCGACATGGGTTCGCGTTTGCGTACTTTATTTAGAACCGCTTTGGCGCTCCAAATTTCTTCGCTTATCGGAGCGGGCGTTCGGTCTCCCAGCCGCTTCACGTGTACAGCAGCAAAGGCACCGAACACCAACGCCAGCGCAAGGGTGACTATGGTCAGTAGGCCAAGTAAAGCCGAATCCACTACTGCGCTCCTTCGCTCCACCGTCGAACTACCGAAGACTCCTCGAGACGCTACCTCGTCGAGTCGGCACGCGGGGCCTGGGCTTGCGCCCCTCGACCACCCTGGCCGCTTTTCGTGCACGCCGCGAGGGTTAAATCTACGGTCGACGGCTATGCCCGCGACGGGCCCCGCCGTACGATCTTGAAATGCTGCAGGGGCGAACCCGCCCGGCCGGGTCAGTGACTTTCCCTGGCATGAAGTACCGCCCAATCCACGAGTGTTGAGCGAGCTTTTTCGTTTGCACGGAGGCCAACTCTGATGTCACGAGTAGCGATCATCACTGGAGCCAGCCGCGGAATCGGTGCCGCGACCGCAAGGGTTCTTGCCGAACGCGGGTTTCGGGTGGTCGTGAACTACCACTCGAGCGCCGAGGAGGCTGAAGAGGTGGTCGCGGCCATTACCGCGGCTGGGGGTGAGGCGGTGGCCACCCGGGCCGACGTCACCGTCCCCGACGATGTCTCGGCGATGGTCGGCGACACCGAACAGCGGTGGGGGCGAGTCGACGTGCTCGTGCACAACGCGTTGATCCCCTACAACATCACCTCGTTCGCCGATCTGACCTGGGAACAGCTCGGCGGAAAGCTGGACCGAGAGCTGCACGCCGCGTTCCTGCTCACCAAAGCTGTTGTGCCGGGCATGACTTCGCGCGGCTATGGCCGTCTGCTCTATCTCACCGCCGAGCCATCGCGGCATCCGCGCAACGGCATGATCAACCTCGGCGTCCCCAAGGCGGCCGTGAATCAGTTCGCCCGATACATCGCACTCGAGCTGGCGCCGCACGGAATCACCGCCAACCTCGTCGCACCGGCGACGGTGCAGGGTACGTCGATGAACAAGAAGCTGACACCCGAGAAATTGAATGAGCTCGGTGCAGCCGCGCCGATGGGACGACTCGTCACGCCCGACGAGGTGGCCAAGACACTGGCTTTCTTGGCGAGTGAGGATTCCGGTTTCACCACCGGCCACTATTTCCCGCTCGATGGTGGCCTGACGATGGATTGAATACGGCTGCGCTGCATCGGATCTCATTCAGACAAAGGAGGACTCTCGGCATGCAGACGATCGACCTCGCCTATGTCGGGCGAGGCATCCATGAGGAGCTCGTCGCCTACGTCGCCGATCAGGAGGGCTACTTCGAAGATGAGGGCGTCCACGTGGCCTTACGGGATGGAACCCGCTGGGACATAACGCGCGTACGCGCCTGTGCGACCATCGGGCTCGGCCGGGGACTGTTGTCGCGGCTGACCGACGGCATCGAATGGACCGTCCTCAGCGTCAACACGGACCGGCCGTTGTTTTGGTTCGTCGGGAACGCCAGCGTGAAGTCCATGGCGGACGTTCGCGGCCGCCGGCTAGCGGTCCACGCGCCGGATAGTCCGCCCGGGACTTTCGCGCGGATCGTGCTGCGCAAGCACGGCTTAGACCCAGACCGCGACGTGCAATGTGTGGTGCGGCATCCGGGCGATTACCAAATGGATCTACGGCATCTTCGCGACGGCTCGATCGACGCCGCCTACATCGGCAGCACCCTGGGTCCCGAACAGGTCGCGGCGGAAGAAGGCTTTCACGTACTGGCCTGGGTCGGCGATCACCTCCGAATCCCCACCGTCGGAATTGCGTTGGACCCCAAGCACAATCCAATCGACAGCCCGGCGGTGCAGGCGCTGGTGCGAGCCAACCAGCGATCCCTGAAAACGATGGCGGACCAGCCCGATCTGGCTGTCCGCTACATCGCGTCGTTCCTGGACCGGATGACACGCGAGGAGATCCAGCGCTATTACGAGCGCTACATCCATCCGTACTACACCTCCGACGGCCGAGTAGACCTCGAGGTCGCCGGCACGGAGCCGATGCGGTCGCAGCCGAGCTGGGCGTCACGTCACTACCAGCTGACGCCTTCTACGCGTCGGCGCAATGAAAGTGAAGGCAAATGGCATCGAACGAAGATCTAACTCAGCGCAGATTTGCCCTGAACAACGGCAGCGGTGAGATCCCGGCGCTCGGGTTTGGGACTTCACTGTCGGATAACACGAAGACGCACAGCGCCGTCACGACAGCGGTCGAGGTGGGGTTCCGCCATCTCGACGCCGCTGAGCGGTACCGCAACGAAGCACTGGTCGGCGAGGCGCTCAAAGACTTGTTCGCAGCCGGGACCGTCCGCCGCGAGGATCTGTTTGTGACCACCAAGTTATGGAACAACAACCATCGACCCGAGCGGGTCAAGCCCGCACTGCAGGCCAGCTTGAACAGACTCGGGCTCGACGTCATCGATCTTTATCTGATACACACCCCGTTCGCGTTTCAGCCCGGCGACGACCAAGATCCCCGTCACCCCCATGGAGAGATCATCTACGACGACGGAGTCACGCTAGAGGAAACCTGGGCCGCGATGGAAGGCCTTGTCGACGAGGGACTTTCGCGAGCAATCGGCCTGTCCGATATCGGCGCCGAACGCGCTAGCGAGATTATCGAGGCCGCCCGGATCAAGCCGGCGGTTATCGAGGTGGAGTCGCACCCGTATCACCCGCAATGGGAGCTGCATGAATTGTGCAAGACGCATGCGATCATCCTGTTGGCGTTCGCGTCGCTGGGACACGCGCTGGAACCGCGGCTGCTCGACGATCCGCTGATCGTCTCGATCGCGTCAGCGTTTTGAGAAGACGCCTGCGCAAGTGCTTTTGGCCTGGGGTATTCAGCGCGGCACCGCGGTTCTCACGGGATCTGTCACGCCGTCACGTATCAGGGAGAACTTCGATGTTTCTGCGCTTCCAGAAAGCGTGATCCAAGAGATCAGCAAGCATGAAACCCGGATCCGGTTCAATTCCGTTGTCGACGGTGGAGAACCGGGATTCACTGAAGTGCCTTCGGATAGGTGACAGAGATGACTGATGCATTCGTTCTCGGCGGGACACGCACAGCGTTTGCGCGCTACGGGGGATCGCTGTCGCATCTGCGACCCGATGATCTGCTGGGCATGACGATGCGAGGTGCCTGTGAGCGCATCGGGGTACCCCTCGAGCAGATCGAAGACATCATGGCGGGCTGCGTCAACGTAGCCCACGAAGGAATGGGCGACGTCGCCAGATGGGCCGCATTGGCGGCCGGCTTCCCCGACAGTGTCGCCGCCGCCACGATCAACCGGTTCTGCGGTTCATCAGTGAGCGCGACGGTCGCGATCAGCCATGCGATCATGGCCGGCGAATTGAATGTCGGGATCGCCTCCGGGGTCGAGTCGATGTCCCGATCGGGCTGGGCCTACATGAAGGGCGACGCACCGTTCTCACCCCGCGGCCCCATTTTTTTGCTTGATACGATGTGGGCCGGGGCCGGCGGTCCACCGAACCCGGTCTTGTTGGCCCGCAACGCATACATCTCGATGATCGAGACCGCGCAGAACGTGGCGGACCGTTACCACCTGACCCGCGAGGAGATAGATGCGTTCGCATTGCGGTCCCAACACCGGGCCGCGGCGGCTCGCGACTCGGGCCGGCTGGCCAAAGAGATTATACCCGTGCCGATCCCGGCGACCAAGAAGACGCCGGCGCGGGTATTCGAGCACGACGAGTTCATCCGCGATGACACCACCGCCGAACAGCTCGCCGCACTTCCGGTCCAGTCCGGCACCACTCAGATGACCGCCGGCAACTCATCCCCGCTCACCGACGGGGCCAGCGCGATCGTGATCGCAACGGGAGAGAAGGCGGCCGATCTCGGTGTCGCGCCGTTGGCCAGGGTGGTGTCGTCGGCGGTATACGCACTCGACCCACTGATCATGGGGCTCGCGCCGGCGTGGGCGATTCCGTTGGCGCTCAAGCGCGCCGGACTCACACCCGAGCAGGTCGACGTCTGGGAAGTGCACGAGGCATTCAGCGCCCAAGCGCTGGGAGTGCTGCGTGAACTATCCAATCAGCTGGACGGGTTCACCATCCCCGACGACAAACTCAACCCCAACGGGGGAGCGGTCGCCACCGGTCACCCATTCGGCGCCTCGGGCACCCGCTACGTCTTGACCTTGGCCACCGAACTACATGAACGCAAAGCGCGTTACGGCGTAATCGGTGTATGCATTGGCTCGGGACAGGGGATTGCGCTGGTGCTGGAGAACCCTCAGGCGGGATGACGAAAGCTCAACGACAACAGCCGAATAGGGCCGTAGCGTGAAAGCGATGGCCGGTGTCGGTATGTCGCCGCAGCTACCCACCGTGGTGCGCGCCGCCGACGGTGTCACGCGCTGCCGCTGGGCGACCGAGACCGGTCGCGATCTGATCGCCTACCACGACCTCGAATGGGGAAAGCCCACACACGACGAGGCGGCGCTGTTCGAGGCGCTTGTGTTGACGTACTTCGAGAACGGCCTGTCCTGGGCGCTTGTCTTCGACAAGCGAGACAACCTGCGTACCGCGTTTCACGGATTCAGCCCCTCGGCCGTGGCCGCGATGAACTCTGATGACGTCGAACGATTGATGGCCGATACCTCGATCATCCGCAATCGGCGAAAGATCGAAGCCACGCTGCACAACGCTGATGTGCTGTCGAAATACTCGTTGTCGCAACTGGCGTGGCAGCATCAACCACGTCGGCACCATCGACTACGGAGCTGGGCCGATGGCCGGATGGCAAGCCCGGAGTCCCGGCAGCTTTCTATAACGTTGCTGGAGGCGGGGTTTCGGTTAGTCGGACCAGTCGTCGCCCACTCGTTCATGCAGACCGTCGGGATCGAGAACGGCCATTTCGACGGCTGCTTCCTTGCGCCCTCCGCGGACTAGCGAGGCACATGAATGCGATGGGCGGGCAAACCTGACGCGGTATCGGTGCCCCCGGCGGCTGACCTTGAACGATGAGCGCGGGGCTACACAACCACGTTGCAGACGACGAGCTCATTCGCATCGCCGCCTTGCGATCAAGGCTGCCCGGGCCACCACGGTCGCGAGCCGTGCGGCATTGTCCGGGTGAGATCTGCGGTGAGCATCAAGCCAGGAACGGCGAAGCCCGATAGCAGCGTTACGGTCGCGGTCCGGGTCCGCCAGAAAGCCTTGTCCACGTGGGGTCCTTCAGTTGTCAGGGCCTCAAAGAATGCGGCGTTTGCAGGCCCCCGCACATCGGGAAAATTCCCTATATAGCTGCGGACCGGGCGGCTCCGCAGCGCTGGTCTCCAGTGCGCGCGGCGCTCCGGGCTACCGGTTATGTCACCGAGGCGGCGTAAATCTCGTTGATATTCGATCCGAGCTTCTCGTCGAATTCCGCATCCGTCTGGTCGATCGTGAGCCCCTCGGTCAAGGCTCGCGAGAAGCTCGCGATGAGGCGGTGGTTACGGGCCAGGATCGCGCAGCTTTCCGCGAGGCTGTAGCCGCCGGACAAGGCGACCACTCGCAGAACGCGGGGATGCTCGATCAGCGGCGCGTACAGGTTGTCCTCGTCGGGTAGGGTCAGCTTCAGCATCACCTGGCCGTCGCCGTCCAGCCCGTCAAGCGTCGTTTTCAGCTCATCCACCAGCAGCCTGTCCGCTTTCGGCTTGTCGGGGCTTTTGATGCTTACCTCGGGCTCGATGATCGGCATCAGCCCGCGCTCAGCGATTTGGTGCGCGTAGTCGAACTGCTGGTCGACGATCGCTTTGATCCCGCCCTTGTTCGGCTCCTGGATGAACGAGCGCATCTTGGTCCCGAAGATGCCCTTATCCACGGCCCGCTCCAATAGCGAGTCGAGCTTCGTCATCGGCTTCATCAGCTGCACACCGTTTTCAGCGTCGGCGAGTCCCTGGTCGACCTTCACAAACGGCACGATGTGCTTCTGCTTCCACAAGAATGCCGCGGTGTCCTCGCCGTTGATGGCGCGGTCCATCGTCTGCTCGAAAAGAATGGTTGCCAATATTTTGTCGCCGGAGAAGCTCGGACTTGACATGAGGCGCTCGCGCATCTCGTGGATGAGATTGAACATCTGCTCGTCGTCGTGATAGGCGTCCTCGGAAATCCCGTACAGCTTCAAGGCTTTTGGGGTGCTTCCACCGCTTTGATCCAACGCAGCGATAAAGCCGCGCCCTGATGCCATCACGTTGCGTTGTTCTTCGTTCACTGCCGTCCTTCCGCCGCGGTCACGATCGCCGCTAGGCCGCCGACCTTTCCAGGATGTGGACGCCGCAGGCCGAGCCCAGACCGATCACGTGGGCCAGCCCGACCTTGGCGTTCTCGATCTGACGGTCGCCGGCTTCGCCGCGAAGGTGGTGGCAGATTTCCCAGATGTTGGCGATGCCGGTGGCCGCGATCGGATGACCCTTGGACTGCAGCCCGCCCGATACGTTCACCGGGGTGGAGCCGTCGCGCCAGGTGGCACCGGAGCTGAAAAAGTCCGCCGCACCGCCCTTTTCGCACAGCATCAGGTTGTCGTAGTGCACCAGCTCGGCGGTGGCGAAGCAGTCGTGCAGCTCGACTAGGTCCAGATCGCTCGGACCGACGCCGGCCTGCTCGTAGGCGGTCGCGGCGGCGTTGCGGGTCAGCGTGTTGACGTTGGGCAACACCTGGCAGCCCTCTTCGTAGGGGTCGGTGGTCAGCACCGACGCCGACACCTTCACCGCGCGCCGCCGTTGCTCCAGCGACAGCGACTTCAGCGTCTCACCGTTGCAAACGACCGCCGCTGCGGCACCGTCGCAGTTGGCCGAACACATCGGGCGAGTGTTCGGGTAGGCGATCATGACGTCGCTCATGATCTGCTCAAGGGTGAACTTCTTCTGGTAGGCCGCCAGCGGGTTCAACGTCGAGTGGGCGTGGTTCTTCTCGCTGATTTTGGCGAACAACTCGAAACTGGTACCGCCGTACTTGTGGCCGTACTCGGTGCCGATTTGCGCGAACACACCAGGCATGGCTTCGGTGCCGATCCGCCCGTCGACCGGTGCGACTGCGCCGTAGCGGCCCTTTGCCTCCCAGACCTCGGCCTCGGCCTTCTTCCTGCCGCCCGCGCCGAGCAGCCCTGCACCAGACAGCTTTTCCACGCCGACCGCCAATCCGTACTTCACCTCGCCGGCCTTGACGGCCATGATGGCGGTCCGCAGCGCGGTGGCCCCGGTGGCGCAGGCGTTGGCCACGTTGTACACCGGGATCCCGGTCTGACCGATCTGTTTCTGCAGCTGTTGACCGATCCCGGCGTTCGCGGCCATCAAGTTGCCGGCCGCAATGACCCCGATGTCGGCCATGGTCACGCCGGCGTCGGCGAGCGCGCCGGTCGCAGCCTCGGCCGCCAGGTCAACGGTGTCGAGGTCGGGATGCTTGCCGAACTTGGTCATCCTGATCCCCAGGATCCAGATCTCGTCGCTAGCGCTCATCGTCACTGCTCCTTCGTCATTCGGCGGGCTCGAAGCCGAAGCCGATCGCCTCGGTGCCCGCCGAGTCGGTTCCCATCGGGTATGTGGCCAGTCGCACCTTCATCCCGTCGCGGACGTGTTCCGGATCGGGCTCGACGTTGATCAGGTTGGCCCGCACCTGGGTGCCGTCGCAGTCGACCACGGACGCAACGAACGGGGTGGGGATGCCCGGTGCGGCGAAGGTGACGATCGTGAACGCCCGTACCGTCCCCTCGGTCGCGACCGGGACGGTGGTGAAGCCGGTCGCGAAGCACGCGGCGCAGGCATTGCGGCGGTCGAAGAACCGGGCGCCGCAGTTTGTGCACTCCTGGGCGATCAAGTGCGGATCGCCGTCGTCGAGCACCAGATAGTCAACCAACGGGATTTTCCCGGCCATAGAAACCTCCGTCACCTGTGTTACCGACCGTAGCGTGCGCGGACCAGCTACAACAGGGCGGGCAGCTTCAAGTTCGATCCGGTCAAGATCAGCCGACAAGAGTTGCTGGCCACAGCCGAAGCAAATGCCCCTCCGACCGCTGAGATCGCCCGCGTGCCAACCGGTTTCTGCACATCCGCCTAATTAGGCGTCTGCAAGCCTTTCACCGTGGCGATGGATGTGCTTAAACTGCGGGCTAACGCTAGTTAAGTCGATTCGACGATTCGTAGGTCAATTGCCATGCAGACACGGGTTCCCGCAGGTGTCGAGACCGATCTTGAATCGTTGTGGACGTACGTTCCCTGCCCCACACTGATCGTTGATCGGGCAGGAGTGGTCCGGGCATCAACTGGGTCAGCGGGGTCCTTGTTGCCCGCGGCGGTACCGGGCAGTGGCCTGGAAGAGGCCGCCGCGTGGCTGTCGCGCGCGCACCAACGTCTGGTGCAACCGTTTTCGATTCCGAACGGTCGGGAATTGCCGTTCGTTTCCGGCACCGTCGGCGGACGTAAATTCGACGCGTACCCGGCAACGCTTCCAGGCGGCGACGTGGCGTGGTCGCTGGTCGAGGACTCCGGCCAAGTGTTACGGGAGGCCCAGCACGCGGTGGCGCGCGAACAGGAGCGCGCGGTTTTTCTGCTCGAGGCGTCGTCGGTGTTGACTGCGGCGCTGAACATCGACCGCTGCCGGGAAGCCGTCGTGAAGATGGCAGCCCGACACCTCGCGGATGCGGCGGTTCTCGTAGCTCCGGCGAGTCGCGGCCGGCGGATGCCGATCTTTTACAGCGATTCGTCCGGTGCGGTGGAACAGCGCAGCGTCAATGCTGATCCAACTGTGGTCGCAGGTCTCAGCGAGGCGCTGCGCGGGTTCCCGCCGGTTCCGTCACGCCGGATTGACCCCGCAACGCTGCCGGCTTGGCTGGTCCCCGATAGTTTTGCCGGCCCGGTGGGGTCGGTGATGATCACTTCGCTGCCCGGACACGGTGTTTCGGCGGGAGCGCTGGTGTTGCTGCGGCATCGCGACGACGCGATCTTTACCGACGGCGACGACGTAGTTGCGCGATCGTTCGCGGCGCGGGCCGGCGCAGCGTTGTCTGCTGCACGGCTGTATGCGGAGCAGGCCGCGACCACCCGCACGCTGATGCGCGACCTGTTGCCTCCGCAGTTACACCCGGTGAACGGAGTCGAGTTCGCCGGTGGTTACCGGGCTTCGGAGAATTACGAGGTCGTTGGCGGCGACTTCTATGACTTACACGCCGCGGCGACTCCCGAAGACGAGACGCTGGTGGTGCTGGGCGATGCGTCCGGCAAGGGACTAGAGGCCGCCATGCTGACCGGCAAGATCCGCAACACGTTGCAGGCGTTGACGCCACTGGCCGGAGATCACGAGTCTGTGCTCGAATTGCTCAACAGTGCAATGCTTTCCACCAAACACGCCCGTTTCGCCACCTTGGTGCTGGCCTCCGTCGCCCACCGAGACGGCGAGGTGGGCCTGCGGTTGACCAGCGCCGGCCACTTGCCACCGCTGATCGTGCGTGACGACGGACAGGTGGAACAGGCTGACACCCGCGGCACGCTCGTCGGCGTTTTGCCGAGCATCACAGTGCAGTCGTTTGAAACTTCGCTGGCGCCCGGCGAGACGTGCGTGCTGTACACCGATGGAGTCATCGAGGCACGGGGCGACTCGCTGGGTGGGTACATGTTCGGCGAGCAGCGTCTGAAGGCCGCGCTGGCCGAGTGTGCCGGAATGCCGGCCCAGGCGGTGGTCGAACGCGTCATGATGCTCGCCAAGCAATGGGTCGGTCAGGAGGTTCACGACGACATTGCCGTTGTAGCCATCACCGCCCCGCGCCGCACACAGCACAGCGCGGTCGACGGCCACGCGCGGGAAAGGTACACCGCTTGACCGCTTCGGTGACGGTCACCACGACAGCACGATCGGCCTTTGTGCGGGTCGTCGGCGACCTCGACTACTTGACCATCGATGAATTGGTCGACACCGCAACGCAGTTACTGGCCCAACAGGCCGACCTGGCGAATCTGCATCTCGATTTCGACGGGTTGACGTTTCTCGACTCGGCGGCCCTGTCCGGTCTGCTTCTTATCTGCCGTCGCACCGCCCAGGCGGGTGTCCGTCTTCATCTCGACCACCGTCCGCCTATCTTGGAACGGGTCTTGCACGTCACAGGACTGTTCGGCCACTTCGTTTCGCCGCACTCCGATGCGCAAGCTGCTGACCGAACTCGCTTGGGCTACAAGACTTCTGGTGAGTCGGGAGTTCGTTGAAGCCGACTATCCGCGGTCAGTCATTGCGGGGTAATGATTTTCGCGACTTGCTCGGCTACCGCCGCCCGAAGGTCAGCATCGCTGAGGTCGTTTAGCCCGAACGCCACCCGCAACGTCGGGGCCATCAGTCCCCACCCGAATTGCAGGGCCATCCCGTGCGCGGCCAACAACCGTGCCTGGCGCTCATCGCTGTGGCTGGAGCGCACCTCATCCAGGAACCGCTCCATCCCGGGGAAGCGCTGCTGAAGTTCTTCGACCGGGAAACCATCGAGCATCGAGCGCACCATGACGCGTGCCTGAACTTCGTGCACAGCCTCTAGTTGCTGTTGTGACGCCCCCGAATCTCGCAGCGCCGCCCCGGAATCGGCGAGATGCTGCAGAGTCGCGGCCAGCAGTTGGCGTTTACTTCCGAAATGGCGGTGCAGCAGACCGTGGTTCACCCCGGCGCGTGCGGCGACCTCACGAATCGACGTCGCAGCCGGACCACGCTCCGCGAACAACTCACTGGCCGCCGCAAGGACGGCGGCAACGACCTCTTCTTTGCCGAGCGGTTTCGCGCTGTCCGCAACCGCTGAAGCTGTTGCCTCCGATGTAGCCACGTGTGTACAGTAGCGGACGAACCGCCGTGTAGACAGCCGCCTACACCGGTAAGACCCGAAGGGGACTGAGATGAGCAGTGATCTGCGTGTGGTGAAGCTCAGCGAGAACATCGGTGCGCGGGTCGACGGAGTGCGACTCGGCGAGCTTGATGCCGAAACCGCGGCCGCGATCAATCGGACGCTCGCGCAGTACAAGGTGGTGTTTTTCCGCGGTCAGCATCACCTCGACGACGAATCGCACTTCGCCTTCGCGCAGAGCCTAGGTGTCCCCACGACTCCGCACCCCACGCTGAAGTTCGAAGGAAGTCGGGTCATGCGGCTGGAGTCTTTCAACGGCCAAGGCGCTAACCAGTGGCATACCGACGTCACCTTTGTCGACCGGGTGCCGAAAGCGTCCATCCTGCGCGCCGTCGAACTGCCTGCCTACGGCGGTACCACCACCTGGGCCTCGACGGTGGCCGCCTACCGGCAATTGCCCGAGCCCCTGCAGCGGCTCGCCGACAGCCTGTGGGCGATGCATAGCAACGAGTTCGACTATGCCCAAATCGATCCCGCCAAGCTGGCGGCGTTGCAGGCCAACCCCGACGCGGTGTTGAAGTACGCCGCCGAATTCCACTCGGCGCATTTCGAAACGCACCATCCGGTGGTGCGGGTGCATCCCGAGACCGGCGAACGATCACTGCTGCTCGGCAACTTTGTCAAGCGCATTCTCGGGGTAACCGGCAGCGAGTCACAAGCCCTGTTCCGGATCTTCCAGGACCGTATTACGTGGCTGGAGAACACGATTCGATGGAACTGGGAACTCGGCGACGTCGCGATGTGGGACAACCGCGCGACCCAGCACTACGCCGTCTCCGACTACGGAAAGCAGCCCCGCAGGATGCATCGGATCACGCTGGCCGGCGACATCCCGGTCAGCGTGCACGGTGAACACAGTCGGGTAATCTCCGGCGACGCCACCGAATACTCCGTGATCGATACTCCAGCACCGCGCGTGGCTTGAGCGTCAGGGCTGCAGCAGTCGCACGCCGAGGCGGTCTCCGGCGCGGGTCATCAATGCCAGCGGGGCGGTCATCGTGTTGATCAGGCGGCCGCGTAACTCGCTTCTGCGCCGCCCTAGCCCGCCGCCAATTTGGCGCATCGCGGCGGCGGTCGCGGGCAATGGCCGGAAAAACACGGTCATCTCCTCGATTAGGCCGTCGTCGCGCAGCTTCAGGTAATCGCAAAACTGGATCCGCATGCCTTCCACGCGCGCGTGTCCGATGAGGACCGCGGCCCGGTCGGCGTGCAGCTCGTCCGTATAGGTGAGATCTTCTAGCACCGCGAGGATTACGGTTATGAGCTTGTCGAGCTGGTCGCGGCCTTCGAACGCTAGGTTGTCCGTGAATGGGGAGCGGAGGACCGCATTCTCGGCGAACGACTCCATCACGGCGCCGTGGTCGCGAGCTTCCATTGCGACCCGAAGCGGGAGCTTTGTGCCTATCACGACCACTCCACCTCCGTGCGGCCATTGACGCGCAAACCAGTCAGGCTGACATGTTACCGTGACTTATATGTCGTCCGCAACGCTGAATCCGTCGGACTACGTCGTTCTAGGGATGACCGGCCTCGGCGCCTGCTCTGGCTACGAGATCAAGCGAACCGTCGAGCTCTCGATTCGGTTCTTCTGGACCATCTCGCCGGCGCAGGTCTACCCGAGCCTGGCGAAGCTCGAGCAGGCTGGTCTGCTGACCGGCCGCGACGAGCCTCAGGGCAACCGACCGCGTCGGGTGTACGAGCGCACTCGCGAGGGCACGCGAGCACTCCGCGACTGGCTCACTAGCTTCGCGGCGATGCCGTTCGAGTTGCGAGACATCGGCATGGTGAAGTTGTTTTTCGCTGACGCGCTCGACCCGGACGCCGCCTCCCAACTGCTCGCGCAGGTCCGGTCGCGCAGCGAAGAACGCGCCGCGACCCTGCAGGCCATCCGTCCGGATGCCGAGGAGGCCGCTCGCGCAGGCAACAACCACCCGCTCCTCACGCTCGAGATGGGGATCGCCTACCACGAAGCAATCGTCGACGTCTGCCGTCGGTACGAACGAGCCGGCCCGAGAGGACAATCAGCGACTTAGGTCCCGCCGCCTGCCGTCCCCGGGCTGATCGGCATGCGATTCGGCTGCAATGTTTGCATTACGTGCAACGATGGGTGTGTGGGCATTCATATGGGTCTGCGCGAGCGCCGTCGCCGTCAGACCAGCGCGGACATCCGCGACGCCGCGGTACGTCTGGCGCGCGA
Source organism: uncultured Actinomycetota bacterium (assembly GCA_963781685.1). Taxonomy (GTDB): domain Bacteria; phylum Actinomycetota; class Actinomycetes; order Mycobacteriales; family Mycobacteriaceae; genus Mycobacterium. Next base: position 758,211 of record CAWAGK010000004.1, read on the forward strand.
ACGCGGGTTCGACAAGGTGACCATCGAAGAGATTTGCGCCGAAGCCGGGATCTCCTCCCGCACGTTCTTCAACTACTTCCCGAACAAAGAGTCGGCGATCGCCTACGGCCCCTCTGACATACCGCCTGAGCTGGTCGCCGATTTCGTCGCGGCCGGACCAGCCTCCTACTCGGTTGTCCTGGCAGAGCTGATCACTCTGGCGGCGCATCATCTCCGCGACATGCCCCCGGCGCGCGAACAGGCCGAAACCATGCTCGAACTTGCCAAGACGACTCCAGCGGTGTTGTCGGCGTTCCTTGCCGATCTAGAGCGGTTTCAAAACCACTTGACCGACATCGTCGTCCGCCGCCAGAAAATGCGGCCTGACAACGAGATGGCCGTATTGATATCCGCGCTGGCCTTGACGGCCATCCGTTCCGGCATCGAGAGCTGGACCAGCGGCAAGCCCAAGGATGCGGACGACACACCGATGCCCTACGTCGAGCGTGCTGCCGCGTTGGTCAACAGCATCTTCACGACGTGACCTGAAACACCGTAACTGATTGTTGCAGATTCTGCAAAATATGCACATTATGTAGTATGGCCTGTCTGCGGTACTTGACAACGCGTCCGCGGGGTAAGGCACCTGTCAATCGAGGCTCGTTGTAGGGCAAGGCAACTCGTGGCACGCACTGCTCAGCGACCAAGAAGGGAGTTACCTAGGTGCCCGTATCGAAGGTCGTCCGCAACGCGTGGTTGCCGCTGTTGATCGTGGCGGTCCTGGTGGTCGGCGGGTTCACCGTGGCCCGGGTCAAGTCGTTCTTCGCCGCCGAGAACGCCGCCGGCACGACTAGCGCACGGGTGGACGATTCCAAACCGTTCAAGCCCAAGGTCGTCAAGTACGAGATCTTCGGCTCGGCGCCGCGCGCCAACGTCAACTACTTGGACTTGAGCGCCGAGCCGCGGCGGATCGACGGAGCGGTGCTGCCCTGGACGTTGGTCCTCAGTACGACCGCCCCTTCGGTGTTCCCGAACCTCTCGGCACAAAGCGACGGTGATTACCTCGGTTGCCGTATCACCATCGATAACGAGATCAAGGCCGAAAAAATATCCAACGGCGTGCACGCCCTGACCTTCTGCTTGGTGAAATCAGCATGAGCACACGCTTCGACGAGGCCCGAACCGACGCCATCCCTGTCGTCAAACACGCGGCGCGGCCAGCGATTCCGCGTCTCATCCGCACGTTTGCCGTACCCATCATCCTGGGCTGGATCGCGATCATCGTGGTGCTCAACACCGTTGTCCCGCAGCTCGACATCGTCGGGCAGATGCGCTCGGTGTCGATGAGCCCCGACGACGCGCAATCGGTCATCGCGACCAAGCACGTGGGTGAGGTATTCGGCGAGTACAAGTCGAACAGCTCGGTGATGATCGTTCTGGAGGGGCAAAATCCGCTCGGCAACGAGGCGCACGCGTACTACGACCAGATCGTCAAAAAGCTCGACGCCGACACCAAACACGTTGAACACGTTCAGGACCTGTGGAGCGACCCGCTGACCGGGGCGGGAGCCCAGAGCAACGACGCCAAGGCCGCCTACGTCCAGGTCTACCTCGCCGGTAGCCAGGGTGAAGCGCTGGCCAACGAATCGGTCGAGGCCGTCCAACAGATCGTGAAAAGCGTACCCGCACCCACGGGGGTCAAGGCGTACGTGACCGGACCTGCCGCACTGTCGGCCGATCAACACATCGCCGGTGACCGCAGCCTGCAAGTGATCGAAACCGTCACGTTCTTGGTCATCATTTCGATGCTGCTATTGGTCTACCGGTCGATCATCACGATGCTGCTCACATTGGTGATGGTCGTGCTCGAGCTCGCTGCTGCCCGCGGAATGGTCGCCTTCCTCGGCTACTACAAGATCATCGGGCTTTCCACGTTCGCGACGAACCTGTTGGTCACGTTGGCGATCGCGGCCGCCACCGACTATGCGATCTTTCTGATAGGCCGCTATCAGGAAGCCCGCGGTACAGGCGAGTCCCGAGAAGACGCGTACTACAGCATGTTTGGCGGCACCGCACACGTTGTACTCGGGTCGGGCATGACGATTGCCGGCGCGACGTTCTGCCTGCACTTCACCAACCTGCCGTACTTCCAGACGCTGGGTATCCCGTTGGCCATCGGCATGGTGGTTGTCGTCGCGGCGGCATTGACGCTCGGCCCCGCGGTGATCTCGGTGGCAACGCGCTTCCGGCGGACACTCGAGCCCCAGCGGACGCAGCGCATCCGCGGCTGGCGCAAGATCGGCGCGGTCGTCGTCCGATGGCCCGGTCCGATCCTGATCATGACGATCGGGGTGGCGCTCGTCGGCCTGCTCGCCCTGCCCGGTTACCGGACCAACTACAACGACCGCAGATACTTGCCCGCCGATCTGCCGGCGAACGCCGGCTACGCGGCAGCGGATCGACACTTCTCTCAAGCCCGGATGAATCCCGAGCTGTTGATGATCGAAAGTGACCATGACCTCCGGAACTCCGCGGACTTCCTGGTGATCGACAAAATCGCCAAGGCGATCTTCCGAGTGCCCGGAATCGGTCGCGTGCAAGCGATCACGCGGCCGCAGGGCACACCGATCGAGCACACCTCGATCCCGTTTCAGATCAGCATGCAAGGCGTTAGCCAGCAGATGAACCAGAAATACCAACAAGATCAGATGGCTGACATGCTCAAGCAGGCCGACGAGATGCAGACCACGATCGACAGCATGGTCAAGATGCAGAGCCTGACCCAGCAGATGTCCGACGATATGCATGCCATGGTCAAAAAGATGCACGCCATGACGATCGACGTCGCCGAATTACGGGATCACATGGCCGATTTCGAGGACTTCTTCCGGCCGATTCGCAGCTACTTCTATTGGGAGAAGCACTGCTTCGATATCCCGGTGTGTTGGAGCCTGCGGTCCGTCTTCGACGGCCTCGACGGCATCGACACGATGACCGACGACATCGAGAGCCTGCTGCCCATCATGGATCACCTCGACACGCTTATGCCTCAGCTGACGGCGTTGATGCCCGAGATGATCGCGAACATGAAGAGCATGAAGACGACGATGCTGACGATGTACTCGACCCAGAAAGGTCTGCAGGACCAGCAGACGGAGGCGCAGAAAAACTCCAGCGCGATGGGTAAGGCATTTGACGCGTCCAAGAACGACGACTCGTTCTACCTCCCTCCGGAGACCTTCAACAACGCCGAGTTCAAGCGCGGTATGAAGAATTTCCTTTCCCCCGACGGCCACGCTGTCCGGTTCATCATCAGCCACCAGGGCGATCCGATGACAGCGGAAGGGATTTCGCATATCGACGCGATCAAAAAGGCAGCGGCAGAAGCGCTCAAGGGCACCCCGCTGGAGGGCTCGAAGATCTACCTCGGGGGCACCGCGGCCACCTTCAAGGACATGCACGACGGCAGCGACTACGACCTGTTGATCGCCGGAATCGCCTCGCTGTGCCTGATTTTCATCATCATGCTGATCATTACGCGAAGTGTGGTGGCCTCGGCGGTGATCGTGGGCACCGTCGTGCTCTCGCTGGGCGCGTCGTTCGGGCTTTCGGTACTGATCTGGCAGCACCTGATCGGCATCGAACTGCACTGGATGGTGCTGGCGATGTCGGTCATCATCCTGCTGGCGGTCGGCGCCGACTACAACCTGCTGTTGGTGTCGCGGTTCAAAGAGGAGATCCACGCCGGCTTGAATACCGGCATCATCCGGTCGATGGGCGGCACCGGTTCGGTCGTCACCTCGGCCGGGTTGGTGTTCGCCTTCACGATGATGACGATGGCGGTCAGTCAGCTCACGGTCATCGGCCAGGTCGGCACCACGATCGGCCTCGGGCTACTTTTCGACACCCTGGTCGTCCGGTCGCTGATGACGCCGTCGATTGCCGCGCTGCTGGGCAAGTGGTTCTGGTGGCCACAGATCGTCCGGCAACGGCCGGTGCCCTCACCGTGGCCGAAGCCGAGGCAGCGGACCGAGTCTTCAAGCACCGAGGCGGTGCTGAGTAGTCGGTAACTGCGGCGCTCCGCCGTATGGCCGGTTATCGATATAACTAGGCGCATTATCGAAAGCGCACCTCAGACGTACGGTTTCCCCATGACCAAGACATCACGCTGGGGCATCGCCCTGATCATCGGCGCCTGCTTGCTCATCCAGACCGCACCGCCGATTCAGGCAGACGGGTGCTGCGACGATCCTGCGCCACCGCCATGGCTCGGAGCGATTCAGCAGCGAGACCCGCAATTCGCCGACTCGTACGCGGCGATGCGTGAGCGCATCCTGAAGGACGGCGCCATTCCAGCCAAGTACAAGCTGCTCATCGGCATGGTCACCGACGCGATCGCCGCGCACCCGGACGGCGTGAAGACGCTGGCCGACAACGCTCGCGCCGCCGGCGCCTCGGAAGCCGAGATCACCGAGGCGGTCGAAGTCGGATATCTCTACGGGGGCACCGCGGCGCTCGTGATGGGCGTCAACGCATTCGGGAGGTAACCACGCTACGGCTGAATGGCCGCGGTCAAGAGCCGATCAGTTGCCGCAGGAACGCCCGCGTCCTGTCTCGGTCTTCGGGTGACGGGTCGAACGAAATCGCGACGTACTCGTCGACGCCCGCGGCGCGCACCTCGTCGAGGCGGTCGCGCACGGTGGCCTCGTCACCGATCAGCGCGGCGTCTTCCGGTCCCGCATAACCTTCGCGATCCAACATCGCGCGATAGGAGGGTAAGTGGCCGTACATCGCGAACTCCTCGGCCGCCCGTGCACGCACCGTGGCCACGTCGTCGGTGACGGCGATGGGCAGGGATGCGGCGACGCTGACGGCGCCATCGGGACGTCCGGCCTCGGCGGCCGCGCTGCGCATCGTGGGTCCGATGTGCTCCTTGAGCGTCTTCGGTCCGGTCATCCAGGTGAGGGTTCCGGCGGTGCGCCGGCCAGCGAGCTTAAGCATCTGCGGACCCAGTGCCGCGACGTACACCTCGGGCGTGGGCGCGCCGGAAATCTGGAGCGCGCCCCTGGTTGTCAACATCTCGCCGGTCGCATTGACCTGTTCCCCGGCCAGCAGCGGAAGCAGCCCATCGAGGTACTCGCTCAGGCGTCGCACCGACCGGTCCCAGGAGATTCCCCACATTCCCTCGGTCACGGCGCGGTGGGTGACTCCGACACCGAGGGTGAACCGCCCGCCGGCGATCTGGTTGAGCGTCAACGCCCGCTGCGCCATCAGCATCGGGTGCTGGTTCTGGATCGGCACGACGCCGCTGCCGACCTTGATGTCGCTCACCTCGTGCATCGCGGCGGCCAGCACGGTGAGTAGATCGACGTCGTAGGGCATCTGCGTCATCCAGACCCGCGCGAACCCGTCGTCGCGGGCTTGGGTCAGCTCACGGATACAGCTGTCGAGAGGCGACTTGTTGGACAGATTGGCAATCAAACTGATCAGCACGAAAGGCAATCCTAGCCGCTAAGCCTTACCGATCCGGCGGCGCGGTCAGGCGGTCGTATCGCGGATCGGTGCCGTCGCGGCTCGGTCGCCAGTAAAGGGCGGCATCGTCTCCGGGAATGGTGGCATCGGGCACCACCCTGCGGTAGGCCACCTTCCACGCGTTGTCTGTTCGCCGAAAATAGTCGATATAGCGGCCATACCCGACAGCGATGTGGTCATCGATCAGGGCGTGCATGACGAAAAACGTTTCACCCCAAGCCTCATCACCCTGCACATCGAACACCGATTGCCCCAGCAGGTGATGCATGGTCAGCTGCCCCGCGCGGCCGGCGGGCGCGCAGATCATCTCGGCGAATTCCGGGCCAGACCCTTTGAATGCGCCGTGGTCGTCGTAGGACTGCTCGGCGTAGCAGTCGACGATGGTGTCCTTGTCGCCGCGGTCGACGGCCGCGGACAGCTTCGCCACAAGTTCGGTCAACCTGCACTTGTCGATCCAGGCCTGTACCCCTGAGGCGCTGGTCATGGTGCCAAGCTACGCGCCGCCGCCGGGGTACGGTAACCGATCATGGCGCGTGTTGAGGGCAAGGTGGTGCTGGTCACCGGCGGAGCGCGGGGGATGGGCGAGGCTCATGCCGAGGCGCTGGTTGCTGAGGGCGCGCGAGTGGTGATCGGGGACATCCTCGACGATCCTGGTCGAGGTGTCGCTGAAAAGCTGGGTGACGCGGCCATTTTCGTCCATTTGGACGTGACTGATCCGGACCAATGGGACGACGCCGTCGCGGCCTCGTTGCAAAGCTTCGGTCGTCTGGATGCACTGGTGAACAACGCGGGAATCGTCAAGGTGGGCCCGTTGCGGGGTTCGTCGCTGTCCGACTGGCAGCAGGTGCTGGACGTCAACCTCACCGGAGCCTACCTGGGCATGCGCGCGGCCATCGAGCCGATGATCACCGCCGGCGGCGGTTCGATCGTCAACGTGTCATCGGTTGAGGGGCTGGCCGGCAGCGCACATCTGCACGCCTACGTCGCCGCCAAGTTCGGATTGCGTGGCGTCACCAAATCAGCCGCAGTGGAATTGGCGCGCTACAACATTCGGGTCAACTCGATCCATCCGGGCTTGGTGCACACGCCGTTGAGCCAGGGTGTCACCGAGGAATTCATGGCGCCGATCCCGATGCACCGCGGTGCGTCTCCGGCCGAGATCTCCACGTTCGTGGTGTTCCTCGTCAGCGACGAGTCGTCCTACGCCACCGGCTCGGAATTCGTTATCGACGGCGGATTAACGGGGTACGTGCCGGTCAAGATCTAGGCCATTGCAATCAGGCTGATTCGCACGGCTGTCTTGTCGCGGTTCGGTCGTTAAGCTCCCAAAACCCGGGTAATCGGCAACTTCGGCGATTCCGGTTCGAGGAGATGGAGCGCAGTGACAGAGCCCACGCGGCCATCAACGTGGCGCCGCGGACTTCGTTTTCCGTTCCCCGGCTCAATATCCTCGCCATCGTCGCCATCGTCGTCGCGGCAACCCTGATCACCGTACACAACCCGCACCGCGACAATTCGCCGAACCAGATTCTGAACGTCTCCTACGACCCGACCCGCGAGCTTTACAGAGCGCTCGACAAGACCTTTGTCGACCAATACTGGCGGCAGACTGGCGTCACGCTGGAAGTCAAGCAGTCGCACGGTGGTTCGGGACGACAGGCAGCCGAAGTCATCAATGGCCATGAGAAGGCCGACGTCGTCTCGCTGGCATTGCCGAGTGACGTTGACGCGCTGCGCAAGCGCGGACTCATCGCACCCGATTGGCAAAAACGTCTGCCGGACCATTCTGTCCCTATACATCGACGATTGTGTTCGTCGTCCATAAGGACAATCCATTGGGAATCCACGACTGGCCCGATCTCATCAAAGACGACGTCGAGATCGTGCGGTTAGAAGAAGAACCCGGCGTACGGTGCGTCGCGCACCGCAAACAATTGGTCTGCCACATCGAGCACCGCAGGATCGTCGGCGCGGACCAAACCGGCGGCACCGAGACTGCGCCAGGTCGCGCCGCCCAGCAGAACCGCGCCCAGCCCCTCGATATCGACATTCAATTCGGGACACCGCTCGGTCTGTTCGGCACCGTGGCCCGTGATGGATAGGCTGACTGAATTGTCTGGCAGCAGCGGGTCATTGACCGCGACGGTGATCGCGCCGTCGCCCTGGTATTCCCTTGCTGTCAGGGCCTTTGCGACATCCACGATGCGGAGCCATGTTTCGTCGTGCACGGCGGTGACCCGCGCGGCTCGTCGATCGGCAAGCAGCCAGGGCAGCGGATCGTCGACCGGCAGCATCCAGAACATCACGCGGTCAATGAGATCGAGCCCGAGCAGAAAACGTAGCAGCCCAAGATAAGCCGCCATCGTGGGGGCGAAGAAATCCTCGACAACGATGGTGCGCTGATCGCTGACGAACCACGTCTGGGTGTCGATAGGACGGTAACGGGCGAAACCCGTTTCGGATCCCGGCTTGCCGTGCACCGCGATATACGAAGCCCCCGAAGCGGATTCGCTACGCAGCCGCAGGCCCTTCCACCAGACCGCAGGGCGGTCGATGGTTCCCGGCCGGGCCGATCGATTCTCGGCATAGATTCGGGGCAGGACATTCCATGCTTTCGCAGAGTCGATCAATCGCACCGGGCCACCGGTCCCGACGTCCGGGCGTAGCACCGCGCGTGCCGTCTGAACCTCCACGGTTTGTGACGAGCTCGCCACCCCGTAGCCGTATCGTTCGTAGATCGTTGCCTCCGAAGCCCGCAACGTCGCGACCACCTCGCCCCGTGCGGCGATGTCGCGCAGCTGGTGGTTTACCAGTTCGGTGGCGATCCCCTTTCGGGTAAACGACGGCAGCACCCCAATGTGCGTCACGGCGGCGTGGCCCACGACGGCGCCGCCGGGCAGGGTCAGGCCACTGGTCACGGCGTCCGCGGTGCCGACGAGTTGTCCGTCGACGAATGCCCCGACGGTACGGCCCGCTTCGAGCAGCGTGCTGATCTGGCCGGGCGCCAGGTTCGGCAGTGGTGGGAATCCGACCATGGCGGTGCGAAACAGGTTAGCCGCGGCAAGGAGGTCGTCCTCAGCGTCGAGAACGCGGATCTCGGTGGTCATGTGACCATCATGTCGCGGAACGGCTTGGCGTCAGCGGCCAGCCGGCCGTGCTCAAAGTGTAGGAAAATCCCTGATTCAATCGGCGATCCCGACGACGTGGGCCACTGAGGGGATGTTCCATTGCGGCGACGTGACGTTATTGCCTTTGAGGTGATTCGGCAAACTTGCCGGACCCAATAGGATGTGGGCTGCGCTAGATGGAGACAGGTCTGTTCCTGGGGTTTACCGACTTCGGGAGCCGTCGGCTGTTCGGATCCCCGTTGGCACTGGCAACGGTTTTAAACTCGTGTTCATCTCATCGCCGCGCTTTTTGATCGAATGGACCTACACGTCCACCATCTGAAGAGAGCAACCCTATGGACGCACAGGACGAGCAGGATGCTGCCGCCCCGCCGACGGGCACCGAGTCTGAGCCCACGCTGATCATCGCCAGTGGGCTGGGGGTGGACGGCGAGCACGGGCCGCTCTTCTCGGACATCGATCTCGCGCTCACGCCGGGCTTCCACGCGATTCAAATGCCCGGAGGACCCGGGCAGACAACTTTGCTGTTGACGCTGGCCGGACGGCTCAAGCCCAGCCACGGCACCGTGACCGTGCTCGGGGATTCGGAACCGCGTGCGATCCGCCGGCACTGCTCGATCGCGGCATTCGCGGACATCGACGACCTGGAGGAGATGGTGACGGTGCAGACCGTGCTCGCGGAGCAGCGCCGGTGGCTGGCGCCGTGGTACTCGCGGGTGCCCGCCGAGGCCGGCCAGGCCGAACTTGGGGAAGTATTCGGCGAGATCCCCCCGCCGTCGGCGGGGTCATTCATCGTGGAGCTGTCCGATCTGGAACTGTTTCTGCTGCGCATCACGCTGGCGCTGTTTTCGAACCGCCCGATCCTGGTCGTCGGCGACCTCGAGCAGGTCCGCGACAACTCTCGGCGCGCGATCGCAGTAGAGCGGCTCGGCGCGATCGCCGCGCAGCGCTCCGTCGTTGTCGGGGTGACCAATCCGCTCGGCGCGGGTGCCCCCGCGCACGACCTGCACGACCACCGCATCCTGACGGGAAGGGGCTAACAATGCTGGCCGGCCTCGCATTTGGCTCGGAAATCAAGCGCTTCGGCCGCAGCCGGATGACCCGCGCGGCGATCGTGGTGCTGATGCTGCTCCCACTCGTCTACGGAGCGCTGTACCTGTGGGCGTACTGGGATCCCTTTGGCCACGTGAACAAGATGCCCGTGGCGCTGGTCAACTCCGACCGCGGTGCCGTCGTCTCCGGTCAGCAAATCAACGCCGGCAGCGAGATCGCCAAAAGCCTCACGGCCGACCGCAGCCTGGACTGGCACGTAGTGAATCCCCAAGAGGCACGAGACGGAGTCGAACACGGCAAGTACTACTTCATGCTCGAGCTGCCGCCCGACTTCAGCGCCGCGATCGCATCGCCAGTGACCGGGCAACCGAGACAAGCCAACCTGATCGCCGTGTACAACGACGCCAACAACTACATCTCGACAAGCATCGGCCGCACGGCCATCAGCCAGGTACTCAACGCCGTATCAACCCGGATCTCCGGACAGGCGGTCAATCAGGTGCTCTCCGTGGAGCTCTCGTCCGGTGCAGGGATCAAGCAGGCCGCCGACGGGGCGAAACAACTCGCCGACGGAGCGGCGCAAGTCGACGACGGCGCCAACCAGCTTTCGGCCGGTCTACACGCCGCCCGGTCCGGCTCGGCGCAGCTTGCCACCGGCGCCAAGCAGCTCTCCGACGGCATCAACGAGGCCACCGACCCACTGCTCGCGGTGTCCAAGGCGCTCTCGACGGTCGGCGGCAACACCGAACAGCTGCGCCAGGGCGCAACCGCGATGCAGCAGGCCGCCGATCAGATCAACGGCATCGCTGTGGCACAGGACGCCGCCGCCAACTCACTGTCATCGGTGATCGATCAGCTCTCGGCAAGCCAAGATCCGATCGCACACAACGCAGTCGGGGCGCTGCAGGGGGTAGAGGACCAGCTTCGGCAGCACCAGTTCACACCTGCGATCCGCCAGCAACTCACCGATGCGCAAAACGCCGCGAACGCGATGAGCGCACCCGGTAGCCCGCTGAAGTCCGCCCTCGACCAAGTCGGCAGCAAGGGGCAGGACCTGACAAACAAGCTCAACCAATTGCGCAACGGCGCCCAGCAGGTCGCCTCCGGAAACGCCCAGTTAGCAAGCGGCATCGCCCAACTCGACGACGGTGCGCAACAACTGGCAACGGGGACTGGACAACTCAAGACGGGATCCGCTGAGCTGGCCACGAAACTCGCTGATGGCGCCAAGCAGGTGCCCGACTGGACGACTCAGCAGAAAAACGCGATCGCCGACACCATCGGCGGCCCGGTCAACCTCGAAACCACCCATGAAAACGCCGCGCCAAACTTCGGCACCGGCATGGCGCCATTCTTCCTCACACTCGCGTTGTTCTTCGGCGCACTCGTGCTGTGGATGGTGCTGCGACCTTTACAAAACCGCGCCATTGCGGCAGAGGTGATCGCCATCCGTGTGGCGCTCGCCAGCTATCTGCCGGCGGCGGTGATCGGGATCATCCAGGCGGTAATCCTTTACGGCGTCGTGCGATTCGCGCTCGGGATGCACGCCGTTCACCCCGTCTCGATGCTGGGATTCATGATGCTGGTTTCCTGCGCGTTCGTCGCCGCGACGCAGGCGATCAACGCGCTCGTCGGCCCGGCGGTGGGGCGCGTACTGATCATGGCGCTACTCATGCTGCAGCTGGTCAGCGCGGGCGGCATGTACCCCGTGGAAACCACGTCGAAGCCTTTCCAAGTGCTGCACCGCTTTGACCCGATGGCCTACGGTGTCAACGGATTACGGCAGCTCATATTGGGCGGTATCGATTTCCGACTATGGCAGGCGGTGATCGCGCTGATCGGCATATGGGTCGTCGGGCTAGCGATCTCGTGTCTATCGGCCCGACGCAATCAGCTGTGGAACCTCACCAGACTGCTGCCGTCGATAAAAATCTGAACGGTCGGTTATGAAAGGTCAACGTGCGTTTGGGGTAATGCGGGCCCGGTACCTGTTCGGTCTGCTCTACACCTGGCTCGCCTGCAGGGCGCTGTCGGGCCATTGAGCGGCAACGCTAATCCGCTTGCCGCGGCGGAAACTCGGCTCGCTTGCTGATGGCATTCCGATAGGCGTGCACCCGATTTGGAATCGTCGAGAGCACCGCGATGGTGCATCCGTCGCGCCCGTACGCGGCGACGAACTCCCATCCATCAGGATCGCCTTCAACGATTTCGACTGCATCGTAATCGGTTGGGGAGCCGAGCATTTGCACTTTGACGTCGTATTGATCGGACCAGAAATACGGCACCCCGTCGAAGGCTTCGGCGCGGTCGGGGCCTGCCAGCAGCGTGCGAGCCGCAGCTGCGCCCTGACGTCCGGCGTCGTCCCAGTGCTCGGTGCGCAGGTGCCGCTCGTACAGCGGATGCCACCAGCGCGCGACATCACCGGCGGCGACGGCAGTGCCATCGCCGGTGCTGCCCTCCACGGCGCCCGTGGCATCGCAGACCACGCCGTCGTCGACATGCAAACCCGAGCCCTCCAGCCAGCCGGTGGCGGGAGTGACGCCCAGGCCCACGATGACGACATCGGCGGGAACCTGCGAACCATCGTTCAGCCGAACGGCTTCCACACGCCCGTTGCCGACGAAGCTGTCGACGCCGACTCCGACTCGCACGACCACGCCATGCCGGCGGTGCAGCTGGGTCCATAGAGGCGCCAGCTCCTTGCCTAACGCGGCCAGCAACGGGCTGGTGGCCTTCTCGATCAGCACCACATGCAATCCCATCGACCGGCAACTCGCGGCCACCTCGGCGCCGATGAATCCGCCTCCGACGACGACGACCCGCGTGCGTGAGCTAAGTCGGTCCCGGATGGCCAGGCAGTCTTCGACTGTGCGCAGCATCAAGACCCCATCGGGGACCGGGCCGCCGGGCCACTCGCGTGGGGCTGCGCCGCTGGCGATCACCAGACCATCGAATTGCTCTGATAGGTCTTGGCTTTCGTCGCGCAGGTGGACCGTGTGCGACGATAGGTCCAGCTTGATCGCCGACGCGCCCCGCAGCACGCGTGCGTTGATATCGAATTGCGGCGCAAGGTCGACGCCGGCTCGATGTATTTTGCCGGTGAGCAGTTTCTTCGACAGCGGCGGCCGGTGATAGGGGGCTTGCCGCTCGGCGCCCACGATGGTCAGGGCACCGTCGTAGCCTTCCTCTCGAAGAGTCTCCGCCGCCCGCGTCCCCGCCACACCGGCGCCGACGACGACCACCCGTCTGAGCTGACGATCCATCGGTCAGTCCGTCACGGTGATGGCCTGGGTGGGGCAGGATACTTCGGCGCCCACCACCATCTGACGTAGCTCGGCCCGCGGCTCGGCTTGCAGCAGATGCAGGCCGTCTTCTTGCACGTCGAACACCTCATGACAGATGCTCATGCACACGCCGTTGCCGTCGCAGGTGTCGAGATCCACCGAAACTTTCATCGCACGTTGGCCTTTCCAGCCGGCTCTTGGGAGCTTGTGATTCCTCGGGAGGCATCGGGTCCACCGGACTTGCCTTGCAAGCGCGCACGCTCGCGGGCGGCCCTGGCGGCCGGCGAGAATTCCAGATAGTCGACCGCCATCTGAGTGGAGGCCTCGCCGCTTGGATGATGGCTGGGCCGCATGTACCGCAGGGGGACCGTGACGAGAAGCGTCCACGGACCCGGCAGAAGGTACGCACGCGCCGCCCGCAGCCAATCTCGCCAGCGCCACTTGGTATCGATGGTGGGGTCCTGGGACATCAGGTAGCGAGCACCGGCGATCCACCAGCCCACGAACAGCGGCGCCGTCATGAACATCGAGAAGGCCCGGATGAAATAGTTGCCGCAGACGTGCTGGTACACGTCATACACCAGCGAGCGATGCTCGACCTCTTCGGCACCGTGCCAGCGGAGCAGATCGAGCATCGTCGGATCGGTGCCGGCGTAGTCCAGGCCTCGGTTGGTGAGCACCCATTGGCCCAACATCGCCGTAAAGTGTTCTAGCGCAGCCACATCGGCCAAACGGCGATAAAGCCACCACCGCCGCAACGCCGGCGGGAAGAACTTGGGCGGATCGCCCAGCGTCAGTGACAACGTCCTGCCCAGCCGATCGGTGTAGGGCTTGGTGTCGATGCCCTGTTCGGCTAGATGGTCGAGCACTACCTGGTGGGCCCAGGCATGCCAGGACTCCTGCTGGATGAACGGCTTGATCGCCGCCTCCAGATCTGGGTCATCGACCAGCGAGGAGGCCTCGAGGACCGCTTTGATGAAATGGCGTTCGCCCTCGGGCAATAACAGATGCAGCACGTTCATCATGTGTGTCGCGAACGGGTCGTTGGGCACCCAGTGCAGCGGGGTGTCCGACCAGTCGAAGCGCACCATCCGTCGATACGCCGGGTGTCCATCGTGGTGAAGTTCAACTTCTGGCATTCCGCTCCTCCCGCAGCGCCTGAGTGGTTTCGGTCGCTTCGTCGGTAACCGAAACAACTGTTCACTCACTTCGTACCCACATCGGCAGCGGACTATGCGTACCTGTGGTATTGGATCTGCAGAAGCTTGGCTATGCCGGTGCTGACGTGCCGACGGCGCGTTCCAGATCCTTCAGCGAGGTCTCCAAGTAGCCCAGCAGCCGTTGCAAGTGCGGAACGCTGCGGCGGCAGCCGACCAGCCCGAAGTCGAGGTTGTCGGCGTTGTTGGTCACGGTGATGTTGACCGCCTGCCCGTCGAGCGCGATCGACAGCGGATAGTTGCCGTCCAAGCGCGCACCATGCCAGTACATCGGCTCGGATTTACCGGTCGAGACATTCGAGATGACAATGTTGAACGGCGGTGATGCGGTCGAGAGGTAGCCGGGGATCAGCCCGAAGAACAGCCCGCCGATGTTGAACGCCGACAACGCCAGCTGCTGAACGGAAGGCAGTTGTTGAAATATTTCTTTGGTGTCGCGGATCGACGTGCTGATGATCTCCAGACGCTTCGCGGGGTCGTCGGCGTTTGTCGCCAGGTTGCACAGGAAGGTTCCGACGAGGTTGCCGCCGCTGTCGTCGCCGTCCTTGCGCAGATTGACCGGCACCATGGCGGTCAACGGGTCATCCGGCAACGCGCTCTGGTCGAGCAGATAGGCACGGAGCGCTCCAGACGACATGGCGAGCACCACGTCGTTAACCGTCACACCGGCGGCGTCCTTGACGGCTTTGATGCGCTCCATCGACCAGGACTGCGCAGCCACCCGTCGTGCTCCGCCGATCCGGACATTGAACATCGTGCGTGGTGCCCGGAACGGCAGAGTCAGCTGCTGGTCGAGCAGCGCTGCCCGCGCGAGCCGCAACGTGGACGGTGCCAATTCGAACGCCGATCCCGCGACGCGGCTGGCTCGCTCGATCAGCGATGGTCGTTCACGGTCCGTTGTGCGTTTGCGCGGCGCGATACTCCACGGGACCCGTATCTCGTCATCGTCGGGATGTGTGGTGAAAGCGCGCTGCATCAGCCGCAGTGCCGACACACCGTCCATGAGCGAGTGGTGATATTTCGTGTAGACCGCATACCGGCCGTCCTGAAGACCTTCGACGAGGTGCGCTTCCCACAGCGGGCGGTGACGGTCGAGCAGGCCTCCGTGCAACCGGGAAGCAAGCTCCAGCAGGTCCCGGACCCCTCCGGGCTCGGGTAGGGCCGAGCGGCGAAGGTGATAGTCGAGCTCGACGTGTTTGTCGAAGGACCACGCGACGTTGGTGACCCCGCCGAAAAAGGCGGGGTGCTTACGGAAGGTCGGTTGCACCTCCGTGCAGCCGAGCATCGCTTGATAAGCCTCGCGGACGAAATGCGGTCCGGCGTCATCGGGTGGCGTGAAGAGTTGCAGCGATCCCACGTGCATCGGGTGTTCGCGCGACTCACCAATGAGGAACAGCGCATCCGTAGGCGATATCGGTTTCATGGTCAAGCTCGATCCTTTGGCTGTGCCGTCCACCTGACAGCTGCCCAACTCGAGTAGCCAAAGCAGTCCAAGATCACACCCAGGGATGTGCGATCAGGCGGCAGCTAGATCGACCGTTAAGGCTGCCGCTGTATCGCTTGCCGGAAAAATCCCGGTGCCGCCTGGTCGGAGCCGGGATGCCATCATCATGCTCCAGCGGGCACCAGAATGGGTCGCCTTCAATGATCCAGATCGCTTTTACCGGTTCATGAATGGGGGCGCCCGCCGGTGGTGAAATCAAGTCTGCGGCGAATGCGCGCGCGGCAGGCCAGCCAGTTCGCCCTGATGCGGACTCCCCCCTGCCGTCATGCGACGAGCGGATTGCGTTACTTGCCGGTGCGCTCGCGATGCTTGCAGCCCGGCCAGCAGCATGGTCGCCGCATGCCTTCCTCAAGCTCCTCCTGGGTCCGGCGAATTCGGCGCTTCCGAGTCACCTCTTGCTTGGCGTCCTCAACCCAGCAGATGAATTCGTTACGCGCCAGCGGCGTGATGTCCCTCCAGGCAGTGAGCGCCTCGGAGTTGGCGATCAGCGCCGCGCGCAGATCTGCCGGCAGCTTGTGCACCACCCCACCGGACACTCGCTGGCTGCTCACAGCCGCCAGGGTAAGCCGTCAGCTCTCGCTTATCGGTCGAGGCCGCCGGATAAAACCTCGCCCAGGATGGCGACCTGACTGCGAGCGGAGAAAAGCTGGTAGCCTCGCTCGCCGAGCTCGCGGCGCGCGCGGTGGTCGCTGAGGAGTTCCGCACAGCGATCGACCAATTCGTCGTACGCCGCGAAAGCTATCCCCGACTCCAGATCACCGACCTCAGCCGGATTGGCGGCGTGCTCGGAAACCACCGCGCGCCTATTAGCCAGCAGGTATGAAACACGCACAATCTCAAAGACTTCCGCTTCGTATAAATGCATGTTGATGACAATCTTCGAACGGGCGATCACGGCATCGCGTTCGGCGCCGTAGACGCCGAATAGCCATTCGACGCTAAAACCTCGAGCGCGCAGAGCATCGAGAACAGCACGCCGACGCAAGCTGTTCGAACCGTAGAAAAGCACATCGATGTCTTCAGGAACGGCGGCAATCCGCGTCAGTTCGGGGACGTATCCGACCGGAACGTGGTTGAGCTGAGGCACCTGCCAGGCGGCGAGCCGGTCGATGTTGGCTTGACTGTAATCCCAGACCGGGTAGCGCCTGAATAGGGCGAGCAGCGCTGGCGTCATCCAGGGTGAATTCTCGTAAACTTGCTCGAAGTTGTACAAGATCGCATTCGTTGGCGGCTCCAATCCGTAGTGGGCGAGAAGATTCGAACCGAGCACGATGGTATGGCGATCGGCGTAGTCCAGGCGATCTGTCATTAACGAGTCATGGCCAAGCGCGAGAAGCGCGCAATGCAACGCCTCCGCGACGTCGCGAAACGCTTCGCTGTACAGATAGCCCGGAGGCGACACGACTGCGACGGCGAACATCATTGGCGCAAGCCTACCGGCCTGAACTCCCAGCTAGAGGAGGTTCTGCATGTTCTCGAGCACGAGGATCTAGCGTGGTAAGCGTGGTTGCCGACGAGCAGGGCCGCGCCTGGGAATTCGTTAGTGCGCCCAACGTCTTCCAGATCGCGCACCGCACAGACGACCCCACCCGAGTCAGCTAATTTTTGACGGGCATGTTTTGCGCATGTGTGTAGGTGGGTACTCGCCGCACATGTTAGCGAAATTGAATCTGATCAAACCGCTGGTAGTTGGTGGCGCTGTTGCTGCAGCGATTGCTGTTACTCCTGTGGCGGCAGCGGAAGCTTTCGCGGCTGGCCCGGCGACGACTGGCAGCGCAGCAACGCATGTCGTCTTCAAGCAGGACCCAGGCGGGGGCGGCTGCGATGCCAACGGCAACTGTGGCTCCGGCGGGCAAATGAACGGCCCCGGCGGCGGTCAGGGCGGGCAAGGCTGCGTCCCGGGTGTCGGTTGCGGCTCCGGTGGCCAGTTCTGGGGTCCGGGCGGCGTGCCGGGTGGTACCGGGTGTCTTCCGGGCGTCGGTTGCGGCTCCGGCCACGGCTGACCTGCAGCCCAATAGTTGACGGTCGGTTAGCTCGCCGTGGAGACGCGGCGAACTAACCGCTGTGTGTCGGACTTGGCGAGTGCGCCAAGCACCCCGTTCATTGGCCTTTGAGGCTGCCGATGCCTAGCGAGTAGTCCGCGGGTTTGGCCGGCGCTGCGTTCTCGAGTTCTTGCACGTAGCGTTGCGGATCGCGGTCGATGATCGGTATTCCCTTGGTGGTGCGATGCTGGGCCATGAACTCGCTGTATTGGCGTCCAAGTGCCTCGCGAAGACCGACCGGGGCATGACGGCGGAAGTCCGAAAGTCCTTCGCGTTCTTCCTCACCCATGTGATCGTCGTTGGCTTTTCGGGTCTGGCCGACCGCCGTCCACCATTCTTCGGTGCCGACCGGGGCGGCGTTCGCGGCGCGCACGCCATCGCGAATGTCGTTGTGATCGCCGATGGCGTCGAGCGTCTCGCCTTCGGGATCGTCGGCGCCGCGCTGCAGAAGCTGCGGGTAGAAGATCTTCTCTTCAATGTATGCGTGCAGGTCCAGCTTCTCGCCGAGCGGACGCCATACCCGTTCGAGCGCGGCACGGTCGATCGGCGTCTGCGCTTGCAGATCGTCCAGCTTGGCGAAGCGTTCGCGGAACCAGTCATGGTCCGCCAGGATCAGCTTGGTGATGTCAGTCATTTCGACCCTCAGCCTAGGCTCGGGAGATGCCGATCCGATATGACGAGGCGCTGCGCGAGCAGATCCGGGTCCGTCTAGCGGACCACGACCGTCGCGTCGTGGCCGACCCGACGAAGCGGCACGCGGCCGTCGCGGTGCTGGTCGTCGACTCAGAGGTCGGCGAGGACAGGATTGACCCGGCGCCGGTGGACGACTGGATCGCAGGACGCCCGATGCCGGAGGCCGGTCTCGACGGCCGCATGGTCGACGTGTCGGGCGGAGCCGCGTTCCTGTTGTGCCGCAGAACCTCTCGGCTCAACTCGCACCCGGCGCAGTGGGCACTTCCCGGCGGTCGACTCGACCCCGGGGAAGATGCGGTCGACGCGGCACTGCGGGAGCTGGCCGAGGAGGTTGGCATCGAGCTGGTCGACTCGACCGTGTTGGGCCTGCTTGACGACTATCCGACTCGATCCGGATACGTCATCACCCCGGTGGTGATCTGGGGCGGCGGACGGCTCGACCCTCGGCCGGCGCCCGACGAGGTCGTCGCGGTCTACCGGGTCGGGCTGCATCAACTGCAGCGCGATGACTCGCCCCGATTCATCACCATCCCGGAAAGCCCACGGCCGGTTGTGCAAATACCATTGGGTAACGACCTGATCCACGCACCGACAGGTGCTGTGCTGCTGCAGCTGCGCTGGCTATGCCTGGAAGGCCGCCACGATCCGGTCGACGAGCTGGAGCAACCAGTGTTCGCCTGGAAGTAGGGCGCGCCGTGCCGAACGCGTCGGCGCTGAGCTACACTCGTCATCCATCTCTACGTAGATAGAGTCGCGACGAGGCGAAGGGACCCACCAGCCATGACGGTGCAGGACGTACTGGACGACATCCGTAAGCGACCCGGCACCGGTGACGTGATTCCGATCATCGACCCCGCCACCGAAGAGCAGATCAGCGAGTTCACCGATTGCGGCCCCGAAGCGATCAACGACGCCGTCGCGCGGGCGAAGGCGACCGCCGAGTCGGGAGTTTGGTCCGGCCTGCCCGACTACGACAGGGCCAAGGTGCTGTGGCGGGTCGCCGATCTGATCGATGAAAACGCCGACATCCTCGCTGAGCTCGAATCGCTCAACGCCGGCATCCCGCCGGCCCAAGCGCAGATCATCACCAAGGTTGGATCCGAATGGTTCCGCTACTACGCCGGCTGGTGCACGAAGATCGACGGAATCGCTCGCGACGTGAACACCGGCGGCCTCACCGGCGTCGACTCGCACATGCACACCTACACGCTGCGCGAGCCCTACGGCGTGGTGGGGCTGATTTTCCCGTGGAACGGCCCGGTGTTCAACTACTGCGCCAAGCTCGCGCCGTCACTGGCCGCCGGTTGCAGCAGCGTCGTCAAACCCGCTGAGGAGACTCCACTTTCGGCGTTGGTGTTGGACCGCATCCTGGCCGAGGCCGGGGTGCCCGAGGGCGTCGTCAACTTAGTGAATGGTTACGGCCACACCGCCGGTGCGGCGATCACCGCGCACCGCGACGTCGAGAAAGTCGCCTTCACCGGATCGACCGAGGTCGGTCGGGCAATCGTGCATGCGGCGGCGGACAGCAACCTGAACAAGGTCACCCTCGAGCTCGGCGGTAAGTCCCCGGTGGTGATCTTCGACGACGCCAATTTGGACCTGGCCATCCCGATGGCGTCGTTCGGCACGTTCATCCACTCCGGCCAAGCCTGTGTGTGCGGGTCGCGGATCTTCGCCCAGCGCGGTGTCTACGAGCGCGTCGTCGATGGCATCGCCAACATGGCGAATGTCATGCAACTAGGTGGCCCTAAAGATGAGGGCGCCATGGTCGGTCCGCTGATCAGCCAAAAGCAACTCACTCGCGTCCTGGGCTACCTCGATCAGGGCAAGTCCGACGGCGTCGAGCTGGTCACCGGCGGCCACCGCCTCGACCGCAAGGGGTACTTCGTGCACCCGACCGTGGTCACCAACGTTGATCCCGACAACAGCCGGCTGTTCCAGGAGGAGATCTTCGGGCCGGTGGTGACGATCTTGCCGTTCGACGACGAGGACGAAGCCGTCGCGCTGGCGAACAACAGCACCTACGGGCTGGCCGCCACCACATGGACCAACGACTTGGGCCGCGCACACCGGCTGGCCAAGCGGCTGAAGGCCGGGACCGTGGGGCTGAACTGCCAAATGCAGTTCGACCACTCCATGCCGTTCGGCGGTTACAAGCAATCGGGCTGGGGCTACGAATCGGGCAAGGCCGGCATCGACACCTACCTGCAGACGAAAATCGTTTGGGCGCAGATGTAACCGTCCCTAGCCCGCAGTAGTGTGAAGATATGCTGCGTGGTGCTATAAGCGCGATTCAACGATGGCAGTATCGCGACGGCCGTCCCGGATGGTCAGCTCGCATCACAAACCGATTGGGCGCCTTGAGTTTTGCGGCCGGCATCGGGCCCAGCGCAGCCGCCACGCTGGAAGTACGCGGCCACAAGTCGGGGCGGATGATTTCGTTTCCGGTGGTCGTCGCCGACTACCAGGGTGAGCGCTACCTGGTCGCGATGCTCGGCCAGAAGACGAACTGGGCGCGCAACCTGCGCGCCGATAACCACGCGGTATTGCGGCGCGGTCGACCCGAAGAAGTGTCCTTGGTAGAGGACCTGTCCGATAACCGCGCCGCGATCTTGCGGCGCTACCTCGAGGTGGCGGCGGGGGCGCGCCCGTTTTTCCCGGTCGACCGTCACGCGCCGCTTACCGAGTTCGAGCGGATCGTCGATCAATACCCGGTTTTTCGGGTCGGCTGAGCGGCGCGCCGGCAAGCGCGGGTTGTTCGGTGCGGAAACCGGGTCCGGGCTCCGGGGTGACGTTGCGTGCGGTGATCGCCTCGCGGCAGTGCGAGCAGACCAGAACCGGCTCGGCAATGTGCCCGCATGGCTGATGGCGCAACACGATTGGCGGACCCTTGGGCTGCGAGAGGTGTTGATCACCCCACTGCATGAGCACCACGATCGCAGCGAACAGGTCGCGGCCGGAGGCGGTCAGCCGGTACTCGTGACGATCGGGATCCCGCGCGTAGGGCACCTTTTCCAGCAGCCCGTTTTCGACGAGGGTGCGCAGGCGTGCCGACAGAGTGGGCCGGGGAATCTGCAAGTTGCGAGCCAATTGGCCAAAACGGCGCACCCCGAAGAACGCCTCACGCAGGATCAGCAGTGTCCAGCGGTCGCCGACGACCTCTAGAGCGCGGGCAACGGACTCGCCTTCGAAGCGGTGGGACAGGTCGGGGTAGTCCATGGTGCTAGTAATGTACCGGTTCATAATCTGAACCGATAGTGGTAACGTGATTGAACCGCTCGCATTTGTCTGGAGAACCGGAGGCCGCCGCATGCAAGACACCGAAGTCGCCACCGCCCCCGTGCTGTCACGCGCCCGCGAGATCGCGAAGCTTGCACGTGGCATGGCAGATCAAATCGACTCCGAGCGCAGACTTCCCGCCGAATTGGTTGCGGCGCTGCGAGACTCGGGCCTGCTGCGAGCAGGTGCTCCGGTAGAGGTCGACGCTCTGGAGCTGCCCGCGGGCACGGCGTTGCGCTGCGCCGAGGAGGTGGCGCGCGGCGACGCATCGGCCGGCTGGTGCGTGTCGATCGCGATCACCGCCAGCCTGCTGGTCGCCTATCTGCCGCCGTCCAGCCGGGACGAGCTGTTCGGCGACGGACGCGGCGTGGCCGCCGGCGTGTGGGCGCCACAGGGCAAGGCCCGCCGCGTGACCGGCGGCGTCGTCGTATCGGGACGATGGGCATTCTGCAGCGGCATCACCCACGCCGACGTGCTGTTCGCCGGGTGTGTCCTCGAGGATCGCCCGGCCGTGGTCGCATTGCCCACCGAGCAACTACAGATACTGGACACCTGGCACACCCTGGGCCTACGCGGCACCGGCAGTCACGATAGCGTGGCCGACGAGGTGTTTGTCCCGGATGAGCGGGTGCTCTCGATATTCGACGGCCCGGTGATCGACCGGCCGTTGTATCGATTCCCGCCGTTCGGATTTTTCGCGGCCTGCATCACCGCGGCCGCGATGGGCAACGCGCGCGCGGCGATCGACAATTTCGTCGAGCTTGCCGCCACCAAAAAGGGTGTCGCGGCGAGTCGTACGCTCGCCGAGCGTCCCGCCATCCAGGCGGCGGTCGCCGCGGCCGAGTCGGCACTGGAAGCCGCGCGAGCGGGTTACTACCAGGCCATTGACGCGGCATGGCAGGCCAGCCAGGACGGCCCTGCGGTGCCGTTGGAGGCGCGTACTCGGGTACGGCTCGCCGCCACGCACGGGGTGCGCGTCTCCGCCGACGTGGTGCGCTCGATGTACGACCTCGCCGGGGGCAGCGCCATTTACGACGGCGCACCACTGCAGCGTCGCTTCCGCGACGCGTTCACCGCCACCGCGCACTTCCAGGTGAATGAGGCCTCGCGCGAGTTGCCGGGCCGCATTCTGCTCGGCCAACCCACCGAGGCGGCAATGCTGTGAGGGCACCGATCGAAGTGGTGCTGCCCTTCTGGCTGGACGCGCCCGACGAGGAGGCGTTGGAAATCGCCGACGCGGCGAGCGCGGCCGGGCTCAGCGGGCTCTGGATCGGCGAGATGGCGACCTTCGACGCTTTCGCGTTGGGCACCGCCGTCGGTCTGCGCGCACCCGGGTTGGGGTTGCGAGTCGGGCCGCTGCCGATCAGCGTGCGGACCCCGGTGTCAATCGCGTTGGGGGCGAGTTCGGTTGCCTTGCTCACCGGCTGCGAGATCGACGTGGCGTTGGGTGCGTCCAGTCCATTCATTGTGGCGGGCTGGCACGACCGGGATTGGTCGCACAGTGCCGCGCGGATGAGTGAAACCATCCGATGCCTGCGCCCGATCCTGCGTGGCGAGCGCGCCGACTATGACGGGCGCTACGTCCGCAGTCGGGGATTCCGGCTGCGTCACCCGCTGCCACGTACCAGCATCGGAGTCGGCGCGTTCGGGCCGATGATGACGCAGCTCGCGGCGCGGCACAGCGACGAGGTGGTGCTCAATCTGGCGTCGCCGCAACGGGTCTCGCAGGTCCGCGAAGAGGTAGAGCATCATGCCGCCGCGGCGGGGCGCACGCCGCCGCACCTGACGGTATGGGTACCGGTTGCTGTGCGACCGGGTGCGGCAGCGCTGCGGCAGTTGGCCAATCAGTTGGCGGTCTACCTCGCACCACCCGGTTATGGCGAGATGTTCTGCGAGCTCGGGTTCGCCGAATTCGTCGAACGTGCGCGCAACGGCACGCGGCGGTCGGAGTTGGCGGCGGCGATTCCCCTCGAGCTGGCCGAGCAGCTGGCCGCGGTCGGAACTCCGGAACAGGTCGCTGCCCGAGTACGTGCCTATCGGCAAGCCGGCGCGGACACCGTCGCGGTGATACCGGTAACCGCCGAGGACCCCGCCGGTCGCGCCGCACTGCAGTGTGCGGCGGACAGTTGCCGAATCACCTCACCAGCTCGGGGAGCAGCCCAATGAACACTCAATGCCGGCTGGCCGCGCGTCCGGTGGAATTGCCGAAGGCTAGTGACTGGACGATCGTTGAGGAGCCCAAACCCGTTGCGGCTGTGGGCGAGTTTGTGGTCAAGGTCGACTACCTGTCCATCGACCCCGCGATGCGCACGTGGATGAACGCGGGCCGCAGCTACGTGCCGCCGGTGGAGATCGGCGAGGTGATGCGGGCGCTTGGCGCCGGACACGTCGTTGAATCACGCCACCCGAAGTTCGCCGTCGGCGACGAGGTGTCCGGGATTTTCGGGGTCCAGCGCTATGCGCTGTCCGACGGGATCGGTGTCAACAAGATCGACACCACCTTAGTGCCGGCAATCGTGCACCTGGGGGTCCTCGGGATCAGCGGTCTGACGGCATATTTCGGGTTGCTAGACATCGGCAGGCCCGAGCCGGGGCAAACCGTGCTGATATCCGGGGCGGCCGGATCGGTGGGCAGCATCGTGGGACAGATCGCGAAAATCAAGGGTTGCCGAGCCGTCGGTGTTGCCGGTGGAGAACAAAAATGCCGCTGGCTCGTCGAGGAGGTGGGTTTCGACGCAGCGATCGACTACAAGAGTGCCAACCTGCGCGCCGAGCTCAAAACCCACGCACCCGACGGTGTTGACGTCTTCTTCGACAATGTCGGCGGTGCAACGCTGGAGGCCGCCCTGAACCGGCTCGCGGGCGGTGCCCGGATTGTGCTCTGCGGTGCGGTGTCGCAGTACAACAACACCCCGCGGGGACCGGCCAACTACATGCAGTTGCTGGTCGCGCGCGCATCCATGACCGGCTTTGTCATCTTCGACTACGCCGATCGCTACCCGGAAGGCATTGCGCAGCTGGCGAAGTGGCTCAACACCGGCGAGCTGCGCTCACACGAGCAGATCGAGCACGGCGACATCGGCGACTTTCCCGAAACGCTGCTCAAGCTGTTTCGCGGCGAAAACACCGGCAAGTTGATCCTCGCGTTGGAATAGCCTCGTGGGCCGCGCGCGTTGAGCCGCGTATGAAAGCCTTCTCCGAGATCGAGCGTGAAGAGTTCCTTGCGGCCAAGCATGTCGCCGTGCTGTCCGTGGCCGCCGACGGCCGGCCGCCGGCCAGTGTCCCGATGTGGTACGACTACACCCCCGGCGGGGACATCCTGGTCAACACCGGCGCAGGGGCGCGGAAGTCCAAGTTGATCGAGCGGGCCGGCGCGGTGACGCTGGTCGTCCAGAACGAGGAGCCGCCGTACCAATACGTGGTCGTGGAGGGCACCGTCGTCGACACCAAGCCCACACCGGTGGAGGTGCGAGAAGCCATCGCCATCCGCTACCTCGGCGAGGAAGGCGGACGCGCGTTCGTCCGCGCCATGGCGGGACAGAACACTGTGCTGTTCACCATCCGCCCCGACCGCTGGCTCACCGCCGATTTCTCCGATGAGGTTTAAGTTTCCCTTGGGTTTCGGATTTCCAAGCTGACGGCCGCCCGTCGTGTCGCGGCTGTCCATGACTGCACTTGTCATAAGATAGCCTTCTCCGACGCAAGGCCGTTACGCTCGAAAACCTTTAGGAAGCAACTCAAATGGACCTCGAACGCATCACCCACCCATTGCGACTTGCCAGGGGATCGCACCAGCCCGGATCGGGCAAAGGGTGTGCCATGAACGTAATTTCGTACATCAACGGCGACGAGGAAATCACCGATTTTCCGGCAACTTCCGCGCGCCCGCTGGCCTCGTTCGTCCAGTTGTGCAACGACCTGCTGGCCGGGCCCGACGGCTACTTGTCACCAGAAGACAGCCTGCTGGCGCTCGACCTCGGTTGGCTCACGGTGGGAACCGCCGATGTTGCTGACGACGTCATGCACATCTGGGTGACCAAACTCCTGATCAGCCCGCCCTGGGGCGTCGTGAGATACACCGACGACGCGGCGGCCGAGGCGATTACCAACATCGCCGAGCTACATCGCAGATTCGTCCCGGGCGACATGCCGTCGGTCACCGACTGGGACGGCGCTGCCCGGGTCGCCCGAGCCGTCAGTGAGACATCGCAGGGCGCCGAGCTGTATGCCATCCGGGCCGCGTACCAGTCCACCGCACTTGTCGAGACCGACGATTGGGGCACTCTGGATGCCGTAACAGGTAACGCCCTGCGCGCACACCGACTCGCAAACGGCGATGCCGGAGCCGCCCGGATACTGGAAGTTACCCGCAACGCTATCCGCTCATGGCGACGCCTCGGCGGCCTAAGCGTGGTGGGCAATGCCCCAATACCGGTCGCCGGTGTCCGGCGACGCACACGCAAAAGGGTTGCGGCGTAAACAGGCGGATAGCCTGAATCACTTCTACCGGACGCTATCTCGTTGCAGCCGCACAGCTCGACTGACTGCGGTGCCGGCCGCCAGGACCGCCAGCACGGCGAGAATCATCGCAGATTGCTTGGCTCCGACTGTGGTCAGCAGCAGCGGCAGGCCAAACCCGATGTAAGTCACCGCATAGAACACTCCGGTGAGGGCGCCGCGCACATGTTGTGGCGCTGAGGTTTCCAAGTCAATCAAGCCCGCGCGTAGCGCAAGCCCAGACGCGCATCCGAGAACCGGCAGCAGCGGAAGGCCCAACACGAGTGTCATGCTCTGCGGTGTGGCGGCCGTGACGGCGTAGCCCAGCGCAGCAAGCAATGCGGCGACCGTGCCGGATTGTGGACCCCAGCCGCGCGAGCGGGCGACCACCTGAATGAGCCCGCTGGAGCCATTGACAACCAGCGCGGCCGTACCGGCAGCCAGGGGGGCCGCCAGCCCGGTGTGCAGCCGAGTCGGAATGGTGACGAAACCCAGTGTCCCCGAGGCGAACACCCAGGGTGCCAGTGGGATGGCCCAACTCAACGCCCGCGCGGCGCTGAGCCGTGCTGACGTCGACGGCGCCGAGTTACGTTCTCTTGCTGACGTGGTTACCGCCGTGCGATGCGCCGTTACAACGGCGATAACCATCGCCAGCAGAAGAATGGTGGCGGCGAGCCCGAATGACACTCGAACGCCGGGTGGTCCAGCCGAGGCGATCACTCCTGCCGCGAAAGGGCCGACGGCGAAACCGGCTATCAACACGGCTCCGGCTGTGGCCGCACCGGCAGGGCCCTTCAGATCTGAAGCCCACGCGGTGCAGGCGCTGATCGCAAGACCCACACCGGCCGCCAGGATGAAACGCCCGGCCAGCAACGCGTCGGAATGCTGCGAGAGCAGCATCACCAGCGTCCCCGCCAAAGCGATTGTCGAGCCAGACCACGCCACCGACTGGCGACCCAGCGCATCCGACGCGCGACCGCCAATGAGCAGTCCGGGCAGCAGTCCAATTGCATAGATACCAAAGATGGCGTCGATGGTTGCGACGCTGAGGTGTTGGCTATTGGTGATCACGGGCATCAGCGCGGCGAAGTGGTTGGCAGCCCATCCCGTTGCCAGCAGGACGGCCAACACGCTGACGAATACGGCCTGGTTCGCGCTGGAGCCGTCCCGCCCGTCGACCGTGACCAGTGTCGACGGCGGCCGGCCCGTCAGACCGGTTGATTCATTCGACCGGATCACTGAATTCCTCCCTGAGGCTCTGCGCGCGAACTAACAACACGACCTCGGCCGAAAAGTTATTCCCGCCGGGCGGCGCTGCAACGCAATTAGCCCAGAGCCAGGTCCGCGGGCAGCTCGTCGCTCAGTATGGCCTGAGCGAGCAGCTCGCCGAGCAGCGGCCCGAACTTCATCAGGTTGCTACCGACGAACCCGATGACGCGTCCGCGGCGCGCTATCGTCCAGCCGTCGCCGCCGGCGTCGAGCCACGGGGCGCGGACAGTGACGCAATCCACTTGGGCCACCGGCACCAGCGACGGGAACAGCGCGCGAACACCCGCAGGGTCCGGCACATCCTGTCCGAACGCCCAACGCCCGGTGCTGCCAAGGGGCAATCCGTAGCCCTCGGGCGCCGACAAGCACGCAGCGCCGACCGCGTCGACCCCGTCGTAGGTGAAGCGAGTGTGCGGGGCGAACTCGGCGTCCAGCGGGCCGAACAATGCCGGTGTCCGGGCACCGGCGCAGATCAGCACGCGGTCGCCCCGCACGATGGCGCCGTCGGCAAGGGCCGTCGCGCCGTCGTCGTCCACTGACACGACCTCACCGCGCCGGATATCGACCCGCCGCGCCAAGGTGGTCAGCGCACGGCGGATGCGCAGGCTGCCGCCCAGTGGATCGAAAACCCCGTTCTGCCATGGCACAGCCGAGAACGGGATTCGCGCCGTGATTTGGTGGCGATCGAGGTTGGAGAACACGGCGCCGGCATCGGTCATTGCCGCGGCGATGTCCTCCGGTGCGGCGACGGTGATGAAGCCCTCTGAGCCAAGCAGCCGGCCTACACCGAATTCGGCCTCCCAGCGCTGCCAGCCGTCGCGGGCCCGCATCGCAAGCCGGCACAGTTCGGGACGCCGATGGGCGATGCGGAAGATCCGTGCCAGGCCTGCGGACTGCTCGCCGAACGGCTCGCCGCGTTCGATCACTACCGTCGGCGCGCCGCGGCGCGACAGCTCATAAGCGGTAGCAAGCCCGCATATCCCGGCGCCGATAATGACAATCACGCTAGAACCGACTGTGCCACAGCTATGATGCCCGCGTGCCGATAACCGTCACGCCGGTTCCGGGCAAGCCCGCACTCCTGTTGGGCGCCTTCGACATAGCCAGCTTGGGTTATGTCGCCAAGGAATTCTTCATCTCCGGACCGGCGTCGTCCTACAGTTCCGCAGCCGAACTCGGCGCCGACGGCCGGTGGAGCGTGACACCCGCAGACTCAGCTGAGTTCACCAACCGAATGGTGGTGCTGACGCCGGCGGATCGGGCGCAGTTCAACGGGACGGTACTTGTCGAGTGGCTCAATGTCAGCGGCGGGATCGATGCTCCGGCGGTCTGGATGATGGCACATCGCGAAATGGTTCGCGCCGGCTACGCCTACGTCGCGGTGTCGGCCCAACGCGTCGGCGTCGAGGGCGGCACGAACCTGATGGGCGTGGATATGTCGCTGAAAAGCCAAGATCCGAATCGGTATGCGGCACTGTGCCATCCGGGCGACGCGTTCGCCTACGACATCTTTTCCCAGGCCGGTCGAATCGTCAAAGACGGCGTTCTGCCCGCGCTGCGCGCTGAACACGTCATCGCATTGGGCGAATCCCAATCGGCGTTGTTCCTGACCGCGTATATCAACGCGATCGACCCGCTGGCCCAGGTCTACGACGGCTTTTTGGTGCATTCGCGATTCGGGCCCGCCGCGCCACTGGACGGCGGCTCGATATTCGACGTGCTGGAGCGCAACACATCCCACGCGGTGAAATTTCGCCCCGACCTGCGCGTTCCGCTCGTCACCATCATCACCGAAACGGATCTCTTCGGCGGTCCGCGGCGCGGTTATTACAGTGCCAGACAGCCTGATAGCCAACAGCTTCGGGTTTGGGAGATCGCCGGCACAGCTCATGCCGACAACTACACGATTCAAGTGGCGCCGATCGACACCGGCGCTGCGGCATTGACCGATATCGTCGCGGCCTATGCGCCGACGAACATGTTGATGGGTCAGCAGCTGGATCACTGCATCAATTTCGCGCCGCAGCACCACTATGTGCTGCAGGCGGCGCTATCGCAGCTGTGTCAGTGGGTGCGCACTGGCCGGCCGGCACCCAGTGCCGAGACAATTGAACTCAGCGATGCCGACCCACCTCAGCCCGTGCTCGACGCAAACGGGCTCGCTCGCGGAGGGGTCAGGACACCGTGGGCGGACGTGCCCATTGCCCGGACATCCGGCGTTGGCAGCGAGGAAACCACGATGGCGTCGATCTTCGGCTCCGGCGAATTATTCGATACTGCAACCGTTCATCGGCTTTATCCGGGCGGCGCTGCGGACTACCTGCAACGCTTCTCTGCGGCGCTCGACTCGGCGATTCAGTCGGGGTTCATCTTGGCCGCGGATCGCGACGAGATTCTGCAGCTCGCTGAAGCCACCTTCCTCGACGCTACGTCTGCTGGATGATCTCGAGGCCGTTGCCGTCGGGATCATGCAAGGCGAACATCGGCGGAACTCCCTCCCAGCGCAGCAGCTCGCCGACTTCCACACCACGGTCACGCAACCGCAGATGCGCTGCCGCGGCGTCCGGGCTGGCCAGGCGGATGCCCGTCTCGACGCCGGCGGGAACGCCGTCGTGGGCCCGCAGTAGGGCGATCGTGGTCGCGGAGCCGGGTGGGGCGATCGTGATCCACCGGCCGCCCAACTGCTGAAGGGGCACGTCAAGCTGCTTTTCCATACCCAACGTCTCGGTATAGAAGCGCAGCGCCCGGTCCTGGTCGGTGACCGGGACACCGATCGTCGCGATCGCCGAGATGAACGGTTGCGATGTGTCCATGGTGTTCTCCAATTCGTCGGGTCGTAATGCCGTCGGCAACATGACGACTGAACCGCAGGAGAATCGACAGTTCGCAGCAATCGATCAGACGCTGCGATTCACAATGGCGCGGCCTCGAGGGTCAAGCTGAACAAGGCGTAGGCCATGCAGAGCAGAAAGTTCAGCGTGACAAGGACCAAGCCCACAAAGAGGAGCGACCGCGCGCCGCGACGTTTCAAGCGCTTGTACTTCGCGGCCAGCTGTTCACGCTTCAACTGCATCGCAATGAACGCGAAGTTGACGTCCGCCACTTCGTTGTATGCGAAGGGCACACCTGCCAACACCTGTCGAAGCCGATCTGGCGGGGTGTTGACGCCGACCCGCGCGAAGCGCCGGCTCAGTCGTCGCGCCTGCCTGCGACTGACGACCTGATTTCGCAGCTGAAACCGATGCGATAGTTGCCCACGTTCGTTTCCCCAGGGGTTTGACGGGGTCATCACACGCCGAAGTGTACTTCGCTGGTGTCCAACTATCCGAAGTTACGGCTCATTGGCTCTACAGAAATCTGAAGCCAACGAACGACTCCCTAGACCGGTGCCCAGAGGTCCACGGGGACGACGTTCTGTGCGCGGCCGTCGAGGCCGAGTAGCCGTCCCCAGGACTTGACCGAGCGCAGCACCACCCGGGTGTCGAGCACCGCGACGCCGGGGTATTCGGCTGACAGTCGGTGGATCACCGGTTCCAGGTCGGCCACGTCGTGCAGCTGCATGGTGACGAATATGTTGGCCGCTCCGCCGCCGGTGAGCGCCACACAGAACCGGGTCTCGGGATATCGGACCAGGGTGCGGCCCACTGCCGCCACTGCAGTCCCGTTCACGATGAGCTTGAGCGCCACTGCGGTCAGCCAACCCGCTTGTACCCGTGCGAAATCCGTGCGGAACGCCAGCATTCCGGCGTGCGTCAACAGGCCCATGCGCCGCCGAACGGTGGGCTCCGGCCGCCCGACCGCCGCAGCGAGATCGCGGGAACTGAGCCGACCGTCGCGTTGCAGCGCTAAGAACAGCTCGCGGTCGAACTCGTCGAATTCATGCGCCGGAGTGCTTTTGGCGGGCTCTGGGGTTACCGCGCGAACCTGATCAGGACTGAGACCGCCCAGCCGCCAGCGGGTGCCGCTGAACAACTGGGTCATCAGCGCTGATTGGACCCGGTTCAGTCCTGCGATGGCCGGCAGCTTGTCGACGATTAACTTCGCCAGCAACGGTTGATCGGCGGCAACCACAAAGGCGTAGAGGTTGGCGTGGCCCGTCGTGATGTTGACGCTGAAAACCTGTGGGATCGTGGCGAACTCGTCAGCCACTGCCGACGCGACGCCCGGTTGGCACTCGGCTTCGAACAGTGCCGCCTTGAGCGGCAGCTCCGGGCCGGGCGCGGACGACACCCATGCCCGGCCGGTGGATACCAGGCGACGCCACCGCCGTGCCGCGGTGACCGGCGAAACGTCGAGCACCGTACCGAGCTCTTCAAAACTCGCCAGCGGATTGAGGTGGAGCGCATCGAGCAAGGCGATATCCAGCTCGTCTACCTCATCGCCCATGACCAGAATTGTCGCGCGATGTCAGGTGTTCGAGTGAGGAATGCCGGACCATTCGGGCCGGCTGGACCCACGAGGGACCAGGATGGGGTCGCGCCAGCGGGGTGGCGTGTGGCTGAAGCTGACCGGCGGGGCGAGCATGTGGACTTGCCCCATCGGGGTGTCGGCGTCGTAGGCGTCGGGGGCAGCAATGGTGTGCTCGTCGTCGCAACCGGCGTCGGTGGGGTCGACCAACCCCAAGGTTTGGTACCACATGGCATTGCGGGCGAGGTTGACGGTGACGTGCCAGCTGCCGCCTTCGGTTTGCTGTTTGATCAGCCCGGCCGCCGCGCCGAGCGCGCCCATGTAGCCGGTGATGAAGTCGTTGATCAGCCCGGTGGGTGGCAGCTGGGGATGGTCTGGACCGCCTTCGATGGCCATCAATCCGGAGGCCGCCGAGCCGTTCATGTCGAACCCGCCGCGGTTCGCCCACGGCCCGGTCGACCCGTAGCAAGTGAGCGAGATGTGCACCAGCCCTGGATGGGTCTGTGCAAGCTCGCGGGGATCGATGCCCAGCTTCTCCAGTTTGAGATCGCGGTGGTTGTTGACCACGACGTGGGCGTCGCCTAGCAGCCGGTCGACATCGGCCTTTCCGGTCTCTTTCGTCAAATCCAGCCAGGCGCTGCGTGATCCGATGTTGGCCTCGAAGTGCACCCAGTCGTGCTCGAAATCATTCGGGCGGGTCGCGCCCAGCACGTCGGCCCCCTGCTCGGCCAGCACGCGTCCCACCGTGGGCCCGGCGATGGCATGGGTGAACGACAAAACCCGCACCCCGCCAAAGGGTCGATCGGACGGGCCCAGCTGTCGTGGCGCCGCGTCACCGATCCTGGTCAGCCCGATGACGGGCTGGCCGGCCAGCAGGGCTCCGTGCGGATGGGCCAGCCATTCCTCGGGGCTGCGGGCCACACATGCCGGCAGCCCGGCCGCGTTGGCGGCCTCTTCCAGTTCGAAAGCGTCCCAATGGGCAAACGCTTCAGCGACTTTCGCGAAGTCGGGTGGCAGGTTGAGGAAGCGACACCAGTTGGCCGCCTGATGCGGGTACACCGCCGAGGCCATCACGGTGCGCCCGTCACGAGTGCGGTAGGGAATCAGCGCAAACGGGTTATCCAGCACCAGCGCGATCGACGGGAACTCCCCGGCCAGCGTTGGCTTCCAGGCAAAGCTGGGATTGATGTGGTGTACCGCCTGGCGCAGATCCAGGTGCAGGTCTTGCCCCGGACCTCCGCGATGGCGGTGCATGGCCGCCGCGGCAACCGCGTTGCCCATCATCGGAATACCGATCGCCGCGCCCAGCCGATGGCGGGCCGCGATGATCGGATCCTGTCCGGAGAATTTCACGCGGCCGCCCGCGTCGGCGGCCGACAATCCCACGTCGGCGAGCAGTCCATTGAGTGCGACGGTCGGATCGAATGTCATGGCAGTCAGCATGAAGCCGTTGGTCGAGGGACCGCGAAAATGAAGGAAACTCATCAGAATCCGCATCCCGATGACGGAAAGCGTCACGACCACGCTCGATGGGCGCATAGTTAGAACGTGTTACAGTTTGCCGGCATGAGCCGCAAACGCGTCGTCGTCGCGGGGCTCGGGGACGTCGGTATCCTTAGCGCGATTCGGCTTTCCCGTCATGCCGACGTCGTCGGCATCTCGGTCAAACCCGCGTTGGTCAGTGGTCAGGAACTCGGCGTGCGGTTGTCTCGCCCCGACGACTGGGCCCGTGACTACTGGATCCCGTTCGACAGATTCCGTCGTCTGGATCGGGTGCGGATCATTCACGGCACGCTGACCGGACTGGACCTGGCCGCCCGAACCGTCTCCGGTCGGCGCGACGACGGCGGGACATTCACCGAGGACTACGACGCGCTGGTCGTCTGCACCGGAGTCAGCAATGGCTTCTGGCGCCGGGCGACCATGCAATCGGCCGGCGAAATCGGCGCCGATCTCCGCGCTGCACACGACCGCGTGGCCGCCGCGCAATCGGTGATCGTCGTGGGCGGCGGCGCAGCAGCGATCACCAGCGCCGCCAACATGGCAACCACCTGGCCGGACAAGCAGATCGACCTTTACTTCCCCGGCGAGCGAGCTCTCGGCGCCTACCACCCGCGGATTTGGCAGCGCATTCAAACCCGGCTGACCGACCTCGGCGTCGGCCTTCACCCAGGGCACCGCGCCACGCTCGCCAACGGCTTCGCCGGCGACCAGATCACCAGCGAGCCGGTGCACTGGAGCACCGGACAACCCGCGGCGACGGCCGAGGCCGTGCTGTGGGCGATCGGACGGGTGCAGCCCAACACCGACTGGCTGCCGACGGAGCTGCTCGACGAGCAGGGCTTCGTTCGGGTCACGCCCGAGCTGCGGGTACCCGGTCAGCAGGGGGTGTTCGCGATCGGTGACGTCGCGGCCACCGACCCGCTGCGCAGCTCCGCCCGCAACCGCGGGGATGCGCTGGTAGCTCACAACATTCGCGCCGAGCTGGCTGGTCGACGGCTGCGCACCTACCGGGCGCCGGGGCGAAGGTGGGGTTCGTTACTGGGGATACAGCCCGACGGTCTGGAGGTGTTCTTCCCCACCGGCCATGCGTTGCGCTTCCCGTCGTGGTCGGTCGAACGCGTGGTGATGCCGTTGATCGTCCGATGGGGCATGTACGGCGGGGTGCGCGAAAACCACCCAACCGCGGGCTGAGCCCTCAGCCGCGCTTGGCCCGCACCCACTGGAAAGTGCCGATGGTCTTGGTCCGCACGGTGACGAAGCCGTGCTCCTCCAGAAAGTCGCCGATTTCGTCGTCGCCGAAGACGTAAGCGCCGCCGTTGGGCAACCGCCGCCAGAGCTCCGGTGCTCCACGGACGATGGGCACCATCAACGCCAATCGGCCGCCCGGCCGCAGCACGCGGGCGATCTCCGACAGCGCTGCGAACGGGTCTGGTATCAGCTGCAGTACGGCGATCGAGACCACGGCATCGACAGTCTGGTCGCGCAACGGCAGGCGTTGCGCATCGGCCCGCAAGAAGCCGACCTGCGGGCCGGCTTCGGACCGCACCGCACGCGTCAGCATCGGCAACGAAATGTCGACGCCCAGCGCGAGGCCGTCCGGTCCGGCGGCCTCTGCCAGCGACGCGGTGACGGAACCGGGACCCGAGCCGACATCCAAGGCGATGCCGCCCTGCGGGATGTTCAACCATTCGATCGGGTGCTGCAATGAGGCGAGGAACCTGCGCGATATGGCCTGCGCGTTGTCATACAGCATCGACCCGATCGTCGACGCCCATACCGCCTGGATGGGCCCGGTGTTCTTGGCCGGGCCCTCGCCGTTGGCTGTTGAGCTGCCCAGCAGGTCGAGGTAGCCCTTGCTCGCATCCGGTTCGGTAGGCGGATCGACGAGCAGGCCCAGCGCCCGCTCCAGGGCAGGAGACAACGTTGTGTCAACAGTGGTCATTTGCGCCACTCCTCCTCATCACTTCGTTCTGCATCGTCGTAAGCGCGGGTCATGCGCATCCCCTCGATGAAATGTCAAGTTTCACAAGCGTTTACGAAACCGAGGCCGCAACTTTTCGACGGCTCGTTTCTGTTCGCAGCCTACGCCGGGCCGTTGCGCGGTTCCAGTTGGAGACGCAGCAGCGCGGCTTTGCGCACGATCCCGTCGGGCGGGGCGGTGGTGCCGCCGTCGGTCGTGACATAGGCCACCCGCCCTCGGTCACCGGGACGGCGGCGCCAGGCGGCGCTGGACGGGCCGACCAGGACTTCGTCGAACGGGTCCCCGGCGATATGGCGGACTTCGCTGCCGTGCCGGGGCTCAAGCGGCACCCGGTCGACGGTATTGGCACGATGCCGGGTGACGTAGGCGAATCCGGCGTCCTCATCGAGGCAGAAGTCGTCCCCGTTGTCGATAGCGGCGACGAACTCAGCGGCACCTGCGCGTTCCAGCGTCTTCGGGTCGATTGCGACGCGCATGAAAACCTTTTGCGCCGTCGAGGTGTAGAACAGGTAACCGCTCTGCGCGCCGAACCGCACACCGTTGATGCCCGGCTGCGGCGGCCACGGGACACCGCTATCGGGATCCATCGCCATCGTGTCGTGGGCCAGCCAGATCCGGGCTGTCGCGCTTCGAGCGTTGGGCCCCAAATCGATTCGCCAGATCAAACCGGCGAAACTGTCGGCGACGAGCAGCACCCCGGGCGCAATCAGGCAGCTGCCGTTGAGTCCGCACGCTCGCTGGCCGAAGGTGTAGATGGTCTCTGGCGACACCGGGTCGCCGGGCGTCCAGCCGGCGAGATCCAGGCGGACCAAATACGATATCTGGCTGTCATAGGCGTCGCAAACACAGATGACGAACACGTCGGGCTCGACTTCGGCAATGCCGGACACCAGGTACTCGAAGGTGTGGACCAGCACCGGGCTGACGTCTGCGTGCGGCTCGGGGCCGGGAACACACCACAGCTCCTTTTGCAGCACCGCGGTGATCAGCACCGAGCCGTCACCGCGGACGGCCAGATTCTCCAGGAAGTATTTCTCTGGAAAGTAGGCAACCGGCGTCAAAGTGACTGCGGGGACGGGGGCCATCGGCATGAGAGTTCCTCCTTCTCAGTTGGGGTTGTCCGTTGGCGCGGGAACGTCAAACGCATTGAGCAGACCGCAGACCGTGTAGTAAGTGCCGGCGAGGATGACCATATCGCCAATTCCACGGTCCCCGAATACTTTTCGGGCTTCGATAAAGGTGGCGTCCTCGACGCGATGCGACGTCGACAGTTGCTGGGTGAAGCGGTAGGCGACCTTCTCGTCGTCGCGGAGCGTGTCGGGAAGAGTACCGGTGGCAAGACGGCGAACGGCGGCATCGGGGATTCCGCACTGACGAGCGACCGCGGAATGCGCGTAGATCTCGTAGTCCGCGGCCCAGGCCGCACCGACAGCGAGAATCACGACCTGACGCACGCGGTCGGACAGCGACGTGTGGCGTTCTTCGCTTGCTTGCAACTGGAGGAAGGCGCCGGCCACGGTCGGACTGCGCAGCGCGGCGTTGAACGGGCCGATGAACTTGCCGTCGGCGGTCGTGCTGCGAAAGCCGGCGG
This sequence comes from uncultured Actinomycetota bacterium, assembly GCA_963781685.1. GTDB lineage: Bacteria > Actinomycetota > Actinomycetes > Mycobacteriales > Mycobacteriaceae > Mycobacterium. The sequence goes on from CAWAGK010000004.1 coordinate 795,170, forward strand.
CGTTGGACCAGGGCACCACCCTGGTCTGGAGGTAATCGAAGAGTTCCCGTTGTTCGGCATCGAGCGTGTCGGCGTCGAGGAGCGGCAGCCGGCCGCCCAGCCCGCTCACTGGTCCAGTCCAACAGCGTTGGCGGGAACATCGAAGGCTGCCAGCGTCATTGACACTGCGGTGAACCACCCGATGAGGACCGTGACGTCGACGATTCCGGCATCGCCGAGTAGCGCTTTGGCGCGCCGGTATAGCCCCAGCGGCACGAAGCGCGGAGCGACCAGGGTGGCGGCGAGTTCGTACACGATCTGTTGACGCGGATCGTCGAACGAAACCGGGCGGCCGGCAATCAACGCCTCGACCGTCTCGGGCGCGAGGCCGCCCATCTCGACCCCGATCTTTTCGTGCTCGTAGTTGGCATACGGCGTGGCCCAGCGGCCGGTGGTGAGGTTGGTGACGATCTCGATCTCCGCCTTGGTCAACGTCGAGTCGGTTTGGTAGTAGGCGCCGGTGGGCACGATCGTCTGGGACAGCCGGGGGTTGGCCAGCCAGATCTTGTGCGGGCCCGGGACCACGCCGCGTAGCTCGCGGGTGAAGCCGTAGGCAGCTTTCATCTCTGGAGGCATGCGGTCGGCCGGGGTCTCCGTGAAGCGACCGAAGGTGCCGAAGTCGAACGAGTCGGACATGCGTGACCTCCCTTTCCGCGAATGAACGTTCGCGTTGTATATCGTCCACCCTGCACCCAGGACCCTGCGGCTGTCAATAGCGAACGTTCGTGTTTTTTTGATAGGCTGCGTTGGTGCCAAAGGTCTCAGCCCAGTACCGCGACGAGCGGCGGGCCCACATCCTCGCCGCGGCCCGACGCTGTTTTATCCGCGACGGGTTCCACCAAACGTCGATGCAGGATCTGGTGCGCGAGGCCGGAATGTCCTCCGGCGCGGTCTACCGCTACTTCGCCAGCAAGGACGCGATGATCATCGCGATCGCCGAGGAGAACCTCGACCAGATCGTCGCGATCGTGCGGGAGTCGTTCGCGCACGGCGCCGACCCCGGTGAGGCGCTGGCCGCGGCGCTGGAGTTCGCGAGCTCGCGCCACGCCGACGACGGGTTCGCGGCGATCGCACTCGTGGTGTGGTCGGAGGCCTTGCGTAATCCCGCCCTGGCCCAGCGGTTGCGGGAATCGTTCGATGAGGCCGGTGCGGGCCTCGCCGAGACCGCACCCACGAGTTCGCCGCGCGGTAAAGAGCTCGCTCCTGACGTGCTCGCCAAAACGCTGCTGTGCGTGCTGCCCGGATATCTCCTGCAGCTGGCGATCAGTGGCGCCGATGCGGTGGCGCCGATCCCGGACGCTGTGCGGCGACTCTTTCCGGCGACCTGATGATTTGTACTACGGCAACGTTAGTCTCACACCATGACACCAGCGTGGTCGCCGAGCCGGCTCGGCAACTTGAGCGGCAAACGCATCATCGTGACCGGGGCAACCAATGGGGTGGGCCTTGGAACCGCGCGCCTACTCGCACGCGCGGGCGCACACGTGATCCTGGCCGTCCGCAACACCGAGTTGGGCGCCCAGCGAGCCGGTGAGATCGGCGGTTCCACATCGATCGCCAAACTTGATCTCGCCGATCTGTCCTCGGTGCGTGCATTTCCCGACCAGCTCGACGACGACGTCGACATCTTGATCAACAACGCCGGGACAGTCGTCCAGCACCGTACCGACACCGTTGACGGCTTCGAAATGACCATGGGCACAAACTGTTTAGGCCCGTTCGCGTTGACCAACCTGCTGTTCGGACGGGTGCGCTCGCAGATCATCAACGTCGGATCCGACGCCCATAGATCGGCGACGCTGCGCCTCGACGACATGCATCTGCGCTCGCACAAGTGGGCGGCGTATCCCGCGTACGCGCGTTCCAAACTTGCGGTGATGCTCTGGGGTCTCGAACTCGACCGCCGGTTGCGGGTAGCGCAATCGCCGGTCACCACCCAGCTCACGCACCCGGGTTGGGTGTCCTCGAATCTTTCCAACGTGTCCGATGCGCCGGTGATGGCGGGTTTTCATCGCGTGGTCGAGGTGTTGGCGAACAGGTTTGGCAACGACATCGAAGAAGGTGCCGGGCCGACGCTGTACTGCATCAGCGAGCCGATTCCGCCCGGCAGTTATGTGGGCGTCGACGGCCGCCTCGGGCTAAGCGGTGGTCCGGTTCTGATTGGCCGGTCCGCTGTCGCCTGCGACTATGAAGCAGCTGCGAAGGTGTTCGAGTTCGCTGAAAAAGAAACCGGGACAGTGCTTTCCGTTTAGCCTCCGGTGTAGCCGCGTCGGCTATGCCGGCGTGGCGAGGATCGCCACTGCGTCGCCGCCGACCGCCACACCCGCGGACCCGATTCGGTCGATCAGCCTTGCCCGGAGTTCGGACGCCTTATCGGCGGGAAGGATCAGCTGATAGGAAAAGGTGAACGCGATATCAACCCACTGTTGTGCGGAGTAATGCAGGTCATGCGGATAGCGCCGCTGGGTGACGGTGAAGCCCGCGGCGGTGAGCAGGTCGACGATTTCGTCGGGATTGCCGTCGGTACTGCGCCGATCGATATTCATGTAGTCCCGGTAGATCGACTCGAACTCCGCACGGGTGGGGTTGGTCGGTCTCAACCGGTTCCAGATCAGCGCCAACTTGCCACCGTCGCTGAGGATGTCACGCACCTTCGGTAGCGCCACCGCCGGATCAACCCAATGAAACGAGGCGGCGAAAACCACACGGTCGAATCGACGCCCCGCGGGATCCCACTGTTCAAATGTCGCTATCTCGAGCGGGATACCCTTCGCTTGGGCAACCGAGGCCATCCGGGTATCGGGCTCGACCGCAAGGAGATCGGCGCCTCGTTCGATGAACTGCATCGAGGCGATACCAGTGCCGGCGCCCGCCTCGAGAACACGGCGAACGCCAGGCGCCAGCACATCCTCGATCAGTTGGTCGGGGTAGCGGGGGCGATACGTGTCATAGTTGTGTGCCGCGCCACCAAATGAGTTGGCGCGCTCGCGATTAGTGAATAGGTTCAGTCGCGGTGGCATGCCGCCGAGGCTATCGCGGCAACTTATGTCCTGGCTGTGAAGTCATCGTGGGGCTGCTCACAATTGCAGCTCAGTGATGAAGGTTGGTCGATCGGCGAGGTCAACTCGGAGTGGCGACACGAATTGGCTCCACGCTGCTGGTCGGTCGTTTCGCCTGGGGCGGTTACTCCGTCAAGACTCTTGATAATTCGCGCCTTGGCTGCCTTGGGCCAGGGCCCGGTGCGGGTCTACCCGCGGTGACGATCCATGACACTTGAAAGTCAGCCAGTGCGCTTGGGTGAGTGGTTACTGCGCAATAATTTCCGTGGCACGGTTGGTCTTCGCACCGGCGAGATCGTCCGCGACGTATTGCGTGAACAGGTCGGTGAGGGTGTGGGCGAGTTCTGCGGCGTTGGCGGTTTGTGGCGTGGCCGCCGCCTGCAGGGCACCGTCACGGACAAGTACCACTAGGCCGTGGACGAGTGCCCAGCTGATCAGCGCTAGCTGCGGGGTGTTTGACGATATCGCGTCGATTCCGGTTAGCCGGCTCACCGCGGTGGTCAACGCGCCGATGGCTTGCTTTTGTGCCGCAATGAGTTCCGCATCGGCGGCGTGCAATTCGCTTGGTGTGAACATCAGTTCAAATAGGGCCCGATGGGACAGGCCGAAGTCGATGTAAGCCCGCCCTAGGGCCGCAAGTTGCCGCTGAGCGTCTGATTCGTGCACTCCGGACAGGCGATCCGCCAGTGCGTGAAACCCTTCTGTGGCGATCGCCGTGAGCAACCCGGACCGGTCCCCGAAGTGGTATTTGGGCGAGGCGTGTGACAGGCCAGCGCGTCGGGCGACGGCCCGCAGGCTGATCGCGGCGCGACCATGTTCGACGAGTTCTGCGCGCGCGGCAGCCAGCAGAGCCTCGCGTACTTGAGGGCGGGCGGCGGGTGCCATGCACGTATTCTCCCCGATTTTGCTTGACAGTGTCAAACAGGTCTGCCATGCTGCTAGCTGGAGATGTTTGACAGTGTCAAACACGGAGCGGAAAGGAACACCACGATGTACCACACGATCGTCAAGCGGGTCGCGATCAAAAACTTCGAGCGTGTCAACGCGCATGACTACGGCGCCATTCTCAAGGATTGCGCCGGCGACATCCATCACCGCTTCGGCGGAGATCACGCACTCGGCGGTGAGCGCCACGACCGCGACGCACTGGGCCGCTGGTTTGAGCGGCTGGGCCGCCTAGGCCCCACGTTGAAGCTGACCGTGCGTGATGTCTGGGTCAAGGGCTGGCCACACAACACGACGGTCATCATTCGCTGGGTTGGCACGCAGACTCTGCCCGATGGCGCACCGTATGAGAACCACGGTGTGCACATCATACGGATGCGCTGGGGAAAGGTCGTCGACATCGATGCGAACGAAGACTCGCAGCTCGTCGCCGAATCGCTGAAAACCGCTGCTGCCCACGGTGTTCAGGAAGCACTCGCCGAGCCGATCGTCAGCTGACCCACACCCGCTGGAATCATTGTCGAGGAGCAAACCATGAATACCATGGTCACACCGTTACCAGCGCGACGCGCGCATCACCCGGTCAACGGCGATCCCCAACTCCGGGTCGGCGACCGTGAACGGGAGAAGGTCGTCACCCGCCTCGGTCAAGCGTTCACCCAGGGATATCTGTCGATCGCCGAATATGAGACCCGGCTGAGCCAGGCCATGCAGGCGCAGACCGCCGGGGCGTTAAATCAGGTGCTTAGCGATCTGCCTGTCACGCGGATCGCCCGGGGCGACCCCCGACGCCGCGCAGCGAAGGTCGTGGCTGCGCGCCGCGGCGTACAGCTTCATCTTGCCGCTTACCTGGCGGCGTCACTACTGATGATCGGCATCTGGCTGGCGCTTGCGGTCACCGTGGGCGCCTGGTACTTCTGGCCGGTCTGGCCCATCGTTGGTGGGGGCATCGGTGTCATCTCCCACGCTGTCCCTGTCTATAGCTGCGCACGCAGCAGGCGTGTCCCGCTTCCAGGCGCCATCACTTAATGACGCACTCTGGGCCGCTCACTACTGCTTGACGGTCGCGCGCGTCCGCTCGAGAGCGCACAGGCACCACTGGCCCGGCACGCCTTTCAGGTCATGCTCGCCGCGGTCGGCGAATCGGTGCCGTGAGCCGGTGACGATGTCGCGCACCGTCGACGACACCAGCACCTCGCTGGGCCCGGCCAGTGCCGCGACGCGCGCGCCGATGTGCACGGCCATCCCGGCGACATCGTCACCGCGCACTTCGACCTCGCCGGCGTGAATACCCACCCGAATCTCGATGCCCAGCACCCTGATCGCGTCGACAAGGGAGTCGGCGCACGCGATCGCGGCGCTCGGACTGGGGAAGGACGCGACGAATCCGTCACCGGCGGTGTTCACTTCGAAACCGCCGAACCGTTCGAGCTCGTGACGCACGATGGTGTCGTGGTTGTCCAGCAGGTCTCGCCATCGGCCGTCGCCGAGCACGGCGGCGCGCTCAGTCGAGCCGACGATGTCGGTGAACATGATCGTGGTGAGCACCCGCTCGGCGCCGAAGCCGCCTCGGACGCCGGTCACGAACTCCTCGATCTCGTCGAGCATCGGCGCAGTGTCGCCGGTCCAGTAGAGCGCGTCTTCTCCAGGCAGCTCGACGAAGTGCGCGCCGGCGATGTGCTCGGCGATGTAACGGCCGTTGGCAATCGGGCAGAACTCACAGTTCTCCCGGTGCAGGACCAGCGTCGGTGCGGTAATACGTGCGAACGTGTCGCGGACATCGCTGTGCCTGACGGTCAGGATGATGGCGCGGGCCATGCTCGGCGAGGCGGCGCGGTTTCCGGCCATGTCCCACCACGAGCGAAATGCGTTGTCGTCGACCATGCTGGGCGCGATGAAACCGAGCATGTCGAAGCCCTGGTCAACGGCATCGGGTTCCATCGCGACCGTCGTGTAGGGGTCCCCGTCGCGGATTTCGAAGCCGATCGGATAGTCCGGGGCACGCAGGGTACGGGCCGCGCCGTTGACGATCACCAGGTTGCTCACCCGTTCGGGATAGTCGGCCGCCAGGATCAGTCCGGTCATCGAGGCGAACCCGGGGGCGAAAATCGTCGCCCGCTCGCATCCGATCGCATCCAGCACCGAGATGGCATCTTTTGCCCAGAACTTCGGCCCGATCACGTCCCGCGAAACGCGCGACGACATGCCGACCCCGCGCTGGTCGAGCCGAATCACCCGGCTGAAGGATGCCAGCCGCCGGTGAAAGCGGTACATCGACGGCTCGGCGTCGATGGTGTCGATCGGGATGGACGGGCCCGGCAGCACCAGCACGTCGTTCGGTCCATCGCCAAATGCCTGGTAGGCGATGTCGACCTCGCCGCAACTGGCGTAGCGAGTCCGCGTAACCTGCGCCACCGTTACAGGTTAGTTCAGGGGAGCGACAGGATTACCGGGGAGCGGATCAGCTGCCGCGGGTATGCAGGTATCAGACAGCGATGGAAGGGGAACGCGATGGAGATGACGGGCAACACGATTCTGGTGACCGGAGGCGGCACCGGGATCGGCCGCGGCCTGGCCGAGTCATTCCACCGGTTGGGCAACCAGGTCATCATCGCAGGCCGACGCCTCGAACCGCTTCGAGCGGTGGCCGAAGCCAACCCCGGCATCCAGTACCTGTCGTTGGATCAAGGCGACTCCGGCGACATCCGTCGATTCGCCATCGAGCTCAACGACAGCCACCCGGACCTCAATGTCATCGTCAACAACGCCGGCATCCAGCGCGTCGAGGACCTCACCAGCGGTGGCCCCGGCACGGCGGAACAGACCATCGCGATCAACCTATTGGGGCCCATCCGGCTCACAGCGGCGTTGCTGCAGCGGCTGCTGGGTAAGCCACACGCGGCGATCCTCAACGTCACGTCCGGGCTGGCGTTCATGCCCAGCGCGCTCACACCGACGTATTGCGCCAGCAAGGCGGCGCTGCATTCCTACACCCAGTCGCTGCGCTTTCAACTGCGGGAGACCTCGGTCCAGGTGATCGAAATCATCCCGCCGCAGGTGCAGACCGCGCTTCAGGGCGACCGCGGATTCGACCGCAGGGGAATGCCACTCGATGAATACGTCGCCGAGACGATGACGCTGTTGCAGACCCAGCCGCAGGCCGAGGAGATCATCGTGGAGCGCGTCAAGGGGTTCCGGTTCGCCGAACGGGACGGGGCCTACGCAGACATGTACGCCGCCTTCAACGAGGCGATGGTCGTGGCACTGCGCCACTGAGAGAGGACAGCCATGCGGGTGCTGATGGTAGGGGCGACTGGTCGCCATGCGCACTGGGTATTGCATGAGCTGACCCAACGTGGGGTTTCGGTGCGCGCATTGGTCCGTGATCAGCAGCGGGCCGATGTTGCCCGCCAAAATGGCGCCGCGGAGGTGGCCTTCGGGGACCTCACCGAGCCTGCCAGCCTTCGCGATGTGCTCGCAGGGATGGACGGTGTTTTCCACATTGGCCCGGCGCACGCGGCCGAGGAGGCTCAGATGGGCGTGGCCATGGTCGACGCCGCTCACGCCGCCGGGGTGCGAAAGTTCGTGTTCTCCGGTGTCATTCACCCGTCGATTTCGGCGATGACGAATCACGGCGACGCGAAACTGCCTGTGGAGGAGGCGCTCTACAGCTCGGAGCTGGATTTCACGGTGCTGCAGCCGGCGCGGTTCATGCAGAATTTCGAGCTTTCCTGGAAAGACGTCGTCGAGCATGATCGACTGGCCCAGCCTTACTCGTCGTCGGCGAAGATGTGCTCGGTGGACTACCGCGACGTCGCGGAGGTGGCTGCGATGGCGATGACCGGCGATGAGCTCAGCTACGGCACATTCGAATTGAGCGCGCCCGGGATGCAGGACACCTACCAGACGGCCGAGATCATCAGCGAGGTTCTCGGGCGAACGGTCACCGCGGCGCAGATACCGTTGGATCAGTTCGCTTCACAGCTGCCCGAAGGGCCTTTTCGTGAGGGCATGCGCCGCATGATGGCCCACTATGACAAGCATGGGTTGCCCGGCGGCAATCCATTGGTGCTGCGCTCAATCCTCGGCCGCGAACCGCGATCGCTGAGGGACTACTTTCACGAATTAGCCACTGGCTGAAGGCCAACTGCTGAATATTTGGGCGTAGCTGTGACTCATCACCTCGAGCAGGTTGCCCCATGGGTCGACGGTGTAGGACCCGGTCCAGGGCTGTCCGGGCGCTAGTCGGTGAGGCGATGCCAGCAGCCTTCCGCCGTTATCGACGATGTGGTCAACCATGGACTGAACGCTCGGGTGGGTTAATGCACAGATGCCACCGACCGCGGTCGAGCCACGGCTGGTCTCCGTGTGCCGAGCGTTGTCCGCGGGTCGGCGGGTCGATGAACTGGAATAGCTCGATACCGACGGAATTTCCACTGAGGAGGTGCGCCTGCCAGGCCTGAGAAAAACGGCTGCCGAAGATCGCCGTTGTGTATTCGTCTGCCTCGAGCAGGTACGGACCTTCAATGCAGCGAAAACCGAAAACCACGCCGTACCACTCGATCGCGGCGTGGATATCTGGGACAGTCACTCCGACGTGGTTGATCGCAAGGGCAGCTTCGGTTTTGAACGACATCGGCGCCTCTTTCATGTCATGGGCCGCTGGTGGTGGTTGAGGTGTCCGCGGACTCGCATCCGTTCTGGACGGGCACGCGGCGCACTCTCGACACCGCGGGGCGGGTGGAAAAGTTCTACCGACGATACGGCCAGCGGCCCTAGCGACTCTGAAACCGGGGGATCCACAGGGTCAGTCGCAAATAAAGCCTTTGTTGCGCATCAGGAAATCGGCCAGAAACCCGTCGTGCGGGATTTCGGGTGCCCCGTGATACGTCGGGTGGTGGCCGCGGTACACGTTGGCGATGGTCGGCTCGGCCAGCAGATCGTCGATCAGGTTGTCGTCGTTGGTGATCGCATTGATCACCAACGAATGCCGCAGCGGCTCCAAACCATCGACGCGCGACCACGGCGAGACCCACACACACGGGAACGGCAGTTCGACGTTGAGCTTGGTGACGTCGGGCGTGGCCAACAGGTGTACGGCCGGACGCAGTGCGGCGCAGCCGTCGGTCAGCGTCGCGACCACCTGATCGGCACCGAGCACCGGTGTGGTCCCCGCGGCCGTGGCCGCCAGATAACTCGCCAAAGCCGTTGCCTGGTAAAGGTTTTGGGTGGGCAGGACCGCTCGCTCATCTTCGGTCGGCAGCGCCGGAATCGCCGATAACCGTTCGGCGATCGCCTGTGCCAACGGGGTGGGATCGCCCTGATAAAGCACGGCGGTGGTGTTGACGCAGGCGATGCCGCCCAAGTTGGCGATCGAATCGGTGATGATGTCGAGGTAGTCTCGCCAGTCGTGGTCGGCGGTGATGAGGATCTTGGCCCGGCCCGGGCCGTTGACGAACACGGTCGGGTCGTTGGCGTACATGTCGACGACGTCCTGGCTCCCGTAGACCATGGCGAGATCGGCCGACCGGGTGATCTCGTCGGCGCCGCGATGATCGGTGGGCAGGTACACGGCGTCCTGCGGGCGAAATCCGGCTTCCCGCAGCGCATGAACCAGCCGGTGCGCGGTGAGCGGCTCGCGCCGTGACGGGCGAACCGTCACTCGGTATCCGAGCGCAAGCGCCTGCGGCCACAGCCCGTGCACGCCCGGACCGTTTCCCGAGGCCAGTACCGCGAACACTTCCCCCCGCCGCACCCACACCGCACTACCGTCGCGGCTACGCACGTCGCGCCAATCCAGCACGGCGCCCGCCGGTCGGGCCAGCTGCGCCACGCGGAACGCCGAAGCGACACCGTCGGCAACACCACGAGCTCCCGCCCGGGTTACCGCGATCGGGACCCCGGAGATCCTGCTGGCCAGCTCGACGTAAGCGTCGAAATCCAGCCCCGCGATCACCCCGGAGGCGAAAGCATCGGCGGCCTTGGCCAACGCGGCTTCGCGTTGTCCGGCCGGCAGCGGTCGCGTGTTGCGCTGAGTGTTGATGGTGCGCGAGACATACAGCGGGGGAACGATACTGAGGTCGACAACCGCGAGGCCGGCGGTAGTGGTCACGATTTCGCGGTTACGGGTCTGGTACGCCCCGCTGGGGCCGAGCGCATCGATGCTCAGCAGTTCGGGCGAGCCGGAAGCCATGTCAGTAGACACCTTCGATGACAGGCTCGCCTTCGAAGGCTGCGACGGGCTGAACCTCGCTCAGCGAATCCCCAACTTGGCCTTCGGGTCCCGGCATCCGCAGCGCGCTGTCGCGTTCCAGGTTGTTCGGCAGAAACATGCCCTTGCTGATGTGGTTCATCACGACCTGACCCCGTTGTCCGTAGGGCACTTCTTCACCGGTGTCGGGATTCACCACCGAGAAGACGACGTAGGGTGCGCGCGGATCGAAGACGAACGGCTCATCGTCGCTGTCGTGGCGAGTCGTCGCCTGCGAGAGAATCATGGTGCTGCCGAACACCATGGTGATCGTCGTATTCGGGAAGATATCGCGCAGCAAGTCGAGCGTGTCGACGTCCACATGGGCGCCGCTGAGCAGCGTGAAGCGGATCTTCTCGTTCACCAGGTTCGCGACGTCATCGTTGCGGGCGATGGCCTCGAGCAGCGGAGGAGTCGTGTGCAGATTCGCCACGTCTTGGGTCTGCAGGATGTGGACGGTCTGCTCGATGAGATGGTCGACGTAGGCCGAGACTTCGGAGGCGGCGTTGCGGGCGGTGATCTTCTTGACCCAGCGCGGATCCAAGTCGATCGCGTGGAAAACCGATCCGAGCCGTTCGGAGACCAGGCGAGAAAAGTAACCGACACCGTGCGGCCCGCTCGGCATCATGCAGACGAAGCCACGGCCTTGCAGAAAACCGCCGTTTGCGAAGTCCTCGGTTTGCCATTGGATAACTTGCTCGACCCAATCCGGCAGCTGCACAGTCCTTTTCGGCGCGCCAGTGGTGCCGCCGGATTCGAATATCTGCGGTATCGGCGGCGGTGAACCGTAGCCGCGCGGGATCAGCTCTTCAATGGGCACGTCGCGTAGTTCGTTCAGCAGGTTGGGAAACAGCCGCAAATCGGCGAACGTGTTCACATCGGTCAACGGGTTGAAGTTCAGCGTACGCGCGGCCCGCAACCAGAACGTGCAGCCGGTGTCCTCGCCGAAGTGCCAGGCGATCGCGGTGCGCAGGTACGCCTCGGGGTCGTCGACCGGCGCTGACCGCGGCACATCCAGCAACGAAAAGTCGATATCGGCCATGCCATCGATCATGTCGCAGCTCAGATCGGCCGAGCAATCGACAGGCTGCCAATCGGCTCAACCGAGAAGGTTTTTCCTACACCGTTCACTGGTAGTAGCAGCACAATTCGCCAGGCTGACACCTCCCGGACCTCATCAATCGCACCGGCCGCGAGCACCAGCACCGGCGGTGACACGCGGTTCAACGACGGAACGGCCGCCAGCTGTCTTCCGGTTGGGCGAGCCGGTCGGCGATCACCGACAGCGTTTCCACGTTGTGGCCATACCCGAGGTGGCTGCTGCGCACTTCGACGTTCTCGGTTTGCGGTGCCGGCAAGCTGGTGCAGCACCGCCAGGCCACGATGCCATCGCTTCGGCTGTAGATGCAGGTCGTCGGCACGGACAACGGCTGGGCGCGGCGCTGCAGAGCCGATTCGGAGACGGCCTGGGTGACCTCGGCACCGCGGTTGACCAGCCGCCACACGTTCCAAGCGGTGCTGGCCTGATGGTTGCCGCGGAACGGGGATCCCAAGGTGATCACCGACCGGACATCGTCTGGCAAGGCGCGGGCCAGTTCGCGCGCATAGATGCCGCCGGCGCTCCAGCCGATGATGCTCACTCTGCGTCCATCGGACCGTTCGCGGATATGCCGGAGGCGTGCCGGCAGCGTCTCCTTCATGCTGGCGCGGTATCCGACGTTATAGCCCAGGCCCCAGTCGTAGACCCGGTAGCCCAAGCGGCGCAAGACATTACGCAGCAGCTGCGTCGAGAACGGGCCGGCCAGGAATCCGGGGATCACCAGAACGGGATGGCCGTCGCCGCAGGGCCAGTCGGCGATGCGCCGCGCAGCGGCGAGCGCAGTGAGGTACTCGACGCCCGTCCGCCACTCCAGCGTGCGCAGCAGATGTCCCGGCGCGGCCGCATTGACGGCGTCGGGTAGCTCGGCTGATTGCTCGGCTTCAGTTGCGGGCTCAGGAATATCAGGAATAGAAGCCATCCAGGGTGTCCTTGTTCTGCTCGGCGACCACGCCACGCTTTACCTTGAGCGACGGTGTGAGCTCGCCTCGCTCGACGGAGAGTTCATGGTCGAGCAGGGCCCATTTCTTGATCGTCTCCCACCGATTGAGGCTGGCGTTGAGCTTTTCGACGTGCTCGTCGACCATCTCATGCGCCTCGGAAGACTTGGTCAGCTCCGCGTAGGACGCGTCATCGAGGCCACGATCTTTGGCCCAACCGCCGATCGCGTCGGCATCGAGGGTGACCAGTGCGACGGCGAAGTTCTTGCCCTCGCCGAACACCATGAACTGGCTGGCGTACGGGCACAACGTCGCGAATTTCGCCTCGACCGCCGGCGGCGCGACGTACTTGCCGTTGGACAGCTTGAACAGTTCCTTGATCCGGCCGGTGATCTTGAGGAAGCCGTCGTCGTCGATGCTGCCCTGATCCCCGGTGGCCAGCCAGCCGTCGGCGCTGAGCGCCTCGGCGGTGGCCTTCTCTAGGTGGTGGTAGCCGGCCATCACGCACTTACTGCGGAACTGGACTTCCCCGGCGTTGCTGATCCGGACGTCGGTGCCCTCGAACGGCAGGCCCACGGTGCCGAGCTTGTAGTTGTCGGGGCGGTTGATGAAGCCCGCGCCGGCGGACTCGGTCAGCCCGTAGCCCTCCAGGATCAGCAGGCCAGCAGCGTCGAACCACTCGGCGATGTCGCGGTTGAGCGGCGCCGAACCGGAGATAAAGAACCGGATCCGCCCGCCGAACACGGCACGCACCTTGGCGAACACCAACCGGTCGAACAGGCTGTGTGGCAGCTGCAAAAACAGCGGTATCGATTGGTGATTGCGGCGGCGAGCGGCGACCTTGCGGCCGACCGCGAATGCGGTGTTGAACAAGAGTGCTTTGACGCCGCCTTGATTCTGCTGGGTGGTGACGACGCGGGCATACGCCTTCTCGAAGATGCGCGGCGCCGCCCCCATGAACGTGGGTTTGACAACCCCGGTGTTTTCCACGATCTTGTCGACGCGGCTGTCGATCGCGCTGGCGAACCCGCAGGCCAGCTGAGTGGAGATCAGCACCTTGCCGAAGGCGTGCGCGAGCGGCAGCCACAGCAGCTGCAGGTCGTCCTCGCTGAGCAGATTCATGTCGTTGATCGCGGCGCCGGTGTATACCCACGCCTCGTGGCGCAGCCGCACACCTTTGGGTTTACCGGTGGTGCCTGAGGTGTAGATCAACGTCGCCAGCCGATCGGCGGTGATCTCTTCGGCGGTCGTGCGCACACTGGACGGATGTTCGGCCAGGTGCTTCGCGCCCAGTGCGGCGAGGTCGTCCAGGGTGATCACCCAGTCGCCGTCACCGGCTCCGTCGAACATCACCACCTTGGCGAGGTTGGGTAAATCGCTGCGGCGCTCGGCGAGCTTGGCTAGCTGCGTGTCGTCCTCGGCGAAGACGATCCGCGACTCGGAGTCGGCGAGGATGTAGGCGGTGTCCTCGGCGTTGGTGCTCGGGTAGACGGTGGTGGTGGCCGCGCCGGCGCACAGGATCGCCAGGTCGGCCAGGATCCAATCCAACCGAGTGGTCGACGCGATACCGATCCGATCCTCGGGTGCGACGCCCAGCGCCAGCAGTCCGGCCGCCAGGGCTTCGACCCGCTCGGCGGTCTGCTTCCAGGTGACCGACGTCCACTTGCCGTTGTCTGGGTATCGGAAGGCTTCCCGGTCTGCTGACGCCTCGACGCGGTGCAGGAACAGCAGCGCCAAATTGGGTGCTTGGGTGGCGGTCGGGGTAAGGCTCGTCTGGCTCATCGAACTTCCTTCTGTACTCTCAGCAACCTCGCAGTACCGATCTTGCTGGGAGTGCCCGCCATTAGATGGCCAAAACGTGAATTTGCTGCCCCTTTTGTCTGCCACTGGACGGCGAGTGAGGCCGGTGCGACACCCGGATCGATCCTGCATGAGCAGCAGCATCGCGGGCTTCGCGGATTCTCCGGCCGCGGTGACATGTCGACGGGCCGCAGCCACCGCGTCGGTGGCGGAACGGCGCCGGATCGCATCGGCGGGATCGGCGTACTCCTGCCTTGCGGACGTCGGTAGTCATCTACAAGGTGCTAGTGCTGATCTCGAAGTCGGGCGTTTGGCCGCTTTGGCCGATCAAGCCGGAACATCCTGTGGTGTAACGGTATCAGCGGATCGTGTGATGGTGCGGCTGATTGTGTCGGAGATGAGACGCGGGGTGTCATGTAGCAGCATGTGTCCGGCGCCGGGCTCGTGCACGAGCATGGCCCGGGGGATGCCAGCGGCTAGATCGTGGGCATGCGCGGGCGGGGTGAGCTTGTCGGCTCCACCAGCGACGACGGTCGTGGCGGCGGAGATAGAACCAAGCGTGTGGTATTGGTCGTAGTTCCGCAGGCTGGGAAGGAACCCGACTTTGGTCGTCAATGGGGTTGCGTTAATGCTTGCGGCGGATACCGCGGCGAGAGCACCGCTGCCTGCCGCGTATCCGGCGTATCTCGTCAAGGCGGGCCACACCGGGCGGGCGAGAGCCCGAACTATCTTGTCGGTCATCGAATGCGGCGTGTGCTGCACGAGCCCGTGCAGGATCTTCGCCACGGGAGTGGCCAGGAGCCGGCCGAGGCCCCGGTTGGTGAGTTTGCCTGCAGCAGTGGCGACGAGGACGAGCGATGTCGGTTCGACGGGGCGATGACTGCTGCTGCGGGCGAGGTAGGCCAGGGCTGTCATGCCGCCCATGGAGTGCCCTGCGAGTGTGAGTGGGCCTTTAACGCGAAGCGCTTTGAGCAGCGCGGCTAGATCGTCGGCGAGCTGCTCGATGCGGTAGGTGTGCATGGGCGCGTCGGCGGAGTCGCCATGGCCGCGATGGTCGTAGCTGATGATCCGAATGTCATTGCCCCACTCGCGGATCAGCTGACCGATCTGAATATCCCACGACGATTGGTCTAAGCAAAGGCCATGCAGAAGGACCACAGTGTGGTCAGGTGCGCGAGACCCGTAGTCACGCACCGACAGCCGCACACCGTCACCAGCAGCGACGATCCGGCTGCGGCCCAGTGGCGGCCTGTCTCGCCGTATTGCCGCGTCGGGCTGCATCCGCGAGGATCCACTTTGGTCGTGGTCTGGCGATGCCCAGGGCCGCCGATCTGGGGCGCTCACGATGTCGCCGATCGTGCGTAGAGGTGGGCGATTAGTTCAACCCACTCACGGGCGTTCTGCTCGTTCCCCAGCTGAAGGTGTGGCGGGACCAGGCGGGGTTGCGACCGGCCGCCCGCTTCGGCCACGGTGGTACTGATATATATCAGCCAGTATGGGCGGCCTGCTGGCTTGAACGCGCCGCAGATCTCTGCGCGGTCCATTCCGAAAGCGCTGATCCGCTCGCCACCGTCGTCATCGACACAAGTGATGACTCGATGCAAGTCGGCGACGGTCGATGTCATCTTCGATTCCTTCTGTACTTTGGACTCATCATCGGCCGCCTGGGGTTGCGCCCGCATTCGTGAGCGCACGGTGCAACTGGCTAGTCGGGTAGCTGACCAGTCAGCTTGACTCGCAGCGGCGGCTCAATCGGATAGGACACGGTCGAGCTGCTTGCGCGGTTCAATGCCGAGTTTGACGAAGCGTCGCCATGCCCGAGAGGAAGCGACGGACTTGTCTGCCGCGCGGCACTATTGGCGCCAAAGTCTATGGTGCGATTGATGATTGGCTTCCGGCCATCAGAAAGCCGGCGCGGGCTGTCACGCCGTGTATGCCAGCACCAGGGATGAGGCCGGGGCGGCGGGAACTGGCGGAAACACGACCGGCCGTCCGTTTCGATCTCAGTGGTACTTATAGATGTCAGCGAGCTGGGCCCGAACTCCGGCCGTTCCACCCCTTACGTGAGCCTGCGGCAAAATCATCTAGTAATGCAACTCAGGCCACGCGTCGCTCACGCTGGAATCTCAGGCTTCGTCGGGCTGGACGATCCCGGCGGTCTTGGCCAACAGGTTGGGCGCGAGTACCGACAGGCCGGTGGCGGCTGCGGTGGCGCCGGCCACACCGGTCCAGGCGACCGGTCCTAGCGGCGTGCATCCGAAAAAGTGGCTGACGCCGGGCGTCTGGACGATGGCGATCAGAACCGCGGAACTACCCAGCGCGGTCGCCACGACGAGCGGGCTGTGGCGCCGGGTCAACAACGTTTGGGCCAGCTGCGTCGTCACCAGGGCAGTGAGTCCCATTGTTGCGGTGCGTCTTTCGGTGCCCGGAGTCCAACGCCCGATAGCCCAGGCCGCGGTTGCGCCGGCAGCCGTGACCGCGCCGCGGGTGACGATCTGCCGCATCAGCGGAGCGTCCAGCGACGGTGTCGGCGCGGTGAGCACCGATCGTTGGTAGGCACGGCGGGCCTGGTCGGCCTCTTCCTCGGTGTCGAATTCCTCGGCGTCGGGTTCATCGAATTGCGGGGTGACAGCGACCGCGAGCGCGGGGAACATATCGGTCAGCAGGTTCACCAGCAGCAATTGCCGGGTTCCAATCGGCGCTCGTCCGGTGCCGAGCGCCGTACCGATGATGGTGAACAGCACCTCGCCGACGTTGCCGCCGACCAGGATCGTCACCGCGTCGCGGACCCCGGCCCACATCCCGCGGCCCTCGACCAACGCGTCGAGCAGCACACCAAGGTCGTCGTCGGTCAACACGATGTCGGCGGCGCCGCGGGCGGCCGACGAACCGCGACCGCTCACCCCGATGCCCACGTCGGCCATCCGGATCGCCGCGGCGTCGTTGGCCCCGTCGCCGACCATCGCCGTCACTCGTCCGCAACGCTGCAGCGCCGCAACGATCTGCACCTTTTGTTCGGGGCTGACCCGGGCGAAGACCTGAACATCGGCGACGAGTTTGGCGCTGGCGTCCTCGTCGAGACCGGCCATCTCGACGCCGGTGATCACCCGGGCATCGGGCGGCAGACCCAGTTGCCGGGCGATGGCCCGCGCGGTGACCGGGTGGTCTCCGGTGATCAGCACGACGTTGCGGTCGGCGTCCACCAGCGCTTCGATCAACGGTCGCGCCGAAGGTCGTGCGGTGTCCGCCAATCCGACGTAGCCGATCAACTCCAGATCGTGCGCGGCAGCGTCGACGGCATCGGCATCGGTGTCGTCGTCGTCTTCGGTCTCGTGTACCCAGCTGCGCTTCGCCACCGCCAGCACCCGCAGCCCCTGCTCGGCAAGGCTGTGCACCAACGACTCCGCATGGTCCTGGTCGGCCTTCGGGTCAGCGAACCGGCAGCGCGGCAGCACGACCTCCGGAGCGCCCTTCAGCATCAGCACCGGGTTTTTGGGATCCGTGTTCAGCGTGCCGATCGCGGCCGCGAAGCCGCGACTGGACTCAAACGGCACTTCCGCGATCAGGTTCCACTCCGAATCACCTTCGCTGCTAAGCGAATCCGCCGCTTTGAGAATCGCCTCGTCGGTGGCGTGGGCGTGACCCCTGCCCTCCTCCGGCTGGGTGGATGCCCAGCCGGCGGCCCGCAAAACGTGCGCGGCCTGTGGGTCGCCGACGTCCGGGAACGGCCCACGCGGCTGGGTTGCCGCCGGCACGGAAAGCACCACGCGCAGCCGGTTTTCGGTGAGCGTGCCGGTCTTGTCGAAGCACACGGTGTCGACGCGGCCCAGTGCTTCGATGGTGCGGGGTGCGCGGACCAGCACGCCGCGTGCCGAGAGCCGCTGGGCGGCGGCGAGCTGGGAGAGCGTGGCCACCAGCGGCAGGCCTTCCGGGACGGCGGCCACCGCGATGGCGACGCCGTCGGCGACCGCCTGACGCAGCGTCGCGCGGCGCAGCATCGCCAGACCCGTCACCGCGGCGCCACCGGCGAGGGTCAGCGGAAGGACCTTGGCGGTCAGTTCGCGCAGCCGCGCCTGCACCCCGGCCGCCGATTCGACATCGATGACCGCCGAAATCGCGCGGTGTGCGGCGGTCCCCACGCCGGTGGCCACCACGATCGCCCGGGCATGCCCGGCCACGATCGTGCTGCCCTCGAACAGCATGCTGGCCCGGTCTCTATCGGTAGCGGCGACCGGGTCCACCTGCTTGTCGACCGGCAACGACTCACCGGTGAGCAACGACTCGTCGACTTCGAGGTCTTCGGCCACCAGCAGCCGCGCGTCGGCGGGCACTACGTCCGGCGCGACCAGGTCGATGACGTCGCCGGGGCGCAGCGAGCTCGCCGAAACCGTGGCTGTGCGTTCGGTGGTGCGGGCCGCGTCAAGCCGGCGTCGCGACGTGGCGACCGTCGGGACAACGACGCGGCGCGCGACCTGATCCTGTTCAGCGAAAAGCTCTGCCGCCGCCGCGTCGGCCCGCAACCGTTGCGCCCCGCCGGTCAGGGCGTTGACGGCCATCACGCCGCCCACCAGAAGCGCGTCGACATTGCTGCCCATGATCGCCGACGCCGCCGCGCCCACCGCCAGGATCGGGGTGAGCGGATCGCGGAGCTCGTACAGGGTCGCGTCCAGCAGCCGGCCCGCGTGACGCGCCGGGCCCCGCAGCGGCGCCACCAACGGGCTGTAGGACAGATCCTCGAGGACGCGTCGCCACGCCGGCGCACCGGGCTGGACGGTCAACGGCCGGGTGCGGCCGGCCAGCCGCGCGTAGACGATCTCGGGATCCAAAGCGTGCCAGGCGGTCAGCGGTTGCGGGGTGGGATCGGGTTGCCGTAGCACTCTGCTGGCCGAGAAAGCGCCCGACACGAGGGCGCTGGCGGCGGCGGCGTTGACGGGATTGAGCCAGCGTCGCAGCGCCAGCGGGTTGGTACTCGTGCGGGTGTCGCCGGTTACCAGCAGGAGCCCCGCCAGCGTGGTGCCGCCTTTGGCGAGGTTCACCGATGATTCACTGGCCGCCCGCGCCGCGGGTAGCGCCGAGAGGATCCGCACGGCGGCGGCCAGATCGGTGCCGGTGATGATGTCCGCGGTCCAGGGTGTGGCCGCGCGGGGGTCGTCGAGCGCCACCCCGACGTCGGCGACGGCCAGCGCCGCCAATGTGTCGGTCGAGGCGAAGTCGCGGTGTAGCGCGGTGATCAGCAGCACCGGTCCGCGATCCGTCCGCAGATCACGCACCAGCTTGAGCAGCGGCGTGCCGCTCGGGTGACTGGCGGCGACGCTGGCGGCCAGATCCTGGGTGCCGGCGACATGCCGCAACACCACCCGGGCGCCGGTCCGGTGCGCGATCTGCAGCAGCGGAACCGCGAACGGGTCGACCTCCCAGCCGACTTCGACGTGGCCGACCATGTCGCCGTCGACCACCAAGTCGGCGTGTTCGAGGCCTTGGGCGGGGGTGGCCGACGGGCCCTGCGCGCGAACCCAGCGCAGCCGCGCGCCGGTGGCGGGCAACTCGTCGGGGTCGGGCTCCGGCGGCTCCTCAGCGTGCAGCAGCGCGTCGGCGACCTCATAGACCCGGTCGTCATCCCAGCCCGGGACGTCTCCGCGGGCGTGCAACACCGCGCGGTGATCACCGCGCAGCGCCGCGCCGTCGATGACGACCACTTTCACCCGATCGAGGCGACGCAGAGCGCCCGGATCGAGGATCATCTGTCCGTCCTCGGCGAGCCCGCGGCCCAGCACCGCGGCAAAGGACTGACGGCCCATGTGCGCCGCCTTCGGAATCCCGGCCAGCACCGCTCCGGCCGCGTCTTCGGGGCCACCGCCGGCAACCAACGCACTCGCGGCGGCGATCAGCGAACCGTTCGCGGCCTGGTTGACGTATTCCTCCACCGCTCCGGTCATCGATCCCTTGGCGGTGTCGATGGCGGTGTCGATCGCGCCATCGACCACGACGTGCGACGCCTCGCCGGCCGCTGCGGCTGGCCAGTTGTGCCGTGGGGCCTGGGATTTGACCCCGGCCGACGAGATGATCGGTACCACCGGGGCTTGCGGCCGGTTGGGTGAGGCCAGCTGCGGCTCGCGGTCCCGCCAGCGGCGACGATGCGCCTCGGCTTCGGAGATCTCCAGGACCCGCTCCACCAGGTTCAACAGTGGAGTGCCGACCGCCTGGGTCAACCCGTTGGCCGCCGCTGTCGCCGCGCTGAGCGCGAGGTCGGTGCCCACTCGGCCCAGTCGCGACTCGAGGACGGACACCATCCGCGGCTGATTGTTCAGCAGGGCGGCCGCCGCTCGGGTGGTACGCGGTGCCGCGGGCAATCTGACGACCCAACCGGTGACCGCGGCGCCGATCGCAACCGCATCAAAGGCCGCCGCGGTGAGCGGCACCAGGATCGCCAACGGATTGCCCGGGTCGGCGAATGGCGCGGTTCGGATTTGCGGCTCCGGGCCGGCGGCGGCTAGGTCGGCCGCCGCAGACGCCACCACGTCGCGCACGTTGTCCAGGACAGCGTCGCCGTCGGCGTCATCCTCGAGTTCGATCACCAGCCGGCCCAACGAGCCCTCAACGTGGGCGGTGGCCACACCGGGAAGCTTGCGGACCGGCTCTTCGACTATCGCCGCATGCTCGTGCCAGCGCGGGAACGGCAACAACGGATCCAGGTCCAGGTGCACCCGCCGCCCGCTTTGCCACCGCACGGTTGCCGCGGTGCCGTCCGGCTTGCCGTTAGACGAACCGCCCGTCCCGAGCACTCTTGCGGTCGATTGACTCACCGAATTGACCACCGGGCCGGCCAGCATCTGCATGGTGCCCGCGGCCGTCGCAACGCCGTTCACCCCGGCTTGCAACATATCCACTGCTCCACCGGTTATACCGCCGACAATGGCGGCGACACCCGGAACCTTCATTGCGCACCCTTCAACATGTTTACCGCGCCCATACTTACGACGTCTTAGCTAACTGTCCAGACGAAACGCGCGGGTGGACCTGACGGCGACTGACAACGGCAGCAACCCGCCCGATACGGATCACCGGGTTGGCGGCAGACCAAACGCAGAAAACAGTCCGGAATCAAGAAACACGGTCAGTGCGCCCACCCCTTCGGCCCCAGTATCCAGGACATACCTAATCAATCACTAGATGGAAGTACGGCTATCGAGTAGCCAACTACGCTATGCCGCCCCGTGACATCGCCACAGCATTAAAAACATCGTGTCCCGCCTCTATCGAAGGAGCGATGTTGTGGCAGAGAACAAAGTTGCCCCCAGGTACCAAAAAAGCAGGCAACGGCCCAGCAGGCCCAGGCGGTGGTCGACGCGCGTCCGCCGATTAGTTGTGACGTAGTTGTGAAAGCCGCTTCTCGTCGTTCTTATGTTGGCGCATCATCAATTAGAGATACCGGCACACATACGGCGGCTCGGCAGAAGGAGTGGCCATGACCACAGTGCCGCAGGCTTTGCGTTTGCAGGATAATTCCCTCCTCGGCATCGGCGCCGGTCTCGTAGCCATAGTGGCAGCGGGATACGTGTGCAAATGGGCCGGTCTTCCCCAAGAGACGACAACCGGCGTGCTGGCCTTGGCCGGCGCTATCCCCCCAGCGGTCGGACTGCGGATAAAGAGCCGCCGCCGCGACACAAACGCTGACATCGCGCGCATCCAGCGCGGCGACCTGCGCCGCCCGGTCGGGCTCGTGGTGATGCTGCTTGCCGCGGCAATTGTCCTGCTTGATACTGCGTTGGGGGCCGTGATGGCCGGAATCTCAAGCGTCGTAAACCACCTCGTCAGCGCAGGCAAAATTGGGACGAGCACCGCGGAGGTGCTGGGATCCTTGGCGGGCATCTTTCCAATAATTTTGGGGATGTGCCTTTTCCTGGTCGCGTCCTACGCCTCGCACTACTTCGCTAAGCGCCCCTACGTCTGGACCGCCGCTGCTGTCGGCTGTGCTTTGGCCGTCAGAGAGCTGGTGTTGCTCACGTTTAGGTCTTCGAGCGCGATCAAGAGCTTTGTTAGAGAGACGGTCGGCTCGCTCGGCGGCCTGCTGGCGCTCGCGGTCGTGGCTAACCTGGGCTTCCTTGTTATCTGCTTGGTCGGGGCCTGGTTCGGCAGGCGTTACCACGACGAGTTCCTCGCGAAGAAGCTGGCACGAATGGAGGGCAACGCCGCGAGAAAGGCCGCCAAGCAGCACCAGTCCACTCTGCAGAGTCAAACGACGGCAATGGAGGCTTCGGCACAGGATTCCAGTGCCCCGCAAGTCTCCGCGCCCAAGTTGGTGACTCTTGTCAGTCGGCCCAACGACTCGCCGTCAGCGCCGGACATTCATCCGACACGGGACCCCTGCGGGGAGATTGGGAAACTCGCCCACCTGCGAGACACAGGTGCGCTGACCGAGGAAGAGTTCCAGGCGAAGAAATCGGAGATCCTTTGCCGGATCTGAGGCCCCCTACGGCCCCAGCGAGCACGATGAATCACATCGAGCGATCACGGTGAGGACGACAGTGACGAGCGCGAGCGCCGAGAGTGTAATCGCCTTACGGCGGCCCAAACGCCGCCTGCGTAAGCAGAGGAGCCACGCTGGCCTGGATAAGCGCTCTGCCGCAACCTTTTCCGGGTCACAACCCGGATAAGCCAGGTGTATCGAATGCGCCGGCATCCCGTTGTCGGCGGCCCGAGGGTGGGGGCCTTTCGGCCCGACGAGCGCGGGTGAACTGGCGCAGACATGGACGCGACACGGGAATCATCCCTTTAGTCGACGATGATTCCGCCGGTCAGATTGACG
Organism: uncultured Actinomycetota bacterium; assembly: GCA_963781685.1. GTDB lineage: Bacteria > Actinomycetota > Actinomycetes > Mycobacteriales > Mycobacteriaceae > Mycobacterium. The sequence goes on from CAWAGK010000004.1 coordinate 818,106, forward strand.
ACGGTGCCGGTCATCGCGGCGGCCCGATCCGAGGCCACAAACGCGGCCGCTTCGGCGAGTTCCGTCAGCGTGGTCAAACGTTTGCGATGCGTCTGCCCGGCCATGGTGGCCGCGAAATCTTCCCAGGGGATGTCGTATGCCTGGGCGTGCAGCCCGAAAACGACGTCGATGGTTGGGGTTTCCTCCATGCCGGTCGTGCGCAGGCAGACGGCGCGCACACCGTGGGACGCCCACTCCGCGGAAAACGCGCGATTGAGGGCTTCCATGGACGCCCAGGCCGGACTCATGCCCCCGAGCAACGGTATGCCCAACCGGGCGGGCTCGGGGGTGTGCATCAGCACCACCCCGGAGCCCTGAGCGATCATGTGCCGCGCCGCTGCCCGGCCAGTCACGAAATGTGCTCGTGCATAGATATTTATCGGCGATGCGAAATCGTCCACCGACAGCTCGGTCAGGGGAATGCCTTGCATGCCTTGCTGCGGAATCCCGATGGCGTTGAACGAGATATCGACGGTCGCGGCTTTGTCGACGACGTCGTCGACGTGATCGGTCACGGCCTTCTCGTCGAGCGCGTCGACCTCGGCGGTCTCGACCGTGCCGCCGGCAGCCGTGATCTCCTTGGCGAGCACGTCGAGCGCGCCGAGGTCTCGCCCGGTCAGAAACAGCCGTGCGCCTTCGCGAGCGAAGGCCTGCGCGACCGCGCTCCCGACCGCGCCGGCGGCCCCGTAGATGACCGCGTTCTTGTTTTCCAGCAACATGATATTTCTCCGTTTCGCCGCCGAGCGGCAGTTGTGTTCTCCGAGTTGGCTTTTTAACGTTGTTTTGCCAGGACCCGGCTTCTATGGCAACTTCTGCAGCCCAGCGCCGGTGAGCAGATATCCGGGGGCGGTGCTCGCCGGGTCGGCGCGGATCAGCTCCACCAGGGCGGACCCGGCCCGCTCAGGGGTCAACACCTCGCCCAACTGCTCGAGGTATGCCTCGTCGGTCTGGCCGCTGCGGGCCGCGTAGGCACGAACACCGCGCCGGCCCACGTCGCCGAACGGCGTCATCCTCGGCATCACCGCGGTGACGGTGATGCCCAGTCCGGCGCGGCGCGACTCCTCCTGCGCGTACCCGGCGATGAACCGCTGGGTGGCCTTGGACCCGGCGTATCCTCCGCTGGCCGGGGATCCGTTGATAGCAGCTCCGCTGCTGATCACCACCACTCTGCTGCCGGGTTGTAGCGGCTGGAGCAGCGCCTCGCGCAGCCAGGTGAACGCGATCTTGACGTCGGTATGCCAGTTGACTGAGAACGTCTCCCAGGTCTGGCGCTGCAGCGGATGCATCACCGGGTTGGCGCCGGCGACCAGGATGAGAACCTGCGGCTCGTAGTGGTCCAGCAGGCTCCACGCCGTCGCCGGGTCGGCCGCATCGGCAACCTCGGTCGTGATGTTCGGGCTGGCGCCGGCCAGTTCGGAAAGCGCCGGGCCGGTCCGGGCCACCGCGGCCACCGGCGCGCCGGCGTCGGCGAACGCGACAGCGATGCCGCGCCCCAATCCGCGGCTGGCGCCGACGACAATCGTTGTGCTGCTTGACAAGTCAATCATGATTGCGCTCTTTCGTTGTTTATCAGGGGTTTTACGTAACGGGCTGCGGTTGTGCCAGCGCCGCGTACTGGCGCTCAAGCACCTTGGCAGCGCCGCTGCCCCAGTTCTGCGCGATGGACTGCGACAAGGGATCGGGGAAGATGTCCTCTTGCCCTTCCTCCAGTCCCTCGAAGACGGCGCGCGCCACCGACTCCGGAGCGGCCTTCGGGATGTCCAGGCCGCGAGTCATGTCGGTGTCCACCGGGCCGGTCAACACGGCGTGCACCGTCACACCCCGCTCGGCCAGCAGCACCCGCAACGATTGCGTCAGGTTGAACGCGGCCGCCTTGGAAACCGAATACGCCGGGATGATCGGCAACGGAGCCAGCGCGTTGACCGACAGATTGTTGACGAGCGCTCCCCGCGAACGCGTCAACAGCGGCAGGAAAGCCTGGGTCACGGCATACGGCCCGAACAGGTTGACCCGCAGGTGCGCTTCAAGCACGGCCGGGTCGGTCAGGTCGTCATAGAGCGCCACGCCGGCGTTGTTGATCAGGACGTCCAGCGACTCCACGCGCTGCGCGGCCGCCTGAATCTGCGCGGCGTCGGTCACGTCCAGGGCAACGGGCGTGACGCGTCGATCCAGGTGGCTCGCGGTCCGGCGCGTGCCCGCATACACTCGTGTCGCGCCGCGGCGCAAAGCTTCCTCGACCAGCGCCTGCCCGATGCCCCGATTGGCCCCGGTCACCAGAACTGACTTTCCTGCGATGATCACATCGCCTCCTCGCTCGTGGGTTTCGACTGTCTCGGCAATACAGATGCCGCAATGTCGAGAAAGTGGGCTCAGGATGTGCGCCCAGTTCGCGGCCCAGCCGGCGTCGATACTGGAAGGTGAAAACACCCGCGAGGGAAAAGTGGTGACACGTGGTGACAACCGATCTGATTGCGAGGGCGCGGGCCGGGGACGGCGAGGCGTTTCGAGAGCTGACCGAGCCACACCGCCGCGAGCTGCAGGTGCACTGCTACCGGATGCTGGGATCCCTTCAAGACGCCGAGGACGCCTTGCAGGACACCCTGCTGGCAGCGTGGCAAGGCCTCGACGGATTCGAGGAGCGGGCCTCGGTGCGCACCTGGCTCTACCGGATAGCCACCAACCGGTGCCTCAGCGTTCTTCGATCGGCCCGCCGACGCCCGGCCAAGGAGTGGGACATGCAGGTTGACCTGCCCGAGCCGACTCGGCTCGGCGAAATCGTCTGGCTTGAGCCATATCCCGATGCCCTTCTCGAGGCCGCGCTGCCGCTGGATCCCCAGGCGCGCTATGAACAGACCGAAGCCGTGTCGCTGGCCTTCGTGACAGCCCTGCAGGTCCTGCCGGCTCGCCAGCGCGCCGTGCTGATCCTGCGCGAGGTGCTCGGATACCACGCCAACGAGGTGGCCGACATGCTCGACTCGACCGTCGAATCGGTCAACAGTGCGCTTAAACGAGCGCGCGCTGGCCTGCAGCGCCGACTGCCGGCCCAGGGCGAGGACGGGCCGGCGCCGACCCCCGGCTCACCCGCCGAGCAGGAGCTGGTGGCGAAGTTCGTCCGCGCCTACCAGTCCGGCGATGTCGATGCGCTGGTCACCCTGCTGACCGCCGACGTCAGCGTCTCCATGCCGCCGATTCCACTGGAATACCAAGGCCGCGACGTCGTAACCCGCTTCTACGCCAGCATCTTCGGCGCTGGCCGGGCATACGACTTGGTGCCCACAAGGGCCAACGGTCAGCAGGCGTTTGGCGCCTACCTTCGCACCCCCACCGGCGGCATCCGCCACGGGGCCGGCCTGCTCGTCCTCAGCCTTACCGGCGAAAAGATCTGCGCCCTGACCCGCTTCGACAACGACGTGTTCCCGTGGTTCGGGCTACCCCGATCGCTGCCGGGCTGAATCGCCCAGGCGGGCAACAGGATTCCGCACAAGCAGAAGGAAAAGACATGACATGCGTGCGATCAATATAGACACCAATAACGTCACCTTCGTTACCGCCACTGGCCTGAACTAACTGCAACCGAAAGGCGGAGATCACCATGAACACACCCCCGATCGTGTCGGCGCAGGAGTGGGCGGCCGCGCGCGAGCAGCTGCTGGTCAAGGAGAAGGAGGTGATGCGCGCGCATGACGCGCTGACGGCGCAGCGACGGCGCATGCCCTGGCTGGAAGTGGACAAGGACTACGCGTTCGACGGACCCGACGGCAAGGTCAGCCTGCTGGGGCTGTTCCAGGGCCGGCGTCAGCTGCTCATCTATCGCGCTTTCGTCGGGCCCGACATCGACGGCTGGCCCGACCACGGCTGCCGCGGCTGCTCGATGATCGCCGACCACATCGGCAACCTGTCCCATCTGAACGCCCGCGACACCACGCTGGTGTTCGCCTCTCGTGCGCCGCAGCCGGGCATCGAGCGACTCAAGGAGCGGATGGGCTGGCGGATGCCGTGGTACACGATCACCGACAGCTTCGACGTCGACTTCGGCGTGGACGACTGGCACGGCACCAACGCGTTCATCCATGACGGCGACCGGGTGTACCGAACCTACTTCATCAACAACCGCGGCGACGAGGTGCTGGGCAACACCTGGAGCCTTTTGGACATGACGGCGCTGGGCCGCCAGGAGAATTGGGAGGACTCACCGGAGGGCTACCCGCAGAGCCCGCCCTACGAATGGTGGGACTGGCACGACACATACGGGGAGCACGCGCCGTCGCGCTGGTTCGGTGACCCCGATCCGGACGATCCCAACGATCAACGTCCTCCGCGCACCTGATACCGGTGCGCACTGGCCGGGCGCACGGACGTCGGCAGTAGGTTCTCTTTCGGGGAGCGAGACCGGAAGGGAGCCTGCATGCCCGAAGCAACCAGTGACGTGTGGGAGGTGATGTCGACCGCGCGGACGATCCGACGGTTCACCGACCAGCCGGTCGACGACGCCACGCTGGCGAGGTGTTTGCAAGCGGCGATGTGGGCGCCATCCGGAGCCAACGCGCAGGCCTGGCGTTTCATCGTGCTGCGGTCAGCCGAGCAGCGGGCCGTGGTGGCCAAGGCGGCGGCCCGCGCTCTGGAGGTGATCGAGCCGGTGTACAGGATGGGTCGCCCGGCCGACGACGACGACAGCCGGCGGGCCCGTACCAACCGCGCGACCTATGAGCTGCACGATCGCGCAGGTGAATTCACCTCGGTCCTGTTCGCGCAGAAGCATTTTCCGACAGCCTCCGAGCTCCTGCTCGGCGGGTCGATCTTCCCGGCGATGCAGAATTTCTTGTTGGCTGCTCGCGCTCAAGGTCTGGGTGCATGTCTGACCAGCTGGGGTGCCTATGGCGGCGAGCAGCTGCTGCGAGACGCCGTCGGCGTGCCCGACGATTGGATGGTCGCGGGACACATCGTGGTGGGTTGGCCCAAGGGCAAACATGGCCCGGTGCGTCGTCGACCGCTGACCGAGGTGGTGAACCTCGACCGCTGGGACGAACCGGCGACTGAGCTGGTGAGCCAACGCGTTTGAACCGAAGGGAGGCGTGGGCCGTCATTCGAACGGAGGCGGTGCCAGTAATCCAAGCGGAGGAGTGATTTGTCGACGACGACGGCAAGGCTCACTGATCAGTGGCCGGCGCGGCTGAGTTTCATCGGGCAGGTGGTTAGCCGATATGGGTTGGCGCTGACGCTGGCGTGGATCGGTGTCGGCAAGTACATCAAGATGGAAGCCCGGGTCCTGATCGAGCACAGCCCGTTGATGAGTTGGGTCTATGACGTGTTCAGCGCCAACACCGTCGCGCGGGGTTTGGAAACGCTGGAAATCGTTGCCGCGATACTGATCTCCCTGCGCGCGTTTTCGGCGCGGTTATCGGCGATTGGCAGCGCGATGGCGATCGTCCTGTTCAGCGGGACGCTGAGCTTCCTGTTCACCACGCCCGGCGTGGTGACCCGTTTCGCCGGGCCGATTGCGGTGCTCTCCGCGCTGCCCGGCCAGTTCCTGCTCAAAGACGTTGTGCTGATGGGCGTCGCGATCTGGACCCTCGGTGAGGCCCTGCAAGCTCACCGGACGGCGTCAGCCCTTGATGCCGACGGTGAGCAAGTCGGAGATGGCGCGAGTTAGCAGCGGCCGCCGGACCCGGTGTTGCTCCGCGACGGTAAAGCCTGCGTCCTCGAACAATCGCCGCATCTCAGCCGCCGACGGGTGATGTGCCAGCTTCCACCTGCTGGTCGCCGGCCCCTGCGGGAGGAGTTGCCGCGCACTGAGAGTCGAGACCGCCGCCAGCCCGCCAGACGACAGCACCCGGTGGAAATCGCGCAACGCCGCGGGCTGGTCGAAGAAGTGAAACGCCGACGTCGTCACGACCGCGTCCAACGCCCCTTCCGCAAACGGAAGCTGCTCGGCGGGGCCGCGCAACCACTGGACATTCGTCGACCGGGCGCGGGCCTGGTTGAGCATGCCCTCGGACATGTCCACGCCGTAGACCTGCGCGGGATGCAGATCGCGCTCGATTCGGTCGGCCAAAATGCCAGTGCCGCAGGCGATGTCAGCTACCCGCGCAGAGGAGTGCGCGCGTAGCTGCCCAATCACTTCGTCGTGCGCCGGCCGATATACCCACTGCTGCAAGAACGGTGAGTTGTAGGCCGGTGCCGCGAAGCCCCAGAACCGCGTGACGGCGTCGTTGAAGCCGCGACGTTGCGCTGCAGCGGTCACTTGATCGAGGTGTAATAGATCGTGTCGGCTACCGACACCGAGTCGTTGCCCTGCGGGATCGCCGGAAGCCCGTTGTCCGCCAGCAGTTCACTCATCGGCCGGCCGGTCGAGCGCCAGCCCAAGGTGTCCATATAAACGGCGACGTCGTTGCGGTCGCCCTCATACCCGAGTTCGGAGAACTCGAGGTCGAAGCCGTGGGCACGCCATTTCTCGGTGGCCTTGCGCATCATCTCGCGCGCCTGGTCGTGGTCGACGTCAGACATGTCCGGAATAGCCTCGGTGGCGAGCCGGCTGCCGTCCGCGCTGAGCGCGGAAATGTTGTCCAGCAAGCGGTCTTGCGCCTCCGGTGGCAGATAACCGAGCAGTCCCTCGGCGATCCACGCGGTGGGTTGGCTCTTGTCGAAGCCGGCGTCGATCAACGCAGCCGGCCAGTCGTTTCGAAGGTCGATCGCGACGGCACGGCGATCGGCGGTCGGCTCGGCGCCGAGATCGGCCAGGGTGGTGGTCTTGAAGGCGATCACCTGCGGCTGGTCGACCTCGAAGACCGTCATACCCGCGGGCCATTCCAACCGGTAGGCGCGGGCATCAAGGCCGGACGCCAGGATGACCGCCTGCCGGATTCCGGCGCGCGTCGCGTCGTCGAAGAACGAGTCGAAGAAGCGGGTCCGGACGGCCATCGCAACGGGCATGTGCTCGAGCTTCCAGGGGGCCTCGTCGTCGTCGACGTCGGCGGCGTCCAGCTCGCCGGTGGCCAACCTCGTCAGGAAATCCACGCCGACGGCGCGGACCAGCGGTTCGGCGAACCGGTCGTTGATCAGGGGGTTGTCAGCCTTGCTGGCGATTGCCCGGGCGGCGGCGACCATCGTCGCGGTCGCTCCCACGCTGGTCGCCAGGTCCCAGCTGTCGTTATCGGTGCGCGGCATTGCGTGCTCCTCAAGTCAGATCAGGTTTACTTAGTTAGTATAACAAGTATTTAGTCCATATAACAACTCTTGCCTCCATCATGCCTCTAGTCGGGCGGTTACTGCGGTTGACGGCTCGGCGATCCAGTGCTGGGGTAGGTGAATCAAGGAGTCACCGTGACAAACCCGCCGAACCCGCCCGTCGGCCGACGTCGCCTTCTCGGGATCGCCTTATCGGCCGCGGGCGCAATCTCGTTAACGGCATGCGACAAGCCGCAGCACAAGGCCGGTGCACCCGCAGAAGACGAAGTGCCGGTCACTCCACCCGAAGACTTGATGCGCGAGCACGGAGTGCTCAAACGGGTACTGCTGATCTATCGAGAAGGAATCCGCCGTCTGCAGGCAAACGAGCAGCTTCCCGCCGATGCGCTCAACGCCGGGGCGGCAATCATCCGAAGCTTTATCGAGGACTATCACGAGCAACTGGAAGAGCAGCATGTCTTCCCCAGGCTGGAGCAGGCGGGCAAACTCGCCGACGTCACCTCGGTATTGCGCACCCAGCACCAGCGCGGCCGCGTGATCACCGACCGGGTCCTCGCCGCCACCACTGCCGCGACGGCGCTCGATCAGGCTAAGCGGGAAGCGCTGGTCCAGGACATGTCGGCGTTCATCCGAATGTATGAGCCGCACGAGGCGCGCGAAGACACCGTCGTTTTCCCGACGTTGCGCCAGGTGGTGCCCGCGAAGGAGTTTCGCGACATGGCCGAGCTCTTCGAGGACGAGGAGCACCGGCGGTTCGGGCAGGCCGGCTTTGAAGGAGTGGTCGACAAAGTCGCCGATATCGAAAAGAGTCTCGGCATCTACGATTTGAGCCAGTTCACCCCGACCTAGATTCTCCTGTGTAGGTTCGTCGTCACTGCCACGATGCGCCGTCCGATCGAGTCGATCCGTTTGCGGGTCAGGTCCTGCAGCGGATGCACGGCCACAATCATCGGCACGTGGCCGTGGTGGTCGAACACCGGCGCGGCGATGGTGGCTACCGGCCGCGCCTGGCGCGGGGCATAGTCGTCGGAGTCGTCGGGCAGATAACCGATCGTGGTGAATTCGGCCAGCAGCTGGTCGGTGATCTGGCGAACGTGGGCGGGCAATCCGTCGCTGGGCAGCGTGCCAACCACGTGGGCCGCCCGGGTCAGCGCCGGCGTCGTGCAATCCACGTCGAATCCGCGTCTGCGAGTATGGGCCAGCACCTCTTCAAGGCGACGCGCCAGCGCGGAATTCGTTGCGGCGCCTCGGTGTATCCACGCGCGTTGCTCCTCATCGATGTCCCAGGCGGCAAACGCAACCCCGAACGGCGGCGCGTAGCGGATCCGGTCGCCGGGTGCGCCGCCGGACTGCTGGCCGGCATCCTCGAATGCGGTGATGACCAGCGAATCGCCGAACCGCTCGACCACCGAAGCGGCGTAGCCGAATTCCTCAGCGAGTTGCAATGCGGCCGCCTGAGCGGTGTGTGCCAGCGGCCGCGCGGTGTCTACCTGCGCCGCCACCGCCGCAAGGGCCGGGCCCAGTGAATACGTCTTGTCGACCGGATCGCGGCTCGCCCAGCCGCGGTCGCACAGCGTGGTCAGGATGGCATGGGTGGTTGCCTGAGTAAGGCCGAGTTCGCGCACCACATCGGAGAACCTGAGTCGCTCGTTGCCGGGCACGGCGAGCAGCTCGACGACGTCGAGCACGCGGGTGGTTGGGGCCGACGGGGGAATGTCTTGACTTCCTTCGTGTGGGGTTCTTACTGTGAAGCTCAAATTATCGAGATGCTATCTCGAATATTCGAGAAGATCCATCACAAGGAGTGTTGCGGGTGCGTGCGGTGGTACTACGCGACGGGCGGCTCGATGTCCGGGAAATAGCCGATCCAACTCCCGGTCCGGGCGAGCTGTTGCTGCGAACACTGAGCACCGCGATCTGTGCGTCGGACGTGCATTTCATGGATCACCCGGAGATGGGGATCGACGACCCGACCGGCCGTTCGCTCTATGACGCCAACCGCGATATCGTGCTCGGCCACGAGTTCGTCGGCGAAGTCGTCGGGCACGGAACCGGTTGCACCGAACAGTTTCCGGTTGGCACCCGGGCGACCTCCATCCCGATCCGCATGGTGCCCGGCGGTACTGGAGGGGTGGCTGGTGTGAGAATCATCGGTCAGCACCCGGAGGCGCAGGGCAGCTTCGGTGAATTGGTAGTCATCGCAGAGGCATTGGCGAAGTCCGTCGACGACGGTGTACCCAGCGACGCCGCCGCCCTGACCGACGCGTTCGCGGTCGGCGAGTTCTACGTGCGCTCGGCGCGAATGGAACCGGGGGAGATCCCGGTCGTCGTCGGCGCCGGCGCGATCGGGTTGTCGGCCGTCGCCGCGCTGGCGAGCCGGGGCATCGAGCCGATCATCGTGTCGGACTACAACTCCGAACGCCGTGCACTGGCGTGCGACAGCTTCGGCGCGCACATCGCGGTCGACCCGGCCGAAAAGTCACCGTTCGACGTGTGGCGCGAGCTGCGCGCCGAGCGCGGGCTGTGGGGTTCGCTCGTCGTCTTCGAATGCGTCGGCGCCGCGGGGCTGATCCAGAAGATCGTGGAATCCGTCGACATGAGCACCCGGATCTATTGCGCCGGTGGCTGGTACAGCGGCGATTCGCTGAACGTCACCGATGCCACCCGTCAGGGCGTCACCATTCAGTTCGGCGGCGGCCCGCACCCACAGGACTGGTACGGCACCCTCGATGCCATTGCTGCCGGGCGCCTCGATCCGCTCCCCAGCGTCGGCGCGATCATTAGTCTCGACGAGGTACCCGACGCGCTCGACCTGGCCCGAAAGTCCAACGGCCCGCCGCGAATCGTGGTCCACCCGAATGGAGACGTCGTATGACCGATCGAGAACGCCAGGACAGAGACGATATCGCCGCTGTCGTGCTGTGCTACGCGACCGGCATCGACCGGCGCGACTGGACGCTGTTCCGAGGCGTCTTCACCGAAGATTGCGAAGTGGACTACGGCGAAATCGGCGCATGGAAGGGTGCCGACGCGGTGACCGAGTTCATGCAGCAGGCGCACGCGGGAGCCGGACCCACCATGCACCGGCTCACCAATCAGGTGATCACCATCGACGGCGACACGGCGCAGGCGCGCACCTATGTCGATGCGCTGATCATGCTCGCCGCCAACAATTCCGGCGTGAACGCGGCCGGTTTCTACGACGACGAGTTCGTCCGTACCGAACGGGGATGGCAGATCGCGCGCCGCCGATTCACCCAAGTGCGGGTGGCCACAGTGGGTGACCCGACATGACGTTTGCAACCAAGTACGGCCCGTGGGCGTTGGTGGCCGGCGCATCCGACGGCGTCGGCGCCGCGTTTGCTCAGGCAATCGCCGAGCGCGGCGTCAACGTCGTATTGATGGCGCGGCGCCGGGCCGTGCTCGACGAGGTGGCCGCCGGAATCGCCGACCGCACCGGCGTCGAAACCCGGGTGCTGGCGGTCGATCTCGCCGAGAGCGACGCGGCGTCCGTCGTCGCCGCCGCTACCGACGATCTCGATATCGGGTTTCTCGTCTACTGCGCAGGAGCCGATCCGAACTTCGAACCGTTCCTGGCCAACCCGATCACCGTCGCCGAAGCGATGGTGCACCGCAACTGCATGGTGCCGATGCAGCTGTGCCACCACTTCGCCCCGGCCATGGTGCAGCGCGGCCGCGGCGGCATCGTGCTCTTCAGCTCGGGCGCCGGACTCGCCGGCGGGCCCAACATGGTGGCCTACGGCGCCACCAAGGCGTTCGACATGGTCTTTGCCGAGGCGCTGTGGAGCGAACTGCACGACAAGGGTGTCGACGTGCTCGGCCTCATTCTCGGCAAGACCGACACGCCCGCGCTGCGCCGCCTGGAGCATAGCCGCGGGGTGCTCAGCTCAGAAGACCAGACGCCGCCGGATGCTTGCGGGGTCGATCAGGTCATCAGTGAGGCGTTCGAAAACCTCAGCAACGGACCGACTTTGATGGTCGGCGACATGATGCGCGCGGCTGTGCAGGTGTTGTCCTCGGTGAGTCGCAATGAAGCGGTCAACTTCATGATCCAAGCTCAGGCCGCGGTCATGGGCGGCGGCAACGCCTGACTATCACGTATCCACTTGCTTGAGGAACACGCTGACCCGGTTGATCAGGCCGTCCGAGTTCTGCTCGAAGACAAGGCATTCGGGGTATTCGGTGGGAGTGCCGCCGATGTCGAAGGTCTCGCTCAGCTCGACATAGCACACCCGATCGGTGGTATTCGAGATCCGGTGTACGTCTAACCGGTAGCCCTTCAGCGAGGCGAACACGCCCCGGAGGAACTTCAGATACGGCTGCTTGCCCTCGACGACATCGCAGTACGGGCCGTCCCGAATGAGGTCGTCGTCGGCGATGGTGGCCGCTAGGCCATCCCAATCGTTGACGGCCAGGCACGCCAGATAGCGCTCCACGGCGCCGGCCTCAATCGCTTGACCCATGGCATCTTCATACGCCTACCGCGCCGGCGCCTCAACGCCAAACATCCCAGGCGGCTGAGGGCCTGGGATGTCTGGTGCCGCGTTTCGGTTTAGAGGCCGAGGAATCTTGGCTGGCGGTGCTGCACGTCGCTCCGGTGGGCCTGACCGTGGTGCCTATACTCCGATCAAGCGAGAAACCGGATTCTCTCTCTAGGAGAAGGCGTTCTCGCCCACGCGACGATGCGATGAGAGGCGGATCGGAAGTGACCGAAGCCTGTGGTAGCAAAGTCGCTCTGGTCACCGGCGCCAGCCGCGGCCTGGGGAAGGCGATCGCTGCGCGATTCGCCGCCGAAGGCGCGACAGTCGGGCTCACCGCGCGCACCATGGAACCCGATCCCAAATACGACGGATCCCTTCGGCAGACGCTCGAGGAGATCACCGCCGCCGGCGGCTCGGCGGTCGCCATCCAAGCTGACTTGTCCAAACCCGAAGACCGGGAGCGACTCTTCGCCGAGATGGCCGAACGTGCCGGTGCGCCGGACATTCTGGTCAACAACGCCGCAGTGACGTTTCTCCGTCCCCTCGACGAATTCCCGGAACGGCGCATGCGGCTGATGATCGAAATGCATGTGCTGGCACCGATGCATCTGACCCAACTGGCCATCCCTGCCATGCGCGAACGCGGCCGCGGTTGGGTGCTCAACGTCACCTCGGTCGGCGGCGATCTGCCCGAGGGCCCGCCGTTTTCGGAGTTTGACCGCACAGCGGGATTCGGGGTCTATGGCACGGTGAAGGCGGCCCTGAACCGGCTCACCAAAAGCCTTGCAGCCGAGCTGTATGACGATGGCATCGCAGTGAACGCCGCCGCCCCGTCCAACCCGGTCGCCACCCCCGGCGCCGGAACCCTCGACCTGGCGAAGACCGACACCGAGGACATCGAGCTGATCACCCAGACCGCGCTGGCGCTGTGCACCGGCGACCCTAAGTCGATGACGGGCCGGATCGCGCATACGCAGCCGTTCCTGCGTGAGATCGGATGGTTGCGCTGAGCGACCCGTTGCTGGTTCAGCTCGCTGAGCGGCTTGCGTCACGTGATGTTTCGGCGCTGGCGCCGCTGCCGGGCGGTGCGTCAAGCCTGACCTATGTGGGCAGGTGTTCAGACCGGCCGGTGGTCGTCAAGGTGGCGCCGCCCGGGGTTCGGCCGATCGCCCACCGTGATGTGTTACGGCAAGCCCGCGCCATCCGGGCGCTCGCGCCGACACCCGTACCTGTTCCGGAAGTGCTTTTCGACGACCCGGGCGACCCACCCGACGTGCCGCCGTTGTTCGTGATGTCCCGCGTGGACGGGACCACCTGCGAGCCGCTGTTCGACGACGCCAATACTGGATCGAAAGCCGTTGTGGCTGAGCGTTTTCGGAATGCCGCTGCCGCCATGGCCCAGCTGCACCGCGTCGAGCCCGGCGCCGTGGGCCTGGGGTCCGAGCCGGTGATCGGGCCGTCCGCGGAGGTACAGCGGTGGTGCCGCACGCTGGAGACCGTCGATCCCGCGCTGGTCCCGGGGTGGCGCGATGTCGCCGCCGCTCTCGAATCCAGCACACCACTGGCCCTGCCGCCCGCCATCGTGCACGGCGACTTTCGGCTCGGCAACCTGCTGGCTGTCGACGACCGCATCACCGCCGTCGTCGACTGGGAAATCTGGTCGGTCGGCGATCCGCGCGTCGACGCCGGATGGTTCCTGATCAACTGCGACCCGACGACCTACCGTCGTCCCAGCCGGTATGTCAACGCGACTCCGCCGTTGTCGGAGCTGGCGGCTATCTATCACGAACAGCTGGGACGCGATGTGCCGGAACTGGATTGGTTCCAGGCGCTGGCGTGCTTCAAGTCCGCGGCGACGTGGTCACTGATCGTCAAGCACAACCGGCGGCGCCACTCGCCGGATCCAGACTTGGAGGCGATGGGTTCGGCGGTGCCGGGGCTGCTCTCGCGAGCCCGCGAATTGCTCGGTTAACTGCGTGGAACGGCTGCGAGATTGGCCGTCTACCGCTGACCTGGGCCAGACTTCAGATCAGACAAGCCTTGCTGGATTCCCTGGCTGATCTGGTCTTGGATGGACAGCCCGGTTTGCGGCGCCGGCGCCTGGCAGGAGCAGGCGATGTTGTTGAACGTGGTGGGATCAGCAAGCGCGGGCGCCGCTAGTCCTAGACCGACGAGGGCGGCGATGGCGCCGGTGGCGAGCGCTTTGATGATCATTGTGTGGTTCTCCCGGTAGACCTAACCCGATCATACCCGCTGCCGCCGCACTTGGGTTGCTGCTGATCCGCTGTCAACTTGCCGAGGAATAGTACGGGCAGTAAGCACCGATGCTGGCGCCGACGAAGTATCCGGCATGGTAGGCGTCGAGGTCGCTGTTGTTGATCACGTCTTGGGCGACTTGGCCCGGGGTCTCGCCCTGATCAAGCTCAGAGCAGACCAAATGACCGGCAGCGATGGCCGCATCCCCCGACTGGTAGGTAATGCCCTTGGCCTGCAGTGCCGCCAGGAAATCGTCGTCGTTAGGGTGAGCGCGAGCGGTCGGAGCGGCGGCTCCGAGAGGTCCCAGTAGCGCCAGCATCGCTAGCGTCGTGACCATCACCAACGTGCGGACACCCCGACGTGTGAGCACCCGATCCATCGCTCGGGTGTAGGCCATTGTCATGCCTGAGCCCTTCTATTCAGCAGAGGCGTTTGCGCACAGCTAATGTCAAAGTAACCCATGGCAATGACCGCGATGGTCGCATTCTTCAACATGGGTCCCGCCCTCACGACGCTCGACAGCAGCCGTTCTTACCCGAGATCGGATGGCTGCGCCAAGGATTCGCTGCTCGGTTAGCCACGCGGAATGCCGGCCAGCTTATCGGCGAACTTCGCCTCTGCGGCCTCGCGCAGACGCAGCAAGTGCTCGGAGGGGAAGATGTCGGGCGCAGGCTTGTGGTCTTTGAGCAGCAGCCGCGCCAGCGTGACTTTGTGGACCTCGGTCGGCCCGTCGGCCAGTCCGAGCACGAAGGACTCCACCATGTGCTGGACGAACGGCATCTCGTGCGTGACACCCAGCGATCCGTGCAACTGCAGCGCACGGGCCGATACGTCGTGCAATACCTTCTGCATCATCGCCTTGACCGCCGAGATGTCGGCACGAACGGCCTTGTAGTCGTTGTGCTGGTCGATCTTCCACGCTGTCTGCAACGTCAACAGCCGGAACGCTTCGATCTCCATCCACGAATCAGCGACCATCTGCTGGACGAGTTGCTTATCGCCCAGCATGTCGCCTTGGGTGTGCCGGGAAACCGCGCGCTCGCAAAGCATGTCGAAGATCCGTCGAACCAGGCCTACCGTCCGCATCGCGTGGTGGATGCGGCCACCGCCGAGCCGGGTCTGAGCCACCACGAAGGCGCCACCCCGCGGCCCGAGCATGTGATCGCTCGGAACCCGGACATTCTCATACCGCACGTATCCTTCGCGTCCTCCGCCGCCGAGCGGCTGGTAACCAAGACCGACGTCGCGTAAGACGTTGATACCGGGCGTTTCAGCGGGGACGACGAACATCGAATGGCGCTGGTACGGCGATGCATCCGGATCCGTCACGGCCATCACAATCAAAAACGATGCGATGGAGGCGAATGACGAGAACCATTTCTCGCCGTTGATGACCCAATCATCGCCGTCTTGCACCGCGGTTGTGGTGAAGACTTTCGGGTCCGCGCCGCCCTGCGGTTCGGTCATCGAGAAGCACGACACGATCCGGTTGTCCAGCAGCGGCTCCAGATAACGCTGCTTGAGCTCCGGAGTGCCATAGTGGGCCAGGATCTCGCTGTTGCCGGAATCCGGGGCCTGCGAGCCGAACACGATCGGCGCACATTCCGAACGGCCGAGGATCTCGTTGAGCAAAGCCAGCTTCACCTGGCCGTGTCCGGGTCCGCCCAGGTGCGGACCCAGATGAGTGGCCCACAACCCACGCTCCTTGATGATGTGCTGCAGCGGAGGAATCAGCGCCTGGCGCACCGGGTCGTTGAGATCGTGAGATTCCTTGACGATCAGATCGATTGGCTCACACTCGGCGCGGACGAACTCGTCAACCCAGGCGAGTTGTGCGGCCCATTCAGCGTCGGTCGAGAAATCCCAGGCCACCGGCCGTCCCTTCGCTACTCATGTTGATGACCACTTTTGTCTACGGGCTGCCGCTTCCTCGGTGGCGTGGCTGAGCACCTGATTGCGGTTCTCGAGTTCGATGGCCGCTTGCAGCCCCGGGGCGTCGGTGTTGACCTGTAGCGCCCGTTTGGTCAGCTGCACACCCAGCGGCGCGAGTTCGGATATCCGAGCGGCTATTTCGAGCGTCCGCTCGGATAGCAACGCGGGCTCCACCAGCTCGCTGACCAATCCTCGGCGGTCGGCCTCCTCGGCGGAGACTACGCGGCCGGACAGCATCCAGTCGGCGGCGACGCTGGCGCCGACGATGCGCGGCAGAAAGTAGCTCATGCCCATCTCGGCACCGGACAGCCCGAGCAGGATCGCCGCGTTCCCGAATGTCGCTGCGGTCGAGCAGATTCTGATGTCGGCAGCCAGGCAGAGTGCCAGGCCCGCGCCGACGCAGGGACCGTTCACTGCGGCGATCACCGGCTGCGGAATATCACGAACCGCCCGCGGCAACGCGGCCATCCTCTCCTGGAAGCGCAGGCGGTCGATCGCTGGCGCCGCCGCCTCGGGTAAATCCGGGCCGAAGTCACGCATGTCGATGCCGGAGCAAAACCCGCGCCCAGCGCCGGTTATCACGACGGCGTTGACGGACGTGTTCGTGGCCAGGGCGGCTAAAGTTTCTTCGAGCTCGCCGACCATGACGTCGTTGAGTGCGTTGAGCCGATCGGGTCGGTTGAGCTGCAACACCATCACCCCGGCGTGCGGTGTCTGCACGCTCAGTGTCTCGTTCGCCGTCAAATCGAGCGCCCTTCGTCGCGAGCCCGACCCGCCGCCCCTCGGATGAGACGCGAGTTTGCGGATGAGGAGAATGCTATTCTTCCGCGCCGCGCTGACGCAATCAGCTAGACGAAGTCCGAGCCGCCGTCGACGTTGACCGTTGCGCCGGTGACGTAGCCGTTGCGCTGTGATGCCAGATAAGCGGTGATCGAGGCGATCTCCTCCGGAAGCCCCGCGCGGCCCAGATCGCACGGCTGGTGGAAGTTGTTGTCGATCCAGGTCATCACGTCATGTGGGTCGGTGGCATCGAGACCGTCGGCGGCCAGAATGTCCTTGAGTTGTTCGGTGAAACTCGCGGTCACGATGGTCCCCGGGCACACGCAGTTGACCAGAATGCCGTCCTTGGCAAGGCTTTTCGACAGGTTCTTGGTGACGCTGGACAGTGCCGCCTTCGATGCGGTGTAGGCGACGATGCGCGGATTCTGCCGCTGTATGGAATGCGCGGACAGTGTCACGATGCGCGCCCAGTCGGCGGCGCGCAGCATGGGCAACGCCGCGCGAACGGACCGGACGCCCGACATGGTGCCAAGCGTGAACGCGGCGTCCCATTCGGTGTCGTCCATCTGCTCGAAGTACCCGTCGCCCGGGCCGATGGTGTGAACCAGGCTGTTCAGTTGACCCCAACGGTCGGACACCTCGGAAAAACCGTTGGCGATCGACGCGGCGTCGGCCATGTCCACGCTGATTCCGACGGCGTCGGGGGCGCCTGCCGTTCGCAGCGATTCGACCGTGGCATCCAAAGCCGCGCTGTTTCTTGCCATCACCGCGACACTGGCCCCTTCGGCGGCCAAGGTTTGAGCGATCGCCAGCCCCATGCCCTTACTGCCGCCGGTGACGACGGCTCTCGATCCGGCCAAACCCAGGTCCATCGTGCCTCCTTAGCATCGGTCGCGCGCGGTGATGTCCGCGATCGCTTCGGGTGTCACGCCGAGTCCGCGCAAGCAGAAGCGGAGGGTACGTTGACGGACATCCGCGCGTTCGCAATCGCCTGTCGCCCATTGCCGTTCAGTGCTCGTCCACACCACTCCCTGGATGGACTGCGCATCTGTTACCGGATCGATGGTGTGAAAGACGCCGTCAACCAGACCGCGTTGCAGTTGCTCGACGAGCGGCTTGAGCATCTCGGCGTACGCGGGCTGAATCAGGCCGGGGGAGGCGAACATCTGCGACTGGGCCTCCAAAGACAAGCTGCGCAGATCAGACTTGGTGGTCTCGTCGAATGCAAGGTCGAGGCGTCCGTCGATCCAGGCGGCTACCGCCTCGACCGGGTTGGTGGCCTTCGCCATTTTCCTTCGCAGTCGCCGCTTTTCGGCGCGGGCCATCTCGAGGAAGATCTCGGCAACCAGTTGGTCCTTCGATTCGAAATGCCGATAGAATGCGCGGGTGCTCAGCTCGGAGCGGTCGAGCACAACCGCGATGCTGAGTCCCCGAACGCCTCGTTCACGAATGATTTCCGACGCGGCGACCATGATGGCGCGGCGCACGTCGGGGTCGGGAGCGAGCTTATTTCGTCGCCGGGTAAGTGGGCGGGTCATGCGGTCGCGTCGTAGGTGGCGAGGTATTCCGCGAACCGTTCGCGGACGCCCTCGGGTGTCAGCCCGTAGTCGGCCAGATCGTAGTCATGCGAGCCACGCGACCCAGGTTTGTGTTCGCCGGCCCATTGCTCGACGGAACGTGCGGTGGCGTCGGAAAACGTCAAGCCTAACGACGTGTAGCTCGCCTGCAATGTTCGCACCGGGTCTTGCTGAAGGTCCGCGAAGGCCACGTCGGAAAACCGTTCGTCACCAATACGTTTGCGAAAGTCCATCGCCCGGCGAACAGCCTCGGCCCAGCTGTCGAGTTGCTCTGCGCCCAGCTCCTCGGGGTCATCACGGTCGCTGCTCCAACTGCGTACGTATCGAATGAGGCTGCACACCGAACCCATGACCTTAGCGGGATCGCGGTGGCTCCACATGAATTTCGCGTTGGGATACGCCTCGACGAGGGCGTCGAGAGCAAACATGTGTACCGGAGTCTTCAGGTGCCACAGGGTCGGTGGGCAATGCCACTGCAGGAGCTTCAGCACCCGACGATGAAAAGTGTAAGTCTCGCGCATATCGCAATGCATCAGCCACGCAAGGTAACTCGGGACGCGCACGGCGCCGTCGAAATGAAAGGTACGAAAACTCATGCCCATAAGATCCTGACATTCGGTTGCGGCAGTCGCCTCGGAGTTATGGAGCGTCTTCATCAACGGAAACATGTCGTCCAGCATTTTCAGGCCTTCTTCGGCCTGAGCGATACGTGGATCGGTGTCTTGGGTTGCGGCCTCCGGCGGCGGGGTCGGAGCCTGCGATTCCCACATCCGCAATGACCGAAACTGCGGGTCGGCGGCGACCAGCTGGCTCAGCGCCGTGGTCCCGGTGCGGGGCAGCCCGATCACAAAGACCGGGCCGCCGACCACCTCGTCGCCGATCTCAGGGTGCTGCGTGTAGGTGGCCTCGACCTTGAGGCGCTGGATCAGCGCGTTGCTGATCGTGGCGTGCTGGATGATCCGGCCCATCTCGGACAGCTCCGCCTCGTTGTTCAGCGCATCAACCGTGCGTTGCAGGCCCTCCCGGTAGTACGGCGACCCGAAGTCGCGCAAACCCGTTGCGGCGCAGGCGCCGTCTTCAAGCTCGTCAGCGGAGAACGTCATAGCGCGAACCTTTCGTGCACGGCGCGCCGGCGCCGCTCGAGGACCGATGCCCGTTCGTCGGCGGTGATCCTTGAAGTGTCGGCAGGCAACGCGGACGCGATCTCGTCGAACGACACGACTCGCGCGTTCGGGGTGGGCGCGGTGGTGGTGCGTACGCAGCGCAGAATCATCGCGCCGTTGCTGAATCCCGCGGTGTCCAGCCAATTCGCCACCCCGGGATCGCGCCCGCACAGCACTACCCGCACCAGCCCGTCGGAGTCCACGACCGCCTGGTGCGCGTTCAGGCTGGACTGGCGGCGACCGTAGTGGATCGTCTCCCACCACGGATTGCCGAGCGAAAAGCTCCAGTAAACCCCCTGGGGCGGTTCGACTTCCAGGATCAACGCCTCATCCGGGCCGAGTTCCCAACGCCCGATGACGGGTTTGTTCTCAGCGGCCGCGCCCATCGCCGTGCGGTCGATCGGGGGCAAAAAGCCATTGGCTGGGGCTGCGGCGCCGAACTGCAGAAAGAATTCGAGATTGTCGTGAACGAAGTCCCCGAGGGCGGTCAGCTGGCGTGACGCCACGTGCTCGGGATCGATGGTGGGAACTTTGCGGTGCGCCCGATCGCCGAAGTGTTCGATCCGTAACGACGACGGCACCTCGGTATCCCAGTCGTAGAAGAAATGCCGCACGGTCAATGTCGGGTGGGCGCCCTCGATCCGCATCCAGTTTCCGTCGTGCTCCAGCGCGGACAACACGACTTCGAAGTTGCCGTCGCCGTCGACCTCGAGTTCGTCGACCAAGGCATTCGCGGTCGAGGCGATGCCGTTCATCGTCTGCAGTCCCACATACCGGGCGGTGCCGCGGTTGCCGAACAGCCGATAGCTCTCACCACCGTGCAGCTTTGCGCCGGTATACAGACAGTCCGGACATTCCATTCCCCATGTCACGACGTCGTTGGTGCTCGAGCGCTGGACGGACAGAATCGGATCGGGATCGAAGCGCAATGCCTCGTCGATACCGGCGGCCAGCAGCACCAGCAGATGCCGCATGCCCGCTGCGAGATCGACCCGATTTCGGCTTGCCGGATCGGATCCGACGAGCTGTGCTGCGCTCTCAAGCCGGCCTAACAGATGCGACCACGCCGCAGGCAAGTCCACGTCGCCGCTGGCCGGTGTCTCGGTAGCCGCCTCCGCAATCGAATGCGGCAACCACGCCATCGGCCGCTGTGCGGCGGTCACGCCACCACTGCCGGTGCGTACATAACTGGGCCTTAACTGAGAATAGTGTTTTCGCTTAACGCTCGATCACTATCGCAGCGGACCCGCGAGATTGTCAATGCCGATGAGTTCCCGGTGACTTTCACCGGTAAGGTCCGGAACGTCGACAAGAGCGGAGGATCTGTGACAAATCCCGAGGTAACCGACGGTGTGACGATAGTCCGATTCGACCAGCCACCGGTGAACGCGCTCGACCTCGACTTGCTCGAAGTCATCATCGCGTCGATGCGAAGCATCGAGGGGCCGGTCGTCATCACCGGCGCCGGTCGATGCTTCTCCGCCGGGGTTGACCTTCGCGCGCTCGTCGACGGTGGCGCCGAGTACGCCGAGCGCTTCGTCACCGCGCTGTCGGAGGCGTTCCTCGCGATCTTCGACCACCCGGCACCGGTGGTCGCCGCGATCAACGGGCATGCCATTGCGGGCGGGTGTGTCCTCGCGATGTGCGCCGACATACGGCTGATGTCCGCCGGCACGATCGGGCTTTCCGAGCTGTCAGTCGGCGTCCCATTCCCGGTGGCCGCGCTGGAGATATGCCGCTTTGCGATGGGGACATCGGCGACCCGAGCAGCGCTGCAGGCTAAGACGATTGACGCGAACACCGCGCTTGCCCGCGGCTGGATCGACGAGGTTGTCCCGAATGACGAGCTGGTCTCCCGGGCGGTTGCGACCGCGCGCGAACTCGGGGAGTACTCACCATCTGCGTACGCGGCCACGAAGCGACAGCTGCACCAGCCCGCTCGCATCGCGACAGACGCGGGCGCGGAAATGGATGCCAAGGTGCGGGCGAGTTGGATCAACGAGGAAACACGCGGCCGCATCGCCGCGTTTGTCGAAGCGCTTGCCCGCAACCGCTAAGTTGCCCACTGTGAGCTTTTGGATCGCCCACGCCGCGGAGACGCTGACCGAAGAGATACCCGCGGCACCCGACCAGGTACGCGACTTCTACGTGGATCTGGACAACATCAAAGTCGTGCACCCGCTGGTCGTTTCGGTGCAAACCATATCGCGCAGCGAGACGGCTGACGGCTACGTGCAGACCTACCGGGTGCGCGACCGTATCCCGTTGGGGGCGTTCGCGATCCGGATAAGCTACTGGGCCCGGGTAGAGGTTCCGGTGCGCGGAGATGTGCTCACCGAGGCGCGCCAGTTCCCCCGGGTGCGGCTGCGCGGCGCCGTGACCTTCGAGCCGATCGACTCGGGCACCCGTCTGACCGAGCGACTACAGATTGCGGCTCCCCGGCTGCTGGCCGCGACGACCCGACGCGAAGCGGTCAACGCGCACATCGCGATGTTGGCGGGCATCCGCAGTCACTTTGCGTAGTCGGCATAATCGGCGTGTGCCACACACGACGAACGCACTCGCCAACCCAGATCAGCCGCATCACGCGCTTGTGCGCGAGTTGGAACGCTACATCGCGGCCCACAATCCCGACCTGACCGACGTCAACGTGCTGAGCGTGACGGACACCGGTCGAGTCGACAAGAGCCATAAGCCGGTCCGCCACTGGTACCACGTCACCTACGAAGCGTGATAGTGATCAGATCAGTTGCTGTCGCAGCTCTCGCTTGAGCACCTTGCCGTAGCTGTTCTTCGGTAGCTGGTCGACGGTCAGATAGCGCTTGGGGCGTTTGAAGCGGGCGATGCGCTGCAGCAGATGCGCGTCGAGATCGTCGGGTTGCGCCGCGCCGACGATGAACGCGACCACGACCTCGCCCCATTCGGTGTCCGGTGCTCCGACCACGCAAGCTTCCGACACCCCCGGATGCTCGAGCAGCGCCTCCTCCACCTCGCGGGGATAAATGTTGGTGCCGCCGCTGATCACGACATCTTTCGAGCGGTCGTGCAGCGTCAGATAACCACGTGCATCGAAGGAGCCCATATCGCCGGTGCGCAGCCAACCGTTGTGCAGTGCCGCGCCGGTGGCATCGGGGTTGTGCCAGTAGCCGGACATGACAACGTCTCCGCGGCAGACGATCTCACCGATCTCACCGATGCTCGCAGGTGTGTCGTCGGCGCGCAGCACCGCGACTTCCATACCCGACCGCGGGTAACCGACCGAGCCCAAGATCGCGTCGCTGGCCGCTTCGTGATCGGCACGGCGCAAGCCGGTGATGGTCATCGGTGACTCGCCCTGGCCGTAAATCTGGGCGAAAACCGGTCCGAACGCCGCGAGCGCCTGCTTGATGCTCTCCACATACATCGGACCACCGCCGTAGACGATGGTCCGCAGCTGGCTCGGGCATGCGCGACCCGTTTCGACCACTCGCTGCACCATCGTCGGCGCGAGGAAGGCACTGCAGCCCGGATGACGTTCGCACAGGTCCAGGAATTCGCCCGGATCGAACCCGCCGCGCGGCGGCACCACCTGGCGGGCGCCACGCAGCACGTAGGCCGGAATGTAGAGACCGGAACCGTGCGACATCGGCGCGGCGTGCACCAGGCTGCATCCCTCGTCGGGTGCGTCGATGTCGGCGAGGTGAGCGATCGTCATCGCCATCAGGTTGCGGTGGGAGAGCATGGCGCCTTTCGACCGGCCCGTCGTCCCGCTGGTGTAGAACAGCCAGGCCAGCGTCGACGGATCGGTGCACGGCGCCGCCGCGGGCGCAGCGAGCAGACGATGCGAGTAGTCCTCTGTCTCAATGCTTTCCACCGGATAGCCGGAGCCCGACCCTAGCTGCGCAGCGATCGTTGCCGAGGCGAATACTTGTGAGACGCCCGCATCTTCCAGGATTTGCACCATTTCGCGGGGATGCAGTTTGTAGTTGATCGGAACCGCGACGCACTCCGCCGCCCAAATCCCGAACAGCAGTTCAACGATCTCCGGGCGATTCTCACTGATGATCGCAAGCCGCGCGCCCGCGGGGCAGTGCTGCCGAATCGAGCCCGCCAGGTGCAGCGCGCGGTCCCGCAGCTCCTGCCAGGTACAGCAGCGCCGCTCGCCGTGATACACGGCGCCGCGATCGGGAAAGCGCTGCGCGGTCTGCTCCAGCAGCGCGAACAGGTTCACCTTGCCGTCCACTCGGACGTCAACGCGAATTTCGACAGGTACTTCGTGGAGCTCCATCCACCGTCGACCACGATGGTTTGCCCGTTGATGAAACTGCCGCCGGGCGAGCACAAGAAAGCGACCGTGCTCGCGACGTCGTCGACCGTGCCCAACCGCTGATGCGGTGTCATCTCGACCTGCATCCGGCGGAATCGCGGATCCTGCAACCGCTCTTCGGTCATCGCCGTCTGGATGACGCCGGGAGCCACCGCGTTGCAGCGTATTCCGTGCGACCCGTACTGGCAGGCGATATGAGTGGTCAGCGCGGTCAGCCCGCCTTTGGCCGCGGAGTACGGACCGCCGCGAAGACCACCCACGACGGCGAACGTCGAGGTGATGTTGATGATGGCCGATCCGGGCTGCATGTGCGGCAGCACGTCGCGCGCCAGCCGGAACGGCGCCCGCAACATCACATTGAGGAAGTAATCCAGCGTTTCGTCGTCGGTGCCGTGCAGCGGTGTGGGGTTTCCGACCCCGGCGTTGTTGATCAGGAAATCGATGCGGCCCCAGCGGTCGACCGCGGTTTCGACGATGCGGCTGGGCGCGTCGTCGGCGGTCAGGTCGACCGCAACGGTTGCGATACGGTCAGGTGCGCCAATGGCTTCCGCCAACTCGGCGAGCCGTTGTTCATTGCGGCCGGTGGCAACGATCGCCATTCCCATCTCGGAGAGCTTGGTCGCGCATCCGAAGCCGATACCGCCCGTTGCGCCGGTTACGATCGCTATCTGCATGTTATCCATCCGTCTTGGTCAGGGCCGCCTGGATCTGGTGCTTGAGCACCTTGCCGGCGTCGTTTCGCGGGAGTTGTTCCCAGATCACTACTTGCTCGGGCGCTTTGAATGTGGCGACCCCTTGGGCCTGCAGGAAGCTGCGCAGGCTCGCGACGTCAGGACGCGACCGATCAGTCGGCACGATGACGGCGCAAGCCCGCTCGCCGGTGCGAGTATCCGGTAGGCCGACAACGGCGATCTCCGCGACTCCAGGATGGTCGATGAGGATGTCCTCGATTTCCTTGGGCGCGATGTTCTCGCCGTTTC
Source organism: uncultured Actinomycetota bacterium (assembly GCA_963781685.1). Classification (GTDB taxonomy): domain Bacteria; phylum Actinomycetota; class Actinomycetes; order Mycobacteriales; family Mycobacteriaceae; genus Mycobacterium. The sequence continues at coordinate 842,826 of CAWAGK010000004.1, forward strand.
GGATGATGACGTCCTTGGCGCGCCCGGTGACGACGAGGTAGTCGTGATCGACCCAGCGGGCGAGATCACCGGTGCGGAAATAGCCTTCGGCGTCGAACGATCCGGCTTCATCGTCGGGGTGCGCGTAGCCGACCAGCATCTGCGGGCCGCGGGCCAGAATCTCGTCGCCGCCGGCCACGTCGTCGCCGAGCTTGATCTGCGCGAATCCGGCGCGTCCGTCGGTGTCGGCGGCGTGGTCGGGGTCGAGCGGCGCACCGACCGTCGTCACCGGAACCTCGGTCGAGCCGTACACCCGGGTAACCACGGCGCGCGCGAAATACTCAGCCGCTCTGCGGATCAACGACGGCGATACCGATGCGCCGCCGCAGACGAAAAGCTTGAGCTCCGGCAGTCGGGTACCGGCGCGCTCGGCGGCAGCGAGTAATTGCTCCAGAAAAGGCGTCGCGCCGGCGATGTGCGTGCAGTGCTGTTCCCGGATGAGTTCAACCGCTTCATCGGCGTTCCAGCGTTCCATCAGAACCGTGGACGTGCCCAGCAGCAGCGGACATTCGAACGCGTAGATGGAGCCGCCGATGTGCGCGATCGGCGACGGCACCAGAAACCTGTCGCCGGGCTGTACCTGCCAGTAGTCGCGGAGCTGGCAGATCAGCGCGTGCATCGAGTTGTGGCTGTGCAGAACACCTTTAGGCCGACCCGTGGTCCCCGATGTATAGAGGATCATGCGCACCGCATCGGGATCCAGCGTCGGCAGCTCGACGGTCGGCGAGGTCGCTGTGGGCAGCGATGCGGCACCGCGGACCACGACGACCTCGGGCGGTGAATCCATCTGGCTGACCACCCGATCCAGCATCGCCGCGTAGTCGTGCCGCGCGAAAATCGATGGCACGAAAATCATCCGAGTGTCTGCGTCGTTGAGAATGAACAGCAGCTCCCGCTCCCGCAGCGACGGCAGAATCGGGTTCACCACCATTCCGGCCATTGTCGCGGCCAGGTAAATGATGGTGGCCTCATGCCAATTGGGCAGCATCAACGACACCACGCTGCCGACCGGCACGCGGGTCAGCATCGTCTGCGCCAGCGCCGACGCCCGCTCGTAAAGGCTTCGGCAGTCCAGTTGGCATTCAGCGTCGATCAGCACGACTCGCTGCGGCGTGCGCTGCGCGGCCTCGACCAGCGAGTCGGCAAGGGTGCCACGCACCCACCACCCGCGCGCGTAGGCGTCGGCGGCCCGCTCGTCGTCCCAGCGGACCCGTCGACCACCGATCAGTTTTCCGGTCACGTTGCTTGCCATCGCGATCTAAGCGTGAGGTTAGCCCCGGACGCGTCGCATCGTCATCGAGTGCCGGAAACGCGCGGCGGGATGCGTATTGATCGTCACCTGGGCGACCTCGCCGTCGGACGTGGTGTAGGTGCGGTGCACCTCGAGTCCCGGGCTATCGCCGTGCACGCTGAGCTTCTCGGCGAGCAGCGGCGAGATCAACACCGCTGCGATCTCTTGGCGAACCTCGATGATGCTCAGCCCGAAGAGGTCTTCGATCAGCGGGAAGATCGGACCGGTATGACGTGGCAGCAGTCTGCCCACGGCCGCGAATGCCCGGTTGATGTAGTACTCGGTTCGGCACACCGGAAACGTTGCACCCTCGATCCGCCGGAAACCACAGACGGCCAACCATTCTTCGCCGCGGCTAAGCCCGGTTCGGGTGGCCAGCTCCTCGTCGATCAGGACCATCCCCGTGGAGTCGATCGCGAATCGCGCGCCGGTCGCGAAGGCCAGCAGGTCGTTGATCGAGACGACGTCTTGAACGTAGGAGTCCGAGGAGGGCCGCGGCACGACGAGCGTGCCGGCCCGCGGTCGCGACGCGACGAGATTGTCGTCGCGTAGCCGTCGCAACGCCTCCCGGACGGTGTAGCGGCTGACCGAAAACCGCTCGCACAGTTGATGTTCGGTGGGAAGTTGCGACCCCACCGGGTATACCCCGTCGACGATCTCCTTCCGCAACGCCCGCGCGACCTGCAGGTAGCGGTGGTCGGCTGATCGTTCGTCAGCCATCGAGACCGCCCTGCCGCAACGCCAACACGCTGCCCTCGGCATCGGCCGACACATAGAGAGTGCCGTCCGGCCCGGCGGCGATGCCGGCGAACGGCCCCTGCGGCCCGGAGAACGGCGGCATGCCCTTCAGCGGCTTGGGTGATACGCCGGGCGGAGCGCCGATCGGCAAGCCGGAGGCAATCGGTGTGCCTGCTTGCATCCTCCAGATCGACGGCGATCAACGCCTTGGCGTCGGCGTCGACAACGTATAGCTGCCGCCCGAGAACGAGAATGCCTTGCGGCCTTTGCAAGTCGTCCACCACGGTTTGGACGCCGGATCCGGTCAGTCTGACCACCCGGCCCGCACCCGCCTCGGCGACCAGGCAACTGCCGTCGGGTCTGATCGCCAGCCCGATCGGATCGTGCAGGCCCGAAGCGATCACCTCGACGTGGCCGGCGTGGATCGACAACACCCGTCCGGTCCCGAGTTCGGCCGCGACCACGGCACCGCCGGCGGTGATCGCCACGCCGTAGAGCTGATCCAATCCGTCTGCCAGCACCTCGGTTTCGCAGCTGGCGGGCCGGTAGCGCGACACCTGACCACCGGAGGTGGTGACGACGAACTCACCGGGTCCGGCCGGCGCCAGGCCACGCAGGAAACCCGGGTAGCCCGGGGTGAACAGCATGCCGACGGTCTGCAATGTGCGGTCGGGCGTCACAACGTAGAAGTAGGTGCCGTCGGCGATGTAGAGGTTGCCGTCGGCACCGACCGCCAGATCCAGCGGCCAGTTCAACCCGCCCGGCAACACGGTCGAAGTTTCGCCGCCGCTGAGGATTTCGGTGATCTCGCCGGTGAAATTCGAGACGAACAGCCGATCCCCCACAAAGGTCGAGTTGTCGAGGCCGGGGCTGAGATTGGCCAGTACTGTCTGCTCGCCGGTCCGCGGGTCGATGCGTAACACCTGGCCGCTGTGTACCTGGGTCGAAACGATGTGGCCTGTCGGATCGAACTTCACCGAGTCGGGCACGCCCAGGCCGGTGGCGACCGTTTCGGGCGTACCGCCGTCAAGGGCGATCCGCCAGATTTCGTTGGCGCCCATCACCGGGAAGTACAGCAAGCCGTCCGGGCCGACCTCCATCGCGTTGGGCGACGGGACATTTTCCAGCAGCACACGCGGCGGACCGCCGTCCAGATCAAGCTCGAGAATGCGCCCGCCCTCGCGGCACTCGCCGATGAATAACCGGCCCTGATGGACGGTGATTCCGTTGGCGGACGGGACATCGTCGCGCAGCACCCGGGTGCGGCCGTCGGCGCTGCGCGCGCTGACCCGACCGTCCATGACCTCGGTGGCGTAAAGGTTGCCGCGCAGGTCGAAAGCCACGTCGTCCGGCGCGATGATGTCGCCGCCCTTGGCGCTGATGGTTTCCAGCCCACCGGTCCCGATATCGAGGGCGCTGATCTGGCTGCCGGTCACTTGCGCGATGTAGATCCGGCCGTCGGGGCCGGTCCGCAGACCGTTCGCGCCGAACAGCCGGCTCGGCGGGGTGAGCCGCTCGCACCGCCAGCCCTCGGCGAGGATCGGTGACATCCCGGCACCCGAGCGCCCTTCTTGTAGCAACATCGGTGATGACCTCCGGGCCGAGTTGTCAGGGCGTTTCAGCCGGTGACGATAGCAACAGAAGCTTGGTCCAGACAATAGATCGGGAGGGCTCTGATGACCCCACTTGACGCTCAGCCATTTGCAGAGAATCATATTCTCAATTATGCACATCTGCCTATTTTGTCCGGACAAAAGCAATAGTGGTCGATAACCTGCTCAGTCTCGATCATCGCGTGGTGGTGGTGGCCGGCGCCGCGGGCGGCGGCATCGGCACCACCGTCACCCGCATGGTGGCCGAGGCCGGTGCGACGGTGATCGCGGTGAGCCGGGGCAAGGAAAATCTCGACGACCACATTGCGCCGCTGATCGAGCAAGGCCTGTCGATCGTCCCGGTGGCCGCGGACGTCGCGTCCGACGATGGCGTGGCCGCCGCCATGGAGCAGGCAGTGCAGGCCGACGGCGACCTGCACGGGTTGGTCAACGTGGCCGGGGGCGCTGCGCCGTCGACATGGATGCCGTCGACCCGGGTGACCCGCAGCGACTGGCGCGACCTGTTCACCCAGAACCTGGAAGCCACCTTCTTCATGAGCCAGGCCGTGGCCGCCGCACTCAAGGCGCAAAAGCGTCGAGGGTCGATCGTCTCGATCTCCTCGATCAGCGGGATGAACACCGCGCCGTTCCACATCGCCTACGGCACGGCCAAGGCGGCGGTCGCGGCGATGACCCGAACGATGGCCGTCGAACTGGCCCTCGACGAAATTCGGGTCAACGCGGTGGCCCCCGGCGTTACCGCGACACCCGCCTCGCGCACCTACGTCGACGAGGACGCCGAGCGCGATCGCCGTGCCATCGCGATGGGTCGACGCGGCCGCCCCGAGGAAATCGCCGGCGCCATTCTGTTCCTGTTGTCGGACCTGTCCAGCTACATCACCGGGCAAACGCTTCTGGTTGACGGCGGCCTCGACCTCAAATGGACACATCTGGACGCCGACAACACCTCGCTTTTCCTCAAAGACGACTCCTTCCGAGCGGCGATAAGGAGCATGTGATGACCGATCTAGCCAAGGATGTGAATTCGGCAGCGGCTGAGGAACTTTCGAAACCCACGACGATCGGCGTCGAGGCGTACATCAGCGAGAGCTACGCCCGCGCCGAGCGCGACAAGCTGTGGCGAAAAGTCTGGCAGCAGGTTGGCCGTGTCGAGGAGCTGCCCGAGGTAGGCAGTTACCTGACCTACGACATTCTCGACGACTCGATCATCGTGGTGCGCACCGGCGACACCGAGTTCAGGGCCCACCACAACGTCTGCATGCACCGTGGCCGCCGGCTGATCGACACACCCGAGGGGGCGAAAAACGCCTGCGGCCGCGCCCGCAAGTCGTTCGTCTGCGGCTTCCACGGCTGGACCTACGGCCTGGACGGGGCGTGCACGTACATCCGCGAACAGCAAGACTGGCAGGAAGCGCTGACGCCCGACAACACCCACCTTCGACCCGTCAAGACCGACACCTGGGGCGGTTGGTTGTGGATCAACATGGACCCCGACTGCGAACCGCTGGCCGATTACTTGTTCCCCGCTGCGAAGATTCTCGACCCATTCGGCCTGGAAAACATGCGCTGCAAATGGCGCAAGTGGCTGTCCTTCCATTGCAACTGGAAAGTTGCGATGGAAGCCTTCAACGAGACCTACCACGTCTTCACGACGCATCCGGAGTTCAACAAGTTCGGCGAATTCAAGGGCTGGGCCAAGGCGCAAGGCAAACACAGCAACATCGGCTATGACGCCCCAAAGGACTTGGAGGCCACCAAGTCCAAGATCCGCCTCGGCATCGGCGCCGATCCGCGGGTGTCGACCGCGGAGATGCAGGTCTACACGATGGAGCAGACCAACGCCACCACCACCCAGACGCTGGTGAACGCCGCCAAGCGGCTGGTCGACGAATTGCCCGAGGGCACACCGGGCGACAAGGTTCTCGAACACTGGCTGGCCTCAGCGCGCCGAGACGACGAAGCCCGCGGCGTGATCTGGCCGACCATTCCCTCCGACATTCTCGGACAGGCCGGCACCGCATGGCAGATCTTCCCGAACTTCCAGATCGGGCAAGGCCTGACCAGCGCACTGTGCTACGGTGCGCGGCCGCACCCCAGCTACAACCCCGACAAATGCATTTTCGAGGTGTCGGTGTTCGAGCTGTACCCGAAGGGCCAAGAGCCCCAGACCGAGTGGGAATACACACCGGTCGGCGACCCACGGTGGCGGTCGGTTTTACCACAGGACTTCTCCAACATGGCCGCAGTTCAGCAGGGCATGAAATCCCTTGGCTTCCCGGGCACCAAGCCCAACCCGTACCGCGAACGCAGCACCGTCAATCTGCACCACCAGTTGGCGAAATACATGGGTACCGGCGAACCCCAAGAGCTTTCAGGCGAGGAGTCCCCACTGGCATGACGATGTACCAAAACGATTGCGGGCCAACACAGACCCCCGACGACGTCGACATCGACGCGCTGCGCGAGAAATACCGGCAGGAGCGTGATAAGCGGCTGCGTCCGGAGGGGTCGAAACAGTACGTCGAACTAAAGGACGACTTTGCAGAATTCTCCGAGGTCGATCCTCACACCCCGCCGGCGCCACGCACACCGATCGACGAGAACATCGAGGTGGCGGTTCTGGGCGGAGGCATCACCGGACTGCTGGCCGGCGCATACCTCAAGAAGGCGGGCGTTGATGACGTGCACATCATCGAGATGGGCGGGGACTTCGGCGGAGTCTGGTATTGGAATCGCTTTCCGGGAATCCAATGCGACAACGACGCGTACTGCTACATCCCGATGCTGGAAGAACTTAACTACCTTCCATCAAAGAAGTTCGCCGACGGTGCCGAGATCTACGAGCATTGCCGCCGAATCGCAAAGCATTTCGGACTCTACGACGGCGCGATCTTCTCCACCCAGGTTCGTGCGGTGCGCTGGGATGAGACGATCAAGCGCTGGCGCTTGAGCACTAATCGCGGTGACGACATTCGTGCCCGGTTTGTGGTGATGGCACAGGGCTCGTTCAACCGGCCGAAGCTGCCCGGCATCCCCGGTATTAAGGACTTCAAGGGACATATGTTCCATTCCGCTCGCTGGGATTACGACTACACGGGTGGCGCCGCCGACGGCGGACTACACAAGCTGCATGACAAGCGGGTTGCGCTCGTCGGTACTGGTGCGACCGGCGTGCAGCTGGTTCCGCACCTGGGCCGAGATGCCCAGCACCTCTACGTCTTTCAGCGCACGCCCTCATCGGTGGACCTGCGTGGCAACGAGCCCACGGACCCCCAGTGGGCGGCTTCCCTGCAGCCCGGCTGGCAGGAGAAACGCAAGCGCAACTTCCACCGCTGGTCACCGTTGGGGGAAGGAGCGGTATTCGACGAGCCAGATATGGTCTGCGATTTCTGGACTGAACTCGGGCGCAACCTGACCGCGCGGATTGCGGCGGCCGACAATCCGGCATCACTGACCATCGAGCAGATCATGGTGATCCGTGAAGAAGAGGATTATAAGGTGATGGAGCGGTTGCGGCGCCGCGTCGGGGACCTCGTCGAGGACCCGGAGACCGCCGAAGCGCTCAAACCGTACTACCGATTCATGTGCAAGCGGCCCTGCAGCAACGACGAATACCTGCCGACGTTCAATCGCCCGAACGTCACTTTGGTCGATGTGTCGGAATCCAAAGGCGTGGAACGGCTCACCGAGAACGGGATCGTCGCCAACGGCGTCGAGTACGAAGTCGACTGCGTCATCTTCGCCAGCGGTTTCGAGATCACCACTGACATCAGCCGTCGGTACGCGGTCGATGTAATCGAGGGCCGTGACGGCCTGTCGCTCTTCGATCACTGGCGCGACAGCTACAAATCGCTCCATGGCATGACCAGCCGAGGCTTCCCCAATCAGTTCTTCACCGGCTTCATCCAGGGCGGCGTGGCGGGGAACACCACCGCGATGCTCGAGCAACAGGCCGAACACATCGCTTACATTATTTCCGAAGCAGTGGCGCGCCGCGCGACGACCGTCGAGCCGAGCCAGGAAGCTCAAGACAACTGGGTCGAGACGATCCGCGAAACTTCGATAGACGCCTCGGAATTCGCGATTTCCTGCACGCCAGGTTATTACAACAATGAGGGCGGCGGAGGGGGCGAAGGCATCCGCTCGGCCATCGGCGACCCCTACATGCCGGGCTTCTACGTGTTCGACGACCTGATACGGGAGTGGCGGGAAAAGGGCGAGCTGGAAGGTTTGGTCTTGGGCCAATGACGGTCACAACATTCTCAATTCGCGATCTCACGCCGCGCATCGCCAGCGAAATCCGCGCCGAAAAGCGCGATCTGCTCAGTGGTGTGCACGCCGGTATGCTCCGAGAGCTGCTCGAACGACGAGGGGTGTTGGTCTTTCCGCAGATCCACTTCACCGACGAGGAACACATCGCGTTCACCGAGACGTTGGGCACGCTGGCGACCGAACGACGCGGTGAGCAGGTCTACAACGTCACTTTGGATACCGCCGTCAATAAGCAGGCGGATTACCTGAAAGGATCCCTGTACTGGCACATCGACGGGACGATGAACGAGGTGCCCATCTTCGCGTCGTTACTGTCTAGCAAGGTGCTTCCCCGAGACGGCGGGGGTGACACCGAGTTTTGCAACACCTATGCCGCCTACGAAGCTCTGCCCGACGAGGACAAGCAGCCGTTCGAGTCGCTGCGGGCGATGCATTCAACGTGGAATACGCTGCTGTACTACGACCCCGAGCCCGACATCACGACATTAAGACAGATGATGGCCCTCGGCGAGCGGGAGTTGCCCTTGGTCTGGACACACCGGTCCGGGCGCAAGTCGCTGATCCTCGGTTGTACCGCCAGTCGCATTCTCGGCATGGACATCATGGCGAGCACCGAAACGCTGGTGCGTCTACGCGATTGGGCGACTCGGCCGGAATTCGTGTACCGCCACATGTGGTCTGTCGGCGATCTGGTGATGTGGGACAACACCGGCACGATGCACCGCGCGCGGCCCTACAATCCCGAATCCGGGCGGATGCTGACCCGGACCAAACTCGCCGGTGAGGAACCGTTCACTTGAGCGGAATCCCTGAGCAGCAACTGAGATTCGACGACCGCGTGGCCGTGGTGACCGGCGCCGGTCGCGGGTTGGGCCGCGCATACGCGGAACTGCTGGCATCGCGCGGAGCGAAGGTCGTCGTCAACGACCCCGGCGGCAGCCTCGCCGGCGAGGGAATGGACGCCGTGCCGGCTGACCACGTGGTCGGCGAGATAACCGCCGCCGGAGGACAAGCCGTCGCGTGCACCGAGTCAGTCACCACCCGCGAAGGCGGCGATGCGATCATCCGGACCGCGCTCGAACATTACGGCCGCCTCGACATCCTGATTCACAACGCCGGCAACGTTCGTCGCGGCTCGCTCAAGGAGATGAGCTACGAAGACTTCGACGCCGTGCTCGACGTGCACTTGCGCGGCGCATTTAACGTTATGCGACCCGCATTTCCGGTGATGTGCCAGGCCGGCTACGGGCGCATTGTGCTGACGTCGTCGATCGGCGGCTTGTACGGAAACCGCGACGTAGCCAACTACGCAGCGGCCAAGGCCGGCGTGATCGGGCTGTCCAACGTCGCGGCTATCGAAGGTGCCGACGAGGGCGTGACATGCAACGTGATCGTTCCGGCCGCGGTGACACGAATGGCCGCGGGAATCGACACCTCGGCCTACCCGCCGATGGGCCCGGATCTGGTTGCGCCCGTGGTGGGTTGGCTCGCACACGAATCCTGTTCGGTGACCGGGGAGATGTTCATCGCGCTGGCGGGCCGGGTGGCGCGGGTGGTCGTCGCCGAGGCCCCGGGCGTGTGCCGGCCGTCGTGGACGGTTGAGGATGTCGGCGAGTATCTGGAGGCGATTCGAAAGGTAGAGGCGCCGCTCGTTTTTCCGGTCGTACCCGACGGCCATGACCAGCACATCCGCTACAGCTTCGAACTGGCGCACCGGTCAAGCGATCGAGGCGCACTCCATGGCTAGCCCAACGCGGACGGGACCGCTGGCCGATGTGCGGGTAATCGACCTCACCGCCATGGTGATGGGACCTTACTGCACGCAGATCATGGCCGACATGGGTGCTGATGTGATCAAAGTCGAACCGCCACAGGGCGATAACACCCGCTATATCTCGGTAGGTCCGGCGCCGGGCATGAGTGGAGTGTTCGTCAACGTCAACCGCGGCAAGCGCAGCATCGTGTTGGACCTGCAAACCGACGCCGGAACACGGGCGCTGCGCGCGCTGCTTGAGACCGCGGATGTGTTCATCCACTCGATGCGCGCCAAAGCGATCGCCAAGCTCGGCTTCGGCTACCAAGACGTCGCCGCGATCAACCCGGCGATCGTCTACACCAATTGCTACGGGTACGGGCGCCGCGGACCCGACCGCGACCGGCCCGCCTATGACGACACGATCCAGGCCGAATGCGGTCTGCCGGCGGTACAAGAGCAACTGACCGGCGAGGCCGACTACGTCGGAACCATCATGGCCGACAAGGTCGCCGGGCTGACCGCGCTCTACGCGACGACCATGGCGTTGTTTCACCGCGAGCGCACCGGGGAGGGGCAGGAAGTCGAGGTTGCCATGTTCGAAACCATGGCCACGTTCATGCTCGTCGAACACGCCAACGGCGCCCTGTTCGATCCTCCCCTGGGGCCGGCGGTGTATCCGCGTACCGTGGCGCCCAACCGTCGCCCGTATCGCACCAGCGACGGCCACGTCGCCGCATTGATTTACAACGACAAGCACTGGAATGCGTTCATCAACGCGGTGCGGCCGCCGTGGGCCAGTGAGCTGTATTCGACGCTGGAACAACGTGCCCGCCAGATTGACACGGTGTATGGACTAGTGGCCGAGACGCTGAAACAGCGGACGACGCAGGAATGGCTGGCGCTGTTCGGCGACCTCGAGATACCGGCCGCGCCACTCAATACGCCCGGCGACTTGTTCGACGATCCGCATCTCAACGCCGTCGGCATGTTCGAGACCGTCGACACCCCGCACGGACCGGTGCGCTTCCCGGGCGTCCCCGCCTGGTTCTCACGAACACCGGGTCGCGTTGCGGGACCGGCGCCAGAGCTGGGCGCCGACACCGCCGAGATCCTCGACGAGCTAGATCTGGCGGTCGACGTGACACCGATGTCGGGGGCCGAAAACGACTCGCTCAATGGTATCTATCCCTAAGGAGTTCTCCACCATGGCTGTGCCCGTTTACAAACGCATTCTCGACCTGTTCGAGGCGGAGGGTGTGAATACGTTGTTCGGTATCCCCGACCCGAACTTCGTGCACTTCTTCCTCGAGGCGGAATCGCGTGGCTGGGCGGTGATCTCGCCTCATCACGAGGAGAGTGCGGGTTTTATGGCCGAAGCCGTCTCGCGGATGACGGGCAAGCCGGGCTTGTGCATCGGCACGCTGGGTCCCGGCGTGGCTAATATTGCGGGGGCGATGATGTGCGCCAAGGTGGAGAACTCGCCGGTCATCTTCCTCGGCGGCCAGCGGGCGCGCATCACCGAGCGCCGAGTCCGGCGCGGGCGCATCCAGTTCGTCCGCCAGGAAGCGCTTTTCGCGCCTACGGTGAAATACAGCGCATCGATCGAATACGCCGACCAGACCGACGAAATCATCCGGGAGGCGATCCGGCGCGCGATGTCGACGACGCCCGGCCCGGCTTACGTCGAGTTCCCGTCTCATGTAATTCTGGAAGAGTTGGATGTCCCAGACCCGCTGCCTCCCAGCGCGTATCGGCTTGTCAACCACGGGGCTGGCGCGCGGGAGATCGCCGAGGCAGCCAGGCTGGTGCGCGAGGCCGAGAATCCGATCCTGCTGGTCGGTCACGGCGTTCACACGTCGCGCACCGGAGATGCGGTCAGGGAACTGGCCGAGCTGATGGCCTGCCCGGTGATCCAGACATCGGGTGGCACCTCGTTCATCTCCGGTCTGGAGGACCGCACTTTTCCGTACGGTTTCTCGTCCGCGGCAGTCGAGGCCGTGGTCGCGTCGGACCTGTGCATAGCGCTCGGGACCGAGCTCGGCGAACCGGTTCATTACGGCAGAACACGCCACTGGGAACAGAACAACGCCGCTCGCAAGTGGATCTATGCCGAGCAGGATCCGACGGCGATCGGGGTGAACCGGTCGGTGGACGTGCCGCTGGTGGGAGACCTGCGCGGCGTGGTGCCTCAGCTGGTCGAAGCGCTGAAGGACACCCCCCGTTCGCCGTCGGCCGATCTTGGCCGCTGGATCAAGCAGGATGCCGACCAGCTTGCCGAATTGGCCGAGACCGCGCCCAGCGGCCGCACCCCGGTCCACCCTGCTCGCTTCGTCGTCGAGGCGACCAAAGCCTTTCCGGCCGAAGGCATCATGGTCCGCGACGGCGGCGCGACGGTCATCTTTCAGTGGACCTATTCGCTGGCCAAGCCGCACGACGTCATCTGGAACCAGAACTTCGGACACCTGGGCACGGGCTTGCCCTACGCCGTCGGCGCTTCGGTCGCCGACGGCGGCAAGCGCCCGGTCATGCTGCTGACCAGCGACTCCTCGTTCATGTTCCATATCGCCGAGCTGGAGACCGCCGCGCGTCTAAAGCTGCCGCTGGTGTGCGTTGTGGGTGTCGACCACCAATGGGGTCTTGAAGTCGGCGTCTACAAGCGCACGTTCGCTCAGCCGTCACCGCAGCCCGGCGTGCACTGGAGCAAGGACGTGCGCTTCGACAAGATCGCCGAGGGCTTCGGCTGTTACGGCGAATACGTCGAAAAGGAAGAGGAGATCGGCCCGGCGATCGAGCGAGCGTATGCCAGCGGCAAGACCGCCGTCGTGCACGTCTGCATCGACCCGAAGGCGAACTCCGAGGAGATGCCGAACTATGGTGAATTCCGCACTTGGTACGCCGAAGGCACCCAGTAAAAAGAAGGAAGGTTGTCATGCGCGAATACCTGAAGTTCTACATCGACGGATCCTGGGTCGACCCGTTGCGGCCCAATAGTTTTGACGTCGAAAACCCGGCGACCGAGCAGGTGTCGGGGCAGATCTCGCTCGGCTCGGCCGCCGACGTCGACGTAGCGGTCAAGGCCGCCCGACGGGCTTTCACCGGTTGGTCACAAACCAGTCGTCAACAGCGCCTCGATCTGCTGGAGGCCATCCTCGCCGAATACCAAAAGCGTGCGGGCGACCTCGCCGACGCGGTCACCGAGGAAATCGGTGCGCCGCCGTCGCTGGCCGCCGGCCCGCAGGTCCAACTCGGGATCGGTCACCTGGTGACGGCGATCGACGTGCTGAAGAACTTCCCATTCGAGGAGCAGCACGGGGCAACGCTGATCGCCAAGGAGCCCATCGGCGTGTGCGGGCTGATCACGCCATGGAACTGGCCGCTCAACCAGATCGCGGTCAAGGTGTACCCGGCGTTGGCGACCGGATGCACGATGGTCCTGAAACCGTCTGAGGTGGCGCCATTCTCGGCCTACATCTTCACCGAGATCCTTGATGCCGCGGGCGTGCCGGCCGGTGTCTACAACCTGGTCAACGGCGATGGCCCCGGCGTCGGCGTCGCGCTGGCGAGCCACTCCGACGTCGACATGGTGTCGTTCACCGGATCGACCCGCGCAGGTGTCGAGGTGGCCACGAATGCCGCTCCGACAGTGAAGCGGGTGACTCAGGAACTCGGCGGCAAGAGTCCCAACATTGTCCTCGACGACGCGGGCTTCGCCGACAGCGTCCGCGCCGGCGTGGTCAACATGATGCCGAATTCCGGGCAGAGTTGTAACGCGCCGTCGCGCATGCTGGTCCCGAATTCGCGTATGGCCGAGGCGATCACCATCGCGCGTGAGACCGCCGAGCAGGTGAAGGTGGGCGACCCCGGCGATAGAACGGCGATCGGGCCGGTGGCGTCGAGGGCACAATTCGACAAGGTCCAGGGCCTGATCCAGAAAGGCATCGACGAAGGCGCGACCGTCGTGGCCGGCGGCCCGGGTCGCCCGGCAGGGTTGGACAAGGGTTACTACGTCGAGCCGACGGTCTTCGCCAACGTCACCAACGACATGACGATTGCGCGCGAGGAGATCTTCGGGCCGGTGCTGTGCGTCCTCGGCTATGACGACATCGATCAAGCCGTGGAGATCGCCAACGACACCGAGTACGGCTTGGCCGGCTATGTCTCGGGGGCCGACTACGACAAGGCGCGAGAGGTGGCCCGCAAGATCCGGGCCGGGTGGGTGACGATCAATCACGCCTTCGACATGAACGCGGCGTTCGGCGGCTACAAGCACAGCGGCAACGGTCGAGAGTGGAGCGAGTTCGGGTTCCACGAGTATTTAGAGGTCAAGAGCACCTTGGGCTACGCGCCTGAAAAGGCCGCGCAATAGCTTCAGTCGACGGAAGGGATTGAGACAGCGATGTTTTCGGCAGTTCTGATCGAAAAAGGTGAGACGGGGCAGACCGTTGGGGTCACCGACCTGGACGAGGCGCAGCTGCCCGACGGCTCGGATGACACGGTCAGTATCGACGTCGAGTACTCCACGCTGAACTACAAGGATGGCCTGGCCATCACGGGCAAATCGCCTGTGGTGCGGAAATTTCCGATGGTTCCGGGTATCGATCTCGCCGGCGTCGTGACCGAGAGTAGCCACGCCGACTGGAGGAAGGGCGACCGTGTGGTGCTCAACGGGTGGGGCGTGGGCGAGACGCATTGGGGCGGCCTCGCTCAGCGCGCCCGTCTCAACGGCGATTGGCTGATACCCCTGCCCTCCGCTTTCACCACCCGTCAGGCGATGGCGATCGGCACCGCAGGCTACACCGCCAGCCTTTGCGTGGACGCCCTGCTGCAGCACGGGGTGTCTGCGGATCAGGGCGAGATTCTGGTGACCGGCGCGACCGGCGGCGTCGGGACGGTCGCGGTCGCGTTGTTGAATGCGGCCGGGTTCAAAGTGGCTGCTGCGACTGCGAAGTCGTCGGAAGAGCAGTTTCTGCAGCAACTCGGCGCCGTGACGGTGTTGGACCGTGCTGAGTTCAGCGAGGCCGGCAAGCCGTTGCAAAAGGAGCGCTGGGCGGGCGTCGTCGACACGGTCGGCAGCCATACGCTGGCCAACGCCTGCGCGCAGACGCGGTATGGCGGCGCGGTTGCCGCATGCGGCCTGGCTGGGGGCATGGACTTTCCGGCGACGGTTGCGCCGTTTATCCTGCGCGGCGTTTCGCTGCTTGGTATCGACAGCGTGATGGCGCCCAAGCAGCGGCGCATGACCGCGTGGGAACGTCTAGCCCGCGATCTGGGCGCTGGCACGCTGGATTCGATCGCCCGGGAGATCGGACTGGGCGATGCGATCGCTTCGGCGGGGGAACTGATGGACGGCAAGGTGCGCGGGCGCATCGTTGTCGACGTCAATCGCTGACGGGAGTGACGGGAGCGTTTATGGCCAAGAACACGAGCAGTTCGCCGAGCGTCCAGCTCGATTTGACCGACGTCGATCACCGGGTGGGCAAGCCGGTCGGTGGCGGGCAGTTGTGGGATCCGTGTAGCTCATCCGACATCCGGCGCTGGGTGATGGCGATGGATTACCCCAATCCGCTGCACTGGGACGAGCAGTTCGCCCGCGACTCGAAGTACGGCGGCATAGTCGCACCGCAGTCCATCGCGGTGGCCCTCGACTACGGGCACGGCGCAGCGCCGGCGTGCGTGGGGCATATTCCGAACAGCCACTTGATCTTCGGTGGCGAGGAATGGTGGTTCTACGGCTGTCCGGTACGGCCCGGGGACAAGCTGTTCCAGGAGCGCCGGTTCCACGACTACAAGGTGACAGAGACGAAGTTCGCCGGCCCAACGATGTTCTCCCGCGGTGACACCGTCCACACCAACCAGCACGGCACCCTGGTGGCGCGCGAACGTTCCACCGCGATCCGCTATCTCTACGAGGAAGCAACCAAGCGCGGGATGTTTGAAAATCAGCTTGGCGAGATCAAACGGTGGACGCAAACCGAGCTCGAGGAAGTCGAGAGGCTGCGGCGTGAGTGGCTCGAGTCCAACCGCATGGGTGTCTCGCCGCGCTTCGATGAGGTAAAGGTTGGCGACACATTGCCTCGTCGGGTGATCGGCCCGCACAGCATCGCCAGCTTCACCACCGAATACCGGGCGTTCCTGTTCAACATCTGGGGCACCTTCGAGTGGGTGACGCCGCCGGGTATCAAGGATCCGTGGGTCTATCAGGATCCGGGCTGGGGCAAGGACTTCGCTTTCGACGAAGAAGACGCGAAGATCGATCCGCGCAAGCGCGACGGGCTGTACGTCGGCCCATCGCGCGGGCATATCGATGCCGAACGGGCCAGCGAAGTCGGCATGGCGCGCGCCTATGGTTACGGCGCAACGATGGGCGCGTGGTGCACCGACTATCTCGCGTATTGGGCCGGCCACGAAGGGATGGTGCGCCATTCCAAGGCCGACTTCCGTACGCCCGCGTTCGAGGGTGACGTGACCTATTTCGATGCCGAAATCGTGGAAAAGCAAGCGGAATCGACCTGGGGTGTGCCGCTCGTGCAGGTGAAGCTGCGCCTGACCAACCAGAACAGAGAAATGCTGGTGGGCTGTACGGCCGAGGTCGAACTGCCGTTGTAGTCATGGGCGAGGAGACGGGTTCGCAAGCTACACAAGGGCTTTCGATCGTATCCGGGCCGCCCCTTGCGGATGAGCCTGGGCTGGGGTCGCTCACGCTGCCGGGCTTCCTGCGCGACGTGACGCAGATGTACGGCGAGCGCGAAGCTCTGGTATGGCGCACCGCCGACGGCGCCACGCGCTGGACGTATGCGCAGCTCTGGGAACGTGCGATCGAGGTGGCGCGTGCGCTGCGGGCGTGTGGCGTGGGCAAGGAGGCCCGCGTCGGCGTTTTGATGACGAACCGGCCGGAATGGCTTGCCGCGGTGTTCGGCACGGCGCTGGCCGGCGGGGTGGCCGTAACCCTCAGTACGTTTTCCACACTGCCCGAATTGGATTACCTGATCCGGGCCTCCGCCGTTTCGGTGCTATTGTTCGAGCGCTCAGTGCTGACAAAGGACTTCGCGGCCATCCTGGGTGAGCTGGAACCGGCGATCGGCACGTCGCGGCCGGGCAGACTGGAATCGGCGAAATACCCCTTTCTGCGCCGGCTCGCACTACTGGGCGAACCGCTGCCGGGCATCGAAGCCTGGGACGAGTTTCTGGCGCACGGCCACTCGGAGCCCCGCGCAGTGGTCGAGGCGGCCGCCGCCGCGGTGCTTCCCAGCGATGCCGCGGTGTTGTTCTTCTCGTCTGGCTCCACCAGCAAGCCGAAGGGCGTCCTCAGCGCGAATCGCGCGGTGGGCATCCAGCTGTGGCGCTTCCGGCGGATGTACGGGTTCAGCCCTAACGACCACGTTCGCGGCTGGACCGCCAACGGCTTTTTCTGGTCCGGCAATTTCACGATGGTGCTCGGATCTACCTTGGCCAGCGGCGGATCCCTCGTCTTGCAATCGACGTTCGACGCCGCAGAGGCGCTTGAGCTCATCCAAGCCGAAAGGGTGAACTTTCCGTTCGCGTGGCCCCACCAGTGGGCCCAGTTGGAAGGCGCACCTAACTGGGGCCAAGCCGACTTGAGCAGCGTGAGATTCGCGGATTTCAAGACCCCGATCGCACACCATCCCACGGTTTCGGGCGAGTGGCACGAACCCGGCCATGCCTACGGCAACACGGAAACATTCACGATCACAACCGGTTACCCGGCCAACACTCCGCCCGAAGTCCATGCGGACAGCTTCGGGGTGGCGCTGCCCGGTGTGACACTCAAGATCACCGATCCGCTGACTGGGGACATCGTCCGGCGCGGCGAGGCGGGCGAAATCAGCGTCAAGGGACCCACGCTCATGCTCGGCTATATCGGCACTCCACTTGACGAGACTCTCGACGGCGAGGGGTTCTTCCCTACCGGCGACGGTGGCTATCTCGACGACGCCGGCCGACTCTACTGGCAAGGCAGGCTCACCGACATCATCAAGACCGGCGGTGCCAATGTCTCGCCACGCGAGGTTGATGAGGCCCTCATCGCCCATTCCGGCGTAAAGGTGGCACAGACCGTCGGCGTTCCGCACCAAACGCTCGGAGAGGTCGTGGTGTCCTGCGTCGTGCCGCACAATGACGTGATCCTTGACGCCGAGCAGCTCCTGGCGTTCCTGCGGCAGCGATTGGCGAGCTACAAGGTGCCGCGCCATTTGCTGTTTTTTGGCGAGGACCAAGTGGCGCTGACGGGCACTGCCAAAATCAAGGCCGGCGAGCTTCGGGAACTAGCGGCCAAGCGGCTGGCCGGCAACTGAGCCGGGCCGGCCCACCATCAAGGAGGTTGCAATGAAGTGTCGTGCCGCTGTGCTGCGCGGGGTCGGCGAGGACTGGGAGATCCGCGAGGTGGAGCTCGACCCGCCACGCGACGGTGAAGTCCTGGTGCGCATGGCCGTTGCCGGCGTTTGCCACTCCGACGACCATCTGATCACCGGCGACGTGGTGCCGACCCCCGAGGTGCTGGCCGCGACCGGCATGCCTGCACCGGACTGGTTCCCGTTGCTTGGTGGTCACGAGGGCGCTGGTGTCGTCGACGAGATCGGGCCGGGCGTGACGATGGTGCAGCCCGGGGATCACGTGGCGATGTCGTTCATTCCCGCGTGCGGTAATTGCCGGTTTTGTGTCAACGGTCAGAGCTACATCTGCGATTCCGGCGCGAGCCTGTTCGTGCGAGAGATGCCCACCGACGGAACGTGCCGCCGGCATCTCGGCGACGAAAACCTCTTGGCCTATGGTCAACTCGGCACGTTCGCGGAATATGCGGTGCTGACGGAAAGGTCCGTCATCAAGATCGACGACGCTATCCCGTTCCATGCCGCCTCACTCGTCTCGTGCGGTGTCAGCACCGGTTGGGGCTCGGCGACGGTCTCGGCAGGCACCGAGCCCGGTGACACCGTCGTCGTCATCGGAACCGGCGGTGTCGGAATGAACGCCCTGCAAGGAGCGCGCGCGGCTGGCGCAACCTATATCGTTGCGGTAGATCCGGTTGAGTACAAACGTGATTCGTCCAAGATCTTCGGTGCCACGCACGCCGTCGCCTCCGCGGAGGATGCGATACCACTGGTGAAAGACATCACCGCCGGCGTGATGGCCGACCGCGTCATCTTGACTCCTGGTGTTCTGCACGTGGACTTGATCGCGTTGGCGATGATTCTGCTTCGCAAGGGCGGGACGTGCGTCGCCACCGGCATCACCCCTTACAGTGAGCCCCTGGTTCCGCTGATCCTGCAGGAGATGGTGCTCTCGGCCAAGCAACTCAAGGGAGTGCTTTACGGCGGGATGAATCCGCGCACCAGCGTGCCGAAGCTGTTGTCGATGTATCAGGCCGGCGTGGTGAAACTCGACGAGCTGGTCACCCGGCACTACCAGCTCGACCAGATCAACGAGGCGTTCGCGGACCTGCGCGAAGGACGCAACATTCGCGGCATCATCGATTTCGCTGGCCACTGAACCGCCGGGGCACAAAACTCTGTAAACCCGCGGGTACAGGATCGCTCCCGTCAGACGGTTTGGGAACCCACACTGGGCGCTGACACAGAAGCCGCCGAAAGCCGCGCACGGCTCGGCATAGTTCAGCTTTACCGCGTCGTGTCTCCCGCTGATGCAGTCTGGGCGCACCTAAACTGACGGCTTAACCGGCAGGGAGGGCATCGACGCATCGGCGGCAACAGTGACGTCAGCGGCACTGGCCAGGCAAGCGGCCGGAGCGCTGCACAGGTGAGCAAGGAACCGGCCGGGGTCTATCCCGCGCCGGTTCGCTCTGCTCGGCGTCCCCGATGGGTTGCTCCGCCGGTTACCCGCCCGAGCACCACCAGACGTAGCGACGGTGATGGACGGTCGACGCGCCGTCCCGGTATTCCCGCACTTGATGGCGTGCGTGCGGTGGCAGTCGCACTGGTGCTCGCCGACCATGGCGGCATTCCCGGCATGGGGGGCGGATTCCTCGGTGTCGACGTGTTTTTCGTGCTCAGCGGTTTCCTGATCACCTCGCTGCTACTCGACGAGCTGGGCCGAACCGGCCGTATTGACCTGGGTGACTTCTGGATTCGGCGTGCCCGCCGGCTGCTGCCGGCGTTGGTGCTGATGGTGCTGACTGTGGCCGTCGGGCGCCAATTCTTCCCACCCGAGGCCGTCGCCCGGTTGCGCGATGATGCCGTCGCCGCCTTCTTCTGGGTGGCCAACTGGATGTTCGTCGCCGACAAGACCGACTATTTCAGTCAGGGGGCTCCGCCGTCGCCGTTGCAGCACGCCTGGTCGCTCGGCGTCGAGGAGCAGTACTACATCGTCTGGCCGCTGCTGCTGGTCGCGGTGGCGGTGGTGTTGGCCGCACGCGCGCGTCGTCGGCAGGGGTGGGCCACGGCGGGCGGGGTCCGCTTCACGGTGTTCCTGCTGGCCGTGTTCGGCGCATTGGGGTCCGCCGCGGCGGCCATCCTGCTCGCGTCGAACGCCACTCGTGACCGGGTTTACTTCGGCACCGATACCCGAGCACAGGCACTGTTGGTGGGTGCCGCCGCGTCGGCGCTGTTGGTGCGCGATTGGTCGGCGCTGAACCGCGGATGGTCGCTGATCCGGACCCGGTGGGGCAAATGGACCGCACGGGTGCTGCCGGTGATCGGATTGGCGTTGTTGGGGGCGGCCACCCATTACGCCACCGGCAGCGCGCGCGAGTTCCACGAAGGTCTGCTGATTGCGGTGGCAATCGCGGCGATGCTGGTGATCGCGCCGGTGGCGCTCGACCAGCGCGGACCCGTCGCCGCCGTGCTGGCGTGGCGTCCGCTCGCCTGGCTGGGCACCATCTCCTACGGCGTCTATCTATGGCACTGGCCGATCTTTCTGGTACTCAACGGCGAGCGCACTGGCTGGTCTGGGCTCTCGTTGTTCGGTGTCCGGTGCGCCGCCACCCTGGCGGTGGCAGGCGTGTCGTGGTGGGTGATCGAGCGGCCGGTCAGGAGATGGCGACCGGTGCTGGTGCCGTTGTTGCCGCTGGCCGGGGCGACCGCCGCGACTGCTGCCGCGGTGACGCTGCTGGTGGTCCCGGTCAGTCCCAGGCCCGGCGTCGGACCACTGAGCGGCAGCCTGCCCCCTGGCGTGTCGTCGGTCGCCGTCGTTTCGCCGTCCCCGCCGAAGGGACCCACACCGGCGCGCGCCGTCGCGCAGCGAGATCCGCGGCGGCCATTCACCGTGTCGGTCTTCGGTGACTCGATCGGCTGGACGTTGATGCATTTCCTACCGTCGACGCCGGGGTTCGATTTCGTCGACCACACCGTCATCGGCTGCAGCTTGGTGCGTGGCGGCCCATACAGCTATCTCGGCCAGACGTTGGATCAGAAAAGCGAATGTGAGTCGTGGCCGAGCAGATGGAGATCGGAGATCGCCGCCGACCGGCCCGACGCCATACTGCTGATCGTTGGCCGCTGGGAAACCGTGGACCGGGTCAACGAGGGACGGTGGACCCACATCGGTGACCCCGCCTTCGACGCGTATCTGACCGGTGAATTGGGGCGTGCGGTCGACATTCTCAGCGCCGGCAGTGCCCCGCTGACCGTTGCCAACCTGCCCTACAGCCGGCGGGGTGAACGCCCGGACGGGAGCCTGTGGCCGGAGGATCAACCCGCGCGGGTCAAAGAATGGAACACGTTGTTGAGCCGGACAATCAGCCAACGCGCGGGCGTGCGGATACTGGACCTGAACAAAAAGCTCTGCCCGGAAGGTGTCTACACCGCCTCGGTCGACGGCGTCCAGGTCCGCAGCGACGGCGTACATCTAACCCAAGAAGGCGTGAATTGGCTCACGCCATGGCTCGAGAAATCGCTCAGATAGTGGCAGCTATGTGCCGACGCGGCAGCTGATTTCCATGCTGTCACTCTCGCGGGCGGCGAAATTGACGCTCACGTATCCGTTCTCGGCATCACGGACGTAATCGAGGTAGGGCTGTCGCGTCGGCCATGCTCCGTGTTGTCGGCGACGACGAGGGCGCCCGATGACAAATGTGGTTCGAGCAGCTTGATCACCGGAACGTACAACTCCTTCCAGCCGTCGAGCAGCACCAAATCGACCGCTCCGTCCAGATCGGCAAGCGTGGAAAGCGCGTCACCTTCAAGGATGGTGATCAGGTCGTCCAGCCCGGTCTCGGCGAAGGTCTTTTTCGCGGCGGCGATCTTGTCGGCGCTGAGCTCAGTGGTCAGCACCCGGCCGCTGCCGTTGTCGCGCACGCCCGACGCCAGATGAAGCGCCGAAATGCCAAACGACATACCGAATTCCACGATGGTCGCGGGACGCGTCGCGCGCACCAACGAGTACAGCAGCCGCCCGGCCTCCGGAGTCACCGGGATGTAGAAAGTGCTCATCGCGTCGGCACGTTCCTGCGCGGTCCGCGTTTTAGACATCTGATCGCGCATATCGCGCAGCTTCGGCGTTTGTTCCCTTGTCTCGGCGTACATCCGATCAAGGGCTGCTGCGACTCGCTGATCCTGCAATGTGGTGGACATACGTCGAGCCTAGGTGGCCGCGACCAAAAGTGGTGTGGCCCCCATGGCCGTCCACCCGCGGTGGACTCCCGCCGGCGTGCGTTCTGATCCGCGCCGGTGCTGTGCTGACGTTAAGTATTTTTCGATGATGTTTGACCTGCACCGCTTCTGGTGCCAGGATGGACTGGCAAGCACCTCGGTAGGTGAGGCGTCTGCACGGATACAGGCCACTGACCCCGAACGTCGAGAGACGCCCCGGGTCAGGACAGCTCTTCCCGGCCTAAGGGTTGAGCCCAAGTGGCTTCCGGACGAAAATCCGGATACGCCGTGCAGTGCCGAAGCTCCGACGAGGGGGTGCAGGTTCGTTCGCCAGCCGGCGGGCTCCACACCCCTCATGTGCGTGCACTGGGTGACACCCCCGTGTGTCCTGGCCGTGAGGAGGTGATGGGCGAAATGAGTCCGAGCGACAGTCCGCATCCGTATTCGAAATCCGTTTCGTCCCGATCCGGTCGCGGCATTTCTTCTGCTGCCTGAGCCTTTCTCGGACGCGACTTTTGTTGGGCCTGCGCGTAATTGGTGCGTAGGGCAGCGACGCGTGCGCGAAATTCTTCGGCGGCTCGAAATGTCTTGCGGTACCTGATTGGGCTTCGCACAGGAGACGATCATGGAACTTGTTGTCTCACAGCCAGATCAAAGGGGCAGCCATGGCACGGCCTAATCCCGAACGGCAGATCCACCGGGCCTGCGGAGACGTCCGTGCAGCCCTTATCGAAGCACTGGAGCTGCTCACAGTAAGTTCAGCAAGCAGCGTTCCCCAGGCCACCTGCGACGACATGTTCAAGGCCTTCAGCGACTTGGGGCGTGTCCAGCGTCACGTCGCCGTTGCGTTGCATGCCACCAACTTGCTCGACCAGATGGTGGGCCTTCCGGAAGAGCAGCGTCCACCCTGGTCGTATTACCGCAGCCGAGTTGGCAAGAAGCCGCTATTCGTCGTGAACTCCGCCGAAGGTGATCACGGCTTCGCCAGGCGGGCATCCGCCTCCTAGCGCGCCGCACCGCTGCTGACACGCCGCGCATGCGCACTGCGTCGCGCGCTGTATCCGGCTGCCCCGAACGCTGTCGCGTCCGCGAAATTCCGACATTCCAACCCTTTCCAGAGAGCGAGAGGCCGATGACTTCCATCTCCCCTCAGACCACTATCGGCGTTCCGCCGACCATCAAGGACGGCACGCACGATGCCGCTCCCAACGGTTCGGCTGTGCTGGATTCGGCGCACGTCGGCGACATCGTCGGCGCATTCGGTCGTATCCGGATGGACGCCGCCGGCCCGGGTCGTAGTTGGTGGCAACGGCTTCGGATGCTGTTGGTCATCACCGGACCCGGACTGATCGTGATGGTCGGTGACAACGACGCCGGTGGCGTCGCGACCTACACGCAGGCCGGGCAGAACTACGGCATGAAGCTGCTATGGACGCTGGCACTGCTGATCCCGGTGCTGTATGTCAACCAGGAGATGGTGCTTCGGTTGGGCGCGGTCACCCGAGTTGGCCACGCGCGGCTGATCTTCGAACGGTTCGGCAAGTTCTGGGGCGCGTTCAGTGTCGGAGATTTGTTGATACTGAATGCCTTGACGATCGTCACCGAATTCATCGGGGTGTCCCTGGCGCTTGGATTCCTGGGCTGCCCGAAGGCGGTCGCGATACCGACCGCCGCGGTGTTGCTGTTCGCGGTGGTGGCCGGTGGCTCCTTCCGTCGTTGGGAGCAGCTGATGTTCGCGCTGATCGCGGTGAACATCGTGATCTTCCCGGTCGCGCTATCGGTACACCCCACCGTCGGGGCCAGCATGCACGGACTGATTCCCTCGTTGCCCGGCGGACACGACTCCGCCGTGCTGCTGCTCATCATGGCGATCGTGGGCACCACCGTGGCGCCCTGGCAGTTGTTCTTCCAGCAGTCCAACGTCGTCGACAAGCGCATCACCCCGCGTTGGATCCCTTACGGGCGAGCCGATTTGGTCATCGGCATCGTTACCGTGATGTGCGGGGCGTTCGCGCTGATGGCAATCACCGGATTTGGGTTTGCCGGGAGCAGCGCCGTCGGCAACTTCACCGACGCCGGGGCGGTCGCCACGCACCTGTCGGACCACATCGGCCACACGATCGGCGTGTTGTTCGCGATCATCTTGCTGGATGCATCACTGATCGGGGCGAACTGCGTCGGACTGGCCACCACGTACGCACTGGGTGACGCGATGGGTAGGCCGCACTCGCTGCACTGGAAGATCACCGAGGCGCCGTTGTTCTACGGCAGCTACGCCCTGCTGCTCGCGGTGTCGGCCGGCGTCGCGTTCAGCCCCGATCACGTTCTCGGGCTGATCACCCAGGGCGTGCAGGCTCTGGCCGGAGTGCTATTGCCCTCGGCGACAGTATTTTTGGTGCTGCTGTGCAACGACCGACCGGTGATGGGCCCATGGGTGAACAGCTTCCGGCAGAACGCCCTCGCCTGGATGATCGTCTGGTCGCTGGTGGTGCTGTCGTTGATGCTGACCGCGGTGACGTTCTTCCCCAACCTGTCCACCACAACGCTGGTCACCGGCCTCGGCATCGCCGCGGCGCTCGGCCTGCTGGGCGGCGCCGTTATCTACGCCGTCGGTTGGCTCGCGCAGCGCCGCGAGTCGGAGAACACCGTGCCGTTCGGCGCGCTGGACCTCGACGAGGTGGAGGAACTGGAAGAGCTCCCCAAGCTGACGCGTAAGGAACTCAAGGCCTTCCGCGAGTCGGGTCCGGGCGCGGTGGACGACGCCGGCACTCGCGACCCTGGAGCGCCCGGCCATATCGCCACTGCGTCGGGCCGGGCTGTTGACGCTGCGCAGCTACCTGGTTATTGCGGGCGTGATGGTGGTGGTCAAGATCGTTCAGGCCGGCCTCGGCTGACCCAATCTCAGGGCAGCAGAACGATCTTGCCGTGGGTGTGCCGCTGCTCGAGCTCTTCGTAGGCGTCGGTGACCCGGTCGAGGGGATAGGTGGCGGCGACGTCGAAGTCGACTGCGCCGGAGGCGACCAGGTCGGCGATTTCGGTCAGCACCGCCGGCGTCGACGCCTCGGCGCTTCCCTCGGTCTTGGCGCCGACCTCGGCGGCCTTCGCGAAGGAGATGATGGTGTCGATGCGCTCGGGCGGCACACCGAGATCGACCGCGAGCTGAACATAGTCCGGTCCGAACAAATCGATGAAGGCATCGATGCCGTCCGGCGCGGCCTCGCGCAGTCGTTCGGCCAAACCGTCGCCGTATTCGACCGGGACGACGCCGTGCGCGCGAAGCCACTCGGCATTGTTTGCCGACGCGATGCCCAACACCCGCACGTCGCGGAGCGTCAACAGCTGGACGACCAGGCTGCCCACGCCACCGGCCGCGGCAGAGACCGCGACCGTCTCACCCGGCTGTGGCGCCACGGAGTGCACCGCGGCGTATGCCGTGGCTGCGACGACGTAGAGCGAGCCGGCGGCCTCCCAGCTCAGCTGAGCCGGCTTGTGGATCAGCTGGTCGACGGGCACCACGGTATGCGTGGCGTGGCTGGACCGCTGGAAGCTGAACCCGAGCACCTCGTCGCCAACGGCGAAATCGCTATCCCCGGTTGAAGGACTGCCGATTTCGACGATAACGCCGGCCAGGTCGCTGCCTTCGCCGGAGGGAAACGTGGCGGGGAATTGCTCCTGCATTGCGCCACTGCGAATAGCCGCCTCGCCGGGATTGATCCCGGCGGCGCGAACCTCGACAAGCACCTCGCCCTGGGCGGGGACCGGCATATCGATATCGGCCACGTACAACACATCCCGCCCGCCGTATCGATCGAAACGGACCGCGCGCGCTTTGGTGGCTGTCATGCTGATCCCCTTTCTTGGTTTACGAGCAGGCCGAGGAGCTCCAGATCGGCGGCGTATTTGTCGATCAGCGGCGCAGACAGGTGCGGAATATCCTCGTCTGCACCAATTTTCGCTGCTCGTACCGCATCGCGGAACACCGCGGTCGGTGCGGGCGCGCCAAGCAACGGCTCGGCCGGCTTCCGGTAGGCATCCAGTAACGGCAGCACCGAATGCTGGCGCTGCTTTTCCGGCAACCCGCGCAATGCGGTCTCGAAGCGCGCGAGCCATTCGGCGTAGTCGTCGATGCGCTGGATGTGATAGCCGGCGTCAATGAGCCAGTCGACGAACACGTCCAGCGACACCCCGTCGTCGTGCGGGTTCATCACGTCGAAGGACCGAAATCCCGAAGATGCCGTTGTCGCACACTGTTCGCCGAGCGTGGTGATCGCTTCCGCGACGAAGTCGACGGGCAGGCCGTCGTAATGTGCCCGGGGTCGGTTCCCCGCGGCGTCGGTCTGATAGAACGAGCGGGGCGCGACGCCCGTCGTCAGCAAGCTGAGTATCAGCCGGGTAAATGCGTCGGGCACATTGAGCTGACCGGCGTAGCGGCTGTGCGCGAGAATCAAGTCAGAGCGGAACACCGCCACCGGCAGCCGGCACAGGTCGTGTGCCTCGCGCAGCAGCACCTCGCCGGCCCACTTGCTGTTCGCGTAGCCGTTGGCGTACGAGTCGTCGATCGGCCGCACCGGGCTGACGTCGCGAATGTCACCGTCCTCGACGAAGTCAGCGGGATCGACCGAGAACGCCACCGCCACGGTCGACAGGTAGGTAATCGGCTTGATCCGCGAAGTGATCGCCAACCGGATGAGTTCCGCCGTGCCAACGACATTCGGGCCGAACAACTGGTCGTAGGGTAAGACGTGGTTGACCAGCGCAGCCGGATGCACGATCAAGTCCACCGTCTGCGCCAGCCGCTCCCAAGTGGCTTGATCCAGACCAAGATTCGGCTCGCCGATGTCGCCGACGACGATTTCGAGCCGATCGGCCGCCAACTCCCGGAATCGCGCCAGCAGTTGCGCATCCCCGCTGTCGAAGACGGATTCGAGTCTTTTCGCGGCCGTCTGCGGGTCGCTGCCCCGGACGATGCAGATCAGTTTCCCGTCCGTCTCGGCCAGTCGCTGCAGCCAATCCAGGGTGAGGAACCGGCCAAGGTACCCGTTGGCACCGGTGAGCAAAACGGTCTGCGGTTCACCGGTGGTCGCGGGCAGTGACGGCGCCGCGGCCAGTGTCGCCGCATCGATGAACTTATCCAAAGTCAGCTCAGCAGAGCGGATTTCGGCGACATCGTCTCCAGGGGTGCCATGGACGGTCGTGAAGGTCGGGCGCTTGGTGCCAGCGCCGCGTTCGGCCTCGATGTAGTCGGCGAGCTGCCGCAGGTTGCCTGCCGGGTTGATGATCACGCCGACGGGCACTTCGGCTCCGAAGATCTCCTGCAACAGGTTGGAGAAGGTCAACGCCGACAGCGAGTCACCGCCGAGATCGGTGAAGTGCGCTTCGGGCTCCGGCGTCCCGGGCGATCCCAGCAACGCCTGCGCCGCGCGGATCAACGTGTCGAGCACCGGCTGGTCGGCCGCCGCCGCCCTCAGCGCGCGCAACTCGTCGACCCGGTTCGCCGCAAGATCGGCGTAGAGCTGCTCGAGTCGTTCGCCGTAGTGCTCTTTGAGCTTGGGCCGCAACACCTTTCCAACACCCGACAACAGACCGTTGTCGGTGCTGAACGGCTCGGACTCAACCAGGAAGTCGACCGGCACCTCGTAAGACTGCAGTTCGGCGGCTGCCGCTGTCTGGCGCAGCGACTCGCTCAGCGCTGCCTTGAGGCCGGCATCGTCGCCAAGGAATCTCTGCAACGCATCGTCGGTGGCGACCACAACCGCCAACAGGTAGGGACGTTCGCTGTTGCCATAGACGAAGACCTGTCGCACCAACGCTGCTCCGGCGAACACCGCCTCCAGGTGCGCGACGGCCACGAACTCGCCCTGCGCGAGCTTGAGTACGTTGTTACGCCGGTCGACGTAGGCGAGTGTGTTGGGCGCGATCTCGGCCATCACGTCACCGGTCCGGTAGTAACCGTCATCGTCGAAGACCCCGGCGGTGACGTCGGGGCGTTTGTAATATCCGGGCGTCGCGGTCGCGGACTTGACCAAGAGCTCGCCGCGCGGATGCGGTTTGTCGGTCGCGAAGTAGCCCAGCTCGGGAACGTCGATGAGTTTGTAGTCGATCACCGGCGGGCGTTTGATCACGCCGTCCGTGGTGACCATGCCGACCTCGGTGAGACCGTAGCCGTCGAGTACATGCACGCCCAGGC
Source organism: uncultured Actinomycetota bacterium (assembly GCA_963781685.1). Classification (GTDB taxonomy): domain Bacteria; phylum Actinomycetota; class Actinomycetes; order Mycobacteriales; family Mycobacteriaceae; genus Mycobacterium. The sequence continues at coordinate 871,282 of CAWAGK010000004.1, forward strand.
ATGACTGGATGAAGGTTTTCATCTCGGCAGCCAGCGGCGCCGTTCCCACGAAGCTGGTGAGCACCCGGCCGCCGAGGACCTGCTCGCGCAGTTCGGATTTCGCCTCCGAACCGGCGACAAGCGGTTCGGCTCCGTCGGTCAGCCGTCTGTCAACGCCGCTTTGGTAGCGCTGGAACAGCATTTCGACCACTCGCGGTACCAGGCCCATCTCGGTGGGGCGCACCAGATTCCAGTCCTCGAACAGCGTGGACAAATCGCTTTCCGGCACAAAGAAACTGGTGCCACCGGCCTGGAACGATGTTCCCAGCGGGATGCGTCCGCCGAGATGGTTCAGCGGCATGAAGTTGACGTTGAGCACCGGCGCCTCACTCGTCGGCATCGTGTCGGCGGTCCAGATGCGCGCCACCATGTTCTCGGTGTACATCGCCCCCTTGGGCAGCCCGGTGCTTCCGGAGGTGTACATGATCATGGCCAGGCGCTGGTCGTCGCCGTCGGTGTAGATGGGCTCCGGTGGCAGCGATCGGCCGCGGGCGATGACATCGCTGAGCGTTTCGACGATCGCGGGCACACCGGCGTCCTCCAGCCGCACGCGTGCCCGCGCCAGGCCCTCGCGTTCGTCGTCGACCTCCGGCTGGTAGTCGAAGACGACGATGCGACGCACCGACTGACTGTGCAGCGCGGACTCGATGGCCAGATCCAGATACGCGGCGCTGACCGCCAATGTCCGCGGTTCGACTTCGTCGATGATGGGCCGCAGCCGCGAAACCGGAGCGTTGTGCTGCAACGGTACTGCGACCAAGCCGAGGTATCCGGACACCAGGTCGATGGTCAGGTAGTCGGGGCTGGCGAAGCCGACGGTCGCGACGAAATCCCCGGGCGCGACCGGGTGATCTGGATCGTGTCGCCAGGCCGCGGCGGCCGCACGCACATTGGCCCACAGGTCGCGGTAGGTGATGGTTTCGAATCGCGGGAGCAACTGGCTGGTGGTACGGCCGGTTGTCGGGTCGGTTGTCAGCGTGCGTGCGCGCCACCCGAGCGCCGGACGGTCGGCATAGCCTTCGACGTAGGTTTGCAGCACCTGCGGCAACCGAAGACCCGGGCGCCGCGCCGCTTCGACGACATCGGGCCTCGGGATGGCTGCCCGGATCTGTTCATCGTCGGCGCACAGCTCGGCGAGGTGCTGAGCGACGTGCTTTTCGAGTCTGCCTCCCGGAGCCGGGCTGTTGCCGTTCTCGTATCGCGCGTCGCCGGTCATACCGCACCCTCCGTCGAAACAGTCTCCCTAGCCGCAAACTCAACGGCTCACCCGTCTCTTCCACGCTCGGGTGTGACCGTCGCCACAACGGCACGACGTCAGGCGAGACGCCGGCTACGCCACCACGTTGATCGGGTCACCGATGTGAACGGTGTTGAAGTACCACTCGGCGTTGTCCGGGCTGAGATTGATGCAGCCGTGGCTGACGTTGGCATACCCCTGTGAATCCACCGACCACGGCGCCGAATGTACGTAGACGCCACTCCAGGTCACCCGGACGGCATACGAGGCGACGATGTCGTATCCCTCCGGCGAGCTCAGCGGGATCCCGATCGTCCGCGAATCCATGCGGACAGTGCGCTCCTTGGACAGCGCGGTGTAGTTGCCCATCGGCGTCGGGCGGGTCGGTTTACCCATCGACGCCGGCATCGTGCGCAGCACCTCGCCGTTCTCGCTGACGGTGAAGGTGTGCTGCGAGATGCTCGCAACGCCCACCACCTGGTCGCCGGTGTCGAAGCCGGTGGACAACGCGTGCACGGTAACACCGACGTGGCTGTGGGCGGGCCAGTAGCCGTCCGGAATCCATTGCACGACATTGTTTTCGACCCAATCGAAGCGCCCGGTCATGTGGCTCGGCGCGGTGATCTTGATAGCCCGTTCGGCCGCTGCCCGGTCGTTGACCGGCCCGGTGAACGTGACGATCACCGGGTGGGCCACACCGACCACTGCGCCGTTTGCCGGCTGGATCGAGGCCACACCGGCGGCCGGATTGGGGGGCGCGATCGCTGCCATGCTCGGGGCGCCCGATCCCGCCATGGCCAGCACGGCAACGGCCGCCGCGAGCCACACTTTTCGAACAGCTGTCCGCACGGTGTCCACCCTCCGAGATGGTGCAAGCCCGAAGCGCTTACATTCTGTATCCCTAATATGTACCCTATCGGGCGCCCAGCAAACGGATCGTAAAACGCGCAAGTCGCGATAAGTTGAGCGCAAATTCGTTAACGTGCCTGTTCGGCAACCAAAAAGAGACCCTAACGTGATCTGAAATTCGTCCAGTTACTTGCAAGTTGGCAAGCGCAGATCGCTTGTGTTACACCAAACCCCATGACCGATCCGTACACCCGGCCGCTGCCGGGCTCGGCGGCACTTGTCCTGATCGACGTCCAGCGCGACTTCTATGCCGACGACGGTCCGCTGCCCGTCGACGGAACCGCAGCTGCGATCCCGGCTATGGCTCGGTTGGCAACCGAGATTCGCGGCCGCGCACTGCCGATCGTGCACGTCGTCCGGCTCTACCGTCCGGACGGGTCGAACGCCGACAGGGTGCGAAGGCAGGCGATCGAACAGGGTGCGCGGATGGCCGTCCCGGGCAGCACGGGCTCGCAGATCGCCGCCGAGTTGTTGCCCAATGCTGTTGAGCTGGACCATGAATTGCTGCTCAGTGGTGAACTTCAACACGTCGGTCCGCGCGAACATGTGATGTACAAGCCGCGGTGGGGCGCTTTCTACCAAACCAAGCTCGAGCAGCATCTTCGCGATACCGGCAGCGGCACAATAGTTTTCGTCGGTTGCAACTTCCCGAACTGCCCGCGTACGTCGATCTACGAGGCCTCCGAGCGGGATTTCCGCATCATGTTGGTATCCGATGCGGTGTCCGGGCTGGATGACCAGGGCATCAAGGAATGCCGGGCGATAGGCGTCGACGTTCGAGACCTATCCGCGACCCTGGCTTGGTTGAGTCAGGGGTAGGCCGCAGGTGTCAGTCCGCGGATTTCACCCGGGCTGCAGCGGATTCCGGCATGGGCTCGTACCGGGCAAAGGAGCGGGTGAACGAGGCAGCCCCATGTGACAGCGAGCGTAAGTCGATGGCGTAACGGGTCAGTTCCACCTGCGGCACTTCGGCTCGCACCAAGGTGCGGTCGTTGCCTGCGGTGTCGGTACCCAGTACCCGGCCGCGTCGTCCGGACAGGTCACCCATCACGGCGCCGACCAGATCGTCGGGTATCAGCACCGAGATCTCGTCGATCGGCTCGAGCAGGCTCACCTTGGTCGCCGCCGCGGCCTCCTTCAGCCCCAGCGAACCGGCCATCTGGAAGGCGAAATCCGACGAGTCGACGCTGTGCGCCTTGCCGTCGAGCAGCGTGACGCGGATGTCGACCACGGGGTAACCGGCGTGCACGCCCTTTTCCATCTGAGCGCGCACCCCCTTTTCCACACTCGGGATGAACTGCCGCGGCACCGCGCCACCGACCACCTTGTCGACGAACTCGAAACCCGACCCTTCCGGTAGCGGTTCAACCTCGATGTCGCAGACCGCGTACTGGCCATGCCCGCCGGACTGCTTGACATGTCGACCGTGGCCTTTTGCCTTGCCGCCAAAGGTTTCCCGCAGCGGTACCCGCAGCTCGACGGTGTCCACCGCGACGCCGTACCGGTTTGCCAGCGCGTCGAGTACCACGCCGACGTGCGCTTCACCCATGCACCACAACACCACCTGATGCGTCTCCGGGTTCTGCTCGATTCGCAGCGTCGGATCCTCGGCGGCCAACCGCCCCAACCCGACCGACAGCTTGTCCTCGTCGGTCTTGGCGTGCGCCTGGATGGCCACCGGCAGTAGCGATTCCGGCATGATCCACGGTTTGAGCACCAGCGGTTCGGCCTTGTCAGACAGTGTGTCTCCGGTCTCCGCCCGGCTCAGCCGGCCGATCGCGCACATGTCACCTGGCAACACCACCGACGCGGGCCGCTGCTGCTTGCCCAGCGGGAACGACAATGCGCCGATGCGTTCATCCTCGTCGTGGTCGGCGTGGTTGTTGCCGACACCGTTAGTGATGCCGTTAGAGCCTCCGAAAAAGGAAGCGAAATGGCCCGACACATGAACTGTCGTGTCGGGCCTGATGGTCCCGGAGAACACTCGGACCAGGCTTAGCCTGCCGACGTAGGGGTCCGACGTCGTCTTCACCACCTCGGCCAGCAGCGGCGAATCGGAACCGCAGGTCACCTTGGTGAAAGTGGCACCCTGCGGCGTAAAGACCTCGGGCAGTGGGTGTTCCGCCGGAGACGGGAATCCGCGGGTGGCGATCTCCAGGAGTTCCAGCGTGCCGACGCCGCTGCTGCTGCAGACCGGAATCACCGGGAAGAAGGAACCACGGGCGACTGCTTTCTCCAGATCGTCGATCAACACCGACTCGTCGATCTTTTCACCGCCGAGATAACGCTCCATCAGCGATTCGTCTTCGGACTCTTCGATAATTCCCTCGATCAGCGTGCCGCGCGCTTCTTCGATCTGATCGGCGTATGACGGATCAGGCGCGTGCGCGTTCCGCTTGCCGCCCTGGTATTCGTAATGCGTCTGCGACAGCAGCCCGATCAGACCCTCGCCGGCAGGCAGATAAAGCGGTAATACCTTGTCGCCGAACGCATTCTGGGCCGTCGCCAGCGCGTTCTGGTAATTGGCCCTGGCGTGGTCCAGCTTGGTGATCACCACCGCCCGCGGCATTGCGACCTGACTACACTCCTGCCAGAGGGACTTGGTCGGTTCGTCGACGTCTTCGCAGGCCGCGATCACGAAGAGCGCGCAGTCCGCGGCTCGCAGCCCCGCCCGCAGTTCGCCGACGAAATCGGCATACCCGGGAGTGTCGACGAGGTTGACCTTGACGCCGTCGTGCAGCAGCGACGCCAAGGCAAGACCCACCGAGCGCTGCTGGCGGATCTCCGCCTCGTCGTGGTCGCAGACCGTGGTGCCGTCGGCAATGCAGCCGGGTCTGGACAGCACGCCGGAGGCGACCAACAGGGCCTCCACCAGAGTGGTTTTCCCGCCGCCGGAGGGCCCTACCAGCACTATGTTCCGGACGGCGGCCGGATCAGCCACGGCAGGAGCGGCCCCTGCGGTTTGGGAACTGTTGGACTTGTCTGCCATGACGTGTCTCTCCTCCTGGCCCCGACGCCATCGTGATGTATGTCACTTTTCCCCTAGCGCCCGCGCAGCACAAGAGTGAACGGGCGGTGAACCCATTCCCACGCAGCGGCCGCGGTCAGGCGTGCCAGCTGCTCCAACGTCGGATCGCAACGGCGATCACCGGTCCATTCAGCGGAACCGACTGGTACTGGGTATATTTCGCGCGCAAAAGGTCGTGACCTGCGTGCAGGGCATTGCCGTCGTGATGGATCGCAGCCAGACCGTCGATCCGGACCCACCACAGTTGCGTCCAGTCAGAGGCGTAGTGGTCGACCAGCATGCTCACCAGCGGGTGTCGTTCGATGTTGGCCAACCGACGCAGCCGTTGAGTGGTCTTGGGCTTCCCGTCCACGGCGGTGTACACGACCTCGTCGTGAAGCGCGAACACCACCGGCACCAGGTGCGGCGTGCCGTCGGGAGCGACGGTGCCCAGCCGGGCCACCGGTGCACGCCCGAAGCTGGCCTTGGGGTCGAAGTCGACCACCACACCGAGCCTAGAGGCTTTAGAAAAATTAGGTGATCGTCAGGCCGCCGTCGACGACGATCGTCTGCCCGGTGACGTAACCACCGGCCGCGGACGCCAGCCACACCGCGGTCGCGGCGAGTTCGGCCGCATCGCCCAACCGGCCCAGCACCAGGCGATGCGCCTGGCTCTCCAGGTATCCGGGTTGGTACTCGTCGGTCATCTCGGTCCGAAAGAATCCCGGCGCCAGCGCGTTGACGCGAATTCCCTTTCGAGAGCCCCACTGCTGGGCGAGATCTCGGGTGAGCCCGATGATCGCGGCCTTGCTCGCGCTGTAGGCCGCCTGCGGCAGATCGGCGGTGGTGATCCCCAAGATGCTGGCGATGTTGACGATCGAACTCCCCGGCTGCATGACCCGCCCGCAGGCCTGTGCCACCCAGTACGCGCCGTTGAGGTTGACGTCGATCACCGAGCGGAACTGCTCGGGCGTCTCACGGGTCGCCGGGTGAGCGGAGCCCACCCCAGCGTTATTGATCAGGATGTCGACCCGGCCGAAGGTCTGCATCGCCGAGTCGACCAGCGCCTGGCATTGCGCAGGTTCGCTGACGTCGGTGGCCACGGCCAGCGACTTGCGGCCGGCGGCTTCGACCAGCGCCGCGGTCTCGGCCAACCTGTCGACGCGGCGGGCGCCCAGCACGACGTCGGCGCCGGCCTCGGCGAAGGCCTGGGCGAACGCCACACCGAGCCCCGACGACGCACCGGTCACGATCACCACTTTGTCGTCGAGCCGGAATGAATCAAGCACGCCCATCGAATAGACACCTTTGCTGTCGAGTTGCCAGGCCGGCCGGAAACTATGAAGCTACCGTTTGCAGCATGTCGGCCGAGACACAGATCGCGAACCTGCTCTATCGCTACGCCGAATGCATGGACAGCGGCGACTTCGCCGGGGCGGCTGCACTCTTCGAGCACGCCCGCCTTCGGGTCGCCGACGGCCCGCACGGCACGATCGACTCCGCGACCTTGCTGGCGATCTGGACGTCCGGGGTGATGCGCTACCCGGACGGCACGCCGCGCACCAAACACGTCGTCACCAACCCGGTCATCGAGGTCGACGAGACTGCCGGCACGGCCACTTGCCGCAGCTACTACACGGTGATCCAGCACACCGACGACTTCGGCCCGCAGATCATCGTCACCGGCCGCTATCACGACCAATTCGAGCGCGTCGACGGCCGGTGGCGGTATTCCTTCCGCGACTACTCCCTGATGGACATGATCGGCGACGTCAGCCATCACCTGACCGGGCCGCTTGCGCAGGCCCGAGGAACCGCCTGATCAGCGCCCTTTTTGGCCTGACCAGGATGCCCGACGCGCAAACCCCGGTTACGGTGTAGTGAACAGATTCGCGCGTAGGAAACCCCCGACGCTGCGACAATCCGAGCTTGAGTCGGGCTGGAACTATGCAGGAGGTAACGCCGATGAGCGGATCGCACCGCCGTAAACCGCGGTGGTCGTTGTGGTTGCTCAGTCTGATAGCAGTGTTGGGGCTGAGCCTGTCAACGGCCCCCGCGCAGGCGTCGCCATTGCGGCCGCCTGCGCCCCAGGACGCCCGCGCCGCCGTGGGACAGGTGGGCCCGACGATCGTCGACATCGACACCCAGATGGGATACCAGAGCGCCATAGGCGCCGGAACCGGCATCGTGATCGGTCCCAGCACGATCCTGACCAATAACCACGTCATCGCCGGCGCGACCACCCTGAACGTGAGGTCCATCGGCAACGGTCAGACGTTCCCGGGCACGGTGATCGGCTTCGACCGCAGCCATGACATCGCCGTAGTGCAGCTTGGCGGAGGCGGACTGCAGCCGGCCAACATCGGCAACTCCGACTCGGTTAGGGTCGGCGAACCGATTGTCTCGATGGGCAACGCCGGTGGTGCGGGCGGAGCCCCCAGCGCGATCGACGGCCGCGTCATCGGATTGAACCAGACGGTATCGGCGCACGACGCCCTGACCGGCAGCACCGAGACACTGAACGGATTGATCCAGGTCGACGCCGGAATACGCCCCGGCGACTCCGGCGGGCCCACCGTCAACTCCGCCAACCAGGTGATCGGCCTGAACACCGCCGCGACCGACAACTTCAAACTGGGTCACGGGCAGGGTTACGTGATCCCGATCAATCAGGCCATGGCCATCGCCGGGCAGATTCAGGGCGGTGGTGGGCCGTCGGTGCACATCGGTCCGACGGCTTTCCTCGGTGTCGGCGTCAACGACGCCGCCGATGGTGCCGGCGCCGTGGTCAGGCAGGTGATCCCGAACGGCCCCGCCGCGGGTGCCGGCTTCGCACCCGGAGACGTGATCACCTCGATCAACGGCCAACCGGTCAACTCGGCCACCGCGCTCACCGCGATCCTCGATCAGCACCACCCCGGTGAGAACATCAGCGTGGGGGCTGGCGGTCGGACCGCCAACGTGACGCTCGGGGATGGCCCGCCGGGCTGACCTGAACACCGCAGCTTGCGCGGCTGCTCTCAATTCGTTTGGCGTGCATATGGTTTGCGATAGCACGCCTCGGGTACGTGTAAAATCGTGGACTTGACGAGCGACAGAGACGACACCGTCGAGCATGATCCTGCTGAGGGAAGTCACGTCGAAGACGGCGTAGTCGAGCACCCCAGCGCCGACGACTTCGCCGACGCTAGGGAACTGCCTGCCGATTCAACCTGGTTCAAGCACGCGGTTTTCTACGAAGTGTTGGTCCGGGCGTTCTACGACTCCAACGCCGACGGATTCGGTGACCTGCGCGGTCTGACCGAACGGATCGACTACCTGCAATGGCTCGGTGTCGACTGCATTTGGCTGCCGCCGTTCTACGACTCGCCCCTGCGTGACGGCGGCTACGACATCCGCGACTTCTACAAGGTGCTGCCGGAGTTCGGCACCGTCGATGATTTCGTCGAGTTGGTCGACGCTGCGCACCGGCGCGGCATCCGGGTCATCACCGACCTGGTGATGAACCACACCTCGGATTCGCACGCCTGGTTCCAAGAGTCGCGCCGCGACCCCGACGGACCATACGGCGACTACTACGTGTGGAGCGACAGCAGCGACAAATACCCGGACGCGCGGATCATCTTCGTCGACACCGAAGACTCCAACTGGACGTTCGACCCGGTCCGCCGCCAGTTCTACTGGCACCGGTTCTTCGACCATCAGGCGGATCTGAACTACGACAACCCCGCTGTTCAGGAGGCGATGCTCGACGTCATGCGGTTCTGGCTCGACCTCGGTATCGACGGCTTCCGGCTGGATGCCGTGCCCTACCTGTTCGAGCGCGAGGGCACCAACTGCGAGAACTTGCCGGAGACGCACGCGTTTCTCAAGCGCGTCCGCAAGGTGGTCGACGACGAATTCCCGGGTCGGGTGTTACTCGCGGAGGCCAATCAGTGGCCAAGCGACGTCGTCGAGTATTTCGGTGATCCCGAAACCGGCGGCGACGAGTGTCACATGGCATTTCACTTTCCGCTGATGCCGCGCATCTTCATGGCGGTGCGCCGGGAATCGCGTTTCCCGATCTCGGAGATCATGGGCCAAACACCGCCAATCCCAAAGATGGCGCAGTGGGGCATCTTCCTGCGTAATCACGACGAGCTGACCCTGGAAATGGTCACCGACGACGAGCGTGACTACATGTACTCCGAATACGCCAAGGATCCGCGGATGAAGGCGAATGTCGGCATCCGCCGTCGGCTGGCCCCGCTGCTGGAGAAAGACCGCAACCAGATCGAGTTGTTCACCGCGTTGCTGTTGTCGCTGCCCGGCTCCCCGGTCATCTACTACGGCGACGAGATCGGGATGGGCGACGTCATCTGGCTCGGCGATCGCGACGGGGTGCGCACCCCGATGCAATGGACCCCGGACCGCAACGCCGGCTTTTCCACGGCCAATCCCGGTCGGTTGTACGTGCCACCTAGCCAGGATCCGGTCTACGGCTACCAAACCGTGAACGTCGAGGCCCAGCGCGACACCTCGACGTCGCTGCTCAACTGGACGCGGACGATGTTGGCGGTGCGACGCAGACACGACGCCTTCGCGATAGGTACGTTCGAGGAAATGGGTGGATCCAATCCCTCAGTACTGGCCTACGTGCGCGAAGCCGACCACGACGTGGTCCTTTGCGTCAACAATCTGTCGCGTTTCCCGCAGCCGATCGAATTGAACCTCCAGCACTGGAGCGGCTACACGCCGGTCGAGCTGACCGGTCAGGTGGAGTTCCCGCGCATCGGCCAACTGCCGTATCTGCTGACCCTGCCAGGACACGGGTTCTACTGGTTCGAGCTCGCCGAGTCGGGGGAGACGCAATGAACTTGCCGTGGTCTGAATGGCTTCCCCAGCAGCGCTGGTATGCCGGGCGAGCCCGGGAAATCGCCAGCGCGCAGCCGGGCCACATCGTCGCGTTGAACGACGGCCTAGACCTGGTACTGGTCGATGTTGCTTACACCGACGGTTCGGCAGAGCGCTATCAGGTGGTCGTCACTTGGGACACCGCCCCGGTCCCCGAGTACACCACCGTCGCCACCATCGGCGCCGACAACGACCGCACCGCCTATGACGCGCTGTATGACCCACCGGCGGCCCAGTTCCTGCTGTCCCTGATCGAGGAATCCGCGGTTCGTTCCGATGTGGCATTCGCCAAGGAGCCGGAGGCCACCCTTCCGCTGGAGGCGGCGCCACGGGTGTCGGACGCCGAGCAGAGCAACACCAGCGTGATCTTCGAGCGGGATGCCATCCTGAAGGTATTCCGCCGCGTCAGCACCGGCATCAACCCTGATATCGAGCTGAACCGGGTGCTCGGCCGGGCCGAGAACCCGCATGTGGCGCGACTGCTCGGCAGCTACGAGTTGACCGTTCAGGGCAGTGATGCCGACGCCGAAACCAACAGCCCGCTCGGCATGGCGACCCAGTACGCGGCCAACGCGGCCGAAGGCTGGGCAATGGCCACTGCCAGCGTCCGCGACCTGTTCGCAGAGGGTGATCTGTACGCCCACGAGGTCGGCGGCGATTTCGCCGGCGAGTCGTACCGGCTCGGCGAGGCCGTCGCGTCGGTGCACGCCACGCTCGCCGAAGCCCTCGGCGCGTCGCAGGCCCCCTTCCCGGTCGACACCATGCTGGCGCGGTTGTCGTCGACGGTCGCCGCGGTATCCGAACTCCAGCAGTACGCGGAGACGATCGAGCAGCGCTTCCAAAAGCTGGCCGAGCAGACCATCACCGTGCAACGGATACATGGCGACCTGCATTTGGGTCAGGTGCTGCGCACGCCGGAATCCTGGCTGTTGATCGACTTCGAAGGTGAGCCCGGTCAGCCGCTGGAGGAGCGCCGCGCCCCGGATTCTCCGTTGCGTGATGTGGCCGGCGTGATGCGCTCGTACGAGTACGCCGCCTACGGACCACTGGTCGACCAGCCGACCGACAAGCAACTCGCCGCGCGCGCACGAGAGTGGGTGCAGCGCAACCGCACAGCGTTTTGTGACGGGTACGCGGCCGCGTCCGGCGTGGATCCGCGTGATTCGGAGCTGCTGCTGGCGGCATACGAACTGGACAAGGCGGTGTATGAGGCCGGTTACGAGTCGCGGCACCGCCCCGGCTGGCTGCCCATCCCACTGCGGTCGATCGCCAAGTTAATAGGCAATTGATAGCCAATTGATATGAGTGCCGTCTGAGTTACGGCCGCCGCGCTGCGGGTGTTGCGGTTCGGGTGAAAACATGTCGGCATGCTCCGTGAGACATTCGACAGTGAGGCGCGTTTGTCGTGGGTGCTGGCCGCGCTGGCCGGGGTGCTGGGAGCGACGGCATTTACCCACTCCGAGGGATACTTTGTGACGTTCATGACCGGCAATGCGCAACGCGCTGTGCTGGGCTACTTCCGGGACGACGTGAGGCTATCGGTTTCTGCCGGCGTTCTCATGCTGTGCTTCGTCGTCGGCGTGGTGGTTGCTTCAGTGTGCAGGCGGCATTTCTGGGTGGCGCATCCGCACGGACCGACCGTGCTCACCACCCTGAGTCTGTTGGCCGCTACGATATTGGGCCTCATCGACGACGGGTTGCAAGAGGTTGACCTTGACTTCGCGCCAATTATGTTGGTGGTCTTCGGCGTTGGTGCTCTGAACACATCGTTCGTCAAGGACGGCGAGGTGTCGGCGCCGCTGAGCTATGTGACCGGCACGCTGGTCAAAATGGGGCAGGGCATCGAACGCCATATCGCCGGTGGAAACGTGACGGATTGGCTCGGCAACTTCCTGCTGTTCGCCAGCTTCGTCGTGGGCGCCGTTTTGGGTGGCTGTATCAGCCTGGTGTTCAACGGAACCGGGATGCTGATAGCCGCGACGGTGGTTTGCGCGTTGACGACCGGCTACACCTACTTCCACCAGGACCGCCGGGCCCTGCTGGATTAGCGCGCCGTAAAGAACATCGGCAGCAGCGCCGGGGGTGCGCTGCTGCCGATGTGTGCGGAGGGTATGTCAGGTGGCGGCTTGAGCTGCGCTCAGTGTCCGCTGAATGTCGGGTTTCATGGCAACCAGTTGCTGGTTCCAGTAACCCCAGTCGTGCGTCCCGTTCGGCGGGAAGTTGAACGTGCCGTTGTTACCGCCCGCGGCGACGTAGTTGTCGCGGAACTGCTCGTTGGTGCGCAGCGTGAACTGCTCCAGGAACTTGGCCGGCATGCTGTCGCCGCCAAGGTCGTTCGGAGTGCCGTTACCGCAGTAGATCCAAATGCGGGTGTTGTTTTGCACCAGTCGAGGGATCTGGACCATCGGGTCGTTGCGCTTCCACGCCGGGTCGCTCGTCGGACCCCACATGTTGGTGGCGCTGTAACCGCCCGCGTCGCCCATCGCCAGACCGATCAATGTCGGCCACCAGCCCTCGGACGGGTTCAGGAAGCCCGACAGCGATCCCGCGTAGGAGAACTGCTGCGGGTAGTACGCGGCCAGGATCAGTGCAGACCCACCCGACATCGACAGGCCGACTGCGGCATTGCCGGTCGGCGAGATGCCGCGGTTGGCTTGCAGATACTGCGGCAGCTCCCGGGTGACGAAGGTTTCCCACTTGTAGGTCTGGCAGCCGGTCTTGCCGCACGCCGGCTGGTACCAGTCGGTGTAAAAGCTCGACTGGCCGCCGACCGGCATGATCACCGACAGGCCTGACTGGTAGTACTCCTCGAATGCGGGAGTGTTGATGTCCCAACCGTTGAAGTCGTCCTGAGCACGCAACCCGTCGAGCAGGTAAACCGCGTGCGGTCCACCGCCCTGGAATTGCACCTTGATATCGCGGCCCATGCCGGCCGATGGCACCTGGAGATACTCGACGGGCAGTCCCTTCCTGGAGAACGCCCCCGCGGTCGCCGAGCCGCCGACAGCACCGACCAGGCCGGCCAGCAGTGCGGCCCCGACAGCCGCGATTACCAGTCGACGCGGCAAACGCGCCGCCGCGCCGCGCAACTTCTCACCGAACTTCATAGCTCCTACCCATCCCAACTTTCATTTGCCGCAGTACGCGGTCGAATAGCTGTCGGAGGCAGTCAAACACAGCGCGCGGCTGACTCCCGTTTGTCGCCTCGGGGTGTGACATCGCGGTTGGCTAACGATTAAGTTTCAGCGCGGACTCAAAGATAACGATTGGGAATCGTTGGCCTGTGGCCGTTTACAGTGTGGGTGACCTTGCTCAGGAGACCAGGCGACGCAAAAGTGTTGACGCAGTGCAGATTCCGAGCACCGCGGCCACCACCAGAACGGCGATGTCGGCAGGGTTGAACGGTGTGCCGATCAGCAGCGCCCGTAGCGCGTCGACTTCGTAACTGAGCGGGTTGACGTGGGAGAGCACATGCAGCCAGGCGGGCATCACGTTGACCGGGTAGAGCGCGTTGGACGCGAAGAACAACGGCATCGTGATGGCTTGGCCGATGCCCATCAGCCGATCGCGACTACGGACCAGCCCCGCCAACGTCATCGACAGGCACGCGAAGAAGGCTGCACCCAGCATGACGATGACCATCGCCGCCACGATCCGCAGCGGATTGATGGTCAGCCCGACGCCCATCAGATAGGCCAGCGCCAACACACCGACGACCTGCGCTACCGAGCGCACACCCGCCGCGAACGACTTACCGGCGATCAGCGCCGAAGCCGGCGCGGGCGTCACCATCAGCTTGGCGAGGATGCCGGCGTCCCGGTCCCAGATGATCTGTATGCCGTAGAAGATGGAGATGAACAGCGCGGATTGCGCGATGATGCCCGGCGCCAGGAAGGCCAGATACGACACCGAGCCGGTGTTGATCACGTGCAAATGGCTGAACGTGGTACCGAAGATCAACAGCCACAGCGCCGGCTGCACCATCCTGGTGACAAGTTCGGTGCGGTCGTGCTGAAGCTTCTGCAATTCGACGATCGCGAACGCCGCGACGCGACCCACCGTTGCGCGGACGCGTTGCCAGCCACGGGGAGCCTGGACAAGGGTTACCTCGATAGCGCGTTGGTCAACCGGCACGACGGGCAACCTTTCTGCTCGAACGGATTGAACTCAATGCTGCTGAAGACCCAGAAGATTCGGTCTGCTGCGACAAGTCGGACGCGGCGTAGTGGCGGAACACGTCCTCGAGCGTGGCCGCGGGCGACAACGTCGACTTCAACTTCGTCGGCGTTCCCACTGCCCGCAACTCACCGCGATGCATCAACGCCACCCGATCGCACAATGCGTCGGCCTCTTCCATGTAGTGCGTGGTCAGCAGGACGGTCATGCCGAACTGTGCTTGCATGGTCTGTACCTGGCTCCAGACACCTTCCCGGGCAATAGGATCCAGCCCGACGGTGGGCTCGTCGAGCACCAGTAGCGACGGGCGGTTGACAAGCGCTTGGGCCACCTCGAGCCGGCGCACCATGCCGCCGGAGTAGGTCCCGGCGAGGCGGTTGGCCACGTCGAGTAGTTGCATCGCGGCCAGCGCCTGCTCGATGCGTTCGGCCCGCTGGTCGCGCGGCACGCCGTACAGCCGCGCGAACCACTCCACGTTCTGTTTGCCGGTCAGCGCGGGCTCGATGGAAAGCTGTTGTGGCACATAGCCGATATTGCTTCGGACATCGACCGTCTGATGACGCGAGTCCAAGCCGAAGATGCGCAGCTGACCCTGCTGGACCGGCGTCAGCGTGGTGAGCATGCGCACCAACGTGGTTTTGCCGGCCCCATTGGGCCCGAGCAGGCCCATGGTCTCGCCGGGCCGCACCTGTAGCGTCACGTCATCGACGGCGGTGAACTTGCCGTAGCGATAGGTCAGGTGCTGGCAGTCGATGGCCGGGGGCAGCAGTTCGCTCATGATCGTCGCTCCTGGAGTAGTCGTGTCATCGTGTCGAGAACCTCCAATCCCTTTGCCAGAGATTCGATTTGGTCGTCGTCTAGTTCGCCGAGTACCTCAGACAGCAGCGCTCGCCGTGCGGCCCTGGATGCGTCGACGATCTGCTGGGTGGGCGCGGCGAGGGCGAGCTCGCCGACGCGGCGATCGGTGGCTCCGACGCTGCGGGTGAGGAAGCCGCCGGACACCAGCTTGGAAACCAGTGTCGAGGCGGTGTTGGGTACCAATCCGAGTTCGGCAGCGGCGGCGCTGACCGATATGCCCGGGTTTCGGCCCACCAGCCAGAGCAGCTCCGACTGCGACTCGGTGAGTCGCGCGGAATCAAAACCGCGGCCGACCGACCTTCGAAGTTGGCGGCGGAATCTGCCGACGACCCGGAAAACGTCGGCCGCCAAATCGGTGTTTACCTGCACTTACCCGACGATACCTCTGTTTGCGAGCTATATATTGGTGCGAGCTGTGGGGTGGTTATGCGTTCATAAGCGGGCTACCGCTCGACGCGATGCAGCCGCACGTCGGTCAGGTTGCCGTCGCGGACGGTCGCGGTCATGTAGGTGCACGTCGGTTGCCGGCGGCGATCTGTCGGCGACCCGGGATTGAGCAGCCGCAGGCCGGTATTGGTCGTGGTGTCCCACGGAATGTGACTGTGGCCGAAGATCAACACGTCGCTATCGGGGTAGTGCCGCGACATCCGGTCCTCCCGGCCGGCGGCGCCGCCGGTCTCGTGGACAACCGTGAAGTGCAGCCCACCCAGCAGCACGTCCGCGCGTTCCGGCAACCGCGCCCGCAGCGCCGGTCCGTCGTTGTTCCCCCAACACGCCACCAGTCGCGTCGCCCGTCCCGCCAGCGTGTCGAGCAACTCGGACGTCACCCAGTCGCCGGCATGAAAGACGACATCAGCCTGCGCCACTTCGTCCCATACCTGTGCGGGCAGATCGCGGGCGCGTCGCGGCACATGAGTATCGGCAAGCAGCAACAGCCTCATTTGGTCATCTTGCAACAGGATCCTGTCAAGACCCCGGGCGCCGCGGCCGTGATCGCGGCACTATCGTTTGCACCTGAGCAGAGGAGAACAGAATGCGCACCTTCGAGTCAGTTGCCGACCTCGCCGCCGCCCAGGGTCAAACCATCGGACAGAGCGACTGGGTGACCATCACCCAGGAAGAGGTCAACCTCTTCGCCGATGCGACCGGGGATCACCAGTGGATTCACGTTGACCCGGAACGGGCGGCGAAAGGCCCGTTCGGCAAGACCATCGCCCATGGCTTCATGACGCTGGCGCTGTTGCCCCGGCTCCAGCACGAGATGTACACGGTCAACGGCATCAAGCTCGCCGTCAACTACGGCCTGAACAAGGTTCGCTTCCCCGCCCCGGTGCCGGTCGGGTCGAAGATTCGTGCGCAAAGCTCGTTGGTCGGGGTCGATGACCTTGGCAACGGCGCCGTGCAGGCGACGGTATCGACCACCGTGGAGATCGAGGGGTCGGACAAGCCGGCGTGTGTGGCCGAGAGCATCGTCCGTTACATCTCGTAGGCGCAGGCCGTGGACGCTGAACTGGCATCCTGGCTGGCGGCCGGGCAGCACTTCGACTACCTCGGCTTTGACATCTTCTACCGCACGGAAGGCAGCGGGCCTCCGCTACTGCTGATCCACGGCTACCCGTTCAACTCCTTTGACTGGGCACCGATCTGGCCAACGCTCACCCAACGCTTCACCGTCATCGCACCGGACATGATGGGCATGGGCTTCTCGGCTAAGCCGGTTGCCTACGAATATTCGGTGCACGACCACGCCGACATGCATGAGGCGCTGCTGGAACACCTGGGAATCGGTAACGCGCACATCATCGCCCACGACATCGGTGACTCCGTGGGACAGGAACTGTTGGCCCGTAACGAGTTTCGTCAGCCCGCCTATGGTCAATTGAGCATCGACTCGATCACCTGGCTCAACGGCGGCATGTTCGTCGAGACCTACACGCCGCGCGCGGCGCAGAAGCTGATGTCCCGGACTCCCTTGGGGGACATCTTCAGTCACGTGCAGAACAGCCCGTTATCTCGTCGGTTGCTGGAACCGACCTTGCGCGAGATGTTCGGCCCCAACACCAAACCGACACGGCACATGATGGACGTGTTCAACCAGATCTTGGATTACAACGACGGCCGCCGGGTCCTGCACAAGGTCGGCCGGTTCATCAACGACCGCTACACGCATCGAAATCGGTGGGTGCGAGCGATGCGGCAGACCAAGGTTCCGATGCGGCTGATCGACGGGCCGATCGACCCCAACTCCGGTGCGCACATGGCGCGCCGCTACGCCGAGGTGATACCCCACCCCGACGTGGTGATGCTCGACGACGACATCGGGCACTGGCCGCAACTCGAGGCGCCCGATGCCGTGTTGGCCCACTTTCTCGCGCACATCGACCGCGTCACCGCTGGCAGTTAGAACTCGGCGACCGCGTGCTCCAGGCGCTCGGCCAATCGTGCCTGGGCCTCGGCGCGCCGGGTGGGTATGTGCTGCGACGGGAAAGGCGTTGTCACCGGCTCATATTCACGCAGGGTCCGGCGGGCGACGGTCATCTTGTGCAGTTCGGTGGCGCCGTCGGCGATGCCCAGCGACTCGGCCGCCACCATCATCTTGACGAACGGCATCTCGTCGGAGACGCCGAGCGCGCCGTGCAGGTGCAGCGCCCGCTGCGCGACGTCGTGCAGCACCTGCGGCATGGCGACCTTGACTGCGGCGATGTCGCGGCGCACCTTCTGGTAGTCGTGGTGCTTGTCGATCAGCCACGCGGTGCGCAGCACCAGCAGCCGGAACTGCTCGATCTGGATCCAGCTGTCGGCGATCTTCTCCTGGGTCATCTGGAAGTCCGAGAGCTGGCCGTGCCTGGTCTTGCGTGACACGGCGCGCTCGCACATCATGTCGAAGGCCGTGCGCGCCAACGCGATTGTGCGCATCGCGTGGTGGATGCGGCCGCCGCCGAGGCGGGTCTGCGCGATCATGAACGCCTGGCCCTCACCGCCCAGCACGTGGTCGGCCGGCACCCGGACGTCGTTGTAGCGGACGTAGCCGTGCGACCCGTGCCTGCTCGACTCGCCTGCGACCCCGACGTTGCGGATGATCTCGATGCCCGGCGTCTCGCCCGGCACGATGAACAGCGACATCTTGTCGTACGTGCGGGCGTCGGGCTTGGTCACGGCCATCACGATGAAGAACGACGCGTGCCGGGCGTTGCTGGAAAACCACTTCTCCCCGTTGATCACCCAATCCCCATTTCCTGCGCTGTCCTGGGTCGCCGACGTCACGAACATGCCGGGGTCGGAGCCGCCCTGCGGTTCGGTCATCGAATAGCAGGAGGTGATTTCGCCGTCCAGCAACGGCTGCAGGTAGCGCGCCTTCTGCTCGTCGGTGCCGAACTGCGCGAGGATCTCGGCGTTTCCCGAGTCGGGCGCCTGGCAGCCGAACACCGACGGCGCCCAGCGGGAGCGTCCGAGGATTTCGTTGAGCAGCGCGAGCTTGACCTGGCCGAAACCCCGGCCACCGAGTTCGGGGCCGAGATGCGCGGCCCACAATCCCTGGTCCTTCACCTGCTGCTGCAGGGGCCGCAGGATCGCCATCATCTCGGCGTTCTTCTTGTCGTACGGATCGAGCGCGACCAGGTCGAGTGGCTCGAGCTCGTTGACCATGAACTCTTCGACCCAGTCCAGCTTCGCCTGGTATTCAGGGTCTGTTTCGAAGTCCCACACGATTTCCGACGCTACTACTCTGGCTGTCAATGACAATCCACACTCGCCCGGCGCGCAAAGCCGACGTCACTGAGCTGTCGCACGCCCTTGGCCGCGCCTTCTACGACGACCCGGTGTCGATCTGGATCATGCCGAACGACAAATCCCGGGCGGCGCACCTGCGGAAATTCTTCGCCACCGTGACCCGCCACCATCACCTCGCCGGTGGCGGCGCCGAGGTGGCCAGCGACGGGTCGACCATCGGCGCTGCGGCGCTCTGGGATCCGCCGGGGCGGTGGAAGCAGTCGGGGCGCGAACAACTGATGATGCTGCCGTCGTTCTTCCTCGGGTTCGGGCCGCGCCTGACAACGGCCCGCAAGCTCGGCGGACTGCTCGAGCAGATGAAGCAGCAACACCCCGAGGAACCGCATTGGTATCTCGCGGTGATCGGCAGCGACACGTCGGTGCGCGGGAAAGGCTATGGGCAGGCCCTGATGCGCTCGAGGCTGGACCGGGTCGACGCCGAGCACGCGCCCGCCTACCTGGAGTCGAGCAAGCCGGAGAACGTGCCGTACTACCAGCGGTTCGGGTTCGAGGTGACCGGCGAGATCGTCGTGCCCGACGGTGGTCCCACCCTGTGGCCGATGTGGCGGGCGCCGCGCTGAACGGCTGGCCAACTTCCCACCGCTTTACTTGGCCGCTAAGCAACCCTAGCTGGCGCAGGCGCAGCGATCGGCGCCGGCAGCAATACCAGGTCCCAGGCGAATTTTATTGTCGCAGAGGCAAGTCTCGGCACCGATGACACCGGACCGCTGATCGGAGAGCAGAGTTCTTGCGGGGCAACGGGAAAAGTGCGGCTGACCTGCGCCAGGTTGGTGCCGGCGTCGGCGGCACGGAGGTAAGCCTCCCAGAAGTCGGTCGTCGTCTGCGGGTCGGGACTTGTCATGATGGTCTCCTCGGTTGTGGTGGTGCATGTCACAGATCCTCGTTGACCTCCAATACATTTCACGACGAGCGGGTGAAGCCGGTTCGCCAATGTGACGAGTCACTCGCAGCTGGCGAGTCGCAGAGGAGCCAACTACGCAGCCGACGGGTCAGTCGTGCGGTCGCGGCAGTCACTGATTAGCCGTCGCCTTGTTCGCGGCTTGGCGTACTGACCCGGCGTTCGTGCTGATCAGCGTCCCTTCGGAGCTAGCCGGCCGGGCCGCCTACGGACCACTCTGACAAGCTCCTGACAGGAAAAGATCAGCCACTCACGAGCCAAAAGCTCTGCTCGTTCTGAGCCGACGACCTTTTCTGCGGATAGCAGCCAGGATGGTGCGTGCTACTGGCGTTTAGCCGTCCATCGCCGAGGGGAACCGAGTGGCTATGGCTGATGACGACACCTTGAGCCCGAGCGAATCGACCGACTCCGACGAGGTGCGCAACGACGACGGCGACATCGTCGTCGACCCGCCCGACGACTGGAGTGAGGCCGATAAATTCGGGACGACGGCACGTGAAGAACGAGAGGGCGAGTCCCTCGACGACCGGCTCGCCGCTGAGGAACCCGATGTGCTGCCGGACGCGGTGCCACCCACAGAGCGACCGGCTCGCGTCCATCGCGGCCAAATCGACGGAACTCCCGAGGATGGCGACTCGCTATTCAACGTTGACCGGTGAGGTCTTGGTCGTGTCGTGCAGCGTCGCCCGGAATTGCATTGCCCGGTAAGGCCATCCGTGCGCGGTGTTCCACTGCGACACCACCAGGCCGACGCCGCCGGCGACATCGAGTTTCGAGCCTGGCAGGACGTATCCGCCGTAGAGCTGCGCGACCCGGCTGTTGGCGTGATCTTCGGCGTCCCATTCGGACCCGACGACCGGCAACTGCAGCGGCGCATCGTGCACAGCGGTGGGTGAGTCGATAATCCGGTACCCGAGCGAGTACTTCGAGGACAGGAATCCACCCAGGATCCACTGGCCTTTCGCCAATCGCCGCAGTGACAGCTCGCCCCAGGCTTCACCGGCGGGCGTCAGCGGGGTCGGCTCCTTGCCCCAGGACCATCGACCTCTTTCGGTACGCCCCCATCCGGAGTACTTGCGCAAATCGCCGAGGTTTTCCGGACGGACCCGCGTGAGGATGATTCCCTTGTCGCGTTGAAAGCCGGTGGAAACGACGTAGATCCAGCCGTCGACCGGGTCGTAGTCCCACGACCAGCACTGTGCGTGACCGTTGTGCAGCCCGGCCGGAAACTTGGTGTCGTCGCCGAGGTGTTGCCACGAGATACCGCTGTCGTCCGACCGCCAGATCTCGGTCCACACGACGTTGCCGAAGCCACGGTTGACGATTGCGTGCAGGTAGAGCGTGTCACCCACCCGCAGCAGATCGGAAGGGATCACCGTGCTGATGCCGCGGCGCGGCCTGCCGGACTTGCCGGTGCGGTGCCCGTAGCGCCACAGCTGGTGTGCGTACTCGGGATCGCTACCGGCGGCGCGCTGGTAGCTGATCGGGTGATTGGCGTCGCCGGTGCCGATCAGGATGACCGGCGAACGCCAGTCGCCTTGGCCAACGCTGTTGCCGGAGAAGGTGTCTCCGAATACCGACACCAATGTCCCGTTCGGCGCCATTACCGACGCACCCAGGTCGGTGCACGTCACACCCCACCGGTCGGTGAGGCCAGGGCCGGTGATGTCGGCCAGCTTGCCGTCGTTGCGACGCGAGGTAGCCATCGCACCATCATTGCCCCGCGGCTAGGCCTTGGGAGTATGAGCGGTATGCACTGACTCCACGGTGTAGAGGTGGGGGTCGAAGCCGTTCGCCAGTTCGGCACACAGCGCCATGTGTTGTTGCGCGGTGCTGCTCTGCAGCATCGCCTGGAACGCCTCGGCGCTGCGCCATTGCGCGTAGTTGACGACGCGGGTGCCGTCGGTGCTGAGGTGAATGTTCGCCGAGATGAACCCATCGATGTGCTGCATCACTTCCTCGGTGGCGGCTGTCAAAAGGTCGGCGAGTTGCCGCGCCCGCTCGGGTTCCACGGTGAACACGTTGATCAGCGTCGCGTGGTCGGCATGTGGGGTGATGACGCTCATGACTCCTCCTATGTCAGGTTCCTGACTCTGACAGTATCATTAATGTAAGGTTCCTGTCATGCAATCCGAGGCGGAACGTTCGGTCGGCTATCTGGTGAAGCGGGTCCAGCAAGCGCTGCGCCGGCGATGCGACGCCGAGCTGAAGCCGACCGGCCTGTCGATGGCGCAGTATGCGGCGTTGCGGGCGCTCGCCGAACACCCGGATGCCTCGGCCGCCGAGCTGGCCCGGTTGTGCTTCGTGACGCGGCAGTCTCTGCAAGACCTGCTGACCGGGTTGCGCGCCGCGGGTCTGGTCGAGACCCTCGACGCGCCGCCGCGCGGCCGAGCTCGGTCGTTGGGTCTGACCCGCCGCGGATCTCGAAAACTCAAGGCCGCCGATGACGCTGTGTTCGGAGTCGAAGCGGTGATGCTGCAAGGCCTTTCGCCCAGCGCGGAGCGGGGCGTCGCGGAGGCTCTACTCCGCTGTGCGCAGAACCTAGAAAGCGCGTGATTACGGGTTGCTGCGCCAGCCGTTGATGCCGATCACGATCATCCGCAGCTGCTTGACCGCGGTTCGCCGGATCTCCTCGATCGCCTCGGCGCTCTGGGCGTCCTCGAGCGCCTCGGCGACGACGATCATCGAGTTGACGAACAGCGTCGCCAGCACGTTGAGATCTTCGGTGCTCCAAGCGTTCAGTCCCGGGAACCGGGCGAGGTCGGTGGCCAGCTCCGAGGTGAGCAGCCGGAACTCGGTGCGGATGGCGTAGCGCAACACGGTGACGCCGCTGGAGCGCTCACGCCCGATGAAGCGCCAGTGCTCACGACGCTCGGTGACGCTGGCGACGACGATCTCGACGGACGACTCGATCACCCGGTTCGGGTCGAGCTTGCCGGCGCGGGCGCCGCGCAGCATGTCGCGCAAGGTTCGAAACGACTCGTCGATCAAGACCAGCCCGAGGGCGTCCATCGACTCGAAGTGACGGTAGAACGCCGCCGGGACGATCCCGGCTTCGCGGGTCACCTCACGCAGGCTCAGGCCGCTGAAACTGCGGTCGTCGAGCAGCTTGAGCGCGGCGGCGATGATGGCGCGCCGGGTCGCCTCTTTGCGCTCCTCGCGGGACGGCCCTTCGCGGCTATGCCCGCGGCCCGACCGGTGCGGGTGTGAGCTAGGCGTACGACTGTTCACTGTGTGAACGCTATCACAGACCTGCGGAAACCCTTGACGAACAGGGCCACATGCCCGCATTGTGTACACATGTTCACCCAAATGCTTACGAAGCGGGTACTGGGTTCCGACCTGGTCAACCTGCTTACCGGTCCGCACGGCGTTGACCGGTACACCGAACTGCTGGCCCCCACCTGGACGCGCGGCGAGGGCCGCGCGAAGGTCGTCGACGTGCGGCGGAGCACCCCGCGCAGCGTCACCCTCGTGCTGGCGCCCAATGATGCGTTCGCCGACACCGTCAAGGCCGGGCAATACATCAACCTCGCCGTCGAGATCGACGGCCGCAGGCACATCCGCTGCTATTCGCCGGCCAATGCCGAGGGCAGTTCGCATCTGGAGCTGACGATCGGACTGCACGACGGCGGACTGGTCTCGACATTTCTGTACGAGCGGGCCCACCGCGGGATGGTGGTCGGGCTCAGCGGCGTCGGCGGCGACTTCGTCTTGCCGGCACAACGACCCCGCCGGATGCTGCTTGTCTCCGGCGGCAGCGGCATCACACCCGTCATGGCGATGCTGCGGACGCTGATCAACGAGGGCCACACCGGCGAAATCGCGTTCGTGCACTACGCACGCAACTCCGCCGAGGCCTGCTACCGCGACGAGCTCGCCGCTATGGCGGGCGTGCGGGTGCTGCACGGCTACACCCGCTCGGCCGACGGCGATCTCGACGGCCGGTTCGGGCCCGAGCACCTGGCCGCCGCGATGCCGTCGCCGGATGCCGTGTTCGTCTGTGGGCCTGCGGCTTTGATCGACGCCGTCCGCGAGCACTGCGAGAACGTGTACTCGGAGAGCTTCGTGCCGCCGACGCTCGACCTGCCCGCGGCGCCGTCAGGCGGACGAGTGTCGTTCGCGGACAGCGGCATTGAGGTGGTTGACGACGGTCGCTCGCTACTCGAGCAGGCCGAGTCGGCTGGCCTCACCCCGGAGAGCGGATGCCGGATGGGCATCTGCCACACCTGCACACGCCGCAAAACCTGTGGTGTCGTGCGCAACCTGACCACCGGCGCGGTGTCGACCGCACCCGGCGAGGACGTGCAGATCTGTGTGTCCGTCCCCGTCGGCGACGTCGACATCGCTCTTTGAGCCCTACGGGCCATTAGAAACTGGAGAAGTTCATGACACAGCCCAAGATCTCCCTGACCCCCGAGCAGGCCGACGCTTTCGGCCGTGAACTCGACGCCATCAAGGAACGCGTGATGGCCGACCTCGGCCAGCGCGACGCCGACTACATCCGCCGCGTCATCAAGACGCAGCGTGCCCTGGAAGTCGGCGGGCGTGCCCTGCTGTTCGCCGGCATCCTGCCACCGGCTTGGCTGGCCGGTACCGCGATGCTCGGAGTGGCAAAGATCCTCGACAACATGGAGATCGGCCACAACATCATGCACGGCCAGTACGACTGGATGCGTGACCCAAACATCCGCGGCCACGACTTCGAATGGGATACCGCGTGCCCGGCCGATCAGTGGCGGCATTCGCACAACTACATGCACCACACCTACACCAATATCGTGGACATGGACCGCGACATCGGCTACGGCATCCTGCGGATGAGCGAGGACCAGCCCTGGAAACCCTACTTCCTGGGCAACCCGGTCTACGCGTTCCTGCTGATGGTGCTGTTCCAGTACGGGGTGGCGTTGCACGAATTGGAAACCGAGCGCATCCGCTCCGGCGAGATCCGGCTGGCCGACAAACGCGAAGTGCTGCAGGGCATTTGGCACAAGACCCGCAAGCAGATACTGAAGGACTATGTTGCCTTCCCGCTGCTGGCCGGGCCGTTCGCCCCGTTCGTGTTCGCCGGCAACCTGTCGGCCAACCTGATCCGCAACGTGTGGTCGTACATGATCATCTTCTGCGGCCACTTCCCCGATGGCACAAAGGAATTCACTGTCGAAGAGACTCGAGACGAGTCACGCGGCATGTGGTATTTCCGCCAGATCCTCGGTTCGGCCAACCTGACCGGCGGCAAGCTCTTCCACGTGCTGTCCGGCAACTTGTCGCACCAGATCGAGCATCACCTGTTCCCGGACATCCCGGCCCGTCGCTACGCGGAGATCGTGCCGGAGGTACAAGAGATCTGCCGGCGCTACGGCATTCCTTACAACTCGGGGTCGCTGCCGAAACAGTTCGGTACCGTCGTGCGCAAGATCGTCAAACTGGCGCTCCCGCCGAAGGATCGGAGCAGCGCCGAGTCGAAGCGCGCCGATGAGCGGATAGCCGCCTGAGCGCGGCGACGCATCACCCCAGCTCGTAGGACTCCCGCGACACCCGGAAGAAGTGCCCGGTGCTGGCGTCGGTGCATTTCACCGCGGACTGCTCGCTGCTGCAGGTGATCGCACCGGCGTACGGCTCTTGGGTGCCATTCAGCATCGGGCCGACAGCCGCGAAGGTGCCTGGGCTGTAGCCCACGATGGGCGCCTGGCCCCGCATCAGAACGAAGGTGCTGGTGGCGTCGGTCCGGCCCTGCGGGGGCGGCTGCGGTGCCACCCAGCTGTGGTCAGCGATGTCGCACTGCACGAAATTCTTTCCGATCGAGTGCTGGTCTACGGGAGGGTAGTAAACCAGGTTGCAGGAGATGTCTCCCGACGGCGACTGGAAGTGCTCAGAGAAGGGGTTGGCGTGCGAACTTGCTGCGAAGCCGATCGTTGCCGCGGCGATTGCCGTGCCGACCGCACCACCCGATAGCGATAGAAGCGCCCAACGCGCGGGACCTTCGTCGCTCGTTGAGCTACGACGAATGAACACCCTTATTTTTGTAGCGACGACACGTTTCGCTTCCGTTGCTAGATTGTCAAGCCATGGTTACCCTGCCCTCACTCGACGGCGTCGAACACAAGTTCGTCGACCTGGGGGGCGGTGTCACGATCCACGTCGCCGACGCCGGACCTGTCGATGGCCCCCCGGTGATGCTGGTACACGGCTTCCCGGAGAACTGGTGGGAGTGGCACCAGCTGATCGGCCCGTTGGCCGCCGACGGCTACCGGGTGCTGTGCCCCGACCTGCGCGGCGCGGGGTGGAGTTCGGCGCCGCGCTCGCGCTATCTGAAGAACGACATGGCCGACGACCTGGCGGCCGTGCTGGACCGGCTGGACGTCGGGCCGGTGAAGTTGGTGGCCCACGACTGGGGTGGGCCGGTCGCGTTCATCATGGTGCTGCGCCACCCGGCGAAAGTGACCGGGTTTTTCGGACTCAACACCGCGGCGCCTTACGTGACGCGTGATCTGTCGATGGTCCGCAACATCTGGCGGTTCTGGTACCAGATCCCGATGTTGTTGCCGGTGATCGGACCGCGTCTAATCGCAGATTCCAAGGCCCGCTACTTCAGGATGCTGGCATCGTGGGTCGGCGGCGGATTCACTGTGCCCGAAGAGGATGTTCGGATGTATGTCGAGTGCATGCGTCAGCCGGGGCACGCGGTAGCCGGTTCGCGTTGGTATCGGACCTTTCAGAGCACGGAGATGCTGCGTTGGCTGCGAGGCGAATTCGACGGCGTCCCGGTCGACGTCCCGGTCCGCTGGCTCAGCGGCACAGCGGATCCGGTGCTCACACCGGATCTACTGGGCGGATATGCCACGCACATAAGCGATTTCGACGTCGAGCTGGTCGACGGGGTCGGCCACTGGATCGTCGAGCAGCGGCCGGATCTGGTGCTGGACCGGCTGCGCGGCTTCCTGAAGGCGTGATCTAGCGGCGATAACCAAGCAGCGCAACGGACGCGTGCACGGCGGGTTCGACGATCTCGCGCATGCTGTGCCCGTCCTCGACGGCGAGCGCGGTCAGTTCCCGCAGGCCGCCCACCAGGATCACCGCCGATGGCCGGGTCAGTGGCGGCAGGCCAGCCTGTTGGAACCCTGCGCTGCCGCTGAGGTTGACCAACAAGCTGGTCAATAACTGCAAGCCCCGACGCTGGAACGGCCGTGCCGCCGCGTCCAGCGAGGGCATTTCGCGGATCCAGCTCAACGTGATAGCCGGTCGGGCTTCGATGTGGCCGACGTAGGCTTCCACGGCCTGGCGAATCTGGGCCTGCCAGTCTGCGTTCGGATCGACCGCGTCGGCAATTTCCTTGGCCAGGTTTTCGACATCGACATGCAGCAGCTCGAGAAAGCACTGTTCTTTGCTTTGGAACTGGTCGTAAAACGTGCGCTTCGATGTGCGGGCGTGACGCACGATGTCGGCGACGGTGGAAGCGCGGTATCCGCGCTCGGTTATGGAGGTCGCGAGGCCGTCGAGCAGGCGGCGTCGGAACGGATCGATATCGACGGGCTTATCGATGGACTTAGCAGGAGCCGCATCGTCAGCGACGGTTTTCGCCACGTCGCCTCCTTCTGATGGATCGAAGCCGGATCGGGTCTTGCCAGTACTTGGTACCAAAGAGTACCATACCCGAACAGACCTTTGGTACCACGCAGTACCATCTCGATGTGGGGAGTGCACAGCGATGAGCGCCATCGACACCCAAGCCGCCCCGACGGCACCTGCCATCAGATTGCCCCCCGCGCTGCGGATTCCGAAGGCAATGCAGGGTGCCGCATTCGCGATTTCCCGCCGGGCACTTATGCACCATATGGCGCGCCGCCACGGCGATGTCTTCATGCTCAACGTCCCGCTGTACGGGCGCGTCGTGGTGGTGGCGAATGCGAAGTTGGCCAAGCAAGTCTTCACCAGTAGCCCCGAGGTCCTCGGCAACATTCAGCCCAACCTGAGCCGGGTGCTCGGGTCAGGCTCGGTGTTCGGACTCGACGGCGATGATCACCGGCAGCGGCGCCGGCTGCTGGCTCCGCCCTTCCACGGCAAGAGCATCAAGAACTACGAGACCATCATCGAAGAAGAAACGCTGCGCGAGATCGCCGGTTGGCCCGAGGGGAAGACGTTCGCCACGCTGCCGTCGACGATGCGGATCACGCTCAACGCCATCCTGCGCGCGGTCTTCGGGGCCGAAGGTGCCGAGCTTGACGAGCTGCGCCGGATCATCCCGCCATGGGTCACGCTGGGCTCGCGACTGGCGCAGCTGCCCAAGCCACCTCGGACTTTCGGCCGCTACTCGCCGTGGGGCCGGATGGCGGAGTGGCGGCGCCGTTACGACGTGATTCTCGACAAGCTGATCGCAGCAGAGCAAGCGGACCCGCACTTCGAGAATCGGAACGATGTACTGGCGCTGATGTTGCGCAGCACTTACGAGGATGGTTCAGCGATGTCGCGCAAGGACATTGGCGATGAGCTGCTGACGTTGCTGGCTGCCGGACATGAAACCACCGCATCCACACTCGGCTGGGCGTTCGAACGGCTGAGCCGGCACCCTGATGTGCTCGCGGGGTTGGTGACTGAGGCCGACACGCAAGACAACGCGCTACGTCAGGCGACGATCCTCGAAGTACAGCGGACCAGGACGGTCATCGATGCCACCGGTCGGCACGTGTATGCGCCGATCTACGAGCTAGGCGAATGGGTTATCCCTCGCGGGTATTCCATCATCGTCAGCATTTCGCGGCTGCACGCCGACCCGGAGATATTTCCCGACCCGGACCGCTTCGACCCGCAGCGCTTCGTCGGCGCCAAACCGCCCAGCTTCGCGTGGATCCCGTTCGGCGGCGGCGCCCGGCGGTGTGTTGGAGCGGTGTTCGCCAACATGGAGATGGATGTCGTGTTGCGAACGGTGTTGCGCCACTTCATTATCGAGACCACCACTGCGCCAGGGGAGAAGTACCATTTCCGCGGCATTGCCTATACCCCGAAGGACGGCGGAAAGATCACGGTCCACCGGCGTTAGGATCGGGGGTCATGACTGCTGACGCCAACCAGCTCGTGGACGCGATGAACGGCGCCCTGGGATCGACGATCCCGATTGCGGACAAGATGGGCGTGAAGGTCGTCGAGGCTCGGCCCGGTTTCGCCGCCACGACCGTCCCGGCCGAAGGCAACGGGAACCACTTCGGCGTCATCTACGCGGGCGTGCTGTTTACCGTGGCCGAAGTCCTCGGCGGGATCATTCCCCTGATCACCTTCGACCGCACCAAGTACTTTCCCCTGGTCAAAAACCTCGACATCCAATTCGTCGCAATGGCCAAATCCGATGTGCGGGCGCAAGCCAGCCTCGACGACGAAACGATCGCGCGGGTCGAAGCCGAAGCGGCCCAACGCGGTAAGGCCGATTTCACGCTGGAGGCGGTGGTGACCGACGCCGACGGCAAGACGGTCGCCACCACGCGCGGGCTGTATCAGTTGCGCGCGATCAGGAACTAGCGGTCGGCCGCGGCCCGTCGCGGCAGCTTCCAGCCCGGCCTGATGAAGTGGCAGGTGTACCCGGTGGGGTAGCGCTCTAGGTAATCCTGATGCTCGGGCTCGGCCTCCCAGAAGTCACCGGCGGGGCTGACTTCGGTCACCACCTTGGCGGGCCACAGGCCGGACGCCTCGACGTCGGCGATGGTGTCGAGCGCCACGCGCTTCTGCTCCTCGTCGACATAGAAGATCGCGGAGCGGTAGCTGGTCCCGATGTCGTTGCCCTGCCGGTTCTTCGTGGTCGGGTCATGGATCTGGAAGAAGAATTCCAGCAGCGTTCGGAAGTCGGTGCGTGCCGGGTCGTAGGTGATCTCGATGGCTTCGGCGTGTGTGCCGTGATTGCGATACGTCGCATTCGCAACGTCACCGCCGGTGTAGCCGACCCTGGTCGAGACCACGCCGGGCTGCTTGCGGATCAGGTCCTGCATACCCCAAAAGCAGCCGCCGGCGAGTATCGCTTTGTCGTAGTTCGTCATCTGACCGATTATCCACTTACTCGACAAAACCCAGTAGAACGTGTTCTAGTTTCTTGCGTGAAGCAGGTGTTTGGCCGCGACGAGCTGGCGGCCGCGTTCGAGACTTTCGAGCAGACGGTGGCCCGCGCCGCGGAGGCGAAGAACTGGGACGATTGGGTGCAGCACTACACCCCCGACGTCGACTACATCGAGCATGCCGCGGGCACCATGAAGGGCCGCGAACAGGTGCTCACCTGGATCCGCGAGACGATGTCGACCTTCCCGGGAAGCCACATGACCGCGTTTCCGTCGCTGTGGTCGGTCATCGACGAGCCGACCGGGCGGATCATCTGCGAGCTGGACAACCCGATGCGCGACCCCGGCGACGGCACCATCATCAGCGCGACGAACATTTCGATCATCACCTACGCCGGCGACGGCCAGTGGAGCCGACAAGAAGACATCTACAACCCGCTGCGTTTTCTGCAGGCGGGGATCAAGTGGTGCAAGAAAGCTCAGGCATTGGGCACGCTCGACGACGACGCCGCCCGGTGGTTGCGTCAGTACGGAGGTTCAGCGTGAGCGCACCCAAGCTGGTCATCGGCGCCAACGGGTTCTTGGGCTCGCATGTCACCCGCCAACTCGTCGCTAGTGGCGCCGACGTGCGCGCGATGGTGCGCCCGACCGCCAACACCCGCAGCATCGACGATCTCGAGGTCACCCGATTCCACGGTGACGTCTTCGACACCGACACCGTGCGTCAGGCGATGGACGGTTGCGACGAGGTGTACTACTGCGTGGTCGACACCCGGGCGTGGCTGCAAGACCCGTCGCCGCTGTTTCGTACCAACGTCGAGGGACTGCGCAACGTGCTCGACGTCGCCGTCGAAAAACCAATCGCCGCAAGGCTGCATCGTTTCGTCTTCACCAGCAGCTATGCGACGGTGGGCCGTCGGCACGGCCACGTAGCGACTGAAGACGACCAGATCGACCACCGCGGGCTCACCCCCTACGTCGAGTCGAGGGTGCAGGCCGAGGAGATGGTCCTGCGCTACGCGTCGGAGAAAGGTCTGCCCGCCGTCGCCATGTGCGTCTCGACGACCTACGGCAGCGGTGACTGGGGCCGCACGCCGCACGGCGCGTTCATCGCCGGCGCGGTCTTCGGCAAGCTGCCTTTTCTGATGAACGGCATCCAGCTGGAGGTTGTCGGCGTCGACGACGCGGCCAAAGCGATGCTGATGGCTGCCGAACGCGGCCGCAACGGCGAGCGGTATCTCATTTCGGAACGGATGATGCCGCTGAAAGAGGTCGTCAAGATCGCGGCCGACGAAGCCGGTGTGCCGCCGCCGCGGCGGTCCATCTCGGTGCCGGCGCTCTACGGGCTGGGCGCGCTGGGCAGCCTGCGAGCCCGGCTGACCGGTAAAGATGCCGAACTCAGCCTGGCGTCGGTGCGGATGATGCGGGCCGAAGCCCCCGTCGATGCCAGCAAGGCCCGCCGCGAACTGGGTTGGGAGCCAAGGCCGGTCGAGGAATCCATCCGGGAGGCGGCGCGGTTCTGGGCCGACCTGAAGAACGCTCGGCAAAACAGTAAGGCCGCACCATCCGAGTAAGTCGGAATCGCGCTTAACTTAACTACGCCGGACTCTCCGCGTGTCTTATGTAGCTGAAGTGTTTTTTGTTACATAGTGTGACGCATGGTGAATGTGTGGTGCTCCCGCACTGAAACACGTCACCCGGCGCTGTTTTGTCATGATCGCGTTTTGGCGGCGAGGCAGCGGTGACGACGACTTCACCGGCCAGGACCCGGCTCACCGACTACGTTCGTGACCAGCTCGAGTCCCCGCTGGCGACGATCGGCGGGTTTGCGCAGATGTGCGTACTGGCCGGAAAGGCGTTGTTTCGGAAGCCGTTTCACTGGCGCGAGTGCATCGTCCAATGCTGGTTCATCACCAGAGTCGCGATACTACCCACGATCGCGGTGTCGATACCGCTGACCGTTCTCATCGTGTTCACGCTCAACACCTTGCTGGCGGCATTCGGCGCCGCCGACATCTCCGGTGCGGGCGCGGCGTTGGGCGCGGTCACCCAGCTGGGTCCGCTGACCACCGTGTTGGTCGTGGCCGGCGCCGGGTCGACTGCGATTTGCGCCGACCTGGGTGCGCGGACCATCCGCGAGGAAATCGACGCGATGGAGGTGCTCGGCATCGATCCCATCCACCGGCTGGTGGTGCCGCGGGTGGTGGCGGCGACCGTCGTCGCCACGCTGCTCAACGGAACCGTCATCACCATCGGTTTGGTCGGCGGCTTCGTCTTCGGTGTCGGTCTGCAGAACGTCTCGGGCGGCGCATATCTCGCCACACTGACCCTGGTCACCGGTTTACCGGAAGTGATCATCGCGACCGTCAAGGCCGCGATATTCGGAACGATCGCGGGCCTGGTGGGCTGCTACCGCGGGCTGACCACAAAGGGCGGGCCCAAAGGAGTGGGCGTCGCCGTCAACGAGACGCTGGTGTTGTGTGTGCTTGCGCTGTTCGCGATCAACGTGGTCCTGACGACCATCGGTGTGCGGTTCGGGACGGGCCGCTGACGTGTCGACGGTTGCCGTTGTGCGCGCGCGGTTTCCGCGCGCTGTCGAGAGCTTCAACCACTATGCCGGCGGCGCGGTGCGCGGGCTCAACAAGGCCGGTCACCTCACCAGGTTCGCGATCATGGGCGGCTGGTCGATCGGGTGGGCGCTGCGCCACTATCGCAGGGAGACACTGCGACTGATCGCCCAGATCGGCATGGGCACCGGTGCGATGGCCGTCGTCGGCGGTACCGCGGCGATCGTCGGTTTCGTGACGCTGTCCGGCGGCTCGCTGATCGCGATCCAGGGCTTTGCATCGCTGGGCAACATCGGCGTCGAGGCGTTCACCGGGTTCTTCGCCGCGTTGGCCAACGTCCGCGTGGTCACGGCGGTGGTGACCGGCGTCTCGCTCGCGGCCACCGTCGGTGCCGGCGCGACCGCGGAGCTGGGAGCCATGCGGATCAGCGAGGAGATCGACGCGCTCGAGGTGATGGGCATCAAGTCGGTCGCTTTCCTGGTGTCGACCCGGCTGATGGCGGGGTTGGTGGTGGTCGTCCCGCTGTATGCGATGGCGCTCGTCATGTCCTTCGTGTCGGGACAGGTTGTGACGACGCTGTTCTACGGCCAGTCGGTGGGCACCTACGAGCACTACTTCCAAACATTCCTGCGCGTCGAGGATGTGTTCTGGTCGGGGGCGGAAGTCATCGTGATGGCGGTGATCGTGATGATCACCCACTGCTACTACGGATACAACGCCAGCGGCGGGCCGGTCGGCGTGGGAGAAGCCGTGGGCCGGTCGATGCGCTTCTCGCTGGTCTCAACGGTGATCGTTGTCCTGTTGACCTCGCTCGCGCTGTACGGCGTCGATCCGAACTTCAACCTCACGGTGTAGCCGCGATGGCGATACCCAAAAAGGCGCAGAAGATACGCAAGCCCAGAACGTGGCCCGACACATTGGCGGGCATCGGGTTACTGCTGGCATGCACGCTGGTACTTGCGTTGGTATACGGGCAGTTTCGCGGGGACTTCACTCCCAAGACCCAGCTGACGATGTTGGCCACCCGTGCCGGTTTGGTGATGGATCAGGGGTCGAAGGTCACCTACAACGGCGTGAGCATCGGTCGGGTGGCCGGCATTTCCGAAGTTGAGCATGACGGCAAGCCGGCGGCCAGGTTCACGCTCGACGTGGACCCGGACTACGTCGACCTCATCCCGGCCAACGTGATCGCCAAAATCCAGGCGACCACGGTATTCGGCAACAAGTACGTGTCGCTCACCTCACCGAAAGATGCTTCACCGCAACGGATCACATCCGAGAACCTGATTGACGCGACATCGGTGACGACGGAGTTCAACACCGTATTCGAGACGATCATCCAGATCGCCGAGAGTGTTGACCCGGTCAAGGTGAATCTCACGCTCAGCGCTGCCGCGCAAGCGCTGAGCGGGTTGGGCAACAAGTTCGGCCAGTCGATCGTGAATGGCAACAAGATTCTCGACGACGTGAATTCGAAGATGCCGACGATCCGCCATGACATTCGGCAGATCGCGGCGCTCGGCAACGTCTATGCCAACGCCGCGCCCGATCTGTTCGATGCCCTCAGCAATGCGGTCATCACCGCGCGCACCCTCAACCGCCATCAGGCCGAACTGGACGCGGCATTGTTGGCCGCGCTCGGCTTCGCCAACACCGGAGACGACATTTTCATCCGCGCTCGGCCGTATCTGGAACGTGTGCTGGCCGATCTCGGGCCGACCACCCGCCTGCTCGACACCTACAGCCCCGAGGTGTTCTGCACCTTTCGGAACTTCGCCAATGTCGCCCCAAAGATCGCGGCGGTCGAAAGCGGCAACCACTACGCCGCGCAGCTCGGCGCGGCGATCGCGGGGTCGGAGAACCCATATGTGTATCCGGACAATCTGCCCCGGGCAAATGCCAGAGGCGGACCCGGGGGCGCGCCGGGTTGCTGGCAGCCGATCACCCGCGACCTCTGGCCCGCGCCGTATCTGGTGATGGACTCCGGTAACAGCATCGCGCCCTACAACCACTTCGAACTCGGTCAGCCCCTCGCGAGCGAGTACGTATGGGGACGCCAGTACGGGGAGAACACGATCAACCCATGAAAATCACCGGAACGGTTATTCGACTCGCTGCAGTCGTCTCCGTGCAATTGTTGTTCACCGCAATCATTGTCGTGGTTTTCGGTCAGGTGCGCTTCGATCGCACCAACAGCTACTCCGCCGAGTTCAGCAACGCCAGCGGCTTGCGCGCCGGCCAATTCGTCCGTGCCTCGGGCGTGGAGGTCGGCAAGGTCAAGAAGGTGGATCTGGTCGAGGGAGACAAGCGGATACGCGTCGACTTCTCCGTCGATCGCACGGTACAGCTGTCCCAGGCGACCACCGCCCAAATTCGCTACCAGGACTTGATCGGCAACCGCTACCTGGAAATCGAGCGCGGGACCGGAGAGGGCGCCGACCGAGTCCTGCCGCCCGGCGGCTTCATTCCGCTCTCACGAACACAGCCGGCCCTGGATCTCGACGCGCTCATCGGCGGTTTCAAACCACTGTTTCGGGCGCTCGATCCGCAGAAGGTGAACACAATCGCCTCGTCGATCATCACCGTCTTCCAGGGCGAAGGCGGCACCATCAACGACATCCTCGACCAGACCGCGCAACTGACTTCGCGTCTGGCCGAAAGCGATCATGCGATCGGTGAGGTGATCGCGAACCTGAACACGGTGCTGGACACGACGGTCAAGCATCGAAAACAGTTCGACGACACGGTCAATAACTTTGAGTTGCTCATCACCGGTTTGAAGGAGCGGGCCGACCCGCTGGCCGCCGGCACCGCGAACATCAGCAACGCCGCAGCGACGGTGGCTGACCTGCTGGCCGACAACCGGGCCCTGGTGCGCGACACCGTGACCCGATTAGAAACCGTCGCAACGCCGCTCGTCGACCAACTAGACAGGGTCGGCGACATGCTGACCAAGCTGCCCAGCGCGTTCAATCTGATCGGCCGCGCCAGCGGCATCTACGGCGACTTCTTCAACTTCTATCTTTGTGATCTGTCGATCAAGATCAACGGACTGCAGCCCGGCGGCCCGGTTCGCTCGGTCAAGCTCTTCCAGCAGCCGACGGGTCGGTGCATGCTGCAATGAGATCACTGGAACCCGCAAACCGGGTGCGTGTCGGAGCGTTGGCCATCGCGGTGATGGTGCTCGTTGTTGGTGTGGGCCAAAGCTTTAGCAGCCTGCCGATGTTGTTCGCCACGGCCAGCTACTACGGGCAGTTCACCGATTCGGGTGGATTGAACAAGAACGACAAGGTTCGCATCGTCGGCATGGACGTCGGCACGGTGCAGGACGTCAAGATCGACGGCGACCACGTCTTGATGAAGTTCACGACGGGGACGCGGACCATCGGCACCGAGAGCCGGCTGGCGATCAAGACCGACACCATCCTGGGCAAGAAGGTGCTCGAGATCGAGCCGAGGGGCACCCAGCCGCTGCGGCCGAACGGTACGTTGCCGCTCGGTCAAAGCACCACGCCGTATCAGATTTACGACGCGTTCTTCGACGTCACCAAGGCAGCCGCCGGCTGGAACATCGAGACGGTCAAGAAGTCACTGAATGTGTTGTCGCACACCATAGATCAGACCTACCCGCACCTGAGTTCGGCCCTCGACGGGGTCGCAAAGTTCTCCGACACCCTCGGCAAACGCGACGCGCAGCTCAAGCACCTGCTCACCGAGGCCAGGAAGGTGGCCGGCGTCCTCGGCGACCGCAGTAAGCAGATCAACGCGCTGCTGGTGAACGCCGAGGAGCTGCTGGCCGCGTTCAACGAACGCGGCCGGGCCATTCAGGGACTGCTGGTGAACGTCTCGGCATTTTCGACCCAGGTGCGCGGGCTGATCAACGACAACCCCAACCTGCACCATCTGTTGGAGCAACTCAGCACGGTCACCGACGTCCTGGTCGCGCACAAAAATGACCTTGTCACTGTGTTGACCACGCTGCGCAACTACACCGCGGCGCTCAGTGAAGCGGTTGGTTCCGGACCGTACTTCAAGGTGATGATCGCCAACCTGCTGCCATATCAAATCATGCAGCCCTGGGTCGACGCAGCGTTCAAGAAGCGTGGGATCGACCCGGAAAACTTCTGGCGCAGCGCGGGATTGCCGGCATTCCGGTGGCCCGACCCGAATGGCACCCGGTTCCCCAACGGAGCGCCGCCGGCGGCGCCGCCGGTGCTGGAAGGAACCCCGGATCATCCGGGGCCGGCCGTGGCGCCGGGCTCCCCGTGCTCGTACACGCCACCGCCCGAATTGTCGCCGCGGCCGGGCAATCCGATGCCCTGCGCGGGTGTCGATCAGGGGCAAGGTCCGTTCGGACCCAACGGCCCGTATCCGGCCTTGCCCGACGTGCTTTCGTCGCCGCCGAACCCGAGTGGTCCGCCAGCGGCGCCGGGCATCCCGATCGCCGGGCGACCCGGGACTCCGGCACCCGCCGTGCCGGGCACACCGGTGCCATTGCCGCCGAAGGCACCGCCGGGCGCCCGCACCGAAGGCTTGCAACCGGCGGGCCCGGTTCCGCCGCCGTCGACGTTCGCGCCCGGGCTGCCACCCGGACCGCCCGCGCCGCCGGGCCCCGGCCCGCAGCTGCCGGCCCCATTCATCACGCCCGGCGGGACCGGAGGGTAGCAGCCGATGAGCACGATCTTCGATATCCACAAGGTACAGCTGCCACAGCTGTCGAGGGCCGCAGTGATCATCGGATCACTAGTTGTGGCAAGCGGTTTGGTCGCTGCTTTTGTGGGTTGGCAGCTCTACCAGAAGCTGACCAACAACACCGTCACCGCCTACTTTCCCGCGGCCAATGCGCTCTACGCCGGGGACAAGGTCGTGATCATGGGAATCCGGGTCGGCGCGATCGACAAGATCGAACCCGCCGGCGACAAGATGAAGGTGACTCTCCACTACCGCAACAAGTACAAGGTGCCCGCCAACGCATCGGCGGTGATCCTCAACCCGACGCTGGTGGCCTCACGGAGCATTGAGTTGGAGCCAGCGTATAAGGGCGGACCGACCCTGCCCGACGACGCAGTGATCCCGGAAGAGCGCACCCAGGTGCCGGTGGAGTGGGACGACCTGCGCAACGACATCACCCACATCATCTCCAATCTCGGCCCGACGAAGGAGCAGCCCAAGGGCCCCTTCGGCGACATCATCGAATCCTTCGCCGACGGGCTGTCGGGCAAGGGTAAACAAATCAACAAAACGTTGGACAGCCTGTCGACCGCCCTGACAACGCTGGATGAAGGCCGCGGCGATTTCTTCGCGGTGCTGCACAGTCTGGCGTTGTTCGTCAACGCGTTGCATCAAGACGACCAGCAGTTCGTTGCGTTGAATAAAGACCTGGCCCAATTCACTAACAACCTCAACAGCTCAGATCAGTCTGCCGCCAACGCGATACAGCAGACCGACGAGCTGCTCTCCACTGCTCGCAAATTCTTGACTGAAAACCGCGACGTGTTGGTGCACGACGTCAACAACCTCTCGGAGGCGACGACCGCGATCGTGCAACCGACGGGGCGAGACGGCTTGGAGACTGCGCTGCACATATTGCCGCACATGGCCGCCAATGTGCTGGCGATCTATGAACCAGCACACGGCTCGCTGACCGGCGCACCCGCGATTGTCAACTTCGCCAACCCATTACAGTTCATCTGCAGCGCAATTCAGGCCGGCAGCCGACTCGGCTACCAAGACTCGGCGGAGTTGTGTGCGCAGTATCTGGCGCCGGTCCTGGATGCGATGAAGTTCAACTATCTGCCGTTCGGGATGAACGTGTTCAGCACCGCCGACACGTTGCCCAAGAACGTTGCCTACTCCGAGCCGCGACTGCAGCCGCCGCCCGGCTACAAGGACACCACCGTGCCCGGGATCTTCTCGCCGGATACACAGTGGTCGCACCGCAACTCCGAACCGGGCTGGGTTGTCGCGCCCGGGATGCAGGGGGTGCAGGTTCAGCCGGCCACGGCGAACCTGTTGACGCCGGCGTCGTTGGCCGAACTGATGGGTGGTCCGAACATCGCCCCGCCACCGCCAGGGCAGAACATGGCCGGACCGCCGGACGCCTACAACGAGAACGGCCCGCTGCCACCGCCCTGGTACCCGCAACCCCTGCCCTCCCCGACGGCGGTACCTCCGACGGGGCCGGCCCAGTGAGGCGCGCGACGAGCAAGCCGAACCGACAGCCAATGAGCGGCGCGATGCGGCTGCTTCGCCAAAGGGCCAGGCAGGCATTGGCTTTGGCGACGACCGGGGTGCTGCTGACGTCCTGTGCGAGTTGGCACGGTATTGCCAATGTCTCGCTGCCCGGCGGCCCGGGCAGCGGTGCCGGGTCCTACACGGTCTATGTGCAGATGCCGAACACTTTGGCGCTCAACGGGAACAGCCGAGTCCTGGTAGCCGATGTCTTTGTCGGCACCGTGCGCGCGATCACCTTGAAAAACTGGGTCGCCACGCTGACCGTCGATCTGGAAAAGGGTGTCCGGCTTCCGAAGAATGCCACCGCCAAGATCGGCCAGACCAGCTTGCTGGGCTCGCAGCATGTGGAACTCGCGGCCCCACTGGATCCGTCGCCGGAGCCGCTGAAGGCCGGCGACACGATCCAGCTGAGGAATTCGTCGGCGTATCCGTCGACCGAGCAGACGTTGGCCAGCCTGGCCATGGTGCTGCGCGGCGGCGGATTGCCGAATCTCGAGGTGATTCAGAACGAGGTCTACGACATTCTCGCCGGACGCGCCCAGCAGATCAGGGATTTTCTGGGCAAGCTGAGCACGTTCAGCCGCGAGTTGAATCAGCAGAGCGACGACATCACCGACGCCATCGACTCTACCGACCGGCTGTTGACGTATGTGGCAACGCGTGCCGACACACTGGATCAGGTGCTGACCGAATTCCCACCGCTGGTAAAGCATTTCGCAGACCAACGCGACCTGTTCGCGAACACGGTCGAGGCGGTGGGCCGGCTCAGCAACGTCACCGATCAGACGTTGTCGGCCTCGCGGGGCAATCTCCATCAGGACCTCCAAGATTTGCAGCGGCCGCTCAAGCAACTCGGCCGCGCCTCACCGTATTTGGTCGACGCGCTCATGCTTCTGCTGTCGCCGCCGTTCGCCATCGACAGCGTCCCGAAGATCGTCCGCGGCGACTACATCAACGTGTCGGGAGCACTGGACCTGACGCTGAGCGCGGTCGACAACGCGGTCTTCACTGGCACCGGATTTTCCGGAGCCTTGCGCGCGCTCGAACAGTCGTGGGGCCGCGACCCCGCGACGATGGTCCCCGACATCCGGTTCACGCCCAACCCGGCCGACGCGCCGATAGAGCGGGGCGAATAGGTGCTGACCCGATTCATCCGGACCCAGTTGGTCGTGTTCGCCATCCTGACGTTGGCGGCGCTGATCGCACTGGGCTGGTACTACCTGCGTATCCCAAGCCTGCTGGGCGTCGGCCAGTACCAGTTGACGGTGCAGCTGCCGGCGTCGGGTGGTTTGTATCGCACGTCGAATGTGACGTATCGGGGAATCCAGATCGGCAAAGTCACCAAAGTCGAGCCGACGAAAAATGGTGTCAGAGCGACGCTCAGCATCGACAGCCGTTACAAAATTCCGGTCGATGCATCAGCCAATGTGCACTCGGTGTCCGCGATCGGCGAGCAGTACTTGGATCTGGTGTCCACCGGCAACCCGGGCAAGTTCTTCTCGTCCGGACAGACCATCACCAAAGGCACGGTGCCCAGCGAGATAGGCCCGGCGTTGGATGCCGCCAACCGCGGCTTGTCGGCGCTACCCAAAGCCAAGATCGCCTCGCTGCTCGACGAGACCGCGCAAGCGGTCGGCGGTTTGGGGCCAGCGCTGCAACGACTCGTCGATTCGACCCAGTCGATCGTCGGTGATTTCCAAGCGAATATCTCGGACGTCAACGACATCATCGAGAACTCCGCACCGATCATCGACAGCCAAGTCGATTCCGGCGATTCGATCGACCGGTGGTCGCATAACCTCAATGGCCTTATCGCCCAGGCCGCGCGCAACGACCAGCACGTGCAAAGCATCCTGTCGCAGGCGGCGCCGACCGCCGATCAGGTCAACCAGGTGTTCACCGACGTCCGGGAGTCGCTGCCGCAGACCTTGGCGAACCTCGCGATCGTCGCCGACATGCTCAAGCGCTACAACAAGGGTCTCGAGCAGTTGCTGGTGTTCTTGCCGGAGATCGGCTCGGTGGCACAGACGGTGGTCGCGTCCGCCCCGGGTTCCGTGCTGCTGGATCTCAACCTGAACATCAACAATCCGCCGCCATGTCTGACCGGATTTCTGCCGCCATCGGAATGGCGGGCGCCAGCGGACACCAGCATGGCTCCGTTGCCGGCCGGAACGTATTGCAAGATCCCGCAAGACACTCCGGCGAACGTGGTGCGCGGCGCCCGCAACTATCCGTGCGTCGACGTTCCCGGCAAACGAGCGGCGACCCCGCAGGAGTGCCGCGACCACAAGCCGTACGTCCCGTTAGGCACCAACCCGTGGTACGGCGACCCGAATCAGATCCGAAACTGCCCGGCGCCCGGCGCTCGCTGCGATCAACCCGTCGAC
This sequence comes from uncultured Actinomycetota bacterium, assembly GCA_963781685.1. Lineage (GTDB taxonomy): Bacteria > Actinomycetota > Actinomycetes > Mycobacteriales > Mycobacteriaceae > Mycobacterium. The sequence continues at coordinate 912,316 of CAWAGK010000004.1, forward strand.
CCCGGCAAGGTGATACCGGCGCCGTCGGTCAACAACGGTCTCAACCCGCTACCCTCTGACCGGCTGCGGGGAACACCACCCCCGATCAGCGATCCGCTCCAGCGGCCCGGATCGGGCACCGTGCAATGCAATGGGCAGCAACCCAATCCGTGTATCTACACTCCGGCCGGTCCGAGTGCGATCTACAGCCCGTCCAGTGGCGAAGTGGTTGGCCCTGACGGGGCCAACTACACCCTCGAAAACTCAAGGCACACAGGAGAGGACGGCTGGAAGGACATGCTGGCGCCCGCCGGCTGACGTCCAGACCCGACCCAACGGACTAGCCTCGGGCGAGTGACAGCCGACCGGGTGCGCATCGACCTGAGCGGGGCGCCTCAGACGATGCTGGCGACCCTGTACGCCAAGGCGCTGGACGCCGATTTCAAGCAGCCGATTCTGGGTGATCGGTTCGCCAAACAGATCGTGGAACGCATCGACTACGACTGGAAGACGACCACCATCACCCCGCGCCGCGCGCCGTCGGTCACGACCCGGACCGCGCACTTCGACGCCTGGGCCAGCCAATTCTTGGCCGCCCATCCGCACGCCGTCGTGTTGCACGTTGGCTGCGGTCTGGACAGCCGATTCTTCCGGCTGCGGCCGGGTCCGGGTGTCGAGTGGTACGACGTCGACTACCCCGAGGTCGCCGCGCTACGTGCCCGGCTCTACCCGGTCGCCGAGCGCTATCACGTCGTCGCCGCCTCGGTTACCGATCCGGGTTGGCTGGCCGACATCCCCGCCGACCGGCCGGCGCTGATGATCGGCGAAGGGCTGACCATGTATCTCACCGCGCAAGACGGCGCCGCCCTGTTGCGCAGGGTGGTGGCGCATTTCGGCTCGGGTGAGCTGCAGTTCGACGCGTTCAACTGGCTCGGGATCAAGGCGCAGGTGCTCAACGCGGTCGTGCGCCGCTCCGGTTCCACCTTGCGCTGGGCGATCAACGGGCCCGACGACATCATCGCGGCGGTGCCGGGGGTGCGGGTGGTGGCCTGGCAGCGGTGGTTCGAGTCGAACACATTCGAAAAGCTGCCGCGCTCGGCCAAGCTGATGGGCAAGGTCATGGCGCTGAATTCCGCCGTGGCCAACATGTCCCAATATCACCGCTACGCGTTCGGAACGACCTGACTTCAGCCGCGGCGGGAATCTTGCGCGCCGCCCAGTGTTGCACCACCTATCCACCCGTGAGGAGACGTCACCATGACCAGTCGGCCTGTTCTGGAACCCACTACCGAGCATCCGATCACGATCAACCCGACCCAGGCGCGGGTTGTCGTCCGTATCAACGGCGAGATCGTCGCCGACACACACAACGCGCTGCAGTTGCAAGAGTCCACCTACCCTGCAGTGCAATACATTCCGCTCGAGGATGTCGTTCAGGAGCGGCTCACCCGCACCGACACCAGCACCTATTGCCCGTACAAGGGTGACGCCGGCTACTACAGCGTGACCACCGCCGCGGGAGACACCGTCGACGACGCGATCTGGACCTACGACCAGCCCTACCCCGCGGTCGCGGCGATCGCCGGGCACGTCGCGTTCTATCCCGACAAAGCCGAGATCACCGTCGAGCCCGACTGAGTTTGAATTGCCCGGCTCCTCATCGCGCCGCTATCCCGACGCCCATCGCCGAGCCGGATCACGGCCTAAGGGGGCCCGAACACCTGCGCAGCGAGTTGGGTGTCGCCGTATTCGCGCAACGACGTGATGAGCCCGTCGCGGGTCTCGAAGATGAAGACTGTCGGGCTGTTGTAGCGCACGCCATCGGTGGTCTCACCGTCGGTCAGCGCCTCGATCACCACGCTTTCGCCGTCGTTGAAGCATTGGATGAAGTCGAGGTCCATTTTGACGCGGCTTTTGCGCCGCTCGAACTCCCGGCGCAGCGCCGCCTTGTCGACCGATTCGCGGCTCTGGATGCTCCAGTAGGTGAAGTCGTGACTCAGCAGCGCGAAGCATTCGTCGATGTCGCCACCGTCGGACAGGCACTGCAAAAACATCCACGCCAGTTCGGCCTGCGGATCGTCGAACGGGGTGGTCACATCGCCATCCTGACGCGAACATCCGTACCGGTCAATCATGGTCGGGCAAGCAGGCGGGAGCCGAACCGAACCTATGATCATCGAGATCGAGCAGTTGCGGCGTCCGGTGGGAGCAAATGGTGAGTAGCGCTCGCACGGTCGCGTTCGCCGGTGTGGTCAGCCCCGGGCTCTCCCTTTTCCCGCTTCGCCGGGGTCCTCGTGATCCTTGCTTTCAGGTCGGCGATGACGGCGCCATCTGGCGGACCAGCCTGCTGGGCAGCGGATCGGTCACGGCGCGGATCAGCCGTGCCGCGCCCAATGCCGTCGAATGCACGGCATGGGGGAGCGGCGCTGAGGAGTTTCTCGACGTTCTCCCGGCCGTGCTCGGTGCCCACGACAATTCGTCGGATTTCGTCCCGACTGACCCGACCGTCGCCGCCGCGCATCGGCGAGTGCCGCACCTGCGGCTGGGTCGCACCGGTCAGGTATTGGAAGCGCTGATTCCGGCGGTCATCGAGCAGCGGGTACCGGGCGCCGATGCATTCCGGTCATGGCAGTTGCTGGTGAACAAATTCGGCACGCCGGCGCCGGGACCCGCGCCGGCGCGGATGCGGGTGCCGCCGTCGGCCGACGCGTGGCGGCGCATCCCGTCGTGGGAATTTCACCGCGCCAACGTCGATCCCGGTCGGGCCCGGACCATTGTGGGCTGCGCCCAGCGGGCGCCGTCGCTGGAACGGCTGGCGTCGTGGCCGGTCGCGCAGGCACGAGATGCGCTGACGTCGCTGCCCGGCGTCGGAGTGTGGACAGCGGCCGAGATCGCACAACGTGCGTTCGGCGATGCCGACGCGCTGTCGGTGGGCGACTATCACATCCCCAAGATGATCGGCTGGACGCTGCTGGGATATCCGATCGACGACGCCGGCATGATCGAGGTCCTCGAGCCGATGCGGCCGCACCGCCATCGGGTGGTCCGGCTGCTGGAGGCCAGTGGGCTGGCCTACGAGCCGCGCGGCGGCGCGCGACTACCGGTCCAGGACATCCGCGCACTGTGACGCGCCGCGCGGTTACGCCGCGCGACCATCGGGTATGAGACCCGCCATGACGCAGTTCACCATCCCAGGCATGACCGAAAAGCAGGCAATCAAAGTCGCTGAGCTGCTGCAAAAGCAGCTGAGCACCTACAACGATCTCCATTTGACGCTCAAGCACATCCACTGGAACGTGGTCGGCCCCAACTTCATCGGTGTTCACGAGATGATCGACCCGCAAGTGGACCTGGTGCGCGGCTACGCCGACGAGGTGGCCGAGCGGATCGCGACCCTCGGTGGGTCACCGCAAGGTACACCGGGCGCCATCCTGAAAGACCGCACCTGGGACGACTATTCGGTTGGCCGCGACACCGTGCAGGCGCATCTGGCCGCGCTTGACCTGGTCTACAACGGGGTCATCGAAGACACCCGCAGCGGCATCAAGGAAACCGAAGAACTTGATCCGGTCACCCAGGACATCCTGATCGACCAGGCGGCCGAGCTGGAGAAGTTCCAGTGGTTTGTGCGGGCGCACCTGGAGAACGCGGGCGGCAAGTTGGCCCACAAGGGGGCATCGACGGAAAAGGGTGCCGCGCGGACGGCTCGGCGTAAAACGTCGAGATGACCTGCTAGCCGCCTTCGGTGGCGGCCGCGTGCAAGCGTTCGGCTTCGGCGGTTTCACGATTGCGGCGTTGCGAGCGATAGATCGACACCTTGGTGCGATGCATCAGCAGTGAGGCGATCCCGACGGCGATGATGGCGCCGGGCACCACGGAGAACGACCCGGTCATCTCGGCCACCATGATCAAAATGGCCAGCGGTGCGTGCGCGACGCTGCCGAAGCACGCCATCATCCCCACCACGACGAAGATGCCCGGGCTGTCGGGCACTCCCGGCAGATGGAACATGTCGCCCAACCGCCACACCGCCGCGCCCACGAACGCCCCGATCACGATCCCCGGCCCGAAGATTCCGCCCGATCCGCCAGTGCCGATAGACAACGAGGTGGCGACGATTTTGGCGATCGGCAAGATCAGCACGATCCACAACGGAATCGTCAGGAGCCCGGCTTTGGTCGTTGCCAACTGCACCCAGCCATAGCCGCTGCTGAGAACTTGGGGAATCACCAACCCCATCAGTCCGACCAGCAGGCCCCCGATGGTGGGCGCGAGCACCGACGCGCCGGGCATCCGGGCGGACAGACCCTCAGTGGCATAAAACACCCGCGCGAACAGATAACCCACAGCCGCCGCGACAATGCCCAGGACGACGAACCACAGCAGCGGCCAGGCACTCTCGAAGCGGTATTCGGCGTCGACGTATCCGAACATCGGCTCGAAGCCCAAAAACGAGCCGAACACGGCGTAAGCCGTGGCGGAGGTGACAAAGCCGGGGTAGAGCACGCGGTATTCGAAGTCTTCCCGGTAGATGATCGATGCTGCCAGCACGGCCCCGCCGAGTGGCGCCCCGAAGATGGCGCCGATGCCCGCGCCCACCCCGAGCGACACCAGGATTCGCCCGTCCGCGTCGGAGAGGTGCAATCGACGGGTCAACAGCGAAGCGAAGCCGGCGGAGATTTGAGCGGTGGGACCCTCACGGCCCGCTGAACCGCCAGAGCCGATGGTGAGCGCACTGGTGACCAGCTTGACCAGCACGACCCGGGTCCGGATGTGGCGCGGATCGGTGTGGATTGCCTCGATCGCGCTGTCGGTGCCGTGGCCGCTGGCTTCGGGAGCGAACGTGGCCACGAGCAATGCCGATACCAGCGCACCCCCCGTCGTCACCAGCGGCAGCGCCCAAGGCCTCGGGTAATGGGGGGAACCCGGACTCCCGCCCTCGACGAGCGGGGTGGGCAAGTGGTAGCCGGCCACATAGCCCAGCAAAAAATGTGTGGTGTAGCGCAACGCCAGGTAGAAGAGCACGGCACCCACACCGGCGACCACGCCGATGACGACGCCCAGCAACAGCCATTTTTCTAGATATTCGAGGTTCCTGATCAGGCTCCCCAAGCGACCACCGGGTTCCTCAAGGTTGTCGTCGGAACTTTCCTCTAACTGGTTCTCGTCCACCCCTGGCATGCCCGGGACGTTAACAGCACCGACCGGCCAACGTGCACGGGCCGTCCGAGGAATAATCGGACCGCGGTCCGGTTATATCGAGTAACCAAGTTTCAGGAGGTACAGATGCCCGCGGTAACCGCAGACACGTTGACTTTGGAGCGGGTGCCGGCCGCCGGTCCGGCCGACACGGAACGTCCGGTCCGCTCGATCACCACCGGGCCACACGGCTACGAAGGTGAAGGATTTCCGGTCGTCCGGGCATTCGCCGGAGTTAGCGCCGCCGCACTGGACCCGTTCGTGCACATGGACCAGATGGGTGAGGTGGAATACCAGCCCGGCGAGCCCAGGGGGACCGACTGGCATCCGCACCGCGGGTTCGAGACGGTCACCTACATGATCGACGGGCGGTTCGCGCACCAGGACTCGCACGGCGGCGGTGGTTTGATCACCGACGGCGCCACCCAATGGATGACCGCGGGCGCCGGCATCCTGCACATCGAGACGCCACCGGCTGACCTGGTGGAAAGTGGCGGCGTCTTCCACGGCATCCAGCTCTGGGTGAACCTGCCGAAGAAGGACAAATTCGCCACGCCGCGATATCAGGCCATCGGGGGCACTGACGTCACCTTGCTTTCCTCCGACGATGGCGGCGCGCTCGTCCGCCTCATCGCAGGGGAGATCGACGGTCACCGCGGGCCCGGCGTTACCCACACGCCGATTACGATGGCGCACGCCACAATCGAACCTGGCGCGCGGCTGAACATTCCATGGAACCGCGACTACAACGCGCTGGTCTACGTCCTGTCCGGGCGCGGATCTGTCGGCCCGATCGGGCATCCAATCCAGCAGGGCCAGCTGGCGGTGCTCGGCCCAGGCGACCGGATCACCGTCGCTGCCGCGCCGTCGCAGGAGTCGCGCAGGCCCGCGTTGGAGGTGCTGATCCTGGGCGGCCAGCCGATCCGGGAGCCGGTCTTCCACTACGGCCCGTTCGTGATGAACAGTAAGGCGGAGTTGATCCAAGCGCTCGAGGATTTCCAGGCCGGAAAGTTCGGCAGCATTCCACCAAATGGATTGATGCCGCACACCGCAGCGCAACCGCCGCTCAGCTAACAACCAGCTTGTGCTAAGCGCGGCGGTTAAAAGTGTGACTTGTGGCACAATTCATCCGTGGTGCAGGCCGCCAGTCGGGGACCGGGTCGCCCTCCTGCAGCGAAGGCGGCCGAGACGCGGAAGCGCATTTTGCGCGCCGCTCGCGAGGTGTTCAGCGAACGCGGTTACGACGCCGCCACCTTCCAGGCGATCGCGATCCGCGCTGACCTGACCCGGCCGGCGATCAATCACTACTTCTCCAACAAACGCGCGCTCTATCGGGAAGTGGCGAAGGAGACCAACAACATGGTTGTCGCCGCCAGCATCCAGCGGGCGCAGCGCGAGACGACACTGATAGGTCGGGTGTCGGCGTTCATCGATGCCGCCACTGAGGCCGACATCGAAAACCGAACAGCGGCGGCGTTTTTGATCACCGTCGCGCTGGAGTCGCAACGGCATCCCGAGCTGAGCCATGAGGAAGCCGACTCGATTCGGACCACCCGGGAATTTCTGGCAAGGGCCATTGACGACGCGATCAAGGGTGGCGAGCTCGCCTCCGATACCGACGCTTCGGCGCTGACCGAGGCGTTGATCGCGGTCCTACTGGGAGTCGGTTTCTACCTCGGGTTCGTCGCTGACCGGCACGAAATCGACACGGTCACCCGTCAGGTGCACCAATTGTTGGCCGGCAGCCTCACCCGGCGCCCAAATTCAGGGCAGTGATGTAGCGCACAGAACCAGATAGTTAATCTAACTTATTTGGTAGCATGAGCGCGCTATGACTGATCTGTATGACGTGGGTTCCGTGCGTACCGACGGGGATAGCTGGGACATCACCGAGAGCGTCGGCGCCACCGCATTGAGTGTGGCCGCGGCGCGCGCGGTGGAGACGGCAACAGCCGACCCGCTGATCCGCGACGAGTTCGCCTACTTGCTGGTGTCGTCGGCCGGTCGGCCGTGGGCGCGGCTGGCCAGCCCGGATCTCGAGTGGATCGGCGACGACGAGCACGGACGCCGGTCGCACCGGCTGGCCTGTGACTACCAAGCCGTGCGCACCCACTTCTTCGACAGCTACTTCGCCGACGCTGTCGCCGCCGGAATCCGGCAGGTGGTGATCCTGGCCGCGGGGCTGGATTCGCGCGCCTACCGGCTGGATTGGCCGGCCGGCACCACGGTCTACGAGATCGACCAGCCTCAGGTGGTCGAGTACAAGACGGCCACTTTGGACTCGGCCGGCGCCGCACCCAAGGCAACCCGGCGGACTGTGCCGGTGGACCTGCGCGACGACTGGCCCGCGGCGCTGTCGGCCGCGGGTTTCGACCGGACCCAGCCCACCGCGTGGCTGGCCGAAGGCCTGTTGCCCTACCTGCCGGCCGAAGCTCAGGACCGGCTGTTCGAGATGCTGACCGAGCTGAGCGCGCCCGGCAGCCGGGTGGCCGTCGAGGCGTTCAGCCTCGGTTCGGGCGACCCCGAGCGACGCCGCGCGGCGCGACGGATCCGCTTTGAGCGGATGCGCGAAAGGCTGGGCCTCGACATCAACGTCGAAACCCTGACCTACCAGGAAAGCGACCGCGCGGATGCCGCCGAATGGCTGACCGTGCAGGGCTGGCAGGTGCACGCCGTGACCAACGCCGACGAAATGGCCCGACTGGGCCGGCCGATCCCCGCGGACCTGGCCGAAGAGTCTTTCACCACCAGGCTGCTGCGCGCCCAGCTCGCCGCAGCCGATTGATCACCCCACGCAGTTTGCAGGAGACGGGACCCCGATGAGCACTTTGCGCACCCACGACGACACCTGGGACATCGCCACCAGCGTCGGCAGCACGGCGGTGATGGTGGCCGCCGCCCGAGCCGTCGAAACCGACAAGCCCGATCCGCTGATCCGCGACCCCTACGCGAAGCTGTTGGTCAGCCAGGCCGGCACCGGCGTGTGGGAAAGCATGCTCGACGACTCCCTGCTCGCCAAGGTCGAGTCGATCGACCCGGAAGGGGCCGCGGTGCTGCAACACATGCGCAGCTACCAGGCCGTGCGGACGCACTTCTTCGACGCCCACTTCGCCTCGGCGGTGGCCGCCGGCATCCGCCAGGTGGTGATCTTGGCGTCCGGGCTGGACTCGCGGGCCTACCGACTGGACTGGCCGGCCGGCACCACGGTGTACGAGATCGACCAGCCCAAGGTGCTGGAATACAAGTCGGCCACGCTGGCGGCGCACGGCGCGACGCCGTCGGCCGACCGCCACGAGGTGCCGATCGACCTGCGTCAGGACTGGCCGGCCGCCCTCGTCGGCGCGGGCTTCGACCCGAAGGCGCCGACGGCCTGGTTGGCCGAAGGCCTGCTGATGTATCTGCCGGCCGACGCCCAGGACCGGCTGTTCACGCAGATCACCGAGTTGAGCGCGCCGGGCAGCCGGATCGCGGTGGAAACCGCGGCCAGCCATGCTGAGGAGCGACGGCAGGAGATGCGGGATCGATTCCAGGGGCTGGCGGAGAAGCTCGGCATCGAGCAGAGCGTCGACATTCAGGACTTGATCTATCACGACGAGGATCGCGCGGTCGTCGTCGACTGGCTCAACGAGCACGGCTGGCGGGCCACGGCACAAAACTCAGGCGACGAGATGCGCCGGCTGGATCGTTGGGTGGACGGCGTGCCGATGGCCGACGACAAGGATGCCTTCGCGCAGTTCGTGACCGCGGAACGGGCATGACCGCGGCGCCGCGCGGTGACGATGCGGGCCGGGACGGGCCGCTGAGGAGGCGGGCATGAGCACAAGCCGTAGCGACGGCGACACCTGGGACATCGCGACCAGCGTCGGCGCGACGGCCGTCATGGTGGCTTCGGCCCGCGCGGCCGAGACGGCCAGCGAGCGGCCGCTGATCCGCGATGAGTTCGCGCAGATGCTGATCGACGGCCCGGAACTCGCGCAGCTGGTGGCCAAGATGTCGACGACGTACACGGCCGATCCCGAGTTGGCGGCGGTCCGCGCACACATGGTCAACTACCAGGCCGCACGGACGCACTTTTTTGACGCCTACTTCCGGGCGGCGGCCGCAGCCGGCATCCGTCAACACGTGATTCTGGCCTCCGGGCTGGACTCACGGGCCTATCGGCTGGACTGGCCGGCGGGGACCAGCGTTTACGAGGTAGACCAGCCAAAGGTGTTGGAGTACAAAGCCGCAACGTTGGCGGCCCACGGCGTCCAGCCGGTTGTCGAGCGTCACGAGGTGGCGGCCGACCTGCGGTTCGACTGGCCGAAAGCGTTGCGGGACGAGGGATTCGACCCGGAACAGCGGACCGCGTGGCTGGCCGAAGGCCTGTTGATGTTCCTGCCGGGTGAGGCCGAGGACCGGTTGTTCACCGATATCGACGCGCTCAGCGCGCCGGGCAGCCGGGCCTGCATCGAGGACTTCACCTTCGACGAGGCGGCCCGCGAGGCGTACGAGAAGCGCCGCGCCAAGACCGACGAACTGCGCCAGCGGCTCGGCGACGAGAACGTCTTCGACCCCGGCGACCTGTGGTACACCGAGGACGAGCGCTGCGATCCGGCGGCCTGGTTCGACGGCCACTCCTGGCAGGTCGAGTCGGTGTCCGGCCGCGACTACCTCACCCAGGTCGGTCGTCAGCTGCCGGAGGAACCCGACGTGGCGGCGACGTTCCGGGCGGTCTTCGTCGCGGCGGAGAAGCCGTAATAGTGGGCGCTTGCGACAACTGAGGGCACCTGTTGCCCAACCAGGTGGTTGATTAGGATTGGGGTTTTCGTCGGTCGAGGAAGGAATCCCCATGACCACCGAAGCCACCGCACCTGCCACCGTCGGCGCAGCCGCCCCGACTCACGCCGATATCCCGAAGGTTGTCGCTCGTCTGCGGCAGACCTACTCCACCGGAAAAACCCGCAGCGTGGAGTGGCGACGAGCCCAGCTGCGCGCGCTGGAGAAGATGATGGCGGAGAACGAGCCGGCGATCGCCGACGCGCTCGCCGAGGATCTGGACCGCAGCCCGTTCGAGGCGTGGCTGGCCGATGCCGCGACCACCGCGGGCGAGGCCCGCTATGCGGCCAAGCACGTCAAGAAGTGGACGCAGCGCAAACACCGGCTGCTGGAGCTGGCGCAGCTGCCCGGCCGCGGCTGGGTGGAGTACGAGCCCTACGGCACCGTGTTGATCATCGGCGCCTGGAACTACCCGTTCTACCTGACGCTCGGCCCGGCGGTGGGAGCGATCGCCGCGGGAAACACGGTGTTGCTCAAGCCATCCGAGATTGCTCCGGCGTCGGCGGCGCTGATGGCCGAACTGGTGCCGCGGTACCTGGACAACGACGCGATCGCGGTGATCGAGGGTGACGGCGCGGTGAGCCAGGAGCTGATTGCGCAGGGATTCGACCGCGTGTTTTTCACCGGCGGCACCGAGATCGGCCGCAAGGTCTACGAGGGCGCCGCACCTCACCTGACGCCGGTCACCCTGGAACTCGGCGGCAAGAGCCCGGTGATCGTGGCGGCGGATGCCGACGTGGACGTTGCGGCCAAGCGGATCGCCTGGATCAAGCTGCTCAACGCCGGCCAGACGTGTGTGGCGCCCGACTACGTGCTGGCCGACGCGACGATCCGCGACGAGCTCGTCGACAAGATCGGCCAGGCCATCACCAAGTTCCGGGCCGAAGAGAACACGAGTGGCCTGCGCATCGTCAACCAACGCCAGTTCGATCGGCTGACCGAATACCTGGCCACGACCAAGGGCACGATCGCGTTGGGCGGCAACTCCGACGCTTCGACGCTGCGCCTGGAACCAACCGTGGTCGTCGACCCCGAACCCGACGAACCGCTGATGAGCAACGAGATCTTCGGTCCCATCCTGCCGGTGATATCCGTCCAATCCCTTGATGAAGCAATACGTTTCGTCAACTCGAGGCCCAAGCCGCTGTCGGCGTACCTGTTCACCAAGACGCGCGCGGTGCGCGAGCGGGTGATCCGAGAGGTACCCGCCGGCGGCATGTTGGTCAACCACCTGGCTTTCCAGGTGTCGACGGCCAAGCTACCGTTCGGCGGCGTCGGCGCATCGGGCATGGGCGCCTACCACGGTCGCTGGGGTTTCGAAGAGTTCAGCCACCGCAAGTCGGTGTTGACCAAGCCGACCCGACCCGACATATCCAGCTTCGTCTACCCGCCGTATACAGATAGGGCGTGGAAGTTGGCGCGCCGGCTTTTCTAGCGTCGCCGGCCCGACTGAACCGAACTGGTCACTGAGAAGAGTCGGGCGATGACGCCCGAGAACGAGAGGAAGTCCATGCCCGGAGTGCAGGATCGCGTCGTCGTCGTCACCGGAGCCGGTGGTGGCCTGGGCCGCGAGTACGCGCTGACCCTCGCCAAGGAAGGCGCCAGCGTCGTGGTCAACGACCTCGGCGGTGCCCGCGACGGCACGGGCGCCGGACATAACATGGCCGACCATGTCGTCCAGGAGATCAAGGACGCCGGCGGTCGCGCGGTCGCCAACTACGACAGTGTGGCCGAGTCCGAGGGCGCGGAGAACATCATCAAGACCGCTCTCGACGAGTTCGGCAAGGTCGACGGCGTGGTGAGCAACGCCGGCATCCTGCGCGACGGCACCTTCCACAAGATGTCGTTCGAGAACTGGGATTCCGTCCTCAAGGTGCACCTCTACGGGGGCTACAACGTCGTCCGCGCCGCGTGGCCGCATTTCCGCGAGCAGAGCTTCGGGCGCGTGGTCGTCGCGACCTCTACCAGCGGGCTGTTCGGCAACTTCGGCCAGGCCAACTACGGTGCAGCCAAGCTGGGCCTGGTCGGCTTGATCAATACGCTGGCCCAGGAGGGCGCCAAGTACAACATCAAGACCAACGCGCTGGCACCGATCGCGGCCACCCGGATGACCGAGGACATCCTGCCGCCCGAGGTGCTGAAGAACCTGACGCCGGACTTCGTCGCCCCGGTCGTCGCCTATCTGTGCACCGAAGAGGTGCCTGACACAGGCTCGATCTTCATCGTCGGCGGCGGCAAGGTGCAACGCACCGCGCTGTTCCAGAACGAGGGTGTCACCTTCAAGGCACCGCCGTCGGTCGACGAGATCGCCTCGCATTGGGCTGAGATCGACGACTTGTCGGCCGCGAAGCAGGCGAACTTCTCGATCCGGTAATCGAATATTCATGAAAGCCTGTGTAGTACAGGAGCTTTCAGGACCCTCCGGCCTGGTTTACACGGATGTCGATGACATCACCGGCAACGACGACACGATTATCGTCGACGTCCGTGCAGCCGGGGTGTGCTTTCCGGACCTGCTGCTGAGCAAGGGTGAGTATCAGCTCAAGCTGCCTCCGCCGTTCATTCCAGGCATGGAGGCCGCCGGTGTGGTGCACTGGGCGCCGGAAGACTCGGAATTCAAAGTGGGTGACCGGGTCTCGGCGTTCGGTGTGCTCGGCGGCTACGCCGAACAGGTGATCGTTCCGCTGGCCAACGTGATCCACAGTCCTGCGGAACTCGACGATGCCGAGGCGGTGTCGCTGCTGGTGAACTACAACACCATGTACTTCGCGCTGGCTCGGCGTGCCGCGATGCGCGCGGGCGACAGTGTGCTGGTGTTGGGGTCAGCCGGCGGCGTGGGCACGGCGGCCATCCAGGTGGCCCGCGCGATGGGGGCCAGCAAGGTCATTGCGCTGGTACATCGCATGAGCGCAATGGATTTCGTCGAGTCGCTGGGCGCCGACGTGGTGCTGCCCCTGACTGACGGCTGGGCGCAGGCGGTGCGCGACCACACCGACGGCCGCGGCGTGGACATCGTCGTCGACCCGGTCGGCGGGTCGGCCTTCGACGACGCCATCCGGGTGTTGGCCATCGACGGCAAGCTGTTGGTCATCGGGTTTGCGGCGGGCGCGATTCCGACGGTCAAGGTCAACAGGCTGCTGCTGCGCAATATCGGCGTGCTCGGCGTCGCCTGGGGCGAGTACCTGCATCAGGTGCCGGGCTCGGCGGTGCTGTTCGCCTGGGGCCTAGGCCAGCTGGTGTCGTTGGGTTTGAAACCGCCACCGCCGCAGCGCTATCCGCTCTCCGATGCACCGGCCGCGTTGCAGGCCTTGGCCGACGGCGGTGTGTTCGGCAAGCTCGTGCTGGAGCCATAAGACCAGCCACAGCCGGCCGGTTACGGCGCGTTCCGTTTCCCCGTTACTAGAACAGACCGGAGAAGTCGGCGGATATCTGTGTGACCGCATGGTCGATGACTGCGAATGCGAAACCGGCGAACAGCGTGCCCATCCCGGTATCAGCCGCGATCGGCAAGCCGAGCGCGTCGAGGAGGTCACCGTTCGACAGGTTGTCGGTGAACAGCGAAAGGTCGTATGCCGGAAGGCTGGTCAGCAGGGCATTCGCTATGTCGGCCAACGGCAGCAGAGTTGAATACGCCGCCGAAGCCGCACTCGAGATCGCGTTAACCAACTCAGTGAACGTCGCTGCCGGATCAGCGGCGTCGGCCGACAATGCCGACATCAGATCCGCCAAGCTCGTCGCCGACGAGGTCGCCGGATCCAGCGCCGCCGAGTAGGGGTCGGTGCCGCTCATCAAGTTCTGGAAGCCTTGCTCGGTGTCGGTGGCCAGGGTGCTGAGCACGGTTGACAGGCTGACGTCGGGGAACAGCCCGAACGGGGTGGCCACGTTCGCCGGCGAATCAGGCGTCACGGAGTAACCGAGGCTGCCGTCGCCGTAGCCCAGGTTGATCAGATACGTCAGGTCGGGCCCCAGCAATTCTTGCAGTGATTTTGGCAGCAGCGACACCAGCGGCGCAGTCTCGTCGATCATGTAGTAGTTGGTGAGGCTGTCCGTGGTGCCGTCCGCGGCCGAGCCCGGTAGCAGAATCGCATTAGCGATCTGCTCGGCCGTGGGGCCGCCGTGGCCGGGTTCAAACCCGTTGAGATAAACGCCGTGAAGCGTTCCGATGCCCAAAAAGGCGTTGAGGTCGGACAGGAAGTCGATCGGGTAGCGCGGAAAGTCCGCGAAGCCATCATATTCCAGTGAGTAGATCGAGGTCACGTAATCATCGGCTGGGGTGGCGTTGTCGAAGACAAAACCCAGGCTCGGGAGGTTCAACGGATCGGAGACTGTTTGGCCCGACGTCGTTTCGAAGCCGGCGAAGCGCTCGAGCGCCCCGCCGTTGGGATTGCTGGGGTCAGCGAGCAGCAGGAATTGCAGTCCGGGGTCTGGCTGCGGCGTGCCGCTAGGGTCCAGTTGCTGCATTACGTAGCTGGCGATTGTGGAGCTCTGTGAGTAACCGAACACCGTTGATGTGTCCCCGGCTGCCTGGTCGGCGGCGATCGTTCTCCAGGATGGTCATTCCTTGACCTACCGACGAGCTCTGATCCGGAAAGCCATCGGCATCTGTGGGGTAGTTGAGAAGCAATTGGTGGACGCCAGCACCGGTCAGCGGATAGAGCCCTTCCGGCGTAAAGACGCCTATGCCATAGAAACCTTCGTCGGAGGGCACGGTTGAGGTGGCCCCGTAGAACGTGAGGTCGGGGTAGAAATGCGTGTACTCGTTGTCGAGGTACTGCCCGTTAGCGGCCGCCACGTATAAGGCGCCGGGGATCGGTACGCCGCTGGCGCCGATCACCAACCCGATGTCTTCGCCGTCCGCATGGGCGACCGTCGGATTCATCATCGCGGTCAGCCCCAAGACACCGGCACCGGCGGTTGACACCAGCCCTAAGCCCAGCCAACGAAGCTTGCGGTCTGACATTGGGACCTCCCGGACTTTGGGCGGAGTCGTCAGGACAAGCAGTTGCCCCAGCGGCGAGGGTATTCAACGTATGTTTTACACCAATTTTGCTTCAATGTCTAAGAAATACACAGGTTTTCCTTCAGCAAACTCAGTACCTGCTGCCCGCTACCACAGGGTGCACGACCCACAAGCCTCAGCCGCCTCGTCAGACACTGGGCGAGTGTGTTCTCTAACGCCGCGGGCGATATCACGCCGCGGTGATATCGCATACGCCGTCGATTCGAACACCGTGTGGTCGACGGTGCTGATGCTGATGTGCCTGATGTGAATTAAGCCAGCAGAGCGCTGCGCAGCCGGGCCACGTCCGCCTCGGTGATCCCCGCGCTGCGCAGGTAGCCATCGAGCGAGCCGAAGTTTTCATCGATGGTGCGCCGCGCGGTGTCCAGGTATTCCTCGCGGACGCCGAGGACTTCGTCGGAGAGCCGCGCCTCGGTGAATGCCATCAACTCCGGCGTCACTTCGACGTCCGATCGCTCCCGGACCGCTTCGAGGATCCGGTCCCGCAGTTGGGGAACCGCCCGGTTGCTGCCCAGGAAGTCGGCCATGATCGCGTCCCGCTCGACGCCCGCGGCTTCCAGCACCAGTGCCACCATGAAGCCGGTGCGGTCCTTGCCGGCGAAGCAGTGGGTGAGCACCGAGCGCCCGTCGGCCAGCAGGCTGACCACGCGATGCAGCGCCTGCTGTGCGCCGTTGTAGGTGGGAAACCTGCTGTACTCCTCGGTCATGTAGCGGGTGGACGCTTCGCTGACCGGTTCGTCGTCGGCCTTGTCCTCCAGCAGCCGCCGGAACGCGTGCTCGTGGGGCGCGTCCCCGTCCGGGTTGAGCTCGTCGGGCCCGAGATCCGGGATCGGCAGTAGATGGATCGCCACGCCGTCCGGCACCAGGCCCGGCCCGTGGCGTTCGACCTCACGGCGTGAGCGCAGATCAGCGACATCGGTTATGCCCAAACGACTCAACTCATCGCGACCGCCGTCGCCGAGATCGCTCAGCTCGCCGGAACGAAACAGCCGCCCCGGCCGCAGCACGCCGGTGCTATCGGCGACGTCGCGAAAGTTCCAGGCCCCCTGCAGATCCCGCACACTCGCGGCCATCTAGGTGACCGCCGCAGCGAAAGCGCTTTGCTCCCGGCCGATCTCGGCGCGCGCGATGGTGCGCATATGCACCTCGTCGGGCCCGTCGAAGATGCGCATGGCGCGATGCCAGGCATAGAGCCGCGCGAGCGCCGTGTCCTCGCTGACGCCAGCCGCCCCGTGCACCTGGATGGCGCGGTCGATGACATCGCAGGCCACCTGCGGGGCCACCGCCTTGATCTGCGACACCAGCAGGTGTGCGGCCCTGTTACCGTGCTGGTCGATGGTCCAGGCGGCCTTCTCGCATAGCATCCTGGCTTGATCTATCGCGTTGCGGGACTGAGCAATTGCCTGTTGGACGAGACCTTGGTCGGCCAGCGGACGGCCGAACGCGATCCGGGTGTTGGCCCGGTGCACCATCAGGGCCAGCGCACGTTCGGCTCCGCCGAGTGCGCGCATGCAGTGGTGGATGCGGCCCGGTCCCAACCGGGCCTGGGCGATCGCGAAGCCGGAGCCTTCTTCACCGAGCAGGTTGGTGACCGGCACCCGGACGTTGTCGTAAATGATTTCGCAGTGCCCGGGCTGGTCTTGGTAACCGAAGACCGACGTTGACCGGACGACAGTCACGCCCGGCGTATCGATCGGCACCAACACCATCGACTGCTGCTGGTGGCTGGCCGCCTCCGGGTTGGTGCGGCCCATCACGATCAGGATCTTGCACCGCGGATCGGCCGCACCCGACGTCCACCATTTGCGGCCGTTGATCACGTAGTCGCCGCCGTCACGCACGATGGAGGTTTCGATGTTGCGGGCGTCGCTGCTGGCGACGGCCGGCTCCGTCATCGAAAAGCCGCTGCGGATCTCGCCGTTCAGCAACGGCTCGAGCCACTTCTTGCGCTGCTCCTCGGTGGCGAACAGGTGCAGGGTCTCCATGTTGCCGGTGTCCGGTGCCGCGCAGTTGATCGCCTCGGGCGCGATCTCCAGACTCCATCCGGTCAGCTCGGCCAGCGGGGCGTAGTCCAAGTTGGTCAGGCCCGACTCGGCGGGCAGGAACAGGTTCCACAGACCGGCCGCTTTGGCCTTGGTCTTGAGCTCCTCGATGATCGGCGGAACGGTGTGATCGTTCGGGCCGGCCTCGTGGCGGTAGCGGTCGTACTCGGCCTCGGCCGGAAAGACGTAGTCGGTGATGAACTCGGACAACCGCTTGTGGTAGTCGCTGGCTTTGGCCGACATTGCGAAGTCCATGCCCGTCACGATAGGACACCGCGCGAAAGCCTTTGACGGCGGAGGACGATAGATGCCGTGACCGACAAACGTCCCCCACTTCCGCCCTTCACCCTCGAAACAGCGATCCAGAAAGTGCAGGCCGCCGAGGACCTGTGGAACACCTGCGACCCCGAGCGCGTCAGCCTCGCCTACACCGTCGACTCGGAGTGGCGTAACCGCGACGAACACGTCGTCGGCCACGACGCGATCGTGGCCTTCTTGACCCGGAAATGGCAGCGCGAGCACGACTACGTCTTGCGCAAGGGCCTGTGGAGTCATCACGACAACCGGATCGCCGTCCGGTTCCAGTACGAATGCCGCGACGACGCCGGACAGTGGTGGCGCAGCTACGGCAACGAGTTATGGGAGTTCTCCGACGCCGGGCTGACCGCCCGTCGCGAGGCCAGCATCAACGATGTGGCGATCGACGAATCGCAGCGCCGCTACTTCGGGCCACGATCGGTGGCGGAGCACGGCCAAGACTTCCCGCTCTGGTGACTCCAGTTAGGGTTGGGGACGGCCGAGAGGTGCCGATCTAGCCGGGGTAGGAGTTCATGACAGATACGCAGACGACGGTGGGGGTGGTCGCCGAGTCCGGGACCGACGAGCGACGGGTCGCGCTGGTGCCGAAGGCGGTCGGGCCGCTGGTGAAAAGCGGGGTCGCGGTCGTGGTGGAGTCGGGCGCCGGCGAGGGCGCACTGCTTCCCGACGAGCTCTACACCGAGGCCGGCGCGACGATCGGTGACGCCTGGGCGGCCGACGTCGTCGTCAAGGTCGCGCCGCCGACCGTCAACGAGGTCGGCAAACTGCACAGCGGGCAGACCCTGATCGGCTTTTTGGCGCCGCGTAACGCCGACAATTCGATCGGCGCCTTGAAGCAGGCCGGTGTGCAGGCGTTCGCGCTCGAGGCCATCCCGCGGATCTCGCGGGCGCAGGTGATGGACGCCTTGTCGTCGCAGGCCAATGTCGCCGGATACAAGGCCGTGCTGCTGGCGGCGTCGGAGTCGACCCGGTTCTTCCCGATGCTGACGACGGCGGCCGGAACCGTGAAGCCGGCCACCGTGCTGGTGCTCGGCGTCGGCGTGGCCGGGCTGCAGGCGCTGGCGACGGCCAAGCGTTTGGGCGCTCGGACCACCGGCTACGACGTGCGCCCCGAGGTGGCCGATCAGGTGCGGTCAGTCGGTGCGCAGTGGCTGGATGTCGGAATCGAGGCGTCCGGTGAGGGCGGGTATGCCCGTGAGCTCACCGACGACGAACGCGCGCAGCAGCAGAAGGCGCTGGAAGACGCGATCAGCGGATTCGACGTCGTGATCACCACCGCGCTGGTCCCGGGTCGCCCGGCGCCGCGCCTGGTGACCGCCGCCGCCGTGGAAGCGATGAAGCCCGGCAGCGTCGTGGTGGATCTCGCCGGCGAGACCGGCGGCAACTGCGAGCTCACCGAACCCGGACAGACGGTGGTCAAACACGACGTCACTATCGCTTCGCCGTTGAACCTGCCCGCGACCATGCCCGAGCACGCCAGCGAGCTCTACAGCAAGAACATCACGGCGCTGCTGGACCTGCTGCTCACGGACGGCAAGCTGGCCCCGGACTTTGACGACGAAGTCGTCGCGGAGTCCTGCGTGACCCGCGGAGAGGATTCCTAATGCACGGGATGTATGACGAACTGCTGTCCAACCTGGCGATCCTTGTGCTGTCCGGGTTCGTCGGGTTTGCGGTGATCTCGAAAGTGCCCAACACACTGCACACCCCGCTGATGTCGGGGACCAACGCCATCCACGGCATCGTCGTGGTCGGCGCCCTGGTGGTGTTCGGCGAGGTTGAGCATCCATCGCTCGCGGTGCAGATCATCCTGTTTGTCGCGGTGGTGTTCGGCACGCTGAACGTCGTCGGCGGCTTCATCGTCACCGACCGGATGCTGGGCATGTTCAAGGGCAAGAAGAAGGCCCTGCCGGCCAAGAGCGAAGAGGCCGCCAAATGAACTACTTGGTGATCGGCCTCTATGTCATCTCGTTCGCGCTGTTCATTTACGGCTTGATGGGCCTGACCGGGCCCAAGACCGCGGTGCGCGGCAACTTGATCGCCGCGGTGGGAATGGCGCTGGCCGTGACGGCGACGCTGATCAAGATCCGCCACACCGACCAGTGGGTACTGATCATCGCCGGCCTGGTGGTGGGTGTGGTGCTCGGCGTCCCGCCGGCGCGCTACACCAAGATGACCGCCATGCCGCAGCTGGTGGCGTTCTTCAACGGCGTCGGCGGCGGTACGGTCGCGCTGATCGCGCTCGCGGAATTCATTGAGACGAAAGGCTTTTCAGCCTTCGAGCACGGCGAGTCGCCGACCGTGCACATCGTGGTGGCGTCGTTGTTCGCCGCGATCATCGGGTCGATCTCGTTCTGGGGATCGATCATCGCGTTCGGCAAGCTGCAGGAGATCATCTCCGGATCGCCGATCGGCTTCGGCAAATTGCAGCAGCCGATCAACCTGCTGCTGTTGGCTGCGGCCATCGCCGCCGCGGTCGTCATCGGCCTGGGCGCACGTCCGGGCAGCGGCGGGGTGTCGCTGTGGTGGATGATCGGTCTGCTTGCCGCCGCGGGTGCGCTGGGCCTGATGGTGGTGTTGCCGATCGGCGGCGCCGACATGCCGGTGGTGATCTCACTGCTCAACGCGATGACCGGGCTGTCGGCCGCGGCCGCGGGTTTGGCGTTGAACAACACCGCGATGATCGTCGCCGGCATGATCGTCGGCGCGTCGGGTTCGATCCTGACCAACCTGATGGCCAAGGCGATGAACCGCTCCATTCCCGCGATCGTCGCCGGTGGGTTCGGCGGCGGCGGCGTTGCACCCAGCAGCGACGGCGGCGGTGACAAGCACGTCAGGTCCACGTCGGCCGCCGATGCCGCGATTCAGATGGCCTACGCCAACCAAGTGATCGTGGTCCCCGGCTACGGGCTGGCCGTCGCGCAGGCGCAGCACGCCGTCAAGGACATGGCGGCGCTGCTGGAGGACAAGGGCGTGGCGGTGAAGTACGCGATCCACCCGGTCGCCGGGCGGATGCCGGGGCACATGAACGTGCTACTGGCCGAGGCCGAAGTCGACTACGACGCGATGAAGGACATGGACGACATCAACGACGAGTTCGGCCGCACCGATGTCGCGATCGTCATCGGCGCCAACGACGTCACCAACCCGGCGGCGCGCAACGATGCCTCCAGCCCGATCTACGGCATGCCGATCCTCAATGTGGACAAGGCCAAGTCGGTGATCGTGCTCAAGCGATCGATGAACTCGGGGTTCGCGGGTATCGACAACCCGCTGTTCTACGGCGAGGGCACCACGATGCTGTTCGGGGATGCCAAGAAATCGGTGACCGCGGTCGCCGAGGAACTCAAGGCGCTATAGCGGGTCACCACCAGAAGTGGCTTAAACGGGCGGGTACGCCGGTGGTGGGTAGCCGGCACCGTCGGTGACGCCACGCAGGCCCCACGTCAGGTACTTGAAGTAGAAGTCGAGCTCGTCGGAAAAGTCGTAGCTCGGATCCGGATCCATCTGACCACCCTTTCGACCTGGCTCGAGCGTTCTGCGACGCCCGACTTGGCTCGTCCCGGAGTCTAGTCCAACAGGACAATGCGCAACAGCGAACAACCGGCCTGCCTAGACTATCCAACTAGTTGATTGACTCCGGACACCCCGGCCTGCCGAATAGCGAGTAGACATGCCATCCGAGAACGGGCTCTCCCGCCGCGAGGAGCTGCTGACTGTTGCCACCAAGCTGTTCGCCGCACGCGGCTACCACGGCACCCGGATGGACGACGTCGCCGACGTGGTCGGGCTGAACAAGGCCACCGTCTACCACTACTACGCCAGCAAGTCGCTGATCCTTTACGACATCTATCAGCAGGCCGCCGAGCGCACGCTGGCCGCGGTGCACGACGACCCATCGATGTCGGCGCGCGAGGCGCTTTACCAGTACACGGTGCGGCTGCTGAACCAGATCGCCGCGAATCCGGAAGGCGCGGCGGTGTACTTCCAGGAACAGCCGTATATCACCGAGTGGTTCACCGAGGAGCAGGTCGCCGCGGTCCGCGAGAAGGAAACCCAGGTCTACGAGCATGTGCACGGGCTGATCGACCGGGGTATCGCCAGCGGCGAGTTCTATCAATGCGACTCCCACGTGCTGGCGCTCGGCTACATCGGGATGACGCTCGGCGCCTACCGGTGGCTGCGCCCGAGCGGACGCCGCAGTGCCAAGGAGATCGCCGCGGAGTTCAGCACCGCACTGCTGCGCGGTCTGATCCGGGACGAATCGGTCCGCAACCAGTCACCTCTCGGGGTCAGAACCGAAATCGGTACAGCCGGTCGGCCATGACTGACATGTTTCGCCTCGACGGGAAGGTCGCCGTGGTCACCGGCGGCGGCCGCGGCATCGGCGTGATGATGGCGCGCGGACTGCTGCAGGCGGGAGCGACGGTGTATTCTGTCCAGCCGCAAGAAAGCCGAGCTGGACGCCGCCGTCGCGGAGTTGTCAGTGCACGGGTCGGTGCAGGCGATCCCCGCCGATCTCGGCACCATCGACGGAGTTCAGGCGCTGGCCGGCGACCTCGCCGAGCGGGAGGACGCCGTCCACGCGCTGTTCAACAACGCCGGCGCGGCGTGGGGGGCGCCGTTTAGCGAGTTTCCCGAATCGGGGTTCGACAAGATCTACGACGTCAACGTCAAAGGCGTCTTCCTGCTGACCCGCGCCCTGGTGCCGATGCTGACGGCGGCCGCGACCGATGACGACCCGGCGCGCGTCATCAACACCGGCAGCGTCGACGGAATCGTGCCGCCGGGACGCGGCCGGGACAACTTCTCCTACAGCGCGAGCAAGGCCGCCGTGCATATGCTGACCCAGCATCTGGCGGGCGAGCTGGCGCCAAGGATTCTGGTCAACGCGATCGCGCCCGGGCTCTTCCAATCCCGGATGACCAAGGAGCTGCTGCGACCGGGGCCGGACGCAATCGGCGCCCATTTGCCGCTGGGCCGCATCGGCCAACCCGACGACATCGCCGGCATCGCCGTCTTTCTCGCCAGCCGCGCCAGCACCTACATCACCGGCGCGGTGATCCCGGTGGACGGCGGCATCAGCGTCATCCGCTAGCTCACCGTTTTCAGATTCTTGTCGAGGAATTCGAGCTGGTCGGCGACGACGCGCTCGAATGCGTCGTCGACGTAAATCTCGAAATGGCCCTCGGGATAAAGCTTGATCTGACCACGCGGCGCCATCGCCGCGTAGCGACGGGTCGGCCCCGACGGTGCGACCGAGTCGGTTTCGCAGACGCAGAACAGGATTGGGCACGCCACCTTCGCCGCGAGCCGGCCGGGACGGTAGGGCGGGATCTTGACTCCGATCCGGGCGGCGACCTCGTTGCGCAGCGTCATGCCGTCAGGCACCAGCCTCAAAAAGCCGGGATAGGCGTCGGGCGCGTGCATCAGCGCCACTTCGCCCGGCCTGCCGGCGGTCTGGACCATCACCGGCGACCCGCCGAGCCGGGCGCCGATCAGATCGCGTACCGCTAACGCGGTGATGCGTGCGCTGATCAACGGGTTCATCGCCCCCAGCGAGGCGAGGCCGTCGGTGAACGGGCACTGCGAGACGACCGCCGCGATGCCGGGCAGCCGAGCTGCCGTGGCGATCACATGTCCGCCGCCAAACGACGTGCCCCACAGGCCAATCCGATTAGGATCGATACCGGCCAGCGTCCGAGCGTAGGCCACCGCAACCGTCCAATCCTGCAATTGCATCCTGATATCGAGTAGTTGACGCGGCGCGCCCTCGCTGTCGCCGAAGTTGCGGTAGTCGAACACCAGGCAGGCGTAACCGGCCGCGCAGAAGCGTTCGGCGTATGCGTCCAGCCGCATGGTGCGAACCGCCCCCAACCCGTGGGCCATCACCAGCAGCGGCGCGTCGCCGTCGCCCGCCGGTCGATATAGCCACGCGCTGATCCGATCGCGGCCCGAGTTGAACCAGACGTCCTCACGTTGCATGCTCACGGCCCTATCCTGCATCAATCGCGACGCCAATGTGGCGGTGTGGTAGAAGGGCGGCATGGCCCCGGATGTGCTGCGAGCCGTGTCGTCGGTGGTGGGACCGAGTCACGTCAGCACCGACCCCGACGTGCTGGCCGGCCGCAGCGTCGACCACACCGGACGCTATCGCGGACGGGCCAGCGCCCTGGTGCGTCCGGGTTCGGCCGACGAGGTCGCCGAGGTGCTGCGGATGTGTCGGGACGCCGGGGCGCACGTCACCGTCCAGGGCGGCCGCACCTCGTTGGTGGCCGGTACCGTACCCGAGCACGACGATGTGCTGTTGTCGACCGAGCGGCTTTGTGCCGTAAGCGATGTCGACACCATCGAACGCCGCGTCGAAGTCGGGGCGGGGGCAACCTTGGCCGCGGTGCAGCGCGCGGCGACGGCGGCCGGGCTGGTGTTCGGTGTGGACCTGGCGGCGCGCGACACCGCCACTGTCGGGGGGATGGCGTCGACCAACGCCGGCGGATTGCGCACCGTGCGGTACGGCAACATGGGCGAGCAGGTCATCGGGCTGGACGTCGCTTTGCCCGACGGGTCGGTGGTACGACGGCACTCCCGCGTGCGGGCCGACAACACGGGTTATGACCTGCCGGCGCTGTTCGTCGGCGCCGAAGGAACGCTGGGCGTGATCACCGCAGTTGACCTGCGGCTGCACCCAGATCCGGTGCATCGGGTGACCGCCGTGTGCGGCTTCGAGGACCTCGACGCGCTGGTCGACGCCGGACGGCTGTTTCGCGACTTGGACGGCATCGCCGCCCTGGAATTGATCGACGGCCGGGTCAGTGCGCTGACCGACGAGCATCTGGGTGTCGCCGCGCCGGTGCGCGGTGACTGGCTGTTGTTGGTGGAACTGGCATCCGATCACGATCAGACCGAGCGCCTCGCCGAGGCGCTGGACGAGGTGCGGACCTGCGGTGAGCCGGCGGTGGGTGTCGATCTTGTTGCGCAACAACGGCTCTGGCGGCTACGGGAATCGATAGCCGAGGTGCTCGGTGTGTACGGGCCGCCGGTGAAGTTCGACGTGTCGCTGCCGCTGCGGGCCGTCGCCGCGTTCGCCCGCGACGCGGACGCGCTGCTGCGCCGCCACGCGCCCGATGCCATTGGCGTGCTGTTCGGGCACATCGGGGAGGGCAATCTGCACTTCAACGTGCTGCGCTGCAGCGAGGAGCAGGAACGCGATCTGTACGCGGCGATGATGGACCTGATCGCCGGATGCGGCGGCAACGTCAGCTCCGAACACGGGGTCGGCAGCCGCAAACGCAAGTACGTCGGCATGTCCCGCGAGCCCGCTGACATCGCGGCGATGCGAACGCTCAAGACGGCCTTCGACCCGACCGGCTATCTGAATGCCGCGGTGCTGTTCGACTAGTCAGCGCAGGGCAGTTAGTCGGAAGCCTTGATTCCCACCGCATGGCGCAGCTGGGCCAGGAATTGATCGGCGTCGTCGCTGCGGATCATGTAGTGCGAAAACGCCACCCGGATCGCGGTGGCTGCTTTCACCGCGGCATTGGGACCGGGTATCAGCCGCTGCAGACCGTCCCGCATCTGCGGGATGACATTTGCGAACTGGCTGATGACGTGCTCGGGTTCGATGTCGACCATCCGCACGCCCGTGTAGGAATGCTGGTACTCGACGATGAACCGTAACGCGGCGTCGAGCTTGTCGAGACCTCTGAGGCCGGCCGTCGCCAGGCTCATACCGCTTTCAAAGCTCTGTCGCTCGTAGCGGGAGAACGCCGAGAGCAGTTCCTCCTTCGAGGCGAACCACCGGTAGAGGGTCGGCCTCGACACCCCGGCCTGGATAGCAACGTCGGACAGGCTGAGCTTGCGTTTGCCGTTGCGGCCGAGAACTTCGGCGGTGGCCGCAAGGATCCGCTGCTGCGTCGAGGTGTCGCCTTCGATGGTCGGCGTCTGCTCCATACCCCAACTTTACAAAAATAGCCCGAAGTGTCACGCTGTTTTCGTGTCACTGGTAGCTGACCACCAAATCTTAGCCGGGGTCCAGCGCATCGCCGCAGATCGGCGCTCGTCGTGAGCCCATCCAGGGGCCGCAGGGCCCCCAGGGCCATTGTCATCACCGAAGCCTCATCGCCCGTCGCGCTTGCGACTGCAGCGCGGTTGGCCACCGACGGGGATCTGGTGTTGATGGGAACCCGCCGGACCGACGTCTGTGAGCGCTTCGCGGCCCAACTTCGGTCCGACGGCGCGGCGGCCTTCGCCGCTCACCTGGATCTCGCCGATCCGCTGTCCATCGATCGGTTCGTCGCGTCCGCCGGCTACCTGATCGGGACCGTCGACGTACTGGTTAGTGCGGCGGGTCTTGCCGACGGCTGGTGGGTCGGCGCGCAACACCTTGCGGCACAAATCATCCCGCCGATGATCGAACAACGGCGTGGTGACGTGGTGTTGATCAGCCCGGGTCTGGTCGGGGTGTCGACGGCGACGGCCAACCGGATGCTCGGGGTCTGGGCGGCTGGCTTGGACGCCGAATTCGTCGGCACCGGTGTGCGAGCCTCGATCATCCGATCGACCGACGGCGGAGGCTTCGCCCCCGGCGACATCGGATGCCTGATCGCCACGCTGCTCGACTCGCCCCGGATGCACCTGCGGGTCGTCGACGTCATCGCACCGGTGCCCGCCGCATCGAGATCGACGCCAGCTCGCTAGATCACCGGGGCCGGCGTCGCACCAACACCGACTGCTGAATGCTGCCCACGGCTCCGGTCTCGTCGAACAGGGTGCCAACCGTCGTGCCGATGCCGTCTGGTCCGTAGCTGGTTTCTGCGCGGATGCCGACCCAGTCGCCGTCGGGAATCCGGTGCACATGGACGACCAAGTCGTTGTTCAGGAATGTCCACTTGGTGATGTCAAGCTTGGAGCCAATTCCGTTGGCGCAGTCGGCGACCGCGAACAGCCGCTCCAACGGAGTCATCTCCTCGCCGTTGACCAGGCTCGCCGTCGGCGTGATCCAGGATTCTCCCGGGCCCTCGTTGAGCGGCGCGGTCAGCCACCGCCAGTCCAGGCTGTGTACATAGTTGCGGTCGAAATTCTTTGCGAGATCGCGGCTGCGGGCCTCGCTAATGGGACGCGGCAGCGGCGCGGCGGCGTGCACCAGCTCGGCGGTGTCGAGCTGCTGCAGCCGCCATCCGCTGGCTCGGGCCGTCGGCCGGGGCCGGCCGTCGGGTCCCAGTGCCAGCATCTCGGCACTGATCAACTCGATCTGCTTGCCGGGGCGCTCGACTCGCGAGCGGACCCACAAGTCGCCGTCTGCTGGAACGGGTCCCAACAGATCGATGGCGACTCGACTCAGCCGGGTGTCGTCGCGCACAGCGCAGCGTTCGAGCGCGCGGACCAGCAGCGCCGACACCGGCGCGGCATGCTGAATCTTCGCCGTCCAGGTGCTTCTGACTAAGTCTGTGGCACGGAACTTTTCACCCAGCGGGTCGGCGCCATCGATCACCTCGTAATAGGAATCGGTCATCGTTCACCTTTCACGGCAGGCCGGCGCCAGGAGTATCCACGATCACCGTGTCGAGCCGGGAGAGCCGGGTACCGATCAGCCGTTTGGGATACGCATCGGTGCTCGACAGCATGAACAACGTGCGCCGCGCGGAGCCGCCGAGCATGCAGGCGATCGCGGTGCGGTCGCCGATGTCGATGCGGTGGGTTACTTCGCCGCCTTCGACGATGCGCTCGAATTGGTGCGCGAGCGTCATCGATGTCCACACGCCGCCGTCGGCGTCGAGACTGATGCCGTCGGGTGGGCCGTCGAGACCGTCGGCGAAGACTCGCCGGTCCGACAGCTCGCCGCCGTCGCCGATGCTGAACGCGCTCAGTCGCCGGCCGATCGACTCCGCGACGATCAGGGTTTTGTGGTCGGCGGTGATCGCCATCCCGTTGGGGAAGTCCAGATCTTGCCCGACC
Organism: uncultured Actinomycetota bacterium; assembly: GCA_963781685.1. Lineage (GTDB taxonomy): Bacteria > Actinomycetota > Actinomycetes > Mycobacteriales > Mycobacteriaceae > Mycobacterium. Next base: position 939,646 of record CAWAGK010000004.1, read on the forward strand.
ACGCGCACGCTGTCGTCGGGATCGACGCGCACGAGCACGCCGCCGTGGAAGGCCTGCGACCCGATGTAGGCGCGGCCGAGGTGGTCGACGACCATGTCGCCGAGGTCAGCCGGCGCGACATCGGCCAGGTCGGCGATCGTCGTGACGGTTTCACCGTCGTAGCGCAGCAGCTGCCGGTTTTCGGTCGACACGATCAGCAGGGAGCCGTCCGGCCGGAACCCCAGGCCCGAGGGCGCATGCCCGGGCAGCGGCAACGTGGTCAGCGAGCCATCCGGGTCGACGGTGTGCACGGCCTCGCCCAGCATGTCGGAGAACCACAGCATTCCCTCGAACCAGCGCGGGCCTTCACCGAAGCAGAAGCCGGTGGCCAGCGGTGTCAGCCCGTCAATGGTCGCCGTCATCGAGCGCATCCAATTCTCGTGCGATCGCCGCGTGGTAGGCGTCGATCTTGGCGGGGTTGACTTGTTCGAACAACGCGTCGGGCAGCGGCGCGTGTTTATAGGCCTCAATCGTCATCGTGCGGGTAAACAGCGTGGTGTTCTGGCCCGGTTTGGTGAAGTGGTATTGCACCGTGATCCGGCCCTCCATACCACCGTTGCCGTCACGGTCATGACCAAGCGGCCCAACGGAATTGAACACCCATAACTTCGGCCGCATCGCGATCGCCAGATGCCAGGTGAAAATCCGGTCGCCGTCCGCACCGGACTCTTGCCAGGTGTCGCCGACCTGCAACGGCAGTTGGTCGGGCAGGTTGGTGATGTGCGCGCTGCCCGGATAGGTCTTGGTCCAGTTCACCGGGTTCGTGACGAAGTCATAGATGGCTTCCGGCGATCGAGCGAAGGCGGTTTCCGAACTCGTGGTCACGATGCCCAACTGCGTCACCTCCCTGTGGCGCTCGATCCGACCAGGCGGCCGCCCGGCTGGCTTTACAGATTATCGTATAAGTGTCACGCAGTACTTTTGCAGGGATATTTCTCGGCGCTGAGCAAAGGAAAGCGGCAGATGCAGTTCACCATCACCCACCCGATGCACCGCCACCCGTACAACCCGGAATTGGTCAGCGGCGACGGCATTGCCGCGGTCGCCGCGGCCGCTGAGGAAGCCGGATTCCACGGCTTCGGTTTCACCGACCACCCCGCGCCGACGCAGCGCTGGCTCGAGGCCGGCGGGCATGATGCCCTTGACCCGTTCGTGGCGATGGCTTTCGCCGCGGCTCGGACCACCACCTTGCGGCTGATCCCGAACATTGTGGTGTTGCCGTATCGAAACCCGTTCGTAGTGGCCAAATCCGGTGCATCGCTGGATTTGCTTTCCGGTGGCCGATTCACCCTCGCGGTCGGGGTCGGCTATCTCAAGCGGGAGTTCGCAGCCCTGGGCGTTGACTATGAGCAACGGGCCGAGCTGTTCGACGAGGCCCTGGATGTCATCCGGGCGATCTGGACCTCCGACGACGTCTCGTTCGAGGGCAAGCACTTCACCGCGCACGGGATCACCGCCCACCCGCGACCGGTCAGCGATCCGTATCCGCCGATCTGGGTCGGCGGGAACACCGGTGCCGCGCGCCGGCGCGTTGCGCAGAAGGGCGACGGCTGGTGCCCGTTCCCCGCGCCCGCGGTGCTGGCCCAGACTGCCCGCACCGCGACGCTCGATTCGGTGCAAGGCCTGGCCGACGGCATCGCCGACCTGCGCCGCCGCGTCGGCGACGCGGGCCGGGACTGGTCGAAGTTCGATGTGGTGTTCACCAACTTCGACGGCGGCAACCCGGCCGACGACGACTTCAACGCGGACGCCTACCTGAGCGGGATGGAAAAGCTGACCGAGCTGGGCGTCACCTGGCTGCAAGTGGGGTTGCCGGGCGACAGCGTGGCCCATGCAACCGACACCATCGAACGGTTCCGGACCCTGGTGATCGACGCGAGCTGAAATCGGGACAGCCGCCGATAAGCCTTTACAAGATTCGGTGAAAATGTCACGCTCGCTAGGTGACGACGGAATCTGAGCAGACGCATTGGTCGGTTTCCGGCCTGCTCGACTTGTTCGATGTGCGGCCCGAACAGCCGGACCACTTCACCGGCGATACCGGGATCGCCGGTGCCGACGAACGGCAGGTGGTGGAGGGCACGCAGGTGCTGGCGCAGGCGATCGTCGCTGTGGCGAAACGGTTTCACGACAAGTCGGTTCGGTCCGCGCACGCCGTGTTCTCCCGCGCCGTAATGGTCGGTCCGCCAGTCGAATTCGACGTGGACGTGGTCCACGAAGGCCGCTCCACCGCGACCGCGGTTGTCGGCGTGAATCAGAACGGCCGACGCTGCATCACCGTCACCGCGTTCGTCGATATGCCGTCGGCCGATGTGATCCGCCACCACCTGCCCCGCCCGGATGTGGTCGCGCCCGCCGACGCCAACTTCTCGCCGATGCCGATGGCCGGGCGGGAACTGCGGCTTGTCGACGTGGTCGATGTCAATAGCCCCGACGAAGTCGGTCCGCCCGAGCTGTTCGCCTGGCTGCACTACGACCCGATCCCGACCCGCGACGATTTGGCCAAGGCGCTGATCGCGTATTTCACCGGGCACCTGGGGATCTCGACCACGATGCGCGCCCACGAAGGCATCGGCACCAGCCAGTCGCACTTGACCGTGTCCACGGCGCCCCTGACGGTGACGGTGAGCTTTCACGAGCCGGTGTCCTGGTCGGGCTGGTTGCTGTACACGCACGAGAGCACCCAGGTCGGCGCGGGCATGTCGTATGTCCGCGGCGCCGTTCACACCGAGGAGGGCGAGCTGATCGCCTCGTTCGCGCAGGAAGCGATGATTCGCCCGCTGCGCACCACCGACACCGCCATCAAGACCGAGGCGCGGCTGTAGCCGTCATGGACTTCGCGAGCGTCGAACTCTGTTCGGAGGACAAGGAATTCCGCGACAGGTTGCGGGCGTTTCTTGCTGTCCACGTCACCGACGAAGTGCGCCGACGCGACCGGGAAACCGGCGAGAACTTCGACGAGGGTGTTCACCTGGCGCTGGGCGCCGAGGGCTATCTGGCCGCCGATTGGAAAGACGAATCCGACGGCGGCTTCAGCGCCCTGCGCCGGCGCATCTGGGACTTGGAGATCGGCCGGGCGCACACCCCGTGGTTCCACTGGGGCACCACCGCCGTCGTGGCCCGGAAGGTCCAGCAGTTCGGATCCGCCGAGCTGGCCGATGAGGTGCTGCCCGGGGTGCTGTCCGGCCACACCCGGCTGTGCCTGGGGTACACCGAGCCGGAGGGCGGCTCCGATGTGGCGACGTGCAAGACCCGCGCGGTTCGCGACGGCGAATGCTGGGTTATCAACGGCTCCAAGATGTTTACCTCCAATGCTCACAACGCCAAATACGTGTTCCTACTGACCAACACCGATCCGAACGCGCCGAAACACAAGAACCTGACCATGTTCCTGGTGCCGCTGGACACGCCGGGCATCGAGATCCAGCCCATCCGCACCGTCGACGGCGACCGCACCAACGTCGTCTTCTACAGCGACGTGCGGGTGGACGACAAATACCGAATCGGCGAGGTCAACGGCGGCTGGGCGGTACTGCGAGGGGCGCTCGACGTCGAGCACGGCATCGTTGACGGCGAGGACGACGGCCTGCAGAGAATCGCTGTGATGAGCGAACAGCTGACGCTGATGGCCGAGACGATCGACAAGATCGCTGCGCTGGTTACCCAACCGGGCCCGGACGGTCGCCGCCTGCTCGACGACAACTCGGTGGCATATCGGTTGGGCCGCGGTATCGCCCGCACCGAGGCGGCGTTGAGCACCCCGGGAATGTTCGGGCGGGTGGCCAACGCGCAAACCATGCGTGACGTCGCGCCGGAGCTGATGGACCTACTGGGCACCGCGTCGGCGTTGCCGGTCGACACCGACGGAGCCGCCGATGACGGTGGTGCCGAATACATTTTCCGGCTGGCCTCGCCGACCGGTATCTACGGCGGCACCCTCGAGGTGTTCCGCAACATGATCGCCCAGCGCGCGCTGGGCCTCGGGCGGCCGAACTATTCGCCGCCGCGATCCTAAGCCGCCGGGTCAGGCAACTCAGCGAGAACGTCGGCGCGGGTGGCGTCGAAACTGAGGAATCCCTTGATGGGCAGGCTTTCTGGTGGCGGGTCCGGATAGCTCCACGCCACGTCCTCGACCTTGGCGTCGCCGACCACGGCCGACCAATAGGTCGCGACACCCTTGTAGTTGCAATACGTCGAAGTATCGGTTTGCCGCAGCAGCTCGGTCTGGACATGCGACGGATCCACGTATAAGCGAGGTTCCAGCGCCGTCTCGAACACGATCACGGTGTCGTCGGTGTCCACCAGCGTGGTGCCGGCGACCTTGACGCGCAGACGCCGTCTGGTGGGTCGGCAGTCGACGCGGTGGTACGGGTTGAGTGGGTAGTGCACGAGCTCGCGTCCCTCTTCGATCCAGGTGTCCACCGCGTCCCACGGCACGTGAACGAATCCGGGCGCCTCCGCAACAGGCTCACTGGGCAGACCGTGCACATCGTCGGCGCGAAATGCGTAGCTGAGCGGCCGATTTCGCCGATGCACTAACAGCGCCCGCTCGGTGTCGATCAGCATGCGACCGTCGCGCAAAGCCTGAACGCGACGCGGATGCGGTTCGACGTAGACAACATCGGCGGGCAATTCGGGTGCGAACCACCCGGCGGGCTCATTGCTGAGCGGCCCGCGCCCGGCGACCAGACTCACAATGATCAGCGTATAGGGCGGGGCGCGGGAAGAACCTAGGATGCCGAGCATGGCCGGACCTATGGAAGGCATCAAAGTCGTCGAGCTCGGGGTGTGGGTGGCCGGGCCCGCGGCGGGTGGCATCCTCGCCGACTGGGGTGCCGACGTCGTCAAGATCGAGCCGCCGAGCGGCGACCCCGCGCGGATGTTCGGCCGGATGATGGGGCTCGACATCGATGTGAGCCCACCGTTCGAGATGGACAACCGGTCCAAGCGCAGCATCGTCCTCGACCTGACAACCGACGACGGTCGGGCTGTCGCCCTCGAATTGATCAGCGGCGCCGACGTGTTCGTGACCAACGTCCGCCCCGCGGCGCTGCAGCGTCTCGGGTTGGACTTCGCGTCCGTCGCCGCCGATCATCCCCGCCTCGTCTACGGGCTGATCACCGGCTACGGCCAGACCGGGCCGGACGCCAACCGGGCCGCCTACGACATCGCGGCGTTCTGGGCCCGCGCCGGCCTGGCTCATCTGCTGACCCGGCCCGGTGACACGCCGCCGTTTCAGCGCGGCGGTATGGGCGACCATTCGGCCGGCATGACGCTGGCGGCGGCGATCTGCGCGGCGTTGGTGGCGCGCGACCGAACCGGCACCGGGCAGCTGGTGAGCACCTCGCTGTACCGGCAGGGTGCCTACATCGTCAGCTTCGACATGAACACCTACCTGATGACGGGTCAGCCCATCGCCGTCGGACAACGCGAGACGATGGGCAACCCGTGCATGAACAACTACGCCGCCGGGGACGGCCGGCGGTTCTGGATCGTCGGGCTGGAAGCCGAGCGGCACTGGCCGCCGTTGTGCCGGGCCGTCGGCCGCGCCGAGTGGCTGACCGATCACGCGCTTTTCCTCCGCGCGGGCACGCGCGGTCAACGGCGTCGAGTTGATCGCCGAGCTGGATCAGATCTTTGCCACCAAGCCGCTTGACGAATGGGCGGAAATCTTCGCGAGCGAACCGGATTTCTTCTGGTCACCGGTCAACACCGTCGAGGATGTCTTTGCCGACGAGCAGTTTCACGCCGCCGGCGGGATGGTCGACGTGCCTGACGGGCAGGCGATGGTCCCGATGGTTGCGACGCCGGCAGATTTCCACGGCACGCCGTGGGCGCCGCGGTCCCCTGCGCCGGCTCTCGGCGCGCACACCGACGAAATTCTGGCCGAGCTGGAGGCGCGGCGCACTCCCTGACCTTACTCGAAGCTTTACAGATTGACGTAAAAGTGTCACGCTGGGTCGGCCGGGTTATCCGACCGGTGAGACGTTCGATCTGCTGAAGGGATGCGATGAGGACCTTCGAGGTGGACTTCGAGAAACCGCGGCCAACCGCACCGTACTGCGACGGTGACGCGGTCAGGTATCGCCTCGACGTCGTCGCCTCCAGCCCCGCCGACGTGGTGTGCTCCGTCGGTGGGTGGCTGTACGACCGGGTGCGGGCCGGCTGGGAGGTCAACGTGCTGTTACCGCAGCAGTGCGATACCCGCCCGTTGCGGATCCTGGGAATGCAAGCAGCCGACCTCGATTCGCAGATCCCGCCCGCCATCACCGGATGCGCGGCCCGCGGGCTGGCGGTCAGCGCAGAGATGTTCGCATCGGACATCCGAATTCGACAGGAGGTGCTCAACGCGCTCGATCGCTGGATGACGGAAGTCACGCTCTGGCACGACGGTTGGCCGCTGGCTGTCGGGCACCGGACGACCACGGTGCAGCACGTGCTCAGCGCCGCCGCACGCGCATTCAAGCGTCATGCCCTCGCCGCGGCGGGCATCGCCGATACCGTCGGCCCCACCGAGACATTGCGCAGCGACATGAAAGCCTGCCTACCGGTCGATTCCGAACTGATCCCGGTCGGCTGATGCGGAAGTACCACAGCCACACGCTGCTCTACCTGCACGAGACGATCGAGCTGGGCTCCGGCACCAGCGACCGGTTCACCGAGGTATTCGTCGACACCTACCAGCCGATGATGCAAGAACTCGGCGCCCGGTTGTTCTGCCTGTGGGAAACCACCCCCTTCAACGGACACTGGCCGCAGGTAACGATCATCTGGGAGATCGACGCGTTCGCCGACTATGCGCGGATCGGGGCGGCGCAGGCACGCGGCGGCAGCCATGAGGCCGTCGCCGGGAAGTGGTCGGCCTTCCTCGCCGACATCGGCGCCTCGGGGGAGGGGCGCATCATGTACCCCGGGCCGAGCAACAAGACGCTCGCCCAACTGCGCGACGCCAAATTCAGTGCGTCGGTGGTGATTCAAGAAATCATGCAGACCAAACCGGGTCGGCAGGACGACTACATCCGCGAACTGGAGCGGCTCTACGTGCCGTGGTCGGAACGCACCGGCAAACGCTGGCTCGGCTCATTCACCACCACCTTCCGCTTCAACGAGGTCATCCACTACTGGGCGCTCGATGGTGGTTGGGAATGCTTCGCCGAGCACTATCCGTCGTGGAAGGACAACCCGCCGGCCGAGATCGTCACCTGGATGAGCGTCGCCCCGGCACTTCGCGACGGCTGGGAAGATTCGATACTGCAAGCTCTACCGCCCTCCCCGCTGCAATGAAACCGGCTGCACCGCAAGATTTTTCGTACGATCCGTTCGACCCGGCGGTGATGGCCGACCCGTTCCCTTACTACCGAGTGTTGCGCGAGCACTACCCGGTCTACTACCTGGACAAGTGGGATACCTTCGCGTTGTCGCGGTTCGACGATATCTGGGACGTGCTGGCGGTCGTCGATGGAACGTTCGTCGCCTCGGAGGGCACCCTGCCGCCCGCCTCGGCGCTGGCCCGCCACAACGACGGGCCGGTGGCCGACCCGCCGTTGAATCCGCTGCCCTTCCACGCGGTCTTCGATGCGCCGATCTACGACGGCGTCCGCCAGGCGCACAGCAAGCCGTTCCGGCCGAAAGCCGCCGCGCAATTGGAGACCCGGATCCGCGAGCTGGCCAACGAACGGCTCGACCAGCTGCTACCCCGTGGGACGTTCGACCTCACCCAGGAGTACGGCGGAATCGTCGCCGCCTCCGTGGTATGTGAATTCCTCGGTATACCAGTAGATTTGGCGTCAGAGGTGCTGGCTTCGGTTAACGCGGGCAGCCTCGCCGAACCCGGCAGCGGCGTCGACACCGCGCGGGCGCGGCCTAATTACCTCGACTACCTGATCCCGTCGGTGAAAAAGCGGCGCGCCGACACGTCGGGCGACCCGTTGCCGGTGGTGGACGGACTGATGGGCTACCGGCTGCCCGACGACCGCGCGCTCGACGACGTCGAGGTGGCCACCCAGATGCTCTGCGTGTTCATCGGCGGAACCGAAACCGTGCCGAAGGTGGTGGCTCACGGCTTGTGGGAGCTGCTGCGTCATCCCGACCAACTCGCCGCCGTACGGGCAGACCCGAAAGCCAACGTGCCCATCGCCCGCGAGGAGATGATCCGCTACTGCGCGCCCGCCCAGTGGTTCGCCCGAACCGCGCGCAAGCCGTTCACCATCCACGACACCACGATCGAGCCGGGCCAGCGGATTATCACCCTACTCGCATCGGCCAACCGCGACGAGCGGGAATACCCGCAACCGGACGAATTCATCTGGAACCGTCCCATCCAACGGTCACTGGCCTTCGGCCGGGGCCAGCACTTCTGTTTGGGTTACCACGTGGCTCGTCTCGAAATAGCCATCATGATCGAAGAATGGCTGCGGCGCGTACCGGACTACCGGATCATCGAAGAGTCCGCATTCCGGCCACCGTCGAGCTTTCAATGGGGCTGGAGCAGCCTGCCGGTGGAGGTCTGACGTGTGGTCCTATCGGATCGTCGCGCCGTATCAATTCGAGAAGACGTCGATCCCCGAGAAGACACCCGAGTGCCTGCGCGACCGCCAGGTGCTGTTGCGGTTCTTTGCCGCCGGGGTCTGCGGCAGCGACATGCCTGCGTTTCGCGGTGTGCGCGGCCCACTTCCGGGTGATGACGGACGCAGCGGCCCCGAGAAGGACGGCTTCCCGATCCATGAGGTTGTCGGAGAAGTCATCGCCAGCCGCCATCCCGAGCATCGGCCCGGTGATCGTGTGGTGGGTTGGGCGTCGGCGTTCGACGGCTTGATGGAGCGCGTCGTGACCGACGGAGACCAAGTGGCGCCTTACGATCCAGCGCTCACGGTTGCGCAGGCCATCGGCTTGCAACCGTTGGCCTGCGTGCTCTACGCCGTCGAGCAGCTGCCCGACCTCGGCGGTCGCCACGTCGGCATTATCGGCCAAGGATCCATCGGGCTGCTGTTCTCGTGTGCGGTGAAAGCGGCAGGCGCACGGCACGTCACGGGTGTCGACCCGGTCGACCGCGCGGGGATCGCCGACAAGTTCGGCGTGGACACCTTTGTGCGGGCCACCAGCGACCGGTGGGTCAGCCAGCTGGCCCGCGAAGACCGGCCGGACATCGTGATCGAAGCCGTCGGTCATCAGGTCGCCACCCTCAACCACGCGATCGAGGCCACCGGTCCCGGGGGCACCGTCTTCTACTTCGGCGTCACCGACGACGACAGCTATCCGATCAGCATGCGCACAATGCTGCGCAACAATCTGACATTGAAATCCGGTGTGACGCTTGATCGTCGACGGATGCTGGATCTTGCCGGCAAATTCGCCGCCGAGCATCCCGGACTGCTGGCAACGTATCTGACCCATACTTTCGGCATCGACGATGTTCAGGCCGCATTCGAGTTGGCCGCCCGACCGGAGCCCGGACGAGTGAAAATCGCGATCACCGAGTCGGGTGTGGCATGACGTCAAGCCACCTGCAGCAGGCGCTGGCCCGCGGAAAACCGGTGTGGGGCGGCTGGATCACCGGGCCTACGTCGATCGGGCCCGAGGAGTTCGCCCGGGCCGGATACGACTACGTCGGCTTCGACGCCCAACACGGCTACCTCGACGACGCCGACATCGCCAACATCCTGCGTCGCCTCGAACACGTGCCGATCGGCACGGCGGTGCGGTTGCCCTCGGCCGACCCGGCGCCGATCGGGCGGCTGCTCGACGCGGGCGCCGACGCCATCATCGTCGCGATGATCGAATCGGCCGACCAGGCAGCCGCCGCGGTGGCCGCGACCCGGTATCCGCCCGCCGGCGTGCGGAGCTTCGGCCCGCTGCGGGCCAGCCTGGGCTACGACACGGCCGCGCTGGAGTCCCGGGTCAGCGTGTTCGCGATGATCGAAACCGCTGCGGCGCTCGCAGATGTCGCTGAAATATGCGCCGTGCCAGGGCTTTCCGGAATCTACGTCGGCCCCGCCGATCTGGCGATCTCGATGGGCGTCGAGGTCACCAAGTCGACGAGTCACCCCGATGTGCGCGACGCGATCGCCGACATCGAGCGCGCCGCGTCCGCTGCGGGTTTGGTGTCCGGCATTCACGCCGGCGACGGCAAGGTCGGTCATGCCATGGCGCAACTGGGTTTTCAGCTGATCACCCTGGCGGCGGAATCGCAGGCGCTGCGGCGCGGCGCCGCGGCGGCCCTGCGGGAAGCGACGGCCCAGTGACCGACTATCGCCCCGATGACGACCGTGCGATCCGCGATCTGCTGGCGCGTTACGCGTTGGCCCTCGACACGGACGACATCGACCGATGCCTCGAGCTTTTCACCGACGACGGCCAGTTCGTGGTATTCGGGCGGGAATTCAGTGGACGCGATCAAATCCGCGCCATGTTCGAATCCGCCCCGCGCGGCCTACACCTGACGGGGGTATCGAGCATCGACGTATCCGAGGACGCCGCGACGGCCCGCTCCCAGGTGCTGCTCGTCGAGGCCGGCACGATGCATCTGCGGCCCGCCCTGTTCGACGATGAACTCAGCCGCGACGGCAAGCAGTGGCGATTCCGCCGGCGCCGATGCCGGTTCATCACCAGCGGCGGACTCGCTGACCGTCCGGAGGTGCCGACACCGTGACGCTCAACAACGCGTCGCCCTGGTAACCGGGGCCGCCCGCGGACAGGGCTGGGCCATCACCCAACGGCTGCGCGCCGACGGGTTTTTCGTCGCGGCCTGCGATGTCAGCGCCGCCGAACTCGACAGTGCGGTCGGCGGCTTGCACGACGACGGGGTCATTGCGATTGCGCTCGACGTGACGTCGCCGTCGCAGTGGCAGCAGGCCGTCGCGACCACCGTCGAAAAGTTCGCGTCGTTGAGCACGCTGGTCAACAACGCCGGCGTGCTGCACCGCGCATCGATCGCCGACGAGTCGATGGAAGGATTCGAAAGGGCCTGGCGGGTCAACTGTCTGGGTGCTTTCCTGGGCATCAAGGCGACACTCGCGCAGTTGCACGCCGCCGAGGGTGCGGCCATCGTCAACACCTGCAGCACCGGCGCGATCAAGCCGTTCCCGAAAAACAGCGCGTACGGCTCGTCCAAGTGGGCGCTGCGCGGCCTGACCCAGGCCGTCGCCGCTGAACTTGCGCCGGCGGGCATTCGGGTCAACGCGGTATTTCCGGGGCCGATCGCGACACCGATGCTCGACGACGAGACCCAGGCACGGCTGGTGGCGACATCGGTATCCGGCCGAATCGGCCAGCCGTCCGAGGTTGCCGATGCCATCGCGTTTCTGGTCTCCGATCAAGCGTCGTTCATCACCGGTTCGGAACTCGTCATTGACGGTGGCCAATGCCTGAAAATTCAATGAAGGTCGGCATCATCGGCGCTGGCCCCGGTGGCATTGCGTTGGGAATACTGTTGGCGCGAACTGGATTTCGCGACTTCACGATCTTCGATCGAGAAGACGGCGTCGGTGGAACATGGCGGATCAACACCTATCCGGGGCTGGCTTGCGACGTCAAGTCGCACCTGTATTCGTACTCGTTCGATTTGAACCCGCACTGGTCGCGACTGTGGTCGTCGCAGCCGGAGATCCTGAAGTACTTCGAACGTTGCGTCGACGAGCAGGGCTTGCAACCACATCTGCGGCTCGGCACCGAAATCCGTTCCGCGCGCTGGGATGAACATGCGCAGCGCTGGCAGCTGACGACCGCCGCGGGTGAACGTCACGAATTCAACGTGGTGGTCTCGGCCGTCGGGTTGTTCACCCAGCCGGTGTTGCCCGATCTGGTCGAACAGGAGCCGTTCACCGGAACGGTGATGCACTCGTCGCGGTGGGATCATTCGGTCGACCTTGCGGGTACGCGGGTGGCCGTCCTGGGGACGGGGTCGACGGCCTCGCAGCTGATACCCGAGTTGGCAAAGCTCGCGGGGCAGGTGTACTCGGTGCAGCGGTCGCCGACCTGGATACTGCCCAAACCGGATCGGCCCTACAGCACAAGGGAGCGTTGGCTATTCGCGCATGTTCCGTTTGCGAAGAAGCTTTATCGCACGCGGCTGTGGCTGCGCAGCGAGGCGAATATCTCGGTGATCGAGCACGGCAGCGAAAAGACTCAGGAGTTCACCGCGATCGCGCAGCACTTACTGGAGAAGTCGGTTCCCGATGAGCAACTGCGCCGCAAGCTGACCCCGGACCATCCGATGGGCTGCAAGCGGTTGGTCTTTTCGTCGGAGTATCTGAGCGCGTTGGCGCAGCCGCATGTCGAGGTACTGAGCAGCCCGGCACGGTATCTGCGCACCAGATCGCTGGTGACCGAGGACGGCACCGAGCGCGACGTCGACGTGGTGGTGTGCGCAACCGGCTATGCCGCAGCCGATTATCTCGGCGAGATCCAGGTAACCGGCGAGAGTGGAGTCAGGCTGCACGATGTCTGGCGAGACGGCGCACACGCATATCTCGGCATGGCGGTGCCCGGGTTTCCCAACTTCTTCATGCTGTACGGACCCAACACCAACGTCGGCTCCAACAGCGTGATCTTCGTGCTCGAAGCACAGGCCCGCTACATCGTGCGGACACTGCGATACCTGCGGCGCAAGGGCAACGCGTACGTCGCGGTGCGGCCGTCGGCGATGGCGGACTTCCTCGCCAAGATCGACGAGTGGATGCAGGGCACCGTGTGGACCACCCAGTGCAGCAACTACTTTCGCGCCGCTAATGGCCGGGTGGTGACGCAATGGCCGCGCAGCGCGCGCGTATTCTGGGAAATGACCCGCCGATTCAAGTCCGCAGACTTCACCTTTGCGGCCCCGGCCGAGAGTGTGCCCGACGCATCGATGGCGCTGGATAAGGGCAGTCGATGACGGAACTGGATAGCTTGGACGGCCTTGAGCGGTTGGATCCCGCGCTGCGCGCGATCGCGACGACGCGGACCGACTTCTCGCTCAACTCGATTCACCTCATGCGCGAACCGTTCAACCAGCGCCGCCGGGAGGCCGCCGAACACACTAGCGCGCAAGGCGTGCGGATCGTCGAGGACACCGTGGCCGCCGACTCCGGCAGCGTGGCGGTGCGCATCTACTCTGGCGCCGAAGCGGATCCGGCGCCGGCGATCGTCTACTGCCACGCCGGCGGCTTCGCCCTGGGAAACCTGGACACCGATCATCGGCAGTGCGTGGAGCTTGCCCGACGCGGTCGCTGCACCGTGGTGTCGGTCGACTACCGGCTGGCCCCGGAGCATCAATATTCGGCCGCCCTCGACGACGCGAGCGCCGTGCTGCGATGGGTGGCGGCCAACGCGACGGACCTGGGCGTCGACCCTGCGCGCTTGGCGGTGGGTGGCAGCAGCGCCGGTGCGACCCTGGCGGCGTGCCTGGCCCACGGCACCGTCGACGGCTCACTGCCGGCGGTCAACTTCCAGCTTCTGCACCAGCCGGTACTGGACGATCGCGAAACCGCGTCGAAGGCCGAGTTCTGCACCAGCCCCGCTTTCGACAGCGAGGCAGCGGATCTGATGTGGCGCTATTACCTGGGCCCCGATGCGGGACCAACGGCCGCCGTGCCGGCGCGGCGAAACCAATTAAGTGGTCTGCCAACCGCTTTGATCACCTGCGCGGAGATCGATCCGTTTCGCGACGAAGCGGTCGATTATGCGCTACAGCTGCTTCGCGCGGGGGTTTCCACCGAGCTCCACGTGTTTGCGCGCACCTGCCACGGCTTCGATTCGCTGCTGCCGGACTGGTCGGTTTCCGAGCAACTATTCGCCCTGCAGGGGCAAGCCCTCCGCCGCGTGTGGGATGGCGCCTGAGCGTGCGGTAGATTGCCGTCGCGACCAGCTCAGGAGGACGGATGGCGTGCTGCGATCTCCCAATTGCTGAAAAGGATTGCGACGGAGCCTTCACGGTCGACGCGTCGCGGGTCACTTTCGGGCGCGGATGCCTGGCAGAGGTGGGTGACCGAGCCGGCGCGCTCGGGCTGCGGCGGGTCGCGTTGTTCTCCGACGCCGGCGTGGCCAAACTGCCCATCTTCGCGAAGACACACGGCTCGCTGGTCGCGGCCGGACTGAACGTAGTCACCTATACCGACGTACGTGTGGAGCCCACCGACGCGTCACTCCTGGATGGGGTGCGTTTCGCGCAAGAAGTGCAACCCGATGGCTACGTATCGCTGGGCGGCGGATCCGTCATCGACACGTGCAAAGCCGCCAATCTGTACGCCAGCTATCCCGCTGACTTTCTGACCTACGTCAACGCGCCTATCGGCGAGGGCAAACCCGTTCCCGGCCCGCTCAAGCCGCATATCGCGTGCCCCACCACGGCGGGCACCGGCAGCGAGGTCACCGGCATCGCCATCTTTGACCTTGTGTCGCTAAAGGCGAAGACGGGCATCGCTTCTCACGCACTGCGTCCCACCGAGGCGCTGGTCGATCCCGACTGCACGGCGAGTCTGCCCCCCGAGGTGGTCGCCTCGGCAGGGCTCGATGTGCTGTCGCACGCTTTGGAGTCCTACACCGCACGGCCCTACGTCCGGCGGCGCGCTCCCGAACGGCCCAGCCTGCGACCCATGAGTCAGGGTGCCAACCCGTGGAGCGATTTGGGTTGCCGTGAGGCGTTGCGCCTGTTGGGCCAGTTTTTAGAGCGTGCGGTGCACGATGCCTCCGATAGCGAGGCCCGTGAGCAGATGATGTGGGCTGCAACGCTTGCGGGCATCGCGTTTGGCAACGCAGGCGTTCACGCACCGCATGGCATGGCCTACGCGGTGGCGGGGCTGGTGCGTGACTTCCGCCCGTCGGGCTACCCGGCCGATGAGCCGCTGGTGCCGCACGGCATGGCCGTCATCCTCAATGCACCGTCGTCGTTCCGGTTCACGGCGGAGGCGAGCCCGGAGCGGCATCTGGAGGGCGCACGCCTGCTCGGCGCTGACACGCGGGGAGCCGACGAGACGGATGCGGGCGAGGTGCTCTCCAACGAACTCATCCGCATCATGCGGGCGGTTGGCATGCCTAATGGGCTCGGTGGTGTGGGCTACACCGACGATGACGCGGTGACCCTGACCGAGGGCGCGCACCCTCAGCAGCGCCTCCTGCAGAACGCCCCGCGAGAGATGAGCAAACCAGTTCTGGCCGACCTGTTTCGGGGCGCCATGCGCTACTGGTAGTAAGACCACTCATGACTCCGTTTTCTGCGGGTCCGCCCGACTCAGATGGGCTAACCAGCCGTGACTTTCCGGTGCTCTGGCCGGTGCACACTCGATGGGCCGACAACGACATGTTCGGGCACCTCAATAACGCGGTCTATTACCAGCTCTTCGACACCGCGATCAACGGCTGGATCAACACGAACGTCGCCATCGACCCGGTCACCATCGCGGCCCAGGGCATCGTCGCCGAATCGGGCTGCCGGTACTTCTCCGAACTGCATTTTCCGCAGCGGCTGGTCGTCGGGTTGGCGGTCACCAGGTTGGGGCGCAGCAGCGTCACCTATCGGCTGGGCATCTTCCGGGCGGCTGAAGAACTGGGGGCCGACGAAGAGCAGACGATCGCGGCCCTCGGGCACTGGGTGCACGTCTACATCGATCGCACCAGCCGCCGGCCGGTGCCTATCCCGGACGCCATCCGGGAGCTGCTGTCGACGGCGTGCGTGAGCTAGGGCCCGGCCAATCACTCCGTTACCACCAGCCACACCAGCACCGGCTCCCGACCATGACATGCTGTTTGAAAGCGATGGCGTATGCGATACCACCGTCGGGGTGATATCACCCGCGTCATCAAACTGCAGACGGCACTAATCCTTCAGCCAGCGACGGAAGAGGCCGCTGAGTCTGTTGAGATCCCAACTGCACGGTATTGAGAGTTAGGCCGCCACCACGCTCTCGTTATGCTCGGCCAATGCCGTTTGTGAGCAAGACAGTTGAAGTCAGCGCCGACGCCGCCAAGATTCTGGCCATCGTCGCGGACTTTGAGTCCTACCCGCAGTGGAACAAAGAGATACAAGGACTGTGGGTGCTGGCCCGCTACGACGACGGACGCCCCAGCCAGCTGCGCCTCGATGCGAAGTATGAAGCCATCGAGGACACGTTGATCCAGGCGGTGTACTACCCCAGCCCGAGCCAGATTCAGACCGTGATGCAGCAGGGCAATCTGTTCAAAAAGCAGGAGCAGCTGTTCAGCGTTGTGGCGACGGGTGCGACCTCGCTGCTGACGGTCGACCTGGATGTCGAGACGGAGATGCCGATACCTGCGCCGATGGTCAAGCAGCTGGTCGGCAACGTCTTGGACTACCTGGCCGACAATCTGAAGCAACGTGCCGAGGAGCTATCGGCGGATTAGCCCCAGATCCCGCTGCTAGCCAGCCTTTCGGTGAGTCGGCGCGCGCCGTCCGTGAACTGCCAGTTGGTGTGCTCGACCACCGCGGCGGTGTCGCGGCGGCGCAGCGCTGCGACCAACTCCCGGTGGTTGTTGACTGCAACGGCACCCCATTCCGGATCTGCGGCGTACACCGTCAACGGCATATACCGAGCCACATGCAGCAGGAACCAGGCCAGCTTGATTCGCCCGGTGGCGTGGTTGAAGGCCCGGTGAAACGCGAACTCCGTTGCGGCGATCGCTTCGACGTCAGCGGCGGCAACGGCGGCGGCCAGCGCGTCGGTGATGCGTTCGAGATCGTCGATCTCGGCATTGCTGATCTGCAGGGCCGCCGTGGCGGCAAGTTCCTTGGCAATGGTCGCCTGCAGCCAGAAGATGTCATCGATGTCCTGCCGGGTCAGCGGCAGCACGACGTGGCCGCGGTGCGGCTCGAGTTGCACCATGCCCTCGCCGCGCAACTTCAGCAGCGCCTCGCGCACCGGCGTGACGCTGACCCCGAGTTTGGCCGCGGTTTCGTCGAGCCGGATGAACGTCCCGGGCCGCAACGCGCCCGACATGATCGCGGCCCGCAGATGGCCCGCGACCTCGTCGGACAGCTGCGCTCGGCGCAGCGGAACCCGCGCTTCCCGTCGCGCGGAAAGCCGCGCAGGAACCGGTGCACTCAGGGAAGTCACCGGGGTTGTCTTCGCGCCACCAAGACCATAGTGTGATCCAGACAACACCAAGTTTTATCAAATATCAACTCGAGGCAAGAGTGAGTGACGAGAAGGGAAGCGACTAGTTTGACCGCAGAGTTGACTGGTCACGAGGCTCATGCCGGTGCCATCAGCACCGAGCAGCCGTATCTGGCGCGCCGGCAGAACTGGGTCAATCAACTCGAACGACACGCTTTGATGCAGCCGGGCGCTCCCGCGCTGCGATTTCTGGGCCAAACCGTCACCTGGGCCGAGCTTCGCCGCCGCGTCGCCGCACTGGCCGGCGCCCTGAACCGCCGAGGGGTGGGTTCTGGGGACCGGGTGATGATCCTGATGCTGAACCGGACCGAGTTCGTCGAGTCCGTTCTGGCGGCCAACATGATCGGGGCCATCGCCGTTCCGATCAACTTCCGGCTGACGCCGGCCGAGATCGCCTTCCTGGTCGACGACTGCGAGGCCCGGGTGATGATCACCGAACCCGTCCTGGCCGCGGTGGGCAGTGGTGTCCGCAATATCACCTCGGTGCTGAACACCGTCGTCGTCGCCGGGCGACGCTTCCGATGAGGGGCTGTTGAGTTACGAGGACCTGGTGAACGAGTCCGGCGATCCGGCCGAACCGGTGGACGTCCCCAACGACTCGCCGGCGCTGATCATGTACACCTCGGGCACCACCGGTCGGCCGAAGGGCGCGGTGTTGACCCACACCAACCTGACCGGGCAGACAATGACGGGCCTTTATACCCACGGCGTCGACGTCAACGACGTCGGCTTCATCGGCGTCCCGTTCTTCCACATTGCCGGAGTCGGCAACCTACTAACCGGAATGCTGCTCGGCATCCCGACGGTCATTCATCCGCTGGGCGCGTTCGACCCCGGGCACCTGCTCGACGTGCTGGCCGCGGAGAAGGTCACCGGGATCTTTCTGGTGCCCGCGCAATGGCAGGCGGTATGCAATGCGCAGCAGGCCAATCCGCGCGATGTGAAACTGCGGGTGATGTCGTGGGGCGCCGCGCCGGCGTCGGACACGCTGCTCCGACAAATGTCGGAGACCTTTCCCGGGACGCAGATCCTGGCCGCATTCGGTCAGACCGAAATGTCGCCGGTCACCTGCATGCTGCTCGGCGACGACGCGATCAGGAAGCGCGGCTCGGTCGGCAAGGTGATTCCCACCGTGGCCGCCCGCGTGGTCGACGACAACATGAACGACGTGCCGAGTGGCGAGGTTGGTGAAATCGTCTACCGCGCACCGACATTGATGAGTGGCTACTGGAACAACCCGGCGGCCACCGCCGAGGCGTTTGCGGGCGGCTGGTTCCACTCCGGGGACTTGGTCCGGATGGACGAGGAAGGCTACGTTTGGGTGGTCGACCGCAAGAAGGACATGATCATCTCCGGCGGGGAGAACATCTACTGCGCGGAGGTGGAGAACGTCCTCGCCAGCCACCCCGGGATCGTCGAGGTCGCTGTCATCGGTCGGCCACACGAGAAGTGGGGGGAGGTACCGATCGCGGTGGCGGCCATCGCCGCCGAGGGGCCGCACAACACATTGCGCCTTGAGGATCTCGACGAGTTCCTCAACGAGCGCTTGGCGCGCTACAAGCACCCCAAGGGGCTGGAGATCGTCGACGCAATGCCGCGCAACCCCGCGGGAAAGGTATTGAAGACCGAATTGCGGGCACGCTACGGTGCCCCGGACACCCTTCAAAGCGCTTACGCGTCAACGGATCCAAAGAGGGATGGGCGAAGCTGACATAACGAAGAACGCGCAGGTCAAATTGACGAAAGGCTAATAACGCGGATGCTATGCACGCTCCCGAAGCCATCGGGTACAGTCCTGTGGTCTGACTTACTACCTGCGAGTAGTGAGACGGACGTCACACACTTTGGGACGGGGCTAGGAGGAGGCGTGAGACACGATCAACCGCTTAGCCGCGAGGCGCGCGGTTGCCCCGTGAGGGGGTTCCAGTGACAACCACGCAGCCTCGAGTCACCGATTACGTTCGCGACCAACTGAGTCCGCCGCTGGTCCTCGTCGGCGGATTCTTCCGGATGTGTGTGCTGACCGGAAAAGCCGTGTTCCGCTTGCCATTCCAGTGGAAAGAGTTCATCCTGCAGTGCTGGTTCATCATGCGGGTGGCAATTCTGCCGACGATGGCGGTTTCGGTGCCGGTGACGGCGCTTTTCATCTTCACGTTCAACATCCTGCTGATCCAGGTAGGCGCCGCCGACATCTCGGGCGCGGGCGCCGGGATCGCGGTGATCACCCAGATCGGCCCGATCAACACCGTGCTGGTGATCGCCGGCGCGGTGTCGACGGCCATCTGCGCAGACCTGGGTGCGCGCACCATCCGCGAGGAGATCGACGCGATGGAGGTGCTCGGCATCGACCCCATCCACCGGCTGGTGGTGCCGCGGGTACTGGCCTGCGCTCTGATCGGGATGCTGCTCAACGCTCTGGTGAGCATGGTCGGCCTGGTCGGTGGGTTCCTGTTCGGCGTCTACATGCAGAACGTCTCGGCCGGGGCCTATCTGGCCACGCTGACTCTCGTTACCGGGCTGCCCGAAGTCGTCATCGCGACGATCAAGGCCCTGGCCTTCGGGCTGATCGCGGGCCTGGTCGGCTGCTACCGCGGGCTGACCGTGCGCGGCGGTTCTAAAGGTCTGGGCACCGCCGTCAACGAAACCGTGGTGCTGTGCGTGGTCGCGCTGTTCGCGGTCAACGTGGTGCTGACCACCATCGGCGTGCGATTCGGAACGGGGATCTGACATGTCGACCGTCCAGGTTTTGCGCGGCCGCTTCCCGCAGGCATCGGCCAACTTGCGTCGCTACGGTAGCGCGGCGACCCGGCCGCTTGACGAAGCCGGAAAGATCGGCTGGTTCGCGCTCATCGGCGTTCGCGACATGTGGTGGGCGCTGACCCGGTACCGCAAGGAAATCCTGCGGCTGATCGCCGAGGTCGGCATGGGCACCGGCGCCATGGCCATCATCGGCGGCACCGCGGTCATCATCGCTTTTGTGACTCTCTCGGCCGGCTCGCTGGTTGCCATTCAAGGCCTGGCGTCGCTGGGCCACATCGGACTCGAGACCTTGCTCGGGTTCCTCTCCGCATTCATCAACGTGCGCCTCGTTGCCCCGATCGTCACCGGCATCGCCCTGGCGGCCACGGTCGGCGCCGGCGCCACCGCCGAACTGGGCGCCATGCGGATCAGCGAGGAGATCGACGCCCTGGAGGTGATGGGCGTCAAGTCGGCGGCCTACCTGGTATCCACCCGGATGCTGGCCGGGCTGGTCGTCATCATCCCGCTGTATTCGGTCGGCCTGATCCTGTCCTTCCTGTCCCCGCAGGTCGTCACGACGTTTCTATACGGACAGACGTCCGGCACCTACGAGCACTACTTCCGAACGTTCCTGCGCCCCAACGACGTGTTCTGGTCATTCGTCGAGGTGATCATCATCGCCGCGATCGTGATGCTGTCCCACTGCTATTACGGGTACAACGCCAGCGGCGGACCGGTCGGCGTCGGCGAGGCAGTCGGCCGGTCGATGCGCTTCTCGTTGGTCGCGAACCCAATCGTCATCCTGTTGGCCGAAATGGCGCTCTACGGCGTCAATCCGAACTTCAACTTCACGGTGTAGGCGGCCATGACGACTCCACGCGGGAAGATCAACAAGGCGCCACTGCAGCCCTACCGGGTGGCCGGTCTGGTGGTTTTCCTGATCGCTGCGCTGGTGTTGTGGTTGGTGTTCCTGCAATACAAGGGTGACTTCACCGAGAAGACCAAACTGACGATGCTGTCCGATCGGGCGGGCTTGGTGATGGATCCGGGCTCGAAAGTCACCTATAACGGGGTGCAGATCGGCCGGGTTTCCGACATCATCGCGCAAGACCGTGATGGCAAGACTGAGGCCAAGCTCACCTTGGACGTCTATCCCAAGTACCTGCGGCTGATTCCGGCCAACGTGGACGCGAGAATCGTGGCCACCACGGTGTTCGGCGAAAAGTACGTGTCGTTCACTGCGCCGGAAAACCCTCTGCCGCAACGGATCACGCCGCAGAATGTGATCGACGCCAGGTCGGTGACGACGGAGATCAACACGCTGTTCCAAACGATCACGTCGATTGCCGAGAAGGTGGACCCGGTCAAGGTCAATCTGACCCTGAGCGCCGCCGCGGAGGCGTTGAGCGGGTTGGGCGACAAGTTCGGGCAGTCGATCATCAACGGCAGCGCCGCGCTCGACGAAATCAATCCGCGCATGCCGATAATCCGCCACGACATTCAGCAATTGGCGACTCTGGGCGACACTTACGCCGATGCGGCGCCTGATCTGTTGAGCTTCCTCAACAACGCGGCGACGACGGCGCACACGATCCACCAGCAGGAGAACCAACTCGATCAGGCATTGCTGGCCGCGGCCGGATTCGGTCACACCGGCGCCGACATCTTCAACCGCGGCGGGCCGTATCTGGCCCGCGGCGCCGCCGATCTGGTGCCGTCGGCTCAGCTGCTGGACACCTACAGTCCCGAGGTGTACTGCGCCATCCGCAACCTGCACGATGGCGAACCGAAGGTCGCCGCGTTTGCCGGTGGCGGCAACGGTTATTCGCTGCGGTCCGAGAGCGAGATCTTCTCCGGGCTGGGGCTGACCCTGAGCCTGCCGGGGCTCGGCCTCACCCTCGCCTCGACTGGGCTCCTCACGGCGGCCGGACTGGTCGGTGGAGCGCCGAACCCGTACGTCTACCCGGAGAACCTGCCGCGGATCAACGCGCACGGCGGCCCGGGCGGCGCACCGGGTTGCTGGCAGCCGATCACCCGTGATCTGTGGCCCGCACCCACGCTGATCATGGACACCGGCAACAGCCTCGCGCCGTACAACCACCTCGACACCGGCTCCCCGTACGCAGCTGAGTACGTCTGGGGCCGCCAAATGGGGGACCAAACGATCAACCCATGAAAATCACCGGAACCCTCGTCAAGCTCGGCATCATCTCGCTGGTGCTGCTGTTCTTCACTGCGTCTGATCATCGTGGTGTTCGGTCAGATGCGCTTCGATCGGACGAACAGCTATGCCGCCGAATTCAACAATGTCAGCGGGCTGCGGGCCGGTCAGTTCGTCCGCGCCTCCGGGGTGGAGATCGGCAAGGTCAAAGACATCAAGCTCGTCGACGGCGGTCATCGGGTACGGGTCGACTTCAACGTTGATCACTCGGTCCCGCTGTACCAGTCCACAACCGCGCAGATCCGCTACCTCAACCTGATCGGTGATCGCTACCTCGAGCTCAAGCGCGGCGAGGGCGAAGGCGCCGACCGGGTGCTGCCGGCGGGCGGGTTTATCCCGCTGTCGCGCACTTCGCCGGCGCTGGATCTGGACGCGCTGATCGGTGGGTTCAAGCCGCTGTTCCGAGCGCTGGACCCGGAGAAGGTCAACAACATCGCGACAGCGATCATCACCGTCTTCCAAGGGCAAGGCGGCACCATCAACGACATCCTCGATCAGACCGCACAACTGACCGCCCACATCGCCGAGCGTGACCAGGCGATCGGCGAGGTGGTCAAGAATCTCAACATCGTGCTGGACACCACGGTCAGACATCGCCAGCAATTCGACGAGACCGTCGATAATTTCGAGAAGCTGATCAGCGGACTGGACAAGCATTCCGACGCACTAGCGGCCGGCACCGCGAACATCAGCAACGCGGCCGGCACGGTGGCCGACCTGCTCGCCGACAACCGGACCCTGCTGCACAAGACGCTGAATTACCTCGAGCCCATCCAGCAATCGATCGTCGATCAGAAAGACTTGTACGACGATCAGATCAAGCGGACGCCGATCGGTATGAACATCGTGGGCAACGCCGTCGGCAACTACGGCGACTGGGTCAACTTCTACCTGTGCGATCTGAGCCTGAAGACCAATGGACTGCAGGGCGGCGGCCCGGTCCGCAAGGTGAGGCTCTGGTCGCAGCCGACGGGTAGGTGCACGCCGCAATGAGAACCCTGGAACCCGCCAACCGGCTGCGGATCGGCCTGATGGGCCTGGTCGTGACGGTGCTGGCCGTCGGCGTGGGCCAAACCTTCACCAGTGTCCCGATGTTGTTCGCTTCGCCCACCTACTTCGGCCAGTTCACCGACACCGGCCAGCTGAACAAAGGCGACAATGTCCGCATCGCCGGCGTGGACGTCGGCCAAGTCCAGGGCATCAAGATCGACGGCGACCACATCGTGATGAAGTTCTCCACCGGCAGCAACACCATCGGCACCGAGAGCCGGCTGGCGATCAAGACCGACACCATCCTGGGTAAAAAGGTTCTCGAAATCGAGCCGCGGGGCACCCAGACGTTGCGGCCCGGCGGCACGCTGCCGTTGGGCCAAAGCACCACCCCCTACCAAATTTACGACGCGTTCTTCGACGTCACCAAGGCCGCCGCCGGCTGGAACATCGACACCGTCAAACAGTCGCTGAATGTGTTGTCGCAGACCATCGATCAGACCTATCCGCATCTGAGTGCGGCCCTGGACGGGGTGGCGAAGTTCTCCGACACGATCGGCAAGCGCGACGAGCAGATCACCCACCTGCTCGCGCAGGCCAACCAGATCGCCAGCATCTTGGGCGACCGCAGCCAACAGATCGATCGGCTGTTCGTCAACTCCAACGATTTGCTGGCGGCGTTCAATGAGCGCAGTCGGGCGATCAGCGCGCTGCTGAACAACGTGTCGGCGCTTTTCGGTCCAGGTGGAGAACTTCATCAACGACAACCCGAACCTCAACCACATGCTGGAGCAGCTGCGTACGGTCAGCGACCTACTGCACGCTCGCAAGGACGACCTGGCACAAACCCTGAAGATAATCGGCAAAACCGTCGCGGCGCTGAACGAAACCGTCGCGTCGGGACCGTATTTCAAGGTGCAGCTGATCAACCTGCTGCCGCCTCTGGATCCTGCAGCCCTGGGTGGACGCCGCGTTCAAGAAGCGCGGGATCGACCCCGAGGAGTTCTGGCGCAGCGCTGGGCTGCCGGCGTTCCGGTTCCCCGACCCCAACGGCACCCGGTTCCCCAACGGTGCGCCGCCGCCGGCGCCGCCGGCGCTGGAAGGCACCCCGGATCACCCGGGGCCGGCCGTGGCGCCCGGATCGCCGTGTTCCTATGCGCCGCCGCCGGACGGCTGCCGCGAGCCGGGAACCCGATGCCGTGCGCGAGGCGCACAAGACCGGTCCGTTCGGGCCCAACGGGCCCAACTTGGTGCCGCCCGACGTCGCGTCCTCGCCGCCGAACCCGAACGGCCGCCCCCGACACCCGGAATTCCGATCGCGGGACGGCCGGGCGATGCGCCGCCGGACGTGCCGGGCACGCCGGTGCCTTCGCGCCCGGACCGCCCGGGGCGCGCACCGAGCCGCTGGGACCCGTTACCGGGCTCCGCGCGGCGTCCCGCCGGGCGCACGCTCCGCCAGGACCACGCCACCTGGGCCCGCGGCAGCGCCGGGACCCGGCAAACGCTGCCGGCGCCGTTCATCCCCCGCACCGGTGGAACGCCAGCCGGCGGAAGGGGAGCAGCAGGGAGGTAGCCAGAATTGAGCACCGTCTTTGATATCCGCAACCTGCGGCTGCCGAAGCTGTCACGGGCGTCGGTGATCATCGGCTGCGTTGGCGGTTGTGCTCGGCGCTGGTGCGGCGTTCGTGGGGTTAGCTGTACAAGAAGTTGACCAACAACACTGTGGTCGCCTACTTCCCGGAGGCCAACGCGCTGTATTCCGGGGACAGGGTCGAGATCATGGGCGTCAAGGTCGGTGCGATCGACAAGATCGAGCCGGCCGGCGACAAGATGAAGGTGACCTTCCACTACGACAACAAGTACAAGGTGCCGGCCAACGCCACGGCGTCGATCCTCAACCCGAGCCTGGTGGCGTCGCGCCTCATCCAGCTGGCGCCGCCGTACACGGGCGGGCCGGTGCTGGCCGACAACGCGGTGATCCCGACGACCGCACCCAGGTGCCCATCGAGTGGGACCAGCTGCGTGACACGATCAACCGCATCCTCTCCGAACTGGGCCCCACCAAGGAGCAGCCCAAGGGCCCGTTCGGCGAC
The DNA here is from genome assembly GCA_963781685.1 of uncultured Actinomycetota bacterium. Classification (GTDB taxonomy): domain Bacteria; phylum Actinomycetota; class Actinomycetes; order Mycobacteriales; family Mycobacteriaceae; genus Mycobacterium. The sequence goes on from CAWAGK010000004.1 coordinate 964,833, forward strand.
GTCATCGAGTCCTCCGCCAATGGGCTGGCGGGCAAGGGCGAAGCAGATCAACAAGACGTTGAACGGCCTGTCGCAGGCGCTGACCACCCTCAACCAGGGCCGCGGCGACTTCTTCGGCGTGGTGCGTAGCCTGGCGCTGTTCGTCAACGCGCTGTACCCGACGACCAGCAGTTCGTCGCGCTCAACAAGAACCTGGCCCAGTTCACCAACAGTTTCACTGGCACCGACCGTGACGTGGCCACCGCGATACAGCACCTCAACCAGTTGCTGACGACCACTTCGCCCGTTCCTCGACAAGAACGCGAGGTGCTGACCCACGACGTCAACAACCTGGCCGACGTGACCAACGCGATCGTGCAGCCCGAGCCGCTGAACGGCTTGGAAACCGGCCTGCACGTGCTCCCGACGCGCTGGCCAGCCAACCTGATGACCATCCGGCGCTCGGCGCGATCGTCGGCCAGCCGGCGGGCATCATCGGCACCACACTTCGCCAACCCGATGCAGTTCCTCTGCAGCGCGATCCAGGCGGGCAGCCGGCTGGGCTACCAGGAGTCGGCGGAGCTGTGCGCGCAGTACCTGGCGCCGATTCTCGACGCGATCAAGTTCAACTTTCCGCCGTTCGGCCTGAACCAGTTCAGCAGCGCGATGGCGTTGCCCAAGCAGGTCGCCTACTCCGAGCCACGGCTGCAGCCGCCGCCCGGGTACAAGGACACGACGGTGCCGGGTATCTGGTCACGGACACGTTGTTCTCGCTCGGCAACCCCGAGCAGGGCTGGATCACCGCGCCGGGCATGCAGGGCGTCGAGGTGCAGCCGTTCACGTCGAACATGCTGACGCCGGAATCGCTCGCCGAACTCATGGGCGGGCCGGACATCGCGCCGAGTCCAAGCGGACCTGCGGACCCCGCCGGGCCCGCCGAACGCCTACACCGAGAACACCTGCTGCCGCTGCCGTACGTCGGTCAGCCGGGCCACCCGGCGCCGATACCGCCGCCGCCGCCGGGCCCTGCGTGATTCCCGGGACCCGGTCGCACCGACGCCGGCGCCGCGGTCCGGGCCGGCCGCCGGACCGCGCGCCCGCGGGCCCGCCGCTGCCCGCTGAGGCAGGAGCGGATAGAGCAGGCGCAGTTGAATCGACTGATGAGCAGATCCGCCATCGCGCCTGGCAGGGATGGCTCTGCTCGTGGCGGCGTTGGTGCTGAGCTCGTGTGGGTGGCAGGGCATCGCGAACGTGCCGCTGCCCGGTGGTCCGGGCAGCGGGCCGGCTCGAACACGGTCTACGTGCAGATGCCGGACACGTTGGCGCTCAATGTCAACAGCCGCGTCAGGGTGGCCGACGTCTTCGTCGGCACGGGTACGGAGATCGAGCTGAAGAACTGGGTCGCGACGCTGACGCTGGACATGGACTCGAACGTGAAGCTGCCTAAGAACACCACGGCCAAGATCGGCCAGACCAGCCTGCTGGGCACCCAGCACGTGGAGCTGGACACGCCGCCCGACCCGTCGCCGCAGCTGTTGCGCAACGGTGACACCATCCCGCTGAAGAACCGCGCGGCGTTCCCCAGCACCGAGCGGATGCTGGCGAGCATCGCGACCATTCTGCGCGGCGGCGGCATGCCGAACCTGGAGACCATCCAGAACGAGGTGAACAACATCCTGACCGGCGCGGAGCCGCAGATCCGGGAGTTCCTCGGCAAGCTGGACACCTTCACCGATGAGCTCAATGAGCAGCGCGACGACATCACCCGGGCGATCGACTCCACCAACCGATTGCTGGCGTCGTGGCCACGCGCAACGGACGCCTGGACCGCGTGCTGACCGAGTTCCCGCCGCTGATCAAGCATTTCGCCGACACCAGGGAACTGTTCGCCGATGCGGTGGAGGCGCTCGGCCGGATCAGCAAGGCCGCCGAACGTGTACCTGTCGGACGCGAACCTGCACACCAGAATCTGCAACTCCTGCAGCGGCCGCTGAAGCAGCTGGGCCAGGGCGTCGCCGTACGTCCTCGGGGCGCTCAAGCTGATTCGTCACCGCGCCGTTCTCCATCGAGAACGTGCCGAAGGTGATCCGCGGCGACTACATCAACGTCGTCGCTTGACGGTCGACGCGACGCTGTCGGGCTCGACAACGCGCTCCTCACCGGCACCGGCGTGTCCGGCATGTTGCGGGCGCTCGAGCAGTCGTGGGGCCGTGACCCGGCGACGATGATCCCGGACGTGCGGTTCACCCCGAACCCGCACGACGCGCCGGGCGGACCGCTGGTGGAAAGAGGTGAGTGAGCAATGCTGACTCGTTTCATCAAGATCCAGCTGGTGCTCTTCACGATCCTGACCGTGATCGCGTTGGTCGTACTGGGCTGGTACTACCTGCGGGTGCCGCAGCCTGGTGGGCATCGGGCAGTACCAGCTGAAGGCCGATCTGCCGCGATCGGGCGGTCTGTACGGGACCGCCAACGTGACCTACCGCGGCACCCAGATCGGCAAGGTCACCGCCGTCGAGCCCACCGAGCGGGGCGCCGAGGCGACGCTGAGCATCGACAGCCAGTACAAGATCCCGGCCGACGCCACGGCGAACGTGCACTCCGTGTCTGCGATCGGTGAGCAGTACCTGGACATGGTGTCGACCGGTAAGCCGGGGCAGTACCTGTCGCGCCGGGCAGACCATCACCACGAACACGGTGCCCAGCGAGGTCGGCCCGGCGCTGGACTCCGCGAACCGGGGTCTGGCGGTCCTGCCCAAGGAGAAGATCGACGGCTGCTTGACCGAAACGTCAAAGGCGGTAGGCGGACTGGGCCCGGCGCTGCAGCGCCTGGTCGACTCGACGACCAGCATCGCCGGGGATTCAAGGACAACCTCGGCAGGTCAACGACATCATCCAGAACTCGTCGCCGATCCTGGACAGCCAGGTCGACTCGGTCGACGCGATCGCGCAGTGGGCGCGCAACCTGAACATCATCGCGCGCAGACGGCCGATCAGGACCAGGCCCTGCGCAGCGGGCTGCAGCAGGCGGCGCCGACGCGGATCAGTCGGCGCGGTGTTCGGCGACGTGCGCGACGCGCTGCCGCAGACGCTGGCCAACCTGGCGATCGTCATCGACATGCTCAAGCGCTACCACAAGGGCCTCGAGCAGACGTTGGTGATCTTGCCGCAGGCGCCGCGACGATCGTCGCCAGGCGGCGCACGGCCGTTCGAGCAGGGCACGATGGGTCTGCTGGACCTCGGCCCTGTCGATCAACCAGCCGCCGCCGTGTCTCACCGGGTTCCTGCCTGCTTCCCAGTGGCGGTCGCCGGCCGACACCAGCACGGCGCCGCTGCCGACGGGCTGTACTGCAAGATCCCGAAGGACTACCAGGGCAACGTCGTGCGCGGTGCGCGCAACTACCCGTGCGTGGATGTTCCCGGCAAGCGCGCGGCAACGCCGCGGAGTGCCGCAGCAACAAGCCGTACGAGCCGCTGGGCACCAACCCGTGGTACGGGGACCCGAACCAGATCCTGACCTGCCCGGCGCCGGCGGCGCGCTGCGACCAGCCCGTGAACCCCGGCTACGTGATCCCGGCGCCGACGATCAACAACGGGCTCAACCCGTTGCCGGCCGATCAGCTGCCGCCGCCGCCGTCGCCGACCAGTGACCCGCTCAGCGGCCCCGGCCAGGGCACTGTCAGTGCAGTGGCCAGCAGCCCAACCCGTGCATCTACACTCCGGCGTCCGGCCTACGGCGATCTACAGCCCGCAGAGCGGGCAGGTGGTCGGACCCGACGGGTCAAGTACTCCGTCACAACTCGAGTAACACAGGAGACGACGGATGGAAGGAGATGCTGGCGCCAGCCGGCTGAACCCCACCGATACCGACGATTCGTCTTCGGCAAAAAAGGGGAAGGGGTGAAGGGGGCCGAGGATCCCTCTGGGGCAGAACCCGAGGTCGGTCACCCATCCAGCACCCGATCCGAGGTCGAAACCGACCCAGACCCAAAGCCGCTGCCGAGGATGCAGCCGATGATGAAATCAAAATTTTTTTTTTTTTTTTTTAAAAAAAAAAAAAAAAAAAAAAAAAAAAAAAAAAAAAAAAAGAGCCAAGTAATTCCGACGCGAGGATTCGACAGAGCCAATCGGAGGGACGCTGAGGATGCCACCAAAGGGGGGAGCGCTCAGAGGAGGACGCGGCAATCCCGTCGCGCGGGTCTAGCCCAACGTTCATCGGCATAGCGGCAGCGCTTGTCGTGCTGGCCGGCGGTGTCGGTGGGGGCGGTTACCTGGCGCTGCGCTCTCACCAGGACAGCCAGGCCCTCGCGCGCCGAGACGCCGCGGCCGTGGAAGCCCGCCAAGAACTGTGTCGAGCTGAAACGGCAGGCACCTGACACCACCGCGATGGCCGCTGGAGCGCTGGAGATGATCGACTGTGGCACCTGTGCGTACCGTTCTCCAGCCATCTTGTACAGCAGTCTGCTCGTCGAGGCGTATCAAGCTGCTAACGCTCACGTCCAGGTCTCGGATCTGCGTGCGGCCGTTGAACGCAACAACCCAGACGGTTCGGTCGATGCGCTGGTGCCACTGCGCGTCAAGGTGTCCAACAGCGATTCGCAAAACCAAGAAGCGGGCTACCGCTTGCGGGTGACGATGATGTCCGACGAGGGTCAGTACCGCATCGCGAAGCTCGAACAGGTGGCCAAGTGACGGTGCTGGTCGACGAGAACGACACCACGCCGGCAGTTGAAAAAGGCAGCGCCGAGTAATATGGTCTACGCTCGGCACATCCTCGGCGTACTGCTCTCCCCGCCGAGCGTGTCGCCCGGCGCTGCTGTGGTGGCGACGATGGCGTTGGTCTCGGTCGGCGCTACCGCGAGCAGCTTGTGGTGGTGGTTGAGTGTTTCTGTCCTGGCGGTCGCGATGCTGCTGACCATGGTCAACCGGGTGGTCTTGCTGGTGATGATCGGTTGGAGCCTGGGACGCGCCCTCGTCGGGATTGCTGTCGTGTGCCTCGTGGATGGCACCTCCGTCGGGGTGGGGCGTCTGCTGTGCAGAGACCTCGCCCACCTGCTCGACACCATCTCGGTATTCGTCGGCTGGCTGTGGCCGCTGTGGGATCCGCGTCGGCGCACCTTCGTGGAGTCTCCGCCGCTCAACACCCTAGTTCGTCGCGTCGAACCAGATCATCTGTCCGGCAGGCATCCGGCACCTCGCCGCGCGCGTCGTGTCGACCGCGGCGCTGCTATGTGTCGGCGGCGCCTAGCTGGGCGTCCTGGCGGTCTACCTGCTCGACCGGGGGATCCCACCAAACCCGTGCCGCCGGTCCTGGAGCAGGGACCCAAGATCGTCACCGAGATGCTGACCTATGACCCCAAGTCGCTGCAGAAGGATTTGGTACGCGCACAATCGCTGACGACCGAGCGGTACCGGCCACAGTTGGTCGCGCAGCAGCAGGCCGTGCAGAAGGGCCACCCCGTCGTCAACGGTATTGGGTGACCGACAGCACGGGAGCGTTGTGGCGGGGCCCCCAACCAGGCATCGCTGCTGCTGTTCATGCAGGGGCACTTTGGCGGAGGTAACGAGGGACGCTTCATCACCGCCACCGTCCGGGTTTCGTTCGTCAAAGGCTCAAGATGGGCATCGGCTTGTCGACGACCTGAACGTGGTAACGAAACCCAAACCAGCCAAGGGCCAAAAGTGAGCCCCCGCCGAAGAATTCAGCCCGGCGAAGACCCACTGCTCACCGAGCGGCTGCCGGAGGACGTTTCGGTGGCCGACAGTTGCCTTGGTGCCGGTTGACCTTGCCGCGGCTGTGGTGGCAACCGTTGCGGCGTTGGGCGCTGCCGCTGGCGCTGGCCACCGCCGCGGTGGTCGCGGCGAGCTCCATAGCGATGTCCTCATTCGTAATCGGGCCAAGCAGCGAGCGCATCACCAGGTAGCGATGAGGGAAGTCGACCTGCTCGGCTTCGTCCGGCTGTTCATGACCGGGTTCACCACCCTAAATCCGTTTCACGCCAACGTCTATGTGGAACAGATACAGGCCCACGCAACAGGCGATTTCGCCAAACAGTATCGCGACAAGCAGAACGAGATCCTGATCCAGGTCGCCCAGGCTGAGCCGACCAATGGCACCACTCTTGCTGCCGGGGTGGAACGGTGGAACGACGACGGCAGCGCGGAATGTGATGGTGGCTACCGACGTTACGTTCAAATCGCCCGACGGAAAGCAAACGCTCGATAACACAAATCGTTGGGTGGTAACCGCTCAGCGGGAAGGTAACCAGTGGAAGATCAGCAGCCTGCAACAGGTGATCTGACTGACTCAAGATCTCCGACAGCCCGTCAGGAGTGGACGCGGCCGTCGAGACTGACGTTGCCGGACACCGACGCCGGCCTGGCACTCTGAATTGGGAAGGTTGAGGGAAGGCTGAATCCACGCTCGACTCGGCCGTCGACGGCGAAACCGACTACGGGACAACGGAAGACGACGAGGCCGATGCCGAGGAACCTGTCGGGGGGCCTGCGAGAAAGACGACCGGTCGGCAAGTGGTCGGCCGTCGCCGTGGTCGTGGCGCCCGACCTGTTGATCGGTCTGCTGGGTAATGGCCCCGGTGCGACCGTGCAGCCGTACCTGACTGATCGCGCCGCGGTGGCTACCAAGCTGCAACTCGCCCCGACCGCCGCTAACGCGATCACGACGTTGTGGACCTATACCCCGGACAACATCGACAAGTTGGCCCACCAGTCGGCGCAGTACCTCAGCGGGGATTTCGAGGCCCTGTACCGCAAATACATCGATGCGATCGCAGCGCCAAACAAACAAGCCCAGGTCACCACCAACACCACGCAGGTCACCGGGGCGGCGGTGGAGTCGCTGGACGGGCTGGATGCCACCGCCCTCGTCTACACCAACACCACGTCGACCAGCCCGGCTACCAAGGACATTCCGTCGCTGAGGTACCTGTCGTATCGGCTGGACCATGAAACGTGATCGCGCGCGATGGCTGGTCACCGAAAATGACGACGATCACCTCGTTGGAACTCACCCCGCAGACCTAACGACATGGCCGCTGGCGTGATGGCCTCGCCGGTATCGGACCGACTGACGGTCGCCGCGTTGTTGCTGTTGACCTTCGCGACCGGGCTGGTGGATGCGATCAGCGTGCTGGTGCTCGGTCACGTCTTCGTCGCGAACATGACCGGGAACATCATCTTCCTCGGCTTCTGGTTCGTCCCCCGGGCGGGCGTTGATCTGACCGCCGCGATCGTTGCGTTCGTTAGTTTCCTCACCGGCACCGTAATCGGTGGCCGGTTGGCCCGACATCTCGGCGCCCAGACCCGCCGGTGGCTCACCACGTCGCTGGGCGTCGAGGTGGTCGTGTTAGCGGCCTTGTCGATCCTGGCCGGCACGGGCGTGCTGAGCTATGACGCCAACACCAAACTTCTTCTGATCGCCGGGTTGGCAATAACATTCGGCGTGCAGAACGCCACGGCGCGCCAATTCGGCATTCAGGAGCTCAGCACCACCGTGCTGACGTCGACGGTCGTCGGTATCGGTGTCGACAGCAGGCTGGCCGGCGGCACGGATAAACGCGAAAAGCTGCGCTACAGAGTCATTTTCGCGATGTGCGGAGGTGCCATCGTTGGTGCCACGATGTCGCGGTTCACCGTGGCTCCGGTGATCGCCTTGGCCGCCGCGGTGGTTGCGGTCAGCCTGCTGATCTTCCGGTTCGGGCCCGACAAGCCGGCGACCCGCGTCGGAGCCGAGCCTAGTTGAACGCGAGCCAGCTGGGAAGTGAGCGCTCGTGCGAGTCGCAAAGTACTTGGCGGGTATCGCAATTCCCCTTCGGGACGCCGGCCCCGGCCCACATGCCACCGGTGTCGCGGCGCAGCACGATCGCCGACGACCCGCCCCCATCGAGCAGGACAGCGTTGTCGCTGCCCAAGGCGCGGAACAGGTCCTGGATGTTGTCCGGCGTGTAGCTGCCTCCTTGGAACACATACATCTCGTCTCGGGGTTTCGAATAGGCAAGAGCCGTGCGCGCGGCGCTGGGACCGCCGTCGCGGAGTTGGCCGGTATTGCCTGGGGATAACAGCCCGAGCCCGCTCACCGCGACGAACGACTCGCCGCGGTCGACCAAGCCGGTGACGACCGAGGTGGCGGCGTCGTAGTCATGTCCGTCCCGGCCGCCCCTGGGCCACAGCACCGACGGCGCACCATGGGTCGGGGAGGATCATCGTTGCCAATGAACTCCAGTTTTCGCCCCCGCCGGACAGGCCTTGTTTGCCCGCATAGGGAATCGTGCCCGTGACCGCCTGATTGGCGTGGCCCTCGCCGCGAGTGTTGTCGACATACGCTCCCAGCGGTGAACTACACCCGGTGGACCGCCACGAGCCGGACTTCTGCCCGCGGACGTCGAAGAAGTTGGCGTTGATGGCGATCGTCGGCTGGCCCATCACCTGCCAGGCCTGCACTGGGGCGTAGGTCTCCGAGGCTTGCATCAACCCGTCGCCGGTGCGCGCCCCGGGATTGCGTTCACAACGTGCCTGGTAACCGCTATGGCTGTCCACCAGCAGATGTGGTGAAAGCCGTTGCGAGGCAGCCTTGATGATCATCAGGTGGCCACCGCTACTGTCGTCATACCAGCTACCGCCGGCGTTGAGCATCGGCGCCGGATGCCCACCGCCGAAGTTGTACACCAGGTAGGAACCTTGGGTATTGGCAATGGCATTGGCCAACAGGTCGCGGGGCCTCGGCGCGTGCGACCGGCTGCCCGGTGCTGGTGGCCAGCGTCAGGGACAGCGTCATCACGGCGCAGCAGGCTGCGGTGCGCCGGAAGGCGGCGGCGAGAGACGGCACGGTTGCCCTTTCGGCGCGAAAGTTGGTACAACCAGCACAACATCAACCGCAGAGATAACGCAGTAAACTTGAATAACAGTCGTGTGACGGTTTAGGCGCGGTCCAATTACGTTCGGCCGCCGGCCATTTGCGCCGAGCGCGACGAGGCTACTCCGGCGCGCTCGGCGCCTCAGTGGAGGCCTCGAGTCCCGGCGGAATCTGGTGATAACCCCCGCGATCGTAGATGTAGGTGACGACGCCGCCCAGCACAAGACCGATCACCAGGCCGACGGCGGTCATCATCAGCGCCCGCGACAATCCGGCGTCAGCCCGGCCGTCGAGGTACAGCAGCGCCCGCGCGCCCAGGAAGACTTGGTGCATCGGCTCCAACTTCGCCAGCCAGCCGAAGAACTGCGGCGCGGCTTGCAATGGCACGGTGGCACCCGCCGACGGCAACCCCAGGATCACGAACATGAATAGGCTCACCAGCAGACCGACTGCGCCCAGTATCGCGATCAGCGACGTGGACGTGATGCCAACCGCCGCGATCGCGAATGCCCCGTAAAGCCATAGCGGCAAGCTGTGTTGAATCGGCATACCGAGCTGGGCGGCGATCAGCATGTACACGCCCGATGTCAGCAACGCCAGCACCACGATCAACGCCCACTTGATCAGCAGCGTGCGGAATCGCGAGATCTTCACTTGTTCGGCGAACCGATAGACCGGATCGAATTCGGCTGGTACTAAACCGAGCATCGAGTCCACCAGCATGGTGACCACCATGCTTCCAATGAAGCCGGCCAACAGCAGCAGTAGCGCATAGTAGAACGCGGACAGGCCATTTCCGGTCCCGTCCGGTAGCACGTTGTGCACGGCGGACTCGACCTGGATGGGATTGGCCAGCATCAACGTCACCGCGGCGGGCATTGGCCCTGGACCCGACTGTTGCGCAACTTCCTGCGAAAGCCGTTCGCCCACCCGTCGGTCGATCAGCGTGACGGCCCGATCCAGCGTCTGGCCGGCAATGCTGGCCCCTAGCGTGCCTGCTCGCGGATTTGTGGAGACGACGATGATCGGGCGCTTGACGCGGCCCGGCCTGACCGCGCTTTTCGCATAGGCCTGCAGTTTGGAGGAAAAGTTCGGGGGGATCACCGCGACGCCGTAAATCTGCGCGGTATCGAGTTGGTGCTTGGCGTCGTCGTGGCCCAGCACGCGGGATGTCGTATGCGTCGGTGTCAAAACTGGACAGCATTCCCTTGACGACCTGCGCGCCGGTGGGCCCGGCATCCTCGTTCACCACCGCGATCGGGAAATGCCGCAGGTTGGTCATCGGGTTCAAGATTCCGCCGAGATAGAAGGCGGCCAGCGCCGCCAGCACGGCCAGCGTGATCACGATCGGGACGGTCCAGAACCGCACCGTCCGCGTTGCTTTGGGGTTGGCCAGTCCGGAAAAGGCCGGCCTCAGCCGGGAGCGAAGGGGTGGCGTCAGGTGCTGCGTGACGGGCTTGCGATTCAGACATACGGGCTCCTGTTCGTCCGCGCCCACCCTATGACGGCGGTCGCGCTATTGGCGCTCACGCCGCGATATTTGTCAGGTCACGTCACCGGCCCGCGCCTACCTAATCGATCGCCAGCTCGCGCCCCTGGGTTAGGCCGGGTCCAGCTGAGGAGCCCAGGCGCTTTCGGAAGGCGGGGACGTTGTAGCCGACTACCGCCGCGTCGGTGCGGGCGCGCACGGTCGCCGACCGGGGCAGGCCGAACAGCGGGCCGATCTCGCCGAAGTAGTCACCGGCTTTGGCGACCCGCAGCACGTCATGGCCACCGCCCTTTCGCGCGCGCAGGATCTCGAGTTCACCTTCGGTGACGATATAGATCAGATCAGCCAGGGCGTTTTGTTCGAACATGACCGTTCCGGCTTGCAGGCGAATGGTTTCGGGTGCGCGGTTGACCAACGCGTTGGCCGGCACCATCTCGATGACACGATCGGCCAGCGGTAGCAGTCCGCGCAGTCTGGCGGGTGGCCACCACGACTATGCGCTCGCCGTCGGCCAGGTCGCGGATCAGCTTGAGGATCTCCTCGACTTGGAGGTAGTCCAGATGGGCGGTGGGCTCGTCGGCCAAAATCAGTGGCGGATCCAGTCCGATTGCGCGGGCCACCGCGACCCGTTGTTGTTGACCGCCGCTGAGATCACCTGGGCGATGAGTCATTCGGTCCTGCAAACCGACCCGGGTCAGCAGTTCCTCGGCGCGCTTGCGCGCCGACCGGCGTGAGTGCCCGGCCGCACGGAGCGGCACCATCACGTTCTCCAGCGCTGTGAGGCTGGGCACGAGGTTGAATGCCTGAAACACGATGCCCACCTTGCGGCGTCGGTAATCGGACTTCGCGCGGCGGTTAAGCGCGGTCACGTCCAGGTCGCCGATGGTGATTCGGCCAGAGGTGGGTGTCAGCAGGCCGCCCAGGCAGGACAGCAATGTCGTCTTCCCGCAGCCGCTGGGGCCGAGCAGGATGTTAAGCGAGCCGGCTTCGAGTTCAAGGTTCAAGCCGTCGATGGGGGCGGATTGCATTGCCGCCGTTGGCGTATTCGACGACGAGGTTCTGCGCGCTTAGACCGATCATGGTTAGGGACCTCCAAATGCGTGTGCGGAATCGACGGGCGGGCAGCCTGGCGGACTGCCGTGGCGCTGGCCAGCAGACCCACCCCGACGGCGATTACCGCTAGTAGTGGATAGGCGGCAGCGGGCTCGATGACGTCCATTGGGAATAGGGGTGCGAGCAGGCGCGAAAGTCCCGCCCCGAAGGCGGCCGCAAGGACCGCGACGACGATTGCCTGCAGCACCAGGCCGCCCAGGATCGATCGCGTCGCGACGCCGATCGCCTTGTATACCGCAAAGTGACGCATACGCTCCAACGCGGACAAGTAGACGACGCCGCCAACGATCAAGGCCGCAACGATCCACAGCAGAACCGCCACGATCCTGATTGCCGGGACCGCAATCTGGCCGGTCGCATCAGGTCGTCGACCGCAACTGTGCGGTCGGCAATTCGGTAGCCGTCGGGGACCTGCGAGAGTGTGCCGCGGATCCCGATCGATGAGATAAGCGGCTGCCCGCCGTATTCCAGTTGTTGTGCGCCCTCGGTCGTCACGAAGAGGTTGGGTGTCTTTGCCAACGCGGTGGAATTGTTCACGACGCCGACGATCAGCATCTTGCGCGCCCCGACCTCGAGCTTTTCGCCAATCCTGCGACCGATCGTGCTCGACACCGCCAGCTCGTCGGGGCTCGACGGCGCCCTGCCGGAGGACATGTTCGGCAGAACCCGGACCGCCCGCAGGGGCGCTGAACATGGCCGCGCTGGGTGGGTCGAGTCGCCGCTTTTGAATGTCGCCCCCTTGTACGCGAGTGGCGCCGCGGCCACAACGCCCGGTGCGCCGGCGACCTTTTTCAGTTCTGCCTCCGGGAAGGGCGCGGAGCCCAGGAATGGGCCGTTCGCACCGGATTTGATCAGGAACATGTCGACGCCGAGGGCGTCGACCGTGCGCTCGTCCTCCACCCGGAATCCGTTTGCGAGACCGGTGAGAACGAGTGTCATCGCGAACACCAGGGCCGTGACCACTATCGCGATCGCGAAGCGCCACCTGCGCCACTGCATGTCCCGCAACGCCGTAAATAACATGATCACAACCAGCCTTTCGCCATCGGTCGCGAACGTCGTAAACCATAGGGAGCCAGGGCTTTAGCACTGCCGACAAAAATTGTCATCAGGGTGTTGCGGGCGTGCTCGATTCGCCGTGTCCGCCAGGAACCAGATCGAGCCACAAAATTTTTGCTGCGCTTATCGGCGACAACAGACAGTGTCATGAGCGCGCCCACCGTGATGCCAACCGCTGCGGCCGCTGGGATCAGCTGAACCCAGAGCGACGTTTGATGGGCAAGACGCGATGTGCCCTGTGCAGTAATGCGTACCAAAAGCACCAGGGCGTCGGAGCTGTCAACTGCCCATGCTTGAGTGCCTTCGCCACGATCAGCCCACCGAAACCGAAACCGATGGCCACGAACCGATGTTGCTGCCCGGTCCCGTCGGGTGGCGCGGGTGACGTCTCGCTGACAGTCATGGCGTCCTCCCTCTTCGATGGTTTGCCGAAGGCCGCTTAGCCGGCCATGTGTCCACCATCGGCGCACTGTGGACCCGGTGGATATGCCGCATTGATCCCCGGTACTGGCAGGGACAGGATCGGGCTCACTTGCTTAACAATTTGCCAATTTCACCAAGCCATCAACGGAGGCGATGTACGCTGCTGCCAGCAAACGCCAAGAAATGTTGCGGAGCTTAGCCTCGGGCCGGGCGAGCTAGCTTCCACCAGATCAAAGGTACGCTTTTGTGCAGTCAAGCTCAAGCCGCAAAACACCGGCCGACTAATCAGCAACGTTACTGAGAGGAACTTGGCGCCGGCATCAAGACTGGGCTGATCCGGGCGATGGCCGGCTCGGGAAACGTGGTAATCACGGCGGCCTTTGTCCTTGCGGGCACAATGCTTGCGCTCCTTTCCAGCGATGTCATAAATATTGGCCAGGCAGGCTCAACGATCTGTCTCGGATTGATTTTCGACATGCTGATCGTCCGCCTATTCCTGGTGATGCCGCTCGCCCGGTGCTCGGCCCGTGGTTTTGGTGGCCTCAGAGGGTTCAAAGCCGCCCCAGGCCGGCATTGACCAGCACGGACGCAACGTAGCGCAACAGCTAGGACCGGAGTTCCTCTAGCGCTCTGGCGGAGTCGCTGCCGGGCTCGCCGTGGCTTTCGGCGCCACGAGCTTATTCCCTGCCAGTGCCGCGGATCGCCTCGGCATCTGCGCTGGAAGAAGCGCTGGTTTCGGCCGCCAGGGATCGCAGCTTGTCGAGCGCCCGGGCGGAGTCACTACCGGGGTCGGCGCGATACATCACCACGTGGTCCCCACCGGGATACGGAGCGTTCAGCCGGTGTCGGTAAAGGTAAAGCTCGCCGACTAGCGGTGACGGATATGGTGGACGCCCAAGCGGTAGCCAACCTCCGCACGGGACCACAGCTCGCGGAAACGTGCGCTCGCTGAGGACAATTCAGCAACGAACTCCCGCATGCGAGCATCGTTGGGACAAGGACCGCTGAGTTCCCGTAATCCACTCACCGCCATCTCGGTCGCCTCGTCCCAATTTACGTAGAGCTCGCGGGCGGCGGGATCTCAGGCGCCAGCGCAGGAAGTTTTGTCCTGGTGCGAACCCTGGTGACAGGGCGCGGGCAAGCGGATTTGCCGCCAAGACGTCTTGGTACCTGTTGGTCGAATGGCCGGCACCAAGAACTCATCGATCACCTCGGCTAATGCGTAGGCGCTTGCTTCCAGCTCCGGGGTAGTTCCCCCGGGCGCGGTAACCAGGGCGTGCAGATACTCCCTGGCTTTGGTGTCTAGCCGCAGAGCCCGCGCGAGTGCGTCGACAACCTGAGGCGACGGGTTCTTGTCGCGGCCTACCTCTAGTCGCAGGTAGTACTCGGCGCTGATGCCCGCCAGCATTGCCAGCTCTTCGCGGCGTAAACCTTCGACACGTCGGCGCGCGCCAGGAACCAGCCCGACATCCTCGGGCCGGACCTGCTGCCGTCGTGCACGCAAGAAGTCGCCGAGCGCATTGGCCTGCGTGGCCATTGTTCGAGCGTAAGCCTGTCCCCGCCGGTACCGGGGATAAACGCGGTATCCCGACCTCAACGTCAAAGCCCAGATGGTTGACACGAGGCCCGGTCGAGTGGCGAGTCAGTTCGCCAGCCAGCCTCGCGAAGGCAACAGCCTTCACCGATCAACGAACAGAGAGCATGCCATGACCATCACACTGTCGTCGGCCGATTTGGCGCCGATCTCTGCGACGCGCCAGTTCTCCGCCTACAGCCCGTCGCATTTGACCGTGCTCGTGGTCTTCGCGATCGGGTCCGCCGCGCTGGTCTGGATTGGACGCCGGCAGAGCGAATCTCACGCCCGCATCTTCGGCCGCGTCCTGGCGGCGGTGATCATGGCGATATTCGGCGTGGCGCTGGTGTACAAACTGGTCCAGCCAGCCATCGACCATTCGGTGCCGCTGCAACTGTGCGATCTCGCCGAACTCACGGCGGCCTACGCGTTGTGGACGCGGCGGAAGTGGGCTTTCACCCTCACCTATTACTGGGGTCTGCCGCTAAGTTCACAGGCGTTGATCACGCCGGATCTCAACGCGCCAGACTTCCCGAGCCACAGTTTCCTCACGTTCTTTGGGCTACACCTGCTCGTTGTCTGGGCGGCCATCTATTTGACCTGGGGGAGCAGGATGCGGCCGGGCTGGCGTAGCTACCGGTTCGCAGTCATCACAACCCTGGCATGGGGCGTGTTCACCTTGAGCTTCAACACATTCGCGGGATCCGACTACGGTTTTCTCAACAGGAAACCCGCCAACGCCTCAATGCTGGACTTCTTGGGACCGTGGCCGTTCTACGTCTTGGCAGAGGTCGCTATTGTTGGCGCGGTTTGGGCGCTCATGACCTGGCCCTGGGAGCTGAAACGACGGAGACGGCTGAGCATGTCGATCGTTGGTGACGAGCCCGCGGAGCTGCACCGCTTTGTAACGGCAAACCCCTAGTGCGACTGGCGATCCCGGCTAAACCTAAATCCGTCAATGACGTCCCAGAAGGGTTGCGTCGGCGAGGAAACGACCTTTCACCCGATGGCTCGAAGGACAACACTTCGACTGAAAGTGACCATCATGAGACTGATTGTGGGGATGACCGGAGCGACTGGCGCGCAGCTGGGGATCAGGTTGTTGGAGCTCCTTGCGAAGATGCCCGACGTCGACACGCACCTGGTGTTAAGCCGGTGGGCGCGCACCACCATTGAACTGGAGACCGGGATGTCGGTGGCTGAGGTGGGCATGCTCGCGGATGTCGTTCATGGCCCCGAGGACCAAGGTGCGACGATCTCATCGGGCTCGTTTCGCACCGACGGAATGGTGATCGTCCCGTGCTCGATGAAGACGCTGGCCGGCATCCGCGTCGGGTATGCCGAAGGGCTGGTGGGTCGGGCGGCTGACGTCGTGTCAAAGAGCGCCGCAAGCTCGTCCTGGTCCCGCGTGAGACTCCGCTGAGCGAGAACCACCTGGAGAACATGCTCGAATTGGCGCGCAAAGGCGTGCAGATCGTGCCGCCGATGCCCGCGTTCTACAAACACCCGAAATCGGTGGACGAACTCGTCGACCACCTGGTGGTACGGATCCTCGACCAATCGACCTGCCTGCGCCCGATGCCAAACGCTGGGGCGGCATGCGCGGCGCGCGCGAAATCCACACTGTTGCTTGATTTCACACGTAAGGACATATCCGATGGCCTACGACGACCTGCGCCAGTTCCTGATAGCACTCGACGAGCAGGGACAGCTTGTGCGAATCACCGAAGAGGTGATGCCCGAACCGGATATCGCCGCCGCCGCCAACGCCGCGCCACGGCTGGGCGATAACGCCCCGGCGCTGTACTTCGACAACGTCAAGGGATTCACCGATGCGCGGATTGCGATGAACGTGCACGGGTCCTGGGCCAACCACGCCCTTGCGCTCGGATTGCCCAAAGACACCGGTGTCAAGGCCCAGGTCGACGAGTTCGTTGCCCGCTGGGCGAAGTTCCCGGTGCAGCCCGTGTGGCGGGACGACCCGCCGTGGGCGCACAACACCCAGACCGGCGACGACGTCAACATCTTCGAGGTGCTTCCGCTCATCCGGCTCAACGATGGCGACGGCGGGTTCTACATCGACAAAGCGGCGGTGGTGTCCAAGGACCCCGAGGATCCGGAGAACTCCGGCAAGCAGAACGTCGGCATCTACCGCATCGAAGTCAAAGGCAAGCGGAAACTTGCGCTGCAGCCGGTGCCGATGCACGACATCGCCCAGCACCTACGCAAGGCCGAACAGGTCGGCGACGACTTGCCGATCGCCATCACGCTCGGCAACGACCGTGATCTCCATCGTCGCCTCCACACCGATGGAGTACGACCAAAACGAATACGAACTGGCCGGCGCGCTGCGCGGCGAACCAGCCCCGATTGCGAAATCACCACTGCACGGCCTGCCGGTGCCCTGGGGTTCGGAGGTCGTCATCGAAGGGGTCATCGAGGGACGCAAGCGTGAGATCGAAGGTCCCTTCGGCGAATTCACCGGCCACTCCTCCGGCGGACGCAACATGACCGTGATCCGCATCGACCGCATCTCCTACCGCGACAACCCCATATTTGAGCACCTCTACCTGGGGATGCCGTGGACCGAGATCGACTATCTGATGGCCGCCAACACCTGCGCGCCGCTGTATGAACAGCTCAAGAAGGACTTCCCGGAGGTACAGGCGGTCAACGCCATGTACACCCACGGCCTGGTCGTGATCGTTTCCACCAAGAAACGCTACGGCGGCTTCGCGAAGGCGGTTGGAATGCGGGTGCTCACCACACCGCACGGGCTCGGATACGCGGCCACGGTGATCGTCGTCGACGAGGAGGTCGACCCGTTCAACTTGCCGCAGGTGATGTGGGCGCTGTCGACGAAGATGAACCCGGCCGGCGACCTGATCCAGGTACCCAACATGCCGATCCTTGCGCTGGCACCGCAAGCCGATCCCCCCGGCATCGTCGACAAGCTCATCATCGACGCCACCACTCCCGTCGAGCCCGACCATCGGGGCAATTACGGCAATCAAGTCCACGACCTTCCCGAGATGGGGCAGTGGCTTACCAAACTCCAACAGCGCGCCGCCGACCGCTAACCCAATTCGAAAGGAACGCTATGCCTACCAACGTGGTCTGCCCGCGCTGCGCATTCGACACGATTGAGCAGCTCTACACCTCTCCGGTCCCCGGCGTGTGGGATGTATTGCAATGCCAGCAATGCCTATACTGTTGGCGCACAAGCGAACCCGCGGCGGGCCGACCCCGCCGCCTACCCCGACAGCTTCAAGCTGACCCTCGACGACATCGTCAATGCACCCGACGTGCCTGCCATTCCGCCGCTGCTCGCAAACAGGCGGCCGTGACTGTGGCGTTACGCCACGCAACAAAGATCTGGGCAGCACCTGCTGATCTATCACGCCGAGCCGGACAGTCAGTCCGCGCGGGCACTGGAGGAATTGCCATCCTCATCGGTGCGCGAGCACGATGGTCTCAGTCGCGCCTGGCCAGGCCTCCAGACCCTCGCGACACCTCTTTGCCGGACAACTGCTGTTCAGCAGATGTCGTCGGTCTCGGCGCGCACGACACGCCCGCGTCGTGGGTGAGGCGGTTGCGGGGGTTGCACCCATTCAGCTCCGCTGGCTTCGAACAGCCGGCCGATCTCGTCGATGTGCATGTCGGCGAGGTCCCACACGTCGGGCACCAGGTCGCGGTCGACGATGAAGCCGAAGTCGAGTCGGTCGAGGTAACTCACCACCGTGATGTTGAGTCCCTGTCCGTCGGTGACGATCGACACCGGGAACTGATGGCACAGCTGCGCGCCCGCGAAGTACACCGGCTCGCGCGGCCCGGGCACGTTGGAGATCACCAGGTTGAACGGCATAGCCATCCGGTCGGCTAACCGCAGCCGCGACGCGAGTCGCACGGCCGAGGTTGCCAGCACCGGCGCGGAGAACTGGGTGAGGTCGACGAGCTCGTCGGCCGGCACCATGTCGAGGGTGCGCTTCGCGTTGCGCATCGCTGCGCTGCATCGGGCGACACGGTCCAGCGGGTCGGCGCAGTCGGTGGGCAGCTCTGCGACCAAGCCCGAGACACGGTTGGTCCACGGGTCCTCCTCCTCGCCGGTACGGATGGACACCGGCACCATGGCCCGCAGCGGACGATCGGGCAGCGCGTCATGAGACAGCAGGTACTGGCGAAGCCCGCCGGCGCAGATCGCCATCACGATGTCATTCACCGTGCCTCCGGTGGCGTTCTTGAGCGCCTTGACATTCTCCAAAGACGTTGTCCGCATGGCGAATCGGCGGTGGCCCGTGATCGACCTGTTCCATGGAGTCGGCGGCGCCTGCGTGGTCGGTAAAGCGATGCGCGGCCCGTCGGCGCGGCCGAGGCGGGCGATAGCCTTGACCGCCGCCCCGGCCTGGCTCGCCGCACTGCTGACGCTGTTGACACCTGCGGTGTCAGCAACCTTGCGAACCAGCCGCGCTTGAACCCGCAATGCTTTGACGGGATTTAGGGCCAGCCGGGTTGCCGTGCGTCGCAACAGATCTACGGTGCCCGGAAGAGACTCGGCGTCCCACGGGGGACTCTCGCCCGGCGGTGGGGCGTCGGCGTCGGGATCGGTCAGGATCTTCAGCATGAGCTGCCCGGCGGCGCCGTCGATGGTGGCGTGGTGGTACTTGGTGAGCAGCGCCCAGCGCCCGCTGTGCAGGCCGTCGATGACGTAGACCTCCCATAGTGGACGCGTCCGATCCATGGGGCGACCGACAATGCGGGAGACCTGGTCGGCCAGCTGGTCGACCATGCCCGGTCTGGCCAGATGGATCTCCCTGATATGGAAGTCGAGATCCAAGTTGGGGTCGGCCACCCAGTACGGATGGTCGAGCCCGAACGGCACCTCGACGAGGCGGCGGCGCAGCGGTTCCAACACGCCCACCAAAGAGGCGTACTTGGCATAGACGGCCGCGAACGGGTCGTAGTCCGCACTGGGCCGCTCGAAGATCATCAGCCCCGTGACATGTCCGAAGGTTGTCGGCGTCTCCATGTACAGAAACGTCGCGTCTAGGCCGCTGAGTTGCTTCACGAATGGCTCCTTAATTGGTCAGCATTCCGCCTTCGACGGGCAGCGTGATTCCGGTGATGTAGCTGCTGGCGTCGCTGGCGAGGAATAGCAGTGCGGCGCTGAGTTCTTCGGGCTCACCCAGACGCCGGCACAGTGTGCGCGGCACGATCATGGAGTCGAAGTACTCGGGCTCAAACTGGTCGGTCATCTCGGATGCGAAGTAGCCCGGGGCGATTGCGTTTACGCGAATGCCCCGGCGCCCCGTCCATTGCTGGGCGAGGTCTCGGGTCAGCCCGATCAACCCCGCCTTGGAGGACGCGTAGGCGGCCTGCGGCAGACCTGCGGTGGTCAAGCCCAGCACGCTGCTGACATTAATGATCGAGCTGCCCGGCTGCATCACGCGGCCACATTCCTGCGCCATCCAGTAGCAGCCGTTGAGATTGAGGTCGATGACCGACCGGAACTGCTTGGGCGTCTCGCGAGTGGCCGGCACCGCCGTTCCGACCCCGGCGTTGTTCACCAGAATGTCCACCCGCCCGAATTCGTCCATCGCGGCGCGCACCAGAGCGTGGCAGTCGCCGGGGTCGGTCACATCCGTTCGGACCGCGACGGCCCTTCGGCCCGCGGCATCGACCAGCGCACGGGTGTCCTCCAAGCGGTCAACGCGTCGGGCGCCGAGCACCACGTTGGCGCCCGCCTCAGCCAGAGCCTGCGCGAACGCGACTCCGAGCCCACTAGACGCGCCGGTGACGACGGCGACGCGGTCGTCGATACGAAAACGATCAAGCACGGGCATAGCAACACTCCTTTACTCAGGTTCGATCGGGGTCTACGCCCGTTCCACAACAGTATGCAACGTATTGCTAGAATGTTGCATAGATGCGACTAATAAGAGATTGATCTCACACTGAGCTGGCCGTATCGGCGATACTGCGGAATGGGACCCGGATCGTGAATAGCTGTAATCTGTTTCGAGCTAGGCTAATTGAATGGGTCATGCGCGTTATTGCGAGCACGGCATCCCAGCGTTCGAACGCGTGGCTTCACGCAACGTTTAGTAGTCTGCTGCATAAGCCCGAGGAGGTGCACGATCGCCGAAACACCGCTAGCCCGCATGTTGGCGGAGGAGCGCAAGCCTGACGCGTTGGACGCGTTCCGGGTTGCCCGACGGTGGTTCATGACCGGGCGCCGCATCGAGATCAGGAACTGGCTGCCGAGCTGGGCGTAAACCGCGCGACCCTGTTTCGCTGGGTCGGCGGCCGCGACGAACTGCTCGGGGAGATCTGTGGTCACTGGCGGAGCCCGCCCTCGCCGCGGCCGTCGAGGCCTCCGACGGCCACGGCGCACAGCTCATCACCGGCGCGATCGGTCGCTTCGCGGCCATGGTCGACCAAGCCGACTACCTTCGGGAGTTTTTGCGGCGAGAGCCGGAACGTGCGCTGAGAATTCTCACCACCGGGGCCGGCACGGTTCAGGCGCGTCTCGTGGGCGCCATCGAGGCCATGCTGAATGACGAGGTCTCGCAGAACAACCTACGGTCACCACTTCCGCTGCGTGACTTGGCCTACCTCATCGTCCGGATCGTCGAATCTTTCCTGTACGCCGAGTTCATCACCGGCGAGGAACCCGACATCGCGATGGCCGAGTTAGCGGTCGGGGCACTCCTCGGACGCCAGGATGTCTGATTCCGGCTGACCCGGAAAGTAGCCACACCGTCGCAGCCCAGCTGCACCTATCGCTGCACAAGGTTAAGACTCACGTGCACAACGCATTTGCGAAAGCCGTTGCGAGTATCGCCCACCACGCCGCCGCCGCTGAGCCTGTCCCTGCCAGTACCGGGGATAAACGCGGTATCCGAACTCATCTGCGGTGCCTGATGGTGGATGTATGGCCCGGCCGATCGACCAACCGGCGAATCAGCAAGCGGCCGCAACGGTGGATCCCCCCCACCACTGAAAAGAGAGGACACCATGGCCATCACAGTGACGTTGCCACCGACGCACCAGCCATATCTGGAGGCGGGGCAGCTGCCTGCCGATTTCTACAACTACGAGGAGTTGCTGTCGGATTCGGAGCGGGAGAAGGTCCACCGTATCCGCGACTTCTTTCGCACCGAGGCTGCGCCGATCGTCGAGGACTACTGGGCGCGCGCCGAGTTCCCGCACGAGCTCGTGAAGGGGTTCGCGAAGTTGGGCCTGCTGGATTGGGCCGATCCCGATTCGTCGGAGCCCGCGCCGAGCAACCTCATGACGGGCATCACTGCGATGGAGATGGCGCACGCCGATCCGTCGCTGTCCGTGTTCTTCGGGGTGCACTCGCGGGCTGGCGATGGGCACGATCCTCACCTGCGGGTCCGAGGAGCAGAAGCGCCGCTGGTTGCCTGCGATGAGCCGCTTCGAGAAGATCGGCGCATTCGCGTTGACCGAGCCGCACGGCGGCTCCGACGTGGCGGGTGGCATGGAGACCACCGCCCGCCGCGACGGCGACGAGTGGGTCTCAACGGCGCCAAGCGCTGGATCGGTAACGCCACGTTCGCCGACCTGGTGGTGGTGTGGGCCCGCGATGTCGAGACCAACAAGGTGCTGGGCTTCGTCGTCGAGAAGGGCACCCCCGGGTTCACCGCGACGAAGATCGAGAACAAGTTCGCGCTGCGCATCGTGCAGAACGCCGACATCGTGCTCGAGAGTGCCGGGTTCCGGAAGCCAACCGGCTGCAGAACGCGAAGTCGTTCAGGGACACCGCGGAGATACTGCGCCGGACCCGTAGCGGTGTGGCGTGGCAGGCGGTGGGCGTCCAGTTCGCCGCCTACGAGATCGCGCTGCAGTACGCCAAGGAGCGTGAGCAGTTCGGCCGCCCGATCGGCAAGTTCCAGATGGTTCAGGACCTGCTGGTGAAGATGCTCGGCAACGCCACCGCATGCGCCGGGATGATGGTGCGCCTGGCCCAGCTGCAGCACGAGGGCGTGTACCGCGACGAGCAGTCCGCGCTGGCGAAGGCCTACTGCACGCTCGCGGATGCGCGAGACCGTGCACTGGGCGCGGGAGCTGTTGGCGGCAACGGCATTGTGCTCGATTACAACATCGGCCGGTTTGTCGCCGACTCCGAGGCCCTCTACTCCTATGAGGGCACCCGCGAGATGCAGACGCTGATCGTCGGCAAGTCGGTCACCGGCCTGAGCGCGTTCGTGTAAGGAGATGGCAACATGACAACACAACCAAGCAATCCGTGTTTGCCGGCCTGAAAGTCGTTGAGATAGCGAGCTTTATCGCCGCACCCGCGGCAGCGACGATGCTGTCGGACTTCGGGGCCGACGTCATCAAGGTCGAGCCGCCCGGGATGGGTGACCCGCAGCGGCTGCTGAGCTCGGTCCCGCCGAGCCCGGCGCGCCGGAAATTACAGCTGGCATTTGGCCAACCGCAACAAACGCGGGATGGCGATCGACCTCAAGTCGGCGGGCGGGACGGAGATCCTCAAGCGTCTCGTCGAATGGGCCGACGTGTTGATCACCAACTTCCCGCACGGCACCCGCGAGGGCCTGCACTTGGGCTACGAGGAGGTGTCGTGCTGGAATCCGCGGATCATCTACGCCGACATCACCGGGTTCGGGGATGCCGGACCGGATGCCAGGCTGCCAGGGTTCGACCTGACCGCCTTCTGGTCGCGCAGCGGGCTGCTGGCCTCGACCCGCGATGCGGGGGCGCCGCCGACATCCCCAGTTTGGGGCAGCGGTGATTACACGACCGCCACCGCGATTTACGCGGCGATCACGACCGCGCTATATCACCGTGAACGTACCGGGCGGGGCGCCAATGTCGGCACGTCGCTGCTGGCGACCGGGGTGTGGGCGACCGGAACCCTGGTGTCGGCGGCGTTGGCCGGCGGCAAGCCGTACGAGTTGAACGACCGCACCGCGCCGGTCAACGCGATGACCAATCCGTACCAAAGCGGGGACGGCCGTTGGTTCATGCTGGCCGCCAGGCGATCGGCATGGCCGGCGCTGGCCAACGCGATCGGGCGGTCCGACCTGCTGGCCGATCCACGCTTCAGCGACGCGAAAGCGATCAGCCAGCACGCCGCAGAGTTGGCCAAGCTGCTCGACGCGGAATTCAGCGCGCAACCGCTGGCGCACTGGAAAGAGGTTCTGGATGAAGCCCGCATCCCCTACGGCGTCATCCAGACCCCCGAGGAGGCGGCGGCCGACCCGCAACTGCGCGCCGACGACATCGTCGTGCCGATCGAGGGCGCCAAGGACCTGGAGTACACCGTCAACAACCCGATCACTCTGCGCGGGCTGGCCCGGGTTCCTTCCCGGCGCGCACCCGAGCACGGCGAGCACAACGCCGAAGTCCTTGCGCAGCTGGGATTCAGCGCGGATGAGATCGTCAACTCCGGGAACAGAAAGTGATTCCCGTTGCGGCAGAACAGGAGACAACGAAATGACCACCACAGCAGTAGACACCGAGCTCATCCTCAACGAGCATCATGACGGCATCCTGACGATCACCATCAACCGACCCCGCAAAGAACGCCGTCAACCGCGACGACGCCATCGAGCTGGCGTCCGCGCTGGACCTGCTGGATTAGGATCCCTCGTTGTCAGTGGGCGTGCTCACCGGCGCCGGTGGAACATTCAGCGCGGGTATGGACCTGAAGACATTCGCGGGCGGGCGACCCCGATCCTTCCCGGTCGTGGATTCGGCGGCCTCACCCAGGCAGAGGTGCGCAAGCCGCTGATCGCGGCCGTCGAAGGATGGGCCCTCGGCGGTGGCTTCGAGATGGCGTTGGCCTGCGACCTGATCGTCGCGGGCCAGGACGCCAAGTTCGGCCTCCCGGAAGTGAAACGAGGGCTCATCGCCGGCGAGGGCGGAGTCATCCGCCTTCCGCGGCGGTACCCTACCAGTCGCCCTCAAGGTGCTGCTCACCGGTGAGCCGATCACCGCCGTCGATGCCAAGCGATACGGGCTCGTCAGTGAGATGACCGATCCGGGGCCGCATTGGCCGGCGCGCAAGAGCTGGCGAAACGCGTCGCCGTCAACGCGCCGCTCGCATTGGCGGGGGTCAAGAAGGAGTCCGGGACACCCAGGGCCTCCAGACGCCGAAGCGTTCCGGCGACAGGCCGCCGCCGCCCACGGCCTGCTGGACACCGAGGACGCCCACGAAGGTGCGCTGGCTTTCGCCGAAAAACGTGCGCCGGTCTGGCGCGGGCGCTGACAACCAATCGAAATAGGAGTAAAGATGATGTTTTCACCAAAACCGGTGCGTCGCATCGCGATCGTCGGTACCGGCACCATCGGCGCGAGCTGGGCGGCGCATTACCTCGCCCGCGGTTTCGATGTCGCGGCGACCGACCCCGCGCCGGGCGCAGAGGCGGCGCTGCGGTCGTACGTGGAGGGTGCTGGGAGGGGTGAAGACGCTGGCTGCGCCGGCGCCTCCCAGGACCGGCTGAAGTTCACCTCCGACTTCGCGGCGGCCCTTGCCGACGCCGACTTCGTCCAGGAGAACGCGCCGGAGCGCCCGGAACTCAAGGTCAAGTTGTTCGCCGAGATCGACGACGCCACACCGCCAGAGGCGATCATCGCCTCGAGTCGTCGGGCATCACGATGAGCGACATCCAGGCGGTGCCGCCATCCGAGCGGACCGTGACGGTCACCCCTTCAATCCGCCGCACGTGATTCCGCGGGTGGAGGTCGTCGGTGGGACGAAGACCATCCCGGAGACCATCGAGGCGGCGATGGCGTTCTCGCTTCGGGCAAGAAGCCCATCCTTGAAGAAGGAGCTGCCGGGCGACGTTGCCAACCGCTGCAGTCGGCGCTGTACCGCGAGGTCGTCTACCTGATCGGTCAGGGCGTCCTTGACGTCGCCGACGCCGACGATGCGGTGTCGTGGGGTCCTGGGTTGCGTTGGGGGGTCATGGGCCCGAACCTGCTGTGGCACCTCGGCGGCGGCCAGGGCGGCATCCAGCACTTCATGGACACCTGATGCCCCGATGGCCGCCGGTGGCCGGGGCTTGGCAACCCGGAGTTCACGCCGGAGCTCTCGCAGCAGATCGTCAACGGCGTCCTGGCGGAGGCGGACGGCCGTTCGATCGAGGAGCTCTCGGCCGAGCGCGACGAGATGTTGTTCGGGTTGAAAGCGGTCCGCGCCGAGAACGGGGCGTCCTGAGGGGAGAACTCCTAAAGCCCCTGAAACCCCCTGTGCCGTAAGGAGACGACGATGCTGAACCTGATCTATGGCGTGCTGGCAATGGTGCCCACGACATTCGGTATCGCGGGTTACGTGATGGTGTCACGTCACTGAGAGAAGAAGCCTGCAAATCCGACCGCGGGCCTGAGAGGAGTGGAAACAATGACATCCCAGCAAGGGGCAGGCTGTTCGTGCTCGAGGTCAGTGACGGCGGGCACGTTTGTTCTCAGTCAACCTGGACGGCTCGGACAAGTCGCGTCCTCGTGAGCGGCATCCGTCGTTCCCGACGGGATCGCCGTGGACGTCGAGGGCGGATTCATCTACTGGACCGACATGGGCCATCCACCCGACAACGACGGCGCAATCGAACGGGCTGACCTCGATGGCAGCAACCGCAAGAGCATCGTCCCGCCCGGCGGGACGCACACCCCGAAGCAGATGCAGTTGGAACCCGTGAGGCGCACGCTCTACTGGTCCGACCGCGAGGGCATGCGCGTCATGCGCTGCGGTCTCGACGGCTCCAACGTCGAGACCCTCGTTCAGACAGGACAGGGCGACGCCGACAGCAAGGACGAGACGCGTTCATTTTGCGTCGGGATCGCCGTCGACTACGCCGGCGGGCACATCTACTGGACCCAGAAGGGAACCACCCAACGCGGGAAAGGGTCGGATCCTTCGTGCTCGGGATCGATCTTCCTGCCGGTGAGACCCCAGCAGGGGCGGAGCGACATCGAGGTGATCTACGACGGGCTCCCCGGAGCCGATCGACCTCGAGCTCGATCTCACCGCGCGCGGCCGCTGTACTGGACGGACCGTGGTGACCCGCCGCGCGGCAACACGGTCAACCGTGCGCCGCTCGACGCCGCCCAACGGGCACCGGCCGCCGCCGGAGATCCTCGCGACGCACCTCGAGGGAGGGCATCGGCATCGCGCTGGACCCGGCGCGGCGGCCGACTGTTCGTGACCGACATGGGCCGGGACGTGTGGGCCACCGCCGATCTCGACGGATCCCACCGCCGGCCGATCATGGGCGTACAGGGCAATCTCACCGGGATCGCCTATGCCGAACTGTCGAGCTCGAATGGAGGCCCGCGATGACCGTCGGGGAGAGGCATAGGGTCGTCATCGTCGGATGCGGCTTCGGTGGGCATTCGCCGCAACCAAAGCCCTCAAGGATGCGCCGGTCGACGTGAGATGATCGCTCGGACCCAGCACCACCTGTTCCAGCCGCTGCTCTACCAGGTCGCGACCGGAGTGCTGTCAGAGGGCGAGATCGCGCCACCGACGGGAGGTCCTTCGCAACCAACCCAATGCAGTCGTATTGCTCGGCGAAGTCGTGGAGATCGATCTGGCCGGACGCTCGTGGTCGTTGAACTCTCGGACAGCGTTACCGTAGCGATTACGACAGCCTGATCGTCGCGACCGGGGCCGACCAATCCTATTTCGGTAACGACCATACGCCGAGTTCGCACCTGGCATGAAAACCATCGACGATGCGCTGGAAGTTCGAGGACGTATCCTCGGCGCCCTCGAGCTGGCGGACCGGTCCAGCGATCCGGCCCTCCGCGAGAAGCTGCTGACGTTCACCGTTATCGGCGGGGGTCCTACCGGAGTGGAGCTGGCAGGGCAGATTGCCGAGCTGGCGTCCAAAACCATGAAAGGTGCGTTCCGCCATATCGACTACGACCCAGGCGCGGGTGATCCTGCTCGATGCGGGTTCTGCGGTGTTACAGCCCATGGGCGCAAACCCTGGCGATCAGGCTCAGGCGCGGCTGCAGAAGATGGGTGTCGAGATACAGCTCGGAGCTAGGGTCGTCGACGTCGACCGTGACGGATTGACGGTCAAGGGCAGCGACGGCGCCGCCGTTGGCATCGAATCCGCCTGCAAGGTGTGGTCGGCCGGGGTGTCCGCCAGCCCTTTGGGCCAGCAGATCGCCCAACAGGCGGGCGCCGAAGTCGACCGGTCGGGCCGCGTGGTTGTGCTACCTGATCTGACCGTTGCCGGCTATCCGAACGTCTTCGTCATCGGTGACATGGCCTCGGTGCCAGGCGTTCCCGGCATGGCCCAAGGCGCCATCCAGGGCGCAAGGTACGCGGCGCGCGCCATCAGGGCCGAACTCGACAGGGGGTACGCCGAACCGTTCCACCGTGCCGCGCGCGAACCATTCCACTATTTTCGACAAGGGCTCCATAAACGTTTCGCGGTTCTCAGCGGTCGCCAAGGTCGGCCGACTGGAAATCAGCGGCTTCGTGGCCTGGGTGGCATGGCTGCTTCTGCACCTGGCTTATCTCATCAGGTTCAAAAGCAAGATCTCCACGATCATTTCGTGGACAGCGACCTTCCTGACGACGGACCGGGGCCAACTCACCATCACCGGTCGCCAGGCGCTCCCACCGAGTGCCGCCACCCCGCCCACACCATCCAAATCAGCGGCCGACGCCGCGTAACACAACAAGGAGCCACCAATGAGTTTCACCATACCCACCGACTACGCCAGTCGCCCGGTCGCCGTCATCGGCGGCGGCACACTCGGACGGCGTATCGCGCTCATCTTCGCCGCACACGGCGCACAGGTGATGATCTACGAATCTCGCCGAAACGCCAACGGGACGCCGCGATCGACTATGTGACGCAGGAGCTTCCGGTACTCGCCGACCAACTCCCGGGCGTGAGCCCCGGCCAGGTCCGCGCCGAGGCCGACCTCGCCGAGGCCGTCGGCAACGCGTGGCTGGTCATCGAGGCGATTCCCGAACGGCTCGAGCTGAAGAAGCAGATGTTCGGACAACTCGACGAGCTGTCGGCCGCCGACGCGATTTTGGCCAGCAACTCGTCTTCCTATGCCAGCCGGATGTTCCTGGACAAGGTGCACCATCCGGAGCGCGTGTTGAACATTCACTTCTACATGCCGCCGAAACAGAATGCCGTCTGCGGACAGACCGATCGCGACGTCATCTCTTTCGTGAAGGCGACGCTACCGGAATCGGGCTCTACCCATTCGAAGCACGCAAGGAGAGCACAGGTTTCATCTTCGACCGGGTATGGGCAGCGGTGAAGCGAGAAAGTCTCGAGGTCGTCGCCGAAGGCGTTTCCACACCACAGGACGTCGACCAGATGTTCCAACTCAACACCGGCTCCGCCGGACCCTTCCGGATGATGGATCAGGTCGGCCTGGACGTCGTGCTGGACATCGAAGAGCACTATTGCACCGAACACCCGATGCCCGGAAGGACCACGGGCGGCTATTGCGCACTTACATTCAGGCAAGGCCGGCTGGGAGTCAAATCCGGCGCCGGGTTCTACGACGACTACCCACACCCGACGCGGCCGGGAATCGGTTCCTGACAACGGGGGAGCTTCAACGACCGACGACGCTCTGATGTTCGTTGCGACGCATTAGCGCGCAAGCAAATCGGAAGGTGGGAATCAATGGTGCTGTGCCTTCAGGAGATTCAAGCGATCGGAGCGGTGGCAACCACTATCGGCGTGCTCACTGCGCTGTACATCGCGGTTATTCGTGATCCCCGGAAAGCCTCCCAAGAACACCGACACCATTTAGAACGGATGAACGCGCTGCACCGGGTGCACATGGACCCTATCGAGGCTCAGGCTCGAAAAGTCGTGCCTTCCCGCGGTCGAATACCGATGTTTGGCGATGTGTGGTGGACCGTCAGATCGACGACGCCAGCAATACGATGACCACGATTCTTGCGGTCGACGTTAAAGCGATAGACGCCAACGGTTGTGAAGTGCTCGGCGGCTGCAGGCCAGCCAATCGAAAGTCCGTTCGACCAGGCCTTCGACCGGACCGTACGTGTAGTGCAATTCGAATCGCTGCGAGATGGATCCCGTCATCCAGCGATCCTGATCAGCCCGGCAGCGACCTGGTGCCGGTGCTCAAGCAAGCGGTCCGAGACACCCTGGCAGGTCACCTTGTTAAACGGTGGCCTCGAATGCTCTTCCGAATCGGTATGCGGTGATGGCCTACACGACAACCGACCCGAGTTACGAGCTGTGCATCACGATCGACTACGAAGACGAAGATGGCTATCAATGGCGGCGCACCGATACCAGCCAACCAACACGCACGGATCGAGAACTCCTCATGTCAGATGAACGTCGCTGATGTCGATTGACACCATGAGCTCGTCGGGCATGAGCCGACCATCGGCGTCGCAGCGGTACGCGCGGCGCTTGGACAGCAGGAGGATTCCGTCGGCCTCCACCATGTCGTAGACGTATTGGATCGCGGCGAATCCGCCGGCGACGTCTACGCGGTAGTCGTGGCGGCGCGGCGGAAGTCCCTGCTGAAGTAGAACTCCTGCAGGTGGCTGTGGCTGGCGTACCGGTCCGGAAATTGCGCTCGTAGTCCATACCAGCGCTCGCCGGATCCTCGACAGGATCGATCTCGTTGACCGTGAATTCGGGCGACGTCATCAGGAACGGGGTGGTCAGATAGGTCCACAGCGCGTAGCCATTGAAGTAGGCGCGCTGCAAGGGATCCCACGGTGTTGTCAATTCGTGCCCGGCGAATGAGTCCCGCGGGTTGACTCGTTCACTTACCACGCGGCCATCTAGCTTTTCGATCGCGATCCGTTGCGGTGTGAAGTCGGATTTCTGGTCTGCCGCGCCAAACGGCTGCACCGATGCCCATTCGTGTTGCAGCGCAACGGTCATCCGTCGTGGTGTGGGATCTTGGGGTTGGCCCTTGATCTCCCACAACTTGCCGCCGCTGATGATTGTTGCCTCGATGGTGCTGAATTCGCGCCACCTGTCCAGCCCTCCGTGGGCTGCGAGGACAGCATCGAGGAGGCCAGACATCGTCCGATCATAGGCCGCGGGTGCGTGTTCGAGGGGCAGGTTGAGCGTGGCTGCGTTAGCCGCCCAGCGCTGCGTGCATCTCCCAGACCAGAATTTCGCAGGCCTCGGCGGCAGTGACTCGGACGCCGTGCGACGCGGTGAACCGCACCGCGTCACCCTCGGCCAGCTCGGCCTCGTTGCCCGGCGCCGCGATGTTCAGCCGGCCGCGCGCGAGGAACAAATGTAGGTAGGGCGCCGCGGGTAACTCGAGGCCGTCGCCGCTTCGCAGCCGAGCGCCGTGCAATGCCGCCGAGCGGTTGTGGATGGTGATGGCCGCGTCGTGTCCGGGCATGCCCGAGGCGATCGTCGCCAGGCGGCCATCCAGCAGCTCGTCGCCGATCTCATGCTGTTGGTAGCTCGGCGGGATGCCCGACACGTCGGGCTGCACCCACATCTGTACGAAGCGCACCGGAGCGGTGGTCGAATCGTTCATCTCGGAGTGCAAGATGCCGGTGCCCGCCGACATCCGTTGGGCCAGACCCGGATAGACGACTCCGCTGTTGCCGGCGGAGTCGCGATGCGCCAGCGAGCCGTCCAAAACCCAGGTCACGATCTCCATGTCGCGGTGCGGGTGGGTGTCAAAACCGCCAGCCGGCGCCACCACGTCGTCGTTGTTGACCAGCAGCACGCCGTGATGAGTGTTGCCGGGGTCGTAGTGATCGCCGAACGCGAAGGAGTGCCTGGAGTTCAGCCACGACGTCGTGGTGACCGCCCGGTCGGCGGCCCGTCGAATCTCCACGGTGGCAGGCATGCCTTCCAGACTAATTGCCGGCATGTCCTACATGGTCTTGTGCGGAACCCCGATGGTCAGCCCGCCGTCGACGACGAACTCTCCGCCGGTGGAGTACGACGACTCGTCAGAGGCCAGGTAAACGACGCAGGCGGACACCTCGCTGGGATCGGCGCCGCGGCCCAACGGGATCTGCAGAAAGTCCTCGGGGATGCCTGCGGTCATCGGGGTGCGAATCAGCCCGGGGTGGATCGAGTTGACCCGGATGTGGTGGGGCGCCAACTCCAACGCCGCGGCCTTGGCCAGGCCGCGCACCCCGAACTTCGATGCGACGTAACCGTAAAGTCCTGGGCTGCCGCGCAGGCCTTCGACCGAGGAGATGTTGATGATCGAACCGCCGCCGGCCGCGGTCATCGGTTCGACGGCGGCCTGCATGCCCAGAAATGTCCCGGTGAGGTTGACGTCGATGATCTGCTGCCAGTCGCCAGCGGGAAGTTCTGCAGGGTGTTGCCGTTGATGATGCCGGCGTTGTTCACCAATACGTTCAGCGGGCCGAATTCGCCCACCGCGACGTCGACGGCCGCCTTCCACTGATCGGGCTGCGTCACGTCGAGGTGGACGAATCGCGCCCCGTCAGCCCAATTCCTTTGCCAGCGCGTTGCCTTCGTCGTCGAGGATGTCTCCCGCGACGACCCTGGCGCCGTCTGCGACCAACGCCCGCGCATGCGAGGCGCCCATACCGCGTGCGCCGCCACTGATCAGTGCAACTTTTCCGTCTGCGCGTCCCATGGCGGGTCAGGCTACCCCGGGCCGCAGCAGCGTCTGGGCGTGCCCGAGCGCGGCGTCGAGCTCGGGAAGGGTCAGCTCGTCGCGGCCGCCCAAGTGGATCTCGATCTGGTACTCCGGCTGGCCGTCGCGCCCGAAGATCGGCAGTACGACGAATTCCGTTGACGCTACCTCAGTTTCGAGCGCATGCGTTACAGACTGCAGCGTCACCATCGTCATCAACGTGCTGAGCTGCCGCGTCACCTGGGCAGTCGGCTCCAACGATGCCAGCACCGCAGTGAGCCGATCGTGCAGCGAGGCGTGGGCGGAATCGAACCGCCAGGCCCCGTAGCCCCGGTCCCGTATCGGGCGAGCACCAGCCGATGTGCGGTGATATCGGCCTGAGTCAGTCGCGGCGTGACCCGCCGCAGCCAGGCGTCGACGGCCTCGTCGTCCCGCCAGGCCATCGCCACCAGGCCGAACGGCGGTCCGATGGGGAAGCGCTGGCCGACGGCGTGTTCACCATCGGCGCCGTGGCCGACCGCGTCGACGTTGGTCAGGTGCGTCTGGCCGATTTTCGACATCGAGCAGGCCGCGCCCAGCGTGGTGTGTAGGAAGCCGAGTGCGTCGCGGCCGCGGTCCAACAGCGGGAATTGCGCTCGCAGGCCGTGCACCAGCCCGAACAACCCGCTGCCCAGCGTGTAGCGGCGATCGTCGCGCCGGGTCACCCAGGTGCGCCGCTCGAGTTCGGCCAGCACCAGGGCGCACGTCGAGGTGCTGATCCCGCAGATTTTGGCCAGTTCGGCCGACGTCCGGCCGCCCGGTGAATCCGACAGTGCCTCAAGCACATCCATCACCCGCCCGGTGGGCGGCGACTTGGCCGGCTCGGCCTCGCGCGGCGGCACTGTTGACGAATCCATCGCCGTCTTCCTACCATCCGTCCGAAAACTAATAAATATCTTCCTAATATTAGGAGAAGGATGTACAAGGTCGGCGTGTGGGGTCCGGGTTCGATGGGGTTGATCGCCCTGCGTGGGGTGATCGACCACCCACAGCTGCAACTCGTCGATCTGGTCGTGCACAGCGATGCCAAGGCCGGTCGGGACGCGGGGTGAGTTGTGCGGGATCGGCCCGGTGGGCGTCAGGGCGGCGAAAGAGCCGGAGGGAATCCTGGCCGGCGACGCCGACGTGGTGGTCTATGCCGCGGCGGCCAACCTGCGGCCGGCGGAGGCGGTCGCGGACATGGCGTCGCTCCTGCGGGCCGGCAAGAACGTGGTGTCTTGTTCGGTGGTGCCGCTGGTCTTTCCGGACGGCGTCGACGCGGTGTTCACCGAGCCGCTGCGCGCGGCCGCAATCGCCGGTGGAGTGTCGTTCTTCACCACCGGGATCGACTCGGGATTCGCCAACGATGTTCTGCCGCTGGTGCTTACCGGGGTCTCGCGAGTCATCGAGTGCGTTCGGATGACCGAGATGTTCAACTACGCGAAGGATGCGGTCTATGAGATCCTCGGGTTCGGCAAGCCGCCCGAGGAGACGCCGTTCGCGGCCACACCGGGGGTGTTCACCTTCGGCTGGGGCCCGGTGCTGCATCAGCTCGCCGCCGGGCTGGGGGTGAAGATCGACAACATCGACGAGCACGTCGAGCGGGTCGCTGCCGAGGACTCATTCGACACCCCGACCGGCCACATCGCCGCGGGCACGATCGCCGCGATGCGGTCCACGCTGACCGGATACGTCAATGGCACAGCGAGATTCGTCGTCGACCATGTCACCCGCATGCGCGACGATATCGCCCCGGACTGGCCGCAGCCGCACATCTCCATTGAGCCCAAGGATCTCGGATTCGGGTTGGCGTCCGGGCGCGGTCTGTGCCGCGTCGAGATCGAGGGGTCGCCCAGCATGCGGTGCGAGTTCGAGATGGCCGACGACCACGATCACGATCTGGGCGCGCGGATGGCCGGCGCATCCCGGATGGTCAACGCCATCCCGGCGGTGTGCGAAGCCCAGCCAGGTCTGCTGTCAGCGCTGGATCTGCCGCTGGTCACTGGTGCGGGTCTGGTCCGGTCGGTGCCGGGGCCGTCACCGGACAGCCGGCTCTTCTAGCGGCGCCGGGCCAAGCGTCCTCAGCCGACATCATTATTTCCAGAAAGCGTTCATGGGTTGGGCGTACATGTCGTTGGCAGTGAGCGGGTCCAGAGTTCCTGGCGTAGCACGCAAGGTGTCTTCAATAGTGGCCATCAGGCTGTACTCGTTGTAGTAGGCGTCGGTGGTGAAGGGGCCGGATTCCATCCCCCCATTCGTCACGGCGTCCTCGTTCGGGATGACGATCATCGGAACGTTGTTGCCTTCGTTGCCGAAGCCCAGTGACAGGTTGTCGTTGTCCTCGTCCCACGTGATGATGATCGCGTCCTTCTCGTTCGGGTCAGTCCACGTTGGCGAGTTTTCAATGGCGGACACTTCTTGCTGGACGAACTGGTCGCCGGCCGCGACGTTGTACTGCTGGTTCGTGACCTGGCTGATAAGGAACTGGGCAAGGCCAGAAGGAGTGTCGACAGGGCCTTCCATGTTGTTGGCCTCGTCGGCAGCGATCCAGGTGAATGCCGGGAAGGTGCTTGGGTCATTGAGATTGGTGGACAACTCCGTCAGCGGGAGCAGGTGTTCCTGCAGGTAGGCGGGGGTGTTGTCGTAGACGTAACTGAATTGGGCAAAGGGTAATTGGTCGACGGCGTAGTCGCCCGATGACGTGAGGTCACCCGGGTAGGGCATCCCTTGCGCGTAGCCGGCCCACGATATGTCCGCCTGATCCATTTCTTGCATGAGGCTGGGTGCGTCGATGGCGTTCCCGGCGGGGTTGTAGTCGATGCCGAAGTCCGACCCACCCATGATCCGGAAGTAGTTGGGGTCGCTGGGGTGGCCCAGCGCGTAGTAGTTGCTGTCATAATCTTCGGTGTTGATCAGGCTGTTGATGTACGGCGCGTTGGGGCTGCCGACGATGTCGCCGACGCCCTTGTTCTCCATGTAAATCAGGAACACGTGATCCAGTTGGCCGACGTCGGACGTCGGTGGGGTGAGCGGCGCCGGGGTGAGGCTTGGATCGCCGACGGTGAACGACTCGTTGTCGGCGTAGGAGCCGTTGTAGTTCCCGAGGAACGTGTCATTGTCGTTGAAGGTCGTGGTCACCTGCGCGGAGGTGGTGCCCTCCGGGACCGTCCCGCTGATGTCGCGTGCCTCAAACCCGGTGAGTCCCAGGCGATCCCATACCGTAACCGGCTGGAGCGAGTCGGTGCCCAGAACGTCCCCATGGGCGTCGAGGAAGGTGACCTGCACCGTGGACGTGGACGGGTCCCAGCCTTGGCCGCCGAGATCTGCACTCAGCGTGAACGGCGTTCCGGCTGCGCCGGTGAGGTCGACGGTTTGGCTGAGGGTGGAAGTGCCCACGGGTCCGCCGCCGGCGAAATGTCGCCGCCCCCCGGGGGGGCGTCCTGTGGAAAGTCGAAGAACTTTGGGAGCGGAGACGAGAACCCAAACGGGTAACCGCCCTGGGTGCCGTAGGCGATCACGGTCGGGGTGCCGGTCTCCGTCCAGCCCGGAATAGTCACCCCGCTGTAGCCCGAGCCGGACGGGTCGGCAGACTCGAAGCTGGGGTCGACCAGCAAGTTCTGACTCATCGGCTGCGCAGCATTGCCGGCATCACCGAAGATCAACCCGCCACCTTGACCATCAGCCCCGTCACAGATCAACCCACACGCACCGTTGGTGGGATCGGCCAGGTTGAACCAACTATTGATCAGGGTGTCAACCTGCTGACCAAAGCCGCTGTTAATCCAATCCTGTTCGAGCCCTTGCAACCAGGCATCAACCGGGCTGGCCGCCGCCACCGGGCCCACATCAGAAACCGAACCCAGGCCCACCCCCGCCGCCGACTCGGTGGCACCCAGCCCAGAGCTGCCCAGCTCGGGAACCGCCGCCGAACCGGCAGCCACATCACCCAGCGAGCCCTGATGGCATTGATGATCGGCTCAAGAATCGCGTCAAACTCATCGGCCTTGACCGTCGGCGCAGTAGCCAACGGCGTCATGCCCAACGCCAAAAACGTACCGACACCGCTACTCAAACCGACTACCCGACGACGGGCCTTCGCGCTGCGCGACCGACGATTGCGCTTCGTGTCCCGATGATCAGCCATGGGTCCGACCTCGTTGTAGGCCCCCGCCAAAATCCCCTATTAGTACAAGAGGTGTCGTTCGGCCCGGACGGTTGGCGGTCCGTCACCGTGACCCATCTCAGGTTTCGTTAAGGTACTCCTCAGGTGGCGGCTGTGGACGCGAAAGGGCAAAAATTTCTACACACTCTGGACGAGCCACCGCTGCTGCCGGTACGACATGACAGGAGGCGACCATGAAGCGCGCCATCGTCGGGGGACTGGCGGGCGTGCTAATGGCCGCAGGGCTGATCACCTCAGCGCCGCAGGCCAGCGCGGGCTGCAATGGACCACCGATTACCAGCAAGTGCGATGGACCCATCCAGCCTGACGGCACCTGGCAACGTTCCGTGGGATTTACTCACTTGGTGTACAGCGGCGCCAGTTCCTTCCTCGTACCCGATAGGCACTGCGATGTGCAAGGATCAGCGGGATGATCACCGACGGATCCGGCAACGGTTCCAGCCACGGCACCTCGGCGCGCTCGATCAGCTCGCCGGTCGGGTCCGAACTGGGCGCGCCCAGACCTGTCGGCAACGGCCGGCGCTGTCGGCCCTCGAGCGCGGTCAGGCAGGTGTTGGTGGCGATGCGGTGCAGCCAGGTGCGCACCGACGACTTTCCCTCGAAACGGTCGTAGGCCTTCCAGGCGCGCAGAAATGTCTCCTGAACCAGATCCTCGGCGTCGTGCAACGAGCCGGTCATCCGGTAGCAATGTGCGAGAGTTCGCGCCGATAGGGCTCAGTGGCGACGGAGAAATCGGCGTTGTCATCCTCGGCGAGCACGCTCACCCGAGCGAGCTTACGCAGCCGCGGCGACACCTCCGCGCGACTACGCTGCCCCTGATGACAACCACCCGTACCCAACGAACCTTCGACGGCGTGGGCGGCGTGCGCATCGTCTACGACGTCTGGACCCCTGACGTCACGCCGCGCGCGGTGGTCATCCTCTCGCACGGGCTGAGCGAACACGCGCGCCGCTACGACCACGTCGCGCAGCGATTCGGCCGCGACGGGCTGGTGACCTATGCGCTCGACCACCGCGGGCATGGCCGCTCGGGCGGCAAGCGGGTGCTGGTCAAAGACATCAACGAGTACACCGGCGACTTCGACACCCTGGTCGGCATCGCCACCAAAGAACATCCCGGGCTCAAGCGCATCGTGCTCGGCCACAGCATGGGCGGCGGCATCGTGTTCGCCTACGGCGTCGAACACCCCGACGACTACGACCTGATGGTGCTGTCCGGACCGGCGGTGGCGGCCCAGTCGGCCGTGTCGCCGCTGCTGGTGCTGGTCGCCAAGACCCTCGGCTCGATCGCGCCGGGCTTGCCGCTACAGGAACTCGACGCCAGCGCGGTATCGCGCGACCCGGCGGTGGTCAACGCCTACAACACCGACCCGCTGGTACATCACGGCAAGGTGCCGGCCGGCATCGCCCGCGCGCTGCTGACGATCGGCGAGACGATGCCACAACGGGCCGGCGCGTTGACCGCGCCGCTGCTGGTCGTGCACGGATCCGACGACCGGCTTATCCCCGCCGACGGCAGCCGCCAGTTGGTCGAAGCCGTGGGCAGTTCCGACGTCGAGCTGAAGGTGTATCCCGGCCTGTATCACGAGGTGTTCAACGAGCCGGAGCAGGATCAAGTGCTCGACGATGTGGTCGCGTGGATCAACGCCCGACTGTGAGGCGCCGCGGCGGAAAGTCGTACGGTTCCTTTAGTTTGGTGGCAATGACTGACGACAAGATGCTGGCGCGCATCGCAGCCCTGTTGCGTCAGGCCGAAGGCACCGACAACGCCCATGAGGCGGAGGCGTTCATGGCGGCCGCGCAACGGCTGGCCACGGCGACATCCATCGACCTGGCCGTGGCGCGGTCGCATGCGGACAAGCGCACGCCCGCGCAGACGCCGGTGCAGCGCACCGTCACCATCGGCGAGGCCGGCAGCCGCGGATTGCGGACGTATGTGCAGCTGTTCGTGGTGATCGCGTCGGCCAACGACGTGCAGCTGCGACGTGGCATCGAACTCGACGTTCGTGTACGCGTACGGGTTTGCCGAGGACATCGACGCGACCCACGCGCTGTATGCCAGCCTGGTGGTTCAGATGGTCGCGCGTCGGATGCCTACATCTCCTCGGGGGCGCATCGGCCCACCCCGACAATAACCGCCCGGCTGAATTTCCAGCTCGCATTCGGCGCCCGGATCGGCCAGCGGTTGGTGGAGGCCCGCGAGCAGACCCAGCGAGAAGCGAAGAAGGATCGTCGACGTCCGCCGGGAACCGCTATCGCGCTGCGGGACAAGGAAATCGAACTTCGGGACTATTACCGCGGCGCGTCGAAAGCGCGGGGCACTTGGCAGGCCAGCCGGGCTGCTGCGGGGTATTCGTCGGCGGCGCGGCGGGCGGGGGACCGGGCCGGCAAGCGGGCGCGACTGGGAAACAGCCCCGAGCTATCCGGGCGCGGTCCGCGCTGGAGCGGTGGACGCCGAGGGTCGGCTGCGCGGGATTGGCAGCGCTCCAAGGTCTATGCCGCCGAGGAATTCGTCCGGACGTTGTTCGACCGCGCCGCCGGACACGGATCACGCAGCGTGGAGTTCTTCGGCGCGCAATTGACGCTGCCGCCGGAGGCGCGGTTCGGGTCGGTCCCGGCGGTGCAGCGCTACGTCGACGATGTGCTGGCTTGCCCGCGGTACGGCGACAGTGGCCCAAGATACCCCGTCTGACGGTGCGGGCCCGAGGCGGCCGCTACCGCGGCACACTACGAAAACCGTGACGGCACAGGCGTTATCGCCGTTCCCGACCTCGATACTGCCGACTGGGCGATGCGCGAGCTCGTGGTGCTGCACGAGATCGCACATCATCTTTGCGACGCACAACCGCCGCACGGATCGCAGTACGTCGCCACGCTGTGCACCCTGGCCGAGCTGGTCATGGGACCCGAGCTCGGGCACGTGCTGCGAGTGGTATACGCCAAAGAGGGTGCGCGGTAGTCACTTACGCGCGCAGCCGGCGACCGAACGTTAGACGGCGACCATTTCGTCGCCGCAGGTGCACCGGTACGGCTGGTCCGCGCCGGCGCAGTGGCATTCGACCTCAACGCGAACCCGGCAGCCACAGCCTTCGTGGGAACAGGTCAGCAGTGTTCCTGCCTCGTTTGCCATCTACTCCACCCTTATCTTTCTTGGACCCGCGAGTGGCGGGATTGTGTGGACAACGACGAATGTAGCATATACCCCCCTAGGGTATCTAGTGCGTCGGTCGAAATCTAGTGGCGGTCGGCGAAGGCGGCGGGCTAGCGTTGACTCATGACCCAGAAGCCGAGCCCTGCCGAGGTTGACGAATTTCTGGACACCACCGTCGTTGGCGACGATCCCGCGCTGTCCGCCGCCCTGGAGGCCAGCGACGCGGCCGGGTTGCCGCGAATCGCGGTGTCGGCCCAACAAGGCAAGTTTCTGAGCCTTTTGGCGGGTGCGATCAAGGCTCGAAGCGTGCTGGAGATCGGCACCCTCGGCGGATTCAGCACGATTTGGCTGGCCCGCGGTG
Organism: uncultured Actinomycetota bacterium; assembly: GCA_963781685.1. GTDB lineage: Bacteria > Actinomycetota > Actinomycetes > Mycobacteriales > Mycobacteriaceae > Mycobacterium. The sequence goes on from CAWAGK010000004.1 coordinate 1,004,658, forward strand.
TGGGTCCCGACGGGCGGGTGCTCACGCTGGAATACGAGCCCAAGCACGCCGAGGTGGCGCGGGCCAACATCGACCGGGCCGGCGTCGGGCGATCGGGTCGAGGTGGTGGTCGGCCCCGCGCTGGAGACACTGCCGACCGTCACCGACGGTCCCTTCGACCTGGTGTTCATCGACGCCGACAAGGAAAACAACGCCGGCTATCTGGAATGGGCCCTCCGGCTGACCCATCCGGGCTCAGTTATCGTGGTGGACAACGTTATTCGCGATGGCGCGATCTTGTCGCCGGACCCCGACGACAAAGTGCGGGCGACGCGACGGACGCTGGAGATGATGGGTGAGCACCCGGAGCTTGACACCGCAGTGCTCCAGACGGTCGGGGCGAAGCACTGGGACGGGTTCGCGCTCGCGTTGGTGAAGTAATACTGCGACGCGCGAAGGGTATCGACGGGTACACGGCGACCGCGCGCCCAGTCCGCCGGCCTTGGTGACCGCCCCGGCCAACGGTCCGCCGGCCAGTCCGCCACCCATCCCGGCCTGGCCCACCGGAACGTCGAGGCGGAGTCGATCTCCGATGTCCAGCTTTCTTATTCGCCCTGGGCCGTAGCGGCGTCGAGCAACGCGCGCGTTGATTGGGTGTGAGGTGTATGGCTGCAGCATATGGCTGAAGGTCAGGCGGACGTCGATTCGACGACGAGTCCAAGTGCCGGTCGATCAAATCCGGAAGATCATAGAAATCCCGAGCGGCCGCGGCAATCATGTCCATCGCACCGCGCCAGATGGGTGTCGGTCCCTCGGCCAGTAGCGGAGTCAAGCCGACCTCCGTGTCGCGAGCACGGGTGAGGCTCGCTTTAACCAGGGGGTCGTCGGCGCCAGCGCGGCATGGTGAACGCCGCGCCAGCCGCAAGACGGCAGTTGGGATGGATGCATGGGAATGACGGTAATGAATCGGTCGGTCTCCTTTGGACAGAGCTTGGCCAGTGCCTGCTTAGCGCCGATCTCTTGTACAGCACTTGTCGGCTGATGCCGACGTGGCGGCGATGCGTGACATGTTCACCGCCTGCCAACCTGGCGCAGACCAGCGCATACGCCGCGTCCAAGACGCGCCCGCGCAACAACTCGCGAACCTCGACCTGAAAGTTCGGCGCTTCGGACGTGCGTCACAGCATACGACAAATCTGGTCAAGGTGTCATGATTGACAACAGTCAGGCCAAAACTGTATACATTAAGTACGAACTATCGGTTAGTTGTCACCGGGAGCGGGCGCGAGGGTGAATCCGGATGGTTCCGTCGTCGAATCGTCGATGCGCTGCGGGCGAGAACGCACCGCGGAAGATCCCGCTTGCGGCCGGCAGGGGAGTTGTCCTGTCGGACTTGCGAACCGGGGCCAAGCAGCGGTGAGACGTCGACGGACCGACTTGGCGTGGCGCCCTCAGTGGCAAGCCACGATTGTTAGGGATGCGATGGCCCAACTGTCCGATCCACAGCTTGCCATGATCTACCGCTCGCATTACCTCGGGCGGACGACGACGCAGATCGCCGCAGAACTGGGGACCAACGGCGAGGTCGTCAAGTATGAACTGCACCGCGCGTTGCATGCACTGCGGATGACCGTGCAAAGCGCGGGCGGCGGGCGCTAATCGGCAGCACTTGCGCGGCTGCATTGTGGTTTGACGGTCGGTAAGCCAGCGGCTTTTCGTTTGCTGGCGGACGTTTCGCAAGCGTAATCTTGAAACGGATGGATGGGTTGCAGGAAGCCCAAAAGGCTTGCTGCATAACAGAAAGGTCACAAAATGAGTACAGTCCATTCATCAATCGATCACCACCCGGATCTGTTGGCTCTACGCGAGCGCTATGAGCGTGCTGCAGAGTCGATGACCGCGCACGGCACATTCGGCCTCACACTGCTGACGGCGGTTTATGCGGCGGCGTCGCCATGGATCGTCGGATTCGACGGGACGAGATCGCTTGCTGTCAATGATTTCATCGTCGGAATCGTGTGTGTGGCGCTAGCGTTTGGGTTCGCGATGGCGCTGGACCGCAGCCACGGCTTGACCTGGACGCTGCCGGTCTTCGGCGTCTGGTTCATTGTCGCACCCTGGGTCATGCACGGGGTTTCGCCGCACGGCGGCATGGCCTGGTCGAACGTGATCGCAGGTGCGTTACTGACGGTGCTGGGCTTGAACGCGATGTACTTCGGTATGCGCGCGCGTAGCTCAACCTCGGCCTGACGCAGGCGCAGAATTGGCTGACCCCGGCCGCAAAATACCGGCCGGGAGAGGTGGTTGCGACCCTGCTTTAGCCGCAGACCGCTCCGATGGCCGCCGAACCCGACCAGCTTGACGTACTTGGCCAGCACTCCGGTGGTGTAGCGCGGTGGTAGCGGGGTGAAACCCTCGCGGCGGGAAGCGAACTCGTCGGGGTCGACCAGTACGTCCAAGGTGCCCTTAGCGACGTCGAGCCGGATTCGGTCGCCGTCGCGCAGGAAGGCGATGGGTCCGCCGTCGGCCGCCTCGGGCGCGACGTGCCCGACGCACAGGCCGGTGGTGCCGCCGGAGAACCGGCCGTCGGTCAGCAGCAGCACGTCCTTGCCCAGCCCGGCGCCCTTGATGGCGCCGGTGATGGCGAGCATCTCCCGCATCCCGGGGCCGCCCTTGGGGCCTTCGTAGCGGATCACCACCGCGTCACCGTGCGTGATGGTGCCGTCGGCCAAGGCGTCCAACGCGGCCCGCTCCCGATCGAAAACCCTTGCGGTGCCTTCGAACACGTCGTCGTCGAAACCCGCCGATTTTCACCACGGCGCCCTCGGGCGCCAGCGACCCGTGCAGGATGGTGATGCCGCCGGTGGGGTGGATCGGGATGGTCGAGAGCGCGCAGCACTTTGCCGTCGGGATCCGGCGGCGCGATGTGCGCGAGGTTCTCCGCGACGGTCCGCCCGGTCACTGTCAGGCAGTCGCCGTGCAGCAGGCCGGCATCCAGCAGGGCCTTCATCACCACCGGAACACCGCCGATGTGGTCGACGTCGGACATCACGTGCTGGCCGAATGGCTTGACGTTGGCCAGGTGCGGCACGCTTGCGCCGATGCGGCTGAAGTCCTCGAGGGCCAGCTTGACGTTGGCCTCGTAAGCGATCGCCAGCAGATGCAGCACCGCGTTGGTCGAGCCGCCGAACGCCATCACCACCGCGATCGCGTTCTCGAAGGCCTCCTTGGTGAGGATGTCGCGGGCGGTGATGCCGCGCCGCAGCAGTTCGACGACGGCTTCGCCCGCTGCGGCGCGCGAATCCGTCGCGGCGACGGTCTGTCGCCGGCGGCGACGCGCTGCCCGGCAGCGACATGCCCAGCGCCTCGGCGGCACAGGCCATGGTGTTGGCGGTGTACATGCCGCCGCAGGCGCCCTCGCCCGGGCAGATGGCCCGCTCGATGGCGTCGACGTCCTCGCGCGGTATCAGGCCGCGAGCGCACGCGCCGACCGCCTCGAACGCGTCGATGATCGTTACCTCGCGCTCGCTGCCGTCGGACAGCTTGGCGCGACCCGGAAGGATTGTGCCCGCGTAGAGGAACACCGCCGCCAGATCCAGTCTCGCCGCGGCCATCAGCATCCCGGGCAGCGATTTGTCACACCCGGCCAGCAGCACCGATCCGTCCAGCCGTTCGGCCTGCATGACGGTTTCCACGCTGTCGGCGATCAGTTCACGAGACGGCAGCGAGAAGTGCATGCCCTCGTGGCCCATCGAGATGCCGTCGGACACCGAAATCGTGCCGAACTCCAGCGGATAGCCGCCCGCGGCGAACACCCCCTCCTTTGCCGCCTTGGCCAGCCGGTCCAACGACAGGTTGCAGGGCGTGATCTCGTTCCACGACGAGGCCACTCCGATCTGGGGCTTGGCGAAGTCGTCGTCGTCCATGCCTACCGCCCGCAACATGCCACGTGCGGCGGCCTTCTCCAGGCCGTCGGTGACCTCACGGCTGCGGGGTTTGATATCGACGGCGGACGACGGATTGGTGGTATGGGGCATTGTCTAAGTATGCGTGGGGTGCCCTGGTGTCCCCAAATCAATTTCTATACCCCGGCGGGGTATAGAATATGCTGGCGAGAAGCCGATTTGCCGGGGGCGGCGTCGAGATCGCTCAACCTGGCATTGAGAATGGTCTTAACACCGGCGGTTACGCCGAGATCGACACCAAGATGCTGGAGATGAGATGACACCCGCACGCGGATACTCGTCGCAGAAGGACAACTACGCCAAACGACTGCGGCGCATCGAGGGGCAGGTGCGTGGCATCGCCAAGATGATCGAAGACGACAAATACTGCATCGACGTCCTCACCCAGATCAGCGCCGCCAACAACGCACTGCGATCGGTGGCGCTGAACCTGCTCGACGAGCACCTGGGACACTGCGTCAGCCGCGCAGTCGCCGAGGGCGGAAGCGAGGCCGACGAGAAGCTGGCCGAAGCCTCCGCCGCGATCGCGCGACTCGTCCGGTCCTGATGGTTAACGCGATCAGCGCATTGCATGGTTGAGTAGTGGCCGTGGGGCCAGCCCGTGCCGACGGAGCAGCGCGATTGCGCCGCTGGCGGACTAACCCCCCAACGCCGGAAGGCCGAGCCGCTTCAACCGGGCCGTGGACGCCGCGGATCGCGATGCAGTTGGCCGTCCTGGCCGCGGCGGCCTTCATCTATGTGACCGCCGAAATTCTGCCGGTCGGTGCGCTACCCGCGATCGCGCGAGGCCTGCACGTCAGCGTGCCCATGGTCGGCACGCTGCTGGCCTGGTACGCGTTGGTGGCGGCGGTGACCACGATTCCGCTGGTCCGCTGGACCGCGCACTGGCCGCGGCGCCGTGCGCTGCTGCTGTCTTTGGCGTGCCTGACCGCATCCCAGCTCATCTCGGCGGTGGCGCCCAACTTCGCCGTGTTGGCCGGTGGCCGGGTGCTCTCCGCGATCACGCACGGCCTGATGTTGTCGGTCCTCGCACCGATCGCCACTCGGCTGGTCCCGGCCAGCCACTCCGGACGTGCGACAACGATGATCTACGTCGGCATCAGCCTCGCGGTGGTGGTCGGCAGCCCGGCCACGGCGGCGATGAGCTTGCTGTGGGGCTGGCGGGTTGCTGTCGTCGCGGTGGCCGCGGTGGCCGCCGCGGTCACGGTGGCGGCCTGGGCCGTACTGCCGGTGCTGACGCTGACCCAGGAGCAGCTGGCTCATGTCGGCTCCGGGGCAGGTCATCACCGCAATCGGCGGCTGGTCATCGTGAGCTTGCTGACCATGGTCGCGGTCACCGGCCACTACATCTCCTACACCTATATCGCGGTGATCATCCGCGATGTCGTCGGTGTGCGGGGACCGGCTTTTGCCTGGTTGCTGGCCGCGTATGGCGTCGCGGGTCTGTTGGCGATGCCGCTGATCGCCCGGCCGTCGGACCATCGGCCCAGAGCGGCTGTCATGAGCTGCATGGCGGCCCTGTGGCTGACGTTCCTGGTGCTGATCGCGCTGGCTCTCCGTGGTTCGCACACCGCGGCGGGCGTGACGATCGGGATCGCCGCGATCGCGTTGTGGGGTGCCACCGCCAACGGTGTGTCGCCGATGCTGCAAGCTGCGGCGATGCGCGCCGGAGCCGACGACCCGGACGGGGCGTCGGGGCTGTATATGGCGGCCTTCCAGATCGGCATCATGGCCGGATCCTTCGCCGGCGGCCTGCTCTACGAGCGCGGCGTGCTGGCGATGTTGGCCGCGTCAGCGATCCTGATCGGCGCCGCAGGCGCCGGGATGACCGCCGAGCGACAGCTGTTTGACGTCCCCGCTGACGGTGACCGGTAGAATCTGTCGTAACGATCAACAACGCCGCAGGTCAGCGGGCCTATAGCGGGCCCGCGTGGCGGCTTCATCAAGACTGCTGAACCAGAACGCGGTGTAACCGCTATGCATACTGGGTTGAGAAACGTGACTGGAGGGCTACATATGTCGCGAAGGACCGTGGTTCCTTTCGTCGCTGCGCTGAGCGCAGCGGGAATGACCGCTGCCCTGACGTTGGCTTGCGGTTCGGCGCTGGCTGACCCGGAGCCGGTGCCGCCACCGCCCCCGCCAGGGGTGGACGCCCCGGTGCCGCCGGCACCACCACCCCCCGCTGACCCGCTCGCGGCACCGCCGGCACCGGCGCCGGGGATTCCGGCACCCCCGCCAGCGCCGGGCGACCCGTTGGCGCCACCGGCAGCGGCGCCGGGAGCGGTTCCTGGAGCGGTGCCGGCCGCCGTTCCGACAGGGCCGGTTGTCGGGCAGAACCCCGAGCCGTTCGTCGGCCAGGCGCCATTCGTGCCGCCCACCTTCAACCCGGTCAACGGTTCGACGGTCGGGGTCGGCGAGCCGATCATCATCAACTTTCAGCGGACGATCGCCGATGCGGGCATGGCCGAACAAGCGATCCATATCTCGTCGAACCCGCCGGTGTCCGGCAAGTTCTACTGGGTGACCCCCACCCAGCTGCGCTGGCGCCCGCTCAGCTTCTGGCCCGCCCACACCGCGGTACACGTCGACGCGGCCGGCACCCAGGAGAACTTTATGACCGGCGATGCGTTGGCGGCCACCGCCGACGACGCCACCCACACGCTGACCGTCACCCGCAACGGGACCGTGGTGCAGACCTTCCCGATGTCGATGGGTATGGCGGCGGGCGGCCACCAGACACCGAACGGCACCTACTACGTGCTCGACAAGAAGGCCAAGGTGGTCATGGATTCGTCGACGTACGGAGTGCCGGTCCACTCGACCTATGGCTACAAGGTCGATGTCCAGAACGCCGTCCAGTTCGACAACAGCGGTGACTACGTGCACAGCGCGCCGTGGTCGGTGGCCGACCAGGGCAAGCGTGACGTCAGCCACGGCTGCATCAACATCAGCCCGTCGAACGCGCAGTGGTTTTTCGACAACTTCGGCGCCGGCGACCCCGTCATCGTGAAGAACTCTGTCGGGACCTACTCCAAGAACGACGGCTCGAACGACTGGCAGCGCTAACGCCGAGAAGACGCAAACCCCTGGCAAATCAGTGGAAATCGACGCCAGCGGGTAAAACCCAATCACCGTTGACGCCGGTGTTGATTTTCGTACCATCCGTCACTTTTGTTGGTAACAAACTGATCATGAAACCGACCATGAAAAGGAGTGCTTCAGCAACGTCGGTTGGATGTCCTGCAGGGCGCAGGCGCCGATCTGACTATCGCCGGCGTGTTAGCGGGCTTCCTGATCTCGGCTGTCGCCGCGGCTGCTCGTGCGATATGACCGTACCGATCCGGACACGATTGCGTTATTCGCCTCCGGCGTGCCAGCCCTCACGTTGTCGAGCTACCTCTTCAGCCTGTTGACCGGAACTAAACTCCCCGAAGATTATGACCCTGGGTTTGCGGTCAAATTTGGAGTCAATGGCTTTCTGCTTTCACAACCCTCCTAATTGGCGGCTCAGTCCTACTTTGTGGCTTAGGGTGGGCACTCGTAAGTTATGGTGACAACCTAGCCCGTGAAGCTACTCGAATTGAACTGTTGATGGAAAAGGTAGAAAAAACTCGCAGATTCTTCATCAGTTTGAGCGGATGCTTCTCGCTGGTGGTACGACAGCGATGACATGTTGGCTACTTTACGCCGCAATTGTATACTTTAAAGACACGACCGCCAGGAAGAGTTGGTGGGGCAAGACGTATTACCAGTCTTTTGAATTCCTGCACATCAAGTGGTACGAGATGTTCTTTGTGTTCCTTTTCGGCCTATACGTCGTCGTCCGTACTGCGTATCTTGTTATCTACCGCACACTTGCTGCGAGGAGAGAAAACGTTGCTTCATGCATTGGGTATATATCGCGTGATACCACGCGAGTGAATGTTGCTTCACACACTGGGCTTACTACGGCCGTCTTGGAGTGCCGCACTAGACTAGACGTATGGAAAGAAAAACGCACAAAGCGCGCGGGCGAAGAAGTTGGAATAGCTGTCGCTATAGCATTATTGACGCTACTTGAGGTTGTTTTGACGAGACAAGCTGTTGACGAGAAGTTTTAGGTAGCGGCGACTTGGGGCATTATCGGCTTTTTACTCGGTGTATATATTATCGCTAGATTGGCTTACTGTGGTGTGGTATGATTCTGAGGTAGAAAGATTATAGAGGAAAATGCGGAAAAGAGATTCGGAGATGCTGATGCGAGGGTTAAAAAAACGCGCTACCTTGAAAAACCGGAAGACGAGATCCGAATCAGGTACTCGCTTCAAAGGCTTGGCGCGACCTCCTACCACGTCGTCATCTTTGCGATTGTGGGAACGCTGTTCGCCGCGGCATTGACGCAGGGATCGTTCTGGCCCGGGATGACTACCGTATGGGTTTGGCTCATTTGTATTTTGTATGTATGTTAATAGGGATAAGTTAAGAGGTAATTGAGGGGTAGAATAAAAAGTTGAAGGTATGGAAAAGTGGCGAGGTGGCGCTTGGCTTTTGCGTCTCGCGCCAGTCAATTCCAGATCCTGACCCGGCGTTGCGGCTCCAGGTATAGCTCGTCCTTGTCGGCGACGTCGAACGCGTCGTAGAAGGCGTCGATGTTTCGGATGACGCCGTTGCAGCGGAACTCCGGCGGCGAGTGCGGGTCGATGGCCAGCCGCCGGATCGCCTCGGCGTCCCGCGACTTGGTGCGCCACACCTGCGCCCAGCCGAAGAACACCCGCTGCACGCCCGAGAGGCCGTCGATGACAGGAGCGGTCTCGCCATTGAGCGACAGCTCATAGGCCAACAGCGCGATGGAAAGACCGCCCAGATCGCCGATGTTCTCGCCCACGGTGAACGCGCCGTTGACGTGGTGGCCGTTCTCCAGCCCGCGCGGCGTGTAGACGTCGTACTGCTCGATCAGCGCTTTGGTACGGGCGCCGAACTCGGTCCGGTCGTCGTCGGTCCACCAGTCGACCAGATTGCCGTCGCCGTCGTATTTGGCGCCCTGGTCGTCGAACCCGTGCCCGATTTCGTGGCCGATCACCGCGCCGATACCGCCGTAGTTGGCGGCGTCGTCGACGTCGGGGTCGAAGAACGGCGGCTGCAAAATGCCTGCGGGGAAGACGATTTCGTTCATCCCCGGGTTGTAGTAGGCATTGACGGTCTGCGGGGTCATGAACCACTCATCGCGGTCGACGGGGCCACCCAGCTTGGCCATCTCCCGGTCGGAGTTGACCTCGTTACCGCGCCGGTAGTTGCCGTAAAGGTCGCCGCGGTCGATCACCAGCTTCGAGTAGTCCCGCCACTTCTTCGGGTAGGCGACTTTGGCGGTGAACTTGTCCAGTTTGACCAGCGCGCGTTGCCGAGTCTCCGGGGTCATCCAGTCCAGGTTGCTGATGCTGACCCGATACGCCTCACGCAGGTTGGCGACCAGCGCGTCGATGCGGGCCTTGGCGTCAGGCGGGAAATGCCGTTGGACGTAAAGCTTTCCGACGGCGTCACCCAGCATGCCTTCCACCAGCCCGACTCCGCGCTTCCAACGCTCGCGGATCTGCTCGGTGCCGGTGAGCTTGCGGCCATAGAACGCGAAGTCCTCGGCGACCAGCGCATCGGTGAGCAATCCGGCGCGGGCGTGGATAAGACGCCAGCGCGCCCAACTCTTCCAGTCGTCGAAATCCTCGCTGCGCCAGAGTTCGGCGAATGTCGTCACGTAGTCCGGTTGGCGCACAACAAGTTCGGCGACGGCTTCGGGCGTGCTGCCCAACGCTCCCACCCAGGCCGGCCAGTCGAAGCCCACTGCCTCGGTCTGCAGATCGGCGAAGGTGCGCAGGTTGTAGGTGAGGTCGGCGTCGCGCCGCTTGACCACATCCCAGTGCGCGGCAGCCAGTTTGGTCTCCAACGCCACGATCCGTGACGCGGTCTGGCGATGCTCGTCGGGCGTGGCGCCGTAGACGAGCGCGAACATCCGGGCGATGTGATCCGGGTAGGCGGCCAGCAGCTCGGCGTGCTGCTCGTCGCGATAGTAGGACTCGTCGGGCAGTCCCAGCCCCGACTGGCTGACGTGAACCAGGTAGCGGGTGGAGTTCTTGGAGTCGGTGTCGACGTACACACCGACGCCACCGCCCACGCCGGTACGTTGCAGGGCGCCGACAACGGTCGCGAGCGCGTCCGGGTCGGCGGCGCCGTCGATCGCCGCCAACTCGTCGAGCAGCGGCTGCACGCCGCGCTGTTCGACCGTCTCCTCGTCGAGGAAGCTGGCGTACAGGTCGCCGATGCGTTGCTCGTCGGTGCCGGATGCCGATACCTTCTCGCTGACTTCGGTGATCAGGTCGCGCACTTGGACCTCTGCCCGGTCGAACAACGAGCGGAAGGCGCCGTCGGTGGCGCGGTCGGCCGGGATCGCATAGTCGGCCAACCAGCGGCCGTTGACATGGCCGAACAGGTCGTCTTGGGGGCGGGCACCAGCGTCGACATGGTTCAGGTCGATGCCCGAGCGGATAGCTTCTACCGTCACGCCACCATTGTTCCTTAAGCCGCCAGGTAGCCTCACGCCATGCCCGACGCCGAGCAGACCAAGTCAGCCGCCGACGACGGCGACGACGGGGCGGCGCCCGACGACGTGCACGGCCCGGCCATCTCCGGTTACGGCGTCGCATCGGCAGCGTTGGGAGCGCTCACCGTGGCGGCTATCGCCCTGGCCGCGGTCATCTGGGTGACGCACCGCAGCGACGTTGACGAGCGCGGTTACCGAAGCCGAGTCATGCAAGCGGCCGTCGACTGGACGGGCGTGCTGATCAATATGAACACCGGCAACATCGCGGCCAGCCTGCAGCGGCTGCACGACGGGACCGTCGGGGAACTCAACGCCGATTTCGACTCCGCCATGCAGCCCTATCAGCAAGTGGTCCAGCGGCTGCAATCGACCAGCCACGGTCAGGTCGAGGCGGTCGCGGTCGAAGCGGTGCACCACGACCTCGACGCCCAGCCCGGCACCCGCTGGCCCGCGGAGCAACTGCCGGCCTCGGTCGCCAGTCGCACAGAAACGGTGATGGTAGTCGCCACGTCGGTCAGCGAGAACGCCGGCGGCAAGCCGCAGACGGTGCACTGGAATCTGCGGTTAGGCGTCTCCGACGTGGACGGCAAGCTGATGATTTCGCGGCTCGAGTCGATTCGATGAGAAACGCTTGGAGAGTCTTCGCGTTCGACATCGCCGCGCCGCTGGCCGCGATCTGCGCGCTGCTGGCGGTCGGAGTGGTTCTGGCGTGGCCGCGGTGGTGGGTGTCGGCGTGTTCGGTGTTGGTGCTGCTGATCGTCGAAGCGATAGCGGTGAATGTCTGGCTGCTGCGCCGGGATTCGGTGACCGTCGGCACCGACGACGACGCGCCCGGTCTCCGGTTAGCGGTGGTGGCGCTGTGCACGGTGGCGGTGGTGTCGGCCGTGCTGACCGGTTACACCCACTGGACGTTGCCGGACCGGCGGTTGAAGTCCGACTCGGCAGAGGTGGTGCGGATAGCGACCGGGATGGCCGAGGCGACGGCCACCTTCTCGCCGCAAGAACCGACGGCCTCCATCGACCGGGCCGCGGCCATGATGGTGCCCGAACAGGCGACCGCGTTCAAGGACAATTTCGCAAAGGCCACAGCGGATTTGGCACACCGGAACGTCACCGCTTCGGCTTCGACGCTGGAAGCCGGCGTCGAAGCGATCGGGCCGTCTGCGGCCGTCGTGGCGGTGGTGCTGCGCGCTGCCCAGAACGCGCCGGGTCAGCCGCCCAGCAACGCGGTGCTGGCGCTACGGATCACACTGAGCAAGCAGGGCGATCATTGGCTGGTCCTCGACGTGTCGCCGATCAACGCCCGCTAACGACGGTCAGCGCAATCGGGCGTGCTCGACCATCAGGCAACGGTCCATCACCACGTGCATGCCGGCGGCTTCGGCGTCGCGGCCCACTTGTTCATGCCACAATCCTTCTTGCAGCCATAGGGTTTTCGGTCGTTGGTCAAGGGCCAGGACGTCGGCCAATACCGATGGCAGCTCCTCGTACCGCCGGAACACGTCGACCATGTCGGGCACCACCGGCAAGTCGGCCAACCGGGGATAGGTTGGGGCGCCCTCGATCTCGGTGATGGTCGGGTTGACCGCATAAACCCGGTAGTCGCCCGTCGAGAGAAGATACGCGTAGATCTCGTGACTCGGCCGCGTCGGTTTGTCCGAGGCGCCGACCACCGCGATGGTGCGGGTCTCGGCCAGGATCCGTTGCAGCGTCACATCATCGGGCTGGCCGAGCATCAGTGGCTGCGGGGCGGCCGGTGCGGCGCGCGCGGACCAGGCTGCTGCGGCGGCTGTGGATTTCGGGCCTTCGCGAACCGGTCAGAAAGCCGGCGCATCCGGATCATCAACGACGCCGTCGGGCTGGTCGTGGCGGCCAGGTAGGCGGCCAGCTCGTCGACGGGCACTCCGATCCGGGACGCGAATTCGGGCGTGTTCAGCCCCGACCGTTCGATCAGCAACCGGACGTGGCGGGCCACTTCGGTGCGCTCGTTGGCCTCGAGGTGTGCGCGGGCGCGGTCCAGTACCTCCGCCAGCGCCTTGGAGATGCCGTATGGCCGCGAGCTCTCCAGCACTTCTTCGACCTGGCGTGCGGTGCGCCCGTACGGGTCGCGTTTGATCGCGACCGCGATCTGCTTCCAGGTGGCGATGTCGCCACCTTCCAGGGCCGAGCGAATGGCCGAGGTCGGCCAGAACTCCACGGGCCGCTCGGCATTGCGAGGGCGGGCGGGGGATCGATGCGGCGCCGGTCCGTGGCGTCGGTCGGGTGCCAACGTCACCTCGCCTCCTCCAACATCGCCACTGCCACCGACAGGCAGCGTTGCCTGACCTCCTCCCAGTCTGCCTTTCCATCCGGACCGGGCCAACTATCGTCGTCGAGATCCGACGGATGTGGGTCCGCGAGCCGCCGGACCAACTGGGTAGCGATCCATTGCCGCCTGGGTGATTGACCAGAGTAATACCTATCCATCCCGGCCAGTACCAATGCGGCGGTCTCGGCCTCCATCGTGTCGACCAGCTCGGCAAATTCGGCGTAGTCCCGGCTGCTGTTGCGGGACATGATCAGGTAGCCCTTGAGACGCAGTGTCTCTGCACCGGTCGGGATCTGCAGCCGGTCGCCGGTGGGCAACTGCACGTGGGTGATTTCCACCGGGCTGCGCCGCTCGAATGTCGGGTGGTCGGTTTCGGCCTCGGTTTCCAGCGCGTCGAGAGCGACCGAGAGCCGGCCGCGCCACAGCGTGACCGGATGCACGGGCCGGACCGCGCGCGGTGCCGCGCGGCCGACCCCGTTGCGGTGCGGCAAGCCGCCGGTCAACTTTTTGGTCGTCGTATGACCGTTGGTGCCGGCCGCCGTCCCGGCAACGGCCAACTGGTGCGTGGTGGCGTCATCTCCGCCCGTGACGTGTTCCCGCAGTGCGCCGTTGCGTCCACATCCGGTGAACGCCAGCGGGTCGGCCACGGTAATCGCGTCCGGGATCAGGTGCTTGAGCCTGGCCGCGGACTTCAGCACGATCCGAAGGTCCGCGGCCGGCACTACTGGCGCCAAGATGTCCTCGGGGATCATCAAGACATTGCCGAGATCGACTGTGGGTAGCGGCTTTTCGAAGTCAACCGATGGCAGGATGCGCTCCAGCCAACCGGGCAGCCACCAGTTCCAATGGGCAAACATCGCCATCAGGGCGGGCACCATCACCAGCCGCACCACGGTGGCGTCTACCGCGATCGCGACGGCGCAAGCCACCCCGATCTCGGCCACCAGCGGCATACCGGCGAACGCGAAACCGATGAACACCGCGATCATGATCAGCGCGGCGCTGGTGATGGTGCGCGCGCTGGTACTTACGCCGTAGCCCACGGCGTCGCGGGTGTGACCGGATTGCAGGAACCGTTCCCGGATTCGGGTCAGCAAGAAGATCTCGTAGTCCATCGACAAGCCGAACGTCATGGCCAGCACCAGTGGCGGAACGGTGCTGTCGATCGAGGTGATCGGCGCGAAGCCCAGCTTCTCCAGCCAGCCCCACTGGAAGACCATCACCAAACTGCCGTATGCCGCGGCCACCGACAACACCGTCATCAGCACGCCCTTGAACGCCAAGAACACCGACTGAATCGAGATCAGCAGCATGACGAAGGCGATCAGCGCGACGAAAACCAATACCAGCGGTTGGGTCCTGGACACCTGGTCGTCGAAGTCTTTGATCAGCGCCGTCGGTCCGCCGACGTCCACCTGTGCCGAGCCCTCGCCCGCCGCGGGTAGGTGGGCCCGCATCCACGCGATGCTGCTGCGCGCGCCCAGGTCCTCGGGATCCACTGACAGCACACCGGACAACATTGCGCTGGTGTTGTTGTCGGCGAACACCGGTGACGCCACCGAGACGATATCGGGCGCCTGCGCCATCTTTTGACTGACCGCCGTCAGGGTCGCAGTGTGCGTGGGCGAGGACGCGTCGCCGTTGGGGAAGGTCACCAGCACCTGCACCGGGCCCAGCGCGCCGGGCCCCAGCGCCTCGGCCGCCGCGGACACCCCGGCGCGAATCTCATGCGACGAGTCGAATTGCCGAAGCAGGCTGTTGCCCAGCACCATCGACAGCGCGGGCACCGCCATGGTGATGAGGACCGCCGATGCCGCCAACGCCGAGATCCACGGCCGGCGCATGACCCCGCCGATCCAACGACTCCAGAAGCGCGACTGCGTCGTTTCGGGTCGCCGCGACCAGTGCAGCACCGCGGATCTCTTGGCGGCCGCCCGGCCGAACGTCGCCAGCACCGCGGGTGTCATGGTGGTCGAGGTCAGCATCGCGACCGCTACCGCGAGAATCGCGCCGGTGGCCATGGACGCCAGCGCGGGGGTGTCGATCAAGTAGATCCCGGTGAGCGAGGCCACCACGGTCATCCCGGAGAGCACCACGGCAAGGCCGGACGTCGCCATCGCCGCATCGACCGCCTCCTGCGGCTGACGTCCGGCGCGCAATTCCTCGCGGAAGCGCATCAAGATGAACAGCGAATAGTCGACCGCCAGGGCGATGCCGAACATCGACACCGTCGAGGTGACGAAGACCGACATCGTGGTGTAGGCCGACAGCAGATAGACCAGGCCCATGGTGATGGCGACGGTGCAGATGCCCAAGGCCAGCGGGATCGCGGCGGCGGCAAGCGAACCGAACACCGCCAGCAACACAATCAGGATGATCGGAAGGTTCCAGCGTTCCGCCGCGGCGATGTCGTGTTTGGTGTTGGCCGCCGCCGCCGTGCTCAGCGCGCCCTGGCCGATGACGTACAGCCGGACCCGGCCGTTTTCCATTTGCCCCGGCCGTTCGCCCTGGACGCCGACCTTTGCCCGCAGCTTCTTCGCGGCGTCGCTCGCGCTGCTGTTGTTGGAGGAGTCCAGTCGTAACGACACCACATACGGCCGGTCGGGCGCCGGTGCCGGCTGGGCCGGATTTTTCACCACTGCGACGTCGGAGACCTGGCCGGCGACTTGCTGCAGAAACGTTGCAGCGGCGTTCATGTCTTCGTAGCTGGCGTCCGCGCGCGGCGCCGCGACGAGCGCCAACGGCGACGTGCCCTGGTCGGGGTAATGCGCCTCGAGTTGATCGTGGACGCGCAGCGACTGGGATCCGGCCACCTCGAAACCGCCGCCGGTGAGGTGACCCGACTGGGTCACCGTCAGGTAGATCGCGGGTATCGTCGCGAGCAACCAACCTGTGAAGACCAGCCAGCGAAATCTGCGCAGGTTGCTGCTTAGGCGCATCATGAAGTGCTGGATTTCGGTCTCCCCGCATCAGGTGAGCGGCGAATCGCTGCGCCCGGCTTCGCCGCGCCTTTGCGATCGCCGCTAACGTCGCGTGCAGGTCAGCGTACCCCAGCAAGCTAAGTGACCGGACACGCTGAGCTGCAACAACTCGGCAACGATGTCGGTGTGACGAGTTTCTTCTGCGGTGAATTGGCGGGCCCGCCGGAACGGATGGCAGGATGGCCGGTGGGCGTTAGCGGTTTGTTATATCCGGCCGCTGATCGCAATCGTTTGCGGGGCCGACCCAGATTCGCAAGCCCCTACCGGCAAGCCATAAGGAGCTACCTATGACGTCCCTGATTGGGAGTAGCGCGACGTTGCGCGGACGGCTGTTCGGCGTACTGACCGCCACCGCGCTGGGTGGTGCCACTGCGGTGGTGCTGCTGTCTGCGCCGTCGGCGGTCGGCGCGTCTGATCCCTGTGCTGCCAGTGAGATGGCGCGGACGATCGGCAACGTCGCCAGGTCGGCCGGCGACTACCTGGACGGGCATCCGGAGACCAACCAGGCATTGACGAGTGTCTTGCAAGAGCCGGCCGGACCGCAGTCGGTCAACGCGATGAAGACGTACTTCGACGCCAATCCCAAGGCGGCGAGCGACATGCAGACGATCGCGCTGCCGCTCGCGGGGTTGTCGAGCCGGTGCAAGCTGCCGATCAGCCTTCCCCAGGTGCTCGGCTTCATGCAGAGCGCGCAGGGCGGCCTTCCGGGCGGGCTGCCCGGCGGCCTGCCGAATGCCGCGGCGCAGGCCATCAACGGCGCCCAGGGCGCGCTGCCTCCTGGCGGCGTTCCGGCTGCGGCGCCGGCCGCACCCGCCGGGCCGGCGATGATGCCGGGGCTGAGCGCCGTTAGGTAGGCGTTCGCCTACTTCTGCGCAGAGTCTCGGCGCCCGGATCCGGTGGCGGCAGTGGGCCCTGTAGCGCATCCCCGGGCAACTCCACCGCGGCGGGGTCGACGGCCGACGCAGCGCCGGTCCCTGCGTCGATGTCGATGTCGTTCTCGGTGCGGAACATGAAGAAGAACACCACCCAGCCGACGGCAGCCAGCAACAACCAGCTGATCAACCGGTAGATCAACATCGTCGAGATAGCGCCGGACAACGGCATCCCGCTGGAGGCCAAACCGGGCACCAGCACCGCCTCCACGACCAACAGGCCGCCGGGCATCAGCGGTATCGTGCCGACCGCGCGGGCCGCCGCACAGGCGACCGTCAACCCGCCAACCGATGCGTGATACCCGGCCGCGTACGCGGCGAAGCCGAGGCAGGCGACGTCGGCGAACCGGTTGACAAGTGACCAGCTGAAGGCCACCGCCAAGTCGCGCCGGCTCAGGCTGACCGACTCCAGCTGGGCGAGCATCTGGCGCCACTTCGCCAGGCCGGTGTCGGCCGGTCGACCGCGAACCGAGTTGAGCCACGACAACACCCGGCACCCGATCCCGTCGATCAGCTCGGGCCGCGACGCCACCGCCTGGGCCAGCAGCAACAACACGACGAAGCCGCCCAGCGTAAACAGCAACGAGAACGGGTTGTTCTTCGCGCCGAGGAAAAACGCCCCACCCAGACCGAGCAGCGCCAGCCCGCCCGCTTGCAGCACACCCGACATCACCAGCTGCCATGACGCCACTAACGTCGACGCACCCCAAATCCGTTGCTGCCTAAGCAGAAACGTCGCAGCCAGCACCGGACCACCGGGCAGCGTCGTGCTCAGCGAATTGGCCGCGTAGTACGCGGCTTCCGATCGCAATTTTTGGACCTGCACCCCCGCCGATGTCAGCAAGGTCCGCTGGACCTCGGCGAAGCTGTGCATCAGGACGACCGCCGACAGCGCCGAGGCCAGCAGCCAGTACCACTTCGCCGACAACAGACTCTTGGCGGCCTTCGCCAGCTGGTCCCACACCAGCGCGACCTCGACCGCCAGCACGATCGCGACGACGCCCATAACAGCCCAGCGCACCCACCAGTACTTGCCGCGGGCCCGTTCTTCGTCGTGACCGTCGACGTTCGTGGCCGGTGCGTCGCGAGACACGTAATTCAGCGTAGCCGCGCAGGTCGCGCCAGGATCGCTGCCCGGCACAGGTGTCCGCACTGTATTTGCACGGTGACATGCGGCCCGGCGGTTAGGCTTGACGATTATGCCGTCGAAGGCCGCCGACGAGTCCGTAGAACCCATCGTTCGGAAAACGGCCGCCTGGTCCTGGCGGTTATTGGCCATCTTCGCCGCCGTGATGGCGCTTTTATGGGTAATCGCGCGGCTGGAAATCATCGTCGTACCGGTGCTACTGGCGCTGATGTTGAGCGCATTGCTGGTCCAGGCGGTGGATTGGCTGGACCGTCGGGGGGCTCCCCGCGGTGGCGCGGTCGCCCTGGTGCTATTGACCGGCTTCGCGATTCTCGGCGGCATCATGACATTCGTCGTCAGCCAGTTCATCATCGGTTTGCCGGATTTGGTCAACCAGGTCACCCGCAGCATCGACACCACCCGCAAATGGCTGATCGAGGGGCCGCTGCATCTGAGCCGCCAACAGATTGAGAACGCCGGCAACGCGGCGATTCAGGCACTGCAGAACAACCAGGCGAAGTTGACCAGCGGCGCGTTGTCGACTGCGGCCACGGTCACCGAAATCCTCACCGCGGCACTGCTGACGATGTTCACGCTGATCTTCTTCCTCTATGGCGGGCGCAATATCTGGGCCTACGTCACGAGGATCTTCCCTCCTGGCGTCCGGGACCGGGTACGCGCCGCGGGCAACGCGGGATACGGCTCGCTGGTGGGCTATGTGCGGGCCACTTTCCTGGTGGCGTTGGTCGACGCTGTGGGAATCGGCACCGGTTTGGCCATCATCAGCGTGCCGCTGGCGCTGCCGCTGGCTTCGCTGGTGTTCCTCGGCGCGTTCATCCCGCTGGTTGGTGCCGTCGTCAGCGGCTTTCTGGCGGTGATAGTCGCACTGATCGCGAAGGGGTGGGTCTATGCGCTCATCACGCTTGGCTTGCTCATCGGCGTGAACCAGCTCGAGGCGCACATTCTGCAGCCTTTGGTGATGGGCCGCGCGGTGTCGATCCATCCGTTGGCGGTGGTGCTGGCGATCTCGACGGGCGGTGTCCTTGCCGGAGTCGTCGGCGCGCTGCTGGCCGTCCCGACGGTTGCTTTCTTGAACAACGCGTTCCAGGTACTGCTGGCCGACGATCCCGCCGCCGAGGCGAAGCGAATCGAAGACCCGGAGTCCACGGCGACGGTCATGCAAGCCGAACCGGACGAGCCGGAGCCCGAAAGCGCGACGAAGAGCTAGATCCGGCCTTCTCGGCGCAGCAAATCCTGAGCACTGAGCCCACCGCCGCGGCGCTGACGGGTCCGATCGCCGCCGTCGGTGTCTTTTCCGCGGGCGTTCAGTTTCTGTGTGGCGACGTCAGGGTCCTTCTCATCCCGTGGGGGAGTCGGGATGGCGGTGGTGGCTTGGTCTTCTAGGTCCTCGTCTTTAGGCCGTTGCCCCGACGGGTGTTCATTGGGAACCTGTATCGCCCGGGTTTGATCGGCAGACGGCTTCGACGGCGGCGGCATGGTGCCGCGTGGATCGGCGGGACGGTCGTTCGGCTGTGGTCCGCGCAATTCGCTAAGCCAGGACTCTATTTCGCGATCTTCGCCGCGGGGCGGCTGTGGCTCCGGCGGCGGGGCCGCGGGTGGGCGACCGGTGACGGGAGACGGCGATGCGTTCTGCTGTGCCGAGAAGCGGGTCGTAGGCGGCTCTTTGGGCTCAGGGCGTCCGGGCGCGCGCATCTTTGTGGTGCCTGCGGCCGACGGCGTGTCCTGGGCCGGCGGCCGGTAGTCCGGCCGAGGGGCCGGCCCGGCCGGTCGGGGCCTCGGCGGAACGGGTGGACCCTCCGCGCCCGGGTGGGTGGGGTCGTGCGGTGGACGGGGTGTCGTGGTCGCGGGGGTGCGCGCGGCGACCGCCGGCCGCTCAGCACGGGCACGTGCGACGGGCCGCTTGCGCTCGTCGGGCAGATGAATCTCGCCGAGCCCGATGCGGTTCTGCAGGCGCTTCATCCACATCGGAGCCCACCAGCAGTCGTCGCCGAGCAGCTTCATCACCGACGGCACCAGGAACATCCGGATGACGGTGGCATCCAACAGCAATGCCGCCATCAACCCGAACGCCAGGTATTTCATCATCACCAGGTCGGAGAAGATGAACGAGCCGGCGACCACGGCGAGCACGGTCGCCGCCGCGGTGATGATCCGACCGGTGGCCGCGGTACCGATTCGGATGGCCTCGGCGGTCGACATGCCGCGCGCTCGAGCCTCCACCATCCGGGATACCAGGAACACCTCGTAGTCGGTCGACAAGCCGAAGACGACCGCGATGATCAGACCGATCACCGGCGCGGTCAGCGGCGTCGGCGTGAAATTCAGCAACTTGGCGAAGTGGCCGTCGACGAAAATCCACGTCAAGATGCCCATCGTCGATCCGAGCGTCAATGTGCTCATCACGGTGGCCTTGATCGGCAGCACCAGCGATCCGAACGCCAGGAACATCAACAGCGTGGTGGTGGTCAGCAGAATGACCAACATCAGCGGCAACTTGCTGAAAATGCCGTGGATGGCGTCCTGCTCGAGCGCGGGTGTGCCACCGACCAGAACGGTCAGCCCCTTCGGTGCCGAGATGGCCCGCAGTTCGTTGATCTTTTTGGCCGCGTCATTCCCGTTGACCAGCCCGTTCTGGATCACCCGCACCGAGTCGTCCTTGGGGTGGCTGGTCCCGTTCGGGCCTGCCACGCAGGGGTTGTCCGCGATCGTCGGACACGGCCGGTCCTGCCAGTTCTTGCCGGTGAACCCGGTGACAGAGCCAACGTCGTTGCGGATTTCCGCGACCTGTTGATCGGTGACCTTGCCGCCGTTGTTGCTTTGGATCACCAGGGTGAGCTGCTGGGTGCGGTAACTGGGGAACAGCTTGTCGAAGTGCTCCTGTGCCATCCGGACCGGGTTGCTCGGCGGGAGGTACTTCTCGCTGAAGCCGCCGAGCTTCAGGTTGCCCAGTGGGATGATCAGCAGGATCATCGCGACCACGATCGGAATGGCGAACACCAGTGGACGCTTCATCACTCGGTTGACCAGCTTGCCCCAGAACTCCTGCTCGACCTCTTCTCGGGTCTTGGTCTTTTGCAGCAGGTTTGCCAGCCAGTTCAGGTATACCCGCGACGGCTTCCAGTTCGCCAAGAATGGCACCTTCAACAGGGTCCGCACGCCCAGCGCGTCGACGTGGTGGCCCAAGATGCCGAGTACGGCCGGCAGGATGGTGATCGACAAAATCGCCGACAGCATGACCGCCGCGATGACGGCGTAGGTCAGCGACTTCAGGAATCCTTGCGGGAACACCAGCATGCTGGCCCCGGACACCGCGATCAGCACCGCTGAGAAGGTCACCGTGCGTCCGGCCGTCATCATCGTGCGGCGAACCGCGACCTCGCTGTCGTAGCCCTCGGCGATCTCCTCCCGGAACCGGCTCACCACGAACAGCCCGTAGTCGACGGCGATGCCGAGGCCGATCATGGTCACCACGGGTTGGGCGAAGAAGTTCACCGGACTGAACATCGCGATCAATCGCATGATGCCCAGCGCGCCGGCGATCGCCAGACCGCCGACCATTACCGGCAGGCAGGCGGCGACAACCCCGCCGAAAACCAGGAACAACACCACCGCCACCAGCGGCAGCGCCAGGACTTCCATCCGTCGTTGGTCGGTTTCGATGGTGCCGGTCAATCCATTCGCCACCGGTTCGAGGCCGGCGACTTCGACCTTGCCGCCATCAAGCTTCTGCAGGTCGGGTGCGATCGCCTTGTAGTTATTGAGAATCGAGTCGTCGCTGTCGCCCTTGAGCATGATGGACACAAAGGTGTGTTTCTTGTCTTCTGTCGCCATGCCCTTGACCGCCGGGGCATTCGGTGCTCTCAGGTAGCCGACCCAGTCCAGTACCTGTTCGGGGTGATCGGCTTTGAATTTGCTGAGTTGGTTCGTGACCTGCTTCGACCAGGCCGGGTCGTCGACCGTCTTGCCTTGCGGAGCGGTGAAAGTAGCCACGATGTGGCTGGTCCGGTCGCGGCCATAGGTGTCGTCGCCGAGCACGGACGCCTTGACCGACTGACTGGTGTCGTCGAAGAAACCACTCTGCGTCACGTGCTTGCCGAGGCTGATCCCGAAGATGCCTGCGCCGAGGCACAGCGCCACCATGACGCCGATTACGATGAACCGGTAGCGGTAAACAGTTCGACCCCACCAGGCGAACACGTTTCTCCTTAATGCATCTGTGCCGGCTCGGGCATTGGTTTTAGTTGTCAGACACGCGAGGTCAGCAACGAAGACAGCGGCCGGAACGGTTGCAGCCACGCCCCCTTCTCAGGCAGCGAATCGAGGCCGATCCGCGGCAGCGGCTCCCGGAAAACACCCGCGATGTCCTCCAGGTCAACAAACTCCAAGGTATCCGACGCTAGCGCCCAACTAGCATGTTCGCGAAATCCGAGCACCTGAACGGGTACCCCGCCACGGGAGATTTCCTCAAGTGGCTGGCGGAAAGCTTGACCATCGGCGGAGGCCACCACTAGCGCCGCCAGGCCGTCGGCGCTGCGCTGCGCGATGTGCTCCAGCATGTCGCTGTCGACATCGCTGTCTTCGTCGAGCTTGGGCTTCGCGAAGACGGCAAATCCCACATTGCGCAGCGCGTCCACCCACGGCCGGACCACCTCAGCGCTGCCCGGCGCGATGTTGGTGAACACGGTGGCCTCGGGTTCGGCTGACACATCCTCTCGATTGGCGCCGACCTCCGCGGTACGGGCCAGCAACCAGCGGCCGAGCGCGTCGAAGCGCGGGCGTTCCAGTGCGGTGGGCCTGCGGCCCAGGATCGATCCCAGGCCCATGTCCAGGTTCGGCGCGTCCCACACCAGCAACACCCGCTGAGCGGCTGATCCGACGTCGGGCATAGCCTCGCCCGGCGGCGGTGCCGGTTCGGTGGTTGTTTCTTCGGTCAGGCTCATGGTTATCGTCTTTCCCAGAGCAATTCGGAGACGGCGGCACCGGAGTGCTGTGCCTTGTCCTCGTATTTAGTAGTCGGGCGCACGACCGAGATCGCCAGGTCGCCGCGGGCCTCTCCGACCCGCGCCAGGCGGGGTTCGGCGTCACCGACCTCGGCGATCTGCTCGGCATAACCGGCATGATCGGTGGCGGCGTGCAGCACACCGCCGAGACGGAGCCGGTCAGCGATCAGGGCAACCGTGGCGGGCTGGAGCAGTCGGCGCTTGTGGTGCCGGGCTTTGGGCCATGGATCGGGAAAGAACACCCGGACTCCGCTCAGCGAGCCCGGTGTGATCAGGTTTTCCAGCACGTCGACGGCATCGCCGCGGATCAACCGGATATTGGCGACGTTTTCCCGGTCGATGGCGGAGAGCAGCTGTGCCAGCCCGCGGCGATAAACCTCGACGGCAACGACATCGACGTCCGGCTCCGATTGCGCCATCGCCAGTGTAGAAGTTCCTGTGCCACAGCCGATTTCGAGTACGAGCGGAGCATCGCGGCCGAACCAGGCGCGGGTATCCAGCGGCTCGTCCGCCGCATCGGGGCTGTGCTGCGGCGCGGCCATCATCCCGAGTTCGGGCCACAACCGCTCCCAGGTCCGCTGCTGGGCGGGCGACAACGCCGAGCGCCGCGACCGGAAGCTGGTGGTCCGGCGATATCCGCCGGCAGAGCGCGCCGCAGGCAGGGTGTCTGGCGGTGTCGGCGGTGTGGCCGCTTCCACCGGGGGCTGCGCACGCATCCGTTCATCGTTACCCATTAATCGATGATGTTGCCTCCCGCAGCCCAGATTGATACCCAACAGTTGCCTTCGACTGGTAGCGGGTGGCTCGCATCCGGGCGGCGCAGATGTCACCATTCGAGCGGCAGACCCGACCCGTCGCGTTGTCACCGCTCGGCGACAATAGGGCAGTGCTGGAGTAATACCGGCATTTTGCGGGTACGGATCTAGCCGGCGAAACACAAGATCGGACAGGGGCGTCAGATTTTCGTCGATGAGCTGAAGCGATTCGCCACCGAGGTGGCGAACTCCCGCTGCACCGCGATCGCCGATCGGCTCGGTGCGCCGCTGCGGGTGGCCGTATCCGGACGTCGCGGCGTGGGCCGCAGCACCGTCGCGCACGCGCTGGCGCGGGCGGCGGAGATGCGCGGAACGTTCACTGTGACGTCGGCGGAAGCCGACGTGGACGTCTACGTCATCGCTGAAGTGGTCAAACCCGAGGATTGTGACGCGATCGCCACGGCCGCTCGGCCGGTGGTGGCGGTGCTGAACAAGGCGGATCTGATCGCCAGCGCGGCGAGAACCCGCTGCGCAGAGCTTTCGCCGCGTATCGGTCTGCCGATCGAGCCGGTGGTGGGATTGCTCGCGGTCGCGGTCCTCGACGATGTGCTCGACGACACGCTCTGGACGGCGCTGCGGGTGCTGGCCGGCCGACCAGGCGGGCACCCGGTGGCCGCGGAGCTGCGGCAGCGGTTGCTCGACACCCTCGACCGGTTCGGCGTCGAGCAGGCCGTGGCCACGATCCGTCGCGGCGCGACCCGTGACCAGGCTTGCGCCGTGTTGCGCCACCTGAGCTGCATTGACGGGCTCGTCGACAAGATCGGGTCAGCCGGTGCGCAGGTGCGCTACCAGCGCATGCTGGACGCCGTTGCCGAATTGGAGACGTTGGCTGTCGCCAACGCGCGAGTCGGCGAATTCCTGTCTCGCGACGACACGGTGGTCGCGCGGATGGCGGACGCCGTCGACGTCGTCGAGGCGGCCGGCATGAAAGTCGATCGCTGCGACAGTGCCGCGGCGTATCTGCGCCGCGCTAAGGGCTGGCAGCGCTACAGTGGTGGCCCCGTGACAGGCTTGCACCGCGCCTGTGGCGCGGACATCGTCAGGGGATCGCTGCGGCTATGGTCGAAGGTCGGGAGTTCAGCGTGACCGACCGCGCCGACGACGATGCAGTGCGCAGCGATGAGGAGGAGCGGCGCATAAGCCAGGCAGGCAATGGCGCAATCGCCGCAGAAGGCGCAGAAGACGCAGTAGATGCGATGGTGGCGGCCATCGCGCCGCGGCTGGGTGTGCCGACCACGCAGCGCCGCGACGTGGTCCTGGTGACCGGGCCGTGGCTGGCCGGGGTCAGCGGCGTGGTCGCGGCGCTGAGCGAACGGCTGCCCGAGCGCACGTTCGTCGAGTCGGCCAACCTGGCGGCGGGCGAAGCAGCCACGGCGGTGGTGTTCGTCGTCTCGGCGGCGGCCGCATTGACCGAGTCCGACTGCGCGCTGCTTGACGCCGCGACCGCCGATAGCGACGCGATCATCGGTGTGGTGTCGAAGATCGACGTGCATCGTGGCTGGCGTGATGTCCTGGCCGCCGACCGCGACGTGCTGGCGGCGCACGCGCCGCGCTACCGCGACGTGCCGTGGGTCGGCGCCGCTGCCCTGCCCGAGCGCGGCGAACCACGAGTCGACGACCTCGCCGCCGCCGTGCGTGAACAGCTCGCCGACACCGACCTTCCGCGACGAAACAGGTTGCGGGCATGGGAATCCCGACTGCAGAACGTCGCCGATCGCTACGACCGGGATGCCCATGGCGCGGGTCGGCGGGCGCGGGTCGAGGCGTTGCGAGAGCGGCGCAGCGGAATCCTGCGGCAGCGACGGCTTTCGAAGTCGGAACGCGCGATCGCACTGCGCAGCCAGACCCAGCAGGCCCGGGTCCAGCTGTCGTACTTCGCCCGCAACCGCTGCGCCTCGGTCCGCTCCGAGCTACAGGAAGACGCGGCAGGCCTGACCCGGCGCCAGCTGCCGGCGTTCGAGGCCTACACCCGCGGCCGTCTCGACGAGGTAATCACCGAGGTGGACGAGGGCACCACCACGCATTTGGCTGATGTCGCGAAAAGCCTGGGACTGGCGGTCGAGCCGGCCGGGCCCGCCGCGCTACCCACAGTTGTGGTGCCGGCTCCGCAGCTGAAGTCGCGGCGGCTGGAAACCCGGCTGATGATGCTGGTGGGCGCGGGGTTCGGGTTAGGTGTGGCGTTGACGCTGAGCCGGCTGCTGGCCGACCTGACTCCCGGCCTCACGCTGGCCGGGGCCGTCGCATGCGCCGCGATCGGGCTTGCGCTGACCGTTTGGGTGGTCGGCACCCGCGGCCTGCTGCGCGATCGCGCATTGTTGGATCGTTGGGCCGGCGAGGCGACCGCACAGCTGCGATCCGCACTCGAGCAGCTGGTCGCAACCCGGGTGCTGGGAGCAGAGTCGTCGCTGACCGCCACGTTGGGCGAGCAAGACGAGGTGGAGAGCGCGCGGGTCACCGAGCAGGTCGGCGTCATCGACACCGAGCTGCGCGAGCACGCCGTCGTCGGGGCGCGCGCCGCGGCGCTGCGGGGCCGGGAGATGCCGACGTTGCAGGCTGCGCTCGAGGCGGTGCGAGCGGAACTCGGCGAGCCTGCGGCGCCCGGCGACGTGGCAGCGAAGACCGGGGCCGCCGATACCCCGGCCTCCGATTCCGACGCCCCGGCCGACCCGTCGGTAGCTTCCAATGCCGGCAACGATGAAATTGACGAAACTCCGTCGGCAAATACCGCCGATAACCTGTTCTGAATCGTTCTTGTGAGTGATCCAATACCCGCCCGACCTGCCCTGGCGATATCCCCCGCGATAACCTGTATAAAGGGCCACCGCAAAGCCGCACGGGCGAAATGGCCCGCTCTGAGCCATAGAGCCGCCGCCCACGCATGAGAGTGCAGGAGATTTCGATGACTTCAGCGACCGTTCCCGGTCTGGATACCGCGCCGACGAATCACCAGGGCCTGCTGTCCTGGGTGGAGGAGGTCGCCGTGCTGACCCAGCCGGACCGGGTGGTGTTCGCTGACGGGTCTGAGGAAGAGTGGCGGCGGGTCTGCGAGCAGCTGGTGGAAGCCGGCACCTTCAAGCCGCTGAACCCGAAGAAGCAGCCCAACTCCTACCTGGCGTTGTCGGACCCCTCCGACGTGGCGCGGGTCGAATCACGGACCTTCATCTGTTCCGAGCGCGAGATCGACGCCGGTCCGACCAACAACTGGATGGACCCGACCGAGATGCGCTCGACCATGACCGAGCTGTACCGCGGTTGCATGCGGGGCCGCACCATGTGGGTGGTGCCGTTCTGCATGGGCCCGCTCGGTGCAGACGACCCCAAGCTGGGTGTGGAGATCACCGACTCGGAATACGTGGTCGTTTCGATGCGGACCATGACCCGCATGGGCAAGGCGGCGTTGGAGAAGATCGGCGACGACGGATTCTTCGTCAAGGCATTGCACTCCGTCGGCGTTCCGCTGGCGGACGGGCAAAAAGACGTCCCGTGGCCCTGCAACGACACCAAGTACATCACGCACTTTCCGGAAACTCGCGAAATCTGGAGCTACGGTTCGGGTTACGGCGGAAATGCCCTTCTGGGCAAGAAGTGCTATTCGCTGCGAATCGCTTCAGCGATGGCGCGCGACGAGGGCTGGCTGGCCGAGCACATGCTGATCCTCAAGCTCATTTCCCCCGAGAACAAGACGTACTACTTCGCCGCGGCATTTCCGTCGGCGTGCGGCAAAACGAACCTGGCGATGATTCAGCCGACCATCCCGGGCTGGCGCGCCGAAACGCTCGGTGACGACATCGCCTGGATGCGGTTTGGCAGGGACGGCCGGTTGTATGCGGTCAACCCGGAATTCGGCTTCTTCGGGGTGGCGCCGGGCACCAACTGGAAGTCCAACCCCAACGCCATGCGGACCATCGCCGCGGGCAACACCGTCTTCACCAACGTCGCGCTGACCGACGACAACGACGTGTGGTGGGAAGGCCTGGAGGGCGAGCCGGATCACCTGATCGACTGGAAGGGCCACGACTGGATTATTCGCGAGACGGAAACCAAAGCTGCGCATCCGAATTCGCGGTACTGCACGCCGATGTCGCAGTGCCCGATCCTGGCGCCCGAATGGGACGACCCGCAAGGGGTGCCGATCTCGGGGATCCTGTTCGGCGGCCGCCGCAAGACCACGGTGCCGTTGGTGACCGAAGCCCGCGACTGGCAACACGGCGTATTTATCGGTGCCACCCTGGGTTCCGAGCAGACCGCCGCCGCCGAGGGCAAGGTCGGCACCGTGCGCCGCGACCCGATGGCCATGCTGCCTTTCCTAGGCTACAACGTCGGCGACTACTTCCAGCACTGGATTGACCTGGGCAAAAACTCCGACGAGTCCAAGTTGCCGAAGGTGTTCTTCGTCAACTGGTTCCGCCGCGGCGAAGACGGCAAGTTCCTGTGGCCGGGCTTTGGCGAGAACAGCCGGGTACTGAAGTGGATCGTCGACCGCATCGAGCACAAGGCCGGCGGCCAGGACACCCCGATCGGTATTGTGCCGGCCGTCGAGGATCTGGACTTGGACGGGCTGGATGTCGATCCCGCCGATGTAGAGCAAGCGTTGGTGGTTAACGCGAGCGAATGGCGTAAGGAACTGCCGCTGATCGAGGAGTGGTTCGAGTTCGTCGGCGAGAAACTGCCCACCGGCGTCAAGGACGAGTTCGAGGCGCTCAAGCAGCGGCTCGCCGAAGCCGACTGATTAGTCACTCGCACGTCAACTGTTCGCAACTGCGGCAGGGTAGCCACATCCAAAGTATCGGGTAGCCGAATTTCCGATTGTGGGCTTGCTGACCAGCAAATTTAAGCCAGCGCGCTTGATTCATTGGTAGCCAGGCTATGTTGCTGGATCATCGCACGGACGGTATGTTTTCGGGCGGGGTGATCGTAAGCCCTCCCCGCTTCGACGATGCAGGCGATGTGCATATGACGACAACGGCCCCCGGCACTGTTAGCGCTGCCGCGCCGTCGCGGTTGTTGTTTCGCCCGTTGGGGATCGTCGCGGTCGTTATCTGCCCGGCCCTGGTGGTGCGGATCCTCGGCATCCACCCAAGCCCGATCCTGGGCCTGATCACCTATGGAGCCGCCGTCGTTGCGGCCAGCTTCGTGCTGGCGTGGGCCGCCGAAGCCGCCCAGATCGACGTCTCGGGCGGCCTGGCGGTCGCGGTGCTGGGGGTCATCGCCGTCCTGCCCGAGTACGCGGTCGACCTGTACTACGCCTACACCGCAGGCCATGTGCCCGAGTACACCCAATACGCCGCGGCGAATATGACCGGCTCAAACCGGCTGCTGATGGGTCTCGGATGGCCGGTCGTCGTTCTGGTCAGCATCCTGGTGGCACGCAGGGCCACCGGCCGCAAGGTCGGCGAACTGGATCTCGATGTCAGCAACCGGGTGGAGATCGGCTTCCTGATGTTCGCCGGGGTGGCCGCCTTCCTGGTCCCCGCGACCGGCCGCATCCACATCGCCTTCGGCGTGATCTTGCTGGGCTGGTTCGGTTACTACCTGTACAAGCTGAGCCGCGGCGACGTCGAGGAACCCGAACTGGTCGGCACCGCCGCGGCGCTGGGAGCGCTTCCCGACCGGACCCGCCGCGTTGTGGTGTCCCTGCTGTTCATCTTCGCCGCGTCGGTGATCGTCACGTGTGCAAAACCCTTCGCCGAGAACCTGATCGACGCCGGCACCCAGCTTGGGATCGATCGCTTCCTGCTGGTGCAGTGGCTGGCGCCGCTGTCGTCGGAGGCGCCGGAATTCATCATCGCGACCATCTTCGCGGCCAGAGGCAAGGGCGCGATCGCGATCGCGACGTTGATCTCGTCGAAGGTTAACCAATGGACCCTGCTCGTCGGGTCATTGCCGGTGGCCTTCATCATCGGCGGCGGAGGCACGTCGATACAGCTGGACGGCCGCCAGATCGAGGAGATGGTCCTGACCGCCGTGCAGACGTTGATGGGCGTGGCGATGATCCTCGGCCTGCGATTCCGCCGCTGGTCCGCCTGGGCGCTGCTCGGCTTGTTCATCGTGCAATTCCCGATCACCTCGACCGAGGGCCGCATGCTGCTCAGTGCTGTCTACGCGGTGATCGCCGTGGTCGCGCTGGTAGTCAATCGCCGCCAGATAGTGCCAACGCTGTTGGCGCCCTTCGCCGGTCGCGCCAAGCGTCACGGCGGACACCCCCATCAGCCGGCCGACCCGGTGCTCGCGCAATAGCGGTGAGCGGCCATTAGGCGAGACCCTTGACACCTGTCAAGTTCGGCGGCGGTACAGTCTGCGCATGCAGATCCGTGAGCATCTAGGCGCCGACAAGCCCGCGATCATCCTCTATCCGTCCGGCACGGTCGTCTCCTTCGACGAGCTGGAAGCCCGCGCTAATCGGCTGGCGCACTACTTCCGCCGCGCCGGTCTGGTGGAAGGCGACGCCGTCGCGATCCTCATGGAGAACAACGAGCACATCCACGCGGTGATGTGGGCAGCACGGCGCAGCGGCCTGTACTACGTGCCGATCAACACCCACCTGACTGCGCCGGAAGCCGCCTACATCGTCGACAACAGCGCCGCCAAGGCGATTATCGGTTCGGCCGCACTGCGCAAGACCTGCGAAAACCTCGCCGAACATCTCCCCGGCGGCCTGCCCGCGACGCTACTGATCGCCGATGACGACCTCGACGGCTGGCAGCGCTACCCGGAATGCGTTGCCGACCAACCGGATACGCCGATCGACGATGAAATCGAAGGCGATCTGCTGCAGTACTCGTCAGGCACCACCGGCCGGCCCAAGGGCATCAAGCGCGAACTGCCGCACGTTTCGCCCGCCGAGGCGCCCGGCATGATGTCGGCGCTGGTCGGATTTTGGATGCACCCCGATGCGGTCTACCTGAGCCCGGCGCCGCTGTACCACACCGCACCGTCGGTGTGGTCGATGAGCGTCCAGGCCGGCGGCATCACGACCGTCGTGCTGGAGAAGTTCGACCCCGAAGGCTGCCTCGAGGCCATCCAGCGCCACCGGGTCACCCACGGTCAATTTGTCCCGGCCATGTTCACCCGGATGCTGAAACTGCCTGACTCCGTTCGTAATTCGTATGACCTGTCCACACTCGAGCGGGTGATGCACGCGGCGGCGCCTTGCCCGGTGGAAATCAAGAAGCAGGTGATCGACTGGTGGGGGCCGATCGTGGACGAGTACTACGCGTCCTCCGAGGCGATCGGGTCGACGTTGATCAGCGCCGAGGAGTGGCTGGCCCATCCGGGCTCGGTGGGCAAGCCGATGATGTGTCAGATTCACATCCTCGACGAGAACGGCAATGAACTCCCGCCGGGGCAGGCCGGCGAAATCTATTTCGAGGGCGGGTATTCCTTCGAGTACCTCAACGACGCGGAGAAGACCGCGTCCTCCCGCGACAGTCACGGCTGGACCACCGTCGGTGACGTCGGCTACGTCGACGACGACGGCTACCTGTACCTGACCGACCGCCGTCACCACATGATCATCTCCGGTGGCGTGAACATCTATCCGCAGGAGGCGGAGAACATGCTGGTCACTCACCCGAAGGTGATGGACGCGGCGGTGTTCGGCATTCCCGACGACGAGATGGGTCAAAGCGTCAAGGCGGTGGTGCAGACCGTCGACCCGGCCGATGCCACCGATGAGTTCGCCGACGACCTGCTGGCCTGGCTGCGAGATCGTTTGGCGCACTACAAGTGTCCGCGATCGATCTCGTTCGAAGCGCAGCTACCACGCACCGACACCGGCAAGTTGTACAAAAACGAACTGGTCAAGAAGCATTCGGTGTGACGCTGCGCATCGTCGACGTATCGGAGCCGGTCTCCGAGGTCGACGCAGCACCACTCGGAGTCCCGGTGGTGGCCGTGGGGCCGGTCACCCATGCATCCGAATTCTGGTTGCAGCACGCGACATTCACCCTCACCGAGGACGATACCGACGACCGCCGGGCAGTCACCGTCCCGTCGATCGAGTCGGCGATAGCCGAACTGGCCACGCGGGTGAACCGCTGGCCAATGGCCGCCGCGGTCTGCGACGATGTGCTGCGGTCGGTGGATCCCGCCGGCCCGACCCTGGGTGGCGTAGTAACCGAATCGCTGGCCTACTCCACCTTGCAGGGCGGTCCGGAGTTCGCTCGCTGGCTGGCCGAGCGCGGCCCGGCTCGCATGCCTGACATCGCCGATCCGGTGCGGGTCCACCGCGACGGCGACACGCTGCGGATCGCGTTCAATCGGCCGCAACGCCACAACGCGTTTTCCACCGATGCCCGCGCCGCACTGCTGGAGGCGTTGATCGTCGCGCAGCTTGACCTTTCAGTCGACGAAGTCGTGCTGACCGGCAACGGGCCGTCCTTCTGCAGCGGCGGCGACCTGGCCGAGTTCGGGACGTTCAGTGACCCTGCCAGCGCGCACCTGGCCCGCACCCGCTACAGCCCGGCGCTGGTGCTCGACGCGCTAACCGCTCGACTCGGGCAGGCGTGCCGCGCCGAGGTGCACGGTCAGGTGCTGGGCAGCGGATTGGAGATGGCGGCATTTTGCGGCCGCGTGGTCTCCCGGCCCGACGCGGTGTTCGGTCTGCCCGAGCTAAGCCTTGGACTGATCCCCGGAGCGGGCGGCACCGTCAGCGTGACACGGCGGATAGGACGTTGGCGCACGGCATATTTGGTGCTGAGCGGATTGAGCGTCGACGTCGAGACCGCCCTGGCCTGGGGTCTCGTGGATACGAAAAGTTAGCTGGCCGAGGATATTCCGACCGGGAGGCATGTGATGGCGCACAAGGCGACAGTGGAAATCGTGCTCGACTGTGAACGGCCAGAGCGGCTCGCTAAGTTCTGGTGTGAGGCACTCGACTATCGCGAGTACTACACCGACGCGAATCTGGCCGTGCTCGTTCCCAAAGCAGGGACCGCGTCACCGCTGCTCCTTCAGGGAGTGCCGGAACCTAAGGCGGGCAAGAACCGCATGCACATCGACATCGTGGCCGACAAGGTCGAGGCCGAGGTCCAGCGGCTAGAGGCACTTGGCGCTCGTCGCATCGACGCTGGCGTGCAGAGCTTCGGCGGAACCCGATGGGTCGTAATGTCGGACCCGGAGCAGAACGAGTTCTGCGTCTCCACCGGAGTGGAGTGGTAACGATTCACGAAGCGGCAGATCGCAAGCGATGCACGGCTTTGTCCATTGCCAGGCGCAGCATTTCCAGCTGAGCCCACAGCGTCAACTTTTCCTCAAACGTCAGGTCGTGCTTTGGTATCTCGGCAATGCGGTCGAGCGCCGAATCCAGCTTGTCGAATGCCGCATGGATCTTCTTTTCTCGAATGGAAATCATGCGGCGAGGCTATCTGCAGGCACTGACAATTCGCGGCGTCGGCGGCCCACCTAGATTCCGCCGCGGGAGACCAGTTGTCCGGCGATCACATTGCGCTGAATCTCGTTGGTACCCTCGCCGACGATCATCAGCGGGGCGTCGCGGAAGTAGCGCTCGACGTCGTATTCGGTGGAGTATCCGTAGCCGCCGTGGATGCGCACGGCGTTGAGCGCGATCTCCATCGCCACTTCGGAGGCGAACAGCTTGGCCATCCCGGCCTCCATGTCGCATCGCTCGCCGCTGTCGTAGCGCTCGGCGGCGTAGCGGGTGAGCTGGCGGGCGGCGGTGAGTTTGGTCGCCATATCGGCCAGGTAGTTGCCGACTGACTGGTGCTTCCAGATCGGCTGGCCGAAACTCTCCCGCTGCTGCGCGTAGGCAAGGGCATCCTCCAGCGCCGCGCTCGCCACCCCGAGCGCGCGCGATGCGACCTGAATCCGGCCCGTCTCAAGGCCTTTCATCATCTGCGAAAAACCTTTGCCCGGTTGGCCGCCGAGAATCGCCGACGCCGGCACTCGGTAGTCATCGAACGACAGCTCACAGGTTTCCACGCCCTTGTAGCCCAGCTTGGGCAGATCCCGCGACACCGTGAGCCCGGGGCCGTGCTCGACAAGCAGCACAGAAATGCCCTTATGCCGGGGCGTGGCGGCCGGGTCGGTCTTGCACAGCAGAGCGATCAATCCCGAACGACGGGCATTGCTGATCCAGGTCTTGGACCCGTTGACCACCAAATGATCATCGGCGTCGTCGACGCCAACAGGCACAGCGGTGGTCGACATGTTCTGCAGATCGCTGCCACCACCCGGTTCGGTGAGCGCCATCGTCGCCCGCACCTCGCCGGTGGCCATCGCCGGCAGGTACTGCCGCTTCTGCTCGTCGGTGCCGAACAGGGCGAGCAGCTTGGCCACCACGGTGTGCCCGCCCATCGCGCCGGCCAGGCTCATCCACCCGCGCGCCAGCTCCTGGGTCACCAGCACGTAGCACGGCATCGAGACCGGTGTGCCGCCGTAGTCCTCAGGGATCGCCAGCCCGTAGATGCCGATCCGCTTCATCTGTTCGATCCACGCTTCGGGATACTCGTTGGCATGCTCCCGCTCGCGGACCGTCGGTTTGACCTCTTTGTTGACGAACTGACGCACCGTCTCGACCAGCATCGCCTCGTCGTCGTTCAGCCCCGTACCCATACGGCCATCGTGGCATGACCGTCGGCCCCTACTTCGACGAGCTGCACAGCGGCCAGGTCTTCGCCGGCGCGCCCGCGATGACGCTGACCCCCGGGCTGGCCGCCGTCCACCAGAGCATCCTCGGCGACCGGTTGCGGTTGCCGCTGGATGCCGAACTGTCGGCGGCAGTCACCGGGTTGACCGCGCCACTGGCCCACCCCGGCCTGGTCTGCGACGTCGCGATCGGGCAGTCGACGTTGGTGACCCAGCATGTGAAGGCCAACCTGTTCTACCGCGGGCTGGTGTTCTACCGATTCCCGGCGATCGGCGACACGCTGTTCACCCGCACCGAGGTGGTGGGGTTGAAGAAGAACTCGGCCAAGCCCGGCAGGGCGCCCACCGGCCTGGTGGCACTACGGATGACCACCATCGATCAGGCCGATCGGCTGATCCTCGACTTCTTCCGCTGCGCGATGCTGCCGCTGAGCCCGAATGCCGGCCCGAACGACGCGGAGCACGCCGACGACCTGTCGAAAGTCGGTGCCGATCTGGCCCCGCCGCCGTCGGCTGCCGCCGAATGGGACGGCGAGGTGTTCCGCGAGCGCATCCCCGCACCGCACTTCGATGTCAACCTGGTCGGCGCAGTGCTGCACAGCAGCGCCGATGTGGTCAGCAGCGCACCAGAATTGGCTCGTTTGACTCTGAATATTGCTGCGGTTCACCATGATTCGCGTATCAGCGGGCGTCGGTTGGTGTATGGCGGGCACACCATCGGGCTGGCGCTGGCGCAGGCGACTCGGCTGTTGCCCAATCTCGCGACGGTGTTGGGCTGGGAGTCCTGCGACCACACCGGCCCGGTCCATGAAGGCGACACCCTGTACAGCGAGCTTCACATCGACTCCGCTGAGCCGACCGATAACGGTGGAGTGCTGGGGTTGCGGTCGCTGGTCTACGCGGTGAGCGGGTCACAGGATGAGCCGCGGCAGGTGCTGGACTGGCGTTTTACCGCCCTGCAGTTCTAAGCCACCGACCGGCGGCGCGCACAATAGGGGCGTGGACCCGGTATCGGACTGGGCGGGTAGCGGGCTGGCCTACCTGACCGGTGCGTCGGACGGACAGCCGGACTTCTCGCGCGCCGCCGTGCTGGCCGAAGCGCGGCGGGTAACCGCCGATTTCGCCGGGGTTCTCGGCGTCGAGGTCGACGCCGCCACGATGTTGGCCGGCCGGGCGGCGATCCTCGGCCTGACCCGCGGCGGTCGCATCTCGGCGGGCGGTGCCACCCGACTGCTGGCCACCGCAGACGGCTGGTGTGCGATCGCGCTGCCCCGCGCGGATGACGTCGCGACGCTGCCGGCGCTGCTCGAGACCGATGCGGTTCCCGGCGACCCGTGGACGAAGCTGTCCGGTTGGGCGGCAGCACGTTCGACCGAGGCCGTGGTGGCCCGCGGCCAGTTGCTGGACATCGCGGTAGCGGGCCTGGCGGAAGTCTCCGCCGAGCCGCCGGCGGTACGACGGTGTGGTGCCGTGGCCAGACCCCGACCCGCGGACGGCTTGCTGGTCGCCGATTTGTCGTCGTTGTGGGCCGGACCACTGTGCGGGCAGTTGCTCGCTCGCGCCGGCGCCGTCGTCGTCAAGGTGGAAAGCCCGAAGCGACCTGACGGCACTCGCAGCGGCGAGCCCGCCTTCTTCGACTGGATGAACTTTGGAAAGCTTTCCTACACCGTCGATTTCGACGACGACACCGACGGGCTCCGCCGGCTGCTCACCGCCGCCGACATCGTCATCGAGGGCTCCCGGCCCGCGGCGCTGCGGCGGCGCGGGTTGAGCGCCGACGAGGTGCCCGGCCGTGCGGGTCGAATCTGGTTGCGCATCAGGGGTTACCGAGGGCAGCCGTACCGCTCGGCGTTCGGCGACGACGCCGCAGTGGCGGGTGGGCTGGTCGGTGCCGGCACGGAAGGACCGGTCTTTTGCGGCGACGCCATCGCCGACCCGTTGAGCGGACTGGAGGCGGCACGAGCGGTGGGGCAGTCGCTGCGCCGCGGCGGCGGCGAGCTGATCGACGTGTCGATGGCGCAGGTCGCCGCGAGGTATGCCGCGCTGCCGCGGACGTCGTCGACGCCTGCTGTCCCGGTGACGCGGCCCCAGCCGCCGCCACCCGGCCCGTCAGCGTCGCCGCTGGGGGCCGACAACGCTGCAGTGCGCCATATTGTGTCCGAGAAGCTCTGTGCCCCATGCTGATTCACCGGGCGACGACACTGGACGGTTTGGTCGTCGACCTCCGGGTGGGTGCTCGCATCGACGACGTGGCCCCGACGTTGGCCCCGCGACGCGGCGAGGACGTGTACGACGCGGCCGGCGGTACCGTGCTGCCCGGACTGCACGATCACCACGTGCACCTGCATTCCGCGGCGGCCGCCGCGACATCCGTTCGGGTCGGGCCGCCGCAAGTACGCGACCGTGCCGGGTTGGCCAGCCTGCTGGCGAGCACCGAGGCCGGCGACGACGGATGGATCCGCGCCGTCGGCTACCACGATTCGGTTGCCGGACCGCTGGACCGCGCGGCGCTGGACGCGATGGTCCCGAGCGTGCCGCTGCGAATTCAGCATCGCAGCGGCGTGCTGTGGATGCTCAACTCCGCGGGCCTGGCCCGAGTCGGTCTGGCGGAGCATCCCGATGGCCGGCTGCGCAGCGCCGACTCTTGGTCGGATGCGCTGAGCCGCAATGCAACTGATCTCGCTCACCTCAGCGAGCGGCTGGCATGTTGCGGAGTCACCGGAATCACCGATGCCACACCGGATCTCGGCATCGGCGACATCGTGCGGTTGACCGAACTGCATCGGCGCGGTGAACTGCGCCAACGCGTGCACTGCCTGGCGCCCGGCAAGCGCATCCTGCACGACGACGACCTGGATCTCGACCGGCTCGCCGATTGGATCGCCGACCGGCACCGCTCCCGCGGCCCGGTCGCCATCCATTGCGTCACCGTGGCCCAGCTGTTGGTGACGATCGCCGCGCTGCGTCAAGCCGGCACGCACCCACGGGACCGCATCGAACATGCCGCAGTGGCGCCGGCGGACTGCCTATCTGACCTAGCCGAACTCGCAGTGACCGTGATAACGCAGCCCAACTTCGTCGCCGAGCGCGGTGATCAGTATCTCGACGAGGTGCCCGCCGCCGAGCACGATCAACTCTGGCGGGTGGCGTCACTGCTTCGGGCCAACGTACGGGTCGCATTGTCCACCGACATGCCCTTCGGCCAAGCTGACCCGTGGGCGGCCATGCGGGCGGCGGTGCACCGCACCACGCCGGGCGGAGCCGTGCTGGGCGCCGATGAACGCGTCTCGGCGCGAACGGCTTTGACGATGTTCTTCGGTTACCCCGGCCAGCCCACCCGGGCGCGTACCCTGCAACCGGGTGAGCCGGGGGACGTCTGCGTGCTGGGCGTGCCGCCCGAAACGGCACTGGCCGAGCTGGACGCCGGGATGGTCGCCGCGACCGTAGTCGGCGGCGAAATCGTCTACACGGCAGGTTGAATCAGGAGATTTCGCCGACGAGGTAGCGCTGCAACGTGGGTGCCACCGCGTCGACCAACGTGTCGACATCCATGGACTGGATCGGCTCGACGCGGACCACGTAGCGCATGATGCCCACACCGACCACTTGCGAGGAACACAGCGCGGCGCGAAACGTGATCTGGTCGGCACCGAGCGCCTTGAGCAGTGGGTCGAAGACTGGGCCGATGAACAGCCCCTGCGCGACGTCGACTGTCTTGGCCAGGCCCGCAGTGGCGATCGCGCTGGCAGCGAACGGCCCACCGCCGGTGGTATCCCAGGTGGTGATCAGCATTTGCAGCGTTCGTCGGCCGGCTTGGTTTACCCCTCCGCGGATGATCCGATCGATGAAGTCCGGCGTCCCGAAAGGGAGCCGGAGCTTTCGTGCCACCGGGTCGAGGATCCCGCGCAAAGCCTTTTCGCCAGGGGCCATTTTGTCAGGATGACCGCAATGTTGACGAACTTCAAGCATCGACCCGGCGCGTCGTCGCGGGCCGAATCAGTGCGGTAGCTCGCGGAACGGCGTATTGCGATACGGCTCAGGCTCTTTCGGCAGGCCGAGCACACGCTCACCGATGATGTTGCGTTGAATCTGGTCGGTGCCGCCGCCGATCGAGGTGAAGTAGGCGTTCATCGTCCGGAAGGTCACCGCGTCGCCAACGGGATTCTCCGGACCGGCCAACATGGCTTCCGCCCCGACGATTTCGGTTTCGACGCGGGCCGTCTCATGCAAAATCCGTGACATCGCAATCTTCCCGAGCGCCATCAGGGTGGCCGCCTCGCCGCGATCGACGGCAGCCTTCGACCGCTGGGTGTTCCAGCGGTTGACCGTGGCCAGCGCGTCAACTCGCGCGATCTGCTGACGAATGTAGGGATCGCCGAGTCGGCCGGCTTGCCGCGCCAATTCCACCAGAAGGTTCGTCTTCTCGGCTCGAGGCCGCTTGCTGTCCCTGGCGGTGCGGGCCAGATCCCCCATGAACCGGCGCTCGTACCCGAGCGCGATCTGCAGCACCGACCACCCGGCGTTCAGCTCGCCGACCAAGTTGCCGGCGGGCACCCGGGCACCTTCGATGAAGACCTCGTTGAACTCCGACTCGCCGGTGATCTGGTGGATCGGCCGGATCTCGACGCCGGGCTGATGCATCGGCAACATAAAGAAACTGATGCCCTGGTGCTTAGGCATATCCCAGTCGGTTCGCGCCACCAGCATGCCGTAGTCGGCGGTTTTGGCGAACGACGTCCACACCTTCTGCCCGTTGACCACCCACTCGTCACCGTCGCGCTCGGCCCGAGTGCGCAGGCCGGCCAGGTCCGACCCCGCGCCGGGCTCGCTGTAGAGCAGGCACCACTTGCTCTCGCCGCGTATCGACGGCGGAATCAGCCGGCGCTTCTGTTCGTCGGTTCCGACGTCATGCAGGGTGCAGGCAAAGAGGTTCGCCCGGTCGTGACCGCAGCCGGACGCCCCGGCGGTCGCGAATTCCGCTGCGACAAGCCGGGATTGGGAATCCGAGAGACCGCGGCCGTACCACTCGGGTTCCCAGCTGGGGACCGCCCATCCCGCCTCGACGACAAGGTTGGCCCAGCTCGCTCGATCGACTCCGGGATTCCAGTTGGCCGCCAACCAGTTCCGGACCTCGCCGCGTAATTCCTCGTCGGTCACGGCTCAGGCTCCGATCTGCCGCAGGTAACGTTCCCGATGGCACGACGGGCTGCCCAAAAGCTGGGCGTCGCTGCGGGCCCGACGCAAATACAGGTGCGCCGGATGCTCCCAGGTGAATCCGATGCCGCCGTGTACCTGGATGTTCGTTGCCGCGACGAAGACGAATGCTTCCGAGCAATACGCCTGCGCGAGAGCAAGATCCGCGAGGCACGACGACCCTTTCTCGGCGAAGGCTCCGGCGACGAAGCGTGCCGCCGACACCGCCGATTCGGCTTCCAGCAGCATGTCGGCACACATGTGCTTGACCGCCTGGAAGCTGCCGATCGCTCGGCCGAACTGATAGCGGGTTTTGGCGTACTCGGTGGCCATCTCGACTGCGCATCGCGCGCCGCCGGCCTGCTCGCTGACCAACGCCAACGCCGCACGGTCCAGTGCCGCGGTGAACACCTTGACGCCGGCGCCCAGCCGTCCGACCAGACGCGCCGGGGTATCGACGAATTGCAGGCGGCACTGCTTACGGGTCGGGTCAACCGTGGTCAGCGGTGTCACGTCCAAGCCGGCGGCACCGGCCTCGACCGCGAACACGGCTGGGCCGGCGTCGGTTTCGGCCAGCACGTACAACAGCTCCGCCGACTGCCCGTCGAGCACGAAATGCTTATAGCCGGTCACGTGCCAGGCGTCACCGATGGCACCTGCCGACGTGGCGATCGTCGCGGGCAACCGAGCGGAATCATCCTCGGCGAAGGCAACACTCGCGATCAAGTCACCTGCCGCGATCCGCGGCAGCACCGCGGCACATTCGGCTGCGTCGCCAGCCTCGGCGAGCAGGCTGGGCACCAGCACCGCTGTCGACAGAAACGGGCTGACCAGCAGCACTCGGCCCATTTCTTCCATCGCGATGCCCATTTCCACCGGGCCCGCGGCGGCGCCGCCGTACTCCTCGTCGATCAGCAGTCCGGTCAGACCCATGGCCGCCAGGTCCTGCCACACCTTGGGGTCAAGACCGGTGTCGGTCGCCATCAGCGTCCGTACCTGCGCTTCGCTGGAGTGTCGCGCCATCAACTCCGCGACCGCGCTGCGCAGCGCCCGTTGTTCGTCGCTCACCGCGAATGGTGCGGTGGTAGGCATGGCCTCGATCAGCCTTTCGGAGCAAGGGCAGTGCGCAGGCTGGCGCACTGGCTGGCGAAAAATGACTGTGATACAGCAGCTTTCGGCACCACCTGATCGAAGCCGTGGAAAGCTCCGGGGACCACCTCGACGTGGCACGGCACCCCGGCCGCGGTCAGGCGCTCGGCGTAGGCGAGGTCTTCGTCGTGGAACAGATCGTGGGTGCCGACGCCGATCCACGCCGGCGGTAGCCCGGCCAGATCGTCGCGGCGCGCCGGAACCGCGACCCGAGGGTCGGCATTCCCGAGGTACGACGCCCAGCCGAAGCGATTGCTTTTTGGGCCCCACAGTCGATAGTTCGGATTTGTTGGCCCGGACCCGCTGCGGTCGTCGAGCATCGGGTAGGCGAGCAACTGCATCACCGGCGTGATATCGCCGCGGTCACGTGCCAGCAGTGCCAGTGCAGCCGCCAGCCCGCCGCCCGCGCTGGCTCCGCCGATCGCCAGCCTTGCCGAGTCGACCGCGGGCAGACCGGCCAGCCAGGTCAGCGCCGAATAGCAGTCCTCCAGCGGTGCGGGGTAGGGATGCTCGGGCGCCAGCCGGTAGTCCACCGCGGCGACGGTGATGCCCAGCTCTCGGGTGAAGCGATGGCACAGCCTGTCGTCCTGCTGCGCGGTGCCCATCACATAGCCGCCGCCATGGATCCACAGCAGCGCGGATGTGGGTTGGCTGACGTCGATCGGTCGGTGCAGCCGCACGCCGACACCGGAGCCTAGGGTGAGCACCTCGACGCCGTCCGGCGTCTTGTTGCGCTGCAGGCCGCTCAGTGTCCGGATGAGCCGCAGGCTCCGCGGGCCGATGAGTGCTCGTGGGGCGAGGCGGGCGACTCTGCGGAGATCGGGGTGGAAATCGGTGCTCGGCATCCGTCCAGTATCGCCAACGGCAACCGGCCGCACGTCTCGGGCTCCGCCGTCAACGGCGAAACATGCGGTGTCTGAATGACGAAGGTTTCCAGGTGTTGGCTCGCCGCCGCGGCACCCTCGCTGCGCGTAGTGTCGAGTGGGTGAGGTCAACCCATGCGTGATCACCGGGAGTGTCGGTGTGACGTGTGGTATCGGTGACTTGGGGTAGCGACCTGATCGCCGGTCCCGTGAACCGGATCGTCGCGACCACGCGGACGGGTGTCGAGGTGCTGCGGTTCGGTGGCCT
This sequence comes from uncultured Actinomycetota bacterium, assembly GCA_963781685.1. GTDB lineage: Bacteria > Actinomycetota > Actinomycetes > Mycobacteriales > Mycobacteriaceae > Mycobacterium. The sequence goes on from CAWAGK010000004.1 coordinate 1,046,431, forward strand.
TCAGACCGGATCCCGTCCGTCGCCGTTTCAGATCATGGAGCGGTGCGACATGTACCGGCTACGACGCTACTTCCACGACCACACTGGTGGCCACCATCGACAAGCGGCCATCGCGGTCGGCAAGACACCACGTCTTGCCCCAGTGAGCCGCTGAGCCTGTAGCCGGGCCACTCAGTGGCAAGCCCGGGCGGTCACTGGGCATCGCGGTGCTGTCAACCCCGCCGGTCGTCTACTTTGCCGTGTGGCCCATCCGCCGGCGCGGGTGGCAACGCATGGCTTTGAAAATGCCCCATTGAGATGCCCAGATCCTCGAAGTAGTCAGATATGACTGTTTTATCCACTGGGGAGGACCGCTGCCGGTCAGTGTTCAGTTCAGCCAGTCAGCGAGCACCTCGTCGGTGTGCTGGCCGGGTACGCAAGGTGGGCTGTCCACGACTGCCGGAGTGCGCGAGAACCGGGGGGCCGGGGACGGCTGGGTTATGCCATTGCCGACGAAAAAGGTTTTGCGGGCGGCCAATTGCGGATGGCCCGGCGCATCTGCCATGCCGAGCACGGGTGCCACGCAGGCGTCGCTGTCACTGAATACCTTCGCCCACTCCTGTTGAGGGCGTGCGGCGAAGGCGGCGCTGATCTTGGTTCGCAGCTGCGGCCACGTCTGTCGGTCGAACTGCGCGGTGGGATCCGACGGAAGTTCGAGCAGGCGCAGGAACTCGGCGTAGAACTGCGGTTCGAGCGCCCCGACGGCCATGAACTTTGCATCGGAGGTCTGATAGACGCCGTAGAACGGCGAACCGCCATCGCCGAGATTGGTGCCGCGCTCATCCGACCAGATTCCCCCCGCATAGCAGCTGTAGATCATGGTCATCAGATGGGCGGTGCCATCGACGATCGCGGCGTCGACCACTTGGCCACGACCGCTTCGTCGGGTCTCGTCGAGGGCGGCCAACATGCCCACCAGCAGGTATAAACTTCCGCCGGCGAAGTCGCCGACGAGGTTGAGCGGGATCTGCGGGGGGCCATCGGCTTGCCCGATCGCGTGCAGCGCTCCCGTGGTCGCGATGTAGGTGATGTCGTGTCCGGCGGTATGTGCGATCGGGCCGTCCTGGCCCCATCCGGTCATGCGTCCGTAGACCAATTGGGGTCGGCGCAGCAGGCATGGTCGGGGTCCGATCCCGAGACGTTCTGCCACCCCGGGACGGAATCCTTCGAACAGGATGTCGGCATGCTCGACCAGTGACAGCACCGTCTCTGCCCCGCCGGGGTTCGCGAGATCGACTGCAATCGAGCGTTTTCCGCGGTTGAGTAGGTCGTCAGCCCACGGCACGAGCTGCATGCCCCCGCCACCCGGGCGATCGACACGCACCACATCGGCACCCAGATCCGCGAGCAGCATTCCGCAGAAGGGCCCCGGTCCGATCCCGGCTATTTCGAGGACCTTCACACCGGACAAAGGGCCAGTCGTCATGTCCGCCTCCGCTCAGCGCTGCAATACTAGTCAATATTGACTATAATTGAAGTTAGCGCTGTTTCCTGTACTGTGTCAATTTGCGCGACGACTTGAGGAGTTCACCTTGGCCGCAAGGAGTTCGACCGCTGCCCAGCCCGTCCGGATCAGTCAGCGCGAACGTCGTCAGGCCGCGGAACGGAAGTTGCTTGACGCCACGATTTCGATCCTGAGCGAGCGCGGCTACGCGGCAACCACCACGCTCGAAGTGCAAAAGCAAGCCGGCGTCTCTCGTGGGGTTCTGTTGCACTATTTCGGCTCCAGGGGCGAACTTATTAGCGCGGCGGCACGCCGCCTGTATGCCACGAAGGTCGGCGAGGCGCGGCTACGTGCCACCGAGACGCTCGACGGCGAGGATTGGGCTTCGCTGCTCTGGCAGGTCGTCTCCGGCCCGTTGGGCGGAGCCTCCCTCGAGTTGCTCATTGCTGCCCGACACGATCCCGACATGCGCGAGTACCTGAAGCCGTTGGAACGCGAGTTCGCGCGAGCGAACCTCGACCTGTGCAAGGCGCTGCTCGGCGAGAAGCGCGCCGGGCACAAACGATTCCCCGAATTCTGCATGGTGGTAATCAATTCGATGCTGGGAGCTGCGGCCAGCAAACCAGGCCATGGCAGCGCGGAGGAGAAGCGCCTACTCGAAGCGTGGCGGCGGATGCCCGATCTCTACTTCGCCCGGGGGACAAGCGACGCGTGACCGTGGTTTCGGCTACCGCCCCTCCATAATCGCCGCCGGACATCGCGGGCCACGAACAGGCGCAGCAACGTGGCAACGATGCGGCCTCGCCAATGCGAGTAGGGGTACCACAGCAGTTGGTTCTCCATCCTCCGCACGCGTGGCGTGGTGATGGCCTGCTGACGGCAGTACTTCCGGATACCCTGCGGGCCGCCCAGCCGGTACCCGAGGCCGGAACTTTTCCAGCCGCCTTGTGGCAGCGGGAAGCAGAACAGGTTCGAGTAGACGTCGTTGATGTTCACGGCGCCGGCCTCGAGCCGATGCGCGATGTCGCGTCCGTGACCGATGTCCTTGGTCCACACGGTGGCCGACAGCCCGTATTGGGAGTCGTTTGCCAACCGGATCGCCTCTTCTTCGTCGGCGACCTTCATCACCGGGATCGTCGGGCCAAAAGTCTCGTCGCGCATGCAAGCCATCGAATGATCGACGTCCAGAAGAATCGTGGGCTCGAAGAACCCGCCGTTGCCCGTCGTCTTTCCGCCGGTCGCGATCGTGGCCCCGTGGGCGACCGCATCCTGGACGTGGCTCCTCACGATCTCGACCTGCTGGTTGGTGACCAACGTGCCGACATCCGTCGAGTACGAACCGTTGTCGACGCCCTGCCTGATCGACAGCACCCGCTCGGTGAGCAGTGCGACAAACCGGTCATAGACCGGCGCCTCGACGTACACCCGCTCCACCGAGATGCAGGCCTGACCCGAGTTGAACAGGGCCCCCCACGCGATGCCGTTAGCGGCGCGCGAAAGATCGGCGTCAGCCAGCACGATGGCCGGGTCCTTGCCGCCCAGTTCGACGCCGCAGGGAATCAATCGTTCACCCGCCCGCGCCGCGATGGCCCGTCCGGTCCTGGTGGAGCCGGTGAACTGCACCATGTCCACCGAATCCACCACCGCTGCGCCCGTTGCGCCCAGACCGGTGACACACCCGATCACCGGCGGTGCGCCGATCTGTTCCCAGCCGCGGGCGAGTTCGCGGGCGGACAGCGGAGTGACCTCCGAGGGCTTGACGAGGACGGCCGCCCCGGCCAGCAGCGCCGCAACGGCGTCGACACCGGGGATGAGTAACGGGAAGTTCCAGGGCGTGATCACTCCGACGACCGGGTACGGGCGGTACACGCTGGTGAGCTTCTTGGTGGAGGTGAGCGGACCGTGCGGTCTGAACTTCTTTTCGGCGAGGTACTTCGGTGCCCGGTCGGCGTAGTAGTTGATCGCGTCGCAGGTGACCATGACTTCGAACGCGGCCTCGACACGAGGCTTACCGGTCTCGGCAGCCAGCACATCGACGAGCCGGGATTCGTTGTCCAGCAACCAGTCCCGCAGCTTTCGCAACCAGACTGCGCGGGCGTCGGGCCCCAGCGCCTCCCAGGACGGCTGATGGGTGCGCAGTTCGTCCACGACTGCGGAGACCGCCTCGGCGGACTGCACTGTAACGGTTCCGACGAGCTCACCCGTCGCCGGGTTGTGCACCTCGATTACCTCGGTACTCGAGGGCGACAGTTGATCGATACTCACGAGATGCTCCTCGGTTGGTAAATGGTGTTGGCGAACTGCCCGATTTGGAGCAGCGCGGCTCGCGTCTCGGGAAGCCACGTCCCGAGTTGATGCCAGGCGTGGGGAACCAGTGGGAAGACCTCGAGCCAGACCGGTACTCCGGCCGCTCTCGCACGCTCGGTTGCCCGCACCGAATCGTCACGCAACACCTCGGTGTGCCCGGTCTGGAACAGCAGCGGCGGCAGGCCCGCGAAATCACCGAATACCGGGGAGATCAGGGGGTCTGTCGCATCGACATCCGGTTGGTACCAACGCTTCAGGAATGCCAGCCCACGCGCCCCCAGTGCGGTGTCGCGGCGCGCATTGATGCTGATCGACGGGCTGGACCAGGAGAAATCGAAGCCGCCGCTGAGCATGATCGCGCCCGCAGGCATCGGGAGGGAGGCGTCGCGGGCCCGCTGCAACGTGACCAGGGTCGCGTTGGCGCCGGCCGATTCGCCCGCGATCATCAACTGACCTGGCTCTTGCCCGGCGTCAAGTAATGCCTCATAGGCGCGCAGACAATCGTCGATGGCCGCCGGAAACGGGTGCTCGGGAGCCAACCGGTAAGCCGGAACGACGACCCGGGTCCGCAGGTCGTTCGCCAGCCGCGAGAGGAATCCGGTGTAGGCGTTGCGCGCGTACATCAGGAATCCACCACCGTGCAGATACAGCACGGTGCGCCCGTGCTGTGCGCGAGCGGGGTGGAATTCGCGGGTGGCCAGACCGCCCAACTCCCCATCGACGATCCGGCAGCCGGGTGCGGGCCGCGCGAGAAGGCCCGACGCCGCACCGGCACGCTCGAGGAACCTGCGCATCCCGTCGAGGTCGTCGTGGTATCGACGAAACGCCGATTGGCACACCCCACGGAACACCGGGTTGACGAGGCGCAGGGCGATGCTGCCCTGGTGCCCGCTCATCTGGAAATCGCGCCCAGGATGGTCACGGTGGCCACTGCCGCGTCGGGTCCCATGTAGCCTCCCGCGTTTTCTGCCACGGCGATCCGGGCGCCGTCGACCTGACGCTCGCCACAACGGCCGCGGAGTTGCTCGGCGAGCTCGACGATCTGCGCGAGACCGCTGGCTGCGATCGGGTGTCCTTTGCTTTCCAGGCCACCGCTGGTGTTGACCGGCAGCCGGCCCCCAATGCTGGTGTCGCCCTTGCGAATCATGTCCACGGCCCCGCCGGCGTTGGCCAGCCCGAGTTCTTCGAGCACGATCAACTCGGCCGGCGAGGTGGCGTCGTGGCACTCCAGCACGTCCACCTCGGCCGGGTCGATGCCGGCCCAGTCGAACGCCCGCTTCGCCACACCGGTAACAAGCTCCCCGCCGACGCCGGGTTTCGACGCGCCGGTCATGGTGGCGAGCACCGTGATCGGCTCAGCGCCCCAATGCGCCGCGATGTCCGGCGTGGTCACGATGACCGCAGCAGAGCCGTCGCCGATCGGCGAACACATCGGCAGGGTCAGCGGACCGGAGATCGTGCGTGCAGCCAGCACCTCCTCGAGGGTGAAGCGGGTCCGGTACTGCGCCTTGGGATTAAGCGCACCGTGGTCGTGGTTTTTGACCGCAACGCGAGCGAAGTCTTCCTGGGTTGCCCCGGTGCGGTCCATGTAGTCGGTGGCTGCCTTTGCGTAGACATCCATGAACACCGATTGGTCCCCGCCGCTCGCGCCGATTTCGGCGAAGATCTCTGCGAGCCGATCCTGATCCAGCGCGCTGCCCATGGCGGCGAAGGTCAGCTGCTTGTCGGGGTGATAGAGCTTCTCGGCACCCACCGCCAGCGCAACATCGACATAGCCGGACGCGACCGCCAGCCACGCCTGATTGAGTGCCGTCGACCCTGAGGCGCAGGCGTTTTCGATGTTGATCAGCGGAATGCCGTTGAGCCCTGCCTCGCGCATGGCGTGCTGTCCGCGCACGGAGTGCTGACCCTGCAGAATCCCGGACGCGGTGTTGGCGTAGTAGATCGTCTCGATGCCCTTGTCCGAGTCGCCCATCTCCGAATCTTTGATCGCGGCCTGAACCGATTCGGCGACAAGCGATTTGATGCTGCGGTCGAGGAATTTGCCGAATGCGGTCATTCCGACCCCGGCCACCACGACGGTGCGCAGTGAAGCTTCGTCATTCGTCATCGCGCCAGCACCTCCTTGCCGATCAGCTCGCGCGCTATCACGAGCTTCTGAATTTGAGGTGTGCCGTCGCCGATCATGCACCCCGAGACATCTCGCAGCATCGCCTGCAGTGGCATCTCATCGGACCAGCCAACTTGGCCGTGCAGCACGATGCAGTCGCGGATCGCGTTGTGCGCGACCAGCGGTCCCCACCATTTGAGCATCGCGGCTTCACTGGTGTGCGGCTGCCCCGCCATCCGAAGTCCGAGAGCGTGATAGCCCAGCGCCCGTACCGCCGAAACGTAGGTGCTGTGTTCGGCGATCACGAACGAGACGCCCTGATTGGCCGCCAGCGGCCGACCGAATGTCTGACGCTGTTTGGAGTATTCGATCGCCATGTCGAGCGCGCGTTGCGCGGTGCCGATGTTCATCAGCGCGATCAGTGTTCGGCTCAAATCGAATTCGTGCATCACCATCGAGAATCCGCGTCCGATCTCGCCGAGTACGTGGCTGTCGGGCACGAACACACCGTCGAGGAAGATGGAGCCGCGACCAAGCGGTTTGAAGCCGGGATCACGAATGGCCTGGGTCGTCACCGCAGGGTCGTCCATGTCGACGAGGAACATCCCGATGCCCTTGCCGCCCGACCCCGGTTCGGTCTGTGCGATGACGATCGCGACATCGGCGTGCACCGCCTGCGTGATCGAGGTCTTCTCCCCGGAGATCCGCCAGCCGCCGTCGACCCGGGTGGCGCGTGTGGACAGATTCGCCGCGTCAGACCCGGCCCCCGGTTCGGTCAGCGCGAGGCAGATGACGGCCTCGCCGGCGATACCGCGGGTGACCCACCGCTCGCGAACTTCGTTGCTGCCGTGTGCGGCGAGCAGAGCATTGCTGACATTTGCCGCGAACGCCAGGTAGGCGATCGCCGAATCGGCGTAGGCAAGTTCCTCGACAGCGATGCCGACAGCCAGCACGTCGCCGCCCTGGCCGCCCGCCGATTCGCTGATCAGGAGTCCGAGCAGCCCCGCGGCGCCCAGTTCGCCGAACTCGGCGGTGGGAAACTTGTCGCTCTGCGACCGGGCAAGCATCGAGTCGGCGTAGCGCGATCGCGCCAGCGTCCGGACCGACTGCTGAAAGGCGAGGTGGTCCTCGCTGAGGGTGAAAGGCATTGTGGTGTCCACTTTCGAAACTCCCTATCGGCCTTGGTAGATGGGTGTGCGTCGGGCACCGAACGCCGCGATCCCCTCGGCAAAGTCCTCCGAGCGGCACTGCTGGCCAAGGGCCTGCTGTTCGGCGGCGAGTGCGTCCTGAAGAGTCTGATCGGCTGCGTCGTTGATCAGGCGCTTCATCCGACGCAGCCCCAGCGGGCTCTTGTCGGCCAGCGTGGTGGCGAGTTCGGCTAGCCGGGTCTCGAGCTCTTCGGGGGCGACGATCTCGCTGACCAGTCCCGCGAGCACCGGCGACGACGGCGGAAAGTGACCACCGGTAAAGGCCAGGTATTTCGCCATCTGTGTGCCCACGGCCCGCGCCAGCCGAACCGAGCCGCCGGCGCCGGGAATCAGTCCGTAGTTCGCATGCGCATCACCGATGCGCGCTGCCGTCGAAGCCACGACGATGTCGCTTGCGAGCAGCAATTCAAGGCCGCCGGCCAGCGCCAGCCCGTTGACACCCGCAATCACCGGTTGTGCAAGCGCGGCAAGCCGATCGATGGTCCGAGCCGCGTAGGCCACAAACTGGACAACCTGGCTCGGATCGACCTCGCCGGCCGCGTTGGCGAGGGCCTTCAGGTCAGCGCCCGCGCAGAATGCCCGGCCGGTGCCGGTCAAAACGACCACCCGGACGGATTCGTCGGCCTCTATCTCGTCCAGCGCGAGGTTCAGTTCGTCCAGCAGGTCTGTGCTGATCGCGTTCATCGCCGCCGGACGTTGCAGCCGTAGCCAAACGGTGGCTCCCTCACGGTGTTTGGCGAGGGTGGGCGATGGGGCCTTAGTGGTGTTCTGGGTGTCGGTCATGTCAGTGCACTGCCCTCTCGAGGCCCGCCCAATAAGTGGCGCGAAGCACCTTCTTGTCGACCTTTCCGACTTTGGTCAGGGGTAGTTGGTCGACCACCTCGATGGACTTCGGAGCATAGTGCGGACCTTTTCGCTGTTTGACGCTCGCGATCAACGCGGCGGTGTCTGGCGTGGCGCCGGGCCGGGGTACCACAAAGGCCTTGACCGCCTCACCCCACTTCGGATCGGGTACGCCGATCACCGCGACCATCGACACCGACGGATCATCGGCAAGAACGTCTTCAATCTCGCGGGGATAGACGTTGAAGCCCCCGGAGATCACCATGTCCTTCTTGCGGTCCACGATGTGGAAGAAGCCGGTATCGCTGCGGAACGCCATGTCCCCGGTTCGAAGCCAGCCGTTGCGCAGCACCTCGGCGGTCTCTTCGGGCCGCTTCCAGTACCCGGACATCACGCCTCGCGACCGCACGCAGAGTTCGCCGACCGTTCCGGTAGGCACTGGCTGCCCGTCATCGTCGAGGACATCGACAACCGCGCCGGCGACCGCGCGACCACACGAGGTCCGGTTCGCCGGATCATGTTCGGAGGGCAACAGACTGGTGGCCATGCCGACGCACTCCGTCTGGCCGTACCCCTGCAACAGGGTCGGGCCGAACGCCTGTTGTGCCTCGTCGATGCGCGACGGCGACATCGGGGATGCGCCGTAGACGACCGTCTCCAACGAGCTCAGGTCGAACTGGTCGAGGCCACCGTGATCGAGGAGCGTGTACAGCACGGTGGGGATCGTGAATACATAGTTGATGCGATGGGTTTGCACAGCCGCAAGCCACTGTTGCGGGTCGAAGCCCGCCTGCAGAACGACGGTGCCGCCACGCAGCAGCGTGGGAAGGATAGGGAGGACACCGGCGTGGGTGATCGGAGTTGCGATCAGGGTCCGCGGGTCCAGCGGCAGTCGCCAGGAGGCGGTCAGCGAAAACACCTCCTGAACCATCGCGCGATGCGAGATCATCGCCGCCTTGGGCCGCCCTGTGGTGCCTCCGGTGTACTGCAACCACGCAATGTCTTCTTCGTCGGCATTGCCGCGAGTGAGTGTTTCCGGTCGGACCTTGCTGCACAACGCCAGCAGGTCCTCACCGACGTCCGACGGCCCCAACGTGAGCAGGTGTTTGACGGTGGTGGCCCGGGCGACGATCTGCGCGCCGACGTCGGCGAACTTTGGATGGACGACCAGGATGTCAACCTCGGCGTCCTCGCACAGCCGCACATGGTCGTCGACAGACCCAAGCGGGTGCAGCCCGGTGTACATCGCGCCGCTAAGGCAGATCGCGGCCTGGACCATCCAGACGTCGGGAGAATTGACGCTGAGCGCGCCCACACAGGCGCCCTTGGCGCTGCCCTTCTCTTCCAGCACCCTGCGTATGCGACTCGTCGTATCGGCCGCATCGGCGTAGGACACACGCGAATCTCCCAGGATGAACGCTGTGCGATCGCGGTGACGGGTCAGCGCTTCAACGATCAACGCGGAGTAAGAGATTCCGCTGTCTGGCTGGGTCATGACTTCCTCTTCGCTGTGGAATTGGCGGTTAGACATTGGGCAGCCGGGCGCCCGCGTCGATCGACAGTGTCGTCGCGTTGAGGTATCTGTTCTCGATGATGTGCATGACCAGTGACGCGAACTCACTGGGTTCACCCAGTCGCGACGGGTTGAGCGCGGCTGAGCCGAGGGCTTGAACCACCTTGGGATCGACTTCGGCGAAGATGCCGGTATCGAATAGACCGGGCGCGATGGTCACCACCCGAATGCCGTACTGAGCCAGGTCGCGAGCTGCGGGAAGCATCAAGCCGATCAGGCCGGCTTTGCTTGCGCTGTAGGCCGCCTGGCCCTTCTGACCTTCGAACGCGGCTCCGGAGGAGACGTTGATGATGACCCCTCGTTCACCGTCAAGCCCCGGGTCCGTGTTTCGGGTCATCAGCTCGGCGCATTGGCGCATGACATCGAATGCACCCACCAGATTCACATCGATAACCCGCTGAAATTGTTCGATGTCGAGCGGCCCACTTTTGCCAAACACCTTCCCGGGGTTAGGAATCCCTGCGGCATTGACGCACACGTCGACCCGGCCGAATGTCCCTGAAACTTCGGCGATCCCCGCGGTGACTGACGCACGGTCGGCCACATCCACCGTCACCGGGACGGTTGGTGCGCCGGCCTCCTCGGCAACCGAACGCGCCGCCTCGGTGTTGCGGTCCAAGACCGCCACCCGCGCCCCGGCCTTCGCCAAGGCCAGGGCAGTGGCCCGGCCCAAACCCGATCCGGCGCCCGTCACGACTGCAACTCGATCAACGATGTCCACTGCTTGCCGATCCTTCCGCCGCGACTGCTGTCGTGACCCATTTGTTAAACTAGTCAGACTTGACTGGTTTTAAGGTAACACCAAACCTTCCGCGGGTCAACGATCGGACGTGCTTTACTGCCCGAATGCCCGGCTTCGAATGGGTATGTGCGGGCAACGGGCTGGTACCGCCGGAGGGATGCGCTCGCTCAGAGGCGGCGCCGAGGCACGCTTGCTGAAACCGTCAACCTCGACTACTTTGCAGCTGGGCTCTGCGATTGCGGGTCAATCTTGGCACCGTCGGGCCTAGGCGAACCCTTTGGATTGTGAGGTCAATGGTGCCCATATTCCGCGATGCCGACGAGGTCTACCGTCACCTCGGGGGATTGTTCGAATACGTTGTCGCCGACGAGACGCTTGCCGACGTTGCTGCAGCTACAGGGCTGGTGGCCCGGCTCCGTTTGACCGATCCCGATTGCGTGCTCGTCGTCGACTTTCCCGGAAAGAAGGTGTCTCTGGGTGAAGCCGGGACCGGCGTGGCCGCCGCTTTCGAGCTGGACATGCGGGCCGATGACGCGCACGCGCTGTGGCTCGGACGCATCCCACCGGCCACGCTGCTGGCGACCCGCCGAGTCAGGGTTCGGGGATCGGCACGCAAGCTTCTCCGGATGCAGAGCCTGGGCGAACGGCTGATCCCCGTATACGAGAAGCTCCTCTGCGACGCGAACCGGGAAGACCTCCTCGCCGCGCCAGCCTGACTTCATCTGGGGGCGCGGACATCACCTGCGTGGCGTCAAGCTCACGGGAAGTTCGGTGTAGCCGCGCAAGATCGGGCTGGGATGCAACGGAAGTTCCTCGCTGAGCAGATCGAAACTGGACGTCGAGTCGAGAAGATGCGCGAGCACGACCCGCGCTTCCATCCGGGCCAACTGGGCGCCCAGACAAAAGTGGGGCCCGCGGGAGAACGCGAAGTGCGGGTTCGGGTCCCTTCCGACATCGAAGGTGTCCGGCCGGTCGAACACGTCCGGGTCGCGGTGCGCGGCGCTCGCCCAGAGAATGACGAGCTCGCCTTCCCCGACGTCCACTCCGGCGATCTCTGTTTCCGCCGCCGCCACACGCAGCAGTCCGAAGGTCGGTCCGCCCAGTCGAGCGACCTCTTCGACGGCGGACGGGATGAGTGAGGGGTTTGCACGGAGCCGCGCGAGTTCTGCTGGGTGGTGGGCTAATTCGACGACGGTATGGGCGATCAGGTTGGTGGTGGTCTCGTGGCCGGCGGGGAGCAGCCCGGCGACCATCTGCATCAGTTCCGGCATCGTGAGCCGGTCGCCGTGTTCCTCGGCCAACACCAGCCGCGACAGCAGATCCTCTTTTGGTGATTCGCGGCGCTCCTCGACGAGGGGCCGCAGATACGTGTGCATCTCGCGGAAGGTAGCCACCTGGGCCTCGATGACGTGCGGCTCAGGCACGCCGAAGACGGCGCTGCCGAAGCCCTGGGCGAACCGGGTCGCCCAGTCTTTGAACCACTCGCGGTCGGCGGCGGGTAGGCCGAGCATTTCCGCGATGACCTGCACCGGGAGCGGATACGCCACAGCCTCGATGAAGTCCACCTCACCTTGCTCGATCGCTTTGGTGAGTAGCGCCTCGGTGAGCCGATGGACATGTTCCTCGATTTGGCCGACCGACCGTTGGGAGAACGCACGGTTGGCCAATGACCGCAACCGATGATGTTCGGCCCCGTCGGTAGCGAGGAACAACGGAGGCAGTTCGGTGGCCAATTCCGGCATGGTCTCGAGGTAGGGCTGGATCGCCCAGGCGAAGTCGTTGGTGAAGCCGGCCGGGTTTTGCAGGACTGCCTGACATTCTGCGTAGCGCAGGACATGCACGGCGGGCAGGACGGCGTCGCGAAATGCGGCGTACTGATCGCGCAGCGCAGAAAGTGTCGGGAAGGGATCCCGTTGGAAAGAGTCGTCTAGGGCGTCGAATGTCGCGGGAGTCGCCGTTATGAGGGATCCGCGCGTGCTCGGATTGGTGATGTTCATCAGCTCGGCGTACTCCTGAATTAGTCAGATTTGACTGGTTTGGAGGCTAGCGGTCGCGCTGCGGCGGGTCAATGGTCGGTCAGCGAAGAACTCGGAGGTCGCCGATCCGGGCGCAGACGGCGACGTGCGCTACTCGGACTGGAAAAGCCCGGCTACCAGCCCGGGGCGGAGCTATTGACCGACCCTGCGATCCCTGCTTTACTAGAAATAATCTAGTCAACTCTGACTGGTTTTATGGAGCGAGTCAACGTGAACATCTCGAATCGAGTAACCGCACTTATGGAACGGGTGGGACTCGCTGAAAGGTCCGACCAACTCGGTGCGGTGGCAATGAACGCGGCGCAGCTGCTCATGCACGGCGGCTTCGAGACGGGCGAGAAGGGCTCGCCGTTCGAGGTGGTTGCAAAGGAGCCGATGTACCGGCTGCGCCGGTATTTCCCGGATAGCGACAGCGCCGGACGGCCGGCGGTAGTTCTCGTCCCGCCGATGATGTTCGTGGCCGACGTCTACGACGTGTCCTCTACTTCATCGGCGGTGAGTGTGCTGCATGAGCACGGCATCGATCCGTGGGTGGTCGACTTCGGCGCACCCGAACATGAGGACGGTGGGCTGCAGCGGACGCTCGCCGATCACATCGTTGCGACTAGCGAGATCGTCGACCGGGTCCGGGACCTGACCGGCAGAGACGTCCACCTGGGCGGCTACAGCCAGGGTGGCGTGTTCTCCTACTCCGTCGCCGCGTACCGCCGCGGTGCAGGACTGGCGAGCGTCATCTCCTTCGGTAGTCCGGTCGACACCAAGTCGGTGGGCATATTCTCGTTGCCCGAACCGGTGATGGAATTCGCCGCAGACGCGGTCGCCGCGTTACTGGACCGCACAGGACTGCCCGGATGGGCTACCCGCGAAGGCTTTCGGCTGCTCGATCCGGTGAAGAATGTGCGGTCACGTATCCAGTTCCTGCGGCAACTGCACGATCGCGAAGCGTTGCTGCCCAACGAGCGCCAGCGGCGCTTCATCGAGTCTGAAGGCTGGATCGCCTGGCCGGCTCCGGCGCTCGCCGATGCGCTGCGGCAATTCATCGCGCAGAACCGGATGCTGTCCGGCGGCATGGTCATCGACCGGCAACCGCTGACCCTCGCCGACATCGATCGGCCCGTCCTGTGCTTTGTCGGCGAGAACGACCAGATCGGACAGCCCGAGGCGGTCCGGGCGATCGCCCGCGCGGCTCCGCGTGCCGACATCCACGAGGTGTCGCTGCCGGTCGGACACCTCGGCATCGTCGTGGGCTCGGTGGCAACGACCCGAACCTGGCCGGCGGTTGCCGCCTGGGCATCGCATCTCGACAACGGGACGGAATTGCCGGAGATCATCGAGCCGATTGCCACGTCGAAGCCGGCTTCGGGCAGCGGAAGGCGCAACCCGCTGATCTCAGCGGTGGGCAAGGGATTGGAGGCCGGCTGGCGCTTGGGCGCGTCGACGCTCGACGCGACGTGGGCACTCACGGCGGGCGCCGCCACTACTCTGCCGCGGCTGCTGCGCCTGGAATTGGTGCGCCCTGAGACGCGGGTATCTCTGGGCCGCCTCCTCGACGAACGTGCCGACGGGCACCCCGGTGCAGTTGGGTTCTTGTGGGAGGATCGCGCCCACACGCACGCTGCTCTGAAGACGCGTATCGACGCTGTGGTGGCGGGTCTGTTGTCGGTTGGCGTGCGTCAGGGTGAATCCGTTGGCGTGCTGATGGATACCCGCCCCAGCATGCTTATCGCCGTTGCCGCGCTCAACCGGATCGGAGCGGTGGTCGTGTTGTTGCGGCCCGACGGGTCGCTCACCGAGGAGATCAAACTTGGTGGCGCCGCGCGCATCGTGACCGACCCGGAACACCTCGACTCCGTCCACGAGCAGACGGACGCCGAGGTGTTCGTGCTCGGCGGCGGGGGCGGACAACGGGACCTCGGCGTCGACGGGGTGATCGACCTGGAGCGCATCGATCCAGATGCAGTCACGCTCCCGACCTGGTATCGACCCAATCCCGGCCTGGCGCGCGAGACTGCTTTCGTTTTGTTCACCGGCGACGGTCGGTCGACGAGGGCGCGAAATATCACCAATGCCCGCTGGGCGCGGGCCGCCTTCGGAACCGCGGCCTCGGCTGAACTCGGACCGCGAGACACGGTCTTCAGTGTCAACCCGATCCACCACCCGTCGGGCCTGTTGATGTCCCTCGGCGGTGCCGTCGCTAGCGGAGCCCGATTTTCGATGGCGAGCCGGTTCGACCCCGACACGTTCTGGAATGAAGGCCGCCGCTACGGGGTGACCGTGGTGTCCTACACCTGGACACAGCTCCGCGACCTCGTCGAGGCGCCACCGAATCCGGGTGAGCACCACCACACGATCCGCACATTCATCGGCTCGGGGATGCCGGTCGGACTGTGGCACAGGGTCATTGAGCGCTTCGCCCCGGCCCGGGTGGTGGAGTACTACGCCTCCGCGCAGACCGACGCGATCCTTGTCAATATGCCCGGCGTGAAGGTCGGTTGCATGGGCACCCCGCTTCCGGGCGGTCCCGAGCTGCGCATCGCCCGCATTGACGAGTCCACCCGGCAGCTGGCCCTTCGCGCCGACGGCTCCGCCGAGCAGTGCCGGCCCAGGGAAATCGGGATGTTGCTCTCACGGGTCGAGCCGGGAATGTCGCAACCGTCGCGTCCACTTCGCGGGCTATTCGCTCCCGGAGACGCGTGGCTGCAGACCGGAGACCTGTTCTACCGCGATGAGGACGGCGACTTCTGGCTCGCAGGCAGTGCCGACTCGCTCGTCACCACCGCCCACGGTGTGGTCGGCGGGTCCGCCGTCGAAGACGCACTCGGCATCGTCGATGCGATCGACATGAGCGTCACATACGCCGTCCCCGGAGCGGACGGTGACGACCTCGCGGTCACCGCCGTCACGCTGCGTGCTGAACGAACAATGGACGCCACCGACCTCTCCGCAGCACTGAGCCAGCTGCCCCCGGATCGTCGACCGCATCTCGTGCGCGTTGTCGAGCGCATCCCAACCAGCACTTCGCATCGACCGCTGCCAAGCGCGTTCGCCGAAGGCGGCCGACCCGCGCCCGGCCCAGGGGTCTACCAGCTGGATCCGCTCTCCGGCGAGTACCAGACAACAGCCAACTCGCACCCGCTAGGGAGTCGACGATGAGCCAGGCACACGACTACGACTACCTCATTGTCGGGTCCGGCTTCGGCGGCAGCGTATCGGCGCTGCGCCTGGCCGAGAAGGGTTATCGGGTGGCTGTTTTGGAGTCCGGGAGTCGTTTTGAGGATCAGGACTTCGCTGAGCGGCTCTCGCAGCTGCGCCGGACGATCTTTGCGCCCAAGCTGGGCTTGAAGGGCATCCTGCGAGTCACACCGTTCAAAGACGTCATGGTCCTCACCGGCAGTGGCGTGGGCGGCGGCAGCCTTGTCTACGCGCAGACCCTCTGGCGCGCCGGCGACGAGTTCTTCGAGGACTGGCGCGCGGTATGCGGAGACGCCCCGGATCTCGACAAGTACTACGAATTAGCCGAGGGCATGCTCGGCGTCGTGACGCAGCCGCGGCGCACGCCCGCCGACGAAGCCATCGAAGCGATTTCCGTCGAGCTAGGCGTCGCTGACACCTTCCGCCCAGTCCCCGTTGGCGTCTACTTCGGCGAGCCCGGCGTCGTCCACGCCGATCCGTATTTCGGCGGCGCCGGTCCGGCCCGGTCGGGTTGCATCGAATGTGGGTTGTGCCTGTTGGGATGCCGTAACAACGCCAAGAACACGCTGCCGAAGAACTATCTGTGGTTCGCCGAGCGCCTCGGTGCGCGGATCGATGCCGAACGCACGGTCACCTCGATCCGGCCGCTGGGGGCGGTTGACGGCTCAGACGGGTACGCCGTGACCAGCGAACGGACCGGGTCCTGGATCCGCAAGGACCGCCGCACGCAGACCGCACGCGGTGTCGTCGTGGCAGCCGGTGCGCTGGGCACCAACCAACTGCTCGCCCAATGTAAGAGGGACGGCGCGCTACCGCGGATCTCCGATCGCCTTGGCCAGTTGGTCCGCACCAACAGCGAGGCGATGACCGCGGTCACCACACCGGACGACCGAGGCTGGGGTCGCAGCGTTTCGATCACCTCGAGCGTGCACCCCACCGGGGACAGCCACGTCGAAGCCGTTACCTACGGGCCGGGCGGCAACGCGATGGGCCTGATGTTCACATTGCTGACCGGCGATGGCACCAGAATCACCCGGCCGCTGAAGCTGCTCGCCCAGATCTGCAGGCACCCGATTCGCTTTGTCCGCGTGACCAATCCGCGCGGCTGGTCACAACGATCGCTCATCACCGGCGTCATGCAGACCACCGACACATCGCTGTCGCTGGTGCCCAAGCGGCGGATACTCGGCCGGCGGCTGCGGCTCACCACCCGCCAGGATCCGGACCACCCGACGCCCACGTTCCTGCCGGTGGCCAATGACTTCGCCCGGCGGCTCGCCGACCGGACCGGTGGGACAGCGCAGAGTTGGCTGACCGAAGCGCTGTTCAACATGCCGATCACTGCACACATATTGGGTGGTGCAATAGCGGCCGATACGCCCGAGCACGGCGTTGTCGACGGCGAGCATCGAGTGTTCGGCTACCAGAACCTCCTGGTCTGCGATGGTGCGGTCATCCCGGCCAATCCCGGCGTAAATCCGAGCCTGACGATCACGGCGATGGCCGAGCGTGCGATGGCAGCGATCCCGGTCAAGCCGGGTGCCCCGACGACAACGCCCCGCGAGGTTGATCCCCTCGAAACCGGCAGCGGTGTGAGCGTTCCGGCTCACAGCGAGATCTGAATGCACGCGGCAGGTTTCGTTTCGGAAACCGTGTGCGTTCTGGGGTATGCCGCACGCCGGGACAGCTTCGGCGGTGTTGACTGGCGTGTTCTCCGAATGTTCGTCATCAACGGGCTGTTGTCGATCGGTGAGACGGCCTAGGGTGGGGTATTGGGCCCACGCAGACGGGCTCGCGACGAAGCCGCCCAGATGGCGGCGATGTCTTCCATAGCCGTCTATCGTCCCCTTTGGCCGCGTTGGATGGCTCAAAACTATTGCGTTAGCTAGCTTTTCGTAGTGCCGAACCTCCCCGGCAACCGGCGGTCCGGACGAAACTCCAAGAGAGGTCCATCATGGCTGAGTCATCAGCACAACCCAACGGCCACAGGGGCGCTGCCGTATCTGACGGCCAGGCCGGCCAACCCATCGGGGACCAGGTGCGGCGGGATATCTTGCCCATTCCGGACGCCAAGCATGTCGGCTTGACCACGTATGACGCCAAGGACCCAGACACCACATATCCGCCGATCACCGCGCTGCGCCCGCCCAAGGGCGCACCCAACGTACTGGTCGTGATGCTCGACGATGTGGGCTTTGGAGGTTCGTCGGCTTTCGGCGGCCCGTGCAATACGCCGACGGCCGAGCGGTTGGCCGCGGGCGGGTTGAAGCTGAACCGCTTTCACACCACGGCGCTGTGTTCGCCCACCCGGCAGGCATTGCTGACCGGGCGCAATCACCACTCGGTGGGCATGGGTGGCATCACCGAGATCGCCACATCGGCGCCGGGGAACAGCAGCGTGCGGCCCAAGGAGAAGGCGCCCATCGCCGAAACCCTTATGCTCAACGGCTATTCGACGGCGCAGTTCGGCAAGTGCCACGAGGTGCCGGTCTGGGAAGTCTCTCCCGTGGGGCCGTTCAACCAGTGGCCCACCGGCTCGGGCTTCGAGTACTTCTACGGCTTCGTCGGTGCCGAGGCCAACCAGTATTACCCCGGGCTGTATGAAGGCACCTCGCCGATAGAACCGCCGAAGTCACCCGAAGAGGGCTACACGCTGACCGAAGATCTCGCCGACCGCGCCATCACCTGGGTGCGCCAGCAGAAGGCGCTGGTGCCCGACAAGCCGTTCTTCATGTATTGGGCCCCCGGTGCCACGCACGCGCCGCACCATGTGCCCAAGGAGTGGTCGGACAAGTACAAAGGCAAATTCGACGGCGGTTGGGATGCGTTGCGTGAGCAGATCATCGCGCGGCAGAAGGAACTGGGTGTTGTGCCCGCGGACGCGGAGTTGACCAGACGCCACGACGAGATCCCGGCTTGGGATGACATGCCCGCCGCGCTGAAGCCAGTGCTGGCCCGCGAGATGGAGCTCTACGCCGGCTTCCTCGAGCAGACCGACCACGAGGTTGGGCGTCTCGTCGACACCCTCGAGGACTTGGGGGTGCTCGAGGACACGCTGATCTACTACATCATCGGCGACAACGGCGCCTCGGCCGAAGGCACACTGAACGGCTCCTTCAACGAGATGGCCATGCTGAACGGGATGCCAGAAATCGAGACAACCGAGTTCCTGTTGTCCAAGATCGATGATTTCGGCACGCCGAAGGCCTACAACCACTACGCGGTCGGCTGGGCACACGCCCTGTGCACGCCGTATCAGTGGACCAAGCAGGTAGCCTCACACTGGGGTGGCACCCGCAACGGCACCATCGTGCACTGGCCCAACGGCTTCGCCGACAAAGGCAAGGCCCGCAACCAGTTTCACCACGTCATCGACGTCGCCAAAACCATTCTGGAAGCGGCCGGACTGCCAGAGCCCACCGTGGTGAACAGCGTTGCGCAGGCGCCGCTGGAAGGCGTCAGCATGCTGGAAACCCTGCGCGACGGCGATGCGCCCGAGCACCACGACGTCCAGTATTTCGAGATACTCGGCAACCGCGGCATTTACCACAAAGGCTGGACTGCGGTGACCAAACACCGCACGCCGTGGACCACCGAGGCGCCGCCGGCGTTTGACGACGATGTATGGGAGCTGTACGGACCCGACGACTGGACACAGGCACACGACCTGGCCAAGGAGAACCCGCAGAAGCTCGCCGACATGCAGCGCCTGTGGCTCATCGAGGCCGTCAAATACAACGTCGTGCCCCTTGATGACCGCACCTTCGAGCGCTTCAACCCCGACCTCGCCGGGCGCCCCCAGCTGATCCGTGGGGACAGTCAGCTGCTGTTCCCCGGGATGCGGGTCAGCGAGAACTGCGTGCTCACCCTGAAAAACAAGTCATATTCGGTGACCGCCGACATCACCGTGGCGGAATCTGGCGCCACTGGCGTCATCATCACCCAGGGAGGCTTGGTGGGCGGCTGGTCGCTGTATGCGTATGAGGGCAGGCTCAAATATTGCTACAACTTCCTGGGCATCGATCACTTCCTGGTCACTGCCGAGCAGCCCATCCCAACCGGAAAGCACCAGGTGCGAATGGAATTCAAGTACGACGGCGGCGGCCTGGGCAAAGGCGGCGACGTCACGCTGTACTACGACGGCAAACCCGTCGGGCAGGGCCGCGTCGAACGGACGCAACCCATGATCTACTCAGCCGACGAGGCCTGCGACGTCGGCGCCGACACCGGCTCACCCGCATCACCGGACTACGGCCCCACCGGCAACAAGTTTTCCGGTCAGATCGCCTGGGTGCAGATCGACATCGGCGACGACAGCCAAGATCACCTGATCAAAGCCGAGGACCGGCTCACGATCGCGATGGCACGGCAATAATGTTGCGGCTCTTGGTGATTCAGAGCCGAGTGGAGGGGTCGGCCCAGTCGCGTGGGACGCTGTTCCACATGCTACGCGTCCGGCGTTTCAGCAAATCCTGGCGATCAGTGACGTGGTCACGAAACCGCTCGTCGCGAGGTTTTAGGTCTACGGTGAGAGAATGACGTGGCAAAATATTTCTGTCTCGCGGTTCGGCGGCCCTGAGGTAATGGAACTGACGGAACAACCGAGTGTCCCCGACCCCGGTCCCGACGAGGTCCGCATCAAGGTCCTGGCCGCCGGCACCGGCTTCACGGACATCTTCATTCGGCGCGGCCGCTATCCGGACTACAAGGGGCCGGTGCCGTTCACCCCCGGATACGACCTTGTGGGAATCGTCGATAAGGTCGGTCCCGGCGTGGCCGGCCTGCACGAGGGTCAGGTGGTGGCCGATCTTTGCGTCGTCGGCGGCTACACCCAATACGCAATCCGGCCAGCGCGGTTCCTGGTGCCCGTCCCCGATGGCGTCGACCCGGCCGAGGCGGTCTGTATCCCGCTGGCCTACCTAACCGCCTTCCAGATGCTCACCCGCTACCGCCAGCTGTCGCCGGGTGCAACGATCCTCGCGATCGGGGCCTCGGGCACGGTCGGCACGGCGCTGCTCGATCTGGCGCGACATTTTGGTCTGAACGCCATCGGTACCTGCTCTGCCGCCAACATGGCCGTGGTTGAAAGCTTTGGCGCCAAAGCCATCGACTATCGCGACGGCGACTTCGTCGAAGCAGTGCGCAAGCTCACCGCCGCACAACCCAACGCACACAATGGCCGCGCTGGCGTGGACGCCGCCTTCGACGCGATCGGCGGCGCCCATTTCACTCGCTCGTTCGCCTGTCTGGCATCCGGTGGGCTGCTAGTCGGCTACGGGTCGCAGACCATGGCCGACGGGCGCGAAGGCCTGCTCTCGGCCGGACTTGGCTTGGCCAGGCTGCACCTCTGGGGCGCGTTCAAGTTCCTGTTCAGCGGCCGTAGCGCAGTGTGGTACAGCATCACCTCGCGACGAACGAAGCAACCGGAAGAATTCAAGGCCGACATGGCCACACTGTTTGGCCTACTGCGCGACGGCGCCATCCATCCCGTCGTCATCGATCGCCTACCCCTGGCGGCCGCCCGCGAAGTCCACACTCGCATCGACGGCGGCGGACTCGGCGGCAAAATCGTTCTGATTCCCTGGCCCGCGCCGTTACCTGATCCTCGCCCTGCCACCGCGCGGGTCGCTGACTCACCCGTCTCGGAGGGATAAAGTCGGTTCCGAAAGCGTTGTCGTACAGACACTTGTCGCAACCTCACCGGTCTGAAGCTCGCGCAACGCGGTCCGCAGGCCGCGACGTCTGCCGGTGTCGGGGTCGACACCGAAGCTCTCGCGGACGCCCTCACGGATTCGGAATTTCAGTTCCGAGTGGGTTTCGGGCGCATCGTCGGAGGTTCGTTGGAGGAACTTGTTCGGGACCGAAAGCTTGACGATTGTCCAGAACGTCTGCATGTACTGGTGCATCAAGGATCCGGTCGTGTACGGCAGATCGTACTTGTCGCATAAAGCCTTGACGCGCTCGGATATTTCGGCGTACCGGTTGCTTGGCAGGTCGGGGAACAGGTGGTGCTCGATCTGGTAACACAGGTTGCCGCTCATGAAGGCCATCAGGGGGCCGGCGGTGAAATTCGCTGAACCGAGCATCTGCCGCAGGTACCACTCTGCGTGCGTCTCGTTCTCGTATTCCTCGCGGGTGAATTTCTCGGCGCCGTCAGGGAAGTGCCCGCAGAAGATCACCAGATACGCCCAGTAGTTGCGGATGAGGTTCGCTACCGCGTTCGCGGCCAGGGTGTGCTTCCACCCGGGGCCCGACAGGGCGGGAAAGATGATGTAGTCCTTGCCGACCTGCTTGGCGACCTTCTTGCCGATCACGCGCAAGTCTTTACGGACCTCGTCCATGGATTTTTTACCTTTGCGGACCTTCGTTAATTCAACCCCGTGCAGCGCGACGCCCCACTCGAAAAGCGTTCCGAGCAGCAGGTTGAAGACAGAGTTGCCGAGATACTCCGGTTTCCAGCGCTGGTCTCGGGTGACGCGCAGGAGGCCGTAGCCGACGTCGTCGTCCACCCCGACGATGTTGGTGTATTTGTGGTGCACAAAGTTGTGCGAGTGCTTCCATTGCACGCTCGGAGAGGCGGTGTCCCACTCCCATTCGGTGGAATGGATCTCCGGGTCGTTCATCCAATCCCATTGGCCGTGCATGATGTTGTGCCCGAGTTCCAGGTTCTCGATGATCTTCGCGGTGCCGAGCAGGGCGGTCCCGGTGACCCAGGCGACCTTGTTCCTGCTCGCCAGCAAGGCTATTCGGCCACCGACCACGAAAGCGCGCTGCAGCTGGATTGTTCTGCGGACATAGCGGGCGTCCCGTTCGCCCCTGGACTCCTCGATATCGGTTCGGATCGCGTCCAGTTCGCGGCCCAATTCTTCGATGTCGGCCGCGGCGAGGTGTGCGTACTGCCTGATGTCGGTGATCGCCATGCGGCGCTCCTAAATGTCGATGGTGCAGTCGCCGGATGCTGCGGAGATGCAGGTCTGGATTCGATCGCCGGCGCGGTGCTCGGTGCCGGACCTCAGATCGCGCACGTAGCCCGATTCCAGCGGCAATACACAGGATTGGCAGATGCCCATTCGGCATCCGAACGGCATCTGGATGCCGAGCTTCTCGCCACCTTCCATCAGCGTTGTCGCGCCATCGAGTTTGACGCTCTTGTCTGAGACAGCGAAGGTGACCGTGCCGCCCTCGCCGCCTTTGTCGGTGCGGCCAATAGCGAACCGCTCCGTGTGCAGCTTGTCCCGCATACCCGTTTCCGTCCATACCTTTTCGACGGTGTCGAGCATGGCGGGCGGACCGCACGCCCACGTGGAGCGGTCTTTCCAGTCCGGGACGAGGCCGTCGAGCGCGGCGAAGTCGACCTTGCCCATGTCCGCTGTCAGCTGCAGGTGCAGCCGGTAGTCGGGCTGGGTGCGCTCCAGCGCACGTAACTCGTCGTGGAATATCACGTCGCCGGCCGAGTGCGCCGAATGGACATGCATGATGTCGGGACTCTCGCCACGCTGTCTGAGCGAGCGCAGCATCGCGATCACGGGAGTGATGCCGCTGCCCGCAGTTACGAACAGCAACTTGGCCGGCGCCGGATCAGGTAGAGCGAAATCGCCCCTCGGGGTGGCAAGTCGAACAACCGTGCCGGGCTCGACGCCGTTGACAAGATGTGATGACAAGAAGCCCTCGGGAGTGGCCTTGACGGTGATCGCGATTAACTTCTTGTCGCGCCGTGGGATCGACGTCAGCGAGTAAGACCGCCAATGCCAGCGCCCACCAACCCGCAGTCCGATGCCCAGGTACTGGCCGGGCTGATAGTCGCCGGAAAAGCCCCATCCGGGTTTGATAGTGACCGTGGCCGAGTCTTCGGTTTCCCTGCGGACATCGACGACGAGGCCACGCAGTTCCCGCGCAGACCACAGCGGATTGAGCAGTTTAAGGTAGTCATCGGGCAGCAGCGGCGTCGTCGCGCGAGCCACCAACCCTCGCAACACATTAACCGTCGGGGTCGACGCGGTCTCGACATTCCTTGTCGGCGCCGCACTCCACAACCTCAGATTTCGCATCTTCGAACCCCAGGGTCAACCAACCGACAACGCAGGACCATCGAGCTTGGCGATCGCTTCTGTCAAGGTCCGCTGTTCGTGCCGGACCTGTTGTGTACCGCCGCAGACTAAGCACACCGTGCGTTGGCATCTCGAGGATTGTCCGGGGTCTGTGCGTCTCGCGATGGGCGTGGTGGACGGTGAGGCTGGCCTTGGATGATCGCCATCGCTGCCTCGACGGTGCTTGCGGCGGGTAGCAAACCCTGTGGGTCGCCGATCCGCAGCACCCGGGAGACTGCCTCACTGGGTACTACTGCCCAGCCTATGCCAGGGTGCGCGCAGCAGACGGAGACCCTGTGGAGCGCCGAGAAACCCTCGGTTCCAAAGAAATCCAGGCCGCGCAGATCAATGATCAATCCGCGGCAACCCGTCAGATGCCCCAGGATGTACTCGGTCAGAGTGTCAGCGTTGGATGCATCGATGTGGCCGCGGGCGCTGATGACGGCTACCGATGACCTCAGCCGACGATGGGCTAATCGTATGGTGTGACTCTCCCAGGGCTGGGAAAGAAAGCCGCCGACCGGCGGCATAGAAGGGTTAGGACGAGCATTCATGGTGATCCCCGACATGCGGTTGTCACCGATTTGTTCGGCGTGAGCTAACGCTCTGCAAGGACAGCGGCGGACGGCTGAACCCATTCCGAACTGGTTGAGAGTCTCAACTCACTTGACGTTCCACCCCGCGGGAGCAATTGTCAAGACTGTGGATCTTGACATCGCGGCGCTACTCGACTGATCCGGCAAAGCCGCGCCGGACAGAATCGTCGCATCGAACTATCCCGACTATGCCGGGTGGCGGCCTGAAACTTCGTCGAAGGTTAAACGCCGGTGCGCTCTGGCGAATCTATGCTCACAGACGGACACTTACATATGCGACTTGTGCGCCGACCTGGTCCGCCCACTAATCGCGTCCTTATCCGGGCAGCATCCGATCGCGAGAGGTCAGAAAAATGGCCGACAGCAGAAAACAGGTTGATCAGAAAACAGTGCATCGGTTGCGGACCGATGACGACTATCCCGCCACCGATGGCCATGCAGTCCGCGCTCTCGACAAGGCTCTTCTTGGCGGTGAACCGCAGCGAGTCGGCAGATTCGAGTATCGGTACGACGACGGCGCGTGGACGTGGTCGGACACTGTCGCAAGGATGCACGGCTATCAGCCCGGCGAAATCGAACCGACCACCGAACTCGTCTTGAGTCACAAGCATCCCGACGACCTGGCCCGCGTCAAGAGTCTCCTGCAGCAGTCGGCGGCTCCGTTCAGTAGCCGGCACAGAATCCGCACGACCACCGGAGACATACGCAAGGTGGTAGTCGTGGGCGATCCGGTCACCGATGCGGACGGCCGCATCGTTGCTACCCGCGGGTTTTACATCGACATCACCGAGAGCTTTAACACCGATCTTCAGCAGTCGATCAGCGATGAGTTACAGGTCATCGTGTCTCACCGAGAGGTCATTGACCAGGCCAAGGGAATGCTGATGCTGATCTACCAGCTAAGCGCCGATGCCGCCTTCGCAGTCCTTAAGTGGCGATCCCAAGAACTCAACGTCAAGCTCTCGACCGTCGCCCAAAAGCTAGTCGCCGAGTTGCCCGACCTACTCAATGTCCACCCGGCGACGCGTGCACCAATCGACCACTACCTGCTGACCCTCACGCCACCCAACACAAGTAACGACCGTTAACCGCACATCACGCGCGTTTGGCCTATCGCTCTCCGGGCCGCTCCGGTTCAAACTGACCCACTACCGGGGATCTTGGGGTGCCGCCACAACTAACCGTCGATGGGAGCGACGTGCCGCGAACACCGCGGGCAATGTTTAGTCGGAACGCCATGAGCATGTCGCGCTCTGTCGGACGGTCCTGAACCCCGGTGGGAAGGCCCCATTGCTATCGCGATCGGTAGGGTCAACCGCACGGCGGCCGTGCCCGCGGCGACCAAGACCAGCACGATCGCTTCGGGACCGTAGGCAACGCTGGACAATGCGTCCAACGACAACGCGGCAAGACCGCCGGTGGCAGTCAACCGATGCGGATCGCCGCGCAGATGTCGCCGCACCCGACGATCAGTAATCTGATCAGCCGGCCGTTCCCGCTGGGTGACTGTTCTGGTCAGGTTTTTCGATTCGCCAGATCGGCATCCCGCCCGGTGGTGGCGATGAAATCGTCGAGGATGTCCACCACCGCTGTCGGGGACTCGACATGCGGGAAGTGCCCGACACCGGCGAGCACCTCAAGTCGGCTACCCGGCACGGCGTCGTGAGCGGCGTACCCGTGGGCGACAGGAATGATCCGATCCTGCTCACCCCAAATCAGCAACGTGGGTAATCCATGACTCAGATGTATCTTGCTGAGCGCACTGACGGCCTGGCCGCGGTAATCCACCACCGAGCGCAACGTACGCAGGAACGCCTGCCGTGTCTGCCGATCCGACAGCGAGCAATAGGCGCTCCATATCTCGCCGGCGCGCGGCGACTGAATCCCGGCCGACCTGAGCCACGAGCCCAGCTTGTTGCCGACGTTCAACACCGGTTGCGGCGCGGCCACTGGCAGCACCAGCTCGGTTCCTGGTGCCGAGAGGATCCGCAATATCCAGCTGAGGTCGGGGCCGAGGCCACCGCTGCTGATGAGAACCAGTCGCTGGCAGTAGTCGCGATGTTGGTAGGTGAACTGCATGGCCACACCGCCACCAAGTGACTGACCGACCACAGTCGCCCGTCTGATGCCTAGTTCATCGAGCAGATCACGCAGCAAGGCCGCGAACGCACCCAGCGAATAGTCGCCGCGCGGCTTGGTTGATTCACCGTGCCCCAACAGGTCGGGTGCCACCACCCGATACTTCTTCGACAACTCAGGGATGACCGCCCGCCAGGTCGCCGAACTTCCCGCCATGCCATGAATCAGCAGCAGCGCCTCGCCGGCCCCTGCGTCCCGATAGGCAATACGCTCACCGTGCAGATCGACATAGTTCATCTCGGTCACGTGAACTGGTCTCCATCCAACGCTGTTCTGGCATGCCGGCCCGACTACTAGCCGACTATAACGGTAACCTACGGTCCCGTAGGTTACTGGCCAGTAATCACGGTCGTCTGCGCTGGTCGCGGCGCCATTGGCGGACCGTCGCGATCGCGGTTTTGAGCCCGCGGCGCTGCCCGGTCGCCAGATCTGTCCCTGCGAAACCGGGCTCCAGTTCGGTGAACATCCGCTCGCTGCGGGTCTCCGGTGCGTCGTCGACGGTGGCGCGCAAGTAGCGGTCCGGCAGCGACAGTTTGGCGATGGTGCGCCACGTCTTGCCGTACTGCATCAGGAACGGACCCGTGGTGTACGGGAGGTCGTATTTGTCGCAGACCTGCTTGACCCGGACCGAGATCTCGTGCAGCCGGTTGCTCGGCAGATCGGGGTAAAGGTGATGCTCGATCTGGTAGCACAGGTTGCCGCTCATGAACCGCATCGCCGGCCCGGCCTCAAAGTTGGCGCTGCCCAGCATCTGTCGCAGATACCACTGACCCCGGGTTTCTCCGAGCATGTCGGTCTTCGTGAATTTCTCGGCGCCGTCGGGGAAATGCCCACAGAAGATCACCGCGTTGGCCCAGATGTTGCGGATCACGTTGGCCACCACGTTGGCCTTCAGCGCCGATTTGTAGGTCGCCGCCGGCGACAGCGAGGTAAGCGCCGGGAACGCGACGTAGTCCTTGACGAGCTGCCTTCCGGCCTTGGCCGAGAATTCGCGGATCTGCAGCAGGGTGGTTTCGCGGTCCGGGCCGCCCCTGAGGATTTTGCTGAAATCGATGGCCTGCAAGCCAATTCCCCACTCGAATCCGAGCGCGAGGATGGTGTTGAACAGCAGGTTGCCGATGTGGGCGGGCACCCACGGCTGGTCACGCGTGACTCGCAGGGTGCTGTAGCCGACGTCGTCGTCCATGCCGAGGATGTTGGTGTACTTGTGGTGCTGAAAGTTGTGGGTGAATCGCCAGTGCTTGGACACGCCGGTCATGTCCCACTCCCAAGTCGAGGAGTGGATCTCGGGATCGTTCATCCAGTCCCACTGGCCGTGCATGACGTTGTGGCCGATCTCCATGTTCTCGACGATCTTGGCCAGACCGAGCGTCACCGTTCCCGCCCACCATGCCGAGCGTCTTGAGCTCGCGGCCAGCATGAGCCGGCCGGTGAGATCCAAAGCACGTTGCGCGGCGATGGTGCGGCGGATGTAGCGCGCGTCGCGCTCGCCACGGGAATCCTCGATGTCCAGCCGGATCGCGTCCAGCTCAACGGCCAGGTTGTCGATGTCGGCGTCGGTCAGGTGAGCAAAGGCCGGAACGTCTGTGATCGCCATCGTTTCCTTTCTTTCAGGTTCGTATCAGCCGGCTCGGCCGGCCACTGCTGGCCGAGCCGGGGAGTACATCGGGCCGGTCAGTAGTAGTGGCGGCGGCCGCCGACGGCGTGTCCCATCCGTCCCATCAGCATCAGTGCCAGGCCGACGACGAGGAGGATGACCCCGATGACCAAGCAAATATGGGCGTAGGCGAAGGTAGGGACGAGGGCAGGGAGGAGGAGCCCGAGGACGATAAGGAGGATTCCGAGGCCGATCATGACGTTTACCTAGTTTCTGTGGATATGTGGGAGGAGGATGGCCGGGTCAGCGTTGTAAAGGTGCTATTTAGCTTGGCCTCAAGCGATTTGGCGTTGCCCAGCCCAATCGGCGCGTCTTTCGTTGCGCGGCCGGGTATCCCGGTATCATGCTTTCCTGACCGCAAGGCGATAGATTCAGAATGTGCGGCGCGAGCAGATGCTCATCAAGCTCGGCGGCGTACAGCCAAAACTCTTTCCGGACTGGCTGAAGGGCTCAGCAGCAACAACTTTACACCTGTCGGGTACCCCAGGCGAGATTCTGACCTGAGAGGTCACTCACACGGGTAGTGATGGCTGGCCGCCGAGTCCGGTGTGGCCGTGGTGATTGTAGGCGCGCAGCCAGATGGTAAGAGCCTGGCAGTATTCGGTGTCGCGGGAGATATTGGGACATTCAGATCGCGTTGTCGGTCGAGGCAATCACCGGCCCACTGTGGGCTGGTGTGCTAGCTGTACCCCGTTGCCCGCCACAACGCTTCCCCAGGCACCCGCGAGCACCGGTCCGTGTTCGCCCTTACGTCGGTGGCGGACATGAATGGCCCCGCGACGCGTGCAACAGTCGACCTCGTAGATCATCCGACGGATGTGAGCGAGCGCTTTCCCGGTGTCGGTGGGGTCGAGCAGGACCAGGGTTTCTGGCGGCTGCACTAGAAAATGCGGTCCTCGCCGCAGGAACCACACAGATGCGGTGAGACCGTCAATCATTTCTGAGCAGTGATCCGGGCAGTCA
Organism: uncultured Actinomycetota bacterium; assembly: GCA_963781685.1. Lineage (GTDB taxonomy): Bacteria > Actinomycetota > Actinomycetes > Mycobacteriales > Mycobacteriaceae > Mycobacterium. The sequence goes on from CAWAGK010000004.1 coordinate 1,075,367, forward strand.
TGTCCGAGCCAGTGCAGCGCCGAACCGAGCGTAAACGCCGGTGCGGGACGATAAGTGGGGTTGAGCGCGGTGAGTGTATTCATGGTGATTCCCGGCAGGCGGTGGTTACCGGAGTGTTCGGCGCGAGCAACTGCTCAGCGAGGGCAGCAGCGGACAGCTGGCCTCATCCCGGACTGGCTGGGTTCTCAACGCCGCTTACGCTACACCCCGCAGCCTTGGGTCTGCCGTGTAAGTTTTCAGCGCTATCCAGAACTCAGTGGATGTCAAGATGCCGCTCACTGTCGGCGGCGGTGACCCCCATCGCGATTGACGCGTGCCGCGCATGTCGGCCGGTTACAGCTCTGGCTGATTGGGCGTTTAGTTGCCACTGGGCTTGTCGTCGGTTCGTGGAGCTTACCTACAGCGAAACCCTTCTGCGCGAAGTGAAGCGGCGCCTATCGGGGGGTGACGCTATATGAGCGGGCACAGTGAGCCACCGCGCAGCGCGGTTTTTACGTGTTCACACACTCAGCCCATGTTGGGCTCTTGATCGGCGCGCTCGCCGTCGGCCGGGTCCTCGACTGTGAGCGTGTCCAGGATGAACTGCGCGGTGGTGTATCGATCGGTACCCGCGCCATCGACTTGGGTGTCCAATTTCGAATGTGCTTGCCGCGGGGTGTAGCCGCGGCCGATGAGTACCCCGATGGCCTGGTTGACGACCGACGCCGCTCGCAGAGATGTCGCGGCGTCCGACCCGGCGGGGACGCTCAGGTGCTGATCGAGCGCGAAGTCGCTGGGCGGACGGCCGGTTAACCACGCGAGGTCGGCAGTGAGGTCGACAAATGTTCCCGGCGTCTCCGCGTAGAGGATCAGGGCAACCGAAGGCGCTGCCCGGCCGTCACCGACACGGGCCACCAGCGTCAGCCGAAGCGAGGTGCGAATATTGTCAGCCGTGCCGTCCTCGAGGGTGGTGAACGTGAACGGCGGATCACTGCCGTCGACGGTCACGCTCAGACCGAGATAGGTGGGAACCGCCGCTTGGGCGTCGACGCCCACTTGGTGCAGACTGTGCAGCACATCGGCGCCGGGCTCATCCAGGGCGGCGGTGAGGATGCCCAAATCGGCGGCCAGGGCCGGACTGATCTTCATGACGGGATTGCTCCGCTGGGCGCGCCCGAGCGCGGATCGAGCCTGCCGGTGCCGAACAGGCGAGTCGCCTGCAAGGTGGGGAACGCGCGACGCAAGCCAGGACCCGTCGCGTTGACTGTTTACCCACTCTCCAACCTACGCGCGTCACACCGTGCAGCGGCAGTTCGGCCGCGGACCGACCTGGTCGTTCAGGCTCAGATCGGGTTGCGTCGGGCGCGGGCGCGGCGCACGGCTTCATCGACGATGTGTTGAGCCACCTCAGCCAATTTGCGGTGTTCGGCTTGGCTGATCGTCCGCAGCTGAGTGAACGCCTCCTCGGCGCTGCGCCCGCTGCGTCCCCGGATCAGGCCGATCGCCTGATCGATCACCGGGCGCGTCGACAGCGCCTTCTGCAACTGGGCGGTCAGCGCCATCGCGTGCGCGAGGACCTGGGCGTTATGCACCGCCACCGCAGCGGGTTTGGCGAACAGTTCCCCCAGTTCGGCGGCGTGCTCATCGAAGACGTCTTTGCCGTGGGCGTAGACATTGATCGCGCCGATCACCTGATCCGACAGCAGCAGCGGCAGCGACAGCGCACTGTGCACGCCCAAGCGGCCCACGCGGGGACCGAACCGCGGCCACATCTTCTCCCCACCCAACGACCCAGACCGCACCGTGCGCCGCTCCAGTGCCGCGGTGATGCAGGGCCCCTCCTTGAGGGTCACGTACTGAATCTCGTCGATCTCGGCGACAAACGGGGCGCTGGCCGCCAACGCCTCCACCATGTTGTCCATCCGGTCGACCTGCAACAAGGTAACCCCGGCACCGTCGGCGCCCGGTATCGCGTGCACCGCGAACGTCGACACGTCAGTCAGCAACTCAGGCAACCCCAGACTGCCCGCCACCAAGCCCGCCAAATCGTCGATCCCGGCCCGCAAGTCGGCGACATCAGCGCTAGCCTGCTGCGCGCTCAGCGATCCCAACGGTAACCCGTCGGCGTCCTTCGGTAACTCCGTCAACTCTGTTACCTGCGCTCAATAGTCCAGCCCGACATCGCTCAACGGAAACCTGCGACATACCTGCGCCGCAACCGCCGCGAGAACGATTCCTCAGGCCAAGAGTACCGCCGCGAGCAGTTGTGGGCGCGTGCCGGTAGCGGCGGACCGAGGAACGCGACCTCGCGCCCGAATCCGTTGACCACCAGCAACGCTGGCAGGCCATGAAAAGGGGTCGCCCCAGACGGGATTCCGCGGGTGAGTTCGCCCGGGTGTATTCTCGGAGGTGCTGAGAATCTCAGCTGGTTCGGGACGAGTTCAGCTGTCCGCTGCAGAACTTGAGGAGCATTAGCTCCAAGGCCCCTACGCGCCGGTGATCGTCTGCACATCAGGATCAGCATGACTGCTCCACAGAGTTTCTCCACTCGATTCGCCCCCTTACCACACCCCCGAACAACGACGGTTGCGCATGACGTAGTCGCGGGCACCCCTGAGCACGGCTCACCGACAGGTGCACGGCGATGAACGCGCTGCCGGTCATAGTCGTTGTTTTGCTTGTCCTGCCACTGCTGGTGCTGGCGATGGCGGTGCGGATCGTCAAACAATACGAGAATGGCGTGCTGTTCCGGCTGGGCCGGGTGATCGGAGAACGCCAACCCGGGTTGCGGCTCATCATTCCGTTCATCGATGTGCTGCACCGGATTTCGCTGCGGATCGTGACGATGCCGATCCAATCCCAGGGGATCATCACCCGCGACAACGTCAGTGTTGATGTCTCGGCCGTGGCGTACTTCAAGGTCGTCGACGCGGTGAAGTCGGTGGTGGCGATCGAGAACGTCTACGCCGCGATCGATCAGATCGCCCAAACGACGCTGCGCAAGGTCGTCGGACAGCACACCCTAGACGAGACGCTCTCAGAGACCGACAAGATCAACCTCGATATCCGCGCGATCCTCGACGTCACCACCATCGAATGGGGTGTGCAGGTCACCCTGGTGGAGCTCAAAGACATCCAACTGCCCGACAGCATGAAGCGGGCGATGGCCCGCCAAGCGGAGGCGGAGCGGGAGAAGCGGGCGAAAATCATTGCCGCCGAGGGTGAATCGCTGGCCGCTGCCGCCTTGGGTGACGCCTCGGACACCATGATGGCCCACCCGCTGGCGCTGCAGTTACGCAATCTGCAGACCCTGGTCGAACTCGGCGTCGACAAGAACACCACCGTCGTGTTCCCGGCACCGTTGATGTCGACCATCGCCGAACTCGGCACCTTCCTGGCCCGGGAAAGCGGCGCAGCAGCCCCCCCAGAGCCACAGCCGCCGATTCCCATCCCGGCAGCGGTGGGCAACGGAACCGCCGACTTGGGCAGCCGGGCGTGATCGCCGCGCTGACTTTGTGGTCAGTGCTCGGTTGGAGTCACTGGCTGATATACCACGCCGTGCGATCCTCCCAGGTGAGGACGCCGGTTGCCGCACCGAATCAGCGCACGACCCGAGCCGCTGCGGTGCGTGGCCTCGAGGACGATCCCGGTCGGTTGCGCGCCGCCCGCGGCTCCTGGACCGCACTGGACGAGCGCCAGCTCATCCGGCTGCTCACGGACTCCGCGGCATGACACCGATAAGCCACGAACTCCATCGACAAAGCATTAACGCCATGTCGAGCAAGGGACACTCCATGACGCGCACCCGAACACTGGAACCTGAGCTGCTACATCGGATGGACGCGTACTGGCGGGCGGCAAACTACCTGTCGGTCGGCCAGATCTACCTGTACGACAATCCGTTGCTGAAGCGGCCACTGTCGCTATCGGATGTAAAACCGCTCGTGGTCGGTCATTGGGGAACGACGCCGGGTCAAAACTTCATCTACGTGCACCTGAACCGGGTCATCACGAAGTACGACCTGGACATGTTCTACGTCGCCGGCCCCGGCCACGGCGGCCCGGCCCTGGTCGCCAACACCTACCTCGAGGGCTCCTACACCGAGATTTATCCCGACGTCAGCCAGGACGAGTCCGGACTGAAGAAGCTCTTTACCCAATTCTCTTTTCCCGGAGGCATTTCCAGCCATGTAGCACCGACGACTCCGGGATCGATTCACGAAGGCGGGGAACTGGGCTACTCGCTGAGTCACGCGTTCGGCGCTGTTTTCGACAATCCCGGCCTGGTCGTCGCGTGCGTCATCGGCGACGGTGAGGCCGAGACCGGGCCACTGGCGACGGCCTGGCATTCGACCAAATTCCTCAATCCGGTCGGTGATGGGGCGGTGCTGCCGATCCTGCATTTGAACGGCTATAAGATCAGCAACCCGACGGTGTTGGCCCGCATCGAACCCGAGGAGCTCGATCAGTTCCTGCGCGGCTGCGGCTGGGAACCGCATTACGTCGAAGGCGACGATCCCGAAGACATGCACGAACTGATGGCCGCCGTCCTCGATACTGTGATCGAGGGTATTCAACGCATCCAGCGCAAGGCGCGCACCGATGGCCAGACCACCCGCCCGCGCTGGCCGATGATCGTGCTGCGCTCCCCGAAAGGCTGGACCGGTCCCCGAAAAGTCGACGGCCAGCAGATCGAAGGCACGTTCCGCGCCCACCAGGTGCCATTGCTCGTCGACGAAGCGCATCCCGGACACGTCGAACAACTCGAAGCCTGGATGCGCAGCTACAAACCGAGCGAGCTCTTCGATCACACCGGGCGGCTGCTGCCCGACCTGGCCGCGCTCGCTCCCCAAGGGCAGCGACGGATGGGCGCCAACCCGCACACCAATGGCGGGGTCTTGCTGCGCGACCTGCGGATGCCCGACTTCCGTGACCACGCGGTGACTGTGTCCTCGCCAGGCGCGGTGGAGGCCCAGGATACCGCCGTGCTCGGCACTTTCCTGCGCGACGTCGTCGCGCTCAACGACGAAGCGCGCAACTTCCGGATCTTCGGCCCCGACGAAACCCTGTCCAACATGCTCGGCGGGGTCTTCGAGGTCACCGACCGGCAGTGGGAGGCCCGCACCGTCGCCAACGACGAGTTCCTCGCTCCCGCGGGCAGGGTGCTCGATTCGATGCTCAGCGAGCACCAAAGCGAGGGTTGGCTGGAGGGTTATCTGCTGACCGGCCGGCACGGGCTGTTCAACTGCTACGAGGCGTTCATCCACATCGTCGACTCGATGTTCAACCAGCACGCCAAATGGCTCAAGGTCACCGCGCAACTGCCGTGGCGCCGTAACATCGCGTCGCTGAACTACCTACTCGCTTCTCATGTCTGGCAGCAAGACCACAACGGCTTTACCCACCAAGACCCCGGCTTCCTCGACCACGTCGTCAACAAAAAAGCAGACGTCGTACGGGTCTACTTGCCGCCGGACGCCAACTGCCTGCTCTCCGTGGCCGACCATTGTCTGCGCAGCCGCCACTACGTCAATGTAATCGTCGCCGGAAAGCGCGCGATGCCGCAATGGCTGAGCATTGATGAAGCGGTGGTGCACTGCACCGAGGGGATCGGCATCTGGGAATGGGCCGGAAACGACCGCGGCGCCGAACCGGATGTGGTCCTGGCGTGCTGCGGAGACACGCCGACCCTCGAAGTGTTGGCGGCGGTGTCGATCCTGCGGAAGCACCTGCCCGAGTTGAAGATTCGCGTGGTCAATGTGGTGGACCTGATGAAACTGCAGTCAGCCAGCGAGCACCCACATGGACTGAGCGATCGCGACTACGACACCCTGTTCACCACCGACAAACACATCATCTTCGCCTTCCATGGTTATCCCACCTTGATCCACCGACTCACCTACCGCAGAACCAACCGCAACCTGCACGTCCGCGGCTACAACGAAGAAGGCACCATCACGACCGCCTTCGACATGCGGGTGCAGAACCGCTTGGACCGTTTCCACCTCGTCATCGACGTCATCGACCGACTGCCCCAGCTCGGCGCGACCGGCGACTACCTGAAGCAGACAATGGCCGACCAACTCGTCGAACACAACCGCTACATCAACACCCACGGCCAAGACCGGCCCGAAATCCGCAACTGGACCTGGAATCCCGCGCCATGACGACATCTGAGGTGATCGGAATGACCATGTCTGCTGTTAAAGTCCCGGCGCCACGCGTAACCTCGGAACCGAACTACTCTCCGGCGCCGATGCCCGCAACGGTATATCGGTCCGTCGCCCAACAAGCGCTGAAGCTGACGGGTGCAGAAATCACACTGGTCGCCGTCGCAGTCAACCGCGACCTACCCACGTCGGAGGTGGCCGATCTGACGATCGTCGAAACCGCCGGTGCTGCAATGACCCCGGCGCCGGTCCATGCCATCCCCGTCGCCGGTACTCCGATCGGGCAGGCCTTCGTGGAGCGGACCCCTCGACGACTCAACAAGTTCGACATTGCCATCGACGGCGTCCAACATGCCGGCCCAGCGCTGCTGCTTCCGCTGCGCACCACCGATACCGTGGCCGGGGTGTTGGTCGCGCTGCGACATGACGGCGCCCGGACGTTCTGCGACGAGCAACTCGACATGATGGCCGCATTCACCGACCAGGCGGCGCTCGCCTGGCAGCTCGGGTCCACTCAGCGCGACATGCGTGAACTCGACATTCTCGCTGATCGCGACAGGATCGCCCACGACCTGCACCACCACGTGATCCAGCAGATCTTCGCGGTCGAACTGGCTCTGCAGGGGACCATTCCGCGGGCGCGATCAATTGAGGTGCAGCAGAGACTGTTCGGCAGCATTGATGATCTTCAAGGCGTCATTCAGGAGATCCGCACCGCAATTTTCGACCTGCACGGCGCACCGCCGCACATCACCCGGCTGCGACAGCGGCTCGACGACGCAGTCGCGCAGTCCTGCGGATCCGAAGTGCGCACCACGGTTCAATTCGTGGGCCCCTTGTCGGTTGTCGATGCTGCACTCGCCGATCACGCCGAAGCCGTTGTGCGCGAAGCGGTCAGCAACGCCGTCCGGCATGCTGGCGCGACCACCCTTGCGGTGACGGTCAGGGTCGAGGACGACGTGTGCATCGAGGTTATCGACAACGGTCGAGGCGTCGCCCGCGGCATCACCGGAAGTGGCTTGACCAGCTTGCATCACCGCGCGCAGCAGGCCGGCGGCGCGTTGAGCATCGCGGATGCTCCCGGCGGAGGCACCGTGCTGTGCTGGTCAGCACCGCTGCCCTGATCAGCATGCCCCTTCACTGATCGCGACCAATCGGGCCACCGCACGTTCAATACCGTGTCCATACAGTTTTGGTTCTCCTCGCGGTATACAGGCGCAGATCGGTGACCGCAACGTAGCAACCCGGTCCTGGCTCATGGTCATAGAATCACCCCGGATGACGCCATGGTCGAAAGTCCCTTTGTCTGAGTCGAAGTGCTCATTGACCGGAACTGCCGGCCAGCCCCGACAGTCCCGAATCCTTCTACCAGCGCGGCCATCGGCGCGGCGGCGATCGCCGTGGGCGCGGCTCCCGCTTACGAGCACCAATGTTCCAATGCCACGAAATTCCGGGTGATTAGCATGCCTTCGTCCTGCGCAATAATCGTGCTGCACCCACTCAGGTGTGAACACCAAACACCGATTCCCCAGACTCCCCTAGGGACGGGATCCCCATCGGCACACCGGTTCGGACACAACGACTTGCGGGGGCACACCGGCAGTTGCACTGCTCGCCAGCAGAATCAAACGCAGGTTCTTTGCGGGTAACGGATATGTGTGTCGGCAGTTCGAGAAGGCCATGAGCGGACGGTGTAGCGCGGGCGCAGCTGGCATCAGGGTGTCTCCTTGACAACCTCCTGGGCGTTCTTATCGGTGCGCAGGCCGGTGTAACGCGGGTGGCGCAGTTTGCCGTCGCGCGTCCACTCGGTAAAACCGACCTGAGCAACGAGCTCCGGACGCACCCAGTGCACGCCGGGCTGTCGGACCACATCGAGGCTGAACGGCGACGTGTCCTGTTCGATGGTCGCTAGCCGTTGGTGCAGGCGGTGCAGCGTGGCGTCGTCGAAGCCGGTGCCCACCTTGCCGGCGTAGACGAGCTCGCGGCCCTCGTAGTAGCCGACCAGCAGCGCACCCAACCCGACTCGGCTGCCCTTCGGGGCGGTATAGCCGCCGATCACGAACTCCTGATCGAGCACGCATTTGAACTTCAGCCAATTCGGTGAGCGCCGCCCCGCATAAGTGGAATCAGCCAGTTTGGCGATCACGCCTTCGTCGCCGCGCTGGCAGGCCTGGCGGTAGGCGGCCTGGCCTTCGTTCCAGACGTAGGTGGTCAAGCGTAGCGGATCGCGAAACTGAAACGCATCGCGCAGCAGGCGTTTCCGCCAAATCAGGGGCAACGCGGTGGTGTCCTCGCCATCGAGGTGCAACAGGTCGAAAACGTGGTAGAACACCGGGATGCGCGACGCGCGGGCCTGCTCAGGATCGGTGATCCCAAGGCGGCCCTGCAGCCGGGAGAAACTCGTGCGCCGCCCCTCGTATGCGACGACCTCACCGTCGATGACGAACCGCGACGTGCCCTGCGCGGCGAGGGCATCGACGAGCTCAGGGTATGTGCCGTTCAGCGATTGGCGATTGCGTGACAACAGCCGCACCTGATCGCCGTCGCGGAACCCCAGGCACCGCTCCCCGTCGAACTTAAGTTCAAAGATCCAACGCGGATCAGAGAACCGCTTTTCGGTCAGCGTGGCCAGCATCGGAGCCCGCCAGTCGGGCACCGCCTCGTCGCGCAGCAACCCGCGCAACGCCTCCGGCAAGTGAGCGATCATGACAGCTCGTCGAGCCTACGGCCTGACACTACCGAATCCGGCGGGTTGCGCCGTGGCTCGGCGTATTCGTCGGACTTCGTGACCCCACGTACGGTCGTCGAAAGTGACGGTATCCGTTCGCGTCACCTTCGGGATGTTTGCCGCCGCCACCAACGATGATCGTCGCCGGCCAGCACGGCGGTGATGTTTCTGCGACCGATCCGAGGGTGTGCGCTGCATGCCCACCCCGACCGCGCCACACATCTCGTCCAACCGCGCACCGAGCGCGGCAGCCGCGGTGGGTAATGAGGCAGCGACAGCCAGATGACCCCCGACAGAGGACTTCGGCCTCTACTGCCGGGCATTGTGAGGTGGTCGGATCAATGGGTACATCTGACCACGATCTAGCAAATACAGGAGTATCCATGAGCAAAACTAAACTTCCTGAGCGGCGTCGCCAGCGGTCATTGCTGCCGGAATTCTCCGAGCTGTTCACCGGCTTCCCTGGGTGGGCGGATCTGCGCTCGACTCTCGAGAACCGTCTCATACGGCTAGAGGATGAGATCGCCGATGGCCACTACGTAGTCCGCGCGGAAATCCCCGGAATCGACCCAGCCAAGGACGTCGACATCACCGTGCGCGACGGCCGGTTGACGATCAAGGCCGAACGCAGCGAAAAGACCGAATCCCATGGGCGCTCGGAGTTTTCCTACGGATCATTCGCGCGCTCGGTGACACTCCCAGAAGGCGCCGACGAGGACGACATCACCGCCAGCTACGACAAGGGAATCCTGACAGTCTCAGTACCGGTATCGCAAGCAACCCCCGCCGAGAAACACATTGCGGTGCAGGCCACGAACTGAATACACCCTAGCGAACTTAGTTCCAAGCAGTCTCGGAGCACCCAACCCCCGGGCGCTCCGAGACCGCACGTCAGTCACACGAATACGCAGGTTGTGTTCCAGCAAACACGCGGCCATTGAGATCTGGTCGCGGTTCTGGTTGGGTCGGCGTAGCGATGCTGGCCGTCACGGAATCCGATTGTGTGCCGCTGCCGGTGCGCCGAGAGTTTTCGAAGACGGCATTCCGATCGAAAGCACGCCGAGTCGGGTTGGGATTTGTCGATGCGTTGTATCAGACGATCACGACGGTAGGTTTCCGCGAAGGTCACTGGTGTGTTGACGTACAAGACGCCTAGCCTGCCGGTGTGAGCAAGCCGTAATGCCCGTCGTAGCGGTGATACAGCACGCTGGCGCGGCCCTGGGCGGCATCGATGAAGAACAGGAACGGCAGGCCAAGCAGGCCCAGCCGGCTGGCGGCTTCCTCTTCGGTCAGACACGGCACCGGGTGTCGGCTGATGGTCACAGGCAGCGCGTACGGGCTCAGCTGGTCGGCTAAAGCGGGCGCTACCAGCGCAAGGCGGTAGCCCGTCGTGCCGGCGCGGTACAGGACAGCTGCAGTGCCGGTGCCTTGCTCAGTGAACAGGTGAAAGTCGTAGTCGAGAAGCTCCATTTCACGAGCGGCCTCGTCGAGGGTGCAGGGCGCCATCGTGAACGACTTACGACGGATGACACGGCGCTCATCTGCCGGACGAGGGAAGTAGTTAGGCCGCTGCGTCGGCGCGGAATCGTGCCGCCATTCATGGGAACGGGCCGAGGGCAGCTCGCCGCGGCGCACCTCCCAGTGTTCGGCGGCACGTTCCAGCCGGCGACGCAGCCGCGCCGCGAGAAGATCGACCGCTTCTCGCGCGGTCTCTGCCTGGACCTGAGCGCGGACAAGCCGGCCATCGACATCGAGATTGGCCTGCGCGACAACGGGCCGCTGCACCGCCGGATCGCGACGCCTGGTCAGTTTGACGCGGGCCTGCAGCACCGGTCGGCTGGTGTACCGCCCGAGCTCGCCGATCTTGCTGCGCGCGTAATCGGCCGCTTCCGGAAGCTCATCGTGCGTTGTCACGTCAACGTCGATGAGCTGTGGCAATTCTGTTCTGTGGCGCATACCTACCGTGCTACGCCACGGAACTGGTTGCAGGCCAGGGCCAAACGTCACTGGACCTGCGCGCGCAAAAGCGGCATCGAAACGAAACAGGGGTCACGACTGCGACTCTGCGCGCCCTCGCGGGCGGCCAAGTAGATCGAGTGGATGTCGTCGACAGTTGTGGTTGCGGGCAAGTTGATTGTCTTGGAAACGGGCCGTCAACGTGCCGCTGCGCGGCGGCCCCAGCGGCCCGGCGCGGCGCGGCGCGGCGAAGCTTCGTAGGCCACCCGACCTTCGACGCCGATTTCATCGCTTTATCTCAAACACGCCTACTTGCTCTCACCGTGGGAGATGGCCGACTGCACGGCCTCGAATCGATGTTGCGCACGCTCGTCGACGGCCGCCTGTTCCGCTGCCGTGACTACGACCGCGTGCGCGTCGGGAAAAACGGTCGCCTCGTGGTCGGTGGCGAGCCACCGCACCACATACGGTGGTGCGCCATCTGGTGAGTGAACCTCAGTGATCAGTCCCCGCTGGTCAGGTTGATCGATTGTAGTGCCCTTGATCACCAGCCAGTCACCGATCTTTGCCCTCATGCGCTTCGCCCTTCCTTCGGGAGTTCAATCGTGCACCCATGTGGCGAGTCGGCGGGAGGGGTATCACGTCACCAACTTGGATAGCCAAAGGTCCTGGCCGCCTCGGTTGGCAGGCCAAGACGAGGCTAGTCTTTGGGCTCGGCCGCGCCACGAGCGATCGCCGATCACAGCAGTGCCCCTTACGCTGCGCCGTGTTATCAGGCCGGCGGACGGATTTCGAATACCCTATTTTCTCAACGTGCTGGATGCGGTACACCGTCGCGTGTGGCGCGCCGGTGTGTTCGGATGTGCTTGGCATGCCGCAGGCCGCAGTATGGGAATCGGGCGGTCGACGAGCATCCGCATCCCCTGCGCGGTGTCATCGCCAGTGAGCTCTTCGTGACTGCCCCAGGCGATCACGCTACGCCAGGTGGTCAAATCGCCGACTCGCTCGACCTCGAACCACACTTGCGGGTTGGTCTGCATCGCGTGCCGATTCATACCGTCGATGGTGTGTCCATCAACGCAGACGCCGTCGTAGACGTTGCAAATCGGCACGACATAAGGCACCTCCCGCTGAGACAGCCGATGCCTCCAAAGTTACTTCGCTATGCAGAAATTGTTCGATCTCAATGGGATTAGAAATCCGCGTCGTCATTCCTTTCCGCGATCGCCTACGCGCATAGCGCTACTGAGGATATGTCCGAACATGAGGGCTGAGCCGTTAGGGAAGCAGCCGCAACCGCCACAGAGACTGGCCGGGCTCGAGTAGCCACAGCCGGCGGGCGTTCAAGCGCACTAAGCCTAATGCGCCGACAATGAGAATGAACGCCAGCGGGATCCCTCCTAATAGTTCGGTGAACACCGCCATCCGAAGCTCACCGGGACTGGCGGTCGTGAGGTCGAACCACGCATCACAGAGCAGCAGGATCCCGGTGGTGAAAGCGGGAAGCACAAGCACCTGGCGATGCAGCCAGGTGAGGATCGCCGTCGCGGCCATGAACACGACCAACAAGCTGTCAAAGCCCAACCACGTCAACGGCCAGTTGCGGACGGTGTAGTTCTGAGGCAACGTAAACCCTAGGTAGACAATCCAAGGGATCATGAACACCGCGCCGCCAGTCATCAGCCCCAGATGTGCTTGTGTTAGCTTCGCTGCGAAGCCTTTTGGCCTCAGATCCGCCATGGGCCGCTCGAGCCGCTGAATTAGCTCACGCCGCTGCGCGGCTGTCAGCGCGGTGATCTGCGCATCCGAGAGAACGTTCTTTGTCATGGTCGGCACACCCTCAGGTTCTTACCAGGTCACGTTCAACTGACCGGCCCGCTGATGACGGCCGTCCGCTGCTCGGATACGTGGGGCGCAATGGACTCGGTGACCTGCCGCCGACGCGCGTCTGACAGGCACGGTCACGGATGCCCCGCATCATTTTCTGCTCCATCGTGATGACCTTGGTGGTCGTGTCGATCACGCCCACCAGACCGGTGTCGTATTGGTAGTACGCGCTCTGGCGAGACAACCCGACGTAGACACGCTTGCCTTCCGGGTCTGCCGCAAGGTCGGTGATCGCATAGGGCCGGTCGATTTCGGTTCGCCGTTTCACTTCTGTGATCCTTCGTGCGCTGGCGGCGACGGGCGTAGGGAAGAAAGTCATCTAGATGACCGCCTTGGTCCCCCAGAAGCGAGCAGCCAGCTATGGCCACGGCTCCGCCAGCCAGCGAATCAAGCGCGAGGGTGCTCCCGACCGGGACCTAAACCCGCATTTGGGGGCTAACGACTCTCGCGGAAAGATATTGGACCCCCATACGGTCGGTGAACAGCAAGCACCAGACGAATCATTGGAGATGGATGCCATGCGGTCAGAACGCCTCAGGCGGCTGTTAAGCGCAGAAGGCCCTTTCGCCTCAGTGTATTTCGACGACTCACACGACACCGCAGATGCCGCCGAGGAACTCGAAACAAGGTGGCGCGATATCCAAAGACTTCTCGAGGCGTGCGGCGCGAACGCGGAACTCGTCGACGCAGTCGAGGAAGCCGTGCTGAATCATCGACCCGCCGTGGGTCGGCGCGGGCGCGCGGTGATCGCGACCAGCCATCAGGTGCTGGTCAATGAGCAACTGGTCAGCCCACCGCCAGCTACAGTGGTCCGCCTGTCGGATTACCCCTACATCGTGCCGCTGCTCGAGCTCGAGATGCAGCGACCGACCTACGTGTTCGCCGCGGTTGATCACACCGGCGCCGATATCACGCTGCACCAGGGGGGCACCGTCAGTTCCACCACCATCGAAGGCGCCGGCTACCCGGTGCACAAGCCGGTCACTGCGGGCTGGAACGGCTACGGCGACTTGCAGCACACGACCGAGGAAGCCATCCGCATGAACAGCCGCGCGATCGCCGACGAGCTCACCCGACTGGTCGACGAAGCGGATCCCGAGGTGGTGTTCGTGTGCGGCGAGGTTCGTTCGCGCACAGATGTGGTTGCCGAATTACCGGAGCGAGTGACCCAACGGGTGTCGCAATTACATGCCGGCACGCGCAGGAGCGGTATCGATTCCGACGAGGTCCGCCATCTGACGACCGCGGAGTTCGCTCGGCGCCGCGGCATTGAGATGACCGAGATCGCTGATCGGTTTGAAGCGGAAATCGGGCGTGACTCGGGGTTAGCGGCCGAAGGGCTCGCTGCCGTATCCGCAGCTCTGCGTGACGGCGACGTCGACACACTGATCGTCGGTGAGCTAAACGACGTAACCGTCGTCACCGGCAAAGCGCTCACCACGATTGCGCCCGATGCCGATGTGCTGTCCGAACTCGGCGAACCAGTGGAACGTGTGGCAAGGGCCGATGAAGCGTTGCCGTTCACCGCAATCGCGGTTGGCGCCTCATTAATTCGGGCCGTCGATCGGATCACACCCGTGGACGGGATCGGTGCGTTGCTGCGGTACGTCGCGACCGACAGGCTCGCCGGGCGACGATCCTAGATCCGGAGTCGACGGCCAAACGGCGGCTTCAGATTGCATCGCTGAACTGGGAGGCTGGGGTTGTACGGTCAAAACCGATCCGCACAAGGCAGCCGGCATCCCGAAGGGGAGTTGTAGCCCTCAGGGCTGGTGGTAGTTATGCGGACGGTGACGCCACTGGGTGCATCTTCCGCAGCGGGAATCATTCCCGGCAACTGGTTGTGTTTAAGTATTCGTTTGGGGAGGGGCCCCGACAGCGGTCCGGTCGACGAGCGACAGAATCAGGCGACGAGGCATGGCATTCTCCAGAATCGTTCGGCTAACATGCCGGGTGCGACGCGGGAGCGCCTAGGAATCTCGCGGCGGTGAACGGCGAAACCCATCCCGACCAGCTGACTTTCCAGCCCGCGATGACGGTCGGTTCGTCAAGTTAGTCGCGGGCATTTGCGATACGAGGTGCCACCACGCACAGCCCGGGTTGATGGTCTGTCGCGGGCGAGGCGGCAACGGACCCTGCACGTGACAACGGACCACGATCCGTGATGCCTTTGGACCCTATGGAGGGGTGGCGTCGGGTCGAGACGATGGGATCAGCGTCGCCTCGATCCGGGCGGGCTGACAACCCGAGAAGGGTAATGACATGACGACTGCCAGCGGCGATGTGCGGTTGTTGACCGACCCCGACGTTGATGTCCTCGCGTACCAATTCCTGGATTCCGACTACGCCGCCGACGCGTATATAAATTGGCCGCTCGAACAACGCCTCGAAGGTTTCCTTCGGCATCGCGGGATGGCGCGAGTCGCCGACGATGGCGACACGTGCCAGATTCTGCTTGACCGCGTCATGAGGTATATCAATGTGGTTCCTGCCACTCGCGTCAAGGCGAAAACCTCTTAGTGCCCGAAAGCTCAAGCGTGTCGGTCGACGGAGAGCGACAGCGTACAACTCGCGCCGGCAACACGTATCTCCAAAACGGTTGAGGCACTATCTATGTCGATTGCCCCGGCGAAGGAGCCACCCGAACCCCCAGATAACTCAGCCAGCACCCGAACTGCGAAGATTGCCTTCGGTGCAGTCGATCGTGCGGCATGGGAACCTGTCTTTCGAAGGCGTCGACTGCACCAGTCAGAGAAATCGGCAGGGAAGCGCTCCGTTAATCGCCGCTGCGTGGGTCCCATGCCGTCGGGGATCGGGGACTAATGCCTCTGGGGGCCGGTATGGGGGTCTCCGTACCGTAGAGGGGGACAAAGGGCAGTACGCCAACGGAGTCGGCGCAGCCTCCTAACTGGCGAGGGTCACCACGCGCACCGCCGTCCTGACCGCTGGGCAGTGTCACAGTTTCGGGCCTCTCAATGGCTACCGTCACCGGACGTCGGCGCTATCGAATACTTTGGAGCATCAGTGCCGAATACGCAGATCGACGTTGCACTCACGAGCCGGCAGTTGAGCCAGTTGCGTGACGACGTAGAAGACCTCTTGGCGCGATTGGCCACAGCCGAGTCACTGTGGTCCTGGTGGCTCGCCGGTGTGGCAGACCAGAATCGATCGAGTGCCCGAAACATGTTGCACTATTGGGCAATTCGACAATGCGACCTGCGCGACCTGCAGGCCCGGCTCGCTGCCTACGGGCTGTCCTCATTGGGTCGCAGCGAGCCCCATGTCGAGGCCACCTTGCTCTTGGTAAGGTCGGCGATTTGTGCCATGCTCGGTGACACCTGGCAACAGCCTGCGCTGACCGGCGGCAGCATCGAGGGCGGCGCCGAACTGCTCCGCCACCGAACGCAGCAGCTACTGGGCCCGGAGCCGGTCGATCGCGTGACCCGCATCATGGTCACACTGCCCTCCTCGGCTGCGACCGACCGCGACTTGGTTGGCCAATTGGTGAAACGCGGCATGAACATCGCACGCATCAACTGCGCGCACGACGATGGCGAGGCATGGCGCTCTATGGCACAGCACGTCAAGCAAGCGGCCGAGGCGACCGGCCGAACCTGCTTGGTCGCTATGGACCTTGGGGGACCAAAGCTTCGGACTGGGCCGCTTGAACCCGGGCCGCGCATCGTGAAACTCCGGCCCCCCAGGAACGCGCTTGGGCAGGAAACCGCCCCGGCGCGGGCATGGCTGACTGCGGCGGAGGACCCGATCGACCCGCCCGAAGCCGGCATGGTTTCGCTGCCGGTGTCCGGGCAATGGCTCAGCCGCCGCCACGACGACGACGTCCTGCATCTGCACGACACCCGCGGCT
Organism: uncultured Actinomycetota bacterium; assembly: GCA_963781685.1. Taxonomy (GTDB): domain Bacteria; phylum Actinomycetota; class Actinomycetes; order Mycobacteriales; family Mycobacteriaceae; genus Mycobacterium. The sequence goes on from CAWAGK010000004.1 coordinate 1,091,955, forward strand.
CGAAACGCAGGCTGGTGCTGAAAGCCGTTGGCCAGAAGCCAGGCGCCCCTTGCGGATTCGTCGCGACTGTCGGCAAGACCACCTACCTCGCCACCGGGACGGTGCTGCACGTCCACGGCATCGAGGATTCGACACACCTCGGCGAACTCCCGCGAACCGAACAGAGCCTTGTCCTGCATCGCGGAGACATTCTCGAGCTGACCCGAGATTGCTCGCCGGCACCGCTGGCCGCCGAAGGCGTTCCGCGCATTGGTTGCACGCTGCCCGAGATCTTCGATCATGCTCACGTTGGTCAGAAGGTGCACCTCGATGACGGTCGGATCAGCGGCGAGGTAGTCAGCGTAGGTGCTGGCGTGCTGAGGTTGCGGATCGACCACGCCGCAGACGCGGGGTCGCGCCTCCGCGCCGGCAAGGGAGTCAATGTGCCGGACGCCTACCTCCCGATCTCCGCCCTGACCGAGAAGGACCTGTCTGACCTGTCAACGGTCGTCGAGCTGGCCGATCTGGTCGAGATGTCTTTCGTACGAGACCCTTCCGATGTCGAGCAGTTGCTCGACGCGTTGAGCCGCCTCGGCGGCGACTCATTGGGAATCGTGCTGAAAATTGAGACCCGGCAAGCATTCGAACATCTTCCGCAACTGCTGCTTACGGCGATGCGGCATCCGCGCGTCGGTGTGATGATCGCTCGGGGGGACCTTGCCGTCGAGTGCGGATACGAACGCCTCGCCGAGTTGCAGGAAGAGATTCTGTGGCTGTGCGAGGCGGCGCACCTGCCCGTGATCTGGGCCACCCAAGTACTCGAACAGCTCACCAAGACAGGGAATCCCTCGCGCGCAGAGGTCAGCGATGCGGCAATGAGCGAACAGGCCGAATGCGCGATGCTCAACAAAGGGCCGTATATCAACGACGCCGTCGTCGTCCTCGACAGCATCCTTCGGCGAATGACGGATCACCACTACAAGAAGAACGCACTGCTGGGGTCCCTGCACTCGTGGTACCCCGGCTCGCGCCGTGAGCAGCCGTGAAGAATGTCTGCAGCACCTACCCCAAAAGCCGGTCTGGTAGGCCAGACAGTGCGGGTGAGGGGTCACCCCAATCGGATTGGTGAGAACTACGAGCGCGAGGTACGTCGAGACGACGCCGCGTAGCACCACAAGGGGCGCCACCCGCAATAGCCGTCGTCCGGCTGCACCGACGGCGTATCGCACCGCGTCAACCGCATCGGGGCTCCGCTAGCTTCCACCACCGACTCCCCGGGTCGGAGGGCCCTAAGTCACCGATCTATCTGCCGGATGTCATCACGTGGTGAAGTTCAATTGCTCCTCATTAAGGTCCAAATGCTCTGGTAGCCGCTGCCGTCGCGACCCATCCTATGAAGGCGAAGGAGGGACGAATGCCCAAGCATTGGTTGGTGATGGAGGGTGCCGGACCCTCGGCGCGGTTTCGCACCCGACTGGCCGGAGCAGGGCGGCATCTGCCTACCACTGTGCTCACGACGAACGAATTGATGGCGACCACCCGTCATCACACGCACATTGATCTGGAACGCCTGACCGGCATCTATGAACGTCGTGTCTCGATCGGAGACGATGACTCATACAGTCTCGCGACCTCGGCGGCACTGGACTGCCTGGACAGGGCACAACAGCAGGCCGCGTCGCTCGATGTGGTGATCAGTTGCAGTATCACGAAGTTTCGCGGCGGCCTGACGCAGTGGGTAGAGCCGACGATGAGCAGTGCCGTTGCCCGGGCGATCGGGGCTGACAAAGCAATGACCTTCGACCTGTCCAACGCCTGTGCCGGAATGCTGACCGGTGTCACGGTGCTCAACAATTGGATCCGGCAGGGAACCGTCGAGCGCGGGTTGGTGGTCAGCGGCGAGTACATCTCGCAGCTCGGCCAGAATGCGGCCCGGCACATCCACAACATCATGAGCAAGGAACTCGCCTGCCTGACACTGGGCGACGCGGGAGCGGCACTTCTGCTCGAACGTGCCACCCCCGGGTCTGGCGGCATCAGCCTTGCCGGATTCACCACGGTTGCCGACTACAGCCGGCTGTGCCTTGCCTACCCGAAGGGGCATGATCCCGGTGCCCGGATGTTTACCGATTCTCGCGGGATCCAGCGGGCAGCCATCGCCAACACGCCGCTCTTACTGCACGAAGTCCTCGAAGCAGCCGGCATCTCGATACACGACATCGATCACGTGATCACGCATCAGACCTCGGCCCGCGCGATACGCAAGGGGATGGCCGCGATGTCCGATTCATTCGGTGACAGTCCACAGCACGACGCCGTGATCACCGTCGATCGGTACGGAAACACGGCGTCGACGACCCACACCGTGGCCCTGGTGGAAGAACTCGAAGCCGGGCGGATCCGGCCGGGCGAAACCATCGCCTTGATTGCTCTGGCATCAGGTCTGGAGATCGGCGTCGTTCTCCTCACCGTGGACGAGGATTTGGTGGGCCGCTATGGGCACAGTGATTGAGCACCTCGACGTCACCCGGGCAGGTTGGCGCACCCGCCACAGCGCACTGCACCTGGCGGTCGCGTCGGCCAAGACCTGTCTGCAACGAGCGGGCCGAGAGGCCGACGACGTGGACCTTCTGATCAATACCGGCATCTACCGCGACAAGAATCTGGCCGAGCCGGCCCTCGCGGCGCTCATCCAGGAGGACATCGGGGCCAACCCTGAGGACCCTCACGACAACGCTCACGGCACGTTCTCGTTCGACATAGCGAACGGAACGTGCGGAATCCTCACCGCGCTGCAGATCGTCGACGGCTTTCTGCGGTCACACACCATCAATTGCGCCCTGGTCGTCACGAGTGACGCCAACCCGGGGCGCGGGATGAGCGAGCACTTTCCGTTCTCCCCCGTCGGGGCGGCACTGTTGTGCGACTGGAGCGAAGACGACTTCGGACTCGGCCGTGTGCACTGGGTGACCATCCCCGACGACGGTGAAAACTTCCGCGCCACTGTCGGACTCGAAGACGCGCGCAATGTGCTTCGATTCAGTGGGTCGGCGGCGATGGACGAGCAATTCGCCGCCGCCGGCGCCCAAGTCGCCCAAAGCTGCCTTCAGGACGTCTCGCTCGGCCTTTCCGACGTCGATATCATCGTCGCCTCGCCGGCCCGGCACGGCTACCGCGCGGCACTGGCCGCCAAACTCGCAGTACCGGTTGAACGGATCACCGTCGCCGACGACGAGAGCATGCATACCGCCTCCCTCGTGGCGGCGCTCCGCGATGCGGCCGAAGAACTCCCGCCCGGCGCCCGCGTTCTGCTCGTTGCCGCCGGCGCGGGAGTCACCGCGGGTGCCGCTCTCTACCACGCGGCGCCACTCGCGGCCCTAAGACCATCGGGTTAGTGACCGATGCCTCCTGACAGGACACCGTTGGACCAATATCGTCAGGCGTAGCAAGAAGTCAAGGAGAATGTCTTGTCGAAACTCACTACGCACCCGGGGGTCGTCGTCGGCGTCGACGGCTCGCCGGGCTCTATGTTCGCGGTCCAGTGGGCCGCGCGCGACGCCGAGTTACGCAATGTTCCGCTGACGTTGGTACATGTTGTTCCGGCGACAGCGGGGACATGGCTGGAATCGTCATTGATCCCGGCGTGGATAGGTGCGCAGCGCGAACGTGGGCGACAAGTGCTTGACGACGCGCTCAAGATCGCGGGCGAAAGCTGTCAGCGTGGCCAATCACAGATCGACTGCGAAATGCGTTCTGGTATAACCGTTCCCGTTCTAGTCGACCTGTCTAAAGAAGCCGAATTGGTGGTAGTGGGCTGCCTCGGTACCGGTACGTTGCGGGGCCGTCATTTGGGTTCGGTGAGCTCCGGGCTTGTCTATCACGCGCACTGTCCGGTCGCAGTCATCCACGATGGCGTCGAGTTGACTGCCGATACCGCGCGGGCCCCGGTGCTGTTGGGGATTGGCGGGTCGCCGGAGTCGGAGTTGGCGACCGCTGTCGCGTTCGATGAAGCCTCCCGCCGGAAGGTGGGGCTGGTGGCCTTGCACGCGTGGAGCTCTATGGGTGTGTTCGATGCCATCGTCAGTTTCTCGGGTCCCGGCTGGCCGGCTCTGAGGGTGGTAGAGGACGAGATAGTTGCCGAGCGTCTGGCCGGCTGGGCTGAACGCTACCCCGATGTGCCTGTGCAGCGGCACATCGTGCGCGATGAGCCGGCTCGTCAACTCGTGGAGACATCCGAGTGGGCTCAGCTAGTGGTGGTCGGCAGTCATGGCAGCGGCGGATTCGCCGGAATGTTGTTGGGCTCGGTCAGCGCGGCAGTAGTCCTGTTGGCCCGCGTGCCGGTCATTGTTGCACGCGAAGCTCCAGCGTAATTGTGTTGGGCCTGAAAGGTTTACGGCTGGCTAGTCGACTGCCGACGAGTGCCGCGTGACCACGATGGTGATTCCAGGTGTGCAGCACGCTTACGAACGGCCCTCCGGCGCGGGGACTTCGGTCCCTACCGCCGGCGTCCCTGAACTGGTCGGATTCAGGTGTGGCTGACCACGCCCCCGACAGAGCGGAACTGATGGCAATGAAGACACCGATGAGGTCGGGAAGCACAATCGTGACCCTGACGATGAATCCGGCGCTCGACATCACCACGCACACCGATCGGGTCATCCCGACCGACAAGATGCGATGCGGGCTGCCCCGTTACGATCCCGGCGGCGGAGGAATCAACGTCGCACGAATCGCCCATGTGCTCGGCGCGTCGGTATCGGCGCTCTTTCCGGCGGGCGGCCACACCGGCGACAAGGTGACCGCTCTGGTAGCTGACTCAGGGGTGCCGGTGCAGCGGATCACCGTGGCTCACTCCACCAGGGAAAGCTTCACGGTAGACGAGAACACGACCGCGCAGCAGTACCGATTCGTCCTCCCGGGTCCGTCGCTTACCGATGCCGAGCAGACCGAGTGCCTCGAAAAACTCAGCGCCGCGGCAGCATCCGCTGACTTCGTCGTGGCGAGCGGCAGTCTGCCGCCCGGTGTGCCTGCCGACTTCTATCAGCGGGTCGCCGGCATCTGTGAAGAGCGCGGTGCGCGGCTGATTCTCGACACCTCCGGGGCTGGACTGCGACACATCACCTCCGGCGTTTTTCTGCTCAAACCGAGCGTGCGAGAACTCCGTGAATGTGTCGGACGGGCACTCATCACCGAGTCAGAGCAGCTCGCCGTGGCGCACGAACTCGTCGACCGCGGCTGCGCTCAGTTCGTCGTCGTGTCACTCGGGTCCGAGGGCGCTCTGCTTGCGACACCGAATGGCAGCCAACGTTATTCGCCGGTAACGGTGCCCTCCGGCAGCGGCGTAGGCGCTGGCGACGCCATGACCGCCGGCATCACCGTGGGCCTAAGCCGCGGCTGGCAACTCGACAAGGCGGTGCGGCTGGGTATCGCTGCCGGTGCGGCCATGCTGCTGACTCCCGGCACCGCTCGCTGCACCCGTGAAGATGTCGAGCGGTTTTTCGAAATAACCGCCGACCCGATAGACATCGACGCACAGAGGTGCAGCGATGGGCAACCGCGGCCTGCAGACCAATGGTTCCCTGCTCGAGCAAGGACATCGCCATGACGCTGCCCGTCACGGTCGACCCGCGCTACCACGATGCCGTGATCTTTAACCTCGACGCCGTCTTGACCGACACTAATGGTGTTCCGCCGTTCGAGTCGACGATCAACCTGGTGCGAAAGTTACTCGACGTCGGGCTAGCCACCGCGGTCTACTCGTCGTGCCCGGGCGGTCGACAGCTCTTGAAATCCGCTGGGATTGACGACCTTTTCGGCGTCTGTGTGGATGGCGTCCCGGCCGCGGTCCTCGTCGAGGCCACCCGCCAACTCGGTGTGCGACCGCAACGGTCCGTCATCGTCGACGGCGCCGGTGCCGGGGTAGCGGCAGCCCACGACGGCGGTTTCGCATTCGTCATCGGTGTCGATGCCGGGAGTGCCGATCGACTACTGGGGTGTGGCGCCGACGTGGTGGTTGCGTACCCGGACGAAGTCGCAGTTCGCGCCGGCGACAGGCGGATTTCGCAGCTCCCCGATGCGGTGGAGTCATACGGTCAGATCATCGGTATTCTGGGCGCCCGAGAGCCAATGTTGTTTGTCGACTACGACGGAACGTTGTCCCCCATCGTTGCCGATCCCAGCGCCGCCACCCTCGTCGACGGAGCGGCCAAGGCGCTGGAAAGTATGGCGTCGCAATGCCCCGTCGCCATACTGAGCGGCCGCGATCTCGCTGACATCCGCACCCGGGTAGCGATACCGGGCATCTGGTATGCGGGCAGCCACGGCTTTGAGCTGACCGAACCGGACGGCACCTACCATCAAAACGAAGCGGCCGCTGCCGCCGTCGAGGTCCTCGAGCGTGCGGCGGCCGAGTTAGCCGCGAGCCTGGCCGAGGTTCCCGGGGTACGGGTAGAACACAAGCGCTTCGCCGTCGCGGTTCACTACCGCCAGGTCGCATCGGAGCACATCGGCGAGATCGTTTCTGCCGCACACAAGGTCGGACAGCGGGACGGCCTACGCGTGACGAACGGGCGGATGCTCGTCGAGCTGCGGCCCGACCTCGACTGGGACAAAGGGACCACGCTGGCCTGGATTCGTGATCGCATCGACGCTACCGGTTCCCTGCTGCCGATCTACATCGGCGACGACCTCACCGACGAAGACGCTTTCGACGCAGTCCAATTCGACGGCATCGGGATTGTCGTGCGCCACGACGAGGATGGCGACCGCAAGACGGCGGCGCGTTTCGCCCTGCCGAGTCCCGATCAGGTGCGGGAGTTCATCCAGCGCGGGTCGAACTGGCTGGCGAACAAGCACCAGACGTCGGCCGAGGCGTGGGATTTCACCTATGAGGGGTACGACCCGCAGGGCGAGAAGCTTCGTGAGTCGTTGTGCACGTTGGGAAATGGCTACTTCGCCACCCGGGGCGCAGCGCCCGAATCGAAAGCCGACCAGGTGCATTATCCGGGCAGCTATGCCGCCGGGGTCTACAACCGTCTCGTCGACGACGTATCGGGCACGACAATCGACAACGAGAGTCTGGTCAACCTGCCTAACTGGCTTGCCCTGACCTTCCGGGTCGACGGCGGCAGCTGGTTCGACATCGACGCGGTCAGGGTGCTGTCCTACCGACAGACACTTGACCTTCGCGGCGCGGTGCTGACGCGGGAGGTGCGCTTCTGTGACGACGCCGGCCGCATCAGTTCGCTGACCCAGCAACGATTCGTCGCGATGCACATGCCCCACGTCGGTGCACTGCAGACGACGATCGTCGCCGAGGACTGGTCAGGGACAATCGAGATTCGCTCGACGCTGGACGGCAACGTCACGAACTCGCTTGTCGAGCGCTACCGGGACTTGGCCAACGATCATCTCGGGTTGGTGGAAAAGCGGGAGATCAATGACCAGTCGGTGCTGCTGACAGTTCAGACGACCCAATCGCGCATTCCCATTGCCATCGCGGCGCGAAGCATCGTGTGGCGTGACGGGACTGCCGTCCCGGCCACCTATCGCCTGGTCGACCAGGCAGCAGAAATCGGGCACGATATCGCTGTCGAGGTGTCAGTCGGTGACGAGTTGACCGTGGAGAAGATCGTGACCGTCTTCACCGGGCGCGATGTCGCGACGTCCGAACCCGCTGTCGATGCCCAGCGCTGGCTGAGCCGACTCGGCCGGTTCGCCGAGTTGCGTGACGGGCACACGACTGAATGGGCACATCTGTGGGAGCGCCTGTCCATTGAATTCGACGATTTCACAGACGAATTGCGCATCTTGCGACTGCATCTCCTGCACCTGCTGCAGACGGTTTCACTCAATAGTTCCGACCTCGATGTCGGGGTGCCCGCGCGCGGACTTCACGGTGAGGCATATCGCGGGCACATCTTCTGGGACGAGCTGTTCATCTTCCCGGTACTCAACTTGCGGCTGCCCATGATCACCCGGTCGCTGCTTGGATACCGCTACCGGCGCCTGCCCGAGGCTCGTCACGCCGCCAAGGCGGCGGGCTACTCCGGTGCGATGTTCCCGTGGCAATCCGGCAGCGATGGACGCGAGGAAAGCCAACGGTTGCACCTCAATCCGCGCAGCGGCCGGTGGAACCCCGACTCCAGCGCCCGTGCGCACCACATCGGCATCGCCGTCGCCTATAGCGCGTGGAAGTTTTATCAGGTCACCGGAGATCTCGCTTACCTGATCGACTATGGCGCGGAGATGCTGGTCGAGATCGCCCGCTTCTGGGTAAGTAGGGTCAGCTACGACGAGGAACGCGATCGCTACAGCATCCGAGGCGTCATCGGGCCCGATGAATTCCACTCCGGCTATCCCGACGCGCCTTACGACGGCATCGACAACAACGCGTACACCAACGTGATGGCAGTCTGGGTGATCACGCGGGCCTTCGACGCACTGAAACTGCTACCGCTGCCGAATCGACTCGACCTAAGGGAGACGTTCGGATTGCACAGTGACGAACTGGCGCATTGGGAAGAGGTAAGCCGACGGATGTTCGTTCCGTTCCACGACGGCTTCATCAGCCAGTTCGAGGGATACGGCGAGTTGGAGGAACTGGACTGGAACCGCTACCGGCGGCAGTACGGCAACATCCAACGCCTGGACCGCATCCTCGAGGCGGAGAATGACAACGTGAACCGGTATAAGGCTTCCAAGCAGGCCGACGTCCTCATGCTGCTCTACCTGATGTCGGCACCGGAGTTGTGTGAGTTGCTCGACCGGCTCGGCTACCGCTTCATGCCCGACAAGATCCCAGAAATGGTGGACTACTACCTGGCTCGCACGTCGCACGGGTCGACGCTCAGCGGTGTGGTGCATACCTGGGTGCTTGCCCGGGCCAACCGCGATCGTGCAATGGAATTCTTCCAACAGGCGCTCAAATCCGACGTCTCCGATATCCAGGGCGGCACCACGTCCGAAGGCATTCACCTGGCGGCGATGGCCGGCAGCGTCGACCTCATGCAGCGATGCTTCACCGGGATGGAGACCCGGTCCGACCGCATCATCCTCTCCCCGCACTGGCCGGAAACACTTGGCGTGCTGGCATTCCCGATCCACTACCGTGGTCTGCACCTGCACCTGCGGGTCAGTGGAAAGGGCGTGATCATCAGTGTGGATCCACGCGATGCTGCCGGAGTCGAAGTGGAATGCCGTGGTCGAGTCGTTCAGCTGATGCCCGGGACCACTGTCCGATTTCCCGGCTGACAGCGATCTCCTGCGTCGGTCTGCGATCCTGACAGCCCCACGAACAGATGCGGGGCGGGGGCGATCAACGTCGGCGGTACGATCGCAATTCGTGCAACGGCGAGCGTCGCGACGTCGACCCGTGATCGTTCGTACGGCTAAAAACAGGAGCTGGCTGACCCGCAATGTGTGGGTGTTATCCGCTGTGTCGTTCCTCCAGGACACCGCCAGCGAACTGCTGTATCCGCTGTTACCGATCTACCTCACCGCAGTTCTCGGTGCGCCGCCGGCCGTCGTAGGAGCCGTCGAAGGCGCGGCCGAGGGAGCGGCGTCGCTGACAAAACTGACGGCTGGACCACTCGGGGACAGGTTTGCGCGGCGTCCTCTCATCACGGCGGGCTACGGTATGGCCGCGCTCGGCAAGGTGATCGTTGCGGTCGCCGGCGTGTGGCCCGGGGTCCTGACCGGACGCGTGGTCGATCGAGTCGGCAAGGGTATCCGGGTCGCGCCGCGCGATGCACTGCTCGTAGACGGAATCGATGAAGCCAGCCGCGGCCGCGTGTTCGGGTTTCACCGCGCGATGGACACACTCGGCGCGGTTGTCGGACCGTTAATCGGGCTCGCCGGATACGAGTTACTCGACCATCAGATTCCGCCGTTGCTATACATCGCGATCGTTCCGGCCGTCCTGAGTGTGGCCCTCGTCGCGTTGGTGCGCGAGCGTCCCCGGCCGGTTGAGCGTGCGCACCGATTACCGCTGGGGGCGGCCCTACGTGAGCTGCCGGGCCGGTATTGGCGGGTGATCGCGCTGCTGGCAGCCTTCGGTGTGGTCAACTTCCCAGATGCCCTGATCCTGTTGCGCCTCAGAGGGATCGGGTTTTCCGTGGCCGAGGTGATCCTGGCCTACGCGGGATACAACATGGTATATGCGTTGGGCAGTTACCCGGCCGGAACACTCGCTGACCGCATCCCAAGGTCTGCGGTGTTCGGGATAGGCATGGTCTTTTTCGCGGTCGGCTACATCGGGCTCGGGCTCACAACCGACAAAGTCGCGGCATGGCTCATCCTCGCGCTGTATGGACTGTTCACCGCGTGCACCGACGGCGTCGGAAAGGCATGGATATCTGGACTTGTTCCCGCCGAGCTGCAGTCGAGCGCGCAGGGCATATTTCAGGGCGCGACGGGCTTCGCGGTTCTGTCGGCAGGTCTGTGGGCCGGTCTGCTGTGGGGGGCGAAAGGCCAACTGCCGCTACTGATCTCAGGAATCGCCGGTGGCGTCTTTGCGGCAATCCTGCTCATTCTCTCTATCGGTGCGTGGATTCGCACCAAATCCAGCGCTGCACCGGCTAACTGATTGCACAAGGAAATGAAGTGGCATGGTTCCCGGCACCTCCGGTTCCCCGGCGGATTCCAGTGACCTTCGACCCTGGCACCGTGCCTGCCGCTGTGGGAGGTTGGCATTTGTGGCGCTACCGGAGATACCCGCGGCCATCGGTGTGCTTGACCGACCCGGTGTGAACTTATTTGTTCCTCGGTTGCCGGGCAACGATACCGGGCGAGTTCGACGCTGCATGACGTGTGGGCCGGGCTCGATGCTGCCGACCACTTGACGCGTTACGAGAGAACAGAGGACAGGTTATGAGTAAATCCAGGTACGTCCGCTTTTTTGAGGAGTTCGGCATCGACGATGTGCCGCTCGTCGGTGGAAAGAACGCGTCGCTGGGCGAGATGTTCCAGAAGCTGTCCGGGCAGGGCGTCCGCGTCCCGCACGGATTCGCCATCACCGCCCAGGCCTATCGCTACATGTTGGACAAGGCCGGCGCCTGGGGCCGTCTGCATGCCGAGCTCGACGAGCTGGACCCCGCCGACGCCGCCGCGCTGGCGCGTAAAGGCAAGCGCACCCGTGAGATCGTCTACGGCGCCGGGCTCCCCGACGATCTGGCCGCCGAGATTCTGGATGCCTACCGCAAGCTCCAACAGGAGTACGGCGAGGAGGTCAGTCTCGCTGTGCGGAGCTCGGCGACCGCCGAGGACCTGCCGACGGCGAGCTTTGCCGGCCAACAGGATTCGTATCTCAACATCAAAGGCGAAGAGAGTCTGCTCGACACGTGCCGCCGTTGTTTCGCCAGCCTGTTCACTGATCGCGCCATTCATTACCGGGTCGACCAGGGCTTCGACCACTTCAAGGTCTCCCTGTCGATCGGCGTGATGAAGATGGTGCGCTCCGATATCTCTTCGTCCGGTGTGATGTTCTCCATCGACACCGAGTCGGGGTTTCGCGACGCCGTCCTCGTGACGGGCGCCTACGGCCTTGGCGAGAATGTGGTTCAGGGCGCCGTCGACCCCGACGAGTTCTACGTCCACAAGCCGACCTATCTAGCCGGCCATCGCACCGTGTTGCGCCGCCTCATCGGCGACAAGGCGGTGAAGATGATCCTCGTCGAGGGTGAGACGAAGAATACGACGCGAAACATCCCCACACCAAAGTCCGACCGTGCTCGGTTCTGCCTCACCGATGAGGACGTCCTAGAGCTGGCCGGCTACGCGTGCACCATCGAGGCGCACTACGGGCGGCCGATGGACATGGAGTGGGCCAAGGACGGTCTGGACGGAAAGCTCTACATCGTCCAGGCCCGCCCAGAGACGGTGGCCTCCCAGCACAGCGCAACGGCGCTGGAAACCTATATGCTCGAGGGCCGAGGCGAGATACTCGCCGAGGGTCGCTCGGTCGGCGAGGGGATTGCCTCGGGCGTGGCGAGACGGATCGAGAACCCCAAGCACCTGTCCGAGTTCAAGCCCGGCGAGGTACTGGTCGCCGACACCACCACACCCGACTGGGAGCCGATCATGAAGACCGCCGCGGCGATCATCACCAACCGCGGCGGTCGCACCTGCCACGCGTCGATCATCGCTCGCGAACTCGGCATCCCCGCTGTGGTCGGCACCGGCGACGGAACCACTTGCGTGCCCGATGGCGAAGTGGTGACGGTGTCGTGTGCCGAGGGCGAGTCGGGCCGCGTGTACCGGGGCGAAGTGGGTTTCCATGTGGACCGCACCGAGGTGGCGGATCTGGCCCGGCCGCGAACCCAGATCATGATCAACCTCGGGAATCCCGATCTCGCCTTCAAAACGTCGTTCCTGCCGAACGACGGCGTGGGACTCGCTCGGATGGAGTTCATCATCAGCGAGTACATCCGGGTCCACCCGCTGGCCCTGCTACACCCCGAGAAGGTCGACGACTCCGAGGCGCGCAAGACGATCGATCGGCTCACGCAGGGCTATCCCGACGGGAGCGCCTTCTTCGTGGAACGGCTTTCCGAAGGAATCGGCACCATCGCCGCCGCCTTCTGGCCCAAGCCCGTCGTGGTACGGATGTCGGACTTCAAGACCAACGAGTACGCCAGCCTGATCGGTGGAGCAGCCTTCGAGCCGTCCGAAAGCAACCCGATGCTCGGTTTTCGAGGTGCCTCACGCTATGCGCATCCCGCCTACGCCGAGGGCTTCGCGCTGGAGTGCCGCGCGATGCGACGCGTGCGCGAGCAGATGGGCCTGACGAACGTCATTCTCATGCTCCCGTTCGTGCGCCGAGTGGCCGAGGCGGACCTGGTTCTCGAGACGATGGCCGACCTCGGTCTGCGGCGGGGCGAGAACGGTCTGAAGGTGTACGCGATGTGCGAGATCCCGAACAACGTGATCCTGATCGATGAATTCGCCAAACGCTTCGACGGCTTCTCCATCGGCTCCAACGACCTGACTCAGCTCACCCTCGGCGTCGATCGTGACAGCGAGATCGTGGCCTTCGATTACGACGAACGCGACGAGGGTGTCAAGGAGATGATTCGCCTGGCCGTTGAAGGCTGCCGCCGCAACGGAATCCACTCGGGTTTGTGCGGACAAGCGCCTTCGGACTACCCGGACATGGCCGAGTTCTTGGTCCGAGTCGGCATCGAGTCGATGAGCCTAAACCCCGATACGGTGATCAAGACCACCCGCCAGGTCCTCCAACTGGAGAAACAGCTCGCGCCGGCTCGATGAGCAGCGACGCCTTCGATCGGCCCGGAGCCGGATCTTCGATGGACCTCACGCGGCTTGCGGACCTGTCGCACGGGCAGTCCCGGGCCGGGCCGGTGCGCGAGCGCCGACCCGTCTACGTCGATCTGCTACCACCCTGCAATGCCGGTTGCCCCGCCGGGGAGAACATCCAAGCCTGGCTTACCCATGCCACCGCCGGCCGGCACGAGCAGGCCTGGCGTCAGCTCGTCAAGGACAATCCATTCGCCGGAATCCACGGACGGGTGTGCTACCACCCGTGTGAAACCGTCTGCAACCGCGCCCATCTCGACAGCGCCGTATCGATCCATTCGGTGGAGCGGTTCCTCGGCGACCTTGCTTCTGAGCGCGGCTGGAAGTTCGAACCACCGCCTGCCCGCACCGGCAAGCGAGTCCTGGTTATCGGCGCGGGGCCGAGTGGACTGTCCGCCGCCTACCATCTGGCACGCCTCGGCCATGAGGTCGAGATCCGCGACGCGGGCGCCGTACCGGGCGGGATGATGCGGTACGGCATTCCGAGCTACCGACTGCCGCGTGATGTGCTGGATGTCGAGCTGAACCGAATCGCGGCTATGGGTGTCAAGTTGACCAGCGATCATCGGGTCGATGACCTCGCGGCCGAGCGGGACGAGGGCGGCTTTGACGCGGTGTTCGTCGCGGTCGGTGCGCATCTGGCCAAACGGGTCGACATCCCCGCCCGCGACGCCGGCACGATGGTGGACGCGGTGTCTTTTCTGCGCAACGTCGCCTCCGGCGAAAGGCCGGCGATCGGGCGCCACGTGGCCGTCTATGGCGGCGGTAATACCGCAATGGATGCCGCCCGCGTGGCCCGCCGCCTCGGCGCCGAGGACGCGGTCATCGTCTACCGCCGCACTCGCGAACAGATGCCCGCCCACCAGGAGGAAGCCGAGGATGCCGAACGCGAGGGCGTGCGCATCAACTGGCTGCGGACGATCAACGCCTTCGACGGCCCCGAATTGCGGGTCGAGGTCATGGAACTCGACGAATCCGGTTACCCGCGACCGACCGGACGCTTTGAGACGCTGGCGGCCGACACCCTGATCATGGCGCTCGGTCAGCAAACGGAATCGGCGTTCATGCGGACGCTGCCGGGAGTTGAGTTCGACGGCGACGGCAGCGTGCGTGTCTCGGAATCATTGATGACCGGCTGTCCGGGCGTATTCGCCGGCGGCGACATGGTGCCCAGCGAGCGAACTGTCACAGTTGGTGTCGGACACGGGAAAAAGGCCGCACACAACATCGACGCCTGGTTGCGCGACGCGACGGGCCGGCGCTCGGCGAAACACCCGACGGCGACGTTCGACTCGCTGCACCTGTGGTTTTTCGGTGACACCGCGCGACGTCAGCAGCCCGAAGTCGAGCCGGCACAACGCGTCGAGAGTTTCGAGGAGGTCGTCGGCGGCTTGTCCGCCGAGGAGGCGACCTACGAGGCGGGGCGTTGCCTTTCGTGCGGGAACTGCTTCGAATGCGACGGCTGCCTCGGCGCGTGCCCGGAGGACGCGGTGATCAAACTCGGGGTCGGACACGGCTACAAGTTCGACTACAACAGTTGCACCGGGTGCGCCGTCTGCTTCGATCAGTGCCCGGTGCACGCCATCGAGATGTTCCCGGAGCCGAAATGACACGTGCCACGGTGGATGGCAACGAGGCCGCCGTTTCGGTCGCCTACCGCCTCAACGAGGTGTGCTGCATCTACCCGATCACACCGTCATCGCCGATGGCCGAGTTGGCCGACGAATGGTCCAGCGCCGGGCGGCCCAATGTGTGGGGCACCGTCCCGACAGTGGTCGAAATGCAAAGCGAGGGTGGAGCGGCCGGAGCTCTGCACGGCGCCCTGCAGAGCGGCGCGTTGACCACGACCTTCACCTCGTCGCAGGGCCTGCTGTTGATGATCCCGAACATGTACAAGATCGCCGGCGAACTGACGTCGGCCGTCATTAATGTCGCGGCCAGATCGATTGCAGCGCAGGGGTTGTCGATCTTCGGAGACCATTCGGACGTGATGGCCGTGCGGCAAACGGGATTCGCGCTGCTCGCCTCGGCCTCCGTGCAGGAGGCCCAGGACCTGGCGCTCGTTGCGCAGGCGGCCACACTGGCGACCCGGGTGCCGTTCGTGCATTTCTTCGACGGCTTCCGAACCTCGCACGAACTCAACACGATTCAGACGCTCTCTGACGACGACCTACGGGCATTGGTGCCCGAGGAGTTGGTATGGGCTCATCGCGGACGGGCGCTGTCTCCCGAGCGCCCGTTCATTCGCGGGACCGCGCAGAACCCGGACGTCTACTTTCAGGCGCGTGAAACGGTGAACCCGTTCTACGCACGGGTTCCCGGTGTCGTCGAGGACCTGCTCGCCCGCCTTGGCGAGCGCACCGGCCGCAAGATGCACATCGTCGACTACACCGGACACCCGCAGGCGCAGCGAGTGCTGGTGGTCATGGGCTCGGGCGCCGAGACTGTGGTGCAGACCGTCGCCGCTCTCGTCGAGCGCGGCGAGCGGGTCGGGGTGGTCCAGGTGCGGTTGTACCGCCCATTTCCCACCAGAGCGCTCCTCGAAGCGCTGCCGGCGACGGTGCGCACGGTCGGCGTTCTGGACCGCACCAAGGAGCCCGGGTCGATCGGCGAACCGTTGTATCTGGACGTCGTCGCGGCACTCGCCGAGGCCTATGCCGACGGGGAGCGACCCGTCATGCCGCGCGTGACGGGTGGACGATACGGACTGTCCTCCAAGGAGTTCACGCCCGCCATGGTCGCCGGGGTGCTCGCCGAACTCGCTCGCGAGCAACCACGGCGCCGTTTCACCATCGGTATCGACGACGACGTCTCCGGTACCAGCGTCGACTACGACCCGGCGTTCGACATCGAGTCACCCGACACGTTCCGGGCGATCTTCTTCGGGCTGGGTTCGGACGGTACCGTCAGCGCGAACAAGAACACGATCAAGATCCTCGGGTCCGAAGAAGGGCTGCACGCCCAGGGCTACTTCGTCTACGACTCGAAGAAATCGGGTTCGCAGACCGAGTCGCATCTACGCTTCGGGCCGGATCCCATCCGGGCCCCCTACCTCGTGAATGGAGCCAATTTCGTTGGCTGCCACCAGTTCCGGTTTCTCGACAAAGTGGACGTGCTGGGTCGGGCTGCCCAAGATGCGACGCTGCTGCTGAACTGTCGCTATCCAGTGGAGAAAGTCTGGGACGCGGTGCCCCGGCCGGTCCAGGAACAGATCCTGGCTAAGCGGATCACGCTGTACACCGTCGACGCCGCTCGGATCGCCCGTGAGGCCGGCCTGGCCGGGCGGATCAACATCGTGCTGCAGACATGCTTCTTCGCGATCTCGGACGTGCTGCCCCCCGAGCAGGCGATCGCCCGCATCAAGCAATCGGTGGAAAAGATGTACGGAAATCGCGGCGCCGACGTGCTGGCGAAAGAATTGGCCGCAGTGGACGGCGCGGTGGCCGGGTTACACCGGATCGAGGTGCCCACCCTGGTCACCTCCACACGCACACCGGCACCGACCGTGCCCGAGTCCGCGCCGGAGTTCGTCCGCACCGTCACCGCGGAGATGATGGCCGGGCGCGGAAACGCCTTGCCGGTCAGCGCACTTCCGGTGGACGGCAGCTACCCGAGCGGCACGACCGCATACGAGAAGCGCAACATTTCCGAGCTGGTTGCGGTCTGGGACTCCGACAGCTGCATTCAGTGCGGCAACTGCGGCTTCGTCTGCCCGCACAGTGTGATCCGCTCTAAGTTTTACGACCAGTCCCAGCTGGCCGGGGCGCCAAAACAGTTCGACTCCGCACCCCTGGACGCCGTCGGCCTCCCGAACGCCCGGTTCTCGTTGCAGGTGTACGTCGAGGACTGCACCGGGTGCGGCCTGTGCGTCGAGGCCTGCCCGGTCGTGATACCGGGTAGCGCCGTTACCAAGGCGATCAACCTCGGCCCCAGCGAGCCGCGGGTGGCTGCTGAGCGCGCCAACATCGCTTTCTTCGAGACCCTGCCGACCAATGACCGGTCGCGGGTGGACTTCGGGACCGTGCGCGGCACCCAGTTCCTGCAGCCACTCTTCGAGTTCTCCGGCGCCTGCGCGGGTTGCGGCGAGACGCCGTACCTCAAGCTTCTCTCGCAGCTGTTCGGGGACCGGCTGATGATCGCCAACGCAACGGGCTGCTCGTCGATCTATGGCGGCAACCTGCCCACCACTCCCTGGACCACTGACGCGAGCGGGCGGGGTCCCGCCTGGTCGAACTCGCTGTTCGAGGACAACGCGGAGTTCGGGCTCGGCCTGCGGTTGGCCAGCGACGGACATGTCGCGCTGGCGCGGCGACGCCTCGCCGAATTGCGCGACGCGCTCGGTGCCGGACTCGTCGACGCCATTCTGGCGGCACCGCAGCTGCGGGAGTCGGAGTTGGCAGCCCAACGTGAGCGGGTGGCCGAGCTCAAGAACCGCCTTGCGGGCCTCGATCCCGCTGTGACTGCCGACCTGCGCAGTGTGGTGGACAGCCTGGTCCGGCGCAGCGTGTGGATTGTCGGCGGTGACGGCTGGGCGTACGACATCGGGTCCGGTGGGCTCGACCACGTGTTGGCCACTGGGCGCAACGTCAACGTGCTGGTGCTCGACACCGAGGTCTATTCCAACACCGGCGGTCAGATGTCCAAGTCGACACCCCTGGGCGCAGTCGCCAAGTTCGCCGCCGCCGGCAAGACGGTGCCGAAGAAGGATCTCGCGCTGCAAGCGATCGCTTACGGAAACGTCTACGTCGCCAAGGTCGCCATGGGTGCCGACCCGCAGCAGACCCTGCAGGCCTTCCGCGAAGCGGAGGCTTACGATGGCCCGTCGCTGGTGATCGCCTACAGCCAGTGCATTGCGCACGGCATCGAAATGCGTCAGGGGATGGATCAGCAGTACCGTGCCGTGGCCAGCGGGCACTGGCCGCTGATCCGTTATGACCCGGTACTGCGGGCGGCCGGAGAGAACCCGTTCCTGCTCGATTCGCACCAGCCGCGGATCCCGCTCGCCGACTACCGCTACCCGAGAATTGCGTTACCGCTCACTGGCCAACGCCGATCCGGCCGAAGTACGACCGGCTTCTCGGCCTCGCCGAACAAGCCAACGCTCAGCGCTGGAATGTCTACGAGGAGATGGCTTCTCGCGGTCCCGAACACTTCCACGCCGACGCCCGCAGGGAACGCTGATGGAACTGTCGACCCGCTATTTGGGCCTCACATTACGCAACCCCCTGGTCGCGGCCGCATCTCCGCTGTCGCAGACCGTCGACGGCGTCCGGCGCCTCGCCGACGCCGGCGTCGGTGCGGTGGTGCTCTATTCGCTGTTCGAAGAGCAACTGCGCCGCGAGGCCGAGCAGAACGCACGTCTTGCCGAGGCGGGCACCGAGAGCTTCGCCGAGTCTTTGTCGTACTTCCCGCACGCGGCCGACGAGGACCACGGCCCACGCCGCTACTTGAGCTTGCTCGAACGCGCGGCCGGGGCGGTCTCAGTTCCGGTGATCGGCAGCCTAAACGGCAGCACGCCCGGCAGCTGGGTCCGCTACGCCCGGTCAATGCAGGACTGCGGTGCGGCCGCAATCGAATTGAACATCTACTACCTGCCCGGCGATCCGCACATCTGCGGCCGCGATGTCGAGCAGCGTCACCTCGACATCCTGGCACGGGTCAAGGACGCGGTGACCGTACCGGTGGCCGTGAAGCTCAGTCCGTACTTCAGCGCGACCGGCGAGATGGCGCGGCGCCTGGATGAGGCCGGTGCGGACGGGCTTGTTCTATTCAATCGATTCCTGCAGCCCGATATCGACTCCGAGACCCTCACCGTGGTGCGCGCGGTGTCGTTGTCCACTCCGGCGGAGATTCGGTTGCCGCTGACGTGGATTGCGTTACTGCGCGGACGCGTCGGCGCGTCGCTCGCCGCGACGACCGGCGTCGAGAGCTCCATTGAGCTGATCAAGTACCTGCTGGCCGGCGCGGATGTGGTGATGACGGCGTCAGCACTGCTGCGCCACGGCCCGGAACACGCCGCCGTACTGCTCGACGGCTTGCGCGAATGGATGCGACGCAAGCGATACACCACCGTCGAGGAACTGCGTGGGCTGCTCGCCACGCCCGTCGGCGCGGACGAGACCACACGCGAACGCTGGGACTACGTCAGCGCACTGCGGCAAGCCAACAGCACCGACTACGGCCCCTGGAAACCGTAGCGGCTCGCACACATCACTCGAGCGCGATTGACAGCTACTCAAGGTCTTCGACCCTTACCAGGGGCCGCCGCAGGCGTTGAGTGAAAGTTGCGAGCAATAGCCATCGGCACTCGGCGTGATGGGATGATCCGTCATGCATCGGCAGACTAGCGACCTCATGGCACGCCGTGATAGGTCTTCTCCGGCAACTGATCAACCTCTACCCCTTCCAGGAGGCAGGGCGAAACGGCCATGATGGATGAGCATGCAGGACCCAGACTGACTGAATTCCTCGATGACCGGCTCGAGTACCGTCGATTGTTCTCGGAGGTCTGGGGGACGTTCCTGCTGGTGCTGGTCGCCGCTGGGGTCGGCGCGGTCGGCGCACAGCCCTACGGGGGCGGGCTAACCCTTCCGGTGAAGGTGATAGCTCCCGGCGCGATGGTCATGGCGATCATCTACTTCATGGGCACCATTTCCGGTGCACATTTGAATCCGGCCGTGACGTGGGCGTTCGCGTTGCGCGGCAACTTCCCGTGGCGCCGCGTGCCGGGTTACATTGCGGCGCAGGCGATCGGGGCGTTTCTGGCGTGCCTGTTCCTGCAATGGACGATCGGCGGGATCATCCACGGCGCGACGGTGCCGGCTCCTCGTGTGCCGGACTGGGTGGCCGTCGCAATCGAGGGTGTGCTCACGCTCGGCCTCGTCAGCGTCATCCTGGGCACGTCGTCCGGTGCCCGGAACATCGGAACCAATGCCGCGATCGCAGTCGGCGGGTACATCGGAATCGTCGCAGTGTGGGCTGCGCCAGTCACGGGTGCATCGATGAACCCGACGCGCTCGCTTGCGCCCGACGCCGTCGGCGGGCAGCTGAGCACGTATTGGATCTACCTGGTCGGACCAATGATCGGCGCCAGCAGCGCAGTCGGGTTCGAGTACATCCTGAAGGGTCGGGCCACTGCCGCCGGCGCTGAGGCGGCCCAGGGCACGCTCGAAGCAGACGACAGCGACGGCCTATAGTTGCAATTTGGTTCGTCTGGACTCCCTGGACCTCAGCATGGGCCGCCACCGGGTTGCTTCTGTGCAACTGACTCGTTGTGTCTCATGGAATCTGCAGATCTGCAGTTCATCTGCGGCGCATCCGTGACCGTCCTGACTGGCGATCAGGACGTCGTTTACAATCACGGACCAGAAGCGGCGGACGCGCGCGCACGTATTCACATTCCAAACGCGCAAACACAATTCCTGCCGGGCGCCTCTTGAGAATTTCTCCATAGGTGCGTTCGGGCCGGCACTCGGCGAGAGGCGCCTCGATGCACATTGACCCGACGTTGGAGTTGGCCGCCGGGTCCAGTGCGGTCGCTGTCTCGGCGGTCCTCGTTGTCGTCAGCGCGCCAAGCCGAACGGGTGCTTCGGGGCCGAGGCCGCGATTTCGAGAAGTCGGTTGTATTTCGCGACGCGTTCCCCTCGCGCCGGTGCACCGGACTTGATCTGGCCGCATCCCGAACCGACAGCCAGGTCAGCGATGAACGTGTCGTCCGTCTCGCCCGACCGATGCGAGATCATTGCGGCGTATCCGGAATCCCGGCATACCCGAAGCGCCTCAAGTGTTTCGGACACGGTTCCGACTTGATTGACCTTGATCAGGGCGGCGTTGCCGATGCCGGCGCTGACGGCGCACGCAATCAACTCCGGGTTGGTGACGAAGTTGTCGTCGCCCACCAATTGGACGCGTTCGCCAAGCGTGGCGGTGAGCTTCTGCCAGCCTGCAGTGTCGGTCTCGCCGAGGCCATCCTCGATGCTCCAGATGGGGAACTTGTCGATCATCTGCGCGTAGCGATCGATCATGTCCTCGCTCGACAACGACTCGCCGCCAACGGCGTACCGGCCGTCACGGTGAAATTCGCTTGAGGCCGGATCGAGGGCGATCGCGACGCCGTCGCGCCCGGCGGCATAACCGGCGTCGCTAATGGCGTGCACGATCAGCTCCAAAACCTCTTCTGGCAAGGCGATTTCGGGCGCGAAGCCACCCTCATCCCCCAGCCCTGTCTCGAAGCCACGTTCCGCCAGTACCGCACGCAACCGTTGATAGACCTCGGCGCCGGCACGGACTGCTTCGGGTAGCGACGGCGCTCCGATCGGCGCGATCATGAACTCCTGAAAATCGAGCGCATTCCTCGCGTGCACACCCCCATTCACAACGTTGAAATGCGGCACCGGTAGCCGCGGAATCACCCCGTCAGGAGTCAGCCACCGCCATAGGGGCTGGCCCGACTCGAGAGCAAATGCTTGGGCAGCGGCCATCGACGCACCCACAATCGCGTTGGCGCCCAACCGCGACTTGTTGGCCGTGCCGTCCAGCCCACGAAGGGCGTCGTCAACCTGCGCAAGCGAGGCGAACGAACGACCGGTCACGGCGTCGGCAATCGCTCCGTTGACGTGGCCAACCGCCTGCTGCACGCCCAACCCCGAGTACCGCTTCTCGTCGTGGTCTCGTAGCTCTACCGCCTCGCGGCTGCCAGTCGATGCGCCGGAAGGCACCCCCGATGTCACGCTGCGACCGTCGGACAGGGTCGCTCGCACACGCAGGGTGGGTCGACCACGCGAGTCAAGAATCTCAATCGCCGACATCGACGAAAAACTTACGTTCACCTGAACTCCTCCGAGTCATGGACGGCAGAGTGGTAGATCCATTCGCAAAACCGCCCACGCCAGCATCTAATGCAATTTCCAGGGACCGTGGGCCGTCCGGTGCAATTGGCTTGACCCCCAACCATTTTCACTTCGGATTACTACCGAGATCGCCCGCCGGCCGCAGTTGGTGGCAACGCGAACGCGATGGACAGAATAGATGGACAAAGTAGTAATGGCGATCCCGGAGTACACACGACCAACGGCTTGTTCAGGCTCGGAGCAAAACGCTCCCCAAGTTCAGCAGCGGGCAGCCAAACTCATCCCGAACCAGCTGAGATTCTCAACCACCTCTGACGCTACACCCCTCGATGATGACGTGGGCGCCTCGATCTGCGGTCAGGCCAACGGGATAGCAGTGATCAGCGAGGCCGCCGTCCTGGCCAAACTCGTGCTCAGCCGACGGTACGGGCGCACAATTGAGTGTCGGTCTGAGACCTGGGAGCTGCGATGAGCGAGCAACTGTACGACCTTTTCGGCGAGCTCTTCCAGCGGTACTTCAGACCCGCCATCGACGCATATCCGCGAATGGGTGGAACACTCGTCGAAAGGTTACTCACGCTAAGTGACGACGTCCCCGATAAATTGGCACAGACCCGGTGCGCCGCAATGGCGTGGGCCAAAGCCGAGACCCCGAACGCCAGGATCACCTCGGAACTCTTCGTGATCACCCAACACGGACTGATGTATGCCGCCGGGTTGAACGAGTCGCGCCGGGCGCTGTATTACCTGGCCACGCCGCCCGCATTGTTCGATCCGTTCGTCGATCAGGTCGACACCGCCGAATTGCATGCGGGCACGGTAGTCGTGGTGGACAGCCGGTTCGGCCGCGACCTCGCATCCGCGCATCCGATGGATGCCGCGCTGCGCCGGATTCTCGATGAGCACCTGGCGCTGCGGGTGGACCTGCCCGCTTAACTATTTCTTCGCCACGGTTTTCTTGGCCGGCGCGTGAGATGGGGAGGGCGAGCATGTGGTAATTGTTGGCGTGTGTTCGGAACTGCGATGACGACGTCCATGACAAATCCCAAACGGTGCAGGCGTGAGTGATCCTCGATCTTCCAGCCGTGCGGCGTGCCAGTCCTGGACGCGTCCGATCCGGTCGTAGACCGAACGGGCCTGGTTCAGCGTAAGGGCCACGGGTCGTTCTCATTCGCCCACAACGCCAGTCAATGTCGGGTGCGTCAGTACCCGTCCGTGGTATTTCGGTGCGCCCCGTCGACCTGGGTGCATGCGGGTCCACGTCGTCATAACGACTGTGCGGCCGCGTCACCATCGTTGCCTGCCAACTCCTTCTTTGCCTCTGCCAGCTCAGCTTTGGTGGCGGCGTCGACCTGCGGATACTGCGGGTTGAGATCTCGCAGCGTCTCCAACAGCACCGCGGAAGTCGACACGTGGCTAAACCATTTGTGGTCTGCGGGGATCACATGCCAGGGTGCCCAGACGGTGCTGGTGTGGCTGAGCATGTCTTGAAAGGCCCGCTGGTAGTCGTCCCAGAACGCGCGCTCGCGTAGGTCCGCGACGGAGAACTTCCAGTTCTTCTCGGGTTCGTCGATGCGCTCAAGGAACCGGTGCGCCTGTTCGTCCTTGGAGACGTTGAGAAACAGCTTGACGATTACGGTCCCGTTGTCGGTGAGGTAGCGCTCCCAGTCGTTGATGTCGCGATACCGCCGCTGCCAGATGTCCTCAGCGTCGAGCACCGCGGTGCGTGGCCATAACGTCTCAGGGTGCACACGGGTGATCAATACGTTCTCGTAGTGGGATCGGTTGAACACCGCGATGCGGCCCAGTTCCGGCAGCGACCTTTGGTGGCGCCAGAGGTAGTCATGTGCCTGCTCGGTCGCCGATGGCGTCTTGAAGCTGTACACGTCGACACCCTCGGGGTTGAGGCCGCTCATGACGTGCTTGATCGTGCCGTCCTTACCGGCCGCGTCGATCGCCTGAAGGATGATCAGTAGCGACCGGTCGGCCTGCGCGTAGAAGCGGTCCTGCAAATCCAGCAGCGCCGCCTTCGCGTCAGCCAGCACCGCGGCGCCGTGGTCCTTTCGAAGCTGTTTGTCGTGGCGGCCGGGATCGAAGTCCTTGGCCAGGTCCACCTTGGACCCCGGCTTTACCCGGGTAGCCTCTGCCAGCCTCTTCCACTGCGCCGGCAACTTCGCCTCCTGGTCATGTCGTATGTCCGTTGCTCAGGGCGACCGCGCGCACAGGGAACGGACAGTATCAGCGTCGCAGATGGTGACCGGAGTTTGCCACCACTTTCGCGGGGTGCCCCACTTTCCTCTGCTAGAGGCAGGCGGTGATCGCCGGCTTCGACTCCATTTGGTTAATTGGGTTGCCCGCCTGGTGTTCTTCGGAGACCCACACCACCGCGTTGGCGACGAGCACGCGCGGGATGAACGGCGACCTTCGTCGATTCGGTCCGAGCGGGCCAGCCACCGCGCCACATGCCGGCCCGGAGGGATGTGGCACCGGGCCGCCGATTGTGCGGCGAAGACCGTTCTGAGCGTTCATCTTGGAAGCAACGCGCGCACCTGCGTAGGCGCAGACAGCGCCGAGGGTTGCGCGGGGCGTCCAGAGCACCCCGGTCGGGTCAGTGACCTCCGAACAGGCCAGCGCTGATGCTTGCCGACTTGCGGGCCAGGATTGACGACCTGGCGGGCTTGGTGGCCGGCAGTCTGGGGTTGCCTTAGTTGGCGAGTCCAACCTGCCGTCATCGCGCCTCGGTTCAGTAGCCGCCAGTAAAGGTGTGATTGACCGCTGGCGCTGGGTGGGGAATCCTCAAAGTGATCGCCGGGAAGATCTCTCGAATAGTGGACGTACCCGGACCTAGCACGCCGATCCGGGAGAGCAATGAGTTCGGAACATGCAATAGAACAGGTGCCGCTGTCGGAGATCCGCGAGGGTGACATGCTCCAAGACCCCCGGTCTGGAAGATGGATCAAAGTCACGCAAACAGCCGACAGCGAAATGCGCGGCGCTGACAAGTGCTCAGACGGGGGGACGCCGGTGATCGAGGAGTACCGCGTCTACTACGGCGACGGAGGTGAAGAGATCGATTCCCGGCGCGTTACGGGCCTCGTCAATCGTCAGGTGCGAGAGTAGTCGGGACTGCGCATTCGGGGCCGCACGTCGCAGGACTACGGAACGTTGCGCCTGCCGCAAAGTGAGCCGAGTGAACCTCCGCCGCAAGCATTTCTGCTTCCGGACTGCGGCACCACTGAGGTGTTTCGCGGCTGCTAGGACTTCGTGGCTTCCCCTTTGAACCACCGCCCGAAACGGCTCCCCGTCAACCGCTTTTCGTTGCCCTCTACGTCGGTCCACAGGCCCGGCGCATAGCTATACGGCCGGTCGGCGCCAGCGCGGACGACGTCGAGCGTGCCGTCGTTCTGCTTGATGTACTCGTCGCCGTACCTCAGATAACTGTCGGTTGCGCCGTCTCGCAGTGTCACGGTAACTGTCATGATTGAAACCTCCAGGCGCGCCGGCAAAATACCGGCAGGGATCGTGTGTTGTGAGCCGATTCTTTGACGAATCGGTGAATAGAAGGTGCACACGAATCGGGAAAGGCCGTGTGATCACGAAATGCGGACCATCGTTGGTCCGTGCTCAGCGCACCTTCTCGGGAATCGAATTCAGTGCGTTCAGAACATGTTCCGCCAGTTCGCTTGCCGCCTTATCTCCAAGCTTGGAATGGGACATGATGGTGTCCCTGACCAGTTCGAGACGTTGGACGTAGGGCGAGCGAAACGTCGTTGGTGAAGCCATCAAATTTTCCTTTTCAGTCGAGCATGTTCGCTCGCAACCGAGCTGCCCGATGTCTACAACGTTACGCCACTTCTCATCGCTGGAGGTGAGTACCGACACCCGGTAGCACTCAGCCGAACGACGCCAGCACAGCCCCGGCGCGTACACGGAGACAACGTGGGGTCGGTCATTGCCGTACAACCGATAAACGCCTTGCGTCGGCGCGCCGAGATGGCGGCGAACGTCGCGTCGTCGCCGGAAGACCCGATCAACTCCGCGTCGTGGGGGTAGAGTCGGAGAATCGGGACCAACCAGGCCCCCATGATGAAGGGGCCCAATGATGTCCGATAAGTCTCCTCGACAAACCATGAGCAAGAAGTCTGGAAAGTCATTGAAGGAGAAACGCGCCGACAAGCAGGCCAAGGCTGCCCGCCGTGACGCGTCCACCGATGCGTTATTTCACGACAAGAAGCGCTGAAGCACAACAATTTTCGTCGCACGCCCTAGACGGCATCAAAACCGCGACGAGGACACCTCAAATTCTGTAGTTTCAGCTCGATCAGTCGAGCCTCGAGTCAGACCATGGGTCCTCGGACACAGCAGCTTGCCTACGAGGTCTTCGGCGCTAAGTCAGTTCCCGACCAGCCATGTGTTCATTGACTTCCACCCCATCGCCCGGGCCACAGGACTAAAAGAGCGCAGATCCGGGTACCGGTTGGGACATGCTGGGGCACCTGTACGAGCGGGCACTCGACGGTGAGCGATGTTGGATCCGTCATCCCGACGGAGGGCTCCGAATACTTCACGTGAACCGATGGCTGGGCGCCCGTGGCGCCGACGAGGAGTTCGATGATGCCGTGGTGGCGATGTGCAATGGTCCGACGATCGAATTGGGTTGTGGTCCAGGACGTCTAGTTTCGCGCTTGATTCGGCGGGGTGTCCCGGCGCTGGGTGTCGACCGGTCGGCTACGGCCGCCAGGTCGGTCCGTGGTTTCGCTGGGCCTGGGTCGGCCTGGACAGCGCTGCGATGCTGGCCCGCCAGGTGGGGCTCAGGATGACCGGAGTCCATCTGATCGGCGAGTGGGTTGTCGCCGACATGGCCGTATTGTGAGCCATCGTGAGCCCCCACAGGCGGTTCAGATGGCGCAGCCCGCTGCGCGGGCCCTGGCTGACGTCGGTGTTGGGATCGGTGTTGCTGGTGACACTGCCTGTCGTCATCCTCACCGGCCTGCTCTCGTACATCGCTTATGCGCCGCAGCTCGGCCAGGCCATCCCCGGCCACGTCGGCTGGCTGAGGCTGCCCGGCTTCGAGTGGCCCACCGCGCCGTCGTGGCTGTATCGGCTGACTCAGGGCGTGCACGTCGGACTGGGTCTGGTGCTCATCCCGGTGGTGCTGGCCAAGCTATGGTCGGTGATACCGCGGCTGTTCGCGTGGCCGCCGGTCGCCTCCATCGCCCAACTGCTGGAGCGGTTGTCGTTGATCATGCTGGTGGGCGGGATCCTGTTCGAAATCGTCACCGGCGTCCTCAACATCCAGTACGACTACGTTTTTGGGTTCAGCTTCTACACAGCCCACTACTTCGGGGCCTGGGTGTTCATCGCCGGCTTCGTTATGCACATCGTCGTCAAGATTCCTCGCATGGTCAGTGGCCTGCGGTCGCTGCCGCTGCGAAAAGTGTTGCGCACCAACACTTCAGATACTCGTCCCGAGCCGCTCGACCGTGATGGGCTGGTGTCGGTCGATCCGGCGGACCCGACGATCAGCAGACGCGGTGCGCTGGGGTTGGTCGGCGCGGGCACGCTGCTGATGGCGGTACTGACCGCCGGTCAAACCGTCGGCGGGATCCTTCGGCCCGCAGCGCTTTTGTTGCCTCGCGGGCGCAGCCGTGACGGCGACTTCCAAGTCAACAAGACCGCCGTTGCCGCCGGTATCGATGCGCGCAGCGTCGGCCCGCGGTGGCGGCTCACGCTGCGTGGGGGCCCGTCGGCGGTGGTGGTGGACCGCGCCGCGTTGTCGGCCATGCCGCAACACACCGCGCGGTTGCCGATTGCGTGTGTGGAGGGCTGGTCGACCACCCAGACCTGGAGCGGGGTGCGGCTGGCCGACCTTGCCCGGCTCGCCGGGGTCGCGGCACCGCAGGCGGCACGGGTAATGTCGCTGCAACGCGGCGGCGCCTTCGGCGAGGCACGGCTGCAGGCCAATCAAATCGCCCACCCCGACGCGCTTTTGGCGTTACGCGTCAACGGCGCCGACCTGACGCTTGACCACGGCTATCCGGCGCGGATCATCGTTCCGGCGCTGCCCGGCGTCCATAACACCAAATGGGTGGGCGCGATCGACTTCGAGGCCGGCTGACGTGTCGGCCAGGTGGCGCACCGCTTTTCGCGACGTCTACGGGTCGTACCCGTTGCATCTGTTGACCATGGCAGCTGGGTTCGCGCTACTCGGCTACGTCGTGGCCACCGTCAAACCGATGACCCTGTGGAATCCGCACAGCTGGTGGCAGTCGATCGCGGTCTGGTTCGCCGCGGCCGTGATCGCCCATGATCTGGTGTTGTTCCCGATCTACGCGCTTGTCGACCGGATTCTGTGGGCCCGGGCCGGCCGGCGACCGGTCCGGCGTCTGCCGGTATCGGTGCGCAACTACCTGCGGATACCGGCCCTCGGCTCCGGGCTGACCCTGCTGGTGTTTCTGCCGGGCATCATCGGACAGGGCGCGTCGACTTACCTGGCCGCGACCGGGCAGACGCAACAACCGTTTCTCGGCAGGTGGCTATTGCTGACCGCCGCCATGTTCCTGACGAGTGCGATCGTCTATTTATTGCGTTTGGCGCGTGCGGGCCGACGAAGCAGTCGCGTTTCCAGTTTGGCGGGGGACCTGCACGGTACGCTCCCCGAATGACGGTGAGACCGGCGCCCCGCTTTCCCGGACGAACCACGGCCGCCCGGGCGCGGTGGTTGCTACGAGCCCGCCCTGGCGACTACATGCTGGCAGTAAGCGATGCGATGGCTTCGCTGCCGGTGGTCGGCAGGCACCTGGAGCCGCTGGGTGGCGTGACCGCGATGGGCGTCTGGGGCTATCGGCTGGTGCCAGGATTCCTGTCCTCGTCGGCCAAGTCGTGGCTCACTCCGGGCATTGGCGAGATCCGCAAGGCCGAGCGGGACAAGACCCAGGCGGTCTCGGATGCCGCGCTGCGCGGCGTCGTATCGGGCAAGGACCTGGAGATCGAGTGGCCGGCACCGGAGCGGACCCCGCCGTTCTGGCGTGCAATGCACCACCGTCGCCATCTACACCGCACCTCGGTGCGGTACGGCAGCCACCCGGTGCAGCTGCTGGACGTGTGGCGTCGCAAGGATCTGCCGGTCCGGCCGGCGCCGGTGTTGATCTTCGTGCCCGGCGGCGCCTGGGTGCACGGTGGCCGCCAGCTGCAGGGCTATGCGCTGATGTCGCAGTTGGCCGAATTGGGCTGGGTGTGCCTGTCGGTGCAATATCGGGTTTCGCCGCACCACCGCTGGCCATCGCACATCACCGACGTGAAAACCGCTGTCGCGTGGGCGCGGGCCAATGTCGACAAGTTCGGCGGTGACCGCAATTTCGTTGCGGTAGCGGGTTGTTCGGCGGGCGGGCACTTGTCCGCGCTGGCCGGACTCACCGGCAACGACCCCGACATGCAGACCGAACTGCCGGCAGGCTCGGACACCTCGGTGGATGCCGTGGTGGGGATCTACGGCCGCTACGACTGGGAGGACCGGTCGACCTACGAGCGGGAGCAGTTCGTGGATTTCCTCGAGCGAGTCGTGGTCAAGCGCAGGATCGACCGCCATCCCGAGGTGTTCCGCAACTCCTCGCCGATCGCCCGGGTACACGCGGACGCGCCGCCGTTCTTGGTCATTCACGGCAGCAGCGACAAGGTCATACCGGTCGAGCAGGCGCGCAGTTTCGTCGAGCGGCTGAGATCGGTTTCGCGTTCGGTGGTCAGCTACGTGGAGTTGCCCGGCGCCGGGCACGGGTTCGATCTGACCGACGGCGCGCGCACGGGCGCGATGGCGACCGCTGTCGGGCTGTTCCTCAACCAGATTCACCGCAACCGGATGATCGCGGCCAAAGAGGTTATTTAGCCGCCAGCCGACTGTAGGGTCCGTCCCATGAGGGAAAGCCGGTGAAACGGCTTAGCGGCTGGGATGCGGTGTTGCTGTACAGCGAAACACCGAATGTGCATATGCACACACTCAAAGTCGCCGTGATCGAGTTGGATTCCGACCGCCGCGACTTCGGCATCGACGAATTCCGTCGCGTCATTCACAGCCGGTTGTACAAGCTGGAACCGTTCTGCTACCAGCTGGTTGACATTCCGCTGAAGATGCATCATCCGATGTGGCGGGAGAACTGCGACGTCGACCTGACCTATCACGTGCGGCCGTGGCGGCTGCCCGCCCCGGGGGGCCGTCGCGAACTCGATGAGGCCATCGGCGAGATTGCCAGCACCCCGCTGGACCGCGATTACCCGCTGTGGGAGATGTACTTCGTCGAGGGTTTGGCCAACAACCGCATCGCGGTGGTCGGCAAGATCCACCACGCGCTCGCCGATGGGGTGGCCGCGGCGAATCTGTTGGCCCGCGGTATGGATCTGGCACCCGGCCCGCAGTCTGGTCAGACCCGGTATGCGCCCGACCCGGCGCCGTCCACCGGGGAGCTGGTGCGGTCGGCGTTCGTTGATCATTTGCGCCATATCGGGCGGATCCCGCGGACCATCGGCTACACCGCGCAGGGTATCAACCGGGTGCGCCGCAGCCCGCGCAAGCTCTCACCGGAACTGACTATGCCGTTCACCCCGCCGCCGAGCTTCATGAATCACATGCTCACTCCCGAGCGAAGATTCGCCACGGCGACCTTGGCGCTGGCCGATATCAAGGAGACGGCTAAAGCGCTCGGCGTCACGATCAACGACATGGTGCTGGCGCTGTCGGCGGGCGCGTTGCGCAAACTGCTGCTCCGCTATGACGGCAAAGCCGATCACCCGCTGCTGGCATCGGTGCCGGTGAGCTTCGACTTCTCGCCGGAACGTATTTCGGGAAATTACTTCACCGGCATGATGGTGGCGTTGCCGGCCGACGTCGATGACCCGTTGGAACGCGTACGGCGCACGCATGATTACGCCGTCGATGCCAAGGAGAGCCACCAACTGCTCGGGCCGGAGTTGGTCAGCCGGTGGGCGGCTTATTTTCCGCCGGCACCGTCGGAGTCGCTGTTCCGCTGGCTGGCCAGCCGCGACGGCCAGAACAAGGTGCTCAACATACCGATCTCCAACGTCCCGGGTCCGCGCAAACGCGGGCGGGTTGGCGGCGCATTGGTCACCGAGATCTATTCGGTGGGACCGTTGACGGCGGGCAGCGGCCTGAACATCACGGTGTGGAGTTACGTCGACCAGCTCAACGTCTCGGTGCTGTCCGACGGCGCTACCGTCGAGGACCCACACGAGCTAACCGACGCCATCATCGATGAGTTTATCGAAATCCGCCGCGCCGCAGGTCTTTCCGAAAAACTGACGGCCATCGAAGGCGCGATGGCGCAGGCTTAGTCTTCCAGTTGGGCCAGCAGGTCACGACGGGAGATCTTGCCGGTGCTGCTGCGGGGCAGCTCGTCGAGCAGGACGATCTCGCGAGGCACCTTGTAGTTGGCCAGGTTGTCCCGCACATGCTGTTTGAGGCCGTCCACGGTGGCCGACGCAGTCTGCGCTAACACGACGAAGGCCGCCAGCCGTTGCCCGTACTGTTCGTCGTCGACGCCCATCACCGTGGCCTCGGCGACATCCGGGTGCGCCGCCAACGTCTTTTCCACCTCGATCGGGTACACGTTCTCGCCACCGGAGACGATCATCTCGTCGTCGCGCCCGACCACGTACAGCCGTCCGGCCTCGTCCAGGCGGCCGACGTCACCGGACGCCATGAAGCCCTCGTGGAAGTCCTTGCTTGCGCCGGAGGTGTAGCCGTCGAAGCGGTTGGAGTTGCGCACGAAGATCTGACCGACCTCGCCGGTGGGCACCGGGCGGAACTCGCTGTCGAGGATGCGAATCTCGGTGCAGCTAGCGGGTTTACCCGCGGTGTCCGGCGCGGCCCGCAGGTCCGTGGGCGTGGCGGTGGCGATCATGCCGGCTTCGGTGGCGTTGTAGTTGTTGTAGATGATGTCGCCGAATTCGTCCATGAACCGGGTGACGACGTCGGGCCGCATCCGAGACCCCGACGCGGTGGCGAACCGCAGCGAACGACCGCTGTAGCGACGGCGTACCTCGTCGGGGAGGTCCATGATCCGGTCGAACATCACCGGCACCACACATAAGCCGGTGGCCTGATGGCGGTCGATCAGGGCCAGCGTCGCCTCGGGGTCGAACTTGCGCCGGGTTACCACCGTGCAGGCCATCGACGCCGCGAAGATCAGTTGCGAGAAGCCCCAGGCGTGAAACATCGGGGCCACCACCACCGTCGTTTCTTCGGTGTGCCATGGCACGCGATCCAGCATGGCTTGGAGTTCGGTCGCACCACCGCCGGAATGCTTGGCGCCCTTAGGGTTACCCGTTGTTCCCGACGTCAGCAGGATCAGTTTGCCTTTGCGGTCCGTCTTGGTATGCCGCTGGCCGGCATGGGCGGAGATCAGTTTCTCGACGCCTGCGTCGTGGGCCTCGGGATCGTCGGTCCACGCGACGATGCGGGTGGTGTCGGGATTGTCCACGAGCGCACGGTCCACCGAGTCGCTGAACTCCTCGTCGTAAATCACCGCGTCGGCGCCTTCGCGGTCAACGACGTCGGCCAGCGCCGGCCCGGCGAACGACGTGTTCAGCAACAGTACGTCGGCGCCGATCCGGTTGGCCGCTATCAACGCCTCGACGAAACCACGGTGGTTGCGGCACATGATGGCAACTACTTCCGGTGTGCCACCGGGCAAGGACTGCAGCGCCGCCGCCAACGCGTCACCACGTCGGTCGAGCTCACGGAATGTCAGTGCCCCGAGCTCGTCGACCAGGCCCGCGCGGTTCGGGCAGCGTTCCGCCGACATCGCGAAACCGCTTGTGACAGAGAGTCCTTCGCGCCGTACCGCCGCGGCGATGCGCAGATACTTGTCCGGTCTCAGGGGGGCGATGATTCCCGCGCGAACCATGGTGCCGAGCAGGCCGAGCGGTGCCATCGGTATTAGCCGATTACCGGGAGGCGACGCTCTTTGGCCAGCTTGTCGAGCGCCTTCTGCATGACGCGGCGGACGTGGGCATCGACCGCGTCGATGTCGGGGTCCTCGCCGAATTCGGCTCGCACGTCGATCGGCTCGAGCACCTGCATCACGATCTTGGCCGGCAGCGGCACGTTCACCGGAACCACAGCAGAAAGCCCGAACGGGAAGCCGACCGAGATCGGCAGGATCTTCACCCGCATCAACTTGTCCAACCGCAGGGCCTTGGCCAATCCCTCGCCGCGCGAGAGGTACAGCTGGGTCTCTTGACCACCGATGCCGACGGTCGGCACGATCGGAACCCCGGCGTTCAGCGCTGCCCGGACGTATCCGGTCCGCCCGTCGAAGTCAATGATGTTCTCCGCCAGCGTCGGTCGGTAAACGTCGTAGTCGCCGCCCGGGAAAACCACCACCACGCCGCCGGATCGCATTGCCTCGTCGGCGTTTTCGTGGTTGGCGCGAATGAAGCCGGTGCGGATGAGGAACTCGCCCTGCGGGCCGTTGAACAGCATGTCGTGGCTCAGGGTGTAGACCGGCCGGTCATAGCCGAACATCTCGTAGAAACCGGTGGCGAACACCGGAACGTCCATCGGGAACAGCCCGCCGGAGTGGTTGGACACCACCAGCGCGCCGCCTTGCGGGAAGGACTCCAACCCGCGCACCTCCGCGCGGTGGTAGCCCTTGATCACTGGACGCATCCACCCGATCACGCGTTCGGTGAGCTCGGGATCCCACTTGGAAATCTCGGTAGGTTCGATATCGATTGCCGCCAATGCGTTTCCCCTGGGATTGAGCGCAGACTTCGCTGTGATGGTAGCTCAGAGTCTTCGACGCATTGCGGCTCGATACCATCTCCCCAACGTCAGTCAATGAATTCGAATTAGGAGCGCGACACCGCTGTGAACACTGTGAGCACTGAAGAAGCCGGCAACAGCGAACCCGAAGTCCTCGTCGAGCAGCGGGACCGGATCCTGATCATCACCATCAACCGGCCGAAGGCCAAGAACGCGGTCAACTACGCGGTGTCCCGAGGTCTGGCCGACGCGGTGGACCGGCTTGACGACGACCCGGGTCTTTCGGTGGGCATCCTGACCGGCGCGGGTGGCTCGTTCTGCGCGGGCATGGATCTCAAAGCGTTCGCCCGCGGCGAGGTTCCCGTCGTCGAGGGCCGCGGCATGGGCTTTACCGAGCGTCCACCGGTCAAGCCGCTGATCGCCGCCGTCGAAGGCTACGCGCTGGCCGGCGGCACCGAGCTGGCGCTGGCCACGGACCTGATCGTGGCATCCAAGGACTCGGCGTTCGGCATTCCCGAGGTCAAACGTGGGCTGGTCGCCGGCGGCGGGGGTTTGCTGCGGCTGCCCGCGCGCATCCCGGCTGCCATCGCGATGGAACTGGCGTTGACCGGCGAAAACTTCACCGCCGAGCGGGCGCATGAGCTGGGGATGGTCAATGTGCTGGCCGAGCCCGGCCGCGCGCTGGAGGCCGCGATCGCGCTGGCCGAGAAGATCACCGCCAACGGGCCGCTCGCGGTGGCCGCCACCAAGCAGATCATCGTCGAATCCCGCGGCTGGAGCCCGGACACCATGTTCGCCGAACAGAACAAGATCCTGATGCCGGTGTTCTCGTCCCACGACGCCAAGGAAGGTGCGATCGCGTTCGCCGAAAAGCGTCCCGCCCGCTGGACCGGGACCTGACCGCGATCACGCGCGATACTTGCATCATCTAAACTACAGCCAGAGCGTGACACTTTTGACGGCTTTTGTAACGGGTGAACCACAGAGAGTTCGAGGATGAGCATTTCGTTACTTCTCGAGATGGCTGTGTCGAGCAACCCCGATCGCACGGCCGTCGTCTCGGGAGACACCCGGCTGACCACTCAACAGCTCAGTGATCTCGCCGACGGCGGCGCGGGCGTCATCGCCGGATCGAGCGCCAACCATGTGGTCTACGTCGGCACCGGCGGCGCGATGCTCCCGCTGCTGATCTTCGCGTCGGCGCGGGCCGGGCTGGCGTTCACGCCGATCAACTACCGCCTCTCCGGCGAGGGCATTCAAGCCCTCATCAGTCGACTGCCCGAACCGTTGGTGATCGTCGACAGTCGGTACCGCGACATGCTCGGCGACGTCGGGCAGCGCGTCATCGATTCCGATGAGTTTTTCGCAGCGGCCCGTAGCACTGCACCGGCGGCGGAGTTCGCCGACCCGGACGCGGTGGCGATCGTGCTGTTCACGTCGGGCACCACGTCGCAGCCCAAGGCCGTCGAACTCACGCACAACAACCTGACCAGTTACATCACCGGATCGGTCGAATTCGATTCCGCCGAGCCGACCGACGCGGCGCTGATATGCGTGCCGCCGTATCACATCGCGGGGGTCAGCGCGGCGCTGTCGAACCTGTACGCCGGCCGCAAGATGGTCTATCTCCCCACCTTCGATCCGGAGGAATGGGTGCGGCTGATCAACGCCGAGCACGTCACCACCGCAACCGTGGTGCCCACCATGCTCGACCGCATCGTGACCGTGCTGGAGGACGCTGATCATGCATTGCCGTCGCTGCGCAACCTGGCCTACGGCGGCTCGAAAGTCGGGTTGCCGCTGGTGCGTCGCGCCCTCGCGCTGTTGCCAGATGTGGGTTTCGTCAATGCCTACGGCCTGACCGAGACGAGTTCGACGATCGCGGTGCTGACCCCGGAGGATCACCGGGAGGCACAGGCCGCGTCGGATACCGCGGTGGTCAAGCGGTTGGGTTCGGTCGGTCAACCGGTGCCCGGCATCGAGGTCCAGATCCGCGACGAGAACGGCACCGTGCTCGGGCCGGGGCAGACCGGTGAGTTGTTCGTTCGCGGCGACCAGGTCTCGGGCCGCTATACCGGGATCGGTTCGGTGCTCGACGCCGACGGGTGGTTTCCGACCAGGGACATCGCCACCCTCGACGAGGACGGCTACCTGTTCATCGGCGGGCGCAGCGACGACACCATCATCCGCGGTGGTGAGAACATCGCGCCCGCCGAGCTGGAGGATGTGCTGATCGAACACGCCCACGTGCGCGACGTCGCCGTGGT
This sequence comes from uncultured Actinomycetota bacterium, assembly GCA_963781685.1. GTDB lineage: Bacteria > Actinomycetota > Actinomycetes > Mycobacteriales > Mycobacteriaceae > Mycobacterium. The sequence goes on from CAWAGK010000004.1 coordinate 1,128,140, forward strand.
CGGCGTCGAGGATCCGCAGTGGGGACAGGCGATCGTCGCGGTAGTGGTGCCGGCCGTCGGCATCGAACCCGACCCCGAGGAGCTGCGCGAGCATGTCCGCAAAAGCTTGCGGGGTTCGCGTACCCCCGACCGGGTAGTCTTTCGCGACGAGCTGCCCACGAACGCGACCGGCAAAGTGCTCCGCCGCGAAATTGTCGAAGAGCTTCGCGCCACTCCGGCCAAGCAGTAAGGAACTACAAACATCATGATCAAGAACGGAACTCGTCTGGCCAGCCAGGTGTGCGACACCCAGGTCATCGTCGTCCGAAGCGCGGACAGCCTCGATGATCTGCGCTGCGGCGGCGCACCGATGGTCGCGTTGGACGCCGAGCGTTCCGGCGAGCTGGATCCGGCGTTCGCCGACGGCACCGTGATGGGTAAGCGCTACGTGGACGAGACCGGCGCAGAGGTGCTGGTTACCAAGGCGGGCGCTGGAACCCTGGCGGTCGGCGAAACCGCGCTGAGCCTCAAGGAAGCCAAGCCGCTGCCCGCCAGCGACTAGCCGGCTAGGCCCACCGACGATGCAGACCGCGTAGCGGTCTGAGGAGAAGGCGGGCAATCGGATCTAGTCGGGGCGCTCCGGCAATCCGTTGCGCAGGACGAATTCCCTTGCCTTGACCAGGAATTCGAGCTGTTCGTGGACCTTTTGCAGCGGGTCGGTGCTGCGTGTGGAGCGGGAGAGCACCACGGCGCCTTCCAGCGCGGCAAGCGACATCATCGCCAGCGAATCGGCATCCGGCTCGAGGAAGCCGTCGGCGACGAACGCGCGCGTCAGCGCCGCGCGCCAGTGCGCGAAAATCCGGCTGGCCTCGGCGGCTAGCCGGACTTCGTCGTCGGCGCAGCCGATCGCTGCGGCCACCACTGGACAGCCGGCGTTGAAGTCGCTCTCGGCCAGGACGCGTTCCCAGAATCGAACGAACTGCCGCACCAGCACTTTCGCGCCCCGTTCGGCGGCGGCGTCGATGTCGGCGGTGATCGTGTCCCCGGCGTAGCGGAGCGCCTCGGCGAGGATCTGATTGCGACCGTCGGGAAAGTGGTAGTAGACCGAGCCACGGGGTGCGCCGCTGCGGGTGAGCACCTCGTCGATGGTCACGCCCGCGGCGCCGCGTTCACGCATCACCTCGGCGGCGCTGATCAGCATGTTGGTTCGGGTGTTCCCGCGCTTACTGCGGGCACGCGTCGATAGCGACATGGAAGGGCTTCCCTTTTACCGTCCGACCGTTACGCTGCGGGCGAATGGCGGACAAGCGAGATTCGCCAGTGCATGGCACGTGGACCAACGCCCGAAGGCCGGAGCGATTTGCGGCGTAGGTCAGGAACCTCTCGGCTGAAGCGGAAGCCGGCGACGTTGAGCTCGACAAACAACATGCTGTTCTCCTCGGGCTTTGCAGTGCCCCTCGTGCGTCGGGTGAGCTAGCGCACGATTATGCAAAGAATCATATTACGGGACCCGGACGGAGGGCAAGCGCTAATCAACGCACGCCCAACATTCAGGCTAAACATCGAGGTAAATCCCATCGTCTCGGCATTGCTGACAGGTCTGGCCTAGTCGACACCGTCTCGGTAATATGCTCCATTGCATATTACGTTGATGTGCGACCGTCTGCTCAGGGCTGACAAGCGACCGAAACCTACACACATCAACAATGTAGCCAGGACCACCGACATCACCTTGAAAGGAGGAACGCGGCGTTTGATCTCTCGGCTAAAGCCAGGAGTCTCCGCGCCGCAAGATCTGATGACTTCCCCAACCTCGCCTGGCGCCCTGCCGGCCCTGGAAACCGTGACTTTGGAGCGGGACGGACACGTCTTGTTGATCGGCCTGAACCGACCGCACAAACGCAACGCCTTCACTCAGGTGATGCTCGCCGACCTGGCCCGTGCCTACGGGCTGCTCGAGTCGGACCCATCGGTGCGCGTCGGCGTGCTGTTCGCGCACGGCGATCACTTCACCGGCGGTTTGGACCTTGTCGACGTCGGCCCCAGCATTGCGTCCGGCGATCTGCCCATGCCGGCCGACGGACGCGACCCGTGGCGTCTGGACGGTGCCTGGACTACGCCGCTGATCGCGGTGGCGCACGGCTGGTGCATGACCTTGGGCATCGAGCTGCTGCTGGCGGCCGACGTCCGTATCGCGGCGACGGGTACTCGCTTCGCGCAACTCGAGGTGCAGCGCGGTATCTACCCGTTCGGCGGCGCGACGCTGCGGCTGCCCCGCGAGGCCGGATGGGGCAACGCCATGCGCTGGCTGCTCACCGGCGACGAGTTCGACGCCGCCGAGGCGCACCGGATCGGTCTGGTGCAGGAGGTGGCCGATGATGCCGCGGCCGCGCTCGCGCGCGCCCGCGAGATCGCCCAGACCATCGCGGGGCGCGCTGCGCCGTTGGGCGTTCGCGCCACGCTGGCGTCAGCGCATCTGGCCCGTGCTCAGGGCGACGCGGCCGCGATCGAGCGGCTGCGGCCGGATGTGGCTGCGCTGTTCGCCACCGCCGACGCCGCCGAGGGTGTGCAATCGTTCATCGAACGCCGCCAAGCCCAATTCCAGGGGCGCTAACCGGCTCGGGCTAGGGGGCCCGACTCCTCCTCGATCGCTCCCGGTCGCATCGTCGTCGGGCTAGGCTCGCCCCAGCGGATCGGGGAAGGCATCAGCGATGGGCCACTACAAGAGCAACGTGCGCGATCTCGAGTTCAACCTCTTTGAAACGCTGGGCTTGGAGGGCGTGCTGGCCGACGAGGCGTTCGGCGATCTGGACGGCGAATCGGTGCGGGAGATGCTTTCCGAGGCCGCCCGGCTGGCCGAGGGACCGGTGGCCGAGTCGTTCATCGACGGCGACCGCCACCCGCCGACCTTCGATCCCGACACGCACGTCGTGAGCCTGCCGGAGCCGTTCAAGAAGTCGCTATCCGCCTGGCGCGACGGCGAGTGGTTGCGGGTCGGGCTCAACGAAGATGTCGGCGGTGTGCCGGCGCCGTCGATGGTGCAATGGGCTATCAACGAGTTGGTGCTCGGCGCCAACCCGCCGGTGTTCATGTTCCTGGCCGGTCCGTTTATGGCGAACATCCTCTACGGCATCGGCAATGAGCAGCAACGGCATTGGGCGACGCTGGCGATCGACCGCAACTGGGGTGCCACCATGGTGCTCACCGAACCCGACGCCGGTTCCGACGTTGGCGCCGGCCGCACCAAAGCGATCGACCAGGGCGACGGCACCTGGCACATCGACGGCGTCAAGCGGTTCATCACCAACGGCGATACCGACGACCTGTTCGAGAACATCCTGCACCTGGTGTTGGCCCGCCCCGAGGGCGCCGGCCCGGGCACCAAGGGGCTGAGCCTATTTGTGGTGCCAAAATTCCTGTTCGACCCCGAGACCGGTGAACCGGGTGAGCGCAACGGCGCATTCGTCACCGGGTTGGAACACAAGATGGGCCTGAAGGTTTCGGCCACCTGCGAACTGACATTCGGTCAACACGGAGTACCGGCGACAGGCTGGCTGGTCGGGGACAGTCACAACGGGATCGCGCAGATGTTCAAGGTCATCGAGTACGCGCGAATGCTGGTGGGCACCAAAGCCATTGCGACGTTGTCGACGGGCTACCTGAATGCGTTGGAGTACGCCAAGACTCGGGTCCAGGGGGCCGATCTCACCCAGATGACCGACAAGACCGCGCCGCGGGTGACTATCCTGCACCACCCCGATGTGCGCCGGGCGCTGATGACGCAGAAGTCTTATGCCGAAGGCCTACGCGCGCTGTATCTCTACACCGCCGCCCACCAGGACCCGGCTGCGGCCGCCGTCGTATCCGGCGCCGACCCCGAATTGGCGGAACGGGTCAACGATCTGCTGCTGCCGATCGTGAAGGGCGTGGGCTCCGAGCGTGCCTATCAGACGTTGACCGAATCGCTGCAAACGTTCGGCGGGTCCGGCTTCCTGCAGGATTACCCCATCGAGCAGTACATCCGCGACGCCAAGATCGACAGCCTTTACGAGGGCACCACCGCTATTCAGGCGCAGGATTTCTTCTTCCGCAAGATCGTTCGCGACCACGGTAAGGCGCTGCAACATCTGGTTGCGCAGATCGAGGCGTTCATCGAAAGCGACGATGCCCGCCCCGAACTCGCCGTCGCCCGCGAGCGGCTGACCACCGCACTCGACGACCTGCAAGCCTGGGTCAACACCATGACCGGGTTCTTGGTCGATTCGCAGCAGAGCGCTCGCGAACTGTACCGGGTGGGCTTGGAGTCGGTGCCCTTCCTGCTGGCCGTCGGCGATTTGTTGATCGGATGGCTGTTGCTGCGGCACGCCGAGATCGCGCTGGCCGCGCTCGATCGCGACCCGGGAGCGGCCGATCGGGCGTTCTACAACGGAAAGGTCGCTGCGGCAAACTTTTTCGTCAAGAACATGCTTCCGCGGCTGACCGCGGATCGCGGGATCGCTGCCAATGTCGACCTGGCGATCATGGACCTGCGCGAAGAAGCGTTCTGACCTTCAGGGCAGCCCATCGAATACACCACCACCCGGACTGGGCGCCGCTGGCGATCCCGGACACAGGCAACCGTCGATCCGCGTCTGTGCTGCTCCAACAATAAGGTTCATGTGCACCGATCGGGTAGAACAACTCTTAGGGGGCACCGTTGGCCAGTGACTTCGAGCAGTTCATGACGATCATGAGTCTCGAGCGCGTCGACGAACTCACCTTCCTGGGATCGCACCCGACCAAGAACCCAGGCCGCACGTACGGCGGCCAGCTGATGGCGCAGGCGCTTATCGCCGGCAGCCAGGTGCTGACCCACAAGGTGCCACCGGCTGCGCTCCATGTGCATTTCATCGCCGGCGGCGAGCCGAAGAAGGACATCCAATACCGGGTGGTCCGGCTGCGTGATGAGCGCCGGTTCGCCAATCAGCGGGTCGATGCGATGCAGGACGGCACGTTGCTGGCCTCGGCGATGATCTCCTATGTATCCGGCGGCCCGGGTCTTGAGCACGGTGTTGCGCCGCCGAAGGTGCCGGATCCGCAGACCTTGCCCTCGGTCGACGAGCTGCTAAATGGCTACGAAGCCATCGTCCCCGAGATCGTGAACGCGTTGCGGCCGATCGAAGTGCGTTACGCCAACGACCCGACCTGGGTGATGCGCGACAAAGGGGAGCGGCTCACCTACAACCGCGTGTGGCTGCGCGCGAGCGGCGAAATGCCCGACGACCCACTGTTGCACACCGCCGCGATGGTGTACGCGTCGGACGCCGCGCCCCTTGATTCGATCATCACCACGCATGGGTTGTCGTGGGGCTACGACCACGTCTTCGCCGCGTCGGTCAACCACTCAATCTGGTTTCACCGCCAGGTCCGCTTCGATGACTGGGTGCTGTACTCGACCTCGTCTCCCGCGGCAGTCGACTCCCGGGGCCTAGGCATCGGCAACTTTTTCAACCGTGACGGCCAATTGATAGCAACGGTGGTCCAGGAAGGAATCGTCATACACATGCCTGGGTGATTTCGCGCGGATGGCGCGGATGACGGAGCCCCCGGTCGAGTAGCCAAGGTGGGCCCCCGAATCAGTTATTGCCGGTGTGGATTTGTCCAGGTCATCAACGCCCCGGCCGTGGCGCATCCTCTCGGACGCACGAGATCGTCCGGGAATCGACTCGCCCCATCCCGGGTTACGCTGTCAGCTGCGGCAAACGTCGTTAGCAGTCATTTGCCCGAGCCAACCCGACTAGCCACGGTAGGAGTGACCCACAACCGCCTTAGCTTCGTCGGCGCCTCATCACTACGGGCCGCGAAGCCTGCGCTGGAGCCTGACCGACGTCAGGGGCCATTTGTCCAGGTTGCGCCGCGGGAGACTACCTTCACCACCAGACCGCGGTCCACTGCCCAGCACCGTGACGACAAGGAAATGTAAAGGTCTCTAACACGGAGAGGGGACAACGTGTCTGTGGCGGCCGATGAGCTGGTAGCAGCATTACGTCTGGCAGCGAAAGAGAACGCCGAGCTGCGTCGTCAGAATCGCGAATTATTGGCACCTAAAAACGCGCCGCAAAACGCGCCGGTGGCGTTGGTGGGGATGGGGTGTCGGTTTCCGGGTGGGGTGTGTTCGCCGGAGGGGTTGTGGGATGTGGTGGTGGGGGGTCGGGATGTGGTGTCGGGTTTTCCGGTTGATCGGGGTTGGGATGTGGAGGGGTTGTTTGATCCGGATCCGGATGCGGTGGGCAAGTCGTATACGCGTTTTGGTGGGTTTTTAGAGGATGCGGCTGGTTTTGATGCGCGGTTTTTCGGGATTGGTCCGGCTGAGGCGTTGGCGATGGATCCCCAGCAGCGGTTGTTGTTGGAGGTGTCGTGGGAGGCGTTGGAGCGGGCCGGGATTGACCCGACCGGCTTGCACGGGTCAGCGACGGGAGTGTTCGCCGGGATCATGCACGCCGGGTACGGGGAGGCCGGCGCGGAAGGGTACCGGCTGACCGGCAACCTGTCGAGTGTGGCGTCGGGGCGGGTGGCGTATGCGTTGGGGTTGGAGGGGCCGGCGGTGTCGGTGGATACGGCGTGTTCGTCGTCGTTGGTGGCGTTGCATTTGGCGGTGCAGTCGTTGCGGTTGGGGGAGTGTGATTTGGCGTTGGCCGGTGGGGTGTCGGTGATGGCGTCGCCGGAAGGGTTCGTGGAGTTTTCCCGGCAGCGGGGGTTGGCGGTGGATGGGCGGTGTAAGGCGTTTGCGGGTGCGGCCGATGGTACGGGATGGGCAGAAGGTGCCGGCGTACTGGTGGTGGAGCGGTTGGCCGATGCGCAGCGGTTGGGGCATCCGGTGTTGGCGGTGGTACGCGGGAGTGCGGTGAATCAGGATGGGGCGTCCAATGGGTTGACCGCGCCTAATGGGCCTGCTCAGCAGCGGGTGGTGCGGGCGGCGTTAGCCAATGCGGGGCTGGGTGCGTCCGAGGTGGATGTGGTGGAGGCCCACGGGACTGGGACCACGTTGGGGGATCCGATTGAGGCGCAGGCGTTGTTGGCGACGTATGGGCAGGAGCGGCCGGCGGGTCGGCCGGTGTGGTTGGGGTCGATCAAGTCGAATATGGGTCACACGCAGGCCGCGGCGGGGGTGGCTGGCGTGATCAAGATCGTGCAGGCGATGCGCCATGAGGTGTTGCCGGCGACGTTGCATGTGGATGTGCCTAGCCCGCATGTGGATTGGTCGGCGGGGTCGGTGTCGTTGTTGACCGAGTCTCGGCCCTGGCCGGCTGATGGTCGGGTGAGAAGGGCTGGGGTGTCCTCGTTCGGGATCAGTGGCACCAACGCCCATGTGATCGTCGAGGCCGCGCCGGCGTTAAAGCTGCGCGAGGCACGCCCGGCACCCATGGTGGTGCCATGGGTGGTTTCAGCGAAGTCGTTGGCGGCGTTGGGGTCTCAGGCGGCTCGGCTGGCTGAGCATGTGCGTGAGCATCCCGAGCTTGACGTTGCCGACGTGGGGTGGTCGTTGGCGGGTCGGTCGGTGTTTGAGCATCGGGCCGTTGTTGTCGGTGGTGATCGGGATCGGTTGCTGGCCGGCCTGGACGAGCTGGCCGCCGATGACGCTGTAATGGCGGTTCGGGGCACCGCGGTGCCCGCTGGCAATACGGTGTTCGTGTTCCCCGGCCAGGGCTCGCAATGGCCGGGCATGGGCGCCGAATTGCTCGACACCGCACCAGTATTTGCCCGGAAGATCGAAGCGTGTGCTGACGCCTTTTCGGAGTTTGTGGACTGGTCGCTGACCGATGTCCTGCGTGGCGTGCCGGGTGCTCCTGGCCTGGACCGTGTGGACGTGGTGCAGCCGGTTCTCTTCGCGGTAATGGTGTCGCTGGCCGAGTTGTGGAAGTCGGTCGGGGTAACTCCGGATGCTGTGATCGGCCATTCGCAGGGTGAAATCGCCGCCGCGCATGTCGCCGGTGCGTTGTCGCTTCAGGATGCTGCGGCTGTGGTGGCGTTGCGGAGTCAGTTGTTGACGACGCTGGCCGGTCCGGGCGGAATGGTGTCTGTCGCATGCGGAGCCGAGCGGGCGCGGGAGTTGTTGGCCCCCTTTGGCAATCGGGTTAGCGTCGCGGTCGTCAACGGCCCGTCGGCGATCGTGGTATCGGGTGAGGTCGCCGCGCTCGAGGAACTGATCCAGCTCTGCGCCGACCAGGATCTGCGGACTCGCCGGATCGACGTGGATTATGCGTCGCATTCCGTTGAGGTCGAGGCGATCCGCGGCGAGCTTACCCACGTTCTGTCCGGTATCGAGCCGCGTTCCTCGCGTATCGCATTGTTTTCGACGGTGACTGGAAAGCGTTTGGACACGGCAGGTTTGGATGCCGACTACTGGTATCGCGGTATTCGTCAGACGGTGCAGTTTGACCAGGCGGTGCGCGCCGCCGCCGAGGCGGGGTATCGGGTGTTTGTGGAATCGAGCCCGCATCCGGTGTTGCTGGCGGGTATCGAGGAGACCTGCGGTGATGGTGCGGTGGTGATTCCGTCGTTGGGTCGTGATGATGGTGGGTTGGAGCGATTCCTGATGTCGGTTGCCTCGGCCTTTGTCGCGGGTGTGGGGGTGGACTGGCGTGGCGTGCTGGGTGGGGCGGGATTAGTTGACTTGCCGACGTATGCGTTTCAGCGGCAACGGTTTTGGTTGACTCGTGGGTCGACGGTGTCGGGGGATGTGGGTGGTGTGGGGTTGGTGGGGGCGCAGCATGGGTTGTTGGGTGCGGTGGTGGAGCGGCCCGACAGCGGTGCGGTGGTGTTGACCGGCCGGTTGTCTACCGTGGGCCAGCCGTGGTTGGCCGATCATGCGGTGGCGGGGGTGGCGGTGTTGCCGGGGGCGGGTTTTGTGGAGTTGGCCATCCGCGCTGGTGATGAGGTTGGGTGTGGGTTGGTGGAGGAGTTGACGCTGGGCACACCGTTGGTGGTGTCGGCGGCCGCGGCGGTGCAGGTGGTGGTGGGTGTGGCCGGTGAGTCGGGGCGTCGGGCGGTGTCGGTGTATTCCCGCGCCGACCAACCTGATTCGGAGTGGGTGTTGCACGCCGAGGGTGTGTTGGGGGTAGATGCGCCCGCGGCGGTGACGGATTTGTCGAGCTGGCCGCCGGTGGGTGCGCTGGCGGTGGATGTGACTGATGCCTATGCGCGGTTGGCCGCCCGCGGCTATCACTACGGTCCGGCGTTTCAGGGATTGCGGGCGCTGTGGCGCCGTGGTGGGGAAGTCTTCGCCGACATCGCCGTCCCCGAAGGGGTAGAGGTCGGCGGGTTCGGGATCCATCCGGTGCTGCTGGATGCGGCGTTGCAGGCCGCGGGGTTGGGCGCAGAGACCACCCAGACGATGGTGCCGTTTTGCTGGCAGGGTGTGTCGTTGCGGGCTGCGGGGGCCTCGCGGGTGCGGGCCCGCATCGCTGCGGCCGGCCCCGGGGCGATCTCGCTGGAGCTGGCCGACGCGGCGGGATTGCCGGTGTTGTCGGTGGGTTCGATGCTGGTACGCCCGATATCGGCCGAGCAGCTGAGCGCCGCGGTGGCCGCTGCCGCTGGAGCCGGGGCGGGCCAGCGGCTGGTGGAGCTGGTGTGGTCGCCGGTGTCGGTGGATCCCCACGACGGGGCCGCGGTGTCGGTGACCAGCTGGTCTGACATCCACACCGGTAATGCAGACACCAATGGCCACAGCGGCGCTGGCGCCGAGGTGGTGGTCTGGGAATACCGCGACGACGCCGGCGCCGATGTGGTGGCCTCGGCGCATGCGGCCACCCATCGGGTACTGGATGTGCTGCAGTCCTGGCTGGCCCAAGATCGGGCGGGCAAGCTGGTGGTGCTCACCCACGGGGCGGTGGGCCTGCCCGATGAGCCCATCACCAACCTGGCCGCAGCAGCGATCTGGGGCCTGGTCCGTTCTGCACAAACCGAAAACCCCGGCCGGCTGATGCTCATCGACACCGACGCCCCGGTCGATCTGGCCTTCACAGCCAAATCCGATGAACCCCAACTCCTCATCCGCGCCAACACCACCTACACCGCCCGACTCACACCCACCACCACACATAGCGCAGCCGATGAGGTGCCTGGTTCGTTTGGGGCGGGGTCGGTGTTGATTACTGGTGGTACGGGGATGGCTGGTGCGGTGTTGGCTCGGCATGTGGTTGGTCGGTATGGGGTGGGGCATGTGGTGTTGGCCAGTCGTGGTGGTGATCGGGCCGAGGGTGTGGCTGAGTTGGTGGCTGAGTTGTCTGAGGGCGGCGTCGACGTGCGGGTGGTGGCCTGTGATGTTGCTGATCGTGCGGCGGTGGCGGGGTTGTTGGCGGGGTTGCCCGAGCGGTATCCGTTGACCGCGGTGATTCATGCTGCCGGGGTGCTCGATGACGCGGTGATCGGCTCGTTGACGGCCGAGCGGGTGGATGCGGTGTTGGCGCCCAAGGTGGATGGGGCGTGGAATCTGCATGAGCTGACCCGTGATCTGGATTTGTCGGCGTTTGTGTTGTGTTCGTCGGTGGCTGGTGTGACGGGGGCGCCGGGGCAGGGTAATTATGCGGCGGGCAACGCGTTTTTGGATGGGTTGGCCGCCTATCGGCGGGCCGGTGGGCTGCCGGGGATCTCGCTGGCGTGGGGATGGTGGGCCCAGGCCAGCGGCATGACCGGGCATTTGGCGGGTCGTGATCTGGCCCGGATGAGTCGCGGTGGGTTGGCGCCGTTGTCGGCCGGGCAGGCGGTGGCGTTGTTTGATGCCGGTGTGGCACTTGATCATCCCAGTGTGGTGGCGGCGCGCTTTGATCAGGCGGCGTTGCGGGCTTTGGCTGGTGATGGTGGGCTGTCGCCGCTGTTTAGCCAGCTGGTGCGCCGGCCGCTGCGCCGGTTGGTCGACAACGACACCGCCGCATCGGTGTCGGCGCTGGCCGCGCGGCTGCGCGGGTTATCCCCGGCCGAGCAGCACAACTTGCTGCTGCAGTTGGTGTGTTCGCAGGTTGCGATTGTGCTGGGCAGCGCCAGTGGTGATGAGGTTGATGCCGACCAGACTTTCCAAGACCTCGGGTTCGACTCGCTGACCGCTGTCGAGCTGCGCAACCGTCTGAAAACCACAACCGGGCTAGCCCTTTCACCCACCCTGATCTTCGACTACCCCACCCCCACCGCAGTAGCCCGCCACCTCGGCCAACAACTCGCCGGCAGCAATGAGGACAACGACCAAGCCAATGATGCACGAGACGCTGAGATCCACCGCCTCGTTGCGTCGATTCCGGTCGGACGACTCAGAGAGGAGGGGATTCTCGACATCCTCCTCGACATGGTGGGGGATCGCCAGTCCCATCAGGACGACAGCGGGACTGCTATCTCAAACATGGACCTCGACGACTTGGTGAACATCGCGCTTGGCGACCAGGACAACTAGGGGAGGCGGCGAGACATGGACACTCAACTCACTAAAGCAACTGAAGCCCTTCGGAAGTCGCTAACACAGCTTGAGCTGCTGAAGCAACAGAATCATGCACTCAGTTCCCGGATGTCTGCGCCGGTGGCGGTGGTGGGGATGGGGTGTCGGTTTCCGGGTGGGGTGTGTTCGCCGGAGGGGTTGTGGGATGTGGTGGTGGGGGGTCGGGATGTGGTGTCGGGTTTTCCGGTTGATCGGGGTTGGGATGTGGAGGGGTTGTTTGATCCGGATCCGGATGCGGTGGGCAAGTCGTATACGCGTTTTGGTGGGTTTTTAGAGGATGCGGCTGGTTTTGATGCGCGGTTTTTCGGGATTGGTCCGGCTGAGGCGTTGGCGATGGATCCCCAGCAGCGGTTGTTGTTGGAGGTGTCGTGGGAGGCGTTGGAGCGGGCCGGGATTGACCCGACCGCGTTGCAGGGATCAGCGACGGGAGTGTTCGCCGGCCTGATGGCCCAGGGCTATGGGATCGACGCAATCAAGAAGCTCGAAGGGTATGGGTTACTGACCGGCCAATTGAGTGTGGCGTCGGGGCGGGTGGCGTATGCGTTGGGGTTGGAGGGGCCGGCGGTGTCGGTGGATACGGCGTGTTCGTCGTCGTTGGTGGCGTTGCATTTGGCGGTGCAGTCGTTGCGGTTGGGGGAGTGTGATTTGGCGTTGGCCGGTGGGGTGTCGGTGATGGCGTCGCCGGCGGTGTTTGTGGAGTTTTCCCGGCAGCGGGGGTTGGCGGTGGATGGGCGGTGTAAGGCGTTTGCGGGTGCGGCCGATGGGTCGGGTTTTTCTGAAGGTGTTGGGGTGGTGGTGGTGGAGCGGTTGGCCGATGCGCAGCGGTTGGGGCATCCGGTGTTGGCGGTGGTACGCGGGAGTGCGGTGAATCAGGATGGGGCGTCCAATGGGTTGACCGCGCCTAATGGGCCTGCTCAGCAGCGGGTGGTGCGGGCGGCGTTAGCCAATGCGGGGCTGGGTGCGTCCGAGGTGGATGTGGTGGAGGCCCACGGGTCGGGGACCACGTTGGGGGATCCGATTGAGGCGCAGGCGATTTTGGCGACGTATGGGCGGGAGCGGCCGGCGGGTCGGCCGGTGTGGTTGGGGTCGATTAAGTCGAATATGGCTCATACCCAGGCCGCGGCGGGCGTGGCTGGTGTGATCAAGATGGTGCAGGCGATTCGTCATGGGGTGATGCCGATGACGTTGCATGTGGATGTGCCTAGCCCGCATGTGGATTGGTCGGCGGGGTCGGTGTCGTTGTTGACCGAGTCTCGGCCGTGGCCGGTTGATGGTGGGCCGCGGCGGGCGGGGGTGTCGTCGTTCGGGATTAGTGGCACCAACGCCCATGTGATCTTAGAGCAGGCTCCGGCTGTGGCGGAAAGCGTTGCTGGTCTTGCTGATTCGTCCGGGCCGGGTTCGGGCGTGGGGTTGTCGGTGGTGCCGTGGGTGGTGTCGGGCAAGTCGGGTGAGGCGTTGGCCGCGCAGGCGGGCCGGTTGGTGGCCCATGTGCGAGCCGATGAGGGGTTGGACGCGGTGGATGTGGGGGTGTCGTTGGCGGGTCGGTCGGTGTTTGAGCATCGGGCGGTGGTGGTGGGCGCTGATCGGGCCGAGTTGTTGGCGGGGTTGTCGGGGTTGGCTGACGGGTGTGCGGGTGCCGGTGTGGTGGTGGGTCGCGCGCAGTCGGTGGGGCAGCCGGTGATGGTGTTTCCCGGGCAGGGTTCGCAGTGGGTGGGGATGGGGGCGCAGTTGTTGGATGCCTCGCCGGTGTTTGCCGAGCAGATGCGCCTGTGTGGGGAGGCGTTGGATCGGTACGTGGACTGGTCGTTGGTGGACGTGGTGCGTGGGGTTGCGGGTGCGCCGGGGCTGGATCGGGTGGATGTGGTACAGCCGGTGTTGTGGGCAATGATGGTGTCGTTGGCGTCGTTGTGGCGGTCGGTGGGGGTGGTTCCGGGTGCGGTGATTGGGCATTCGCAAGGGGAGATCGCCGCGGCGTATGTGGCTGGGGCGTTGTCGCTTCAGGATGCTGCGGCGGTGGTGGCGTTGCGCAGTCAGTTGTTGGTGGGGTTGGCCGGTGCGGGGGGGATGGTGTCGTTGGGGTGTGGGGTGGGGCGGGCGCGCCGGTTGATGGTCGAGTGGGGTGATCGGCTCAGTATTGCTGCGGTTAATGGTGTTTCGGCGGTGGTGGTTTCTGGTGAGGTGGACGCGCTGGAGCAGTTGATGGGTCGTGGTGAGGCCGAGGGCGTTCGCGTCCGCCGTATTGATGTTGATTATGCGTCGCATTCGGTGCAGGTTGATCTGATCCGTGAGGCTCTGCGTGAGGCGTTGGCTGGTATCCAGCCGCGTTCTTCTGAGGTGGAGTTTTATTCGACGGTGACTGGAAAGCGTTTGGACACGGCAGGTTTGGATGCCGACTACTGGTATCGCGGTATTCGTCAGACGGTGCAGTTTGACCAGGCGGTGCGCGCCGCCGCCGAGGCGGGGTATCGGGTGTTTGTGGAATCGAGCCCGCATCCGGTGTTGCTGGCGGGTATCGAGGAGACCTGCGGTGATGGTGCGGTGGTGATTCCGTCGTTGGGTCGTGATGATGGTGGGTTGGAGCGATTCCTGATGTCGGTTGCCTCGGCCTTTGTCGCGGGTGTGGGGGTGGACTGGCGTGGCGTGCTGGGTGGGGCGGGATTAGTTGACTTGCCGACGTATGCGTTTCAGCGGCAACGGTTTTGGTTGACTCGTGGGTCGACGGTGTCGGGGGATGTGGGTGGTGTGGGGTTGGTGGGGGCGCAGCATGGGTTGTTGGGTGCGGTGGTGGAGCGGCCCGACAGCGGTGCGGTGGTGTTGACCGGCCGGTTGTCTACCGTGGGCCAGCCGTGGTTGGCCGATCATGCGGTGGCGGGGGTGGCGGTGTTGCCGGGGGCGGGTTTTGTGGAGTTGGCCATCCGCGCTGGTGATGAGGTTGGGTGTGGGTTGGTGGAGGAGTTGACGCTGGGCACACCGTTGGTGGTGTCGGCGGCCGCGGCGGTGCAGGTGGTGGTGGGTGTGGCCGGTGAGTCGGGGCGTCGGGCGGTGTCGGTGTATTCCCGCGCCGACCAACCTGATTCGGAGTGGGTGTTGCACGCCGAGGGTGTGTTGGGGGTAGATGCGCCCGCGGCGGTGACGGATTTGTCGAGCTGGCCGCCGGTGGGTGCGCTGGCGGTGGATGTGACTGATGCCTATGCGCGGTTGGCCGCCCGCGGCTATCACTACGGTCCGGCGTTTCAGGGATTGCGGGCGCTGTGGCGCCGTGGTGGGGAAGTCTTCGCCGACATCGCCGTCCCCGAAGGGGTAGAGGTCGGCGGGTTCGGGATCCATCCGGTGCTGCTGGATGCGGCGTTGCAGGCCGCGGGGTTGGGCGCAGAGACCACCCAGACGATGGTGCCGTTTTGCTGGCAGGGTGTGTCGTTGCGGGCTGCGGGGGCCTCGCGGGTGCGGGCCCGCATCGCTGCGGCCGGCCCCGGGGCGATCTCGCTGGAGCTGGCCGACGCGGCGGGATTGCCGGTGTTGTCGGTGGGTTCGATGCTGGTACGCCCGATATCGGCCGAGCAGCTGAGCGCCGCGGTGGCCGCTGCCGCTGGAGCCGGGGCGGGCCAGCGGCTGGTGGAGCTGGTGTGGTCGCCGGTGTCGGTGGATCCCCACGACGGGGCCGCGGTGTCGGTGACCAGCTGGTCTGACATCCACACCGGTAATGCAGACACCAATGGCCACAGCGGCGCTGGCGCCGAGGTGGTGGTCTGGGAATACCGCGACGACGCCGGCGCCGATGTGGTGGCCTCGGCGCATGCGGCCACCCATCGGGTACTGGATGTGCTGCAGTCCTGGCTGGCCCAAGATCGGGCGGGCAAGCTGGTGGTGCTCACCCACGGGGCGGTGGGCCTGCCCGATGAGCCCATCACCAACCTGGCCGCAGCAGCGATCTGGGGCCTGGTCCGTTCTGCACAAACCGAAAACCCCGGCCGGCTGATGCTCATCGACACCGACGCCCCGGTCGATCTGGCCTTCACAGCCAAATCCGATGAACCCCAACTCCTCATCCGCGCCAACACCACCTACACCGCCCGACTCACACCCACCACCACACACCCAATACTGCAACCACCAGACGCCGAATCAGCATGGCGGTTGAGCGCTGGCGGTGGGGGAACACTCGAGGATTTGGTGCTGGAGCCCTGCCCGCAGGTGGCGTTGGAGGCGGGACAGGTGCGGATCGCGGTGCAGGCGGTGGGGGTCAATTTCCGGGATGTGTTGGTGGCCTTGGGGATGGTTCCCGACCAGGCGCCTGTGCTGGGCGGGGAGGGGGCCGGGGTCGTCGTCGAGGTTGGTTCGGGCGTGACCGGTTTGGCGGTCGGTGATCGGGTGATGGGACTGTTTGGCGCGGGTTCGGAGGCGGTGGTGGACCAGCGCCTGATTGTCGTTGTGCCGGAGGGGTGGTCGTTCGCTGAGGCCGCGGGCGTGCCGGTGGCGTTTTTGACGGCCTTCTACGCGTTGGTAAATCTGGCTGCGGTGCGGCCGGGGGAATCATTACTGGTGCACGCCGCAACCGGTGGGGTGGGAATGGCGGCGGTGCAACTGGCTCGACAGACGGGGCTGGAGGTTTTTGTCACCGCGAGCAGCGGTAAATGGGACACGTTGCGGGACATGGGTTTCGACGAGGACCACATCGGCGATTCGCGGACGCTGGAGTTCGAAGAGAAATTCTTGGCCGCCACCGCCGGCCGTGGGGTTGATGTGGTATTGAACTCACTGGCCGGCGAGTCCGTCGATGCGTCGCTGCGGTTGCTGCCACGCGGCGGGCGCTTCATCGAAATGGGCAAGACCGATATCCGCGATGCGCAGGCGATCGCCGAACAGCATCCCGGCGTGCGGTATCAGGCGTTTGACTTGTTAGAGGCCGAGCCGCAACGCATCGAGCAGATGCTGGCCGAATTGATGCGGTTGTTTGAGGCTCAAACGCTGCATCGGCTTCCAGTAAAGACCTGGGATGTGCGGTGCGCCCCCGCCGCCTACCGATTCCTCAGCCAGGCCCGGCACATCGGCAAATTGGTGTTGACGATGCCTGGTTCGTTTGGGGCGGGGTCGGTGTTGATTACTGGTGGTACGGGGATGGCTGGTGCGGTGTTGGCTCGGCATGTGGTTGGTCGGTATGGGGTGGGGCATGTGGTGTTGGCCAGTCGTGGTGGTGATCGGGCCGAGGGTGTGGCTGAGTTGGTGGCTGAGTTGTCTGAGGGCGGCGTCGACGTGCGGGTGGTGGCCTGTGATGTTGCTGATCGTGCGGCGGTGGCGGGGTTGTTGGCGGGGTTGCCCGAGCGGTATCCGTTGACCGCGGTGATTCATGCTGCCGGGGTGCTCGATGACGCGGTGATCGGCTCGTTGACGGCCGAGCGGGTGGATGCGGTGTTGGCGCCCAAGGTGGATGGGGCGTGGAATCTGCATGAGCTGACCCGTGATCTGGATTTGTCGGCGTTTGTGTTGTGTTCGTCGGTGGCTGGTGTGACGGGGGCGCCGGGGCAGGGTAATTATGCGGCGGGCAACGCGTTTTTGGATGGGTTGGCCGCCTATCGGCGGGCCGGTGGGCTGCCGGGGATCTCGCTGGCGTGGGGATGGTGGGCCCAGGCCAGCGGCATGACCGGGCATTTGGCGGGTCGTGATCTGGCCCGGATGAGTCGCGGTGGGTTGGCGCCGTTGTCGGCCGGGCAGGCGGTGGCGTTGTTTGATGCCGGTGTGGCACTTGATCATCCCAGTGTGGTGGCGGCGCGCTTTGATCAGGCGGCGTTGCGGGCTTTGGCTGGTGATGGTGGGCTGTCGCCGCTGTTTAGCCAGCTGGTGCGCCGGCCGCTGCGCCGGTTGGTCGACAACGACACCGCCGCATCGGTGTCGGCGCTGGCCGCGCGGCTGCGCGGGTTATCCCCGGCCGAGCAGCACAACTTGCTGCTGCAGTTGGTGTGTTCGCAGGTTGCGATTGTGCTGGGCAGCGCCAGTGGTGATGAGGTTGATGCCGACCAGACTTTCCAAGACCTCGGGTTCGACTCGCTGACCGCTGTCGAGCTGCGCAACCGTCTGAAAACCACAACCGGGCTAGCCCTTTCACCCACCCTGATCTTCGACTACCCCACCCCCACCGCAGTAGCCCGCCACCTACTGGACAACTTTCAAGGCGCCGACACCAGCAGCGATCCACGCGTTAGTGAGGACGGCGTGCGTCAAATCTTGACGTCGATACCTATTTCACGGCTGCGCGAAGCCGGAATTCTGGATACCTTGCTAGGTTTGGCGGAATCGCCTGGATCAGCAGCGACAACAGGAGCCGAAATTCCTACAGACGGGTCGATTGACGGTATGGATGTTGAAACCTTAGTCAAACACGTTACCGACAACTACTCGAGTCAGAAGTAACCAGGCGAATGGCATCGATCAGGGTCGCCAAATGAAGATCGTCGTGACCGGCGCCAGCGGCGTTGTTGGTCGTGGAGTCGCCTCCAGGCTGCACAACGCGGGCCATGACGTGGTCGGCTTGGCCCGCCGGCGTCCCGCCAGCTGGCCGCTGACAATGGATTTCGCCGAAGCTGATATCCGCGATGCGACCGCAGTCCGGCGTGCCGTCGTGGGCGCAGAGGTTGTCGTCCACTGTGCTTGGGCGGCGAACCCTGGTTCTGATCGTCAGTTGGCCAACGATGTCAACGTCGGCGGCACGGCCAATCTTCTTGAGGCGATAGCCATCTCAGGTTCTCGGCGGATCGTATTCGTCTCGTCCGCACAAGTCTACGGTACGCGTCCGGACGGGAACGCTCCCTTGATCGAGGACGAGGTCATGGCCCCGGCCGTCGAGCAGTTGCGTGGCTGCGATGAGGCGACCGTCGAGACGATGGTCGCCAACGCTGGTGTCGAATGGGTCACGGTCCGCTCCGCTTTGGTGCTCGGTCGTGATGTAGACAATGCCGTGCTCCGATTGTTGGCCGCCCCGATACTGCTCGACCTCCCGGGATCCGGGGATCAGCGGCTGCAGGTTGTGCACACCGATGACATACATCGATTCCTGGTCCGGGCGGTCCTCGACGACGGCGTCGAAAGCCGCACTGTCAACCT
Source organism: uncultured Actinomycetota bacterium (assembly GCA_963781685.1). GTDB lineage: Bacteria > Actinomycetota > Actinomycetes > Mycobacteriales > Mycobacteriaceae > Mycobacterium. The sequence goes on from CAWAGK010000004.1 coordinate 1,146,678, forward strand.
TGCGGCGGCCGGGGTTGTGACGTTGAAGGAGTTGGCGGCGGCGATCGGGCGGCCACTGGTGAGACTTCGCCAAGTGATGCTGCGTCGTGCGCTCGCCGTATTGCCGGGTTCCATTCAGCTACCTGTATCGTCCACTGAATGGGTTCTGCCACTGAACTTTCCATTGATGGACACCACGCGGCTGCAAAAGGCTTGGGGATTTGACCCGGTTTGGAACGCACGGGAATGCGTAGCTGACTTCGGGCTCGCGGTGCGCGGGCGGGTATCTTTTGGCGGGAAGACGATATCGTTGCCCTGGCGAGTGAGCCGTGTTGAAAGCATCCCGGCGGTCGAGGGCGCCGCGGTCGACGGAGTGGTGCCAGTGCCGGCCGGGCCTGAGGGTGGCGACGGCGAGTTCGATACCCCGATCGACCCGCGCTTCCCGACATTTGTCGCGACGAACCTGGCCGAGGCGCTCCCCGGGCCGTTCTCACCGTCGTCCGCGTCGGTAACGGTACGGGGCGTGCGCGCTGGTGCTGTGAGGATCGCCGCCACGCTCCGGCCCGGAGGCGTGGTGCAGCGTGAGATGGCCTTGCGAACCGTTGGAGTATTTGCGCACCGACTGTACGGAGGAGTGACTTCCGTGCACTTCATGGCCGAAACCGTGCCGTTCGCCAGCCCAACAACGATACTCGGCCAGTTCTTCGGTCCCGCGATCGCTGCCATTCCGCTGTTCGGCACGAAGCGCCCCCCGCGTGAATCCCGCAGCCCCACAGGACAACTGCGCGACATCCTGATGTACGGCGCCAAATTCGTGGGGATCAGCGCAGGGTCGGTGCGCGACACCAGCGACTTCGTCGCCGATATCGAGCGGTTGGAACGCTCTGTTGGCCAAGACTTCACAGATATGAACGACGAGCGGCTGCTGAGCCAGATCGTTTTGGCGCGCGACCACATCGTTCACGGCTGGACGTTGGCGTCGGCGTCGATCTTGTTGTGCACGGCCTATGGTTTTTTCCTGCGTCGTTTGACCGGACATGACATTACGCCGATGGCCGGGCCGGATCTCGTGAGCGCGCACTCGCTGGATGCGGTACGCCGGTTGGTGGCCCTGGCCCAACGCGATCCCGACGTGACAAAACTCCTGAGCGAGCCCGGCGGGCACCTTGACGGGCTGCGTGAGCAGGTGCCCGAGTTCTATGCCGCTTTCGCCGCGGAGTTGGCATTTATCGGGCATCGCGGTCCGGCCGAAGCGGAGATGCGGTCGAGCACCTACGCCGATAATCCTGAACTCTTTATCCGCATGGTGGCTAAGTCGCTGGGTACCCCAGCGCCTTCGGCACCCCAAAGTCCACGGATCCCGATCCTGGTCCGCCCGATTGCCATGCTCGCCGCGTGGCAACTGCGAGACCGTGAAGTCCGTCGCGATAAGGTGATTCGTGCCATCTGGGTGTTGCGCCTAATGCTGCGCGAGTACGGGCGCAGACTCACCGGCACCGGCGTCTTCGAGACCGCAGACGATGTGTTCTATCTGCTCGTCGATGAGCTCAACTCGTTGCCGCCCAATGTTTCTGACATCGTGGCGCGGCGTCGCGCCGAGCAACGTTCACTGGCTGCGGTTTTACCGCCGCCAGCTTTTTCTGGAAGCTGGCGGCCGGCAGACACAACGGTGGCGGTACTCACCGTCGGCGAGACCATCTACGGCCGCGGCATCTGCGGCGGACGGGTCCGTGGTCGCGTGCGCATCGTGCGTCCGGAGACGATCGACGACCTACAGTCAGGTGAAATTCTCGTCGCGGAGGTCACCGACGTCGGGTACACGCCTGCTTTCGCATATGCCGCGGCTGTAGTGACCGATCTCGGTGGTCCGATGTCACACGCGGCTGTGGTAGCACGAGAATTCGGCGTTCCGTGCGTTGTCAACGCTGACGGCGCCTCGAGGCGGCTTACGGATGGATCGGTTGTCGAAGTGGACGGCGCCACTGGCGAGATCCGCGTCATCGAACTTGGTCCTCAGCGCAGATCGGCGTCCGCCGCCGCCGGGAGTTCCGGGGTTAGCCCGAAGTTGCGCGCCGATTAGTAGTTCTGGCCGCTCGGGGCACGGGCGTTCAGGTGACCATAAGGCTCTTCGGCGCGTCAACGCTGCGGCGGGGAATCTTCACGCATGCGCCGCGTCGCAGCTGGCGTGCCGCTAATATAGCGCTGGGCGTGCCGAGGCTCTGAATTGGCCGTTTGCATTCGTGGCACGCCTTCAGCAAACGCGTTTCCGCCGGTCTGCGGGCGTGCCTCACCGATCCGGACATTACGGCGCAACCAGGCCAAAGGATGCGGGGCCCACCAATTGGCGCGGCCCAACACATGCATAAACGCAGGAACCAGCAGCATCCGCACCAGGGTGGCGTCCATCAGCACCGCCAACGTGAGACCCAAGCCAAACATCCGCACGATGGACACCTGGCCGGCGATCAGTGCCGCGAACGAAATCGACATCACCAAGGCCGCGGCCGTCACCACACGGCCCACGCGAGCCAGGCCCAGGGCGACACTCTCGTCGTTGTCGGCGCGGGTCTGACCGCTTTGCAACCAATACTCGTGGATGCGGGCGATCAGAAACACCTCGTAATCCATCGACAGCCCAAACGCGATGCAGAACAGCAACACCGGGATATTCGGCACCAGCGTGCCGGTGACGGTGGTACCCAGTCCGCCGAGGTGGCCGTCCTGGAAAACCCAGACCAGCGCGCCGAACGCGGCGGTCAGCGATAACACGTTGAGCAGCGATGCCTTCAATGGCAGCACGACGCTGCGGGTCAGCAGAAACAGCTGCACAAAGGTGACGACCGCGATCACCCCGAGCACTATCGGCAGGCGAGCGTTGATCGCCGTCGCGCTGTCATGGGTGATTTGAGCAGTCCCGGTCAGCTGGACACGCTCACCGGAAGGTCCCGGCACGGCGTGCAGCCTGTCGAGCTGGGTCTCGGAGGCCGCAGAGAACAGCGGCGCTGTGCTGCTCACGGTCAGGAAGGCGCTGCCATCGACTATCGCGGTGGCGGCGGTGGGCGGCCCCACCCGTACACCGTCAACGTAGGAGCCGGCAGGTGCCGACACGGAGGAGACGTCGGCGACCCGGGACAGCTGGGCGGCGTAGCGCGCCAGCTCGGCTGCGCTGACATCACTGCTATGGGGGATGACCACGGTCACCGCGGAAGCCGGGTTGTTCGGGAAGTCGTCGCGTAGCTGGTCACCGACCTGGCGCGCGGAGACCGAACCGGGTAGCACCCGATCGTCCGGGAATCCCCACCGCACGCCGAGGAAGGGCGCACCCAGCACCAGCAGCAATGCGATCACCGGAAGGCTAACCAAAACGACCCGGCGCATCACGAACTTCGTCGACCGGTACCAGAAGAATTGTTGCAACGGCCGGCGCGGCGGGTCCGGGAGGCGCAGCAGCCGACGGCCCAGCCGTCGCACGTCCAGCGCATCAATGCGGTCGCCGAGCAGCACGATGGCGGCCGGCGCCACCAACAATGCCGCAACCGCCGTCAGCGTGACCACGGCAGCGCCGGCGAACGCGAACGATTTCAGGAAGTACATAGGGAACAGCGCCATCGCGCCCATCGAGAAAGCGACGGTCAACGCCGAGAACAACACTGTGCGGCCCGCGGTCGCCATCGTGCGGGCCAGCGCCTCGTCGCGGCCCGCGCCGTCGGCCCGCTCGTCGCGGAACCGGCTAATGATCAGCAGTGTGTAGTCCAGCGCCAGTGCCAGGCCCAGCGCGACGGTCAGGTTTAGCGCAAAGGTCGACACCTCGGTAACCAACGAGACGGCGCGGAGCACCGCGAGCGTGCCCACGGTCGCCAACAGGCCCACTGCCACCGGCAACGCGGCCGCCAACAGCCCACCGAACACCCACACCAGCACCAGGAAGCTCAGCGGGATCGCGATGGATTCCATCACCACCAGATCCCGCTTGGTTTGCGTGTTGATCTGCACGTAGGCCATCGCGGGACCGCCGACGCGGACGGTGGCACCCTCGTGGGGCACAACCAGCTGCCGAAGCAACGTTTTGGCGTGCTCCTGTCCCTCGCTGCCACCGCCGGAAATGGCGGCGATGATGAGCCCGGATTTACCATCCCTGCTGGTCAGCGCCGCCGCACCGGTTGGTGTGGCGGTCCAGGTCGAACTCATCGCACCGACGAACGGCGAGTTCTGCAGCTGCTCGACGATATCGGCCGCGGTGGATCGCGCCGCGGCGCTGTGGACACCCCCTTCAGCGGTGATCATGAAGATCAGCTGCAGGTCGCCCTGACCGAACTTGTCGGCCACGAGCCGACCGGCGCGCGATGACTCGGCCGCCGGGTCCTGAAAACCGCCGGCCGACAGGCTTTGCGTGGCCGAATAGCCGTACCAGCCGGCGGCTACGGCGACGAGCACCGCCACCGCGACAATCCAGCCTGGCGCAGCGATGGCCAGACGCGCTAAACGGTGCAGCACGGCATTCCCTACTTAGGCGATCAACGGTACCGTCCCTTTAAGTAACACGTCGGCCCGAAGAAATGTGCCGCGCCACCGCCGACGCCGCCGAGGGTGTGCAATCGTTCATCGAACGCCGCCAAGCCCAATTCCAGGGGCGCTAACCGGCTCGGGCTAGGGGGCCCGACTCCTCCTCGATCGTTCCCGGTCGCATCGTCGTCGGGCTAGGCTCGCCCCAGCGGATCGGGGAAGGCATCAGCGATGGGCCACTACAAGAGCAACGTGCGCGATCTCGAGTTCAACCTCTTTGAAACGCTGGGCTTGGAGGGCGTGCTGGCCGACGAGGCGTTCGGCGATCTGGACGGCGAATCGGTGCGGGAGATGCTTTCCGAGGCCGCCCGGCTGGCCGAGGGACCGGTGGCCGAGTCGTTCATCGACGGCGACCGCCACCCGCCGACCTTCGATCCCGACACGCACGTCGTGAGCCTGCCGGAGCCGTTCAAGAAGTCGCTATCCGCCTGGCGCGACGGCGAGTGGTTGCGGGTCGGGCTCAACGAAGATGTCGGCGGTGTGCCGGCGCCGTCGATGGTGCAATGGGCTATCAACGAGTTGGTGCTCGGCGCCAACCCGCCGGTGTTCATGTTCCTGGCCGGTCCGTTTATGGCGAACATCCTCTACGGCGTCGGCAATGAGCAGCAACGGCATTGGGCGACGCTGGCGATCGACCGCAACTGGGGTGCCACCATGGTGCTCACCGAACCCGACGCCGGTTCCGACGTTGGCGCCGGCCGCACCAAAGCGATCGACCAGGGCGACGGCACCTGGCACATCGACGGCGTCAAGCGGTTCATCACCAACGGCGATACCGACGACCTGTTCGAGAACATCCTGCACCTGGTGTTGGCCCGCCCCGAGGGCGCCGGCCCGGGCACCAAGGGGCTGAGCCTATTTGTGGTGCCAAAATTCCTGTTCGACCCCGAGACCGGTGAACCGGGTGAGCGCAACGGCGCATTCGTCACCGGGTTGGAACACAAGATGGGCCTGAAGGTTTCGGCCACCTGCGAACTGACATTCGGTCAACACGGAGTACCGGCGACAGGCTGGCTGGTCGGGGACAGTCACAACGGGATCGCGCAGATGTTCAAGGTCATCGAGTACGCGCGAATGCTGGTGGGCACCAAAGCCATTGCGACGTTGTCGACGGGCTACCTGAATGCGTTGGAGTACGCCAAGACTCGGGTCCAGGGGGCCGATCTCACCCAGATGACCGACAAGACCGCGCCGCGGGTGACTATCCTGCACCACCCCGATGTGCGCCGGGCGCTGATGACGCAGAAGTCTTATGCCGAAGGCCTACGCGCGCTGTATCTCTACACCGCCGCCCACCAGGACCCGGCTGCGGCCGCCGTCGTATCCGGCGCCGACCCCGAATTGGCGGAACGGGTCAACGATCTGCTGCTGCCGATCGTGAAGGGCGTGGGCTCCGAGCGTGCCTATCAGACGTTGACCGAATCGCTGCAAACGTTCGGCGGGTCCGGCTTCCTGCAGGATTACCCCATCGAGCAGTACATCCGCGACGCCAAGATCGACAGCCTTTACGAGGGCACTACCGCTATTCAGGCGCAGGATTTCTTCTTCCGCAAGATCGTTCGCGACCACGGTAAGGCGCTGCAACATCTGGTTGCGCAGATCGAGGCGTTCATCGAAAGCGACGATGCCCGCCCCGAACTCGCCGTCGCCCGCGAGCGGCTGACCACCGCACTCGACGACCTGCAAGCCTGGGTCAACACCATGACCGGGTTCTTGGTCGATTCGCAGCAGAGCGCTCGCGAACTGTACCGGGTGGGCTTGGAGTCGGTGCCCTTCCTGCTGGCCGTCGGCGATTTGTTGATCGGATGGCTGTTGCTGCGGCACGCCGAGATCGCGCTGGCCGCGCTCGATCGCGACCCGGGAGCGGCCGATCGGGCGTTCTACAACGGAAAGGTCGCTGCGGCAAACTTTTTCGTCAAGAACATGCTTCCGCGGCTGACCGCGGATCGCGGGATCGCTGCCAATGTCGACCTGGCGATCATGGACCTGCGCGAAGAAGCGTTCTAACCCGTCACGGGTCAATCTCGACGGCCGCGGCGATTTGTCGCCAGAGGACTTCGACGACGCGGTCGGGCCGCGGACGCGGTGTGCTGCTTAGCGCGGTAACCATAACTCGCTGCATCGCGCCGAACATCGCGGCGCCGGCCAGTTCGGGATCGATGGATGACGCTAGTTCGCCACGCTTTTGGCCGCGACGAATATTGGCGGCAGCATGTTTAACGACCTTGTCGATGTGCCGGTTCTCGGTCAACGCGACCTCGGGTTCGCGAGATAGCCGGGTGTAGATGACAACGGCGGCCGGATCGGTGTAGTGGAAGTGCACGCCCTTCTCGAGGCGGATGCGCTCGTGCTGTGCCCATGTGCCCCGATCGTCGAGATTGAGGTCGAGAACCTCGGCACGTAGACGGCCGAAGAAGTCGTCGAGCAGCGCACTGATAAGCCCTGCTCGCGACCCGAAATAGCGATTGACCAAGCTCGGCACAACGCTCGCGGCCTCTGCGACCCAAGCGATCTCGACGTGACCATCGTTGGCTATTGCGACGTCGCGGGCGCAGGCGAGTAGTCGTTCGCGTGTCGCACGCCCCTTCTGCGTCTTCGGTGGAGCGGTTGTGACCACGGGCGAAGCGTAACAAAAAAATAAATTGACGTCACTTCATTTCTGGCATAGTGTTCTCGCTGAAGCGCACACCTCGAACCGGTCGGGAGGCTTCGTTATGACTGCGGTTGAACAACCCCGCTCAGCAGACTCCGAGAGTCGGTCGGCAAAGCCGTTGGTCGCAGATGATGTGCAGATCGTGCACCGCGTGCTCGGTCATATCGACGCGGGCACGACCGATGAGGGCGAGGTGTGGCGAGAACCAGTCGAAAACTACCTCGATCCGGGACGGTTCGCGGATGAACTACGGTTGCTGCGGTCGCTTCCCGGCGTGTTCGTTCCGTCGGCGACCATCCCGAACCCGGGGGACCATGTCGAGCGCGTCTGCTTTGGGACCCCGCTGTTCGCGGTTCGTGGCAGCGATCGGCGTGCACGGGTATTCCGCAACGCCTGCCGTCATCGCGGGATGGCGCTCGTCGAGGGTGCCGGGTGCTCCCACGCGCTGGTATGCCCCTATCACGGCTGGACTTATCGTCTCGATGGCTCACTTGCCCATGTTCCGCACGCAAACGCGTTCCCCGATTTGAACATGGCGACGCGCGGCCTGGTGGAAGTCACGAGCACGGAGGCTGATGGCCTCATCGTCATTGGCGCGCTGGAACCCGATGTGGCACAGAGCTCGTTGCAGGTGTGTGCTGAGGAGGCAATGGCGGCGCTGATCGACGGGAGCCCGTGGCGCAGCAAACTGTTGCCGGCTGAGCGCCTGGTCGTCCAGGAGTCCGTCGTGCGGTCGATAAATTGGAAGGTACTCGTCGAGCAATTCCTCGAGGGTTATCACATTCGCTCGACGCACCGTGACACGTTCTTCCCGCTGCAGTACGACGATCTCAACATCGTGGAGACGTTCGGCCCGAACAGCCGAATCACCTTCCCGTACCGCAACATTGAAAGACTCCGTCACCGTCCGGAATCGACGTGGACCACCGAGCACCGCATGACGTTCGTCTATCAGCTGTTCCCGAACGTGATGCTGGGAACGTTTCCGGATCGGGTGATCGTGATCGTCGTCGACCCGATCGATATCGACCGCTCGCTGGTCACCACCTACATCCTCGCCACACCCGAGGCTGCGGAAGCGGTGCTGACCGCGGTCGGTCGACAGAACGACGCGAAAAGTGCCCGCACCCTGCTCGAGCGAGGTGCATTGGAGGACAACGAAATGTCGGCCGGTGTGCAGCGCGGCTTACGCACCGATGCGAATGCCTTCGTGGAGTTCGGGCGCCATGAAAGCGCCATCGGGCACTTTCACGGCGTCCTGAGTCAACGCCTCGCGCTATTGAACCGTTAGCTGTCGGTGGTGTAGCCCATCGGCATCAGCACGCTCTTCTGCTGGGTGAAGTGCTCGACGCCTTCGGGTCCGTTCTCGCGGCCGATGCCGGAGTTCTTGTAGCCACCGAACGGACAACACGGATCGAAGGCGTACCAGTTGATCGCGTATGTCCCGGTGCGGATCTGCTCCGAGATCTCTATTCCGCGCGGCACATTCGTAGTCCACACGCTGCCGGCCAGTCCGTACGCCGAGTCGTTGGCGATCTTGATCGCTTCCTCCTCGGTGTCATACGGGATGATGCTCAGCACCGGCCCGAAGATCTCCTCCTGGGCGATCGTCATGCTGTTGTCGACGTCGGCGAACACCGTGGGCTGCACGAAGAAGCCATCATCCAGGCCTTCGGGACGGCCGCCGCCGCAGACCAGCCGCGCGCCCTCCTCGACGCCCTTGGCGATGTAGCCCTCAACGCGGGCACGCTGCTTCTCCGAGATCAGCGACCCGATCTGGGCAGCCGGGTCCGACGGCGTCCCGACCGGTAGCGCCTGTGCGAAAGCACTGACCGCGTCCACGATTTCGTCGTACCGCGAGCGTGGCGCCAGGATGCGGGTCTGGGCTACACATGCCTGCCCGGTGTTCATGATCCCGGAGAACACCAGCATCGGGACCGAGGCGGCCAGATCGACGTCGTCGAGCAGGATGGCCGCCGACTTGCCGCCGAGCTCCAACGTGCAGGGCTTGAGCATTTCCGCGGCGCGCTGGCCGATCTCCTTGCCGACGGCCGAGCTGCCGGTGAAGGAGAACACGTCGATGTCGCGGTTAGAGGTCAGCGCCTGACCGGTCTCGATACCGCCGGGCACTATCGACAGCACACCCTCGGGCAGGCCGGCCTCGGCGAACAGCTCCGCCAAAGCGTTTGTGCTCAGCGGTGTTTCGGCCGCGGGCTTGAGCACGATCGTGCAGCCGGCCAGCAGCGCCGGGCCCAGCTTGTTGATCGCCAGGAACAGCGGCACGTTCCACGCCACGATCGCGCCGACCACACCGATCGGCTCGCGGTGGACGATGGTCTGCCCGTAGCCGCCGTTGCGGGTCTCGCGCCACTTGACCTGGTCGACGGCGGGGCCGGCGAAGAAGTTCATACATCCGATCCCACTCATCCACTGCATCGTCTCGACCGAGACCGGCGGCTGGCCGGTCTCGAGGCCGAGCAGCTTGGTGAAGCCGTCTTTGTGCTCCTCCATCAGTTTGAGCGCGTTGGCGATGACGGCCGCGCGCTCCTTAGGCGGCGTCGTCGGCCAAGGGCCGCTGTCGAATGCCGCGCGGGCAGCGGCGACGGCGGCGTCAACGTCGGCCGCGGCCGCCATCGGCACCTTGCCGACGTACTCGCCGGTGGCCGGACAGTGCACCTCGATGACTTCGGAGGTCGACGGTTCAGTCCATTTGCCGCCGATGAAAAGCTTGTCGTATTCGGTCTTAAGGTCGGTCACTTGCGCCGCTCCTCCTCATCATTCGGCCGTGCGTCGTCGCCGACGGCCATGGCGCCAGACTACCCAGCGGATCGCAAAACGAGAACACGTTGCAGTCAACCGGCCCGCTGGTCTGACAGTGGTCGCAGCACCAGCACCAAATTGCTCACCAGGAACTCACGTATCAAAGGTATACGGGTCAGCCACCACGCCCATCTGGGGTGATAGCGCGGGAACGCGGACAGCAGTGCGCCGGTGCTCGCCGCCCAGTTCAGGCCGTCGGCAGCCGACACCGCGAACAGCGACGACCCGTAGTTGTTTTTGGCCGGGTGACCGTGTTTGCGGGCGTAACGCGCCGCAGCACGGGCCCCGCCCAGGTAGTGCGTAAGGCCCATCTCGTGGCCACCGAACGGCCCGAGCCAGACCGTGTAGGACAGCACCGCCAGGCCGCCCGGCTTGGTTACCCGCAGCATCTCGCTGCCGAGCTGCCAAGGGCGCGGCACGTGTTCAGCGACATTCGACGACAGGCAGATGTCCACCGAGTCGTTGGCGAACGGCAGCGCCATGCCGGACGCCCGGACGAATGTGTCTGTTGCCCGCGCCAAAGACGGTCCGGCCGCGTGCATTTCGCTTGGGTCTGGTTCCACACCGATGTAGCGAATACCGGCATCGGCGAATGCAGCGGCGAAATAACCCGGGCCGCCGCCGACGTCGAGCAGCGTACGGCCAGCCGGAGACTCGCCATGGACGGACCGCCACAGGTCGCTCACCATGGCCGCCGTGTCGGTTGCCAGCGTGCGGTAGAACCGGGCCGGATCCGGTTGCTCGTAGCGAAACTCTGACAGCAGCCGCACCGATCGGCGCAGGGTCGCCCGCTGCGCGAACAGGTCAGTCACGGCCACCGGCCAACCCTACGGCTCGCTGGAGTGATTGCTGGACCCCTCAACCGCCGCCGCGCGGCGCGCAGCGTCTCCCGCTAGGCTGACCCGATGTCTGGTGTGCGCTCGGTACTGCTGTTGTGCTGGCGCGATACCGGCCACCCGCAGGGCGGCGGCAGTGAAACCTACCTGCAGCGCATCGGAGCCCAGCTCGCGGCGTCGGGCGTCGCCGTTACGTTGCGCACCGCCCGCTATCCGGGCGCGGCGCGGCGGGAAGTCATCGACGGTGTACGGATCAGCCGGGCGGGCGGGCCGTATTCGGTGTACGTGTGGGCGCTGCTGGCGATGGCGGCGGCCAGGCTGGGGATGGGACCGCTACGTCGGGTGCGACCAGATGTCGTGGTCGATACCCAGAACGGCTTGCCGTTTCTGGCCCGATTGATTTACGGCCAGCGGGTCGCGGTGCTGGTACATCACTGCCATCTCGAGCAATGGCCTTTTGCCGGGCCCATGCTCGGCCGGCTCGGCTGGTTCGTCGAGTCGCGGTTGTCGCCGAGGCTGCACCGCCGCAGCCAATACGTGACCGTGTCGCTACCGTCGGCCCGCGACTTGACTGGTCTGGGTGTCGCTACCGAACGAATCGCGTTGGTGCGCAACGGTATCGACGAGGCCCCCGAGTCGTCTCTGCGCGGGCCGCGGGCGCGAAACCCGCGCGTCTTGGTGTTGTCCCGGCTGGTGCCCCACAAGCAAATCGAAGACGCATTGGCTGCGGTGGCGCTGCTGCGGGCGTCGACACCCGGGCTGCATCTCGACATCGTCGGCGGCGGGTGGTGGTGGCGGCGCTTGGTCGATCATGCGGCCCGCCTGGGCATCAGCGACGCGGTGACCTTCCACGGCCATCTCGACGACGTCACCAAACACCATGTCATGCAACAGTCTTGGGTGCACGTGTTGCCGTCGCGCAAAGAAGGCTGGGGTCTGGCGGTTATCGAGACGGCGCAGCACGCGGTGCCAACGATCGGCTACCGATCGTCCGGCGGGTTGGCAGACTCGATCATCGACGGGGTGACCGGGGTGCTCGTCGACAGTCGCGCCGAGTTGGTGGACCGGCTGCAACAGTTGCTGGCTGATCCGGTGCTGCGCGAACAACTCGGGGCCAAGGCGCAAGCGCGCAGCGCCGAATTCTCTTGGCGGCAAAGCGCAGACGCGATGCGTACTGTGCTGGAGTCGGTGGTGGCCGGCGAGCGTGTCAGCGGGGTCGTCTGACTGCTCGTAAGCTGTCCCAACCCGAAATCGCCATGCCGAGCGCTCCGCCGATCAGCATCGCCAACCACGCCAGGTGCGCGATCAGGGCGAGCAGTCGACGATCGGCCGGCACGCCGGTGGCCGCGCCGCCGACCCGATACAGCATTAGATCCCGCCCACGATAGGCCACCGGCAGCCGCTCGAAAGTCCTTGCAGCCAAGCCCATATCGCCGGGGGTGCCGACTTCGACCACCAGCCATCCCACGCCGGCGCGGCGAACCGCAACCGGATCGGCGCCAGCCAACAGCAGTCGTTGCACCTCGTGCGCCCGGTTTCCCTCACCGGGAACCGTCACACCCGAAATGTTCAGATCGCCGGTAGCCAGTACGTCGGCGCGCACCCAGCGCGGCAGCGGATCCAGCACCGGCGCCGGCCCAGACCAGGCGAAGCGCCGCATGGTGTCGGCCGGCAACACCGCGACCGCCGCGGGATCACGGTTGATCAGCGCCGCGACGCTCGCCCAGTCGGCCGGATAATGCACCGGCTCAACCTTTCCCAAGACGCCCCAGGCCAGATCCGGAAGGGAGAGCAGCAGCGCGGCACAGCACACCAGCGCGGTGACGCCGGGCCGCAGCCAACGCCGCAACGTCAGCACCGTGCCCGCACCCGCCAACGCGTATCCGGGCATCGCCAGCGCGACCCACTTCTGCCCGTCGCGCAGCACGCCCAGGCCCGGCACGGCACCGACCACCGCGTGCAGCGCGGCCAGGCCCGGCCCCGTCGCGAGTGCGGCGGGTATCAGCACGGACACCGCCGCCAGCACCACCAACGGCACCGCGGCCCGGCGTCGCAGCACGGTCGGCAGCCCGGCGGCCACCACAACAAGCAGCACCGCTGCCGACACGACTGCGAAAAGCGTTGTCCGCGAGGCGGGTACGGCCTCGGCGTTCCAGATCCCACCCAGGCTGGCCAAGCTACCCAGCGTGCCGAGACCGGGCTCGGCACGGGCGGCGAACGCGGCTACGTCCGGGGTCTGCGTCCAGATGCCGTCCTCCGACGACAGGCCCAGTGCCGAAGCCATCAACCACGGCAGCGCCGCCACTGCTGCGCCACCGGCCATGACGGCGGCGCACAGCCACCGTGGACGGCCGGCTCCTGGTGCGGCCACGCAGACCAATCCGACCGTCGCGGCGAGGATCAGCCCGGTTGGGGTCAGCCCGGCCAGCGCAATCCAGAGGGCCAACCCGAATAGCGGCCGCCAGGCAGACCCGTCCGAAGATCGCAGTCCGCACATATTCGCCGCCACCCAGGGCAGGCAGCCGTAACCGAGCAGCAGGCTCCAATGCCCCTGCAGCAGCCGCTCACCGACATACGGGTTCCAGATCGCCAGCGTGATCGCGACGAACTGACCGGCGGCACCGGCTTCTGGCAACACCATCGCGACCAGCCGGGCCGCGCCCCAACCGGCCAGCCACAGTCCCGCGACGAGCAACGCTTTCACCACGATGCCGCCATCGACGCAGTGCGACGCCAACGCGATGGCGAAATCCTGCGGCGTGGCCCGCGGGGCCGACATCAGTCCGAGGGCGCTATCGGTCAAATACGACCGCGGTGTGGACACCGCATCGCGGAGCAGCAAGTATCCGGGGCTGATCAGCGGCGCAACCACCAGCATCGCCAACGCCAGTGCATACCCCGGACGAGACGACTGCAGAACCCAGCGGGGTACCGGCCTCACGCGGCCCGGCTAGGACGGGTCGGGTGGACCCGAAGTCGGCGGGCCTCCCGAACTCGGCGGACTCGCGCCCGGTGGCCCGGAATCTCGCTGTAGGTCCTTGGGCGGTGTTGGCAGCTTCTCGGTTTCGGCCTCAGCGCCGGATACCCGTTCGGGCGGCGGCTCACCGCGGCCGAAGAAGCCGTGGTCGGCGGTGTCCAGGCCGGGGTCGAGCAGCGCCGCCTCGGTCCGCAGGCTAAACGAGCCCAGCAGCAGTCCACCGATCAGCGCGACCACGCCGGACGCCGTGAAGCTGATCGGCAGCACCCGGGACCACAACGCCAACCGGTCGCGCTCGTTATGCGCGGCGTTCACCTGTGCCTCGACGGTCTCTTCGTTGGAGGTGACCTTGTACTCAGCCATCGTCATCTCTGGCTTCAACGGATCGCGAGCGAAGTAGTGATTGGCGTGGTCACTTTCTTTGACGATGGTCCCCGACTCCGGGTCCACCCAGAAGGTCCGCTGCGCCGCGTAGTAGCGGGTCATGGTGATCTTCTCGTCCGGATCGCCGGGCACGTCCCACATCGCCGCGCTCGCGGTCACCTTGCTGTCGTCGTCATTGGCGTACAGCGACGGATACTTGATCGGCTCGGCCAGCTTGCCGTCGGCGTCATAGCCGACGTCCTGGATGAACTTGTAAGTGGTCAGCCCGTTGACGTCTTCTTCTCCGCTGTAGTTGGCATCGAAGGCCTTCTGCGCGATCGGGTCGAAATACGGATATGTCCTCTTCTCGGTGTGGAACGGGAATCGGTAGGACAATCCGTCGTGCGGCAACGCGATGTTGGTGGGCGGGTTGTCGTCGTTGAAGCCACGGGGTTTCTGGACGGCGCCACCGGGATGGGTGTCATCGGACACCGCCATCGCGGTTTTCCGGTTCAGCGTGACGGTGTCGACGAGCGCCAGCAGCAGACCGGTGTCCTTTTGCTTGTCGCTGCGTCGAACCGAGCTGCCCACTTGGAGAGTTACGACGTCGGCGTTGGCGGGGGATTCGACGTCGATTTGCTGCTGGGATACCAGCGGCACATTTTTGTTGACGACCAACTTCTGGCTGTTCATCGACGCCGGGTCGAGCGCCGTCCCGGTCCCGTCACTGATCAACGTGGCATTCAGATCGAGCGGGATCTTGGCGATCCTGCTGGTGGTGTACGTCCAGAGCAGCAGCGCGGCGACGAGCAAGGCGGCTCCGAGACCCATGATCCCGCACGCGGCCATCCGCAACATGACTGCTCGGCTCACGTTGCCGTGACCTCCTTCAGGTCTCATTCGGTTCGGGACCACTAACCCGCCCGTCGCGACCGCCCCGACCTGGGGCCAGCGAAGCAAAACTCGTTCGACCCTAACAGCAGAATCTAAGGTTGCGATTTGGGTGCCCAGGTGGGCAAACGGGGTGTACCCGATTTGTTCGTAGCCGATCACAGGCAGACTGTCGTCATGCGCGCCGGCGACGAGGTGGGTGGAACTAGCAGCTTCCTGCCCGCCGTGGAAGGAATGCGGGCATGCGCGGCCATCGGCGTCGTCGTCACCCACGTCGCATTCCAGACCGGGCACTCGACTGGCGTCGACGGTCGGTTGTTCGGTCGCTTCGATCTGGCGGTCGCGGTGTTCTTCGCATTGTCGGGGTTTTTGTTGTGGCGCGGGCATGCCGCGGCGGCACGCGGCCTCGGGTCACGCCCGTCGACCGGTCATTACCTACGATCGCGGGTGGTGCGCATCATGCCGGCGTACGTGGTCGCCGTTGTGGTGATCCTGACCCTGCTGCCGGACGCCGATCACCCGAACCTGACGGTGTGGCTGGCGAATCTCTCGCTGACCCAGGTCTACGTGCCGCTGACATTGACGCACGGGCTGACCCAGATGTGGAGCCTGTCGGTAGAGGTCACCTTTTATCTGGCGTTGCCGCTCCTTGCGCTGCTGGCGGCGCGGCTGCCGGTCCGCGCCCGGGTGCCGGCAATTGCGGGTCTCGGTGTCGCCAGCTGGTTTTGGGGCTGGATTCCGTTTGCCGCTCCGGCCGGGCTCAATCCGTTGAACTGGCCGCCGGCGTTCTTCTCCTGGTTCGCCGCGGGGATGCTGCTCGCGGAGTGGGTGCACAGCCCTCTTGGGTGGCCGCATCGGCTGGCCCGACGCCGGGTGCTGATGGCCGTCGTCGTGGTGGTGGCGTATCTGGTGGCTGCCTCACCGCTGGCCGGGCCCGCGGGGCTGGTCCCGAGCAGTGCCGCGCAGTTCACGGTGAAGACCGCGATGGGTGCGCTGGTGGCGGCGGGCCTGGTGGCGCCGCTGGTGCTGGACCGGCTCGACACCGGCCATCGGTTTTTGGGTACCCGGCCGATGGTGACGCTGGGTCGCTGGTCGTACGGGATCTTCATCTGGCATCTTGCGGCGCTGACCATGGTGTTCCCGGTGATCGGCGAATTCTCCTTCCGGGGCCGCATGCCAGAGGTGCTGGTGCTGACGCTGATCTTCGCGATCGCCATCGCCGCGGTGAGCTATGCGCTCGTCGAATCACCGTGCCGAGAAGCATTGCGGCGCTGGGAATCGCGCAGAAGGCAGCGGTCCGCGCCGGCGTCCAACCGCGCTGTCAGCCGGCGTCAGGAAGACGCAATCGCGCCATGATTTCGGCGCGGACCGCCGAGCGGCGCGCCTTGCCGGCGTCGTCACGCAGCGGGGTGTCGACGAACTCGACAGTGGCCGGCACCTTGTAGCCGGCGATCCGGTCGCGAATAAACGCCTGCACCGTCTGCTCGTCCAGCGGCGCCCCCGCTTGAACAAGCGCGTAGGGGACTTGCCCCAGATCCTCATGGGGTACCCCAACAACCAGGCAGGACAACACATCCGGGTGCGCCGACAGCGCATTCTCGATCTCGGCCGGGTAGACGTTGCGGCCGCCGACGGTGAACATGTCGACCCGGCGATCGGACAGGTACAAGAACCCGTCCTCGTCGAAATGGCCCAAGTCACCCAACGAGTCCCAGCCCTCGCGGGATTTCGCCGTCGTGCCGATATACCGGTACGACGGCACGCTGCCCGGGCTGGGCCGCATGTAGATCTCGCCGACCACACCGGGCGCGCACGGGTTACCGTCGTCGTCGAGCACCTTCATCTCGCCCATGACCACCACACCGACCGATCCGGGATGCGTCAGCCATTGGTCGCCGGAGATGAAGGTCATCGCCTGAAATTCGGTGCCGCCGTACAGTTCCCAGACCCTTTCGGGGCCCACCAGGTCGATCCAGGCCTGCTTGATGGCCGGTGGGCACGGCGCGCCCAGATGCCAGAACCGGCGGATCGACGATAGATCATAGGAATCCGGATCGGCGCGGTAGACCGGCAGGAGCCGCTGCATCATCGTCGGCACTGTGGTGACGAGCTGCGGGCGATGCTCGGTGATCAGCCGCAGGAACTCATGCGGGTCGAACCGGCCCATCAGCACGAGGTGGTTGCGCATGATCAACGCGATCGCCGCGGAGGTGAAGCCGGTGGTGTGGGTCAGCGGCACCGGTACCAACGCGGTATCGCCCTCCTGGTTACCCACGGCGTACCCCAGTGCCGGCCCCAGCCGACTGTCGCCGCCCGCCTCGATCAGCTTCGGCCGGCCGGTGCTGCCGCCGGAGCCGATCGACCTCCAGCACGGTGACACCGCTTCCGGCAACGGGTCATCCGACAACGACTGGTCGGGGACGAAACCTTTAGGAACACTTGGTATTCCGGGGTGCGCCCGCCCCACGAGCAGCGCGCGTGGCTGCAGTTCCAGCAGGCCCTCAAACTCCGCGTCCGGCAGCCGCGCGGACAGCGGCTGCGGCACCGCGCCCAGCTTCCAGCACGCCACCATCGCCTGCACGCACTCGACGGAGTTGGGCAGCACGATGGTCACATAGTCGCCGACGCCGACGCCGAGCTCGGCGTAGGCGCGCGCCAGCCGGTTCGTCGAGCGGTCCAGTTCGCCGCGGGTCAGCGTGTGCCCGTCGCAGGTGACGGCCGGCTCGTCGGGCGCGAGCGCGGCCAGCGCCGAAATCTGGGTGCCGATCGGCGGGACCGGCTGGGTCACGAGTAGGCGCCCTGTCGCTCAAAGATGCGCCGCGGGTTGTCCACGAGCATGGTGTGCAGCTGTTCGTCGGTCACGCCGCGTTCCTTCAATGCTGGGATCACGTCATTGTGGATGTGCAGGTAATGCCAGTTCGGCGCCATCTGCGGCACCAGATCCTCGGGCAGCGCGTCGAAGTAGCAATTGGCGTCGTGCGAGAGCACCATCTTGTCCGCGTGCCCGCGCTCGCACATCGTCGCCACGATGCCGACCCGCTCCTCGAACGGTAACAGCACGTCGAGGCCGAAGCGGTCCATTCCGAGATAGGAACCAGGGGCGATGAGCTCCTCCAGGTAGCCGACGTCGGTGCTGTCACCCGAATGGCCGATGATCACCCGGCTCAAGTCGACGCCTTCCTCTTCGAAGATGCGCTGTTGCTCGAGCCCGCGCCGCAGCCCCGCATGGGTGTGGGTGGAGATCGGCACCCCGGTGCGCTTGTGCGCCTGGGCAACGGCGCGCAGCACCCGTTCGACGCCGGGGGTGATGCCGGGCTCGTCGGTGGCGCACTTGAGGATCCCCGCCTTGATGCCGGTGTCGGCGATGCCCTGCTCGATGTCGCGGACGAACATGTCGGTCATGATCTCCGGGCCGCCGAGTTGCGCGCCCGGGCCCAGGTAGTGGAAACAGAACGGGACATCGTTGTAGGTGTACAGGCCGGTCGCGACGACGATATTCAGGTCGGTGGCCTGAGCGACGCGAGCGATGCGCGGAATGTAGCGGCCCAGCCCGATCACGGTGAGGTCGACGATGGTGTCCACGCCGCGCGACTTCAGCTCGTTGAGCCGGGTGATCGCGTCAGCCACCCGCTCGTCTTCGTCGCCCCATGCTTCCGGGTAGTTCTGGGCGACCTCGGTGGTCATGATGAACACGTGCTCGTGCATGAGTGTTATGCCCAGGTCAGCGGTATCGATACGTCCCCGAGCGGTATTCAGTAGTGACATGGGGCCGATGTTAGGTGGTCTACGACTCGCGCATGACGGGCTTGGGTGAGACGGCCGCAGCCCGGCTTGCGAGCCTCGATCAATACCCGCGAAGAGTGGGTGACGAAGGCCCCCTCGGCCGCGATGTGTCGATGCAGCTGCAGCAGCTGGTCGCGGTACTTGGCAACGGTGAAGTCCGGGACGAGCCAGCTCAGCTTGCGCAGAAAGTAGACAACCGCCCCGACATCGAAGAACTCGAGCCGTATCTGCTCGTGTCGCAGGTCGACCATGTCCAGTCCTGCCGCAGCGACATCGGCGCCGACGGGATCGGGGTTCAACTGCCCGCGGATCGGACCCCGAAGCGGTCGCCCCGCGAACCAGTCAATCAGTGTGCGGAGGTAGATGATGCTGACGTGCTGGGCAAAGTAGGTGCCACCGGGTGCCAGCACCCGTGCGAATTCGTCCCACCACACCGCGGACGGATGACGGCTGGTCACCAGATCGAAGGCCGCGTCGGCGAACGGCAGCGGCGGCTCGTCACCGGTGGCGCCGACAACGACACCCAGCGGATGCAGCAGTCGGGTGGCAGGCGCGATGTTCGGCGGCCAGGGCTCGGTGGCGGCCATCGTCGGCGGAAGGGGGCCGGCCCCCGCCAAGACCTCACCGCCGCCGGTCCAGAGGTCCAACCCAGAAGTTGCCTGCGCCAGTCGTTTACGCAACTGGTATCCCCCCCTCCCCTGGCGCAGATGACCATCTCCAGAGCGGCCCAGAACACGTCGCCCTCGACACCGCGGTGCCACCGATCTCGGGGACGACGCCAAGGCGCCACCATTCCGCATCCCAGATCGCTTGCACCGTCTTACGGATCGGGTCCGGCACGGTGATGGTGTGCTGGTCCGGCAGAAACACCGGGGGTGTGCGGTCGGCGGCGACGAACGACTCGGCGACCGGGCCTTGGGCGAAGCGCGCAACCTCGGCCAGGATCTCACGCGTGGTGGCGCTGTCGAGCTCGCCGACCGAACCCCAATCCAGGATGGGTCCAAATTCCAGCGCTTCGAACAAGTTGAATTCGATGTCGCGCAGGTTCGCTTTGTAATGCCCCATGGATCTCTCCTCGGTGAAGTATGTCGGCCGTCGCCGTTTTCCGAGGCTATTTCCGAGGTTTCGGGCGTCGCGCCCTCCGCGGTGACGAAGCGCCGAAGCCCGCGGTTGCCTCACGACCGAGCGCCTGACGCTGCCACCGCCGTCAAGCGGCGCTGTTCCTTTGCGCCTTTTTCGGCAAGTACCGACCTTGAAGAGTGACCTGGCTCACAGTAGAGTGACCAGTGGTCATCGACGCGAGGAGGACCGGATGCCGACGGTGACGTGGGCTCGCATCGACCCGGCGCGCCGCGCAGCGATCGTGGACGCCGCCGAGGCCGAGTTCTCAGCGCACGGCTTCTCGCGCGGCAGCCTGAACGTCATCGCGCGGCGCGCGGGAGTGGCCAAGGGCAGCCTGTTCCAGTACTTCGCGGACAAGCTCGACCTCTATGCATTCATCGCCGACATTGCCAGCCAGCGGGTGCGTGCCTACATGGAGGACCGCATCCGCGAGCTCGACCCCAGCCGGCCGTTCTTCGACTTTCTGACCGACTGGCTCGACGCGTGGGTGGCCTACTTCGCAGACCATCCGCATGAACGCGCGCTTCACGCCGCGGCGACTCTGGAAGTCGACACCGAAGCCCGCGTCAGCGTCCAGAACGTCATTCACCGCCACTACCTGGAAGTGCTGCGGCCGCTTCTCCGCGACGCGCACGCCCGCGGTGACCTGCGTGCGGATTCCGACACCGACGCGTTGCTGTCCCTGCTGCTGATGATCTTTCCGCACCTGGCGCTGGCTCCATATCTGCGCGGCATGGATCCGATCCTCGGGCTCGATGAGCCCACGCCGGAGCAGCCGGCATTGGCGGTGCGCCGGCTCGTCGCGGTACTGGCGGCTGCATTCGCCGCGCTGCCGCAAACCCACCGGAATGAGATAAAGGAGGTCACCACATGACACGGACACAATCAGGTTCACTGGTTAGGGGCGGGCTCAACTGGGACAGCTTGCCGCTCAAGCTGTTCGCCAGCGGCAACGCGAAGTTCTGGAATCCGGCCGACATTGACTTCTCCCGCGACCGCGCGGACTGGGAGAAGCTCTCTGACGAGGAGCGCGACTTCGCCACTCGGCTGTGCGCGGAGTTCATTGCCGGCGAGGAAGCGGTGACCGAGGACATTCAGCCGTTCATGGCCGCGATGCGGGCCGAGGGGCGGCTCGGCGACGAGATGTATCTGACGCAGTTCGCGTTCGAGGAAGCCAAGCACGTCCAGGTGTTTCGCCTGTGGCTGGACGCCGTTGGGATCACCGACGACCTGCACAGCTACCTGGAGCCGCTACCGGCGTACCGGCAGATGTTCTACGAAGAGCTCCCGGATTGCCTCAACGCTTTATCGATCGATCCGTCGCCGGCCGCCCAGATCCGGGCGTCCGCAACGTACAACCACATCGTCGAGGGCATGTTGGCGCTGACGGGTTACTACGCCTGGCACAAGATGTGCGTCGACCACCGCATTCTTCCCGGCATGCAGGAGCTGGTCCGGCGCATCGGCGACGACGAGCGACGCCACATGGCGTGGGGCACCTTCACCTGTCGCCGCCACGTTGCCGCCGATGATGCCAACTGGACGGTCTTCGAAACGCGCATGAACGAGCTCATTCCGTTGGCCTTGCAAGCAACCGAGCAGGGCTTTGCCCTATACGACCCGATGCCGTTCGGCATGCAACTGGACGAGTTCATGCAGTACTCCGCCGACAAGGGAATGCGCCGGTTCGGCACAATCGCGAGCGCCCGCGGGCGACCTGTCGCTGAGATCGACCTCGACTACTCGCCGGTGCAGTTGGAGGACACCTTCGCCGACGAGGACGAGAAGGCGCTGGCGGCCGTCTAGCCCACCCACACCGTCTTGGCGTTGCAGAACGCACGGATGCCCAGGCCTGCGAGCTCGCGGCCATAGCCCGACCGCTTGACGCCGCCGAACCCGAGTTCGGGGTAGGACACCGTCATCCCGTTGATGAAGACCTGGCCGGCCTCGATGTCGTCGATGAACCGCGCTTGCTCGGCTTCGTCGTTGGTCCAGGCGTTGGACCCGAGCCCGAAGGTGGTGGCGTTGGCGATCTCGATGGCCTCGTCGATGCCCGAGGCGCGATACATCGAGGCGACCGGGCCAAAGACCTCTTCGGTGTACAGCGCCATGTCCTTGGTGATGTCGGTAACCACCGTGGGCGGGTAGAACCAGCCCGGCCGCTCCGGGGTCTTCCCGCCGAGGCGGACCTTCGCACCCGCGGCGACGGCATCGTCGACCTGCTTGGCGATTTCGTCGCGGCCCGACTCGGTGGCCAACGGACCCACGTCGGTGTCCGGGTCGGTCGGGTCGCCGACCTTCAGCGCCTTCATCTTGTCGATGAACTTGTCGACGAACGCGTCGTAGATGTCGGTGTGCACGATGAACCGCTTTGCGGCGATACAGGACTGGCCGTTGTTCTGCACCCGCGCGGTGACCGCGGTCTTGACGGCTTCGTCGAGGTCGACGGACGGCATCACGATGAACGGGTCGCTGCCGCCGAGCTCCATCACGGTGGGTTTGATCTCGTCGCCGCAAATAGCGGCGACCGATTGCCCGGCGGGTTCGCTGCCGGTCAGCGTGGCTGCTTTGACCCGGGGGTCCCGCAGGATGGCCTCGACGGCGCTGGACGACACCAGCAGCGTCTGGAAGCAGCCGTCCGGGAAGCCGCCGCGGGCAATGACGTCGGAGAGATAGAGCGCCGACTGCGGCACATTGGAGGCGTGTTTGAGGAGGCCGACGTTGCCGGCCATCAGCGCCGGTGCGGCGAATCGGACGGCTTGCCAAAGTGGGAAGTTCCACGGCATCACGGCCAGGACCACACCGAGCGGTTGGTACCGGATGTAGGCCCGCTTCGCGCCGACCTTGGAAGCCTCGGCGGGCTCGTCGGCCAGCAGCTTCTCGGCGTTCTCAGCGTAGTAGCGAAAACCCTTGGCGCACTTGATTGCCTCGGCCTTGGCCGATTTGAGGGTCTTGCCCATTTCGAGGGTCATCATCGCCCCGACCTCGTCGGCTTCCTTCTCCAAGAGGTCCGCGGTGGCGTTCGCCCACTCGGCGCGCTGAGCGAACGAGGTGGAGTGGCGGTAGTCGAGGAACCGCTCGTGGGCATGGGCGATTGCCGCCTCGATTTCATCGTCTGTTGCCGGGGTGAAGGTCTTGATCGTCTCGCCGGTGGCCGGGTTGATCGTGGCGATGGACACGCTGGCCTCCTTAATTGCGTCCTGGGGTAGCGGGTAAAACGTCCGCTGTCCAGCCTGCCACTCCGGCTATGCGCCACTGCTCAAGCCGGTAGTTTCTAACTTCCACAGCATTCCGCGTGATCGGATGCGATTTTCGTCAGGCGAGCGCAGTGAGGTTGTTGTCGACCAGCCGTTGGTGCCGGGTGCGATGTAGAGCTCGTGCAGGTCGCCGTCGACGCGATGAAGTTGACGTGCTGGCTGCTGTCGCTGCCCAGTAGCGTGCAGCTCCCGGTCACCAACGACAGGGTCGACCGCATTCGCCATTTTCGTCAGGTCGTTGTCGACCAGCGGAGCCGGCGGCCCGGGGGTGGCATAGAGCTCGTGCACATGCCGTCGACGCCGAAGAAATTGACGTGACGGCTGTTAGGGGTGCCTCATAGACGTCTAGCGCCGTCCCGAGGTTCGGCGCGACGGCGTGCACCACGTGCGTCAGGTTGTGGTCGGTGCAGCCTGCGCCCGGATAGGTGTAAATCTCGTGGAGGCCACGTCGTTGCCGATGTAGTACAGGTGCTGGCCGTTCTCGTCGTCCAGAAGCCGGCAAGCGCGGTATTCACGTTGGGCGTACTTTGTGCCCCAGCCGTGAGTGCGCTGAGGTCGTTGTCGGACAGCCGTTGGTTCCGGGTGCGATGTACAGCTCGTGGACGTGGTCGTCGATGCCGATGAAGAAGACGTGCTGGCTGCTGTCGCTGCCCCAGTAGCTGACGAACGCTGTTTCCGGGTGCGGCTGCACCGCAATGGCCAGCGCGGTCAGATCGTTGTCGGTCCAGTCGGTTGGGCTGGCACCGGAAGCCCGGTAGAGCTCGTGAATGTGGTTGTCCGAGCCGAGGTAGTTGACGTGCTGGCTGTTGTCGGTGCCCCAGTAAGCGTTGAATGCCCTGCTGACCTTGGGCACAATTCCACCGGCCAATGATGTCAGGTCCTCCATAGCCAGCGGGTGCGCCCTTAAAGATTCGGAGCTGGTACACGTGGTTGTCGGTGCCGGCTCCGTTGTAAAAGACGTGCACACTGTCATCGCCGTGCCAGTAACCGCTCAGGCTCGATTGAAGAGAGGGCGATTGAGCGGTGGCCAATTTGGTCAGGTCGTTGTCCACCCAGTTGGTGCCGGGTGCGATGTAGAGCTCGTGAACGTGGCCGTCGAGACCGGTGAAGTTGACGTGCTGGCTGTTGTCGCTTCCCCAATAGCCGGTAAGGCTGCTGCCTGTTTCAGGCTTGATCGCGGTCATGTCGTTGCCTTCCATCGTCTGGTCTGACGTGCTCGCGTCCATTGCGCCTCCTTGACGGCGGAGGCAGCAAGGTCGCGGTCCGCTCAGCGGACCGGATTCGCGTCGGCTGCTCGGGTGGGCGCACCCGGAGCTGAGGCCGGCGCTTGGCCGCGCTACCTTCTAACCGATCGTGTCCGCGGGAGGTGCCGTATGAGTAAAGCCGGCGAGCTGATGGTCAAGTGCCTGGAGAACGAGGGCGTTGACGTGGTCTTCGGGATACCGGGCGAGGAGAACATTCGCTTCGTGCAGGCGCTGGCCTCGTCGAACATTCGCTATGTGCTCACCCGCCACGAGCAGGCGGCGTCGTTCATGGCCGAGATGTACGGGCGGGTCACCGGGCGCGCCGGGGTGGTGTCGGCCACCCTGGGCCCGGGCGCCATCAACATGCAGCTCGGCGTTGCCGATGCCACCACTAACAGCACTCCGATGGTCGCGATCTCGGCGCAGGTCGGCCAGGATCGCCAGTTCAAGGAGTCGCACCAATACGTCGACCTGGTGTCGATGTTCGCCCCGATCACCCGCTGGGCCGCCGGCATCCCGACCGTGCATGCCATACCGGAGATGTTCCGCAAGGCGTTCAAAGTCGCCGAGACCGAACGCCCGGCCGCGGTCTACCTCGCCGTGCCGGAGCACATTGATGCCGATGAGGCCGATTACGACCTGACACCGTTGCCGCGCAACGTCGTCCGCGCCGACGCGCCGGCGCCCGGTCAGGTGGCACGCGCCATCGACATTCTGCGCAAGGCACAGCGGCCGGTGATGCTGGCCGGCCACGGCGCCGCCCGCAGCGACGCCACCGCGGCCGTGGTCCGGTTCTCCGAAGCACTCGGCGTCCCGGTGGCCAACACGTTCCACGGCAAGGGCGTCATGCCCGACGACCACCCCAACAGCATCGGGACGCTGGGGTTCATGCGACACGACTACGTCAACTTCGGGTTCGACAATGCCGACGTCGTGATTGCGGTCGGCTACGAGCTGCAGGAATTCGATCCGGTCCGGATCAACCCCAAGGCCGACAAGAAGATCATCCATATTCACCGTTTCCCCGCCGAGGTCGACATGCATTATTCGGTTGACGTGGGGATCATCGGCGACATCAGTGACTCTTTGAACGTACTCACCAACGCACTCGCCGGCCACACCTATCCTGCTGACCCGGAGATACCCGGCTCCGGTCTGCTTGCCGAGGAATTCGCTCGGGGTCAACAGGATTCGCGCTATCCGCTGGCGCCCCAGCGGATAGTCACCGACACCCGCGCTGCGCTGGGCCGCAGCGACATCGTCCTGGTCGACACGGGTGCCACCAAGATGTGGATGGCCCGCCTGTACCCGACCTACGAACACAACACCTGCTTGGTATCAAATGGCTTGTCCACCATGAGTTTTGCATTACCCGGAGCCCTTGGCGTCAAGTTGGCACGGCCCGAGTCGAAGGTGCTGGCCGTGGTTGGCGACGGGGCGTTCCTGATGAACTCGCAGGAGATCGAGACCGCGGTTCGTGAGCGGATACCGCTCGTCGTATTGATCTGGGAGGACGGCGGTTACGGCCTCATCGAGTGGAAGATGGATCTCGAGCTCGGTGAGCACCATTACGTGAAGTTCGGTAACCCGGACATCGTGAGCTACGCGGAAAGCTTTGGCGCCAAGGGCTATCGAATCAAAAGCGCCGAGGAACTGTTGCCTACGCTGAAGGCGGCGCTGGACGACGACGGCGTTTCGCTGATCTGCTGTCCGGTTGATTACTCCGAGAACCTGCGGTTGACCGACCGGCTCGGCGAGCTCGACGAGACGTTGTAGTCGGCCGGCACTAATCGGTCGCCGCATTCGGCAGTGAAATAGGCCGCAAGTAGCCGTCTTCCAACGTGCGATGCCACCACGCGTGATCACGCCGCAACTCGGCCGCGGTGGTGAAGCGGTACCGGTAGAGCTGAGCTCGCACGTATCGGGGCGGGGACGCCGGGAACGGATTGTGGCGGAGCAGGCGCAGCGTTGCCGGATCATTCTGCAACAGCCGCAACATAAATGGTCGAAGCCACGGGTAGGCGTACTGCGGCGAGATGGCGGCAAACCACATCAGCCAGTCCAGTCGCAGGTGATACGGCGCCCATTGTGCCGGCACTCGGCGCACCGCTCCGGGCTTGCCCTTGAACTCGTATTCCCTCCATACCGTTTCGTCGCTGACCTCGGGCTCGTCGGTACCTTCGATCACGACCTCTCGGCGCGTTCGGCCGATGGTGCCGAACGCCCCGTACGTGTTGATCAAGTGAATTGGGTTGAATGACATGTTCATCCGCTGCCGCCGCGAGATCATGTTGCGCACCGGGTAGTAGGTCAGCATCACCGTCAGCACCGTGAACACGATCACCAGGGCGGCGAACCACGGTGGATCTCCGACCAGCACCGGCTGCGTGGGGATGGGCAGTACTGCTGCCGCCGATGACGCGTCGATTGCGCTGCAGCCCAGCAGGATCGTCAACCAGTTCAGCCAGGCGAAGTTACCGGAGATCACCAGCCACAGCTGGGTGATGACGACGATCGCTCCGGCGATACTGGCCACCGGCTGCGGGGCGAACAACCCGAACGGGACGACGAGCTGCGCGAAATGGTTTCCAACGACTTCGACCCGATGCAGGGGCTTGGGTAGGTGATGGAAGAACCAGCTCAGCGGACCCGGCATCGGTTGGGTTTCGTGGTGGTAGTACAGGCAAGTCAGGTCACGCCAGCACGAGTCACCGCGGAGCTTGATCAGTCCCGCACCGAACTCGAGCCGGAATAGCAGCAAGCGCGCCAGCCACATCGCCAGCAGCGGTGGCGCCACCTTGTCATTGCCGAGGAAGATCGCCAGAAAACCGGTCTCCAGCAGTAGCGACTCCCAGCCGAACGAGTACCACGTCTGGCCGACGTTGACGATCGACAGGTATAGCAACCAGAGCAGCAGCCACACCAACACCGCGGCCCACAGTGGCAGCGCGCCGGCCAAGCCCAGTGCCATCGCCGCTGAAAACGCCGCGCCCAGCCAGGCGACCGTCGCAAAGAACCGATCGGAATAGTGGACGTGGAAGATGCTCGGCGCTTGTCGGAAGGATCGCCGGGCAAGATAGCGCGGCACCGGCAGCAGCCCGTGCTCCCCGATCAGCGCCCGGAACTGTCGGGCGGCCGCGACGAACGCGAAAACATAGACGACCGCGATGCCGCGCTCGAGTATCAGCCTGCCCAACCAATACTCGGGTGCGTTAAACCATCCCATGTCCGTACTCCTCGGACGGTGGACGTCGGTACTCATCCTCCCGCGTGCACAGCCGGCCCGGGTGAAAACCGCCCGTCAGGAGTCAGCTTTGAGGACCACCGGAACTGTTATGTCGTCTCGGACGAGCTCACCTGGAAAGCACGGGGACACCCCGGTGATCGTCGGTGGATATCCATTGTGCTTAGCCGACACGATTTGGAGACTGTACCCATCCGGCGCATAACCGAATCGGTTCGGTTTCCGGAACCCATCGCGTTCACGCACGTACCAGCCCCAACCCTGCCAGATTTCACCGGCCTTCGCGATCATCGCGTCCAGATCGGTTTCGGGAGGAAAGACCGCGTCGCGGATATCGGAGAATTCGTTCGGCGGGACGCCGGTCGGCTCGTCATTACAGGGCGTATTGCCCGAACCCGCGTAGCGGGAGCGATCGAAAACCGTTCCCGTGGGCAACCCTTGGAGGGTCTTCTTCAGATACCCGAGCACGGTGTCCTGAGCTTGTTGCTGGCTGGTCGGGACGACGGGTTGCACCTTCCAACCCGGTGGCGGTGGCGGGCCAGGTGCCATGGGAAGTCCTCCAATGATCGTGGTTCCCGACGGTGTGGGAGGTGCGGGCGGACCATGCCGGGCACAGGCTGCGACGAGCACCACGACCGCGACGACGCCGATCCGCATTGCCGCTGCGGAGGTGCCGGCCTTCATCTCATCACCTCGGCCCGACGATCTGCGGGGGCGCAACCCCGGCGATGACGGCGCCCATGTTGGCCAGTGCAACGTTGCGTTGATCCCAGTAGCTGCTGTGAGCCTCGATGGTCGGCAGCCCGCGGATGCCGGGTGGTTCGGGGTCGGCGGCCAACCCACGGGCACCGAAGTTCGGCGCGGTCGGATCGGGTCCCAGGGTCCATTCGGTGACCAGGCCGGTCATCCCGATGATGTCGTTAGCCGCCCGCATCGCGTACACCTGCGCACCCGGTGCCAGGCTGAGGCCACCGGTGGCGTCCACCAGCATGCCGGGGCTGCCAACCGCGATGACGTTGTCGGCGTCGAGGTGATGTCCGCCCGACGCGGCCGCGCCGACCAGTGTCGAGCCGTAGCTGTGGCCGATGACGGTGTCGATCGACGGTGGTCCGACGTGTGAGGCGCGCAGCCCGCTTTCGAACGTGTCCAAGCCGTCGGCGCCCCCGCGAGCGGGATCGGGGAAGGCCGCGTGGCTCAACTCCATTGGACGGTCATAGCCCATCCACGTCGTTATCGAGACATCTTTGGCGCCAAGCGTCTTGTCCGCGGCACGCGCCGCGTTGTACATCGCCACCGCTCTCGCGTCGCTGAACGGCAGCCGGGCCAGGTCCTGGCCGGTGCCGGGTACGAATATGCCGTTGCGTGTGGCGTAGTCCGGGTTCCCGATGGCCACGGCGCCATGGCCCGTGTCATCGAGCAATCCCAAGTAGCGGCTCACCCCATCGCTGCGGTCCAAGTCGGCGCGCACCGCTTGATATCCCGCCAGGTTGTGTCGAGCCGCCGCCAGCTGTGATTGCAGCGCATACAGGGCGCCGTCGTCGACGTTGTGGTCGGCCATCATCTGGTCAACGCCGTGCTGCAACCGGTCGACGCCGGCTTCGGTCTGCTGCGCAAGCTCGTGCAGGTGCAGCCGGTTGTAGTGGTCCTTCCCCAGATGATCCGTGGGGTCCCACGGCATCCCGGCGTGGTTGCCGATGTTGTGGTCTTGGCCGTAGAGCCAGTCCTTTTCCTCCGGGGTGAGCTGATTCCACAACTCGTTGAACTTCTTCGGATCATCGGGCAGCGGCCCGGACAGCGCAACCGAGATGTGCGGCCGATTGTCATGCGGTCCCGGCGGAATGGGTATGTCGCCGTCGGCCATATTGATCGCGGTCGCCAGCTCCGCGTCAATTGCGTTGGCCTGCTCGAGGATCGCGTTCAGCCGTGGCTCCAGCTGCATTTCGGCGATGAGCGCTTCTATCGGCGGACCGTTGAATGTCGCGCTCGGCACCACCTTGTTGGTCAGCGGGTCGATCGTCATCTGCAGTTCGGCGGCATCGTGACGCAGCAGGCGCAACTGCGATTGCACGTGCTCGATCGCGTCGGCGGCTTTGCCCGCCGCACGGGCGACCGCCAGTGACTCGTTGCCGTGTGCGTCGAGGTCTCGGCGGATTGCCGCATTGGCGTGCCTTCTGGCCTCTGCGGTCGCACCCTCCCAGGTGTCGAATACCGTCAGCGAGCTGAGTTGGCGGGAGGCCTCCAAGGTGGCTTGCGCGCGTGCGCCGGCCGCGTGGAACACCTCTCGCACAGCCTCGGCGCTCCACCGATCAATATCGGCCACCGGCAACGTCACATGTTATGCCGTAACAGCATTGGGGATTGGGCACAACTCACCGGCTGGGCGAATTGCCTACCGGACGGATTTGTGCCATGAGGTCACCGAGGCCGCCACGGCCGCGAGTGAAATCAGCGCCAGCAGTTGTACGCCGGCGGAATGCCCGGCGTAGCCGTCGACCGACCGCCACGGATGCCGAGACAGCGCGGCGCCGGCCAGAATCAGCCCACCGGCGCTCATCCCCATGGTGATCACGTCACGCCGTCGAGGGTTGTCGCGCAGCGCCCATTGCAGGCCGAGCCCGGCACCGAACACCACGACGCCCACCACTCCGGCGATCACCGCCGCGGCGGTCAGCACCGCGATGCCGGCCGCGGGCCCGGGCACCCACGGGCGTGCGGCGGGGTCGTCACGGTCCCGACGTCGCTGCGGCCACCATGCCATCAGGGCTAACAGCGGCAGCAACGCCAGCCCGCCGCCCAGGCCGGCGTGATAAAGCGCGTTGGGCGCGAAGGTCAGCGTGACGATGCCCGACGTTCCCGCCGGCACCACCCAGCCCTGCTGCCAGCCGTTGACGGCCACCGGCGTGAGCCGCGTCCCGGCGCTGGTGTGTGCGACCCAACCGGGGTTGAGGCTTTCCGGCACGACCAGTAGCCGCGACGTCGCAGCCTCGGTTACGCGCACCTCGCGGTGGGCCGGACCCCATGCCCCGGTGGCGGCGGGTGTCATGGATGCCGCTGTGGCGGTAGGTGATTCGGCTGCGAGCGGCCCCGACAATTGCGCGCCGTCGACGACGAATTGCGGCCCGGGACTGATCAATAGCTCTTGCTGACCGGTGGGCAACTGGATCGGCTGACGGTCGCACGCTTGGGCGCCCACCGGCGCGCCGTCCAGCAGCGCGCCCACCGTGGTCTGGATCGCGGTGTGTACAAACCGGCCGGCGATCGCGATGACCGGCCCGTGTTCGCAGTCGACGGTGACCTCGCGAGCGCGGTTGCGCGCGGCATCGGAAGGGGCAATCGGTTTGCCGTCGGCGCCGAGCACCGCAATCTCGGCCAGCCCCGGCGGTTTCAGCTGATCGAAGCCCAGCGCGGTGCGGTCGATCACGTCATCCCAGTCCAGCAGGCTGATCGTGACGGTGTCGGTGACGCGGGATTTCAGCGGCAGGCTCTGCGCTCCGTTCAACTGGCGGACCTGCGGACCGTCCCCGAGGTCGATCGCGACCATGGTCGGGTGCGCGGGCACCGATGAGCGGCTGGGAACCAGCCGCAGCCCGGTCACCTCGGTGGGCCGGGGCAGGGTGACGGTCAGAGTCGGGGGCGTCTTGTGCTGCACCACCCGCTGCGGTGCCGTCCACGCGGTTGCCGGATCACCGTCGGTGGCCGCATACGCCGAGCCGAGAACGTCGACCAGATCGGAGTCACCGCGAGCCCGGGTGGTGTCCGGCTCGGCGATCAGGTCGGCGAGTTTAGGTCCCGGCCGCGCACGCACCCACACCGTTGGACGCACCGAAACCGGTTGGGGCACAGTCAGTGTCCGGCTGAACGTGACCGGTGTTTCCGGTGCCAGCGCCATCGAGGCCGCACACTGCATGTTCCTCGGGCCCATGGCGCAGCCCGGCCGGCCGAGCAACTCAGAGCCCAGGTCCCACCGCGCGACCGCCGTATTCGGCGGGGGACCGGGAACCAGCACGGTGTGCCGTAGCTCGACCGGGTGCGCGAACCCGGAGGCGTCGTACTGGGTGATCGACAAGTCGGTGATCGCGAACTGCACCCCGGCCGAACCGTCGTCGGTGGCGATCGCGGTGATCCGCACCCACGGCGTTTCGCCGTACGGCAGCGCGGCGGTCACCGGTTTGCCGGCCTCGTCGAACCTCAGCGTCGTGGTGCCGGTGGCGGTGGCCACCTCGATCCTGCGGACCTGGGCGCCGACGGCGGTCGCGCTCGGCGTGACGGTGATGACGCTGTTGGTGACGGGATGGTCGAAGTCCACCTGCAGCCATTGACCGACGGCGGACTGCAGCCCGTTGGACACCCACGCGGTCGCCGAGTCGCCGTCGATCGCGGCCGCCGGCGAGGTCGCCGGCGCGACGTCGGGCAGCGCGGTGGCATCCGACGACGAGCTGGACACCGTGAGCCGCCCGCCGGTCCAGGCGCCGTACACGGTTTCAGCGCCCGGGGCCGGGTAGTCGGGCACCCGGTTGAAGGTGCGCCGGGCGTCGCCGACGGCCCGGATCGCCGACGAGTGGTCATCGACCCGGCCGTAGTCGGTTTCCCGGGCCACCGGTGTATCGGTGACGGTGACCCCGGCCCCGGCGGGCATCGGCAGACCGGCGCGTTCGGCGTCCGCGGTCATCAGCACCGGACCCAGCGGAGGCTGACCCGACAGCCGTCGGCGTTCGTCGAGGCGCAACAGCGCTTCCGGCCCGCCGTCGACGCGGGCCAGCCGGTCGGTGTCGGTCAGGTAGGGGGCGGCGGGATTGCCGGTGGCTGTGACGACGCGGTAGATCTCCACGGCGGGATATCGCGGCCGCAATCCGCTGTCGGTGACGAATCCCGACACCGGGCCGGGCCCGACCGGCGCGCCGAATTCGGCGACCTTCGCCAGGCGCGGCGATCCGGCGATGGCCCGGTGCACCAGAATCGGGCGCGCCGAGCGCGACGCGTCGGGGTCCAGGTCGTTGCGCACGACGACATACGAAATACCTTGGCGGGCAAGGGTATCAGCCAGGCCCGCGGAAGGTCTGCCGGCCGCGAAGAGCCGTTGCACCGAATCCAGCGCCCGGATGGTTTGCGGCGGCGTCAACGGGATCGAGTCGCGCACTCCCCACGGGCTGGTGCCCAGCACCTGCAACGGTTCGTCGTGGCTGGTGCCCCACAGCTGGGTGGCGAACGGCGCGCCGGGAACCACCAGCACTCGACCCGGCGTCGGTGCGCCGGTGTTGTGTTCGTAGAGCCAATCGGCGGCGTCATGCCAATACCGGGGTATCGCGCTGAACGTCCCGGGCGGGGTGATCCGGCCGGTCCACGCCAGCGAAGTGCCGGCCATCAGGGCGGTCAGGATCACGATCGCGGCCGCCACCCGCTTGTCGCGCTCCGGGCGAGCAAACGCGTG
This sequence comes from uncultured Actinomycetota bacterium, assembly GCA_963781685.1. GTDB lineage: Bacteria > Actinomycetota > Actinomycetes > Mycobacteriales > Mycobacteriaceae > Mycobacterium. The sequence goes on from CAWAGK010000004.1 coordinate 1,179,838, forward strand.
GATCCACTCGACTCTCGGCGCGGTCCCCGGCAGCGGAATCCTGCCCAGCAGCTGGGCCAGGCCCAGCACTATCGGGATCCGGACCACCGACTCCAGCTTGTGCACATTGCGCAGTGGCGCTCCGCCGGCGTCCAGGAAGGCCTGCACGTGATGCGCCAGCGGCGAGCCGAGCCCGCCGCTGTATCCGGCGGCCAGCAGCACCACCCCGACGAGCAGCATCGTCACCAGCCGCCCCCGCGCCGGCAAATTCCGCATCGCTAGACCGGCCAGACCGGCGGCCGCCACCAGGCAGGTGGCCAGGATGGCGACCGATCCGGTGACCAGAGGCGCGCCCGCGGTCGCGTCCGGCGCCACGAACGGGGTCCAGCTGTCGGTACCGCGCAGCACTTCGACCAGCGACGACCATTGCGTCGTCACGCCGGACGATTCGATGAAGTCCAGGAACGGCGGGCTGATCCGGGCCATCAAGATCAGCGCCACCAGCCACCACGTCATCGCCAATGCCAGGGCCAGCGACCACCAAGCGCTGTAGCGCCACCACCGGCGGTTGGGCCGGTGACAGGCCCACCAGATCACCGCGGGCAGGCAGCCGGCCAACGTCGCGATCGCGTTGACGGCTCCCATCAGCGCCACGGCCACCCCGGCCTGCCCGGCGAGCCGGCGCACCGACCGGTCGGCGTCGCCGCGCAGCGCCAGAATGGTGGGCAGCAGGACCCATGGCGCCAGCATGATCGGCAACGTTTCCGACGAGATCGACCCCAGGGTCGTCAATACCCGAGGCGAAAGCGCGAACGCCACCGCCGCGATCACGCGCGATGTCGGACTGCCGATCCCCAGCGCCTCAGCGACCCGCAATAACCCCCAGAAGCCGACGGTCAGCAGCAACGCCCACCACAGCCGCTGGGTCACCCAGCCGGGTAGCCCCAGCAGATGACCGGCCAGGAAGAATGCCCCGTGCGGAAACAGGTAGCCGTAGGCCTGGTTTTGCGCCTGCCCGAAGGGCAGTTCGCTGTTCCACAAATTGGTCGCCCGGGCCAGGAAGCGCAGCGGGTTGGCGGTGAGGTCGAGCTTGGTGTCGGGGGAGATCTGCCCGGGCGACTGGGCGAAGCTCAGCGTCAGCGCGACGGTCGCGACCAGCCACAACCAGCGTCGCGACAGCGACGTCGCAGCAGAAACCGTTTTCGCACCGGCGACCTGGGTCCGCCTCTGACTGCCCGGCTCCTCAACGGGCCGTTCCCCGGCCCGCATCGTCACCGGGCGGCGGCTAGCTGCGGTTGCCGTACTCGACCCGGTTGAGCACCGACGACTGCGGGTCGCCTCCGGGAAGGGGTGGCTTGGTGTCCTGCTGCACCATCAACGTGATCCCGAAGATCGCGGCTGCGCCCAGCAGCAGACCGACCACGACGCTGGCGGCGGCGGGCGCAACGAACCGGTTCATCGGGCAGCTCCTTGGAATTGCGGGCGTGCTAGGGGCCAAACCTAGCAGAAGGCAAGGTCGCGGCCGGGGGAGCGTTCGGCGGCCGGGGCGTCGGCGCCGCGCGAATCGACCCCATGACAGCATGGGCGAATGGCTTCTCTCGCGTGTACTGGCCGTGCTCGCCGCGGTTACGGCGCTGTTGGCGGGCTGCGGCCACACCTCCGAACGACCCAAGTCGGCACCGGCCACGTCATCGGCGAAGCCGATCCCCCCGGCCCGACCCGCGTGCGGGGAGCCGGGGGCGATCCTGGCGGCAATGTCCACCCGCGACAAGCTGGCTCAGCTGCTGATGGTGGGCGTACGCAACGGCGACGACGCCAAAGCCGTCGTGACAGACCACCACGTCGGCGGCATTTTCGTCGGCAGCTGGACCGACCTGTCGATGCTGACCAACGGCACGGTGAAGAATCTGTCCGCGAGCACGGCGCTGCCGGTGGCGATCAGCGTCGACGAGGAGGGCGGCCGGGTAGCGCGGCTGTCGTCGCTGATCGGGCCGTCGCCGTCGCCGCGGGTGCTGGCCCACACGAACACCGCCGACGAGGTCTACGGCATCGCGCTGGACCGCGGCCACAAGATGCGTGGCCTGGGTATCACCATCGATTTCGCCCCGGTGGTCGACGTCACTGACGCGCCCGACGACACCGTGATCGGCGACCGTTCGTTCAGCTCGGATCCGGCCGTGGTCACCGCGTACGCCGGCGCATATGCGCGAGGTCTGCGCGACGCCGGGCTGCTGCCGGTGCTCAAGCATTTTCCCGGCCACGGGCACGGATCCGGCGACTCGCACACCGGCGGAGTGACCACGCCGCCGCTGGAGGCGTTGCAGAACAACGATCTGGTGCCGTACCGGACGCTGGTGACCGCGGCGCCCGTCGGCGTCATGATCGGCCACCTGCAGGTGCCCGGCCTGACTGGCGATCAACCGGCCAGCCTCAGCAAGGCCGCCATTCAGTTGTTGCGCACCGGGACCGGCTACAAAGGCCCGGCCTTCGACGGCCCGGTGTTCAGCGACGACCTGTCCAGCATGGCCGCGATCAACCAGCACTACGGCGTGCCGGAAGCGGTCCTGCGATCCCTGCAGGCCGGCACCGACATCGCGCTGTGGGTTACCACCGACGAGGTGCCCGCCGTGCTGGATCGTCTGGAGAAGGCATTGGCCGCAGGGGAGTTGACGATGTCCGCAGTCGATGCCTCGGTGCTGCGGGTGGCGAAGGTCAAGGGCCCGAAGCCAGACTGCGGGCCGTAAACGCGGCGGCCCGCATACGCATTGCTTACCCTGAAGACAGACGGGCGCACCCGCAGGTCGGCGACAAGGGGACAGCATGGCAGGTGGTACCAAGCGGTTACCCCGTGCTGTGCGCGAACAGCAGATGCTGGATGCCGCCGTCGAGATGTTCTCCATCAACGGCTATCACGAGACGTCGATGGACGTGATAGCGGCCAAGGCCGAGATCTCCAAGCCGATGCTGTATCTGTACTACGGCTCCAAGGAAGAACTGTTCGGCGCCTGCCTTGATCGCGAGATGACACGATTCATCGATGGTGTGCGCGAGGACATCAATCTCGAGCAGAGCCCAAAGGACTTGTTGCGCAACACTATTGTCGCGTTCATGCATTACATCGACGCGAACCGCGCGTCGTGGATCGTGATGTACACCCAGGCCACCAGCTCGCAGGCATTCGCCCACACCATGCGCGAGGGCCGCGAGCGGATCATCGCCTTGGTTGCTCGAATGCTGGAGGCCGGCACCCGGAATCCCGAACCCGGGACAGACTTCGAGATGATAGCGGTCGCGCTGGTGGGCGCCGGCGAAGCGATCGCGACCCGGCTCAGTACCGGCGATACCGACGTCGACGAGGCGGCTGCGCTGATGATCAACCTGTTCTGGCGCGGTCTCAAGGGCGTGCCGTCCGATCGGGACGCGCACGAAGCCGCCGCCGGATCCGGTAAGCGGCGGATACGCTGATCCACCCCGTGAGCCGCCGCGATGTTGAGTTTTTCTGCGCGACGGTGATTGTCGGGTTGCTGGCCGGGGTTGCCGGGTTGTCGACGATTATGCTGCTGCGATTCATCGAACACCTCACCTATCACTACACATTCGGATCGCTGCTGGAGGGGGTCACCGGTAGCAGCCCGGCCCGGCGAGCCCTGGGGCCGATGGTCGGTGGCGCGGTCGCAGGACTGGGCTGGTGGCTCCTACGCTCGAGACACGATGTCCCGTCACTGGATGAGGCCATCGCGCGGGGCGACCGTATCCGACTGTCGTCGTTCGGGGTCGACGCAGCCCTGCAGGTGCTGGTGGTCGGTTCGGGTGCATCGCTGGGCCGGGAAGGCGCTCCTCGCCAATTGGCCGCGGCCCTTGCCGATTTGGCGACGGGATGGCTGAAAAGGCTTTCGGCCCGCGACCGTGAGGTCCTGCTGGGATGTGCGGCCGGCGCCGGTCTCGGGGCGGTGTATGCGGTGCCGCTCGGCGGCGCACTGTTCGCACTGCGCATCGTGTTGAAAACCTGGCATCCCCGAGCGGTGGGTGCCGCATTGATCACCTCGAGCCTGGCTGTCGCGGTCTCCTCGTATGTCACCCACAACCAGCCGATCCTGACCTGGCCCAACCCGCACGTGACCTACCGGCTGATAGGTTTTGCACTGATGTTGGCCCCGCTGACCCTTGTCGTGGGATTGGCGTTCAACCGCCTCATGGCAGCTGCACGTCGGGCAGCGGTGAAGCGATCGTGGCTGCTGATCCCGGCGATCGCCGGCGCTGGGTTGCTGACCGGTGTCTGCTCGCACTGGTGGCCGGAGCTGCCCGGCAACGGCAAATCGATCCTGACCGCGACCGTGGCCGGCGGCATGACCATTGCGACGGTGGCGGCAGTATTTGTTCTGAAACCGCTTCTGACGGCATTGTTTCTGCGTGCCGGCGCGACAGGCGGAATGATCACCCCCGCTTTGGCCACCGGCGCCGCAGCCGGGACACTGTTGGTGCTGACCGTCAACGCGGTGATGGGAACCCATTTTCACGTACCGGCAATCTCGTTGGCCGGCGCAGCCGGGGTGCTCGCGATCACTCAACGCGCGCCGTTTTGGGCCGCGATCTTCGTCTGGGAACTTGCCCGGCCGCCGATCTGGCTGTTGCTGGTTTTTCTGACCGCTGCCCTCAGCTCGTACGGCATCGGGCGACTTGTCGAACGCGATCCCGGCTAGTGCGTCCGCAGCGTGCCGGTCAGATGCGGATACCCCTTGGCCAGGTTGCGCAAGCTGATATCCCAGCCATCCTGGACCTGATCCACGTAGAGTCCCGCGCTGGCGGGCAGCACCACCGGTTTACCGAACCGCACCGAATATGTCACAGCGTCGGGGAGGCCGGCCTCTAGATTCGCCAATACTGCTGCAGCACTGAACATTCCGTGTGCGATCACGGTTGGGAAGCCGAACAACTTGGCCCCGATGGGGTTGGTGTGGATCGGGTTGTGATCGCCGCCGATCGCGGCATAGCGCCGAATCTGGCCCGGTGTGATCCGCAGGATGGCTTTCGGTGGCGGCGGCTTTGGCTGTTTCTGCGGCGGTGGCTTGGGTTCGTCGGACAAGCTGGTGCGTTGTTGGTGCAGGAACGTCGTCACCTGGTGCCACGCCACCTCGTTGCCGACGCTGACATCGGTCACCAGGTCGACCAGCAGGCCTTTCCGGTGTTCACGCAGGTTCTCGGCGTGCACGATGATATTGACCGTATCGGTCACCTTGATCGGCCGGTATCGCGTGATGTGGTTTTCGGTATGCACGGATCCCATTGCGGCAAAAGGGAAGTCGAATCCGGTAACCAGCGACATCATCGTCGGGAAGGTCAACGCGAACGGGTAGGTCAGCGGCACCGTGTCGCCGTAGCGCAGTCCGGTGACTGCCGCATAGTCGGCGACGTTTCCGCGGTCGATGGGTACGTCGTTGACGGTCAGCGTCTTGCTGGGCAGGTGGTCGCTGCGGGGCACGAACGGCAACGCCCCGGCCGCCGCGCGCAGCAGGTTCTTCAGGCCGCTTGGTTGCGTCACTGCGTATCTCCTCTGAGCTATGCGCCCAGCATAGCCTGGCCGCAAACACGAATGACGTTGCCCGTCACTGCGTTTGACGCCGGGCTGGCGAAGTAGGCGATGGTCTCGGCGACGTCCACCGGTTGCCCACCCTGGAACAGCGAGTTCATCCGGCGGCCCACCTCGCGGGTGGCCAGCGGGATGGCCGCGGTCATCTGGGTTTCGATGAAACCCGGCGCGACGGCGTTGATCGTGATGCCCTTCTCGGCGAGCGCCGGCGCCAGCGCCTGAGTCAGCCCGATCATGCCCGCCTTGGTGGTCGCGTAGTTGGTCTGCCCGCGGTTGCCCGCGATGCCCGCCATCGATGACAGGCCGATCACCCGCCCGCCGTCCCCGATGCTGCCGTTGCCGATCAGTCCCTCGGTAAGCCGTTGTGGCGCAAGCAGGTTGACGGCCAGAACGGCGTTCCAGCGGGCGTCGTCCATGTTGGCCAGCAGCTTGTCGCGGGTGATGCCGGCGTTGTTGACCAGGATGTCGGCCCGGCCGTCGTAGTGCTCATGCAGATGCTCGCTGATTCGGTCGACGGCATCGTCCGCGGTGACGTCGAGGGTCAGGGCCGTCCCACCGATCCGGGTGGCGGTCCCGGCCAGCGCCTCGGCGGCGCCCTCCACGTCGACCGCGATGACCCGGGCCCCGTCACGGGCGAACACCTCGGCGATCGTCGCGCCGATGCCGCGCGCGGCACCGGTCACGATGCCCACTTTGCCGTCCAGCGGCCGGTCCCAGTCGGCCGGCGGAGTGGAGTCGGCGGCGCCGACGTAGAACACCTGCCCGTCCACGTAGGCCGATTTGGCCGACAGCAGGAACCGCAGGGTTGACTCTGCGCCGGTAGCGGCCGGTTTTGCATCGGGCGACAGGTAGACCAGCGCGGCGGTCGCTCCGCGCTGCAGCTCCTTGCCCAGCGAGCGGGTAAAGCCCTCCAACGCGCGCTGCGCGATCCGCTCGTCGGTGCTGCCGGCGTGGTCGGGGGTGGTGCCGACGACGACGACGCGGCCGGAGTGGCCGACATTGCGCAGCAGCGGCGCGAAGAACTCGTGCAGCGCCGTCAACCGGGCGGGCGTGGTGATACCGGTGGCGTCGAAAACCAGCCCGCCGAACGAATCGGCCCAGCGACCACCGAGATTGGCGCCCACCACGTCGTAGTCCTTGTCCAGCGCTGCCCGCAGCGGCTCGACAACCCGGCCCTCCCCGCCGATCAGCAGCGACCCGGCCAGCGGCCGATCACCGACCCGATAACGGCGCAGCTTCTCGGGTTGCGGCACGCCGAGTTGCTTGGCGAGAAACGAGCCGGGCCCGGAGTTGACGACTTGGGACAATAGATCGGGTGAAACCTTGGGGGCCACTGAGCTGCCTTCCGTATCGAGCGTGTCATCTGTCGACTACCGTATCGAAGAGCGAACTTACTCCAGAGTAAGAACAGTAGGTAGTATGACCCCTAGTGGTGGATAACCCCCAACCGACGGAGATAAGCGTGACTTCTGAAAGTTCCATGCGCCGCGTCGCTGTGCTCGGTGGGAATCGAATCCCGTTCGCGCGCTCGGACCGCGCCTACGCCGAGGCGTCCAACCAGGACATGTTCACCGCCGCCCTGGGAGGGCTGGTCGACCGGTTCGGCCTTGCCGGTGAACGTTTGGGCGCAGTGATCGGCGGCGCGGTGCTCAAGCACAGCCGCGACTTCAACCTGATGCGCGAGTGCGTGCTGGGATCGGCATTGTCGTCCTACACGCCCGCCTTCGACCTGCAGCAGGCCTGTGGAACCGGCCTGCAGGCGGCGATCGCCGCGGCCGACGGCATCGCCTCCGGCCGCTACGAGGTCGCGGCCGCCGGCGGGGTGGACACCACCTCCGATGCGCCGATCGGCTTGGGCGACAACCTGCGCCGCACACTGCTGGGACTGCGTCGGTCAAAGTCCAACGTCGAGCGGCTGAAGCTGGTCGGCAAGCTCCCGGCCAGCGTCGGGGTGGAGATCCCGGTGAACAGCGAGCCACGCACCGGCCTGTCGATGGGCGAGCACGCCGCCATCACCGCTAAGCAGATGGGCATCAAGCGGGTCGACCAGGACGAGTTGGCCGCCGCCAGCCACCGCAACATGGCTGCCGCCTACGACAGCGGCTTCTTCGACGACCTGGTCACCCCGTTCTTGGGTCTCTATCGCGACGACAACCTGCGTCCGGATTCGTCGGCAGAGAAGCTGGCCAAGCTCAAGCCGGTGTTCGGCGTGAAGGCCGGCGACGCCACGATGACGGCCGGCAACTCCACACCGCTGACCGACGGCGCATCGGTGGCCTTGCTGGCCAGCGAAGATTGGGCAGCCGAGCACTCGCTGACGCCGCTGGCCTACCTCGTCGACGCCGAGACGGCGTCGGTGGACTACGTCAACGGCGCCGACGGCCTGCTGATGGCGCCGACATACGCGGTGCCACGCCTGCTGGCACGCAATGGGCTGGGCCTTGCCGACTTCGACTTCTACGAGATCCACGAGGCATTCGCTTCGGTCGTACTGGCGCACCTGCAGGCCTGGGAGTCCGAGGAGTACTGCAAGGAGCGGCTGGGCTTGGACGCGGCGCTGGGGCCCATCGACCGGTCCAAGCTCAACGTCAACGGGTCCTCGCTGGCGGCCGGTCACCCGTTCGCCGCCACCGGCGGGCGAATCCTTGCGCAGCTGGCGAAGCAACTGTCCGAGGCGAAGGCCCAGCACAACGGAGCCAAGCCGGTGCGCGGGCTGATTTCGATTTGTGCCGCCGGTGGCCAAGGCGTCGCCGCCATTCTGGAAGCCTGATACGCCAGGTGCGGTGTGCCGTTTAGTAACGACGGCACCCGGGTATGCGACCTCACGGATAGCTCCGTGTTGTCGTCCGACCCCCGACCCGATGGCAGCGCGGGGCGTCCTTGAATCGGCCGTAGGCCTGTTCTCAGGCGTCGGCCGAGGGGGCCGCCGACGGAATGAGGGGATCCCGCGGCGGCCCCTCCCCCCAATAGCCAAGACGCAAAATCCCCCGTCTCCAACGAGAACGGGGGATTTCGCTGTTGGGGATCAGAAGCCCAATTAGCCGACTCCTCCTCGGCCGTTTCACGGCCGCATCGTCGTCGCCTAGAAGGCTGCTTCGTCGAGCTCCATGATGTCGTTGTCGATCGTGTCCAACACCTGGCGGGTGCTGGTCAGCAACGGCAGGAAGTTCTTCGCGAAGAAGGACGCCACCGCGATCTTGCCCTCGTAGAAGGCCCGGTCGGCGTCGCTGACACCGGCGTCGAGCGCCTCCAGGGCCACCGCGGCCTGACGCTGCAGCAACCAGCCGATGACCAGGTCGCCGACGCTCATCAGGAAGCGCACCGACCCCAGCCCCACCTTGTAGATGCTGGAGATTTCGTCCTGCGCGGCCATCAGGTAGCCGGTCAGCGTCGCCGCCATCGCCTGTACGTCGGCCAGCGCGGTGGCCAGCAGCGCACGCTCGGCCTTCAGCCGGCCGTTGCCCGACTCGTTCTTCAGGAACTCCTCGATCTCGCCCGACACATGGGCCAGCGCAACACCCTTGTCGCGGACGATCTTCCGGAAGAAGAAGTCCTGTGCCTGGATGGCCGTGGTGCCCTCGTAGAGCGAGTCGATCTTGGCGTCGCGGATGTACTGCTCGATCGGGTAGTCCTGCAAGAAGCCGGACCCGCCGAAGGTCTGCAGGCTCTCGGTGAGCTTGGCGTAGGCCTGCTCGGAGCCGACACCCTTGACGATCGGCAGCATCAGGTCGTTGACCTTGACCGCCAGGTCGGCGTCCACGCCGTGCAGTGCCTTGGCGACGGCGGCGTCCTGGTAGGTCGCGGTGTAGAGGTACAGCGCACGCAGGCCCTCGGCGTAAGCCTTCTGGGTCATCAGGCTGCGACGCACGTCCGGGTGGTGAGTGATGGTCACCCGCGGCGCGGTCTTGTCGGTCATCTGGGTCAGGTCGGCGCCCTGCACGCGGTCCTTGGCGTAGGCCAGGGCGTTGAGGTAGCCGGTGGACAGCGTCGCGATGGCCTTGGTACCGACCAGCATGCGGGCGTTCTCGATGACCTCGAACATCTGCGCGATGCCGTTGTGCACCTCGCCGACCAGCCAGCCCTTGGCCGGAACGCCGTGCTGACCAAAGGTCAGTTCACACGTCGCGGAGACCTTCAGGCCCATCTTGTGCTCGACGTTGGTGACGAAGACGCCGTTGCGCTCGCCCAGCTCGCCGGTCTCGAAGTCGAACAGCACCTTGGGCACGAAGAACAGCGACAGGCCCTTGGTGCCCGGCCCGGCACCCTCGGGGCGGGCCAGCACCAGATGGAAGATGTTCTCGAACATGTCGTCCGAGTCGCCCGAGGTGATGAACCGCTTCACGCCGTCGATGTGCCAGGAGCCGTCGTCCTGCTGGACGGCCTTGGTCCGGCCGGCGCCGACGTCCGAGCCGGCATCCGGCTCGGTGAGCACCATGGTCGAGCCCCAACCGCGCTCAGCAGCGATGATGGCCCACTTCTTCTGCTCTTCGGTGGCCAGATTGTAGAAGATCTGGGCGAATCCCGCGCCGCCGGCGTACATCCACACCGCCGGGTTGGCGCCGAGCAGGTGCTCGTGCAGCGCCCACAGCATCGCCTTGGGCATCGGCATGCCACCCAGCTCTTCATCCAGGCCGACCTTGTCCCAACCGGCTTCGATGACCGCGCGCACCGACGCCTTGAAGCTCTCGGGGAGCTTCACGGAGTGGGTCTCCGGGTCGAAGACCGGGGGATTGCGGTCGCCCTCGACGAAGGACTCGGCGACCGGGCCTTCGGCCAGCCGGCTCATCTCCGTCAGCATTTCGCGGGCGGTGTCGGCATCCAGGTCGGCGTAGTCGCCTTCGCCGAAGGACTTGTCGACGCCCAACACCTCAAACAGGTTGAATACTTGGTCGCGGACGTTGCTCTTGTAGTGGCTCACTGGTTCCTCCTCGATGAGAACGCCACTTGTGGTTGGGTACTAAGGCTAAGTTACCCACCAGTAACACCGTTAAGCTATACCCATCGGTAACGCGATGCAACCGACTGTGAGCTAAATTTCATTGCCTAATTAACCAACCGGTTGGGTTCGTGCTGATTAAGACCATGGCATACCGTGTCACCTGCGGCGATGATGGGTAGGTGACAACTGTGTCGACCGTCACCGCGCTGCCAGAAGTGGACCTACGCCACCCTGCTGGCCAACTGCGGGAAAGCCTGCGCGGTGCGGCCCACGAAGTCGGCTTCTTCTACCTGATCGGCCACGGCGTGCCCGCGGCGCTGACGCGTCGGGTGCTGGCGACGGCGCGACGGCTGTTCGCGCTGCCGCAGGCCGAGAAGGACGCCGTCGCGATGGTGCGCAGTCCGCATTTCCGCGGCTATACCCGGCTGGGTGGCGAGCTGACCGGCGGCGAGATGGACTGGCGCGAGCAGATCGACATCGGACCGGAGCGCCCCCCGGTGGGCGGCCCGGGCAAGCCGGACTATCTGTGGCTTCAGGGTCCCAACCAGTGGCCGGCAGCGCTGCCCGAGCTACCGGGGATCATCGCGGAGTGGGACGCGGCGCTCGGCGCGGTGGCCCGCAGCTTGTTGCGGCATTGGGCGGCCTCGCTGGGCAGTCCGCCGGACGTGTTCGACGCCGCCTTCGCCGAGACGCCGGCCACCTTGATCAAGGTGGTGCGTTATCCGGCGACCGCGGCCGGCCCGCAGGGGGTCGGCGCGCATCGAGATTCCGGGGTCCTCACGCTGCTGCTCGCGGAGCCGGGCAGCCGGGGATTGCAGGTGCGGCCGGGCCGCAACGGCAACAGCTGGATCGACGTCCCGGCGCGCGACGGGGCGTTCATCGTCAATATCGGTGAGCTGCTGGAGCTGGCCACGGGCGGCTATCTGCGGGCGACCGAGCACCGGGTGAACCTGCGTCATACGGCTGATCGGATCTCGGTGCCGTACTTCTTCAACCCGCGACTGGACGCGCAGATCCCCACCTTGTCGCTGCCGCCGGACTTGGCGGCGCGGGCGAGCCGGCGCGCGGACCCGTCCGACCCCATCTTCTCGGTGTACGGCCGCAATGCGTGGAAGAGCCGGTTGCGGGCCCATCCCGACGTCGCCGCCGCGCATGGCTACTCGTGAGGCGGGTAGGGTCAGGAATACCAAAATCTCCTGATGCGAATGAAGCCCGGTGAATCCACCTGACAAGCTGACACCGTCGTCACTGCGCGAGGCCTTCGGCCACTTCCCGTCCGGTGTGATCGCCATTGCGGCCGAGGTCGACGGCGTCCGAGAAGGGCTGGCGGCCAGCACGTTTGTCCCGGTGTCGCTGGAACCGCCGTTGGTGTCGTTCTGCGTACAGAACACCTCGACGACGTGGCCGAAGCTCAAGCAGGTGCGGGCGCTGGGTATCAGCGTTCTGGGCGAGGCGCACGACGAGGCCGTGCGCACGCTGGCCGCCAAAACGGGCGACCGGTTCGCCGGGTTGGAGACGGTATCCAACGGCAGCGGTGCGGTGTTCATTAAGGGCACCAGCGTCTGGTTGGAAAGCGCGATCGAGCAACTCATTCCCGCCGGAGACCACACCATCGTGGTGTTGCGGGTCAGCGATGTCCAAGTCGACGCGAATGTTGCGCCGATCGTCTTTCACCGCAGCGTTTTCCGCCGCCTCGGCGCTTAGTTGTTCAGCTAGGGACGCTTGCTGAGTTCGTCGCGATAAGCCTGGACACGACCCTCGAGTTCCGCGGCGTCCTGCTCGCGTCCTTCTTTGTGGGCGAGTTCAGCGCGCACCGAGAGCTCACGGATCGCCGTTCGAATGTCGTTGATGCTGGCGGGTCGATTTATTGACATGCCCACCGCCTTTCGGGTTGTACGCGGCTGCGCGTGGGATACCCGGATCAGCGGGGGGCTAACACCTGCTGCGTGTCAGCGACGGAACAGCTTGTTGCCCAACCACACCACCGGATCGTATTTCTGGTCGGCGACGCGTTCCTTCATCGGAATCAGGGCGTTATCGGTGATCTTGATGCTCTCGGGGCAGACTTCGGTGCAGCACTTGGTGATGTTGCAGAACCCGAGGCCGTGCTGCTCCTGCGCCTGGTTGCGCCGGTCCAGTGTGTCCAGCGGATGCATCTCCAGCTCGGCGATGCGCATCAGATAGCGCGGGCCGGCAAACGCTTCTTTGTTGTCCTCGTGATCACGGATCACGTGGCAGACGTTGTTGCACAGGAAACATTCGATGCACTTGCGGAACTCTTGAGAACGCTCCACATCCTTCTGCGCCATCCGGTACTCACCGGGCTGAAGATCCTTCGGCGGCGCGAATGACGGTATTTCCCTTGCCTTCTCGTAGTTGAACGACACATCGGTGACCAGATCCCGGATCACCGGGAAGGTCCGGATCGGCGTCACGGTGACCACTTCGTCTTCGGCGAATGTCGACATCCGCGTCATGCACATCAACCGGGGCTTGCCGTTGACCTCAGCCGAGCACGAGCCGCACTTGCCGGCTTTGCAGTTCCACCGCACCGCCAAGTCCGGTGTCTGGGTCTGTTGCAGGCGGTGGATGATGTCGAGCACCACCTCGCCCTCGTTGACCTCCACGGTGAAGTCCTGCAGTGCACCGCCGGACTCGTCGCCGCGCCATACCCGCATGGTTGCGTTGTAGCTCATCAGCCTCTCCGTCCTGGGTGGTCGGCCAGCTCGTCGGCGGTGTAGTACTTCTCCAGTTCGGAGATTTCGAACACCTCCAACAGATCGGGCCGCATCGGCACCTGGTCTTTGTGCGTGACGGAGACGTCGGGGATCACCTCGTCGCCGCCCGCGGCCTTGCAGACCAGCAACACCTTGCGCCATGACGAGTCCATCCCGGGGTGGTCGTCGCGGGTGTGGCCGCCCCGGCTTTCGGTGCGCTCCAGCGCTGCCTTGGCGACGCATTCGCTGACCAGCAACAGGTTCCGCAGGTCGATGGCAAGATTCCAGCCCGGGTTGTATTGGCGATGACCCTCGACGTGGATGTGCTTGAACCGTTCGCGAAGCTGGTCGAGCCGACCGAGGGCCTCGGTGATTTCGTCGGCCTTGCGGATGATGCCGACCAGATCGTTCATCGACTGCTGCAGCTCAAGCTGCAACGTGTACGGGTTCTCCGCGGTGGCGCCGTTCGTCGGCGTCTCGAAGGGAGCCAGCGCTCGTTTGGCCGCCGCGTCGATGTCCGCGTCGGAGACTTTCGGACGGCTGCTCAGCGCCCGCACGTAATCGGCGGCGCCCAGGCCGGCCCGACGGCCGAACACCAGCAAGTCCGACAGTGAGTTGCCGCCCAGCCGGTTGGACCCGTGCATGCCGCCGGAGCACTCGCCCGCGGCGAACAGCCCGGGGACGGTGGCGGCACCGGTGTCGGCCTCCACCTCGATACCGCCCATCACGTAGTGGCAGGTGGGCCCGACTTCCATTGGCTCTTTGGTGATGTCGACGCCGGCCAGCTCCTTGAACTGGTGGTACATCGACGGGAGGCGCTTCTTGATCTGCTCAGGCGTCAGCCGCGACGCGATGTCGAGGTAGACCCCGCCGTGCGGGGTGCCGCGGCCGGCCTTGACTTCGGAGTTGATCGCGCGGGCGACCTCGTCACGGGGCAACAGGTCCGGGGTGCGACGGGCCGAGTCGTTGTCCTTGAGCCACTGGTCGGCCTCTTGCTCGGTCTCGGCGTACTGGCCCTTGAACACCGGCGGGATGTACTCGAACATGAAGCGGGTGTTGTCAGAGTTCTTCAGCACTCCGCCGTCACCGCGGACGCCCTCGGTGACCAGGATCCCTTTCACACTCGGCGGCCACACCATGCCGGTCGGGTGGAACTGGACGAACTCCATGTTGATTAACGAAGCGCCGGCCCGCAGCGCCAGGGCGTGGCCGTCACCGGTGTACTCCCAGGAGTTCGAGGTGACCTTGAACGACTTGCCGATCCCGCCCGTGGCCATGACCACCGCCGGGGCCTCGAACAGGACGAAGCGGCCGCTTTCGCGCCAATAGCCGAATGCGCCGGAGATCGCGTCACCGTCTTTGATGAGGTCGGTGATGGTGCACTCGGCGAAAACCTTGATCCTCGCCTCGTAGTCGCCGACTTCGGCGTAATCCTCCTGTTGCAGCGAGACGACCTTCTGCTGCATGGTGCGGATCAGCTCCAGGCCGGTGCGGTCACCGACGTGTGCCAGCCGGGGGTAGGTGTGCCCGCCGAAGTTGCGTTGGCTGATCTTGCCGTCCTTGAGGCGGTCGAACAGCGCGCCGTAGGTTTCCAGTTCCCAAACCCGGTCGGGGGCTTCCTTGGCGTGCAACTCGGCCATCCGCCAGTTGTTCAGGAACTTCCCGCCGCGCATCGTGTCGCCGAAGTGGGTCTTCCAGTTGTCTTTCGGGTTGGTGTTACCCATCGCGGCCGCGCAACCGCCCTCGGCCATCACCGTGTGGGCCTTGCCGAACAGCGACTTGCACACCACCGCAACCTTGAGGCCGCGTTCGCGCGCCTCGATGACCGCGCGCAAACCTGCGCCGCCGGCACCGATCACGACGACGTCGTAGGAGTGCCGTTCGACCTCAGTCATGGAACCTCGCTCAACTTTCTGATATTCGTGAAAAAGCTTCTCAGCCAACAAACCTCAGGTCCGGGATGGCGCCGCCGGCCACCAGCGCGATGTAGAAGTCGGTGAGCATCAGCGTGCCCAGTGTGATCCACGCGTACAGCTTGTGCCGAGTGTTGAGTTTGCTGACCTGGGTCCAGATCCAGTACCGCACAGGGTGTTTGGAGAAGTGCTTGAGCCGCCCACCGGTGACGTGCCGGCACGAATGGCAGGACAGCGTGTAGACCCACAGCATGACGACGTTGCCGACCATAATCAGGTTGCCCAAGCCGAAGCCGAATCCACCTGGTCCCTCATCGGAATGGAACGCGACGATCGCGTCGTAGCTGTTGATCACCGAGATGATGACGGCGATGTAGAAGAAATAGCGGTGGGTATTCTGAACGATCAGCGGGAATTTGGTCTCGCCGCTGTAGTGGACGCGGGGCTCGGCCACCGCACAGGCGGTGGGCGACTGCCACACCGTGCGGTAGTAGGCGCCGCGGTAGTAGTAGCAGGTCAGCCGGAACAGCAGCAGGAACGGCAGCGTCAGCGCCGCGAACGGCAGCCACCACATGTTCGGCAGGATCTGCGGCCAGAAGTCGCTGGCCTCACCGCAAGCCTTGCTGACGCACGGCGAGTAGAACGGCGTCAGGTAGTGATACTTCGGGACAAAGAAGTAGTCACGCTGGAACGCGCGCGCGGTTGCGTAGATGACAAATGCGGCGAAGCCGAGGTCGATCCGCAGCGGCGACATCCACCACCGGTCGGTGCGTAGCGTCCGTTGCTGGATGTGGGCGCGCGTGGGTGAAAAGACACCGGACGCAGTACGGTCCGCCGTGGGTGCGCTCATGTATTGTCATCCTCTTCGCGTGGCCTCGTCGGAGAGTACCCACAGCGAAGACCACCCGGTCTCGCGGGGGGTGCGTCAATAACGACCGTGGCCGCCGACGCCTTCGTCGTCGACATCGCGCCAGAAGTCGCTGTCGTATTGGGTGTCGGGGATGCCGATTTTCTCACCCGGTTGCTGGAAGGCATGGCGAGCCAAATCCAGATCACCGGCGTCGATGTCGAGCAACTCGACGTCGTTGAGGATTCGCTGGACGTCGTTGACCACCCGCCGCATCGCGGGGGTGTCGCGGTATCGCGACCTCAACGACGTCACGCACCGCCGCAGGCCACCGATGAGCTCGTGTAGCTCGGCGAGTTCAGTAGTGCTGGACAACGGATCTCCCTACCGATGATGGTGTTATGGATCACATTACGTCACCCGATACTATCCAGCACACAGCGATGGTGTGAGCCAGGTCACGCTCGTTAAGCGGGAGGCAGCCAGCCATGCCGGCTCACAGCGGATTGGCCGATCGGGCAACGGCGCTGCTGAGGCTGCATCAGCCGGGCAATCCGGTGATCCTGCCGACGGTGTGGGACGCGTGGTCCGCGCGACTGGCCACCGACGCCGGTTTCGCCGCACTGACCGTGGGCAGTCATCCCGTCGCCGACTCGATCGGCAAACCCGACAACGAGGGCATGTCATTCGACGATCTGTTGAGCCGCGTCGTGCAGATCACCGGCGCGGTCGACGTCCCGGTCTCGGTGGACGTCGAATCCGGTTACGGGCTGCCGGCGTCGCGGCTGATCGACGGGCTGCTCGGGGCGGGCGCGGTAGGGCTGAACATCGAAGACACGGTGCACAGCGAGGGCAAGCGACTGCGTTCGGCCGATGAGCATGCCGAAGTGGTCGGCGCGCTGCACGCCGCCGCCGACCAGGCGGGGGTCCATCTCGTGATCAACGCCCGCACTGACCTTTTCCTGCGCAAGGACGGTGACGATTCGGACCGCGTCGAGCGGGCGGTAGCGCGGTTGCAGAAGGCAGCCGCCGCGGGTGCCGATGTCCTCTATCCTGTGGGCCGCCACGACCCGGAGACGTTGCGCCGCTTGGCCACTGAGTTACCGCTGCCAATCAACGCGATCGCATTACCCGATCAGGATGATCCCGCCTCATTCGGTCCACTGGGCGTGGGGCGGATCAGTTTCGGGCCGTTTCTGCAGGCGGCCTTGGGATCCCGGGCCAAGGAGATCCTGACCCGCTGGGCCTAGTGGTAAACCCGTCGCAGGTCAACGGAGTTGGCGCCGGCCAAGCCTTCGAACCAAGACGCAGGGAATCCGGCGGAGCAGGTTGCTCCGCCGGATTCCCCTGAATTACCCCGAATTACTTGGTGATCTCGATGCGCTGCGCCTCAGTCCCGGCGTAAGCACCGGTGACCCGCACGGTCAGCACGCCGGCGTCGTAGGACGCCGAGATGGCCTCGCCGGTGATGTGCGCGGGCAGCCGGAACGACCGGCGGAACGAGCCGTAGCGGACCTCGCGCAGCGTGCGCCCGTCCTTCTGCTCGGCGTGCTCGTCGCGGCGCTCACCGTGGATGACCAGGCGGCCGTGGTCAACCTCGACGTTGACGTCCTTCTCGACGTCCACGCCGGGCAGCTCCAGGCGGACTACCGCGTCCTCGCCGTCCTTGGCGATCTCGGCGGCGGGGCGCAACCCCTCGGATACCGGCTTCAGCCAGTCGGTGGCAGGGGCCGGTCCAAAGAAATCGCGCATCCAGCGGTCGACATCCCACGCGGGTCGTGACCACAGGGTCAGGTTGCTCATTCGTATCTCCTCGTGCTTGGTGGTTGCCGACTCCTTGCCGGCCTACAGATACAAACATGAGTCGACCAGGCTTAAGTTCCACCTGCGCGTTCGCCTTGAGCGAACGATCGTGACCTCCCACGGCCACGATCAGATCAGTGCCGCGTCGATGCTTTCATCGATCGCCAACCGATAACCGCGTTTGACTACGGTCGCAACAATCTTTCTGTCGCCCAATGCTTTTCGTAACCGCAGCACCGCCGTGTCGACGGCGTGGGGATCGCTGGCGCTGCCCGGCAGATTCCGAAGCAGTTCCCTGCGGGCGACGACGACGCCCGGACGATGAGCCAATGCCCGCAGGATCGCCATCGCCGCCGGTGACACCGTCTGGACCGAGCCGTCAACCACCACATAGGAACCGCGGATCTCGATTCGATGGCCGGCCGCCTGCAATGTACGCGACCGCAGCTCGGGCAGCTCCTCGGCGATATGTCTGGCCAGTGCTGCCAGTCGCATTCGTTTTGGTGACGACGTCGGAATCCCCAGGCGTGCCAACGGCTGTGCGGTGACGGGGCCCACGCACATCGCCCGCACATCGGCGCGCAGCGCGCTGAGCAGCTTGTCGGAGATGCCGAGATCACCGGCCCGCATCAGCGTCGCGGCCACCGCCGGTGCCGAGGTGAAACTGACCGCGTCGAACTGTCGTTGGGCGACGTGTGTGACCAGCTGGTCGAACTCCCCGCCCACCGGTGCCGGCTTCCACCGGTACACCCGGATCGGGACGATCTCGGCGCCCGCGGCCCGCAGCTCGTCGAGAAATTCCGGAAACGGATCCCAGTCCTCGGTAGCACCGTGCAGCTGCACTGCGACCCGACAGCCCGCGATACCGGATTGCCGCAGGTATTGCACGAGCTCGCGCGACGACTCGGTTTTCGGGGACCACTCCTCAGGCAGGCCGGCGGCGTGTAGTGCGCCGGTGGCCTTCGCTCCACGGGCCACGATCCGAGCGCCGGACAACGCCGCGGTCAGCCGGCTGCCCAGTTGCCAGCCGTCGGCAGCGGTGATCCAGCCGCGAAATCCGATGCCCGTGGTCGCGACGACAATGTCGGGCGGGCTGGCTATCAAAGCTTCTGTGTTGCGGCGTAATTCGTCATCGTCGGGCAACGCGACCATTCTGATCGCCGCCGCGCTGACAACGGTGGCCCCGTGGCGGCGCAGCAGCGCGCAGAGCTCGTCGGATCGGCGCGCAGAGGTGACTGCCACCCGATAGCCGGCGAGCGACGGCGCGGCTGGGTGACCCATATGAAGTATGTATGCCAGCCAGATTGCGGCTGAATTACCGACCAATTGCTGACGCGTTGCTCGGCGCCGCTACCAGACGTCCCCATCACGCCAGTCACACGTCAACGCCGCCGCGGGGTCCAGGCTGATGCCGACCGGTAGGACGAACACCGAGCCGTCGTCATCGGGGGTTCGTGTCGTCCCGGTAGGCGCCAACACCGAGGTCGGCCCGTGCCACGGCAGCCAGCCCCGCAACGTGTAGAGCCGCCTTCCGCGGTCCGAGGAGCTCAGTGCGCCGAGTTGATAGCCTCCGCGGATTACTTGCTCGCACGCATCCAGGATCGCGATCCCCAACCCTTGGCCGCGCCAATCTTCGCGGACGGCCACGGCTTCGACGTAGCCGCAGCGCAGCGCGGCACCGCGGTAGAGTAGGCGCCGCTGTACGACCGCTCCGTGCGCGATGATCGCGCCATGATGCCAGATGAGAGCATGCATTCCGCCCAGCGTGTGTTCCCAGTCGGTGTCGGTGAACTCACCGGCGAACGCGGCGGTGACCATCTCATAGGCACGCTGCCGGGCCTCGCTCTCGAGGTCGGCGGTGTGAACCAGGCGGGCAGTGAGTACCTGGGTGCGCACACTGCTGGTTTACCAGCTGGACTAGCCCTCTGCCAGCTGAGTCACCGAACTTGAAGCAGAAGCCCGTATACCCCGGGGTCGCGACCAGTGCAGCCGCACGTACTGCCCGGGTCGCACTTGGGCGACCCTGTCGATGTCTTCGTCGGCGATCACGCCGACCACCGGATAACCGCCGGTGACGGGGTGATCGGGACCAAGGATCACCGGTAAGCCGTTGGGCGGTACCTGAATCGCTCCGCGGGTGGCACCCTCACTGGCCAAAAGCTCATCGGGTGCGCGGTACTGCAGCGGGCGGCCCTCCAGCCGCATGCCCACTCGGTCGCTGCGGTCGGAGACCATCCAGATGGTGTGCACGAGGGCATCGGGATCGACGAGCCAGTCGTCACGCGGCCCGGGCACCACCCGTAGGTCCACCAGATGTTCGGAGATCGGTGCCACCGGAGCCTGGTCGAGTTCGGGGTACTCGTCGGTGTGTTCGCCGACCGGCAGCACGTCACCGGGTTGTAGCGGCAACGGGCCGATCGCCGACATGACGTCATAGCTGCGCGAACCCAGCACCGGTGTCACGTCGATGCCGCCACGCACCGCCAGATAACTCCGCAACCCAGCGTGCGGGGCGCCCAGCGAGATCACCTCGCCGTCGCGGACGCGCTGAATGCTGTTGGAGCCGAACATGTTCCCGTCGACGCAGGGGTCGGTGTCGGCACCGGTCACTGCGATGTAGACGTCGCCGCCGCGGACTCGCGCCGAGAGTCCGCCGAAGGTCACCTCGATCGTGGCGCGGTCGTCGGGATTGGCCACCAGGCGGTTGGCCAGCGTGTGCGACCGGCGGTCGGCCGCCCCCGAGCGGGTGACGCCGATGTGGGCCAGCCCCACCCGTCCCAGGTCTTGGACGAGGGCCAGCGGTCCGGTGCGCAAGATTTCCAGGGTCGGCATGGAGCGCTCCTTTCGGCTCGTTGCCCGCCTGCCGCTACGCGGCCCGGAACTCGACCCACATGCCCGGCGTCAGCAGTGCCGGATTGGGACGGTCGATATCCCACAGCACCACGTCGGTGTGGCCGATCAGCTGCCATCCGCCGGGGGATCGGCGCGGATAGATCATGCTGAATTCGCCGGCCAGCCCTACGGCACCGGCCGGCACGGACGGCCGCGGCTCCGGTCGCCGTGGTATGGCCAGCCGCGGGTCGCCGCCGACCAGATACGCGAAACCCGGAGCGAAGCCGCCGAATCCGACTCGCCAGGAGGTAGCGGTGTGGGCATTGATGACTTGTGCGGTGGTCAGCCCGGTACGGTCGGCCACCTCGGCGAGATCGGCGCCGTCGTAGACGACGTCGATGATCGCGCGCCCATCCGGCGGAGCGGTCTTCATCGCGTCGGGCGTCACCCGCAACGTGCGCAGTCGACGACGGACGGCGCGCTGATGGCGGGGCCCGTCGAGTTTCAGCAGCACCGTGCGGGACGCCGGGACGATGTCGAGCACACCGGGGAGCGCCGCCTCGCGCAGCGCAGCCGCCCACGCCAATACGTCAGCGGTGCTGTCGAACTGCAGCAGCAGTGCCTGATCGCCGTAGTCGAGAACGGCATCGGCCACGCTCAGATCCATTGCCACGCTCATTACTCGACAGTAACCCCGCGGTCGGGCGGCGGGGAGAGATTTTCGAGCACTGCCAGAGGTGCCTTAGCAAACGCTCAGATGGCCGGGTCGTGGCTAGGATGCGAGGGGCGACCGGCGGGTTCTACCGCAGGACGTTGGCGATCAGTGGGGGCGGCTGGTCGACCACCGACGGATAGCTCAGCGGCGAGGCGAAGGCGATCGCCCCGGCCTGGTCATTGGTGCGCGTGTGCCGGCTGGCGGTTTGCGTGATGAGCAGGCCACTGAGATACCCGCCGCGAGCAGGCCCGCGGCCCCGGCGGCGCGCAACAATCCACGCCGACTCGATTGCTCTTGCACTGCGAAAGGCCTCACGTCAGCGGCTTGCCGGCGTCGACGAAGTCCAGGGCGCGGTAGACGGTGCCGACCCCGCCCGGAGCGCGATCGAAAGCGGCCATCATGGCGCCGGTCAGGAACCCGGACTTCGAAATCGTTCGGTTCACAGCCGATTCAGCGGGACCGGAAGAAGGTGCTCGGCGACACCTCGGCGACATCGGCGAGCAGACCGGGCGGTGGTGGTATAGCCGTTCTCGGTTCTCGTCGATCAGCCGGAATGCTTCCCGCCTGATGGCCTGGCGGTGCATGAAGCGATTCTGTCGCACGCGCTGCCGGGCGTGCGCGCGACGGACATGAAGGCGTGCGAAGTGAATTCAGCGACGCCCGTATCCGCCGCCGCCGGGGGTGTGGATCTCCAGGACGTCGCCGGGGTTCAGTTCGGCCGAGTCGCAGCCGGCCAGTTCGATGACGCTGCCGTCCACGCGGCGGACCAGGTTGCGGCCCAGCGCACCGGGCGCTCCCCCGGCCATCCCGTACGGGGGGACGCGTCGGTGCTGCGACAGCATGCTGACCGCCATAGGTTCCCGGAACCCCAGCCGCCGCACCGCGCCGTCCCCGCCGCGCCACCGCCCGTCCCCGCCGCTGCCGCGGCGGATCGCAAAGCTGTCGACTAACACCGGGAACCGCCACTCCAGAACCTCGGGGTCGGTCAACCGGGAGTTGGTCATGTGGGTCTGGACCACCGCCGCCCCGTCATAACCCGGACCCGCGCCGGATCCGGAGGCGACGGTCTCGTAGTACTGATTGCGCTCGTTACCAAACGTCACGTTGTTCATCGTCCCCGAGCCCTCGGCCTGGACCCCGAGCGCTGCGTAAAGGGCACCGGTGATGGACTGCGACGTCTCCACGTTGCCGGCGACGACTGCCGCCGGGTAAACCGGCGCGAGCATGCAGCCCGGCGGGATGAACACCCGCAAGGGTTTGAGACAGCCGTCGTTGAGTGGGATGTCGTCGTCGACCAGGGTCCGAAACACGTACAGCACCGCGGCCATCACTACCGACGTCGGTGCGTTGAAGTTGGTGTCCAGCTGCGGGGTGGTCCCGGTGAAGTCGATTGTGGCCGTACGCTTTTCCCGGTCTACCGAGACACGGACCCTGATGATCGCACCACTGTCCATCTCGTACGTGTACTCGCCGTCCCCCAGGACTGCGATGACACGCCGTACCGCCTCCTCGGCATTGTCCTGGACGTGGCGCATGTAGGCCTGCACCACCTCCAGCCCGAAGTGGTCGATCATCTTGCGGACCTCCTCGACGCCCTTCTCGGTGGCGGCGATCTGGGCGCGCAGGTCCGCCAGGTTGGTTTCCGGGTTGCGGGAGGGGTAGGACGCCCCAGTGAGGAGGTGCCGTGTCTCTGCCTCCCGGAAGCGGCCATGCTCCACCAGCAGCCAGTTGTCGAACAGCACGCCCTCCTCGTGCACCTCCCGGCTGTGCGCCGGCATCGAGCCGGGACTCACCCCACCGATCTCGGCGTGGTGGCCACGGGCGGCGACGAAAAACAGCAGCCGCTCGCCGTCACCGAAGACCGGCGTAATGACGGTGACATCGGGCAGGTGGGTGCCACCGTGGTACGGGTCATTGACCGCGTAGACATTGCCAGGCTTTATCCGGCCAGTATTGCGGCCGATGATCTCCTTAACGGCCGCTCCCATCGAACCCAGGTGCACCGGGATGTGCGGCGCGTTCGCGATGAGGTTGCCCTCTGGGTCGAACAGCGCGCAGGAGAAGTCGAGCCGCTCCTTGATGTTGACCGACTGGGCCGTGGCCTCCAGCCGCACCCCCATCTGCTCGGCGATCGAGGCGAACAGGTTATTGAAGATCTCCAGCATCACCGGGTCGGCCTCGGTGCCGACCTCGTCCGTGCCGGTGCGGGCACGCACGCGCTCCAGCAGCAGATGCCCCAGCGCCGTCAGCTGAGCACGCCAGCCGTCATCGACCACCGTCGTCGCATTGGCCTCGGCGATGATGGCCGGCCCGGTGACCGTCTCGCCGAGGCCGAGCCGCTCGCGCCGGAACAGCGGAACCCGGCGCCAGGCCCGCTGGGTATACATCCGGACCGTGTCGATGTGTCCTGACGCCGAGCCGTCCGGACCGGACGGGTCCTGCAGGGCGCTTAGGTCAGGCTGTTCGGTTAGGCCGACGGCCTCCACAGAGATGGCCTCCACGATGAGAGGACGGTGCATAAGGAAGGAGTAGGTACGCCGGTAGCTGGCCTCGAACTCGGCGACCATGGTCTCCAGGTCGTCCAGGCCCACCTGGACCGCGGTGTCGGTGCCGTCGTAGCGCAGGTATACAAGGCGGGTCACGCGGATCCGCTCGCCGGGCACATCCTCTTCCAGCAGACGGGCGCGCGTGACTGAGTCCAGGGCATCGACCACCCCGCGCACGCGCTCCATCGCCTCCGGCGAAAGGAGGCACTCCACCGACTGCTCACGCATCGCGGTTGTGTCGGCCAGCCCGATGCCCAACGCGGACAGCACACCCGCCATAGGCGGGATCAGGACCGTGGCCATGCCCAGGGAATCAGCGACCGCGCAGGCGTGCTGGGCGCCGGCGCCGCCGAACGTGGTTAACACGTACTCGGCGACGTCCCGGCCTTTCTCCACCGTGATGCGCTTGACCGCATTGGCCATGTTGGCGACCGCGATCTGCAGGTAGCCCTGGGCGACCTGCTCAAGGGTACGGTCGTCGCCGGTCTGCGCGCTGATCTCGCGTGCCAGCTCGGCAAAACGCTGCTGTACGATCTCGACGTCCAGCGGCTCGTCGCCGTCGGGACCGAAGACGGCGGGGAAATGATCGGGCTGGATGCGACCAAGCATGACGTTGGCGTCGGTGACGGTCAGCGGCCCACCACCGCGGTAGCAGGCCGGGCCGGGATCGGCGCCAGCCGAGTCCGGACCCACCCGGTAACGCGTGCCGTCGAAGTGCAGGATCGACCCGCCGCCAGCGGCAATGGTGTGGATGTCGAGCATCGGGGCGCGCAGCCGCACCCCCGCGACCTGGGTGTTGAACACCCGTTCGTACTCCCCGGCGTAGTGCGACACGTCCGTCGAGGTGCCACCCATATCAAAGCCGATCACCTTGTCGAACCCGGCTAAGGCCGACATGCGAACCATGCCGACGATGCCGCCGGCCGGACCGGAAAGTATCGCGTCCTTGCCGCGGAAGTGACCGGCCTCGGCCAGACCACCGTTGGACTGCATGAACATCAGGCGCACCCCCGGCAGCTCGGCGGCCACCCGCTCGATGTAGCGGCGCAGGATCGGCGAGAGGTAGGCGTCAACGACGGTGGTATCCCCCCGGGAGACCAGCTTCATCAGCGGACTGACCTCCGCCGACAGCGAGATCTGTGGAAACCCGATCTGCTCGACGACCTCGCCGATGGCCTGCTCGTGGGCCGGGTGCAGGTGGCTGTGCAGACACACGACGGCCACGGCGCGGATCCCGTCGTCGTACGCCGTCTGCAACTGGTCGGCCAGCCCGTCCAGGTCCGGAGCCCGCAGCACCGTGCCGTCGGCCGTGATCCGTTCATCGACTTCGATGACCCGTTGGTAGAGGAGTTCCGGCAGGATGATGTTCCGGCTGAAGATGTGCGGCCGGTTCTGGTAGCCGATCCGCAGCGCGTCCCCGAAACCCCGGGTGATGACCAGCACCGTGGGCGCGCCCTTGCGCTCCAGCAGCGCGTTGGTCGCCACCGTGGTGCCCATCCGCACCGCCTCGATCCGCTCGGCCGGAATCGGATCCTCCGCCGCGAGACCAAGCAGTGCGCGGATCCCCGCCACCGCGGCGTCGGCGTAGCGCGACGGGTTGTCCGAAAGCAGCTTGTGCGTCACCAGATGCCCGTCCGGCCGGCGGGCGACGATGTCGGTGAACGTGCCACCACGGTCGATCCAAAACTGCCACCTCCCGCCCACCCGATGCTCCTCATCGTCTAGTAGGGATGGGTTGCCGGTCACGGTGACTCCTGCTCCTGCCGGGGTCTGCTACTAGGTGATGCGTGGCTTGTCGGTTGTCCCGACGCTCGGTGTCTTAGGAGACGGCGGCGCGCTTGGCGGCAGATCACGTGACCCGGGCTCACCCGGGCGCTGGATAGCCAGTCAGCAACGCGCCGTGTTCGATTACCGAAGCGGCGTGCGCGACACCGCGCTCGTAGTAACGCGCTGCCAGCGTGGCCTCGCATGCACTCGCAACATCGACCGCGTTCGCACCAGACAACAAGTCTCGATACAGCTCTCGCCGCAGCTCCGCGATCTTGGCATGCCGATCGCTTTCGGCCCAGCCGGAAGGGAAAGCCATCACCTCGGCTGCCTGAGCGACCGCGTCGAGGCACGCCTCCTCCATCTTGCGGAGGACGGCCGACACCTCGGTCGGGAACGCTGGTCGCGAACACCGGTCGACTGCGATATCGCCCAGCTGCCGCGCGAGCGCGCCCAGCGCTTCGACCTCGGCGTTGACGTGCACCGCCGCGATCACCATCGGCAGTTGGCCCGTCCCTAGGCGGCCGCGAGCCGCCAAAACCGTTGCGGCATGGTCTTCTAATGCGTGGTCCAGCGCGTGCAGCGCGCGACCGCACGCCGCCATGCTCTCCTGCAGCGGCGGATCCTGCTGCAGCAGGCCAGCCGTCGCGTGCTCCAGTGCAGCTCCAGCGAGTCGGACCATCTCGCTGACCCCGCTGGTACATGCGTCCAGTTCCTGCTGAGGGGTAGCGTTCATGGCGGAACTCCTATTCTGGCAACCTGCACGCCAACACTGGTGCACTGACCAGGACGTGTCAAAGGGCAGGCGCTGGCGGGCGTCACCATCGCTCAGGGCGATCATCTGTGGCGCTTGCCGTCGTTTAGGACCTCGTACTACCCCCAACTCTTCGGCCACGGACTGTAGTCGGCGATCAAGTCCTCTGGCGGCGGGCGGCCACGCTCAGATCCATTGCGACACTCATTACTGGACAGTAACCCCTTGGCGGGCTGGTGAAACCAGGTTTTCGAGCACTGCCAGAGCTGCCTTAGTCAACGCTCAGCCTGCCGGTCCTAGTGCAGGATGTTGGCGATCAGCGCGGGCAGCTGATCGGCCACCATCGGGTAGCTCAGCGGCGACGCGAACGCGATCGCGCCGGCCTGGTCCTTGGTGGTGAACACGCTGCGCGCCCGCAGCGCCGCCACGTCGGGATTGGTCAGCAGCCCGGCTTGGTCGCCGTCGCTTTCGGTGGTCCAGATCAGTAGATCGGCGGCGCCGAGGGCCGCCGCGATCTTGTCGCGCGGAATGAACGCACGCTGCGGATCGACGGCGAACGGGTTGATGCTGTCGGCGATGGTCAGACCCATCTGGGTGAGAAATTCGGTGCGCCAACCGGTTGTCGCGACCACGTTGTCTTGATGGAGCGTGCCCTGCAGCAGCAGCACTTTCTTGTTTTTGAACTGTGGATATTTATTCGCGACGGCGGCAAAACCCTGGTCGATACCGTTGATCAGTGACTTCATCTGGGCGAGGTGAAAAAGCGCCTGGCCGATCGTGGTCGCCTGGTCCTTCCACGGCTCGAAGAATGCGTAGCCGTCGGACTGTGCAAGCGTCGGGGCGATCGCGGCCAGCTTCTGGTAGGTGTCCTGGTCGACACCGGCGTCGGTGGCGACGATCAGGTCGGGTTTCAGACCGGCGATCTTGGCAACCTGGATTCCGTTGTCAAGGTTCAAGACAACGGGTTTGGCATTGCCGAGTTTGGGTTGGGCCCACGGCCACACCGCGAACGGCTGGTCGCCGAACCAGTTGGTTACCGCGATCGGCACGACGCCGAGGGCCAGCAGGTCGTCCTGCCCGGTGAAGCCGGCGCTGACGATCCGCTTGGGCGGCTCGGGGACGGTCGTCTCACCGAAAACGTGCGTAATGGTGACCGACCCGGCGGCGCCGCGACCGCCGCCGGGCGCCGGCTTGTGCGACGAGCAGGCCGCGGGAGCCCCGACCGCGAGCAGTCCCGCAGCCGCGCCGGCGCGCAGAAAACCGCGCCGACTCCATTGCTGCTCTGCCATCGCGTGAGCCTAACCCGTTCGCTCAGGTCAGCGGCATGCCGGCGTCGACGAAGTCGAGCGCGCGGATGACGGTGTCGGTCGCGCGCGGACCGGGCTCGTAAACCGCCATCATCGCGCCGGCGAGGGCGCCGGCGAATACCCGCAGCTCGAAATCGCTTGGGTCACGGCCGATTCGGCGGCCGAGCGCCTCGGCGAAGGTGGTGATGGTGCGGTAGTACTCGTCGTACATGGCCGCCTTGAGTTCGGGTATCGAGAACATCAGCCGTTGCCGGATGTCCTCGAACTCCCGTTGGTCCTCTGACATGTTGGCCATAGCGGCCTGGTATGCGCGCCGGACTGCCTGACTTGGCGAGAGGTCGGGCGGCTGCGCATCCAGGGCATTCAGGATCACCGGGTCCAGGTCGTCGGCGAGCAACACGGATTCTTTGGTCGGGAAATAGCGGAAAAACGTGCTCGGCGATACCTCGGCGGCCTCCGCGATCTGCTCGACGGTGGTGGCGGCGTAACCGTTCTCTTCGATCAGCCGAAACGCCTCCCGCCTGATGGTCTGGCGGGTCCTGATCTTCTTGCGCTCCCGCAGACCGGGGATTT
Source organism: uncultured Actinomycetota bacterium (assembly GCA_963781685.1). Taxonomy (GTDB): domain Bacteria; phylum Actinomycetota; class Actinomycetes; order Mycobacteriales; family Mycobacteriaceae; genus Mycobacterium. Next base: position 1,208,117 of record CAWAGK010000004.1, read on the forward strand.
GGTCTATCGCCTGCATGACGTAATTGTCGCTCAACGCGTCGGCCATGGGCTGTAGTCGGCGATCAGCTCCTCCTGCGGCGGCCGCTGGTCGTCGGGCACGTGCTGCAGGTTGATCCGAATCCGGTACCAGATCGAACTCGGTCCGCGCATCCCATCGACCAGCACGTCGGCGGGTTCCAGGCGATCCGCCGCGGCGGGGTAACGCGCTCGCCAGGTGTCCAGGGCGGCCATCGCCTCGTCCTTGGTCTTGGTGCGGGCGATCTCGATGAGCGGCATCGCGGACTGGCGGCGGCCCGTCCCATCGCCGCGGCGCGCCCCTTTCGGCGCCTTCTCGGCGGGGCCGAGTTCCTCGGCCAGCGTGAGCAGACCGTCGATGCCGGCCGCGGTGTCGTTCATCCCCGCCCACGGATCGCCGATGTCGGCGAACCGCGCCGGCACCGTCGCCACGGTGAACGCGGCCGGGTCGCAGCCGGCGACCTCATCCCAGTGCAGTGGCGTCGACACCCGCGCATCCGGCGTCGCCCGCACCGAATACGCCGATGCGACCGTGCGGTCTTTGGCGTTCTGGTTGAAGTCGACGAAGACACCCTGGCGTTCTTCTTTCCACCAGCGACTGGTCGCCAGGTCGGGGGCGCGCCGCTCGACTTCGCGCGCCACCGTTTGCGCGGCCAGTCGCACCTGCCGAAACGACCAGCCCGGCAGGATGCGCGCATAGATATGGAAGCCGCGGGACCCCGACGTCTTCGGCCAGGCGGTCAGCCCGTGATCCTCCAGCACCTCGCGAGCCACCAGGGCGACGTCGAGGATCTGCCGCCACGCGACCCCGGGCATGGGGTCCAGATCGACGCGCAACTCGTCGGGGTGGTCGAGATCGTCGGCGAGGACCGGATGCGGGTTGAGGTCAACACAGCCCAGGTTGATCGCCCAGGCCAGCCCGGCGGCGTCATGGATGACGGCCTCCTTGGCCGAGGTTCCGGATGCGTAGCGCAATTCTGCGACGTCCACCCATTCGGGTCGTTTCGCCGGCGCACGCTTCTGGAAGATCGCCTCCTCTCCGATGCCCTTGACGAAGCGTTTCAGGATCATCGGCCGTCCGGCAACCCCGCGCAGGGCACCGTCGGCGACGGCCAGGTAGTAGCGGATCAGGTCCAGTTTGGTAAGGCCGGCGTGCCCCCTGGGAGCACTGTGACCGGGAAAGATCACCTTGTCCGGGTGGGTGACCTCGACCTGGCGTCCGCCCACATCCAGTGCCACCGGCCCCATGGGTCGATGGTAATTCCGGGCAGGTTTCCTCCTCGCGGTGCGACGTAGGTCACATAGGGTGAAGCCATGCCTAATCTCATCGATCTGCCTGGGCAGGCGGCAGCCAAAGTTCTGCAGTATGCCGAGCGTGGTGCCAACGAACTGCATTACCTTCGCAAGATCATCGAGTCGGGCGCGTTTCGGTTGGAGCCCCCGCAGAACTACGCGGCGTTGGCCGCCGACATCGTCAGGTGGGGCGAGTTCGGCATGCTGCCATCGCTCAACGCCAGGCGCACTCCCAACCGCGCGGCACTCATCGACGAAGAGGGCGAGCTGACCTACAAGGAACTCGACGAGGCCGCCAACGCGGTGGCCCACGGCCTGCTGGCCAAAGGCGTACGCGGTGGCGACGGGGTGGCGATCCTGGCGCGCAACCATCGCTGGTTCGTCATCGCGAATTACGGGTGTGCGCGGGTCGGCGCCCGCATCATCCTGCTCAACAGCGAGTTCTCCGGCCCCCAAATCAAGGAGGTCGCCGAACGCGAGGGCGCCAAGCTGATCATTCACGACGACGAATACACCAAGGCGGTCAGCAAGGCCGATCCGCCACTGGGCAAACTGCGGGCGCTGGGCATCAACCCCGACGCCACTGATTCGTCGGCCTCCGCCTCCGGCGAAGAGCCTCCGGTGAGCACCGACGAGACACTGGCCGACTTGGTCGCCCGCAACAGCAAATCACCGGCACCCAAGGCCACCAAGCACGCCTCGATCATCATCCTGACCAGTGGCACCACCGGCACCCCGAAGGGCGCGAACCGGAGTACCCGCCCGACGCTGGCGCCGATCGGCGGAATCCTGTCGCACGTCCCGTTCAAGGCCGGTGAGGTGACCTCGTTGCCGTCGCCGATGTTCCACGCGCTGGGCTATCTGCATGCCACCATCGCGATGTTCCTCGGCTCGACGCTGGTGCTGCGCCGCCGGTTCAAGCCGGCGTTGGTGCTGGAAGACATCGAGAAGCACAAGGCCACCGCAATGGTCGTCGTCCCAGTCATGCTGTCGCGCATTCTCGCCGCGCTAGAAGAGATGGAGAAGAAGCCCGATCTGTCCAGCCTGCGGATCGTCTTCGTGTCCGGCTCGGCACTCGGATCCGACCTGGCCGAACGGGCGCTCGACGACCTCGGGCCGGTGATCTACAACATGTACGGCTCGACCGAGGTCTCGTTCGCCACCATCGCCGAGCCCAAGCACCTGCAACGTAATTCGTCGACCGTTGGGCCGGTCGTCAAGGGTGTGAAGGTCAGGATCTACGACGACAACGGCAACGTGTTGCCGCAGGGCGAGGTTGGACGGATCTTCGTCGGCACCAGCTTCCCGTTCGAGGGCTACACCGGCGGCGGTTCCAAGCAGATCATCGACGGGCTGTTGTCGTCGGGCGACGTCGGATACTTCGACGAACACGGCCTGCTTTTTGTGAGCGGCCGCGACGACGAGATGATCGTGTCGGGAGGCGAGAACGTCTTCCCCGCCGAGGTCGAGGACCTGATCACCGGGCATCCCGACGTGGTGGAGGCCACCGCGATCGGCGTCGAGGACAAGGAGTGGGGTCACCGGCTGCGTGCCTTCGTGGTGAAAAAGCAGGACGCCAGCCTCGACGAGGACACCGTCAAGCACTACGTGCGCGACCACCTGGCGCGTTACAAGGTGCCGCGCGAGGTGGTCTTCCTCGACGAATTGCCGCGCAACCCGACCGGCAAGATCCTCAAAGGCGACCTGCGCGACCTCGAAGTCGACTAGCCGACTAGCTCAGCCGTCGAACCCGGTTGCGCCGTCGAGCTGTTCGCGCAGGATGTCGAGTTGTCCGGTGTGGCGGGCGGTCTCCTGGATCATGTGCACGTAGATCCAGCGCAGCGACACCGTCGTCCCGAGGCGGCGATGTGGGAGGACGTGCTCGAGCGGATACCGTGCCGCGATCCGCCGGGACTCCTCGCACTGGGCCTGATACTCGGTGATCAATCTCGGAAGTGACTCGTCCGCGAGGATTTCGAACTCCCAGGAGCGTTCGTGCGGACGACGGTTGTCGTCAATACGTCCCTGCAAAAACTGATCGAACCAGCCGTACTCCGCCCAACGCAGGTGCTTGACCAGCCCGCTCACGGTCGTCGACGACGTGACGAGCCGGCGCCGGGCATCGGCATCGGACAGACCGGAAACCTTGCGCACCACAATGTCTCGATAGTCATCCAGGAACGACTCCAACGTGGCGCGCTCATCGACTACGCCATGCACACGACGATCAGGACGCTGCGCCTCTGCCATGACGGCGAAGCTAGCAGGATTAGCGCCGTTCCCGGATACTGCGGGTCACCTCGGCGGAAAGCTTGGCATCGGACAGCAGCAACTCGATCAGCGCGGAAATTACCTCTTGTCCGGTGACGCGGGCGAGTCCGAGGCGGTCGGCGGCTTCTCGCTGCCAGATGTCGAGGGCTCGGTGTGTGGCGGGGGTCAGGTCGACCGTCCGTCGCGTTCGCTGGCCGCGGGATGGTTGGTCGAGTTTCGGCCGGACGCTGGCCTGCCGGACGTTGGTGAGGCGTTCGGTCGGCGCCGCCGCGTCCGCGCGCCGGGGTGGCGTGGCTCGAAACGATGGTCCGCTGGGTTCCATGCGACTGGGTGACCTTCTATCGGCGTGAGTTTTCAGTAGATCAGGACTTAAGTATGTCCGTCAAAGCGAAGTCTTGCACCAGTGGCCGGGTCTGCGGCGCGTCTGCGCAGCGGATGCCGTGGTCAGGGCCGGCGGCCCGGCTCTTCCCGGGCTGTCCGAAGCAAGGAAGAACGCGTCGATTTAAAATGTCGGACCAAATTATGATTGCTGTAATCATAGAAGGTACCGCTGCTTGGCGGCATAAAGTGCTATATGAGCGGTTCGCTGTCTGGTGGATATATCCGGGCCTTTATAGAGGCTTTTAGTGCACAATACTGACAATTATCCTTAAGTGAGGACACACGGAAGTACTGACATCAGTAGACTAGTATACGGCGCTTTAACTGCATCGATAGCGATCTCCGTAATTACTGATGCCAGTAACTACGTACCTCATGAAGTCATGAAAGCAGTAAAATATGAAAATACATGTTCAGTACTCTAGGAGCCATTGCGCGTAATAGCTGGTGCAAGCCTTCCGGCACATTCTCAGCATTATTAATGCGGCAATTTAGCATTTGCTAAGGATTGCAGTTTAGCGTTCGTGGTGTCAGTCCCCCAGTTGACAAAGGAGCAACCAAAATGTCGATCTCATTGACTTCCGCTCGACGCGTAGCCGCTAGCGCCGTGGGCGCAACCGCAGTGGCCGGCGCGATGCTGTTCGGTGCCACCCCCGCAGCCAACGCTGCCCCATTGGCACCTGCGCCCCAGGTGGTCGGCCCGGCCCTCGTCGCGCCGATGCCCGCTTTCTGGGGTCATCACCACGGCTTCTTCGGTCACCACCACCACAGCTTCTTTTACCACCGGAGCTGGGGCTTCGGCCACGGCGGCGGCCACCACGGCTGGTGGTGATCTACCACTCGGCCAGGGGGAGCACCGGCTAGCCTCGCCGGTCGACAGACGAGGCTAGTCGGCTCCCCAAGCCCACCAAGCAAATCCACGCCGACCTAACAGTGGCCGAGGTCGGCGTGGATTTTTGTATGCAGGACCGCTTGGCCCTACGGGTCGCGCGGCAACCCCAGCAGACGCTCGGCGATGATGTTGAGCTGAACCTCCGAGGTGCCGCCGTAGATGGTGGTGGCGCGGCTGGCCAGCAGGTATTCGTCCCACTTACCCGGCAGTGTGTCGGGGTCGCCGATTGCGGCGTCGGCGCCGAACGAGGACACCCCGAACTCCGCATAGCCCTGCCCGGTGCGCATCGACAACAGCTTGGAGATCGCCGCCGATGGCATCGCGTCGCCGCCGGCCAACGTCAAAAGCGTCGAGCGCATGTTGAGCACCTTGGCGGCGTGGCCCTCGGCGATCAGCTGGCCGGCGCGGTTTTGAGCGATCTGGTCGAACTGCCCGTCGCGAATGAACTCGACGAACTGATCGAGGTTGGCCAAAAACGGCGCTTCGCTGCTGCCGATCGACACCCGTTCGGCGGTCAGCGTGTTGCGGCTGACCTCCCAGCCGCGGTTGACCTCGCCCAGCACCAACTCGTCGGGCACGAACACGTCGTCGATGAACACGGTGTTGAACATCGCGCCGCCGGTGAGCTCGCGCAGCGGCTTCACGTCGACGCCCTCGCTGCTCATGTCCAGCAGGAAGTAGCTGATGCCGTTGTGCTTTGGCGCGCTCGGGTCGGTCCTGGCCAGCAGCGCGCCCCACTGCGAGAACTGGGCCGCGGTGGTCCAGATCTTCTGCCCGCTGATCCGCCAGCCGCCGTCGACCTTGATCGCCTTGGTGCTCAGCCCGGCCAGGTCGGACCCGGCACCCGGCTCGGAGAACAGCTGGCACCAGATCATCTCGCCGCGGAACGTCGGCGGCAGGAAATGCTGTTTCTGCTCGTCGGTGCCGAAGGCGACAATCGACGGGACGATCCACGCCGCGATGCCGACCGGTGGCCGCCTGACCCGCCAGGTGGTGAACTCCTGGGCGATGATGATCTGCTCCACCGGGTTGGCCGCCCGCCCCCAGGGCCTGGGCAGATACGGCAGTACCCACCCGCCTTCGGCGATGGCGGTTGTGCGCTCATCGCGAGGCATCGCCTTGAGCGCGGCGACCTCGCCACGAATGTCGGCCCGCAGTTTCTCGGTGTCCGGGTCCAGGTCGATGTTGAGCTCGCGCATGCCGGTGCTGGTCGCGGTATCGACCACCCGCTGCGGGTACTCGGTCTTGCGGCCGAAGCAGGCGGCCAGGATCAACGCGCGACGGTAGTAGACGTTCGTGTCATGCTCCCAGGTGTACCCGATACCGCCGTGCACCTGGATGCAGTCTTGAGTGCAGCGCTGCGCGGCCGCCGGCGCCAACGTCGCCGCCACCGCCGCGGCGAACTCGACCGCTGAACCTTCAGTCTCCCAATTGTTTTGGCGGGCCTCGTCGACAGCGCGGGCCGCATCCCACACGGCCGCGGTGGCCCGCTCGGTGTCGGCGATCATCTCGGCGCACTTGTGCTTGACGGCCTGGAACTGACCGATCGGCCTGCCGAACTGCTCACGGATCTTCGCGTATTGCGCCGCGGTGTCGGTGGCCCACCGCGCGACGCCGACGGCCTCGGCCGATAGCAGTGTGGAGATCAGCGCATGCGCGGCGACAACGCTGAGATTGCTCAACAGCGCGTCGTCGCCGACCTCGACGGCGTTCGCGCGCACATGCGCGATGGGCCGCAGCGGGTCGACGCTGCGGACCGGTTCGATTTCGAGTTGATCCGCGCGCAGCACCACCCACTCTTCGCCGCTGTCGATCGCCACCGGCAAGACCAGCACCGACGCCTCGCCGGCGCCGGGTACGGCTCGGACCTCACCGCGGATCACCAACCCGTCGCCGTGCGGCGTGGCGGTCAGCCCGGAATCCAGCGCGTAAGCCGCGATCGCCGCTCCCGAGGCCAGGTCCGCGAGCACCTTGGCGTCCGGATCGTGCGCCGCGATCAGCGCACTGGCGATCGCCGACGGCACGAACGGACCGGGTGCCGCGCCATAGCCGAACTCGGCGAGCACCACGGCAAGTTCGAGGATGCCGAAACCCTGCCCGCCAACCGATTCGGCCAAATGCACTCCCTGCAGGCCTTGTTCGGCCGCGGCCTGCCAGTACGGCGGCGGGTTGTCGATCGGTGCTTCCAGCGCGGCGTGCAAGACCTCCGACGGCGCCACCCGCGCCACCAGTGCCCGCACCGAATCGGCCAGGTCTTGATGCTCGGGAGTTATCGCGATCGGCATTGGTCGCCTTCCGTCGGGTGTTCGCCCCCCAATCTAATAACCGGTCGGTTGGTTGACGACATGGGCTAGCTGCTTGCCGTCCCGCAGCCGGCGGCAGTTGGCGACGGCCTCGACCAGATAGCGCCGCATGGTGTCGACGGTGTACCAGGTCACGTGCGGCGTGAGCACGACGTTGTCCAAGCCGAGCAGCGGGTTGTCCGGAGACACCGGCTCGACGTCGAACACGTCCAGGCCGGCGGCCGCCAACCGGCCGCCGCGCAGCGCGTCGACCAGGGCGGCTTCGTCGACAACCGCCCCGCGTGACGTGTTGATCAGCACCGCACCGGGTTTCATGCGGGCCAGCGCCGCGGCGCCCAGCAGGCCATGGGTCTCATCCGTCAATGGCAGGTGCAGCGAGACGATGTCGCTGGCGGCCAGCAGCTCGGCCAGTGGCCGCCAGCCCGGCAACCCGTCGTCGCGGGTGCTGGTATGCAGCACCGTGGCGCCCATCGCGGCGACGATGCCTGCAACCTGTTTGGCGATATTGCCGTAGCCGACCAGGCCGACGGCGCAGGCGCCGACGTCTCGCACGGTTTCGCCCAGCTGCGGGTCGGATGGCCAGCCGCGGCCCTCGCGGGTAGCACGGTCCAGCGCCGGCAGTCGCCGCAGCGTGGCCAACATCAGCAGCACCGTGCCTTCGGCCACCGACGGCGCGTTGGCGCCGGGCATATTGGCGACGGCGATGCCGCGCTTCGTGGCGGTGTCGACGTCGATGGTGTTGACGCCGGCGCCGAATTTGTGGACCAGCCGCAGTCGAGGCGCCCGCAGCAGGTCGGCGCCGGAAAGTGGCCGGAGCACATGCCAAATCACGTCGGCGTCCGGCAACTCCCGGTAGAACGCGGCTTGCGAATCCGGCGAGTCATCGTCGGCGCACCACCGGATATCAAGCCAATCGGCTTCCGGCGCAAGAAATTCCAGCACCTTGGGACCGGGAACGAAATGGGCGAGGACCCTTAGCGCCACCGCTTGGCAATCCATTTGGCGATGGTGTCAGCCTGTTCGCTACGCGCCCCCGGCGTGGTGAAGTAGTGGTCGGTGTTGATGGCGCACAGCGCTTTGTCGTCGCTGGCCAGCGCGTCGTAGATGCGTTGGGCATCGGAAGGAAACACACCGGTGTCGGCCTCGGCGTTGATCACCAGGGCGGGGCAGGTGATCCGCGCCAGATGCGGCTCGGCCCTGGTCGGTGCGGTCCGCAGACTCCACATCGCCAACCAGTTCCGCAGCGTGCAGGCGGCGGCGATCCCGTGCGCGGAACGGTTGGCTTTGGCCGGGGCACCCGCGTAGCAGAAATTCGGCTGGCGTTTAGTTGGCTCGATGGTCGGATCGACCATCCGAGGATCAGCCCACGTGCGCATCACCGTGAACGGACGATCCGAAAATCCAGCTGCCCGAACACGTTTCAGCTCTCTTTCGGCCCAGTCGGTGATCGCGTTGTTGCGCGCCACCTGCGCTGACCGGTAGCGGGTCAGGAACTCCGACGAGTACGGCGGCCCGTTGCGATCGTTGAACAGGTCGAGGTCGGGGTCGGTCGCAACCGGGTCGTTCTCGTCGACGACGGCGCCGTCCATCCAATTAGTCAGCACGTCGGGACGGCCCGGATGGGCCGCGCTGGCAACATAGCCGTCGGCAGGCCGCAGGTCGGTCAACCCGGCCGCGGGTCGCATCCCCGGAAGCGGAGTCACGTTGGGTTCGACCGCCTGCGCCTGGTAGGCGGCCATTAACGAACCGCCGCCCGAATTACCCAGCAACACAATGGTTTCGACTGCTTGCGTTTCGCGCAGCCAGCGAATACCGACCCCGATGTCGACCAGCGCATGGTCGAGCAGGAAGGCGCTCTCAAAACCACGGAACCGGGTGTTCCAGCCCAGGAACCCGATGCCGCGGGTGGCCATGTAATCGGCGAGATAGTGCTCGGAGAAGTCGAGTTGGTAGTGGGTGGCGATCATCGCGATCTTCGGCTTGCGTCCGACGCCGCGGTGGTACAGCCCCTGGCACGGGTGTCCGCCCGCACCGGCGCGCCGGCCGGTCGGCGACGGCAGCCCGATGAATTCACGGATGACCCCGGGCGTGCCGGCGGTGCGAGTCACCTCAGCGGACCTCCTTGCGGCCACGCCGGGTCGACTGCTTGGACGCGGTGGACACGAATGCGTCCCCTCTTCTTGAGAACTGAATCTGATGTTAGGTTCAGAGCCGGATCTCCGCCACGCAACGAGCGATGCGCAATGCCGACGGAGGGGGCCGGGAGATGATCAAACCACACAACGCCAACTCCGAGTTCGAGCTCGGCGGGATCAACCACGTCGCGCTGGTGTGCTCGGACATGGCCCGCACGGTGGACTTCTACAGCGACATCCTGGGCATGCCGTTGATCAAGTCGCTCGACCTGCCAGGGGGCGCCGGACAGCATTTTTTCTTCGACGCCGGCAACGGCGATTGCGTCGCGTTCTTCTGGTTCGCCGACGCGCCCGACCGGGTACCGGGGCTCTCGTCGCCGGCGGCCATCCCCGGCATCGGCGAGATCACCAGCGCGGTCAGCACGATGAACCACTTGGCGTTCCATGTCCCGGCCGAGAAGTTCGACGACTATCGCCAGCGCCTCAAGGCCAAGGGAGTGCGGGTCGGCCCGGTGCTCAACCACGACGAGAGCGAGAAACAGGTCTCGGCCACGCTGCATCCCGGTGTCTATGTGCGGTCCTTCTATTTCCAGGACCCCGACGGAATCACGCTTGAGTTTGCTTGCTGGACAAAAGAATTCACGACGACTGATACACCGGCCGTGCCGCGGACAGCGGCCGACCGCCGGATCCCGGCTGCCCACTAGCTCACCGCGCCGGATTCAGTCGCGGTACAGGCTGGGGTCGGCGAGCTCGTCGAGGAGCGACGCGAGCTGGTCGATCAGCTGATCGGGATCGAGCCGCACGTCACCGGCCAGCCACGCGCTGATGGTCTGCGCCACTCCGCCGACGACGAAATGCGCCGCGGCCTTGATCCGGTCGTTCTCCGGCACCCGCAGCGCGTTCTCGACGTGCCGGCCGGAGAGCATCGCGAACAGGGCACTGGATTCGACGCGCTTGCGCACCAGCACGGCGTTGGCCAGCTGCGCGCTGAACAGCAGACGGCCCACCCGGGGATCGCCGCCGATCGTGCGGACGACGTTGGCCATGCCGGCGCGAGTCTGCTCCTCCGGCGGCGCAGCCGTCACCGCGGCCTGTGTGGTGGCGGCCAGCTCGGCAATCACCCAGTCGAAGACCGCAGCGACGAATTCGTCCTTGTCGGCGAAGCTTTCGTAGAAGTAGCGGGCGGCCACGCCGGCCCGGCGACAAATGCCGCGAACGGTCAACTCCGCGGCGTCTTCGCGGTCGGTCCCCAGCAGATCGAGGCCGGCCCCCAGCAGCTTGGCCCGCCGGGTTGCCAGGCGGTCGGCCGCATCGACGCCGCGGTATGGCCGTGCGCTCGTCGTCGCGGCTGAAGCCATGGATCCCATCTTGACATCGGTCCGCGCCGGCTTCAAAATCAGGAAACACGCGTTCTCACATTTAGGGGGGGAGGTGTCCGATGACGGTCAGCGAGCCAATCAGGCATGTCGAGCGCGCGATGAGCGACCCACCGCGAGCCCGGTTGACGCGTCGTCGGACGCGGCGAGCCGTCCGTCTCGAGGACGGGCTGATGGGGATGGCGCTGCTGCTCGGCCCGGCCAACGTGATCATGCAGCTGGCGCGGCCGGGCGTGGGATACGGCGTCATGGAGAGTCGCGTCGAGAGCGGGCGGATCGACTTGCATCCGATCAAGCGGGCCCGCACCACCTTCACGTATCTCGCGGTGGCCATGGCCGGCACCGACGAACAGAAGGCGGCATTCCGCCGCGCGGTGAACCGTGCGCACGCCCAGGTGTACTCGACACCGGACAGCCCGGTCGAGTACAACGCGTTCGACCCGGATCTGCAGCTGTGGGTGGCAGCGTGTCTCTACAAAGGCGGGGTCGACTTCTATCGGATGTTCGTCGGCGAGCTGGACGACCAGGACGCCGACCGTCACTACCGCGACGGGATGGTGCTCGGCACCACGTTGCAGGTGCCGCCGGAGCTGTGGCCGCCGGACCGCGCCGCGTTCGACCGCTACTGGCACGAGCAGCTGGACAAGGTTCACATCGACGACAGCGTTCGCGACTACCTGTATCCGATCGCGGTGGGCCGGGTGCGCGCCGTGACGCTGCCGGAGCCGCTGCGTCGGCTACCGGAACGGCTCGCACTGTTGATCACCACCGGCTTTCTGCCGCAACGCTTCCGCGACGAGATGCAATTCTCCTGGGATGCCGCCAAACAGCGGCGCTTCGACCGGCTGATCGCCGTGCTGCGGACGGTGAACGACGCGCTGCCGCGGTTCTTCCGGCGCTTCCCGTTCAACGTGCTGCTGTGGGATCTGGACCGACGGATCAAGGCCGGCCGGCCGTTGGTGTAGCCGACCCGCATCGGCGCGAATACCCCCTACCTGGACCGGGTCTTGTTCTACGACACTGCGTCGTATTGAATGCCGTCGTGGCCGGACGGACCGCAGCCCTCGGGCGACAAGGCGTGTTCTCACGCGCGCGTAGGGTCGGTTGCTGTGCGTACTGATAACGACAACTGGGACATCACAACAAGTGTCGGTTCGACCGCGTTATTCGTGGCGACCGCTCGAGCATTGGAGGCGCAAAAGCCGGACCCGTTGGTCATCGACCCGTTTGCCGAGGTGTTTTGCCGTGCGGTGGGCGGCGAGGTGGTCGACGTGCTGGACGGCAAGATCCCCGACCATCAACTGAAAACACCCGATTGGGGCGTCCATTTCGTCAATTTCCAGGGCGCCCGCACCAAGTACTTCGACAGCTACTTCCGGCAGGCCGCGGACGCGGGCGTCAGACAGGTCGTCATCCTGGCGGCGGGTTTAGACTCCCGCGCCTACCGGCTGCCATGGCCCGACCAGACCACGATCTTCGAGCTGGATCAACCGCAGGTACTCGACTTCAAGCGTCAGGTGCTCGCCGAACACGGAGCCAAACCCAACGCCGAACGCCGTGAGGTTGCCATCGACCTACGTGAAGACTGGCCGCAAGCCTTGCGGGACAGCGGGTTTGATCCTGCCAAGCCGTCGGCCTGGATTGCCGAAGGGCTATTGATCTATCTCCCGGCCGCCGCCGAGGAGCAGCTGTTCACCGGAATCGATGCGCTGGCCGCCCCGGCCAGTCACGTCGCCGTGGAAGACGGCGAGCCGATGTCGTCCGAGGACTATGCGGCCGCGGTGGAGGGAGAGCGGGCGGCCGCTAAAGAGGGGGCCGAGGGCGCCCGGCGCGTGTTCTTCCAGCTGGTCTACAACGAGCGGCACGCTCCGGCCGACCAGTGGTTCGGTGAGCACGGCTGGACCGCGGAGCCGACGCCGTTGGCCGAGTACCTGCGCGAGGTGGGCCGGCCGGTTCCCGGACCCGATGTCGAGGCCGGAACGATGGTCGCCCGCAACACATTGATGAGGGCCGTCAAACGGTGAGTAGCCCATGCCGTACAGTGACCTGCTAATGACACTCATTTTCATTAAGCGACTGTGTGACAGCGCCGGCGCCGGCGGAGGCCTCTGCGTCCCGCCGGCGTTCCGTGGGCTCCCCCAAGGGGGCTGTTATGCGACTGAACTGCGGCGGTTGACTTCCCGCGCCGCCGTGGCGGCGGCCACGAATCAACCCAATCCGTGGGTCTCGACACTTAGCTTATGCAATGCTAACTTCGGCCCGAGGTTAGCTTAGGCAACACTATGTCTGAAGGGGATACGAGGCGTGGAAACCGCTGACACCGGCATGGTTGCAACACGGCCAGCGACGGCCCGGGTGGACGACGATGTAACGAGCCGATTCGCGACCTGCTGCCGGGCGCTTGGGCTGACTATCTATGACCGCAGACGTCCGGCAGACCTGGCCGCCGCCCAGTCCGGCTTCACCGCGCTCAGCCGTATCGCGCACGACCACTGCGACGCCTGGGTCGGGCTCGCCGCGGCCGGCGACGCGTCTACCCGTGTGCTGGAAGCGATTTCGCGCACAGCCGCAAGCGCGGGGGTATTGCAGCGCCAGGTGGAACTCGCGCCGGGCGCCCTGGGTTTCCACTACGACACCGGGCTGTATTTACGGTTCCGCGCGACCGAACCCGACGATTTCCACCTTGCCTACGCCGCGGCGCTGGCAGGCGAGGGCGAATTTGCCGAGGCGCACAAACTGGCTATCGACGTCTTCCAGCGTCGGCCCAACTCACGGGAGGCCCGTTGGGTGGTGGCCACCATCCACTACCGGGCTGAGCGGTGGGCCGATGTGGTCAAGCTGCTGTCGCCGATGGTCAACGACCCCGGTCTTGACGAGCGATTCGGGCACGCCGTCAAGGTTGCCCTCGGGGTGGCGCTGGCACGGCTGGGCATGTTTGCTGCGGCGTTGTCTTATCTCGAGGAGCCTGACGGTCCGGTCGCCGTGGCCGTGGTGGACGGCGCGCTGGCCAAGGCGCTGGCGTTGCGCGCCGACGGCGACGAGGACACCGCCCGCGAGGTGCTGCAAGACCTTTATGCCGCCAACCCGGAGAACGCCCAGGTCGAAGAGGCGCTAACGGATACCAGCTTCGGGATCGAGCACACCACCGCGGACCGCATCGACGCGCGCACCGACCCGTGGGACCGCGACACCGAGCCCAAGCCCGGCGATTTCGTCGACCCCGGAGCCCAGGAGCGCAAGGCCGTGTTGCTGCACGAGGCAGAGCGCGAGCTCGGCGAGTTCATCGGCCTTGAGAAGGTCAAAGACCAGGTAGCGCGGCTCAAGAGCGCGGTCGCCATGGAATTGGTGCGCAAGGAGCGCGGCCTCGAGGTGGCGCAGCGCACCCACCACCTCGTCTTTACCGGGCCGCCCGGAACCGGCAAGACCACCATCGCCCGCGTCGTCGCGAAAATCTATTGCGGCCTCGGCCTGTTGAAGAAGGAGAACATCAAGGAGGTGCACCGCGCCGATTTGATCGGCCAGCACATCGGGGAGACCGAAGCCAAGACCAACGCGATCATCGACAGCGCGCTGGACGGTGTGCTGTTCCTCGACGAGGCCTACGCCTTGGTCGCCACCGGCGCCAAGAACGACTTCGGTCTGGTGGCTATCGACACATTGCTGGCCCGGATGGAGAACGACCGGGACCGGCTGGTGGTCATCATCGCCGGCTACCGCGCCGACCTGGATCGCTTCCTGGACACCAACCAAGGTCTGCGGTCGCGGTTCACTCGCACCATCGACTTCCCGTCGTACCAACCGGCCGAGCTGATCGAGATCGCGAACTTCATGGCGACAAGGCGCGACAGCGCCTTCGAACAGGCTGCGCTCGACGACCTGGAAGGATTGTTCGCTCACTTGGCCAATACCACGAAACCCGATACGGCGGGGGTGGAACGCCGTGGTCTGGATATCGCGGGCAACGGCCGGTTCGTCCGCAACGTCGTCGAAAAGTCGGAAGAGGAACGGGAATTCCGGTTGGACCACAGCGAACATGCGCAAACCGGCGAATTCACCGATGAGGAACTCGTGACGATCACCGCCACCGACGTCGCCAATACCGTGCCGCAACTGCTGGAAGGCCTTCGCCTGGAGGTGCCGGCATGACCAGTCGCGAATCCGACGACGAGCGGCGCTCTTTCGCTTCGCGCACCCCGGTCAACGACAATCCCGACAAGGTGGTCTACCGCCGTGGCTTTGTCACCCGCCACCAGGTGAGCGGCTGGCGGTTTGTGATGCGCCGGATCGCCTCTGGCGTCGCCTTGCACGACACCCGGATGCTGGTCGACCCGTTGCGCACCCAGACACGTGCGGTGCTGATGGGCGTGCTGATGCTGATCACCGCGCTGGTTGGCTGCTTCGTGTTCTCGCTGATCCGTCCGAATGGGTCGGCGGCCAACAACCCGGTGCTGGCCGACCGGTCCACCGCCGCGTTGTACGTGAAGGTCGGCGATCAGCTGCACCCGGTGCTGAACCTGGCGTCGGCCCGACTGATCGTCGGTCGGCCGGTGAACCCCGCCTTGGTGAAAAGCAGTGTGCTGGACAAGTTTCCGCGCGGCAACCTGATCGGCATCCCGGGTGCGCCCGAGCAGATGGTGCAAAACACCAGCAAGGACGCCGACTGGACAGTGTGCGATTCCTTAGCAGGTCCGGCGGCCGGGGTCACGGTGATCACAGGAACCCCGGACAGCAGCGGCACCCGGGCCGCTGCACTGACCGCTGGGCACGCTGTATTGGCCAGCGACGTCACCAACACCTGGCTGCTGTGGGACGGTCGGCGTAGCCGGATCGACCTGGCCGACCACGCGGTTACCAACGCGCTGGGCCTGGGCAGCGACATACCTGCGCCGCGGCCCATCGCCGTCGGCCTGTTTAACGCGGTCCCCGAGGCGCCGCCGTTGTCGGCGCCGGCCATCCCGGACGCCGGCAGCCCACCGCGGTTCGCCCTGCCGGTGCCCGCACCGATCGGCGCCGTGGTCGAAGCCCATGGGTTGGACGCCACGTCAGCCAACAGCATGCTCTACTACGCGGTGCTGCCCGACGGCCTGCAGGCGATCTCGCCGGTGCTGGCCGCGGTACTGCGCAACTCCAACTCCTACGGTTTGGATCAGCCGCCGCGGTTGGGCGCCGATCAAGTCGCCAGGCTGCCGGTGTCCCGGATGCTGGATACCAGCCGCTTTCCCGATCAGCGCATCAGCCTCGTCGACATTGCCCGCGATCCGGTCACCTGCGCGCACTGGAGCAAGCCGGCCGGCGCGATCACGAATTCGCTGACCCTGCTGACCGGTTCGGCGCTTCCGGTGTCGGATGCGGTGCACACCGAAGATCTGGTCGGCGCGGGAACCGGCGGTACCGCGAGCCGGGTCGCGATGGCGCCCGGGACCGGGTATTTCACCGCGACCGTCGGCCAAAACACGGCTTCGCCTGCCGCCGGGTCACTGTTCTGGATCTCCGATACCGGCGTCCGATACGGCATCGATACCGAGGGTGGCGCCAACGACCCCGCGAAAACCGTTGAGGTCCTTGGCTTGAACCCGCCGCCGACTCCGATCCCGTGGTCGGTGCTGTCGTTGTTCGCGCCCGGCCCGACGTTGTCACGTGCCGACGCGCTGCTCGCCCACGACGGCCTGGCGCCAGATTCCCGACCCGGTCGTACGACAGCGCAGGGGGAGAACCGATGAGCCGACTGATCTTCGAGGCCCGCCGGCGGCTGCCAGCACCGGTCACCCGCAAGGGCACCATCAACATCGAGGCGCCGCCGGAACTGCCCCGGGTGATTCCGCCGTCGATGTTGCGACGGGCCCTGCCGGTGGTGATCGTGCTGCTGATCGTCGGCATGATCGTCGCGTTGGTAGCCACCGGGATTCGGCTGATCTCCCCGCAGACGCTGTTCTTCCCGTTCGTGCTGCTGCTGGCCGCCACGGCGTTCTACCGCGGCAGCGACAACAAAAACCGCACCGAGGAAGTCGACGCCGAACGGGCCGACTACCTGCGCTACCTGTCGGTGGTTCGGGACAACATCCGGGCCCAGGCCGCCGAACAACGCGCGGCGGCCGAATGGTCGCACCCCGACCCGGCAGATTTGGCCGCCATACCCGGCTCGCGGCGCCAATGGGAACGCGACCCCCAGGATGCCGACTTCCTGGCGGTGCGGGCCGGCCTGCACACGGCGGCGCTGGACACGGCATTGCGGGTCAACGACACCGCCAACGAAATCGACCTGGAGCCGGTGTCGCACAGCGCATTACGCAGTCTGCTGGACACTCAGCGGACCGTCCGCGACGTCCCGACTGGTGTCGACCTGACCAAGGTTTCGCGGATCACCGTGCTCGGAGATGACGACGAGGTACGCGCTGCGATGCGGGCCTGGATCGCACAGGCGGTGACTTGGCACGACCCGACGGTGCTCGGCGTCGCCGTCGCTGCTTCGAATCTCGAAACGCCGGAATGGGCGTGGCTCAAGTGGTTGCCGCACGTCGACGTTCCCGGTGAACTCGACGGCGTCGGCCCGGCCCGTTACCTGTCCAGCAAGCCCGACGAGCTGGCCATGCTGCTTGGCCCGGCGCTGACCGACCGCCCGGCATTCACCGGCGGGTCGGCTGATGCGTTGCGGCACTTGCTGATCGTCGTCGACGATCCGGATTACGACCTGAACGCCTCGCCGCTGGCGGCCGGCCGGGCCGGGGTCACCGTCGTGCACCGATCGGCCAAGGCGCCGCATCGTGAACAATATTCCGATCCCGAACGGCCGATCCTGCGGATCGCCGACGGTGCGATCGAGCGCTGGCAGACCGGCGGTTGGCAGCGCTATATCGACAGCGTCGACCAGCTGGGCGCCGACGACGCCGGTCACCTCGCGCGCCGGCTGTCCCGATGGGACTCCAACCCGACGCACAGCGGCCTGCAATCGACGGCGACCCGGGGTGCTGCTTTCACCACGCTGCTGGGAATCCCGGACGCATCCCGGCTCGATGTCCCGACGATGTGGGCACCACGACACCGCGACGACGAGTTGCGGGTCCCGATCGGTGTCACCGCCACCGGTGAGCCGCTGATCTTCGACCTCAAAGACGAAGCCGAGGGCGGGATGGGACCGCACGGCTTGATGATCGGCATGACCGGTGCCGGCAAGTCGCAAACCCTGATGTCGATCCTGTTGTCGCTGTTGACGACTCACTCCGCGGACCGGCTGATCGTGATCTACGCCGACTTCAAGGGCGAAGCCGGCGCCGATATCTTCCGTAACTTCCCGCAGGTTGTCGCGGTGATCTCGAACATGGCCGAGAAGAAGTCGTTGGCGGACAGGTTCGCCGACACGCTGCGCGGTGAGGTGGCGCGTCGGGAGATGATGCTGCGTGAGGCCGGGCGCCACGTGCAGGGCAGCGCGTTTAACTCGGTGACCGAATACGAGAACGCGATCGCCGCCGGACATGATCTGGCGCCGATCCCCACTCTGTTCGTGGTCGCCGACGAGTTCACCTTGATGCTGTCCGATCACCCCGAGTATGCGGACTTGTTCGACTACGTCGCGCGTAAAGGCCGCTCGTTTCGCATCCACATCCTGTTCGCGTCGCAGACGCTGGATGTCGGAAAGATCAAGGACATCGACAAGAACACCTCCTATCGGATCGGTTTGAAGGTGGCCAGCCCCGCCGTGTCGCGGTCGATCATCGGCGTGGAGGATGCCTACCACGTCGAGTCCGGCAAGGAGCACAAGGGTGTGGGCTTTCTGGTGCCCGCTCCGGGTGCCGCGCCGATCAAATTCCGCAGCACCTACGTCGACGGCATCTACGACCCACCCCGGGCAGCGAAAACGTTTGTGGTGCATTCGGTTCCCGAGCCGAAGCTGTTCACTGCCGGCCGGGTGGAGCCCGACCAGACCACGGTGATCACCACCAACGGTCACCAGGAACCGGTCGGCCCGCCGCGCAAGTTGATCGCCACCATCGGTGACCAGTTGGCACGTTATGGGCCACGTGCACCGGAGCTGTGGCTGCCGCCGCTCGACGACCCGATCCCGCTGAGCACGGTGCTGGCCCGCGCGGCGCTGCCGCGGGGCGAGTGGCGTTGGCCGCTCGGGGAAATCGACAAGCCGTTCGAGATGCGCCGCGACCCGCTGGTGTTCGACGCGCGGTCGTCGGCCGGCAACCTGCTGATCCATGGCGGGGCCAAGTCAGGCAAGTCGACTGCCCTGCAGACGTTTATCTTGTCAGCAGCAAGCCTGCACTCGCCCAGCGAGGTGAGTTTCTACTGCCTGGACTACGGCGGCGGTCAGCTGCGGGCGTTGGAGGACTTGGCGCATGTCGGTAGCGTGGCCTCGGCGCTGGAGCCCGAGCGCATCCGTCGCACCTTCGGGGAGCTCGAGCAGCTGCTGCGGGCGCGTCAGCAGCGGGAGGTGTTCCGGGACAAGCAAGGGCCGGATGACGGGCGGGGCCAGGTCTTCCTGCTTATCGACAATCTCTACGCGTTCAGCCGGGACAACACCGACCTGTACAACACCCGAAACCCGTTGCTGGCCAAGGTGACCGAACTCGTCAACATCGGACTGGCTTACGGCATCCACGTGGTTGCCACCACCCCCAGCTGGCTGGAGGTGCCGCTGGCGATGCGAGACGGCCTTGGGCTGCGGCTGGAGCTGAAGTTGCACGACGCGCGCGACAGCAACGTTCGGGTGGTCGGTGCGCTGCACCGTCCGGCCGAGGCGGTGCCCGCCGACCAACCGGGTCGCGGGCTGACCATGGCCGCGGAGCACTTCCTGTTCGCGGAACCCGAACTGGACCAGATCCCCGCGATCAACGCCCGCCATCCGGGCGTCACGGCCCCACCGGTTCGGTTGCTGCCGACCAACCTGGAGCCCGCAGCGCTGGGTCCGCTGTATCGGGGCACCGACCGGATCGTCATTGGACAGCGTGAAGAAGACTTGGCCGCAGTCGAACTCGACTTCGCCGAGAACCCGCTGCTGATGGTGCTGGGTGACACCAAGTCCGGTAAGACCACGCTGTTGCGCCACATCATCCGTACAGTCCGGGACAACTCCACCGCCGACCGCGTCGCGTTCACGGTGCTGGATCGCCGGTTGCATCTCGTCGACGAGCCGCTGTTCCCCGACAATGAATACACCGCCAACATTGATCGGGTGATCCCGGCGATCCTCGGCTTGTCGGCGCTCATCGAAAAGCGGCAACCACCGGCAGGGCTATCGGCGAGCGAGCTGACCGGCTGGTCATACCAGGGCCACACGCACTACCTGCTCATCGACGACGTCGATCAGATACCGGATACTCCGGCGATGACCGGTCCGTTCGTCGGGCAGCGGCCGTGGACCCCGCTGATCGGATTGCTATCACAGGCAAGCGATCTGGGCCTGCGGGTGATCGTCACCGCACGCGCAACCGGTGCCGCGCACGCGCTGATGACCAGCCCGCTGCTGCGTCGGTTGAATGATCTGCAGGCAACGACGTTGATGTTGTCCGGCAACCCGATCGACGGCGGGAAGGTCCGTGGCCAGCGCTTCGACCGGTTGCCCGCCGGTCGGGCAATTCTGCTGGGCGACAGCGACACCCCGACGTATGTGCAGTTGGTCAATCCGCTCGTCGACGCGACTGTCGCCGCTGACGGCCGGTGAAGGTAATCGAAAGGAGTATCTGCAATGACGCTACGAGTTGTTCCGGAGGGTTTGGCCTCCGCTAGCGCTGCCGTGGAGGCGATTACCGCCCGCCTGGCCGCCGCGCATGCGGACGCGGCCCCGTTGATCACGGGCGTGGTTCCGTCGGCCGCCGACCCGGTGTCGCTGCAGACCGCGGCAGGGTTCAGCGCCCAGGGCACTGAGCACACCGCGGTGGCGGCCGAAGGTGTGGAAGAGCTGGGCCGTGCCGGGGTCGGTGTCGGTGAGTCCGGCGTGAGTTACGCCGCCGGTGATGCGGCTGCCGCAGCGACGTACCTGGCCCGCGGCTGACGATGACCGCGCCGGTGTGGATGGCTTCGCCGCCGGAGGTGCATTCGGCACTTCTCAGCGGTGGTCCAGCAACGGGTTTGGTGGGGGACCGCGTATGCCGATGGTACCGGGAACCTGGTATCCCGATGCGCCGGAGGGGGAGGGAGAGCACAGCTGAATGTGCGTGTGTGGCAACGGTAGTCGATTAGAGAAAGGATTTCAGTCATGAGTATGTTGGATGCTCATATTCCGCAGTTGGTGGCTTCGCAGTCGGCGTTTTCCGCGAAGGCGGGGTTGATGCGCTCGACGATTGGTCAGGCCGAGCAGGAAGCGATGTCGGCGCAGGCGTTTCACGCCGGGGAGTCCGCGGCGGCGTTTCAGGCCGCCCACGCCCGCTTCGTCGCGGCCGCGGCCAAGATCAATAGCTTGCTGGATATCGCCCAGGCCAACATCGGGGATGCGGCCGGCACGTATGTGGCCGCCGATTCCGCCGCGGCCGGCAGCTACCCCGGCTTCTAATTCGACCGGCTTAGACGAAAGGATTTGTGATGTCGCAGATCATGTACAACTATCCGGCGATGCTCGCCCATGCCGCCGACATGGCCGGCTATGCGGGCACGCTGCAAAGCCTCGGTGCTGATATCGCCAGCGAGCAGGCCGCCCTGCAGGCGGGCTGGCAGGGTGACACCGGGATGAGCTATCAGGCTTGGCAGGCCCAGTGGAATCAGGCGATGGAGCAACTGGTGTTGGCCTACCGCGCGATGGCGGGCACCCACGAAAACAACACCACCTCCATGCTGGCCCGCGACCAAGCCGAAGGCGCCAAATGGGGCGGCTAGTAGATGGCTGCTCAGCCTAACGCGGTCGAGCTCACCGTCGAGCAGGCGTGGTACATCGCCGACACCGTTGGCGCGGGGACGTTCCCGTGGGTGTTGGCGATCACCATGCCTTACACCGACGCGGCTGAGCGAGGCGCGTTCAACGATCGGCAGGCCGCCGAGCTGACCCGGATGGGCCTGAGGTCCGCCGGCGGTGATGTCAACCCGGCGGTCGCCGAATGGGTTCGGCAGGTGTGCTTCCCGGACCGCTGGCTGGATCTGCGTTACGTGGGATCCGGCGAAGTCGCCGGTGCCGACGAGCTGCTGCGCGGGATCATCGCGCGCCGCGGCGACGAAAGGCGGGAAACCCAAAAAACTATTGTGGCGCTGCGCAACGCGCAGCTGGTGACGTTCACGGCAATGGACATCCACGATGCCCGGGCGCTGGTTCCCGTGCTGGGCGTCGGTTTGGCGCAGCGTCCGCCGGCGCGGTTCGAGGAATTCAGTTTGCCTGCCCGGGTTGGCGCGCGGGCCGACGAGCGGCTGCGAAGCGGCGGCTCGGTGGCCGAAGTGCTTGACTACCTGGGTATCCCGCAATCTGCGCGGCCCGTCGTTGAGTCGGTGTTCACCGGGCCGCGCAGCTACGTTGAGATCGTCGCCGGCCGCCGGCACGACGGACGGCACGCCAGCACCGAAGTCGGGATGAGCATCGTCGACACCACCGCGGGCAGAGTCCTGGTCAGCCCGTCGCGTGCCTACGACGGCGAATGGATTTCGACCTTTAAGCCCGGAACCGCGTTCGCGATCGCCGTCGCCATCGAGCAGCTCACCGCGGAGTTGCCGGATAGCGACTGGTTCCCCGGTAACCGGCTGTCCCGAGATTTCAGCACGCAATCCGGCTGAGCCCGCCAAGAACAACCACTGTCAACGAGAGAAAGAGAAGCTATGTCCTACCAAGCGGACCCCCTGAGCCTGAGGAACCGGTGATGTCGAGCGCTGTGATGCCCGTCGTGCGGGTCGCCATTCTGTCTGATAGTCGGTTGACCGAGATGGCGCTGCCCGCGGAGCTGCCGCTGCGCGAAATCCTGCCCGCGGTGGAACGTCTGGTGATCCCAGCCGCGCGAGATGGTGAGCCGGACGAGGCCGACACCGGCTCGATTACCCCCGCTCGGCTCAGCCTTGCTCCGATCGGCGGGGCACCGTTCAGCCTGGACGCCAGCCTGGACACCGTCGGCGTCGTCGACGGGGATCTGCTGGCGTTGCAGCCGGTCCCAGCCGGGCCGGCCGCGCCCGGCATCGTCGAGGACATCGCCGACGCGGCGGTGATCTTCTCCGCATCGCGGTTGAAGCCCTGGGGGATCGCCCACATCCAGCGCGGTGCGCTGGCCGCGGTCGTTGGATTGATCTGGGCGGCAACCGGTCTGGCCGCTGCCCACCGCGTTGCCACCGGCGCACCTGCCGGGCTGTTGGCAGTCAGCGCGGTTGCGGTGCTCGCCGCGCTGGCCGGCTTGGCATTCCCTTCACCTCGCGCGGGCGCGGTGTGCTCGGCGGCAGCGCTGGTGCCGATCGCCGCGGCATTGGCGTTGCTGGTACCGGGCGGCTTTGGCGCGGCGTCGGTGACGCTGGCCGCCGCCGGGGTGACCGCGTGGTCGCTGATCAACCTCATCCTCCCGCACCGCGAAAAGGGCGGCGCCATCGCGGTTTTCACCGCGACGACGGTGCTCGGCGGGGGCGTGCTGTTGGCCGCCGCCGCGGCATCGTTCTGGCAGCTGTCGCTGGTCAGTCTCGGCTGCTTACTGATCGTGGTGGCGCTGCTGGTCACCGTCGAGGCCGCCCAACTATCCGCGCTGTGGGCGCGATTCCCGCTGCCGGTCATCCCGGCCCCCGGGGACCCCACCCCGTCAGCGCCGTCGCTGCGGGTGCTGGAGGACCTGCCGCGACGGGTACGGATCAGCGACGCGCACCAAATCGGTTTCATCGCGGGCGCGGTGCTGCTCAGCACGCTCGGGTCGGTGGCGATCGCGTTGCACCCGGAGACGCTGGCCGGCTGGGGCTGGTATGTGGTCGCCGCAACGTCGGCGGCGGCCGCGCTGCGGGCCCGGGTGTGGGACTCGGCGGCATGCAAAGCCTGGCTGCTGGCTCAGCCCTACCTGGTGACCGTGGCGTTAGCGGTGTACTACACCGCGACCGGACGCTACCTGGCCGCGCTGATCGCCGTAATCGTTCTCGCGGCACTGGTGTTGGCGTGGGTGGTGGTCGCGCTGAACCCGCCGATCGCTTCTCCGGATAGCTATTCGCTGCCGGTGCGCCGACTGCTGGGCTTCGTCGCGTCGGGAATCGACGCGTCGCTGATCCCCGTCATCGCCTATCTGGTCGGGATCTTCAGCTGGGTACTCAATCGATGATCTCCGCCCGAGCCCGGCGCCGATACGGTTGCCTCGCAGTGGCTTTGGCCGCCGCGTTGTGGGTCTGTCCGCCGGCCCTGGCGATCACCCAGCCAAAGGTCGACCAGGGTGCTAAGCCGCCGAACGGCGCCCCGGGTCCGGTGCAGCCGATGGAGAAAAACGGCGATTGCACCAGCTCCGGTGTCATTCCCGGCACCGATCCGCGTCTGGCGACGCCAAACCAGCGGATGATGGATCCGCCTGCGGCGTGGCGGTTTTCGCGTGGCGACGGGCAACTGGTGGCGGTTCTGGACACCGGAGTACGGCCGGGACCGAGGCTGCCGGGCGTGCAACCCGGCGGCGACTACGTGGAAGCGACCGACGGCCTCACCGACTGTGACGGGCACGGCACCCTGGTTGCGGGGCTGATCGCCGGCCAGCCCGGCGACGACGGCTTCGCCGGAATCGCACCGGCCGCGCGGCTGCTGTCCTTGCGTGTGACGTCCGCGAGGTTCTCGCCTCGAACTCCCGGCGGCGATCCAGCGCTGGCACGGGCGGCCGTCGACGTCGCCGCGCTGGGCCGGGCGATCGTGCATGCGGCCGACCTCGGCGCCCGGGTCATCAATATCTCGGCGATCACCTGCCTGCCCGCTGATCGCAATGTCGACCAGGCCGAGCTGGGCGCAGCGATCCGGTACGCGGCGGTCGACAAGGACGCCGTCATCGTGGCCGCCGCGGGCGACAATGGTTCCAGTGGTTGGGGTTCCGGCTCAGCGTCATGTGACTCCAACCCCCTGACCGACTTAGGCCAGCCGAACGACCCGCGTAATTGGGCCGGTGTCACGTCGGTGTCGGTGCCGTCCTGGTGGCAGCCGTATGTGCTGTCGGTGGCCTCGCTCACGCCGGACGACCAGCCGTCGAAATTCAGCATGGCCGGCCCGTGGGTGGGAATCGCCGCACCCGGCGAGAACATCGCGTCGGTGAGCAACCGCGACGACGGCGGACTCGCTAACGGGCTGCCCAACGAAAAACAGCAGCTGGTCCGGCTCAACGGCACCGACTACGCGGCCGGCTACGTCTCCGGTGTCGCGGCGCTGGTTCGCAGCAAGTATCCAGAACTGAACGCCGGCCAGGTGATCAACCGAATCACGGCGACCGCGCACAACGGGGCCCGCGCGCCGTCCAACGTCGTCGGCGCCGGCACCCTGGACCCGGTCGCGGCCCTGACCTGGGAGCTGCCCGCCGGCACTCGGCACGACGCGGCGCCGACGAAACACGTTGCGGCGCCACCGGAACCGGCGCCGAAGAGCCCCGCGCCGCGGATCGTCGCGTTCGCCGGTACCGCGGCCCTCATCTTGGCCGTCGTAGCCGCCGCTGCGATCGCCGCGCGCCGACGAAAGGAGCCCACCCCGTGAGGCCACATCAATCCATCACGCCGCCCACCGGACGGATCACCTTGGTGCTGTTGGCCGTTGTGGCCGCGGCCTTGGGCTTCCCGTGGCATTCGGCGCGCGAACGCTGGGTCCTCGGCGTCGCCATCGTCGTGGCGATCACGCTGCTGGCCAGGTGGCGCGGCCTGCCCGTGACGACGATCCTGCATCGCCGGTTGGCGATGCGGCGCCCGAGCCGCGGCCCCGGGCCGGCCGACGAATCCGGTACCGACGTGCGCACCACCGCGCTGCTGCGGGTGACGCCGCCGGAGTCGGGTCCCGACGCGCTGCCGCTGCCGCTGATCGCCGGCTACGCCGACCGCTACGGTCTGCGTGCGGACTCCGTCCGCGTCACCAGCCACGACATCGAATCCGAAACCGGTGCGCGCGAACGGGAGACGTGGATCGGGCTGACGTTGTCGGCCGCAGACAACCTCTCGGCGTTGCAGGCCCGTTCGCCGCAAATTCCGCTGCACGAGACGGCCGAGGTCGCGGCGCGCCGGCTCGCCGACCACCTCCGCGAAAGCGGGTGGACGGCCGCCATCGCCGAGCCCGACGACGTCCCGGGGCTCTACACCCGGTCCGCCCACGAAACCTGGGGTGGCATCGTTGAGGGGAATGCGGATTATGTTGCGGCGTACCAGGTTAAGGCCGACACCGCGTTGCCGAACACTCTCGCGGCGATTTGGTCATACCCGGTCCGCGAAACATGGACCGCGATCGAGATCACCGGCGTGGGCGACGCGCAGACGCTGGCCGTCGCGTGCGCATTCCATACCGACGCCCCTCCCGCCGCGGGCGGCCCGTTGCCCGGGCTGATTTCGCAATCCGGTAGTCATCGATCGGCGCTCACGGCGTTGGATCCGCTGTCGACTCAGCGGCTCGGCGGACACGTCGCGCTACCGGAAGCCCTGCTGTTGGCCCGGCTGCGGTGGCCCAGCACCAGCTCTCACGCCGGCGTCGGTGCGGCGTTCGCAAAGAACAGGGCGGCGGCGTTTTCGTAGAACACCTTGCGCAGCCAGGCATCATCGAGGCCGGGCAGATCGGTGATCGAGCGCATCGCGTCGACGTAGCCGTACGGAATGTTGGGGAAATCGCTGCCGAACAGGATGCGATCGCCCAGTTGCCGCAGCCGGGGTAGCTGTGACGGCGGGAACGGCATGGTCTCGTCGACGAACGGGGTGAAAGCCATGGTGGTGTCCAGCCGGACATCGGCTGAGCTCTCGCAGATGTCGAGAAACTCGGTGTACTCCGGCATCCCCAGGTGCGCGACGATCAACCGCAGCCGCGGATAGCGGCGCAACAGACGACGGATCGGCTCAGGCCCGGTGTGTTCACCCGCGACCGGCCCCGAGCCGCAGTGAATCACCACGGGTACCCGGGCGTCCTCGATCGCACCCCAAACATGGTCGAGCAGTGGATCGTTGGGTTCGTAGCGACCTACCTGGACGTGTGCTTTGAAGACCTGGGCTCCGTCGCGGATGGCCGCCTCGACGTACTCTCCGGCATCCGGCTCGGGGTAAAACGTCGCGGTGGCAAGGCAATCCGGAGTCGAGCGAGAGAATTGGGCGGCCCACTGGTTCAGCCACGCCGCCATCTGCGGCTTGTGTGGGTAGACCAGCGCGGTGAAACGACGTACGCCGAACTGCCGCAGCATCTCTACCCGTCGGGATTCCGCTGCGCGATAGGTGATCGGCCATTGACGACCGACCAGCGGGCCGGCGGAATCGAAGTAGTGCCACACCTTGTCCATCACCGATTTCGGCATGAAGTGGGTATGCACATCGATCACCCCGGGCAAGCCCAGCTGCGACCAGACCTGCCGGACCTGCGCGGCCTCCTCGTCGGCCATTGCCCCTCCTCGACTCGTCCGGCAAGCTGCGCGTAATACGGTTTGTCTATCAGGCGTCACCCGGGCAGCTGATCAGGAGGACCAATATGTGGGATCCGGACGTCTACCTGGCCTTCGCCGATCACCGGGCCCGACCGTTCTACGACCTGATGTCCCGAGTGGGTGCCCAGCAGCCACGCCGGGTGGTCGACCTGGGCTGTGGCCCGGGCAACCTGACCTTGCAGCTGGCCCGGCGCTGGCCGGACGCCGCGGTCGAGGCGGTGGACAGCTCACCCGAGATGGTCGATGCCGCACGCGAGCGCGGCGTGGACGCCACCGTCGGAGACCTGAGAACCTGGACCCCGCAACCCGATACCAACGTGGTGTTGAGCAACGCCGCTCTGCATTGGGTGCCCGAACGAGACGAGCTGATGGTCCGCTGGGCTGGTCAACTGCCCGCCGGCGCATGGATCGCGGTCCAGATGCCCGGCAACTTCGAGACGCCGTCCCATTCCGCGGTACGCGCGGTGGCCCGTCGCGAGCCATACGCAAAGACACTGCGCGACACTCCGTTTCGGGTGGGAACCATGGCCGACACGTCGGCGCACTACGCCGAGCTGCTGCTCGACGCCGGGTGCACCGTCGACGCCTGGGAAACCACCTACATTCACCAGCTGACCGGCGAGCATCCGGTCTTGGATTGGATCAGCGGCACCGCGCTGCTGCCGGTGAGCGAACGACTCAATGAACAGGAATACCAACAGTTTCGCGAAGAACTCATCCCGCTGCTCGCCGAGGCTTATCCACCCCGGCCCGACGGGACCACGTTCTTCCCGTTCCGGCGAGTGTTCGTCGTCGCTCAAGTACAAGGGTGACGCACGGCTATTGCGGCAGTCCCAATCGCTCGGCGTCGGCGCGGTAGCGATCGACCCACTCGTCGGAGCGCTGATTAGCCTGGCGTTCCAGCACCGGCTCGGGCGCTAATCGGGGGTCTTGGCCGACCGCCTCCAATACCGAGGCGACGATCGAAGTCAGGTTGCGCCACAGCACCGGATAGGCCACATCGATCGGGTCAATGTTCTCTTCGGCGAACCAGTTACGCCAGCCCTCTTCCTGATTCCGCAGACCCCGCACGATATGAGCGATGGCGCCGGCGTGATACACCGCCTGTGAGTCACGCTTCGGGTCCGGGCGGCCGCGCCACACCCGGGTCTGGACCGCCCGCCAGAACGACACCGCCTGCGAAACCACATCCGGCCGGTGGACGTGCACGTAAACCGGTTCGCTTCCGATCACGTCTCGAATGGCTGCCCGCAGCGTGTCACCGGAGCGATTGGGCAATCCGGCCGCCCGCTGCCGCAGCAGCGGCGTCTGGTTCCACATCAATTTGCCGCCCCAGATGCCGTTGGGGGTCCGGCCGGAACTGAGAATGTGCTCGCGCCAGGCGGTCGCAGATGCGGTGTCCGGTGTGCCCGGCACCAGCGGATCGAGCAGCTGCAGGATCGTTTCATCCTCGACTCCGGCGAACCACTCCCGCGGCTGGGGCGCCATGCCGGTCGTCGGCAGGTACTGGAAGAACTCCTGCGGCTCGCCGGCGCTGCCGGTCGCGCGTAACGATTCGACCAGTAGCGTGCTGCCGCAGCGTTGCGAGGCAAGCACCAGGTACGACGTCGGATGCGCGGGCACCACGTGAGCCTAGCCGGACGCCACGGTGGTCGTTTCCATACGGAATATGTTCAGGCTGAACACAACTATTGCTCGACGTGCTTAACCCCGTCTTCGATGCCACGGTCGACGGCGATGGCCGACCGGCTGGTCGGCGTCATCTCGTGGATCTGCAAATACGTCTCGGTGTAGCGAGCCGCAATGCGGCTACCGGCGAAGTCGGAGGGTATGACGTCGCCGGTCTGCTGGCGCCAATCATGCAGCCGGACAGCGAGATCGGCGGCGATCGCATCGGCACCGTCGAGACCGTCTCCGGCCAGCAAGTTGTTGATCTCGGTGGGATCGGTGCGGAGATCGTAGAGTTCGCGTTCCGGTCGTGGCGCCGTCACCAGCGGTGCGACAGCGTGGCCGGACGGGCTCTCTTCGATATCCCAGGGCAGATCCAATAGTGGCCGGTGCGCGTAATTCTCGATGTAGCTGAAGTCTTTCGTTCGGATCGCGCGGATCGGATCGAACGAGTCGTGGTAGGTCTTGGTGGTGTACACATGATCGCGCACCGGCAGCGTGCTGTCCTGAGCAAGCAGCGCCCGCGCATGCGAGATGCCCTCGATGTCGTCCGGCTCGGCGATGCCAAGCAGGCCCAGCAGCGTCGGGAGCAAATCCACGCCGCTGAACAGCTCGTCGTAAACCCTTGGAGCCATTGCCATCCCGGTGGGCGGGCGGATCATCATCGCGATACCCGTGCCGGCCTCGTACAGCGTGGACTTCTCCCGCGGGAAGGCCGCGCCATGGTCGGTGAAGAAGACCACCCACGTGCTGGCGTCGAGTCCGGTGGCGGCAAGCGTGTCCAATATCCGGCCGACCGCCGCGTCGGCGGTTGCGATTGAGCCGTAGAAGTCAGCCAGATCTTGGCGCACCTCAACGACATCGGGCAGATGGTCCGGCGTATCAACCGTAGCGGCGTCGGCCGGTTGGTAGCGATCCCGGGGATAGGGCCGGTGCGTCTCGAAGAAGCCAGCGGTCAAGAGGAACGGTCGGCTGTTGTCGTGGCCTCGCAGCCATCGCTCGGTTTGTTCCACCACGTATTCGCAGTAGGAGTTCGACACGTCGAACTCGTCGAAACCCAGCCTTGCTGGGTACGAGGTTTCGTGCTGCATACCGAAAAGAGCTGAGTACCAACCATATTCGGACAGGATTTGGGGCAATGTACGAACGTCGGAGCGGTACTCCCAACCGTGGTGGGCCAGGCCGACCAGCCCGTTGCTCTGCGGGTAGCGGCCGGTGAACAGTGATCCGCGCGACGGTGAGCACAGCGGCGCCGTGGCATGTGCTCTGGTGAACAAGATGCCCTCATCGGCGAATTGGTCGAGCCGCGGGCTCGAAACGTCGGTGTGACCGTAGACACCGAGATACCGGCCCAGGTCATGCCAATGCACGAGCAGCACATTGTCGCGGCGCTGTTCAGTTGCCTGCTGATCGCCGATTACCGTCACCTCCTCAGCTTGCCGAGCTCCATCGACGTTAGCGGCAGCGGCGTTGTGGCAGGTACGGCGCCCTTGACCGGCGTTCGCGCTTGCCGCGACCGACTCACCAATGCGGCGGCGGATGCCCGCCCGGGCCGGGCGGGCCTTGCGGAGGCGGTTGCGGCTGGCCGTACGGCGGCCATTGGCCGCCGCCCTGGAATCCGCCGGGCGCCGGCCCACCGGTCGGGCTTGGCGATAGGCCCAGGGTCATCCGGAATGCCGGGATCAACATCAGGCCAGCGGCAGCGGCGATGACAAATCCCGCGACCAGGTCGTAGGTGAGTCGGCCGGTGGCGCCGTAGCGGGCTTCGCAGGCAATCGCCAGCACCAGCATCACGAAGCCGCCGCCGAGGATAAAGAATTGCCCGATCTGCTTCTTGAGGAAGAGCATTACCGCGCCGACGGCGGCGGCGAGACCCGCGGCGATGATCAGAAAAAGGCAGGTCGCTAGGGCAGCCGGCACACCGGGGACCATATTGTGGATCTGCTGCCGGCACAGGGTGGAGTACTCGCCGCCGAACCGTTTACACATGTCGCTTGCACGGTTGGCCGCGCTGCTCGCGTTGATCCATAGCGTCAGCGTGAGAATGGCGCCGAGCAGCCCGAGCAACCCGATGGCGGCATAGGTGATCCAGCTGATGGTCTGCTGGGGGGTTGGGCCGGTTGGCTGTGCGCCCTGGCCGGCCCACGGGGGCGGGCCATAACCGGGCTGCTGACCGTAACCGTCCGGCGGATAGTCGGGTGCGGGTGGCGGTGGCGCGACGTAATCGGCGTACGGCGGTTGCTGGCTCTGGTTGGCCGCATTCGGCTGGTCGTAGCTGCCGGGGCTGGGCTGACCGTAGCTGCCGTCGGCCGGCTGGCCGCCGAGGCCGGGCTCGCTGTGCTCCGCAGGATCGTTTGGCGAACTGCCCCACTGCGGGGGAAAACCTGGTGGAGGAGTTTGCACCCCGGCATCGTAACCGCCAGCCGCGGCGGCAATCGAGACGCTCATCGCGCAACTGGCGATGAGCTGACGCCCGGCTCGTTGCCCCAGCCGTTCTCCGAGACGAATTCGGCGAGCGGCCTGCCCAACGCCCAGCCATCCAATTCCAGCGAGGGCCGATCCGGAAATTCGGGTACCGGGCCAAGGCACAGGATCGCCACCGGCTCGGCATCCTCGGGCATGGCCAACAAGGCGCCCAGTCTCGGCGGATCGAACAGCGATACCCATCCCATCCCCAGGCCTTCGGATCGTGCTGCCAGCCAAAGGTTTTGGATCGCGCAGGACACCGATGCGAGATCCATCTGCGGCATGGTACGACGGCCGAAGACGTAACTGTCTCTGCCCTCGCACAGCGCCACCACCAGCAGTTCGGCGCAGTCGAGGATGCCCTCGACCTTCAGCGCAAGGAACTCCTGCGCCCGCTGGCCCAACGCGTGGGCGGTCAGCAGCCGCTCCTCGTCGACCAGAGCGTGGATGCGTCGTCGTAGCGAGTCGTCGGTGACCCTGATGAACCGCCACGGCTGCATCAGGCCCACATTGGGCGCGGCATGCGCGGCCTGCAGCAGGCGCGCCATGACGTCTTCGGGCACGGTGCTGTCCGGCACAAACCGGCGCATGTCTCGTCGTTCCGAGATCACCCGATACACCGCTTGCCGCTCCTGCGGACTGAACGCGTGATCGCCCACATAGCCATCGTAGGAACCGTCGTGTGCGAAGCCGCGAACCGATGCCCCGTGTCTGCCAGACTGGCTTCAAGCGCTTCGGCTTGCCTGAGCCGGCGAAAAGGATCGGTCCCATGAAGATTCCGGATTCACTCGACGAATTGCCCACCAATGGCACTCGGGGACGTGTCTACGGCGAGCCCTATCGAATGGCGGACGGCGGCACGGTGATCACCGTTGCCAAGGTCCGCTCCGGCACCTCGACACCGGTCGGTGTGTTCGTCGTCCACGGCGGCACGGTGCGCTGGGTGCCGGCGGTCGACGCCGACCGGATCGCGCTGATCGGCGTGCTCACCGGTCTGCTATCGGCGGTGATCGTCTGTGTGGCCATGGTGCGTCGCCCGCCCTGGCCGGACTTGTCGGCGAATTCGCAGGCCTGGCAGCACCACCGCTGACCGCTACGGCCGGTAGGTAACACCGACCGCGCGGAAAACGTACTCCGGCGGCATGTCGAAGCTCAGCGACCGGCGCGGCAACCCGGCGAGCACGTCGCCGGGAAAGGCGATCTTGTAGTGCAGCGACAGGTGGCCGGTGAACGACTCGTCCACCCTGCTGACGTCGATATCGACCTGTAGACCGGTCGAGGAGATTTCTGCGGTCGCCGCGCCGGACTGTGGTGCGTCCCAACGCACGTCGACGGTGGGGCCGGCCAGTTTTGGCAGCGACGACAGGGTCGCCAGGATTCGTTGCGAGGTGAGCGCCACCGATCCGACATAGCTGGCGACGCTGTGCGCCGAACGCAGACCCGGGATGGCCCCGCTGAACCGCCGGGTGACCGCGACGTAATCGGCGGAGTAGATCAGCCCTTCCGCCTCAACCTCGGCACGCACCTCAGCCGGCAGCTTGCCGATGCCGAAAAGCCTGCGGACGATGACGCCCATCAGCCCAGTATGACCACGACCCCGAAAGCGGCTGCTAGAAGCGGCGGCCGCCCTCGGCACCGTCGTCTTCGTCGTCGTCGGGCTTCTGATCGGGCGAGAGGATGCGCCGCGATGCGACGGGCTTGCCCGCCACTCGCTTCACGACTTCCGGTGCCGTCGGCGGAGCGACGATACGTCCCTGCACCGGGGCGCCGTTCTTCACCGACGGCGGCACAATGCGTTTGGTGTCGGTCTTGCCGTCGCTGCCGGCTCCGCCAGCGCCGGCCATCGCGCCCGGAGGCATCATCGGCATGCCGCCCACGCCACCCCTGGGCGCCCCAGCCGAATCCGATGGAGCCGTTGGGACCGGCGGCGCGGTTTGCGCCGACGCCGGGACGGTGCCGGCCGAAGGTGTCGGTGGCGGCCCGAGTTGTGAGGCGGGAGCGGTGCTGGCCAAGCCGGCACCCGCGCCGCCTCCAGCGCCGGCCAAACCAGCGGCCCCACCAGCGGCTCCGCCGGCCAACCCGGCGGCCTCGCCGGGTATCGCCCCGGCGGCCGACGCGGCGCCTCCCGCGCCCTTGCCGGCTGCGCCCATTACCCCCTGCATGACCTGCATCCCTTGTTGCGGGATCTGGGTGGCGAGCTGGGTAAACGGTTGCATGGCGCCGGTCAAGGAGCTGGTGAGACCCTGGCCGATGCTCGTCGCTGCCTGCAAAAGCTGGGTGAACTGGGACATCGGGTCTTTGCCGCTGCCGCCGACGCCGGCGAGCTGTGCATTCGAATTCTGTTCAGTGTTAGGGAATTGCGATGTGGCGTAGTTGAGTCCAGCTTCGCGAGCGGCATGGCCCTTCTGGGCTTGGAGATTGTCCGCGGGATCACCGGAATTGACCTGCACGCCCAACAAGGACAGCAGTTGCTCGACGCCCGAAGGGCCGGCGGCCACCATGTCGGACACGATTGGATGCGGCGGCAGATTCAACCCGTGCGCCTGCGCGTATTGCTCGATTATCGCTACCAGTTTTGGATTCATGATGTTCCTCGTCTAGTACCGCGGGACGGTGGTGTCGAGTGTACGGGCGGATAAGAATTCGTGGACGGAAGCGCCTGGGCGGTACTCGTCGATCAGGCGTTGCGTCAGCGCATTGATTTCGTCGACTGTGATGGCCATGCGTTCGAGAATTTCGGTTCGAGTTGCGCCGGTTTGGCGCGGGTCCATGAGCTCGAAGATGCACTCGTAGCCGGCTTGTGCGGTGGTGTGCAGTTCTGCGCAGTAGCGGGAATTGAGTGTGGCCCTTACCCATTCAGTGTCCAGGTTGCCGATAACTGCGGGATCGGCAGTGCCGCCTTCGATTTGGAGCCTGGCGATCTCGGCGGCGTAGATGCGTTGACGGCGATGCCAGTCGGCCTCGCAGTCGAGCTCGGCGGCTTGGGTGACCAGGTTGACGGCCATCGCGTAGCCGGCGACAGCTTGGTCGGCCGGCGAAGTCCCCGTTGGGATTTCGTCGGGGACGGAGGCTTTTGGCCGCGGATCGGCGGCTGCCGCGGCCCGCAAGCTGGCAAGATCGAAATCGCTCATTGCACAACGCTTTCCGCGGGTGCAGTGTTGCAGGCGAGAAACCAGGCGAGGTGGTAATTCGCGGCGATCCGATCTCCGTTAACCAGGGCCTCGATGGCGGCGAGCAGCTGCCAGTTGCCCACGTCGGCGGCATCGACATGATCGGGGTAGCGATCCAGCACGCGGTCGGCCAACGCGGTCAGCTGGTTGTGCAGCTCCTCGGCTTCGGATTCGAGTACCCCGGTGCCTCTTGAGGCGGCTCTGGCCAGGGTATGCGCGAGCCTCGGGAGCCCGTCGCGAAAGTGGGTGGCGTCGCTCAGGTGCCAGCTCAGCTCTTCGACTTCGGGTGCGAGCCGCCGCCGCGGCGACATCGGCACCGGCTCGTCGGTGTCGGACTCGGGGCGGTAGTGCTCCGCTTCAGTCGCGGCGGCCAGCTTCACCTCGCCCAGCAGCGTCTCGATGTCACCGCGTCGGCGCGCTGGCTCGAGAAGTGTTACGGCAGATGGGATTTCGATGCCGGGCGGTATCCAGCCGCTGGCCAAATCGGTGACCAGCACGGTTGTGTCGTCGGGCCGGTCCCCGATCGCCCAAGCCAGTCGGGGTTGTTGGCTGGCCACCGCCGCAACCAGGCGTTGCAATCGCCTCTGCGCGGTTGCATGGGCAGACATCGCCCCGGCCAGCGCCCCACCGGCGGAGGCTATGGCGCTTTCGGTTCCGACACCCGGTGGCGACTGCGCTGGAGTGGGCAGCCCGGGTTGGCGCACCACCGTGCCGGGCTGACCTATACCGGTTGTCCCTCCCGCCGACGGATGCACCGGCGCCGAACCCGGAACGGTCGACGGCGGGCCCTGGCCCACTGGCGCTGACGGGACCGACGGCGCCGAAGGAATGATCGGCGGACTGGGCGGCGCCGCCACGGTCGGACGCACCAGGTCGGCGCCGTAGGCGGGCAACGGACCCGCCGGTGCGGGTGGCACGGCCCCGACCGCAGCAGGTCCGGCCATCATCGTCGAAGCCGGCTCCGAGGTGTAAGCCACCGGCGACGGCGTTGGCGCGGCCGGGGCCGCTGCCGGTTGCGTCGCAGTGGGGGTATCTCCCACCGTGACCGGCGTGCCCGCCCCGGCCGTCGGGATGGTCGGCGCGGTCGGCGGCACCTGCGGTTGCATCGCTTGCACCGGCCCGCCAAGACCGGCGGGCCCGCCTGCCGCAGGGGCACTCATCGGCGCTCCCGGGTTCAGGCCCGGCGGCGCCTGCCGGCTGGGACCCCCCTGGCGCTCCGATCCCCCCCAAACCCGCTGGCGCTGCCATACCTCCCATCGGCGCCGACGGCATGCCGCCCAGCGAGGGTGCCCCGGCCAACCGCTCCGCCGCCTCGGCAGGCCCCCTCCGCTTGAAGACCCGGCGGGCGCTCCGACGGAGCGGCCGCCGCTGCGCCGTGGGGCACAAGCTGTCTACTGCGCTCCGCCGGGCGCTGAGGGCGCTGAGGCCGCCGGCGCGGCGGGCCGCCGGCGGCTGAGGCCGTGGTTCACGTCTGCCGACCACGCCGCCGGGCGGTCGAGGGCGCTGGGGCCGCCGGCGCTGGAGCCGCAGGCGCTGGTGTTCCGCCGCTGGACCCGCGGCTGCTGGTTTACGTCTGCTACTGCGCTGCTGGTGTGCGTTGCCGGCCCTGCGGTGCAGTGGATCCCGGCGGCGCGGGCTGGTTCAGCTGACCTCGGACCTGGTCCTCGATGGCCTGCAGGTTGGGCTGCTGGTTCGCGTCGATGCCTGCGTCGCGGGCCATCCCGAAGAACGACTGACCGGTACCCTGCGCATCCACAACTTTTTGCCCCGCGCCGATGACGCTGAACGCGCACTCCGCGGCAGCTTGGTTGGCTTGCCGTTGATCGTCGGCGATAATACTCAGCGATTTTAGTGACTTTGATCTCGAGGTCGTCTTTCGATTGGAGTTCATCGTTTATTTGCTTGATTGCCATCGTCGGCGATGCTGAGTCAGTTTTTCGCGAAGTTGTTCACGCTGTCGAGGGCGTCTTGTAGCGCATTTTTATAGGCACCGTTTTTTTCCGCGATCTTGGCAGCCTGGTCGGCGCCTTGACGAAATGCATCTCGGACAGCGTCGGCGGTCTCCCCCTCCTGCCCAGCGAATGTTGTCGTGATGGCTTGCTGCAGCGTGTCGTGAAGTTGAGAATAGTTAGTTTGGATCGTTCCGCGATTGGCAATCGCATTATTGAGTGCGGCCACCGATGCAATGCTCACCCACTGCGCGCCGACTAGCGGCACGGACCATGCGCCTTGTGGATAATCAGGCACAGTCATTTGCACAACTGTTGGATTGTGTTGGCCGTCGCGCTGTTGGCGTCCACTACCGACCGCATCTCTGGATCAGATTTAGTAAGCCCAACTTGATAATCGATCACAGCTTCTTCGAGCGAACTCGCTTGCTCACGTACAGCGGTTGCGAGGTCAGCTGGCGTTGCCGGCTCTTCGGCAGAGCGTCGCAAGAGATATCGGCTGAATACATCGAATACCTGTCTAGTATCGATCGCCGCTACCGAATTCGTCGCTGCCATTAGGTAGCGACGTTAAGCACTCCAGCTGCCCGATCCAACTTCGCGAAGGCAGCGCACACCTTTGCTTTGGCGTCGGCGATCTGCTGTTGGGTGTAGGCGGGCTTGGGCGGAGGCTGATTGTTATGTGGTGTTGGGCGAAACCATGCGGCGAGGCCGACGGCTAGCGCGATGAGCGCAATCGCCAGTGCAGCGAACGTCGGCCAACGTGAGGGCCGACCGGACGCCATCGACGGTCCGGGCGGCATTTGAAACGACGGGGTCGAAGGGGCGGACGGCGGAGAACCCCAGTGCTGGCCTGGTTCTGGGTTGGACGCTCCGGGCGGCATATCCGACGACATGGAGCGATGGTATCGCTGATCGGCGATCCTGGTATTCACCAATGCTTCGCAGGCCGAAGGTGCTCAAGCCGAGTAATAGACCGACTGAGCACGCGCTAGGACGAGTCATTTGCAGGATCGCCGGATCGTCACGGCCGCCTCAGTATTGGCCTTCACCACCGACTGCATCTCGGAGTCAGAATTAGTGAATCCGTCCAGGATATCAATCAGTGCATCTTGAAGAGAATTCGCTGGCTTGCGAACAGCTGTTGCCAGATCGGCGGGGTCGCCGGTTCTTCGGCGAGCGTCGCCAAGAGGTATCGGCTGAATACGTCGAAGACTTGCCGAGTACCTGTGGCCGACAGCGAGTTGCTCATTTGCGTCGCTGCCATTAGGTACTGCGTTAACCACACTCACCGCACGATCCAACTTGCCGAAGGCAGCGCACACATCTGCTTTGGCTGCCGGCCACCTGTTGTTCGGTGTAGGTGGGCTTGGGCGGGGGTTGATTGTGGTGCGGCGCTGGGCGGAACCATCCGACGAAGCCGACGGCGACACCGATAAGCGCAATCGCCAGAGTGACGAGCGTCGGCCAACGTGCTGGCCGGCCGGACGCGGCGGCGGGGGAGGACTCCAGTGCTGGCTTGGATCGGGCGCAGGCAAGTTTGACATGCGGCGAATGGTATCGCCGATCGAAAGCCTCGGTATTCAGCGTCGCTACGCACCCCGAAGTACGCCCCAGCGATTATCGAAAGCCCTTGACCTGCAACGGCCTAACTGCGCGCCTTCAACCGCAGCCGGAAGCGGACGATGCCGATAAACACAACGGCCAGCAGCGATCAGCATGCCCATGTCGAGCAGCCACGCGCCGCGCACATGCCGCCACAACCGGTCGACGGGCAGCCCGGCCTCGATGTTGTTCAGATCGACGGTCGACGCCGCGGCGGCGAAACCCCAGCGGGCCGGCACCAGCCATGACGTCTGGTCGAGCAGCAGCCGCCCGGTCACCGGTATCAGACCACCGGCCATCACCATCGAGATCATGATCACCACCACCAGCATCGGCAGCACCTGTTCGGTGGAGCGGGCCAGCGACGACAGCGCCAGCCCCAGCATCGCCGACGCGATGGCCGTCAAAGCCAGGGTCAGCCACAGCTCGACGACGCCGGCCGCAACACTGTGGCCCAACAGCACCCCGCCGTGCGACGGCGCGCCTTTCCCGATCGTCATGATGACCACCATCACCGCGGTCTCGATCAGCGCCGCGGCGCTGAAGACGAGGACTTTGGCCATCAGATAGGCCGACGCCGACAAACCAACAGCCCGCTCGCGCTGGAAAATCATCCGCTCGCCGACCAAATCGCGCACGGTCAGCGCGGTCCCCATGAACACCGCGCCGATGTTGAGCAGGATCAGGATGTCGATAGGTTCTTCGGGCGCAGTCGAATTGGCGTTCGCCAACCCGGTGCTGCCGGGCACCGCCAGCGACAGCACACCAAGCACGAACGGCAGCAACGCCAAAAAAGCAAAGTACCCGCGATCGGCGGTCATGAGCCGGGCTTGGCGGCGGGCCAGCGTCCCGACCTGACGCCATCGGCTGGTCCGCGGCGGCTTTCCCAGCGGCGCCGCGCCGGCGGTCGGCGAGGGCCGTCGCGGAGCCGCGGGATGGCGCGCCCGAAACGCCCGGTGTACACCGTCGGGGTCGGTGCTGACCCGCGCGAAGATGTCGGCCCAGTCGGTGCTGCCCATCGCCGCCCCGATCTGCGACGGCGGGTCGGCGAAGGCGGTCTTGCCGCCCGGCGCCAGCAGCAGCAGCTGGTCGCACATGCTCACGTAGGTCAGCGAATGCGTGACGACGATGACGACGCGCCCGGCGTCGGCGAGCCGGCGCAGCATCGTCATCACCTGCCGGTCCAACGCCGGGTCGAGCCCCGACGTCGGTTCGTCGAGGATCAGCAGCGACGGGCCGGTCAGCAGTTCCATCGCCACCGACGCGCGTTTGCGTTGCCCGCCGGACAGCTTGTCGACGCGAGTCTTCTTGTGCGGCGTCAATTCCAGCTCGTCGAGCACCCGCTCGACCACCTGCCGGCGATCCTCGATTGAGGTGTCGGGCGGCAGTCGCAGTTCGGCGGCGTAGCTGAGCGCCTGCTCGACGGTGAGCTGGCGGTGCACCACGTCGTCCTGCGGCACCACCCCGATCCGCGAACGCATCGAGGCGTATTCGGCGTGCACGTCGTGCCCGTCGAAGGCGACCACACCGGCGCTGCGCGGCAGCGCACCGCTAATCAGCTTGACCAGCGTGGATTTTCCGGCGCCGGACGGCCCGATCACCGCGGTCAGCGTCCCGGGTTTCGCGGTGAACGACACATCCTTCAACAGCTGGCGTCCGTCAATGGTGAGCGCCAACCCGTGTGCGGTGAGCCCGCTGGTGCGCGATGCCGCGGGCTGCGGCACGAGGGTGTTGCCGGTCGCGAGCAGGTCGGTATTGCCGATGGTGACGACGTCGCCGTCCCGCAGCATCGCCGCCCGCGTGATCAGGGTGCCGTTGACGAAAGTGCCATTGCTGCTGTTGTTGTCGCGGATCTCCAGTCCGGCCGGACTGGTTTCTAGCACCGCGTGCACTCGGGAGGCCAGCGCGTCGTCGACGACGATGGTGTTGGTCTTGGCGCGACCGACGGTCGTTGTACCGCGCGAACCCGCCGCCCGCGGCGGGGCCGGTCGCGGCAAAGGTCGGCTCGGATGGGTCTGCGGGCCGGGCGGACGAAGCGGCGGCCGCGTCTGCGTCCGTGTCGGGGGCGGCGGACCCGCGGGCCGGAACGCGGTCGTCTTCGGGCTGGAGCCGACGGCCTCATCGGGCCGCGTTGGCGGCGCCGACGCGGCGACCCGGAACGTCAGCTGTGGCCCACGCGGGCTGCCCAGCGTGATGGTCAGGCGGTCGTGGATGGGCACCAGGGTGGCGCGCGAACCGCCGACGTAAATACCGTTTTGGCTTTTGTCGACGACGACCCACTTCGAATTGTCGAACCGCAGGATCGCGTGCACCCGTGAGATCAGCGTGAGGTCGTCAGGGTTGATGTCGTGGAAGCAGATGTCGCAGCCGCGGTCGCGGCCGACAATCACGTCTTGGTCGACCGGAAACGTGTACATCGCCGATCCGACCCAGACCGTCAACGGCGGCACGCCGACGCCGCTCGCCGCGGCGAGCTTGGTCGTCTTGCCGCCGTCCGACGGCGTGCGGCCGCGATCTGTCGGTGCCATCCAATGCTTTCTATACCCCGGGATCCTGTATGCAACGCATATCAACATATAGCCGCAGCCAGCAAAAACAACTGGCCAGCGTTGACTAGCGGTCGCGGGGTGATCTGATCGAAGCTAAACCTTTACTTGACGTCGGTAACGCTCGGCGTTGACCATGAAAGGGTGCG
Organism: uncultured Actinomycetota bacterium; assembly: GCA_963781685.1. Lineage (GTDB taxonomy): Bacteria > Actinomycetota > Actinomycetes > Mycobacteriales > Mycobacteriaceae > Mycobacterium. Next base: position 1,248,838 of record CAWAGK010000004.1, read on the forward strand.
CCGACTGCTGGGTTCGCTGTGCGCTACGGTGTGCACTGCTTTCGTCACCCTGGCGACAGCTCCAACGGGTGGTGCAGTCGGCGCACCCTGGTTTGCCCGTGCTGTCGGCAACGCGACTCAAGTGGTTTCCGTTGTTGGAGTGGGCGGTTCGAACGCCAAGTTGGATGTCTACCAACTCGGCGCCGCGGGCTGGCAGCCGGTCGCGGCCGGCATACCGGCTCACGTCGGATCAGCAGGCCTTGCGCCGCAAGCCAAAAGCGGATATCCAGCAACCCCGATGGGGGTCTACTCGTTGCCGTTCGCGTTCGGGACCGCACCCAATCCCGGTGGCGGACTGCAGTATGTCCAAGTCGATTCCAACCACTGGTGGAACGGTGACGACAACAGCCCGACCTTCAACACGATGCAGGTCTGCCACAAGGCTCAATGCCCGTTCGACACCGGAGCGAGTGAGAACCTCGAGATTCCGCAGTACAAACATGCGGTGGTGATGGGCGTCAACCCAAACCGTCAGCCGGGCAAAGGCGCTGCGTTTTTCTTCCACACCACCGACGGCGGCCCGACTGAGGGCTGCGTCGCGATCGACGACGCTACGCTGGTGCAGATCATCCAATGGCTGAAACCCGGCGCCGTCATCGCGATCACTCAATAGCGCAGAGCTGCAAACGAATTCAGGCCAGAGCGCTACCAGGCCTCACCTTGAAGTCGAGGTTCGCCAACGACATCGTCGCATCGTAGGTTCGGTCATATCCCGTCGCGCTGATCCGCCAACCATCGGCGGTGCGGCGATAGCGGTCGTGGTAGAAGCCGGCGCCGATCAGCATGAAGTTGAACTCCGCCACGATCACCCGGTCCTGCAGATACCAGATGCCGGACGCCTCATCACCGGTCACGGTGATCTCCGGGTGAGTCACCCGGTGCTCGGTGATGACGCCCGGTCCCAGCGACGAGCGCATGAACTCGACCAGGTCGGCACGGTTGGTGAAATGGTGCTCCTCGTCAAGTGACGACCCGTAGTCACCCTTGACGTCCTCGGTGAGCGTGTCGGCGAAGTCGTCCCAATGTTTGGTGTCCAGTCCACGCAGATAGCGGTACTTGACGTGTTCGATCGCCGTGACGTCGGCGAGATAGTCGGCGTGATCGTAAGAGCTCATCAGGTCATTGCAGCACAGGCCGGCGGGGACCCATCGTGCAGGTAGTGGGTAACCATATCGATCAGTGCGCGTCGCTCGCGTTGCCAGTCGACGGCGGTGCCCACGATCATCTGCGCCAACACCACACCCCGAAGCGTCGCCCAAATCACATCGGCTACACCATCATTCGATGGATCATCGGTTATCAATCGGCCGAGCTCGGCGATCGCCGAATTCATTTCCAGCAGATGCTGTCGTGAAGACCCGCCCGGGCCGCCGCGGTTGGCCCGCAGGATTTCGAACGCTGCCATCGACGTCGGACTGCTGTAGCAACTCCACGCGGTGTCGACGACGACCTCGATGCGCTCGCGCAGCGGCAATTGACTGACTTCCGCCGAGGACAGGCTCTCCAGCAGCCTGGCCACGCCGTCATCGACGACGGCCATCAGCAAGCCGTTGCGGTCGCCGAAGTGATACTGGATCACCCCCCAGGTAACGCCCGCGCGTTCGGCGACGTGCTTGGCGGTCGCGGCGGCGAATCCCTCTTCGACGATGCAGCGGACCGTCTCATCGATGATCTTCGCTCGGGTGTCATCACCCCGTTTGCGCGGCGCATTGGTCCGCCGAGTGGGGCTGACGGGCCCGCGCGGCTTCGGGCTTGCGGCGATAGACATTGTTGACTTTATAACATAGTCAGGACTATTTTTGGGGCCGTGACCCAATCCCGCTACGCGCAGCTGTCCCGCCAGCAATTGGCCGTGTTGGTTCCCGAGCTGCTGCTGATCGGGCACATGATCGATCGCTCCGGTATGGCATGGTGCATCTCAGAGTTCGGTCGCGAGGAGATGGTGCAGATCGCCATCGAGGAGTGGGCCGGCGCCAGCCCGATCTACACCAAGCGGATGCAGCGGGCGCTGAACTACGTGGGCGACGACGTGCCCACGATCTTCAAGGGCCTACAACTCGACATCGGCGCGCCGCCGCAATTCATGGACTTCCGCTACACCATCCACGACCGTTGGCACGGCGAATTTCACCTCGACCACTGCGGCGCGCTGCTCGACGTGGAGCCGATGGGCGACGAGTACGTCTTCGGGATGTGCCACACCATCGAGGACCCGACGTTCGACGCGACCGCGGTGGCGACCAACCCGCACGCGCAGATGCGTCCCATCCATCGGCCACCCCGGGTTCCGTCCGACCGGCATCCGCACTGCGCATGGACCGTCACCATCGATGACTCCTATCCGGCCGCCCAGAGCATCCCGGCGCTGGATGTTGTTGCCCAAACAAACGCTGCGACTTGGGAACTGGGTCCAATAGCTCCGTCCGATGAAGGGTTGGCCGACTATTCGGGCCCGCTGGTGTCCGACCTCGACTTCGGCGCCTTCTCGCATTCGGCGCTGGTGCGCATGGCCGACGAGGTGTGCCTGCAGATGCACCTGCTGTATTTGTCCTTTGCGATCGCGGTGCGAGCCCGCGCGGGGTCCAACGCCGAACTGGCCGCCTCGGTGGGCACCCGCCAGCTGATCGGCTTGGCCGGGCTCGGCGCGGAGCGCATCCACCACGCGCTGCACCTCCCTGGCGGGATCGACGGTGTGCTGCGGGTTTTCGAGTTGCATCCGCTGTTCAACCCGATTGGCTACGTCAACGCGCAGACATCGGGTCGGCTACATGTCCATCCATCACCGGCCCATGACGATGCCGCGTGGATCTCGTTGTGCTCGCCGGAGTCGGTGCAGCCGTTGCAGGCGATCGCCACCGCGGTAGACCCGCATATCGAGGTCCAGATCAAGGGCAGTCATACCGACTGGATGGCCGAGCTCTCCGAAACCGAAACTGCCGCAAGCGAGCTGCCGGAGGTGCAGATCGCCAAGGTCAGCGGCGGGTCGACGTTCCAGTTCCAGCCGAGGCGATCGCTGCCGCTGACCGTGGTGTGAGGCCGCCCAAATCTGTCAAGACATTGGGTGTATCACTTCGGTGACACAACAGCATCGAGCCCATACCGATCAGATTGCGCCCGACCGTCATAGCGTGCTCGCGGTTATGGTTAACGCTGGCCACCGACCGCTATCGACGAAAGTATTCGCGCTATGTATGACCCGTTGGGGTTATCGATCGGGACCACCAATTTAGTCGCGGTCCGCAGCGGGAAGTCACCCGTCTCGCGCCGCGCGGTGTTGACTCTTTTTCCCGATCGCGCTCCGGAACTCGGTGTGCCCGTGGAGGACCCGGATGGGGCCGACACCGGCACGTTGATGACCGGCTTCGTCGAGCGGGTCGGTGGGTCAAGCACGTTGATGTCCGCGGACGGATCGATCCATGACCCTGCGCTGCTGTTGGTGGAGGCCCTCGACGCGTTGATCACCGCGACCGGTGGCGATGTGTCGACGTCGAACATCACGATTGCCGTTCCCGCGCACTGGGAATCGCAAGCCCTGCGGGGACTGCAGGACGCGTTGTGCACGCACGCCGGCTTCGTCCGTGGCGGCATGTCACCGCGGCTGGTTTCGGATTCCATTACCGCGTTGACCGCCTTGAACTCCGATGACCGCCTGCCCGCCAACGGGGTGGTGGCTCTGCTTGACTTCGGTGGCACCGGCACCAGCATCACGCTGGCCGACGCCGCATCGGGCTTCACCCCCATCGCCGACACGGTACGCTACCCGGAATTCTCCGGCGACCTCATCGATCAGGCGCTGATGGTTCACGTGCTGGAAAACGTCGGCCGCGCCAAAGGAATTGATCCCGCCAGTACCGGCGTCGTCGGCCAATTCGGCAATCTGCGAGAGGAATGCCGGCTGGCCAAAGAGCGGCTTTCCGACGCGACGGAGACCGAGCTCGTCGTCGAACTGTCCGGACAGCGTGCCAGCGTCAAGGTGAGTCGAGCTGAGCTGGAGAGCCTGATCGAAGATCGGCTCAGCGGCGTGCTCTCTGCGTTCGATGACATGTTGCGGCGCAGCCGAGTTCGCCGAAAGGATCTCGCCACGGTGGCGATGTCCGGCGGCTGTGCCAAGATTCCGGTTGTCGCCCAGCGTCTTTCGGCACATGCCAAGGCGTCGGTGGTGACCGCCGTTCAGCCCGGGCTGGCCATGGCAGTCGGCGCGGTGATGCTCTCGGCGCGACAGCCGGTCGAGCAGCAGGAGGACGAGCTCGAATCGACGACGATGGCCGCGATGGTGGGTGCATCGACCGGCAGCTTCGCGGCGACGACCGGCACTTTCACCGCGTCCACCGACACGCTCGGTGCCTCGACGGGCTCGTTCGGCGTGCCCACCGGCACGTTTGACGACCCGTCCGAGACACTTCACCAATTGGCCTGGTCGGAGGCCGACGATTCCTCCAAGGAGCCGGTGGCCTACACCGGTGAGCCTTACGACGACGACGCCCGTGTTACCCCGTCTCAGCTCCTGCAACTGCCGAAGTATGAGCCGCCGGAGGAGCCGCGCGGCGGAAATCGTTTGCCGCAACTTTTTTTGGGGGTCGCAGCGCTGGTCTCGATGGTCGCCATCGGCGGGGTGGCGTTCACGCTGACAAGCTCGACCAGCCACCCGGTGCCCCCGGCGCCCACCAGCACGTCGGCCGTGCCGCCGCCGCTGCCCAGCTCCAACCCTCCATCGCCAAGCCTGGCGTCGCCCAGCCCGCTGCCGCCCCCGCCTCCGAGCACCGCGCCAGAGGCCACCGTCGCCCCGCCGGTCACCAGCGAGGTTCCGCCGCCTCCGCCACCACCTCCGGTGACCACGACCTATCGACCGCCGCCGCGCACCACGCAGCAGGCGACGAGCACCCCGACGACGACACCGCCGCCACCGACCAGCACCACCACAACCCCGACCACGCCGACGACGACACCGCCGCCGCCCAGCACCACGACGAGCACGACACCGTCGGAGGTCATGACGACGACGTACTTGAAGCTCCCGTTCGTGCCGGTCCCGATCCCGGTGCAGGTGCCGGAGGGGCAGGGCGGCACAAACCAGCAGCCGCAGAGCCCGTACCAGCCGCAGAACCCATACCAGCAACAGAGCCCGTACGAGCCGCAGAGCCCGTACCAACCGCAGTATCCATACGGCGGTGGCGGGTACGGCTACTAGACGTGGCGCAAGTCGCCCATTATGCGCACACTGGGTGTTATAGGTGTGAGCTGCCAGGAGGCCGCAATGGACGATAACGGTCGGTTCGGATTCGATCCCGAGGACTTCGATCGGGTGTTCCGCGACGCCAGCGAGGGACTGCGCGAGGCATTCGACGGGATCAGCCGGTTTTTCACCTTTCCCGGGGATCGGGCCGGGTGGCCCGGTCTTCTCGAGGATCTGGCCCGCCGCATGCGGACCAGGCCGGAAACCGCGGGCGAGGCCGGTGACGGTGTCTGGGTGATCTACACCGTGAGCGACGACGGTGGCGCCCGGGTCGAAGAGGTGTACGCCACCGAACTCGATGCGCTGCGTGCGAACCAGGGCAACACCGACGCGACCCGCAAAGTCCGATTCCTGCCATACGGCATCGCCGTCAGCGTCTTGGACGGCTCCCAGGGTTCAGAAGACGTGCCCTAACCTCGCCGGTGCAGCTGCCGTACCGTGAGTTCGGCGACCGGAATAACAGGACACATCTGGGGGTACAGGGCAACAATGTTGACCATGCGCCTTCGCCAGATCGCTCGTTTCGTTGCTGTCGTGCTGCTAACCACCTGCGGGTTGGTGAGCGCGCCCATCCCCATCACATCCGCGCAGCCATGCCCCGACGTCGAGGCGGTATTCGCCCGCGGCACCGGCGAGCCGCCGGGTGTCGGCGGGATCGGCGAGCCATTCGTCGACTCGCTGCGATCAGCAGTCGGTGCCAAGTCGCTCGACGTGTATCCGGTCAACTACGAAGCCAGCAGCGATTTCGGCGACCGCATCGCGTTCGCGCAAAGTGTCGTCGACGGGATCAAAGACGCTAGCGGTCACATCGAGGCCACCGCGGCGAACTGCCCTAAGACCCGGATCGTGCTCGGCGGGTACTCGCAGGGCGCGGCCGTCGCCGGTTTCGTCACGTCGGCGTCCATACCAGCGGGGATACCGGCCGAGTACATGGCCTTCCTACCCAAGCCGATGCCGCCGGAGGTAGCCAACCACGTCGCCGCGGTGACGCTCTTCGGAAAACCGTCGGCAGCTTGGCTGCAAAACTACGGCGCACCGGCGATCACCATCGGCCCGCTGTATGCGCCCAAGACCGATGAGTTGTGCGCTCCCGGGGACACCATCTGCGACGGCGATGCCGGCGGGGCGCCGAGCTTCGCGCATGTCGAATACCCGGTGAATGGCATGACGGCCCAGGCTGCGGATTTCGCCGCGAGCCGGCTGTAGCGTCAGGCTCACCAGGTGACCGGCAGCTCTTTCATGCCGTAAATGTCGGAGTCTTTGAATTGCAATGCATTCGGCGATACTGCCAATCTCAGTCCGGGTAGCCGCCGCGCCAGCGTCGCGAACGCGACCTGCATTTCGACTCGAGCCAGGTTGGCTCCGATGCATTGGTGCACACCGTATCCGAAACCCAAGTGTCCGCGGGTGTTCCGGTCGATATCGAAAGTCTCTGGCTCCTCGACGAATTCGCTGTCCCAGTTTCCGGCGGGCAGGTTCATCAAAACCCTCTCGCCGGCGCGGATCAACTGACCGCCGATCGTGAGGTCTTCCATCGCGATCCGATCCACTTGGGCATGCACGATGGTGAGGTAGCGCATCAGCTCTTCGATCGCATTGCCGATCACCGCTGGGTCGTCGGTTTGGCCCAGCCGCCCGAACACTTCCGGATGCTCCAGCAGCGCAACGGTTCCCAACGCGATCATGTTGGCCGTGGTCTCGTGGCCGGCCTGCATCATGATCACCGCATTCATCGCCGCGGTCTCACGGCTGAGTTGGCCGGTCGCGACGTAGTCGGTGACCAGGCGGCTGATCAAGTCGTCGCCGGGTTCGCGCTCTTTGCGCCCTACCAACTCCTGTATGTAGGCGAACATCGTCGCGAAGGCCTGCGCCTTTTGCTCCTCGGAGGATTTCGTGTCCAATCCAAGTGAGGTGTTGTGCTGGAACAGCCCGAGATCCTCGGGCGGCACGCCCAGCAGCAGCGCGATCACCAACGACGGCACTGGCAAGCCGAAGTCGCGCACGATGTCGGCCGGCGGCCCGGTGTCGATCATGGTGCCGAGGTAATGGTCGACCAGTTCCTGAATCTGCGGCCGCATGGCTTCGCAGCGCCGGAAGGTGAATTGGCTGGTCATCATCCGTCGTAACCGATGGTGCTCGGGATCGTCGGTGCGGGCGAAGATGATTGGAATGCCTTCGTCGCTCGACGGCTTCATGGCAGACGAGATGGTGTCCGCGGACAGCCGCGGGTCGACCAGCGCGGCCCTGATGTCCTGATAGCGGCTCACTGACCAGACCGGTTGGCCGCCCCACAGCGCCCGTCGCAGCCCAGGCTCTTCTCGCCACTGCGCGAATTCGGGCGGGGGATGCAGGGGACAGTGCGCGGCCCGCTGGGCCGGTATGACCGGAAGCTCCGTCTCGGAGCGGGAATCGGAAGTTGTTGCCGTCACAGATGTTTCCCCATAAGTGTCAGTTGGCTGCCAATTACCCGAGCGTAGAACCCGCCTGATTGGCAGTCAACTGTCAGTTACGCTGTCGCTATGACCGCGATTTCCGACCGGCCGTTGCGAGCGGACGCAGCCCGCAATGCCGAGCGGATCCTGCGGGCGGCTCGGGTCGTCTACGACGAGCTGGGGCCCGAGGCGCCCATCGAGGTGATCGCCCGCCGCGCGGGAGTGGGGGAGCGAACGCTCTATCGCAGGTTTCCGACCAAGGCCGACCTGATCCGGGCTGCGCTGGATCAGTCCATCGCCGAGGACCTCACGCCGACGATCGAGGCTGTCCGGCATACCGATGACCCGCTGCGCGGGCTTGCCCGACTGATCGAAGCGGCCATCTCGCTGGGCGCCCGCGAGCACAACCTGCTGACCGCGGCACGCACGGCCGGGTCGCTGACCCCCGACATCTCGACCTCGCTGTACGAGGCGCTCAGCGAGCTTGCCCGACGAGGTCAGCAGGCCGGCGTGGTGCGTGCTGACCTGGTCGCCGACGATCTGCCGCGTCTGATCGCGATGCTGTACAGCGTGCTGTGGACGATGGATTCCAATGGTGACGGCTGGCGTCGTTACGTGGCCCTGATCCTCGATGCGATATCGACCAGAGAACGCCAGCCGTTGCCTCGAGCGGCCGCTCTTCGTTTTGCACCGCCGAGTAGCTGGCCCCTGTGAAGTTATGGCTCGTTATCCGATCGTGACTATTTCTTGATTTGCCCGTAAGCTGCTCGCCGTGGGTCGTCACCGATTAGCCAACAGCCGGCGAAAAAGGCCGGTCGCCGTGGCTGTGGTGGCGGCTCCGGCCGCCGCTTTATTTGCCCTCGGTGGCAGTGCCTATCAATCCACCCCCCGCAGTGACGCCGATTCGGTTGCTGGTGCAGCAGCACCGTGCTGCGTGCAGGTCATGGCGGCCGCGCCAGCCTCGTCGTCGTGGGCTCAGTCCGCCGTGAGCACCGGCCCCGGTGAGGCGCAGCCGGCATCGAGGGCATCGCGATGGCGAGCGGTTCCGAAATACGTCCCGCAGCTGCTGCCCGTCGGTCGCGCTCCGGAGCGGGGCCTACAGGTCAAGACGATTTTGGCCGCCCGCCTCATCAGCGCGGTGTTCCCCGAGATCACGAACATGGGCGGCGTTCGACCGGACGCACTGCCATGGCATCCGCGGGGCTTAGCAATCGATGTGATCATCCCCAATCCCAGTAGCGCTCAAGGCATTGCGCTCGGGAACCAGATCGTCGCGTTCGCGCTGAAGAATGCGGATCGATTGTCCTTGCAAGATTGCATCTGGCGGGGCACCTACTACACCCCGAGTGGGCCATCAGGATCGGGCTACGGCCACTACGACCACATCCACATCACCACCCATGGCGGCGGATACCCCAGGGGCGGGGAAGTCTACATCCGCTAAGCGCGTGAAGCCTTACGGCGCTGCCGGCCCGGTCAGCAGCTGGCGAATCACCGGAGCGGCCCAGCGGCACAGTTCCTCGCGGCTGAGGTTGGCCACCGGCGGATTCACCAGCACGTAGCGAGTCATCGCGAGCCCGATGACGAAGGCGCCGGTCAGTCCGGCCCGCTGTACGGGATGGTCCGGAGTGGCGGTGACCAACTTGGGCGCGATCTGCTTTGCGAACACCTGCCGCAGTGTGTCGGCCGCGAGTTGGCTCGTCATCGCCGCCCGCAACAGCGCCACGAACGTCTCGTCTTCTTCCCACACCGCGAAGAATCGCTCCAACAGAATGTTCGCGACGTCGTCGGGATCAAGGCCTGACAGATCTGGGAGTTCGATCGCGAAATCGGCTGCCGCCGCGAATAAGTTCTGCTTGCTGCCGAAATACCGGATCACCAGCGCCGCATCCACGCCGACGTCTGCCGCGACTGCGCGCAGGGTCGTCCGTTCATATCCTTCAGCCCCGAAGCGGCGACGTGCCGCCGCCAAGATGTCGGCGCGGGTTCGGCTGGCGTTGCGAGGTCGTGCCGTAGTCATGCCGGTGCCGGCCCGACCAGAAGCTGCCGGAATACCGGGGCGGCCCACCGGCTGAGTTCTTCACGAGTGAGGCTGGCCACCGGCGGATTGGCGAGAACGGATCTGGTTGCGGCAAGCCCGATCACGAATGCGTCCGTCACCGCGATGCGCTTCATGTGATTGTCCGGGGTGGCGCCCATCAACGTGGGCGCGACATGTTTAGCCAGCGTCTCGTTCAACGTGTCGGCCGCGACCCGGCTCGTCATTGCCGCTCGCAACAGCGCCAGGAAGGCCTCGTCGTCCTCCCACACCGCGAAATACCGGGGCAGCAGCATGTCGGCGATGTCGTCCGGGTCGGCATTCGATAGGTCGGGCAGGTCGATCCTGAATTCGGTGGCCGTCGCGAACAAGTCCTGCTTGCTGCCGAAGTAGCGGATGACCAAGGCCGCATCCACTCCGACGTCGGCGGCGATCGCGCGCAACGTGGTGCGCTCGAACCCCTCGGCCGCAAATCGACGGCGCGCGGCGGCGAGGATGTCGGCCCGCGTCTGAGCAGCATCGCGAGGGCGGGTCTCTGCCATCCTGAAACTGTATATGTCACCCGCTGTTGACACGGTCTGAGGGCAGGCGTATCTTCTAAGTCATCGACTGTTGACAAAAGTCATCGGCCGTTGAAATTACCTTTAAGCAGGGCAGGTGGTCCCTATGGCTGACGACATCAGACAAAACACCCGCCCGTCGACATCCCAAGCGAACCAACTAGCGGCCTCGTTCGTGATAGATGCGAGGGCGTTTTCGGGCCCGGGTTCACGCAACCCGTGGCCACTGCTGGTGGATGCCCAGGCCGCTGGCCCGACGTGGATCGGGGACAGCGAAAGACGAGCCGTCCACGTGCCGAGGGCTCACGTGGACGACCCGTCATGTCAAAGGCGGCAACGACGCCGGCAAGGAACGCACTCGGAGAAGGGTAAGTAACGTGACAAAGTCATTAAGCCGCAACGATTTTCGTGTCCACACCGCCGGCAGCGTCATCGCCGGTGTGCAGGGCGCACTGCCGGAGCACCGGTACGCCCAGCAGGAGATCACCGAATCGCTCGCCGCACTACCGGCTTTCGACGGATTAGGAGACGTGCTGCGCAAGCTGCACGCGAGCTCCAAGGTCGACAGCCGCTACTTGGTGCAGCCCCTCGAGAACTACGCGTCGCTGACCGACTTCGGCGACGCGAACAACATCTTCATCGAGAACGCGGTCGAGCTGGGTTGTGCCGCGCTGACTGCGGCGCTCGATGAAGCGGGACTGCAGCCACACGACGTCGACGTCATCTTCTCGACAACCGTCACCGGTATCGCCGTTCCGTCCATCGACGCTCGCATCGCCACACGGTTGGGCCTGCGACCGGATGTGCGCCGGGTGCCGTTGTTCGGGCTGGGCTGTGTCGCGGGTGCCGCGGGGGTGGGCCGCCTCAACGACTACTTGCGCGGTGCGCCCGACGACGTCGCGGTTTTGGTGGCCGTCGAGCTGTGCTCGCTGACCTACCCCGCGGCCGGACGTTCGATCGCCAGCCTCGTCGGGACCGCGCTGTTCGGCGACGGCGCGGCGGCGGTGGTTTCCGTCGGCGAACGCCGCGCTGAGAAGATCGGCGCCACGGGCCCCGAGGTTCTGGGATCCCGTAGCCACCTCTACCCCGACTCACAGGGCACGATGGGCTGGAATGTCGGTTCGTCCGGATTCGGACTCATCCTTTCTCCGGACGTCGCGTCGGTCGTCGAGCAGTATCTGCCCGACGACGTCACGAATTTCCTTGCCGCGCACGGTTTGAACATCGCTGATGTTCCTACCTGGGTGAGCCACCCGGGCGGCCCGAAAGTCATCGAGTCGATCGTCGGCTCGCTCGGATTGCCCGACGACGCACTGGAATTGACGTGGCGTTCGCTCAGCGAGGTCGGCAATCTCTCGTCAGCATCGGTGCTGCACGTGCTGCGCGACACCATCGCCAAGCGCCCGGCCGCGGGCAGCCCTGGGCTGATGCTGGCGATGGGTCCTGGCTTCTGCTCCGAACTCGTGATGCTGCGCTGGCGGTGACGTGCTGATGACCTGGTATCTGTTGTTGATCGGCGCGGTCGCCGTCGAGCGCCTCGCCGAACTCGTGGTGACCCAACGCAACCGCGCCTGGAGTCAGGCGCACGGCGGCGTCGAGTTCGGCGCCGGACACTACCCGGTGATGGTGGCGCTGCACATCGGGTTACTGGTGGGATGTCTGGCCGAGCCGATCGTGTTCCACCGCCCCTTCGTTGCGGCACTCGGCCTGCCGATGCTCGCGATTGTGATTGCCGCACAGGCATTGCGCTGGTGGTGCATTAGCACCCTCAAACATCAGTGGAATGCCCGGGTGATCGTGATACCGGGCGCGGCACGGGTTATCGCCGGCCCGTATCGGCTTCTGCCTCATCCGAATTACGTCGCGGTGATCGCCGAAGGATTTGCGCTGCCGCTGGTGCACTCCGCATGGATGACCGCGCTGGTGTTCACGGTTCTCAACGCAGTCTTGCTGAGAACGCGAATTCATGTTGAAAACTCGGCACTGGCGAGCCTGGCATGATCGATCTCCTCGTCGTCGGCGGTGGCCCGGCCGGACTGGCCACTGCGATCAATGGCGCCAACGCCGGATTGGAAGTAGTCGTCGTCGAAAAGCGCAGCGGACCGATCGACAAGGCCTGCGGTGAAGGGCTGATGCCACACACGCTGCGGCACCTGGAACGACTTGGCGTGCACCCGCACGGCAAGCCGATCCGGGGAATCAGCTACCGGGACGGCGACCGACACGTCGACGCGCCATTCCGGCGCGGCGCTGGACGCGGCGTACGCCGAACCGTCCTGCACAGCGCGCTTCTCGACGCTGCCGCTAGCGCCGGCGTGCGGATCTGCCACGACGAAGTCGGGGAGATCAGCCAAGACGCGACGGCTGTCCGCGCCGGGCAGTGGCGGGCACGGTACCTCGCCGCCGCCGACGGGCTGCATTCGCCGATCCGCCGGTCTCTCGGCCTGGAGCGACCGAGCCCGGGTGCCCGTCGTTGGGGCATTCGCCGGCATGTGCGGACCGCGCCGTGGTCGGACTTCGTGGAGGTGCATTGGGCGCCTGGTGCCGAGGCGTATGTGACGCCGATAGCCGATGACTGCGTGGGCGTCGCGGTGCTGAAGTCTCGTCGCGGCGGGTTCGATTCTCATCTCGCGGAGTTTCCCGCTTTGCGAGACCTGATCGAGGGTCTTCCGCATGAGCCGGATCGGGCGGCCGGGCCGCTGCGCCAACGGGTTTCGAGCCGAACAGCGGGTCGGGTTCTGCTGGTCGGTGATGCCGCGGGCTATGTGGACGCTCTGACGGGCGAGGGCCTCGGCTTGGCCTTCGGGGCTGCGGAGCTGTTGGTGGAATCCGTTGTCGCGGAACGCCCCGACACCTACGACCGCCAGTGGCGTCAGATGACGCGGCGTTATCGGATGCTGACCGCGGCCCTACTTCAGGCCAGCGCCTTCCCGCCGGTAAGGGGGCGCATCGTGCCGGCCGCGGCGGCGCTGCCGACCGTCTTCACCGGTGTCGTCAACCTGCTTGCGCAGTGAAAAGCCCGACGCGCGTTCAGATCTCTGGTGTGACAACGCTCGCCACCGTCGGGGGCATCACGCTTTCCGGGATCTCGCGCGTCGTGCTTCCCAAAGCATTTTCGCGCGTGACGACGTAGGTGTAGCGGTCTGCGCCGGGGTCCTTGACGAACGGTTCCTTGCCGTCGATGAGGTCTTCCAGTAGTTGGCGATCGCCAGGATCCATCGCGTCACCATCGATGCTGCCGGAGGCCTTCAGGCCGGCGAAGCCGCCACGTCGCTCGATGAAGTAGCGAGCCGGGTTTTGCATTGCTGTACCTCGATTGTCCTGGTTCGACAGCGGCTCAGAGCGAACTGTCGGCCGACGGGATGCCGACTCGCGTCCATGCGTCGTCCACCCCACGGTAGACGCTGGTGTCACGCGGGAATAGCGATTTGGCGGCAGCCCTGGTGAGCGTGGCGAACTCTTCGAACCCCATCGATGCATGAGCTTCGGGACTCGTCAGCGCTGCATACCAGGCTTTCCCGGCCTTTTCCCACGAGTGTCCACCGATATTCGTCGCCGCAAGGTAGAAGGCGTGATTCGGGATGCCGCTGTTGTCGTGCGGATCGCCTCCGGCAACATAGTCGCGGTAGTGCGAGGGTTGCGGCGACAGGCAGTGTTGGGAGCCGGGTTGAGCCATGTCGCGCAGGCACGTGTAGCCCTTCGCGATCGCCACGGGACCGAGGACACCAGGACCGATGAGCCAGTCCGCTTGTGCGACGGTCTGCTTCCGCCGCCACTGGTGAAACATCGCGCCGAAGGCATCGGAGACACTCTCGTTGAGCGCGCCCGGCTCGTCGGTGTAGTCGAGACCGGCGGTGAATTGAGTAACGCCGTGCGTCAACTCGTGGCCGATAACGTCATCCGACTTGGTGAAGTCGATGAAGACCTGGCCGTCCCCGTCGCCATACGTCATCTGCGAGCCGTTCCAGAAGGCGTTGTCGTAGCGGACGCCGTAGTGGATCGACGACATCAGCGTCATCCCGGCATCGTCAACCGAGTTCCGTCCAAAGCATTGCCGATAGAAGTCGACGACGGCACGGGTGGTGTCGAACGCGCGTTTGGCCGTACCGTCCGCGCTGCTACCGGGATTCGGGACTGGCGAGCCGGGCAGCGATCGGGTGTTTTTGCAGTCGTAAACCGTTATCGCCGGGACAGATGCGAGTACGCCGGCCACTTGCAGGGTCGTGATACCGGTGGCGAGAAAACTGGACTGTGTCGCCTCGGTCTGGGCGTTGCGCAGTCGTCGCCACGCTTCTTCGACCGCGACACACTCGCGCATCGCCTGTCGCGACTCTGCCGGGATCGACTCGTCCTCGGCGAGCCTGCGGAGGACGCGTGGTGGAACGATGAAGCGACCGCTACGAGCACACATCAGGCAACTCCCTTGAGGACAATCAGTTTCGCACGTTCGGCCGAGGCACGTCTCTTCGTGGTCGAGGCTACCGGTGGATGACGGGAACGGAGACTCCTCGCCGGCCGTAGGTCACCATTCGAAAACGGTTGTGCAACACGGCTGGCTTTCAAGATCAAACTTGTTGACAATTGACGCCGGTGTCTAATACGACTCAGGTACGACTATGCGGTTCTGCTGAGCGCGGATAAAGGAGCTGACGTTGATGGCGATCTTTGATCGTTTCGGCATCAAAGTGGTTGCCAGCGTTGGGTTGTGCGGGGTCGCCATGGCGTTGAGTCCGGACGCGGCGGCAATCCCCCTGAAAAAGGGCGGCTATTCGTGCGTCCAGGGACTAGCGGGCGAAACCGCACCGGCGGCGGTCGCCGGCGGACCGGTGGTCGCGGCAGTATGTGTGCCGCCTGCGCCTGTCGGTGCCGCACTATCCGGTGCGGGTGGTCCTGCCGCGGCGGCCCCGGTGCCCGCGGGTGCTCCGGTTCCGGCGGGCGCGGGCGCCCCGGTCCCGGCCAGTGCTCCGGTTCCGGCGGGCGGGGGTGGCCCGGTGCCGGTTGGTGCTCCGGCGGGTTTGCCAGTCGGTGCCCCCGTGATAGCGGGTGCTCCGGCACCAGGCGGCGCTTTACTCACTGGCATGGGTGGTCTTGCGGGCAAGGAGGCGCCGACTGGTACGACGCCGACTGGTGGGCCTGCGAACGGTCAGCCGATTCTGCCGGGTCCTCTGGAGTAGGCGGCGGCTGCTTCACATCCGTGACATTGGCGCGCCGTCGGCGCCAACTACTTGGTCGACATCCTGCCATCGCTTTAGTATTTTCCTCCGCGCTGCAACGAATTTGGGGTCGGACGCCCCTATTCCTTCACAATCACCGGGTCGCCAACATTGACGTTGTTGAAATACCACTCCGCGTCTGCGGGGCTCAGGCTGATGCAGCCGTGGCTGACATTCTCCAGCCCAAGCGAATTCATCGCCCACGGCGCTGAGTGTACGAAGATGCCACGGCGGGTGATACGTACGGCGTAATCGACCGGGACCTGGTAACCCGCGGGATCGGTGAGCGGGACGCCGACGCTGCTCGAATCCATAAGCACTGAGCGGTCTTTGGACAAGACGGTGTAGACACCGACGGGCGTCGGGAACTCCGGCCTACCCATCGTGGCCAGCATCACGCCGTCTTCGCCCCAGTGTGGGCGGTGGTGTGGCGCCGGTCGTGGCGGCGGCGGTGTCGCCCCGACTCCGTCGACGCTGACGGTGAACGTGTGTTCCGAGATATCGGCGACGCCGAGGACGGCAGGACCCGTCTTGATCTCCGTGGACTCGCCGCCCACCAAGAGCGTCACGCTACTGTGCGCCGGCCAGAATCGGTCCGGAACCCATTGCACGACATCGTTGTCGAGCCATTCGAACTTGCCGGTCATCGCGGGCGACGATTTGACGTCTATGGCACGCTCGGCCGCGCGCCGGTTGCTGACCGGCGCGCTGAACGTCACCACCACGGGGTGCGCCACACCCACCACCTGGCCCGGCGTTGGTAGAACCGACGCGATGGCGAACCCCGACGACTGGTTCGTCGCCGCTCGGCCTATGCCGGCCGGCCTCGCAACGACGATCGCAGCGATCACCGTGACCGCAACAAGACAGCGCACAACCGCCCGCATGGTCCGACCCCTTTAATCGACACGGTTCCAATTGGGATCGTAGGGGCGCCGGTAAGAGTGGAAGTGTAAGGGCGCGTGAGCAATCCGATTACGCCTTGGTCACGTTTTGACCACAGAGGGTGGCGTCAATGGATGCGGGCGCTGCCGCCGAGGCCAATTTCTAGGACACTGCCGGTGATGACCCCGGGGTCGGTCACCAGGTACACCACTCCGCGGCTGACGTCTTCGGGCTGCAGCCATGGCTGAGGTATCGGATTGGCTCTCATCATCCGGCGCACCAGATCGTCTGGGATGTCGTCGTCGCCAGCGGGTTGCACCATCGGTGTTTGCGTTGTCGTCGGACAGATGACGTTGACCGTGATGCCCTCTTTGGCGACCTCCAGGGCAACGGACTTTGCGAGGCCGATGACACCCCACTTCGTGGCGTTGTACGCCGACAGTTCGGGGATACCCATGCGGCCGCCCATCGACGAGGTCACGACGATCCGTCCGAACCGCTGCTGTCGCATCACTGGTATCGCCGCCCGCAGGGTGTGAAATGCGCCGGTCAGATTCGTGTCGACCAGCTGCTGCCAGACCGTGTCGCTGACCTCTTCCAGCGGCCCGGTGCTGACGATCCCCGCGTTCGCTACCACGATGTCGAGGCTGCCCATGTCGGCGACCGTTTGCTTGATCGCGGCGCCGACCGCGGTCGAATCGCGTACGTCCAGGGTTAGCGGCAAGCAGCGCCGATCCAGCGCTTCAACCAGCTTTGCCGTCTCGCGTAAGTCGTCCTCGGTGCCGAGAGGGTAGGTGAGGTCCGCCATCGCACCGGGGACGTCGGCGACGACGATCTCGGCTCCCTCAGCCGCCAATGCCAACGCATGTGCGCGCCCTTGCCCTCGAGCCCCGCCCGTGATCAAGGCCACGCGGCCATCCAAAGCACCCATAGCCGATTAAGCTACCAGGCGGATAATCGCTTGTGGGGTGGCGGATGTCTCGCAAAATCGGTTGCAGGGGGACTGATTTCGATACTCATCTTTGGGGTGAGCGCCCCAATGCCGCCGGCCTCCCGCGACCGGCAAGCGCTTCGTCTATATCGCTGCCGCCGCTCAGAACGAAGCCACCGCCTAGTTGCATGGCTGTCATCTCCTTAGTCGTGGGCGTCAATACGCAGGCGCCGATCATAAATGCAATCGATCAATGCATCCAAAACGGGACTTGGACGCGATGGCCGCTGGTGGTGCATGTTGGATGTGTCGGCCCGATCCCCCTTGCGGCGCAGGGTTGCTCGTTTGGGGTAGGTGCTAACGAGAGATCCGGCAGTGGCGGCCACAACGGAGCTTTGTGACCCCACCACATCTAGACAGTAGTGCATGCCGGTTGGGCGGTGAACCATCAAAAGCATGAACCGCGGAGGCTGCGGAGAGGAGGGACCAAAATGATTTGGTGGACGTTGGCTTCTATCTTCGTCATCGCTCCCCTCGGGGCTCTTGCCATTGACAGGCCGATGTTCGGCAACTGGATCTGGCGCATCGACGCTGACGCACCGCGCGAGCCTGAATGAGCATTCCGGCGTCGCCCCAAGACCCACGATCGGCGCAGTCACGGCGTGCCCACTCGGGATGGGCAACCCTCCGCCGCAGACGGTTTCGCGTCTGCGTCATTGGGCGCACCTGACGTCAGCCAGTTCGTCGAGCCGCCGTCTTCACACCGCACCAGCGTGAGCTGGCGTCCTGTAGTTGTCGGGTTCGCAATACGTTGTTGTTCATTGGTCGGCTCGCTGTCCGGTCAGGATGGCCACCAGGTCGACGACCGTCATCGAGACCCACTGCCGCATCGGGTCGCTCACACCGCGGCGTTTGTGGATCAGTCATCGTCGGAGCCGATGACGGAATCGAGCCCTTGGGACTTGATTCGTGGTGTTCAGGGGCGTCCCTGATGCTGACAGGGCTGGCCCGCGGTGTACTTGTCGAGATTTGGTTGTTGCTTTCACGCTGATAGATCGGTTGGTGATAGTCGGCGATGCGCTCACGACGTTCCGTACAGATCCGCCGGATCCGCAACTGGCTGACCCTCTGCGCCGCGATCGCGCTGATCCCATGGACGGTCTATCTCGGGCTGACCCTGCCTCAGAATTACAACGCTCAACATTGGCAAGTCACGTGGGTCGGCTTCGATGTCTTGCTGCTGGCGTTCATGACCGCTACCGCGGTGCTCGGGTTCATCCGCCACACCTTGCTGACGCTTTTCGCGTTCGCGACCGGAGTTCTGCTCGTGTGTGACGCTTGGTTCGACGTGCTGACTGCCAAGCGTGGTGACTTCGCTGTGTCGGTTCTGACAGCCGTCTTGGGAGAGTTGCCACTCGCGGCGGCTCTGATCATTGGTCCCTTGCGCATTGCTCGGTTGCAAGTCTCCCCATCCAGTCGGTCATGGTGGCCCTTCCGGCGCCGCGCTAGATCCACCCCGTGGGTTCCGAAAGGCCGCAAACCGTAGTCAACTCAGCCCTTGAACGGCGGGTCGGGTGCGAGGCTGCCGTCGGGGGCGATGTGGGCGAAGATCTGTTGGACCAAGGTCAGGACATGGGGATCTTCGACGGTGTAGATGTGGCGGCGGCCCTCTCGGCGTGCGCTGATCAGGCCGGCCAGGCGGAGCTTGCTTAAATGCTGGCTCATTGTGGCAACACCAACGCCGGGTGCGTTCTGCCAAGGTGGTGACGTCGTGGACGTCTTGGGCGGCAAGCCATAGCACGTGTAGCCGTGTCGGGTTGCTCAGGAGTGTGAATGTGGCGGCGGCCGAGGCTAGTTGCGGCCGGGTGGGTTCGGCGCGCAGGACCTCGTTTGTTGTTTCGCGTGGCCGTACTTTCTGCCCACGCCATAGCCAGTAGAACCAACGACTTCAAGCTGTCCTCGGCGGCCTGCCACGCATGGATACATGAGGGGGTAACGATGATTTTCTGGGTGGCGTCGCTACCTGAACCTGGCCACGCACCCGATTACAGCCATGCCCAGCAGATCGCCGGTGCCGCCATGATCCTGGGGTTGCTCCTGTTGGTAGCCATCGCGTCGTTCATCCGGCACCGGCGGCGTCGCTGACGCGGGCGCTGTTTCAGTGGCTTCCGAGTTGGACGGCTTTGACGACCAGCAGCACCGCGCCGATCACAAGGTAGCCGCGCAGGGCCAGCATGCCCAGTTTGGTACCTGCGGACCATGTCACCGGTTCTAGTAGGGCCAACTGCGGCATCCGCCACTGCTTTTTATCTATGTCGTCGGGCATGGGCGGCGGGTCTGGTTGCGGGCCATGACGGCGTTCGAGCCATTTCAATGCGCCGACAGCAACAATGGCGCCGATCACGATAGCGACCACCAGGTACTCGGTGACGGCGACGACGTTGACGTCCGGGAACAGGGTGGTGGCCATCAAGATTCCCGACAAGAGGAGCAGCGTCGACACGATGAGACCGGCGACGATGTTGAGCCAGCGGCGGTTCACCCACGGGCCGAGCACTTCTCGGTCGTTGCATAACAGCAGCAGAAACACGCTGGCGCTGGGTAACAGCAGACCGGCCAGCGCCTGCACGGCGGTGGTGATCAACCCCAGCGGTGCGCCAGGGATCAGCACGATTGCCGCGGCGGCGGCAACCATAGCGCTGTAAGAGAAATAGAACTCTTTGGCGTCGGAAAACCCGCGGTGCAACGAGTGTTTGAGACCGAAGACGTCACCGAAGGCGTAGCTGGTGGACAGCGTGACTGCGGCCGCGCCGATGATGGACGCGTCGAGGAGCACGATCGCGAACATCCATCCCAACACATTGCTGTGCTGAGCCAGCAGTCGCGCAATAGCGCCGGCATCGACGAAGTCCGTCGAGTGTCCGGTGGAGCGTGATGCCCAATCGGCGGTCATCACCAATGCTGCTGCGCCAATAACGACGACGAACGCGCCGAAGGTGGTGTCTGCGCGTTCGTAGCCGATGAAACGGGGCGTAATGCGTTTATCGACGATGTTGGACTGTTGAAAGAAAAGCTGCCAGGGGGCGACCGTAGTTCCGACGATCGCGATTATCAACAGCACCGCATCCGAGCTAAGGCCACCTTTGATGCCGGGTACCACGAAATAACGGGCAGCGGCGCCCCATTGCGGATGGGACAACAACAGCATTGGAATCTGCAACAACGTAACCGCGATGAACGCGAACATGGCCCGCTCCCAACGCCGAAAACTCCCCGAGGCCATGATCGCGACGAGGGCGACGGCGGAGATGGGAACGACGATGTACTTCGAAACACCGAAATAGCTTGCGGCCAACGATATCCCGATGAATTCAGTCACGATCGTCAAGAAGTTCAGCAAGAACAGGTCGCCGACCGAAAACCAGCCCCAGCCACGGCCAAAACGCTCGTTGATCAACCGCGCATGTCCTACTCCGGTGACCGCCCCGAGTCGGACCACCATTTCCTGGTTGACGATCAGAACCGGAATAAGCAGCAACAACACCCACAAAAGGCTGTAGCTGTAGTTTTGCCCCGCCTGGCTGTAGGTAGCCACACCACCGGCATCGTTGTCGCCGACCATTACGATCAGGCCCGGACCGACGATCGCCAACAACGTGATCAATCGTGTCTTGAGCGTGCGTCCGTGATCGGTCGCATCCACCCGGATCCGGCCGAACGCACCCTCAATGTCGCCGAGGTGCGCACTGTCCAGCACCGCCGAAGTACGCGGAACCTCACCAGCGGTGCCCAACACAGAACGCTGGCTGACCGGAATGACCGCTGAACCCTCGACCTCCGGTCGGATATTGGACTCAGCCATGGGTCGATCCGCGAGGGTTGTCCAAATCCGAGTTCTCCGGCAAGGATTCGCGGATCGGGTGCGGTGCAGGTTCGCGTCTCCGCCAGTCTTCTGGCACTGTGGCTTCCAAGAGATCGTCAAAGGTCAGCACACCCAGGACGTGGTCGTGTACGTCGACGACAGGGATGGTCACCAGGTTGTAATCGGCCATCAGCAACGCGATATCAGTCACGTCAGCCGTCGGGGTAACCCGGACCGGGTCCAAGTCGGCCACTTCCAGCACCGGGGTGTCAGGGGCCGACTGAAGCAGCCCGATCACCGACACCACACCGACCAGCTCTCCGGCTTCGCTGAGAACATGGATGTTCAGCAGTGCCTCGGGCTGCAACGTGCGGGCACCCGCCAGAATCGAAATCGCCTCAGCGGCAGTAGCATCCGTCGGGCATGAAGCCACATCAACGCCCATCAAACCACCGGCAGTGGCAGGGTTGAAACCCATCAGGGTGATCACCTTGGTGCGCTGACCCGCAGGCAGCAGCTCAAGCACAGGGCGGCGACGAGATTGACGCAGCTCGAAGATGGCGTCGGCGGCATCGTCAGCCCGCATTCGGGCCAACACTCCGGCGACATCGGCATCACTCATATTGTCGAGCAGCTTGTTGGCCTTATCAGGGTCGAGTTCTTCGAAAACATCGGCTTCCAGCTCGGGGTCACTATGAATGCGGTCGAGAATCTCGCCGCCCTCGCGCTTGTCGGCGTCTTCGAGCAAGTCAGCGATCTGCGCCGGTTTGAGCTTGCCAAAACGCCCGGCGCGGCGCTCAAGACTGCTCTGCTGGTGTCCGATCAGTGGTTCAAACGATTTCCAGTCCCGGCTGGCATGGCCGCCACCGGCTTTTATCAGCCCGAACAGCCGGGCCGGACGGCGGGTATCGAGGCGCGCCAGCACCCAGTCCGTCCCGGTGTCTTCCAACTCGACGTCGTAGGCGTGCACCAACTCCGCGGCCGGCACATCAATCAGTCGATGATCGAGCAAATCGGCACGCAACAGAACCTCGCCGGGCCGGCGCTCAAACGCGCGCAGGTTGACCTTGTTCTGCGACAACTGGACCTGGCCGTGCGCCCACTCCGCGATCTGCTTCCACGACACATACGCGCGGTTGCCGCCGATCCCTGCTACCAGCCCCGTCACCGGCGGGTAGATGTCGACTCCCGCCAAACGCACCACCACATCCTCGACCTTGCCGATGGTGTCGCCGGACCTGGCGATGACCGGCTGACCCAGCAATTCGGACAAATGGATCACGGGCGGTGACGTTGACGCGGCGACCTCAGACGAAGCGGCATCACTCATGACGACCCCTTCCACGAACAGACCGGCGACCATCGGCGGCGCCGCAGCCCAATATCAACAGGCAGAGGTAAACAATGCGCAACACAAGTCCAGCCTGACGATGCGCCTCTAGGCGCACGTTCGAACAGCGTTGGGGCTGGTTGGAAGTGGAGCCGATGACGGGAATCGAACCCGCGTATTCAGCTTGGGAAGCCATTTCCATTCCCGAACGGTTGAGCGGAAACGCCTGGTAGAGAAAATGCAGAGCGGACTCAAATTGCACCGCTACCTGCAACTTAGTACGGCTAGCGCCCTACTGCGGTACGGATTCCGTACGGCTACGATATGCCTGCGTATACGGCTCCATTACGGGACCGTGCGGCGCCTGCAGCGGGTTGGGACCGACGCCAAGCGAATAACTCGCCTGGGCTGGGTGGCGGAAAAACGCCACGGTTACGTCCGGTCCGCCAGGCGATTGAGCCACTCGGCCATCATCGCCTTTTCGGCCGACGTTAGCTCACCGTCGGCGTCGGCGAGCAACGCCTCCCGCAGCGCTACGGCGCGTCCGGGCAGACCCGAAGGGGCGGGCTGTGGAGGGCCTTCGGCCAATATCGCGGCGATGGCGTCCTCCCGCATGATTGCCGACAATTGGGAGTCGCGCTCCTCGGGCATGACGCGGATCTGGCTCAGCACGTAGCCCACCGCGGCGGCCTGCACGTACTCGACAGCACGCTTGACGCTCATCCGGAGCAGGCCATGAGCGCCAATCCGCGCGATCAGCCCCTGCAAGATTTCGAGCGATTCGCGGGCCAGGGACGGCATCCTGCCGGGACGGGCCTGGACGTAGGCCAGGATGTAGGCATCGGGGTGTGTGAGGCCGAAATCGACATGCAGGTCCCACGACTCCCGGAAGTCCTGCACGGGGTCATCGGTGAGCGCGGCTCGCCGCTTGTCTTGCAGGTAGCTCCGCAGCACGAATCCCGTGACGGCGTCGAGCAGGCCCTGCTTGTCGCCGAATTGCCGATAGATGGTCGGCGGCTGCACGCCGGCGGCTGAGGCGACGGCCCTGGTAGACACCGCGTCCACGCCCCCGGAGCGCAGCAGCTCGGCGGCGGCTTCTAAGACCTTCTCTGCCGCTTCGGCGCCGCTGGTCCGGGGCTTGTCATCCTGCATGTTTCCAACGATAACAAATTCTGAGTTGCAGTGGTAAATATCGGTGCTATCGTTATTAGCGATATCAGTGGTAACAACCGAGCGTCAAAGGAAATGCCATGTCGTCACTAATCAAGCCTTCGAACTCCTACGACTTCGTCGTCATCGGCGCCGGCCTCGCCGGATCCGTGATCGCCAGCCGGCTCTCAGAGGAGCCGGGGACGCGCGTGCTGCTCCTTGAGGCGGGCGGCGCGACGCCGCCACCCGCCAGTGCCGTCCCACAGTTGTGGCCCACCATGATCGGCACTCCGGTCGATTGGGGCGACAGGACAACCGTGCAGTCGGCCACAGGGTCGTCTATTCGGCTGGTCCGGGGCCGGGGCATCGGGGGCTCGTCGGCGACGAATGCCATGATGTTTGTTCGCGGGCACCGAAGCGGCTACGCCTCCTGGGAGAACGTGGGCGCCAAGAGCTGGGCATTCGACGACCTGCTGCCGTACTTCAAGCGCAGTGAGACCGCCGTGGGCGGCGATCAGGCGCTGCGCGGCGACGGCGGCCCGATGCGCATAGCCGAGATGGATCCGCTGCATCCGGTGATCGCCGCCGGCCTCGATGCCGCGATTCAGTGCGGATACCGCAGGGCGACCGACATCAGCGGTGGACTTGAGGTCGGCTTCGGCCCGGCCTTCCTCAACATAGTCGGCGGGAAACGGCTCAGCGCTGCCGACGCCTATCTGCTGCCGGCGTTGGGCCGGCCGAACCTCGAGTTCGTCGCCCAGGCTGTGGTGCACCGGGTTCGGATCGAGAACGGCCGCTGCACGGGCGTGGAATACACCACGGCCGATGGGACCTCGATTTCGGTAGCGTGCTCCGGCGAGGTCGTGCTGGCCGCCGGCACGATCGGCTCGGCCCAGCTGCTCATGCTGTCCGGAGTGGGCCCTCAGGCGCACCTTCGCGATGTCGGCGTCGGGGTCAGGCTCGACCTGCCCGGCGTGGGGGCGAACTTACACGACCACGTCATGGCTCCGGTGGTCTACCGCTCGTCGCGCCCGCTGCCGCCGAGCCGCAGCTCTCACGCAGAGGCCC
Source organism: uncultured Actinomycetota bacterium (assembly GCA_963781685.1). GTDB lineage: Bacteria > Actinomycetota > Actinomycetes > Mycobacteriales > Mycobacteriaceae > Mycobacterium. Next base: position 1,273,578 of record CAWAGK010000004.1, read on the forward strand.
TCGGGTTAATCCAGACCGAGCACGCCGCTGACGGCCCGGACGCCCAACTTTTGTTCATCGATTCCACCGGCATCGGCCTGCCGGGCGATGACGGCAGCATCGTCGGCTACGCAATCGCAGCCTCGGTGATGACGCCGTTCAGCCGCGGCAGCGTGCGGCTCTCGGGGCCGGACGCGGGCGCCCGGCCGATCGTCGATCCGAATTACTTCGGCGATGACCGGGACCTGCGCACCCTTGTTGCCGCACTGAAGGTTGCCCGCGAGATCGGTGCCGCCAGCCCATACGACCCGTGGCGCGCCGCGGAAGCTGCGCCCGGCCCGGCCGCGGACGACGACGAGGCCTTGCGTGGCTTCGTCAAGGCCGCGTACCAGTCGTACTTCCACCCCGTGGGGACGTGCGCAATAGGCGATACCGACATGTCGGTGGTCGACAGCGAGTTGCGCGTGCACGGCATCAGCGGCCTGCGCGTCGCGGACGGGTCCATCATGCCGTCGATCCCGTCGGGCAACACGGCCGCGACGGTCTATGCGATCGCCGAGCGGGCGGCGGAATTGATCGGCGGATGAGGCCGGGGATGGGCAAGCGCGTTCAATCGCACCGCGGTGAGATTGCGCGCTTGCCCATCACCCTTCAGCGCCGCGAGCGTTGGGTCTGCGAGCTGTTCATCGGTCACCGGCGCCCGGATCTGCGCTAAACGAGTCTCGTGCTGCGTGGTTCGCCAGTGAGCAGGATCGGCTCATGTGGACTGAGCTTCGTGACGGGCGGGCTAGCTGACCGCGGCCCGCTCCAACGCCCGCCTGGACAGCGCGCGGGCGAGATGCCACCAGTAGTCACGCGATGCCAGATCGTCCTCGCCGGGTTCGGTGTCCGCGTCGGCGAGCGCCGTGGCCGCCTCGATGCGGCCCCGCTCGCCAAGGCCGCTTCGGTCTGCGTCGGCCCGGCGCGCCCAGGCTCAGCAGCGTGCTTTGTCGCCGGGCCGCTCGCGCTGAGCCGAATCATGTTGGCGCGCAGATCACGCAGGCGTATCGGCGGGCTCAGCCGTCGACGTTTTTGGTCACGGCAGCGCCGTACGAAACCATCCTGGAATCAATCGAGTCAGGAACCCGCGCCGACTTCCGCCGAGCGCAGGGAATCCTCGTGCTGCACTTTTGGCGACAGCCAGCATGGCACTATCCACCCACCCACGACTCAGCAAACCGTTTCGAGGATTGAGTGTCGCCAGGCCACGGTCAACGACGGTCAAGAGCGCCCTCACGACGGGTGATTTCAGTAGGCACACATGCCGCTGATCTTCGGTTTCGTGGAGCCGATGACGGGAATCGAACCCGCGTATTCAGCTTGGGAAGCTGATGTTCTGCCATTGAACTACATCGGCTGAGCTGGGAAAACACGACTCTAGCATGTCCCTATCAAGATCAGTGACACACCGATGACACACCGCTGACACGGGACCAGTCAGGAACCCGGCGTGATCACGGTCCTGTTGAGCACCGCGCCGGCCCGCTCGGCTGGCACATGTTGCGTATCCACCAGCGCGGCCATCAGTACGTTGTGCAGGTCTCCAAGTGAGGGCGCCGAGGCCGTGCGCTACGCGGTGCGCGATTCTGCGCAGTGGTTAGCGGGGTGCTGCGAAGGCAATCGCCTCTATCTCGACAAGCTGTCCCGGGTAGCCGAGAGCCCCGACGCCAAGCAGTGTGCTGGGCGGGTCGTGGTCGCCGAAACCACCGACAACTTCATTCCAGGCCGCACTTAGATCATCTCGACTGCTGCTGGACACAAAAATGGTTGTCTTGAGCACGTCCCGCAGCTCAGCGCCGCACTCTTCCAGGATAATTCGTAGGTTGTCGAACGCCTTGCGCGTCTGCGCGGCGATATCACCAGCAGCGACTACTCGCCCCTGATCATCGAGCGGGCACGCACCTGCGGTGACGATCAGACCGGTCTGGGGAGCGGTCGCGGCGTATGCATACGGCACACCCGAAAAAAGCCGGGTGCTGCGCACAAGTTCTGCTGTCATGCCAACAGAGTCTGTCATCGCCAACGCGTGTCGCTCTGGCCAACTCGTGTACCGGCAAGGGGATTCATTGTCTGATGGTCCACGGGGCGGCCCTTTGTCGTTCATTACCGAGTTTGCAAGATCCGCCGATTCCACGGCGAGGCTCGGGGTAAGAAGAAGCGATTGTGCGGATCACACTTCGGGCGCGCCTGGCCAGGGAAAGGGTGTTAAGCGGTGAATAGATACAAAATGCTCGCGCAGGTAGCAGGTGTCAGCATCACCGTTGGAGCGGCCAGCGCGCTGTTCAACCAAACTGCTCACGCTGACGTGGACGACCCGCTGTCTGGAAGCGACACGGCAATTATCCTTGGCGGAACCTTCGAGTCGACGCCGTCGACCGCTTTTGCGCAGGCCGCTGAAAATCTGTATCTGAACCCGCTGGGTTTCGACGATGGCGCGACCTCCTCGACGGTCTGCGACATGATCGGGACCGACCCGTGCGCCGCACCGTTGCAGGTGCTGACGACGCCCGAACTGATTCAACAGGGCCCGAGCAGTCTCACAGCAGCGGATGACGTCGTTCTTGCCGTGGAGAACGAATTCAACGCGGATCCAGGCGCTTTCAGCGCCGAGGACCCGCTGACGATCTTCGGATACTCGCAGAGCGCCACCGCCGAGTCGATCGCCATGACCCAACTCGCAGCAGACGGCATCCCCAGCGACGATCTGCACTTCGTGTTCATCGGCGACCCCTCCCTCCCGGGCGGCGTATGGCCCAATCTGGAACCAGACCTCGACTCGCTACTCGGCTCGAGTCTGACGAACACCCTTCTCACCGATTCCGGCTCTGACGGCGTCCTTGGCAACGTGACGCCGGACGATCTCTACCCGACGACGATCTACACGCTGGACGGCGATGGGGTCGCCGACTTCCAACAGGACTACACGGCCGGAGGTCCGCTGGCTCCACTCGTGGACCTATTCGTCCAGCACGCGGAGTATCTGGGGTTGACACCGACGCAAATCGCCGACGCGACCACGTCCACCAACGGTGACCTCACCCTTGTCGACATCTCCGACAACATCAACAACGCCGACGCGTGGATCGGCGCCATTGAGCACGGCATCGGCAGCAGCGGACTACTCGAGAGCCTATTCGAATCTCTGCAACTGTATTTCAGCAACATGTTCTAATCGAGGTCGATCTCACCGAACATCTGTCGCGCTCTGCTACCCGAGGGCGATTTACAAGAACGGCGCGACGCATTCGGAGGCGGCTCAGGACTACACATCAGCGACCTCTTCGGGCGCGTCGGCCACTTTTGAGCTGACACATCGATGACACAAAGGACCGCTGACCTGGGGCTAGACGGAGGTAGACGGCTACAGACTCACGCAGACCTACAGAGACCCGTCATCGCAGGTCAGGCGGGCTTTTTGGGGCCGAAAACGAGACACCTGTAGACACCTGTAGACACCTGTAGACACCCCGAGTCAGCTTGGGAAGCTGATGTTCTGCCACGACTAAAAGAAGTTCAGGAGCTTACGGGGCTAAGGCAATGTGGCCTTCCGGGAGTTGCGGTGCAGGTTGCGCTGGGACGCCGCCACTACTATCACTTCCACCACCCCCGTTGACCCCACTGCCGGTGCCTCCACCACCCGCGCCTCCCTGAGGTCCGGCCGCGGGAGGTTCTACCACCTGTGATGGAGGCGGGGGAACCTGCTTCGGTGGCGGTGCTTGTTTCGGTGCCGGTGACGGTGCCGCAACAGGTGGTACCACCAACTTGATCGCCGGTTGAGGTTGCGGCGGAATCTGCGGTGGGTTTGGAATCGTCAGCCCGGCGAGCACTATTCGGTGCTTTCCGCTTGACCCTGACACAGAAGCCAACTTTCCCTGGTTCCCCGGACAGAAAGCTGTCACCGAGATCCTGACGAATCGGACCATAGTGCGGTGGTACTGGCCGAGATCATGAGAGGGGTCTTCGGCATAACCATAGTTCGCCATTGTGTCTACCACCGCTGACGCTGACTCTCCGCCGTCAAGTGCCTGACAAACCTTGTGACCGTAGTCGATGACAGACGGGATGTTGTCGTGGGCAGGAACACCTGCCTGAGCAAGGAGTGCCAGGAAGTTGTCGTCCTGACCTTCTGCACTGGCCTGCGGTGCTAGTGCAATAGCGGCACCGACAATTGATTCGGCGATCGCGGCCAGCTGCACCCAACCTGGGCCCCGGCGAGCCGGAAAGATCAATTGGTCACCGGCAGCCATCTGAATGACATCCATTGTTCAGATTATAGACATTTGTGGTTCAGATCACAGACACTTGTGCTTAACGTTGACTGTGAGCTCGGTGGGGTCTTCCTGTCCGTTGTGCGTGCCGGTTCGCAACGGCTAAACGCCTCTTCAGCACCACATCCACGGCGCAAACATGGGATTCAGTCGCAGCATTATTGGCGTGTCGGGGGTTCGCCGCGCCAGCCAGCGGCGAGGACGTCGACCAGGTCGATCGCTTCCGTACCGCCGGCTCCGACATCTACTGGGCGACGAACTGTGGGTCACGACGTCAGCGGCGCACCGCTCGGCCGTCCGCGCCGTTAGCGTCACGTCGTTAAGCGGATACGCTCGTCGCGTGCTGCTCTCCGATCGTGACCTCAGGGCCGAAATCGCCGCCGGCCGGTTGGGAATCGACCCGTTCGACGACTCCTTGGTCCAGCCGTCCAGCGTCGACGTTCGCCTCGACAGTCTCTTCCGGGTGTTCAACAACACCCGATACACGCACATCGACCCCGCGCAGCAACAAGACGAGCTGACCAGCCTGGTGGAACCGGTCGACGGGGAACCGTTCGTGCTGCACCCCGGCGAGTTCGTGCTCGGCTCGACGCTGGAACTGTGCACGCTGCCCGACGATTTGGCGGGGCGGCTGGAGGGCAAATCGTCGCTGGGCCGCCTCGGGCTGCTCACCCACTCGACCGCCGGCTTCATCGATCCCGGCTTCAGCGGCCACATCACGCTGGAGCTTTCCAACGTCGCCAACCTGCCGATCACGCTCTGGCCGGGGATGAAGATCGGCCAGCTGTGCATCCTGCGGTTGACCAGTCCCGCCGAGCATCCCTACGGCAGCGCGCGGGCCGGATCGAAGTACCAGGGCCAGCGCGGACCGACGCCGTCGCGCTCCTATCAGAACTTCATAAGGTCCACTTAAGTTCGGCTGTAACGGCACACAGCCTTCACAGCGATCATCCAGACATAACGCTCGCGCGATGTTCTTCCTCCGCCCAGAACTGTGACGCGCCAGCGAAGATCTGGAGGAGCGATGGACATCGTTCTCGGTGTGTCGATGGCACCCACAGTCGTCCGTACTGTCCTGGTAGAAGGTGAAAACGCCGACGGCAGCACGCTCGAACACAAGAATTTCGACGTCGCTGCCGACGACGATGCAGCAACCCTGAGCGCAGCCGATCAGGCGATCACGACGATCCTGGGCACTCGGGACGACGCCACACAGGCGGGCAATGCGCTGACGTCGACCGGCGTGACCTGGACCGACCCGGTGGAAGCTGCCGCCCTGCGCGAGGCCTTAGCCACCCGCAAGATCGAAAACGTCATGCTGGTCTCGGCCTTCATGGCTGCGGCCGCGCTGGCACAGATGGTGGGCAGCGCTACCGGCAACGCGCACACCGCGCTGCTGTTCGTCGAACCCGACACCGCGACGCTGGCCGTCGTCGACTCCACCGACGGTTCCATCACCGATGTCCACAAAGAGCTCATTTCCAGCGACGACACTGTTACCGAACTAGCCGGGATGGTCGCCGGCCTGGACACCCTGGAGACCCACCCAGAGCACCTATTCATCGTCGGGTCCGGAGTGGACATCGCGACGCTCAAGCCGCAGTTGGAAGCGGTGACCTCGCTTCCCGTGAGCGCACCGGAAGAACCGGATACGGCGTTGGCGTGGGGCGCCGCGCTGGCGTCGGCCAACGCACCGTTGTTTGCGTCGTCGACCGCTGCCCTGGCATACGCGCAGGATCCCGCCACCGGCGAGGTCGATCCCTACGCGGTGTCCCCGGGATTCCTTGCCGTGCCTGATGTTCCGCCCGGTACCGAGCTGGGTGAGGAGGACCTCGCCTACAGCGCCGACCCGGATGAGGAAGCCGACGCCAACACCACCGTGCTGAATCTTGACGACGACGAACATCACCAGCGCCGCCCGGTTCTACTCGTCGGCACCATACTGGCGGTCGTCTTTGTTGCCGCGGCCCTAGCGCTAGAGGTCTCGCTGGCACTCGGTATCCGGCCGAGTGGTGTTTCGCTGCTGCCCAGGCCGCTGCAAAACCTCCTCGTTCCAACCCAGCAGGCGCCCGCGCCCGCCCCGGCTCCGGCAAGCGCGCCGGCGCCGGTGGCGGCGCCCCACCCGGTGAACGCGCCGATTCCGGCTCCAGCGCCCGCAGCTCCCGCACTCCCGCCTCCTCCGGCCGCGCCGCCGGTGCCTGTCGCCGCGCCGCCGATTCCGGCTGCCCCGCCGGCGCCAGTCGTCGCGCCGCGGGTGCCGGTTGTCGCGCCGCGGCTGCCGGTGGTGGTCCCGCTGCCTCTGCCGATTCCGGTCGGTCCGCCGGCACCGGTCAACCCCTTTCCTATAAACCAGCCGGGTTCCCCGCCGGGGCATCTGCCCGGGTCCCCGCCGCAGGGGCACTGGCCGGGATCGCCTCCTGCGCACAACCCGGGTTCGCCCCCGGGGCATTACCCGTGGTCGCCGCCTCCGGTCAGCGCTCCGTGGCAGCCGGCGCCGGTCCACGCGCCGCAGCCTCCGGTGCCGGTCGTGAGCCCCCAGGCTCCGATTCACGTTGGCCCGCAGGCGCCGATACAACTGCCTGCGCCCGATGCGCCCGAGGCTCCGGGGCACATACCTGCCCCCGACGCACCGGCGGTTCCGGGCATGCAGGCCCCTGAGGCACCGGGAATGCCGGGTATGCGGGCTCCGGACGCTCCGGGAATGCCGGGTATGCGGGCTCCGGACGCACCGGGAATGCCGGGCATGCAGGGTCCCCAAGCTCCACCGGCTATCTCGCAGGGCCCGGGAATCGGTGCGCCTTCTATGCAGGGACCGACCAATGACGGTGCCGACCACGGCTTTGGTGGGTTCGGCGGCAGTCACGAGGGTGGCGGCGGCTTCGGTGGAGGCCCGGGCGGCTTCGGTGGAGGCGACCACGGCTTCGGTGGTTTTGGTGGCTCCGGTGGTTTTGGTGGCGGCTTCGGCGGTTTCGGTGGGGGCGGCGGCTTCGGTGGCGGTGGCGGCGGTGGCCACGGCGGAGGCGGCGGGCACCGCTAAGGTTGTCTCGCCGTCCGAACGGGGTAATGTCGCGGTATGAAGGGTCAGCGGGGGCGGACATTTTCTGACCAGAACTTCATATAGCCCAGCTAACTTCGTTAGCGGTAACGCCGCACCCTGGTGCGGCGATCAATCTTGTGGTGGGGAGCCAGGTTGTTGCGCTGCTCCACCACCGTCCGCGGACAGCTAGCAAACAACATGGAGGAGTTGTGGACACCGTACTTGGCGTGTCGATGGCACCCACGACGGTCCGCATGGTGCTGGTTGAGGGGGAAAACGCCGACGGCGTAACCGTCGATGAGGAGAACTTCGACGTCGCCAACGGTGAAGACCCGGCAACCTTCAGCGCGCCTGAACAGGTCGTTGCGGCAATTTTGGGCACTCGCGAAGGTGCCAGCGAAGCCGGCTATCAGCTGTTGTCGACCGGCGTGACATGGAGTGACCAGCAGGAAGCCGCCGAATTACGTGACGTGTTGACGGCCCGCAAGGTTGAGAACGTCATGCTGGTCTCGGCGTTTTTGGCTGCGGCGGCGTTGGCTCAATCGATGGGCAGCTTGACCGGGTATGCCCGCACTGCGCTGCTGTACATCGAGCCCGATTCCGCGACGTTGGCGGTGGTGGACACCACCGACGGCTCGATCGCTGATGTACGCCGTGAGCTGCTGCCCGACGACGACGATCAGGCGGTAGCCAAGCTGGTCGACCTGGTTTCTGCGGCTGAGGCGCTGGAAGAACACCCCGAGGGCTTGTTGGTGGTGGGCTCCGGGGTCGACATTCCGTTAATCCAGCCGGCGTTGGAGGCGGCGACGTCGCTTCCGCTCAAGGTGCCCGAGCAGCCCGACATGGCGCTCGCCAGAGGAGCGGCGCTGGCGTCTGCGCACGCGCCGTTGTTCGCCTCGTCGACCGATGCGCTGGCCTACGCGCTGGATCCGGGCACCGGTTCGGTGAGCCAGCATGCGCTCGCGCCGGGGTATCTGGCCGTCGCCGAGTCGGCCGCCGCGGGCGCCGAGCCGGGTGCCGACGCGTTGGCCTATAGCGCCGTCGCCGATGACTCGGCCGCGATCTACACCCAAGAGGGCCCCGACGCCTATGCCGGTGTCGACGACGAAGAAGACTTCACGACCGGTATGTACCCCGACTTCACCATGGCGGGGCTCGAGCGGCCGAGTCGCACGCCGTTCTTGGCGGCGATGAGCGTCATGCTCATTTTTACCGTCGGCGTTGTGGCACTGGTGATTTCGCTGGCGTTCAGTATTCGGCCGTCGGTCAGTTCGCGGCCCAGCCTTAGTCAAAATGTGGTGGCCCCCAGGCATGTCCCCGCGTCGGCGCCCAATGCGCTGGTGCCGGTGCAACCCGCACCCGCCCCCGTGCCGGCGCCCGCTCCGGCTCCGGTCCGCGCAGCTGCTCCGGCGCCTGTTCCGGTTCGGGCTCCGGCTCCTGCTCCGATCCGCGGGCCAGTGCCGATCCTGGTCCCCCCGCCGGCGCCACCGCCGCTCATACCGCCGATCCTTCCGCGAATCTTTGGGCCCCCGCTGGGCCCGCCGGAAGGCCCGTGGGGCGGCGATCGCGGCGATCACGACGAGGGTGGCTGGGGCCACGGCGGCGGCCCGGGATGGGGTGGCGGCCATGGCGGCTGGGGCCCCGGCTTCGGGGGTGGTCACCACGGTGGCGGCTTCGGCGGTTTTGGCGGTCACGGCCGCCGGTAAGTGTGGTCAATGCATAGCCACCGGTTGCCAGCATCGGTAAGGTGGCGAAAACCGGGGGAGTGATCAGAATCGCTCCTGCCAGGCCTTGAGGAAACTCGGCAATCCCGCAGCGCACTGGCCCGGCGTGGTGATCAGTTCCCGGCAGCGAACAGCTTTGGAGGAGTAGTGGACACCGTGCTTGGCGTGTCGATGGCACCCACTGCGGTCCGCATGGTTCTGGTTGAGGGCGAGAACGCCGACGGCGTCACGGTCGATGAAGAGGGCTTCGAGGTCAACACGGCCGACGCACCAACCGTCAGCGCGGCCGACCAAGTGGTCTCAGCGATCCTGGGCACCCAAGAAGGTGCCTCCGAAAGTGGCTACCAATTGCGGTCGACGGGTGTGACCTGGACGGATCCGATCGAGGCCACCGCGCTGCGTGACGCACTGGCGGCACGCAAGGTCGAGAACGTCATGCTGGTGTCGTCGTTTTTGGCCGCCGCAGCGCTTGCTCAAGTCGTCGGCAACTCCGTCGGCTACGCGCAGACCGGCCTGCTGTTTGTCGAGCCCGACACCGCGACCCTGGCCCTGGTCAACACCGCCGACGGGTCGATCACCGACGTGCACCGCCAGCCGCTGACCCCCGGCAGCGACCCCATCGCCGAGCTGTCGGCGATGGCCTCGGGTGCCGAGGCGCTTGAGACGCGTCCGGATGGCCTGTTCGTCGTCGGTTCCGGCGTTGACATCGCCCCGATCAAGGCGCAGCTGGAGGCGGCGACCGCACTGACGGTGAATGCGCCCGAGGAGCCGGAGACGGCGCTGGCCCGTGGAGCGGCGTTGGCCTCGGCCAATGCCCCGCTGTTCTCCTCGTCGACCGCCGCGTTGGCCTATGCACAGGATCCCGGCACCGGTGCGATAGACCCGTACGCGGTCGCTCCCGGGTATTTCGACGTTGCGGTCGACGGCGCGTCCGGCGAGCAAGCGCTGGCCTACAGTGCGGTTGCGGACGACGACGCCGAGGCCTACACCGCACTCGCAGACGAGCAAGATCTCCCGACCGGCACGTACACCGGCATCACGACTGTAATTCCGCGGGACGGCGGCCGCAGGCCGCTGGTCCTGGTGGTCAGCGCGGTCGCGGCGATCTTCGTGGTGGCCGCTGCGGCGCTGGTGGTCGCGCTGGCGATCAGCATGCGGCCGACTGCGGCCGTCCGGCCAGAGCCGGGCCATAATGCGGTCGCCCCGGCGCCCGCCGCGCCCCCAGCTCCCGCCCCTGCCGCCGTTCCCGCGCCGGCACCGGCTCCCGCCGCTCCTGTTGCTCCGGCGCCCGAGGCTCCGGCTCCCGAACCGGCTGCCCCGGCACCAGAAGCTCCGGCTCCCGCGGCGGCGCCTGCCCCGGCACCAGTGCCTGCTGCTCCGGCTCCAGAGCCGGCTGCGCCGGCGCCAGCTCCCGCACCGGCTGCACCGGCGCCGGCTCCAGTTGCGCCGGCTCCCGTCCCGATCCCAATTCCGATTCCCATAGGCCCGGGGCTCGGGCCCTGGGGCCACGGCGGCGGACCCGGCGGTGGCGGCTACCCGGGTGGTGGATACCCCGGAGGCGGCCCCGGTGGTGGATACCCCGGAGGCGGCCACGGCGGATACCCGGGCGGTCCTGGCGGTGGGTTCCCCGGAGGCGGCGGCCATGGCGGCTTCGGTGGCCACGGCGGCGGCTTCGGCCGCGGCGGATTTGGTATCCCTGGCCTGGGCTTCTAAGGCGCCGACAGCAAACTGTCACCTGACGTTTGCCCACCGCTCAGAAGAGCGATGCAATTAGCTCATTGCGGCAACTTACACACGGGTGTATGAGATGCGCCGTATTCGGTACGGGCTATCTTGGTGCCACCCATGCCGCCGGGATGGCCGAACTGGGACACGAGGTCGTCGGCGTCGACGTCGATCCCGGTAAGATTGCCAAACTAGCTGCCGGTGACGTTCCGTTCTACGAGCCGGGGCTGGGAAAGATGTTGAGCGACAACATCGCAGCTGGCCGGCTTCGGTTCACCACCGACTATGACCAGGCTGCCGAGTTCGCCGACGTTCATTTCCTCGGGGTCGGCACCCCGCAGAAGAGGGGCGAGTACGGCGCCGACGTAAGCCACGTCAACGCCGTAATCGACACGCTTGCACCGCGTCTGACTCGCGACTCGGTGATCGTCGGCAAGTCCACGGTGCCCGTCGGGACCGCGGCCGAGCTCGTTCAGCGGGCCCGCGCGGCCGTACGCCCCGGTGTCGACGTGGAAGTGGCGTGGAACCCGGAGTTCCTCCGGGAAGGTTTCGCGGTGCAGGACACGTTGCGGCCCGACCGCATTGTGCTTGGTGTACAAGATGGTTCGACGCGTTCCGAGGCGGCGATTCGTGAGCTGTACGCACCGATGCTGGAAGCCGGAGTGCCATTCCTGGTGACCGATCTGCAGACAGCGGAGTTGGTCAAGGTCTCCGCGAACGCCTTTCTGGCGACCAAGATCTCGTTCATCAACGCGATCTCCGAAGTATGTGAAGCCGCCGGTGCAGACGTCGTCCTGTTAGCCGACGCACTCGGACATGACCCGCGGATCGGGCGCCGATTCCTCAACGCGGGCTTGGGTTTCGGTGGCGGCTGCCTGCCCAAGGACATCCGGGCGTTCATGGCCCGCGCCGGTGAACTGGGCGCCGATCAGGCGCTGACGTTCCTGCGCGAGGTGGACAGCATCAACATGCGCCGCCGCCACCGGATGGTCGAATTAACCACTGCCGCATGCGGCGGCTCGCTGCTGGGCGCCAACATCGCCGTGCTCGGCGCGGCGTTCAAGCCCGAATCCGACGACGTCCGCGACTCGCCGGCGCTCAATGTCGCGGGCCAGCTACAGCTCAACGGCGCGGCGGTCAACGTCTACGATCCCAAGGCGCTGGAGAACGCCCAGCGGCTGTTCCCCACGCTGAATTACGCGATCTCGGTGGAGGAAGCCTGCGACCGCGCCGACGCGGTGTTGGTACTCACCGAGTGGAAAGAGTTCGTAGACCTCGACCCACACGTGCTCGCCGACCGGGTGCGGGCACGCGTCGTGGTCGACGGCCGCAACTGCCTGGACGTGCAACGGTGGCAGCAAGCCGGTTGGCGCATGCACTGCTTGGGACGGCGCGTAGCCTGACCGCATGGACTACGCCGCAGCACTGCTGGAGCAGAATCGCGCCTTCGGCGAGCTGATCCGCAGCGGCGACCCTGCTACTCCGGTGCCGACCTGTCCCGGCTGGAGCCTTTCGCAGTTGTTTCGCCATGTCGGTCGCGGTGACCGTTGGGCGGCGCAGATCGTCGCCGACCGGGTCGACCACTATCTCGACCCGCGCACAGTCGACCAAGGCAAGCCGCCGCCCGATCCCGACGAGGCGATCGCCTGGCTGCACGGCGGTGCGCAGCGGCTGATCGACGCCGTCGAAAAAGCTGGGGAGGAAACCCCGGTCTGGACATTTCTGGGCTCGCGGCCGGCCTACTGGTGGGTGCGGCGCCGGCTGCACGAGGCGACGGTGCATCGGGCCGACGCCGCGCTGGCGCTCGCGCTCGAATACCCGCTCACACCCGAGCTGGCAGCCGACGGCATCAGTGAATGGCTCGAGCGGGTCGCGGCCCAGGCCGGACGCGACGACGCACCACTCCCGCTCGAGGGCGGCCAAACGGTCCATCTGCACGCCACCGACCCCGGTCTGGGGGTTGCCGGCGAATGGACCGTCCGCGCCGACGGCGACCGCATCACCTGGTCGCACGGTCACGACAAGGGCGAGGTGGCGCTGCGCGGCGGTGCCGTCGACCTGCTGCTGGCAGTCGTGCGGCGAGTTCCGGTCGCCGACACCGATATCACGGTGTTCGGGGACACCGCGATATGGCAGAAGTGGCTCGACCACACGCCGTTCTAGTCGCGGCGCGCACGGTACCTTTCACACCATGACCACATCGGAGATCGCCACCGTACTGGCCTGGCACGACGCTTTGAATGCGTCCGACATCGACACATTGCTAACCCTGTCCAGCGATGACATCGAAGTCGGTGACGCGCACGGCGCGGCGCAGGGCCACGACGCGTTGCGCGAATGGGCGAGCACCCACCCCCGGAAAGTCGAAGTGGGCAGGATGTACGTGCACGACGGCGTCGTGGTCGTCGAAGAGAAGGTCGACAGCCCAGACGAACCCAGTGCCAACGCCACCATCGCGTCAGCCTTTCGGGTGGTACACGATCACGTGACCTCGGTGTTCCGTCATAACGACCTCGTCGCCGCGCTGGCCGCGACTGAGTTGACCAATGCCGATCTCGTCGACTGAGGAGTAAGACATGCGCGGGATCATTCTGGCCGGCGGCTCGGGCACCCGGCTGTATCCGATCACGATGGGCGTCAGCAAGCAGCTGCTGCCTGTGTTCGACAAACCGATGATCTATTACCCACTGACCACGCTGATGATGGCCGGTATCCGCGACATCCAGGTGATCACCACCGCCAACGACGCGCCGGCATTCCATCGGGTGCTCGGTGACGGCACGGATTTCGGCATCAACATCAGCTATGCCGTGCAAGATCGTCCCGATGGTCTGGCCCAGGCTTTCGTCATCGGCGCCGACCACATCGGCAGCGGACCGGTCGCTTTGGCATTGGGCGACAACATCTTCCACGGTCCGGGCCTGGGCACCAACCTCCAGCGCTTCCAATCAGTCAGTGGCGGATCAATTTTCGCCTACTGGGTGGCCAACCCCTCGGCGTATGGTGTCGTCGAATTCAGCCCGGACGGCCTCGCGTTGTCGTTGGAGGAAAAACCGGCCACACCCAAATCGCAATACGCGGTTCCCGGACTGTACTTCTACGACAACGATGTGGTCGAAATCGCCCGGGGCCTGCGGCCGTCGGCGCGCGGCGAACTCGAGATCACCGATGTCAACCGGACCTACCTCAACCAAGGCCGGCTGACCGTCGAGGTGCTCGCACGTGGTACGGCCTGGCTGGACACCGGGACATTCGACTCACTGCTGGACGCCAGCGACTACGTCCGCACTCTGGAACGTCGGCAAGGCCTGAAGGTCGGCATCCCCGAAGAAGTGGCCTGGCGGATGGGCTACATCGACGACGAACAGCTGGCCAAGCGCGCCGACGCCCTGCTCAAGTCCGGCTATGGGAGCTACCTGTTGCGGCTGCTGGAACGGGGCTGACGTCGGCGCGAGCCGCACAGGTTAGCGACGCTTGCGCGAATGCCGCGGAGCGCGTAGCCGGCGGTGATCACCGACGCGACAATCAGGCCGATAAACAGTCCCACCACACCACCGCGAACAGAACGGTGCACAAAAACACCACGAAGTCCCGCCAGTTGCCGCGGTAGACGATCGCGGCCGCACGTAGTTGGCGGCGTTCTTCGCTGGCGACGACAAGGTCGTCGACGCGGTTTGCAATACTGCGCCGCAGCGCGGCGCGACGATCCGCCTCGTCTTCCGGTAATCGCTCAAGCAGGTCTATGTCCTCTTTGATTCCGGCTCGGAAATCGGGGCCCACGAATTGGCCCGCGGCGGCGCCAAGAAGTGCTCCGCCCAAGACCGGAGCCGATCCCAACACGATTGCGGCCAGGCCAGGCATTTCTCGAGTCTCCCTTCGCTCAACCGGCTCAGTTCATGGTGGCTGACTAGCGCCAGAAGTTCGTGAGGCTCTCCGTGCCGTAACACAGAGTCGTGAAATTGGTGAGTCGACGAGAACGATGTCGCCGGTACGCAGTAGCGTCCGCTCGAATGCCCGGCTGGCTTTCGACAGCGCGCCGGCGGCGCAGCTTACTGGCGGTAGCTG
>CAWAGK010000005.1:0-20713 GCA_963781685.1 uncultured Actinomycetota bacterium
TCTGTCGACCGTGCGGTGCGGACGGGCAGGCATGCGGCTGAGGCTAGCAAGCCCTCCGGATCGGGACTTGCGACGACGCGGCAAGGGCGGGTAGTGTGATGCAGGTCATTCGTATATACGGTTATTCATACGTAAATACGTGCAGCGCCGACATGTTAGGACCCGCGTCACCATGACGATCCGCACATCGGGCACCTCGACCGACGACTTGCCACGGGTGGACCCTCCCCCAAGGGTCGGCCTCACCGTGCGCGCCTTCGCCGCCTTCTTGGCGACCGGCCCCGGCCGGTGGATCGCGAAGAACATCGCGCCGAAGGTCGACCCGTGGCTGCTGCGAGCCACCGGCGGCCGGCTGAGCATGGGACTGATGCTGCCCTCAGCGCTGCTCACCACCACCGGGGCGAAAACCGGGCAACCGCGGACCAACCCGGTCTTCTACTTCCATGACGGGCCCGACGTGATCGTCATCGCGTCCAATTACGGCAATGACAAACACCCCGCCTGGTACTACAACGTGCGCACGCACCCTCACGTGCAGATCGCGACCCACGGTGGCGGCCCAGTGCTGACCGCGACCGAGGTCCGCGACCCCGACGAGCGAAAGCGCCTCTGGGCCATTGCCGACCGGGTTTACCCACTCTGGCCCGACTACCGACGTCGCGCCGAACGATGCCATCGCACCATCCCGATCATCCGCCTGCGCGCCGCCACGACGTGATTCGTCAAGCGTCCTGACAGCGCGCTTCTTGCTCTATTCGTTTCCTTGCCAGAGCCGCCGAACCGGTTCGTCCAATTGCGGCTTGAGCCGAAAGATGGATCTGCCGTCCGGCATGTGCTTCACCCAGTTGCTTTCGTCGGTTTTAAGGTCTCAGACCATCGGGGTGATGAACTCGTCAACGCCCAGCAGGGCCTAGAGACTGTTGAGGAGCTGGCTGCGCCCGATACCAGCGAAATACTCATGTATGTTCCATGCCGCCCAGATGAATCCGAGTTGGTCGTGGGCGTCCCGAGTTCGTCGTACCTCGATCAACAGTCCGTTCAGCACGCGCCGATCTGCGTCGCTGATCCGCGCGAGCACCTCATCGACCAGAAGTGGCGCCAGAGCATCGCGAATCTGAATCGCCTCGTCGAGCGCGGAGTAATCACTAGCGGCAGAACGGAACCAACCATTCATTCGCGACAGCGGAGAGGGGTCGGAGGCGAAGATGCCACCGCCTGGACCGGGACGCGAAGTGATGATCCCGCGCTCCTGTGCGAGCTTGATTGCCTCGTTCACCGTACCCACCGAGACCCCGCAGACATGGCGGATGTCATCCTTGCTGCCGATCCGTTCACCCGCCTGCACTCCTGCCGCGAGCCGAGCGATGTGGTTAGCCGCCATCTCGGCACGTGAACCGCCAACAGAGATCGTGCCGGGCAGGGTGTTCGTGTGATGCCATACGTCGGGCGTGTAAGCCGGAATATCTGGCGGATCGCGATCTGGCCCACCACCGCCGTCGGCGTTATCGGTCATGTAGGCCCCAGACAACCCAGTTGCATCGTGTCCGTCACGTTAGCCGACCATGCCGAACGTGCCAAAAGAACATGATTAATTATTCCGCCGCCACACCGGGCGATCAACCGTCGAAGCAAGACGAGATCGCCCATGCCCGGTCAGCCCGAAGCAAACAGTTCGAGCTGAATGCCATCCGGGTCGCGCAACACTACCGTCGAGTACACGAAGGGCTCCTCGAGGTCTCTGATCCCGGTGTGCGTGACGTCCAGTTCGTCGAGCCAGGCTGTCCACGCTTCCAGATCCGACCGCGAAGCCACCTTAAACGACACATGATCCAACCCGGTGCGAGTTTCGGAGAACGCCTCTCCCTGGTTGCTGACGTTCGTGTGCAGCCCGAACACCAGTCCCGAACGGGGCTCGGTCACCAGGACGCCATAGCCGGTGTCCTGGCGATCGTAGTGCGGAAACTGCGTGTCGTTGTGGTCGGTGCGAAACACCTTCCGGTACCAGTCCAAGCTGGCATCGAGGTCGGTGACCGTCAACGACAGATGATGCACGCCCGTGATGCCGGGGGACGTCGCGCTGGAAGTGCGGGCACTCATATCTGGGTTCCTGTACGTGTCCTCGCCTTTAGCGTCTGATCACTCCGGGGCGTCGATCGGAACGACGTTAATGAGCTTTTTATTGACGAACTCCTGAATGCCCAAGTGCGACAGCTCATGTCCGTAGCCCGACAGCTTCACACCACCGAACGGCAGATCCGGCTTGGTCCAGGTCGGGTGATTGACGAACACCATGCCGGTCTCGATCCGCTTGGCCACCTCGACCCCGCGCGTGATGTTCTGCGTGTACACCGAACCACCGAGCCCGTAGCGCGAATCGTCGTCGGCCACCCGGAAGAACAGCGCCACCGGACCGAAGAACTCTAGATGGTTCGATACGGGAGCCGCCCATACATCCCCCTGCTGGCCGGAACTGTTGGACTCACCGCGTCCCGATCAACCCGTCAATTGGCAACTGGGCGTGGCAGAGCCGTCCTGCACAGCGGCCATCTCGGTCGGCTCCGGTTGCTGTCGCGATTGCCGCCGTTACTCAAATGGGTGTTAAGTAAGAGGAGGCTCGGCGGTGCGTGGAGGTGTCCGGTGGGCGACGACACGTTCTTGCCCGATGGGAGTCCGCCCGTTCGGGCCGAGATTCTGCGCGACAGCGAACGCATGCGGGTGACGCGGCTTTGGTTTACGGGGTGCACGGTGATCCGCAAGGAACCGCTGGGACCCGAGGCTCCGCGCCGCCTGCAGCATGAGGTTGCGATCCTTCAGCGGCTGCGCGGCGTGCACGGGCTAGCTCAGTTGCTTGATGAGCCGCAGTGTGCGGGGTCGATTGTGTTAGCCGACGCGGGTGATAGCAGCGTGGCCGGGCTATCGAAGCCGCTGCCCGTCCAGGATTTGATCGGGCTCGCGCTGAAGCTGGCCGGGGCGGTGGCGCAGATGCATGCCCGCGGCGTGATTCACCGTGACATCTGCCCGGCCAATATCGTCATCGCCGACAACGCGACGCCGTGCCTGGTGGGTTTCGGATTGGCAACCTCGGCTGCCCAGATCCGTCGTCCAGAGTTCACTCCGGCCACTGAAATCGTCGGCACGCTGGCGTATTTGGCGCCCGAGCAGACGGGGCGTACCGGAAGGTCGGTGGATCAGCGGGCTGACCTGTACGCGCTGGGCGCCACGCTGTATGAACTGGCAACCGGTGACCCACCCTTTGGCAGCAGGGATCCGTTGCGGCTGATCCATGACCATCTGGCTCGGGTGCCAGAGCCGCCGGCGCAGACCAACCCGGCGATACCCCAGCAGTTGTCGTCGATCGTGATGCATTTGTTGGAGAAGGAGCCCGACAACCGCTACCAGAGCGCCGAAGGGCTGATCTATGACCTGCAGCGGCTGGACGATACGCGCCAATGGGCCGTCGGCAGCCACGATTTTCCGGCGCGGCTGCTGCGGCCCTCGCGGCTGGTGGGGCGCGACGACGAGGTGGCGGCGTTGGGCAACGCGTTCGCGGAGATGCTTGATGGCCGGTGCCGTGGCGTGTTGGTCAGCGGGGCCCCGGGCGCGGGCAAGACGGCGTTGGTTGACGAGCTACGACCCCTGGTTGCCGACGCCGGTGGGTGGTTCATCGCCGGCAAGTTCGATCAGTACCGGCGCGATCTAGGTTCCGACGCCGTCGCGCAGGCATTACGGGCGCTGTGTCGGCTGCTGTTGACCGAGACCGAAGAAGCGCTGGCCGAGGTTCGCGACCGAATACGGGCAGCGGTCGGGCAGAACGCAGGCTTGCTGGCCGCCGCGGTGCCGGAGTTTGGATCGCTGCTGCAGGTGTCCGCGGACGCGGGCGATCCGCTCACCGCCCAGGCACGGGCGCAGCGAACGGCAGCGCAGTTGTTGGGGGCGATCGCCTCACCCACCCGACCGGTGGTCGTGTTCCTCGATGACATGCAGTGGGCCGGGCGCACACCGCTCGGATTCGTCGACGTGGTGGTCAGCGAGGAGCCGATCGATGGTTTGCTGCTGGTAGGTGCGTATCGCGACGACGATGTGGCGGCCACCCAGCTGTTGGCCGCGATGGTGCCGCGATGGCGTGATCAGCCCGGTGTGCATCAACTACGGCTGGATCACCTGCCGCCGTCGAGCCAGACCGCCATGGTCGCGGACATGCTGCATTTGAATACGCCTACCGCGGCGGATCTGGTTGGGATCCTTGCCCCGTACACGTCAGGCAACCCGTATGAGGTCATCGAGTTGCTGAATGGGCTGCGCGGCCAGCGGGCACTGACCGTGACGGCAGCCGGTTGGCGCTGGGACGAACCGGCTCTGCGGGCGCACCTCAGCCGCTCGGACGTCGCCGACCTCCTGGCGGCCCGCATCCACGCAATGCCCGCGCCGACCCGGGAGATGGTGCAGGCGATGGCCTGCCTGGGCGGGCGCACCGACCTGGATGTACTGCGCATGGCCGTCGCCGAGCTGCCTGGGGTGGTAGAACAGCGGCTGGCGCCCGCGCTCGACGAGGCGGTCCTGGTAATCGAGCCAGCAATGCAAGAGGCGGTGCGGTTTGGCCACGACCGCATCCGCGAGGAAGTGTTGCGTGGCCTCAACGATGAGCAGCGACGCGGCCTGCATCTGACGATCGCGCGACGGCTTGCGGGGATTCCGGAGATGTTTGCCGTCGCCGCGGAGCAATACCTGCCGGTCATCGACGCCGTCGGAGAGCCCACGGAAAAATTAGAGGTCGTGGGACTGCTGCGTCGCGCCGCATCACAGGCCTCGGTGATCGGCGATTATGTTCTGGTGGGCACGCTTCTGGCGGCGGCGCTGAGACTCGCCGACCCGTCAGAGACCGACACGCTCCTCGAGCTGCACACAGCCCGCCACGGCGCACTGTATGGCATGGGTCGCCTGGACGAGGCAGAGGAGGAATATCGTGCTATCGAGGCGTTATGCCGCGACCCGATAGACCTAGCGGGCGCAACGGCGGTACAGGTACGTAGCCTCACCCATGCAAACCGTTTGCCAGAGGCGATCGAGCTTGGCCGGCGGCTGCTTCGTGAATTGGGCATCGCGGTCCCAACTCCGGAGCGGCTTCCCGCCGAATTGGACAGTCAGTTCGCGCATGTGTTCCGGTGGCTCGACGCCACCGAAGCCGTTGATGATATGACTCGCCACGAGCTCACCGATCCGGAGCGGCTGGCCTGCTCCCGGGTGATGAATGCGATGTTGCCAGCAGCCGCCTTTGTCCTGGACGCCCCACTAGGGGCCTGGTTGAGCATGCAGGCCCTGCGAGTTTGGGTTGATCACGGCCCCGCCCGAACTCTCGTCGGCCCGGCGGCCCACATCCCGCACACCGCGGCCGCGTTGCGCGGCGAATACGCCGTCTCGTATCGGGCGCTACGACGAGTGCTGGCGGTGAGTGAGGCCCGCGGATACGAACCCGAAACGTCACAGGCACGTTTTCTTTTCGCGATGCTGATGTGGTGGTTTGAGCCGCTCGAAGCCGCCGTCGAAGAAGCTCGGCGAGCCAAGGAAGGGCTCGTCAGCGGGGGCGACTTGGACAACGCGGGGTACAGCTTTATCACGACTATGGCGGCCTTGCTGGATTGCGCGTCATCACTGGAAGCCTGCGTCGCCGAGCTCGACGAGGGTCTGGCCTTTGTGCGACGCATCGGCGGCGGAAACATGGTCGAGTTGCTAAAGCCCTACCAATGGGTGATCGATGCGCTGCGCGGCGAATGCCGCATTGCAACCGGGGAAGCGGTGGCAATCGCCCCGTACGGCAACCCCCCATTGGTCCTTCTACTCACGCACAGCATTCAAGCGATGGCCGCCGCCATCTTCTGCGATCAGGCCGCTCTTGAGCGCCACACCGCAGAAGTGCTGCCCTTGCTGTGGGCCGCGTCTGGTCAATACGCGAGCGCCATGGTCCGCGTCCTCCGGGGACTGGCCTTGGCGGGAGAAGTCCGCACGGCAGGCGGTGATGCGCCAAACACCCAGCTGACCGAGCTCGACGAAGTGACGCGGTGGCTGGCCGCCCGTGCCGCCGATGCGCCGCAGAATTTCTTGCACCTGTTGCGGTGGCTGGAAGCCGAGCGGGCATGGGCGGTCGGCGAATTCCAAGGGTGTGTCCGCGGTTTCGACGCGGCTCTACGCGAGGCCGGCCAACGCCAACGGCCTTGGCACCGGGCCTTGATCGCCGAACGCGCGGCTCGCTTCTATTTGGCCCACGGCCTCGACCACAACGGCTACGAGCTGCTGACCCAGGCGCGGCAGCAATATGCCGCCTGGGGTGCGACGGCCAAAGTCGCCCAGCTGGACTGGGCCTATCCGAGCCTGCCGCCACACCAGGACACGTCGGCCACGCAGCGCAACACCCGGTCTCCTGACGACTCCTTTGGCAGTGGCAGTGTCAGCACCGGAACCATCGATCTGATGGGCATCCTGTCGACGTCGCAGGCGTTGAGCTCGGAAACCAGCATCGGGGGATTGCATGCCCGGGTGGTGCAGGTGCTCGCCGCCATGACCGGCGCAACCGATGTGGCGCTGCTGGTGTGGAATGACGAAGACCACCACTGGCTGCTGCCGGCGACAAGCGGTGAGGGTGGCACTTCGATAAGCGATACGGGTCCGGCGTCGGTGCTGCGTTATCTGGAACGCACCCGCGAGCCACTGGTGGTGCCCGACGCCACCAGCGATGCTCGGTTCGCTCGCGACCCCTACTTCGCCGATGCCGACTGCTGCTCGCTGATGGCCCTACCGATCCTCAGCCGGGGCAGGCTGCGGGCGGTGTTGCTGCTGGAAAACCGCTTGATCCGCGGGGCGTTCAACGCCGAACGCCTCGACGCCGTCAAATTGATCGCCGGCCAGCTCGCCGTTTCGCTCGACAACACCCAGCTCTATTCCGAACTCGCGGCGTCGCGCGCCCGTATCGTTGCCACAGCCGACCAGACCCGCCGGCGCATCGAACGCAATCTGCACGACGGCGCCCAGCAGCGGCTCGTCTCGTTAGCGCTGGAGCTTCGCATGGCGCAGGCCGAGGTGTCGCCGGACGCAGGGCAGCTTCGGACGCGACTCGACCGCGCTGCCGACCAGGCAAGCGGCGCACTCGAGGAGCTGCGCGAGCTTTCCCGCGGCATTCATCCGGCGATCCTCACGAAGGGCGGCCTCGGCCCGGCGTTGCGCGCGCTGACCCGCCGTTCGTCGGTTCCCGTTCAGCTCGATTTGCGCGTCGAGGAACGCCTGCCCGAGAGCATCGAAATCAGCGCCTACTACATCGTCGCCGAGGCATTGACCAACGCCGCCAAGCATTCGTATGCCTCCGCGATCACCGTGACCGTAGAACCGGCCGACGCGGCGCTGCGCCTGGCGATCGCCGACGACGGTGTCGGGGGGCTGAGTTCGCTCGCGGCAGCGGCCTGGTCGGGCTCAAGGACCGGGCCGAGGCGCTCGGCGGCCGCGTCGATTTGCACAGCCCCGAAGGGGCCGGAACGACTCTGCGAGTCACCCTTCCGCTCGCCGAACCGAACGGCGATACGCCCCGCCAGCCACGTGCCCAACCGACAGCAGCGTCCTAGCCCTACATCGCTGGATCGAGGTAAGGCAAAGGCCTTTGACCGCTTTCTCGCGGCGGCGGTAGTCCTGCACAGCGGCCATCTCGGTCGGCTCCGGTTGCTGTCGCGATTGCCGCCGTTCCTCAAATGGGTGTTAAGTAAGAGGAGGCTCGGCGGTGCGTGGAGGTGTCCGGTGGGCGACGACACGTTCTTGCCCGATGGGAGTCCGCCCGTTCGGGCCGAGATTGTGCACGACAGCGAACGCACGCGGGTGACGCGGCTTTGGTTTTCGGGGTGCACGGTGATCCGCAAGGAGCTGTTGGGGCCGGATGCCGAGCGCCAGCTGCAGCGTGAGGTGGTGATTCTGCAGCGGTTGCGCGGGGTGGTTGGGGTGGCTCAGTTGCTTGATGAGCCGCAGTGTGCGGGGTCGATTGTGTTAGCCGACGCGGGTGAGAGCAGCGTGGCCGGGCTATCGAAGCCGCTGCCCGTCCACGATTTGATCGGGCTCGCGCTGAAGTTGGCCGGGGCGGTGGCGGGGATGCATGCGTGCGGGGTGATTCACCGTGACATCTGCCCGGCCAACATCGTCATCGATGATGATGGGGCGCCGTGTCTGGTGGATTTCGGGTTGGCGACGCCGTCTGCCCAGATCCGTTCACCGATCATTGCGCAGGGTGAGCTCGTGGGCACGTTGGCGTATTTGGCGCCCGAGCAGACCGGGCGTACCGGCCGGTCGGTGGATCAGCGGGCCGACCTGTATGGGTTGGGCGCCACGCTGTATGAGCTGGCCACCGGTGAGCCGCCGTTTGGCAGCGGGGATCCGTTGGCGCTGATCTATGACCATTTGGCGCGGGTGCCGGTGCCGCCGGCGCAGACCAATCCGTTGATACCGCAACGGTTGTCGGCGATCGTGATGCATTTGTTGGAAAAGGAGCCCGACAACCGTTATCAGAGCGCAGAGGGGCTGCTCTATGACTTGCAGCGGTTAGACGATGCTGGCGGGCCGGAGGTCGGCGGCCATGATTTTCCGGTGCGGTTGCTGCGGCCGTCGCGGCTGGTGGGGCGTGACGACGAGGTAGCGGCGTTGGGCAACGCGTTCGCCGAGATGCTCGATGGCCGGTGTCATGGGGTGTTGGTCAGCGGGGCGCCGGGGGTGGGCAAGACGGCGTTGGTTGATCAGCTGCGGTCGCTGGTTGCCGAGGCCGGTGGGTGGTTCATCGCCGGCAAGTTCGATCAGTACCGGCGCGACCGCGAGTCCGACGCGGTCCATCAGGCATCGCGGGCGTTGTGTCGGATGCTGTTGGCCCAGCCCGAAGACGAGCTGGCCGAGATTCGCGACCGGATCCGGGCAGCGGTCGGGCACAACGCAGGCTTGCTGGCCGCTGCGGTGCCGGAGTTCGGGTCGCTGCTGCAGGTGTCCGCGGATGCGGGTGATCCGCTGACCGCCCAGGCGCGGGCGCAGCGAATGGCAGCGCAGTTGTTGGGGGCGGTCGCCTCGCCCAGTCGGCCGGTGGTGTTGTTCCTCGATGACATGCAGTGGGCGGGGCGCGCACAGCTCGGATTCGTCGATGTGGTGCTCGGCGAGCAGCCAACCTATGGTGCGCTGCTGGTGGGCGCGTATCGCGACGGCAACGAGGCGGTCACCCAGCTGATAGGTGCGATGGTGCCGCGGTGGCGAGAGCAGCCCGGTGTGCACCATCTCTGGCTGGACACCCTGCCGCCTTCGAGCGTAGTCGCCATGGTCGCCGACATCCTGCGCGTCGATACGGCCACCGCGATGTCCCTGGCTGAGATCCTTGCACCACATGCCTCGGGCAATCCGTATGAGGTCGTCGAGTTGCTGAACGCACTCCGCTCAGAGGGCGCGCTGACCGTGACGGGGGCCGGGTGGTGCTGGGACGAATCGGCCGTGCGGGCGCACCTGAGAAGCTCCGACATCGTCGAGCTACTGGCCGCCCGCTTGCGCGCTATGCCCGAGCCGACCAACGGGGTGGTGCAGGCGATGGCCTGCCTCGGCGGGCGCGCCGACCTTGACTTGCTGCAGGTCGCCGTTGGCGAGCCGGCTGAGTTGGTGGAACAGCGGTTGGCGCCCGCGCTGGATGAGGGTGTCTTAGCCATCGAGCCGGGAGTGCACGAGGCGGTGCAATTCGGCCACGACCGCATCCGCGAGGTGGTGTTGCGCGGCCTCGACGAAGACCAGCTACGCCGCATGCATCTGAAGATTGCGCGACGGCTCGCGGCGATTCCAGGGATGTTTGCCGTCGCGGCGGAGCAATACCTGCCGGTCATCGACGCGGTCGACGAGCCGACGGAACGGTCACACGTCGTCGGACTGCTGCGTCACGCCGCCGACCAGGCCTCGGTGATCGGCGACTATGCCATGATGAGCGCCCTGCTGGCCGCGGCGCTGAGCCTCGTCGACCCCTCACAGACCGGCACCCTGCTCGAGCTGCGGACGGCCCGCCACGCCGCGCTGTATGGAATGGGGCGCCTGGACGAGGCGGACGAGGAATATGGTGCCCTCGAGGCGTTGTGCTGCGGCGCGATCGACCTGGCTGACGCGACGGCGGTCCAGGTCCGCAGCCTCACTCACGCGAGACGGTTGCCCGAGGCGATCGCGCTCGGGCTGAAAGTCCTTGCGCAACTGGGCATCGCCGTCTCCACTACGGATGGGATGACCGCCGAGCTGGACCAACAGTTCGACAATCTGTCGCGGTGGCTCGATGCCAACGAAGCCGACGATGACTTGGCCCGCCGCGAACTCACCGATCCCACGATGCTGGCCGGTGCGCGGCTAATCAATGCGATGCTGCCGGCGGCCTACTTTGGGCAGAACCCCTTACTGATGGCCTGGCTGAGCCAGCAGGCGCTGCGAATGTGGCTTGAGCACGGCCCGTCCCGCACTCTGGTCGGCGCGATCGCCGGCATACCCGTGGCCGCTGCCGCGTTGCGCCATGACTACACCGTTCCATACCGGATGCTACGACAGGTGGTAGCGCTCAGTGGGGCGCGAGGCTACGAACCCGAAACGTCACAGGCACGGTTCCATCTCACGGCCGTGATGTGGTGCTTGGAGCCGCTGGAAAACATCATCGAAGAAGCAGAGCGAGCCAAAGAAGGATTGATCAGCGGGGGCGACCTCGACAACGCGGCATACACCTTTGCCGCGACTATGCGTGCCCTGCTCGATTGCGCGCCAGCACTGGACGCCTGCATCGTCGCGCTCGACGCGGGTCTGGCGTTCGTGCGACGTATCGGCGGCGGAAACATGGCGGAGGTACTTGAGTGCTACCAATGGGTGATCGATGCGCTGCGCGGCGTCGGCCCCACCGCCACGGGGGGACCGGTATCAATAGCCGGGTACAGCAACGCACCAGCGACCCTTCTTCTCGCGCACAGCATTCAAGCGATGGCCGCCGCCGTCTTCGGCGATCAGGCCGCTCTCGAGCACCACACCGCAGAAGTGCCGCCCTTGATGGCGGCCTCGCCCACCGAATACCCAGGCGCAGTAGTACGCGTGCTCAGAGGGCTGGCGTTGGCAGGACAGCTACGCGCAACCGATGCTGCGGCGCGAGAGCCGCTGTTGAGCGAACTCGACGAGATTACTCGGTGGCTGGCCGACCGGGCCATCGATGCGCCGCAGAACTTCTTGCATCTGCTGCGGTTGTTGGAGGCCGAAAGGGCCTGGGCCGTCGGCGATTTTCACGGCGGTGTGCGCGGTTTCGACGGGGCCCTGCGCGAGGCCGGTCAACGCCCGCGTCCGTGGCACCGCGCCTTGATCACCGAACGCGCGGCCCGCTTCTATTTGGCCCACGGCATCCACCACAACGGCTACGACCTGCTCGCCCAGGCGCGGCAACACTATGCCGCCTGGGGCGCGAAGGCCAAAGTCGCCCAGCTGGATTGGGCCTACCCGAGCCTGCCGGCGCCCCCGGACAACGCAGGCGGGCGCTACGCCGGGTCTCATGATTCTGGTGGCAGTGGCAGCGTGAGCACCGGAACGATCGACCTGTTGGGCATTTTGTCGGCGTCGCAGGCGTTGAGCGCGGAAACCAGCATCGCGGGATTGCATGCACGGGTGGCGAAGATACTCGCCGCCATGACCGGCGCCACCGATGTGGCGCTGCTAGTGTGGAATGACGAAGATCGCCAGTGGCTGCTGCCGGCGATTAGCGGTGTAGGTGCCGCTTCGATCGGGGACACGGCGCCGATGTCGGTGCTGCGTTATCTGGAACGCACCCGCGAGCCACTGGCGGTGGCCGACGCCACCCGTGATGAGCGCTTCGCGGCCGACCCGTTTTTTGCTGATACGGATTGCTGTTCACTGTTGGCAGTTCCGATCGTCAGCCGCGGCTTGCTGCGGGCGGTGTTGCTGCTGGAGAACCGGCTGATGCGGGCGGCTTTCACCGTCGAGCGGCTGTCTGCGGTCAACCTGATCGCCGGTCAGCTCACGGTGTCGCTGGACAACGCCCAGCTTTACACCGAGCTCGCGGCGTCACGCGCTCGTGTGGTGGCCACCGCCGACCAGACCCGCCGCCGCATCGAACGGGATTTGCACGACGGCGCTCAGCAGCGGCTCGTCTCGTTGGCCTTGCGGCTTCGCGTGATCCAGGATGTGGTCCCGGAACCCGGCGAGGCTCGAACAGAGCTGGACCGAGCTGTTGCTGAGGCAAGCGGTGCACTAGAGGAGCTGCGAGAGCTGTCGCGCGGTATCCATCCGGCGATCCTGACCGAGAACGGCCTGGGCCCGGCGTTGCGAGGACTGCGCCGCCGCTCGCCGATCCCCGTTCAGCTCGACCTGCGTATCCAGGAGCGCCTGCCCGATCAGGTCGAGGTCAGTGCCTACTACATCATCGCCGAGGCGTTGACCAACGCGGCCAAGCATTCGTATGCCTCCGCGATCACCGTGACCGTAGAACCGGCCGACGCGGCGCTGCGCCTGGAGATCGCCGACGACGGTGTCGGGGGGGCTGAGTTCGCTCGCGGCAGCGGCCTAATCGGGCTCAAGGACCGGGCCCGAGGCGCTCGGCGGCCACATCGATCTGCACAGCCCCGAAGGGGCCGGAACGACCTTGCGAGTCACACTCCCGCTGGCCGAACCGAACGGCGATACGCCCCGCCAGCCACGTGCCCAACCGACAGCAGCGCCCTAGCCCTACATCGCTGGATCGAGGTGAATCAAAAGGCCTTTGACCGCTTACTCGCGGTGGCGGTAGTCCTGCACAGCGGCCATCTCGGTCGGCTCCGGTGTGCTATCGCGATTGCCGCCGTTCCGCTAACTTCGTGTTGGCCAACGCCGGTCTCTTGCCCAGCACGGGTCAGCAGGCCCAGCGGACTTCGGCATTCGTCGACGCGGTGGACGTGATGCTCAAGGGTGACTATTACACCGTCGAGGCCGGCCGGCTCTATTCGAGGACCAATGGCGGAGCCGTCGTCATCACCAGGTCGATTGCCGGACCCACCGGTATGCGCGCCACGTTCCACATGAAAGAAATCCCGGGGCGGTGGGTTACCTCGCCGCGAAGCACGGCGTTATGCGTGATGCGTGGGTATGCAAACGCGCTCGCGGAGAAGAACATTCGGGTCGACACAGTGAACCCGAGCGGTACCGCCACCCCGATGATTTTCAATGAACAGGTGGGGCAGCTACTGGCTGACGTGCCTGAGCACCAAACCATGCTTGCTTCCGGTTCCGCTCATCGAAGCCACCGATATCAGCGAAGCGATGGTGTATCTATGGGGTCGCTCGGGCCGGTACATCACTGGTATCACCCTGCCGGTCGACGCCGGCTTTACCGCCAAGTAGCCAGGTCCCAAGTGGATCTGGCTGGATGCAAACCCGCGATCTGTGATCGTCAGCGTCAGCCGCATGCCCAGCGGCCCGCATCGCGCGGTTAGCAAGCCCGTCCGGGCCATCCAGACAGGGACTTGCAACGAGGCGACGGTCACAGTAAAGTGGCCATGTGGGCCGCATATGCGGATGCATATCCGGAAACACGTATCGGAGCCCTACGCATGACCTCAACTGATAAGGCGCAGACGCGATCGCGCGTAGGTCCGACGATGAGTGCGCTCTATGAGCTGTATCTCGGCATGATGCGGCGGGTGGGTCACTACCGTTGGTTCTCCCTGTTCATGAAGCACGTCGGCTCACGGGTAGACCGGGCGCTGATCCGCGCGAGCCGGGGCCGATTCTCCATGAGCGGTCCGCAGCTGACGACGATGCTGCTCACGACGAAAGGCAGAAGAAGCGGCAAAGATCGAACGGTGCCGCTGCACTACGTGCGGGATGGCAAGAATCTCGTCGCCGCTTGCGAGAACTTCGGGCTCGAAACAGCCTCCAGTTGGCCGAAGAACCTGCTCGCCGACCCAACGGCACGCATCGAGATCGGCGGCACCGCTGCAAACTATCTGTCGCGACCCGCTATAGAGGATGAGGTCGCGCGCAACATGCCGAGGCTTATCGAGATGTGGCCCGCGCATGACAGCCACATGGAGCATAATGGCGTGCGCCACGTTATCGTCTTCGAGCCGATCGAGGCGAAAACCTGAGTTTCTCAGCCCAGTTGCGTTGCGCAGCAACAGTGAATGACCACTACCATGCAGCAGTATTCGTATCCTGTTGTGCCCCAAACGATAACGAATATGCTTGCCGGTAACCCACCGTCCGCCGTATTCGGCCTGTAAGCGCCGCTCACCACCACCGGGGCCAAAACCGGTCAACCGCGCGCGAACGCGGTCTTTTACTTTCAAGACGGCCCAGACGTGATCGGGATCGCCTCCAACTATGGCGCCGACAAGCACCCGGCTGGTACCACACCTCACCACAAACCCCCGCGTCCAAATCGCAACGGCGCCGGCCCGGTGATGACCGCGAACGCGGTCAGCGACCCCCGCCGAGCGCAAGCGCCTCTGGGCCATCGCCCGACCGGATCTACCCACTCTGGCCCGACTACCCGCGACGCTCCGAGCGGTGGCATCGCACCATCCCGATCATCCTCCTGCCGGCCGCCGCGACGTGGTTCGTCGTCGCGGATCCCACGCCAGTTCTCGTGGTGAGGAAGCATGCCGGCGTCGATGCCGACGGCCACGCAGGCCTCACGTGCCGCCTACAGATTTGCGTGATTCGGGCTCAAGGACACGGTCTCGAGAATCTGGATCACTCGGCCGACCGCCGCGATGCGGGCGGACGGGCATGCAGTTGACGCTTGCAAGCCCGTCCGGGCAATCCGGGAAAAGCACTTGCCACGAGGCGACGGTCACAGTAGAGTCACGAATGTGATCCGGATATCCGGTCTGATATCCGTAAATACGTACCACACGAAAGGTTCCGACACATGTCCGCACCCGTATCTCCAGGCATGTTCCGCACCAACAGCGGCGTCCCGCTGCCGTTGGTCGCTTTACCGCAGGACGACCTGCTGACCGTCAACATCGACCAGATCCCGCTGCTCAAGGACGCGATGGGCCCCGGCATCCACATCAAGCCGCTGCGCCTGGACCCCGAAAAGGGACAGGTGGTCCTCATGGCCACCATGGCGCCTGGTTGCCTCCTGCCCATCCACTACCACACCGGTACGGCTGAGGTGTACACGTTCTCGGGCTGCTGGAGGTACGCCGAGTACCCCGACCAGCCGCAAACCGCGGGCGACTACCTGTATGAGCCCGGCGGCTCGGTGCACACCTTCTACTGCCCCGAGGACAACACCGAAGACACCGTCGTGCTGCTGTGGATGGAAGGCGCGCAAATCGGCTTCAACCAGGACGGCACGCTGCAACACATCAACGACGCGACCTCCATTCAGCACGTGACCGAGACCGTGTCGGCGGCACAGGGCACCGGACCTGTCCCCTACATCCACGGCGGCAACGCCGGCTTGAACAAGTCCTAAGTCACACCACCTCCGCGGTTCCCGCCGGGCGCGCGACCCCGCGCCCCAAGGCGGGCCACGACGGTGCCACGAAATCAGAAAGAGAGAAATCATGCCATCGGCGTTTGACGGCGTCCGGGTCCTCGAATTGGGCCAGATCTACAACGGCCCATACTGCGGGCTCCTGCTCGCGCAGCTCGGCGCCGACGTCATCAAGATCGAGCCACCCGGCGGAGAGCAGCTACGCTTCCGCTCCCACCAGCCGACCGAGTCCCACGAGTTCGTGATGCTCAACTCCAACAAGCGCAGCGTGGTGCTCGACCTCAAGACCGACGCCGGTCGCCAGGCGCTTCTCGACCTGGTCAAGACCGCCGACGTGCTCATCGAGAACTTCGCGCCGGGCACCATGGAGCGCCTCCAACTCGGCGCGGAGCGACTCCTCGAGCACAACCCGCGCCTGGTCGTCGCCTCCGGCAAGGGCTATGGGTCCACGGGGCCCTATGCACACATGTCGGCCATGGACATCACCGTGCAGGCGATGTCGGGCAGCGCCTCGGCCACCGGCGATCCCGACGGGCCACCGACCAAGTCCGGTGCCGCGTTCGTGGACTTCTCCGGCGGCATCCACCTGTTCGGGGCAATCAGCGCGGCCCTGTTTCAGCGTGAGCGCACAGGACGGGGCCAGATCGTCGAGGTCTCGATGCACGACACCATCTACCCGATGATGGCGTCCAGCCTGGGCGGGCTGCACAACAACCCCGATCGAGTGCTGCCCGAGCGCACGGGCAACCGCCATTCGGGCTTGGCGGTTGCGCCCTACAACATCTATCCGACCAGCGACGGCTGGCTGGCGATCATCTGCATCGCGGAGCGGCACTGGCACGGCGTCGCGACAGCATTGGGCCGCCGCGAGCTGATCGACGACCCGCGGTTTCGCACCGAGCAGGACAGGGTCGCCAACATCGACGGCGTCGACGAAGAGGTGTCCTCGGTCACCAGAACCCGCACGCGCGCCGAGCTGGTCCGGGACCTGCAGGCCGCCGGGGTGCCCTGTGCACCGGTCAAGTCGATCCGTGAGGTCGACACCGACGAGCACCTGATGCAGCGCGGCATGATCCGGTATGTCGAGCACGCCGCGCGGGGTCGGGTGCCGGTCCCGGGATGTCCGCTGCGGCTCAGCGACTCCCCGGTGGGCCCGCTGCGGGCCGCCCCGCCGCTGGGCTCCTCGACAGCGGAGGTCTTGGCGGAACTGCCGGGCGAGGGGGCCCAACATGTCCTTTCTGCCTGAACCCGGCACTGCGCTGGCGGCGTATTACGCCCAGACCCAGCCGCGGATCGGAGGCCTCCTGTCGCGGCGCAGCCTCGGCACGCTGGACGCGGTGACCATCGGCCGCTACGCCATGACCATCGGAGCCACCGACCCGAGCCACTACGACCCGGACGCCGCACGGGCGGCCGGCCATCCCGATGTCGTGGCGCCACCCAACCTGCTCGCCGCGATCGTGGAGTGGGGTATCGGCACCCCCGAGGCCCAGCTGCAGCCTGACGGAACCCCGCACGACGGTGACATGCCTCTTGGTGACGGCGAACTCGGGCTTCGCGTGATGGGCGCGGGCGACGAGATGGAATTGGTTTACCCCGTCGTGGCGGGGACGGAATTGGTGCTCGAGACGACCCTCGAGGCGGTCACGCCAAAACAGACCCGGTCCGGCCCCTGCGTGTTCGTCACCACCCTGAACACCTTCATGTCCGCCGACGGTGCCGTCCTCAACCGCAACCGGCGCACCGTCGCACTACGCAACCCCGTGCAGGAGTCGTAATGTCCCTCAGCTTCCAGGTCGGAGATGTGCTCCCACCGCTCAAGCACACCGCTACGGCCTTTCAGTTGTTCCGCTACAGCGCGGTCACCTGGAACCCGCACCGCATCCACTTCGACCAGCCCTACGCGCGCGAGGAGGGCCACGCCGGTCTCGCGCTGCACTCCCACCTCCGGGCGGCGCTCGCCCTGCGCTGCGTCACCGAGGGCCTCGGCCCGCGGTGGCGGGTCACCAAGGTCGCCTACCGCCTGCGCAAGCCTGTGTATGCGCCGGCCGAGCTGACCTACACCGCCCGGGTGACGGCAGTCGAAGGCGACAGCCTGACCCTCGAACTGATCGAGGAGCAGCCCTCCGGCGACGTGGGGTTCGAAGGGACGGTGCGGGTCAGCAAGACAAGCAAGACGAGCAAGACACCGGGAGCAACGACATGACATCAGCACTCGGACGCGGGCAACGCCCGGTCCGCATCGGGAACTGCTCCGGCTTCTACGGTGACCGTGCGTCCGCGATGGCCGACATGGCCCGAGCCGGCGGCATCGACGTCCTCACCGGTGACTACCTCGCCGAGGTCACGATGCTGATCCTCGGCAAGGCGCGCGCCAAAGACTCCACCAAGGGCTATGCGACCACCTTCCTGGCGCACTTGGACGCGGCGCTCGAACACCTCGTCGCCAACGGGATCCGGCTCGTCGTCAACGCCGGAGGACTCAACCGCGCCGGGCTGGCCGACGGGACCCGCGAACTGATCGCACGCCACGGCTACGACCTGCGGGTCTCCCACATCGGAGGCGACGACGTCTTCGGCCGCCTCGACGCTCTGCAGCAAGCCGGCCATTCATTGCCGCACCTGACGAGCGGCGAACCGTTGTCGTCGTGGCCGCACCAGCCGCTGACGGCCAACGCGTATCTGGGCGGATTCGGCATCGCGCGCGCGCTGGACCACGGCGCCGACGTCGTCATCACCGGCCGCGTCGCCGACGCCTCACCCATCGTTGGTGCCGCCGCCTGGTGGTGGAGTTGGACCCAAGATGACTACGACGGGCTCGCCGGCGCGGTTGCTGCCGGACACGTCATCGAATGCGGTCCGCAGGCGACCGGCGGCAACTTCTCCGGGTTTCGTACGATTGCCGACCTCGTGCAGCCAGGGTTCCCGATCGCCGAAATCGCCGCCGACGGCTCCTCGGTGATCACCAAGAACCCGGGCACCGGC
Source organism: uncultured Actinomycetota bacterium (assembly GCA_963781685.1). Taxonomy (GTDB): domain Bacteria; phylum Actinomycetota; class Actinomycetes; order Mycobacteriales; family Mycobacteriaceae; genus Mycobacterium. Next base: position 18,482 of record CAWAGK010000005.1, read on the forward strand.
GGCGCCGTCACCCAGGACACGATCACAGCTCAACTGCTCTACGAGATCGGCGACCCCGCCTACCTCAACTCCGACGTGATCACTCACCTGGACACCGCCACGCTGGCCGATCTCGGCGACGACCGCGTCCTGATCCGCGGCGTGCGCGGCTCGGCGCCACCGGCGACGACCAAGGTCGCCATCACCGGGGTCGGCGGCTGGGAAAACAGCATGATCCTCGCGCTCACCGGCACCGACCTCGACGCCAAGGCGGCACTCATCGAGGGAGCCGTCCACGACTACATCGAGGCCGTGGACGGGATCGACGCGGTCGCCATCGACCGCATCGGGCAAGCCCAGCACGATCCCGACAGCCAGAATGCCGGAACACAGCTGCTGAGGATCGCCGTGCAGGGCACCAAAGAGGCCGCGGGCCGGGCGTTTTCGTCGCGGATGGTCGAGCTGGCCCTATCCAGCTACCCCGGGATGTACTCCCTCGGCCCGCCACAACCAGGGTCGGCGTTCGGTGTCTACTGGCCCGCACTGCTCGACCAAGCAATGCTCGACCACATGGTCCATCATTTTGACGGCACGACGGCGGTCATCGCACCGGGAAATCCACACGGCACCGGGGACGGGGTTATCCCGCAGGCCGACCCGTCGTCCGCGCAATCGGTGCAACCGCCATGGACCGACGAACTCGTCATCGCCTCGCTCGGTGAGATCGTCCATGCCCGCTCTGGCGATAAGGGCGGCGACGCGAACCTCGGTGTCTGGGTGCGCAACCGGCACGCGTGGGAGTGGCTCAATTCGACCCTCACCGTTGACGAACTGCGGCGCCTCCTCCCCGAAACACGCGAACTGCCCATCGCGCGTTACGAACTGCCCAACCTCGGCGCCGTCAACTTCCTCATCCGAGGATTGCTCGGGACCGGCGCCACCTCATCATTGCGGCTGGACGCGCAGGCAAAAGCACTCGGCGAATGGCTGCGCGCACGCAGCGCCAAGGTGCCGCGACATCTTGTCAACTCACAGCACCAGGAGGGCACCGATGGCTGACCCCGACGAGAGCACCATCGACGTCGTCCGCAAGGCCACCGGAGAGCTGGCCCGGACGTTCGACTACGCGTACTGGCGAGCCAAGGACAAGCGCGGCGAGTACCCGTGGGAGTTCGTCAAGGCGTTCGCCCAAGGCGGATGGCTCGGCGCGCTCATCCCCGAGGAGTACGGCGGGCTGGGACTCGGCATCGCCGAGAGCGGTGTGATGATGCAGGAAATCGCCGCCTCGGGCGCCGGCGCCAGTGGTGCCTCGGCGGTCCATTTCTACCTGTTCCCGCCCGCCCCGCTCATCCGGCACGGCTCGCAGGAGATGAAGCGGGAGTTCCTGCCCAAGCTTGCCCGGGGCGAAATCCTCATGGCGTTCGGCGTCACCGAGCCCACCGCCGGGGTCGACACCTCGCGCATCCGAACCAAGGCGGAGAAGGTCGACGGTGGCTGGTTGGTCAACGGCCAGAAGGTCTGGATCAGCAACGCACAGAACGCCCACAAGATCCTGCTGCTGGCGCGCACGTCTCCCCGCAACCACGAGAAGCCGCTGCACGGGATGACGCTCTTCTTCACCGACCTGGACCGCGAGCGGATCACGGTCCGCGAGATCGAGAAGCTGGGCCGCTCGGCGATCGACTCCAACGAGCTGTTCATCGAGAACCTCGAGGTCCGCGACGAGGAGGTTGTGGGAGAGGTGGGCCAAGGCTTTAAGTACCTCGTCGATGGGCTGAACTCCGAGCGCATCGTCGTGGGGCTGGAGGGCGTCGGTATCGGTCAGGCGGCACTGGAACTGGCGACGAAGTACGCCAACGAGCGCGTGGTCTTCGACCGGCCCATCGGCCAGAACCAGGCGGTCGCCCACCCGCTGGCCGACTCCTGGATCCGCCTGGAGGCGGCTCGGCTGACGGCGATGCACGCGGCCAAGCTCTACGACGACCACCAAAACTGCGGCATCCAGTCCGCGGCGGCCAAGTATCTGGGCGCCGAGGCCGGCTTCGACGCCTGTGATCGCGCCATGTCCACGCACGGTGGCTACGCCTACGCGAAGGAATATCACGTGGAGCGGCTGTGGCGGGAGGCGCGGCTGCTGCGCAATGCGCCGTTTTCGCAGGAGATGGTTCTCAACTACATCTCCACGCAGGCGCTGAACCTGCCGCGCTCCTACTGACGCAGCGAGCGCCGGCCGCTGGACCGGGCGCGCACATA
>CAWAGK010000006.1:0-723721 GCA_963781685.1 uncultured Actinomycetota bacterium
AGCATGTCCCGAGTCGCGTGGATTTTTGGTGGCGATCCATGGTGAACTCTATGCGGCGGTACCGACGGTGTCGGGGTTGGCGTGTCGGCGCAGGGCGTCGGCGAGCTGGGGCATCTGCTTGTAGCCCTTGATGCGACGGAACGACCGTTCGGCGTTGAGCATGCCGGCCGCGGTCCAGCGCAGCACCATCTGCCCGTCGCGCCAGCGGGTGACATTACGGTTGGTGGTGCGGGCTATCGAGATCATCGACTCGACCGGGTTGGAGGTGGTCAGGCTCTTGGCCAGCCGGCCTTCGATGCCCAGCCGCGCGACGGTGAACATTTCCTCCAGGCCTTCACGCAGTGAGGCGGCCGCGCCCGGGTAGCTCTTATCCAGTTGCGCGGCAAGCTTTTTGGCGTTGGCCAGCCCGGTGTCTGGGTCGGCATGACCAAATGCCTTGACTAGCTTGGCATCTACCCACTGCTTGTCTTTGTCGGGCAGGTGCTCGGCGACATTCCGCCGCTTGTGCAGGGTGCATCTTTGGATGATGGCCTTGGCGCCGAACACCTCTCGTACCGCGGCCGCGAGCGCCTTGGCGCCGTCGACGACCACCAACAGCCCGTCATCGAAGCGCAGGCCACGCTCGACCAGGTCGGCCAACAGCGAACGCACCACGGTCTTATTCTCCGTGGAACCGTCCCACAGCCCGACCGGCTTTTTGGTTCCGTCGGCGGTGATGGCCAGCGCCACTACCACGCAGCGCTCGGCCATGTGCTCACCATCAAGCATGAGCACCTTGATGTCCTCGCCCACCAGGTCGCGGGCCATCAACTCGGCCAGCGCAGTCTCGGTCTGTTTGACGAATCGGCGCGAAATCGCCGAGCGGCTAGTCGCTTTCGTCTCCTTGTCGACCACGGTGCCAACCGGCTCGGCGACCCGCGCGTGCCGGCGGGTGGCCACCCCGGCCAGCATCCGCTCCATCACCACGGCCGTCAGCACATCCTCGGTAGCGAAGTGGGTATAGCAGGCCAGCGGCACCTCGTGCCCATCGCAGGTGCGGGCCCGCGGCCGATCCACCGACACCCGACGCCCGCCCAGCGTGACCGAGCCGCGCCCGCCGCCATGACGCACCGCGGCCCGGTTCGGATCATGCTTGCCTTTCGGTCCGACCACCTCGGCGATCTCGGCCTCAAACAGTGCCCGCATCACTGCCATCCCGGCGGCCACGCTCATCGCCAGCAGCCCCTCTCGGGCCGCACCAGCGATGTCGGTCAGCGCCAGGACGATCTCCTCCGGCAGATCGGGCAGTACGGCGGCGTCAGTCGTCTCAGCGAGGCGGACAGTAGGTACGGTTCTCATGGCGGTCCCTTCCTTCGTGGGTGTTCTTGGTCGTTCACCCGAAGACCTACCATCAGGCAGGCCTCAGGTGAGGGACCGCCACCTCAAATTCCACGAAGAACGGGACAACCTCTGCGTTCCCGCAGGGTTGCGGTTGCATGCCGGCTGCCGCAGCAGCTCGGGGGCGGGGTGACCGCCAGCGGCGGCCCACCCTGATGCCTGCCGGTCCGCCCAGTGACGCCCGTTGCACTCACCCGGGTGAACTAGCTTGCCGGGTGATGACGAATCACCCCGCGTCGGTGAACCCTGATTCAGAAGCTGGCGAGCGGAGGCTGAAGTGCAGTCGATGATGTACCGGATCTGCATTCGAGGCCGCCTGACCGAGCGGCTCGGGTCCGCATTAGAAGGGATGCGCCTCGAGGCCGGTGCGAGCGAAAGCGTGTTCACAGGTGAAATCCGCGATCAGTCACAGCTTTACGGGCTGCTCGACCGGGTCCGTGATCTAGGCCTCGAGCTCGTCAGCGTGCAACCGCAGCCTCCAGCTGACCCGACAATAACAACCCGCATCAGGAAGGACCTGTAATGCAAGCCATCACTGTTTCAGATCGTGACGCCGGTGTCGCTGGGCTGTCGCTGACAGACCTGCCCTACCCCCAGGCCGCCGACAACGACGTCGTCGTCCGGGTACACGCCGCCGGTTTCACACGCGGCGAGCTTGACTGGCCGCACACTTGGATCGACCGCGCGGGTCATGACCGGACACCGAGCGTGCCCGGCCACGAGCTGTCGGGCGTCGTGGTTGAGTTGGGGTACGGCACCACCCTTTTGACCATCGGTCAGCGGGTGTTCGGGCTCGCCGACTGGGCCCGCAACGGCTCGCTGGCTGAGTACACGGCTGTGGAAGCCCGTAATCTCGCACCCCTGCCGATGGACATCGACCACACTGTGGCCGCGGCGCTCCCGATCTCGGGACTGGCCGCCTGGCAGGGCCTGTTCGACCACGGCCGCCTCGCTGCGGGACAATCGGTTCTGATCCACGGCGCCGCGGGTGGGGTTGGGTCGATCGCCGTGCAGCTCGCTCGCGAGGTCGGTGCGCGCGTCATTGGTACTGGCCGGACCGCAGATCGAGACCGGGCGGAGGAGTTGGGCGTTCACAACTTTCTCGATCTGGAGACCGAAAAGCTCGAGGATGCAGGCGAAGTCGACGTCGTGTTCGACGTGATCGGGGGAGAGGTCCTCGCCCGATCGGCCGCTCTGGTGCGGGCTGGCGGAACGCTCGTCACCATCGCCGAGCCGCCGAAGACTCAGCCGCAAGACGCACGGGCAATCTTCTTCCTTGTCGAAGCCGACCGGGCCCAACTCGCCGGCCTCGCCGCGCGAGTGCGGGATGGACGCCTCAAGCCGGTGGTGGGTGCCGTGCTGCCACTCGTCGAAGCCGCCTCCGCATTCGCTCCCGGCAAGCGCATCCCTGGCAAGACGATCCTGCGCGTAGCCGAAGACTAAAGGAAAGGCAGCCGAAGAAATGGTCCTGAAGATACCGCTCGCCCTACTGACAGTTGCGGTAATGCTCGCGCCTGCGGCCCACGCCGAGCCGATGCCGGAGAGTTCTGATCAAAAACCGGTTGTCCGACCAGTTTTCAATCAACCTACCAATGTCCCGGGCAAATCGCTTGAAGCAGTGACCGTCAGCTATCCCCCGGGAGCAAAAAGCGGAGCTCACCACCATGCAAATTCAGCATTCATCATGGCCTACGTCATTTCCGGAGCGATACGTAGCCAAGTCGAAGGTGAGCCTGCACGCGTCTACCATGTCGGCGAGACATGGCGGGAAACCCCCGGCGCGCACCACACGATCAGTGAAAATGCCAGTGCCACCGAACCCGCTGAATTACTCGCAGTCTTCCTGCTAGACACCGGAGACGGGCCGCTCACCACGGACGACGACGCAAAAAAATGAGCCCGTCGGGTCAACGATGAAAAGTTTTCGCGCCGTTTGAGATCGACGACATCATCCATCGGGAGCAGTCCATGTACACGCCTGATCCGATCCGGGTTGTCCGGATCGCACTGCGTTTGTCGCTGGCGGCAGGCTTTCTGTCCGCTGTTGCCGACCGATTCGGTGGGTGGAAGCCGTTCGGGCAGGGTAGCTGGGGCAGCATGGGTCGCTTCGCCGACTATACCCACCAGCTTGTTCCGTTTGCTTCCGGATGGTTCTTGACCGTGATTGTGTGGACTGCCACCGTCACCGAAACGGCATTGGCAGTCTTGCTCCTGACCGGCTGGCGGCCAAAGCTCGCCGGCGCGGCGACTTGCTTGGTGCTCATAATATTTGGAACCGCGATGGCCGTATCCCTCGGGATTGAATCACCGCTTAGCTACAGCGTCTTCTCCGCAGCAAGCGCAGCCGCGGCCTACGCGATACTGGGCAGCACAACATCGCCCCCACGCACCGCCGGCGCCTTATCCAGTCCGAACACTCGAAACCGTCGCAGCCTTCTGGTGGCCGAAGTGAGGGTAGATGAAGGCCGGTAAAGACTTCGACGTGGTTGTCGTCGGCGGCGGGGTTGGCGGTGTGGCGGCTGTCCGGAAGCTTGCGTCCGCAGGCCTATCGGTAGCGCTCGTTGAGGATCGTCTGGTCGCTGGGGAATGTCATTACTGGGGGTGCAACCCGAGCAAAACACTGCTTCGTCCGATCGAGGTGTTCAATCTCGCGAAGGCTGTTCCTGGTGTGCGAGAAGCTATTTTGAGCGAAGGATTGGACGTTTCGGCCGTCTTCGCGAAACGCGACGCGATCATCGAGCACCTGTCGGACGAAGACCGAGTCGCATCCCTGCGGCAAGCCGGTGTAGCGGTGTTTCATGGGTTCGGCCGATTGAGTGGCGAACGAACAGTGCGCGTGGCGCATACCGATAACACCGAAGCCGTCTTGGAGGCACGCCACGCCGTCGTTGTGGCCACCGGCACTCGACCTTACGTGCCGGAGATATCTGGGCTGGCGCGCGCACGCCCGTGGACCAATCGGGACCTAACGACCATGACGCAAGTGCCAGCTCGCACGCTGGTGGTGGGTGGCGGGCCCGTCGGTGTGGAGTTCGCGACTATCCTGACCGGTTTGGGCTCCGTGGTAGCACTTTTGGTACGTGGGAACTCCGTGCTCCCCAACTGCGAGCCCGAAGCCCGCGAGTTGGTCGCGCAGTCGCTGCGAAGCAGGGGCGTCACGATTCACTTTGAGTCAGAATTGTCTGCGGTAGCCCGCCCCGTGCCAGGCGGTCCAGTCGCCGCAACTTTCCGCTGCCAGACCATCGAGGTAGACGAGGTCGTCCTAGCTGCCGGACGGCGCACCAACACCGATAACATCGGCCTGGAAACCGTTGGCCTGCAAGGCGGTGGGGCCATTTGTGTGAACGACCACCTCGAGGCGGTCGGCGTCACAGGCGACTGGCTCTACGCCTTGGGCGATACCACCGGGCGTGCTCGGCTGTCTCATATCTCTACCTACCACGGCCATATCGTGGCCGACATCATTGCGGCCCGGGCCGCGGGGCGAGAACTGGGGGAGAACGAGCTGGCTGCGCGTGATGCGGGCAGTCTTGCACAGGTTATCTTCACTGAGCCTCAAGTAGCCAGCGCAGGGCTTACGGAAAGTCAGGCTCGCGCAGCAGGTTTCGTGGTCCGGACGCGAACGGCCCGTTACCCCGGCACGCTCTCGTTCCTGGCTCTTTTCAGGGATGGCTTCCAAGGATGGGCAAAATTGGTCATCAACGCCGAGACCAACACACTCCTTGGAGCGACATTTGTCGGCCCGGAGTTTTCGGAACTGGTTCAAGCAGCCACCCTGGCTATCGTCGCGAAGGTCCCCGTCGACCTGCTGCGCCATGCCGTCGCGCCCCACCCGACGGTCAATCAGGTCTGGGATCTGCTGGTCGCCCAAGAGTCCGAACGTGCACCGGCACAGAAGAACGCGAATTCCCTTATTTATTAAGCCGGTTAGACATCGATCCTGAGAGGAACCACAATGACCTACGACCGGCCGGTCGTCTCACCGTGACCATGCTTGTAGCGGGAGTCCGCTGCTTCGGCGGCAAAGTGGAGACGCTCGAAGTGGACGAGCCACGAACGTTGGCGGCCGATGAGGTCCTCATCGACGTCCGCGGCGCCGGCGTTGGCAACTGGGACGACATCATTCGCACCGGCGGTTGGGATGTTGGCACGAAGCCGCCACTGGCGCTCGGCGTCGAGGCTGCCGGGGTCATCAAGGCCGTTGGTGATCGCTCGGGCGGATTCAATGTGGGCGATGAGGTGCTCTGCCACCCCGTACCGCTACGCGCCCAAGGCACGTGGGCGCCGCTGTTGATCGCACCCGTTGGGTCGCTCGCCCACAAACCGTCCGCCATTTCGTGGGAGACCGCGGCGATCTTTCCGGTGCCGGCGTTGACCTCCGAGCAGGTGGTCGGCGAGGCGCTGGCCCTCCACGGCGGAGAAACGTTGCTCGTTCACGGCGCGGGCGGAATCACCGGCGGGCTCATTGTCCAGCTGGCCGCCCTGCGCGGAGTCGATGTGCTCGCAACCGCCGGGCCGCGCAGCGCCGACCGAGTCCGCGGGCATGGCGCCCGCGAGGTAATCGATTACCGCGATCCGCTGTGGCCACAACACGCACGGGCGTTGGCGAAGGACTCCATCGACGCCGTCGCCAACGCGGCGCCCGGGGGTGCTGCTGCGGCGATGACTGCGCTTGCCGACGGCGGCCGGCTGGCCACCATCACCCCCGACGCGCCCGCATCCACCCGCGGGATCGGCGTGACGGCGGTTTACGTCCGTTCCGACGGGGCTCAACTCGACCGTCTCACCGCGCTACTCGCCTCCCGTCGGTTGAGCATGCCGACTCCGCGTTCCTGCGGCCTAGATCAGGCCGCCGCCGCCCTCGCGCACGTCGTCGCAGGTCACGCGCCTAGGGGAGTGGTCATCACGAAGGACATCTGACGAAGTTGCTGTAACACAACAAAATAACCTCACACCAAGGAGTCTTGAGATGACCACTATTACCCCGATCTACACCCGGGTGGCCGCTCACATCGCCGAATACGCTGATGCCATTGCCGTATCCGGTGGCGGCGCCACACTGATTTTCGTCTCCGGCACGCCCGGCCTGCGCGAAGACGGCACCGTGCCTGAGGACTTCACCGACGAAGCCCGGCAGTGCTGGACCAATGTCGAAAGGGCGCTCGGCAAGGCCGGCGCCAAGCTCACCGACATTGTCTACATGCGCCAATGGGTCACCAGCCGTGACAATGCGTCCGCCTACCTGGCGGTGAGCAAAGAGGTCATCCGCCACCAACCCGCCGCCATGTTCAGCATCATCGACGGCCTGGTGTGGCCCAACATCCGCGTGGAAGTTGAAGTCACCGCCATCCTGTCGGCGTGAGCGATCCGAGCTCCTACATAAGCCTAGAAAGGATCCCCGAGGTCGTGGGTGCTTACCTCATCGTCGAGTTATCCACCAACGCGCTGCTCACCACGACCCGCTCGGTGCGAAAACGTCTCGATTTGACCAAACCTCTCGCTATCGTCCCTTGCGTCGAGGTCAGCGACAGTGACGGCACGCTGACGGGCGGAAACGCCAACCAGTATTGGAGTTCGATCATGCCGGCGGCGTGGAGCTATATGCTCGCCGCCCGATCTCGGGGCTTGGGAACCACGCGGACCGGGGTGACGATAATGGCTGACGACGAGATGCGGGCCATCCTCGGGCTACCCGACAATGTCTATCACGCCACGACAATCCCCACCGCCTACTACACCGGCACGACCTTCCGCCGTGCCAAACGGATTCCGCTCGACGACGTGGTGCATTTCGACCGATGGTGAATCCCAATGAGTTTCGCACACAGTCTTCGTCACGTGGCGGACGGCGCCGGCAGTGACCTTGCGCGGCGCGGCACCGACCAGCCGCGCGATGGTGGTGGCGGTGATGGTGTCGATGGTCGCGTTCCTCGACTCCACCGTGATCAACCTGGCTTTGCCGGCCATCGAGCGCGACCTGGGCGGCGGCCTGGCGCTGCAGCAATGGATCATCGACGGCTACCTACTGGCGATGGCGGCTGCGATTCTCCCCGGCGGGTCCATCTCGGATCTTTTCGGACGCGTTCCGGTGATGCGGTTCGGGCTGTTGGCTTTCGGGGTGGGCTCGGTTATGGCGGCTGTTGCCACCTCACCGGCGATGTTGATCACCGGGCGCCTCATTCAGGGCCTGGGCGCGGCGTTCCTCGTGCCGGGTTCGCTGGCGCTGATCAACACGGTGTTCGACAAAGCACGCCAGTCCGCGGCGATCGGCATCTGGACCGGGTGGACGGGAACCGCCTTCGCCTTGGGCCCCCTGCTGGGCGGAATGTGCGTCGACTTCCTAGGCTGGCGTTGGATTTTCGTGTTGTCAGCGATCCCCATGGCGGTCGGGTATGCGCTGACGTTCTGGCTGTGCCCGATGTCGGGCCGGGTCGAAGGCGCCCGTGTCGATACCGCCGGGGTCGGACTATCGGCGGTAGGGCTGGCCGCGACCGTGTATGCGTTGATCGAATCGCAACGCGACGGGTGGACCGACCCGGCGGTCATCACACCCTTGGTGATCGGGATCGCCGCATTGGCCGTCTTCGTGAGCTGGCAGCACCGCAGCAGGAGTCCGATGCTTCCGTTGCCGCTGTTCACCTTTCGCAACTTCGCTGCCGCCAACCTCGTCACCGCATTCGTCTACGGCGCGTTGACGCTGGGATCGCTGGCCATCGCCCTGTACACCCAAGAAATCGGCGGCTACTCAGCCACCGCGGCCGGACTGGCCACGCTGCCGATCCCGGCGTTGTCGTTCGTGTTCGCGCGTCATGTCGGGCGCATCGCCGCGCGGGTGGGACCGCGCGCGTTCCTGATCGCCGGCTCCGCCTTAGCGGGGATCGGGCTGCTGCTGATCCGCCCGAAAACCCATGGTTTCCATGCGATCACCGACCTCGTCCCTGGGATGACCGTGCTGGCTATCGGGCTGGTCGCGACTATCACACCGCTGACCTCGGTGACGCTCGCCTCGGTGCCGACCGAACACAGCGGCCTGGCGTCTGCGATCAACAACGCCGTCTCGCGTTTGGCCGCGCTGATGTCGATCGGGTCCGTGGGCCTGATCAGCGTTGGCGCCGCGAGCGCGACCGGATTCGCCCACGTGTTAGAGGTGAGCGCCGCACTATTCGCCCTGGGCGCGTTGTGCGCCGCGCTGTTGATCACCAATCCCGCTGCCGGGTGCCAGCCGGTGCCCTGCGACATCGCGGCGTTATGCCGCGACCGGCCCGGTGTGCAGCCCGCCCTGGCCAGCAGTCGCGCGGCCGCGACCGAACCATCCCTTCCGCAGTAGTCGTTTACCGGCACAGCCTTATCCGTCCACGCTTTGGTTCACGGCGGCGCAGTACTCACCCGGGTGAACAGGCGGTTGGGGTGATGACAGCTCACCCCGTCTGGACGCAATCTCAATACGACCAGATCCGGGTGGATTGTCGGCTGGTTTCGGAGCGCCCCAGCTGAGGAAGTTACACGTGGCTGATGCGAAGAACTGCGGTCCAGCCGAAGCCGTCAGAAGAACCAGGAAGGGACCCGCGTATGCATTTTGAGGCCAAGAAGGTCATCGTTGTCGGCGGCAGTGCCGGCATCGGTCGGCAGGTCGCGATCGACATCGTCGATCACGGGGGGAGCGCGGTGATCATTGGCCTGTCGAAAGACCGTGTCGACAACACCGTCGCTGAGCTGACGAGCCGGGGTGGCCAATCCTGGGGTATCGCCGCCGAGCTGACGGATCGCGCCGCCGTCGCCGATGTGCAACGCGCGCTATCTGGGCAGCACGGCGACGCGACACTGTTGGTAAACGCGGCCGGATTCTTCATCCCCAAGCCATTTCTCGAATACGACGCGCAGTTCTACGACTCGTACATGGGGCTCAACTATGCCTTGTTCTTTCTGACGCAGACCGTCGTTGAAGGCATGATCGCTCGCGGTGAGGGTGGGGCAATCGTCAACATCGGCAGTATGTGGGCCCATCAGGCGATCGGTGTGACCCCATCGTGCGGACACTCGATGCAAAAAGCCGGGCTGCACGCGCTCACCCATAACCTGGCCATCGAGCTTGCCGGGCGCAAGATCCGCGTCAACGCTGTGGCACCGGCTGCCGCCAAGACCCCCGCTCTCGAGCGGTGGGTTGCGAAGGACGAGATTGACGCCACGCTCGACAGTTTCGCGCCGTTTCATCCATTGGGACGAGTCGGGACACCCGCCGACGTCGCCAACGCCGTGACATATCTGCTCTCTGATGAAGCCAGTTGGGTCACCGGCGCGATTCTCAACGTCGACGGCGGCGTCATGGCCGGCCGCAATTAACCCGATGGAGTTAGCACCGTTGGCTACGAAATCCCATGATGCACAAGCAATGTAGGCGGTGAGCAACCTAGCCGCGATGGATGCGGCTTGATGAGCGTTCTCCCCAGCAGCTCGATAGCAACAACAATGGCCTGCGACAAACAACGATGAGAGGAAAACACCCGCATGTCCAAGCTAGAATTCTTCGACACCCCCGGATACGGGGAGATTGCCCGTACCCGCAACCACTACCGCCAAGCTCTACGTATCGGCGATCGCATCGAGATCTCCGGCCAAGGCGGCTGGGACGAGGATTTCACCTTGTCGGCCACCTCCCTGGAGGACGAGATCGTCAAGGCCTGTGACAACGTCGAAAAGACCCTCGCTGAGGCGGGCGCCACTTGGCGCAACGTCGTGAACGTCCATTCCTACCATGTACCCACGGCCGACGATTCAATCGGTGATCAACACATGTCGGTGATGGTGGACCAGTTCCGCAAGCGGATAGGCGAAAGTCGGCCGCTGTGGACCGCGGTGGGCGTTAAAGCGCTAGCACTGCCCAACCAGCGCGTCGAGATCGAGGTCGTCGCCCTCGCCGGAACCGGCGGCAACTAGACGTCGGTGCCAGGTCGCGAAACGTAACCAGTCAAACGCAACTCTGAAAGGTTGATCATGAAGATCGTAGTCATTGGCGGTCGTGGGCTTATTGGCTCGAAAGTAGCCACCAACCTCGGCGAGCAAGGACACGACGTGATCGTCGCGTCACGCCGATCAGGTGTCGATTCACTCACCGGTCAAGGTCTCGCAAACGCCGTCGCCGGCGCGGATGTCCTGGTCGACGTCGCCGATTCGCCATTGTTCGACGACGAACCTGTGATGCATTTCTTCACGACCGCGACTACGAATCTTCTCTCTGCTGAACGGGAAGCGGGAGTCAAACATCATGTCGCGTTGTCCGTAGTGGGCGCCCAGATCATGCCGGATAGCGGGTACAACACCGCGAAAGCAGCTCAGGAAAACCTGATCAGGGCTTCGGGCCAGCCTTATTCGATCGTGCGAGCAACCCCGTTCTACGAATTCGCGTTTGGCTTGGCCGATTCCGCGACAGACGGAGACATTGTCAGGTTGCCACACGCGTTGTTCCGTCCTATCGCCGCCGACGATGTCGCGACCGCCGTGGCCCGCGCGGCCGTCGGGCGCCCCATCAACGGAGTTACGGAGATCGCTGGACCCGAAGAAATGGGAATAGACGACTTTGTCCGCACGGCCCTTGCCGCCAATGGTGATCGACGTCGGGTCGTGACTGACGCCCAGGCGCCATACTTCGGTGCCGTGATCGACGATCACACTCTCGCGCCCGACGCGAACGCCACCATCTGCACTACTCGATACTCCGACTGGATCGACGCACGCTTCGGCGGCCGCATTTAGGGAAATTGAATGGGAACTCAAGTGTCCCAATCGCATCAGCCCTGCGCTTGCTTGCATAACACGCAGATTCCGAAGTGCCATTGTCCGTTCTTAGCGTTAGCTTGCTTCGCTCCCATCCGGCGTGCTCGCGCTGCTAGGCGTTTAACGTCGACGGGGCCCGGCTGTCCGTTCGTTCGCAACCATAAGAGGGATATCGAATGTTGCAGGATTCGACTGAGTCCGAATCGAAATCAACCATAAAGGTGCTGCAGGAAATACGCTCACCGTTGATTCCCGACGATGCCCATGTGATCACTGTTCTCATCCGCCATCCACCGAGCGCCCCTGGTTACCCGCCCCATCGCCTAGCTGGCGGTCCGGGATTCGGTTACATGATTGATGGTGAGATGTTGTTCGAGCTCGAGGGTCAAGCGCCACGCGTCCTCCGCGCTGGAGATGCGTTCTGGGGACCTGGCGGCGACGTGATCCACTATCAGGACGCTAACACCCGCACTGACATTCCTTGTAGCTTCGTCCTCACATTGTTGTGCGTGCCCGGGCAACCGCTGCGCGAATGGGTTACCGAGGAGGAGGTTGAGGAGCGAAAGGGACTGCGCATCACCAATTGACTGGCTCGGGCACTCTAAGCATTCGGGTGTACCTAATAGTTCCACAGGGTAAGCCTAGAGCGAGTATTCGCCAGTTCGGCTGCGCCAGTCGTCTCGGTCGCACCGACCGGGAAATGCGCCCGTTAAACTAATCATCGCGGGGCAGTCAGTCTCACATATAAGCAGTCCGGCCGAATCACAACCGGGCGCTGCGGCTTTCGCGGCTTCCGCGACCAGCATCAGGTTCTGCTTGCGAACGAACGCTTCGGCCAGCGACTCGTCATTTATCGCTCCGCTTTCGAGCAGGCACTTGACCAAGAACCGGGTCCAATCGGGCAGCCCTGCGCCGACGGACGCTCCAGCCCCAAGCAGAACACTGGCATATGAGTCGGTGTCGAGGGTCTGAAGCACATTGGCAATCTCTTGCCCCAGTTCCGATGCGGTCACGAACAGAAGTCTGACACTCAGTTGCCTGTCACGTGTGCCACTCGGTGCGAGGCGGTCTCGTGTGGCATCGGCCCACGGAGCCCGCCCCTGGCTGCTGCTGTATCAAAGTGACCAAACGAGACAACGCATTCGCTTCCCAACGGCGATGTACTCGGTGGCTTGATGCGGAGAACCAGTCATGTCTGAGTGTCTCGAAACGATGAGATGCGCGAATCTCGATAGTCGTCGCAGACCCCCTCGAACCACTGCGCGCTCAGCAGTTGTGAAGGGCGATGTCCTTGCCCACGTAGGGGTCGTAACCGCGACTCACGACGTAGTTCGTTACGGCGGGAATGCAGTCGGCTTTGGCACTGGTCGTGACAATGTCGGCAACCATCGCACAGGTAGCGTCACGGTAGCTGCCGACGTGGTGCACTTCCTGTGGAATGAGCAGGTTGCCGAGTTCGCAATAGGGATCAGCATGGGCGGTGGGAACCGCCCCCAGGAACGGGACGCAGAGGGCGGCAGCTAGAGCGGCAAACAACTTGGTCACCACACCAGTATGGTCGCCGGACAATCAGGGCGTCTCGAAAACGATGGGTTGATGAGAACGTGCGCCCCCGCTACTCACAGCAATGTCACCAGGTGCAATCGCATCGTCGGGTGTCTTGAAAACCTGTCTCAAAACCGGATAGGTATCATGAAGCATCCCGGGTTCGGTGCACACCTCATTTCGTGTGACCGGCGTGCTTCCCGATCTGATCGTGAGCGTAGTCCGTGATGGCAACGCTTTTGTTGAGTTCACGTAGACATGTCGAGACCTTGCCGTGGTCAGCGCACCGCGGCAATGGCGGCGACGCAGTGCCCCGTAAGGGGATCGCCAACCGCGCCGGACGAACTCCGTCAAGCCTGGGCCTATATCGATTTTCTCCACTTTGCGTTATCCCCAGCAGGCGATGCAGCTAGCTCCGAATCGTTTCTATTGTCCAATTGGGCAGAAACGGTGCCCGTGTGAGGAAGTGATCGGTCTGGCCGATCGCGCGAAGTAGGACCTGCGTGCGCAGGATGCAGCATCCCATCCGGACCATCGCGAAGATTTCGTACCACTCGAGAGCGATCAGCGGTCGACCAATCATCTGTTCGAACCGCGCGATGACCTGCTTGCGCGTGTCGAATCCCGGTAATTCAGGGTCGACGTCGAGGCCATTGACCTCCAACATCTGGCGACGGGTGGCCAGCCACCACGCGAAGTCGGTCTCGGCCGGGCATATGCAGGCCTGCTCCCAGTCCAACGCCCCGACGATTTGGCCACTGTCGTCGAAAATCGCGTTGGATAGCCGGGCGTCACCCCAACACACCGTCAACTCGGGGGGCTCCTGCGGTTGGTGGTTCACCAGCCACTCGAACGCCTCGTTCATGAGGTCGGGAACCTGATCCTCAGTTCCCCACTTCACGTACTCGTGCCACCACGCGAGTTCGGCCGTGTCGCCGATACCGCCCGGTCGCGCAAGCCACGGGGCGTCGCTAGTCGGTACCCGCTGCAGACCGGCGAGTGTCTCGAGAAACGAATCATGAACCCGTCGCTGCACTTCCGGGCCGGCGTCATGCAGCCACCCTCGCGTCGCGTAGGAAGTATCCGACGGCGTATGACCGACGATTCGTGGCATCACCAAAAATCTCGAGCCGATCCATGATGTATCGGCTTCGTAGTAGATCGGCGACGGAGTCGCGATCCCGTGCTTCCCCAACAGTTCCTGGGTGCGCGTTTGTGCGTGGAGGTCGTAATCAGGAAAGATTCCTCCGCCGGCCGGTGGGATCCGCACCACGTAGTCGTCGGTGCTGCCCCCGACGTTGGCCGTGAACACCAGACTTTCACTGGACCAGCCCGCGGCGCGATTGGCCGCGCACAGGTCCGACACTGTGGTCTTGTCGCCGAATTTGTGCTCGAACCACCCCTCGAGTTGTTGTCGGGTGGCGCCGAGGTCGCGTTGAACGAGGGCGATGCCTGCCATGCGACACAGATTTACATATGACGCCTCTAATGTAAAGCATCTGGTGGTTACGTTTGAGCGAACTGGTGTAATACGATCACGGCGTGACCCGACCCGGAGCGCTCGTCTTTGGAGACATTGACGACGCCGCCTTGCCGCTGGCCGTCCTCGTTCATGGCTTCCCGGATACGCCGAACACGTGGCGATACCTCGGGCCAGCTCTGGCCGAACGCGGATACCGGGTGGTGGCGCCTTGGCTGCCCGGATACGATGCTCCGCTGTCGAAACCCGTCAGCGTGGGTACCTACGTGCGTTACCTCCTCGATCTGCGCCGGGCCTACCGGGCGGACGACCGCGCAATACTGGTCGGGCACGACTGGGGTGCGAATGCCGGCTACGGAGTCGTTGCGGCCGACCCCTCGGCGTTTAGCCGCTTTGTCGCCCTCGCGGTCCCTCCGGTTGCTGCCCTGGGCACAGCGATGTTCAGCTATGCCCAACTCAGGAGATCCTTCTATATCTGGTTTATCCAGCAGGTCGGCCTCGCCGAGGCCGTGTTGATCGAACCCGGCTTCTGGGAGTCGTTGTGGGCTGACTGGTCGCCGGGGTACAACCCCCGCGACGATGTGGCTGAGCTGCGTCGATACGTGACAGCGGACAACATCGCCAGTGTTATCTGTCCCTACCGTGCGGCATTCAACGCACAGTTCGCTGATCCCGACGCGCAAGCCGAGGCGTCATCGACGATGCAGCCGCCACCCGTGCCGACGCTGTACCTGCACGGTGCCAACGACGGCGCGATCGGTTCCGATCTGCTCGGCGACCTGGCATCACATCTTCCCGCACCGGGATCTGCCTTCGAAATCGTCGACAGTGTCGGTCATTTCCTGCATCTCGAGCAGCCTGACCTCGTCGCGGCCAAGGTGGCCAGCTGGCTCTGGGGCTAGCCGGTTGCGACCGACCGTGGCGCTCGCCGTCGGGTCACCGCGAGGCCGGCGGCATGACGCAGCTCGGCCAGGAATTGAGCTGCGCTGCCGCCCCCGATCATGTAGTGGCAGACCGCGATCCGTACGACTGCCGCAGCTGCGATTTCGCTGTTCTCGCCGGACATGATGCGGGCAATTCGCTCATGCATGATCGGCAGCACCCGCTTCATCTGGTAGACCACGTGATCGGGCTCGGTGTCTGCCAGCGCGCCCAGTGAATACGAGCTCTGGAAATCCACGATGAACTGCAACGCGGCGTCAAGTCGATCGGGGCCGCTCAATCCCGTCATGGCGGCGGCGATACCGGCGTCGAAATTGTCCTGTTCGTAGAGCCCGAACGCCTCCAGCAGCCCTTCCTTGGAGCCGAAATACCGGTACAGCGTCGGGCGCGAGACCTTGGCTTCGGCGGCCACGTCAGACAGCTGCAGCTTGCGGCGTCCGTCGCGGGCGAGCACCCGGAACGTGGCCGCAAGGATCCGTCGTCTCGTCGACTGCTCGACCTCGGCGAGCCCACCAGAAGCCACTCTTAGGTCCTTTACATCTCGATAGTCAAATGTCACACTAGCGCTAATCGTTGGCTGGGGCCTCGCGATCGCTTCGCGAGACACCGATGCATGTCAATGCTAAGGCCGGCGACGCCGGGGGTCGCGACCCTCTGCTGGCGGGCATAACGACGTGTCGATCGAGAGGTGGTGGCCGATGACCAACCTCGTGGTCCGCAAGATCCCGTGGGAGTTCGACGCGACCGTGCCTTTCATGTGGCAGCCCGCTCACCCGAACTTCGGCCTCTTTTGCAACGCCTTCACGTTCATCGCGGTCCCGTTCGAGCGCTACATCGTCAGTGCCGTCCGCAAAGCAGCCGACCGGCTGAACGAGGACCCGGACGTCGCCTCCGAGACCCAGGCGTTCCTCCGGCAGGAGGCACAGCACGCCGCGGCGCATCGCAAGCACATGCTTGCGCTCGTGGGTCGCTACCCCGCCTTGGAGCGGTGTTACGAAGACACCTGCGATGCCTACGACGAACTCATCGACACGCAGCCCGTCGAATTTCACGCGGCCTATATCGCCAACCTTGAGGCGACGTTTACGCCCCTGTTCAAAGTCATTCTGGACAACCGTGATTCATTGTTCGGCGGCGGTGATCGGCGAGTCGCCTCGCTGATGATGTGGCACTTCGTCGAGGAGATTGAGCACCGCAGCTCGGGGCTGACCTTGTGCCGGCACATCAACCCTGACCCTTGGTACCGCGTCAAGCATATTCGGCGCACCTTCCGTCACGTCGGCAGGCTGTCTGCGTCAATCGCCAATACCTTCGACGATGTGATTCCCTTCGACGACCGGGGCGCGTCGGCGCAAGAACTGATGTCCAATTCGCTACTGCTCGGCGAGTTCAAGTACCGCTTGCCCGGCGGCCGTGGCCGGCGTGCTCGACGGATCGGTCCGCCGACGCTGTTCCATGCGGTGCCGACAGGTCAGCTGGCCCAAATGATCTGGCGGCTCGTGCTATCTCAGACCCCGCATCATGATCCGGCAGATCAGCCACTTCCCCAATGGGCCGATACCTGGATGCGCGAATACGAACGCGGCACTGACATGACCTCGTTCGCCGGAGCGCCTCCGTCGGCGGAAAGGTAACCGCATTGCTGTCAACGAACTACGGCTCGCTGGTACCCGAGGACGAACTGCTCACCCATCAGATCGTCGATACCTTCGCCACCGTCAGCCAATCGGATCCGTCCTGGACAGAGAAGATCTGGACGATCGCGCATGCCCGGGACAACTCACTGCAGGTCGTGCTCGGGATCGGTAAATACACCAACCGTGGGGTGTTCGACGGAGCAGCTGGCGTATGTTGCGGCACCGAACAATGGACGGTTCGAGCCGGGCGCAGGCTGTCGTCGGACCCAGCAAGCACCGATGTCGGGCCTGTCCACTACCGCGTGGTCGAACCACTGCGGGCCATCCAGGTGAGCCTCGACTCGAACGAGCACGCGCCGATCGCATTCGACGTCGTGATGCGTGGCAGCTTCGATGCTGCGCTGGAAGATCCGTGGCCAGATCGAAGCCCTGACGGATACCGCGTCACCCACAACGTGCTGCGCTACCACCAGATCGGGGTGGCTTCGGGCTGGGTGGATGTCGACGGGGTCAGAACCGAAATCGAGGCGGACAAGTGGATTTCGATTCGCGATCACTCATGGGGGCTGCGGCCCGGCGTCGGTAAACCGATACCGGGATTGCCCCGCGGCGGTCGAAAGATCAAACAGATGTTCATGACGTGGCTGCCGATGACCCTGACTCGCGCGGATGGATCGCCGTACTCGCTGTTCGTCTTCTACCAGGAGGAGCGCGGCGACGGATTCACCGAGATCCGTTGCCAGGCAGCCCAGCAGAACGCAGACGGCACGACGCAGCGTTTCGCGTCTGTGGAACAGGACCTACATTTTCGCGACGACAACCGTCGATTCACCCACGGAACGATCACCCTGATCGATTCCAGCGGCGCGAAGCGGCCACTGACCATTACCGCGGCCGGCCCGACGGGCTTCCATCTCGGGACGGCCGGCTACTACGGCTGGAACGACTGGGTGCTAGGACAGTGGGTGGGCGAGCTGAAGCTAGAGGGCAACCACGTGACTGATTGTGACCATCCCAAGAACGCACAAGAGCTGCACCAGCTTCGCGACCTACTCGTGCGCGTGGAGGATCCGGTCGGCGGAGGCACAGGACTAGGCAACGCCGAGACTTTTGCCCTGGGCGCGTTCGCTGAGCGCGGCCTCACCGCGGACAACTCATTCCTGTGATGACGGTCTTCCACCAAGCCAAGTTAAACTGTCGCTAGCCATATCCGAGCCCTGCGTGCGGACATGCGAACGATTCTTCTGATAGCGCGGGGAGCAGATGAGAATGCCACGCGACACGACGACACATAATCGCGACATCACGCTCGATACCTACCGCTACCTGCGTGGCGGAATGGCGGTCATGATCGTCATGCTCGGCACGTCGGTGATCGGCGAACGGCTGACGGCAACCTGCTGGCAAACCTCGATCAGCGCCTACTATTTCACCACCGCACACAGCATCTTCATCGCAGCGCTCTGTGCCCTGGGTGTGCAATTCATCGTCTACAAAGGCAGCAGCGACACCGAGGACGTCTTGCTGACCCTGGCGGGCATCCTGGCGTTCATCGTCGCCATGGTCCCCACCACCCGACCAATCTTGCTGTGCGGACGCTACGGTCTGCCGGCCGAATACGACGTCAAGCACGCAATCACAAACAATGTGTGGGCCGTCGTTATCGCCCTCGTGATCGCTCGCGCAGCGTCGTGGTGGCTGTACCAACACACGAACACCACCCGCTCCAAGAGCGTGTTGGGCACGCTGTCGATGTGCCTCCTATGGGCGGCCGTGGCCGCAGCCCTCGTCGCACTGATCTTCTTCCGAAACTTCTTCGATTCGAATGCACATGCCATCGCCGCGGTGATCATGTTCCTGGCGATCATCAGCACCGTCGTCACCACAGCATTTCTCGTCGGCCGTCAAGATGATGCCAAGTCTCCACATCGGCACCTGTATTACGGGCTCTACTGGAGCATTGCGGCGGCGATGATCGTGACGTTGATCGCTGTCGTGGTGCTGCATCTGGTGCTTGACAGCTGGAATCACTGGGTCATCGTTGCCGAGACCACGCTGATCTTCGAGTTCACCGTCTATTGGGTCATTCAAACCATCGAGCTGTGGAAAACTCCCAACCGGTTCGAACTCCTTCCCGATGCCGATCAGACCCGGCTCGCGCAACGACGGGGCACGCGAGGCCCCACCGGAATGGTCTCGGAGGTCGCTGAGCCGAGAACACCGTCGATGCAAGAGCGACTTTTGACTGCCCTTTAGAGGAGACCAGAAGACAGACGACGAGACTCGTTGTGGTGCAGGTAAATAACCAGGAGATGTCCTCGGTCAATCTAAATGTCGTCGTGAAGCGTTTTGACGTGCGGTGTAACAGACAGACTGACCAATTCTGTGGCGACTTGGCCAATATATCTGTCGGAAAATGCAAAATTTTCGGCACGACGTGCAGACGCGCCGCGAAGTGACGAAGCCGAATTTACCGACGTCGACTGATCACCCTTTGGCCAGGCCGGCGATGTGTCTCTGTGTGTCGCCGGGCGCTTCAATCGTCAGTTGTGCCCTGCGCGCCCCCTAGCGCCGCATACTCGTTGAGAAAATCCGCGTCTGAACCGCTGTCCGGCAGATCCCACCAGCATCGGACCGACACGACGCCGTCATCGAATTTCCAAGTCTCGATATCGCGAAACTCGGCGACCCCATCTGCGGTGTTCATCTCGTGATGGAACACGATCGCAGCTTCGTTGCCGCGGACAAAGATGAGCTCGGCGCGCTGCTTGAGCCTCAATGGGCAGAACCGATCCCACATGTCCGACCACTGATCCCAACCGACCTTCGGCGGCGTACCGACGGGGTCCTCAAAGATGATTTCCCTGGTGGCGAAGCTTTTCCACAGATCGGTGTAACCAGCCTTGTCCTGCGCGTTCCACAGCACGCACTGGTTGACGATGAAGTCTTTGATTTCCTGGCTGCTGGGGTTTGCCACAGACTTCTCCTCTCAATGCTGGCCAGTAATTCATGCCCGAAAGATCGAGGTTAGGCGTATTGGTAGCGAGTCGTAGACGGTCATGTTGGAGATCAGGCTGGGATGCCAGATCGTGGGCTGACCCAGCTCAATGTCGTTGCTGTGCAATAGCAGTTCATCGAGGGCCGCACGCACTTCCGCGCGGGCAAGCATCGCACCCAGGCAGTGGTGAGCGCCTCCGCCGCCGAAGGAAACGTGGGGATTCGGGTCGCGGCCGATGTCGAAGGACTGCGCGTCGTCTCCGAAGACGTCCTCGTCACGGTTGGCCGAGCGCAGCATGGTCACCACGCGGGCGCCCTTGGGGATAGTGTGACCGCCCACTTCGACGTCGGTGGTGGCGCCGCGCACCCAGAAGATGATGGGCGTGGAGTATCGGATGACCTCGTCGACGGCTGTTGCGCGGAGGGCGGGATCGCGGCGGTATCGCTCGATCTGGCCGGGGTTGGCAACGAACGCCCTGATCCCGTCGCATAGAGCGTTCTTGGTGGTGTCGCTGCCGGCTAGGCCGAGGATGAAAAAGAAGATCTCTAATTCGTTGAGCGGTAACTGAAACGAGGTGCCGTCTTCTCCTTCGAGTTGGGCCGTGCACAGGGTGCTCCAGATGTCGTCGACGGGATTGCGCCGTTTGTGGGCGGTGAGGTCGCTGGCGTATTGGAAGAGTTCGAGGAAGGGCGAAATGTCTTCGCCCTGGGCCATGGATAGTCCGGCCCCGCCTAGTTTGAGGATTCGCTCGATGAGCGCGAACACGTGCGGTCGGTCGCCTTCGGGGATGCCGACGATGTCGCCGATGACCGACATGGGCAGCCCGCCGGCGAATTCGACAAAGTCGCCGCCGCCGGTTTCCAGCAGCGCGGCGGCCATGTTGTGGGCGCGTGTGCGGATGCCTTCTTCGAGCTTGGCGATGGCGCGTGGGGTGAATGCGCGGGAGATGATTCTCCGGCGTTTCGTGTGCTCGGGGGGATCGAGGCTGACGATCGCGGGGTAGGAGGCGAACAGGTCGACTTGTTGGATGAGCGGACCGTCGGTGGCGGTGAAGGTTTCGTGGTCGCGGTGTACCCGCATGACGTCGGCGTGTTTGGTGCACACCCAGAATTCGCGCTCGACTTGGTCGCGCACGCGCGGGGTGAGTTCCTGGTGGTAGACCGGCGCCGTCTGGCGGAGTTCGGCGAAGATGTCATCGGGAAAGCCGCAGTCCCACAGCGACGGGTCGGCTAGGTCCAGCGCGGTGTCTGTCACGAGTCGTTCTCCTTGTTTGATCGCAGCAGTCTGGACGACACCTGAGGCAGGCCGGCGAGGATGACGCGTAGCCCGTAGGTGAACACCCACTCCATGTCGCGCCGCCGGGCCTCGTCGGGTCGCGCCTGCGTCCGGTGCTGCAGTTCCACCGAGCCCAACAGGTGGATGTAGAGCACGGCATGCGCCGCGGCGAAATCGTCGGCAGCCAAACCCGATTCGTAAAGAATCTTGCGGGTTTCGCGGTCCATGTTGGCCGCCGCGCGAGTGTGGGGGCGTTGCTGAAGCAGCGCGGCGATGCCCGGCACCGTGCTCAGGACCGTCCAGGCGTTGGTGTAGAGCGCGACCAGCCGCTGTTGCCAGTCGCCGTCGGTCGGGACCGTGATGCGGTCAAGCACTGCTTCGATGAGCAGGTCGAGCATCGCGCTTTTGTCTGTGACGTGGTAATAGACCGATGAGGTCGAGGTGCCGGCCTCTGCGGCAAGGGCGCGCATCGTGATGTTGTCGACGCCGACGCGCTGGGCAAGCGCAACCAGGTGACGGGTCAGATGGTGTTCATCGAGTTCGCCGTAGCGCAGGACGGGGGCTCCGGGAAGCCGTTGAACCACGATGAACACGCTTTCGAACGATGGTCAGATTCGAACCTTGTTCAGATTAAAGCAGCGGCGTCGTGCTGCGTCAAGATTCCGGGGAAAGCTGTCGAAATGTGTCCATGAGGACCTGTTCAGGGGAAGTCCAGAGGTGCTTGGCGTCCCTGCATACCGCAGCGCCTATCCCCTATGCGCCTGACTGCAGCGCATCCACGACGGAATCACGTAACTCCGACACGAAGTTTTGAGAGCCTCATATCGTCGATTGTCACCTGCCAGGGTGATGGGACCTCCCTACCTGCTATCTGTTCGGAAAGACCGCGGCTACCCCGTCTTTTCGGCGAATCGGTCGCCGGCCGACGATGTTGAGGCGCATGCTGTAGGTGAAGACCGATCCGGCCCGAGGAGTGTGATGGCTAGACAGCGTCTCATCGACAACGTGAAAGAGGCGCTCGGCAACGTCGCGAGTCAGACGCGCGCGGTAAGCGGGCGCGCGGCGAAAGCCGTTGGCTGGCAAGCACCTAAGAAGGGTGGCGCAACGAAGGCTGCGGCCGGCAACCGATCCGCGGCCAAGCGGACTTCCATCAAGCCGGCCGTCGCCAAGAAGACCCCGGCGCAGAAGGCAACAACCGCCACGCCCGGCGCCCGAAAAACCGCGGCTAAGACGACGACCGCCAAAGCCGCCGGCCGGGCGAAAACCCCGGCCCAGAAGGCAACAACCGCCACGCCCGGCGCCCGAAAAACCGCGGCTAAGACGACGACCGCCAAAACGCCCAGCCGGGCGAAAACCCCGGCCCAGAAGACCGCGGCCAAGGCTGTCGCGAAGAAGGCTCCTGCCAAGAAACCCAATCAGAAGTAATGAAAGCCACCCCCAGATCGCGTGATCGGGTGATTAGCCGCCCCATAAGGTCAGGCGGCAACCAATCGTTGGCGAAATGAGTGGAGCCAGTTCGCGTCACCCTGGGGCCACTTCGACTTGACATCGCGAGTCAGGTGTGCCGCGGCTTCGTCGGTGATCGGGTAGCCGTCGGCGTGCAGCGCCGGCTGTACATGCGGCACAAGCTGCGGATCTCCGCCCACCACTTCGAGCGAAACGTGTAGCTGCAGAGCGGGGCATGCGCCTTCTTGCGCGGCCCCCTTGCCGAACCTCAAACGGCACCCCGGTCCGATCGACCGCGGCACGGCTGGACCGGATCGGACTGTCCCGCAAGACTGGTTCGGTGATCCGTCCCGGTGAAGGGGGGCTAACCGGAGCACCAGTTCCGCGGCGATGGGCAAGCCAACCCCTACTGCTGCTCGACGTGGTTGCTGGCGTGGACGCGCGCGTAGTACTCGGCCTCGGCTTCTGTGGGCGGGCGTCGGCCGAGTCGGTGCATGAGCCGGACCGAGTTGTACCAGCTGACCCACGTGCAGGTGATGTGTTCGATGTCGGCGTTGGTGCGGATCGGGCCGCTTCGAAACGGTGAGCCCTTGCGGATGCATTCGGTCTTGTAGAGCCCGATCGTCGTTTCGGCGAGCCCGTTGTCTAGGGCGTCCCCGACGGTACCGATCGACGGCTTCAGGCCAGCAAGCATCAGCGACTCGGTGAAATGTATTGCGGTGTATTGGCTTCCGGCGGCCTGCCAGGCGGCGTCCAGTGCAACGAAGTCGCTGCTCTCGGGCCGTGGACCTCCGCCGCCGCGGCCACGAACCGCCAGGTCCACCCGCCCGGTCTGCACATACGAGTCGAACACCGTAACAAGACGCCGGTAATCGAACCGGCGCTGCGGGCTGAACCGACCGGTGCGCACACTGGTCGTCATCGAGGCGAACTCCGCACCCAGACCGGTGGAATACTCACGCCCCAAGGCGAACTCAGTCAGCGCCTTGATCGTCTTCGCGTACTGACCAACTGTCGATTCCATGTAGCCGGCCGCACGCAGCTCCGCCACGACAACCGCGCCGATCCCACGGACCGTCGTATCCATGACCGTCTCCTTCCACAGACGTAGAGATACGACGGACGCTAACCACCACCCGAAACGTTAAGCCGAGAAATCCAGCGACACCCCCCACGAGCGCAGGCCATCTCCGCAGATCCTCGGCTTAAAGCAAACCTCGGCATAATCGGAATGATGGATCGCGTCGTCGAACGGGCGCCCCTGACGGGCGCGGAAATCCGCGGCGTGGCGCAGCGCGCGCTCAACGAATCCTGTGTCCTTGCGCAGCGAGCACTCCCAGCCCGTGATCACCCCGGCGTAGGCGTCGATCACGAACGCCGTGTAGCCGAACCCGACCACCATCGGCACATAAGTGAAGTCGGCCACCAGCAGACGGTTCGGTGCCGCCACCTGCCAGCGCCCACCCACCAGATCAGCCGGCCGGCACGCGGCCAGGTCCGGCTCGGTAGTGCGCGGTGTCCGCCGCGCCCGGCTCACCCCACGCCACCCGTGCGCGCGCATAATCCGCTCCACCGTGCACCGGGCCACCGGGATGCCCTGGCGATGCAGATGCGCCCACATCTTCAGGCTGCCGTACAACGATTCCGGCGGGCGTTTTCCATCGATGCCGGGTTCATAGATGCCGGCCAGCATCTCGGTGACCGTGGTGTCCCACAACGCCCGCTTCGACGGTGCGGCGCTCCGGTGCGCCCAGTAGGTGCGCGGGGCGATCTGGATGCCGTGCACCCTCAAGGCCCGGCAGATCGATGCGACCCCGTACCGGCCGCGGTGCTCGTCGATGAATTGATAGATCAGCGGTGTCGCGGGTCGCACTCCCGCACGAAGAAACTTGTTGCCGCCTTGAGTACCTGGATCGTGGCCTCAAGCTCTTTGGTTTTGCGGCGTAATTCGCGCAACTCGCGAGCGGTCTCGGTCGGCACCCCCGCCGCCTCACCCGCATCGACCTCGGTCTGGCGCACCCACTTGCGTAACGTCTCCGCGCTCATGCCCAACCGCGCCGAGATCGCCTTCATCGCCGCCCACTCGGTCTTATAGTCCCCGGCATGCTCGCGCACCAGCCGCACCGCCCGGGCCTTGGTGTTCTCGTCGTACCTGCTCGCCATCGCGCCATCCTTCCCTCAACAGAAGGTGTGCACGAAACCCGGGATGGTTCAATCAAAACCCATAGCGGCACAGGATAATGAGACAGGAGCAGCGGTGGCCATCATCGGGTACGCACGGGTCAGCACCACTGATCAGACCCCACAACTTCAACTCGACGGGCTACGCGACGACGGCGCATCGCGCGTTTTCACCGACCACGGCGTCAGTGGCTCGACGGCCAACCGCCCGCAACTCGACGCCTGCATGGACCATCTCCGCGAAGGCGATGTTCTGACGGTCTGGAAGCTCGACCGGCTTGGTCGCAACACTCGACACGTTCTCGCTCTCGTCGACGGGCTGACATCTCGCGGCATCGGATTCCGCAGTATCACTGAGGGACTCCACACGGACGGACCAATGGGCAAGGCCATGCTGACCATCATGGCGGCGTTCGCCCAACTCGAACGCGACACAATGCTCGAGCGCACTCGTGCCGGTCTTGCCGCAGCAGCAGCCAACGGGCGCAAGGGTGGTCGACCCCGCAAGGTCGATGATGGTGATGCGGCGAAGGCGCGGAGTCTGCGCGACAAGGGCATCGCGGTCATCGACATCGCAAGAATGTTGAGCGTGTCTCGCGCGACCGTGTACCGATATCTCGCGGGGTAATAGGCATTCAACGCCTCACAGTCTTCAACACATGCGGCGGCAACGTCATACCTCATCGGCTATGGCTCGAACCGGACTAGCTCAAGAAATAAGAAATATTGGCCGGCTGCAGGCGCCCACCTTAAATTGTCAACTCCTCAGCCACTGCGGTAACGAGGGAGCTGACTGGTGCGATGTCGAGGAGATCGGTTGGTATAGGCCGCCCGAGGCGTGCCATTTCGGTGCGGCTGTCGAGAGACGCGACCACCCATCCGTGTCTCATGAGCCACGATGCTGTGTCAGCGCAGTCCTCGTGCTTGATGTAGGTAGTTACGTCCAGACCGACGCCGATAGCGTTGTCGATTTCGGCGGCTTTCTCCCTCCACGCCCCAAGCCGCGTATCACCGAAATGCATTGCCGTGTTGTGGTATACCTCCGCTGCCAGACGGCTGGCCGGGGCGCTCAACGTGGTTACGATACGGAAAAGCTGGTCGTGCTGTGCGGATGACAGGTACGGAAGCAGACCTTCTATCAGCCACGCGGTTGGCGTTGACGTCTCGAATCCAGAGGCGATCAAGGCTGATGGCCAGGACTCGTCGCGCAGATCAATTGGGACCGGATGTAGATCGGCCATCGCGGTTGCACCGTGGGCGCTTAGGACGGATTCCTTGAACGCCTGGACTTCCGGCTGCTCGATTTCATAGACGTGCACGCCTGTCAGACAGGGCAGTCGGTATGCTCGCGCGTCGAGGCCCGCGGCTAGGATCACGACTTGGCAAATTCCCAAAGCTATTGCGGTAGCACAAAATTCGTCGAAAAAAACGGTACGCGTCGCCACATATTCACGACCTGTACGCGCAGCGCGCCGTCCTCTATCGTCTTCGGGGCCCATCCAGGACAAGTCCCCATTCGCCATCGTCTGCCAACCCGGCTCATTTACCGCCGCTACCAGCACGGCGGCAAACTCGTCTCGAATCAATGGGTCCTGTTGCGCCGTTTCCGCGGCACGCTGCGCAGCGACAGCCAGCGCCGTGGTGCCAAGATTCGTCGTAATGTCCCAGCTCTCGCGTGACGCGATCGGTGGCACGTCGGGCATCGCATCGTCGTTCGCATTCATGACCAGGTCCGATCGCCTTACGGATCTTGCTTGTTACACCGTGCGGCTATCTGGCGGACTGGCGGACGGATCCTGGGAGTGCTGTGGAGATGTCGGCCGTGGCCAACAGCAACCCGGCGACGAGCTCAGCGACATGT
The DNA here is from genome assembly GCA_963781685.1 of uncultured Actinomycetota bacterium. GTDB lineage: Bacteria > Actinomycetota > Actinomycetes > Mycobacteriales > Mycobacteriaceae > Mycobacterium. Next base: position 26,514 of record CAWAGK010000006.1, read on the forward strand.
TCGCGGCTTGTGTCGAATTCACCGCGTAGCCATCCAGCGATCGCCTCAATTGCACCGCTCACGAGTGCAAAAGCAGCAAGATCGGTGTCAAGCTTGCTGGCGGCGGTGTCGCCGAGAAGCTCCCTGATGCCTGCGGACATCGCGGCGGCGATCGCGCGTGTGCTGTCCAAGCGGGCGCGCAGCAGGGCATCGGAGGTGCCGGACCCGAGCAACAATTTTCCGCGGCGGGGGTCTGCGGTCAGAAATTCGAGAGCCGCGTCGGCGGTGGCGTGAACTTGCGCCCGGATGTCAGCCGGGGCCTCACTCGTAGCCGCGCCCACGGCCTCCAATCCCATCGCGGTGAGATCCCGCACGATAGCTTCTAGCAACGCATCTGAGTCGGTGAAATGCTCGTAGAAATAGCGGTCATTGAGGCGTGCGCGTGCACACACCGCACGTTTCGACACTGCCCGGGCGCCATTTTCGGCAAACAGATCGAGCGCAGCCTCGATCAGGGCGGCGCGCCGAGTAGCGCGGCGCTCCTCGGCCGTGATGCCGCCGTAGCTGCGAGTCGCACTAGCCATCGACCGCATTGTGCCTCATCTCCTCTTGACCTAACCACATTTTTGGGGCAGTCTGGCACCAGAATAACTTCTGGAGCCGATATGCACCAGAACTAGGGCGTAGGAGGCGCTGATGTCGGTCGGTTCGATCGGCGAAACGATCAACCCTGTCATCGCCGACTCCGGGGACCAACACGTCGGCTCGGTGGCTGATCGATTCGAGCGCGTGATGGGATCGCGTTTCCTTGTGCTGTTCGCCTCAGCCCTCTTCGACGAAATGATGCTGCCGGCCGTGTCGGCTGCTCTCGTAGATACAGCGCGGATCCGAGACGACCCGTTTGCGCGTGCGCGTCGCACGGCCGCATCCGATCAACTCACGTTTATCGCTAACGACGTCGATCGTCGCGAAGAGATGCAACGTCTCGTGCGCCTGCACCGCGACATCAAGGGCGTCGGGCCCGACGGAGTTCGCTACAGCGCGATGAGTCCCGAGCCGTGGAATTGGAACCTGATCAGCATCTTCTTCATGCACCGTGGGGCCTTCATGGCTATGACCGGGGAAAAGCTCAGCGCCGCTGACAATCAGGCGATCTGGGATCGCTACCGGGCGCTAACCGAAGATCTTCAGATGCCAGGTCGTGCACGACAACTGACAGATAGCTATGACGAGCTATCCGCGTATTACGACGAGATGGCGACCGAGAAGCTTAAGCACACACAGAGTCTCGACATCGTCATGGATGCCCTGCGGCGGCCGCGGCGACCTGAGCACATGTCTGTTCTCACCGAACCGCTGTGGAGACTGCTAGGACCACTCGGAGGCCATGTTGTCGCAGTCCTGGGTTTCGGCATCATGCATCCCCGTGTGCGGGCGATACTTCCGATGCGGTGGACGCGCCGCCATGAGCTGGAATTTGCGGTCCTGACCAGGCTCCTGCAGATCGCCTACCGCTGGTTGCCCCGTGGTCTTACCGACACGCCGCTTGCGCGGCCCAAGTGCGACTACACGCGAATTGTCGATCACTACAAGGGAATCGGCCTGACTTCGTTCGCGCCGGGCGCCACCGAAACATGCGGGAATTTGAGTGGGTAGATGACACTGGTTGATGACGTGAAAGTCGACACTCGTCCGTACTACGTCCCTGTACGTAACGAAGAACGGGTATTCAAAGCTGCTTATCGCCAAGGCTTATCGATTCTTCTGAAGGGCCCAACTGGGTGTGGGAAGACCCGGTTCGTCGAGGCAATGGCCCATGATCTCGACCGACCGCTGATCACCGTTGCGTGCCACGACGATCTGACTACCGCGGACCTTGTAGGCCGCTTCTTGCTGCGCGGCGGTGAGACTGAGTGGGTTGATGGGCCGCTCACCCGTGCGGTGCGTGAAGGTGCGATCTGCTACTTAGATGAGGTCGTCGAGGCACGCCAGGACACAACCGTCGTATTGCATCCGCTGGGGGATCACCGGCGCCAGTTGCCCGTCGATCGGCTTGGCGTCACACTCGATGCAGCGCCTGGGTTCTGTTTGGTGGTGTCGTACAACCCCGGCTACCAGAGCGTGTTGAAAGATCTCAAAGATTCAACCCGCCAGCGGATGGTCGCCATCGAATTCGGTTTTCCGCCGATCGATGTTGAAGAGAAGGTCATCGCGTGCGAGTCGGGCATCGGGCCCGAGCGGGCCGGTGAGCTGGTTCGGTTCGGCCATGCTATTCGTCGGCTGGAGACGGCGGGGCTACGCGAAGTGGCCTCGACGCGTGTGCTCATCGCGGCCGGCCGGCTGATCGCCGAGGGCCTTGAACCGCGCGTCGCCGCGCGTGCAGCTATCGCTGGCCCGCTGAGCGATGACTCGACGGTGACGAGCGGCTTGGTGGAGATGATCGACGCGTATCTGTGTGACTAGACGCCACAACGCAATTGCAACAATCTTGTCAGCGGAACAAATATTTGTGAGGAGTGATCGGTGACGACAGAACAGGCGGCACCACCATCATCGCCGGACGCCGCGCCGACATCCTGGCGGACAACGGGGATTTGGGCCTGGCTTCTTGCTCTGGTGAGTGTCTGCGTGGTCATCACCGCCGGGTGGAATGCCCGCAACTATCCGGATGCGCGGATCGGTAACCCGGGGGTATCCGGTGCGCCTCGTCCGGTGAAACCGCTATTCGGCTTTGACCACTGGCTCATGTTGTTCCAGATCCTCGCCATCGTGTTGGTCGCGGTTCTCATTGCGTGGTTCGTGGGGGTGGCGTCGGTATGGCCCCCACCCGTACGTCCTTATGGGCCTGGTGACCACGATCATCGTCTGGCAGGACCCCATCGCGAACTGGGCGCCATACGCGGTGTACGACCCGCGGCTGTGGCACTGGCCGGAGTCGTGGCCGCTGGTTTCGATCTCACCCACTATCGAGCCGTTCGTCGTGTTCGGCTATGCGTTGTTCCAATTCGGCCCGTACTTTCCGGCAGTCTGGGCGCTGCGCAAGATTCAGGCTCGAAGGCCAGTCGACTCATTCGTATGGCGCCACCCACTGATCAGCCTCGGCCTCTTGATTTTCGTGTTTGGGTTCATCATCGACATGATCCTTGAAGTCACCTTGGTGCAGACCGGGTTCTACATCTACTCACAGGTGATCCCGTTCGGCTCCATCTTCGCCGGCACACCTCACCAGTTCCCGCTGCTGTGGGAATCCTCGTTGGTCACCCTGGTGATGATTCCCGCAGGCATCTTGGTTTACCGAGATGACACCGGCCGCACCGTATCCGAAAAGCTGGCCCAGCGCGCACGCATCTTTCCCAAACGACCGGCGCTCGGCTCCTTCCTCGTAATGCTAGTCATCATCAACGTGTCTTACTTCATGTACATCGGCGCGTTTATGGCCATCAAATGGTCTCGAGTAGCGACATCTGTCGCGTGCCCATGGCCATATCCCGACGCCAAAGCCTTTGATCCACAGGGCTTCTACGAAGAGAACGGGCAGAAGGGCCCGTATTCGCCTGGCATCTGGTCGACCTACATGAGCGGCCAACCCGACGGACGTCCGACTGTCACGCTGGGGTCCAAGAGCGACCTCTGTGCGGAGTACAACAATGCGTGACCACACACGCAACTGAACAAGAGATTGTGAGGACTGATAGTGACCACGAAACAAACAACCGCGTCGTCTAAACCGTCGACGACGGTTCCGAAAGGTTCCACGAGAGGAAACATTTGGGGCTGGGTACTAGCAGCCCTCAGCGTCGTCGTTGTGGTGGCTGTCGGGTGGAATGCGCGCAACTATCCCGACGCGCGGGTCGCAAACCCGGAAGTGACGGGAATACCCCGTCCAGTGAGGCCACTGTTCGGCTTTGACCACTGGCTCGCCGTCCTACAAATTTTCACCGTCATCGCGGTCGTCATCCTCATCGCGGTGTGTGTCTGGGGTTGGCGTCGTTACGGCCCGCACCCCTACATCCTCATGGCCCTCGTGACCACGATCATCGTCTGGCAGGACCCGATCATGAACTGGGCGCCATACGCGGTGTACGACCCGCGGCTGTGGCACTGGCCCGAGTCGTGGCCGCTGGTCTCACTCGCTCCCACGGTCGAACCTTTCCTCGTCTTTGGCTACGTCATGTTCCAATTCGGCCCGTACTTTCCGGCGGTCTGGGCGCTGCGCAAGATTCAGGCTCGAAGGCCAGTCGACTCATTCGTATGGCGTCACCCGCTGATCAGCCTCGGCCTCTTGATTTTCGTGTTTGGGTTCATCATCGACATGATCCTTGAAGTCACAATGATCCGCACTGGGCTGTATATCTACTCACAGGTGATCCCGTTCGGCTCCATCTTCGCCGGCACACCTCACCAGTTCCCGCTGCTGTGGGAATCTTCGTTGGTCACCCTGGTGATGATTCCCGCAGGCATCTTGGTTTACCGAGATGACACCGGCCGCACCGTATCCGAAAAGCTGGCCCAGCGCGCACGCATCTTTCCCAAACGACCGATTCTCGGCTCATTTCTGGTGATGCTCATTATCGTCAACGTGGCCTATCTGGTGTACGGAGCGGCGTTCGCCGCCATGAAGTGGTCTCGAGCCACGACGTCCGTCGCGTGTCCCTGGCCATTTCCTGACGCGAAAGTTTATGATCCGCAGGGCTTTTACGAGATGAACGGTCAGAAAGGCCCGTATTCAGTTGGTATGTGGTCGACCTACATGAGCGGCCAACCCGACGGACGTCCGACTGTCACGCTGGGGTCCAAGAGCGACCTCTGTGCGGAGCACAACAATGCGTGAGCCGCGCACCGTCGTCATCACAGGGGCTTCACGCGGACTTGGGCTTGCGTCCGCCGCTCACCTATACAAACTCGGATGGCGCGTGGTCGGGGCAATGCGGACTCCGGACGTCGGCCTTGAACGGCTCCATGAAGCAGCTGGCGCACCGACGGAAGATCCGCGGCTGATCGGGGTCCAACTCGACCTCACCGATACCGCATCGATCGCCGCGGCGGCCAAGGCCATCGAAACTGCAGTCGGTGCGCCGCACGCCGTTGTACACAACGCCGGAATCACCGCCGTCGGTTGTGTCGAAGAGATGGACGACGACGTCTGGCAACATCTCTTCACCACCAACCTGTTCGGGCCGGTGGCACTCACCAGGGTCCTACTGCCGTCAATGCGAGCCGCCGGTCGCGGTCGAATCGTGGTGATCTCCAGCGAGGGCGGTGTGCGCGGAATGCCAGCCATCGCCGCCTACTCCGCCGCCAAAGGTGCATCCGAGCGGTGGGCAGAAGCCATGGCCGGCGAGATCGCGCCGTTCGGTCTCGGCGTAACAATCATCGTGACAGGGACATTCGATACCGACATCCTCACCGATGCGGGAGTGCAGGACTACCGCGACTTCGACGGAGCTTACGGGCCGATCAACACCAACATCGACCGACGAGGCCGCCTTGCCATCCGAATCGCAGGATCACCAGAGCGATTCGCACGTGGGCTGGCCAAAGCCCTCGACGACACCGCGCCCCTCACGCGTCGCGCTGTCGGCCCAGATGCACACATGCTGCTGATCAGCAATCGGTTTCTCCCGAATCGGCTTGTTCAGCAAGTCATACGAGTTGCGATGGGAATCCCGCGTTTTGGTTCTCTACGAAGCGATTTCAGTCGCGTGACCCACTGACTGTCAGCAAGATAAAGGAGTTTTCAAGATGCAGTTGTTCGACGACCTGGACGATTTCGGATCCTTCGACGATGCGGTCGCTGGGGACGTACGCGATCCATACACCGAGCTGTCTCGCATCCGAAGATCCGAACCAGTGCAACGGTTGGACTTCTCGGTGATGCCCGGCGAGGAGGGCAAACCGGTCTTCATGGTGTATCGCCACGAAGACATTCAGGAGATGTTGCGCGACAACGAGACCTACTCGTCGGCCATCATCAAGGATTTCTTCGGTATCGGCAAACACGTGATGGTCGGAATGGATGAACCCGAACACGGCCGGCACCGGGCCCTAGTTTCCAAAGCCTTCTCACCAAAGGCGCTGGCACACTGGGAATCGGACCTGGTGGCCCGGGTGGGTAACACCCTCATCGACGCGTTCGCCGGCCGGGGGAGTGCGGATTTGGTGAACGAGTTCACCTTTCCCTATCCAGCCCAAATCATCGCCGGACTGTTGGGCTTGCCTGAAAAAGACTATTCGCAATTCCAACGATGGTCGATATCGCTGCTGGCGGTGGGCGTCAACCCAGACCGCGCTGCCGAGGCGACCAAGGCACTCGGTGAATATCTAATGCCGATTCTCGCCGATCGCCGCCAACACCCTCGCGACGATCTGACCAGTGGGCTCGCCGAAGCCGAGATCGATGGCGAGAAACTCTCCGACGAAGAGATCTACTGCTTCTTACATTTATTGATGCCTGCCGGAGTCGAGACCACCTACCGGTCATGGGCAATTTGTTGTTTGGCTTGCTGTCGAACCCCGATCAACTCGACGCGGTGCGCGCGGACAGATCGCTTCTGCCACAGGCAATCGAAGAGGCCGTGCGCTGGGAACCTCCACTCCTATCAATCACCCGGGTCAGCACGCGCGACACGGAACTGGGCGGCGTGCAGATCCCTGCCGGCTGCTCAGTGATGCCAATGCTCGGCGCCGCCAACCGCGACGAAAACCGCCATGACAACCCCGATCGTTTCGACATCTTCCGCCAGGCGCGAACGCCGATCTCATGGGGCCACGGCCCACACGTCTGCCTGGGAATGCACTTGGCTCGCATGGAAATGCGGGTCGCGGTGAACCTGTTGCTCGATCGCCTCGACAACCTCCGCCTCGACCCCGACGCCAATGATCCCCATATCCGCGGGCAAGTATTCCGATCGCCTACCTCTCTGCCCGTCCTCTTCGACGTTCCCAGCAGATAGGTTGCTCAATTGCCCAGAAAAGTCGATCCGCGACCGGCTATTACTCGAGCGATTGTGCTCGATACGGCAGTTTCGCTGTTGAATTCCGGCGGTCCGACCGCCGTAACAGTCGATGCGATCACCGAAAGGACGAAAGTCTCCGGCGCGACGGTGCATCGGTATTTCCGAGGCGGAGGTGAGTTGCTCGGCGCGGCGATCAACGCATCGTTCCCGCATCTCCATGTCGCACCCGAACAAGGATCGCTGCGCGAACGACTGACCACGGTTCTGACGGCACAGGCTAAATCGATCGCGGAGGCGCCGATGTTCCTGGCCGTCTCGTTGTGGATAACGTTGGGCGTGCACATCGACCAGGCCGTGAACATGAAGCGATCGGAGGTGTGCGCGGAAAGCGCGCTGCCCGCAACTCACTTCCAGATCGCCGAGCAGTTCATCGCCCCGTTGAAGGCGATCCTCGATAGCGACGACGTAGGTATCGGATCTGACGACGCTGATCGAATGATCGCGGTGGCGACGCTAATGGGTCCCATCGTTTTCGGGCGGCTCAGCGCCGCATACAACTTCGATTACCAGCGAGGCGTGCATAAGGCTGTAGCCGAATTTCTGGTCGCCCACGATCGGGACAGCCGCCGCCGACCGCACGCGTACAAGGGCCGAATGCATGCCAGAGCTGGTTCCGAGTGACGCGTGGTCGCCGTTAACGAGCGGCGTCCACTCCCACGCAATGCATCTGGTCGTTAGGTTGCGCGCAGTCATCGCAACCGATGCAGCGCCGCGAGTGACCGACACGAGGAGCAACTTATGAGCGATTACGACTCAGTCGATTTCTTCTCAGACCAATCACTTGTGCCCGACCCGTATCCGTATTTCGACCATTTGCGGTCGAAATGCGCGGTGACGCGTGAGTCGCCTTATGGGGTCATGGCCATCACTGGCCATCGGGAGGCGTGCGCGGTCTACAAAGAGGCCGCGTTCTCGGCGTGCGTGTCGGTCGCCGGCCCGTTCGCCGGAGTCTCGTTCGACTCCGGCAGCGACGACATCGGGGAGTTGATCGCTGAGCATCGCGACAAGATCCCGATGAGCGAGCACATCGTGACGCAGGACCCGCCCGACCACGCGCGCACCCGAGGCCTTCTCAGCCGTCTGCTGACACCAAAGCGGCTCAAAGAGAATGAAGATTTTATGTGGCGGCTGGCCGATCAGCAACTCGACACCTTCGCCGACCGCGGCAGCTGCGAGTTCCTCTCCGACTACGCCAGACCGTTCTCGACACTGGTCATCGCTGATCTCCTCGGTGTCCCGGAGAAGGACCACAAAGAGTTCAACGAGGCAGTATCAGGCGAGATCCCTGGAGCTCTCGGCGACGATTCGCCGAGTCACAATCCCCTTGTCTGGCTCGACGACACATTCTCACGACTGATCGTCGACCGCCGGCGTGAGCCGCGCGAGGACGTTCTGACTGCGATGGCGCTCGCCAAATATCCGGACGGGTCGACACCGGACGTCCACGACGTAGTCCATCTGGCCACTTTCGTGTTCTCCGCGGGACAGGAGACCACGACCAAACTGCTCAGCTCTGGTTTGCGGATTCTGGGCGAGACCCCCGATATCCAGGCGGCCCTGCGTGAGGACCGCAGTCGCATCCCAACGTTCGTCGAGGAGACGCTGCGATTTGAGAGCCCAGTCAAGAGCCACTTCCGGCTCGCCCGGCAGTCCACGGCGGTCGGCGCCGTGCCGATCGCCGCGGGCACCACGGTCATGCTGCTGCCGGGAGCATGCAATCGCGACCCCTCGAAATTCGAGGAGCCCAATCAGTTCCGCATCGACCGGCCCAACGTGCGCGAGCACATTGCGTTCGGCCGCGGCAACCACTCCTGTCCGGGCGCACCACTGGCTAGGGCCGAAGGACGGATATCGCTCGCCAAGATCCTCGATCGCATGAGTGACATCACAATCTCCGAGTCGTCGCACGGCCCAACCGATTCGCGTCGCTACGAGTACGAGCCGACGTTCATCCTCCGTGGCCTAACTGAGCTGCACTTGGAGTTCAAGCCCGTAACCCCGTCGCGCGTTGAGGGTCGATCCCAACGTGAGCATGCCCGAGGTTATGGAGAAGCGACTAGCGGTCGTCAACTTCGGTAGCACCTGTCACATGAACCAAATTTCGTCCACTACTGATTACGGAGGTTCCATGTCAAAATCAATCGAGGTCGTCCGCGAGTTCTGTGCTCTGATGGAAAAGCGCGACCCGGAGGCGCTGCGCCCCTTCTTGGCTGACAACGCGGTGTATCAGAACGTCGGCATGCCAGCATCGACCGGTGTGAATGCAATTGTGGAGAACATGGCAGCGCAATTTTCGATGTTTCCCGACGCCTACGCATTCGAGATCGTGAACATTGCCAACGATGGTCCTGTAGTTCTGACCGAGCGCCTCGACTATATCCAGGCGCCCGACGGAACCAAGCCTGCCGTTCCTGTCATGGGCACTTTTGTTGTCGATGATGAAGGCAAGATCACCCGGTGGACGGACTACTTCGACGTCACGTTGACCGTCAAAATCCTTCAAGGCGAGGACATTAGCGCGCTCGTACCCGCTACACCGTGATGCCAGCCCGCGCGGCGGGCCACCGCGCGTGCGGATGGGTAGGGCGCGCAGATGTATTGGCGAGCAACGGTTACGTCGTAAGTTTCAGCGAGAACATTTGGGCGGAGGGGGCGTGGGCGTGGGAGCAGTGATCATGCTCGGCGCACTGTTCGGGCTGATTGTTCTGATATTCGGTGTGGTCGTGTACTTCGACGCGGAAGCGCGAGCGAGTAAAGAGCGCGATCAGTGAGCACCGAGCTGACACCGTTGTTGACTGCTGCCGTGATCTCCGGGTGGGGCGGGGGCATCGCGTTTACCGCGGTCGGTGTGTATCTGAGCATCCGCCATCGCCGCCTCCATCCACTCTTACTTGTGTGCATCTCGGCGATCTCGTTCTCGTGGATCGAGGCGCCCTACGACTGGGCGATGTATGCGCAGTTCCCGCCTGCTCTCCCGCGCATGCCGGCGTGGTGGCCGTTAAACATAACGTGGGGCGGGCTGCCGTCGCCGGTGCCGGTCGGGTATATCTCCTATTTCGTGCTACCTGCCGTGATCGGCGCTGCACTCGGGCGATGGTTGAGTACGCGGTTCCGGTGGCGCAGGCCGATCACGCTTCTCACGGTTGGCCTCGTCGTTGGGTTCTGCTGGGCGTTGTTCTTCAACGCAGTCATCGGAGCGCGCCTGGGCGTCTTCTATTACGCCTACGTGATTCCCGGGCTCGGCTTGTTTGAGGGGACTAAGCACCAGTATCCGATCTATGACGCGTTGGCGATGGGCGTGCAGATGATGGTCTTCACGTACCTGCTCGGCCGGACGGTCTCCGAAGGACGAAACGTCATCGAAATGTGGGCCGACAAGGTTTCGAAGAACCGTGCCCAATCGACCATCTTGTCCATCATCGCTGTCGTCATCATCGGAAACCTGCTCTACGGAGCTGTTTTCGCGCCTCATCTGGTTACGAAGCTGGGCGGCTGGGTGACGGCGGGGCCGACGGAGCAGCTGTTCCCTGGCGTACCGAACCAGCCCCGCTAGGGCACCGCGCCAAATGATTTACAACCCACGCTCGCGCCAACGCAGAAAGGAGAACCAGTGACCAGTAACCAGACTGTGGAGCTGTACTACGACCCGTTCGACTTTGGTATCGATGATGATCCGTATCCGGTGTGGAAACGGATGCGGGCAGAGACCCCGCTGTATTTCAACCCCAAGTACAACTTCTATGCGCTGAGCCGCTACGACGACGTCGCGCGTGCACTCCCTGATTGGCAAACGTATCGGTCGGGTCGTGGCACGACCGCTGACATTTTGTTCAGCGGCATCGAGGTGCCGCCGGGAATCTTGCTGTTCGAAGATCCACCTCTGCACGACTTGCACCGGCGCCTGTTGTCCCGGGTTTTCACCCCTCGACGTATGCTTGCCGTCGAGGACCTGGTGCGTGATTTCTGCTCGCGTGCACTGGATCCGCTGCGTGACTCGGATGGGTTCGACTTTGTTATCGATCTTGGTGCGATCATGCCGATGCGGACGATTGGCTATTTGCTAGGAATCCCCGAGGAAGGCCAGCAGATCATTCGCGATCGCAATGACACGAGCATTTCGGTCCGTTCACAGCAGGAGGGTGCGGGGGGCGTCAGCCCGACAATCTTTGAGGATTCGATCGCACTGTTCGCCGAATACATCGAGTGGAGAGCAGCGCATCCCTCCGATGATTTGATGACAGAACTGCTCAACGCAGAGGTGGAAGAACAAGACGGGTCCGTGCGCGCGCTCGAACGTACCGAAGTTCTCGCCTATACCGCGATGATCGCCGGTGCCGGCAACGAAACCACCGCGCGACTGATTGGATTCATGGGCCAACTGCTCGGTGAAAACCCCGACCAGCGAAGCGAACTCGTCGCGGATCCGTCCCTGATCGCCTCGGCTGTGGAGGAGACGCTGCGTTACGAGCCGCCGTCACCGGTGCAGGCACGCTACGTGGCTCGCAACGTCGATTTATACGGGCACACCGTGACTGAGGGGTCCCACATGCTGCTACTCAACGGGTCGGCCAACAGGGATGACTCGAGGTTCACTGAGCCTGACCGCTATGACATCCACCGACAGGGTGGCCACTTGAGCTTCGGGCAGGGACTACATTTCTGCCTCGGCTCGGCATTGGCGCGTCTTGAGGCGCGAGTCGCCTTCGAAGAGGTTCTCAAGCGGTGGACCGACTGGGAGGTGGACTACGACAACGCGAGCCGAGCGCGGACGTCCAGCGTTCGAGGCTGGGCGCAGCTGCCGGTTAAGACCAAATAAATCGATCGGCGTCAATCACCGTTATGCTCTTCCCCAGCTAGAGACGTCGTCGACCTTCCCGCCGGCCAGCCGAATAAGGTTCAAATCCCTCCGCCGCTGCCATGTCATCCTGTCGAGGGCTTGAGAGCACGAAGATGACAGGCTAGTACGGCGAGAACGGTGTTGCGATTCTGCGGCCGGCCGAAACGCCGACGTAGTATTCGCCGCGACGCTTTGTGCGTAATTTCGCGCCGACGTGTACGCCCGCGTATTCGCCGCCGGGGCCCACGCGACCGACCCGCAGGGTCTTGCCGAGGCTTCCTTGCACATATCGGGGACGGCGGCGGTTTATCTTGCGGCTGATCCGCTTGACTCGGGTGTTGCCGGTCGACGCGAACCGGCCCCGCCGGTCGCGTTTGTAGGCGCGGCGCTTGGCGGCCATCAGATGCCCACAGCGCAAATAAGAGCCGCGAACCGGCTTGACCGGGTCCGGCGCTCCCGAGCTGGAATCATCCCGAATGCCTCGCATCGACGTCGCAATCCTTCAGTTTATTGTAGCGTCTCTTGGAACCAAAGTTGTTGAGCTACAGCCGATGTTGCCGGCGGACACGTCAGACTCCGGATGGGCGGACAGTTGGCTCCGGGCTGATGGACACCGGATCTCCCGATCGGTGGACACGAAAGTTCCGGATGTGCGGACAGGGTCATGGGCTGCGACACGCCCGGTGTGAATGACGGAAGGGGGTTCCTTCCACCAGTTGGCTTGGTTTGCCGTGCAAGTCGACTGACCGGAAGGAACCCCGTGGCTAAGTCTGCCAGGGAAGTGATGGAGATCTTGGAGGCCTATGACCTGACCCGGTGCGCGCATTCGGCGGCGCTGCTGGTCGGGTCTGACGAGAAGACCGTGGCCCGGTATGTCGCGTTGCGCGACGCGGGTCGTGATGTCGGTGAGCGGGAGCGGCGATCACGGATGATCGACCCGTTCTTGGCCAAGCTGGAGGGGCTGGTGGAGGTCTCGCAGGGCCGCATCCGCGCCGATGTGGTGCACGAGAAGCTGCGGGCGATGGGCTTTTCGGGCACCGACCGCACCACCCGTCGCGCGGTCGCCGAGGCGAAGGCCGCGTACCGGGACGGGCACCGCAGGAAATACCGGCCATGGGTTCCGGAGCCGGGGATGTGGCTGCAATTCGACTGGGGCGAAGGCCCGAGGGTCCGCGGTCGGCGCACCCAGTTGTTTTGTGCCTGGTTGTCGTGGTCGCGGTATCGGGTGGTGTTGCCGGCGTGGGATCAGCAGTTGCCGACTTTGATCGCCTGCCTGGACACGACGCTGCGCCGAATCGGCGGCGCACCCACGTACCTGCTGACGGACAACCCGCGCACGGTCACGATCGACCGGATCGCCGGTGTCCCGGTGCGGCACCCGGATGTCGTGTCGGCCGCTAGGCATTACGGCTGCGCGGTGCGCACCTGCGAGCCGTTCGACCCGGAATCGAAGGGCGGTGCCGAGCACACGGTCAAGATCGCGAAGGCGGACCTGGTGCCGACCCAGGCCAACCTCCTTGACGAGTACGACTCGTTCGCCGACCTCGACGCCGCGTGCGCGGCGTGGTGCGAGCGGATCAACGCGCGCCCGCATCGCGCCACCGGGCAGGCCCCGGCAGAACGCCTCGCGCTGGAGCTGCCGAGATTGCATGTGCTGCCGGACAATCCGCATCTGCTCGCGTTGGGTGAGGAACGCGTGGTCGGCACCGATCAGACGATCAGTTGGGGCAGCGTGCGCTATTCCACCCCGGACGGGCACCAGGGCCGGCGGGTGTGGTGCCGGGTGTCCGGGGAGGAGCTGGTGATCGTCGCCCGCACCAGTGGCGGGCTGGCCGAAATCGCGCGCCACCGACTGTCCACACCCGGCAACCCGCGAATTGTGGACGAGCACTACCCGCATCACCCCGATGGCGGGTCGGTGCTGCGGATGCCGAGACCCCGCCCGCGCACCGAGGCCGAGATCGACTTCCTCATGTTGGGTGAGGGCGCGCACCAGTGGTTGACCGAGGCCGCCGCGACCGGGGTGGCGCGGATCCGGCGCAAGATGAACCAGGCCGTCGAGCTGGCCCGCGTTCTGGCCGCTGCCCGGGTGGATCGGGCGCTGGCGGTCGCCGCACACGCAGGTCGGTTCGACGACGGGGACCTGGTGTTGATCCTCGACCACCTCACCGACGCCGACACCGGAACGTCGAATGTGGTGGTGATCGACGAAACCCATTCCGCACAACCGGGAACCGGCCCCTGGCGGAGGGTGGGCGCATGAGCAGCAACCGCAACGATGCGCCGCCGATCCCCGACGAGCTGGCCAAGATCTGCACCCGGATGCGGCTGCCGTATCTGCGCAAGGCCGCCCCGGACGTGCTCGCCACCGCGCGAGCGCAGCGCTGGGACCCGGCCGAGATGGTGCGGGCGTTGTTGCACGAGGAAGTCGTGGGCCGCGACGCCGCGACCCGGCGGATGCGCCGCAAGTCCGCGAATTTCCCAACCGGCAAGACGTTTTCGTCGTGGCGGCCCGAGGAGTCCTCCATTCCGGAGGCGACGCAGAACGCGTTGATGACCCTGGAATGGATTCACCGCAGGGAGAACTTGGCGATCTCCGGAGCGAGCGGTACCGGGAAGAGCCACTTCGTCGAAGCGTTGGCGCACGCGGCGATCGAAGCTGACCTGCGGGTGTCCTGGTTCACCCTCGAATCCCTCACCGCCACCATCGGTAAGGCGAAAGTGGACGGCTCGGTCGCCCGCACTGTCGCGAGGATCTGCGGCTGCGATCTGATCTGTGTCGACGACATCGGCATGCTGCCCGCCGGCCAAGACGCCGCCGAAGCGTTCTATCGGGTTGTCGATGCCGCGTACGAGCGGCGTTCGGTTGCGGTGACCTCGAATCTGCACCCCTCAGGATTCGATTCGATCATGCCGAAAACCCTCGCCACCGCCACCGTCGACCGTTTATTGCATCACGCGCATCTGGTTGCGACCAAAGGGGATTCGCATCGCCTCGCCGAGGCGCTAGCCGGAAAAGGCGTCACCCCACTCACCTGACCGGCGGCCGGTTCTGTGTGACCCCTCGGACCGGGGATCGGTCGGGGCCACCCAGAATTTGGCCCCACCACTCTCGGTTCGGGATCGATGTGAGTTGGAAGCGGCCCACCCGCGGTGCCGACCGAGCACAATCCAGCGCGATGTTCGGAGTCGGTGGCGGGGCGGCCTACGGCTCGGCTGTCGGCGGCAGGCCTGGTGCCCTTGGTGGGCGCGTTGCCCCGGGGTGTCGGTCGCGATCATCCGCCCGTGCCGGTCCGCCACCGGTGCGTCGGTGCGGCACGCGCCGAAGTCGAGCCGACGATGCTCGCCGCGGCGTCGTCGCAGATGTGGGGGATATCAGTCGCCGGGATCCAACTCTTGGCTCAGGGCTGATCCTTCGATGTCGGTCCGACCCACGTCGTGCGCGATCGCCATGTTGTCACCGGTTTCGAGTTCGAGCAGTATTCGACTGCGGCTGGGGGATAACAAGATTGATAGGAAGTGATGAGCAGCGCCGTCGGTAGCTACGGCGACCCGGTTGATGCGCAGCAGCGCCGAACCGATCGCGGTGTCGAGCAGTTGTGCGTTGCGGGGTCCGGCGATCTCTGCGGTTATCTCATGTTGCATGCGGTTAATGGCGATGCCGGCATCGGACAAGATCCGGTACAGCGGAGTATGCACCAAACTGTCTTCGGCAATCACGTCGGCGAGGTCGGGGGGCAGCCAGGCCTCGGTGACCATCAGCGGTTCACCGGTCCTGCGTTCGCGGCGCAGCCGCAGGATGTGTAGCACCTGCCCGGGGAGTCCCAGCTTGTCCGCGATGGCGGGGGGCGTCTGTCGCACATCGAATTCGAGGACTTCTGTTTCGGTCTCGAACTGAATCTGGCGCAGCTCGTCGAGGTAGGAGCCGGTGGCCGCGTGCTGGACTGGCGGGTGGGGGTTGCGCACGAAGGATCCAACTCCTTGCCGGCGCTCGATGTAGCCCTGATGGGCAAGATCGGCCAGGGCGCGGCGCACGGTGATGCGGGAAACGCCGAACTGCTCGCATAGTGTCTGTTCGGTGGGCATCGGCTGCCCGTGGGCGATAGCGCCACGCGCGATCTCGTCGTGCAACACCAAAAACAGTTGACGATGTAGCGGTACTCCCGCGGCCGGGGTCACGGCGACAGGTTGCATCATGGCGGCCCCGCTTTCGTTGTTGTTCAAACTCAGCTCTTGCCCGATCGTGACAGTTATGGTAACAGTATAACAAGCAGTTATCTTGATGCTATAACAACCAGGCAACGCGATGCCCGGGCCGCACGCGAAACGGAAGAAGGGCCAGATGACGACCTCAGTTGAACAGGCCGCCACCGACCCATATGGGCCGACCGGGAGGCTGGCCACCTGGGTCGCCGACCTTTCGCTGGATGACGTTCCATCGGTGGTCACGGACCGGGCCAAACACCTGATCCTCGACGGGTTGGGTTGCGCTTTGATCGGCGCCCAGCTGCCGTGGTCACGGGTGGCGACACAGGCGGTCCTCGACATCGAGGGCGCCGGAGACACGGTCGTGGTCGGGACCGGTCGCACCACGAGCGCTCCGGCCGCGGCGGTGCTCAACGGCACCTACATTCAGGGCTTCGAACTCGACGACTTCCATCCCATCGCACCGCTGCACAACTGCGCACTGGTCTTACCGGCGCTGCTGTCGACGGTGTCGGCGCTACCGGCGGCGACGCGTGGCGCCGACTTTCTGCTCGCCGCGATCACCGGGTTCGAGGTGGGTCCCCGCGTCGGATATACCTTGCACGGCTCGCAAATGCTCGATCGCGGGTGGCATTCCGGGTCGGTCTTTGGCACGCACTCGGCGGCGATGGCGTCGGGCAAGTTGCGGGGACTGGTTCCCGCCCAGCTGGAGGACGCGCTGGGACTGGCCGGAACCCAGTCTTCGGGGTTGATGGCCGCCCAGTTCGAGGCCATGAGCAAGCGCATGCACCACGGCCTGGCGTCCCGCAACGGGTTCTATGCGGCGGGGCTGGCCGCACACGGTTACACCGGCATCAAACGGGTCTTTGAGCGCGACTACGGCGGATTCTTGAGCGTTTTTGGCGAGGGCCACAATCCCGATCCGGCCCCGTTGACCGGCCAGCTGGGTAAGCGGTGGGAGACCACCTCCATCATGGTCAAGTCGTATTCGGCGATGGGCGGACTACACGGCGCCATCGACGCCACCCGAGAGTTGCGCGCCGCTCATTCCATTGACCCCCAGCATGTTTCGAAGATCGACATCACCGTCGGGACCACGGTCTACCGGCACGGCTGGTGGAAGCCCGAACGCCCCCTGACCGCCATCGGGGCGCAGATGAACATCGGATATGTGACCGCGGCAGCGCTTCTGGACGGCAACGTGTTGCCCGAGCAATTCACCCCGGCCCGCCTGGACGCCGACGACATCTGGTCGCTGATCGACCGCACCGACGTCCACCTGGATGAAACACTCAACAACGCCGCCGCCGACCAACGATTCCGCACCGATGTCGCTATCACCATGGACGACGGCACCGACTACCGCGCCCGTGTCGTGCAACCCCACGGCGGCCCCAGCGACCCGCTCACCAACGACGACCTGGTCACCAAATTCCATTCCCTGGCCGACCGGGTCACCAGCACCGACCGCGCTGCAGCGATCGAACGCGCGGTGCTCGGACTCGACGATCTCGACGACGTCAGCACGCTCGTCGATCTGCTCGCCGCCCCAGTCGCCGGCGCCCTGGACTGAAAGGACCCCGAAATGGCCACTACCCCCGCACGGCAAGCGCTGCGTGATCTGCTGGACAAACGCCAGATCATCGTCGCCCCAGGCGTGTTCGACGGAATCTCCGCGCACCTGGTCAAACGCACCGGACATCAGGCGGCCTACATGACCGGTGCCGGCGTCGCGGCGTCCGGCTTCGGGCTGCCCGACATCGGGCTGGTGACTGCCACCGAGATGCTCGAACGAGTCCGGATGCTCGTCGGGGTGCTCGGCGACATCCCGCTGATCGCCGACGCGGACACCGGATACGGCGCGCCCATCAACGTGGTACGCACCATTCGCGGCTACGAGTCCGCGGGCGCCGCCGCCATCCAGCTCGAAGACCAGGCCTTCCCCAAACGTTGCGGTCACCTGTCCGACAAAGAGGTCGTCGACGCGGCGGTCTTCGAGCAGACACTGACAGCCGCCCTGAACACCCGATCCGACGACAACTTCCTGGTGGTCGCACGCACCGACGCGCGCGCCCCGCTGGGCTTGGACGCGGCCATCGACCGGGCCAATCGCTACGCGCAGGCCGGCGCGGACATCATTTTCGTTGAAGCGCCTCAGGGCATCGGCGAGATCGAGCGAATCGCCCGCGAGGTGGCCGCCCCGCTGCTGATCAACTTGGTCCTCGGCGGCCTGACACCAATCGAGTCCAGCGCACGGCTGCAGGAATTGGGTTACGCCGTAGCGATCCACCCGAGCACCCCGATGGCGCGCGCCACCGGCGCGATGCTGGAGGCGCTATGCGAACTCAACGGCGGCAATCCCGCCGATTACCTAACCGGACATCCCGCCGACTTCTTCAATCTGGTCGGGATGGCTGAATGGGCGCAGATTTCGGAGAAGTACCAGGGTGCGGAGGTAGCGCGATGAGCATGACGATGATCGAAAAGATCATGGCACGAAAGGCCGGGCGGGACTCGGTGTCGGTCGGTGAAACCGTCGTGGTCGATGTGGATATGACCGTGCTCATCGATCTGCAGTTCGCCACTATGTGGATCGAGCCCCTTCGCATCCATGATCCCGACAAGCTGGCCATCGTGATGGACCACGCCGTGCCGGCGCCGTCAATCAAGGACGCGGCGGGTGGGCCGCGCGCCCGCAAGTTCGCCGCCGACTTCGGCATCAAGCGTTTCTACGACGTCGGACGCCACGGCATCTGCCACCAGGTGATCGCCGAGAACGGCCTCGCCCGGCCGGGAGAAATACTGGCCTGCACCGACTCTCACACCTGCGCCGGCGGCGCCTACAACACCGCCGCGCGCGGATTGGGACCCGCGGAGATCTACTCCATCATGTGTACCGGTGCCACCTGGTTTCAGATCGCGCCGACCATCCGCTACGAACTCGAGGGCATCATGCCGGAAACGGTGAGCGGCAAGGACATCTTCCTGCACATCGCCAACGAATACGGCGACGCGCCCAACCTGAACCTGGAATACGGCGGCAGCGGTCTTGGCGGAATCCCGATGCACGACCGGCGCACCATCGCCACCCAGGGCGCAGAGATCTCAGCTGATTTCTCCACCTTTGACGCCGACACCGTATTGCTGGACTATCTCGACGCCCGTGGTGTCACCGATTACGTTGTGGCCCAGGCTGATCCCGACCCGGCCTACCTCGAGGTGCGCCGCATCGACCTGAATGCGCTGGAGCCCTATGTCGCACGGCCGGGCACGGTCAGCCGCAACGGGCTTCCGGTGTCTCAGCTTCCGAAACAAAAGATCGATCAGGCGTTCATCGGTTCGTGCGCCAACGGTCAGCTCGAAGACCTGGAAATCGCCGCGCAGGTGTTGCGCGGCAAGACCGTTGCGCCGGGCGTTCGCTTGCTGGTCACCCCGGCGTCTCAGGCGGTCTACCGCGAGGCGATGCGACTGGGGTATCTGCAGGACATCGCCGACGCCGGGGGGGTGGTGACCAACTCCACCTGCGGCGCATGCTTCGGCTACCACATGGGTGTGGTCGGCCCCGGAGAAGTGTGCCTCACCTCTAGCACCCGCAACTTCACCGGCCGGATGGGCAGCACCGAAGCCGAGATCTTCATGGCCTCCCCGGCCACCGTCGCCGCCTCGGCGATCACCGGATACATCACCGACGCAAGGAGCGTGACCACATGAGCCTGGCCATCAGCGGCAAGGTCTGGGTGTTCGGCGACAACCTCAACACCGACGCCATGTACCCAGCGTTCGCGATGAAAATGGACCCACCCGAAGCCGCCCGGCACATCTTCTACGAAGTGCGCCCAGGGTGGACTGACCAGGTACAGCGGGGTGACATCGTGGTGGCGGGCAAGAACTTCGGCATCGGATCGTCGCGGCCGGTCGCTGCGCTGTTCACCGAACTCGGCGTGGCCGGGCTGGTCGCCGAGGAATTCAACTCGCTGTTTTTCCGCAACGCGGTCAACGCCGGACTGCCCGCAATGACCGTGCCCGACGCCACCAGCATTTTCAGCGACGGCGACACCGCAACGTTCGACCTCACCGACGGCAGCTGGCGCAACGACACGACCGGCGCATCCGGAACCGTCCCTAAACTGCCCGACCTGCTCCTCGACATCATCGCCAGCGGCGGTGTGATGCCACGGCTGGCCGCCCAGGGCTACATCCCCGCCGAACTCGCAGACTCGCTGCGCTCCAGCGCAGTCCAGATGAAGGGCGCCGGAAGCGATGCATGACGACACCATGAACGAGGCCTGATGGCGTCGCCGTTGCTGGGCAAGGCCTTGTATCGCGTCCGAGCCGGCGACCGTCGTAGCCGGCTGTCCGGCGGCGGTTTGGATACCTCCGCAGTGCTGGATATCGCCAGTCCGGCGTTTGTCGACGGTGCCGCGATTCCGGCCAAGTACGCCGGCGAGGGGGTGGGCGACAACGTCTCACCGGCGCTGGAGTGGACCGGGCAACCTCCCGCCACCAAACAGCTGCTGCTGATCATCGAGGACGTCGATGTTCCGCTTCCCCGCCCGCTGCTGCACACCATCGCGCTGATCGAACCGCACCTCGACCGTGTCGACGAGGGCGCCCTGCAGCCGGGTACGCCCGGGCTGCGGTTCATCCCCGGCACGCTGAGATGGACCGGATACGCCGGCCCCCGCCCGATCCCCGGCCACGGTCCCCACCACTACCGGTTTCATCTGCTGGCCCTCGACCAACCGGTACCCGAGAGCGTTACAACGGCCAAAGGACTACTCGACGCGATTGCCGGCCACGTCCTGGCCCGCGGGATGCTCACCGGCACCTACGAGCGCTGAGAGAACCTCCAGAATAAATGCTGTCGAGAATGCGCACACGGCACGGGCAGGTCGGACTGTCGACGTGATCTCGGTGATGCGCCGAGCCCGTCGACTGCATGACATCGGGTGAAGATCAGTCGCCGCTGCAGCCGGTTGTCGATCGGTCCGTTCGCGGCGAGCCCCGGTCGCCTGGCTATCTCGCCCGTATCGATCCGACCTCTTCCTCAGATGTCCGTTCACCCGGACCTCCCGTGTCCATCAGGCCGGAGCACTGATGTCCGCCAGCCCGGATATCGAATTGACCGTTGACAGATGTCGCTGATTCGGCGGGAAGTGCAATCGCGCTGTCAATCGAGGGCCTTGCCGGGCACATTTTGGGCACACTTAGTGTCTATAGAGGTCAATTCTGGTGAATCACACTGGGTGTCATTTCGCAGCTCAGTGCCGGTTCGGCTCAGAGACCAGCACCCCGAAACGGGTTCGATTCCCGGCAGCTCCACACCCAGAAATAACTGTTTCCCTCGGGTCCCCGGTGTGGACGGCCTAGGCGGTTGGAGTGGGATCAGTGCGGCAGGCTAGCGGTGATGCGGCGGTTGCTCGTCGCGGAGCCGGCCCTCGTCCCACGCCGCGCGCACCTGCTCCTCGTCGCCGAACCTCTCCAAGTCCTCGGGCGTAACGTGCACCCGCGGCGGTTTCGGGGCGGCCGGTCGTGGATGTGGGGGATCGGTGGGCACGAGGCGATTGTCCCAGTTTTAGGCGGAAAGTTGCAGCCATCGTCGCCGTCCCGTGGTAGGTAACGTCGATGGCGGCGCTTTTGCCCAGTCCGAACCCACAACCGCGGCAAGGCAGCGAGAGCGAACACCGCAGGGCTTCTGTGTTCGATCACTCCGGTTGCTGGTATTCGGGATGCAGGTCAAGCACCGGCTCAAAGTCGGTGCCCTCTTCCTCGGATCGCCTGGACTCTTGATAAGCCAGCCAGATTTCGGGGGCCAGCTCCTCGTCGGTCTTGTCGCTGCCGTCCTCGCGCTTACCACTGATCATGGCGATCAGCTTCCGACCAGAGTCTGTCTCCTTACCTGATTCCTCAGATAGCTTGTCGGTCATGATGATTCACTCCTGTAACGGTAGGTTGGCCGGCATTGTAAGTTGATATGCACTTGCCTCCTTCACTCGTTCGACGGTCGCGGAGGTTCGAGCCCGGTAAAACTTGAGAACGCGTCCCACGATGCGCCTTGGCCCGGCGGCCATTCTTGTTGCCACACGTTCAGAGGAACGTCGGCGAGCGGGTCGAACCTGCTCGCCAACCGCCCGTACTCCTGCTTCTCCCACTCACGGAGTCCCTGGAGGTGTTTCATGAACTTCATTAGCCGGGCGATCTGCGCCTCCTTGACTTCAGGCGAACCGCCGCCCCGCACGCCGATCCCATTCATCAGGCTGTGCCGTCCCAGCGCGGCTTACCGGGGTTCTCGGAGTTTGTCGGTGCGGGTCAAGGCGCGCTTGCTCTGTTCTGCCCACCACTGGATCATCTCCTGCTCTTCCTGAGTCGGCCGGTGTACCACCGGAGTCGGCTTGTGTGCCACCAGAACGGGGGCTGTTTGCCTTATGCGGTGTGTCCGTGCCCGTGCTGGCGGGAGGCCAGACACGCACTCGCACAAGTCAAGCGGGGTAACTGGCTTGGCCTGGCTGCCAACGTTGAGCCGTGCCGTCTTGGGGTATTCGCGCAGGAACCCGTCAATACCAGAGTATTTTGCGTACATGGTGCGAACCTTGGCCTTGGGGTTGGTGGCGAACACCTCACGCAGCACATCGCGCTCGGCGTGCCAGCACACCGCGTTGCAGCGCCGCAGCCCAATCCGTGACCACCTCTGGCCCGGTGTTAACCTACGCCTGGGAAACCCCCAGATGCAGTTCCCGGTAAAAAGCGGCACAACCCTTGCACTGAAACGGGTTTGGCTGTACTCGTATCCGATCTCGGCTTTCAGGTTATGGCCGTACTCCGCGTACAGCCTCTGCAGCGGGTAGTTCGCACCCGCCCTGTCCACGGCGAGCTTGAACTGCTCGACCGTGATACCTGTGATGATCATTCGTTGCCACCTAAGAGAACGTCTGGTGTTGCATGCAGAACACCCGGCCATCCCAGCCGGTGACCGCCACGCGGTCGTCGGCGCATAGCCGACCGCTGGCGTCCACGGTGGAGGCATATGCTGCGGTCGCCGTACACCCACTGCTGCCCGCATGGAATGTGCACGGATAACTCAGTAATGCGTCTCCTGAGCGCAGCATCGGTGGCGCTTAGCTTCCGTTCGGTCATTTCTTCGCCATTCCCGGCGACGCCACCCTCGGGCGTCCACCACTTGCACGTGTCACGTGCCTGCTCTTCCCCTGGGGCACCGTGCGGTGGAGGCGCGGTTGCCGGGACGGCGGGCCAGGTACCCGAACAGCCGTCCGCTCTTGAGCGATTCCAGGATAATCGGGAATCCCGACAGATTCGACCAATGTTTACTCGGCGGATTTGGGTCAACCGCGACGGCTCGTGGATCTGCTACCTGGCCGGGGTGCACTGACCGCTTGTGCCCCGGTGCCATCGCGGGCGTGTCAACGGTCGGCCTAGAGCCCGGCGGCGGTTACCCCATACTCGGCCTGCGCAGCGGTGTACCCCTCATACTCAAGCTGCTTGACAAGCCCGTCGTGGGAGAAGGCGGTCATGTCGAGATATTTCTTCGCGGCCCTCGCTGCCTGCTGATTCCAGTCGGCGTTGACGTTGTCGGCGGCGTACGTTGCGTCTTCGGCGGAGTATCGCTCGTATTCCAGTTGTTTGATGAGTCCGTCGTGGGAGAAGGCGGTCATGTCGAGATATTTCTGCGGAGGCGCGCAAGGCGTTCTGTTGACTCGCCGGACTGAGGGGTAATCCGGGTTCAAAACTGACGCCGATCCCCAGCGCGTGCGCGTCGAATCCGATGTTGGTGGCGGCCTGTGCCCCGCCCGCAGCGACACCGCTGATCGCCAGGAGCACGGTGGTGGCCAGGGCGGTGAGATGCTTCTTATTGATCATTTCCTTGTTTCTTCCCGGTGGGCACTCATCCGCACTTGCTCTCCTTTTCAGTGCCCTATCTGGACTGACCAGGCCAGCCGTGGCGGTGATGAGAGTGGCACGGAGGAACATGTGCTCACCGCCTGTGAACGTCAGTTCTGGTTTATGGATGTTGCCTGGTGAAACGGCACGAAAGTGTGCCCGGGCAATAATGCCATTCGGCAAGCATGCGGGTGCCTTTTTGACGAAATCTAACTCGACGCTGAAGGCTGCTCACTGCTTCCCCACCCGGTAGCCGCGCGCACACACACACGCCCTAGGGCTTGGCTACAGCTGATTCATAGCTTGGCTATCTAGCGTCGGTCTTGTATGAGAAGAACGAATGTTCCAATTGAGAGTTTTACATGGAGGAGGGGATCGCTATGACCTTTAAGAAGATTGTGGGCACGGGTGCAATCGCTGGTGCGCTTGGCCTTTCGGCTCTCGGACTGGCCGGGGTTGCCAACGCCGCGCCCGTGCCACAGCCTGCTCCAGGTGAGGTCCAGCACGTGCAGTTGACCGACTGGCACGGTGGCGGCGGTGACCGCGACGGTGGCGGCGGTGGCTGGCACGGTGACCGCGACGGTGGCGGCGGTGGCTGGCATGGTGACCGCGACGGTGGCGGCGGTGGCTGGCATGGTGACCGCGACGGTGGCTGGGGTGGCTGGCACGGTGACCGCGACGGTGGCTGGGGTGGCCGTGGTTGATGGGGTTTCGCGGGTGCCCGCGTGTAAGTGTCGGGCTTCCGAAAATTGTGAAAATCCGCGAAGTTGCTGACAGCCGCCAGCTCGGCGCGTACCCGCTCTATGGCTGCGATCACCGTGGGGTCATCGGGGTCATATCCCTCATCGCGGATCGCTTCCCGTTCGATGGCTGTCAGCGGTCACGTATTTCCCCAGGTTTGAGGGGTTGTCCGTCACGTAATTCCCCACCCCGGCTGTCACGTAATTCCCCACCCTGGGCGGTGTGTCTGCCCGGTGTGGGCCTCGCAGCAAGGTTCGCTCTGCATCCGTCGGCTGACGGATGGAAGGGCGCTGATGGCGAGGAGAAATATCTTGATGCTCGATTTGGTCGAGTTGTTCACCCACTGGCACGCGGGCCGCTCGCAGGTGCAGTTGTCGGAGTCGCTGGGCATCGATCGGAAGACCGTCCGCAAATATTTGGCCCCGGCGATCGCCGACGGTATCGAACCCGGCGGCGAGGCACTGAGCGCCGAGCAGTGGGCGGAGTTGATCGGCGGGTGGTTCCCGGAACTGGGTGATCCGGCGGCGCGGTCCTCGACGTGGCCGTTGATCGCGCCGCACCACGATCGGATTAAGGACTGGCTGGACGCCGATGTCACGGTGGCCACGATCGCGCAGCGGTTGCGCGACGAGCACCAGCTGGCGGCGTCGGAGTCGTCGGTGCGGCGTTGGATCGCAACACATTTCGCCGAGGAGATGGCTCGGGAGAGGGTCACCGTGCCGCGCGGGCCGGTGGATCCAGGTAGTGAGGCGCAGATCGATTACGGCCGGCTGGGCATGTGGTTTGACCCGGCCACGGCGAAGCGGGTCGCGGTGTGGGCGTTCGTGATGGTGCTGTCGTGTTCGCGGCACCTGTTCGTGCGCCCAGTCATCCGGATGGATCAAACCACTTGGTGCGCATGCCATGTCGCGGCGTTCGAATTCTTCGGCGGGGTTCCCGCGCGGTTGGTGTGTGACAACCTCAAGACCGGGGTGGACAAACCCGACCTCTACGATCCGCAGATCAACCGGTGCTACGCCGAAATGGGCACCCACTACGGCGCCCTGATCGACCCGGCCCGAGCGTTCAAACCCAAAGACAAACCTCTGGTTGCATACTGCACTCCTTTGCATTGATGGGAATGTGATTTTTGTTTGTGCTGGTCAGCGCGTTTTGACCGGTCGTCCGCGTTTGGGTGGTTGGGGCGGGTTGGTGGGGTCGGGCCGGTGGTAGAGCATTTCGCCTTTGTCGTTGTAGCGCAGCCCGCTGACAAGTCCGGCACGCCACCAGTCTTTGACTGTGCCGGGTCGGATGCCGAGGTGGTCGGCGAGTTCGGCGGCGGTGAGCATGCCGGCGTCGCGTAGGCGTTGGCGGCGGCTGGGTAGCCGGTAGGTGTGGATGATGTTGTCGATGATGTTGCGGTGGAACGGTTCTCCGGTACCGGAGAGGATGCCGCGCTGGTTGAGGGTGTCGGCGATTTCGCCGCTGACGTGGCGATCGAGCAGTTCGTTGATGGCGGTGACGACCTCGGCTGGTGTTTTACGTTGTTCGGCAGCGGTTTTCGGGGCGGGCATGGTCAGGGTGGTGTGTTGACCGGCGCGGAAACGCAGGTGGGCGGTGATGGTGTCGCCCTGGCGCTGCACGGTGACGTCGGTAAGCAGCAGCCGGGCGATGCGTTTGCGTTCCCGCGCCGGGGTGGTGGGGTCGTGCCAGATCGTGGGCAGGTCGGTGACGAGCTGGTTGATGCGGGCGCGCTGTTGATCGGTGAGTTCGCCGCTGTGTTGGTCGCGGGCCTGCTGGTAGGTGTGTTGGGCGTCGCCCAGTTCGCGCAGCGCGGTGTTCCAGTCGGCTTCGAGGCTGTCGGCGACGAGCCGGTTGGCCGGGTCGACCGCCAGGTAGCGGCGGCGGGCCAGATCGGCGTGGTAGCGGGCGCGTTCGACGTGGGCGGCGCGCATGCGGTCGGCGTCGGCGGCACGCTGGTGCAGCTCGTTGGCCACGGTCAGTGCGGCCTCGACGGCCAACGGAGTCAATGTGTCGAGCAGCAGTTGCCCGATCCGATCATCGAGGTCGGCGCCGGGGATCGCCGCGCAGATGGGTTGGGCTTTATCGATGCCGTCGCGTTGACACACATAGGTGGGCAATTCTCGGCCGCGGCGGTGGTGGTAGCGCACGGTCATGCGGTTGCCGCAGCGGCCGCAGACGATGATGCCTTGCAGCAGGGCGGCGCCTTCGCGGGCCGGACCCGATGATCTGTCGCGGCCGTGGGCGGCGGCGTTGGCGGCCAACTTCGTTTGGTTGGCCTCGAACTGGGCGAGGCTGATGTAGCCGGGGTGGGCGTCGGGGATGAATGAAACCCATTGATCGCGTGGCAGTTTCACCGATGACGACTTGCCGTTGGGTCGGGGCTTTTGGGCGCAGCGCCCGTAGACGAACGCACCGGCATAGCGCGGGTTGTGCAGGACCCGCAGCACGGTGTGATGGCGCAGCGGTTTCCAGTCCAGCTCGCCCTTGCGCGGGCCTTTGAGGTGGCGCCACGGGAATAGCAGATCGGCGTTGCGGAAGGCCTTCACGCAGGCGGTGGCCGACCCGGTGGCGGCGAAGGTGTCGAACAGGTGGCGCAGCGCCTGTTGGACGGCGGTGTCGGGGTCAAGGACCACGTGTGCGGATTGGTCATTGACCAGTCCGACCGGCAGCGGCATCTGCAGTTCGCCGCGGCGGGCCTTTGAGAGCACCCCACCGCGCAGGCGGGCCTTGATGAAGTGCAGTTCGGCCTCGCTCATTTGGCCCTTCATGCCCAGCAGCAGTCGGTCGTTGAACTGGCGCGGGTCATACAGGCCATCTTCGTCGCAGATCAAGGTGGCGGTGACGCCGCATAGTTCGAGCAGCTGGTGCCAGTCGGCGGAGTTGCGGGCCAGCCGTGAGCATTCCAGGCCTAACACGATCCCGGCGCGGCCCAGCGACACCTCGGCGACGAGGTGCTGAAAGCCTTCCCGGTCGGCGGCGCTGGCCCCGGACTGGCCCTGGTCGATGTCGATTACGGTGATCTGCTCGTCGGCCCAGCCCAGCGCGATCGCCCGGGAGCGTAGATCGTATTGGCGGTGCGCGGACTCGGTGTGGTGGATGACTTGTTTGAGGGTGGATTGGCGCACATATAACAGCGCCGGCTTGGCCAGATGCGCCGCGGTCACTTTGGATGCGGCGGTGTCGGTAAACACCGGTATGGGCTCCTTTCGCGGCGAATAGACCTGTGGTGCAACGTATTTCGGTGATGGACAGCAGCGTCGCGGTCGGGCTGGGTGCCTGCGAGGGTGACCGCGGCGAGCGCGTCTACCAGCTCGGCGCTGACCGCTGCTGGCAGGCTCGAAGACGCCAGCGCCGGCGAGGCGGGCATGACGGGTGTGGCTTGGTTGGCGCTCACTTCTTTAAGGGCGCGTTGCCACCCGGTTACGCCCCGGCGGGTGAGCACGGCGAAGCCGAGGGGGAACGCCTCCGCGCGGGCGTGCAGCGCGGCGTGGCGAAGCGCTTCGTAGCGGGCGTCCAGCCCGCTACCGCGACCACCGCGCTCGTTCACCATGGCCTGCTCACCGGAGGAGTCAGTGACTTTTGGACTGCTGGTCTCGGTAGCGGGTCAACGCCCGCTCGATCGAGCGGGGGTGCACCCGCACGCCGAACCGTTGGGCGATCGTGTCGACCAGGTCCGCTGGCCGCAGTGCCGGGTCGGCGCTTAGCTGCTCTTCGGCGAATGCGCTGACCTCCGCGGTGATCTTGTGTCCGCCACGCGGGCCCGGCTTGCTCGCGGTCAGCCCGTCGAGGCCCTGCTCATCGAGCGCGGCGGCCGCCTGATAAAACGAGGGACGCGAATACCCGAACGCCTCGGAGGCCGCTGACACCGACACCCGGTCGACCCGAACACGTCGCACCATCTCGTATTTGACCTGCACCGCGTCGCGGGCGTCGAAGAACTCCTGGGAGCTAAACAACTCGTCGGTCACCGCCTCAGGGTGCGGATTCAAACACCGCGCCTGCCGCAGCGCCGTCAACTTGGGGTCTTCGACCTCGCGCCGTCGCGCCATCCCGCCCTCCGATTTGTCGTACTGTTAGACGAATTATGCCGTATCGGCCTGACGGACTGCGCATGACACGCCAGCTACAGACATACATAGCCTGCAATAGCACAGAATTAGCGCCCGAACCGGAGTAACCCACTGCTCATCGCGGAGCGCATCACGGCGTAATCCACCTAACACTTACGGCGTAATCGTCTTGACAGCCCGCCCAGCCCGCAAGCCCTCGACCAGGTCGGCGACCGCGAGCAACCCGTCCACGGTAAATGGACACCGCCCGGCGGCGATCACCACGAACGGATCCACCGCCTCGGTATCGGTCCAGCCAGCAGGAAGCGAGAATAACCGCCCATCCGCGTCGCGCATGTGCACCCGGTCCTCACCCCAATTCTGCCGATGCTCCACGAACTCGAACTCACGACCAAACAACGGATGAAACCGATGCGTCACACGCACTATCTGGAAGCGATCATCGGGATCCGGTGTAGTCGACGACGTTGTCCAAGCCACGCGTGGAACGCCCCATGACTTATGTGCGGGATTCGTTCTGGCGTGGCCGCGAGTTCGGCTCGCTGGCGCAGATGCAGGCCGACGCGCTGCGCTGGAGCACTGAGGTGGCCGGGTTGCGGTATTCGCGGGCGCTGGAGGGCGCCCAACCCCTGCGGGTGTTCGAGGCGATCGAAGCCGATGCGTTGATCGCCTTGCCGCGCAGGGCCTTCGAGCTCACCACGTGGTCGATTGGCACCGTCGGGGTGGACACGCACCTCAAGGTCGGTAAGGCGTTGTATTCGGTGCCGTGGCGGCTGATCGGGCAACGCCTGCACGCTCGCACCGCCGGCGATGTGGTGCAGATCTTCGTCGGTGCCGATGTGGTGGCCACCCATGTGCGCCGCCCGAGCGGGCGTTCCACCGACTTTTCCCACTACCCGCCGGAGAAGATCGCGTTTGCGATGAAAACCCCGATCTGGTGTCGGCGCACCGCCGAGCTGGTTGGCCCGGCCTGTGAGGCGGTGATCGCCGAGTTCATGCGCGATAACGCCATCCATCACCTGCGCTCGGCGCAAGGGGTGCTCGGGCTGCGCGACAGACACGGGTGTGGGCGGCTGGAGGCCGCCTGCGCCCGCGCCATCGCCGTCGGCGACCCGTCCTACCGCACCATCAAGGGCATCCTGCTCGCCGGCACCGAACACGGCACCGACCCGGCGATCACCGGGTCGGCGGCCGCGGCCGGGGCGTTCCTGCGCGGCCCCGAGGAGTTCGGCGCGCTCGCCTGACCGATCAACGAATCTCTCATTCCCAAACAACACAATCCACCCTCAAGGAGCTACTCATGTCTATCTGCGACCCGGCGCTGCGCAATGCGCTGCGCACCCTGAAACTGTCCGGCATGCTCGACACCCTCGACGCCCGGCTGGCCCAAACCCGCGACGGCGGGCTCGGCCACCTGGAATTCCTGCAAGCACTGTGCGAGGACGAGATCGCCCGCCGCGAATCCGCCGCCCTGACACGACGATTGCGCCACGCCCGCTTCGAGGAACAGGCCACCTTCGAAGACTTCGACTTCACCGCCAACCCCAAACTCCCCGGCGCGATGCTGCGCGACTTGGCCGCGCTGCGCTGGCTGGACGCCGGCGAATCGGTCATCCTCTACGGCCCGGTCGGGGTAGGCAAAACTCATGTGGCCCAAGCACTCGGGCATCACGTAGCGCGCCGAGGCGGGGACGTCCGGTTCGTCAAATGCGCCCGCATGCTCGCCGATCTGGCCGGTGGCCACGCCGATCGCACCATCGGTCAACGCATGCGCGAATACACCCGGCCGTTGGTATTGCTCATCGATGACTTCGCGATGCGTGAGCACACCACCACCCAGTCCGACGATCTCTACGATCTGGTCTCCGATCGGGCAATCGCTGGCAAACCCTTGATCCTGACCAGTAACCGCGCCCCGAAGGACTGGTATCCGCTCTTCCCCAACCCAGTCGTGGCCGAATCACTGCTCGACCGGCTGATCAACACCAGCCACCAAGTCCTCATGGACGGACCCAGCTACCGGCCCCGGAAACGACCCGGCCGCCCCACCAACTAGACACCGCCAGCGCTGGCCGGTAAGACCTACACCGAGGCCTGCACCTGGGGAATTACCTGACGGCAACCCCTGGGGAATTACGCGACGGTCGACAGATGGCGTCCATGCTGGGTTGGGCGGCATAGCTGGCGTGGTGGTTCCAGCGTCACGCAGCAGCGCGGGTGTGTCGTCGTAGCACCGCGTGAGACCGCCCCTGTACCGTCTCGACCGGACAATTTCCAGACTGCGATGCGGCGCACCGGGGTGACCCCGACCATAGCCGGGGTCTCCTGTGTCTCGGGTGGTGTTAGCGGTTGGGGCAGTAGGTCTCTCGCGCATAGCGAACGAAGAGACCAACCTGCCACGGCGCGACGTTGGGCCACACCAGGCGCAACCTGGATGTGGTGTCGGTTACCGAGTCGCCGTCGCAGACACCGTGACCGGCCAGGATCACAGGGCCGTTGTCGCTTGCGGCCATCTCGGCGTCTCGTTCCAGTTCATTGATGAAACGAGCGTCTGCGTCTGGCGCAACTGTCGGCGTGGCCGATGTCGGCAGCGAGAATGTCGGCATGGTGTGCTTCCCCCGCTTTTCCGGAGACTTCCAAACCGGGTTTGCTGTTGTAAGCCTGGAGGGAGGAAGTCTTAGTGGCAGCGAACAGGAAGTATCCGGCCGAGCTGCGTGAACGCGCGGTGCGGCTGTATCGGGAGTCGACTCCCAAGCCGGTGATCGCGCAGCTGGCGCGTCAGCCGAACGTGCATCCGGAGGCCTTGCGGAATTGGATCCGCCAGGACGAGGCTGACCGTGGTGCGCGGCACGACCGTCCAACGACAGAGATGCTGGAGGAGAATCGCCGGCTGCGTGCCGAAGTAAAGCAACTGCGGGCCGTCAACGAGGTACTCAAGGCGGCGAGTGCGTATTTCGCCTCGGAGATCGACCCGACCCGGAGGCGGTCATGAACTTCGTTGATGCGCATGACTTCTCGGTCGGTCTCGTACTACGGGTCCTGGGTATCGCAGCCTCGACCTACTACGGGTGGCGCAAGGCGCGCCAGCAACCGTCGCGGCGGACCCGTGAGGACGCCGGGCTGCTGACGCTGATCGATGAGATCCGCGGCTCTCACGAGTTCGCCGCCACCTACGGCTCACCGCGGGTGTGGCTGGAGCTGCGCCGCCGCGGGGGTGTGGGTCTCCCGCAAGCGGGTGGAGCGGATCATGCGCGTCAACGGCCGCCGCGGCGCCTATCTGCGCAAAGGGCTGGAAGCACGGGTCCACCCGGCAAAACCCAAGCACACGGCCGCGCCGGATCTGCTCGACCGCGACTTCACCGCGACTGCACCCAACCGCAAGTGGGTGGCCGATCTGACTCGCATCCTCACCGGCGAGGGTGTGCTGTGGCTGGCCAGCGTTCGTGATGCGTTCTCCAACAAGGTGGTTGGCTGGCGCAGCGGCCCTCGCGCGGACACCGACCTGGTGATCTCGGCGCTCGACTACGCGATCTTCTCCCGCGATATCTGTGACGGTCAGCTGGTCCATCATAGCGACAAGGGCTGTCAATATACTGCGGTCCGGTTCACCCAGCGACTGTGCGACTCCGGCATCGCCCCCTCCACCGGAAGCGTCGGGGATAGCTTCGACAATGCGTTGGCGGAAAACCTGTGGTCAACCCTGAAAATCGAGCTAATATACTGGCCTGCAATCACTTTCGCTACCAGAGCGGAAGCAGAAGCGGCACTGTTCCGCTACATCGACGGCTGGTACAACCCGCGCCGCATCCAAGCCGGTCTTAACGGACTTTCACCCGACGAATACGAGGAGGCCTACTACACCGAACACGACGAACACCAACCGGATAGGCTCCAACCCGAGCCAGCCGAATCCAGATAGAAAAGTCTCCGGAGAACCGGGGGAACTTTATGGTGAATGTCGGCATGGTTATGTGGGACAGTCGGTTCGACAGTTCGTCGCGCTGATGAATCGCCCAGATCGGGAAACCGATTGCAGCGCAGACGAACACAACACCAGCGAATAAGGCCAGCCAGGGCAGTACGAACCTGATGACTGCCTCACGCCACCGCGCAGTGATCCACGCTGTGACCGCGAGTCCGACTGCCAGGCCGATTGGCCACCAATAATCCTGTGACCAGTGTTCTACCGACATCACGAAGCCAAGCACCAGGCCCAGTACCCCAACGCACGCCACAACGAGGATAACGGCTGACCAATCTGTGCCGTTGTCGTCGTCATCGGGCAAAGCCGGTGCTGGCATGGTCGGTAGTTTGTCAGTCTCCGCGACGAGAGTGTCGGGCTGAGATTCGTTGTCAGTCATGTCTCACCTCAAGCGGTTTCGTGGGCCATACCGCCAGCGCCAGCGCGACCGCCCAGCCGACGAATGTCCAGCCGAGAAACACGTTAAGCACCGCTACCGGTGCAACCAGCGGGTGTTTCCCAAGTGCGGCAACGATTGTCGGGACAAAGTAGACTGCGACAAACAGCAGCGCCGCTAGCACGCTACCCAGCACCTTCAAAGCGTCAAACCCATTGAGGATGGCAGCGAAGATGCCTACGCCAGCGACAACCAGCACTCCGATCACAACTATTGCGCGGTCAAAGCGGGTGCTTGATTCACCGGCAGCCCAGCCGGACCGCTTTGTCACTCCCATGTCACTAACCCTCAATTCCGCAGGGATGCACCGGATGACCGAAATCCGGCGAGCACTCTTAGGCGCGCCGGTCGGCAGCTACGGGGTGTCGCAGCCGTACCGTCCTTCATCGTCAGGCTGGCGCAGGATATGGACCTGGATTATGTTCTTGTTGTCCATCCAATCCCACTCGGTGAAGCCGAGCTTGCCGTTGATCTCTTGGTTGCACCACGGCACACCCTCGTACGGCTGCTTGATCGGTAGCTGCTGGCGAAGGCTCTGGACGGTGTAGTCGTATGGCGTCGTCACAAGCCAGACTTCTTGGCCCGCGTACTTGCCACAGCACGCAGGCACAGTTCCAGGGGGCAGCGTGACGCTTATCAACTCCGAGCGCACACCGGCGCTCGGGTCGGCATGCGCCAGTGGCATCACGCCGAGCGGGTACATGCCCGCGAGCACCAACAGGACCGCGAGCGCGGCGCCGATGGGCAACACGGCCAGATTCAAGACAGCTCTCATGGTCACCCCAATCGCCCCTGGTGAATGGTTAGATCAGGATATGACCGTTCAGGTGCCCTGGTAACTGTTTTCACTGTGAACGTTTCGGCACGATCCCGGCCCGTAGGACCAGCCAGCCACCAGGTGAACACGGCTTAGCGGGGGGCACCAGACGGCGGGAACGGGAATCTGTGGTCGGATCTGGTCGGACCCGTGCCGTGAGTCATGTTTGAGTCATGTTGAGTCACGGTTACAGGTATCTCATGTGATGTCATGTGATCTAAATGCGCAGCTCAAACTGGGTTTAACGTACCGACCAGCACCCCGAAAGAGGGTTCGAGTCCCTCCGCCCGCACATCATGTCCGCTCCTATTTTTCCTGGTAGAAGCGGTTTCTCGTCTCGCTTCTGACTTCGCTTTAGCTTCTCTTCTAGGTGCACCCGCTTACACGGATTCGCCGCCGGTCCTCCCGGGTTGGTGTGGCGCCTCTGGCCTATGCCGCTTTTGGGTCGACGCGGTGATGGGGTGGCGAGGCCGGGCGGGCCGGGTTTGGTTGGGTGCCGGCCCGCCACGGCTGCCGCGCGAATAGGTCGGGTTAGACGTCGATCGTTTGGCTGACGTAGGTCTCCCAGGTGGCGATCTGGCCTGCCGCGAGCATGGCGGCCTGCATCTCAGGATCGCCCATCATCGCCTGCTGAACCTGGCCGTACCGCGCCCAGTCCTCGGCGGTGGCGAGGATGCCGATGGTGTTGGTCGCCGCTCCGCCGATCATGGTCGCCAGCACGGTGACGTTCTCGGCGCCGTGCTTACGGGCGAGGTCGCACGTTTTCTTGAGTTGCTTTTGCATCTCGTCCCACTGGACGCCCGGGTTCGGGTGGATCGTTACTAAGGAGACGATGGTCATGGTGGGAACCTTTCCGTAGGGGGCAGAACCCCTAAATTATCCGGCGCGGCAATGTGGTTGCCTAGAGTAGGCGATTACCTTTCTGCTCCATTCTGAGGATTTTTCGCGAGTTGATCTACGGCCGCGAGCACAATTCGCCCATCATTACGCCAATGGGGTTGGCGACCTTCCGTTAGGCATCGACAACCCCATAGTGACGCCACCTAATACGAGTTCTGCTGCCGGGGAAGCGGCGGAGTATGGACAGGCGCGAAGTGCGTGGCACCTGCTGCAATCAGCAAGGCCAGGGCGCAAGCTCTCACGGGTGATGAACACCTGCGCACGTTTCTCCAGTTCTCGTACCACGCGAGAATCTCTCGGTCGGATCGGCCAACTCGCTTCACGAGCGCCCGATCGTTACGATCGCCATGTTCGGCATCGTCCAGCGCAGCGACCGGGCGGTTTCAAGCAGCCGCGTTTGGGAACAGTGAATGATAGGCCCAAACGCGCGTAGCTGCTATCGGTAGTGATCCACAGGCCGCCGAAGTCTAGCCGTCTGGAGGGTTGTTCCTCCACGCGCGAACTTCAATTGAAGACCGTAACCAACCACAGACCACGGAAGTAAACCAGAATGTTGTCCGGCAGAAATAGAACCTTAACAAACAAATTCATACAAAAACAAAAACTAATGGGTTCCGATTGGAATCCGAATCACAAATACATTCAACAGTGTCCTGAATGCAATGGGATACACGAAACACAACGACAGCATGATGAGTATTGTCTTCAATGTAAAGCCAACAAAATGACTGCCTAGGCACGTCGGCTCGCAGGACCGTCGCCCAGCGACCACCCGCGCGATTGGCTGATGCTCAAGGTCCTTGGCACTAGACGTGCAGCCGAGATTCCAGCAGCTCGCGTGGAATTTGAGAGATCCCGAACATAAATATCGCGATCGACACTATGGCGCACTGACGGGACCCAACGGTGGCGACTGCATACACCCTATTTGTCAATGAGCGGTGGGGTGCGGGTTCCCAAGTCGCTCGCCTTAGCAGGGTGTCGGAAAACTTCCTACACTGATGTGTTCCGCAAGCCGACTTAATCCTCACCTACTGCCAGCGGTGAAGTAAGCGGTACTTGGCCGGTCATGCGCAATTCGGGTAGGACAACATCGCCTGCGAGGTGAGCTGTGATGTATCGGTCAT
Source organism: uncultured Actinomycetota bacterium (assembly GCA_963781685.1). GTDB lineage: Bacteria > Actinomycetota > Actinomycetes > Mycobacteriales > Mycobacteriaceae > Mycobacterium. Next base: position 62,524 of record CAWAGK010000006.1, read on the forward strand.
GCTCGCACCCGATTCTGCTTGAATCTGTCGGTTCACTTGGTCGGGTGATTCGCCGAGCCGGAATAGGCGACACGCCTCGCGTGCATAGCGCGGTGGCCGTGCCGGATTGGTAACCGTCCAGCGCGGCCCGCCAGCTCCGCCAGTGAAATGGGTCACCATTGCCCAGGACCGGGCAGCCCTTCCGTCGCTCAGGCGTTTCACGGGGCATGCAGGACACCACGATCAGCGGAAGCGGCGGCAACCACCACACGGTCTCGGCCGCGTTCTGGATCGTCGCCGCGTTTTGGATGGTCGCCGGCATCCTCGCGGCGACCGCTCTCGGGGAAGGTTTGACCCGATTGGCCGTGGTGGTCGCGATCGGGATCACGGACTGGTGGCTGGTGTCCGAAATAGAGGAGCGCCTCGAGAGAACGGCCGCGGGAATGACCCGGCCGCGGCTCCGCTGATCATCATCTCAAGCCCGGCGTTTTGCCGGCCGGTCTGCGGGTAAACGCGATCAATCGCAGAACGCTGCGCAAACGAGGAAGGCGCTATGGTCAGTCGACATGAGCCGCAGTCACCCAGCGAGAAAGCTATCACCGCGGAAGATGTGGACCTGGCCGAGCGCAGAGCCGCAGCGGCTCGCGACCGCGCCGCACAAGCGGGACTTTCGGCCGCGCGGAGCATCGAGGAATCCGCTTGCTGTCATGAACGACTTGCAAAAGTGCAAGACCGGACCGTCGAACTAGGCGTATCGCACGTCGAGGTGCACCGGGAGTCCGCGACCCATCATCGCCAGGCGGCGGCAGATGACCGCGAGCTGGCCAAGCGGATGCGGGAAGAGTCCGAAGCCGCCCTATCTGTTGACACCGATTTCAGCTGAACAGATCCCGATGTTTTTCAATGTATTGCCGAACCGTCTGCGGGGGGTGGCCGGTGATGTCCTCAACGGTGTGGGTTGAGCGGTTGTAGCGGTCCTGGGCGTGCAGCCGGGCCATGGTGGCGATGTGCTGCTGCAGGTGGGGCGGCAGCCCCATCCCGCTGAGTTCGCGCAGCCATTCTTCGTCGGACGGTCGAACCGCGGTGATGGTTCGGCCCAGGGCCTGGCCGTACTGTTCGGCGAGCTCGTCGACGTCGAGCGTTGCCGGGCCGGTCAATTCGTAGACCGTGCCGAGGTGGTCGTGCGGTGCGGTGAGCACGGCGCTGACGGCGTCGGCGACGTCGCTGGCGGCGACCGGCGATGTGCGGCCGCTTCCGAACGGCAGTGACAGGCGGCCGGTCTCCCGGATCGAGCGGGCGGCCAGCATGCCGAAGAGCGGGTTCTCCAGCAAGACGGTCGGCCGGACGTGTACGGCGGGGACGCCCGACCAATTGATCACGTGCTCGGCGAGCCAGTGCAGGCGTTGTTGCTTCGATTCCTCGGTGCTGGTGGCGGTCATCTGGGACACCGTCATCTGTGACATGTTTACCAACACTTCGAGGGTGCCGAGCTCCCGTGCGGCCACGCACACCACGGTGGTGGCCTGCAGGTAGTCCGGTGACACGCTCATGTTGAAGAACATTCGGGTGACGCCGGACATCGCCGCGAACACGTCGACGGGGTTTGTCAGGTCGCCGGCGACCACCTCGGCGCCAAGCTCGCGTAGCGCGTCGGCGCGAGAGTCGTCGCGGTGCACCATCGCGCGAACCGTCTCGCCATGGCTGAGCAGTCGGGCCACCACCTGCGGGCTGATGCCGGCCACGCCGCCACCGGCGCCCGTGACGAGGTAGGTAGCTGATGTGGTCATGAAAGCGCCTCTGTCTCAACAGATTTCCCGTCGCGGTCGGTGAACTCGCGCCGCCGCGACCATCGGAGGTAATCCTAGTTCCGCCAAGGCCGGGCGTGGCATTTGCCGCCCACCCGAGGTTGACCGTCGGTAAGGTAACCCTTAGTTTGTGGGGTAACTTACCTAGTCGGAGGGTGCCACATGCATGTCTCGCTGATACCGCCTGTGCACCCGATCGGCGAGGTAGTGGCGCAACGCAGAGCCACCGGAAAGGACCGCTGATGGCGCGCGGGATCCAGGGCGTCATCCTGCGGAGTCTCGGCGCGCGCGACCACACCGCGACCGTGATCGAAACCTTCGGCATTGCGCCACACTTCGTGCGGGTGCGCATGGTGTCGCCGACGTTGTTCGATGACGTGAAGGTCGAACCGGCGGCTTGGCTGCGGTTCTGGTTTCCCGACCCGGACGGGTCGAATACCGAGTTCCAGCGCGCGTACACGATCTCGGAGGCAGAAGTTCCCGCCGGTCGCTTCGCGGTCGACGTCGTGCTGCACGACCCGGCCGGCCCGGCGTCGTCGTGGGCGCGCAGCGTGGAACCCGGCACGACGATCGCGGTCACGTCGCTGATGGGTTCGGCGGGTTTCGAGGTGCCCGATGAGCAGCCGGCCGGTTACCTGCTGATCGGTGACTCGGCGTCGATCCCGGCGATGAACGGGATTGTCGAAATCGCCCCCGACGATGTCCCGATCCAAATGTACCTCGAGCAGCATGACGACAATGATGCGCTGATCCCCATCGCGAAACATCCACGGCTGGAGGTGAATTGGGTTGCGCGCCGCGACGAGAAGTCGTCGGCCGAGGCGATTGAAAGCCGGGACTGGTCGAACTGGTATGCGTGGGCAACACCCGAGGCAGCGACCCTCAAGCATGCAAGCATGTCCGAAGGCGACTTCGTGACGAGTTCAGGTTTTCCAAGTCCGAGATGCATGCGCAGGCCTACTGGAGCGCCGGGCGGGCGATGGGCACCCGCCGCGGCGAGGAGTCGGACGCCGCCGTCGCCACGGCGCGGGTGCCCGAGGACGGGCAGGCGGAAAGCATTGCAGCACAGCGCCGCGGGGGGACGTTTCGGCGGATTCGGGCGACTGCAGGGTGTAGGTGACCGCGGCTCTTGCCGTATGTCATACAGTTCGTTCATGGCTGCTGCGGTGTCGATTCCGCGATACCCCGGCGACGTGACCCCTGAATGGCTGTCGGCCGTGCTCAGTGGACACCCCAAGACCGTCGAGGTTTCCGGGGTGGACGTGGTGGCCATCGGCACCGGGCAGACCGGCGCCACTTACCGGGTTACGGCCACGTATGCGACAGATCCCGGCGACCTGCCGCAGACCTTCGTGATCAAACTGCCCGCCCAGGACGACACGGTGCGCGACCGGGTCGTCATCGGGTATCGCAGCGAATGCGCGTTCTATGCCTCCGTCGCTGATCGGGTTCAGGTGCCTACACCGCAGTGCTTCTATTGCGAGATCAGCGAAGATGCAATGGATTTCGCACTGCTTCTGGCCGATCAAGCACCTGCGGTGCAGGGCGACCAACTTGCCGGCTGCGGCGAAGCGGAAGCGCGCCTGGCGGTTACCGCCCTGGCTGGCCTGCACGCACCCAGCTGGTGCGATCCGCTCTGGCTTGATTTTCCCGGCATCGCATTCGGACGGCCGGACCAAGCTGGGGCGACGGGCATGGGCGAGGTGGCCCGAATGAGCGCCGACATCACGCTGGATCAGCTCGGCGATCGACTGAGCGCACAAGACCGCGACACCTTCAGTTCGGTAATGGGTTTGGTGGAGCCTTGGCTGCTGGCCGAGTATGAGCGATATGCCTTGCTGCACGGCGACTATCGTCTCGACAACATGCTGTTCGACCCGGACCGCACCCGGGTGAGCGTGGTCGACTGGCAGACGCTCGGTGTCGGTCTGCCCGCAAGGGATCTCGCCTACTTCACCGCGACCAGCCTGAATTCACAACTGCGCGCAGCAATTGAAAAGGACCTCGTTGCCGCATACCACCAAGCGCTGACGAGCTACGGAGTCGCCGACTACGACCGGGAAACATGTTGGCGTGATTACCGGCTGGGCGTGCTACAGGCGCCGCTGATCTCGGCGCTGGGGTTTGCCTTTGCCGCCGCCACCGAGCGCGGCGACGACATGGTCCTGACGATGCTGCGGCGCAGCTGTCAGGCGATCCGCGACCTGAAGACCCTGAAGTTGATCGGCTGAGGGGCTCAGGCGCGCCGGGCGGCTTCCTGGGCCAACTGCATACGTGACGTCACACCGAGTTTGGCGTACACGTGGGTGAGATGCGTCTGCACGGTGCGCGGGGAGATAAACAGTCGGTCTCCGATGTCCTTGTTACCCAGGCCCTCGCTGACGAGGCGGACGACATCGTGCTCGGTCGGGGTCAGCGAATCCCATCCGGTGGGTGGCCGTTTGCGTTCGCCGCGCCCGCGGCGCGCGTAGGCGATCGCCTCTTCCGTGGACAGAGCGGCGCCCGCGTCCCACGCGGCACTGAATTCCTTATGGCTCAATGCGTTGCGCGTCGCGTCTACCGACGCCGCGTACTCGGCGTCGTACACCCGGAAGCGGATGATGCCGGTGCGTTCGCGCACGGCCTGCGCCGCGCCGTAAAGCCGCGCCGCTTCCAGATGGTTGCCCGCGCCATGGGCAAAGGCGGCGAGAAGCTCGAGCAGGTCGGGAACGAAGAGGTGGGCCCGCATCTCGGCCGCATGGGCCAGCGCGTCGTGGGCGTCGCGCTCGGCCTGCCCCGGCTCGCCTTCCGCCAAGGCCACGCGCGCCCGGGTAGTCAGGGCCTGCACCGTGAACCAGCCCACCGCGGCGGCAACGTCCTCATCGGCGAAGCGGCGCGCGGACGCCAGATCGCCACGGGCGAGCGCGACCTGCGCCGACGGCTTGGCGGTAGTGGTAGCCAGCGGCCATTCGCCGAACCGCTCGCGGGCGGCGTTGCTGGCATCGATGGCCGCGTCGACATCCCCACCGGCCAGCGCTGCGAAAGCCAGCGACGAGTACACCACACCTTCCATGTACCGGCCGATCTCTGCGGCGCCGTCGAGCGCCTCGACCGCGAGGGCGCGACCTTCGTCTGTCCGCCCGCAGTGGGCCAACATGTGACACGTGCGTTCGCGGCCAGACACCTGCCAGATGAGGGCGTGCGCCACATCGGCTTCGGCAATCAATTCGCGAAGTTGCGCAAACGGCGGAGGTGACACGCCCGAGAATCCATTGCGCTCCTATCAGACACCAGCGACACCCACGCGAGTAGCCCTGCTCGCCGATCGCGTCGGCGAGGTCGCGGCCTTCCGTCGCAGCTGCGATCGCGGTGTCGAGATCGCCCGCTCCGACTGTCGCGGTCAACGCCTGGCTGTAGAGAATCTGGCTCAGTCTCCAACGGTCGCCCACGGCTCGGGCGAGCTTTTCCGCCTCCGATAAGTACGACCGGGCCAGTTCGGCGTCCCAGGCCGCAAGGCGCCCGCAGGTCGTGAGAGTGCGCGCCAGCAGTGCTGGATCGTCGAGCTCGCGTGCAATGGCAAGGGCACGCTGGGCTCGCGCAAGGCTTCCCGCGTCGCGCATATTATCGAGGAATGCCTTGTCGGCCAGCGCCCGCGCCATCGCGCCGGGCGTCACGTCAGCACCGGCCGTCTCAGCGTCGCCCAGACCGAGGTCGAGCCAATCCGATCCCTCCTTGAGACGGCCTCGCGTGAGCCAATACGGCTGGAGGGACGTGACGAGCTGCAATGCGGTATCGGTGTCGGCCTTCTCGCGGCTCCACGCGAAGGCGGCGCGCAGGTTGTCGATTTCCGTGTCAACTCGGTCGAGCAGCAGCTCCAGGCTGGTGTCGCCGAGGGCATCGAGCGCTGCCGCCATCGCGGTGAAGTGGTCGCGATGCCGGTCTCGGACGGCGACGGCCTCCGGTGCTTCGCCGAGCTTTTCCTGCGCGTACTGGCGGATCGTTTCCAGTAGCCGGTATCGCGTTGATTCGCAAGCGGATTCGGCGATTACCAAAGATTTGTCGACGAGCAGCGCCAACACGTCGAGCACCTGGTGCGGCGCCAGGTCGTTGTCGCAGACCACTTTTCGGCAAGCGTCGAGGTCAAACCCACCCATAAAAGTCCCAAGCCGACGGAACAATATTCGCTCTGGCTCGGTCAACAGGGCGTGCGACCAATCCACCGAGGCGCGCAACGTCTGCTGGCGGCGCACCGCCGTTCGCGATCCGCCGGTCAACAACCGGAACCGGTCCTGCAGGCCGGCGAGAATCTCTTTGGGCGACAACGCGCGTACCCGCGCCGCCGCCAGTTCTATCGCCAGGGGCATGCCGTCGAGGCGCCGGCAGATCTCTTTGACCGCCGCGGCATTATCGTCATCGATGACGAAGCCGGGCCGGGTCTGGCCGGCACGGTCGCTGAAGAGCCGCACGGCATCGTCTGCCAGGGTTAAGGACGGGACTCGCCAGGTCACCTCCCCGGGTATCCCGATCGGCTCGCGACTAGTCGTGAGCAACGTCAACCGAGGGCAGGCCGCGAGCAACGCGCCCGTCAGTGCCGCGGTGGCATTCAGCAGATGTTCGCAATTGTCGATCACCATCAGCAGGTGCCGGTCGCCGATGAACTGCATCAGACTTTTCTCGGGGGAACGCCCCGGCCGATCCGGCAACCCCAACACCCGCGCCGCGGTCACGGGCACCAGCTCTGGGTCGGTGATCGGAGCCAGGTCGACATACCACGTGCCGTCGGTGTAACCCCGCGCGATCGACTCCGCTACCTGCAGTGCCAACCGAGTCTTGCCCACGCCGCCGGCGCCCGTCAACGTCACTAATCGGTTGCGCTCGATGATGTCGCGCACCTCGGCCATCTCGGCGTCGCGCCCCACAAAGCTGGTCAGCTGGGTGGGAAGATGTTGAGCGACAACGCTTTCGCGCTTGCGGAGGGGAGGGAAATCGTTGCACAGGTCGGGATGGCACAGCTGCACAACCCGCTCCGGGCGCGGCAAATCCCGCAGCCCATGTGTGCCCAGCTCCGTCAGCCAAACGTCGACCGGCAGCGTATCGGCAACCAGATCGCTGGTGGTGCCCGACAACACCGTCTGGCCACCATGCGCGAGTTCGCGCAGTCGCGCGGTTCGGTTGATGGCGGGGCCCACGTAGTTGTTCTCGTCGCGCAGCTGCACCTCGCCGGTGTGCACGCCGATCCGCAGCCGCAACGGCGCCAGGGGGGCGCGCTGCAGCGCCAGCGCGCACGCCACCGCATCGGACGCCCGGCCGAATGCGATGACGAAGCTGTCACCCTCGCCCTGCTCGACCGGGCGGACTCCGCGATGGACGCCGACCAACGCGGCCAGTGTTCGATCGAGGTTGGCGATCGCCGCGGTCATCTCATCGGGCTGGGAATGCCACAGCTGCGTGGACCCTTGGACGTCGGCCAACAACAGCGTCACGGTGCCGCTCGGCAGCGGATGGCTCATCGCTTCGTTTACGCCCAGGTTGCTCCACTCGATTTCGCCCATGCTAGTCAGCATGCTGTCAGCGCAGGCGGCAAAACATCGGCGGATGCGCGTAGATTTTGGGCCCGGCTTACAGGTCGCCGGTGAAATCGGCGGTAAGCCAGCGGTCGGGGCGGATGACGAACAACACCTCCTCAACCCCCTCCATGCTGCGGACGAACGCGCGCCCTCCTTCCTCGCCGAGATACCGGATGGCGATCGCTTCCTGGACGTCGGCCGGCGCCGGCCTGGTGGTTTCGACGACGGTGCCCTCGACGACCACATACTGATACGGCGGCTCCTCGCGCTGGACCACCAGCGTCACCGCTCCCGCACGCTCGATGAGCTTGGCCTTACGACTCGAGGACCCGGTGTTGATTCGGATGTTCCCGCCCGGCGTGTAGTCGTACCAGATCGGGACGCTGGCAGGTGGCCGACCGTCCGCGGCCGCGACGGACAGCACGGCGATGTGCTTGTCGGCAAGGAATTCCTGGCGTTCGGCTTCGCTGAGGCTTCTCATGTGGACTAGGAACGCCCAACCCGGAGTGCTATTCCCGTGCCGCCTTCACGAGGTTCGATCCGATGATCAGGCGCTGGATTTCGCTGGTGCCCTCGTACAGCCGCAGCAGGCGCACGTCGCGGTAGATGCGTTCCACCGGCACCCCGCGCATGTAGCCGCTCCCGCCGTGGATCTGCACCGCCAGATCGGCGACCTTCCCCGCCATTTCGGTGCAGAAGAGCTTGGCCGCCGACGGCGCGACCCTGCGGTCCTGGTTGGTGACCCACAGCCGCGCGGCCTCGCGGACGAGCGCGCGGCCGGCCAACACTCCGGTCTGCTGATCGGCGATCATCGCCTGCACCAACTGGAAGTGCCCGATCGGCGTCCCGCCCTGCGTTGCGGTGGCGGCATACGAGACGGATTCGTCGAGCGCGCGTTGGGCGACGCCCACCGCAAGGGCGGCGATGTGGACCCGGCCGCGCGCCAAAGACGTCATCGCCGCCCGATAGCCGATGTCTTCGCTGCCGCCGATCAGCGCGTCGGTTCCGACGCGGACGTCGCTGAAGCTCACGTCGGCGGTCCACGCGCCTTCCTGGCCCATCTTGGCGTCCTTGGCGCCCACCTGAACGCCCGCGGCGTCGGCGGGGACCAGGAACACGGCGATCCCCGGGCCCCGGTCGTCGGCCGGCCGGGTGCGCGCGAACACGACAAAGAGATTGGCGACCGGCGCGTTCGTGATGAAGCGCTTCTCGCCGGAGATCACCCAAGCCCCGTCCTCTTCGGCGCCGTCGCGAACGGCTTTGGTCCGCAGGCCCGCCGGGTTTGATCCGGCACCGGGCTCGGTCAACGCGAAGGAGGTGACGACCTCACCGGACGCCATCGGCTCCAGCCAGCGGCCCTTCTGTTCGGGAGTGCCGAAGCCGACGAGCACCTGTCCGGCGATGCCGTTGTTGGTGCCGAACATCGACCGCAGCGCCAGCGACGTGTAGCCCAGTTCCATTGCCAGCTCGATATCTTGCATAAGGTTCAGGCCGAGGCCGCCCCACTCCTGGGGAATCGCGTACCCGAACAGGCCCATCTTTTTGGCCTGGTCGCGAAGGTCATCGGGCACCTTGTCACCCGTCAGGATCTCCTGCTCGCGGGAAACCACGGCGGTGCGAACGAAGTGGCGGGTCTGGGCAAGGATCTCCTGAAAGTCGTCGTCGGACACTTCCTGGACTTCAGCCGCATTCATAGGCAGACGCTCTCATTGATGGACCTGACAAATCGACCCACTATTGGGACCCCCGTTATCACCGCGATCCTATATGAAATATGATATTTGACATCGGCGGGTACCCGACAACGGAAGAAATATGGGAGGCGGGATTCAGGTGTCGTTGCTGGACGGTCAGACTGCAGTCGTCACTGGTGGTGCGCAGGGTCTGGGCTTCGCCATTGCGCAGCGATTCGTCGCCGAGGGCGCACGGGTTGTGCTCGGCGACCTGAACCTCGAGGCGACAGAAGTCGCGGCCAAACAGTTGGGCGGCGACGATGTCGCACTGGCGGTGCGGTGTGATGTCACGCGATCCGCCGACGTCGAGGCTCTCATCTCGACCGCCGTCGAGCGTTTCGGCGACCTGGACGTCATGGTCAACAACGCCGGAATCACCCGCGACGCGACGATCCGCAAAATGACCGAAGAGCAGTTCGATCAGGTCATCGACGTTCATCTGAAGGGCACCTGGAACGGCATCCGCCTGGCTGCGGCGATCATGCGGGAAAACAAGCGCGGCGCCATTGTGAACATGTCGTCGGTGTCGGGCAAGGTCGGGATGGTCGGCCAGACCAATTATTCGGCGGCCAAGGCGGGCATCGTCGGGATGACCAAAGCCGCGGCCAAGGAGCTTGCGTACCTGGGGGTCCGGGTGAACGCGATCGCTCCGGGCTTGATTCGTTCGGCCATGACGGAGGCCATGCCGCAACGCATTTGGGACCAGAAGGTCGCCGAGATTCCCATGGGTCGCGCCGGGGAGCCCAGCGAGGTCGCCAGCGTCGCCCTGTTCTTGGCCTCCGATCTGTCCTCGTACATGACGGGCACCGTCATGGAAGTCACCGGCGGCCGGCACATTTGAGAACCAGCGCGAGGAGACGCAAAAGCCCCCAATTCGCCGCGAATTGGGGTGCTTTTGCGTCTGCTCGGCCCAAACAGGGGAGTCACTATGCGTGAGTCCGTCATTTGCGAGCCGGTGCGGACACCGATCGGCCGCTACGGCGGAATGTTCAAGTCTCTGACCGCCGTCGACCTCGGTGTCGCCGCGCTGAAAGGGCTCCTCGAGCGAACCCGCATCGCGCCCGAGGCGGTCCAAGACGTCATCCTCGGGCACTGCTACCCCAGCAGCGAAGCGCCGGCGATCGGGCGAGTGGTCGCGCTGGATTCCGGCCTGCCGGTGACGGTTCCCGGGATGCAGGTCGACCGGCGCTGCGGCTCGGGCTTGCAGGCGGTGATCCAAGCGTGCCTGCAAGTCGGCAATGGCGACCACGACCTCGTCATCGCCGGCGGCTGCGAAAGCATGAGCAACGTACCCTTCTACTCCACCGACATGCGTTGGGGCGGCGCCCGGGGCGGAATCCGGGTGCACGACGGGCTGGCGCGGGGACGCACCACCGCGGGCGGCCGGCACCCGGTGCCGGGCGGGATGCTGGAGACCGCGGAGAACCTGCGCCGCCAGTACGGCATTTCACGCCTGGAGCAAGACGAGCTCGCGGTGCGTTCACACCAGCGCGCGGTGGCCGCGCAGAAGGACGGCATCCTTGCGGAGGAGATCATCGGAGTCCGGGTCCGCAACCGTCAGGGCGAGGAACTGATCGACGCCGACGAGCATCCGCGCGCCGACACGTCCGTGGAATCCTTGAGCAGGCTTAAACCCGTTCTGCTGGAAGAAGATCCGGATGCCACCGTCACGGCCGGCAACGCCAGCGGGCAGAACGACGCGGCGTCGATGTGCGTGGTGACCACACGCGAGAAAGTCGACCAATACGGCCTGACGCCGCTGGTGCGCATGGTGTCGTGGGCGTCGGCGGGTGTGGCGCCCAACGTCATGGGCATCGGCCCCGTGCCCGCCACCGAGGTCGCGCTCGCCAAGGCGAACCTGCAACTGCGCGACATCGACCTCATCGAACTCAACGAAGCCTTTGCCGCACAAGCGCTCGCGGTGATGCGGGTATGGAACTTCGGCGCCGCCGACCATGACCGGACGAACATGCACGGGTCGGGAATCTCACTCGGCCATCCTGTCGGTGCGACCGGCGGCAGGATGCTGGCAACCTTGGCGCGGGAACTGAACCGCCGCCAGGCGCGGTACGGATTGGAAACCATGTGCATCGGCGGGGGACAGGGGCTCGCGGCGGTCTTCGAACGGGTCGCCCCGGCGTGAGCGGTCCCCTGAGCGACCTCACCGTCGTGGAGGTGTCCAGTTTCGTCGCCGCGCCGCTGTGCGGCATGACGCTGGGTCAGCTTGGCGCCCAGGTGATCCGCATCGACCCCATCGGGGGCGCCTCCGACGTACGGCGATGGCCGCTGTCGGCCGACGGCACGTCGATCTATTGGACCGGGCTGAACAAGGGAAAGCGTTCGGCCACAATCGAGTTCCGCTCGCCCGAGGGCCAGGAGCTGGTCCAGCGGCTCATCGTCGAGGGCGACGGCATCGTCGTGACCAACGCCGCCGGCCTGCCCTGGCTGAGCCATGAGCGCCTGGCGGCCAGCCGTTCCGACGTCATCCACGTTCAGTTGCTCGGGCGAGGCGACGGCTCCACCGGGGTGGACTACACCGTCAACGCGGGCGTCGGATTCCCCCTCGTCACCGGTCCGGCCGATCACGCCGGACCGATCAACCATGTGCTGCCCGCCTGGGACGTGTGCTGCGGCCTGTACGCCGCGCTGGCCCTCGTCACCGCCGTCCGCCGCCGCGACCAGACCGGGGCGGGCGCACGCATCACCCTCGCGCTGGAGGATGTCGCCCTGGCCACGTCGGGAAACCTTGGGCTGCTGACGGAACCTCAGGTCAATGGGACGCAACGCGAACGGCTGGGCAATGCCATCTACGGCCAGTACGGACGGGACTTCACCAGTAGCGATGGGGTAGCGTTCATGGTTGTCGCCTTGACGGGAAGGCACTTTCGTGACCTTGTCGAGGTGACGGGGACGGGTGCCGCGGTGTCGGCGCTGGCGGAGGCGCTGGGCGTGGATTTCCACGCGGAAGGCGACCGCTATCGCTACCGCGACGCGCTGTCCGGGCTGTTTGCCGCCTGGTTCGCCGAGCGCACGGCCGACGAGATCACCTCCGCGCTGTCGGACACCACCGTGTTGTTCGAGCGGTATCGCAGCTTCGCGGAGGTCGCGGCAGGACCGAAGGTGACCGGCAATCCCCTCTTTTCCCGGCAGCACCAACCGGGCGTCGGAGACTATCTCGCCCCGGGCATGCCGGCCGCGTTCGACGGCGCCCATATGGCCGGCGGGCCGGCGCCCGCCGTGGGAGAAGACACCGCCGACGTCCTCACCCGGAGCTTGGGACTGACCGACGACGACGTCGCGCGCCTGGCGAGCGCCAAGACGATAGGAGAACACCGCGCATGACCAAACTCGCCCAGACCCTCGGCCTGACCGAGTTCCAGACCGAGATCCTCGCCGCGGTAAGGCAATTCGTCGATAAGGAAGTGATTCCCAACGCGCCGGAACTCGAACGCGGCGACACCTACCCCCAGCACATCGTCGATCAGATGAGGGATATGGGCCTGTTCGGGCTGATGATTCCGCAGGAGTACGGGGGTCTCGGGGAGTCGCTGCTGACCTACGCGCTGTGCGTCGAGGAACTGGCGCGTGGCTGGATGAGCGTGTCGGGAGTCCTCAACACGCACTTCATCGTGGCCTACATGCTGCGCCAGCACGGCACCGAGGCGCAGAGGCAGCGCTTCCTGCCGCGCATGGCGACCGGCGAGTCCCGCGGCGCGTTTTCGATGTCGGAACCCGAGCTCGGTTCCGACGTCGCGGCGATCCGAACGCGGGCACAACGCAATTCGGACGGCGACTACACCATCAACGGGCAGAAGATGTGGCTGACCAATGGCGCCAGTTCCACGCTGGTAGCGGTGCTGGTGCGCACCGACGAAGGCGCCGACCGGCCGCACCGCAACCTGACCGCGTTCCTGGTCGAAAAGCCGACGGGGTTCGGCGAAGTCGTGCAGGGGCTGGTGATACCGGGCAAGATCGACAAGCTGGGCTACAAAGGGATCGACACCACGGAGCTCATCTTCGACGGCTACCGGGCAAGCGCCGAGGACGTTCTCGGCGGCACGCCAGGACAGGGCTTTTTCCAAATGATGGACGGCATCGAGGTCGGCCGGGTCAACGTGTCGGCGCGCGCGTGCGGTGTCGGGATTCGTGCCTTCGAGCTCGCGGTGCGCTATGCCCAGCAGCGCCAGACTTTTGGCAAGCCGATCGCCGAGCACCAGGCCATCGCCTTTCAGTTGGCCGAGATGGCGACCAAAGTGGAAGCGGCACATCTGATGATGGTCAACGCGGCGCGGCTGAAGGATTCCGGGGAGCGCAATGACGTCGCTGCCGGCATGGCCAAATACCTTGCCAGCGAATACTGTTCGGAGGTCACCCAGCAGAGCTTCCGGATCCACGGCGGCTATGGCTACTCCAAGGAGTATGAGATCGAGCGGCTGATGCGCGACGCCCCGTTCCTGCTCATCGGCGAAGGAACCAGCGAAATCCAGAAGTCCATCATCAGCAAGCGGCTACTCGCCGAGTATCGGGTGTGAGGCCATGACTATCCCGGATTTCGCAGCGCGCCCGCAGCTTTCCGACGACGTCGCGCGCTTGATCCGCACGAGAATCTTCGACGGCACCTACGTTGCGGGATCCTATGTCCGTCTGGATCAATTGGCTGCCGAGTTGGGCATCAGTGTGACGCCGGTGCGCGAAGCGCTGTTCGCGTTGCGCGCCGAAGGTTTGATCGCTCAGCAGCCGCACCGTGGCTTCGTCGTGTTGCCGGTGACCGGGCGGGACGTCACCGACGTCGCGAACGTCCAGGCTCATGTCGGCGGGGAGCTGGCCGCGCGGGCCGCGATCAACATCACCGACGACCAGCTACGCGAACTCAAGGAAATCCAGGCCCAGCTGGAGGAGGCGTATGCCGGTGACGACCACGAGCGGACCGTTCGGCTGAACCACGAGTTTCACCGGGCCATCAACGTCGCCGCGGAATCGCCGAAGCTGGCCCAGCTGATGTCGCAGATCACGCGCTACGCGCCCGAATCGGTATTCCCCACGATCCAGGGCTGGCCGAGCCAATCGATGAAGGACCATCGGCGGATCCTGTCGGCGCTCAAAAAGCACGACGACAAGCTCGCCCGGGCCGCGATGTCGGAGCATCTCGCGGCGGGGGCGGTTCCGCTGATCGATCACCTCGTCGCGCGTGGCGTGGTCGCGGACGGGAGCCGTCCGGCGGCGCAGTGAGCTGGACTATCTATTGTTGACCACGCCCGATTCGGCCTAGGCTGCGATTTTGGGGGGGCAACAAATATGGAGAGAAAAATGGCTCCAACGCTTCGCGCATCAGCCGTCTTCGTTGCATGTCTGGCAGCGATCGGCCTCGCGCCGCCGGCGATCGCTGACCCGCTCGACCCGATCCCCGGCAATGGCGTATTTGTAGTAGGGCCTGACATCGCGCCGGGCCTTTACCACACGGGCGGGTCGGGGTCGGCCTTTGGGGTTTGGATAAACAATGTGCCAACCCAGGGATCGATGTGTTCATGGTTCACGTACAGCACACCTGACGCGAACAAGGACCATGTGCTCCAGACGAATACCTCTATCGGTCCGATGTATGCGAATATCAACTCAGCTGTCAAGGCGTTCGAGTCGCAGAACTGTCAACCCTGGACGCGGGTCCCCTAGTGCTGATTCGCTTCGATCAGCATCTTCCGTAGGCGATGTGTGTCGGGCTTCCCCGTGGCGCCGCGCGGAACGGCGTCCTCGGATGCCAACACTAGCCATACCGTTGGCACCTTGAAGGCACTCAATAATTCACGGGCACACCGACTCAACTGGTCGGCGGCCACTACGCTGTCGCATATCACCGCCGCGCCCACCCGCTGGCCCGCTGCACCGGGCACGTTGGTGACGAAGGCGTTGGCGACGCCGTCGATGCTGCGCAGCGCCCGCTCGACCTCGCTGGGGTAGACGGTCGCGCCGCTGACTTTGAACATGTCGTCGGACCGGCCGTGGTAGAACAGGAACCCGACCGCGTCTAGGTGGCCGAGGTCGCCGGTGGGATAGAAGCCGTCGGGTGTGAACAGCTCCTCGCGGCTGCGACGACAAATGCCCCGCAGCGTGTGTGGTCCGCGGATCTGGATCTCCCCAACGGATCCCGGCGGAAGTGGCTCGCCGTCCTCGGTGCCGACGATGCGGACCTCCATGCCGGGGAACGGCTTTCCACAGCTGCCCCACGCGACCGGCGGCATGTCGGTGTCGGCGGGATAACCGCAGTACGGCCCGAACGCTTCGGTCATTCCGAACAGCTTGGCCCGTGCGCCGGTTCGGGCCCGTCGCTCGGGGGGCAGCAGGGCGTCAAGGCTGCCCGGCCGCAGTGCCGAAAGGTCGGCACCGACCGTGCCGGCGTGCCGCGCGAGTGCTTCGGCCTGATCGGGCCAGCCGCGAAACAGCGTGACCCGCTCGCGTTCCAGCAGTCGCAGGGTGGTGTCGGCCCGAGGGATTTCCTCGGTCACCAGCGTGGCACCGGCCACGAGCGTGGAGAGTATTCCGCTGCCGAAGCCCCCGACCCAGAAGAACGGCATCGGCAGATACAGGCAAGTGTCGACCGTGATGCGGCGCGCCGCAAGGCCCGACCGCGCTGCGCCCAACGCGCTGCCGTGGGAGTGGATGACCCCCTTGGGCGCTCCGCTGCTACCCGAGGTGAACATGACGACCAGCGGGTCGGCGGCGGTGACCGTTTCGGCCATAGGATCGACGACCCGGCGTGCCCGCTCGCCCGCAACGGCATTGGCCAGCCGGTCAACCCTCCAAACCTGGCGCAGGGCGGGAAGTTCGAGCCGCGGCACGGCCTGCAGGCCGTCCAGGTAACGATGGCCGCGGAATTCCTCGACGCTCACCAGGAATTGGACCGACGCCGTCCGCAGCTGGGCGACCAGTTCGGGGGCCTGCAGCAGGGTGCTCAACGGAACGAGCACCGCGCCAATGCGAGTCAGGGCGATGGCCACCTGCACCCACCGGACGCCGTTGGGCATGATCAGCCCGACCCGGGTGCCCTTGCCGACGCCGGCCTCGACGAAGGCGGCAGCCAAATCTCTTGTCGTCGTGTCCAGTTCGCGATACCCGATTCGGGAGACCGGGTCGATGACCATCGGTTTGTCGCCATGCTGCGCGGCGGCTGCGCGCACCAAGCCGTCGATGGTGTCAGGCATCGAACAGCTTCCTCAGTTGCCGCGTGTCGACCTTCCCGCTGGACAGTAGCGGTATCTCGGCGCGCGGCAGGGCGAGAAACCGCTTGGGGATCTTGTAGGCCGACAGCTCCGACTTGAGCCGCTCGCGCAGCGCGGCTTCGTCGAGACCCGGCTGGACTACGACCGCGGCAACCAGCTCGCCCCGTTCGGCGTCCGGGATGCCGACGACGTGAGCCTGGGCGCCGGTGACCTTCGCGATGGCCTTCTCAACCTCGGCCGCCGAGACGTTGGCGCCCGCCGTCTTGATCATCGCGCCGAGCCGGCCGACGAAATAGAAGAATCCGTCGGCATCGACGCGGACCAAATCACCCGTGTGGAACCAGCCGTCGGCGTCGAAGCACTCTTCGCGGCTTCGCTTGTAGTACCCCTGCATCACGTACGGCCCGCGAATGCAAAGTTCGCCGACTCCCGAGGCATCCGGGTTGACGAGCATGGTCTGAAATCCCGGCGCCGGCTTCCCGAATGATCCGCGGCGGCTTTCGGGTTGGTCGGATTCATCGCCGCTGATCAACACGACGCTGCCGGCTTCGGTCAGCCCCAGCATGTTGTGCCGCAGTTCCGGGTCGGCCGGCCGGGCGCCGGGCGCCATGATCGGGTAGAGGTTGCCGCGCCGCATCGACGACAGGTCGCGCGCCGCGAAACTCGGGTGATCGGCGAGGTGTGCGATCCCTGCGGCGAAACCATTGGTGATCGTGGGCCTTTCGGCTTCCAGCAGGTCAAGCGTCGCGCCGGGGTCATCGGCGTTGGAGCACACCAATGTCGAGCCGGCGACCAGGGTGGCAAGCAGGCCGAAAGCGAACCCGCCGATCCAGAAGAACGGCGAGTTGCAGAACAGCTTGTCCGCCGCCGTCAAACCCCGGATCTCATTGAGGTTCCGCTGATGTCCGAGCAAAGCGTCGTGCGTGTGCACCACTCCCTTGGGCGTGCTGACGGAGCCCGAGGTGTACACGATGGCCAGCGGATCGCAACCGTCCACGTCGTCTTCCATCGCCTCGAGCAGCTCGGGCGCGATGCCACGGCCGCGCCGGTATACACGTTCCGGATTGACTATGACATGGCGCAGTTGCGGTGTAGCAGTCACGAACAGCCGCTCATCAGTATCCAGCTCAGCAGGCGACAGCACCTCGGCCAGCCGTTGCACATAATCATGGGAGCGAAAGGACACCGCGGACAACAGAATTTCGACATCACTGTGGACCAGCTGCTCGCGCATCTCGCGCGCGGTGACGAAGGTGCTGAATGGGATCACCACGGCGCCGATTCGTCCCGCCGCGAGCATCCCGACGACGAACTCCGCGCCGTTCGGATAGAGCAGCCCCACGTGGGTGCCCTTGCTCGCCCCTTGCGCGATCAGCCCGCGGGCCAGCTCCGCCGAGCGGCGATCCGCCTCGGCATAGCTGATGCGGTCACCGTCGCAGACCAGAAGCGGGTGCTCTCCGCGCGAGCGGGCTTGATGTCGCAGGACTTCCGCGACCGTCGGGGAGTCACCGGGCATGGTCGATGTGGGCGGCCGAATCACTGAAGAAGAGCCGGACCGCGCCGAGGTCGGCTTTACCCGAGGGCGTGCGCGGGATGGCGTCGACGATCGCGATCTCGGTGGGGACTTCGTAGCGCGCCAGTCGGGTTCGCAAATACTCCACCAGCGCGTCGGCATCGGTGGACGCTGATTCGCGGAGTTCCACCATCGCGACCGGGGTCTGGCCCAGACGCTCGTGCCCTCGAGCGACCACGGCCGCGCCCGCTACCGCGGGATGACCCTCCAGCGCGGCGCGCACGTCGTCGGGCATCACCTTGAATCCGCCGCGGATGATCGCCTGATCGGCCCGCCCGACGATCCAGACGAAGCCGTCCGCGTCGATGCGCGCCAGATCCGTGGTCCGCAGCCACGTGGCCGGCGGGCCGAGCTGTCCCGGCTTGACCTCCAGCAGGCCGACCTCGTCCGGCCCGAGCGTCGTGCCATGGTCGTCGACCACCCGAAGCTGCGCCCCGGGATTGGCCCGGCCTACGCTGCCGCGCTTGGCCCGCCAATGCTCTTCGTACTCCGCAAGGGTCCAGCCGGCCACGCCGCCGCCGAATTCTGTTGCAGCATAGGAAGTGAGGACCGGTATGCCGTACTTCTCGGTGAACGCGTCGGCATCGTCGGCCGACAGGGGAGCCGTGCCGCAGGTGACGGCGCGGATGCTCTCCAGATCGGCTTGCGTCAGCTCGGAATGCAGAACCGTCCGCAACGCGGCCGGCACCAGCGACACCGCGCGGGGCCGGTGCTTGCGCACCGCCTCGGCCCACGCTGAGAGCTCGAAGCGTTCCAGCAGCACAAAGGGTCTCGCTTCGGCGATGCATCGCAATACCCGGTACACGCCGCCGATATGCACCAGCGGCGAGTTGACGATCGCAACGCCGCGTCTCAGCTCAGTGGGTGCCGCGGAGCCACCCGGGTTGGGGCCCATGACGCTGCGCGCGAGCATGTCGTAGCCGAGGTCGATTCGCCTGGCCGGACCGGTCGTTCCGCTGGTCAGCATCCGCACCGCCACGCCGGGCCGCGCGGGGAATTTGTCGGTGCGCTGCGCGGGGCCGCCCTCGATAGCAGCCGAAATCGCCACCGTCGCGGTTCCCGGCGGCACCAGCGCCGCCAGATCGTCGCCTTCGCCGACGATCAGCGGCAGCCGCAGCGCGGCGATATCGGCGCGGGTGCGCTCGTCGCCGCGGGCGGGATTGATGGTGACCACCGTTCCGCCACCCAGCAGCACCCCGAGGAAGGCCGCCACCTGGCAGGGCCGGTTTCGCAGCAGCATCCCGACGCCCGCGTGTTCAGCGCCCAGAGGTGCGATGCGCCGCGCCATGTCGCCAACCTGGCGCCACGAGACCCATTGGCCCTCATACTCGATCGCGCGCGAATCCGGTTGCAGGTCGAGCACATCGGCGATGCGCTGACTGAGTGGGTGACGGGGCATCAGCGGATCTTCGGTTCGCCCGCACCGGCCTTGCCTTGGGTGGCCAATTCGGCGGTGCCGAGCGGGTTGCCCAGCCGGGTATAGATGAGCCCCTGCTCCATGGCGGCGCGGTAGGGCTTGTCCAGCGACTCCCAGATCGCCTTCACGGTGCCCTGCGTCGCCGACGGCGGCTTGGCGGCGATCGTCGCCGCCAGCTCGTGGGCACGGTTCCACAGCTCGTCGCCCGACACCACCTCCGAGACCAATCCGATGCGCAGCGCGGTGTCGGCTCCGACCCGCTCATCGTTTCCCATCAGTGCCATGCGCAACGTCTCACCCAGGCCGATGCGACGCATCAGACCGATTGGTTCCAGCGCGCAGACCAGGCCGGCCGACACGTGTGAGTCAAAAAACGTCGCGTCCTGCGAGCAGATCACCACGTCGGATTCGTTGACGAAGTAAAACGCGCCCGCCGTGCACATCCCCTGAACGGCGCACACCACGGGCTTCCACATCTTCTGCCACTTGGGACTGAGCGCTTCGCCGGGATCTTCGTGGTTCCAAACGTTTTCCGGCTGCCCATACGGCGTTTTGATGTCCAGGCCGGCGCTGAACGCCCTGCCGACCGCCCGCAGCACCACCGCACGCACCGACTCGTCGAGCTTGACCGTGCGCCAGGCTTGCGTCATCTCCTCGCACATGGTGCGGTTGAACGCGTTGAGCTGCTGAGGCCGGTTCAGCGTGATGGTGGCGACGTGGTCGCCCGCGTCCAGGTCGAGCAGGATGGTCTCGAAGCGCGGTGTCATCACTGGCATTTCCATTCCGGGGACCGCTTCTCGGCGAACGCCCTGGGGCCCTCCAGCGCGTCCTCGGTCCGCAGAACGCGTTCGCGGAACGTTTCGGCCAGCATCTCCGCCTCGTGCAGTGGCAGGTCGAGGCCCTTGAGAATGGCCAACCGTGTCCCCCGGACAGCCAGCGGGGCATTGGAGTTGACGATGCCGGCGATCTCGTAGGCCCGTTCGAGAAGCCTTTCGTGCTCTACGATTTCGCTTACCAGCCCGAGCTCGAGGGCGCGCTGCGCGCCCATCCGCTCGTGCTTGCCCGTCAACGCCATCCGCAGTGCGACGGAGCGGGGGAGTACCCGGGCCAGCCGCACCAGCTCGCGTCCGGCCACCAGCCCGATGCTGACGTGCGGATCGAAAAACGTCGCTCGATCCGATGCGATGACGATGTCCGAAGTGGTGACCCAATCCAGGCCCGCGCCACAGCACAAGCCGTTGACGGCCGCCAATATCGGCTTGGCCATCCGGCGGAACGGGGGTGTTCCCTCCTGAGGCGCCTCCCACTGTTCGTACGTCGACAGGTACGGCCGTTCGTAGATCACCTTGCCGTCGCCGGGAATGGCTTTGACGTCCGCACCGGTGCAGAAGGCGCGACCGGTGCCGGTGACGACGAGCAGCCACACCTTGTCGTCGTCCTCGGCTTCCTCGTAGGCGGCCCGGAGTTCGGCGATCATGTGCGGACTCAGCGCGTTGAGGGCTTCCGGACGGTTCAGTGTGATGGTGGCCGTATGCCCGTCGACGTCGTAGTTGATCGTGTCGAATGAGTCAGTAGGCATCCCTGCCCCCTCAGCAGCCATGGAACTTAGGCGCGCGTCGTTGCTGAAACGCGTCCAGCCCCTCGTTGAAATCACCTGTCCGACAGGACAATTCCAGATTGTATAACTCCTGCGTCATGGACTGGCCCAGCGTCGCGTGCTGACCGAAGCTCAGCGCCTGTTTGGCCAGGCCGATCGCCACCGTTGCTCCGCAGGCCAGCCGGTCCAGCAGCTTTTCGGCAGCGCCGTCGAGCTCTGGCCGGCTTACCGCTTGGTGGACCAATCCCCAGTCGGCCGCGTCCGTCCCGCTCACCTTTTCGCCGAGCAGCAGCATCCGCCTGGCGCGTGCCAGGCCGACCAGGCGGGGCACCAGCCAGGTAGAGCCCGAATCCGGGCTGAAGCCACGATCCACAAACGGTTCCCAGAACACCGCATCGGTGGCGGCGATGGTGAAGTCGGCGGCCAGCGCCAGGTTGCAGCCAAACCCGACGGCCCATCCCTGAACGCTGCAGACCACCGGGAGCTGAATGCTTGCGACGAGCTCGATCACGCGGTGAGCGCCATGTGGGATCCGTCGCACCAGGTCACCGGCGCGGGGTCGCTGTGTGCCGCGGCTGTTGGCCGCCACCCAATCCGCGCCGGCGCAGAAATCGTCGCCGGCGCCGCGGATGTGTATCGCGCGCAACGCGTCGTCGGCGGCGGCATCGGTCAGCGCGTCGACCAGTTCTCGGATCATCAAGTGAGTCAACGAGTTACGCCGCGACGGGCGATCGAGCGTGATCCGCAGAATAGCGCCGTCCCGGATAGCCGTCACCGAACCCTCGGCGTCGGCCGCGTCGGCCTGGTGACTCACCGTCCATCCGGCCTTTCTCCGCCGATACGGTTACCCATACAGTAGGCACTACGATTGATACGGTGTATAAGTTAGCAAGGAAACGCCGACGACGGAAATAGCCGGGCGGAACCAGGCGAAAAGAGGGAAGCATGGCCTTGGACGCCAAATTCGGCGAGGAGCCCCTTCCCCAGACGGTGGCTGCCGCGGGCGCCATGCGTCGCATCAGCTCGCTGCTGCTATCCCTCGAACAACCGCACCCCACGGTCGATGACATGCTGGTCAAGTTCGCCGAGTGGGAAGGCGAGCTGGCCGCCGCCGCTCCGACGGACAGCTCGCCGCGAATCGGCGAGATCGCGGACGACCCGCGGCGGGTCTATCTCAACCACGCCACCGATATCGGTGCCTACAACCCATGCTTTCCGGAGTACCGGTTCGACCACCTCGATTCCGAGAAAGCCGGCGGCCGGGTCTGCTTCCCGCTGGTATACGAAGGACCGCCGGGACTGGTGCACGGCGGTTTTCTCGGCGTCTTCTTCGATTGCGTCATCCAGCAGCACAATTGCGTCACCGGCCTTTCGGGCAAGACGCGATCGCTTGCCGTCACCTTCCGCCGGCCCACGCCGGTGCTGACCGAGCTGCGCTTCGACATCGGTCGCTCGCAGGCGGAACGGGGCATCGCGTCAAGGGCCCGGCTGCTTCTCGGCGACGAACTGCTCTGCACGGGCGAGGTCAACACGTTGGCGTCGCCGCCGGAGAAACTGACCGGATTCGCGTTCGGCAAACGGCGAAAGGAATCCTCCCTATGAGCGATCGCGTGCTCTTCGAGGTCGATCCCGACCGGCGAATCGCGACAATCACCCTGAACAATCCCAAGCAGCGCAACTCCTACGACGCCACCATGCGCGAGGCCATCGCCCGCTGCCTTGATCGGGTGGCCGAAGACGACGACCTCACCGTGGTGCTGCTGCGCGGGGCCGAAGGAGTCTTTTCCACCGGCGCCGACATGAACAACGCGTACGAGTGGTACGGCTTGCCCGGCGGCGATGATCCAGCGAAGCGCCGCCCCAGTCAGCGTCGACGACTCACCGTGGACCGCAAGTCTTTCGGTTTCTACCACAACTTCATGGGGTTTCCGAAGGTGACGGTGGGTGAGATCGCCGGCTACGCCCTCGGCGGCGGCTTCGAGATGGCCTTGATGACCGACATCTCCGTCATTGCGCGCGACACGGAGATCGGCATGCCGGCGACCCGCTTCCTCGGGCCGGCCCTGGGCAGCCTGCACATGTTCTTTCATCGCTTGGGGCCGGTGCTGGCCCGGCGTCTGCTGCTGACGGGTGACATCATCGAAGCGGGCGAGATCGAACATCTCGGAATCTTCACCGAGACATGCGATCCCGGCGTGGTCTCGGCGCGCGCACGGTACTGGGCCGAGAAGGCGGCGAAGATGCCAGCCGACGGAGTCGTCATCGCCAAGGAGGCGTTCCGTCTCGTCGAACAGACTCAGGCGTACCACGGTGAGGAGGTCGCGAGCTATCTGTTTCACGCCTTCGGCACCAACCTCCGATTCGAGCCGGGCGAATTCAACTTCGTCAAGATGCGCGCGCAGCACGGGGCCAAGGAAGCGTTCCGGCTCCGCGACCAACACTTCCACGTGCCGGAACCGGAAGCGTAGGGCCTAGTTCAGTTCCACCAGAACGGATTTCGCGAAACTCCGCGCGACAATCGCGGGCGCCGCTTCACAGCCAACGGAGCTGTCGCTGTGAGCGTTCAGGGGGCTGCGCCCCGGTGTGCGCAGAGGGAAATTCGGCGCCAATGCCCAGGACGCTCACCAGGGCATTCGTCGTATTTCCGAGTGAGCTCCATATCCCTCCGGGGGACGCCTTGCGGGCGTGAAAATGGGGTCGGGTCGCCCGCTGACGCCGATGTTTCCTTGGGCGTAAGAGCCCGCGAGTGAGCTTGGCGCCGGGGCCCGACCTGGAAGGGTCACGCACTGTTGCTTCGAGCACGCCGGTCAGAATTTCGGTTCCCTTGACCGAGGCCCCCGGGCGACCCACCGATGGAATGGATGGATTCGATTGGAGGGCAGCCGAAGTGGCAGCACGACGGAAGAACAGCCATAAGCCGGCGCCGGTGGCGGCGCCGTTGGAGATACCCGATGCCGAGCACGAGCTGGTGATCGAGCGGGCCGCCGCGATCGACGTAGCCAAGGCAACGGGCAAGGTGTGTGTGCGGCTGCCCGGCAAGTCCGGGCGGCGGTTTAGTCGGGTGTGGGACGTGTCTGCGCGCACCTGCGCTATCACCGAACTGGCCGAGCAGCTGGTAGAACTGCGTATCGAGAAGGTGACCGTCGAATCAACATCCGATTATTGGCGGATCTGGTACTACCTGCTCGAAGACCAGGGCCTAGATGTGCAGTTGGTCAACGCCCGCGATGTCAAGAATGTGCCCGGCCGGCCCAAAACGGACAAACTCGACGCTGTCTGGCTAGCCAAGTTGACCGAAAAGGGGTTGCTGCGGCCAAGTTTCGTGCCGCCGGCGCCGATCCGGCGGCTGCGTGACTACACCCGGTTGCGTGAGGACCTGACCCGGGAACGCTCTCGCTACTGGCAGCGGCTGGAGAAGCTGCTCGAGGACGCCGCGATCAAGGTTCGGCGGTGGCCTCAACATTGGACACCCTGTCGACGCGGGACATGATCGAGGCCCTCATCGCCGGCGAGCGCGACCCACGCCGACTGGCCGAGCTGGCCCGCGGGCGGATGAAAACCAAGCGATCGGAACTGATCGCCGCGCTGGACGGTCGTTTCGATGACCACCACGCCGAGCTGGCGCGGCTGCTGCTCGCACAGATCGACGCGCTGACCGGCCAAATCGCTACCCTGACCGTCCGCATCGAGCAGCTCATCGTCGCCATGGGCGAACCGGATCTCGACAGCGGCGATCACCACGGATCGGGCACCGCTGGGCCGACGGCCACCAGCCCAGCCAGCACCGACGACCAGCCAACCGTGTCTGGCTTCGACGCGACTACCGGGATCGGCGCCTCGACCGACACCGCCACGTTCATCGAGGGCACGCGGCCGACCGCGGTCGAGCGCCTCGATGAGATCACCGGCGTCGGCCAGCGCGCCGCGCAGACGATCATCGCCGAAGTGGGGCTGGATATGACCCGCTTCCCCACAGCCGAGCACCTGGTGTCTTGGGCCAAACTATGCCCACGCACCATACAGTCCGGTCCTGTGAACCGCAGCGGCAAAACCGGCAAGGGCAACCCCTACTTGAAAGGCACCCTCGGCGAGGCCGCCGCCGCGGCCGCCCGTACCAACACCTTCCTCGGCGAAGGCTACCGGCGCATCGTCAAACGCCGCGGCAAGCTCAAAGCCCTGGTTGCGGTCGCCCGTTCCATCCTCAGGATCGTCTGGCAGCTGCTTGCTGATCCCGCCGCCCGATTCCACGACCTCGGCGCCGGCTACCACACCGGCCGCGTCGCGACCGAGCGCAAGGTCCGCAACCACATCGCCCAACTGACCGCGATGGGATTCCACGTCACTGTCCAACCCGCCGCGTAGCTTTCCAAATACACACCGCCACAACCTAACCCGGCTAAACAAGCTCCGCCGGGTTGCTTTCGCCTGCCCAACTCACCTTGGGTGTTTTCCGGTCAGTGAGGCGGGCAAAAATCATGCACCCTCCAACTGATGCATGTGCGGCAGCTGTGACGACACAGCCAATCACCGTCCCCCAGCGGCCTTTGCCCGCGCCTTGCGTTGGCGGGGCGCCGCCGAGGCTTTAGAGCCCTTCTCGATGAGACGGTCGGCGTGGTCGAGGATGCAGTCCAGGCCGAATTCGAAATTGGTCTCGTCCGGCGCACCGATGCGGTGTCCCTGTCCGGTCACTTGAGCAATCAGCGGAGTGGTTGTCGGGTCGATGGCAACAGCGTCCTCGATGGCGCGCGCTCCGCTGTCCGTCGACTGGTTCTTTTCGTAGAGCCGATGCAGCACCACCGATCCGCGGACATGAACCGAAACCGCGGAGTAGGTGTCGAAAGCATCCTCGGGTGAGAGGCCGGCCTCCACGAGATTGGCGATCGCACGCTCCATCTCCTGAGCGCCCAGCCGGGCGGCCTTTGGACTGAGAGCGGCCCGAATCAATATCAGATCGCACAGAATTGGATTGCCCATGAACGTCTTACGCATCAAGCGCGCATGGTTGCGCAACGTCTCACGCCAGTCGCTGGCTTCGACGTACGGCGTCGCAAACACGTACTTGCTCAGGGCGCGGTCGGTCATCGCGTTGAGCAGATCGTCTTTCTTGCGGAAGTACCAATAGATGCTGGTCACGCCCACGCCGAGGTGCTTGCCGAGCAGCGGCATGCTCAGGTTGTCTATCGATACCTGTTCCGCGAGTTCGAATGCGCCGCTGATGATGTCGTCCGGATTGATGGACCCACGTTCGCGCCGTTGACGCTTGTCGGCGGTTGCCTGCTTCGCCACTACGGGGACCTCCATCACCGTCTACTATTGGTGCTGCTTGGCGCGGTTCACCGTCTGCTACTGTAATACCTATCGTAGGCTTTTTGGTAACTTGGTGGACAGGCGAAAATGACCCGACGCACGACTGCGGGCTAGGCCATGGATCTAGGGCTGGCGAATGCGACGGCGGTGGTGGTCGGGGGTAGCCGCGGCATGGGCCGCGCAACGGCCCGTTGCTTTGCCGACGACGGCGCCCGGGTGGCGGTGGTCGGTCGCAGCCGTGCCGCTCTTGACTCCACGGTGACGGACTTGACGGGACGCGGTAGCCCGGATGCGCTCGGACTCGTCGCCGACGTCGGTGATGCCGCTGCGGTCGACAAGGTGTTCGCGGAGCTCGGCGAGCGATGGGGCGGCCAACTCGATGTGCTGGTCAATACGGTTGGGCCGGGCGCGGCGGGGACCTTCGAGGATTTGACCGACGAACAGTGGCGCCAGTCCGTCGAAGACGGTGTGCTGGGGATGGTGCGTTGCGTCCGCTCGGCGCTCCCGCTGCTGCGCAAGGCGGAATGGGCACGGATAGTCAACTTCTCGGCGCACTCGACTCAGCGACAAAGCGCCATGCTGCCCGCCTATACGGCGGCCAAGTCGATGCTGACGAGCGTCTCGAAGAACCTGTCGTTGCTGTTGGCCAAGGATGAAATCTTGGTCAACGTGGTGTCGCCGGGCAGCATCGCGTCGGAGTCGCTGGTCGGTTGGGCGAAGTCGGTGGGCGTCGACGGCAACGACCCCTATGCCCTGATGGACGCGATTGCCAAGCATTTCGGTCATCCGGCGCAAATGCCCCGAGCCGGCCTGCCGGAGGAAATTGGACCCGTCGTCGCCTTCCTCGCATCGCGGCGCAACTCCTACATGACCGGCGCCAACATCAACGTCGACGGCGGATCGGACTTCACCTGATCGCGGGTCGAAGAAATCGCTTGACTGACAGAAGGAGTCGACCATGGCGACGGCAGCCCAGGCGCGTACGTGGGCGCGCGGTGCATTGCGGGGAATCGGCGACTCCCTGTACACCCCTTTCTGCGGCGACGACGGGGATGACATCGACTGGGATGCCTACCGGACACTGGTGCGATACTGCGTCGGAGAGCTAGGGCACCCAATGTTGTGGTGCACCAGCGGTATTGCCGAGTTCTGGGCGCTGACCCTCGATGAGCGGAAGCGCTTGCTGGAAGTGGCAATCGAGGAGGGGCGCAGCGCGAATCCCGACGTCGTGGTGCAGGCCTGCACCTCGGCGATGACGGCGAAGGACTGTTTGGACCTGACGCTGCACGCCCAGCAAGCGGGTGCCGACATCGCCTACCTCCAAACGCCGATGATGGAGGCGCACGGCGGCGAAGGCGTGGTGAGGTTTTTCCGATACGTCGCCGCCCGCACGGACATTGCTCTGGGAATGTTCAACTCCCCCTCTTCGGGCTACGTGTTGACTCCGGCCGAAAGCGCGCGAATCTATCACGAGATGCCCGCGGTCTGCGCCACCAAGGAGGGGGCCTTCCGGCCGGCGAGCAGCCGGGTGCTGCATCAATTGGCGCCCGGTCTGGTGCTCTGGGAATGCGACAAGACGGTGTACCGCGCCGGGTGGCTGCGCGACGGGATCGTGTGCGCGGCGCAGTTGGGTACGGCGGGTTACCTCTTCGAGACTCCCCGGCGGCGATTGTTTTCCGAGTACTGGGATTTGGTGCAAAGCGACAAACTCCTCGAGGCGATGGACTATGGCCGTGAATCCGGTCTCGACCAGTTCGACCTCGACGTCGGATCGTGGTGGACGTGCTACCCGGGCCGATCGGATTACTTCACCCACTGGGGCGGTGCGTTCAAGTACGCCGCGTCGCTGCTGGGCCTGCCGATCGGGGCGTATCCGCATTCCCGGCCGCCTCAGGCGGAGTTGCCGGCCGAGGCGAAGGCTCAGATCGAGAATGCCTATCGCCGCCTCGGGCTCATCGAAGGCTAGCGCCTCAAGGTGTTGCGGCAGAAACAAATTAGAAAACGAAACGGGCCCGGTTGGTAACCGGGCCCGCTCGATTAGCTGGCCATCTACTGCTGCTCGGCCCGCTCACGCTCTTCGTACGCTTTGGCCTTGCCACGGGCCTTTTCGGCGGCGGCTTCCTTGCGCCCGGCATTGCGTTGCGCTTCTGCCTTGTCCTGCTGAGCTTTCCCCTCTTCGACTAGGTCGTTGTGGCCGATGATGATGCCGATGACCTGCTTGGTCTTGCCGAGAACGTCTTCGACGATGCCCCTAACGAGCTCGACCGGACCGCTCTTCATGTCAACCATTGCATCTCCCTCCCATTGATGGATGGCTTCCTTTCACGGTTTCCCGATTACGGGACCCACGCAAACGTGTTGTCAATGTGGCACACGCCACATCCTCAGGTTGGCGCCGCGCCCTCCCTAGTGTCGTCCGAGGTGGCGAGCGTGGGCGCTGCGGCCGAGCCCGGTTCACGGTGGATCAGCTGATGCCGCATCCGTAAAGCAAGACCGGCGACAATGCCTACCAGCGCTACCCAGAAAGTATTTGCGCCCCCGTCAGCGCCAACTCGGCGCGCAGCACGGCGGCGCGCGCCCGGCGTAGGCGATGAAGCGCTTTGGTTGGCGGGCTCATTGGTCATCCTCCTCGATGCCGGAGATTTCCCGGATTTGGTGTCGGTAACCCATCGGATGATCATCGAAATCAGACCGGTCGATCCGTGGGCGGTCGGAGTAGCGGTCGAGCGACCCGAAATTCGCTGTTTGTCCGGGGTTCGCGGCGCCGCCGCGACAGTTGTGGAATGCGGTACCGATAGGTATACAGTATGCGTACAAAGTAGGCTGGTTTCGGTGTGCAATCGCGAGGGAGGTGCCCCGGCAGATGTCCGGTAGCGACGGTGCTGACGGTGCTTCCCAGGATGCGGTCAGCTACGAGGCCAACGCGAACGGCGTCGCAATCGTCACCTTCAATCGTCCGGAGCGCCTCAACGCGTGGGGCCCCGACATCGCCGCCGGGTTTTACGCGGCGATCGACCGCGCCGAGCAGGACCCGGCCATCCGGGCGATCGTGCTGACCGGTCGGGGCAGGGGGTTCTGCGCCGGCGCCTATCTGGGCGCCCCGGATTCGGCATCCAAGGTGGGCGAGACGATGGCGAAGGCGGGTCAGGCGAATCTTGCCGACCTGGTCGGGGAGCGCCCTCCACATTTTGTGACCACGCTGCGCAAGCCCGTCATCGCGGCCATCAACGGTTCCTGTGTCGGCATCGGTCTGACCCAGGCGCTGATGTGCGATGTGCGGTTCGCGGCCGCCGGCGCCAAGTTCGCCGCCGTGTTCGCTCGCCGCGGATTGATCGCCGAGTTCGGCATCTCCTGGATACTTCCGCGCTTGACCAGCTGGGGCGTCGCGCTCGACCTTTTGTTGAGTGGGCGCACCTTTCTCGCCGAGGAGGCGGCCGAACTGGGCCTCGTCAAAGAAGTCGTCGCGCCCGAAAACCTGATGGCGCGCGCCCTGGACTACGCGCAGGACATCGCCCGAAATTGCTCACCGGCCTCGATGGCGGTGATCAAAAGGCAGGTATACGGCGACGCCACTTGCGACGTCGCAGAAGCCACATCCCGAGCCGAGGTCCTGCTGCACCAGGCGATGCCACGGCCGGATGTCATCGAGGGGATCACGAGTTTTCTCGAAAAGCGGCCGCCGCAGTTTCCTCCCCTCGTTGAGAAGCTCGCATCAACCGACGCTTAGGCGGGGGTACCGGGAAGGATGATCATGGGTAACTTGGCCTACAAGGCGATCGACGTCGACAACCACTACTACGAGCCGCTGGACGCATTTACCCGGCACCTGGACAAGAAGTTCCGCAGGCGGGGCGTTCAGATGTACAGCGACGGCCGGCACACCCAGGCCATCATCGGCGACCGGGTCAACCGTTTCATTCCGAACCCGACGTTCGATCCGATCATCGTGCCGGGCTGCCTGGACCTGTTGTTCCGCGGGGAGATCCCCGATGGCGTCGATCCTGCGTCCCTCATGCAGGTCGAGAAGCTCGAACTGCGACCGGAATACCAGAACCGCGACGCCCGGGCAGCGGTCATAGACAGCCAGGGCATCGAGACGGGCATCATGTTTCCGACCTTCGGATGCGGTGTCGAGGAAGCGCTCAAGGACGACGTCGAATGCACGATGGCGTCGCTGCATGCCTTCAACCTGTGGCTCGACGAAGACTGGGGTTTCGACCGGGACGATCACCGCATCCTCACGGCGCCGATGATTTCGCTGGCCGACCCGGAAAAGGCGGTCGCGGAAGTCGATTTCGTGCTGGATCGCGACGCGCGGCTGGTCCATGTGCGGCCGGCCCCGGTGCCCGGTGTCCCGAAGAACCGCTCGCTCGGGCACCCGTCGCACGATCCCGTTTGGGCCAGGCTCGCCGAGGCAAACGTGCCGGTGGCATTCCATCTGGGTGACAGCGGTTATCTGAAGATCGCGGGAATGTGGGGCGGGAGGGACACCTTCGAGGCCTTCGCGGCGCCCGACCCGCTCGACAAGATCCTCGTCGACGACCGGGCGATTCACGACACGATGGCGTCGCTGATCGTGCACGGAGTGTTCGATCGGCATCCGAAGCTTCGCGTGGCGAGCATCGAGAATGGCTCGGAATGGGTGCACCGACTGGCCAAGCGTTTGAAGAAGACGGCGAACCAGCAGCCGCGTTGGTTCCTCAACGATCCGGTCGAGACGTTGCGCCAACACGTTTGGGTGGCGCCGTACTACGAAGAAGATCTGACCGCGCTCAGCGAAAAGATCGGGGTCGACCGCATCTTGTTCGGCTCCGACTGGCCACACGGCGAAGGCCTGGAGTCGCCGCTGGCGTTCACCGAGGAGCTGGAGGGGTTCAGCGAATCCGTCGTCCGGAAGATCATGCGTGACAACGCATTGGATTTCCTGGGTGTGAATGCGGCTGTCGCGGCCTAGCAGCGGAGAGTCGGAGCAGCCAGCATCGTGAGCGAATGGACCGTCGGGGCAGTGCTCGACGCTATCGCCGACGTCGTCCCCGACCGGCTGATGACAATATGTGGAGACCGCCGCAGTAGCTTCGCCGAATCGGCGATCCGAACGAACAGACTGGCAAACTACCTCAGCGACAAGGGATTCGGGGTTTACGCGGCGCGCGAGACGATCGAGCGCTGGGAATGTGGTCAGGACCGGGTCGCGCTGATCATGTACAACGACCTGTATCCGGACGTGGTGATCGGCTGCCTCAAGGCACGCGTCGTTCCGGTCAACGTAAACCATCACTACTCGGTGGCTGAGATCCGCGACCTCCTTGACTACATAAGGCCGCGGGGCATCATCTATCACCGCTCCCTTGGCGCCCGGTTCGCCGACGTGTTGCCACCCATCGGCACCGAGGTGCTGGTGTCCGTCGACGACGGGACCGGGGCTTCCGAACTGCCGGGCGCGGTTTCGCTTGATGATGCGTTGGCGGGCGGCAACCCGGACTTCCACCTTGCGGGCTCGCCCGACGACCTGATCATGATGTGTACCGGCGGGACCACGGGCCGCCCAAAGGGAGTCCTGTGGCGGCAGAGTGACATGTACGTGTCGTCGATGGTGGGCGCAGACCACAACAGTGTCACCGAGATCCACGACAAGGTTCGCGGTGGCGGCCCGCCCTGGTTCGCGGTTTCGCCGTTGATGCATGCGGCCGGCATGTGGACCGCGTTCGCGGCGCTCTGCGCCGGGCTGCCGGTCGTTCTGTACGACGACCGCAACAAGCTCGACGCCCGGTCGGTGTGGGAAACCGCCGAGCGCGAAAAAGTGGGGATGATGACGATGGTCGGTGACGCGTACGCCGGGCCGCTGATCGCCGAATTGCGCGCACATTCCTACGACTTGTCGGCGCTGAACGCGATCGGCACCGGCGGAGCCGCCACCAATGCGAAATACAAACGGGCGCTGATGGAATGCCTGCCCCACATCACCATCATCGAGGGCTACGGGTCTTCGGAGAGCGGCAATATGGCGTTCGGACACAGCCGCGGCGGGTACCCGAGCGAAACCTTCGAACCCAGGGTCGGCGCTACCGTCGTCTCCGCCGACCGTAGCCGGTTCCTGCGCCCCGGCGACCAGGAGATCGGCTGGGCCGCAAGGACGGGCCGGATTCCGCTCGGGTACTTCGGCGACGCCGAGGCCACGCGGCGAACCTTTCCCGAGATCGACGGCCGACGGGTGGTCATTCCGGGCGATCGAGTATCTCTTGAAAAGGACGGCAGCATCCGCCTTTTCGGTCGCGATTCGCTGGTCGTCAACACCGGGGGCGAAAAGGTTTTCGTCGAAGAGGTCGAAGACGTGCTCCGCGCACATCCGAATATCGCCGACGCCCTGGTGGTGGGCCGGCCAAGCGAGCGCTGGGGCGAGGAGGTCGTCGCCCTCATCGCGCCGCACCCCGGTGCCGACCTAACCTCCGACGGGCAAGCCCTTTACACCTTCTGCACCTCGCAGTTGGCGCATTTCAAGGCGCCGAAGGCTTTTATCTTCGTCGAGCAGATTCAGCGTCTCGGCAATGGAAAGCCCAACTATCGGTGGGCCAGGGAACTAGCCGAACGGAAAGTGTCATGACCACCGAGGTGATTGACTGCCTGGTCAACGTGCACTTCGGCGAAGCCGAATCGCAGCCCGGCTGGATGCTCAAGGTCCGCGACGATTACTTCAAGGGCCCGGAGTCGATGTTCGCGCCGGTCGATCTGGCCCAGTTGCTCGACGAGATGGACGAGCAGGGCGTGCGCAAGGCGATCCTGATGGACTCGCTCACCAACCCGTCCACCACCGCGCGGAAGTTCGTGGACGCCAAACCGGACCGCTTCGCGCTAGCCATGGGTGGGGTCAACCTGCTGCGCCCGGTTCGGTCGCTGCGGGAACTGACCGCTGTCGTGGCCGACCTGCCGGTCACCTACGCCGTAGTGGGACCGAGTTTTTGGGGCGACGGGCGGTATCCGCCGAGCGACGCCGTCTACTATCCGCTCTACGCCAAGTGCGCCGAACTCGATCTCCCGCTCTGCGTCAACACCGGCATCCCGGGGCCGCCGATCCCCGGGGAGGTGCAGCATCCCATGCACCTCGACCGGGTGTGCGTTCGGTTTCCCGAACTGAGGCTGTGCATGATCCACGGGGCCGATCCGTGGTGGGACGTAGCGATCCGGCTGCTCCTCAAGTACAGCAACCTGCGCCTGATGACATCGGCGTGGTCACCCAAGCGGCTGCCCGAAAGCCTGCTGCACTACATGCGAACGCGCGGCCCCGACAAGGTGATCTATGCGTCGGACTGGCCGGTGTTGCGCATGCGCCGGGTCATTCCCGAAGCCCGCGCGCTGGAAATGCCACCCGAAGTGCTCGGCAACTACCTCCATAACAACGCGCAGGAGTTTTTCTTCGGAAAGGAACACTGACGATGGACCGCTTCGAACTGCGCAGACTGGACTACACCCTGTCCGACGACCACGTCGCGCTGCAGGACGCATACACGCAGTTCTTCAAGACCCACTGCTCGATCGAAACGGTGCGCGCCGCAGAGCCTTCCGGCTTTGACAAGAACCTTTGGGAGCGCCTGTGCGCGATGGGCGCGACCACGATGGCGCTGCCGGAGTCCTGCGGCGGTGACGGCGCGACGCTGGTCGATCTCACCCTGGTGGCCGAAGAGATCGGCCGGTCACTGGCGCCGGTTCCGTGGATCGACCACGTATGCGCCACCCGGCTGCTGGCCCGCCTGGGAGCGCTGGACGCCGACACCGCCGGCTCCATGGCTATAGCCCACGGCGACCAGCTGGCCGCCCTCGATGCGCGCATCGACGGTCCGCCGGGCGCGCGGCTCATCCCGACGGGGTCGATCGCCGACCACATCGTGGTGCGCGACGGCGACGAGGTGGTGCGCCTGACCTTCGGCACCCGCCCGGCGAAAGTCGACAACATCGGCCGGTTGCCGATGGCGTGGGTCGACCCGGCCGCCGCCGACACTCGTACCGTCGTAGCGCACGGACCCGTCGCGCTGGCCAATTACCAACGGGCCCTGGATGAATGGCGGTTGCTGACGGCGGCGGCGCTGGTGGGCCTGGTCGAGGAGGCGATGACCATCGCGGCCGAGTTCGCCAAGACCCGCTACACGCTGGGAGTGCCCATCTCGACGCTGCAGGCCATATCGCACCCGCTTGCGAACATGGCCATCGCCGTGCAGGGCGGACGCAACCTCGCCCGGCGGGCCGCCTGGTTCCTGGACAACGAGCCAGACGAACGACCCGAGTTGGCGCCTTGTGCCTTCGTTTTCATGTCGGAGGAGGCCGCCAAGGCGGCGACGATGGCGGTCCACATCCAGGGCGGCCTGGGCGTTTCGGCCGAAGCGGCGGCGACGGCGTATCTGGTGCGCGCCCGGGGGTGGCCGCTGGCCGCCGGCGATCCCGGAGCCACCGCCCAGCGGATCGCCGAGATCGTTGCCGCCCGCGAGGGCGCAGCACACGGTTAAAGACAGGAGCCAAACGATGGATTTCTCCCGCGTCGAGCTGTCCGACGAAGACCGGGCCTTCCTCGAGGAGGCACGGAGCTTCCTCGGCACGCACGTCACCGAAGAGGTCATGCGTCGAGACCGCGAGACGGGCGACAACTTCGACGATGGTCTGCATCTGAAGTTCGGCGCCGCAGGCTATTTGGAGGCCGAATGGAAGCCGGAATCCGACGGCGGCTTCACCCGGGTGCGACGCCGCATCTGGGAGCTGGAGAAGCGACGGGCGCACGTGCCCTGGGTGACATGGGGGACAACCGCCATGGTGGCGCGCTCGGTGGCGAAGTTCGGGTCACCGGAGCTGCGCGACGAGGTGTTACCAAGAGTTTTCACCGGCGAGGTCCGGCTGTGCCTCGGGTACACCGAGCCCGAAGGCGGTTCGGACGTCGCCACCTGCAAGACGCGCGCTGTGCGCGACGGCGACGGGTGGATTGTCAACGGCTCCAAGATGTTCACCACCGGAGCACACAACTGCCAGTATGTCTTCCTCATCACCAACACCGCGCCGGACGCGCCGAAACACAAGAGCCTCACCATGTTCCTGGTCCCGCTGGATTCGCCTGGCATCGAAATCCAGGGCATCCGTACCGTCGACGGAGACCGGACCAACATCGTCTACTACAGCGATGTCCGGGTTGACGACAAGTATCGCCTCGGCGATGTGAACGCGGGCTGGACGGTGCTGCGCGAGCCGCTCAACGTCGAGCACGGCGCGGTCGCGGCGGCACCCGACGGGCTGCAGGACACCTCAATCATGATGCACCAGGCCGGTTCTATGGCCGAGGCCGTCGACAAGGCCGCCGCGCGCGTGACCCGGTGCGACCCCGACGGACGCCGGCTCATCGACGACAATTCGGTCGCGTATCGGCTCGGCCGCAGCGTCGCGAAAATGGAAGCGGCGCTGAGCTCCCCGGGCATCTTCGGTCGGGTGGCCATCGCCCAAACGATGCGCGACATCTCCCCGGACTTGATGGACATTCCCGGGGCCGCGTCGGCGCTGCCTTTTGGCGCCGACGGCGCCGCCGACGACGGCAGCGCCGAATACGCCTATCGCTTCGCTCCCTTGGTGGGAATCTACGGCGGCACGCTCGAGGTGTTCCGCAATATGATCGCCCAGTACGCGCTCGGGCTGGGCAAGCCGGCCTACGCGCCGGTTAAAGCCTCCTGACTCGCCGAACGTCGGCGTTTCTCAGAGGTTTGGGGGAGCGATTACACGTTCGGCGACGACTCACGTCGTTCACCGGCCGTTGGGGCGCGCCGACCACGGCCACGTCATTCACGCGATGGCTCCCGATTCCTTGAGTTCGGCGATGCGGTCCCAATCCATGCCGAGCTCCATAAGAACGATTTCGGTATGCTCGGATGCCTGCGGCGCTCGGGTTGTCACCAGCGGTTCGTGGTTGAACTGGACCGGGCCGCGCACGACCTTGAATGGTGCGCCGCCGCCGGCGAGCTCGTACTCGGCGATCATGTCGTTGGCAACGGCCTGTTCGTCGTGGGCGAGGTCGAGCAGGCTCTGGAACGGGGCCCACTGACCCTTCATCGTCTTCAGGTGCTGACGCCAGTACTCGAAGGGCTTGCCTGCGAAGGCTTTAGCAATCAGCTCGGCGGCCGCATCGGCGTTTTGAATCAACGGAAGCACATCGCAGAAGCGGGGATCGTCGGCGGCCTCCGGGATGCCGAGATGCTCGAAGGTGTCACGGATCAAGCCGGTCGGACTGATGATGCACAGGTTGATCGTGCCGCCGTCGGAGGTCTCGTAGTTGCCCATGAAGGGGTTCACCGACCGGTTGGCGGAACCCGGCATGGGCGTGCGCATGACCTGTCCGGTCTCCATGCCCTGCGTCACGCTGGCGCCGGCCGCCCACCAGGCCGTGCTCAGCAACGACACGTCCAGCTCTAGGGCCACACCCGTCCGCTCGCGATGCAGCAACGCCGCGGAGATGCCGCCGGCGATGAACATGCCGCCGATCGAGTCGCCGAAGGCCGGAATGCCTTGTCCCAGTGCGCCGCCCAGCTCCTCCGGTGTCAGCGCGTACCCGACGCCGCTGCGCGTCCAGAAAGCGGTCCCGTCGTAGCCCCCGACGTCGCGCTCGGCTCCCTTGTCGCCGTAGGCGGAACCGCGGGCATAGACGATGTTCGGGTTCGCCGCGCGGATGTGCTCCACGTCGAACTTGTGCTTCTGCCGCTGCGCGGGCATGTAGTTGGTCAGGAACACGTCGGACGCTCTGGCCAGTTCGTAGATCACTTCCTGGCCGCCCGGCGTGGACACGTCGATCCCGACGCTGCGCTTGCCCCGGTTGGGATGCTCCATCAGCGGGTGCCGCTCGGGGTCGACCTGGATGCCGCCCATGTTGAGGAAGCCGCGCTGGGTGTCGCCGCGGACCGGGTGCTCGACTTTGATGACGTCGGCGCCCCAGTCGGCGAGGATCGCGCCGGCCGCCGGGACGAACGTGAACTGCGCTAGCTCCAGGACTCGAAAGCCCGCCATTACCTTCACCATTTCGCGACCCTACGTCGCCTCGAACGTCACCGGAAAGCTCCGTCGGCGAACGAAGGGCCGATCTTGAAATGTGGGGGAAGGCGTTACGGGCTGAGTAGCCGGTAGCCGTTACCCGCTCACCGCCTGCTCGCGGGCCCACCGGTAGTCGGCCTTGCCCGACGGGCTGCGCTCTATCTCCGGACGGAAGACGATCGCCTTGGGAAGTTTGTAGCGAGCCAGGGAACGCGCGGCGTGTGCCACCAGTTCGTCGGCCCCCGCACTGGCGCCGTCGGCGAGCGCGACGACCGCGACGACCTCCTGACCCCAACGCTCGCTCGGGCGCCCGGCGACCACGACGTCGGCCACGGCGGGATGCGACGCGATCGCGGTTTCGACCTCTTCGGCGAAGATCTTCTCCCCACCGGAATTGATGGTCACCGAATCGCGGCCCAGCAGTTCGATGGTGCCGTCGGCGCGGTGGCGCGCGCGATCGCCGGGCACCGCGTAGCGCACGCCGTCGATCACGGGAAATGTCTTGGCGGTCTTGGCAGCGTGGCCCTTGTAGCCCAGCGGAACACAGCCCCGTTGCGCCAGCCATCCCATCCCCTCGTGGCCGCGCGGCAGGATCGCGGTGAGGTCTTCGGCCGCCACGAACGTGTCGGGACCGGCGTTGAACGTGCCCGTCGACACCGCCCCCGACATCGACATGTGGTGCATCTGCGCGCCGGTCTCCGACGACCCGACGCCGTCGACGACCACGGCATTGGGCAGGACCTCGATCAGGCGTTGCTTGACGAACGGGGTCAGCAAGGCGCCACCGTTGGCGACCACCGCCAATGACGACACGTCGGCGACACCCTTCTCGATGGCCCTTTCGATTTCGGAGACCAAGGGCCGCGCCATCGCGTCACCGACCACGGTCACCGCCGTCACCCGCTCACGCTCGATGGTGCGGACCACGTCTTCGGTATCCAAATGGTCGACGACCGAAGGGAAGACGACGGACTGCCCGGTCGTGAGCGCCATCATCACGCTCCACTGCGCCGCGCCGTGGATCAGTGGCGGCAGAATCAGCAGCTTGGTGCCCGGGCCCGCGGCCGCCGCGGCAACGATCTCGTCGACGGAGCCGAAGGGCTCGCCCGTCATGAGGTTGCGCCCGCCGAAGGACGTCATGAAGATGTCGTGTTGGCGCCAGAGCACACCCTTCGGCATTCCGGTCGTGCCACCGGTGTAGAGGACGTACAGGTCGTCGGGCGAGTGTTGCACGGGCGGGGGTTCCGGCGAACTGGATGCCAGCGCCGTTTCGTAATCCACTGCGCCGTAGATCAAATCGTTTCCCGAGGCGTCGGCGATCTGAATGAGGACGCGCAGCTGCGGCAGGTCCGGCAGGATTTCGGCCACTCGTGGCGCGAACGCGGCGTGGTAGACGAGGGCGGTTGCTCCCGCATCCCGCAGGAGATATTGCAGCTCGCTCTTGACATACCGGAAGTTGACGTTGAACGGGGCAACGCGGGCCTGGAAGGCGCCGAGCAACGCCTCGACGAATTCGTTTCCGTTGTAGGCGTAGAGGCCGAGTAAGTCCTGGCCCACCTCATGGTTGGCAAGTGCCGAGCGCTCGGTATGGCACCCCAGTCCGCGCGAGTGCAGATAGCCGGCGAGCCGGTTCGAGCGTCCGACGAGCTGTGCGTAGCTGTACCGCCGTTCGCCCCGGATCACCAGATCGCGGTCGGGAATGGCGGCGGCGACGGCTTCCGCGACGGCGGGCACCGTGAATTGCGCTGGGCTGTTCACTGTTTCCTTCCTCGTGGCGACCACCCGACCATGAACCACCCGCTGACTTTCCAGGTGAGTGGCGCTTTCACCGCGGCGACTCCGCTCTCATTGATACTAAGCCCGTTACAGTATAGATTTCAGCAGGTCGGGAGTGCACGGCAAGGAGTGGAATGACGGCAGCCGAAATCGCGTCCGGCGGACGCATCCGTTATAAGCTGACTTAGCGGGTTCGGGGGTGAATGCCATGTCATGGGCTACGCGCGGGCTGGGTTTCACCGCGGCGGTGGCCCGCGAGCTGGGAATGCTGCTGCCGCGCACGTTGGCCGGCCTTAACGAATCGACGGGCTGGGTCCCGGTAACGCCGCGCGGTCTCCGTCAGTTCGGTGAGGTCATGCTCGACGAGCTTGTGCTCAGTGGCTTTTCGCTGCTGGCCGGCGGGCCGGGGGCGATACGGCCGGTGGATGCGTGCACCGCGGCGGCCGAGGAATTGTCGGCACTCGGCATCGAGGGCGCGCATTCGGAGCCAAAACCCTTGCGGGCGACGTCGGTACGGCGTCACCGGATCGGCGGGGTGGCATATGAGCGGATGACGTTCGAACATGATCCGAGGCTGCCGGCGACCCTCGAAGCCGCGGGCTTCGGTGGACCGGCGCGCGCGGTGGTGCACCTGTGCCGGCACGGTGGCGGGCCAAGGCCGTGGCTGGTATGGGTACACGGCGCAGGTCAGGGTGGCACAGAAGACCTGTTGCTGTCGCGAATCGGCCGAATACATCGCGAGCTCGGCTTCAACGTCGCAATGCCGGTGCAGCCCGGCCATGGCAGCCGACGCCGCGAATGGCCGGCCTATCCGGACACCGATCCACTGGGCAATGTCGCGGGCATGATGCGCGCGGTGTCCGAAGTCCGCGCCGTTGTGCGATGGGTGCAACCGCAGGCCACGGTCGTTGTGGTGTCGGGCATTTCGATGGGCACCCCGGTGGCCGCGCTGGTTTCGCATCTCGAGAGGCATGTCGATGCGGTGGCGCTGTACACCCCGATCCTGGGGCTCAACGCGATGATCGCGCGACATCTGGCGCGCTGGGGGCGATCCCACGATGAATTCCGAGAACTGTTGGTATCCGCGGAGGTCTCCAAGCTGACCTCCGTGATCGATCCGCTGCGGGTCGACCCCGCGCCACCACCGGACCGCCGGCTCATCGTCGGGGCGTGGCACGACCGGATGGCGATGCGCGAGCCGGCGGTCGCGTTGCAGGAGCGCTGGGGTGGCCGGCTGTACTGGTACGACGGCGGCCACGTCGGTCACGTGTTTTCCCGGCGCGTGCAGGGCGTCACCGAGCGGTTCCTGCGGGACGTGGTCTCGGCAGTGCCCTGACCGCACCGCGAACGTCCGCAAAATGACACGCTAAGCGGGCGTGTCGTGTACAGACACGCGCGCTCGCGCGAAGAGTTCACGGCACGATGACCGTGCGCGCAACCGGTTCGGCGGCGGCCTGACGGCTGGACAGGCCCCGCTGTAACGAAGCCAGCAAGGCGTCACGCGTCTCGCGCGGATCGATGAGTTCGTCGAATCCCATGTGCTCGGCCGACCGATACGACGCCTGCAATTCGGCGTTGCGCAGCTTGGCGGAGAGGTCTTCGCCGGCGTGCGATGCGCGACTGAGCGCCGCGGCGCTCATCGCGCCCATGGTCGCGCCCGGGTAGGCGAAGGTCGCTACCTGATGGTCGAAACCCAGCAGCGACATGACCATCGAGCCGAACCCGTACGCCTTGCGCAGCGTCAGGTGCAGCTTCAGCGTCGTGGCCGCGGTCTGGGCGGCGAACATCCGCGCTCCGGCGCGCAGCACGCCGCTGCGCTCGGACCGGCTGCCGGGCAGCATCCCGGGGTTGTCGGCGAGGAAGACGATCGGCAGGTGAAACGAGTCGGCCACCATGATGAAGTGGGCCGCCTTGTCCGCGGCGTCGGCGTCGATGGAGCCGGCGAGCACCTGGGGCTGGTTGGCCACCACCGCGACGGGGTGGCCGCCGAGATGGGCCAGCGCGCAGATGATCGCCCTGCCGAACCGCGGCTGGACCTCGAACCAGTCCGGCCGGTCGAAGACCACGTCGAGCACGGCGCGCATGTCGTAGACGCGGCGGTTGTCGCGGGAGACGATGTCGAGCAGCTCCGGCGTCGGCCGCCGTTCGGTGAATTGGTCGGCGGCCAGCGACGGCGGGTATGACCACGCACTCGGGGGGAAGTACGACAGGTAGCGCCGAATCTCGTCGAGCACGGCCTCGTCGTCCTCAACGACATTGTGGATCACCCCGCTGGGCAAGGCGACGTCGGGCCCGCCGAGGTTCTCCTTGGAGATGTCTTCGCCCGTCGACTCTTTGACGACGGGGGGCCCGGCCGTGAAGATCGCGCCTTGGGCGCTCATGATTCTGAAGTCGCAGACCGGCGCCACCAGCGCCCCGTGCCCCGCCGAGGGGCCGAGCACGGCGGCGACGGTCGGGACACGACCAGAGCACTGCGCCTGGGCGAGCAGATCGGTCGGGCTGCGCCCGTAATGTCCACCGGTGGGACGAAACCCGGCGCCTTCCAGGAGCATCACTAGCGGAATCTTGTCGCGCAGCGCCAGTTCGGCGATCCGGTATCGCTTGGAGTTGCCTCCTGGCCCGATGCTGCCGGCCATGGTGGTGAAGTCCTCGGCACCTAGCATCACCGGAGAGCCGTTGATCTCACCGGAGCCGACGACCAGTCCGTCCGCCGCGATGTCGCCGCCGACAAGCGTGCCGAACTCGCGGAACGAGCCCGGGTCCAGGAGTCGCTCGATTCGTGCGCGGGCGTCGAGCTTGCCCTTGCCGTGGTGCTTCTCGAGCCGCTCCGGCCCGCCCATTCCCCATGCATGCTGGCGGCGACGCTGGAGATCGTCGAGCGTTTCGCCCCAGTCCTGGGCTTTCGTCATGCCTATGTCCTACCTCATGGGAGTTTCGTCCGGCGCCAAGTCCGATGGTGATGAGCAGGGTCACATACTGGATTGCTTACTGTAAAGTTACCCGCATGGGTCGCGCCCCTCGCCTCAAGCTCGACGGGGGCATTCCCAATCAACTCGGCCGGGCGGCATCGGTAGCCGGAGCCCTCGAACAAGACGGGTATGACGGCGGCTGGACCGCCGAAACCAGCCATGACCCGTTTCTGCCGCTACTGCTGGCCGCCGAACACACGTCGCGACTCGAGCTGGGCACCAACATCGCGGTGGCGTTCGCCCGCAATCCGATGATCGTCGCCAACCTCGGCTGGGACCTGCAGTCGTTCTCACAGGGCCGGTTCATCCTCGGCCTGGGCACCCAGATTCGGCCCCATATCGAGAAGCGATTCAGCATGCCGTGGAGCCACCCGGCGCGCCGGATGCGCGAATTCGTCTCCGCGCTGCACGCCATCTGGGCGGCGT
The DNA here is from genome assembly GCA_963781685.1 of uncultured Actinomycetota bacterium. Lineage (GTDB taxonomy): Bacteria > Actinomycetota > Actinomycetes > Mycobacteriales > Mycobacteriaceae > Mycobacterium. The sequence goes on from CAWAGK010000006.1 coordinate 104,912, forward strand.
GGACGGACGGCACCCAACTTCGCTTTGAGGGCGAGTTCTACACACACAAGATCATGACCCCCATGTTCACGCCCGAGCCGCAGCCGTATTCGGCGCCGAAGGTTTTCCCGGCCGCCGTCGGCGAGGCGATGACCGAGATGTGCGGAGAGGTCGCCGACGGCCACCTCGGCCACCCCATGGTCTCCAAGCGCTACCTCGAAGAGGTGACGTTGCCGGCCCTGACGCGCGGCATGCAGCGCTCCGGGCGCGATCTCGGTGACTTCGAAGTGTGTTCTGAAGTGCTCGTTGCCACCGGCGCGAATGACGCCGAGCAGGCGGCCGCCACCGTCGCTGTACGCAAGCAGATCGCGTTCTACGGTTCGACGCCGGCCTACCGGAAGGTCCTCGAGCTGCACGGCTGGGGCGATTTGCACGCCGAACTGCACCGCCTGTCCCTGGAGGGGGAGTGGGACGCCATGGGTTCGCTTATCGACGATGAGATGCTCGCGGCTTTCGCCGTCGCCGGTCCGGTCGACACGATCGGCGCAGCCCTGAAAAGTCGCTGCGAGGGCGTGGTCGACCGGGTCCTGCCGATCTTTTCCACCGCATCCCGGGCCTGTGTTACCGACGCGCTGAAGGAGTTTCGCGAGTGAGCACGACGACGATGGACGAGGCCGCCAAGCTGTTGGCGGATCCGTTGGCGTACACCGATGAGCAGCGGCTGCACGCGGCGCTGGCACACCTGCGCGCCAGCGCCCCCGTGTCGTGGGTCGAGGTGCCCAACTACCGGCCGTTCTGGGCGATCACCAAGCACGCCGACATCATGGACATCGAACGCGACAACGCGCTATTCACGAACTGGCCGCGCCCGGTGCTGGCGACCAAAGAGGGCGATGAGTTGCAGGCCGCTGCGGGCGTCCGGACGCTGATCCACCTGGACGACCCGCAGCACCGGGTGGTGCGTGCGATCGGCTCCGACTTGTTTCGGCCAAAGGCGATGCGGGCGTTGAAGGTTCGCGTCGACGAACTGGCCAAGAAATACGTCGACAAGATGATGGCGGTGGGCCCCGAGTGCGACTTCGTTCAGCAGGTCGCCGTCAACTATCCGCTCTATGTGATCATGTCGCTGCTGGGGATCCCTGAGGCCGACTTCCCGCGCATGCTCAAGCTGACCCAGGAGCTGTTCGGCGCTGATGACTCCGAATTCAAACGGGGCAGTACCAACGAGGATCAGCTGCCGGCGTTGCTCGACATGTTCCAATACTTCAACGCGGTGACCGCCTCACGTCGCGAGCATCCGACCGAGGATCTCGCGTCGGCGATCGCCAACGCGCGCGTCGACGGCGAACCGCTGTCGGACATCGATACCGTCTCGTACTACCTCATCGTCGCCACCGCTGGTCACGACACCACCAGCGCGACGATCTCCGGCGGGCTGCAGGCGCTCATCGAGAACCCGGACCAGCTCGAGCGCCTGCGCGACAATCCCGACTTGATGCCGCTGGCCACCGAGGAGATGATCCGCTGGGTCACCCCGGTCAAGGAGTTCATGCGCACCGCCGCCAGGGACACCGTCGTGCGCGGGATACCCATCGCCGCAGGCGAATCCCTCCTCATGTCCTACGTTTCCGCCAACCGCGACGAGGATGTCTTCGACGACCCGCTTCGCTTCGACGTCGGGCGCGAGCCCAACAAGCATCTGGCCTTCGGCTATGGCGTGCACTTCTGCATGGGCGCGGCCCTCGCCCGCATGGAGGTCAACAGCTTCTTCTCCGAGCTGCTGCCCAGGTTGAAATCGATTGAGCTGACGGGCGATCCGGAGCTGGTCGCCACCGTCTTCGTCGGCGGCCTCAAACACCTGCCGGTTCGCTACTCGCTGACCTGAACTGGCTGGCTACACTGCCGGTGGAGGGCAAGGCGGTGACGCACAGGACCATGCACAAGACGATTGTCATCACGGGCGCCAGTGACGGCATCGGGGCCGCGGCGGCGCGTCGGTTGCGGAGAAGCGGCGAAAATGTCGTGGTGGTGGGGCGGTCGGAACGCAAGACGATGGCCGTGGCCGCGGAATTGGACGCCGACTATTTCGTGGCCGACTTCGCCGACTTGTCCCAGGTGCGAGCCCTGGCTGACAAAATTCGCTCCGAGTACCCACGCGTCGACGTATTGGCCAACAACGCCGGCGGCATGTTCACCAGGATCCACGAGACCGCCGACGGTCACGAGATCACCTTTCAGGTCAACTATCTGGCGCCGTTTCTGCTCACCACGCAATTGATGGATGTGCTTGTCGCTTCCCGCGCCGCCGTCGTCAACACGACAAGCTCGTCGCAGAAACTGCTTCCGAGAGTTAAGCTCGCCGACCTGGAGAACACCGCGCAGCGCCGGCCCAGCACCGCATACGCTTTGACGAAACTGGCAATAATCCTCTTCACCAGGGAACTACATCGTCGGTACCACACCGCCGGGCTTTCGGCCGCAACGTTTCATCCGGGCTACGTCAACTCCAACTTCGGCGATGCGTCGGGCTCACGGATGCTGCTCTTCATGAAGCACCACGTACCGATCACGACCAGATTCACCGCGACGGCGGACCAGGGCGCCGACCAGCTGGTCTGGTTGGCGTCCAGTACTCCCGGCGTTGACTGGGCGCCTGGCGAGTACTACTCGAAGGGCAAAATCGCGAAAGCCAACCGCGCTGCTTACGACCCCGAATTCGCGCGCCGACTGTGGGATCGCACGTTGGCCAAGCTGACGTAGGAAGGTCCATTGGCATCACCGATGGGGACCAAAGGCCCCAAGATGCGCGACACGGATTCATAAGCTCGAAAGTGACGCTGTCGCGCAGCATCATTCGAAAGATGAACCACATGCACCGCAACAGCCGCCCGAACTCCGCGACACACCCGGTGGTCACGCTGGAGATCGATGAACACCGCGGAAGGACGTACGCCAGGGCCGAGCTGCAATGGGGCAGCGTGCATTTAGCCGGACTCGGCGTCGCCTATCGTCACCCGGCCGACTGTTTTGTGCGCGAGATCGGTCGGGAATTGGCGACGGCGCGGGCCTTGTCGGACTTGGCAGATCAAGTCTCCGGGCTATCCCGCGCAGGGAACTGAGGCCCCGGCCCGCCCGGCAGAATGGCCAGCGATCCTTCCCGACAGGCACAAAGGCGATTTGTAGCCCCACAACGTCACGACCTCTACTGAAGGCCCCTGGAGCCGCGAACCATTAAAGGCGTAGAGGTCCCACCGAGCCAGGGGCGCGAAATGACGATGTTTTCCCAACAGCTGCATCGTGTTATCGGTCGTCGTGAGGCATGGGCGGTGTTCAGCCCGGGCCGCAATTGGCGCTACCGACTGGTACGCGTGTGGGATTCGAACACACCACGGCTAGCCTGGGTGATCCTCAACGGCTCTGACGCCGACGAACACCACACCGATCCGACGGTCCGTCGCTGCATCGCATTCGCCCGGGCCTGGGGATACGGCGGCGTCGACATCGCCAACCTCTACGGGCTGGTCTCGAAGAATCCCGGGGCGCTCCGGCGCCACTCCGACCCGGTCGGCCCGGACAACGATCGCCACCTGGCAACGGTGTGCTCCGAGAGCGACCTGACGGTGCTAGCGTGGGGACCCAACGCCGGCGCCGACCGAGCTCACGCTGTGGCGCAGATGGCGCGTCGGCTGGCCGCGCGCCGTGGAGGCTCGTTGGCCGTGTTGGGTTGGACCCACGGTGCGCAGCCATTGCATCCGCTGCTGGCGCCCACAGACGCGACCCCAAAATGCTTGACGGTGAACGGGTTGGATGGCGGCCTACAGGAGATCGAGGATCCGCGCTGGCATCATCTGTTGGGAGGTGCGGCATGACTTCCTTCGCCGCATCGACAATCTGGCACAGTCACCGACGCGACCGCGATATGCGGTTAAGGCGCTACTTCGCCCGGCCGCTGCGGCAAGTCGCTGAGCGATCCGTCCATGCGACGCACATTGTTGGTGTCTCGCCGCAGGTGCGCACGGGCGATCAGCACGCGGCACCACGATGTGCGCCTGGCGATCTAGCTGGCCGGCTGGCGCATCGAGATCTATGACGAACTTTGACCTAAGACCTGCTGCGTGAATCACAGTGCTTGCCCACCGACCCTGCGCAGAGCCGTCCAAGTGGTGGCTCGGTCGGTCTCGCACCGACGAATGTGCCCTTTGAACACTGTGTATGACTTCCCGGGCATCCTTCATGAAGACCTCGCCCCCAGCAGTGAGCGCGATTTGGCGCTTGGATCGGTCGAACAGCGCGACACCCAGTTCCTTTTCCAGTCTGCCTACCGACGCCGACACAGCCGACTGCGCGACATGGATCCGCAGGGCTGCCCCGGGAGAAGTTCAGCTCGGCGGCCACAGCGACGAAGCACTCCAGCTGTCGTAGCTCCGTGCGGTCAAAACTATCGCGGATCGCGATCGTTGCGATCGATTTTCTTCGTTGGAAGCGATGGAAGATTAGGTGTTGTCTTAAGGGTGTCAGGCGCTGACCATCAGCTCACAGGAGGGAACGATCATGCGGGCCTTGCGTTTCAGCCAGTTTGGTGACCCCGCCGGTCTGCGTCTCACGGATCTGCCGGATCCGGTGGCGACAGCGCAGGAGGCGGTGATCCGGGTCGAGGCGGCGTCGGTCAACCCCTCCGACGTGAAAAACGTTGCCGGCTCGATGGACTGGACCGTGTTGCCGCGCACACCGGGGCGTGATTTCGCCGGGGCGGTCGTCAGCGGACCACCCGAATGGCAGGGAGCCGCGGTGTGGGGCTCTGGGGGAGATGTCGGGTTCGCCCGGGACGGCTCACACGCGGAGTTGATGTCGGTGCCAGTGGAAGCGCTGGTGCGTAAGCCTGAGTGGCTGAGCTTGCAGGAGGCCTCCGCCGTCGGGGTCAACTTCGTGGTGGGCTGGTTACGGGGCGGTGGAGTTGGCGCGACTGGCTGCCGGGGAAACCATTGCGATCTTCGGCGTCTCCGGGGGAGTGGGTGGCGCGGTCGCACAGATCGCTCAGGCGCTGGGCGCCAAGGTGATTGGGGTGGGTCGCCGCAAGCCTGCCGCAGAAACGCCCGCTGCGGGCGTCATCGACCACTTCGTCGTCTTCGACCCGGCCGCCGACGTCGGCACTGAGATCAAACGGCTCACCGGGGGCACCGGCGCACAGGTGGTATATGACGCTGTGGGCGGGGTGATCACGCCGGCCGCGCTGGCCTCACTTGCCCACGGAGGCAGGCTCGTGGTGATCAGCGTTGTCGGTCCGCGCGCGGTCGAAATCGATATCAAGGATCTCTACCGCAACGAAACGCGGATCTTCGGCGTAGACAGTACAAAACTGGGCATCGTGGATTCCGCACGGCGTCTGGAAACGATGGGCCCCTACTTCGAGTCCGGGGCGTTTCGGCCGCTGCCCATCGCTGCCAGCTATCCGCTCGACGAGGCGACTGCGGCATATCGTGCCGTCGCCGACGGCGTAGCCGGCCGCGTTGTGCTCAACCCGTGAAACCGTAAGAAAGGCAAGGACATGTCGAGCAACCTGACCGAAGAGACAATTACCGAGGCCGTGCAGCGGACCTTTGACACCTCCAGCGACGAGCGCTTCCGTCAACTGTTCGTCTGCATGGTGCGGCACCTGCATGACTTCGCGCGCGACGTGCAGCTGACCGGTGAGGAGTGGTTCACCGCCACGGACTTCCTTGAGCGAGTGGGCAAAATCTCCAGCCCAACCCGCCAGGAGGTGATGTTGTTATCCGACATCCTGGGGTTGAGCGTGCTGCTGGACAGGATCAACCAGCACGTCGGCTCTTCGGTCACCGACTCGGCTCTGCTTGGCCCGTTTTACGTCGAGGGTCGTCGGACCGCCGACAACGGGGACGACATCTCCGACGGCGTGTCGGGTACACCTATGTTCGTCACCGGCCGGGTTGTCGACGAGCGGGGCAGGCCGATCGCGGGCGCCGACGTGGACACCTGGCACAGCGATGGTGAAGGCTTTTACGACGTTCAGCAGACGGAAAAGCTGCACGACGAGTTCGCCATGCGGGCACTATTGACCACTGATGAGGACGGACGCTTCTGGTACCGGTCCATCAAACCCCGCTATTACCCGATGCCCACCGACGGCCCCTGCGGGGAAATCATGCGCGCCGCAAACCGATCGGTGATGCGCCCCCAGCATGTGCACTTCTGGTTCCACGCCGAGGGCTACCAACCGCTGATCACCCAGCTGTTTGACCGAGACGATCCGTACATCGGCCGCGACGCGGTCTTTTCGGATGTGGAATCGCTGCAGGCGGATTACGTGCGCCACGACCCCGGGGTCGCCCCAGACGGGACGACGGTCGAGGAGCCCTTCGTGACCTTGGACTGGACCTTCACCCTCGCTGCCAAACCAGACGGACAGTAGAGGGAGCCGAGCCGATGTTGCGCGACCGATCGAAATATGGCGCCACCGCGGGCAAACCGGCCCTCTGACCACAAACTAGTGGGTTCGGGCGGGCTGCGCGAAAAGGGGCGAGGGGCCCAACGCCGGCCTCGAAGGGGCGTCGCCGGCTGTCGCCGCCTCCGCCGAGCGCTGACGCGGCGGCCTGACCATCAGTCCGATCAGCAGCAGCGCGCCGGCGGCCGCGAGCGGGATCGCCCAAGCACGACGCACCGCTACGGCCGTGTGGCATTGATCCACGAAGTGGGTTCCACCCGAGTCGGCGATGCTGGCCTGGGTCAAGTTGCTCTGAAAGCCACTGCCGCAATTGATTTGGAAGCCCCAGTGGTCGAAGTCGGAGAGGAAGACCGGGAACCGGAGTGCCAACAGGCCGACCGTGAGCAGCAATAGGCCCACGCCGAGAATAATGAAGCGTCGGTTTGACATGTTCATCAGTGCAGCCATGATGGACCGCCGACTCCGCTGAACGCCCCTAGGCATTTCGCGCGCCATTTCTCGATCCATTCGGGCGGATTCGAGAAAAAGCAGATCCTCCGGCTCGTGGTGCAGCGCGTCACGATCCGGTGGTGAGGCTACGACCGTTGCCCGGCGCTCCGCGGCACGCACACGGGTCGAGAGGGTCCTCCGACTCCGCACCGGCAGAAGCCTCGTCGGGCTGCCGTTCCCATGTTGTGGTTGAGTCAACACGTCCGGCCGCCTTCCGTTCCATGATGAAACCGATAGCTATGAACGTTGCGGCTCCCACGGATCATCCAGGCCCCGCTATGACCGTCGTCACATCCGGCTCTTAAAGTTGCATCATTGTGGCGGGGCGCACGCTCACAAAACGGAGGAAGAGGAAGCCTATGCCGGGAATCCATCACGCCGCAATCTGCACCGCCGACGTCGACCGCTCGATGAGGTTCTGGCGCGACGGCCTGGGGTTCACCGAACTGTTCGACCAGACCTTCACCGGCGATTGGCCAGAACTCTTCGGCGCCAAGACCAATCGGCTGCGGTCGATATTCCTCGGGGATCCGCGGACGCCCGAAACCGGCGTCGTCGAACTGGTTGTCTTCGAGGGCGCCGACGCCGCGGCGGCTTCGCCGCAGGGACCCCGGCACGGATTCTTCCTGCTATCTCTGCAGCGCGGGGTCGAGGAGACCCTTTCGACGTTGGCGGCGTTGGGGTTCAGTGACGGCGTTCGCCGCATCACCATGCCCGCCCCGGGTGGAACGGAGGTCGCGATGGCGGTGATCACCGCGCCCGACGGCGTGCTCGTCGAGTTGATCGGGCCCGCGCAATGACGGCCATGGTGACCGGGGGTGGGTCCGGGATCGGGCGCGAAGTCGCCGGCCGGCTGCGCGATGCGGGTCACGACGTCGTGGTGTGGGACCTGTCCGGCGGCGATATCGCCTGTGACGTGAGCGATCCCGACGCGGTGTCGGCCGCGATGGAAGAAACCGTACGCGGCCACGGTGTTCCCACCCGAGTGGTGACCTGCGCCGGGATCGGCGCGTCGGGCATGTTGCTTGAACAACTACCCGCGGAATGGGAACGGGTGCTGGCGGTCAACCTCACCGGCACCTGGCTGACCATCCGCGCCGGCGCGCAGGCCATGATCGACTCCGGGGTGGGCGGCTCCATCGTCGCGGTCTCCAGCATCAGCGGCACCATCGCCGATCGCGATATGGGCGCCTACTGCGTGTCGAAGGCGGGAGTGAACATGTTGGTAAAGGTGGCCGCCGAGGAGTGGGGCGTGCACGGAATCCGCGTGAACGCGGTGGGTCCCGGCGTCACCCGAACACCGATGCTGGCGAAGCCGGAACAACTTCCCGGCTGGGTGGAAGGCCTGTCCGAACGGACGGCGTTGGGGGGCCTGGGTGAAGCGACCGACGTGGCCGGCGCCATCGTGGGCGTCCTCGAATTGCCCTGGGTCACCGGGCAAATCGTGCACGCCGACGGAGGCTTGGCGCTGCACAGCCCGATCGACGCGTACGGCCAACTGCAGCGGGTGATGGCCGGCAAAAAGTAGCTCTCAGGCGATCCCGAAATCAATTATGCCCCTGATGATTTCGCCGTTGCGCAGGTCGTCGTAGGCCCGGTTGATGTCCTCGAGGCGATAGCGCCGGGTGATCATTTCGTCGAGTTGCAGCTGCCCGGTCTGGTAGAGCCTGGCCAGCCGCTCGATGTCCGCCCTCGGGTTGCACGAGCCGAATATGGTGCCAGCCAGCGTCTTGTTCATCAGGATAAAGTCCTGCAGGTCGATCTTGACCGACCGCGTCAACTGCGACGTCATGCCGGTGAGAACACAGGTCCCGCCCTTGCGGGTGAGCTGCACCGCGTCGCGGACATCATCGGCGGTGATCAGGGAAGGCGAGACCACCACGGCGTCGGCCATTACCCCGTACGTCAGCCCCCGCACCAGGTCCAGCGCCTCGGCGACCGTCGCGGTGCTATGGGTCGCACCGAACTGCAGGGCCGATTTCTGTTTGAAATCCACCGGATCGACGGCGACGATCTGTGCTGCGCCATTAATCCGGGCGCCCTGGATCGCACCCGTTCCGATGCCACCGACGCCGATGACCACGACGGTATCGCCGGCGCGCATGTTGGAGCGGTTCGCGACGGAGCCGTAGCCGGTCGGAATAGCGCACGACAGCAGCGCGCTCGGTGCCAGTGGTAGGTGCGGCTCGACCTTCACCAGCGAATTCGTCGACACCACGGTGTGTTCGGCGAAGGCGCCGACCTTCGCCAGATGGCCCAGCGACTTGCCGTCGGCGGTGTGGTGGCGGAATGTGCCGTCGGTGGGCATTCCCGGAATCATGGTGCCGATGCCGACGTCGCACAGGTACTCCATTCCGCTTGCGCACCAGCGGCATTGCCCGCACACGGCGACGAACGACATCACCACGTGGTCGCCCGGGGCGAAATCGCTTACGCCGTCACCCACTTCACGCACGATGCCCGAACCCTCGTGACCACCGATCGTCGGGAACATGGTTGGCAGCCCGAGGGATCGCATCACCTCATTGGGGGCCGACATGTCGCCCTTGAGGATGTGGTCGTCGGAGTGGCACAATCCGGCCGCGGCCATTTCGACCAGAACTTCGCCTACGCGCGGCGGGTCCAGCTCGAATTCCTCGACAGACCACGGCCCGCCAACGTCGTGCAGGATCGCTCCCCGACTTTTCAAGCGGCTTCTCATGCGATCGGGGCGAAGGTGACCGGAAGTTTGTTGGGCGACCGGAAGGTGAGCCCCACGACCTTGGACTCTTGGCCGGTTCCGTCGTCGGGCACGAAAGCCAGGTCCTTGACGCGGTCGAACAGGCTGTTCAGCATGACCCGCGTTTCCAGCCGCGCCAGGTGCATGCCGAGGCACATGTGGATACCGCCGGCAAAGGCGATGTGGGCTTGCCGCGGTCGGCGGATGTCGAATATGTCGGGGTTCGTCCAGCGGCTTTCGTCACGGTTGGCCGAGCCCATGCACATGTCGATCTGCGCGTCCGCAGGGATTGTCTTGCCGCCTATTTCGACTTCTTCAGTGGTGGTACGCATGACCATGGTCAGTGGGGTCTCGAACCGCAGGCCCTCCTCGATCGCCATCGGTATCAGTGACCGGTCGCGGTAGACCATCGCCAGCTGCTCCGGGTGGGTCAGCAGCAGGTACAACAGATTGCCCGACGAGCGATACGTGGTCTCCAGACCGGCGGGCAGCAGCAGACGAAGGAACGCGATGATCGCCGCGTCGCTGAGCTTTTGGCCGTCGATCTCGGCGGCCACGAGGTCGCCGATGATGTCGTCGGTACGTTTGCGGCGCTGCTGCTCGACCTGGTCGAGGAAGTAGCCGTGCAACTCCGCCGCCGCGGTCAGCCCGCCCATGATGTCCGTCTGGATCGAGATGAGACCGAGCGACAGCCGCCGGAACAAATCCAGGTCCTCCGGCGGCAGCCCCAGCAGCGTGGAGATGATCCGGGTGGGGAACTCGAACGTCAGCGCCTTCACCAGATCGGCTTGCCCGTCGTGTTTGATCTCGTCCACCAGCTGGTCGCAGACCGGACCGATGATCGACGGCTCCCAGCGCTCCAGCGCGGTGGCGCGGAACGCCTTCGCCACCAGGTTGCGGTGATCGTGGTGTTCCTTGCCGCCCATCGCGAGGATGGTGTGGCCCATCACCAATCCGATCGTCTTGTCGTAGGTCGCCGACGTGAAGATTCGGTCGTCGCGAAAAGCCTGGAACACGCCGTCGTAGCCGAAGAGGACCCACTCGTCGTTCGGCCGCAGCTCCTCCGGCATTTGGGTGTGGTCCGCGAGGGAACCGTGCCAGACCGGATCCGTGCGCCGCATGTACTCGAAGAACGGGTACGGGCTGGTTTCACCCGTGAGATCGAGCGAGACGGGCTGGCCGTCCGGGTCCGTGCTGAGCGTCATCAGCGCCTCTCCTGTCGAATATCGCTATCATAATATAAATAGCAACGAAGCCCAACGGCTTGTAGTGGTTACCGTAACGGGCACAGTATTGACGTGGAGTTGATTAGGTCGGTCGTCAGGAGGCGGTGATTCCTGGGTGCCCCAGCGGCGATTCGTGTGCTCCCTCGACGAACTGCCACCCGGCGGGATGAAACTTCTCGACGTGGGGAAGTTCGGCGTGGGCGTGTACAACGTGCGCGGTGAGTTGTACGCGATCGTGAACTACTGCTCGCACGAGGGCGCCCCGCTGTGCCTTGGCCTGATCGGCGGCACCAACGAACCGGCTCCCGAACTGCCCGACGGGGTGCGCCGGGTCCGTGAGGGGCAGATCGTCCGATGTCCTTGGCACAACTGGGAATTCGACATCACCACCGGTCAGAACGTGGCCGACCCGCGGCGCCGCGTTCGCACCTACCCGGTCGATGTCACCGATGGGGAAGTGTACGTGACCGCATGATCATCGACGCCAACGTGCAGCCGCATTTTCGCCACAACGCCGAGATACGACGCTATCTGCCCGACGCCCACAAGCTGCGGTCGATTCCCGACGTCGAGCAGCAGTGGTATCAGGCACCAGGCGGCGACTACCGGCAAGACCTCTACGGAGAGCACTACCCGGGTTCGGACCCCGAGACCGTCAGCCGGCACCTGTTCGATGACATTGGCGTTGATTACGCCATTCTCAACCCACTGACCCGCGGCAACATCGCCGATTACCTGCTCAACAGCAGGATTTGCGCCGCCGTCAACGACTGGCTGCTCGACCGTTGGCTCGAGCCCGACACCATCAACCGCTTTCTCGGCACCATCCGCGTCAATCCCGAGGACCCCAGGGGCGCGGTCGCCGAGATCGAACGCCTCGCCGGCCACCCCAAGCTGGTCCAGGTCGGCGTCCCGATGCAGTCACGCGAGCCGTACGGCAAACCGATGTTCGAGCCCATCTGGGAAGCCGCCGCGGCCCACGGCCTGCCGGTTGCGGTGCACATCAACGGCGGCAACGGCGTCGACCACCCGCCCACCTTCGCCGGGCACGCGCACACCTACCCGGGATACGCGGCGTTCATGCCGCTGAACTACTTCGTGCACCTGGCCACGCTCATCGTCGAGGGCACGTTCGGCCGGCACCCCGGCCTCAAATTCGTATTCGCCGACGGCGGCTACGACATCCTCACCCCGCTGATATGGCGGCTGGACACCTTCTGGCTGTCGATGCGCGACCAGACGCCGTGGGTCGACCGCTATCCCAGCGAATACCTGCCCGGCCATGTCCGGTTTTGCTCTTCGGCGTTCGACGGGCCCCTGGAAACCGAGAAGACGAAGCGCTGGATGGACTTCACCGGAAAAGCCGACCTGCTGATGTACGGGTCGAGCTACCCGCACTGGTCCACAACCCCGCCGGAAGCGGTGGCCGAAGGTCTCGACGCCGCACAACGCGACAAGGTGTTGTGGCAGAACGCCCGTGAGCTCTACGGGCTTAAGGAGAGTGTGTCATGACGACGATCGAGCGGCTCGACGCGGAGACGGACCAAGAAATAGCGGTCACCATCGTCGACACCGATGTCCACCCCCTGCCCGTGTCAGCCGACGTGCTGAAGTCCTACGCCTCCGCCGAATGGGTGGACAAGATCTGGCCGACCGGAAACGCCGTCGCCCCGGTCCCACACTTCTACGACACCCCGGACTCGTACAAGACGATGTCGCTGCGCCTCGACGCCGCCCCGCCGGGTGGCGGATTCGCCGGCAGCGACCCGGATTTCGCCGCCAAGCAGTTGCTCGTGGATGCCGGTGTCAGCATCGCGACGCTCGAGCCGATGTGCGACGCGCAGCTGCCCCAGGCCGAGCACATCCTCAAATCGACCTACAACGACTGGCTCGCCGACGTCTGGCTCGACAAGTACAACCGGCACGGCCGCTGGCGCGGGTCGATCAGCGTCAGCGCGCAGACGCCGCAACTCGCGGCGCGGGAAGTGGAACGGTGGGCGGGACATCCCTACATGGCGCAGGTGCTGATGACACCGCAGACCCGTGGAATCCCCTTCGGGAACCCACATTTCGATCCGCTGTACGAGGCCGCGGCGCGCAACGGGTTCCCGGTGGCCACCCATCTGATGGGTCAGACGCCGTTCGAATTGATACCGCTGTACCCGGTCGGCAATCCCGCGCACTGGCATGACTTCTTCGCCTCCTGGCCGCTGCTCTACGTCTCGCACCTGATGAGCCTGGTGTTCGACGGCGCGTTCGATCGCCATCCCGACCTGCGGGTGGTGTTCGTAGAGGGCGGCTTCACCTGGGCGATGCCGGTGATGTCGCGGATGGACCGGATCTGGGAAGCGCGCCGCGGCGACTTGCCGCACGTGCGGCGCCGCCCGTCGGAGTATGTGCGCGAACACGTCCGGTTCACCACCCAGCCTCTGGAAGACACCGATGCGGTGCAGTTCCGCGACTATCTGGAAATGATGGACCTGGGGGACAATCTCATGTTCTCGACGGACTACCCGCACTGGAGCTACGACTCGCCGACGTACGCTATCAACCGGTTTCCCGCCGAGCAGCGAGAGCGGATCATGCGCGGCAACGCGACGGCTCTGTACGGGCTGCCGGCGACCGTCAGGGCGCTCCCAGGAGAAGCGACGAGCCCGGAAGATGAGGGGTATGACACAAACGAATCTGGCTCGGCCACAAGGTCTTAACCGCATCGACCCGGTGCTGCGCGATGCCGCGATCGAGCTGGGTGTCGTCGAATTCCGCGCAGAGACGCTGGGCGCCGAGCGGGAACATGCCAACCTCCTGGCCGCCCGGCGAGCCGCGGCGGCCGACACCGATGGCGTCACCGTCGAATCGCGGTTCATCGCCGGTCCGGACGGCCGGCAGCTGGGCCTTCGTCTGTATCGCGGCCGCACCCGGTCACCGGCGCCCCTCGTGGTGTACGCGCACGGCGGTGGCTTCGTGACGGGGAACCTCGACACCGATCACGCGCAGTGCGTGGAGCTGGCACGCAGCGCCGGCTGTCTAGTGGTATCGGTCGACTACCGGCTTGCGCCGGAAAATCCGTGTCCGGCGGCGCTGGCCGACGTGGAAGCGGCCTTCGGCTACGCCGTCGAGAATTGTGCCGACCTGGACGCGGACGCCGCCCGCATCGCGGTGATGGGCCGCGACGCGGGTGGGGCACTGGTCGCGGGCCTGACCCAGCACATGTTCGACGAGGAAGGTCCGCCGATCCTCGTACAGATCCTGCACCAGCCGATGCTGGATTCCGACGCCACGCCGTCGCGACGCGAATTCCAGCGCACGCCGGGCCTCAACGGTCCCGCTGTGAGCCGGGCATGGAGCCACTACCTCGGCCACGCGACCGCGAGCGGTCAACACGTTCCCGCGCACCGGGCGAACCTGGAGGGGCTGCCGCCCACGTTCATCAGCTGCTCCGAGATCGACCCGTGCCGCGACGAAGCCATCGACTATGCCAACCGGCTACTGCATGCCTACGTCCACACGGAATTGCATGTCATAGCAGCAACTTTCAGCAGCTTCGACTCGTTGGTGCCGGATTGGGTTGTCTCCCAGGAGAACCGGGCCCTGCATGCGCAGACGCTCCGCCGCGTGTTCGCCATGTAGCGGGTTTTAGACGGGGGTGAACTGATTAATCAGCCAGCTGCCATTGATCCGGGTCAGGTGCACCAGTGCGTTGGTCAGCGTCACGGATGGTTGGGCGCTGTCCTTGGTGGTGCTGACCTGATCGACGAACAGCAGAACAACGGCCGAGTCGGGATGTAGCTCTGACACCGCGGCCTCCGTCACCTTAGCCGTGGTTTTCATCGCTCTCTGCTGCGCGACGGGAGCTACGCTCTGCGAAGTGAATTGGTCGTAGTAGGTAAGGAAATCGCCGGTGAGGTGCGATCTGGCGTTGGCGAAGTCCTTATCGAGCGAGTCGAACGAGTAGGAGAGCACGGCCACGGTTCCGTCGGACGCGGCACGGACCACCGCCTGTGCGGTGCCGGCGTTGGTCTGTTGATCGGGCCGGTATTGCTTGAAGTACAGCCACGTCGCCACACCCCCGGAGATCAACAGGAGCAAAACGAGAGCCACCGGGGCGATTTTGCGCACCCTGCGCGGCAGCCCGCGCAGCAGGCGCCTGACCGGTGCGGGGGAGTCGGCCTCCGCCTCGTCGCTCGGGGTCTCCGCTGTGGCGGGTTCGTTGTGTTCGGTTTCGGCTTCCGATGCCTGCGAATCGCTCTCGGCCGCGACAGCGGGTGCATCGCGCACGTCGTCGGTCACGGTATGTACTCAACTTTCGACATCTTGTACTGCCCGCCAACGTCGGCAACGGTCACCTTCAGCCGCCAGATTCGGGGTGGCTCTTCCTGCCCGGGTGGCGAATTGGTCACCTGTGATGTCGCCGCGACCAATACCACCGCGGAATCCCGCTCCATGGACTGCATGGCGGCCGCATTGATGGTTCCTTGGGTGATCGCTTTCGACTGAATGATCGCCGCGGTGAAATCGTCGGCGCCGCGTTGGAAGTCATCTTTGAATTGGCCGGTCGAGCTGTCGATCACGCGCTGGACGTCTGCTTTGGCTTTGTTGAAGTCGAGCGAGGTCATGTTGAGGACCCCTTGCTTGGCCCCCGCGACGAAGGCCGCTTCCCGCTGGTGGTTCCTGGTGGCGTCACGATGTTGGAGCACTATGTAGGCGCTGAGCCCGGCAAAGCAGATGATGAGGATGATCGCGCCCACGGTGGCAATCGCCGGCATCCGTCGGCGCCATGCGGCCCGCTCGACCACGTGGTCGTCGGCTCCGTCGGCTTCGTCGGCTTCGTCGGCGTGCTCCTCGTGCTCCTCGTGCTCTTCGTGCTCTTCGTAATCTTCGTAATCTTCGTATTCCGTGTCGTCTGCGTCTTCCGTGTCCGCCGTCTCGTCGTAATACTCGTCGTCGCTGTGGTCTTCGGTGGGCTCAGCCACACCGAGGGCTTCGCGTCGCAGCCGGGCGGCCCTGGCGCGGGCCTGCGCCGCGGCGGCCAGTGCCTCGGCCGCGGCAGCTTCCGCCTCAGCTTCCTCGAGCAACGCCGCGGCGTCGGCCCGCGATGCGGCCGAATCCTCCGGCGGTTCGTTCGTCCGAGCCTCGTGCCTACCGCTCGTCATCATTATCGATTGGACTCCGGTATCTCTTACCGTATTGCTCATTGATAACATCAGAGTCTCGAGCGAGCTCCGACGAGAACCGGCGGATCATCAACCACCTAAGGAACCTTCCGGCATCATGACCGCTGTTGACTCTCCCGAAAAGATACTCTTCGCCTCGACGACCCAAGCATTTCTGCAGAAAGAAGCGCCGCTGCACCGCGTCCGGGAACTGCACGCCGCCGGAAAGTCCTTCGATCCGGGGTGGTGGCGGCGCGCCGCCGAGCTCGGCTGGACGGCCCTGCTCGTGCCCGACGATTTGGGCGGCGGCAGCGTCTCGGGCAGCGGCGTCGAGGATTTGGCCATGGTGGCCGAACAACTCGGCAGGACGGTGGCACCCGGACCGCTGTACCCGGTCAGCGTCGTGCTCGCGGCACTTGCCGACTGCGAAGACGCACGATCGCATGCCGCCACCATCGAGTCGCTGGTCTCCGGTGAGATGGTCGCCTCTTGGGCGGTTTCGGAGCCGGGCAGGGGATGGGCGCCGCTGGATCCGTCGGTGACGGCCACCCGGACCGGCACCGGCTTCCGCATCGACGGCACCAAGGACCGCGTCGAAGCCGGCGCCCAAAGCGGCGTGCTGCTCGTGGTGGCGCGGTGCGGCCCGGATGCCTCCGAGATTCGTCAATTCCTGGTCCCCACCGACGCGCCGGGCGTCCGGATCGAGCCCCAGCAGTCGGTGGACCTGGTCAAGCAATACGCGCGGGTGCATTTCGACGCGGTGGTCGTTGAGCCGTCCGCCGTCGTAGGCAGCGGTGCGGAAACCGCCGCGCTGATCGACCGGCAGAGCCAGCTTGCCCAGGTGCTGCAGTGCGCGGAGGTGGTCGGCGTCCTGCAGACGGTCTTCGACTTCACCGTTCAATGGGCGCTGGATCGGCACACGTTCGGTCGCCCACTGGCGTCGTACCAAGTCCTCAAACACGGATTCGCCGATATGAAGCTGTGGCTGGAAGCGTGTCGTGCCACCAGTGCCGCGGCGGTCGCCGACGTTGCCGCCCGCTCGCCCGGGGCAGGGTTGTCGGCCAGCATCGCCAAGTCCTACGTCGGCGAGATGGCCGGCCGGATCGTTCAGGCCTGCGTGCAGATGCACGGCGGCATAGGGGTCACCTGGGAACACGACCTGCATCTGTACCTGAGGCGGGTTACGTTGTACCGCTCGATGTTCGGCACTCCCGAGGAGCACAACCTGAGGGTGTATGAGGCCGAGAAGGCTGGCCGCTCCGCGAAATGACCGAATCCGTAGCAGAGTTCGCCGCCCGGGCCCGGGCGTGGTTGGCGGACAACATGCCCGCCATCGATCCCGAGTCGCCGCCCCCCGCCCCGCGCGACGACGAGCGGTCCTGGAAAAGGGCCCGACAACTGCAAAAGCGCCTCTACGAAGGCGGATTCGCCGGAATTTGTTTTCCCCGCGAGTACGGGGGCCTGGGTCTGGATTACGAATACCAAAAGGCATTCGACGCGGACAGCCGCAACTACGAGATGCCGTTGATCCTCAATACCCCCACCTTCACCATCTGCTGCGCCACGCTCCTCGACACCGGCACCGAAGACCAGAAGAAGCGGCACATTGCCGCCGCCCTGCGCGGCGATGAAGTTCTCGTGCAGCTCCTGTCCGAACCCAGCGGCGGATCGGATCTGGCCGGTGTCCTCACCCGGGCCGAACGCCGCGGTGACCGTTGGGTGCTCGACGGTGCCAAGACCTGGAGCACCAGCGCGTTCGCCGCCGACTACGGCCTGTGTTTGGCCCGCACCGACTGGGATGTGCCCAAGCACGAAGGCCTGACCATGTTCCTGGTGCCCATCGGCCACCCGGGAATCACGTTGCGGCGCATCACCATGCTGAGTGGGTCCACCGAGTTCTGCGAGGAGTTCCTGGACGGTGTGGACGTCGGCGACGACGCCGTTGTCGGCGACGTCAACGGTGGCTGGGCGGTGGCCTCACGGCAGCTGTATCACGAACGCCGGGCGGTCGGGCAGGGCTCGGAGTTCGCCAGCGGAAGCGGCAGCGAGGGCGGCACCACGAATCCGGTTGACTACGTTGGCCTTGCGGAGAAGACGGGCCAGGCCGACAACGAACGCGTGCACGAGATGGCCGGCCGGGTACTCGTGCACCGGGCGGTTGCCGAGCAGCTGATCGACCACGTCTATCGCAATGTCCGAGACGGCGTATTGCCCCCCGCCGCCGGGACGCTCATCAGGCTCTTCCACTCCGAAACCGTGACCCTGGAAATGGACACGGCATTGGCGATCGCAGGAAGTGCAGGCGTCGTGGGGGAACCCGGCGAAGGCCTGGAGACGGGGCTGCGTTACCTGTCTCGGCAGAACGTCGCCATCGGCGGCGGCACCACGGAGATGGCCCGCAACGTCATCGGTGAACGGGTGCTGGGCTTCCCGCGCGAATACGCCGCCGACCGCGGGGTGCCGTTCAGTCAGGTGCGGCACGGCCAGGCGCGCTGACCGCGCCGCTATTCTTCGGCGAAGACGCTCTCGGGGTCGTTGCCGGCGACGGGCATTTGTACCAGCGACAGCACGTGATGCGCCGGGCTCCCCGGCGGCGCCACGAGCACGAATTCACCGCCTTGGGTGCGTGCCCGGTCGCGGGCGGCGGCAAGCGCGCTGACGGCCGCCGATCCGAGGTGGGTGACTCCACTGAGGTCGATAGTCAAAGGCGCTATGCCGGAACGGCTTTCGACCGCTATCTCGCGATCGAGGGTGCCTGCGGTGGTGGCGTCGACGTCACCGCTGACAATGATGCGACCCGCCAGCTCGCCGGAGCCGACCACGGAGACGAATTCCGAGTCGACGGGTCGTTGTTGATCGGAGCGGCTGACTTTCGTGTCGGTGATGAAGTTCGCCGGTCGTGACAGGCGGTGCGTCAGGGTGGCCGTCGTCCCGGCGGCGCCGTGCGTGATCCGCGCCTGGGACACCAGCGCTTCGGCCATCGCGAGCCCGCGACCGCGGCCATGCTTGCCCTCGCGGTGATCCTTCCACTGTCCGTGGTCGATCACCGAGGCGTGCAGGTTGCCATCGCCGGCCAGCGCGGCCTCTACGACAATTTCTTCTGGGGGTTCGTCTTGGGGTTCGTCTGGGGGCCCGTCGGAAACCTTTGCGCCGTACCCATGCTCGACCGCGTTTTCGACGAACTCGGAGATCGCATGCACGATGTCGCAGATGTCGTCGGCGTCTGCCCCAATTTCCGACAGCCAATCACGAAGCCGCGTGCGGACCGAGCGCGCGGCGTGGATCGTCGCTTCCACCGTGATCTGCAGCGGGGGCGGTGGTGTGCGTCGTTGCGCCGCAAGCAGTGTGACATCGTCGTTGTAGCCGGTCGACCGGAGCAGCAGTTCCAATGTCTCCGAACAGATGCGGTCGATCGGCCGGCTCACGGAATCGATGACAAAGCCGCCACTGCCGCCGACGATATTCGCGGCCAACTCGGCGAATTCCGCCGTGCTGGCGCCCAGCGGCCGCCCGGGACGTTCGATCAGCCCGTCGGAATACAGCAGGACCGCGTCGCCCACGTCGAGCCATTCCGACCTCACCGGAAACCCGGTGCCGCTGCCGAGGGGACCCGCGCCGGACGGTTCCGCGTACCGCGACTCCGCCCCGGCGCTCACCAGCAGCGGCGGCGGATGCCCGGCTGTGCAGTATTGGAATTCGCCCGTGGCGAAGTCGAGCGAACCAACGCACATCGTGGCCCACCTCGAGCCCGGAACGTGTTCTCGGAAGCGGTCGACGGCCTCGAGCGCCTCGCCGATGGTGTGCCCCGCCGTGATCTGCATCCGGAGAGCGGTACGCAATTGCGACATCACCGCCGCGGCTTCCACACCATGGCCGACGACGTCGCCGACAATGAGAACCAGCCGGTCGCCGAGGGCTATTGCGTCGAACCAATCGCCGCCGGCCGCGGTGTCCTCCGCGGCGACGAGGTACTCCGCGGCGATGTCGGCGCCGGGAACGACCGGAACGGACGGGGCCAACAGCGCCTGCTGCATAACGGTGGCCGAATCGCGGACGTTCCGGTACCGCTCGGACAGCTCGTCCATGCGCGCCTCGGCGGCGAGCCGCGCTCGCACGCGCTGAGTGACCTCGTCAAAGAGAACCTGTACACCCTCTATCGACCCGTCGTCCCCGCGGCGCGGTGTGACGAGGAAGTCGAAGAACCGTTCCTCGACCCCAGCGCCAAAGTCCGTTTGCATCCGCCACTCGTTCCCGACTTGCGGTTCGCCGGTTTGGTACACCCGGTCGAGCATCTGGTACACCTGCTGGCCCTGCAGGTCGGGATAGACTTCGCGCGCCGGCAGCCCTATGGGGGCCGGTGTGGGACTCACTGCACGGTACGCCTCGTTGGCCGCCACGATCCGGTGGTCGGGCCCCTCCAACCCGATCAGCATCGCCGGAACATTCTCGAAGATGCGTCGAACGTCGTCAGCCGCACCGACGGTCTTGTCCCAGTCCTTCTCGCCGACCATTCAGGGGTCCCTCCTGCGCAACCTTCATAGAAAGTCACGCAACTAGGCCAAACGCATGACATTTGCAGGCAAATAACCAGATTACCAACTGCGGTAAGTTGGGGACTTAATCAGTTTGCTGACAACCGTTCTGGGCGTGCGGTGTGAGCCCCCAGCTCGCGACCATCCGCCCCTCGGCATCACGTTCGAACGACGACGGGTTACTCCGGCTGTCCGTGGGTACCTCTCGTCGAATGAATGATCCGAACGCGATCATGCGAGATTGCCGGACAGTCCGTGGTGCTGACCGCGGTCGAGGGAAAGCACATGCCCAAGCGAGAAGAGTTCGGCTGTTTCCGATTCGGCGGCTCAGACGTCATCCTCTTTCAAGCGGGCGTCGAACCCATGATCGATACCGCGACGGCCACCGACTCGTCGGCACGCCGGTCGCGCGCTGCAGCCACCTCGCCTGACCGAATAGCCTTCGGATGCACGATCTACTGTCGCAGTTTGTCGACGGCTGGCGGCCGCCGGCGTATGCCGTGCTGAAGGCGCTCGCGTTATTCATTACCGCGGCAACGGCTTTCCGGCTCATGCTGCGGCGCACCATCGGCGAGTTCACGCCGTTTGACTGGGTGACCGCCGTCGCGGTCGGCGCCGTAGTGGGTCGTACCGCCACGGCCGCCGACACCTCGTGGCTGACCGGCGCGGCGGCCCTGCTCGCCTTGATCGCCGCCCATGACGTCGTCGCGCGACTGCGCTTCATCCCGTGGGTGCGTCGACTTGTAGACCCGCCCGTGCGGGTGTTAATCCGCGACGGACAACTCGATGAAAGGAACCTGAGGCGTTGCCGCCTTACTCAAGACGACCTGGACGCGATCCTGCGGCAACACGGTCACAGATCACCCGCCGATGTACGCCTTGCGGTGTTCGAGACGAAGGGTGTGGTCTCGGTATTCACCGATGATCAACGATCAGGCTGAGACCGGTTTCTTCGAGGGCTCGGATACCTTCATCAGCTTCATCAGGTTGCCGCCCATGATCTTGGCGACGTCTTCTTCTTCGAAGTCGGCGAGCTCGTCGACGAAGGAGATCGGGTCCTTCAGGCCTTCCGGGTGCGGCCAATCGGATCCGAACAGCACCCGGTCGGTGCCCACCATCTTGACGATCTCGGCGAAGCGGTCCTCCCAGAATGGGGTGATGTACACGCAGCGCTTGAACGCCTCGATCGGGTCCTCGCTGAACGACTGCGGCATCTTCTTGTAGACGCCCTTGAGGCCCTTGAACAGGTCCGGCACCCAGTCGGCGCCGTTCTCGATCGACAGGATCCGCAGCTCCGGGTTGCGCGACAGCGCACCGTGGCACACCAGCGCACCCATCGCGTCCAGGATCGGCCGATGGCCCATCGCGAAGCTGCGGAAGGCGGTCGGCTTGAACGGCAGGAACTCGTCGCCGGGCTCCCACACGTTCGCGAATTCGGAGTAACCACTGTCCGAGGCGTGCATCGAAACCGGGAGCTCGGCTTTGATGCAGGCCTGCCAGAACGGGTCGAACTCTTCCAGTCCGAACGACCGGCTGCCGCGGTAGCCGGGCACCGGCGCCGGGCGGACCAGCACGGTGCGGGCGCCGCGCTCCAGGCACCATTCGAGTTCCTCGAGCGCGCGCTCGACGATGGGCAGGGTGATCACCGGTGTGGCGAAGATGCGGTCCTTGTAGTTGAACGACCATTGCTCGTACATCCACTGGTTGAGCGCGTGGATGACGTCGTGGGTCATCTCCGGGTCGTCCTTCATCCGCTCCTCGACCAGGCTGGCCAGGGTCGGGAACATCAGGGCGTAGTCGATGCCGAGCTCGTCCATGACCTCCAGTCGTGGGCCCGGTTCGCGGAAGGCGGGGATGGCCTTCATGGGCTCGCCCAGGATCTCGCGGTAGGTCTTGCCCTGCGCGCCGTTGCGGAAATAATCCTCCTGTGCGCCCGGCTTGGCGACCTTCTCGAACGTCGGGTTGGGGATGTATTCGCTGATGTGGCCGCGCACCACGATCTTGGTGCGGCCGCGAACCTGCACGTAGTCGATGACGTTCTTGCGCTTGTCGGGCAGGAACTTGGTCAGCGCCTCCTGCGGCTCGTACATGTGGTTGTCGGCGTCGAACACGGGGAAGGAAAGTTCGCGAGACGGCATGGCGATCTCCTTGCGGAAGTCTGGAATTCTCTGTAGGTGGTAATGACATTACCACTTTTGCGCGGTGAGGTGTAGGGCCTAACCCGCCGTACCCTCAGCGCGGAGGCCTTCCGTCGGCGTCGTTCCGTTGATGATCGCGAAATTCACCGTCGCCGTCGCCGCGAGATCGCCACCGGCCGTGTCGTCACCGTATATGTCAACCTGCATGACCATCGCCCGCCGCCCGGATCGCAGCATCCGTGGCACGGCCCGGGCGGCGCCCTGGCGAATCGGCCGCAGGTACCGGACAAAGAGGTCGGCGGTCGTCATGGTGGTGCCCGGCTGCAGATACTCCAGCCCGAACTGGCCCCCCGCCACGTCGACGAGCGTCGCGATCAAGCCGCCCTGAAGCGCGCCGGAAGTGTTGACCACATGCGGGCTGACCGGCATCGTCATCGCGAATTCGCCATTGTGGGTGCCCGGTCGCATTCCAATTTGGGCGAACAGCTCGGCCAGCGACGGCGTGGCCGACTCGTCGTCGGTGTCGCGGATGCCCAGGGCTCGACTGCAGAAGTCGTACAACTGGCCGACGTCGATCGGTGTTCCGATCAATTCCGTACCGAGCCAATGCAATCGCTGCGCACCCATGATCGTCTGCATGACGATCGCCGCGGCGGACCCGACATCGACTCCCGGGTTGAAAACCCCCTTGGTGATGCCCTGCCCGACGATGTCGCGAATAAGTTGGTGCAAAGGAGACAGCACACGGGCGTAGTCGCGCGGACGCGTCTCGGCCAGATGCTGGTTGTAGAGGCTCAATGCCCTGTTGAGGCTGTCCTGGGTGCTCGATTCCGGTTGTTGGCTGATGCGGTCGATCACCAGCTTCAGCGCCGCGGTGCTGTCGAGCCCGCTGGTCTCGGTGCGCCAGGCCCGTGCCGTTTGAGCGATGGTCCTGTCGAACAGGGCGAGCAGCAATTCGTCCTTGCTACCGAAGTGCTGGTAGAAGGCCCGCAGCGAGGTCTTGGAGCGCGCGACGACCTCTTGCACCGTGAAGTCGGTGCGTCCGGTTTCGCTCAGTATCGCGACGGCCGTCTTGATAAATCGGTCGGCGCGCGTCACTTCAGTGTCCTCGTTGGGGTCGGCCATGAGCGCTTCGTTCCCCTTCCGTCGCGCAGCGGTTGCGCTTGGAGAATCAGGTTACCGCGCACTCCGGTACCGCCGGTACGAATAACCGCCTCCCCATTTGGGTACGGGGACCTTTAGCGGATTTCCAAGCGGCGGCCGGCCCGGTGGCACGGGTGGCACGGGTGGCGCGATCCGAAGACTGCCCGGCTCATTCTGCCTTGGATTGACGCCTCCTTTACGGACGGAAGGACCGACCGTGCGCGGTCGGTCGGCAGGAGGGTTTTGATGCCAGAGGTTGCACTTCACCACGAAGGACACCCGCAATATCGCCGGATGGTTCGCTTCGACTGGTCGGACACGCCGTTGCATTGGGTGCCCGACGACCCGTTCTCGACACACATGATGAACGTCTTGCACCTGTTGCTTCCCGAGGGAGAGCGGCACTTCATCAAGGCCGTCCTCGAGGCGTCGTCGCTAGTCGACGACCCGGAGCTGGAGGCGGCGATCAAACCGTTCATCCAGCAGGAGTCTTGGCACGCCTGGGCGCACCAAGTCGTGCTCGACCATTTAGCCGAACAGGGCATCGACACCAAGCCGTATACCGATCGGCTCGGCAAGATGTTGTCGGCGACGCTGGGCGATCCGCCAAAGTTCTTCCCGCCGCCGCTGAAGCGGTGGTGGCTGTATCGCCGCCTGGCCGATGTGGCCGCGCTGGAGCATTTCACGGCGATGCTGGGCCAATGGGTGCTGACGAACCGCGGTCTGGATTATGCGCGTACCGACCCGATGATGCTCGACCTGCTGCGCTGGCACGGCGCCGAGGAGGTTGAGCACCGCTCGCTCGTGTACGACGTGTACCAAAACGTGTGCGGCAACTATTGGATCAGGGCGTTCTCCATGCTGTTCACCGCGCCGCTGTTCATCGGCTGGTGGGTTGCGGGTGCCCGCTACCTGATGGCCCAAGACCCGACCATCGATCAAAAGTGGCGCTGGCGGGACTGGCTGTGGGCCGCCCGCGAGTACCGGTTGCCGGGCCCGTGGAAGCTTCTCGTGACGACGCCCGTCCGGTACATGCGGCCCAGCCATCATCCAAACGACGAGGCGTCGACGCAGATGGCGGTCGACTACCTGAACTACTCGCCGGCAGCGAAAGCGGCCCGCGAGCGAGCGATGTCGCACGGAAAGTCGCCCGATCAGACCCAAGGCATAAAGACTTCCAACGGCGAAGCACGGAAGGCCCAGGTTCCATGAAAGTTTCGGTGGATCTTGACACCTGCGATGGGAACGGCGTTTGCATGAGCATCTGCCACGAGGTGTTCGACGTTCGAGAAGACGGATTACACGTGCTCCAAGAGGAGCCGCCGGAGGATTTGCGCCAGCAGTTGAAGGGCGCCGAGGTATCCTGCCCCACCCAGGCAATAACGGTGAAGGACTGAACCGGTGCCGACACATCGTCAGCTGAAGCAGGTGGTCGTAGTAGGTGCCGGTGTGGCGGGGACGCGCGCGGCGGAGACCCTGCGCCAGGAGGGCTACGACGGTGACCTCACGATCGTGGGTGCCGAACGGCAGGCCCCCTATCACCGGCCGCCGCTTTCGAAGAAATTCCTCACCGGCAAGGTGCACCGCGCGGGTATCGACATTGCGCCCCAATTCGGTCTTGATGCTCGCGTGCTGCGCGGCGCAGCGGCGCTCGGAGTGGACATGTCCCGTCGGACCGTTCGCCTGCGCGACGACGACAAGGAAGTGTCCGTGCCGTTCGACGGGCTGGTGATCGCCAGCGGCGCAGTCCCGCGCGAATGGCCGGGCGGCCCAGTTCCCGACGGGGTGCTGCTGCTCCGCACCGTCGACGACTGCCTGGCCATCCGGGAACGACTTGAATCGCGTCCGCGGGTGGTCGTGGTCGGAGGTGGTTTCATCGGCGCCGAGGTCGCCGCGAGCTGCCGATCCGTAGGACTGGATGTGGTGCTGATCGAGAAGGCCGCAGCCCCGCTGCTGGCGGCGTTGGGCAGCGAACTAGCACCCTGCTGGGCCGAACTGCACCGTCAGCATGGCGTGGACCTCCGGGTCGGTGTGGGCGTCGACGCATTCGTCGGCAACGGGCGGGTGGAGGCGGTTCGGCTCACCGACGGCTCGCAGGTTCCGGCCGATCTGGTCATCTTGGGCTTGGGCGTGACTCCTGCCACGGACTGGCTGCGCGGTTCGGGGTTGCGTGTGGACGACGGCGTGGTCTGCGAGGCCACCGGTGCTGTGGAGGGCGGCACCGGGGAAGCCACCGTCGTGGCCGCCGGCGACGTGGCGCGCTGGTGGCATCCGCTGTATGAGCGGCACCTGCGGACCGAGCACTGGGAAGACGCGGGGCGCCAGGGCGAGGCCGCCGCCCGGACCCTGTTAGCGGGCGCGGATCGCGCGGAGGCACACGACGAGGTGCCCTACTTCTGGTCCGATCAATACGACACCAAGGTCCAGATGCTCGGTGTGCCGACCGATTACGATGCGCTCCACATCATCGAAGGCGATCCCGACACATGGGAGTTCGTCGCTGCATACGGTCGTCGCGGTCGTACCGTCGCGGTGCTGGGAACGATCACCAATCGGGTGTATGCCTACCGCGAGACCATCAAGGAACGCGCCGAGTTTCCGCCAAGGCGACCGGATTAGCCGCCCCGCCCCGCGATCATCGCCGAGCGGTTGACCTTGGTGGCCGCGGTGCGGGGAATCGCGTCGACGAACTCCACGGTCTTGGGGGCCTTGTAGTGGGCGAGCCGGCTCTTCGCGTAGTCGATGACCTGCTGCTCGGTCAGCGGTGCGCCGCCATCGGCGTCGGCGAGCTGGACCACGGCGTGCACCCGGCGGCCCCACTGCGGATCGGAGAGCCCGATGACCACGACGTCGGCGATGCTGGGGTGGCCCGCCAATGCCGACTCGACCTCGGCCGGAAATACGTTGGCGCCGCCGGTGATGATCATGTCGACCCGACGGTCGACGATGTAGAGATATCCGTCCTCGTCCAGGTATCCGATGTCGCCTGCGGAACGAAAGCCGTCCTCGGTCGACGGCAGCGGGGGCGCGCCGCCCAGGTAGCGGGATCCCGCGCTCATCGGCGCGCGCAGGTAAACCTCGCCGTGCTCACCGGGGCCGAGCGGGATCCTCCCGGCGTCCAGAATCCTGATCTCGGTGTCCCGGAAACCGCGGCCGACGCTGCCGGGATGGGCAAGCCACTCGTCGCCGCGCAACGCGGTGAGCCCCAGATTCTCGGTCATGCCGTAGGCCGTCACGATCTGCTCCGGGCTCAGCAGCTCGAACCAGGCATGCATCAGCGACGGCGGCATCACGGCGGCGCCCTGCAGGATGAACACGATGCTGGACAGGTCCCGCCGCCGGACGTCGGGCCGGGCCGCGATGCGCGCCAGCATCGTGGGCGTGGCCGTGAAGTTAGTGATTCGGTAGCGTTCGATGACGTCCAAAACCAATGCCGCGTCGAACTTTTCGAGCACCACCAGATGGTCGCCGGCAAGCAGGAAGAAAAAGGTGGCGAAGCCGTTGGTGTGATACATCGGCGCGGGCACCATGATGGTCTGCGGCTGGGCCACCGGTGTCCAGTTCGACAAAAACGGCTCCCCGTGCTGCGGCGTCCAGAGCGAGGGCGCCAGGCTGAGGATCACTTTGGGCACGCCGGTCGAACCGCTGCTGCAGATCCCGTTGACGTGCGGGGAGACGGCCGCGGGCAGCGGGCTGTCGGACTCGCCGGCCGCGCGCGCCGCCAGCTTCCACCGGCTTTGCTCGTCGACGACGACGGCGGGATCGATCACCTCACGCACCCGGTTGCGCTCCCATTCGGGCAGGTCCCAGTGCATGGGAACGGGAACCGCGCCGATCTTCCAGCAGCCCAGCGTCGCCAGCATCAGGTGCTCGGAATTCGGGATTGAAAGCGCGACAAGGGATCCCGTCTGCGCGCCCTCCGCCGCCAGCGCCCGTCCCCACTGGTTGGCGCCGGCATCGAGTTCGCCGAAGGTCAGCGAGCGCGCGGTGCCGTCGAGCGCGACAACGGTCACCGCCTTCCCGTCGCCGCGTTGTTCGGCGAGCTCGGCCAGCTTGGTCCCGAACGGGATGCCTTCGTCCAACGGGTTGGGGGTCGCACCACCGGACGCGAGGGGTTGGGTGCTCATGCCGGTACCGGCCCGGAAAACAGCGTCTCGAGGTGTCCGTCGCGGACGTCGGGTATCAGCCGCAGCGCGAGCGCTTCGGCACTCAGCGGCAACCGGATCAGCGGCTGGGTGTGCCGGTCGAGCACGCTGACGTCGGACTCGTCGCAAAAACCCAGGGCGCCAAGCAATTGATGGGAGGTGCGCAGCACCTGCCGTGCGGTGTCGGCGGCTTTGTATTTCAGAACGAGCGCATCGGCCGAATGCACATGAATCGGCAGGGATTTCGGACGGCAGATGGTGTACTTCGCGAGTTCATGAAGCCCGCGCACCGCGACGGCGGCATCCGCGACGGCGAACCTGACAGCCTGGAAGTCCGCCAGCGGCTTGCCGAACTGAACCCGCGCGCGCACGTGTTCGGTGACGATCTGCAGCGACTGCTGCAGCGCTCCCAGAATCCGCCACGATCCGAGCACGAGATGAAGGTTAACGTCGGCGGCCGGGACGGTTCCATCGGGTGCGCTCAGAGTGGCCGGCACCAGAAACGGCCCCAGCTTGGCGCTCGTCCGGGACGCCGGTTGCGGTCGATACCGAACGCCGTCCAGGTCGGCTGCGATCCAGTCGCCCGGCATATCGCCGTGATCGATCCGCGGCGCCTCGGGATCGACCAAGGTCAGTCGGGCGCCGTCGATCGCCAGCAGGTCTTCGACGAGCGGATAGGGCAGAGCGGTCGCGCCGGCGGCCTGGCAGAGGACCGCGGCCGCCAGCAAGTCGTCGGACGCCGACCGGACGTCGAGCTCGAATGCGCCGACGTCCCTCAGGGCCGTGTGCGCAGCGTGCCGCACGCTGTCGTCGGTCTCGGCGCGCAGCGCCGCCGGTGGCCCGCCCACCCGGGCGAGGCGCTTGGCGGCGACGGCCGCGAAATCGCTAATATCTTGTGGCAGTTCCGTTTTCACCGTTGCCCCCCCAGGATATCCCGCGCCACCAGCATTCGCTGCACCTCGATGGTTCCCGATGCGACGGTCGCGGCCTGTGCGTAGCGCCAGTGGTCCTCGATCGCGCCGTGCAGTGGGGCCGCTGCGCCACTGTCCAGGGCGGCCGGACCCAACACGTCGAAGAGCAGCTCGGCGACCTGCTGATCGCACGTGGTGGTAGCGATGCGGGCGGCGCTGGCCGCCGCGCCCGCCGACGGGTCATCCTGCAACGAGATGGCGCGATACGCCAGCAATCTGGCCACCCGCAGGTCGACGAGCGCCCGCACCCAGCGGGCGCGAATGGTTTCCGGAAGGTGGTCCCAGTCGTCGCCGAGTTGGGTGCGCATCCGGTCCAGCAGTGATTCGCATCGCGCGTAGCGCGCGATGCCGACCCGTTCGAATGCCAGCGCCTCCCGCATCACTCGCCAGCCGTCGCCCGGCTCGCCGAGCACGTCACCGGGGAAGGCCTGCACGTCGTCCAAGAACATCTCGTTGAGGTGATGAGGCCCCAGCATCGAGGGAATCGGCCTAACGGTGAAACCGGGACGGTCCATGGGAAGCAGAAAGAGGCTGAGCCGCTTGGCCTTCGGAGCGTCAGGGTGGGTGCAGGCGGCCAGCACGCACCAGGACGCCATCTGGGCATACGACGTCCACACCTTCTGGCCGCTGATGCGCCAACCGTCGCCGTCGGGTACGGCGCGGGTGCGCAACGAGGCCAGATCCGTTCCTGCCTCCGGCTCGGAAAACCCTTGGCACCAGATCACGTCCCCAGACGCTATGGCCGACAGGTGCTTGGCCTTCTGCTCGGCCGTGCCGTACCGCATCAGTGCCGGTCCGACCCAGTTGATCCCCATGTACTGCGGTCCGCGCGGCTCGTGCTGAGCCCACATTTCCTCGCGCAGCACCGTCTGTTGCCAGATCGAACCGCCGCCGCCGCCATGCTCTTTCGGCCACGCCAGCGCCAACAGTCCCTCGGCGGCCAGCAGCTTGCAGAACGTCTCGGTGGTTGCCAGGTCGCGCGGATCGTCAGTGCAGGCGCCGAGGAAGTCGGCGGGGATGTGCTGGGATATCAACTCGCGCAAGTGGTTTCGCAAATTTCCGGCATCCTCGCCGAGGTCGTAGTCCATCGTCGTCATCCCTTCGGCAGCCCGAGCAGCCGCTCGGCGATGATGTTTCGCTGTACCTCCGACGTTCCCCCGTAGATGGTGGCGGCCAACGCGTCCTGGCGTTCGAACAGCAGATCCGGATCGCTGACCCACTCTGGTCCTTTGGCGACGGCGGCGAGCTCCCAGACCCGTTGCAGCGTAACCGATCCGAGCAGTTTTAGGATGTCGGCCTCGGGGCTCGGCCGTCCCGCCAGCTCGTTGCCCAGGGCACGGTAGCCGGTGGCTCGGAGCGCTTCCGCGTCGGCGAGGAGTGAGCCGAGGTCGGCGCAGATGTCGTCGGTCGGACGAGCCCCGCGCACCGCGTCGAGCCCGCGCTTGATCTCGACCCAGTTCATGATCCAGATCATCTGGCGTTCGTGCTGCAGCGACGACAACGCGACGTTCCAGCCACCGTTGAGCGGTCCCAACAGGTTTTCCGTCGGCACCTCGACGTCATCGAGGAACACCTCGCAGAACGTCTCGTCGGAGATCGACGCCATGCGGATCGGCTCGACGGTCACCCCGGGCGCATGCAGGTCAAGGATCAGGCAGGAGATTCCGCGGTGTTTGGGTGCGGCCGGATCGGTGCGTACATACAGTGTGCACCAGCGCGATTCGTGCGCCTGAGTGGTCCAGATCTTGTGACCGTTGACCCGGAACACGTCTCCGTCGCGCTCCGCTCGCGTGCGCAGCCCGGCAAAATCGGATCCGGCTTCCGGCTCGGACATGCCCAGCGCCCACCATTCGTCGCCGCGCAGCAGGGGCACCAGCAGCCGGTCGATCTGCGCGGGCGTGCCGAACTGACGGATGCCGGGTGCGGCGACGTTGGGACCGGCGATGTTGGGCAGCTTGGGCGCGGACCGCATCGCCGCCTCGAGCCGGACCTCCATCGCGTCCCTCAAACCCAGAGATCGGCCGCCGTGCTCGGGCGGCCAGGTCGGCTGAATCCATCCGGCCTCGAAGGCGGCCCGCTGGTAGTCGCGCCGCAACGCGAGATCCCAGCGGTACCGACGATAGTTCGCGTAGTAGTCCTTGGGCAGAAAGTCCGTCAGCCAGGCGCCGAATTCCTCGACTTGCGTAGTGATGTGGGCGGTCATCCCGCGGCCCCCGCGAATCGGCGCCCCACTTCGTGGTACAGCGCGCGACTGTCGCCCAGCATCGCCGCCCCCTGCCAGGCGTGGCGGACGTAGAGGTGGACGTCGTGCTCCCACGTCTGTCCGAGGGCGCCGTGCACCTGCACCGCGGTGCGCGCGCAATTGACCGCCGCTTCGCCGGCCGCCGCTTTGGCCAGCGCCGCGGCGGTCCAGGCAGCCGCCCGGGCTCCCGCGGAGAGATCGGCCTCCGGATCGGCAAGCCGGGCCGCGGCCGCGTACGTGAGGCTGCGCGCGCGTTCGAGACTGACGTGATTGTCGGCCAGCGCGTGCTTGATCCCCTGGAACGCCCCGATCGGGCTGCCGAACTGGCGACGCGCCTTGGCGTGTTCGACGCAGCGTTGCAGGGCGGCGCTCGCCACGCCGACCAGGTCGGCGGCAGCGGCTATCAACGGCGCCGTCAGCGCCGCTTCGAGGTGGACGGGCGCGGTGGCCAACGTCTCGGCGTCGATCTCGACGTCTGCCACCGGTTGCGCGGGGTCTGTCGACTCGCCCGTCACCACGGTTACCCCGCTGGCGCCGCCGCAGCGCACGACCGCCGCCACTACGCCTTCGTGGGGGCCGGCTAGGGCGGCATCGTGGGCGGCATCGTGGGCGGCATCGTGGGAGCCATCGGATTGCGCCAGCGTGACGATCAGCTCGGCGCGGGACAGGTTGGGGACCGCGACCGCCCGGCCGCGCAGGCGTCCCCGGCGCAATGTCATCGGTGCGCCGGGCAGCCGAGATCCTCGGGAGTGGACCGCCAGGGTGGCGACCACCCCGCCGGCAATGGCGGCGAGTACCGAGTCAAGGCCGCTGGTCCGCAATGCGCCGGCGGCCAGCCCGATGCTGCTGAGCAACGGGATCGGCGCGATCGCAGCGCCGCATTCCTCGAGAACCACCGCCGTCTCTACGGGTCCGTAGTCGCCGCCGTCGGGTGCAGCGAGTTCGGTCCAGCCGAGGTCGACGACCGTCTTCCACAGGGTGCGCCAGCGCTCGGGATCGCTCCCCGAATCGTCAATGGCCTGGCGGGCGGCCTCCGGCGGACATTCGGTGCGCAAAATGTCGCGCACGGTGTCGCGCAGCGACAGCTGCTCCGAACTCAGTCCGATGTCCATAAGACCCCTAACATAATAAAAATAGTAAACTAGCGACGCTGTTGCAATCGGCACGAGCGCGGGCGGTCCCATGGTCGAGTGGTATCTGTTTCTTCCGCAGGTGCGGTTGTCGGCGGCCGACATCGCAGAGCGGGCACGCCATGCCGAAGCCAGTGGGTTCGACGGGATTGCCTTCATCGATCACCTGGAGGCGCCCGGACGTCCCGATGAAAGCATTTGGGAGGCAATGGGCATCGCCACCTGGGTGGCGGCCAAGACCGAGCGGCTTCGGATCGGCCACCTGGTCCTGTGCGATGCCTTTCGACATCCTGCCGTGCTCGCCAAACAGGCCGTCACCCTCTCGGACGCCTCGGGCGGCAGATTCGACCTCGGCCTCGGTGCGGGTTCCTGGCCGGCCGAGTTCGCCAGATTCGATGTCGGTCAGCAGGATCCGGTGGCCAGGGTCGAGCAGCTCGAGCGCCACCTCGGGCTCATCAGGCAGTACTGGGGCGACGACGCGCAGCACGGCCTGGCTCCGCAGGCCCCGCCAAGGTCCCATCCGATACCGCTGCTCCTGGGCGGCACCGGGCGCCGGATGATGGAACTCGTTCGCAGATACGCGGATTGGTGGAATCTGCCGGCCAACCACATCGACAAGCTGCCCAAGCTGACCCCCGCCACAGGGAGGGCCCGGGTGTCGGTGCAGCAGATGGTGGGCTTCGTCCGGGCCGGCAGCGATCCGAATGCGGTGCGCGAAGTGAGCACCCGACGATTCGGCACCCTGGGGTCGGGCCTGGTCTGCGGCGACGCCGACGAGTTGATCGGCCACTTCACCGGCCTGGCCGCCCAGCGGGTCGAGCGCTTCTATGTGTGGTTCGCCGATTTCGCCGTCCCGGATTCGCTGCACGAGTTCGGCGAATCGGTGATCAAGGCGTTCGCTGGCGCCGGCGGCGCGCTTCCGTAGGCACGATCGGGGGGCGGGCGAAGGGCCCCCGCTCCACGGCGGACAGGCGGATCTCCGGCAGATCGACCGACGGGTCGACCGTGTCCAGCCAGGCGACCGCCTCGGCGACGTCAGAGACCTGAATCGCGTACATCTCGAAGGGAACGTCCTGCAGCATTTCGGTTTCCACCGGGCCCGGCGTGACGATGTGCACGGCGATGCCGTCGCGGTCGACTTCGAGCGCCAGGGCGCGGGCGAACGCGTTCATGCCGGCTTTCGACGCCGAGTATGCGGTCCGGGCCATTATCGGCTCGTGCGCCGCCGACGACGAGATGAAGACGAACCGCGAGCCGGCCCGCATCCGTGGCAGCGCCGCGGCGGTCACCACGAAGCACGAATCCAGGTTGGCCGACATGATGGTCCGCCACTGGTCGAAAGTTTGCTTGCGCGCGTAGGTTCCACCCAGCGTGCCGGCCGCATGGACGACCAGGTCGATCGTCTCCAAAGTGCTTATCGCAGAGGAAAACCCGTCGGGATCGGAGGCGTCGGCCACGATGTGGCGCGCGCCGATCTCCGCGGCGGCCGCCTGCAGCGGTGCTTCGCGTCGCGCCGAGAGCACCACGTCGTATCCCAGCTCACGCAGCTTGCGGCCGCATCCCTTCCCGATCCCACCGCTGCCGCCGGTGACTAATGCGGTTCGCATCGACGTCGCAGGCGTCAAGAGCGCCGGACGTCGCGCGGGCGGGACCCCGAACGCGAAAGAGCCTGCGGCGACAGCGCGTAGATGCGTTGATCGGGCCGACCCGACAGCACATAGGTCTGCGTGTCGGCGAGATGACGGCCCGCGATGCGGCGGGCCCGGTCTACGTCGCCCTCCGCGATGGTCTCGGCAAGCTTGACATGCGTGCTGAGCACCGCGCGACGCTTCGCCAGCGAGGGGTAGGTGCCACGCGCCGCGCTCTCGTCCGCCCACTGCTGTTCATGGCTGGTCCACAGCGTTTCCAAGCTGCCGACGACCGCGATGATGGTGTGATTTCCGCAGCCCCGAACGACGAGATCATGGAATTGACGGCCTATTTCGGTGAAGAGCCGGCCGTCGTCGAGATGCTCGGCCATCGAGTCGTTGACCCGCTTCAGTTCCGGCACCAGCGTGTCCGCCCGGTCGGGCCGCTGGGCCGCCAGTGCGGCGCAGGCGGGCTCGAGCTCCTGCAACGCCATGCCCAAGTCGGCGACCTCGACGGACTCGCTCTGCAGTAACAGGCCGAGCATGTAGGCCGCGCTCGTCTTCGCGGGAGCGTGCACCACGGCGCCGCCGCGGTTGCCCCGCCGGACCGAGACCAGCCCCTCGGTTTCCAAAATCCGCAGCGCCTCCCGCAGGGAGACCAGACTTACGTTGAACTGTTCGACGAGCACCTCCTGGCGAGGCAGGAGGTCGCCGTCGGCGAGCTCGCCGTCGATGATCTGACGGCGCAACTCATCGGCTACGATTTCGGCGATCCTCGGCGCCGACAAGCGGCGACGGGCGTCGGGGCCAATTCCCAGGGCGGTCATCCAATCCTCGCTGCTCGCTGGCTTAGCTATTTTAGCAGTAATGGTATAAATAGCCGCGTGAGGCGCGAGCCCGAGAGCCGGCCGACACCGCTTGACGAATTGTGTGTCGTCGAGATCAGTGACCGGATAGCCGGCAGCTACTGCGGGAAGCTGCTGGTCGATGCCGGCGCGCAGGTCCGCAAAATCGAAGCGGCGCAAGGGGATTGGCTGCGCCGCTACTCGGCCACCGGTTCACCGCTGCCGGACCCGGATACTTCGCCGTTCTTCAGCTATCTCAACGCCGGCAAGCACAGCCTGACGATCGCAGAAGACTCCGAGCGTTGTCACGCCGAACTGGCCGCCGCCGACGTCGTGATCCTCACCGCCGGCCGGTCGGGGGCCGCGGCACTGGGCATCGATCCGCGGCGGCTGCTGGCCGAATCCCCGCAGGCCATCATCGTCACGATCTCCGACTTCGGTTGGAGCGGACCGTACGCCGAACGCGCGGCCACCGAGTTCACCTTGCAAGCGTGGGCCGGCTCGCCCGGCTTTCGCGGCGATCCTGCCGGGCCTCCCATCGCAATCGGTGGCGACGTGGGGGAGTACATGGGCGGTGTGTACGCCGCGTTCGGCGCGCTGGCCGTGCGCCGCCGCGTCGAGCGGGGCGGCCCCGGCGAGCACCTCGACCTGTCCATGCTGGAGGCGATCACCGCGATGCAGAGCAGCGAGTGGCTGCATTCGCAGCTGCTGCGCGTTCCACCGGTCCGCCGCACCCTCGAAGTGCCCTCCATCGAACCGGCCAAGGACGGCTACGTCGGGATCACCATGGTCACCGGCCAGCAGTGGCTCGACTTCTGCGCGATGGTCGAATGCCCTCAGCTGGAGGAGATCCAGCAGCTGCGCTTCCAGATCGGCCGGTGGGAATACCGCGACCTCATCCGCGAACACATCGGGCCCTGGATGGCGCAACGCACCGTCGAGGAGATCGTCGAGCTCGGGCAACTGTTCCGGCTGCCGATCGCCGCTCTGGGCAAAGGTTCCACGATCCGCGATATGGAGTACGTGCGGCAGCGCGGCGTGTTCGTCCGCAACCCCGCCGGCTTTCACCAGCCCCGCCCGCCGTGGCTCATGTCGGCGTGCGCGCCGGCGCCGTTGCGCGCCGCCCCCGGTCCCGGCGAGCACGACGGCGAATCGCCATGGCGGAGAAGCAAACCCGCACCAGGGTCGGCCCCGGGGGGGTTGCCGCTCGAGGGGGTACGGATCATCGATCTGACGGCGTTCTGGGCCGGCCCCGCCGCAACCCACCTCCTCGCCGCCTTCGGCGCCGACGTCGTCAAGGTGGAATCCATACAACGACCCGACGGCATTCGCTACTCGGGCGGTATGCGCACCGACGTCGACGACTGGTGGGAGTACGGCTGGGTTTTCCACGCGATGAACACCAATAAGCGTTCCGTCACACTGGATTTGGGCTCCGATGTCGGGCGCGGATTGTTCCTCGAGTTGGCGGCGGGCGCCGACGTGGTGATCGAAAACTTCTCGCCCCGGGTGATGGACCAGTTCGGGCTCACCGCCGACGTGCTGCTCGAGGTCAACCCCCGGCTCGTCGTCGCGCGGATGCCGGCGTTCGGGCTGGACGGTCCGTGGCGCGAGCGGGTCGGATTCGCCCCAACGATGGAGCAGATCGCGGGGCTGGCCTGGGTGACCGGTCTACCGGATGCCCCGCCGGTGGCGCCGCGCGGCGCCTGCGACCCGCTGGCCGGCGTGCACGCAGCCTTCGCGGTGCTGGCCGCGCTGAACTTCACCGAACGCACCGGATCGGGCCAGCTGGTCGAGCTGCCGATGGTGGAAACGGTGCTCAACGCCACCGCGATACAGGCATTCGAATCCGAGGTCTTCGGCAGAACGCTCGGCAGGCGGGGCAACCGCGGTCACGTCGACGTGATCCAGAACCTCTACCGCTGCGCCGGAGACGACGACTGGGTCGCGGTCACCGTGCGCGACGACGGACAGTGGCGCGCGCTGGTCGACCTCATGGATCGCCCGGATTGGTGCGACGAGGGGCTGGCCACCGTCGCCGGGCGCCGCCAGCGCGCCGACGACATCGATCGCCGGCTGCAGCAGTGGTTCGCCGGGCGGCCCCTCGGACCGACGGTGGAGCGGCTGGCCGAGGCAGGCATCCCCGCCGCGCCGGTCGTGTCGCCGTCACTGGTCACGGAGAACCCCCAACTGTGCGCCCGCGGATTCTTCGAGGTCCTGCACCACCCGAGTACCGGGGCGGGACGTTATCCCTGTCCGCCGTTTGCCAGGCTGGCCGGGCAGGAAAGGTGGCTGCTGCGTCCGCCGCCGAAGCTGGGGGAGCACAATAGCGAAGTACTGCGCGATCGATGCGGGCTGACCGAAGAAGAGCTGGCGAACCTGGCGAGAAGCGGAGTGATCGGGACCCGTCCGGCGGGCCTCAAAGAGTAAGGGTGAGGAGGCGTCTGATGCGTGTGACGGTCGACGAGAACTTGTGTGAGGCCAACGGTTTTTGCGAATCGCTCGCCCCGGAGGTATTCGAGTTGGGCGACGCCGACGTCGTGCAGATCGCGGACGGCCCGGTGCCGCCGCGCCTGGAGATCGACGTGCGCGCCGCGGTGGACCAGTGCCCGAAGGCGGCGTTGCGGTTGAGCGACTGACGCGTTCAGGCCGAGCGATCGGGCGCAGCTGTTACCGATATCGCCATCTCGTCGTAGATCGACATGTTGGTGAGCAGGTTCGGATAAGCCACCTTGGCCGGACCGAGCGCGATGTCGTCGCATCGCAGCAGCAGTTCGTCGAACACCGCGCGGAGCTCCGCGCGCGCCAGCATCGCGCCCAGGCAGTGGTGTGGTCCGCCGCCTCCGAATGCCACCTGCGGGTTGGGGTGACGGCCGATGTCGAAAACGAACGGAGAGTCGAAGACGTCCTCGTCGCGGTTGGCCGAACGCAGCATCGACACCACCCGCTCACCCTTGGCGATGTGCCGGCCGTCCATCTCGACGTCGACCTTCGCGGTGCGCGTCCAGTACGCCACCGGTGACGCCCAGCGCAACACCTCCTCGATCGCAGTGGGCCGCAACTCTTCCTGCGTTCGATACCGCTCGATCTGCTCGGGGTTATCGACGAACGCCTGCAGTCCGGTGGCCAGCGCGTTCTTGGTGGTGTCGCTGCCGGCGAAGGCCAGCACAAAGAAGAAGAACTCGAGTTCGTTGGCGGGCAGGCTGAATTCCTCGCCGTCCTCGCCGGTGATCACTGCGGTCGCCAGCGTGCTCCAGATGTCATCGGTCGGGTTTCGTCGCTTGTCGGCGGTGAGCTCCATCGCGTACCCGAAGATGGTGGCGTAGAGATCGGTGTAGTCCTGCCAGCTCGGCCGCGCCCCGGGCGAGTTGGCCTTCAGGATGCGGTCGAGGGAATCGAAGATGCGGGGACGATCGGATTCCGGAATGCCGATGATGTCGCCGATGACCGTCATCGGCAGGGCGTCGGCGACGTCCCCGATCCAGTCGCCGCCGCCCTCGGCGAGCAGACGGTCGATCATGCGCGCGGCGCGCGCCCGGATGCCGTCCTCGAGTTTGGCTATCGCTCGCGGATTGAACGCATTCGAGATGAGCTTGCGGCGCTTGTTCAGCCCCGGCGGGTCCATGTTGATGATGGTGGGGTATGACGCGAACATCCCGACCGGCTGGATGAGCGGGCCGTCGACCGCGGTGAAGGAGTCGACATCACGATGCAACCGGACCGCGTGCCGGTGCTTGGTGGTCACCCAGAACTCGCGCTTTACGGTCTGGGCCACCCCGGGCGTCAGTTCATGGCGGAAGAGCGGTCTGCTGCGCCGCAGCTCAGCGAACAGCTCGTCAGGAAACCCGTTGCGCCACAAGGCGAAGTCGGAAAGGTCCACCGCCGCAGCCGTCATCTTCAAACCCCGCTCTGCCGGACGCGCCTGTGCCGCGTTGACGTTCAATGCTTAAAATAGTAAAAATAGACCTTGTCGTCGAACCCCGCTGGGAGTGCTCGTGACGGATACAATTTCGGATTCGGCCGCAGATCCTTCGGAACGTGAGTTCGGGCAGGCCGGCATCGCACTGTCGACCTACCGGTTCCCGACGGGCTGGTTCATCGTCGCCTTCGGGTCCGATCTCGCCGCCGGTCAAGTCAAGCGCGCGCACTACTTCGGTGAGGAACTGGTGCTGTTCCGCACCGAGTCCGGCCAGGTGCACGTGATGGACGCCTATTGCCAGCACCTCGGCGCCAACCTGGGCGTCGGCGGCACCGTGGAGGGCGAGAACATCGTCTGCCCCTGGCACGGCTGGCGCTGGCGCGGTGACGGCACCAACGCGTTGATTCCCTACAGCAAGATCGGCTGCAAGAACAACGTCCGCGTCCGCACCTACCCCAGCATGGAGTGGTACGGCTTCATCCTGGCCTGGCATGAGCGGCACGGCCGGGCGCCGTACTGGCAGCCGCCGGTGCTGCCCGAACTCGAAACCAACGAGTACTACCCGCTGCACCCGCACACCCAGATGCTCAACCGGGTCAAGGTGCACCCCCAGATGA
This sequence comes from uncultured Actinomycetota bacterium, assembly GCA_963781685.1. Taxonomy (GTDB): domain Bacteria; phylum Actinomycetota; class Actinomycetes; order Mycobacteriales; family Mycobacteriaceae; genus Mycobacterium. The sequence goes on from CAWAGK010000006.1 coordinate 144,248, forward strand.
TCATCGAGAACGCCGCCGACCCGTACCACGTCCAATACGTGCACAAGGCCGCCAGCCCCGCCACCACCGCGTCGTTCGAGGTATCCGGCTACCACCTGCATGCCACCGTCAACGCCCATTTCGGCGGCGGACGCGCGTCGACCTGGTTGACCCCGAACGGGCCGGTGGACGCGAAGATCATCTACGACAACTACTCGCTGGGGCTGGGGCTCGTGCGCTTTCCCAGCGAGTTGGTGGCGACAATCCAGGTCACCGGCCAGACACCGGTGGACGAGGACTACACCGACTACTTCTACACCCAGGCTTCGATCCGCGAGCCCGGGGACACCGGCGACGTGCCGACCGGCCGCGCCGCGCGGTTCCTGGCGCTGCAGCAAGAGGTCATCAAACAGGACTTCTTCACGTGGGAGAACATGAAATACCTGGAGAAGCCGAATCTGGCGCCCGAAGAGGCACACGACTACGCCGCGCTCCGACGCTGGGCGCACCGCTTCTACCCGGGCCCGCAGCCCTCGCCCTCCGACTTCGGCTACACCGCCGATGGGCAGCCCGACCCGGCGGCCTCCCAAGCCTGATGCCGGGCCCCTCCGATTTCGGGGTCGACAGTTTCACCGTGCCGGCCGTGCTGGATCGCCGGGCCGAGCAGCACCCCGACCGCGTGATGATGTCGATCGCCGGTGTCGACGTGACCTTTGAGCAGATGCGGCAGCGGTCGCGCGCGGCGGCGAGCATGCTGTCCGGACTGGGCGTCGGCCGCGGCGACTGCGTGGCGCTGTTCACCGCGACGTGCCCGGAATGGGTCTACTTCTGGCTGGGCGCGGCGCGCATCGGCGCGGTGAGCGCGGCGGTGAACGCCGCGAACAAGGGTGACTTCCTGCTGCACACCCTCCGGTTGTCGCGGGCCAAGGTGATCCTCACCGATGCAGAGCGGCGCCCCCGCGTCGACGAAGTTGCCGGCGGGTTGGAGACCGTGACCGACATTGTGGTACAAGATGATTCGCTCGGCCGCGCGCTTGCGCGCGGTGCGGTCGACAATTCAGCCGACGATTCCGCGGAGGCCGGGGCGCTGGGTTCGCTGTTCTACACGTCGGGCACCACCGGACCGTCGAAAGCCGTTGCCACGACGTGGCATTACCTCTTCTCGGTGGCCGCGACCGTCGCCTCGGCATGGGACTTTCGCTCCGGGGAGGTGCTGTGGACGGCGATGCCGCTTTTCCACCTGAGCGCGGCGCCCAGCGTACTGGCCCCCATGCTGGTCGGCGGAACGACGGTGCTGGCCAAAGGCTTTCATCCGAGCGAGGTGTGGGATGACGTGCGTGCCCGGGGGGCCATCGGTTTCGCGGGCGCCGGCGCGATGGTTTCGATGCTGCAGAGCCTGCCCCCGGATCCGCGTGACGCCCAGCTGCCGTTGCGATTCATCTCCGCGGCGCCCATCGCCGCGGACTCCTACCGGGCGATCGAAAAGCGTTACGGCTGCCGAATCGTCACCATGTACGGGATGACCGAGGCCTTTCCGATCGCCGTCAAGGGGGTGGCCGACGAGGGTGTTCCGGGGACATCGGGCCGGCCGAACCCCAATTTCGACGTGCGCATCGCCGACAAGCACGGCAGTCCGCTGCCGACCGGCACCGTCGGAGAGATCGCCTGCCGCGCCAGGCACCCGCGCGTGATGAGCGAAGGCTACGTGGGCCAGGGGCTGCAGGTGGAGCGGCACCCCGAGTGGTTCCGCACCGGCGACCTCGGCCGGATGGATGCGGATCACAACCTGACGTATGTGGACCGCACCAAGGACGCGTTGCGCAGGCGCGGAGAAAATGTGTCGTCCGTCGAGGTCGAGACCGTGGTGACGCGCCACCCCGCGGTGGCCGAGGCCGCGGCGGTCGGTGTGCCCAGCGAGTTGGGCGAAGACGACATCCTGGTGATCGTCACCTTGCGGCCCGGGGCCACCCTCGACTGCGCCGAACTCCTCGACTTCTGCGCCGCTCGGATGCCGTACTTCTGCGTGCCGAGGTTCGTCGAGACCGTCAATGAACTCCCGAAGAACGCCATAGGACGAATACGTAAAGATTTGCTGCGCGCTCGCGGCTTGAATGCGGACGCATGGGACCGGGAAAAACACGGTTATACCCTGAGTCGGTAGGTTAGTGTTGGATGTTAAGTTGGTGTTACATGAGCCATTTTTCCCGCAATTTCGCCAGAGAGGCCGTAGAGCCAACATGAGCCTGACATATCAGCAAGAACAGTTCCTCGAAGCCGCGACGGCCCGCGCCGCGATCCTGGACCTGAACGCCCGGCACAATCGGGCCTACTCCGACGGTGACCGGGAGCGCTGGGTCGCCACTTTCCGCCACTCCGGCGCCAGCTACACCCGCGACGGCGACCTGTTCACCGATTTGCGCGCGGCCTTCGACGGCGGTGACGGGCAGCGGTTGGTCACGGTCGATCACGAAATCCACATCGACGGAGTGAACGCGACCCAGCACTGCGTCGTCGTGCTCTTCGCCGCCATGTACGGCGACACCACCCTGCGGGCAACCGGGACGTACCGGGACACGCTGACCTACGAGCGCGGCGGCTGGTACTTCACTTCTCGCGTGCTCAAATGGGATTCGGTGCCCAGCCGCCACCCGCTCGTCATGTGAGCCGCGCCGATACGTGGATCGGGACCTCAGCTACCAGTTGGCCTTCGGCACCTACGAAGACGCGCTGCAGATGGTCGGCGCGCGGAGCGAACCGCGCGTGGCGGCGCACCCGGTCAGCGGCGCGCGGATCCAGTTGTTCGCCGCGATGGTCCACGACGGAAATCGCTCGTACTGGGACGCCGAGTATGCCCGGCAGAAATGGGGCGGCCTGCTGGCCCCGCCGGCCCTATTAATGGGATGGCTGATACCGCCGCCGTGGCAGCCGACCGGTCGGCCGCCGGCGGCGTCACTGGTGCTGCGGGTGCCGTTGCCGGGCAACACATTCATCAACGCTGCCAACGACGTCGAGTTCCTGCAGCCCATCGTCGAAGGCGATCTGCTCACCGCCGTCGAGGAGCTGGTGTCGGTGTCGCCGGAGAAGCGGACCCGGCTGGGGGTAGGCCACTTCGTCGAAACGCTTGAGACCTATCGCCGCCAAGACGGGGCCGTGGTAGCCACCTGCCGAAACACGTTGTTTCGCTTCACACCTGGCGGTCCTTCGTGACGGATCTGGACTGGGACGAGATCACCGTTCCCGTCGAGCTGCCCGAAGTGGTCGACCACATCAGCTACCAGCGGGTCGTGGAGAACGCGGGGGCGACGTGGGACTATTTCCCGGGCCATTTCGATCCGCGGTACGCCCAAAGCCAGGGCAACCCAACGATTTACGTCAACACCATGCACCTGGCCGGGTTCGCCGACCGCGTCGCGACCGAGTGGGCCGGCCCCGGCAGCCGCGTGGTGCGCCGCTCGATGCGGCTGGCCGGCTCCGTGTATGCCGGCGACACCATGGTCGGCCGTGGCCGGGCGGTGACCAAGCGGCGGGACACCTCCGTGGACCGGCCCCGCCGCCTCGTCGACATCCGGATCGAGGTGACCAATCAACACGGCGCGTTGTGCTGCCCGGTCGAGCTCACTTTGCAGTTTCCCGATGGATGACGCAGCCCTTCTGCACCTGGCGGTGTGCCGGCGGTTCGGCGAGGCGGTTCGTTCGGCGAACGGTAAATGGGATCGTCGCTCCCCGTGCGACGCGTGGGACGCGCGGGGAGTGCTCGAGCACGTCATCGGTTTTCATGACGTGCTGGTGTTGCGTCCCTTGGGGCTGAAGCCCACCCGGCCGCGGGAAGATCCGCAGGCCCGCTGGCACCTGACCTACGCCGCGCTGGCCGAGGCCTTCGAATCCGAGGCGGTGGCGCGGCTGCACGCGCGCGCCCCGATACCGAATCTGACCCGCGACGTCTTGGTGCACACCTGGGACCTCGCCCGCGCGGTGGGGGCCGACGATCGGCTGGTCCCCGCCTGATGCGAGCGGTTTTACGCCGGCCTGTCCGCTGATCCGCGGGCCTTGACCGCGTCGGGAATGTTCAGCGCCCCGGTGCCGGTGCCGGGTGAAATCGACGCGTAGGCCGGGCTTCTCGCGCGGCTGGGCCGCGATCCCGCATGGCGGCCGGAGTCATAGCGGCGGCATCTTCCCCTTGCTGATCACCGTCTGCAGCTCGACATACTCGTGCAGGCCTTCCGGGCCGAACTCGCGCCCGATTCCCGATTGTTTGAAGCCGCCGAACGGGGCGCCGATGTCGAGGGTGTACATGTTGATGCCGTAGGTGCCCGTGCGGACACCGGCCGCCACCCCCAGGCCGTGGCCGATGTCGGAGGTCCAAACCGATCCGGCCAGGCCGTAGTCGCTCTCATTGGCGATCCGGATCGCGTCGTCTTCGTCGCGGTAACGCAGAACGGTCAAGACGGGTCCGAAAATCTCCTCCCGGGCGATGCGCATGTCGTTGCTCGCGTCGGCGAACAGCGTTGGCCGCACGTACCACCCGCGCTCGGCCGGGCTGTCCGCACCGCCGACCACGACGCGGGCGCCCTCTTGCTCCCCGGACCGGATGTAGTCCTGCACCCGGCGTTGTTGCCGTTGGGCGACAAGGGGTCCGATGTCCGTGGCCTCGTCGGCAGGATCCCCGACACGCAGGTTCGACATCATGCCGGCGAGTGCGTCGACGACCTCGTCGTGGCGTCGTTCGCTGACGAGGATGCGCGTCTGAGCGACGCAGGCCTGGCCGTTGTTCATCAGGCCGGCGGTTTTCAGCCCGGCCACGGTCTTGTCGATGTCGGCGTCGTCGAGAATGATCGCCGCCGACTTGCCGCCCAGCTCCAGGCTCACCCTCTTGAGCTGCTCGCCGCACAGGGCCGCGATGCGGCGCCCGACCGAACTGGAACCGGTGAACGCGATCTTGTCGACACCGGGATGGCGGACCAGCGCCTCGCCGACATCGGGTCCGCCCGGGAGCACCGACACCACGCCTTCGGGCAGGTTCAGCTGCTCGATCATCTCGGCCAACCACAAGGCGTCCAAGGGTGTTTCGGGCGCCGGCTTGATGATCACGGTGCATCCCGCGATCAGGGCCGGGATCAACTTGGGCATGATCAGGAATTGCGGCACGTTCCACGGCACGATCGCCCCGACCACCCCGACCGGGGCCCTGCGCAGGTGTACCTCACCGAGCACGCCCTGGCGGCGTTCCGCCCAGGGGAAGTCGCGGGCGGCTGCCAGCGCGAGGTGTATGAGCGACGCCGCGGCCGGCGCTTGGCCCAGCCGGCTGAAACTGCGCGGAGACCCCATCTCGTCGGTGATCAGTTCGGCCATCTCGTCCAGGTGGCCGGCGTAGATCGCGGCGAGCTCCTCGACCTTGGCCATCCGATCGGCGTGAGACATCCGCGGCCACGGCCCGTGGTCGAATGCCCGTCGCGCGGCGGCGACGGCTGCGTCAACGTCCTCCGGTCCGGCCACCTGCACGTGGCCGATGGGCTCTTCGGAATGTGGCGAAATGACCGCGAGCTGTTGCGGACTGGCGGGTTTGCGCCACTGCCCTCCGACGAACAGTTCGTCATAGCAGCGATGGCCGGAATTCTCTGTCATTAGCTATTAACGCTAACATAGCCAAAAAAGCAGCGAGGCATGATGACAAGCGACTGGCGCAGTTACCCGTTCCGGTTGGTCCCGGATGACAGCCGGCTGGACTTCCCGGCCGCCGAGGGCGAACACCCCGACCAGGAGTCGGATACCTGGTTCCTCGCCGGTCGCCTCGAGGCCGTCGACACCGACCGGTCGTTTGCGTTCCTGACCATCTTCAACAAGAACCGGCCCGGGGGCACGGTGGTCGCCGACTTCTACACCCTGGCCCTGTTCGATCTGGATACGGGCGATTACGGCACCCATACGGATTACGACATGCCGCCGGCCAACCTGGAACCTGGAGCCCAGCGCAAGCTGGCCATGGCCTCCGGTTATCTCGACATCACCTACCGCAGCGGCGACGGCACCGCGTCGTGGACCACCTGCCGTGACGCCGACGGCGAATTGCTGCCCTACACCTACCGGGTCAGCCTGGTGGGCAAGGACCACTCGGGTCGGCGGATGCGGCTCGACCTGGCCGTAACGCCAACGCGCGCACCGACGCCGGTGGGTGCATCGACCTACAACGGAAAAATCGTCTGCTTCGGCCAAAGCGACACCTACTCGTATTTCCAGACCGGGATGACGATGACCGGAACCCTGCGCTGGGGCGATGTGGTGGAGCAGGTCTCAGGCAGCGGCGGGCACGTCGACCGGCAATGGTTCCCGAAGTATGCCGGCGCGGGGGGCGCTGGGGGAGACCCGCGGGCCAGGTCTCACGAATGGCGCACCATCAACTTCGACAATGGCGTCGACTTGAGCATCTGGCGGCAGTTCGATCGCACGAACGGCAATGCGCTGCAGCCGTTTACCGGCGTGACGGCGAGCTATCCCGACCCGGCCATCCCGCCGGACTGCGCCGAGGACATCGAGGTCACCATCAGCAGTTACGTCCGGTGGCCGAACGCGGTGCGTCCACTGGTGCGGCCGGTCGCTTCGGCCCGATACATGCCCGACCGCCACCGGATCACCTGCGCCGCACTGCAACTGGACGTCGTAGGGGAGCCGCTGGTGGCGGCCCCGGCGCATGGCCTGCCGATCGAATACATGGAAGGCCCATATAGCTACCGCGGAACGCTGTGGGGCAAACCCGTGACGGGGTTCGCGTTCAACGAGCGCTCGCTGGCGCTGTACCGGGATTGGGAACTGGTCGAGGTGCTGGCCACGACCGTCGCGAACGTCGAACCCGCCGCCCAGGACCTCCAGGCGATGGTGGACGAGGTGGTGGAATTGGTGAGGGGTGGCAAACGGAGCGAGGCGGTTGAGCTATTGACCGGGGCGTCGCCCGTCGAAAACGACGCGCTGGCAACGATTCTCGACGATCTTATCGCCGCGCTTTCGTCGGCCGATTGAGGGCAAGCGGCGCGGCGAGCCTGTAAATTCGCAGGCGTCTACTCGAACTTTGGCTGCAGATTTGCAGTCTCGGCGGGGCGCGGTGCGTCCGCCAACGCCTGATCCCACGTAATGTGGCGATGCTGCAGTCCCGGTTCGTTGCGCCCGAACACCAAGTGGCCTCGGGCGCCGGACTCGAGGTTGGCTTGCAGGCTCTCGGCCAACCGGTAGTCCTCGTCGCGCACCGTGGCATGCGCATATTCGAAGACGGCTTGAGCGCCGGCGGCGACGGACTCCTCGGAGACGTCCAACGGGGTCGAGTTTTGGTGCACGGTGATGGATTTGCCCGGTCGGTCCCCCGGGTAGATTCGGAACAGCTCGCCGTTGGCGATGGTCACCGACAACACGATGTTGGGGAACAGCGCGTAGATCACGACCATGTTGTGGAACGGATCCCACTGTTCTTCGGGGACGTCCTCCAGTTCGAGGATCGTGTTGAGCGGAAAGATCAACCGGTGATGGGCCCCGTACGAGTCGTAAACCGTGCAATTGCTGCGGGCGATGGTGGCAAAGGTCTGCCGGTGCACCGTGGCGAAATGGTAGTTCTCCGAGAAGGTGTCGACCGCCAGCTTCCAGTTGATCGCGGGTTCGAGCACCTTCTCGCCCAACGGAGACCACCGTCCGATGCCCCATGAATCGAGCTCCTCGGCCAGCGGCCCGAGGTGTGCGGCGACATCCAGTGTGGCGTCCGGATCCAGTGCCACCCAGAGGAACCCAGCGAACTCAGCGGCGGGAAGCTCGGTCAAACCATCGGACTTGACGGTCACGTCGGGGAAGCCTTCCCGGCCGGGCAGGCTGACCAACCTGCCGGTGTTGTCGTACGTCCACGCGTGGTACGGGCAGGTGAACCGCTTGGCGCTGCCGCACCCCGTCACCACCCGCGACTGGCGGTGCAGGCAGACATTGTCGAACGCCTTGACCGCCCCGTCGGACGTTCTGGTCAGCAGCACCGATCTCCCCATCACGGTCTTGGTGCAGTAGGCGCCGCGATCGGGAAGCTCCGAGACATAGCCGACAAGCTGGGGGCTGGCCAGCAGCAGAGCCCGGTCCTTGTCGCGTCGTTCAACCGAGGTGTACTCCCGCGCGTCGACCAGGTGCTGCGCGGGGGCGAGGTCGGTCGTCTTGTCGCGCGCCAACTTCAGCGCACGCCGGGTCAGGTCGATGAGCCGATCACGTTCCATCTGCTCAGTACAGACCTTGCGACGGTTGTAAGGTCAAGGCGTGGCTGAGCAGTTGCTGATCGGCGACGTCACGGCCCTGAGCGGGATCGCTTCCGGCCGCATCCGCCACTACGAGAAAATCGGGCTGCTCCGCGCGGAGCACCTGTCCAACGGCTACCGGGTTTTCGATGTCGAGCAGGTCCTCGACCTGCTGCGCATTGACCTGATGAGAAGCCTCGGCATCAGCATCAGCGACATCCAGCGGCTGCTCGGCGGCGGGCAGACCACGCTCGCCGATCTCCTCGACGAGCATCGCGCGTTGCTGGTGCGCCAGCGGGATCGGCTGGATCAACTGATCGCCGCGATCGATTGCGCCACCGACCGCGGCGGCGCGGACCTCAACGAAGAGATCCTGCGCAGGCTGGCGACCACCCACCGCGACAGCATCGGTGTCATCGGGCGGCTCAGCGCCCCGCTGCCCGCGCCCGTCGCCGCCATGTACGCCGACCTGTTCGACGAGTGGGAGCTGCCGGTGCCGCCCTTGTTCGGCCAGATGTTGCTGCCCCCGGCGGCCAGCACGCTGTTGGCGCAGCTCGCCGAGACTCCCGGACGCCGGGAGCTCTTCGACCGATTGCGCAAGCCCGCCGGCGAGGTAGTTGTGTTAGGCGAAAACGACGCGGCCGCAACACGCCTCGCGCACAACTGGATCGACCGGCAGTTGGCCGACCCGCTGCCCGACGACGTGGTGAGCGTTCTGCGCGGCGTGCGACCGTTGCTGGATGGCGACGCGGTGATGGTCCAGGGATTCCGGGCCTGGGCGGGATCGATAAACCCCGCGGCCGCGCACTTCATCGACGAGGTCGCGCGCCAGACCGCGCGCCGCGGGCTGGAGGCCGTCAGCGTAATCGTGCTGCCCGGCGATGTTGCAATGTGATTCAGATGTGATCAATGTCGTTAATGTGACAATTGGTGTGTTTGTCGTACCCTGTGGCGTATGTCTGTCTCGCGGCGTGACGTGCTCAAATTCGCGGCCGCGACCCCGGCTCTGCTAGGGCTGGGCGTTGCGGCAGCGTCGCTGGACGCCGCGCCGGCATCGGCGTCGCTCGGCACCCTGTTGGACTATGCGGCCGGTGTCATCCCCGCCGGCCAAATCAGGGCCGCCGGGGCGGTGGGATCGATTCGCTACGTATCCGACCGTCGGCCCGGCGGCAACTGGATGCTGGGCAAGCCGATTCAGGTCAGCGAGGCATGCGACCTGAGCACCAACGGGCTCAAAATCGTCTCCTGCTACCAGTACGGCAAGGGCAGCACCGCCGACTGGCTGGGCGGCGCCGGCGCCGGCCTCAAACATGCGCAGCGCGGGATGCAGTTGCACGCCGCCGCCGGCGGTCCGGCCAGTGCGCCGATCTACGCGTCGATCGACGACGACCCCTCATACGACCAGTACAAACAGCAGATAGTCCCGTATCTGCGGTCGTGGGAGTCGGTGGTCGGGCACCAGCGCACCGGCGTCTACGCCAATTCGAAGACCATCGACTGGGCCCTGCACGACGGCTTGGGCTCCTACTTCTGGCAACACAACTGGGGCTCGCCGAAGGGATTCACCCATCCCGCCGCCCATCTGCACCAGGTCGAGATCGACAAGCGCAGCGTCGGCGGTGTAGGGGTTGACATCAACGAAATCCTCAAACCCGAATTCGGGCAGTGGGCCTGAGCCCGCGAAGGAAAAAGTTCCAGCAAACAGTCGTTCGCTCATTTTGCGGCGCCGCAGCCGCGGGCGGTCGCCATACGACGCGGCTCACGCCCCGTCAGCACTTACTGAGCACCGCGATTTTTTTAACATAACGATTACATAACAATACTGGCTTGATCAGGGCAGTTATAGCTACTCGACCGTAACCGCTCGCATGCAGCGCGTTTGATCTCGGCGCCCGCGCGGCCAGTTCAAGCCGGTGTTACCCACGACACGGTTACCCGCGCGTAGAACTCACCAGTAACCCCTCGGCACGCCAAAGGGCACTCATTCTTATGACACGCTTAGTACAGCCGATGCAGTCCGCCGCGCCGCTGGACCAAGGGAGCGGTCCGCCGACAACACACCGGCCAGCCGTCCTCCGGCAGTGATTCGACGGGGAATCGCGTTAAACAAGCAGGTCCCATGCGCCGGGACCGGCCGAACGAACCGATACGTAAAGACGCATGCAGGGAGATATAGAAGGTGACGATCCACGAGCAAGACCGGGTGACCGCTGACCGCGGCGGGAACAGCCCCTCTAGCACGCATGCTCTGGTCGACCGCCTGACGGCCGGCGAGCCCTACGCCGTTGCATTCGGCGGCCAGGGCAGCGCCTGGCTGCAGACACTCGAGGAGCTGGTCTCCTCGGCCGGCATCGAATCGGAGTTGGCGACGCTGGTCGGTGAGGTGGAACTCCTGCTCGAGCGGGTGGAAAAAGAGCTGGTCGTGGTGCGTCCGATCGGTTTCGAGCCGCTGGATTGGGTGCGCGCGCTGGCGGCCGAGGATCCTGTCCCGTCGGACAAGCACCTGACGTCGGCGGCGGTGTCGATACCTGGCGTGCTGCTCACCCAGATCGCTGCCGTGCGTGCCCTGGCGCGGCAGGGCATGGACCTCAACGGGACACCACCGGTGGCCGTCGCGGGGCATTCGCAGGGTGTGCTCGCCGTCGAGGCGTTCAAGGCCGCGGGCGCCCGCGACGTCGAACTGCTGGCTTTGGCCCAGCTGATCGGCGCCGCCGGGACGCTGGTAGCCCGTCGGCGCGGCATCTCCGTCCTGGGCGACCGCCCGCCGATGGTGTCGGTCACCAACGCCGACCCCGAGCGCATTCGCCGCCTGCTCGACGAGTTCGCCCAGGATGTGCGCACCGTGCTGCCCCCGGTGCTGTCCATCCGCAACGGGCGGCGCTCGGTGGTCATCACCGGCACCCCCGAGCAGCTTTCGCGTTTCGAGCTCTATTGCCGGCAAATCTCGGAGAAGGAAGAAGCCGACCGCAAGAACAAGATCCGCGGCGGCGACGTCTTCGCCCCGGTCTTCGATCCGGTGCAGGTGGAGGTGGGCTTTCACACGCCCCGGCTCGCCGACGGCATCGACATCGTCGGGGGCTGGGCCGAGAAGGTCGGCCTCAACGTGGCGGCGGCCCGCCAGCTGACCGCGGCCATCCTGGTCAACGGTGTCGACTGGGTCGACGAGATCACGCGGGTTAACGACGCAGGAGCCCGGTGGATTCTCGATCTGGGTCCCGGCGACATCCTGACCCGGCTGACCGCGCCCGTGATCCGCGGCCTCGGCGTCGGCATCGTGCCGGCGGCGACCCGCGGCGGCCAGCGCAACCTGTTCACCGTAGGGGCCGTCCCCGAGGTCGCCCGCGCCTGGTCGACCTATGCCCCGACCGTGGTTCGCCTGCCCGACGGCCGGGTCAAGCTCTCGACGAAGTTCACCCGGCTGACCGGACGGTCGCCGATCCTGCTCGCCGGCATGACCCCGACCACCGTCGACGCCAGGATCGTCGCCGCCGCCGCCAATGCGGGGCACTGGGCCGAGCTGGCCGGCGGCGGGCAGGTCACCGAGGAGATTTTCGCCAACCGCATCGAGGAGCTGTCCGGCCTGCTGGAAACCGGCCGCACCTACCAATTCAACGCGCTGTTCCTCGACCCCTACCTGTGGAAGCTCCAGGTCGGCGGCAAGCGGCTGGTGCAGAAGGCCCGTCAGTCCGGCGCGGCGATCGACGGCCTGGTGGTCAGCGCCGGCATCCCGGATCTCGAGGAAGCCGTCGAGCTGATCGACGAGCTCAACGAAATCGGCATCAGCCACGTGGTGTTCAAGCCCGGCACCATCGAGCAGATCCGTTCGGTCATCCGCATCGCCACCGAGGTGCCCACCAAGCCGGTGATCATGCACATCGAGGGCGGGCGCGCGGGCGGCCACCATTCTTGGGAAGACCTCGACGACTTGCTGTTGGCGACCTATTCGGAATTGCGGTCGCGCCCCAACATCACCGTCTGCGTCGGCGGCGGCATCGGCACACCCGAGCGGGCGGCCGAGTACCTGTCCGGGCGCTGGGCGCAGTCCTACGGCTTCCCGTTGATGCCGATCGACGGCATCCTCGTGGGCACCGCGGCGATGGCGACGCTGGAGTCCACCACCTCGCCGTCGGTCAAGCGGATGCTGGTCGAAACGCAAGGCACCGACCAATGGATCAGCGCCGGAAAAGCCCAGGCCGGCATGGCTTCCAGCCGTAGCCAGCTGGGCGCTGACATCCACGAGATCGACAACAGCGCCTCACGTTGCGGCCGGCTGCTCGACGAGGTCGCCGGTGACGCCGAGGCGGTCGCCGAGCGGCGCGACGAGATCATCGCGGCGATGGCCAACACCGCCAAGCCGTATTTCGGCGACGTCGGTGAGATGACCTATCTGCAGTGGTTGCGGCGCTACGTCGAGCTGACCATCGGCGAGGGCAACTCGACCGCCGACACCGCCTCACCGGGCAGCCCCTGGTTGGCCGACACGTGGCGCGACCGGTTCCAGCACATGCTGCAGCGGGCCGAAGCGCGTTTGCACCCGAAGGATTTCGGGCCGATCGACACGTTGTTCGCCGACTCTGCGCTGCTGGAACGGCCCGGCGAGGCCATCGCCACCCTGCTTGCGCACCACCCGGACGCCGAATCCGTGCTGCTGCACCCGGCCGACGTTCCGTTCTTCGTCACGTTGTGCAAGACGCTCGGCAAGCCGGTCAACTTCGTGCCGGTGATCGACAAGGACGTGCGCCGTTGGTGGCGCAGTGACTCGCTGTGGCAGGCCCACGATGCCCGCTACCACGCCGACCAGGTGTGCATCATCCCGGGTACCGCGTCGGTGGCCGGGATCACCCGGCTGGACGAACCCGTCGGCGAGCTGCTGGACCGCTTCGAGCAGGCCGCCGTCGACGAGGTGCTGGGTGCCGGAGCGGAGCCCAAAGCCGTTACCTCGCGCCGGATGGGCCGTCCGGATGTGACCGGGCCGCTGGCGGTCGTGCTCGACGCCCCCGACGTGCAGTGGGCCGGCCGCACCACGACCAACCCCGTCCATCGGATCGCCGACCCGGGCGACTGGCTGGTGCACGAAGGACCCGAAAGCCTGCGCGCCACACACTCCTCCACCGGGGCGCGCCTTGCGGTCAACGGTGGCTCGAGCAATCAAGTCGTGCTCAGCGTGCCGGTATCGGGCGCCTGGGTCGATATCCCGTTCCGCCTGCCCGCCAACACCGTTGACGGCGGCACTCCCGTCGTCTCCACCGAAGACGCCGCCACCGCCATGCGCGCGGTCCTGGCGATCGCGGCCGGTGCAGACGGGCCGGACTCGTTGCCCGCGGTCATCGACGGCACGGCCACCTTGACGGTCGACTGGGACCCGGAGCGGGTCGCCGATCACACCGGCGTCACGGCCACCTTCGGAGAGCCGTTGGCACCGAGCCTCACCACGGTGCCCGATGCGCTGGTAGGCCCATGCTGGCCCGCCGTTTTCGCGGCGATCGGCTCGGCGGTGACCGACGCCGGTGTCCCGGTGGTGGAGGGTCTGCTGAGCCTGGTGCATCTGGACCATGCCGCGCGCGTCGTCGGCAAGCTGCCCACAGTGCCGGCCCGGTTGACGATTACCGCAACGGCTGCACAGGCCGTCGACACCGACATGGGGCGTGTCGTCCCGGTCTCGGTGACTTTAAGAGACTCGGCGGACGTTGACGGCGCCGTAATCGCCACCCTCGAGGAGCGTTTCGCGATCCTTGGACGCACCGGTACCGCCGAGCTCACCGACCCCGTCCGGGCCGGCGGCGCGATATCCGAGAACGCAACCGACACCCCGCGTCGCCGCCGCCGCGACGTCAGGCTTACCGCGCCGGTCGACATGCGCCCGTTCGCGGTGGTGTCGGGTGACCACAACCCCATCCATACCGATCGGGCCGCCGCGCTACTGGCGGGCCTGGAATCGCCTATCGTGCACGGCATGTGGCTGTCGGCCGCCGCGCAGCACGCGGTGACGGCCACCGACGGTCAGGCCCGCCCGCCCGCTCGGCTGGTCGGCTGGACCGCGCGATTCCTGGGCATGGTGCGTCCGGGCGACGAGGTCGACTTCCGTGTCGATCGCGTCGGGATCGACCAGGGCGCAGAGGTTTTGGAAGTGGCCGCGCGTGTCGGAACGGATCTCGTGATGTCGGCCGCCGCGCGACTGGCCGCGCCCAAGACGGTCTACGCGTTCCCCGGCCAAGGGATCCAGCACAAGGGCATGGGCATGGATGTCCGGGCCCGGTCCAAGGCGGCCCGCAAGGTGTGGGACAGCGCCGACAAGTTCACCCGCGACATGCTGGGCTTCTCGGTGCTGCACGTGGTGCGGGACAACCCGACCAGCATCATCGCCATGGGTGTGCACTACCACCACCCCGAAGGTGTGCTGTACCTGACGCAGTTCACCCAGGTCGCGATGGCGACGGTGGCCGCCGCGCAGGTCGCCGAGATGCGCGAGCAGGGCGCCTTCGTCGAAGGCGCCATCGCCTGCGGACACTCGGTCGGCGAGTACACCGCCCTGGCCTGTGTAACTGGTATCTACGAGCTGGAAGCCATGCTGGAGATGGTGTTCCACCGCGGCTCGAAGATGCACGACATCGTGCCGCGCGACGAGCTGGGCCGCTCCAACTACCGGTTAGCGGCAATCCGGCCGTCGCAGATCGACCTGCCCGATGCCGACGTCCCTGCGTTCGTGGCCGATATTGCGGCGAATACCGGTGAGTTTCTTGAGATCGTGAACTATAACCTGCGCGGGTCGCAATACGCGATCGCCGGCACGGTTCGCGGCCTGGAAGCGCTGGAGGCCGAGGTGGAGCGCCGCCGCGAGCTCACCGGCGGGCGGCGCTCGTTCATCCTGGTTCCGGGCATCGACGTGCCGTTCCACTCGCGGGTGTTGCGGGTCGGCGTGGCCGACTTCCGCCGCTCGCTGGAGCGGGTCATGCCGCGCGACAAAGACCCCGAAATCATCATCGGGCGCTACATCCCCAACCTGGTGCCGCGGCCGTTCTCGCTGGATCGCGACTTCATCCAGGAGATCAGGGATTTGGTGCCCGCCGAGCCGCTCGACGAGATTCTCGCCGACTACGACAACTGGCGTCATGAGCGGCCCATCGAGCTGGCCCGCACCGTGTTGATCGAGTTGCTGGCGTGGCAGTTCGCCAGCCCGGTGCGCTGGATCGAGACCCAGGATCTGCTCTTCACCGAGGAGGCCGCCGGTGGTCTCGGTGTCGAGCGGTTCGTCGAGATCGGCGTGAAGTCGTCGCCGACCGTCGCCGGACTGGCCACCAACACGCTCAAGCTGCCCGAATATGCGCACAGCACAGTGGAAGTGCTCAATGCCGAGCGCGACGCCGCGGTGCTGTTCGCCAACGACACCGACCCCGAGCCGGGACCCGAAGAGGAGACGGCGGAGCCGGTCGTCGAAGCCGTTTCCGCGGAGGGTGCCGCAGCGGCGGCGCCCGCGCCCGCGCCGACCGCTCCCTCGGGCGGGGTCCGTCCGGATGACATCCCGTTCGGCGCCGCCGACGCCACCCTGGCGCTGATCGCGCTGTCGGCCAAGATGCGCATCGACCAGATCGAGGAGCTCGACTCCATCGAGTCGATCACCGACGGCGCGTCGTCGCGGCGCAACCAGCTCCTGGTGGACCTGGGTTCCGAGCTGAACCTGGGGGCCATCGACGGCGCCGCCGAGGCCGACCTCGCGGGGTTGCGGTCACAAGTGACCAAGCTCGCACGCACCTACAAGCCTTACGGCCCAGTGCTTTCCGACGCGATCAACGACCAGCTGCGGACGGTCCTGGGGCCCTCGGGCAAGCGGCCGGCCGCCATCGCCGAGCGAGTCAAGAAGACGTGGGAGCTCGGCGACGGCTGGGCCAAGCACGTCGCCGTCGAAGTCGCGCTGGGAACCCGCGAGGGCACCAGTGTGCGTGGGGGCGCGATGGGACACCTGCACGAGGGCGCGTTGGCCGATGCCGCATCCGTCGACAAGGTGATTGACGCCGCGGTGGCGTCGGTCGCGGCACGCCGCGGCATCTCGGTGGCCTTGCCGTCGGCGGGCGGTGGTGGCGGTGCGACCATCGACGCGGCCGCGCTCGGGGAATTCACCGATCAGATCACCGGTCGCGACGGCGTGCTGGCCTCGGCGGCCCGCCTGATCCTCGGCCAGCTGGGCCTGGACGATCCGGTCAGCGCGTTGCCGGCGACCACCGATGCCGAGCTGATCGACTTGGTCACCGCCGAATTGGGCGCGGACTGGCCACGTTTGGTGGCCCCGGTGTTCGACGCCAAGAAGGCCGTCCTGTTCGACGACCGATGGGCCAGCGCCCGCGAGGACTTGGTAAAGCTCTGGCTTGCCGACGAAGGCGACATCGACGCCGACTGGCCGCGGTTGTCGGAGAGGTTCGAGGGCGCCGGCCACGTCGTCGCCACCCAGGCCACCTGGTGGCAGGGCAAGGCGCTGGCCGCTGGCCGTCAGATTCACGCGTCGCTGTACGGCCGGATCGCCGCCGGCGCCGAAAACCCCAACCCGGGCCCGTACAGCGACGAGATCGCGGTGGTGACAGGCGCTTCCAAGGGTTCGATCGCGGGGTCGGTGGTCGCACGGCTGCTCGACGGCGGTGCCACCGTGATCACGACGACATCCAAGCTCGACGAGGAGCGGCTGGCGTTCTACCGCGGGCTGTATCGCGACCACGCCCGTTACGGCGCTGCGCTGTGGGTGGTCGCGGCCAACATGGCGTCGTATTCCGACATCGACGCGCTGGTCGAGTGGGTCGGTACCGAGCAAACCGAAAGCCTTGGGCCACAATCGATTCACGTCAAGGACGCGCAAACCCCGACGCTGCTGTTCCCGTTCGCGGCGCCGCGCGTCGCGGGCGACCTGTCCGAGGCCGGTTCGCGCTTCGAGATGGAGATGAAGGTCCTGCTGTGGGCCGTACAGCGACTGATCGGCGGCCTGTCGAAGATCGGCTCGGAGCGCGACATCGCCTCACGGCTGCACGTGGTGCTGCCGGGCTCGCCCAACCGCGGAATGTTCGGCGGGGACGGCGCCTACGGTGAAGCCAAGTCGGCGCTTGACGCCGTGGTGGCGCGCTGGAACGCCGAATCCTCCTGGGCGCAACGCGTCAGCCTGGCGCACGCGCTCATCGGTTGGACCCGCGGCACCGGCCTCATGGGCCACAACGACGCCATCGTCGACGCCGTCGAGGAGGCCGGTGTCACCACCTACTCGACCGACGAGATGGCGGCGATGCTGCTGAGCCTGTGCGACGTGGAATCCAAGGTGGCCGCGGCCAGCGCGCCGATCAAGGCCGACCTGACGGGCGAGCTCGCCGAGGCCGACCTCGACATGGCCGAACTGGCCGCCAAAGCGCGGGAGGAGATGTCGGCCGATGCGGCGGCCGATGAGGACGAGACTGAGGGCGCCATCGCGGCGCTGCCGTCGCCGCCGCGTGGATACACCCCGGCGCCCCCTCCGGAATGGGAGGACCTCGACGTCGACCCGGCCGACCTGGTGGTGATCGTCGGCGGCGCCGAACTCGGCCCGTACGGCTCGTCGCGCACCCGGTTCGAGATGGAGGTCGACAACGAACTCTCGGCGGCCGGCGTGCTGGAGCTGGCTTGGACCACGGGCTTGATCCGCTGGGAAGAAGACCCTCAACCAGGCTGGTACGACACCGAATCGGGCGATTTGGTCGACGAGGCGGAGCTGGTCGAGCGCTACCACGACACCGTGGTGGAGCGTTGCGGCATCCGCGAATTCGTCGACGACGGCGCGATCGATCCGGATCACGCCTCTCCTTTGCTGGTGTCGGTGTTCCTCGACAAGGACTTCGCTTTCGTCGTGTCCTCCGAGGCCGACGCCCGCGCCTTCGCCGAATTCGATCCGGAACACACGGTGATCCGGCCGGTGCCGGATTCCAGCGACTGGCAGGTTATCCGGAAGGCCGGCACCGAGATTCGGGTGCCGCGAAAGACCAAGCTGTCGCGGGTCGTCGGCGGCCAGGTGCCGACCGGGTTCGACCCGAAGGTGTGGGGCATCAGCCCGGACATGGCGAGTTCCATTGACCGGCTGGCGGTCTGGAACATCGTCGCGACCGTCGACGCGTTCCTGAGCGCAGGCTTCAGCCCGGCCGAGGTGATGCGTTATGTGCACCCGAGCATGGTGGCCAATACCATGGGCACCGGCATGGGTGGCGCTACCTCGATGCAGACGATGTACCACGGGAACCTGTTGGGCCGTAACAAGCCGAACGACATTTTCCAGGAAGTGCTGCCGAACATCGTTGCCGCACACGTGGTTCAGTCGTACATCGGCAGCTATGGCGCGATGATCCACCCGGTCGCGGCGTGCGCCACGGCCGCGGTTTCGGTCGAGGAGGGCGTCGACAAGATCCGGCTGGGCAAGGCCGAGCTGGTGGTGGCCGGCGGCATCGACGACCTGACGCTGGAGGGCATCATCGGATTCGGTGACATGGCGGCCACCGCCGACACCGCCATGATGCGCGGCAAGGGCATCCACGACTCGAAGTTCTCCCGGCCCAACGACCGGCGCCGGCTGGGCTTCGTCGAAGCCCAGGGCGGCGGCACCATCCTCCTGGCGCGCGGTGACCTGGCGCTCAAGATGGGCCTGCCGGTCCTCGCGGTCGTGGCCTACGCGCAGTCGTTCGGCGACGGTGTGCACACCTCGATCCCGGCGCCGGGACTGGGTGCGCTGGGCGCGGGCCGCGGCGGCAAGGACTCGCCGCTGGCGCGGGCGCTGGCGAAGGTGGGCGTCACCGCCGACGACGTGGCCGTGATCTCCAAGCACGACACTTCGACGTTGGCAAACGACCCCAACGAGACGGAATTGCATGAGCGGCTGGCGGATTCGCTCGGTCGCTCCGAGGGTGCCCCGTTGTTCGTGGTGTCGCAGAAGAGCCTCACCGGCCATGCCAAGGGCGGCGCGGCCGTCTTCCAGATGATGGGCTTGTGCCAGATGCTGCGCGACGGGGTGATCCCACCGAACCGGAGCCTGGATTGCGTTGACGACGAACTGGCCGGTTCGGCCCACTTCGTCTGGGTGCGCGAGACGCTGCGGATGGGCGGGAGGTTCCCGCTGAAGGCCGGGTTGCTGACCAGTCTCGGGTTCGGCCACGTGTCCGGCCTGGTCGCGCTGGTGCACCCGCAGGCGTTCATCGCCTCGCTGGATCCGGATCAGCGCGCGGACTATCAGCGGCGAGCGAACGCGCGCCTGCTGGCCGGGCAGCGCAGACTGGTCTCCGCCATCGCCGGCGGCGAGCCGATGTACCAGCGGCCGCCGGACCGTCGCTTCGACCACCAGGCGCCGGAGAAGCGCCAGGAGGCGGCAATGCTGTTGAATCCCGCCGCCCGGCTGGGTGACAGCGACAGCTATGAGGTCCCTGCCGGATGACTTCGGGCATCCGTTAACCTGGCCAGCCATGGGCATTGTGGGAGTGGGGATCGACCTCGTCTCCATTCCTGATTTCGCCGAGCAGGTCGATCAGCCGGGAACGGTCTTCTCCGAGACCTTCACCCCCGGCGAGCGGCGCGACGCCTCCGACAAGAGTTCGTCGGCGGCGCGTCACCTGGCCGCTCGCTGGGCCGCGAAGGAGGCGGTGATCAAGGCCTGGTCGGGTTCGCGGTTCGCCCAGCGGCCCATGCTGCCGGAGGACATCCACCGGGATATCGAGGTCGTGACCGACATGTGGGGACGGCCGCGAGTCCGGTTGACCGGCGACATTGCCAAGCATCTGGCCGACGTCACGATCCACGTCTCACTGACCCACGAGGGCGACACCGCTGCCGCGGTGGCCATCTTGGAGACTCCTTGAGCGCGGGCAGTCACAAAAGCCCCTCGACACGCCGGACAACGGGGGCTTTTGCGACTGCTCGCGCGGTAGAGGAGCGCGTTCGCGA
Source organism: uncultured Actinomycetota bacterium (assembly GCA_963781685.1). Lineage (GTDB taxonomy): Bacteria > Actinomycetota > Actinomycetes > Mycobacteriales > Mycobacteriaceae > Mycobacterium. The sequence continues at coordinate 164,404 of CAWAGK010000006.1, forward strand.
GGGGCTGCCATCGGTGCGCCGCGACCTCGAGGACTTGGTGCGGATCGAGTCGGTGTGGGCCGACCCCGGCCGGCGCCACGAGGTGCATCGCAGCGCGCGGGCGGTGGCTGATCTGTTGTCGCAGGCGGGTTTTAGCGATGTGCGCACCGTCAGCGAGGGCGGCGCGCCGGCCGTCATCGCGCGACATCCCGCGCCCCCCGGCGCGCCCACGGTGCTGCTGTACGCCCACCACGATGTGCAGCCCGAAGGCGATCCGAGCCAGTGGGCGTCGCCGCCTTTCGAGCCCACCGAACGCGACGGCCGGCTCTACGGCCGCGGCAGTGCCGACGACAAGGCCGGTATCGCAACGCATTTGGCGGCGTTTCGGGCACACGGCGGCCAACCGCCGGTAGGCGTGACGGTCTTCGTCGAAGGCGAGGAGGAATCCGGCTCGCCGTCACTGGGCCGGTTGCTCGCCGCCCACCGCGACGCGCTGGCCGCCGATGTGATCGTCATCGCCGACTCGGACAACTGGAGCACCGACACCCCGGCGCTGACGGTCTCCCTGCGCGGTCTGGCCGACTGCGTGGTGGAGGTCGCCACGCTCGACCATGGGTTGCACTCCGGACTGTGGGGCGGCGTGGTTCCCGACGCGTTGAGCGTGCTGGTGCGGCTGCTGGCCAGCCTGCACGACGACGAGGGCAACGTGGCGGTGGCCGGCCTGCACGAAACCGACGTCGCCGCCCTGAATTACCCGGATTTCCCGGCCGAGCGGGTCCGCGCTGACTCCGGTCTGCTCGACGGGGTGTCCGAGATCGGCTCGGGCTCGGTGCCGCAGCGGTTGTGGGCCAAACCCGCGATCACCGTGATCGGGATCGACACGACGCCGGTCGCTTCCGCGTCGAACACGCTCATCCCGCGGGCCCGCGCCAAGATCAGCATGCGGGTCGCGCCCGGCGGCGACGCCGAAGCACACCTGGAGGCTTTGACCGCGCACCTAGGGCGGCATGCTCCGTGGGGTGCGCGGGTCAGCGTCACCCGCGGTGAGGTCGGTCAGCCCTACGCCATCGAGGCGAGCGGCGCGGTCTACGACGCCGCGCGGGCGGCGTTTCGTCAGGCGTGGGGGATCGAGCCGATCGACATGGGCATGGGCGGGTCGATCCCGTTCATCGCCGAATTCGCCGCCGCATTCCCGGAGGCCAAGATCCTGGTCACGGGCGTCGAAGACCCCGCAACGCAAGCGCACAGCATCAACGAAAGCCTGCACCTGGGCGTGCTGGAACGCGCGGCAATCGCCGAGGCGCTGCTGCTGGCAAACCTGGGATCTTCTGCTGGGCGCCCCTAATCAGCTTTGGGCACTCGGCCCCACGCTTGCCACATCAGGGGCTGGCACGTCAGGGTGCCCGGATCGTCGAGATGGTTGCGCAATGCCGTGCTGTAGGAGTCGAACTCGTCGTTCGTGATGTTTCCGCCGGCGATGACCACGTCGCGGACGAGACCGGCGATCGTGAGCACAAATTTCTGGTAAAAGTCGCCAAGCCGGGTGACGCGCGCGGTGGCGCGGACACGGACGCATTCGAGTCCCATGTCGCGCAGCATCCGTGCGGCCCTTCGCCCGATGTTGAAGTCTTTGCCAGTTCGTCGGTAGGCGTTGAGTATCTCCGCGCGCAGGATGTCGAAAGCTGGGTGTGGCGGATCGCAGGTCCAGGCCGAGGCGTCGGGTTCCTGGATCGCTACGATGCCGCCGGGTCGGGCGATCCTGATCATCTCGGCGAGGATCTCTCGAGGATGGCTGACATTCAGCAGCAAGGTGCGCGCGTGCACCAGGTCGTAGCCATCTCCGGGCAGGCCGCTCGCCGGCGCGTCTGCCTCCACGAACTCGACGTTCAAGCGCCGCTGTTCGGCAAGGCTGCGTCCCGCCTCCAGGATGCGCCGCTCACGCTCCAAACCGACAACTCGTCCACTGGTCCCGATGCGCTCCGCGAGCAAGTGCAGCACTCCCATCACGCCGCACCCGACATCAACCGAGCGGCCGCGCCCCACGCGACAAAGGCGTAGACGGCCGCGGCGGCCGTGACCAGGATGGGGCTCGCTTCATGCCCATAGCATCCACCGTGCGTATGACGACGCTAAATCTCGTGCTGATCGGGTGAGTGGAACGCGACAGTGAAATAACAGAACGCCGGGCAGGCGAACCGCGATGAACTTCGCGGATATCGGGAAGCGTTGGGCCGGCGCAACATTCACTCGCCAAACGCGCAACATGCTCTTCCTCAGTGCAGACGTCGCCGCACATGCATCCGGCGGCACCACGTACTAGATCGACAAGTCGCGCCGAAGCTTGGCGACGTGGCCGGTGGCCTTGACGTTGTACAAAGCGTTACTCTGGACAACATGGCCCGTAAGCTTCGCGCCGTCGTAGGCGCACGAGTCTCTCACCTGGACGACGACAAAGCCAACACCCGCAAGGTCTCCCATCTAGCGCAAACCGAAGAAGGGGAACGCTGGGCGCAGTCCCACGGCTATGCCGTGGTGGGACGGTTTGAGGACCTCGGCATTTCGGCGGGAAAGACGACACCGTTCGAGCGGCCTGACCTCGGGAAGTGGCTGGCGCCAGAGCGTCTCCACGAGTGGGACGTTCTGGTGTTCTCCAAGATCGACCGGGCGTTCCGGTCCACGAACGACTGCGTCGAGTTCGCCAAGTGGACGAAGGCCAACAAGAAGATTCTCGCGTTCGCGGGTGACGGGGTGGTGCTGGACTACCTACACCCGAAGAAGGATTCACTCGATCAGATGATGAGCGAGTTCTTCATCTACGTCGGTTCTTTTTTCGCAGCCATCGAGCTGAATAGATTCAAGACCCGAGCGACCGACCGTATCGGACACCTACAGATGACCAACCGGGTCAGTCACGGTGTTGCGCCGTTGGGCTATCGCACGGTGCCACTCAAGACGGGCGGCAAAGGGCTTGAGCGGGACCCCGATGGGTTACGCCCTGCTGCACGAGATCAAGACGAAACTGGTCGATGAGAATTGGTCGCTGACCAAGATCACGCAGTGGCTGCATGATCCTCGTTGCCTGGAGATGCACCAAGGCCCCGAAGGCAGGAAGGGGCGGCAGCACGTCGCCGGCTGCGAGTGCAGGCAGACCAACGTCGGACGGTCGCGTGGCGCTGACAAATATTGGTCGGCACAGACGCTCAAACGGGTTCTGACCTCGCAGCGCACTCAGGGATACCGTGTCGTCGCCACGTATGAACCAGCGCCTACCGAAGACAACCCCGACCACAAGAAGCGGACGGGGGAGAAGCTGGTCCTCGACTCCGAGGGCCAGCCGATACGGATGGCTGAGCCGACGTTTCTCCGATGAGGACTGGGATCGGATACAAGCAGCCCTCGGGGATAGGGCAGCCAGCGGTAAGGCTCGTCAGATGACACCGAACCCCTTGGCGGGTATCGGGTACTGCGTATGCGGGTACGCGCTGGCCCTGCACCGCAGGACATCGTCCAGCGGGAAGGTGCACACCTACGTCCGGTGCGGTCGATCACTCAATGGGTGCCGGGGAGCCATCAAGCTGGCTGACGCCGAGGGAATGCTCGGAGAGAACTTCCTCGCAGCGTATGGCGACCGGGAAATGGAACGTCTGGTCTTTGTTCCTGGTGCCGACCGCAGTCAGGAATTGGCTCAGACCGAACAGTCGCTCGAACGGCTCCGGTGGGAGTCGGACAACGGTCTGGTGGACGACGAAGCGTTGTACCGGTCGCGGTTGACAGCGTTGGTGGCCCGCAAGGCCGAATTGACGGCTAACGCCGTGGTGCCGGCTCGGTGGGAGAAAGTTGGCACTGGCAAGACGTACCAGGAACTCTGGGACGACGAAGCGACCGACCGCCGCCAGGTGCTCCGGGAATCCGGTATCCGTCTGGTCGTTCACTTCCCTCCCCACGGCAGTACGACCCAAACCAAGGTGATCCCGAAAGAGTTTGTCGTTCCAGAAGACTGGCCCACAGTCGAACCAGTCGAACCGCCGACGGACCCCGCCTTTGAGGCACGGATCGCCGCGCAGAAACTTCGGCGGTGATCCCCGTTAGGTGTCAAGCTTCCGCAGTCGATCCAAGCTTTCGCGGGGAGATTCCAAGCCGTCGATTCCGAGAATCTGTTTCAGTATGTCCCCTCCCTTCTCGGTGACGCGGCCACCTGCCCGCCCCGGTGACCGCTCCAACAGCCCTTTGCGGGTGGCCTGCCACAGGTGATTCTTTACCGCCGCTAGCGAATTACCTGTGACCTCCGCCAGGTAATCCAGCGGCTTGTCCTGTCCCCGGTTGACCGCACCGACGTACACCCTCGACAGCAACGCGAGGTATTCCGGCGTGATCGAACCGCCAGCGTGATCGGCTAGGGCGGAGACCACCTTCTTCTCGCTCTGCCGGCCTCTCGGCTGCGGATTGGTTCCGCCACATGTTGACGCGGAAGGCGTCCTAGTGCCTCGTAGGCCGAGGGTCATCCGCATGACCAAACACAAGATCAGCTCCCCCGGTTAGGGGATCGAAGCTACGCCGCGACCTATCGGCCTAGGCATGAGCTATCTGAGCCGGAGGAAGAAGCGGTACCCCGTTGTCCCGGTGGCCGCGCCCGCGCAGCCAATCCGGCCCCGGAAAGGACCGGCGTAAGTCCAAGCGCGCGTGGGTGCTACCGGACATTGCCTCGGAATTTCCTTGGCCATCTTGTGCTGTCGGCCAGACCGGTCAATCATTGGCATGTTCTATCGGCGTGATAGGACTTTCATTTTTCGCGGAAGGGCATTATGTCAGACGACGAAGTTGTGCACACAGAGAATGAGGTCGCCGAGGTCAAAAAATCCGACACCCACGCGATCGCGTGGCACGGAAATTTGTGGGCAAATGTTCCGGCGGCCATCGCCTACGCGAACCAGCCCCCCCTCTCACAGGCGGGCACGATCATTTTTAACCAACGTGACAACGGTCAGGTGTGGACCTACGACCTTCACTGACACGTGCGTCGCAAGGACCGCTGGGCCGCCGGCCCAGCGGTCCGTTCAGGTGGCCGACCCGACCGTTCGGATACACCGCCGACCCCCTACCCGGTGACGGGCAAGTGGTGAAGGCTATCCCATTGCCGTAGTGATCCGTGGATTGACGTAGTTAGATGGTGGTGTTACCGGCTATTGCCATACAGGTTAGGCCAACGTGTAGCGGCGTCATTCGGTCGACCTTCGTCGTCGACGAGAAGGGCAAGATCTCGTTGGCGCAGTACAAGTCAGCTCGCTTTAGGTTGAGAACCGTCTTCGTCGTCGCCACCCGTCGGCTTCGGATCTTCTTGGACCAACCGAAGGCCGTCGATCTTGTACTTAGGGCCGGTGGCCTGCTTAATGGCACACTCGGCTCGCTCTTCGGGAGTTTGGCAGTCGGGGCACTTGGCGCCGACCGGGATCATCAGGAACGTCTGGACGAGCCAGTCCGCGTACTCCGGGGTGCCCGGGGCAACCGATCGTCGGCATCCGGTGCAGGTGCTGATGATGTTGTGCAGCAAGAGTGCCTTGAACAGATTCCCCGGTCCGGGGGTCTCGTCGTCTCGGACACTCCATAGACTACTGCTTGGGTACGACAACTCCAGGCGATACAAGGGGTACCGGGTCACGATTTTGAAAATCCCTGGTCGTACGGCGTGTCCTGCCCCGCTATCGGCGTGTCGCAGAGGATACTAATTGGTCCTCTAAACCGGGCCGTTTATCCCCGATAGTGTTGGGGCGCCTGGCAATTGGTTAACGCACCCGCCGGAGGCTCAAGGTCCTTACTTACCCAGGGCGATGAACTTCTTGATATTTGTTGTCGTATGTGCGGCCTTGACGTTGTACTGGGCGACCTCGATCTTGCCCTTTTGGTCGACCACGAAGGTGGATCGAATCACGCCCTGCACGGTCTTCCCGTACATCTGTTTCTCGCCGTACGCGCCCCAGGCCGTCAGCACCTTGCGGTCGGGATCGGACAGCAGCGGAAACGTCAGCCCTTCGGCGTCGCGAAATTTGGCCAGCTTGGCCGGTGGGTCGGGGGAGATCCCCACGACGTCGAGGCCGGCATCGTTGAGGTCGTGCAGATTGTCGCGAAAGTCGCACGCCTCTTTGGTGCATCCCGGTGTGGAGGCGGCGGGATAGAAGTAGACGACGACTCGGCGTCCCTTGTAGTCGGCCAGCGACACCTTGTTGCCGTCGGCGTCGGGCAGGCTGAAGGCGGGCGCTTTGTCACCGGGCGCGAGCCGCGTGCTCTCGGTCAACTCGGCTCCTTTCTAGGTGCATTATGTTCACCGGGGCGATGGCACCGGTGCCAGCTGATCTAGGCTAGTTCCTCAAGTGCATGAGGAGGACTTGGAGGAAGACGTGGCGGATCGGGATCCCGAGGCCATCAAGCAGGATATCGACGTCGCCCGTGAGCAGCTGGCGGCCACCGTCGATTCTCTTGCTGAGCGCGCCAATCCTCGCCGTCTGGCCGATGATCTCAAGGCACGGGCGATCGAATTTTTGAAAAAGCCCGCGGTGATCGTCTCGTTGGTCGGGGTCTCTTCGGTCGTCGTCGTGGTGGTGGTCCGCAGGATCAGGGATCGCTGACGGCACCGGGCCGGCGCTCACTCGGAGCGGCATTCGTTGCCCGGCACAGACTTAAGCGTTCGCCGGCCATGTGCCGATGGCGCAGCCGGGCCGGTGATTTCACTTTTGTGCGCCGTCAGGGTTTCGAACCCCGGACCCGCTGATTACCTGTCAGCGGGTCCGGTCGTTTCCCGGTGAGTCCCTTCGCGTCCTCAAATAGCAGATAGGCACCGGTTTCGGGTTCTGATTGGCGCTAGGCGACACCGGTCGCTTCCGGTTGTTTCCACGCCATTTGCGCCGCATAAGCGTCGCCTGGCCATATCGTGACCAGCGAAGTTGCTGGTGGTGTCTAGGCTGGCCTCCTGATGACAGATCCGAGATCCGCAGTGCTGGCACGCACCGACGACAGGGCAAGCCGGGGCCTAGCACTCAAGACCTGGGGCTTGCGACCACAGGGATTCGACCCCAATAGCAGCCTCGCACTCGATGACGACGGCTTCATGGTCGAACTCGGCGGACTCGTGAACGTCACCGCCCTGTTTCCCATCATGAATGCCACCGACAACCTGGCAGCAGCCGCCGACCTCATAGCCACTCGGCCCCAGACCAAGAACGCTCACATCACGTCGCTATGCACACTCTGCCGCACAGCGGTGGAGTCGGCTGCGAAGACAATCTGGCTGCTGTCGCCGGAGAATCGCGCTGATCGGCAGGCCCGGTGCATCGGATTCACCCAAGCAGAGTTGGACGCGCAGCGTGGGTTTCATTCAGTTGAGCGGCGGAGGCTGGAAGCGCAGCCGAACTACGAACGCGACCCGATCTACGCGAAGTTTGTGGAGCATGTCCGGCTGTTTGACGAACGCATCGCCATGATGGAAGGTCTGCGGCGCGAGAAGACCCCCAACTCATCGGGATTCGTCACCAAAGCCGGGAAGTGGATCGATGCACATCCCCCCGCTCACGACCTCAGCGGGCTGTTCGCCAACGGATTCGAGGTTGGCGTGGAGCGGTTCTACACACTCGGTTCTGGCTTCGTTCACGGCTTCAAGTGGGCAGCCGATTACGTGAAGGGTGAGGTCGACACATTCCGTATGGTGGCCGACGGCCTCGCGGCGGCGGTCGGCATGGCCGAATGTGCTGTGGCGCTTTACGAAGCGCAAGCCCAGCGACGCGACGCGTCCACCGGTCGCCAGCGGTTCTACCCCGACAGCCTTCAACCGACCATCACGAACTGGTCGTCGCTCTATGCCACCGGCTAGCTCTCTTCGTCATCGTCAACGGTCGGCTTGTTTGGGTCCCACCAATATTCGTAGTTGCGACTCGCGTCCAGCACTAGGTGTTGCCCGTTACTGAGATGGATGGGTGAGTCGCCTCGCAGTAGACTCTCCGCTAGGTGCTTCAACTCGGGTCACGCCTTCGTCAGCTCGGCGTGCCAACCCGGTTCAGGAGGCGTTACAGGGGGCAGGTCGCTTGGCTTCGGAAGGTTTTCCGTGTATGCAACCTCTGCACTGAAGGCGGCACGCCGGACATCTATCTCAGCCGCTCTGCGTGGGCCTCTCGCTTCCTCGTAGACGGGCCAATCAACAAAACTCTGGGTCTGGAGCAGCTCCATAATCCGGTCGACGGTGCAGTTGCCCTCCCAGTAGGCCTGCGCCAGGGACCGGCCCAGGCCATGAACGCCATGTCAGCCTTTTTTAAGTCGGTCCTGGTCTCGACCTCAAATGAGAAGTCCATGGAGGTGACGAATCCCTCCCGTATCACCGCGGCGATGGCGTGACCTGATTCGTGGTAGCGGTCGCGGCGTCGCGACTCTTCAGGAGTCAAGTTCGAAGGGTCCATGATTGCCGACCTAGTGGCGTGTTTGGTTGCCAAACCGTCTCAGGCTGTCGCAGCCCTGCACTAGCATCCCCGCCGTGGGGGCATTCAACGACCTCTTCGCCCGCCTCGATCCCGATCCGAGGGTCCGAGGCAAGCAGTTCGAGCATGTCTGCAAGTGGTTCCTCGCCAACGACCCGCTCTACAAGCACCGGTTGCGGCACGTCTGGTTGTGGAGGGAGTGGCCGGACCGTCCGAGTGACGTGGAGGCGGGAATAGACCTGGTGGCCGAGGACGCCGACGGGCACCTGTGGGCGGTGCAGGCGAAGGCTTATGCAGAAGACAAGCCCATCCCAAAGGCTGAGTTGAACAAGTTCCTGTCGGAGTCCAACACCAAGCAGTTCTCCCAGCGGCTGCTGATCTCAACGACCACGGGCGGGCTCCACGAACTCGCACAGCGCGCCGTGGACGCACAGGAGAAACCCGTCACCGCGTTGGATCTGACAGACCTGCGAGCCGCGGACGCGTACCTGGACTGGCCGGGGTCCCCGGACAAGCTACGCGCGTCGCGGCCACCAAAACCTGCCACGCCGCATGACTACCAGCGTGACGCCATCCGGGAAGTGGTGAAGGGCTTTAAGACCACCGACCGTGGCCAACTCATCATGGCCTGTGGCACCGGAAAGACGCTCACCTCGCTGTTCATCAAAGAAAAGCTCGGGGCCCAGCGGGTCCTGGTCCTGGTGCCGTCACTGTCGCTGCTGAAGCAGACGCTGCGAGTGTGGATCGTCAACCGGCGCACCGACTTCGACATCTTGCCCGTCTGCTCAGATGCGACCGTGTCCCGCGACGAGGACGCCATCGTGGCGCACACTTCCGACCTCGGGGTGCCCGTCACCACCGACCCAGAAGACATCGCCCGGTTTCTCCGTCGACGCGGTCCCCGCGTGGTGTTCGCTACGTACCAGTCGTCGCCGCAGGTGGCCGCTGCCTTTGCCCGGGGTCGGATACCCGCCTTTGATCTAGTGCTAGCCGACGAGGCACACCGCTGTGCGGGGCCGGTGTCGTCAGACTTCGCCACGGTGCTCGACGGCTCCCGAATTAAGGCCCGGCGGCGGCTGTTCATGACGGCCACGCCGCGTTACTTCACGGGCCGGGTGCTCAAGGCCGCGCAGGAAGCCGAATACGAGTACGCGTCCATGGATGACACGGCCGGCTTCGGTCCTGTGTTCCACAAGCTGGGTTTTGGCGCAGCCATCGGGCGCGGCCTCCTCACCGACTACCAGGTGTCCATCGTCGGGGTGGACGACGCCACCTACCGGGAGTGGGCCGAGAAGGGCGCACTCGTCCGCATCGAAGGAAGCAAAGTCACCGACGCCGCGACCCTGGCCGGCCAGATTGGCCTCGCTAAGGCGATGCGGAAATACGGTTTACGCCGGACGATCTCGTTCCATTCACGGGTGAAGCGGGCACGGGAGTTCGCGGCCACGCTGCCGGAGGTGGTGGCGTGGATGCCCGTCCGGCAGCGCCCCAAGGGTGAGGCGTGGTGTGCCTACACATCAGGGGAGATGAACGCGGGCGTGCGGGGGCGGCTCATCCAGCAACTCGGAGCTATCGACGACGGAGAGTACGGTCTGCTCACCAACGCCCGCTGTCTAGCCGAGGGCGTGGACGTGCCGACGCTTGACGGGGTGGCCTTCATCGATCCCCGCCGTTCCGAGGTGGACATCGTGCAGGCGGTGGGGCGCGCCATCCGCAAGTCCGACGAGAAGAAGGTCGGCACCATCGTGATCCCGGTGTTCGTCGATACCGAGGCGGACCCCGAGGTGGCCCTGGACAGTTCAGTGTTCAAGCCGGTTTGGGACGTGGTGCGAGCACTCCGGGCGCACGACGAGGAGCTGGGCCGCCAGCTCGATGAGCTACGCCGTGAACTCGGGCGCAAGGGCGGACGCCCTCGGCTGCCTGCCAAGATTCACAATGACCTACCAGTCACCGTCGGCACCTCCTTCGCCCGAGCCTTCGACGTGCGGCTGGTCGAGCAGACGACGCTCGCGTGGGACTTTTGGTTCGGCCTGCTAAATAAGTACGTCGCCGAAAACGGAACTTCCCGGGTTCCGTTCACCGCCACCGTCCGTGGCTACAAGCTAGGTCAGTGGATCAACGCCCAGCGCAATGCCTACGTCGCGGGTGTCTTAAGTCCGGAGCGCACAAATCGTCTGGAGAGCCTTCCGGGCTGGACATGGAACGCGAGGCTGGAACGGTGGGAGGACGGATACGACGCCCTGTGCCGATATGTGGACGAGCATGGCAACGCCCGAGTTCCCTACAACTACTCGGCCCATGGGTTCAAGTTGGGCATTTGGGTTACCACACAACGGCGTTCCTACACAAAGGGAAAGCTGGAGCTTCGACGCCAGCAGCGGCTTAGGCGGCTCCCGGGTTGGACTTGGGCTGCCGTCGACGATTTGTGGGAGGAAGGGTTCGACCGCCTTCGCCGAGTCGTCGAGGACAACGGAAGCGCCCTCGTTCCGAAAACACACGTCGAGGACGACGGGTACCAACTCGGACAGTGGGTCGCGAACCAAAGGCAGTTCTTCAAAAAGGGGACGCTCGACTCGGATCGTCGAGCGCGGCTCAACTCCTTGCCTAGTTGGTCATGGGAACCCATAAAAGACGCTTGGGAGGACAAGTTCTTTCTCTTGAAGGAGTATGCCTCCGAGCACGGCAACCCCAACGTGCCGACGGACCATGTGTACAAGGGAGTCGCTCTCGGTAGTTGGGCAGCGGTTCAACGCACGGCGGCCGCGGCTGGGCGGCTGGACCCCAGCCGGTTCCGTCGCCTCGACAATCTTCCGGGTTGGGTGTGGCAGACCTTCGCCTCCCGCTGGGAGGAAAGCTTCGACAAATTGCTGAAATATGTTGAACGAGAGGGCACGTCCTGTGTACCTCAGTCCTACAAGGTGGATGGTTACAGCCTGGGCGGCTGGGTGAATGCTCAAAGAAGCAAGAAAGCGGCCGGAGAGCTTGACGAAGACCGCCAGCGTCGGCTGGAAGAGCTGCCGGGATGGATGTGGGATGTCAACGAGGAACAGTGGGAGTCGGCTTTCGCGCTACTCCGCCGGTACGCAAAAGCACATGGAAACCTAGATGTTCCGGGCGGCCATGTTTTCGAGGGCTACAAGCTCGCAGACTGGGTTGAGCGCCAGCGGAGCGCATATGCCAAAGGCAAACTCAACAGCGACCGCGTCCGACGCCTTGAGGCTGTGAAGGGCTGGCAGTGGAGCCCCAAGGCCGATCAGTGGGAGCGAGGCTTCTCGGAGCTGCTGACGTTCGTAGCTCAACGCGGGCACGCCCTAGTACCCGGCGCATATACGGTGGGGAGTTATCGGCTCGGCGGATGGGGTTCTGACTCAACGTGTTGCGTTCGCCGACGGAACCATTGACCCGGCGCGGAAACGCCGCCTTGAAGAAGTTCCAGGGTGGTCGTGGAACCCCCACGAAGACAGTTGGGAGAGATCATTCCGGCTGCTTGAGCGGTACGCCGAGGCAAACGGCAACGCACGCGTCCCCGACTCGTACAGGGTTGACGACTTCGGACTCGGCGCGTGGGTCGGTATCCAACGAGGCGCACACAGGAAGGGAAAGCTCACCACAGAGCGTACCCGTAGGCTCGAAAGGCTTCCGGGTTGGGTTTGGCATCATCACGCAGCGAACTGGGAGGAGGGCATGGAGAAGCTTGTCGACTTCGTCAGAAGCCAGGGGCATTGCCATGTTCCGCAACGCATCCCATTCGACGGTTACCCGCTGGGTACCTGGGTCGCCCGCCAGCGACGTGACTTTGCCAGGGGCAGCCTCGATTTGGAACGCCAGCGCCGCCTTGAAGAAGTTCCCGGGTGGACGTGGAACCCTCAGGCCGAAAGCTGGGAGAGGGCGTTCCAGTTGGTTGAGGAGTATGCACAGGAACATGGCCACGCCCGCGTGCCAGATGCCTACAGCGTGAACGGTTTCCGGCTAGGTTCATGGGTTGGCGTCCAACGCGCCGCTTACCGCAACGGGACTCTCGCCCCTGAGCGGGAAAGGCGGCTTGGCAAACTCCCTGGCTGGGTTTGGCGGGCTAAGTAGTCGACGCGCCGCTCCGTCTCAATTCTTGTTCTGGGTTTCTCGAAAGCCGCAGCGAAAGCACCGGGGTCGGAGGGTGATCGCGGCACAGGTTCGCTTCACCTCGCTAACTAGTGCGGCCAGCCCGCACGTCCGACTCTTGGTCGAGGCCGAAGACTTGCACGGCGGCTGACTTTCCTTTCAGGACATGGAATCCTCGGTCGTTGAGTCCGGGGGGTCGAGACGCCAAGGCGTCGACGCACTGCTGGGTGAGAAGGATAGCGTCGCTGGTGGTTTTAGTGAGTTGCTCCACGCGCGCGGCCACGTTGACGGTGTCACCGATGAGGGTGAACTCCAGTTTGCCGCCGCCGCCGATGGTTCCGGCGATCACCACACCGGTGTTGATCCCGATGCCGATGCGAAGGTCTGTGCCGAATCGCTTACCGACCAGACGCTGAATCAGCACGGCTGCTGTCACCGCAGCGTCGGCATGATCCGCGAGGTCGTTGGGGGCACCGAACACGGCCAACGCGCCGTCGCCGAGGAACTTGTTGACGTGCCCCCCGCCTTCCACGACGGCGGGCACCACGATGTCGAAGAGCGCGTTGAGGCGGGCGACGGTGTCCTCAGCGGTGTTGGCTTCGGCGTACGGGGTGAAGTCGCGGATGTCGATGAACATTACGGTCACCTCGCGGCGCTCCCCGGTGAAAACGTCGTCACCCTGTTCAAGCAGCCGCGCCGCCAACGCTGGGTCGACGTAGGTCCCGAACGCGGCCTGAAGTCGTTGTCGCTCAGCCAATCCCGCTTGCATGCGGTTGAACGACGCCGCCAACGCACCGAGGTCGTCGTCTTGAACCACCGGTAGGCGTTGAGTGTAGTCGCCGGCCGCAACCCGTTCAGTTCCCTCCGCAAGGTCGCGAATGGGGCGAAGGGATTGTGAGAACCCGGCGAAGACAGTGATCGGCAATCCGATGCCAAGCGCCATCGCGCAGCCGAACACGACGCACAGTACGGGGACATCACGGCCTCGATCAAATACGGCCGCCAGCATGGCCGCCCCGGTGCCGAAGCCGAACGCAGCGGTGACCATGGCGAGGTTTGACCACGCCGCAAACGTCGGCCGTGGGCGGGGCAGCGAGTCGCCGATCCCCGTGTCACCGAGTAACGCAACCCTGGCCGGTCGCACTGCTCCCTCGACAAAACTGCGGACACCGATCAGTGACTGGGAAATCCCGATGGCGGCTCCGACGATGCCCCACTGCGCAAGCCGTGACCCTGTTGCTCCTGAAACCGCGCCCACGACAACCAAGAGGGCGGCGGCACCCACAATATTTCCGACCACGCCCCGGGCAACTGCTCCTCGGGCATACGTGTAGGTTGCATCCAGGGCTTTCGTCCTGTCGACCTCGCGACCGGCTACCCATTGCTCCACAAGCCCGAAGCGCCGGCCTCGTGGAGGAAGAAACGCGTAGTAGCAGATCGCCAGCGTCGCGACAGTGCTGGCGACGGCTGCCTCGACGTAATGACCGGACCTCTCAAAAGCGACAACCAGAAACGACGCAAGCAGATACGTCGGCAGCACCACGACAAACGAGATCGCCCAAACCGCCCACGAGTACCGCGCCCCGTACCGATCCCACGCCCACTGCCAAATGCGATCCATGCAGGCAGACTAAACGTCAAGGGCCTCGACTCTCGGCGTATACGAAGTGCCACGTTGACCCAAGAGAACGACGAACCCCACTTGGTTCTCCAAGTCTGCCTCTCTCAGAACTTTAGAAACGGACAGAGGACAGTGCGCACCACGACAAGACAACGAAACGCAGGCCGGTCTGTCGCAAAAGTTGCTTCAAAATGAGTGTCGCATAATCAGATAAATCCATCGTCCCCCGGTCACTCGCTAGCCAAAGTCGGGTCACCGTCGACGTCGGCGATGCCGGGGCGGTCGTCCGCGAAGCGCGGGCTTGTGTGGTCGCTGACGACACGGCAACTACGTGCAATCAAAGGTCTACCAAACACCCTGTTCTCCAACACTTCTCAACACTTCCCCAACCATCCCAACACCACCTCCTCACCGCCCAATCCTTCCGGCCTTTCCCAAACTACCTCCACCACATAGGATTACAACAAAAACGCTGCCAAAAGACCTCTGGCACATTGGCACAAGGGGTGCAATACTGATTTGGGGCGCGCCGGGCGCGCCCCAAATCCCATCCAGTACAGCTGGATTCGGATCGTCAAGATCGTGAGGTCATCACCGGTGTTGACGATCTCACGGCTATCGCGGTGGAGCATCGCCTACTACGAGAAGACCGCCGACGAGGCCAAGCAGGCCGCGATGGACCGCCAGGCCGCCGGTGGCGGGCTGGGCGAGTACTACTCCGAAGCCGACACCCGCGCCCCGACGTGGATCGTGGCCGGGGACGCCGCACGGGTGGCCGAGTTGACCGGACTCAGCGATGCCGCGGTTGCCGGCGGCTTTGCTGACGGTGAGGCGGTCAGCGCGTGGCTTGACGACGGTGTCGCCCCGAATGGGGCCGGCGGGCGCGCGTTCAGCACCGGATCGGTGCACGGGTTTGACCTCACGTTCGCCGCCCCCAAAAGTGTGTCGCTGCTGCGGGCGCTGACCACCGATGTCAACGACAAGGTCGTCGCCGATGCCCACCTCAGAGCGGTCGGCGCTGCGATGGAGTACCTGCACCAGCACGCGGGCTACACCCGGGTACATAACCCGGTCACGGGGAACAAGGACCTGCAGCGGCTACCGGGGTTGGTGGGCATCGCCTACCAACACGAGACCTCGCGGTGCGGGGATCCGCACCTGCACACCCACGTCATCGTGCCCAACCGCCAACCTCGGGCCGACGGTGCGCTGGTGTCGATGGACTCCAAGTCGCTTTTTCACGAGGCCAAGGCCGCCGGGGTCATCTATCAAGCGGTGCTGCGCCACGAGTTGCACGCCGAGCGCGGGGTGGAATGGGTGGCCGTCGGGGAGCGCACGGGGATGGCCGAGATCGCCGGGATCACCACCAAGTGCGTCAGGGCGTGGTCGCGGCGCGCGACGCGGTTGCGGGAATGGGCGCGCAACAACCTGATAGTCGTTGATCGTGAGCCGAGCGCGCAGCAGTTGGCGGCCGCGCAGAAGGCCACCCGCCCGGCCAAACCGGAATCGAAGTCGTGGGCCGAACTGAAAGCGGAGTGGCGCGCCGATGCGCGCGGACTGGAGCTCGACCGCGGCGTGCACCTCGAAGCGCGCCGCGCGCGGCGCGCCGCGCCGCGCATCTTGTTGGATCGCGCGCGGCTGGCGCGCATGGTCGCCGATATTGACAAGGCCGCGTTCACCCGCGCGGACCTCGTCGAGTTGGTGGGCGCGCTGCTGCCGGTGGACGCGCCCGGGGATGCACGTGCGCTCATCGAGAAGATCACCGACATGGTCGCGGTGCGCATCAGCGCGCCGCGCGCCGTGCATCACCGCGAGGGCCATGAGTTGTTCACCGTGGACGCGGTGATCGCCGAGGAGCAGCGCGTCTTCGACATGGTCGACGCGGTCGATAACCGCGCGCGGCTGGATGTGCGGTCTGATGACCTGCAGGGGTTGTCGGCGGATCAGGCGCGCGCGGTGCACGGCATCGCGGTCGCGCCGTTTTTGGTGCAGCCGCTGAGCGCGCCCGCGGGCGCGGGCAAGACCCACTCGCTGCGCGCCCTGCGCGCGGGCGCCGCGCGCGCCGCTAAGCAGGTGCTGGTGTTAGCGCCGACCGGCAAGGCCGTCGACGAAGCAATGCAGGACGGCGCCGGGGACCGCGGGCTGACCCTGGCCAAAGCGCTGCAGTTGCTCGATACCGGACAGCTGGCGCTCACTAACCGCACGGTGATCGTCGTCGACGAGGCCTCCATGGTGGGCACCCCGGATCTGTGTCGCCTGCTGGCGGCCACCACCGCGGCCCGTGCCAAGACGGTGCTGGTGGGCGACCCGCATCAGTTGGCGCCGGTCAAAGCGCGCGGCGGCATGTTCGAGCAGGTCTGCGACGAGTTGCCCTGGGCGCAGCGGCTATCCGAGGTCTGGCGCATCCGCGACCCCGAGGAACGCCACGCCTCGCTGGCACTGCGCAGCGGACACGGCAACCGGCTGCGCAAAGCCATCGGCTGGTATCGCACCCACGACCGCCTACACACCGGCGACCCCATCGCCATGGCCACCGACGCGCTGCACGCCTACCTGGCCGACCGCGCGGCCGGCAAGAACGCACTGCTGGTCTGCGACAGCGCGGAGATGTGCGACGCCCTCAACTGGCGCCTGCACGACAGGTTGACCGCCGACGGGCCCGCCGCGCAGGCGGCGCGCGAGCACACCATCCGCGGCGGCGACATCATCATCAGCCGCACCAACGACGCCCGAATCCCGGTGCACGCAGCCACCGGCGCCGAACGCCCTGACCCCGACCAGGTGCGCAACGGCCACCGCTGGCGCGTCCTCGGCGTCGACCAACAGACCAACCGGGTGGCCGCCGAGCGGCTCACCGACAACACCCGCGTGGTGTTCGACGGCGACTACCTTCGCGAGCATGTCCACCTGGGCTATGCCGTCACGCTGCACTGCGCCCAAGGCGTCACCGCCGACACCTGCCACGCCCTCATCGGCGAAAACGCCGGCCGCGCACTGGCCTACGTCGCCTTGAGCCGCGGCCGCGACACCAACCACGCCTACCTCTACACCCGATCCAATGGTGAAGCCGACCACGAACACACCACCCCGCTCGCCGGCGCAGACGTGCACATGATGCAGCGGGGCACCAAATACTCCGCCGCCCACTGCTTGCGGATGATCCTGGCCAACGACGAGCGCCCGCGCACCATGCACGCCGAAGCCCAACGCACCGACCGCGAGCTGCTCCCCGAAATCGT
Organism: uncultured Actinomycetota bacterium; assembly: GCA_963781685.1. Classification (GTDB taxonomy): domain Bacteria; phylum Actinomycetota; class Actinomycetes; order Mycobacteriales; family Mycobacteriaceae; genus Mycobacterium. The sequence continues at coordinate 181,797 of CAWAGK010000006.1, forward strand.
TGGCCAGCTGCTCGAGCGCCACGACGCCCGCCGCACCGCATGCCGCCAAGCCTGGCGCGACCACACCGCCGCCCAACGCGCGTTCTACGAGCGCTACGAACGCCTCGCCGCCGACATCGAACGCGCCGCCGAGCGCGGCATGGACCGCGGCTACGGACTCGAACTGTAAACGGCCGCGTTGTCCAGGTGGCGCTGTTCTGTCCGTCGCCGTCGCCCACCGAAGCCGGTAACCGGTTGTCGTTCTCAAGTCACGACCGAAAACGGACGTTTCTAGATCAGAAGGCCAAGCCGCCAAAGCGCTCATCACGCCCCGTATCCAGCCATGGGACCCGAGTCGATTAGGACGTGGCGGCTACCGTCCGCTGAAGCTCCCGTCCGCCGCCACGCCGAACTCAAGATCGCCAGCGAAACGAGCTGCACGAGCCGCCAGCGGCTGCTGCCAGCGGCATGTAGTGAGGAGTTTCTTTACTGATATTTAAGGAACTCAATTGAAGATACCCACCGAGCCTGGCCTGATGACCACCGCAGACGTGTCTCACGAGACGGGGATTCCGGTCGGGACATTGCGCTACTACCGCTCCAACGACACTGGACCGGCTTCCTTCCGGCTCGCCGGTCGCGTCCGCTACCGCCGTGCTGATGTTGTGGCCTGGGTGGATGCTCAGGAGCAAGCCACTCGCCGCGGTGGTGCCCTGTGAACGACATCGCCGTCGCCAAGATCATCGAACCGAATCAGACCGCCGTGGTGCTCGCCGGCGAAGGCTACGTCGCCATCGAGGTCTACTACGGGCAGATCGACGCCGAGAAGTCCACGGCGCCGGACGGCTGCGCGTGAAGCTCGGCGTGCGCGTGGGCAGTCGATTGGTCGCCCCAAGGTTCTAGACGATTCCAAGGCGGCGTTGGCTCGGCGGATGCACTCCAGCGGCGAATCCGCGACGACCATTGCTAAAGACCTTGGCGTATCGCGTGCTACCGCGTATCGCGTGTTGGCTGGCGGCTCCGACGCCGGAACGGCGGCGTGTTAGCGGCTGACTGTTGCGTGGGCGCGAACTGAGGGCGCGATCCAATCCGCAAGGAATTGTCGCAGTTTCGCGCCAGAACGCGCTGGGCGTCCAGGGTCCACGATCAAAGATTGCAGCGTGCGCAGCATGACTTCAACGAGTTCGTCTAGCTTGTCGTCCGCGAATCCTGCACCGGCCCAGTCAACATCGAATCGTTCCAGGATTGATCGACCGAGTGACACTGCCATGTCGGAGGTGACGCCCGTCGTGAATGCGCTGGCCTTGCCCGGTTCGAATACCAAGCTGAGGTAACGGTCTTCGGCAATCTGCTCGAACGTGAACGCGATGCCTTCGACAACTGCGTCGGTCGGATCGGACATCGAATCGAGTTGCGCAGTGAGCCGATCCAGAAATCCGCCTATCGCGGATATTGCAGTGGCGGCAACGAGCGCCTCTTGAGTTGGGAAGTACCGATAGATAGTGGGACGGGTTACCCCGAGCGTCTGCGCCACCTCCGACACGCTGACGCTTCCGCGTTCGTCGATTATGTGCCGGGTCGCTGCCACGATTCGCTCGACTGCCTCGTCGTCGTCGCGTGGCATGTCGCCCGACCATCCGTGCCTACGCATGACGAGATCGTCGCACAGCGTTCAGCACCATGCCTTGACATTACAGTGCAGATTAAATGTATTGTCAGGGCGAGCCGTCTACGAGGAGTGAGCGATGAAGCTGGCAAACAACCCCCCTGTCGAAGGAACCGACGAGTCGCTCACGCAGCGGGCGCTCAACCACGCGATTAACCGAACAACCGACTTAGCCGACAGCGAATTGCGGGTTCCACTTCACTACTACCGCGACCCAAAGATCACCGAAATCGAGGAGTCGCAGATTCTGCGCCGCGTCCCGCTTGCCGTCGTGCCGTCCGCGCAGGTTCCAGCGACGAACGACTACGTGGTCCGCTCTGTGCTGGGTGATTCGCTACTGATCACCCGTGACCGATCCGGCAACAGCCACGTATTCCTGAACTACTGCCGCCATCGCGGAGCCATGCCGGCTTGCGGATCAGGCAACTCGTCACGCTTCGTGTGCCCATACCACGCCTGGACTTACAAGAACACCGGTGAACTGTTTACGGTTCCAGGCAAGGCCGGCTTTTCTTCAATGGACACAACGGATTACGGCCTGGTCGCACTGCCCTCAGAGGAACGCCACGGCTTCATCTGGGCGGTCTTAACCGCAGACGCCGCAATCGACCTTGACGCACACCTTGGCGACTTCGGCTCCGAATTGGCGCTATGGAATTACGAGTCTTACGGCTACCACACAGACCGCGAGTTCACATCCGAAGTTTCTTGGAAGGGTGCGCTGGAAGCGTTCGCCGAGGGATACCACTTTCCCTACGTCCACGGCCAGAGCCTCATCGGCCAAAACACGTTGTCCAACACCACCATCTACGACGAGTTCGGCAAGCACCACCGGCTCGGCTTCCCGTTCAACTGGATCACGAACCTAAATACGGACCCGACCGCGGCAGCGGAACCGTCGGCAAATATGGGCGTTATCTACTGGGTGTATCCCAACCTCATCCTGGCCAACAGCCCAGTCGGCGTCGAGATAATCGACATCCTGCCCGACGGCGAACCGACGCGTTGCACAGTCCGCCACAGTTGGATGGGCCGAGTCCCGGCAACCACCGACGACATGCGAGCGGGATACGACGCCATCTACGAGGGAGTGCACGCCGCTGTGAGGGACGAAGACTTTGCGATGCTGCCTCAGTGTGGCGAGGGAGTCCGCCAGGGACAGCACGATCACATGATCATCGGGCGCAACGAGATTGGCGTCCAACACATGATCAAGGTCTTCGCTCAGGAACTGGGTGTCGCCCTGGCGTAGCGCGTGCGCGGAGGGGTGGGGGGAGACCCCAAGTCGTTTCATCCTGCGCCTTGAACTGCCAGCGCCTTCTCTCTCTCCGAAGCCAGCGTCCGCAGTCCGTCCGCAGTAGCTTCGTCAGCGCCCGTTCAGGGCCAACGTGATCAACGCGCTCACCAGCAGGTTCCGAACATTCCCAACGGTGCAAGCCGCAACAAACGCCCAAGTGGTCTCGTTCGCATCGAGAAGGTCAGGGATTCGAATCCCCTTAGCTCCGCAAGAGGAAATGCTCAGGCCGAACCTTCAGGTGCCTGCAGGGATGGTTGGGTCGACGGAGAGCCCAAGGACGCGTGCCGTCGTCGTGAGGTGCGTGTGCACCGCCGCCTGGGCCGCGTTGAGGTCGGCATAGCGTAGTGATTCGGCGATAACGCGATGTTGTTCCAAGATCGTTGTTACCCGCTGCGAATCGCGCATCAGGGAGTCGCCGATCATCCGCATCTGACGGTCGCGCAGTGATGAGTAGAAATGCGACAGGATGCGGTTACCTGACTCTTCGAGGGTGACCTGGTGGAAGGCGCGGTCGGCGTCGAGGAATTCTTGCCAGTCGGGTTTGGCGGCGGCGTCGTGCTGCCGCTGAAGCTCTTCAGATAGTCGCTGGAAGACGGTCGCACACACTGCGGGCCCGCGCTCGACCACGTGGCGGGCCGCGAACTGCCTCTAAGAGCAGCCTGGCCTCGATGACTGCGCGGGCCTCCTCTGAGGAAACCGGTACGACGAGCGCGCCGCGTTGCGGGTACAACCGCAGCAGTCCCTCGGCCTCGAGCCGCAAAAAGGCTTCACGCACCGGGGTGCGCGACATGCCTAGGGCAGACGCGACCTCGCCCTCGCTGATCAATTCCCCGCCGGGGAACGCTCCGGTGAGCACCTGGCTCTTGACGTAGTCCAGTGCGCGATCCTTGGCTGCGGGCCGGCCGGTCGGCTTTGTCGCCATGGCGCCTTCCTTGTCGCTAAGCCGTATCCCACCTGTGTCCATGACTGTATACCCACGGCGTGACCGCTGCTCTAGAGGTCGCGAGGGGACATCGATAGCGCGTCGCTTGACGCTTAGATACAAGATGGATACGATTTAGGTGCAAGTTATAAGCATCCTCCTGAGGAGACCCACCATGTCCACCGCGAATGCAGAACAACGAGTTGTCGGATCTGTGAACTTGGACCCGACGATCCCGGCGCCGATGGCCAACGTCGCCGAGTACGGGTTTGAAGGCCGGTTCCAAGACTGGGCCGACGACGCCCGCTACTTCGAGTACTCCCAGGCCGCCAACCCGATTGGCTCCGGGCACGCGCCCCAGGTTCCGATCCGGCAGTTCAGTCCTGAGATGTACCTGGATCAGCCCACTGGCGTGGTCCCGCTGGATCTTTCGCGAGAGCTGGGCATCAAGACCGGTGCGGCGACCAGCCCGGCGTTGTTGGCCAATTTCGTGCGCATCTGCGTCGGTGAGCAGATCGACACTGCGGTCAATGCCACCTCGCAGTTGTACTACGTGCTCTACGGGCGGGGCATGGCGGCGGTCGACGGCCGACTGGTCAAGTTCGAAAAGGGTGACTTTTTGACTTTGCCGGCAGGTTCCCGCTCGGTGTTTTACGCCGACGCCGAGACCGCCATGTACTGGGTGCACGACGCGCCGCTGCTGCGCTATTTGGGGGTGGAGGCGCGCGAGCCGAAGTTTGCGGCCACCAAGTTCGCCCGCGCGGATGCCGTGGCCAAGCTTGAGGACATCGCCGCTCGGCCCGGTGCCAACGACAAGAGCAGGGTCAGTGTGTTGCTGGCCAACACCAACCAGGAGCAGACGCTGACGATCACCCACGTGCTGTGGGCCATGTTCGGGGTGCTGCCGGCCGGCCAGGAGCAGCGCCCGCACCGGCACCAATCGGTGGCCCTGGATCTAATCCTTGATGCGCCACCCAGCGGCTGCTACACCCTGCTCGGCACCCGGCTCAACGAGCGCGGCGAGATCATCGACCCGATCCGAGTGGACTGGCAAGCCGGCGGTGCCTTCACCACCCCCCCGGGCATGTGGCACGCGCACTTCAACGAGACTGACCAGCCCGCGCATCTCATCCCCATTCAAGACGCGGGACTGCAAACCTATCTACGCAGTCTCGACATTAAGTTCACCCAGCGCCGGGACCTCGTCGCTGGCTGACATTAGCAGATGAAGGCGCAGGCAGCAGGCGAGACGATCGGTGATCCTGGTCGTCATCGTCCTGCTCCTTGCCGGCGAGAATCCAAGCTGAACTATTCGAGGGGCGCGCCGCCGCAGTTGAACCCGCCCGCCAAGTGATCGATCAACAGGACCCAAGTGCGACCGTGCTACGGGTGCTCCAAATCTCAATCAATGGAGTGCTCTGCCTACCAACCCGATCAACCAATCCCTTGCCCCGATACAACTTCGCGCAGGAATTTGACGCGTTAACGGCCGCGACTCGTCACTGGACGCCGACTCGAACGACATTTACTCGATATACGAAGGGACACAGCAAAAATGACGAGCACCGAATGCACCCGGATGACGCGACGTGAGTACAACGGACTGCACAACGAACTTGCCGCGCTATGCGCGCGGCCCAGTATCGAAGTCCCCGACGACTTGATGGATTATGGTCCCCACCTCATCGCGGACTACCCAGCACGCCGAGTGCGCATCCGTAAAATTCTCGATCTGCTGACCAATGCAGTCGTCGATGATGACGCCGCCCACTGCGGCGTCGCCGAGCCGGGCATGGTTCTTACCATCCGCTACGACGCCTCCGGCGAGACCGAAACCTTCCTGCTCGGCAGGCGTTTTGGTGGGCGCGCCGACATGACGGTCTACTCGACGCTGTCGCCGCTGGGCCACGCGATCGGCGGCGCGCGTCCTGGCGAGCGGCGCATTTACCCAGTGCCCAACGATCGCGGACGGCTGGTGACGCTGCTCGAGGCCGTGCCCTACGGAATGCACGACGAAAAACGACGGGTTGCCAACGCGACGTAACGGGCCGGAGCACATTGCAATGACCTTGGACCCTACGCCGACGGACGGCCCGACGCGACGATGAGACCACACACAACCGCCTCATGGTGAAGGGAACTGACCATGGCAGACAACATCCTGATTGAGCAGTTCGACAAGATCTCCTCGGCCGCCAAAGACGCGAACGACAAAATACGCTCATCGGGGCAGCGGGCCCGCGAGCAGGTCGAAGCGGATGCGACCCGGGCGCGGGACCGCGCATCGGAAGCCGCGGACCATCTCAAAGACAAGGCTCAAACCACCCACGACAAGGCATCCGAGCACTGGCAGGAAATGGCCGACAAGTGGCATGCCCACGTCGCCAAGATCCGCAAGGACATGAAGGAAAAGAAGGCCAAGCACGAAGCCAAAGAAGCAGAGCACTACGCAGACCTGGCCGAAGGTATCGCCTACGAGGCGATCGATTTTGCTGAGGCCGCGATCTACGAAGCCGAATACGCTGTGCTCGATGCGATTTCGGCGCGCGCGGCTGCTGACGCAATGACCGTCTGAAACTGCACCGCGTCGCATTCCCCGGCCGTGCCCGGCATGGTCCCCGAAGCGCGTTTTGACAGAGGCGCTTGGCAGACGTCCGGGAATGAAACCTGCTCAGCGGTGTGCCGTGCGATTTCGCGAACGAGCTCGCCGAGCCGAGATTGCGCAGCGGGTTTGGGCTGAAGGAGATGACTTTAGTCCTCCTTCATGCGGGCAGACACACGAGCTAGCGTTGTCGAATAACAGGTGAACGCAGGGTGTATCGACGGCAACCCTTCGTACAGTGCCGGAATCAATTCGTCATGCGCAAGGAGCCAAGATGTGACCTCGTGAGAGAAACACTGCATGTGGCCAGGCGCACGCTTGACGCTGGCGTCGCGGCCGCTGGTGCGGTCGGTGGTGCGGCGGTCAACGGAGTGGTCGGCGGTGTCCAAGGTGCAATCGGCGGTGTCCGAACCGGTCTGAGCACTGGCAGGCGGTCCATTCCCGCGGCCGCGCTGACGATGGCTGCCGTCGGTGCGGCCGGATTAGTCGAGTGGCCAGTGTTGTTGCCCGTCGGCGGAACGGTGTTGGCTGTGCATTACCTGGCGCAGCGATCCGGTGGCGACCGCAAACGCGCATCGACCCGGCGCGTCGCCGCACGCTCGGCGGCCGCGGGCCGATCTGGCTCACGGAAATCGGCGCCTCATACGGCCGCGAGGTCTCGTCCCGCGCGTCCGGTGCAGCATTAGGCGTTGCCCGACTGCCTCGCCGTTCCGAAACGAACGTCGAAAGCTCGGGCGTCGAATGCTCAAGGGAAGCAAAGCAATACCGATAGCGCCAGACGCTGCCGTCCGGCTTACGGGTGGTTACGAAAGCAAATCGGGTGAGTTAACAGGCGAAGTGATTGGTCGCGCCAAGCGCGGCAACTGTTAATGCGGAGACCGAAAGTCGCATGAACACTGGGACTTTCGGCCCTACCGGACAGCGACCCGCAGCGCCGTACCCTACCAAGCAGGCGCAATGTTTCGCTTTATTCCTGCCGAGAGGATTTCCCATGGCTACCAGAGTTGCCGTTCCGCCGAAGAGCAGCGAATTGGTCGAGAAAGAGTCCATCTCGCTCACGATAAACGGCAGACGGTTCCGCTTTTCCGTCGGCGACAACATGGGGGATGTATCGCCGGCCGAGACGCTCATCGAGACGCTGCGCCAGCGCCTGCAGATGACCGGCGCGAAGCAGTCGTGCGGGACCGGTGCCTGCGGCTGCTGCACGGTGATCGTCAACGGCGACGCCGTGGCCTCGTGCATGACGCTCACTGTCGAGATGGACCGCAAGAGCATCACCACCATCGAAGGGCTGGAAGACCCGGCGAAAGGGCTCGATCCCATCCAGCAGGTTTTCATCGACGAATACGCGTTCCAGTGCGGTTACTGCACCCCCGGCATCGTCATGGTGGCGAAGGCCTTGTTCATGAAGAATCCGCGGCCGACGCCGGGCGAGATCCAGGAAGCCCTCGCCGGCAATTTCTGCCGCTGCATCAGCCACTACACCGTGCTCAGAGCCCTGAACAAGCTCGCCGGCAACGACAACGCGGAGCTCTCCCACTTCGTGAGGGCGAACGATCTCGTCGAGGATCCGATTCCCGTCGCCGAGGAGCTCTATCCGAGCCCCTACGCCTCCGGACAGCCCGGCAAGCGTGCGCTCGACTAGCGCCGAAGGCGACGTCTCACGCAGGGAATGAACGATGAAATACCGCGATATCCGGCAGCCGAACTACCGCCACGTCGGCAAATACTCGCCGCGCAAGGAAGCGCGGGAGCTCGTCACCGGCAAGGCGCTCTTTCTCGACGACTTCTCGCTTCCCCACATGCTGATCGGCAGGACGAAGCGGAGCCCTTATCCGCACGCGCGCATCGTGAAGATCGATACCGCCGAGGCCGAAGCGCTCGAAGGCGTGCGCGCCGTCATCACGCACAAGAACGCGCCGTTCCTGGCCGGCCTCGGCTGGCCGGTGCATCGCCTCGTGCTCGAGCCCAAGGTCTTCTACGTAGGCGATCAGGTCGCGATCGTCGCCGCCGAGACGCAGGAGATCGCGAACGAGGCGATCGATCTGATCGAGGTCGAGTACGAGCAGCTTCCGGCGGTTTTCACGGCCGCGGATGCCCTGAAGGAAGGCGCTCCGCAACTGTATGAGCGTTTCCCGGGCAACCTGGTCGACCCGGGCTGCCCGTATTTCCAGCCCGACGGCCCGTTCTGGCAGGTGAAGAGGGGCGATCCCGACAAGGCCATCGCCGAAGCGGATTTCGTCGCCGAGGACGAGATCTCGTTCTCCAAGATGCCTTGCCCCCTGGCCCCCGAGGCGCCGTCCGTGATCGTGCGCTACGACGGCAACCAGCACTACACCGTGTGGGCTTCCTCGCAGAGCTCGCACATCATGAAGCTCCTGATGCAGGCATACGTTCCCGGCTCGCAGATCGACGTGAATACCTTCAACGTCGGCGGCAGCTACGGCAACAAGCAGACGATGCTGAACGCCGCCGTGTCCGCCGCCATGCTGGCGAACGTGACCAAGCGTCCGGTCAAGGTCGTATTGAGCAAGGCCGAGCAGCTCATGGCCTACGAGGTGCGCCTGGGCAGCACCATCAAGGCGACCATGGCGGCGAACAAGGAAGGCATCGTGACGGCGGTGAAGGGCGACTGGCTGGTCGATACCGGCTGCTTGTGCAACTCCACGCAGGGGCAGATCGGCGTCGGGCTGGGCGAGGCTCAGCTGGTGCTCGCCAAATGCGAGAACTGGTTCCTCGACAGCCACATCGCCGTCACCAACCGCCAGCAGGCCGGCATCGTGCGTGGCTACGGCGGCCAGGAGCTGAACAGCTGCCTGGAGAAGCTGCTGTGCGCGATCATGAAAGAAGGCGGCTTCGATCCGCTCGATGTCTTCAAGAAGAACTATGTGTCGCACGGCGACAAGTACGTCTGGCGCGACGGCCGCACCTACCGCAGCCGTTCGTCGTTCTTCTTCCCGGAAGTGATGCAGCAGACCGCCGAGCGTTTCGGCTGGTCGGAAAAGTGGAAGGGATGGTTCAAGCCGACGTGCGTGAACGGCACGAAGGCGCGCGGCGTCGGCATGGGCGTGATCGGCAACGCCGACATCCAGGAAGACAACACCGAAGCGATCGTGCGCATCGTTCCGAACCTCGATGTCGCCAACGTCGGCGGCGGAAGCTCGTTGGTCGTCGTGGAGTGCGACATCACCGAATCGGGCATGGGCCAGCGCAGCAATGCCTGCAAGGTGGTGGCCGAGGTATTCAACTGCCCCTACGAGTGGGTCTCGATCACGGATCCCGGCACGAGGCACAACCCGTCGAACTTCGGCCTGTGCGGCTCGCGCGGCACCATCACGACGGGCAAGGCGGTGAGCGAGGCTGCGCTCGACGCGCGCAGGCAGGCCATGGAGCTCGCCGCCATCAAACTCGACCGCGCGGTGGACCAGCTCGAAATGCGCGACATGGAGATCTACGTGCGCGACACGCCCGAGCTGCGCATCGCGGTGAGCCGGCTCGCCGACCGGGAGCTGTCCATCGTCGGCTACGGCAAGCACGTGGAGAAGTTCGATTGCCCGAGCTGTATCGCGGTGTTCGTGGAGGTCGAAGTCGACCTCGACACCGGGCTCACCGAGGTCGTCAGGCTGGCCGGCGGCAGCGATGTCGGCCAGATCATCGACTCGAAGGCGCTGGAGATGCAGCTTCACGGCGGCATCGGATCGGCCTCGCTGGACACCGCGATCTTCGAGGAATGCAATCTCGATCCGTCCACTGGTCGTCTGCTCGCGAGCAGCCTGATCGATTACAAGTGGAGGACGTTCAACGACCTCCCGCGCTACGACGGGTTCGTGATGGAGTCGCAGATCGACACCTTCATGTTCAAGGCGCTCGGCATCGGCGAGGTCACCGGAGCGGCGCTGGCAAGCGCGGCATTGATGGCGATCTCGAACGCGATCGGGGTCGACGTGAAGGAGTACCCGGCCACGCCGGCCGTGGTGCTCGAGGCCCTGGGCAAGGCATGAGGAAGGATGCGCCATGCAACCGTTCAAATACGCGAAAGCCGACTCGTTCGAAAGCTGCGCCGCCGCCCTGCAGGAGAGCGCGCCAGGCGAAACGGTGGTCATGGCCGGCGGCACCGACTTGCTGGGCGTGCTGAAGGACAGGGTGCTGAAAGAGCATCCGCGCACCGTCATCGGCCTGAAGAACGTCAAGGACGCCGCCTACATCAGGCGGCGGGACGGCCGCATGGAGATCGGCGCGATGACGCGCCTCGCCGAGCTCGCCGAGTCGGACGAGCTCCGCGCGCACGCTCCGTTGCTCGCAGAGGCGGCTTATTCCGTCGCCACGCCGGTCATCCGCAACGTCGCCACCCTCGGCGGCAACCTCTGCCAAGACACGCGCTGCTGGTTCTACCGCTACCCGCACGAGATCGGCGACCGCCTGGACTGCATGCGCAAGGGCGGAGACGAGTGCTACGCGGTTCTCGGCGACAACCGCTATCACTCGATCTTCGGCGGCATGAAGGCGAGGGTCACGCCGTGCACGGTGCACTGCCCCGCGGGCATCGATATCCCGGCGTACATGGAGAGGTTGCGCGCCGGGGACCCCGCGGGCGCCGCGGCCATCATGATGCGGGCGAATCCGCTGCCGATGATCACCTCCCGAGTCTGCGCCCACTTCTGCGAGGATGGATGCAACCGCAAGACCACCGACCAGGCGGTGTCGATCCACTCGGTGGAGCGCTGGCTCGGCGACTACATCCTGGAGAACGCAGCGCGCTTCTACGCGCCTCCGGCGGCCGAGACTGGCAAAAAAGTGGCTATCGTCGGCGCGGGCCCGGCCGGTCTTACCGCCGCCTATTTCCTGCGCAAGGCCGGGCATGGCGTCACGGTCATCGACAGGATGGACGAGCCCGGTGGCATGCTCACCTACGCCATTCCCGCATACCGCCTGCCGAGGCAATACGTGCAGAAGCTGGTCGACGCCTTAAGGAACATGGGCGTGCGGTTCCAGACCAGGACCGCGGCGGGCAAGGACATCCACGCGGCCGAGCTTGAAGCCGCTTACGACAAGGCGTTCATCGCCACCGGCGCATGGAAGCGTCCGGCGCTCGGCTTCGACGGCGAGGAGTTCACCGAGTTCGGCCTGGATTTTCTGAGAGAAGTCAAAGTCTGGGTCGACCGCAAGCCGCGCAACAACGTGCTCGTCATCGGCGGCGGCAACGTGGCGATGGACGTGGCGATGACCGCCAAGCGGCTCGGCGCCGGGTCGGTGACCCTCGCCTGCCTCGAGCAGCCCTGGGAAATGCCGGCGACCGCGGAAGAAGTCTCGCGGGTCGTGGCCGAAGGCATCGTGATCAAGAACGGCTACGGCGTTTCGCACCTGATCTACGAGGGCGAGAAGGTGCGCGGCATGGAGCTCGTGGCCTGTACCTCGATCTTCGATGCGCAGCACCGCTTCGCCCCGCAGTACGACCGCAACTCGAAGCTCACCGTGGATTGCGACTCGGTGCTGCTCGCCACCGGTCAGCAGGTGGACCTGTCCTTCATCGAGGAGAAGTACAAGCTCGCGCAGGAGAAAGGCCTGATAAAGGTCGAAGCAGGCACGCAGAAGACGAGCCTTGACAGCGTGTTCGCCGGCGGCGACGCCGTGACGGGCCCGTCGACCGTGGTCATGGCGATCCGCACCGGGCACAACGCCGCCGAGGCCATCCACGCCGAGCTCGGCGGCGCAGCGGCGCCCGCGGCCGGGACCGCCATCCTCAGGTTCGATCCGCGGGGCGTGCAGAAAACCAAGGCCGTATACTTGGGCGAGCTGAGCGTGAGCGAGCGCGCGATCGACAAGGAAGACAGCTCGACCATCGCGGCGGAAGAATCCCTGGCGGAGGCGTCGCGCTGCATGAACTGCGGCTGCTACTCGGTCAACCCTTCGGACCTCTCCCCGGCTCTGCTCGCGCTGGATGCCGAGATCGTCACGACCAAGAGGGTCATCGATGCGACCACCTTCTTCACCACCCAGCTGAGGGCGAGCGACGTGCTGGACCGCGACGAGCTGGTGACCGCCGTGCGCTTCGCGCCGCCCACGGGCTACGCGATGAAGTACGACAAGTTTCGCGTGCGCAAGTCGGTCGACTTTGCGATCGTCAGCCTGGCGTACCTCTACAAGCTCGCCGACGGCGTGATCGAGGATGTCAGGCTGGTTCTCGGCGGCGTGGCTCCCGTGCCGTTGCGCAGGCGCGAAGCCGAGCGCGTGCTGATCGGGAAAAAGCCGACCACGGAGCTCGCGCAGCAGGCCGCCGAGGCCGCGCTGCAAGGCTCGATGCCAATGAAGGACAACGGCTACAAGATGCAGATCGTGAAGGCGCTGATCAACCGCATGGTTGCCGCCATGCAGGCGCCGTAAGGAGGCACCATGGACGAGCGCCCCCTCACCTGGCCGCGCGGTCAACGCAAGGATTTCCTGAAGTGCGTGGATTGCGCACGCCAGACGCTTCCACAGAATGCAGCCGCGGAGCGGCCCTGGGCCGCGGCGGCGACGCTGCGCATCGCCGGTCGCGTCAATGATGGAGCCCTGTGCCCGCCGTGCGCGCGCACGCGCAGGCAGATGCTCGGGTTGCCGGTGGAAGAAGAGACCGTCGACGCGAGCGAGCTTCCCCGCGCGAGCGCAGCCGGCCCGAAGACGATACGCGTCAACACGCAGGAATGCCGCTGGGACGTCGATACCGTCGAGTCTCTGCTGCTCAAGTGGCGGGGGCAGCAGACCTACGAGATGTACCAGAACATGGACCTTCGCTGGGCGATGGTGGTGCTGAACGACCGGCCGATTCCGCCAGAGCGCTTCGGCTCCGTCGTGCTCTGCGATGGGGACCAGGTGACGATCGTCGCGGGCCGCGCGGCAAAGACGCCAGGCCGCCAATGAAGACCAGCACCAGCGCATAGAAGCGCGTCACGCCCTGCTCTTCGTGCTCCATGTGGCGCACGGCATACAGCAGGATTGCCTCGCCGATGCCGGTACCCATGAGCATGAAGAGCACGCTCAAGCCGTCGACCCGATAGGCGAGCGCGACGCCGGCGTCCCAGGTGCCCAGCGTCGCCTCGAGCGCCTGGCCCTCGCGCACCTCGGGCAGGAGCGGGCACGTCGCGACCAGCGCGGCGAGAGCGAACGCAACGGCGAACCAACCCTTCGCTACGCGCGATAGAACGCCTCCCAGCACGATCTCGACCGCGGCGCCGCCGAACAGAATCGCGGTCGGCAGGAAGATCGGGTCGTTCACGCGGAAGCCCTAACGATTTTCTGACTATTTTTTACCGTCAACGACCGTAAAGCGCTGACGGTGAAAAATTCGGAAGGTGTCCGTGCTGATTTTTGCCGTCAGATTTAGCGTCACAGTGGAAGGCATCCTCTCGATAGATGTCGATAGATCTCGACAGACGTTCTCTATACGGGCCAACAACTTAGCAGCGAATTTCCGATAGACATCGATAGACGCTGAAGGACGCCGAATCACTCCCACTCGATGGTGGCGGGAGGCTTGCCGGAGATGTCGTAGACGACGCGGGAGACGCCGCGCAGCTCGTTGACGATGCGGCGGGCGACGCGCGTCCGCGCCCGCGCCGACCAGCGCCTTCGCGGCTTCGCCGGTCACGACGTTGCCGCCGATGACCTGCAGCGACGGGTAGCGTTGCTTGATCCACGCGATGCAGCGGTCGAGCACGGCACGGTTCTGCAGCAGGGCGCGTACCCCGACGACCCACATGGTCAACGCCACCCCGATGACGGCACCGCCGATCGCGCCGCCGACCGCCCACTGCGGGGCCAGGTCGGCGAACACCCGGCTCAGCGTCAGCGCGACCCCCAGTCCGAAGGCGGCACCCAACAGCAGCATCAGTCGGGTCTCCGAACCGCCCGGTCGCAGCGGTGCCACACCGACCTCGAACACGGGGCGCGACTCCGCCGGCTCGACAACCAACCCCAGTTCCTCGCCGACATCGGCCAGCTGACGGGTGACGCCGTCGGCGACGTCGTCGCTCACCTCGGTCGCCCGGCGCCGCACCTCGTCGGGAAAGCGCGCCAAGGCGCGTCGGCTCAGGGATGTGACGTCTTCCTGCAGCTCGGTCCGCACCGAGGCGCACCGGTTGCGGGCGAAGTAGGAGAGCCCGACCCGGGCTTGCTGGATCTGGCTGCGCAGGGCGATGGAACGCTGCGACTTGTCCACCCGGAACCGGTGCAGCGCCGAAGTGCGCTGCGTGTTGAGGGCGGCCAGCCGCGCTTCCCGACCCACCCCGGCCACGTCGTGATCGAGTCGACGGTTCAGGGTCAGCAATTGATTTTCCCACGCACGCAGGCTGTTTCGTCGGCTCAGGGTGTCGTCGACGAGGGCATCCCGCACGACGGCGACCAGTTCGTCGACGACGGGTGCGCCGAGGTCGGGCGCGGCGGCGGCACCCACCCAAGGAATGTCGCGGTAGCGCCCGGCTCGCTGCGCGACCAGTGCTCGGTCGGCGTCGAGCACGTCACGCCAGGTTCGGTGGACGTCGATCTTCGCCACCACCGGAACCACCGCGTCGGTGTCTGCGGCGACGGCATCCATGAGCGCACAGTCTGATTCGGTCATCGCAGCGGTGGCCGAGACGACGAATACGACGACCTTGGCAGCCTCACCGGCGGTGAGCTCGTGGGCCTCGACCACGAGGTAATCCGGCAGCCGCTCCTTCAGCGCCGCGGCCACGCCGCTGGTGCCGGCCAGCCACGGACCGGCCACCAGCACCACGTCGCGCCGAACGATCGACGGTACGGGCAATGCCGGATCGATCTGCGACACCACGGTGTCGACGGCGTCGGTCACGCCTGAAGCCCCAGCCGCTGCGGGACACCGCCGGCGCGTTCCCATAACCGCAGTGACCCGCGGGCGATGTCGGCACCGCAGCGGGCGTGCAGGCGCGACACCGGTCCGCGCGAATACCGCTGCCAGACGATCGCACGCCGCAGGTGTGCCGCGACCGTGACGCCGCCCTCGACCGTCATGCCTGCGGCCTGCACCACTGCGATCGCCGCGGCCATCCGGTCGGCGACCGCCTCGTCGGTCGGCTCCGGTGACCCCGCGGCGAGGCGTTCATAGCGCGCCGGCCCCGCAGCCGCACACCGACCAGGAACACCTCCTCGTGCAGCCGCACCCCACCCCGACCGACGAGCACCATCCGGGTCACCGCCGCCACGAACGACTCCTGCAGGTCATCGATCACCACCGCCGTCACCCGGCTCAGCGGGGAATCCACACTCCACAGCGACCGGCGCAGCAGCCGCTGCGCCTTCTGCACGATCGGATGTCCGAGGTGGACATACACCAGATCGTTGCGTCCCTCTGCGGCCTCCGGGTCGAACGTAATCGGGCGCAGCACACCAGGTTTGAGCCGGGTGTCCAACCCCTTCAGGGTGTCAAGCCAGCCGGTACTCAGCGCCGGGAGCTCGAAGACCTCGGCGTCGGTGTCCTGGTCACCGATCGGGTTGAGCGGCAACTGGTGGTTGATCTGCAGTGCAGTGTCGACGACGCGGCGCAGGTTTTCGGGTTCCAGGTGCAGCTCGGCCCGGGACTCGCCGTAGCCCTGCTCCAGCTGGGTGAGCCGGGCGTTGAGCTCGACCCCACCGGCCAGCGCCGAGTTGATCACCTCGTTGGCGTCGACCCCTTTGGCCTTGCACTTGGCGGGTTTGCGGCGGGCGAAGTGTTCCTGGATCTCCTCGCCGATCACCTGGTTCACCGAGCCGAGGTCCTGCTCCACCTGGGCGACCTTTCGGGCGATCCTCGCCATGAAGTCGGCGTCGGCGCCGAAGGTCGACGACGTGCTTTCGGGGACGAAGTGAAACACCTCCGGTGTCTCGGTCTGCCCGTAGCGGTCGATGCGGCCGATCCGCTGTTCCAGCCGGGACGGGTTGAACGGGATGTCGAAGTTGACCAGCCGGTGGCAGTGGGTTTGCAGGTCGATGCCCTCGCCGGCGGCGTCGGTGGCCAGCAGCACCCGCACCGGCTCGTTGGCCGGATTCTCGGTGAATTGCGAGCGGATGTACTCCCGGTCCTCGGTCGGGGTAGATCCCTGGATCACCGCGAGCCGCTCGGCATAGCCGCGCTGGGCCAGCACCCGCTGCAGCCAGTCGACGGTGTGGGCGTACTCGGTGAACACCACGACCCGTTCGTTGGTCCAGTGCTTGCCGTCGGGGCGGCACACCGCGTCCAGGAAGCCGATGAGTTTCTCCAGGCGGGAATCCGGGCGGCCCTCGTAGCTCAGCCCCCAGTCGGCGAGCTTCTTCAGCTGCCCAGGGTCGGCGGCGCTGAGCGGATCCGAGGACTTTGATTCGCGCAGCCGCTCGGCCTCGTCCTGCTGCCACAGGCCTTCTTCTTCGTCGGCCTGGCCCTCGCCGAAGATGTCGTCGTAGTCGTCGTCGGTGAGGCCGCGACCCGCCCTCGAGTCCAGGTAGTGGCTGATCGTCATGCCGAACGCGAACGGGCTGGACAGGAATCGTTTCTTGAGCAGCATGGTGACGATGTCGCCGCCAGGTTTGGTGCCGTTCTTTTTCGCGCTGCGGGTGACGATGTCGTCGAGCAGTGAGAACATCTCCTGCTCGCTGTCATCGGGCATGAAGTCGAGAACTTTGATGTCGCGGTCCTTGAAGCCCTTGCCCTTGAGGTCGCGTTTGAGCCGGCGGACGGTGACGTCCTTCAGTGCGCGGGCGTCGAGCAGGGCGCCGCGGGAGAACCGGCGTGGGTCGATCATCTCCATCAGCGCGGTGAAGGATTCCGGATGGCCGTTGTGTGGGGTGGCGCTGAGGAATAGGCGGTGCTCGCACTTGTCGGCGAGCTGACGTACCGCCACCGTGCGCTGGGTGTCCACCGCATAGCCGCGGCCGCTGGCCACCGCCGATGGGCTCGACGGGGCCACATGGTGCGCCTCATCGACGATGAGAACGTCGAAGGCGAAGCGCTTCCCCAGTTTCGGGTTGGCGGCTTGGGCGTACACGTCACGTAGCAGCCGCTGGGCGCGGACCTGCGGCAACCATGCCATGCTCACGATCACCCGCGGGTAGAGCTGGAACGGGTTGGCGTGCAGACCGTGGGTGCGGCGCACCTGGGCCATCAGCTCGCTGTTGACAATGACGAACTGCAGGCCGAACTTGTCGCGCATCTCGTCTTGCCATTTCAGCGCCAGGCTCGGCGGACAGACGATCACCGCGGTGCGGGCTCGGTGCCGCAGGAACAGTTCCTGCAACACCAGGCCGGCTTCGATGGTCTTGCCCAGGCCGACGTCGTCGGCCAGCAGCAGGTTGGCCCGCGGACTGGCGAGGGCCCGTCTCAGAGGTTCCAGTTGGTAGGCCTCGACGGCGACTCCCGACCAGAACGGTGCCTGGTAGCGGTTCGGGTCTGCTGAGGTCACCGCTCCCCAGCGCATCGCGTCGATGAAGCCCGCCAATGTAATGGGGTCATCGAAGCCTTGTGGGTTGATCTGTTCGGGCAGGCCTTGGGCCGGGGTGACGGTGTTGCCTACCTCCAACTCCCAGATCACTGAGAGCTGCTCGCCCAGCCGATCCTCGTCGAGGGACTGCAGGTCGACGATGTGGTTTAGCTTCGCGGTTGCATCGTCGGCCGGGCTGAGCGGCAGACCCTGAGCCTCCACGTTGGCGACCGCCCACGTGGAGCCGCGCACCTCGACGACCTGACCGGGTTCTGGCAGGGACGGGGCAGTTACGGGCACTGGTGGCTCTCCGGGTGGTCGATCGGTTGGGCGGACACTATCCCATTCGGGGCCGACAACCGCCTCCAGCGTGTCGTGGGAGACGTCGAAGAACTGCTCGTACTTCTCGAACAGTTCGTCGATAGTGCGCTCCCTGCGCGGCGGGTCCGGGATCGAATTCGCCGCGCGAAACTCTCGGCGGAACCGGTTCCTTTGACCTGACGACAAAAGTTCCTCGGGAAGCGCCGACGGCAACGCGTCCTGCATGAGCAGCTCGATCGCCTCATACGAGATCCCGTACTTGTGCTGGAACTCCGCACAGGTATTCCGCATTGCCCATTCCACGTCATGGCGCGCGATCGCGTGCTTCACCGCCCTGCGAATCGTCGACCTCTGCGACGGCGACAGCTGATCGACCTCCTCCACCGGTGAAGCCCCCATGACCCGAACATATCGCCGTAACCCACGGTCAGTAGAGGTTCGCGGAATCCACCCGAATAGCTAAACGCCGTACTCGTCGGACTGTGCCGCTAGGTTGGGATGGAGGAGGATCATCCTCCTGGAGGCGATGATCGTGTTTGCATTCCAGGCCGAGCATCGGCGGAATCGTTTTCGATGCGACAACCACGGATTTGTTCCCTGGGACGGACGCGCCGCACGTTGCGTTGTCAATCCGGGGCCTGACTGGGCACATTTTGGGCACACTTGGGCACAAACCAAGGCAATCTCAGCGAATTACAGAAGACGTGATTCCGCAGCTCACAGGTGATTCGCTGACGCGACCTGCGACTCGGGGAGGGTTCAAATCCCTCCGCCACCCGTTCCGGTGACGGGATTCGTCCCAGCACTGCGCGCCAACCGGAGGCTACGGTCTGCAGCAAGCGGACCAGCAACGTTAGCTGAGACGGCGAATCTCATACCCGCACCATCCCAGCAGCCAGGGCTTAACGCTGGTCTCCCGCAAACCTCCGCAAGTCAACCGATAATCTCCGCTAGGTTGCCACTTGGCGTCGAGATGCCTTGCGGCACAGCGGGAATCTGGGCTGGCCCAGGTTCGGTACCAGCGCGAACGCTGGTTAGCTGGAACGTGCCGCTAACACCCGGGACGGACTGTAAATCCGCTGGGTCCAACGCTGGGTGCGCCTCGGCTGCATGGCGAGGTCTTGGGCCCTCGGCAGAAGCCACGTTTGTAGGAACCGATCGGGCAAAAATAGCGGAAACCAAGCACCTTACACGGGATTACAGTGATGTCATTCAGTACACGCGGGGAGCCCGAAGGGAAGTGAACGCTATGTACGCCAACGCCGAGGATAGGTGGCTGAGCCGTCAGGAACTGGCGGATCGTTATGGCGTAACGGTCAAGACGCCGGCCGAGTGGGCGGTCAAAGGAACGGGCCCCCGCTACGCGAAATTCGGCAGACACGTCCGCTACCGACTGAGCGACGTGATCGACTGGGAAAACAAGCAATTCGCCGAGAAGGAGCGCGGCTCGGCCTAAGTAGCATCGAGCGATACGGCCAAGCTGAGTGTCACCGCGTGAGGGCGACTGTCGTGCAAGGGGCGGCTAGTCCCTTGAGTCGGTGACGTTGCGACCGACTGGACCAACTGGGAGGCAGGGATGGCCGGGAGGCCCCCGCTGCGGATCGGGCAGCACGGCAAGATCAGCCGCAAGTACATCGGAAACGGAGTATGGGAAGCCCAGTGCCGCTACCGGGACACAGACGGGGTGACTCGAAGGGTGCGCCGTATCGGCCCGGCGGATCAGTACGACCGACGCGGCAAGCTTGCCGAAGACGTGCTAATTGAGGTACTGGCGCAACGGCGTCCGCCGTCGGGTGGACCGGATGAGATCGGTTTAGACACAGCCGTAATGACGCTCGTAGAGGCCCACCTCGCCCGACTGGCGGAAGACGGACGTGCACCGGCCACACAAGCGACATACCGGATCGTGGCTGGCAAGCTTCGCATCACGCTTGGCGGGGTGCGGGTCGGGGAAGCCACACCGGTGCGGATTGACGCGGCCCTACGCTCCATGAGCAACACTCACGGGCCGGTGATGGCCCGACAGGCCAAGACCATCCTCAGCGGCGGTCTACAGCTCGCGGTGATGGCGAATGTGCTTGGCGCGAACCCGGTTCGCGAGGTGCAGCCGATCAAGTCAAAGCGGCCCCCGAAGGGCGCCCCAGCGCTCACGGCCGACCAATTGCGTGATCTGCTGACAAAGCTCCGCACATCCGAGTACTGCCGGAAGCATGACCTCGTCGACCCCTTCACGTTGTTCATTGCGACCGGGCTGCGTCGGGGCGAGCTATTGGGGCTGCGTTGGAGTGACTTCGATGAGATGGAGGGGACCATTGCGGTCACTGGCAAGGTGGAGCGGATCGCCGGCAAGGGCCTGATCCGGGTTGAAGTGACTAAGACCGCCGCCGGCCGCCGCACGATTGCCCTCCCCAGCTTCGCCATCGAGGCTCTGCGGCAGCGACGTGCAATGCCCTATCTAGGCCAGCATCCGGTGATCATGTTTCCATCCACGGCGGCAACATGGCGCGATCCGAACAACTTTGGTAGGGAGTGGCGCACCGTCCGCGAGGACCTCGGTGTGCCGGACGTGACAACGCACAGCTTCCGCAAGACGCTCGCGACCCTCATCGACGAGGGGGGGCTGTCTGCACGCGTTGGGGCCGACCAACTGGGGCACTCGAAGGTCAGCATGACGCAGGACGTGTACATGACGCGTGGCAAAGTCCACACCCAGGTCGCCGACCTTCTTGATGATGCAATAAGCGGCGCATAAACGGCCCCTCGGAGCCGGGTCGCCCCCGAAAATAGGCTTTGAAGTGCGCCGTCAGGGTTTCGAACCCCGGACCCGCTGATTAAGAGTCAGCTGCTCTACCAACTGAGCTAACGGCGCGTGGATCCTGCTGGACTGCGTTTGCGACAATAACAGCCATTCCGTGGCCGGACGAAATCGCCAAGCCCGAGGTTGACCGCTGGTCAGTGTTAACAGTCCGCCACCCCTTAGAATACTCGCCAGTAACACAGGGTTCCGGGGCCGCAAGGGGAAAGCAGGATACGTGGCAGGTCGCTTGGTGACGCGTCAGCGGTTGTGCCGCCGTTGGGTGGCCGCGCTGATCGTTCCGCTTGCCGTTTTCGGCCTGGGGGCCTGCAGCAGCGGCGGCGGCAACCCGCCGCCGAAAGCCATCATGGACAAGGCCACGCCGTACGGTGACTTGCTCATCCCCAAGATCAGCGCCTCGGTGACCGACGGCGCCGTGGGCGTCGCGGTGGACAGGCCGGTGACGGTGACCGCCGACGATGGTGTGCTGGCGTCCGTCGAGATGGTCAACGAAAACGGGCGTTCGCTGGGCGGCCAGCTCAGCCCCGACGGCGTGCGCTGGGCGACCACCGAGCCGCTGGGCTACAACAGGAGCTACACGCTCACCGCCAAAGCCCGAGGGTTGGGCGGCGTGGCCACCCGCGAGATAACGTTCCAGACCCATTCGCCGCAGAACTTCGCGATGCCGTATGCCATGCCGCACGACGGCGAGGTGGTGGGCGTCGGCGAACCGCTGGCGATCCAGTTCGACGAGAACATCGCCAACCGCGAAGCGGCCGAGAAGGCCATCGTGGTGACCACCGATCCGCCCGTCGAGGGCGCGTTTTACTGGCTCAACAAGCGCGAAGTACGTTGGCGCCCTGAGCATTTCTGGAAGCCGGGCACGACGGTGAACGTCGCGGTCAACACCTATGGCGTCGACCTGGGTGACGGGGTTTTCGGCGAAGACAACTTGCACACCCACTTCGTCATCGGTGACGAGGTGATCGCCACCGCCGACGACAACACCAAGGTGGTGACCGTGCGGGTCAACGGTCAGGTTGTCAAGACGATGCCGACGTCGATGGGCAAGGACAGCACCCCCACCGCCAGCGGCTTCTACATACTCGGCTTGCGATTCGCGCACATGATCATGGACTCGTCGACGTACGGAGTTCCGGTCAACTCGCCCAACGGTTATCGCACCGAGGTGGATTTCGCCACGCAGATGTCCTACAGCGGTGTCTTCGTGCATTCCGCGCCGTGGTCAGTGGGCGCTCAGGGCCACACCAACACGAGCCACGGCTGCCTGAATGTCAGTCCAAGCAATGCCCAATGGTTCTTCGAGCACACCAAGCGCGGCGATATCGTGCAAGTGCTCAACACCATCGGTCCACCGCTGTCGGGGACGGAAGGTCTTGGCGACTGGAACATTCCGTGGGATCAGTGGCACGCCGGTAACGCCAAGGCGTGACGCTGCTGCGGAGCGGTCGGCGTCGCTAGATCCCTATCCAGACCCACTGGCTTTTGCCCCCGTCCCATACCGGGCGGAGCTGGAGTTGCTGCGCCCACGGCGGCGGCGGAGGGGGCGGCGGGATGTCGGCCGGCGCAAATTCCGGCGCATATGCCGGCTTGGGTGCATACCACGCTGGCGGCGGCGGTGGCGGCTTGCATTCGTTGGTCCAGACGTTGCGTGACCAGTTCGGGTCGCATTGCGCCGAACTGGTCACGCAATGTGTGGTCACGTTCGGGTCGCACTGCGCCGAGCTAACTCCCGGCGCCGCGACCGCCATGGCCGCCATCGGAACGAACGTGAGCGCGCCGACATAAGCGACCAGACGGCGAGCGAAACTTGTCATCGTAGGCCTCCCACAGGGACCTGTCCTTGACCTTTGGTTGCTTCAGCTTATGCCCTTGGGTAAAGACTCGGCTGGCGAAAGCACCCTGCCGACCGCAGGCGTGATTCGGCTTCCCGGACTTTCTTCGTTTAACGACTCCGTCCGCAGAAAAGAACAAAGTCAGAGGGCTAAAAACATCCTCTGATGTTTGGGGTGAGTGACGGACTCGAACCCGCGGCATTCAGGATCACAACCTGACGCTCTACCAATGTTGGTGGTGGAGCGTCATGTGTCTAATGAAACGGCCTCTCCGGTTGTATAGCGAGCGCTGTTATCGCGTCTGTGCGGCTCTCAGGGCCTCGAACCGCTGACGGGCGATGTCAATCACTAAGCGGCGGCGAGTACGAAGGGGAGGAGAGGCAGGTACAGCAGAGCGATCACGATGTCCTCGGGGATCTGCACGATGTCGGTCAGGCCCGAGCCCACTCCCGTCAGGTCGCTGGCCCACAACGTGTAGTCCAGGCCCACCGCGAGGTCGGTGAAGGCGTTGTCTGGTAACCCACCGGAGGCGGGGTCGATGCCGGTAAAGCCGCCTTGGGTGAAGCCGCTCGGATCGAACTCGAACGCCAGTTGGCTCAGCGGGTCGATCTGATATGCCGTTTCGACATCGTTGTTGAAGGTGTCGATGCTGGCGTCCAGGTTGGCGGCCTCTGTCGGATTGCTGCTGAGCAGCTCGGCGTCGGCCGTAGGCGTCCAGGTGTTGACTCCGGCTGTGCCCAACAGGTCCTCGAACGGGTCAGGTTCGGTGTCGGCTCTGGCCGCGGGAGCCAGTCCGATCAGCGCCGCGAAAGCGACGCCGACAGCCGTGCCGAGGGTGAGCGGGATTCGGCGAGGGTTCATCATTGGCTCCATCTCACGTTGTGGCCCAGCAACACGAGTCTGAAGATTTGTCAAGATTTTCACATATTACACTCAGGTTCGCAAGACTCCAATCGCATTTGCGCAGGTTAGAGGCTAGCGCGGTGACCAACTTCCGCGCCTCTTTGTCGTCAGACGCCGATCGCAGCATCAACTGGTAGAACTCGGCCGGGGTCACCCCAAGATTGCGCTAGGCGCCTTAGGGATTCCGACCCGCCCCTCCACTCCTGTTGCAGCACAACGGGTTTCGTAACCATGTGTTGCGCACTCTCACTTGAGGTGCATTGTTGGCACTACTACTGTCGGGGTTCATGGCACACCAATACAGATGCGCTTCGGTTCACGGTGACGAGAATATTAACCCGACCCTTGAAGAATGGGCCGCCAAAGGGTGGGAGCTGGTTACCGCAACGGTCATCGTGCAACCTCGGGAAATCCACTACCTCTATTTTCGAATCGAGACGAGTCAGTAGAACCATTCTGCGGCGTCGGCGAAGTCTTTGCCGTCAACCAACGTCGACCGTCAGGCCGGCTTGGGCGACGACCACGCCCGGCATCTCCCCTAGGGCACGCCGAGACCGATCTCGACGATCTCGGCGACAGGGTTGGCGTTGCTCGCGAGCGTTGCAATAGCGTTGCAAGGCCCCCGAGAAAGTAAAAAGTCAGAGGGCTAAAAACACCCTCTGACCTTTGGGGTGAGTGACGGGACTCGAACCCGCGACATTCAGGATCACAACCTGACGCTCTACCAACTGAACTACACCCACCATCGCCGCCAGCCGGACCCGTAAAGGCGCCAAGCGGCGACGTCGATACTAGCCGTTCGGACCCTCGGCGGCCGAATCGATTGCGTCCGGTGTGGTCGCTTCACCCCCGAGCTCGACGGCTACTGCGGCAATGTCGCTGGTGGCAGGCCCGGGCGGCGGGACGAACGCGGTGCGCCGGTAGTACTGCAGCTCGCGAATGGATTCGTGGATATCGGCCAGTGCGCGGTGCGCCAATCCCTTGGCCGGCTGACCGTAGTAGATGCGCGGGTACCAGCGGCGGCAGAGTTCCTTGATCGAGCTCACATCGACAATCCGGTAGTGCAGAAACGAGTCGAGGGCAGGCATGTCGCGAGCGATGAAACCACGGTCGGTGCCGATCGAATTGCCGGCCAATGGTGCCGTTTTGGCTTGTTTGACGTGCTCGCGGATGTAGTCGAGCACCATCGTCTCGGCCGCCGCGACGTCCACGGTGGACGCGCGGACCTCCTCGATAAGGCCGGAGCGGGTGTGCATTTCGGTGACCACGTCGATCATCGATGACAACGCCGCGTCGTCGGCGTGGATCACCACGTCGACGCCATCGCCCAAGACGTTCAGGTCAGCGTCGGTCACCAGGACGGCGATTTCGATCAGCTTGTCTGAGCGCAGATCCAGCCCGGTCATCTCGCAGTCGATCCACACCAGTTCGTCCCGCACAGCGTTCACAGTAGGCAAAGTTAGCCGCCAGACCTGCAGCCACCCCTCGGAGCGCAACAGCAAGTAAGGTCATGCGTTGTCGGTACTGGCTTTGATTGTCCGGCTCCTCAGCGGGCCGACGCGGCCCGCATCGTCGCCGGACTACGACTAGCAGGGGAGGCAGAGGTCGCAATGAGCTCCGAGTCGACACCGAGTAGCGCATCGGCAGGAACTCCAGTAGCTCCGGCGAAGCAGATCGCAGCCGGGTACGCCGTCGAGGGCCAGGCCCTGGACTTGGGCACGGTTGTCATCGATGGCGCGACGGACCCCTCCGCGCAAATCCGCATCCCACTGGCCACCGTCAACCGGCACGGTTTGGTGGCCGGCGCGACCGGCACCGGCAAGACCAAGACGCTTCAATTGATCGCCGAGCAGCTCTCGGCGGCGGGCGTACCGGTGCTGATGGCCGACGTCAAGGGCGACCTGTCGGGCCTGTCGCGGCCAGGCCAGAGCAACGACAAGATCACCGCGCGGGCCAAGGAAACCGGCGACACGTGGGAGCCGAGCGCCTTTCCGGTGGATTTTTTGTCGCTGGGCACCAAGGGCATCGGGGTCCCGGTGCGGGCCACCATCGCCAGCTTCGGTCCCATCCTGCTGTCGAAAGTGCTGGGGCTCAACGCTACTCAAGAGTCGACGCTGGGATTGATTTTCCATTGGGCTCAGCAGAAGAACTACGAGCTGCTGGACCTGAAAGATCTGCGGGAGGTGATCAGCTACCTCACCAGCGACGACGGCAAGACGGAGCTGAAGTCACTCGGTGGTGTCTCCGCGCAGACGGCCGGCGTCATTCTGCGCGCCCTGGTCAATCTGGAAGCCGAAGGCGCGGACACCTTTTTCGGTGAGCCCGAACTAAAACCCAAGGACCTCTTGCGTTTTGACGATAAAGGCCACGGCGTCATATCACTGTTGGAGCTCGGAGACCAGGCCGCACGTCCGGTCATGTTCTCGACTTTCCTGATGTGGGTGCTGTCCGACCTTTTCAAATCCCTGCCCGAGATCGGCGACGTCGACAAACCCAAGCTGGTGTTCTTCTTCGACGAGGCCCACTTGCTGTTCACCGATGCGTCGAAGGCGTTCCTGGAACAGGTCGAGCAGACCGTTAAGCTGATCCGCTCTCGGGGTGTCGGTGTGTTCTTCTGCACCCAGTTGCCCACCGACGTGCCCAACGAGGTGCTGTCGCAGCTTGGTGCACGCATCCAGCACGCCCTGCGTGCGTTCACGCCCGATGACCAGCAGGCGTTGACGAAAACCGTTCGCACCTACCCGAAAACCGATGTCTACGACCTGGCTTCGGCGTTGACCTCACTGGGTATCGGTGAAGCCGTGGTGACCGTGTTGTCGGAGCGCGGCGCGCCGACCCCGGTCGCATGGACCAGGCTGCGCTCGCCGCGCTCGCTGATGTCTGCCATCGGCGACGACGCGATCAGCACTGCGGCCAAGGCGAGCCCGCTCCAGGCGACGTACGGTCAGACCGTCGACCGTGAATCCGCGTACGAGAAGATTCAGGCCCTGAAAGCGCAAGCGGCCAAGGCCGGTCCGCCGGCGGAGGCGGGATCGAAGTCTGCGCCGGCGGCCGAGAAGAAGCCGGGCTGGTGGAAGCGGTTCGTCAATAGCCGGGGCTTTCAGACATTCCTCAAGGCGCTCGGTACTGAGCTCATCCGCAGCATGTTCGGTGGTAGCGGTCGCCGCCGTCGGTAGCTCAGCCGCCCATCTTCTTGTAAAAGCTCCCGACGATCGGCGCAACGATGGCGCGCGGGGCGTACTGACTTGCCACCGACATGGCCTTGGACGTCACGCCGGGTACAACGCGCATCTTGTTGCGCGCCAAGGCATCTAGGGATTTCCGTGCGGTGTATTCGGTGGAGATCCACAGGAAGTCCGGCACCAGCTTCTCGACGATCGACGCTTCGGCCGGGTCCGGTAGTTCGGTGCGCACCGGGCCGGGCGCCAGCACGGTGACGTGCACACCGGACTTTCGCAGTTCCCCGCGCAACGATTCGCTGAACGTGTTCACAAACGCTTTGGTGGCCGCATATGTCGCGTTGTAGGGGATCGGTGAATTCCCCGCCGCCGAGCCGGAAATCAAGATGCCGCCGGCCTTCCGCTCGAGCATCCCCGGCAGCACCGCTAGGACGAGATCGTGCACGGCGATCGCATTCAGCTGGACCTGTGCCCTTTCCACCGCTGGGTCCAGTGTCGAGACCGGACCAAAGGTCGCAGTGCCGGCGTTGGCGCACAGGATCGAGATGTTGCGGGTGGCCAACTCGTCGACCAGCTTTGCGCGTTCCGCCGTGTCGGCGAGATCGGTCGGTCGTACTTCGACAGCTACCGCGTATTTGTCGGTCAGACGGTCGGCCAGGTCGGTGAGAACGTCTTCGCGCCGCGCGGTGATGATCAGGCTGTGGCCGCGGGCGGCCAGCTCGGTGGCCAGTGCCTCGCCGATGTTTTGGGAGGCTCCGGTGACAACGGCACGAGCATCGGGGCTGGGCGCTGGTACTGGCATGCGCCAATCGTAGAGGCCGGCTGGAGCCGACCGGCAGCCTGGCAAAGCCGGGCGCACCGGGTCGGCGACCAGACAGCTCGAGCCGGTTAGAGTCGCAGCATGAGCAACCCGGGATCGGGTTCGCGCACATCCGAGCGATCCCGGGTGCTGAGGTGGGCACTGTGGGACACCGGTGCTGCCGGCCTGAGCGCGATCGTGGTGACCTTCGTGTTCTCGGTTTATCTGACCGGCAGCGTCGGTCAGGGGTTGCCCGGCGGAGTGCCCCCGGCGAGTTGGCTGGGTCGCGCGTTGGCTGTCGCCGGGTTGACCATCGCGGTGCTGGCTCCGCTGATCGGCGTGTGGGTGGAGGATCCGCACCGGCGGCGCGTGGCGCTGACCGCGCTGACCGGCCTGGCGGTGGCGCTGACGTGCACGATGAGCCTGATCCGTGAGCGTCCGGAGTATTTGTTTCCGGGATTGGCGCTATTGGCGGCGAGCGCGGCGTGCGGCGATCTGGCCAGCGTTCCGTACAACGCGATGCTGCGTCAGCTTTCGACGCCGGAAAACTCCGGCCGGATCTCGGGTTATGGCTTGGCGGCGGGGTTTAGCGGCAGCGTCATGTTGCTGCTGGTGGTCTACTTCGGTTTCATCTCCGGCAAGGGCGCTACCCGCGGGTTGCTGCACCTGCCGGCCGGCGACGGCATGAACGTCCGGATGGCGATGCTGTTTGCCGCGGGATGGTTGGTGCTGTTCGCGCTGCCGCTGCTGCTGACCGCGCATCGGCTGCCGTCCGTTGGCGACGTGGCCCGCCCGCAGGGGGGTCTGCTGGGCGGTTACCGCAAGTTGTGGACGGAGCTGGTTGCCGAATGGCGCCGGGATCGCAATTTGGTGTACTTCCTGCTGGCCGCCGCGGTATTTCGGGATGGGCTGGCCGGCCTGTTCACCTTCGGCGGCGTGCTGGGCGTCAACGTGTATGGGATCTCACCGGCCGATGTGCTGATATTCGGGGTGGCTGCGAGCATGGTGGCGGCGTTCGGGGCTGTGGTCGGCGGATTTGTCGACGACCGGATCGGATCCAAGCCGGTGATCGTCGTATCGCTGGTCAGCATCATCACCTTCGGTCTCACCATGATGGTCTTATCCGGCCCCCGCGCGTTCTGGCTCACCGGACTGCTGTTGTGTCTGTTCATCGGGCCGGCGCAGGCTTCGGCGCGCACGCTGCTGCTCAGGATGTCCAGAGACGGCAAGGAAGGTGTGGCCTTCGGCCTCTACACGATGACCGGGCGTGCGGTCTCGTTCGTGGCGCCGTGGCTCTTTTCGGTCTTCGTCGATGTGTTCGGCGCGGTTCGTGCCGGCATGGGCGGCCTGTGTCTGGTCATGGCTGTGGGGCTGCTGGGCATGCTGATGGTGCGTGCTCCGCGCAGAAGCCTCGCGACCAGCGTGGGTTGACCGGAATCAGCCCGACCCGTTGCAGATCGTCAGGCCGACGCCGCTGCGCTCGTTGACCTCCACACCGTCCACGGTCACCGAGCAGGTGACGTCGTGGCCGATATTGATGATCGTGATGTTGGCCGCCCGGCCACCCGACGCCGGCAGACTGACTTCCTTGCTCCACGGCAACGCGACGTTGAATTCGGTCTGCATCATTCCGTCGTTGTCCACGTAGGTGATGCTGATCGCGCGGCCTTCGCCGGTGACGTTGTACTCCACGGTCTGCATCGCGCTCGCGTTGGGCGGCGGGTTGGATTCCGTGCTGCCCGGCTCGGGCGTGGTGGCGGACGGTGAGGGCGGTATCGGTGCGATTGACGTCGGGTTTGACGAACTCGGCATCGCCGGCAGCGGCGACACCGCGGTTTGCTTCCCCCCTGTGCCGTTCGCGATCACCAGCGCGATGACCAATGCGGCAACCAGCAGCACCGCCACGGCAGCGGCAATCCACAACCAGCGCGGTGCTTTCGGTCGCCCAGGTGGACTTTCTTCTGTTGCTTGGTACGGCGGAGGCTGGCCGTGCAGCCAATACTGGGGAATCTTGTCGGTCGGGTGGGTTGCGTTCGCGTTGGGTGTCGGGCCGGGGTAAGTGGGTGGCGGATAGAACAACTGTCCGCTGTAGGCCGGGTCGACGTACTGCGGATAAGGCTGACGTATTCGTCGGGTTTCCTCGGTCCCGTCTTGAGCTGAACCGGTGTGCTCGGACCGACGTGGATCGTTCATGCCCACCTCATGGCTGCAGGGTACCTGCAGCACGACGGCTGCTGCCGAGACTCCGCTGAGCGTCCGGGATCCGTATATGCCGTCAGGTTGTCAGATCGCTGAGAGGCGAAGCGCCGCCGGTGCGCTTTCGGGCACGATCGGGCTGCGCGGCCGGAGTGGCGAAATCCGCTGGTATGTGGAGCCGAGGGGCGGCCGCGGGTCGGGTTCACCCTTGTTGGGCCAGAGCGCGACCGCCCGTTCCGACAGCGCGGTGATCGTCAGGGCGGGGTTGACGCCCAGGTTGGCCGTGATCGTCGACCCGTCGATGATGTGCAAGCCCGGATACCCGTATAGCCGCTGATACGGATCGACGACACCGGTGGTGGGTGAATCTCCGATGGGGCAGCCGCCGATGAAATGGGCGGTGCTCGGTCGGTTCACGAGGTCGAAGTACCAGCCGCGCGGGTCACCATCGATCTTTGCGGCAGCACGTCGGGCTACGTCATTGCCGACCGGATTCCAGTTCGGATTGGGCGCGCCCACTCCTTGTCGGGAGGTCATCTTCGCGCCGAAAAGGCCGCGTTTGAGGTAGGTGGTCAGCGAATTGTTCAAATCCTGCATCACAAGCAGGGATATTGATCTCTCCGAGGCTCGCCGAACGTTGAACGAACGGGCGAATGCAGCCGGATGGCGCAGATTCGTCAGCACCCATTTGGCGAGGCGGTGTCGGTCGCCGTCGACCAGGGTGGTGGTCAGTAGGAATCCCCAGTTGCTGCCCTTGCCGACGCGGAACGCTTCGATATGGGTGTTCGCGTCGGGGTGGATCGATGACGTCCCGGCCACACCCTGGGCCAGATCCGTGCGGGTTCGCGAAGTCGCGATCAGGTCCACCTCCGAGTTGGTCCGCGTAAGCTCACCCAACCGCGCCGATATCCGGGTTAAGGAACCGTTGGCCCGCAAGCGATGGAGCAGATTTTGGGTGCCGAGCGCGGCGGCCGAGAACACGACCTGATCGGCGCTCCAGGTCCGGTGTTGTTTGCGAACCCACCGTCCAGTGTGGACGGTTTCAACCTGGTATCCGCCGGCACGCGATTCACGGACGTCGACGACGGTCGTCATCGGGTGAACCTGCGCGCCCGCCTTTTCCGCGAGGTACAGGTAGTTTCGGTCGAGCGTGTTCTTGGCATTGTGCGGGCATCCATTGATGCAGCGCCCACAGAAGATGCAACCGGCGCGGTCTGGCCCGATGCCGCCGAAGTAGGGGTCGGGAACCGTCTTGCCGGGCTCGCCGAAAAATGAGCCCACCTGGGTCGGGTGAAACGTGTCGGCGACGCCCAGATCTTTCGCGATCGACTTGAAGATGTCATCTGTGGGGGTCAACCTCGGATTGGTCGCGACGCCGAGCATTCGTTTGGCCTGGTCGTAACACGGCGCTAATTCGGCCTTCCAGTCCGTGATCGAGGCCCATTGCGGATCGTTGTAGAACTGCTCCGGCGGTTCGTAGAGAACATTGCCGTAGACCAGTGAACCGCCACCGACGCCCACGGCCGACTGGATAGCGACGTTCTTCAAAACGGTGATTCGCAGCGGGCCAAAGAGGCCGAAATAGGGCTGCCACAGGGTCTTTCGCATAGGCACACTATCCGGCGGGTAGTCCTCCGGCCGCCAGCGTGCACCTTGCTCGAGCACGCCGACGCGATACCCCTTCTCGCTCAAGCGAAGAGCAGCGACGGAGCCCCCGAAGCCCGATCCGATCACGATAACGTCATAGTCGGGACTCATCGAAGTCCTCTCGCCAGCTGCCTGCGGCCATCGATCGTGGCAATCGAGCCGCGCACGAGCAGGTTGACGCTGACAATATGCCCGGTCGATCAGTTAATTGCTCGATCGAGCAAGTGCGTCACTACCGCGACGCGTCGACGGTCAGCGCCGCAACCGTCATCGCCCGCATCACCGCCCGAGACCGCGCCGCTCTGCCGTCGGCGGGCTTGAGGCTGTGTGGAGTCGAGTTGAGCAGCCCGAACACCGCGTGCGCCATCAACCGCGCGTCGGCCTCGGCAAGTCCGGGCTCGCGCTCGCGCAGCACGCCCACCCAGACCTCCACATACTGGCGCTGCGCCCGGCGCACCTGGCGTTCGGCTGCCGCCGGTAGATGGGCGAGGTCGCGGTCTTGAATGCGGATGAGATCTGGTTCGCCCAGCACGAAATCGAGGTGGAAGTCGATCAACCCGTTAAGTCCCGCGTCGGCGTCGACCTCGCGGGAGCGCACGTCTCGCGCGCCGGCCAGCAAGCGAGTGCTGATGCCGACCAACAACTCGACCAGCAGCGATTCCTTGTTGGGGAAGTGCCGATAGATCGCTGGGCCGCTGACACCCGCCGCGGCGCCGATGTCTTCGAGCCGTACCGCCAGAAATCCGCGCTCGGCAAACAGCCGCTCCGCCGCCGACAGCAGCTGCAGGCGCCGGTCCGATTTGCGTCGAGTGCGGCGATTGGGTGTCTCGGCGCGGCGGTCGCGATTACCGGGATCAGCCGGCGCGGACACTGCCATGACGGCCTCCCTGAGCAACTCGTGCTGGACACTTCGGTTAATCACCACTAACATATCACGAGTTAGTGATCATTAACCGAAATTGGTGTGCACTCGATGACCTCTCCGGCGGAAAACCGCGACGCGCACCGCGCGCTTGTCGCGCAGCTGCGCGAGAAGCTGGCTGCGGCCGCGCTGGGTGGCCCGGAACGAGCCCGCACCCGCCACGTCGACCGCGGCAAACTGCTGCCCCGTGACCGGGTAGACGGCCTGCTCGATCCCGGCAGTCCGCTACTCGAAATCGCTCCGCTTGCCGCCGACGGGATGTACGACGGCGAATGCCCGGGGGCCAGCATCATTACCGGTATCGGCCGGATCTCTGGTCGTGAATGCATGATCGTGGCCAACGACGCCACGGTCAAAGGCGGTACCTACTACCCGATTACGGTCAAAAAGCATCTGCGCGCTCAGGAGATCGCTGGGCAGAATCGGCTGCCCTGCATCTATCTCGTCGACTCCGGCGGTGCCTTCTTGCCCCGGCAAGACGAAGTGTTTCCGGACCGGGAGCATTTCGGCCGGATCTTCTACAACCAGGCGAAACTGAGCTCAGAGGGCATCCCACAGATCGCGGCGGTGTTGGGATCCTGCACGGCGGGCGGCGCGTACGTGCCGGCGATGAGTGACGAGGCGGTGATCGTCCGCAATCAGGGCACGATCTTCCTCGGCGGGCCGCCGCTGGTGAAGGCGGCCACCGGAGAGGTGGTCTCCGCGGAGGATCTCGGCGGCGGCGACCTGCACTCCAAGATCTCGGGCGTCACCGATCATCTCGCGCACGACGACCGCGACGCACTGAGCATCATCCGGCGGATCGTCTCGACACTGGGGCCGCGCGAACCACGCACCTGGGATGTGCGGCCCACGGTGGATCCGATCGCCGACCAAGCCGAGATCTACGACGTGGTTCCGGTCGATCCGCGGATTCCCTACGACGTACACAACGTCATCACCCGGCTCGTCGACGGCGGCGAATTTGCCGAATTCAAAGCCGAATACGGCAGCACGCTGGTCACCGGGTTCGCGCACATCCACGGCCACCCGGTCGGCATCGTCGCCAACAACGGCGTGCTGTTTTCCGAATCCGCACTCAAGGGTGCGCATTTCATCGAGCTGTGCGACAAGCGGTTGGTGCCGTTGTTGTTCTTGCAGAACATTTCCGGGTTCATGGTTGGCCGCGACTACGAGGCCGGCGGCATCGCCAAAAACGGCGCCAAGATGGTGACCGCGGTGGCGTGCGCACGAGTGCCCAAGCTCACGGTCGTGATCGGCGGGTCCTACGGGGCGGGCAACTACTCGATGTGTGGGCGGGCGTATTCGCCGCGCTTCCTGTGGATGTGGCCCAACGCCCGAATCTCGGTCATGGGTGGTGAGCAGGCGGCGTCGGTACTGGCGACGGTACGCGGGGAGATGACGGCCGACGAGGAAGAAGCGTTCAAGGCCCCGATCCGCGCACAGTACGAGCACCAGGGCAACCCGTATTATTCGACGGCCCGGCTCTGGGACGACGGCGTGATCGATCCTGCCGACACCAGAACGGTTGTCGGTCTTACGCTTTCGGTTGTGGCGAATGCACCCGTCGAGCCGGTCTCTTACGGCGTCTTCAGGATGTGATGTAGTGGGATTCGATACTGTACTGGTCGCCAACCGCGGTGAGATCGCCGTCCGGGTGATCCGGACGCTGAAGGCGATGGGCATCCGGACGGTGGCCGTCTACAGCGACGCCGACGCCACCGCGCGCCATGTCGCCGCGGCCGACCTCGCGGTGGCGATCGGCCCGGCGCCCGCGCGTGACAGCTACCTCAACATTCCCGCGGTCGTCGACGCGGCTTTGCGCACCGGTGCTCAGGGCGTCCACCCGGGCTACGGATTCCTCTCGGAAAACGCCGATTTCGCGGCTGCGCTGGCGTCGGCGGGGGTGACATTCATCGGTCCGCCCGTCGGCGCAATTCAAACCATGGGCGACAAAATCGCCGCCAAGGGCACCGTGTCGGCGTTCGGCGTACCCGTCGTTCCCGGCATCGCACGGCCGGGACTCACCGACGAAGAGCTGATCGCGGCCGCCGAGCAGATCGGCTACCCGGTGCTGGTCAAACCGTCCGCCGGTGGCGGCGGCAAGGGCATGCGGATGGTCGAGCGGCCCGCGGATCTGCCCGCCGCGCTGGTCAGTGCCCGCCGGGAATCGGCGGCCGCGTTCGGCGACGATACGCTGTTCCTCGAACGATTCGTGTTGCGCCCCAGGCATATCGAAGTGCAGGTGCTGGCCGATGCTTACGGCAATGTGGTGCACCTCGGTGAGCGCGAGTGCAGCCTGCAGCGGCGACACCAGAAGGTCATCGAAGAGGCACCGTCACCGCTGCTGGATCCCGCGACGCGGGCCCGGATCGGCGCCGCGGCATGCGATACCGCCCGAAGCGTGGATTACACCGGGGCCGGCACGGTGGAGTTCATCGTCTCGGCTGACCGGCCCGACGAGTTCTTCTTCATGGAGATGAACACCCGGCTGCAGGTCGAGCACCCGGTCACCGAGATGGTGACGGGCTGGGATCTGGTGGAATGGCAAGTTCGGATCGCCGCGGGGGAGAAGCTGACCGTAGGTCAGGCGGATATTGCCTTGCACGGCCACGCGATTGAAGCGCGTGTCTACGCCGAGGACCCCGCGAGCGGCTTCCTGCCCACCGGCGGCGATGTGCTGGCGGTGGTGGAGCCGGACGGGGCGGGTGTCCGAGTCGATTCGGGCCTGTCCGCCGGGATGGTCGTGGGCAGCGACTACGACCCGATGCTGGCGAAGGTGGTTGCGCATGGCGCGGATCGGGCGGCGGCGCTGCGCGCCCTCGATCGGGCTCTGGCGGACACCGCGGTTCTCGGCGTCGTCACCAACGTCGAGTTCGCCCGGTTCCTGCTGGCCGACCCCGACGTCGCCGCGGGCCGGCTCGACACCGGGCTGTTGGACCGGCGGGCCGGGGATTTCGTCGCGGCGGCGCCTACCGACGAACAGTTCATCGCCGCGGCGGCCTTCCAGTGGTTGCGGCTTTTCCCGGCGCCCGGCGCCGACCTGTGGGAAGTGCCCTCCGGGTGGCGCGTCGGGGCCAGGGCGCCGGTGAGCATCCGGCTGCGCGCTGGACAACGCACCGACCACGTCCACATCACGGGCACGCCGGGATCGGCCGACGTCCGCATCGAGGATGGCGAATCCCGGTTGCTGCAGGCCGATTTGACCGGCAATCGCCTCACGGTGACGCTGGACGGCCTGCGTAGCCAGTACACGGTTGGCACGGCTGACAATAAGATCTGGCTGGCCGGCGGCGGCGCCACCGCGGTGTTCGAGGAGGTTCGGGAAGCACCCGTTCGTCCGGACGAAGAGCAAAGCGGCGACGCCGAATTGACCAGCCCGATGCCGGGGGCGGTCGTCGCGGTCGGAGTCGACGACGGTGCGCAAGTCGAAGCCGGAACCGTGATCGTCACGGTCGAGGCGATGAAGATGGAGCACGCGCTGACGGCACCCGTCGACGGGGTGGTCGAACTTCTGGTCGCCGCTGGCGACCAGGTCAAGGTGGGCCAGCCGCTGGCCCGGATTACCCTGAGCGGCAATGTATTACAAGCAACAGAGGATAGCGCCAATGACTGACTTCCTGTCTACCGGGACGCTCCCGGACGAGTACCGACAGCTGGCCAAGACGGTCCGTGACTTCGCCCAGAGTGTCGTCGCGCCGGTGGCTGCGCAGCACGACGCCGAGCACTCGTTCCCATATGAGGTGGTCGCCGGGATGGCCGAGATGGGACTGTTCGGTTTGCCCTTCCCGGAAGAGTTCGGCGGAATGGGCGGCGACTACTTCGCCCTGTGCTTGGCGCTGGAGGAACTGGGCAAGGTCGATCAAAGCGTGGCCATCACACTGGAGGCCGGCGTCTCGCTGGGCGCCATGCCGGTATACCGGTTCGGCACCGATGCGCAGAAGCAGGAATGGTTGCCGCAGTTGGCAAGTGGTCGAGCGCTGGGTGCCTTCGGGCTGACCGAGGCCGGGGGCGGCAGCGATGCCGGCGCAACCAAGACCACCGCGCATCTCGACGACGGCCATTGGGTGATCAACGGGTCCAAGCAGTTCATCACCAACTCCGGCACCGACATCACCAAGCTGGTGACGGTCACCGCGGTAACCGGCGAGCAGGACGGCAAGAAGCAGATTTCTTCGATCCTGATTCCGGTACCAACGGCAGGGTTCACCGTGGAGCCGGCTTACGACAAGGTCGGCTGGAAGGCCTCGGACACCCATCCACTCAGCTTCGACGACGTGCGCGTGCCCGAAGAGAATCTGCTCGGCGAACGCGGTCGCGGGTATGCCAACTTCCTGCGAATCCTCGACGAGGGCCGCATCGCGATCGCCGCACTGTCCACCGGAGCTGCACAGGGTTGCGTCGACGAGAGCGTCAAGTACGCAAAGGAACGCGAAGCCTTCGGTCAACCCATCGGCCGGTATCAGTCCATCGCATTCATGATCGCCCGGATGGAGGCTCGCGCCCACACCGCTCGTACCGCCTATTACGACGCCGCGGCGCTGATGCTGGCCGGTAAGCCGTTCAAGAAGCAGGCGGCGATCGCGAAACTGGTGGCCAGCGAGGCGGCCATGGACAACGCGCGCGATGCCACCCAAATCCACGGTGGCTACGGCTTTATCAACGAATTCACCGTCGCCCGGCACTACCGGGACAGCAAGATCCTGGAAATCGGTGAGGGCACCAGCGAAGTCCAGTTGATGCTGATCGCCCGGGAGGTGGGGCTGTGACCGAGACGAACGGCGAGCATCCCGTCAAGACGGTAATCCAGCGCGGGTTGTGGTTCGAAGAATTCGAAACCGGTGTGCGGTACCTGCATCGCCCGGGTCGGACCGTTACCGAGGCCGACAACGTGTTGTTCACCACGTTGACCATGAATACCCAAGCGCTGCATCTGGATGCCGCGTTCTCCAACGCGCTGCCGCCGTTCAATCAGCGATTGGTGAACTCGATGTTCACCCTGTCGACCCTGGTCGGATTGTCGGTCGCGCAACTGACTCAGGGCACCATCGTGGCTAATCTCGGCTTCTCCGATATCGCGTTCCCTAAACCGCTGTTCCACGGCGACACGCTGTACGCGGAGACCGTCATCACCGAGAAGCGGGCATCGAGCAGTCGTCCCGGAGAGGGCATCGTGACGTTTGCGCATACCGGTCGCAATCAGCACGGTGACGTGGTTGCCACCGCGAGCCGCAAGACCCTGGTGCGGATGCGGCCACCGGAGGCCGCTGACGGGGGGGCCTGATGGGCCTGCAAAATCCAGGGCCGGCATGGCTTTTCTGCCCGGCCGACCGTCCGGAGCGCTACGAAAAAGCCGCTGCCGCAGCGGATATCGTGATCCTCGACCTCGAGGACGGCTGTGCAGCCACCGACCGGCCTGCTGCCCGCGAAGCGTTGGTCGAGGTCCAACTCGATCCGGCCCGCACTGTGGTGCGCGTCAATCAGTTCGGCACCGCCGATCAGCAGCTCGACCTTGCGGCTCTTGAACGCACGGGCTACGACACCGTCATGCTACCCAAATGCGAGGCGGCCGAACAGGTTAGCGCGCTGGCGGCGTTGAACGTCATCGTCCTGGTCGAATCGCCGATGGGAGCGCTCGCCGTCACCGAGACCGTCCGGGTGGACAACGCGATCGCGGTGATGTGGGGTGCCGAGGACTTGTTCGCGGTGCTTGGCGGTACCGCGAATCGCTACCCCGACGGGACATACCGCGAGGTGGCCCGCCACGTCCGTTCACAATCCCTGCTGGCCGCCAAGGCGCACGGCCGCCTTGCGCTGGACTCGGTCTACCTCGACATCAAGAACCTGGACGGGCTGCGCACCGAAGTCGACGATGCGGTCGCGGTGGGCTTCGACGCGAAGGTTGCTATCCACCCCAGCCAGGTGCCCGTGATTCGCAAGGCGTACCAACCGGCAGATGAGGAGATCGCCTGGGCGCGCCGAGTGCTCACGGCTGCGCGGTCGGAGCGTGGGGTATTCGCGCTCGATGGGCGGATGGTTGACGCTCCGGTGCTCAGGCACGCCGAAGCGATTTTGCGACGAACGGTGCGATCTATCTCCGCGCCCGAATGAATACGCGGTTCAGCGGTCATGGCGGGGACGAAATCATTCGCGGCGGCGATCCTTGTCAGACCCTTGTGCGACAGTAGTCCTCGTGGACCATCGCGACCAGTTCGATCGATACGGCGTGGAGCACCCAGAGGTACTGTGGCCGTGCAGGAGAGCACGGCCACGCGGAAGCGGGCGGCGCACACTGACTACGGTCAAGCCCGATCAAGACGAGGCGACGTGACCGGCGCGGCGGCGACAGGTAAGCCGGATGGTCGGGTAGTGCGGGCTTATCAATTTGCACTGGACCCCACACCGGCTCAGGCCAAGCAGTTGCGCTCTCATTGTGGCGCCCAGCGGTTCGCCTTTAACTGGGGATTGCGGCTGGTGAAGGCAAACTTGGATCAACGTTTGGCTGAACGGTCTTACCAGATCGCTGAGCGGGATTTGACGCCGCTACTGAGTTGGTCAGCTTACACACTGCGCAAGGTGTTTAATCAGGTGAAATGTGAGGTCGCGCCGTGGTGGCACGAAAATTCGAAAGAGGCATATTCATCGGGTCTTGCGAACCTGTCGGTCGCGCTGAGTAACTGGGCTGCATCACGGTCTGGAAATCGTGACGGTCCGCGGATGCGGTTTCCGCGTTTCAAGACTAAGAAGACCGCTCTGTCGTGCCGGTTCACCACGGGATCATTCGGTCTAGTCGACGGCACCGATCGTCGGCACGTTAAATTGCCCCGGATAGGGGTGGTGCGTACCCATGAGTCCACACGCAAACTAGCGCGTCGCGTTGATGCGGGTAACGCTCGGATCCGGTCGGCCACAATCAGTTTTAGGCGGGGCCGCTGGTTCGTCTCCTTTTCGGTTGAGGTCGAGTTCACGAGAAGTGATCCGGCGGCAATGTCTGACCACGTCGTGGGTGTCGATTTAGGCGTCAGGCATTTAGCGGTGCTTTCCGCGCCGCTTTCCAGAGTTTCCGACCGCGATGGTATGGTCTGCAACCCAGCGCGATTGGAGCACGCGCAGCGGGCGCTGCGGCGGCTACAGCGCCAAGCTGCTCGCCGCCGCGCCCCGGACAAACGCCGCCTAATCACTCAGTCGAACCGCTGGGAACAGACACATGCAAAAGTGATAAGGCTCCACGCCCGGGTTGCTAACGGCCGTACCGATGCGCTGCATCAACTCACGACCGCCCTTGCGCAGAGGTGCGGCGTGGTTGTGGTGGAGGACCTTAACGTGGCCGGACTATTAGCTAACCACCGGCTGGCCCGCCGAATTTCTGATGCGGGCTGGGGGCAGTTGCGCCGGCAGTTGTGCTACAAGACCGACTGGCGCGGCGGCAAACTTGTTGTGGCAGATCGGTTTTACCCCAGCTCCAAGATGTGCTCCAACTGTGGCGTGGTGAAAGCCAAACTGCGCCTCTCGCAAAAGATGTATCGCTGTGACGCCTGTGGAGCGACTATTGATCGCGATCGCAATGCTGCCCGGAACCTGGCCAACCTTGCTGCCAGGGCGACTGTCGGCGAGTCCTCCCCGAGTTGCGGGGCGACGATAAACGAGCCCGCTGGAAACATGCGTAAGACCAGCCCTGCTGGCCGCCGGTACCGCCACGGGAAGCCCCACGAGGGCAACGCCGCCTGAGCAATCACGCGGCTGCTGGGAGTGTCGCAACCTGCACACATTCGCCAGCAACGGCATAATGGTAGATGCGCCTGTATTTGCGGCGAGCCGAGCGGATTGTCCAGCTGGCGGCTGACACCGGCTCGTAACAGCCCGCTCTGACGCCGCACACCTGCGCCGGCAGTTGGTTGGAGGCGGTATGACAGAAGCTGCTCTCGCGCCGATGACTGTCGACCTCGAGCCGATCCAACTCGTCGCCCCGGACGGGACACCAACCGCAGAAGTCCGTTACAACCGCGAGCTACCGGCCGAGACACTGTGCTGGCTCTACGAGATGATGGCGGTCACCCGCGATGCGGACGCCGAATTCGTCAACTTGCAACGGCAGGGTGAATTAGCGCTGTTCGCGTCGTGCTGCGGCCAAGAGGCAGCACAGGTCGGTGCGGCGGCCTGCCTGCGCAAGACCGACTGGTTGTTTCCCCAGTACCGCGAATTGGGTGTGTATCTTGTGCGCGGCATCCCGCCCGGCCATGTCGGTGCCGCTTGGCGCGGAACATGGCATGGCGGGCTGGATTTCACCAAAAAGTGCTGCGCGCCGATATCGATTCCGATCGGCACCCAGACGCTGCACGCCGTCGGCGCGGCCATGGCCGCCCAGCGGCTCGGCGAGGACTCGATGACGGTGGCTTTTCTCGGTGACGGCGCCACCAGCGTGGGCGACGTGCACGAGGCGCTGAACTTCGCGGCGGTGTTCAAAGCCCCGTGTGTGTTTTACGTGCAGAACAACCAGTGGGCGATCTCCGTGCCGCTGCACGAACAAACCGCGGCAGCGTCCATCGCGCACAAGGCGATCGGGTACGGAATGCCCGGCATACGGGTAGACGGAAACGATGTACTGGCGTGTTACGCCGTGATGGCCGAAGCCGCCACCCGGGCCAGAGCGGGCGGCGGCCCGACACTGATTGAGGCGATCACCTACCGGCTTGGCCCGCACACCACGTCGGACGATCCGACGCGATACCGCAGCCAGGAAGAACTGGACCGCTGGCAGATGCTGGACCCGATTCCGCGCTACCGGACGTATCTGGACGGCCGGGGCTTGTGGTCGCAGCGGCTGGAAGATCGGGTTGCCGCGCGGTGCAAGCGGCTCCGGGCCGACCTGCGTGACGCGGTGTTCGCGGCGCCCGATATCGACATCGACGAGGTCTTCACCGCGGTATACGCCGAAATGACGCCCGGTCTCGAAGCGCAACGCCGGCAGTTGCGCGCTGAAATCCGCCGGGAGGTGTGATGACCCAGATCGCCGAACCCCCAACCCAACCCACTGCAGAACTGTTCACCGCTACGTCGATGACCATGGTCCAGGCGCTCAACCGGGCACTGCACGATGCGATGGCCGGCGACGACCGGGTGTTGGTTTTCGGCGAGGACGTGGCGACGCTGGGCGGCGTTTTCCGGGTCACGGAGGGTCTGACCGCGACATTCGGTGCGGACCGCTGCTTTGATACCCCGCTGGCCGAGTCGGCGGTGATCGGCATCGCCGTCGGATTGGCGCTGCGCGGCTTCGTGCCGGTACCCGAGATCCAGTTCGACGGGTTCTCCTATCCCGCCTTCGATCAGGTGGTCAGCCACCTGGCGAAGTACCGAACCCGCACCCGCGGCGAAATCAACATGGCGGTCACCGTCCGGATACCGTCGTTCGGTGGTATCGGTGCGGTTGAGCATCATTCGGAATCCACCGAGTCCTACTGGGCGCACACCGCAGGGCTGAAGGTCGTGGTCCCGTCCACACCGTCCGACGCGTACTGGCTGCTGCGCCACGCTATCGCCTGTCCGGACCCGGTGATGTTCCTCGAGCCCAAGCGGCGCTACTGGGGTCGCGAGGTCGTCGACACGGCCCGGCCGGGGCTTTCGATCGGACAGGCCGCGGTGCGCCGGGCGGGTACCGACGTCACCGTGCTGACCTACGGCGGCCTGGTCGGCACAGCATTGTCAGCCGCTGAAATAGCTGCCCGCGAACATGATTGGAGTCTCGAGGTCGTCGACCTGCGGTCGCTGGTCCCGCTGGATTTCGATACCGTGGCCGCCTCGATCCGTCGCACCGGGCGGTGCGTGGTGTTGCATGAGGGGCCGCGAAGCCTGGGCTACGGCGCGGGCCTGGCCGCTCGCATCCAGGAAGAGCTGTTCTACGAACTCGAGGCACCGGTGTTGCGCGCCTGCGGGTTTGACACCCCTTACCCGCCCGCCCGGCTGGAGAAGTTGTGGCTGCCCGGTCCCGATCGGCTGCTGGATTGCGTTGAGCGCGTGCTGGAGCAGCCGTGAGCCCTGCCGATCGTGACCGCGTCAAGGATTTCGTCGTGCCCGATCTCGGCGAGGGCCTCGAAGAGGTGACGTTGTCCTGCTGGCGCGTCGCGGTCGGCGACGACGTCGAACTCAACCAACCGTTGTGCTCGGTGGAGACGGCCAAGGCCGAAGTCGAGATCCCCAGCCCGTATGCGGGCCGCATCGTGGAATTACGCGGGGCCGAAGGTGATGTGCTAACGGTCGGCTCGCTGCTGGTCCGGATCGACGCCATGCCCGGCGTGACCACCACATCCAACGGTGAGTTGTCTACGCGCAGGCCGGTTCTCGTCGGGTATGGGGCCGATGACGCGCTGGACACCAGCCGGCGACGTCCGAAAGCCAAACCGTCCGTGCGGAAACTGGCCGCCGATCTGCTAGTGGACCTGGGCACTGTGCCGCCGGGCCCGGACGGCCTGGTCAGTCGGGAAGCCGTGCTGGCAGCGGCGGGAGTCGGCGCCGAGCGGCCCGGCGTGTCATACGACGTGTTGCCGGTGCGCGGGGTGCACGCTCAGATGGCAGAGCGGATGACATTGTCGCGCAGCCAGATCCCTGATGCGCACGGCTGCGTGCAGGTCGACTGC
The DNA here is from genome assembly GCA_963781685.1 of uncultured Actinomycetota bacterium. Taxonomy (GTDB): domain Bacteria; phylum Actinomycetota; class Actinomycetes; order Mycobacteriales; family Mycobacteriaceae; genus Mycobacterium. The sequence continues at coordinate 224,931 of CAWAGK010000006.1, forward strand.
ACAGCCCTGCTGCGGCTTCGCGACGAGGTCATCTCGCCGTTCGTGCTCACGCTGCGATTTCTGGTAATCGCATTGACGCACAACAAGATTCTCAACTCCACGTGGGTTGACAGCCCGGACGGCCCACAGGTGCACTCCCATCACGCGATCCACCTGGGTTTCGCCGTCGCCGCGCCCCGGGGTCTGCTGGTCCCGGTGGTCACCGACGCGCAGGACAAGACCACCCGCGAGCTCGCTGAATGCGTGGCGCGGCTGATTCGCGAAGCCCGTGCGGGCACCCTGAAACCGGCCGAGCTTGCGGGTTCCACATTCACCGTGTCGAACTTCGGGGCGCTCGGACTCGACGACGGGGTGCCGGTGATCAATTACCCGGAGGCCGCGATCCTCGGCATGGGGTCTCTCAAACCGCGGCCCATGGTCCTAGACGACACGGTTGTCGTACGTCCGCAGATGACCCTGACCTGTGTGTTCGACCACCGGGTCGCCGACGGTGCCAACGTGGCGCAGTTCTTGGGGGAGTTGCGCCGGCTGATCGAATCGCCCGAGACGGCGCTGCTCGATCTGTAGCGGCCGCGGTTAACTCCAAGTCTCCCGGTGCGCATCGCCGCACCTGATCTGTTGCCAGCGAACGCTAAACGATGCGAAACCTCGGTGCGCGGGCCTACCCGGTCGTCCGCTGGCAAGCCAACCGCGCCGAACACACCGACGGGTGGTCTTGCGATGAGCCCTTCGTTGTTTTCGTCGTGTCTGTACTGTGCGGGCGGCAAATTCACCGACGCGGACTAGGACGCTGCGACGACTTTGCCGGAAGCCGTTGCGCGAACCGGTGGCGCCACCGTCGCGATCACGGGCCCGTTCGGGTGCAGCGTGACATCACCGCGTGGTTTCAGCGGCGCCGTCGCCACTAGATCCACGCTGGCGGACTGGGTTAGCACGGCCAGCGCGAGGGTCGCCTCCAGCTGGGCAAGACCCGCGCCGACGCAGATCCGCCGGCCGCCGCCGAACGGCATGAACGCATACTTCGGACGGCTCGACACGTTTTTGGGAAGGAAACGCCGCGGGTCGAATCCCTCTGGGTTGGGCCAGAAGTCGGGATTGCGGTGAAGGAGATAGGGCGAGATCGCGACGGTGTTGCCGGCCGCGACCCGAATGCCGGCGATATCGTCGTCTTCGGCGGCGTCGCGTTCGACGGTCCACGCTGGCGGGTAGAGCCGCATCGTTTCGTTGATCACCGCCTGGGTCCACTGAAGGCTGTCGACGTCGGTTGGTTGCGGGTCGCGATCGCCAAGGACTTCGTCGACCTCCGCGGCCAGGCGTTCGCGCGCCGCCGGGTACCGCGACAGCAGTGTAAGCGCCCACGTCAATGCGTTAGCCGTGGTCTCGTGACCAGCGAGCACGAGTGTCATCACCTCGTTCTGGATCTCTTCGCGCGTCAGTGGTTGCTCGCCTTGTCCGGCCGCCAGCAGCAGGTCAAGCAGGTCGCCAGGCTCAGCGTGCGGTGCGGCGATGCGCTCGTCGATGATCCTGGTGACCAGCGACTCCAGTGTGTCCGACGCCCAGCCGATCCCAGGAACGGCGCGAGCCACGGCGCGGACGCGTTCGGGAGGCAACGGGGGCAGCAACATCGCCACGACCATCGAACCCTGCAGGCGCGACACCGCATGCCCGACTCGTTCGGCCTTGCTACCGAGCTCGGTGCCGAACAACACGCGGCCGATCACATCCATTGTCAGCGTGCGCATTTCGGCGCCAACGTCGATGGAGGCGCCAGGTATCCAGTCAGCCGCGCGCCGTCGGGAGGCCGCGACGATCGCGGGAGCGAAGGACTGCACGTGGCGGTGACTGAACACGGGCTGTACCAGACGACGGTGCCGCTGCCATGTCGCGCCTTCGCTTGTGAGCAGCCCGTCCCCGAGGAAGGCCTTCAGCGGCCGGTACGTGAACGCCTTCACATAGCGATCCTGATGCTGGACGAGGACGTGTTCGGCGTACTCAGGACGACTGAGCACAAAAAACGTGCGCTTGCGGGTCAGCGGTACCCGGACTGCATCTCCGTACCTGCGACTGAGCTGCCCATATGTCGCGAGCGGGTCACGGAACATCTGCGCCCAATAGCGTACGGCCTGGACCCCCGACGGGCCGGGTGGGATTGCTGGTGACGTTGTTCCCGCGCTCGCTGTCATGACCTACGATAACTCCAAATTTAGACAAATGTGCAAGGGGTGTTGGTGGGCAATCGAGAGGCGCTGCTGGAAGCGGCGATCGTGTGCCTGCGCGAGCGCGGGTTCGGTGGCACCCGCGCACGTGATTTGGCATCGACGGCAGGCGTAAGCCTCGGCGCGATTCGCTATCACTTCGGTTCGACGGAGGGCTTGTTGAACGAGGCCGTCGCGGAATGCGCCCGACGTTGGGTCAGCGGCTTTCAGTCCTCGATGGCGGCAGCTACGGACAAGACTGCTCAGTTGGACAGCATGACCGCGGACGCGTATCGAGTCTTCGCCGTCAACCGAACATTGCTCGTCGGGTTCATGGAGGCATTCGCGCACGCACAGCGGTCCGCCGCGGCGCGCGAACAGCTGGGGGGCATGTACGACGAACTGCGGCAGGGAGTCGTGGCGGTATTAGGCGACAAGGGCCGCAACGCGGAATCTGTCGCATCGCTACTGATTGCGCTCATCGACGGGCTTATGCTGCAGTGGCTTCTGGCGCCGGATCGTTGCCCTTCACCGGAGATGTTGCCCCGAGCGGTAGCCGCGCTCGCGGGATTGCTCTAGTTGTCGCAAGTACACGTAACATGCTGGCGGACAACATAATTGGGTTTGGTTTCGCCTCGATGTGCCGTAGCCGCCGTGGGCTGTCCATCGCTCGATTTTCACATTTCCCAGGATTCCGCGCCCCCGAGTCGGGCAGCACTCAATATTTCCAGGTGGGACAGTAGATTCGGCGGTCGCGCTTACTTTCGTCGCGCCGCGGCCAACCGGGCGGCAAACTCCGGCGACAGGATCGAGGTGGCCTGCGGCCCGAGTTCGATGTCCTTGGCGAGTTCGTGCTGCTCGGCGTCGACCGATCCGGGGCTGGCCGTGGCGCGCATGGTGGCCTTCGTAGCGAGCACGACCTCGCGGGGGGCAGCCGCGGGCCCGGCCGCCAATTCCAACGCCGCCGCGACCGGGTCGTCGGCGATGCTGAGCGCCAGCCCATGCCGCACAGCGGATTCGGCATCGAAGCGCATGCCGAACAGCAGGGCCGCACGGGCCACCTGTGGTCCGACCGCGCGCTGCAGCATCCACGTCGCGCCGCCGCCCGGATGCAGACCCAACTTCTGGAACCGCCCGTCGAACAATGCGTTCGGCCCGGCGATGCGCACATCGGCGGCCAGTGCCAAGTTCAGACCTGCCCCGACCGCCGGGCCGTTGACGGCGGCGATCGTCGGCAGCGTGCACTTGCCGACCGCCATGAACCCGTCGTAGATCCGCTGCAGTCCCTGCTCGGCCGCACTGCCCAACGCACTCAGGTCGGCGCCCGCGCAGAACGCTTTGCCGGCGCCGGTGACGACGACGGCGTGCACGTCGGGATCGGCCTCGGCCCGTTCCACTGCCGTGCGCAGCTGCCCCGATATCTCCGCGGTGACGGCGTTGCGCCGGTCGGGGTCGTTGACGGTGATCAGTGCGACATGGTTGTGGACGCTGAACAAGACCAGATCTGGCATCGGGCACCTCCGCTGATTCGCCGCCGACGCAGTTTATGCCGGACACAATTCGGGCCCGACCGGAGCTGCAGCAGACCCCAGCCTCTCCTCGATTGGAGTGGCAATTGGATGGACACCGCCGGATCCGATTCCAAACGCTGAAACGATCCAGATCCGCAGACGCGGGAGCGACCATACTTGAGTCATGCTAGGGCGGGAGCGTCGCGCAGCGGCACGCGAGGCACGCCGGGCACGGGGCCAGTCCATCGGACGTCCGAAGGCGTTGAACACCGAGAAGTCCGCTTTAGCCCGTCGTATGCATGACAGCGGCGAGTCGGCCAGGACTATTGCAAACGCACTCGGCGTGAGCCGAGCAACCGTCTACCGGGTTCTCGCAACGAATACGGAGTAATTCCGCTCGCTCCACTTGCGCTCAAGTTCTTCCGATCATTCCCGCTAAGGAGCATGCTCGACGCATGAGGTTCGGCCTGGTTTCCAGGCTTACAACACCGCGCGGGGTGTTGTCGGTGTTGGCCCAACCTCCGCGCGTCGAACGGCGTCCTGCTCTTCCGATCGCCAATCAGTCGTCCGCCATGGTCGTAGACCGAGATGTGGCTAGGCGCGTGTAGTCCTCAAACCGCAGATTGGTGCTAGTCACGACATCATTGGCCTGCAACGCTGGGAGTGTCAGGAAACGATCCGCGCTAGGCCCCGCGGCGGGGTGCTACCCACCCGGACCCCGATGTGCGATCACTCCCAGTCGGCGTCGACGCCACCGTTTCAACTGCGGTGAGCCGTCGCCAGCAGGAAGACGGACGAAGGGCATCGCGATGACGGACGATAAGAAACCTAATAGCGGCGACCTGCTCGGGCAGGGTGAGCCCGGTCACCCCGCGGTGGGGCGGGGTCCCAACGCCGGTGGTGAGTATTCCCAGGAGGATTATCACCATCCGGCTGCCGGTTGGGGTGCGGCTCGCAGTGTTGCCAAGGTGTTGACGCAGAGCCGGGAACTGGTTGCCGGCACTCGTGCGATCCAGCTGATGAACCATGAGAACGGGGGCTTCGACTGTCCGGGATGTGCATGGCCGGATGACCGCAAGGGTCTGCACCTGGACATCTGCGAGAACGGCATCAAGCACGTCACCTGGGAAATGACCCGCAAAAGGGTCGATCGGGACTTCTTCGCCAACCACACCGTGAACGAGCTGTCGGGGTGGACGGATTTCGCGCTGGAGGACCAGGGTCGGCTGACCGAACCGATGGTGTACGAGGCCGAGTCGGACAAGTACGTGCCGATCTCGTGGGCCGACGCCTTTGAGTTGGTCGGGTCGACGCTGCGCGGGTTGGACAGCCCGCATCAGGCGTCGTTCTACACATCGGGGCGGCTCAGCAATGAGGCGACGTTTCTGTATCAGCTGTGGGTGCGCGAGTTCGGCACCAACAACTTGCCGGACTGCTCCAACATGTGCCATGAGGCCAGCGGCCGGGCGCTGACCGCGTCGTTGGGGACGGGTAAGGGCACCTGCGACCTCGACGATTGGGAAAAGGCCGACCTGCTGCTGGTGATGGGTGTCAATGCCGCTTCCAACGCGCCGCGGATGCTGACCGCACTCGCCGAAGCGCATCGGCGCGGCGCGCAGGTCGTGCATATCAACCCGCTGATCGAGGCGGCCAGCGGTCGCACGATCGTGCCGCACGAGATCCTCGCGATGGCTACGTTCCACGCCACCAAGATCGGAACCATGAATGTTCAGCCCCGCGTGGGCGGGGACCTGGCGCTGCTGCGCGGGGTCGCGAAGGTTGTCCTCGAGCGTGCGCAGACCGACCCCAAGGCCATCGATGAGGAGTTCCTGCAGCGCTTTACGAGCGGTTTCGAGGCCTACCGGTCGCTGGTTGAGCAGACCGGCTGGCCCGAGATCGTGCACCAGTGCGGAGTCGAGGAGAAAGCGATCCGAGAACTGGCCGAGGTCTATCTGGGTGCCGACCGCACGGTGGTTTCCTGGTGTCTGGGATTGACCCAGCAGGAACACGGAGTGGACACCGTCCGCGAAATCGTGAACCTGCTTCTGCTGCGCGGCAACATCGGCCGCGAAGGGGCCGGCCCGTCACCGGTGCGCGGCCACAGCAATGTGCAGGGCAACCGCACCTGCGGCATCGACCACCGGCCGGGCAAGCAGCTGCTCGACCGGCTGCAAGAGGTGTGTTCGATCACGCCACCGCGTGAGCACGGCCTGGGCACCGTCGAGACGATCCAGGCGATGCTCGCCGGCGACGTGAAGGTGTTCGTCAGCATGGGCGGAAACTTCAGCTTGTGCACGCCGGACACCGAGGCGACGTTCGCCGCGTTGCGCAATTGCGAGCTCACCGTTCAGGTCAGCACCAAGCTCAACCGCAGCCATCTGATACACGGGCGCACGGCGCTGATCCTGCCCTGCCTGGGGCGCACCGAAAAGGACGTTCAACAGACAGGTGCGCAGGGCGTCACGGTCGAGGACTCGATGAGCATGGTGCACCTGTCGTTCGGGATGAAAAAGCCAGCATCCCCGCAGCTGAAGTCCGAGTGCGCGATCCTGGCCGGCATGGCCCGCGCAACCCTGCCGGCGTCGGCCACACCGTGGGAGTCCTACATCGGCGACTACGACCGGATCCGCGACGTCATGGCCAAGGTGCTCGACGGCTTCGAAGACTTCAACCGCCGCGCACGCCGACCGCTGGGGTTTCGGATCCGCCAGCCAGCCCGCGAGCGAGTCTTCCTCACCGCGTCCGGACACGCGGAATTCTCCACCACACCGATGCCCGACATCGTGCCAGCGCCGGGACGGTTGACGCTTTCCACCGTGCGGTCCCACGACCAGTGGAACACCACCATCTACTCCGACGACGACCGCTACCGCGGCCTGAAGAACCTGCGCACCGCGCTGTTCATGAACGCCGAAGACATGCGCGAACGCGGGCTGAATGAGTTCGACCTCATCGACATCACCAGCTTCGCCCGCGACGGCAGCACCCGCTCCGTGTGCGGCTACCGCGCCGTGGCCTACAACACCCCGCGCGGCAGCGTATTCGGCTACATGCCCGAGCTGAACCTGCTGTGCGCGCTCGCGGACCGCAGCCAGCAGAGCGAACAACCGTTGACCAAGCACCTCATCGTCGAGGTCACCCCCGCCGTGACTGGCCCGGCAACCATTGCGACGGGTGCAAGCCCCGCCGGCGGCTGAAGGTGTCGTTGGAGGGCACTGTCACGTTGATTGAAGCGAGAGTTCCCATCGGACAAGGTCTATCGCCGCGATGACCGCACTAACTGGCTCAGCTCGCCGGGCTAGAAGAGGCCCAGGAGGCCAGTCAGGCCATCGATCGCACCGGTCCCCACGGTGTCAGCAGTAACACCACCAGCAGTGAGGCCGTCACCGCTGGCAGCGCCGACAATATCAAGGAGAAATGTGTCCGCCACCGGGGGAAGGGTGTAGTCACCGTGGGGCGTGTCGACGGCCCCTGTGATATCAGGCGCTGCGCCGGCTGTCGTCGACGGGATATCTGTCAAGACAATGCTGTAGCCGCTGTTATCGAAGGTGAGCGTGTCGTACACCGATCCGACGGTCGGATCGCCCGTCGTGCCCGTTAGGTCGGAAGTGACGCCGTCTTCCGAGTTGGTCACGCCCAGAATATCCGTATAGCTCACATCAGCGTCGAAGGTCCCGACCGTGGGGTCGCCAGTGATACTAGTGTCGATTACGTTGAAATCTTGTGTCCCCGTAGAGGTCTCGTAAAAAGGCAGGTCGTCGGTAGACGAGGTGACGGTTTCCGAGCCAGTAGGCTCGAAACTGAAGACCTCCTCGATGGGGCCGGGGCTGGGGCCGACGGGGCTGACGAGGTCAGTGGTGTCGGCGAAGGCGACGGCCGTCTGGAGGAACGCGGCAGCCAGCAGGCCTCCACCAGCGGCGCCGAGGCTGAGGGTGATTCGGCGGCTATTCATCGGAAGCGCTCCGTTCATGCTTGGTGGACAAGACCGCGTAGCGCCGTCAGCTTCCGGTCAGTTCGTTGCGCTCGTCGAGCAGTTCGTCGACCTGACGACTAGACGGCTGGCCACCGTGCTCGCGGACAGAGCGGCGCACAGCGGCCAGCAGCCGCAGCTCGAAGTCGACGGTGTCAAGGTCGCGCATAAGCCGTCAGCGTGGCCGCCGGGTCGACGTCGCGCAATTCATAGATGGTGAGGCGCTGTGACACTGCGCGTCCCCATGGAAGTTGCATATCTGCCAGGTGTTGTCCGGGTAGCGGCACACCGTGTACCAGTAGTCAGCCATCGCCAGGGTTGCCGTAGCGATGGCTGCCGCGATGAGAGTTGCGCAGAGAAGCATGCGCCCAATCTCCTTGTTGGATGACGCAAGTACGGCTCAAGGACACGTCAGATATTGCGCGTCCCGCTTGGCCCGTGGCAACGCACCCGGGCAAACTCACAGCGAGACGTCTAGTAATTACCTTTGTACCAACGACGAGTTAGGAACCCCGCGGTCGACCGCGTAGCGAGGAACACTCAAGTACCGAGCGAGAGTTCCTATCGGACAAGGTCTATCGCCGCAATAACCGCGGGATCCTCGGGGTTGAGCCCTTCAGCCAGCAGGGCTTTGCGTTCGTCGTCATCCACACCAGCGTTGGATGTGACGTCCTATTGCGCGGTTCCCACGGGCGGGCGTTACTTTGGCGGTGTGGTGTCCAGAAGCTTGACGGGGATCATCTTCTCGCACAGCCACAGCAGGCTGGTCTGATCGACCGACGCGCCGATGCCTCTGGCGCACTGGCCGAGCGGCGTATCTCCTCGAACATCGCCGTGCGGGTCAGGCTCGCTGGTGACATCCCGGTGCGCAACAACCGCGGTGAGGCTCATGCCCGCATCGTTGAAGATAGGCCCCATGCCGGCATTTCGCTCGCGAGCCTGTTGCTCATTCGGCCAGTACGGCTCCCCCACGGTGAGGTACAGGTCTACATGAGCGACGCCTCCCGGCGGCGGAGCTGGAATTCGCGCTTGGAGCGTCGCCTTCTGCTTGCCCTGCGGCACCACATAGGCCTGTACAAGCACCTGCGCGGCACCCACGTCATCTTGCTCATCGACGACCTCGACATCCGCGTCCTTCACCACCACACCGGCCAACTCATCCGCAAACTCGTCTTAGACCCCACCCGCGACTACCAACCACGCGGCGTCAAATGCGGAAACTCACCAGAAAACAGGCCGAAGGTGTAAGCCATGTCTCGGGACACCTGTCAACGATGTCCCGAGACACGACAGCCGTAAGGGCTTTACGGTTCGTTCAAGCGATCAATCGCGCGGGCCAGCGTCCTTTTGGTCCGCTCGAAAAAGCCCAACGTTTGCACGCCCACAGGCCCGCTGACGCGAATGTGAACATTCAGCTCCTTGAAACGCCGGTAGCGCATGATCCTCAGCTCGATGCTTTGAGGATCAGGGCCCGAGTCGCTACTCGCTGTATACGTAACGGAGATCGATGCGGGGCTCTCCACGCGATCGAGGCAATCACGAAGATCAGCCGCGGTCACGATGCCCTGGTCGTCCGAGTCGCCGACGTAGTAGTCGCTCTTTGTGGCGGGTGTCCCAAGCAACCCGGCACACTGCGCGACCACGGGTTCGAGGGCGTTCCACGCAGCGACCACGTCAGTACCCCCGATCTCCAATTCGGCCAGGTGACTTGTGCTTGTCACTGCGTGATCGCCTCCTTCACGCAGCAGCATAGTGGCCGGTGCCGGTCCCGTCTCGACATAAATCACCGTCTCGCCAATCTCGCGCTTTCTCCCGCAACGGGGTGATCGACGAGGTGCCCGAGCAGGGGAGGAAACGTATGGGCCCGCCCCGAGGAGAGATACGGGGCGGCCCGATTGCTTATTCAGACGTCGACTCTAGGGCGAGTCGTTCCCGCCTGGTCGATGACACCGGCGACGGCGGGAACGACGAGCTTGCCGCGGCTGGTCAGCCTGGCCTCGCCAGCTTCACGTCATCCCGGAGCTGCCAGCGTCAGGTCGGCGCTGGTGAGCTGGTAGCCGCCCATAGGGTTGGTGTCTGCAGTCACGTTGAGGGGGTCGGGCCCTGGGATCGCACAAGGGCGAGCGCCCCGGCCGCCACCGGCACACCGATCGTCCGCGTCGCGCCCGCGTTCACGACAAGATCCGATCGACCGGTGACCCAAGACATTCCTTGCGGGTTGGACCATCCGGACAATTCGAGCAGGAGAACGCCCACGCACTGCATTGTCGCGTTGCATTTCAAGGTCACCGGCACATAGCCATCCGCGTCGGCGGTGACGGTTCCGCTGGAGAGGATCGTGACGGGCGACGGTGGCGGTTGTCCGGCTCTACAGCGCCGGCCGGACGCGGAAGATTGGGAATGCAGGGAAATTTGGGAATGGTGGTGTCCATGGTGACTCCAATCGGTTCGGAGCCACGCTTTGGAACCCTTTATTGCACGAACCTTGCATGAGGTTACGTCTGCGCTGGTCAGACAGCGCCCCCGGCAGGACTCGAACCTGCGACCACAAGATTAGAAGTCATGTGCTCTGTCCAGCTGAGCTACGGGGGCCGGAGACTACTAAGCCCAGGTCAGTGTAGCCAACAGCCCTGCAGGTGGACCCCCGGCGCGCAACGCCGACAGAAATGTCGTTGGCAGGAACAGTGATTCGCTAGTGTGAGGCCCGCCACACACGTACGCTACCGACGGCTGGGCCGCGTGCAGGCCGGCGGCGTGTGCTCAACGACGAGGAGTGGCAGGGCATGACGGTAGCCATAGGAGCTCGATACTCGCGGGCTAGCGCCGAGATACTGCGACACGGACTGCAGCTGGCGGCCGCGCCGATCGATGCATACCGCGCCGGCTCGCTGCTGCTGCGCGGTTCGCCGTGGGTGGTGCGCTTTGTAGCCGAATGGCTATCAGCTGAATTTCCCCCGCACGTGGTCACCGGGCATGCCCTGTCTGGGGTGACGCCCTTGTCGGTCGGCCGTGTGGCGACGAGCTGGGCAGCACAGCGGGCCGACCACATCCTCACCGCCGCGCTGCAGGAGTCCTTCGGGCCCGAATTCCAGGAAGAGGCCTGTCATCCGATCAGCGATTTCTCGGTGTGCGGCCGCCGCTGGGGACTGTTGCAGGCAACCGGTCATCACCGCCGGTACGCGGCGCAAACCTCGGACATCGCCTACGGCCCAGACGCTCGCGACAACCTGCTGGACATCTGGCGCCACCCCGCCGTCAAAGCGGGGAGTCGGGCGCCGGTGGTAGTGCAGATCCCGGGCGGCGCGTGGGCCGTCAACGGTAGACGGCCTCAGGCATATCCGCTGATGGGTCGGCTGGTCGAACACGGCTGGATCTGCGTGTCCATCGACTACAGCAAGAGCCCAGGCAAGGCCTGGCCGGCACACATCATCGACGTCAAACGCGCGCTGGCTTGGGTCCGCGACAACATCGCCGACTACGGCGGCGATCCCGACTTCATCGCCGTCACAGGCGGCTCGGCCGGCGGGCATCTGGCCTCGCTGGTCGCGCTCACCGCTAACGACCAGCGACTGCAGCCCGGCTTCGAGGAGGCCGACACAACCGTTCAAGCGGCGGCGCCCTATTACGGTGTCTATGACCTCACTGACGTCAAAAAAATGCACGAAATGATGCTGCCGTTTCTGGAGCATTTCGTTATGCAAGCACGCTATGCCGATCAGCCCGAGATATTTGAATCAGCGTCGCCGATTTCGCACGTGCACCGCGGGGCGCCGCCGTTCTTTGTGCTGCATGGCGAGAACGACTCGGTGATTCCCAGTATGCAGGCGCAGGCCTTTTGCGCCGCGCTCCGCGACGCCGGCGCCCCGACCGTGTGCTACGCCGAGCTTCCCAACGCCCACCACGCCTTTGATCTGTTCGCCACAGTCCGCTCCCAACTGGCTGCCGACGCCGTCGCCCACTTTTTCGGTCTCGTTTACGGACAATATCTGCGGTCGCGATCGACGGTTTTGCGCAGGCGCGCAACACCGGCGAGTTGAATTGCGCGGTGCGCGACCGGTTGGATATTGCCAATTCGGCAGCCCGCCAGGGTATTTCGCAGGCTATTGCGAACGCATTTAACCTGGTGTTCTGATCCGCACAATCGGCTACCGCCATGGCGCCAACCGGGCTAGCGTTGGAGTGGCCGACGGCGCAACGCTCGGCCTTGGCAAAGCGTACGGGCGCGTCGAGTAGCGGGCGCGGTGACAGGACGGAGGAGTCCCGGTGGCTGAGACGGTCGACGCGGCCGGATTGCCCGCGGCGCTGGGGCCGGTCGATTACCTCTTGCACCGCGGAGAGGCCAACCCGCGTACCCGCTCGGGCATCATCGCGTTGGAAATCCTCGACACCACCCCGGACTGGGACCGCTTCCGGAGCCGCTTTGAGAATGCGTCCCGACGCGTGTTGCGGTTACGGCAAAAGGTGGTTGTGCCGACATTGCCGACGGCCGCGCCACGCTGGGTGGTCGATCCCGACTTCAACCTGGACTTCCACGTGCGCAGGATGCGGGTCGCCGAACCAGGCTCGCTGAGGCAGGTATTCGACCTGGCCGAGGTGATGGTGCAGTCGCCGCTCGACATCGCCCGACCGCTGTGGACGGCCACGCTGATCGAGGGTCTCGCCGACGGCAAGGCGGCGACGTTGCTGCACCTGTCCCACGCCGTCACTGATGGTGTCGGCAGTGTGGAGATGTTCGCCCAGATCTACGACCTCGAACGGGATGCGCCGCCCCAGCCGGCGGCTGCGCAACCCATTCCGCAAGACCTCTCGGCCAACGACTTGATGCGCGAGGGGTTCAACCACCTGCCCGCCAACGTCGTCGGTGGGGTCCTGGGCGCGCTGTCGGGAGTCGTATCGACGGTCGGGCGGGCGGTGCTCAGCCCCGGGGCGGCGATGGCGGGTGTGGTCAACTACGCGCGCTCGGGAGTGCGGGTCGTCAGCCGGGCCGCCGAACCGTCGCCGCTGCTTCGTCGCCGTAGCCTGGCCACCCGCAGCGAAGCGCTTGACATCCCGCTGGCCGACTTGCACCGGGCGGCAAAAGCGGGTGGAGGCTCGATCAACGACGCCTACCTGGCCGGCTTGTGCGGTGCGCTAGGGCGCTATCACCAGGCACTCGGGGTGCCGATGGCCACGCTGCCGATGGCGGTACCGGTCAGCCTGCGTGCCGAATCCGATGCCGCCGGCGGCAACCGGTTCACCGGTGTCAACCTGGCGGCCCCGATCGGTACGGCTGATCCGATAGCTCGCATGCAGAAGATCCGCGCGCAGATGACCCAGCGCCGCGACGAACCCGCGATGGACATTATCGGTTCCATCGCACCCGTGCTGAGTGTGTTGCCGGGGCCGCTGTTGGAGTCGGTGACCGGTTCGGTGGTCGGCTCTGACGTGCAGGCCAGCAACGTTCCGGTCTATCCGGGTGACACCTACCTCGTCGGCGCAAAGATCCTGCGGCAGTACGGTATTGGCCCGTTGCCCGGTGTGGCGATGATGGTCGTGCTGATATCCAGGGGCGGCTGCTGCACCATCACCACGCGCTACGACCGCGCCGCGGTGCGCGACGAGGCGCTGTGGGCCCGTTGCCTGCTCGAGGGTTTCGACGAGATCCTCGCGCTGGCCGGTGATCCCGCCATCCACGCGGTACCCGCATCCTTCGCCGCCGAGCCGTCGAGCCGGCCTAATCGATCGGTGTCCGGATCATGACCGATTCTGAGGAGCGCCAGGCGCGGAAACCGGCGCGTGATCTCCGACTGCCGGGGTCGGTCGCCGAAATCATGGCCAGCCCGCCCGGACCCAAGATCGGCGCCTTCTTCGATTTGGACGGCACCCTGGTGGCCGGCTTCACCGCGGTCATCCTCACGCAGGAGCGGCTGCGCCGACGGGACATGGGTGTCGGCGAGCTGTTCAGCATGGTTACCGCCGGCCTCAACCACCAGCTTGGCCGGATCGAGTTCGAAGAACTGATCGGCAAGGCCGCCGGTGCGCTGGCCGGACGCGCGTTGAGCGATCTGGAAGAGATCGGCGAGCGACTGTTCAACCAGAAGATCGAGTCACGGATCTACCCGGAGATGCGCGAGTTGGTCCGCGCCCACCTGGCTCGTGGCCACACCGTGGTGCTGAGTTCGTCGGCGCTGACGATTCAGGTCGGCCCGGTGGCCCGCTTCCTCGGCATCATCAACACGCTCACCAACAAGTTCGAGACCAACGAGGACGGCAGCCTAACCGGTGATGTGCTCAGGCCGATCCTCTGGGGACCGGGCAAGGCCGCGGCGGTGCAGAAGTTCGCTGCCGAGAACGGCATTGACCTCAAGGACAGCTACTTCTACGCCGACGGCGACGAAGATGTCGCGTTGATGTATCTGGTTGGCAATCCGCGGCCGACCAACCCGGAGGGCAAGATGGCCGCGGTCGCCCGGCGGCGCGGTTGGCCGATCCTGCGGTTCACCAGCCGCGGCGGCGGTGGTATCGGCTCGCAGCTGCGCACGCTTGCCGGCTTCGGCTCGGTCGTCCCGGTGGCCGCCGGCGCAGTGGGTATCGGACTGCTGACCCGCAGCCGTCGCCGTGGGGTGAACTTCTTCACCTCCACCTGGTCGCAGCTGTTGTTGGCCGCCAGCGGCGTGAACCTCAATGTGATCGGCGCGGAGAACCTAAAGGCACAACGCCCGGCGGTATTCATCTTCAACCACCGCAACCAGGCCGACCCGGTCATCGTCGGCGCGCTAATCCGCGACAACTGGGTTGCGGTGGGCAAGAAGGAACTTGAAAGCGATCCGGTCATGGGCACGCTCGGCAAGGTGCTGGATTCCGTTTTCATCGACCGGGATAACCCGACCGCGGCCGTGGAAACACTGCACCAGGTCGAAGAGCGTGCCAGGCAAGGGCTTTCGATCATGATTGCTCCCGAGGGCACCCGGCTGGACACCACCAGTGTCGGTCCGTTCAAGAAGGGGCCGTTCCGGATGGCGATGGCGGTGGGGATACCGATCGTGCCGATCGTGATCCGCAACGCCGAGATCATCGCCGCGCGCAACTCCACCACGATGAATCCCGGCACGGTGGATGTCGCTGTGTTCCCGCCGATCCCGGTCACCGATTGGACACTGGACACGCTGCCGGATCGGATCGCCGAGGTCCGCCAACTGTATGTGGACACGTTGGCCGACTGGCCGGTCGACGAGCTGCCCGGTGCCGGCGTGTATCGCCGAGAAAAGAAGGCGGCACCGAAAAAGGCGCCGCGCAAAGCGACCAGCAAGCCGGTCAAGGCCGTGCCGCCTAAGGCCGTGAAGGCCGCTCCGAGGAAGGCCGCGCCGAGGAAGGCCGCGAAAAAGGCGCAGCCGGCAAAGGCCGCGAAAAAGGCACAGCCCAAAACCTCGGCGAGCAAGGTCACCAAGGCCCAGCCGGGTACGCCTCGGCCGAGGGGACGATCGTGACCAGATCGACCGCGGATACCGGGAGCTTCACCACCACCGACGACACGTTGGTGTTAGCGTCGTCGTCCTCGCCGGTGGAATCGGAACTGCTCGCGAAATGGTTGGAGCAGCAGCGTGCCCGGCACCCGGAGACCAGGCTTGAGGTGTTGCCATTGCCGGCGAAGGATTCTCCGCCCGCGGTTGTTTCACAACTGGTCGACCAGCTCGAGTCGGACGAGGACCGGTCGATTGTGCCGGTGCGGGTCTTCTGGATGCCGAAGGCCGACGCGTCGGCATTAAGCCGGGTGGCGGCGCTGCTGCCCGGACGAAATCCCTACCAGCCCACCGAGCGGCAGCAGCGCCACATCCTGCGCGCTGACCCCTCACGCGCTCAGGTGGTGGCCGGCGAATCGGCCAAGGTATCCGAACTTCGCCAGCAATGGCGAGACCTCACGGTTGGCGAAAACCCCCGGGACTTCGCGCATTTCGTCACCCGCCGCGCGCTGCTGGCGATGGAACGCGCCGAGTACCGAATCCTCGGACCGCAATACAAATCTCCGCGACTGGTTCGGCCGGAGATCCTGGCGTCCGCACGATTTCGGGCCGGCTTGGAAAAGATTCCGGGGGCCACCGTCGAGAAGGCTGGCGAGATGCTCGACGAACTCGCCACCGGGTGGAGCCGAGTTTCCGTCGACCTTGTCTCCGTTCTGGGCAGGATGCTCAGCCGGGGATTCGACCGCGAAATCGACTACGACGAGTACCAGGTAGCGGCGCTGCGCACCGCGCTGGAAGCCCACCCGGCGGTGCTGCTGTTCTCGCACCGGTCCTACATCGATGGCGCGGTGATGCCGGTGGCGATGCAGGAAAACCGACTGCCGCCGGTGCATGTCTTCGCCGGTGTCAACCTGGCATTCGGGGTGATGGGACCGCTGATGCGTCGCGCCGGGACCATCTTCATCCGGCGCAATATCGGCGACGACCCGCTGTACAAGTACGTGCTCAAAGAGTACGTGGGCTACGTGGTGGAGAAGCGCTTCAACCTGAGCTGGTCCATCGAGGGCACCCGCTCGCGCACCGGGAAGATGCTGCCGCCCAAGCTCGGACTGATGAGTTATGTGGCCGACGCTTATCTCGACGGCCGCAGCGACGACATTCTGCTGCAAGGAGTTTCGATCAGTTTCGACCAGTTACACGAAACCGCCGAATACGCCGCCTACGCTCGCGGCGGCGAAAAGCGCGCGGAGGGTTTCGGCTGGCTGTACAGCTTCATCAAGGCTCAGGGAGAGCGTAACTACGGCAAGATCTACGTTCGTTTCCCCGAAGCCGTCTCGATGCGGGAGCATCTCGGCCCGCCGCACGGCCCGATCGCTGAGGATCAAGCCGCCAAACGGCTTGCCCTGCAGAAAATGTCGTTCGAAGTCGCCTGGCGAATTCTGCAGGCGACCCCGGTGAATGCCACGGGGCTGGTGTCGGCGCTGCTGCTGACTACCCACGGGGTGGCGTTGACGCTCGGGCAGCTGCACCACACCCTGCAGGACTCGCTGGACTATCTGGAACGCAAGCACACCCCGGTGTCCACCAGTGCGCTGCGGCTGCGCACACCCGAAGGCGTCCGCGCGGCGGTGGACTCGCTGTCCAACGGCCACCCGATTACCCGCGTCGACAGTGGCCGAGAACCGGTGTGGCGCATCGCCCCCGAGGACGAGCACACCGCGGCGTTCTACCGCAACTCGGTGATCCACGCGTTTCTGGAGACCGCGATCGTCGAACTGGCGCTGGCGCACGCCGGTCACGCCGAGGGTAATCGGCTGGAGGCATTCTGGAATCAAGCCATGCGGCTGCGTGATCTGCTGAAATTTGATTTCTACTTCGCGGATTCGGCTGCGTTCCGGGCAAACATCGCCGAAGAGATGGCCTGGCACGAGGATTGGGAAGCGCACGTCGCCGGGGGACGGGCCGAGATCGACGCCATGCTGTACGCGAAGCGACCGCTGATGTCGGACGCGATGCTGCGGGTGTTCTTCGAGGCGTACGAGATCGTGGCCGATGTGCTGCGCGACGCGCCGGCGGATATCGGCGAGAAGGAACTCACCAAGTTGGCGCTGGGAGTTGGCCGCCAATTCGTCGCGCAGGGCCGGGTGCGCAGCAGCGAGCCGGTATCCACACTGCTGTTCGCGACGGCCCGCCAGGTTGTCGCCGACCAAGGCCTGCTGAAGCCCGCGCCGGATTTGGTCGAGCGCCGGATCGCTTTTCGCCGCGAGTTGCGGGCCATTCTTCGGGATTTCGACCACGTCGCACAGATCTCGCGCAACCAGTTCGTCGCCCGCGAAGTTGCGTCGCGAAGCGCACAGCGGGACGATCGGTAGCTGTCCGGGGCGTCGGCAGGCGGCGTGCCCATACTCTTGAGGCATGACGGGTGCTCCGGACACCAGGCGCGGCGCGGCGGTGTGGCCGCTGCTCGCCGGTGTGGCGGTGCTGGCCGGCTGCACGGCGGCCGGGATCGGGGCGCTGTCGGTGGCCGCCGCCCTGACCGCAACCGGGCTGCCCGATCCAGGTCCGGTGACCACGCTGGGCTTGCCGTTCGTCCGGGCCCTCGGCGAGGTCGCGGCCGTGGTGGCCGTGGGGGCGTTTCTGCTGGCCGCATTCCTGGTTCCGCCGCAGAAGAGCGGTGTCCTCGACGTCGACGGCTACCGCGCGATCCGGATCGGCACGGTAGCGACCGGGGCATGGGCGGTATGCGCCGCGCTGCTGGTCCCACTGACGATTTCCGACGTCTCCGGTCAGCCGATCACCGCCCACCTCAACCCGGTGACGCTCTGGTCGCTGGCCAGTCTGATCAACATCGCGACGGCGTGGCGGTTGACCGCGTTGCTGGCTGCTGCGGTGATGTTGGCAAGTCTGCCGGTGCTGCGCTGGTCGTGGACGCCGCTGCTGCTGGTCGCGTCGCTGGTGACCCTGATACCGCTCGGGCTGACCGGCCACTCGTCAGCGGGCGGTTCCCATGACCTGGCCACCAACAGCCTGCTGATCCATCTGCTGGCGGCGAGTCTGTGGGCCGGTGGCCTGATGGCGCTGATGGCCCACGTCATCCGCGGCGGGCAGCACGCCGACCTGGCCGCGCGGCGATTCTCCGGCATCGCCTTGTGGTGCTTTGTCGCGATGGCGGTCAGCGGCGTCGTTAACGCTTTGGTGCGGGTCCTGCCGTCGGACCTGCTCACCACCGACTACGGGCGGCTGGTGCTCGCCAAATTCGTCGCGCTGTGTCTGCTCGGCATCGCCGGCTGGCGTCAACGGCGCAGCGGAGTCGCTGCGCTGCAAGCAGATCCGAGTTCGCGTGCCGCCCTGATCAGGCTGACCCTGATCGAGGCGCTGATCTTCGGCGTCACGTTCGGCATCGCCGTCGGTCTGGGCCGCACGCCGCCCCCGCCCCTGCCGATCGGCATCCCCTCGATTCCCGACGTGAAAATCGGCTACGACTTCGCTGGCCCGCCCACCCCGGCGCGGGTGCTGTTCGACTGGCGTTTCGACTTGATTTTCGGGACCGCCGCCATCGTGCTCGCCGCGCTCTACCTGGCCGGAGTGCGGCGGCTACGGCGCCGCGGCGACGATTGGCCACCGGGCCGGACCGTGGCCTGGCTGCTGGGCTGCCTGGCGCTGCTGTTCGTCACGTCGTCGGGTCTGGGCCGGTACATGCCGGCGATGTTCAGCATGCACATGGCGGATCACATGATGCTGTCGATGCTGGTCCCGATCCTGCTCGTGTTGGGCGGACCGGTCAGCCTGGCGTTGCGGGCGCTGCCCACCGCCGGGCGCGACGACCCGCCGGGCATGCGGGAATGGCTGCTGGCCGCGCTGCACAGCAGGCTCTCCCGGTTCCTCACCAACCCCATCGTCGCCACGGCGTTGTTCGTCGCCGGGTTCTACGGGCTTTATCTGGGCGGTCTTTTCGACGCCGCGGTCGGCAGCCACATGGGCCATGTCGCGATGAACGTGCACTTTCTGCTGAGCGGCTACCTCTTCTATTGGGTGGTGATCGGGGTCGACCCGACGCCGCGGCCGATCCCGCCGCTGGCCAAGCTGGCCGTGGTCTTCGCGTCGTTGCCGCTGCACGCATTCTTCGGGGTATTGCTGATGGGCACGCAGAACGTGCTCGGCGAGAGCTTCTACCGATCGCTGCACCTGAGCTGGCACACCGACCTGCTGGGCGATCAGCGGCTCGGCGGTGGGATCGCTTGGGCGGCAGGCGAAATACCGCTTGTCCTCGTCATGATCGCGTTGCTTGTGCAATGGACGCGCAGCGATCGGCGGACCGCGAGGCGACTGGATCGCGCAGCGGACCGCGACGACGACGCCGAGCTGGCGGCCTACAACGCGATGTTGGCCGAGCTGGCCCGCCGCGACACCTCGCGGCATTAGCTGCCGCTCGGGTCGCCTCGCCGGCCACCTGGCTAACAAGAGCCACACCAGCACCAAAGCCGGACCATGACGTGCTTCCGCGTAGCGATATCGCATGCGCCATCAATGCGGAGGCGGTAGTCATGCCTGGGCCAGCGGCTCGCTGGCTATCCAGAGTCGCGGTTCTATCCACAGGTTCCGAGCCTCGCCGAGTCGGCGCATCCGAGATTGTCGGTGTTGCTGCGCTGACTGGAACCAGCACCGGCGGTGTGGCGTCACCGGGATTGCCCGGGTCGTTCGGCAGAGCGCCGCCATCTCAGAAAGGAAGAGCAATGTTCGAAACACAAGTCACCGTGGTCGGAAACATCGTGAACGACCCGAAACGCCGACAGGCGGGCGCACAGGAAGTGATGAAGTTCCGGGTCGCCAGCAATTCACGTCGCCGCGGCGCCGACGGCAATTGGGAGGCTGGCAATTCGCTGTTCGTCACCGTCAACTGCTGGGGTCGGCTGGTCTCGGGCGTGGGCGCATCGCTGGGCAAGGGCTCGCCCGTCATCGTCGTGGGCCACATCTACACCAGCGAATACGAGGACCGCGACGGCATTCGTCGCTCGACGTTGGAGATGCGCGCCACCTCCGTCGGCCCCGACCTGTCCCGCTGCCACGCCCGGATCGAGAAGACGGTCTCGTCGGGAACGGACGCTGCGGCGGGCCCGACGCCTGAGCCCGGCCCGGCGGTCGATACCACCGGCGCCGATGATGCCGACCGGGCTAACAGCGCAGATGCCGCGGCTGCCTAGGATGGGTCGCGGGCAATCACGCGACATCAGAAAGGCAACACCGCGGCATGGCTGAGTTCATCTACACGATGAAAAAGGTCCGCAAGGCGCACGGCGACAAAGTCATCCTCGACGACGTCACGCTGAGCTTCTATCCGGGCGCCAAGATCGGTGTCGTCGGCCCCAACGGGGCTGGTAAGTCGAGCGTCTTGCGGATCATGGCCGGGCTGGACAAACCGAACAACGGCGAAGCGTTCCTGGCCACCGATGCCACCGTCGGCATCCTGCTGCAGGAGCCGCCGCTGAACGAGGAGAAGACCGTTCGCGGCAACGTCGAAGAGGGGCTCGGCGACATCAAGGTCAAGCTCGACCGCTTCAACGAAGTCGCCGAACTGATGGCCACCGACTACTCCGACGAGCTGATGGAAGAGATGGGCCGGCTGCAGGAGGAGCTCGACCACGCCAACGCGTGGGACCTCGACTCGCAGCTCGAGCAGGCGATGGATGCGCTGCGCTGCCCGCCGCCCGACGAGCCGGTGACGCACCTATCCGGCGGTGAGCGCCGACGGGTGGCGCTGTGCAAGCTGCTGCTGTCCAAACCGGATCTGTTGCTTCTCGACGAGCCGACCAACCACCTGGACGCCGAAAGTGTGCAGTGGCTCGAACAGCACCTGGCCGCTTACGAGGGGGCCGTCCTGGCGGTGACCCACGACCGGTACTTCCTGGACAACGTCGCGCAATGGATCTTGGAGCTCGACCGCGGCCGCGCCTACCCCTACGAGGGCAACTACTCCACCTATCTGGAGAAGAAAGCCGAGCGGCTGGCGGTGCAGGGCCGCAAAGACGCCAAGCTGCAGAAGCGGTTGCAGGAGGAGCTGGCGTGGGTGCGCTCCGGCACGAAGGCCCGCCAGGCCAAAGGCAAGGCCCGACTGCAGCGCTACGAGGAGATGGCCGCCGAGGCGGAGAAGACGCGCAAGCTGGACTTCGAGGAGATCCAGATCCCCACCGGCCCGCGGCTGGGCAACCTGGTGGTCGAGGTCGAGCACCTGGACAAGGGTTTCGAGGGCCGCACGCTGATCAAGGATCTGTCTTTCACGCTGCCCCGCAACGGCATCGTCGGCGTCATCGGTCCCAACGGCGTCGGCAAGACCACGCTGTTCAAGACCATCGTCGGGCTCGAGCAGCCCGACAGCGGCACCGTCAAGGTGGGCGAGACCGTCAAGGTGAGCTATGTAGACCAGTCTCGGGCCGGTATCGACCCGAAGAAGACCGTGTGGGAAGTCGTCTCCGACGGGCTGGACCACATCCAGGTCGGCCAGAACGAGATCCCGTCGCGGGCCTATGTTTCGGCGTTCGGCTTCAAGGGTCCCGACCAGCAGAAGCCGGCCGGCGTGTTGTCCGGTGGTGAACGCAACAGGCTCAATCTGGCGCTCACGCTCAAAGAGGGCGGAAACCTGATCCTGCTCGACGAGCCAACCAACGACCTCGACATCGAGACGCTGGGCTCGTTGGAGAACGCGCTGGAGAAGTTCCCCGGCTGCGCGGTGGTGATTTCCCACGACCGCTGGTTCCTCGACCGGACGTGCACTCACATCCTGGCGTGGGAGGGTGACGACGACAACGAGGCCAAGTGGTTCTGGTTCGAAGGCAACTTCGGTGCCTATGAGGAGAACAAAGTCGAACGGCTCGGTGTCGAAGCGGCGCGTCCGCACAGGGTGACTCACCGAAGGCTGACGCGCGACTAGTGTCACCCCTACCAGCGCTGGTATGCGTGCTGAGGCAGGAGCAGTCGGCATGACGGGTCATCGCGGATCCAGCCTCCAGGGTGCTGTGGACTGGACGACGTTCGGTAAGCCCGAAGACATCCCCGAGTGGATCTCCAAGGCTTACGCAGACACCTACCAGGGCCCACACGACGACGATGTTGCAGTCGACCGAGGATCGGCCGACGGCCGCACTGCCGCGGCGGCGGTGACGCCGTCGCTGCTTGCCGCGCACTACCGGCTTGGTCTGCGCCGGGCGGTGGGGGAAAGCCGAGTCGCCGTCTATCCGCCGGACGATGCGGCCGGCTTTGGCCCCGCGCTGCAGGTGGTCACCGATAACGGCGCGATGCTGATGGATTCGGTCACGGTGCTGCTGCACCGGCTTGGTCTGGCGTACGCGGCGATCATGAACCCGGTGTTCCAGGTCCGCCGAAACCCCGACGGCGATCTGCTGAGCGTCGAGCCGAAGACCGCCGAGAGCTCAGCGGGCGGCGGAATCGACGAGACCTGGGTCCACGTACAGCTTTCGCCCTCGGTTGAGCGCGAGACGCTGCAGCAAGCCGAACACCTGCTGCCGGGTGTGCTCGCCGATGTGCGCCGGGTCGCAGCGGACTCGACCGCGATGATGGCCATCCTCGACGACCTGGCCAACGACGTGGAGACCAACGCGAACGGTTGCTACCCGGGGCCGGACCGAGGCGACGTTGCCGCGCTGCTGCGCTGGCTGGCCGGCGGGCATTTCACGCTGCTGGGCTATCAACGTTGTCCGGTGCACGACGGATGCGTGTCGGGCGATGAAGCGACCACCAGCCTTGGCGTGCTGCGCCGGCGCAAAGGGACGCGTCCCGGGCTGACCGACGACACCGAACTGCTGGCATTGGCGCAGACAGACGTCGCCAGCTACCTGCGCTTCGGGGCTTACCCGTATGTCCTCGCGGTCCGCGAAAACGTCGACGGCACCGTCTTCGAGCACCGCCTCATCGGTCTCTTCACGGTGGCCGCGATGAACGCGGATGTCCTGGAGATCCCGATAATCTCGCGCAGCGTCCGCGAGGCGCTCGGATTGGCCGATCTCGATGCCGGGCATCCGGGGCAGCTGCTGCTCGACGTTATCCAAACCGTGCCGCGCTCAGAGCTTTTCGCGCTCAACGCCGAAGAGTTGCTGGCGATGGCCAAAGCCGTGGTGGATCTCGGATCCGGGCACCGTGCATTGCTGTTCTTGCGCGCTGACCGACTCGGGTACTTCATCTCGTGTCTGGTTTACCTGCCCCGCGACCGCTACACCACCGCCGTGCGCTTACAGATCGAAGACATCCTGGTCCGTGAGTTCGGTGGCACCAGCCTGGAGTTCACCGCTCGCGTCACCGAATCGCCTTGGGCGCTCTTGCATTTCATGGTTCGACTGCGTCCATCCAGCGCTAAGCAGATCGACACCGCCGAAGCCAACCGAGTCCGTATCCAAGCGTTGCTGACCGAAGCCACCCGCACCTGGTCCGACCGGCTGACCAGCGACGCGGCAGGCGGAGCCGTCGGACCCGTCGAGGCCGAGCACTACGCGGCGGCGTTCTCCGAGGCCTATAAACAGGCCGTCACCCCGACCGAAGCGATCAACGACATCGCCATCGTCGAAGGGCTGACCGACAATTCGGTCAAGCTGGTGCTCTCCGACCACAACTATGACGACACAGCAAGGCTGACTTGGTATTTGGGCGGGCGAACGGCCTCTTTGAGTCAGTTGCTGCCTATGCTGCAATCCATGGGTGTGGTGGTTCTCGAGGAGCGGCCGTTCACCGTCACTCGGCCCGACGGATTGCCGGTGTGGATCTATCAGTTCAAGATCACGCCACAACCGACGATTACGCTGGCATCGGCGGGTCCCGAGCGGGAAGCGACCGCGAAGCGTTTCGCCGACGCGGTCACCGCGATCTGGGAAGGCCGCGCCGAGATTGACCGGTTCAACGAGCTGGTGATGCGCGCTGACCTGACGTGGCAGCAGGTCGTGGTGCTGCGCAGCTACGCGAAATACTTACGACAGGTGTCTTTTCCGTACAGTCAGTCCCACATCGAATCGGTGTTGAACGAAAACCCAGATACTGCACGGTCGTTGGTCAGGCTGTTTGAGGCGTTGTTCGATCCGATCCCTTCTGGTTCGTCCAAGAGTCGCGACGCTCAAGCTGCCGCTGCGGCAGTTGCCGCGGATATCGACGCGTTGGTGAGCCTGGACACCGATCGCGTCTTGCGGGCATTTGCCTCACTGATCCAGGCCACCATACGCACCAATTACTTTGTGACGCGCGAGGGTTCGGCTCGCAGCCAAAATGTGCTGTCGGTGAAGTTGAATGCGCAGCTGGTTGAGGAGCTTCCGCTGCCGCGGCCTAAGTTCGAGATCTTCGTGTACTCGCCGCGGGTCGAAGGGGTGCATTTGCGATTCGGCTACGTGGCCCGCGGCGGCTTGCGTTGGTCGGACCGACGCGAGGATTTCCGCACCGAAATCCTCGGTCTGGTCAAAGCGCAGGCGGTGAAGAACGCCGTCATCGTGCCGGTCGGCGCCAAGGGCGGCTTCGTCGTCAAACAGCCGCCACTGCCCGCCGGCGACCCCGCCATTGATCGCGAGGCCACCCGAAACGAAGGCATCGTCTGCTACAAGTTGTTCATCTCTGGGCTGCTCGACATCACGGACAACGTCGATCACACCACCGGCAAGGTCAGCACGCCCGCGGAGGTGGTGCGCCGCGACGACGACGACGCCTATCTGGTGGTGGCCGCGGACAAAGGCACCGCAACGTTTTCCGACATCGCCAACGACGTCGCGAAGTCCTACGGGTTCTGGCTGGGCGACGCCTTCGCGTCCGGCGGATCGGTCGGGTATGACCACAAGGCGATGGGTATCACCGCCAAGGGCACCTGGGAAGCGGTCAAACGGCACTTCCGCGAGATGGGGGTCGACACTCAAACCGAGGACTTCACCGTGATCGGCATCGGCGATATGAGCGGTGACGTGTTCGGCAACGGAATGTTGCTGTCCAAGCACATTCGACTGATTGCCGCCTTCGACCACCGCCACATCTTCGTTGACCCCGATCCCGATCCGGCCGCCTCATGGGAAGAGCGGCAGCGGATGTTCGATCTGCCCCGCTCCAGCTGGGACGACTACGGCAAGTCACTGATCAGCGAGGGCGGCGGGGTGTACAGCCGTGAACACAAAACGATTCCGATCAGCGATCAGGTTCGCGCAGCGCTAGGAATCCAGGACGATGTCACCGAGATGGCACCACCCAATCTGATCCGCGCGATCCTGCAGGCGCCGGTGGATCTGCTGTTCAACGGCGGAATCGGAACCTACATCAAGGCCGAAGCGGAATCCGACGCCGACGTGGGCGACCGGGCCAACGACCCGGTGCGGGTCAACGCGAACCAGGTGCGCGCCAAGGTCATTGGCGAGGGCGGCAATCTCGGCGTGACGGCGCGTGGCCGGGTCGAGTTCGATCTGTGCGGCGGCCGGATCAACACCGATGCGATGGACAATTCCGCCGGCGTGGACTGCTCTGACCACGAGGTCAACATCAAGATCCTGATCGACGCCCTGATCACCGCGGGCAAGGTCGACCCGGGCGAACGCACCCAACTGCTCGAGTCGATGACCGATGAGGTCGGCGAATTGGTGCTCGCGGACAACGCCGATCAGAACGACCTGATGGGAACCAGCCGCGCCAATGCTCCCAGCCTGCTGCCCGTGCACGCCGACCAGATCAAATTCCTGGTGACTGAGCGGGGGCTGAACCGCGAACTCGAGGCGCTGCCCTCGGATAAGGAGATAGCGCGGCGACTCGAGGCCGGCCTTGGGCTCACGTCACCGGAACTCGCGACGCTGATGGCGCACGTCAAGCTGACACTCAAAGACGAGCTGTTGAAAACCGATCTGCCGGATCAAGAAGTGTTCGCCCGCAGATTGCCGCAATACTTCCCGACGCCGCTGCGCGACCGCTTCGGTCCGGCGATCCGCTCGCACCAGCTGAGGCGGGAGATCGTGACCACGATGCTGGTCAACGATCTGGTCGACACCGCCGGCATCAGCTACGACTACCGGATCACGCAGGACGTCGGTGTCAGTCCGGTGGACGCGGTGCGCACCTATGCGGCGACCGACGCCATCTTCGGGGTGGAGCAGCTGTGGCACAGCATCCGCGCGGCCGATGTGCCGGTCGCGGTTTCCGATCGGATGACACTGGATACCCGTCGGCTGATCGACCGCGCCGGACGGTGGTTGCTCAACTACCGTCCGCAGCCGTTGGCGGTCGGCGCCGAAATCAACCGATTTGCAAAGAAAGTGGAAACGCTGACACCGCGGATGTCGGAGTGGCTGCGCGGTGACGACAAGGCGATCGTGGAAAAGGAAGCCGCTGAATTCGTCGTGCAGGGCGCATCCGAAGACCTCGGCTACATGGTGGCCGCCGGGCTGTACCGATTCAGTCTGCTCGACATCATCGATATCGCTGACATCGAGGACCACGACCCCGCCGAAGTCGCCGACACGTATTTCGCCCTGATGGATCGCCTGGGCACTGACGGTCTGCTGACCGCGGTGTCCGCCCTGCCGCGCCGCGACCGTTGGCACTCGTTGGCGCGCTTGGCGATTCGTGACGATATTTACGCATCCCTGCGGTCGTTGTGTTTCGACGTGCTCGCCGTTGGTGAACCGGACGAAAGCGCTGAGGAGAAGATCGCAGAGTGGGAGCACACCAGCGCCTCACGGGTGGAGCGTGCGCGGCGAACGCTGACCGAAATCTACGACAGTGGCCAAAAGGATTTGGCCACACTGTCGGTGGCGGCACGGCAGATTCGACGCATGACGCGCACCAGCGGGCGAGGATCGTCGGGGTGACCGCCAGCGACGATGCAGAGCGGAGCGATGAGGAGGAGCGGCGCATAGACACCGCGGGATTCGTTGCGGCTGTCCCGGTCCGATGGTCGGACATCGACATGTACCAGCACGTCAACCACGCGACCATGGTGACGATTCTCGAAGAGGCCCGCGTCCCGTTTCTTTCGCATGCGTTCGGTGCCGACATCACCAGCGTCGGTCTGCTGATCGCCGACGTGCGCGTGACGTACAAAGGTCAGCTGCGGCTGGCGGATTCGCCACTACAGGTCACCATGTGGGTGAAGCGCTTGCGAGCGGTCGATTTCACGCTCGGCTACGAGGTGCGATCGGTCAACGCCGATCCGGAGTCGAAGCCCGCCGTGATCGCCGAGTCGCAACTGGCCGCATTCCACATCGACGAGCAACGGCTGGTGCGCCTTTCGCCACACCATCGGGAATACCTGCAGCGGTGGCTCCGGTAGCCGAACGGGGACTGTGGCTGGGCCGAGAATCCATGGCCGCCCAGCGCGCGGACCTGACCGCGTTCGTCGAGCGGGCGGCGAGACTCGACCCGGCCGCGGTGATCAGGCTGCGCGCCCGTTCGGGCGGATTGGTCGCCGCTTGGGCGGCCACCGGGTTCGACGTGCTGGCCACCCGGGTGGTGGCCGGCACCCTGCGACCCGACGACTTATCCGTCGACGCAGACGAATTGGCGCGCGGGCTGGCCGCGGCAGACAGCTCGGGCTACGTCAATCCCGGCTTCCCGATGGATTCCGCGTGGCGGGGCGGGTTGCCGCCGGATTCGGGGTTCACCCACCTCGACGACGTACCGGCACGCCTGATGCTGGACCTGGCGCAGCGCGGCGCCCAGCTGGCCAAAGAGCACGGCAGCGCCCAGGGGCCGCCGGTGTCACTACTCGACCAGGAGGTGATCCGGGTCAGCTCGGCCGATGTCAGCGTGGGTGTGCCCATGCGATGTGTATTCGCTTTGACTGCAATGGGTTTCTTGCCGCAGTCAGCCGAGGCTGTGGACGCCGACGAGATCGTGCGGGTCCGCACGCTGCCGGCCTGGTTGCGCATCGATGCGCGGTTCGGTTCGGTATACCGCCGTCGCGGCGACCCGGCGCTGGTGCTGCGCTGACCGGTGCGCCACCAATGGAATCAGCGCAAGCTCCGATCACTGTCCACGCGTAGGCCATGGGTTATGTATAAGGACGCGGGCTGCCGATGCACTACCTACACCAGCCAGGCGGCGGCGTTTGGCGGCAACTTCCCGCCGACCAACGGCGCGCTGGTCAGAATCAGCTCGCCGTCCGGCAGTACAACGGGCCGTTTGCCGGTGTTCAGCGCGCAGCGCAGCCCGTGATCACCGCGTTCAAACACCAAGGCGCCACGCGGTGCGGGCAGCCACTCGACTCGGTTTCCGCTGAATTCCGCACGACTACGGCGTAATTCGAGTGCTCGCAGGAAGAAGGACAACATCGAGGCGGTGTCGCTGAGTTGCTGGTCGACCGTCAGAGCGGCCCATTCCGGCGGCATCGGCAGCCAGCTGTCGGGCGACGTGGAGAACCCGAACGGGGGAGTGTCGCCGCTCCAGGGAACCGGAATGCGGCAGCCGTCGCGGCCGCGCACGGTGTGTCCCGAGCGTTCCCACGTTGGATCCCGCAGCGCTTCGTCGGGCAATTCGACATTGGGCAGTCCCAGCTCCTGCCCGTTGTAGAGGAACACCGCGCCAGGAAGAGCGAGCGTCACCATCGCCATCGCGCGCGCCCGGTCCAGTCCAACGGCGCCCCCGCCGTAGCGGCTGGGTCCCCGTTCGACATCGTGATTTTCCAACGTCCATGTGGGCGTGGCGTTTTCAATCGCCGCAGCGGCCAGAGTGTTCTCGATCGCGTCATGGATGCCGGCGGTGCCGAATTCGGCGCGCACCATGCGGAAGTTGAAACCCAGGTGCAGCTCGTCGGCGCGCAAGTACTCCGCCCAGCTGGCGTTGTCGAAGACCCAGACCTCTCCGATGGTCACCGCCTCGGGATAGTCGTCCATCACCGTGCGGATGTTGCGGTGAATCGCGTGCACGTTGGGATGGTTGAACCGTGGATCGCCGTCGCTGAGCATCCGCGGCCGCATTTCGACATCGGTGTCCGGAAGGCCCGGCGGCTTGGCCATCCCATGTGCGACGTCGATGCGAAAGCCGTCGACGCCGCGTTCCAGCCAGAACCGCAGCGTCTTCTCGAGATCGTCGAAGACCTCGGGGTTATCCCAGTTGAGGTCTGGCTGTTCGACATCGAAGAGATGCAGGTACCACTGGCCCGGATTACCGTCCGGCTCCACGACCTGGGTCCAGGACGGCCCGCCGAACACGGACTGCCAGTTATTCGGCGGCTCCACCCCACCGGGTCCACGACCGTCGCGGAAGATGTAGCGATCGCGTGCGGCGCTGCCCGGTGCTGCGGCCAGTGCCTCCTGAAACCAAGCATGCTGCGAGCTGGTGTGGTTGGGCACTAAATCCATGGTGATCTTGATGCCGCGCTCATGCGCTGCCGCGATCAGTCGCTCGAAGGCAGCCAGGCCACCAAACAACGGGTCGATGTCGCGCGGGTCGGCCACGTCATAGCCATGGTCGGCCATCGGCGACACCATGATCGGGCTGAGCCACAGTGCGTCGACGCCCAGTCGGTCCAGATAGTCCAAACGAGACGCCACTCCGTCGAGGTCACCGACGCCGTCACCGTCGCTGTCGGTGAAGGACCGCGGATACACCTGATAGAACACCGCGCGCGCCCACCACGGTTCGCGTTGTGAGGTGCTCATCAGAACGGGGAATTCACCAGAGAGTGTGCGGCCATCTCCAAGTACTCGAGCAACTCCTTACGATGCACGTCGTCGAGAGTGTCCGAGTCGATCGACGCGACCGCGATCTGCATGCACCGCAGCCAGGCGTCGCGCTCGAACGGGCCGATCTGAAACGGGGCGTGCCGCATCCGCAGCCGGGGATGGCCACGCTGCTCGGAGTAGGTTCGCGGCCCACCCCAGTACTGCTCGAGAAACATCCGCAGCCGTTCCTCGGCGCCCGCCAGGTCGTCTTCGGGGTAGACCCGGCGCAGAATTTCGTCCTCGGCGACCAGCTCGTAAAACCGCGACACGATCGCGTGGAAGGTCTCCGCGCCACCGACCGCGTCGTAAAAAGATTGCTCTACGTGTTCCATCGCCATCCATTGTGGGGCATCGGGCGCGACCGCCGGGCGCA
Source organism: uncultured Actinomycetota bacterium (assembly GCA_963781685.1). GTDB lineage: Bacteria > Actinomycetota > Actinomycetes > Mycobacteriales > Mycobacteriaceae > Mycobacterium. The sequence goes on from CAWAGK010000006.1 coordinate 255,097, forward strand.
TGTCACCCGTAGTCGCGAAACCTGCCACCGGGTGTTCATCGGATTGACCAGCCAACACCGGCCAATTTGGCGTGCGATCGCTGGCGAATCGTGGTGGACTGTTCGGCGGAGGATGTATGGCGCAGCGCAAAGGACGCCGCCACCGCAGTTCAGGTGCCGCGGCAGGCCTAACCGGGCCCGCGACCGGCGCATGTCTGCACAGTGTTTCCAGCGTTCCGGGCGTCGACTCCCACTCGCCCGTCTCGCATGACGCCGGATCGATCTGGAATCGCCGACGGGTGCTGTTGCTGAACTCCACCTACGAGCCGCTGACCGCCTTGCCCGTCCGGCGCGCGATCATCATGCTGATCTGCGGCAAAGCCGACGTCGTCCACGACGATCCCACCGGACCCGTCATTCATTCGGCGACCAGGTCGATCGCGTTGCCGTCGGTGATCCGGTTGCGGACTTACGTTCGGGTGCCCTACCGGGCCCGCGTCCCGATGACCCGGGCGGCGCTGATGCATCGTGACCGCTTCTGTTGCGCGTACTGCGGCGCCAAGGCCGACACCGTCGACCACGTGGTGCCCCGCAGCCGCGGTGGCGATCACTCCTGGGAGAACTGCGTGGCGTGCTGCTCGACCTGCAACCACCGAAAAGGCGACAAATTGCTCGCCGAGCTCGGCTGGTCGCTGCGGTCCGCGCCGACCCCGCCGAAGGGCCAGCACTGGCGGCTACTGTCGACGGTCAAAGAACTCGACCCGGCGTGGGCGCGATACCTCGGCGAAGGCGCGGCTTAGCCCGGTGACGATGCGGGCGGCGTAGCGGCCCGCTGAGAAGGCGGGCAATCAAGGTGTCGCCCGGTGCACCGGCCGCGGGTGGGATACGGTTTGCGTCGTGAGCATGATGGAAATCCACCTTTACTTCGTGGGAATCCCGTTGTTGTTGGTGATCGTGCTGGTGGCGATGATCTGGTCGCGCAAGGGACCGCACCCGGCGACCTACAAGATGTCCGACCCGTGGACACACGCCCCGATTCTGTGGGCCGCCACCGACGAGGTTTTCGGTCACGGCGCGCATTCGGGCCACACTTCGGAAATCAGCGTGGGAGGTGGCGCCAGTGGCAAGTGGTGAGGTCGCAACAGTAAGGCCCGCCGAGCTGCCGATAGGCTCGGTGATCACTACCAGCGGGCGGATCTCCGGGGTCACCGAGCCCGGAGAGTTGTCGGTGCACTACCCGTTTCCGATCGACGACCTGGTCACCCTTGACGACGCGCTGACCTACGGGTCGCGGGCCGCGGGCGCACGGTTCGCGGTGTACATCGGCGACCTAGGCAGCGACACCGCGGCGCGGGCCCGCGAGATTCTGGCCAAGGTGCCGACGCCGAACAACGCGGTGCTGATCGCCGTCTCACCCGACCAGCACGCGATCGAGGTGGCCTACGGCTCGGAGGTCCGCGGCCGGGGTGTCGAGTCGTCCGCGCCACTTGGCGTCGCCGCCGCGGCGTCGGCGTTCAAGGACGGCCAGCTGATCGACGGCCTGGTCAGCGCGGTTCGGGTGACCAGCGCCGGCATCTCGCCGGCCTGACGCCGTTCCGCCTCGTCAGGCCGTCCCGCCGGTGTCGAACCGACGGGCCCGCAGCGACCGCTCGATACCGGCGCGGCCCTCGAGTACGAGCCGGCGCAGCGCCGGAGGCAGCTCGGGGTCGGCAAGAAACCGGTCGGCGGCGGCGATTCCGTCGTCGCTGATATCCCACGACGGGTACAGGCCGATCACCACTGTCTGCGCGACTTCACTCGAGCGGCGTTGCCACACGCCGGTTATCGCCGCGAAGTAGCGGTCGGTGAACGGCTTCAGCAGCTCGGCCTGCCCGGGCTCGTAGAAGCCGCCGATGATCGAACGAGCGGTGATGTTGGGCAGCGTGTCGTCCTCGATGACCTGGCTCCACGCCTTCTCCTTGACGGCCAACTGCGGCCGCGCCGCCGCGGCTTGGGCGCTCTGTCGCTTGCCCGCAGCTGTCGGGTCGCGCTGAACCTCGGCATCAATGAACGGTGTCTCCAGGCCGTCAGCGTCGACATCGCCCGCAGCAGCCAGCGCCGTGACGATGCGCCAACGCAGATCCGTGTCGATCGACAGGCCGGCCAGTCCAAGGTCGGCGGGGTCGTGATCGAGCAGGTCGGCCAGCACCACGACATGGCGGGTCGACAGCGCCGATGTGCACAGCGCGTTGACGAAGGCCAGCTGATGGTCAGAGCCCGGCTGTGCGGCGCGGGCCAACTCCAGCAACCGGTCGGCGAACGCCGGCCAGCCGTCTGACTGGGCCCACTCCGGCTCGGCATACGAACCCAGTGCGGTCTGCGCCTGCAGCAGCAGCCGCTGTGCCACCCCGACTTCGGTCTCGGCGTGAACGCCGCCCGAGACCAGTGCCACGAAGTCGCGGGCACGCAGCTCGGCGTCGCGGGTCATCTCCCAGGCAGCCGACCACACCAGCGTGCGGGGCAGCGGTTCGGCGATGTCGGCGATGCGTTCCAGTGCGGTCTGCAGAGATTCAGGGTCCAGCCGAAGCGAGCAATAGGTCAGATCGTCGTCGTTCACCAATATCAATCGACCTCGTGAAACACCAGCCAGTGCAGGCACTTCCGTGCTGTCTCCGCTGACGTCGAGTTCCTCGCGGTGGATCCGCACCAGCTTGCCGCTGCCATCGTCGTCGTAAATACCTACGGCGAGCCTGTGCACGCGTGTCTCGCCCGCGCCGGGTGCGGCGCCGGTTTGCGTCACGGCGAACCGGGTGAACCGCCCGTCGGCGTCGACGTCGAAATCCGCCCGTAAGGTGTTCAGGCCGGTCGTCTTCAGCCACTGCCGACCCCAGTCGGAAAGGTCACGGCCGGAGGCCTTTTCGAGGGCGGCCAGCAGATCGTCGAAGGTGGCGTTGTCGAACGCATGAGCACGGAAGTAGTCGCGCAGTCCGGCCAGGAAGTGCTCCAGGCCGACATAGGCCACCAGTTGTTTGAGCACGCTGGCGCCTTTGGCGTAGGTGATGCCGTCGAAGTTGACCTCGACCGCGGCCAGGTCCGGGATATCGGCGGCCACCGGATGCGTCGACGGCAGTTGGTCTTGGCGGTAGGCCCACGACTTTTCGGTGTTGGCGAACGTCGTCCAAGCCTGGGTGAATTCGGTTGCCTCGCTTTGGCAGAGCACGGAGGCGAAGGTGGCGAACGACTCGTTGAGCCACAGGTCGTCCCACCACCGCATGGTGACCAGATCGCCGAACCACATGTGAGCCATCTCGTGCAGCACGGTTTCGGCGCGACGCGCATACGACGCGCGGGTGACCTTGCTGCGGAAGACGTAATCCTCCAGGAACGTCACCGCGCCGGCGTTCTCCATCGCGCCGGCGTTGAACTCCGGAACGAACAGCTGGTCGTACTTGCCGAACGCGTAGGGGACGCCAAAGTTCTTGTGATAGTAGCCAAATCCCTGCTTGGTCTGGGTGAACAGCCGGTCGGCGTCCATGAACTCAGCGAGTGTGGCCCGGCAGAAAATACCCAGCGGAATCTCGCCGTGCTCGTCGCTGTAGGTGTCGCGCCAGAGCGCATACGGGCCGGCGATCAGGGCCACCAGGTAGGTGCTCATCCGCGGCGTGGTGGCGAACGTGTGCACGCCGCCCTCGACGGTTGCCGCGGCACTGTTGGAGACGACCTGCCAGTGCTGTGGTGCGGTCACCGTCAGGTGGAACACCGCTTTGAGGTCGGGTTGATCGAAGCAGGCGAACATCCGTTTGGCGTCGGCGGTTTCGAACTGCGAGTACAAATACACCTCGCTGTCGACCGGGTCGACGAATCGGTGCAGACCCTCGCCGGTGTTGGAGTAGCGGCAATCGGCGTCGACTACCACGACGTTGCGCTCGGCCACACCGGTCAGCGCAATACCGATCGACTCGTCGTAACCGGACACGTCGAGCTCGCGGCCGTTGAGGGTGGCGCGGTGAATCTTGTCGGCGGCGATGTCGATGACGGTGTCGGCGCCCGGGAGCGCAGCGAACTCCACGGTGGTGATCGACCGGAAGATCCGGTCGCCCGGTCCGCCGTTGCCGTCGGTGAGATCCAGGTCGATCCGGTAGCTGTCGACGGTAATCAGCGCGGCGCGTTCGGCGGCTTGGTCACGGGTAAGGTTCGGTAATGCCACGTGTCCAACTTAGGCCGTGTTGACCGCACAGGTTGCCGGAGGGGAATTGGACGGCCACGGCTAGGGTTGTGCTAGGCGGCTAGCCTACCGTCGACGAGAGGATCCCGATGTCTGAGAAGTCCGTTGCCGATTTTTGGTTCGATCCGCTGTGCCCGTGGGCCTGGATCAGCTCGCGTTGGATCCTGGAAGTGGAAAAGGTCCGCGACATCGAGGTGAATTTCCGGGTGATGAGCCTGGCGGTGCTCAACGAGAACCGCGAGGGTCTTCCCGACGAATACCGCGAACGGTTGGCGAAGGCGTTCGGCCCGGTGCGGGTGGCGATCGCCGCCGAGCAAGCCCACGGCGCCGAGGTGCTCGCGCCGCTGTACACCGCGATGGGCACCCGCATTCACAACCAGGACAACAAAGACCTCGACGACGTCATCAAGCAGTCTCTCGCCGAGGTGGGTTTGCCGCCCGAACTGGCCGATGCCGCCAACACTGACGCCTACGACGACGCGCTGCGCAAGAGCCATCACGCCGGGATGGATGCCGTCGGCGACGACGTCGGCACACCGACCATCCACGTCAACGGGGTGGCGTTTTTCGGGCCCGTGCTGTCCAAGATTCCGCGCGGCGATGAGGCCGGCAAGCTGTGGGACGCTTCGGTGACTTTCGCGTCCTACCCGCACTTCTGGGAGCTCAAGCGGAGCCGTACCGAGAAGCCCGAATTCGACTGATCGCATTGCGCCGTTCAGTTCGGCCAGGTAAGGATTGCGGGCATGCGCGTCTACCTCGGCTCTGACCATGCCGGATTCGAGCTCAAGCAGCAGGTCATCGACCACCTGAAGAAAACCGGGCACGAGCCTATCGACTGCGGTGCGTTTAGCTACGACCCCGAGGACGATTACCCGGCGTTTTGCATCGACGCGGCCACCCGCACAGTGGCCGACCCGGACAGCCTGGGCATCGTGCTCGGCGGGTCGGGCAACGGTGAGCAGATCGCGGCGAACAAGGTGCCGGGGGCACGCTGCGCGCTGGCCTGGAGCGTCGAGACGGCGACGTTGGCCCGGCAGCACAACAACGCCCAGCTGATCGGAATCGGCGGCCGCATGCACACCGTCGAGGAGGCGTTGTCCTTCGTCGATGCCTTCCTGACCACGCCGTGGTCGAAAGCTGAACGCCACCAACGGCGTATCGATATTCTCGACGAGTACGAGCGCACCCACCAGGCACCACCGGTGCCCGGCGCCCCCCAGGCCTGAGGGGAGCGCGTGCCCGAAGGGCATACCCTGCACCGGCTGGCCCGGCTGCACCAGCGCCGATATGCCGGTGCGGCGGTGGCGGTCTCGAGCCCGCAGGGTCGGTTCAGTGCGGCGGCATCAGCTGTCGACGGTCGGGTACTGCGGCGCGCCAGCGCGTGGGGTAAGCATCTGTTCCACCACTACGTCGGCGGCTCGGCGGTGCACGTGCACCTCGGGCTGTACGGAACATTCACCGAATGGCCACGGCCGCACGATGTTGCGATGCCGGCTCCGGTCGGGCAGGTGCGGATGCGGATGGTCGGCGCCGAATACGGCACCGATTTGCGCGGCCCCACCGTGTGCGAGCTGATCGACGACGCGCAAGTCGCCGATGTGGTGGCCCGGCTCGGGCCCGACCCGCTTCGCCGCGACGCCGGCCCGGCGTGGCCGTGGACGCGGATCACCAAGTCGCGCAGGCCAATCGGAGCGCTGTTGATGGATCAAGCGGTCATCGCGGGCGTCGGCAACGTCTACCGCAATGAGCTGCTGTTCCGCCATGGCATCGACCCGTATCGAGCCGGCCGGGCGATCGGAGAAGCCGAGTTCGACGCCGCATGGACCGACTTGGTGGACTTGATGAAAGTCGGGTTGCGGCGCGGCAAGATCATCGTGGTACGCCCCGAACACGACCACGGTGCACCGTCTTACGGCCCTGGTCGGCCGCGGACTTATGTGTACCGGCGCGCCGGGGAGCCGTGCCGGGTGTGCGGGACCACGATCCGCACTGCCGAGCTGGAAGGCCGAAACGTCTTTTGGTGCCAAACCTGCCAGAAGTAGCACGACTTGCTGCAGCGATGTCGGGGTGAACAGCACCTGCTCTGCCTGCAATTGCTCATCTGAGCGCAAGGGTCTGCTGGGCGAGCGCATAGGTTGTGCCCGTACCCATAGCCACATGAACAAGTTCGCAAGCTATGTTGCCGCGGCAGCGGTGATGGCCGCCGGTTTGGGGTGGGTTGGTTTGGCCGCCCCGACGGAGGCTCAAGCGCAACCTGGGCCCCCCATACCTTGGTGCCCGGGCCAATTCTGGGATCCGACGTGGGGGAATAACTGGGATTGGAACGCATGCCACGGCAGCTGGCAGGCGCCCCCCAACATCGTCAACGGACCTACCTACGTCAACCCTCCACCGAGAGTCGTCGTACCTCCACCGAGAGTCGGTAATCCCGGCGGACCCGGCAATCCCGGCGGACCTGGGGGCCCGGGACCCGGAGGTCCGGGCGGGTCGGGACCCGGTGGCCCCGGCCAACCCGGCGGACCGGGTGGCCCTGGCCAACCGGGCGGGCCTGGTGGACCGGGCGGACCCGGAGGACGGGGCGGCCCTGGGGATCACGAACCGGGCGGGCCTGGGGGTCACGAACCGGGCGGCCCTGGGGGTCATGGCGGACACGGGCCCGGCGGACCGGGCGGCCCCGGCGAACCGGGTGGACCGGGTGGACCTGGCGGACCGGGGGAGCCCGGTGCACCCGGTGGACACGAACCGGGCGGTTCGGGGCCCGAGGGACAGGGTCCGGGTGGCCCGGGATCTGGGCCAGAACCGGGCGCACCTGGGCCGAACGGCTCCGAGCCGGGCGCACCGGCGCCGAGCGGTGCTGAGCCGGGCGCACCTGCACCGGATGCGGGCGGACCTGCGCCGGATGCGGGCGGACCCGCACCGGATTCAGGACCATCTGCCGGCGCCGACACATCCGGCGGTGGCGACTCATCTGCCGGTGCGGACTCGTCTGGCGGAGGCGATTCATCCGGTGGCGGCGACTCCGGTGGCGGCGGCTCATCCGGGGGAGGCGATAGCTGATACCGAAGGCACGAAGCCGCTGGACTGCGAATTTGTTTCGCAATCAAGCGGTTTCGGGCGTTGTGTCCGACTCTGCATCTGAACAACGCACCGCCAACGAGAACAGAAGGGCCGCATGAAAAACGTCGCACGGTTTGCCGCAGCAACTGCGGTGATGGCCGCGGGTCTGGCATCAGCCGGTCTCGGCGCTGCAACAGACGCTCAAGCTCGGTCAGCCCTGTTCCCGCGATGGTGTCCAGGTGAATTCTGGGACCCGGGTTGGGGACCCAACTGGGACTGGGCAGGCTGCCACGACAACTGGCAAGGGCCTGGGCCCAACCCTCATCCCGATCCGCACTGGGGACCGGGATGGGGTCCCGGGACACCGCCTCCGGGCGGGCCGGGATAGCACCTACTAGAACCGGCGGACTCGGGCGCCACTAAAGCCACTATCGATGCAGCTGCCGGTCGCGGGCAAGCTGCGACCGGCACTTTTTGCGCGGTCACAGTTCAGCGTCAGATCGAAAATGCTTGGGCGTCGGCGAGTTTCAGGGCACACCTTCATGGGTAGGCTGCGCGGGTGAAGCAAACCCCACGCATCTCCGTAGCCCGATGACCATGGTGGGTTCGGTGACCACGGTGGCTTCGGTGGGCCCGGTGACCATGGTGGGCCCGGTGACCACGGTGGGCCTGATGGTCCCGGTCGTCGCTAACTCCACTGTCAGCGCAGGTGACGGTCGGGGCGGGAACTCAGCTCGGCACCCGCCGGCCGATATCGGGCGGCGGACGCGACGGATCGAGAAACGTTGGGGTGCAGACCGTTTAGAACGCGGCGCCCCAGGGTAACCGGATAAGCGCGCGGATGTAGCGCCACGCGGGGCGGCCGGAGCCGTCGGCTCAGGCCTTCTTGACCCCGAGAGCCGCATATATCTGATCACTGAGCGCCACGCTGCGTGGGTCGGCGTTGGCCTTGGTGGCGTCATAGCGATTCATCACGTACGCGTAGGCGATCCGGTGCTCGAGGTCGACGAAACCGAACGAGCCGCCCAGGCCACCGTGGCCGAAGATCCACGGGTTGGGACCGTTGACGCAGCGTTGGTTCAGCATGTAGCCCAGACCCCATCCGTGGTCGGCAACGCGTGGGCCGAGGACCAGATCTGTGTCGAAGCCACCCTGCGACACCCGAACCAGATCCATGTGCTTGCGGCTGAGCAGCTGCTCTTGCGCGAGCGCGTTGTAGAAGGTCGCCAGGCCCAGCGCCGAGACCTGCCCGTTGGTGCCCGGGAATTCGACTTCCCGCCACAACTCGAGATCGTTGGAGCCGACTTCGTCGTCGGGCGCGAATCCCATCGACACGGCCAGGCCGGCCTTGGGGTGTTCGGCCAGCGAGGTGGGGTAGCCCGGCGCGTTGACGTCGGCCAGCATCTTGCGGATGTGGGGCTTTTCCACCAGATCGGCGCAGCGGCGTTGCTCGGCGCGCGACAAGCCGATGTGGATCTCGGCGCCGAGCGGCTCGGCGATCTCGGTGCGCAGGTAGTGACCGACCGTGTTACCGGTCACGCGGCGGAACACCTCGCCGAGGATGAAGCCGTACGTCGTCATGTGGTAGCCCTGCGCGGTTCCCGGGTCCCACCACGGTTCGGCGGCGGCCAACCGTTCGCAGACCAAATCCCAGTCGGTGACCTGCTGCCAGGGCATTCGCTTGCGCGGCCCGATCGCTCCCGACCGATGACTCATCACCATCTTGATGGTGATGGCCTCCTTGCCGGCCTGCCCGAACTCGGGCCAATAGCGGGATACCGGCGCATCCAGATCGAGCTCACCGCGCTCGACGAGCTGATGTACGCAGGTGCTGGTCAGGCCCTTTGTTCCGGACAGCACGGTGGCCACGGTGTCCACCTGCCACGGTCGGGTACCAGCAGCATCGGCAGTACCGGCCCACAGGTTGACGACCAACTCGCCATCCACCCAGGCCGCTACCGCTGCACCAACCTCTTTGCCCTGCACAAAGTTCTGCTCGAACGCGCCGCGGACCTTCTCGAAGCGCAATGCGCACGAGCCGTGGATGTTGACTTCGGCCGTGGTGCCAGTGTGCTGAATTGTTCGGCCTCCTCAGCCTCGCCGGGCTCAATAAGCCTCGGCTGTTCGGCCTTCACAGCTTAGTCGGCCGGTGCCTCGAGCGCCTGACTCGAGCGGGCGACGGGAATCGAACCCGCGTAGCTAGTTTGGAAGACTAGGGCTCTACCATTGAGCTACGCCCGCGTGTATTAGTCGAGCGACAATACGTCGCGCCAGACATCAAATCCAAATGATGCCATCCCGTGGCTTCGTTGTGAGGCCACTACGAGGACAGCGGGGCTTGGCCGTAGGATCGTCGAGGTCACCGCGGGGTGTAGCGCAGCTTGGTAGCGCATCCGCTTTGGGAGCGGAAGGCCGCAGGTTCAAATCCTGTCACCCCGACCGGCGCGCCACAGCCAACGGGCTTCGGCCATCAGAAGACCGCTAGTACAACCGAGGAGCAAACCCGTGAAGAGCACGGTCGAGCAGTTGAGCCCCACCCGGGTTCGCATCAACGTTGAGGTGCCTTTCACCGAGCTGCAGCCCGACTTCGACCGCGCCTACAAAGAGCTCGCCAAGCAGGTGCGACTGCCGGGATTCCGCCCTGGCAAGGCACCGGCCAAGCTCCTGGAGGCCCGCGTAGGCCGGCAGGCGATCCTCGACCAGGTCATCAACGAGGCGCTGCCCAGCCGCTACGGCCAAGCCGTCACCGAAACCGACGTGCGTCCGCTGGGCCAGCCCGACATCCAGGTCACCAAGAAGGAATATGGGCAGGAGGTCGTTTTCACCGCCGAGGTCGACGTCCGACCTGAGTTCACGCTGCCCGACCTGAGCACGCTGAAGATCACGGTGGATCCGATCCAAGTCAGCGACGAGGACGTCGACGCCGAACTGCAGTCCTTGCGTGCCCGGTTCGGCACCCTGACCGGAGTCGAACGGGCAGCCGCGTCCGGTGACTTCGTCTCGATCGACCTGTCGGCCAACATCGACGGCCAAGACCTACCCGAGGCGTCGACCAAGGGACTCTCACACGAGGTCGGCTCGGGGCAGCTCGTCGAGGGTCTCGACGACGCGATCGTCGGCCTGTCCGCCGGGGAAAGCAAAACCTTCACCACCACGATGGCGGGCGGCCCGCAGGCCGGAAAAGAGGCTGAGGTCACCGTAACCGTGGGCTCGGTCAAGGAACGCGAGCTGCCCGAACCCGATGACGAATTCGCGCAGCTGGCAAGCGAATTCGACACCATCGACGAATTGCGGGCCAATCTGGCCGATCAGGTGAGCCGGGTCAAGCGGCTCCAGCAGGCCGAGGAGATCCGCACCGCCACGCTGGATGCCTTGCTCGAGCAGGTTGACATGCCGCTGCCGGAAGCGATCGTGCAGACCCAGGTGGACAACACCCTGCACAACGCGCTGCATGGCCTCGACCACGACGAAGCCAAGTTCGCCGAAGCGTTGGAAAAGCAAGGCAAGTCGCGAGAAGAGTTCGATGCCGACACCCGCTCGAACGCCGAGAAAGCCATCAAGACCCAGTTGCTGCTCGACGCTCTCGCCGACGACCTCGACATCCAGGTGAGCCAGCAAGACATCACCGAGCGGCTGGTGCTGACGTCGCAGCAGTACGGCATTGAACCCCAACAGTTGCTCGGCTACATGCAGCAGAACAATCAGCTGCCGGCGATGTTCGCCGACGTGCGCCGCGGGCTGACCATCGCTGAGGTGGTCGAGGCGGCCACGGTCACCGACACCGACGGCAACACCGTCGACACCGAGGAGTTCTTCGGCAAGCGCTCCGAGTCGGAGGCCGGGGATGATGAGGAGACTACGGCGGTCGACGACGCCGGCGAGGATGCCGAAGCCGCCTACGCCGTAGACGACGCGGCTTCGTCCGAGGAACCGTCGGGTGACACGAAGTGACGCTGTGAGCGAACGCGGAGATTTCGGGGAGTGCGCGACGGCCCCGGTTGGTTAGTGTCGGTGAATATGGAACTCGAGAAAGCAGGTAACCCACTGTGAGTCGTGGGACTGAAATGCGCGCCAGCGCGCAGGGTATGAACCTCGTCGACTCGGTCTATGAGCGTTTGCTGTCCGAGCGCATCATCTTCCTGGGGTCGCAGGTGGACGACGACATCGCCAACCGGCTCTGCGCGCAGATTCTGCTGCTCGCGGCCGAAGATTCCTCCAAGGACATCTCGCTGTACATCAATTCGCCGGGCGGATCGATCAGCGCCGGGATGGCGATCTACGACACGATGGTGCTGGCGCCGTGTGACATCGCGACCTACGGGATGGGGATGGCCGCGTCGATGGGCCAGTTCCTGCTGGCCGCCGGCACCAGGGGCAAGCGTTACGCGTTGCCGCATTGCCGCATCCTGATGCACCAGCCGCTAGGCGGGGTGACCGGTAGCGCCGCCGACATCGCGATCCAGGCCGAGCAGTTCGCCGTCATCAAGCAGGAGATGTTCCGGCTCAACGCCGAATTCACCGGCCAGCCGATCGAGCGCATCGTGGCGGATTCGGATCGCGACCGCTGGTTCACCGCGCCGGAGGGCCTGGAATACGGGTTCGTCGACCACATCATCACCCGCGCCGAGACCAACGGAGCCCCATCACTATGAACCCCGAACTCCAGCCCCAAGGGCGTTACATCCTGCCGTCGTTCATCGAGCATTCGAGCTTCGGCATCAAGGAGTCCAACCCGTACAACAAGCTGTTCGAGGAACGCATCATCTTCCTCGGCGTCCAGGTCGACGACGCGTCGGCCAACGACATCATGGCGCAGCTGCTGGTCTTGGAATCCCTCGATCCCGACCGCGACATCACCATGTACATCAATTCCCCGGGTGGCGGCTTCACCTCGCTGATGGCGATCTACGACACGATGCAATACGTGCGCGCCGACATCCAGACGGTGTGTCTGGGACAGGCCGCCTCGGCGGCCGCGGTGCTGCTGGCCGCCGGGACACCGGGTAAGCGGATGGCGCTGCCCAACGCGCGGGTGCTGATCCACCAGCCGTCGTTGTCTGGGGTGATCCAGGGTCAGTTCTCTGACTTGGAGATCCAGGCCGCCGAGATCGAGCGGATGCGCACGCTGATGGAGACCACCTTGGCCCATCACACCGGCAAGGACGCCGCGACGATCCGCAAAGACACCGACCGCGACAAGATCCTGACCGCCGAAGAGGCCAAGGACTACGGGATCATCGACACCGTGCTGGAGTACCGCAAGCTTTCCGCCCAGACCGCCTAGGAGTCTGCTGAATTAGGGGTGCTTTGGGGCGGGGTGCCTCGCGGCGCTCGTTGGCGCTGATTTGAAGTCAGACCCTGAGGTCGACAGAAGAGGTCACCCCGCCGTTGTGAGGGTGACAGGACGGTGGCGTATCGCGCAAGCCCTTGGGCTTCATGGTGATCAGGCGATGGCCCAGCTCGTACCTGTGTGATGCAAGCCCAAGGTGAGTAGGCGTCGTAGGTTCAGCGCTGCGGCGCGATGGTGCAGCCAATGGTCGTTGCGGACGACGCCGCGGTAACGAACCTTGCGGTTGCCGCGGGTCAGCCACGCGATAGCGCGTTCGACCATGGGACGATGCTGCCGATATTCAGTGAGCCACTGCGGTTTTCGCGCATCCCTGCGTGCGGTTCTTTGCAGCGCGTCGTGGGGGCGGATCGTCAGCGATTTGCCGGTGGCACTGGCGGTGCATTTGCTGCGCAATTGGCAGCCGGTGCACGCCACCCCGAAGCTGGCATAACCCGCGCGGCTGATCGGTCGAATCACCCCGGCCGGGCAGGTCGCGCTGCGTGCGTCATGGTCGACGATGAAGTCATCGACGGTGAATCCACCCGGAATGGCACCGCGCGCAGGTGCAGGTTTGACCCGATCGGTGTGGGCTCGCGCGGAAAGTTCTGCGCGGAATTCGCCGGTTCCATAAGCAGAATCGGCCAGCACGGTCACCGGCGAGTTTTCGTCGTCAAGCAGTGCTAAGCCGACCGTAGCTTCGTGGTTGTCGGCGCCGTTGGCTGCGGTCAGGACGCAGTCGGTGATGATCCCGGTGTCGGGTTCGACCGCGATGTGGGCTTTGTAGCCGTCCTGGCGGCGATGCACACTTTTGTGCACATGGCGAGTCTCGGGGTCCACCGTGGAGATCACCCGATCACCCGCGACGTTGCGGGCAAGGCGCCAGTGCCCGTCGGTGCCATCAGAGCCCTCGACGGGCTCGACATCTTGGCCGGCGACCAATGCCAGCAACGCCACCGCTTCGGCGCCCCGCGGACCCAGGTTCTGCTCGGGCAGATGCCCTAGGACTCGGTGGGCGTCGCTGACCAGTGCGTCGACCAACTGCTCGCGGGCCGCCAGATCATCCCAGGCGATCGCTGGCTTACCCGGATCGGTGTAATCATGAGCTGCGCAGTGCGCGGCGATGACCTCGGTCGCACCGGCCACCTCACGACCGACCCGCCGGATCGCGCCGATGAGCTGGGTGACGGTGTCCTGGGTGGCCACCGCATCATCGAGCACCGTGGAATCCAACGCCCGTCGGGCGCGCCCTGTCAGCGCCCCCGTTTGGGCAACCACGGCTTTGACCGCCTCAAAAATTCGGTTCGGGCGATCCGAAGCCGCCAGACGCCGCCGCCAATAGGTCAACGTCGTGGAATGAAACGCCGTCGCGGTCACCGGCAATCCGCATGCCGCTTTCCAGCGCAGATCGAAGGTCACCGCGTCCACGGTCTCGTTATCGGATAAACCGTGCAACGCCTGCAGCGTGATCACGCTGGCCATCACCTCAGCCGCCACGCTCGGTCGCCCCCGCCGCGACGGGAACAAATCGGCGAACATCTCCTCGGGGAACAAATGATGCCGATGAGCCGCCAAGAAAGCGAACACGCTGTCGCCCTTGAGAAGATGGCCTGCTACCGACTCCGCATCCAACAACTCACGCTGATCATCAAACCGACCCTGCACCCACCAATCATCCCGAAAACGCCAGGCCAAACCCATCCGCCACGCGGGATTAATTCAGCAGACTCCTAGCCGAGCGCAGCTGCCAGCTCGGCGATGTCGGCCGGTCGGACCCGGCAGCATCCGCCGACCACCCGCGCACCCGCTGCCACCCACTGCACGGCCAACTGCGGCGAGAACCGCGATGGGCCGACCCAGGCGCGCCGAGCGCTATCCCACTGCTCGCCGCTGTTGGGATAGACGATCACCGGTTTGCCGGTTTCCCGGGCCGGCCCGATCGCCGGCAGCACGTCGCCGGGTGCGCAGCAATTGACCCCGACCGCGACGATTTCCGGTACCCCGGCCACCACCGCGAAAGCGTCGGCCAACGGCTGACCGGCGCGGCTGCGTGTGCCCTCGATGGTGTAACTGAGCCAGGCGGGCACACCGAGCGAGCGCACGAGGTTCACCAGCGCCTCGGCCTCGTCGACGTCGGGGATGGTTTCCAGGGCCAGCACGTCGGCGCCGGCGTCCGCCAGCACTTCCAGCCGCGGCCGATGCCAGTCCTGCAGCTGCGCAACGCTAAGCCCGTAGCGTCCGCGATATTCCGAACCGTCGGCGAGCGCGGCGCCGTACGGGCCAATCGACGCGGCCACCTGACCGGCGACGCCAACGTGGTCGCGTGCATCCTTGGCGAGTTCGACACTGCGCCGTAGCAACCGGATGGTGTCGTCGCGGCTGAGCCCGCTGGCGGCGAAGGAGTCGAAGGACGCCTGGTAGCTGGCCGTGGTCGCGATCATCGCCCCGGCGCGAAAGAAGGCCGTATGCACCGCGGTGATCTCCTGTGGCGCGTCGACCAGCAGCCGCGCCGACCACAGCGCGTCGGAAAGATCATGTCCGCGCGCCTCGAGTTCGGTCGCCAGGCCGCCATCGGCGATTAAGACGGTATTCTCGGGAACGGCGAATCCCACAGGCTTAATGTAGGGCCGCCGAGCATGTCCGCCTCTCGGTCGCATAACAGCCGCGACACGCCAGGGACACGGTGGCGCGTTCCGGCCAGCGCGGGGCCGCCTCAGGCGATATGTTCAGGCGCACAAGCATGAATATCACCGACGCTATTCGGCTCTAACGGTCGCATCGCTGTGGAGCAAGCGGGTAGCGTCGGGAAAATACACGCGGCATAGCACGATCGAAACGGTTAACAGGAAGTAGGCCCCCAGCACCATGGCGCGCATCGGAGACGGCGGTGACCTCCTGAAGTGCTCGTTCTGCGGAAAGAGCCAGAAGCAGGTCAAAAAGCTAATTGCGGGGCCCGGCGTATACATCTGCGATGAGTGCATCGATCTGTGTAACGAGATCATTGAAGAGGAACTCGCCGACGCCGACGACGTAAAACTGGACGAGCTGCCCAAGCCCGCCGAGATTCGCGACTTCCTGGAGGGCTACGTCATCGGCCAGGACACCGCCAAGCGCACGTTGGCCGTCGCGGTCTACAACCACTACAAGCGCATTCAGGCCGGCGAGAAGGGCCGCGATTCCCGGTCAGGGGAACCCGTCGAGCTGACCAAGTCCAACATCTTGATGCTGGGCCCCACCGGGTGCGGCAAGACCTACCTGGCCCAGACGCTGGCCAAGATGCTCAACGTGCCGTTCGCCATCGCCGACGCCACCGCGCTGACCGAAGCCGGTTACGTCGGTGAGGACGTGGAAAACATTCTGCTCAAACTGATCCAGGCCGCCGACTACGACGTCAAGCGCGCCGAGACGGGCATCATCTACATCGACGAGGTCGACAAGATCGCCCGCAAGAGCGAAAACCCGTCGATCACCCGCGACGTGTCCGGGGAAGGCGTGCAGCAGGCGCTGCTGAAGATCCTGGAGGGCACCCAGGCGTCGGTGCCCCCGCAAGGCGGCCGCAAGCACCCGCACCAGGAGTTCATCCAGATCGACACCACGAACGTGTTGTTCATCGTGGCCGGTGCGTTCGCCGGGCTGGAGAAGATCGTCTCCGACCGGGTCGGCAAGCATGGTTTGGGCTTCGGGGCCGAGGTGCGCTCCAAAGCCGAGATCGACACCACCGACCACTTCGCCGAGGTCATGCCGGAAGACCTGATCAAATACGGGCTGATTCCCGAATTCATCGGCCGGCTCCCGGTGGTCGCGTCGGTGACCAACTTGGACATGGATTCTCTGGTCAAAATCTTGTCTCAGCCCAAGAACGCCTTGGTCAAGCAGTACACGCGGCTGTTCGAGATGGACAACGTCGAGCTGGAGTTCACCGACGACGCGTTGGAGGCGATCGCCGACCAGGCGATTCATCGCGGAACCGGGGCACGCGGGTTGCGCGCGATCATGGAAGAAGTCCTGCTGCCGGTGATGTATGACATTCCCAGCCGTGACGACGTCGCCAAAGTCGTGGTGACCAAGGAGACAGTGCAGGACAACGTGCTGCCGACGATCGTGCCGCGCAAGCCGGCCCGCACCGAACGCCGCGACAAGAGCGCCTAGCAAGACCGGCCCGGTCGGTAACCGTTGCGTGCCGACGCGGCCAGGACAGTTTCCCGGCGGACCTCGCACGCGCTGGATTTACTGAACTTCTTTCTGGCTGACGTTCGCGCCGGATTAGGCCCGTACCTCTCACGGTGGATCGTGGTGGTCGCCAGCTACGACGTCGCGTTCAGCTCACTGGGCGCGCTTGCCGGTGCGGGCTTGGCGCTCTACTTGACTGCCATGCCCGAAACCGGCGCAAACGCCGCGATGCGAGCGAAAAAGTTGTCCGCGACGCCTCCCCCAAATGGGGGAGGCGTGGGTGAGAGAAGCGGCTAGCAAATGTTACCGGCGCGTAACTTCGATTCTTAGACTTCGCGTTCCAGCAAAAGTGACGAACACCACACTTTGCCCCAAGATCTGCCGATCGCGTGTGTCTGACCTCGCATTTTGGCCAAGTCGCGGTAACGTGACGGTATGTATCGGCGTAAATGAATCCCTAAGAACAGTGCAATAATCGGTACCGCCAGTGACATAAAACCCGGCCGGGGATTCACTCCGACGATACGCACCGGTAGCTGCGGCGTGCCCGTGCGGTGAATAGCGATGGAAGGCGGGGACGTGGGTCCGAACGACAACGGAGCCAGGTCAGAATCTCACCCAGATTCACATCGACCCGACGTGGCGCTGCCCGAACCGCAAAAGCGGGAGAAGCTGGAACAAATTGTCATCCGTTTTGCCGGGGACTCCGGCGACGGTATGCAGCTCACCGGCGACCGGTTTACTTCCGAGGCGGCGCTCTTCGGTAATGACCTGGCGACCCAGCCGAACTATCCGGCCGAGATCCGTGCGCCGCAGGGCACGCTCCCGGGCGTCTCGTCCTTCCAGATCCAAATCGCTGACTACGACATCCTGACCGCCGGTGACCGGCCCGACGTCCTGGTCGCGATGAACCCGGCGGCGCTGAAGGCCAATATCACCGACCTGCCCATCGGCGGGCTGGTGATCGCCAACTCCGACGAGTTCACCAAGCGCAACCTGGCCAAAGTCGGCTACCAGGACAACCCGCTGGAAACCGGAGAACTGTCCGACTACAAGGTTGAGGCCGTCCCGATGACCACGCTGACGCTCGGCGCGGTCGAAGTCATCGGCGCGTCGAAGAAAGACGGCCAGCGCGCCAAAAACATGTTTGCGCTGGGCCTGTTGTCGTGGATGTACGGCCGGCCGATCGAAACCAGTGAACAGTTCATCAGGGAGAAGTTCGGTCGCAAGCCGGACATCGCTGAGGCCAACGTGCTGGCGCTGAAGGCGGGGTGGAACTACGGGGAAACCACCGAGGCCTTCGCCGTCACCTATGAGATCTCGCCCGCGAAGCTGCCCGCAGGTGAATACCGGCAGATCTCCGGCAACACCGCGTTGGCCTACGGCATTGTCGCCGCCGGCCAGCTGGCCGACATTCCGGTTGTCCTCGGCAGTTATCCGATCACGCCGGCGTCGGACATCTTGCACGAGCTCTCAAAACACAAGAACTTCAACGTGACCACCTTCCAGGCGGAAGACGAGATCGGCGGGATCTGCGCGGCGCTGGGCGCCGCGTACGGCGGCGCGCTCGGGGTGACCAGCACATCGGGACCCGGCCTGTCGCTGAAGGCCGAAGCGCTTGGACTGGCGGTGATGACAGAGCTGCCGTTACTCGTCATCGACGTACAGCGCGGCGGGCCGTCGACCGGCCTACCGACCAAGACCGAGCAGGCTGACTTGCTGCAGGCGCTCTACGGCCGCAACGGGGAGTCACCGGTGGCGGTGCTGGCGCCGCGGTCGCCGTCGGATTGCTTTGACGTCGCCGTGGAGGCGGCACGCATCGCGGTGTCGTACCACACGCCGGTAATCATTTTGTCGGACGGAGCAATTGCCAATGGCTCGGAGCCATGGCGAATCCCGGACGTCGACACGCTGGAGCCCATCGAGCACACCTTCGCCAAGCCGGACGAGCCGTTCCAGCCGTACGCCCGCGACCCGGAAACCCTGGCCCGGCAATTCGCCGTACCGGGTACTCCCGGTCTGGAACATCGCATCGGCGGGTTGGAAGCTGAGAACGGTTCGGGCGACATCTCCTACGAGCCGGCTAATCACGACCTGATGGTGCGGTTGCGTCAGGCCAAGATCGACGGCATCTCGGTTCCCGATCTGGAAGTCGACGATCCGACCGGAGACGCCGAACTGCTGCTGATCGGGTGGGGCAGTTCCTACGGTCCGATCGGAGAAGCGTGCCGGCGGGCGCGGCGCAACGGCGTCAAGGTCGCGCATGCCCATCTGCGGCATCTGCGACCATTTCCCGCCAACCTGGGCGAGGTGTTGCGGCGCTACCCGCAGGTCGTGGCGCCGGAGATGAACCTGGGCCAGCTGGCGCTGCTGCTGCGCGGCAAGTACTTGGTAGACGTGCAGTCGGTTACCAAGGTCCAGGGCGTTGCTTTCCTGGCCGACGAGGTGGGGCGCCTCATCCGCGCCGCGATGGGCGGGACACTGGCCGAAATCGAGCAAGACAAGACGATGGTCGCGAGATTGGCGGCGGCCACGGTTGGAGCGGGAGCTAACTCATGACTGACCTGATCGGCGTCGATCTCGGACTGCCGGACGTGCTGACCAAGCACCACGGTGTGCCCACCACCGACCAACCGCAGAAGGCCAAGGACTTCACCAGCGACCAGGAGGTCCGGTGGTGCCCCGGTTGCGGTGACTACGTCATCCTCAACACGATGCGCAACTTCCTGCCCGAGCTGGGACTGCGCCGGGAGAACATCGTCTTCGTCAGCGGCATCGGCTGCTCGAGCCGGTTCCCGTATTACCTGGAAACCTATGGCCTGCACTCGATCCACGGCCGCGCGCCGGCGATCGCGACAGGTCTGGCGCTGGCCCGCGACGACCTGTCGGTCTGGGTGGTTACCGGCGACGGGGACGCATTGTCGATCGGCGGCAACCATCTGATCCACGCGTTGCGCCGCAACGTCAACCTGACCATCCTGCTGTTCAACAATCGGATCTACGGCCTGACCAAGGGTCAGTACTCGCCGACGTCCGAGGTCGGCAAGGTCACTAAGTCGACGCCGATGGGATCACTCGACCAGCCGTTCAACCCGGTATCGCTGGCGCTGGGCGCCGAGGCGAGCTTCGTCGGCCGCGCGCTGGACTCTGACCGCGCCGGCCTGTCCGAGGTTTTGCGTGCCGCGGCGCAGCACCGCGGGTCCGCGATCGTCGAAATCCTGCAGGACTGCCCGATTTTCAACGACGGCTCGTTCGACGCGCTGCGCAAAGAGGGCGCCGAGGAGCGGGTGATCAACGTCCGCCATGGTGAGCCGGTCATCTTTGGGGCCAACCGCGAATATTGCGTGGTGCGGTCCGGCTACGGACTCGAGGTGGCCAAGACCGCTGACGTCAGCGTCGACGAGATCGTGGTGCACGACGCGCACGCCGCCGATTCGGCCTACGCGTTCGCGCTGTCGCGGCTGTCCGAGCAGAACCTCGAGCACACGGTGATGGGTATCTTCCGACAGGTCAGTCGGCCAACCTACGACGACGCGGCCCGAGCGCAGGTTCGCGCCGCGCGGGAGTCCAAGCCCGGCGACCGCGCCGCGTTGCAATCGCTGTTGCACGGGCGCGACACCTGGACTGTGAACTGACATGGCACCCGCGGCTAAGCCGGCCTCGTTAGCCGGTGTGGTGTTGGCTGGGGGAGCGTCGCTACGGATGGGCCGGGACAAGGCCACCATGCCGGTTCCCGCCGGTTTCGTCGGCGCCAAAGACGGCTCCGCAGCGCCCACCACGATGGTCGAGCAGGTGGTCAAAGTTGTCGGGCAGCGGTGCCAGCCGGTATTCGTCGTCGCCGCGCCGGGACAAGCTCTGCCGGAACTGCCGGCCCGCGTGGTGCGCGACGAGGTGCGGGGACTGGGTCCGCTGCTCGCCACCGGACGCGGATTAAGCGCCGCCGCGGAGGCGGGCGCGAAGCGGGCGTTCCTGTGCGCCGCCGACATGCCGTTGCTGACCGCCGATTTGATCGACCTGCTCGAAGCCCGGGCGGAGGAGCTGGACGCCGACGTCGTGTTGCCGTGGGACGGCCGCGATCACTACCTGGCGGCGGTGTACCGGACCGAGCTGGTCGGGCAGATCGATGCGTTGATCGCCGCCGGCGAGCGGAGCATGCATGCGTTGGTCGACCGGGTCGACGCCCAACGAATCGTGATACCCGAGTCGCGGTCGCTGGCCAATGTCAACTCGGAGGCCGATCTGCGCATCCTGCTGCGGACCGGGAGCTGACGAATCAAACGCTCTTTTGCGTAGGTTCAATTTATTCAAATAATGCTTTTAGCGACAATTATCCGATAAATCCATGCGACCGAATTTATGTGCAATTCGATCTTGATTAATCAATGTGTGTTAGTTTGCGGTAAATTCCACCGTTTATTGCGTTAATTGATCAGCATTGATCCAGTGTTCAAATCCGGAATTGCGTTCGTATCGCGTTGCGCCAGTGGATATTTCGGGTATCCAGCGATCGGGCACGGGCGCTCTGTACGGCTAGCCATGCCGTCGAAAAGCCGAAACGTCGACCGATTTCCGGCAAATAACTCCGGGTATTGCTGGCGAGCCGCGCGCAGCCCCGATCGGGATGGGCTCGCAGCCCCCGCCGGACGGTGGCGATACGTCCGGTGCGTAAGCGAAATCTATTGGTGGATACTAATTTTGATGGTTAACACGTTCTCTTGAGTCGGCCAGCCGCGCCTCTCGCGCCGATCTCGGGGCCGATTCTCGGGCCGTCGGCTCGCATGAAGCGCCATCACTAAGAGTGGTTGTTCCACTTGGGATTTGGAGTCTTCGGCGGTCGTGGCGGACCGCCGGCCACCGCCGCTCGGCCAAGATCGCGCGCGACCGGCATGGCTAACACACTGAGCTCGGTTCGTCCGCAGGACACGCCGATGGTCGCGCGGCGCTGGCAACAGAGCAGCAAATACGTGTCGCAGTTCACAAAAAGTGCGTGATTTGGCTCACAATCACATCTGACCGCCAAGTGATTGACGCGAGCGAAAAATACCCGTGTGACCAGGGAAGACAATTAGCTGACCTGGCCGTGATCGACCCGTTACTTGTTCGAAATAGCCCGCGTCGTGAGATGACGAATGCAACCCCGTCTCGTACGGTCCATTTCGGCCCGATAAAGGCAAAGCAAAATCGAATCCACGGACCGCGTGTGAGCGGAGGCTGCGGACGGCGACGACGCCTCCGCGTCGTCGCCGGGCAAGGAGCCCGGTCGGCGGCTCACGCCTCAGCTGTCGTGCCCGAACGAGACGGCACGACCCGATGCATCAACCCCGCCTGGACACAGGCACCCGCCCACATCGCTGGGCTTATTTCGGCGCGCGCACCCGCGAAAGGAACGCTGTTGAAGAACGTCCGCCAGACGCTCACCATGGCTGCGATCACCGGTGTGATCGCTACGGCCCCGCTCACCCTGTCCAACGCCACCGCATTCGCGGCGGATGACATGCGGTGGGACCCGAACACGATCGGCGCGCCCTTTGAGGCTGCCGACTTCGTGCCGGCTCCGGACGCTGCGCCGGCCCCTGCGCCCACTCCGGACGCTCCGCCGGCCCCTGACGCGCCCGCTCCGGACGCTCCGCCGGCGCCTGACGCTGGGCCCGCTCCGGATGCCGCTCCCGCGCCCCCGGCGCCGGCCGACCTTCCGCCGGCCCCTGACGCGCCGCCGCCCCCGGCCCCGGATGCACCGGCACCCCCGGCTCCGGACGCTGCGCCCGCACCGGATGCGCCGCCGCCTCCGGCCCCCCCGGCCGATGACGCGCCCGCGCCGCCGCCGGCCAAGCCGGCCGTTAAGGCGTACAGCGTGAACTGGGACGCGATCGCCGCGTGCGAGTCGGGTGGTAACTGGGGAATCAGCACCGGGAACGGCTACTCGGGCGGCCTGCAGTTCACCTCGAGCACCTGGCGTGCCAACGGTGGCTCGGGATCCGCGAACGGCGCGAGCCGTGAGGAGCAGATCCGGGTGGCCGAGAACGTCCTGCACACCCAGGGCATCGGCGCCTGGCCGGTCTGCGGCCGGCGCGGCTGACCAAAGATCAAACTGACGGCGGTGGCCGGGCTGTAGCCCGCCACCGCCGTCAGGCGTCTCAGCTAGAGGTCAAACGACACGTTAGCTAGCGCACACCGCGCCAAGCGCCGCGCTGTGTTACCAACGACACGTGACCGCAACGCCATTCGACAACCTCGACGACTATTTAGCACTGCCCCGTGTCTCGGGCCTGGCAGTGTCGGCGGACGGGTCACGGGTGGTGACCACGGTGGCCGAACTCAACGACAAACGCACCGAGTACGTCAGCGCCGTCTGGGAAGTCGATCCGACCGGCGACAGGCCCGCACGCCGGCTCACCCGCGGCTCGAACGGCGACTCCTCGCCGGCGTTCACCGTCGACGGCGACCTCTTGTTCGTCTCGTCCCGATCGACCGGCGATGCCGACAAACCACCCGCCTCGCTGTGGCGGCTGCCCGCAGAAGGCGGCGAGGCCGTCGAAGTGCTGAGCATGCCCGGTGGCGTGACCGTGGTGCGTACCGCTCGCGGCGCCGACGCCACCGTAATCGGTGCCCCGCTGTTTCCGTCGGCGCGCGACGCCGACGACGACCGGCGGCTGCGCGATTTACGCGAGACCAACAACGTCAGCGCGATTCTGCACTCCGGGTATCCGGTGCGCTTCTGGGACAAGGACATTGGCCCGGATGAACCTCATCTGTTCGACGCGGCGGATCTACGTGATCTGACTCCACAGCCCGGCGGAGCGCTGCGTGAAGCCGGATTCGATGACGCGGTATTCGATGTCAGTGCCGACGGCCGATTCCTGGTGACGACCTGGCGGGTCCCGGGGCCCGACGCCACCGAGCGTTCGGTGCTGGTGCGGGTCGACCTGGCGTCCGCTGAACGCCGTGTTATCGCTGATGATCCGGACGCCGACCTTCAACAACCCGCGATCTCGCCAGACGGGTCGGCGGTCGCGTTCACCCGGGAAACCATCACCACTCCAGACCATGCTCCGCGAATGACGCTGCAATACCAGCGATTTGGCGATCAACCGCGAGAGGTGGCTCAAACATGGGATCGCCGGCCGACGTCGATAACCTGGTCGAGCGATGGCACCTCGCTGATCGTCACGGCCGATCAGGCCGGCCGGGCCCCGGTGTTCCGCGTCGAGCTGTCGACGTCGACGGTTACACAGCTCACCGACGACGACTTCGCCTACACGGACGTCGTCGCCGCGCCGGGCGGCGTGCTATATGCGCTCCGCAGCTCGTATGCGGCGCCGCCGCACCCGGTGCGGATCGATCCGGATGGCACTATCACCGTGCTGCCCTGCGTCGATTTGCCAACGCTGCCGGGAACTTTGACCGATGTCACCGCGGCTGCCGCCGATGGGACGACGGTGCGGTCCTGGTTAGTGCTGCCCGAAGACCAGGCGCCGGCCCCACTGGTGTTGTGGATCCACGGCGGGCCGCTGGGCAGTTGGAACAGCTGGTTGTGGCGATGGAACCCATGGCTGCTCGCCGCGCGGGGCTACGCGGTGCTGCTGCCGGATCCGGCGCTGTCGACGGGCTACGGGCAGGACTTCATCCAGCGTGGTTGGGGAGCGTGGGGCGGATCGCCGTTCGACGATTTGATGGCCGCCACCGACGCGGCGTGTGCTCACCCGCGCATCGATGCGACCCGGGTCGCCGCGATGGGCGGTTCGTTCGGCGGCTACATGGCCAACTGGATGGCCGGCCACACGAACCGGTTTGCCGCGATCGTGACCCACGCCAGCCTGTGGGCGCTGGACCAATTCAGCCCGACAACCGATCACGCCTACTACTGGCGGCGTGAGATGACACCGGAGGTGACCGTTGCCAACTCACCGCACCAGTTCGTCGAGCGGATCGGCACGCCGATGCTGGTCATCCACGGCGACAAGGACTATCGCGTGCCGATCGGCGAGGGCCTGCGGCTGTGGTACGAGCTGCTGGCCAAGTCGGCGCTGCCGGCCGGCGAGGACGGCAGCAGCCCGCACCGGTTCCTGTACTTCCCGTCGGAGAACCACTGGGTGGCTGCGCCGCAGCACACAAAGATCTGGTACCAGGTGGTGATCGCCTTTCTAGCCGAGCATGTGCTGGGGGAGAGCACCGAGTTGCCAGAGACGCTCGGAGTACCGTCGCGCCTGTGACCGAGACGCGCGAATACGACATCGTCTTGTACGGGGCAACCGGCTTCGTGGGCAAGCTCACCGCCGAATACCTGGCCCGCGCCGGCGGAGGCGCGCGGATCGCGCTGGCCGGCCGGTCGACCGAACGCCTTCTCGCGATCCGCGAAACGCTGGGGGAATCGGCGCAGTCGTGGCCGGTTTTGGTGGCCGACGCGTCCTCGCCGTCGACGCTGGACGCGATGGCCGCGCAGACGAGGGTGGTTATCACCACCGTCGGGCCTTACACCCGTTACGGCCTGCCGCTGGTCGGCGCGTGCGCCGCGGCGGGCACCGATTACGCCGACCTGACCGGCGAGCCGCCGTTCGTTCGCGACAGTATCGACCTCTACCACAAGCAGGCGCTCGACACCGGCGCACGCATCGTGCACGCGTGTGGATTCGACTCGATCCCTTCGGATCTCACCGTCTACGCGCTCTACCGGAGGGCACGCGAAGACGGCGCGGGCGAGCTCGGCAAAACCGACTTTGTGGTTCGATCTGTGTCCGGCGGATTCTCCGGCGGCACCATCGCGTCGGCGGTGGAAGTGATGCGCGCCGTCTCCAGTGATCCCGACGCGCGTCGTCAGTTCGCCGACCCCTACACGCTGAGCCCCGACCGCGGCGCCGAACCCGAACTCGGCGCCCAACCCGACCTGCCGTGGCGCCGTGGCCGCCAGATCGCCCCGGAGCTCACCGGTCTGTGGACGGCTGGATTCGCAATGGCGCCCACCAACACCCGAATTGTCCGACGCAGCAACGCTTTACAGGAGTGGGCGTACGGCAAGCGGTTCCGCTACAGCGAGCACATGAGTCTGGGGTCGTCGGCAGCGGCGCCGGTGGCGTCGGTCGTCGTCAACGGGGTCGGCAACGCCGTATCGGCGTTGGGCAGCCGCTATTTCCGGCTGCTGCCGCGCCGACTCGTGGAGCGAGTGCTGCCCAAGCCCGGCACCGGGCCCAGCGCAGCGACCCGCGAGCGCGGCTATTACAAGATCGAGACCTACACCACCACGACCTCCGGCGTCCGGTACGTGGCTACCATCGCCCAGCAGGGCGACCCCGGATACCAGGCCACCTCGGTGCTGTTGGGGGAAAGCGGCCTGGCGCTGGCTTCGGATCGCGATGAGCTCTCGGAGCTACGTGGCGTGCTGACACCCGCGGCCGCGATGGGTGACGCGTTACTGGCGCGGCTCCCGGCCGCAGGAGTGTCGCTGCAAACCGCCAAGCTGGCGCCCGCTAATTGAATCTGCTCCGACGAACCGCTGTCGGACGGCTCCCGCTCCGACTAGTGTCAAGATCGAGTTAGCACACCATCCCAGTGACGTTAGGTGGACGGGTTCATGTCTGGCCTTGATGATCTTCTCGCTCAGATCCCAACGAGTGACATCGCAAGCAAAATCGGCGTCGATGAAGGCGAAGTCAACAAAGCAGTTCAGCTGTTGGTTCCGGTGCTGGTCGGCGGAATGCAGGAAAACGCGCAGGACCCCGAACACGCCAGCAAGATCGAGTCCGCGGCGGACGGCCACGCCGGCCTGCTCGACGGCGGCGTCAACGTTGACCACGTCGACGAGCAGGACGGCCAGCAGGCGATCGCGAGGATCTTCGGCGGCAATGACGCCGCCCAGGTCGCCAGCGCGCTGGCCGGCGGCGGCGGCGGCAACAGCGATCTGCTCAAGCAGCTGCTGCCGATCTTGGCGCCGATCGTGCTGGCCTATGTCGGAAAGCAACTCACCGGAAAGAGCGCAGCTCCCGCCGGCGGGGGAGCCGGCGGAGGGGCGCTCAACGACGTGTTGGGCAGCATCCTCGGCGGGATGGGCGGCAACAAGTCGCTGGGCACCGTGTTGGGCAATGTGCTGGGTTCCAAGGCCGGCGACATTCTCGGCGGATTGCTGGGCGGCAACAAGAAGTAACCCCCGCGTGCGGGCGGTGTTCGGCGCGCTCCCCGGCGCTTTCTAGAATTGACGGGTGACCGCTAGCCCAGAATCCACCGCCAACGAGCGGGCTGAAGCCCTGCCCAAGGCGTGGGATCCAAGCGCGGCCGAAAACGCGATCTACCAACGTTGGCTCGACGCGGGCTACTTCGCCGCGGACCCGACCAGCGCAAAACCCGGGTACTCGATCGTGCTGCCGCCTCCGAATGTGACCGGCAGCCTGCACATGGGTCACGCGCTCGAGCACACCATGATGGACGCGCTCACCCGTCGCAAGCGCATGCAGGGCTATGAGGTGCTGTGGCAGCCGGGCATGGACCACGCGGGCATCGCGACGCAGAGCGTCGTGGAACAGCAGCTCGCCGTCGACGGGAAGACCAAGGAGGACTTCGGCCGCGAACTGTTCGTCGACAAGGTGTGGGATTGGAAGCGTGAGTCCGGCGGCGCCATCGGTGGCCAGATGCGGCGACTGGGCGACGGGGTGGACTGGAGCCGCGACCGGTTCACCATGGACGAGGGCCTGTCGCGAGCGGTCCGGACGATCTTCAAGCGGCTCTACGACGCCGGTCTGATCTATCAAGCCGAGCGGCTGGTGAACTGGTCGCCGGTGTTGGAAACGGCGATCTCCGACCTCGAGGTCAAGTATGAGGACGTCGAAGGCGAACTGGTGTCGTTCCGGTACGGCTCGCTCGACGACGCCGAGCCGCACATCGTGGTCGCCACCACCCGGCTGGAGACGATGCTCGGCGACACCGCGATCGCGGTTCATCCCGACGACGACCGCTACCGGAAGCTGGTCGGCACCACGCTGGCGCACCCGTTCCTGACCCGGCAGCTCATCGTCGTCGCCGACGACCACGTCGACCCCGAGTTCGGCACCGGCGCAGTCAAAGTCACGCCCGCCCACGACCCGAACGACTTCGAGATCGGGCTGCGGCATCAGCTGCCGATGCCGTCGATCATGGACACCAAGGGCCGGATCGCGGACACCGGAACACAATTCGACGGGTTGGACCGCTTCGACGCCCGCGTCGCGGTGCGCGAAGCGCTTGCGGCGCAGGGCAGGATCGTCGAGGAGAAGCGACCCTACCTACACAGCGTCGGACACTCCGAGCGTACCGGCGAGCCGATCGAACCGCGGCTTTCGCTGCAGTGGTGGGTGCGGGTGGAATCGTTGGCCAAGGCTGCCGGCGACGCGGTGCGCAACGGCGACACCATGATTCACCCCGCCAGCCTCGAGCCGCGCTGGTTCGCCTGGGTCGATGATATGCACGATTGGTGCATCTCGCGACAGCTCTGGTGGGGCCATCGCATCCCGATCTGGTACGGCCCCGACGGCGAGCAGGTGTGCGTGGGCCCGGACGAGACACCGCCGGACGGCTGGGAGCAGGATCCCGACGTCCTGGACACCTGGTTCTCGTCGGCGTTGTGGCCGTTCTCCACTCTGGGCTGGCCCTCGAAGACCCCGGAACTGGAAAAGTTCTATCCGACAAGCGTTCTGGTGACCGGTTACGACATTTTGTTCTTCTGGGTGGCCAGGATGATGATGTTCGGCACCTTCGTCGGCGCAGACGACGCCATCACCCAGGACGGCAAGCGGGGCCCGCAGGTGCCGTTCACCGATGTCTTCCTGCACGGTCTGATCCGTGACGAGGCCGGCCGAAAGATGAGCAAGTCCAAGGGCAACGTCGTCGATCCGCTGGACTGGCTGGACATTTACGGCGCCGACGCGTTGCGGTTCACGCTGGCCCGCGGCGCCAGTCCCGGCGGCGATCTCGCGGTCGGCGAGGATCACGTGCGGGCGTCGCGCAATTTCGGCACCAAGCTGTTCAACGCCACCCGGTTTGCGTTGCTCAACGGTGCCAGCCTGGCGCCGTTGCCTGATCTCGCTGAGCTGACCGACGCTGACCGCTGGATCTTGGGGCGGTTGGAAGAAGTTCGCGCCGAAGTTGATTCGACCTTCGACGGATATGAATTCAGCCGGGCCTGCGAGGCTCTCTACCACTTCACCTGGGATGAATTCTGCGACTGGTACGTCGAACTGGCCAAGACACAGCTCGCCGATGGTCTCACGCACACCACCGCGGTACTGGCCGCCGTGCTGGACACCCTGCTGCGACTGCTGCATCCGGTGATCCCGTTCATCACCGAGGCGCTGTGGCAGGCGTTGACCGGCCGGGAGTCGCTGGTGATCGCCGACTGGCCCACGTCATCCGGTATCAACCTGGATGCGGCTGCCGCGCAACGGATCACGGACATGCAGAAGCTGGTGACCGAGGTCCGCCGCTTCCGCAGCGACCAGGGTTTGGCCGACCGGCAGAAAGTGCCCGCCCGGTTGTCGGGCATCGACACCGCAGACCTGAGCACCCAGGTCGGCTCCGTACGCTCGCTGGCATGGCTGACCGAGCCGAGCCCGGAATTCAGCCCGTCGGCCTCTGTTGAGGTCGGCCTGGCCGGAGGCATCGTCACTGTCGAACTCGACACCTCGAGCACGATCGATGTGGAGGCCGAACGTCGCCGCCTGGAAAAGGACCTGGCCGCCGCCCAAAAGGAATTGGCTTCCACCACAGCCAAATTGGGCAATGCCGATTTCATGGCCAAGGCGCCGGCCGCCGTCGTCGACAAGCAACGAGAGCGTCAACGAGTGGCCCGCGAAGAAACCGACCGGATAACGGCCAGGTTAGCCGGGCTGCAGTGACCCTGGAGCCGCCCGACCCCGATGCCGCCGGCGTGGTTCCGACCCCAGACGAGATCGCGGCGTTACTTCAGGTCGAGCATCTGCTCGACCAGCGGTGGCCGGAAACCAAGATCGAGCCGAGCCTGACTCGCATCACCGCGCTGATGGACCTGCTCGGCTCACCGCAGCGCAGCTACCCGTCGATTCATATCGCCGGCACCAACGGCAAGACCTCGGTGGCGCGGATGGTCGACGCGCTGCTGACCGCGTTGCAGCGGCGCACCGGACGGACCACCAGCCCGCACCTGCAGTCGGCGGTCGAGCGGATCGCGATCGACGGGCACCCGATCAGCCCGGCGCAGTACGTGGCCACCTACTCCGAGATCGAGCCGTTCGTGCAGATGATCGACCAGCAGTCGCAGGACAGCGGCGGGCCGGCGATGAGCAAGTTCGAGGTCCTCACCGCGATGGCGTTTGCGGCGTTCGCCGATGCGCCGATCGAGGTCGCGGTCGTCGAGGTGGGTCTGGGCGGCCGCTGGGACGCCACCAATGTGGTCGACACTCCGGTTGCCGTCATCACGCCGATCAGCGTCGACCATGTGGAATACCTCGGCGACGACATCGCCGGGATCGCCGGCGAGAAAGCCGGCATCATCCACAGGGCCGACGAGGGTGCGCCCGACACCGTGGCGGTGATCGGTCGGCAGGTACCCGACGCGATGGAGGTGCTGCTGGCGCAGACCGTGCGCGCCGACGCGGCGGTCGCCCGCGAAGACTCGGAGTTCGCGGTGCTGGGCCGTCAGGTCGCCGTCGGCGGCCAGGTGCTGCAGCTCCAGGGCCTCGGCGGGGTGTACTCCGACGTGTATCTGCCGTTGCATGGGGAACATCAGGCCCACAACGCGGTGGTGGCGCTGGCCGCGGTCGAGGCGTTTTTCGGTGCCGGCGCGCAGCGTCAGCTCGATGTCGACGCCGTTCGGGCCGGATTCGCCGCGGCCACCAGCCCCGGCCGGTTGGAGCGCATGCGCAGCGCCCCGACGGTATTCATCGACGCCGCGCACAACCCCGCGGGCGCTGCGGCGCTGGCGCAGACGCTGGCCGAGGAGTTCAATTTCCGATTCCTGGTCGGGGTGGTCAGCGTGCTGGCAGACAAGGACGTCGGCGGCATTCTCGCCGCGCTGGAGCCGGTGTTTGATCGGATCGTGGTCACCCACAACGGATCACCGCGCGCCCTAGATGTCGAGTCGCTGGCGCTGGCCGCGCTCCAATGGTTCGGACCCGACCGGGTGCTCACCGCCGAAAATCTGCCTTCCGCAATCGAAACCGCGACCGCGCTGGTTGACGACGCCGCCACGGACGGGCAAGTCGGCGAGGACGCGTTCTCCGGTACCGGCATCGTGATCACCGGTTCGGTGATCACCGCCGGCGCTGCACGC
This sequence comes from uncultured Actinomycetota bacterium, assembly GCA_963781685.1. GTDB lineage: Bacteria > Actinomycetota > Actinomycetes > Mycobacteriales > Mycobacteriaceae > Mycobacterium. The sequence goes on from CAWAGK010000006.1 coordinate 286,099, forward strand.
ACGCTGTTCGGTCGTGATCCGGCATGACGGGCCCAAGCGATGGCCCGACGCCGGATCCGTGGAAAAGCTTTCGCGGCGTGACGGCGGGGACGCTGATCCTGGAGGTGATCGTGGTGCTGCTGGCATTGCCGGTGGTCAGCGCGGTCGGGGGCGGGCTGACGCCGGGCGCACTGGGATACCTGCTGGGTTTGGCGGCGGTCCTGGTCGTGCTCGCCGGGCTGCAGGGGCGGTCATGGGCCATTTGGGCGGACCTTGCCGTGCAGCTGATACCCATCGCCGGCTTCCTGGTCTACCCGGGGGTGGGGTTCATCGGGATCCTGTTCGCGGCGGTCTGGGCCCTGATCGTTTATTACCGGTCCGAGGTTCTCCGCAGGCAGCGACGCGGGCTCCTCCCAGGCCAGGACGGCCCGCCGGACTGATCCACCGTCGTCGGCGCGCTCGGTGTGTTAGGTACGCTGTCCGCCGTGACCGACCGGACTCTCCTGTTGATCAAGCCCGACGGGGTCGAACGACGCCTGGTGGGCGAGATCATCGGCCGCATCGAGCGCAAAGGCCTGACCGTCGCGGCGTTGGAACTGCGCATTGTCGGCGACAAGCTGGCCCGCCAGCACTACGCCGAGCATGACGGCAAGCCGTTTTTCGGGTCCCTGCTGGAGTTCATCACGTCGGGGCCGCTGGTGGCGGCGATCGTGGAGGGACCACGGGCGGTCACGGCGGTGCGGCAACTGGCCGGTGCAACCGACCCGGTCGAGGGTGCCGCTCCCGGCACCATCCGGGGCGATTTCGGCCTCGAGGTGCAGTTCAACCTGGTGCACGGCTCCGATTCGCCCGAGTCGGCCGAGCGCGAGATCGGGCTGTGGTTTCCCAACTCCTGACCACGGGTTGGCGCACTTGGTTCGGGGCGCCGCGGCGGTATGGGATACTAAGTAGCGGGTGAACGTCGCCGGACCGGCGTCCGACGCCCGAATGAAGACTTCGACAAGCGCGACCACCGCGATCCGCGATGCGGCGCCGACTGTCCAGCCATCATTCAAACCGGCGCCGAGCGCGTTCGAACTGAGCCGCTCGGGGCGAGACCATCACAAGTTCGGGAGAAGTGGCCCGGACCCATAGCGAAGCCCTCGCGTGGCCGCGTCGAAAGGACGCGCCCGGGGGCTAGAGGAGAATACGTGACTGACGGTGGCCATTCCTCAGAACTTCCAGAAGACTCGGCCCAGCATGAGGACCTGCCTGAACGGCTGAGGGTCCATTCGCTGGCCAGAGTGCTCGGGACGACCAGTAAACGGGTGCTCGACGCGCTGGCCGAACTCGACGGCCGGGTCCGTAGCGCGCATTCCACCGTCGACCGCGTCGACGCGCTCCGCGTGCGCGACCTGCTGGCCAGCGCACCGGCGTCCGTCGCCGCGACGGTTGCTGCGCCCTCGGAGGCCGCTGCCGTGGCGGACGAGCCCGAATCCCGGCTGATGCTGGAGACGGCGATCGACCGTCCCGAATACATGCCGCTTTTCGTCGCGCCACAGCCGATCCAGGTAGGCGACGACTCAGACGATGCCGACGACTCGGCCGACTCCGACGATGACGACCTCGACAGCGACGACGACGAGCAGGGCGAACGGCCCGCCAACCGGCGTCGTCGCCGCGGGCGTCGCGGACGGGGCCGCGGTCGAGGCGAGCAGAACGGAGCCGATAAGGGCGACGAGGCTGGCGGCGACGGCGGCAAATCGGACAAGTCGGACGCGGCGTCGGCTGACTCCGACGACGACGACTCCGATGACGACGACTCCGAAAACGGCGAGGACGACAACGGCTCCGGCGAAGGCACCAGCAAGCGTCGCCGACGCCGTCGTCGCCGCAAATCCGGTTCCGGCGACGACTCCGAGGACGGCCCGTCACCGGACGATCCACCGAACACCGTGGTGCACGAGCGGGCACCCCGGGCCAAGGACAAAGCCGATAGCGACTCCAAGAACACCGAGATCCAGGGCATCGACGGCTCAACCCGCCTGGAGGCCAAACGGCAGCGCCGTCGCGACGGACGCGATGCCGGACGCCGCCGCCCGCCGGTCCTGACCGAAGCCGAGTTCCTCGCCCGCCGCGAGGCGGTCGAGCGGGTGATGGTGGTGCGTGACAAGGTCCGCACCGAACCGCCGCACCCGGGCGCCCGCTACACCCAGATCGCCGTCCTCGAAGACGGGATCGTCATCGAACACTTCGTCACCAGCGCGGCCTCGGCATCCCTGGTGGGCAATATCTACCTGGGCATCGTGCAGAACGTGCTGCCGTCGATGGAGGCGGCCTTCGTCGATATCGGCCGCGGCCGCAACGGCGTGCTCTACGCGGGCGAGGTCAACTGGGAAGCGGCCGGCCTGGGCGGTTCCAACCGCAAAATCGAGCAGGCTCTCAAGCCCGGCGACTACGTCGTCGTGCAAGTCAGCAAGGATCCGGTCGGACACAAGGGCGCCCGGCTGACCACCCAGGTGTCGCTGGCCGGTCGCTACCTGGTGTACGTGCCGGGTGCGTCGTCGACCGGCATCAGCCGCAAGCTGCCCGACACCGAACGCCAACGCCTGAAAGAAATCCTGCGTGAGGTGGTGCCGTCAGACGCGGGCGTGATCATCCGTACCGCCTCCGAGGGCGTCAAGGAGCAGGACATCCGCTCCGACGTGACCCGGCTGCAGGATCGGTGGACGCAAATCGCCGCGCAGGCCGAGGAGACCAAGGAGAAGGCGGCCGGCGCCGCTGTGGCGCTGTACGAAGAGCCCGACGTCTTGGTCAAGGTGATTCGTGACTTGTTCAACGAGGACTTCGCCCAGCTGATCGTGTCCGGCGAGGAAGCCTGGACCACCATCAACGAGTACGTGAATTCGGTTGCCCCCGACCTTGTTTCGAAGCTGAACAAATACGAGGCGGCACCGCTGTCGGAGGGACAGTCGGGCCCTGACGTCTTCGCGGTGCACCGCATCGACGAGCAATTGGCCAAGGCGATGGATCGCAAGGTCTGGCTGCCCTCGGGCGGCACGCTGGTGATCGACCGAACCGAGGCGATGACGGTGGTCGACGTCAACACCGGGAAGTTCACCGGTTCCGGCGGCAACCTCGAACAGACCGTTACCAAGAACAACCTCGAAGCGGCCGAGGAGATCGTGCGCCAGCTGCGGCTGCGCGACATCGGCGGCATCGTCGTCATCGACTTCATCGACATGGTGCTGGAGTCCAACCGTGACCTGGTGCTGCGCCGGCTGACCGAGGCGCTGGCTCGCGACCGCACGCGGCATCAGGTGTCCGAGGTGACCTCGCTGGGGCTGGTCCAGCTCACCCGCAAGCGGCTGGGAACCGGGCTGATCGAGGCGTTTTCCACGACCTGCCCGCACTGCGGCGGCCGCGGAATAACGCTGCACGCTGATCCCGTCGACTCCGCGTCGGCGACCAACCGCAAATCCGAGTCGGGCGGCAGGCGGGGCCGGCGCTCCAAGAAGGGCAAGTCCGACGAACCCGCGGTGGCCAAAGTGCCGGTGCACACTCCCGGCGAACACCCGATGTTCAAGGCGATGGCCGCGGCCAACGGTAAGCATGACGACGAAATCGACGAGTCGGTGCGAACCGAGGGTGTCGATGAAGTAGTCGGCGAGCACGACCGGGACGACGCGGAAACCGATGCCCGGCTCCATGAGCAGGTCGCGCGGGAGGCCGCGGAAGAAGATCTGGACGACGGCGACTTCGATGACGACAGCGACGAAGACGACGAGGTCGACCTCGACGACGATGAGGATCTCGACGACGAGGACCTCGAGGACGAAGAGGACGACGACGACGAGGATCTGGATCTCGACGACGATCTGGACCTCGAAGATTCCGACGACTCGGACGGCGGCGATGACTCCGACGGCCAAACGGCCATCGCCGCCTTCACCGCGCCCGCTGCGCAACTCCGCCGGCGCCGGGCCGCGGCCCGGCCGGCCGGCCCGCCGATCCATGAGGACTGACCTCGGGGTCTAATTGCCCGGCTCCTTCCAGGCCGTTCCGGCCTGCAGCGTCGCCGGGCCAGTTTGACCCTTTAGCCGCTGGTCACGTACCCTGGACCAGTTGTCGTCAGGCCCGTTGACCGGGTTTTGGCCGGCACTCCCAAGACCAGCCCGCGCACCTTCGGTAGCGCGCGGCGCCCGAAGGACCCGAAGAAGAAGAGGTAGACGTAACCATGGCGACCTACGCAATCGTCAAGACCGGCGGCAAGCAGTACAAAGTCGCGGTCGGAGACGTCGTCAAGGTCGAGAAGCTCGACTCCGAGCCCGGCGCGAAGGTGTCGCTGCCGGTCGCCCTGGTCGTCGACGGCGCCACCGTCACCACCGACGCCGCGGCGCTGGCCAAGGTCGCGGTGACCGGCGAGGTGCTCGAGCACACCAAGGGTCCCAAGATCCGTATCCACAAGTTCAAGAACAAGACCGGCTACCACAAGCGTCAGGGCCACCGTCAGCAGCTGACGGTCCTGAAGGTCACCGGCATCAAGTAGCGAAGGCGACGAGACATGGCACACAAGAAGGGCGCTTCCAGCTCACGCAACGGCCGCGATTCCAACGCTCAGCGGCTGGGCGTCAAGCGCTTCGGCGGTCAGATTGTCAAGGCCGGCGAGATCATCGTCCGTCAGCGCGGCACGCATTTCCACCCGGGCATCAACGTCGGCCGCGGCGGCGACGACACGTTGTTCGCGAAGGCGGCCGGCGCCGTCCAGTTCGGCGTGCGGCGGGGACGCAAGACTGTCAGCATCGTCGCGGCCCCGACCACGACAGACTGAGCGTCACGAGTGCGAAGCTGATTAGGCTTCACACTCGCGGGCTTGACACTGGTTAGTCAGAGGGACCCCGATGCCTCGGTTTGTCGACCGCGTCGTTATCCACACGCGGGCAGGCTCTGGCGGCAACGGCTGCGCCTCGGTCCACCGCGAAAAATTCAAGCCCCTCGGCGGTCCCGACGGCGGCAACGGCGGCCGCGGCGGCAGCGTTGTGCTGGTCGTCGACCCGCAGGTGCACACCCTGCTCGACTTCCACTTCCGGCCGCACATCGACGCGGCTTCGGGCAAGCAGGGAATGGGCAGTAACCGAGACGGGGCGGCCGGTGCCGATCTGGAAGTCAAAGTCCCCGACGGGACCGTGGTGCTCGACGAGGACGGCCGGTTGCTCGCGGACCTGGTCGGCGCGGGCACCCGCTTCGAAGCCGCGGCGGGGGGTCGCGGTGGGCTGGGCAATGCCGCGCTGGCCTCGCGGGCCCGCAAGGCGCCAGGATTCGCGCTGCTCGGCGAAAAAGGGGAGTCCCGCGATCTCACGCTCGAACTGAAAACCGTCGCTGACGTCGGACTGGTGGGGTTCCCGTCGGCCGGCAAATCCTCGCTCGTGTCGGCGATCTCGGCGGCCAAGCCGAAGATCGCCGACTACCCCTTCACCACCCTTGCTCCCAACCTGGGCGTGGTCTCGGCGGGGGAGCGCACCTTCACCGTCGCCGACGTGCCGGGCCTGATCCCGGGTGCATCGCAGGGCCGCGGTCTGGGCCTGGACTTCCTGCGGCACATCGAGCGCTGTGCCGTGCTGGTGCACGTCGTCGACTGTGCGACCGCAGAACCGGGCCGCGACCCGGTGTCCGACATCGACGCGCTGGAAGCCGAGCTGGCCGCGTACACGCCCACGCTGCAAGGGGATTCGGCGCTGGGTGATCTTGTAGAGCGGCCGCGGGCGGTAGTGCTGAACAAGATCGACGTCCCGGAGGCCCGTGAGCTGGCCGAGTTCGTTCGCGACGATATCGCCGCGCGCGGCTGGCCGGTCTTCCTGGTGTCTGCGGTTTCCCGAGAAGGACTGCAGCCGTTGATATTCAGCCTCGCCGACATGGTCTCGCAGTATCACGCCGCGCAGCCGGTGCTGGTGCCGAGACGGCCGGTGATTCGTCCGGTACCGGTCGACGAGTCCGGTTTCACGGTGGAATCCGACGGCCAGGGTGGATTCGTGGTCCGCGGCCACCGACCCGAACGCTGGATCGCCCAGACCAACTTCGACAACGACGAGGCGGTCGGATACCTCGGTGACCGGCTGGCCCGTCTGGGCGTCGAGGACGAACTGGTGCGGCTGGGCGCGCGGCCGGGATGTGCGGTCACCATCGGCGAGGTCACCTTCGACTGGGAGCCGCAGACCCCGTCCGGAATCGACACCGTAATGACGAGGCGAGGTACCGACGCGCGCCTGGAAGGCAATGATCGCGTCGGCGCTGACGAACGCAAAGCGGCCCGTCGCCGGCGCCGCGAGCGCGACGACCCGTCATGACCGCGCGTGAGGCCATCCGCGCCGCGCGAAGCGTCGTGGTCAAGGTCGGCACCACCGCGTTGACCACGCCGACCGGCATGTTCGACGCCGGCAGGCTGGCGGGGCTCGTCGACGCGATCGAGGCCCGGATGAAAGCGGGCTCCGACGTCGTCATCGTCTCCTCCGGGGCCATCGCCGCCGGCATCGAGCCGCTCGGGCTGACCAAGCGGCCCACCGATCTGGCCACGAAACAGGCGGCGGCCAGCGTCGGGCAGGTCGCGCTGGTGAACGCGTGGAACGCGGCCTTCGCTCGCTACCAACGCAGCGTTGGCCAGGTATTGCTGACCGCGCACGACATTTCGATGCGGGTGCAGCACACCAACGCCCAGCGCACCCTGGACCGGCTGCGGGCGCTGCACGCGGTGGCGATCGTCAACGAGAACGACACGGTTGCCACCAACGAAATCCGGTTCGGCGATAACGACCGGCTCTCGGCGTTGGTGGCGCACCTGGTGGGGGCGGACGCGCTGGTGCTGCTGAGCGACATCGACGGGCTGTACGACGCCGATCCGCGTAAGTCCAGCGAATCACGTTTCATCCCTGAGGTTTCCGGGCCGGCCGACCTCGACGGTGTGGTTGCCGGACAAAGCAGCCACCTGGGCACCGGCGGGATGGCGTCGAAGGTGTCGTCGGCACTGCTTGCCGCCGACGCTGGGGTGCCAGTGCTGCTGGCAGCCGCCGCCGACGCCGCGACCGCGTTGGCGGAGGCCTCGGTCGGCACGGTGTTCGCCGCGCGGCCCAACCGGATGTCGGCACGCCGGTTTTGGGTGCGCTACGCCGCAGAGTCCGCCGGTGCGCTGACCCTCGACGATGGTGCGGTGCGTGCGGTGCTGGCGCAACGCCGTTCGCTGCTGCCCGCTGGTATCACCGGGCTGTCCGGCCGTTTTCACGGCGGTGACGTCGTCGACCTGACGGGACCGGACGCGACCCTGGTGGCCCGCGGCGTGGTCGCCTACGACGCCGCCGAACTGGCCACCATGATCGGCAGGTCGACCTCAGACCTGCCCGCCGAGTTGCGCCGGCCCGCAGTGCATGCCGACGACCTGGTGGCCGTCTAGGTTGCTACAGGCTTCAGATACAAAGCGCCCCAGACTATTTCGGTTAGCGTAGCGGCCAGCTCGGCATCGTATGCGGGCGGGTTGTTCGGCAGGTTCTGCTGGCAGGCCCGCTCGACCATCCAGGTGAGCGCACTGGCCGCGGTCGCCGCGGGCAACTCGCTGCGGATTGAGCCGTCGGCCTGTCCTTCTTCGATGACACGGGTCAATCGCCCGGTGATGGCGGTCAGCAGATTGCGGTAGGTCGCTCCGACCAAGGTGTCATAGGCGGCCATCTCGTTCAGCGCGACGAGTACCGGTTGGTGTCGCCGGTAGCTGGCGATGATGGCAGCCATGCCGGCGCGCGCGTCGTCGGGATCGTGCCGCCACGCCACGCCCCACCAACGTTCGGCGCTTTCGGCGAGATCGGCGAACACCTGGCCGGCCAGGCGGCGCAGCAGGTGGCCCTTGTCCTCGAAGTAGATGTAGAAGCTGGCCCGCGACATCCCGGCCTCGGTGGACAGCCGATCCACGCTGAGTTCGGTGAAGCTGGCACCGTCGCGCATCAGCCGTTCGGTGGCGTCGAGCAGCCGGCGCTCGAGCTGCTCGCGCCGCTCCTGCCGCTTGGCTTGCGGCTTGCGGGTGACCGACGGCATGACTCCTCCTCACCCCCACCGCTGGTCAGAGCGTAGCCGATCATCGACATCTTGACTAGACACTATGTCTAGAATTATCGTCGGCGTTGTTCAGACCTGTGACCGAAGTCATAGCCGATGGAGGATCCACCATGACTGCGACGGCCGCGAATCCCCGCGCCTACGACCCAATCGACCTCTCGTCGCGCGCGTTCTGGTCTACTACCGCGCAAGAGCGGGAAAGCTCGTTTGCCGAGCTGAGGGCCGAACGCCCGGTGAGCTGGCATCCTCCCGTCGAAGACGCCCTGATGACCGATCCCGACGACCCCGGCTACTGGGCGCTCACCCGGCGCGATGACATCGTCGCGGTCAGCCGCAACAACGACGTGTTCTTGTCCGGCAAGGGGGTGATCTTTGAGAACGTTCCCGAGGAGCTGCTCGAAGCGTCGCAGTCCTTCCTGGCGATGGATCCGCCGCGGCACACCTTCCTTCGCAAACTCGTCAGCGCGGCGTTCACCCCGCGACAGGTCAGGCGCATCGAGGATTCGATCCAGGCGAACGCGAAGACCATCGTCGAGGAGCTCAGGGCGGCGGGCAGCGGCGCCGACTTCGTCGAGCAGTGCGCCAAGGAACTGCCCATCCGCACGCTGTCGGACATGGTGGGCATTCCGGAGGCGGACCGTCAGCGCGTGGAACACGCCGCCGATGCCATGGTCTCGTGGGCCGACCCGGTCTACCTCAACGGCCGCCAGCCGATGGAGGTGCTGTTCGAGGCCCAAATGACGGTGCATCAGGTGGCTTTCGCCCTCGCGGCCGAGCGTCGCGAGCATCCGGGTGACGACCTGTTCAGCAGCCTGGTGACTGCCGAGGTGGACGGTGACCGGCTCGCCGACGCCGACATCGCCGCGTTCTTTGTGCTGTTGTCGGTCGCGGCAAATGACACCACGCGGCAAACCACCAGTCACGCGCTGAAGGCGCTCACCGACTTTCCCGATCAGCGTGCCTGGCTGCTGGAAGACTTCGACAACCGCATCGGCGGGGCAATCGAGGAGTTCATCCGCTGGGCCAGCCCAGTGATGACCTTCCGCCGCACGGCCGCAACGGATTTCGAAATCGGCGGCCAGACCATCCGGGCGGGGGAGAAGGTGGTGATGTTCTATCCGTCCGGCAACTGGGACACCGACGTCTTCGAGCACCCGGAGCGCTTGGATCTGAGCCGAAGCCCCAATCCGCACGTGGGTTTTGGTGGCGGCGGAGTGCACTTCTGCCTGGGCGCGCACGTCGCCAGGGCCCAACTGCGCGCGATCTTCGGCGAGCTGTTGCGTCAGCTGCCCGACATCCAGGCAGGCGAACCGGTATACGTGCCCGGCAACTTCATCCACGGGATTCGCAGCATGCCCTGCACCTTCTGAGGGTGCCTAGCGAACCGACGCCGCGGCGAGCTCGTCGGCCAGCAGCGTCAACAACTCCGAGCAGCCGCCGTCGACCTTGACCGTGGCCAGGTCGTCGCCGCGGGTGGGCCCGCGGTTGACGATGGCGACCGGGATACCCAGCGCCGCCGCGTGGCGCACGAACCGGTAGCCGGAGAACACCGTCAACGATGATCCGGCCACCAACAGCGCGTCAGAAGCGTCGATGAGTGAAAATGCTTGTTCGACAATCGCTTTGGGTACGCTTTCGCCGAAATAGACGATATCGGGTTTGAGCATGCCGCCGCACGACGGGCAGTCCAGGTAGCGGAAGCTATCCGTTTCGGTGACGACGGCGTCAGCGTCCGGTGCAACGGCCAGCCCACCGATCGCCTCGGCGCGCTCGACGAATCCCGGGTTGAGCGCGTCGAGCTTTTCGCCGAGTGCCGCGCGGCTCATCGAGTCGCCACACTGCAGGCAGATCACCTGCGCGTAGGTGCCGTGCAGATTGATCACATTGTGGCTGCCGGCCTTGGTGTGCAACAGGTCGACGTTCTGGGTGATGACGCCAGTCACCACCCCGTCGCGCTCCAAACCAGCCAGCGCCCGGTGTCCGGCGTTGGGCAGGGTTTCGTCCATGTGCCGCCAGCCGACTTGGTTGCGCGCCCAGTACCGTTGCCGGAACACCGGATCCGAGGTGAACTGCCGAATCGTCATCGGATTGCTGGGCGGCGAATCAGGGCCCCGATAATCCGGGATGCCGGAGTCGGTGGAAATCCCCGCGCCGGTCAACACCGCGACGCGGCGACCGGCCAACAGGGCGATCAATTCCGGAGACTCCGCGCGCGCCGTCACCTATTCAAGAGTACGGACGTCATTGGGGGTGGCTCGCCAGGTAGGCGCCGACCGGGATCGGTGACGCTTCTGCGTAACCGATCGGCAGCAACACGTCGCCGGCGGTCGTGACGAAGTAAACGTCCCACCGGTAGAACGTGGCAAACGCAGCGGGATCTGCTCCGATCAACGACGCGTACTGATCGACCGCGCGCACGTATTGGTTCGAGTGGTTGTACACATAAATCGCGTGATCGTGGTCGTTGGCAAAGCCGCTCGCGGCGAGGAAGCGGCCCGCCGCCATGATGCTGTCGCGCGGTGAGTGGATATCGCCGCCCTGACCGTAGGCGCCGAACGTCGTGGGCAGGAACTGCATCGGGCCTTGCGCGCCCGCGGTGCTCACACCGTTGATGCTGCCGAACCGGGTCTCGACCAGGTTGATCGCGGCCAGATAGTTCCAGCCGACGCCAGTCTCCGCCTCCGCCGCATGGTAGTCAGCCATCAACTCATCGGCCGGGACCGGCGGGTCGACCCGCCACGCGGGCAGCGTGTCCCGCGCGTTCGCCATCGCCTCGAGTTGTCGACGGGCGTCGACATTGCGGTCGTAGACACCGACTAAGTCCGCTGGGATTCGCGGACGTATCGTCGCATCCCATTCGGGGTGCCGCCCGATGGCGCGGTAGGCCACCTGCTCGCGATGCGCCGCCGCCTCCAGCGCGGGCTCTCCGGTCCCCGGATTACGCAGCGCCTGCTCGTCGGCGACAAGATCGTCGGCTAGCTGTGCGGGGTCTGACGCCAGCTGGGGCTGCGCACCCCTGGGCGGGCTCGGCGCGGCGGGCATGGTTCGTGTCGCGAGCGGTGCGGCGGCCACTGCCTGTGCGGGTGAGGCGGTCACCGCGCTTTTGGTGGGTGGACTCATCGATTGTGTGCATCCGGCGAGTGCGAACACGATCGCGCCGAGAACGCCGACAGCCGGACGCAGCGGAGCCGCGACGACACGGTTACAGCCCAAGATGTTCACTTCCCTCGATAGCTTCCTATCGGACCGTACGACATCGATGCGATGACGGCTATCGGTTCGTCGCGCATGCTGTGCTGATACCCGATGGTCGGGTGTGAACACCGGCCGGGCGACAATGGAAGGGCGATGGACTTTTATAACGCCTACAGCCAGGGGTTTGTCCGGGTAGCCGCGTGCACTCACCATGCTGCGATCGGCGACCCGGCGGCCAATGCCGCCTCGGTCCTGCGGCTGGCCCGCCAGTGCCACGACGACAGCGTCGGCCTGGCCGTCTTCCCGGAGTTGACGCTGTCCGGGTACTCCATCGAGGACATCCTGCTGCAAGACGTGTTGCTCGACGCCGTCGAGGACGCCGTGCTTGACGTCGTCACGGCTTCATCCGACCTGCTGCCGGTGCTGGTGGTCGGTGCCCCGCTGCGTTACGGGCACCGCGTCTACAACACCGCGGTGGTCATCCATCGCGGTGTTGTGCTTGGGGTGGCGCCGAAGTCGTACCTGCCCACCTACCGGGAGTTCTACGAACGCCGCCAGATGGCGCCCGGCGACGACGAGCGCGGCACCATCCGAGTCGCCGGCATGCAGGCTCCGTTCGGCCCGGACCTGCTGTTCGCCGCATCCGACCTGCCCGGCTTCGTGCTGCACGTCGAGATCTGCGAGGACATGTTCGTGCCCGTTCCGCCCAGCGCCGAAGCGGCGATGGCGGGCGCGACGGTGCTGGCCAACTTGTCCGGCAGCCCGATCACGATCGGGCGCGCCGAAGATCGCGGCCTGCTTGCCCGTTCGGCGTCGTTGCGCTGCCTGGCCGCCTATGTCTACGCCGCCGCGGGTGAGGGCGAGTCGACGACAGACCTGGCCTGGGACGGCCAGACCATGATCTGGGAGAACGGCGTATTGCTCGCCGAATCCGAGCGATTTCCCAAAGGGGAACGACGCGCGATCGCCGACGTCGACACCGGGCTGCTTCGCGCGGAGCGGCTGCGGATGGGGACGTTCGACGATAACCGGCGCCACCACCGCGCGCTGGCGGAGTCGTTCCGGCGCATCGAGTTTCGCCTGGAGCCGCCCTCCGGCGACATCGGACTGCGGCGCACGCTCGAACGGTTTCCGTTTGTGCCGGCCGATGCCAACCGGCTGCAGCAAGACTGCTACGAGGCGTACAACATTCAGGTCGCCGGGCTCGAGCAGCGGTTGCGGGCATTGAAATACCCGAAGGTTGTCATCGGGATTTCCGGTGGGCTGGATTCCACGCACGCGCTGATCGTCGCTGCGCGTGCGATGGACCGGGAAGGCCGGCCGCGCAGCGACATTCTGGCGTTCACACTGCCCGGCTTCGCAACCGGCGAGCACACCAAACGCAATGCGGCGGAGCTTTGCCGGGCGCTGGGCGTCACCTTCTCTGAGATCGACATCACCGAGACCGCAAAGCTGATGCTGAAGGAGATCGATCATCCGTTCTCGCGTGGCGACACGGTCTACGACGTCACCTTCGAGAACGTCCAGGCCGGCCTGCGCACCGACTATCTTTTCCGGCTGGCCAACCAGCGCGGCGGTATCGTGCTGGGCACCGGCGACCTGTCCGAGCTGGGGCTGGGCTGGTCGACGTACGGTGTCGGCGATCAGATGTCGCACTACAACGTCAACGCCGGGGTGCCCAAAACACTGATCCAGCACCTGATTCGCTGGGTCATCTCCTCCGGCCAGTTCGAGCCGGCGGTGGATGAGGTGCTGCAGTCGGTGCTGGACACCGAGATCACCCCGGAGCTCATCCCCAGTGGTGAGGAAGAAGAGCTGCAGAGCAGCGAGGCCAAGGTCGGACCATTTGCGCTGCAAGACTTTTCACTTTTTCAGGTGCTGCGTTACGGTTTCCGGCCGTCTAAGATCGCGTTTTTGGCGTGGCATGCATGGAGCGATCCCGAACGGGGCAACTGGCCGCCGGGATTTCCGGATAGCAAGCGACCGGCATACTCGCTCAAGGAGATCCGGCACTGGCTGCAGGTCTTCGTGCAGCGGTTCTACTCGTTCAGCCAGTTCAAGCGCTCGGCGCTGCCCAACGGGCCCAAGGTGTCCTATGGTGGCGCGCTGTCGCCGCGCGGCGACTGGCGCGCCCCGTCGGACATGTCGGCACAGGCCTGGCTCGACGAGATCGAGCGCGACGTTCCCGAGGAGTAGCAGAGCGGACTGCATGCCGAACCGCTAGCGGCCAGGATCGTCGGCGACTTCGATGTCGCCCGCCGCGGCAGCCGCGCGCAGTTGGTGAAAGTCGTCGAGCGACTTGTCGGCGTATGCGTAGCGACCACTCGGCGACCGCGCCGTGCACGGTGTCGTTGGTGCCAACGTATCCCCGCAGTATTGACGCATTCGCGCTTTGTGAGTGTGCCCGCGCGAGCAGCACCGCACAGGCAGTGACGTACTTGCCGAACGTGGAGGCCGACATGCCTTCGGTGTCGATGGTGCCCTTCATGTCGTGGAACTGACGGACGTAGTAGTCGTGGCCGTCCTTGCGTGTCGTTCCGAGGAATACATCCGACATCGCCTGCAGAATTCGCTGGCCGTCGATGACGCGCACGCCCTGGCCCTTAGCCTCGACGGCTGCGGTCAGCGTGTCTGGCTGGCGCCAGCCGCCGTACTCTTCGAGCACTGATCGAGTGGCTTCTTTGATCTGCAGGATCATCGGCGTGTCGTTGGGGCCGACCATGATGACCAGGTAGCACCGGGTACCGACGCTGCCGACCCCAACTACTCGCAGCGCGACATCGGTGACGCGGAAGTGCGACAGCAGCAGCGCGATGTCTGCCGGGACTGCGGCCAGATACTCCTCAATCGACTCGACCAGCGGGGCTTCGATCTCCTCGTCGACGTGCTGGAGAACCGGGGGTGATTCCCGCAGGCGCGGCGTTCCCTCGGGCCCGATCTCCGTGATCTGTTTGAAGACACGCGCCGACGTTCGCGTGCGCGCCCGAGGATATTGTTTTCTGAATCAGAGCCTGCGATGCCTTGGATACCTTCCCGGTGTAGTCTCTCGGTTCCAGCCGCAGGTAGTAGCGGTCCAGAACGCTCATCTCCTCGAGCATCGCCTGCAGACTGGTTTGGTAGCCCACCAATGCCTCTTCGACGCAACGGCGGATGGCCTTGGCCGGGATAACCGGCATGGCGGCCCCCGATGATCGCGCTGGTGATCAGGCGTTTGACGTCCCACTCGGCGGGTGCGACACCGGCCTCGTCAAAATCATTCAGGTCGAAGACTATTGAGCGGTGCGGAGCAGCGTACATGCCGAAATTCGACACGTGAGCGTCACCGCAGCACATGACTTCGATCCCAGTCGACGGGCTTGCAGCGAGGTCGGCGGCCATCACTGCTGCCGAACCTCGGTAGAACGAGAACGGGTCGGCGAGCATCCGAGCAAAACGCAGCGGCACGAGTTCGGGTAGTCGGCTGGCGTTTTGAGCGACGAGAATCTCAGTGGCCGTTCGCGCAGAGGGAGTCAGCTGTGCGAGAGCGCGCCGTGGGGCGGTCTTTCGCAACGCCCGACCGCGTGCCACATCCTCGCCTGGGACTTCCAGATCGATCAGGCGTTCACGCAACACCCGCTGCGGCATCTGATCAGCGTACTCAGTCCGCGTCGATGGATACGGCGCTTCCCCGCAACGCAAAGGCCGGAGAATTAGTGTCGGGTCAGTCGGGTGATTGCGCGCACATCGAGGGCGCTCGCGGGCGTTTGGACACCGGTGATTACCGCCTCGGCGCGCTCGGCGCCGAGATGCGGTGTGGTGATGGCCCGGAATTTCTGCTCGACCCGTCGGTGCTGCAGCGCCAGATCACGTTCGGGTGTGTTGACGTCCTGAGCGGTGCTCAGTCGGCTGCCGTCGTTCAGAATCACCTCGACGAGGGTGGGTGCGCCCGATGTTCCGTCGTCGGTGACGGTCACCTTGTCGCGCAGCGCGGCGACGGCAGGGTCGCTGGCCGCGGCGTCGTCGATGACCAGGGTCGACCTGTCCAGGGCCGCCATCGCGGCCAGATGCGCGACGCTGAACTTGACTTCGAGTCCGGTTGCCGGCCTGGGCAATGCGCAGGTGGCGAATTCCAGTTCGCCCAGATGCAGCCGAATCTCGTTGACCTCGCCGATGTTCAGCTGATGCTGCGCACGTAGCTCACGGATGCCGGCCAGCGTCGAATGCGTCATATAGCAGGACGCGTCGAATTTGAAGAGGTTGCTCAGGATGTGCCAACCCATCGGTGGTTCGGCCAGTGCGGCAGCCGCATCGCATTCTCCACTCGCGGTGGCGGCCAAACCCTTCGCGCCCTCGATCGCCGATTCGTTTGCGGTGAAACCGTTCTGGGCCAGTAAGCGCTGCCAGCAGCCCGTTTTCGCATGCCTTTCCCGCATGGAACGACTTCGACATGGTGCCCACCATGCAACCCAGCCCGGCGGCCTGGGTGGCGGCCAACGCGAGTGCCATCGTCGTGCGTTGCGCGTCGAGCGACAGCAGGCGCGAGCAGGCTGCCGCGGCGCCCAGTGTGCCGATCGTCCCGGTGTGGTGAAAGCCCCGCAGATACGACAGCGGGCCAACCGCGGCGGTGACCCGGCAGGCGGTCTCGTAGCCGGCGACGAAGGCGCACAAAAACTCTGGCCCCAAGCTGTGCAGCGATTCGGCCAACGCCAATACCGCTCCGAGTATCGCGACCGAGGGGTGACCGATCAGCGTCGCGTTCACGTCGTCGAAGTCGAGGACCTGCGACGAGGTGCCGTTTACCAGCGCGGGCTGCAGCGGGCTTACCTGAATTCCGTGACCGATCACGGTGGCGCCTTCCGCGGCAACGTCCGCAGCGAGCGTTCGCAGCAGTATCCGCGGAGCCGGCTCTTGGCTGCCCACGACGGTGACGCCGAGCCAGTCCAGCGCGCACAACCGCGCCACGGCGACAACGTCGTCAGGAAGTTGCTCGAAGCTCAGACCGGCCGACCGCTCAGCCAATTCCGATGTCAGGCCGGTCATGGGCGTTCGTAGGTTCCGATCAGCAGTCCGCGGGCGAGCACGTGTCCGCCCATCTGCTTCAGCAGTGCCTTCGCGGTGGCAACGTGGTCGGGAACCGGCTCGTCAAGCGCCAACACGTGGAACCGGTAGTGGTGGGGTCCGTGACCCGGAATCGGGCGCGGACCCGCGTATCCTCGGTGCCCCAAACCGCCCGGGATGAATCGCATTCCGGTGGTACCCGGCTGCAACGCGCCCGTCTCAACACCCTGCACGCCGGGCTCGATCACCGCGATGGTGTGCAGCAGCGGGCGCGGCAGCGGGACGTCGACGTCGTCGATGATCAGCACCACCTGCTTTGTTGCCGGCGGCAGGCCGGTCCAGTGCAGCTGCGGTGACGCATTCTCACCAACACCCTTTCCGGCGCTCGCCTTAGGCATCACGCCGCCGTCGCTGAATGCGGTGCTGGTGACGGTGATGTCATAGGGCGCGGTGAAACCCGAACCGGCGAGCGGACTTCGATGCTCGCCGGCTCGGACATTGCGGAGCAGTTTGCCGAGGGCACCCATCATGCGCCGCTTCCCGCGCCGCGGATCGCCACCGTGCTGGACCGCAGCAGGTCGCCCAATTCGGCGGGCAGATAGCCCTGCGCCGCCAGCCGCGGCAATACCCCTCCGCTGGCGATGATCTCGAGAATGAGGTCGGGCAGCTTGGGTACCGACCCTGACACGCCGGTTGTCTCGTTGCGCCATTCGCCGGTGCCGATGTCGAAGGTTCCGCTATCGCCCTCGCTGAACAGGCTGGTGGCGTCGGGAATCGTCATTGCGGGCAGCCCGGCGTTGACGGCATTGCGGAAGAACAGTGAATTGAACTCCTCGGCGACGAGTCCCGCGACGCCGAGTTCGGTGAACAGCGCCGCGACCGGCCGTGACGATCCCAGCCCGAAGTTCTTGCCCGCCACCACGATGTCGCCGGCCGAAACCTGGTCGGTCCAGCCGGGTCTCACCTCGTAGAAGATGTGCTTGGCCGCCTCCGGGGGATCCATTTTCATCGCGAAGGCCGGATACATGGCGTCGGTGTTCAAGTCGTTGCCGAACACCCAGACTTTGCCGGTGATGGACAGCGTCATCGGGTCACACTCCTCGCGTCGGTGATGTAGCCGGTGATCGCCGATGCGGCGACCGTTGCCGGTGAGGCCATGAAGATCTGCGCCTCCGGGCTGCCCATCCGCCCGGTGAAGTTGCGGGTGCTGGACGTCAGGCACACTTCGCCGGGGCCTACCACGCCCATGTGATACCCGAAGCAGGCGCCGCAGGTCGAGTTGGTGATCACCGCCCCGGCGTCGGCGATGTCCTGCAGGTAGCCCAGCCGCATCGCCTCGCGGTAGACGGCTTGTGACGCCGGCGTCACGAGCAGCCGAACGCCGGCGGCAACCGTCTTGCCGCGCAACACATCCGCCGCGATTTCGAGGTCCTCGAGTTGACCGTTGGCACACGAACCGATAAAGGCCTGATCGATTTTCTGCGTGCCCAACTGGGATACCGGTAGGCCGTTGCGGCTCACGGTGCCCGGCCGGGCCACATAGGGTTCCAGTGCGGACAGGTCCACCCGCCGCACCTCGCGGTACGTCGCATCGGGATCCGGTGCCGCAGCGTCGTATCCGGTGACGCCGCGCTCGTCGAGGAATGACGTCAGCACCTCGTCGGGCTCGAACGTGCTGAAGTCGGCCGACACCTCGGCACCCTGGGTGGCGATGGTGCGACGGTCGTGCATCGGGATACTCGCCAGCCCGGGGCCGCCGTATTCCAGGTTCAGGTTCGCGGCGTCGCCGTACTCGTTCGCGATGTGCAAGAAGATGTCCTTGCCGCTGACCGTCCTCGGGTTTGACGCCCTCGAGCTGGTAGCGGATCGTCGGCGCCACCTGAAACCACGTGCTGCCCGTACACATGATCGAGTACACCTCGGCGGGGCCCAGCCCGCGGGCGGCGGTGTTGTAGGCGCCGGCCGCGCAGGTGTGCGAGTCGGTGCAGGCCAGTATTTCTCCGGGCCGGGCCAGCCCGTTCTCGGCGATGACCTGGTGGCAGATGCCGTGCCTGCCGACGTCGTAGAAGCGCTCAATGCCAAACTCGGCGGCGAACTTTCGGGCACGCGGGCCGCCGGCCGCATCTTTGATGGTCGGCGCGGGTACGGCGTGGTCCATCACGATCGCCAGCTTGTCCGGGTCGTGGATGCGAAGCGGCTCGAGCCACATCGTCGCGAACTGCAGATCGATCAGCACCGTCATGTCGACGTCGACGACGACGGTCTCGCCGACGGACACCGCGTCCACACCGGCCTTGCGGGCGAAGATCTTCTCGATGATGGTCATACTCATGACTGAGCCTCCATGCGTGCGTATTTGGCGTCGAGTTGCAGCCACTCCGCCATCCCGACCAGGTTGAAGAAGTCGGCGGGCCGGGTCGGCAAGTGGTCGGCGATATTGCCGCCGGTCAGCTCGCACAAGCCCTCCAGCATGCCGAGCACCGCACGGGCGAGTGGGTTGCTCGGGTGAATGGCGATGGCGTAGCCCAGTTCCTGCAGTCGCGTCGCGGACTCCAGCGGTGTCATACCGCCGAGCACCAGATTGATCAGCAGCGGGGCCTCGACCTCGCGGGCGATGCGTTCGATCTCCTCGATGCTCTGCGGCGCCTCGACGAAGATGACGTCCGCGCCCGCCTGGGCATACCGATTCGCCCGCTCGATCGCGGCCTCCAATCCCAGCGGGGCCCGTGCGTCGGTCCGCGCGACCACGAGCAGGTTGTCGTCACCGCGAGTGTCGAGCGCGGCAGCCAAAGTCTGTTCGAACTCGGCGGCGTCGATCACGTGCTTGTCGGTCAGGTGCCCGCAGCGTTTCGGGAATGCCTGGTCCTCCAATTGGATTGCGGCGACGCCGGCCTGCTCGTAGAGACGGACGGTGCGCACCACGTTCATCGGTGCGCCGTAGCCGGTGTCGGCGTCGGCGATCAGCGGGACGTCGCCGAGTACGCCGACGAGCATCCGGGCGCGCTCGGCCATCTCGGTGGCGGTGACCAGTCCGATATCCGGCAGGCCGAACCCGGAAGCCGCAACCCCGGCGCCGGTCATGTACGCCGCCGCCTGACCGGTGCGCTGCGCCAGATGCGCTGTTATCCCGTCGAAAACGCCCGGGGCGACAATGAGTTCGCCGTCATCGAGCAGGGCACGCAATTTTTGTCGGCCCGATGTGGTGGCCATCTGTCGTCCTTTCAGTCGAGTGCGCCGGCAACGGGCGGGGCCAGTAGATCGACGAGGGCACCGACGTCGTCGAGGTCCTCGAGGCCGACCACCGCACGCTCGATCGCGTCCGCACGGTCACGGCTGGTGACCCGGTCGGCCAGGGCATGGAATTTGGTGACCAGCTCCTCGTTGGTGACCGGGTCCCATGGCGCGCCATGGGGTGCGACGACGCGGGTGTGATGCACCCTGCCGTCGCGGGTGGTCACCGAGAGGTCGGTGCGGAACCGCTCGGTAAGGGGGGCGTCGGCCAGCGACTCGTCCAGGTGCACGTCGGTGGCGTCGATCAGCGACCAGATGTCGTCTGCGTCCAGGCGCGCAGGGGTGAATTGCTCGGGCAGCGCGTTACCGTCGAGCAACGCGGCGGCGGTCGCGTAGCCGATGTTCATCTGGGCGCCGATCGCGGTCAGCGGCCGCTCGGGCTTCCACCAACCGTGCTTGTACACCGTTTCGCCCACGGTGACGTCGATCTTCGAGATGTCCTCGGGGACAAGCGAAGGGCGCAGCTGTCGGGCCGCGTCGACGGCTCCGTGCAGGCCACCCATGACCGCGTAGGACTTGACCATGATGATGCTGGTCTCCCAGCGCTCACCCAGTTGCTCGGTCAGCAATGACGCGTCGGGATCGTGGCCTTCGCCGAAAACGCTGAGGAATCCGCCGTATTCGCGCTCGAAGACTCGCTTGATGCCGGTGTAGTTCGCCGCGGCCAGGCCGGCCGCGTAGAAGCCGTTGCGGGCGGCGAACCCGTGGTGCATGCGCTTGCTCATCGCCTCGTACTGTGCGGCCATCAGCCCCGCCGACTGGGTGCCGGCCAGGCCCAGTGCATCCTCCAGCTGTGCGGGGGAGAGCCCGCGCATCTTGCCGGATGCCATTGCCGCGGAGTGGGTGCCGAAGACCGGTCCCGAGTGCCAGCCGCGGTCGAGCATCTGCGTCCCGTGCAGCGCGTAGCCGACGCGGGGGCCGACCTCGAAGCCGGTGATGGCTCCCAGCAGAAAGTCCACGCCGGTCGTGGCTCCCGGCAGCGCGGCCGCCGTGGACAGCAGTGCGGGGATGACCAGTGAGCAGCTGTGCACCGGCGCGATCGGGTGGAAGTCGTCGAGCTCGAAACCCTGGATGAAGGTGCCGTTGAGCACCGCCGCTGCCGGTCCGCTGGTGGACAGCCCGGTGCCGATCACCACGACGTCGCCCTTGTTCTCTAGATCCAGGACGGCGCTGGTCGCGACCCGCGACCAGGGCAGTTGCGAACCGATCAGGGCGCAACCGATGCCGTCGAGCAACAGGTGTTTGGCCCGTTCGACGACGTCGCGTGGCACGTCGTCAAGTGTCACGTCGGCGACCCAGGTGGCGAGCCGGCCGGTCGGTCCGTTCGGATCGGTGGTGGCGGCCTGCTGTACCGCGGTCATTGTCAGCCTCCATCTGCCGTTGTATGCTTGTTATATACTTATAACAAATGACAACGAGGTCGGCAAGGGAGTGTGCGAACATTGATGCTCATGCAGGAGACCGGCGGTGTGGTCGGACCGGTGAACACCGGTGCCGGGGTGCCGCTGCATCGACAGCTGTTCTTGGTGCTGCACGACGAGATCGCCCGGGGCGCGCTGGCTCCCGGCGCTGCGCTGCCGACCGAACAAGCGCTCTGCGACGAGTTCGGCGTGTCCCGCATTACGGTGCGCCGGGCGTTGGCCGACCTGGCCGAGCAGGGCTACATCGAACGCCGGCAAGGTGTCGGATCGTTCGTGCGTCAACGCGGCCGATCCGATGAGGCGCCGGCGGGCGGCTCGTACATGGACGGTCTCCGGCAGGCGCAATTCCAGACGTCCGTCGATGTTGTGGAGCATGATTTGCGAATACCCCCGTCGTCGATCGGCGACGCGCTCGGGGTGACCGCGGAGATGCTGCACATTCTGCGGGTGCGCCGCGAGCGCAGGACTCGAGAACCGCTGATGGTCACCGAAGCCTGGCTGCCCACCGATCTCGGCGACACGCTGAGCGCCTCGGCGCTGCGGCGCACACCCCTTTACGAGTTGCTTGCCGGCGCCGGTGTCGTCATCGATCGGATGCAGCACGAGATCACGGCGGAGATCGCGGGTCCACGCAACGCGCGTCTGCTCAACACGGCCATCGGTTCGGCGCTGCTTCGCGTCAACCGTCTTGCGTTTGTGACGGAGTCACCGCATCACTACGTCTCGATCCTGCTCTCGCCCAACCGTAGTCGCGTGCTGATGAGCCAGACCGCCGCCGAACTCCAAACAGGCGAAGGCCTGGCGATCGCGCACGACGTGCGGCGCGGCTCCAGCTAACGCAGCAGCCCAACTCCGGGGAGGAACCGGCCGACACTGGCCGTATAGCTGCGGTAGGCCGCGCCGTGTTTGCCCAGTAGATAAGGTTCCTCGACTCGGCGCACCTGCAGCTCGAGAGAGGTGACCGCGAGGACCAAGCCGGCGATCGTCACGAAATTCGGTGTCAGCAGCGCGATTCCGAGGTCGAATGTGAGCATCGCCGTGTAGATGGGGTTGCGCACCCGCCCGAACATTCCGGTGTGCACCAACGCGGTGGTTTCGTTCTCGTCCACGCCGACCCGCCAGGAGTCTCCCATGTCGAGCTGCGCCCACACCGTCAGCGCGATCCCAAGCAGCGCCAACGCGATTCCCGTGATCTGAATCCAGTCAGCGTGCAGCACGGGCAGGGGAGTGATGACACCCGACAACTGGAGCGCCGGGCCGACCACCGCGACGACTAGGGCTACGAGGAAGCCAACCCCGGCGACCCATTCCACTGAGCCGATCCTGCCGCTGATGCCGCGAAACCCGGTCGATCCCGTTCGCCGATGTTGAAGCCAAGCGCGCCAGACAAATCCGAGCAGACCGAACACCGTGAGCAGTGCCAGCGCGACCACGGCCGCAGAAACCGGCGACATCGTCACAGCCGTCCGTCGACGCGCAGGTCGGGGTGCACCCAGTCGGGGGACCGGCGCTCCCTGAATGCGACGAATCCCTCGACGGCTTCGGCACTCTCGATGCTGGCCTCCATCCCGATGCGGTCGTAGAGGCCGAGGTAGTTGTCCAGGCTGGACTTGACCACCCGTCGGGCGCCCGGGGCGGTCCGGCAACATTGCGCCAGCACCTCTTTGGCGGCGCTGATCAGCTCGTCGTGCGGCACCATCCGCGCGACCATGCCCCACTCGACGGCTTCCGACGCGGTCAGCGTCCGCCCGGTCAGCATCAGGTCGCGGGTGCGGATCGGGCCCACGACGCGCGCCAGCATCTGGCTGTAATAGGTGTCGGCGATACCGCGGTAAAGCTCGGGAACCCGGAAGGTCGCCCGCTCGCTGACGACCGCGACGTCGCTGCACATCGCGATCTGCAGCCCGCCGCCCTGGCACAGGCCGTTGACCGCGGAGACCACCGGCTTGGCCGATTTCCGCAATGTGTCGAACGGTGTCACATCCATCGACAAAGCCGAACCCCACTGCATCCAGTTGTCGGCCCCGCCGCCGCCCAGGTCGCCGCCTGGGGCGAACACGTCACCGGTTCCGGTGATGAGCAGGCCCGCCAGATCCGCGTCGGCGTTGACCCGCGCGACCGCGTAGCGGATGCCGAAGTACATCGCCGGTGTCATGGCGTTGCGGGCTTCCGGGCGGTCCAGCGTCACGATCGCGAACGGACCCTCGCGCCGAAACGTCAAGTAAGGCGTTCCCAGCCAGTCACCTTCGGGCGGGCGTGGGCTGCTGTCGTCGTCGCGGGTTGTCGGCATTGCGTCGCTCCTTTGATCAGTCCGGCAGAGTCTCCTCGTCGATGGCGTCGCTTAACGGTGCGCAGTCACCGGCGCCGGGCACCAGCGTCGCCAGCGCGCCGGCCGCGCACGCTCGCCGCAGGGCGTACTCGCGACCGGTTGTCCAGCCCGCGGCCAGCACGCCGGCGAACACGTCGCCGGCGCCGGACGTGTCGACCACCTCCACGGCGGGCGCCGCGACGGTTAACTCGTCACCGCCGCCGATATAGCTGGCGCCGCGGGCGCCGCGAGTGATCACCCGGTGCGGAACCGGCCAAACCCAGTGCGCGGCTTCGGCTTCGTTGACCACCACCACATCCGTCAGCTCCGCCAGCTTGGCCAGCTCGCCCGAGTCCCCGCCGGACGGTGAGGCGTTGACGATCACGATCGCTCCGGCCGAACGAGCCTCGCGCGCAGCCGCTGTCGCCGTCGCGACCGGAATCTCCAACTGCAGCAACAGCACATCGCAATCGGCGACCAGCCCGCGTAGCGCGGCGGAGTCCAGCGTTAGACGACCATTGGCGCCCGGCGCGACGACGATAAGGTTCTCGCCGGCGGAGTCGACCACGACGGCGGCGGTGCCGCTGGGACCGGGCGAGGTAATCAGTCCGTCGGTGCCCACCCCGTTCGCAATCAGATGCTCGCGCAGCGCCGCCGCCGACGAGTCGTCACCCACCGCGCCGACGAACTGCACCTGCGCTCCGGCACGCGCCGCCGCCACCGCTTGGTTGGCGCCTTTGCCACCCGGTGTGGATCGGGCCGCCACCGCCAGCACCGTCTCGCCCGGGTGCGGCAGCGCGTCGACGTCGAACCCGATGTCCATATTCACGCTGCCCACCACGCATACGCGTGTCATTCCGCCGACGGTATGGAGTCGCGCCGGGTTTCACAACGGCACCTTGATAACGGTTTTCGGCAAAGCCAAATTCAGTACACCGTTCGCGTTACGCTGCTGCGTGATCTGGCCTTTTATGCCCGTCGCCGCCCTGCGACGATGCGGGCCCGTACGGCCCGCTGAGGAGCAGGGCCATCAGACAGCGAAAGGAAGCCGATTGACGCTGCGGCGCTCAACCGATGCGGGACCGCAAGACCAAACGGTCGCGGCCGGCAACGTCAGGCGATTCCCACGGCCGCTGTCCCGGTTCAGCATTCAGTCCAAGATCATGGTGATGCTGTTGATTTCCAGCCTCACATCCTTGGCGGTGATCTGCGTCGTCGAATACATATCCGGTCGTCGCGCCCTCGCTGCCTGCCGCCTCCGAAAGAATGATCGAGTTGCGCGAGGGACAGAAGCGGGCAATGGAGATGCTGTTCGCGGACCTGACGAATTCGCTGGTTGTGTACAGCAGGGGTTCGACTGCGATCGAGGCGGTGCAGGCGTTCACCGCCGGCTTCGATCAACTGGCCGACGCGCCGATCGACCCGGCGCAACAGCAGTCGCTGGTGACGTTCTACAACGACAAATTCATCAAACCGATCCAAAAGGCGACTGGCGATAATCTGAGTCTCGATGCGGTGCTGCCCGAGAGCAACGCGCAAAAGTATCTTCAAATCCACTACACCGTCCCGTCGTTTGGAGTGTCGGCTCCGCCCGACGATGCGGGTGACGGCAGCGCATGGTCGGCCGCGAATGCGCGTTTCAACAACTATTTTCACGAGGTTGCGACTCGCTTCGAATACCGGGATGCCATGCTGCTCGACACTCGGGGCAACCTGGTCTACAGCGTGAACAAAGGTCCCGTGCTGGGCACCAATATCCTGACCGGTCCGTTTCGCGAGTCCAACTTGCGCACCGCCTACGAAAAGGCGATGGCTGCCGACTCCGTTGACTTCGTGTGGATCACCGACTTCCAGCCGTTCCAGCCTGCACTCGGGGTGCCCATCGCATGGCTGGTGTCGCCGATCGTTGCGGCGGGCAAGACAGCGGGGGTGTTGGCCCTGCCGTTACCGATCTCCAAAGTCAACCGGATCATGACTGCAGACAAGCGGTGGAAAGCTGCCGGCATGGGTGAGAGCGCGGAGACGTTTCTGGCCGGTCCGGACAAACTAATGCGTTCTGATTCGCGGTTGTTTCTGGAGGATCCCGAGAAATACAAGCGCGAGGCCGAAGCGGCGGGCACCCCGCCCGACATCGTCGACCAAGCGATCAGGTTGCATGGCACGACGCTGGTCCAGCCCGTCGAGACCGCAGCCGTTCGCGCCGCCCAGCGCGGGCAGACCGGAACTGTGATCGATTCCGGCTACCTGGGAGACCGGGAACTGGTGGCTTACGCCCCGCTGCACGTGCCGAATTCGGACCTGCGCTGGTCGATCTTGGCGACCCGGGACAGCGCCGAAGCCTTCGACCGGATCGAGTCATTTACCCGGACCTTGGTATTGACCACCGCGGCGCTGGTTTTCGTCATCTGTGTGGTGGCAATGCTGATTGCCCGGTTATTCGTGGGGCCGGTCCGGCGGCTGCAAGCCGGCGCGCAGAAGATCAGCGCGGGGAATTACGACGTCACGATGCCGGTGACAACGCGCGACGAGATCGGCGATCTCACTGTCGCCTTCAACGAGATGAGCCGGAATCTGCAGATCAAAGAAGATCTGCTTACCGAACAGCGCAAGGAAAACGACCGCCTGCTGTTGTCGTTGATGCCCGAGCCGGTCGTACAGCGCTACCGCGATGGCGAACAGACCATCGCGCAAGAACACCAGGACGTCGCTGTCATATTCGCCGACATCGTTGGCCTCGACGAGCTCTCCAACCGGCTGTCCGGTAACGAACTGGTGGGGATTGTCGACGAGTTGGTGCGGGAAGTCGATTCGGCAGCGGAAACCCTTGGCGTTGAGCCCATTCGCACCGTGCATAACGGCTTCCTGGGCAGCTGCGGATTGAATGTTCCACGGCTGGACAGCGTGCCCCGCACCATCGACTTCGCGGTGGAGATGCAACGGATCATCGAGCGATTCAATAGCCGGACGGGTCACCACCTCGGCATTCGGGCCGGCGTTAACACCGGCAACGTGATCAGTGGACTTGTCGGCCGGACCAGCGTCATCTACGACATGTGGGGAGCCGCGGTCAATTTGGCCCACCAGATGCGTAGTGGTGCAACGGAGTCGGGCGTCTACGTCACCTCGGAGGTTTACGAGGTGATGCGTGACATTCGGCACTTCACGCCGGCCGGCAGCATCACGGTTGGCGGCTCGGAGCAGCCGATCTGGCGGTTGTCGGAGCGCAAGTGAAATTCCTTGACGCAGGCTGGTTTTACTGGGCCGTCGGGCTGACCGTCGGACTGCCCTTCACGCTGATCGGCCTCACCGAATTGCACCACGCGCTTGAGCGCCGGCAGAGCGCTCTGGCTCGACCGGTCAACCTGCTGCGCAGCTATGTGGTGCCGGTGACAGCGCTATTGCTGCTTTTGCTCGAGGTGGATCAGGTTCCGGCGCAGCTCAACTCGGTGCGGATGCTCGCCACGGTGTTCGGCTTCTTGGTGCTGGTGCTGGTGTTGTCCGGGCTGAACGCCACGCTATTTGAAGGCGCTCCGCAGGGCTCTTTCCGCCAGCGGGTGCCGACGATATTTCGGGAAGTATTGCGGCTTTTGCTGATCGCGGTGGGACTGGCCCTGATCCTCTCCTACATCTGGGGAGTGCGTATCGGTGGCCTGTTCACCGCGCTGGGCGTTGGGTCGGTGGTCATCGGCTTGATGCTGCAGAATTCCGTCGGCCAGATCGTGTCGGGCCTGTTCATGTTGTTCGAGCAGCCGTTCCGGATCGGCGACTGGCTGGACACCCCCGCGGCGCGGGGACGCGTCGTGGAAGCGAACTGGCGCGCTGTTCACATCCAAACCGACCACGGATTGCAGATCACACCCAATTCGGTGCTCGCCGCCACCTCGTTTACCAATCTCAGCCGCCCGCCCGGTGCACACCAATTAGAGATAACGACCGCGTTTTCTCCTGCCGACGCGCCCGACCGGGTGCGACGGCTGCTATCGCGGGTCGCCGGCACGCTGCCGCAATGCAAAGCCGACACCACACCGACCGCGGTGGCCGCCGGCAGCGGCGAGTACCGCGTCACCATCGGGTTGAAGTCGCCGGCCGATGACGGCGCGGCGCGTTCCACTTTCCTGCGATGGATCTGGTACGCGGCGCGGCGTGAGGACCTCCACCTCGACGGCGCCGACGACGCCTTCTCCACCCCGGCCCGGGTGCAGATGGCGATGCGAACCGTCGTCGCACCGGCATTGCGGTTGAGCCTGACCGATCAACAGTCCCTGACCCCGCACGCGAAAATCGTTCGATACGGCACCGATGAAGTCGTCCAGTTCGCCGGTGAAGTGCCCACCGCGATGACGTTTTTTGATTCGCGGCTGCGTCCGGCTGACGACCACCACCGAAGACGGTGGCATCCTGTCAGTCAGCGTGCTGGAACCAGGCTCATACCTGGGGCTGACGACGCTGACCCGTCAACCCAACCTCACTACGGCGTATGCGCTGGAAGAGGTGACGGCGCTGGAGCTCGATCGTGAGCACATCGAAGATCTCGTCATGCGATCACCTCTACTGCTGCAGGAGCTGGGTCGCATCATCGAAGACCGGCGAAAGCGCGTGGGAAGCCCCGGGTCGTAAGTGGGGTCGGCTGAAATGATGTGGGGCGTTAGAAAAGGCTGGACACCAGCTCGGCGAACGAGGTGGGGACAAAGAACGTGCTGTCCGCGGCGTTTGCGGCAAGGTCGAAGGTCGGGTCAATCGCGAAGTCGCCAAACGGTGTCACGAGGGTCTCCGAGATCACGTTCGCTCCGGTCGTCGAGGCGAGGTCGGAATAGATAGTCTCGTAGCCGAATCCCTCGTCGTTCACGTCGAACACCGAGCCCACCGGGGGAAGATCGCCTGCGGGGGTGCCTGCGGTGCCCGATTCGGCGGTGACTAGAAGCGCCTCGCTGGTACCGCCGAAGAAGCCGAAGAAGCTGTTGGTGGTGGCGACGTCGGCGTCGAAGTTCCCGATCGTGTTGCCGGACGCGTTGTCGAGCTCGAACTCCTGGTATCCCTGGAAGCTTGAGTCCAGCGGCGGAACCCCGTTGACTCCGGAGATCTGTTCGCCGCCCACCGGCACGATGGTCTCGTCGTCGATAGGAACCGTGAACGAGTTGATGGTCATCGCCCCGGCGTCATAGAAGGAGATGGGAATGGTGATGTCGCCGTAGGGGCTCACGATGACATCCGAGACGACGTTGCCCGACGCCGTAGGCGTCACGGAGTAGAGGTTGTAGATCGAGCTATCGCCGAAAATGTAGAAGACGTTGTAAAGGGAGCCGACCGGCGGGGTATCCCCGGCGGCGGCACCAACGGTGCCCGAGACATCTTGGGTGACGAAGATTTCCTCGGTGTAGTTGAGCAAGACATCCGACGTATTGGTCACCTCACCGTAGAAGGAGCCCGTCGCTTGATCGCTGGCCGCGTTGTAAACGTCGAACAGTTGATTTCCCTCAACGGCGATGTCAGCGGGCGGAACCCCGGTTACTGAGGTGATATTTTCGGTAACCCCGGTGGCGGGAGCCAACTCGTAGCCATCGGTGAGTACCACTGGTTGGTCGTCCAAAGTGTTATCGGCAAGACCCGCGGCTACGTCGTAGTGGCCGGGCGCGGACTCGGTCCCGGACGGGGTCGTCAAGGTAAAAGTGATCACGTCGCCGGTGGACAACGCGAGCGCGGAGTAAATGGCCTCGTAGCCATGGCCGTAGTTGGCCATGTCGATCACCGAGCCGACCGGCGGGGTATCCCCGCCGGCGGTGCCCACGGCGCCTGACAGGTCGTTGGTGACGAGGAGTAACTCCTGGGCGGCGCCGAGCAAAGACGGTTGGGTGCTTTCGTCGGCGTCGAAGGTTCCGACTGTCTTATCGGTTGTCGTGTCAAAAACCTCGAATACCTGCTGTCCCTCGATGCTCGCGGCGACCGCGGGAGGAGTCGCGGGTAGGCCGAAAAATCCAGTGATCTCTTCGGTGGAACTCGGATCGGGAATGATCTCGTAGCTGTCGGCGAAGGCGACGGCCACAGGCAGCAACCCGACGGCCAGCAGCCCGCCGGCGGCTGCGCCCAAGCAATGGGTAATACAACGGCGGGCCAATGGAGACTCGATTGGGTTGTTAATGCGGACCAGTTAGCACTTCACGCAGATCAGCTGGCCGGGAGCTGTTGTGCTGCAAGGTATTACGGCCGTTAAGTTGGCCGGGCGTATTCGAATACCTGGTGCAGTCATGCCCGCAGCGTACACAACATCTAGCTGAATTGTCCGACTCTTGCTGCCGCAAACGCGTCGCGTTCGCGATAGCAAGCAAAGATTGCCGATTTTCCGTTCGCCACGGTCTTGTTGCTTTCGCCCGCACGTCCGGTAGGGCCGTGTCAACCGGGCGGTAGGAAACTCGATACCCTGGGTTAATGAGTGTGCATGCTCCGTCGGCTCCCGACTTGCGTCAACAGGTGCACCACGCCGCGCGCCGGGCGCGGGTCGCGGCCCGCGTGTTGGCCTCCTTGCCGACCGTCGCCAAGGACCAGGCGCTGCTAGTCGCCGCGGAGGCAATCGTGGCCAACGGCGATCAGATCCTGGCGGCCAACGCCGAAGATCTGACCGCGGCACGGGCGGCCCAGACGCCGGCCGCCATGATCGACCGCCTGGCATTGGACCCGAAGCGCATCGACGGAATCGCCGCCGGCTTGCGTCAGGTCGCGGGGCTGCCCGACCCGGTCGGGGAGGTGCTGCGCGGTTACACCCTGCCCAACGGGCTGGCGCTGCGCCAGCAGCGGGTGCCGTTCGGCGTGCTTGGCATGGTGTACGAGGGCCGGCCCAACGTCACCGTCGACGCGTTCGGTTTGGCGCTCAAGTCCGGCAACGCCGCACTGCTACGCGGTAGCGCGTCGGCGGCGAGGTCCAACGAGGCGCTGGTGTCCGTGTTACGCGCTGCGCTGCTGACCGAGGACTTGCCCGCCGATGCCGTCCAACTGCTCTCGGCCGCCGACCGCTCTACCGTGACCCACCTGATCCAGGCCCGCGGCCTGGTCGACGTGGTGATCCCGCGCGGGGGGGCCGGCCTGATCGACGCGGTGGTGCGAGACGCGCAGGTGCCGACCATTGAGACAGGCGTCGGCAACTGCCACGTTTACGTGCACGATGCGGCGGACCTCGGGATGGCGGAACGGATCCTGCTGAACTCCAAGACCCGTCGGCCCAGCGTCTGCAACGCCGCGGAGACGTTGCTGGTCGACGCCGCGATCGCCGGTCAGGCCTTGCCGCGACTGATCGCTGCACTGCAAGACGCCGGCGTGACGGTGCATCTCGACCCCGATGAGGCGCACTTGCGCCGCGAGTACTTGGCGATGGAGATCGCGGTCGCGGTCGTCGACGGTATCGACGAGGCGATCGCGCACATCAACGAATACGGCACCGGGCACACCGAAGCCATCGTGACCAGCAATATGGCTGCCGCCCAACGGTTTACCGAAGGAGTGGACGCGGCCGCGGTGATGGTCAATGCGTCGACGAGCTTCACCGACGGTGAGCAGTTCGGGTTCGGCGCCGAGATCGGTATCTCCACCCAAAAGCTGCACGCCCGCGGCCCGATGGGACTGCCAGAATTGACCTCGACCAAGTGGATCGTCTGGGGAGACGGTCAGACGCGCCCGGCCTGACATGCTGAGGAGAACACAAACGTGAGTGTGCCCGCGCGGCCCGTCCCGCTGTTCGCCGATATCGCCGACGTCGAGCAGCGGCTGGCCGAAACCGGTTATCTGGTCGACACCGCCACCGCTACCGCGGTTTTTCTCGCCGACAGGCTCGGCAAGCCGCTGCTGGTGGAGGGACCGGCCGGGGTCGGCAAGACCGAACTGGCCCGTGCCGTCGCGCAGGCCACCGAATCCGGTCTGGTTCGCCTGCAGTGCTACGAAGGCGTCGACGAGGCCCGCGCGCTCTACGAGTGGAACCACGCCAAGCAGATACTCCGTATTCAAGCCGGCTCCGGCGACTGGGATCAGACCAAGATGGACGTGTTCAGCGAGGAGTTCCTGCTGTCCCGGCCGCTGCTGACCGCGATCCGGCGCACCGAGCCCACGGTGCTGCTGGTCGACGAAACCGATAAGGCCGACATCGAAATCGAGGGTCTGCTGCTGGAAGTGTTGTCCGACTTCGCGGTGACGGTCCCCGAGTTGGGCACCATCACCGCCGAGCGGGCGCCGTTCGTGGTGCTGACCTCCAACGCCACCCGCGAGTTGTCCGAGGCGCTCAAACGTCGTTGCCTGTTTTTGCACATCGACTTCCCCAGCCCGGAACTGGAACGCCGCATCCTGCTGTCCCGCGTCCCCGAACTGCCCGGGCACATCGCCGATGAGTTGGTGCGCATCATCGGGGTGCTACGCGGAATGCAACTCAAGAAGCTGCCGTCGGTGGCCGAGACCATCGACTGGGGACGCACGGTCCTGGCGCTTGGCATGGACACCATCGACGATGCGACGATCGCCGCCACCCTGGGCGTGGTGCTCAAACACCAATCCGATCACCAGCGCGCCACCGGCGAACTTCGGCTGAACTAAGAGGTGCTGATGGCCGTCCGCCGCGTCCGCCCCAGCCATCCGCTGGCTCCACACGGCCTGCCGGGTCACCTGGTAGGATTCGTGGAAGCGCTTCGCGGGCAAGGTATTTCGGTCGGACCGTCGGAGACCGTGGACGCCGGCAAAGTGATGGCGGTGCTTGGTCTCGGTGATCGGGAGGTGCTGCGCGAGGGCCTCGCTTGCGCGGTGTTACGCAGGCCCGAGCACCGCGAGACCTACGACGCGATGTTCGACCTATGGTGGCCCGCCGCGCTGGGCACACGTGCGGTCGTGGCGGAAGAGGCCGAGGCCGATTCCGAGATCCAGTTGCCGCCTGACGATGTCGAGGCGATGCGGCAGATGCTGCTGGACCTGCTCACCGCCAATGCGGACCTCGCCGACATGGATGAGCGGCTGGTCGCGATGATCGCGCAAATCGTCGACGCCTACGGCAAATACAACTCCAGCCGCGGCCCGTCGTATTCGTCGTATCAGGCGCTCAAGGCGATGGCGCTGGACGAGCTGGAGGGCAAGCTGCTGGCCGGTCTGCTGGCTCCGTACGGCGACGAACCCACACCGACCCAAGAACAGATCGCCAAAGCACTTGCCGCGCAGCGGATCACGCAATTAAGGAAAATGGTCGACGCCGAGACCAAGCGGCGCACCGCCGAGCAACTCGGCCGCGACCATGTGCAGATGTACGGAATCCCGCAGCTGGCCGAGAACGTCGAATTCCTGCGCGCCTCGGGCGAACAGCTGCGTTCAATGCGCAGGGTGGTGCAGCCGCTGGCCCGCACCCTGGCCACCCGGTTGGCCGCTCGTCGGCGCCGCGCCCGCGCCGGCGCGATCGACCTGCGCAAGACGCTGCGCAAGTCGATGTCCACCGGTGGTGTGCCGATCGACCTGGTGCTGCGCAAACCGCGCCCGGCGCGCCCCGAATTGGTGGTGTTGTGCGACGTGTCCGGTTCGGTGGCCGGCTTCAGCCACTTCACCCTGTTGTTGGTACACGCACTACGCCAACAGTTTTCCCGCGTTCGGGTCTTCGCCTTCATCGACACCGCCGACGAGGTGACCCACATGTTCGGCCCGGACGCCGACCTGGCCGTGGCGATCCAGCGGATCACCCGGGAAGCCGGCGTCTACACCCGCGACGGCCACAGTGACTACGGCAACGCGTTCGTCTCGTTCATTCAGGCCCATCCCAACGTGCTGTCGCCGCGCAGCTCGCTGCTGGTGCTCGGCGACGGCCGCACCAACTACCGCGACCCGGCCACCGATGTGTTGGCCCACATGGTGACCGCGAGCCGGCACGCGCACTGGCTCAACCCGGAGCCCAAGCACTTGTGGGGCAGCGGCGACTCGGCGGTGCCGCGCTACCAAGAGGTGATCACCATGCACGAATGCCGATCCGCCAAACAGCTGGCGGCGGTGATCGACCAGCTGCTGCCTGTTTAGTGGCCCACTTCGAGAAGCTCCGCCAGCTCTGCCGCTGAATAGCCGCTTGGCCCACTTGCATTCCGGACCGCATCACGCGCCGCCCGTGCCAACGCGGCGTTCAGTGGCGCCGTGATGCCATGTCGGTGAGCGAGCCGGACGATCTCACCGTTGAAGAAGTCGGTCTCGACGTTGCCGGTGTTCCGACTCAACGACTGCCAGGTGGAGTTGCTCGCGGCGGCATTCCATCCCGGTATCGGGCGTATGGTCGGTCCGTCCGCGCGCGCGGCCGTGGAGGTCTTGAATGAGATGAATTCGATTCCGGCGGAACGCAACACGTCCTCACCTTCACTGCGCACCGCGGCCACCACCGCGCCGATGTCGGCTGCCTCGGCGGCCAGGGCGCCGGCCGCGTTGCCCAGGTTGCTCAGGAGCTTGTTGTACTTCCAGGGGGCGACGTCGTGGGGAATCTGCACCGTGATCCCCGCCGCGGTCAACGTCTCGGCGACCTCCGATAACAGGGTGGCGTCGTCCGGCGTGCTGATCGACGCTGGCCACCGAGCGATGTGGAACTGCCCTGCCACCGGCCACGACCGCACGATCACCTCGCCGGGTTCGAGGTGCACGGCCGGCAACCAGACACAGATACCAAACACCCGACGGAAATAGCGCAACGCTTTCTCCTCGGCGGCAACACCGTTGAGTGCTGTCATCGCCGGCAATCGCTCGCCCGCGGTTCCGACCACACCGTCGGGGCCATGAACCGGCTGATCCACCCACTCCTGCAGTGCCGAGTCGAGTTGCTGGGTCTTCGTCGCGAACACCAGCACGTCGTGATCGGTCAACCGCACCTGCTCGGTCCCCGACGCGGCCGTGACCGGGGTGTGGAAGGTGCCGTCGGGCGTTCTGAGCGTCATGCCCGCCGTCGCCAAAACCTCGGCGTGCCGACCGCGGGCCACCAAGATCGTGGGAGCACCGGCTCGCGTCAGCACCGCTCCCACGGTGCCGCCGATCGCACCGGCACCGACGATCACGTATCGGTGGTCGTCTCGAGACGTCAATGGCTCTTTCAATGCCGCGCCTTCCCATCGGTTCCGGGCCTTCCCCATGCCGAGCGTCACGCTGGAGTGACGCTCGCCCACCATCGCCACGCTAGCGTGGCGCTCGCGGGAATCGGGTGGGCGGCGCACCGCGCGCATTGCCAAACGCTGCCCATGAGCTGCACCCGAGTGCTCCAGTAAGCTGGCAAACCATGCGAAAGCGGCGGCTGGGAGTGATGGGTGGGACGTTTGACCCCATCCACAACGGCCACCTGGTCGCGGCCAGTGAAGTCGCTTATTTGTTCGATCTCGACGAAGTGGTCTTCGTTCCCAGCGGTCAGCCTTGGCAGAAGCAACGCCGGGTCAGCGCCGCCGAGGACCGGTATCTGATGACCGTGATCGCGACCGCGGCCAACTCCCGCTTTTCGGTGAGCCGGGTCGACATCGACCGCGCCGGCCCCACCTACACCAAGGACACGCTGCGCGATCTGCACGCGATCAATCCCGGATGTGAGCTGTACTTCATCACCGGCGCCGACGCGCTGGCCGCCATCCTGTCATGGCAGGACTTGGACCAACTGTTCGCGATGGCGCGGTTCGTCGGGGTCAGCCGGCCCGGCTACGAGCTGGGCAGCGAACATCTCGCCGATGTTCTGGACGGCTTGCCCGAGGACGCGTTGACGCTGGTGGAGATTCCCGCGCTGGCCATCTCGTCCACCGACTGCCGCCGGCGGGCGCAAGAGTCGCGTCCGCTCTGGTATCTCATGCCAGACGGTGTCGTGCAATACATCTCCAAGCGTGAGCTCTACTGCAAACCCGGGGACGAGAAGTGACGGCCACCCCGGAGGCGATCGAGATGGCCACCGTCGCCGCCTGCGCGGCGGCGTCGAAACTTGCCGACGATGTCGTCGTGATCGACGTTTCCGGTCAGCTGGTGATCACCGACTGTTTCGTCATCGCCTCGGCGTCCAACGATCGGCAGGTCAACGCGATCGTCGACGAGGTCGAGGAGAAGATGCGCCGGGCCGGCTACAAGCCCGCGCGCCGCGAGGGTACCCGCGAAGGCCGCTGGACATTGCTGGATTACGTCGACATCGTCGTGCATATCCAGCACCAAGACGAACGCAATTTCTATGCGCTGGACCGGCTCTGGGGTGACTGCCCGGTGGTGGCGGTGGACTTATCGGCGGACTCTGCGAGCCGGTCATGACGACGCGCCGCCTGGTGATGCTGCGGCACGGGCAGACCGACTTCAATCTGGACAGCCGAATGCAGGGCCAGCTGGACACCGAGCTGACTGATCTGGGCCGGGTCCAGGCGGTCGCCGCAGCCGAGGCGCTGGCCAAACGCCAGCCGCTGCTCATCGTGTCGTCGGACCTGCGACGCGCTTACGACACCGCGGTCGCGCTGGGGGAGCGTGCGGGCCTACGCGTGCAGGTCGACCAGCGGTTGCGCGAGACACACCTCGGCGACTGGCAGGGCATGACGCACGCCGAGATCGACACGAAAGCACCGGGCGCCCGGCTGGCCTGGCGGGAGGACGCCACCTGGGCACCGCACGGCGGCGAGAGCAGGGTCGACGTCGCTGAGCGCAGCCTGCCGTTGATCGCCGAGCTGGTCGCCGGTGAGCCCGAATGGGGTGCCGACGAGGAACCGGCGCGGCCGGTGGTGCTGGTCGCCCACGGCGGGCTGATCGCGGCGCTGACCGCGGCGCTGCTGCGGCTGCCGGTTGCCAACTGGCCCGCGATGGGCGGCATGGGCAATGCCAGCTGGACGCAGCTGACCGGGCACTCAACCGATGCGCGGACCGGTGCCGAGCACGTCGATGACATTCGATGGCGCCTGGACGTGTGGAACGCTTCGGCACAGGTCGCCGGCGATGTCCTCTGAGCAACGGTCGCGTCCGGCGCTGCTGGTCTTCGCCGATTCACTGGCCTACTACGGACCGACCGGTGGACTGCCCGCTGACGATCCACGAATCTGGCCGAATATTGTTGCCTCGCAGCTAGGTTGGGAGCTGGAGCTGATCGGCCGCATCGGCTGGACGTGTCGGGATGTGTGGTGGGCTGCTACCCAGGATCCGCGGGCCTGGGCGGCTCTGCCCCGCGCCGGGGCGGTGATCTTCGCGACGGGCGGAATGGATTCGCTGCCGTCTCCGTTGCCGACGGCGTTGCGTGAACTCATCCGCTACGTGCGACCGCCGTGGCTGCGGCGGTGGGTCCGCGACGGCTACGGTTGGGTGCAGCCGCGGCTGTCTCCGGTAGCCAGAGCCGCACTACCGCCACACCTGTCCGCCGAATACCTCGA
This sequence comes from uncultured Actinomycetota bacterium, assembly GCA_963781685.1. GTDB lineage: Bacteria > Actinomycetota > Actinomycetes > Mycobacteriales > Mycobacteriaceae > Mycobacterium. The sequence continues at coordinate 322,749 of CAWAGK010000006.1, forward strand.
ACAGACCCGCGGCGCAATCGATTTCAATCGACCCGGCATCCCGATTGTGGCCTCGCTACCGTCGGTGCACATCGCCGAGACTTACGGTAAGGCCCATCACGGCCGAGCCGGCACGGTCGGGGCAATCACCCAATGGGCTCAGCAGCATGATATCCCGCTGGTTGATCTGAAATCCGCTGTCGCCGAGCATGTTATGAGTGGGCGCGGCAACCCCGACGGCATCCACTGGAACTTCGAAGCCCATCAGGCGGTCGCGGAATTGATGCTCAAGGCGCTGACCGAAGCCGGCGTCGATACCGAGACGTCGCGCGGCTGATTCCTATGCCTGTCATGGTAGTCACTGACTCATCAGCGCGCCTTCCCGAGGATCTTCGCCGACAGTGGGGAATCCGGCAGGTGCCGCTGCACATCCTGCTCGACGAGCACGACCTGCGCGATGGCGTCGACGATGTTCCCGACGACATCCACGACTACGGGCGAGCCACCACCGCCGCAGCCACGCCAGCGGAACTGGGCGAGGTATACCGGCAGGCGCTGGCCGACAGCGGCGGCGACGGAGTCGTGGCGGTGCACCTTTCGGCGGCGCTGTCGGGAACCGTCGGCGCCGCGGAAACCGTTGCGGCCGAACTTGGTCCAGCCGTTCGGGTGATCGACTCGAAGTCGGCCGCGATGAATACCGGTTTCGTCGCGCTGGCCGCTGCCCGGGCGGCCGCCGGCGAGGCCGACCTGGACGCGGTTGCGGCATCTGCGGCTGGTGCCGTGAGCCGCAATTACGGGTTCATCGTCGTACACCAGCTGGACAACCTGCGCCGAAGCGGGCGCATCGGCGGTGCCGGCGCCTGGCTGGGCACCAAGCTGTCGCTCAAGCCACTGCTGCGCATCGACGACGGCAAACTTGTTCTGGCGCAACGGGTACGCACCGCCAGCAAAGCGGTCGCGACGATGATCGATCGGGTGTGCGAAGTCGTCGGGGAGCGTCCAGCGCAGATCGCGGTGCATCATGTCGCCAACCCCGACGGCGCGGCCGAGCTGGTCGACGCATTGGCCGAGCGGTTGCCAAACGGCCGGCCCACGGTAGTCACCGATCTGGGCCCGGTGCTCGCGTTGCACGTCGGCGCCGGGGCGCTCGCGGTGTGCGTCGAGGTAGCCGAGTAGCCGGCTACGTGAACCCGCTGGCCCGAGCGTGACGCTGATCCGCGCTGTTTCCCAGTCAAGGTCCAGCTCTATGGCGCGCTGATTCTGCGCCACCTCTGTAGGGTGAGTGTACCGAAACTTGCAAGAGGGGCAAGAGGGGCAAGAGGGAGGCGGTTCAGTGGCGATACAACCAACACAGGGAGGTCTGCGCGTTGCGGATCTCGTTCCGGTGGCGCAGAGTTCGACGCCAATTACCATCACCGGTAAGGTCCGACGTTCAGCGTGCGTCGAGCGATACTTGCATGTTCCGGCGTGATGACGGCCATTCAACAGGAAGCCGGACTCGGACGCTGGGCTGGTCGAGATGCGATCGAGTGCTTTCTACCTGATGACGAAATTCGAAAGCTCAATCGTGACCTTCGGATACTAATAGCAAGCAACGGTACCCTCACTCGGATTCTCGGCATTGTCGCTAATGATGAGATCGTCGTGCAGATTGTCGAGCAGCAGGTTCACGGCATGACGCCCAGAATACCCGGTTTGGAGCAATTACCGAGCGGCCGGCTTCTTCAGCGTCGGATCTTACTCAAGGGCCGGAGCTCAGGGCAGCCATTTGTAGCTGCGGAGTCGTTGATTGCTATTGACTTGTTACCTCCCGCGATTACGACGAGCTTGACAAAGACGGAGCACCCTATTGGTGAGGTCATGGCAGCTAGTTGCCTCGAAACGTTTAAAGAGTCGGCTAAAGTCTGGATAGGACAGCCGCCTGGTTGGCTCGCACTTGCGGGATACCAGAATTCGGAACCGAGAATTGTCGCCCGCCGGTATCGCGTCATTGCCGGACGACAACCAGTGATCATCATCACCGAGTATTTTCTTCGAAATGTATTCCAAGATCCTCCGTAAGATGAACCGATCGTTGCCAACATTTCGAACGACGTCGATTACGAGGAGTTGGAGATCGATTTGTGTTTACTCAGCGGATCCCGAGAAGTCCCTAGCGCTGACAACGTCAGGTCACAGCCCTTACACCCACGGATTGAAATCGCCTTGCGCATAGCTTTGCCGCCAGATGAGCGTTTGTTATGTGTGGGATCGACGGAGCGCGGTCACGGCGGCGAGCTAGGGAGGCGATCCACTAATGCGGAATGAGAACCTGGCAAGGCTACTGGCTGAGCGGGCATCGGAAGCAGGATGGTATGACAAGCCCGCCTACTATGCGCCGCATGTCGTGACACATGGCCAAATCCATAACAGCGGCGCACGTCTTGGGGAAGCGCTGAGAAACCGCGGTATTTCCCGAGGAGACCGCGTCCTGCTGTGCCTTCCGGATTCACCGGAACTAGTGGAGCTCTTGCTAGCCTGCCTGGCTCGCGGGATTCTGGCGTTCCTGGCGAATCCGGAGTCCCATCCCGAAGAGCATGCGTTTCAAGAACGCGACACGGACCCGGCGCTCGTCGTCACGTCTGGGTCGCTCCGCGCCCGGTTTCAGGGGTCGTACGTCGTGGAAGCCGAAGAGCTCTTGTCGGATGCGAGCCGAGTCGAACCGGGCGACTACCAGCCGGTGAGTAGCGACGCTCTGGCGTACGCGACCTACACATCTGGTACGACGGGTCCACCGAAAGCTGCGATCCATCGGCACAGCGATGTGTCGACATTTGTTGACGCTATGTGTCGCAAAGCGTTGCAGCTCACGCCACAAGACACCGGGCTGAGTATCGCCCGGATGTATTTCGCGTATGGTCTGGGTAATTCGGTCTGGTTTCCGCTGGCGACGGGTGGTTCGTCGGTAATCAATCCAACGCCCGTCAGCGCGGATCTGGCTGCCGAGTTGAGTGCGAGATTCGCGCCGTCTGTGCTATACGGTGTACCGACTTTCTTTGCCCGAGTTGCCGAGTCATGCTCTCCCGATTCGTTTCGTTCGCTCCGATGTGTGGTGTCGGCGGGAGAGGCTCTGGGAGTCGGGCTCGCCGAGCGGCTCAAAGAGTTTTTCGGCGGTATTCCCATTCTTGATGGAATTGGATCTACCGAGGTTGGGCAGACATTCGTGTCGAACAGCATCGATGAATGGCGTCCAGGGACCATCGGAAAAGTTCTCCAACCGTATGAGATTCGCGTGGTGGCGCCGGATGGCGCGACCGCCGAACCGGGGGTTGAGGGCGACCTGTGGGTCCGAGGTCCGTCGATCGCGGCAGGCTACTGGAACCGCCCGACAAATCTTCTGACAAATGGGGATTGGCTCAATACTGGGGATCGGGTTTGCATCGATGGCGACGGATGGGTTAAGTACGGTTGCCGCGCGGACGATATCGAGATTGTCGGTGGCCTGAACGTTAATCCAGCCGAGGTTGAGCGCCTCATCGTTGAGGACGACAGTGTGGCCGAAGCCGCGATTGTCTCAGTAAGGGAGTCCACCGGAGCCTGGGCGTTGCAGGCGTTTCTAGTCCCCACGAGCGGCCAATTCGACGAGCAATCAGTTATCCGAGAGATCCACCGCCGATTGCTTACCCAGCTGTCTGCATTCAAGGTGCCGCACAGATTTGCCGTCGTTGAACGACTTCCGCGAACCTCGACCGGAAAATTGATGCGAGGTGCGCTTCGCGCGGAGAGCCCGGCAAAACCGATTTGGGACCTCCCGTCCATGGCACCTCGTTCAGACACGGAAGCACCGTCGGATGAGGCACCGGCATCGAACATGCAGATTGGTGAAAACCTGGGTGGCATAACGCTTAGCGAGCGGTTGGCCGATTTGCAGGAAGAACGTCACCGGCTGGTCGTGGAGGCAGTTAGTGAAGAGGCCGCGAAAATATTGGGCGAGAACGGTCCTCAGTCGGTAAATCCGGATCTCACGTTCGCGGAGCTGGGTTTTGACTCGCAAATGACAGTGGAACTCCGCAATCGATTGGCGGCAGTGACGGGTCTGCCGTTGCGCGACACGGTCGGATGGGACTACGGCTCGGTTAGCGGGCTGGCTCAGCATTTGGAGGCTGAACTCTCTGGATCGGCCGGGCCGGTGCCTCTGCCTTCCCCAGCGAAGGCCGATGAGCCGGTGGTCGTGGTGGGGATGGGCTGCCGGTTCCCGGGTGGAGTGGATTCCCCGCGTGGGCTTTGGGAGGTCGTGGCGGGGGGTCGGGATGTGGTGTCGGAGTTTCCCACCGATCGGGGTTGGGATGTGGAGGGGTTGTTTGACCCTGATCCAGACACGATGGGCAAGACCTACACGCGGCGGGGCGGGTTTGTCGCGGACGTTGCCGGTTTTGATGCCGGGTTCTTCGGGATCGCCTCGGGCGAGGCATCGGCGATGGATCCGGAGCAGCGATTGTTGATGGAGTGCTCCTGGGAGGCACTGGAGCACGCCGGGATTGAACCGACATCGTTGCGGGGCTCGGCGACCGGAGTGTTCACCGGGATTTTCGGGCAAAGCTATGCGAGCGAGGCGACCGACTTAGAGGGGTATCGGCTAACCGGCACGGCGTCGAGCGTGGCCTCGGGGCGGGTGTCGTATTTCTTGGGTTTGGAGGGTCCGGCGGTGTCGGTGGATACCGCGTGTTCGTCGTCGTTGGTGGCCCTGCACTGGGCGGTGCAGTCATTGCGGTCGGGGGAATGTGATTTGGCGTTGGCCGGTGGGGCGACGGTGATCTCATCTCCGGCTGTTTTCGTGGGCTTTAGTCGGCAGCGGGGACTGGCCGCTGACGGGCGTTGTAAGTCGTTCGCCGGCGCGGCCGATGGGACAGCGTGGGGTGAGGGCGCCGGGGTCGTGGTGCTCGAACGGTTGTCGGATGCGCGACGACTGGGGCATTCGGTGTTGGCGGTCGTGCGCGGTAGCGCGATCAATCAGGATGGCGCCTCTAACGGCTTGACCGCGCCTAATGGGCCTTCCCAGCAGCGGGTGATTCGGGCGGCGCTGGCCAGTGCGGGGTTGACCGCCGCCGATGTGGACGTGGTGGAGGCCCACGGCACGGGCACCACATTGGGCGATCCCATTGAGGCGCAGGCGCTTTTAGCCACCTATGGGCAAGATCGCCCGCCCGGGCGGCCGCTCTGGTTGGGCTCGATCAAATCGAATATGGCGCACACTCAGGCCGCGGCCGGGGTGGCCGGGGTGATCAAGATGGTGCAGGCGATGCGCCACGGGGTGATGCCGGCGACCCTGCACGTCGATGTTCCTTCCCCGTATGTGGATTGGTCGAGCGGGTCGGTGTCGGTGCTGACCGAGGCTCAGGGCTGGCCGGCCGACGGAGGTCCGCGCCGGGCAGGCGTGTCCTCGTTTGGGATCAGCGGCACCAACGCTCACGTGATCTTGGAGGAAGGCCCGGCCGAGGTAACCGAAAGCGCTGGCGGCGCAACGAATCCAGGCGGACTCGACCGGACGGGGTTGTCGGCGCTGCCGTGGGTGATCTCGGCTCGATCGGCTGAGGCATTGACCGCGCAGGCGGACCGCTTGCTGGCCCACGTGCAGGCCGACGAACAGCTGAACCCGGTCGATGTGGGGTGGTCGTTGGCGCGGCGGTCGGTGTTCGAGCATCGAGCGATGGTGGTGGGCGCTGATCGCCAGCAGTTGATGGCGGGGTTGGCCGGGGTCGCCGGCGGTGAGCCGGGTGCGGGCGTGGTGATGGGCCGGGCGGGGCACGTAGGCAAAACGGTGATCGTGTTCCCCGGGCAGGGCTCGCAGTGGATCGGGATGGGCCGCGAGTTGTATGGCCAGTTGCCGTTGTTCGCCCAGGCTTTTGACGCGGTGGCCGATGAGTTGGATCGGCATCTGCGACTGCCGCTGCGCCGAGTTGTCTGGGGCGATGATCAGGGTCTACTCGACAGCACCGAGTTCGCCCAGCCGGCGTTGTTCGCGGTGGAGACGGCGCTGTTCACGTTGTTGCGGTCCTGGGGTCTGGGACCGGATTTTGTGATGGGTCATTCGGTGGGGGAGTTGTCGGCGGCGTATGTGGCGGGGGTGTTGACGCTGGCGGACGCGGCGATGTTGGTCGCTGCGCGGGGCCGGTTGATGCAGGGCCTGCTGGCGGGTGGCGCCATGGTCGCGGTGGCTGCCAGCGAACGCGATGTGGCGCCTTTGCTGCGTGAGGGAGTGGCGATCGCGGCGATCAACGGCCCCGAATCGGTGGTGATTTCCGGCGCACACTCCCCGGTGAGTGCGATTGCGCAGGGATTTGCTCGGCAGGGCCGGCGGGTCCGCCCGTTGGCCGTCTCCCATGCCTTTCATTCGCCGTTGATGGAGCCGATGCTCGAGGAGTTCGGGCGGGTCGCCGCCCGGGTTAAGGTGCGGCAGCCGCAGATTGGGATCGTGTCGAACGTGACCGCCGAGCTGGCCAAGTCTGCCTCTGGTTTTGGGTCGGCCAAATATTGGGTGGAACATGTCCGCCGGCCTGTGCGGTTCGCCGACAGTGCGCGCCATCTGCAAACCCGCGGTGCGACTCACTTTATTGAGGCCGGTCCCAGTGGTGGTTTGGCGGCCTTCATCGAGCAGTCGCTGTCGCCCACTGAGGCGGTGGTGGTCTCGGTGTTGGCAAAAGACCGCCCGGAACTTGCCTCAACGATGGGCGCGGTCGGTCACGTATTCACCACAGGGGTGCGGGTGGATTGGCCGGCGGTCTTTGCCGGCTCGGGCGGACGGCGGGTGGAGTTGCCCACCTATGCGTTCCAGGGGCGGCGTTTTTGGGCGCAAGGGTCGACGGGGACCGCTGATGCGACCGGCTTGGGCGTAGCGGGAACCGGGCACCCGCTGCTCGGTGCGGTGGTGGAGCGACCCGATTCCGGCGGACTGGTGTTGACCGGCCGGCTGTCGCTGGCGGCTCAGCCGTGGTTGGCCGATCACCAGGTCGGCGGAGTGGTGCTGTTTCCCGGGGCCGGTTTTGTGGAGTTGGCTACCCGCGCCGCTGATGAGGTCGGGTGCGCGGTCATCGACGAGCTGGTGTTGGGGACGCCGCTGGTGGTGCAACCGGGCGCCGGGTTGCACGTGCAGGTGGTGGTCGGGGCCGCTGGAGAGTCCGGCGGCCGGGCGGTGTCGGTGTATTCCCGGCGCGATCAACCCGACGCGGAGTGGTTGCTACACGCCGAGGGCATGCTCGGGGTAGCCGCCGCAGAGGCAACAGTGGATTTGTCGGTGTGGCCGCCGGTCGATGCGGAAAGCGTGGACATTTCCGACGGCTATGCGCGGCTCGCGGCGCGGGGCTACGAGTACGGCCCGGCTTTTCAGGGCTTGGTAGCGATATGGCGGCGCGGCTCGGAGCTTTTCGCAGAGGCCGCCACCTCCGCCGAGGCCGGTGTTCAGGCCGACGGGATGGGCATTCATCCAGCCCTGTTGGATGCGGTCTTGCATGCCTCCGGGCTTGCCGCCGACACCACTCAAACGATGTTGCCGTTTTGCTGGCGGGGAGTGTCGCTACATGCGGGCGGAGCGGGTCGGGTGCGGGCCCGCTTCACCGCGCTGGGTGAGGGTGCGATGTCGGTGGAGGTGGCCGATGCTGCGGGGTTGCCGGTGTTGACGGTGCGCTCGCTGGTGACCCGCCCGATGACCGGCGAGCAGCTACACGCCGCGGTGGCCACGGCTGCCGCCCGCCCCGATCGCGAACCGCTGGAAGTGGTGTGGTCCCCAATACCGCTGAAGCCCAATGGAATTGACGTAACGGGGCAGCTGCCGGTGGTGTCCTGGGAGGACTTCTGCGCCGACGGTGGTGATGCGACGGCCGGCGCCGAACGCGTCGTGGTGTGGCAGTGCGACTCTGCCGATGACGATGTGGTGGGCTCGGCACACACCGCCACCCACGCCGCTCTGGAAGTGCTGCAGCGCTGGCTGGCCGGCAGTCAAACGGGCACATTGGTGGTGTTGACCCGTGGTGCGGTGGGGTTGCCTGGGGAGGATGTCCACGATCTGGCCGCCGCAGCGGTGTGGGGTCTGGTGCGTTCAGCGCAGGCCGAACACCCGGGCCGTATCGCACTGATCGACGCTGACACGGCCGTCGATGCGACGGTGCTCGCCGCTGCCGGGGAACCGCAACTGCTGGTGCGCGCCGGTGCTGTGCACGCCGCCCGGCTGGCTACGGTCCCGCCACTGCTGGCGGTACCGGCAGACCAGCCGGCGTGGCGATTGTCGGCCGGTGGTGGCGAGACATTGGAGGGTCTGGTGATTCGGTCCTGCCCGGAGGCACTAGCACCTCTGCAGACAGGGCAGGTGCGGGTGGCGGTGGCAGCAGCCGGGGTCAATTTCCGGGATGTGATGGCGGCGCTGGGTATGTATCCCGGCCAGGCCCCGGTGTTGGGTGCAGAAGGCGCCGGAGTGGTGGCCGAGATCGGTCCCGAGGTGGCTGGTGTGGCCGTTGGTGACGCGGTCATGGGGTTGATCGATGGGACGGGTCCGTTGGCGGTGGTGGACCGGCAAATGCTGGTCAAGATGCCGCAGGGATGGTCGTTTGCCCAGGCAGCAGGTGTGCCGGTGGCGTTTCTGACGGCTTTGTACGGGCTGGCGGATTTGGCCGCGATCCGTGCGGGGGAATCGGTGCTGATACATGCCGCGACCGGTGGGGTGGGTATGGCTGCGGTGCAGCTGGCTCGGCAGCGGGGGGCGGAAGTCTTCGTCACCGCCAGCCGTGGTAAGTGGGACACGCTGCGCGCCATGGGTTTTGATGAGGCCCACATCGGTGATTCCCGCACGCTGACGTTCGAGGAGAAGTTCCTATCGGTCACCGAGCGCCGCGGGGTTGATGTGGTGCTTAACTCGCTGGCCGGTGAGTTCGTGGATGCCTCGCTGCGGTTACTGGTTCGCGGCGGGCGTTTTATCGAGATGGGCAAGACCGATATCCGCGACGCGCAGGTGATCGCCACCCAGTATCCCGCTGTCAGCTATCGGGCGTTTGACTTGGCCGAGGCTGGCCCGCAGCGCATCGAGGCGATGCTGAACGAGTTGACGGAGCTGTTCGACACCCGGGTGCTGCAGCCGCTGCCGATGACCACCCGGGATGTGCGCTGCGCCGTGCACGCTTACCGGTTCATCAGCCAGGCCCGCCACATCGGCAAAATGGTCTTGACTATGCCCTCGGCGCTCGCTGATGAGCTTGCCGAAGGCACGATATTGATCACCGGCGGCACCGGGATGGCTGGTGGTGAGCTGGCCCGCCATATGGTTAACGCATACGGGGTGCGTCATGTCGTGTTGGCCAGCCGGCAGGGGGGTCGCGCCGAGTCGACCGCTGAGCTGACCCTCGATTTGGCGCGGGCCGGCGCCCAGGTACAGGTGCTGGCCTGCGATGTCGCGGATCGACGCGCGGTGGCGGACTTGTTGGGCCAGCTGGATCGGCGGTGCCCGCCGCTGCGCGGGGTGATTCATGCCGCCGGAGTGATCGATGATGCGGTGATTACCTCGTTGACCCCGGATCGGGTGGATACGGTGTTGCGGGCCAAGGTAGACGCAGCGTGGAACCTGCACGAGTTGACCCGTGATCTGGGGCTGTCGATGTTTGTGCTGTGTTCGTCGATCGCCGGCACGGTGGGTGCGGCGGGGCAAGGCAATTACGCTGCGGCCAACGCGTTTTTGGACGGATTGGCCGCACATCGGCAGGCCGCGGGGTTGCCGGGGGTGTCGCTGGCCTGGGGATTGTGGGAGCGTTCCAGCGCCATGACCGCTCATTTGAGCGGCCGCGATCTGGCCCGGCTCAACCGTGACGGGCTGGCGGCGATGAACCCTGGGCAGGCGCTGGAGTTGTTCGACGCCGCGCTCGCGGTGGATCACCCCGTCGTCGTCGCGGCCCGCCTGGACCGCGCCGTACTGGACACCCGGGCCCGCAGTGGCGAGTTGCCGGTGTTGTTTAGTGGCCTGGCGCGCCGCCCACGGCGGCGCTTGATAGACAACATCGTTGATGCCAGCCAATCGAGGTCGGCACTGGCTCAACGTCTACACGCACTGGCCCCCGGCGATCAACATAGCCTGCTGGTAGAGATGGTGTGTTTGCATGCGGCGGCGGTGTTGGGCCGCCCCGCCCCTGAGGAAATCGACCCTGACACCACGTTCCAAGAGCTGGGGTTTGACTCGCTGACTGGTGTCGAGCTGCGCAACCACTTTAAGACCGCCACGGGGCTGACCTTGTCACCCACCCTGATATTTGACCACCCCACCCCGACCGCAGTCGCCGACTACATAGGCCGGCAGATCGCTGAAAGCCGCGATCTCAAATCCGACGAGGGAAAGCCGCGGCTACCCGAACCCGATGACGAAAAAGCGCGGGCCATCCTGGAGATCGATTCCGATGAGCGATCTTCGAGCTGTCGGGAAAACCTTTTCTCCCCGTCAGTAAGCGCAAGAAGCGACTAATTTAATGCGCCCGCACCGCCAGCGGGGCGGTGTTGTCCTCTTCCTCAACAGGTGCCGGCGGTGGCTTCGGTTTGGCGTTGTCGCCGCGGGGATGGACAACTAGGGGCCACCAGAACCAGCGGCCCAGCATGGTGGCGAGCGAGGGCATGAACAGCGTGCGCACCACCAGGGTGTCCAGCAGCAGGCCGATGCAGACCGTCGAGCCGAATTGGCCCAGCACTGTCAGGTCGCTGCCCAGCATCGCCGCCATGGTGAAGGCGAACACCAGGCCCGCCGATGTCACCACCGCGCCGGTGCCGGCCATCGATCGGATGTATCCGGTCTTGAGTCCGGCATGAATTTCTTCTTTGAACCTCGAGACCAACAGCAGGTTGTAGTCGGAGCCGACGGCCAACAGGATGATCACCGACAGCGCCGCGACGATCCAGTGGATGTGGATACCGAACAGGTCCTGCCAGATCAGCACCGACAGTCCGACGGACGCGGCGATCGAGCTGCTCGCGGTGCCGACGATCACCAGTGCTGCGACCACGCTGCGGGTGAGCAGCAGCATGATCATGAAGATCAGCGTCAACGCCGAAACCACCGCGATCATCAGGTCGTACTTCGCGCCGTCGGCCATGTCGCGGAAAGTCGCTGCGGTTCCGCCGAGATACACCTTGGCGTCGGACAGCGAGGACTGCTTGAGCCCCTCCTGGGCGGCGGTTCGCTCCGCGGACACCCGGGCGATTCCCTCGGGCGTCATCGGGTCACCCTGGTGAGTGATGAAGAATCGCACCGACTTTCCGTCGGGGGAGAAGAACATCTTCACGCCGCGAATGAACTCCGGGTTAGTGAATGCCTCGGGCGGCAGGTAGAAGAAGTCGTCGTTCTGCGAGGCGTCGAAGCTTTGGCCCATGACGATCGACGTGTTGCTCATCGCCTCGATTTGATTGATCATCGCGTCAAAGGTGCTGTGCAAGGTCAGCGTTATCGCGCGAGTGGTCTTGAGGGCTTCGATCTGCGGCGGCAAGATCGCGGCCAGTTCGTGCGTGAGCGTGTCCGTAGTCCCGATGTCTTTTGACAAGCCGTGCAGCTTTTCGTCGAGTTGATCGATCCCGTCCAGTGAGTCGAACAACGACCGGAAGGAGTAGCAGACGGGAATGTCGTAGCAGTGTTTATCCCAGTAGAAGTAACTGCGGATCGGGCGGTAGAAGTCGTCGAAATCCGCTATGTGGTCCCGTAATTGGTCGGTGACATCCACCATTTCTCTGGTGAGGCGGGCCGTGTCATCAGTCGTGTCGGCCAGCTGTGTCGTGATCTTATACGTCCGCTCCAAGTAACTTATCGTGATCCCCAACTCGTCGGCCATCTTCAGAATGTCGTTCATTCTGTCTTTCAGGAAGGCCATGTTCCCTATGGTTGTCTGGCTTTGGATGCTGTTCTGAAAGGGGATGGAGCTGTGCTGAATCGGAATCCCCAGGGGTCTGGTGATGTCCTGGATCATCGCGATCCCGACGGTGCGGATCTCGTTCTTGGCGACCTTGTCCAAGACCAGCATGTCGGCCGGATTGCGCATGTCGTGGTCGGCCTCGATCATCAGCAAGTCCGGATTCATCCGGGCTTCGGAGAAGTGCCGGTCGGCCGCGGCGTACCCGAGATTGGACGGTGCTGATTCGGGCAGGTAGTGGCGGTCGTTGTAACTCGGCTTGAACCCGGGCAACGCGACCATGCCGACCAGGACGACGGCTCCGCTCACCGCGAAAATCGGTGCGGGCCAACGCACGACCGCGGTGCCGACGCGCCGCCACAGCCGTCCGCGGGACTGCTTCTTTTTCTCGAAGAGGCCAAAACGGCTGCCAAGGAAAACGACCGCGGGGCCCAGTGTCAAGCCGGCCAACACGACGACGATCATGCCGATGGCCACCGGCGGGCCCATGGTGTTGAACCAGGGCAGCCGCGCGAAGCTCAGGCAGTATGTAGCGCCCGCGATCGTCAGGCCCGAACCCAGCACAACGGGCGCGACTCCTTTGAATGTCGTGTAATAGGCCGTCTCTCGGTCTTCTCCGGCCGCACATGCTTCCTGATACCGGCCGATGAGGAAGATCCCGTAGTCGGTCCCGGCGGCGATTGCCAGCATGGTCAGGATGTTCGCGGCAAACGTGGTGAGCCCGAACGCGTTGTTGTAGCCCAGCACGGCGACGATTCCGCGTGCACAGGCCAGCGCGACGAACGTCATGAACAGCTGGATCAACGTGGTAACGATCGAGCGGTAGACCAGCAGCAACATGATCGCGATCGCGGCCAAGGTGAACAGCGTGATTTTGGCCAGGCTGTCGTTGCCGATGACGTGCATGTCGTCGGACAGCGCCGCCGGGCCGGTGACATAGGCCTTGACCCCGGGCGGCGCGGGTTCGTTGTCGACAACCTTGCGGACGGCTTCGACGGATTCGTTCGCCTGCGTGGTGCCCTGGTTCCCGGCGATATTGACCTGGACGTAGGCGCCCTTGGCGTCGGCGCTCTGCGCGCCCGCCGCCGTGAACCGGTCTCCCCAGAAGTCCTGGATGTGCTGGACGTGCTCAGCGTCCTGCCGCAGCTTGCGGACGATGTCGTCGTAGTAGTGGTGCGCGGCCGCGCCCAGCGGCTGTTGGCTTTCCACCACGACCATCACGGTGCTATTGGAATTGAATTCCTTGAAGTTGTGCCCCATCCGCATCATCGCCTTCATCGACGGTGCGTCTAAGGGCGCCATCGGCGCCGAATGGTTTTCGCCGACGATTTCCAGGGTCGGGACTGCGACGTTGACCACGACGGTCAGGACGACCCAGCCCAAGATGATGGGAATCGCGAAGATGCGGATGAAGTGCGGGATGAATGGTCGGTGTCGGTGCCCGGATTCGGTGCGCTCGGTTGTCGCGGTGTCAGGTTCGGTCATGCCGACTTCACCAGGCAGTAGGTTTGCGCGTTGACGCCGTCGGCGCTCTGATGCTCGCGGAGAACGCCGTCGACAGTGATGCGGCAGCTGATGTGGCCGGCGTCGGTTTGGGCCATGATGTTGGCGCTGACCGCGGGCAGTGTGGTCGAGATGGTGTACGACCATGGCAGCGGTGCGCCATTGACTTGGTGCGTGTTGGCGTCGGCGTCCCAGTAGTTGAGATTCGCTACGCTGCCGGGCGGCCCATCGACCTCATACTTGACGACCTTTGGGTTGAACTGAACGATCTTGATCCCGGCCCCCGCGTTCGCGTTGAGGTCCTGGGAGCCGAACACCTTGTGCAGCCGCGTCACGACAAGTGCGGAAACCGACAGGACGACCACTAGAAGCAACGGTATCCACCAGCGTTTGAGCAAACCGCCAATCGAAATCGCGCGCACTCGGTCTCCTCCCGCCAGCCCGTCCGTAGTCTTCTCCGCGAACAGATCAAGCCGGCAGATCCATTCCGTCCGCCGCCGTCGGCGTCCTGGCTCTGCCGAATGAGCCAAGGTCCGTCGGCACCACCGCTTCCCGCAGAACCTTCGCTCGGCTAACTATGCTAGCCGGTAGGGCACGTCCGCGTTCCGCTAGGTCCCCTTCTGTGTCTAAGCCTTCAGTGGTGCGCCGCCGCGCGGCCGGTGATCGGTGGCAGGTCGGCCAGCGTGACGATCCCGGGCCGGGCCGCGACGACCGCCGGCACCGCGTTGGTGACCGGCATCGCGGTGTAAACCATGCCCAGCCCCATGAATCCCGGCTCCGTCCAGTCCTTCGGTGGCAGGCAATGAACCACCGTGCGCATATTGGGCAGGCCGAACACTTGAATGACGTGGCCATGCTCGAGCGGCTTCGGCGGCACCACATGACTGCCCATGATCCAGTTGAACCCGACGCTGACCACGTTGCGCTCGCCCACCCAGCCGCGGTGATAGCCGTACACACTTCCCACGGTTCCGGCCGGGATCTTCATGAAGCCGAGGTCGGAGTCGGCGGTGGCCGCGGTGAAGGTGACGTCGAACGTGATCTTGTCCAGCGTGGCGCCGATCGCGTCGGCCATCATCGCCGCCGACTCGGCGAAGACTTCGCTTTCGCGTCGCACATTCTCGGCCAGCCCCGGCGTATCGGGGTCCTGCGAGAAACCCATCGCGGTCTGCGTCTCCGCGGACTCGTAGGTCGAGCAGTCCACCGATTCGGTGATGCGGATCTCGTCGACGCGTTCGCAGGACCCGCTCAGCGCCATGCCGATCAGGTTCGTCATCCCGGGGTGTGCGCCGCTGCCGAAGATGGTCGATCCGCCGCGCTCGCAGGCGTCGAGGATCCGTTGTCGGTCCTGCGGGGTCTGCTTGCCGCCGGTGATCCACGCCGCGCTGGAGCACACGTTGACGCCCGACTCGAGCAGCCGAACCAACTCATCGATGTTGGGCCACAACGGGTTATAGCAGCACGCGTCCGGTCGCAGTGCCAGCAGCGCGTCGATGTCGTTGGTGGCCTTGACCCCCGTCGGGTCGGGCCAGCCGGAGAGGTCGGCGGCGTCCACGCCGACTTTGTCCTGGCCGTGGGCGTAGACGCCGACCAGTTCCATGTCCGGTCTGCCGATGATGGCGTGCAACGATCGTCGCCCGATGTTGCCGGTAGTCCACTGGATTACACGAAACGGACGGTCTGCGCTCATCGGGCGGCTCCTTTGCCGGTCAGATTGGACTCTTCAAAGCGAACTCGTACGCGGCGGAAGCGGCCGCCTTAGGCGTCCAGGCGGGTGAATTGGTCCTCGCGGTACTGCTCGACACACGCCGCGCGGCGGATCTTGCCGCTCGTCGTCGTGGGGATGGACCCGGCTTCGACCAGCACGAGGTCCCCGATATTCAAGCCGTGCGCATTCGAAATCGCGGATGTGACATCGCTTTTGACGTCACTGAGCCAGCGCTTCGCGTCCTCGCTGGGGTCACTTCGCTTCTTGAGCTCGATGATGGTGACCAGCTGTTCTGTGCTGTTGACCGGGACCGATATCGCCGCGACCCGACCACGGGTGATCTTTTGGACCGTGGCCTCGATGTCCTCGGGAAAGTGATTACTCCCACGGATGATCAGCAGATCCTTGATGCGGCCGACGATGAACAGCTCACCCTCGTAGACGAAACCCAGGTCGCCGGTTTGTAGCCACGGCCCTTCAGGCATGCCTGGCGAAGGATCGACGAGCGTTCCTCCGAAGCAGCGCTGCTCCTCGGGAGGTTTGTGCCAATAGCCGTCGGCGACATTGTCGCCATGCACCCAGATTTCGCCGACCGAGTCGTGCGGGCACTCGCGGTGTGTGTCGGGGTCGACGATCCGTAGCGTGGGTGATTGCGGCACTTTGTATTTGACCAGCGCCGTGCCGCTCCCGGCCGCACACCGCTCGACGCGGCCCGCGCCCAGCTCCCCGACATCGAAATGAACCGCCGGCGATGATTCGCTCCAGGTGCCGGTCGCTACGAAGACGGTCGCCTCCGCCAAGCCGTATGAAGGACGTATCATGTGGTCCTGAAAATTGAAGTGCGCAAACCGATCCACGAAGCGTTGCAGTGTGGCCGGCTCGACGCGTTCAGCGCCGCTGATAATGCCAAGCACCCCACCGAGGTCGAGCCCGGCCAGGTCATCATCGGTTGTCTTGCGGGCGGCCAACTCAAAGGCGAAGTTGGGCGCAGACGAAAACGGGTGAGGGTTCTCGGCCAGAGATCGCATCCATCGCGACGGCCGTTCCAGGAACGCAATCGGGCTCGCCAACTCCGCGCGATAGCCGCCCAGGATTGGTGCGCAGACTCCCAGCACCAGACCCATGTCGTGGTAGAAGGGCAACCACGACACAATCGTGGTATTCGATGGGACTTTAGAGCCCGCGAAAAAGCTGTGCATCAGCTGCTCGAAATTCACCGTGAGGTTGCGGTGCGAGATCATGACCCCGGTCGGCAGTCGGGTCGAACCCGAGCTGTACTGCAAATACGCGATGCCAGGCAAATCGGCTGTCGGAAGGCTTGTTCCGCCATCGACATCCAGATTCAACAAGTCGATCTCGACGATCTTCGGAGCAGTGTCCATACGTGATTGGTCAATGTAATCGCCGACATCCTCCGCGACCGCGGACGTCGTGAGCACAACGGCGGGCGATGTATCGGCAAAGACCGCACCTACCCGCTCATAACTCGAGCCGCGGTGCGGCAACGGCAGCGGAACCGCGATAAGCCCCGCCTGCATGGATCCCAGGAATGCCAGGATGTAATCAAGGCCCTGCGGGGCCAGGATGATGGCCCTGTCTCCCACCGACCCGTGAAGGCGGAGTTCGCGCGCCACATCCAGTGTTCGGCGGGATAACTGCGACCACGTGAGACTTTCCCGAACACCCGCCCAGTCGTTCTCGTAATTGGTGAAGGTGAACGCCACGTCATCGGGCCGCAGGGCGGCCCGCCCGTGCAGCATGGAGAGAATCGATGACTGAGGCATAGGTGTCACATTACGTCCGTACTAGTTGGTCGACTCCGTCGATTGGAGTCAGGGGCCGGTTTCGCCTGCGCCGTGCGACAACACGGACATGGCACCGGCGAGGATCTGCGAGAACGGGTCAGCGCCGCCGCCGAATGTCGCCTGGTTGGCCGGCGCCGTGACTTCCGCTGGGTCGAAGCCGTGCACCGTGTCCACCTGAACCGGAGCGGTTGACGGGTCATCGTTCCGCGAATAGCCGGCGTTCACCCGGGGGATCAGGATCGCGTCGAGCTTGTTCAGGGTGTCCTCCGGGATCCCGATGTATTTCAGCGGCATGACCAACGGAAGGTGCTTCTGCGGGACCATGATCGTCGTGTCTTTCGCGCCCCTGGAGTTGATCGTGGTTCTGATGTTCTGCGGCGGCACCATGCTCGCGTTCGTGAACGCCACCGCGGTGTGACCCGTGGCCAGGCCCATCAGCGTATTGGCGAGAGCGAACATGTTGTCCGGCCGGTCGGGGAAGTCCGCGATCGAGTCGTATGCAGCCACGAACCTGTCGGTGTCGTACTGACTCTCGTACGGCGGTGGCATGGTGTAGTCGAGCGCGGGAACAACGCTTCCGACCGGGAACGTGGCGGTCAAGAAACTCTGACCGAAGGCGTGATGCCCAATCGGGTCGCCGAACGTGGCGAAGTTCAGTGTGTTCGGCGGAGGAGCAGCCGGATCAGTCGCCAGCCGAGCCTGCTCGCCATCGACCACGAACCCGCCTTCGGACAAGCCGATCGCCGTACCGGGGCGACCGTTTTTGATCGCCGCATCGAGGTTGTCTACTCCCACATCGACCGACTCGCCGACGCTGGGGCCGTCCACACCCAGGCCCGGGAACAGCTGATCGATTTTGCCGATGCCCGGGAAGAGTCGCTCCGCCACGTGCCCCTGAACCTGGCCTGCCGGGTAGCGGACGATTTCGCGCTTCTGGCCGGGGAACCATTGGGCACCCTCCTGACGGATGTACTCGTCATAGGGAATGCCCAGTACGTGAGCGCCTCCGAGGGCGTACGCCGTCTGATCACCCGGCGCCCCGGGAGTCGGCGGCCCGCCGATGGGCGTGTCGTCGGCCGATGCGGTCCCGACGCCGAAACATGTTGTGGCGCTGACAGTTACCAGCGCCGTAACCCCCGCGAGTAGTTTCTTCATACCTACTCCTGACCCCTCGGCTTCGTTTCGTAGTCTCACATACATCACCCGCGCGCGCGAACCCGTCCCGGCCACCAGTTTGCCTGCCCAACCAGCGCCGCGATGGCGGGAACCGTGATAGTGCGCACCAGGAAGGTATCCAGCAAAATGCCGACACCGATCACGAAACCGCCCTGGACCACCGTGCCGATGCTGGAGAACAACAGGCCGCACATCGAAGCAGCAAAGATCAGACCTGCCGCGGTGATTACGCCGCCTGTCGAACTCAGGGTGCGAATGATGCCGTAACGCATGCTGTGCGGAGACTCGTCGCGCATTCGCGAAACAAGCAGCATGTTGTAGTCGGCTCCCACCGCGACCAACACCACGAATGCCAGCGGAGGCACGCTCCAATGTAATTGCTGGCCGAGCAAGAATTGAAATACCAACGCGCCGATGCCCACCGCCGAGAGATACGAAACTACGACGGAGGCAACCAGATACAGCGGCGCGACAATCGCACGCAGCAGCACGATCAAGGTCAGCAGCACGACGAAGAGGGTGACCGCGATGATGAACCGGATGTCGTGCTGGTAATAGTCGCGGGTGTCCTTCAGCCCAACGGTGTAGCCCGCCATCGATACCGTGGCGTCCGCCAACGCGGTATTGGGTTGGGCTCCGCGCGCGGTCGCAAGGATCGCGTTGACCTGGTCCATGGCTTCGGTGCTGAACGGGTTGAGTTTGGTTTGCACCAGGTACCGCACCGAGTGGCCATCGGCCGAGACGAACACCTTGGCGGCCTCCTGGAACTCCGGTAGATGCAGCAGTTGGGACGGGATGTTGAACCCTGCCATCGCCGGTCGTGCGGCGTCATGTTTCAACGACAGCAAAAATGTCGCCGCCTCACTGAGCCCACCGCCCAACTGTTTGACCTGGTCGACTAGCTCGTTTATCGCGTCGGCAATTTGCCGGCTCCCACCGGCGAACTGGTTGGCGCCACTTTGCAGCTGGTCCAGGTTCGCCTGCAGGCCGCCGGGCTGGTCCATCCCCATGGAACGCAGCACGCCGGTGAGCTTCTCGACTCCCGCACGCATCCGGTCCGTCGTGGCTTTCAGGGCTTTTTTGTCCGGGTAATCCTGCAGTTGGTGGGCTAGGTCATTGATCGCGTCGAGGTCTTCTTGATCACGCGAACCAACCAGTTGCTCGAACGCGCCGCGGGTGTTGCTGCAGGACTCATCGAGATCGCAGACCGGGTTACCCCGCAGCGCGGCCAGCACCGGGCCGATCCAGTCGAACATGTTCTTGGCCGCGCTGTAGTTCCAGCCCATGGTGTTGCTGAGCGCGTTGACGTGGTCGACCAGTTGGGCCGCGATGTCGACCTCATGGACCAACGTGTCGCCGCTGTATTGGTCCTTCGTCGACTTAAAGGTGTTTTCCAGTTCCTGCACACTGGCAGCGAGTTCGCCGACTTGGCCGCGCACCTCGTCGAGTTTGTCGGCTAGCGTGCTGGACCCTGCGGACAGCTGGTTGAGGTCATTGGTGTGGTCGTTGATCAGCGTCGATCCGCCGGCCAGAAAGGTGCCGATCGCGCCCGCCTGGTAGGTGGCTCTGAATTGTTCCGGCACGTTTCCGGTGGGACGAGTGATGCCGCTGATTGCAGCGACATTCGGCAATTGACTCACTCGGTCCGCCATCTGCTCCAAGTCGGCGAGGGCCTGCGGCGTGCGAAGGTCATGCGGTGACTGGATGAGGATGTACTCCGGAATGGACTGATTTACCGGGAAATGGTGATCCAGCGCGGCATAACCGACGGAGCTCGGAGCAGAGGATCGCAGGGCCTTGCGATCGTCGTAGTTGTAGCGCACCAAACCGGCACAGCTGGCCAGGATGGCCAACACAAGCAAACTGGCAACCAGATGGGTCCTCGGCCGGCGCACAATGCGTATGCCCGAGCGCCGCCAGAACCGTGAGGTCAGTTCGCGCCGTGGCTTGACCCAGCCACGCGGACCGGCGAGCACCAGAATCGCCGGCAGCAACGTCACCCCGGCCAGGAATGCCACGCCGACCCCAATCGCCGACGCGACTCCGACCGTTTGGAACACACCCATTCGGGCGAAGCTGATGAGGAGAAAAGTGATTCCCACGGTGGTGGCGGACGCGGCGATCACTTTTCCGATCGAGATCATTGCCCGCTTGACTGCCTGATCGAAATCCTCACCCAACCGCAGATAGTCGTGATAGCGGCTGATCAGAAAGACCGCATAATCCGTTCCGGCGCCGGCCATGATCGCGCTCAGAAACACGATGGACTGGTTCGACACGCCCGTGGCTGTCAGATCCGAGTAGCCGGCCACCATCGACTGTGCGATCACCAGGGACAACCCGATGGTTATCAACGGCAGCACCATGGTGACCACGCTGCGGTAAACCACCAGCAGGACGATGAGCACCAGCACGCCGATTGCCAACTCAATCGGAAGCCGATCCCGATCGCCCGCGACCGTGAGGTCGGCGACGGTTGCCGCGGGACCGGTGACGTTTGCCGTGAGGGTTGTTCCGGCTACGGAATGTCTGACGATGTCGCTGATCTGGTTGAAGGCGGCGTAGGACCGCGGAGTGCCCAACTCGCCCGCCACGCCGACCGGTAGCACCCAAGCTTTGTTGTCCTTGCTGGTCACGATCGAACGCAGTGGCGGCGTGCTGATGAAGTCCTGCAACATCACGACGTCTCGCGTGTCCTCGCGCAGCGCGCCGACCAACTGGCGATAACTGGCTTCGTCGGCTTTGCCAAGCCCTTTGTCGTCGGTCAGGACCACCAACAGCAGGTCTTCAGTACCCGATTCGTGAAACGCCTCGGTCATCTTCCGCGCGGTGACGCTCGACGGCGCATCGCTGGGCAGGATCGCCAGCGGATGCTTCTGGGCCATCTCGTTGAGGGACGGGAAGGTCAACGGTAGTGCGACCGCGATCGCGACCCAAATCCCGATCACGACCCAGGGCCACCGCACCACAAAATTGGCTAGCCGTTGCATGTCGCCCTCACCGCCCCGAAATTGCGCTGCTTAAGAAAAGCCCTGCCCTCGCGTTTCCCCACGCTATGCGACGCGTCCCCAGTGTCCGCTCTCGGCGACCCGCGCACACACGGACTTCATCGCTGCCATGTAGCGAGCAACTGATTTCTGGGCGACCGGATTATCGGGATGCATGATCGCCATCACCGTGCCCTCCCCGTACCGGAATATGTAGATGGTCAGTTGATGTGAGTACCGGCCGTCAGGGTAGATGCCGATATTGTTCGCGAGGCCTAGGTCGGCTGCCGCCAGAATGGCGTTGAGCGGAGCGGCGCCGCCATGGAAGAAGTTCGATACCGGGAAGTTTGGCTGTGGCCAACTCAACCACGGCGCCAATTCCAACACCCGGTAATACGGCACCTTGGCGATGTCCAGAGCCGAATCGAAAGAGGACTGCGCCGCCCATGCGGCATCGCTGAAAGAGGTCGCGGCTATTGGGACGGTGATCGGGATCAGGCCGGTAAACCAACCCTGCGTCATGAAATTGTCGCCGGCTGTGCGGGAATCCCTCGGAGTGAGCCCGTAGTACGTGAGAGCACCGGTGAATTCATGCTCCACCAGGCCGAGGCAGGCGAACAAGCCGCCGACGAAGCGTGCGCTGGCCGCGGTGCAGGCTGATTCGAATCGCTCCGTCTGTTCTGGGCCCATCAGCACTTCGGAGCTCATGTAACTGCTGGTCGACTCCGACGGGTTGCCCAGCGGGAGTGGGAACTCAGGAAAGCCACCGTTGTTGTTCTCGGCGAAGTCAATCCATGCGCGTACTTGAGGCGAATCTACGGTCAACGTTGACGTGTACACGCGCTCGCGGGAACAGAAATCGTCGAAGCTGCCCGCATCGGGAAGCCTAAGAGCCTCACCGCCCGCGCTCAACGCCGAATACATTCCGTTAGCTTCCAGCATCGTTGTGCCGATCAACGTCGCGTCTCCGTGGACATGATCCATGGCGGCAAAGAGCGTGAAGTAATCCTCGGTCTGGATTATCCCGAAGGTGAAACAGCCCCACTCCAGCGGATTCGGTATGGCCACGACATGAGCTCGTATTTGGTCAACCGTCATGTGGCCGTGATTGATCGGCGCAAATTCAATATCAGCGGGATCGCTGGTGGCATGCCGTATGAACTCTCCGTCACCGGTGTGCTCGAACCAACTCCGGAACGTGTCATGCCGACGCAGGTATGCGTTAAGTGCTAGATCCATGGCAGAAATATCACACTGGCCGGGCACATCACAGCTACCGATGATTTGCCGGGAAAAGCTCAGGCCCGCGGCTGTCCGCTCGCAATAATTACGAAGATGTTGGCCCTGCATGTAACTGACCGGCACGGAACTGACCGGCGCTTGCCGGACCTTTTCGGCAGCTGCGGCGGTCGGGTGCCACGAGGTGACCGTGCCGGGGGTCAGCGTCCACTCATTGAGTGAGCCGACTGTAATCTTCCCGATGCGCAAAGGTTCGTCCTCCTCGATGTGAACGGCTCCGGTCCGTCACGCTTTCAGCGCCACCAAGATAACCCGCTGGCGTGGGACGCAGGCTGGCAGCAGCTCACAGGTTCGGCAGACGGCCCGGCATAAGGCGGACGCTGCCAGCCGCACTGGCTATAGTTGCCCGGTATCGGCAGTCACCCGGTGCCGGGGCTGCACTTGAAATGCTGGCCGTCGGGGAGACGGTTCGGCTGCGCAATCTGGCCGCCCGTGTGGGGATCGAAACTTTATCGGCCAAAGCAGGAAGGAGAACCGCATGGCGTCCGTCGAAGGTCAGCAACAGCCGGCAATGGGTTTTGCGATCGTTGGCTATGCGGCGCGTTTTCCGGGTGCCGCGGATGCGGCCGCCTTCTGGGATGTGCTGCGGGAAGGCCGGGACGCGATATCGGAGGTGCCCGAGGACCGGTGGGACGTCGACGAGTTCTTCGACCCGGACCCCGACACGCCCGGGAAGGTTGCGACCCGTCGGGCAGGCTTCGTCGATGACGTGACGGGGTTCGACGCGCCGTTCTTCGGTATGTCGACGCGCGAAGTCAGGTTGATGGATCCGCAGCATCGGCTCTTGCTGGAGACGGCGTGGCGGGCGGTGGAGCATTCGGGCACCGCGCCAACGGCTTTGGCGAACACCAACACCGGCGTGTTCGTCGGTCTGGCCACCCACGACTACCTGGGAATGGCATCGGGCGAGCTGAGTTTTCCCGAAATCGAAGCCTATATGGCAATCGGGACGTCGAATGCCGCAGCGGCGGGCCGGATCAGCTACCGGTTGGGGCTGCAGGGCCCTTCGGTCGCCGTCGACACGGCGTGCAGCTCGTCGCTGGTGGCGATTCATCAGGCCTGCCAAGCGCTGCGCTTGGGGGAGTGCGACCTCGCTTTGGCCGGCGGAGCAAACGTCATGCTTACCCCGGCGACCATGATCACCTTCTCCCATGCGCACATGCTGGCACCGGACGGCCGGTGCAAGACATTCGACGCGGCCGCAGACGGTTACGTGCGCGGCGAGGGCTGTGGCGTCATTGTGGTGAAGCGGCTGGAGGACGCGATCCGCGACGGCGACCGGATTCGGGCCGTGATCCGCGGCAGCGCGATCAACCAGGATGGCGCGTCGGGTGGTTTGACAGTGCCCAATGGTGTTGCCCAACAAAGGGTTATCGCTGAGGCGCTGAAGCGCGCCGGCCTCGTACCCGCCGATGTCGACTACCTGGAGGCACACGGGACCGGGACATCGCTGGGCGACCCGATCGAGGCTCAGGCCGCCGGCGCGGTGCTCGGCGAGGGCCGCGAGACGGGCGAGCCGCTGTTGATCGGCTCGGCAAAGACGAATATCGGGCACCTGGAAGCAGCCGCGGGCATCGCGGGCGTCATCAAGGTCATCCTGTCGCTGGAGAACGAGTTACTGCCGCCGCACCTACACTTCCGCAACCCGTCGCCGCACATTCCGTGGGACCGGCTGGCGCTGCGGGTTGTGCAGGAGGCCACCCCCTGGGAACGCAACGGTCGGCCGCGTATCGCGGGCATCAGCTCGTTCGGGTTCGCCGGGACCAACGCGCACGTCATCCTCGAGGAAGCACCTGCTCAGGCATCCCAGCTCGCTGCGGCACCGGAGTCGGCCGACCAGGCGGACGACCGGCGGTTCAGCATCCTGCCGATATCGGCGCGCACGCCTGAGGCGCTGGTTCAGATCGCCGACCAATACCGCGGCTGGATGAACGCGCACCCGGAGGCCACCCTCGCGGACGTGTGCTTGACCGCTGGGGTCGGACGAGCACACTTCGAGCACCGAGCCGCGCTGGTGGTCAACTCGACCGAATCCGCCGGTGAGTTGCTCGGCGCACTCGCCGACGACCGCCCGGCACCCGGTCTGGTGCGCGGAGTCTCCGATGCCCCGCCGAAGACCGCGTGGCTGTTCACCGGTCAGGGCAGCCAGTATCCCGGCATGGCGCGCGAGCTGTTCGACACCGAGCCGGTGTTCGCCGAGACGTTGAACCGCTGCGCGGCCACAGTCGCTGATGTTCTCGAAAAGCCGTTGCTAGAGATCATTTTCGATGCTGACAGCCCGGACAGCGAAGAAACGCTGCGCCAGACCTCCTACGCCCAGCCGGCCTTGTTCGCGGTGGAGATGGGCCTGGCCCGGCTATGGCAGTCATGGGGCTTCGAACCCGACGTGGTGCTGGGCCACAGCGTCGGCCAGTATTCGGCGGCCTGCGTCGCGGGCGTGCTCAGCCTCGAGGATGGCGCGCTGCTGATGGCCGAGCGCGGCCGCCTTTTCGGCAGCTTGCCCGCGGGCGGGCGGATGGTCGCGGTGTTCACCGCCGCCGAGCGCGTTGAGGGCTTGACCGACGGATTCCCAAGCCTGTCCGTCGCTGCCTACAATGGTGCCAACACCGTATTGTCCGGGCCGGCAAAGGATCTGGAGCAGGCAGTAGCCAGGTTGCAAGCCGACGGTGTCCGGTGTGATTGGCTGGAAACCAGCCACGCTTTCCACTCCGCGCTGCTAGACCCGATCCTCGACGAGTTCGAGGCGTACGCGGACCGATTCAAATACGCATCGCCACAACGGATTCTGGTGTGCAATCGCACCGGCGTTGCGATCGGCAGAAGTGTGAAACTGGATGGCAACTACTGGCGCCGCCACGCGCGGCAACCGGTGGAATTCGCCAAGAGCGTGCAGACGCTGTCCGACTTGGGTTGCAAAGTGCTGCTGGAAATCGGCCCGCAACCGGTGCTCACCGCCGCAGCTCTGCGAGCATGGCCCGACTCGGCCACCACGCCGCGGGCAATCGCGTCACTGCGTAAGAACACTGCCGATCACCGACAGATCACCGAAGCCCTTGCCGACGCGTATGTGCTCGGGCATCTGCCCGAGTTCGGCGCGGTCCGGCAGGGACCGGCGCGAAAGCTCGACCTGCCCACCTATCCGTTCCAGCATCGCCAGTACTGGTACAAGGACAACCGAGAGCGCCCCAACCAACAACAGCACACCGGCGGTGCGCGTACCGAAGCCGTCCGTCTGCTCGAGGACGGCCGGATCGAGGAACTCGCGGACCTACTCGGCGCAGCGAGCGGCGACGATCAGACCCTGAACGTGCTGACAAAGCTTGCCGCGCAACACAACCAACAACGGAACACGCAATCCATCGCGAAAGACCGCTACGAGATCCGCTGGGAGAAGCCCACTGTCACCGCCTCCGATGCGGATGCCGGCGAGGCGCCTACGTGGCTGCTTATCGGCGATAACGGCGAGGCGGTCCAGCCGTTGGTCGACGCGCTGACAGCACAGGGCCACCGGCATCAGATACTTGGGCTGCCGGTGACCGACGCGGACGAGGAACGACTCGAAGGCGTGTTGCGCGCCGCCGTGGCAGACGAACCGAACCTACGCATCGTGCACGTCGCAGCCCTCGACTCCGACACCACGCCATCGATGCGGTCGTTGCTGCGGATGCAGCACCAAGTCCTGGGCGGAACAAGGCGACTCTTCCGTGCCGCGGCTGCGGCCGAACTCCGCCAGCCGATCTGGCTGGTAACCCGTGGCGCACAACGGATTACCGATGCGGACATCGTGTCGCCGGACCAGAGTTGCCTCTGGGGATTCGGTCGTGCCGCCTCGCTTGAGTATCCGCAACTATGGGGCGGGCTCGCGGATCTGGCTGAAGGCACTGCTGACGACTGGTCGCTGTTCATCACCCGGGTCGCGGCTGTACCGCACGGCGAAGATCAATTCGCGTTGCGTGATCAAGCGGTCTATGTGCCCCGGTTGCTTCGACGGGTAGGGGCGCCGAGCCTAACGCCGCTGGCATTGCGTGATGGCGCAACGTATTTGGTGACCGGTGGACTGGGCTCGATCGGACTGGAAATCGCCGGCTTCCTTGCCGCGCACGGTGCTAAGCATCTGGTGCTGACCAGCCGACGCTCGCCCAGCGATGCCGTGCAACTTCGCATCGACGCGTTACGCGCGCAGCACGGCAGCGACATCCAGGTCGTGGCGGCCGATGTCGCCGATGCGCACGACGTCGCACGGCTGTTGGCCACCGTCAAGGCAGAACTGCCGCCGCTGGCCGGCATCGTCCATGCCGCAGGCGAAATCGGGACCACGCCGCTGAACAACCTCGACGACGCCGAAGTCGATCGTGTGTTCGCCGGAAAGGTTTGGGGTGCTTGGCATTTAAGCGAAGCAGCTGCGGATTTGAAGCTGGACTTCTTCCTCAGCACGTCGTCGATCGCCTCGGTATGGGGCGGATACGGCCAGACCGCCTACGGCGCGGCCAACGCCTTCCTCGACGGGCTGGCCGCGCGGTTGCGCGAGCAAGGCGTCTCCGGGATCAGCGTCAACTTCGGCCCGTGGGCGGCGGGCATGGCCGACGAGGAGTCTCGCGCGAAGCTGGCTAAGCGCGGAGTTCGGACGCTGTCACCCGCCGACGCGCTGGCGGGTATGGCCGACCTCATGGCGGCTGCGGCGCAGGGCGCAACACCCGGCTACGGACAAGGAATAGTCGCCCGGATCGACTGGGCCCGCTTCCTGCCGCTCTACCAGCAAGCGGGGAAGCGGTCATTCCTGGCGGAGCTGGAACGTGAGGTGCCCAACGCCGTGCCGGTGACCACGTCGTCGGGCAAGACCCAGCTTGTCGAGCGGCTCACCAACGCTCCGGTGCAGCAGCGCAGAAAACTGCTGGCGGATTACCTGCGCGACGCGGTGGCCGAGGTGACGAGAGTCGACGCCTCAGAGATCCGCGAGGACGCGGGATTCTTCGATCTGGGCATGGATTCGCTGATGGCCGTGGAACTGCGGCGCCGCATCGAGCAAGGAGTGGGCAAGGAGATCCCGGCGACGCTCGCGATGGATTACCCACGTCTGTCCGACGTGGTGGATTATCTGCTCGGCGATGTGCTCGGGCTCAGCGAGCAAGCGGCGAAGTCCGGGCCTTCGCTGGCGACGGCAGTGACGACACGCACGGATGAGCCGATCGCGATCGTCGCGGTGTCGTGCCGGTTCCCCGGCGCACCCAATCCGGAAGCTTTCTGGGAGCTCTTGTCTGACGGTGTCGATGCGATCCGGGAAGTTCCGGAGGATCGATTCGACATCGACGAGTTCTACGACCCGGACCCAGATACCGCGGGCAAGACCTACACGCGCTTCGGTGGATTCCTGGAGGGAATCGACGCATTCGATCCGGAATTCTTCGGTATCTCTCCGCGTGAGGCCGTCTGGATCGAGCCGCAGCAGCGGCTGATGCTCGAAACGGTTTGGGAAGGCCTCGAAAGGGCTGGGTACGCGCCGTCCGCATTGCGTGGCAGCCGAACCGGCATCTTCGCGGGGGTGGCCGCCAACGAATATGCACACCTGCTGTCTGCCGAGTCGATCGAGAAAATCGAGCCCTACTTCATCACCGGAAATGCGCTCAACGCGATTTCCGGTCGGGTTGCCTTCGCCCTCGGGCTCGAAGGGCCGGCAGTAGCGGTCGATACCGCGTGCAGCTCGTCGCTGGTGGCCGTCCATCAGGCCTGCCAGGCATTGCACTCCGGTGACTGCGATCTGGCACTGGCCGGCGGGGTCAACGTCCTGCTGAGCCCGGTCACCGTAGTCGCCGCCTCACGCGCCAGGATGCTGTCGCCGGTTGGGCGATGCAAGACCTTCGACGCCTCCGCCGACGGCTACGTGCGCAGTGAAGGCTGCGGGGTTCTGGTGCTCAAAAGGCTCAGCGATGCGGTGCGCGACGGCGACCGGGTTGCCGCGGTGATCCCGGGCACTGCGGTGAACCAGGACGGCGCGTCCAGCGGTTTGACCGTGCCCAATGGTGGTGCACAGCAACGGCTTATCGCCACGGCACTGGCTCGCGCCGGTCTGGCCGGCGGCGAAGTTGACTACCTCGAGGCGCACGGGACCGGTACCCCGCTGGGTGATCCGATCGAGGTGCAAGCGGCCGGGGCAATTTACGGTGCCGCCCGGGACGCTGACCGGCCGTTGCTGATGGGATCGGTCAAGACCAACATCGGTCATCTCGAATCGGCATCAGGGGCAGCCGGTTTGATCAAGGTCGTGTTGTCGCTGCAGCACGGGGTGCTGCCGCAGAGCCTGCACTTTGACAATCCGTCGCCGCATATCCCGTGGGACTCGTTGCCGGTGCGCGTGGTGGACAAGTCGATTCCTTGGGAGGCCAACGGCAGGCCGCGGCGCGCCGGGGTGAGTTCCTTCGGATTCACCGGAACGAACGCACACGTGCTGATCGAGGAGGCGCCCGCACAACCGGTCACCGCCGACGAACAACCGGCAGACGACGTCGCGGCGGCACCGGAGTCGGACGGTCAAGAAGAGTCGGTCAGTGTGCTGGCGCTGTCGGCGCGCTCATCGGAGGCGCTGGTGGAGTTGGCGCAGCGGTATGGGTCCTGGTTGAACACCCACCCAGAGGCCGACATCGCCGAGGTGTGCCGCACGGCCGGGGTGGGTCGCTCGCACTTCGAGCACCGGGCCGCGCTGGTCGTGGATTCGGTGCAGAGCGCGGGCGAGGGCCTGGCCGAGTTGGCCGAGAACCGGCTGCGTCCCGGTGTGGTACGTGGCGAGTGCACGGACCGGCCGACGACGGCCTGGCTGTTCACCGGACAGGGCAGCCAGTATCCGGGTATGGCACGCGAATTGTTCTACGCTGAGCCAGTTTTCGCAGAGACGGTGAAGCGTTGCGCGGACGCGGTCAGCGAGATACTGCCGCGTCCGCTGCTGGAGGTGGTGTTCGCCACCGACCGCGAGACCGGTGGTCAGGCCGGAGAAACACTGAAGCACACCTCATTTGCTCAGCCGGCGCTCTTTGCTATCGAGATGGGCCTGGCCCGGCTGTGGCAGTCATGGGGCATCGAGCCCGATGTGGTGCTGGGGCACAGCGTGGGCCAGTACGCGGCGGCGTGCGTCGCCGGAGTGTTCAGCCTCGAAGATGGGGCACGGCTGATGGCCGAGCGTGGCCGGCTGTTCGGCAGCCTGCCCGTCGGCGGACGGATGGTCGCGGTATTCACCGACCCCAAGCAGGTCGAGCAGGTCGCCGGCGAATTCCCCCGGGTGTCGGTCGGCGCGTACAACGGCCCCAACACCGTGCTGTCGGGCCCAGGAGAGGACCTCGAGCAGGTCGTCGCCAAGTTCGGCAATGACGCGGTCCGATGCACGTGGCTGGAAACCAGCCACGCGTTCCATTCGGAGCTGCTGGAGCCGGTGCTCGGCGAATTCGAGTCCTACGCAGGGCAGTTCGAGTTCGCTGTGCCGACGTTGCCGCTGGTCTGCAACCGCACCGGGGCCATCCTTACGGCGGAAACCCCGCTGGATGTCCAATATTGGCGGCGGCATTCCCGCCAGCCGGTGCAGTTCGCCGAAAGCGTGCGCACCGTCGCGGCGCTGGGATGCTCGGTGCTGATGGAGATCGGTCCGCAACCGGTTCTGACCGGGGCAGCGGTGCAGGTCTGGCCGGAACACCTGGCCGCGCCGCGTGCGATCGTTTCCCTGCGCAAAGGCGTCAACGACCGTCGACAGATCGCCGAAGCGCTGGCCACGGCCTACGTCAGCGGGCATCGGCCCGACTTCGGTGCGCTGCATCGCGAATACGGTCGCAAGCTCGAGCTCCCCACGTATCCGTTCCAGCGCCGTCGCTTCTGGCCGAAGGCTTCGGCTATTACCGTCGACGGTCCCGCGATGTCCGGACTGCTCGGTAGCGCAAAGGATCTCGCCTCCGGCGACTGCGTGTATACCAGCCGACTGTCCGTCAAATCGCAACCGTGGCTGTCGGATCACGTCATCTACGGCACCGTTGTCGTCCCAGGAGCGACGTATGCGGCGATGGCCCTGGCCGCGGTCGGTACGCCGGCGCACGTCAAAGACGTCTTCTTCTACGAGCCGATCATTCTGCCGGAGAAGAGTTCTCGCGAGGTACAGCTGACGCTGCATCCGCTCGACGACGGCGGCGGCTGGAAGTTCCAGGTACACAGCCGCCCATACGGTGTGCGTGACGCTGAATGGTCGTTGAACTCCGATGGCACCGTCGTCTCCGGTGTCGACGACGAGCCGACACCCGAGCAGGCGGATCCCATCGACGCGGCAATCGAGCGGATGGACCGCATGCGTCCGCAGGAGCTGTTCGAGACCTTCGCCGACATGGAGCTGGCCTGGGGGCCCAACTGGTCCGGTTCCCTGAAATCGCTGTGGCTCGGTGAGGGTGAGGCGATCGGTGACATCACCGTCGGCGAAGAACTCGCCGAAAATCTCGGAGCCGAGCCGATGCACCCGGTGCTGCTCGACCTGTGCACTGGAGTCGCCTTCCCTGCGTTCCCGGCACTCCTCGCGGCCGAACAGGGGGTTAACGATCTGTTCTTGCCCTTGCGGTACGGGCAAGTGGCGCTGCGGGAGAAGATGCCGCGACGGTTCTACTGCCGCGCGCGGTGGCACACCAGCGCGCTTGACGCCGAGACCCAGGTCTTCGATCTCGATTTCGTCGACCGGGATGGCCGCCAGCTGGGCGGGATTCGCGAGTTCACGGTCAAACGCGCGCCCCGGGAAGCGTTGTTGCGCGGGCTCGGCGGCGATGCCACCCGGCTGCTGTACACAGTCGGGTGGCATGAGGTACCGCCGTCAGGTGATGACGCTGGAAACGTAAGCGGCACTTGGCTGATTGCCGGGTTCGGCGAACTTGCGGCCAAGGTGCCGGGCTGCATCTCATTTGACCGGAGTACGGATCCGGAGCTCTTGGGGCAGCTGTTGACACAGGCTCAAGAGCGCGGTTTGCCGATCTCCGGCGTCGTCTGGCGCAGCACGGGACCGAGCGCCGCAGAAGAGTCGAGCGCCGACATTGCCGCGCGGCTCGAGACCGAGATCTCCAACCTGCTCACCGTCGTGCACACCGTGCAAGGTGGCCAGGTTAAACTCCCCGGCGGACTGTGGATCGTCACCGAGCGGGCCGTTGCTACCGAATCCAGCGAACCGGTCGACCCGGTGCAGGCTGCGCTGTGGGGACTCGGACGCACCATCATCAACGAGGAACCGGCCCTGCGGTGCAGGCTGATTGACTCCGATGGGGCAGAGGGGGCCGCGAGCTCGCTGGCCGGCTTGCTCGGTGCACCCGTCCAGGAACCGGAACTCGCGCTGCGGCAAGGAAAGTTCTTGGCGTCCCGGCTACTGCCATGGGCGCGCAGCGGTCATCTCGTCGTGCCGCGGACGACCGATTACGTGCTGGCCCCCACCGAACGCGGCGCCATCGACAACCTTCGACTGACCGAGAACGAGGTGGCGACGCCGGACGAGGGCTATGTGCAGGTCCGGGTTGAGGCCGCTGGCCTGAACTTCCGCGACGTGCTCAATGTGTTGGGCCTCTACCCGGGTGATCCCGGCCCGATCGGCGGCGACTTCGCCGGCACCGTCACACAATTGGGTGACGGCGTGACCGGACTCGAGGTCGGGCAGCGGGTCTATGGCTTCATGCAGGGCGCATTCTCGAGTCGGTTCAATGTGCCGGCACAATTGCTGGCACCGATTCCCGACGGGGTGAGCGCGGTAGATGCGGCAACAATCCCCGCTGCGGCACTCACGGCCCGGCTCGCGTTCGACTGGGCGCAGCTCAAGCCCGGTGATCGCGTGCTCATCCACGCCGCCAGCGGTGGTGTCGGGTTGGCCGCGATCCAGATGGCACAGCAGCACGGTGCGATCGTCTTCGCCACCGCCAGCACCTATAAGCGCGCGACGCTGCGCAAGCTGGGTGTGGAACACGTGTACGACTCGCGCACTACCGATTTCGCCGACCAGATCCTCGCCGACACCGACGGCGCCGGCGTCGACGTGGTGCTCAACAGCCTGACGAATGAAGGGTTCCTCGAAGCGACCGTGCGGGCCACCGCCCAGAACGGACGTTTCGCCGAGATCGCCAAGCGAGACATCTGGACTCCCGAGCAGATGGCGGAGGCCCGCCCCGATATCGCCTACGAGATCGTCGCGCTGGACACGGTTACCTTCCAAGAGCCCGAGCGTATTCGTGGCTTGCTGACCGAAGTGTCGGACGGGTTGGCACGCGGCGAATGGAGGCCACTACCCGCCGAGATCTACCCGCTCACGGAGGCCAGAGCCGCGTTCCGCCGGATGCAGCAGGCGCGGCACATTGGGAAGATCGTGCTGCAAATGCCGAATCCGCTACAGCCGCGGGCCGATCGGAGTTATCTGATCACCGGTGGACTCGGTGCGATCGGTCTGCACACGGCGTCGTATCTGGCTCAACTCGGTGCCGGAGACATCGTGTTGACCAGCCGGCGCGCGCCTGACGCGGATGCCCAACAGACAATCGACGACATCACGGAGCGCTACCGGTGCCGCATCCACACTTTCGCGGCGGATGTCAGCGACGAGTCGGAAGTCGCGAAGCTGCTGGAGCAGATCCGCACGGAGTTGCCGCCGCTCGCTGGGGTGGCGCATTTGGCGGGCGTGCTCGACGACGCGCTGCTGGCTCAGCAGACCCTGGAGCGCTTCCAGACAACGTTGGCGCCCAAGGCGTTCGGTGCCTGCCACCTGGACCGGTTGACGAAGAAGGACGATCTCGACTTCTTCATCGTGTCCTCGTCGGTGTCCAGTTTGTTCGGATCGCCTGGCCAGGCCAACTATTCGACTGCCAACGCACTGCTGGATGGACTGGTCGCGGAACGTAAGGCGCAAGGTCTGCCGGCGACCGGTGTCAACTTTGGTCCCTGGGCCCAAGGTGGCATGGCCTCCTCGGAGGCCGCGACTGCCAACATCAGCGCGCAAGGCCTGATTCCGCTGGAACCCTCGGCCGCGCTGGGCGCCCTGGCCGAGGTCGTCGCGAACGGAACTGGCCAGGCAACCGTCATCAAGGCCAACTGGCAGCGTGCGGCGAAGGTGCTGGGCAGTTCGCGTCCACCGATTCTCGACCTCGTGTTGCCGAGTGCCGTCGGTGAGGTGATCGGTGACAGCGAGTTGCTCAAGCAACTGCAGGAGATACCGGTGGCGCAGCGCGGCAGTTTCATCACCGAGTTCCTGCAGCGCGAAGTGCAGGGTTTTCTGCGACTCGCGCAACCGCCGGCGGCAACCAGCCGGTTCCTGGACCTGGGTACGGACTCACTGATGGCGGTCGAGCTCCGCAACCGCTTGCACAGCCAGTTCGGTGGCGCGTTCACGATCAACGCGACCGCGGTATTCGACTATCCGACGATCGGCGGCCTCGGCGAATATCTCGCAGCGCAGCTGCCCGATGCCGAATCGGAGCCGGCTGACGCGGAGCCGGTCGCGGTCCCCGAACCGGAATCACAGTCGGGTGAGGCGGAGTCGGTTGCGGCGCCGGAGCCGGAATCACAGTCGGGTGAGGCGGAGACGAGCTCGGAATCGGTTGCAGCGCCCGAGCCGAGCTGAGGTCCGGGGGTCAGACGGCGACATTGAACGCCGAGACGACCTTGGTCGGCCGGACCCGCACCACCAGCTCACCGGGCACGGCATTGCGCCGGCCGATTTCCTCGGCGCGATGAGCGCCCATGTAACGCCGGCCGATCCGGGTCGCGATGTCGAGCAGGTCGTCGGCACGGACACCGATGACGACACGTGAATCCCTGGCCAGCGCGCGGCCTTTCGCCGACTCGCGGGCGGTGTTGAACACCAGCTCGCCGTTGTCGACGATAATCCACACCGGAGCGACCAGCGGCCGACCGTCGGCCGCGACGTAACCCAGCATCGCGGGACGGGTGCCCGCTGACAGAAACTCGATGACTTCCTCGGACAGTTCAGCCATGCGACTGCTCCGGCCTACAGCATTACGACGTCGTAGTCGCCGACCTGATCGATCAGGACGTGCAACTGGTCCTCAGACGAACCGAGAGTGTGTTCGATCGCGGTCAGCCGCGCGGCGTAATGACCGACCGGGTATTCCGCGGTCATCCCGATGCCGCCGTGCAGCTGAATCGCTTCCTGACCGATGTGGCGCCCCGACCGGCCGATCTGCAGCTTGGCCCGCGCCGCGACCACCGGGTCGAGATTGCCGTCGGCGATGGACATCGCCGCGTAGAGGTTCATGCTGCGGGCCTGTTCCAGCGACACATACATATCGGCGGCGCGCTGAGTCAGCGTCTGGAAGGTGTTCAGGGTGACACCGAACTGCTTACGCGTCTTTAGGTAATCGGTGGTCAACCGAAGCGCCTCTTCCATGGCGCCGACCGCCTCGGCGCACAACGAGGACTGGATGCGGACGACGCCGTTGCGGATCGCGGACGATGCGTCCACCGCCTCGCCAAGCGGCTCGCCGGGCGCCTTGTCCAGATCGATCTCAGCACCCCGCTGGCCGTCGAACGTCCGGTACGGGTGCCGGCTCACCGCCGGGTTATCTTTCAAGCCCGCGACCAGGAACAGTCCGATTCCGCCGTCGGGCAATTTGGCGCTGACGACCAGGGTATCGGCGGAGTCCCCGGCGAGCACCGGGTTCTTGCGTCCGCTGAGCACCCACGAATCACCTTGCTGTACAGCGGTTGTCGCGACATTCTTGGTGAATGCCCCGCGCATCCCGGGCTCGAGGTGCGCAAACGCCAGCAACCGCTGCCCGGCGGCGACGTCGTCGAGTAGCTCCTTTTGGGCGTCGCTGCCGACCTCGGCGACGATCGCCCCCGGTCCCAGCGCCGCGTGCACGACGGGTTCGGGGGCCAGCCGGCGCCCGACTTCGGTGAGCACGACCATCACCTCGAGCTGGCCGGCTTCCTCTGGGTCGAAGCCCAGCCCGAGAATCCCCGTGTCGGCCAGCTGAGTCCACACGTCGCGGCTCCAGCCCAGCTCGCTGCCGATGATCTTGTTGCGGCTCTCCGGGTCGTAGCTTCGGGACAGCAAGTCGCGGGTGGTATCGCGGAGCAGAAGCTGTTCGTCGCTCAACTGAAAGTCCATGGCTTTACCTCATTTTCTCCAGACGCTGCCGCGTCTTTACAAGCCGAGAATGGTGGACGCGATGATGGTGCGCTGTACCTCATTGCTGCCGCCGTAGATGGATGTCTTGCGGTAGTTCAGGTAGCGCGGCGCGCTGCCCTGCGCCCAGCCCGGTGACGCGATCTCGTCGCCGGCATCGAACGGCAGCGCGTCCGGGCCGGCCACTTCGACGAGCAACTCGGTGGCGGTCTGCTGTAACTGGCTGCCGCGCAGCTTGAGCACCGACGACGCCGGATTGGGCTTACCGTCCGTAGAGCCGGACGTGACCCGCATTTGGGTGAGTTCCAATGCCAGCAGCTCGTTTTCGGTTTCGGCGAGCCGGGCGGCGAAGAGCGGATCGTCGAGCAGACCGGTGTCGGTGGCACATTGTTTGACCTCGGCGAGACGAACCTTGGTGCGGCCGACGCCGGCGATGCCGGTGCGCTCGTTGCCCAACAGGAACTTCGCGTATGTCCAGCCCTGATTCTCTTCTCCGACAAGCTGATCGGCGGGTACCCGGACGTCTTCGAAGAACACCTCGTTGACCTCGTAGCTGCCGTCGATCAATTTGATCGGCCGCATCGTGATCCCCGGGGTGTCCAAATCGATGAGCAGAAACGAGATACCGGCCTGCTTCTTGGGCGCCTGCGGGTCGGTGCGCACCAGACAGAAGATCCAGTCGGCGTACTGGCCCAGTGTCGTCCAGGTCTTCTGCCCGTTGACGACGTAGCTGTCGCCGTCACGCAGGGCGGTGGTACGCAGCGACGCCAAGTCCGAGCCGGCTTCGGGCTCGGAGAACCCCTGGCACCACCAGATGTCGAGGCTGGCCGTCGCCGGCAGGAAGCGTTGCTTGGTCTCCTGGGAGCCGAACTCGGCGATCACCGGCCCGACCATCTTCGCGTTGAAGTTCAGCGGTTCCGGCAC
The DNA here is from genome assembly GCA_963781685.1 of uncultured Actinomycetota bacterium. Lineage (GTDB taxonomy): Bacteria > Actinomycetota > Actinomycetes > Mycobacteriales > Mycobacteriaceae > Mycobacterium. Next base: position 359,156 of record CAWAGK010000006.1, read on the forward strand.
CGAGGCCAGCTGCATCTCGTCGAGCCAGATCTGGTGCTGAGCGGGCGTCCAGTCCTTGCCGCCCCATTCGACGGGCCAGTTCGGCACCGCCAGCCCGTGATCATTGAGGATCTTGTGGCTGGTGGCGAAGCCGTCGCGGCCGAGCGGTAAGCCGAGGCGGGTTTTCTCACGAAGTTCGGCCGGAATCTTCGTCGTGTAAAAGGTGCGCAGCTCGTCGCGGAAGGCGGCTTCGTCCGGTGTGAGTGCCAGTTGCATGGCAATCTCCTCTGCTGGATCCGACGGTCCCTGCCCAGCAGGTTATCCGTATGCCCAACCAACCGGTCAGGCGGCTCGGCGCTCGGGCGGTTGTGCACAGCCGGCTGCCCGTCCACAGCCGGGGTCGGCGGACACCGCGACAGCCGTGCGCCGACGGTCGGCCCACCTACCGTCGGCCCATGCGCACAGAACTGCCCGCCGAGCGACTGCATCGACGACTCGGCGCCCAACCGGATAGCGATGCCGACGACTCCGATGCCGACACCGACCCGAACTCTTTACTGCCGCGCTGGCTTCCGGACGGTTCCGGACCCGACGGGGCGGGCTGGCTCGCCAGGGTGCGCGCCGACCCGGGCCGCGCGGGAGCCATCGCATTGGCTGCGACCGCCGCCATTGCGGTGCTGGTCGCCATCTTCACGCTGATGCGTGATCAGCCCGCCCCGGTGAGGTCGGCGAAACTTCCGCCGGTCGAAGCGGTGTCGTCGGCGAGCCGCGGCCCGAGCCCAAGTGCGACGGCCGGCCCCAACCAACCCGTGGTGGTGAGTGTGGTGGGCCTGGTTCACACGCCAGGCCTGGTCACGCTGTCGCCCGGCGCGCGGATCGCCGACGCGCTCAAGGCGGCCGGCGGCACGACGGACGGTGCCGACACCATCGGGCTGAATATGGCCCGCCAGGTCGACGACGGCGAGCAGATCGTCGTCGGGATCGCCCCCGTGAAGGGGCAGCCGTCCGTGTTGGGCAGCTCGGTGAGCTCCGGCACGGCCACCCCGGGCGCGCCGGGCACTGGTTCTCGTCCGGATCGTCCGAATCGTCCGGACCGACCCGGACGCTCTGAGGTGGTCAACCTGAACACCGCGACAGCACAGCAGTTGGATGCCCTTCCCGGCGTCGGGCCGGTGACCGCCGCCGCCATCGTGGCCTGGCGAGATGCCAACGGCAAGTTCACCAGCGTCGACCAGCTCGCCGAGGTTGACGGCATCGGCCCCGCGCGCCTGGAAAAGCTGCGCCGGCTGGTTCGTGTTTAAGACCGGTGCAGCAGCCATCCGGCGGCGACGCCGCGACGGCGCGGCTGGATGCGCGTCTGGTGCCGGCCGCATTGACCAGTTGGGTCATCACTGCGGCGGGAATCTGGTGGCCGATCGGCAGCGTGCTCGGGTTGGTTTGTGCGATGGGCAGCGTGTTCGGCGTTCTGCTCTGGCGCGCCGGGCACCGAAGCACACGGATGCGCGCCATCGGTGTCGGCGTGATCGTTGTCGGTGTCGTCGGTGCGGGCTTCGGGTTCGCAATCGCGTTGCGCGCCAACGCAGTCGCGCGCCACCCCGTCGCCGCGGCGTTCGGAACGGCGGCGGAGGTGGTCGTCACGCCTACCGAAAGCGCACTGGCGCTGGGCCGTGGCCGGTTGATGTTCCGTGCCACGTTGCAGGAGCTCAGACACGACAAGAGCTCGGGTCGCGTGGTGGTTTTCGCGCAGGGCCGCGACTTCAGCGCAGTGATGGTCGGTCAGCCGATGCGCTTCCGCGCGAGAATTACTCGCCCCAGCCGACACGACCTGACGGTGGCGGTGGTGAACGCGATCGGTGAGCCGACGATGGGTCACCCCGGGCCGGTGCAACGGGCGGCGCACGCAGTCCGCGCCGCGTTCGCTGCTACAGCCCGTCAAGTGCTGCCCGCAGATCAAGCGGCGATGCTGCCCGCGCTGGTGCTGGGCGACACCTCGACGGTCAGCACGGTGACCAGCCAGGAATTCCGCACGGCCGGTTTGACCCACCTCACGGCGGTATCCGGGGCCAACGTCACGATCGTGTGCGGGGCGGTCCTGTTCTCGTCGCGGCTGATCGGCCCGCGGGCGGCGGTGGCGCTGGCCGGCGCTGCGCTGGTGCTGTTCGTCATCGTCGTGCAACCGACCGCCAGTGTGCTGCGCGCGGCGGTGATGGGTGCGATCGCGCTGGTGGGTGTGTTGTCTTCGCGTCGGCGGCAAGCGATTCCGGCGCTCGCCGCCACTGTGCTGGTGTTGATGGTCGCCGCTCCTCAGTTGGCCGTCGACGTGGGCCTCGCGTTGTCGGTCGTGGCGACCGCCGCGCTGGTGGTCATTGCGCCGATCTGGTCGCGGCGTCTGGTGGCGGCCGGCTGGCCCAAGCCGTTGTCGGACGCCGTCTGCATCGCGTGTGCAGCGCAGTTGGTGACGGCTCCGCTGATCGCGGGCATCTCGGGCCGGGTGAGCGTGGTGGGCGCCGCGGCCAACCTCGCAGTGGCGGCGCTGATTGCGCCGATCACGGTACTGGGCAGTGCGGCGGGGGCACTGTGCTTGTTCTGGCCGGCCGGGGCGCAACTGCTGATCCGGTTCACCGGCCCTGAGCTGTGGTGGGTGCTGCGGATCGCGCATTGGGCAGCCGGTGTACCCGCCGCGAACCTGCCCGTACCGTCCGGGGTTCCGGGTGTCCTGCTGGTTGCGGGCGCCACGGTGCTGGCCGCAATTCTTTGGCGGTGGCGATGGTTTCGGGCGGGGATGGCCGTCGCGGCCGCCGGGCTGCTGGCCTGGTCGTTGTCGGGTCTGCTGGTGGGGGCCGGCGGGCCTGTCGGCAGCACATGACACGATCGAACGGTGAGCCAGCAGGTTTCGGCATTGCATCTCGTACTTGGCGACGAGGAGCTACTGGTCGAGCGCGCCGTCGCGGAAGTGCTGCGGTCGGCGCGTCAGCGCGCCGGCACCGACGATGTCCCGGTGAACCGGCTGCGCGCCGGCGACGTCGGTGTCTACGAGCTGGCCGAGTTGCTGAGCCCGTCATTGTTCGCGGACGAGCGGGTGGTCGTGCTGGAAGCCGCCGGTGAGGCAGGCAAAGAAGCCGCGGAGTTGATCGCCAACGCCGCTGCGGACATCCCGTCGGGTACCGAGCTGGTGGTCGTGCATTCAGGTGGGGGACGTGCCAAGGCGCTGGCCGGTCAGCTGCAGAAGCTCGGTGCGGAAGTGCATCCGTGCGTGCGGATCACCAAGGCCAGCGAACGCTTTGACTTCGTCCGCAAGGAATTTCGCTCGCTGAAGGTCAAATCCGACGACGACACGGTCAGCGCGCTGCTGGATGCGGTCGGCTCCGATATCCGCGAACTTGCCTCGGCCTGTTCACAATTGGTCGCCGACACCGGTGGCCGCGTCGACGTGGCCGCCGTGCGGCGCTATCACGGTGGCAGGGCCGAGGTGAAGGGATTCGACGTCGCCGACAAGGCCGTGGTCGGTGACGTCGAGGGGGCTGTCGAGGCGCTGCGATGGGCGATGATGCGTGGCGAGCCGCATGTCGTGTTGGCCGACGCGTTGGCCGAGGCCGTGCATGCTATCGGCCGGGTGGGGCCACTCTCCGGTGACCACTACCGGCTGGCGGCCGAAGTTGGGATGCCGCCATGGCGGGTGCAGAAGGCACAGAAGCAGGCCCGGCGGTGGTCCCGCGACATGGTGGCTACCGCGATGAAATTGGTGGCGGCGCTGAACGCCGACGTGAAGGGCGCGGCCGCCGACGCCGACTACGCGCTGGAGGCGGCGGTGCGAAAAGTCGCCGAGCTAGTGGCTGGTGACCCGGGTCGCTGAACTCAGAGCTGGTTGAGGGCGTGCGCCAGGGCCGACTTTTTGTTGGCCGCCTGGTTCTTGTGGATCACGCCCTTGCTGGCCGCCTGGTCCAACTTGCGGCTCGTGGAGACCAGCAATTCGGCGGCCTTGTCCTTTTCGCCGGCAGCGGCGGCCTCGCGGAATGCGCGGACAGCCGTGCGAAGCGACGACTTCACCGACTTGTTGCGCAGTCGGGCGCGCTCGTTCGTACGGTTGCGCTTCTGCTGCGACTTAATGTTGGCCACGCGTTAATTCCTTCGCAATTCTCAAGCGGCTTGTGGTGTCACGGTTGGCCGCAGCGTCTTTGCGCTTAAGCGGCGACTACTGAGAGTATCAGTCCACGGTGCATTCCCCCAAAGCAGAGGCGCTTGGCCTGCAGAAATGGCGTTCGTGATGCAGCATGGCAGGGTGGCCCTTCGAACCGTGCCCGTCGAGACCAGGCGGCAGCCGCGTGGCGAATCGCGGCGGTCGAAGCGCTATGAGCGCATCTTCGACGGCTACAACACGGCAGGAAGTTACGTCGAGGCCTTCGATGAGATGTTCGACGGTCAGGGCAATGTCCGCGGCCCGTACAAGGGCATTTACGCCGAGCTTGTGCCGTCGGATGCGTCCGACCTCGAGGCCCGGGCCGAGGCACTCAGCCGGGCGTTCAGCGACCAGGGCATCACGTTTTCACTGTCCGGCCAGGAGCGGCCGTTTCCGCTGGACCTGGTCCCGAGGGTGATCTCGGCCGCTGAGTGGACGCGGTTGGAGCGCGGCATCACCCAGCGGGTCAAGGCCCTCGAGTGCTACCTCGACGACGTCTACGGCGATCAGGAGATCCTGAACGACGGCGTCATCCCGCGCCGGCTGATCACCTCCTGCGAACACTTTCACCGCCAGGCCGTCGGCATAGTCCCGCCCAACGGCGTGCGCATCCACGTTGCGGGCATCGACATGATCCGTGACGAGAAAGGCACCTGGCGAGTCCTGGAGGACAACCTGCGCTCGCCGTCCGGGGTGTCCTATGTGATGGAAAACCGGCGCACGATGGCGCGGGTCTTTCCCAACCTGTTCGCCACCCACCGGGTGCGCGCCGTGGACGACTATGCGGCGCATCTGCTCCGTGCCCTGCGCAAGTCGGCGGCCACCAACGAGGCCGACCCGACCGTCGTGGTGCTGACCCCCGGCGTGGCCAACTCCGCTTACTTCGAGCATTCGCTGCTGGCCCGGCAGATGGGTGTCGAGCTGGTCGAAGGTCGCGACCTGTTCTGCCGCGACAACCAGGTGTACATGCGCACCACCGAAGGCGAACGTCAGGTCGACGTCATCTACCGGCGCATCGACGACGCTTTCCTGGATCCGATGCAATTCCGCCCCGATTCGGTGCTCGGGGTGGCCGGCCTGCTCAACGCCGCCCGAGCCGGCAACGTGGTGATTTCCAGCGCCGTCGGCAACGGGGTGGGCGACGATAAGCTCGTCTACACCTACGTCCCGACGATCATCGAGTACTACCTCGGCGAGAAACCACTGCTGGCCAACGTGGACACCTTCCGGTGCTGGATGGACGACGAACGCGAAGAAGTGCTCGACCGGGTCGACGAACTGGTGATCAAGCCGGTTGAGGGGTCCGGCGGCTACGGCATCGTCTTCGGCCCGGAAGCCTCCAGCAAGGAGTTGACCGCGATCAGCAAGAAGATCCGCGACGACCCGCGCGGCTGGATCGCCCAACCGATGATGCAGCTCTCGACGGTCCCAACACAGATCGACGACAACCTGACACCCCGCTACGTCGACTTGCGGCCGTTCGCGGTCAATGACGGCGACGACGTGTGGGTGTTGCCCGGCGGCCTGACCCGGGTGGCCTTGGTCGAGGGGTCGCGGGTGGTGAACTCCAGCCAGGGCGGCGGCTCCAAGGACACGTGGGTGCTGGCGTCGCGTGCCTCGGTGGCCAACCGCGAGCTGGGCGCCGCCGAGATTGTGCGTTCGCTGCCCAACCCGGTCACCACATCCAGCGGCGAGTCGGACGGTGAGAAGCCCACCCAGCAGCAACAGCAGTCGCAGCTGCGCCCCACGCAGGAGCAGCAGCCCGCCCAGCAGCAACAGCAACAGCAACAGGCGGTGATCCGCTGATGCTGGCCCGCAACGCCGAGGCACTGTATTGGATCGGACGCTATGTCGAGCGCGCCGACGACACCGCGCGCATCCTCGACGTGACCATCCACCAACTGCTGGAGGACTCTAGCGTCGACCCCGATCACACCTCCCGAGTGCTCTTGCATGTGTTGGACATTGAGGCGCCGGATACCCAGTTGGACGTCTGGTCGCTTACCGACCTGGTGGCGTTTCGGCGCAACACCGCGGGTGGCTGCTCGATCGTCGACGCCATTTCAGCGGCGCGGGAAAACGCGAGGTCTGCCCGGGAGGTGACGTCCACCGAGACTTGGGAGTGCCTCAACACCACGTTCAACGCTCTCGGCGAACGTGAACGCGCCGCCAAACGCCTTGGCCCGCATGAGTTTTTGTCATTCATCGAGGGCCGCGCCGCGATGTTCGCCGGCCTCGCCGATTCGACGCTGTCACGTGACGACGGGTACCGATTCATGATGCTGGGCCGCGCGATCGAGCGGGTGGACATGACGGTTCGGATGTTGTTGTCCCGGGTGGGCGACAGCGCATCCTCGCCGGCGTGGGTGACGGTGCTGCGCTCAGCGGGTGCGCATGACACTTATCTGCGCACGTATCGCGGTGTGCTGGACGCCAACCGGGTGGTCGAGTTCATCGTGCTCGACCGCCTGTTCCCGCGTTCGGTCTTCTACTCGTTGAAGATGGCCGAGCACAACCTCGACGAACTGCTACATCACCCGCACAGTCGGGTCGGTTCTACCGCCGAAGCGCAGCGGCTGCTCGGCCGGGCGCGCAGTGAACTCGAATTCATTCGACCTGGTGTGCTGCTTGAGTCGCTGGAGATGCGACTGGCCAGCCTGCAGAAGTCATGTTATGACGTCGGAGAAGCGTTGGCAGTGGAGTACTTTCACGCTGTCCCCTGGGTCGCATGGTCGGACGCCGCCCAGCGCGATCCGTTGCCTACAAGGCAGGGGAAGACCTGATGTGGCGGCTGCGGGTTCTGCACGCCACCGGATACGCCTATCCGTCCCCGGCGACGGCCTCCTACAACGAAGCCCGGCTAACGCCGCGCTCGGACTCCCGGCAAAACGTTGTTCTCAACCGTATCGAAACCGTTCCGGCGACCAGGTCATACCGCTACATCGATTATTGGGGCACCGCGGTGACGGCATTCGACTTGCATGCACCGCATACCGAGTTGACCGTCACGTCCTCGTCGGTTGTGGAGACCGACCAAGCGGAAGCGCCGACGGAAAAGGTCACCTGGGCCGAGTTGCACAGTGAATCGGTAGTCGATCGGTTCGATGAGGTGCTTCGCCCCACCGACTACACGCCGGCGAGCAAGCGTATCGCGGCCGTGGGCAGGCGGATCGCCAAGTATCACGAACCCGCCGAAGCAGTCGTCGCGGCGGCGGAATGGGTGCGCAGCGAACTCGACTACGTTCGGGGCACCACCGGTGTGCATTCGTCGGGCTTGGATGCGTTGCGCGAGGGCAAAGGCGTTTGCCAGGATTTCGTGCACCTGTCGCTAATCATATTGCGCGGCATGGGAATTCCCGGGCGTTATGTGTCCGGTTATCACCACCCCGACTCTGACGCGGTGGTGGGGGACACCGTCGACGGGCAGAGCCACGCCTGGCTGCAGGCCTGGACCGGAAGTTGGTGGGATCTCGACCCCACCAATGACAGCGAGATCACCGAGCAGTACGTCAGTGTCGGCATCGGCCGGGACTACTCTGACGTGTCACCGCTGAAGGGCATCTACTCCGGACGGGGCGCCACCGACCTGGACGTCGTCGTCGAAATCACCCGACTGGCATAGTCTTTCCGTCTGTGTCCAGTTCACCCGCAGACAGGCACGACGGGCCGCCCCTGACGCTCGTCGCCGCGATCTGCGTGGGTCTGCTCTTCGGTGGTCTGGCGATCGGAGTCGCGCTCGGCGGCGTGATGCCGCTGCCCTACGGGCCGGCTGCCGCCGTTCAGCAGTATGTCCGCGCCGAGCGGGTGGCGGTGCAGGTCATCGCCGTGGCGGTGTTCGCATCGTCGGTGCCGCTGGCCGTTTACGCGGCGACGGCCAGCGCCAGGTTGCGCCACCTCGGAGTCGCCGCCCCGACAGCGACGATCGCGTTGACGGGCGGAATTCTGGCGGCCGGCTCCCTGGGGCTGACGGGCCTGGTCGCCTGGACGCTGTCGCGACCGGAGGTCAGCGGCGACACCGCGTTGGTCGCGGCGCTGTATTACCTGGTCTTCCTGGTCGGCGGCGTCGGGCACATCGTGACGCTGGGCCTCCTCATCGGCGGCATGGCGGCACCCAGCCTTGTTCTCGGGCTGTTGTCACGGCCGTTGGCGTTGGCTGGACTGGCCATCGCGGGGCTTTGCGAATTGGCGACGTTGGTGCTGATCTGGCCGACGCTGGGACCGATCCTGCCGGTCGCACGGGTCTTGGCATTGGTGTGGCTGGTGATAGCGGGCGCACGGCTACCGTTGCGGCGCAACGACTTCCGGGCTCGGTGAGTTACCCGCGCGGCGCCACCTCCACCCGGTGCAGGTCGTCGCCGAGCTCGATCCGCCCGTCGAACTCGGTGGCGGCCAGCGCACGCCACTGGTCCTCCTGACCGGGCGCGATAGTCGGCACGTAATGGGTCATCACCAGGGTGTCGACCCCGGCGCGCCTGGCGGTGGCCGCCGCCTCTTCGACCGACGAGTGGTAGTCACAGACGTCCTTCATGCGCTGCACGGGCAGCGGGGCGATGAGCTCTTTGCGGACGACGGTGTGCACCAAAGCGCCTGCGCCGGTGGCAAGTTCATCGAGGCTCTGGCACGGCACGGTGTCACCGGCCAGCACCACCGAGGCGCCACCGGCTTCGATCCGAAACCCGATCGTCGGCGCCACCGGCCGGTGGTCGGTGGGGGCCACCCGGATTGACACGCCGTCGCGCTCCCACACCGGGCCCTCGGTGTGTTCGTGTACCTCGACTGGGGGCGGGGCGGTCAGATCGTCGTGGTGAGCGATCCGGTAGCCGATGTCGGGACCGAAGGCCTTCAGCGTCGCCTCGACCACCGCGGCGGTCCCGGGCGGTCCGATGATCGGCAGCGGCGAGGGATCGGGTCCGAACGTGGTGATCCAGCGGGTGATCAACACGTCGCCGAGATCGGCGATGTGGTCGCTGTGCAGGTGGGTCAGCAGCAGAGCTGATAAACCAGTGGCGGCAAGACCGATCGCCGCTGCGCGTTGCAGGACGCCGCGTCCGCAATCCACCAGGAACGCCTGCCCGCCGGCCCCCACCAGGGTGGCTGGCCCGGCGCGATTCGGGTCGGGAATGGGAGTGCCGGTCCCGAGCAGCGTGATTTCGATCATGGCTTCAGGTATGCCATAAATCCCGCTTGTGACCTGGACATTGGCCGGATTTTGGCGAGCTGCTTTCACGATGGCCGATCTCGCCGTAGCCTGGTGTGAACCGGATCACAATTGGCGGGAGGCCTCGATGCGGATTGCAGATGTGTTGCGGAGCAAGGGTGGCGCGGTCGTGACGATCAACCCTGACGCAACGGTGACCGAACTGCTGGCCGGGCTCGCCGGTCACAATATCGGCGCCATGGTGGTGACCGGGCCGGACGGTGTCGCCGGCATCGTTTCCGAGCGTGACGTTGTTCGCCAGCTGCACGCCCACGGGGCTTCGGTGCTCTCCCAACCGGTCTCGTCGATCATGACCGCGGTGGTGTCGACCTGTAGTAAGTCCGACACGGTTGACAGCCTCAGCATGCTGATGACCGAACACCGGGTGCGGCACGTGCCGGTAGTCGAGGACGGAAAGCTGATCGGCATCGTCAGCATTGGCGACGTCGTGAAGACGCGGATGGAGGAGCTGGAGGCTGAGCACGAGCAGCTCCAGTCCTACATCACCCAGGGCTGATCACTCAGCTCCAGGAGTAGTCGCGCCTTAGCCGGGCAGCCACAACGTCGAAGATGGCGCGTTCCAGGACCGCGCCCTCGCGGCGGATGCCCTCTTCGGGGACGTCGAGCACCCGGTCCAGTCGCACCCAGCTGGGCCTCCCGTCGCCATCCCAGCTTCCGCTGCCGATCCCTACCCAGTCCCGGTCGGCGGCGTGGCTTTCCTCACTGGACATCATCAACCCGAGCAGCGTCCGGTGGTCGCGGCCCACGACCAGAACCGGACGGTCCTTGCCGCGGGTCGGGTCGTCCTCGTAGATCACCCATGTCCACACGATTTCGCCGGGGTCGGCGCGACCGTCCAAGTCGGGGGAGTAGACGAGCTTGCGGGCTCTATGCGCAGTGGGAGCGCTGTCGCGGGTTACCGGACGGCCGGAGGTGATTTCGGCCGGCGGTTCGGACGGTGTGCCGACGATCGCATCCAGGGCAATCTTGATGCCCCGCTGCACGGTCGGCGACTGCTGGAGCTGTCTGATCAGCTCCGGTGCCTCGTTGAACACCAGGTTTTCTGCGAACCGCTGCAACGTCTTCCACTGCGACGCCATGTTCGCAGCATAGGACGTTCCGGCAAGACAGTTGGTCGCACGAGGCTGCGGGCAGAGCGGAGCTTATGACTCGTGCCTGGTGAGCGGCTCGCCGATCAGAGAGCTTGACGAAGTCGTCGCGTAACTTAAGTTTCTTTAGACCCTGATGTATAGCTAGCGTAAGAAATTGCTATGCTTCGCTCAGGTTTTCAGCCGCGGGGGGCTGGGGGACCTCTGGCGGTACGCCCGTTCGCCAGCGGAAATCACACAGAGGGATTAACTAACTATGGACATTCGTAAAATCGCCGTGGTCGGCGGCTTCGCAGCCGGGGCGGCACTGGCATTCGCGCCGCTCGCGTCCGCGGACGACCTGACCACCACCATCGACAGTGAGATCTCGCAGCTGAACACCATTTTCCTGGGCGACGCCACCCTCGCGGGTGACGGCAGCGACGTCGTGTCATCCACGACTCCCGGCGTGTTCGACACCATCCCGCCGTCGTTCGCACCAGACAGTGGTACCCCCACTCTCCTCGACTACGAGCTTTACGGGCTCAACCCGATTGCCAATGCCGCCGGTGACCCCGGTTCCTACAACGTCTTCAACGGCGCGCTGACCGAGTTCGACGACGCCTACAACGCATTGCTGTACTCGGCGGATTACAACACGCTGATCCCCGCTTCCGACCTGTTCGGATCGGCGAGCGAGATCACCACGGCGCTGGCCACCGGCACGGACGCCGGAGCCGCCGGCGACTTCTTCTCGGCTGGCCTGGCCGACCTGGCTGGTTTGCTCTAGCAAGAGTTCCGCACCAAAACGAACCCCCGGAGGATCACTCCGGGGGTTTCGTTTTGGCCGTCCGGTCCCGCGATTGTGCTGCGGCGCCCGTCCCTGGATACCCTGGAAGCGCCTAAGCCCGGCTTCACCAGGAGATTCCCATCAGCAGTTTCGCCGATCAGACCTTCACGGCGCCGGCGCAGATTCGGAACTTCTGCATCATCGCCCACATCGACCACGGCAAGTCCACGCTGGCCGATCGGATGCTGCAGCTCACCGGCGTCGTCGACGAGCGGTCGATGCGCGCCCAGTACCTCGACCGGATGGACATCGAGCGGGAACGCGGGATCACGATCAAGGCGCAGAACGTGCGCCTGCCGTGGCAGGTCGACGGCGTCGATCACGTCCTGCACCTCATCGACACCCCCGGGCACGTCGACTTCACCTACGAGGTGTCGCGCGCCCTGGAAGCCTGCGAGGGGGCGGTGCTGCTGGTCGATGCCGCGCAGGGCATCGAGGCGCAGACGCTGGCCAACCTGTATCTGGCGCTCGACCGCGACCTGCACATCATTCCGGTGCTCAACAAGATCGACCTGCCCGCCGCCGACCCCGATCGTTACGCCGGCGAGATCGCGCACATCATCGGGTGCGAGCCGAGCGACGTCCTGCGCGTGTCGGGCAAGACGGGCGAGGGTGTTGCCGATCTGCTCGATCACGTGGTGCGCGAGGTGCCCCCGCCCACCGGAGATTCGGAAGCACCAACGCGCGCAATGATTTTCGACTCCGTCTACGACATCTACCGCGGCGTGGTCACCTATGTCCGCGTCATCGACGGCAAGATCACCCCGCGCGAGCGCATCAAGATGATGTCCACCGGCGCCACCCACGAACTGCTCGAGGTCGGGATCGTCTCGCCCGAACCAAAGGCCAGCGACGGCCTGGGTGTGGGGGAGGTCGGCTATCTGATCACCGGTGTCAAGGACGTCCGCCAGTCCAAGGTCGGCGATACCGTCACGACCGCGCGCCACGGCGCGACCGAGGCGCTGACGGGCTATCGCGAACCAAAGCCGATGGTGTACTCGGGTCTCTATCCCGTCGACGGTTCCGAATACCCGAACCTGCGGGACGCTTTGGAACGGCTGCAGCTCAACGACGCCGCGCTCACCTACGAGCCGGAGACGTCGGTGGCACTGGGCTTCGGGTTCCGGTGCGGGTTTTTGGGTCTGCTGCACATGGAGATCACCCGCGAGCGCTTGGAGCGCGAGTTCGACCTGGACCTGATTTCGACGTCGCCGAACGTGGTCTACCGGGTGGTCAAAGAAGACGGTACGGAAATTATCGTGACCAACCCGTCGGACTGGCCCGAAGGCAAGGTGCGCGCCGTCTACGAGCCCGTCGTCAAGACCACCATCATCGCGCCCAGCGAATTCATCGGCACCATCATGGAACTCTGCCAATCGCGGCGCGGCGAGCTGGGCGGGATGGATTACCTGTCACCCGAACGAGTCGAATTGCGCTACACCATGCCGCTGGGCGAGATCATCTTCGACTTCTTCGACTCGCTGAAATCGCGCACCCGTGGCTACGCCAGCCTCGATTACGAGGAGGCCGGCGAGCAGGAGGCGCAACTGGTCAAGGTCGACATCCTGCTGCAGGGGGAGGCCGTCGACGCGTTCAGCGCCATCGTGCACAAGGATGGTGCCGCCGCCTACGGCAACAAAATGACCACCAGACTCAAAGAGCTGATCCCGCGCCAGCAGTTCGAGGTGCCGGTGCAGGCGGCGGTCGGGTCCAAAATCATCGCGCGAGAGAACATTCGCGCGATCCGCAAGGACGTCCTGTCCAAGTGTTACGGCGGTGACATCACCCGCAAGCGCAAACTGCTGGAGAAGCAGAAAGAAGGCAAGAAGCGGATGAAGACCATCGGCCGGGTCGACGTGCCGCAGGAGGCCTTCGTCGCCGCGCTCTCCACCGACGCGGCAGGCGACAAAGGTAAAAAGTAACCATGCGGAGGGTTGGATCGGCGACGGCGTTGGTGGTAGTCACCGCGTTGGCGGTGGGCTGTGGCCCGGTCGTCGATGGCACGGCGAAGCCGGCGCCGAACCTGAAGCCGCGACCCCTCACCGGCGACACCGTCAGGCAGGTGCCCCTCGACGACGACACACTGTCGCGGATGCTCGGCCAGCCCTTCGTCGGCCGCATCCCGCCCGAGTTCGGCGGCCCCGAGAAGCTCTACAGTGCGATTCCGCCGACCAGTTGCCTGGGCGTCACGGCGATGCTGCAGAAAAGCGTCTACGAGTCAGCCGAAATCAAAGACGTCGCCTCAGAGTCGTGGTGGAACAACGGCGATCCGGCGCAAGTAATCAGCGTTATGCAGGGCGTGGTCACGTTGCCCACGGCTGCGCAAGCCGAGACGCTGTTCGCGAAATTCTCGAAGCAATGGCGGCAATGCAACGGCGCGACGTCAACGGAACAAAACGGCCCGATCAGCACGACGAATGCCGTCAGCAACATCCGCGTTACCAATACCGTTGTCGCGGCGACTAATACCGCGACCTCGGTATTGCCCAACATGCCGGCGCTGCAGCCCACCCCACAGGCACGTGCCATCGGTGTCCGGCTGAATTGCCTCGTAGAGGTCCAAGTGGTGTTCTTCGGCGATCGGCGCCCGTCCGACCCGGGTTCGGCAAATCTGGACACCAGCGCCGTTGACATCGCTCACGCGATGATGGACACGGTCAGCCGTTTGAGCTGAAGGCGTGCGCCGACCTCGCCGAAGTTGGCGTCGTTGACCGTGCGGAATAGGGTGAGCCCGGTGAACGGATTCCTCAGTTGGTGGGACGGCGTCGAGTTGTGGCTGTCCGGGCTGGGGTTCGTCTTGCAGACCATCGTGGTGATGCCGGTCGTGCTGGCATTGGCCTACCTGATGGCGGTCGTGCTGGACGCGTCGCTGGGTTATGGCATCAGGGGCATCCAGCTGATGCGGCGCACGCGTCACAGCGACGAAGAACCCGGATGACCAGACAGACGGGCATGCCACGCTCACAGGTGACGTTGGTGCTGGTCATTTTGGTGGTCCTGGTCATCGTCGCCTGGCTGCTGACCCACTGACGTGCGTCTGGATTCTGTTAGGCTTCCGCCATGTACGCAGTGTCCGGCAACAGCGAGTGCCATATCTTGGCGCTCATTGCCGTGGGCGATTGCGCTGTGGCTGACGTGCACTGTTGTAGCTGACCTCCTGCCCGTGCGCGGTCCGGTATCGGTGGAATTCGGCAACTGCTGACCTTTCCGTAGCAACGGGACTCGGTATTTATCAATCCCGCCACCGAAAGGTCGACCATTGCGCGACGACGTCAGGGGTGCCGTGCGTTGGCGCCACGTTGTCGGGTTGACCCTCGCCGCGAGCGTTGTCGCGGCGTGTCACGGCGGCGCCAGCGACGTCGTCGGCGGTGGCGGGCCGGCCAACGCGAACACGAGCATCACGCTGGTCGCCTACTCGGCTCCAGAACCGGGCTGGAGCAAGGTGATTCCGGCATTCAACGCCTCACCAGACGGCAAGGGCGTGCAGGTGATCACCTCGTACGGGGCCTCGGGTGACCAGTCGCGAGGCGTCGTCGACGGCAAGCCCGCCGATATCGTCAACTTCTCCGTCGAGCCCGATATCAGTCGACTCGTCAAGGCCGGCAAAGTTTCCAAGGACTGGGACAAAGACGCCACCAAAGGCATTCCGTTCGGTTCGGTCGTGACCCTCGTGGTGCGACCGGGAAATCCGAAGAACATCAAGGACTGGGACGACTTGCTGCGGCCCGACGTGGAAGTCATCACGCCCAGCCCGCTCAGCTCGGGCTCCGCGAAGTGGAATTTGCTTGCCCCGTACGCCGTAAAGAGCAGCGGCGGCCACGACCCCCAGGCGGGGATTGACTTCATCAACAAGCTGGTTCGTCAACACGTCAAACTGCGCCCCGCATCGGGGCGCGAGGCCACCGACGTTTTCGTCCAAGGCAGCGGTGATGTGCTGATCAGTTACGAGAACGAAGCGATTGCCACCGAGCGCCAAGGCAAGCCAGTCACCCATGTCAACCCGCCGCAGACGTTCAAGATCGAGAACCCGGTGGCGGTAGTGACCAGCACCGCTCACCTGGACGCCGCGACCGCGTTCAAGAACTTCCAGTACACCGCACAGGCTCAGAAGCTCTGGGCGGCAGCCGGATTCCGGCCAGTTGACCCCGCGGTCGCCGCCGACGTCCGCGGTCAGTTCCCGATGCCGGCCAAGCTGTGGACGATCGCCGATCTCGGTGGCTGGGACACCGTGGATCCCCAATTGTTCGACAAGAAGTCCGGCAGCATCACCAAGATCTATACGCAGGCCACCGGATGACGACGGCAATAACACGAGAGGCGACCGGACCCATCCCGGGTGGTGGCGTGCCGGGGCCGAAGGGTCGCCGTGGTGGCGGCACGTCACTGCGGGTCGGCGTGGCGATGGTGTGGCTTTCGGTGATCGTGCTGCTGCCATTGGCCGCGATCATTTGGCAATCGGTCGGTGGCGGCTGGCAGGCGTTCTGGCTGGCCGTCACTTCGAACGCCGCGCTGGAGTCGTTCCGGGTGACGCTGACCATCTCCGCGGGCGTCACAGTCCTCAACATGATTTTCGGTCTGTTGGTCGCCTGGGTGCTGGTACGCGACGACTTCCCGGGCAAGCGGCTCGTCGACGCCATCATCGATCTGCCGTTCGCGTTGCCCACGATTGTGGCCAGCTTGGTGATGCTGGCTCTCTATGGCAACAACAGCCCCGTCGGTCTGCACTTGCAGCACACCGGATGGGGTGTGGGCGTTGCGCTGGCATTCGTCACGCTGCCGTTCGTGGTGCGAGCCGTCCAGCCGGTGCTGCTGGAAATCGACCGCGAGACCGAGGAGGCGGCCGCGTCGCTGGGCGCCAGGAACGCGACAATCTTCACCACTGTCGTGCTGCCCTCGCTGACTCCGGTTTTGTTGACCGGTGCGGGGTTAACGTTTGCCCGCGCAATCGGCGAATTCGGTTCTGTGGTCCTGATCGGTGGGGCAGTGCCCGGCAAAACCGAGGTGTCTTCGCAGTGGATCCGGACCCTGATCGAAAACGACGACCGTACCGGTGCGGCCGCGATATCGATTGTGCTGCTGGCCATCTCGTTTGCGGTGCTGTTCGTTTTGCGGACCCTCGGGTCGCGTGCAGCTAAACGCGAGGAGTTGTCGGCATGACGCTATCGCCGCAGGTTCGCTATCTCATTCGCTTTCTTGCACTCGCCTATGTGTTGGTGCTACTCGTCGTCCCCGTCGGTCTGATCTTGTGGCGGACGTTCGCTCCCGGTTTCGCCCAGTTCTACGCGTGGGTCAGCACGCCGGCGGCAGTGTCGGCACTGAATTTGTCGCTGCTGGTGGTGGCGATCGTGGTGCCGCTCAACGTGATCTTCGGTATCCCGACAGCTTTGATGCTGGCGCGCAACCGGTTCCGCGGCAAGGGTGTGCTGCAGGCGGTCATCGACCTGCCGTTTGCGGTCTCGCCGGTTGTTGTGGGCGTGGCGTTGATCGTGTTATGGGGATCGGCCGGGCTGCTGGGCTTCGTCGAGAAGGACTTCGGATTCAAGATCATCTTCGGGCTGCCGGGTATCGTGCTCGCCTGTGTCTTCGCGACGGTGCCGTTCGTGGTGCGGGAAGTCGAGCCGGTGTTGCACGAGCTGGGCACCGATCAGGAGCAGGCGGCCGCAACGTTGGGTTCCGGTTCGTGGCAGACGTTTTGGCGAATCACGCTGCCGTCGATCCGATGGGGTCTGACCTACGGGATCGTGTTGACCATCGCCCGCACACTCGGTGAATACGGCGCGGTGATCATGGTGTCGTCGAACTTACCGGGAAAGTCCCAGACGCTGACGCTGCTGGTAGCCGATCGCTACAACCGAGGCGCCGAGTACGGCGCCTACGCCCTTTCGACGCTGCTGATGGCGGTCTCCGTGATGGTTCTCGTCGTCCAGGTGGTTCTCGATGCTCGGCGTAACCGAATCGCCAAGCAGGCGTGATGAGGAGGAGTGGCGCATATGACTAACGCGATCGTCGTGCGCGGCGCCAACAAACGCTACGGTGATTTCGTCGCATTGGACAATGTCGACTTCGAGGTGCCCGCCGGCTCACTGACGGCACTGCTAGGACCCAGCGGTTCGGGCAAGTCGACCCTGTTGCGCGCCATCGCCGGACTCGATCAGCCGGACTCCGGGACCATCACGATCAACGGCCGCGACGTCACCCGGGTGCCGCCACAGCGGCGCGATATCGGCTTCGTGTTCCAGCATTACGCGGCGTTCAAGCACATGACTGTCCGTGACAACATCGCGTTTGGGTTGAAGATCCGTCGCCGACCTAAGGCCGAGGTCGCCGAGAAGGTTGACAATCTGCTAAAGGTCGTGGGGCTCAGCGGTTTCCAGGGCCGCTACCCCAACCAACTCTCCGGCGGTCAGCGCCAGCGGATGGCGTTGGCGCGCGCGCTGGCGGTCGACCCGCAAGTGCTGCTGCTCGACGAGCCGTTCGGTGCGCTGGACGCCAAGGTCCGCGAAGATCTGCGGGCATGGCTGCGGCGGCTGCACGACGAGGTGCATGTCACCACGGTGCTGGTCACCCACGACCAGGCTGAGGCGCTCGATGTGGCCGACCGGATTGCCGTGCTCAGAGACGGTCGGATCGAGCAAGTGGGATCCCCGACCGATGTCTACGACACTCCGGCGAACGCGTTCGTGATGTCGTTTCTCGGCGCGGTGTCCTCGCTGAACGGGACTCTGGTTCGCCCACACGACATCCGGGTCGGCCTAAGGCCCGATATGGCGATCGCCGCGGGCGACGGCACCGCCGAGTCCACCGGCGTCGTCCGCGCCACCATCGACCGCGTGGTGATGCTCGGTTTTGAGGTGCGCATTGAGCTGACGAGCGCCGCCACCGGCCGGCCGTTCATCGCGCAAATCACCCGGGGCGACGCCGAGGCGCTGGGACTAAAGGAGGGCGACACCGTGTACGTGCGCGCGACCCGGGTGCCGCCGATCTTCGACGGGGCGGCTGGGAGCAGCGACGCTGGGGCGGACAAGGATCACGATGCCGCGAAGCTGGGTTCGGGTTGATCAGGGCACGAATAGGCGACTTGCGGCAATAGAAATGAGCAATACGCTTTGCCCATGGGATCGTCGCAGAGCACTCAAAAGCTGCAGGTTAGCGATGAGGGCCTTCGTGCGGAGGGCGGCTCATACGAGTCCCTGACAGGGAAGCTGGCGGCCAACCGCGCGCCGACCGGCGCAGGGCCGTTAGGGCTAGCGAGCGCAGCGGCGATCAACGCCGCGCGGGCCGAGGTCGCTGCGGCCAACGTGCGGTGCGCATTTCGCGTGCGGGCGACTGCCGCCAAGCTCACCGCGGCCGCTGCCGGCTACAGCGAGACCGAAGACAACTCGGTAGCTCAGTTGCGGGCCCTCGACACACCGACGGTGTGCTAGTTGGCCGCGGTCACGTCGCTGCTCACGCTGTCGCAGGTCCGGAGCCTGGACACCGGATATCTGAGCGAAGCGGCCGAGTACTTCGAGCACACCGGCAATCTGTGGGATGAGGTTTTCGCCGAAATCCACGAGAGGAGTTCGACTCCCGGCGGAACCCCGTGGGCGGGTCAGACCGCAGACGCCGCACAGGAGCGTGCGTACTTCGACATGGTCACGGTCCGCGGCGCGGCTTTTCAGCTGCACGAGGCCGCCGGGATCGCCCGCCAGGGTGGCCAACAGTTGCAAGGGTGCAAAGAGGGAGTGCTTGAGGCCGTGCGCGAGGCGCGCGCTGCTGGCTTCGATGTCGGTGAGGATTATTCGGTCACCGACCGTTCCCAAGGCGGGTCAAGCGAGTTCCGGGCGCAGCGGGCCGCACAGGCGCAAGGGCACGCCGCCTTCATCGGCTACCGAGTAGCCGCGCTGGCGGCCAGCGATCAAGAACTCGCCACCCAAATCGCCGCCGCGACAAGAGGCATCGAGAACCTCACCTTCACGCGAGTCGCCCGGTGTCGATGACACGATCGCGAGTGACGGCAAGCGCAACGGCGTTCAGCTCGTCGATCACCACTTCAAAGACGCGCCGAACCCGGAGCCCGATCCGCCGCCGGGCGGCTGGAGCACGTGACCCGCTGAATGAGGGCCGCCCAGAAAATCGCCTACGGACACGCCGGGACGGACCACATAGCCGATTTTCCGGGGATGACACGAGATCAGCTCGCCGATTTGATCTTCGGAAAGATGAAAAGGTCCATTGACAATCCCGGTGGACTGCGACTCGGGGTCTCCAATAGCGACGGTGCGCCCGTCATCTACGACCCCAAAGACAACGTGATGATTGTTCGGGACCCGAATGCCGCCGACGCCGGGACTGTCTTCAAACCAAACCTAAAAGAGAGACTGGATTACGTTAACGAAAAATTCGGGGGGAGCGTGCGAGCCTTCAAGCCAGAAGACCTAATCGACAAGCCCCTCCCCGCCCCAGCCGAGCCGCCAGTTCGCCCAACGGAACCTGTTGAGGGTGCGCCGGCGGGACCCCGCCCCGCCCCGCCGGGGCGTCCGGCAGCCCCGCCCCCATCCGCTGCACCGCCGATCAAGCCCGCACCCGTTGGGCCACCAGCGATACGCCCTGGTCCATCTATCGTGGGAGGAGGCGGAGCAATCGGGTTACCCGGACCCGCGATCGGTCCAGCACATGAACCGACCGAGTAAGAAAGATCAGATCGAAATGAGGACGTGTCTAATGAACCAACCTGGAGCGCTGTGACCGACCCTGAACGTGTGGCGATCGATCTGACCGACGAAGAACGTAAACTCGTGGTTCTCGCCCTCAACGAGTATGCCGGGACGGCGCAACACACCTATCAACTGCTGTGCCCGGTGTTGGGGCAGCCGAATGAACATGAATGGTTCCGTCTGATCAACCGGCTCATATCGTCCATCAAAAAGAGAGAACCGTTGTCTGATCTAGATTGGGCGCGTGCCATGTTTCTGACCGATATTTCCTTTGGGAGCACGCTGGTTGGCTCGGGACTGCGTTTCGGACGCGGCGCGGATGAATACTGGTTCGAGATACTGCGCTCACTCCAAGAAAAAGTCAGCAGCCGCAAGCGGTTTGATCTGCTGGTCCAGAACGCGAGCTGCTCATGCGCCGAGTAGTCAGTCGTTGACCTGAGCTACCACAATCCTTTTGGTCATTCTCGTCGGATCAGCGCTCCTGGCCTGACCCCCGTTGGTTGATCCAGGCTTTGTGAGAGTCTTGCGGCCCATGTTGTGGGCAGGAAGGCTCGACAAGATCATGGCGACGAGGAAACGGCACAGTCCCGAGCAGATCGTGCGCAAGCTGATGGCGGCCGATCGGCTGCTGGCCGAGGGCAAAGACACTGCGGTAGTGTGCCGAGACCTCGGTGTATCCGAGGCGACCTATCACCGCTGGCGCAATCAGTTCGGCGGGTTGAAGGCCGAGGACGCCAAACGTCTCAAGGATCTCGAACGCGAGAACTCCACTCTCAAGCGGTTGTTGGCTGATGCCGAGCTGGAGAAGGCCGCCCTGAAGGAGATCGCGAAGGGAAACTTCTAGGCCCGGAACGACGGCGGGCTGCCGTTCGTCATCTCCAGCGCGTGTTGGGGGTCAGCGAACGGTTCGCCTGCCGCGTGACCGGGCAGCACCGCGCCAGCCAACGCCACGAGGCTGTCGCGCACTACGCCAGACGATCCCGATACGGGGTTGCGGTCCTGGCTGCGCCAGTACGCCAACGACCATCCCAGGCGTGGGTTCCGGCCGGCCTATCACGACGCCCGCGCCGGGGGATGGATTGTGAATCACAAGAAGATCCAACGGCTTTGGCGCGATGAGGGCTTGCGGGTGCCGCAACGGCGCAGACGCAAGCGCCACGGCACCTCCACCGCGCCGGACACCGTAGTCGCCCAAGCCCCCAACCGGGTGTGGGCCGTGGACTTCCAGTTCGATGTCACCACCGACGGACGGCCGATCAAAATTGTGTCGATCCTCGACGAACACACCCGCGAATGCCTGGGCGGGCTGGTCGAGCGCAGCATCACCGGCGAGCACCTGATCGCCGAACTGGACCGCCTGGCCGCCGAACGGGGCACCTACCCGGTTGTCCTGCGGTGTGACAACGGACCCGAATTAGCTTGCAGCGCAATGGTCGACTGGGCAGCCGGACAGGTCGGTCTGCATTTCATTCCGCCCGGTGAGCCCTGGCGCAACGGCTACGTCGAATCCTTCAACTCCCGCATCCGCGACGAATGCCTCAACATCAACAGCTTCTGGTCACTGGCCCAAGCGCGGGTAGTCATAAGCGACTGGAAGCACGACTACAACCACCAACGGCGGCACTCTGCACTCGGTTACCAGCCCCCGGCCCGCTACGCGGAAAGCTGTACCCACGGACCAACAAGTTTTGCTCACTGTGGACCGTTACACGGGTCCGGTCACCGACCTATTGGGGGCATCCCTTTTTGACGGTTGTGCAACATCGATGGGCGGCGAAGACTAGCTTCCAAAGCGCGCTGGTCGCGCCGTCGATGAACTGCCGAGAGGTGTCCCTGCGATGGCTGGTCCGCAATTGCAGCAGGTGATCGAGGCGATCAAGGGTTTGGCCGGGATGGCCTCGGGCTCAAGTGTTGTGGAGTTACGCGCGACCAACGAGCAGATGGCGCGACCAGCCGCACCCGATGTCACCAGCGAACCCGTCGTCGCCAATGGGGTCGATGCCGCGTGGATCTGCGCGCCCGGCGCCGCGACCGACCGCGTGGTGCTTTACCTGCATGGCGGCGGCTACATCATGGGCTCGTTGAACACCCACCGCGATCTGATGGGCCGGATTTCACGGGCCGCGCAGACCCGGGTGCTGGGACTGGATTACCGGCTGGCACCTGAGCATCCGTTTCCGGCCGCTGTCGATGACACGGTCGCCGGCTATCGGTTCCTGCTCGACCAGGGGCTGCCGCCCTCGCGGCTGGCAATAGCGGGGGATTCCGCGGGTGGTGCGTTGGCATTGGCGGCGCTGATCGCCGGTCGCGACGCCGGACTGCCGATGCCGGCGGCAGCGGTGTGCTTGTCGCCGTTCCTGGATCTGGAGGGCACCGGAGAGTCGATCACCACTCGCGCGGACGTCGACCCGATCGCTACACCCGAAGTCATCGACGTGTGGGCGAAGGCCTACCTGGCCGGCGCGGATCCGCGGACCCCGCTGGCCAATCCGTTGTGCGCCGATCTTCACGGACTTCCTGCGCTGCTGATCCAGGTCGGCGATCACGAGGTGCTACTGGACGACTCCACCCGGCTGGCGCAACGCGCCCAAGCCGCCGGCGTCGATGTCAAACTGGAGGTCTGGCCGGAGATGATCCACCGCTGGCACAGCTACGCCGCGGTGCTGCCCGAGGGCCAGCAGGCCATCGACGACATCGGCACATTCCTGCGCGCGCACATCCCCTAAACAGAAGGCGGCCACGCGGTGCTCCTCTGCAGGACAACGCCAAGCACGACGCCCGCAGGTTCCGCCGGAGCGGACAGTCGCAAACCGCGCGACGTCCAGCGGGTATCAGGACAGACGAGGTAGGCGATGAACGACGACACCGTTGCGGTGCAGCAGCAGACGCCCCGCCGTACCGGACCGCCCAACATTCTCTACGTTCACATCGACAACCTCGGTATGGGCGAGTTGGGTTGCTATGGCGGCGGCATCCTGCGCGGCGCAGACACCGCGCGGCTGGACCGCTTCGCCGCCGAGGGATTGCAGCTGCTCAATTTCGCTCCCGAAGCCCAATGCACCCCGACCCGCTCGGCTCTGCTGACTGGTCGCTACGCCATCCGTTCCGGCAACGGCTCGGTGCAATTGCCGGGGCTGCCCGGCGGGTTGGTGGCCTGGGAGCAGACCATGGGCGACGTCCTGTCTGAGGCCGGGTATGCCACCGCGATCTACGGCAAGTGGCACGTCGGCGACGAGGCTGGGCGCTACCCGACCGACCACGGGTTCGACGAGTGGTACGGCATCCCGCACAGCTACGACGAGTGCCTGTGGCCCGATGATCCGCTTTATGACCCCGACCGTGACTCGATGTCCTATGTTGTGGCGAGCACGAAAGGCGGTCCGGTCGAGAACCTGGAGCAACTGACTCTTGAGGTGCGCCGCGACATCGACCGCGAATACCTCGCCCGCGCTGACAGGTTCATCCGGCGCAGCGTCGCGGCCGATAAGCCGTTCTACGTCTACTTCAATCACTCCATGCTGCATTTGCCGACCGTGCCCCGCGACGAATTCAAGGGCATGAGCGGTGCCGGGGAATGGGCCGATTGCCTGCTGGAGATGGACGGCGATTTCGGCACGCTGTTGGACCTGCTCGACGAACTGGGCATCGCCGACAACACCATCGTCGTGTTCGCGGGCGACAACGGCCCCGAGGACACCCTGCCGTGGCGAGGAACCGCCGGCTTCTGGGAAGGCTCCTATTTCACCGGCATGGAGGGATCGTTGCGCACACCATGTCTGATCCGCTGGCCCGGACACGTCACCCCCGGACGGATCAGCAACGAGATCGTGCACGTCACCGACATGTTCACCACGCTGATCCGTTGGGCCGGCTGCGACGTGCCCAACGACCGGGTCATCGACGGAGTTGATCAGGACCCGTTCTTCCGCGGCGTCCAGGAGCAGTCCAACCGGCAGGGATTCCTGTTCTGGAACGGCGACAAGCTCTACGGGGTCAAGTGGCAGAACTTCAAAACCGTCTTCGTCGAGCAGCGCTACTTCTCCGACGCCTCACCGCCTTACGCCAACCCCCGCATCATCAATCTGCTCACCGACCCCAAAGAACGCGAACCCGTCGACTCCCCACACCTGCACACCTGGGTCGTGGCCCACTTCACCAGGCTCATCGCGCAGTTCCAGGCCAGCGTGAAACGCGAACCGCTGATCCCGTTCGGCGCACCGCTCGACTTCGTCCCGGCACCCCGCGCGGAGTGACATCACCTGTCCAACAGAACGACAAGCAACCAAAGTAAGGCAAAAGCCCAGAGCCACAGACTGACTCGGCGGCCAGTACGCGTTAGGGTGTTGCACACCACCCATCACCGACTCTCACTGAGTACGGATCAATTCAAGGGTTCCGGCCAGTTTGATCTGCTCGTCCAAAACGCTAGCTACTCATGCGCCGAGTAATCACGCGCTGATCTGAGCTACCACAATCCTTTTGGTCATTCTCGTCAGATCAGCGCTCAGGCGGCGACGCGCCCGGTTAGCGCCCCATCGAAGCGATCCAAGATCGTCTCGGCCACTAACCAGTGTGCACCCAGCGGCGCCGCCATCGGAATCCCTTCCACCGCAGCGTGTTTGGCTACCTGATCGGTAAGGCGTCCTGGCGCCAGGAACCACGGTGCGATCGCCACCCGGCGGGCGCCGCGGCGCCGCAGTCCATCGGCAGCCTCTGCCACCGAGGGGCCGGAGCCGGTCGCGAAAGCTGTTGTCGCGCCTGCCCACTGGGTTCTTGCCCCCAGCATGCGCGCGACCCGAGCGGTGCGCGCGTTGGCCGCGGGATGCGTCGAGCCGATCGCCACCACCAGCACGCCCAATTCGGGGTCGAGTGTGCTGACTCCCATGTCGGCCAGCCGCTGGTGCAGCACCGACACCAGCCGGTCGTCCTCGCCGAGCACGCCGGCTTGTCGCACGGCGACACCGTATTTCGCGATCTGTCGGGGGATGTCGACGCGGGCGTGGTAGGCGTCGACCAGCAGGAACGGAGTGACGACGGCACCCGGCGTGAGGACGTCAACCAGCCGAGGTGCATTCAGTTCGCAGAACGCGACGCGCACATCCAGGCCGGGCCGCATGCAGCGAATCTGACCGGCGACGGCGCGGGCATTGGCCGCCGAACGTGGATCCTCGCTGCCATGCGCGGCCAGCACCAGGGGCGTCACGACGCGTGCAACCCGCATTCGGTCTTCGACAGTCCCTGCCAGCGTCCGCTGCGCGGGTCGGCACCGTCGACCACCTTAGCCGTGCAAGGGGCGCAACCGATCGACGGATAACCCTCGTAGACAAGCGGATTTACCAGTACATCATTGTCGTCGATGTAGGACTGCATGTCGTCATCGGTCCACGCGGCCAGCGGGTTGATCTTTACCAGGTGGAATGCCTCATCGAAGCTGATCAGCGGGGCGTTGGCGCGGGTCGGCGCCTCGACGCGGCGCAGTCCGGTCACCCACGCGGAGTAACCGCGCAACGCCTTGGACAGCGGGGCGACCTTGCGAAGCCGGCAGCACTCGTTGGGTTCGCGGGCGAACAGGTCCTTGCCCAGCAGCTGGTCCTGCTCTGCAACCGAATACTCCGGCGTGACGTTGAGTACCCGCACGTCGTAAACCGCCTCGATCGCGTCACGGGTGCCAATCGTTTCCACGAAGTGATAACCGGTGTCCAAGAACATCACTGGCACGCCGGGGCGCACCTTGGCCGCCAGATCGACGAGCACCGCGTCCTGCATATTAGAGGCCACAATGTAGTTGCAGGTCGCCGACGATCGCGGTCCTCCAACGCCGCCGAAGTTCTCGTCGGTCCAGCGCAACAAGTCCGTAGCGCTGGCACCTTCCAACTCGGCAGCGCCGCGCTCGGCCAGTTCCCGTAATTCCGCTTCCATCAACCCTATCGCCTCTCCACTCATCGCAGATCACCCTCGTCGGCGCGTAGCGCCCATGTCGCGAAGCGTTCCCCCACATCACGCTGCTTGATGAAGTTGCGCACCACGCGGTCGATGTAGTCGCCAAGCTCGTCGCTAGTGACCTTGTGCTGGCGCAGTTTTCGCCCGAAGCCGCTGTCGAGGCCCAAGCTGCCGCCCAAATGTACTTGGAATCCCTCGACCGAGCCGCCGTGGCCGTCGTCGACCATCTGGCCCTTGAAGCCGATGTCGGCAATCTGGATGCGCGCGCACGAGTTCGGGCAGCCGTTGATGTTGACCGTGACCGGTACGTCGAGTTGGGCGTTGATGTCGTCGAGCCGGCGCTCCAGCTCGGGCACCAGCGATTGGGAACGCACCCGAGTTTCGGCAAATGACAGCTTGCAGTATTCGATTCCGGTGCAGGCCATCAGGTTTCGGCGCCATCGCGACGGCCGCGTCGGCAGCCCTAGCGCCTCCAGGCCCGTGGTCAGCTCGTCGAGCTTGTCGTCGGGAACATCCAGGATGACCAGCTTCTGGTAAGGGGTGAATCGGATCCGCTGCGACCCGGCTTGCTCGGCCAGGTCGGCGACCGCGGACAGGATGGTGCCCGACACCCGCCCGGCAATCGGCGCGACTCCGACGGCGTTGAGCCCGTTCTTCAGCCGCTGCACGCCGACGTGGTCGATCGGGTGCTTTACGGGTTCGGGGGCCGGACCGTCGATGAGTTTGCGTTTGAGGTACTGGGTTTCGAGTACCTCGCGAAATTTCTCGATGCCCCAGTCCTTGATCAGAAACTTCAGCCGCGCCTTCGCCCGCAGTCGCCGGTAGCCGTAGTCACGGAACAGTGACGTGACGGCCTCCCAGACGTCGGGGACCTCTTCCAGCGGCACCCACGCACCAACCCGTTGGGCCAGCATCGGGTTGGTGGACAGACCGCCGCCCACCCACAGATCCAACCCGGGGCCGTGCTCGGGATGGTTGACGCCGATGAACGCGATGTCGTTGATTTCGTGCGCGACGTCCTGCAGGCCCGAGACCGCGGTCTTGTACTTGCGCGGGAGGTTGGAGAACTCCGGATTGCCGATGTAGCGGCGGACGATCTCCTCGATCGCCCACGTCGGGTCGAGAACCTCGTCGAGGGACTCACCGGCCAGCGGGGAGCCCAGCACCACCCGGGGGCAGTCGCCGCATGCCTCAGTGGTCTGCAGCCCAACCGCGGCCAGCCGCTCCCAAATCTCTGGCACCTTCTCGATCTCGATCCAGTGGTACTGCACGTTTTCGCGGTCGGAGATGTCGGCGGTGTCCCGTGCGAACTCGGTGGAAATCTGTCCGAGCGTGCGCAGCGCCGCGGTGGACAGCGCCCCGCCGTCGCAGCGCACCCGCATCATGAAGTACTTGGCTTCCAGCAGATCGGCGTTCTCGTCGCCGGTCCAGCTGCCGTCGTAACCCTGCTCACGCTGGGTGTAGAGCCCCATCCAGCGCATCCGGCCACGCAGGTCGTTCTTGTCGATGCTGTCGAAGCCCGCTTTGGAGTAGTGGTTGAGGATCCGGTCGCGCACGTTGAGCGCGTCGTCATCCTGCTTGAACTGCTCGTTGGGATTGAGCGGCTCGCGCTCACCAAGCGCCCACTGGCCTTCGCTGCGGCCCTTGGCGGGGCGGGGGGAGGTCATTCGGCGTTCTCCTCTGTGGAGTAGCCGACCTGGAACGCGCGAATCACCGGTTGCTGTCCCGGCGGCGCAGATCCGGGGGCCAGCTGAAGTACAGGTGGGCGGGTCTACGACATCAAAGCAGACAGCGACAGCTGCAGACACGCTTGAGATCGATGTGCCGACGCGCCACCAACGCGATGTCGAACGGGCTGCGGTGGGCGGTGGTCACTCCGCCATTGTGCCATGGATGTCGCCAACGGTCGCTACCAGGGTGGAATTTCTCTCACAGTGAGCAAAACTACGTGGCAACCCTGGGATGCAGCGCAAATGTCTCCGGGAGTCCGCTGGAGGTTGGGCCCGGACTCGGGGATATTGGCAGCCATGACGGCAAGTTCTGCGGCGATCGCCCTGCCGGATGTGCACCTGACCCCGGGCGGGCCATTCGGCATCTACGTACACGTGCCGTTCTGCATAACCCGCTGTGGCTACTGCGACTTCAACACCTATACCCCCGCTGAGCTGGGCGGAGTCAACCCCGATGCGTGGCTGTCGGTGCTGCGGTCGGAACTGGAACTGGCCGGCGTGCGGCTGGGCGCAGCGACGGTGCACACCGTGTTCGTCGGCGGTGGGACGCCGTCGCTGTTGGGCGGTCAGCGGCTAGCGACGGTGCTGGAGTCGGTGCGCGAGCACTTCGCGCTGGCCCCCGATGCCGAAATCACCACCGAGGCCAACCCGGAATCGGCGTGGCCGGACTTTTTCGCGGCCGCCCGTGCGGCCGGCTTCACGAGGGTGTCGCTCGGCATGCAGTCGGTGTCGCCGCGGGTGCTGGGCGTTCTCGACCGGATCCACACGCCGAACCGGTCGGCGGCAGCGGCCCGCGAGGCGCTTGCCGAAGGGTTCGAACACGTCAGCCTCGACCTCATCTACGGCACGCCGGGGGAGTCCGACGACGACCTGCTGCGGTCGGTGGACACAGCGGTCGAGACCGGTGTCGATCACGTGTCCGCTTACGCTCTTGTCGTCGAGGAAGGCACCGCGCTGGCGCGTCGGGTCCGCAGCGGCGAGCTCGCCGCGCCCGACGACGACGTGCTGGCGCACCGCTATGAGCTGGTCGACGAGCGGCTGTCGACGGCCGGATTCGAGTGGTATGAGGTGTCGAACTGGAGTCGTCCGGGCGGGCAGTGCCGACACAACCTCGGCTACTGGGACGGTGGCCAGTGGTGGGGTGCCGGCCCAGGTGCGCATAGCTATGTCGGTTCGACCCGCTGGTGGAATGTCAAGCACCCCAACACTTATGCACAGATGCTCGACGGCGCGACCTTGCCCGTCGCCGGCTTCGAGCAGCTGGACGCGCAGCAACGCCACACCGAGGACGTGCTGCTGAAAATCCGGCTGCGCCAAGGCCTGCCAGTGGACCTGCTGGACGATGCCGAGCGCGAGCGCGCGGCCGTCGCCGTCGACGACGGCTTGCTGAAGCCCGAAGGTCAGCGCCTGGTGCTCACCGACCGGGGGCGGCTGCTCGCCGACGGCGTCGTGCGCACGCTGCTGGATTAGGCGGTGATGACCGGGACGACGCGAACGCCAAAAACCGGTTCGGCTAACACATTTGGGGATTATCTAAACAAACTGACGTCGAAGTCATAGAAGGCGTCGCGGTACCGGTTCCTCAATTCGTAGCAGCGCCAAGTTCGGTTTCGGTTCCGCTCAGATACGTCCGGAGGACCACTTCATCGAAGCGGAACAAGTCAGGCGTGATCGCGCTGTCTTCCGGGCGCGGAGTCAGAGAAACCGGTACCAACGTCACCGTTTCAAGACCCTTGGCATTGTTCGCCAGGACATAGCGCAGCGCTTTGGTGACTGTGACAACCGTGGTGACCGGCGTCAGAGGGTGCGGTGGCCGAAGGTCGGTGGCCGACCGTTCCGTCGGCACATCGCAGTGGCCAACATCGCCATAGCAACCACCGTGACCGAAGGTCACGAATCGACCACCGTAACCATTTTTCACGTCGTGTGCGGTGGTGTTGGTGGCGGTCTTGTTATTCAAAAACACCAGCACCTCATAGCTGGTGCCCGAGTGGTCGACCCCGGTGAAGACCAAATCAGCCCGGGTGAAGTTTCCACCCGCGAAACGTAGCGGAGCGACGAGGATGCCCTTTTTCTTGCCGGTTTTCATGTCGCTTGCGACAGCCATCTTTATCGCTCCTGCATTATGTGATCGCGGCGACTGCGTAGTCGTAGCCGAGCGGTCTGATGTCGAGTACCTGAGCAACGGTGAACGGGAAGGGGGTCAACGGCGTATCCAACATGGATGGATCCGGTGTGCCGTTCGGATGCCTTTGCTGCCACAGATACCACAACCTGTCGATCATCGAGTGGTGAGCCCAGAACACGGGATCAAAACCCGCGACCGGAATCTGCGACATCGATCCACGCACCCAGGTATGTACCCCGTTATGGACATTCTCCAGGTGCGTGGAGAAGTCGTCAAAGCGCGAGTCGTTGTCCAGGATGGCCTGGACGGTCTCGGCCTGCGGCAGCTCGTCTGGGTCCTGGGGGTAGCGGACGGTTGTCGGGTTCGGCCCATCGGAGATGGCACCTGGAAGATTCTGGCGCACGAGGTCGATGAGGTCAGGTGTGAGGGAGACGGGTGCGTTTTGCAGCGGATTATCTCCCTGGGCATCTTGGTAGCTGCTTGGGATGCCTTCTCGATGCGAGGCGGCGCTGGTCCAATCCCACCAGGGCAACGCCACGCCCGAAACTTGATCCTGTAGCGATTTCTCGAACAGGTAAAGATAAGCGCGGTGCCACGGCAAAAAGAATAGATTCCCGTGCGCACAATACTGCGCTGGCAAACCGTGCAGTCCTGCCCAGTATGCATAGCCGCGATTGTCGATAGCGCTGTTGGCGCCAATGTTCATTGATGCCGTGAATGCTTGACGAAATGATGACAGCTGTGCGTCGGTCATCGAGCGCACCTCGACCCGACTCGGCACCCGTGCCTCCCATCGACATAGCAAAGCCTACGAGCATCGGTAGAGATGCGACGACGAAAATGATCAATTCCTTGCGCATCATCGTCCCAGCGCTGATGTGCTAGCGCGGCCTGCGTCGTTAGAAGCACACGACGCTGCGGGCGCCCCGCCCCGCTGCCATGTCGGTGAACGCCGCCTCCACGTCGTCGAGGTCGATGCGCCGCGTGACCAACGCCTCGAGATCGAGTAGACCGCGGCGAGCCAGGTCGGCCAACACCGGGATATCGCGTGGCGGGTCGCTGGCGCCGTAGACGCTGCCCTGAATTGTCTTGCCGTCGGCCATCAATGAGAGCGCGGGAAACGTCACCGACTCCTCGATCCCCGCCGCGCCCACCAGGGTGACCTTGCCGCCGCGGCGGGTGGCGTCGTAGGCCGCCCGGATGGTCGCGGGCTTGCCAACGACCTCGATGCCATGATCGACGCCGGCGCCGTCGGTGAGGTCGCGCACGGCGCCGGTCAAGTCGACCTCGCTCGCATCGATCGTGTCGGTCGCGCCGTTGGCGATCGCTGCGGGAAGCTGGGCGGCCACTCGGTCGGCGGCGATAATCGGCGCCGCACCCGCCAGCCGGGCGCCCTGGATCGCGGCCAAACCTACACCGCCGCAACCGATTACCAGCACACTCTCGCCCGGCCTGACGGCCGCCGTGCGCATCACCGCGCCGACGCCGGTGGTCAGACCGCAACCCAGCAGAGCGGCATGGTCGAGCGGCAGCGACTCGTCGACCGGCACGACGGCCGCGGCCGGCAGCAGTGTCTCTTCGGCCAGCGAGCCGACACCCATTCCCGGCCACACCGGGCCGGCGGCGCTCTCGGCATAGGAGCCGCCGTAAACATGGTCGTAGGCATGAACGCACAGCTGAGACTCGCCACGCAGGCAATGCGCACAGGATCGGCACGCGACCAGCCAGGTCAGGACGACGTGCTGGCCCGGGCCGACGTTGGTGACGTCGTCGCCCACCTCGGTGACCACCCCGGCGCCCTCGTGACCAAGCGTGCACGGCAGCAGCGGCGGTATGGACCCGTCGCGCAGCGACAGGTCGCTGTGGCACACGCCGCTGGCGGCCAGCTGCACTCGGACCTCGTGGCGATCGAGTGGCCGCAGTGCGAGCTTCTCCACCGTGGTGGGCTGACCTAGCTCGCGCAGCACCACCGCCCTCATGCCAAGGCCCCTGTGATCCGCGTCATACCGACTTACGATGGCGGGGCGACCGCACCAGGTCAAGGAGGCAGCACGATGACCGCGACATCCTCCGAAGTATCGGCGACCCTGACGATCGGCGGCGAGCCACAATCCGGGGCCGGCGCCAGTTATCCGGTACACAACCCGGCCCGCCCGGCCGAGGTCGTCGGGTATGCACCGGCCGCCGATCTCAACCAACTCGAGGCCGCGGTGCTTGCGGCGCGACGGGCCGCGGCCGGCTGGCGCGCGCTCGAAGTCGCCGAGCGGGTCGCCGCCATCACTGCAGCCGCCACCGCGGCAGCCGCCCAACTCGCTGGCAGCGACGTCGCGCAGCTCTACACCCGCGAGCACGGCAAAGTGCTCGCCGAGGCGCGCTTCGAAATCGACACCGCGCCGGCGCTGCCCGCAATCCTCGGGGCGATCGCCGAGCAGGCGCTGGCGCCCGAACGGATCGACCCGCAGTCGGCCTATCCACGGCTGCAGCGCGAGCCGTACGGAGTGGCCGCGCTGGTGTTGCCGTTCAACTGGCCGCTGGCGCTGACCATGACCAAGCTGTCGTCGGCGCTGACCGCCGGCAACACCGCCGTCGTCAAGGTGCCGCCGACCTGTCCACTGGCGGCACTGCAGTTGGGGGCGGCGTTCGCCGCCGGCTTGCCACCCGGTGTGGTGAACATCCTCGCCGGCCCGGGCAGCGAATTGGCCCACGCGCTGATCACCCACCCCGGCATCGATGTCATCTCGCTGACCGGCGGGGTGGCCACCGGGCGCGCCGTGATGGCCGCGGCGGCCCCGCGGCTGACCCCGGTCCTGCTCGAACTCGGTGGCAACGACCCGGCGATCATCGCTCCCGACATCTCCATCACCGACGAGCTCGTCGAGCGGCTGTTCACCGCGACTTACACCACCTGCGGTCAGGTGTGCATGGCGGTCAAGCGGCTGTACGCGCCGGCCGACAAGGCCGACGAGCTGGCCGATGCGGTGCTGGCGCGCTGCCGGCGCGAAGTAATCGGTGACGGGCTCGCCGAGGACGTCACGCTCGGGCCGATGCACACCGCCGCCGGGCGCGACCGGGTGGCGGCGCTGGTGGCCGACGCCACGGCCCGCGGCGCGACGGTCCGTACCGCCGGCGTCCTGCGCGACGCCGACGCCGACGCCGACGGGCATTTTGTGCTGCCGACCGTCGTCACCGATCTGGACGCCGACGCACCGCTGGCCACCGAGGAGCAGTTCGGACCGGTGCTGCCGATCTTCGGCTACCGGGATCTGGACGAAGCGGTCACCGCGGCCAACACGGGCGAATTCGGTCTCACCGCGTCGATCTGGACCGGTGACGATGCGCTGGCCGACCGGGTCGCCGCCGAGCTGGTCGCCGGCACGGTCAGCGTCAACTGCCACGGCATGGCCGCGCAGGACCCGCGGCTGCCGTTCGGCGGGGTGGGCCAATCGGGCCTCGGGCCGCGAACTCGGGGCCGACGGCATTCGGGCGTTCACCCAGCCGCGGGCGTTCGTGCGGCACCCGGCCCCGCAA
The DNA here is from genome assembly GCA_963781685.1 of uncultured Actinomycetota bacterium. GTDB lineage: Bacteria > Actinomycetota > Actinomycetes > Mycobacteriales > Mycobacteriaceae > Mycobacterium. The sequence goes on from CAWAGK010000006.1 coordinate 392,469, forward strand.
TAACCGCGGATCCATACCCAACGCTGAGGTTTGGTGTCAGGCTAACTGGCATGACAGAAACCGAAGGGTTTGTCGACCAGGCGGTGGCCGGTCTTGCAGAGCCGCAACCGATGTACAAGGCGCTGCGGGAGTCGAGCCCGGTATTCCGATCGCCGCAGGCGGTTGTGCTCAGCCGGCTGGCCGATATCGAGATGGCGCTCAAGCACACCGAGTTGTTCTCGTCGAACATGGATGCCGTCGATCTGGGCAACGTGAGGCCGCTGATCCCCCTGCAAATCGATCCGCCCGACCATGCGAAGTACCGCCGCATCCTCGACCCGCTGTTCACCCCACGGGAGATGGCCCGGCGTGAACCGCGGGTGACCGAGCTGGTCAACGAGATGATCGACCGCTTCGCCGATCGCGGCGAGTGCGACTTCCATGAGGAGTTCGCCGTGCCGTTGCCGTGCACGGTGTTCCTGCAGCTGCTCGGCCTGCCGCTGGACGACCTGGACCAGTTCCTGGAGTGGAAGGACGCGGTGATCCGCCCGGAGGGCGCCTCCGGCTACGACCGCCGCCACGAGGCCACGGCACCTGCGGCGCAACAGATCTATGACTACTTCGAGCGCGCGATCGACGACCACATCGCCAGCCCACGCGACGACGTGCTGTCCTCGCTGATCGCGGCCAGGGTCGAGGGAGAACCGCTGACGCGCGATGAAATCCTCGACATCTGCTTCCTGTTCCTGATCGCGGGGCTGGACACGGTGACCGACTCACTCGACTGCTTCTTCGTGTATCTGGCCCGACACCCCGAGCATCGTCACCAGCTCGTCGCGCAGCCCGACGTGTTGCCCAGCGCCATCGAGGAGTTGTTGCGTTGGGAGACACCGGTGCCCGGCGTCGTGCGGGTCGCGATGGACGACGTCGAGGTGGGTGGCTGCCCGATCAGCAAGGGGGAGCGGGTCAGCCCGCTGCTGGGCGCGGCGAACACCGACCCCGCCGAGTTCCCTGACCCTGAGCTGGTTGACTTTCGCCGCAACCCGAACCGGCACCGCGCCTTTGGCGGAGGTCCGCACCGCTGCCTCGGTTCGCACCTGGCCCGCATGGAGCTTCGGGTGGCGCTGCGCGAGTTCCACCGACGCATACCCGATTACGAAATCAAGCCCGGCACCGAGTTGAGCTACACCGCCGCTCTAAGGTCGGTGGAGTCGCTGCCGCTGACGTTCCCGGTGGCTAAGTGACTCGCGCCGGCGACGATGCAGAGCGAAGCGATGAGGAGGAGCGGCGCTCGTGACAAAAGTCTGCGTCGACGCAGACCGCTGCGAGGGACACGGGCGCTGCTACACGTTGGCGCCGGACGTCTTCGATGCCGACGACGTTGGCCACGCGGTCGTGCTCGTTGAGAATGTCTCCGGTGAGCAGGAGGCGCGGGCCGTTGACGCCGAGCAAAACTGCCCGGAGCAGGCAATTACGCTGTCTCGCTGAATATCTATGTGCAGACCCCAGAATGGCTTACGACTGGGCGCACGACTCTCAGGCCGCGCAATGACCACCCTGCGGCGGATCAGCGTCCCGGCGAGTGAGTGGCGCGTTGAAGACATCAGTGCAGTGCGCAGTGTTCTGACCGATGTTGGTGCTGATCCCGAACTGGCCCGAGACTGGCGCGGATCGGTCGTCCTGACCTTCGCAGAGGTTCCGGAGAGTCGTCCCTATGTGAATCCGTCGATCGCTGCCTTCTTACAAAATTTGTATGCAGAGTTCCCATATCTCTTGTACTTCTTGAATCCAGATCCGGCGAACGGTGCGACCGAGAGCTTCTTCGCGTCAATCGGCGCCCTCTGCGAAACCGAACTCGGAGTATGGATCATGTGGACCGATGACGTAGCAACGGCGTTCTACGGGGCACTCGCCGCGGCTGCCGAGTTTGCGATCAATCAAGCCGATGACTGGGTCGACGTTGTCGAGGGCTACGAGTACCACGAGATCCAAACGAGGACTGCGGAGATACGCGCGATTCTCATCAGTCGTGGAGTCATACAGACGTGAACCGATCGCATTCATAGCGTTGACAGCCGCCGAAAACCGACAATAGTCGTCAGGTATGGCGCTGCTGCCGGACCCCGCTCCCCGCGAGCGGCAGCACGTGCTGATCTCCGTCGACGACCACGTCATCGAGCCACCCGACATGTTCGAGGGCCGGCTTCCGGCCGCGCTGGCCGACCGGGCGCCGCGGATCGTGGAGACCGACGACGGCCGGCAGGTCTGGCGCTACGAGGACCGCGACTACCCCAACATCGGGCTCAACGCGGTGATCGGGCGTCCGCGCGACGAGTGGAGCATGGAGGCCGCCCGCTTCGACGAGATGCGCCCCGGTTGCTGGGACATCAAGGCCCGGATCGCTGACATGGACCTGGCCGGGATCTGGGCGTCGCTGAATTTCCCGTCGCTGATCGCGGGATTCGCTGGGACCGTGTTCTGGAAGAGCGACGATCCGGAGCTGGGGCTCGCTGTGCTGCGGGCCTGGAACGACTGGCATCTTGAGGTGTGGGCCGGCAGCTTCCCCGAGCGCATCATTCCGCTGCAACTACCGTGGCTGGCCGACCCGCAGCTGGCGACCGGAGAGCTGCGTCGCAACGCCGCGCGCGGTTTCAAGGCGGTGAGCTTCCCGGAGCTGCCCGCCCAGTGCGGGATTCCGAGTCTGCACAGCGGAGTGTGGGACCCGTTCTTTGCCGCCTGCGAGGAGACGGACACCGTCGTGTGCCTGCACACCGGATCCGCCCAGTGGGCGCCGATTCCCGCGCCGGACACCCCGTTCGAGACCATCACGACCTTGTTTCCGGCAAACGGTCTGGTGGCCTGCGCCGACATGCTGTGGTCGGGCATCCCGGTCCGCTTCCCGCGACTGAATATCGCCATGTCCGAGGCTGGGCTGGGCTGGGCGGCAATGCTGGCCGACCGCGCGGATTATGTTCTCGCACACTCCGCTTCGGGCCGGGATGGCGGATCCTGGAAGGGTGATCTGCTGCCCAGCGAAGTGCTGCGGCGCAACTTCTGGTTCTGCTCGATCGACGACCCGTCGGCGTTCGGCGCGCTGGACGCGATTGGGGCCCAACGCATTCTCGTCGAAAGCGACTACCCGCACGCCGACTCGACCTGGCCCGACACCCAGCAGGTCGTCGCACGCAACGTTGCGGGCCTGTCCCCCTCGGATGCCGCGCGGATCACCCACCGCAACGCCGCCGAACTCTTCCGCCATCCGCTGCCGGACGACGGGTGGCTAAGCACAGCGTAGGAGGCCCTGATGCTCGACCTGCTGATTCGCGATGCCGAGATCGTCGACGGCACCGGCGCACCGGCTCGTCGCGGCGATGTCGGTATCAGCGGCGGGCGAATCACCGCAGTCGGTGACATCGATGACCTCGCAGCGAAAACCGTTGATGCGCAAGGGCAGACGCTGGCACCCGGTTTCGTCGACCTGCATACCCACTACGACGCGCAGCTGTTCTGGGACCCGACCGCCAGCCCGTCGGTGCAACACGGCGTTACCACGGTCTTCGGGGGTAACTGCGGATTCACGCTCGCGCCGGTGGTAGCCGACCAACAGGACTACCTCACCCGAATGCTCGCCCGGGTCGAGGGCATGCCGCTCGACGCGTTGCGGGCCGGGCTGGACTGGCAGTGGTCGTCATTCGGCGACTGGCTGAAACGATTCGATGACCGCATCGCCGTCAATGCCGGTTTCCTGGTGGGGCATTCGGCGCTTCGGCTCGCCGCGATGGGGGAGGACGCGGTCGGCGGACAGGCGAGCGGCGCACAAATCGATCGGATGGTCGCGCTGCTGCATGAGGCGTTGGCCGACGGCGCGCTTGGCTTTTCCACGTCGCAATCGCAGACCCACAACGACGGCTCGGGCCAGCCGGTGCCGTCACGTAGCGCATCGCGCGACGAGCTGCTGGCGCTGGCCGCGGGCGTCCGCGACCATCCGGGAACCACCCTCGAGGCGATCATTCCCGGTTGCCTGCAAGGCTTTTCCGACGACGAGACCGCGCTGTTGACCGATATGTCGGTGGCCGCCGATCGTCCGCTGAACTGGAACCTGCTCGGCGTCTCGGCGGCGAACCCGGCCGGGCATCAGCGGCAGCTTCGCGCCTCCGAGGTCGCCGCCGAACGCGGCGGCCGGGTCGTCGCGCTCACCCTGCCGCACACGATGAAGATTCGGCTGTCGTTCCTCACCGGCTTCGTGCTGGACGGACTGCCCGGCTGGCGCGACATCATGCACCTGCCGGTGCCCGAGCGGTTGGCCGCGCTCGCCGACCCGGAAACACGTCGCCGGCTCAACGAAGGCGCCCAATCGAAGGAGGCCGGCATGCTGCGCGGCCTGGCGAACTGGGAGCGGCTGATCATCGTCGAGACCTTCGCGCGTGAGAACGCCGACGCGACCGGCCGCACAGTCGGGGAGGCGGCCGCGGCACGCGGTGGCGAGCCGTTCGACACCCTGCTCGACATCGTGATCGCCGACGAGCTGCGCACCGGACTCACGCCGGCGCCGTTCGGCGACGACGCCGCCGACTGGCGGATGCGCGCCGAGGTGTGGCGCTCGCCGCACGCCGTCATCGGCGGCTCGGACGCCGGCGCGCACCTCGACATGATGTGCGGCGCGATCTACACGACATCGCTTCTCGGCCATGGCGTTCGCGAGCACCGGGTGGTGACGCTCGAGGAAGCGGTCCGACTGCTCACCGACGTGCCGGCCCGGCTCTACGGGTTGGCCGAGCGGGGCAGGATCACGCCGGGCTGGCACGCCGACTTGGTGCTCTTCGATCCGGAGACCATCGACCACGGGCCGGAGCGCACCCGCTACGACCTGCCCGCCGGTGCACCACGGTTGGTCGCCGACGCCCGCGGCATCACTTCGGTGCTGGTCGGCGGCGTCGAAGTATGTCACGACGGCGTGGCCACCGGCGCGCTGCCCGGCACCGTGCTGCGGTCCGGCCGCGACACTCGCACGGTGCCGGCCTCATGACCCCGGCCGCTGACGAATTCGAACCCGCTGCCCTGCAGGGCGGCCTGCTCATGCAGGTCGAAAACGTGCACGAGCGGCTGCGCGAAGCGCGGTCGCGGAACCGGGTGATGATCGGCAGCCCGTTCACCGAAGCCTCCAGTCAATCCCTCAGTGGCGGCGGGGTGACCGTGCTCGGATACGACGAATGCCAGACGGTGCTCACCCACCCCGACACATTCTCGTCGTCGATCTACGACGCGATCATGGGCCCGGTCATGGGGCGCACCCTGCTCGAACTGCAGGGCGGCGAACACCGGGCGAGCCGGGCCCTGGTGTCCCCGTCGTTCCGGGCCGCGTTGCTGGATCGCTGGCGCAGTGAGTTGGTGGAGGTGGTGGTCGACGAACTCATCGACAGCTTCGCGCCGCGTGGCCACGCCGAGCTGGCCCGCGAATTCACCTTCGCGTTCCCCGTACAGGTCATCGCGCGGATCATGGGTCTACCGCGGCAGGATTACCCGCGCTTCCAACGGCTTTCGATCGAATTGCTGAACGTGGTCTACAACTGGGACTGCGGAATCGCCGCGTCCGCGTCGTTGAAGGCGTACTTCAACGAGATCTTGGCCGAGCGGCGGCGTCATCCTCAGGACGACCTGATCACCATGCTGTCGCAGTCCGAGATCGACGGAACGCGGCTCACCGACGACGAGATCTTCGCGTTCCTGCTGCTGATCCTGCCCGCCGGCGTGGAGACGACCTATCGCGCGTCGGGCAACCTGCTGGTCGCCCTGCTCACCGATCCAGACCAGCTCGATGCCGCGCGGGCCAAACCCAGCATGCTGCGCGGCGCATTCGAGGAGGCGTTGCGCTGGGAGCCGCCGATCACCACGGTGATGCGGGTGGCGGCCCGCGACTGCGAGCTCAGCGGGGTCGCGATTCCGGCCGGAACGAACGTCAGCGTCAGTGTCGCGGCCGCCAACCGGGACCCGAGGCGCTACCCGGACCCGGATCGCTTCGATCCTGCTCGCAAGAACATCGCGCACCTGACGTTCGGCGGCGGGCCGCACCTCTGCCTGGGCATGCATCTGGCGCGGATGGAGGCGACGGTCGCTATCAACGCGTTGCTGGAGCGGCTGCCGGATCTGCGGTTGGACCCCAGCGCCCCAACGCCGCATATCAGCGGCATGGCCTTTCGATCTCCGGCGGCGTTGCCCGTCGAATTCAGCTGCGCCTGAACGAGTCTCGCGTCAGGTGAACGGGAACCACGCCTCGGCGGCACGCGAGATTTCGATATAGATCGGGATACCGATCGTGACGTTGTAGGAAAACGTCAAGCCCAGCGAAGCGGCTAGCGGGAGGGTCGGGCTCGCCTCGGGTATGGCCAGACGCTGGACCGCGGGCACCGCGATATACGACGCCGCGGCGCAGAGTACGGCGAACAGGATGTAAGTCCCCGACTCGAACTGGGTGTGCGTGAGATGAGCGTAGGCGTGAGCGGCGATGATGCCGATAGCGGCGAACAGGTTGGGTGCCAGTAGACCGAAGGCGATGAAACCGGGGCCCGCGGTCTTCAGGTCCCGCAGTCGGCGGGAGGCAGTCATCCCCATCTCGAGCAAGAACAGGCACAGCACGCCTTGGAAGGCGACCACAAAGACACTGTCGTTGTCGTGCACGATCTTCGGTCCCTGCAACCGGCTGACCAGGCCGATGACGATGCCACCGAATAGCAGATAGAGCCCGGGGTTAAGGAAGACCTCCCGCATCAGCTTGATGGTGCCCACGCGTGTCTTTGTGTCATCCTCGTCGTCGTCGTTATCGCGACGCTTCCGCAGTTCCAGCGCGAGCTTCGTCTCCTGCTCGATCGCTAGTGCGCGTTCGTTATCGAGGTGCTGCCCGCGAGCTGGCCGGCGGGCCGAACCGGGCCCCACCCTCACCGGCGCTTTGTAGGCGGGCTCGCCCGGCATGTTCCCCAACGTGTCCATCCCGTTTTCCCGCAGCCGTGCGGCCAGAAACAGCGCCACCAGGCAGCCAGGCATCTCCATCACGGCCAACATGACAGGCATGAACCCGTTGAACGCCATCCCCGCGGTGGCAAGGACACCCAAACAGGCGGCGAAGGTCCCTGCCGAGTCCGACCCGTAATAGCCGGCCACCGTCGCCCGGTCGATTCGCCGCATCTTCGTCATGCGGGTCAGCAGCAGGTAGGCGAGAAAACCTATCAGGAAGTTGAGGACGAATCCCAGGACGATAAATCCAGCGATGTTGCCGATGCTGGTTTCGTGGATCGCAGCGAGCTCTTCACCGCCGTGCCAGCCGATGGCCAGCAACAGGTACATCGTTAGCCCCTGATAAATCACATAGGGAAACTCGAACTGCACCTTGAGAATTGGGATAAGAAAGCCGAGGTAGAAGAACAGCAACAGCGGCTTGAACAGGTTGTGGCGGAAGTTCTCCCAGAACTCCAGGAGCATTGCGAATCTCCCTTAATGGGCGCGGCTTGCTCGGCATTCCTGACCGCCACCATGGAGGCCATTAATTGTCAAAGCGTAAACCCACAGCGCCACTGCCGCTGTGTGGAACGAAACCTAGATGCTGGGAGAATGCTGGTAAAACGCTGGGAAGCCCGGACGGCGTTCGGGTCAGCCGTCTACTTCTTGTGATTGCCGACCAGCGACGGCCGCACCACCGGCTCTTTGACGCGATGCGTCACCGATGCCCACGCCGACGGCGAATAGTGCGTGGTGACTTCCTCGAACCCGTCGATCCGGTGGACGCTGAGCACGCCAGTCTCTTGATTGACGCTGAGCTTGTCGCCCTCGGCTGCGTGGACCTCTTCTCCGTCAAGGAGTCGGATAACAAACACGATGCTGTCCTATCGTCAGAGTGCGGCCTGGCCTGATGGTACGGACGGCCTGCTGGTGATCAATTGTGGGGCTGGGACGTGAACGATTTGAAAACGTGCAATGACAACCAATCACCGGCTTTTGCTGGTGCCGACAGACTTGGCGAGGCTGGGTGGCGGTCAGCGGCATGGTCGCTGCGTAGCCCGTGCTTAATGCCCTATGAACGGCGACAGGCCCGGTACCGTCAGGCTTACGAAAAGTGCTGGTGACCGGCCCCGCGGACCGCTCTGGAGGTCATTCGGCGACGGAGAGTCCCGCAGGTTCATAGGTTAGGCTACATTTACTAAGCGTGACCGATGTCGGTGTCGAAACCAGTGCTGTAGGCACCCCGTCACTGGTTCTTGGATCACAGTCCAGACTGTAATCTAGGATTGGATCAAAGTCCAGACTGTAATCTCGACTCTGATCGAGATCGGGGGCTATGATTGGCCGCATGAGGAGGCCACCGTCCAAGCTGGTCGAGCGGCTGGTCAGTGTGAGCGAGGAGGTGCTGCGCCCGGATCCCGGCACTTCGGCTGGAGGACATCGCCGCACTGATCGGCTCAGCTCGCGCAACGCTCTACTACCACTTTTCTGGCCGCGACGACCTGGTCGCGTTCCTACTGGAAGAGCATCTGCGCGTCGCGGCCGAGACAATCGAGCTCGCCGTCACACCCACCCGGCCCCCAGCCATCCAGCTACGGTCAGCGATAACCGCGCTCGTTGGGTTCCTCGGGGGGCAGCCTGGAGTATGCGCCGGCCTGCTCTCCTTCGCGGGAGCCGCCGGACGACTAGGAACCCTGATGGCCGCCAAGGACGCGATGCTCGCCACGCCACTTCGAAAGCTCCTCGACGAGGGCGCCGCCACCGACCAATTCACGGTCAGCGACTCCCGCGACGCTGCCAACGCCATCCTCGGGGCTGCACTGATCGCTACGCTCACCCGCTGGGAAGATGGCCGCGACACACAAGATCCCGAGTTTCAGCAGGCACTGACCGACCAACTCGTCCGGAGCGTCGCACGCGCCTGAACAAAGCGCGCCCCAAGGGGTCAAAGGGCAGAGCCAACGTGTCGGGGAAGTACGCCACCACGGTGTTGGTGCTCAGCTTCTTGTACATGTTCCAGCCGATGAGCCCACCGACGATCGCCAGCACCACCACCGTGCCGACGACCAGTGCTGTCCGAGAAACGCCAGGCAGCTTGAGGTTTCGGATGTTCAAGATCGTCGACATGGTCAATGACCTCCAATCTCCACGGGCACCGGCACGCCCGGCGGCGGGTAGTCCGGCACTTACGGCCCGGGTCAGGAGGTGGCGGCGTCCCGGCAGATCAGCGGGCGGCAGCGGGACCGGGAGGCCCTGCAGCCCGGCGAAGTCTGCCCCGCCACACCGGCGCTCGTGATGCCCGGCGTGTACGGCCTCCTCATGCGGCGAATCACCGCCCTCGATCTCGATCAGAGTCGAGATTAAAGTCTGTACTTTGATCCAAACCTAGATTACAGTCTGGACTGTGATCCAAGAATCCGCAGCCTCGGCATCCGCTTGGGCGAGGGTGAACGACACATATGGAGGCACATATGGAGGTTTGGGCGTACTACCAACTCTGACTTCCCACAACGGCACGACCAACGCAACCAAGGAGAATCGAGTGCACAAACCCACCTATACCGATCTTGATCAATCCCTCGCCGAGAACCCACCCTGGAGCGGACTGACTTGCCTCGAGAGACTCATGCCCACCCGTGTGACTAGGCATGCCAGCACCATGTCAGCCCTGCTCACGTCCGCTCGGACAGACAGGTCGATGACCGTCAAGAACGCCAACACAAACCCCGTGGTACCCGGTAACGGAAGGCTCGTGTCATGCGGGGCGCTGTGAGCGCGTTTCAGCGGTGGCAGTTCCGCGACGGGCTCCAAATCGGTCTGCACGCGTCTTAAGCGGCTTGCTCGGCATCGCCTTTGGGGCGGGCATCGGACCCGACCAAGCTTCACAATCGTGGTCGAGGCCGCAAGACCGGGCGGAAGATCTCGTTTCCGATCGTTGTGTCGACTCCGAGGGTGAGCGCTACCTGGTCGCCATCATGGGCGTACAAAACGAACTGGGTGCGCAACCTGCGCGCCGACAATCATGCTGTTTTGCAGCGGGGCAGGCGCGAAAACGTGTCCGTGGTGGAGGACTTCTCCAGTAATCGCGCCGCGATATTGCGCCGTTATCTCGAGATCTCGCCGGCGCCCGCCCATTCTTTCCGATTACCCGCCGGTGCGCCAGTGGTCGACTTCGAGCGCTCGTCAACCACTATCCAGTGATTCGCCTGCCCCGCTGTCTGCGACCTCGTGCCGTCAGCGCGTTGGGCTGCATGGTGCCCCGTCCACACGCGCATAACCGAACCTTCTCAAGGAGTCCCGCACGACCGTCACGAACTGGACCGCCGCACTTCTTCCCGACTTGACAGGCAAAACGTTCATTGTCGGTGCCACCAGCGGGCTGGGCAAAGCCACCGCCGAAGTGCTGGCGGCAGGCGCACACGACGTGCTGGCCGTGCGCAACCCCGCCAAAGGACGGGCCGTAGCGAAAGGCATCGCGAGAGACACCGAGGTCCGTGAACTTGATATCAGTTCCCTGTCGTCGGTGCGTGCCTTCGCATCGTCATGGCACGGACCCATCGATGTCCTGATCAACAACGCCGGCATCATGCAGGTCCCCGAAGCCCGCACCGCGGACGGCTTCGAACTGCAATTCGGTACCAACCACCTCGGCCACTTCGCACTGACCAATCTGCTGCTGCCCCAGATTCGCGGCCGCATCGTCACACTAAGCTCCGACTTTCACCGTGGCGGCAAAGAGAACCTCGAGGACCCCAACTGGCGGCGACGCCCCTACAACAGCTGCGAGGCCTATAAAGATTCCAAGTTGGCGAACCTACTGTTCGCTCGCGAACTGCACCGTCAACTTTCGGCCTGCGGTAGCCCTATCTTGTCGGTCGCCGCGCACCCGGGAGTGTGCGCACCGTCTTCGGCCACGTCGACGGCGCATCGGGACTCTTCCTCGACATCGTTCACGCATCGAGGGCCACGCCGTAGGTCAGGGCATCCTGCCCACTCTGTTCGCCGCCACCCAGGACATCCCCGGAGGAACATTATCGGCCCCAGCGGCTTCGGTAACGACGCGGCTTCCCCGGCATCGTCAAGTCGTCCAAGAAAGGCAACAACACAGAAGTTGGACTACGGCTGCGGCAGCTATCAGAATCTCTGACTGGCGCTCGACTCGACTGCCGGACCCCTTGACCGGCACTGTTCGGGCGCGTGCCTGATCAAAGCCCTCGCCGCAGGACCACCAGGCCGTCGAGACCAACAACTTCGCCCGTCCCATCAAGCGCGCGGCCGGAGCGTTTGGAGGAATGGGCTCAAGCTCGGTGAGTTCACCGACCGCCCGGTAGTGGGAATTGGTCGCTGATGGGCCAACCGCGTGCTTCCAGGTATTTCTTGACCCGTTCGACCTCATCGGGGGAGGGCATCTGGTCGGTGATCTTGGTGATCATGACTCGGATATCGGTTGCCCGCGATGGGTAAGTCGCCATTCTCAACGAGCTGGGTGGCGATCTGCACGGACTCTTCATCGGCGCCCTGGGCAACCGACTCGTCGGCATCCTGCACGGCTGCCTACGCCGACCACACCCACTACAGCGAACACACCGCCTGGGCACACCGCCAAATCACCCAAGCCGCTTGACGAGTTACGCCCCTGGGATGTCTACATCGGCTGTAGGTTTTCATCCAACGTGGCGGAATTCTCATCTTGGTGACAGAGAAATGGCGGATCCGCCACAACGGTGAGAATCTGGTTACCGAAGCTGTGTTTTCGGCTTTGTGGAATATCTCGTGGTTGAGTCTCGCGTCCTCCGACGACAGGACGAAGCCGGGCCCCGGATGGCAAGGTCGACCATCCGCTCTTCTCCAAGCGCCGCGAGCTAGCTTTGCCAGTCGTTGGAGCCGTCGTGCCTGGAGTAGGTGCCGCCGCTGGAGTTGGTCACCACGATGGGATCACCGGCGTTGAAGTTGTCGAAGAACCATTTCGCGTTGGTAGGGCTGATGTTGATGCAGCCATGACTGACGTCGCGCTTGCCCTGGTCATCCACCGACCATGGAGCGCTGTGTACGAAGTCGCCGCTGTCATCGAACCGGACGGCTAGCTCGACCGTTGTCCTGTATCCGTACGTCGAGTTGACCGGAACGCCGTAGGTCGAGGAATCCATGACTACCGAGGGCATCTTCTGTTGGACGTAGTAGGTGCCGTTTGGGGTTTGGTGGCCGCCGCCTGCCATCCCCATCGACATCGGGATGGTCTTCTCCACGGCCCCATTGCGGGTGACAGTCAGTTGGTGCGTGGCGTCGTCAGCGGTAGCCACCAAACTGTCTCCCGTTTGGAAGCTGGACACCGTGCCACCGGCATCGACGGTCACCGCGGTGTGCGCGGGCCAGAAGCTCAGCGGGCGCCAGCGCAGTTGCGTGGGCGTCATCCAGTAGAACTTGCCGGGAACCGGCGGGACCGAAGAGATGTGGACGGCGCTTTCGGCTGCACCGGCGTCATCGACGAGCCCCGGGAAGTTGATGATGATCGGCTGGGCCACACCCACCGTCGAGCCGTTGGCAGGAACCAACCTCGGCGGCCCGAATGGCGCCGCGCCGGTGAACGGTGTCGGGTCCTGCCCCCCAGCGGGGCCCGCGACAACCCCTGGATCGCCGGGAGCCGGATCCGCCAGCGCGGGACCCGTACTCAGCACCAGCACCCAGCCCAATATCGAAGCCACTCCAGCTGCCTTCAGAGCGGCGAAGAAGCTTCCCCTCGTCCAGCCCGACATATACATCCCTCCAGTCACTTCGTCGAAACAGTCTCGCATAGCGCCCAGGCCGACCATTTCTTCTATCACCCGGCCCAGCGATCGTGCGGCCGACGCGCTTGACGTGGGCGCTGCAGGTTTATGGGAACCGGCCGCGCCAGGAGCCGCGTTCTTACAATCCCCACCGCAAGTCTCTGACTGGGTCGTAATTCGTGCGCGCGGATGGGTCAATCCCGTTGCAGCTGCGCGGGTGTTATCGGCGTGGTCGCTGCGCCCAAGCCGTGCTGGCGGGCCGAGTCTCCGAAGTTGTGGACAACCGTACGGTTCTAGGATCCGCCACGAACATGAGAAAACCGCGTCCGCCATTTTGATGAGAATTCTGCAAACTGGCAGCTTGAGACGTCCCGGTCTGCCACGCAGAGTGAGAAACTACAAGTCGCGAGTTCGGCTAGTTCTAGGTCTGCTTGAGCGCTTCGATGTCCAGCGTGACGGCGACCTTGTCGCCCAAGACAACACCGCCGGTTTCCAAGGGCATATTGATGTCGATTCCGAAGTCCTTGCGGTTCAGTACAACTGACGCTTGAAAACCGGCGACCGCGCCGCGGCCCATGCCAGGATTGGTCCCGATGAACTCCATGGCCATACTGATCTGCTTGGTGACGCCTTTGAGAGTGAACTCACCTTCGAGGACGTAGCCGCCGCCGTCCGCCCATACGCCGGTGGAGACAAAGGTTGCGGTCGGGTAGTGCTCGACGTCGAAGAACATTGCCGATCTCAGATGGGCGTCACGTTCATCGTTGCCAGTGCTGACCGATTCGATAGCGATCTCCGCGGACACCGACGGCGTGCCGTCGTTCGGAACGATGATTGCACCGCTGAACGCGCCCAGGCTGCCCCGCACCTTGGCGACCATGAGATGGCGCACTGAGAAGCTGATCGACGAGTGAGCCGGATCGATGGCCCACGTGCCCGCCGGCAGTTCGGCTTGTCCGACTTGGCTTTTCGCCTTTCCCGGCACGGGGTGACGGACGGGCTCCCGGATGGCGTGCAGCCCGGTCAAGGGTCCATCCACCTGCATCAGCCGGCCCATTCGAAGGGGGCCGAGGTCGACGGGTGCGAACCCGAAGTCATCGACGACAGAGCGGAACAACTCTTTCGAGTCCTGATCGTCGCCGGCGTAGAAGAGGATCCGGCGGCCGATGTCGGTCGTGGGCTCGGCCGCAATGTTAGGGGCGTACATGTTGTCGAACGCCTTGATGACGTGTGTCCCGGGGGTCAGTGCGGCCACCAGTTCGCTGCCACCTACCTCGAGTTCGTCGACGATGAAATCCGGGGGCGGTGCTGCCCACTGGTTTGTGGCGTCGATCAATATTCGCCCCTCTCGGTAGGGGAGACTGGTCAGCGCATCGCGGACCCGGTCCCAATTGACGGTCAATATCACGAGATCCGCGGCAGCGGCCTCGGCCACGGTGCCGGCCGAGGCTTGCGGGCCGAACTCGTCCACCAGGTCACCGAGCGTCTCGGGGCCGCGGCTGTTGCTGAAGACGACGGTGTGGCCGGCCTTGATGGCGTGGCCGGCGATGGCACGGGACAGTCTTCCGGCACCGATCATTCCGAACTTCATGCTGGTCCTTTCAATCAAATTGTTGATGCTTCAACCAAAGCTAGTCCGTGAAAGTTGAAGCGTCAACCAATGAGGGCTAAGCTGAGAGCCGTGAGTCCGACCCCGGCACGTGACGCGCGACCCGACCCGTGGCTCGACGACGACCAACAACAGGCGTGGCGTCAGATCGTGGGGTTATTCATGACGCTGCCCGGCGCAATTGACAGCGATTTGCAACGCCACGCCGGGCTCTCGATGTACGAATACTTGGTTCTGGCGTCGCTGTCGGAAGCCCCCGGCGGTTTGCTGCAGATGACCGATCTCGCCTACCGGGCGAACTCATCGCTATCCCGACTGTCGCATCTGATCTCTCGATTAGAGAAGCGAGGATGGGTCACCAAGCGGCCCTGCGAGGACGACCGAAGAGCAAGCACCGTCACGCTCACCGCTCCCGGCGAAAAGAAGATCCGTAGCGCGGCTCTTGGTCACGCGCAACTAGTGCAGGAGCTGGTCGTTAAGCCGTTGAGTCCGGCACAGCTTCAACAGCTCGGCGAGGCCGCCGGCGCGGTCGTCCAAGCCATCGAGACCTCCAACCGCAGCCGGAAAGTAGACGCGCGGTAGGCAGACCGTCAGTCGATGGGAAATCCCAGCGACGCCACCAGCGCCTTGGTGCGTAGCCGGAGCGCGGTCCCGAGAATCGCCCCGCGCTGGTTATACAGCAATCGGTGGCGCCAGCGCCGAGGCTCGACCTGGGCGAGCAACACGGTGACGTGCCGGCCCTTGTCGATCTCGGATCGCACATATTCGAGCGTCGGCGCGACCAGGCTGCGGTGCGGGCTGTCCAACACCTTGAGCTCCAACCCCGGGTCCCAATCCTCCCACTGCTGGCGCAGCCGCTGAGTCGCGTCGGGGTCGATATCGACGGTTACCGGCACGACTTCGGGGCCGATCCGCATCGCGACCTGCAACGCCCGCTCGGCCACGCAGCTCACCGCGACGATAGGGACGATCACCAACGCCTTGGTATCGGTGCCGGGCACTGGTTTAGCGGGCATCTTTCCCAGGCCGAGCTGTTCGCCGGCGCGCTGGTAGTAGCGCTCGATTCCGTTGAAAAGGCTGATCAGCCCAGGCACCAAGATCAGCAGCAGCCACGCGCCTTCGCTGAATTTGCTTGCAAATAACACGATCCCGGCGATGGCAGTCAGCACCGCGCCGAAGCCGTTGAGCAGGGCATAGCCCAGCCACCCAGGGCCGCGTTCACGGCGCCAGTGCAACACCAGACCGGTTTGGCTGATCGTGAACCCGATGAAAACCCCGATCGCGAATACCGGTAGCAGTCGCTGGGTGTTGGCGTCGACAATGAGCAGCACCAAGGCGGCCAGCAGCGACAACGCCGCGACGCCGTATCGGAATACCGGCTTTTCAGCGCGCAGTGCGAACATATGCGGCATGCGGTGATCCCTGGCCAGCAACTGCAGCAGCACCGGCAGACCGCCGAAGCTGGTGTTCGCCGCAAAGGCCAGCACCAGGGTCACCGACAAGTTGATCACGTAAAACGGCCATCCGGTTCCGAACGCGCCCGCCGACAACTGCGCCAGTATCGTGACGTTGCCACGAGGAACTACCTGGTGTTGCCGAATTTGGAAGGCCAGACCCAAAAGCATGGCCCCCAGCAAGACCCCCAATCCGATCTCACAGCGCTGGGCACGCTTGACTTCCGGCGCCCGGAACGCCGGCACCGCATTGGCAATCGCCTCCACCCCGGTCAGCGAGGAGCATCCCGCTGAAAACGCCTTGAGAATCACCACCACGCCCAGCGCCTCAGTAGCGTGGATCGGCCCGAGATCATTGCCGATCAAGGCCACCGGATGATCTTCGAAGAAGCCGAAAATGATAATTGCGAAGATCCCGGCGATGAACAACAGCGTCGGACCCATCAGCACCTTCGCCGATTCCGCGATACCGACCAGATTGATCGCGGCGAGTACGACGAGTCCCGCCATGCACAGCGCGAGCAAGTGATGCGCCAGTGGCGGAAACACGCTCGCCAAGCTGTCGGCACCCGCGGACAGGCTCACCGCCACGGTCAACACGTAGTCGACGACCAGGCTCGCCGCGGCCAGCAGGGCCGGGAACCGGCCTAATTCCTTCTTCGCCACCGCGTACGAACCGCCACCGTCGGGGTGGACGGCGATTACCTGCCGGTAGGACACCACCAGCACCAGCAGCAAGAAGGCGATCGCGATGGAGATCGGCACGGTCCAACTCACCGCGGCAGCGCCCGCAGCGACCAGACCGAGCACGATCGATTCCGGGCCATAAGCGACGCTGGACAAGGCGTCCAGTGACATCGCGGCAAGGCCGCCGATGGAGCTCAGTCGGTGCGAGTCGCCCTTGTGATGCCGACGGAGGCGACGATCGGGGATTCGATGGACCGGCGCCGCCCGGTCTACGGTTTCGACCACGGTCCGATTCAATACCGTGAACGCGCGGACCGCAGCTTTTCAGCCTGCTCAGGCCGCCCGAATGACGATCAGGCGATCAAGCGCCAACGTGCGCGTGTACGTGGCCGTACGTCCAAGTGAAATCAGGCATGGCGAAACAACTCTCGCGTCAATCCGGCGTCTAAGCCATCCTCAGTCGACCAACGACTGCGTGCCGAGCACGATCGCGAGGGCGAGGCGCTGGGCGTCTCCCGTGTCGGGTTCGGCGGTGTAGATCATGATGCGCAGGTCGTCGGCGGCGACGATGACCGTGTCGCAGTCCAAGGTGATGTGCCCGACGTCGGGGTGGTCGATGACCTTGCGGCGTCCGAAGTCTTGGTGTGACTCGAAAGCGCCTGATTCCCAGAGCGTTACGAATCGCGGGCTCTGCGCGGCGAGGTCGCGGGTCAGCTGCTTCAACCGCTGATCGGCGGGATAGCGAGCGGCGGTCAGGCGCAGGTCGGCGACCAACCCGGCCTCGAATTCGGCCTTGTGCTCGGGGGTATGAACGGCGCGACTGCCCGGACCGACGAGGTGTCGCCAAACGCTGTTGCGTTCGATTCCCCGCCAACTGGTCGTCGGGCCTATCAGCGCGTCGTACGGCGCGTTGGCGACGATGACTGTCCAGGTGGCGTCGAATACGGCGACGGGTGTTCGCCAGGCGGTCGAGCAGGCGTTGCACGCTCGGCGTGATGCGCGACGACACGACGTCGAGTCCCGGGGTGGCATGCCCGGCCGGTCGGAACAGCAGGTCGCGCTCGGTATCGGAGACCCGCAAAGCGCGGGCCAACGCCTCCACCACCTGCACCGACGGTGAGGTGGCTCGCCCCTGTTCGAGTCGTGTCAGGTAGTCGACCGAGATTCCGGCCAGCCCGGCGAGTTCCTCTCGACGTAACCCCGCCGCGCGACGGCGTCCGCCGACCGGTACGCCGACCGCGGTGGGCTTCACACGGTCGCGCCAGCGCCGCACCGTGCGGCCGAACTCCCAGGAGTCCATCTCTTAACTGTGCGCTTGTCGACGAGGCGACCAGCGCGTTGGACACCGAGAACGAGGCCGCGGTGGTCGACGCGCTCACCGCGGATCCGCAATCGCGCACCCGGGTGATCGTCGCGCATCGGTTAGCGAGCATGCGCCACGCCGACCGGGTCCTCTTCCTCGACAACGGAAGAGTGGTCGAGGACGGTGCGGTCGACCAGTTGCTCAGCGCGGGAGGACGTTTCGAGGAATTCTGGCGACAGCAGCAGGATGCCGCCGAATGGCGCATTCACGCCGGCTCCGCATGACGGCTCGGTCGCGCACCCAGCGGGTATGTTGAGACAACCAGTGATACGACACGCCCGTCATGGCGTCGCCACAGACGACGCCATGACCTGCAGAATGACACCGAATATCTGAGTCCGAATCGAAGGGACAGCCATGACTGTGAAAATGCTCGCCATCGGGGCGGCAGCCGTCGCCGCAATTGGGGCCGCGGCCGCCGGCGTGACGTCGGTCGCCTTTGGCGCCACGTCCGCGCTGCAAGTGCAGCCGGTCGCCCTCGGTGCGCCGCTTCCCCAGGACCCGCCGCCACCTCCGCCGGGCGCGCCAGATCTGCCGAGCCCGGACCAGCTGTCGAACCTGAGCAACCAACTCACCGACGCCGGCACGTCATACACGACCAAGCAAAATCTGGTCCAGGGCGGCATTAGCCCGGATGAGGGCCATGTGGCCGACCACGACCTGAGGCGGGCTTTCCGGGCCGGCAACTTTCCGGAGCAGTTCACCTTTACGAATATCCAGCCGGCCGGTCCGAACGCGGCCAGCGCTGACGTCGCCATCACGGGTCCCAAGATGGCCGGTCCGGTCAACAAGCCCTTGGCGTTCGTCAACGAAGGTGGCAACTGGATGTTTCAGCACGACGCTGCGATCGCGCTGGTGCAGGCGGCCACCGCCACCAATTAACGCGGGCGAGCTAGCCGGCTAGCGCGCTCAAGTCGATCCGGGCAATGCGCTCGGGATCGGCCAGCACGTCGATGGCGGCGATACGTCCACCGCGAACCACGAAGCCCATGACGGCGGTCGGCGCGCCGGCGACGAAGATCACCGCGCCGGCGGCGCCGTTGACGATGGCCGGGCGGGCCTCGCGTTCCGGCGCCGCGTAGCCACGGGCCAGCCCGGCCACCGCGGAAGCGCCCTGTACCGAGCGCAGTCCGGCCGGCCCGGGGCCGAAGTCGCCGCGCAACGACACATCGGGGTCCAGTACGGCGACCAGCCGGTCGAAGTCACCGGCACGTCCGGCCGCAAAGAAGGCGTCGACGACGGCATGCTGGGCCGCCAGGTCGGTGTCCGGGTTGGGCGCGGCATCCTGGATACGCCGCCGCGCCCGGCTGGCCAGCTTTCGGGTGGCCTCCGGTGACCGCTCGACGATCGTCGCGATCTGGTCGAACGGCACCGCGAAGACGTCGTGCAGCACGAACGCCAGCCGCTCCGGCGGCGGCAACGTGTCGAGCACCACGAACAACGCCAAGCCCACCGCATCGGCCAGCATCGCCTGGTGTTCGGGATCGACTTCGCCGAGCGGATCGACGATAGGGTCGGGCACTCGCGCGACGGGTTCTTCGCTCGGTCGTGCCCGGCGGGCGCGCAAGGCGTTCAGGCAGATCCGCGCCACGACGGTGGTCAGCCAGGCGTCCAGGTTGGCTATCTCCGCAACATCTCGGTGGTTGCCGCCGGTCAGCCGCAGCCAGGCCTCCTGCACGGCATCCTCGGCGTCGTCGACCGAACCCAACATGCGGTAGGCGAGCGCGCCAAGGTGTGGCCGGGCTGCCTGGAAGCGTGCTGCCAGCTCGCCGTTCTCGGTCACCGTCTGCGGGCGTCGGGCAGGGCGCACACCTTGCCGTCGCTGAAACCCGACGACCCGATGTCCAACGCGAGGTTGAAGCGGCCCCGGAGATTGCCGAGCGTGATGATGTGGGTCAGCGCGACGAGTTGAGCATTGTCGAAATGTGCTCGCAGGGCGTCGAATAGCTCGTCGCTCACCTCGACCGGTGTGCGGGTGATCGCGGTGGCGTATTCGAGGATCAGCTTGTCGAGGTCGGAGAAGCAGCTGGCGTTGTGGTAGTCGGACAACGCCAACAATTCCTCGTCGGTGAGCCCCCAGCTGCGCGCGATCTGCGAGCCGAGGTCGATGCAGTACTCGCAGCTCACCGTCGTCGCCGATTTCAATTCGGCGAGCGCGCGATGGCGGGGGCTGAGGATGTCGATCTTCGACTCCGCGACCTCGAGGCGGCCGATTGCACTAAGCAGCTTGGGAACGTAGGCATACATCCGCAGCGGCTCGAGCATCGCCGGGGTTTCCCCACCGGTCATCTGCTTGAAGTGGCGCTTGGTGAAAAAGAAGGCGATCTTGGTGCCGGGTTTGGCGTCGCGATCGGACACTCCGGCGATTCGTGGCATGGGGTCCTCCTTTACAAGCCTTTGCGCTGTCTCACCTACCTCGACACCTGCCGGCGCAAAAACGTGACTAGGCTCGGTTCTCGCGCGGCGACCCGCTGCGCCCGGCTCCGCCGCGCTTGCGATCGCCGCTAACCCTGAGGAGTGACCGCATCTGTGACAGCGTCCAAATCGAGTAGCCGCGCGTGCAGCACGGCGCGATTACGCAGCGCCGCACGCACCGCGCGGTGCAGACCGTCCTCGAGGTAGACGACGCCCTTCCACCTCACCGCGTGCGGGAAGAGGTCGCCGTAGAACGTGGAGTCTTCGGACAACAGGCGATCCAGCGCCAGCACTGTCGTGGTGGTCACCATCTCGTCGAGCCGGATTTGGCACGGTGGAATTTGCGACCAGTCCCGGTAGGACAGGCCGTGCTCGGGGTATGGCTTGCCGTCACGCACGCCCTTGAAGATCATCGTCGGATTGTGTGCGGCGCGTCGCCGCGGCTCGACGTGGCCATACAGGAAAGGCTAGCGGGTTGGAACGGGCTGTTCGCCGCGGGTGCAGGAAGCGATAGCCGTTGGTGATCACCGTAAAATGGACCAAGTTGGAAAGGTGGATTGGAATGGCTAGTGCTGACGACCGTCGCTTTGAGGTGCTGCGCGCGATCGTCGCCGACTTCGTTGCCACCAAGGAGCCGATCGGCTCGAAGTCGCTGGTGGAGCGCCATAACCTGGGTGTTTCGTCCGCCACCGTCCGCAACGATATGGCCGTGCTGGAGGCCGAGGGTTACATCGCCCAGCCGCACACCAGCTCCGGACGGGTCCCGACGGAAAAGGGCTACCGCGAGTTCGTCGACCGGCTCGACGACGTCAAGCCGCTGTCGGTGGCCGAGCGGCGCGCCATCCAAAGCTTTCTGGAGTCCGGCGTCGACCTCGACGACGTGCTGCGACGCGCGGTGCGGCTGCTGGCGCAGCTGACCCGCCAGGTGGCGATCGTGCAGTACCCGACGTTGTCCACGTCGACCGTGCGGCACCTCGAGGTGATCGCCCTGACCCCGGCCCGGTTGCTGATGGTGATCATCACCGACTCCGGCCGGGTTGACCAGCGCGTTGTCGAGCTTGGGGACGTCATCGACGATCATCAGCTGTCCCAGCTGCGGGAGATGCTCGGCCAAGCGCTGGAGGGCAAGAAGCTGTCGGCGGCGTCTGTCGCGGTCGCAGAGCTGGCCGTGCAGCTGGACGGCCGAGGGGGGCAATCGAAGAGCCTCAGCAATGCTGTCGGACGCTCGGCGACGGTGCTGCTCGAATCGCTGGTCGAGCACACCGAGGAGCGGCTGCTGCTGGGCGGCACCGCCAACCTGACCCGCAACACCGCGGACTTCGGCGGTTCGCTGCGGTCGATCTTGGAAGCACTCGAAGAGCAAGTCGTCGTGCTGCGGCTACTGGCCGCCCAGCAGGAAGCCGGCAAAGTGACCGTGCGCATCGGGCACGAAACCGAGGCCGAGCAGATGATGGGCACATCGGTGGTGTCCACCACCTACGGCACCATCGACACCGTCTACGGCGGCATGGGTGTGCTCGGGCCCACTCGAATGGACTATCCGGGAACTATCGCTAGTGTCGCTGCGGTTGCTTTGTATATCGGCGAAGTGCTGGGTGCCCGGTGAGCGCGCACTCGTTGCAGAATCTATGGATGGCCGTGGTGACGCGGCTTCAGACGGCCTAAGGGCCTAAGAAAGGTCAGGCGTGGCACGCGACTATTACGGGCTGCTCGGCGTGAGCCAGAACGCGAGCGATGCGGAGATCAAACGCGCCTATCGCAAGTTGGCGCGTGAGCTGCATCCCGACATCAACCCCGACCAGGTCGCCCAGGCCAAATTCAAGGAGATCAGCGTCGCCTACGAGGTGCTCTCGGACCCGGACAAGCGACGCATCGTCGACATGGGCGGCGACCCGCTGGAGAACGCGGCGTCAGCCGCAAACGGCTTCGGTGGCTTCGGCGGTTTGGGCGACGTGTTCGAGGCGTTCTTCGGTGGCGGCTCGACCTCGCGCGGACCGACCGGGCGGGTCCGCCCGGGTTCGGACTCGTTGCTGCGGTTACGGCTGGACCTCGCCGAATGCGCGACCGGTGTCAGTAAACAGGTGACTGTTGACACCGCGGTGCTGTGCGACCGTTGCCAGGGCCGCGGCACCAACGGCAATTCGGCCCCGGTGGCCTGCGACACCTGCGGTGGGCGCGGTGAGGTCCAGACCGTGCAGCGCTCGCTGCTCGGTCAGGTGATGACATCGCGACCCTGCCCGACCTGCCGCGGCGTCGGCGAAGTCATTCTCGATCCGTGCTACCAGTGCGGTGGCGACGGACGGGTGCGGGCTCGCCGCGAGATCGCCGTGAAGATCCCTGCCGGCGTCGGCAACGGCATGCGGGTCCGGCTTGCCGCGCAGGGTGAGGTCGGGCCCGGGGGAGGACCGGCGGGCGACCTTTACGTCGAGGTGCACGAGCAGCCCCACGATATCTTCGTGCGCGACGGCGACGATCTGCACTGCACGATTTCGCTGCCGATGGTCGACGCGGCGCTGGGCACCACGGTGACGGTGGACGCGATCCTCGACGGCCTGACCGAGATCACCATCCCCGCGGGGGCCCAGCCCGGGTCGGTGATGACCCGGCGCGGCCACGGGATGCCGCACCTGCGTTCCGGTGCGCGAGGTGATCTGCATGTCCACGTCGAGGTGGTGGTGCCGGATCGACTCGACCACCGCGACACCGAGCTGCTGCGCGAGCTCAAGAGCCGCCGCAACCGTGATGTGGCCGAAGTCCGGTCGACCCACGCCGCCGCCGGCGGCGGATTGTTCAGCCGGTTGCGCGAGACCTTTACCGGGCGCTAATTGCCCGGCCTGTTCTACATCGACGCGTTGCCCGAGACCGGTGAGCTGGCCGTCGTCGACGGTGACGAAGGTTTCCACGCCGCTACCGTGCGGCGCATCCGCCGCGACGAGCAGCTAGTCCTCGGCGATGGCGTCGGGGGTCTGGCCCGCTGCGTGGTCGAGCAGACCGGCCGCGACGGGCTGCAGGCCAGGGTGCTGGACCGCTGGCAGGTACCGCCCGTGCAGCCGGCGGTGACCGTGATACAGGCGCTGCCCAAGGCCGAGCGCTCCGAGCTGGCGATCGAGCTGGCCACCGAGGCGGGCGCTGATGCGTTGGTGGCCTGGCAGGCGGCGCGTTGTGTGGCCCGCTGGGACGGGGCCCGCGCCGACAAGGGCCTGCGGCGCTGGCGCACGGTCGCTCGCGCGGCGGCACAGCAATCCCGTCGCGCATATGTCCCGTCGGTCGACGGTGTGCTGTCCACCGCGGCATTGACCCGGCGGATCGGCGACGTGGTGGCGTCGTGCGGCACGGTGCTGGCGCTGCACGAGTCGGCTACCGGTCAGCTGACGGATCTCAGCCTGCCGCAAGCGAAGTCGGTGATGTTGGTGGTGGGCCCCGAGGGCGGCATCGCTCCCGACGAGCTGGCCGCGCTCACCGACGCAGGTGCTGTGGCGGTTCGGTTGGGACCGACGGTCCTGCGGACGTCGACTGCTGCCGCGGTCGCGTTGGGTGCGCTGGGTGTGTTGACGCCGCGATGGGAATCGCCCGACGACGATGGTTTACCCAGCGGCTAATTCTTGGGTCGGATAACCACACGGCGGTAGACTAGGACCGCCAAACCGCCGGAGAAACCGCAGAAAGCAGGCATCAGAAACCACGTGACGCCCCGCGAAACCAACGCTGTTGATTCCTCGACATCTCAAGTTCGCAGCAGCATCGACGTTCCGCCCGACCTGGTCGTGGGCCTGCTTGGTTTGGCTGACGAAAATTTGCGTGCACTCGAACGCATCCTGGCCGCAGATCTGCATGTCCGCGGCAACGCGGTGACCCTCTCCGGTGAGGCCGCCGACGTCGCGCTCGCCGAACGGGTCCTCAGCGAGCTCGTCGCGATCGTCGCCGGTGGCCAGACGTTGACGCCCGAGGTGGTGCGCCACAGTGTGGCCATGCTGGTCGGCACCGGCAACGAGTCGCCGGCCGAGGTGCTGACCCTCGACATCTTGTCGCGTCGCGGCAAGACGATTCGACCCAAGACCCTCAACCAGAAGCGCTATGTCGACGCCATCGATGCCCACACCATCGTCTTGGGCATCGGCCCGGCGGGCACCGGCAAGACCTACCTGGCGATGGCCAAGGCAGTCAACGCGCTGCAGCGCAAACAGGTCACCCGCATCATCCTGACCCGACCGGCGGTGGAAGCCGGTGAGCGGCTTGGCTTTCTGCCCGGCACGCTGAGCGAGAAGATCGACCCCTATCTGCGTCCGCTTTACGATGCGCTGCACGACATGATGGATCCCGAACTGATCCCCAAGTTGATGGCGTCCGGGGTCATCGAGGTAGCGCCGCTGGCATACATGCGCGGGAGGACGTTGAATTCTGCGTTCATTATTCTCGACGAGGCGCAGAACACCACCTCCGAACAGATGAAGATGTTCCTCACCCGCCTGGGGTTCGGCTCGAAAGTCGTTGTCACCGGTGATGTTACGCAGATCGACTTGCCGGGCGGCAACAGGTCGGGATTACGAGCGGCGGCCGACATTCTCGAGGGCATCGACGACATTCACATCGCGGAGTTGACCAGTGCCGACGTCGTCCGGCATCGGCTGGTGTCGGAAATCGTGGACGCCTATGCACGATACGAGGAGCCCGGTCTGAGCATGAACCGGGCAGCGCGGCGGGCCTCGAGTGCCCGCAGCCGTCGGTGACAGCGGCCCTCATGAGTATCGAGGTCGCCAACGAATCGGGAATTGACGTCGCTGAATCCGAATTGATCAGCGTCGCACGGTTCGTCATCGCCCAAATGGACGTCAACCCGGCGGCCGAGCTGTCGATGGTGCTGTTGGACACCGCGGCGATGGCCGATCTGCACATGCGCTGGATGGATTTGCCCGGACCGACCGACGTGATGAGCTTCCCGATGGACGAGCTCGAGCCGGGCGGCCGCCCCGACGCCCCGGAGCCGGGGCCGGCGATGCTCGGCGACATTGTTTTGTGCCCTGAATTCGCCGCCGAGCAGGCTGCGGCCGCCGGACATTCGCTGGGCCACGAGTTGGCGCTGCTGACCATCCACGGCGTGCTGCACCTGCTCGGCTACGACCACGCCGAGGCGGACGAAGAAAAAGAGATGTTCGCCCTGCAACGCCGCCTTCTCGAAGGGTGGGTCGCCCGCCAAGTCGACGCCTACCACCACGATCGCCAGAGCGAGAGAGACCAGCGATTGCTGGATAAATCAAGGTACTTCGACAATTGAACGGGGCCGGCCCGCTACTCGGCGCGATCGTGCTGATCGGTCTGGGCGGTTTGTTCGCTGCGGTCGATGCCGCGATCAGCACGGTATCAATGGCGCGGGTCCACGAACTGGTTCGTGACGAGCGGCCGGGCGCGGTGCGGCTGGCGAAGGTGATGACCGACCGGCCCCGCTACATCAATCTGGTGGTGCTGCTTCGCATCATCTGTGAGATCAGCGCGACCGTGCTGTTGGCGGTCTATTTCCACCGGCATGTCAGCCGCGAATGGGGGCTCTTCGCCGCTGCCGTGGCCATGGTGGTGATCAGTTTCGTCGTCATCGGTGTCGGTCCGCGCACCCTCGGCCGCCAGAACGCCTACTCCATCTCGTTGGTGGCAGCGCTACCGCTGCAAGTCATTTCGGTCTTGCTGGCCCCGCTCAGCCGGCTGCTGGTGGTGCTGGGCAATATGCTGACGCCAGGCCGGGGCTTTCGCAACGGACCGTTCGCATCCGAGATCGAGTTGCGCGAAGTCGTCGACCTGGCACAGCAGCGCGGCGTGGTCGCCGCCGACGAGCGGCGGATGATCCAGTCGGTGTTCGAACTCGGTGATACACCGGCCCGCGAGGTGATGGTGCCGCGCACCGAGATGATCTGGATCGAAAGCGACGAACCGGCCGACCACGCGGTGTCGCTGGCGGTGCGCAGCGGGCATTCCCGCATTCCGGTGATCGGCGAGAACGTCGACGATGTCCTTGGCGTCGTATATCTGAAAGACGTTGTGCAGCATAAATATTATGCGAGTAACGGAGGCCAGGACACCACCGTCGCGCAGGTCATGCGCCCGGCGGTGTTCGTCCCGGACTCCAAGCCGCTGGACGCGCTGCTGCACGAAATGCAGCGCGACCGCAACCATATGGCGCTGCTGGTCGACGAGTACGGCGCGATAGCCGGGCTGGTGACGATCGAGGATGTGTTGGAAGAGATCGTCGGTGAGATCGCCGACGAGTATGACGCAGCCGAGGTTGCGCCCGTAGAAGATCTGGGCGACAACCGGTTCCGGGTTTCGGCGCGACTGCCGATCGAAGACGTCGGCGAACTGTACGGCGTGGAATTCGATGAGCACCTCGACGTCGACACGGTCGGCGGTCTGCTGGCCCTGGAGCTGGGCCGGGTCCCGCTGCCCGGCGCCGAGGTGGTATCACATGGGCTGCGGTTGCATGCCGAGGGCGGCCCTGACCATCGCGGACGGGTCCGGATCGGCACCGTGTTGCTCAGCCGCGACGACCCCGACGGCCAGGAGGTAAACCATGACGGCTGAGCCGCTCGAAGGCAACGTCCCGCGGTGACCGAATTCCGTTCCGGATTCGTCTGTCTCGTCGGGCGGCCGAATACCGGGAAGTCGACGCTGACCAACGCACTGGTCGGCTCGAAAGTGGCGATCACGTCCAGCCGCCCGCAGACCACCCGGCACACGATTCGCGGCATCGTGCATCGGGAGGACTTCCAGATGATCCTGGTCGACACTCCGGGCCTGCACCGGCCGCGGACCCTGCTGGGCAAGCGGCTCAACGACCTGGTCCGCGACACCTACGCCGAAGTCGACGCCATCGGTTTGTGCATACCGGCCGACGAGGCGATCGGTCCGGGGGACCGCTGGATTGTTGAGCAGATCCGTTCCGTCGCGCCCACAACGGCATTGGTCGCCGTCGTCACCAAAGTCGACAAGGTGACCAAGGACAAGTTGGCCGCGCAGCTCGTCGCGGTGAGCGAGCTAGCCGGCGACTCCGCGGAGATCGTCCCTGTCTCGGCGGTCACCGGCGAGCAGATCGATGTGCTGATCGACGTGCTGGCCGCCGCGTTGCCGCCCGGGCCGGCGTACTACCCCGACGGTGAGCTGACCGATGAACCCGAAGAGACGCTGATGGCCGAGTTCATCCGGGAAGCCGCCCTGGAGGGCGTGCGCGAGGAGCTGCCGCATTCGCTGGCAGTGGTTATCGACGAGGTCGCTCCCCGCGAGGGGCGCGACGACCTGATCGACGTGCACGCCGTTCTCTACGTCGAGCGCGACAGCCAAAAGGGCATCGTGATCGGCAAGGGCGGCGCGCGACTGCGCGAAGTGGGCACCGCGGCACGTGGTCAGATCGAGAAGCTGCTGGGTACCAACGTCTACCTCGACCTGCGGGTCAAGGTGGCCAAGAATTGGCAGCGCGACCCCAAGCAGCTTGGCCGGCTTGGCTTTTGAGCCTGACCAGCAGACGCAAAAGCCCCTAACGCCCCGGCGTATCGGGGGCTTTTGCGTCTGCTCGCGTGTTGGTGCCGGTGTTCCACCACACCTCCGGCTGCTTGGCCGCCCAGCCGCCCAGGGCCTCCAGTTCGGCGGCCAAAGAGACCAGCAACGGCTCGCTGTTGGCCGGTCCCATCAGCTGCACGCCGATCGGCAAGCCTTCCGAGGTGAAGCCGGCCGGGACGTTGATCGACGGCCACCCCAACACATTCCACGGCCAGCACACCGGGCACGCGGCGATCATCGCCCGGTCGGTGCCCAGGCCGCCCAACCTGTCGAACGCGTGTGCCAGCGGAGGCGGCTGCGCGGTCGTCGGCGCCACCACGACGTCCACGATGCGGAAAATCGAGCCCACCCGGCGCTGATCGGCCGCTTCGTGCGCCCGCGCGGCACGCAGTATCGATTGCGAAAGCAGCCGTCCCATCCGCATATTCGACATCGTGCGTGGGTCCCACTCCACGCCGTCGCCCAACCGGTCGGCCCAGTCGAGCAGTCCAGAAGTGGAGCGTGACAAAAAGTTCCACGACAGCCGCAGCCCGTAATCGGGAGTGCCCGACACCACGCTGTGGCCGAGCAGCCGGAGCTGATCGCCCACCGACTCCAGCGCCGCCCTGATCTCCGGATGCAAGCGGGCCGGAAACGCGGTGAACGGGAACCCGGTTGACAGCGCGATCCGCAACGGCCCGGGAGCGATGCCGACGTGCTCGGACACCGTCACCGGGCGCGGCTTGTGCAGATCGCCGTCGACGTTGCCGGACGCCGCGTCGAGCACCAGCGCGGCATCGGCGACCGTACGGGCCAGCACGCCGTTGACCGTGATGCCGTTGAACGCCTCCCGCAACGGCCACGTCGAGATGCGGCCACGTTGCGGCTTGATGCCCACCAAGTGGGTCCACGCCGCCGGGATGCGCACACTGCCCGCCCCGTCGGAGCCGATCGCCGCGGTGACCAGGCCGGCGGCCACCGCGGCCGCACTGCCGCCCGACGACCCGCCCGGGGTGTGTTTGCGCGACCACGGGTTGCGGGTGTGGCCGAATCCGGGTCCGCTGGTGAACGGCCATTGGCCCAATTCGCAGGCGTTGGTCTTGCCGACGATCACCGCGCCGGCCGCCTTGAGCCGGCGCACCACTTCGGCATCCTGTGTGGCGGGCCGAACGTGCCCCGACGTGCCGAAGGCGGTTGGTACTCCGGCGATATCGACGTCGTCTTTCACCGCGATCGGGACACCCAGCAGCGGTGCCAGGTCTCCGTTGGCGCGCCGCATGTCGGCCGCGGTCGCGTCGGCCAGCGCCGTCTCGGTGAGCACCACGCGGAATGCGTTCAGCGTCGATTGGCTCAGGTCGATGGCGTGCAGCGAGCGGCGAACCAGCTCGTCGGAAGTCACCTCACCGCTGGCCAGCTGGTAGAGCTGGTCGGTCAGGGTCGGAAAACGGGGGTTAGCGGCGTCCTTCATTGATGTCGACCTTATCGGCGCGTGCATGAGGTGGGAGTCGCAGAGCGGTGACAAACTGGTATCCATGCGGCTGTACCGAGACCGTGCGGTGGTGCTGCGCCAGCACAAGCTCGGCGAAGCCGACCGGATCGTCACCATGCTCACCCGCGACCACGGGCTGGTCCGCGCGGTGGCCAAGGGCGTGCGTCGCACCCGCAGCAAGTTCGGCGCACGGCTGGAGCCGTTCGCGCATATCGACGTGCAATTGCACCCGGGCCGCAACCTGGACATCGTCACGCAGGTCGTCTCGCTTGACGCGTTCACCACCGACATTGTCAGCGACTACGGCCGATACACCTGCGCGTGCGCGATGCTGGAAACCGCCGAGCGCCTCGCCGGTGAGGAGCGGGCACCGGCCCCGGAATTGCACCGACTCACGGTGAGCGCATTGCGGGCGGTGGCCGACGGTCGCCGACCCCGCGAGCTGGTGCTGGACGCTTATCTGCTGCGCGCCATGAGCATCGCCGGGTGGGCTCCCGCGCTGACGGAGTGTGCTCGCTGCGCCACCCCGGGCCCGCACCGGGCATTTCACATCGCCGCCGGCGGCAGCGTCTGCGGATACTGCCGCCCCGCCGGTGCGACGACACCGCCGCTGGGTGTACTGGATCTGATGTCGGCGCTGCGCGATGGCGACTGGGAGGCCGCGGAGGCCACACCGCACTCGGCCCGCAGCCACGTCAGCGGATTGGTGGCCGCCCACCTGCAATGGCATTTGGAGCGACAGCTGCGAACGTTGCCGCTGATCGAGCGGACAGGCCGGGTCGACTCGGCGTTCAGCGTCTATTCGAGCCTGGCCGACCGCCGCATAGCTCTGGTCAGGCAGGATGTGGCCCATGGGGACGAGCCGGGTGAGCCGCTCAGAGCGGAAGGTTGAGCGCACGAGGAAGGCCGCCCACTTCCCACAGCTGCCGCCTGCCCCGGACGATTACCCGACCTTCCCCGATACGTCCACCTGGCCGGTGGTCTTTCCCGCGCTTCCGCCGTCACCCCACGGCGGCCCGCGCCGCCCCCCGCAACACGTTTCGAAGGCCGCCGCTCCGCGGATCCCCGCGGCCCAGCTGCCCAACCACGTCGCGATCGTGATGGACGGCAACGGCCGCTGGGCCACCCAGCGCGGACTGGCCCGCGTCGAAGGCCACAAGATGGGCGAGGCTGTCGTCATCGACATCGTCTGCGGCGCAATCGAAATGGGCATCAAATGGCTCAGCCTCTATGCCTTCTCCACGGAGAACTGGAAGCGGTCGGCCGACGAAGTCCGTTTCCTGATGGGATTCAACCGCGACGTGGTGCGACGGCGGCGGATAACCCTGAACGAGATGGGCGTGAAGATACGCTGGGTCGGCTCGCGGCCACGCCTGTGGCGAAGCGTCATCAACGAGTTGGCGATCGCAGAGGAGACGACGATGCACAACGACGTCATCACGGTGAACTACTGCGTCAACTATGGCGGCCGTACTGAAATTGCCGAGGCCGCAAGGGATATCGCGCGCGAGGCCGCGGCGGGCAGGCTGGACCCGGAACGGGTCACCGAGGCGACCGTCGCCCGCCACTTGCACCGCCCCGACATTCCCGACGTGGACCTGTTGCTGCGGACCTCGGGTGAGCAGCGGACCAGCAATTTCATGCTTTGGCAAGCGGCATACGCCGAGTACATCTTCCAGGACAAGCTCTGGCCCGACTATGACCGCCGCGATCTGTGGGCGGCCTGCGAGGAGTACGCATCACGTAATCGACGATTCGGGACGGCCTAGATGCCTTCGTTGCAGGAGCGATTGCTGATGGTGCTTTCCGAGGTGCTGCCGCTGCAGGAGGAATCCGACGGTGCGCTGACCGTGCGGCACGACGGCACCATCGCGTCGTTGCGGGTCGTCACCATCACCGAGGATCTCGATCTGGTGTCCCTGACCCAGATTTTGGCGTGGGATCTGTTGTTGACCAAGAAGATTCGTGACAGTATCGCCGAGCAGGCGCACAGTACTCTGCTGGGGTGGGTGGCGTTGGTGGAGAAGGCCGGCGAGCCCACCGTCAAACGCAACTCAACCAAAACCGCAGACGTGATGCTGCGCTACAACTTTCCGGGTGGTGGCCTGAGCGACGACGCGCTGCGCACGCTGATCCTGATGGTGCTCGACAAGGGCGCCGAGATCCGCCAGGTGCTGACGGGCTAGGTCCGGCCGCGGCACTCCGAGCAGGTGCCGACGATCTCGATGGTGTGGCTGACATCGGAGAAGCCGTGTTCAGTGGCCACCTCGGCCGCCCACGCCTCGACCTCGTGGTCGCCCACCTCGACGGTCGATCCGCAGCCGCGGCAGACCAGGTGGTGATGATGGTGTTCCGAGCAGCGCCGGTAGACCGATTCGCCGGTGTCGTTGCGCAGCGTGTCGAGCATGCCAGCCGCGGCCATCGACTGCAGCGTCCGGTACACGGTGGTCAGGCCGATGTTCTCGCCGCGCCGCCGCAGCTCGTCGTGCAGTTCTTGGGCCGACCGGAACTCGTCGAGCGTCTCCAGCAGCTTCGAGATCGCCGCCCGCTGCCGAGTCGACCGCACGCTTGGACCGGTCATGGTTTGTCCTCGCCCGCGTGCGCGACGGCGTCGATCACGATGTGCGCCAAGTGGTGATCGGCCAGCCGGTAGAGCACCTCGCGGCCCGACCGCTCGCCGGTGACCACGCCCGCCGCCTTGAGGATCTTGAGGTGCTGGCTGACCAGCGGCTGTGGCACGCCCAGCGCGTCAACCAGTTCGTGGACGCAGCGCTGGGACTCGCGCAACTGCAGCACAATGGCGATCCGCACCGGCGCGGCCAGCGCCCGCAGCAGCTCACCGGCGGCCTCCAAAATTTCCCGCGGCGGCGGCGCCGGCAGCTCGGTGAAGTCTGAAACGCCGTGCTCATGGCGTTCATCCAAGCCGGAGCCGATGTCGCCGTGGCTCTCGGTTGATGCGGCGGGTGACATGACCATCACTTTCGGGCGGTTACCGGAAATCATTACCGGCTGCCTCCACTGTCACATGCATGATCACGCATGTCAAAGAGCCCGGGTTGGATCGCTACGATGACGGATGCTCACCGGCTCAGGGCCGGCGTGATCGTCCCGCATCGAAACACAGGAGTCATCACCTCATGGCGTCCGTCATCGACACCGTCGTCAACCTCGCCAAACGGCGCGGCCTGGTCTACCCCGCCGGTGAGATCTACGGCGGCACCAAATCGGCATGGGACTACGGGCCATTGGGGGTGGAGCTCAAGGAGAACATCAAACGGCAGTGGTGGCGCACGGTGGTCACCGGCCGCGACGACGTCGTCGGTCTCGACTCGTCGATCATTCTGCCCCGCGAGGTCTGGGTTGCCTCCGGCCACGTCGAGGTGTTCCACGACCCGCTGGTCGAGTCGCTGATCACGCACAAGCGCTACCGCGCCGACCACCTAATCGAGGCCTACGAAGCCAAGCACGGTCACCCGCCGCCCAACGGTCTGGCCGACATCCGGGATCCGGAAACCGGTGAGCCAGGCCGGTGGACCGAGCCGCGCGAGTTCAACATGATGCTCAAGACCTATCTCGGTCCGATCGAGACCGAGGAGGGCCTGCACTATCTGCGGCCGGAGACCGCGCAGGGGATCTTCGTCAACTTCGCCAACGTGGTGACGACCGCACGCCGCAAGCCGCCGTTCGGTATCGGCCAGATCGGCAAGAGCTTCCGCAACGAGATCACCCCGGGCAACTTCATCTTCCGCACTCGCGAGTTCGAGCAGATGGAGATGGAGTTCTTCGTCGAGCCCGCGACCGCCGCGGAGTGGC
Organism: uncultured Actinomycetota bacterium; assembly: GCA_963781685.1. Lineage (GTDB taxonomy): Bacteria > Actinomycetota > Actinomycetes > Mycobacteriales > Mycobacteriaceae > Mycobacterium. The sequence continues at coordinate 425,551 of CAWAGK010000006.1, forward strand.
ACCAGTATTGGATCGACACCAGGCTGGCTTGGTACGTCGAGCTCGGCATCGAGCGTGCGAACCTGCGCCTCTACGAGCACCCCAAGGAGAAGTTGTCGCACTACTCCGATCGCACCGTCGACATCGAGTACAAGTTCGGCTTCGCCGGCAACCCGTGGGGCGAACTCGAGGGGGTAGCCAACCGAACCGACTTCGACTTATCCACGCACGCAAAGCATTCCGGTATCGACCTGTCTTTCTACGATCAGGGTACCGACACCCGGTATGTGCCCTACGTGATCGAACCGGCGGCCGGGCTGACGCGGTCGTTCATGGCGTTTTTGATCGACGCCTACCAAGAGGACGAGGCACCCAACGCCAAGGGCGGAATGGACAAGCGGACGGTGTTGCGGCTGGATCCCCGGCTGGCGCCGGTCAAAGCCGCCGTGCTGCCGCTGTCGCGGCACGCAGATCTGAGCCCCAACGCCCGCGATCTGGCCGCCGAGTTGCGCAAATACTGGAACGTGGAGTTCGACGACGCCGGCGCGATCGGACGGCGTTACCGACGCCAGGACGAGATCGGCACCCCGTATTGCGTGACGGTGGATTTCGACTCGCTCGACGACCACGCGGTGACCATCCGGGAGCGTGACGCTATGACGCAGGAGCGAGTGGCCATCGACGCGGTCACCGACTATCTGGGATCGCGCCTGCGGGCTTGCTAGAAGTTGCGAAATGTAAATGTGCGGAAAAATTTTCGCCGACGTTATCGACTATTGCTCAGGTGGCCAATACGATCTAGCCAGCCGGACGAAATGACCGGCTCGTCAGACTTGGCGCGGCAGCACACTAGGGCGTGGTGAGCTGCCGCGCCTTGCCCTATTCGGGCGCTGTTGCGGGTGCTCAGAACCGTCCGCCGCCGCCCATGAAGCCGCCGTCGGAGCCCGACGAACCGCCGAACGACGTCGGGCCCCAGCCGTCACCCCAACCGCCGCCGAGACCTCCGCCCATCGATCCGCCGAGCATGTCGCCGATGATGATCCCGCCCATCATCGCGCCCATGTTGTTGCCGCCGTAGCGTCCGGTATAGGCGATTTGGGTGGATCGAACATCGTCGTTGGCAAGTGACTGAGCCTGATCGGCCAGTGTCGCCGCGGTATTGACACGCGTGATCGCTTCGTTGATGTCGGTGTCCCGTTCATCAAGTGCGGCTTGCAGTTGTCGGCTCGCCTCGGCGAGCCGGGTCCGCGCCTCGGGGCCGATGCTGCCGCGGCGGGTATCGATGAAATCGGAGACAGCGTGGATCCGCGACTGCGCCGTGAACAGCGCTTGCTCGAAAGTACGGTTGAGGCGCTCGGCGGTTGCCTGCTCTTCGGCGACAGCGGCGAGTAGCCGGTTCAAGTCGGCGTCGGCCTTGGTCAGTTGGGTGAACGCGCCGAGCGGATCGGCGGAGCCGGTCGCGCGGGCAGCGTCGAGGGCTTGACTCGCCGCATCCCGGGTGTTGGCCAATTCGCGGGTGTGCGCCGCTTTGGTTTTCAGCGCGCCCTGCAGTTGCCCGTCGGCGTGCCCGATTCCGGTCTGGACGTCGGCGATCAGCGAGGGCAGCATGGCGACCGCGTGGTGAATGTCGTTGGCGGCGCTGTCCACCGCATCGAGCAATGCGCGCGCTTGTCCCAGCGCCGACTCGGCCGCCTGCACGGCGTCGACCAGGCCGCTTTGCTCGCCGCTGACCGGCTTCGCAGCCAGATCCCGCGCGCGGGTGAGGTTGTGGTCGGCGAATGCCAGCCGGTCTTTGGCCGCCGCGACGTTGCTGGCCACCGAAGTCAGCGCATCAGGGTCGAATTCGTTGTGCAGCTCCGCCATTCGCTGTTCGGCCGGGGCGACGCGTGCGGTCAGCTCGACCATCTGCTGAGTCAGGCCGTCGAGCCGCGATGGTGCGTTGACCACCAGGTCGCGCATTGCTTCGAAGGCCTCCCGCTGCGACTCCAGCTCACGATCGGCCTTCGCCGCCGAGACGATCACCTCAGTTAGCAGCTCACGCCGCTGCGCTCGCGTCTCGGGTATCGCGTCATCGAGTCGTTGGCGCACGGTGAACGCTTGTGCCAGAGCGGCTTTGGCGTTGCCGACGGCGCGGGTGAACGTCTCGGTGCGCTGTTCGCCGAACTCCTCGATGGTCAGCGCCAGCTCATTGGAGCTGGTGCGGACCGCGTTGTCGACGTCGACGACCTTCCACCTCGACAGATCGTCGAGCGCGCCCAGCGACAGCGCCGCCAGTGCATCGGGGTCGGTGGCGTCGACCCGGCGCGCGGCGTCCAGCTCGGCCGCGTGCCGCCGGCGTCGCCGATAACCCTCGGCGACAAGCAAACCCACCACCACGAGCGCGATGACGCCCGCCGCGATGAGCAGCGCGTTCCGGTCCATTGATCGGTGTCCTCGGTCGAGCCCGTTGGCAGCCGCGACCACCGCACCGCTCCAGTCGCCGCGGCGCAATGCAGGTTCGATCTGGTTGCGGCGCAGATCGTCGATCTGACTTGAGCTGATGGTCGTCACCTTATTGGGCACCAGAAATGCATAGGAACGGTCGGCGGTGGCGACCGCAATCAGCGCATCGAAGTCACCCAAGTCGCTCTGGGACCGGGTGTTCTGCGCCCAGCTCACGGCCGGCTGTCCGGAGAAGCTATCGACGAAAACCACCCACAGCTGGATGTGGCGGTCGTCGTAGAGCTTGCTGGCGGCCGACACGATCGCCATGCGGCCCGGGCCGTCCAACGCCCCGACCTCGTCGGTGATGGAGTCGGTCAGCCTGAAGGGCGGCCGCGCCGCGGCGGAAGGTGCCACCAGCAGTGCGAGGATCAGAATGGCCATGAATACGGCGAACGAGCGGACGGTGCTCATGCCCGACAATCTAATCCGCTCGGCTGTGCTTTCGGGAGGGGCTGGCAGACTGTTCGGCGATGATTCAACAAGACCCCTATGACGATTTCGACCGCCAGCGGGTGGCTTTCGAAGCGCCGAAGACCGCGGGCTTGCCGGGCACCGAGGGCCAACACCGCAGCGACTTTGCCCGGGATCGCGCCAGGGTGCTGCACAGCGCGGCGCTGCGTCGCCTTGCTGACAAGACACAAGTCGTTGGGCCGCGGGAAGGGGACACTCCGCGCACGCGACTCACCCATTCGCTGGAGGTCGCCCAGATCGGGCGTGGGATGGCGATCGGGCTCGGCTGCGATCCCGACTTGGTCGACATGGCCGGTTTGGCTCACGACCTCGGGCATCCGCCGTATGGGCACAACGGCGAGCAGGCGCTTGATGAGTTCGCGGCGGCGCATGGCGGCTTTGAGGGCAATGCGCAGAACTTCCGGATCCTGACCAGCTTGGAGCCCAAAGTCCTCGATCCGCAAGGACATAGCGTTGGCCTGAACCTGACCCGGGCGGGGCTGGATGCCGTCACCAAATATCCCTGGACGCGGGGTCGGGATCGGCGCAAGTTCGGCTTTTACGACTTCGACCGCGACGCCGCCGCCTGGGTGCGCGAGCACGCGCCCGCGGATCGGCCCTGCCTGGAAGCGCAAGTGATGGACTGGGCCGACGACGTCGCCTATTCGGTGCACGACGTGGAGGACGGTGTCGTTTCCGGTCGGATCGACTTGCGGGTGCTCGCCGACGACGACGAAGCCGCCGCGCTGGCCAAGCTGGGCGAACGCGACTTCGCCCGGGTGCGTGCCGACGACCTGTTCGCGGCCGCGCATCGGCTGGCCGGGCTACCGGTGGTCGCCGCGGTCGGCAAGTACGACGCCACCCTGGCGGCTTCGGTCGCGCTCAAGCAGCTGACCAGTGAACTGGTGGGCCGGTTCGCCTCGGCGGCGATCGCGGCCACCCGCGCGGATGTCGGCCCCGGGCGGCTCGCCCGCTATCAAACCGACTTGCAGGTCCCCGAGGTGGTGCGCGCCGAGGTTGCGGTGCTCAAGACGCTGGCGTTGCAGTTCATCATGTCTGATCCGCGTCATCAGGAGCGTCAGCGCGCACAGCGGGAACGCATTCACCGAGTGGCGCACTGGCTACTGGCCGGGGCGCCCAGAACACTCGACCCGATATTCGTGCCGGCGTTCAACACCGCCGCCGACGACGGTGAGAGGATGCGGGTCGTCGTCGACCAGATCGCCTCCTTCACCGAGGGGCGTCTGGAACGCATCGAGACCGCTGAGCCCTGAACCGCGGCACTAGGATGGGAATTTATGTCCAAGCACACCAATGTTGTTGCCGCCACGTTGTCCGCACTCGTCGCGCTCAGCGCCTGCAGTTCCCATCAGCAGCCGAGTACCTCGTCATCCACAACGAGCGCTGCGGCCGGTGCCCAAACACTGAGCGCCGAACTGCACACCGCTGACGGCCGGTCGGTCGCGACCGCCACCTTCGAATTCGCCAACGGCTACGCCACCATTACGGTGAAGACGACCACGAACGGCATCCTGGCGCCGGGGCTGCACGGCATGCACATCCACGAGATCGGCAAATGCGAGCCCAACTCAGCCGACCCGATGGGCGGCGCGCCCGGTGACTTCATGTCGGCCGGCATGCACTACCAGGCCCCGGGGCACACCGGGGAACCCCCCAGCGGTGACCTCTCAACGCTGGACGTGCGCAAGGACGGCGCCGCCTACTTGGTGACCACCACGGACGCATTCACTAGGGACGACCTGTTGGCGGGCAGCAAGACGGCCCTCATGGTGCACGGCCCGGAGTATGGCCCCGACGCCGAGAAGCGCATCGCGTGCGGCGTGATCGGTACCGGTTAACCCGTCATCGTCGCAGAGTCTCGCGGCCTACACTGGGCCGATGCCCGGCCGTATCCCTGATCGCGATATCGCCGCCATCCGTGAACGAGTTCGCATCGAGGAGGTCGTTGGCGACTACGTTCAGCTGCGTCGCGCCGGCGCCGACTCGCTCAAGGGCCTCTGCCCATTTCACGACGAGAAGTCCCCGTCGTTTCACGTGCGGCCCAATCACGGTCACTTCCACTGCTTTGGCTGCGGCGAGGGCGGCGACGTCTACGCATTCGTTCAGAAGATCGAGCACGTCAGCTTCGTCGAGGCCGTCGAAGTGCTGGCCGACCGGGTCGGATACACGATCACTTACACCGGCGCGGCCACCAGCGTGCAGCGCGACCGGGGCAGTCGCAGCCGGCTCATCGCCGCCAACGCCGCGGCGTTGGAGTTCTACGTGGCGGCGCTGGAGTCGCTGGAGGCGCTGCCGGCCCGCAAATACTTGAGCGAGCGGAATTTCGATGCCGACGCAGCGCGGCACTTCGGCTGCGGATTCGCGCCGTCGGGCTGGGACTCGCTGACAAAGCATCTGGTGCGCAAGGGTTTTGAGTTCAAAGAGCTCGAGGCCGCAGGCCTGTCGCGGGAAGGTCGCCGCGGCCCGATCGACCGCTTTCACCGCAGGTTGCTGTGGCCGATCCGCTCATCGGCCGGAGAGGTGATCGGGTTCGGGGCGCGGCGGCTGTTCGACGACGATCCTATGGAGGCCAAGTACGTCAACACGCCGGAGACGTTGCTGTACAAGAAGTCTTCGGCGCTGTTCGGTATCGACCTGGCCAAGCGCGACATCGCCAAGGGGCATCAGGCCGTCGTCGTCGAGGGCTACACCGACGTGATGGCGATGCACTTGGCCGGGGTGACCACAGCGGTCGCGTCCTGCGGCACCGCGTTCGGTGACGAGCACCTGGCCATGCTGCGCCGACTGATGATGGACGACAACTTCTTTCGCGGTGAACTGATCTACGTGTTCGACGGCGACGAGGCAGGCCGGGCCGCGGCGCTCAAGGCCTTCGGCGGCGAGCAGCATCTGGCCGGCCAGTCCTTCGTTGCGGTCGCCGCCGACGGCATGGACCCCTGCGATCTGCGGCTGGCGTCCGGCGAGGGCGCGCTGCGGGATCTGGTGGCGCGGCGAACTCCGTTGTTCGAGTTCGCGATTCGCGCGGCGCTCAGTGAGGTCGACTTGGACAGCGCCGAGGGCCGGGTGGCCGCGCTGCAGCGTTGCGTGCCGATCGTCGCCCAGATCAAAGACCCAACGCTGCGCGACGAGTACGCGCGCCAGCTAACGGGCTGGGTGGGTTGGTCGGATGTGGCCCAGGTCGTCGGCCGGGTGCGTGAGGAGGCCAAAGCTCCCACGGGCCAGAGTCGTGCCAGGCCCCGTCGTGCCGCCGCAGCCCGGGCCGAGGGCGGCGCCGCCGATTTCACCGCCCTTCGTCCGGACCCCCACGACCCCACGCTGTGGCCGCAGCGCGAGGCGCTCAAGTCGGCGTTGCAGTGCCCCGCGCTGGCCGGGCCGGTATTCGACACGCTGACCGTGGAAAGTTTCACCCATCCCGGCTACGCCGCGGTGTGCAGGGCCATCGAGGCCGCCGGCGGCACCGGGACGGGCATCGGCGGGGCCGAGTGGCTCGACGCGGTGCGCCAGAAGGCTCCGTCGCCGGCGGCCGCCGGGCTGATCAGCGAGCTGGGGGTCGAGACCATCCGGGTCAACGACGACGACAAGCTGCCGCGCTACATCGCCGGCGTGCTGGCCCGCCTGCAAGAGGTCTGGGTCGGTCGGCAGATCGCGGAAGTCAAGTCGAAGCTGCAGCGGATGTCACCGGTGGAACAGGGTGACGAGTACCACGCGCTGTTCGGCGACCTGGTCGCGATGGAGGCCTATCGGCGCAGCCTGCTGCAACAGGCGAGCGGCGACGATCTCACCGCCTGAGCGGCCGGCGGCGCTGAACTTTCGTGACGACCCGCTGCGCCCGACTTCGGAGCGCTTGCGATCGTCACGGCGCGCTGGACGGTCGTTGCGGCTCGACGACGCTGGTCTCGTTGTCGATCTCGGTCAACGTCACCATCCGGCTGTCGGGCGAGACCCGATTCGCGATCTTGCGCCGCCCCCCCTCGATCACTGACTTGGCGGCGGGACTGCTGGTGAGCGCGCGGTAGGTGCCGACGATCTGCTCGTAGCGGCGCCGGCCGGCCTTCGCGCCCAACAAGTAGCCCAGTCCCAGCACGACGACATACCGGATCAAAGCGGTCCTCCAGACGTTGGTGCGATGAGTCCATCCTGCCCTATCTGCGCGGGGAACCCCCGTCGGCGGGGCATCAATCTGGTTGGGCGTCAGCACGCCAGTACGCTAGAGTCATCCCTCGATCCGCGCCAACCACAAGCGCGGAAGAGGGCAGTCCTCCGTAGCTCAATTGGCAGAGCATTCGGCTGTTAACCGAAGGGTTCCTGGTTCGAGTCCAGGCGGGGGAGCAGATATTTGCGCAGGTCAGACCATGTATCTAGACCTCAAAGCAAGCTCTGTGCCCTACGTGTGGCTTTTCGGACGCAAACGGACCGCCGGCTTCTCCACTCATTCACCAACCAATGAGTCGGAGGCACAGCAAATGAACACCACGGCCGATGAGGTCGACAGCTTGTTGGACCCCGACGCGAACATCGACGCATGAAGCGCTTAATGGTGGCGTCCTGGCTGGCACTAGCCTCAACAGTTGTTGAACCTGCTACAGCCGGCGCCGACCCGACACCCTCACCCACGCCGGCGTATGTGATCGTCGGCCCATCAGGCCCGGCGGTCGGGGGTTTGCGGACGCTGCCGCCGGTGTGCGCGGCGCAGCCGCGGGCCTGCGCAGGGAACTGGTCACCCGACACTGGAAGTTGGGTATTCCCGCCGGGAACCGGGTAGCCCTAGTACACGTCTGAATGGGGTATGTGGTGGTGATGAATGCACGCGATGCAGCTCAGGCCGTGGTACTGATCCGGGCTTTGAGCGATGTGCGGGACAAGATGATTAGCCGGATGACCTGGCTGGAAAGACACGCGCAGTTAGAAGCCGAAGCGTTGCGGCGAGACATCAACGAAGCGCAGGCCCACATCATTGGTCTGCAGCGTCGGTATCTGGGCGGAGATGTGCAGGCATCCCAACCCGTTGAGGGCACTACGCTCTTCCCGCCGCAGTGATCGCAGCTGCCTGGGTGTACGCAGTGTGGCGTGACGCGCCGAGATGACTTCCCCAATCGCTTCGTCGGCGACCTCGTGCACACGGAGCGCGGCTGGGTAGTTGTGCCACCAACATGCTGCCCCGACGGCCATGACTACACCGACGCCGGCTGGTCGGTCAGTTCGGTCTGGTGCACCTGCAACGGTCGGCATATGGCGTGGCGATGCCATTGCGGCGCATCGGTTTACGCGCCGCAGCCGGGGTCGCATTGCCGAATCCGCGACAAAGGCCCTGTGTCTATGTGGGAAGGCGAACACAGGGGTTGATCGGGTCTACGTCTGGTGACGTACCCCTGACACTGGACCAAAGATAGAGAAGCCGACGTCGTTGCTTACATACGGATCGCTAAGATGGCTTGGGCAGTAGACTTGCGCTGATGTGCCGATGAATCTGATCGCGGTTCTATGAACCCGAGCGGACTCTAGGTGGTAAGCCGGATTTTCCTCGAATATAGCGTTCATCTCTTCGTTTACCACGGTATAGACCGAGGCGCCGCCATCGAGTTCGCCACAAATTTGATGGGCTCGGGCGACGAGAGCAGGCAAGTTATCGACGACGGGAATCTGATCTGCTGCGAGCTGCGCCACAAAAAACTGATCCTGCTGGCTGGGGTCGGCGCTTGCCGCGCCAGCGCAAATAATTGCGGCGGTCAGCACCACCGAGGCGCTAACCAGAGCGTCTGCAAGGCTGGTGATGCCGGTGCGCACGACAGGATTTCCATTTCTCCGGTGTCATCTGCTCGGTATCTAATTCAACCCGAGTGTCGACAGGACGTCCATAGGCACGGAAGAATCTAACCACCGTCGGCAGGTCCAGAACCCGACGCAAGCTCGCGTCGGGTGTCTCGTCACCGCTTTGGCCTCCCGAGGGGGACGCTTCGTCGTTGTTACTTGGCTTGCAGGCCCACCATGGCTCGGGACTGTCCTCCGGCTAGACGCTGTTGGGTGCGCTCGTCGCCACTCAGGTAGCGGCGCTGTAGCCGATCGATGAGAACCTGTGCCTCTCGGATGTCTCGCCGCAGCGCGGCTGCTTCCAACCGCATCTCGCGTGCTCGGCCGTTCGTGCGGGTGAAATCCTCGCGTTCGACACAGGCCAACTGGCCGGTCATCTCGCGCAGTTGATGGTCTAATGCGCGAACCAACTCCACAGCCTGGGGGGCTGTGGCGGGGCACCAGGCGGTCTGGCCGATTCGGTGCTCAGCAAAATCAGGTGATGTGGGCATCGTGATCCCCGAAGTGCAGACGATGACCGTGCATGTCGGGTACGGAGCGGGTGCCCCTTGAGTTCCGCGGCGGTGGACGGCGGAACTCTTCTCGGACCAGCTGAATTTCCCAGCGACCGTGAATCTACCCGTTCTGATCGGCTAGCGGAAGGCGCGGAGCTTAGATCCGCATGCCGCCGAGGGCCATCACTTCACCCAGTCGACTTTTGGGGGCATAAATCCCGCCCGCCCCGGGCCACCGTCCTGCGCGCCGAGCGTGGAATCGTGACGAAACACGCTGTCGCGCAGTTCGCTGTTGCGCCCATAGCGGAGAAGTTGGTAGGCCGTCTAATTCGAGTCCAGGCGGGGGAGCAGGCGTTTCTCAGCGACCTAGGCCGCCAAAGCCGCCAAATGGCGAATTACTTTTGGTCGGCGCGCTCGACTTGTTCAGGTAGTCCGGGCAGTAGGCGCTTGACGCAAGAGCCGCGAATTTCATGGCGCCGCCGGAGTTCAATCCCGGGTTGAGCATGCTCAGCTTGTCGATGACGTCCTTTTCCGATGTGCCTGCGTTCATCATGTCGCAGGCCATCCGGCCGGCAGCGATGGCGCTGGGCCCGCTGTTATAAGTCATGCCGGCTTTGTTGAGCGAGTCGAGGAAGGTCGCGTCAGCGGCCGGGTTATCCGGCACGCTCGGTGGGGGTGGGTCGGCCAGCGCCGGAGCGGCCAGGCCGATCATGACGGCGACGCTGGCAAGGGCGAGATGCAGTCGCATCGATACATCATCGTCGACATCTGCCCGGTTGTCCTGTCGAGCCGTTTTCGTCGGGCGCCGCCTAGCCGAGCCGGCTCAGATGGAGAAGTCCTCGCCGTGCCACACCCCGGCTTCCGGCGGCCGGATGACGCGGCCCGTTTGCCCGTTGCCGTCATTCTGGGCCTCCAGTTTGGCGACTCGGGTCAGCAACGACTGCAGGCTTACGCCCACCAGATCGGGCATCATCGAGTCGTCCTCGCCCGGCCTGATGCGGCTGATGATCTGCCCGGGCACTCCGACGACCACAGCGGTGGACGGCACTTCCTTGACCACGACGGCGTTGGCGCCGATCCGGCTGTCGTCGCCGATCTTGATCGCGCCGAGAACCTTTGCGCCGGCACCGATGACCACCCGGTCACCGATCGTCGGGTGCCGTTTGCCGGTATCCCTGCCGCTGCCGCCGAGCGTGACGCCGTGGTAGATCATCACGTCCTCGCCCACTTCGGCCGTTTCCCCGATCACGACGCCGGTCGCGTGATCGATGAATAGTCCGGCACCGAGGGTCGCCCCCGGGTGGATGTCGACGCCGGTCAGGATGCGGGTGAGTTCCGCGAGCGTCCGCGCGGCCACCCGGGCGCCACGGTTCCACAACCAGTGGCTGATCCGGTGGCCCCAGATTGCGTGCACGCCCGGGTAGGCGAAGATCACCTCGAGCGTGGTCGGGGCGGCCGGATCTCGCTGCCTTGCCGCCGCTATGTCACGCCGTATCGCCGCGAGCATGGCTAGTCGGTGACGTCGGCGAAGAGTGGGGTGCTCAGGTACCGCTCGCCGAAGTCGGGTAGCACAACGACGATGAGTTTGCCCGCGTTCTCCGGGCGGTGAGCCACCTGGATCGCCGCCACCGCGGCCGCTCCCGAGGAGATGCCGACCAGCAGTCCCTCTTCGCGGGCCAGGCGCCGGGCCAGGTTGATCGAGTCGTCGTTGCCGACGGTGATGACCTCGTCGACCAGATCCATATCCAGCACCGGCGGGATGAACCCGGCGCCGATGCCCTGGATCGGGTGGGGGCCCTTCTGGCCGCCGGACAGCACCGGTGACGCCGCCGGCTCGACGGCGACGAACTGCGCGGAGGGCTTGCGTTCCTTGATGACCTGGGCGACACCGGTGATGGTGCCGCCGGTGCCGACCCCGGACACGAAGATGTCGATCTTGCCGTCGGTGTCGCGCCACACTTCCTCGGCGGTGGTTTTGCGGTGGATCGCCGGGTTGGCCGGGTTCTCGAACTGTTGCGGCACGAAGTACCGTTGGTCGGTTTTGGCCAGTTCCTCGGCCTTGGCGATCGCGCCCGGCATGCCCTCGGGGCCCGGCGTGAGGACGAGCTCGGCGCCCAGGGCGCGCAGCAGCTTGCGTCGCTCGACGCTCATCGTCTCGGGCATGGTCAGCGTGATCCGATACCCGCGCGCCGCGGCCACCATCGCCAGCGCGATGCCGGTGTTGCCGCTGGTCGGCTCGAGGATGATGGTGTCCGGCTTGAGCAGGCCCGCTTCCTCGGCCGCGTCGATCAGGGCCACGCCAAGGCGGTCCTTCACGCTGTTCGCCGGGTTGAACGATTCCAGCTTCGCGACGACATCGGCGCCCGCGCCGTCGGTGACACGGTTCAGCCGGACCAGGGGCGTGCGCCCGATCAGTTGCGTGACGTCCTCGGCGATACTCACTTACATCCGTCTCCAACGATGTCGGACCAGGGTTCGTGGGCTTCCCAGCTAATGTCGAACTCTATGGCCATCTCGGTGGGGATGGCTAGCGCAACGGGGGTGAACCGGTGCGACGCTTCCTGTAACGCCACCCCGGTCAGCACTCTTCCGGGCAGATTCTGCGTCGTCGTCGCGGTCAATGTTGCAGTCGACGTGCCCGGCGCCCGACGTAGGTAAAAGTTCGTCCCCGGCTCGACCATCCCGCTGATGGAAAATCCGTCGGCGTCGACCAGTGTGTGACCGTCGGTGGCGCTGAGCATCAGTGGGATTCGGACTTCGAAGGGTCCGATCAGGTCGGACTCAGCGGCGGCACGTGAATCGACCAGAATCGGTTCGCTTGCTTCACGCAGGGCTGTGCGTGCGCCGGCGAGCAGATAGTTGTAGAGATGCACGACTTTGTCCGCGTTGCGGAAGTGCCGCGTGCCGGTCAGCCAGAAGCCGACGTGCTCGATCCTTGGTGTACCGCTCTCCGACGTTGCGATCAGTCGGTAGTAGCGGTAACCGCGTCCGCCACGGCCGTGGCTGCTGGTTGAAAGCGTGCTGCCCTCGCCCAGGGTGCGCCGGTAGTGGCCCTCGCCAGCGTCGGTCATCAGCAGCGATCCGGAAACATCTTGCCACGCAACGCCATTGGCCGACTTCTGCAGCCTCAACTCGACCGCGCTGCCCGACGTCGTCCACACCGAGTAGCCGCCCAGCTGAGGTTCGCCGTCGAATTCGAAAGTGATCACCGGCCCGGCTGCACGATGCACGGCGATGGGAACGTTGAGCGGTCGGGTGTCCAGCGCGAGCCCGTTGGTGAGATACCAGATCGCGGCCTGGGTCGCGGCGATCGCCTCGTGTTCGCTGATGTTGGCCGCTCCGACCGGGTAGCCGGCCTCGCGCAACTGTCGGCTCAACTCGCCGGTGGAGCGCATCGGGAAGGAATGCCGCAGGATCCAATCGACCTCGGCTTCGTGGCCGGACGTCAGCAGATGGGGGAGATCCGACCAGCTCCCCAGCTGGTAGCGCGACGGGTGGTGCGGCGCGATGCCGGTGAAATCCAGCGAGTAGGCAGGCACGTTGGGGTTGAGCCTGATCAGATCCGTGCGCGCCCAGCTGCCGTCGGTGAAGACGATCCTGTCCACGGTGTGTGAGTAGGTTCCTCCCCGGTAGCGGGTCAGGCGGGTGAGCTCGGCGGCCGGCCGGGCGACGACGCGTGGGCGGCTGGCCACCTGTGCCGCGGCACGGTCGGTTATCGGCAAGACAGTCATGGGTGGTTGATCTTCCTGAAGGGCTTTCGAGTGACGCGCGATGTGATTCCGCCGGGCACACCGGTGGGATCACCCGTTGACGGGGAGCGCGCGGATTTCTACAGCGTCAGAGGGCGTCAGGAAATCAACAACAACAACAGCAACAACAGTCCACGACGACGCAGCGCGACGGGACAAAGCGCAGCTGTGCGGGGTGTTGCATAGCCCCACTATAGGGCATCGCTGTCCTGGGTATGTTTGACTCAGCCCGGCCGTAAATCTTTTGGCCTAGTCCTACACTTGCCTAGGCTCGGCGCGCGGTCGTGGTCATGATGGGCGACGATGGATCCGCCCGGTCACCGCTGCAGAATTCGGCTAAGCACGGAAGGACCACGATGACGTCTGCTCAGAATGAGTCGCAGGCACTCGGCGATCTCGCTGCCCGGCAGCTCGCCAACGCGACAAAGACTGTTCCGCAACTCTCGACGATCACCCCGCGGTGGTTGCTTCATCTGCTCAGCTGGGTGCCGGTGGAAGCCGGTATCTACCGGGTCAACCGGGTGGTCAACCCCGAGCGGGTCGCGATCCATGCCGAAGAGGGCGGGGGCGCTATCGAAGAGCCGCTGCCGGAGACGTACGTCGACTATGAGACCAGCCCTCGCGAATACACGCTGAGGACGATCTCCACGTTGCTCGACATCCACACCCGGGTGTCTGACCTCTACTCCAGCCCCCACGATCAGATCGCGCAGCAGCTTCGGCTGACTATCGAGACGATCAAGGAGCGCCAAGAATTCGAACTGGTCAACAGCCCCGAGTACGGGTTGTTGGCGCAGGCGACTCCCGAGCAGACGATCCAAACGCTGGGCGGCGCCCCGACCCCCGACGACCTTGACGCGCTGATCACCAAGGTCTGGAAGACGCCGAGCTTTTTCCTCACCCACCCGCTGGGCGTTGCCGCGTTCGGCCGCGAGGCCACCTTCCGCGGCGTGCCGCCCGTGGTCGTGAGCCTGTTCGGGGCGCAGTTCATCACCTGGCGCGGGATCCCGATCATCCCGTCGGACAAGGTGCCGGTGGAGAAGGGCAAGACGAAGTTCATCCTGGTGCGCACCGGCGAAGAGCGCCAGGGAGTGGTGGGCCTGTTCCAACCTGGCCTAGTCGGCGAGCAGGCGCCGGGGCTCTCGGTCCGGTTCACCGGCATCAACGAATCGGCGATCGCGAGATATCTGGTCACCCTCTACACATCGTTGGCAGTACTGACTGACGATGCGCTGGCCGTGCTCGACGACGCCGCCGTGGACCAATTCCATGCCTACAAGAAGTGAGCACCGAGCGATAGACGCGGAAAGCGACTTGCCAATCAGCGCAGCGGAACTCGCCGCGCTGGGTAGCCAGCTGTATGCCGCCAGCGTCCGGCCGGGGTTCGACAGCCCGCCGCAGTCGGCGCCGGTCGCCCCGCGCGGCAACGCACCGGACACCACGGCCGCGGCCTCAGCGGGGCGGGCGGCGGGCGGGGGTGCCGACGTGTATCCCGTGCCGGTCCCGATGGTCGGTGCGGGGGACATCTATGTTCCGGCGCCGACGTCTCCTGCGCTCGAAGGTCCGCCGCAAGGCGTGCCCGTCGCCCCGCGCGGCAACGTTCCCGACACGACGGCGGCGCCGTCGGTCGCCGAGTCGGGCGAGGCCGTCGCGGATCCTTATCTGCCGTCGGGCATCGCTGACCTCAGCGCGTTCGCGGTTCCGACCGAGGGCATCGTCCCGACGGTGCCTGGTGTGCTGGCTGGAACGGTGCCGACCGTTCCGGTAGCACCGCGGGGCTCAGCCCCATTCTGGTTGCCGGAGGCGCCGTCGGTTCCCGAGCTGGGCTGGTCTGACGCGGTGCCGCACGTGCCGGCCGGCGACGAACACAACTACTACTTTCTGACCGCAGCCGACCCGGTGCCGCAGTTGACTGACGAGCATGAGGTGTTCGACGTCAACGCCGTGCGGGCCGATTTCCCGATTCTCAAGGAGACCGTCAACGGCAAGCCGTTGATTTGGTTCGACAACGCGGCGACCACCCAGAAGCCGCAAGTCGTGATCGATCGGCTGTCGCATTTCTACGCCCACGAGAACTCCAACATCCATCGAGCCGCGCACGAATTGGCGGCCCGGGCCACCGACGCCTACGAGGAGGCCCGCGACACCGTAGCCGAATTCATCGGCGCGCCAACGTCCGACGACATCGTGTTCTTGCGTGGCACCACCGAGGCGATCAATCTGGTGGCGCATGCCTGGGGCGGCAAGCACCTGCAACCCGGCGACGAGATCGTCATCACCCACTTGGAACACCACGCCAATATCGTTCCCTGGCAACTGATCTCACAGAAAACGGGAGCGACCCTGAAGTGGGCCCCGATCGACGACGCGGGCAACCTGCTGCTGTCGGAGTTCGAGGAACTGCTGGGCCCGCGGACCAAGCTGGTAGCCGCCAGCCAGGTCTCCAACGCGCTGGGCACGGTGGTCCCGGTCGAGAAGATCGTCGAGTTGGGTCACCGTTACGGCGCACGCGTGCTGATCGACGGCGCCCAGTCGATCCAGCACATACCGGTGAACGTCGCTGAACTCGGCGCGGATTTCTTCGTGTTCTCCGGACACAAGATCTACGGCCCCACCGGAATCGGCGTGCTCTATGGCACCGAGGAAGCGCTCACCGAGACGCCGCCGTGGCAGGGCGGTGGCCACATGATCGCCGACGTCACGACGGAACGTTCGCTGTATCAAGGACCGCCAACGAAATTCGAGGCCGGTACCGGCAATATCGCCGACGCCGTCGGGCTTGCCGAGGCGCTGCGCTACGTGCAGCGGTTGGATATCAACCGGATCGCGGCCTACGAGCATGCGTTGCTTGAGTACGCGACGCCGCGGCTCGCTGACATTCCCGGTGTCCGCCTTGTCGGCACGGCAACCGAGAAGGCCAGCGTCTTGTCTTTCGTGCTCGCGGGGCATGAGCCGCTCGAGGTGGGTAAAGCACTCAACGCCGAAGGCATCGCGGTGCGGGCGGGCCATCACTGCGCCCAGCCGGCGCTGCGACGCCTGGGGCTGGAGGCGACCGTTCGCCCGTCGTTCGCGTTCTACAACACGTTCGAGGAGATCGACGTTTTCCTGCGGGCGGTGCGCCGGATCGCCGAGGGCGGCACCAACGTCGGCTGATCCTGGCGAACTGCCTGGTAGCGGGTCGTGTTCGGCTCACTCTGAGTTAAAGGATTGCTCGATTCCGAATCGGTAGGTCAGCCCGGCAGCTTCTCGGGGTGCAGCATCTCGGCGTATCGCAGCGGCTCGGGGATCCCGAAACCGTCGACCAGTGTTTGCGCGTACGGCCGCAATAACCGGCACCGGTCGTTGATGGCGCGAGTGACCGCTTTGGCGCGCTCGGTGGACAGGAACCGGTGCTCGACCCACCACGCCTTGTCATCCTCAATCACCGACAACGCGTACAGATCACAGACCAGGTTGAGCACCTCGCCCGCCTCGTCGTCTTCACACGCGTCGATCCCGGCAACGAACGCCTCCAGCACCACCCGGTCGATATGCGCCTGCGCGGCGTGCAACACGTGATCCTGCACGGCGTTGAACGCATCGAATGCCGACATCTCTTTGGATTTGCCCTGCAACCGGCGCGCCACCGAGGCGATCATGTATTCCTCGCGGTCCTCGAACATCTTGACCTGGGTGCCGCGGTTGAACAGACTGCCTTCTTCTTCGTTGTCCTGCCGGGCGTCGACGATGGTCTGCATAATCGTTTCTGCCGCAGTGCGTTTCAGCACCCGCTCACCGGCGAAGTTGGCCGCGAACCGCACCCATTCCACCGGGCTCATGCTCTTGACGTCGTCGGCATAGGCGGTCAGCAGCTCCTTGGCCACCAGCTGGGTCAGCACATGGTTGTCGCCTTCGAAGGTGGTGAACACGTCGGTGTCGGCGCGCAGTGCGATCAACCGGTTGTCGGCCATGTACCCGGCGCCGCCGCAGGCTTCCCGGGCTTCCTGAATAGCCGTGGACGCATGCCAGGTATTCGCAGCCTTCAGCCCGGCCGCCCGCGACTCCAGCTCGCGCTGCTCCTCGGCGTCGGGTGCGTCCGCGGTCTGCAGATCGTGGCATTTGGACACCAACTCGTTCTGCGCGAATTGCAATGCATACGACCGCGCGATCAGCGGGAAGAGCCGGCGCTGGTGCACCAGGTAGTCCATGATCAGCACTTCACCCTCGTCGTCTGGGGCGCTGAATTGTCTGCGCAGCAACGCATATCGGGTGGCGATGTCCAGCGCCACCCGTGCCGCGTTGCCTGCGCTGCCACCCACACAGACCCGCCCGCGGATCAGGGTGCCGATCATGGTGAAGAACCGGCGGTTGGGGTTTTCTATCGGTGAGCTGTAGGTGCCGTCCTCCGCGACGTCACCGTATTTGTTCAGCAGGTTCACCCGAGGAACGCGAACGTGGTCGAAAACGATGCGGCCGTTGTCGACGCCCGGAAGACCACCCTTGTACTGACAGTCAGACGTCGTCACACCGGGCAGGTCGTTTCCGTCGGCGTCGCGAATCGGCACCAAAACGCAATGCACACCGTGGTTTACCTGCTTACCGTCTTCGGTGGTGATGAGTTGGGCGAATACCGCTGCGATGGTGGCGGATTCGGCGGCACCGCCGATGTAGTCCTTGCGCGCGGTCGGAGTGGCGGAGTGGATGACGAACTCCTGGGTGGCCGCGTCGTAGACAGCGGTCGTTTCCAGGGCCTGGACGTCGCTGCCGTGTCCGGTTTCGGTCATCGCGAAACAGCCGCGCAGCTCGAGGTTGATGATCTTTTTCACATACGCCTCGTGATGGCGTTCGGTGCCGAGATTCTCGACCGCGCCGCCGAACAAACCCCACTGCACGCCCGCTTTGACCATCAGGGACAGATCCGACATCGCGAGCATCTCGATCATCGTGATCGCCGCGCCGACGTTGCCGTTCCCGCCGTGCTCCTTGCGGAAGCCGTCGTCGGCCGCGCCGGCGGCGGCCATGATCTTCATCTGCTCAGCCACCTTGGTGCGGGCGATCACTGTGTTCGGTGTGTAGTGCGGACGAAAGATCTCGTCGGTCAACCGCTCCCGCATCTGGTTCTTCACGTCGCGCCAACGTCCGTCCAGTGTGTTGCGCAGATGTTCCGCAGTGGTGGTCATACCCGACGGTAACCCGACGCTCGGAGTGCCGGGGTAAGCTCCGCGAGGTCAGCCAACACTTTGATGGCCGGGCAACCAGATGAACATTCCGTTAACCCAAGGTGGCTATAGTCTGTCGCGCGGCCGCGACCATGCGGCTAAGGGAAGGTAGGCCATGGGCAGCATTTCCCGCGCCTTCAGCAAGCAAGGTGCGGTTGACGTCGAGCTTGTCGAGGCTGCGCTGCAACCGAAGTTCGCGCTGGTCGCCGGCCCGGAACAAACCGTCTCACACACCTGGCTGGACACCTTCGACTGGCGGCTGCACGCGGCGGGGATATCCCTTGAATACCTCGACGACGGTCCACTGATCATGCAGTTTCCGGATGGCAGCCGGTTGCAGGGACCCCGGGCGAAGAAGTGGCCGGCCCTGATGCACGACCTGCCGGCCGGGCGGCTACGCGACGCGCTGGCTCCGATTGTTGCGCCGCGGGCATTGCTGTCGGTCGTCACCGTGGAGCGTGCGGTGCGGGAAAGCCGGGTGCTCAACGCCGACGAAAAAACGGTTGCCCGTCTCCTCACCGAAAGCGGTGACGACGGCACCAGCCGGCTGCAGGTCCAGCCGCTGCGCGGCTACGAGGTCGACGGTGACCGGATTGCCCGGCTGATGGGCCGCGTCGATGGGTTCAAGGCGTCGACAACGACGCCCTACGACGACGCGCTGGCGCTGGCCAGTCGCACTCCCAGCGACCTCGAGCAGAACCTGACGGCGCCACTGCGTCCGGAGACGCCCGCGCCGGTGGCAGTTGCGAACGTGCTCGCGCAGTTTGCGGCCGCCATCGATGACAACGTGGCCGGCACGATCGCGGCGATCGACATCGAATTCCTGCACGACCTTCGGGTCGCGGTGCGCCGCACCCGTTCGATTCTCAAGCTGGTCGGTGATGTGCTGCCCGCAAATTTGGCCGAGCGGTTTCAGCCGGAATTCAAGTGGCTCGGTGATCTGACGACGCCGGTGCGCGATCTGGACGTCTACCTGCTCGAGCTCGACAACATGGCCGCCAGACTGACTTCGGCTGATCCACGCGACCTCGACCCGTTCCGGACATTCCTGGTTCGGCATCGCGGTGCGGAACGCCGCCGGTTGGTGCGCGGGCTGCGGTCGCGGCGCTTCGAACAAGTGATGAGCGACTGGCGCACCGAGCTGGCGCAGGTGGCCGCTGACGGCGACGGCGGGCCGGCGGCCGCTACGCTGGCCCGGCAACGCATCGAGCGGGCGTTCCGGAAGGTGGTGCGGCGCGGCAAACGGATTGCCGCCGACTCGCCGAGCGAGCAGGTGCACGAACTGCGTAAGCGCTGCAAGGAATTGCGCTATCTGCTCGAGGTATTCCGGCCGTTGTGCGCCGACGCGCCGTATCGTCCGCTGATCAAGGAGCTCAAGGCGCTGCAGGACGTGCTCGGCGACTTCCAGGATGGCGAAGTCCAGCGCGAAGCGGTCCGGGAATTCGCCGCGGTGATGATGGAACAGGGCGCCGCACCGCCGGCGACCGTACTCGCGATGGGAGAACTGGCTGCGCAACTCGACGCACATCAGCTCAACGCGCGGGGGGAGCTGGTGGGCCGGCTGCAGCCGTTCCTGGCCAACGAGAATCGTGCCCGAGTGAAGGCGCTGGTGTGCTGATGAAGATCTACGCGACGTACAACATCAAGGGCGGCGTCGGCAAGACATCGGCCGCGGTCAACCTAGCGCATCTCGCCGCGCGTAGCGGATACAACGTGCTGCTGTGGGATCTCGACCCGCAGGGCGCGGCCACGTACCTGTTCCGGGTGCGGCCCAAAGTCAAGGGCGGCAGCCGCGCGCTGGTGGAAGGCACGCGAACGCTCGACGATGCCATCAAGGCCACCGATTTCGACGGGCTTGACCTGCTGCCGGCCGATTTCCGCTACCGCAATATGGATTTACAGCTTGACGACATGAAGCGGCCGACTCGCCGGATTCATCAGCTGCTGCGACCGCTCGACGACGAATACGACGTGGTCTTCCTCGACTGCCCACCGAGCATTTCGCTGTTGTCGGAGAACGTCATGCATGCGGTCGACACGCTCCTGGTGCCGATGATTCCGGCCACGCTGTCGGTGCGGACGTTCGATCAATTGTCTGACTTCGTCAACAATTTCGACGGCCGCCAACCGCGGGTGTGTGCGTTCTTCTCGATGGTGGACGGGCGCAAGCGCCTGCACCGAGACCTCGTGGAACAGTTGCCGACCGAACGAGCGGGAATCTTGAACACGGCGATCCCGGCCCTGTCGATCATCGAGCAGATGGCCGAGCAACGGGCGCCGGTGACGGCGTTCGCCCCGCACAGCGTGGCAGCCATGTGTTACGAAGCGCTTTGGCATGAGGTCGACGGAAGGATCGGATAACAGTGCCTTGCCGGGATATATAGCCGCTGCGACGATTGCCCTCCTGGTCAGCATGGTGCTGACCAGAATCGTGCTGCTGAGCAGAGCGGGAACGCGCGCAATGCATTTCGGCGACACCGACAAGACGGATTTCTTCATCCCGCCGGTTGCGCTGTTGTATATCTACACCATCTTTGCGGCGGCGTTCGGTTGGCCGTTGCTTGGCGGCGTGAGGTTTTTTCGGTCCGCCGCTGCGGCCTGGATCGGCGTCGGATTATGTTGTGCCGGCTTACTTGTCATGCTGGCGAGCTTGATTTCGTTCGGCAGGAGTTTTCGGGTTGGCATCGACGTCGACCGTCCCGACGACCTGGTGACCACCGGGGTCTTCGCTTGGAGCCGTAACCCGATTTACGTCGCGCTGTTTCTGGTTCTGGTCGGCCAATTCCTGGTGTTCCCGAACTGGGTTCCTTCTGCCTACCTGTTCGCCGGCACCTGGCTCTTCCACCGTCAAGTTTTGCGTGAGGAAGAGTTTATGCGGCAACAGTACGGCGAAGCGTACGCGGCGTATTGCCGACGGGTGAGACGCTATGTCTGACAACGGCATTGAGGTGATCACCGGCGCCGCGCAGGCCGCCTGAGCACCCAGCGCAGTGATGCGGTGGCCACGACGCCGAAGCCGACCAGTGCCGCCATGTCGGCCGCCCACCGGCCAGTCGAGTGCTTCCACGAATCGTCGGCGACCGCCAGCACATTGACTGCGTGCACGTCGACCGTAGACGCCGAGGCGGCGAAACCCCACCGGGACGGCACAAACCACGAGATCTGCTCGAGGCCGATCCGGCCGTCGATCGGGAACATCGCCCCGGCGAACACCACCGAGATCAGCACGATCAGCACGGTAATCAAGAGGATCTGCTCGGAGTAGCTGGCCAGCGCTGAAAGGGCCAGCGCGACCATCGCCGACACGATGGTGGTGATGGCCAGCACCACGAATAGTTCCAAGGTGGCTTGGACCTTGCCATGGCCGAGCAGGACGGCGCCATGAGTGGGCGCGCCTTTGCCCACAACCGCGGCGGTGGTCATGATGGCGGTCGCAACGACGGCGATCAGGCTGTAAACGACGACCTTGCCGGCCAGGAAAGCCGACGCGGACAAACCGTTGGCTTGTTCGCGGCGGAAGATGCGCCGTTCGTTGACGAGGTCGCGGATGCCCAGCGCGGTGCCCATGACGACGGCGCCGATGACGAGCACGGCGAGGATCTCGACGGCTTCGTCGGGACTGTTTCCGTACGGGTTCGCCGGGCCTAGGCCGGCCTTGCCGGGCACCAATAACACGATCGCGCCGAACAGCACCGGCAGGGTGGTCAGGAAGATGAAATACCGCTGATCGCCAACCGTGAGCCAGCCCTGCCGACGGACAGCGATCGCGAATTGGCGCCACAAATGCAGGCGCGCAGCCGGTTCAACCGGACCGTGCGGCGGTTCCGCTTCCGGCAGCGCGTCGTGCTGTTGGGCAAGATACGCATCATGTGCCCCATAGGGATCCGTGTTGACCCGCTCGAGGATCTCCGCCCAGTCGGTCGTGCCCAACTCGGCGCCGATCTGCGTGGGCGGTCCGGCGAACGCCGGGGTGCCGGTCCCGGTGAGCAGCACCACCTGGTCGCAGATGTCGATGTCGGTTGGCGAGGTGGTCGCCACCACGACCACGCGGCCCTCGTCGGCGAGTCGCCGCAGTGTCGCCGTCATCTCGCGTTCCGCCGCCGCGTCGAGTCCGGTGGTCGGTTCGTCGAGGACAAGCAGGGACGGATTGGTGAGCAGTTCCATGGCCATCGATGCGCGCTTGCGCTGTTCGGCGGTGAGCTTGCGTACCTGGATAGTGCGCAGCGGGCTCAGCTTCATCTCGCCGAGCGCCCAGTCCACCCTCTGACGGCGATTATCGGCGGAAGTGCTTGGCGGTAAGCGCAATTCAGCGGCATAGCCTAACGCCTGTTCGATAGTGAGCGCAGGATGCAGCAGGTCGAAGCGCGGCACGACTCCGATGTGTCGCCGCAGGTGAGCGTCCGTGACGTCGTGGCTGTCGAAATGAACTGTGCCGACGCTCGGTTGCATCGTCCCGCCCAGCACGTCGAGCAGAGCGGAGGTGCTGACCTCCGACGGCCCGATGACCGCGGTGAGCGTCCCAGGCTCAGCGGTGAAGGAAAGTTCGGCCAGCACCTGTTCGCCATCGACGGTGAGTCGCACCTGACGCGCCTCCAGGCGACCGGCCTTGAGAGGAGGTGACGGCGGCGTTGCTTCAATTGCCTTGGTCTCCGGCGCATCCGGTTCCACCGGCACATCCGGCTGGGGCAGCGCAGTTGTCGGCGCGGCCTCGTGCGGCCGGGGTTCCGGGCGCTGCGGTCGCAGTTTCTGCATCGCGCCGGTCAGCGCCTCGACGAAAGCCTTCCGCCTGCGCGGGGCAGGGGGTGGGGCTACCGCCGGTCCCGGCTGAGCTTGCGGCGGCGGCGGGGCCCAGGAGGCCGGCGGCGGTCCGGGTGGCGGCGGTGGGGTTGGCCAGGCAGCGGGGGGCGGCGCGGGCGGGTGAAACTGGGCGGTGGGCGGCACCGGCTGGTCCAATCGCGTCGGCGGATCGACGCGGTGCGGCCCCGGCGGTGCCGGCCGGACAGGCGGGGGCGGAGCCGGCGGCCGTTTCGGATGGTCCGACCGGGGTGGGGGCGGAGCGGGGGGCGGCCGTCCCGGTTGGCCGGGTCCGCGATGCATAACGGGGGGCGGCGGCGCGGGTCGCATCTCGGGCGGCGGCGGCGGTGGAGGCCGCATATGCGGCGGCGGGGGTGGGGGCCGCATCCCCGGGCGCGGTCCACCTCTGGGTGGCCGCGGTGGCGGTGGCGGCGGTGCGCCGAGCTGAAATACCAGCCGAGGGCCGTGCTGCGGATCGCCGAGGGTGATCGCCCTGCCGTCATGGATGAAAACCGTGGACATTCGCACGCCGTCGACGTAAATGCCGCCTTCGCCGCGATCGACGGCTATCCACTGCCTGCCGTTGTGATGCAGCACCACGAGGCTTGGCGAGGTGGAGGTGCCCATGCCGTCGACGCGGATATCCGCCCGGCTGTCGGGGCCGATAGTCACGTCCCGGCCGACGGGGAAGGTGTATCTCTTGGGCCCGAACCAGACGATCACGGGGGAAGCGAATGCTTCCGTGGGCATAGCGACCCCCTTCCGCGCCCATCCTCTTGGGTCGTGTGACGGTTCTCTACCCGCCATCATGCGCCGACAACCGCAGGAGGTAGGTCGACGCTGGCCAGGCGCGCCCGCAATCAGCCTTTACCGAGCTGCGCCCGGCCGCGGGGCAGGCGCGGCATCCTCGAGGAGGCGGCGCAGTACGGCCACGGCAGCTACCAACGTCTGGCGGTCCGCGGACTCAAGTCTGGCAAGTTGCGGTTCGATCACCGCAGCCCGGTCGGCCCGCACACGGTTGAGCGTGCGCATCCCCTCGGGCGTGATCCGGATGCGGACGGCGCGGGCGTCGCACGGGTCGACGGTCCGGGTGACCAGGCCGGCGTCTTCGAGCCGCCGCACCTGGGTGGTCATCGTCGGCTGTGAGCAGTGGTCCACGGCGGCCAGATCACAGATCCGCGCTTCGACCTGGGCGTCGATGGTCGACAATAAGCGGGCTTGCGCGGCTGGCAACTGCATCTGGATGCGCTGGGTGGCATAGCGGTTGAGACGGGCGACTACGGCGAGCAGATCCGCGCCCAGACCGGCGCGGGCCTCCCCGGCCGCGTCACGATCAGCGGTGGCGGATGAAGTCATCTGTCTATAATTCCATAGCTGGTCTATATAGACCACGTAACCGGCTAATTTCGATGGGGCAATCTTGAGTGACCCGCCACGTTCGCGACGGGGAACATCCCGGACAGCTGGCACAATCGATGAAATGAGCGCGACGAGCCCTGCGACCACGCCCCGAGGGGCTGGACCGCTGCGACCCGGCGAACTCGCGCAGTCGGCGGTCATGGCGGCACTTTGCGCCGCGACCGCGATCATCGCGGTCATTGTCCCGTTTGCAGGCGGGTTGGTGCTGCTGGGCATGGTGCCGATGGGGCTACTGGCCTACCGGTATCGCATCCGCGCGCTGATCGCCGCGGTGGTCGCAGCCGGGGTGATCGCATTTCTGATCGCGGGCCTTGGCGGCTTGATGGCAGT
Organism: uncultured Actinomycetota bacterium; assembly: GCA_963781685.1. Classification (GTDB taxonomy): domain Bacteria; phylum Actinomycetota; class Actinomycetes; order Mycobacteriales; family Mycobacteriaceae; genus Mycobacterium. The sequence continues at coordinate 450,277 of CAWAGK010000006.1, forward strand.
TGTGCACAGCGCTTATATCGGCGGCCTTACCGGAGTCGTCAAACGCAGGGGCCTGGGCACCCGGACGGTGATCGTCGCCTCCTTCGTCGCTGGGGCACTTCACGGCGGGGTCTCGGTTGCCGCGTTGGCAGCACTGGCGCGGCTGCGGCACCTGATATTCGCCGCCATCACCGCCAACTTCGATGGGACTTCGGCCGTCTTGACGGCGATCGGGCGGTTCGCGAATGCACACACCTTCCCGTTCAGCAGGCCCATAGCGGTCGGCCTTGAACTGGCCGCCGACCGTCTCAAGTGGTTCCTCGCCGAGGCGCTGCATTACTGGCCGTGGTTGTTGCTCGCCCACGGCATCGTCTCGGTCATGGTCGTGTCCTTGATCGGCTGGTGGGCGCTGTCGCGCGTGCTGGAGCGGATGCGCGGTATCCCCGATGTACACAAACTGGATGCACCGGTCGAGAATGCGCCCATCGCGCCGGTCCCAGTTCGGTTGGACCGAGTGCGCTTCCGCTATCCGAATACCGACCACGACGCGCTGTCCGCGCTCAGCTTGAACGTTCACGCCGGCGAACATCTGGCCATCACCGGCGCCAACGGCTCAGGCAAGACCACACTGATGCTGATGCTGGCCGGCCGACAGCCGACGTCGGGCACCGTCGACCGACCCGGGGCGGTGGGGCTGGGCCGGCTGGGCGGTACCGCGGTGGTCATGCAGCATCCGGAAAGCCAGGTGTTGGGCACCCGGGTGGCCGACGACGTCGTGTGGGGTCTGCCGCCCGGGACGGCGATCGACGTCGGCCGGTTGCTGAGCGAGGTTGGACTTGACGCGCACGCGGAACGCGACACCGGAAGCCTCTCGGGCGGTGAACTGCAGCGGCTGGCCGTGGCCGCCGCACTGGCGCGCGAGCCGGCACTGCTCATCGCCGACGAGGTGACCAGCATGGTCGACCAGCAGGGACGGGATGCGCTGCTGGGCGTGCTGTCCAGCCTTAAGAAACGGCACCACACAGCGCTGGTTCACATCACCCACTACAACAACGAAGCCGATTCTGCTGACCGCGTAGTCAATCTCAGCGGTTCTGCGGATAACACCGACATGGTCGAGACCACGGCAGCGCCGGCAGCAACCGCCGCGCCGGGACATGACTCCGGCGCACCGGTGCTGGAACTCGCGGGTGTCGGGCACGAATACGGCAGTGGGACCCCGTGGGCGAAGGCCGCGCTACGCGATGTCAGCTTCGCAGTGCACCAGGGCGATGGATTACTTATCCACGGCGGCAACGGCTCAGGAAAGTCGACGCTGGCGTGGATCATGGCGGGGCTAACGGTGCCGACGACGGGAACTTGCCTGCTTGACGGTCGACCCGCCCATGAACAAGTCGGCGCCGTGGCGCTGTCGTTCCAAGCGGCCCGGCTTCAGCTGATGCGTAGCCGAGTCGACTTGGAAGTGGCTTCGGCGGCAGGCTTTTCGCCGAAGGACCGCGAACGCGTGGCAACCGCGCTCGCCGTGGTGGGATTGGACAGCACGTTGGCCAAGCGGCGCATCGACCAACTCAGCGGCGGTCAGATGCGCCGGGTAGTGCTGGCCGGACTGCTGGCGCGCTCGCCGCGGGCATTGATCCTCGACGAGCCGCTGGCCGGCCTGGACGCATCCACCCAACGCGGCTTGCTGCGCCTGCTCGAAGAACTGCGTCGCGAGCAGGGGCTGACCGTCGTGGTCATATCCCACGACTTCGCCGGGCTGGAAGAGCTGTGCCCGCGCACTCTGGATCTACGCAATGGCGTGCTGGAGCCGGCTGCCGCGACGGCGGGAGGTATGGCATGACCACACGCGACGAACGCCCGACCCGCGCGGTGGTGTTGCTGCGTCCCGTGCCCGGCACGTCGGCAGTCCACGACCTGTGGGCCGGTACCAAACTGTTGGTGGTTTTCGGCATTTCCGTCTTGCTGACCTTCTATCCCGGCTGGATCGCGATAGGGCTGGTGGCGGCTTTGCTGCTGACGGCGGTTCGGATCGCGCGCATTCCACGAGGTGCGCTACCGTCGGTACCGCGCTGGCTGTGGATTTTGGTGGCGTTAGGCGCCATCACCGCGGCGTTTGCCGGCGGCAGTCCGGTGGTCGAATTTGCAGGCGTGCCAATCGGATTCGGCGGCTTGCTGAATTTCCTACGGATCACTACGTTGTCGATCGTGTTGCTGGGTCTGGGAGCAATCGTGTCGTGGACCACCAATGTCGCCGAAATAGCTCCGGCGGTAGCCACTTTGGGCCGCCCGCTGCGCCTGTTGCGGATCCCGGTCGACGAGTGGGCCGTCGCATTAGCGCTCGCGCTGCGCGCCTTCCCGATGATGATCGATGAATTCCGGATTCTCTACGCCGCGCGGCGGTTGCGGCCCAGGCCGGTAGCGTCAACCCGCCGGGCTCGTCACAAGCGTCGGGCCTTGGAGTTGATCGACCTGATCACTGCGGCTATCACCGTGACATTGCGGCGCGCCGACGAGATGGGTGATGCGATCACGGCGCGCGGCGGCACCGGTCAGATCTCGGCTGCCCCGGCGCGGCCGAAAATGGCCGATTGGCTGGCACTCTCGCTCACCTCGGCGGTTTGCATCGCGGCGATCGCACTAGAAGTGCCACTGGGCCACTAGGCGCCACTAGCGGCAAATCGCGGCGTTGGCCGCTTGTTGGGCTCGGTGAAGGGTCGTCGAAACGTCGGTTCGGCCCATGAACATCTCGTCGAAATACGGCTTGACGACTAGATTTCCGGCGGCGAAGCTTGGGCCACCGGGCGCATCGATCTGCGGTCCATTCAACACCGCGAAGAACGGTTTGACGTCGACCTTCTTGGTGGCCCAGTAGTCGAAGTAGACGCCCTGGGCAGACCGCACTGCGGGAATGGCGCTGCCATGCCGGCCCACATATTGATTGCCCTCGTTGGTGCCCATCCAGGCCAGCACCTGGCGCACCGCGTCAGGGTGCGCGGACGCGGAATTGCCCGCCGCAGCGATGCCGTTGGTGACGGTGACTCGGCCTTTGGGGCCTTGAGGCAGCATCGCCACGCCCCACCGGAAGTTGGCCTGGGCTGCCACCGCCGCCAGGTTATAGGTGCCGGACTGGAAGAGCGCCATCTTGCCGGCCAGGAACTGGTTGCGGGTGAAGTCACCGTTGTCGTTGGTGTCCGAGGCCGGTGGCGCGACGTGGTCATCGTTGATCAGCCTGACCAGATAGGTGAAAGCCTCGATCGCGCCGGGGTTGTCGAACGCAAAGCAATCACCGTCCTGGAACACGCCTCCGGCCGACCCGATGTAGTTCAGGTAAATGCTCTGCCCGTCGTTGGCCGCGTTGTAACCCCACTGCCGGACACGTCTGACATCAAAACCGGGAGTGGCCGCGGTGCGTCTATTGGCGTCGATCGTGAGCCGAGCCAGCAGCGGGCGCAGAGTGTCGCCTCCGTCCGGGCTCCACCTCAGTGTCGCCAGGTCGGCGGGGTTGACACCGGCGGCGGCGAGCAGATCGGCGTTGTAGTACAACGCGATTCCAGCGTCGGTTATTTGGGGGACTGCCCACAGCGTCCCCATACGGGTGAACTGCTCGACCACCGACGGCTCCCACGCTGCCACGGCGGTCGCCCTGAGGTTCTCGCCGATGTCCATCAGCCGGCCACTGTCGGCGTATTCGGAGAGATAGGCGTTGGACATCCAGAAGATGTCGTCGGCGCTACCGCCCGCGACATCAGTGCGCAACGTGTTGAAGTACGTGGAGTACGAGACCACATGGGTCTGCACCTCGATGTCGGGGTGCATCCGGGTGAACGCCGCGAACGACTGCCGATACGCCTTGGCGACCTGCTGGTCCCACAGTCGAACAGTTACGACTGTCTTGCCGCTGGGCGGCCGGGCCGTGACGTCCAGCAGCACCTCCGCGGCGACCAGTAATGCGGCGACCAACACCCAGCCCACTGCGACCAGTGTGGAGAACCGGGGCCGCCTCACTTCAGCCCCGTGACCACGATCGAGCGCACGATGTGCCCCTGGAAGATCGCGAACAACACGAGCAGTGGCACGATCGCCGCGAACGTCGCAGCCATCACCAGGGTCCACTGGGCGTTGTAGCGCGACTGCAGCGCGGCGGTGGCCACCGTCAGCACCTGCCACTTGGTGCCGCTGGTGATCACCAACGGCCACATGAAGTGATGCCACTCCGATACCACGGTGATCAGCATCAGCGTGACGATCACGGGCCGGCTGGAAGGGACCACGACGTGCACGATGACATCCAGGGTATTGGCGCCGTCGAGATAAGCGGCATTGATCAGATCATCCGGAATCGCGCGGAAGTGTTGGCGCAGAAGGAAAATGGCGTACGGCGAGCCGAAAACGAATGGCAACACCAACGCCCAGAACGTGTTCCGCAGTCCCAGCTGCGCCATCATCAGATACAGCGGCACCACGGTTACGCTGTACGGCACCATCAACGTTACCAGGTACACCCAGAACAGTGCGTCGCGGCCGGGAAAACGCAGTCGGGCGAACGCATACGCGGCAAGCACCGACGAACTCAGCTGCCCAAGCAGGCTCGTCGCCGTCATCAATGCCGTCACCGCCAGTGCGCGACCGAACCCCGCGCCGGCCAAACCGGTGTAGTTGGCCAGCGTCGGCGGCCGCGGCCACGTCAACGGTGTGCCCGTCGCAAACTGGTGCGCAGATGTGAATGAGGTCAGCAAGCCAAGAGCGAACGGCGCCAGGGTGATCACCGCGCCCAGCAGCAGGCCGGCGTAAACGAGAACCGCGGAGGGTGATTTAGGTGAGGTCATAGCTGATCCGCCGACTGAAGTAGAGATGTTGGACGACAGTGATGGTGACCAGGATGACGAACAGCACCACCGCCATCACCGAGGCACGGCCGATCGCCGCGGCCCCGAATGCCTCGCCGTAGATGCGGTGTGCGACTAAATCGGTCTGGTGTTTTGGTCCGCCGCCGGTCAGCGCGTATACCGTGTCGAAAACCTGGGCGGCACTGATGACTCCGGTGACCAGCACGAAAAACATGGTAGGCCGAAGCATCGGCAAGGTGATGCGCCAGAACCGTTGCCAGGCGTTTGCCCCGTCGATGCGTGCTGCGGAGTTGACATCCGTCGGGATCGCCAGAATGCCGGCGAGGAAAAACAGCGCGACGTAGCCGACATTGGACCACACGACCACTGCCGACACCAGTGGCAGCGCCAGGCCGGGATCGGTGAGCCATTCAACGCGATGCCCCAGCACGGTGCTCACCGCGCCGTCGCTAGGCGCCAGAATCCAGCGCCACAGCACCGCGATCGCCAGCGGGACGCTGATCCAAGGCAGCACATAAACCGTGCGGAACAACCCGCTACCGGGGAGATTGCGTGCCAACAAAGATGCGGCCAACAATCCGAGCGCCGTCTGCGCGGGAACCACGATCGCGATGAAAGCCAGCGTGACCAATAGCGAATTGCCGAACGCTGAATCGGTCAGCACCGACCGCCAATTTCGGTCTCCGACATACTCGATCGGACCGAGCAGGTCCCAGTGGTGCAGGCTCAGCCAGATCACCACGAAGATCGGCAGCAGCATAAACGTGACCACCCCGAACAGGCTGGGAGCCAGCAGCCCATACGCCAGCACGGTCGATCGGCGACCTTTGGTCAACTCAGCATCGCTTCGCTCTGCGTCGGCGCGGCCCACAAGGGTATTAAAGCCGGTCGTTACGGTGGATGTCGTGACACCGAACCGGGGGATCGATGCCGACTTCCTCGACCTGCCCCGCCACGAACTGGCCGACGCCGCGCTGTCGGCGGCCACCGCGGCCGGCGCCGGCCACGCTGACCTGCGAATTCACCGGCTCACCACCGAGGTCATTCAGCTGCGCGACGGCGAGCTGGAGACCGCGGTGCTCAGCCGCGAGCTCGGGTTGGCCGTCCGCGTGATCGTCGACGGCACGTGGGGCTTCGCCTCACACGCCGAGCTGTCGCCGACTGTCGCGGCGGACACCGCGCGGCGCGCCGTGTGGGTTGCGACCACGCTGGCGGCACTGAACACCGACCCGGTCGAACTGGCGCCCGAACCGGTGTACCGCGACGTCAATTGGGTCTCGAGCTATCGGATCGACCCGTTCGCCGTGACCACCGCCGACAAGATCGCCGTGCTCGACGAGTACTCCGGCCGGCTGCTGGCCGCCGACGGGGTGGATCACGTATCGGCCGGCCTGAACACCGTCAAGGAGCAGACCTTCTACGCCGACACCTTCGGTTCGTCGATCACTCAGCAGCGGGTGCGGCTACTACCGGTCTTGGAGGCGGTCACCATCGACACCGGCGGGTGCGGGTTCGATTCGATGCGCACGGTGGCGCCGCCGATGGGTCGCGGCTGGGAGGTCTTGGCGGGCGACGAGGTCTGGAATTGGACCGACGAGCTGGCGCAGCTGCCGTCGCAGCTGGCCGAAAAGATCAAGGCGCCCAGCGTGACACCCCGCCCGACCGACTTGGTGATCGATCCGACGAACCTGTGGCTGACCATCCACGAATCCATCGGTCATGCAACCGAATACGATCGGGCCATCGGCTACGAGTCCGCCTATGCCGGCACGTCGTTCGCCACCCCCGACAAGCTCGGCAGCTTGCGCTACGGCTCGCCGGTGATGAACGTGACCGCCGACCGGACTGTCGAATTCGGTTTGGCCAGCATCGGTTACGACGACGACGGGGTGGCCGCCCAGAGCTGGGATCTGGTGCGCGACGGGATCTTCGTCGGCTATCAACTGGACCGGGTGTTCGCGCCGCGGCTGGGTTTGCCGCGCTCCAACGGCTGCGCGTACGCTGACTCGCCGCACCACGTTCCGCTTCAGCGGATGGCCAACGTCTCGCTGCAGCCCAGCCCCGAGGACCGGAGCACCGCCGACCTGATCGCCCGGGTCGACGACGGCATCTACATCGTCGGCGACCGATCCTGGTCGATCGATATGCAGCGCTACAACTTTCAGTTCACCGGGCAGCGGTTTTACCGCATCCGCAACGGACGCCTGGACGGGCAGGTTCGCGACGTCGCCTATCAGGCCAGCACCACCGATTTCTGGAATTCGATGGAAGCTGTCGGCGGGCCGTCGACGTGGCTGCTCGGTGGGGCGTACAACTGCGGCAAGGCCCAGCCCGGTCAGGTGGCCGCGGTCAGCCACGGCTGTCCGTCGGCGCTGTTCCGCGGCGTCAACGTGCTCAACGCCCGCATCGAGGCCGGCCAGTGATCACCGCGCAGCAGGTGGTCGACATCGCACTGGACGCCGCGGCGCGGCGGGGACGGGCCGACGAAACGATCGTGCTGGTCACCGACCGCCTCGCGGCGTCGCTGCGATGGGCGAACAACTCGATGACCACCAACGGCGCGTCGACCGCCCGCAGCACGACCGTGATTTCCATTGTCCGCCAAGGCGATACGGCGAGGGTGGGTTCGCTGACCTCGTCCGAGGTCGATCCGTCGGTGATCGAGGGACTGGTCGCGGCGTCGCAGGCGGCCGCGATGTCCGCGCCGGATGCCCGCGACGCGGCGCCGCTGCTGAGCGGCAACGGCGCCCCGGCCGACTGGGATGCGCCGACGCCGGGTACCGGCCCCGAAGTGTTCGCCGATGTCGCCCGGGGGTTGAGTCGCGGTTTCCGCGGCAGCGACCAGTTGTACGGCTTTGCCCGGCACGGGCTGGAGACGGTGTATCTGGCAACGTCGCGCGGGCTGCGGCGCCGCTACACCCAACCCACCGGCTCGGTGGAGATCAACGCCAAACGCGACGGTGCCAGCGCGTGGGTGGCGGTGGGCACGCCCGATTTCGCCGATGTGCCAACGGATCTGATGTTCGAGCAGCTGTCGACGCGGCTGAGCTGGGCCAAGCGCAGCGTCGAGCTGCCCGAAGGCCGCTACGAGACGATCCTGCCGCCGTCGGCGGTGGCCGACATGATGGTCTACCTGGCCTGGTCGATGACCGGCCGTGGCGCGCAAGAGGGCCGCACCGCGTTGTCGTCGCTCGACGGTGGCACCCGAGTGGGGGAGCAGCTGACCGCTCTACCGTTGACGTTGTACGCCGATCCGACCGTGCCCGGTCTGGGGTGTACGCCCTTTGTGGCGACCGCCAGTTCGTCGGAGACGCTGTCGATCTTCGACAACGGGATGGACATCGAGCGGGTCGACTGGATCCGCGACGGGGTGATCAACGCGCTGGCCTATCCGCGGGCCGCCGCCGTCGAGTTCGAGGCTCCCGTCGCCGTGGCCGCCGACAACGTAGTGATGACCGGCGGCGATGCCGACTTGACCGATATGGTCGCTGCGACCGAGCGCGGGCTGCTGTTGACCACGCTGTGGTACATCCGCGAGGTCGACCCCACGACGATGCTGCTGACCGGGCTCACCCGCGACGGCGTCTATCTGGTCGAAGACGGCGAGGTGACGGCGGCGGTCAACAACTTCCGGTTCAACGAGAGCCCGATGGACCTGCTGCGACGGGCCACCCAGGCCGGCGTCAGCGAGCGCACGCTGCCGCGGGAGTGGGGCGATTGGGTCACCCGGACGGCGATGCCGTCGCTGCGGATTCCGGACTTTTACATGTCGTCGGTGAGCCAGGCGACATAATGCGAGGGTGCGTGACGACGAGCTGACCCGGCTGGTCGCATTGTCGCCGGCCGACGGTCGCATGACAGGACTGGTGCGGCGCGTCTGCGCGGAGACGTTGAGGCTGCCTCCGCTGCCGGCCGAGTTGGCGGTGGCCGGCCCGGGATCGGATGCCGAGGCCCTGGCAGGTGTCGTAGCCGGCTTCGCCGAACAGTTCAGCATCGATGTCTCGATGATCGGCGACGAGCAGCGTTCGGAGTTGTGGTCTGCGTTGGGCAACAACACATTTAACGTCGTCGTGCAGATGTACATCGCCGACTTCGTCCCGCGAGTACGGGCCGGACTGGAAAACCTCGGGGTTGGCCAGCAGTACCTGGGATGGGCGGACGGTCGGATCGCCTGGGATCACGCCACCGACCCGTCCGACGCGGTGTTCAACGGTTTTCTGCCGACAGTGGCGCGGCTGCGCGACCTCGATGCGCTGACGGCCGAGGTGGTCCGGCTGCGCGGTGCGACTCAACACAACTGCCGGTTGTGCAAGTCGCTGCGCGAGACGACGGCACTGGATGCCGGCGGATCGGAGACGCTGTACGGCGACATCGAGCACTTCGAGGCGTCCGGCCTGCTGACCGATCGTCAGAAGGCGGCGCTGCGGTACGCGGATGCGTTGATTTGGTCGCCGAGCCATATCGACCGTGGAGTTGCCGCCGGGGTGCGCGCGCACTTCTCCGATGCCGAGGCCGTCGAGTTGACCTTCGACGTGATGCGCAATGCCAGCAACAAGATCGCGGTGGCGTTGGCCGGTGATGCCCCGCGGGTCGAAAGCGGCACCGAGCAATATCTGCTCGACGTCGACGGTCAGACGGTGTTCAGCTAACCGTAATCTGTGTAATTCCTCAGAGCGTGCGACGATGGATGCCCCCAGGAAGCGCAGCACGACGCTGCCGAATCTCTATTTGGGGCCATCATCGCGGTGCCGGACAAGCACGAGGCCGAGCACACCCTGACACCGGAGGACTTAGCGGCCACTCGACTTTTGGCTCCGGCGCCCACAGCTTCGTCGGCCCCCGGAGCGCGCGCTAATCTCGCGGTTGTGTGCGACGTAGCCGGCTCATCGCTGATTAGCGCCGGGAGCAACTGATTTGAGCGCCGTCCGGGACCTGCTCTCACCGTCGCGCCTCACCCACGTCGTAGACGTAGGGGCGAACCCCCTCGACGGCGGCAAGCCACCCTACCTACCCATGCTCAGCGCCGGCCTGTGTCATGTGACGGGCTTCGAGCCACAGCTGAGGGAATTGCTGGCGCTCCAACTAACGCATGGCCCGAACGAGCTGTATCTGCCATACGCAGTGGGCGACGGCAGCTCAAGCACTCTGAAGGTCTGTCGCGCAACGGGAATGACGAGTCTGCTCGAACCAGACCCGGCGACGCTGGGGTTGTTCCCGGCTCTCCAACCGTCCGGCGAGGTGATTGGGCGCATTCCGGTTGAAACCCGCCGGCTTGACGATATATCCGAGATTGAGCACCTCGACTTTCTCAAGATCGACATCCAAGGCAGCGAATTGTCTGTCTTCCAAAGCGGCCACGAGAAGCTTGCTGAGGCGGTGGCGATTCAGACCGAAGTGTCGTTCATAACTTTGTATCTGAACCAACCATCATTCGGGGAGGTTGATTCAGAGCTACGTGGCCAGGGGTTTATCCCACACGGCTTCACCGAAGTGAGTCGCAGACCGATCGGCGACTTCGAAGTCGGCGACGACGCTCTGCCCTGGGTGAATCAGCTCGTGGAGGCCGACATCGTCTACGTCCGCGACTTCACCCGCCCAGACGTCATGACGGATGAGCAGTTGAAGCATTTGGCATTGATTGCACATTATTGCTATCGATCGATCGACTTGGTGTTTCGGTGTGTGCAGTCATTGGAGGACAGGCACGTACTGGAGACTGGAAGCGCGCAGCGCTACATGAGTCTGTCCCGCGCGTAGGCGGCCGCCTGACCACGGCGTTCCAGCGATATCGGCGGGCGCTAACGTGAAGGTCGCGCAACGCATGCTTGGCTAGGGGCGGTAGCTCAGTTGGTTAGAGCCGCGGACTCATAATCCGTTGGTCGCGGGTTCGAGCCCCGCCCGCCCCACCATAAAAGGCCTGGTCAGAGGCGGTTCTCATGCTTGGTGTCAACCCTGCGGGGCCGTCTCGGTGTCACCAGTTGTCACAAACCGGCCGAAACTGCTCGCGGCGGCTTTCAAAGCGTCGTCCTGGCTGTGCGCGTACACCGCCATCGTGAACGCCGCGCTGGCGTGCCCCAGCCACGCCGCGATCGTCGCGATCGGCACCTGACGCGCGTGCATCAACGTCGCGCAGGAGTGCCGCGCATCATGCAGACGCACCCGCTTGATACCCAACTCATCGAGCATTCGACGCCACCGGGATGTCAACAGGTCGGGGTGGTAGGGCTGGCCGATCTCGTCGCTGGCGACATACTCGCCAGACCCGTACCCGGGGCCGAACGCCAGCCGCTCTTCGGCCTGTCGTTTGCGCGCGGCCCGCAGCAACTCCACCACCTCGTCGGGCATCGGCAGCGTGCGAGTGCTCGCCTTCGACTTCGGGGTACCGGTGGCGACCTCTTTGCCGATGGTCACCCGGTTCTCCACAATGCTGACCGTCTTGCCCTTCAAGTCGACGTTGACCCACCGCAAGCCGGCGATCTCCCCGCGGCGAAGTCCATAGAGCGCCAACGCCCACAAGTGCCGATCCCGGCAGTCATGGTCGAGGATCGAGAACATCTCGTCGGCGGTGAGTGTGCGGTACTTGCGCGGATCGCCGGCCACCCGGTCCACGAGGCGGGCCACGTTGCGCACCACGTTGCCCTGCTTCACCTGATCGTCAAGCACTGCCGTCGCCAGGTGGATCAGGTAGTTGCACGACCGCGGCGTCCATTTCGTCTTGCGGCCCTGGGCTTCACCGCGACGCAGCCGACCCACCAGTTCGTCCAGGTGGGCCTTGGACAGCTTCTGGACCTCGACGTCGCCGACCGCGTCGCGCAGCGCCGCCAGCTTGGACCGGTGCCCGAGCAACGTTGACGCCTTGAGCGAGTGCTTCGACGCCAGCCACGCCTCACACGCCTGATCCACCGTCAGCTTGCTGGCGTGCACATAGATGCCGGCGGTCACGGCGCCCTGCACCGAGGCGAGTTCGGCGCGTGCCGCGGCCTCGGTGGTGAACCGCCGACGGATCTGACGCCGCCTGCCCGACTCCGGGTCGCACCCGGCGTCAACGGTCAGCTGGTACCGCAGCATCGTCTTGCCCGTGCGGCGGTCGGTCACCTGGACCTTTTTGATCTGCGGCGGTAGCTGCTGGCGTTTATTCATCGTCTCTCGTCTTTCCGGTCGCGAAGTCGAGCCGACCTGCGATCTGGTGCTCCAACTCTTGCACCACCTTGTCGTGGCATCTTTCGAGAAATTCCTCGTAGGCCGGGTAGTCCTCGGGCTTATCCGTCGCGAGCGGCCAGTTATCGGTTTCGGCAGCAATGGGCAGTACGTTGGCGAGTTGCGAGACAAGCACTTCCGCGACATGCTGCAGATCGCCCTCGCGGTCAATCTCATCGAAGATGGCTTGTGTGGTGTCGATAAGTTCGTCGGTGTCGCCGTACTCAAACTCTCTGAGGTGGGCTAGGACTAGCCGCAGTGCGCGTGCTTCATTCCGAGCCACGTCGCCATAAGTGTTGAGTGTGGCAAGACCACGCCGCCGAACTCGCGCTCCGCCACCAAGAACTCCGACGGAGCCTACAACGACGACGGGCGGGATTGACTGTCGAACCGGGTGACCTGTTCACCGACTTAACATTGACAGCTCCCATGTGACCAAATCGATCGCCGTCACGACGGCCTGATCGACAGTTCGACGACGTTTTACCCACCTCGACTGCGCGCCGCCGCTGCGGACCGGTGGTAGCCAGTTAGCGCCGGACTTGCGGACGCTTCTTGGCGTGTGACGTCATCTCTGTGAGGACTGATGGGCTTACCCCGCGTGGAGATTCTTCGGCGGCCGCCAACAGAATGCCGACTGATTCGACGATGCCGGTAGCGATGTCGTTGACCGCGGGCACGTTGTCGGGGCAGACGCACACGCTGAGATCCATCACGTCGCCGTGGGAGATCAGCATGATGTTCAACCCGGCGCCTTCTATCAGCGGCGCCGCGGTGTGCATGCCGACGACCTTGGCTCCAGCGCAATACACCGGCATCCGCGGCCCGGGAAGATTCGAGACGATGCCATGCGAGATCGGTGCGAGCCATTGCGACAAGCCCAGCCCGGTATAGAGCCGCATGCCGGCGTGGACGACGTTCGGCGGGATCAGCGAAGCGATGGTCGCGAAATCGGCCGTGGGACCAATCTCTTCAGCATTGCTCCTGCGGGCCATCTTCAGCCTTTCAGTGGCTGCATGTAGGTTCGTGAGGACCTGGACGGAATCGTCGAGCTGCACCGGGAAGCGGATACGCCCGAAAGTGAACTGATTGCTGACGGTGGTGGAATCGGCGTCTCGCAGCGATAGCGGTATCTGCATCAACAGCGGATAGTCGGGCACGGCGTCATGGCGTTGCAGCCAGGCGCGCAGCGACAGTGTGCAGGCGGCCAGGAAAACGTTATTGATATTGCCCCCAAACGCGTGCCTGACCGTCTTCATCTGGGCCAGCGGGATCGAGGCGAAGGCCACCGCCCGCCGCTCGGTCAGCGGCGCGTTGAACACGGTGCGCGGCACCGGCCCGCGCATCGACGACGCCGCGTGCGGCAGCTGGTCGGGCCCGCCCGTGCCGCGCAGCCGGCGGACCGCGGCCCGCAGCACACCGGGCATGGCCCCGGCGATCAGCCAAACGCCGGTGACTTGGTTCTCCAGGAGCTCCTGCATCGTGTCGGTAACGAGCTCGCCGATGGAGGGCTGCTTGCCCAGGCCCGGCTCGGCCGGCAGATCGCTGGTCGGGTCGTCTCGCGGACCAATAGTCAATAGCCGCGGCCAAACGGAGGCCACCCCGGCGACGCCACCGCTCATTGCAGGCGCCATCTTCACCGCCAACGCCCACCGGCCGCCCTCAAGACCGTCGATGCTCCACGCTTCCCATAGCGGTTTGTGGCGATCCAGCGGCCCGGCGGTCAGCCCCGCGATCAGGTCGGCGAACTCGCGGCGGCCGCCGGGAGCAGGAACCGTTGCGCTGTGCATCTGAGGAGTCGGGTCATAGTCGTCGATCTCGGCCCACACGGGCTGACCCAATCCCAGCGGCTTGCCTACAACCCGGCTGCGGAAGCGCGCCAGCTGCGGCAGCGACAAGCCAACCAGCTGGTGTAGCCGCTGATGGCTGAGCTGATCGGACGCCTCGATGATGATCAGCGCGACGGCGTGCGCCGGCACCGTCGAACTCTCGATGTGCAGCGACACCCCATCCATCCCCGATAACCGGCTGACCATCACCGCGCCCGCGCGTCCGCCACTAAACTCGCTTGGGCCAGCGGATTGATGATCGTCGGCTTCGACGTATTCATCGGCCAGCTAACCGATTCCACGTCGAGAAATCCGGGGTCATAACGGCATCCGCAAGCGACGGCGCCGCGACCCAGCACCGTCACCGACTCCTCGATGGCGGCCATGACCCACCCTAACCCTGCCCTACGGCTGCCCTCAGGTCGCCACCAAGCCCGAGCTGGCCGACAGGTGGATTGTCACTCATGTGCTCGGTGAGCACCGATGAGAGGAGCGACAACGATCCCGCGGACCAACGTCGGCATCGGCCACGTCGAGACCGGTGACCGGATGAAGCAAGGTGTCAATAGGGGTTCTTTTGTTTTATGTCGCCGAAGGCGACTCTGCGTGGCCGAATTTCTCGAAAGTGCGGCCGCGGGAACTGCGTGTGACGGACACTCCTAAATGGATGGCCCACCCCTTCGGTCCCCTCGTGGGCGCGGCGGCCAACTACGCGCTTGTGGGTTACAACCACTAGGCATTTGGCGGGCTCAACGTCGATGCGGCAGCGGTGTCGGATCTGGACATGCTTGCCGGGTGCATCCGTGAGGGATTCGACGCGGTCATCGCACTCGGTGACGTCGGCTAGAAAGGAGCTCCGAAACTGAGCACTCAGACATCAGGAACCGATCAGATCGCTGGTCGTTACGACGACGAGTTCCGCGAGGTGGCGGACGTCTTCAGGAAGCAGATCGCCGGCACCGAGGGCGGCGCCTCGGTGGCCGTCTACCACCGCGGCAGGCTGGTCGTCGATCTGTGGGGTGGGGTTCGCAGCCGGGATGGGGTTCCCTGGAGCCGCGACACGCTTGCCATGTGCTGGAGTACGACCAAGGGCGTGACCGCCACCTGCGCCCATGTGCTCGCCGACCGCGGGGACCTCGACTACGACGAACGGGTCGCCACCTACTGGCCAGAGTTCGCCCAAAACGGGAAGGGTGACGTCACCGTTCGGCAGGTGTTGAGCCACTCCGCGGGCCTACACCGCCTCGGCACGATCATCGACCACGGATCGAAGATCCTCGACTGGGAGCACATGACCGATGCGCTGGCTCGGGCGACGCCGGCATACAAGCCCGGAACCTCGGTGGGCTACCACGCGCTGACGTTCGGTTGGCTCGTCGGCGAGCTGGTGCGGCGGATCTCCGGCATATCGATCGACGAGTTTCTCCAGAAGGAAATCGCCGAACCGCTCGGGCTCGACGGCCTGCATATCGGCTGCCCGCCCGAGCAGCGGCACCGTGTGGCGCCACTGGAACCGATGTTGCCGCCCGCTTTCACGGTTTTGGCCTGGCCCCCTCGGCAGGTTCGCGTTGAACCAGGTGTCGCTGGGTCTGCGTGCCCTGGGGTCGCCGATCAACCCGCATCGGATGATCAACGCAGCCCTCTCCCGCGGTATCGAGGACGTCATCGTGGACCCTCGACTGCTCGATGCCGCCGTGCCCGCGATGAATGGGTATTTCGATGCGGTGTCGCTCGGCGCCATGTATGCGATGCTCGCGGGTGGTGGCCAGCTGGGCGGTGTGCGCATCCTTTCCGAGGAGACGGTGCGCAAGGCCTCCGAGATACAGAACGACCAAGGTGACCGGGTCATCGTGATGACCATGCAGTGGCGGCTTGGCTACCATCGGCTGCCGATTATTAACAAACAGTTCCCCCGCGGCTATGGCCATTTCGGGTTCGGGGGCTCCGGCGCTTTTGCCGATCCCGGGCACGACCTGGCCTTGGCGATGGTGTGCAACCGTGGGCGGGGCACACCGATCGGCGATTTGCGGATCCTTCGCCTCAGCCAGGCCACCGCTCGCGCCGTCCAGTCCCTCGGCTAGGTCATGACCCGAGCCGCCGGCTTCAGCGATGCCGGGAATCGCTCGAATCAGCCCAGCACCGGAAACCGGCGCTGGCGGCCCAGCCGGTCGAGGGCGGTCTGCATCACCGAGCGGACGTGGGCGTCGACATCGTCGACGTCGGGATCCTCGCCGAACTGGGCGACGATGTCGATCGGCTCCAGCACCTGATAAATGATCTTGGTTGGCAACGGAAAATTGGCCGGGAAGAACACACTCATGCCGAACGGGAAACCGATCGTGAGCGGCATGATCTCCGCCCGCAAGTCGGGGCAAGACCCAACCGCTTGGCCAGCCAGGTGCCGCGGGTCACGAATAGCTGGGTCTCCTGGCCTCCGATCGACACCGCAGGCACGATGGGCACGCCGGCTTCGATCGCGGTTCTGACATATCCAGTGCGCCCGTCGAAGTCGATGACGTTCTGGGTCAGCGTCGGCCGGAACGCGTCGTAGTCCCCGCCGGGAAACGCCAGCACGAGTGCACCCGAGTGCAACGCCTCCGCGGCCTTTTCCCGGCTGGCGTGGACAACGCCGAGCCGGCCCAAGTATCCGCGGAACGGGGTGAAGAATATGAAGTAGTGAGCCAGTGTGTAGAGGGGGCGGTCGTATCCGAACTTGTCGTAGAAGGCCGGGCCCAAGACGAGAACATCAGGTGTCAGCACGCCGCCGGAGTGATTCGAAACCATCAACGCGCCGCCGACGGGCGGAACGTTCTCCAACCCCCTTACCTCTGCCCGGAACCATCGCTTCACAACGGGCGCGAACAAATTAGCCAGCTGCTTGGTGAACTCCGGATCCCACTTCGCGAGTTCCTGATCATCAATTTCTTTCTCGTTCATGGTTTCCCCTGCAGTGGTAGTCGTGCCGCCGTCTCGATGACGTTAGCCCTTGGCAGGCAGCTCTACATTGGGCGTTCGTCACTTCCCGAGCGGCCAAAGGACCGTCATTGCGGCATTCGGGTGTGCGCGCGGTGAAACTGCGAGCAGAATACGAGCGCAGGTGCGGTTCATCAGCCCGTTTGAGCGAGGAACGTGGGTATGAAGCCCGTGACGATTGACCCGCGCTACCACGACGCGGTGATCTTCCACCTCGACGGTTTCGTCGCCGACACCGCGGCGATCGACGCCGCGGCCTGGAAGGCAACGTTCGACGACTATCTGGCCCGAAGGCCGGCGAACGAGAACGAGGACCACTCTCCATTCGCCGATGACGACTACCGCAGGCACGTCCATAACAAGCCGCGCCTCGACGGAGTCGCCGACTTCCTCGCCTCGCGGCGCATCTCGTTGCCTCGCGGCGAGCAGGAGGACACCTTCGAGGAGACGATATACGGGCTCGGCAACCGCATGCAGAACCTGTTCCTCGACCTGCTGGACGAGGCGCTGCCCGCGTTCGAGTCGACGGTCGATCTGCTGCGCGAACTCCAGGACGCCGGAATTGCGACGGCCATCTACTCGCCGAGTCACAACTGTCAGCGTGTACTGCGCGCCGCGGACATCGAGAATCTGTTCGCTGTGCGTGTCGACGCTGTGATCGCCGGGGGGCTCGCGCTTGCGGGCAGGCTCGAACCCGCCGCCTTACTCCGAAATAGCGCGCAGACTCGCCGCGAATCCGAACCGGTCCGTCCTCGTCGTGGACACCGAGGCGGCGGTTGACGGCGGGCCACAAAGGCGGCTTTGCAGTCGTCGTCGGTGTGGACCGCAGCGGCCGTACCGATGAGCTGCTGGCATGCGGTGCCGACGTCGTGGTCGATGATCTTTCCCACGTCGAGATCCGCAAGGGTGACAGACCCGTGGCGCAGCTTCTAGACGCCTTGAACTCCTACGGTCAGCTGGTGGGCGTCGTCGCTGGCCGGGAGCCGTTCGTCTGTCTCGACTACGACGGGACGCTTCGGAGATCGTCTCGGACCCGGACGCGGCCACGCTTGTCGACGGCGCGGCCAAAGCCTTGGAGCGCTTGGCGGCGCTGTGCCCGGTGGCGATATTGAGCGGCCGGGATCTGGCGGACATCCGCGACCGGGTCGGCCTGCCTGGGATCTGGTACGCCGGCGGCCACGGCTTCGAGCTCATCGGACCCGACGGCACGTACCACCAGAACGATGCGGCAGCCGCCGCGATACCCGCCTTGGAGACCGCAGCCGCGGAACTGCGCAACGACCTCGAGCCGATCCCCGGAGGCGTGTGGAGCACAAGCGGTTTGCCGTCGCCATCCACTACCGCAACGTCGCGGCCGAGCACGTTGCCGAGGTCGTGGCGGCCGCGCACCGACGTGGACGACGACATGGGCTTCGAGTGACCAACGGCCGCAAGGTCGTCGAGCTGCGGCCGAACGTCGACTGGGACAAGGGCGACGCGCTGCGTTGGATCAGCGACACATCCATCAATCGGGCCGTGTGGTGCCGATCTACATCGGCGATGACCTCACCGACGAAGACGCCTTCGATGCGATCCGATACACCGGCATGGGGATCGTCGTGCGAAACGACGAGGACGGCGGGCGCCCCACGGCCGCTCAGTTCACCCTGCGAGGCCCCGGCGAAGTAGCCACGTTCCTCCGCCGCGGCGGGAACTGGCTGGCATACGAGAAGCAAAGCTTCGACGGGACATGGACGTTCACGTTCGAGGGCTATGACCCGCACAACGAGAAATTGCGCGAGGCGTTGTGCACGGTCGGCAACGGCTACTTCGCCACGGGGCGCCGCACCGGAATCGAAGGCGGGCCAGGTTCACTATCCGGGCACCTATGCCGCGGGCGTGTACAACCGCCTCGATGACCTCGTCGGCGGCACCCGGACGCAGCACGAGAGTCTGGTGAACCTGCCCAACTGGCTTCCGTTGACATTCCGCGTCGACGGCGGCGACTGGTTCGACGTCGATGAGGCCACGTTGTTGTCTTATCGCCAGACTTTCGATCTTCGCGGCGCGGTGCTGAGCCGCGAGTTGCGCTTCCGTGACGACGCCGGCCGTACCACCTCGGTGACGCAGACACCGATTGGTGGCGATGAACGAGGCCCACGTGGCCGCCCTCGAGACGACGATCGTCGCTGAGGACTGGTCGGGGACCGATCGAGATCCGTTCGACGCTCGACGGCAACGTCCGCAACAGCTTGGTGGAGCGGTACCGCGACTTGGCCAGCAATCACATGCGGGGGCTGGAAAAGCGTGCATTGTCCGAGAATTCGGTGATTATGACCGTTGAGACGACGCAGTCGCAGATCCCGGTCGCGCTGGCGGCGCGGACCAGTCTGTGGCACGGCGACATCGCCTGCACCGGCGACATACCGACTGGTCGAACGACGAATTCGAAATCGGTCATGAAGTCTTCACCGAGCTCGGCGCGGGTCGGTCGCTGAGCGTCGAGAAGGTCGTCACCCTGGTCACCGGCCGTGATGTTGCCACGTCCAAGGCTGCCGAGGGGGCCGAGCGCCGGCTCGGGCGCCAGGGACGATTCGAAGAGATACGTCACGGGCACAAGCTCAGCTGGGCCCACCTGTGGCAGCGGCTGGCCATCGACGCCGATAGCCAAGCCGACGAAATGCGCATCCTGCGGCTGCATTTGCTGCACCTGTTGCAGACGGTGTCCTACAACTCCGAGGACTCGATGTCGGGGTGCCGGCCCGGGGGTTGCACGGTGAGGCGTATCGCGGCCACGTCTTCTGGGACGAGCTGTTCATCTTCCCGGTGCTCGAACCTGCGGCTTCCGACGGTCACCCGGTCGCTGCTTCGGTATCGTTACCGGCGGCTTCCGGAGGCCCGCCGAGCCGCAAAGCTGGCCGGGTATCGCGGCGCGATGTACCCATGGCAGTCCGGCACCGACGGCCGCGAGGAAAGCCCAGAGCTGCATCTCAATCCGCGATCCGGGCGGTGGCGGACGGATCCCAGCCATCTTGCTCATCACATCGGCATCGCCGTTGCGTACAACGCGTGGAAGTTCTACCAGGTCACCGGGGATTTGGCTTATCTTGATCGACTACGGCGCCGAAATGCTCGCGGAAATAGCGCGATTCTGGGTGAGCAGAGTCACCTACGAACCCGAGCGAGATCGCTACACCATCAACGGTGTCATCGGGCCCGACGAATTCCATTGCGGCTACCCGGATCGGCCGTACCAGGGAGTGAACAACAACGCATACACCAACGTGATGGCAGTCTGGGTGATCCTGCGTGCCATGGACGCGCTGAAGTTGATGCCGCTGCCGAACCGGCTGGACCTGCGTGAGAAGCTCGGCCTGACGGACAAGGAGCTGTCGCAGTGGGATCACGTCAGCCGACGCATGTTCGTTCCATTCCACGACGGTGTGATCAGCCAGTTCGAAGGCTATGAGCACCTGGCCGAACTGGATTGGGACGCCTACCGCGAGCGGTACGGCAACATCCAGCGCCTCGACCGCATCCTCGAGGCCGAGGAGGACGACGTCAACCGCTACAAGGCATCCAAACAGGCCGACGTGTTGATGCTGCTCTACCTGCTGTCATCCGATGAACTGCGCGAGCTGCTCGACCGGCTCGACTACCAATTCAGCCACAGACAGATCCCGAAGATGGTCGATTACTACATCGACCGAACCTCGCACGGATCGACGCTAAGTGCTGTCGTGCATACTTGGGTGCTGGCCCGGGCCAACCGCGAGCACGCGATCGAGTTTTTCGAGCAGGTGCTCAACTCGGACATCGCCGACATCCAGGGCGGCACCACCTCCGAAGGCATCCACCTCGCGGCGATGGCCGGCAGCGTCGACCTCGTCCAGCGGTGCTTCACCGGCCTGGAAACCCGTCAAGATCGCATCATCTTGTCCCCCACTGGCCCGGAAGCGCTCCAGCGCTGGGCTTCCCGATGCACTACCGCGGCCACCGCCTGTACCTGAGGGTAAGTGGGAAGGGCGCGGAGGTCAGCGCGGACCCACGCGACGTGCCGCCGATCGAAATCGAATGCCACGGCCGCGTGGAGCGGCTGGAGTCGGGAAACACGATTCGTTTCCCCTCACCGCCTCCAGAGCAGAAGTCGACACTTGAAAGTGATGAGGGCGCGTCTCCGCCTGTGGCCCGCCACCTCGACGGGGTAGACGCGGTGGGTGCCGCTGAATCCTTTCATCTCGACTTCCGGACCGCTCCGAACGCGAAGTCGTCACCGACGGCGTCGTGCACCGACTCGCTCACCAGGATGTCGCCGCGAGCGGCCTCGGCCGGCACGCGGGCGGCTATCGCGATGTTGCGGCCGAACAGGTCGTCACCGATTCGTTCAGTTACTAAGCCGACTCCAAGTCCGGAACGGTGTAACCGGGCATCTTGAAGTTGCGCAGCACGTGGTGCAGCGAATCGTCTGAGACAGGATCTGATCACTCCCGGTTGTCTAGATCCGAGACGAAGCTCGCGCCGGCGATGCCTTCCGTGTCCAGCCAGGCACGTCCTGGAGTCGGCGCTGCCGGTCGGCCTCAAGGGTGCCGGTTGCACTCGGGGACAAACCAGCACGCCGCGCCCGCACCGTGACCACGGTCGCCAATACACAACCCCCAGCGCTGCAGCGGTTGACGCAAACTCTGACACGGCGTGCAAATGGTGATGTCGCACCCGCAATGACCAGCGCCCGGGCCCAGCCGGTACAAGCCAAGCGGGTACCGACGTCTGCATCGGTACAACCCCGTCCAGCACAAGCGGTGCAGGCCTCAGCGCGGACTGAGGGCGCACGGGGCGATGCAGAAATTCCACAGGTCGATGCAGACCTTGCGTCGGAGCTAATTGCATCCGGTGTGACTACACAGCCTGTCGAGACTGTGATCGCAGTGCTGGCGGCCATCCGTGACGGCGCATCAATCAACGCCGCTGCCAGGGCATCGGGCATCAATTACAGGACCGCGCAGCGGATCGTAGAGGGTGCCGCAGAGCTCCGCCAGCGGCAACTCGTGGCGGTCGGCTGACCGGTCACGGCATTGCGGTGCAAACGGGGCCTGTGGCGATCAGGGCAGGATCACGATGCGCCCGATTCATTCCGCCTTCCTTGGCTGATCGTGGCTCACCCACCCACCCTGGCGAATTTGCGCCGGTTGACGACGGCAGCCAGCATCCCAGGCGGACGCCGACGACATACTGAGCCTGGCTTGACGCCGACGGTCGTGGTGCCCTAGTACGGGCCCAGCTGATTGAACGAAGCGTCGTAGGAACGGTGAAGGCCGATCCGGTGCCACCAGCTGTTGGCGAACCGCGCACTGGAGTCGCAGACCGATTGCGCTAGCCGAGCGCCGAGCGCCTTATTCGGGAACCGGGGCGCGCCGATCTGTTGTTGGTTCTCAACCACTTTGGCTCTCTTGAGCGCCTTCTCGAAGTCGTGCTCGGCGTCGATATCCTGAGTTTCCGGTTTGAAGTGCACGAAGTGGTTGCGGAGGTCAAACACCAACTGTGCGCTCTTGAACGGGGGTCGGGTCTCGTCGTACCGGCGCTTACCCACGACGTCGAGCGCCGCCTGATACTTGCCGAGCGGGCCGCCCTTGATCCTGCGCTCGTTCTTCCACAGCTTCTGGAACGCGCCCCTCGTTTTCGCGTCGGCCGGAATGCCCGCCACGCGGGCCGACGGGCCGCCTCGTGGCGGCTCGGCCACGTCGAGGATTACCTCGTTCACGAGCGCCTCAAGGAACGCGGCTGCGAAGAAAATCGCGGTCATCGCCAGCGAGCGGTGCTCGGCGTCGGGGACGTTGCGTTGGAGCTGTGGTTCTCGTTCACTGCATAGCCGCGCCGCGTGGCGGGCGGTCCACAAGTGCTCCATCGTCACGTACTGACGAATCTGCACCCTGGGTGCGAACCCCGTCAGCACGAGCTTCGCCGGGCCCGGACGGATGACGATGTTCTTCGACAGCCCCGTCACCGGCCTGCGACCTGGGAGCGTTCGTCGAGCAACTGGTTTACTCGCTGGATGGAGGGCAGCGGCCCGCCCAGCTCGGCGGCTGTGCGGCGTATAGCGGCCAGCAGCCGTAGCTCGGAGTCGATGATGTCGAGATCCCGCATAGCCGGATAGCCCGCCTGCTCCTCTGCCGCAGTGCAATTCACCAGCGTCGCGGGAGCTGCTGGCGGGGCCGTACGTGAGCACGCGGGCGGCGCGAAATACATCGGGTCTCTGGGCTGGGCGATCGCGGCGGCAGCAAGCTCTAATGGGCCGAGAAACAATAACGTTAACAGAAAGAACTGAATGCGCCTGCCCTCGGGGGCGACGATGGCTGTGATGACGGTGATCAAGAGCCTTGTGCGGCACCCAAAGTCCAAGCTCGCCGCACGCGCGGCCCCCTGTTGATGTCCGGCACGGGGTCCGGCGCCTCTACTACTTCGTGCCGTAGATCCGTTCCTGCATGGCAGTGTCCGCGAAGCTCTGGGCTTTGACGATTTTGCCGTCGCGGAAGCTGTACGCATCGGCTTGGGGTGCGGATTCTCCGAGGGTCGTGACCATGGAGAGGACGACCACGACATCGTCGTCGGCGAGGAACCGGCTGGGCGCTATTGTGAAGTCCTTCTCCGCCAGCTTCCCGAATAATTCCGTGACCTCCGCTTTGCCGCGATAGGTGCCGCTGATCGTGCTGTTACCGGGCAAGAACCACTCGGTGTCGTCGTCCAAGATGCTCAGGACCGTTTCGAGGTCGCCCGCAGAGAACGCGGCATACGCCTTCTTGGTTGCCTCGACATTAGGCATGACGACTCCTTTGTGATTTCTCTGCCTCCGTTTTTCCGTCAGCCGGGATTGATCGTCCCCCCTCGGGGAAATCGTGAGTAGGGGCCAAAGTCCTAATGGCCAGGAGCCGAACGATAGCGAGGTTGCCGACCGCTGTCGGGTCCTGTGCGGCCCCAGCTGACCAGAGCATCTCTGTTGGGGTGCCCGCTAACCATTCAAGGCTGCCCGCGCGGCGGCATCCATCGCGGCGGCCTGGTTGTTGACCGTTTGCGATATGCGTGTCGGCCTCACTTGCGGTGGTGTCGGCACAAGTCTGGCACGCGCTAGCGGGTCGAGCCAACAAGGGGCCGGGAAACTGCGGTAGCCCGTCGAGGCGGTATGTGTAACCGGGCCTCTGCCCACATATTGCCCACAATTTGCCCACAGGTACAGATATCTCCAGTGATCTGCGGTGATGAACTTCCGCTGCTAGGACGGCGTCAGAACAGTTCAATCCTCACTGGGGGCTCCGCCGCGGAGAGTTGATTTGCTTCACGAGATGCCGTCGCCAGGCTCCGACTGGACGGCACGCCAACCCCACGCTCGTGGGTGGCTCGGATGACGAAGCGGCACGGCACCAACCGGTGCGGGCAAGTACAGCGACTGTCGTGTCCCTGCAGGCCCTGATGCTCATGCCGCCGACCGATCACCCCTCCGGCACACGCCAGGCGCACGGTCTCGACGTCCGAGGGACGGAACGACTCGTCGGCTGTCCACGGGCCGGTGCCCTCGGTGAGGTCGATGATCCCGTCGTCCAGCCAGGCGTACTTGCCCTCGACCAGTGCTGCCGAGAGCTTCTTATCGGCGGCGTCCGTGTTGTCCCACAGAGCGTGGAACAGCGCGTCGACCCGGACACGTGCCTGCTGGCAGAAGTAGTCGGCGAGCTCGTGGCCCTCGGTGCCGCGCGCGCCTCCCTGCTGCTTGCGGATCTGCTCGGCCTTCACGATCGCGGCCGACATGGCGAAGAGCTCTGCACCGATGTCCACGACCCGTCCGAGGAACGCCTGCTCGTACTCCAGCTTGGCCTGCCACCGTGACATCCCATAGAACGTGGAGCGGGCCAGCTTGCGGGCGCTCCGGTCCACGTAGCGCAAGTGGGTGGCAAGGTCGCCGAACTCAGAGTAGCTGGTGGGGACGAGGCCCTTGCCCACGGCGAGCTGGGGCAGCCACTTCGCGTAGAACCCCGCGGCCTGCAGACCCGCCTTGGCCTTGTCCTTGAGCTCGACCTCGGGGTCGATGATGTCGCCGGCGGCCTGCAGGTGAGCATCGGTGGCCTCGCGGGCCAGCAGCAGACGCATGATCTCCGTGGAACCCTCGAAGATCCGGTTGATGCGGGTGTCGCGCAGCTGCTGCTCGGCGGGGACGGCGCGCTCGCCGCGCGCCCGCAGCGACGCGGCGGTCTCGTAGCCGCGACCCCCGCGCACCTGGACGAGCTCGTCGGCGACCTGGTAGGCCATCTCGGTGGCGTACAGCTTGGCGATCGCCGATTCGATGCGGATGTCGTTGCGACCCTGGTCGGCCATGATCGCGGTGATCTCCTGCAGGGCGTCGAGCGCGAACGCGGTGGCCGCCATGAAGGCCAGCTTCTTGGCTACGGCGCCGTGCTTGCTGATCTGGCGCCCGAACGACGTGCGCTCGGCCGCCCACTCTTCGCGCGATCTTGGTGGACCACTTCGCACCGGCCGCAGACATCGCGGGGATTGCGAGGCGCCCGGTGTTGAGGGTGCTGAGCGAGATCCGAAGGCCGTCTCCCTCCTTCCCGAGGAGGTTCTCCTTGGGGACCACGACGTCGAAGAACCGGGTCACGCCGTTCTCGATGCCGCGCAGCCCCATGAACGCATTGCGGTTCTCCACAGTGATACCGGGGGAGTCCATCTCGACGACGAAGGCGGAGATGCCGCCCTTGTGCCCCTCGCTCGCCGGCACCCGCGCCATGACGACCACCAGCTCGGCGATGACTCCGTTGGTCGTCCACAGCTTCAGGCCGTTCAGGACGTAGCCGGTCCCGTCCGCGGTCGGCACCGCAGTGCTCTTCATCCGGGCGGCGTCGGAGCCGAACCCCGGCTCAGTGAGCAGGAAGGCCGTGATGGCGCCCCTGGCGCAGCGCGGCAGGTACCTCTTCTTCTGCTCCTCGGTGCCGTAGTGCTTCACCGGCTGCGGGACCCCGATCGACTGGTGGGCCGACAGCAGCGCGCCGAGAGAGCCGTGCACCTGCGTAAACAGCATGAGGGCACGATTGTAGGTGCACTGGGACAGACCGAGGCCGCCGTACTCCTTGGGGATCTTCATCCCGAAGGCCCCGAGGTCGGCGAGCCCCTTGAGCACTCGGTCAGGGATGACGGAGGTCCGCTCGATCTCGAAGCCGACTTCACGCCACTCGGTCTCGCACAAGGTGCGGACCTTCTCAACGAAGCCGTCGCCCTCGGCCCGGACCTCGGCGGGCTCCTCGGGGAAGGGCGAGATCAGGTCCAAGCGGAGCCGACCGAGGTACAGCTCCTTGCCGAACGACGGGAGGCTCCACTCAGTCTGGCGACCGGACTCGGCGATCTTGCGGGCCTCGAGCTCGGCCTGGCGGGTGGTGTCGTGCGCCATGACGGTTCTCCTTTTTGACCTGGTTGCGCGGATCGCGCGACGGCGCCCCGACGGCGCGGTTACCGGTCAGTGTTACTCACGAGTAACTCCGAGACAAGAGCCTCGAGGGGCACGCACCAACCGGTGACGCCAAGAGCGCCTCCCGCAGTGGAGGCCCGACCTTTCGGGGGTACTGCAAATGCCTCGGAATCGTTCCTGCGGGTCGTATGGCCCCGGCCACCTCATGCATTGGATCCAGGGGAAGAAATCGCACGAGGACGGGCAGCCGATCATCCAAGTGAAGGTCATTGCCGTTCGTGACAACGGACACGTCGAAATCGAAGGTCACGAACTGAAACTGACGCTGTGGTATCACGACCCTGACCACCTCCGTTCCGCGCTCTGCTTCGGTGGCCGCGCCGAATGGAAACCGAAGTATCACGTGTTGTACGTGATCTCGAGCGGCTCGTTCAACCTGGCCACGCTGAACAAGGTGGAGCCCTGCAAACCGCCCATCCGCCGGCAACCGACCGAGACCACCAGGCAGTTCATCGAACGGGCGATGCGGGAGCACCACGGCTACACGGTTCCGACGCGCTGGTTGGCTGACCTGGATGCCATACCAGACGGCGACACCGGTGAACCGGAGTCTGGGTACCTGGTTGGGATCGAAACTCCTACGGATCCAACGCTGTTGGAGCCATTGCCCCCCAAACGACCGACGCCAGGACACGCCGACGGCGGCACGCGATCCAAGGGGAAAGCCAGCAATGACTGAGTTAACACGGGCCGAACTGGCCAAGGAGCTGGGCTTCTGGGCTGCCACGGCTAAAGGATGGGCGTGGGCGTGGCAGCGGTGTGGCCGCTACGACTACCGGAAGTGCCTGACGCACTCAACCAATCCTGACCATCTGGTTCCCAGCGCGGCGTCTGCGACGAATGTGCCGCCCCTGCGGACAGCCGCCCGTTACGCGGCCGGACGCAAGCGTGGCTGACTTGGACATGGCCAGGCTGCGCGAGCTGGCCGACGAGAACTCCCAGAGTGGTGGCGGTGAGTGGATGGCACCTTCCCCGTCACCGCCTGGGCTAGCAGTTCCTGATTGACACGACGAACAGGTGTCAATGGCCAATTTGAAGTCCCCGCTTTTGGCCAGCTCAAAGTCCCCACACATGCGGGCTACCGATGTGGTCATGCGGTATGGATCTCGGAGATCATCGTCTGGCATGCCTGCGGGTCGAGTTGGTACGGCGCGTAGAAGGAGAAGCGGTCGATGATGTCGCCGAAGCGTCGACGAACCTCTGCACCCACCTCCTTAGGCTCGCCGACAACGGCGAAAGTGTTCAGCATGGTGTCGTCGATGAGTCCGGTCATCGTGTCCCAGGAATTGATTTTGGACAGCCGGTGCAGTTCTGTGTGCAGATCGCCCCAGCCGTGCAGGTCAAGCACGCCGCGGTATGCCGGAGTCGAGCCATAGAACGCAATCTGACGGCGTACGGCAGTCGCGGCCTCGATCAAAGAGCGTTCGTCCAGCCCCGTCACGACGAACCCCGAATAGGCCAGCACGAAATCGGAATCGGACTTTCGTTCCCGCTCCAAGACTGAATTAACCTGCGGAACAGTCACTTCCCGCAGATACCGTTCAGTGGTGAAGCCATGGACGAGCAGTCCGTCTGCTACTTCAGCAGCGACAGAGGTCATCTGCGACCCCACTGCAGCGATGAGTACCGGCGGGGCTCCGAAAACGTTGCGGCCCGGGCGGAAGGCGGGCGGCATGAGAGTGTGCTGATAGAAGTCGCCACGAAAGTCCAGCGGCTGGTCGTTGTGCCAGCTGTCCCAGATCGCGTGCATCGCGGCGACGTTGTCGCCATTTCCTCGGACGCGGCAAGCGTTACGGCTAGGCACTCCCAGTTAGTTCGACGGTCAGCAGTACGGAATTGGTTATGCGCCGATAGCGTGGATTGATGACCTCTCTGCTGGATGACGTGCTCGACGCCCACGGGGGGCTGGAGCGATGGCGGAAGGCGGGGACGGTCCATGCGCGCGTGCGCACGAGAGGGCTGCTGATTCGAACGCGGGTGCCGGGTAACCGATTCGCGGACTACCGCATCACGGTGCACGTGCAGGAGCCTCGCACGGTCTTCGACCCGTTCCCGCGGGACGGGCAGCGGGGGGTCTTCGAGCGCGGGGCGGCGCGGATCGAAAGTCACGACGGCGAGACCATCAGCTCGCGCGCGAGTGCACGGGCCGCGTTCTTCGGCCGCTCGGGCCTGCGCCGGAACATTCGCTGGGACCCGCTGGACGCCGTCTACTTCGCCGGCTACGCGATGTGGAACTACCTCACGTTCCCGTACCTTCTGACTCGTGAGGGGGTCGAGGTCAGCGATGGAGATACATGGCCGGAGGGCGGAGAGACATGGCGGCGCCTCGACGCGACCTTCCCGCCGGACATCGACACACACTCGCCCCGCCAGACCTTCTACGTCGATGCCGCTGGTCGGCTGCGACGCCACGACTACGTCCCCGAGGTGATCGGCCGCTGGGCGAGGGCTGCTCTTTTTTGCGCCGACCACGTTCAGGCCGGCGGGCTGCTGTTCCCGACTCGCCGGTGGGTCCACCCGCTCGGTCCTGGCAACCGCTCGCTGCCCTTCCCGACCCTGGTGTCGCTGCAACTGACCGACCTGCGGGTCGAGACCGAGTAGGTCCGCCGGTGCGCATCGTTGCTGGTTAAAGCCTGCCAATCCGGCGACGGATCGGCGGGCCAGCACGGGCGTTACGCAGGTCGGCTTCGTGCGCGCCGGTCGCACATCGGTGTCGCCTCAACCGCAACGTGAATGCGCTAGATAAGTCACCAGCGCGAAAATCCGCCTGCCCCACGAAGATTCACTCAAAACTGACGAGTTCGATTCCCGGCAGCTCCACCGAGAAACTGCAGGTCAACGACCGCCCTCGGGGTCGTGGCCGCCATCGCCGCCAGACGGGAACGCGGGTGGCGGCTGCTGCTGATCGCCGCCCTCGCCGAGCTGGCGATCGGGTGGGTGGGTCGCGGCTTCGCTGCAGGGCTCGCTAACCGCACTGCTGACGTGGGTCGCCGCGGGGACGGTCGTGCACGGGGTCGCAGCGATCAGCTCGGCCTTCCTGGTCCGCAAGATTGGCTGCCGCGTCGAGGCGCGGCGTGCATAGCCCCATTCCGGGGCACACACCGATCTGACGCTCCGCGTCAACGTGGGTTGCAATGGAGACATCACCACTTGGGATGGTTCGGCGTGAGGCGCATCTCTACCCCGAGCAGCGATCGACTACATCGACCTGCCATTGACCGACCTCGATAAGGTGCCCGTCAGGGTCGCGGATATAGGCGCGGATTTCATTGCCGCGGTCGACGGGATCAGTCACGAATTGGGCGCCGCGCGCACCCCACTCGCGGTGCACATGGTCAATGTCGGCAACACGGATGTTTATAAACGCGCTAACGGTGTTGGGGTCGGTGGGCGTAGTGAGGGTGACGGTCGGTTTATCGTCCGTCGGGCCGCCGCCACTGTTGAGGATCAGCCAGGTATTGGCTAGCTGAAGGATGACGGGGTCAGCCTTGCGCACGACCCGGGCGCCGAACACTTTGCTGTAGAAGTCGCGTGATCGGTCCTGGTCGGAGACGACCAGGAAGTGGGTGACGATAAAACCGTCGCTAGGCGGAAGCTGGAATTGTGGGGCGGTATTCATGAGGTGCACTCCTTGCGGATTTTTCAGTGGATTTTGTTTGTGCTGCGGCGTGGGATGGGTAATACCTGGGCTCCGCCAGCGTGATTCGGGTCCATACAGGCAGCCGGTGCTTCCACCGGCGGCATATCGCAGACGATCACATCAAAGGCCGCATCAATGCTTGGGGTGTCCGAGCGGCGAAGCAAATGGTCGCACGCTAAGTCACTCGGCCCCAAGGGCATCAGCGATCTCAGCGATCACTTCGGCATGGCACGGCTGAGGGACACACCAGCATCCGAGGCGGCGGCCTCTCAGAGCGGGCAGGAGCCCGAGGAGATCGGGTCGACTGAGAAGGTATGTCCGATATTTAGCCAGGACCTCCTCACGCGTTCCGTCACGACCCGGGCTAAAGGGGCTAGCCAGCGGCGATTGCTCCAGACGCCAGCCGCCTCTCGTCATCGCTCGACCTACGTATACGACATCGGCGTAATCAGGGTCGTTTCGATGCCCTTTGAGGTTGACGACGGTCGTGCGGTTCACGGTCTGGCCCTTTCGGAACTGGAGGAGCCAGCGTCTCGGCTCGCGCTTGGCGGCGTCAGGATGGCGCAGGGGGTGGTGGCGTGGGCGTACAGCTTGCCGTCAGTGGCGCCGATGATGCGAGCCTCGGCTCTCGCTGGGGTTCGACCCACGTGGACGGCGGCCGCCTCGCACTTCAGCGCGGGAGTCTCTGCGAACACCGGGCGCACCACGTGCACGTTGAACTTCCGTCCGCTCAAACGTAGTGCGCCGAACCGTCAGGCGACCTTTACTCCCAGCAAGTCGACCATGGTGAAGACCGGAGCCGAAACAAGCATGGTCTCAGTCGCGTTCGCGAGTGCGGCCGCGATCTGGCCGCTCAGGTGGCCCTGACGGCTTTGCTCGTCGTCAAAGGTGTCGAATACCCCGAAGGTGGTGGCGTCCTGACGGAATGAATACCAGTTCACCGCATACTGCTCCTTCGCGGCCAACTCTGCGGCGTCGCGCAGCATCGTCGCGACCTTATCTGCGTACTCGGGCTTGGCCTCAATACGCGCCAACACTCCGATTTTCATTGTGATCACTCCTCGTATGGAAACTGCCGGGTTTCCGGTGCACAGCGAGCTTATGCCGCCACAGGCCGACCACATCAGTGGCGGGAACGACACCATTGATAGCGTTTACGTCATGGAGGTGGCTGTTCTCGTCTACAACGGTGTCTTCGACTCGGGGCTCGCGGCGATACTTGACGTGTTAGACGGCGCCAACGCGATGGGCCAGGAGATCAGCGAACCGCCGACCTGGCATGTGACGACGGTGGGCTTTGAGCCTCAGGTGCACACCGGAGCTGGACATCTGGTGGCCACCAAGCCTGTCACGTTTGCCGAGACAGCGGATCTGCTGATCGTCCCCGCCATGGCCGAACGCCGGCCGACACAACTCCTCGAACACATCAGCGGGGCCCAGTCCCTGCCCGTCCGCGAGCACATCACCCGAGCCCGGGAGCGCGGCACGGCTGTCGCCTCTGCCTGCACAGGCACCTTCCTGCTGGCGGAGGCGGGCATCCTGGACGGCCTGCGTGCAACGACCAGCTGGTGGCTGGCACCGGTTTTCCGCACCAGGTACCCCACAGTCCAGGTTGATCAGAGCCAGATGGTCATCGCTTGCGACGATGTCACCACCGCGGGCGCGGCGTTCGGACACGTCGACCTCGCCCTGGCCATCGTCCGTGCAAGCAGCCCTGCGCTGGCCCATCTGGTGACCCAATACCTGGTCGTCGACGAGCGTCCGTCGCAATCGGCCTACACCATTCCCAGCGCCCTCGCCCACAGTGATCCAACCGTCGCGGCTTTCGAACGCTGGGCCCGCGAAAGACTCGCCGAGCCCATCAACGTCGCCAACGCCGCCAAAGCCATCGGCGTCAGCAACCGGACCCTGCAGCGCAGTGTCCAGCGCACCATGGGCACCTCGCCGATTCGATTCATCCAGGACCTCAGGATCGAACGTGCATGCCACCTGCTGCGCACAACTGATCTGTCTTTGGAAGCCATCGCCCGCAAGGTCGGGTATGAGCACCCCAACACCCTGCGTGTGCTGCTTCGCCGACGCACAGGGAAGACCACAGCGGTACTCCGACCAGCTGGCCAGATGACGTAGAAGTTGGACCCCCACGGACAGGCTCAACGGACCGCCTCGGCGAGTCCGGAGACTTGCTGATCTGAGAGTTCAACCGGCGGCTGGTCTGCGGCAGGTCTCCCGCAAGCGGTCGGTGCCCCGGGTTTGGAGGGTCTCACGGCCTCGGCGTCTAGCTACTAGGACCTGAAAAAGGGGGGCGTGGCGGTCCGTCGCTGGGGGTATTAGGACGAGAAGATGGCTCAACCCTTGGGCTAGAAGGGATTGAGGATCGTGCTAGAACTGTAAACGACCAGCGACGTTGTGGGATTGATTTGGCGAGCTGTTGGTGTGGGTGGAGTTGGGGCGGGTGGATGCGCTGCTGGATGATCCGGTGTTTTGCGGTTCGCGCGTATTTGATGTTGCCGGATCGGTCGTCCGTCGATTCCGGTGGAGAGCTATCTGCGGTTGATGTTTTTGAAGTTTCGCTACCGGCTGGGCTATGAGTCGCTGTGTCGGGAGGTGGCCGATTCGATCTCCTGGCAGCGGTTTTGCCGGATCCCGTTGGGCACCCGGGTGCCGCACCCGACCACGTTGATGAAGATCACCACCCGATGCGGTGATGATGCGGTGGCCGGGCTGAACGAGGCGCTTTTGGCTAAGGCGACTGCCGGGAAGCTGCTGCGCACCGATAAGGTCCGCGCCGACACCACGGTGGTGGAGGCCGATGTGGGCTATCCGACCGATTCGGGTCTGTTGGCCAAGGCGGTCGGGTCGATGTGTCGCACGATGGCGCGGATCAAAGCCGCCGGGGGCGCGACGCGCACCAAGCCGTGACCGGCGGCGATCGGCGGCGGGCCCGCTCGATTGCTTCCAAGCTGCGGCTGCGCGGTGCCCAGCAGCGCGATGTGGCCCAAGCCGCGGTGCGCCGGATCACCGGGGAACTCGCCGACATCGCCGAAGCCGCTACCGGTGAGGCTACCGCGGTGGTTGCGCAACGCACGACGCGCGCTACGCACCGCCACGGGACGCGCCGAGGCCGGCTGGCCCAGGCGATCAACCACCTCGACACCGTGGTGAGTCGCACCCGGCAGGTGGTGGCGCAGACGCGGAGTCGATTGACCGGGGTGATGCCGGAGTCGGCCAGTCGAGTGGTCAGCCTGCATGATGCCGATGCGCGCCCGATCCGCAAGGGACGGCTGGGCAAGCCCGTCGAGTTCGGCTACAAGGCACAGATCGTCGACAATGTTGACGGAGTCATCCTCGATCACACCGTGATAATCGGAAACCCCGCCGACGAAACCCAATTGGTACCAGCAATCGAGCGGATCACCCGCCGCACCCGACGCCCACCACGAGCAGTGACCGCCGACCGCGGCTACGGCCGGGCATCGGTCGAAAACGACCTCCACCAGCTCGGCGTTGGCACGGTGGCCATCCCGCGGATGAGTAACCCCGGTGCAGCCCGCCGCGAGTTTGAGCACCGGCGCGCCTTCCGCGCCAAGATCAAATGGCGAACCGGCTCCGAAGGACGCATCAATCACCTCAAGCGAAGCTACGGCTGGAACCGCACCCACCTCACCGGCATCCACAGCGCCCGAACCTGGTGCGGACACGGCATCTTCGCCCATAACCTCGTCAAGCTCAGTGCCCTGGCCGCATGAAACCAACACAACAACCAACCCGACATCCCCCAACCAGCCGCCGCCGACCACCATCACCACGGCGAACCGTTTTTCAGGTCTTAGTAGCTAGCTAACATTGGCCAGCCGATCTCGTCGCGGCGTCGACGCGGCGCCTGGGGGCGATTCTCAACCGTACTGGCCGCGTACCGCGGCCGTACCGGCGACAGCCAGATTCGTTGTCTCACAGGGAATATGGGCCGTCTCGCCTAACCGTTTCTCCTTGTCGTGCGCACGCCGAATAGGGACTCATAATCCGTTGGTCGCGGGTTCGAGCCCCGCCCGCCCCACCGTAAGTTCCTGGTAGATGGCTTGCCGGGGCGTGTGGAGCGGTCGCGGGGGCGGATTTTGTACGCGGCGCGTACGCGAACGGGCGGGCGTAGTTCCGGCTAGCTAACTCTCACCTGCCGCCCCTGGCCGCCGGGGTGACGCCGGGGTGAAGGCCGCGACGGCGCGCCTTGCCCGGATAACCGCAACCTTCGCTGTTTGACGGTAAGTGCGAGCGGTGCGCCGCGTTGTCCGCCCTGGCTCGCGAGGCTCTCTTAACGGGCCACGCGTCGGCGCAGGTGAGCCACCTTGTGCAACTTGCCCCGCTTAGCCAGTCATGTGGCGAGCTACGCGCCAGGCGCGGCCAGGGGCGGAACGGCTCGCGCTCAGAGCGCGTGCTCGTACACCCGTCGGCCCTCGAACCAGGTCTGTGCAACGACGGTGCGGGCGATCTCGTCCGGATCGACGGTGAACGGATCCCGGTCGAGCACGGCGAAGTCGGCGGACAGGCCGGGCCGCAGCGCGCCGGTGATGTCCCCGAAGCCCATCGCGACCGCTGGGTTGCGGGTGAACGCGGCGAGCGCCTGCTCCACCGACAGTGCCTGCGCACCGTTGAGCCGTCCCGGCGAGAAGCCGTCGGGGTCAGACCGAGTGACCATCGTGCCGAGGCCGAGCCAGGGGTTCGGCAGCGGCACGACTGGCCAGTCCGACCCGGCGGCGAGCAGGGCCCCGGACTCGACGAGGTCGCGGAACGGCCAGATGCGCGACATCGTCGACTCGGGTACCTGCTCGGCGATGCTGTCGAGAATCGGGCTCGGCGACCAGATGTAGGGCGAGGCGTCCGGCACGACGTCCAGCGCTGCGAAGCGGGGCAGGTCGACCTCGTCGATCGACCAGACATGAGCGATCTGGTAGCGCGGACCGGTGCCGTGGCTCGTGCGGACCTGCGCGATAGCGTCGAGCGCCATGCGCACAGCGCCGTCGCCGGCGCAGTGCAGCTTCGCGCCGAGGCCGAGATCGGCACAGCGCCGCAGCTCACCAACGAGGTCGTCGTGGCTCCAGAACGGCTCGCCGCGGTAGGCGGGGTCCTCGTGGGCGCGGGGCAGCGTAGGGACCGTGGATGATTGCGGTGTCGGGTCATCGGACCAGGTCGAGGAAGAGCTTGACGAAGTCGGGCCGGACGCGCTCGCGACGGTAGCCCGGCGCCGCGGCGAGCAGCGGGTCACCGGTCGGGCCCACGTCCAGGAAGGGACGCACGGGGAGAGACCCGACGACGCGCGCCGATAGCGCTCCCGCGTCATCGAGCTCGGCGAGAGCCGCCAGCCCATACTCCAGGAGTGCCGCGTCCTGCGCGGCGGTGATGCCGTACGAGTTGACGATCTCCAGAGCGCGGCGGTACGCCACGCGGTGCCGACCGGGCAGGTCGATGATCGACGCCTGCATGGCCTCCTCGCCGACCACCGAGGCCTGCTCGACTAGCACCCCCGTCAGACGTCCTTCGGAGTCGCGTACATATTTCCCGTCGTCGGGATCGGGAGTGCTCTCGGTGACCCCCATCAGCTCCAGGGCCCGCGAGCTCACCCACCGGTGGTGCAGGGACTCGTCGCGCAAGACCACCGCCCGGCCGTCGGCGGCCTCGTCGAGCCGCTCGATCGCCCGCTTCTCGCAAAGCACGTCGATGATAGGACTGGCGACGATACCGCCGACGACCCACTCGTCTGGGCCGAGCCCCGCGGCCCGCTCGCGCACCTTGTCGAGCACGGTGTCGAGAGAGTCCGTGGGTACAAGAATGAGCTCGTACACCGCCTGAGTACCGCCCAGGCCGAGATGGATGTGGACGTCGGCGAGTCCGGGAACCACCGCCCGGCCGCCGATCGCTGCGGCGTCGAGCACCTCGGTGCGCGGTCCGGCCAGGGCCGCTATGTCGTCGGCCGCCCCCACGGCGGCGATCCGCCCACCTGTCACCGCGAACGCCTCGGCGGTGGGCGTCTGCGGGTCGAGCGTGTGCACCGTCGTCCCGGTGACGACGAGGTCTGCTCGGGTATCCATCGGTGCGACCCTTCATATTCGGCGTCGGCAGCATCAGCAGGCTAGCGGTCTGGCTGAGGCACGGCCTCGCCGACGGTGGCTATCGGTCCAATCTGCATGAGCAGGGCGGTAGGCCGGTAGCGTCATTCGACCGACCTTGCAGGTAGTGGCGTTATCTCTGGCGCGCCGTTCTGGTCGTCATTTGACGTATGGCGGCCAAAGACTATGAAGTCACCCATGGCCTGCTGCGCGCACGCCGAGTTCTGGGCCGACAAGGTAAAGGGCAACATGGCCCGTGACCGCGAGACCGACGAGCGGCTGGCTGAGGCGGGCTGGTTCAGCATCCGGATCTGGGAGCACGAGGACCCGCGTGAAGCGGCGTTACGCGTTCGCGATGCCGTGCATGCACGTCGCCCGCCAACACCCAGCTAGCAGCCCGGCTGAGCAAGGAGCGACGTGCATTCGGTGTCGGAATAGCGCCTCATTTCGGTCGCGTCCGAAACGCGGTGTAAAAGCTGGCGCTCGGCATTCCGCCTCACTGCCAGCATACGGCCGTGGAACTTGAGTGCTACGGCGATCGCCAGGACGTTGACTCGGCCCGTTCGCGGGTAAGCACCAGCAGCGTGATCGGTAGGACGATCGCGAAGGCGAGTCCAGTGATCAGGAGGGCGGCTGTCGGCGGGGCGAGGCGGTCGAGCATGGTCAGGTGCACGACGCAGTGCGGGACCGCCCATGTGAGGTACATGGCGAGCGCCACGCGAGTCAACGTCCGCCCCTTGTAGGCGACTGCGGCGCCGAGCACCACTGCGCTGGCGAGCGTCATGGCGCCGTAGTCACGCATCAGGTGCTCGTTGTAGGACATGCCCATTCCGACTACCGCGAGCGAGAAGAACTCCGCCGGGAAGAACAGCGCCCACCCGCCAACGAAGATCTGGCTCACGGCGAGAAATCCGACGCCGGCGCGAATCGTCCGGTTCATCACGCGGTCCTTGCCAGAAACTCGTTGAAGGTGATTCGCCCGACGGCCCGCTCCGGGGTGAGGTGGATACCCGCGCGATAGTCACGCATTGCCTTGCCAGGCAACGCGATGCTCCACACTGGCCGCCGCCGGCCGATTGCGTGCAGGTAGGTGCGGGCCAGTTCCGCGGCGCTCCGTATCTCTGGCCCGCCAAGATCGGGCACCCGGCCACCGGCTGGCCCAGCGACGATCTCCACAAGTCGGTCGGCGACTTCGGTGACATCGATCGGCTGAAAACTCACCTGCGCCGGCACCGCGGTCACCGGTGACATGCGCTGGGCGTCGCAGATCGCGGTGATCAGCTCGTGGAACTGGGTCGTGCGCAGGATGGTCCACGGCAGCCCCGACTCGGCGATGAGCCGCTCGCACTCCAACTTCGCGCGATAGTAGCCGAGTGCCGCGTCGTCCACGCCGACGATCGACACGTACACGAGGTGTGCCTCCTTCGCCGCGTCGATCAAGGTTCGGGTCGCGGCGATGTCGCCGCGCCCGTTGGTGGTGGCCAGGTGAGTGATTACCTCGGCGCCGGTGACGGCGTCGGCGATCCCGGCACCGGTGCGTAGATCACCTACCGCCCAGCCGTGCGCCGCCGGCTCACGCTGCCTACGGGTCAGCACGCGCACGTCGTGGCCTGCGTCGAGCAGTCGCGGCACGAGTGCGCGACCGAGCCTTCCGGTACCGCCGGTGACAAGAATGGTTGCCGTCATGCCACTAGGAACCGGGCACCGGCCGCGAACGTGACAACTGGTCGCCGAGGAAGCGGAGCTTGTCCGGGTTGGCCATGATCCGGATGCCGGTGACCCGGCCGTCCGCGGTCTGCGGGGCGAGCACGCCGATCAGCGTCGACCCGAACCAGCCGAGTACCGCGGGCATACTGTTGACCTCCTCTATCGACGCCGCTACACCATCAACGCTGCGGCTCACCGTCGAGGCCAGGTAGCGCGCGACCTTCGCCACGCCCCGCACCGGCTTCCGCGCCACGCCAGGCGTGCCACCCCCGTCGGCGACCGAGATCACGTCCTGCGCAAGCAGCCGCTCCAGAGCGGTGAGATCACCGTTGCGCGCAGCGGCGAGGAACCGCTCGACCAGTCCACGGTGCTCGGCGAGGTCACCGGCTGGCGGGAGTTGCACGCCGGCAAGGCGGCGCCGCGCGCGGCGGTGAAGCTGCCGGCAGTTCGCCTCTGACAGCTCCAACAACTCGGCCACGTCGCGATGGCTGTAGTCGAACGCCTCGCGCAGCACGAACACAGCCCGTTCGCTCGGGGTGAGCCGCTCGGCCAGCACGAGGAACGTCAGCGACACCGTGTCGCGCTGCTCGGCGGTGTCCATCGGTCCCAGCGCGCCGTCCGTCGTTGAGACCGGCTCGGGCAACCATGGGCCGACGTACCGCTCGCGGCGGGTGCGCGCCGAGCTGAGCTGATTCAGACAGAGGTTCGTAGTGACCTTGGCGAGCCACGCCGAGGGCACCTCGATCGAGCCCGGCACGGTGTTGTGCCACCGCAGGAACGTGTCCTGCACGATGTCCTCGGCGTCCGCGGCGGACCCGAGCATCCGGTACGCCAGCCCGAACAGGCGCGCGCGATGCCGCTCGAACACCTCGACCGCTGTCATGTGGCAAGTATCAACGCGCGATCCCCTTACTGAGACGACGGGGCGTCGTGGCGCGCGTATGCTCGCTACGCGGTGGCGGGGACAGAAGTTGCCTGGCCGGCGGATGCTCGGTGTTGAGGCGGTCGCAGTTCGCGGGGTGGGTCGAGGAGTGATCGGCGTAGGTCTTGCAGCAGTCGGGTTCCGGCCGGTGTCATGGTGACACCCCGCCAGCCGGCCGAGGCGCGGTCGAGCACTGCCCACACCAGGCTGATGGCGCTGGTCTCGCCGGGGAATCGGCCGATGACCTTCGTCCGTCGCTTGGTCTCCCCGAAAGATCGTTCGATGAAATTTGAGTGTCGAACGCGCCCATGGTGTTCCACCGGAAACCGCAGATACGCCGTCAACCCCGCCTTATCGGTGAGCAGGATTCGCATGGCCGCCGGATACAGGTCGGCGTATTTGGCGGCGAATGCCTCGATCCGCTGCTCGACGATCTCGACCAGCTGGGGTCCTGGTTCGATGTTGAAGTCGGCGGTGTCAAAGATGGCCCAGTAGCCGTCGCGGATCTCTGTTTGCATCCCGGTGGGAATCTTGGCCAACACGTTCCTCAATCGATGAATAAGACATCTCTGGCGCAACGCCTTTGGGTAGATTTGTTCAATGGCGGCAATCAGGCCTTTGGCGCCGTCGGAGACGATCAGCAGCGGGCAAGTAAGGCCGCGTTCGCGCAGGTCGGTCAAAAAGTCGGTCCACGCGTCGGTGGACTCGCCGGTCCCGGGCGCCAATCCGACGAAAGCCGGTTTGCCCCCGGTCGTGATACCCCAGGCGGCCAGAATCGGCTCGGCCGGCGACCCGGGATGCATCCGAAAGAAACTGGCGTCCAGGAACAAGTAGTCCAGGGTGACCTCGTCGAGGCGACGATGCGCCCACTCCTGGTACTCGGCGCGGATTGCCTTGCAGACTTCCGAGACCGTGGATTTGGAGATCGCGGCCTGATCGCCGAGCGCGTCAGCGAGGGTGGCTTGCACGTCGCGCACCGACAGCCCGCGCACAAACGCCGCGATCACCAGCGTCTCCAAGGCGTTGGTTTTCGTCACGTGTTGGCCGAACAACCGCGACGCGAACACTGCAGTGGTGCCGCGCAGTTTCGGCCGCTCCAACGTGACCGGCCCGGTGGTGGTTTTGACCGTCACCGGCCGATACCCGTTACGTGAACCGGCTGCGGCGTCGGGGCAGGCGGCAGTGCGCTTGTAGCGTTCGCGACCAAGGAACTCGGTGACCTCGGCCTCCAACGCTGCTTGCATCAGGAGTTGGGCGCCAAGGCGGGCGAATTCTTCGAGGATCTCCGGCAGCTCTCGGCCCTCGGCGAACAATTCATCGATTCTGGTGCGGATGCGGTCGGTGGCAGATACTCGAACAGGCACGGGCGTGACTCCTTCTTCGCAGACTTGCAGGTCGTGAAGCGGAACCTACGCCCGTGCTTCCTATTTACACCGGATACCGGACACGACCCTCATTTCCCGTGGAGCCATTACCGCGCTTACCTGCGCTAGCCAATGCGGTCACCGGGGTACCCATTTGGCGAGCCATCTGGTCTACGACCATGACTGCGACCAACAGGAATAACCCGCACGCTGAGGTCAGGGCTATAGGTTTTCTCAACAGGTTGGCTGGTGCCGCGATACATACCACCCCGGCTTGGCGGAGCGCACTCTTTGCCGGGCCATACAAGCCCCGGCCCCCACGAGAAGTCGGTTGTAAAGCGGTAATCTTTGTCAGGGTCGCGCGAATTGCGACAGTTTCCTGGTGCTGGCATTGTATTTCCCCCAATCTTGCTAGGTTGCTATTGCTGAAGCTGGCGGTGGCGTGTAGGTGGTATTGGTGGTTATTTGCAACGCAACCGCTGAGCCGCGGTGCCGCACGCCGACACCGAAACCTCGTGCATAAAAGCTGTCCTGCAGCGGGTATGGACCAGGGCCAGGTATATGCCGCAGGCCTTGGTATGCGGGGTTCACGTGCTGGCGGAAGCCGACCGGATTAAAGTCGCTCTCAGGGCCACCTGTAGCGACCAAAATTACATAACCGGGTGGCATGTAATTGGTTTCTACAAACCAGCAGTCCCCATATGCGCCCTGTACTTTCAACCCATTGTACTCAGGGGGCGGTATGGCTCCGACCACATGTTCTATGGTCATGAATGCTGGTTGTATCGAAGAGGGTATGAAGTCCCACTTTGGCGTTGAATTACCACCGTAATCAATACCCGCCCGCCAGGCGCTTATGCCAGGTAAGCCAGTGGTTAGGGCATAGCACCTATACGTTGACCCTGGACGTGTACGGCGACTACATACCTGAAGAGGACGGCGGGGCGCTCAACACGCTGCCCGAACCAGCGGCGCCTGAACGCGCAGCTGAGGCGGCTACGAATGTCGTGCCGCTGTTCGGGTGAAAGGAGGGCGAGGCGTAGACATTCCGTCAGGGGACACGCAGCAGTATCGGCGTCCATAGGTGGTCGCCGACCTCAGCCGCGCCTTGGCCGTCTACGGTGATGCCGCGAAACGACTTGTGCCCGAGGATCCATCGCCTCTGCCGAATCTCGGCGAGCGACCGGCGACGCCAGCGCGCGCCGTTCCACCCAGGCGGCGGTTCTCCACCAGGTTGTCGGATCCAATCAGGCGTAAGGAACACTTCTTCGCCGTAGACCATCAACTCGGCCACGTGCGCGTCATATTCGACGCGCTCTGGCTTCACCTTCTCATCGATCTTGAGCCAAAACCATCGGTAGAACTCACGGACCGCAGCGGTGTAGCGTCCGATGATCGGAATCAGGTCAATCGAATCCCCATGTTCCTCAAGGTATTTACGGACGTCTGCTGTCAAGCTGTCCCACTTCAGCAGCGGCTTAACATTCAACCGGAATTGAAAGTCCGCCATCGGCATCGTCTGCGAGAACTGCCAGGCAGGGTTCAGGTAGGGGAGGAACTTGTGCTGGGAGTAGTTGCGAAGCTCTACGAGTAGCTTGGCCTCGTTTGCTTCGAACACCGCCAAACGCTTCTCGCGCCTTGCTCGAAGTCGGACAAACTCGTGCCCACTTTCGGCCAGATGTCGCGTAGAACCGCGCGCTGACCGGAGATAAGGGACCGCACCGAGGCGAGGAGGTTCGCTAGAAGCCGTGCTAGCTCGATGCCGAACGGGTCGCCGACATCGGGGTTGAACGGCTGGCTTTGGCCAATCTCGGGGAGAAAACATGGGTTTGGAGCTCTTCGGCGTTTTTGCTGAAGGCGTAAGAGGTGAGGTTCAGGTCGCGCATCATCGCGATGACCTCGAACGACCGCATCTCCATCAACATCGCTTGGCGCCGCTTGTACTCGGCAATCCATGGGTTGGTCCAGGAGTGAGCGGTCTCTTGCTCGTCGTCCTCCACGCCGTGGATTCTTCCACCGTTGGCCGACAGCCCTCGGCGTGTCGCGCGCGGGCCGTATTACGCCCCTCTGGTCTCAAGCGCCTTTCGCCCAAGCCCACGCGGTCAGGCGCCATTCTGCGTCGACCATGCGGAGGGCAACCGTCCAGAGCGCGCCGGTTTGGGTTACTTGCTTCCCCTGAAGGTTGAACGTCATGGTCGCGGGAACGACGACATACCCGTAGTCGCCGCTGACGTCGACATGCCGTGGTTCGCCGAGAGCGATGTGGTAGCCCGAAGCCCCGACATGCTCACCCTCAGTAAGCACGTCCCGCCACCAGTCCTCGCTAGCCGTTGGCCCTTGCCACACATGCGGCGACATTCCGTCAAGAATCTGCATTGGGTCGGCGCACGCCGCGGCCATCGCCTTCGGGTCGCCGCGATTGAAGGCATCGACGTATTGGAGTACCGACGCCATTGGATCATTCATCGCCATCGTGTCGAGCATGCCACCGTCGTCCGCTGCGGGCGCGCCTAGCTAACACTGCCGTGTACGCGCCGTATACGCGACCAGGGGGCTACCACGGCCGCACTTTGCCCGTACCACAACCGTACCGGCAACGACCAAAAACCATCCTGCACAGGCGTTTTGGGGTGTTTCGGCTAACCGTTTTCCCTGGTCACAAAGCACCGCCTAAGGACTCATAATCCGTTGGTCGCGGGTTCGAGCCCCGCCCGCCCCACGAAGTGAAAACTCCAGCTCAGGAAGGCTTGTGACCGCGGGGCCTGACTTGCCTGATCTTCGTCAGACGAACTGTAGCTTCGCATGAGGCGACAACAGACAACATTAGAACCCGGAGTCGCCGCCGCCCGAGTCGAACCCACCCCCGCCAAAATCGGACCCACCAAAGTCGAAGCCACCACCGGAATCGGACCCACCGAACCCGCCGAAATCGAAATTGCCACCAGCGTCATAACCGCCGCCGGAGTCGTTGCCGGCGAAGCTTACGTCGCCGCCGCCGGAGGATGAGTCCTGGTAGCTTCCATCGAAGCCGACGTCTCCCTGCTGGCTGTCGTAGCTGGTGCTCTGGCCGCTGTCGTAGCCAGCATTCGCCGTTGCTGAATCTTGGCCCGCCTCAAAGCCGCGTTCGTAGTCGCCACCCCAATGATCGTCCAGCAGCGCATCCATCAGCAGGACATCAGTGAGGGGCCAACCCCAACCAGGACCCCAAAATGGGTAGGGGTAGAAGCCGGGGTAGAAGAACATCCCGTTGTAGTAGCCGCCCCCGTAGTAGTGCTGATAGCCCGGCTGTTGCGTGGTGCTGTAGTTGTTGTTGTTGATCGTCACCGTCTTACCTGTGTCAGGGTCCTTGGTCTGCACAGTGGCCTGTTTGCGGTCCTCCTCGGGAACCGAGGTCACGGTAACGATGTTCAGCCTCCGGTTCGCCTTGGCCACGGTGGCTCGCACGACCCCGAGGTGTGCCCGCGCTGCGCTGTAATCACCAGCCTGATACGCCTTGCGGGCGGCGCTCAGGCTGGAGTTGGCCTTCAGCGTCTCAGCGCTGACGTCTGGGCCGCTCGTGGTGACCACCGCGTTATCGAGATCGCTGACATCGGACTCGGCGGCGATCAAGTCCTGTTTGATCTGCTCTTGCGCCTCTGCGTCCTTGCGGCGCTTACGATTCCGTGCGGGCAACCAGATCAGACCAACTATCAGAGCGAAGACGACGATCAGCGTTACCCACAGCCACGTCCAGCTGGTGTGCTTCGCATCGGCAGTGGGAGAGGTCGTCGCCGGTGCGCCGGCAGCCACGTTCACCCCGGCCAGCTTGCTGACGAATTCGCTGGTCGCACCGTATGGGTCATTGTGGTGATCCCTAGCCGCCTGACCCAGGATGGGGTCCACGTTGTCGGCGATCGCCTTCGGCACGTCATAGGCGCGCACGTGGTAGCCCTTGGAGTCGATTACCAGGATGACCCCGCTGAACGCCGGATGGCGGCCCAAGATGATGTCATGGATGGCGTCCGGTGTCGTCACACCGGTTTGGTCCGGCGCGACCGCCGCCACCCAGACCGGCGGCCTGGAACTCCACGTCCACGAGTTGGTCAGGATCTGCTGGTTGATTGCCTCAGGGTTCTGCAACGGTGGTTTCGCGGCAGGGTCAGCCACCACATGCGTTTGTGCCTGAAACTTGCCCACCACCTGCTCTGTGTAGGTGTCGGCCCACGCAGGCGGCGCGAACAGCATTGCCAGCGCCAAGATGAACGGGACCACACCAAGTGTCCGCAATCCCATGCCACATTTCTCCTGTTCGGTCACTCAAGTCGGCTGGAACGGTCGCTCTTCGATGTCCTCGCCGATAATCAGTGCGGTCCCGGCGGGCACTTCCCGCCACACCCCGGGCAGCTGGGTCAACGGCTCAGAAACCACCACCCGGGCATCATCACCGAAGTGCATCAGCCGCTCGTTGTCGGGGTAGAGCATGCGCACTGACTCCGGATCTTCGCTCACGAACAGCGTGTTCACTTCCGCTCCGCTGGCATAACGGGCCGCGTACAGGCGCACGCCGTCGCTGACGCCGATCGTCATCTGCAGCGCGGGTTCACGCACGCCGGCCGCCGCGGCGGCCGTTTCGACGAAACCTGCCATCCGGGCGATCGCCGCGATCGGATCATCCGTGAGACCGAAGGTGAGTGCGAGGTGAAACAGCAGCTCCGAATCGGTAGACCCCGCTATGTTGCCGAACAGGTCGGGGCGCACAGCGAACAGCAGATCGCGGCGCAACCGCTGATATCCGCCGACGTATCCGTTGTGCACAAACAGCCAGTTGCGGTAGCGAAACGGGTGACAGTTGGTCTGCTGCACGGGTGTCCCAGTCCCCGCGCGAACATGGGCAAGAAACAGTCGGGTGCGGACCTCGGCGGCCA
Source organism: uncultured Actinomycetota bacterium (assembly GCA_963781685.1). Classification (GTDB taxonomy): domain Bacteria; phylum Actinomycetota; class Actinomycetes; order Mycobacteriales; family Mycobacteriaceae; genus Mycobacterium. The sequence continues at coordinate 495,224 of CAWAGK010000006.1, forward strand.
GTTCCAAAAGATTCTCGTCGCCCCACGCCGGGGTGATGCTGCGAAATAGCGCCGGTTCGGCACGGTGCTCATACCAGCCCAGCCCTGTGCCGTCCCCGTTGGGAATCTCCATGTTCGGCGCGTGCCTACGACTCTGCTCGATAAGTGAGCGCTCCGGGTCATATAGCAGCTCCCTGGGCGCGATCGGGCCGCCCAGGTATGCAACCCACCGACACATCCGACTCTCCTTGCTGCAGCTTGTCTCAGCCTGGCATGCCCGCGTCCGTCGCTTGCGGCTATCAGTGACAGGTTGCCACTGTGCGAGCCGTCTCGCGGATCACTTTGTGTACGAACGCCAGCTTGCCGACCACCGGCTGCGGGATGTCGAATGGGTAAAGCGGATTCTTACCCATGGCGGTGTTCACCCGATTGAAGCAGAGCGACAACCACTTCCAGTCCTCCAGCAGCCGCTCGATCGGGGCGTCCTCGTAGGACGGGAGCGGAACGACGTCCCCTTGAACGGCGAAGCGGACTCTGTCGGCGTGCAAGATCAGTCCGGACTCCCGGGCGGTGTCGATGGTGCCAGTGATGTGCAAATAGTGGGCGAAGCACTCGGCAAAATCCTCCCAGGGGTGCATCGTTGCGTACTCGGAAATGTAAAACTCACCCCAGTTCTCCGGCGCACCGAATTTGTAGTGCCGTGCGATCTCGTCTTGATAATCGGCGCGCTCATCGCCGAAGATCTCGCGGCACTCGTCAAGGTAGCGCGTGGCCCCGGGATCGGTTTCCACCAGCATGTTCTGATAATAGTGGCCGACCTCGTGGCGGAAATGACCCAGCATGGTGCGGTAGGGCTCACCGAGGTGGACCCGAAGCGACTCACGGTAGGCGTCCAGCGACTCGACCAGATCGATCGTGATTACCCCGCCGGCGTGCCCGATCACCACACGTTCACCGCCGCTGTAACTGGACAGCAGATCAAACGCAAGCCCTCCGTCTTTCCGCCAGAACGGGTCGACCGGCAAGCCGATGTCAATGAGCTGACAAATCAACCGCCGCAGGGCGATCCCGGTGGACACCAGCTTTTCCACTGCGACGGTGTCGTCGGTGTCGGGCTCGCGGCGGATCAAGGAATCCGCCAGACATCGTCCCCGCTGACCGCCCAGTTCCTGTTCTTGAGGCACCAACCAGTTGCAGCCGAGGCTGGCCGCCTTTGTGCAGGCAATCCAGATCTGGCCGTCGATAACCGCGGCGCCCGACGAGGTCGCGACCATAGTGCGGCTAGGGACATGCAATCCAAATTCTGCCAAGCAATTCGGGCAGCGCCGCGACTCGAATGGGACGAAGCCACGGCAGACGGGGCAGGCGAACGCGCGCACGGATTCCATCGTCGCAGTCCGCGCGGGCCGGCCGCATCGTTTCAGCCGGTATCGCGACGGACGCGGCGAACGTCGCAAAGTCTTTGGTCAAACTTCACCCGGCAGACGCACCGCAGGAGCAGTTCCATCCGGCGCCCGTCCCTCCCGACGCGGCGCGCCGCCCCAGCCGTGCAGAATCCGCGAGGGAAATCGGAAGCCATCTAGCCATCTGGCAGCCAGTGGGCTCGAAAAGCGCATAGGTCAAGGGCATTGTCGGGGTGAGAATCCGTGGGGCGCCCGCTGAGCGGGTGTCTTAGACTTCGAATCGCTGCACAACGCGAAAGGCCGTTGCCCGAATGTCAGACATCAAAACCCTCCCGCCTTTGCCCCTGACGCACACGGTGTTCTTTGCGGCAATGGGTGGCGCCGGTCAGCTTCGTTGTTGCGAACTGGCCGAGCAGACGGGCTGTCGACAATCGGTTCAACGGTGATTCAGGATCAGAAGAGTGCCGACGGTGTGCAACCGTCGCCATGGGCACCGTTGCGCAATCGCGTATACCGAAACCTGTTTATCGCGCAGACCGTCTCCAACCTCGGGACGTGGATGCAAAGTGTGGCGGCCCAATGGTTCTTAGTGGAAGAGCACAGCAGCGCCGTCATCGTCGCACTGGTGCAGACGGCGAGTCTCGGCCCGACGCTGCTTTTGGGATTGTTCGCCGGAGCGCTGGCCGACCTATTCGACCGGCGCCGGTACCTGATATTTATCCAGTCGTATGCAGTGCTAGTGACGCTAGCCCTGGCAATTCTGACAAACCTCGGTCGCCTTGGCCCGACGTCACTATTGATGTTTACCGTGGCCATCGGCTGCGCTTCTGCGCTAGCCGGACCGGCCTGGCAGGCGATTCAGCCCGAGGTAGTCCCGCGCGAGCAGATACCGGCCGAAGCGACTTTGGCCAGCGTCTCGGCAAACGCCTCCCGAGCGATCGGACCGGCAATTGGTGGCATCGCCGTGGCGTTGGTCGGACCCGCCGCAGTCTTCGCGATCAACGCCGTGTCGTTCGCGGGAATAATCGTTGCCCTATTAGGGTGGAAACGACCCAAGCAACCCGCGCCAATCGAACGAGAGCGCCTCGGCCAGGCCATCATTAGCGGACTGCTATTCGTTGGTAACGCTCCAATTTTCCGCAGGATCTTGTCGCGCACGGCCCTTTTCCTATTTCCCGCCTCTGCCCTGTTGGCGCTGTTGCCAGTGGCCGCCGCCGACAGATGGCACCTGGGAGCCTCTGGCTATGGTATGGCGCTAGGGGCCATCGGTTTTGGCTCCGTACTGGCTGTGGCGTTTCCCGCACGCTTACGCTTTAAAGCGTCACACAACGTGCTGCTGGCGGCCTCCGCCGGCGCCTACGGTATTGCGACGCTGGCGGTGATCTCGCTGCCGTTTGCGGCGGCGACGCCTTTTTTGGTGTTGTCGGGGATGGCCTGGCTGATCCAGTTGACGACGTTGAACGCGGCAGCGCAGTTGTCGTTGCCGCGATGGGTTATGGCCCGGGGGTTGTCGATGTATCTGCTGGTCTCCACCGGATCTCAGGCAATTGGCTCCTACATGTGGGGTGCCGTTGCCACCCGGGCGGGACTTGACACCGCGCTGCTCTGGTCGGCGGTGGTGCTGGGCGCCGTTGCGCTGAGCGTGCCCGCACTGCCGTTGCGGCGGTCCACTGGGAAGCTGAGCGTCGAGGTTTCCACTGCCTGGCCGACACCGAGGCTGGTGTTTGAACCATGTCCTAACGATGGACCGGTGCTTGTGGCCGTCCGCTATCGAGTGCCGGCCGAGAACCTCGAAAACTTCGTCGAGGCGATGAGCGCGGTCAGGCGATCAAGGATGCGAACGGGTGGCCACAGTTGGCGGCTGTATCACAGTGTCGGACAACCCGACACGTTCCTCGAAAGGTTCACCGTGGCGTCCTGGAGTGAATTTGAGCGCCAGCGCACCGAGCGTTGGTTGGATGTCGATACTGACGGCGTCACGAAGGCGATCGGCTATACCGTCGACCACACCCGTCGGCACGGGTACTACCTCGCTGTGCGTGTGCACCGATGAGCCGAGCAGAGGTATCAGGCCGCGTTGGCGGTTGCCGCAGGTCGGCGAGAAGGTGTGGGGTGTCGCGGCAGACGCTACAAACCTTACTGGCTAACACCTGTCAGCTCGTCTTGTCGCGGCGGCAACGCGGTGTCCAGGGGCGAACGTTGGCCGTAGTGAGCCCGCACTGAAGGCGCACCGGCGATGGTCAATTTCACTGTATTACAGGCGATTTGAGCCATCTCGCTAACGGTTTCGCCTGGTCGTGCGCGCGCCAGGTAGGGACTCATAATCCGTTGGTCGCGGGTTCGAGCCCGGCCCGGACCGCGGGCCCTTCTAATGGCCCGTGCTGTGGGCCAGATCGACGTGGCTCCCGTTGTGGGCCAAGTCGATGGCGAACTGATTCACGAAGGTGCCTGCCGGCGGATCACCTTTGTCGCAAGTTCCGTCGGACTCACCGGGACGTTTGATCCACAAGTAGGCGTCGGCGTGCGCGCCCCCGGTCGCCGCGGTAGGCGGAGTACCCAGTGCTCGGCCGCTGGGGTTGCACCAGTCGAGCTTGGCGGCCGGCGCTGGTCCGGCGCCGTTGCGCGACGTGTCGATCACGTAGTGCGAACCGTTGGTGAGCCCCGAAATCGCCTCGCCGTAACCGATTTCGTCCTCTGCGGTGAAGAAGTTCGCAATGTTGAGGCTGAAGCCCCGCGCGTGGCCGACACCAACCTTGTTGAGCCTGGCGGCCATGTCATCGGGGCTATGCCAGCGCACGTGCCCACCGTCGAGGTACACGGCCGCGGCCGGATTGCGCGTCAGCGTGTCGACGGCGTAGCGAATCAAGTCGTAGCGTTCCTGGCGCTGATCACCCGACAGGCAGTCGGCCATGGCGAGTGCATCGGGTTCGACGATGATCGCCGCCCGCGAAGCGCCCACTTGGGATGCGATGCCGTCGATCCACCCGCGGTAGTCGTTGGCCGTCGCCAAGCCACCCGCCGCGAAGCTGCCACAGTCGCGGTGGGGGATTCCATACAGCGCCAGCACCGGGATGGCGCCAGCGGCCTGCGCGTCGCCGGTGTACTTGGCGATCGTCGCGGCGGAAGAGCCCGGGACGATCCAATACGCCTGCGGCGTGTTGGCGATGGCGGTCAACTCGGGACTCGGGGGATCGGCATGCTGCGCCGCGCGCATAGCCGCCGAGGTGGGATTGACGTAGAAGGGCATGCCGGCCAACGGATTGGCCGCATCGGCCAAGCGCACCGCCGGCGCGGGACCGACCTGCGCCGGGTCGGCAACAGAACCCATGCCGACAACCACCGCAAAAGTTAGGAAGGGGGCGATCCACCGCGCGACTGCACCAGCAGCTGAGAACGTCACCTCAGGAAAGTTAGTGCATTGAGTGCTGGTCGGCGACGGCAGGTGATGGCGGGCCACTCGCCGACGCCAGCCGACCCGCTATCGATGGTTCGGGGCGAAGAACTGCCAGATGGTATCGGTGGCGTTGAGCGCCGTCGACGGGGCCGGGATGTCGCCAACCCATTGCGCGAGCGGGCTCGGGTCACCGCCGGGCCACTGGTGTCCCGCGCCCTTCACCGAGATCAACTCCACGGTGCGCCCGTCAGCGCACCCGGCCGTCTGGGTCGTCACGTCCCCGGCGGTGGTCGAGTTGGGTTGTCCGCAGCCATCGATCCCACGCCACGTCGCGTTGACCGCCTCCACCGAAGGGCCGTCGACACGCGCCGTCCCGTCGCGTGAAAACGCCTTGCCCGGCCCGCCGTTGTAAGGGACTCTGTCGTCGGCGGTGCCATGTATCTGCAGCACCGATGTCGGCCGCGCACCCGAACAATCGGTCAGCAGCGTGCCCGCCACGGGCGCGATCGCCGCGAACGTGTCGGTTTGACAGCCCAAGCGAAGCGCCATCATGGCCCCGTTCGACATGCCGGTCGCATAGACGCGCGCCCGGTCGATCGGCATCTCTTGCTCGATGGCGCCGACCATGGCGGTGATGAATCCGACGTCGTCGGTGTTGCTGCGCTGCGGCTCGCCACAGCAAGACCCGGCGTTCCAGGCGCGCATCACGCCGTCGGGGTAGGCGACCAGGAAATGCCCGCCGTCAGCCTCGCTGTCCCAGTGGTAGGAGTGTTCGGCCTGCGCGCCGGTGCCGAAGCCGCCGTGCAGCATCACCACCAGTGGCGCGCCGTCCCCCAGGCCTTGCGACCGGTACAGATGGAAGGTTCGGCTGACCCCGCCGACGTCGATGGTCTGGGTGGATTGGCCGACCGGGATCGATTGAGAGCCTGGCGTTCCGAGCGCGTGACCGCCGCCGAGGCAGCCCCCGAGCACCACGACCAGGGCGCCGAGGAGACACACGACAAGTACCCGAAAGTGTCGAGATCGCATGTCCCCATCGTGGCAGTCCAACCGATATTTGACAAGTAGCTTGTCAATTGTGACGGAAGTGGCACACTTTAAACCCATGCGAGGTGTTCAAGACGCCAAGTGGGAGCCCACGGTGCCGGCACTGGTCAACCTGGTGGCTGCGTCCGGAGCGCCCCGCTTGCGGGCGGCTTTCGCGGCCGCGGGGCTCGACGGGATCCGACCAGGGCAGGCGGTTGCGCTAGTGCCGCTGGCGGCCGGCGGGTTGCATGCGTCGGAGCTGGCCGACCGGCTCAGGGTCAGTCGGCAGGCGGTGGCCCAGGCGGTGGCCGCACTGGAACGCCACGACTACGTGGTTCGCGGGCCCCACCCCTCCGACGCCCGTGTCCGGATCATCGAGCTGACGCCTCGGGGCCGCCAGGCACTGCGTGTGATGCGTTCCAACGCGCTCGATGTCGAGAAGCGCTGGCGTGACGTTTTGGGAGAACAGCGATTCGGGGAACTGCGGGAGACGTTGTTGGCGTTGCTCGCGGCTGAAACCGGCGTGTCTCAGTAGGGAGCGGCGACGTTCGCAGTCGCCCAGGCTTTTTCAACCTCCGAGCCCCCCGGGGGAGGCACCAGCCCATTGATCATCCAGAGGTCCTCGCTGGTCTCGTCGGCGTGGAACTCCCAGTGCAGTCCCTCATGCTTTTCCATGTGGGGACGCAGTATGCGCCTGATCCAGCGGGAAATCAGTTCTCGGCTTTCCTTATCGGTGCCGCGCCTGGCGATGTGGTCGATGACGATGCGAACCCCTACCGGGACCCGTTCCCCTCCGACATAGAAATCCTCGGGTCGCGTCTCGTTGAAGATCGTGACCACGTAGAACCGGGGCAACCCGATCTGCTCGTAGTGATCGGTGATCCGCGATGCGAGTTGGTCTTTCTCCTCCTGGCTGAAGATGCCTGGCGTGTGATGAATCGTCCACAGTGGCATGACAGTTCAGTGCTCCTCGGTCGCTGTGGTCAGTGGGCCAACGCGAAGGTCAGGCGCTCCACCGGACCGGACAGCGCAGCCTTGGCGTTGATGGTGATGTCGTCGGTGAGCACCTCCACGGCACCGTCTTCGAGCCCGTCGACGATGCGCTTGGCGACGTCGGCTGGGGTCATCTTCGGTATCGGCATGGCTGAGACCATGTCGGTGTCGATGAACCCCGCGTGCACTCCTACGACCTGGGTGTTTTGCGGCTCCAGTTCGGCACGAAGGGAATTCGTGACCGACCATATCGCCGCCTTGGAGGCGCCGTAGGCGCCGGCGCCGCCCAGCCAGGACAGCACCGAATGCACATTGACGACCGCGCCGCCGCCGTTGGCGGCCAGGATCGGCGCGAACGCCCGCGTTACCCGCAGCGGTCCGAACACGTTGACGTCGAACGTCTCGGTGACATGCTCGAAGCTGCCGGTCAGTAGCGACTCCGGCAACAGTACGCCCGCATTGTTGAACACGATTTCGGCGTCGGTCGCGATCTCCGCCAGCGCGGCAACCGAATCCGTGGAGCGCACCTCAAGCTCGTGGGTGATCACTTCCTTGCGGTCGTCGGGGTAGGCGGCCCGGGCCGTGGAGTACACCTTGCGCGCCCCCCGCGCCAGCACCTCGTCGACCAGGGCCGCGCCCAATCCTCGCCTTCCGCCGGTCACCACGACCACCTTGCCTGCTACTTCAACCATCTCTGCCTCCATGCTGGATAACGACTACGTTAGTAAGATACAATGACACCCTGAGTAATGCAAGCGTTAGTTATAATCGGGATGTGGCGATGGAGTTTGAGAGGCTGCTGCGCGACCGGCATAAGTGGGCGGTTGGCGATGCATGTTCGGTGTCGAGGGTGCTCGATTTGCTGAGCACCAAGACGGTGTTTCTGGTTGTTCGTGAATGCTTCTATGGCACAACACGGTTCGAGGACTTCACCGAGCGGATCGGCACCTCGGCGCCGGCGGTATCGCGTGCGCTCAAACAATTGGAGGCGGCGCAGATCGTGACAAGGGTGCCGTATCAGGAGCCGGGGAAGCGGGTCCATGATGAGTACCGGCTGACCGAGGCGGGCGAGGATCTGCTGCCGGTATTGCTGTCGCTGATCCAATGGGGCGACAAGTATCTGCAAGATGGCCAGGGTCCGCTGTCGTTCGTCGATGCCGACACTGGCCAGACGGTGAGCGTCCGCGTCACCGCCGACATCGATGAACCCGCGACGCGGTCGGACGATATCGAGATACGGTTCAACCCGCAGTCACGACACCGGTCATAGCGGAAGCGCTTGCGGTCAGACCGGTCCGACGCCGCGGAGAGCCGCCAGTGGGACATCAATAAGCAGGCGTAGGAGACACAAAGGTGACATCAGAGCCTGCTCAGCTTGCTAATCGTTTGAATTTCGACTGTCCCGGTATGGCCGTCCATCGGGTTGCAGCAGGTCTGCAAACCAGAGCTTCGGAGCCGTCGGGTACGGATGATCCCAGGAGTCCCACGGAAAGTAGGTCTGGGTCTTCCCGGCCACCAAACCCCAATTGATCGCACCCACGTTGTGGCGCTTCGCGATTGGCAAGACGCCGTCGATGGTGCTGCCCAGTGTCCGAGCCAGGTACTCCGTACAGAGGATCGGCCGCCCCAATGGGGACAGTTCGGCGATCCGGGACTCAAATGCCGCTGGTTTGTCATAGCAGTGGAAGGTGACCACGTCGGAGTTATCCAGTTGGATGTCAGCGATTTCGCTGCGCCCCAGGGGATCTCCCCACACGCCGTCCCACACGCCACTCGTTAACGGTTGACTCGGATCGACCGAACGTGCCCACCCGAACGCCAGCGAGAGCAGGTCGGCGACGCGGTCCAGCTTGTCTTTCCTCTCGACCTTGCGATACTCGCGGGCGGGATTGTCGGGCTCATTCCACAGGTCCCAACCCAAAACGCGATCATCCGTGCGGAATTGGCTCAACACGCCCGTGACATAGTCGAGCAGAGTGCGACGGTAGTCGAGGTCATCGAGGTGTTCAGCACCTGGGCTTTGTACCCACCCCGAGTTGTGGATCCCTGGCTTCGGGGCACGTTGCCGTCCCGGTTTGGGGAACGGATCCCAACATGAGTCGAAGAGGACAAAGAGTGGTTTGATGCGGTGGCGGGCGGCAATGCTGACAAACTGCGCGAGACGGCTTTGGAAGCCTCGATGGTCCTGAGCCCAGAGCTGATCATGGAGGAAGACCCGCACAGCGTTGAGCCCGTGTAGTTGGGCCCAGGCGAGCTCGGTATCGATGCGCCGGGGGTCGAAGGTGTCCGCCTGAAACATCTCAAGCTGGTTGATCGCGTTCGAGGTGATGTAGTTGGCGCCGACGAGCCAACCTTGCGCCTGATACCAGCGGCTGGCCCGATCAGGCGACCACGGGCTTTGCTCCGCGACGGCGCAGGGTACCCGGGTGAGCGCAGGGCCTGCCGCCACCAGCAGGGGTAGCTTTAACACCGTTCGACGCCTCACGAAGTGACGATAATTCCTCGGTGACGTAGGAGGTTGGGAAACGTCAGTCCGAGTCCACGCGCTAGGCCGCACGGATCGATTCGATCGTCGACGCCTGCAGCCGAATAAGGAGATTGCCCATGACCGCGTCCGCCAAATCCTCTTCACCGGGACCGACGATTCCCGAGTCACAGACTCCTGATCGGGACTATCCCCAGATGATGGGCCAGCGAGGCCTTGTGGAGCCGGCCCCCCGCCGGGTGCGCGGCTATGTCGACGGCGCACTCGTGTTCGACACGACCCGCGCCCATTACGTCTGGGAAATTGCCTACTACCCGCAGTATTACATTCCTGCCGCTGATGTCCGTATGGAGCATCTGCAGGACGAAGACCACGTTCAGAAGCTGCAGCTCGGCTCTTCGCGGCTGTTTTCGTTGAATTCGGCTGAGCGCGTGCAGAAGTCGGCCGCCCGGCTATACGACTCGGGTCCGGTCGCAGGCAGCGTCCGGTTCGAGTGGGATGCGCTCGACTGGTACGAGGAGGACGAACCGATCATCGGCCATCCCCGCAACCCCTATGTCCGGGTCGACGCGCTCCGTTCTCACCGCCATATCAGGGTCGAACTCGACGGTGTGGTGCTGGCCGAGACAGACAGCCCGATCCTGCTTTTCGAGACAGGGCTGCCGACCCGCTACTACATCGACCGCACCGATGTCGCGTTCTCGCACTTGGAAACAAGCCAGACCCAGAGTATCTGTCCCTACAAAGGAATCACCTCGCAGTACTGGAACGTCAGAGTCGGCGAGACGGTGTATCCGGATCTCGCGTGGACGTACGACTATCCGCTGCGCGATGTCGGGCCGATCGCCGGGATGATCGCTTTCTACAACGAGAAGCTCGACATCTTTGTCGATGGCACCGCGTTGTCGCGCCCTCTCACCCATTTCACCTAGCGGCAGGAGTGCTTGCAGCCCGAAACTGTTCGATATCGATCAATCCACATTTCAGTGCCACTGCCAAGAGTCTCGACGCGGTGATCACGCCGTGCAGCTTGCCTTGCTCCATCACGGCTATCAGGGGACTTCGCAGCCGCCCCATGATCGTGGCTACTTCGATGATCGTGTCGTCTGCGTCGGTGGCGGGCAGCGTGCGCTGCTGCTGCGGCAGCAGCTCGCGAATCGTCTTGCCGCGCAGCTTCTCCGCGGCCTGGTCGGCTATCGACTCCGCGAGCACGCGGGCCAGCAGGGGATCGTCCTGCACATAACTGGGCACGATGAAGCGCACGACTTGAGAGGCAGCCAGCACCGCATAGAGCTGTCTGTCCGCAGTCAGTACGACGATCCCGGGCAGGCCGCGTTTGGCAACCATCCGGGCGGCTTCCAGGGCCGATGAGTCGATGTCGACCACCGGGAATTCCTCATCGATCTCCGACGCCTTCACCAACCACCTCCAGGCTCGCTAGATCGTCCGTGCAGCGGGCACCCCGGCACCGACCGGGGTAGAACGAGCGAATGGAGGGTTAACACCAATTGAGCGTGCGCCGGCTTAGCGGCCCAGACGCGAGCGTTAGCGGTCTCTTGACAGTCCAGTCCAAGCCATTAACGAGATCCTTACGGCTACGGGCCCGGGGGCTCCGGCGGGCCGGCTTGCGCACAGAATCAACCACCATGGATGATGCCCCGCTCCGGGCGCCACAAGACCGTAGGCCCAGCGCTGGTAGAAGACGAGGTTGGTGACCAGCCCGATCAACTTGAGTAGGCACCACGCTGCGGCCGCCGACAGCGCGCCCACGGGTAGTGCGAGCGCCGTCGTGACCAACATGCGCCGGTCGACTACGAAATCCGCCAGGCGTCCACTGACGACTCTCATAGCGGGTATTGCACCAAGCAAATCCTGGGCACTTGCTGTGAGGTGTGACCGGCGCCGTGGGCGTCAGGTGATTGCGTCGGGCGGTCGATCGTGGTCGGCGTCGCCGAGCAGATCGAGTTGCATCCACGCGACGTCGTGCCAGCGGTCGTGTTTCCATTCGACGCGCCGGTACAGGCCGGCGTCCTGAAATCCGAAGGAGCGATGGAATCCGTTGCTGGCCTCGTTCGGCTGGGTGATGGCGGCGAAGGCTTGCCGATAGCCACGCTCGGTGAGTCGCCGCAGCAGTGGCGTGTAGAGCTCGCGCCCGCCGCCGCTGCGGTGATGGTCGAGGTGCAGATAGATGCCCGTCTCGGTCGTCCACTGGAAGGTCGCCAGGCGCTTCAGTGGCTGCCCGTAGGCGAAGCCGACGATCTGAGCCGCGCGTTCCAGGACGAGCCATTCGTGGGTGGCGCGCAGTCCGGCGATACGCGCGGCCATTTCGTCGACAGTCGGGACGTCGATTTCCCAACTGACTGCGGTGTTCTCGACGTAGGGGCGGTAAATCGCCACACACGCGGCCGCATCCTGCGGGGAAGCCGGACGCACGACGCTGCTAATCGCTTGCATGCCAGTAGTCTTCCAGCCGTTTCACGCGGCCGGATCGGCAGCGCCAGAGAGTCCGCCGTGGCGGGAAAAATGGCTGACCAGATGCGGGTGGGCGTCGTGGCGGTCGCGGCACATTGCGGCGACTTCCATTGCTGGGTCAAACCCGCCGCTGAGGTTGCGTTTGATGGCCGGCAGGGCCAAGTTGACGACGGAGCTGTCGAGAAAGGCGATCATCGAGACCAGGGTCGCCACTACCAACACCCTGGTCGTCGGTGCGGCGTCGCTTAACTTCACGCCGTGATCATCGCAGGCTTCAGGCGAGTTATATTCAACTGCATCTGCGCGCGGACATGTACCGCGCACCTCAGTCCGTTACCGGACCGAGGCACGTAATAGTAAGTGGCGAGTCGGTTTTCGGCTCTACCGGCCGCCGCCGCCACCGAGGCGACCGCCGCCGCCACCGAGGCGACCGCCGCCGCCACCGAGGCGACCGCCGCCGCCACCGAGGCGACCGCCGCCGCCCCCGACGATGCGGCCTCCGCCGCCGCCGATGAACATTTTCACGGTGCTGGTCTGAGTCATGATCAACAACTTATCGCCGAATCAGGTGCGGCGGCAATCATTTTGAAGGTGAACAACCACCTCCTGTTGCGTGAACGACGGCACCGATTCTGTTTAACGAACGGGGCTGGTTGACCGGTCAGTTCTCGTCGCCGTATGGCGGCCCGAGAAAGCGTTCCAACATGACGCGTTGGGCGGCGGCATCCTTGACCGGCCAGCACCACAGTGCCAGGAAGACGCGGATGAGCCATTGCGCCGCGAGTGGGTCATCGTCCTCTAGGCCGAGCATTTCGGCGGCGAATCCGGTAACGGCGGATGAGCTGGTGATCCATTCGCTGATGGGAGTCGGGTGCATCGACTGCATCAAGTGGGCCAGCGGATCCGATTGCAGACCCTGGAGGGCGACGATGGTGGCCGTCACCACCCGGTCGGGGCCCCGGAGGTCTTTGATGGCTTGGCGCGCCGTGTCGACGATGCGCTCCGCTTGGATAGCGACGACGGCGTCGCGGATAGCGGCTTTGCCGCCGGCGTGTCGGTAAATCGTCGCGGGCGAGCAGTGCACCTGCGCGGCCAAGCCCTCGATGGTGAAGGCCTCGTATCCTCGGCGGGCAATCAGGTCGGCAGCCGCTGCGTAGATCCGTTCCGCGGCTTCGCTGCGGCGATCCCGTCCCACCAGCCAGTCGTGGCGTGGCATCTCACTGAGCTCCCTCGGTCGCGGCCCGCTGAAATTGTTCTCTCAGGCTGAGAATTTTTGACTGATTTTTCTCACAGTAAAGCCCAGGTCGCACGGTGGCGGCAATTTCGTCCGCAATCCGCTCTCGCGGGACACGCTCCTCAACTTTGCCGTGCCCCGTTGACGGCGACCCCGGCGGCATCCAGCCTGAATCCATGACGGTCGTGGATGATCCGACCCAGTTCTTCAGCGCCGCAGCGTTACAGGACCCGTATCCGCTGTATGACCGCATGCGTGCCGAAGCGCCCGTGCACCGCATCGGTGACTCGGTGTTCTACGTCGTGTGTGGTTGGAGTGCGGTGTTGGAGGCTGTCGAGCGGGTGGAGGATTTTTCGTCGAACCTCACCGCGACCATGGTCTTTCACGACGACGGCACGGTCACCCCGTTCGACATGATTCCAGCGGGAGACCTCGCTCACGCGTTGGCCACCGCGGATGATCCAGCGCACGCGATGCACCGCAAAATCTTGCTGCCGCATCTGTCGGCCAAGCGCGTGCGCATCATCGAAGAGTTCGCCGTCCAGACCGCCGATCGGTTATGGGAGGACAATTTGCGCGACGGGCAGATCGAGTGGATGAGTGCGATGGCCAACCGGCTGCCCATGATGGTGGTCGCCAAGCTGCTGGGCCTGCCCGACGACGACGTCGACAAACTCATCCGGCTCGGCTACGCCGCCACCACGCTGCTGGACGGGATCGTCACCCCCGACCAACTCCAAGCCGCCGGAATGGCAGCGATGGAACTGTCCGGCTACGTCTTGGAGTACTTCGAAAATGCAAGCGCCAGCGGCGAACACGGTCTGATCGCCGATATGGCCGAGCGCTACGCGTCGGGCGAGTTGGAGCAGACCCCGGCGCTTGGGATCATGCTCACACTCTTTGGCGCCGCCGGCGAGTCGACGGCATCGCTTCTGGGCAGTGCGGCGGGGATTCTCACCGAACGCCCTGAAATTCAACAGCAACTCCGTGAGAGTCCCGAATTGCTAGGCGTTTTCATCGAAGAGGCGTTGCGGTTCGAGTCGCCGTTCCGCGGTCACTATCGGCACGTGTGGCGTGACACCACCCTGGGCGGCGTCGAGGTGCCCGCCGATTCTCATCTGCTGCTGATGTGGGGAGCGGCCAACCGCGATCCGGAGCACTTCGACGCGCCAAACGAATTCCGCCTCGACCGCACCAGCGCCAAAGATCACCTGACGTTCGGCAAGGGCATGCACTTTTGCGTAGGGGCCGCACTGGCCCGCCTGGAAGCCCGAATCGTGTTGGGCATGCTGCTCGAGCGCACCAGCTGGGTCGAGGCCGCCGACGTCGGGGACTGGCTACCCAGCATCCTGGTCCGGCGCCGAGACCGTCTGCAGCTCGCGGTCCGCTGACACCTAACTCAAGACGGACGGGATTGCTCGAGATAGGTTGCCAGCGCGTTGGTTAACCCTCGCCGGGCTTCATCGAGATCGGCGTACGAGCCCAGCTGGCGCTCGGAGACCAGCCCACGCATCGCCCCGGGAATCAGCGCCGCCACTTCGCGGACCCGCTGCGAGTCGACACCAAGACCGGCGAAGGCATTCTGGCAGGTTTCCTGCCAGCTCTTACCCCAGGAGAAAAGTTCGGCAGCGGTGCGCGGATAGAGGCGTTCCAGCTCGACGTGGTCGCGGGGGAGTGCGGCCCGCAGGTTTTCGATCGCGCGGGAATCATCGGCCGCCAAGCCGTGATAGAGGGTGTCGATGATCGCGCCAACACGCTCACGCAGCGGGGCATCCGGTTTGACACTGGCCCATGCCGAGAACGTCGCATCACGGCGCTCTGCGGTGCGGTGCAGCACGGCTGCCCAGAATCCGTCCACGTCGCCGAACTGATACTGCACCGCGCCCCAGGTAGCGCCGCTCTCCTTGGCGATTCGCGTCGCCGACACCGCGGCCGGATCGCCCGAGGCCAGCGAGCGCACCGCGGCGTCCAGCATCGTCTGGCGGGTCGCCAGCCCGCGCTTATTGCTGCGACGCTGCTGCACATCCGCGGGAGCCATGCTCTGGATGGTAGCCGCTGCGAGATAAATTCATAGTACCCACTATGAATTTATCGCCAGGCGCACTAACATCCGTGACATGGCCAAACCGCCGCTGTCGATGAAGCCGACCGGCTGGTTCCAAGTTGCCTGGTCCGACGAGATCGGCATCGGCGACGTGCACACGATGAAGTATTTCGACCAGGAGATGGTCGCGTGGCGGGCCGTGTCCGGCCAGCTCACCGTGATGAACGCCTATTGCGAACATCTCGGCGCACATCTCGGTTTCGGCGGCAAGGTCGTCGGCGAGGTGTTGCAGTGTCCGTTTCACGGCTGGCAGTGGAGCCAGCAGGGCCGCAACGTCTGCATCCCCTACCAGGACCGCCCCAATCGTGGCCGGCGGATCCGCACCTATCCGGTGGTCGAGCGCAACGATTCGGTCTACATCTGGCACGACGTGGAGGGTCGGGCGCCGTACTTCGATGCGCCGGACGTGTTCGCCGGATTCAACGACGACAGCAGCGCCGACGACTACTACCCGCAGCAGCGGCTGTATCGGGAACGCCTGGAACTGCATCCGCAGTATGTGCTCGAAAACGGCGTGGATTTTGCCCATTTCAAGTACGTGCACAACACCCCGATCGTGCCGATCTTCACCCGCCACGACTTCGACGAACCGGTGTCCTTTGTCGACTTCACCATCACCTTCGAAGGTGACGACAACCAGAAGATCGAGGACATCGACAGCCGGGTAGAGGCCATCAACGGTGGTCTGGGCATCGCCGTGACCAAGAGTTGGGGCATGGTCGACAACCGCACCATCTCGGCGATCACCCCGGTCGACGAGTCCACCTCCGACGTCCGGTTCATGGTCTACATCGGCCGAGGGCCGGGCAAGGACCCGGCCCGAGCCGAGCGCAAGGCGCAGGAGTTCGGGCAGGAAGTGATCCGACAGTTCGAGCAGGACGTCCACATCTGGGGGCACCAGCGCTACTCGGATCCACCCGCGCTGGCCACCGCCGAATACGAGGGCTTCACCGCAATTCGCAAGTGGGCCAAGCAATTTTATCCCGATGGCATTGGTGGCAGCGCCGCCGACAGCATTGGTGGTAACACCGCCGCCGCATCCCAGAAAGGCACAGTCGAATGAACGCACCCGCGACACCGATTCGCGTGTTTCAGGTAGCCACCGGAAACGTCGGCTCGGAAATGATCAAGCGGATCGCGGCGCGGCCCGATCTAGAACTCGTTGGCGTGCACTGCTACTCGCCGGACAAGATCGGCAAGGACACCGGTGAGCTCGTTGGGTTGGCTCCCAACGGAGTGTTGGCGACCGGCAGCGTCGAGGAGATCATCGCGGCCAAGCCGGACGTCCTCACCTTCCACGGCGTGTTCCCCGACGAGGACCTGTACGTCAAAGTGCTCGAGGCGGGAATCAACATCGTCACCACCGCGGACTGGATCACCGGGTGGCACCGCGACAAGAATCACCCGCACCCGTCGGGCAAGCCGGTGACCCAGCTGCTGGCCGAGGCGTGCGAAAAGGGCGGCGCCACGTTCTACGGCACCGGAATGAACCCCGGGCTGAATCAGATTCTGGGCGTGGTGTGTTCGGCCGATGTCGCCGAAATCGAGAACGTCACCACGATCGAATCGGTGGACGTGTCGTGTCACCATTCCAAGGACACCTGGATCGAGGTCGGGTACGGCCTGCCGGTGGATGATCCGGAAATCCCGGCAAAGCTTGAGAAGTACACCCGTGTCTTCGCCGACAGCGTGCTGATGATGGCCGACTGCTTCGACCTCAAGCTGGATGAGGTGAAATTCAGCTATGAGCTGGGCGCCTGCACCAAGGACGTCGACCTGGGTTGGTACACGCTGCCCAAGGGTTCGCTCGGCGGTAACTACATCAAATATCAGGGCATGGTGGGCGGCGTGCCGCGGGTCGAGACGCATCTGGAGTGGCAGATGACCCCGCACACCGATCCGAACTGGAACATCAAAGGCTGCTACATCACCCAAATCACTGGCGACCCGTGCGTCTACAACAAGCACATGATCTTCCCCAAGCCCGGCGTGGACCTGTCCAATCCGGAGAACTTCGCCTCCATCGGCATGACCGTGACCGGCATGCCCGCGCTCAGCGCGATTAAATCGGTGGTGACGGCGCGGCCAGGACTCATCACCAGCGCCGACCTGCCGCTGCGTGGGTTCGCGGGTCGTTTCAAGCGCTAGCCCTCGACACCTGCTCAACGCCCGGCAGTCGCCGGTAGTGCGCGGATATCCCGGCAGTGCCAGACTGGAGGGGCTCGAATACGACAGGGAAGCTGATAGACGAACTGTTGAGTTGGGTAGACAACATGGCTATGACGTGGGAATGGCCGTGGCCGCAGCGCCACGGCCAGACGAGACCGGCCGCATGACCGCCATCGATCCGTCAGAGGACCATCCCGAGGCCATCACGCTTGGCCTGCACGACGCGTCCCCGCCGCACATGGTGGACGCGATGGCCAAAGATGTCGAGCTCGAATTGGGTTGGGGCAAATTAATTTTCGGCCAAACCTTCGCCGACGCCGCCACGCTGACCGAGGCGCTGCGACGGGAAGTGGCCGGGCGCCGCGATATCTGTATTTACGCGCGCGAGTCTCACGTGGTGGTCGCCGGAGCCCCGACCGAGCTTTTCATCGATCCCAGCCACACCTATCGCCTGCGTTTCACCGATGACGAAAGCCAGGAAAGCCTGGCTCCGCCGCCGATCGGCGTGACAGTTCGCACGCTGAACGACCCGGCCGACGCCGACGCCATGAACCGCGTGTTTGTGCGCTGCGGAATGGTCCCGTCACCGGTCGAGACGATCTGGGACAACCACCTGCACGCCGACTCGGTGACCTATCTGCTTGCGGTGCGCGACGACGACGATGCCGTGGTCGGCACGGTGACCGGTGTCGATCATGAGGTGCTCTTCAACGACCCGGAGCACGGGTCCAGCCTGTGGACCCTGGCGGTCGACCCGGCGGCGGCACTGCCCGGTATTGGAGTGGCCCTGACCCGGGCATTGGCGCAACACTTCCACGATCTGGGTCGCGCCTACATGGACCTATCCGTCGCGCACGACAACGCCGCGGCCATCGCCCTCTACGAAAAGCTGGGCTTCCGCCGTGTTCCGGTGCTGGCGATCAAACGCAAGAACGCGATCAACGAGCCGCTGTTCGCCCCGCCGCCGGAGACGGTCGACGACCTCAATCCTTACGCGCGGATCATCGCCGACGAGGCGATGCGCCGAGGCATCTGGGTCGAGGTTCTCGATGCCGGGGCCGGTGAGATGCGCCTGAGCCACGGTGGCCGCACCGTGATCACCCGTGAATCGTTGTCCGAGTTCACCTCCGCGATCGCGATGTGCCGGTGCGACGACAAACGCTTGACCCGGCGCCTGGTCTCCGAGGCCGGCATCCATGTGCCTCGTGCCCGCTTGGCGACCATGGACGATGACGACTTCGCGTTCCTCAAAGAAGTCGGGGAGGTCGTCGTCAAACCGACCCGCGGTGAGCAGGGCAAGGGCATCACCGTGGGCGTTGTCGCAGACCACGGTCCCGACGAGCTCGCCGCCGCCGTGGCACGCGCGCGCGAGCAACATCCGGAAGTACTGATTGAGCAGCGGGTCGCGGGCAGCGACCTGCGGTTGGTGGTGATCGACGGTCGTGTGGTGGCCGCCGCGCTCCGGCTGCCGCCGGAGATCCTCGGCACCGGTGAGCACACCGTGCGGGACTTGATCGCGGCCGAAAGCCGGCGCCGCTCGGCGGCCACCGGTGGTGAGTCGCGCATTCCACTCGACGAGGTCACCGCGGCGACGGTCGCCGAAGCCGGCTGGCTGCTGGAGGATGTCTTACCCCAGGGAACTCGGCTGCGTGTTCGCCACACGGCCAACCTGCACCAGGGCGGCACGATTCACGATGTCACCCCTGACGTGAACCAAGAACTCTGCGAGGTCGCGGTGGCTGCCGCCGACGCGATCGGGATCCGCGTGACCGGTATCGACCTGCTGGTGCCGGACGTCACCGGCACGGAATATGCCTTCATCGAAGCCAACGAGCGACCAGGCTTGGCCAACCACGAACCACAGCCCACGGCTGCGGCTTTCATCGACTATCTGTTCCCCAACCATCCCGGCCAGCCGCCGGCGTGGACTCCCGAGGAATCGCGACCTTAGCGCGGACGAAACACGATGTTGACCCAGCAAACCTCGTCGGCATCATAGTTTGACGCCTGCGTAACATTTCCGCCATCGACGGTCCTTAATGTCGGCCGGGCAAACAACCGACAAATCGATGCAACGCATCGCAGCGATAGGGACTCCATTGAGCGGGAACACAGTACGCCTGGCGGCAATTACCAACGTAGAGGCGTACGTGCCTCCCGCTATCAGCTTCGATCCGGGCGAGACGCCGGGCCAGGTTTTCGGTTCCAACGTCTTCACCAAAGTCAGAGATGCAGGCACGGCTACCCAAAGCCGTGTACAAGTCGATCGTTGCGACGATCGACAAGGGCGTGAAGCTCGACCCCGCCGTCGCCGACTCCGTCGCAGCGGCCATGAAGGACTGGGCGCTGGAGAAAGGCGCCACCCACTACGCCCACGTCTTCTACCCAATGACCGGGCTGACCGCCGAAAAGCATGACAGCTTCCTGGAACCCGTCTCCGACGGGCAGACGCTGGCCGAGTTCGCCGGCAAGACGCTTATCCAGGGTGAGCCTGACGCCTCCAGTTTCCCGTCCGGCGGCCTGCGCAGCACCTTCGAGGCGCGCGGCTACACCGGCTGGGATGTCACCAGCCCGGCCTACATCCTGGAAAACCCGAACGGCAACACGCTGTGTATCCCGACGGTGTTCGTCTCGATGACCGGTGAAGCACTCGACTTCAAGACACCGCTGCTGCGCAGCCAGCAGGCCATGGGCGTGCACGCCGAGCGCGTCTTGAAGCTGTTCGGTCACAAGGACCTCAATCACGTCGTGTCATTCTGCGGCCCTGAGCAGGAGTACTTCCTGGTCGACCGGCACTTCTTCCTGTCCCGACCGGACCTGATCAACGCCGGCCGGACCTTGTTTGGCACCAAGCCGCCGAAGGGCCAGGAGTTCGACGACCACTACTTCGGCGCGGTCCCGGAGCGTGTGCTCGGTTTCATGATGGACACCGAGCGCGAGCTGTTCAAACTCGGTATTCCCGCCAAGACCCGGCACAACGAGGTGGCCCCCGGCCAGTTCGAGCTTGCGCCGATGTTCGAGCGGGCCAACATCGCCTCTGACCACCAGCAGCTGACGATGACTGTCTTCAAGACGATCGCCAAAAAGCACGGCATGGAATGTCTGTTCCACGAGAAGCCGTTCGCCGGTGTCAACGGGTCCGGAAAGCACGTCAACTTCTCGATGGGCAACTCCGAGCTGGGCTCGCTGTTGGTTCCAGGTGACACCCCGCACGAGAATGCGCAGTTCCTGGTGTTCTGCGCGGCCGTTATCCGTGCCGTGCACAAGTTCGCCGGGCTGCTGCGGGTTTCGGTCGCGTCGGCCACCAACGACCACCGCCTCGGTGCCAACGAAGCACCGCCCGCGATCATCTCGATCTTCCTCGGCGAACAACTCGCCGACGTGTTCGAGCAGATCGCGAAGGGTGCCGCGACATCGTCAAAAGGTAAGGGCACCATGATTATCGGGGTCGACACCCTGCCGCCGCTGCCGACCGATCCGGGTGACCGCAACCGCACGAGCCCGTTCGCGTTCACTGGCAACCGGTTCGAGTTCCGGGCGCCCGGCTCCGGGCAGACGGTTGCCGTGCCGCTGATCGTCCTCAACACGATCATGGCGGACTCGCTGGACTACATGGCCACCAAGCTGGAGAAGTCTGTCGAAGACGGCGAGGACTTCGACAAGGCAGTGCAGACACTGCTTACCGAGATCATCACCGAACATGGCGACGTCGTGTACAACGGTGACGGCTACTCGGAGAAGTGGCAGATCGAGGCGGCCGAGCGCGGCTTGCCGAACCTCAAGACCACGCTGGACGCCGTGCCGGAGTTGGTCAAGCCGGAAGCGGTCGAACTCTTCGAGAAATACGGGGTGTTCAGCGAGCGCGAGTTGCACAGCCGCTACGAGGTGCGCCTGGAGCAGTATGCGCTGACCGTCGCCGTTGAGGCCAAGCTCGCATTGGAGATCGGCTCGACCATCATCCTGCCGGCCGCGATCCGTTACCAGACCGAGCTCGCCCAGAACGTTGCCGCGTTGAAAGCCGCCGGCGTCGAGCCGAGCACCGCTGCACTGAAAGCGGTGTCCGCTCCGATCGTCGATCTGGAGGCGGGGTTGGCCAAGCTGAAAGCCGCGCTGTCCGGCCATTCGGCGGAGTCGGCGCTCGACGAGGCCAAGCATGCGCAGGCGGAGTTGTTGCCGGCGATGTCGGCGGTTCGGGCAGCCGCCGACACACTCGAAGGCATCGTGGCCGACGATCTGTGGCCGCTGCCCACCTATCAGGAGATGCTCTACATCCTCTGAACCACGAGGTCACCAGGCACTCACTGCCGCTGGATCCGCACCTGGTCCGCAGTAAGTGCCTCGGTGAGCATCTGGGCCGCAGCGTTGCGGGTCCGGTCCTCAGCCCTCGGCCATAGGTGGCTCCCAGCGGCCCGCAATGGCCATCCCGCCGTCATGGTATCGCCTCGGCCCACGCGATATGCCCCTCGAAGCCAAGCTTTCTCGCCATGGCGCGGCGCGGGGCCTAGTGAGTGTGTTGGTATGCGTCAGGTCTTTAATATCCCAGCCATTGCGGCTCAGACGCGCCGCGAGGCGCGACGACAGGATTGCCCGGCGCCTCCCAGTAGCCGGGCGTCTTGGAGAACTGGATGCCCGGTTCAAGGTGGAACTGTGTGCCGTAGGCACCAGTAAACGAAATGCCCCCTTGCAGTATAGGTTTGTGATCTGGTTTCTGGATGGTGTCCTGCACATAGGCCGGGTCGAACAATCCGAGCTGGGAGTACCACATCGAAAACCGGGTAAGCGAGCACCGCACGTGGTAGCTTCCGCCGTGCTTGGCCCGCAAAATCAAAGCCGCCACAGTGCCCATCGCCATCAGGTAGCCCGCCAGAAAGTCGTTGAGAATCACCGTCGGTGGCAGCTTTGGATTGCTGGCCGAACCCTCCAGCACGGCATAGCCGGACGTGCAGTTTGCGTCCATGTCGAATCCACCCCGTTCCGCCCACGGTCCTTCCCAGCCAAAGGCACGCAGCGAGGTATAGATGATTCCAGGACGCGCAGACGCCACCTCCTCGGCCGACAGCCCTAACTGGACGAGCTTTCTGCCCCGGAAGTTCTCCACCATCACGTCCGCGCCTTGCAGAACCTGCAGCGCCGTGGCCTTGTATTCGGCCTGGGAAAGATCGATCCATGTTGACCGAAATCCCAGGTGGGTGTCCTGCAGCAGCGCGTCGTATTCAAATTCGGGTCGCGCCATGTGCAACACTTCGGCGCCCTGCTCGGCGAGGGTGTGCGGACAGGTCGGCCCGGCTATGACATGGGTGAATGCCGCCACCTTGATGCCCGACAACGGCCGAGACGGATCGACCAGCGGCGGGAGTTCAGGCGCACTGTCGCCGATCTTGACGATTTCGATCAACGGTGTGCGCGCCAGAATCTCGCCCTGCGGGTGCGCGTACCACTCCTCAGGGGTGCGACACATCGAGCCGATCATGCCGCGCTCGGCCGCCGCGTTCTCCAACTCCAACGCGTCCCACCCTGCGATGGCGTCGGCCATCGCGTCCTTGTTCAGGTCGGCCTTCAGCAGCTCCATCCAGCGCGGCACCGCGCCGGGATAGGCAGCCGTCGGAAGATACCAGCGCCCATCTTTGGTCGGGAAGATATTGAACCCCAACGGGTTCACCCTGGGATCGACGAAATATGGCTGATACGGGTAGCCACCCGCAGTGGGACGAAACATCGCCAACGGATTGATGTGCACGACCGCCCGTCGAAGATCCACTGACAGATCCTGGGCATCACCGCCGCGCATCCGGTAGAAGATCTGCGTCGCCGCCGCCGGACCCATCATCCCCATCGCCATGATCGCGCCCAGCCGATGATTGCTCGGCAGGACCGGGTCCTCGCCGGTAAAGGTGATGTGTCCGCCGGTATCCTCCGGGGCCAAACCGACCCCCGCCAGAAGGGCTGCGAAATCCGCCTCAATGTCGACGCCATCGGTAATCCGGGGGGTCGCTGCCGTCGCCTTTGTCATCGCTAAGCACTTCCTTATGTCCGCGCCACAACGCTGACCTCATCGGTCCAAATGGGAGTCCTCGATGATGTTCACCGATTCAATCCGTCGCGCCGTGCCGACTTGATCCACAAACCCCGCGCCCTCGCGCAGCGCTCGGTGCCACACGTGCGGCACGCGGTCGCTGCGGTCATCAGACCCTCCGCCGCTTCCGGCCCCCGAGGTCCCAGTTCACCAGCATAGGGCGCTAGACGATTCCCAGAACAGGTTTGATCGGTCGCCATCAGCGGTCGCCGCGCCAGCGCCGCCTTCGACATCCTCTGAACCGGTCAGCGGCGGCCGAGCTTCTCCCGGAGCGTGTCGGTGAGGAATTGCCGCGTCGACACCGGCCGGAAGTCGCGCGCCGCCGCGGTCAGCGCGTCGCGGGAGTCCGCGCTGAGCTCGATATCGGCCGCGGCGACGTTGAATTCGAGCTGCTCAACGCTGGATGCCCCGGGGATGGCGACCACATTCGGGAGGCTGAGCAGCCAGGCCAGCGCGACCTGAGCCGGCTTGGCGTCAACCTGTGCGGCGACGTCGCGCAACGTCTGCAGCAGCGGCTCGATCCGGCGCAGGTTCTCGGTGCCGAAAAGTTTGTTGATTGCGCGAACTCCACCGGGGCGGTTGTTGACGCCGTACTTGCCGCCCAATAGTCCTTGCGCCAGTGGGCTGTACGCGATCACGACGCGGTTCTCCCGCTCGGCGAAGGGAACGAGGTTTTCGAGCGCGCGAGGATGGGCGAGTGAGAAATGCACCTGGTTACTGATGACCGGTCGTCCGAGCGCGGCGTCGGCCTGCTGCCAACGCGACAGCGAGTAGTTCGAGACTCCGGCCGCGCCGATCGCGCCGCTGTCGAGCAGGTCGCGCATACCGGGCATGATCACCGAGTCGGGAACTACCGGGTTGGGCTGATGGATCTGATACAGCGGGATGCGGTCCAGTTGCAGCCGTCGAGCACTGGCGCGTTCGCGCTGTTTGACGACGGCAGGGAAAGGCGCGACCGGGAAGACCTTGCTGGCCACCGCAACCTCGGTGCGTTCGTCGCCGAGCGCCTCACCCAGGATCCGTTCGCTTTTACCCAGTCCGTAGACCTCGGCGGTGTCGAACAGCGTGACACCCAAGGCGCGGGCGCGATGCACGATGTCTCGGGCGGGTCCCGACGCGTAGCTGTCCCCGTAGCCCCACTCGCGCGACCCGAACTGCCAAGTGCCCAGGCCGATCCGGCTGACTCGTCCGATGCCGTCGACGTCGAGATACTTCATCCCGCTCAGGGTAGTGAGGAGGAAGCTACTTCGGCTAGGCATCATCCGGAGTCCAGGTCCAGCAATGGCCGGGAGTTACCGACCCTCGGGCGGCCGATACGCTGTGCCTGCAGCGGGCTCGTTACAAGAAAGGGCAAATATGTCAAGGACAGTGGTGGTCGGCGCCTCGAGTGGCCTTGGGCGTTGCATTGGCGTTGGCCTCGCGCAGCGTGGCGGCCGGGTCGCGTTGCTCGCCCGGCGTCGCGAGCGCATCGAGGCCGCCGCCAAGGAGGCGGGCTCGGGCACGGTCGCCATCGAATGCGATGTCACCGACGAGGGATCGTGTCGATCGGCCATCAAGGATGCCGCCGATGCGCTCGGCGGTATCGACAACCTGATCTACACACCCGCGATAGGGCCGCTCGTCCGGATGGTCGACACCGACGCGGAAACGTGGCGGCGCGTCTTCGACACCAATGTCATCGGTGCGGCGTTGGTGACGGCGGCGGCGGTGCCACACTTGACGGCCTCGGCGGGCAAGGCGGTGTATCTGTCTTCCGACGCAGGTCCCTTCGGGCCGCCCTGGCCGGCCCTCGGCGCGTATGGCGTCAGCAAGGCCGCGCTTGAGCAACTTGTGGATGCCTGGCGAGCGGAACACCCCGACATCGGCTTCACCTGCCTGATCGTGGGGGAGTGCGGGGGCGGCGAGGGCGACGCCGCGACGGGAATGAATGTCGGTTGGGATATGGACCTCGCCATGAAGGCCGTCCCGCTGTGGTCTTCGCGTGGCTGCATGCCGGGCAAGTTGATGCCGGTCGAAGATCTCATCGAAGTGGTACACACGATCCTGAGTACCAATGCGTCGACGTCGATGCCGGTCGTGGTTGCACGAGGGGCGCCTGCCAGCCCGGTCGCGTTTCCGGATCCCAGTTAGTCGCCGAAGTTGTGCAGCGGCGGAACTGTTTGAACGCGAGCTGAGTTCTTGCCGCTGAAGGCGAGCGCGTCCTTTACAGTTGCGCTGATAACGACGAGCGAAGGAGACGCCGGATGGCGTGGTTCTTGGCCCTCCAAGGCCCATCCCATTCACCCCACCAGTCCTTGGTCTACGAGCTTCAGGACGCGGTGGACGTGGACAAGATCGCGCAGGAGCTGGTGAGCTCCGCGACGCTGGATCGGGTGGTGCCCATTCCTGCGGTGTTGTCGCAGAACAAGCGGCGCCATCAGAAAGTGACGCTGTATGTTCGGCCGGCCGCGTGGGGCCTGTGGGCGTTTTACGAGCTGTCCGAAGAAGACCGCAAACAGCTCCTGAAGGACAACCCGGTGATCAACGCGCTCGCTCAAGCGCAGCAGCGCGGAAAGGGTAACGCCGCGGGACAACGGGGTCCGATGACGGTACAAGTCAACCCGCTCACCGGTCAGGTGGGACCAGCCAACGCGCGCACGCCTAATCCCGGCTAGCCGCTGCAGAGCGTAACGCTAGGCGGTGTTTTCGTCGGTCGCGAAGTCGTCGGTGACGGGCGCGGCCCCGAGCGTGCTGAGCATTCCGACGGCCGCGCGCTGCCACGTGAACATCTCGGCGCGGCGCCGCGCGCAGGCGCGCCGGTCGTCTTCGGGCCGGCTGACGACCGCGCTGACCGCTTGAGCGATCGCCGCGGGGTCGTTGTCGGCCAAGGCGCCGCTGTCCGCGGTGATGATTTCGCCGAGCGCCGACGTGCGGGAAACCACGGCCGGCGTCCCGCATGCCAGCGATTCCAGCGCAGCCAGCCCGAAGGTTTCGTGTGGCCCCGGTGCCAGCGCGACATCGGCCGACGCCAGCAGCGCGGCGACGGTGTAGCGGTCGGAAATGAAGCCGGTGAAGTCGATCGGCAGTCCAGCGGCCTGCCGTTGCAACCTGGCCCGCAACGGGCCGTCGCCGACGACGACCAGTCGGGCCTCGACACCCGCGGCACACAACTCCGCGACCGCGTCGATGCTGCGGTCGGCGCGTTTTTCGACCGACAGCCGGCCGCAGTGCACCAGCAGGATCTGCGACGGCGCGGCCCAGCGCTGACGTACCAGCGCTGAGCGCCGGCATGGATGGAAGGTCTCCAGGTCCACGCCCAGTGGGACGGTGACGGTATTCGTCGCCCCGATGCGGTCGAACTCTTCGCGCGCGAACCCGGTGGTGCAGACCACGGTGTCGTAGTTGGCGGCGGTGCGCCTATTGGCGAAGTCGGCGAACTTTCGCGCGGTTCGACGCGGAAGTACTTGGCCCGCAAGGCGATCAAGGCGTTCGTGGGAGATCATCACCGTGGTGGCGCCGTGTTCGCGCCCCCAGCGGCCCAGTGATCTCAGCGTGAGCCGGTCGGAGACCTCCAGGGTGTCCGGTTGCAACGCTTCCAGCAGTGCCCGCACCGGCCCCGGCAACACCGCGCGGTAGCCGCCGGTGAACGGAATCAACCTGGCGGGCACGGTGATTCGCACGACGCCGGTGGGCAGCTCGGTGTGCTCGGCATGCCGACCGGGCACGATCAGAAACACCTCGTGGCCCGC
This sequence comes from uncultured Actinomycetota bacterium, assembly GCA_963781685.1. Taxonomy (GTDB): domain Bacteria; phylum Actinomycetota; class Actinomycetes; order Mycobacteriales; family Mycobacteriaceae; genus Mycobacterium. The sequence goes on from CAWAGK010000006.1 coordinate 522,284, forward strand.
GGTGCAGTATTCCGCGCCCAGCCGGTCCACGGCGGTGCGAAGGCCGCCGGAGCGAGGTCCGTAGAAGTTGGCGACCTGAACGACACGCATACCGCCCAGCAGAACTGCCGCTTGTGTGCGGTCAACGATCTGACATCGACGGTTGGTTGAACAAGCCATGAACTCCAAGAACCGAGGAGCGCACGAAACATCGTCGTAACCGTGACCGGGCCGTTGAGGGCGTTCGAGCGGTCGTCAGGCGGCGATCGGCCGAAGGCGGAAGAGCCTGATCTCGCGTGGTGCGCAGCTGGCGCGGTAGCGCTCGTAGCCGGCATAAAAGTCGGTGGCGACGGCCCATGCCGAGGCGCGGGCGTCGCCGCTGAGCAGTTCTGCGCGGTATTGCGCGGGCGGACCGTTGAACTCGACGGTGCACTCGGGGTGTGCTAGCAGGTTGGCGCTCCAGGCGGGGTGTGGCGGTCGACCATAGTTGGAGCCGATTGCAAGCAGGCCGTCAGAATCGTGGATCAATGTCAGCGGTTGGGTGCGCGGCAACCCGGACTTCGCGCCAGTGGTCGTGACCAGCCCCACCTTGTTGAATCCGATCGAACTGAGCCGCCCGTGGGTCCGAGGAATCAGCACCTTGTCGATACGCGGCGCCAGATTGAGTAGGTACCGGTAGCCAGGCGGACTCATGGCCGCGCGCTCGATCAACGCCTCATCGAGTCGCAGCCGCCGCCCGCGAATCGGGCTTTCTCGCCGAAAGGGCACGCGTCGACGGTACCCAATGCGCGGTTTGCTCGGGTGATAAACGGCGGCTATCAGACCATCGCAATCCGATCTTGGACGTGGATCGCGCAGCGACGCCACGTTGTAGGCATCCGGCATCCGCGGTCACCGAGGAAGGGCAACTGCCATGACCATCGTCACCGAACGCACCAGCCAGCACACCATCTCGCTGCTCGAGGGCGAGATCGTCGAGGAATCCGATCTGGGTTCGATCCGACGCGCCACCGCCGACAATTTTCCGATCCTGCAAGGCATGTCGATCAAGCGGGTGGTGATCAACCCCGGTGCGATGCGGACGCCGCACTGGCATGCCAACGCGAACGAGCTGACTTACTGCGTCTCGGGCACCTCATTGGTCTCGGTGCTCGACACCGGCAGCAAGTTTTCGTCGTTCATCATCAACGCCGGCGATATGTTCCACATCGATTCCGGGTCACTGCATCACATCGAGAACATCGGGCAAGACGTCGCCGAGTTCATCATTGCGTTTCGCCACGAGCAGCCCCGAGGACTTCGGGCTGGGAGCTGCTTTCGGTGCCATGACCGACGCCGTGCTGGGCAACACCTACGACCTCGACGCGTCGGACTTCGCGGCTATTCGTCGCAGCACCACCGATCGCGCGCTGGCCGCGCGCCGCGGCGAGCCGGTGGTGCCGGGTACCGCCCACTTCGGCGACCCGCACAAATTCGAAGTCGAGGCGCAGTCACCGCCGATCAGCATTGCTGTCGGCTCGGCCCGGCTGGCCCGGGTGCAGTTCTGGCCGGCATTGAAGGACCTGTCGATGTACTCGCTGCGGATCCGTGAAGATGGGATGCGCGAGCCGCACTGGCATCCGATCACCGCCGAAATGGGATACGTGCAAAGGGGTTCAGGACGGATGACGGTGATGGACCCGGACGGCACGGTGGACACGTGGTACCTCAAGCAGGGTGACGTCTACTTCATCCCGCGTGCCTACCCGCATCACATCGAGGTGGTGGAATCGCCCGGCTGGCACTTCACCATCTTCTTCGACCAGCCCACGCCCGGTGACATCGGTTACCGCGCGTCGGTGAGCGCCTACTCACGTGAAGTGCTCGCGGCGACCTTCAACTCGCATATCGACGACCTGCCGGACTTCCCCTTCACGAAGACCGACCCGTTGATCGTCAACCGCCGCAATGCAGTCGACGAGCATGCCGTCGGCGAAGTGTAATCCCGCAAACCATCTCCGGCCCTATTTGGAATCACTGAGCGGAGTCTAAATTTGGCTTAATTCCCTGGTATTGCCCGGCGACGTGCGCGGTAGGCTGAATGCACGCGAGTTCGACCGGCAACGCTGTAGGGAAATCGCACCGCGGTGATGGGTTGGGGGTACGGCGGGAATGGGGATGAAAAGTTGCGCCAATTCGCGGCCACATTCGCCGCTGCGGGCATTTGCATTCTCGTCGCGGGATGTGGCAGCGGTAGCAACCAAGCCGGTGTCAAATCGACGATGACCACCACATCGCTCATCCCGCGCCCCGTTGTTGAGCGTGAGCTCGATGACTTGTTGCTCAGCCCCGAACAGATCAGCCCCGTAATGGGCGCGAAGGACATGGCGGTTACCAGAAGGCACGACGCGATGTCCGACGACAGCGCCACTATGCGGCCCCCGGAATGCCTGGCCGTCGACGGCGCGGCGCAGGCCCAGGTCTACGCCAACAGCGGCTACACCGCCGTTCGTGACCGGGCACTGAACGATGGCGATAACTTCACGCACTATGCCGAGCAGGCGGTGGTGCTATTTCCCACCGTCAAACAAGCTCGCGTGTTCTTGATTTCGTCGGCGCTGCGTTGGCCGGTCTGCCACGGGTATACCCACATCCAGTCCGGAACGGAGTGGGTCGTGGGGCCGATATCGGATACCAACGGCGCACTGAGCGTGATTGCAACGCAACAGCATGCGCGGGCCGGCGGTTGGGCCTGCGGTCGCGCGCTAACGCTCAAGAACAACGTCATCGTCGATGTCAACACCTGCAGCCCCGACCCGAAGAACTCCGCCATCGACATCGCCAACCTGATCGCCGTGAAAGTGCCTATGCGCTAAGGCCTTTGCGGCGTCACTCGGAGTCGGCAGGCTGGAGAAGTCGCACCTCCTCGAGATCCATCACCGACTGCACCTCTCGCAAGACTTCGTCGTCAATACGATTTTGGTCCCGCAGCTCGGTGATGGCGCGGCGTTTGCGTTCGAGCACGCCGAGTCGCACTCGCCGAAGCAGATCGTTCCGCTCGGCCACCTCGTTCGGTCCGGCAGCATCGCCGCCGGCTTCGACGAGCGCCGCGTGTTCTTCGTATTCCTTTTTCAGGCGCCTCAATAGTTCGTCGCTGCCGCCGACTTCACGGACGACGACGGGCAAGGCTTCAAGGGCGGCCTGCACGCCGCGACAGCGTGCCAGTTGCAATTCGTCAGCGCGGCTTGTGTCTTCGGGTAGCCGGGCCCAGCGAACGACGTCGGGCAGCGTGCCGCCCTGCACGAGCACGGTCACCAGAATCACGACGCAGACGACGAAGATTATAAGGTTGCGGTCCGGAAATGGGGCGCCGCTGTGCGTGGTCAGCGGGACCGCCAGCGCCGCGGCCAGCGATACCGCGCCGCGGAAGCCCGCCCAGCGGGACACCATCCGCTGGCGCCAGCCGATGCGACGGGTGCGCTGCACCGCACGCCTGTCAACGGCACGAAGGAAAAAAGTGAAAAGGTCCGAAATGACAAACCGACTCACGATGATGACGCCGGTGACGGCAAGGGCCAGGAATGCGGCGTGGCGAAGTCCGCCGTCGACGCCGGCTATACCGCGTACCGCGTGGGGCATTTGGGTGCCGACGAACACCCATAGCGAGCCGTTGATCAGGAATGTCGAGAGGTCCCAAAACGCAAATGTCTGGAGACGGGAACGAGCTCGGAACACGTGCGGCGAGGCGTAAGAAATGACGAGGGCCGACACCAGAACCGCGACGACGCCGCTGCAATGGATTGTTTGGGCGAGCAAAAAGGCGGCGAAGGGCGTCAGCATGCTCAGGGCGCCCTCCTCTTGCGGCGCATCGATTCTGCGGCGCACCTGGGTCACCGCGATGCCGACCAGCAGCCCGGCACAGATGCCGCCCGCATAGGAGCCAACGAAACGGGCGGTCAAGGCCGCCGGGCTGACCGGAGCGCCGCCAACCGCGACAGAGACGGCCACGGCGAACAGGACGAGTGCGGTCCCGTCGTTGATGATGCTTTCCGCCTTCAGCACGGTGACCGTCCGGCGTGGTAGCTGTTTCGCCAGGCCGGCTACCGCGGCGGCGTCAGTGGGGGAGAGCACGGCGCCGAGGACCGACGCCGCATGTGACTCCATTCCGAGCGCCCGCGCCGTCCAGGTCACCGCTACCGCAGTGACAATCACCAGGCCGACGCTGAGAAACGCGATCACCCGGAGGTTCTTGCGGATCTCGCGAAAGCTGGTGTTCAGGCTCTCCCAGTAGAGGATCGCCGGCAAGAACAGCAGCAGCACGATCTCCCCATCGAGCCGCACGCCGCCGAACTGCGGGATCAAACCCAACAAAGCGCCGAGAACGATCAGCAGAACCGGCGGGCCCACGCGGTAACGGCGGCCGATCACCGTGCCCACGATCACTGTGGCAAAGAGCGCGACGATTACGACAAGCCCGAACACCAGCACATCATCCTGTACGAGCGCGGCCGAGTCACAACCGAGACCAGGTGTGGGTCAGGGCCGGTAGGGAATGCGCAGGTCATTGAGTAGCAGGCGCACTCGGCGTTCGATCTCGTCGCGGATCGGCCGCACGGCGGCCAAGCCTTTGCCGGCCGGGTCGTCAAGGGTCCATTCTTCGTACCGGCGGCCGGGCAAAATTGGGCAGACGTCGCCGCAATCCATGCCGATGATCACGTCGGCGGCCTGGATGATCTCGCCGGTCCACGGTTTGGGGTATTCGGCCGGAGATGTCGATCCCACGCTCGGCCATCGCGGTGACGGCAGCGGGGTTGATCTCGCCCTTCGGCTCGGAACCGCCGGACCACACCACCGCCCCGCCACCGGCGAGATGGTTGAAAAACCCCATCGCCATTTGGGATCGGCCAGCGTTGTGGTTGCACAGGAACAACACGACAAGCTGGTAGTCGTTTGATTGGCCACTGATTTTCGCCACGGCTTGCAGTCGTTGCCGCGCGAAGCGCTCCGCCAACAGTGGCAGGAAATCGTGAACGGTCGCGTGGGCGGCCAACGTTTGGTACGAGCAGTACACCGACCGCTCGACGGCCTCGGTGTCGAGGGCGCCGGGGAACTCGTTCTGCAGTCACGCTGCCGGCGCTTTGAGCGCCTGACGCTCGTTGATCGACGGCTCGATATTCAGAGCTGGCTCGGTGGTGCAGTGGTGGCTCATTGCCTCAATCGTCACTGCGACGAAACCGCGCGTCAACCGGGCGGATTGGGTACCAAGCCGATCACGGCTGCATACCGATCGGGACGGTGACCTGGCGCGGCCGCATGGTTACGCAAATCATGGACACGCTCGCGAAATATCCACATCGGCGGGAGGCGATCGGATATTCGCATGCTCAACAGGAGGTATGCAGCATGACGGCGGACTTGCACGGTGGTCGGATCCTCGACACCGCGAAGGGCATTCTCATTGGCCTTCGCCGGTGTCCTTCGGAGACGGCTTTTCACGAGTTGATCAACGCGGCACAGCGTCACCGGATGCCGGTGTTCGCGATGGCCGGCGCGCTGGTGCATCTCGCGAATGGTGGCGAAAGATCAGCACAAATGTCTATCGACGCCGAGTCCGCGGCGCGTAACGAATGGGGGCAGTTCTTCGCCGACTCGGCCCTGACCGTTTAGTTCAGCGCCGAGCCGACTCCGTCAGCGGGTGACCGTTCTCGGCATGCAGCAGACAGATGACGGTACTCGGCGCGGGATTGTCAGCGGTTCGATCCTGATTGGAGTCGATGAGGTAGGTCACCGCGAACGGGCTGCCGCCGACGGATTGCCCGGTGTACCGCGACAACCCGGTAGCGCACTGCTGGTTGGCGACGTCGGCGACGGCGTCGTTGACCGCCAGCGGCCCGCGGAGATAAACCTCTGCCGCATGCGCGGCGGCACAGTCGACAACGCTGACGGTGATCACGCTCGGGTCGGTTGATGGAAGCTCGGCCAGACAATCACCAACCTGCAAGTCAATCCATTTCTCGCTGCGAGGATTTCGCGTTGTCGGCAGGGCGGCCATAGCGGTCGATGTGCTTACCGATGTCGTAGCTGCCGCCCTCGAAGTTGGGCTCGTCGACGTCGTACCCGGCTTGAGATCGGTTGTGCCGCAGGCTGCCAGCAGAACCAGCGCGGCTACCGAGGCCGCCAAGCCGAATCCCGCTTTCGTCTCGTAACCGGCACCGGGTCGCGCCGCTCGTTTAGAGATGGCTCACCGCGAAATTCACTGCCTGGTCGACCATTCCATCGTCGACGTGACGAAACCCATCACAGCCGCGCCCTGGGAATACCCGCCGAGCACCATCTTGGTATTAGGGCAGTTGGCCGCCATGGACTCAACGTGATTGGCCGCGTCTCGAATACCGTCGACTGCGCGCGAAAGGTCCTCGCTGGCAGGGTAATCGACGGCATATACCCCGAGCGACTTGAGTCCGACCTTTGGCCGCAGCGAATCGATGAATGCGTGTCCGATCCAGCCGGCGCCTGGCGTGTCACCGGTACCCCGAGCGAGTACTGCCTCGATGTCGGGGCAGCCCGCAGCGGACGCGGACGGAACGAAGACACCGAGAACTGCCGAGGTCAAAACGATAGCGGTGAGGAATCTGCCGACAAAATGTGCACACACGTCAGCAACCCCGTGTTGCTCTAGTAGCGCACCAGATTAAAGGGGTAGCTGACGGTGCCGCCCGGTGTGTTGCCGCAGCCGGCGTCGAAAGTGGAATCCACCGAACCGACGAGCGACACCAGGTCCCAGGAATAGGTGTCGTGCGACGGCAGGAAGTACACGGTGCAGCGCACGCCATCGGGCACGTCGACGACCATCGTGTACCGCCCATTGGCGAGATGTGCATCTGCGTTCCACGGCTCCGCTTGCCCGTTGGGCCTCGGTTGGGCATTCACGTGGACACAGTCCGGAGCCTCAACATGGCATTTCCTGACATTCCAGAGCCACGAGTGACCCGGATCCCGCGTGGTCTCGACTTCATAGTTGCCGATCAGCATCCCGGCTGCGGCGCTCGGTGCGAGCGCCAGCGCGGCCGCGGTGAGCGCCACGCCGACTGCCAGGGTTTTCGGGATCGTCACGGGTTTCCTCCGTTCCTCGCCGCCCGGGGGCTTGCGCCGACTATATGGTTCTGACGTTGCGCGACGGGCTGGAATCAGCCCGGCGGCGTCCAAGCGATCGGCAGTGTCTTGATGCCGTGGATGAACGCCGAGTGCAGCCGTGCGGGCTCCTCGGTCGCGACGATATCGGGTATCTCGCGGTGCAGTTCCTCGAACATGACCCGGATTTCGCGACGAGCCAGGTTGGCGCCCAGGCAGAAATGGGCGCCGCCGCCACCGAAGCCGACATGCGGATTCGGGTTGCGGGTTACGTCGAACCTCCACGGGTCCGCGAACTTCGACTCGTCGCGATTGGCCGAGCAATACCACAACGTCGCCTTGTCGCCGGCGGCCATCTTGGTCCCGCTCAGCTCGAAGTCGCGGGTAAGGGTGCGTCGCATATAGATCACCGGTGACGCCCACCGCACGATCTCCTCGACCGCCGTGTGCGATACGCCGTCGAAGTCGGCCCACCACGTCTGCTGTTGCTCGGGGTAACGCGTCAGTGCGAGCAGGCCGTGGCTGATCGCGTTGCGCGTCGTCTCGTTGCCCGCGACTGCCAGCAGGATGAAGAACGACGCAACCTCGGCCGAGGTCAACCGCTCGCCGTCGACCTCGGCTTCCACCAGGCTGGTCGTCAGATCGTCGTGATGGTTGACCCGACGATCCTCCGCCAACGCGCTGGCGTAGGCGCCGATTTCCATCGAAACCCGAACGAACTCATCGAATTCGGAAGTCAGATCGGGATCGCCGAAACCGAGGATCACGTTGGTCCAGTGGAATATCTGCTGATGATCCTCCTCGGGAATGCCCATCATGTCGCAGATGACCTGCAGCGGTAGCGGTCCGGCGAGCTCGCTGACCGCCTCACCGTTGCCGTCGGGATGAGCGGCGATCATCGAGGCGACCAATCGGTGCGCCCGCTCGCGCACCGATTGCTCGATGCGGGCCACCACCTTCGGGGTGAAAGCCCGGCTGACGATCGACCGCAGCCGCTGATGCCGCGGGTCGTCGAGCACGATCATCGAGCCGAAGTACTCGGATACCTCCGGCGTCTGGTCGTTGATCGTGATGTTCGGGCTGGAGCTGAAGATCTCGGGGTGGCGGCTGGCGTAGAACACGTCGTCGAGCGCGGTCAGTGCCCAATGCCCGTGGCCTGCTTGGAAGCCTTCTTGGACGGGCTCAGGCCAGAACGAGATCGGGGCCTCGCGCCGGAGCGTGGCGAACGCCCCATCGCGCAGATCGTCATTGAGTGCCCAGAAGTCCCACGTGCCCAGGTGAACATCGGCCAGCGGAACCTCGGGCGGCGCCGTGCCATTCGTTCGGGTCACAATGCCCATGTCGACCGTCCTCGTCGTTGAGCGGGCTACACGCGCGAGCCTAAACCGCCCGCTGCCGATCTTGAAGGCGAGTCGAGGAACTGCTGAACGACTTCGGTCAGGATGCGGCCACCTTTGGTGTTGAGGTGAATGCCGTCGATGTGAAATTCCCAGCCGTTTGTCTGCGAGATCTGATCGAAACTCCGTCGCAGAATCATTTCGCCGAATAGATAGTCGCGGTAGAACGCGGCGAAGGAGAACCGGGTAAACGGCTTGGCGGCCGACGAACGGGCAAGCTGATCACGGAAGCACTCGTAGAACGGAATGTAGTAGGCGCCGTTGCGATGTGAGACGTCGGCGACGATGCCGTTGTAGGTGGCGACCAGATCGTTGAGCCGTGACTGAACGGCATCGTTGGATTGAAGTGCTTCACCGACGGGCGCTACAGAGCTCAACGCGATCGTGGCGCGGGCGGCCTGCTGCAGTCGGCGGGTGATGAGTTCGAGGTTGTCCCTGAAGTGTGCCGGCGAGGGTTCTTGCGGTGCGCGTTTCCAGGCGCGGGTGACCCGACGGAAATTCGGAAAGACGCTCGCCAGGATGTCGTTGCCCCCGATCAGCACGATGACCCGGTCCGGTGCTGCCTGCAGTACTGGATCGAGCCGCCTGGTCACGTTGAACGACAGATCACCGCCAACGCCGAAGTTGACGAATCGGAACCGGCTGTTTTGCGGTCGCTTGGCCAGTTCGTCGATCCAGTTATAGGTCCCCTTGGCGGCGGTGGTACTCGAGCCCAGACAGGCGACGATTTCTGATGCAGACACGATGACCTCACCCTACGATCGTCATTAACGGTAGTCACTATCAAGTGATGGACACTATTGGAAAGTCCGGGAACCCGCCGTGGGACGGGAATCTGGTGATTGACACTCCACGTCATATTACGCTTGGCGTATTACGTCATACGTACTAAAGTTGCCGAGTATGGCACGTGGTTCGCGACCCGCTCGGAAGCTGGGCAGACGAAATGACCCGGGTGTGCTGATCCTGACCAGCCTGGCGTCCGGCGCTAAGCACGGTTACGCGCTGGCACGCGATATCGAGACGTTCGCGGGCGTGACGCTGGGGCCGGGAACGCTCTACGGCGCGATCACCACGCTGGAGGAACACGGGCTGATCGAACCCGCGGGCCACGACGAGCGGAGGCGCCCGTATCGGCTGACCGCCGCTGGACGGGCTGAATTGACCACGGCGGTGCGCGGTTTGGGGGCGATTGCGGCCGAGGGTGCCCGTCGGCTCGGGATCGCGTTGTACGTCCCCGACCCGGGGTGGGCGCAATGAATCCCCGCGACGCCAAGCGTGTGCTGCGGTGGTACCCGGCGGTCTGGCGGCGGCGATACGGCGAGGAGTTGATCGCGATGCTCGACGACACCTACGGCAACGGCAAGCCTCCGCGGCGCGCCCGGACGGCACTGCTTCAATCTGGCCTGATGCAGCGAATTCGTCTGTTGCGCAAATATTCTCGTACATACGTCGGTTACAGCATCGCCTGTGGCGTCGTCTGGGCCGTCATCTTGGCGACGGTGTTCACCCACTCCGGTGATGCCACCCGGCACACGTTTGCGGTGTTCTTCGGCGGGTGGGCGATCGGCTGGCTGTCGGCGAGCATCGGGCGCGTCGTCTACCCGCCGCCCAAACCACGTAGGCCGGTTGACGCCGGTCGGTGATGTGCCCGCGCCCCTCGAAGCGTCAGTGTGTGCAGACGGTGCGGGCCGGCGCTCCGTTCGCGGTCGCCTGGCTGACCACCTGGCCGTCCACCAGGATCGTGCATGTGATCGAGCCGGGGCTCTGCGCGCTGAGCACAAACACACCGTTAGCGGCGACGGTGAACTGCGTCGTCCACGGCAACGGCACGTGTGCTTGCTGCGTTTGGCCCGCTTGGCCGCTGTCCGTCTGATACGAGATGTAGTCCGCCACCGGCGCACTGCCACTCAACTGATAGGTCACTTGAGACTGCGGGCCCGTCGCGTTTGCCACGCCGCATATCCCGACCGTGGTCGCGAAAGCCGTCAGCACCGCAAGCAGCATCGACGATCCTGTGCGGGCCTTGACCGGGCGTGCGGGCATGGTCATCCCACGCGACATGGTGTCACTTCGGCTAAACACTTGGGGACGTTTTCGTGTCTTTCCGTCAGAGCCGACCATTTAATGGCCATGCTTGAACCACTGTGAGGCGACCGTCGTAGAGGCTAGTGATGACTGAACAGCCCGCGCGTCCGAGTCGGCGCGACATGCTGCGGGGTGCCGCGGTCGTCGGCGCCTTCCTGGCGGTGGACCTGGGTGCGCTGCTGTACGCGAACAAATGGATCGGTCCCGCGCGATTGACGCCGCGGGTTTTCCTGGACGGTTTCGCCAAGGTGTTCGGCCGACAACCGGGTTTCCGCAAGAACCACGCCAAGGGTGTCGCCGTGACCGGTTACTTCGACAGCAACGGCAACGGCCAGACGTTGTCCAACGCGGCGGTGTTCGCACCCGGTCGCACACCGGTGATCGGGCGCTTTTCGTTGGCCGGTGGCAACCCGCACGCCGCGGACGCGTCGTCGACCGCCCGCGGGCTGGGCCTGGCGTTCGGGTTCCCGGGCGGACAGCAATGGCGGATGGCAACGCTGAACCTCCCGGTGTTCCTGGACAATTCACCACAAGGCTTCTACGACCGGCTGATCGCCTCGGCCGTGGTTCCCGGCACCGGCAAGCCCGATCCGGCGGCAATGGCACGGTTCCTGGCTGCACATCCGGAGACGGCCCGGGCAATGAAAATCGTTAAGCAGCATCCGCCGACACCCGGCTTCGCCGACAGCGTCTACAGCGGGTTGAACGCCTTCTACTTCGTCAACCAATCCGGCGCACGGACACCGGTGCGGTGGTCGCTGACACCGCTGCAGAAGGCGCTGCCGCCCTCGTCGGGGCCCGATGCCCTCTTCGATGCGCTCGTACGCCAGTTGCGGACCGGTCCGTTGCGCTGGCGTCTGGTGCTGACCGTCGGCGCGGCGGCCGATCCGACGCACGACGCGACGCTGCCCTGGCCCGCCGATCGGCGCAGCGTCGACGCCGGGTTGCTCACGCTCGACTCGGTCAAAACCGAGGCGGCGGGCAATGCGCGAGACATCAACTTCGATCCGCTGGTGTTGCCGCCCGGCATCGAGCCGTCCGACGACCCGCTGCTCAGCGCTCGATCGGCCGTCTACGCCGCGTCGTACCGACGCCGCACCGGCGAGACCGGGAGCCCACCGGCGGTACAAGTCGACAAGGTCGTGCTGTGACCGCGGCGCCCGAACCGGGCCGATTCACGGCGTTGAGCAGGGTGCTGCACTGGTTAACGGCCATCCTGGTGTTCTGCGCACTGTTCATCGGATTCGCGATGGTGAACTCGGTGGGCGACTACGCCACGCTGATCTTGATCCACTGGACGCTGGGCATCACCATCCTCGCTGTGGTGTTGGTGCGTGTGGTCAACCGGTTTACCCATCACCCTCCGCCGTGGCCGCCGACGGTGGGGAGGCTGGAAGGCAAGATCGTGGTGCTATCCGAGCGATTGCTGTACGCGCTGCTGCTGGCCCAGCCTGTGATCGGTTGGGCGATGGTTTCGGCTGGCGGGGAAGCGGTCGTGGTGTTCGGTTCACTTCGGCTCCCGCGCATCGCACCGTTCGACGCGCAGTTGTTTTGGGTGCTGCGGCAAGCTCATTCGGTCGTCGCGTATGCGCTGATGGCCGCTATCGCCGCGCACATCTCCGCGATTCTGCTGCACACACTGACTTTGCGCGACCGGATGATCGAGAGGATGACATTCCGGTTTCGGCCGAAGGCCGACCGCAGCCGCCTAGGGTGAACCGGGGGTTGTCGATCGGAAGGTGGCGCGTGGCTAAACGGGTTGTGATTTGGGGTACCGGTTTCGTCGGCAAGATGGTGATCGCCGAAATCGTCAAACATCCGCTGTTCGAGTTGGTCGGCGTCGGGGTCAGCAATCCGGAGAAAGTCGGTCGCGACGTCGGCGAAATCTGCGGGCTGGCCGAACCGGTCGGCATCACCGCCACCGACGATGTCGACGTGCTGATCGCGCTCAAGCCCGATGCGCTGGTCCATTACGGCCCGACCGCGGCGCACGCCGACGAGAACATCTCGCTGATCGCGCGGTTCCTGCGGGCCGGGATCGATGTGTGCTCGACGGCGATGACGCCATGGGTTTGGCCGACCATGCAGCTAAATCCGCCGAACTGGATCCAGCCGATCACCGAGGCCTGCGAGTTGGGCGAGTCGTCGTGCTTCACCACCGGCATCGACCCGGGCTTCGCCAACGACCTGTTCCCGATGACGCTGATGGGGGTGTGCTCGGAGATCCGCAGGGTGCGGGCATCCGAGCTGCTGGACTACACCAACTACGAGGGCGACTACGAAATTGAGATGGGCATCGGACGCGAGCCCGAATTCCGTCCGATGCTGGAAAACCGCGATGTGCTGATCTTCGCCTGGGGCGCCACTGTGCCGATGATCGCGCACGCGGCCGGCATCATGCTCGACGAGATCACCACCACATGGGACAAGTGGGTGACGCCCAACGAGCGCAAGACGGCGAAGGGCGTCATTCCGCCCGGACATGTGGCCGCCGTCCGATTCACCATCAACGGAGTCTACAAAGGCCAGACCCGCATCCAGCTGGAGCACGTCAACCGCATCGGCCTTGACGCGGCACCGGACTGGCCGGCTGGCGTCAAAGACGACGTCTACCGGGTCGACATCGAGGGCACGCCCAGCATCTCCCAAGAGACCGCATTCCGGTTCACCGACGGCTCCGGACGCGATGCAGCCGCTGCCGGTTGTCTGGCCACCGGGATGCGCGCACTCAACGCGGTGCCGGCCGTCAACGACCTCCCGCCGGGCTGGGTCACCCCGCTCGATCTGCCCCTGATCGCGGGGGCCGGCACGATCCGGTGACGGCACCTATAAATTGGTGGCCGATGCGCGCGGATTGGACGATATGGCTGACGTAGGACGGTCGGCGTTAGGCCTCTCGATCGGGGCCACCAACTTGGCGGCGGTGACCGCCGAGCGGGCGATGACCCGCAAGCCGGTGTTGACCTTGTATCGGCAGCGCCCACCCGAAGTCGGTGTGCCGTCGGAGAACCCGATGCTCAACGAGCCGGGGCTGGTCATCACCGATTTCGTCGACCGGGTGGGCGACCCGGACGACATTGTGGTGGCCGACGGTACGCCGCACCGCAGCGAGACACTTGTCGCCGATGCGCTGCGGGCACTCTCCTACACCGTGACAGATGGACGAGCACTGCCGGATTCGGTTGCGGTTACCCATCCCGCGCATTGGGGACCGAAGGCGGTCAATGCGGTGCGGGTCGCGTTGGGCCGGGTATCCGAATGGTCGGGTGGTCGACTGACGCTGGTCCCGGACTCCGTGGCAGCGCTGATCGCGCTGCAGGCCAACCCGGGGGTGCCGAGCCGCGGGATCATCGCCGTGTGCGATTTCGGCGGCACCGGCACCACCCTCTCCCTGCTCGACGCCGACGGCTACCAGGCGGTCGCTCCTGCGGTGCGGCACGCTGAATTCTCCGGTGACCGGATCGACCAGGCGCTGCTGACCCACATCGTCACCGAACTCTCGTCGACCGGATCGTTCGACACGTCGGCGACCTCGGCGATCGGTTCGCTGGCTCGGCTGCGGGGCGTTTGCCGACACGCCAAGGAAGAGCTCTCGTCGACCATCGAGACGACACTGACCGCCGACGTGCCCGGATACCGTGGCGACGTCCGGGTCGGCCGGGACGAACTCGAGGACGCGATCCGCGAGCCGCTGGACGGGTTCATGACGGTCGTCCACGAAACGTTGCAGCGCAACGGAATTCGCGTAGAAGATCTGGTGGCGATCGCCTCGGTGGGCGGCGGCGCCAACATCCCAACGGTCACAATGACCCTTTCGGAACAGCTAGGCGCGCCGATCATTACCGCGCCGCGACCGCAGCTGACGGCCGCTATCGGCGCGGCATTACGGGCCGCACGCGGCCCGGCCGACAGCCCAACAGCGTTGGCGCCCACCGCAGCCGGAGCGGTCGCCGATGCCACGACGATGTCGGACATTCCGGTGGAACCCAGGCCCGCACCGGCGTTGGCCTGGTCGGAGGCAGACGACGACTCCGGCATTATGCCGATCCGCCCCGGTGAGTATCCGGAACCAAGCAGCGGCGCCGGGCTGACCGCCCCACGGCCGCCGGCAAGCTTGGATCGCGACTCCAGCTCGGTCGCGACCGGCGCGGTTGCCGACGCGTGGTATCGCCGTCCGGCGGTGGTCATGGTCGGCACCACACTTCTGCTGCTGGCCGTCGCCGCCGCGGTCATGATCGCCGTGCGTCACACCTCCGGCAGCGCGCCGACCACACCGGCGCCCAGCGTCAGCACCGCACCTGCGCCGTCGAGCGCCACCAACACTCAGGCGCCTGCGACCAATCCGCCGTCATCGACCGAGTCGGACACCGGGACACCGTCGTCGACGACCAGCGAGGCGCCGACGACGACAACTACCACGACGGAAGCACCGACCACGACGACCTCAGCGCCGGCGACGACCACCGAAGCGCCCACGTCGACACAGGATCGGGAGCGGCCGGGGTTTCCGAGGTTTCCCCGAGGGCCGCGGGCCTTCCCGGAACCGGAACCGAGTTTCCGTTAAGCCGACGACCGGTCGTTTTCGTGGTCGTCTTGCTGCTTGTCCTGACCGAATTTCGGGTTTCCGTCGTCGTCAAGCCACTCGTTGATCGCAACGCCGGAGATGGTCCCATCGGTGCCGGGCAACACAACGGTCGGCCGATCCTCGTCATAGGCCTGCTGCATCTGGCGGACTTTTTCCTTACCGTCCTCGCTGAGTTCGGGCGTTTCGGCGGAGGTCGTTTCCTCGTCACCGGTGTTTTCGCTAGTGGTTTGGACTTTATCGTTTTCGCTCATTTGAACCTTCCCGTCCTGCCGAGACTTCCGCCCTGCCGACGGCGCTATCTCCGACGACTACCCGCTGGGGATTTGTCGAAACTGCGGCGCGCGGGTGTCAGTTCGGTTTCGGGTAACTGACCCCGGTTACTTTCTCGGAGATCTCCCACAATTGCCGGTTATCGGCCTCGTCACGGGCACGCGCGGGCACCTTGGCCGCTGTCACCCCGCCGCCGTTAGCCTCGTAGATGCCGTGGGGGCCATAGAAGGCACCGCCTTCGGCTTGCGGGGAAGTCGCCGCGTAGAGCGCGGGAAGGATCCCTTCGTCGATTTCCTGCCACAGGAACGGCGTCAGCCGCCACGACAGCTTGTAGAGCCGTTCCATGGTCGAGGGTTTTGACCGACCGTGCGACGGGCCGCTGATCTGCAGGTTGGTCTTGGTCAAGCCGGGATGCGCGGCATTGGAGAGGATGCCCCAGCCGGCCTCTTTGCTGCGGCGGTCCAACTCGCGGGCGAACATCAGCACCGCCAGTTTCGACTGCCCGTAGGCCCCCATCGGGGTGTACGACTTTTCGAATTGCGGATCGTCGAAATGAATGCGGCCTTGGCGCGCAGCCAGACTGCTCAGCGAAACGACCCGCGCTTGGTCGGCGGCACGCAATAGCGGCAGCAGGTGTGCCGTGAGTGCGAAATGCCCGAGATGATTGCTGCCGAACTGCAATTCGAATCCGTCGGTGGTGGTGTCGCGGGTCGGCGGGGTCATCACGCCGGCGTTGTTGATCAGGATGTCAATGGGACGGCCGTCGGCGTTGAGTTGCTCGCCGAGGGCGGCGACCGCGGCCAGTGACGACAGGTCGAGGGGTTTGATGGTCAGCTTCGCATTTGGAACCGTCGCGCGGATCTCGTCGATTGCGGCCTCGCCCTTGGCGCGGTTGCGGATCGCCATCACAACGTCGGCGCCGGCCGCGGAGAGCCGACGGGCCAATCCGAATCCCAGTCCGCTGTTGGATCCGGTGACGACGGCCAATCGTCCGGACAGATCGGGCACTGTGGCGACGAGATTGGGGACCATGAGCATCACTCCTTAATCGCCTACGCGTTTCGTCCCAGTTTGCTCCTTTGCGGTGTCGTTGGCTTTGCGTGGTTTCGTTGGCACCGCTTCGCCCACAATGTCACACTGCGTGAATGACTAGCAGGCGGCTCGCAAAAATTTCGCTGGCACTTGCCCTCGTGCTGATGATCGGATCGATCATCGGCTTCGTTCTCACCCTCACGCTCAACGCATTCGTCCTGGACAAATTCAACGCCTATGGCGAGGTGCCCATCCCGGGCTCGGGTACCGTTCATCTGCCCGCCGGCGAGGCAACCGTCAGCTTCCACACACTCACCATCGGCAGCGTATCCGGAGGCGGGCTGCCCGTGCCGCAACTCGGGGTGGGCGTCGATCCGCCACAAGGCGTTGCCGAGCCAAAACTCACTGAAAACTACGGCGGGACAACGACAGTCAACAATGACACTCATCGGCGAGTGTGGCTGATGCAGGTGCCCGCCGAGGGCGACTACAAAATCACCACCGAGGGACAAGTCAACGGATTCATCAGCCCGCAACTGGCGTTCGGTCACGGTGGCAACAGCAGTTCGTCCGGTTCGATGGCGTGGATATTCGCCGGCCTCTTTGGTGTTGGCCTGATCGGTACGATCGCGGCGCCGATCTGGCTGGCTCGCACTCGAGCGGCGACGTTGCCGGCGTGGCAGCCCATGGGTGAATCGTCGGCGTCGCCGGTGATGACTCCGACGCCCGCGCAGCTATCGACCGATCTGGGGGCGCCCGTCGCCACGTCGGACGGATCGCTCTCGACGTACGCACCCAATGACGAAGGCGTCAAGCTGGAGCAACTCAAAACCCTGGCAGCACTGCGGGATTCCGGAGCGCTGACCGAGAAGGAGTTTGAGGACGAGAAGCGCCGAATTCTCGACGGTCGCTAGTGGCCTCGGGCCACCCATTCGTCGTAGTGGACGATCTCGTCGCCGATGCTGGTGGTATCGCCATGCCCGGTGTAGACGACGGTGTCGCCGGGGAGTTTGCCGAGCCGGCCCGAGATCGACTGCAGGATCGTCGGGAAGTCGGAGAACGAGCGACCGGTCGCCCCGGGTCCACCGGAAAACAGGGTGTCGCCGCTGAACACGGCGCCCAGGTCGGGGGCGTACCAGCAGACCGACCCGGGAGAGTGTCCGGGAGTGTGCAGCGCTTGCAGTTCGGTGCCGGCGACAGTCAGCGTGTCCCCGTCGGATACCGCGCGAAAGTTCTTGTCCGGGTGAGTCATCCGCCATAGCACGTCATCGCCGGGATGGAGCAGCACCGGCGCGTCGAGCGCA
Organism: uncultured Actinomycetota bacterium; assembly: GCA_963781685.1. Lineage (GTDB taxonomy): Bacteria > Actinomycetota > Actinomycetes > Mycobacteriales > Mycobacteriaceae > Mycobacterium. Next base: position 540,049 of record CAWAGK010000006.1, read on the forward strand.
TCGCCGAGTTCGGGCGCCACGGTCACATGGTCGTTGTGACCGTGGGTGCACACCACCGCCACCACATTCCGCCCGCCGACGGCCGCCACGATGGGCGCCGCCGTGTGCGCGGCGTCGAAGACCACGACGTCGGAATCGTCGCCCACGACCCAGATGTTGTTGTCGACTTCCCAACTGCCACCATCGAGTTCGAAGGTGCCGTGGGTGACAACGCGCTCGATGCCAGCCATCACAGCATCACCACCGAGCGCAGCACCTTGCCGTCATGCATTTTGTGGAAAGCCTCCTCGATATCACCGAGACCGATGCGCTCCGAGACGAACTTCTCCAGCGGCAACCGACCCTGCAGGTAGAGGTCGATCAGGGTGGGGAAGTCGCGTTCGGGCAGGCAGTCGCCGTACCAGGACGACTTCAGCGTGCCGCCGTGCGAGAAGAAGTCCACCAGCGGCATGTCGATGCGCATGTCTGGTGTCGGAACACCAACCAGCACAACGGTTCCCGCAAGATCACGGGCGTAGAATGCCTGCTCCCAGGTTTCCGGTCGCCCGACCGCGTCGATGACCACATTGGCGCCGTAGCCGTCGGTGAGGTCCTGGATGGTTTTGACGACGTCGAATTCGCGTGCGTTGACGGCGTGGGTGGCGCCGAACTTACGGGCCCAATCCAGTTTGGTGTTGTCGGTATCGACGGCGATGATGCGTCTGGCGCCGACCAGCGCTGCCCCGGCGATCGCGGCGTCGCCCACGCCGCCGCAACCGATCACCGCGACCGTGTCGTCGCGGGTGACCGCGCCGGTGTTGATCGCCGCGCCCAGACCGGCCATCACCCCGCAGCCCAGCAGGCCGGCCACCGCTGGGTCGGCCTGCCGATCGACCTTTGTGCACTGGCCGGCGGCCACGAGCGTCTTGTCGGCAAACGCGCCGATGCCCAGCGCCGGCGTCAGCTCGGTGCCATCGGTGAGCGTCATTTTCTGCTCGGCGTTGAACGTGTCGAAGCAGAGGTGGGGTCGGCCGCGCTTGCAGGCGCGGCACTGGCCGCAGACCGCGCGCCAGTTCAGGATCACGAAGTCGCCCGGCTCGACGGCCGTCACGCCCGGTCCCACCGCTTCGACGGTGCCGGCGGCCTCATGGCCGAGGAGGAACGGATACTCGTCGTTGATCCCACCCTCGCGGTAGGTCAGGTCGGTGTGGCACACCCCGCACGCGGTGACGTCGACGACGACCTCGCCCGGGCCGGGGTCGGGGATCACGATGTCCACCAACTCCACTCGTTCACCCTTTTTCCGGGAAATCACGCCGCGCACTGTCTGGCCCATACCTGCCAACCTAGTGCTTGGTCGGTAGGCTCCTGCGCGATGGTCGCACTGGATAAACTGGACGACTGGCCGGTCGCCGCCGCGGCCGCCGCAGTGGTCGGACCGTCGGGCGTGCTGGCCAGCCACGGTGACACCGGAAAGCAATTCGCGCTGGCGTCGGTGACCAAGCTTCTGGTGGCGCGCGCGGCGCAGATCGCGATCGAAGAAGGCGCCGTCGACTTGGATACCGCCGCGGGGCCGCCCGGATCGACGGTTCGACATCTGCTGGCCCATGCCTCGGGGTTGGCGATGCACTCCGCTGAGACGCTGGCCAAGCCGGGCGCCCGGCGAATCTACTCCAACTATGGCTTCGGCGTGCTGGCCGAGACGGTGCAGCAGGCATCCGGGATCGAGTTCAGTCGCTACCTCACCGAGGCGGTGTTCGATCCGCTGGGGATGACCACCAGCCGGCTCGACGGCGGCGCGCAGGCGGCCGGCTTCGGGGCGACGTCAACGGTGGCGGATTTGGCGGCCTTCGCCGGTGACCTGCTGAATCCGGCAACGGTATCGCCACAGATGCATGCCGAAGCGACGGCCGTGCAGTTCCCCGGTTTGAACGGGGTATTGCCCGGCTACGGTCAGCAACGGCCCAACGACTGGGGGCTGGGCTTCGAGATCAGGGATGCTAAATCGCCGCATTGGACCGGTGCGAAAAACTCGGCCCGCAGTTACGGCCATTTCGGTCAATCAGGCACGTTTATCTGGGCAGATCCGGAGGCGAAGCTCGCGCTGGTGGTGCTCACCAACCGCGATTTCGGCGAGTGGGCGCTGCCAAGGTGGCCGGTGCTGTCGGACACCGTGCTGTCCGCTTATAACTCGGACTAGCGCAACATGGGCCTCACGAGGCACAATAGACACGCAAGACACAAAAAATCGTCACATCATCTGCTTGTCGGATCTACCAGGTCGTCGGGGAAGACGTCCCTCGTGGAGCCGAAGGAGCAGTAGATGCGTGCGTCGAACCAGTTCGCCGATGTGACGACCGGCGTGGTGTACATCCACGCCTCGCCCGCCGCGGTGTGTCCGCATGTCGAGTGGGCGTTGTCGTCGACGCTGGCGGCCAACCCCAACTTGAAGTGGACCCCGCAACCGGCCATGCCCGGGCAGTTGCGCGCGGTGACCAACTGGGTCGGTCCGGTGGGCACCGGCGCCCGATTGGCCAATGCCTTGCGTTCCTGGTCGGTGCTGCGATTCGAAGTCACCGAGGATCCCAGTCCCGGTGTCGACGGGCAGCGGTTCAGCCACACGCCCCAGCTGGGACTGTGGAGCGGCGCGATGAGCGCCAACGGTGACGTGATGATCGGCGAGATGCGGCTGCGGGCGATGATGGCCGATGGCGCCGACGCGCTGGCCGCCGAGCTGGATTCGGCGTTGGGCACTGCATGGGACGAGGCGCTCGAGGTGTATCGCGACGGCGGTGACGGCGCCGAGGTGTCCTGGCTCAGCCGGGGAGTCGGTTAGGACGCAAGATCCGCAGTGCGCCAGGCACCGCCGAGATCTCGGCGGGCAGCGCGCAGATGTACTCGCCGTCGGCGTAGGCGTTGATGCCCGGTGATTCCACGTCGACCGAGGTCGCACGGGCCGTTGTCACCTCGTCGAGATCGACGTGGCGGCCGTTGTAGACGGTGGGGAACAGGCGAATCAGCCGGGTGCGCGACGCCGAGTGGACCATGGTGACGTCGAGTCGGCCGTCGGCATGATCGGCGTTGGGGCAGATCAGCATTCCACCGCCGTAGCTGCGGGTGTTGCCGAACGCCGCAAGGGTGAGGTCGGTGACGATCTCATCTCGTCCGTCGAGCACCAGCCGGAACGGCAGTAGCCTCAGTTGCGACAACTCGGCGAGCATCGCCAGGTTGTAGCGCATCCGGCCGCGCGGCCAGCGCATCCGGTTGGCCCGATCGGTTACCAGCGAATCGAATCCCGCAGCGGCAACCGTGCCGAACCACGTGGCAACACCTTTGCGGTCGCGAATCCTGCCCAGGTCAACGGTTTCGGTCCAGCCGTCGGCGACGACATCGGCCGCGGCTACCGGATCCTTTGTGGGCAGCCCGAATTCGCGGGCATGGTCGTTGCCGGTGCCGGCCGGAATGATTCCCAGCGGAATGTCGGTGCAGGCCAGCGTTTGCAGTGCATCGGAGATCACTCCGTCACCGCCGGTGACTACCACTGCGTCGGTGCCCTTTTCGACCGCGGCGTGCAGCAGGCGACGGGCATGTTCGGCGTCGCTGCCGACGATCGCCACGACGTCGATGCCGCGTTGTTGCAGCCGCTCGATCGCCTTTTCGGCGGCGTGTGGTGCGTTTCCATGTCCCGACGCGGGATTGGTCAGCACGGTCACCCGGCCGATTTCGCGGCGGGTCATATGGCGCCGCTCCTCCTCATCGCTCCGCTCTGCATCGTCGCGGGGCGTCACGGGATGAGCTTGCCGGGATTGAGAATTCCCGCGGGATCCAGTGTCGCTTTGACCGCCCGCAGCACCTGTACACCCAAATCGCCGACCTCGTCGCGCATCCAGGGCCGGTGATCGGCCCCGACCGCGTGGTGATGGGTGATCGTCCCCCCAGCAGCGACGATCGCATCGCAGGCAGCGGTTTTCGCGGCCCGCCACTGCTCGATCGGGTTCCCGCGTTGCCCGGCGACGACGGTGAAATACAGCGAGGCGCCGGTGGCGTACACATGCGAAATGTGGCACAGCACCAGCGCCGGCGTGCCGGATTCGGCCAGCGCGGCCGTCAGCGCGTCGGTGACGGCGGCCTTCAGCGCGGGGATGTTGGACCAGTCGGTGGCCGTCTCGAGCGTCTCGCAGAGCGCGCCGGCGGCCAGCAGCGAGTCACGCAGATAGGGCGCGCCGAACCGGCCGTGCTCCCAGGCCCGAGCCGGGGCTTCGCCCAGCGACGTACCGCCCAGAGCCGTTATGAGCTCCCGGGTTTCGGTGTGCCTGCTGTCGGCATGCGCGGCCGTGCCCTCGAACACCGTGATCGCCAAACAGCCGCCGGTGATCTGGGTTTCGCCGATCGCCTCGGTGGTGGCCAGGTTGACGCCGGTCTCGGCTTCGTCGGAGAGTCGGATCACGGTCGGGCCGGTGCCGGTTTGCGCGACCGCACGCAATGCGGCTGTCCCAGTGGCGAAGTCGGGGAACGACCACGCCTCGTAGCGCGTGACGCCGGGTGCCGGATGCACCCGAACCCGCACCCGGGTAATGATGCCGAAGACGCCCTCCGACCCGATCAGCAGTTGACGCAGGTCCGGGCCCGCCGCCGACTGCGGTGCGCGGCCCAGATTCAGCGTGCCCGCGGGCGTGATGACGTGCAGCCCACGAACCATGTCGTCGAACCGGCCGTATCCCGCCGAGTCCTGGCCCGACGATCGGGTCGCGGCATAACCGCCCAGGCTGGCGAATTCGAAGCTTTGCGGAAAATGCCCGAGCGAAAACCCGTGCTCAGCAAGCAGTTGCTCGGCCCGGGGTCCGGTGACGCCGGCACCGAACTCGGCCTCGCCGGATACCGCGTCTAAAGCGAGCAATTGGTCGAAGCGCCGCAAATCCAACGCCACCACGGCGCCGAATTCGCCGCGGATGGGATCGAGTCCACCGACCACGCTGGTGCCGCCACCGAACGGGACGACGGCGACGCCGTGCTGCGAGCAGTACCGCAGGATCTCCGCAACCTCGTCGTCAGTGCCGGGCAGCAGTACCGCGTCGGGTACCTCGTGGACGCCGGATTCTTTGCGCCGCAGCAGATCCAGCGTCGACTTGCCGCCGGCGTGCAGCAGCCGGTCGCGGTCGCCGACGCGGCAGTAGTCCGGCCCGACGATGGCGGCCAGCGCTTCGCGGTGGTCGTCCGCCAACTGCGACGGGCGCAATTTGACCTGATCCGGGTCGAGTTCGGCCGCGGGCGAGTCCGTCACCCCCAGGGCCTGCTTCAACAGCGAGTGGATGCCCTCCGAAAGGGGTTTGGCTTCTCGCGGGTCACCCCACGCGTTCCATTTCATCGGCGGCAACAACTGTTCAGGCATGCGTTACAGTATTACATATGCTGTCAATCAGTAACGCGTCGGTGGAGACCGGGGAGCGGATCCTGGCGGCCGCGGCGAGCTGTGTGGTCGATTTCGGCGTCGAGCGCGTGACGCTGGCCGAGATAGCGCGGCGGGCGGGGGTGAGCCGGCCAACCGTCTACCGCCGCTGGCCGGACACCCGTTCGGTGCTGGCGGCCCTGCTGACCAGGCACATCACCGCGGCGTTGGATGACGTGCCGGTGCGTGGACGCGGCCGTGAGGCGTTGGTCGACCGGGTGGTGGCGGTGGCCGAACACCTGCGGCGCGATGAGCTGGTGATGGCGGTGCTGCGGTCGGAGCTGGCGCTCGTCTACATCGCCCAGCGGCTCGGTAGCAGCCAGCAGATGCTGATCGACGCGCTCGCCGACGACCTGCGCGCGGCCCAACGCGGCGGCGGCGTGCGGGCCGGCGACCCGCGCCGGCTCGCCGCGATGGTGCTGCTGATCACCCAGTCGACCATTCAATCCGCCGAGATCGTCCGACCGATCCTGGATGCCGACGCGCTGGCCGCCGAACTCGCCTACTCGCTGAACGGATACCTGTCTTGACGTCGACCGCCCTGAACGCAGCGCGCCGCACCGCCGACCTGACGGCGCTGGCCGACGGCGAGCCGGCCGACGTCGTCGTGATCGGCGGCGGCATCACCGGCGCCGGCATCGCGCTGGACGCCGCGTCCCGGGGCCTGCGAGTGACGTTGGTGGAAAAGCACGATCTCGCATTCGGCACCAGCCGGTGGAGCTCCAAGCTGGTGCACGGCGGGCTGCGCTATCTGGCGAGTGGCAATGTCGGCATCGCCAGGCGCAGCGCGGTCGAGCGCGGAATTCTGATGACGCGCAACGCTCCTCATCTGGTCCGGGCCATGCCGCAACTGGTCCCGTTGTTGCCGTCGATGAGCCGAATGGAGCGGGCATTGGTGCGGGCCGGGTTCCTCGCCGGCGACGTGTTGCGTAAGACGGCGGGCACACCGGCATCCGTCCTGCCTGGCTCTCGCCGCATTGCCGCGCAGCGCGTCAGCGAGATGGCCCCGGCCGTTCGACGGGACGGGCTCGACGGTGGCTTGCTGGCCTACGACGGACAGCTGATCGACGATGCTCGACTGGTCGCCGCCGTCGCGCGTACCGCTGCGCAGCATGGTGCCCGAATCCTGACCTATACCGCCGCATCCGAGGTCACCGGCACGTCCCTGCGGCTGACCGACCAACGCACCGGCGAATCGTTCGATATGTCTGCTCGCGCCGTCATCAACGCCGCCGGGGTGTGGGCGGGTGAGATCGACCCGTCGTTGAAGCTGCGCCCCAGCCGAGGCACCCATCTCGTCTTCGATGCCGCAGCCCTCGGCAATCCCACGGCGGCGCTGACGATTCCGATACCTGGCGAGCTGAATCGCTTCGTGTTCGCCATGCCTGAACAGCTGGGGCGGGTGTACCTCGGACTGACCGACGAGGAAGCGCCAGGGCCGATTCCTGATGTGCCACAACCGACTTCGGCCGAGGTGAGGTTCCTGCTGGACGTCGTGAACACCGCATTGGGTATCACCCTGGAAAGTGCCGATGTGATCGGCGCCTATGCAGGGCTGCGGCCGCTGATCGACACCGGGACCGGCCGCACCGCCGACGTCTCTCGCAACCATGCCGTGGTCGAGTCACCCTCCGGGGTGATCAGCGTGGTCGGCGGCAAGCTGACCGAGTACCGGCACATGGCCGAGGACGTCCTCGACCGGGCTATCGAATTGCGGGAACTCGCAGCCGGGGAGTGCCGGACCCGAAACCTGCCGTTGGTCGGTGCGCCGGCGAACTCGGGCTCGAGCGTCGCGCCGATGGCCGGCTTGCCGGAGTCGCTGGTCCTGCGCTACGGGGCTGAGGCGGCCAACGTCATCGCTGCCGCAACGTGCGATCGGCCGGTCGACCCGGTGGCCGAAGGGATCGACGTGACCCGGGCGGAGTTCGAGTACGCCATCAGCCATGAGGGTGCGCTGACCGTCGACGACATCGTGGATCGTCGCACCCGGATCGGTTTGGTGGCCACCGATCGGCAGCGGGTCGTCGGCGCGGCGGAGGAGATGCTCGCCCAGAAGTGATAGTTACTCCTATATAATAGAATCTGTCACTTTAGTGGATCCGCGGGAGGGCGGTGACCAGCATGAACGTCGCACATGTACCGGTTCTGATCGTCGGGGCGGGCGCCGGTGGGCTTGCCACATCGGCTCTGCTGGCCAAATACGGGGTCGCATCGCTGGTGGTCGAAAAGCGCCGCGAGGTGTTCATCTACCCGAAGGCCCGCAACCTGAGCTTTCGCAGCTTGGAGATTCTTCGCGGTCTGGGTCTGGCCGACGAGGTCCATGCCGTCGCCGACCGTGTTTCAGACATGGTCGTCAAGCCGACGCTGAACAGCGCGGACGAAAGGCTGGCCATTGACATCGACGTGTTCTTCGCCGGCCTGGATCAGCTCAGCCCAGAGCCTTCCGTGCAGTACTGCCCGCAGAGCAGCCTGGAGCCGATGCTGCTCGCCGAAACCCGCCGGCATGGCAGCGAAGTGCGCTACGGAACGGAATTGTGCTCTTTCGAGCAAGACGACAGCGGTGTCACCGCGGTGCTACGTGATCTGGATTCCGGTGAGTCCCAGACGGTTCGCGCCGACTATCTCGTCGGCGCCGACGGTGTCCACAGTCCGATCCGCAAACGGCTTGGCCTGAGCACCTCGGGACACGGTGCGCTGCCGATCTATGTCGTTTTCTTCTACTTCCGTGCACCGTGGCGAAAGTTCGTCGCGCACCTTAACGAAGGCGATGGCGTACAGGTCAAGAATGCCGACGTGGACGGCATATTCCTGGTCGCCAAGGACGACATCGGCATGTTCATCACCACCTACTTTCCCGAAAAGGGGGAGACCGCGGCACAATTCACTCCCGAGTACTGCCGCGAGATGTTGACCAAGGCGGTCGGCGAGCAGATCGACATCGAGATCATCGAAGTCGCGGCGTGGCAACCGTACGAACAGGTCGCCGACCAATTCCAGTGCGGGCGAATCTTTCTCGTCGGCGACTCCGGGCACACCATGCCGCCGTTCAAGGCGGGGGGAGCCAACACCGCCATTCAGAGCGCGCACAACCTGGCCTGGAAACTCGCAGCAGTCCTGGGTGGGACGGCAGATCCCGCGCTGCTGACCACATTCCACGCCGAGCGCCATCCCGTCGGGCGATTTGCCGCTCACCAGTCACTGACCGGGCCGACGTTGGCCTTGATCGATCTGGATGACCAGGGGCCCGGATTGCCGCCGGAAGAGGAGGCGTCGATGTTCTCCCTCCTGATCGGCTACCAGTACCGCTCAGCCGCGGTCATGACCGGCCAGCCAGGTCCCGCGGATCCCGACGCCGCATGTTTGGTCGACGAATTGCGTGGCCAACCCGGCACCCGGGTCCCGCATGCCTGGGTGCAGCGCGGTGGCCGACGGGTGTCGACACTCGACCTGCTCGGCCGCAACTTCACCGTGCTCACCGCGGGCGACGGTGCCCCCTGGTTCGAGGCCGCCGCCGCGGCGTCAACCGCCCTCGGCGTGCCGATCGCCGTCCATCAGATCGGGCCCGCGGGTGACGTCCTCGATCCCGACGGCGCGTGGGCGAAGGCCACCGAACTCTCGTCCGGTGGGGCTCTGCTCGTGCGTCCGGACGATTTCGTCGGCTGGCGCGCAGACCGGCTGCCGGGTAACCCCGAAAGCGAGCTTCGCCAAGCGCTTTCGGCGATTCTCGGCCGAACCTGACCAACGGTGTCGCGCTGCCCGCGAAATGACTGTTGACCAAAATCGTATTCTGGTCATAGGGTCATTGGCGTGATGGCGGAACGATCTGGGGTCGATCGGCAAGAAAGGGCCGATCGGATCCTCGATACCGCCCGGGACCTGTTGCTGTCGTGGGGCTATCGGCGGGTGACCATCGACGAATTGGCCCGTCGCGCCGGTGTCGGCAAGGGCACGATCTACCTGCACTGGCGGTCGCGCGAGGAAGTGTTCCACGCGGTCAGCGCCCGCGAGGCGGCGGAGATGGCGGACGCGATCGTCGACGGCGTCCGCGATGATCCGGCGGAGGTGGCGCTGCACCGCTACCTGCGACGGCTGTTCGTCGAGGCGATGAATCGTCCTGTGCTGCGTGCTCTCTACACTCGCGACGCCGATACCCTCGGGACTTTCCTTGCCGCGAAGCACCATCATCGGCTGGAGGAGAGCAAGCTCGGTGTCAACCGCGACTATTTGGGTGTGCTCGCCGCGGAGGGAATGTTGCGGCCGGATCTGGATCTGAAGGGCCTCGACTACACCCTGCCCACCATCGTCTTCGGTTTCTTTGGGGCGGAGCCGTTTCTGCCGCCGAGTCTCAACCTGACCTTGGCGCAGAAGGCTGATCAGCTCGCCGAGACGATCCACCGGGCTTTCGAGCCAACCAAGAAACCGAGCAGCGACACGATGAAACGCGCTGCGAATAAAGCTATCCCGATTCTAGAGCGGCTGGCCCGAGACCACCGGTTGGCGACCTACGGAGGCGATCACGATGACTGAACTGGCAACCGATCTGGCCCGCCCGCGCGGGCGGTATGGCGTGGACGGGGACTACCGACTGATTCCGGCGCCGGTCTTGCTCGCCGGCTATCTGCTGTTGTGCCTTGCCGCAACGTCTTTGGCTGGTTTATGGCTGGCGACCGGACGAACGCTGTCGGGACTTCGGGCAGCCGTGGTTGCCGTCCTTCTAGTCGGCGCCGGCCTGAGCGTGCGGCGGTTCAGCCGACGAGGAAAGTTCGAAGTGTGGGCACACCTGCTGACCGGGATCGGACTGCGGGGCGACGAACGGGTGCTCGACCTCGGCTGCGGGCGCGGCGCGGTGTTGTTGATAGCGGCCAAGCTGGTGCCGCGGGGAACTGCTGTGGGCGTGGACATCTGGCGGGCCGACCAGACCGGCAACTCGATACAGGCGACACTGGCGAACGCGCAAGCCGAGGGCGTCGCCGACCGGGTCGAGCTGCACACCCGCGACATGACCGATCTTCAATTCCCAGACGGGTCTTTTGATCTCGTCGTGAGTAACCTCGCGATCCACAATCTGCCGGACAACGACGCGCGGCGGTCGGCGATCGACGAAGCCGTCCGCGTGCTGCGTCCGGGCGGTCACGTCGTGATCGCCGACCTCGGGTTCACCAAGCTATATGCCAATCGGCTTCGGCAATGCGGCATGGTAGATGTCGGGCGCCGCGATCTCGGCTGGCGCGCCTGGTGGGGGTTACCGTTCTTCCGCACCCACGCCATCACCGCGACCAAGGCCGGGCCGGCGTGGTGAGCACTAAGTCGGTCTCCCGAGTAGTGGCATTGGAGGAGGCGTTTCTGCACCCGCGGGTGTGGGAGCTGTTTCCCGAGTCGCTGCAACGGAAATACCAGCCGGTCCGGGCCCGGCTCAGCGACGTCGGCGCCGAGCGCATCCGTCTGATGGACGCCGCGGGAATCGACGTGCAGGTGCTCTCACACGTCCAGCCCGGTGTCCAAGTGCTCGCCGATGATCAGGCCGAGTTGGCGGTCGCGGTCAGCCGCGAAGTCAACGATTGGTTGGCCGAGGCCGTCGCCGTGCACCCGGCCCGGTTTGCCGCCTTTGCCATGCTGCCGACCCAGTCACCGGCTGATGCCGCCGACGAGCTGGAGCGCGCCGTTCGCGACCTCGGCTTCAAAGGTGCGCTGATCAACGGACACACCAACGGGCGTTACCTGGACGAGCCGTCGTTCGATGTGCTGCTGGCCCGGGCCGAATCATTGGGTATGCCCATCTACATTCATCCCACCGACCCGCCGCAGGCCGTAACCGATTGCTACTACGCACCTTTCGATCCGGCGCTGGTACCTACCTGGGGCTGGCCGGTAGAAACCGGAACGCATCTGCTCAGGTTGATCTGCGCCGGGGTGTTCGATCGTCATCCGAATCTGAAGGTCATCGTCGGGCACATGGGAGAACTGCTTCCGTTCTGTTTCACCAGGCTCAACGTCGGCCTGACCATGGCCGGGTGGTTGCTGTCAGCCGAGGCGAACAGCCCGCCGATGCGCAACAGCGTCGGCTACTACCTGCGAAAAAACGTTTTCATCACCAGCAGCGGGGTGTTCGACGTGCCGGTGTTCGACTGTGCCCGAGCGATGTTGGGCTTGGACAACCTCATGTTCTCCGTCGACCATCCCTTTCAGGACAACTTCGCCGCGATGGAATTCCTCGAACGGTGCGACCTTTCTCCGGACGACAGGGAGCGGTTCGCGCACCGCACCGCGGACAACCTGCTGAAGCTTCACAATCAACCGGGTAACGGCGGTAAGGCGCGTGCCGCCGTCGGCGATACTTGGTACCGGCTGCGCAGCCGCGCCACGTCCAAAATCGGCAGGGCCCTGATTTCAGCCCTCGTCAAGTGACGTCTGCTCGCCGCTAAGCCTTACAGCGGGATGTTCTTGTGGCGTCCGCGCCGTGCCGGCGCCTCGGCCAGCGCCGCGGTGAGCCTGCTGCGGGTATGGGCCGGGTCGATCTTCTCGTCAACGACGCCGATGTCGATGGCATTGTCCACCCCGCCGGCGATCCGCTCGTGCTCGGCGGCCAGCTCGTCGTGCAGCGCCTCGCGCTCGTGGTCGGGTGCGGCCGCCAGCTTCTTCTTGTGCAGAATGCCGACGGCTGCCTTGGCGCCCATCACGGCGACCTCGGCGTCCGGCCAGGCGAACACCTTGGTGGCGCCCAACGAACGTGAGTTCATCGCAATGTAGGCCCCGCCGTAGATCTTTCGGGTGACCAGGGTGACCCGCGGAACGGTGGCCTCGCCGAACGCGTGCAGGAGTTTGGCGCCGCGACGCACCACGCCGCCCCATTCCTGGTCCACACCGGGCAGGTAGCCGGGCACGTCGACGATCACGATCAGCGGGATGCCGAACGCGTCGCACAACCGCACGAAACGTGCTGCCTTCTCGGCGCTTTCAGAGTTCAGGCATCCGCCGAGCCGCAGCGGGTTGTTGGCCAACACGCCGACCGAGCGTCCTGACAACCGGCCCAGGCCAACCACCATTGACGGTGCCCACTTCGCCTGAAACTCGTCGAAGGGCGCGTCGTCGTCGAGCAGTGCGGTGACGAGCGGGTGCACGTCGTAGGCGCGTCGCGGCGACTCCGGCAGCAGCGCGTGCAGGTCGGTGTCGTGCGCCTCGGCCTTACTGCGGTCGAAATGCCCTTGCTGGCAGAACAATCCGACCAACCGGCGACCACGCTCGTACGCGTCGGCCTCGTCGTCGGCGACGATGTGGCACACGCCGGACTTCTTGTGGTGAGTGTCCGGGCCGCCGAGCGAGGCCATGTCCACGTCTTCGCCGGTGACGCTGCGTACGACGTCGGGCCCGGTGACGAACACCCGGCCCTCCGGCGCCATGATGACGACGTCGGTCAGCGCCGGCCCGTAGGCAGCGCCGCCGGCGGCGAAACCGACCACTACCGAGATCTGCGGGACGTACCCGGAGGCCCGGATCATCGCCTCGAACACCAGCCCGACGGCGTGCAGTGCCTTCACACCTTCGGCCAGGCGCGCACCGCCGGAGTGCCAGAGGCCCACGATCGCGCTCTGCTCTTCGATGGCGGTGTCGTAGGCGTTGACGATGTGGGTGCAGCCTTCGAGACCCATCGCACCGCCCATCACGGTGCCGTCGGTGGCAAACGCGACGGTGCGCACGCCGTTCACGGTTCCGCCGGCGGCCAGCACACCGGAGCGGTCACGCTCATGCAGCAGTTCTATGCTGCCGTCGTCGAAAAACCTCCTGAGGCGCAGCAGCGGATCGCGCGGGTCGAGCGACTCGTCTACCGCGTCCGGGGCCAGGGTCGTCATCGCAGGTCTCCTGTTTCGGTGATAGTTCGACTTAATAGCGGCCAAACGCGATTGCGACGTTGTGCCCGCCGAATCCGAACGAATTGTTGATGGCGTACTGGTAATCGCCGGCCCGGGGCTTGCCGGCCACCACGTCGAGGTCGATCTCCGGGTCCAGGTTCACCAGGTTGAGGGTGGGCGGTACGACCTGGTCACGCAGCGCCATGACGGTCAAGATCGATTCTACGGCGCCGACCGCGCCGACCGAGTGGCCCAGCGCGGACTTGGGTGCGTACACGGCCGCGTTCCCGCCGTGCGGGCCCAGCGCGTTGTTGATGGCCTTGCCCTCGGCCAGGTCACCGACGGACGTGCCGGTGGCGTGGGCGTTGACGTGGCTGATGTCGGCCGGGGTGAGGCCGGCGAGCTGGATCGCCCGCGTCATCGCATGCCCGGCCCGCTCGCCGTTGGGGTCCGGCGCCACCATGTGGAAGCCGTCCGAGGTGACGCTGGCCCCCATGATCCGGGCCAGGATGTTGGCCCCGCGCGCCTTGGCGTGCTCCTCGGTCTCGATCACCATCAACGCGGCGGCCTCGCCGAAGACGAAGCCGCTGCGGTCCTTGTCGAACGGGCGGCAGGCGCCGGCAGGGTCGTCGTTGTTGGTGGACAACACGATGCGCATCTGGGCGAAGCCCGCAATCGGCACCGCCTCGATCTTGGTCTCGACGCCACCACAGATGGCGATGTCGGCCTCGCCCAGCGCGATCTGCTGCCAGGCGCGGGCGATGCCCTCCGAGCCGGACGCGCACGCCGACACCGAGGTCATCACCCCGGCTTTGGCGTGCCGTTCCAACCCGACCGCGGCGGCCGCGCCATTGGGCATGTACATCTGCACGACCAGCGGAGAGACCGCCTTCAAACCACGTGCGCGCATGCCGTCGTAGGCGAAGATCAGCTCCTCACTGGAGCCCATCCCGGTGCCGATCGACACCATCAACCGCCTGGGATCCACCTCTGGCGACCCGGCGTTCTCCCACACCCGCCGGCCCAGCACCGTGGCCATCTTCTGCAGGTAGCCCATCCGGCGGTTCTCGACGCGGTCCAACTGGCTGTCGAACTCTTCCAGTAGATGCCCACCGATGCGGACCGGCAGGTCGTACTCCTCGACGAATGGGTCGTCGAGGAGCCGGATCCCACTTTGCCCGTCCAGCAGCAACTTCCACGTGGTCTCCACGTCGGTTGCCACGGCGGTCGTCATGGCAATGCCAGTGACAACGATGTTGGGGAAACCATTCCCCGTAGCCAACCTTAACGAGCTGCTCATGGGTACTACGAACGTTCCTTTCCTACTTGTCCGGCTCAGTACCGCCCGAAGACCAGCGCGACGTTGTGTCCACCAAAGCCGAACGAGTTGTTGATGGCGTACTGGTAGTCGCCATAACGTGGCTCGCCCGCGACGACGTCGAGGTCGATCTCGGGGTCAGGGGTGTGATAATTCAGTGTCGGTGGTATGACGCCATCTCGCAGCGTGAGCACCGTCAGCACCGATTCCAGGGAACCCACCGCGCCGATGGAGTGGCCCAGCGCCGACTTCGGCGCATAGACCGCGGCGTGCTCGCAGCCGGCCTCCCGCAACGCATTGGCTTCTGCCGTGTCACCGATCGGTGTGGCGGTCGCGTGCGCGTTGACGTGGTCGATGTCCTTGGGTGACAAGCCCGCCAGTTCCAGCGAGCGCGTCATCGCCCGTCCGGCGCGCACGCCGTCCGGTGCCGGGGCCACCATGTGGAAGGCGTCCGACGTGATGCCGGCACCCATCAACCGGGCCAGCGGCTTGGCGCCGCGGGCCTTGGCGTGCTCCTCGGTCTCGATGACCATCAGCGCACCGGCCTCGCCGAACACGAAGCCGTCGCGGTCTTTGTCGAACGGACGCGATGCCCCTTCGGGATCGTCGTTGCGGGTCGACATCGCCCGCATCATCGAGAACGCCGCGATGGGCAGGGCCTCAATTGGGCCCTCGACGCCGCCGCACACGGCGACATCGGCGTCGCCCATGACGATTTGCCGCCACGCGTGCGCGATGGCCTCCGAGCCAGACGAACAGGCCGACACCGGGGTCATCACCCCGGCGCGGGCTCCGAGCTGCAGGCCCACCGTCGCCGCGGCGCCGTTGGGCATGATCTGCTGCACGGCCAGGGGCGACACCTTGCGGGGGCCGCCCTCGTTCATCAGGTCGTAGCTTTCGACGATCCGCTCGGCGCCGCCGAGACCCGTGCCGACAACGACGGCGAAACGGTCGGGGTCGAGTTCGGGGCTACCCGCGTTCTCCCAGAGCTGACCGCTGAGCCACTTGGCCAGCCGCTGGACGTAGGACATGCGGCGCAAGTCCAGTCGACTCATGTGGTCGTCGATCGATTCCTTGAGGTGCCCACCGATCTTCACGGGCAGGTCCCACTTGGTCACGAACTCGTCTTCGAGCACGCGGATGCCGCTCTCCCCGGCCAGCAAACCCTTCCACGTGCTCTCAATGTCCGGCGCGATAGATGTCGTCGCCGCAACAGCGGTTACCACAACATTGGGGTAACCGCCGTTAGCAGTGGAAGGTCTGGTCACTGGTGGTCGGCTTCCATCCTGGCCTTGACGTTGGCGACAGCATCGGGGTTGTCGGTCTCGAGCTTCGCGCGCAGCGCCTGGGCGGCCTCGGGGTTCTCTTCCTCGAGCTTCTGGATGTAGCTCACAACGTCACCGACGGTGCGGAGCCCGGCCAGGTCCTCGTCGGGGATCTTGACGCCGTACTTGTCCTCGGTCTGCACCGCGATCTCAACCATCGACAGCGAGTCGATGTCGAGGTCGTCGACGAACGACTTCTCCGGGGTGATCTCCGAGGGCTCGATACCGGTGACCTCTTCGATGATCTCGGCGATACCGGCGATGATTTCTTCCTGACTGACAGTCACGTTCAGTTCCCTTCGTAATATGTTGTGTTACTGCTGATTTGACGTACGTATGCGGTTGTAGGGCGGACGGGTTTGGTTATCTGACTTTGCGGCCAGGGTTTTACAGCTCTGCCAATCCATCCAGGTCGGCGGGGGCCTTGACTGCACGCGTCGGTACCCCGCGAAGTTCACGCTTGGCGATGCCGCTGAGTGCGCCCGCGGGCGGGAACTCGACAATCGCTTTGACATTTCGCTGACGCAGAGTCTCGCTGCACAAATCCCACCGCACCGGGCGGGTCAGCTGCGCGACAAGCTTTTCTATGGCGTCCCCGGCCGACGATACCGGCTGTCCGTCGCGGTTGGACAACAGCACAGCGGTCGGTTCCGCGGTCGCGACGTTCTGCACCGCCGTGGCATAGCCGTCGAGGGCGGACGCCATGAATTCGGTGTGGAAGGCTCCGGCGACGCCCAACGCACGCACCCGGGCCTTCGCCGGTGGGTCTTCGGCAAGCTTGTCCAACGCGCTCAGGCGACCTGCGGCCACGATGTGGCCGGCGGCGTTGCGGTTGGCGGGGACCAAGTCGAGCTGTTCGAGGCGGGCCAGCACCTCGGCTTCGTCACCGCCGAGAACCGCGGACATTCCCGTCGGCTCGTTGGCGCAGGCTTTGGCCATCTCCGCGCCGCGGGTGGCGGCCAGAGCGACGGCGTCGTCAGCGGAGATCACACCGGCGATCGCGTAGGCCGCGATCTCACCGACGGAGTGGCCGGCGACGATGACGTCGTCGGCAAGCACACCGCGCCCGGTCAGCTCCTGGTGAGCGAGCAGGGTGGCCGCGACGACCAGTGGCTGGGTGACGGCGGTGTCGGTGATCTCTTCAGCCGACGCGGTGGTGCCCAGGCGCACAAGGTCCAGACCGCTGACCGCCGACCAGGAGGCCATCTTCTCCGTGGCGCCGGGTAGTTCCAGCCACGGCGACAGCATGCCGGAGGTCTGCGATCCCTGTCCGGGCGCAAGCAAAGCAATCACGTTCTTAAGGGAACACTGTGAAGACGGTTTTGCGCGGTGTACCAGATTATGAACCTTGTCTTAGGTTTTTGTGGGAACTCCACAAAAACGCACGCGATGCGACGTGTTCGATATCGCGCCGCAATCTGTCAGCCGGTGGCGATTGTCTTCGAGGGCGCGATCAGGTCCTTTTCCACCGTCGGCGTGACAGGCGTCACAATGTCGCTGGCGACGCTGGACTGCTGGGCCTGGTACGCGAGGTGGCCCACCGTCGCAGCCACCCGGAGGACATAGGCGTCGCGCGGCTGGGTGGGATCGCGGCCCGTGAAGTCCGCGATACGCCGCAGTCGGTAGCGCACGGTGTTTGGATGAACGAACAACTTGCGGGCGCAGGCTTCGATCGCACCGCCGCAGTCGAGATAAGCGTCGAGGGTCTCGGTGAGGGTGGGACCCGCATCGGCAAGGGGCCGCATCACGTCGGTGTGCAACGCCGCGATGGCCGACGCGTCGCCCATCAGGGCCCGCTCGGGCAGTAGTTCGCGCGCCGGCACGGGCCGTGGCGCACCCCGCCAGCCGGCCACGGCGTTCATCCCGGAGATGGCCTCGCTGGCGCTGTGGTAGGCCGCGGTCAGCATCGGCGCCGTCGGGCCGATCACCACCGGACCATCCGAGAAGGCGTCCAGCAGAGCGCCGAACACCTTCTCGGTCGGCGTCAACTGGCCGGACACGATCGCCACCAGATAGGTGCCGTGCACGTCGGTGAGCGCGGCGCGGCCATGGTTTGCGGCGATATCCCGGACGTCCTGGCTGGCTTGGCTTTCGCGGCCCGGTGCCGGCGTTCCCACCACCACCGTCGCCGGAGCGGTGGTGTCCCAGTTCAGCGCCGCCGCGCGGGATAACAGCTCGGGTCCGGTGTCGCCGCGCACCACCGCGTCCACCACGCTGGCCTCCATTCGGCTGTCCCAGGTGCCGCGCGCCTCGGCCGCATCGGCGTACGCCGTGGCGGCACTGAAGGCCAGGTCGCGGCTGTATTTGAGAATCCCCACCGTCAGCGCGGTCAACTGTTCCTCATCGCGGGTCAGCAGCGGAGCAACTTCTTCGAAGAACTCCATGGTGACCCGCACCATGTCCACCGAGTGGCGCAACGGCATCCGCCGGGTCAGATCCTGCGGCATCAGTTCGAACGCTCGCGCGGTGTAGTTGATGTTGCTGTGCGGGTCGGTCATCCACTCCACGAAGTTCGCGACGGCGGTCTGCACCACCAGCGCCACGCTGGCCCGCTGGGAGGCTTCCAGCTCGGCGAAGAACGGCAACCGGTCCTGCATCGCCGACACTGCCTGGGTGGAGAACCGACCCGAATACTGCTTCAACCGCCGCAGCAGCGACTCCGGAACGCTGTCTAGTAGTTCCAGCGTTGACCGCGGCGCCGCAGATTGCTTGTCAATCACGCCTAAAACTTACGCCAGTTATCTGGATGGTTCTGCCAAAGACACTCTGCGTTAGGCGCCTGGACCGGGATCGGAAGTCTGGACCGGCGCGGCCTGCACGTCGTCGATCCGATACTGGCGCGCGGCCGCGACCGGCACCGACGGGTCGATCTGGCCGTCACGCGCCAGCGCTTCCAGCACCGCGACCACCTGAGATTCGGCGTCGGTGTTGAAGTAGCGGCGCGCCGCCGGCCGGGTGTCGGAAAAGCCGAAGCCGTCGGTGCCCAGCGTCACGTAGCTGCCCGGGACCCATGGCCGGATCTGCTCGGGCACCGCCCGCATCCAGTCCGACACCGCGACGATCGGACCCGAGCATCCCGAAAGGGCCCGCGTGACGTAGGCCTGACCGGCCGGACGGTCACAATGACGCAGTTTCTCCTTCTCGACCGCGACGCCGTCGCGGTTGAGCTCGCCCCAGCTGGTCACCGACCACACGTCGGCGGCGACATCCCATTCGGCGGCCAGCATCTCGGCGGCTTGCAGCGCCGAGGGCATCGCGACCCCGGAAGCCAGGATGTGGGCCGTGTTGGCGCGGCCTTCCTTGGCCGCCCGATAGCGGTAGATGCCCCGCAGCACGCCCTCGGGATCGAAGTTCTCCGGTTCGGCCGGTTGCACATACGGCTCGTTGTAGATGGTGAGGTAGAAGAAGACGTTCTCCGGGTTTTCCCCGAACATGCGGGCCAGGCCGCTTTCGATGATGTAGGCGATCTCGTAGGCGAAGGCGGGGTCGTAGGCGACCACCGCCGGATTGGTGGCCGCCAGCAGTAGCGAGTGGCCATCGGCGTGCTGCAGGCCCTCGCCGGTCAGCGTGGTGCGGCCGGCGGTGGCCCCCAGCAGGAAGCCACGCGTCATCTGGTCGGCCGCGGCCCACAGGCCATCGCCAGTGCGCTGGAACCCGAACATCGAATAGAAGATGTAGATCGGGATCATCGGCTCGTTGTGGGTGGCATACGACGTGCCGGCCGCGGTGAACGAGGCGACGGATCCGGCCTCGTTGATGCCTTCGTGCAGGATCTGGCCGATTTGACTTTCCTTGTACGCCAGCATCAGGTCGGCGTCGACGGCGGTGTAGAGCTGGCCGAGGCGGTTGTAGATCTTCAGCGACGGGAACCACGAGTCCATCCCGAACGTGCGCGCCTCGTCGGGGATGATCGGCACGATGCGGGGCCCAATTTCTTTGTCGCGCAATATTTCCTTGAAGGTGCGCACCGTCGCCATGGTGGTGGCCACCTCCTGGTGACCCGACCCCTGCTTCAGCGCCTTGTAGGTGTCGCGGCCCGGCAGCGCCAGCGCCTTGGACTTGGTCCGCCGCTCTGGCACGAAACCGCCCAGGGCGCGGCGCCGGTCGAGCAGATAGCGGATCTCCGGAGCCTCGGGACCGGGGTGGTAGTACGGCGGCAGATAGGGATCCTCCTCCAGCTGGGCGTCGCTGATCGGGATCCGGATGGCGTCGCGGAAGTCCTTGAGATCTTGCAGCGCAAGCTTTTTCATCTGATGCGTCGCGTTGCGGCCCTGGAAGTGCGCGCCCAGCGAGTAGCCCTTGATGGTTTTGGCCAGGATCACCGTCGGCTGTCCGGTGTGGTCGACGGCGGCGCGGTAGGCCGCGTAGACCTTGCGGTAGTCGTGGCCACCGCGCTTGAGGTTCCAGATCTCGGAATCGGTCATGTCCTCGACGAGTGCCTTGGTGCGCGGGTCGCGTCCAAAGAAGTGGTCCCGCACATAGGCACCGTCGTTGGCCTTGTAGGTCTGGTAGTCGCCGTCGGGAGTGGTGTTCATCAGGTTCACCAGTGCGCCGTCGCGGTCGGCATGCAACAACGCGTCCCACTCGCGTCCCCAGACCACTTTGATGACGTTCCAGCCGGCCCCGCGGAAGAACGACTCCAACTCCTGGATGATCTTGCCGTTACCGCGTACTGGGCCGTCGAGGCGTTGCAGGTTGCAATTCACGACGAAGGTCAAGTTGTCCAACGCCTCCAGCGCGGCGACGTGGGCCAAGCCGCGGCTCTCCGGCTCATCCATCTCGCCGTCGCCGAGGAACGCCCACACGTGCTGGTCGGAGGTGTCCCTGATGCCGCGGTCATGCAGATAGTGGTTGAACCGGGCCTGATAGATCGCGTTCATCGGGCCGAGGCCCATCGACACCGTCGGGAATTCCCAGAAGTCAGGCATCAGCCGCGGGTGCGGGTAGGACGGCAGGCCGCCGCCGGGATGACTGTGCTCCTGCCGGAACCCGTCCAGCTGGTCGGCGGTGAGCCGGCCTTCCAGGAAGGCGCGCGCGTAAATGCCCGGCGAGGCGTGGCCCTGGATGAAGACATGGTCTCCGCCACCGGGATGCGATTTCCCGCGAAAGAAATGGTTGAAGCCGACTTCGTAGAGCGCCGCAGACGAGGCGTAGGTCGAAATGTGGCCGCCCACGCCGACTCCCGGACGCTGGGCGCGGTGCACCATGATGGCGGCGTTCCATCTGATCCAGGCCCGGTAGCGGCGCTCGACGTCCTCGTCGCCGGGGAACCACGGCTCCAGCTCGGTCGGGATGGTGTTGACGTAGTCGGTGGAGGTCAGCGCCGGGATGGCGACCCGCTTCTCACGGGAACGCTCCAGCAGGCGCAGCATCAGGTAGCGGGCCCGCGCGGGGCCGGATCGCTCCAGCAGCTCGTCGAAGGACTCCAGCCATTCGGCGGTTTCCTCCGGGTCGATGTCGGGCAGGTAGGAGGCCACACCTTCGCGAATCACTCGCACCCGATCGGGTTCGCCTGCGAGGGTTGGGTTTTGCGCCAGATCGTGGCGTACGAACTCGGTAGTCAACTCGCTACTCCTTGTGTGACGGTTCGTCTGCTTGTGGCTGATCTCGCCGTCGGTCGGTGCTGGGTCTGCCCTCGGGCCCGGTCGGGCCATTCCTTATCGTGCCGCACTTCGACCGCGCCGCGTAGTCCCCGTCGAAGCTGGCCCACGCCGCGACCCGGTAACGTCACAAGTTGTGCTGACGGGATGGCGTCGCGGCGTAAAGCCCGAATCTGGACAACGCGCGCCAGACTCGCGGCGACTGCGGATCGGCGCGCGCGCGTTCGGCTGCGCGGCGGCGATCCTGATTGCAATCGTCGGGTGTACCAGCGTCACGGATGGCATGCCGACCGTCGACACCGCAATAGCCCCGGCGTACCGGGAATCGGTATCCGCGTCGGTCTCGGCGTCGGCCGCGACGTCAAGCCTGCAGGAGACGCGTCGTCAGCTATCGCTGACGACGCAAGCCGTGGTGCGCGCGTGCGAGTCGTTTGCCGCCACCAGCAAAGACGCCGTCGACAAGGTGAATGACTTTGTCGCCGCATACAACCAGGGCCGCGACACCACCCCCGCCGAAGGTCCCGCCGCCGATACCCTCAACCACAGCGCCGAACTGGTCGAAGGGAACAGCGGTGGGCCGCTGTCCGCGGATCTGCACCACGCACTCAACGCTTACGCCGACGCGGCGCGCGACCTGGCGACCGCCATCCGCAACCACGGGGACATGGAGGCATTCAATCAGCGCGTCAATCAGTTCAACGACACCAAGACCGAAGCGGTCAAGCTGTGCAGGGCGTCCCTATGAGTCGGCGGATGTGCAAGGCTACGTGCTATGCGACGATAAATGCCATCGCGCGGCGCGCTGACGCTCGAGTGGCTTGGAACTGACCGGCTGTAGCTGAAAGAGAGGATCGCACGGTGGTGGCGGCGGATGACGCCCCGAGCTATGCCCGCAAACTGGGCATCCAACGAGGGCAAGTTGTCCAAGAGTGGGGTTGGGACGAGGACACCGACGACGATATCCGCGGCGACGTGGAGGATGCGTGCGGTGGCGAATTGCTCGACGAAGACACCGACGAAGTTATCGACGTCGTATTGCTGTGGTGGCGTGACGGCGACGGCGACCTGGTGGACACCTTGATGGATGCGATCGCGCCGCTGGCCGACGACGGAGTGATCTGGGTGCTCACGCCCAAGACCGGCCGGCCCGGTCACGTGCTGCCCGCCGAGATCGCGGAGTCGGCACCGACTGCGGGACTGATGCCGACGTCGTCAGTCAACCTGGGGGACTGGAGCGCCAGCCGGCTGGTGCAGCCGAAGTCGCGCGCCGGCCGCCGCTGATGTTGACGGTCGGTTCCACCGCACCGGATTTCACGCTGCGCGATCAGAACCGACAGCCGGTCACCCTGAGCGATTACAGAGTCGGTGAAGGCGCCAGGAACGTGCTGCTGGTGTTCTTCCCGCTCGCGTTCACTGGCATCTGTCAAGGCGAGCTTGGTGAATTGCGTGATCACCTGCCCGACTTCGAGAACGACGACAGTGCGGCGCTGGCCATCTCGGTGGGACCGCCGCCCACCCACAAAGTGTGGGCCGCCGACAGCGGTTTCCTGTTCCCGGTGCTGTCGGACTTCTGGCCGCACGGCGCGGTCAGCCAGGCCTACGGTGTGTTCAACGACGACGCCGGCATCTCCAACCGCGGCACATTCGTTATCGACCGGTCCGGGGTGATTCGGTTCGCCGAGATGAAGCAGCCCGGCGAAGTCCGCGATCAGCGACTTTGGACCGACGCGCTGGCGGCGCTGAAGGGCTGAACGGCGAGTCGGCGTTTTGGGCGCCGAGTGGTCGGGGCGGTATCTTTGCGCGGCACGGGCGCGTAGCTCAGTGGTAGAGCTCTGGTTTTACACACCAGCGGTCGGCGGTTCGATACCGTCCGCGCCCACCAATGTTTATGCAGGTGGGCCAGGCCTCCAACGACACCTTCAGCCGCCGGCGGGGCTTGCACCCGTCGCAATGGTTGCCGGGCCAGTCACGGCGGGGGTGACCTCGACGATGAGGTGCTTGGTCAACGGTTGTTCGCTCTGCTGGCTGCGGTCCGCGAGCGCGCACAGCAGGTTCAGCTCGGGCATGTAGCCGAATACGCTGCCGCGCGGGGTGTTGTAGGCCACGGCGCGGTAGCCGTACACCGAGCGGGTGCTACCGTCGCGGGCGAAGCTGGTGATGTCGATGAGGTCGAACTCATTCAGCCCGCGTTCGCGCATGTCGACGGCGTTCATGAACAGCGCGGTGCGCAGGTTCTTCAGGCCGCGGTAGCGGTCGTCGTCGGAGTAGATGGTGGTGTTCCACTGGTCGTGGGACCGCACGGTGGAAAGCGTCAACCGTCCCCGGGGTGGCACGATGTCGGGCATCGGTGTGGTGGAGAATTCCGCGTGTCCGGACGCGGTGAGGAAGACTCGCTCGCGGGCTGGCTGGCGGATCCGAAACCCCAGCGGTCGGCGTGCGCGGCGGTTGAAGTCTTCGAAGCCGTCGAGCACCTTGGCCATGACGTCGCGGATCCGGTCGTAGTCGCTCGATGTAGGACTCCCACGGTGTGGCCGACGCCGGCAGGGTTGCGCGGGCCATGCCGGCCAGGATCGCGCACTCGGACTTCAGCTGCGGGGATGCTGGCTTTTTCATCCCGAACGACAGGTGCACCATGCTCATCGAGTCCTCGACCGTGACGCCCTGCTCACCTGTCTGTTGAACGTCCTTTTCGGTGCGCCCCAGGCAGGGCAGGATCAGCGCCGTGCGCCCGTGTATCAGATGGCTGCGGTTGAGCTTGGTGCTGACCTGAACGGTGAGCTCGCAATTGCGCAACGCGGCGAACGTCGACCTCGGTGTCCGGCGTGCACAAGCTGAAGTTTCCGCCCATGCTGACGAACACCTTCACGTCGCCGGCGAGCATCGCCTCGATCGTCTCGACGGTGCCCAGGCCGTGCTCACGCGGTGGCGTGATCGAGCACACCTCTTGCAGCCGGTCGAGCAGCTGCTTGCCCGGCCGGTGGTCGATGCCGCAGGTGCGGTTGCCCTGCACATTGCTGTGGCCGCGCACCGGTGACGGGCCGGCCCCTTCGCGGCCGATGTTGCCGCGCAGCAGAAGCAGGTTCACGATTTCGCGGACGGTGTCCACTCCGTGTTCCTGCTGGGTGAATCCCAGACACCAGGAAACCACCGTGCGGTCGGCACCCAGATAGACCTCGGCCAGTTCTCGGATCGCTTTCTCCTCGACTCCGCACTGGTGCACGATCTCGGGCCAGCCGGTCTGCTTAACCAGCGACCGGTAGGCCTCGAAGCCGCTCGTAAAGCGCTGCAGGAACTCCTCATCGATGGCCTTGGGGTCGGTCTGCGCGCGCTCGAGGACAACCTTCGCGACCCCGCGCAGCAGCGCCAGGTCCCCGCCCACGCGGGGCTGAACATTCATGGTTCCGATCTTGGTGGCGTGGAACGTAGCCATCGCGAGGATCTCGTGCGGCACGATCGTGCGACCGCTGGCCGCCTCGATCAGCGGGTTGATATGCACGACCTGCGCGCCGCGCCGATGCGCTTCGGCGAGCGCGGTCAGCATCCGCGGCGCGTTGGAAGCGGCATTGACACCCATCACCAGCAGCAGGTCGGCCTTTTCCCAATCGTCGAGGTCGCAGGTGCCCTTACCCGTCCCCAACGACGCGGTCAGCGCCCGGCCGCTGGCCTCATGGCACATGTTGGAGCAGTCCGGCAAGTTGTTGGTGCCGAACTCGCGCACCCACAGCTGATACAGAAACGTCGCCTCATTGCTGAGCCGCCCCGATGTGTAGAACGACGCCTGATGCGGGCTGTCCAACCCGCGCAGCGTCGACCCGACCAACTCAAAGGCGTCGGCCCACGAGATCGGCACGTACTTGTCCGACTCGGCCTCGTACACCATCGGTTCGGTCAGCCGACCCTGGTCCTCCAGCGCGAAATCCGTCCACCCCGCCAGCTCGGTGACGGTGTGGTGGGCGAAGAAGTCCCGATCGACCCTTTTGCGGGCCATTTCCCAGGTGACGTGCTTGATGCCGTTCTCGCAGATGTCCAGGTGCAGACCCTTGCGGTCATCCGGCCATGCACATCCCGGACAGTCGAAGCCCCCGTTCTCATGGTTCATCAGCTGGATCGCACGAGTGCCGGCAACCAGTTCCCGGCTCTGCGTCAACACCTTGGCCACACTGCGAGCCGCACCCCAACCGGCAGCCGGATGGTGATAATCCTCCTGGGAATACTCACCACCGGCGTTGGGACCCCGCCCCACCG
Source organism: uncultured Actinomycetota bacterium (assembly GCA_963781685.1). GTDB lineage: Bacteria > Actinomycetota > Actinomycetes > Mycobacteriales > Mycobacteriaceae > Mycobacterium. The sequence continues at coordinate 565,809 of CAWAGK010000006.1, forward strand.
CGGGATGACCGGGCTCACCCTGCCCGAGCAGGTCGCCGCTATTAGGTTTCTTATCGTCCGTCATCGCGATGCCCTTCGTCCGTCTTCCTGCTGGCGACGGCTCACCGCAGTTGAAACGGTGGCGTCGACGCCGACTGGGAGTGATCGCACATCGGGGTCCGGGTGGGTAGCACTCCGCCGCGGGCCTAGCGCGGATCGTTTCCTGACACTCCCAGCGTTGCAGGCCAATGATGTCGTGACTAGCACCAATCTGCGGTTCGGGAGGAAACCGGCACACCGATCCGTGAGTACTCGATCCTCCTGCTCGACAGTCAAGTTCCAGCTGAAACACATCGGTGTAAGCCGGAACTCCGCCTGAAAAGCGGAAGGTCCTGGCCGAGGCTTCTACACCTACGTGTGGCTGATCGCATCGAAGGGAGACGAGCCGGGATCGCTAGGAGGTTGCGTCCACCAAGGTGGTGTATGAGTCGGGCCTGATCGCATGGCCCGGCGTGTCGTAGCCGGATAGATGAAGGTCATCGCGTGATTCTTCGAGAGACCGTCCAAAGTCACTCGAGCAAAGGAATCGACGCGATGACCACTGCCCACGATATCGACTGGCCCCAGGTGCTGGCTGAACGACTCACCACTACCCATCCCGACGTGCTGCGTGAGCTGCTCGCCATTTTCATCCATGCCCTGATGGGCGCGGAAGCCGATGCCCTGTGCGGCGCCGGATATGGTCAGCGCAGCGCCGAACGGACCAATCAACGCAACGGCTATCGCCCTCGCCAATTCGACACCCGCGCGGGGTCATTGGATTTAGCGATCCCGAAGCTGCGGCATGGCTCCTACTTCCCCGATTGGTTGTTGGAGCGGCGTAAGCGAGCTGAAAGAGCGCTGAGTACGGTGGTCGCCACCTGTTATCTGTTGGGGGTTTCGACGCGGCGGATGGACAAGCTCGTCGAAACGCTGGGGATCACGAGTCTGTCCAAGTCGCAGGTCTCGGTGATGGCCAAGGAACTCGACACCGCCGTGGAAGCCTTTCGGACCCGACCGCTCGACGCCGGCCCGTACACATTCGTCGCGGCCGATGCCCTGGTGCTCAAGGTTCGTGAAGCCGGCCGGGTGGTCAACGTGCACGCGCTGATCGCCGTCGCGGTCAACGCTGAGGGCTACCGGGAGATCCTGGGCGTCGACGCCACCACCGCCGAGGATGGAGCGGGCTGGCTGGCCTTTCTGCGATCGCTGACTGCGCGCGGCCTGTCTGGGGTCAAACTGGTCACCTCTGATGCTCACGCGGGGTTGCTGGCCGCGATCGGCGCCACGCTGCCCGGCGCTTCATGGCAGCGGTGCCGTACGCACTACGCCACCAATTTGATGGCCATCACCCCGAAGAGCTCATGGCCGTGGGTGCGTACGCTGTTGCACTCGGTATACGACCAGCCCGACGCTGATTCCGTTGCAGCGCAATATGACCGCATCGTCGATGCGTTAACCGACAAGCTGCCCAAAGTCGCCGAGCACCTCGACGCCGCCCGCCCCGACTTGCTGGCATTCACCGCGTTTCCTAAACAGATCTGGCGCCAGATCTGGTCGAACAACCCCCAGGAAAGACTCAACAAAGAGATTCGACGCCGCACCGATGTTGTTGGGATCTTCCCCGACCGCGACGCGCTGATCCGCCTCGTCGGCGCCGTGCTCGCCGAACAACACGACGAATGGGCCGAATCACGCCGCTACCTCGGACTCGACGTTTTGAGCAAATCCCGAACCGACCCCCTACCGCCCACAGAACAGGAGGCCACGCCGGCGGCACTAACTGCTTGAACCCGAAGTCGAAGAATCACACGACGACGTCGTACACCACGTCCCTGGACTTGACCCGCTAGGAATCCCTGATATCGCATGGGCCACTGGATGCTGAATAAGGCCGCGTTCTCGTTAGCTCCCGGCTCCCTTCCCGGGGCTCTGCGAGACCGACAAAATTCTTGGGCGAGCACTGAGATGGTCCAACCAAGATCATCACCGTCGCGCGTTAACCCATCTGTCGCGCTTCATCACGCGGCCGAAGTAAGCCGCCGCATTATTTGACGACGGGTTGCTTTCGGGGCGATAGAGTTTCTGCCATGACGACGATGTCCGAGCAGGAGCGATCCGAGCGGTTCGAGGCGCAACGGCAGCGCATCCGCGAGCAGTACCTGCGTCCCGCCGACGAGCGCTCGGCCTCGTCGGCACGGGGTTTGCACCACACCGCTCTGGTGAGCAGCGACGTCGAGCAGACCGTCCGGTTCTACCAGGATCTGCTCGAGTTTCCGCTGACCGAACTGATCGAGAACCGTGACTATCCCGGCTCGTCGCATTTCTTTTTCGACATCGGCAATGACAACCTGCTGGCGTTCTTCGACTTTCCCGGCCTCGATCAGGGCCCCTACCAGGAGGTCCTCGGCGGGCTGCACCACCTCGCGATCAGCGTGGAGCCGTCGCGCTGGGAGCGGTTGCGGGACAAGCTCACCGCGGCCGGCGTGGAGTTCGCCGAGCACAGCGGCGTCTCGCTATATTTTCGGGACCCGGACGGGGCCCGCATCGAACTGATCGCCGATCCGCTTGGGGAGATGTACGGCAGCAAGGTGCTGTAGCGCGTCAGATCGGCAGCGGGAGAATGCGGCTCATCACGTCGAGCGGTTCCGCTGCCGGGTCGTCGGCCATACCGTTCGCCCGCCACGCGATGTGCATATCGGGCCGCACCAGCACGCAGCCGTCTTCGCCGACCTCGCGTGCCCGCAGTCCTCGTAGAGATCCAACGTGTCGTCACCTTCGACGCTGGTATAGACAGAGATTCTCCGAAACGGCAAATTGCGAACTGTAAATCCGTCGGCTAAATGGTTCTCATCCTGACTGGTTGCCGGTTCGCGTCATCTGCTGACCGTGGGGGAGCGTCGGGGCAGTTGCCACGGTGCCCGACCCGTTGGGTGTACTGGCTGGAGAACGGGCCACAGCACTGTTACGTCGCGTAACACAGCGGCGCATATCGGCAGGACACAGAGCGGTCGCGTAACACCGTGATCGAACATCCGCCCCAGCTCAGAGCCCATTTTTGCAGGAACGGGCAGGGGTTCGAATCCCCTTAGCTCCACAGAGTGCGATGTCTCGGGACATCGTGCACATGTGTCTTGGGACATCGTTCACGGTTTGGTTTGTGGTTGGTAGTCCTTGGTCGGGTCGAGGTGTAGCTCCCGCAGTAGTTGCCCGTCGGTGGTGGTGATCCGGATGTGTAGGTCGTGGACGAGGATCAAGACGTTGGTGCCGGCGTAGCGACGCCCCATCCCGATGTGGTGTAGACGGCTGTTGTGCCGCAGGGTGAGTTTGCCGTTGCTGTCGATGCGGTCGTGGCGGATGCGGTAGGCGCCGGTGTGTAGTGGGGTGCCGGTTGGGGTTGCTTTGGGTCGGGCGAGGTAGGCCTGTTGTGGGGTGCGACGGCTAAGTGCGCGGTGCGGGCGCACGGTGTTGTAGTAGGCGCCGAAGGTGTCCAGCTGGGCTTGTAATCCAGCGATGGTGGGGGCGGCTGTCTGGTGAATGAGCCATTTTTTGAGGGTTTGGTGGAAGCGTTCTACCTTGCCGCAGGTCTGCGGATGGTAGGGGCGGCAGTGTTGGAATCTGATGCCGCAGCTGTGCAGGGTGACTTCTAGGGCGACCCGGCCGGTGCCGCGATAGCGGCCGGTGAAAACAGCTCCGTTGTCGCTGAGCAGGCTGGCTGGATTGCCATACGCGCCAACGGCTTTGCTGAAGCTGCTATTGACGTCACGGGCCTTAAATACCGGTAATGTGTCGCTGCCTAAACACAGCCGGGAGTGGTCATCGATGATGTTGAGGATCTCGACGTCGGTGCGGTCGGCTAGGTGCCAATGGGTGATGTCGAGTTGCCAGCGCTCGTTGGGCTGCTCGGCCTGGAAGCGGATGTAGCTGCTTTTGGGGCGTTTGTGCGGCTGGGGGGTAACGAAGCCTCGCGCAGAGAGGATCCGCCAGATCGTGGACACCGCCGGGCTGACACCGTGGCGCCGCTGAAGGTGAAACGCGATCGTCGCCGCCCCGGCCTCATGCCCATCGCGCTCAAGCTCCTTACGTAACGCGATGACCTCGTCTTCGATGTCTTTGGCGGTGCGGTTGGGGCTGCGAAACGGTCTTCGTCGGCGTGGCTGCAGGCCCGCGTCGCCCTCGGCCAAGTAGCGCTGGACAAGGGTAATCACCCACCGCCGAGAGACCCCGTACTCGCGGGCAACCTCACTTCTACTGCGTCCTTCGACCAGCACGGCCGTGACCACCAGCTGCGGCATTCCCATCGCTCAACCCTTGTCGTTGGGTGTGAACGATGTCCCGAGACAGCTGTGAACGATGTCGTGAACTCACGCACCCTTAGCTCCACAGAGTTTCAGCAGGTCAGGGGGGCTAGACCGGCATGGGTCGGCGGCGCACCTTCGCTGCGGAGCCCGATAGCAATGGCCGCTCGTTGAGCGATACAAGGATTCGCAACCGCCTTTACCATCCAGTCATGCTGATCCGGGGCCAGCCGATCCGGCGAACTGTGGAGCTATTGCGTATCAAAGATCCAGAGCGTGAGGCGCTGCGACGCGCCATGCGTGCGGCGATAGTGATACCTCTTGCGGCCGGGTTCACTGTCGTCGTTGTGGGGGGCACCGTGGCACCACTATTCACGTTGCTGGGCGCCTTTTGGCTGCTGGTGACGACCGAGTTTCCCGGCAATCGACAGCAGCGTGGGGTGGCTTACCTCGGCTTGGCCTTCAATATGAGTCTTCTGATCACAATCGGCACCTTGCTTGCCCCCATTGCCTGGCTCGCGGTGACGTTCATGTTTTTCCTCGGCGTGGCGGTGACACTGGCCGGTGTGGCCAGTGCGACGATGTCCGCCGGTCAACGCGCGATCCTGTTGTCGTACGTCTGGCCGGTCTGCACACCGGTCGGGCCAATCAGCGAGCGGCTGCTGGGTTGGCTGATCGCCGTCGTGATATGCGTGCCGGCGGCGTTGTTCTTCCTTCCCCCACGGCACTACAACGAACTGCGCCGTCACGTCGGACGAGTGTGCGCGGCGCTGGCCGACCGGATCGAGGGCGTCGGCTCGGCCGCGGACGTGACCGTGGCAATGGACGGGCTGCGGGCCAACTTCCTGGCTGCCAGCTACCGGCCGGTCGGCCTTAGCGCCGGCAGCCGGGCACTGGTACGCGTCGTCGACTTTCTCCAACTGGTCGCCGATCTCGTCGACGACCACACCGGGGCGACATTGGGGCCGGTGAAACCGCCGGCCATCGACGTCTTGCGGTGCTGCGCTCGGTTGCTCGATGTATCGCAAGTAGCCCATCGCGCCGCGAATCGCGCCGCTCTCGACCAGACACTTCCCCGATTGCGGTCGCTGGCACGTGGCCGTTACCGCGGCGACGTGCTACTGATCCTCAGCGCTCCGGACGACGCAGCGGCGGTTGCGACGGGCCGGCAGCTGCTGGCGTGCCGAGTAATCGCGACAACCATCGGATTGACGGGCAGGGTCATCGCCGCAGCCGGCGCGGCCGATGCCCGACCGGTGTGGGCCCGGGCCCTCGGCCTACAACTGCCACCCACCGGCTTCGCCGATCGGCTGTCGCCGGAGACCGTAGCCGGCACCACGGTTGTTACCGCGTTTCTGGCCGCCCGTTCGGTGGCGGCACATAACGGCCTTCGCACGGGCGTCGGGTTGGCTCTGGCTGTCGCCGTCACTCATCTGCATCTGGTCGAGCATGGCTTCTGGGTCGTGGTGGGAACCATGGTGGTGCTCAGTAGCAGTGCGCTCAGCACCAGAACCAGGGTCGTTCAGGCTGTGGTGGGTACTACGTTGGGCATCGTCCTCGGCGGGGTGCTCATTGGCGTGGCCGGTGTACAACCAGCGGTGCTGTGGCTGCTGGTGCCGATCACGGTATTCGGGTCGACCTACCTGCCGCGTTTCGTTTCGTTCACTGTCGCTCAGGCCATGGCCGCGTTGAGTCTGTTGATCATCCTCAACCTCACGGCCCCTGCTGGCTGGCGCATCGGTCTGCTTCGCATCGAAGACATCGCGATGGGCGCGGCCGTGGGTATGGGCGTATCGCTGCTGCTGTGGCCCAGGGGTGCCACGGCTGCGGTGTCGGCTGTGATCAGAGCCGCACTCGATGTCAATGTGCGCTATCTTCAGGCGGCCGTGCTACGTGTCACCGGTGGCCGTTCGGAGGAAAGCGATGCCAACGTCGCGGCCCTGAGCCACGATGCAGTGGTGGGTTGGCGACGAATCGATGACGCTGTACGCCATTATCTTTCGGAGACCGGCGCCGGTGCCGACCTGCGTACCCCGGTGGTCAGGGCTGCCAACCGAGCCGCCTGGGTGCGCCTGGCGGCGGACATGATCGCCGACATCAGGACGCTGCCGCCACTCGGCACGTACCCAACCGCACGGGCTGTGTTAGAAGCGCATATGGAATTCGTTACCAAACAGATCTCGGGACACAGCGACACGCCTAGGAAGCCGATCGCCGGGGAATTCGTGCGGGCGTTGCGCGCCGAGGCGACCGACGACGTCGAAGTGGTCGAGGCCGCGCAGCCGCTGGTTACGGTGGCCGCCAACCTCGCCCAACTCGAGATGGTGTCACTGCCGGAATCAGAAAGCGCCGCTGCCGCAACGGGTTCGTTGATGAAATGATCCGGCTACACCTGGTCCACCAAGGCTTGGGACTGTCCTCCCGCTGGACGCTGTTGGGTGCGCTCGTCGCCGCTCAGCTAGCGGCGCTCCACTGGGCCGGGTTTGCGTTCGCCGCCTCCACGCTAGGCGTAGGCGATCGCGTCCTCGGTTGACAGGGCCGCGCCCTCGACCCACGAGCATTCAAAGTCCTTCGCGCCGATGGCATCTCGGAGACGGCGCACAATCTTGTCGTCCTCTTCGTGCAGCGATCGACATCCGCACCCACAACAAAACTCACACGTCCGGAAGGTGCCTGACATGTATCGCCAGATCCTTGATCCCGTCGCCCACTCGCTGGCGTGGAGCTCACTCGCGGCTGTCTTACCGCTGGCGACGCTTTTCCTGATGCTGACGATCAAAACCCCCGTTGTGCCAAGAGTGTGCCAAGACGGGCAGAAACAGGCCGACAAGCCTCAGACAGCACGAACACTAGAAGCCGTTGAACTGGCCTTTTGGAGACACTATGGCACCGTCGAGAACGCGGTGGACGACTTGGCGGCGATTTACACACCAGCGGTCGGCGGTTCGATACCGTCCGCGCCCACCAGTGTTTTTGCAGGTCAGCATCATACGGCGATCTGCCAGTCGAGTTCGCACACTCGGTCGGTTCTCGAGGGCTGCAGCCGTAGCGCGTAGCCCACACGAGGATCCTCGCCCCTTTACGTCGTGGCCAACCTGCCGCACGGATCTAGACCATGTGCACGTCGCTCCCGCGCGGCGGTTTCGTCCCACCGCGCGAGTGGGTGACGCTCCCGCCTCAATCTTTGATGAAGTGGTACATCCGGTACGAAAGCTGTCCACGTTGCAGTTGGCGGTACATCATCGTGCCGGGCAAACCGGTGAACAGGCGGCCGAAGGGCCGCATGAACCTGGGCACATGTTTAACGACCAGGTCCTGGTACCGCGGCGAGTTCTTGTCCAGCCCGCGCAGCACCTCCGTGTTGATCTCGCGCTTCGACACCATCCGCATTGGCATGTCGGCCAGGGCTGCATCCCAATCGTCATATTCGAGGAACCCGCGGAAATCGGCGTAGAGGAAATGACCTCCCGGACGCAGCACCCGCACCATTTCAGGAAGAAAACGGTCAAAGTGAGGGTAGGCGTGCGAGGCCTCGACGTTGACCACCGCGTCGAAGGACTCATCGGGAAAGGGCATGCTTTCGGCGTTGCCGTGCACGAAATCCAGCCCCGGTAGGTGATGTCTTTTTTGGGCGAATGCCACGCCGTCCGGGTTGTAGTCCAGCCCGGTGTAGGAGGCCGGGCGCAACGTCCGTACCAGATACGCGGCTCCACCGCCGTGTCCGGAGCTGACCTCCAACACTTGTTTGCCGCCGAGATCCGCCTGGGTCGCCGTGCGGTGGTAAAGCTGGATGCAGTACCGGTTGGACTCATCCTCAGGGGCCAGCGGCAGTCCCAGCGGCGGATCTTCCTCATAGCCCCAGTTGAGAAAGGTGATGTCTTCGTTTTCCCACCGGCGGCTGATCAAGGGGTACCAGTACTTGTTCATGGCTATTTTCAACCCTGGGAAAGGGTCGATGGGCTTGATGTACCGCTTGAGAGTGCTAGTCACAGCGGCGAGTATGCCAGGCGCATCATGCGCTGCCGTGGTCGACCAACGATGCAGAGTCTCGATCCCTGGACGCCTCAGCGGTCCGCCGGCAAACCACCGCGCGTGCACCGTGTGCTGACCGGGCCGCTCAGGTGCTCGGCGGTGGCGGCGAGCATGTCGACAGTGACAGTAAATCTGTTTCGGGGACGCTTCGTCTCGCCGCGGACGATCTCCCTCGTAAATTGCCCGCCAATCCGCAGGCGTACACGTCGGATCGGCCGCTGCAGCACGACTGCGGGATAAGGTGCCGCACGACGTCCTCAGGCGGCGACGACCACGTGTTGGCACTGCGGGGCGCTGCGATAGCGGCTGGGGCGGCCACCCACACTTCTCGGGTGCGCACGAGTTTTCGCTGTCAACCCCTCCATAACTTCGAGGCGATCGCTGGCCTTCCTAGGCTGGGTTCGCCGATGCGTCGTTCTCAGCAGATCTGGACCGCTGATCGGCTTGGGCTGCCTGGCGGGCAGCCCGCGCAGCCGGCGACTGCGCCAAGTAGTCCATCGCCATCTGCGTGGAAGCTTCGGTGCTGGGATGATGGCTGGGACGCATATAGCGCAGTGTGCTGCTCATAAACAGATTCCACGCCCCGGGCACCTTGTACTGGCGGGCAGCCCGTAACCAGTCCCTCAAGCGCGGTTTGGCGGTGGTGGTTGGGTCGTGCGCCATTAAGAAACGCACCCCTACGAACCACGCGAGCAAGAACCCCGGCGCGGTGACCAGCATCGCCCACGCGCGCAGCAGGTAGCTCCCGCACACATTCTGGTAGACGTCGAATACCAGCGCGCGGTGCTCGACCTCCTCGGCTCCGTGCCAGCGCAGCAGATCAAGCATGACCGGGTCGGTTCCTGCGTAGTCCAAGCCACGGTTTTGGATCCACCATTGGCCCAGCACCGCAGTGAAGTGCTCGAGCGCGGCCACGTCGGCCAGGCGCCGGTAGAGCCACCATCGCTGCAAACGCATAGACCAGCCCGGGTGCTGATTAGTGCCCGCTGACAACCACTTCTGCAACTTGTCGGTGTAGGGCGTGCCATCCTCGCTGGACGTGCTCGGCTCACGGCACTAGGACGACCTTCCCGACATTCTCTCGCGCCGCGAGGATCCGATGCGCTTCCGGGGCTTCGGCGAACGGCACCGCCGCGTGCACGACGGGCGCTGCCGTGCCGTCGGACAGTGCCGCCGACAGTGGCCCGATCCACGGTTCGAGCGTGCCGCGGTCGTCCCACAGCCGCAGCATGTTGAGGCCGATGACGGTCTTGGAGTCGTTGAGCTGGTTGATCAGGTTGAACCCGCGCACCATCGCCAGCGCCTGTGGCGCCGCCCGCCGCAGCGACCGCTTTTCGCCCTGCTGCAGCGACGAGAGACCATAGGCCACCAGTCGTCCGCCCGGCCGCAAGAGGTCGAACGACCGCCGCAACGAGGTGCCGCCCAACGCATCCAGCACGATGTCGTACGGTCCCAGGCCCTTCCACCAGCCGTCACGGCGGTAGTCGATGGCGCGGTCGACGCCCAGCGTGGCGAGCTGGCCGTGCTTGCCCGGCGATGCGGTGCCGTGCACGACCGCGCCTGCGGCCTTGGCCAGTTGGACTGCCGCGATGCCGACGCCGCCGGCCGCGGCATGCACCAGCACGAGCTCGCCGGCGCGCAGCGAACCGTAACCGTGCAGCGCTGCCCACGCCGTCGCGTAGTTGACCGGGACTGCGGCGCCCTGCTCGAAGCTCATCGACTCCGGAAGCACCACGGTGTCGTCCGCGGCGGCGTTGACGATTTCGGCGTAGCCGCCGAAACGTGTTCCGGCCAAGACCCGCTCGCCCAAGCGTGCCGGATCGACGCCATCTCCGACGGCCTCGATCGTCCCGGCGACCTCATAGCCGACGACGCTTGGCACCTTCGGCGCGTCCGGGTACAGCCCGACGCGGGCGAGGTGGTCGGCAAAGTTCACTCCGGCCGCGCGCACCGCAATACGGACTTGGCCGGGCGACGGCTGTGGCGGGTCGGGGTGGTCCTGCACCTTGAGCACCGACGGGGGACCGTGCTTGGTGATGACGACCGCGCGCATGACCCCTGGTTACAGGTGACTTGCGACGAAAGTCGCGGCCTGAGCAGGCATTCCGGAATTCAGATAGGAAAGGTGCGCCGCGGAGAACATCTCGTCGAGCGTCGGCACCGACAGGCCCGCGCCCGGGGTGCAGATCGGATCGCCGGGCGCACATAGGTCAATGGCCTTTGCCCCGTACCAGGGGCTGACCGCGTCTACCGGCACGCCCAGGTATCTGTCCGACGGATTCCCAAACAGGGCGAGCGCGGCAACGTGATCGGCCTGGTCCGCCGATAGCGTCGCGGGGACAAAGCCTGCGATCGGGAATTGGGCGATGGTGATCAGATCGATCACTATCGCGCCTTGGGAATATCCCCCGAGCACCATCTTGGTGTTGGGACAGTTCGCGATCATGGACTCGACGTGAGCGTTCGCGTCATTAGCGCCGGCGTTGGCGGATGGCACGAAATCGTCTGAGGCGGGGTAGTTGACCGGATACACCCCGACCGACCGGCCCCTAACCTGCGAGCGCAGTGAATCGATGAATTCCTGGCCTACCACGCCGACACCGGGCGGTTCGGTGGTGGCGCGGGCGAAGGTCACCTCGACGTCGGGGCACGGAGCAGCGGACGCGGGGGCGATGTTGATCGGTGTGCTCACCAGCGTCACCCCGGTGGTCATCACCGCGGCGACCAGGAAGCGCGCGATTCGGCGCGAGTTCACGTCCTAATGCTTACACATTGCGACGGGAATAGGGAACGTCCGCATTTTCACCATCAACTCGGCGGCGCGAAGAACTCGAGCGCGATGCCGTCCGGGTCGCGAAAGCTCAAACCCGAGCCGTAAGGCGCGTCCACGATCCCGCCGTGCTGGACACCGAGCTTGTTGAGCCGGTCCATCCACGTCTCCAACTCGGCGCGACTGGCGCAGCCGAAGCCAACGTGGTCCAGGCCCACCCGGAACTCGCTGAATCGCTCGTCGGGAGCCGAACGCTCGTGCTGGTGGATTCCGAATACCGTGCTGCTCTCGAGCAGCCACACCAGGTGCCGGAACCCCGCGTCGGTATGTTCGTCGAGCACCGGGTCGGCGCCGAACAGCGTCCGATACCACGGGCCGCTGATGTTCATGTCGCGCACGGTGATTGCGACGTGGTTGAGTCCGGGGAAAGTCACGGCTCTGCTCCCTTCTGAGTCGCTGCCAGTGTGACCTATGTCGCAAAATGGGGGCCGGTGAGGCGAGCAACACATTTACTTCGGTTGACTAATTAGCCATGCTTGATACATGACTTCACAGTTGACGCCCGAGCGCACGACCTCCCTTCCGGCTAAGACCGATGAGGCCCGCGAGCGGCCCCTGATTCTGCAGCCGTGGTTTGTGATGGCGATACTGAGCATGGTTGCCATCGTGTTGGTCGTCGTAACCAGCTAGTCGTTAGACGATTCGCCAGCCGCGCCTGGCGCGAAACCGCATGTCCCACAGGTAGAGCCGATAGCCCAGGATCCACGCTTGGTGTGGAATCAGCCGATCGGCCAGCCGCAGCGCGGCCAGTAGCCACTCGAACCGGCGCTGCTGGGATTCTGTCCACTGCAGCCGCATCATCGAGCGGAACTCCGGAGCCAGGAACCCCGTCGTCGCGAACAGGTTGAACGGCCCGCCGAGCGCGTGCAGCGGACGCGGCAGGAACGCCATCGTCGCTACCCCGTGCAGGTGCTCGCGCACCGGCGGGTCGATGCGCAGGTCTTCCAGCGAGCGCTTCCAGTAGTCGTCGAACGCGACCCGATCCGGTGGCCACATGCCTTCGCGCACCTGAAGGGTGGTGCCCAGCCGCCTTGCGTCGAGGTAGACCGCATCCGCGGTGGCCTCGTCGAGCGGGCCGTACAAAAACTCGTGCTGGTCGACGAAATAGCGATATAAGCAGGCGGCCACCCACAGCTGCAGCGCGGGATCGAACGCGTTGTAGGACACCGGGCTTGACGCCGTCGACCGCACTTGCCGGTGGACGGTGTCGACGGCGGCGCGGATGAGTTCGCGGTCCGACTCGGAGCCGATGGTCGCAACGGCCAAATATGTGCCGGTGGTGCGGGCCCGTTTGAACGGGTGCTTGTAGACATTGCCGCTGTCGACCGAGCTTTCCAGCACGCCGTAACCGACACCCGGCATCGACAGCTGCATGATCACGTTCGCGGCGGGTAACAACACCGCGGCGGGGTTGAGCAGGTCGGCGACCGGGGTGGCGTGCCGCTTCATCACGGCTCCTGCCCACCGGAAAGCCGACCAGAAGGCTGCATCAACCGAGTAGACCACGTGTGAGACGCTGCCGGAGTGTTTGGGGCGACGCGGCACACCCGGGTCGTCGGTGTGCTGGCCGGCTACCTGGCCGACCTCGTGCTGGCTGACCCGCGGGCGGGTCATCCGGTCGCGGGATTCGGCGCCGCGGCGGCCGCGTTGGAGCGGGTCAGCTACCGCGACAGCCGAATCGGCGGCGCCGCCCACGTCGGCGTGCTGGTCGGCGCAGTGAGCCTGCTTGGCTTTGTGCTGCAGCGGCACGCGCGGCGGCGCGGGCCGCTGTGGTCCGTCGTCGTGACCGCGGTGGCTACCTGGATAGCGCTGGGCGGAACGTCGCTGGCGCGCACCGGCACGGCGATGGGTGACCTGTTGAGCCGCGACGACGTCGACGGCGCCCGACGGCTGCTGCCCTCGCTGTGCGGGCGCGACCCGGCACGGCTCGACGCCGCGGGACTGACCCGCGCCGCGGTGGAATCGGTGGCCGAGAACACCTCTGACGCACACGTCGCGCCGCTGCTGTGGGCGACGGTGGGCGGCGTGCCCGCGGTCCTGGGCTACCGTGCCGTCAACACGCTCGATTCGATGGTCGGCCACCGGTCGCCGCGCTATGCCCGATTCGGTTGGGCCGCAGCACGTCTGGATGACACAGCCAACTACGTCGCCGCGCGGGTGACCGCGGCGCTGGTGGCCGCGTGCGCACCGATCGTCGGCGGATCGCCGTCGGGTGCGCTGCGTGCCTGGCGTCGTGATGCCGCCCGTCATCCCAGCCCCAACGCCGGCGTCGTCGAGGCGGCATTCGCCGGAGCGCTGGGCGTGCGCCTGGGCGGCCCCACCGCGTACCAGTACGAACTGCAGATCCGGCCCACCCTCGGCGAGGGAGTGCCCCCGTCGGTACCCGACCTGCGTCGCGCGGTTCAGCTCTCAAGGGCGGTACAGGTCGCGACGGCGCTGAGCCTTGCGCTTATCGCCGCCGTCCGTAGCGGTCGTTGAGTTTTTCCTCGACGGTCCCGGGCTTCGCCTCGGTCGGCGAGCTTTGGCTCTTCTCGGCGCGGCGGGCCTTGATCTCGGCGTACACGAAATAGCCCAGCAGAATCGGTGCGACGACGCCGAAGGTGATCCACTGGATGCCGTAGGACAAAAACGGCCCGGCATCCAGGTGGGGGATCCCGATCACGCCGAGCCCGCCGGGCTGGTTGTCGACCAACTGCAGATACGATCCGGCCAGCGGGACCCCGGTCAACATCGCTATCTGCCTGATGTCGATCGAATACACTTGTCGCACACCGTCACTGATGAACGACTGCTTGTCGAGCACCGGCTGCTCGGAGTCACGCAGGCGCGCCGTGATGGTCACCGTGTCGTGTGGCGGCGGCGGAATCGGCGGTAGCCGCGACCCTTGCTCGGGCCGCACATAGCCTCGGTCGACCAACACGTTGGGACCGCCGTCGACCACGAATGGGACCAGCACCTCCAGCGCGGGATCCCCTTCGGCCACCCGCAGCCGGACCAACAACTGTTTATCGGCGAGATAGTGGCCAGTCGCCGTCACCCTGCGCCACTGCGCGTCGGGGGCCGACGAGTCTTGGTGCGGCAAAAGCGTTTTCAGTGCGACAGGTGCGGTCGTCAGGGATTGCTGGATCTGGTTGTTCTCCCGCGACGTCTTGGCGTTCTTTCCCAGCTGCCACGGTGCGAGCACGCTGAAACACAGATAGGTGAAGGCGATCACCACCACAGCCAGCGCTACCCAGCCCGGTCGCAGCAAGAAGGTCAGGCGACCCATCAGGGGTGTCCGTCCTGGGCAAGCCGCTCGTCAACCCAGTTGTGCAGACCCGGCAGGGAAGCCTCGATGGCGGCGAAGACCGCTTCGAAGTCGTCGTGGTCGCCGTAATAGGGGTCGTCGACGTCGAGCACGTAAGCACCGGTGCGGGGGTCGAAGGACCGCAGCATCCGGATTCGGTCGGCATCGATGCCCATTTCCTGCAGCAGCCAGACGTGGTTGCGCGCCAGCGCGACCACCAAGTCGGCTTCGATGTGGTCGATGCCGATCTGCGCGGCGCAGTGGTCGGTGGGGTAGCCGTGCTCGCGCAGCACCCGGTTGGCCCGCTCGTCGGCGGTCTTGCCGACATGCCAGCCGGCGGTGCCCGCGCTGGTGACCCGCACGGCGTCGTGCAGACCGCGTTGGCAGATCTGGTGGGCGAACATCTTCTCGGCCATCGGCGACCGGCAGATGTTGCCGGTGCAGACGAACGTGATGTGCAGCCTCGAGGCGGCCTGACGACGATGCAGGCCCGTCAGGGCCTGAGGAGGAGTCGGGCAATCAAATTCAGCCTGACGACGATCCAGGCCCGTCAGGGCCTGAGGAGGAGTCGGGCAATCAGACTCAGACACCTAACGCCCTCCGCAGCTCGGCGACGGTCGCGACGTGCATCGGACCGCTCGTCGCGGCGGTGTCGGCGAAGTCGGCCTGTCCGTATCCCCAGCCGACCACCACCGCGTCAATGCCGTGTGCGGCCGCGCCTTCGACGTCGTGCAGGCGATCGCCGACCATCAGGACGCGTTCCGGAAGCGGCTGCAGTTGCGCCAATGCGTGGGCCAGCACGTCGGCCTTGGTGGCGCGAGTGCCGTCGACACTGGCTCCCGCGACGACCTCGAAATGCTGGTCGAGTCCGAAATGCGCCAGGATCCGGCGTGCGGTCGGCTCCGCCTTGGAGGTGGCCACGGCGAGCCGGATGCCCGCCGCGCGCAGGTCGGCCAGCAAGAGGCTGATCCCGTCGAAGAGGCTGTTCATCGCCCAGCCGCGGGTGGTGTAGTCGGCGCGGTAAGCCGCGATCGCGGCGTCGGTGTGCTCGCCCAGCCCCATCGTTTCCAGGGTGCGGTGCATCGGCGGGCCGACGATTCGGCTGGCCAGGTCGCCGTCGGGCACGGCAGCGCCGATCTGACCGAGCGCGTGGCGGAAGCTGGACACGATGCCGTCAGCGGAGTCGGTGAGGGTGCCGTCGAGGTCGAAGATCACCAAGTCGGGGGCGGCCGGCGACGATGCCCGCCGCGAAGCGGCGGGAGGAGGAACCGGCCAATTCGAATCAGCCGCGGAGACCGTGCCTGTCACGTCCCTATTGTCCTAGATGGCGCGACCTGCCCTTAATCGTGTCCCACTACGTGCGCTTAGTCGCGAGGTCGTTAGGGTTTCAGACGTGGCGAGTATGGACCCGAGTGCATCGATTCCACTCGCGACCGCGCGCTACCACGGCGATCAGGCCGCCGAACCGGGGATGCTCGATTTCGCCGTCAACGTCCGTCATGCACTACCGCCGGCTTGGCTGATCCAGCGGCTGGCCGCACGGCTGCCCGACCTGGCCCGTTATCCCAGTGTCGACGACGAGTGTGCGGCGATATCGGCCGTCGCGGCCCGTCACGGCCGTGCCCGTGACGAAGTCGCGCTGTTGAACGGAGCCGCCGAGGGATTCGCGTTGCTGCCCAACCTCCGCCCGGCACTGGCGGCGGTGATCGCGCCGTCGTTCACCGAGCCGGCTGTGGCGCTGAAATCAGCCGGCGTCCGCGTGCATCACGTCGTCCTTGAGCGGCCGTTCGGCCTGGCAGGCGCCCAGGTGCCCGACGACGCCGATCTCGTCGTGATCGGCAACCCCACGAACCCGACGTCGGTTTTGCACTCCCGCGAACAGATCCTCGCGTTGCGCCGACCCGGCCGCATCGTGGTGGTGGACGAGGCGTTCGTCGATTCAATCCCCGGCGAGCCTGAATCGCTGGCCGGCGAGCCGCTACCCGACGTGCTGGTGCTGCGCAGCCTGACCAAGACGTGGTCGCTGGCGGGCCTGCGGGTGGGCTACGCACTGGGTGCACCGGACGTGTTGGCCCGGCTGACCGCTCAGCGGGCCCACTGGCCGGTGGGCACGCTGCAACTGACGGCCATCGCGGCCTGTTGCGCGCCCGACGCCGTGGCCGAAGCCGCGGCGGGTGCCCGGCGGCTGGCGGCGTTGCGCACCGAGATGGTGTTCGGCCTTCAGTCGGCGGGTGCGGAAACGGTCGATGGCAGTGCACCATTCGTCTTGTTCACCGTCCAAGATGCTGACTTGATACGAAAGCACCTGCACACCAAAGGGATTGCCGTGCGGCGATGTGACACGTTCGTCGGCCTGGATGGGCGATATCTGCGGGCTGCGGTCCGGCCCGAGTGGCCGGTGCTGGTCGAAGCAATAGGCGACGTTGCCGTGTGCGGGGCCGTCCGATGACGCCGCGGCTGGCTGATGTCATCGACGTGCTGGACGACGCTTACCCGCCCGGGCTTGCCCAGTCGTGGGATTCGGTCGGGTTGGTCTGCGGCGACCCCGACGATGTGCTGAGCTCGGTGACGATCGCGGTGGACGCCACGGCAGCGGTGGTCGATGAGGTTCCCGACGGTGGGCTGTTGCTCGCTCACCATCCGCTGCTGTTGCGTGGCGTCGACACGGTGGCGGCCAGCACCGCCAAGGGTGCGCTGGTGCACCGCTTGATCCGCTCCGGCCGTTCGCTGTTCACCGCACACACCAACGCCGATTCGGCATCGCCGGGCGTGTCTGATGCGTTGGCCCAAGCGCTCGGCCTGACCGTCGAGGCGGTGCTGGAGCCGTCTCCTGCGCTTCCTGAGTTGGACAAGTGGGTGATCTTCGTTCCGGCGGAGAACGCGGACGCCGTGCGGGCGGCGGTTTTCGCGGCGGGCGCCGGCAGAATCGGCGAGTATTCCCAATGCAGTTGGAGTGTCACCGGCACCGGCCAATTCCTGCCGGGCGACGGAGCTTCACCGGCTATCGGCAGCGTGGGCGCCGTTGAGCGAGTCGTCGAGGATCGAGTCGAGGTCATCGCACCTGCGCGGGCACGCCGTGAGCTGCTCACGGCGATGCGCGCCGCCCATCCATACGAGGAGCCGGCATTTGACATCTTCGCCTTGGCGCCCCCACCCGCCGACGTCGGGTTAGGGCGAATAGGTTCGCTGAGCCAGCCAGAATCGCTGAACGCGTTCGTTTCTCGAGTCCATTCAGGCCTGCCGCAAACCTCGTGGGGAGTGCGCGCCGCGGGCGATCCGGGCATGACCGTGTCCCGCGTCGCGGTATGCGGAGGAGCCGGTGACTCGCTGCTGCACGCCGCAGCAGCCGCCGGGGTGCAGGCTTATGTCACGGCCGACTTGCGTCATCACCCCGCCGATGAGCACCTTCGCGCTTCTGCTGTCGCGCTGATCGATGTCGCGCATTGGGCCAGCGAATACCCTTGGTGTGAACAGGCTGCCGATGTGTTGCGGGCGGCTTTCGGTGTCGCCCTATCGGTACGTGTGTGCTCCATCCGAACCGATCCGTGGAACGTCGACAATGGCCGCGGGGGTGAGCAGTGATGAAAGCCGCAGTCGCGCAGCAACGCTCGCTGCTCGAAGTTGCGGAGCTCGACGCCGAACTGTCCAGAATCGCCCACCGCGCCGGCCACCTGCCCGAGCGCCAAGGCATCGAGCGGATGCAAACCGATCAGGTCGCAGCCAATGACCGGCTGGGGGCGCTGCACATCGCGTTGGAAGACTTGGACGCTGCGGTGTCGCGCCTCGAGGCGGAGATCGACGCGGTGCGCCAGCGCGAGGACCGGGATCGTACGCTGCTGCAATCGGTGGCGGACGCCAAGCAGCTGTCGGAGCTGCAGCACGAGCTGGATACCCTGCAACGTCGCCAGTCCAGCCTGGAGGATTCGCTGTTGGAGGTGATGGAACACCGCGAGCAGATGCAGGCGCAACAGTCCGCCGAGATGGCGGCGGTCGAGGCACTGCTCGGTGATATGGCCGCTGCACAGCAGGCACTTGACGGCGCACTCGACGAAATCGACCAAACCCGACGGCAATACGCAACGCGACGCGACGAACTCACCGCGACGTTGGATCCAGAGCTGATCGCGCTTTACGAACGACAACGTGCCGGCGGCGGCCCCGGTGCGGGCGCACTGCAGGGTCGTCGTTGCGGGGCCTGCCGGATCGAGATCGACCGCGGCGAGTTGGCCAGGATCGCGGCGGCCGCAGACGATGATGTGCTGCGGTGTCCGGAGTGCGGCGCAATCTTGTTGCGAGTCAAAGGCGTTGGGCACTGATGGTGTTGAAGGTGATTGTCGAGGCCGACGGCGGGTCGCGGGGTAACCCGGGGCCGGCCGGCTACGGGTCGGTGGTGTGGACAGCGGACCGATCGACCGTGTTGGCCGAGAGCAAGCAGGCGATCGGCCATGCCACTAACAACGTCGCCGAATATCGAGGCCTGATAGCCGGTTTGGAGGAGGCAGCCAAACTGAAGGCCACTGAGGTTGCGGTCTCGATGGACTCCAAGCTGGTGGTCGAGCAGATGTCCGGGCGATGGAAGGTCAAACATCCCGACCTCGCTGAGCTCAACGCCAAGGCCCGTACGCTGGCTTCACGGTTCGAGCGGGTCAGTTACGCATGGATTCCGCGCGCGGAGAACTCCTACGCCGATCGGTTGGCCAACGAGGCAATGGACGCCGCCGCTGCGACGGAAGAGCAACCGCAGAGCGATAATTCAACGACGACGGCCCAAGCAGGCGAGAACCCGTCGCCGCCGGGCTGGACCGGCGCGCGTGGCACCGCCACCCGGCTGTTGTTGCTGCGACATGGCCAGACCGCGCTGTCGGTGCAGCGGCGGTACTCGGGACGCGGGAACCCGGGCCTGACCGAGCTTGGCTGGCAGCAGGCCGACGCGGCGGCCCGGTATCTGGCGCAACGGGGCGGGATCTCGGCTGTTGTCGCCTCGCCGCTGCAACGCTGCTACGACACCGCGGCGACGGCCGCCAAAGCGTTGGGCTTGGACTTGATCGTCGACGACGACCTGATCGAGACCGATTTCGGCGCATGGGAAGGGTTGACGTTCGCTGAGGCCGCCGAACGTGATCCCGAGTTGCATCGACGGTGGCTGCGCGACACCAGCACAGAGCCTCCGGGCGGGGAAAGCTTCGATCACGTGAACCAGCGGGTCTGCCGGGCCCGGGACCGCATCGTCGCAGAGTACGGCGGCACCACGGTGCTGGTGGTGTCGCATGTGACTCCGATCAAGATGCTGCTGCGCCAAGCGCTGGACGCCGGGCCGGGCATCCTTTACCGGCTGCATCTGGACCTGGCCTCGTTGAGCATCGCCGAGTTCTACCCGGACGGCGCGTCATCGGTGCGACTGGTGAACCAGACCGGTTATCTAGGTTAGGCGTCGCGGACAGCGGGGTAGGCAGGCATTCATGGAGTGGGCGGCACATCACGCGGTGGCGATCGGATCGGCACTACTGGCTGCGTTCTTTGCTGCGGTGGGCATTGTTATCCGGCAGCGCGCGATCCAAGCCGAGGCGGCCCACCGGGATGACACGAGCGCAATCGTGACGTCGTGGGTTCGACAGCCGGCATGGTGGGCGGGAACTCTAGTTGCGGTCGGCGGGTATGCGTTCCAGGCGCTCGCGTTGGCGCATGGATCGTTGTTGCTTGTGCAGCCGCTGCTGGTGTCGGCATTGTTGTTCGTGCTGCCGCTGGGCGCGAAGTTCTCCAAACAACATGTGACTGCGGCTGATTGGTGCTGGGCGCTGCTGCTGACCGCGGCGCTCGCCATTTTCGTTCTGGTCGGACAGCCGCGCGAAGGCCACTATCGACCGCCGGTACCCGCGTGGAGCGTGGCGCTGGCCGGTGCGGTGCCGGTGGTGATCCTCTGTGTGGTGTTCGCCCATCGAACCCATGGCCGAACACGCGCCATGCTGTTGGCTAGCGCCGTCGCTGTGTTGGTGGGCATGATCGCGGTTCTGACGAAAGTCAGCGTCCACCACCTCGCCGCGCACGGGTGGCGTGGACTGCTGACGGTGCCGGCGCCGTATTTGCTGGTCGTGCTGGCAGTCGCGGTAACGGTGCTGCAGCAGTCGGCATTTCATGCCGGCGCGTTGCAAGCGTCGGTGCCGATCATGCTGGTCGGTGAGCCCATGGTCGCGGTACTGCTGGGTGTCGTGATACTCGGCGAGCATCTGGCCGTCCGTGGCGCCGGAGCGCTGGTACTGGCGGTAGCAGTTGCCGCGATGACGGCGGCTACTATCGCGCTCGGCCGCGACTCGGTGCCTCGCACAGCCCAGGTCGATGATGAGGCAGCCAGCCCGGATCCGGCCTCGGATGCGACTTCGACCGCCTAGGTAGCCAGTTGGGCGCCACGCCGGTCAGGCGGCGTCGTGAAAGATCAGTCCCAACGCGTAGCGCTCGCCCGAACGCACGACAGACAAGCCATGGCGTACAGGTGCCGCCGACCAGCCGCGAGCCGACCGCACCGGCCGGTCGCGGGTGGTGAACAGGTAACCGTGGCCCTGCGGCAATTGGGTAGTGGTGCCGCGTGATTGGGCTCGCGGCCGCTGTTCGACGAGCATGAACTCTCCGCCGGTGTATTCGGTGTCCGCGTTGCTCAGGTTGATCACGACTTGAAGCGGAAAGACCAAGTCCCCGTACAAGTCTCGGTGCAGCGCGTTCCAATCGTTCGTCCCGTACTTGAGGACAAGCGCCGTCGACCTGGTCTGGCCGGCGGCATGGCACATATCGAGCCATTCGTCGAGACTGTCCGGCCAGGGGGCATCTCGGCCCAGCTTGGCCCACCAATCCCGGGCGATCGGCAACAGCCGTGGATACAGCGCCTGCTTGAGGTGCTCGATCGGTTCCGGATAGGGCGCACGGAAATACCGATACTGGCCCGAGCCGTAGCGACGGCGACCCATGTCGATTGTGGCGCGGAACAGTCGATCTCTGATGTACAGGTTGCGCAGCCGTCGGGTCTCGGCGGGCGTCAAGAGCCGGGGTAGCAGCGCTCCGCCGTAATCGTCGACGTCGGCGGCGACGGCGTCCCAGTCGGCGGCGTCGACGCGGTTGTCCCATCGGGTCACCGGTGCTCCTTCACTCACCCTTCTGTAGACGATAGGGAAGCGCGTGATGTGAGGAGCATCCTTGTCGCCGTGGCCATGTATAGTCGAACATGTGTTCGATGATTTGGCGGTCGTGGATCCGACCAGTGAGGAATCGGTGCTGGTCGAGCGCATTGCCGAGCTGGAACGGGTCAAATCCGCGGCAGCCGCGGGTCAGGCGCGAGCCGCGGCGGCCTTGGATGCGGCACGCCGGGCCGCGGACGCTGCCGCGGGTGTGCCGGCCGCGCGGCGCGGGGGCGGCGTGGCCAGCGAGATCGCACTCGCCCGACGCGATTCACCGTCGCGGGGTAATCGGCACCTCGGGTTCGCCAAGGCCCTGGTGCACGAGATGCCGCACACCCTGGCTGCTCTGGAGGCTGGAGCGCTGACGGAGTGGCGGGCCACATTGATCGTGCGCGAAAGCGCCTGCCTGGACGTCGAGGACCGGCGGACCCTCGACGCTGAGTTGTGCGCTGACGCGGCGGGCCTGGACGGGATGGGTGACGCGCGGGTGGCGGCGGCCGCCAAGACGATCGCTTATCGGCTCGATCCGCACGCGGTGGTCGATCGGGCCGCCAAAGCCGAAACCGAACGGACGGTGACCATTCGGCCCGCGCCCGACACGATGACCTATCTGACAGCGTTGTTGCCTGTGGCCCAGGGTGTTTCGGTATACGCGGCGTTGCGACGAGAAGCCGATATCTGCGCCGACCGGCGTTCCCGTGGTCAGGTGATGGCCGACACGTTGGTAGAGCGGGTCACCGGGCGAAGCGCAGCGGCGGCGACGCCGATCGCGGTCAACCTGGTGCTGTCGGACGAAGCGCTGCTGGGCGGTTCCACCACACCAGCGGATATGGGCGGCTACGGTCCGATCCCGGCGGCCGTCGCCCGCGGATTGGTCTTGGGCGCTGTCACCGATACCCGATCGCGGGCAACACTTCGAAGGCTCTACGCTCATCCGGGCTCCGGGGGATTAGTGGCAATGGAGTCGCGGGCCCGGCTGTTTCCCCGGGGATTGGCCGCGTTTATCGGGCTCAGGGATCAGCGCTGCCGGACGCCCTATTGCGACGCGCCGATCCGCCATCGCGACCATGCACGCCCGTGGGCCGGGGGTGGTGCGACCAGTGCGATTAACGGGCTCGGGTTATGCGAGCGATGCAATTACGTCAAAGACGCTGCCGGCTGGTGCGTCGAACCGAGTATTGATGAAACGTACAGTCACACAGCGGAATTCACTACGCCAACGGGTGCGCAGTATCGCTCCGGGGCGCCTCCGCTGCCGAGAGCGCCAGTGCGGATGGAAATCAGTGAGATGGAAATGGCCGTCGGGATAGCGATCTCGGACTTACATGCCGCTTAGCAAGTCGCTGGCCTCGGCATTGTGCGGCGAGTACGGTATTAGCGCGGACGAGTTGGCTGGGCGGCCGCGGCTCGCACTGGTTCGGTGCTGAGTCGAGGAAAGTCCGGACTTCACAGAGCAGGGTGATTGCTAACGGCAATCCGAGGTGACTCGCGGGAAAGTGCCACAGAAAACAGACCGCTACCTTCGCGGTAGTAAGGGTGAAACGGTGCGGTAAGAGCGCACCAGCATTCCGGGTGACCGGGATGGCTCGGCAAACCCCACCCGAAGCAAGGCCAAGAAGACCGCACCACGGTGCGGTCGCGCAGGCGCTCGAGGGCTGCTCGCCCGAGCCTGCGGGTAGGCCGCTCGAGGCACCCGGTGACGGTGTGTCCAGATGGATGGTCGCCGCCGCGTTACCTGGTAACGCGGAACAGAATCCGGCTTACAGGCTAACTCGCCCGCCCTGCGCGTTTGACCAGCACGTTCAGCTGGTCCCGGACTTCCCGGTACGCAGTCCGTACGCAGTTCCCAGTACCGAGTCGATGGCGTCGCGCGTGCGGTCGTCGGAGTCCGGCCACAGGTGGCTGTAGGTGTCCAGGGTCTCGACGGCGCTGGCATGGCCCAGCCGCGCCTGCACCGTCTTGACGCTCTCGCCGTGGCGAATCAGCAAACTCGCGTAGTAGTGGCGCAGCGCATGGAACCCGGTCCCTGTCGGCAGCTTGGCTTCCTTGACCGCCGCACGCCACCGGTACCCGAACACCGACCGGGTGATCGGTTTACCCGACTGCGTGAACACCAGGCCGTCCGACTCGGCGGGGAATGCCGCCAGATGTGCCGCCACCGCGGTCGACAACCACCTGGGGAAGCGGAATGGTCCGGTTGCTTGCTCGCGTCTTGGGCGGTCCCAGCGATGGTGCTTGTCCCGGCACCGTGACGAGCTGACGGTCGACGGTCAACGCACGCTCCAGGAAGCGCACGCGGTCGACCGTCAGACCGAAGCATTCGCCCTGACGCATCCCGGTGCCCGCCGCCAGCGTGACGAGCGCCTGTAGCTGTGCCGGTAGGGCAGCGCGGACCGCTTCTACCTGCTCGGTCGTCAGGGGCACAATCTGCGGGCGCTGTACCTTCGGCAGCTTCGTTCCGTCGCACGGGTTGGACGCGACCCGACGATCCCGGATCGCGGACTTGAAGATTGTCGAGGCGATGCCGTGGACCACGCCGACCGTGGCCGGGGCCAACTCCAAGCTCTTGATCCAAGCTTGTATATCGCTGGGCAGGATCGACGTAAGGTGGCGGTCCCCGAGGGTCGGGTAGGCGTGCCGGCGAAGTATTGTCTCGACATGCGCGCGGGAGCTGGGCCGCTGCACCTGCATCTTTCGCCACCGCTCGGCGTAGTCCCGGAACGTGACCTGTCCGGCCTTCGGGTCGACGTACTGGCCGGTGACCACCGCCGCCGTGACTTCATCTTGCCACCGCTGCGCGTCGGTCTTACGCGGGAACGACCGCGAGTGCTCACGGCTCTGATCGTCGACATACGTTGCCCGCCAACGCATACCGACACCATGCCGAGCGCTCGGGACAGCGCGGGTGGTGCCATCGGGGTCGCGGACCGTCTTCGTCCACAGGTCAACAACGCCGGCCCTACGATTGCGCTTCGCGTGCTTAGTCATGGAGGAATCCTTCCGCGCGTGCCTTGCCGACATATCGAGCTGCGCTGCGCTCCGAGCACCCGAACGTTGCCGACAGTGACTCCAGCTTCGGCGTCGGCGCGGTCCGGTAAGTTTCCGCAACCCGCTCCAGGAATGCCGGGGTGATTTTCCGGCGGGAGCCGGCGGTCTGGCTGTGGTGCGGGAGATGACGAAGAAGGGCGGCGCCTGATGGCAAGACGCACGCGCCCGGTGCCACGGTCGAAGACCACTCCGACTAGCGCGGTCAGCCTCCGTTAGCCGCGCAGGGGTAGGTGGGGATGGCGGCTACGTCAGATTGACCGGTGCTCCGTGTGAGGCCGGTGCTCCGTGTGAGGATAGCGAATCGTGCAGCACGATCTGGGTCGGTTTCGCACCGGGCGGCACGTCGAATGCCACCTTGACGTTCACCTGAAGACCTGGGTCGATGCTATTGACGACGTCTCCGAATACCGGATGGACCATGAGGCTCGGCGAATACTCACGCCCAGTGCGGTCCTTCAACCTCTGAGCGACCCACTCGAACATCTGTGGCTCTGTGCCGACGTTCCTGACTGCCATTGACACGATCGCATAGACACCTTGGGCACGTGTGTGGCCGAACGTGGGGGAGGTGTCGACTTGGCTGACGATGAACGCGAACGTTCCGTCAAGGACTTCGTGCCCCATCCCAGCCGGTCTGGAGGTGGTGTGAAACAAGCCGCACGATGCGAGGAACACTGCGACTGGCAACATTAGCAATGCGGCGAGCCTTCCCATGCATCCGAAGAGCATGCGGCCAAGGGTATTTAGATGTTGCCTTTGTAGTGTCAGCTTCCGATTCAGTTCGTTTCGTGTTCATCGAGCAGCTCATCAACCTGGCGACGTGACGGCTCGCCACCGTGCTCGCGGATTGAGCGGCGTACTGCAGCCAGCAGCCGAAGTTCCGAGTCGATGGTCTCCCGGTCGCGCATGGCGGCGCCTGACCCTTAAGTTTTGTCAGGATTTGCACATATTTCACTCACGTTGAGCTAAGCTTCCGTCCAACAACGACAGATTGGCCACCACCGTTGGCTCCACATGGAGCTGAGTACACGACAGGTGGAAATGCAGTACCGGACTACTGGTGTGCCTGGCTGCGGTCGCTAAGAAAATACGCACAGGGGGCTGAGAAGAGAGGGAAGGGTGGGACGAAATGAGCGCCATGTTCGTGGGTATCGCGTTCACCGTATTTGTTTCGATACCGGCGCTAGTTTGTGAGATTCGCTTAGCGCGGCGCTCAGCGGTTCGAGGCTCTGGCGCGCAGTTGGCATCGCGTCTGCTAACCGCCGCCGCCAGAATGCGCTAGCTGCCGGGAAGGCCACGGCGGCAGCAACAACCGCCGCTATCGCCCCTACCGCTGCGAGGATTGCGACCGCGACCACCAGGCCGTTGCCGCCTCTAGGGATTAACCCGTCTGCGGCCTCCGTAGGCTCGTCGTCGGGTTCGTCCCGCCAGGCGTAGACAACCTCTGTCGGGGAGGCTCTAGCGCCTCGATGTCGGCTGGGATCGTCTCGGTGTGCCTAAAGGCTGGCGGGTGAAAAGGGTTCGGCCCGCCAGAGGGAGTGGCGGGCCGATTAACAACTCAGACGTGGACTAGGACGACCCGGTTCCCCCTCGCCCTTTACTCGTCCATCTCGTAGCCAGTACGCAGCCAGTACGCAGCAGAATTAGCGGCAGCTTCCGGCGACCAACACACCCAACCGCCTGACCTGGTGTTTCTTGGACAGTCAACGCAGCTTGATCGTGCAAACGCCCAGAGAACAGAATCCGGCTTACAGGCCAACTCGCCCGCCCTAGGCCTGTAGCCTGCATGTTCAGCTAGTAGAACCGCTTTCCGTCCGCCGACCTGCAGCGGCCCGCGGATAGTTTCCGGCATCCTCGGCGTGGCCGAGCCGATCACGGTTCCCACCTGGTAGCTGTTCGGCGATGAGCGAATTATCTCCAGTCGTGCGTCGCGCAGAGCTTCCGGCGTTATTCTTTGCCGATGATCACGGGCGAGAAGGCGCCTGACTTCACTCTGTGGGACCACACCGGTCGGCCTCGGACACTGTCCGCGCTCCTTGCCGAAGGGCCGGTTGTGCTGTTCTTCTTCCCAATAGCGTCCTCACCGATCTGCACAGCCCAGGCTTGTCATTTTCGGGACCTGAGCGACGAATTCGCCAGGGTGGGCGCCCAGCGGGTGGGCATCAGCACCGACACCGTCGACAAGCAGGCCCACTTCGCCCAACAGCGCTCGTTCGACTATCCGCTGCTCTCCGACGCGGACGGCGTGGTGTCCGAGCTGTTCGGGGTGCGCCGAGGCAGGCTCGCCAAGCTGCGTAGATCCGTCGTGGCGCGTGAGGCGGCCCGGCGTGGTCGGCACACTCGGCGCCGTGGCCTGCTGGCCCGGCTGCTGCCGGTCAGACGGACCACATTCGTCATCGACATCGACCGCACCATACTCAAGGTCGTCTCCAGCGAGGTGCGCGCATCGGTGCACGCCGACCAGACGTTGTGGTTCTTGGAGAACCACAACGTGCCGCATAGTTCGCCACATGTCCGGGAGAAGCACACCGACGCGCATCTGCACTCGGAGGGCAAGGGCGAACCGATCGGCGACTGGTTCACAGAACCGGAAACCGCGGACGAGCCGAGCTTGGTCCGGCCATACGCGCTGACGGCAGGCCGTACCGACTCTGGTGTCGAACTGGCACTCGAGGCTCCGGTCGAAGCGCTCAACACCACAGCGAAGCCGCCGCGCTGGCGGAGAAATGATGTGCGGGGCCAGATCCTGACGTCGTGCGTGCACAGCCCCTCGGTCGCAGAGATCGCCTCTCGTCTGTCCTTGCCGCTCGGTGCGACGCGGTTCTTGGTCGACGACCTGGTGACACAGGGTTATTTGCGGGTGCACGCTCCCCTCGGTGACTCGATGACAATCGACGAACGACGTGAACTGATAACAAGGACCCTGCGTGGCCTACGAGCACTGTCGAAGCAGATTTAGCGACGCCCATTACTGGCCAACACAACCAACGCCGTGACCTGGGCATATTCGGCGCTACCAACACAGCTCGAAGTGCTAAATGCCCAGATAACAATCTCCGGCTTACAGGCCAACTCGCCCGCCCTGCGGGCTTACTTCGAAAGCTTGCGCAGTGCTTTGAAGAGCTTCCGCAGCGCCGGTTCTAACTGCTGACGGCGTTCGCGGGCCAGGTCTGAGTCCTGCTGGTGCAGCAGCCCATACGTGAACGCATCCTCGTTCGCGATGTTCGCGGCGTCAGCCTGCTCTGTCAGGTGCTCGCGGCTGACCACGGAGTCTTGGTGATCGCCGAGCAACGACTGGACTGTTTTCGCCCGCTTCGAAATCTTCTTCGCGCCGATCGCCGCCGCGATGTAGCGAAGCCGCTTGGCGCGCTTACGGATTCGATGCATCGCCTCGTCCAGGTCCTCGTCGGCGGCGCGCCTTGCGGCCTTGGCGGCCTTCCGCATCTTCTTGCCGGCGGCGGCGATGGCGACCGGTCCGGGCCCCTTATCGGTTGGCGGCGTTGCCGCGACCACCGCCTCCAGCGCGTCGAGTAGACGGAAATACCGCGGTGAACGCATCGCGGCCAGCGAACGCCGTACGCCGGCCCGGTATCGCTCTTCCGCGCCGTCGATCAGCCGATCCCGAATAGGTCCGCGAGCCAGCTCCGGTGGCAACTTGTCGAGAGCGCTGCGGTAGCGCTCGGCGAGCACTTCGGCGTCGCGGGCCTCGCCCAACACGTTGGCCAGCTCGCGCAGTTCGTCGAGAAGGCCGTCGGGGAGGGCGAACGAATCCGGCGAGGCCTGTAGCAGGCTGCGGATCTTGCGGGTGGTCACCCGCATCTGGTGCACGGCGTCCTCAGCCTCGGCGCGCACCGCGCGGTCCCACACCAGCAGCTCGTCGAGCTGCTCGGCGACCGCCCGACGTAGCGGGTCGGCGGCGCCGGCAGCCAGGTCCTTCGGCGTGGTGCCGAGCACCCGCGCCAGCTTGGAGCCATGTCCGGCGGGTCGTGCGCCGGCGCCAAGCAGCCGGTCGCTCAGCTTGTCCATCAGCTCGGGGTCCGCCGCGGGCTGGGCGAGTTCGAGCTCCCACTCGCGCCACCGCTGCTCGACCTCGGGCGCATCGGGGGTGGCCGTCCGCGACGCGGTGACCTGGTCGTCGCAGAATTCCGCGAGCGCCGCGTCGTCGGCGCCGTACAGCTCGTGGACGTGCCGCGTGGTGGTTATCCGCGCAACCGGGTTCAGCGGCCGGTCCCGGACAATCGCCAGCACGACATCCACCAGCTGGTTCGGCACGTCTTCGTGGCCGTCGTCGTCGCTGCCGTTGGCCGCACCCAGCGGCAGGCGAACCTCGGTGCGGGCGTCGGCTGCCCCGGGCAGCTTCAAGTGCCAACCGGCATCTTCACCGCCGGTGCGACGGCGCAACGTGATTCGCCGAGACGCCAGATCACGTGCCGAGGTGTCGTAGTAGACGGCGTCCAGTGCCTGCGTCGGAAGCCGCTCCACTCGAAGAACATCCGCGATACCGGCGAACGATGGTGCGCCCGTGGACTCGCCGACGTCGAACTTGCGCTCCACCTCTACGTAACGCGACGGACTCGGCGTATCGGTAGGCATGGTCGCCTTTGGTGATTCCCTCGTCGCAGTCATGGGTGTTGGGTACCCGCTGGTGCCCAGCGTGCCACATCGGGATGGCGCACCGGCGTCTAAAAGGACGCTTTAGAAGCTGTGCTCCTCGGCGGGAAAGGCCCCAGCGGCGACTTCATCGGCGTATTGGGTTGCCGCGCGGCGCAATTCGCCTGCGACGTCACCGAACCGCTTGACGAACCGGGCCGTCTTGCCGCTGGTGAGCCCGGCCATGTCCTGCCAAACCAGCACCTGGGCGTCGCAATTGGGCCCGGCGCCGATGCCGACGGTAGGAATGGTCAGCTTGCCAGTGATCTGGGTGGCCAGTTCGGCCGGCACCATCTCCATCACGACGGAGAACGCACCGGCCTCGGCGACGGCGATCGCGTCGGCAATGGTCTGCTCGGCGGCGTCACCACGGCCCTGCACCCGGAAACCACCGAGGGTGTTGACGCTTTGCGGGGTGAAGCCGATGTGTGCCATCACCGGGATACCGGCGGCGGTCAGGGTGGCGATCTGCTCAGCGACTCGTTCGCCGCCTTCCAGTTTGACCGCGTGCGCGCCGGCTTCCTTCATGAACCGGGTCGCGGCGCTCAGCGCGGGGGCGGGCCCGGCCTCGTAGCTGCCGAACGGTAAATCCGCCACCACCAGAGCGTGCGGTGCACCTCGCACCACGCCGCGCACCAGCGGAATCAGCTCGTCGATCGAGATCGGCACCGTGGTGTCGTAGCCGTAAACGACGTTGGCGGCCGAGTCCCCGACCAGCAGCACCGGGATGCCGGCGTCATCGAAGACTCGGGCAGTGGAGTAGTCGTAGGCCGTCAGCATGGCCCACTTGTGGCCTTCGGCCTTCATTTTCTGCAAGTGCTGGACGCGAACCTTGGTCCGCGGCGCGGCCACAGCATCACTCGGCAGGGAGGGGTGTGCCCCGTAAACAGCGTGCTCAGACATCATTGTCCCTAGTTATGGTCGGGTCGATCCTCGTGGCCCAATAGGGTCCCCGGGTTCGTCTGACGTTTGCCAGTCTGCCACCTGCCGCCCCGCAAGTGCACACCCGGTCCAGTGGACTTCCTCACACCGGTACCCATCCGACGATTCGCGCTCCGCCGTGCGGACCCGGACATACCATCGGCGCATGCAGCGGCTCAGCGGACTCGACGCCAGTTTTCTGTATTTAGAGACCCAATCGCAGCCGCTGCATGTCTGTTCGATTCTCGAGCTTGATACCTCGACGATGCCTGGGGGCTATACCTTCGATCGGCTCCGCGACGAGTTGGCGGTCCGGATCAAGGCAATGCCGCAGTTCCGCGAGAAGCTCTACGACAGCCCGCTGAACCTGGATCACCCGGTCTGGGTGGACGACAACAACTTCGACGTGAGTCGGCATCTGCACCGCATCGGCCTGCCGCCACCTGGTGGGCGGAACGAGCTGTCCGAGATCTGCGGTCATATCGCCGGTTTGCCGCTGGACCGCACCCGGCCGTTGTGGGAGATGTGGGTCATCGAGGGCGTCGCGGGCACCGATGCCCAGCAAGGTGGCCGTCTGGCGGTGATGACCAAAGTGCATCACGCCGGCGTCGACGGGGTGAGCGGAGCGAATTTGATGTCGCAGCTGTGCAGCACCGAACCCGACGCGCCGCCACCCGAACCGGTCGAGGGCGCCGGTGACGCCAACCAAATCGAAATCGCGTTGACCGGAGCCGTCAAGTTCGCGGCCAGGCCGCTGCGCCTTGCCAATGCGCTGACCGATACCGCGACCTCGGTGGTCAAGACGGTGCGGCGCGCACGTAGCGGCCAGACCATGGCTGCTCCGTTCGCCGCACCACCGACGACCTTCAATGCCAGCATCACCGCACACCGCAATGTCGCTTATGCGCAGCTGGATCTCGAGGACATCAAGGTCGTCAAGAGTCATTTCGACGTCAAGGTCAATGACGTGGTGATGGCGCTGGTGTCCGGCGTGCTGCGGCAATTTTTGCTTGACCGTGGCGAGCTGCCGGATTCGTCGTTGGTGGCGATGGTGCCGGTTTCGGTGCACGGACGATCTGATCGCCCTGGGCGCAACCAGGTTTCGGGAATGTTCTCCCGATTGGAGACCCAGATCGCCGATCCGGCTGAACGACTCAAGTCCATTGCTGAAGCGAATTCAGTTGCCAAGGAACATAGTTCGGCGATCGGTGCCACGCTCCTGCAGGACTGGTCGCAGTTCGCCGCGCCGGCGGTGTTCGGTTTGGCGATGCGCGGATACGCCCGTACCAGGCTGACCAAGAGCCGGCCGGTGCACAACCTGGTGGTTTCCAATGTGCCAGGTCCGCAGATGCCGCTGTATCTGCTGGGCAACGAGGTCAAAGCGATGTATCCGCTGGGGCCGATCTTCCACGGTTCGGGTCTGAACATCACGGTGATGTCGTTGAACGGCAAACTCGACGTTGGCCTCATCGCCTGCCCGGAGCTGGTGCCGGACCTGTGGGAGTTGGCCGACGACTTCGCCGTCGGGATGGAAGAACTGCTGCTCGCGACCCATTAGAGCGCCTGCCGCCGTGCGGCAACACCGACCTCGCGTCGGCTCATGGCAGCATGGGTGAGCATGGGGATCCCTCGCGGCGACAAGATCGCGCGCTCGATGCTGATCTGGACCGCGATGGCGGTAGTCGTGGCGACGGTGGCCAGCTGCACCCACGTCACCAATGGGCGTGCGGTGCTTGCCGGGCCAAGAATCGGTCAACCGGTGGAGTGGGGACCGTGTCGTGTCGCCGGCGGCGGCGGTACCTCGGTGATGAAGCTCCCAGGTGGCGCGCAATGCGGCAAGCTCGCCGTACCGGTCGATTACAAGCACCCCGACGACGACGCCACGACGTTGGCGTTGATCAAATTTCCGGCCACTCGAAACAAAATCGGATCGCTGATCATCAACCCCGGCGGACCCGGCGAATCCGGCATCGAGGCCGCCCTGGGCCTGCTGCAGTCGCTCCCACCGCGGATCCGAGAACGGTTCGACCTGGTCGGATTTGACCCGCGCGGGGTCGCGGCCTCGCGCCCGGCGATCTGGTGCAACTCCGACGCCGACAACGATCGGCTGCGCACGGAGCCGCAGATCGACTACAGCCAGGCCGGGGTGGCGCACATCGAGGACGAGACCAAGGCGTTCGTCGGCCGTTGCATCGACAAGATGGGCAAAAAATTCCTGGCGCACGTCGGAACCGTTGACGTCGCCCGCGATCTCGATGCCATCCGCGAAGCAGTGGGCGACAGCAAATTGACGTACTTGGGCTACTCGTATGGAACCCGAATCGGCGCTGCTTATGCCGAGGCGTATCCAAAACGCGTCCGGGCGATGATCCTCGACGGTGCCGTGGACCCGAATACCAGCTCCATTGAGGCAGACCTGCGGCAGGCCAAGGGTTTTCAGGACGCATTCAACGACTTCGCGCAAGACTGCGCCAAATCTCCAAGTTGTCCGCTGGGCACCGATCCGGCCAAATCCGTTGACGTCTTCCACAGTTTGGTCGACCCGCTCGTCGACAAGAACAACCCGATGATCGGCAGGCCGGCGCGCACCACAGATCCGCGCGGTCTGAGTTACCAGGACGCCATCGTCGGCACGATCATGGCGCTGTATTCGCCGACCTTCTGGCATCACTTGACGGAGGGATTGGCGGAGCTGGCCCACCATCGCGGCGACAACCTGCTTGATTTGGCCGACATGTACATGCGCCGGGACAAGAACGGCCACTACACCGATGCCACCGACGCCAGGGTCGCGATCGACTGCGTCGACGATCTGCCGGTCAAGGACCGGGCCAAGGTCATCGACGAGGACCGCCGCTCACGCCAGGTTGCACCGTTCATGAGCTACGGGAAGTTCACCGGCGACGCGCCGTTGGGCACCTGCGCATTCTGGCCGGTACCGGCGACCAGCAAGCCGCACACCATCTCGGCTCCCGGCCTGGCACCGACCGTGGTGGTGTCGACCACACGTGATCCGGCGACGCCGTATCAGGCCGGCGTCGACCTGGCGAATCAGCTGCACGGCTCGCTGCTGACCTTCGACGGCACCCAGCACACGGTCGTCTTCCAGGGCAACAGGTGTGTCGACGACTACGCGACGGAATATCTGATGAGCGGCACTGTGCCGTCCAAGGGGGCGAAATGCTAGGTCCGGAGAAACCGGGCTCGAAACGTGAAGACCGCGCAGGAGCTAACGAGACCAAGGTGTGACCATCGGGATCACTACCTGTGGCCGATGCGTGGGACGATTGGCAGCCATGTGGCGCATGAGACTGTTGTTCTCTGCGCTGCTTTCGTTGGTGCTCGCGATAGCGGCGGCCGTCGCGACCCTGGTATCAGCGCCGATAGCCGGCGCGACACTGACCTGGGGCAACTGCGGCCGGTTCCTCAGCCACCCCGACGACGTGCCCAGCGCGCAGTGCACCACTGTTCCGGTCCCCATCGACTATGGCAACCCCGGTGGAGCCCAGGCTCAGCTCGCGGTCATCCGAATTCCGGCGACCGGTCCGCGGATCGGAGCGCTGCTGGTCAACCCCGGTGGGCCCGGGGCCTCCGCGGTCGACATGGTCGCCTCGCTGGGACCAGAACTAGCGGGCTCCGAGATCAGCCGCCGCTTCGATCTGGTGGGATTCGATCCCCGCGGCGTCGGCCACTCGACGCCCGCGCTGCGTTGCCAGACCGACGCGGAGTTCGACGCCTACCGACGTGACCCGATGGTCGACTACAGCCCGGCCGGCGTGGCACACATCGAACAGGTGTACCGGCAACTGGCCCAGCGCTGCCTGAACCGAAATGGCTCGGCGTACTTGGAGAACGCCGGTACCGCGTCCGTCGCACGTGACATGGATCTGGTGCGCCAGGCGCTCGGCGACGACCAGATCAACTATCTCGGCTTCAGCTACGGCACCGAGTTGGGAACCGCCTACGTCGAGCGGTTCGGCGACCACGTTCGGGCAATGGTGCTGGACGGCGCCATCGACCCGGCCGTGGGTCCCATCGAGGAGAACCTCAACCAGCAGGCCGGATTTCAGACCGCGTTCAACGATTACGCGGCGGATTGCGCCCGCTCGTCAGACTGCCCGCTGGGCACCGACCCGGCCCAGTGGGGCAACCGGTTCCACCAACTGGTCGACCCGCTGGTGAGCAAACCCGCCAAGACGTCGGATCCGCGCGGACTCAGTTACGCCGACGCGACCACGGGAACCATCAACGCGCTCTACACCCCGCAGTTCTGGAAGTACCTGACCAGCGGTCTGCTCGGGCTGCGGCGCGGCACCGATCCCGGTGACCTGCTGATGCTGGCCGACGAGTACTACGACCGTGACGACAAAGGGCACTACGACAACTCGCAGGACGCATTCAACGCGGTCCGCTGCGTGGACGCACCCGCGCCGAAGGATCCCGCAGCCTGGGTGGACGCCGACCGCCGGATGCGTCAGGTGGCGCCCGTCCTGTCCTACGGGCAGTTCACCGGGTACGCGCCTCGCGACCTGTGCGCGCTCTGGCCGGTGCCCGCGACGTCGGCGCCGGCCCCGGCGGCGCCCGTCGCTCCGGGCAAAGTCGTCGTCGTTTCGACCACCCACGACCCGGCCACCCCCTATCAGGCCGGGGTGGACCTGGCCCGCGAGCTCGGCGCCCCGCTGATCACCTTTGAGGGCACCCAACACACCGTGGTGTTCAACGGTGACCAATGCGTCGACAACGCGGTGATCGGCTACTTCGTCTACGGGGTGGCGCCGGGAAACTTACGCTGCGCGTCGTCGTAGTAACACAGAGTTAACTGGCTTTGCATATTGTTCCCGGTATGGATCGACAAAAGGAATTCGTGCTCCGCACGCTGGAGGAACGGGATATCCGGTTCGTCCGGCTGTGGTTCACCGACGTCCTCGGTTTCCTCAAGTCGGTCGCGATCGCGCCAGCCGAGCTCGAGGGCGCATTCGAGGAAGGCATCGGCTTCGACGGATCGTCCATCGAGGGCTTTGCCCGGGTCTCCGAGTCCGATACGGTGGCTCACCCCGACCCGTCGACCTTTCAGGTGCTGCCCTGGACCGGCAAGTCCGGCCATCACCACTCGGCCCGGATGTTCTGTGACATCACGATGCCGGACGGCTCGCCGTCGTGGGCCGACCCGCGCCACGTGCTGCGACGGCAGCTAGGCAAAGCCAACGACCTCGGCTTCTCCTGCTATGTGCATCCCGAGATCGAGTTCTTCCTGCTGGAACCCGGTCCGGAGGACGGGTCGGAACCCATTCCGGCCGACAATGCCGGTTATTTCGACCAGGCCGTTCACGTCGCCTCCAACTTTCGCCGCCATGCGATCGACGCCCTGGAGTTCATGGGCATCTCGGTGGAGTTCAGCCACCACGAGGGCGCGCCCGGTCAACAAGAAATCGACCTTCGCTTCGCCGATGCGCTGTCGATGGCCGACAACGTGATGACGTTCCGCTACGTCATCAAAGAGGTCGCATTGGAAGAGGGCGCGCGGGCGACGTTCATGCCCAAGCCATTCGGGCAGTACCCCGGCTCGGCCATGCATACCCACATGAGCCTGTTCGAGGGCGAGGTCAACGCGTTCCATAGCCCGGACGATCCGTTGCAGCTGTCCGATGTCGCCAA
Organism: uncultured Actinomycetota bacterium; assembly: GCA_963781685.1. Classification (GTDB taxonomy): domain Bacteria; phylum Actinomycetota; class Actinomycetes; order Mycobacteriales; family Mycobacteriaceae; genus Mycobacterium. The sequence goes on from CAWAGK010000006.1 coordinate 601,710, forward strand.
GTCGTTCATCGCCGGGATCCTCGAGCACGCAAGCGAGATCAGCGCCGTCACCAATCAATGGGTCAACTCCTACAAGCGGCTGGTGCTCGGCGGCGAAGCGCCTACCGCCGCATCGTGGGGCGCGGCCAATCGATCGGCATTGGTCCGTATTCCGATGTACAGCCCGCACAAGACGTCGTCGCGGCGCATCGAGGTGCGCAGCCCCGACTCGGCCTGCAACCCGTACCTGGCGTTCGCTGTGCTCCTGGCTGCCGGGCTGCGCGGTGTGGAAAAGAACTATGTCCTCGGCCCGCAAGCAGAGGACAACGTGTGGGACCTCACGCCCGAGGAGCGCCGGGCGATGGGTTACCGCGAGCTGCCGTCCAGCCTCGACGAAGCGCTTCGCGCGATGGAGGCCTCCGAGCTCGTCGCGGAAGCCTTAGGGGAGCACGTTTTCGACTTCTTCCTACGCAACAAGCGCACCGAGTGGGCCAATTACCGCCGCCACGTCACTCCCTTTGAGCTCAAGACTTATTTGTCTCTATAGCCTTCCCCGCTAACCGCGCGCCGAGGGCATAGCCAAGTCCCAGAAAATCTGCGCTACCGTCGTGGGCGTGAATCAACCCGTGACGGAGCGGTCGAAAATTCCCAGCCTCGGCCGGCTCGGGTTGGTCGATGACCGTGCGCGTGCCAACTTGGCGAGGCTGGGCTGGAACACCGAAGCCCATGTCGAGCGGCTGTGGTCAATGTCGCGCGCACCCGACGCCGACGCCGCGCTGTGTGCGCTGGTCCGGCTGGCCGAGGCGCTCGGCGACGACTGGGACGAGCTCAATGCCGCACTGGCGACCGACCGCGGCCTGCGTGGTCGGCTGTTCGCCGTGCTCGGGTCTTCGCTCGCCTTCGGCGATCACCTGGTCGCCAATCCATCGGCCTGGAAGCTGCTGCGGGGCAATGTGAAGCTGCCGTCCGCCGAGCAGCTGCGGACCGCCTTTACCGAGTGCATCGCCGACACCTCAAACGGCCCGAGCTCGGTGGCGTTGCGGTTGCGCATCCTCTACCGCAACCGGGTGCTGGTGCTGGCCGCCCTGGATCTGGCGCCGACAGTCGAGAACGAGCCGGTGCTGTCGTTCAGCGCCGTCGGTGCCCATCTGACCGACATAGCCGACGCCGCGTTGACGGCTGCGCTGGCGGTGGCCGAGGCCAATGTCTGCGGCGATGCCACACCACCCCGGCTGGCGGTCATCGCGATGGGCAAATGCGGGGCGCGCGAGCTGAACTACGTCAGCGACGTCGACGTGATCTTCGTCGCCGAGTCCGCCGACCCGGTCTCTACTCGCGTGGCCGGCGAGATGATGCGGTTGGCTTCCGAGGCCTTTTTCCAGGTCGATGCCGGACTGCGCCCTGAGGGCCGGCACGGCGAGCTGGTCCGGACCCTCGACTCGCATGTCGCCTACTACCAGCAGTGGGCCAAGACCTGGGAGTTTCAGGCGCTGCTGAAAGCCCGGCCGGCCGCCGGCGACGCCGAATTGGGCAAGCAGTACATCGCCGCGTTGATGCCGATGGTCTGGACCGCTTGCGAGCGTGAACATTTCGTCACCGAGGTGCAGAAAATGCGGCGGCGGGTGGAGGAACTGGTGCCCGCCGACGTCCGAAGCCGCGAGATCAAACTCGGCAGCGGCGGGCTGCGGGACGTCGAGTTCGCCGTGCAGCTGCTGCAACTGGTGCACGGTCGCAACGACGAGTCGCTGCATGTGGCGTCCACGGTGGACGCGCTGGCCGCGCTCGGGGCCGGTGGCTATGTCGGGCGGGACGACACAGCCAACCTGACCGCCTCTTACGAGTTCCTTCGGCTGCTCGAACACCGGCTGCAGTTGCAGCGCCTCAAACGCACTCACATGTTGCCCGCCTTCGACGACGACGAGGCGCTGCGCTGGTTGGCGCGGGCGGCGCATATTCGTCCGGATGGCAGCCACGACGCGCTGGGGGTGCTGCGCGAAGAGCTGAAACGCCACAACCTTCGGGTGTCGCGGCTACACGCCAAGCTGTTCTATCAACCGCTGCTGGAATCGCTGGCGCCGGCGGATCTGGAGTTCTCCCACGGCATGACGCCGACGGCCGCGGAGCGCCAGCTGGCCGCACTTGGCTACGAGGCTCCGCAGAGCGCGCTGACTCACCTGTCCGCGCTGATCAACCAGAGCGGCCGGCGCGGTCGCGTGCAGACGGTGCTGCTGCCCAGGCTGTTGGACTGGCTGTCCGACACCCCCGATCCGGATGGCGGACTATTGGCCTACCGCCGGATCAGCGAGGCGATGGTCGTCCACCGCTGGTACCTGTCCACGCTGCGGGACAAACCGGCGGTGGCCAAACGGCTGATGCATGTGCTCGGCTCCTCGGCCTATGTTCCCGACCTGCTGATGCGCGCCCCGGAGATCATCCAGCAATACAGCGATGGGCCTTCGGGGCCCAAGCTGCTCGACGTCGATCCCGAGGCGGTGGCCGGCGCGTTGGTGGCCTCGGCGGGCCGACAAACCGACCCGGTCAAGGCCATTGCCGTCGCCCGGTCGCTGCGGCGGCGTGAGCTGGCCCGTATCGCCTCCGCCGATCTGCTCGGCATGCTGGAGGTCACCGAAGTCTGCGCCGCGCTCACGTCGGTGTGGGTCGCGGTGCTGCAGGCCGCCCTGAATGCGGTGATCCGCGCCAACCTGCCCAATAGCGGTGCGGCTCCGGCTCGCATCGCGGTGATCGGGATGGGCCGGCTGGGCGGTCGCGAGCTGGGTTACGGGTCCGACGCCGACGTGCTGTTCGTCTGCGAACCGGTTGCGGGAGTAGAGGATTCGCAGGCGGTGCGGTGGGCTGTGTCGGTCGCCGAGCAGGTGCGGGCGCTGTTGGGCACCGCCAGCGCCGATCCGCCCTTGGAGATCGACGCCAACCTGCGGCCCGAGGGCCGCAGTGGCCCACTTGTCCGCACGCTGGCTTCGTACGCCGCTTATTACGAGCAGTGGGCGGAGCCCTGGGAAATCCAGGCGCTGCTACGGGCCGACGCGGTCGCCGGCGACGCCGATCTCGGCCAGCGATTCCTGCTGATGGCGGACAAGACGCGCTATCCCGCCGGTGGGGTGTCCGCAAAGGCGGTGCTGGAGATCCGGCGGATGAAGGCCCGGGTGGACTCCGAGCGGCTACCACGCGGCGCCGACCCCACGACCCACACCAAGCTGGGCCGCGGGGGCCTGGCTGATATCGAGTGGACCGTGCAATTGCTCCAGCTGCGATATGCCAGCGAGATCGAGGCCCTGCACAACACCTCCACGCTGGAGAGCCTGGACGCCATCGAAGCCGCCGAGCTGATGCCCGCCGAGGAGGTAGACCTGCTGCGGCAGGCCTGGCTGACGGTGACGCGTGCCCGCAACGCGCTGGTGTTGGTTCGGGGTAAGCCGACCGATCAGCTGCCCGGACCCGGACGCCAGCTCAACACCGTCGCGGTCGCCGCCGGCTGGGCAAAGAACGGCGACGGTGGCGAATTCCTGGACCACTACCTACGGCTGACCCGGCGCGCAAAAGCCGTCGTGCACAAGGTGTTCGACGAATGAGGTGGCCCCGGCTGCAATCCGTATTGCAGTCCGGTGTTAGTAAGGAAGCATAGGCCGGCTAGTCAAGAACGCCCGCCACTAGCGCAGGAGGCGGGCTCGGTGGAGATTCCCTCTTACCAAGTGATGAGCGCCGACGAGCATGATCGGCTCGCCGGCTTGTATGGTCCGCTGACCGACGAGGTGCGCGAGCTCATCGACGCCACGATCCGCAGCGACGCCGACCAGGACGCCATCATCGCCGCGAGGACCGCGATCCGGGCCGCGACGGATGCGCTGCGCAGCAGGCAGCGCGATGAGACGCAGGTCGTGCGGTACGCGGTCGGCGATCGGCCTGTCGTATGGAGCAACGCGGTGATCGGCCTGCGCAACCCGATCGCGCCGCCGCTGACCATCCACCACAACGACGGCGGCACCCAATGCTGGAGTGAATTCACCCTCACCGGTGCCTACGAGGGGCCGCCCGGACTGGTGCACGGCGGCGTGTGTGCCCTGGTGCTCGACCACGTGCTCGGCGAAGCGGCGAGTCAGGGTCTGACCAAACCGCTGTTCACCGGAACCCTCACCCTGCGATTTGTGCGCGGTACGCCGTTGGGCAGGCTTCGCGCCGAAGCCGGCGTCGAGCGCACCGAAGGAGTCAAATCCTTTGTGTCCGGCCATCTTTCCGACGCCGAGGGCATCACCGTCGAAGCGGAGGGAATTTTCATCAAGCCGGCGTGGGCCCGGGATGCCGGATGAAGTTTTATGTCAGCAGCGCATTCCTGAATACCCGGGAGATCATCGAGGTGGCCAAGGCCGCCGACGACCTCGGCTACGACGGCATCGGGATCCCGGATCACATCGTCAACCTGGAAACCCTGAACACCCCGTATCCCTACACCAAGGACGGCCAACGGCGCTGGCAGCCGTTCACCGAATGGCCCGACCCGTGGGTGCTGGTCGGTGCGCTTGCCCAGGTCACGACCCGGCTGCGGTTCGTCACCACGGTCTACATTCCGGCGATGCGCAACGTCTACTCGGCGGCCAAAGCCATCGGCACCGCGGCTTATCTCGCCGACGGGCGGGTCGAGCTCGGCGTCGGCGTCGGCTGGTGCGCGGACGAGTTCGCGTTGATGGAGCAGCGCTTCGCCAAGCGAGGTAAACGCACCGACGAGATGCTCGAGTTGATGCGAGCCCTGTGGTCACCGGACTGGACGGAGTTCGACGGCGAGTTCTACCAGACGCCGAAGATGGAGATGCAACCGACGCCCTCGCGGATACCGGTGTACGTCGGTGGGCTCAGTGACACCGCGTTACGCCGCGCGGCCCGCCACGACGGTTGGATCGGCGACCTGATCAAGACCGACGACGCGATCACCGCGGCGGCCCGGTTGCGAGAGCTGCGAGCCGAAAATGGTTTGACTATGCATGATTTCACCATTCTCACGCCGCTGACCGACGCCTTCACCATCGCCGACTACCAGCGCGCGGAGGACGCCGGCATCACCGGCATCCTCACCATGCCGTGGATGTTCTACGCCGGGCCGGACGCCACGCTGGCCGAGAAGGTGGACGGGATGAAGAGGTTCCGCAAGGACCTCGCGCTCGACACCTGACCCGCCTCGTGGTAACCAAATCGTTCCGTCGTCCGCTGGTTTGGCATAACGTGTCTGGGGTGGAGTTACACGGAAACCCCGAATTAGTGCCGGTTACGGCATTGCGCTCAGGTGACCCGATAACCGATGTCCACGGTGGCGGCCAGCATTACACAGTCCTTGAGTCGAAGGCTTTCGACGAGAGCTGTGTGGTCCTCGAGCTCGAGTCGAAAGCCAACGACCAGCTTCGAGTGATCGAGATGTCCTTCCCGGCCGGCTACTACATGGGTCGGTCGCCTCGGCGCTTTCTCTGACGCCACGGCGTCCAGCGAATTCGGGGGACAAACTCGGGTCGGCGGGATCACTGCCCGCCCGGCGACACCTGGCGCTCACCTTTGCCTGCAGTATGAACGGTATGTCCGAACTCAAGCCGTTTCGCATCGCTATCCCAACCGAAGCTCTCGATGATCTGCAGGCCCGCTTGGCGCAGACCCGTTGGCCGGAAGCCGAGTGTGTCGACGACTGGAGCCAGGGCATCCCCCTGGCCTACACGCGGGAACTCGCGGCCTACTGGGCTGACGGTTACGACTGGCGCTCCCGCGAAGCCGTGTTGAACCGATTCGACCAGTTCACCACCGAAATCGATGGCCTCGATATCCATTTCATCCACCAGCGATCGCCACATCAGGATGCCTTGCCGCTGTTGATCACTCACGGCTGGCCCGGATCGATCGCCGAATTTCAGAACGTGATCCAGCCGCTGGTCGATCCGCCGTCCGGACGCCCCGAAGACGCATTCCACGTGGTGTGCCCGTCGCTTCCCGGGTACGGGTTCTCGGGTAAGCCGTCGACGACTGGGTGGGGCGTCGGCAAGATCGCGCAGGCCTGGGAGACGCTGATGCTGCGCCTTGGCTACGACCGCTACGGCGCGCAGGGCGGCGACTGGGGCGCAGCGGTCACGACGCAGATCGGCCGCAACGGTGGCCACTGCATGGCGATCCACCTGAACATGCCGATCGCCCGCCCGGCGGCGGGGCCCGGCGGCGATCTCACCGAAGACGAGCAACAAGCGCTGGTGGCATTCGCTGAGCACCGCAAGTGGGGGACCGGCTATTCCAAGCAGCAATCCACCCGGCCGCAGACGCTCGGTTACGGGCTCGTCGACTCGCCGGTCGGGCAACTGGCCTGGATCGTGGAGAAGTTCTGGGCGTGGACGGATTGCGACGGGCATCCCGAAAACGTGGTCAGCCGTGATGAACTGCTCGACAACGTGATGCTGTACTGGGTCACCGGTAGCGGCGCATCCTCGGCGCGTCTGTACTGGGAGAGCTTCAACAGCTTCGTGACCGACGGCCGCGTCGAACTGCCCACCGGCGTCGCCGCATTCCCCAGGGAAATCTTGCGTACCCCGCGGCGCTGGTGTGAGGACGCCTACAACATCACGCACTGGTCGACGATGCCGCGCGGTGGGCACTTCGCGGCATTCGAGCAGCCGGAGCTGTTTGTCGACGACGTCCGCGCGTTCTTCGCGACGGTCCGTTAAGTAATGCGTCAGCGCCGAATAAGCCGGCGGTTTCTTCGTCGGGGCAGAGCCGTCGACCGCCAACGACCGCGGCGGGCGTCGAGTGCGTAGGCGCCGCCGCCGGCGAAGATCAACAGCAACCAGGCGAAGCAGTACATCACCGCGGCCTCGCCGTGGTTGTTGATCGGGAAGAACCCGTGCGGCAGGTGAACGGTGAAGTAGGCGAACGCCATCTCGCCGGCTGCCAGGAAGGCGGCGGGCCGGGTGAACAGCCCAAGGGTGATCAGCGCGCCGGTGATCGTTTCGATCCAGCCGGCGTAGTAGTCCGGCCACTGGCCCACCGGCGCGGCCTGCGGTGCCGGCCAGCCGATCAGCGTGGACAGGCCGTGGCACAGAAACAGCAGCCCGAACACCACCCGGAAAACCGACAGGGCGATCGGCCAGTACGAATTGAGCCGCGCATCGAGATTGTGCGTCATGCGCCGACGATACGTGTTTAGAGCTGGATCCAGGCCGACTTCGTCTTCATGTACATGTCGATGCCCTCTTTGCCGAACTCGTGCCCCCAGCCGGATTGCTTGTGACCGCCGAACGGTACGTCATGGTCAAAGACCAACTGGCAGTTGACCTGGACGCTGCCGGCGTGCAGACGCTTGAGCATCCGGTGCGCCCGGCCGACATTTTCGGTCCAGGCGGTGGCCGCCAGGCCGTAGGTGGTGTCGTTGGCCATCGCCACCGCCTCCTCCTCGTCGTCGAACGGCAGGATGGTGACGACGGGTCCGAAGATCTCCTGCTGGTACAGCCGCATCCCCGGGTCGACGTTGGTGAGCACGGTCGGGTGAACAAAGTAGCCCTTGCGGTCCAGGCGGTAGCCGCCGGTGACCACCTCGACGCCGTCGCTTTTACCCTCGTCGATGAAGCCCATTACGCGGGTCAGCTGCTTCTGGCTGATCAGTGGGCCGCTGACACAGCCTTCCTCGCTGGGCGCGCCGAGCTTGAACGTATTCGCCATCATGGCAATGCCTTCCACGACCTGGTCGTACACGCCGCGCTGGGCGAAGATCCGCGATCCGCACACGCAGCCCTGACCGGAGTGCACGAAGATGCCCAGCGACGCCATCAGGAGGGCCTTGCTCATGTCGGCGTCGTCGAAGATCAACACCGGCGACTTCCCGCCGAGTTCGAGCGTGACCTTCTTCAGGTTGCCGGCGGATGCCCGCACGATCTCCTTGCCGACCTCCGTCGACCCGGTGAAGGCGACCTTCTCGACGTCGGGGTGCGCGGTGATCGCGGCACCCGTGGTGTGGCCGTAGCCGGTCAGCAGGTTGGCGACACCCTCGGGAACGCCTGCTTCGTGGATCAGCTGGTCGAGCAGCAGCGCCGAAAGCGGTGTCTCCTCAGCGGGTTTGACGAGCACGCTGCAACCCGCGGCCAGCGCCGGCGCGAGCTTGGCGCTGGCATTGAAGATCGGGCCGTTCCACGGGAAGATCAGCCCCACCACTCCGTACGGCTCTTTCAGCGTGTAGGCGTGCATGTTGACGAAGGCGTCCGTCGCGATGCCGTCGGTCTTCACGTCGTATGCGACGCCGTTGATCTTCGAACACCAACCGGCGTAGTAGCGGAAGAACTCCGAGCAGGTGGACATCTGCAGCTGTGCCTGCATCAGTGGCATGCCGGTGTTCAGCGAGTCGAGCTGGGCGAACTCTTCGGCGTGCTCGTCGATCAAGTCCGCGATGCGCCACATGATTTTGGCCCGCTGGCGACCGGGCAGCTGGGACCACACGCCCGACTCGAAGGACGCCTTCGCCCGCGCGACGGCGTCGTTGACGGCTTCGGTCCCGCAGTCGGTGAACTCGGTGATCGGCTCCTCGGTTGCGGGATCGATGACTTGAATGACGTCACCGGCGCCGGGTCGCTTGCGGAGGTCGTCCAGTACCGTCTGCAGCGTCATCTAATCCCTCTCATGGCTAGCTCCTGTGCTGAGCAACTGCTTAGCATTGTCGGCGCCGCGTGGTCAAGATCGCCGACTAGCGCACTCCCAGCGTGCCGTCGAGATATTCGGCGCGACACGCGCGGCGGGCCAGCTTGCCGCTGGTGGTGCGGGGGATAGCGCCGGCCGGTAACAGGTGCACATCGGAGACGCCGAGACGGTGTCGGTGCGCCACCGCCTGCCTGATCGCCTCGATCGCGGGTTGCGGATCGACACGGCTGGTGCCCGCGGCCCGTTCGGCAACGATGACCAGCTGCTGGCCGCCGTCGTCGGCCGGTACGGAAAACGCCGTCACGTAACCACGACGTACGACCGGCGAGGCCTCCGCGACGGTGGCTTCGATGTCCTGCGGATAGTGGCTGGCGCCATCGATGCTGACCAGATCCGCGATTCGGCCGGTGACGTATAGCTCGCCGTCGAGATAGACACCGAGGTCGCCGGTCCGCAGCCAGGCGCGGTCGACGGCAGAGCCGTCGGCATGGCTGCCTTCCGCGAGCCGTGATCCCAATTCGGCGCCGAACGTGGCGCGGGTCTCGTCGGGCAGCCCCCAATAGCCTCGACCAATGTTGTTGCCTTGCAACCAGATCTCGCCGACCTCACCGTCGAGCAGTTCTTCCGCGGTGTCCGGGTTGACGATCACGGCCCACTCGCTGCGAGCCACCTGACCGCACGACACCTGCGCCGCGGCGTTCGGGGAATCCGCCGAGACGCGTACCGCGCGGCCGGCGCCCAGTTGTTCGCGGTCGAAGTACACCACCGACGCCTGCGCGTCGGGCGCGATCGTGGCGACGAACAGCGTTGCCTCGGCGATGCCGTAGGAGGGTTTGAACGCGGTCCGCGGTAGCCCGTAGGGGGCAAAGGCTTTGGTGAATGTTCTGATCGCGTCGATGCTGACCGGTTCGGAACCGATGATCATCACCACGTTGCGTAGGTCGATGTCGTCGCCCTGGGCGGGCAGGCCACGCTGCGCGGTCCACTCGTAGGCGAAGTTCGGTGCGGCGGTGACGACGCGGCCTTCCCGCGAGCCGGCAGACAAGGCTTGGATCCACCGCTGCGGCCTTCGGACGAAGGCCGTCGGCGACATCAGCGTGGAATGTCCTCCGTACACTGCCGGGAAACCGATCATCGACAAGCCCATGTCGTGGTAGAGCGGTAACCAACTGACACCGTGGGTGTTTCGGTCCAGCAGGTCGATCGACAGGATCATCTGCACCAGGTTGGTTCCGACCGCGCGATGGGTGACTTCCACGCCGACCGGCGGCCGTGTCGAGCCCGAGGTGTACTGCAAGTGGGAAACATCGTCCATGCCGAGCTCGGTGGGGACGAAGAGTTCGCCCACGGCGTCGGGGACCTGATCGATGATGACGACTGGCGGCCGGCGGCGTGGTGGCAGGTTGGTCAAGAAGGCTTCGACCGCTTCTTTAGCCGCCGTCGTCGTGAGGACGAGCGTGGGCTCGGAATCCCGAAGCGCGGTATCGAGACGCTCGGCGTGGCCGGGTAATTCGGGTGCGAACAACGGCACGGCGATGGTGCCCGCCTTGATCGCCGCGTAGAAACCCGCAACGTAGTCGATGCCCTGCGGCGCAAGGATCGCAACCCGTTCGCCGCGACCTGCCGATTGCTGCACGATCGCACCGATGGCTTGCAGCCTGGCCCCGAACTGAGTCCAGGTCAGCTCGTCGGTGCGCACCCCGGCGGCGCGGCTGTAGTCAAGGTAGCGATACGCCGTCGCGTCACCCGCGTTCGCGATGTTGCGGTCGATCAGGGATATCAGCGTGGCACTTGGCGGCAGGACAACGGCGCCCCGCGCGTCCAGACAGTCTTCGATCTGCAGCAGTCCAAGACCGTCCATAACCGAAAGTTTAGGCGCGCAAGGTGCATACGCTGGCGACGCCGCTGCCTCGATACGGCAGCCCTGGCCGTGGCGGACCCACCGCGCGCCGCAGTCTTGCGACGCTCATCTACCCGCGCGCGGCGGCGGCGCCGGCGGTGCGGTCGGTGCCTCGAACAACGCCGGATCGGCCACGATGACGCTCGGCGCCACATCGCTCGTGCGGGTCGCAACAAAGGGCGTCCGGTACACCGTTCCTTGGGTGCCACATCCGTTGCTGACGATAGTGCCGATCTGAAGGCCCTTCAGTGTGCCGTCGGGCTGTGGATCCCATGACCAAAGCCGGGTCTCGTCATCGTTGCCTGGCTTGTTGGTCTTTTCGCAATCCATGGGTGCCTGAAGGGTGAGCGTGCCTTGCCAATGGCCGTCGGCAAAATGGAGAACACTTGTTGTTCCGGTGCCCTCTTGTTGGTTGGATTCGGCCAACTCTGATCCCGCGGCAGCGCAGCCGACCGGCGTACACACCGAACGAAAGGCCCACCACTCATTCACGGCCGCGCCCAGGCCGGTCACGGCGCCGTTGATCGTCTGATTCTGCAGATCGAAGTCCAGGCGGTAGGTGCCGTCGAGAACGGGACCCGCGACGTGTGGGGCTGGGGTCGACGGGGCGGTGGTGACTGTCGCCGGGTCGGCGATGGCGACGCCGGGCGGCACCTGGCCGGTGCGAGTCGCCATGACGGGGGCCACGGCCACCTGTCCCTGAAGGCCGCATTCGTTGGTGAGCGCGGTGCCGGTTTTTTCGCCTCGAAGCGTGCCGTCGGGCTGCGGGTTCAATGACCAACTCAGCATGACGGTATTAGCGCCCGCAACGACTTGACCGTCTGCTCCGAGGCAGCGCGGCTGGTCGAGTTGGCGTTGAACGGCCGCGGATTGCCAATGACCGTCGACGAAACGGTAATCGGCTGACTGGGCCGGGGTGCGCGCCACCTGCGGGTTTTTGGTGTCCAGCTGGGTCGCGGTGGCGACGCATCCCGTGGAACCGCACGACGAGCGAAAGGCCCACCAAGCGGTGTTGTCGGAGGTGTGCACGGCGTAGGGCGCGCCGTTGATCGTTTGCTTCTCGTAGTCGTAGTCGAAGCGGTACGTGCCGTCGAGTAGTGCGGGGGGCCGGGGTGGCGGGTTGGCTGCCGGAGTGGAGGTGGTGTTGGCTGCGGGGGCGGAGGCTGTGTTCCTCGTGGGCTGCATCAGGTAGCCCACCACGCCGACGGCGGCAACCAACACCGCGGCCAACGCCGCTCCCAGGAGAATGCGGGATCGACTGCGTCGCTTCGGCTTCGGTGTCTCGAGCCTCGTGATCGGCGCAGCGACCGTGGTGTCGGCCTCGTCGTCCATCCCCGCCCGCTGGGTGAGGGCGGCCGCGAAGTCGTGGCATCGTTCGAACCGGTCGGCGGGGTCCTTCGCGAGCGCCCGTGCCAACACCTGATCGAGGTTCGCCAACTCCGGACGCCGATCGCTCAGCTTCGGCAGTGGTGCGGTGAGGTGTCGGCTGATCACGGCCACCGGATTGGAATGCTCGTACGGCGGCGCACCCGTGAGAAGGTGAAACGCGGTGGCCGCCAACGCATATTGATCCGCGCGCCCGTCGATGTCTGCACCCATCAACTGTTCGGGCGCGGCGTAGGTCAGGGTGCCGACGGTGAAATTGGTTACGGTAAGTCCACTGATGTCAGCAAGTGGACGTGCAATACCAAAGTCGGCCAACAAGATTCGCCGCTTGCCGTCCTCAGGATCGGTGAGCAAAATGTTTGCGGGCTTGACGTCGCGGTGCAGCAGGTCGCGGCTGTGGGCGTAGTCGAGTGCGGCAGCGACAGCGGTGACGATGTCGCACACGTCCCGTATCGGCATCCCGGCCGGGTAGCGGTTTTTGACCAGCTGCGCGGCGTCGGTGCCGTCGACGTAGTCCATCGCGATCCAAAGATGACCGTCGAATTCGCCGCGATCATGCACCGCGACAATATTCGGGTGCCACAGCGCGGCGGCCAGGTCGGCTTCGCGCTGAAACCTCTCACGGAAGTTGGCATCCGCTGTTATTGCCTCGGAGAGGACTTTTAGAGCATCGCGGCGGGGCAGTCTTGGATGCTGGGCGAGATAGACCTCGGCCATCCCGCCAGCACCCAGGGGCCGCAGGATGATATATCCCGCGATCGTCGTTCCCGCCGGCACTGACATGCGCGGATGGTACCGCTGCCCCCGAGCGGCCGCGGTTCGAATCGTGCGGCCGGAGGCCGCTCGACTAACGCTGAAGCAAAGAGCGATGAATCACGGTGACGTAGTTCAACGGAGGTTTCAGCAAATCTTCTCCCAGATCGTGCTCGCCAGGCTTACGCTGCCAAGACGGTATTGCACACGTGTTGGCCCCCGTAGATCGCCACGAGGAACTACTTGCCCCAATGAAACTTCACTGGGTCAAGGACCACGACGAGCAGTACTCCGCGGAGAGCGGGAACCGCACCTACATCGTGGGCCTTTTCAATGTTGGCGCATACGACGGCGATCCCACGCTCACCATGCACAACGACCGGTACTGGTCGACATGCTGGTCTCTAACGACCCGGGCTGGCACCGTGACTCGTAACCCTGTCCGGTTGTTCAACAACCTCTCCAGCGCGTTATTCGCGGCGCAGCTGGCGGAGGACAACGCGAGGGACCCCCAACGCCATAACTTCGACATCGGCGGTCGCCCCGGACGACACCGACGAGAGCTCGACGGAGACCTGATCGCCACGATCACCGGCCGCGACGGCAAGACCTACACGTGTTGGACCCGCCTGCATCGCCGATAGTCATCGGCAAGCCGAGGCGCTGCGGCCTGAACGTCTCTAAACGTCGTAGTAGAGCGCGAACTGCTACCAGCACCTTTACTGCCCGTAGCCAGCTTGACTGGTAGACAAAGGTGCTGGTCAGAGCCTTGACAAAACCAAGCCAGCCTGACTGCCGCGAAGACTCCTGCGGTCCCACTGCGGTCCCAGGCAGGGAAGTGCGAGGGACAGCTGGATTGACCCGTCGGATGATGCCGTCCCCGGACACCACTGATTATTTCACCGGCGGGAAGTGCCTCAGCCGAAACAGCGCCGGCGCGTTGGTCGGGTCGGCGGCGAGCGTGGCCATGATCCTCTGACGCTCCAACTCGCGCAGTTCCTCCGCGACAGCCGGCTGATGGGGGTATCACCCCGTCGCTCCGCGATCTGGTTGGGTACGCGCTGGTCACTCGCCGCGGACTCGCCCAGGCCGTTACGTCTGGTCCGACAAGCGGGGAGCGACCATACTTGAGTCATGCGGTGCAGCCGTCGGTCGATGACCGCACGGTGCCGTCACCGAATCCGCCCGGCTCGGACACCCCCCACGGCCCTTGCCGGCGGGCCCGTCATCGTGAAGCGCCCAGACGGCCGGACGCAGCCAGCCGGTCAGGTTCGTGATTGCGCGTTTGCGTCGCCGAGGCCACGCCCGCGTCGCATTTCGCTGAGTGCCTCGCCGATAATCCAGGAGGTATGAAAAATGGTCAACCCGAGTAGCCCGGCGCCTGATGGGTCGCGCCGCCCGGCGGCGGTGATCGGGACGTTGATGCCGCATCTGGCCGCCGAGCGTCATCACAATTACCGCAGCGTGACCGCGCTGGCGCTGTTGGCGGCGTTGATCGCCGCGGCGTTCGGGTCGTTGTCGATTGCGCTGGTGCTGGCCGCGGCGGCGTTGCCGGCGGTGGTGTTGACCTATATCCACGACCACCGGTTGTGGCATGACGAGCCGCTGACCGTCATCGCCGTGACGTTTGCGCTGTCACTGGTTCTGGGCGTGGGTGTGGGGTTTTTGCAAACCTATTTCACCCCCGGGATCGCGCTGGCCGCCGGCCATTACCGACTCCCGCCGATGTCGCGGATCCTCGAACTGGGTGTGCTGGTGCCGATCGTGGCGTTCGTGGCGGTGCTGGTCGCGCCGCTGCTGGTGACCGCCCGCGCGGCGTTTCGCCATCCGATGGATGTGGTGGTCACCTGTGCGCTCAGCGGCGCCGCGCTGTCGCTGGGCCTGAGTGTGGTGGTCCAACACGGCGCGTTCACCCACCTGCAGGCCACCGCGGGTGACCCGGTGAGCGTGGCGGCCATCGCGTTGACCCTGGGATTTTTGCAGCCGATCGTGTTGGCCACCGCGGCGGCGGTGGCGGTGTTGGGGTTACGCAGCCCCGGGGTCAATCCGGCCGTGGGCGTGATCGAGGGCCTGGTGTTGGTGGTGCTCTATGAGTTGGCCACCACGCTGCTGCAGCCGTACGGGACGCGCGGGATTGTGCTCACCATGCTGGTGGCGTTTGTGCTGGCCGGGGCGGGCCTTTTGGCCACGCGCACCGCGCTGCAAACCGCCGTCGACGCCGCGCCCGATGTGGGCCCCGTCGAGCACCGATTGCACGGGGCGGTGGTGGCTGCGATCATCGTCGTGGTGGTGATGCTCGCCGCGGGGGTCACCGCAGCCGTGGTGTTTAGCGGCCCATCGACCCAGCCCATGCCTCCCAAGACCGGACCCGGCGGCGGGGTTGTTCCCACACCCCACGCGCTCGGCGGCGGGACGATCAATTTCCCAGACGGAGTCACCCTCACCGTGGCCCCCGGCTGGACGATCGTCCAATCGTCACAGACCTGGGTCTTGCTCGCCAACAGCGACGACAGCGCGGTGATGGAGGCCGACTCCGGCAAGTCGGCGATGCCGGATATCACCGAAGAAGCAGGCTTCATGGCCGGTCAGGACACCCTACGCAGCGGACTCACGAACGTGGTTGAGGAACCCCAGGGGGTGCAGACGGTGCAGGGCAAAAACTTCACCCAATCCCTGCAGGTCAACTACACCGCCAATCGCCAAACCCACCAGGGCACGATGCAGCTCTACGGGACCTGGACGACGCTGTCTAACGCCTCGACCCAAATTGCCGGCTTCATCGATTTCCGCGCCATCAACCCCGACGCGTTTCAGGCGGCATTGCCCGACGCCAAGAGCATGCTCGCGTCCATGCTGTAGCCACCAAGCCGCGGCAGCCGGCCGCCCCAGTCCTGCGGCCACCACCGCCAGCACGCTGAAACCGCCGGCTCTCTTGGGATTTGACGAAATCAGCGCAATACGAGTCGGCCCTGCAACTGAGAGCCAGCCCAAACAGCCCCTACCAAATGCGATTCACTGCCAAATTGGAAGGGGAGGGATGGAACCGCTGCCTGGGGCGCGGGGGGGCACGCTCCTGCCACTTGGTGTCGATGGCGTCGAATATCAGGAGTGCGCCGACTAGAACCAGGAAGAAGTATTGGACAGTGCGCTGCCTCCGCACAGACTGCTCATGGGTTGGCTTTGACCGTGTTGAGGATGTGCACGCCTCCGCGAAAACTCCTGCGGTCCCAGTGCGGTCCCAGACCCCTAATGCGTGGCATCGGTGCAGGTCAGAGCGTTAGCTAAGTCACCCGGGGTCACACGTCGTAGTAGAGCGCGAACTCGTACGGGTGGGGCCGGATCTGGACCGGCAGGATCTCGTTTTCGCGCTTGAAGCTGATCCACGTTTCGATCAGGTCAGGCGTGAAAACGCCTCCCTCGGTGAGGTATTCGTGGTCTGCCTCGAGGCGGTCGATCACCGCGGCCAGCTGGGTGGGCGCCTGCGGGATGTTCGCCGCCTCTTCCGGCGGCAGCTCGTAGAGGTCCTTGTCCACCGGTGTCTGCGGCTCGATCTTGTTCTTGATGCCGTCCAGCCCGGCCATCAGCATGGCCGAGAACGCCAGATACGGGTTGCCCGACGAGTCGGGGCAGCGGAACTCCAACCGCTTGGCCTTCGGGTTGCTGCCGGTGATCGGGATGCGCACACACGCAGAGCGGTTGCGCTGGCTGTAGACCAGATTGATCGGGGCCTCGAAGCCGGGAACCAACCGCTTGTACGAGTTCGTCGTCGGGTTGGTGAAGGCCAGCAGCGACGGCGCGTGGTGCAACAGGCCACCGATGTAGTGCCGCGCGGTGTCAGACAGACCGGCATAACCCGTCTCGTCGTACATCAGCGGGCTGCCGTCTTTCCACAACGACTGGTGGCAGTGCATACCAGAGCCGTTGTCACCGAACAGCGGCTTGGGCATGAACGTGACGGTCTTGCCCTCGGCCCACGCGGTGTTCTTGACGATGTACTTGTAGAGCTGCAGGTCGTCGGCCGCGTGCAACAGCGTGTTGAACTTGTAGTTGATCTCGGCCTGACCGCCGGTGCCCACCTCGTGGTGGCCCTTCTCCAGGCTGAAGCCGCACTTGATCAGGTTCTGCAGCATCTTGTCACGCAGGTCGACGTAATGGTCGACGGGGGCAACCGGGAAGTAGCCGCCCTTGGGGCGCACCTTGTAGCCGAGGTTGGGGCTGCCGTCATTCTCGGTCGGCTCACCGGTGTTCCACCACCCCGAGATCGCGTCGACCTCGTAGAACGAGCCGTTGGTTTGCGAGTCGAAGCTCACCGAGTCGAAGATGTAGAACTCGGCCTCGGCACCGAAGTACGCCGCGTCGGCGATGCCGGTGCTGACCAAGTAGTTCTCCGCCTTGCGGGCGACATTGCGCGGGTCGCGCGAGTAGGGCTCGAGGGTGAACGGGTCGTGCACGAAGAAGTTGAGGTTCAGCGTCTTGGCGTCGCGGAAAAGGTCGATCTGTGCCGTGTCGGGGTCGGGCAGCAGCAGCATGTCGGATTCGTGGATCGCCTGGAACCCTCGAATCGACGAGCCGTCGAAGGCGATCCCGTTCTCAAATACGTCCTCGTCGAAGAACGAAATGGGAATTGTGAAGTGCTGCATGATGCCCGGCAAGTCACAGAACCGGACGTCGACGAATTCGACGTGCTCGTCCTTGGCGAGTTTGATGATGTCGTCGGCCGTTTTTTCGGACACCGAAGCGCTCTCCTTTGCTGCGAGCTTCGAATCTACTGCGGTCACTGAAGGGGCTCTCCTTTACGTCGCCGTAACTGATCGCCCGACCAGACGCTATAGGACGCGGTGTTGCCTTGGGGTCAACCCTGCGTTGCGCCGACGTTACGCGACAGCGCGGATCGGCGCCGGGTCTGGGCAGATCTCACCTTATTGTGGGGGTTATGGCCCCTAGCAACCGACCCTGGCTATCCGGTCAAGGGCCGACCGAATCGGGACAGCCACAGGGATATCCCGGTGAGGCCCTCGGCCTGCCCGAGCAGGGGTCGGGTTCGCTGGCGGGCATCGGTCGCCGGTTGGCCGCGCTGCTCGTCGACTGGTTGCTCGCCTACGGCCTTGCCGCTCTCGGTATGACCCTCGGGCTGATTTCCGAAAGGACGTTGTCGTCGGCGGTTTTGGTCATCTGGCTGGTGCTGGGCGTGCTCGCCGTCCAGTTGTTCGAGTTCACCCCGGGCCAGTTCGCGCTGGGGCTACGGGTGGCGTCCATCGATGATCGGCAGCACGTGGGTCTAGGCCGTGCCGCGGTCCGCGGCTTGGCGATCGCACTCGTCATACCCGCATTGTTCGTCGATGGCGACGGCCGCGGGCTGCAGGACCGCCTGACCGCCACCGCCGTCGTGTGGCGCTGACTGTGCCGGATTTGCCCGGCTCCTCCTCATCGCGCCAGGCGCTCTGCATCGTCGCCGGGCGGTCTACCGGCGTCGTACGATGCGCTGGACGCCGCGCATCTTCGCGCTGCCGGGCAGCGGGCCCTTCGGCATCGCGGCCGTCCCGGCCCGGGAACCCAGCGCGCTGAGTCGGGATTCCAACGAGTCCATCTGCTTGACGTTGATGTTGGCCGGCAGCCGGGTCAGGTGGCGCTCGAGCTTGGCCAGCGGAACCTCGCCATCGCCGTTGCCGACGATGATGTCGTAGATCGGGATATCGCCGACCAGGCGGGCGGTGCGCTTCTTCTCCTGGGCGAGCAACGGTTTGAGCCGCGCCGGCGACCCCTCGGCCACCAGGATGACCCCCGGTCGGCCGATCACTCGGTGCACGGCGTCGAAATTGCCGGTAGCCGCCACGCCGGGGGTGACGCGCCATTTGCCGCGCAGGTTCTCCAGCGCCCAGGCGGCGGCGCCGGTTTGGCCCTCGGCCTTGTGGTACACGGATCGCTGCGCGCGCCGGCCGAAAATGATGAACGCCACCAAGACGCCAAGCACCACGCCCAACGGGATCATCGTGACCATGGTGAACCCGCCGGTCGACACCCCGACCGCCACCGATATCCCCACGATCAGCACGAACGCACCGATCATGTAGGGCAGCAGCCGCTTGTCCTCTTTACGCTGGATGTTAAACGCCTGCCACAGCTGACTGCGGCGTTCTTTGGCGGCCGCCTTGCGGGCCGCTTTCGCCTCGGCTCTGGCTGCCTTGGTCGCCTTGGCATCACGGAGTTTCGCCATAATCGCCAAGGATACGGAACGCGGCTCAGTTCGACGGGGTGGTGTTTTGCTGTCGCCGCGCGCTGGCCTGCTGGTAGAGCCGCCCGGCCCGATACGACGAGCGGACCAGCGGCCCGGCCAGCACCCCGGCGAACCCCAGTTGCTCGGCGTAGTCCGAATATTCGACGAACTCATCGGGGGAGACCCAGCGCTCGACCGGATGATGCCGCGCCGACGGTCGCAGATATTGGGTGATGGTGACGATGTCGCAGCCGGCTTCGTGCAGGTCGGCCAGCGCGGCGCGTACTTCTTCGGGCGTCTCGCCCATCCCGAGAATGAGATTGCTTTTAGTGACCAGCCCGAAGTCCCGCGCCGCGCTGAGCACGCGCAGGCTTCGCTCGTAGGAGAAGGCCGGGCGGATCCGCCTGAAGATGCGCGGCACGGTTTCGACGTTGTGGGCCAACACTTCTGGTTGAGACTCGAAGACCTGCCGGAGCTGGTCGGGATCGCCGTTGAAGTCGGGGATCAGCAACTCGACGCCGGTGGACGGGTTGAGCCTCTTGATGGCGCGCACGGTCTCGGCGTAGAGCCACGCGCCACCGTCGGGCAGGTCGTCGCGGGCCACCCCGGTGACGGTGGAATACCGCAGGCTCATCGCCTGCACGCTCTCGGCCACCCGCCTGGGTTCGTCGCGGTCCAGCTCGGCGGGTTTGCCGGTGTCGATCTGGCAGAAGTCGCAACGGCGGGTGCACACCTCACCGCCGATCAGGAAGGTGGCTTCGCGGTCTTCCCAGCATTCGTAGATGTTCGGGCAGCCTGCCTCTTCGCAGACGGTGTGTAGGCCCTCACGCCGGACCAGCTTCTTCAGCTCGGTGTACTCCGGCCCCATCCGCAACCGGGTCCTGATCCAGGGCGGCTTGCGCTCGATCGGTGTTTGCGCGTTACGCACTTCCAGACGCAGCAGCTTCCGGCCCTCGGGAGTGACGGTCACGACGTCGATGCTACGCGGGCCGGGCTAGTCGTTGAGGTAACCGCCAGCCGGCCGTCGAGGGCGCCGCACACTGCCTCGGCGACCGCCGACCGCACGTCGTCGACGCCGACCCGACGTCCCAGTTCGGCCGAAATCGACGTCACCCCGGCGTCGGTGATGCCGCACGGGACGATCCTTTCGAACGCGTCCAAGTCGCAGTCGCAGTTGAGCGCAAACCCATGCAGTGTCGTTGCCCGCGAGACTCGTACGCCGATCGCGGCGACCTTGCGCGCAGGCCTGCCGTCGCCGGCCGGCAGCCACACGCCGGATCGGCCGTCGACGCGGCCCGCCGCCAAGCCCAGCTCGGTGCAGACCTTGATCAGCGATTCTTCAATGCGCCGAACGTAATTGACTACATCGAGCGGTTCGCTCAGCGTGATGATCGGGTAGCCAACGAGCTGACCAGGGCCGTGCCAGGTGATCTTGCCGCCGCGGTCGGTGTCGATCACCGGCGTGTCGTCGGTCGGTCGTTCCTCCGCGAGGGTGCGGCGTCCGGCGGTGTAGACCGGAGGGTGTTCGAGCAGCAGCAGCGTGTCGGAGCCGCCCGCCAGCCGGGCGTCGGCCAGTTCCCGTTGCAGTTGCCACGCGACCCGGTAGTCGATGGTGTCCAACTGGCGGACATCGATCGGGGCCGTACTCGAGCGGATGGAACTCATCGAGACCGACGCTACAACGACAACCTGGTTATCGCCTGCCAACGCCTAGGCGACTTCGCGCGTGGCGGTGGCGTAGCGCAGCGCCTCACCGACGGTGTTGTGGTGGAACTCGAAACCGCTGCGTTCCAGGGCAGCCGGGATTGCGCGTTGGCCGATCAGCAGGCCTTCGTCGGCGAACTCGCCGAGCGCGGCGCGCACCGCGAATCCCGGCATCAGCAGTGGGGTGGGCCGGTTCACCGCTCCGCCCAACGCCGTCGTGAACTCGGCATTGGTGACCGGCGCGGGGCCGGTGAGGTTTACCGGGCCGGCGAGTTGACTGTCGGAGATCGCGAACTGCAGCGCCCGCACCTCATCCTCGAGGCTGATCCAGGACATGTACTGGCGGCCGTTACCCAGACGGGCACCAAGTCCTACCGAGAACAGCGGCCGCAGCCGGCGCAGTGCACCGCCTGAAGCGGCTAGCACCAATCCGGTGCGGACCAGCACCACACGGGTGCCGGACCGCTGGGCGGGTGCGGTGGCCGCTTCCCAGTCTTTACACAGTTGGGCGAGGAAACCCGTTCCCGCCGAATCGGTTTCGACAACAACTCGATCCTTGGTGTCGCCGTAGTAGCCGATTGCGCTGGCATTGACGAGCACGGCGACGCCGGCGTCGGCGACCGCGGTGGACAACACCTCGGTTGGCGTGATGCGACTATCGCGCAGGTTTTGCTTGAACGCCCCCGACCAACGCCGCTGTCCGATGTTGATACCGCACAGGTTCACCACGGCGTCAACGCCGCTCAGTGCGCTGGCGTCGAATTCGCCGCTATCTGGATCCCAGTGCAGCTCACCGGCATTCGTCGGCGCCCTGCGCACGATCCGCAAAACCCGATGGTCTGCCGTGCGAAGCGCGGTGACCAGAGCCGAGCCGATCAGCCCGGATGAGCCCGCGATCGCGACAGTAGCGGCCAACGACTCAAGCCCTCCCTAGAGGCCCAGATCGGCCTCGAACGCGCCTTCTTCGAGCCGGTGCTTGACGGTGGTCAGGAACCGCCCGGCGTCGGCGCCGTCGATCAGCCGGTGGTCGTAGGTCAGCGGGAGATAGCAGATTGAACGCACCCCGATGGATTCGTTACCGGTGTCGTCGACGACGACCCGCGGCCGCTTGACGATGGCCCCGGTACCCAGCATCGCGGCTTGCGGCGGGACCAGGATTGGGGTGTCCATCAGTGCGCCCTGGCTGCCGATGTTGGTGATCGTGAAGGTCCCGCCGGACAACTCGTCGGGCCGCAGGTCGCCCGACCGGGCGCGCGCGGCGATGTCGGCGATCGCGCGTGCCAACCCGGCCAGCGACAGGTCGCCGGCGTTGTGGATGACGGGGGAGAGCAGGCCCTGCTCGGTGTCGACAGCGAAGCCGAGATGCTCGGCGTCGTAGTAGGTGATCTCCTTGGTTTCTTCGTTGTAGCTGGCATTGACATTCGGGTGCACTTTGAGCGCATCGATCACCGCGCGTGCGATGAACGGCAGGAAGGTCAGGCGCACGCCCTCGCGTTCGGCGAACGCGGCCTTGGCCTTGTCACGCAGCGCCACGATCCGGGTCATGTCGACCTCGTGGGTCTGGGTGAGCTGTGCGGTGGCCTGCAGCGACTCGCGGGTCTTCTTCGCGGTGATCTGACGGATCCGGCTGGCCTTCTGGGTGGTTCCGCGCAGATGCGCCAGCGCGGGCGCCGGTGTGGGTGCGCTCGGTTTCGCAGCGGCCGGGGCGGCAGCGGCCGGGGCGGCAGCCGGAGCTTTCTTGGCGTCTTCCTTTTCCGCGGCCGTCTTCGCCGCGGCTGACAGCACATCCTGTTTGCGGATGCGTCCGCCGACCCCGGTCCCGTTCACCTGGCTGAGATCAATGTTGTTCTCGGCGGCCAACTTTCGGACCAACGGCGTGACGTACGGACTGCTGGCCGCGCCAGCCGTCGGTGCAGGCTCTGGCTTGGCTTGCGGCGTTGGCGCGGCGTCGGGTTGGGGCGGCGGTGTGGGCTGCGCGGCAGGCTCGGGTTGCGGTGCAGGCTTTGCCTCGGGTCGCGGCGCCGGAGGGGCTTGCGGCGCGGGTGCGGCTGTGGTGGCGCCGGTACCGATCCTGGCCAGCTCGCCGCCGACGGAGACGGTGACGTCCTCCTCGGCGGTGATGCTGATCAGCGTGCCCGCCACCGGAGACGGGATCTCGGTGTCGACTTTGTCGGTGGAAACCTCCACGAGTGGCTCGTCCACGTCGACGGGGTCGCCGACTTTCTTCAGCCAGCGGGTCACGGTGCCCTCGGTGACGGATTCGCCGAGTTCGGGCATCAGCACCGGCTGGGAGGCGCCAGTCGCGTCTTGTTTGCCGTTCGCCGACGCGGCGGCCGGTTCCGGTTCGGCTTGCGGTTCCGGTGCCGGCGTGGCTTGCGGCTCCGGTTGTGGTTCGGGTGCGGCTTCGGCGGCGGGTTGCTGCGCGCCACCACCGTCGGTACTTTCCGCCGCGTCGCCGATGACGGCAAGCTCGCCGCCGATCGCGACGGTGTCGTCCTCGTGGGCAACGATCTTCGTCAGCACTCCGGCCGCCGGCGACGGAATCTCGGTGTCGACCTTGTCGGTGGACACTTCCAGCAGGGGTTCGTCGAGTTCGACCGTATCGCCTTCTTGCTTGAGCCAGCGAGTAACGGTTCCCTCCGTCACGCTCTCACCGAGTGCCGGCATCTGAACTGAGAAGGCCATCTCTGTCGACTCCTCGATCGATCGGTCGGTGGGCGCGAGCGACTTCTGGCTTACCACAGCGTGGTGTATGGAAGCTGCACCCAAACGGATTACCGAAACCATCCTGTCACTGCTGCTCCGTCGGCACACAACCAGGGCAGGGCCGCTCCGACGGGCGGCTACAGTCGCTTCGCCGGTTCGTGTCAGCGAATTTTTGGGCACGCGTTGAATAAATGCGTTAAGCTCCGCGGAACTCGAAGAAACGGGACAATAGCGATGTCCAAGTTATTGGACTCTTATTCCGCGACCTCGGATTTACGTGGTTTCAGCGCGGTTAATACATTGCGAGTTTGGGACGTTTTGGATCAAAAAGCCGAAAATCTGGATTATCTTGTTCCCCGTGTACCCAGACGACAGCGGCAAAGAACTCGCCACCGTGCTCTCCTACCTGGCCGGGCGTTCCCTCAGCAGAGAAGAAATCTGGACGGCGATGGAACTGCCGCGGTCCACGTACTACGACCAGCTGGACAAGGGAACCTTGATCACCGCGGACAACCTGCGTGTTGCCGCAGCCAATCTCGGCATCAACCGTGCCGAGTTGCTCACCCGTTACCGGTTCATACAGCCGGAAGAGGTCACCGCACTGGCCGAGGAGATTCGTGGCGGCATCGCGATGGCGCATGGCTCGGGCAACGGCGCCCTGAAGACCGCACAGCCGACGAAACTTGCAGAATGGCGGCCGCGCCAAGACGCGCCCCCGCTGTAACACGACCTGCCGGCGGATCGTTATGGCTCTAACTGCTCTCATCACCATCACCCTCGCATCCATCGCTTGGAGCCTCTGGATACGGCGAGTCACCTGGCATTGCCGGTGGGAGGTGGCCGCCACCCTCAACATCGCCCTGCAGGGAAGCGCGGTCGCACTGATGTCCCCGGCGGCCTCCCACACGCTGGGCGTTGCCCTGCACAACATCACCGGCGAGTGGAACTTGCAGAACTACGTCGGGCACGACTGTTACATCGTCGCGGCCTCGGCGATCGTCTACAACGTGGTCGGTCGGCTTGAAGACGACGATGCGCTACAGCGGTCGTTCAAGCAATGGGTGGAGCGGCCGGCGACGTTGTGCATTCCGCTGTTGCTGGCAACTTTCACGTTGAGCCGTGGCAGCAAGGTTTATGCGGGCGATTTCTTTGCGCTACGCACCGACTTCTGGCTGAGCGTGTATTGGGTATTGCTCACTGGAACTTTGGGTTATCTGCTGATCTTCGGCTCGCGCGCGCTGTTGGTGCTGCGCAAGGACCCGCGCTCGAAGAACATCGCCAACCTCTATCTGATCGCCTCGGCCAGCGGCATCTCTGCCTGCCTGGTGCGAATGGTCACCGCGGTGATTCCGCCTTTCCAAGGTCCGTTGGGTACAGGACTGGTCTGGTTCTTCGCGTGCATGTGCGGCGCCGGATTCGCACTGACCTCAGCGCAGTCTTGGCGGCAGAAGATCAGATGGTTCCAGCGGCCTGTCGTACACAACTGACCTTTCGGCTTTGACGCGTTGAGGGCGTCACCAGTTGGCCGTCCCGCACGGACCAGTGAGCGTGCTTCGTGGCTATGGGCCGCCGGAAGCGCGGCAGCACGCCGAACGTCGCTCGCGTCAATATTTTCCATTTAACATTCTCTCAGTAATCGCTCAGGTATGCTCACCCGCCCCGATGGGCCGAAATGAGCGCATATCCGCAGACCAATTATGAAACTCACAGTAATCCGGGCCCGTGACAGCGGGCCCGGGAGAAAGGAAAAGCAGCACTGCCCTGTACGCAGGGTCCGCGGCCATCGAGGGCGGGCCACGGACCTTTGCGTTGCCAGCTAACCGTTGTCGGCGATGTCTTCCAGCACCGCGAACATGGTGCGAGTCGGCACACCCGTGCCGCCCTTGGGGGTGTAACCCCAGGGGCTACCGGTGTTGTAGGCCGGCCCGGCGACGTCGATGTGTGCCCAATTCACGCCGTCGGCAACGAATTCGCGCAAGAACACGCCCGCCACCAGCATGCCGGCGAAGCGCTGCCCGCTGATATTGGCCAGGTCGGCCACCGTCGACTTCAAATCGTCCTTGAGTTCGTCGGGCAGCGGCATCGGCCAGCCGTTCTCGCCGACCCGCTGCGAAATGGCCGCCACCCGGTCGCGGAACTCGTCACTGCCCATCACACCCGGCGTGCGCGCGCCAAGCGCCACCGTCTGCGCGCCGGTCAGTGTCGACGTCTCGATCAGGTAGTCGGGGTTGTCTTCGCAAGCCCGGGCGATGGCGTCGGCGAGGATCAGCCGGCCCTCGGCATCGGTGTTGAGCACCTCGACGGTGGTCCCGCCATACTGCGTCAGCACGTCACCCGGGCGCTGGGCGGTCGAGGACGGCATGTTCTCGGCCATCGGCACGGTGGCGATCACATCGATCGGCAGTTCACGTTGAGCGGCCAGCGCCACCGTCGCGATGACCGCCGCGGCGCCGCCCATGTCCGACGTCATGTAGTGCATCGACGCCGCCGGCTTGATCGAGATGCCGCCGGTGTCGAACGTGATGCCCTTCCCGATCAGGGCGACTTTCTTGGCGTGCTTGGGCTTTTTGGCCAGCTTCGACCCGTGATGGGTCAGGCGCACCAGCCGCGGCAGCCGCGACGAACCCTTGCCGACTCCGATCACTCCGCCGTAGCCACCCTTTTGCAGCGCCTTATCGTCGAGCACCTCGACCTCGAGGCCGACCGATTCACCCAAAGCTTTTGCCCGCTTTGCGAATTCGGCAGGAAACAGGTGGCTGGGCGGGGTGTTGACAAAGTCGCGGGCGGTCGCGACGGCGGTAGCGACCGCGGCGGCATGAGCGGCCTGCGATTTGGCATCCTTGGCGGTGGACAACACGGTGATCTTGCGCAGCCCAGGGTCTTTCGGTGCGGTCTTGTTCGTCTGGAACTCGGTGAACCGGTAGCTGCCCAGAATCAGGCCTTCCACGGTGGCCGCGATGACACCGGCTCCCGGCAACTCAGCCAACGTGGTGACGGCAGCCTCGGCGCCACCCAGCGCCCGCGCCGCTGCGCCGGCCGCGCGGCGAATCACATCGGCGGGCCACTCGTCGCGCGCATTGCCCAGCCCGATCGTCAGCACGCTGGCCACCGGTAGCGACTTCACCACCAGCCGGTTCACCTCGTCGCTGGCGCCGGTGGCGTTCAGCGCCCGCAGGCCTGACTCGATTTCGGCGACCGCCTCGGCCGGCAGTAGCGGTTCAGCGGCGGCGACGGAGACTTCAGCGGCACCCGGCTGATCCTCCGTGCCTTCTGGGCCGGACGAGACCACCGGGACGATCAGCACCGCCGATGCCGCGCTGCGACGCGGCAGCGAGGAGGCGACGGCGACGGCAGGGGCGGGGTAACCGGGTTGTGTGCTCACAGCAGTAACCCTATCGACGCGCACCGGGACACAGGTCATAGGCCACGACGGGGTCGTCGAAGCCCTTGAGTTGCAGCGGTTCCTGGACTACGGCAGGCCATTCCGGTAGTTGCTCGTGGACGGCCCCGTCGGCCAGGATCTGGCCCGGTGACGCCGCGGCGACCAGCCGCGCGGCCAGGTTGACGGCGTTGCCGAAGTAGTCACCGTTAATGGCCAGGATCGGGCCGTAGCCCAGACCGGCGCGGACCTGTAGTCCCGCCTCGCGCGCCCGCGGATGGTCGACGAGGTCGAGCGCCGCTTTCGCCAACCGCTCCGGGTCCGAGCTCACCCACATCACGGCGTCGCCGAGGAACTTCACCACCCGCCCGCCGTCGGCATGCACCACGTCGCTGACGGTGGCGCCGAACTCGGTGAGCATTGTCGACAACTCCGCGGGTGTGAGCAGTTGGGTGAGCGCAGTGAAGCCGGACAGATCGGCAAACCCCACGCCGCACAACAGACTGGCCGACGGGCCGCTGACCACGCCCTCGATGAAGGTCCGGGTGCTGACCAGATGGTGGCGATGGACGGCGTCGATCATTGCCCCGATGCGGGGGACGAATTCTGCGGCCTCGCGGTAGACCCGCGCGGTGGTGAGTTCGTCCCCGGTGAGGCCGAGCCACATTTTGGGTTGATTCGTCCGGATCATGGACGAGATGGCCTCGGCCACCCGGGCAACGTTCGCGCCGACGACCCGCAGGAAGCCGTCCGCGGCGTCGGGGCCCATCTGCATCCTCATCGCCACCCAGGTCGCCAAGCCGTCGACGTCGACCTGACTCAACACCGGCGTATCCGGGTCTGCGACGGTCAGGCCGAGCATGGCCCAGCCGTGTTCGACATCCTCCACCGCCACACCGATCGCGTCTGCCGCGGTCCGCAGGGTATAGATCGGGGGACCCGACCACAGCAGGGCGTCACCGGCGAGCCCGAACAAGCGGCCGCGACGCTCGGCCTCGACCATCTCCTCTGCGGTGAAACCCAGGCCAGCCAAGTACTCGATCAGGCCTGCCCGCTCGCGTGCATCGGCGATCCCGGCAGCCTCCAGCGCCTCAAAATCGGAGGAGTCGACCACCTGGCCAAGTGTGCCAGTCGGGTGCCGGATTAGGGTGAAATGCCGTGAGCCGCGCTGCGACGATGCAGAGCGGAGCGATGGGGAGGAGCGGCGCCATGAACGATGACCTTCTGCACGGACCACTCGAGGACCGCCACCGCGAGCTCGGCGCCAGCTTCGCCGAGTTCGGCGGCTGGCTGATGCCGGTGTCGTATGCCGGCACCGTCAGCGAGCACATCGCAACCCGCACCGCCGTCGGCCTGTTCGACGTCAGTCACCTGGGCAAGGCGCTGGTCCGCGGACCCGGCGCCGCAGATTTCGTCAACTCCGCGCTCACCAACGACCTCAACCGCATTGAGCCGGGAAAAGCGCAATATACGTTGTGCTGCAACGAATCTGGCGGAGTAATCGACGACCTGATCGCCTACTACGTCGGGCCCGACGAGATCTTTCTGGTGCCCAATGCCGCCAACACCGCGGCGGTGGTCGCTGCCCTGCAGGAAGCGGCGCCCGCCGGCCTCGCCATCAGCGACGAGCATCGCTCTTATGCGGTGTTGGCCGTGCAGGGACCGCGGTCGGCGGAGGTGCTCGCTGAATTGGGGCTTCCGACTTCCATGGACTACATGGGCTATGCCGACGCGGAGTTCGCGGGAGTGCCGGTGCGGGTTTGCCGCAGCGGATACACCGGGGAGCAGGGCTACGAGCTGTTGCCACCGTGGGAATCGGCGGGTGTGGTGTTCGACGCGCTGGTAGCCGCGGTCACCCGAGCGGACGGCGAGCTGGCCGGTCTGGGGGCACGCGACACCCTGCGCACCGAGATGGGCTATCCGCTGCACGGTCACGAACTTTCGGCCGATATCTCGCCGCTGCAGGCCCGATGCGGTTGGGCCATCGGCTGGAAGAAGGCTGCGTTCTTCGGCCGTGACGCGCTGCTGGCCGAGAAGGAGGCGGGTCCGCGGCGGCTGCTGCGCGGCTTGCGCGCGGTGGGCCGCGGTGTGCTGCGGCCGGAGTTGACCGTGCTCGACGGCGACACCAAGGTCGGGGTCACTACGTCGGGCACGTTTTCTCCGACCTTGAAAACCGGTATTGCACTTGCGTTGATCGACACGGACGGGGGCGTCCAGGACGGCCAGCATGTCACCGTCGATGTTCGGGGCCGCGGGGTTGAATGCGAAGTGGTGCGCCCACCTTTTGTCGATCCAAAAACGCGATAGCGCCCGGTTATACAATCGCATGATGACCAGGGGCGTCCTCGAGTTCACGGTTTCGCGCAGCGCAAACCCGACGAGCGACGCGGCGCGCAAAGCGATACTGGCCGACCCTGGTTTCGGCCGATATCACACCGACCACATGGTGTCGATCGATTACACCGACGGGCGGGGTTGGCATGATGCGCGGGTCACCGGATACGGCCCGATCGAGCTGGATCCGTCGGCGATTGTGCTGCATTACGCGCAGGAAGTTTTCGAGGGGCTAAAGGCCTACCGGTGGCCGGACGGGTCGATCGTCTCGTTCCGCGCCGAGGCCAATGCCGCGCGGATGCGATCCTCGGCGCGGCGGATCGCGA
Source organism: uncultured Actinomycetota bacterium (assembly GCA_963781685.1). Classification (GTDB taxonomy): domain Bacteria; phylum Actinomycetota; class Actinomycetes; order Mycobacteriales; family Mycobacteriaceae; genus Mycobacterium. The sequence continues at coordinate 631,052 of CAWAGK010000006.1, forward strand.
TCCCTGAATTGCCCGACGACCTGTTCCTCGAGTCGTTGCGACAACTGATCGCCGTCGATAAGGCGTGGGTTCCGCCGGCCGGTGGTGAGGAGTCGCTGTACCTGCGGCCGTTCGTGTTCGCGACCGAGCCGGGGCTGGGCGTGCGCCCGGCCAAGCAGTACCGCTATCTGGTGATCGGCTCGCCGGCGGGTGCGTATTTCAAGCACGGCATCAAACCGGTCAGCGTCTGGGTGTCAACGGAATACGTGCGCGCCAGCCCGGGCGGTACCGGTGCGGCGAAGTTCGGCGGCAATTACGCCGCGTCGTTGGTGGCCCAAGCCGAAGCGGCCGAACACGACTGCGAGCAGGTGGTTTGGCTGGACGCCGTCGAGCGCCGCTACATCGAAGAGATGGGCGGCATGAACCTTTTCTTCGTGTTCGGCAGTGGCGGATCGGCCCGGCTGGTGACGCCTGAGCTGTCCGGCTCGCTTCTGCCTGGCATCACTCGGGATTCGTTGCTGCAGTTGGCAACTGACGCTGGCTTTGCCGTCGAGGAACGCAAGATCGACATCGACGAGTGGCAGAAGAAGACCGCCGCCGGTGAGATCACCGAGGTGTTCGCCTGCGGTACTGCCGCCGTGATCACTCCGATTTCGCGTGTGAAGTACGGCGAGAGCGAATTCACTGTCGGTGACGGCGAATCCGGCGAAGTGACGATGGCGCTGCGCGACACGCTGACCGGCATCCAGCGGGGGACTTTCGCCGATACCCACGGTTGGATGTCACGGCTGGGCTGACGGCCGGCGCAGCCGCTGAGTCGTAGCGATTTCGGTTGATAGGGCCGATTTGGCCGTGTTGTGGCGCGTTTGGTCGTAAGCTTCTGCGCGCAAATCCCCCCGGAGGTATGATGAAATGGTCAACCCGAATAGCCCGACGCCGCAGGGACCGCGCCGCCACGTTGCGGTGATCGGGACGCTGATGCCGCATTTGGCGGCGGGGCGTCATCATGTGTACCGCAATGTCATCGCGCTGGCCTTGTTGGCGGCGTTGATCGCGGCAGGGTTGGGGTCGCTGCCCGTCGCGTTGGTGTTGACGGCGGTGGCGTTGCCGGCGGCGGTGCTGGTCTACATTCACGATCACCGGTTGTGGCACGACGAGCCGTTGACGGTAATCGTTGTGGCGTTTGGGCTTTCGCTGCTGCTCGGCGTCGGGGTTGGGCTGCTCGAAACTCGATTCATCAAGCTGGTGGGGGTGGGTTCGACGGGGTATCACCTGCCACCGGTCCCGCGCATTCTTGAGCTGGGTGTGCTGGTACCGGTGGCGGCGTTTGTGGCGGTGGTGATCGCTCCGCTGGTGGTCAGCGCGCGCTCGGCATTCCGCCATCCGATGGATGTCGTGGTGGCGTGTTCGCTCAGCGGTGCGGCACTGTCGTTGGGGCTCAGTGTGGTGGTCCAGCATGGAGCGTTCACTCATTTGCAGGCCACGGCGGGGGACCCGGCGCATGTGGCGTTTATTTCTTTGACGCTGGGCTTTTTACAGCCGATTGTGCTAGCGACGGCGGCGACGGTCGCTGTGTTGGGGTTGCGTGGGCTGGGGGCCAGCCCCGTTGCCGGTGTGATCGAGGGACTGGTGTTGGTGCTGGCCTACGAATTGGCGACCACCTTGTTGCAGCCCTACGGCACCCGCGGGATCGTGTTGACCGCGTTGGCGGCATTCTTGTTGGCCGGCGCGGGGTTGGTCGCGGCTCGTGATGGATTGGACGCGGCGTTGCTCGCCGACCCCGGGACTGATGCGGGTGCCCCGGCGGCCGGACATGCCGAACATCGGCTGCACGCGGGGCTGGTCACCGCGATTGTGGCGGTAATCGTCGTGGTGGCCGCGGTGGTCAGCGTGGCGGTGGCATTGGGCGGTGCGGCAACGCATCGCACGCCCCCGGGTCAGGGCGGTAGCGGAAGGATCGCTCCGCACAGCGCGTCAGCGACCGGATCAATCCACCACGCGACTGTCGAACCGGGCAAGAGCCCTTGGGGCAGTGTGGCTTTGGCATCGAACACCACATCGCTGGCGGCCGGGACCACGACCACCGTCAACCTGGTGGACGGAATCAGCGTGGCGGTGGCCCCCGGGTGGACAGTCACGCGCCAAGGTCAGCAGTCCGCCGACCTCATCAACAACGACCAGAGCGCGGGCGTGTTCGTCAACGCGGGTACCGCGAACACGCCGGACATCGGCCAAGAAGCAACGTTTCTGATCTCTCACAATATTCAGAGCTCCGGATTGACCAATGTGCAGCAGTACCCGGCGCCGCCGCAGCCGTTGCACGGCAAAAACTTTCAACAGTTGCTCGAGATCGACTACACCGCTGACATCCAAACCAACCAAGGCACCGGCGAGATCTACGGTGGATGGGTGACGATGTACAACGCCACAACCCGCATGTCCAGCCTCTTCAACCTCTACGCCGCGAATTCGGACGAGTTTAAAGCGGTGTTGCCAGGCGCGGCACAAATGATGGGGTCGATGGATTAGCTGACCCGGTAGGCGGGCGGATACCTTCCGGATTAAGATTCCCACGCCCTCACCCAGGCTGAAACTTTTTCGCTCAAGGCTGCAAGCGAGCCTGACCCCATCATGTCGATCACAGTCACCATTCGGGGATGATCGGGTATGTCAAACACCCCGCCTTGCGCGCCTTGCCGGATAACGAGTAACGGTTTGTCGAGCCCGACGGCGATTCCCGCTTCGAGGTGATTCCAGGGTGTCGACATCGGAGTTGATTGAGACGCGACATTAGACGAGTCATCCGCGGAGCTGACCGAAGCGAACTGAGGCGGCCCGAAAACGCAACCGAGGGCGACCTGCATAAACGCCATCTGGCAACGATAAAGCAGCGGCCGCGCGGGAGTTCCCCGAACAGCGATGTCGTGGTGTGCCGGCGTTTAGTCGAAGCGGAGCAATCCGGCCAGCACCAAGGCGGTAGCTGTCGTGGTCAATTCGATTGCGGCGCCAAGCATGTCGCCGCTGATGCCGCCGAAACGGCGCACACAGTGCCGGGTCAGCGCCGCACCGCAGGCGAGTCCGACCAGCACCGCCGCGGGTGCCTGCCAGGGCTGCCGACCTGCGGCCACGGCCGCCGCGAGCAGCAGGGTGATCCAGGCCGCGATCACCGGCGCGGGCTGGCTGCCGGCGACCCGAGCGCCCAACGTGCTGCCCTGCGCCGCCGGCAGCGACCGGCGACAGGCCAGCACGGCGGCGACCCGGCCGGCGGAAACGGCGATCACGATCGCAGCCACGCCCAGCGCCGAAAAAGCCAGTCCCTGCAGCATGATCACCAACACGACGGTGGCCACCCCGAACGGTCCGGTCGACCCATCACGCATCACCTGCAGCGCGCGTTCCGGCGGCCCGTAGCAGCCCAGCCCGTCGGCGGTGTCGGCCACGCCGTCGATGTGCAGGCCACGGGTCGCCGCCAGCAGCACCGCCACCGCGAGCAGGCCGGTCAGCGGGTTACCCGAGCCGAACACCAGCGCGCTCGCCCAGGTGACGGCCGCAGCCAGCGCACCGAGCGCGGCGCCGACGACTGGCAGCGCGGTCATCGCGCCACGGCCCAGCGGCCGGTCCGATGTGCCGGGCACGGGGACGACGGTCTCGAACGCGAAAGCCGTTGCCAGCGAACTGATCACGGCGAGGAGGCAGGGCGGTCGGCGCGGTCGGAGACGTGCGCGCTGGAAAAGCTGGCCATTGACGTCAACGCGGCCACCGCGGCCCGCAGCACCGGCAGGGCCACCGCGGCGCCGGTACCCTCGCCCAGCCGCATTTTCAGATCCAGTATTGGATCCAGCCCCAGCTGGGCCAGGGCCAGCGCGTGCGCCGGTTCCGTCGAGAGGTGACCGGCCTGCCACCACAGTCGGGCGCCCGGAGCCAGGCGCTCGGCAATCAAAGCCGCCGCCGTCACCGCCATGCCATCCAGCAACAGCGGCGTTCGCCGGAGGGCGGCCTGTGCGCAGAAGCCCGCCATCCCCGCCAGATCCGCACCGCCGCAACGCTGCAGCAACGCCACCGGATCGGATGAGACCGGCTCGGCCCGGAACAGCGCATCGCGCACCGCCGCCGTTTTACGGGCCCACCCCGCGTCATCGATGCCGGTCCCGTAGCCCACCGCCGCGACCGGCTCGATGCCCGTCAGCGCCGCAGTCAGAACCGTTGCCGCAGTGGTGTTTCCGATGCCCATGTCGCCGGCGATGAGAAGATCCGCACCGGCATCGACCTCCTGGTCGGCGATCTGCCGGCCGGCGTCAATCGCGTCGAGGGTCTGCGGGTGGGTCAGCGCATCCTCGCATCTGATATCGCCGCTGGCGCGTCGCACCTTGTGCGCACCGATCTGCTGCGTCAACGGGTCAGCGTCCACCGCCAGGTCGGCGACACGCACCGTTGCCCCGGCGACGTCGGCCAGTGCGTTGATCGCGGCGCCGCCGGCGGCGATGTTGGCGACCATCTGGCTGGTGACCTCCGGCGGGTAGGCCGATACCCCGGATCGGGCAACGCCATGATCACCGGCGAACACCACGATTCGGGCCCGTTCGAATTGCGTTGGCGGACAGTGGCCTTGACACGACGCGACCCAGACCGACAGATCCTCGAGGCGGCCCAGGGCACCGCGGGGCTTGGTCAGCGTGTCTTGGCGGGCCCGCGCCGCCGCGGCGGCATCCGTATCGGGCGGCACTACCGGCGGAAACACCATCAGATCCTCGGCGGCTTGATCTGCAACGGCTGCCCGGCCACCATCAGCACGACTCGATCGCACAAGGCGGCCAGTCGCTGATTGAGCGCGCCCAACTCATCGGTGAACCGCCGGCCGGACAAAGTCGGCGCCACGACGGTCAGCCCGACCTCGTGGCTGACCAGGACCAGCGGCGAATCGAACGAGGCCACCGCGGCGAGCAACTCATCGACGTCCGTCGAGATCAGGCCGTTCTCCCATCCGCGGCGGTCCAAAGCGGCGGTCAACCAGCCGGGGACATCGTCGACGAGGGTGGGCGCGGGCGGCGGCTGGCGCAAATGTGTTGGGATGTCGTCGCTTTCCACCGTTGACCAGTGCCCGGGCCTGCGATCGCGGTGCTGGGCGATGCGGCGCAACCAGGCCGGGTCGGTGTCGGCTACCGACCCGGTCGCCAGGTAGCGCACCGGCTCAACCGGTTCCAACGACTCGGCGATGGCCGCCTCGGCCCACCGCGATTTGCCCGACTTGATGCCGCCGAGCACCAGGGTTCGCACGGCAGCTCAAACACCCCATGGCGATCGCAGGCGCGGCGTAGCCGGGCGCGGCGGGTCGCCATGCGAGGGCTTCTTCGGGCGACGTCTACTCGACACGGGCCCCGTGCTTGACTTGGGGCCGTGGCGCTCGCATCCGGCGCATCTGAGAAGCTCGACTGGCTGCGTAAAGGCCTAGCTTCCAACGACTTTCGGTGTCCTCCGGAAACTTCTCGTCGACTCGTCTGGCGACCTTGCGGCCCAGGATGAGCCCGTCGAGCATCATGAGGGCCATCAGCAGCATCATTGCGGGCGAAATGTAGAGCTGCAGTTGTGGGACGGCGAACATGACGAACAGCAACGTCAGGGCCGAAGGCATGAACAACCCGAGCACGTTGCGGCGGGCGTCCACCAAGTCGCGGACGAACCGGCGTACCGGGCCCTGATCGCGCGCCAGCAGGTAACGCTCGTCGCCGGCCATCATGCGCTCCCGCCGATCCGCCATCTGGGCCCGGCGCTCGGCGCTGTTGGCCTTGCGTTCGTCGCGACTGAGCTTGCGCCCGGCCAACGACTTTCGCCGTGCACGGGCCTCGGCCGAGGTCATCGGGGCCGGAGCGACCGGCCCCTTGCGGCGGTCGGCGGCGCTGCGCTTGGGCGTGGGACGGCCCTTGGGGGCGGTTGTTTGCGAACCACGCGACAACTCGGACGCGTCCGCCGGTGTCTGCGCACGGCCGTGATCCCCGGCGTCGTCCATGTCTCTTTTGCGGCCCAGCAGCTTCACGTTCGCCAGGTTACTTCGCAACGGCTGTTGTCCGGTACACGGTGTGGCCCACGATCGGGGTGGGTGCACCTTTCCCGCGCCGGCCCTACGCTTGCTCAGATGAGCGGGTCGGCGGCTGACGTCGGCGGTATCGCACCCGCTGCAGGCCTGGTGCCGGCGATACCGGCGATACTTCGGGTGCTGGTTGCCCCCGATTGCTACGGCGACAGCCTGACCGCGGTCGAGGCGGCCGCCGCGATAGTGACGGGCTGGAACCGGGCGCGCCCCGCCGATCAGTTCACCATTGCGCCGCAATCCGACGGCGGCCCAGGTTTCGTCGACGTGCTGGCCAGCCGGCTGGGGCAGCGGCGGCACCTCGAGGTATCCGGCCCACTGGACGACGACGTGCAAGCCGAATGGGTGCTGGAGCCCGAGTCGGCGACGGCATACCTGGAATGCGCGCAGGCGTGCGGCTTGGCCCGGCTCGGCGGCCCGCCGACACCGCAAACCGCGCTGTCCGCCCATAGCAGGGGAGTGGGGCAGCTTATCGACGCGGCCGTGCGGGCGGGCGCCGCGCGGATCGTGGTCGGCTTGGGCGGCACCGCCAGCACCGACGGCGGCCGCGCACTGGTCGACGAGCTCGGCGGCCTTCGGGCGGGCCGGCAGCGGCTGGCCGGCGTCGAGCTGATCGCCGCGTCGGACGTCGAATACCCCCTGCTGGGGCCGTGGGGAGCCGCGGCCGTATTCGGCCCGCAGAAGGGAGCGGATCCGGCGACCGTGGCGGTGCTCGAACAGCGGCTCACCGAATGGGCCGCTGAGCTGGATGCGGCCGCCGGGCAGCCGGTCAGCGCGCAAGCGGGCGCCGGGGCGGCCGGGGGCATTGGGGCGGCGCTGCTCGCACTGGGCGGCCGGTGCGAATCGGGTGCCTCGATCATCGCTACGCACACGCGGTTGGCTGATGACATTGCCGCGGCTGATCTGGTGATCACCGGTGAGGGTCGGTTCGACCACCAGTCGTTGCACGGGAAGGTGGTCGGCGCGCTGGCCGCGGCGGCGCAACCATTGCAGGTACCGATCGTGGTGATGGCTGGTCAGGTGGCTTTTGACCGTCGGGCGCTGCTGTCGGAGGGCATTCTGGCGGCCTACGCGATCGCCGACTACGCCGGTTCGGTGCGGCTGGCCCTGGCGGACGCCGCCAACCAGCTGATGGGCCTGGCCTCCTACGTGGCGGCGCGACTCGGGAATAGCGGTTCGACAAGGTACCTTTGAAGAGGTGGGTTTTTTCACCGGGAGTCTGATACGGCAGGGACCGCGGTGAACGAACCCGCTCACCGACCCGAGAACGATATGGGCTTGTAGGCACTTATAGGGAGACGCAATGACTGTTCAGGACGAGTCAGCCGCGACAACAACCCACGGCGTGATCTTGACCGACGCCGCGGCAGCCAAGGCGAAGTCCCTGCTGGAGCAGGAGGGACGCGACGACCTGGCGCTGCGTATCGCGGTCCAGCCCGGAGGATGCGCCGGCCTGCGTTACAACTTGTTCTTCGACGATCGCGCGCTCGACGGCGACTTGACCGCCGACTTCGGCGGCGTGACGCTCACTGTCGACCGGATGAGCGCGCCCTACGTGCAGGGCGCCTCGATCGACTTCGTCGACACCATCGAGAAGCAGGGCTTCACCATCGACAACCCGAACGCCACCGGCTCGTGCGCCTGCGGCGACTCCTTCAACTGACGCGGGTACCCCCGCGATAGCTGTCTAGTAGCTGCCCGCTGTCCGCTGCACATAGGAGCACACCAGCACCTGGTTGTGCTGGGCAAGTAACTGGGCGATCCCCTGTACCTGCTCGCGGGACGAGCCACCGCCGCCCGGTTCGACACGCATGGTGAACAACACCTGAGCCTGGTAGTCCGACCAGTAGACGATCTTGTCGATGGACGTCACCTGCGCCTCGGCGAATTGCTTGCGGAACGCGTCGCTGCTCAGCATGGCCAGCGCTTGATCCGAGCGTCGATCGCGCACCGCGTCGTAGATACCGCACAGTGCGTTGCGCGCGATGATTTCGATGTCGCGGTGCTCGAGCGCGTCCAGGTAGCCCTGTATCGCCGGCTTGGCCGTGGCATCGGAGATCGCGCCTGCCGAGGTCGTCGGGCCGCTGCGCGAACCGTGCACGATCGCCGCGATCAACCCAGTGATCAGGAGCAATGCCGCCAGAGTGCCGAGGACCAGCCGTCGAGCGCGGCGTTTCGGGTATGTCACGGGTGGTGGCAGCGGCCCCGGATAGGCGGCCGACGGAGGTGCTGCCTCGGCCGCGTCGCGCACGGGAGGCACGCCGTAGGGTGGCGGGCCGGGAATGGGCTGGCTGGGATGAGGGTCCGTGAATTGCGGTCCGTCGGCGCGGAGACGGTGGTTCGGCGAATACGGACCGGGCATAGGCGGTACTCCTCGGGTGTCGGGGCTGGATGACCCTGAACGACGTCTGTCGCCGCGAGGTTCTCCTACGGAGGCTAGCGGGCCTCTGCCCGCACTGCAGCGGCACCCACGACCGTGGGTAAGCTTAGCTAGCCGAACTTATGAAACGAAGGGTGGATTTTTCGTGACGATCGCGGTGACCGGTTCTATTGCCACCGACAATTTGATGCGGTTTCCGGGTCGATTTTCCGAACACCTGCTGGTCGAGCATTTGCAGAAGGTGTCGCTGAGTTTCCTGGTGGACGACCTGGTGATTCACCGGGGCGGCGTGGGCGGGAACATCGCCTACGCAATCGGCGTGCTCGGCGGCGACGTCGCGCTGGTGGGGGCTGCCGGCGACGACTTCGACGACTACCGCCAATGGCTTAACGCTCACGGCGTCAACACCGACAACGTTCTGATTTCACAAACCGCGCACACCGCACGGTTCGTCTGCACCACCGACCTCGACATGGCCCAGATCGCGTCGTTCTACCCGGGTGCGATGTCAGAGGCCCGAAACATCAAGCTCGCCGACGTCGTCTCGTCGATCGGCAAGCCGGACCTGGTGATCGTCGGGGCCAATGACCCGGACGCGATGGTGGTGCACACCGAGGAGTGCCGCAAGCTCGGCTTGGCCTTCGCCGCCGACCCGTCGCAGCAGTTGCCGCGGCTGTCCGGCGACGAGATCAACAAGCTCATCGACGGCGCCGCGTATCTATTCACCAACGATTACGAGTGGGGGCTGTTGCTGTCGAAGACCGGCTGGTCGGAGGCCGATGTGCTGGAGAAGGTCGACCTGCGGGTGACCACGCTCGGAGCCAAGGGCGTCGACATCGTTGACCGCGACGGGACGACCGTTCACGTCGGCGTGGTGCCCGAGACCAGCCAGACCGACCCCACCGGCGTCGGCGACGCATTCCGGGCCGGTTTTCTGACCGGACGCAGCAGCGGGCTCAGCCTGGAACGTTCGGCGCAGTTGGGCTCGCTGGTCGCGGTGTTGGTGCTGGAGTCGACCGGGACGCAGGAGTGGCAGTGGGACCGCGAGGTTGCCAAGACGCGCCTGGCGGATGCCTACGGCGACGCCGCCGCCGCCGAGATCGGCGCGGGCCTCGCCTAGCGGCTCACGTCAGAGCTGCACCGGGTAGGACGGCTCGCTGATCTCCGGCGCCACGCTGTGCTCGACGAAGATCGCGTGCCAGAGCATGAAGATCAGCAGCGTCCACAGTCTGCGACTGTGATCCGCTGTGCCGCAACGGTGTTCGTCTAGCATGCGGCGAACGGCGGACGCGTCGATCAGATGGCCGGTTGCCGACGAGTTCACCATTTCATGCGCCCACTCCAGCAGCGGGCCGGCGCGCAGCCAGTGCCGGATAGGCACGGGAAAGCCCAGTTTCGGCCGGTTGAGCACGTGCGCCGGCACGATCGGCTCCAGCGCGCGTCGTAGCGCGTACTTCGTGGTGGTGCGGGTGATCTTGGCCTGCACCGGCAGTCGGGAGGCGACGGCGAACACCTCGGGATCCAGAAACGGGACCCGCAACTCCAGCGAGTTGGCCATCGTCATCTTGTCGGCCTTGACCAGAATGTCGCCGCGCAACCAGGTGAACAGGTCGATGTGTTGCATGCGGGCCACGGGATCCCAGTCCGCTGATTCGCGATACAGCGGTGCCGTCACGTCGGTGTGCGTCCAGTCGGGCCGGAACCCGGGCAGCACGTCGCGCAGCTGCGCGTCGGAGAAGCTACGGGCATTGCCGTAGTAGCGCTGCTGGAGCGTCAGCGATCCGCGGTGCAGCAGGCTCTTGCCGCGCATGCCCTCGGGCAGCGGTTTGGACATCTTGCCCATCGAGCGTCGCAGCGGCCCGGGCAGGTAGTCGAAAGGCTTGAGCGACAACGGCTCCCGGTAGATGGTATAGCCGCCGAAAAGCTCGTCGGCGCCCTCCCCGGACAGCACCACCTTGACGTGCTTTCGCGCCTCGCGAGCGACGAAGAACAGCGGCACCAGCGCCGGGTCGGCCACCGGTTCGTCGAGATACCAAACGATTTCGGGTAAGGCGGCGACGAACTCGTCGGGCGCGACCACCTTGGCGATGTGCCGCGCGCCGATCGCCTCCGCCGACGCCACCGCGACGTCGATCTCCGAGAATCCCTCTCGCTCGAACCCGGTGGTGAACGTGATCAGCCGGGGATTGTGCCGGATAGCCAGCGCCGCGATCGCCGTCGAATCGATGCCGCCCGACAGAAAGGCGCCGACGGTAACGTCGGCGCGCATGTGCTTTGCCACCGAATCCTCCAGGACCGCAGTGATCTCGTCGTAGCGGGCCTGTTCGGTGTCGCGGGTGATCGGTGTCGCGGTGAAGCGCGGTACGAAGTAGCGAGTCGTCTCCGGTGTGGCCGTGCCGGGGCGAATCCGCGCATAACAGCCGGACTCGAGCCGGCGCACACCGCGGTGCAGGGTTTCCGGTTCGGGCACGTACTGCAGCACCGTGTAGTGCTGGACGGCGCGCAAGTCGATTGCGGTATCGAATCCGATCAGGTCGGCCAGGTCCAGCAGGCATTTCTTTTCGCTGGCCACCGCGGTGCCGCCGGTACCAGTCGCCATGAACAGCGGCTTGATGCCGAAAGGGTCGCGGGCGCAGAATAATTCGCCGGCGACGTTGTCCCACAGGGCGAAAGCGAACATCCCCCGCAGCCGGGTCAGGGCGTCGGCGCCCCAATGGTGATAGGCGGCGACGATGGCCTCACCGTCGCCATCGGTGGCGAAGACGGCGCCGTGGCGCTCGGCGAGCTCGGCCCGCAGCTCCAGGTAGTTGTAGATCTCGCCGTTGAACACCAACTCATACCGGTCCGGGCTTTCCGGCGGCCCCCAACGCAGCGGTTGATGCGAGTGGGCGATATCGATGATGGACAGCCGGTTGAAACCGAACACGACGGTCCCGGCAGGGTCGGCCCAGGTGCCCGGCTCGTCGGGTCCGCGGTGGCGCATCAGATGCGATGCGCGGGCGACGGACTCAGCCGTTTCGCTGGCCGAGGCCGGAGAACCCGAAGATCACCGCCGGCCGAAGCGCTCACAAAGGCCAGCAGTCCACACATCGCGACAAGTATGCCGCAACGCGGTGGCGTCGGCGCCGCCGCAGGTCGCGGGCCAGTCCGCGGGCCGGCCCCGGGCGCCGGGACTCCGGCAGCGCCTGGTTACGCCGCGTGGTCTACGCTGCGTAGTATTCGATGTGCTTGCTGTCGGTCGAGCTTGTGATTTCAGGAGGCGCCACCGTGACACCTCGCGGACCAGGCCGTTCGCAGCGCTTGTTGGGAAGCGCTCCGCGGGCTCTCGTCGGCTTCGGCTGCCCGTGTTGGCCGGCCTGCTTGGCATCCTGGCGGTGTCCCTGAGCGGATGCAGTTGGTCGGAGGTATTGGGCATGGGCTGGCCCAGGGGCATCACCCCGGAGGCCGACTTCAACCGGCAGCTGTGGATCGGCGCAGTGATCGCGTCGCTGGTCGTCGGCGCCGTCGTGTGGGGCCTGATCTTCTGGTCCAGCGCGTTCCACCGCTGGAAGCCCACCGACACCGAATTGCCCCGCCAGTTCGGCTACAACATGCCGCTGGAGTTGGTGCTCACCGTGACACCGTTCCTGATCATCTCGGTGCTGTTCTACTTCACCGTGGTGGTGCAGGAGAAGATGCTGCATCTGGCCAAGGACCCCGAGGTCGTGGTCGACATCACGTCGTTCCAGTGGAACTGGAAGTTCGGTTACCAGAAGGTCGATTTCAAGGATGGCACGCTCAAATTCGACGGAGCCGACGCGGCGCGTAAAGCAGCGGTGGTCACCAAGTCGGAAGCCCGGAACCCGCAGGGTGAGGAGATTCCCGGGCCCGACCATGGAATCAGCATGGAAGACCGCAGCTACCTGAACTACGACAAGGTCGAGACGGTGGGCACCAGCACCGAGATCCCGGTGCTGGTGCTGCCCGCGGGTAAGCGAATCGAGTTCCAGATGGCCTCCGCCGACGTCGTCCACGCGTTCTGGGTACCGGAGTTCCTCTTCAAGCGCGACGTGATGCCCTATCCGCATGAAAACCATTCGGTGAACGTCTTCCAGGTCTCAGAAATCCAGCGGACCGGGGCATTCGTCGGTCGCTGCGCCGAGATGTGCGGGACGTATCACTCGATGATGAACTTCGAGGTCCGGGTGGTGCAGCCCAACGACTTCAAGGCCTACCTGCAGCAGCGGATCGCCGGTAAGACCAATGCCCAGGCCTTGCAGACGATCGCCCAGTCGCCGGTTGCGGTCACCACGCACCCGTTCGACACCCGCCGCGGCGAGCATGTGCCCCAAGCGAGTAACTAGGAAGCCCCCATGCATATCGAAGCCAGGCTGTACGAATTCGTGGCCGCGTTCTTCGTCTTCTGCACTGTGCTTTACGGCATTCTGACCAGCTTGTACGCCACCGGTGGCATCGAGTGGGCCGGAACTACGGCGTTGGCGTTGACCGCTGGAATGGCGCTGATCGTGGCGACGTTCTTCCGCTTCGTGGCCCGCCGGCTCGACACCCGGCCCGAGGATTACGAGGGCGCTGAGATCAGCGACGGCGCAGGCGAACTGGGGTTTTTCAGCCCGCATAGCTGGTGGCCAATTCTGGTCGCGCTGTCCGCCGCGGTCACCGCGGTCGGCATTGCATTGTGGCTGCCGTGGTTGATCGTCGCCGGGGTGGCGTTTGTCCTGAGCTCGGCGGCCGGGCTGGTCTTCGAGTACTACCTCGGTCCGGAGAAGCACTAGTCAGCGCCGGCAAAGGTCACAATCAGGGCATCAGTTGATCCGTGACCCGTTCACCGACGATGCCGCGCAGATACCGGTTGGGTAGGGTTTCCGGGGCACAATGAGGAACATCGGAGCGCGCGCTCAACAACACACCCCCGTTGCAGCGCACGCCCGTGAGTAGTCGGACAGGACAGGCAAAACATGAGCGGGCCCAATCCACCGGGACCGGAGTCCGAAGAACTGGAACCGGCCGCCGAACCCGGCGAAGGCAATAGTGAATTCGAGAGGGGCGGCGGCGAATTCGGCGAGGGCTTGACGGGGGAGGGGCCCGAGCAGGACCCGGAGACGGGCCAGACCGATGTCTATTCGCGGGCCTACTCGGCTCCGGAGTCCGAACACGTCACGAGCGGCCCGTATGTGCCCGTCGACCTCGACCTCTACGACTACGAGAGTTACGACGAGCAGGCCCACACAGAATCCGGCACCGCGCGCTGGCCGTGGATCGTCGGCATTGCCGCGATTGCCGCGGCGATCGCGCTGGTGGTGTCCGTGTCGCTGCTGTTCGCTCGCACCGATGCCACCAAGCTGGCGACGCCGAGCACCGCGCCGACGTCGACGCCGCCGCAGCAGGACGAGATCATCGTCACGACGCCGCCGCCCGCGCCGCCGCCGCCGACCACCCCGCCGCCGCCACCTCCACCTCCGCCGACCAGCGAGGCACCACCACCGCCGCCGCCCTCCGAGGCGCCGCCAACGCCGCCGCCAGCACCTGCTCCGACTCCGGCGCCGGCACCGGCACCGGCTCCGGGCACAGCCGCCCCGCCGCCCGGCGGCGCTCCTGCTCCCGCCGCACCTCGGCAGGTCACCTATTCGGTGACCGGCACCAAGGCTCCGTTCGACCAGATCACGATCACCTACACCGACGCGTCTGGAATGCGACGGATCCTGAACAACGCTTACATCCCGTGGACGATCACACTCACACCGATTTCGACGTCCGACGTCGGCTCGATCGAAGCGACCAGCCTGCTGCGGTTGAGCAAGCTCAACTGCTCGATCACCACCAGCGACGGCAAGGTGTTGTCGTCGAATGAGAACAACCAACCGCAGACGAACTGCTGATGATCGACCGGTACTCCCAAGCGTGGGGCGCGCGGGGCAAGATGGCGCCGGCCACCGCCGATCGCATCCTGGTTGGGGCGTGCGCCGCCGTCTGGTTGGGGCTGGTGGGGATGAGCGTAGGCGCCATCGTCGCGTTGATGGACCTCGGCCGGGGCTTCCACGACGCGAAAGGCAATCCGCACACCTCGTCGGTGCTCTACGCCATCATCGTGATCTCCGCGCTGGTCATCCTGGCGGCGATCCCGATGCTGCTGCGCGCCCGGCGCTCCACCCGCGACGGGCCAGTCGCGCGATCGACGAGAGTGCCGGCACGCACGGCCGGCGGGCAGCTGAGCAGGTCTGAGCACACGGCGTCGTCGACCCTGACCCGGCACGGCCATACCGAGCGGCTGACCACGCTACGGCCGGCATTGCCGGAGGCGGAGGTGGACCGCGTCTGGCTGCGCGGCACCGCCGCTTTGATGGGCACCATGGGGCTGGCACTGCTGGCGGTTGCGGCGGCGACTTACCTGATGGCCATCGGCCACGATGCCTTCTCGTGGACCAGCTACGGGATCGCCGGATTCGTCACGCTGATCATGCCGTTGGTCCCGTGGCAACAGGTGCGGCAGCTACGCCGCACGCTCGCCGCTTAAGCGCCGAAACGGTCCCCGCTAGTGCTGGCCGTTCGAGCCGTTCGATGAGCCATTGCTGCCGTCCTGGTGCTCCCGCAGCGCGGTGAGGGCGCGTTGTTCGGCGGCGTGGTGGGCTTCGGACAGCGCGGCGTCTTCGGAGACGGGGTCGGCGTACAGGAAGCTGCCCGAGCCAGGGGAGCCGCCGAAGCCCAGCTGGTTCATCTTGGTGGGCACCGGGGCGCCCTGGTATTCCAGCGGCACGGGGTGGCCGTGGTCGTCGACGGGGCCCAGCGGCTGGTGCAGTTCGATGTAGGCGCCGTGCGGCAGTCGTTTGATGATGCCGGTTTCGATGCCGTGCTCGAGGATGGCGCGGTCGCTGCGTTGCAGCCCGATGGCCCACCGGTAGGCGATGAAGTAGACGAACGGCGGCAGCACGATCATGCCGATCCGCCCGATCCAGGTCGTCGCGTTGAGCGAGATGTGGAATTTAAAGGCGATGATGTCGTTCATCGCGCTCAGCGTGAGCACCATGTAGAAGGCGATTGCCATGGCCCCG
This sequence comes from uncultured Actinomycetota bacterium, assembly GCA_963781685.1. Classification (GTDB taxonomy): domain Bacteria; phylum Actinomycetota; class Actinomycetes; order Mycobacteriales; family Mycobacteriaceae; genus Mycobacterium. Next base: position 646,542 of record CAWAGK010000006.1, read on the forward strand.
ATCGCGGTGCGCACCGGCACATCTCGCGGCCGCTGCAACAGGTTGTGGTGGGCGCGGTCGCCGGAGAACCCCTTCTCCAGGAACGGGTAGATGATCAGCAGCGTGAAAACCAACCCCATGATCAACGCGACCCAGACCACCGCGGGAATGGTGTGGTGGCCGATGTAGAACTCCCACGCCGGCCAGATACGGGCCAGGCCTTCGGTCCACATCATGTAGAAGTCGGGCTGGCTGCCTGCCGAGACTTGAGATGGCTTGTAGGGCCCCAGGTTCCAGATCGGGTTGATCTGCAGCAGGCCGCCCATCAGGCCGAGAATCCCGGTGCACAGCGCGAAGAAGGCGCCGGATTTGACGGCGAAGACCGGCATCACCCGGACGCCGACGACGTTGTGTTCGGTGCGGCCGGGGCCGGGGAACTGGGTGTGCTTCTGGAACCAGACGAAGGCCAAATGCAGGCCGATCAGCGCCAGCATGATCCCCGGCAGCAACAGGATGTGCAGCCCGTACAGGCGCGGGATGATGTAGCCCGCCGCGGTGCAGTCGTCTCCCGCACCGCCACAGGGGAAGTCACCGCCGAACAGTGCCCAGTGCAGCCAGGTGCCGATCACCGGCATTCCCAAGGTGATTGACGAGAGTGCGGCCCGTATCCCGATGCCGGACAGCAGGTCGTCGGGCAGCGAGTAGCCGAAGTAGCCCTCGAACATCGACAGGATCAGCAGCAGTGAGCCGATGACCCAGTTGGCCTCGCGGGGTCGGCGAAATGCTCCGGTGAAGAAGATCCGGGCCAGGTGCACCATGATGGCCGCGGAGAACATCAGGGCGGCCCAGTGATGGACCTGGCGAACGAACAGCCCGCCCCGCACCTCGAAGCTGATGTCGAGCGTGGACGCGTACGCCTTCGACATCTCGACACCGCGCAGCGGCTGATAGACGCCGTTGTAGGTGACGTCGTTCATGGAGGGGTCGAAGAACAGCGTCAGGTACACACCGGTCAACAGCAGGATGATGAAGCTGTACATCGCGATCTCGCCGAGCAGGAACGACCAGTGCGTCGGAAACACCTTGTTCAGCTGGCGGCGCACCGCAGCCGACGGGTGATAACGCGAATCGATGTCCTCGCCTTGTTGGGCCAGGACGTCGCCGATCTTGGGGGGACTCAGTTGCGGACTCATGTTGTTGTGCGCTCCCAAAATGCCGGTCCGACAGGCTCGATGAAGTCGCCGTTGGCGACTAGATACCCGTCGGCGTCAATGGTGAGGGGCAGCTGTGCCAACGCGCGTGCTGCCGGCCCGAAAATCGGCGTTGCGTAGTGCAACGCGTCGAACTGCGACTGGTGGCAAGGGCACAGGATGCGATAGGACTGCTGCTCGTAAAGCGAAGAGGGACAACCCAAATGCGAGCAGACCTTCGTGAAGGCGAACAGCTCGCCGAAGTTGAAGCTCTCCTGGCCCTTGCGCTTGATCACCCGCGACATGTCGCGGGGCTTGATGCGGATCAGCATCACCGGGTTGCGGACCGCCGTCAGGATGGAGGTCAGCTTTTCGTGTGATTCCACCGTGGTGCCGTCACCGTCGGACACGCGCCACGGGAAAACCGTCTCCATGCCGCCGGCTTGGATGTCTTCGGGGCGCATCTTGACGAACGGCGCCCCGAGGCTTTCGCCAGTGGCCCGGGCGACGTAGATGGTCTCGCCGTGATAGCGCGGCGTCCAGCCCGACGTCCACAGCACGGCTTTCTTGCCATCGGCGGTCTGTATCACCGGTTTCCACGGGTTCTTGATCAGGCCGCCGGCAAACGCCACGAGAGTGCCGAGCCCGAATGCGCCCAGCCCGACACCCAGCGACAGACCGATCAGCTTACGACGCCGCAGCGTGGAACCTTCGAGAGCGTCGGTCAGGTTCGCGACCACGGTCTTGCGGTCGATCTCATCTGACCCGGTGGCGGTGTAGTGGCGGTCCTGAATCGAAATCTCTTCGGGGATGAACTTTTTCTGGAACAGCACCGCGCCGATCGCGATGCACAGAACGGACAGCCCGAAGGTCAGGCCGTACAGCGGGGTGGTCAGCGTGTAGAGGAAGCTGCCCTGGGCCCCGTGCGGCTTGTACTCCCACGGCCAGAACAAGAAAACCAGCAGCAGCGCGAACCCGAAGAACCCACCCAGCAAAAGCCAGGCGGCCACCTGGCGCTCGGCCCGCTTTTCGGCCTTGGTGCCGGCCACCGGCCACCGCGGCTCCTTGAAGACGGTTTCCACACCGTCGATCCGGCCGCCGAGCGCAACGAGTTCGTCACGCGACATCGCGTTCAGTTCAGCGTCGGTGGGCCGGCCGGCGCCTTTCGGGTCGTCGTTGCTCATGATCGTGACCCAATCCACAGTGCCGCGCCGATGACGGCGACCATCCCGATGATCCACATCGCCATGCCTTCGGGGGCGGGTCCGAAACCACCCAGGCCGTTGCCGCCCGGACTGCGTTCCTCGGTAACGGATTTCACGTAGGCGATGATGTCCTTCTTCGCGTCGAAGGAGAGCTGACGGTCGGAGAACTTCGGCATGTTCTGCGGACCGGTCAGCATCGCGTCCAAGATCTGCTGCTCGTTGGCCGGCTCCAGGTCGGGCGCGAACTTGCCCGACGACAACGCGCCGCCCTTGCCGGTGAAGTTGTGGCAGGACGAGCAGTTGAGCCGGAACAGGTCGCCGCCGCGGCCGAGGTCGTCGCCGCGCAGCGATTGCATCGCGATGCTGCCGTCGGGGTTGCGCACCACGGCGGGCCCGCCGCCGTTGGCCGCCACGTAGGCGCCCAGCGCGTCGATCTGCGGGCCGTCGAAGATCGGGTCTTTGCGGGTCGCCTGGGCCTCCCCGCGCATCGCCGGCATCCGGCCGCTGGATACCTGGAAGTAGACCGCGGCCTCGCCGACGCCGATCAGGCTCGGCCCCCGGTCGGGAACGCCCTGCAGGTTGGCGCCGTGGCAGGTCACGCACGAGGTGTCGAAAAGCTGCTTGCCGGTCCGCAGCAGCGCCGAAGACGACTCGTCGGCGACAGCCACCTGTGGGCTGGGAGTCAGAACAGCGGCCAGCCCGCCGGCCACCGAAAGTGCCAGTAGCAGCAGCAGTCCCGCCGACAAACGGCGACGCAGGCGACGCCGCGCCCGGTCACTCAGCGATCGGTTCAACCCCAGTCTTTTCAACCGAGCACTCCTGTTCTCACGCGCGCTGGTCATCGGATGAAATAAATCGTCGCGAACAGGGCGATCCACACGATGTCGACGAAGTGCCAGTAGTACGAGACGACGATCGATGCGGTCGCCTGCGCCGGCGTGAACTTGCTCATCGTGGTGCGCGCCAGCAGGAAGATGAACGCGATCAGCCCGCCGATGACGTGTAGTCCGTGAAAGCCGGTGGCGAGGTAGAAAACGCTGCCGTAGGAGCTGCTGGGGATCGTTGTGCCGTGGCTCATCAGGTGGTGGTACTCGTAGGCCTGTCCGAGGACGAAGAACAACCCCATCGTGAAGGTGAGCACATACCAGCGGCGCAGCCCGAACACGTCGCCGCGCTCGGCCGCGAAAACCCCCATCTGGCAGGTGAACGAGGACGCGATCAGCACCAGCGTGACCGGGACGGCTTGGTACAAGTTCAGCTCGGTCGGCGGGGGCGGCCAGTTGCCGCCGGCCTGGGCGCGCGCCGTGAAGTAGAACGCGAACAGTCCAGCAAAGAACATCAATTCGCTGGAAAGCCAGACTATGGTGCCAACACTGACCATGTTGGGGCGGTTGAGCGAATGTACGCGCGCCGTGATTGCAGTACCCGAGGTCCCTACCGCACTCGTCACATCCGCAAGTATGACGCTTTGTAGTTGTCGACCTCTACCCGGGGCGGAAATTGGTGAGCGGAATTCATGTCCCGATCCGCCGGCCGTGCCCGGAATCTGATGACCATGGGACCATCAGCGGTGTGGCGGTGTCAGCTTCCGGGTCCTCGAACGAGGTGCTGTCGTGGCCGCAGATCCTCACGACTTTGACTGCGGGGCAGAACCTGCCACGCGGACAGGCCGGGTGGGCAATGGAGCAGATCATGACCGGGTCCGCGACGCCGGCGCAGATCGCGGCCTTCGCCGTGGCGCTGAAGATGAAGGGCCCGACGGCCGCGGAGGTCACCGAGTTGGCCGACGTAATGCTGCAGCACGCACGCCGGCTGCCCACCGAGCAGATCGGAACCGACACCGTCGACGTGGTCGGCACCGGCGGCGACGGCGTCAACACCGTCAATCTGTCCACGATGGCGGCGATCGTGGTGGCGGCGGCCGGCGTGCCGGTGGTCAAGCACGGCAACCGGGCGGCCTCCTCGCTGGCCGGCGGCGCCGACACCCTGGAGGCGCTTGGGGTGCGCATCGACCTGGATCCCGACGACGTCGCACGCAGCGTCGCCGAAGTCGGGATCGGGTTCTGCTTTGCGCCGCAGTTTCATCCGTCGTACCGGCACGCGTCGGTGGCACGGCGTGAAGTCGGTGTGCCCACCGTGTTCAATTTGCTTGGGCCACTTACCAATCCGGGCCGACCGCGAGCTGGGCTGATCGGCTGCGCGTTCGCCGACCTGGCCGAGGTGATGGCCGGGGTTTTTGCCGCGCGCCGGTCCAGCGTTTTAGTGGTGCACGGCGACGACGGGCTCGACGAGCTGACCACAACCACGACCAGCACGATCTGGCGGGTGCAGGCCGGCACCGTCGACAAGCTGACCTTTGATCCGGCCGGGTTCGGGTTCGCCCGCGCTGATCTGGACGAGTTGAAGGGTGGCGACGCGACGGCCAACGCCGCGGAGGCACGCTCGGTGCTGGCCGGCGCCAAGGGCCCAGTGCGCGACGCCGTCGTGCTCAACGCCGCGGGCGCGATCGTGGCCCATACCGGGCTATCCAGCCGCGCCGAGTGGCTGCCGGCGTGGGAAGACGGGCTGAGCCGCGCCGTCGACGCCATCGACAGCGGCGCGGCCGAACAGCTGCTCGCGCGATGGGTGCGGTTCGGTCAGCAGCTCTGAGTCCCGGCTGGTGACGGCTTGTTCGGCGGCCACCCGCGCTGAGCGTGCCGACGCGGCCCATCCGGCCCACGGTCCGGCGGACCCCAACGGCGAACACCAGCCGGCGGCGTCGTCGACGCCGGTCACACGCACGATGCGCACCCCGGGCGCCGCCAGCCAGCGCGCGATCAACGCCGTCTCCTCCACCAGCGCGCCGCCCAGCGGGGCGGGCTGGGGCAGGACCACCTGCGCGCCGGCCCGGATGGCGTCGACGACGGGCATCGGCGGCACGCCGCGGCGGGCACTGCCGGCCGCGGCGAGCTGGCCGTGGCGGACGACGACGAGGTGCCAGCCGCCGTCGCCGTCGGGCGCGGCGGCCACCAGCTCCGGCAGCGCGGCCAGAGCGCGCAGGCGCTGGCCGCGCCACAGCACCTCCACCGCGGCTACCGTGTGGTCACGCAGCCGGGCAGCACTCTCGTAGCGCTGACGCTCGGCGAGGTCGGCGATCTGCCCGACCGCCGCGGCCAACGCGGTGTTGTCCAGGCCGTCGATCAGCGCTGCGGCGCGAGCGGCCGCCGCGGCGTATTGGCCGGCGGTCACATCACGAGCAGCCGGACACGGCGAAACCTCATGCTGCGGGCAGGCCGGTCCGTGCAACACCGAACGGGCCAGCCGCTTGGTGCAGGTGCGCACACCGGTGAACCGGGCCAGCAGGGTCGCGGTGTCGGCGGCGTCGGTGCGCGAGCGAAACGGGCCGACCGCGTGAGCGTGGCGGGGCGTTCGCACCAGGCGAAAAGCGGGGAAAGGCCTCGGCGCTGAGCACCACCCACCACCAGCGGTGCGGGAATCTCGACCGCCGGTTGTACGGCGGGGCGTGCGCGGCCAGCATCCGCAGTTCACGGACACCGGCTTCTAATGCATGCGCGCACTCGACGTGCTCGACAGTGCTTGCCAGCGCGACCATCTCCTTGATCCGGCCGCGCTGATCCGAGCCGTTGAAGTACTGACTTACCCTGCGCTGCAAATCAATTGCGGTGCCGACGTAGAGCACCTCGCCCGCCGGCCCGCGGAACAGGTAGACCCCGGGCCGGTGCGGCAACCCTTCGGCCAGCACCCTTTTGCGCCGCTGCGCCGGCGTCACGTCGGGCAGATACGAACGCAGGTCGGCGTAAGTGTGCACACCTTGATTGCCCACGCGCTCGATGAGCGCGTGCAATACGTCGACGGTGGCCCGCGCATCGTCGAGCGCCCGGTGAGTGGGCTCGCTGGCAACGGCGAACAGCCGCGCCAGCGCTGCCAGCCGCACGCTGGGGGCTTCCTCGCGGCTGAGCACCCTGCGGGCCAGTTGGACGGTGCACAGCACTTGCGGCCGCCGCCATCCGATACCGCACTGGTCGGCGGCGGCCCGCAGAAACCCGATGTCGAACCTGGCGTTGTGGGCCACCAGGACCGCGCCGCGGGCGAACTCGAAAAACATCGGCAGCACCGCGCCGATGGTCGGCGCATCGCACACCATCGCCGTGGTGATGCCGGTGAGCTGCACGATCTGCGGCGGGATGCTGCGCTGCGGATCGACGAGGGTGGCGAACTCGCCCAGCACCGCGCCGCCGCGCACTTTGACCGCCCCGATTTCGGTGATGGCGTCGGCGGCCGACCCGTCACGGGCGGTCATCCGCCCGCCGGTGGTCTCCAGGTCCACAACCACGAATGTCGTCTCGCGCAGCGACATTTCGGCAGCCGCGTCGAAGTCGGGAAGGCTGAGCTGCTCGGCAGCGGGCACGCCCATGGCTGCGACGTTAGGCAGTTGCACCGACACTGCCCGGATTCGCCGCGGCGCGTCGGGCCATAAGCGCTCACCATCACGCCGGCCAAACATGTCGGTGCCCACGGTTAGCCTGACGGCAAGCCCACCAGAAAGACCGAGAGGACCAGCCAGATGGCGTACACCGACGAGCCCGACGGGGCGGCGGCAGTCCCGCCCGAACCGGGAGAACCCGTGGTGATCGACTGCGACGACTGCGCTGTGCGCGGTCCCGGATGCCGCGACTGCGTCGTCAGCGTGATACTCGGGGTACCGGAAACTTTGCTGGAGGATGAGCGCGTCGCGTTGGAGGTGCTCGCCGATGCGGGACTGGCGCCGAGACTCCGCCTGGTTCCGATCCACCGCCACAGACCCGGCGTCGCCTAACCGCGGTACGTTGAAATCTTGCTGTTTTCTTATTAACTCGTGTTGGACAACGCCGATGCCGTTTCGTAACCTATCTGAGACCTAGAGCAGATTCGGCTGTCGCGCCGACGGGTTTTAAGGATGAAAAATCTTGGGGTTGGGGCATAACGGTGGCAGCGTGTGTTTGCGTGCAGCCACCCGCTTTGCTGTCGGAGCAGTAGCCGGGTGCATCGCCCTATCCGGAGTTGCCGCCAGCAATGTGCTGGCTGACCCAGCGAACGACGCGATGGCAAAGCTCAGCGAGCTGTCGCGGCAGGCTGAGCAGACCACCGAGGCCATGCATAGCGCGCAGCTCGACCTCAACAACAAGCTGGCCGCGCAGCGGACTGCCGATAAGAAGCACACCGATGACTTGGCCGCCGCCGATGCCGCGAAGTCAAGACTGGCAACATTCCAGGCCGGTATCGACAAGTTTGCGGCAGCGATGTACATGGGTGGTCGCACCGACGGCATGAATGCCATCTTCACCGCCGAATCACCCCAGCAGCTGATCGGCAAGTTGGCCGTGCAGCGGGTGATGTCCACCGCGATGCGCGCGCAGATGGCCAACTACCGCGCCACTCGCGAGCAGGCCGCCGAAGCCGAGAACGCGTCCGCGAAATCGGCCGCTGATGCCAAGACCGCCGCCGAGCAGGCCGCCGGGGTGCGCGCCAGGCTGCAGTCCAAGCAGAGCCAGCTGCAGCTGCAGATCGCAATCGTCAAGTCGCAGTTCCTCACGTTGAGCCCGAATCAGCGCACCGAGCTGGCGGCTCCCGGGCCCCCGCCGCCGCCCGCGGCCATGGCCGCCGCCGCTCCCGCGCCAGAGGCGCTGCCACCCGGCTTCGGGCAGCCCGGTGGTCCGGGGCCTGGATTCGGCGGCGCACCTGGCAGCGGTCAAGGCGCTATCGCTGTTCAGGCCGCGCTGACTCAGGTCGGTGCCCCCTACTCCTGGGGTGGCGCAGCGCCAGGCGGGTTCGACTGCTCCGGCTTGGTGATGTGGGCGTTCCAGCAGGCCGGCATCGCGCTGCCGCATTCCAGCCAGGCGCTGGCCCACGGCGGGCAGCCGGTCTCGCTGTCGGACCTGCAGCCCGGTGACGTGCTGACCTTCTATTCCGACGCATCCCATGCCGGCCTCTACATCGGTGACGGCCTGATGGTCCATTCGTCCACCTACGGCGTGCCGGTGCGGGTGGTGCCGATGACTTCGTCCGGCCCGATCTACGACGCCCGCCGCTACTGACCGCCGACGGTCTGACCGTCGCCGCTGGCTGCTGGCCTGCGTACTAGCCACCGAACTGCTCTTCGCCGCTGCCGAAGCAATCGGGCCGGGGCGGAGTGCCCCTGCACAACCCGCCCACCCGGCCGCGCCCGTGGCGGTCAGTACCACGGCGCCGCGGCTCATCGTCGTGGCCGACCGCACCGTGCGGATGACCAATCTCGGCGGCCCGCAATCGGAGGCTCTGCTAAGCCGTGTCGCGACGAATATCGGTCGGGCTGTCGACGCGGTGGAGGCGTTCTGGGGGACCGACTGGCCGCGCGAAATCGCCGTGGTGGCCACCGGCTCACAGCGGCAGTTCGAGACCGAGGCCGGCGGTGGGCCGGCGGCGCAGTGGGCCGACATCGCGGCGGTGGCCGTCGCCGACCGGGTCGATCCGGCCCGGCGGATCGCGATCGGCCAGCGGATCGTGTTCGCGCCCGGGGCGGTCGGCATGAGCGAGTCGGCTTTGCGAATCGTGTTGGGCCACGAGCTTTTTCACTATGCGGCACGCGCCGACACGGCAGTCGATGCGCCGGAGTGGCTGACCGAAGGCGTGGCTGACTACGTCGCCCGGCCGCCCACGCCGCTGCCTAAGCCGATGCCGTTGCCGACGGCGCTGCCCTCGGACGCCGAGCTTGCTGCGCCGGGGCCACAGCGTTCGCAGGCCTACGACCGGGCATGGTGGTTCGCGCGTTTCGTTGCCGAGACCCGCGGGGCCGCGACCTTGCGCGCTCTCTACCGCGCGGCGTGTGGAGTCGGCCACGCCGACCTGCCCACCGCGGTGCATGACGTGCTGGGCACCGACACGGCGGGCGTGCTCGCCGACTGGCAGCAGTGGCTGACCCGCTAACCTACGCAGGTGTCCCGGGTCCTGCTGGCAACCAACGACTTTCCACCTCGTCGCGGTGGCATCCAGTCGTATTTGGTCGAGCTGGTTACCCGATTGGCCGCCACCGGGCAGCACACCCTGACGGTGTACGCGCCACAGTGGAAGGGCGCCGACGACTTCGATGCTCGCACCGTGGGCTATCAGGTGGTGCGCCATCCCGGGACGTTGATGTTGCCCGTGCCCTCCGTCGACGTCCGGATGCGCCGGCTGATCGCTGAGCACGACATCGACACCGTCTGGTTCGGCGCCGCCGCGCCATTGGCGCTGTTGGCGCAGCGCGCCCGTCGAGCCGGCGCGCGCCGGGTGCTGGCCAGCACCCACGGTCACGAGGTGGGTTGGTCGATACTTCCGGGGGCGCGGTCGGTGCTACGTCGCATCGGTGACGACAGCGACGTCGTCACCTTCGTCAGCCGCTATACCCGAGCTCGGTTCGCCTCGGCGTTCGGGCCGGACGCCGCGCTGGAACACCTGCCGCCGGGGGTGGACACCGACCGGTTCCGCCCCGACCCGGCAAGCCGCGCCGAGCTACGTGCCCGCTACTGTCTGGGCCAGCGGCCCACGGTGCTGTGCCTGTCGCGGCTGGTGCCCCGCAAGGGGCAGGACATGCTGATTCGGGCGCTGCCGTCAATCCGGCAGCGAGTGAACGGGGCTGCGCTGGTCATCGCGGGCGGTGGTCCGTATCTGGACACGCTGCGCGGACTGGCCGAGCGCTATCGGGTGAGTGAGCATGTGACGTTTACCGGCGGGATCCCGGCCGCTGACCTTCCCGCCTATCACGCAATGGCCGACGTGTTTGCGATGCCATGCCGCACCCGCGGCGCCGGATTGGATGTCGAGGGGCTGGGCATCGTATTTCTGGAAGCCTCCGCAAGCGGCGTACCGGTGATCGCCGGACGCTCGGGCGGCGCACCGGAAACCGTGCAGCACAACAAGACTGGGCTGGTGGTCGACGGTCGCTCGGTTGACCAGATCGCCGACGCCGTCACCGAGCTGCTGGCTGACCCGGATCGGGCCACCGCGATGGGTGCCGCCGGCCGAGATTGGGCCACGTCGCAGTGGCGATGGGATGCGTTGGCCGCCCGGCTGTCCGAGTTGATGAGCGACTAGCTAACCGCCGCGTTGCCCGTCGGACGCTATTCCTGCAATATCGGTGCCGCCATCGTGCTAGGAACCTCCCAGACGTGTCACGACCCCGCGAAAAGCAACCGATTGGAACGACTGTTTGCCCTCGACGTGGACCTGCAGCTGCCGGATCAGACGCCGGTGCGCGGTCGGTCGGTTCAGCGGGTCCCGCGCGCCCAGGTCCCCAACCTCGCCGTCGGCCGGCAGTTGATGTGCGCCGTGGACCCTGCTAAACCCTCACGACGATTCGTCGTCGACTGGGGCGATATCCCGCGCGGATCAGCCAACAGTGCCCTCTCAGAGGATGTTTCAGAACAGGCGGTGCCCGCCGCGGCGCCGGCGCCGACGGCGCTCACGCCGCAGGCGCAGTCGATTGCCGGGCGCCTGCAAGAGCTGGAAACGCTGCGCGCCAGCGGTGCGATCTCGGACGCCGAATACACGGCCAAGCGTCAGCAGATCATCGCCGACATATGAATGGGCCGACGGCTAGTTGGTGGTGTAGATCGCGTCGATGTCGTGCGCGAACTTTTCGGCCACGACCTTGCGCTTGACTTTCAACGTCGGGGTGAGTTCCCCGGTGTCCTCGGTGAAGTCGACGGGCAGAATGCGGAATTTACGGATCGACTCCGCATGCGACACCGCCAAGTTGGCCTGTTTGACGGCCGCGTCCACCTCCGCGTTCAGATCCGGATCGGTGACCAGATCGCTCACCGACGCTCCGGCGGGCTTGCTGTTGCGCTGCTTCCAGCCATCGAACGCCTCGGGGTCGATGGTGATCAGTGCGCCGATGAACGGCCGGGCATCCCCGACGACCACCGCCTGGCTGATCAGCGGGTGCGCTCGTAGTCGATCCTCCAACACGGCGGGGGCGACGTTTTTTCCTCCCGCGGTGACGATGATTTCCTTCTTGCGGCCGGTGATCGTCAAGAACCCGTCGTTGTCGACGGCGCCGAGGTCGCCGGTCTTGAACCAGCCGTCTTCCATCGCTTCGGTGGTGGCCTGCTCGTTGTGCCAGTAGCCGTGGAACACCACGCCGCCTCGCACCAACAGCTCGCCGTCGTCGGCGATGCGCATGCTGTTGCCCGGCAACAACTTTCCGACGGTGCCGACTTTCAGTGCATCGATCTGGTTGACAGTGATCGCCGCGCTGGTCTCGGTCAGCCCGTAGCCCTCGTAGATGGTGAGACCGACGCCGCGGTAGAAGTGGCCCAACCGCGCGCCCAGCGGTCCGCCACCCGACACTGACGCGTGGCAGTCACCGCCAAGCGCCGCGCGCAGCTTGTGGTATACCAGCCGATCGAACAGCGCGTGCTTGGCCCGCAGCAGCAGACCGGGGCCACCGCGATCGCTCGCCTCGCTCCAGTCGACCGCGGTCTGCGCAGCGATCTCGAAGATGCGACCCTTGCCGTCGTTGGCGGCGTTCTGCGCGGCGGTGTTGTACACCTTCTCGAACACCCGGGGCACCGACACCACGACCGTCGGCTTGAACACGGCGAACATCGGCACCAGATTCTTGATGTCACTGGTGAATCCGACGACGACCTTGTTTTGGAAGGCGCACAACGTCAGCGCGCGGGCCAGCACGTGCGCCAATGGCAGGAAGACCAACAGCCGCTCGCCCTTGCGGAGCAGTGTCGGGAGAACTGCCTTGGCGCCCCGGGTCTCGTAGACGAGGTTCGAGTGGGTCAGCTGGCAGCCCTTCGGGCGGCCGGTGGTGCCCGAGGTGTAGATCAGCGTGGCCGGATCTTCGCTGCGCAACGCTTCGACGCGGGCGGTCAGCTCGGGCGGGTCGACCGACGCGTTCTCCTGCGCGAGTTGCTCGAGGGCGTTGGTGCCGGATCCGTCGATTAGCAGCACTCGGCGCAGCTCGGGCAAGTCGCCGGTGAGTTCGTTGATCATCGTCGCGTGGGCGTCGGTTTCGGCGAACGCCACTACCGCCGCCGAGTCCGTCAGCACCCAGCGCACCTGCTCGACCGACGACGTCTCGTAGATCGGGACGGTGACCCCGCCCACCGAAAGGATCGCCAGATCGAGGATTGCCCACTCATAGCGGGTGGCCGAGAAAATGACCACCCGGTCGCCGGCCTTCACCCCTAATGCGATCAAACCCAGTGCGGCCGAACGGATTTGGGCCGCCACGGCGGCGCATGTAACGTCCGTCCATACCCCATCGACCTGACGTTGAAAGATCACGGTGTCCGGGTCGTCACGCTCGTGCTCGAACACTGCGGCGACGATATTGTCGTGCTCGCCTACCGTGAACGGCGCGGGCGCATTGAATTCACGCACTCTTCTGACCTCGCTTGAGTTACTTCGCCGGGTGGCCGGGCTGGAATCAGCCTAGTCCGGTGACGATGCGGCCCGGGACGGGCCGCTGAGGAGGCGGACGATCGGGTCTAGTCCGGTGACGATGCGGCCCGGGACGGGCCGCTGAGGAGGCGGACGATCGGGTCTAGTCCGGTGACGATGCGGCCCGGGACAGGCTATGCGGCCAGGCGTGCGATATGTGAAGCTAGGGGCCGTGCACAGCGTTCAAATTGCCGACGAGACCTTCGTCGCCGCCGACCCCGCACGCGTCGGCGCGGCCGTCGGTGATCCGGCCAGCTGGCGACGTTGGTGGCCCGATCTGCGGCTGCAGGTCATCGAGGATCGCGCCGATAAGGGAGTCCGATGGTCGGTGACCGGACCGCTCACCGGCACCATGGAAATCTGGTTGGAACCGTCGTTGGACGGTGTGGTGCTGCACTACTTTCTGCACGCCGAGCCGTCCGGCGCGGCGGCCTGGCAGTTGGCCAGGATGAACCTCAGCAAAATGACTCACCGCCGTCGGGTCGCCGGCAAGAAGATGGCCTTCGAGGTGAAGGCGACGCTGGAGCGCTCCCGACCGGTTGGGGTTTCTCCGGTGCTTGACCAGGTCTGAGTTCAGCCAGGGAGTACCGTTTCTGCAGTGGGCTGGCGGTACGGCCCACCGCGTTGGTGACACGAGCCCTACCCGCGTACGGGGGAGAAGGAAGCGACCAGGTGGCGGAGAAGACGGCGCAGACGATCTACATCGATGCAGACCCCAGCACGGTGATGGACGTGATCGCTGACATCGGCTCGTATCCCGATTGGGTGTCGGAGTACAAGGAGGCCGAAGTGCTTGAGGCCGACCCCAAGGGAAATCCGAAGGTGGCGCGGCTGGTGCTGGACGCCAACGTTCTCAAAGACACCCTGGTGCTGTCCTACGAGTGGCCGAAAGATCGTCGCTCGGTGCGCTGGTCGCTGGTTTCCAGCTCGCTGCTGCGGTCCCTCGACGGTGTATATCGGTTGGCGTCCAAGGGGTCTGGTACCGACGTCACCTATGAGCTCACCGTAGATATAGCCATTCCGATGATCGGCTTGCTCAAGCGCAAGGCTGAGCGCAGGTTGATCGACAGCGCGTTGAAGGACCTGAAGAAACGAGTCGAGGCTGAGTGAGTCGGCAGCGCCCGCACTTGCCCGGATCAGTCTCTTCGTCGGCAAGGGTGGGGTAGGAAAGTCCACACTGGCGGCCGCGACCGCCGTGCGAGACACGCGCGCCGGTCAGCGGGTGCTGCTGGTATCCACCGACCAGGCGCATTCACTGGGTGACGTGCTCGGTGTCGCGGTCACGCCGTCCGGTCGGCGCGATCCGGTCCGGGTGCTCGCCGACCTCGAAACCGGGGCGGCCGACTTCAGCGGCGGCTTCCTCGACGCGCTGGCGATGGATACCCTCGCGCTGCTCGAGACGCGCTGGCGCGCGGTGGTCGACACACTGGGCCGGCGCTTTGCCGAGTCGGAGCTGGGCGAGATTGCGCCCGAAGAACTTTCGGCGCTGCCCGGCATTCAAGAAGTCCTCGGCCTGCATGAGGTCGGCGAGCTGGCTACCGCCGGCCAGTGGGACCACATCGTGGTCGACTGTGCCTCCACCGCCGACGCATTGCGGATGCTGACCCTGCCGGCCACCTTCGCGCTCTACGTCGAGCGCGGGTGGCCGAGGCATCGCAGACTTTCCGCCGCCGCCGATGACGCGCGGTCAACGGCGGTGGTGGAACTGCTGGAACGCATCAGCGGAAGCGTCGAAAAGCTCAGCGCGCTGCTGACCGACGGTGCGCGAGTCGGTGCGCATCTGGTCCTGACCGCGGAACGGGTGGTGGCGGCCGAAGCGGTCCGGACGCTGGGCTCGTTGGCGTTGATGGGTGTGCGCGTCGAGGAATTAATCGTCAACCAGATTCTGGTGCAAGACGATTCATACGAGTACCGCAATCTGCCCGCGCATCCGGCCTTCGACTGGTATTCCGAGCGAATCAGTGAGCAGCGCGCCGTGCTGGACGAACTGGATGCCGCCATCGGCGATGTGGCGCTGGTCCTCACCCCGCATCTGGCCGGCGAGCCGATCGGCGCCAAAGCGCTGGCCGAGCTGCTGGACAGTGCGCGCCGCCGCGACGGGTCGGCGCCGCCGGGGCCCGTGCGTCCCGTCGTCGACCTGGAGTCGGGATCCGGCCTGGAATCGGTCTACCGATTGCGGCTAGAGTTGCCGCAAGTCGATTCCGGCGCGCTTACCCTTGGCCGGGTCGGCGACGACTTGATCGTCGGCGCCGGCGGGATGCGCCG
Organism: uncultured Actinomycetota bacterium; assembly: GCA_963781685.1. Lineage (GTDB taxonomy): Bacteria > Actinomycetota > Actinomycetes > Mycobacteriales > Mycobacteriaceae > Mycobacterium. The sequence goes on from CAWAGK010000006.1 coordinate 661,633, forward strand.
CCGAGTTCGATTGGCGTCCGTCCTGCGGCGATGCACGGTGCTGGACGCCCATCTTCGAGGTAACGAGTTGACGGTGCGTTTTCGACCTGATCCGGAGGTGTGGCCGCGATGACCGGCATTCACCCCGACATCGGCCCCGAGTTGCGCAAACTCGCGCAGAGCATTCTCGACGGCATCGACCCCGCGGTCCGCTTGGCGGCGACGCGGGCGCTTGGCGACGGCGCCGGCACCGGCAAGTGCCAGCAGGTGTGGTGTCCGGTGTGCGCGTTGGCCGCGGTGGTCACCGGGGAGGAACACCCGTTGCTGACCGTCATCGCTGAGCACAGCGTCGCGCTGCTGGCGGTGATCCGAGCCATCGTCGAGCAAGTCGACGGATCGACACCGCCGCCTGAGGGGCCGCCCAGCAATGGCGGCGCCGAGGCCGACAGCGCAGCCGATGCCGGCACCCCGAGCCGCTATCAGCCCATCACCGTCACCGTCGAGGAATAGCCGCGGCGGTCCGGGTTAACGGCAGCCGGCTCATGGCCGAAGAGTATGCAGGTCGCGAGCGTCGATGTGGTCCCGTACACACTGGATCGGTACTCTTGGCGCAGGACACGGTCGGTTGCGGGCAACTAGGAGGGTCGATGTGGTACTGGCTTTTCAAGTACATCTTCATGGGCCCGTTGCTCGCCGTCCTCGGCCGGCCGAAAGTCGAAGGACTGGAATACGTTCCGCAGTCCGGCCCGGCGATCCTGGCCAGTAACCACCTGGCGGTCGCCGACAGTTTCTACCTGCCACTGGTTGTGCGGCGCCGGATCACGTTCCTGGCGAAGTCCGAATACTTCACCGGCACCGGGCTGAAGGGCTGGTTCCAGCGCTGGTTTTACGGCACCACCGGACAGGTTCCCATCGACCGCAGCGATGCCGATGCGGCCCAGGCCGCTTTGAACACCGCTGAGCGTCTGCTGAGCCAGGGCAAGCTGCTCGGCATGTATCCCGAGGGCACCCGCTCGCCCGACGGCCGGCTGTACAAGGGCAAGACCGGGCTGGCCCGTCTGGCGCTGGAAACCGGAGTTCCAGTGATACCGGTGGCGATGATCGGCACGAACGTCGTCAATCCGCCCGGCAAAAAGATGTGGCGGTTCGGCCGGGTCACCGTCCGGTTCGGCAAGCCGATGGACTTCTCCCGATTCGACGGGCTGGCGGGCAACCGCTTCATCGAACGAGCCGTCATCGACGAGGTGATCTACGAGCTGATGGGCCTTTCCGGTCAGGAATACGTCGACATCTACGCCGCCACCCTCAAGAACGGCAGTAATGCCAATGGGTCTGGACCGGCGAAGCAATCGTCGTCGCGGATACCGGAAACGGCGGCGGGGTAGGCGGGTCCTCGCGGATCCCAGCCCCGGGTCAGCCGACGGCTGAAACCGGCGCCGGCGTCCTCGACGTCCGGGGTGCGGTAGCGGTGGCGGTGCTGACAGCGACCGTGGCACCGGCCGCGACGATGGCCGCGAGCGCCCACCACAGGTAAGAGACGCCGGCGAATTGACGCCACCACACCGCGCCCACTTCGTGGTGCTTGGGAAGCAGGTCGATCGGCGTCCAGTACATAAGTGCAACGCCGACCGCGCTGACCGTGGCCAGCGCGGCGCTGCGCCGCCGCCAGGCCAGCACCGCGGTCACCAGCACCGTCGGCAACATCCACACCCAGTGGTGTGACCACGACACCGGCGAGACCACCAGGCCGAACAGCGCGACACAGATGACGGCCAGAGTCGGCTCGCCGGCGCGCAGCACCCGCCGCACCGCCCACACCGTCAGCGCTAGCACGAGCAGGCACGCGGCCACCCACGGCAGGAACCGTTGATGGTCGCTGAGGCCCAGCCGCGCCAGCGTGCCGGCCACGTTCTGGTTGGTGTTCAAACTCGCCGCGCCGATCCGATCGGTGTCGTGGATGGTGTCGGTCCAGTACCGCCAGGAGTCGTGCCACGCCAGGACAAAGCCGGCCACTGTCGCCGCCACGAAGGACGCGAGCGAGGTCAACATGGCGCGTTTGTCGCGGTTCAGCAGGAAGTACAGCAGGAACACCGCCGGGGTGAGTTTGAGCGCCATGCCCAGCCCCAGCAGCAGACCACGTGGCCATGGGGTGCGGCGTGGCACGCAGTCGGCGATCACCAGCGTCATCAGCACGACGTTGATCTGCCCGAAGGCGAAATTCGACTTGATCGGCTCCAGCCAGATCGCTGCGGCTGCGACGATCAGCAACGTCAACCACCATCGGCGCAGCCAGGCCGGTCCGGGCACGACCCGTGCGGTGCTCCACACGTCGAGCCGGGTCAGCACGATCATCGTCGAGACGATCAACAGCGCCAGCGTGATGAGCGTGATCGTCACGCTGGCGGCCGGCATGCCCAACCAGGCAAAAGGGCTAAACACGATGGCGGCGAGCGGCGGATAGGTGAACGGCAGGTTGAGGCCGATCGGCGTGTGAAATTCCACACCATGGTCGTACAGCGGACGGCCATCCAGCCACGCCTGGCCGCCCATCCGGTAAACGTCGATGTCGATGCGGTACGGAGTGTGACCGACGAGCCGCCAGGCGGCATAACCCAGTGCGGCGAGGCCTAATAGCTGGAGCGACGCCCACCAGGCATTTCGCCAGATACTCGGCTGCGCGCCGGCGACCCGCCCGCGCCAACTGCCCACGTCGGGCGACTGCCATCTACTCATGTCGCTAAACAGCCTAATCGGTGCGGGCATCTGAGCCGGTGTCGCGGAGGGCCGTCGGTGCTAAGTGCGCGTAGGTTTCTTAGAGTGCTCCGTTGGTTCGAAGACGACATTATCGGCCGCGGTCGGCTGCCGCTGTTGTGTTGTCTGGTCGCCTTCATCCTCACCTTTTTCGTGACCCGCACCTTCGTGCGCTACATCCGCCACCGCGCTGACGGTGGCGTGCCGCCGCGATGGTGGGAGCCACGCAACATTCACATCGGGAAGAAGCACATCCACCATGTGGTGGTCGGAGTGCTGCTGGTGATGGTTTCCGGCGTGACGTTGGTGGCCTTGTCGATCACCGGAACCGAACTCGAATACACCGCGAGCGCAATCGTCTTCGGCATCGGAGCCGCGCTGGTGCTCGACGAGTACGCGTTGATCCTGCACCTGTCCGACGTCTACTGGGAGGAAGACGGGCGGACCTCGGTCGACGCGGTCTTCGCCGCAGTGGCGGTGGGTGGACTGCTGGTCTTGGGCCTGCACCCGTTTTTGTTTTTCGTCAACCTATGGCACGACACCACCCACTCGGTGGTGCTGCGCGCCGGCGTGGTCTTCGCGATGGTGCTGACTTTGCCGCTGGCCGTGCTGGTTGTGCTCAAGGGCAAGGTGTGGACCGGCTTGATCGGCATGTTCTTCGTCCCGCTGCTGTTCATCGGGGCGATCCGACTGTCGCGCCCGCAAGCCCCATGGGCCCGGTGGCTTTACATGAGTCAGCTGGACAAGATGGCGCGTGCGCTGCAACGCGAACGAACCCTGCGCCGCCCGGTGGTGCGGGTCAAGCTATGGGTGCAGTACACGATCGCCGGTACGCCGCGCCGCCCCGACCACCGCATGGTGGACGCGCTGCTGGACCGCGAAGTCCATCCGGCGCCGCCGCCGCAGCAGCCGGTGCGGCGCCCCCTGGCCAGCGGTATAGGCGTCAGCTGACGGCGGGCTAGGCTCCGCGGGTGCGGTACTTCTACGACACCGAATTCATCGATGACGGCCGCACTATCGAGTTGATCTCCATCGGGGTGGTCGCCGAGGACGGCCGCGAATACTACGCAGTCTCGACCGAGTTCGACCCCGAGCGGGCCGGTAGCTGGGTGCGCAGCCACGTGCTGCCGAAACTACCGCCGCCGGCGTCGCAGCTATGGCGCCCGCGTGCCCGGATCCGTTCGGACCTGGAGACGTTCTTCGACATCGAGGGCGCCGAGCCGATCGAGCTGTGGGCATGGGTCGGCGCCTACGACCATGTCGTGCTGTGCCAGCTGTGGGGCCCGATGACCCACCTGCCGCCGTCGATGCCGCGATTCACCCGGGAGCTGCGCCAGCTATGGGAGGACCGAGGGCGCCCACGGTTGCCGAGACGGCCGCCGGATGTGCACGACGCGCTGGTCGACGCTCGCGACCAGCTGAGGCGATACCGCGTGATCATGTCGAATGGCGATCAGGGCTAGCCCGGCTTGTTCGCGTTCGCCCTGATCGCGGGGTGCTTAACGGGCCGCGCTGCCCGGTTACCATGGACGGGTGAACTGGACTGTGGACGTACCGATCGAGCAACTGCCGTCGCTGCCTCCGCTGCCGGCGGATCTGCGGGCCCGGCTGGACGCCGCGCTGGCCAGGCCGGCTGCACAGCAGCCCAGTTGGACGCCCGAGCAGGTCGAGCCGATGCGAACGGTTCTGGAGAGTGTGCCGCCGGTGACGGTGCCGTCGGAGGTCATCCGGCTTCAGGACATGCTGGCCCAGGTTGCCAGGGGAGAGGCGTTTCTGCTGCAGGGCGGCGACTGTGCCGAGACGTTCGTCGACAACACCGAACCGCACATCAGGGGCAATATCCGCACCCTGCTGCAGATGGCGGTGGTGTTGACCTACGGCGCCAGCGTGCCGGTGGTCAAATTGGCCCGCATCGCCGGGCAGTACGCCAAGCCCCGGTCGGCTGAGCTCGACGCGCTGGGGCTGCGCTCCTACCGCGGCGACATGGTCAACGGATTCGCGCCGGACGCCGCGGCGCGTGAGCACGACCCGTCCCGGCTGGTCCGCGCCTACGCCAATGCCGGCGCGGCGATGAACCTGGTGCGCGCGTTGACATCGTCGGGGCTGGCGTCGCTGCATCTGGTGCACGACTGGAACCGGGAATTCGTCCGCACCTCGCCGGCCGGAGCGCGCTACGAGGCGCTGGCCTCCGAGATCGACCGTGGCCTGAAATTCATGAGCGCCTGCGGGGTGGCCGACCGTAACCTGCAGACCGCCGAAATCTATGCCAGCCACGAGGCTTTGGTGCTCGACTACGAGCGTGCCCTGCTGCGGCTGTCCGACGAGGAGGACGGTGAGCCGCAACTGTATGACCTGTCGGCGCACTACCTCTGGATCGGCGACCGGACCCGCCAACTCGATGGCGCGCACATCGGGTTGGCCGAGGTGATCGCGAACCCGATCGGCGTCAAGGTCGGGCCGACGACGACACCCGACCAAGCCGTCGAATACGTCGAGCGGCTCGACCCGCAGAACAAGCCGGGGCGGTTGACCTTGGTGAGCCGGCTGGGCAACAACAAGGTGCGTGACCTGTTGCCGCCGATCATCGAGAAGGTGCAGGCCACCGGTCATCAGGTGATTTGGCAGTGCGACCCGATGCACGGCAACACCCACGAATCGTCCACCGGGTACAAGACACGGCATTTCGATCGCATTGTCGATGAGGTGCAGGGTTTCTTCGAGGTGCACCGCGCGCTGGGCACCTACCCCGGTGGTATCCACGTCGAGATCACCGGAGAGAACGTCACCGAGTGTTTGGGTGGCGCGCAAGACATTTCGGACACCGATCTGAGCGGTCGTTACGAAACCGCTTGCGACCCGCGGCTGAACACCCAGCAGTCATTGGAGTTGGCGTTCCTGGTCGCCGAGATGTTGCGCGACTAGAGCAATCCGCTCAGGTTGCTGCCGATGGTCCACGCCGCGGCGGCCACCATCCCGGTGATCGACAACACGACCGCTACCCAGATCAGCACCATGCGTCGGGCGTGCTGGCGTTCGAGCGCGAATTCGACCAGGTCGATCCCGGCGAATTGACCTGATAACTCTTGATATTCGCGATTGGTCTGGGCTACGGGTTCAGCGGGTTCAGCCGGCCAGTCCTGGGGTCCTCGGGTCAGCTGACGGGTGGGGTGGTGCACCGGCTGGCGCTGGGACGGAGGCTGATGCTGGTCCGTGGTCTGGTGATGGTCGATCTGGCTGCGATGCAACACGGCTGAGCGGTGTTGAGCGGAGTTGCGCGGCGCGGGCACCCGAAATTCGGGGAGCGCCAACTCGTCGACGATCGCATCCAACTCGGCACCCATTTCGTGCGCGTCAGCGTAGCGCTCGGCGGGATGGCGCGCCGTGGCTCGTGCTACCAGCTCGTCGAATTGCTTAGGGACGCCGTCGATCATCGTGCTGGGTGCCGGCACGTCGGTATCCAGCCGTTGGTATGCGACGGTCAGCGCGGAGTCGCCGGTAAACGGCGTCTGCCCGGTCAGCAGCTCGTAGGCCACTATCCCTACGGCATAGACATCGCTGCGCGGGCTGGCGTCTCCGTCCCGGACCTGTTCGGGGGACAGGTAGGCGGCGGTGCCGAGAATGACGCTGGTGGAAGTGATTCCGGCCGCGACGGCGCGGACCAATCCGAAGTCGACGATCTTGACGTCGCCCTCGTCGGAGATCAGCACGTTTTCCGGTTTGACGTCGCGGTGCACCAGGCCGGCGCGATGCGCGGCGGCCAGGCCGCCCAACACTGGGCGCAGCACCGCCGCGACGGCATGCGGTGGCATTGGACCGCGCTCGGACAGCAATTCGCGCAGTGTGCCGCCCTCGACGAGTTCCATCACCAGGAACGGGTGTTGGGCGTCGAGGCCCTGGTCGTAGACGGCGACAAGTCCGGGATCTTTGAGTCGGGCGACCGTGCGGGCCTCGAGCTGAAAGCGGGTGAGGAATTGCTGGTCGCTGGCGTAGCGGGAATCCATCACTTTCAGCGCGACCGGTCGGTCCAAACGGGTGTCGAGGCCGCGGTACACCGTCGAGGTGCCGCCGGTGGCGATCCTGGTCGCGACGCGATATCGCCCATCCAGCAACGTTCCCTCAAGCGGATCGTCAGCCACGAGGCTCATCGTAGGTGGGACCCTGAGCTACGCCTGAAACCTATGCTCAGCGCGCCCTAATTGCGGCATGCCCGGTCGTACACTAAGTCGGTGAGCAGGATTCCGGCCGGCGACGACTGTCTTGACCCCGACGAACCCACCTACGATCTGCCCGGCGTCGCCGAGTTGCTCGGCATCCCAGTCACCAAGGTGCAGCAGCACCTGCGGGAAGGCCATCTGGTGGCAGTCCGGCGTGCCGGTGATGTGTTGGTGCCGCGGGCCTTCTTCACCGATTCCGGCGAGGTGGTCAAGAGCCTGGCCGGGTTGCTGATGGTTTTGCACGACGGCGGCTACCGCGACACGGAAATCGTGCGCTGGCTGTTCACCCCCGACCCGTCGCTGACCGTCACTCGGGACGGGACGCGCGACGCCATCAGCAACGCCCGCCCGGTCGACGCGCTGCATGCTCACCAGGCTCGCGAAGTGCTGCGCCGGGCGCAGGCCATGGCGTATTGAAGCCGCTTCAATCAGCCGGAACAGCCGGCTTCGGCGCCGGCGGTCGAGACAGTGTGCGCCACGCGATCAAGGCGCATGCCGTCGCAACCAAGACATGGCTCCACGAGTACATGCCATGAGAGCCATCGGGTTTGAAGATGACCATGATCCAGGTGGAGAATCCCGCGATCGCCGCGACCGCCGCGCGCGACTGAGCAAGCGGGGCCACGACGGCCAGCGGCCAGGTGTAATACCACGGCAGCGCGCCGGGTACGAACAACACGACGACGAGCATGGCCCAGGCGATGCCCGTCAACACGGTGCGGTCGTCCTGCCGGTATCGCCACCACAGCAGCGGCAGCGCCACCACGATGATCACGATTCCGATGACTCGGGTGACCTGCAGCAGGGCATAGAAATTCACCGGAAAGAACAGTCCGCCGACAGCGTGGATCAGGTTGGCTATCGCCGTCGGGACCGTCAGCCAGTTGATGATCTTCACCGAACCGGCCAGCGCGGTCAGCCAGCCCAGCCCGACCCCGGCCAAGCCGGATAACACCGCGAACACGGCGACGAGAACCAGCACGGATGCCGCGCCGGCCGCGGCGAAGGCCGGTAGCGGACGGTATCCGCGTCGCTCGCGCAGATGCCGCATCCATACCCAGACCATGAATGGCAGCGCGATCCCGGCCGTCGCCTTGACCGCGACCCCGAGGGCGATCAGCGTGACGCCCGCAACATGACGGCGCTCGAAGGTCAGGGTGATGCCGGCGGTCATCAGGCCCACCATCAGCATCTCGTTGTGAACCCCGCCCATCAGATGAATGATCACCAGCGGATTGAGTACGCAAATCCACAGCGCGATGGGCGCATTCGCGCCAAGATGGCGGGCCAGCCGGGGTGTCGCCCAGATCAGCAATGCCAGTCCGGGCAGCATGCACAGCCGTAGCAACATCGTTCCGGCGATCACATGATTGCCGACCAGCATCGTGACAAGCCGGGCAATCATGATGAATGCCGGGCCGTACGGGGCCGTGGTGATGGTCCAGATGGGGCTCACGTTGTCCAGCAACGGATTCGGATTCTCAATCGGCCCCACCGCGTAGGGGTCCAGGCCGTCGCGCAGCAGCGCGCCCTGGGCCAGATACGAGTAGGTGTCGCGGCTGAAGACCGGCACCGACAGCAGCAGTGGTGCCAGCCAAAAGCCGGTGGTGGCCACCATCGCGTATTCGCTCGCATCGCCGGTGAGAGCGCGTCGGCCCAGCCACAGCCAGGCGATCAGCATCAGCGCCACACCCACCCACAGCACCACCGAGGACAGCACCAGCCCGTGGCCGTAGCGCAACCAGGACAGGTGCAGCGACTCCAGCAGTGGGTCATGCTGTTTCGTGCTGCCCGCGCCGAGGCCCCCTGTGGTGATCAGCGCCGCGCCCAGGCAGCCCAGTAGTGCCGGTCGGCCCTCGGCGGCGGCGGTGAATTCCCGCAGTCGTGAAAAGTGTTGTGTGCCGCCGGTAGCCGGGTCGGCAGTCGGCGTGGACGCAGGCGTGGACATGCGCGTCATGCGGACCGGTTCGCGGCCAGTCTGGCCATCTCGGACAGCCCGCTCTTGGCGGCCGCGTGGATAGGTGCATCGGCCAGTGTGGCCAGCGCCCGCCGGGTCAGCGTGTCGATCTGTTCCTCGACCGCGGCCAGCGCGCCGACCCGCGCGATGACCCCGCACAGTTCGCCCACCTGGGTGTCGCTCAAATCGGTCCCGATCGAGGCGCGTAACAGCTTGGCGGCGGCCGCATCTGACTTGTCGGCCAATTCCACCGCCGTTGCCAACAGCACCGTGCGTTTGCCGGACCGAAGGTCGTCGCCGGAGGGCTTGCCGGTGACCGCCGGATCCCCGAACACCCCCAACACGTCGTCACGCAGCTGGAATGCGATGCCCAGGTCGGTGCCGAGGTCGTGGAAAAGGGCGTGCACGTCGGGTCTATCGGCGGCGGCGGCCACCCCTAATTGCAGCGGACGCGACACCGTGTAGGAGGCGGTCTTGTAGGTGTTCACGTTCATCGCCGAGGCGATCGACTCCGCGCCGCTGGCTTCGGCCACGATGTCGAGGTATTGGCCGCCGAGCAGCTCGGTGCGGATGTCGACCCAGACTCGGCGCACGCGGCTGCGCGCATCGGGCGGCAGATCGATGCCCGAGACAATATCGTCGGCCCACGCCAGCGCCAGATCGCCGAGCAGAATGGCCGCCGACATGCCGAATTGGTCGGCCGGCCCTCGCCACTGCCGGTCGCGGTGCAGCGCAGCGAACTGCACGTGCGTGGTCGGCCGACCCCGGCGGGTCGCTGAATCGTCGATCACGTCGTCGTGCACCAGCGCCGAGGCATGCAGCAGTTCGAGCGCGGAGAACAACAGCAGCACCTCGGCGTCGGCTTGATCGTGGGGGTTGGTCGACACGGCGCGCCAGCCCCAGTAGGCGAAGGCCGGGCGCAGGCGCTTTCCGCCGCTGAGCACGAACTCTTCCAGGCCGGCCGTCAGGCGGTCATAGTCGCTGCCGATGTAGGCGGCCTCACCGCGGCGGCCCTGCAGGTATCTGCGCAACTGGTCGGTGACGGCGTCAGCCAACTCGACGGTTGCCGCTGCTTCTACGCTCAGCGCGACACCCCTTCCTGGTCGGCTTGAATCGTGGCTCGCCAATTCTATTCGGCGCTGGGCTGTCCAGCGGGTTTTGCCTGACTCGGGCCTCCTCGGGCCCTCGGCGGCCCCGAACTCCGGGCAGTTGCTTCGACAGCCTCACTATTTCGCACCTATGCTGTCGGGTGTTCTGCGCCCGCCCGTCGGCCAGCGTTGATTTCTCCTGAGGAGTAGCCCGTTGACCTTGAACACCGTCGCGCTCGAGTTGGTACCGACGAACGTGGAACGAGGCACGGAGCAGGCCGTCGAAGACGCCCGCAAAGTGGTGCAGCTGTCGGCGGATTTCGGACTCGACGGGCGGATCGGGCACCTGATGATGCCGGGCCTGATCGAGGAGGAGGACGACCGGCCGATCGAGATGAAGCCGAAGCTCGACGTGCTGGATTTCTGGTCGATCATCAGGCCGGAGTTGCCCGGGATACGCGGATTATGCAGCCAGGTCACCGCTTTCATGGACGAGCAGGCGTTGCGCCAGCGTCTCGGTGAACTGGTCGGCGCCGGAATCGATGGGATCGTGTTCGTCGGCGTGCCCCGCACGATGGCCGACGGCGAGGGCTCAGGTGTCGCGCCGACCGACGCCCTGTCGATCTATCGCGAACTGGTGGACAACCGGGGCGTGATCCTGATTCCCACCCGGGAGGGTGAACAGAGCCGGTTCAATTTCAAGTGCGATCAGGGCGCGACATTCGCTCAGACCCAGCTGTTGTACTCCGACGCGATTGTGGGCTTCCTGACAGAGTTCGCCAAGCGGACGGACCATCGGCCGGAGATTCTGATGTCGTTCGGCTTCGTACCGAAGTTGGAGGACCGGGTCGGTTTCGTCAACTGGCTCATCCAGGATCCGGGCAACGCCGCGGTGGCCGACGAGCAGGCGTTCGTCAAAACGTTGGCCGCAGGCGAACCTGCCCAAAAGCGCAAGCTGATGGTCGATCTGTACAAGCGGGTCATCGACGGGGTCGTCGACCTGGGTTATCCGCTGAGCATCCATCTCGAGGCCACCTACGGTAATTCGGCGCCGGCGTTCGAGACGTTCGCCGAACTGCTCGGCTACTGGTCGCCGTCGAGCTGAGAGCCACTTTCGATCCTCGGCTCAGTCGGACGGCGGGCCGCTGGGCTCGGCGACCCGGGGTGAGCGGTCCCGGCTGTACCAGGCCAGCAGCGCCACCACGGCGGCGACAACGACCGACGAGAGGCCTAGCCAGAGAGCCGCGCCGCGGAACGAGCGGGTGCTCGGATCGGTGTAGCGAGCCTGGGCGTTCATCGTGCTCACGATGCCCGGCTTGAGCTTCCACTGCACAGTCTCGGGGTCCAGCCGTTCGCCGTTGGTTGACGTCACCGCGCCGGGGAACGCGACGGATAGCTCGACGTCCGCGTCGGCGTCGGTCAGCGACGTCAAGTCCGCCCGTCCCTCCAGGATCACCAGGTCGCCGGCTCGGCGCAGGGATAGGTTCACGCCCTGAGCGTCGGAGTTCATATTCGCCAACTCCGGCAGTTCGGCGAAGGTCAAGTCGGCGAACACCGCCTGTGACCCCACATAGCCGTCGCGGTCGTACTTGGAGATCGCCACCTTCTGGCTGAACGGCAGATTGGGATCCAGCTGTGGTCCAGCGTCTTTGTCGTTGCGCGGCTTGGCCGCCGCGGTGATCTCCCCGGATACCAGGTCGTCAGGGGAGATGGTGATCGACGCGTGGATCCGGACGCATCCAGCGAGCACCGGTATCACCAGCAACAGCATCGCCCACGCCGCCAGGCGGCGACGACGCACGGTGAACGCTCGGGCGAAGAGCTGGATGCTGCTGGTACGCACCAGGTCATCGTGCCAGACCCCGGCGGCGCCGTGTGCGGCTACAGCGGGAGCTTGCGGCCCAGGATCGCGAACGCTCGTGGGTCGCCGGTGAAGTGGTAGCCGCGAATGATGTCGAGAAACCCGAGCCGACGGTACAACCGCCAGGCGCGATTGGCTTCGCCGTTGATTTCCGGGGTCGACAGCAGCACGTTGGTTTCGCTGCGGTCGGCGAGCAGCCGCCGCGCCAACGCTTCTCCGAGGCCTCGGCCCTGCGCCCGGGGGTGAATGTGCAATTCGGTCAGCTCGAAGTAGCTGGCCATAAGCCTCGCGATCTCCGGGCCGGGTAACCCGACGCGTTGCAGGCCGAGCACGACTTGCTGCTGCCACCACTGATCGGGTGCGCCGCAATAGCCGTACGCCACGCCGAGCAGGGGTGCCTCGCTCAGCTCGGCGGACGACGGCGTGGCTCCGGCCGGGTTGTCGACCTCCACGGCGGCCACGGCCTGCCAGCCGCGCCGCCGGGTGTGCTCGAGCCACATGGCGGCGCGTTGATTCTCGGTGCCCCGGGGATAACGCATTGCATCGACGTAAACGCCCAGGGCGTCTCCCAGACGCCGTTGCATGTCGTGCGGCGGCAGGTTGATGAGGAATGTCGCCAACTCTGCGGATCTCCTCGTCGATCGTCCAGTGCCGTGCTCCCGTCCCATTATCCGACGCGGCGGCGGCTCGCGGATCGCCATGCGACGGCGGTTACAATCTGGAACCGAAGCAGTGGTATGACGTTGATTGACCTCGTATCATTACTGATTAGTTGCCCACACAGCGGGCATCCACGTGCTATCGGTATTAAGTACAGGATTTCGGCAAGGAGGGACGAATGCCACTCTCCGATCATGAGCAGCGGATGCTCGACCAGATCGAGAGCGCTCTCTATGCCGAAGACCCCAAATTCGCCTCCAGTGTTCGTGGCGGAGGGTTGCGCGCGCCGACCGCACGGCGCCGGCTGCAGGGCGCGGCGCTGTTCGTGCTGGGCCTCGGAATGTTGGTCTCTGGCGTGGCATTTAAGGCCACCATGATCGGAACGTTTCCGATTCTTTCGGTCGTCGGCTTCGTCGTGATGTTCGCTGGCGTGGTGTTTGCCATCACCGGCCCGCGGCTGTCCCGCCGGGGGGAGCGCCCCGGGCCCTCAGCGGGCGCACGTCAGCGCCGTGGCAAGGGTTCCGGCGGTTCCTTCACCAGCCGGATGGAAGACCGGTTCCGCCGCCGCTTCGAGGAATAGCGTCACCAAGGACGGAAGGGCAGCCACTGGCTGCCCTTTTTGTTTGCGCGGGTCGAGCCGCAGCACACCACGGTGGACAAGGGTGAAGCGGCGCCGCGCCTCACGTTGACCCACTGCGCCCCACTTTGCCGATAACCGCAGATCAAGCAGCTTTGAGCTGGTGGTTTTAGGGCGCCACGCCGGCATGGCCGAGGCGTTGAGTGGCCGAAAACCTGCTGAAACGACACCATCTGGTGATCTTCTTGCCGTTAAATGGGACGCAGTGGGGGATTGTGGGGTATGGTGGCGGAAGTCGAAAGGCGTGGAGGTGGCCAGATGTTTCTCGGCACCTACACGCCCAAGCTCGACGACAAAGGGCGGCTAACGTTGCCCGCCAAGTTCCGCGACGCGCTGGCAGGAGGGCTAATGGTCACCAAGAGCCAAGACCACAGCCTGGCTGTCTATCCCCGTGCGGAATTCGAGGAACTTGCCCGCCGGGCCAGCAATGCATCCAGAAGCAACCCGGAGGCGAGAGCGTTCCTGCGCAACCTGGCCGCCGCCACCGACGAACAGCATCCCGACGCGCAAGGCCGAATCACGCTGTCGGCCGACCACCGCCGCTACGCCAACCTTTCGAAGGACTGCGTGGTCATCGGATCGGTTGACTTCCTCGAGATTTGGGATGCGCAGGCCTGGCAGGAATACCAACAGACCCACGAAGAGAACTTCTCCGCAGCCAGCGATGAAGCACTCGGCGACATTATCTGAGGCGCGTGCCCGTGCACCGTGGCCTCTGCCCGAACCGACCCTGACGTACTTCCCCAACGCCAGGTTCGTGCTGTCGGACAGGGACCTCGATGCAGGGGCCTTCCCCCTCGCCCGCCTGGAAGGTGTTGTCGTGCCTGACGCCACTGGTGGTTTCGGTCATGTGCCCGTGCTGCTCGAACGCTGCGTCGCACTGCTGCGCCCCGCGCTGACGCGTCACCGTCCAGACGGAACAGGGGCGGTGCTCGTCGATGCGACCCTCGGTGCCGGCGGGCACGCCGAACGGTTTCTGACCGAGCTGCCCGGGCTGCGTCTGATCGGCATCGATCGGGACCCGACCGCACTCGACATTGCCCGCGACCGGCTGGCGCGTTTCGCCGACCGGCTGACGTTGGTCCAAAGCCGCTATGACGGGATCGACGCTGCTTTAGCCGAATCGGGTTATGCTGCAACGGAATCCGTGGACGGCATGCTGTTCGATCTCGGCGTCTCGTCTATGCAGCTCGACCGCAGCGAGCGCGGCTTCTCCTACGCCAAGGACGCGCCGTTGGACATGCGGATGGACCCCACGTCAGCGCTGACCGCTGCCGAAATCGTCAACAGCTACGACGAGGCCGCGCTGACCGACATCCTGCGCCGGTACGGCGAGGAACGCTTCGCCCGCCGCATCGCCGCGCACATCATCCGCCGCCGCGCGCGCACGCCCCTCACTTCGACCGGTGAGCTGGTAGAGCTTGTCTACCAAGCAGTTCCGGCACCGGCCCGGCGTACTGGCGGACACCCGGCCAAGCGGACGTTCCAGGCGCTGCGCATCGCGGTCAACGACGAGCTGGACGTGTTGCGCGACGCCCTGCCCGTCGCGCTCGACACTTTGGCCGTCGACGGACGCATCGTGGTGCTGGCGTATCAGTCGCTGGAGGACCGCATCGTCAAACGGGTGTTCGCCGAGGCCACCGCCTCCAGCACGCCGCAGGATCTGCCGGTCGAACTCCCCGGACACGGACCACAATTCACCTCGTTGACGCGCGGCGCCGAACGCGCCGGCGACGCCGAGGTCCAGCAGAACCCGCGGAGTGCCGCGGTGCGACTGCGCGCTGTGCAACGCATGCAACCCGGGCATGCGACAACGAGGAGGGGAGGCTGATGAAAGCCAAGCGTGAAACGCCAGCGCCTCGCGGCGGCGATCGTCGACGCGGGCAGAGCAACACCTCCCGAAGCACCGGCCGGCGACCGGCCGACCCGGCGCCCGCGCGTCGCCGCCCGCGCGCCGGGAAAGCGTCAGCGCCGGCCCGCGAGCCGCGGATCCCGCGATCCGGGCCGCAGACCACCCCGATCTCCCGGCCGGTCGAGCGGCCGGCCCGGCCGAAGAACGCCAGCCAAGCCAAGGCGCGCGCCAAGGCCCGGAAAGCCAAGGCGCCCAAGGTTGTTCGTCCGCCATTGCGGGACCGTCTGCTCAACCGATTGGCCTCTATAGACCTGCGGCCGCGCACATTGGCGGCCAAAGTGCCGTTCGTGGTGCTGGTGATCGGTTCCCTCGGCGCCGGCTTGGGCCTCACGTTGTGGCTGTCCACCGACTCTGCCGAGCGTTCCTACCAGCTGAGCACCGCCCGGCAGCAGACCCGGCTGCTGCACGAACAGAAGGAAGCCCTCGAGCGCGACGTGCTGGAGGCGCAGTCCGCGCCCGCGTTAGCCGAGGCGGCCCGCGGCCTGGGGATGATCCCGACCAGGGACACCGCGCACTTGATTCAGGATCCGACCGGCAACTGGGTGGTAGTGGGCACCCCGAAGCCCGCTCAAGGCGTTCCGCCGCCGCCGCTCAACACCAAGCTGCCCGACGAAAAGCCGGCGCCGCCCCCGGGCGCACCGGGGAATTCGGTCGAGGTGCCGATGCGGGTGTTGCCGGGCAACGGCGCTCCGGCCGTCCCGCTGGCACCCGGGCCCGACATGATGGTCCGCACCCCCGACGGCGCCACCACGCTGGGCCCCGAGCACTTCCCGTCACCTCCTGGCATGCCTCAACTGCCGGCCGCCGGACCGGGACCCGTGCCGCAGGCCGTGCCGGGCGCGCCGCCCGCGTCGGGATTGCCGCCCGTGCTGCCTCCGGCTGCCGTCGTGCCCGTGCCCAACGTGCCCTTGGCCCCTGGGCCCGCGCCGCTGGGCGTACCCGCGGCCCCGGCGGCTCCGGTTGTGCCCCCGCCGGTCACCGCGCCCGCGCCTCCCGCGGGCGTACCCCACCTCGCCACGCCACCCGCAGCGCCGCTCATCGGCGAGCAGTTCGGCCCCTTGACCGTCACGACGCCCGGCGCGCCACGGTGAGCCGCGGAGACCGGTCGGGCAGCCGAGCATCGCGGCCGGTGCAACGTCGAGGGCATACCCGGAAGAGCACGCGCGCAACGGATCTCGACAGCGCAAAGTCAGGCAAGAAGTCCAAGAAATCCGCGAGCCCGGCCGTCCACTCCGCCCGCGACCGTCGTACCCGCCAGGCGGTGGAGTTCGGAACCCGCGGCGCGTCCTTCGTCTTTCGGCACAGAGCAGGCAACGCGGTCATCTTCCTGGCGCTGCTGGTGGCCGCCGTCCAGCTGTTCTATCTGCAGGTGCCGCGCGCATCCGGGCTGCGCGCTGAGGCTGCCGGACAGCTCAAGGTCACCGATGTCCAAAAAGCATTGCGTGGCAGCATCATCGACCGCAACAACGATCAACTCGCGTTCACCATGGAGGCCCGCGCTCTGACCTTCCAGCCGCGCAGGATCCACAAGCAGCTGGCAGAGGCCAAACAGAAGAACGCGAACGCCCCAGACCCGCAACAGCGATTGACGGATATCGCCAAGGAGGTGGCGCTGCGGCTGAACAACAAGCCGGATAAGGCCACCTTGCTGAAGAAGCTGCGCAGTGACGAGACTTTCGTCTACCTGGCTCGCGCCGTCGACCCCGCGATCGCCACCGCCATCACCACGAAATACCCGGAGGTCGGCACCGAACGCCAAGACCTGCGCCAGTACCCAGGCGGGTCGCTGGCGGCCAACATCGTCGGCGGAATCGACTGGGACGGCCACGGTCTGCTCGGGTTGGAGGATTCGATGGATGCCGAGCTCGCCGGCACCGACGGCTCCATCACCTACGACCGCGGCTCCGACGGCGTGGTGATCCCCGGCAGCTACCGCAATCAGCACAAGGCGGCCAACGGCTCGACCGTCCAACTCACCCTCGACGACGACATTCAGTTCTATGTCCAGCAGCAGGTCCAGCAGGCCAAGAACCTATCCGGGGCACGCAATGTCTCGGCGGTGGTGCTGGATGCCAAGACCGGCGAAGTGCTTGCCATGACAAACGACAACACATTCGACCCGTCCCAGGACATCGGGCGTCAGGGCAACAAGCAGATGGGCAACCCGGCGGTCACCTCCCCGTTCGAGCCAGGGTCGGTGAACAAGGTCGTCACCGCCTCCTCGGTGATCGAGTACGGCCTGTCCAATCCCGACGAGGTGCTGCAAGTGCCGGGCTCGATCAACATGGGCGGGGTCACGGTGCACGACGCCTGGAATCACGGCGTGACGCCCTACACCACCACCGGGGTGTTCGGGAAGTCGTCCAACGTGGGCACCCTGATGCTGGCCCAGCGGGTTGGCCCGGACCGCTACTACGACATGCTCCGCAAGTTCGGGCTGGGTCAGCGCTCCAACGTCGGCCTGCCCGGTGAGAGCGCCGGCCTGGTGCCACCGCTCGACCAGTGGTCGGGCAGCACATTTTCCAACCTGCCTATTGGCCAAGGCCTTTCGATGACCTTGCTGCAGATGGCTGGCATGTATCAGGCGATCGCGAATGACGGGCTGCGGATGCCGCCGCGGATCATCAAGGCCACTATCGCAGCAGATGGCAGTCGCACCGAAGAGCCGCGCCCAGAAGGGATTCGGGTGGTATCACCCGAAACCGCGCGGACGGTGCGCAACATGCTGCGCGCGGTCGTGCAGCATGATCCGAGGGGCATCCAGCAGGGCACCGGGCCGGCGGCCGCGGTCGAGGGCTACCAGATTTCCGGCAAAACCGGTACAGCGCAGCAGATCAACCCGGCGTGCGGCTGCTACTTCGACAACGTTTACTGGATCACATTCGCCGGTATGGCCACCTCCGACGATCCGCGCTATGTCATCGGCATCATGATGGACAACCCGCAGCACGCCGCCGACGGCTCACCCGGATCGTCGGCAGCCCCGTTGTTCCATAACATCGCCGGCTGGCTGCTGCAACGCGAAAACGTCCCGCTGTCACCCGATCCCGGGCCGCCGCTGACATTGCAAGCAATGTAGGCCGGTGGTGACTTGCGGCCGGCCGGCCGCTGCTGCTATCGGTGACTGGTCAGCTTTTGGCGGGGTGATGACGGTGGCTGCTCAGGGAATGTTTCGGGTCGACCTCGAGGCGTTGGCGCGTTCGGTGGCGCAGGTGTCTGAACAGGGTGAGGATTTGGCCGGCGCTCACCTGTCGTCGGACAATCGGATAGCGGCCGCCCAGGTGGGTTGGGTCGGCGCCTCTGCGGCGGCGCTGCACGCCAGGACAGCGAACTGGCTGGAGACGTCGCGCACGCTGCTAACCCGGGTCGGCGGTCTTGCGTTGGACCTGAACAACGACGGGATCGACTTTGTGGCGATGGAGCGCGACAGCGTTGAGCGGCTGCGTGCGGTCCGCGGCGACGGGGTAACAGGCGCGCGGAGACCGTCAACGCAGTCTGGGCGCCGGCAAAGCTGAGAACCTTCACGTCGGATTTCTCCGGATGGGTAGGGTCATGGCCGATCAAGACGGTGAAACGGCCTGGAGAATCGGCGGTAGAGGAAGGTGATATCGGTGCCCACTGCGCTGCGGCCCAGCGTCGGCTTGGGTGTGCCGCTATCGACGCTCGCCGCTCAAGTCGGCGCGCTACCGGCCGAGGGGAGCGCGGTCCCCGATCTGCGAATAACCGGTGTCACCTTGCGGGCCCAGGACGTCCAATCGGGTGACCTGTTCGCCGCACTTTCCGGCGCGACGACCCACGGCGCGCGCTATCTGGGCGACGCGATCGAACGCGGGGCCGTCGCGGTGTTCACCGACGCCGCCGGCGTCGCCCAGATCGCCGATCAGGGGTCCTCCGCGGTGCCGGTGCTGGTTCATCCCCAACCCCGCAGTGTGCTGGGCGAACTCGCCGCCACGGTTTACGACGATCCCTCCGAGCGCCTCGCTGTCGTCGGCGTCACCGGGACGTCGGGCAAGACGACCACCACGTATCTGATCGAGGCCGGTCTGCGGGCGGCCGGGCGGACGGTGGGGCTGATCGGCACGATCGGCCTGCGGATCGACGGTGTCGACGTGCCCAGTGCGCTGACCACCCCCGAAGCGCCCGCGCTGCAGGCCCAGCTGGCGGCAATGGCCGAGCGCGGGGTCGACACCGTGGTGATGGAGGTGTCCAGTCACGCGCTGACGCTCGGCCGCGTCGACGGCGTGCACTTCGCCGTTGGCGGTTTCACCAACCTGTCTCGCGATCACCTCGACTTCCACCCGACCATGGAGGACTACTTCGAGGCCAAGGCACGGTTGTTCGACCCCTCGTCGCCGCTGCGTGCCGCGCGCACGGTGGTGTGCGTCGATGACGACGCCGGCCGTCTGATGGCCGACCGCGCCGACGCCGCGATCACCGTCAGCGCGCAGGGCCGGCTCGCGGACTGGCGCGCCGAAGACGCGACCGCCGACGCCGGCGAGCAGGAGTTCACCGCGGTCGACCCGGCCGGCGTGCACCACCGGGTCGGCGTCCCGCTGCCGGGCGACTACAACATCGCCAATTGTCTTGTCGCACTGGCTGTTATCGACGCGCTCGGGGTCTCACCGGAGCAGGCGTCAAGCGGGTTGCGGCATACCCGTGTTCCCGGCCGACTCGAGCAGATCGACCGCGGCCAGGACTTTCTCGCGTTGGTCGACTACGCGCACAAGCCGGGCGCGTTGGGCGCGGTGCTGCAGTCTCTGCGCCGCCCGGACGGCCGGTTGGCCGTGGTGTTCGGGGCCGGTGGTGACCGCGACCCGGGGAAACGTGCGCCGATGGGCCGGATCGCCGCCGAGCTGGCCGACTTGGTGATCGTGACCGACGACAACCCCCGCAGTGAGGATCCAGCGACAATCCGCCGCGAAATCCTCGCCGGCGCAGCCGAAGCCGGCGCAGGCGCACAGGTGGTCGAGATCGGCGACCGGCGCACGGCGATCGACCACGCCGTCGCGTGGGCGGCTCCCGGCGACGTGGTGCTGATCACCGGCAAAGGCCATGAAACCGGTCAGACTCGCGGCGGGCAGACCTACCCGTTCGACGACCGGGTCGAGCTCGCCGCCGCCCTGGAGGCGCGTCGCCCATGACCGCCGGCGACGATGCAGAGCGAAGCGATGGGGAGGAGCGGCGGCAATGATTAGCCTCACCGTCGCGCAGATCGCCGAGATCGTCGGCGGCGAGCTGGCCGACATCACGCCGCAGGCCGCCGCGGACCTGCACGTCACCGGGACCGTCGAGTTCGACTCCCGCAAAGTCACACCCGGCGGGCTGTTCTTGGCACTGCCTGGGGCGCGCGCCGACGGGCACGACCACGCGGCTTCGGCGGTGGCCGCCGGCGCGGTCGCGGTGTTGGCCGCCCGGCCGGTCGGGGTGCCGGCGATCCTGGTTCGCCCCGCCCCGCCCGCAGCACCTCGCAGCGGCGGACTGGCCGGTGTTCTCGAGCACGACGCCGACGGGTCGGGCGCGGCGGTGCTGGCCGCGCTGGCCAAACTCGCGGCGGCGGTGGCCGCGGAGCTGGTAGCCGGCGGGTTGACGATCGTCGGGATTACCGGCTCGTCGGGCAAGACGTCGACGAAAGACCTGCTGGCCGCGGTGCTCGAACCGCTCGGCGAGGTGGTGGCGCCGCCGGGGTCGTTCAACAACGAGCTGGGCCACCCGTGGACCGTCCTGCGCGCGACCGCCAGTACCGACTATTTGATCTTGGAGCTCTCGGCGCGCCATCCGGGCAACATCGCCGAGCTGGCGGCGATCGCGCCGCCGGCCATCGGGGTGGTGCTCAACGTCGGGACCGCGCATTTGGGTGAGTTCGGCTCACGCGAGGCCATCGTGCAGACCAAATCCGAACTCCCACAAGCTGTTCCGCGATCCGGAGTGGTCGTCCTCAACGTCGACGACCCTGCGGTATCGCCGATGGCCGAGGTGGCCGCGGCCCGGGTGGTGCGGGTGAGCCGGCATAGCCAGACCGATGCGGGGCCCGCCGACGTATGGGCCGGTCCGGTCACACTCGACGAGCTGGCCAGGCCGCAGTTCACCTTGCACTCGGCCAACAGCGACGTCGACGTCCGGCTCGCCGTGCACGGCGACCATCAGGTCGGCAATGCGCTGTGCGCGGCCGCGGTAGCGCTGGAATGCGGCGCCACCACCGAGCAGGTCGCGACGGCGTTGGCCGGCGCCGGCCCCGTGTCGCAGCACCGGATGCGGGTCAGCACCCGCGCCGACGGCGTCACCGTCATCGACGACGCCTACAACGCCAACCCCGACTCCATGCAGGCCGGGTTGCAGGCGCTTGCCTGGATCGCCCGCAGCGGAGGCGAGCCTGGCCCGCGCCGCAGCTGGGCGGTGTTGGGCGAGATGGCCGAGCTCGGTGACGACGCGATATCCGAACATGACCGCATCGGTCGGCTCGCGGTGCGATTAGATGTGTCTCGACTCGTTGTCGTGGGAATGGGGAGGTCTATGAGCGCCATGCACCACGGCGCGGTCATGGAGGGGGCACGGGGTTCAGAAGGTGAAAGAGAGGCTGCGATCGTCGCTGACGCTGACGCCGCCCTGGCCCTGCTGCGGGCCGAACTGCGGTCCGGGGATGTGGTGCTGGTCAAGGCTTCCAACGCCGCCGGACTTGGGGCACTGGCCGACTCGCTGATCGCCCAGGGCGATACCCGATGATCGACATCCTCATCGCCGTCGCCATCGCGGTGACGGTGTCGATCCTGTTGACCCCGATGCTGATCCGGCTGTTCAGCAGGCAGGGCTTCGGTCACGAGATCCGCGAGGACGGGCCGCCAAGTCACAAGACGAAGCGCGGGACGCCGTCGATGGGTGGGGTGGCGATTCTGGCCGGCATCTGGGCGGGCTACTTGGGCACGCACCTGGCCGGTCTGGCCTTCAACGGCGAGGGGCCGTCGGCATCGGGCCTGCTGGTGCTGTTTTTGGCCACCACGTTGGGCGCGGTCGGTTTCGTAGACGACCTGATCAAGATCCGGCGCTCGCGCAACCTGGGACTGAACAAGACGGCCAAGACCGTCGGGCAGATCACCGCCGCGGTGCTCGTCGGCGTGCTGGTCTTGCAATTCCGCAACGACGCCGGCCTGACGCCGGGCACCTCCGACCTGTCCTATGTCCGCGAAATCGCCACCGTCACACTGGCTCCCGCGCTTTTCGTGCTGTTCTGCGTGGTTGTCATCAGCGCCTGGTCCAACGCGGTCAACTTCACCGACGGCCTGGACGGGCTGGCCGCCGGCAGCATGGCGATGGTCACCGCGGCCTACGTGCTGATCACCTTCTGGCAGTACCGCAACGCCTGCGCCGTCACGCCGGGTCCAGGGTGCTACAACGTGCGCGATCCGCTGGATCTGGCGATCATCGCGGCCGCGACGGCGGGCGCCTGCATCGGGTTTCTCTGGTGGAACGCCGCGCCGGCCAAGATTTTCATGGGAGACACCGGATCGCTGGCACTCGGCGGCATCATCGCCGGCATCTCGGTGACCAGCCGCACCGAGATCCTCGCGGTGGTGCTCGGCTCGCTGTTCGTCGCCGAGATCGCCTCAGTGGTCGTGCAGATCCTGGCCTTCCGCACCACCGGTCGGCGAGTTTTTCGGATGGCGCCCTTCCACCACCACTTCGAGCTCGTCGGCTGGGCCGAAACCACGGTGATCGTCCGGTTCTGGCTGCTCACCGCGATCAGCTGCGGGCTGGGGGTGGCGCTGTTCTACAGCGAGTGGCTGGCCGCCACCGGCGGCCGCTGATATGAGCCGCGCCGGCGACGATGCAGAGCGAAGCGATGCTGAGGAGCGGCGCCGATGAGCCGCGACGCCGCGCGCGGTTCGATATCCGACCTGAAGCCCGGCACGCCGGTGCTGGTCGCGGGCGGCGGTGTGACCGGTCGCTCGGTGCTGGCGGCGCTGGCACCGCTGGGTGTGACGGCAACG
This sequence comes from uncultured Actinomycetota bacterium, assembly GCA_963781685.1. Taxonomy (GTDB): domain Bacteria; phylum Actinomycetota; class Actinomycetes; order Mycobacteriales; family Mycobacteriaceae; genus Mycobacterium. The sequence goes on from CAWAGK010000006.1 coordinate 684,674, forward strand.
CTGTGCGACGACGACCCGGCGATCCGGCAACAGTTCGCCGACGCCGGGACGGCGACGGTCGATTCGTCGACTGCTGCACAGCACATCAGCGACTACGCCCTGGTCGTGACCAGTCCCGGCTTCCCCCCGACCGCGCCGGTGCCGGCCGCCGCCGAGTCAGCCGGTGTCCCGGTCTGGGGCGACGTCGAGCTGGCCTGGCGGCTCGACGCCGCCGGTCACTACGGGCCGCCGCGCCGCTGGCTCGCGGTCACCGGCACCAACGGCAAGACGACCACCACGTCGATGCTGCAGGCCATGCTCGTGGCCGCCGACCTGCGCAGCATGCTGTGCGGCAACATCGGCAGCCCGGTTCTGGATGTGCTGCGCGAGCCCGCAGACCTGCTGGCCGTCGAGCTGTCCAGCTTCCAGCTGCACTGGGCGCCGTCGGTGCGACCCGAGGCCGGTGCGGTGCTCAACATCGCCGAAGACCATCTGGACTGGCATGGCAGTCTCGCCGACTACACCGCCGACAAGGCGCGGGTACTCAACGGCCGGGTGGCAGTGGTCGGGCTCGACGACCCGCGCGCCGCGGCACTGCTGTCGGTTACCCACGCCCCGGTACGCATCGGCTTTCGGCTGGGGGAACCCGCCGTCGGCGAACTCGGGGTGCGCGAAGGCATGCTCGTCGATCGGGCTTTTTCCGACGACGTGACGCTGGCTGCGGTGTCGTCGATCCCGGTACCCGGGCCGGTAGGCGTGCTCGACGCATTGGCGGCCGCCGCCATGGCCCGTAGCGTCGGAGTGCCCGCGGAGGCGGTGGCGGATGCGCTGGCCACGTTTCGGGTGGGCCGGCACCGCGCCGAGGTGGTCGCCGTCGTCGACGAGATCAGCTACGTCGATGATTCCAAGGCCACCAATCCGCACGCGGCCGAGGCATCCGTGCTGGCATATCCGCGGGTGGTGTGGATCGCCGGGGGTCTGCTCAAGGGCGCATCGGTGCAGGAGACGGTGGCCAGGATCGCTCCGCGGCTGGTCGGAGCGGTGCTGATCGGCCGCGACCGGGCAGAGGTTGCCGAGGCGTTATCGCGACACGCGCCGGATGTCCCCGTCGTACAGGTTGTGACAGGCGAGGATGCTGGTATGCATGCGACTGCTGAGTCTTCTGTTACTTATGTGGCAGAAGTGATTTCTTCGTCGGACGAGGCTCTCGGCATTCGCGTGATGAACGCTGCCGTCGCCGCCGCCCGAGAGCTGGCCCGGCCCGGCGACACGGTGCTGCTCGCGCCGGCCGGGGCCTCATTTGACCAGTTCACCGGCTACGCCGACCGCGGCGATGCGTTCGCGGCCGCCGTGCATGCCGTGTCTTCTAGGTCCCGGTAGCTGTACGTGGACAACAGGTTGACCCGGTTGCTGCGCCGGGGAGCCAAGGACGGGCAGCCGGCGGGGAGCACCGCGAGCGCGCCTGACACGTCGGGGGAGGCGACCGCCGCGGAGCCCGACGAGGGCCCGGCCGTCACCGCCAAACCGGCCGCCGCCGCTGCGCCCGGGCCGCGTACCCGGTTCGGCGCCTGGCTGGGCCGGCCCATGACGTCGTTTCACCTGATCATCGCCGTGGCGGCGCTGCTGACCACGCTGGGGCTGATCATGGTGCTCTCCGCGTCCGGGGTGCGGTCCTATGACGACGACGGGTCGGCGTGGGTCATCTTCGGCCGCCAGGTGCTGTGGACCATCATCGGGCTGGTCGCGTGCTATCTGGCGCTGCGATTGCCGGTGCGGTTCATGCGGCGGATGGCGTTCTCCGGTTTCGCGCTGACCATCGTGATGCTGGTGTTGGTGCTGATCCCGGGAATCGGCAAAGAGGCCAACGGCTCCCGTGGGTGGTTCGTGATCGCGGGCTTCTCGATGCAGCCCTCCGAGCTGACCAAGATCGCCTTGGCGATCTGGGGCGCCCACCTGCTGGCCGCGCGACGCTTGGAGCGGGCCTCGCTGCGGGAAATGCTGGTCCCGCTGGTGCCGGCGGCGGTGATTGCGCTGGCGCTCATCGTCGCGCAACCCGACCTGGGGCAGACGGTGTCGCTGGGCATCATCCTGCTGGCACTGTTCTGGTACGCCGGGCTGCCGCTGCGGGTGTTCCTGAGTTCGCTGTTCGCCGCGATCGTCGCGGCGGCCATCCTGGCGGTGTCCGCGGGTTATCGGTCCGACCGGGTGCGGTCCTGGCTCAACCCCGGCCAGGACCCGCAGGACTCCGGATATCAGGCCAGGCAGGCGAAGTTCGCGCTGGCCAACGGCGGTATCTTCGGCGACGGTCTGGGGCAGGGCACCGCCAAGTGGAACTATTTGCCCAACGCCCACAACGACTTCATCTTCGCGATCATCGGCGAGGAACTCGGCCTGGTCGGTGCCCTCGGCCTGCTGGCGCTGTTCGGGCTGTTCGCCTACACCGGCATGCGCATTGCGCGGCGGTCCGCCGACCCGTTCCTGCGGCTGCTGACCGCGACCACCACGATGTGGGTGATCGGCCAGTCATTCATCAATGTCGGCTACGTGATCGGCCTGCTGCCGGTCACCGGTATCCAGCTGCCACTGATCTCTGCGGGGGGAACATCTTCGGCCACAACGCTTTTGATGATCGGCATGATGGCAAATGCGGCTCGCCACGAACCCGAGGCCGTCGCCGCACTACGAGCCGGGCGCGACGACCGGATGAACCGGCTGCTGCGGTTGCCGCTGCCCGAGCCCTATTCGCCGACCCGGGTCGAGGCCTTGCGCGACAGGCTGCGCAGCCGGCCGCAGCCGGCCAAGCCGCAGCGCAAGGCGTCGGCCGCTGGTGCCGCGCGGCCGAAAAGACCACCCGCGGTGGATCGGCGGAGTGCCCGCGCAGGGCATCATGGAGGCGCACAGCGGTACACCGGCCAGCGTCATGCACACGCCGGCCGTCGAGCACTGGAAGGTCAGCGCTACGGGTGAACGACTCGGTCAGAGAGCCAACCGGGGACTCCTCGTTGTCGGTGGTGCTCGCGGGCGGCGGCACCGCCGGCCACGTCGAACCCGCGATGGCCGTCGCCGATGCCTTGGTCGCCCTCGATCCGCATGTCCGTATCACCGCGCTGGGCACCGAGCGCGGTCTGGAAACCAAGCTGGTGCCCGAACGCGGCTACTCGCTTGAGCTGATCACCCCGGTGCCGTTGCCGCGCAAGCCCACCGGTGACCTGGCCCGCCTGCCGCTACGGGTGTTCCGCGCCGTCCGGCAGACCCGTGCCGTGCTGGACAAAGTCGACGCCGACGTGGTCATCGGCTTCGGCGGATACGTGGCGCTACCTGCCTATCTCGCCGCGCGCGGCGCGGCCCGGCGCGGGCGGCGGGTTCCGGTGGTGATCCACGAAGCCAACGCCAGCGCCGGGCTGGCCAACCGGGTCGGCGCCCGCAGCGCTAAGCGGGTGCTGTCGGCGGTCGCTGATCCGGGCCTGCCGCGCGCCGAGGTGGTCGGCGTGCCGGTCCGGGCGGCCATCACCTCGCTGGACCGTGCGGCGCTGCGGTCGACGGCGCGCGCGCATTTCGGCTTCGCCGAGGACGCGCGGGTGTTGCTGGTCTTCGGCGGCTCGCAGGGAGCCGCCTCGATCAACCGGGCGGTCGCGGCGGGCGCCGGCGACCTGGCGGCCGCCGGTGTGGCGGTGCTGCACGCCTACGGCGCCAAGAACACCATCGACCTGCGCACCCCGGAACCCGGCGACCCGCCGTATGTGGCGGTGCCCTATCTGAGCCGGATGGACCTGGCGTACGCCGCCGCCGATTTGGCGATCTGCCGGTCCGGTGCGATGACGGTCGCCGAAGTGACCGCCGTCGGCTTGCCCGCAGTTTATGTGCCGCTGCCGATCGGCAACGGCGAGCAGCGGCTCAACGCGTTGCCGGTGGTCAACGGCGGCGGTGGCCTGCTGGTCGCGGATGCCGAGCTGTCGCCGGCCTTCGTGGCCGAGCAAGTCGGCACGCTGCTCAACGACGCGCCGCGGCTGGTGGCGATGACGAAGGCCGCCGCGCTGGTGGGCCACCCGGAGGCCGCGCAACAGGTGGCTTCGGTCGCGCTGGAGGTCGCGCGCGCAGCGCGAGACGAGCGCGCCGTCGGAGGGAGCCGACGGTGAACGTCCCGCCGCTGCCCCCCGCGCTGCAGCGGGTCCACATGGTCGGCATCGGGGGAGCGGGCATGTCAGGTATTGCCCGCATCCTGCTGGACCGTGGCGGACTGGTGTCGGGGTCAGACGCCAAGGAGTCGCGCGGTGTGCGCGCGCTACGCGCCCGCGGTGCGGTGATCCGGATCGGCCACGACGCGTCCTCGCTGGACCTACTGCCGGGCGGCGCCACCGCCGTCATCACCACCCACGCCGCGATACCCAAGACCAACCCCGAGCTCGTCGAGGCCCGGCGGCGCGGCATTCCGGTGGTGTTGCGGCCGGCAGTGCTGGCTCAGCTGATGGCCGGGCGCACCACGCTGATGGTGACCGGCACCCACGGCAAGACGACGACAACGTCGATGCTCATTGTGGCCCTGCAGCATTGCGGGCGTGACCCGTCCTTTGCGGTCGGGGGTGAGCTGGGCGAGGCCGGTACCAATGCCCATCACGGCAGCGGCGACTGCTTCGTCGCCGAGGCCGACGAGAGTGACGGCTCGCTGCTGGAGTACACCCCGAATGTCGCGGTGGTCACCAACATCGAATCCGACCATCTGGATTTCTTCGGTAGTGCCGATGCCTACACCGCGGTGTTCGACTCCTTTGTGGAGCGAATTGCCCCCGGCGGAGCGCTGGTGATCTGTACCGACGACCCGGGGGCGGCCGCCCTGGCGGAACGCACTGCGGCGCTGGGGATCCGCGTGCTGCGATACGGCTCGTCCGACGGCTTGACCGAGGGATTGGCCGGCACGCTGTTCTCCTGGGAACAGCAAGGAACCGGGGCGGTCGCGCAGGTCAAGCTGGACGGCGAAATTCATCCGTGGGTAATGCGGCTGTCGGTGCCCGGCCGGCACATGGCGCTCAATGCGTTGGGTGCTCTGCTGGCTGCGATCGAGATCGGCGCTCCCGCCGACTGTGTGCTCGACGGACTGGCCGGTTTCGAAGGGGTGCGTCGTCGCTTCGAGTTGGTGGGCACCGCGGCGTCGGTGCGAGTGTTCGATGACTACGCCCACCATCCAACGGAAATCAGCGCCACCTTGGACGCGGTCCGCACGCTGCTGGAGCAGAGCGGCACTGGCCGGTCGCTGGTGGTATTTCAGCCGCATTTGTATTCGCGGACAAAGGCTTTCGCCGCCGAATTCGGTCACGCGCTGGACGCCGCCGACCAAGTCTTCGTGCTCGACGTCTACGGGGCACGCGAACAACCCCTGGCCGGTGTGAGCGGGGCAAGTATCGCAGAGCACGTCAGCGTGCCAGTGCAGTATCTGCCCGATTTCTCCTCGGTCGCCGCAGTGGTGGCCGAGGCCGCCGGACCGGGTGATGTCGTTGTCACCATGGGCGCCGGCGACGTCACGATGCTCGCGCCGGAGATCGTGACCGCGCTGCGGGTGCGTGCCAATCGCAGCGCGCCGGGCCGGCCGGGGGTGTTGTGGTGACCGAGCAGGACGGCGCGGTGGCGGGCGAGACGGGTGGCGACACCGTTGGGGACCCCAAAGGGGAAACTGCTGTCACCGAACCGATCGCTGCGGCTGGCGAGGCCGCAGAGCCCGATGTGGTGGAAGGTCCCCGTCGGCGGGCGAGGCGGGAACGCGCCGAGCGCCGCGCGGCGCAGGAGCGCGCGACGGCGATCGAGCAGGCCCGCCGGGAAGCCAAACGCCGGGCCCGCGGGCGCGCCGCGGACCCGGCCAAACCTGTTCCGCGCGGGGCCATCCGGGGCTTGAAGCTGGCGCTCGCGACGATAGGACTGACCGTGCTTACCGTGGCACTCGGGCTGGTCCTCTACTTCACACCGGTGATGTCGGCGCGCAGCGTCATTGTCACCGGGATCGGCGCGGTGACGCGCGACGAGGTGCTGGGCGCCGCACAGGTTCGGCTCGGTACGCCGTTGCTACAGATCAACACCGACGGGGTCGCCGACCGGGTGGCGGCCATTCGCCGGGTGGCGAGTGCCCGGGTGCAACGCCAGTACCCGTCGGCGCTGCGGATCACCGTCGTCGAGCGGATTCCGGTGGTGGTCAAGGACTTTTCCGACGGCCCGCATCTCTACGACCGCGACGGCGTCGACTTCGCGACCGCCCCGCCGCCGCCTGCGCTGCCCTACATCGACGTCGACAATCCCGGGCCGAGCGACCCGGCGACCAAGGCCGCACTCGCGGTCCTACTCGCGCTGCGTCCCGAAGTCGTCGCGCAGGTAAGCCGGATTGCCGCGCCGTCGGTCGCGTCGATCACGTTGACGCTCAGCGATGGTCGCACCGTGATCTGGGGGACCAACGAGCGCACCGAGGAGAAGGCGCAGAAGCTGGCGGCGCTGTTGACGCAGCCCGGCCGGACCTATGACGTGTCCAGTCCGGACCTGCCCACGGTCAAGTAACGCAGAAATTCGCTCGAAATTCGCCCGCCGCGCCTCGGCGCGCCTGCGTCGATCGCGCGCGCGGCGGCAATACCGTTCTGTTTGCGCGAAACAACTTGACATAACTCTAACCCTTTAGTTGAGGTTGAGGTTTGCCAGGTCGTTACGCAATAGACGAAGTCCCACCAGGGAGGAAGACAGCATGATGACCCCGCCGCACAACTATTTGGCCGTCATCAAAGTCGTGGGGATCGGCGGCGGCGGCGTCAACGCCGTCAACCGGATGATCGAGCAGGGACTCAAAGGTGTGGAGTTCATTGCCATCAACACCGACGCCCAGGCGCTGTTGATGAGCGACGCCGATGTCAAGCTCGACGTCGGGCGCGACTCGACGCGCGGGCTGGGCGCCGGTGCCGACCCGGAGGTCGGACGCAAAGCCGCCGACGACGCCAAGGACGAGATCGAGGAGCTGCTCCGCGGCGCCGACATGGTGTTCGTCACCGCCGGCGAAGGCGGCGGCACCGGCACCGGTGGGGCGCCCGTCGTCGCCACGATCGCCCGCAAGCTGGGCGCGCTGACGGTCGGCGTCGTCACCCGACCGTTCTCGTTCGAGGGCAAGCGGCGCAGCAACCAGGCCGAAAACGGCATCTCGGCGCTGCGAGAAAGCTGCGACACCCTCATCGTGATCCCCAACGACCGGCTGTTGCAGATGGGCGACGCCGCGGTGTCGTTGATGGACGCCTTCCGCAGCGCCGACGAGGTGCTGCTCAACGGTGTGCAGGGCATCACCGACCTGATCACCACTCCGGGCCTGATCAACGTCGACTTCGCCGACGTCAAGGGCATCATGTCGGGTGCGGGCACGGCGTTGATGGGCATCGGTTCGGCTCGTGGCGACGGCCGCGCGCTCAAGGCGGCCGAGATCGCGATCAATTCGCCGCTGCTGGAAGCTTCCATGGAGGGCGCGCAGGGTGTGCTGATGTCCATCGCCGGCGGCAGCGATCTGGGGTTGTTCGAGATCAACGAGGCAGCGTCGCTGGTGCAGGATGCAGCCCACCAGGATGCCAACATCATTTTCGGCACCGTGATCGACGACTCGCTGGGCGACGAGGTGCGCGTCACGGTCATCGCGGCGGGGTTCGATGCGAGCGGCCCTGGCCGAAAGCCGATCTTCGGCACCGACCAGACCAGCGGCGGTGCCTCGACGACGATCGCTTCGGGTAAGCACGGCAAGGTCAGCTCGAGCTTGTTCGAGCCCACCGACGCGGTCAGCGTGTCGGTGCCGACCAACGGCGCAACGTTTGACATCGGCGGTGAGGACGACGACGTCGACGTGCCGCCTTTCATGCGGCGCTAGCCGCGCGACGATACGGGCCGCGAAGCGGCGTGGAGGGAGTGCGGCATGCCGTCGGGGCGATTCGGCGCTGCGCGAGCCGGATACTGGATGTGTGAGCGTTCGCATCCGGCGTGTGACCACTACCCGCGCGGGCGGCGTCTCGGCGCCGCCGTTCGACACCTTCAACCTTGGTGACCATGTCGGCGACGATCCGGCCGCGGTGGCGGCCAACCGGACGCGGCTGGCCGCCGCCATCGGCCTCGGGGCTGACCGGGTGGTGTGGATGAACCAGGTTCACGGTGATCGGGTCGCGGTGGTCGACCGGCCACGCAAAACCCCGCTCGCGGACACCGACGCTTTGGTGACCAGCACGCCGCGGCTGGCCTTGGCGGTCGTGAGCGCCGATTGCGTGCCGGTGCTGCTGGCCGACGCGCGGGCGGGCGTCGTCGCCGCTGTGCACGCCGGTCGGGTCGGAGCGCGAGACGGCGTGGTGGCTCGAGCGGTCGAGGCGATGCTGGCCGCCGGCGCGCATGAACCGGACATCTCCGCGTTGTTGGGCCCCGCGGTCAGCGGCCGCAACTACGAAGTTCCGACGGCTATGGCCGACGAAGTGGAGGCGGCGTTGCCGGGCAGCCGCACCACCACCTCGACCGGCACGCCCGGGCTGGACCTTCGCGCCGGAATCGCTTGTCAGCTAAAGGTTTTGGGCGTGAGCGCCGTCGATATCGACCCACGCTGCACGGTGGACGACGTCAGCCTGTTCAGTCACCGCCGCGGCGCGCCGACCGGGCGGCTGGCATCGGTGGTGTGGATGGATTGACGTCCTCCCCGAAAAGGAATTGGGGATTCCAACCCGATCTACCTATCAAGGAGCAGGAGAGCAGAGTTGAGGTTCACAGTTCACAGACCGCCTCGCGGCGAGGTCTCCCTGTGCTGCTACCGCCCGTCCGGCGGCGATGTTACGTGCAGCGTTCACGTCGGCGTTGCATGGTCCGGCTTTGCAGGCGACGCACGCGAAGACCGCTTGGCTCTTACGGTTTTCGGGCGCGATGTGCCCACAAATGGAGCATCGTTGCGACGTGTACGCGGCTGGGATGAGTTCGATGCGCCCCGCGGCTTTTCGGTCGAGGCGTGCGACGAGCTGGCCCCAGGCTTGACGACTGATCGCGCGGTTAAGTCCCCGTTTCTGGGCGACGCGAAGGCCGGGTTGATCCCGCGTGCCGCGTGCAGAACGCGTCATCGCTCGCACGTCGAGCTTCTCCAGCCGAATCGTGTGAAACCGCCGCGACAAATCAGTCGTCGTCTTCTCGACCCAATCGCGTCGCCGATCCGCTTCGCGCGCTTTAATTCTGGCGATCGCCAGCTTGGTGCGCTGTCGACGGTTGGAGCCGCCTTCGGCGCGAGCGAGCCGTTGCTGCAACCGGCGCAGCCGAATCTGCTCACCTCGGGTCAAGCCAGGGACATGCAGGAGCTCTCCGGTGGAGAGCGCCACCGATACCGCCACACCGCGGTCGATGCCGACCACGCTGCCGTCCGCTGGTCCCGAGATCGGGTCGGGGATGCGCGCGAAGGCGACGTGCCAGCGTCCGGTCCGATCCCGAGTAATGCGGTAGGACTTGACATCCACGGGCGGCAATCGGGACCAGCGGAATCGGACCCATCCGACTTTGGGCACCCATACCCGACCGTATTGGTGGTTCAGCTTCTCGATGTGATGCGGCTTCAACCCGACTTGCCGGAAGCCTTCATGGACACCGGCCTTGCGCCACGACGGACGACGGTGGGTGCCTGCGAAAAAGTGCCGCATGGCCTGCGCGAAGTCTCTGAGGGCCTGCTGCTGCACCGTCTGGGATCCAGCCCGCAGCCAGTCGTATTCGGCGCGGACCTCGGTCAACTGCGCCGACTGCTCGTGGTACCCCGGTGCACGGCGGCCAGGCCGCCAAAGCTGCTGCTGCTCGACTGCCAGATTCCACACGAACCGCGCATGCCCACAATGCTCCAACAACACCAGCTCCTGAGCAGGTGTCGGCAACAGCCGGAACCGCGACACACCCGCAATGTAGCCACGGCCACTGACAGGAGCGGGCCCGTACCTGCGCGTGTGGATCAGTGTTCCTCCCCGGCAAACCCGCCGCGGTTTCCCGCCGAAGGAGTTGAGATGACAACATCGGAGCGGGAATCGCAATTGGCCGACGCTTTGTCGGCGTTACGTTCGCGGATCGCCGCGGCCGCCGAAGCGGTTGGCCGCAAAGTCGATGAAATTCAACTTCTGCCTATTACCAAATTCTTTCCAGCAACCGATGTGGCGATTTTGTCGAGTTTGGGATGCGCCGCCTTCGGTGAATCCCGCGAGCAGGAGGCGGCGGCGAAGGTGGGCGAAGTCGCAAGGTTGCTAGCCGACTCGGCCGCCTCGTCCACAACGGCACGCCCGCACTGGCACATGGTGGGCCAGATCCAGCGCAACAAGGCCCGCTCACTGGCCAGCTGGGCGCACACCGCTCACTCGATCGGCAGTACCAGGGTGGTCCGGGCGCTGGACCGCGCCGTGGCGGCGGCACTCAGCGACGGCCGTCGGGCGAATCCGCTGCGGATCTACGTCCAGATCAGCCTGGACGGCGACGTTTCCCGAGGTGGTGTCGACGTCTCGAACTCCGGCGCGGTCGACGAGATATGTGCGCAGGTCGATACCGCCGAATCCCTGGAATTGGTTGGGCTGATGGGTATCCCGCCGCTGGACTGGGATCCCGATACCGCGTTCGCGCGCCTGGAGTCGGAGCACCAGCGCGTGCGCCGAGCGCATCCGCATGCCGCGGGATTGTCGGCCGGAATGTCGAACGACCTCGAAAGCGCGGTCAAACATGGTTCGACGTGTGTGCGTGTCGGTACCGCGTTATTGGGCAAGAGACCGCTACCGTCACCCTATTAGTCACTCCAGTCACATCTTCATCACAGACACCGCAACTCCCAGAGCCTAGAAGGGGTCACGCGATGAGCACACTGCACAAGGTCAAGGCCTACTTCGGTATGGCTCCGATGGAGGACTACGACGACGAGTACTACGACGACCACGCACCGACGACCCGCGGCGGCGGCTACCCCCGGCAGCGGTTCGCCGACGACGGGTACGGCCGCTACGACGGCCGCGAGTACGACGACCCGCGTGGCGAGCCCGGCGACTTTGCGTCGGGCAGCTATCGCGGCGGCTACCCCGAAGAGCCCCGGTTCCGAGGGCACGAGTACGACCGCGGCGACCTGGCCCGGCCGCGGTTCGGGTCGTTGCGAGGCTCTACCCGCGGCGCACTGGCGATGGATCCGCGCCGGATGGCGATGCTGTTCGACGAGAGCAGCCCGTTGTCGAAGATCACCACGCTGCGGCCCAAGGACTACAGCGAGGCCCGCACCATCGGGGAGCGTTTCCGTGACGGCACCCCGGTGATCATGGACCTGGTCTCGATGGACAACGCCGACGCGAAACGGCTGGTCGACTTCGCGGCGGGGCTGGCGTTCGCGCTGCGCGGTTCCTTCGACAAGGTCGCGACCAAGGTGTTTTTGCTCTCACCCGCCGACGTCGACGTCTCGCCCGAGGAGCGGCGACGCATCGCCGAGACCGGCTTCTACGCCTACCAGTAGCCGCCCGGCGGCGGGCTCGTTGCCGGGTGCCGGTGGATGGCCCGCTCGAGTAGGTAGGCTGACGTTGCCGTGCTGGCCGCAGCCGGGGCTGTCATCAAGTCACATCTTCTTCACCGCTAAGGTCGGGCTCTCGTTGACGCTGTTCGTCCACTCCGTTGGTTTTGCGCTCTTCATCTTCTGGCTATTGCTGATCGCTCGGGTCGTCGTCGAGTTCATCCGATCGTTCAGCCGGGACTGGCACCCGCGGGGCGCCACCGTGGTCATCCTCGAGATCATCCTTTCGGTGACCGACCCGCCGGTGAAGCTGCTGCGTCGACTGATACCGCAGCTCACCGTCGGTGCCGTTCGGTTCGACCTGTCCATCATGGTGCTGCTGCTGCTGGCGTTCATCGGCATGACAATGGCGCTGGATTACCACGCCTGAATCCGCGACTTGTGGGGGTTGGCGGCAACGTGGTGCCGGGACCGTTTGCGGCGGCGGATTTCGATCGCTTAAGGCGTTGATTTGCCGCCTCTTAATCTTTGAAATTCGGTCTTATTTATCGGGCGAATCGGCTACCGGCGGGTCTGGTGTGACAGGATGGGCGGCAGTTGCAGTATGGCTACGACAACGTTCATGCCGACCTACACTTTCCTGGTCGGTTTGACTGTCCACACTCAAGGGGGCTAAGAATGCCGCTTACACCAGCCGACGTCCACAATGTGGCGTTCAGTAAGCCGCCGATCGGCAAGCGTGGTTACAACGAAGACGAGGTCGACGCCTTCCTCGATCTGGTGGAGAACGAGCTGACCCGGCTCATCGAGGAGAACTCCGACCTGCGCCAGCGGGTCAACGAGCTGGACCAGGAGCTGGTCAGCGCGCGGGCCGGCACCAGTACGCAAGCCACCCAAGCCATTCCGCTGTATGAGCCCGAGCCCGAGCCCGTCAAGCCGCCGCCGCAGCCCGCCCCGCAGCCCGCCCCCCAGCCTGCGGCCAGCTCCATCGGCGAGGAGCAGGCGATGAAGGCCGCCAGGGTGCTCAGCCTGGCCCAGGACACCGCCGACCGGTTGACCGGCACCGCCAAGGCGGAGTCGGACAAGCTGATGGCCGACGCCCGTGCCAATGCCGACCAGATCGTCAGCGACGCACGTCGCGAGGCGGAGACCACGGTTGCCGAAGCCCGCCAGCGCGCCGACGCGATGCTGGCCGATGCGCAAACCCGCTCCGAGACCCAGCTCCGCCAGGCTCAGGAGAAGGCCGATGCGTTGCAGGCCGACGCCGAGCGCAAGCACTCCGAGATCATGGGCACGATCAACCAGCAGCGAACTGTTCTCGAGGGTCGCCTCGAACAGCTGCGCACGTTCGAGCGCGAGTACCGCACGAGGCTCAAGACGTACCTGGAGTCTCAGCTCGAAGAGCTTGGCCAGCGCGGATCGGCGGCACCGGTCGACTCCAGCGCCACTAATGAGGCAGCCGGGTTTAATCAGTTCAATCGAGGTAATAACTAACTCGGCGGAAGGTGCCGGCAACGGCGGTAGGTATCCTGCTGTGTTGGCTGTCTTGCCCCGCCGGCTGGAGGTTTACCGATGCTGATTATCGCGCTGGTCTTAGCGGTGATAGGCCTTGCCGCGTTGGTGTTCGCTGTTGTCACCAGCAATGAGTTGGTCGCCTGGGTATGCATCGGCGCCAGCGTGCTGGGCGTGGTGCTGCTCATCGTCGACGCGCTCCGGGAACGTCAGCGACGCGAGGCCGGCGTGGCCACCGACGAATCCGGCCCGACCGAGGATCATGACTCGCAGGCTGATGAAGCGGACTATCCCGCAGAACCGTTCGACGAGAGCAAAGAGGCAGCTAACCCTGCGGATTCGTCATCCGATGCGGACGCCGAAGAAAGCGTGAGCGACGACCACAACACCCGTTAGTACTCGCCAGAACCCCCGGTCGGGGTGGCGAGTAGTTCACGGACCTCGTCGTCGGTGACCTGATGGAAGTCGACGAAAACCTGTCCCACCGCCTCGAAATCGCTGGGCATGGTTGCGCACACCACATCGTCGGCCTCCCGTGCCAGCTCTTCGCACACTGACTGGGGCCCGACCGGCACAGCGACGACGATCGATTCCGGGCCATTGGCTCGCAGTGCGCGCACTCCCGCGAGCATGCTTGCGCCGGTGGCGATCCCGTCATCAACCAAGATCACGGTCTTGCCGCGCGGGTCGGCGACTGGCCGTCCGCCGCGATAGGCACGCTCGCGGCGTTCGAGTTCGACCGTTTCGCGATCGATGACCGCGCGCACCTGATCGTCGCTGATGCGAAGGCTGGTGACCACGTTGTCGTTCATGACGACGCCACCGCCGCTGGCCAGCGCTCCCATCGCCAGTTCCGTCCACTGCGGCACGCCGAGCTTGCGCACCAGGAACACGTCCAGCTCCGCGTGCAGGGCCGCGGCGACTTCCCAGCCGACCGGAACGCCGCCGCGGGGCAGCCCAAGGACGAGCAGACCGTCCTTGTCGCGGTACGTCGCCAGCTCCTCGGCCAGCACGCGGCCGGCTTCGCGACGGTCGCGGAAGGTGCGTCGAGATGCTCGCCGCAGAAAGCCACCGGGTCGGTTCATGTGGTACTCGCCGTTGTCTGTGCTACTTGCTAAGTCGCAGCTTACGACCCGTTTCGCTGTGCCGAGCCAGCTTGACAAGAGAGATACCGGTCGGTTGCGTCGTTTGTATCGTGGGTTTCCCCAGGCGAGCGCGGGGGGAAACCCGATCCCGACCCACGCCGCCGCGCGGTTTCCCTTGAATTATGGCATTAATAGTGCCACAATTTGTGGCATGACGACAACTGTTGACGAGTTGATCCAAGCCGCCACCGACGCCAGGCGCATCGCTCAAAAGGCCATCGAGCTGGCCGTGCGGGAAGCCCGTGCCGCGGACTGGTCCTGGGATCAGATCTCTGCGGCGTTGGGCGGAAAGCCGAACGGGGAGACGCTTCGGCGCAACTTCGGCTCCGGCGAATAGCGACCCGCGTTTCGAGTTGTCCCGCGTCGATTAGCTTGCCGCACTGGCGAGTTGGTGGCGCTTCCAGCGGGTAGCGCCGCCGGCGAGCAGGTTATCGACCGGCAGATGAACCACGCCGAACAATGGCGAATCAGACGGTCCGAAAAACGTCGGCACCTCGGTCGTCGTCAACGGCATGTTGCGCTCAGCCGGCGTTGGCCGTGGCCTTGGCCAGGGCTTGGTCGATGTCGTCGATGATGTCGTCGATGTGCTCGATCCCGATGGACAGACGGATCGTCTCAGGCCGGATACCGGCCTTCACCAGCTCCTCGTCGGACAGCTGGCGGTGGGTGGTGGAGGCCGGATGGATGGCCAGGGTCTTGGCGTCCCCCAGATTGAGCAGCCGCTTGACGAGCTGGAGCGAATCGAAGAAGGCCAGTCCCGCCTCGTAGCCGCCTTCGGCCCCGAAGGTGACGATGGACGGCACGCGCCCGTGGAGGTAGCGCTCGACCAGGTGGTGGTAGGGATGGTCGGGGAAGCCGGCGAAGCTCACCCAGGCCACCCGGGGGTCGGCGGCCAGGTAGTCGGCCACGGCCCGGGCGTTGGCCTCGTGGCGTTCGAGCCGCACGGCCATCGTCTCGAGGCCCTGGAGGAGCAGGAAGGCGTTGAAGGGGGAGAGGGTGGCGCCGCTGTTGCGCAGCTGGGTCGAGCGGGCCCGCACGGTGAAGGGCCGCTCGGGGAAGTCGCGGGCGAAGACGACGCCGTGGAAGGCGGGCTCGGGCTGGTTGAACATGGGGAAGCGCTCGGGATGGTCGGCCCACGGGAACCGGCCGCCGTCCACGATGGCCCCACCGAGGGTGGTGCCGTGGCCGCCCACGAACTTGGTCAGCGAGTGGACCACCACATCGGCCCCGTGCTCGAGGGGCTTGAGCACGAGCGGCGTGGCAACCGTGTTGTCCACGATGAGGGGCACGCCGGCCGCATGGGCCACGGCGGCCACGGCCTCGAGGTCCACGATGTTGCCGGCCGGGTTGCCGATGGTCTCGCAGAAGACCGCGCGGGTGTTTTCGTCGATGAGGGGGGCGATCGACTCGGCTCGGTCGTCGACGGCGAAGCGGGCCTCGATGCCCAGGGTGGGCAGCACGTGGGCGAAGTAGGTGAAGGTGGCCCCGTAGAGCTGGGGGGCCACCACGAAGTTCGAGCCGGCACTGGCCACCGTCAGGATGGCGTAGCTGACGGCGGCCATGCCCGAAGCCACCACCAGGGCCGCCGTCCCCCCTTCGAGGGCGCAGATGCGCTGCTCGAGGACGTCGAGGGTCGGGTTGTTGAGCCGGTTGTAGTGGAAACCGGGCGTCTCCAGGTCGAGCACGGCACCGGCGTGGGCGGCGTCGATGAAGTCGTGGGCCACCGTCTGGTAGATGGGCACGGCCACGGCCCGCGTCCCGTCGGGTGTGTAGCCACCGTGGATGGCGATGGTCTCGTCGTGCATGGCCTCAGGCGCTCCTCTTCTCGATGGTGCCCAACAGCCTCTTCGGGATGGTACCCAACAGGTTGGCGTACAGACGCACGGCCGCGCCCCGCCACGGCCAGGGGGCGCGGGCGCCGACCTCGTCGAAGGGGAAGGCGGCCACCAGGGCCGGGTCCCGCTCGCCGCCGACCACCCGCTCGTGCAGCCGGCGGAGCCGGTCCAAGTCCGGGCCGATCGTGCAGTCCCGGGGGAGGCAGGGCAGTCCGTCGCACTCCTGGCCGGCGTAGCGCCGCACGTCCCGGCCATACTCGCGCACGAGGCTCGAGGGATCGTACTCGGGATGGGCCTGGACCAGCACGACCTCGGACCGGCCCACCGTCTTCGTGATCACGCTCCACCCCACCTCTTCCGACTGCAGGGCAACCGCGTAGCCGGCGGCGGAGACCGCCTCGACGGGCACGGTGTTGAGCCGCGAGTGCGGCAGGACGACGGGACCGTTGAACAGGGCGGCCAGCGGGTGGGTCGGGTCGGCCTCCTGGGCGAAGACGCCCGTGCACTTGACCGGCAGGGTGGTCCGTTCGACGCCGTCGAAGACGGCCAGGGCGGCGTGGGCCGACAGGCAAGATAGCACCATGGCCGGCACGTTCTCGCTCCCCCACCGCAGCAGGCCGCACAGATCGGACCAGTAGCGCTCGTCCTCGATGCGGGACTCGATCGGGTTGGAGCCGGTCACCACCAGCAGGTCGGGGGGGTCCGAGAAGATGTCCTCGACAGGTCGGTACTCGGCGGCGATACGGGCCCGGATCCGCTCGCCCCGGGGTACCCCGGCCATGGCGTAGCGGGTCAGGACGACCGTCTCACACCCGGACCCGGCGTCCAGCAGGCCCGCGAACTGTCGCTCGGTGGCGCCGAAGGCGGTGTCGGGCATGTTGTTGACCAGGGCGCACGTCCACCCGATGGGCCACTCGGCCCGGTTCGTCGTCGCCCACGGATCGAGGGCCCCGGCCAGTTGAACGCCCATCGCCCCTCAATTCCTCACGTCGGTGTAGGTGACGGTGACCTCCTGGTGGAGGAGCCGGTAGGCCGCCTGCAACTGCGCCTCGTCGTCGGTCGAGCCGACCACGGCCACGATGTGGTTGCCGGAGCCATCCCGCCAGTCGAGGGCGGCCCCGGGGCCCTGGTGGAGGCTCACGGTGTCGACCTCGGCGCGGTCGCTGAAGTCGTTGATGCCCTCGATGGCCGTCACCGTGGCCGACACGGTCGGCGGCTGGAGGAAGAAGCGGTAGCCGATGCGGTCGGTGGCTACCGGCCCGTCGACGGACACTGGCTCGCCCAGGGCCACCCGCAGGGTCAGGTCGAGCAGGCTGACGCCGGCGGCCCGCTCCAGCATCTCGGGCACACCGCCGCCCAGCCGTCCGTTGACTTCGATGATGCGGGGCCCGTCGGGGGTGAACTTGACCTCGGTGTGCAGGCACCCGGTGCGTACCCTGAGGGCGTCGATGGCCCTAGTGGCCAAATCCAGTACGGCCGAGCGGCTTTCGCCGTCGAGCGCGGCGGGGATGAAGAAGCCGGTCTCCCGGAAGTTTCCGGCCGGCGGGAAGCGGCCGGTCAGGGCCAGATGGCTGATCGTGCCGTCGGCCACCATGCTCTCGACCGACACGTAGCCGGCGTAGGGGCCGCCGGCCCGGGCCGGGTCGTCGGGCAGGTAACCCTCGAGGACCATCTCGGGGCGGCCCGGGCCGAGCGCGTCAAGCAGCTTCTCGAGCTCGGCGCCGTCGCGGACCAGGAACGTGTAGCGGCTGCCCTGGGCCGAGCGGGGCTTGAGGACGGCGGGCCACCCCACCTCGGCCTCGACAGCCGACAGCTCGCGCTCGGACTGGTAGGGACGGACGAGGTGGCAGGGGGGCATGTCGAGGCCGGCGTCGGCCAGAGCCCGGCGCTGGCGGGCCTTGTCGGTGAGGGCGGCGGCGGTCGCCGGGCTGTGGAAGGGGAGGCCCAGCCCCTCGGCCACACAGGCCAGTTCGACCATCCCGGCGTCGAGGTAGGTGGTCATGCCGTCCGGCTCCCAGTCGGCCAGGGTCTTGATCGCATGCTCGGCACTCATGCCCTTGAGGTCGACAACGGCACCGAACCGGTTGAGGAGATCGACCATCTCGCCCATCCCGGGCACGGCCGTGTCGATCAGCCACAGCAGGTCGCAGAGACCGGCGGCGGCTTCGGCCAGCTGCATCGTGGGAACGCAACGCGGCCCGTAGGCAACCGCCACCAGCGGCCGAGCCCGTCCCGTCGTGGAATCCGTCATGTGCTCAGCCGATCACGGCCTCGACGCAGTCCTGGGCGTCGTAGACGGCCCGGAGGCGGCTGCGGGGCGAGGGCAGGTAGTGGGTGAAGTAGCGCACCCCCTCGGTGAGCACGCCCAGCACGGAGAGGTTGGGCTGGAGCCGGCCCTCGGTGTCGTAGGGGTGAAAGTCCTCATTGATGGCCACGCTGCCCACGGCCGTGTCGCCGTAGCTGAGCTGGGTCAGCCTTCCCTTGGCGTAAAGACGCTTGAGCAGGGGCGAGCCCGACCGAGCCAGCGAGGGCATGTCGAGATAGCCCCGCACCACCGCGTCCGCCGTCACGGCCGTCGGCTCGTCGAGCGCCGTCGAGCTCAGGCGGACGCCGTCGGGGCAGGCGGCCACCTCCGGGCTCGGCCCGAGCGGGATGCGCACCACCCCGGCGTCGAGCAATGCCAGCAGCTGCTGGGAGCGCATGGGTGGCACGCCCGCCTCCAGCCGGTTGATGCGGCCCCGGACGTTGGATTGGAACTCGACGTAGGAGTCGAGGGACAGACCACCGAACTCGATGACCGAACGCAGCTGGTCCCGGAGGATGCGCAGCACCTCTTGGGCCGCCTTGACCGGGCTCCCCCCGGGTCGCAGGGACTCGGTGAGGTCGTCCTCGACCATGTCGTATACCTGGCTCTGGTAGTCGGCGGCCGACGTGTAGTGGCGGTCTGTCCCGGCGAAGAGGTGGGTGGCCGGGTCGAAGCGCCCGTAGCTTGGCTCGAGAACGTCGACGGCCTTCTCGTAGTACCCGTCGACCCAGCCTTGGCGGAGGACGGCGCGGACCTCGGTCGACTTCACGTCGCCCCCGGCCAACGAGGCGGCGTGTATGTAGTAGCGCGCCTGCATCTCGGCGAAGATGAGGGGCAGCAGCTCGGCCCGGAAGTCCACGTGCCGCCGCACCGACGACCCGCCCGGATTGGTGAGCGCCGCGAACTCCTCGGGGGTGCACACCACCGGCTGGTACTGGCCGTAGGGGTCGACGCCGGTGGCCGACTTGGCGCAGTACGGCGCGCCCGAGCGCGAGTAGAGGGTGATGGTCGGCTCCCGGCCTGAGGGCACGTACCGCAAGCGGTCGGCCCGGTCGCACCGGTCCTCGAAGGTCCCGCCTCGTCCGATGGTGAGGGCGGTGAGGACGTCGTAGCCGACCAGGCCCATGCCGGCCACGGCCAGCGAGGATCCGGCCGGAGCGCTTTGGTCGAGGCACTCGATGGGGTAGGCCTGCTGGTAGCGCACGCCCCCGTCGGCCGCGCGTTCGTGGTTCCAGGTGTGCCCCGACGTCAGCACCACGTGGTCGACCGTGAGGGTGGCGCCGTTGTCGAGCAGCACCTCCTCGCGCCCCTGGAGCGCCGGCGAGATGTCGACGGCCGCCGCGTAGTGCCGGACGATCTCGAGGTTGGGCGGGGCCCAGTCCACCAACGTGTCGTAGAACCAGACCAAGTACTCGCCCATCAACCGCCGGGGCAGGTAGTCGCCGGGCCGGATGGGATCCCCCCCGGCGCCGATGCGGCATTCGTAACCCACCCAGCGGTAGCCGCAGCACACCGCCCACTGGTGCAGGCCCACGGCGTAGGGGGGGAGGGCGTCCCCGTCGGGGGCGGCGTAGAGGGAGAGCTGACCGCAGGCGTTGTTCAGCACCAGGAAGTCCGGCTGCTCGGCGGAGTAAACGCCGCCTCCGAGCTGAGCGGGCTCGACCACGTGCACCCGCACCGGCGTCGCTACCTGCCGGGCCCGGCTCACCGTCCGCTCCAGCACGCACAGACCCCACGAGCCGAGCCCCACAATGGCCATTTCAATCATCGGACGCCTCCCATTCACGCCACCTCAGATCGGCGGCCGCTGGCTGATCTCTGCGTTCGAGCCCGTTTAAACCGGCTTTCCTCGATCGCGGCCGCGGTGAGTCGGCGGACCGCGTGTACCAGCTCGTCGACATCGTGGGTCGTGGTGGCGAACGAGGTGACGAACCGGACGACACCTGGCTCCCAACGGCCGTGGTAAAAGCCGTAACCCTGCTCCAGAAGTCCGTCGATGACTTGCTGGGGCAGGCGGCAGAAAACGATGTTCGCCTCTGGCGTGCCGGCAAGGCGAGTGCCGGGAATGGACTTCAGTCCCTCTTCGAGCCGCGCGGTCATGGCATTGGCGTGCCAGGCATTGCGCAGCCACAGATCGTCGGCGAGGTAGGCGTCGAGTTGGGCTGCGGCGAAACGCATCTTGGCGGCGAGTTGTCCGGCTCGCTTAGCCCGGAAGCGGAGCTCGGTGGTCAGGGAGCGGTCGAAGACGACGATCGCATCGGCGGTGATGCTCCCGTTCTTGATGGCGCCAAACGACAGCATGTCCACGCCGGCGCGCCAGGTTAGCTCGGCGGGGTTGCAGCCCAATGCGGCGACGGCGTTGGCGAGGCGGGCGCCATCCATGTGAACGCGCAGGCCCGCCTGCTTCGCAATACAGGCCAGATGTCCGATCTCGGCGGGGGTGTAAACCGCGCCGGTCTCGGTTGCCTGGGTGAGGCTCAACACGGAGGGTTGCACGCTGTGCACGTCTCCGACCTTGCGGTGGACGGCGGCCTGCAGCTCCTCGGCGTCGATCTTGGCGTTTTCCCCGCCCAGGGCAATGAGTTTGGCGCCCCCTGTGAAGAACTCCGGTGCGCCGCACTCGTCGTTGTTGATATGGCTGTCGCGGTGGCATAACACGCTGCCCCACGGTGGGGTCAGCGCGGCCAAGCTCAATGCGTTCGCCGCCGAGCCGGTGGAGACGGGGAGCACATCGACGTCGCAATCAAAGATCTCGCTGAAGCGGCGTCGTGCGCTCAAAGTCCAACTGTCGGTGCCATAGGGCGGTGCCGGCCCGGAGGCTGCCGCTACAACAGCCGCGATGATCTCGGGTGAACCACCGGCGGTGTTGTCGCTGGTGAAGGAGCGACATGGCGTCATGCGCTCTCACAGCCCCGGCCTGCTCTTTTCGGACGACAACGAGCGAACGACGACAGTGACGTGCGCGGGCCTGGGCTCTCCAGCCGTCAACGCCAGCATTTCTGCGTGTGTGGTCACCAACGACATGTGCTCCTCCTAACGAAGCAGCCCAACCCGGGGTTGTTACGCGGACGCTTGAGTGCGAGGTATGTGTATACCGATGATGCACCTGAAGGCTAGATTACATACTATTAGACGGTAATAGAAGCATATCGCCAACATTTAGTCTATGCGGATGGAAGAAGCATCTGCATTCACGAAGATTGCGTGGTGAACAGACCGCGCAGTTTTGTCAGGCAGGTCCGTGGGGAGCTATCCGCGTGAACGCGCGGTGCGGATGGTTGTCGCGAGCAGCGATCAGCACGAGTCGGGCGCGGGCGGCGGGTTAGTTGGCAGCAGCTGTACGGCGCGCTCCGATTCGTGGAGATGGCCGACATCGCAAGCGTGTCCGAGGGGGGACTTGAACCCCCACGCCCATTAGTAGGGCACTAGCACCTCAAGCTAGCGCGTCTGCCATTCCGCCACTCGGACTCAAGGCCAATCAATTGGCAGCTAAGGCTAACGGATTCGCCCGCTAGCACCCAAACCCAGCCGGGGCCGAGGTGGGGGCGGCCGCGTTTGCGGGTACGCGACCGTGGACGCCGCGCGGCCGCGTGGGTTGCAATGGTAGGAAAGGTGACTGTGACGGTGCCAACCGAAACACCCGTCGACGACGTGGTGGACGTTGTCAGCAGGCTGATCAGGTTCGACACCACCAACACTGGCGATCTGGAAACCACCAAGGGCGAGGCCGAATGCGCCCAGTGGGTTGCCGCCCAATTAGAAGAGGTCGGCTATCAAGTCGAATACCTGGAGTCCGGTGCGCCGGGACGGGGCAACGTGTTTGCGCGGCTCAAGGGTGCCGACAGCTCCCGCGGCGCGCTGCTGATCCACGGGCATCTCGACGTGGTGCCGGCGGAGTCGGCCGACTGGAGCGTGCACCCGTTCTCCGGTGCGATCGAGGACGGCTATGTCTGGGGCCGCGGCGCCGTCGACATGAAAGACATGGTCGGCATGATGATCGTGACCGCCCGGCAGTTCCGGCGGGCCGGCGTCGTGCCGCCGCGCGATCTGGTGTTCGCCTTTGTCGCCGACGAAGAAAGCGGCGGCAAGTACGGCTCGCATTGGCTGGTCGACAACCGGCCCGACCTGTTCGAGGGCGTGACCGAGGCGGTGGGAGAGGTCGGCGGGTTCTCGCTGACCGTGCCGCGCCGCGACGGCGGCGAGCGCCGCCTGTATCTCATCGAGACCGCCGAAAAGGGCCTGCACTGGATGCGGCTGACGGCGCGCGGCCGGCCAGGACACGGTTCGATGATGCATGACCACAACGCCGTCACCTGGATCGCCGAGGCGGTCGCGCGGCTTGGTCGTCACCAGTTTCCGCTGGTCATGACCGACACCGTCAAGCAGTTCTTGAAGGCCATCACCGAGGAGACCGGTCTGACGTTCGACACCGAGTCGTCCGACCTGGCGGGGACGATCGACAAACTCGGTCCGATGGCGCGCATGCTCAAGGCGATCCTGCGCGACACCGCCAACCCGACGATGCTCAAGGCCGGCTACAAAGCCAACGTGATCCCGGCGACGGCGGAGGCCGTGTTGGACTGCCGGGTGCTTCCCGGCCGGCTAGCGGCGTTCGAGGCGGAGGTCGACGAGCTGATCGGTCCGGAGGTGAGTCGCGAATGGATCACCAACTTGCCGTCGTATGAAACCAGTTTCGACGGCGACCTCGTCGACGTGATGAACGCCGCGCTACTGGCTGTCGATCCCGACGCCCGGACCGTGCCGTACATGTTTTCCGGCGGCACCGATGCAAAAGCGTTCTTGCGCTTGGGTATTCGCTGCTTCGGCTTCACCCCGTTGCGACTGCCGCCCGATTTGGATTTTTCCGCACTGTTCCACGGTGTGGACGAGCGGGTACCCGTCGACGCGCTGAGGTTCGGCACCGAGGTGCTGACACACTTCTTGACACACTGCTAGACGCAAGTTGAGCCAAACACACGAGAAGGGATCGACCATGATCGCACCGCCTGACCCGTACGCTGCGCTGCCCAAATTGCCGTCGTTTCACTTGGAGTCGGCGTCGATCACCGACGGGCAGCCGCTGGCGACACCGCAAATCAGCGGAATCCTGGGCGCCGGCGGCGAAGACGTCAGCCCGCAGCTGACCTGGTCCGGCTTTCCGGCGGAGACCAAAAGCTTCGCCGTGACCGTCTACGACCCCGATGCCCCGACCTTGTCCGGGTTCTGGCACTGGGCGGTGGCCAACCTGCCCGCCTCGGTCACCGAGTTGCCCGACGGCGCCGGCGACGGCAACGAACTACCGGGCCACGCGCAGACGCTGGTCAACGACGCCGGTATGCGCCGCTATGTCGGCGCGGCGCCGCCCCCGGGCCACGGCCCGCACCGCTACTACGTCGCCGTGCATGCGGTCGATGTCGACAAGCTCGACCTCACCGAGGACGCCAGCCCCGCATTCCTGGGCTTCAACCTGTTCCAGCATGCGATCGCCCGAGCGGTCATCTACGGAACTTACGAACAGCGGTAGTAGGGCATCGCGATGACGTCGGGACGGCCCGCATGACGGTTCCCGACCCCAACCGGCTCGGCGGCCTCGAGTGGGCCCGGCGCACCAGCGGCACGTTGACGGCGGCGGAGCGGCGCCGTCTGATCGGCGCGATCGCCGTGGGCCAGGCGGTCAACGTCGTCGGACGCGTGAAGTTGGCGCTGGGGAGGCTGCCCGACGGCGCGTCGGCCATCGACGTGCGCGACTTCGAGCCACCCG
Organism: uncultured Actinomycetota bacterium; assembly: GCA_963781685.1. GTDB lineage: Bacteria > Actinomycetota > Actinomycetes > Mycobacteriales > Mycobacteriaceae > Mycobacterium. The sequence continues at coordinate 708,684 of CAWAGK010000006.1, forward strand.
ACTCACGGCTTGCGCGTGAGGCCGAGGCCGCGTGCGCGGAGCAGCCCAATCTGATTGCCGCCCACTCGTATCGGACCTGGATGTGGGGATTGGCACTGGCGGCCCTCGACCGCGAGCGGCTCGATCGCGAGTTGTTTTATTGCGCCGCACTGGTTCACGACTGGGGAGCCACCGTCCCGGTTCGGGGCCAGGACTTCACGATCCGGGGAGCCGAGCGGGCGCTGGCGTGCGCGCAGGCCGCCGGCATCGATCCCGACCGAGCCGCGCTGATCGCCGACGGCATCTGCTGCCACACGACGCCAGGCGCGACCGTCAAGCGGGATGGCGCCATCGCGTACTACGTGCAGTACGGGGCGATGGTCGACGGCGCCGGCTTGCGAGCGTGGGACATTGCTCCGCAAAACATCGCCGAGGTGCTCCGACGCCATCCACGCGGGCCCGGCTTCAAGCGTGGCCTCAGCACCACGATCAACGACGAGGCGCACGCCGTACCGGGAGGTCGCTTCGGACTGCTGCGGCGCTGCGGGATGACGCTCGCGGTGCGGATGGCGCCGTTCGACAGTTGAGCAGCCCAACCTCGGCTCAGGGTCGAGCGGCTGCCGAACCGACCGCGTCGGTGAGCGAGGCGAATCCGCCGTCGCGCAGCCGCGCGGCCAGGCCGTCGTGAATGTGCTTGGCCCACAAGCCTCCGCCGTAGATGAAGCCGGTGTAGCCCTGCAGCAATGACGCCCCGGCGGTGATGCGGTCCCACGCGTCGTCGACGGTCTCGATGCCGCCGACGCTGATCAGCGTCAGCCGGTCGCCGACCCGGCCGTAGAGCCGGCGCAGCACCCCGGCGGCGCGGTGCGCCAGCGGCGGCCCCGAGATGCCGCCGCTGCCCAGTCGATCGACCCCCGGAGTGCTCAGCCCGTCGCGCGACACCGTGGTATTGGTGGCGACGATGCCGGCCAAACCCAGTTCGACTGCCAGGTCAGCGATGTCGTCGATGTCCGAGTCGGCAAGATCCGGAGCGATTTTCACCAGTACCGGTGTTGAGGTCTCGGCGAGCACCGCCGACAGAATGCCGCGCAGCGACTCGACCGCCTGCAGATCGCGTAGCCCTGGGGTATTCGGCGAACTAACGTTGACCACCAGGTAGGTGGCCAGCGGCCCGACCAACCGGGCACTGGCCCGGTAGTCGTCGGCGGCCTGCTCGGGCGGCGTGGACTTGGTCTTGCCGATATTGACGCCGATCGGCACGTCGGGGCGATGCCGCGCCAGCCTGGACGCCAGCGCAGCGGCGCCGTGATTGTTGAAGCCCAGCCGGTTGAGCAGTGCGCGGTCGGCGGGCAGCCGGAACAGCCGAGGAGCCGGGTTGCCCGGTTGCGGGTGGGCGGTGACGGTGCCGATCTCGGCATAGCCGAATCCCAGTGCACCCCAGGCCTTCAATCCGATGCCGTCCTTGTCGAAGCCGGCGGCCAGACCCAGCGGCCCGGGAAAACTCACCCCGAACACCGTGCTGGCCAGCACCGGATCGGTCGGCGCCAGCCGTCGGCCCAGGCGCCGCCGTACCGGCGCAGCGTTGGTGACACCGCGCAGCGCGGCGAACACCAGCTCGTGGCTGCGTTCGGGCGGCACCAGGAACAGCACCCTGCGGAGCGCGCCGTATAGCGTCACAGTTCCGGCTGGTCGAGCCTGGCGTTATCGGTGCGAGACTTCTTGCGGCGCAACAACACCCGCCTACTGCCGTCGGTATAAAGCCGCACCCGGGTCAGCTCCCAGCCGCGGTACTCCGCTTCGATGGACAGTCTTGTCGAGGCGCTGAGCCTGGTCACCTCCGGTGGTAGGCGCAGCGGCACCCACTCGTATTCGTCGGACAGCTCGGTGTCCCAACCCACCGGCAACCGGCTGCGTCGTGCCGTTGTCAATGTGGGTCCGCCGCCGCGTGCTCGATGATTTGAACGCCCCCGCCAGAACCCGACACCACATACAACGTGCCCGCGGCATCGTCGAAGGCCAGCGCGTTCGGTTGCTGCACGGTTGGGTACCGTACCTTTTCCACAGGGATTCCGGTTGACAGATCGTAACCAATAACCGAATTCGCCGCTGTTTGCGACACCCAGGTCAGCCCACTAGATCCGGTCAGGCCATACGGGGACTGTGGTACCGGGTAGGCCTGACGCAAGATCAGCGGGTTGACGCCGAACACCAGCAGCTCGCCGCCCCGGGTGTCGGTCACCAATAACCGTCCCGCAGGATCGGCCACCATCGTGGTGGCGCCCTGGCCGGCTCGTAAGGACTGGCCGACCTTACCGTCGGCGCCGATCGTCGTGACCGATGTCTGCCCGCGATCCAGGACGGCCACGGTATTTCCCTGCGCTGCAAGAGAATCGACGTGCGCGAAGACCTTCGCGCGGTTGCCGGCAGTCAGCTGGCCGGGCGCCGCCATGTACACCATGCCGTCGGCGGTGCCCAGCGCCACGGTGCCATCGGCGCGGCGCGCGATCGCGGTGAAATCGAGGCTCTCCGCCCCGCTGATATCGACGCGGGCGACGTGTCCCGTCGACAGATCGACCACGAAGTAGCCGCCGTGGGTGGACAGAAATGCGTTGCCGCTGCCGTCACCGGCCAGCGCGGTCGCCGGGCCGGGCAGGTCGATGACGTGCGGCGGTGTTTGCTGAGAGCCCATCACGGCGATGCTGGCGGGTACCGTGGGGGCTGACCCGGAGGTCAAGATCACCAATTGCGCTGTGCGGCCGTCGAATACGGCCGCTTGGGGCTGACCGTCCATCGGGCGCACCGCACCCGCTGGAGCCTGCGATGGCGGCGGGGAAACGGCCGGCTGCGCGGGTTCGATCGTCGGTGGGGTTCCCTCGAGCGCCTTAGACGAGCACCCCGCCACCAATGTCAGACAAAGCAGCAGGCCAGCTGCCTGCCAGCGAACGATGCGTTCACCGGGTTTGCGGTGTGGCGGCACAGGGTAATTCTCGGATCGTCAAGGGGGCTGCCAGTATCGAAGAGGTGGTCGGTTTGGAATCCGATACTAGGGGAACGTCGCCCGGCAAGCCCCTGGCTCGTGGCGCGAACCGAAAACCGTCGGCGAGGTATGGTCGCGATATGAGCGTCGCCGACTACCGCCGCTTCCCCGAGCCAGGGTTTGCTATCGAGGATATGTGGTTCGGGGTTTTCTCGGCTAAGGTGCTGGCCAGCGGGTTCGGCCAGGTTGGTGACGGCCGGAGCTTCGCTTTCCGCATCCAAGGTCAGTGGCTCCTCGTCGAGATATACCGGCCTCGGCTGCGGGGTCCGGTTCCACAGCCCGAAGAGATCGACACCACCCTGCGGTGCAACGTCGTCGACGTCGACGTCACCGACGAGCGGAGCCTGATCGCTGCCGTGCGCGACGCGGTCGCCCTCGCCGAGGTCGCCGACTAGATCACCCGGTACGGTCGTCGTCGTGACTGCGGCGCCGGCTATGTCTTGGTGGCAGGTTGTCGTTTTGTCGGTGGTGCAGGGCGTGACCGAGTTCTTGCCGGTGTCGTCGTCGGGCCACTTGGCGATCGTGTCGCGGATCTTGTTCGCCGACGACGCCGGCGCGTCGTTCACCGCGGTAAGCCAATTGGGCACCGAGCTCGCCATCTTGGTTTACTTCGCCCGTGACATCGTGCGGATCGTCAAGGCATGGTTTAACGGGTTGCTGGTCGCAGCGCACCGCAATTCCGACTACCGGTTGGGTTGGTACGTCATCATCGGCACGATCCCGATCTGCATCCTCGGTCTGCTTTTCAAGGACGAAATCCGCTCGGGCGTGCGCAACCTGTGGGTGATCGCGACGGCGCTGGTGGTGTTCTCGGTGGTGATCGCGTTGGCCGAGCGTCTCGGGCGGCAAAGCCGGCACGTCGACCAATTGAATTGGCGTGATGCCGTTATCGTCGGAATTGCCCAGACGCTGGCTTTGGTCCCGGGCGTCTCCCGGTCGGGAGCCACCATCAGCGCTGGGCTGTTCCTCGGCCTCGAGCGGGAGTTGGCTGCCCGATTCGGTTTCCTGCTGGCCATTCCGGCGGTGTTCGCCTCCGGCTTGTTCTCCCTGCCGGACGCGTTCCATCCGGTGCTCGAAGGCATGAGCGCGACGGGTCCGCAGTTGCTGGTGGCCACCGTGATCGCGTTCGTGGTCGGCCTCGCCGCGGTCGCGTGGTTCCTTCGGTTTTTGGTGCGGCACAGCATGTATTGGTTCGTCGGCTATCGGGTGGCCGCCGGTGTGGGCGTGCTGATCCTGTTGGCAACCGGCGTGGTGAGCGCCGTATGACCGCCGGCGACGATGCAGAGCGTAGCGATGCTGAGGAGCGGCGCATATGACCGTCATTTTGTTGCGCCACGGCCGATCCACGTCGAACACCGCCCACGTGCTGGCCGGTCGTTCCGAGGGCGTCGACCTCGACGACAAGGGCCGTCAGCAAGCCGCCGAGCTGGTCGATCGGACCGCTGAGCTGCCGATCCGGGCGGTGGTGTCCTCACCGCTGTTGCGATGTCGGCGCACGATCGAGCCGCTCGCCGAGGCGCTTGGTCTCGAACCGGTCCTCGACGACCGGTTGTCGGAAGTCGACTACGGCGAGTGGACCGGCCGCAAGCTCGGCGACCTGCTCAAGGAGCCGCTGTGGGCGGTCGTCCAGGCGCATCCCAGCGCGGCGGTGTTTCCCGGCGGTGAGGGGCTGGCGGAGGTGCAGACGCGTGCCGTCGCCGCGGTCCGTGACCATGACGCGCGGCTGGCTGAGCAGCATGGCGGCGACGCGCTATGGCTGGCCTGCACACACGGCGACGTCATCAAGGCGGTCGTCGCCGACGCGCTGGGCATACACCTCGACGGTTTCCAACGGGTTTCCGCCGATCCGGCATCGATGAGTGTGATCCGCTACACCCGGCTTCGTCCGTTCGTGCTGCACGTGAACCACACCGGCCCGCGGCTGACATCTGCGCTGGCGGCTGCTCCGTCACCAGATGGTGAGGCGCCGCCCGACGATGCGGTCGTCGGCGGCTCTACCGACTGAGCGAGTCGGGCCGGAGAATTTACGACTCAGGCGCAACTGCCGGTATTTTGGAACTGCCATGTCTCGCGCGATTCACGTCTTCCGCTCACCCGACCGATTCGTCGCCGGGACAGTCGGCCAGCCCGGAAACCGCACCTTTTATTTGCAGGCGGTGCACGACGCCCGGGTGGTTTCGGTGGTGCTGGAGAAGCAGCAGGTGGCGGTGCTCGCCGAGCGCATCGGTGCCCTGCTGTTGGAGGTCAACCGCAGATTCGGCACCCCGGTTCCGCCGGAGACCGCCGAGGTCGAAGACCTCAGCCCGTTGATCACACCGGTCGACGCCGAATTTCGGGTCGGCACCATGGGTCTGGGATGGGATTCCGAGGCGCAGACCGTGGTGGTTGAACTGCTGGCCGTCAGCGACACCGAGTTCGACGCATCCGTGGTTCTCGACGACACCGAGGAGGGGCCGGACGCCGTGCGGGTGTTCCTGACACCGGAGTCGGCGCGCGAGTTCGCCACCCGGTCCAACCGCGTCATTTCTGCGGGCCGCCCGCCGTGCCCGCTCTGCGATGAACCGCTGGACCCCGAGGGACACATCTGTGCGCGGACGAACGGCTACCGGCGCAGCGCGTTGCTCGGGCCCGACGATGACGCCGAGGACTGACGATCGCGAGGTCCTGCGCCGCGGCGAGCTGACGGTCCTGGGACGCATTCGCTCGGCGAGCAACGCCACCTTCCTGTGCGAGTCGACGCTGGATGAGCGCAGCGTGCACTGCGTGTACAAGCCGGTCGCCGGTGAGCAGCCGCTGTGGGACTTTCCGGACGGCACCCTGGCCGGCCGCGAACTCGGCGCGTATCTGGTGTCGACACATCTGGGCTGGAACATTGTGCCGTACACCATCATTCGCCATGGGCCGGCCGGTCCGGGCATGCTGCAGCTGTGGGTGGACCAACCCGGTGACGCACCTGACTCCGACCCGGGGCCCGGACCTGACCCGGTCGACCTGGTTCCGGCCGACAGGTTGCCGCAGGGCTATCTGCCGGTGCTGCGGGCGTACGACTACGCCGGCGAGCCGGTCTCGCTGGTTCACGCCGACGACCTTCGACTGTGGCGGATGGCGGTATTCGACATCTTGATCAACAATGCTGACCGCAAAGGCGGACACGTGCTCCGCGGTGTCGACGGAGGCATCTACGGTGTCGACCACGGTCTATGCCTGCACGTCGAGGACAAGTTGCGCACGGTGCTGTGGGGGTGGGCCGGCAAGCCTCTCGACGACAGCACTGTGGAGACGGTGGCCAAACTGACCAACGCGCTGGCCGGCCCACTCGGGGACGCATTGGCCGAACACATCACCAGCACCGAGATCGCGGCGCTGCACCTGCGCGCTCGCACCCTGCTGGACAACCCGGTGATGCCCGGTCCGGACCGGCATCGTCCAATTCCCTGGCCGGCGTTTTAGATCTCCGCGGGTGGTACTGTGTGGTACCAAATTCCTCTTACCGCCGGGAGGCGTCGTGTCCGCCAAGGACCATCCGAACAACGCCCCCGGCGTGCCGATGGTGTTTCCGCCACCGGTACACCGCCTGCAAGTCAAATACGTGAACCCAGTGGTCAAGAAGGTCGCTCGGTTTCTGCCGACGTTCGCGATGATCGAACACCGCGGCCGCAAGTCGGGCAAGCACTACGAAACCGTCGTCAATGCCCATCGCAAGGGCACCACCGTTGCCGTGATCCTGGGTCACGGCAAGGCGGACTGGGTCAAAACGTCCTGGCCGCCGGTGAGGCGGACATGCATCTCTTTCGACGCGACGTGCACATCGTCAATCCGCGGGTGGTGCCCGCGGGTACGGACGACCCGAGCCTGCCGGCGGTCGCCAGGCGCGCCGCGCGTCGGATAGGCGTTTTCGTCGCCGAGACCACCTGACCGCTCCTCGAGAAGCCAGCCAAACACGCGGGAACTGCGCGCGGTACCGGATACTGGACTCCGATGAGCCCAGACGTGACGGACGCGGCGCTGGCTGCCGACCTGGCCCAGGAGGCGGGACAGCTGCTGCTAGCGGTACGCGACCGCGTCGGCTTCGACCATCCGTGGTTGCTCGGCGATGAAGGTGACAGCCAAGCCAATTCGTTACTGCTGCGGCGGCTGCATGCCGAGCGCCCCGGCGACGCGGTGCTCAGCGAGGAGGCCTACGACGACCTGGTCCGGTTGCGGGCCGACCGGGTTTGGATCGTCGACCCGCTGGACGGAACCCGCGAATTCTCTTGGGAGGGAAGAGACGACTGGGCCGTGCATGTGGCGTTGTGGCAGCGCCACGGCGGCCCTAATGGAGCAATCACCGACGCCGCGGTCGCGTTGCCGGCGATGGGGGAGTTGTACCGCAGCGACACCGTCAGCGCGCCCGCGACAGCGCATACCGGGCCGATCCGGATCACCGCCAGCTCCAACCGCCCGCCGGCCGTGCTGTATCACCTTGCCCGACGGCTGGACGTCGAATTCGTGCGTATCGGTTCGGCTGGCGCCAAAGCGATGTCGGTGGTGCGCGGCGACGCCGACGCCTACATCCATGCGGGCGGGCAGTGGGAATGGGATTCGGCTGCCCCCGCGGGTGTGATCCTGGCGGCCGGTATGCACGCATCACGGCTGGACGGCTCCGAGCTGGTGTACAACCGTCCCGACCCGTATTTGCCCGACTTCCTGATGTGCCGGCCGGAACTCGCCGACCTGCTGCTGGGTGCCATCCGGTTGGCCAGCTAGCCCGACGAACGCTTTACAGTCGACGGTATGCAGTCCTGGCCTTCGGCACCCTTACCGGCGCTGCCGGGACGCGGCCCGGAATTGCGGCTGTATGACACCTCCGACCGTCAGGTGCGCCCGGTGGTCGCCGGGCGCACGGCCACCATGTACGTGTGCGGGATCACGCCGTATGACGCCACCCACCTCGGCCACGCCGCCACCTATCTGACGTTCGACCTGATCCAGCGGCTGTGGCTGGACCTCGGACACGATGTGCACTACGTGCAGAACGTCACCGACGTCGACGATCCACTGTTCGAGCGGGCCAACCGTGACGGTCTTGACTGGCGCGAGCTGGCGGCCCGTGAGGTTGCGCTGTTCCGCGACGACATGGCCGCGCTACGGGTGCTGCCGCCACGCGAATACGTCGCCGCGACCGAGGCGGTCGCCGAGGTCGTCGAGCTGGTGGAAAAAATGCTGGCCTCGGGGGCGGCCTACGTCGTCGACGATTCCGCCTACCCCGATGTGTACTTCCGCGCCGACGCCACAGTGCAGTTCGGCTACGAATCCGGTTATGACCGCGACACCATGCTGGCTTTGTTCGCCGAGCGCGGCGGCGACCCGGACCGACCGGGCAAGACTGACCAACTCGACGCGTTGCTATGGCGCGCCGCGCGGCCCGGCGAGCCGAACTGGCAGTCTCCGTTCGGCCCGGGCCGGCCGGGTTGGCATGTCGAGTGCGCGGCGATCGCGCTCAGCCGCATCGGCAGCGGGCTGGACATCCAGGGCGGTGGCAGCGATCTGATCTTTCCGCATCACGAGTTCACCGCCGCCCACGCCGAATGTGTCAGTGGCGAAAGACGATTCGCGCGGCACTACGTGCATGCGGGCATGATCGGCCTGGACGGGCACAAGATGTCCAAAAGCCGCGGCAACCTGGTTCTGGTATCGGGGTTACGCGCTCAGGGCGTTGAGCCGTCGGCTATCCGATTGGGCCTGCTGGCCGGCCACTATCGTGCTGACCGCGATTGGGGCGCCGACGTGCTGCACGCGGCTACCGCGCGGCTGCACCGGTGGCGGACCGCGACCGCGCTGCCCGCCGCCCCGGACGCCGCCGACGTCATTGCTCGGCTGCGCCGCTATCTCGCCGACGACCTTGATACGCCCAATGCGCTTGCCGCAGTTGATGGTTGGGTCACCGACGCGCTGGAATACGGCGGACACGACGCCGACGCGCCGAAGACGGTGGCCACCGCGGTCGATGCGCTGCTCGGGGTGGACCTGTCAACGCCACGGAATTAGGGGGTAGGTTGCGGCCATGACGTCAGTGAACTCGAAAGTCGTATTCATCACCGGTGGTGCTCACGGAATCGGCGCCGAGGTCGCCCGACGGTTGCACGCCAAGGGCGCCAAACTGGTGCTGACCGACCTGGACGCGGCGGCACTGGCAGACAGGTCCGCCGAGCTGGGTGGCGACGACCAGGTGCTGACCGTGGTTGCCGACGTGCGTGATCTCGCCGGAATGCAGGCCGCGGCCGAGGCGGCCGTCAAAAAGTTCGGCGGTATCGACGTCGTCGTCGCGAACGCGGGGATCGCCAGTTACGGCTCGGTGCTGAACGTTGACCCCGAGGCGGTCAAGCGCGTGCTGGATGTCAACCTGCTGGGCGTCTTCCACACCGTGCGTGCCGCGTTGCCGTCGATCATCGAGCGCCGCGGCTACGTGTTGATCGTCTCCTCACTTGCCGCGTACACGGCGGCGCCGGGAATGGCGCCCTATGACATGTCCAAGGCCGGCAACGAGCATCTCGCTCACGCGCTGCGGCTCGAGGTCGCGCACCTCGGCGTCACCGTCGGTTCGGCGCACATGTCCTGGATCGACACCGCGTTGGTCCGCGACACCCAATCCGACCTGCCCGTATTCCGCGAGCAATTGGCGAAATTCCCCTGGCCGTTGAACAAGACCACCTCGGTGGACAAGTGCGCCGCCGCCTTCGTCGCCGGCATCGAGGGCCGCAAGGAACGGGTGTATTGCCCCGGCTGGGTGGGCGTGTTCCGTTGGCTGAAGCCGTTTCTGTCTACCCGCATGGGCGAACGTCCGATCCTTAAGGACGCGGGCGACCAGGTGGCCCGAATGGACGCCGAAGTCGCAGCACTCGGACGTTCCACCAGCGCCCATACCGAACGGCTGGAGAAGTCTTAGCGCCCGAAGCCGGGGCGGCGGCGGCGCAGGTAACGTTCGAACTCGGCGGCCAGCGCGTCGCCGTCGATCTTGCCCAGCGCCTCGTTCACGTCGACCTCGGCGTCGCCGCGTTGCTCCAATGACTGCACGTACTCGGAGATTTCGTCGTCTTCGGCCGTCATCTCGCTGACCGCTTGCTCCCACTCCTCGGCCTGGGCCGGCAGGTCGGCCAGCGGCACCTCGATGTCGAGCACATCCTCGACGCGGCGCAGCAGCGCCACGGTCGCCTTCGGATTGGGTGGCTGCGACACGTAATGCGGAACCGCCGCCCAGAAGGTGACCGCCGGTATGCCGGCCGCCACGCAGGCGTCCTGGAAAACGCCGGCGATACCGGTCGGACCCTCGTAGCGGGTTTCCTGCAACCCGAAGCGGCGCGCCGACTCGGGGGAGTAGGCCGCCCCGGACACCGGCACCGGTCGGGTGTGCGGCGTGTCGGCCAGCAGCGCGCCGAGGATCACCACGGTGTCGACGTTGAGCTTGTCGGCAACGGCCAGCAGCTCGGCGCAGAAGGTGCGCCACCGCATATTCGGCTCGACGCCGTGCATCAACACGATGTCGCGGTCGGCACCCGGCGGGCGGCAGTGCGAGATCCGCATCGACGGCCATACCAATTCCCGCGTGACGCCGTCGACCTGCCGGATGACCGGGCGGTTCACCTGATAGTCGTAGTACGCCTCGTCGTCGATCTCGACGATCGGATCGGCCTCCCAGATCGCGTCCAGGTGCTCCAGCGCGTCGCTTGCCGCGTCACCAGCGTCGTTCCACCCCTCGAACGCCGCCACGACGATCGTGTTGTGCAGTTCGGGTAGCGCAGCGCTGGCATCCGGCGAGGTCACAGATTCAGCGTAAGGCCTGACACAGGTCCCGGTGTGGCGAGCGCAATCATGCACCCGGGCATTTTCCATAGACCGGCTATGCTTGTCGGGATGACTTCTACCAACGACACCGGCTACGACACCGATCTGCTCGAGACGTTGTCGAAGCGCGTCGTTGTGGGCGACGGCGCCATGGGGACCCAGTTGCAGGCCGCAGATCTGACGCTCGACGATTTCAACAACCGGCGCCGACGCGGTCGAGACGAAATACGTTCGGCTGCAATCTCGTTAACCTTGGTAACTACGACATTGCCGACAAGATCCGCGAGCTGGCGCAGAAGGGCACCGCGATCGCCAAGCGGGTCGGGTCGAGCTAGGCGTCCAGACGTCGGGTGACGACGTAGACTTTTCCGGTCGAGAGGCGTTGCAACGGTTCCGGGTCCCTGCCGGTATCCGCCACGCTCGGCAGAGTTAAGGACGCCTTCCGCTACGGAAGGAACGTACGTGACCGCCTTTGAGCCGAACATCCGCCCCGACTGCACCGACGAACTGACGGCTGCTCTCGGCCAGCGGATCATGGTGATCGACGGCGCGATGGGCACGGCGATCCAGCGGGACCGGCCGGACGAGGCCGGCTACCGCGGCGACCGGTTCACGGAGTGGCCGACCGCTCTTCAGGGCAACAACGACTTGCTCAACCTGACGCAGCCGCAGATCATCGAGGGGATCCACCGCGAATACCTCGAGGCGGCCGCCGACATCCTGGAGACCAACACGTTCAACGCGAACGCGGTCTCACTCTCCGACTACGGCATGGAAGAGCTGGCCTACGAGCTGAACTACGCCGGCGCTGCCCTGGCCCGCAAGGCCTGCGACGAGTACAGCACCCCGGAGAAGCCCCGCTACGTCGCCGGCGCCATCGGGCCGACGACGCGGACCGCGTCGATCTCGCCGGACGTCAATGACCCCGGAGCCCGCAACGTCTCCTACGACCAGCTGGTTGCCGCCTACCTCGAAGCTGCCAACGGCCTGGTCGACGGTGGTGCCGACCTCATCATCATCGAGACGATCTTCGACTCGCTGAATGCCAAGGCGGCGGTGTTCGCCGTCGAGACGCTGTTCGAGGACCGCGGCCGCCGCTGGCCGGTGATCATCTCGGGCACCATCACTGATGCTTCCGGGCGAACGTTGTCCGGTCAGGTCACCGAAGCATTCTGGAACGCGATCAGGCACGCGAAGCCGATCGCGGCCGGCCTCAACTGCGCACTGGGTGCGCCGGAGATGAGGCCCTACATCGCCGAGATGGCGCGGATCGCGGACACCTATGTTTCCTGCTACCCAAACGCCGGCCTGCCCAACGCCTTTGGCGAGTACGACGAGTCCCCGGAGCGTCAGGCCGAGTACATCGCCGAGTTCGCCGAAGCCGGCCTGGTCAACCTGGTCGGTGGTTGCTGCGGAACGACGCCGGCGCACATCGCCGAGATCGCCAAGGTCGTCGAGGGCAAGCCGCGGCGCGAGCTGCCGGAGATCGCGGTCGCCACCCGGCTCTCGGGCCTGGAGCCGCTCAACATCACCGACGATTCCCTGTTCGTGAACATCGGTGAGCGCACCAACATCACCGGCTCCGCCCGGTTCCGCAACCTGATCAAGGCTGAGGACTACGACACCGCGCTGTCGGTCGCCCTGCAGCAGGTCGAGGTCGGCGCGCAGGTCATCGACATCAACATGGACGAGGGCATGATCGACGGCATCGCCGCGATGGACCGGTTCACCAAGCTGATCGCGGCCGAGCCGGACATCAGCCGCGTCCCGGTGATGATCGACTCCTCCAAGTGGGAGGTCATCGAGGCGGGCCTGAAGAACGTGCAGGGCAAGCCGATCGTCAACTCGATCTCCATGAAGGAGGGCGAGGAGAAGTTCATCCGCGAGGCACGGCTGTGCCGCAAGTACGGCGCCGCCGTCGTCGTGATGGCCTTCGACGAGCAGGGTCAGGCCGACAACCTGGAGCGCCGCAAGGAGATCTGCGGGCGCGCCTACCGGATCCTGACCGAAGAGGTCGGTTTCCCGGCCGAGGACATCATCTTCGACCCGAACTGCTTCGCGCTGGCGACCGGTATCGAGGAGCACGCGACCTACGGGATCGACTTCATCGAGGCCTGCGCCTGGATCAAGGAGAACCTTCCAAGGGTGCACATCTCCGGCGGCATTTCGAACGTGTCGTTCTCATTCCGGGGCAACAACCCCGTCCGCGAGGCGATCCACGCGGTGTTCCTGTTCCACGCCATCAAGGCCGGCCTGGACATGGGCATCGTCAACGCCGGCGCGCTGGTGCCCTACGACTCGATCGACCCCGAGCTGCGGGACCGAATCGAGGACGTCGTCCTGAACCGTCGCGAGGATGCGGCCGAAAGGCTCCTGGAAATCGCTGAACGGTTCAACAGCTCGGAGAAGGCCGAGGACCCGGTGGCAGCCGAGTGGCGCAGCCTCCCGGTCCGCGAGCGGATCACGCACGCCCTGGTCAAGGGCATCGACGCCCACGTCGACGCCGATACCGAGGAATTGCGAGCCGAGATCGCCGCCGCAGGTGGTCGGCCGATCGAGGTGATCGAGGGCCCGCTGATGGACGGCATGAACGTCGTCGGTGACCTCTTCGGCGCAGGCAAGATGTTCCTGCCCCAGGTCGTGAAGTCGGCCAGGGTGATGAAGAAGGCTGTGGCGTACCTGCTGCCATACATCGAGGCGGAGAAGGAACAGGCCGGCGACTCCGCAGCCGGGGACAAGACCAACGGCACGATCGTGATGGCGACCGTGAAGGGCGACGTCCACGACATCGGCAAGAACATCGTCGGGGTTGTGCTGCAGTGCAACAACTACTCGGTAATCGACCTCGGTGTGATGGTGCCTGCTCAGAAGATCCTGGACGCGGCGAAGGAGCACAACGCCGACATCATCGGGCTGTCCGGCCTGATCACCCCATCCCTGGACGAGATGGTCAACTTCGCCGTCGAGATGGAACGCGAGGGGCTGGAGATCCCGCTGCTGATCGGTGGCGCGACCACCTCGCGCGCCCACACTGCCGTGAAGGTGGCGCCGCGTCGTACCGGTCCGGTGGTCTGGGTCAAGGACGCGTCCCGCTCGGTGCCGGTCGCTGCTGCGCTCCTCGACGACAAGCAGCGTCCAGCCCTGCTGGAGGCCACCGAGACCGACTACGCAGCCCTGCGCGAACGGCACGCCCAGAAGAGCGAGCGGCCGATGCTGACGCTGGAGAAGGCCCGCGCGAACCGGACGCCGATCGAGTGGGACGGCTACAGGCCGCCGGTGCCCGCCCAGGGCCTCGGCGTACGGGAGTTCCACGACTACGACCTCGCCGAGTTGCGCGAGTACATCGACTGGCAGCCGTTCTTCAACGCCTGGGAGATGAAGGGCAGGTTCCCCGACATCCTCAACAACCCGGTCTCGGGCGAGACTGCCCGCAAGCTGTACGACGACGCCCAGGAGATGCTCGACACCCTGATCAAGGAGAAGTGGCTGACTGCCAACGGGGTGATCGGGTTCTTCCCGGCGAACGCGGTCGGCGACGACATCGAGGTGTACACCGACGACACCCGTACCGAGGTGCTGACCACGTTGCACAACCTGCGCCAGCAGGGCGAGCACCGGGACGGCATCCCGAACCGGTCGCTGGGCGACTACATCGCGCCCAAGGACACCGGTTTGGCCGACTACGTCGGAGCCTTCGCCGTCACCACGGGGCTCGGCAGCCAGGACAAGATCGCGGAGTTCAAGGCAGCCAACGACGACTACAGCGCGATCCTGCTGGAGTCGATCGCCGACCGGCTGGCAGAGGCTTTCGCCGAACGGATGCACCAACGGGTCCGCAAGGAGCTCTGGGGATTCCAACCGGACGAACAGCTGGACAACGAGGCACTCATCGGTGAGAAGTACGTCGGAATCCGCCCTGCCCCCGGCTACCCGGCCTGCCCGGAGCACACCGAGAAGGCGACGCTCTGGAAGTTGATGGACGTCCAGGAGCGGACCGGCATCGAGTTGACCGAGTCGATGGCGATGTGGCCCGGTGCTGCCGTCAGCGGCTGGTATTTCTCGCACCCGCAGTCGCAGTACTTCGTGGTCGGCCGGATGGCCCAGGACCAGGTTGCTGACTACGCGAAGCGCAAGGGCTGGACCCTGCAGGAAGCCGAGCGCTGGCTCGGCCCCAACCTCGGCTACAACCCGGAGGACTGAG
>CAWAGK010000007.1:0-81833 GCA_963781685.1 uncultured Actinomycetota bacterium
GGGGCCGGTTCCGGGGCCACAACCGGCGCTCGGGCCGCGACGGGTGCGGCAGCCGCCGCCGGTGCTGCCGCGGGTGCCGGCGCCGCGGGGGCGGACTGAGCGGTCGGCCCCTGCGCCGGAATCGCCGACGGGACCGCCTGCACCGGCGCACCGGTGTCGACGAGACGCAGCCGGTGCTGGACGACCTCCAGCTCGGCGTCGGCAGTCCCAGCCACCGTCGTCAGCCAGCGCCGCCGGGCAGGCTGGTCCACGATCCGGTACTCATACCCGAGTTCGTCCGGCAGGCGGTGACGGCCGTCGGGCATCGGGGTCCAGCGCATCAGCGTCATCGCAATCTGCGAGCCGAACCCAGCGCCCAGCCTCAGCGCGTACCGCACCGGATAGCTTCCGCCAACCGACAGGTTCAGCTGGCCCAGCTCCGGATCCGGCTCTTTGTAGTTGGGCACCGGAGGAACCAGACCGGTCTCCAGCGACTTGATGGCGACGACGTCTTCCACGCCGGCGCCCATCGCGTGTCCGGTGAAGCCCTTGGTGTTGGTGATGACCACAGCGTCGGCGTCTGGCCCGAACACCCGGCGCAGCGCATTGATCTCGGCCGCGGCGCTGCCTCCGCGGGCCGGCGTGTACGTCTCGTGGGAGACGAACACGGTGCTGGGCGCGATGGCGTGTCGGTCTACGCCGCGAGCCTCGGCCTGGGCGAGCAGGCTCTCCATTACGCCGCCGATGTGCTCGACGTCGAGCCGGGTGCCGTGAAAAGCGCTGTTCGCGATGACGGTGCTGAGGACTTCGCAGATCGGCTGCAGCCCGCGTTCCCGGGCCGCGTCGGCGGATTCCACCACGAAAGCCGCCGCCCCCATGCCGAGGATCATCCCGTGCCGGCGCAGGTCGAACGGCGTGGCGGCCTCCTCCACGACGTCGTCTGTGGCGGCGGCCCCGGACGCCAGGAATCCCGATCCCACCCACGGCAGCAGCGCGTCGGAGCTGACGTCGTCGGCGGACACCACGATCACCCGCCGACACCGGCCGGCCCGGATCCAGTCCTCGGCGAGCGCGGTCGCCTGGGTAGTGCTCGCGCACGCGGCGTTGACCTGTGTATTCGGCCCGCGCGCGCCGATGATCTCGGCGAACTGCGAGTGACCCATCGACAGGCACCGGAAGATGAAGCGCCGGTTGAATACGTACGGGTCGGACTGGAGGGTGTGGCGCAGCTCGTGGATGCGCCGGTCAACCTCCATCGCGGCCGGTTCGTCGCTGCTCAGCCGGGCGCGCACTGCTTCCAGCGCCAGCAGTTGATCACGGTGGCCTCGGTCGGTGTAGTAGCGCTCGAGGTCCTGAGCGAAGTTGTCGTAGCCGGGGAAGGCGGAGGCAAAGATGACGCCGGTGTCGTCACGCATCGAATCCGGCAGCCCCCAACGGTCGGGCAATTGGGTGCCCAGTGTCGTGGTCTTGTAGTGCATGATCAGCGGGATCCCCGCGTCGCGCAGGGCGTCGAAGCCAGCTCCGATGGCAAGCCGGGTGGTCGAGTCCAGCGCGGCATCGCGGGCGGCGTCGACCCCGAACTCGGTAACCACGTCCAGTGGCGCGCTGCGGGCGGCCAGTTTGATGACGTCGGCCTCGTTTTCGATCGTCTCGAAGCTGGGGCCGCCGGACTCACGCTTGACCAGGCGGGTGATGTGCCGGTCGACCATCGCACGGCGTAGCGGGTGCGGGATGGTGTCGATGAACTGCTGGCCGTCGAGGATGCGGGCGATGTTCTCGTCGTCGAAGACTCGCTCGACACCGGGCAGACCGAGCGCTGCGCCGGTTATCACCACCGGTTCGGTAGCAGCTGGCGCCGCAGCGCGTGATGCCGGTGCAGCGGCGGTGCCGGAGCTGGCATCCATACCGTGTTCGATGACGTCAACGACGAGGCGGCCCAGTTCGGCGTACTGTTCGCTGGTCATGGCTGTCCTCCCGCTCGGCACCGCGGTCGCCGCGGCGGTCGCGGTCGCGGCGGGAAGCGGGGCGAATCCCAGCCCGGCGGCGTACAGCCCGCACAACGCCTGGTTGAACGACGCGACATCGCCGGTTTTCGGGTGGTTGGTGAACAAGGCGAGCACATCGTCGCCCAGGACGGCCTCGGCAAAGCCGTGCAGTGCCTTCTTCGGGCCGACCTCGACGAAGATGCGGGCACCCGCCGCGTACAGCGTGCGCAGCCCGTCGATGAACCGGACCGGTGAGGCCACCTGGCGGCCGAGCAGGTCGAGCATGGTGTCGAGGTCGGCGTCCGCCGGATAGAACTCACCGGTCACGTTCGACACGATGGGCCGACGCGGCGGCCGCATGTCGAGCCGGCACAGTGCGGCCTTGAGCGGTTCGCTCACCGGCGCCACGATCGCGGTGTGGAAAGCGTGGCTGACCGGGATTCGGTTGGCGTTCATGCCGGCGGCGCGGAAAGCCGCGACGGCGCGGTCCACGGCATCGGTGGCACCGCCGATGACGGCCTGGCCGTTGCTATTGATGTTCGCAATCACGACGTACCCGTCGGTCTCGGCCACGATCCGGTCGATCTCGGCCAGCGGGGCGAACACAGCCGCCATGGCGCCGTTGTCGGCAATCGACAGGCTCGCCATCTCCTGGCCCCGGGCGCTGACCGCCTCCAGGGCGGCGTCGAACGACAGCGCGTCCGCGGCCACCAGGGCGGCGTACTCGCCCAAGCTGTGGCCCATGACCATGTCCGGACGAACGCCGTACGCGTCGAGCATCCGGGTCAGGGCCAGATCGGTTGCCAGCACCGCCGGTTGCGTGATCTCGGTCTGCATGAGTTGCTGTTCCAGCTGTTGCCCAGCGGTTTCGTCGCTGCCGTCGGCAAAGATGAAAGCGGTCAGCGGCTTGCCCAGCAGCGGTGCCATGACCCCGTCGGCCTCGTCGAACGTCGCGGCGACTATCGGTTCGCGCTGTCGCAGGTCCCGTAACATGTTCACGTACTGCGAGCCCTGGCCGGTGTAGAGGAACGCGACCTTGCCCGGTGCGCCGCGACCGACGAAGACGCCCTGGGCGCGCAGTATCTTCCACATGGCCGGGTTGCCGCCGCCCCGCAGTGCCTGCACCGCCTTCGCCGCCTTGGTCGCCAGGTCGGCTGCATCGGCGTAGTCGATGGCGACCCGAACGGCTGCACCGGCCAGCGCGGGGTCCGGCGGAGCAGGGGCGGGAGCCCGCCCGCCCGAAGCCTCGGCGGCCAGCTGCTCCAGCTGTGCCGCCACCTCGGCCTCATCTGCGCCGCCGACCACGGCCGCTCCACGTAGCGGCGCCTTCCGCCCACCCGTCGCGGCGGTCGGCTGAACTGTGACCGTCGCGCCCGGAAACGATCGGCTGGCATCCTGCGCGCGGTGCCGGCCGGGCACGTACTCCTCGAGCACGGCGTGGAAATTGGTGCCGCCGAACCCGAAGGCGCTCACCCCGGCGCAGCGCACGCCGCTCGCGGGCGCGGGCCACTCGCGAAGTTCGGTGTTGACCCGGAACGGGATGTCGTCCCAGTCCACGTTTTCGTTGGGCTTCTCGAAGTGCAGGCTGGGCGTCAGCATCTTCTCGTGGAGGCCGAGCACCGTCTTGAACAGGCCCGCGGCTCCGGCCGCGCCCTTGAGGTGGCCGATGTTGGACTTGACCGACCCCAGCGCGATCGAGCCGTTCGCCGCACCCGCCTTGCGGAATACATCGGTCAAGCTGGCGAGCTCGGTTGCATCGCCGACGCGGGTGGATGTGCCATGTGCCTCGATGCAGGTGGCCAGCGCCGGATCGACACCGGAGACATGCCAGGCCCGCTCCACGGCCAGCCGCTGCCCTACCGGGTTGGGCGCCGTGATCCCTTTGCCGCGCCCGTCGCTGGAGCCGGCGAGGCCGAGCAACACCGCATAGATGCGGTCACCGTCACGCTCGGCGTCGGACAGTCGCTTCAGAACAAACAGCGCAGCGCCCTCGCCCATCACGAAGCCGTCGGCACCGGCGTCGAATGGGCGGGTGCCGGTCGCCGACAGCGCGCCGATCTTGCAGAACTTCACGTATCCGGTTGCGTCCATGTTGCGGTCGACGCCGCCCGTGACCGCGGCGTCGAAGTCGCCGGCCTGCAGTCCGCGCATGGCGGCCGACATAGCGGCCAGCCCGGAGGCGCAGGCCGCGTCGGTGGTGAAGTTGGGGCCGCGGAAGTTGAACAGGTTCGCGACCCGCCCGGCGATCACGTTCGCGAGCTCGCCGGGCATGGTGTCCTCGGTGATCTCCTCGAACCCGGCGAGAAACGAGGCGCGGGTCTCGGCGAGCACTGCTTCGCACACCGGCTCCGGCAGTGCCGCGAACGACGGTGCGGCGCACAGCTCGCGGGCGAACTTGGGAAACTGGATCCGCAGGTTGCTGCGGTGCTGCTTGTCGCCGCCGATGGCGTTGCCGATGATGACGGCGACGCGCTCCGGGTCCACCGTCCAGTCCGGCCAGCCGGCGTCCAGCAGCGCTGAGCGGGTGCCCGCCACGGCCCATTTCTGGCCGCCGTCCATCTGGGTGCTGACCGCAGGCGGCACAGGTAGCCGCCACGCCAGCGGCTCCCAGGAGAAGTCGCGGACCCACCCGCCGATGCGCGAGTACGTCTTGTCCGGTGCGTGCGGGTCGGGGTCGTAGTAGAGCTCGGGATCCCACCGTTCGGGCGGGACGTCGCTGATGCTGTATCGGCCGTCCTTGATGTTGGCCCAGAAGGTGGCGGCGTCGGGTGCGTCGGGCATGATCGCGCTTACGCCCACCACCGCGATCGGCTCCTGCATCGTGGTCGTCATGATGATCCGGTCTCCCGTCGGTACAGTGCATCCGCCACCCGGTCCATGTCAGCGAGCAGGCCGGCCTGCACCGCCCGGACCCGATCGAACGGGAGCGCGGCGGCAAGATCCGACCCGGAGCCCGCGCCGGCCACCCACCGCAAGCCCTCCTCGGCGACCTTCAGCGCCGCCTCCCGGGCGAAGACGCGGCTGACCGCGGCCAATGCGGCGGCGTCGAAGCGGGCGTCTGACTTCACCGGCAACGCACCGGCGGCGGACGCCGCGGCCCGGCGGGCCAGTGCGCCCGCACACTCGGCGTAGCTGATCAGTTCACCCAGCCGCAGCAAAACATGCTGGTTGCGGGTCAGCCGGCCGATCCGGCAGGCCTCCATAACTGCGGCCAGGCATTCCAGTGCCAGCGCCGCCGTGGGCCCACCGAATTCTTGAGCTACGCCGTCAAGACTGCGTGCCGCGTCGCGGTAGTAGGCGCCAGATGTCTTGAGGTGCTGCTGCCAGCGGTCGCGAGCGATCGTCATCTCCAAGATCTCCGAAGTTCCCTCGTAGATCGTGGTGATCCGGACGTCGCGTTTGATCTTTTCCACCAGGTACGGACGGGTGTAGCCGTACCCGCCGTGCGCCTGGATCGCGGCTTCTGCGGCCGCGTTGCCGGCCTCGGTGGCCAGGTACTTCGCTATCGCGCCTTCGGTGTTCAGCGCGCCGCCGGCGCCTTCGCCGTTGTCGACTCGTGTGGCGGTCTCCTCAGTGAATGCACGCGCCGCCTCCAGCCGCACCGCATGCGGCACGATCAGCTTGTGGGTAAAACCCTGCTTGGTCGACAGCGGGGCGCCGCCCTGTACCCGGTTGGCGGAGTAGGCGATCGCCCGGTCTAGGGCCGCCCAGCCGCCGCCGAGGCCAAACGCGGCGACCATCACCCGGGTATAGCCGAAGACCTGTTGGGCCTGGGTGAGCCCGCGGCCCTCCTCCCGGCCCACCAGGTTCTCCGCTGGTACCGTCACATCGTCGAGGAACAGGGCGGCGGTGTCGGACAATCGGATACCGTGCTTGTCTTCCGGCGGTGCCGTCGAAAAGCCGGGGGTGCCTTTCTCCACCACGAACCATGACGGGCCGCCCGGCGTGCGTGCCAGAACCGAGTAGAAATCCGCGATCGAGCCGTTGCTGATCCACTGCTTCCGCCCATTGAGCCGGTAGGCGGTCACCTGACCGTCGGTCTCTACCGGTGTGGCTGTCGTCGTCAGCGCGGCCAGGTCGCTTCCGGCCTCAGGCTCGGTGGCGGCGTATGCGAACAGTATGCCCTGTTCCGCGATACGTCCCAGCCACTCCTTGCGCTGCTCGGAGGTCGCGCCGACCAGGATGGGGTCGCTACCGAGGAACGTGGCCAGCACCGAAGTCGCGATTCCGATGTCAAGGCGGGCGAGCCGTTCGCACACCCGATAGGAGTCGAACGCCCCGCCCCCGAATCCGCCGTATTCCTCCGGGATGAACACCAAGTGCACGCCGAGGTCTTCGCCGCACATCGCGCGGACGGTTTCCTCCGGGCAGACGTCTTCGTGGTCGAGGTCCAACAGGCGATCGTCCGGCAGCGCCTCGGCGACGAAGCCGTCCAATGAGGTCAGCATCATTTCGAGGCTGTCACGGTCCAGGCCGACGTTGGTGGTCATCGAAAAGTTCTCTTCTCACGGATTCGAGACGGGCTCCAGAGTCCGTTGACTGAATTGTTCAACCGGCGGGCGCTGCAGCCCAGAGGCCAAAGTCATGCGGTAAGAGGACAAGGTCACCTATGTTGGCCCACCATCCGGCAAGACCACCGCTAGCGTGCGACCTGCAGACCTAAGTGATCCCGCAGCGTGTGACCGGTGTACTCGGTACGGAACGCGCCACGCTCCTGCAACAACGGCACGACGTGGTCGACGAAGTCGTCCAGACCATGTGGGGTCAGATGCGGCACCAGGATGAACCCGTCGCAGGCGTCGGCCTGTATGTGGCGGTCGATCTCGCCGGCGATATGCCCTGCGGTACCAACGAACTGCTCGCGGCTGGTGACCGCGATGATCAGTTCGCGGATCGACAGGTTCTCGGCTTCAGCGCGTTCGCGGAATTTGCGGGCCACCGCGACGGGGTCGCCGTGCCGGACGCGGCCTTGGGTGACGCTGGTGTCACCAGACGGATCGAAGTCGGGTAGCGGTCCGTCGGGGTCGTAGTCGGAAAGGTCACGGCCCCATACCTGCTCGAGCATCGCGATCGCCGTCCCGCCACTCACCTGCTGGTGCCGAATGTGCACGGCCTTGTCGGCGGCCTCCTCCGCGGTGTCGCCGAGCACGAACGTCGCCGCCGGAAAGACCTTGAGCTCATCAGGGTTTCGACCATACGACGCCGCACGGCCTTTCACGTCGGCGTAGTAGCGCTGACCGTCCTCCAGCGATCCGTGCAGCGTGAACAGCGCGTCGGCGTAGCGGGCTCCGAAGTTTCGGCCGTCGTCAGAGTCACCGGCCTGCAACAGCACCGGGTGGCCCTGCGGCCCGGCCGGCAGCGTCGCCACTCCGCGCACGTCGAATTGGGCGCCGTGATGTTCGACGATCCCGACGCGAGCGGGATCGATGTAGGTTCCGGCGTCGACATCGGCCAGCACCGCGTCGGCGGGCCAGCTGTTCCAGAATTCGCGTGTCACGGCGAGGAACTCCTCGGCACGGCGGTAACGATCGGCGTGGTCGAGGAAGCCGCCACGCCGAAAGTTCTCGCCGGTGAACGCGTCCGACGAGGTGACCATGTTCCAGCCCGCGCGGCCGTCGGACAGCTGGTCGAGCGTGGCGAATTGCCTTGCCACTTCGAAGGGTTCGTTGAAGGTGGTGTTAATGGTCCCGGTCAGGCCGAGCCGGTCGGTGACGGCGGCCAACGCCGCCAGCACGGTGAAAGTGTCCGGCCGGCCCACCACGTCCAGGTCATAGATCCGACCCCGATGCTCGCGCAGCCGCAGCCCCTCGGCCAGGAAGAAGAAGTCGAACAGCCCGCGTTCGGCGGTGCGGGCCAAATGTACGAACGAGTCGAATTCGATCTGGCTGCCCGCGGCGGGATCGGTCCACACGGTGGTGTTGTTGACCCCCGGGAAATGGGCGGCCAGGTGAATAGGCTTGCGGTGCTTGCCTTCGCGTGTGCTCATTCGCCGAGTCCCCACCTTTTTGCGATCAGCTCATGCGAGCGCAGCCGGTCTTCGTGGTTGTGTGTCACCGACGTGACAACCAACTCGTCCGCGCCGGTCAGTCGTTGCAGCGCGGACAGCCGCTCGGCGACCTCATCCGGATTACCGACGAATTGCGTCTCCAGCCTGTCTTTGACGACGGGCAGCTGTTCGTCGGCGAGCGGACGGAAATCCTCGGGAGCCGGGTAGGGCACGGCGCCGACCCCGGTCCGGATCGAATACACCCACTGCGCGTAGCCGCTGGCCAATTTCCTTGCGGTGGCGCTGTCGTCGGCAACGACGATGTCGGCGGATACCACCACGTAGGGTCGCTCGAGAGTGGCCGATGGGACGAAGGTGTCGCGGTATGCGTCGATGGCCTCCAGCGCGGTCGCCGGGGTGATGTGGTAGCTCGCGACGAATGGCAACCCGTGCGCGCCGGCCTCCCTGGCGCTTTGGCCCCTGGTGCTGCCGAAGACCCACGGCGTCAGCCCGGACCGCTCTCCCGGCACCGCGTGCACGTCGAAACCCTCGACCTCGTAAGTACCGTCCAACATCGCGATGATGTCGCCGAGTTGCTCGGCGAAGTCCGGAGACACGGCCTCCGGCTGCTGCAGGATCCCCATCGTCGCCTGCACCCGCTCGGTATCGAGCAGCCCGCGCAGGTCGAACGGCAACGGAATCACCACGCCGTCGACTTCGCGCCATTGGCGCGGCGGGCGGTTTTTGGCCGACAGCGGCTTCGGCTTGAACCCGGTGTCGCGTCGTTGCCCCCGGCCGACACCGAGGTCGATGCGGCCCGGATAGAAGGCTTCGAGCATCCCGAAGCTCTCTACGACCGCGGCGGCCGTCGTGTGGGTCAGCTGCACCGCGGCCGCGCCCACCCGAATCGTGTTGGTAGCAGCCGCGATTTGGCCGATCAGCACTGCCGGCGCCGAGCTGGCGACTCCGACGAAGTGGTGCTCGGCAATCCAGAATCGGCGAAAACCCCATTGCTCGGCGTGCTGGGCCAGATCGATGGTGTTGTGCAGGGCCGTCGCGGCGTCGCTGCCCGCGCTGATCGGCGCCAGATCCAGGATCGACAGCGGGACGGTGCTCATCGGCTCACCGCCGCATAACGGTTGGGCGCGGCGGGCAGGCCGAGCCGTTGGCGCAATGTCTCGTGCTGCTGGTAGCCGGTGCGAAACCGCCCGGCGCGCTGCAGCAATGGCACCACCTCGTCGACGATCACCGGAAGATCGGTGGCGTTGACGGCAGGCCGCAGCCGCGCACCGTTGATGCCCAGTTGCTGCCACCCCAGCAGCAGCTCGACGAGCTCCTTTGCACTGCCGGTGAATATCAGTGCGTCAGAACCGAATTCCGAGTCGCCGCCGAAGGTCACCACCAGGTCGGCGAAGATTTTCAGGTGGGCGCCGCCGGCCGCACGCACCTCGTCGATGACGGTGCGTACCGAGGCATCATCGGTCGGCGTGATGAAGACGAGATCGCTACTGGCGGCAGCGAATTCGTAGATGCGCGGCGCGTGCGCGAGCGCTGCCACCACCGGCTGGCCCTGCGGCGGACGGGGAGTGATCGAAGGTCCCTTGACCGAGAAGTATTCGCCACTGAAGTCGATGTAGTGCAGCTTGTCCCGGTCGATGAACCGCCCGGTGGACACGTCGCGGATCACCGCGTCGTCCTCCCAGCTGTCCCACAGCCTGCGTACCACCTCGACCGCGTCGGCGGCCTCGTCGAAAAGCCCGTCGGGGGATTGTGATCCGTTGCGCCGTCCGAACAATGCCGCCTCGTGTGGGGTTGCGCTCACCCGGGGCTGCCAACCGGCCCGCCCGTGCGACACGTAATCCAATGTCGCGATGGCCTTGGAGACGTGGAACGGCTCGGTGTGGGTGACGGTGGCGACCGGAATCAGCCCGATGTGCCGGGTGACCGGGGCGATGCGCGCGGCGACCAGGACGGCGTCGGCGCGACCCGCCAGCCGTCTCGGCGAGATTTCCTCGCGGCGTCCGGGTTGCGGCATCAGGGTGTCGTCGATGGTCAGGAAGTCCAGCAGGCCGCGCTCGGCGGTGGCCGCCAGGCCGGCCCAGTACCGGCCGCTGAGCACCGATTCCGTCGCGGGGTTTGCGGTCAGCGTGGTTCGCCAGGCCCGCGGATGCCAGCCGTAGCCGTCGAGCGCAACACCGAGATGCAACTGTTCGCTCATCGCAGACCCTTGGCGAAGGCGATCGGACGAAAAGGTCCCCACGACACCGTCGGCGCTTCGATCTCGGTGTACCCGATGGTGCGATACATCGCCTCTGCCTCGGGTTGGCGATCGCCGGTGATGAGGTACACCCGCCGATAGCCCCTCGCGGCGGCGATGGCCTCCAGTTCGGCGAGCAGCGCCTTGGCGTAGCCGCGGCGACGGCATCCGCTGTCCGTCCAGATCCGTTTGAATTCCGCGGTGTCGGCATCGAATCGCCTAAACGCGCCGCCGGTGACCGGGACGCCGTTCAGCAGCCCGATCACCAAGCCACCGTCGGGCGGCGCGAGCTCGGCAGCCGGTACGGGCAACCAGCTGAGGTGCAGCTCCGGAGTACCGCCGTAACGCTGGGAGTACTCAACCGCCAGCTCGGCCAACAGCGGCTGCGCCAACGGGTCATCCGGACCCACCGCGAAGAAACGCAGCTCGGCCGCCTCGGTTGACGGGCTGGATTGGGCTATCACGTCAATGTCCAACGTTTCGATATCGGCCGCATTCCGGCCCGCTACACCAATGTCGCGCTGACGTAGCGGCCCGCGACGGGTGCTCCGGCGAGATCTTGACGGCGCAGACCCGGTAGCCCGGTGGCGTTGAACAGGTCCGGGAGGTCGGCCACGAAGGTTTTCCAGCCAAGCGCCGCCAGCGACTCGGCGGTGTCGTGTTGCTCGTCGACATAAGTGAGCTCGGTCATATCGCCGTCGAAACCGAACGGTTGCCAGCGTTCGGCGAGGGCGTGCTCCTGGCTCGAGAACGGCCGGCTCCGGCTGGGCAGATAGTCGGCCGCCACCCTGCTGCCGCCGGCGCTCAATGCGGTGACATTCTTGAGCAACCGGTCATGCGTGGCGGGCGTGAGAAACCCGATGAACAGGCCCTCGGCAATCCACACGGTCGGCTTGCTGGCATCGAAGCCGAGCCGCCGCAGCGCCTCCGGCCACTCCCGCCGAAGATCGATTCCCGCCGCGCGCCGGTCGGCGGTCGGCGTGGCCGCCAGGCCGCGCAGCGTCTGGGTTTTGAACTCGATCACTCCGGGCTGGTCGATCTCGTAGACGGTGGTGCCGGCGGGCCACCACAGCCGGTAGGGACGGGCGTCCAGGCCCGACGCCAAGATCACCGCCTGCCGAATGCCGGCCCGGCCGGCATCGGTGAGGAAGTTGTCGAAGAATCGGGTGCGGACCGCGAAAAGGTCTGTCAGCAAGGCGAATCCGTTGTCATCACCGAGCTCACTGATGCCACGCTCGCCGCTGGCGACCTGAGTGAAGAAGTCCACTCCCACGGCGCGCACCAACGGCTCGGCGAACGGGTCGTTGATCAGCCCGGCCCTGGTCGCCAAGGCCCTGGCCGTCGCGACCAGCGTCGCGGTGGTTCCGACGCTGGTGGCCGGATCCCAGGTGTCGTGATCTGTTCGCGCCATAGTCAGGCCGACCCTACGCCGCGGCCCGCCGGCCAGCGCGAATCTCCAACCTCCGGGCCGCCGAAAGCCGTGGTCAACGCGTCGCCTAGTTAGGCTTACGCGCACTTAAATGCAGCGCCGCTCGCCAGCCGAGCAGCAGCAGCGCGGTGACCGTTGACGCCACCACCACGAAACTGGCGGCCACGCCGGCCGAGGTGGCCTTGCGCAACAGCATCCCGACCGCGACGGTGCACACCCACACCACGACCCCGGTGGGCGCGACGGCCGTCGGGCGTCGCCAGGCTCGAGCGGCCAGCCACCCGACCCCGGTTCCGCTCAGAAACGGCCACGCGGTTGTTGCGATGCCTGCGATGTTGAGGCCTTCGTCGTGACTGCGCCGACCGACGGCACAGAACACCAGCACACACGCCACATCGACACCAAGCCACCCCACACCCTGCCGCGGACGCTCCACGCCAGCGAACACTACCCGGGCGACAGACGCCGGTCGCACTCGTTGAAGTGGCTCGTCGCCCGGCCTGTTGTTTTCGCCTGGTACATCGCAAGATCGGCGTCGCGCAGAATTTCGACGGCGTCGCGGTGATCGTCGGCCCGCACTGTGACGACACCGATACTAGCGGTGATCTGAGCGCAAACTGTTCTGGCGCAGTCACTTTCGCGTGGAATGACGAGACGCTGGGCGGCAATCTGAAGGACGGTGTCGCCGGCGTGGTGTCCGAGCGCGTCATTGACGCTCTTGAATTTGTCCATGTCGATGAAAAGCACAGCGCCCAAACGGTGTTCATCGGAGGCAATTGCCTCGCTGATCAACGTGAGAATGTGGGCACGGTTGGGCAGCCCGGTCACCAGATCGTGCGTGGCCTGGTAAGCGAGTCGCTGATGGGCGTTGTGCTGTTCGGTGATGTCGGTGAACGACACCAGCACCGAGCCGAACGACTGGGATCGGTCGGATCGAGAAACGACCAATTCACCGACACCCAGATCCGCTGGCCGTCGCCCAGTCGGTCGACGCCGTAAATACAGCCTCGCCTCGGGCTGGTTGTCAGTGCTTCAAGGACTGGTCGCTGATCGGAGCTGAGCAACCGACCGGCGGCGTCGTAGACCGGAACTTTCGCCACCTTGGCCAGTGCAGCACAGGACGGACGCTTGTGCGGAGAGATGCGCAGGACCCAAGCCGCATTCGCTATAGCGCACGCGCCAAATTGTTGAAGCCGAAAAAGGCCTATTCGCTGTGCGAGTCCACGCCTTCGTCGTCGACAAGGTCCTCTTCGTCGAGCAGCTCCTCGTCATCTACAAAGTCTTCGTCGTCGAGAAGATCGTCGTCGAGAAGGTCTTCGTCGAGCAGGCCCAGATCGAGGGGATCCTCATCGTGGGGGTCAATCACATATTGCTGCCAGTACCCCGGGGCGAAGAAGATCTGGTCCGAATGGTCCAGGTCGTCGCCGACCTGAACTCGAAGGATTCCGTCGTCGACGGAGTAGCTCAATGCGTTAGGGTATTGGACGCCGCCGTCCGCGGTGCGGATGTGAATGTCATAAGGCACCGGTCAATCCTTCCACAGCCAGGCGGGCCAATTCTGCCGTGGTCGAACGCAATTGATCGGCAGAGTCGAGCCGTTCCGGAAAACCTACCCGCGCGTACGCCGCTCCGCGCGGAGTGCGCATTCGCATGTCCAGGCCGTAGCGATCGATACCCGTGCACACCGCGGTCTCGGTGTCGGGATAGCCGCCGAACGCCCGGACCATCGCTACCAGGGCGTCGGCGTGATCGGCGTTGAGATGCGCGATGGCCCCGGCCGCGGCTGGCGCGACCGGATCCGGCGCCGCGGCGTCGTATTGTTCGCCGGTCGCCGAGTCCATCCGGCCGTAGCCACCGACCCAACGCACCCGCTGGACCCCCAGTACCCAAAAGGTGAAGTCGCTGAAGTCGAGAAACATTCGGCCAGCGGGCACCGCGTCCACATATGCCGCCCGAACCGCGTCTCGATCGGCGGCCGAGGGCTGGGAGACCAGCCCGGCCAGAGTGATTCGGCTGCTGGCCAGCGGGTCGCTGCCGCTGCTCGCGGCCACTATCGACAGGCTGGCCCGCGGGTCGCCGGCGAGGTTGCGGCCGTGCTCGGCCAGGTTCGACAAGCACAGCACCGGTTTCCCGCCCAGCAGTCCATAAGCCACGAACGATGCCCACGGGTCACCGGTGGCAGTCAGTGTGGCCAGAGTCGCGGCATTGTTGGCTGCGGCGATGGTGCGTGCCTGCTCAGCCGCTGAGGGACGAGCAGACCCAGTCGACGGCTGCAGTGGCGGCGGCATGGAAGGTGCGTCGCCAGGGTCGCCATGATCGCGGATCGCCACAGACGCTACGCTACCGCCGCAGGTCGGCGACGGTGGCGGCGGTCTTACGATGGCCGGATGAGTAGCTTCAACCCCCACGACCCGCTCGGCCTGGACGCGTCGCTCTCCGACGACGAGATCGCTGTGCGGGACACGGTCCGACAATTCTGCGCCGAGAATGTCCTGCCGCACATCGCGGAATGGTTCGAAATCGGTGACCTTCCGGTCCGCGAACTCGCCAAACACTTCGGCCAGCTGGGCCTGCTCGGCATGCATTTAGAGGGCTACGGCTGCGGCGGGGCGTCGGCCGTGCACTACGGCCTGGCGTGTACCGAGCTGGAGGCCGCGGATTCCGGTATCCGGTCGATGGTGTCGGTACAGG
Source organism: uncultured Actinomycetota bacterium (assembly GCA_963781685.1). Classification (GTDB taxonomy): domain Bacteria; phylum Actinomycetota; class Actinomycetes; order Mycobacteriales; family Mycobacteriaceae; genus Mycobacterium. Next base: position 14,328 of record CAWAGK010000007.1, read on the forward strand.
GTTCGCTGGCCATGTTCGCCATCTGGAAATTCGGCTCCGAAGAGCAGAAGCACCAGTGGCTGCCCGGCATGGCCGCGGGCGAATTGCTCGGCTGCTTCGGGCTGACCGAGCCCGACGCCGGATCCGACCCGGCGTCGATGACGACGCGGGCGCGACGCGACGGTTCGGACTGGATCCTCAATGGCCGCAAGATGTGGATCACGAACGGTTCGGTCGCCGATGTCGCGATCGTGTGGGCCCACACCGACGACGGCATCCGTGGATTCATCGTGCCGACCGATACGCCGGGCTTTACCGCCAACACCATTCACCACAAGCTCTCGCTGCGGGCGTCGATCACCAGCGAGCTGGTGCTTGACGACGTGCGCCTGCCCGCGGATGCGCTGCTGCCCGAGGTGAAGGGGCTCAAAGGCCCGCTGTCATGCCTGTCGGAAGCGCGTTACGGCATCGTCTGGGGTTCGATGGGCGCCGCGCGCTCGGCGTGGCAGGCCGCGCTGGACTACGCCACCCAACGCACCCAGTTCGGCCGTCCGATCGCCGGATTCCAGTTGACCCAGGCCAAACTCGTCGATATGGCGGTCGAATTGCACAAAGGCCTGCTGCTCGCGCTGCAGCTGGGACGGCTCAAGGACGGCGTTGGCCTACGGCCCGAGCAGGTGAGTTTTGGCAAGCTCAACAACACCCGTGAAGCGATCGAGATTTGCCGGACCGCGCGAACCATTTTGGGCGGCAACGGGATATCACTGGAATACCCGGTGATCCGGCACATGGTCAACCTGGAATCGGTGCTGACGTACGAGGGCACGCCAGAAATGCATCAGCTGATCCTTGGCCAGGCGATCACCGGCATCGACGCCTTCCGCTGACAGGAGATCCAATGAGCGCACGCCTGGAGTACACGTCCGAGCATCATCAGTTCCGAGAGATGGTCCACGATTTCGTGCAGCAGACCGTCGTCCCGTCGCACGAACGCTGGGAGCAGGCCGGTTGCCTGGACCGCTCACTGTTCACCGAAGCGGGAAAGCTTGGACTGCTGGCGTTTTCGGTACCCGAGGAGTTCGGCGGACCGGGTGTCGACGACTTTCGGTACAACGCAATCGTCGTCGAAGAACTGCAGCGGGTCGGAGCGGCGGCCGAAGCTGTCGCCATCTCCCTGCAGAACGACATTGTGCTGCCGTATCTCACCGATCTGACGACGGCCGAGCAAAAACGGCGCTGGCTGCCGAGCGTGGTGACCGGCGAGACGATCATCGGCATCGCGATGACCGAGCCGGGCGCCGGCAGCGACCTGGCCGGGATCCGCAGCACCGCGGTGCGCGACGGCGACCATTACGTCGTCAACGGCGCGAAAACCTTTATCTCCAATGGGCAGACCGGGGACCTGTTCGTCATCGCGGTACGCACCGCGCCCGACCGCCACAAGGGGCTATCGCTGCTGGTCGTCGACCCGGACACGACGGGTTTTTCCCGCGGCCGAAACCTGGAGAAGATCGGCCTGCACGCGCAGGACACCAGCGAGCTGAGCTTCACCGATATGCGGGTTCCCGTCGAGAACCTGCTCGGGGAGGAAGGCCGGGGCTTCTATCAGCTGATGAACAACCTCCCGCAAGAGCGGCTTTCGCTGGCGGTGGGCGCGGTGGCTGCCGCCGAAGGGGTACTGGCCGAAACCCTCGACTACGTCAAGCAGCGAAATGCCTTCGGCTCCCCCATCTCTGGCTTGCAGAACACCCAGTTCGTGCTCGCTGAGCTGGCCACCGAACTCGATATCGCGCGAACCTATCTCGATGACTGCATCGCCGAGCACCTGACCGGTGAGCTGACCGCGGCCCGGGCGGCCCGGCTGAAATGGTGGACCACCGAACTGCAGGTCCGCACCGCCGACCGCTGCCTGCAGTTGCATGGCGGCTACGGCTACATGCGGGAGTACCCGGTGTCGCGCGCGTTCGTCGACGCCCGCATCCAGACGATCTACGGCGGAACCACAGAGATCATGAAGACCATCGTCGCCAAGGATCTCGGCATCTAGGGCGGCCGTCGCCGCGTGATTCCACGTTCCAATCGTCTGGCCTATACCATACCCCGTAGGGTATATTCCCAAGATAGATCCTCTGCCCCGGCACCGAAGGTCACCTATCACAGGGACGAACGGCCCTGTCTAGGCCCACTGCGCAGGCGCGAAGCTACTAGCGACAAGGACGAGGCTGCGAATGAGGAAAACTCAATGTTGACTTTTCTCAACCGAGCTTGGGTGCCGCTCATCGTCGTGGTGGCGGTTGCCCTCGGCGGCGTCGCCGTCAGTCGGCTCCGCGGCGTTTTCGGCTCTGACGCGATCTTTACCGCGACCGGCAGCAGCGCCGAGCCACTCGAGCCCTCTCATGTCAAGCAGGTGACATACGAGGTTTATGGGCCCGGCGACACCACGGGAAGCGTTAGCTACTTGGACAGAAACGCCCAGCCGCAACAGGCGGACTTCACCCGCTTGCCCTGGACCTATACGATCACGACGACGGTACCGGCCGCGATCGCCAACGTGGTGGCAGAGGGTAATAGCGACAACATCGGGTGCCGCATCACGGTCAACGGTGTGGTCAGGGACGAGCAATCCTCGACCGGGCACCACGCTCAAACTTCCTGTTTGGTGAAGGCCGCATGAATACCGATAGCGCCGATCACCGAGCCCGTCCGCGGTTCATGCGGTTTGTCCGCAGGTTCGCCGTGCCGATACTCATCGCATGGCTGCTGTTGACCGTCGCTTTGAACGTGCTTGTGCCGCCGATCGAGTCGGTAGCGCGAAACCATGCGGTGACGATGTCGCCGCAAGATGCGCCGGCGATGATCGCCGCGAAACGCATTGGCGCACAGTTCCACGAGTCGAACTCCGACAGCATCGCGATGATCGTCTTAGAGAACGACAGACAACTCGGCGAGGACGGGCATCGCTATTACGACGGCTTGGTGAAAGAGCTGCAGGCCGACCCCAAGCACGTGCAGCATGTCCAGAACGTGTGGGGAGATCCGCTCACTGCCGCGGGTGTCCAGAGCCGGGACGGCAAAGCCGCTTACGTCGAACTCAACCTGGCCGGCAACCAAGGCAGCACCTCAGGAAATGAGTCCGTCAAAGCGGTGCGGGAGATCGTCGACAGATCAGCGCCGCCCAACGGGCTCAAGGTCTACGTCACCGGTCCAGCGGCGCTGACCACGGACATGAATGAGGCCGCCGACAAAAGCATGTTCAAGATGATGGGGGTGACGGGCGTGGTCATCATGATCATGCTGTTCATCGCCTATCGATCCATCAGCACGGTGCTTCTGGTGCTCGTCATGGTTGGTTTCGAGATGGGTACGGCCAGAGGGCTTGTCGCGCTTCTCGGAAACTACGACTTGCTGGGCTTCTCGACGTTCGTCGTCGCCATGCTGTCCTCATTGGCGATCGCGGCGGGAACGGATTACGCGATATTCCTGATTGGCCGGTATCAAGAGGCCCGACAGGCCGGACAGGATCGAGAGACCGCCTATTACACGATGTTCCGCGGGACCTTTCACATCATCTTGGGCTCGGGGTTGACGATCGCCGGAGCCACTTTCTGCCTGCACTTGGCGCGCCTGTCGTATTTCAAGGCGTTGGGCATTCCGTCCGCTTTGGGGCTGATCGTCGTCGTCGCCGGAGCGCTCACCGCTGCGCCCGCCGTTGTCGCCGTGGCCACTCGGTTTGGCTTGCTCGACCCCAGACGGATGATCAAGACGCGTGGGTGGCGGCGCGTCGGCACCGCTACTGTTCGCTGGCCCGGTCCGGTGTTTGCGGCCTCGCTGGTCATCGCCATCGTCGGCATACTCATCATGCCGAGCATGAAAGTCAGTTACAACGACCGCTTCTACATACCCCGCAACCTGCCGTCGAATGTCGGGTATAACGCCGCAGAGCGCCATTTCACCGCTGCCACAATGAATCCCGATATCCTCATGATCGAGAGTGATCACGACATGCGGAACAGCGGCGATATGATCATCCTCGACAGGATTGCCAAAGACATTTTTCGATCGCCGGGAATCGCCATGGTACAAAGCATCACCCGGCCATTGGGCGGCCCGATCGAGCACACGTCGATACCTTTCCAGATCAGTGCCCAAGCGATTCCGATTCAGGAAAACCTTCGATTCATGAGGGACCGGACAGCCGACATGCTCAAGATGAGCGACGATCTCGGCGCAATGATCGGCTCGATGGAGCGGATGCAGGACTTGCTGGGGCAGATGAGCAGCACGACTCATCACATGGTCGGCGACATGCACGATATGCAGTCAATTCTGGACGAGATGAGAGACCACCTGGCGGACTTCGACGATTTCGCGAGGCCGCTCCGCAGCTATTTGTACTGGGAGCAACACTGTTACGACATCCCTGCCTGCTGGGCGGCAAGGTCGGTGTTCGAGGCGATCGACGGTGTGGACAAGTTCAGCGAGAACATGAGCACGCTGATCAAGGATATGAACAACGTTGACGCGATCTTGCCGCAGATGCTCGCCCAGTTCCCGCCAATCATCGCCGTTGCAACGTCTATGCAGGGGACCCTGCTCACGATGCACAGCAGCTTCTCGGGTCTGGTCACGCAGATGGCCCAGATGACCGATACGGCAAGCGCTATGGGCCAGGCCTTTGACGCCTCCAGGAGCGGCGACTACTTCTACCTGCCGCCGGAAGCGTTCCAAAATCCCGATTTTCAACGCGGTCTAAAACTTTTCCTGTCGCCTGACGGCAAGGCCGCGCGGTTCATCATCACCCACGACGCGGACCCGGCGACTGCGGCCGGCATTTCCGCCGTCAAGCCGGAGCTCAATGCCGCGCATCAAGCGGTCAAGGGAACGGCACTCACCGATGCCAGGTTCTACCTCGCCGGAACGGCAGCGATATACCGCGATATCCAGTCGGGCTCCCAATACGACTTGCTGATAGTGGGAATCGCGGCGCTGACGTTGATTTTCGCCGTCATGCTGATCATCACCCGGGCTTTGGTGGCTTCACTGGTGATTATCGGCACGGTGTTGCTCTCGCTGGGTGCTGCCTTCGGGCTCTCAGTGCTGGTGTGGCAACACATTTTCGGCCTGGACTTGAACTGGATCGCGCCCGTGTTCGGGCTGATCATTCTGTTGGCCGTCGGATCTGACTACAACCTGCTGCTTGTCTCGCGGTTCCAGGAGGAAATACGCGCGGGATTGAAGACCGGCATCATCCGCTCCATGGGCGAAACGGGCGGGGTTGTCACCGCGGCGGGCCTGGTGTTCGCCTTCACCATGATGTCCATGGTCGCCAGTGACTTGCGCTCCATCGGCCAGGCCGGCAGCACAATCGGCCTCGGACTGCTGTTCGACACCCTGATTGTGCGCTCGCTGATGACGCCATCGATCGCCGCGCTGCTCGGACGCTGGTTCTGGTGGCCCCAACGAGTGCGGCCACGCCCGGCCAGTTACATGCTTCGGCCCTTCGGACCGCGTCGGCTGGTGCGTTCCCTATTGCTGGGCGAAGAAGCGGACGCGGCACCTACGAAGCCGCAGGGATTGTCGGGTAACGGTTCAGGGTCGCGAGCTACCTCGCCTCAACCGTCTGGTCGAGCATGTTGATGGCGGCTTTCAGCTTGGCGGTGGCCTGATCGGCGACGTCCCGCAGTCCTGGCTGGTCGACCACCCGCACCATAATCTGCGGATCCATTGCTTCCACAAGAACCGTGTCTCCGGGGGCATCGGGATCGGTGCGCACCACGACGTTGCACGGCAACAACTGGCCGATCTGGCGATCCACGTTCAGCGCGCGATGCGCGAGGGATGGGTTGCAGGCGCCGAGAATCAGGTAATTCTCCATGTCCTCCCCCAGCTTTTGTTTGAGCGTGGCTTTGACGTCGATCGTGGTCAGGACGCCGAAACCTTGGTCGGCCAGAGCCCGGGTAGCCTGCTCGACGGCTTGCTCGAAAGAGGTGTGCAACTTGGCAGTCAGTCCGAATGTCATTGTCATACCTTGTCGTTGATGTGGATGGCTCATGCCAGAGCCAGGAATAACTTCTCTAGCTCGGCTTCGGTCAGTGGCGGCGCACCGCTTGCGCTGCTACCGGCGATGCACTCTCGAAGACCCGTTGCGACGATCTTGAACCCGGCTCGGTCAAGCGCGCGGGACACCGCCGCGAGTTGGGTCACTACGTCCTTGCAGTCACGGCCCTGCTCTATCATCGATATCACTCCGGCGAGTTGTCCCTGAGCTCGCCGCAGTCGATTGAGCACCGCAGCGATGCTGTCCTCGTCACCAGTCATTTTTCCCTCCATATCCTGTTACAGCCATGTTACCCCCTGGGGTATGTAGCCGGCCATCGTGGAATACCCTAGGGGGTATTGCTATAGTATAAGTCATGAGCGAACACACCCACCATCACGACGTACTGACCGACCTCAACCCCAAGCATCGCGCGCTGCGCAAGATGATTCCCGACGTGTACCGGGGATTCGCCGAGATGAGCAACGCCGCGCTTACTCCCGGCGCCTTGGACAGGAAAATTAAAGAGCTCCTCGCGCTGGCCATCGGTGTCGTGGCGGGGTGCGACGGCTGCATTGCCTCACACGCCCAAGCGGCGGCCCGGGCGGGAGCCACGAAGGAGGAGGCGGCCGAAGCCATCGGCGTCACCTTCCTCATGCACGGCGGGCCGGCCACTATTTACGGTGCCCGCGCTTACGACGCCTTCTGCGAATTTGCCGACGCTGAAGCTGGCGCGGGATCGGCATCGTCCGACTGAGCTGCACCGGTCTTCGAAAAGTCCGCCCACGACCACCCTGATGTCATGCATGCCAAGGTCGACACCGAAGCTGAGCAGGAATTGGCTGCGATCATCGGTATCCGGTCCATTCCGACCGTCATGGCGCTCCGTGAAGGCGTGCTCGTCTATAGCCACCGTGCGCGCCCAGATCGCCGACCGAAAGGCGCAGCCAAGGCTTAGCAGCCCAACGATTCTCACCATGATCGCGCGTGGAGTGCACGAGCGCACCCGTTCCGGTGACCAACGGCCCTATGCATTAGGGCATGGCGCGTTGCATTCTCCAAGTGGGCTTATAGGTGAAACCCGTTGTGTTTCTACGTGAAGGACGGTTGCTATGACTACCACCACCGAAGTGGCTTGCGCCACAACGCCCATGCCACGAATCGGCGATCCAGCACCCGCGTTCACCGCTGTCACTACGGAGGGTCAAGTCAACTTCCCCGCCGACTACCGTGGTAAATGGGTCATCTTTTTCTCTCATCCGGCCGATTTCACCCCCGTTTGCACGACGGAATTCATGACATTTGCCTCGATGCAGCAACAGTTCGCCGCGTACAACACCGAACTTCTGGGACTATCGGTCGACGGGCTCTACAGCCACATCGCCTGGCTGCGCAGGATCAAAGAGAAGATCGCCTTCCGTGATCTCAAAGACGTCGAAGTCACCTTCCCCGTAATCGAAGACGTTTCGATGAACGTCGCTATGAAGTACGGGATGATCATGCCGGGCGAGGATTCAACCAAGGCGGTGCGTGCGGTCTTCGTTATCGACCCAAAGGGCACCATCCGCGTCGTTATCTACTACCCACTCAGCCTTGGGCGCAACTTCGGCGAACTGCTCCGCGTCGTCAAGGCCCTGCAGACTGCGGACCATTTTGGCGTCGCAACTCCAGCGGACTGGCAACCTGGTGAGCGCGTTATCCTCGCGGCGCCCAGCTCATCCAGCGCTGCAGAAGCGCGCATGGAAGGAAGCGCTGACGGGATCGAATGCACGGACTGGTTCTTGTGCACCAAGGAGCTCTCCGCGGACGAGGTCGAATCTGCTATTCGAGTCGCGTAGGAGAAGCTTGAAGCCTAGAAGGGCGGCGGGTCGTTACAGGCCGTGATCCGCGCCGCGTCTCGGGCCGCTTCGGCGGCGATACGCGCCTCGTTGATTCCGCGTTCCCAGTTGTTGCGGGCGGCGCGGTCGGCGGCCCTGGTTCGCCGACGGGCCGGCATCATCAGTCCGCGGTTCCCGGTGCGTGGCGGCGTCGACGTCGGCAACACCAGCGTGCCGGTCGGAACGGCTAACACGGGAAACAACACAGCCCCACCGGGTTTCGTGGTGTAACCGTGACCCGTCGGTGAAGTCCAGATCACCGTGCCATCAGGTTCTTGACGATCTCGCCAACCGTTGGGCCCGCTGTAGAACGTCTTCAATAGATGGTGAATCCTACAGAGCAACTTGAGGTTTGACGGATGGGTCGGGCCTAGCGGCCATGGCACGGTGTGGTCGATGTCGGCGTACTCCGCCGGGCGGTCGCAACCAGGGAACCGGCAGGTCAGGTCGCGGCAGCGGATAAAATCGGCCAACGCCGCCGAGGGCCGATACCGCGGCTCGGGCGCACAGTCCTTCGGATGAACCACCGGCCGCAGCTTCGCCGATGCGGCCAGCTGTCGCACCGCCTGCGCGGACAAGCCGCCGAAGCCCGGCACATAACCGGGAGCAGTCGAATCGCCGCTGACGGTGCCAGCTTCGGCCAGCACATGGATGATGACATCCCCGACGGTGGCGTCCTGTTTGGCCGCCGGACAATCCGGCGAACCGCACGCACACGGCATCGCGGTAGCCCGCGCCGCCAGGGCCGACAGGGCGTCGGCGCGGCGCTGGGCTTTGGTGCGTGGATCGGCCGGACAAACCGTGGCAGCCAGCTCGTCGAGCCGTCGGTCGAAAGCCACCGCATCAGGTGCCCGAACGTCCCCCCAAATCTCGGCCATCCCGGAATACAGGGGCGAGATGCCGATGTGGCGACTCTCCTCGGTCTCCCGCGTCACCCGAACCGCGGCCGGCTCCAACTTCTGGATCCAGAAGTCGACGATCTCGACGATTTTGCTGTACGACCGTCGGCTCCAGCGCGCAGCGTGGCGGGCCAGCCAGTTGTCCAGTCGGGTCATCGCAGCATCGTCGGTCATCAGCTCGGTGCGGAACACCACCGCAGAGATCACCCGAAAGTCCACATCGCCGGCGGCGAACAAGCCACCTAGCTTCGGCAAGCGCTCCGCCAATGCCAGGCCGTACCGCAATTGGCCGGCCGCCCGGCCGCGACTGATCCCCTGCGCGGCGGAAACTTCGGCGGCAACCTGCTCCCAACCGTCGATGCACCACTGCTCGCGATCGTCGACGTCTTGCTCAGCCAGCCGCCGCTGATAGAGCCGCGCCACGGCGGCGAACTTGCGCGCGCTGGCGGCCGACTCCAGCCGGGCCGCGTCGCGCATCGTGTCCACCAGGCCTGCGTCGTCGAGGCCGCGCAGTGCCTCGACGTCCGGTAGCCGCAGTTCGAACATACTTTTCGATTATGCGTGGCCGGTCGGACATAGCAACTAACCAGACGCCCGGCTTGTTAATGAACTGCCGACTGTGGATAATTGCGCACCACACTCCTGTTCGGGCTGCCACTCGACGGACGCGCACTGTTTGTCTGCTGGTCACCAAGGTGCGGGCTGGGTCTGCGAACCTTGACTCGACGAAAGGTCCGTCATGACAGAACACTTGCGTGCTTACAACAGTCTGTGGCAGGTCCGCAGCGACTCGTGGTGCCGATTGGAGGAGTCCGCCGATCGGCTGACCCGCCCGGACACCGCCGGCGCGTTGAAAGAAAAATGCATCAGCGACTGCCAAGACTTGCTGGCTCGCCTGAGCACATTGGAACCGTATTGGGCCTACCCTGGCTCGCCGCAATTCGCGCGAGTTCAGCGACTTTTTGCCACAGGCAGTTACGACAAGTTCTGCCAAGCGGTTGCGCGGGTCAACCGAGCGCTGACCACGGAGTCGTACCGCTCCGGGGACGTGGAGAACGCCGGCGCCGACGAGCTGGACATGTTTCCGTCCGATCCGCGTCAGCTCGAGCGTCAGACGGAAGCGGAGCGCGACCGCCCCTATTTCGAAGTGCTGGTCGTCGAAAAGATGACCGAAGCCCAGGAACACGCGCTGCGCAACGAGGTCCGCAAATGGCGACGCCCGGACGACGAATTCGTCTACGAACTTGTGGTGGTGGCCAGCGGAGACGAGGCGCTCATCGCGGCACGGCTCAACGTGAACCTGCAGGCGGTGGTGATCCGCCGGCGCTTTTCGCACCAATCGACCCGGGATCTGTCATCGCTGTCGGAGTTCGTCGACACCGGGGTGTCGCACGAATTGGGTGATCACTATTCGCCCGAAGAACGCGCGCAGATCCTCGCCACGTCGTTGGCGAAGTTGCGTCCCGAGCTCGACCTCTATCTGATGACCGAGATCGCTGTGGAGGACATCGCCGGGCGCCTCGGTCAGTACTTCCGCCGGGTGTTTCACGCTCGCGAAGGCATGCTCGAGCTGCACCTTTCGATCCTGCAGGGCGTCGAGGCACGCTACCGCACCCCGTTCTTCAGCGCGCTCAAGCAGTACAGCCACCGGCCCACGGGTGTGTTTCACGCCCTGCCGATCTCGCAGGGCAAGTCGATCGTCAACTCGCACTGGATCAAGGACATGGTCGGTTTCTACGGCCTGGAAGTATTCATGGCCGAGACCTCGGCGACGTGCGGCGGCCTTGACTCGCTGTTGGAGCCCACCGGTCCGCTGCGTGAATCCCAACAGCTCGCGGCGCAAGCCTACGGGTCGCGGCACACGTACTTCGTCACCAACGGAACGTCGACGGCTAACAAAATCGTCACCCAGGCGTTAGTGGCGCCCGGCGACATCGTGCTGCTGGACCGCAACTGCCACCAGTCACATCACTACGGGATGATGATGGCCGGCGCGAATGTCATTTATTTGGAAGCTTATCCACTCAACGAGTACTCGATGTACGGCGCGGTGCCGCTGCGCGAGATCAAGTCAAAGTTGTTGGCGCTCAAGCGTGCCGGCAAGCTCGACCGGGTCAAGATGATGTCGCTGACGAACTGCACCTTCGACGGCATCGTGTACGACGTCGAGCGCGTGATGGAAGAGTGCCTCGCGATCAAGCCCGATCTGGTGTTCTTGTGGGACGAGGCGTGGTTCGCGTTCGCCCGTTTCCACCCGGTCTATCGGACCCGCACCGCGATGGCGTCGGCAAAGGCACTGCGGGAGCGGCTGCAGGACCCCGACTACAAGCAGCGCTACGAGAAGTACCTGGCGGAGCAGACCGCCGACAAGCCAAGCGACGAGGACCTGCTGGACCGCCGCCTGATGGCCGACCCGGCAAGGGCACGGGTGCGTGTCTATGCCAGTCAGTCGACCCACAAGACGCTGACCGCGCTACGGCAGGGATCGATGATTCACGTCTTCGACCAGGACTTCGACCAGAAGGTGGCCGAGCCGTTCCACGAGTCCTACATGGCGCACACCTCGACCTCACCCAACTACCAGATCCTGGCGTCGTTGGACCTGGGCCGTCGGCAGGTGGCGTTGGAAGGCGCCGAATTGGTGCAGCGCCAAATCGAGAACGCGATGCAACTGCGCGACGCGATCGACAACAATCCGTTCCTCAGCAAGTACATGAACTGCCTTGGCACGGTTCATCTGATCCCGGATCGGTTCCGTCCGACGGCCATCGACCAACCGCTGCGCTCGGGGTTGCGCAACATGATGGCCGCCTGGCAAGAGGACGAGTTCGTGCTCGACCCGTCGCGAATCACCTTGTCCATCGGGCGTACCGGTTATGACGGCGACACGTTCAAACGCGAACAGCTGATGAACCGTTACGGCATTCAGATCAACAAGACGTCGCGCAACAGCGTCCTGTTCATGACCAATATCGGCACCACGCGCAGCTCGGTCGCCTTCCTGGTCGAGGTGTTGGTCAATATCGCCACCGAGCTCGACCAAGAAGTCTCCGAGATGAGTCTGGGTGAGCGCGAACACTTCGAGCAGGCGGTGTATAGGCTGACCGAACGTCCAGTGCCCCTTTGCAATTTCAGCGGCTTTCATCCGGCGTTCCGGGATCACAGCGGGGATGAGCCGACACCCGAAGGTGACGTTCGTCGCGCGTTCTATCTCTCGTATGACGACACCAACTGCGAATACCTCATGGGCGAGCAGATTGACGAAAAGTTGGACGCGGGAATCGACATCGTGTCCGCGACCTACGTAACGCCCTATCCTCCGGGCTTCCCGGTCCTGGTGCCCGGTCAGGTGTTCAGCCGCGAAATCTTGCAGTTCATGCGCGATCTGGACACTAAAGAGATCCACGGCTACGCGCCGGACTTCGGCTATCGCGTGTACACGGAGAAGGCGATCGAGATGGTCGGCGCATCGGTTGGGCTGCCGTCGAACGGGCACCAGGGCGCGGCATCCACGGCTGCGGCCACTCCGGAAAAGACGGCGAAGAAGAAGCCGGCGAAGCGCGGAGGGAACGGTCGCGATAGCAGCCTTCCCGAGGTCGGCCAGGACGAGCTGCTCGGTGAGCAGCAGCCGGGCGACGCGGTGCAAGCGGAGGCTGGTTCCTAGCGCTCAACGTGTCCGACGCGGGTCAGGCGCTCTCGGCCGGGCCTGCCGTTATGTCGGCGAGCGCATCCGCGGATGCCGACGTTGCCGGGTTTGGCAACCGCATGGCGGCGCCGACCAGGATCAGTGCCGCGGCAGTTACGGGATCGACCTCCCATTGCGACCCGCTGCTGTACTTGAGCAATTTGTCGCGGGATTCGATGTCTGCGATGAAAAGAATCCAGACGGGATCCGAGCTTCCATCCATGGTGCTACCTCTGAGAGTTTGGGATTGGGGCGTTGGCAAAACCTGAAGTTGCGACATGTTAGGCCACCTCGAAATGGGTTGTGTGGGTTAGTTTTCCGCGAGTGGTCGCATTCCACTCGGAAAGAATGGCGTCGACTCCACCGCGCCGATACAACTCGTGGAGAAGTAGTTTCGTCTCGGCGAGGAGCTTGGCAACCCGATTGCGCGTAATTAAAGAAATCGCGGCGGTCCCACCACAGCATCTTGGTTCGGTAGCGTTCGTCGGGGTAGGGCGTAGCCGGAATGGCGGCCACCACTCCTCCAGAAGAACGCCAGCGATTCAGAACGGATGTCGCGGCCGTGGCCATGCAAAATTGCACATCAAGGATGACCAGGATGAGCAGACCGCCTGCGGGCAACGGCGTCGATAAGTGAACGACTCCGATGCGGATCGTCGCTTACCCAGCCCGACTTCATTTCCAGGACCCCGAACGGGATGCGGTCGGTGATCATCTTTCGAACGGTCTGCTGGCCGGGATGCCGGCTCCATTCAACAACCGCATGTGAATCGTCGGCCGACCGCAACGGCCCCTTGGCCCGCAGCCCACCGATCACCTCTCCGGCGTCGTCGACCACGGCCGAGAACATCATGGTGTCGGCTCCGCTGCGCAGCGCGTCTACGTCGAGCACACTCTCCACACCGTGCTTGCGGTAGCTGCGATAGGCGCCCGCCAAAAACCGGGACCACAAGCCAGGATCAGCCGAAGGATGCGAAAGCACCAGCGTGCAGCCGATGTCGGGATCGCGCCAGCTCAAGCCTTGCCCAAGAGACAACGCGTCGCCGGTTGCGGTAGCTAGTGAAACTGCATTCATCCGTTTCCTCTCCGGCAACCGCCAAACTGGCATTACAGACTAGACGTCGTTATCATTCTTTTAGTATGTCTATCTGTTGACCATACTGACTGATTGTCAGCAAGACAACAGCTATTCTTGTAGCTAGTTTCAGTCGTCTGACCTGGACTATTGGTTTGTGACGCCGGACACGAAGTCTCGTTTGGGGGGCCCAGAATCCGGCGAACCGCATGGCGCACGCCACGGCGAAGTGCCAGCCCACAGGGGCCGGGTGCGTGGTTCCCCGGCGGACTTGACACCTGTAAAGTCCGTCGACATGGACAACATCAGGGGCAAGACCATCGTCATCACCGGTGCCGCCCGCGGCATCGGACATGCGACCGCCAAAGCGCTGTTGGCGCGGGGTGCCCGGGTGATCATCGGCGACCGCGACATCGACGTCCTCGAGAGTGCGGTCGCCGGCATGAGCAGCCTCGGTTCGGTGTCAGGTCATCCACTGGACGTCACCGACCGCGAGTCGTTCGCAGCCTTCCTCGACAAGGCCCGCGCCGACGGAGGCGGCCACATTGACGTGCTGATCAACAACGCCGGCGTCATGCCGGTAGGCCCATTTCTCGAGCAGTCTGCACAGGCGATCCGCTCATCGATCGAGGTCAACTTCTACGGCGTGCTGACCGGCTGCCAACTGGTGCTGCCGGAAATGGTCAAGCGTCGCAGCGGGCACATCATCAATATCGCGTCGCTGGCCGGCATGGTGGCGGTGCCGGGTCAAATCGTTTACGCCGGAACAAAATTCGCGGTCGTAGGCCTGTCTACCGGGATGGCGGATGAATTCGCCCCACACGGCGTCAAGGTCACCGCGGTACTACCGACGTTCACCAACACCGAGCTGATCTCCGGCACGTCGCCGTCGGCCGCGCAGAAGCCGGTGGAGCCCGCCGATATCGCCGCGGCGATCGTCAAGGTGCTCGACAAGCCGAAGACCCAGGTGTCGGTGCCCGCCAACGGCCGGTTGATCGCGATCGTGTCGCAGCTGTTGTCGGATCGGGGCCGCCGCTGGCTCAACAAGAAGATGGGCAACGACACGGTCTTTCTCAACTTCGACAGCACCGCCCGCCGGGCTTACGAAGACCGCGCGCAGCACGCGACGGGCGTCGTCGAGCACAAGGATTGACTACCGCCCGCGGGGTGCATACATGATCACGCCGACCCCGGCCAGGCACACCGCGGCGCCGGTCCGGCCGAAAACCGTCCAGTGCCATGCCCCAGGCCAGCGACCCGGCGACAAACACACCGCCGTAGGCGGCCAGAACGCGGCCGAACTGGGGATCGTCTTGGAAAGTGGCGACAAACCCGTAGGCACCAAAGCGATTACGCCAAGGCCGGCCCAGATCCATCCGCGATGCTCGCGGACACCTTGCCATACCAGCCAGCCGCCGCCGATCTCGAATAGCGCGGCTACCGCGAACAGCAGAATGGATCTGGCGACACTCACTTACCGCACCTCCGCATTTGTCAGCGACCAGCCCCGGTAATTTTGCTATCCGTTCACGATCATCGATGCGGCACCCCGGGCGCGTCGGCCGCGGATCCGGCAAGATTCCCGTTGAGGTGTGACATCGGCCTAGCCTGAGACCCAAGCGGAGTCGTAACCGAGGAGGTCCGTGACTATGCCGGCTACCGGAGACCGCCACAGGGTCGTGGTCGTCGGGTCGGGATTCGGTGGGCTCACCGCCGCCAAAGCATTCAAGCGGGCCGACGTCGACGTCACGCTGATCTCGAAAACGAACAGCCATCTGTTTCAGCCGCTGCTCTATCAGGTGGCGACCGGGATCTTGTCCGAGGGCGAGATCGCCCCGAGCATGAGGCTCATTCTGCGTAAGCAGAAGAACGTCAAGGTGCTGCTCGGCGACGTCGAAGAGATCGACCTGACGGCGCAGACGGTGCGATCGCGGCTGATGGACATGCACACGGTGATCCCGTTCGACAGCCTCATCGTCGCGGCCGGGGCGCAGCAGTCCTACTTCGGCAATGACCATTTCGCCACCTACGCCCCGGGCATGAAGAGCATCGACGATGCGCTGGAACTGCGCGGCCGGATCCTGGGCGCCTTCGAGGCAGCCGAGGTCACCACCGACCTGGCCGAGCGGCAACGCCGCCTGACGTTTGTCGTCGTCGGCGCCGGCCCCACCGGCGTCGAGCTGGCCGGACAGATCGCCGAGCTCGCCGAGCGCACCCTGGCCGGAGCGTTTCGAAACATCGAGCCGACCGACTGCCGGGTGGTCCTGCTCGATGCTGCGCCCGCGGTGCTGCCGCCGATGGGCGAGAAACTGGGTTCCATGGCCCGTCGACGGCTGGAAAAAATGGGCGTCGAAGTCCAGCTCAACGCGATGGTGACCGCCGTCGACTATCACGGCATCACCGTCAAGGACAGCGACGGATCCCAGCGCCGCATCGAATGCGCGTGCAAGGTGTGGGCCGCCGGTGTTGCGGCCAGCCCACTGGGCAAAATGATTGCCGAGCAATCCGACGGCACCGAAATCGACCGTGCAGGAAGGGTAATCGTGGAGCCCGACCTCACCGTCAAAGGACATCCGTATGTGTTCGTTGTCGGCGATCTGATGGCGGTGCCCGGCGTGCCCGGGATGGCGCAGGGCGCGATCCAGGGTGCGACCTACGCAACGAAATGCATCAAGCGCTCACTCAAAGGCCACGACGATCCCGCCAACCGCGCTCCGTTCAAATACTTCGACAAGGGCAGCATGGCGACGATCTCACGGCACAATGCCGTGGCACAGGTCGGCAAGCTGGAGTTCGGCGGCTACATCGCGTGGCTGGCCTGGTTGGTACTGCACCTGTACTACCTGGTCGGCCACAAAAACCGCATCACCACCGTGCTCGCTTGGATGATCACGTTTTTGGGTCGCGGCCGCGGGCAGATGGCGATCACCAGCCAGATGATCTATGCCCGGCAGGCGATGAACCAGTTGCAAGCGCAGGCGCAGGACGCGTTGACGGCGGTCGAGGAAGCCGAACACGTCGAGCAAGAAGCGGCCGGGTAGTTCAGCCGGCCGTCGAGGAGCTCAGCATTCTGATCGTCTGAGATTCATCGCCCTGGAAGGCCGTTCCATCCGGCCGCAGCAGATCGTGGAACCATAGCTTTGGAATCGACGTATACGGGTGATCCCACGAATCCCACGGAAAGTAGGTCTGGGTCTTCCCTGCGACCAGGCCCCAGTTGATTGCGCCGACGTTGTGCCGCTTGGCAATTGGCAAGATGCTCTCGACTGTGCTGCCCTGCGGTCGTGCCATGTATTCGGTACAGAGGATCGGCCGGCCCTGCGGCGCTAGCTCGCCGATCCGGGACTCGAAGGTCGACGGTCCGGCGTAGGAGTGGAATGAGATCACGTCCGAGTTGGCAAGTTGGATGCCGGCAATTGTGCTGCGGCTCGCGGGATCTGCCCACTCGCCATCCCACACCCCGCTGGTCAGGGGTTGGCGGGGATCGACGGAACGTGCCCACGCGAACACTTGCGGCAGCAGCTCCGCGACGCGTTCCAGCTTGTCGGACCTCTCCACGCTGCGGTACCGAATAGCGGGATTGTCGGGTTCATTCCACAGGTCCCAACCCAAAACCCGGTCATCGTTGCGGAATTGAGTCAGCACGCCGGTGACATAGTCTTGCAGCGTGCGGGTGTAGCGAGGGTCGGCGATGCGTTCGGCACCAGGACTCTGCACCCATCCGGAGTTGTGCACCCCGGGAATCGGCGGGTGCTGGAGACCCAGTCTGGGCATCGGGTCCCAACAGGAGTCGAACAAGACAAACAGTGGCTTGATGCGATGGCGCGCCGCGATGCCGACGAATTGCGCGAGACGTGTTTGGAAGCCACGGGAGTCCTGTGCCCACAGCTGATCATGTAGGAAGACCCGCACCGTGTTGAGCCCGTGAAACCGGGCCCAGCCCAGTTCGGTATCGATGCGCCGCGGGTCGTAGGTGCCGGGCTGAAACATCTCGAGCTGGTTGATGGCGTTGGAGGTGGTGAAGTTGGCACCGACGGGCCAACCCTGCGCTTGATACCAACTGTTGGCGCGGTCAGGTGACCACCGACTGGGTTCGGCAGAAGCGCGAGGCGGCTCCGCCGAGGCACGCGGTGATTGGGCCAGAGCCGTGCCCGCTGCCAGCAGCAGCGGCAGCTTCAGAACTGTACGGCGGTACACGAAGTGACGATAAGTTGCGCAAGGCGCAGTTCCCGGTATTCGTCTGGCGCGTCGCGCCGAATTATTTACGCGGCGATCTTGTTGCGGGAATTGTTATCTCGTCGATACCTTGAGCACTTAGCGCGTTGCCGTCGAGTGCACGCGCGCGGTGTTACATTCCGGCGCCAACGGCAAGCATCCGCTCCAGGGTCAGGGCCTGAGCTCCGGCGGATAGCGACGTTTGTCCGGACGTGGCGACCATCGCCCAACGTCCGGGCACGACGGCGATCTCCTCGCAAGGCTGTTGCGCCGTCGAGAATTTCGACACCAGCGATCGGATCTTCTCCGCATTCGCCGTAGCCTCCGGAAGGAGAACTCGGGTCGCTGCGCCTCCACCGACGGCGGGATGGCGCGCCATGAACTCGCGCAAAAACAAGGCACCCGTGACTTTCGGATTGATGTCCTGGACCGCGGCCACGACGGTATCGCCGAACTTTCCGCCCAACGTCCCGATCGCAAAGTCAACGCCACAATGCAGCAAGCCCAGCCGCCGCGACAGGTCGCCCATCGCTCCGCGCAGCTTGGTGTACATGGCCTTTTCCAGTCCGAGGTCCTGCCAGTCTGCGGCGCCCACGAAGATATTGCCCTTCCACGCGGTACCGCGCATGAATTGAAGAGTCAACCCGTCCAACAACTTTCCCGACCGGACGTGGGCCGACGGCGTGGTCAGAACTTGCTCGCCGCCGATGTGTCGCTCGAAGTAGGTGACGTGAGCCTCGAGAACTTGATCGCCGCCCAAGTTCCACGCCTTCGTTGCGAGCTCTTCCAGCCGCGGCGTGTCATCGAGTTCGATGTCGGCGACGATGCGGCCGCCATTTCCGCCGTCGGACGGTTTCAGGCAACCGTGCGAGAGGCCGTAGCGCTCCTTCAAAAGCGTGCTCGCACGCAGAAGATCACGACCGAAGTCGTAGCGATTCTCCTGCCACGGAACGGTATAGCCGGGGATCACGGGAATTGCTCTGCGCAGAGCCTGAAACGCCTCGCTCGCACGATGTTCCTGATCCAAGATGAGCGGGGCAGGTTGGTCGGACACCTGGCCGTTCAGCCGCAGCGCCGAGTCGACCGTCGGGTGTAGCATCCGCTTACCGTTCCAAGCTCCCAGGCGGGAATTGTTGGCATCCACGCGAATTCGCCGAAGACCGGCGGCCTGTGCCAGCCAGGTGACAAATATCTGGAACTCGGGTTCGAAGTCGTACGGAGACACCACCGTCGAAGGTCGCTCGCGCAGAATCTCGATCATCTGAGCTAGCACGGGATCGCGGTCGCCGGCATCGACCGCCCGCCGCAGCAGCGCGTGAGACATGTAGTAGTAATCGGTATCCGGGAGCGTCAAGCGCCGGACCCCGTCTTTGGCGATCGCGTGACGCCATGGGCGAGTTCGTCCGACGGCTGTATCGCCGCTGCGCGCGAGATACAAGCCGCGAGTCTCTACGTATGTCGTGAGGTCCGAGACCGGTCGCCCCTCAACCATCGCGGTCAGGTCCGTCTCGAAGCCGCGCGCAAACGGTGTGGTCGAATGCACGATCAAGCGCGATTGCTCATCGTTCGGAGACGAGAACTCGACATACTCATCCACCATGTCGAGCAAGTCGCAGGGTTCGATCGACAGCAACTTGCGGCTGGCGATGGCGATGTCTGTCTCATCAAGTCGCAGCGGACCGGCATAGCTCTGCCAGGCAACTTCGCGTCCGTCGACAACGACCGTCCAGTCGAGAAAATCGCGGGTCAACGGATGAGGCGACGTCCGCGGGCGGCGAATGCACGAAATCACTCTGGTCTCTCCATATCTGGCGCAGCGCAATCAGGCGTGTTTGTTCAGCCGGCAGCGATATCGGCGCATTATGTTGCCATACACGCCTTAACTCACGGTACCGAGCACTTTGACCATCGCACTAAAGGTTCTAAACGACCAAACCCGCTGGAAAAAGCTGGAAACGACAAGGTAAATAACGTGATAACGCGCAGCACTAATAACCGAAACGGGAGTAACCGTCTAGATTAAAAATGCTGTGAGTATGCTGCTAGTTTTCAGCGTAACGCCTGGTCGATGTCGGCAATTAGATCGTCGGTGCTTTCCAGGCCGACCGAAATTCGAACTACGCCGTCGCCCAGGCCGATTGCGGCGCGCCCTTCGGGCCCCATCGCCCGATGGGTTGTCGTCGCCGGATGGGTGACGAGGGATTTCGAATCACCCAAGTTGTTGGAAATGTTGATTACCCGCAGCTTGTCCAGCACCTCGAAGGCCCGTTGCTTGGCTGCGCTGTCGGGGACGTCGAGTTCAAAGGTGACGACGGTACCGCCGCCGGACATCTGTCGCTTGGCCAGATCGAACTGCGGATGCGACGTCAGAAATGGATAGCGCACCCACCTGACCGCCGGATGCCCCTCCAAATACTCGGCGATCCGCTGGGCCGAGGCATTCTGGTAGTCGACTCGAATCGCAAGAGTTTCAAGGCCTTTGAGCATTACCCAGGCGTTGAACGCACTCATCGCCGGTCCGGTGTGCCGCATCAGTTTCTGCACCGGTCCGTCGATGTACTCTTTGTCACCCAGTATCGCCCCGCCCAGCACGCGGCCTTGCCCATCAATGTGTTTGGTGCCCGAGTACACGACCACGTCGACGCCGAGCGGAAAACCCTGCTGCAGCAACGGAGTTGCAAAGACGTTGTCCAGCACGACTTTCGCCCCCGCGGCGTGGGAAAGCTCGGTGACCGCGGCGATGTCGACCAGCGACTGCATCGGATTCGACGGCGTCTCGAAGAACACCGCCTGGGTCGGAACGGAAAGCGCCTTCTCCCACTGGGTTAGATCGTCGCCGTCGACGAAGACGGTCTCGATCCCCCAGCGCGGCAATATCTCGTTGCACACAACGAAACACGAGCCGAACAGGCTGCGCGCGGCGACCAGGCGATCGCCGGCGCCCAGCAACGCGCCCAGCGAGGTGAAAACCGCCGCCATCCCGCTCGCGGTGGCGAACGCCGCCGGCGCGCCCTCGATCAACCGCAGTCGTTCCTCGAACATGCTGACCGTCGGGTTGCCGTAGCGGGAGTACACATAGCGGTCGATGTCGCCGGCGAAGGCCTGCTCCGCCGCGGCAGCCGAGTCGTAGACGTAGCCGGACGCCAAATACATCGCCTCGGCGGTCTCTTCGAACTGCGACCGCAGGATGCCGCCCCGCACTCCGATGGTGGCCTGGCTGACGCCGTCGGGCAGCGGCTCCGGTGTCCGCACCGATTTCGGCTCAGTCATGTTTGTTTCCAGGGCAACCCGATCGCGCGCCACCCAACCCCGCCGCGGTGGCCGTCGGCGTCGAGATGTCCTTCGAAACCGTCCAGCACGTTGTACGACGGGGCGAAACCCGCCCCGGTGGCGGCCTCGGCCGCGCCGATGGAGCGGTTTCCTGAGCGACACAAGAAGATCACCGGCCGGTCCCCGCTGGCGGCCGGCAGTTGCTTGGCCAGGTCGCCCACGAAGTTGTCGTTGCGGGTGCCGTCGACGCTGTTCCACTCGATGTAGACGACGTCGCGGCCAAGGCTGGACAAATCGGGCACACCGACGAAGCGCCATTCGGCGTCGGTACGCACGTCGACCAGCACCGCTTCGGGGTTCTCACCGAGCAGCTTCCAGGCCTGCTCCGGCGTGATATCTCCTGCGTAGCTCACCCGCCTGAGTCTCGCATATCTGGCTGGGAGCGCCGTTGGTGGGCGCTGGTGGGTAACGCGTCGCTGCCGATCACCAAAGCCTGCGAAGTGCTGTCGACACCTCCCGGGCGCGGCTACGCGCGGTGCTCACGTCCAGGGCGGTGACGATGGCCACGCCCAACGGGCGGCGTCCCTCGGGCTCGTGGCGATCGAACATTCGCGCGTCGCTCTCCGGCGCCCGCAGCGCATCGGCCAGCACACCGACCGCGTTAGGGCTCTGGGCCGGCGGGCCGGATCCATCATGGCCGGCGTAGATCACCTCCGCGGCGCCCGGCGAAATCATGATGGCGTCGGTCGGCAGGCCCATGATTGCCCGCGCTTGCAGTTCGAATTCCGAAAGCCGCTGGGTGCGCAACGTGATCAGGCCGCTCTCGAAGGGCCGGGCGGTGACATCGCTGAAGTACACCTCGTCGCCGCGGACCATCAGCTCCACCCCGAACACGCCGCGCCCGCCCAGCGCCTTGACGACGCGGGCCGCGATCGACTTGGCAGCATCCAACGCGGCCGCGCTCAAATCTTGCGGCTGCCACGATTCCTGCACGTCACCGATGGCCTCACCATGCCCGATCGGGGCGCAGAAATCGATCGTCGGCCCCGTGGGCCCAACGCTGCGCACGGTGAGCAGGGTGACGTGGAAGTCGATCTCGACGAGGGTTTCGGCCAGCACCCGGTTGTGCGCCAGCCGACCACCGGCCGACACCGCACGCTGCCAGGCCGACTCGATGTCCGCCGGTACCAGAACTATCGATTGCCCCGCGCCGGCCATCCCAGCGACCGGTTGCACCCGCAGCGGGTAGCCGGCGTGGTCGGCCACCGCCCGTAGCTCGTCGGGCGATCCCGCGAACCAGAACGGAGCGGTAGGCAGACCGAGTTCGTCGGCGGCCAGCCGGCGCAGTCCCTCCCGGTCGGCGGTGAGCCGCGCGCAGCGGGCAGTGGGGAAAACCTCGGTGACTCCGGTTTCGGCCGCGGCCGTCAATGCGTCGGCGGCGACCGCGTCTGATGCCGTGACTATGAAATTCGGCTGCAGCCGCCTGATCACCGCGCCCAACTCGTCGGTGTCGGCCATGTTGACCACCAATGCCTGGTCGGCGACACCATGCGCGGGCGCGTCGGCATACCGCTCGACCGCGATCACCTCGGCGCCGAGCCGCTGGAAGGCGATCGCCAGCTCGCGGCTGAACTCTCCCGACCCCAGCAACATCACCTTGGTCCGGTGTTCCTGGTCAGGGTTTGCATGCGCGTTGTCGCCGCGCTCGGCCGGCGGCTCGTGCTTTCCGTGAGTCGACTCGTCATGCGGCATGTCCTGGGCCACCGGTTTCACCTTCTCCCTGAGTCACTGTGCTGCACGTACTGCGGCACGCTGCTCAAGGATATGGCGGCTCACCGAAAGGGCGGCGAGCGGCGATCCGGCCGAGGGATGCCGAGCGCAGTCGTCAGACTCCCGCGGCGCGCTCGAGTTGGCGGAGTTCGTCGTCGAGGTGCCCGGTCATCGCGCCGAGCCCGGGGACGGCGTGGCGGCAGCCGGTGAGCCCGAACGCAATCGTGTCGTCGGTACTGGTGCAGGTGATGTTCAGCGCCTGACCGTCAACCGGGATCGACAACGGGTAGAGGGCGTCGAGGCGGGCGCCGTTCCAGTACAGCGGCGCCGGGGACCCGGATATGTTGGAGATCATCACGTTCGGCGGGCGCAGCAGCCTGTGATGACCGACCAGCATGCCCAGCGCTAGCGGTACGGCCCCCAGCGCGCTCATCGCAAGGACCTGCAGCTGACTGCGCGCGGCCAACGCGGCCTTGCCCTCACGCATGCCGGCCCGCACGGCCGCGAGCCGCTCGCCGGCGTCGGCCAGGTTGGTGGCCAGGCCGCACGTCAACGACCCGATCTTGTTCCCTGCATCCGCGTTGCCGCCCCCGCCGCCCTCGGGCCGGGTGCCGTGCAGCGAGACCGGCACCATCGCCACCAGCGGCGCCCACGGCAGCGCCCCCTTACTGGTCAGATAGCTGCGCAGCGCCCCGGCGCACATGGCGAGCACCACGTCGTTGACGGTGGCGTCGCTCTGCTTGGCGACCATGCGCAGCCGCTCCAACGGCCAGGAGCGCCCGGTGAACGATCGGGCCCCGTCGATCGGCACGTTGAGCATCGTGCGGGGCGCGGCCAGCGACAGCGGCCCATCGCGGTGGCGCAGCGCTTGCTCGAGCGTGCCGGCGAGCGCGGGCACCAGCCCGGCGACCTCCCGGGCCGCGCCCCAGGCCGTCGCCATCGCCCAAGACGGCAGCCGTAACAGATCCAGACCGCCCCGTGGCGAGGCCGGCGCGGGCTCCGATGCGGGCTCGACCGGCTCCCACAGGGCGGGCCCTCCGCGCCGGCCGGGGTCCGCGCTCAACGCCGCGCGCAGCATCCCCATCGCGGACACCCCGTCGGCGAGCGCGTGGTGGATCTTGATGTACACCGCGTACCGACCGTCGGCGAGACCCTCGATCAGGTGTATCTCCCACAGCGGCCGGTCCCGGTTCAGCCGGGCTGCGTGCAGCCAGGACACCAGCGCCCACAACTCCGCCATCCCGGCGGGCTCCGGCAACGCCGAATACTGCACGTGGTAGTCGAGGTCGACCTCGCCGCCGGAATCCCAGCCCCACTGCCCCAGCGATGTCACCGACCGGCGGGCCCGTTTGCGAAAGAAGCCGGCCACCTCGTCGCGGCCGACGGCCGCGGCGAACATCTTGCGCACGTCCGAAGCGCGGGCGCCCTCAGGCGGGGAGAACAACGCCAGGCCGCCCACCTGCATCTGACAACTCTCGGACTCGGCGAGCAGGAACATCGAATTGGTTGGGGACATGGGAAAAAGCATCAGGTCACAAACTCCAAACAAAAACCAACGGGTGGAGAACGGTGAAACGGGTTGTGCGAGAGCGCCGGTCCGGTTGGACGAATCGTGTCGATCCATGCCCAGATCCCGACGAGGGTGCCTTCGCCTCGCATCTCCGAGTCGGCGACGATCCCGCTGGTCGCGGTAGCAGACAAACCTCGTTGCAATCGGTGAGGTCGAGCGCCACCCTCGGATCCGAAAGGAAGGTGACCGCTAGTCGAGAGGGTGAGTTACCGCTGTGACTGAGGCTACTCCACACGGCGGGGGTTGTCGCGGTCACAACCGCAGGCACGCGCGGGCGAGATCAACGGTCTCGCGATTACGGCTGCCCGGGCAACAGCCGCACCATCAGGCCATTGGCTTCGGCCAGCAGTGTGTCCCCATCGAGCAGTTCGCCACGGACAAACGCCTTGCGACCCTCGGTAGCCGCGACGTGCCCCCGGACCACCAACGGGGTGTCGATCGGGGTGATCTTGCGGTAATCGACATGCAGGAAGCCGGTCCGGCTGATCGGCCGCCCGGCGGCGTGCACCACCATCCCGAAGACATGGTCGAACAACAGCGGAAGCACACCGCCGTGCACCGCCCCGTTGCCGCCCACGTGGAACCGGCAGAAATGGCCCCGCATTTCGACTCCATCGGGGTCGAATCTGCTCATCGTCCACGGCGGCAGTAGCAGGCTGCCCATTCCCGGCAGTTGCGGCGATCGGCCGGCCGGACCCTGGCCTTCGGGGGCGTGAAACGGCGCGAGCAGCGCCGATAGCGCCTCGGCGCGGTCGGCGGCGTCCTCCCAGACCTCGTCGCTGGGGTCGGCGGACACCGCCAGATCCTGCAACCGGCGCATGGCGCTGACGAACCGGCCGAAACCCGGCCCCGGGCTGGCGGCGCCATATTCCGGAAAGCCGCCGTGATGGTCGTAATCGGGATCGAGTTGTTCTGGGCTCTGCGAAGATTCGCTCACGCTCGCGCCGCCAGCACGTCGCGACGAACGATGGTCTGCTCACGGCCCGGGCCGACGCCGATACACGAAACCTGTGCTCCGGCAAGCTCTTCCAGCCGCATCACGTAGTCACGCGCCTTCGCGGGCAGGTCGTCGAAGGTCCGTGCGTCGGAGATGTCTTCCCACCACCCGGGCAGCTCTTCGTAGATCGGCTCGGCGCGAGCCAAATCGCTTTGGGTCATGGGCATTTCGTGGGTACGCTTGCCGTCGACCGTGTAGCCGACGCACACCGGAACGGTCTCCAGGCTGGACAACACGTCCAGCTTGGTAAGGAAGTAGTCGGTGATGCCGTTGACCCGGGTGGCGTAGCGGGCGATCACGGCGTCAAACCAGCCGCAGCGACGACGGCGCCCGGTGGTGACGCCGAACTCACCGCCGGTCTTGGACAGGTATTCTCCGTACTCGTCGAACAATTCGGTGGGGAACGGGCCGGAGCCGACGCGGGTGGTGTAGGCCTTCAGGATTCCCAGCACGGTGGTGATCCGGGTCGGCCCGATACCGGAGCCGACGGCCGCGCCGCCTGCGGTCGGATTCGATGACGTCACATAGGGATACGTGCCGTGGTCGACGTCGAGCAGAGTGCCCTGCGAGCCTTCCAGCAATACCGTTTCACCGGCCTCCAACGCGGTGTTGAGCAGCAGCCTGGTGTCGGCGATGCGGTGCCGGAAGCCCTCGGCTTGTTCGAGCACGACCTCGACCACGTGCGCCGGGTCCAGCGCCTTGCGGTTGTAGATCTTGACCAAGATCTGGTTTTTGAGTTCGAGTGCGGCTTCGACCTTGTGGGTCAGCACCTCCGGGTCGAGCACGTCGGCGACCCGGATCCCGATGCGCGCGATCTTGTCCTGATAGCACGGCCCGATGCCGCGGCCGGTGGTGCCGATCTTCTTGCTGCCCATGTAGCGCTCGGTCACCTTGTCGATGGCCACGTGGTAGGGCATCAGCAGGTGCGCGTCGGCGGAGATCAGCAGCTTCGAGGTGTCGACGCCGCGATCCTCGAGCCCCTTCAGCTCGTCGAGCAGCACGCCGGGATCGACCACCACACCGTTGCCGATGACGTTGGTGACATCGGGCGTGAGCACACCCGACGGGATGAGGTGCAGGGCGAAATTCTCACCGGTGGGCAGCACGACGGTGTGTCCAGCGTTGTTGCCACCCTGATAGCGCACTACCCACTGGGCGCGACCACCGAGTAGATCGGTGGCCTTGCCTTTGCCCTCGTCGCCCCATTGGGCGCCGATCAGGACGATTGCCGGCATGGCGTTTCTCCTGCTTATTGTGGTCCAGCCGGTGACACACACTATCGCAGCTGTTTGCGAGGAGGCCCGTCCGGCGACGATACGCGCCGAAAGGCGCGGGGAGGAGCCGGACAAATAAACCGCCCGGTGACAATACGGCCCGACATCGCCGTGCTGATGTTCGGCGAAGCAGCTGTGCCGCGGCCGCTGGCCGGGCTGCGGACAGTGCGCATCGTCGAGTCCGGCGACGTTGACGTCGCGATCGTCGGAGTGCGACGGGTGGTGGTGGTCGGGGTCGACGCCGACCTGGCGACGGTGCTCACCCGGCTGCTGCGAACGGGGCGACTCGACGTCGAGGTCGGCTATGCGCCGCGGCGGCGTACCGCCGCCACCCGGGTTTACCGGGTGCCGGCGGGCCGCCGAGCGGCCCGACGGGCGCGGCGCGGATCGGCTGGGCGGGTGCCGCTGATCCGCGACGAGACTGGAATGGCGATCGTTGGCGCAGCGCATTGGCGACCAACCGACGGCGAGCAGCTGCTGCACGGCGAGGCCGTCGTCGATGACACCGTGCTCTTCGACGGCGAGGTTGCCGGTGTCCGGATCGAGCCGACGGCCACCCTGCCCGGCCTGCGGGCGCGGGTGTGGGGCGGCGAGTCACGCCGCTGGCTGGCCGGGCGGGCGGCGCAACTGGGCACCGGCGCTGTCGCCGTGGTCCGCGACGGCGTGCCGGCGCCGAGGGCGGCGCGCCGGTCGACGTTCTATCGCAACACCGAGGGTTGGTTGTTGGTCCGGTAGTTTCGTGACGTGAACAGCCGTGACTTGCATCAATCGGTGCGGCCCAGCCCGATCTTTCTGGCCATCGTCGGCGTGGCGGTGTTCGGCGGCGTGCTGGCGTGGTGGGACGGTGCCGACCTGGGCGCGCTGGCCTATGCCGCAGTGTTCATCTTCGTGATCGCCGGCTGGACGGTGTCGTTGTGTCTGCACGAGTTCGGCCACGCGCTCACCGCGTGGCGATTCGGCGATCGTGACATCGCGGTGCGGGGCTATCTGAGCCTGGATCCGCGGCGCTACAGCAATCCGATGCTGTCGCTGGGTCTGCCGATGTTGTTCATCGCGCTGGGCGGCATCGGCCTGCCCGGCGCCGCGGTCTATCTGCGGACGTCGTTCATGACGGCCGCGCAGCGCACACTGGTGAGCCTGGCCGGGCCCGCGGCCAATTTGCTGCTCGCGGTGCTGCTGCTGGCGGTGACCCGGTTGGGCTTCGACCCGCGACACCCGGTGCTGTGGGCCGGGGTGGCCTTCTTGGGCTTTCTGCAGGTCACCGCGGTACTGCTGAACCTGCTGCCGATCCCCGGCCTGGACGGCTACAGCGCGCTGGAGCCGCATTTGAGTCCGGAGACCCAGCGAGCGCTGGAACCGTTCAAGCAGTTCGGCTGGCTGATCCTGCTGGTGATCTTCATTGCGCCGCCGCTGAACCAGTGGTTCTTCGGGGTGGTGTTCTGGTTCTACGAACTGTCCGGCGTGCCGAGCGACTGGGCGCTCGCCGGCATGGGGCTGACCCGGTTCTGGCACGCGTGGTTCTGACCCGACGCTGTCAGTAGCGCATCCAACCTTGCGATATATGCGCTTTCATGCATATATTTAGCCGCATGGGCGCCGGCCACGAGCACACCAACAGCGACACCCCCGTGCCGAGGATGATTGCTGCCACGGTGCTGTTGGCCGGGTTCTTTGTCGTGGAGCTGACCACCGCGCTGGTGATCGGCTCGATGGCTCTGCTGGCCGACGCCGGCCACATCCTCACCGACGTGGCGGCCACATTCATGGGGCTGTGCGCTTTGGCGCTGGCCCGGCGCGGCAGCTCTTCGCCGCGCCGCACCTACGGCTGGCACCGCGCCGAGGTGTTCACCGCGGTGGCCAACGCCGTCCTGCTGATCGGGGTGGCGACGATCATCCTTCGCGAAGCGATCAGCCGGATCGGTCATGCGCCGGAAGTACCGGGGCTTCCGATGATCGTCGTGGCGCTGGCGGGGCTGGCCACCAATGCGGTGGTCGCGCTGCTGTTGCGGTCGCACTCGACGCAGAGCCTGGCCGTCAAGGGCGCCTACATGGAGGTCATCGCCGACACGGTCGGCAGCATCGGCGTCCTCGTCGCCGGTGTGGTCACGATCACCACACATTGGCCCTACGCCGACGTGGTGGTCGCCGTCCTCGTCGCGCTGTGGGTGCTGCCCCGGGCGTTGTCGCTGGCCGTCGGCGCATTGCGCATCCTGTCGGAAGCCTCGCCCAGCCACATCGACGTCGAAAAGCTGCGTTCGGCACTGGGCGCCATCGACGGCGTGACCGACGTGCACGACCTCCACGTCTGGACGCTGGTGCCCGGCAAGGACATGGTGACCGCACACCTGGCCAGCGGTGCCGACTCGGCGCGGGTACTCGGTGAGGCCCGAGCGATCCTCACGACGCAAGGATTAGGCCACGCGACGATCCAGGTGGAGCCGCCGGGCGGCTGCTCGGTTGGCTTCTAACGCCGGCTCAGCTCAGCCCGAGGGCGGCGCGGGCAGCCGGGTCGCAATCGTCGAGCAGGTCCAGGCAACGGGTTTGCTCGTCGGTTTCGCCGATGGCGTCGGCCGCGCGGGCCAGCGCGGCCACGCACCGCAGAAAACCGCGATTGGGCTCATGCGAATACGGCACCGGCCCGAACCCCTTCCAGCCGTTGCGCCGCAGCTGGTCCAGGCCGCGGTGGTAGCCGGTGCGGGCATACGCGTAGGCGGTGATCGCCAAGGCGGCGGCGAGCGCTTCCTCGGCCAACGTCGCCCAGGCCACCGACGCCGACGGATGTGCGGCGGCGACGACGGCCGGGTTCTCGTTGGCCAGCAGTGCGGCCTCGGCCTCGGGATCGCCAGGCAACAAGACCGGATCCGGTCCAAGAAGATCACGGATGGGCGTCATGGCGCTATTGTGCCGTGCGATGCCGCCGCACCAAACCCGGTGCCGAGTCGCTAGGCTGCAATACGTATTTCGACAGCGAAGAGGACAGCAGCGCTTATGCCGAATCCCTCAGGGCCAGACCGCGACCACAAGTCGAATGCGCCGGGGTTCGATCCAGACGCCGACGATCGAGGTGCCGCGACCGACCCGGCGGAATCCGACGCTGATACCACCGAACACGTCGCGGGTCCCGACGACGATCCCACCGAGAGCTATCGGACCGACCCGCCGACCGAGGTGATGGCCGCGTCCGAGGACGAGCCGCGGGCGCCCAAACCGCGCAGCCCGCGCGGTGAGCGTCGGTTCACCGCCCCCGGGTTCGACGCCAAGGAGACGGCGGTCATCAACGCCGCCACCGAACCGGCCACCGAGGTCTTCGACGCCGGACATCCGCCGTCGGGGGCGACCGGAGCACGGCCGAGAACCGCGATGCCGCAACTGATTCCGCCTCGGCTGGGCGCCAAGCTGCGACCGTCGACCCAGCGCAGCTGGGGATGGGTGCTGGCATTGATCCTGATCATCCTGGCGTTGGCCGCCGTCGCGGTGCTGGGCACGGTGCTGATGACCCGAAGCAATAAAAAGGCGAACGCCTCACAAGAAGACCAGGTCCGCAGCACCATCCAGAGCTTCGATGTCGCGGTCCAGAACGGCGACCTGTCCGCGCTGCGCAGCATCACCTGCGGCACCATGCGCGACGACTACGTCAACTACGACGAGCGGGAATGGAACGACACCTATCGTCGGGTCGCGGCGGCCAAACAGTATCCGGTGGTGGCCAACATTGACCAGGTGGTCGTCAACGGAAACCACGCGGAGGCCAATGTGACCGCGTTCATGGCCTACGCCCCGCAGGTGCGCTCGACGCGCAGCTTCGACCTGCAGTACCGCGACGACAAGTGGAAGATCTGCGAGGCCAGCACGGGTTGAGCCGAGCCGGCAGCTTTACCCCGCGGTGACGGACTTGCCGGCGCAGTGCAGGTCGTTGCACGCCTCGATGACCCGCTCGGTCATGCCCGCTTCGGCCTTCTTGAGGTAGCTGCGCGGGTCGTACGCCTTCTTGCTGCCCACGTCGCCGTCGACCTTGAGCACGCCGTCGTAATTGCTGAACATGTGACCGGCGAGGGGGCGGGTGAACGCGTACTGGGTGTCGGTGTCGACGTTCATCTTCACCACGCCGTAACCCAGCGCCTCTTCGATCTCCGACTTCGCCGAACCCGAACCGCCGTGGAACACGAAGTCGAACGGTTTGGCATCGTCGGACAGCCCGAGCTTGGTCGCCGCCACCTTCTGGCCCTGGGCCAGGATGTCGGGGCGAAGCTTGACGTTGCCGGGCTTGTAGACGCCGTGCACGTTGCCGAACGTCGCGGCCAGCAGGTAGTGGCCGTGCTCGCCGTGGCCCAGCGCATCAATGGTCTTCTCGAAGTCGTCCGGGGTGGTGTACAGCTTGTCGTCGATCGCGCCGACGACGCCGTCCTCCTCGCCGCCCACCACGCCGATCTCGACCTCGAGAATGATCTTGGCGGCCGCGGCCGCCTTGAGCAGCTCCTGCGCGATCTTCAGGTTCTCGTCGATCGGCACCGCGGAGCCGTCCCACATGTGCGACTGGAACAGCGGGTTCTTGCCGGCCGCGACCCGCCTGGCCGAGATCTCCAGCAACGGACGAACGTAGGTGTCCAGCTTGTCCTTGGGGCAGTGGTCGGTGTGCAGGGCGACGTTGATCGGATACTTGTCGGCGACGACGCGGACGAACTTCGCCAGCGCCACCGCGCCGGTGACCATGTCCTTGATGCCGAGGCCGGAGGCGAACTCCGCGCCACCCGTCGAGAACTGGATGATGCCGTCGCTGCCCGCGTCGGCAAATCCTTTGAGAGCGGCGTTGATGGTCTCCGAGGACGTGCAGTTGATGGCCGGGAAGGCGTACGAGTTTTCCTTGGCACGTCGCAGCATCTCGGCGTAGACCTCTGGTGTTGCGATGGGCATGAAACTTCCTTCCTGAAGAGTGCCATCAGTATCCAACAACAGATTCTCGTTCACAGCCCCGCCGGCCCCGCAACCTACGCCGGTTAAGGAGCTGTTGAATTTCGCCGGTATCTTGGAACACCGTGAGTATTGCGGTAATGGCCATGCCGAACATCCTCGACCCGATGTACTGGATCGGTCCTCAGGGCTTGTTCGCGTCGGCCGTGCTGCCGACGATCCTGGTCATCGTCTTCGTCGAGACAGGGCTGTTGTTCCCGCTGCTGCCCGGCGAATCGCTGCTGTTCACCGGTGGGTTGCTGGCGGCCCACGGCACACTCAACATCTGGGTGCTGGCGCCGTGCGTGGCGCTGGTCGCAGTGCTCGGCGACCAGACGGGGTACTTCATCGGGCGCCGGATCGGGCCCGCGCTGTTCAAGAAGGAGGACTCGCGCTTCTTCAAGCAGCACCACGTGACCGAGTCGCACGCGTTCTTCGAGAAATACGGGCCCGCGGCGATCATCCTGGCCCGGTTCATGCCGTTCATCCGGACTTTCACACCGGTGGTCGCCGGGGTGTCGTACATGCGCTATCCGGTGTACCTGGCGTTCGACATCGTGGGCGGCGTGCTCTGGGGTGGCGGCGCGACGCTCGCCGGCTACTTCCTGGGCAACGTGCCGTTCATCCACCAGAATCTGGAGAAGATCGTCCTGGTGATCTTGTTCGTGTCGATGCTGCCGGCTTTCATCTCGGCGGGACGCGCCTACCGCAAGCGCCGCCGCGAGCCCGACCAAGAGCCCGAACGACTGCCCATCGCTGATTGACCGGGCGTTAGACGGCGACCGTGAAGTCGCAGCCGGTCTTGGCGCGGACGTCGGCGACACTCACCCCGGGGTGTAATTCGGTCAGCGTGAGTCCGTGTTCCGGGTCGACGTCGAAGACGCACAGGTCGGTGATGATCATGCTCACCACGCCCTTGCCGGTGATGGGCAGCGTGCACTGCTTGAGGATTTTCGGGGTGCCGTCCTTCGCGGTGTGATCCATGACGACGATCACTCGCTTGACGCCCGACACCAAATCCATTGCGCCGCCAGGCCCTTTGACCATCTTGCCCGGCACCATCCAGTTGGCCAGATCGCCGTTCTCGGCAACCTCCAGGCCGCCCAGGATGGACAGGTCGATGTGGCCGCCGCGGATCATCGCAAACGAGTCGGCGCTGCTGAAAAAGCTTGACCCGGGAAGGCTGGTGACGGTCTGCTTGCCGGCGTTGACGAGATCGGCGTCGACGGCGTCTTCGGTCGGGTAGGAGCCGATGCCCAGCAGGCCGTTCTCCGACTGCAGCGTCACGCTGATGTCGTCGGGAATGAAGTTGGCCACCAACGTCGGAATGCCGATGCCCAGGTTCACGTAGTAGCCGTCGCGCAGTTCCTGGGCGGCGCGCTGGGCCATCAGCTCGCGAATCGGGCTGTCGTTCTTCAACGCCACACCGCTGCTGGTGGTGCGGAATTCGATGCGCTTCTCGTAGTTGCGGCCCTGGATGATCCGGTCCACATAGATGCCCGAGGTATGGATCAGGTCGGGGTCCAGCTCGCCGACCTCGACCAGTTCTTCCACCTCGGCCACGGTCACCGCGCCACAGGTGGCGATCATCGGGTTGAAGTTGCGTGCCGTCTTCCGGTAGACCAGGTTGCCCGACGTGTCCCCCTTCCACGCCTTGACGATCGCCAGGTCGGCGCGAATGCCTTCTTCCAGAACGTATTCGGTGCCGTCGAAGACCCTGGTGTCTTTGCCTTCGGCAAGATTGGTGCCGTACGCAGTTCGGGTGTAGAAGCCGGGAATGCCTGCCCCGCCGGCGCGTAACTTCTCGGCGAGCGTGCCCTGCGGCGTCAGGACGAGGTCCAGTTCGCCCGCCAGCACCTGGCGCTCGAATTCCTTGTTCTCGCCTACGTAAGACGCGATGACCTTTTTCACCTGCCGCGCCTTCAGCAGCAGGCCCATGCCGAAATCGTCTACGCCGGCGTTGTTTCCGACGATGGTGAGGTCATTGACGCCGCTGTCCACCAGAGCCTGGATCAGGTTCTCCGGGATGCCGCAAAGGCCGAATCCGCCGGCGGCGATCGTCATGCCGTCCTTCAGCAGGCCGCGCAGCGCCGACTGGGCGTCGGGGTGGACTTTACTCATCAGTAGTCCTCTCGTCGTTGGTCACTGCGTGCGCGGCCTCCATCAGCATCCAACCGGATAGTTGCACTGACAGATCGCGCTCGGGAATCTCCGACTCGGTGACCGCGCCCGCGACGAACTCGGCCTGCTGCCCGCCGGCCGTGGGCAGCTCGGCGGGGCGATCCCAGAACGGACCGAACAACGGCAGCCCTTGCACCGATTGCCGGTTGTCCCACGCCGATTGTGCCGATGCCAGCACGATTTCGCGGGCGGTTTCGCGGGCCGCAGCATCCGCGGCGGATTCCCCCGGCAACGTCGTGGCGACCAACGCCAAGTAACGAGCGGTGATCCCGGAGAACAGCCCGCCGTCGCCACCGCCGGCACCCCGCAACACGCCGCCCGGCGCCATGTGCTCGTCGACGGCGGCGACCAGGCGATACACTCGCGGCGCGTGCCGCTCGTCACTGGTGCGTGCGGCCAGCTCGGTCTCCAGGCCGAGCACCACACCCTGGCAGTAGGTGTACTGCGCGCGGACCAGTGAGCCGGCCTTGATGCCGTCGAACACCAGGTGCGTGTCGGGGTCGATCAGCGTGTCGTCGATCCAGTCGGCCATCTGCTGGGCGCGCCGCAGCCGGTCGCCGTAGCGGCTCAGGAAGATCCCCGCCGGGCCGTTGGCCGGGGCGTTGAAGAATTGGTCCTGCTTGCGCCACGGGATACCGCCGCCGTCCTCCGGTACCCACGCTTTGACGAGCTGGTCGTTGAGCTTGTGCAGGGCGCGTTTGTGCTCCGCGCCGGCGATGCGGGCAGCCCGCTCAAGGGCCAGCGCCAGCCAGGCCATGTCGTCGTAGTAGCTGTTGACCCAGGATCCGTTGTTGCGCAACCGGTGCGAGCGGATCTGCCGGTGGATCTTGATGCGCCGCTCCGGCTGCGGGTCGCGCAGCTCCGCGTCGACCAGGCAGTCCAGCAGGTGCGCCTGCCACCAGTAGTGCCAGCCGCCGAATAGGCGGTCGCGCCGGTCCGGCGGCCAGGCCACGACGCCGAGCTGGGTAGCGGGCAACCCCCACAGCCGTTTCAGATGCCGCCCGGTGACAGCGGCTTCCGCGCTGACCGCCCGGTTGAGCCATACCTGATCCATGTCTGCTGATCCTGCCCTACTCACCCTTCTTACCAAGCGCTTCCGATGTCCCCGTGTCGGCTGATCCAGGTGTGCATCGCGATCCCCGCCGCGACCGAGACGTTGATGCTGCGCGTCGACCCGAAGTGGGCGATCGAGACGGTCAGCGCAGCGCCCGCGCGGGCATCGTCGCTGATGCCGGGACCTTCTTGACCGAACAGCAGCAGGCAATCCCGCGGCAGCGTCGTCTCCTCGAGCCGCCGTGAGCCGGGCACGTTGTCGACCGCGACCACCGTCAGGCCTGCCGCCTCCGCGAAGCTCAGCAGGTCGGCGACGCGGTCGTGATGGCGCAGCCGTTGGTAGCGATCGGTGACCATGGCGCCGCGGCGATTCCAACGACGGCGCCCGACGATGTGGACGGTGTCGACGGCGAACGCGTTGGCGGTGCGCACCACCCCACCGATATTGGCGTCGTGGCCGAAGTTCTCGATCGCCACATGCAACGGGTGTCGCCGCTTGTCGATGTCCGCGACGATCGCCTCGCGTGTCCAATACCGGTAAGCGTCGACGACGTTGCGGGTGTCGCCGTCGCGCAGCAGCGCCGGGTCGTACCGCGGGTCGTCCGGCGGCGGCCCGACCCACGGGCCGACTCCGCTTGCCGGAACACCCCATTCGGTCGGACCCGGTTCGGTCACTTGATCGTCCAGACGGCGACGTGCGTTCCCACGACTGCAATGGTCGCGTACAGCAGCGCCTGGTTGATGTCGCCCTGAGTGCACAGCGACGCGCTGACGTGCACGGCGTCCAGCGACGCTTCCGGCAGGATCAGCACCGACGACCCGTAGGCCGCGCAGGCCCGGCTGAGCCTGGGGGCAGGCGGCGTGGGGGCGGCGAGCAACATCATCGGCCCGGCATCGACGTCAACCAACACGTAGTTGTCTTGCCAGCGCAGGTTGGACATCGAGGTGTTCCAGCCCAGCACCGCCAACGATTCGCCGAGCCGGGCAGTCATCGCGCCATAGACCCGGTCGTTGTGACCCGAACCCGAGCAGGCCGCGCAGAGCGCGAGTGTCGCCAGCATCGCGATGAGGGTTCGCACGGCGGCTAACTCAGCCCGAGGTCAGCCAGCCCCAACACGGTGCGGTACGGCACGCCCTCGGCTTCGATGGCTTCGGCGGCGCCGGTAGCGCGGTCGACCACGGTCGCCACGCCTACCACGTGTCCGCCGGCGTCTTGCACGGCGCGCACCGCAGTCAGCGCCGAGGCGCCGGTGGTACTGGTGTCTTCCACCACCAGAACCCGGTGGCCGGAGATGTCGGGCCCCTCGATAAGACGTTGCATGCCATGGGTTTTCACTGACTTTCGCACCACGAACGCGTCGATCGGCCGACCGGGTGCGTGCATGACGGCGGTGGCGACAGGATCGGCGCCCAGCGTCAGACCGCCGACGGCGGCGTACTCCCAATCGTCGGTGAGTTCGCGGATCAGCCGGCCGATCAGCGGCGCGGCCCGGTGGTGCAGGGTGGCGCGGCGCAGGTCGACGTAGTAGTCGGCTTCCTTGCCCGACGACAACGTGACGCGGCCGTGCACTACCGCCAGCCGGCGAACCAGCTCGGCCAACTCGTCACGATCGGCGGTGGACAAGTTAGGTTCGGCCACGGCCCCGGCCAAAGGTTCTGGTGGCGACGCGGCGCGGCATGACCGACAGCGTAGCGAAGCGGCGAATGTCCGAAACGCGTAGCTTCAGCGCTGGTAGTGGGTGGCCTGGTGGCCGTTGCGGCTGGTCGGCGGTCGCCGCATCGGTGCGCCGGGCTCGGCCGGTGCGCGACGGGTTGGCTCCTGCCGCACCGGGGGCGGCGACGCCGCGGGGCCGCGGACCGTGGCCGACGGCGCCTCGCCGCGACCGGCCGGGGCCAGCGGACGACTGGGTGCGGCTTTACGGCTTGTCGCCGACTGCGGCGCCCCGGCAGCTCCAGTCTGCTGTGGCACCGGCGGCAACACCCGCAGCAGATCGTTGAATTGGCGCACGGTACGCAGGCCCTCGTCCCACTGGGCACGGGTGCTGCCGATCGGCATGCTGACCAGCGTCCAGTTCTGCTCGTTCCACATGATCTCGGCGCAGTCGGGCGCGGTGTGCGCAAAGGTGACCATGCGTCGATCGCAGGCCCGCCGGGCCGCATCCAGGTTGGTGGAGTACACCATCCGCGGCCCGATCGCGCCCAGCAGCCAAATGTCGTTCTCGCGAGGCTCTTTGAGACCCTTGAGCCGGACGTCGACCACGACGTTGGTACCCACCTTGCGGTGCAGCGCGATCACGGTGGCGACCTCCTCGAGGTCGAAGATGAACACCGCCTCGCCGCGGATCTGGCCCAGCACGACGTTGTGCGCCGGGATGTTGCTGCCCACCGTCGACATGATCCCGCGCTTCCAGCGCTTGAGGATTTCGGTGGATTCCTGCTCGTAGTCGAATCCGTGCGACCGTGCCCACGATCTGCGACGACGGCCGCGCCCGCGGCGGCGGTCGATGTCGACATACAACAACACCGCCGCGCCGACGAAGCACAGCGCGGAGAGCGTAAACCAGAGCGGAACCATCGCCACGTAGCCTAGCTGCTGTTAGCCCCCAACCGAGAACGCCAGCAGGTCACAACCGAATTAAAGTTTGCTACCGCTTCGGCTCCGGCCGTTGAGCTTACCCAAGCACGAGGCTGTCGCCGTCGGCGCTGACATTCACCGGAACGGTGTCGCCGTCGTGCACGTCGCCGGCCAGCAGCATCTTCGCCAGCTGGTCACCGATGGCCTGCTGCACCAACCGTCGCAACGGACGCGCCCCGTAGACCGGGTCGAACCCGCGCTGCGATAGCCATTTCTTGGCCGGCAACGACACCTCGAGCTGCAGCCGCCGTTGCGCGAGCCGCTTGCCCAGCTGGGCCAGCTGAATGTCGACAATCTGCACCAGCTCTTCGGGGTTGAGGCCTTCGAAGATCAGCACGTCGTCGAGCCGGTTGATGAACTCCGGCTTGAACGCCGAGCGCACCGCCGCCATCACCTGTTCCTCGGTGCCGCCCGAACCGAGGTTGGACGTCAGGATCAGGATGGCGTTGCGGAAGTCGGCGGTGCGGCCCTGCCCGTCGGTGAGCCGGCCCTCGTCGAGCACTTGCAGCAGCACGTCGAACACATCCGGGTGGGCCTTTTCGACCTCGTCGAACAGCACCACCGTGTAGGGCCGGCGGCGCACCGACTCGGTCAGCTGACCACCCTGGTCGTAACCGATGTAGCCAGGAGGCGCACCCACCAGGCGGGCCACCGAGTGCTTCTCGCCGTACTCGCTCATGTCGATGCGGACCATCGCCCGCTCGTCGTCGAACAAGAAGTCGGCCAGCGCCTTGGCCAGCTCGGTCTTGCCGACGCCGGTGGGGCCGAGGAACAGGAACGATCCGGTCGGCCGGTTGGGGTCGGCGACCCCGGCCCGGCTGCGGCGCACCGCGTCGGACACGGCCTGCACGGCCTTCTTCTGCCCGACGACGCGCTTGCCGAGCTCGTCTTCCATCCGCAGCAGCTTGGCCGTCTCGCCTTCCAGCAGCCGACCGGCCGGGATGCCTGTCCACGCCGACACCACGTCAGCGATGTCGTCGGGACCGACCTCTTCCTTGAGCATCACGTTCTCGCGGGCCTCTGCCTGCGGCAGCGCGGCGTCGAGCTTCTTCTCCACCTCGGGGATGCGGCCGTAGCGCAGCTCGGCGGCCTTGGCCAGGTCGCCGTCGCGCTCGGCACGCTCGGACTCGCCGCGCAGCGTTTCCAGCTGCTCCTTGAGCTCGCGGACGATGTCGATGGCGTTCTTCTCGTTCTGCCAGCGGGTCGTGAGCTCGGCCAGTTTTTCCTTCTGGTCGGCCAGCTCGGCGCGCAGCTTCTCCAGCCGCTCCTTGGACGCGGCGTCCTCTTCCTTCGCCAGCGCCATCTCCTCGATCTCGAGCCGGCGCACCAGCCGTTCGACCTCGTCGATCTCGACGGGACGCGAGTCGATCTCCATCCGCAGCCGGCTGGCGGCCTCGTCGACCAGGTCGATGGCCTTGTCCGGCAGGAACCGGGCGGTGATGTAGCGGTCGGACAGCGAAGCCGCGGCCACCAGCGCGGAGTCGGTGATGCGCACACCGTGGTGCACCTCGTAGCGGTCCTTGAGGCCGCGCAGGATGCCGACGGTGTCCTCGACCGACGGCTCGCCGACGAAGACCTGCTGGAAGCGCCGCTCCAGCGCGGCGTCCTTCTCGATGTATTTGCGGTACTCGTCGAGCGTGGTCGCGCCGACCAACCGCAGCTCGCCGCGGGCCAGCATCGGCTTGATCATGTTGCCGGCGTCCATCGCCGACTCACCGGTCGCGCCGGCGCCGACGATGGTGTGCAGCTCGTCGATGAAGGTGATGATCTGCCCGGCGGAGTTCTTGATGTCGTCGAGCACGGCCTTGAGCCGTTCCTCGAACTCGCCGCGGTACTTGGCGCCGGCCACCATCGAGCCCAGGTCCAGCGAGACGACGGTCTTGTCGCGGAGGCTCTCCGGCACGTCGCCGGCAACGATGCGCTGCGCCAGGCCCTCGACGATCGCGGTCTTGCCGACGCCGGGCTCCCCGATCAGCACCGGGTTGTTTTTGGTGCGACGGGAGAGCACCTGCACGACGCGGCGAATTTCGTTGTCCCGCCCGATAACCGGGTCGAGCTTGCCTTCGCGAGCGCGGGCGGTCAGGTCGGTGGAGTACTTCTCCAGCGCCTGATACGTCGCCTCCGGGTCGGGGTTGGTGACTCGCGCGCTGCCGCGGACCTTTTCGAACGCGTCGCGCAATGCCTGCGGTGAGGCGCCGTGTCCGGTCAGCAGCTTGGCGACGTCGGAGTCGCCGGTGGCCAGCCCCACCATCAGGTGCTCGGTGGAGACGTATTCGTCGTCCATCTCGGTGGCCAGCTGCTGCGCGGTGGTGATCGCAGCCAGCGATTCGCGGGACAGCTGCGGTTGCGAGCTGGCTCCGCTGATCTGCGGCAGCCGGTCAACGAGGCGCTGCGCTTCGGTGCGGATAGTCGCGGGCTCGACGCCGACAGCCTCCAGTAGCGGCGCAGCGATCCCGTCGTTCTGCGTCAGCAGCGCTAACAGCAGATGAGCCGGCCTGATCTCCGGGTTGCCGGCGGCGGTCGCCGCCTGCAGGGCCGATGTCAGGGCCGCCTGCGTCTTGGTTGTCGGGTTGAAAGAGTCCACGACACCTCCATTCAAGTAGGTAGGGAAAATGCTTGTCGGGTTGTTCAACGCCGTCAAGGTTGAGTCTGTTCCGCTCAACTCTAGCGAATTTCCGCTCGTGGCTATGCGCCGCCGGTCTTTAGGGTCAGGACGGGAGTTTGGACGGCTGGCACGCCTCCATCACGGTGGTGATCGATTCCGGCCCGGGCCGGGCGGGTACCACCCTCACGATGGCGGTGTCCAGCCCTTCCGCGAGCTGACGGAAGGCGGCCGCAGCACCGGATGCCGGCCCGAAGTAGCCCACCAACTTCGCCAGCTCAACCGGGAACGCGTCGATCAACTCATCTTGGGAAGCGCCACGGTCGCGGCGCTCCTCCAGTTCGGTGAGCGCCTCGTCGAAGCCCATCCGCCCGAAATGGCCTCGGTAGCCGAGCGTTTTGTCCACGCCGGGCCAAGCCAGCGCGTAGCCCATCAGCGCCGTGATGTAAGCGCGGCGCGCGGCATCCTCGTCGTCGTCCACGCTGATCCGGATGTACTCGATCATGGCGAGCTCACTTGGGTCGCGCCCGGCCGCTCGCGCACCCTTGGCCACAATTTCGCGGCTGGCCGCCACCTGCTGCGGCGTGCACCAGTTGAGGGATGCGCCGTCCGACGCCTCGCCGGCAAGAGTCAGCATCTTGGGGCCGAGGGCACCCAGCACCACGGGCACCTTCGGTGGTGGCGACCCAAGAGTGAAGCCGCGCAACGTGATTGCCTCACCCTCGTGATCCACGGTCTCGCCGGCCAGCAGGGCGCGCAGCGTGACGAGCCACTCGCGCATCGTGCCGATCGGCCGCAGATCCATTTTCAGGCCGACCGCCTGCCGGAACGCGGGAAGGTGCAGGAGCCCAGAACCGATGCCGAGGACAAACTTGCCGCCGCTGATCTCGCCGACCGTCGCCGCACTCGATGCCAGCGCAGGAACGGACCAGTAGCCGACCGGGACGACCGACACGCCTGTTCCAATGCCGCCGGGTATCACGTCCGCGCTGGCGACCGACCATTGCGCACAGATCTGCATCGGGTCGCGGTCAATGCTGGCGTTGGTCCACACGCTCTGATAGCCGAGGCGTGCGGCGTGCCTGCCAAGCTCGCGGTACTGATCCCAAGACACCTGAAGGCTCCGATCGAGCCCGACTCCAACCTGCACGCCCACCATCCTTGAATCGCATTGATACCCGCGTTTCACCACAACGCCGACCAAGCCCGACCGCATCCTTGCCAACCGAGTATGACTGCGGCCAGTTATTCGAACGTATGATCGATCGGTGGGCGACCTCGCGTCGATCGGATACAACGGGCAGCCGGTCCGCAACCCGTTTCGAGTGGTGCGCCCGCCGATAACCGTGCTGGTTGACCTGACGGTGCTCTTCCCGCGTGAGCCGCATCGCTCGGGTCGGTATCACCCGAACGGTCTGCAATTGCACAAGGTCGTCGAGGGCCGGCTGACCTGCTGGGGCATGTGCGAGCAGGGCGACTGGTGGGGTCTGGTGACCTACCCGATCGCCTACGGGTCGAAGCGCAAAACCGTCACGCACTGGGTCCCGGCCTGGACACTGCGCCGCAACGATGCGGGCCAGAAATGAGCCCGCTGAGGCGCGGCGCAATCCGACCGAGCGGCGGAAGCGTTAGCCGCCCAGCACCTCGCCGAGCTGGCCGGCGATGCGAACCCAGCCGCTGCCCATGATGGTCCGGGACCGCTGCTGGACGGCGTCGTCGGGGTCGAAACCGCTATGCCGCAAGATGACCCGCGTGCCGGCGCCCTCTGGATGCAGGGTCGGTTCCATCAGCCAGCGCGCCATCAGCTCCGGTGTGGTCAGTGCTTGCCACACCCGCTGCGGCGGATGCGGGTAGAACTGATCGATTTCGATGACCCGGGGGTCGGCGGTCTCGGTCATGTCGGCGTGTCCTCCTGCTCGTTGATGTCGTCGAGCACCTCGCCCAACGCGGTCAGACGCTCACGCCAGTACCGTTCGTGCGGACTGAGCCACGCTGAGATTTCTTGCAGCGGTTCGGGATTAACTCGGTAGTGACGAAACCTGCCGCGTTTGTCTTCGACGACGAGGCCGCAGTCCCGTAACACTTTCAAATGCTCCGACACGCTTGGCCGGGCCATCTCGAAGTGCTCGGCCAGCGTCATCACGGTTCGTTCGCCGCCCAGCAGCATGTCGAGGATGTCGCGGCGGGTCGGGTTGGCCAGCGCCGCGAACACGATGTCGGTATGGCTGGCCTTGGCGCGCGGCGGCATGCTCGCGATATTAGGTAGGATTTTTCCTACCTGTCAACTATTTGCCTCACGTTCAGCACACCTCGCCCAGGTAATGCGAAGATGCTGCCCGTGACAGAAAGTTGGGGTTCTGTACTGACCACGCTGATTCCGCTCGCGCTCGTGGTCGCGATCTCACCGCTATCGATCATTCCGGCGGTGCTGGTGTTACAGACGCCGCGGCCGACGCCCACCAGCCTCATCTTCCTCGCCGGCTGGCTGGTCGGATTGGCCGCGCTGACCGCAATCTTCGTGGTGTCCTCCGACGCGCTTGGCGGTCTGCGGAACTCACCGCCCGCCTGGGCGTCCTGGCTGCGCATCGTCCTCGGCGTGGCGCTCATCGGCTACGGGATCTACGAGTGGCTGAACCGGCGCCGCCACACCGAGCCGCCCAAATGGATGAAGCCCTTCTCAACCCTGACGCCCGCGCGCGCCGGGCTAACCGGGCTGGTGTTGGTGGTGGTGAGAATCGAGGTGCTGACCATGTGCGCCCTAGCCGGTTTGGCCATCGGCGACAGCGGGCACGGCATGGCGGCCGAGTGGATACTTGCCGCGATCTTCGTGGCCGTCGCCGCATCCACCGTCGCGATCCCCGTCTTGGCGTACGCGGGCGCCGGTGACCGCCTCGCCGAACCGATGGCGCGACTGAAGGACTGGATGGAGCGGAACAATGCGGCGCTGCTCGCGGCGATTCTGATCGTGATCGGTTTGATGGTGCTGCACAACGGCGTCAAAGCGCTATAACGAAGGGCCGCTCGACCCCGCATAAAATCGTCGGGCGTGAGCCTCAACGACCGCGATGCGATGGCGGTATTGCATGCCGCCATCGAGCCGGACGACGACAACGGGCTCATCGGCCGGTTTTACACCCGCTGGTTTTCCCTCGACGTTTCGACGCGCGACCTGTTCCCGCCGGACATGGCCGGCCAGCGGGCCGCCTTCGCTCACGCCCTGCATTGGGTATACGGCGAGCTGGTCGCCCAGCGCGCGGAGGAGCCGGTGGCGTTTTTGGCTCAGCTCGGACGCGACCATCGCAAATACGGGGTGCTCCCCCAGCACTACGGGACGTTAGGGCAGGCGCTGCATGCGACCCTGCGCGACGAGCTGGGCGAGGCCTGGACCGACGCCGTCGACGCGGCCGCCCAGCAGTCGCTGAACCTGATCACCGGCGTGATGAGCGGCGCCGCGGACGCCGAGCAGGGCCCGGCCTGGTGGGACGGCACGGTGATCGAGCACCTGCGGATATCCCGCGACCTTGCGGTGATTCGGCTGCAGCTGGACCGCCCGATGCCCTACCACGCCGGCCAGTACGTCAACGTCGCCGTGCCGCAGTGCCCGCGACGGTGGAGATACCTGACGCCCGCCATCCCGCCGGATGACAGCGGCGCCATCGAGTTCCATGTCCGGGCGGTCTCGGGCGGCATGGTC
Source organism: uncultured Actinomycetota bacterium (assembly GCA_963781685.1). GTDB lineage: Bacteria > Actinomycetota > Actinomycetes > Mycobacteriales > Mycobacteriaceae > Mycobacterium. Next base: position 58,088 of record CAWAGK010000007.1, read on the forward strand.
AGCAACGCCATCGTCCACGAGACCCAACCGGGCGACCGGTGGCGGCTATCCAACCCGCACGGCGGGTTGCAGGTCGACCGCGACGGTGGCGACGTGCTGATGGTGGCGGGCAGCACCGGGCTGGCGCCGCTGCGCTCGATCGTCATGGACCTCACCCGTTGGGGTGTGAACCCGCGGGTGCACATGTTCTTCGGCGGCCGCTACCCGTGCGAGCTTTACGACCTGCCCACCTTGTGGCAGATCGCCGCACACAACCCCTGGCTGTCGGTGACCCCGGTCTCCGAGCACAACCACGACCCCGCCTGGGCCGCCGATTATCCCGACGTGACGCCACCGCGAGGACTGCATCTGCGCCAGACCGGCAAGCTGATGGACATCGTCACCAAATACGGCGGCTGGGGGGACCGGCAGATCCTGATCAGCGGCGGACCGGAGATGGTCCGCGCCACCAAGGCTGCGCTGATCGCCAAAGGGGCCCCGCCGGAACGCATCCAGCACGACCCGCTAGCCAGCTGAACCTGGGCTAGTCTCGGCTAGCCTTACCAGGTGCACGCTGTCACTTTGCGGGACCCGTCGTCAGATCTAGAAGCCCAGTTCGTGCCGGACGCCGGAATGATCGGCGTCTCGCTGACCGACTCGGGCGTCGAACTCCTCGGTCAGCGCCGCGGCCTGGATGCCTATGTGGCCAACGGCAAGACGATGGGGATCCCGATCCTGTATCCATGGGCAAATCGATTGGGCGCCAACACATATACGGCGGAGGGCACGACGGTCACGCTGGCAGCCGGCCAGCATGGGGTGCGGACCGACGCCAACGGCCTACCGATCCACGGTGTGCTGGCAGCCTATCCACACTGGCGGGTAACCCACGAGTCGGCCAACGAGCTGACCGCCGAAGTGGACTTCACCGATCAGGACTTGCTGGCCAGCTTTCCGTTTCCGCATCGGCTGACACTGACCGTCACGCTGTTCGAGCGGACCTTGCGGATGCGCACCTCGGTGACACCGACCGATAACCAGCTGGTTCCATTGTGTTTCGGTTTCCACCCGTACCTGCAGCTGCCCGGTGTGCCGCGCGACCAGTGGATCATCGAGACCCCGCCGTTGCGGCACCTGAAGCTCGACGGGCAGGGATTGCCCACCGGCGAGACGACGCCGCAACCGGCGATCACCGAACCGTTGGGCGACGAGGCTTTTGACGACGGCTACGACCAGGTCGCCGACGGCGCCGTGTTCGCGGTGTCCGGCGGCGGCCGCCGCATCGAGGTCCACTTCGAGCAGGGTTATCCGGCGGCGCAAATCTTCGCGCCGCTGAGCGAAGAGGTGGTGTGCTTCGAGCCGATGACCGCCCCCACCGACGCGCTGCGCCGCGGCGGTTACCGGTCCGCACTGCCCGGCGATTGGGGAATCGCCCAGTTCTCGATCCGGGCCTAGTGCCAGGGCCGCCGCGGCGGCACTTCACGCTCTTCACCTGGGCTTACACGCCGGTCGAGTAGGCACGCTCCGTTACACGAGTAGGCGGCTACGCGTGCTTGTCAGCCATCGACAGTCATACGTTCCAAACATCACAAGCCACTATGGGAGGCGATCGGCAATGTCGAGTTCAATACTGCCCGTCGAGGCAACGCAGGATGCCGTCGACGACATCCAATCGATGACAAGCAAGGACGACTTGTCACCCCCGGCGACTCTGGTCACCAAGCCACAACCGCCGGTTCTGATCACCGAACAAGAGGTGATGCTCGGGACCGCGGCCGCAGTGGCGCCAAAGGCCACCCCAATCACCCACCGAATGATCGACGCGCTTCGTGTCGTCGGCGCCGCATTGCGGCCGCCGCCTCCCCGACCCCACTACGCTCGTCAGGCGACGTACATCGAGGATGCCCGCATGGCAAGAGAAATGAACAGATTATGAGCCACCCGAGCTGGCTCGCAATATCTCGACCAGCTCCTCACGCGACCCGGCTCCTAGGCGCTGGTACGCGCGATACAAATGCCCCTCGACAGTGCGAACCGATGTCACGAGCCGCTCGGCGATCTCCTTGTTGGACAACCCTGCGGCAACCAGTTCGATGATCTCGCGTTGACGGTCGGTCAACGGTTCGCCTATACCGATCCGGTTTCGCAGCGCCGGCGTGCATAACCCGCCGCAGTCGGTGGCCAGCTGCTGTGCCAACGCCGCGGCATTCAGGCTGCGCTTGCGCTGCTGGTTACGACTGAACGCCACCGCCGCCTGGGCGGCGACGTCGGCCGCGACGGCCCGATCGCCGAGCGCTCGGTAGTCGGCCGATGCCGCGAGCAGACCCTCCCCGTCGTCGGCCCGTAACGATTTTGTATGCCGCGCAACGGCATCAGCAAGAGGAAGCGATAATTCGTCGGCCAGTTCACCCGCGCGTGTCTCGCCCGACGTGTCACCCCATTGAGCCGCCAGTTGTAAGCAGATCAGTTCATGAGTTGCCTGATTGCGTTTGTGTGCATCGTCGCCGGCAGCACGAACGACCGCGATCGCCTCGGTGAGGCACCCGTTGGCCGCGAGGGCCCAGCCGCTGGCCACCGCCAGACCGGTCTGCATGAACAGGTAGTCGGCCGGCACATATTTCCGCGCTTCGGTGACCGCGTCGTTGGCGGCGTCCGGCTGACTCAGCTTGGCATGGGCTTCAGCCAACGCGAAGCAGCTCGCCGCTCGTAAACCGGTTGTGACGCTGTGCTTCTCGGCCCCGGCCAGCGCCTCGTGCAGAAGTTTCACCGCACCAGGGATCTCCCCGCGAACCAGCTGGGCGTGGCCCAGCAAGAATGCGAGGTTGGCATACGCAAGACCAGGAACGTCGCGTGCCGATTCGGATAGCTGCGTGGCCGAGCGCACGCATTCGTCGATTCGCCCGTTCAATCGGCAGGCACGCGCATACACGGCGCCGTACCAGAACCTCATCGGCGACGCCTGAAATGACGTGATCGCCCGGTCGATGGCCTGCGCCACCAAGCCGGTGATGTCGTCGATTTTGCCGAGGGCGCCCTGCGCGATAGTCAACGCGATGGATGCCAACATGGCGTGATAGTCGGGCAATGTCGGCGAACGCAGCGCCGCCTGTGCCTTTTCCGCCGCAGTTTCGCAGCGGGCCATCACCGCGTCTACACAAGCTTCGATCGCGGCGCGCTCAGCCCGTTCCGCTGCGCTTTCGCGGGTCGATGCCAGGACGTCGAGAATGGCCGACGCCTCGGTGGGCTGGCCGAGGTTCCAGATCAGGTTCGCTGCGCGCACGGTCGCCCAGTGGTGTCCGTCGGGGTCGTTCACGCCGATCCCGGCCAGAATCGCCTCGGCCTGCTTGCCGTGCCCCCGCCCGGCCAGGCTTATCGCGCGCAGGCCGACGGCCTCGCTGACCCCTGCATCCGCTGCGGCGGTCGCGAATCGGTCGGACAGATCCAAGTCGAGCAGCGTCATCGCGAACCGCGCCGCCTGAAGAAATAACTGCGGGTCGGGTGCAAGATCCGATTCCAGCGCCAACAGCGCCCGGCGCACCGTCGCGTGCATGTCAGCGTCGCCGTCCTCAGCCAGCCGTTGTGCCAGTTTGCCGCGGAGTCGCGACAGATACATCTCGCTGGCCGCGGCTCGTCGAAGCTCGCCGAACAGCGGATGCGCCAGTCGCGCCATGAGATTGGAGCCGCTGCGTTCCACGGTGACTAGGTTCATCTCTTCGGCGGCCTCGAGGTCGCGGCGGTCCACCAGATCGCAGAGCACGTCGACCGCCAGCGGCTCGTACTGCGACAACGTGTCGACGACCAGCGCCACACCGGGGGCTAATCGGCCCAATTGCCGATCGACAATGTCGCCGAGGCTGTCTGACACTGCGACGCGCTCGTCCCAGATCCATACCCCGGCGAGCTTCCGTATCGCGCCGGCGTCGATCTGGTCCTTGAGCAGTTGGCGCAAAAACAGCGTGTTGCCACCGGTCAATTTCCAGAACCGCTTGGCGCTGCGGCTATCTACCACGCCGCCAAGCGTGGTCTCGATCATGCGGTGGGCATCCGGAGCCGACAGCGGTTGAAGGTCCAGACGGGTGAGCAGGTCATCTTTCCACAGCGCCGTGATCGCATCGGGCTCGTCGCCGCCGACGCGCACCGTGACCACCAGCCGTGTTCCACGGGCCTGGGCCAGCTGATGCACGACATGCGCCGATAATGCGTCGAGAAAGTGCGCGTCATCGATCCCGATCAGCGCACGGCGTTGATGTTGTTGCGTGCCAAAGGAATTGATGATACGTCGCACATCCGATACCGGATCGGAAATGGTGTCGCATATCGACGCGCTGAACGCACCCAATGGGAGTTGCTGCGCGGATTGCGTGCCCACAATCCAATACGTTCGCTCGCCCGACGCTTTGGCGCGGGCCAGCACTTCACGCGCAAGCCGGGTCTTGCCCACTCCCGCGGCTCCAACGATGACGGCGCCGGAGTGATTGCCTACTCCGCTGAGCGCGCGGCGAATGACAGTCAATTCCTTGTCACGCCCAGTCAGCGGGTCGCCGCTGATCACCGCCCGACTATAACCCGTGCGTCGAATTAGCGGTGCGAATTCAGCCGCGATTCATCAGCCGCTTTGCGGGCGGCGGTGGTGGACCACTTCCTCAGCGGCGGCGCTCATGCGATCCGACAACTGCAGCAGGTGGTATTCGCCCACCCCGTTGGGCAACGTGTAGGCGAGCTTCCGTAATTCGATAGCGGACGTGCGCAACTCCCGGCGGAGCCACGCTTCAATCATCGGCATGACTTCGTTGTCGCTGACCTGCGCTCGAATGGTTATACGCGGTTTTTTCAAGCACTTCGAGGATTTCTTCGCTGTTGACGTCCGCGCTGTAGCGCAGCAGGTGGCGGACGTCGGTTACGGCTGTTTCCAGGGCGTCAAGTCGTGCGGATGCTTCGGTGAAGACATTGAGCCATCTGTCGTAGTCGCTGTCGTTGGGCAGATCGAACATTTCGGGATTTCCTAGCGCTGGGGGTCTCTCGCGAGCAACGTAACGCCCCTGGTCACCCGAAAGCACGAGTAGTGCACTACCCGAGTTCTACGAGCATTCAGCGGCTCAGGCTGTCGGCGCCTCGTCGCCCGCCCGCTTACGCGGGCTCACTCAGCGACTCCGGCTGATGGCGCCTCTTCGCTCCGCCCGCTTACGCGGGCTCGCTCATCGTCGCGGCTGCCAGACCACCACCGCGGTGCTCTTGGGCACCACCGCGACGTCGCGTCGCTGGTTGGCCCGCAGGGCCTCGATCTCGACGGCCATCTCGGTCAGCCGCGACTGCAACGCCTCGACCTGGTTGGTCAACTCGATAATGCGTTTGATCCCAGCCAGATTGACACCCTCGTTTTGCGACAGCCGTTGCACTTCGCGGAGCAGCTCGACGTCGTGCTGCGAATAACGGCGCCCACCACCGGAACTGCGCCGCGGGCTGACCAGCCCGAGCCGATCATAGGTACGCAGCGTCTGCGCATGCATACCGGCCAGCTCGGCGGCCACCGAGATCAAGAACGTCCGCGCGTCTGATTCCCTAGGGTTCTTGGCCATCACCGGTTACCAGCCCATCCGGCTCGCGGGTCGAAGCCACCGGAGCGTTCGGCGACGGCGTAGGCCTCCAACGCCTCCTTCGCGGCGCCCTCCAGGTTCTGCGGGACAGCGACTTTGACGGTGACCAGCAGGTCGCCCTGACCGCCGGAACGCTTGGGCACACCGCGTCCGCGGACCCGCAGGATACGGCCGTCGGCCGTGCCTTTGGGCACCCGAACACCGACCTTGCCGTCCAATGTCGGCACGGAAAGCGTTGTACCTAAAGCCAATTCGGTGAAGCTGACCGGGACGGTGACGGTGAGGTCATCGCCGTCGCGGCCGAAGACCTTGTCCGGCGTCACGTGCACGGTGACATACAGGTCACCCGACGGGGCACCGCGCAACCCGGCCTCGCCCTGCCCGGCCAGCCGGATCCGTTGTCCGTCCTCGACACCCGGTGGGATCCGCACGTTGATGGTGCGGGTACGGGTGGTGACACCAGTGCCCTTGCATTCCTCGCAAGGGTGCTCGATGATCGACCCGCTGCCGCGGCACTCGGTGCACGGCTCGGAGAAACCGAAAGCGCCTTGGTTGCTGCTGATTACGCCCGAGCCGTTACAGTTCGGGCACACCTTGGGGCTGGTGCCCGGCCTGGCTCCGCTGCCGTGACAGTTCGTGCACGGCGCCGGGCTGGTCAGCCGCAACGGCATCGCCACGCCCTTGGTGGCCTCCATGAAGCTCAGCTCGGCTTCGGTCTCCAGGTCGTTGCCACGCCGCGGACGGCTGGGACGTGCTTGAGCGCCACGTCCGAACAGACCGCCGAACAGGTCGCCAATGTTGGCGCCACCGGAGCGGCCGGCGGCGTCAAACAAATCGTTGAGGTTGAACTCGGCGCCATCAGCGCCATATGCGGCCCCACTGAAGCCACCGCCGAAGTCGCCACCGTTGAATCGGCGACCGAATCCGCCTCCGGCAAACAGTCGACGGGTTTCGTCGTACTCCTTGCGCTTGGCCGGATCCGTCAGCACTTCCTTGGCCTCGGAGACGGCCTTGTACCGATCTTCGGCCGCCTTGTTGCCGGGGTTGCGGTCAGGGTGATTCTCGGCGAGCAGCTTGCGGGCCACCCGCTTGATCTCGTCCTGGCCGGCGTCAGGAGCGACGCCCAGCTCCTTATAGAAGTCCTTTTCGACCCATTCGCGTTGGGCCATATCGCGTCACCCCCTCCCGCCTTCCATTAATTGTCGTGTCCTGTGCGAACCGCTCGTTACTTGTCCGACGGTTCTGATTCTGCGTCGTGCTCACCCTCGTTCGCGTCGTTATCGATGGTGTCGACGGTCTCGGTTTCTGCGGCAGCCGTCTCAGTCGTATCATCCGCGACGGTGTCCACCACCCCGACCAACGCGTGCCGCAGCACCTGGTCGCCGAGTTTGTAGCCGTGCCGCATGACGTTGCCGATCACCGGCTTCGAGCCGTCGGCGCCGTCGCCCTCGTGTTGCACGGCCTCGTGCAGCACCGGGTCGAAGTCGTCGCCCTCGGTGCCGAACGCCGTCAACCCGAGTCCGGTCAGCACGCCGAGCAATTTGTCGGCGACCAACTTCAGCGGCCCGGATTCCAGGTCGCCGTGACTGCGTGCGCGGTCGAGATCGTCGAGCACGCCTAGTAATTGGCTGACCACGGCGGCCTTCGCGCGCTCGCCGGCCGCTTCCTGATCACGCAACGCCCGCTTGCGGTAGTTGGCGTAGTCGGCTTGCACCCGCTGCAGATCAGCGGTCAGCTCGGCGACCTTGTCAGCGGTGGCTGCGCCTTCCCCGGCTTGCCCGCCGGTGGGCCGCGGCGCCGCCCCGCTGGGGGCGGCTCCGGAAGCCACGTGTCGTACTTGGCCGGTCTCGGGATCAATCCGACGCTTGTCGGTGACGGTTACCTGTTCGTGCGGATTGGGTTCGGTCACTGGGCCTCCCGGTCATCGTCGACCACCTCCGCGTCCACGACATCGTCGGCACCGCTCGCGCCGGCCTCACCGTGACCACCGGCCGCTTGCTCGGCCTGAGTGGCCTCGTAGATCGCCTGGCCGAGGGCCTGCGATTCCTGGCCCAGCTTCTCCATCGCGGACTTGATGGCACCGATGTCGGTGCCTTCCAACGCCGTCTTGGCTTCGGCCACCGCGGCGTCGACCTTGTTCAGCGTGTCCTCGGGAACCTTCGAACCACCTTCGGCGCTGCGCTGCTCGGAGACGAACTTCTCCGTCTGGTAGACCAGCGTCTCGGCCTGGTTGCGAACGTCGGCCTCTTCGCGACGCTTTCGGTCCTCGTCAGCGTGCGCCTCGGCGTCCTTGATCATCCGGTCGATCTCTTCCTTGGACAGGCCGGAGCCCTCCTGGATCTTGATCGTGTTCTCTTTGCCGGTGCCCTTGTCCTTGGCCGTGACGTGCACGATGCCGTTGGCGTCGATGTCGAAGGTGACCTCGATCTGCGGGACGCCGCGCGAAGCCGGCGGGATACCGGTCAACTCGAAGGAGCCGAGCAGCTTGTTGTGCGAAGCGATTTCGCGCTCACCCTGATAGACCTGAATCTGCACTGACGGCTGGTTGTCGTCGGCGGTGGTGAAGGTCTCCGACCGCTTGGTCGGAATCGTGGTGTTGCGCTCGATCAGCTTGGTCATCACGCCACCCTTGGTCTCGATACCCAAGCTCAGCGGCGTGACATCAAGCAGCAGAACGTCTTTCACCTCACCCTTGAGGACACCGGCCTGCAGGGCAGCACCGACGGCAACAACCTCATCGGGGTTGACACCCTTGTTGGGCTCTTGGCCGCCGGTCATCTCCTTGACCAGATCCGACACAGCGGGCATGCGGGTGGAACCACCGACCAGCACCACGTGGTCGATCTCGGAGACCGAGATACCGGCGTCCTTGATTACCTGCTGGAACGGGTTACGGGTGCGGTCCAGCAGATCCTGAGTGATCTTCTGGAACTCCGCACGGGTCAGCTGCTCGTCGAGGAACAGCGGGTTCTTGTCGGAGTCAACAGTGATGTAGGGCAGGTTGATCGACGTGCTGCCCGACGAGGACAACTCGATCTTGGCCTTCTCGGCCGCTTCCCGCAGCCGCTGCATGGCCATCTTGTCCTTGGTCAGGTCGATGCCGGCCGAGGCCTTGAACTTGTCGACCAGCCAGCTGACGATGCGGTCGTCCCAGTCGTCACCGCCGAGGTGGTTGTCACCGGAGGTGGCGCGGACTTCCACGACGCCGTCGCCGATCTCCAGCAACGACACGTCGAAGGTGCCGCCACCGAGGTCGAACACCAGGATCCGCTGCTCCTTCTCGCCCTTGTCCAGGCCGTAGGCCAGCGCCGCCGCGGTCGGCTCGTTGACGATCCGCAGCACGTTCAGGCCGGCGATCTGGCCGGCCTCCTTGGTGGCCTGACGCTGAGCGTCGTTGAAGTAAGCGGGCGTGGTGATCACCGCGTCGGTGATGTCCTCACCGAGGTAGGCCTCGGCGTCGCGCTTCAGCTTCATCAGAATGCGAGCGCTGATCTCCTGCGCGGTGTACTTCTTGCCGTCAATCTCGACAGACCAGTCGGTGCCCATGTGGCGTTTCACCGAACGGATGGTCCGGTCGACGTTGGTCACCGCCTGGTTCTTGGCAGGCTGGCCGACCAGTACCTCGCCATTGCGCGCGAACGCGACGATGGACGGAGTGGTCCGCGAGCCCTCGGAGTTGGCGACGACGACGGGGTCCCCGCCTTCCAGAACTGCGACGACGGAGTTGGTGGTCCCGAGGTCGATACCGACCGCACGAGCCATAAGTGGATCCTTCCTGATAGTCGAACTTGGGTATGCACTACGCTGAGTGAACCCCGCTCAAGACTGCCCTTCGCGGCGTACCGCTGTCAAGCCAATGTTGAGTCTGATTCACTCAAGTTTGTCGAAGGTGTCAACGGCGTTGCTCAAGAGTTTGTTCCCCGCCGGTTGAGAGCCACGTCACTCCGTGCGATAGTTTCGCCACCACTCCGCTTCTGGGGCGTGTCCGGCGCCGCAGCGTTGCACCAGGCTAGACGATAGGAACTCGATGCCACCGCTGCCCAGCACGCCCGGCCCGGCTGATCATGCGGCGGCCGATCATCGATTCGCCCGCGAGGACCAGGGCTATCACCACGACCTAAAACCTCGTCAGATGCAGATGATCGCGATCGGCGGCGCCATCGGCACCGGGTTGTTCATGGGCGCGGGCGGACGACTCGCGTCGGCGGGACCCGGATTGTTCGTGGTCTACGGCATCTGCGGGGTATTCGTCTTCCTGATCCTGCGCGCGCTCGGCGAACTAGTGCTGCACCGCCCGTCATCGGGCTCGTTTGTCTCGTATGCCCGAGAGTTCTTCGGGGAGAAAGCGGCATTCGTCGCGGGCTGGATGTACTTCCTGAACTGGGCGATGGCGGCCATCGTCGACAGCACCGCGATCGCGAGCTACTTCCACTACTGGACGACCTTCGAGGCGATCCCGCAGTGGGCGCTCGCGCTGATCGCGCTGGTGGCGGTGGTGTCGCTGAACCTGATCTCGGTGAAGGCCTTCGGCGAGTTCGAGTTCTGGGCGGCGCTGATCAAGGTGATAGCGCTGACGACGTTCCTGGTCGTCGGAATCGTCTTCTTGGTGGGCCGCTTCAAGATCCAGGGAAAGAGCACCGGGCCAAGCCTGTGGTCCGACCACGGCGGATTTTTGCCCACCGGCCTGCTGCCACTGGTGCTGGTCACCTCGGGAGTGATATTCGCTTATGCCGCAGTCGAACTGGTCGGCACCGCCGCCGGGGAAACCGCGGAACCGGAGAAGGTGATGCCACGGGCGATCAACTCGGTGATCGCCCGTATCGCCGTCTTCTACTGCGGATCGGTACTCCTGCTGGCGCTGCTGTTGCCCTACACCGCCTACAAACACGCGGAGAGCCCGTTCGTCACCTTCTTCTCGAAAATCGGGCTCACCGGCGCCGGCAGCATCATGAACGTGGTCGTGCTCACCGCCGCGTTCTCGAGCCTGAACGCCGGACTGTATTCAACTGGCCGGATCCTGCGGTCGATGTCGGTGAACGGCAGTGGTCCGAAGTTCACCGCACGAATGTCGAAAAACGGTGTGCCGTACGGCGGGATCCTGTTGACCGCCACCATCGGGCTGTTCGGTGTCGTGCTCAACGCGATCAAACCGAGCCAGGCCTTCGAAATCGTGCTCAATATCGCCGCTATCGGGGTGCTCGCGGCCTGGGCGACGATCGTGCTCTGCCAACTGCGGTTCTACGGCAGGGTGAAGGCCGGAACGATGCAGCGGCCGCACTTCCGGATGCCGCTCGCCCCCTACAGCGGCTATGTCACGCTGGCTTTCCTCGCGGGCGTATTGGTGCTGATGACGCTCGACCCGGAGAAGGGTCCCTGGGTCATCGCGGCGCTGGTGGCCGCCGTTCCCGCACTGATCGGCGGCTGGTTCCTGGTCCGCGACCGCGTGATGGCCACGGCCACGGCCAAAGAAGTTGTCGACCATGCCAGCGATGTGCCGGACCTAACGCCTGAATAATAGAAACCGTGACGATTAGCCTGAGCTACGAAGAAAAGATCGCCGTCCTCGACCTCGGCGCCGACGAAAACCGTTTCTCGCCAGACTTTCTCGACGAGATCCACGCACACCTCGACGAGGTTGTCGCCGCCGGCGCACAGGGCCTGGTCACCACGGCCAGCGGCAAGTTCTACACTAACGGTCTGGATCTGGATTGGCTGACGGCCAACGGCGAGCGGACCCAGTGGTATGTCGGACGCGTCCAGGGCATGCTGGCCCGAATGCTCACCCTGCCCGTCCCCACCGCCGCCGCTCTGGTCGGGCACGCCTTCGGCGCCGGGGCAATGTTGGCCTTGGCGCACGACTTTCGGGTGATGCGCGCCGACCGCGGCTACTTCTGCTTTCCCGAAGCCGACATCCGGATACCCTTCACGCCGGGCATGGCCGCGCTGATCCAGGCCAAGCTCACCCCGCAGGCGGCGGTCGCCTCGATGACGACCGGACGCCGCTTCGGCGGCGACGACGCCGCAGGCCTCGGCCTTGTCGACGCCGTCGCGGCCGAGGGCGCGGTGACGCCCGCTGCCGTCGACCTTCTCCGTCCCCTCGACGGCAAGGACCCCGGCACGCTGGGCGCGATCAAACAGACCATGTTCGGCCCCGCGGTGCGCGCGCTGACCACCAGTGATTAAGAGCCACAGAGCAATTAGCTTCGCGCAAAAACCCTGGACATCGCGTGGTTAGGCGCATAGCGTACGGTCCGTGCCGCACTCTACTTTTATAGATCCACGCCGAAGGGACGACCCATGACAACGGTGCAGGGTGTACTCGACGAGATCCGTGAACGGCCCGGCACCGGTGACGTGATCAGCGTCTTCGATCCGTCGACCGAAGAGCAGATCGCCGAGTTCACCGACGGCGGCCCGGACGCCGTCAACCAAGCGGTCGCTCGCGCGAAAGCGTCCGCCGAGTCGGGTGTCTGGTCCGGCCTGCCCGATTACGAGCGCGCCAAGGTGCTGTGGCGCGTCGGCGAACTGATCGACAAGAACGCGACGCTGCTCGCCGAACTCGAAATGCTCAACGGCGGCATGTACCCCGCGCAGGCGGAGATGCAGGTGAAGATCGGCGCCGAGTGGTTCCGCTACTACGCCGGCTGGTGCACCAAGATCGACGGCATCGCCCGCGACGTGAACACCGGCGGCCTGACCGGCGTCGACTCACACATGCACACCTACACCCTGCGCGAGCCGTATGAGGTGGTTGGGCTGATCTTCCCGTGGAACGGCCCGGTGTTCAATTTCTGCGCCAAGCTCGCGCCGTCACTGGCCGCCGGCTGCAACAGCGTGGTGAAACCCGCTGAGGAGACACCACTTTCGGCGCATGTGCTGATGCAGATCCTGGCCGAGGCGGGGGTGCCCGACGGGGTGGCCAACCTGGTCAACGGCTACGGCCACACCGTCGGCGCCGCGATCACCGCGCACCCCGACGTCGAGAAGGTCGCCTTCACCGGCTCGACCGAGGTCGGCCGGGCGATCGTGCACGCCTCGGCGGACAGCAACCTCAACAAGGTCACCCTGGAACTCGGCGGCAAGTCGCCGGTGCTGATCTTCGACGACGCAAAACTGAAAAAGGCCATCCCGATGTCGGCGTTCGGCACGTTCGTCCACTCCGGGCAGGCCTGCGTGTGCGGTTCCCGCATTCTGGTCCAGCGCGGTGTCTACGACCAGGTCGTCGAGGGCATGGCGATGGTTGCGAATGCCATGAAGATGGGCGGCCCCAAAGAAGAGGGCACCATGAGCGGTCCGCTGATCAGCCAGAAGCAGCTGAACCGGGTGTTGGGCTACCTCGAGCAGGGCAAGTCCGACGGCGCCGAGATCGTCACCGGCGGGCACCGGCTGGACCGCAAGGGCTACTTCGTCCACCCCACGGTCGTCACCAACCTTGACCCCGACACGAGCCGGCTGTTCCAGGAGGAGATCTTCGGGCCGGTGGTGACGATCCTGCCGTTCGACGACGAGGACGAAGCCGTCGCGCTGGCCAACAACAGCACCTACGGGCTGGCCGCGACGGTGTGGACCAAGGACCTGGGCCGCTCCCACCGACTGGCCAAGCGGCTCAAGGCCGGAACGGTCGGGCTGAACTGCGCTTTTCCGTACGACCACTCGATGCCGTTCGGGGGCTACAAACAATCCGGCTGGGGCCACGAATCCGGCAAGGCGGGCATCGAGACCTACCTGCAGACCAAGATCGTCTGGGCGCAGATGTAGCGGCCTGCGCTGTCGGCCGTCGGCTATAGATTGAGCTAATGGCTGCGATCACTCGGCGGACGGCCTTGACGGGTGCTGCGGTGGCTTCCCTGAAGGCCTTGAAGCACAGGACTTTTGCGGCGACACCTATCCTTCGCCATACGGCGCGCCCAACCAGAAAGGCTTGAGATGGATACTGGCCTGCAAACCAAAGTCGACGAGATCGCGCAGGGCATCTTACGGTTTTCCACCTGGGTGCCGGGCATCACCGAACGCGGCTTCACGTTCAACCAGTTTCTGCTGACCGGTGACGAGCCGTTTCTGTTCCACTGCGGAATGCGGCAACTTTTCCCGCTGGTTTCGGCGGCCATTGCCAAGGTGATCCCGATGGAGCGGTTGCGCTGGATCTCGTTCGCCCACATCGAGGCCGACGAGTGCGGGTCGATGAACATGCTGTTGGCCGCGGCTCCGCACGCGCAAGTCATCCACGGCCCACTGGCCTGCATGCTGTCGCTGACCGATATGTGCGACCGGCCACCGGTGCCAGTCGGCACCGAATCGGGCGACGTGCACGATATCGGCGGGCACCGGCTGCGGTTCATCGCCACCCCACACGTGCCGCACAACTGGGAAAGCGGGTTGTGGTTCGACGAGACCACGTCGACGCTGCTGGCCGGCGACCTATTCACGCACACCGGTCAATGCCCCGCTCTGACCGAATCTGATTGCGTAGCACCGGCATTGGAAGCCGAGGAGCTGTTTCATGCGACCGGCCTCACGACCAATCTGGCGCCCACGTTGGAGCAGTTGGCGCAATTGACGCCGACCACGCTGGCGCTGATGCACGGCGCGTCGTTCACCGGTGATGGCGCCGGCCAGTTACGGGCGCTGGCCAACGGCTATGCCGCGATGGCTGACTAGCCGTGCGACGCGGGCGCGTCACTACGTTCACTTGCGTCACTTCATGCGTAGGCTGTTGTCTGAGATGTTTTCGGAGAGAACAAAGACGGCAAACTTTGGCGGTCGGCTGCTGCTGGCAGGCCTGCTGGCGAGCGCTGCGCTGACGAGCGGATGTAGCTCCCTGATTCACGGCAAGCCGGTGGCCAACCCGGGCGCCGGACCAACCGAGCCGTCGTTCCCGAAAGCCAAACCGTCCATCCCCGCACCGACCTCGTCGCAGCCCGCGCCGCCGAGCGCCAACCCACCGGCCGGCGCCATCCCGCTGCCACCCGACCAGGACGGTCGGGTGTTCATCGAAACCAAATCCGGTCAGACGCGCTGCCAGATCGACACCGACAGTGTGGGTTGCGAGGCTGAGTTCACCAATTCCCCGATGCAGGACGGCGAACGCGCCAACGGCGTGAACATCACCGCGAGCGGTTCCGTGCAGTGGGTCGTGGGCAACCTCGGCGATATCCCCACCGTGACGATCGATTACCGCACCTACGATGCGGACGGCTGGACGATCGCGGCCAGCGAAAGCGGCACCCGCTTCACCAACAAGAACACCGGCCACGGCATGTTCGTCAGCATCGAGCACGTCGACACCTTCTGAACGGCGCCACTAGGTCGAAGTTATCTAGACCGGTCGTGACGGCTGCGGTAATTTCAGCACGGTGCCGATTAATCGTCGCAAGGTCTTGGGTGGGGCGGGCCTGGCCGCCGGTGCGGCCGCTACCGGTGTCGGCGTCGACCGGTTTGTCACCGGCTATCGCACCGATAAGGAAGAGGCGCTTATCGACGATGCGACAAAGTTTGGTGATCCCCGCATACCCGCTGAGACGATCACCTCGAAATCGCACCTGTTCCATCTCGGTGCTCAGCCCTTAGCCACCTATGACGGTGGCTCGTTTCAGCAGGCGGACGAGGACGATTTTCCGATCCTCAAAGGGCAACAGGCCAGCGTCGTGTTGCTCACGTTGGTGCCCGGCGGTATCCGCGAGCCGCACTGGCATCCCAGCGCGTGGGAGATCAACATCGTCACCAAGGGAGTCGCGGCCTGGGCCCTAGTCGACGGAAACGGCAACCACCAGAGTTTCGACCAACATGTCGGCGACGTGGTATTCGCGCCGCAGGGTTCCTTCCACTACTTCGAGAACCGTGGCCCGGACGACATGAAAATCGTGATCATCCAGAACACCAGCACGCCCGAATCCAAGGACAACATCGGCATCGGCGAGTCCCTCAGCATGCTTCCACCCCGGGTGTTGTCCGCCGTCTTCGGCGTTCCCGCAGACACATTCAAGCCGTTCAAAAAGTTCGACAACGCAATCGTCATCCTGCGTTCCCACTAAGGACGAGCCAATGACCGATGACGCGGCACGCTTCGGTGATCCCCGCATCCCCTCGGAAACGATCACCTCGCAATCGCACCTGTTCCATCTCACCGCCGTGCCCCCGATCACTTATGACGGGGGTACACAGCAGCAGGCGCACGAAGACAATTTCCCGATACTCAAAGGTCAAGAGGCCAGCATCCAGCTGATCACGTTGCAGCCCGGGGGTATTCGCGAGCCGCACTGGCATCCCAGCGCGTGGGAGCTCAACCTGGTCACCAAAGGAGTCGCCAGCTGGGTCCTCATCGACGGGAACAGCAACCACGAAAGTTTCGACGCCCACGTCGACGACCTCGTGTTCGCACCCCAGGGTTCCTTTCACTACTTCGAGAACCACGGCAACGAAGACCTGGACGTGCTGATCATCCAGAACACCAGTGCACCTGAGGACAAAGACAACATCGGCATCGGCGAGTCCTTGAGTCAGCTTCCGCCCCCGGTGTTGGCCGCCGTCTTCGGGGTTCCCGCACAGACTTTCAGCTCCCTCAAAAAGATCGACAACGCGATCACCATCCTGCGATCGCACTAATCAGACCTTGGCGCCGAGTCCCGCGATCAAATTGATCGTGACCGCCAGGACGACAGCACCCAGTAGGTAGGCCAGCAGCGCGTGGCGCAGCACCGTCGCCCTGATGGATGTCAACCCGATCTCGGTATCTGACACCTGGTAGGTCATCCCGACGGTGTAGGCGAGATAGGCGAAATCCCGGAAGCAGGGCGGCTCCAGGTCGTGGAAGTTGATTCCGCCCGGTTCGTCGGAATAGTAGAGCCGCGCGTAGTGCACGGTGAAAAGAGTGTGCACCGCAAACCAGGACGCCCCGACGGTCAGGACACCGACGACGGCGGCTTCGATAGCGCCGTTGCCGGAGTGCGATCCCGCGACCACCACGTAGCCGACACCGCCTAGGCTCGCGATGCTTGCCGACACGATGACCGCGTCGGCAACCCACCGAGTCGGATCCTCCCGCGTCACCCATCTGCACGTTTGCTCGGCGTCCATTCTGCGCAGGATGAATTGCGTCCACAGGACATACACCGCGGCGGTAGTAAACCCAACCGGCCAGCGCAAATCGCCAACCGACCGTGTTGGCCACTACGAGCGCGACGGCGACTCCCACTGCCACAGAGACCAACATCCGAACCGCGACGGTATCGCGGAATAACTTCGCCGAGGAATTCACAATCCCGACCTAACCATCAGCCCGGGTCGTCCGCTGACCTGAGTGCCGGGGGCGGCGCGAAAAGGAGCCGGTCCGGTCGGCATAGGCTGGCGCTCGTGGACTTTCGGGTATTCGTTGAACCGCAGCAAGGCGCCAGCTACACCGACCAGCTAGCCGTTGCGCAGACCGCCGAAGCGTTGGGTTTTTCCGCGTTCTTCCGGTCCGACCACTACGTCGCGATGAGCGGCGACGGGCTGCCCGGCCCGACCGACTCCTGGGTGACCTTGGGCGCCATCGCCCGCGAGACGTCGTCGATCCGGCTGGGCACGATGGTTACCTCGGCAACGTTCCGCCATCCCGGCCCGTTGGCCATCTCGGTCGCCCAGGTCGACGAAATGAGCAACGGGCGAGTCGAATTCGGCATCGGCACCGGCTGGTTCGAACGCGAGCACGTGGCCTATGCGATCCCCTTCCCGCCGCTGCGCGAGCGATTCGCCCGGCTCACCGAGCAGCTCGAAATGATCACCGGATTGTGGACCGCGCCGGTCGGTGAATCATTCGACTACGCGGGCGCTCATTACGCGATCAACGACTCGCCCGCGCTGCCGAAGCCGGTGCAACGGCCGCATCCACCGATCATCATCGGCGGGACGGGCGCAAACCGGACGCCCGCGCTGGCCGCGACCTTCGCCGACGAGTTCAACGTGCCGTTCGCCCCGTTGGACACCATCAAGACCCAATTCGAGCGGGTCCGCGAAGCGGTCGATGCGGTCGGCCGGCCCGCCGATTCCATGACATATTCCGCGGCGTTCGTGGTGTGCGCCGGACGCGACGACGCCGAGATCAGCCGCCGGGCCGCCGCCATCGGCCGCGAGGTCGACGAGCTGCGGTCCAATTCTCCGCTGGTGGGTACGCCGGGCGAGATCGTCGAGCAGCTTGGACCGTTCGCGGATATCGGTGTGCAGCGGGTATATCTGCAGCTGCTGGACCTGTCCGATCTCGAGCACCTGCGACTTTTCGCCGACAAGGTAAATCGGCAGCTCTGACGCCCGCGCCGCAAACCGACCGGTCCGCCGGATGTCAGTAGCATCGGGGCGTGACTGGTTACGGTCCTCCGGACGACCCGAGCAATCGGCCGACTCGGATGGCCGAATACGGCGCGGGCGAGTCGCCGCCGTCAAGTCCTGACGACTACCCGGATTACTCGCAGTCTGCTGAACCGGAATCGCCTGAACAGGAATCACCGCCGGACCCGTGGTATCGGAATCGGTTGTTGCTGGCTGTCTGGGCCACGATGGTCGCGGTCCTGATCGTGCTGATCATCTACGGCCTCATCCAGCTGTCCCACGGCACCGCCGGTGGCCCGTCGACGACCACGCCGTCAACGACACCCACGCGGTCGTCGACACCAACCACTTCGACAACCACTCCGCCGTCGACGACCACCACCCCGCCACCACCGTCGTCGACTCCCGAAGAACAGGGGCCGCCGGGTGACAGCGGACCGCCTCCGGCCGAGTCCCCCGCCCCCGAGGAGCCGCCGGGGCATCGTCACCATCTGCACCTGCCACACATCCCGTCGACGATCACGTTGCCGCACACCGTTATTACGCTGCCGCCGGGATTTTGAGGCGCGGCCGCTGAGGGCTCGGAGGTGAAACCGCCGGGACCCGCCGCTAGGATCGGCGCCCGTGACGGGCTACGGACCAGACGACCCAAGTGAAGCGCCGACCGGCCAGTACAATACAGCGACTACGGCGACGGGTACCAGCAGCCCGAACCCGGGTCGACTCCGTGGCACCGCAAGCCCGCCGCTTTGATCGGTTTGGGAGTGCTTGCTGCCATCCTCGTCGCGCTGGTGATCTGGGGAGTCCTCGAGCTGACCCACGGCGGCGGCTCCACGTCCCCCTCGACGTCGTCGACGACATCGGCCGTGACGACCACCCCGCCATCCTCCAGCACCCCAACGACCACCGAGCCGGTCGCCCCCGCTCCCACGACCACCCTGACCGAAGTGCCGACGACCAGCGTGGAGACGACCACGCCGCCGACCAGCGCACCGCCGAGGACGAGCACGAGCATCGACGATGGTCGCCACCATCATCACCACCACGACGGCGGCGGTATGCCGTAGCGGTCGAGCATCGGTACGATCTGTCAGTGTGGGGGGCAGCAGACCACCATCTGACGTCGGCGGTTACTCCAGGCACGACGTGAACCTCGGCCCGAACCATGACGAGCCGTTCGGCGCCGCCGAGACGTCCTCGCCGTGGTTCCTCAAACCGTGGGTGCTGGCGCTGTGGGGCCTGGCCGTGGTGCTGCTGATCGCGACGATCATCTACGGCCTGATCATCCTGGCCACCGACAACGGCGGCAGCGCACCGGCGACCACCCGGCCGTCGACAACCACACCGTCATCAACCACACCGGCCCGGACGACCACACCGTCATCGACCCTGCCGACCACGACGTCCCCTCCGCCCGAGACGACGACGTGGGAGCCCGAGCCACCCGTCACCACCTGGACGCAGCAGCAACGTCCTCGTCACCATTGGTGGAACGGCAACATCCCGCAAATTCCCGGGCTACCCCCGATTCACGTGCCGGGCTACAACCCGTAAACGTCTGGAAGCCGCGGTTGCCGCAGCCAGGTTAGGGCAGCCTTTGCTGCGGTCAGCGCTAGAAAGATGTAACTATGAGCGGGCCTGGTGATTAAGTTACTGGCTAGTAACATGTAGTTAGTTACCGCTCAGTAACCTCGGAATTGGGGAGACGCTCCGTGGAAACGCAGACGCTGATCAGACTCGTAGTGGGTCTGGGCATGACGGCGATCATCGCCTTGTTCGCCCTTCGCCGGGTCTTGTGGCTGGTCAAACTCGTGCTTTCCGGCCAGCCGGTCTCTGGTCGCACCAACGACATCGGCACGCGGATCTGGACGCAGATCTCCGAAGTGCTCGGACAGCGCCGGCTGCTGAAATGGTCCATCCCTGGGCTGGCCCACTTCTTCACCATGTGGGGCTTCTTCATTCTCATCACGGTCTACATCGAGGCCTACGGCACCTTGTTCCAGCCCAATTTCCACATCCCGATCGTCGGCCGGTGGGACGCGTTGGGCTTCCTGCAGGACTTCATCGCCCTTGGGGTGTTAGCCGGCATCACCACGTTCGCCATCATTCGGTTGCGCTCCGAACCGAAAGAGTACGGCCGTTCGTCACGGTTCTACGGCTCACACACCGGCGGCGCCTGGCTGATCCTGTTCATGATCTTCATGGTCATCTTCAGCTACTCGATCTTCCGCGGTGCCGCCGTGAACACCGGGAACTTCCCTTACGGCAGGGGCGCATTCTTCTCGCACGCCATGGGCGCGCTCATGCACCCGCTGGGTCCGACTGCCAACGAGTGGATCGAGACGATCGCACTGCTGGCTCACATCGCTGTGGCGCTTATCTTCTTGCTGATCGTGCTGCACTCCAAGCACCTGCACATCTTCCTGGCGCCGATCAACGTCATGTTCAAGCGACTGCCCGACGGGTTGGGCCAGCTGCTGCCGGTCGAGGCACACGGCAAGCCGATCGACTTCGAAAACCCGCCCGATGACGCGGAATTCGGCCGCGGCAAGATCGAGGACTTCACCTGGAAGGGGATGCTCGACTTCGCCACCTGCACCGAGTGCGGGCGTTGTCAGTCGCAATGCCCGGCCTGGAACACCGGCAAGCCCCTCTCGCCCAAGCTCGTGATCATGGACCTGCGCGACCACTGGATGGCCAAGGCGCCCTACCTACTTGGTGAGAAGACCGCCGAGCCGCTCGAGGGACTCGACCTCGAGACGGTCAAGGAAGAGGGCCACCATGTGCCGGAGTCCGGGTTCGGCCGGGTGCCCGGGCACGGGCCCGAGCAGGTCGCCCGCCCGCTGGTCGGCACCGCCGAACAGGGCGGGGTGATCGACCCCGACGTGCTGTGGTCCTGCGTCAACTGCGGTGCCTGCGTCGAGCAGTGCCCGGTGGACATCGAACACATCGACCACATCGTCGACATGCGCCGCTATCAGGTGATGATGGAGTCGGAGTTCCCCTCCGAGCTCTCGGTGCTGTTCAAAAACCTTGAGACCAAAGCCAACCCGTGGGGCCAGAACGCCTCTGACCGGACCAACTGGATCAGCGAGGTCGACTTCGATGTGCCGGTCTATGGCGAAGACGTCGACAGCTTCGACGGTTATGAGTACCTGTTCTGGGTCGGCTGCGCCGGCGCCTACGACGACAAGGCCAAGAAAACCACCAAGGCGGTCGCCGAACTGCTGGCCACCGCGGGAGTGAAGTATTTGGTGCTGGGCACCGGCGAAACCTGCAACGGCGACTCGGCTCGTCGCTCGGGTAACGAGTTCTTGTTCCAGCAGCTTGCCCAGCAGGCCGTCGAGACATTGGATGGACTGTTCGAAGGCGTGGAGACCGTCGACCGCAAGATCGTGGTCACCTGCCCGCACTGCTTCAACACCCTCGGCCGCGAATATCGTCAGCTGGGCGCCAATTACACTGTGCTGCACCACACTCAGCTGCTCAACCGGCTGGTGCGCGACAAGAAGCTGGTTCCGGTGAGCCCGGTATCCGAGGACATCACCTATCACGACCCGTGCTTTCTGGGCCGGCACAACAAGGTCTACGAAGCGCCGCGTGAGTTGATCAGCGCCTCGGGCGCAAAGCTGACCGAAATGCCGCGTCACGCCGACCGCAGCTTCTGCTGCGGCGCCGGCGGTGCGCGGATGTGGATGGAAGAGCACATCGGCAAGCGGATCAACCACGAACGCGTCGACGAGGCGCTGGCCACCGGCGCGACCACCGTGGCCACCGCGTGCCCGTTCTGCCGGGTGATGGTCACCGACGGCGTCAACGACCGCCAGGAAGCGGCCGGACGCGAGGGCGTCGACGTGCGCGACGTGGCGCAGCTGCTGCTCGAGTCGCTCGACCGCAGCACGATCACGCTGCCGGAGAAGGGCACCGCGGCCAAGAAGGCCGCCGAGCAAGCCGAAAAGGCTGCTCCCGCGCCCAAGGCTGAGGCGGCAACCGCGACCGCCCCGGCGAAGGAAACCACCGAACCGGAAGCCGCCGCACCGACAGAATCGGCTGCACCGGCACCGGAGAAGGCCGCCAAGGCCGTCACCGGATTGGGTATCTCCGGCGGCGCGAAGCGGCCCGGGGCCAAAAAGGCGCCGGCCCCAACGCAATCCGCATCGGCGCCGGCCACCGAGGAAGCCAAGGCTCCTGCCGCGCCGGTCAAGGGGCTGGGCATCGCCGGCGGCGCCAAACGGCCAGGTGCCAAAAAAGCCGCAGCGCCAACCCAATCCGCGCCTGCGCCACAGCCTGAAGCGAAATCCGAACCCGCGGCAGCCCCGGAAGCCAATGCGCCGGCCGCCCCCGTCAAGGGACTGGGCATCGCGGCTGGGGCCAAACGGCCCGGTGCCAAAAAGGTCGCTCCCGCTGCACAACCCGCGGCGCCGGCGGCACAGCCGGAAGCAAAGCCCGAGCCGCAATCAGCCAGCGAACCGCAGCCTGTAGGTCAGGATGGCGAGACCAAAGCGTCAACGGCGCCGGTGAAAGGATTGGGCATCGCCAGGGGTGCCCGTCCACCCGGAAAGCGCTGATCAGACGCATTTATTTATTAATAATTAGACAGCCATGGCACCATAGTTGAGTGACTACGCACCAGCTGCCCTGGCATACCACGGGTCATCAGCCGCGGCAGCGCACGTTCGCGCAGTCTTCGAAGCTGCAGGATGTGCTCTATGAGATCCGCGGCCCGGTGCACGATCACGCCGCGCGGCTGGAGTCCGAAGGGCACCGCATCCTCAAGCTGAACATCGGCAACCCGGCGCCGTTCGGCTTCGAAGCACCCGACGTGATCATGCGTGACATGATCCAGGCGCTGCCGTACGCGCAGGGCTACTCGGACTCCAAGGGCATCCTGTCGGCGCGGCGCGCGGTGGTCACCCGCTACGAACTCGTCGAGGGCTTCCCACGATTCGACGTTGACGACGTGTATCTGGGCAACGGGGTCTCGGAGCTGATCACGTTGACGCTGCAGGCGCTGCTGGACAACGGCGATCAGGTCTTGATTCCGGCACCCGATTATCCGCTGTGGACGGCGTCGACCTCGCTTGCCGGCGGCACACCGGTGCATTACCTGTGCGACGAAACGCAAGGCTGGCAGCCGGATATCGCCGACCTGGAGTCGAGGATCACCGAGCGCACCAAGGCGCTGGTCGTCATCAACCCCAACAATCCAACCGGCGCGGTCTACGGTCGCGAAATACTTTCGCAGATAGCCGATTTGGCACGCAAGCATCAGCTACTGCTGCTGGCCGATGAGATCTACGACAAGATCCTCTACGACGATGCCAAGCACATCAGCATGGCCTCGGTCGCACCAGACGTGTTGTGTCTGACCTTCAATGGTCTGTCCAAGGCCTACCGCGTTGCGGGATACCGCGCCGGCTGGCTGGCGATCACCGGGCCCAAGGACCACGCAAGCAGTTTCATCGAAGGCATTCACCTGCTGGCGAATATGCGGTTGTGCCCGAATGTGCCTGCGCAGCATGCGATCCAGGTCGCCCTCGGCGGGCACCAAAGCATCGACGACCTGGTCCTGCCGGGTGGTCGACTGCGCGAACAACGCGATGTGGCCTGGTCCAAACTCAACGAGATCCCCGGGGTGTCGTGCGTCAAACCCGCTGGTGCGCTTTACACATTCCCGCGGCTGGATCCCGAGGTGCACGAGATCGAGGACGACGAGCAACTCGTCCTGGATCTGCTGCTGTCGGAGAAAATCCTGGTCACTCAGGGCACCGGATTCAATTGGCCGGCACCGGATCACCTGAGGATCGTGACGCTGCCATGGTCGCGCGACCTTACCCGCGCTATCGAGCGGTTGGGTAACTTCCTGGCCAGCT
>CAWAGK010000008.1:0-63692 GCA_963781685.1 uncultured Actinomycetota bacterium
GCGGCCCCCCCGCAACCGGGGGGAGCCCCAAGGGCCATATCGGCGGGTTACCGGTGCACGTCGGTCGCCGCGACTTGGTTGTCAGGATGGTGCCCCCGGCAGGATTCGAATTAGTCGGCCACACCCGCGCCGACCTGCGGAAAATACCGTCTACCAGGCCATTCGACCCGCACGATGCGCTGGTGAATGCTGGCGCGTAGCATGGGAGATCGCACGGAGATCGCACGACGATTCGGGAGCACACCACCAATGACAAAGCCAAGCCCAAAGCCATCGCGGGACGATATTCGCGTCGCGGTGGAATACGTCGTAAAGAACCACGACCGGCTGCGTGCCGAGGGCACAAACTCGCTGCTTTTCGCGATGGGGTCCATGTGGGGACCAGACAAGGTCATCCATTACGAGGACCTCTCAGAGGCGCAGGCCGACCTGTTGTTAAGACTGCTGGGCGACATCGCGAACCAAAACCCGGAGGTGTGGGGGGTCGAATCCTGATGGCCTGCACTAAGGGCAGTCGCGGCTGGGGCCACATCCGCCGCCTGCCGTCGGGCCGGTTCCAGGCGTCCTACGTCCACGACCTCACCCGGCACAACGCGCCGCGTACCTACACCACCAAGCCGCGAGCCGAGGGCTGGCTGGCCGAAGAACGCAAGCTCATCGAACTGGACACCTGGACCTCACCGGAAAGTCGCGCAGCGGCCCGCGCGGCCGCGGTAATGACCCTTTCCACCTACGCGTCGAAGTGGATCGCCGAGCGCGGCGTGAAACACCGCACCCGCCTGATGTACGAGTCGCTGCTGCGCCAGCACATCGATGATGGCATCGGCGAGCTGGAGATCACCGCCGTCACACCCGACCGCGTTCGGACGTGGTACGCCGGCCTCGGCACCAGGCACGTCCGGCGCAACAGCCACGCCTATGGCTTGCTGCACGCGATCATGGCGACCGCCGTGAAAGACGGTCTGCTGCTGTCCAATCCGTGCCAAATCGAGCGGGTGATGAACCCGCAGCGCAAGCGCGAGCCGGTGATCCTCACCGTCGCCGAGCTGGCCGACCTCGCTGGTCGTGTGCCCGAGCGGCTGAAAGCCGCCATCCTGGTAAGCGCCTGGTGCGGGGTGCGGTGGGGTGAGCTGATCGAGCTTCGCCGCAGGGACATCGACGTGGACGCCGAGGTGCTGTTCGTCGGTCGCGGCGCAACTCATCGTGGCGGCTGCCGGATCGACACCCCCAAGTCCGGTAGGCCCCGTGCGGTTGTGATCCCGCCGCACATCCGCGCTGACCTGAAGCATCACCTCGACGTGTTCGTCGCGAAAGACGGCGATGCGCTTGTGTTTCCGCCTCAGCGCGGCGGCTGCCACCTCAACGACAAGGTGTTCCGCGATGCTATTGCGGAGCCGCTAGATGACATCGGACGCGGCGAACTTCGCATTCACGACTTGCGGCACTTTGCCGGTACACAAGTGGCCCGCGTCGGCAACCTGGCCGAGTCGATGCAGAGATTGGGCCATAGCACCGTTAAGGCCAGCCTCATCTACCAGTCGGTGGTGTCGGGCCGCGACGCCGAGATCGCGGCGGCGCTGTCGGTGCTGGCCGCTGGAAAGTAACGGTACGGGCCGATCAACGACACGCGTTGGCTTGAACCGGCATTCGCCGGGGTGTAGCGTGAATTTTCAGATCTGGTGGGCTAGCCGCATGCCGAAACGGTGAGCGGCTAAATACCCCAACCCGACCGTGGCCCTAGAGACCTGAGTCCGTAAAGAGATGCCTGGCGCAACGCTCGGTTGCCCCCGGAAGGGGAGCAAGGACTAGTTCGGGTACCCCGGAACGGGAGCAAGGCCGAGTCCTCTACTCGCTGCTTCTCTTTTTCGGAGGAATTCCCAAATGGCTTCTGCCGCTATACAATGCTGCTCGCTCAAGGAATCTGTCGACCTCAAGACCGAGTCGCGGGTCACGGGAATCGCCTACTCCACGTTACGGGAGTGGATCGCCAAGGGCGAGCTTCCCGCTTACCTCGTCAACGGTCGCCGCGTCCGCGTGTATGTGGCGGATCTCCAAGCCCTCTTCGTCCGCATCGGCGGTGAATGCTGATGCGCGGCCAACCGCCGGACAACCTCGGACCACCGAGCCCCGGAGATAGCGATGGCCGGGTGCTCACCCCGGCCAACGCCCACAAGCCAGATGACGACAAGACCATCCGAGGAAAGGATAGCTCCGCACCGCCACGGCGGGCGTACCGGGCCCCGACCGGGTTGCGCGCCAGTGGTTTTAGAGAGGGCTTCCCCCGGGGTGCGCTCGACCTTGAACGCCGTGCGCTGCGCGAGATTAGCGATCCACCATCCCGGGAGGTGTTGATGCGGTTGGCCGACGACTACCGCGTGCACGATGACGCGGAGGTCGACTGGCTCGCCTCGGCCCACCGGGTCGTAGGGGTGAACCCGTGACCGCCGAGGATTGGGAGACACGAGGCAAGGTGGCGGCAGAGCGTCACGCAACGCACATCAGTACGAAACAGACGGAGAAGCTGCTCGATGACGTCGAGGCGTTCCTCGGCAGATTCGTGATATACCCCTCCATCCATGCCCGTCGCGCACACACCTTGTGGATCGTGCACACCTGGCTGATGGACAAATGGGATTCCACACCGCGCATCGCATTCCTGTCGCCCGAGCCCGGCAGTGGCAAGAGCCGCGCACTGGAAGTGACGGAACCCCTTGTGCCCCGTCCCATCCACTCCGTGAACACCACACCCGCATACCTGTTCCGCAAGGTATCCGATCCCGAGGGACTGCCGACCATCCTGTACGACGAGATCGACACGGTGTTCGGGCCGAAGCGGGCCGGCGACAACGAGGAGATCCGGGGCATGATCAACGCCGGTCATCGCAAGGGTGCGACAGCTGGTCGGTGTGTGGTGCGGGGCAAGGTGATTGAGACCGAAGAGCTGGAAGCCTACTGCGCGGTCGCGATGGCCGGGCTGGACGACCTAACGGATACCCTCATGTCGCGCAGCGTGGTGGTGCGGATGCGCCGCCGGACAGCCGACGAGAACATCGAGCCGTGGCGTCCGCGTGTCAATGGCCCAGAGGCAGCGGGACTATACCGAAGACTGTCGACCTGGGCGGAGACAGCCAGAAAGTCACTGCGAGGGGATGATTGGTGGCCGGACATGCCCAGCGGTGTAGAGGACCGCGACGCCGACATATGGGAGGCGCTGCTGGCCGTCGCCGACCTAGCCGGTGAACGGTGGGCGAAGAATGCGCGTGTAACCGCCGTAACCGTTGTAACCGCGTCCAAGCGAACGCCGCCCAGCCTCGGGATCCAGTTGCTGCACGACATCCGAACCGTGTTCGACCAGAACTATTACAACAAGTTGCGAACCGAGGCAATCACCATCGGGTTGACCCGCATCCCCGACACCCCTTGGTCGAATATCCGCAAGGGTGAGCCTATCGACGCGAATTATCTTGCCAACAAGCTACGCAAGTACGGCATCGCGCCAAAGCCCCAGCGAATCGGAGACGTTGTCTTCAAGGGCTATTCACGCGAGCAGTTTGAGGACGCCTGGAAGCGGTATCCGATGCCCGTTGAAGTTGAAGACGAGGCGGACAGCCTGGGATGAGCGTCAGCCAACCCCCTGTGGGCCTGCCCGATTAGCGGTTACACCGGTTACAAACCTAGTCAGCCACGAAAACCGCGTAACCGCCGTAACCGCAGCTATCTGGAACGGTTCTGAGAGATTCAGCTAGACAGCGTATTTTGATAAAGTATTTGTCGTTGACTTGGCCTAGAATTCCGTGCTAGGGGTCAAGCATTGTCTCGAAACCCTAGGAGTACCAATGACTTTTCCAACTGTCCGCAGTGCACGTCTCGCATATCCGCCGCCCGTGCCCGTCGGCACGCCGCACGACCCTGGTGGGGCCGACAGCGCGACCCGCGCCGCGAGGCGTCAGCACCAGGTAGCCGATCTTTATACGCGCTGGCGTGCGGCGCACAGCCCGGATATTGATCCTGATGTCCTGAAGAGTAACGCGGGTGCGTTCTCCGTCTCCGATGCCGCGCTGACGCTTCCTGACGCGCTCGCGGCGGTCAAGGACGACGCCGACACCGCATCGCAGAAGGTCAACAACTTGATCAAGGGCATTCGCGTCGGTGACGATGTGGCGAGTCAAATCGCCGCCCAACGGTTCTGGGCACGCGCCCAGCGCACCCTGGACGCAATCAAGGATCCAAGCAAGCTTGTCGCCGCCGCGCAGGCGCTGATCGCCAACGCCGATGACACCCAGGTGCCGGTCCTCGCCGAAGAGGTCGGCGACTACCTCGGGAGCCGCAACGTGCCAGGTGGCTGGCTGCCGGATGCGCTCGCGGCCAAGATCCCCGGCCTCGCCGACGCCAGCGCCGACGCCATCGTCAAAGCCCGGCAAGTGGCCGTCCTGCAACACAATCACCACGCACTGATCGACGCAATGGAAAAGGACGTTGCCGCCCCGCAATTGCTCGACCCTGCACAGGTCACGGCTGAGCCGTACACGGGCGGATAGCGCGTGCCAATTTCCGCAGAGGAAGACAAACAGTGAGTGAGAACAACGACGACCTGGCCGACCTGACCGCTGAGCGCGACCGACTGCAGGCTGAGGTGGCGCGGCTGCGGGTGGCCAGGGACACCGGAGTTCCGCCGGAGCTTCTGGGTAACGGCAAGACCACCGAGGAGATCGAGCGGATCGCCACCGACGCCCTCGGCTGGCGTGCCGAGTCGACGCCGTCCAGGCCCGCGACTGCCGCTGTCCCGGCATCGACGGTCACCAGCGCCGGGCGCATCGAAATGCCCCACCAGGTCACCACCCAGGATGAACTGCGGAGGCTCGCCCCGGCTGAAAGGATGCGCGCCTACCGCGAGGGACGGTTGATCCACCTCGGGGCGGGTCCGCCCCGGCCGCGCCGGATCGGATTGAGCGGTGCCCCGACGACGCAGGCCTGATGATGAGGCTCCGGCACGAATAGAACAGACGCCGCAAGTGTCGACGGCTGGGCAGCGCCCCGTGGCGTGGTGTAAATGGCCCGGCGATTCACATGAGGCTCTGTGTGTATTTGACACTATGCCGTGGGGGTGGCGGTTACCGCAACGTGTTTGCCGAAGGACCTAGTGGGGCAGGTCGCGTCGGAACGAAACTGCGAGCGTTAGTGCCTGGGATGATCGTACTGTGATTCGATAGTCGAGTCTGTGCCGCCGACGTGGTGGGTCATGCGTTCGATTCGCACGCATTGGTCAGTGCCATCAAGCCACAACAGAAACCGTGAGGGTGGCGGGAATTGGCGCGCCACGGTGCTGGTGGGTATCAGCGTCGGGTTGCCCACCGGGATAGTTCGCCCCTGCCACTGCAGCTCTCCCGGGTTCGCCAGAAGGTTAACGTACCAACTGGTTCTGGGACCGTACGTTAGCGGAGCGATGAAACCATCGGCTCGCTCCACGACGCGAATAGGTGTGGTGTACCGGCGTCCAGAACGGCGGCCGATGAAGTCAATGACCGCAAAGATGCTGTGTCGGCGTCCAGCCCGCCCCAATGTACCAACCAATCGGTTGGCGAAACGCTTGTTGCGGGCTCGCTTGGCATCGATAACCGATTGATCGCCACGACGCATACCAGCGGCGATGCGGATACGTCGTACAGCCGCGACGGCTAAGACTAGCGGCAGCAGCGCAATCACAACGCGCCATACGCGCTCCGCGCAGCGGGACTGTCGAGTTCGCATTGTGGCTTCCTTAGATCGTGCGCCTGCATAACGGTTTGTGCCCGTGGACCGGTGTAAATCGGCGCGGGCGTTTCGCCTGAGGCTCTGCGGGTTTCAACTATGCCGTGAGCGCGGCGGGAGCTGCAACGTTCTGCTGGGGTGGGTCGCTGGGTTTGTTGAGCAGGGCCAGGGTGGTTTCGGAGAGGTAGCGTTTGTCGGCGACCTGCCATTCGTCGTGGGCCTCGACGAGCACCGAGCCGGCCAGCCGCAGCAGCGCGGCCGGATTTGGGAAGACCCCGACGACATCGGTGCGGCGCTTGACCTCTTTGTTGAGCCGCTCCAGCGGATTGGTCGACCAGATCTTCTTCCAGTGCGGCACAGGGAAATCGGCGAACGCCGTGATGTCGCCGGCGGCGTCGCGCAGCATGGATTCGACCTTGGGTAACTGGCGGCCGAGCATGCCGGCGATGGTGTCCAATTGTTCGCGTACGTGGGCGGCGTCGGGTTGGGCGAAGATGGTGCGGATCGCCGCGGCGACCATCTCGGCCGACCCCTTGGGGACCTGGGCCAGCACGTTGCGCAGAAAATGCACCCGACATCGTTGCCAGGCCGCGCCGATCAGGATCGCCTCGATCGCCCCGCGCAAGCCGCTGTGCGCATCCGAGATCACCAGCTGCACCCCGGACAGGCCGCGCGTCTTCAGCGACCGCAAAAACGCCGTCCAAAACGCGCCGTCCTCGGAATCGCCGACCTCGAAACCCAGCACCTCGCGGCGCCCGTCGGCGGCCACCCCGGTGGCGATCACCACCGCTTGAGACACCACCCGGTGGTTGACCCGGGCCTTGCAGTAGGTGGCGTCGAGAAACACGTACGGAAACCGCTGCTCGGTCAGGGGCCGATCGCGGAACGCGGCGACTTCGGTGTCCAGATCCGCGCAGATACGGGAGACCTCGCTCTTGGAGATCCCGCTGTCGGCCCCGAGGGCTTTGACCAGGTCATCGACTTTGCGCGTCGAGGTGCCGTGCAGGTAGGCCTCCATCACCACCGCGAACAAGCACTGGTCCACCCGGCGGCGCCGCTCCAACAACGCCGGAAAGAACGACCCTGTCCGCAGCTTGGGGATCCGCAGCTCCAAATCCCCAGCCGTCGTGGAGACCGTGCGCGCCCGCGATCCGTTGCGCTGGTTGGTCCGCGACTCTGACCGCTCGTGCAGGCCAGCGCCAATCACCGCGGTCAACTCTGCATCGATCAACGCCTGATAGATCGTCTCCGCAGCCTGCTTGATCCGATCAGCAGCATCGGCATTGCATAGTGCATCCAACACCTCCAACAAGGCAGACTGATCCAGGGCCATCGCGCTGTTCCTCTCGGTAGTGATTCTTGGCGGTTTCACCACAGAGACTCACGCGATGGCCCACTCCATCTCCGCCGACACGCCGAACCGCTACTTACACCACGTCAAGGGACGCACCCGACGGCTGCGGTCGTGCTTGGATGAGCGTCGGTGCGGGAATTAAGCTCAACTAGTCGCTGGACCAGACGGGGGTTTCGTGAAGGCTGTTGACTCGCACTTGCTGACGCTGCTCAAGAAAAGCAGTCAGTTTGTAGTTCCGATCTACCAGAGGGTCTATTCATGGCAGAGGTCGGAGTGCGAGCAGCTCTGGTCGGACATCTTCAGGGCCGGGAGCCATGAGAAACTTGGCGCTCATTTCACAGGCTCGATTGTGTACGTGGCGAAGGATCAATCCACGCTTACTTCCTCCCAACCCGACCTCATCATCGATGGGCAGCAACGCATCACTACGGTCACTTTGCTTCTTACAGCTCTCGCTGACCGGCTCGACAAGCTGCCCGAGGACGAGCGAGAGCCATGGGAAGGGTTCTCTCCGAGAAAAATTCGCAACCGCTACCTGCTCAACGACGATGAAGAAGGGGAGCGGCAATACAAACTCATCTTGTCGCAGGGTGACAAAGATGCGCTGCTGTCTGTCATTCAAGGTGTGGAGCCGAACGGCGATGCGTCAACACGTGTGATTGATAATTACCGCTTCTTCCGCGAGAAGCTCGCCGACCCGAAGTTAGACCTTGCCGTGGTATGTCGCGGTCTCGACAAACTTATGGTTGTCGATGTGACGCTCACGAGGAATGTCGACAATCCGCAACTGGTGTTCGAAGCTATGAACTCGACCGGTAAGAAACTCTCGCAGGTAGACCTAATTCGAAATTACGTTCTTATGGATCTGCCGTCAAAGGAACAGGAGAAGCTCTACACCAACTACTGGCGGCCGATGGAACTCGACTTCACTGACTCGGTCGAAAGCCGGTTCGACGAATTCGTGCGCCATTACTTGACCGTAAAAACAGGTGAGATCCCTCGGCTAGGCGATATCTACGAGGCGTTCAAAGATTACGCATCCGCATTGAGCGCCGAAGCCGAAACCATCGAGGCGTTGGTCATCGAACTTCGCCAGTACGCCCGACGCTACTGCGCGATGGCACTCGGCCGGGAGACGGACGAAAAGCTCCGTCGCGTATTCAAAGACCTTGATCAGATCAAGGCTGAGGTTGTCTATCCGTTCCTTCTTGAGGTGTACAGCGACTACGAACTCGGGACTATCTCGCGCGACGACTTGGTCGAAATCGTGCAGATGGTGACGTCCTACGTCTTCCGCCGTGCGGTCTGCCGCGTGCCGACGAACTCGCTCAACAAGACATTCGCTGCGTTTCACTTGTCGATTCGCAAAGGCCAATACCTCGAAAGCGTGAAGGCTCACTTCCTGAGCTTGAAGAGCTACAGAGCGTTTCCAAGTGATGAAGAGTTCCGAGCTGCCCTTGTGACCACCGACCTCTACAACTTCCGGCGGCGCTCCTACTTCCTACGCATGCTCGAAAACCACCGCCGCAAGGAGCAGGTGACGATCGAGGACTACACCATCGAGCACATACTTCCGCAGAACGAAAAGCTCTCAAAAGAGTGGCGAACAGCCCTCGGCGAAGATTGGCAAGCGGTACAGCAAAAGTATCTTCACAGCTTGGGCAACTTGACGCTGACGGGGTACAACTCAGAGTACTCCGACCATCCATTCGTGACTAAGCGCGACATGGAGGGCGGCTTCAAGGACAGCCCACTCCGACTCAACAAGGGCTTAGGCCAGTTGGAGACTTGGAACGCAACTGAGATTCAGGCGCGCGCTGAACGCCTCGCGATGGATGCCCTCCTGCTTTGGCCACGACCCGAACTCTCCGACGAGATAATCGCGCAATATCACCAACCGAGAACTGAATCTGGCTTCACGATTGAAGACCATCCGTATCTTTTGCCGCCTGATCGGCGCGCCTTGTTTGAGCGCTTGAGCAACGAGACGCTATCGCTTGACCCGGCGATCACCCGGCAGTTCCTCAAGCTGTACGTAGCTTTCAAGGCCGAGACGAACTTCGTGGATGTGGTCCCTCAAAAGGCCAGACTCCGCCTGAACCTGAACATCCCGATCGATTCGCTGCGCGACGAGCGCGGTTTGGCCGAAGACGTCAGTCGGAAAGGCCACTGGGGCAACGGACCCACAGAGGTCTCCTTAGACGAGAAAGCCGACTTTGCTTACGTCATGGGACTGGTGCGACAGGCTTACGAGTACCAGATGGGTGGAGACTAGCTCCGAACAACAACGCGGTGCCGGGCTTCGAACTGTTACCAACATGCAGGCACTTCCCGCCCTCCACCACCACCCCGGCACTGCCCAGTACCCACCCCGTGTCAATGGCCAAGTCGAAGTCCCCGCTGGTGGCCAGGTAAAAGTCCCCGCCCCGTGCGGTAGTTCAGTGGTTGGTCAGGGGTTCTCCTTTCGGTGTTGGGCGTCTTTCATGCGGTAGGACTGGCCGTCGGTGATGACGACGGTGGCGTGGTGCAGGAGTCGGTCCAGGATGCTGACGGCGGTGGTCTGTTCGGGCAGGAACCGGCCCCATTGTTCGAAGGGCCAGTGCGAGGCGATGGCCAGGGAGCGGCGTTCGTAGGCGCCGGCGACGAGGCGGAACAGCAGTTGGGTCGCGGTGTCGTCGAGCGGGGCGAAGCCGAGTTCGTCGAGGATGATCAGGTCGACGCGCAGCAGGGATTCGATGATCTTGCCGACGGTGTTGTCGGCAAGGCCGCGGTAGAGGGTTTCGACGAGGTCGGCGGCGGTGAAGTAGCGGGCCTTGTGCCCGGCGTGGATGGCGGCGATCCCGAGACCGATCAGGGTGTGGGATTTCCCGGTCCCGGCCGGTCCGATGATCGCCAGGTTGGATTGTGCGCGAACCCATTCCAGGCTGGACAGGTAGTCGAAGGTCTTCGGCTGAATTGAGGAGGCGGCCACGTCGAACGACTCCAACGTTTTGGCGACTGGGAACCCGGCGGCCTTGAGCCGGTTGACGACGTTGGAGGCATCGCGGGCGGCCAGTTCGGTTTCGACCAGGGTCCGCAGCACCTCTTCGGGGGTCCAGCGTTGGGTCTTGGCCGTCTGCAGGACCTCGGGTGCGGTGCGCCGGATCGCTGCGAGCTTGAGCCGACGCAACCCGGCGTCGAGATCGGCGGCCAGTTCTGGAACAGAGAGCGGTGCAACGGGTTTGGTTGCCTTGGCCGATGTGGTTGTCATGAACTCACACCACCATCGGCGGCCGGGGTGACCTTGTAGGCATCCAACGAACGCGTCGGGGCGACCGGCAGGTCGAGGATCAACGCATCCCCAGCGGGGCGGGGCTGGGGTGTTCCCGCCCCGGCGGCCAGGATCGAGCGGACATCGGTGGCACGGAACCGCCGGAACGCCACCGCCCGGCGCAACGCCGCCACCAATGCCTGTTCACCATGGGCAGCGCCCAGTGCCAGCAGGATCTCCAGCTCAGAACCCAGGCGGGTGTTGCCGATCGCGGCGGCCCCGACCAGGAACGCTTGGGCGTCGGCACCGAGGTCGCAGAACTGCTTCTCGATGGTCGTTTTCGGGCGTGGCCCGCGGTTGGGTGCCGGTCGTGGCCCGTCGTAGTGGGCATCGCTGATCGACGCGGTGCCCGGGGCACCCAGTTCGTGCTCAGCCACGATCATCCCGGTCGCGGGCTCGACGAGGCAGACCGCCCCGTGATCGACCACCACGGCCACGCTGGCTCCGATTAGCCGGGTGGGCACCGAGTAGCGGGCCGAGGCATACCGGATGCAGGACAGCCGGTCAACCTTACGCAGCACCGAGGGCGCCCCGATCTGCAGACGCAGCGACGGCAATGCTTGCAGGAGTTCACGTTCGATGAGCAGCCGCTCGTCGGGCACCGCCATGATCTCCGAATGGACCGCGGCATTGACCTCGACGCACCACGCCCTGGCCGCGGCGTTGGCGGCCCGCACGTCAACCGGTGTCCCGGTGATGGCAGCGTCGGTGAGCAGCGGCACCGCCAGATCGCGTTGAGCGTAGCCGCACAAGTTCTCCACGATGCCCTTCGATTCGGGATCGGATGCATGGCAGAAATCCGGTGCGAACCCGTAATGGCTCGCCAACCGGACATATTCGACCGTAGAAATCACCACATTGGCCACTACGCCGCCCTTGAGACACGCCATCCGGTCGGCCAGCACCCGGGCCGGGACACCGCCGATCGCAGCCAATGCTTCGGCGATCAGCGCCAGTGTCGTCGACGCCCGTTGATCGGTGGCGAACGCCACGAACCGCCACCGGGAGAACGCCAGCACCGCGCAGAATAAGAACAGCCCGGGCGCGGCTTCGGCCCAGTCGATCACCAGATACTCACCCGGCGACCACACCGCCGGGCGGCGGCCCCGGTGATTCTCGCTGCGCCACAATGCCTTCGACACCGCAACCAATCGGCGGAAGTTACGCTCCGAACCCTCATAGCCAGCAGCGCGAGCGATCGGCAACATCCGCTTCGCCGACATCCGGCCCGCCGACTTCGCGACGCGTTCGGCGACCAGCTCGGCCACCGCATCGTAGTTACGGGCCCGCTCAGCCCGCGGTGGTGCGGTCTCGCCGGCTTCGAACTTCTCCACGACCCGTTTGACGGTCTTGTGGCTGGTGCCGCACAGCCCGGCGGCGCCTCGAAATGACCCGACTTGTTGATAGGCAGAAATGATGTCCATGCGGTCCCTCGCAGACTTCAATGGAACTCCCCGGTGGTAGCGATGAGTGGTTGGCACCTTCACCGTCACCACCGGGGCCCGCAGTTCCTGATCGACACGACGAACACGGGGTGGGGACTTTTATCTGGCCACCAGTGGGGACCTCCACTTGGCCACCAGTGGGGACTTTTTCATGGCCACGGACACCCCGCATGGTCACCATCCCAGGCAGACACTCCCCGCAATCCAACCATCCGAGCACTGCCTCGGGGGATCCTGTGCCACAACGACATTCCCGCCCTCCGTGCCTTCCCGCCCTCCTGCTCCACCCCACCATCCACCATCCGCCATCGGGTACCAGACTCCCTGCGCTGGAAGGGATCTTGGCGGTACCCCACCCGCACCACCCCATCAAGCCACCGCCACATGAGTCACACCAACCCCACCACCCCCACCGGCCCCACCCCCCGACCCGTCACACCGATCTCATGGCCGAAACAGCTATTTTCCGTCTGTACGGTTTCAGGACTTTTTGGAGCGCGGGGTCGGCCCAGGCCTGGTCGCGCGCACACTATTTCTAGTCAGTCGTCCGAACGCAGGTCGGTATAGACCTTGCGCGCGTAGAAGTCGAGGATTTGTTCCGCGAGTTGGGAGTTGCCGTAGATCAGTTCATAGACCTCGCGGTTACGTTCTTCATTGTCCAGCACAGTCTGTTTGAAACCTCGGGTGAACTCCAGCAAGAACGCCTCGAAGGCGTTGTTGCGTGCCACCTGGCGGAGCTCTTCGTTGGCGAGCCAGGTCTTCTCGAACTGATCAAAGACAAGCTGATCGCGCTCGTCGAGGTCGAGCCCGAACCGCTGGTTGATCTGATCGACGACTGCTGACAGTCGATCCACAGCCGAGGTGGAGTGTCCGCCCTGCCCACCTCCTGGAAATGCAGTGCCCGGAGTCAGCGGCCCACCTCCAATCTCAATCGGGCCGGAACTTGTCTCGTCGATGCGCAGGTGGGTCAGGACGAGCTCGTCCCCCAGTTGTAGGCTGCCGTCAGCGTCTGCGGGCAGAACGTGCAGAAGGGCCCGGCAGAACACGTAGAGCTCCTCCAGAGCGATCTCCGGTTCAGGCATGACCTGCGACATAAACGCATAGAGCCGTACGTACGCATCGATGGTGGCCTTCGCTTCCGCACGCCCAGTCTCGTCG
Organism: uncultured Actinomycetota bacterium; assembly: GCA_963781685.1. Lineage (GTDB taxonomy): Bacteria > Actinomycetota > Actinomycetes > Mycobacteriales > Mycobacteriaceae > Mycobacterium. The sequence continues at coordinate 13,016 of CAWAGK010000008.1, forward strand.
AGTGCCTCAAACAGTTCTCGCGGCTCGGCCAAACTGGCGTAGAGCAGGCCAAGGGACCGCTTGGTCGGATCGGCACCGAAATAGATCCGTGCCGTCTCTGTGACAGTCCTCTCGTCGAAAAGCTGAAGGTCGTAAACACGCGTGCGCGCATCGTAGACCGCGTTCACATCGGTGGGCAGGGCAGTGGTCTGCTCGTGAAACTTCTTGAACTCCTTGGCAATCGCCTCACGCTCGTTTCGGAAGTCGAGCACGAACGTCTCGGTCTTGTCCATGTGGAACCGGTTGAGTCGTGACAGCGTTTGCACTGCGTTCAGGCCTGTGAGGACCTTATCGACGAACATCGTGTGCAGTAGGGGCTCGTCGAATCCGGTCTGGAACTTCTCGGCGACGATAAGCACCTGGTAGTCGCCAGGGGCGTATGGGTCTACACCCTTGAATCTCAAAGCGGTCTGCGATTCCGGGAAACCGTTGAGGCTGGACTCGGTGACCGAGCCCTCGATCGGGTCGTTGACTGTTCCCGAGAACGCAACAACCGCACGGACATCGGTGTAATGATGCTCGGCGATATAGGCGTCGATCGCCCTTTTATAAGCGACGGCTGCCGCCCTCGAGTCAGTGACTACCATCGCCTTGGCCAGCCCACCGATCTTGGATGCGGTGTGTGCCCGATAGTGCTCGATGATGATGGCGGCCTTCTGCGCAATCATTTCCGGGTTCCGCACGGCGAAATGGCGGATGGCGGCACTAGCCTTTCCGACCTCGACCTCCCGATCGCCGATCACCGCGTCGCGTGTAGCCACGCGGTAGTACGTCTTGTATGTGATGTAGTTGCGCAGAACATCCAGAATGAAACCTTCCTCGACGGCCTGTCGCATCGAATACAAGTGAAACGGCCGAAGTGTGCCGTCTGGGCCGCGCTCACCAAACAGCTCAAGCGTGCGTTCCTTTGGGGTAGCGGTGAACGCGAATATCGACATGTTGGGCTGGGGACCACGCGCGGCCAAGATCTCCGCAATGGCGAGCTCCGGGTCGATGGCTTCGTCGTCCTCGGACTCTGCGCGTGCCGCAGAGGCCTTCGCGCCGAGGGCGCGCTTGAGTGCGTCGGCCGCTTCACCGGTCTGTGACGAGTGTGCCTCATCGACGATAACGGCGAATTTCTTGGCGGCCAGGTCGGTTCCGAGCTTCTCGTGTACGAACGGGAACGTCTGCAGCGTGGTGATCACGATCTTTGCTGGCGAGGTGAGGGCCGACGCGAGCTCCGAGGATTTAGCGTCGGTCTTCCCCGTGACGGAGACGACCGTGCCGAGGACCTTCTCGAACTGCTCAACTTTGTCCCGCAGCTGCTCGTCGAGTATGCGCCGGTCGGTGATCACTACGACCTTGTCGAAGATGCGTTGGTCGAACTGGTCGTGCAGCGTGGAGATCCGGTGGGCGAGCCAGGCGATGCTGTTTGTCTTACCCGACCCGGCCGAATGCTGTACGAGGTAGTTGTGGCCGGTGCCGTGCGCGAGCACGTCAGCGGCCAGACGGGATACGGCATCCCACTGGTGGTAGCGCGGAAAGATCGGTGGTCCGGCGGGCCGGCCCCGGTTGTCACGGTCTTGGTGGATGAACTTGGCGAGGATGTCCATCCAGGTGTCGTAAGACCAGATTTCGCGCCACAAGTACTCGGTGTTGTAGCGGTCGGGGATTGGCGGGTTGCCCTTGCCGTAGTCGTGGCCTCGGTTGAACGGCAGGAACCGCGTGTTGCCGAGCGCCAAGTCGCCGGTCATATAGACGAGGTAGGGGTCGACGGCGAAGTGTACGAGCGCCCGTTTACCGAGCAAAGTGTCAGCAGGATCGCGGTCGGTCTGATACTGCTTGATCGCATCGCCAACCTGTTGGCCGGTGAGCGGGTTCTTTAGCTCGGCGGTGGCAACGGGAATACCGTTGACGAACAGGCAGAGGTCTAGCTCGTTGTCATGTCGGGGGCTATAGCGCAGTTGTCTCGTCACGGTGAGCCTGTTCTTCCGATACAGCTCGACGAGCTCGGTGTTAAGGTTCGACGCGGGTTTGAAGTAGGCGAGTCTGATGCGTACGCCCTGATCCTCGACGCCGTCGCGCAGCAGCCGAATCGTGCCCAGGCGGTCTAGCTCCTTTGCGAGCCGATCCACGAACTTGCGCTGTGCCACATTCGGGTCACCGCCGTGCCGCTTAAGGACTTGCGACCATTGCTCAACCTGCGTCGCGCCGATGAAGGCGAACACTTCTGCGGTGTCGACACATGCTTGCTTGTCGAGATGCGCGGGCACGCCCTGCGTGTAACCACCGCCACCGGTTAGTACGGCGACAATATCCGACTCGAACCGGTCTTCTTTCGTGTTGATCGGCATCTATGCCTCGCGAACGTCGATCTTGCCTGTCACAGCATCGGTTATCGTCGCCGAGCGAAACTCGCGCAAGACTCGAATAACCCCGGACGCCTTGGAAATCAGGGCATCGATCTGTGTGCCGTGGTCATCGAGGAACCGAACTAGCTTTGCTTGAGTGGACATGTGAGGTATCGCAATGCGCAGCTCGGGAAGCTTACTGGCTTTCAACCCCAGGGCGGTGGAACCCGTTGCGCGAGCTACTAACTGGGCCTGAAACCAGGCGCTCATCATCGAGTACATAAGGTACTTCGGGAGAGCGACTTTGGGATCTGCGCGGAACTTGATGATTCGTTGAGCGAGCGCGATGTCCGTCCGGTCGACTAGAGCGACATTGCCGAGCGGAGCTTCCATCGTGAAGAGAAGATCGTCAATCTGGGGGCGACCCCTCCGCATAGTCTCGTCATATTCGTCGACAGATACGTATTCCTCCGAGGCCTCGTAGTCAATCCAGCCGGGTCGCACGTTGCGGGCAGTCACGAGCACCACGCCGTCCGCAACTTTCTTTGGCGTTGCCCCCCGATAGTCCACGCGGTCGTTTACGCAGCGAATGAAAGGTACGATGTTCCAGCCTGTCTGGGTGCTCAAAAGATCCCGTGCCCCAACGTCACTCATCCCGACATTGGACTCGATTCCTTCGGTGACAGCCTGTGTGATGGTAGCCGTGCGGTCCTCGCGCAGGGTGGCGATCAACTGTTCCTGCTTGCCGATCAAGGCATCTATATTCGCAGTCTCGCGGTCCAGAAAATCCGCGATCTCCGACTGCGAACGTGCAGGCGGGCACGGTAGACGGACTGCGTTGAGGTCTCCTTGGGTCATACTCGGCAACGCGGTGCTCGTCGACAACATCCCGAAAGGGATTGTGGTGCACGCGTAATACAAGAAGCGCGGGTCGGTACCACTCAGTGGCTGCGCACAGAACATCGTGTCAACAGTCCAGAAGGAACCGTCGACGAACAGTGGCTTATCTATTGTCCCTTTTCGACCAAGGAGGACGGCTGGCCCGGTGTACAAAGCGCGTGTTGCGCGCGCAAATTCTCCCCCGGAGCCGTAGACAGGGTATTCACCATATGGGTCCATCACCCCACTGTGGTCAACACCGTTCCTGATACGGGCCATCCGCCGCAGCTGTTGAACCGGCCAGTTCATGCGCCGACCTCGGGAAGCATGGCTTGAATCTCCCCGACCAGAATGCGGAGGTCCTTCTGAATGTCCTCAAGGGGCCGTGGTGGGGTATACCGGTAAAAATACCGGGCGAACGGTATCTCGTACCCGATTTTGGTCTTGTCGTGATCAATCCATGCGCCGGGAACGTATGGCAGGACCTCACGGGCGAAGTACTTTTCGATGTCCTCGGTTAGTGGCACGTTCTCGGTGTCCCGTAGCGCTGGATCGGGTTCTGGTTCACCCTTCGCATTAGTGACGATCACTGCGTCATCGTCATGTTCGCCGATGCTGGACCAGAGCGTCTTCACCACAGCCGCGCTGGGCCTTATGAGACCCGCGCCACGCAGTGCATCCTTTAGCTCGGTGACGAACTCGTCGCGGTCCTTCCACTCCCACCCGATCAACCCTGTCAGTGCGTTGCGGACCGCGTCCAGCTCATAATCCTTCAGTTTCGCGATGGTCGTCTGGGCGAGGACTTCCTCGACCTTCTCGGTGGTGGGCTCGAACCGCAGCTGCAGCGGCCGCTCGACGGTGATCTTGTGGTACCCGAACTCGTCGTTGGACAGGACTCGCGTCCGCTCTCCTGTCGCGCAATCCTCGTACAGCTTGGTGATAGTCGCGATTTGCTCCTCGGTGAACTCGTTGCGCTTGTTGCCTAGGCTCTTGAGCATCTTTGTGTACATTTCGCGGCTGTCGATGAGAAGCACATGACCTTGCCGCTCGGGGCGCTTGCGGTTGGTGATGATCCAGATGGAGCAATGATCAGAACCTGTGGATTGTTCCTCGGCGAGGTGACGTGATCAGGCGCACCTTCCCGACGATGATCTGAAGTCCGTTTGTCTGATCAGGACCGGCGTTGGTGCGCTGGTTCGGGAAGGTACGCCCTTGCTCAAGGTAGTCCATGACACCGACTGGGCCAACGCGAACGGCGCATCGACGGGTAACGCGTCGCTATTGGATGAGATCGTGCGCGATGGCGCCCGGCAGATGCTGGCCGCGGCGCTGCAGGCCGAAGTCGCCGCCTACATCGAGGCCCACCGCCACGAAGTCGATGAGGACGGCCACCGTCTGGTGGTCCGCAACGGTTATCACGGTGAGCGCGAGGTGACTACGGCGGCGGGCGCGGTGGCGGTGCGCCAGCCACGGGTTAACGACAAGCGCACCGACCCCGCGACCGGTAAGCAGATGCGGTTCGCCTCGTCGATCCTGCCCGCATGGGCCCGCAAGTCGCCGCAGGTGTCGCAGGTGCTGCCGCTGCTGTATCTGCACGGATTGTCCACCAGCGATTTCGCCCCGGCGCTTCAGCAGTTCCTTGGCACTGCCGACGGCCTGTCCGCGGCCACCATCACCCGGCTGACCGAGCAGTGGCGCGACGATGCCCGCGCCTTTTCCAACCGGTCGCTGGCCGAGGCCGACTATGTGTATCTGTGGGTCGATGGCGTTCACCTCAAAGTCCGTCTGGACCAGGACAAGGTGTGCTTGTTCGTGATGATTGGGGTCCGCGCCGACGGCCGCAAAGAACTGGTGGCGCTGGCCGATGGGTTCCGGGAAAGCAGCGAGTCGTGGGCGGACCTGTTGCGCGATTGCCGCCGGCGCGGGATGCGCGCGCCGGTGTTGGCGGTTGGAGACGGCGCGCTCGGGTTCTGGAAAGCGGTCCGTGACGTGTTCCCCGAAACGAAGGAGCAGCGCTGCTGGTGGCACAAGATCGGCAATGTTCTTGCGGCGCTGCCGAAGTCGGCGCATCCGGGGGCGAAAAAAGCAATGGCGCAGATCTACAATGCCGAAAACAAAGCTGAGGCAATCAAAGCCGCCAAAGCGTTCGCCAACGACTACGGTGCGAAATGGCCCAAAGCGGTCGCAAAAATCAGCGACGACCTCGATGTGCTGCTCGCGTCCTACGACTACCCGGCCGAGCATTGGGTGCATCTGCGCACCACAAATCCGATCGAGTCGACTTTCGCGACCGTTCGGTTGCGAACCCGCGTCACCAAAGGCCCCGGCTCACGAGCTGCCGGGGTCGCGATGGCATTCAAACTCATCGAATCCGCCCAGGCCCGCTGGCGCGCGGTCAACGCCCCACACCTGGTCGCCCTCGTCCGCGCCGGAGCGGAATTCAAGGACGGCAAACTCGTCGAACGTCCCGACGAGCAGCCCGAAACCACCGCCGCCTAAGACGATGTTCGGGGCTGACGGGCGTGCGTTCCATCGGCCGCTGGCGATCAGCGTGGCCGGGCTCATGCTTGCCGGCGTCGGGCTGGCCGTCACCGCGTTGGTCCTCGCTGTCGCGCACCGCGAGACAGGTCAAGCATTGGCCTATATCCCGGTCGCGATCGGCTTGACCGGCGTCGCGGTGATGGTGCTGCGTGGCACGCGCTGGGTGATCCGGGTCATCATCGTGGGGCTCGCCGGGCAACTCGCCGCAATCGCGGGAACCACGTGGGAACTCAGCCACGGTATCGACGCCCGCAAAGCCAGCCAGTTGCGCCAGCTCGGCTTCGATCCAACGGCGGGCGTGGTCATCAACTTGATCTACTCCAGCATCGGGTTCGCGCTGTTCTGCTGGTTCGCAACACGCTGGCTCGCAGCGCGGCGACGCCGAGATATGTCCTCACCTCGGACGTAGACAACCGACGAGAAACACGCCTCATCGACGAGCCGCTCAAAGATCTTGATCCACAAGTCTTGACGATTGCTCATCCAGATGTAGGTGAAGATGCCTGTGTTGTAGAACATTTGGTCCGGCAGGCCGATGATCGCTTCGAGCCAGTCATTCTCGATGAGCCAGCGGCGGATCTCGCTGGAGCCGGAACCGGCGTCTCGAGAGAACAGCGGCGAGCCATTGAGCACTACCGCGATCCGCGAGCCCCCATCCTCGGGTTTACGCATCTTCGAGACCATGTGCTGGACGAACAGCAGCTGCCCATCGGTGGTTGGTGGCAGGCCAGCACCGAACCGGCCCGCGAATCCGAGCCTGGCTTCCTTCTCGATGAACTTCTGCTCGGTTTTCCAGTCCTTGCCGTACGGCGGGTTGGCAAGTATGTAGTCGAAGGTCTCGCCTTTGTGCCCGTCCGCGGACAAGCTGGACCCGAAGACTATGTGAGAGGCATCTTGACCCTTGAGCATCATGTCCGAGCGGCACACTGCATACGACTCGGGGTTGACCTCCTGGCCGTAGAGGTACTCCTTCGCCGTGGGGTTGATCAGATGGATTCGTGCTTCGGTTTCGCTGAGCATGCCGCCGGTCCCACACGCGGGATCGAGCACCTTGAAGATCTTCGACTGCGTGTGCAGCGATCGTTCGTCGCTGAGCAGAAGGTTCACCATAAGACGGATGACCTCGCGCGGCGTGAAGTGTTCGCCAGCCTCTTCATTCGACAGGTCGGCTGTGACCCGGATCAGCTCTTCGTAGATATACCCCATCTCGATGTTTGACACCGCGTCCGGATGGAGATCGATCATCTTGAACCGCGCGAGCACCGGCCCCAGGATCTGCGCGGACTCTAGACGGTCCACCTGCGGTAACAGGTCAAAGTTCGCGATAACGTCACGGACATTGGGGGAGAAGCCATTGAGGTAGGCGGTGAAGTTCGCGGCGATGTTGTCCGTGTCGTCTAGCAATGTCTCGAAACTGAACGGGCTGGTGTTGTAAAACTGCTGCCCAGCGATGCTGCACAGCAAGTCGAAGTGCGCGTCGACATCTCCCTTTATCTTCTTGGCCCGTTCGACGACCTTGGCCTTGCTCGGCTCAAGCACGCAGTCGAGCCGACGGACGACACACAACGGAAGGATGATCGCGCCGTACTGATGTCGCTTGTAGTGATCGCGAAGGATCTCCTTAACCGACCAGATGAAGCTGACCTTCTCGTTCCAGTTGCTGATTGTCATCGGGTCGGAACATCCTTTCGTCTACTTGTTGAAGTAGCAGGACGAGCAGCTTGCCTGGCCCTCCAGCAAGGCGCGCCGCCTTCACTTCCCACCTCTGCCGAAGGTAGCGCAGTCGGTACGGCTACCGTGCCCAGAATGGTGCTCGCTTGCGTGTCACGCGCGTGGAATTCCGACCACACAGCGTGGAGGGTTCTGTTCTGTCCTGTGCGCTGCGGGTGGCGGCTCATGTGTGTTTTGGGGCGCTGGCTCTGGTGCGTGTTGCGCGTGCTTACTACCGTCGTGTCGGGCGAATTCATTCTTGAAACTGGTCATCCCAACGGCGGCACGATGATTTTCGTCCGCTCGGTGTGGGTGACAACTCTCATTTACGCGCTCGCACTGGCGCTTCAATCCGGGAGCTACGCCGAATGGACATGGCGGGTTTCGACGTGGCGCATCGACTCCGGGCAGCTCCAGCACGACGTAGCCGAGTACGTGTCGTGGCTTGGGGCGATCTTCGCCGGGGTCTACGTCGCCCTGTATGCCCGCTTCGCCTCGCAGTGGAGCTACCTCGCCGGTGTGTATAACCAGATGAGGCAGACTCTAGTCACGACGCCGAAACACGACGACGACCCGCATCTGGTCATGTGGAGAGCCGGATTCATTGAAGATGCCCTTGACCTTCACCTTGCGACCAAGCCAATGTTCTCGCCGTTCCTTTTAAGGATGCTCGACATGCCCCCCGTAGCAGCTAAATTCGACGCGTACGCAGTTGACGGCAAAAAACGTCGAAAGCAACTGGAGGACAGGTTGAAAAAGAAGGGCGGGCAGATGCCCCGCCGCGCCGCCACGGAGCTGCTGAGCAAGGAGCTGCCCGAGCTGCTGGGGATCGTGCAGGCCGATGATCTCGACCCCCTGGGTAAGAAGCTGGTCGGCGGGAACGTCTTCCAAGACCTGACGGACAACGATGCCCGCCGGGTTGCCTTTGGGGTCGTCTGGGTGTCGATCCTGCAAGACAGGGCGTGTGCTGACGCCGCTCGGGTGGTCACTGAACGGGCCAAAGCAGCTGAAACCGGGGCCGACGGCATCGAATGGGATGACCGGGCGGCTGCCGGGCAGGCACTGCACAGCGCCGCAAAGGTGCTGGCGAATGTTGGCGACGCCGGACAGCCGCGCCGACCGATTCGGGAGATAGCTGGTGAGTGCTGGCGAACGCTGGCGAAACATCGCACACAGATCGCACGCGCCTACACCGATTAACCGTGAAAATAAGCTCTGAGCTGCATAAACACTGAGTGCCCCCGGCAGGATTCGAACCTGCGGCCTTCTGCTCCGGAGGCAGACGCTCTATCCCCTGAGCTACGGGGGCGCACGCGAGAGATGCTGCGCCAACGGGCCACGACAGACTAACGCATCACGGCGGCCGGCTGAGCATCGGAATGGATTCGAGGCCTAAGCACCTCAGCCAATAGGATGGCCTGCGTGAACCCCGCCGACCTGGCCGAGCTGCTCAAGGCCACCGCGACCGCGGTGCTGGCCGAGCATGCGCTCGACACCGCCGCGCTACCTGCGACGGTCACGGTCGAGCGGCCGCGCAACCCCGAGCACGGTGATTACGCCAGTAACCTCGCGCTGCAGCTCGGCAAGAAGGTCGGCGTCAACCCCCGCGAGCTGGCCGGATGGCTGGCCGAGGCGCTGACCCAGGCCGACGGCATCGCCTCGGCGGAGGTGGCCGGACCCGGCTTCATCAACCTGCGCCTGGACGCGTCGGCGCAGGGCGTGATCATCAACAACGTCATCGACGCCGGCCACACCTACGGCAACTCCGACGCCCAGGCCGGACACAAGATCAACCTGGAGTTCGTCTCGGCCAACCCGACCGGGCCGATCCACATCGGCGGCACCCGCTGGGCCGCGGTCGGCGACGCCCTGGGCCGGCTGCTGACCACGCAGGGCGCCGACGTGGTACGCGAGTACTACTTCAACGACCACGGCACCCAAATCGACCGGTTCGCCAACTCGCTGATCGCCGCGGCCAAAGGCGAGCCCACTCCGGAGGACGGCTACGCGGGCAGCTATATCGCCGACATCGCGGCGCAAGTCCTAAAGGAAGCGCCCGATGCGCTGAGCCAGCCCGCCGCCGAGCAGCACGAGACGTTCCGCAGAATCGGCGTCGACTTGATGTTCGCGCACATCAAGGAATCGCTACACGAGTTCGGCACGGACTTCGACGTCTACACCCACGAAGAGTCGATGCACAGCAGCGGTCGTGTCGAGCAGGCGATCGCCCGGCTACGCGAGAACGGCAACATCTACGAGAAGGACGGCGCAACCTGGTTGCGCACCAGCGCTTTTGGTGACGACAAGGACCGCGTCGTGATCAAGAGCGACGGCAAGCCGGCTTACATCGCCGGTGATCTCGCCTATTACCTGGACAAGCGGCAACGCGGCTTCGACTTGTGCATCTACATGCTGGGCGCCGACCACCACGGCTACATCTCCCGGCTGAAGGCCGCCGCCGCCGCGTTCGGCGACGACCCGGCCACCGTCGAGGTGCTCATCGGCCAGATGGTCAACCTGGTCCGCGACGGCCAGCCGGTGAAGATGAGCAAGCGGGCGGGCACCGTGATCACGCTCGACGACCTGGTCGAAGCAATCGGCGTGGACGCCGCGCGCTACAGCCTGATCCGCTCGTCGGTGGACACCCCGATCGACATCGACCTGGCACTGTGGTCGTCGGCGTCCAACGAAAACCCCGTCTACTACGTGCAATACGCGCATGCCCGGCTCTCCGCATTGGCCCGCAACGCCGCCGAACTCGGCCTGATTCCGGATACCAGCCACCTCGAGCTGCTCACCCACGACAAGGAGGGCACGCTCGTTCGCAGTCTCGGCGAGTTCCCGCGGGTGCTGAAAACGGCTGCGTCCCTGCGTGAACCGCACCGAGTGTGCCGCTATCTGGAAGACCTCGCCGGCGACTACCACCGGTTCTACGACTCGTGCCGGGTGTTGCCGCAGGGCGACGAAGAGCCCAACCAGCTGCACACCGCGCGTCTGGCCCTGTGCCAGGCGACCCGCCAAGTCATCGCCAATGGCCTGGCCATCCTTGGTGTCCGCGCTCCGGAGCGGATGTGAGCGCGCACCCCGCTGGTCCGCGGCACGCCGAAGGGTTCCAGCACTCCGGCGTTCCGCCGCGGCCCGCGACGACCCAAGAACTGCTGGACCTGGCGCCGAATGTCTGGCCGCGCAACGCGGTCCGCGGCAACGACGGGGTGGTCAGCATTGCCGGGGTCGCGCTGAACTGGCTGGCACAGGAGTACGGAACCCCACTATTCGTCGTCGACGAGGACGACTTCCGGGCGCGGTGTCGGGAGATCGCCGCGGCATTCGGCGGCGGATCCAACGTGCACTACGCCGGCAAAGCCTTCCTGTGCAGTGAGATTGCGCGATGGATCGACGAGGAAGGCCTCTCGCTCGATGTCTGCACCGGCGGTGAACTGGCGGTCGCGCTGCACGCGAACTTCCCGCCCGAGCGGATCGCCTTGCACGGCAACAACAAATCGGTCGCCGAGCTGACCGCGGCGGTCAAGGCCGGCGTCGGTCATGTCGTGGTCGACTCGATGATCGAGATCGAGCGCCTCGATGCGATCGCCGGTGAGGCCGGTGTCGTCCAGGATGTGCTCATCCGCGTCACGGTCGGCGTCGAAGCTCACACCCACGAATTCATCTCCACCGCCCATGAAGACCAGAAGTTCGGGTTGTCGCTGGCCAACGGCGCGGCGATGGCAGCGGTTCGACGGGTATTCGCCACCGATCACCTCCGACTGGTCGGCCTGCACAGTCACATTGGGTCGCAGATCTTTGACGTCGGCGGCTTCGAACTCGCCGCGCACCGGGTGATCGGCCTGCTGCGCGACGTCGTCGCCGAGTTCGGGGTCGACAAGACCGCGCAGATCTCCACCGTCGATCTCGGTGGCGGCCTGGGCATCTCGTATCTGCCCAACGACGATCCACCGCCGGTGCGCGAACTCGCGGACAAGCTCGGATCCATCGTGCGCAATGAATGCGCGGCGGTGGGCCTTCCGGTTCCGAGGCTGGTCGTCGAGCCCGGCCGCGCCATCGCCGGGCCCGGGACCATCACGCTGTATGAGGTCGGCACCGTCAAAGATGTCGGTGTGAGCACGACGGCGCATCGCCGTTACGTCAGCGTGGACGGCGGGATGAGCGACAACGTCCGCACCGCGCTGTACGGCGCGGAATACGATGTTCGACTGGCCTCCAGGGCCACCGATGCGCCTTCGGCGCTGGCCCGTGTGGTCGGAAAGCATTGCGAGAGCGGCGATATTGTCGTCCGGGATACCTGGGTGCCCGACGACATAGCGCCCGGCGACCTGGTTGCGGTGGCGGCCACCGGCGCCTACTGCTACTCGCTGTCGAGCCGATACAACATGATCGGTCGGCCGGCGGTGGTGGCCGTGCGCGACGGGCAGGCCCGTCTGATTCTGCGCAGGGAGACCGTCGACGATCTTTTGAGTCTGGAGGTGGGGTGACGCGTGAACGGTGATGAAAAGCCGGTCGGTGTAGCGATATTGGGACTGGGCAATGTGGGCAGTGAAGTTGTTCGCATCATCGGGGACAGTGCTGACGATCTGGCCGCCCGGATCGGCGCGCCGTTGGTGCTGCGCGGTATCGGCGTCCGACGGGTAGCTGCGGACCGGGGTGTACCTGTCGATCTGCTCACCGACAACATCGACCAACTGGTCTCCCGCGATGACGTCGACATCGTCGTCGAGGTGATGGGTCCGGTCGAACCGTCCCGCAAAGCGATCCTGTCCGCGCTGGAGCATGGCAAGTCCGTCGTGACGGCGAATAAGGCCTTGCTGTCAGTCTCCACCGGAGAGCTCGCGCAAGCGGCCGAAACCGCCAGTGTGGACCTGTATTTCGAGGCCGCAGTGGCGGGTGCAATTCCGGTGATCCGGCCGCTGACCCAGTCGCTGGCCGGCGACACCGTGCAGCGGGTGGCCGGGATCGTCAACGGCACCACCAACTACATCCTCTCCGAGATGGACAGCACCGGCGCCGACTACGAGCGTGCGCTGGCCGACGCGAGCGCGCTCGGCTACGCCGAGGCCGACCCGACTGCGGACGTGGAAGGCTACGACGCGGCCGCCAAGGCCGCCATCCTGGCGTCCATCGCCTTCCACACCAGGGTGACCGCGGAGGACGTCTACCGTGAAGGCATCAGCGAGATCACCCCGGACGACTTCGTGTCCGCGCGGGCCCTGGGCTGCACGATAAAACTGCTGTCGATCTGTGAGCGAATCAGGACCGACGATGGGCAGCAGCGGGTTTCGGCTCGGGTTTACCCTGCGCTGGTCCCGTTGTCGCATCCGCTCGCCACGGTCAACGGCGCATTCAACGCCGTGGTGGTCGAGGCCGAGGCCGCGGGCCGACTGATGTTCTACGGTCAGGGCGCCGGCGGCGCGCCGACCGCATCCGCGGTGACCGGCGATCTGGTGATGGCAGCGCGTAACCGGGTGCTGGGCAGCCGCGGGCCTAAGGAGTCCAAGTACGCCCAACTACCTATCGCGCCAATGGGTGTCATCTCCACCCGTTACTACGTGAGCATGAACGTCGCTGACAAGCCGGGCGTATTGTCCTCGGTTGCAGCAGAATTCGCCAGGCGCGAAGTCAGCATCGCCGAAGTTCGCCAAGAGGGCGTTGTCGGCGAGGGTGGCCAGCGGGTCGGCGCCCGCATCGTGGTGGTCACCCACAGCGCCACCGACGCCGCACTGTCCGAAACCGTCGACGCGCTGGCCGACCTCGACGTGGTGCAGGGTGTGGCCAGCGTCCTGCGGCTGGAAGGAACCAGCGAATGAGTTCGGCAAGCGCCGCCAAGACCAGCGTCCATCAACCGTGGCCGGGCGTGATCGCGGCCTACCGCGACCGGCTTCCGGTCGGCGCCGACTGGGTTCCGGTCACGTTGCTCGAGGGCGGCACCCCGTTGATCGCGGCACCCAGGCTCTCGGCGAAGACCGGTTGCACGGTTCATCTGAAGGTCGAGGGCGCTCAATCCCACCGGCTCCTTCAAGGACCGCGGCATGACGATGGCCGTCACTGACGCGGTGGCCCGCGGTCAGCAAGCGGTGCTGTGCGCGTCGACGGGTAACACCTCGGCGTCGGCGGCGGCCTACGCGGCCCGCGCCGGCATCACCTGCGCGGTACTGATCCCGCAAGGCAAGATCGCGATGGGCAAGCTGGCGCAGGCCGTGATGCATGGCGCCAAGGTCATCCAGATCGACGGCAACTTCGACGACTGCCTGGAGCTCGCCCGCAAGATCGTCGCCGACTTCCCGACGATCTCATTGGTCAACTCGGTCAACCCGTTGCGCATCGAAGGCCAGAAGACCGCGGCGTTCGAGATCGTCGACGCGCTGGGCGGCGCCCCGGACGTGCACGCGCTGCCGGTCGGCAACGCCGGCAACATCACGGCCTATTGGAAGGGCTACCGGGAGTACCACGCCGATGGCGTGATCGACAAGCTGCCGCGCATGCTGGGCACCCAGGCGGCCGGTGCCGCGCCGTTGGTGCATGGCGAACCGGTGAGCCACCCCGAGACCATCGCCACCGCGATCCGCATCGGCTCGCCGGCGTCGTGGGCGCCGGCCGTCGAGGCGCAGCAGCAGTCCAAAGGGCGCTTCCTGGCCGCCACCGACGACGAGATCCTGGCCGCGTATCACCTGGTGGCCGGTACCGAAGGCGTCTTCGTGGAACCGGCGTCGGCGGCAAGCATCGCCGGTCTTCTCAAAGCCGTCGAGGACGGCTGGGTGGCGCCGGGATCGACCGTGGTCTGCACCGTGACCGGCAACGGCCTCAAAGATCCCGACACCGCGCTGAGGGACATGCCGAGCGTGTCGCCGCTGCCCGTCGACCCCGTCGCCGTCGTCGCGAAGCTGGGATTGGTTTAGTGGCGATCGCAAGCGCGGCGCAGCCGGGTGAAGCGGGTCGCCACTCATCAGGCCTGAGTACCCAGATGCTGCCTGCCGGGCTGCTGGCCAGTTCGGTGGTCGCGGCGTCCAGCGCCAACCTCGGTCCGGGCTTCGACAGCATCGGGCTGGCGTTGAGCCTGTACGACGAAATCATCGTCGAAACAACGGATTCCGGCCTGCTCGTCGAAGTCGACGGCGAGGGCGCCGGCGAGTTGGCGCTCGGCTCCGGCCATTTGGTGGTTCGGGCCGTCGAGCGCGGACTGCAAGCGGCGGGCGTCAGCGCGCCCGGCTTGAAAGTGCGGTGTCGTAACGCCATTCCGCACTCGCGGGGTCTCGGCTCGTCGGCGGCAGCCGTGGTCGGCGGCCTTGCCGCCGTCAATGGACTTGTCGCACAAGCGGGTTCGACTCCTTTGAGCCAGACCCAGCTTATTCAGTTGTCGTCGGAATTCGAAGGACATCCCGACAACGCCGCGGCGTCGGTGCTCGGCGGCGCGGTGGTGTCGTGGACCGACCGCGGCTGCCGATGCGCCCAGCTACTCGGCGGTGTCGCTGCGGTTACATCCCGACATCCGTCTGTTTCCTGCCATTCCCGAGCAGCGCTCGTCGACCGCGGAGGCGCGGGTGTTGCTGCCTGCGCAGGTCAGCCACGACGACGCTCGCTTCAATCTCAGCCGCGCGGCGCTGCTGGTCGTGGCGCTCACCGAGCGGCCCGACCTGCTGATGGCCGCCACCGAGGACCTGCTGCATCAACCGCAGCGCGCATCCGCGATGCCGGTGTCGGCGGAATACCTTCGACTGTTGCGGCGTTACAATGTTGCGGCTGTGCTATCCGGCGCCGGTCCAGCGGTGGTTGCTCTGAGCACGGCTTCCAAGTTGCCCGCCGAGGCCCTAGAGTATGCCGCCGCAAACGGGTTTGCGGTCAGCGAGATGGCGGTGGGCGACGGAGTCCGCTGGAGTTCCGGAGTACCCGTCCGCAGCTAGCGTGGTGAGGGGCTCCTTGCTTCCGGCAGCGAAGCAGGTTATCCTCGGAGCCGTCCAGCAATTGCAGCCTCTGAGTCTGCGTAGACACTAGGACGAACACCAAATTCTTCTCGGGGACGATGGTTCGCCATCAAACACCGCCAATCGGGGCGATCACCGTTGCAGAGTCGATTTTTGGTAGCACTCGGCGATTTGGCTGAATGCAACGAACCCCCCGCTTGATTCGATCAGCGAGGGAAGAAAGGAAATCCGTGACTGAAACGGACCTCGTTACGGCTGACGACAGCACCGAAAACGACAAGCTGTCCAACTCCGTGACCCCCGACACTTCCGCCGACCACGACGCATCCGGGTCGGCGACAGACGCCAACACCAAGGCGTCGGACGGTTCGCTGTCCACCATGGTGTTGCCCGAACTGCGCGCATTGGCCAATCGAGCCGGCGTCAAGGGCACATCGGGGATGCGTAAGAACGAACTGATCGCTGCGATTAAGGAGAGCCGCCAAGGGCACGCCAACGGTGCACCCGCCGGCGGCGAATCACCCAACCACGTGGCCGAGGCTCCGGCCAACCACGCCGAGGCCCCCGCCGACGACGCGACCCGCGCTGACTCCGGCGAAAGGGGATCGTCTGGCGATCACGGTGAGCGGAACAACCGGGATGAAAAGACCGATCAATCCACTGACCAGCCGTCGCGCGACCGCGGCCAACAGGACACCAAGTCCGAAGATCGCGAGTCCGATAGAGACGCAAAGGACACTGAGAAAGACTCCGACAGGAGCCGCGACCAACAGGGCTCGGGCGGACAACAGAACCGCGGTGGCTCGAACCAGCAGGACGACGACGGTGACGGGCGCGGCGGCCGCCGAGGCCGCCGATTCCGGGAACGCAGGCGTCGCGGCGATCGGCCGGGCGACGGCGGTGGTGGTGACACCGAACTGCGCGAAGACGACGTCGTTCAGCCGGTCGCCGGCATCCTCGACGTGCTCGACAATTACGCGTTTGTGCGCACTTCCGGTTATCTCGCCGGCCCGCACGACGTCTACGTCTCGATGAACATGGTGCGCAAGAACGGCTTACGCCGAGGCGACGCGGTGACCGGCGCGGTGCGGGTGCCCAAGGAAGGCGAACAGCCCAACCAGAGGCAGAAGTTCAATCCGTTGGTGCGTTTGGACACCGTCAACGGTGGGCCGGTCGAAGACGTCAAGAAGCGTCCCGATTTCTCCAAGCTGACGCCGTTGTACCCAAACCAGCGGCTGCGTCTGGAAACCACCCCCGACCGGCTGACCACGCGGATCATCGACTTGATCATGCCGATCGGTAAGGGCCAGCGCGCACTGATCGTGTCGCCGCCCAAGGCCGGTAAGACGACGATCCTGCAGGACATCGCGAACGCGATCACCATGAACAACCCGGAATGCCACCTCATGGTCGTGCTCGTCGACGAGCGGCCTGAAGAGGTCACCGATATGACGCGCTCGGTCAAGGGCGAGGTCATCGCCTCGACGTTTGACCGGCCGCCGTCAGACCACACCTCGGTGGCCGAGCTGGCGATCGAGCGGGCCAAGCGGCTTGTCGAACAGGGCAAGGACGTTGTCGTGCTACTCGACTCGATCACCCGACTGGGACGCGCCTACAACAACGCGTCGCCGGCGTCGGGCCGCATCCTGTCCGGTGGTGTCGACTCCACGGCGCTCTACCCGCCGAAGCGATTCCTCGGCGCCGCCCGCAACATCGAGGAAGGCGGCTCGTTGACCATCATCGCCACGGCGATGGTCGAAACTGGATCCACCGGGGACACAGTCATTTTCGAGGAGTTCAAGGGTACGGGTAACGCCGAGCTCAAGCTCGACCGCAAGATCTCCGAGCGTCGGGTGTTCCCTGCTGTCGACGTGAACCCCTCGGGCACTCGTAAGGACGAATTGCTGCTCTCGCCAGACGAGTTCGGCATCGTCCACAAGTTGCGCCGAGTGCTGTCGGGTCTGGATTCGCACCAAGCCATCGACTTGTTGATGTCGCAGCTGCGCAAGACCAAGACCAACTACGAGTTCCTGGTTCAGGTGTCCAAGACGACGCCGGGCATGGACAACGACTAAGCGGTTAGCACACCACCTCCGTCGACGAACATCGCCCTTCCGCCTAGGCAGCTGACGCCGCGCCGGTAACGTGCCACCCTGTCGGGACCGACGGGAAAGTGGTGAGCCGTGGCGGACACTATTCAGCAACTGCTTCGCGGCCGGATGGCCGATTCCGCTCCGGCGATGAAATACGGCGACCGGGTGTGGAGCTGGCGCGAGCATCTGGCGGACGCTTCGGCTGAGGCCGCCGCATTGATCGGGATCGCCGACCTCAAACGGCCCTTGCACGTCGGTGCGCTGCTGGGCAACACGCCCGAGATGCTCACCGCGATGGCGGCGGCGGCACTGGGCGGATATGTGTTGTGCGGCATCAACGACACCCGTCGCGGCGCGGCGCTGGCCAAGGACATCGTGCGTGCCGACTGCCAGATACTGCTCACCGACCCCACGCATCGCGCACTGCTCGACGGGCTGGATCTGCCCGGAGTCCGCGTCATCGACATCGCTACCGACGAGTGGTCTGGTTTGCTGGCAGCGGCCGGGCCGCTGGTGCCGCATCGCGAGGTCGAGCCGACCGACACCTTGATGATGATCTTCACCTCGGGCACCAGCGGCGAGCCCAAGGCGGTCCGGGTCACCCACCTGACCGTGATTTTCGCGGGTGCCAACCTGATCGAGCGGTTCGAGGTCGATTCGTCCGGCGTCTGCTACCTGTCGATGCCGCTGTTTCACTCCAATGCGCTGTTGGCCGGCTGGAGCGTGGCGGTCGGCTCCGGTGCGGCGATGGTGCCCGCAACGTTCTCGGCATCGGGTTTGCTGCCCGATCTACGCCGCTACGGCGCGACCTATATGAACTACGTCGGCAAGCCGCTGGCCTACGTGCTGGCCACCCCCGAACAGCCCGGCGATGCGGACAACCCGCTGCTGGTCGCGTTCGGCAACGAGGCAAGCGACCGCGATATCGCCGAATTCAGCCGGCGTTTCGATTGCACGGTGTGGGACGGCTTCGGCTCCACCGAAGGCGCGATCATCATCACCCGCGAAGACGGTTGCCCGGCAGGCTCATTGGGCCAGGGCTTTCCCGGCGTGAGCATTTACAACCCGGACACGCTCACCGAATGCGCGGTGGCCCGATTCGACGATGACGGTGCGCTGATCAACCCCGACGAAGCGATCGGCGAACTGGTCAACACGTCCGGCGCCGGCCTATTCGCTGGCTACTACAACGATCAGGACGCCACCGACGCGCGACTCCGCCACGGCATGTTCTGGTCGGGCGACCTGGCCTACCGCGACGCGGACGGCTGGATCTACTTCGCCGGCCGCAGCGGAGATTGGCTGCGGGTCGACGGCGAGAACATGACGACTGCGCCCATCGAGCGAATCCTGCAGCGACTGCCGGCTGTCAGCCAGGTGGCGGTGTACGCGGTACCCGATGAGCAGGTGGGGGACCAAGTGATGGCGGCGTTGGTGTTGGCGGACGATGCCGAGCTGACGCCCGGCGAGTTCGGCGAGTTCCTGGCCGGCCAATCCGACCTGTCACCCAAGGCGTGGCCGCGGCACGTGTGGATCAACGCGAGCCTGCCGTCCACCGCCACCAACAAGATCCTCAAGCGTGAGCTGAGGTCCCAGGGCTCCACTCCCGAGGGCGGCCTGCTATGGACCCGCATCGGGCGCGATACCACGTACACGGTGGCTGGCCGCTCGGCGAAACACCAGGTCAGCCCCGGTTAGCCTTGGGAATGCGCAGCTGCCTGCGCGCGTTTAGGGGGAGAGCGGCTGACCTGGCATAATCGACAGCCGAAGTTCAGGTTCCGGTTCACGTCCGATTACAAGCTTCATTAGGGCGACCCGGCGACCACGACCGAAGAGGACATCATGAAATCCGATATTCATCCCGCCTACGGCGAGACCACCGTGCTGTGCGGGTGTGGCAATACCTTCACGACCCGCAGCACCAAAGAAAGCGGCCACATCGTGGTCGAGGTCTGCTCGCAGTGCCACCCGTTCTACACCGGCAAGCAGAAGATTCTGGACAGCGGCGGCCGGGTAGCTCGTTTCGAGAAGCGCTACGGCAAGCGCAAGGCAGGCGCCGAGAAAGACGCTGGAGAGGCTCAAAAAGCCGAGCAGTAGTTTGCAGCGACGCCCGAACTGTTGCGGAAACCGCGCAGGCCGGGCGTCGTTTTGCGTTCGGATCTGTTGGATTGGAACGGGGCGCTTTGAAGGCTTGTTTTGGGAGTCGGCTCGCTGTGAAGGGAGAGGCATGACGCAGGGCGTGCAGGCGATTGACGCGCTGCTGGCCGAACACGCCGAGCTCGAGCGTCAGCTGGCCGATCCCGAACTGCACAGCAATGCTGCCAATGCGCGCAAAGTTGGCCGCCGGTTCGCGCAACTCGCGCCGATCGTCGCCACCCACCGCAAGCTGGAGACGGTGCGCGGAGACCTTGAAGCCGCGCGTGAGCTGGCCGCCGACGACGCATCATTCGTCGACGAAGTCACCGAACTGGAAGCACGCGCCGCCGAGCTCGACACTCAGCTCACCGACATGCTGTCACCCCGCGACCCCCACGACGCCGACGACATCGTGCTCGAGGTCAAATCCGGTGAGGGCGGCGAAGAATCGGCCCTGTTTGCCGCGGACCTGGCCAGGATGTACATCCGCTATGCCGAGCGACACGGCTGGACCGTGACGGTATTGGACGAAACAAACTCGGACTTGGGCGGCTACAAGGACGCGACGCTCACGATCGCCAGCAAGGGCGACACCGCCGACGGCGTCTGGTCGCGGATGAAGTTCGAAGGCGGAGTACACCGGGTACAGCGGGTGCCGGTCACCGAATCCCAAGGCCGCGTGCACACTTCGGCCGCCGGCGTGCTGGTCTACCCCGAACCCGAAGAAGTCGGCGAGGTCCAGATCGACGAGTCCGACCTGCGCATCGACGTCTACCGGTCATCCGGCAAGGGTGGCCAGGGCGTCAACACCACCGACTCGGCGGTGCGAATTACCCACTTGCCCACCGGGATTGTCGTCACCTGTCAGAACGAGCGGTCGCAGCTGCAGAACAAGACCAGGGCCTTGCAGGTGCTGGCCGCGCGCTTACAGGCATTGGCCGAGGAGCAGGCGCTGGCCGACGCCTCGGCCGATCGCGCCAGCCAGATCCGCACCGTGGACCGCAGCGAGCGCATCCGCACCTACAACTACCCGGAGAACCGGATCACCGACCACCGCATCGGTTACAAGGCACACAATCTCGATCAGATTCTCGACGGCGACCTGGACGCGTTGTTCGACGCTTTGAGCGTCGCCGACAGGCAATCACGGCTGCAGCAGGCATGACGACTCGACTGCGGGGAGCGATCGACTCGGCTACGACGCTGCTCGCAGACGCCGGAATCGACTCCGCACGCTACGATGCCGAGGAGCTGGCCGCGCAGTTGGCCGGCACCGAGCGCGGGCGGCTGCCGCTGATCGATTCACCCGACGACACCTTCTTCGATCGCTACCACGCCGCGATCGCGGAGCGATCACGCCGAGTGCCGCTGCAGCACATCACCGGCACGGCCGCATTCGGGCCGCTGACCTTGTTCGTTGGGCCCGGCGTTTTTATTCCGCGCCCGGAGACTGAGGTCATGTTGGAATGGGCCATTGCGCAATCCCTTCCGAAGGCTCCGGTCATCGTCGACGTCTGCACCGGTTCGGGTGCACTGGCGCTCGCACTGGCGCAGCGCTGGCCCACGGCGCGGGTGATCGGCATCGACGACTCCGGCGCGGCACTCGAGTACGCCCGTCGAAACTCGGCAGGCACCACGGTCGAGCTATTGCGCGCTGACGCCGCCGAGCCCGGCTTGCTAGCCGAGCTCGATGGGCAGGTCGACCTGGTGGTGGCCAACCCGCCCTACGTGCCCGACGGCGTCGAGCTCGAACCCGAAGTCGCTCAACATGATCCGCCGCATGCGGTGTTCGGGGGACCGGACGGAATGACGGTCATCAACGCCGTCGTCGGGCTCGCCGGTCGTTGGTTGCGCCCGGGCGGCTGGTTTGTCATCGAGCACGACGACACCACGTCGGCGCTGACCTCCGAACTAGTCAGCGGCGCAAGCCTTTTCGACGACGTCGTGGCCCGATCAGATTTGGCCGGACGGCCGAGATTCGTCACAGCCCGCCGAAAGGCCGGCTCGTGAGTCGCGCCGCGACGATGCAGAGCGAAGCGATGAGGAGGAGCGGCGCTCATGACTGACGTATTCGACTGCGCCGATCCCGAACAGCGTTCGCACGGAATCGTGTCGGCGGCCGGCGCCGTCAAAAACGGTCGGCTGGTGGTTCTTCCGACGGACACGGTGTACGGCATCGGCGCCGATGCTTTCGACAGCTCGGCCGTGGTCGCGCTGCTGTCGGCCAAGCGCCGCGGGCGCGACATGCCCGTGCCGGTGTTGGTCGGCTCTTGGCACACCATCGACGGTCTTGCGCTGATGGTGTCGCAGGCAATGCGTGACCTGATCCGCGCATTCTGGCCGGGCGCGCTGAGCCTCGTGGTCCGGCAGGCGCCGTCCCTGCAGTGGGACCTCGGCGATGCCCGCGGCACGGTGATGCTGCGGATGCCGCTGCACCCGGTAGCCATTGAGCTGCTGCGCGAGGTCGGGCCGATGGCGGTATCCAGCGCCAACGTCTCCGGCTCGCCGCCGGCCGTCGACGCCGACGACGCCCGCAGGCAGCTCGGCGACCTCGTCGACGTCTATCTCGACGCCGGTCCTTCCGCGCAGCAGGCCGCCTCGACCATCCTGGACCTGACCGGGCCCGAACCCCGCATTGTCCGATCCGGGCCGGTCAGCGCCGAGGGTATCGCCGCGGTACTCGGTTTGGACGCCGCGAGTTTGACCGGCTGATCGCCGTGGGCGATTAAATCCAGTCTCAGGGTGGTGCAGTACGGTCTCGGGGTGGTTAGGGGTCCCCACGACCTGGCCGGCGGTCTGCTCGCTCTGTCTGACCGTGGCGCTGGTGTCCCGTTGCGTGAACTGGCGCTCGTCGGGCTCACGGCCGCGATCATCACCTACTTTGCGACGGGACCGGTACGCCTGCTGGCGACGCGGCTCGGCGCGGTGGCCTATCCACGCGAACGCGATGTGCATGTCACGCCGACGCCACGGATGGGCGGTCTGGCGATGTATCTCGGCGTCATCGCCGCGGTCTTCCTCGCCTCTCAGCTGCCCGCTCTCACGCGAGGTTTCGTCTACTCCTCAGGCATGCCGGCGGTGCTGGTGTCGGGCGCAGTGATCATGGGCATCGGCCTGATCGATGATCGGTGGGGTCTGGATGCGCTGACGAAGTTCGCCGGTCAGATCACCGCGGCCAGTGTGCTGGTCACCATGGGTGTCGCCTGGAGCGTCCTCTACATCCCGCTGGGCGGCGTCGGCACCATCGTGTTAGACCAAGCCTCCTCGATCCTGCTCACGTTGGCGTTGACCGTATCGATCGTCAACGCGATGAACTTCGTCGACGGCCTCGACGGGCTGGCCGCCGGGCTGGGCCTCATTACTGCATTGGCCATTTGCATGTTCTCGGTCGGGCTGCTGCGCGATCATGGGGGTGACGTGCTGTTTTATCCGCCGGCGGTCATTTCGGTGGTGCTGGCCGGGGCGTGCCTGGGCTTCTTGCCGCACAACTTCCACCCGGCCAAGATATTTATGGGCGATTCGGGTTCGATGCTGATCGGCCTGATGTTGGCCGCCGCGTCGACGACGGCTGCGGGACCGATTTCGCAGAACGCTTACGGCGCCCGTGATGTGTTTGCTCTGCTGTCGCCGTTCCTGTTGGTGGTGGCGGTCATGTTCGTGCCGATGCTCGACCTGCTGTTGGCAATCGTGCGACGGACCCGGGCGGGTCTTAGTGCGTTCAGCCCCGACAAAATGCACCTGCATCACCGCTTGCTGCAGATAGGTCATTCGCATCGCCGGGTCGTGCTGATCATCTATTTGTGGGTGGGTATAGTCGCATTCGGCACCGCGAGCACAATTTTCTTCAATCCACGCGATAGCGCGGCGGTGATGCTGGGCGCGATCGTGATCGCGGTTATCGCCACGCTGATCCCGTTGCTTCGCCGCCGCGACGATGTCTACGACGAGGAGTAGTAGGGTCGCCTGCGATGTGGTACGGTGCTGGTAGAACCCGAATAAACCTCGCGGGTTGCCGGCCACCGGCTATCGGATTTGCCTCCGATTGGGCGGACGTACGACCGACAAAGGGGAGTTGTCCCTTGGGTGATGCGAGTGCGGTGAATGCCCTCCGTTACGCTCAACGGGCTACGCCACGATCAACAGGCAACTCCCCCCTAGCGAGGACTGAGGTGCAGCAGTGACAACGCCAGCGCAAGACGCGCCGTTGGTGTTTCCCTCGGTTGCTTTCCGGCCGATTCGTCTTCTCGCCATCTCGCTTGTTTTCACCGTCGTCGCGGTCGCCGCCGCGGGTGCGCTCGGCCATCCGATGGTGGGCGTGTTCTTCGGCGTGGGGCTCCTCTTGGGTTTGCTCAACGCCATCGGTGTGCAGCGCTCGGTCGCTGCGATCACCGCCGAAGCGCATCCGCTGAAGAAGAAGATGGCGATGAACTCGGCGAGCAGGCTGATGATCATCACCGTGATCGGCCTGGCCGTCGCATACGTATTTCGACCCGAAGGGCTAGGCGTGGTATTCGGGCTTGCGCTATTCCAGGTTCTGCTGGTGATGTCAACCGCGCTGCCGGTCTGGAAGAAGCTGCGCACCGGGGCTGCCGACGGTGGCTGGGACGGTGGCGGCGCCAAGGGAGGTAAGGGAGTAGAAGGGAATGGCAACAGCGATGAGTGAGATGCTCCTGGCTGAGGGTGCCATCGAGGTCGGTCATCACGAGACCGCGCAGTGGCTCGGTCTGACCGTCAACGTCGACACCGTGGCGTCCGCTGCCCTCGCCGCAGTCATCGTCATCGCGCTGGCATTCTTCTTGCGGTCCAAGGTCACCTCCTCCGGCGTGCCGGGCGGCGTGCAGTTGTTCTTCGAGGCGATCACCATCCAGATGCGCAACCAGATCGAATCCGCGATCGGCATGAAAATTGCGCCCTTTGTGTTGCCGCTGGCCGTCACGCTGTTCGTGTACATCCTGATCTCGAACTGGCTGTCGGTGCTGCCCGTGCAGTACACCGACTCTGCGGGCGGGGCTCCGAAAGAGTTGTTCGCCCCGCCGGCGTCGGACATCAACTATGTGTTGGCATTGGCGCTGTTTGTGTTCCTCTGCTACCACCTGGCCGGCATCTGGCGCAGCGGCCCCGTTGGGTACCCCGCCAAGATTCTCAAGGGGCACGTGTGGAACACCCTGCCGAAGGCCGTTGGAGTGATCTTCTCGCCGATCAACGTGGTTGAAGAACTCGCCAAGCCGATCTCGTTGTCGCTCCGACTTTTCGGCAACATGTTCGCCGGCGGCATCCTGATCGCGCTGATCGCGCTTTTCCCGCCTTACATCATGTGGGCGCCGAACGCGATCTGGAAGGCATTCGACCTATTCGTCGGCGCGATCCAGGCGTTCATCTTCGCGCTGCTGACCGTCTTGTACTTCAGTCAATCGATGGAGCTGGAAGGGGAAGAGCATTAGGACGGCTTTAAATCCCCGGCTTCCGCACCACCACTGACCTGACAGAGCCCTAACCAAATATCAAGGAGGATAAAATGGGAGACCCCAATCTTGTCGGCCTCGGCGCCCTTATCGGCGGCGGACTGATCATGGCCGGGGGCGCGATCGGCGCCGGTATCGGTGACGGTATCGCCGGTAACGCGCTGATCTCCGGTATCGCGCGGCAGCCCGAGGCGCAGGGCCGGCTGTTCACCCCGTTCTTCATCACCGTGGGTCTGGTCGAGGCCGCCTACTTCATCAACCTGGCCTTCATGGCGCTGTTCGTCTTCGCCACCCCGATCGCGCCGAAGTAACTCGCCAAGATGGGTGACATGGGCGCTGTCGTCCTGGCTACCGCCAGCCAGGCTGAGGGAGGCGGCAACTTCCTCCTCCCCAACGGCACCTTCTTCGTTATGCTGATCATCTTCTTGATCGTGCTCGGCGTGATCGGCACCTTCGTGGTGCCGCCGATCATGAGGGTGCTGAACGAGCGCGAGAACATGGTCACCAAGACGGCGGCCGACAACAAAAAATCGGCCGAGCAGTTCGCCGCCGCCCGGGAAGACTACGAGAAGGCGATGTCCGAAGCTCGGGTGAAGGCATCGGCGGCCCGCGACGATGCCCGGGCGGAGGGCCGTAAGGTTCTCGACGAAATGCGTTCGCGCGCCGAAGAACAGGTCTCCACGATACTGCAGGACGCCGCCGAGCAACTCAAGCGGGAGGGGGATGCGGTGGCTACGGATCTGCGCTCTCGCGTGGACACCATGTCCACCACCTTGGCCAGCCGCATCCTCGGCGTCGAGATCACCACCTCAGTCTCAGCCACCGGGGCAGGTCGGTAGCGAAGATGTCGACATTCATCGGGCAGCTGATTGGGTTCGCCGTCATCGTGTGGATGGTATGGCGTTGGGTCGTGCCGCCGGTGCGCAAAATGATGGTCGACCGGCAGAACGTCGTGCGCCAACAGTTGGACGACGCCGCGGCTGCCGCCGATCGGCTCGCGGAAGCCAGCCAAGCCCACGACCAAGCGCGCAAAGACGCCAAGGCGGAAGCCAAGCGGATTACCGAAGAGGCCCACGCGGACGCCGAACGCATTGCCGAACAACTGCGGGCTCAGGCCGACGCCGAGGTCGAGCGCGTCAAAGTGCAGGGCGCCAAGCAGGCCGAGCTACTGCGAGCGCAGTTGGTTCGCCAGCTGCGCCAGGAATTCGGTGCCGAATCCGTCCGGCGGGCAGGCGAATTGGTGCGTGGCTACGTTGCCGACTCGGCGCAGCAGTCAGCAACGGTCGACCGCTTTCTCGACGACCTCGACGCGATGGCGCCCTCCGAGGCGGACGTCCAGTACCCGATAGCGGAGAAGATGCGTTCGGCCAGCCGACTGGCGCTGGACGCCGTGATGAAGCGGTTCGCTGAGGTAGCCAAAGACCTTGACGATAGCGGGCTTTCCACCCTGGCCGACGAACTGACATCGTTCGCCGCATTGTTGGATCGCGAGACCGTCGTCACCCGGTATCTAACTATGCCGGCTGAGGACGCCGCGCCCAGAGTCCAGCTGCTCGAGCGGCTGGTGTCCGACAAAGTCGGAGAGCCCACGCTCGACATCCTCAAGACGGCCGTCTCGCAACGCTGGTCGGCCGACACCGATCTGGTCGACGCTGTCGAGCTCGTGTTGCGGCAAGCATTGCTGACCCGCGCCGAACATGCCGGCACCGTTGACGAGGTAGAAGATCAGTTGTTCTGGTTCAGCCGCATCGTAGATGTTCAGCCACGCCTCTCCATCTTGCTTGGTGACTATGAAACACCCGCCGATAGCCGGGTTCGGTTGCTGCGCAACGTGCTGGAAAGTGCAAGCACCAACGTCAATCCCATCGCGGTTGACTTGCTTTCCAAGACGGTCGAGTTGTTGCGGGGCGAACCGGCCGAGAAGGCGGTGCTTACTCTCGCCGAAGTGGCGGTGGCTCGTCGTGGCGAAGTGGTCGCACACGTTAGCGTGGCCACTGAACTGAGCGATGCCCAGAACACCCGACTCACCGAAGTGCTGAGCCGGATATACGGCCACCCGGTGACAGTGCAGATGCAAATCGACCCCGAGCTGCTCGGTGGGCTCGCAATTTCGGTCGGCGACGAGGTCATCGACGGTACGCTTTCGTCTCGACTCGCCGCGGCCCAGGCCCAGTTGCCAGACTGAAACACCAGCTAGTCAATACATCAACAAGCAGGAAGAACGAAAAGCCATGGCAGAGTTGACAATCTCCGCTGACGACATTCAGGGCGCGATCGAAGAATACGTTGGCTCCTTTACCTCCGACACCGCCAGTGAGGAGGTCGGCACGGTCGTCGACGCCGGCGACGGTATTGCGCACGTTGAGGGCTTGCCGTCGGTGATGACCCAAGAGCTCCTGGAATTTCCCGGCGGGGTTTTGGGCGTGGCGCTCAACCTCGACGAGCACAGCGTCGGCGCGGTGATCCTGGGTGACTTCGAGAAGATCGAACAGAGCCAGCAGGTCAAGCGAACCGGCGAGGTGCTTTCGGTACCGGTCGGCGATGGGTTCCTTGGCCGGGTCGTCAACCCGCTTGGCCACCCGATCGACGGCCGCGGCGACATCGAAGCCGCCGACCGCAGGGCGTTGGAGATCCAGGCCCCCTCGGTGGTGCAGCGCCAGGGCGTCAAAGAGCCACTGCAGACCGGTATCAAGGCCATCGACGCGATGACACCGATCGGACGTGGACAGCGTCAGCTGATCATCGGCGACCGCAAGACAGGCAAGACCTCGGTATGTGTGGACACCATCCTCAACCAGCGGCAGAACTGGGAATCCGGCGATGAGAAAAAGCAGGTGCGGTGTGTCTACGTAGCTATCGGGCAGAAGGGCACCACGATCGCCTCCGTCCACCACACGCTGGAAGAGGGCGGCGCGATGGACTACACGACGATCGTCGCCGCACCCGCATCTGACGCTGCCGGCTTCAAATGGCTTGCGCCATATACCGGTTCGGCGATCGCTCAGCACTGGATGTATGAGGGCAAGCATGTGCTGATCGTCTTCGATGACCTGAGCAAGCAGGCCGAGGCCTACCGCGCGATCTCGCTGCTGCTGCGCCGCCCGCCGGGCCGCGAGGCCTACCCGGGCGATGTCTTCTATTTGCACTCGCGCTTGCTGGAGCGGTGCGCCAAGCTTTCCGACGAACTCGGTGGCGGATCGCTGACCGGCCTGCCCATCATCGAGACCAAAGCCAACGACATCTCGGCCTACATTCCGACCAACGTCATCTCGATCACCGACGGGCAGTGCTTCCTGGAGTCCGACCTGTTCAACCAAGGCGTCCGGCCCGCGATCAACGTCGGCGTGTCGGTGTCCCGCGTAGGTGGTGCGGCGCAGATCAAGGCCATGAAGGAAGTGGCCGGATCGCTGCGGCTGGACCTGTCGCAGTACCGCGAACTGGAATCGTTCGCGGCCTTTGCCTCGGACTTGGACGCCACGTCAAAAGCACAGTTGGAGCGGGGTGCTCGACTCGTCGAACTGCTCAAGCAACCGCAGAACCAGCCGGTGCCGGTTGAGGAGCAGGTGGTTGCGATCTTCCTCGGTACCGGTGGTCACCTGGATTCAGTTCCGGTCGAAGATGTGCGGCGGTTCGAAGTTGAGTTCCTCGACCATATTCGGGCGTCGGAAGCGGGCATTCTGTCCGAGATTCGGGAATCCCAAAAGCTCACCGAAGAGACGGAAAAGAAGTTGATCGAGGCGATCACGGAGTTCAAGAAGGGCTTCGCGGCCACCGGCGGCGGATCGGTGGTGCCCGACGAGCACGTGGAAGCCCTCGACGAGGAAGAGGTGGTGAAAGAAGTGGTTGAGGTCCACAAGCCCGCACCGCCGGAGCAGAAGAAGTAATCGAGTATGGCTGCCACACTTCGCGAACTGCGGGGTCGAATCCGCTCCGCTGGGTCGATCAAAAAGATCACCAAGGCGCAGGAAATGATCGCGACGTCGCGTATTGGCAAGGCGCAGACGCGGCTGAAGGAGGCTCGGCCCTACGCCGACGAGATCACCCGCATGCTCACCACCCTGGCCGCCGAAGCCGCTTTGGACCACCCGTTGTTGGTCGAGCACGCCGAACCGAAACGAGCCGGTGTGCTAGTGGTCTCGTCTGACCGTGGCCTTTGTGGCGCCTACAACTCCGGCGCCTTCCGCCGAGCCGAGGAGCTTTTCTCGCTGCTGCGCCAAGAGGGCAAAACGCCGGTGCTCTACACCGTCGGTCGTAAAGCGCTGGGCTACTACACATTCCGAAACTGGGACATCACTGAATCGTGGACGGGCTTCTCCGAGCGACCCAGCTACGAGGATGCCGCGACGGTGGCTGAGACATTGGTGAAGGCATTCATGGCCGGCGCCGAGGTCGACGGCGAGCGTCCGCAGCAGGATGGGCCCGCAGGGGTCGACGAGCTGCACATCGTCTATACCGAGTTCAAGTCGATGATGTCGCAGTCGGCGGGGGCGCACCGCATCGCGCCCATGGTTGTGGAGTACGTCGAAGACACCGGGCCGTACACCTTGTACTCATTCGAGCCGGATGCAACGACGTTGTTCGAGTCGCTATTGCCGCGCTATCTGACGACCCGCGTGTATGCGGCGCTGCTTGAGTCCGCGGCATCAGAGCTGGCATCGCGCCAACGGGCAATGAAGTCGGCGAGCGACAACGCCGACGATCTCATCAAGGCCCTGACTCTCGAGGCCAACCGTGAACGCCAAGCCCAAATCACCCAGGAAATCAGCGAAATCGTCGGTGGCGCAAACGCGCTCGCCGATGCGTCTAAATAGGCCCCATCAGGAAGCGAAGAAGATATGGCTGCTAGCACTCAGACGTCAAAGAACTCCAAGGGCACCGACACGCACGGCCGCGTCGTGCGGATTACCGGACCCGTTGTCGACGTCGAGTTTCCGCGTGGCTCGGTGCCGGAGTTGTTCAACGCTCTGCACGCCGACGTCACGTACGAGGAGCTCGCGAAGACGTTGACACTGGAAGTAGCGCACCACCTCGGCGACAACCTGGTCCGCACCATCTCGATGCAACCGACCGACGGGCTGGTGCGCGGCGTCGAGGTGATCGACACCGGAGCCTCGATTTCGGTGCCGGTCGGCGACGGTGTCAAGGGCCACGTGTTCAACACACTGGGCCACTGCCTGGACGAGCCCGGCTACGGAGAAGATTTCGATCACTGGGCCATTCACCGCAAGCCGCCGCCGTTCGACGAGCTGGAACCGCGCACCGAGATGCTCGAGACCGGTCTGAAGGTCGTCGACCTGCTGACGCCGTACGTGCGCGGCGGCAAGATCGCGCTGTTCGGTGGTGCGGGCGTGGGCAAAACAGTTCTTATTCAGGAGATGATCAACCGCATCGCCCGAAACTTCGGCGGCACCTCGGTGTTCGCCGGTGTGGGCGAACGCACCCGCGAGGGCAATGACCTGTGGGTCGAGCTTGGCGAAGCTGACGTGCTCAAGGACACCGCGCTGGTGTTCGGTCAGATGGACGAGCCGCCCGGCACCCGTATGCGAGTGGCGTTGTCGGCTTTGACGATGGCCGAGTACTTCCGCGACGAGCAGGGCCAGGACGTGCTGTTGTTCATCGACAACATCTTCCGGTTCACCCAGGCCGGATCCGAGGTCTCCACGCTGCTCGGTCGGATGCCCTCGGCGGTGGGGTATCAGCCCACCCTGGCCGACGAAATGGGTGAGCTCCAAGAGCGGATCACCTCGACACGTGGTAAGTCCATCACCTCGATGCAAGCCGTGTACGTGCCCGCGGACGACTACACTGACCCGGCGCCGGCGACGACGTTCGCACACCTTGACGCGACCACCGAGCTGTCCCGAAATGTGTTCTCCAAGGGCATCTTCCCCGCCGTGGACCCATTGGCGTCCAGCTCCACCATTTTGGACCCCGCAGTGGTCGGCGACGAGCACTACCGGGTGGCGCAGGAAGTCATCCGGATTCTGCAGCGCTACAAGGACCTGCAAGACATCATCGCGATTCTTGGTATGGACGAGCTGTCCGAAGAGGACAAGCAACAGGTCAACCGAGCGCGACGCATCGAGCGGTTCCTCTCGCAGAACATGATGGCCGCCGAACAGTTCACCGGTCAGCCCGGTTCCACCGTGCCGGTGAAGGAAACCATCGAGGCGTTCGACAAGCTCGCAAAAGGCGATTTCGACCATGTGCCGGAGCAGGCATTCTTCCTGATCGGCGGCCTCGACGACCTGGCCAAGAAGGCTGAAAGCTTCGGCGCCAAGCTGTGATGCGTTCTTGCCAGCGGCGAAAGGTGGCTTGACATGGCGGACCTGAATGTGGAGATCGTTGCCGTCGACCGCAAGATCTGGTCGGGCCAGGCGACGTTCATCTTCACCCGTACCACCGTTGGCGAGATCGGTATCCTGCCAAGGCATATCCCGCTGGTGGCGCAGCTGGTCGATGATGCCATGGTGCGCGTCGAACGTGAAGGCGAGAACGACCTGCGCATCGCGGTGGACGGCGGATTTATGTCGGTGACCGACGAGGGGGTCAGCATCCTCGCCGAATCCGCGGAATTCGAATCGGAGATCGACGAGGCTGCGGCGAAAGAGGATTCGGAGTCAGACGATCCCCGCATCGCCGCCAGAGGGCGGGCCAGACTGCGCGCTGTCGGCGCGCTCGACTAGCGGGCCGCGGCGATGAGCACGCTCATGATGACCATGATCGTGCTCGTCGCGGTGTTGGGAATTGCCGTCGTCGCCTTGAGTTATCGCTTGTGGAAGCTGCGCCAGGGCGGGACCGCGGCGATCATGCGGGATATCCCGGCAGTCGGGGGGCATGGATGGCGCCACGGCGTCATTCGCTACCGGGGTGCTGATGCCGCCTTCTACCGGCTGTCCAGTGTTCGCTTGTGGCCGGACCGTCAGCTCAACCGGCGTGGTGTGGAGATCATTTCGCGGCGTTCACCACGCGGTGACGAGTTCGACATCATGACCGAAGAGATCATTGTGTTGGAACTGCGCGACACAACGCAGGACCGCAGGGCGGGCTATGAAATCGCGCTGGACCGAGGCGCATTCACCGCTTTCCAGTCGTGGTTGGAATCGCGTCCCTCGCCACGCGCGCGACGCCGTAGCACCTGATCTACGGGGTTACTTCTCAGACCGCCCGCCGCCCGGCTGCCACAGCACGTCGCCGTCCGGGTTGGCCAGCCGACACAAGATAAACAGCAAGTCGGACAATCGATTCAGGTACTTCGCGGGTAGCGGGCTGACATCTGACGGGTGGAGTTCGATCGCGGACCACGCCGAACGCTCGGCGCGGCGCACTGCCGTGCGGGCGACATGCAGCAGCGCCGAAAGTGGCGAACCGCCAGGGAGCACAAAGGAGTTGAGTGCCGGCAGGCCTTCGTTGAACTCGTCACACCACTTCTCGAGTCGGTCGATGTATGGCTGTGTGATGCGCAACGGAGGATATTTCGGATTCTCCACGACTGGGGTTGACAGATCTGCGCCGGCGTCGAACAGGTCGTTCTGGATCTGTCGCAAAACGTCCGTGAGTTCTTGCTTCGGGTTTCCCAGCGCGAGCGCGACGCCGATCGCCGAGTTGGCTTCGTCGCAGTCGGCATATGCCACCAGCCGCGGGTCGTTCTTGGAGACCCGCGAGAAATCGCTCAACCCCGTGGTTCCGTCGTCGCCGGTCCGCGTATAGATGCGGGTCAGGTGTACTGCCATGACTGAAAACCGTACCGCTCTGACCGCCGTGCCGACTGACAGGGCGATACCGCTTCACTAAACTAACGCGGGTGGCGGAGCGTTTCGTGGTAACCGGGGGCAGTCGGTTGTCCGGCGGAGTCGCTGTTGGTGGCGCAAAGAACAGCGTTCTCAAGTTGATGGCTGCGGCCCTTCTCGCCGAAGGCACCAGCACGATCACCAACTGCCCCGACATCCTCGATGTCCCGCTGATGGCGGAGGTGTTGAGGGGCCTGGGCGCCACCGTCGAGTTGGCCGGGGCAACCGTGCGCATCACCTCCCCGGACGAGCCGAAGTACGATGCCGACTTCGCCGCGGTCCGTCAGTTCCGGGCGTCGGTCTGCGTGCTGGGCCCGCTCGTCGGGCGGTGCAAGCGGGCCAAAGTCGCTCTGCCGGGCGGCGACGCCATCGGGTCACGGCCGCTGGACATGCACCAGGCCGGTCTGCGGCAGTTGGGAGCCGTCTGCAATATCGAGCACGGCTGTGTCGTTGCTCATGCAGATACCTTGCGGGGCGCGGAGATTCAGTTGGAGTTCCCGTCAGTGGGGGCCACCGAAAACATCTTGATGGCTGCGGTGTTGGCGGAGGGCGTCACGACAATTCACAACGCGGCGCGCGAACCCGACGTGGTGGACCTGTGCACGATGTTGAACCAGATGGGTGCGCAGGTCGAAGGCGCCGGTTCGCCGACGATGACCATCACGGGTGTACCCCGGCTGTACCCAACCGAGCATCGAGTGATCGGCGACCGGATCGTGGCCGCCACCTGGGGCATCGCCGCGGCGATGACGCGCGGTGACATCACGGTTACCGGGGTTGATCCGGCGCATCTTCAGGTTGTACTGCACAAGCTGCACGACGCGGGCGCCACCGTCACCCAGACCGACGACAGTTTTCGGGTGACCCAGTACGAGCGCCCGAAGGCCGTCAATGTCGCGACGTTGCCGTTCCCGGGGTTCCCGACGGATCTGCAGCCGATGGCGATTGGCCTGGCGTCGATCGCCGATGGCACATCGATGATCACCGAGAACGTGTTCGAGGCACGCTTCCGTTTTGTCGAGGAGATGATCCGCCTTGGTGCCGACGCCCGCACCGACGGGCACCATGCCGTCGTGCGAGGCCTCCCACAATTATCGAGTGCACCCGTGTGGTCATCGGACATCCGGGCCGGCGCCGGTCTGGTGCTGGCCGGATTGGTCGCCGACGGTGACACCGAGGTGCACGATGTCTTTCACATCGACCGCGGCTATCCGCTGTTCGTGGAAAATCTGGCCAGTCTCGGAGCGGAGATCGAGCGCGTAGAGTAGTTGAGACATAACGAGTCTCGCCGGTCCTACGCGGAGCGGCCGCGAGTTGACCATGCCTGTGCCACGGAGTATAGTGGCAGGGTTGCCTGTTAATGGGTGTTGTTTGAGAACTCAATAGTGTGTTTGGTGGTTTTGTTTTTGTTGTTGTTTTTTTGGCTGCGCTTGTGGCGCCTCGTGTCATGGGTGTGGTTGTTTTTTGTTGATGCCAGTTTTTTGGTGTTTTTTGTTAGGTCAGATTTTCTCTGATTGGATGCTGCCCTGCCGTTGTGGTGGGGGGTTTTTGTTTGGAGAGTTTGATCCTGGCTCAGGACGAACGCTGGCGGCGTGCTTAACACATGCAAGTCGAACGGAAAGGCCCCTTCGGGGGTGCTCGAGTGGCGAACGGGTGAGTAACACGTGGGTGATCTGCCCTGCACTTCGGGATAAGCTTGGGAAACTGGGTCTAATACCGGATAGGACCATGGCCTGCATGGGTTGTGGTGGAAAGTTTTTAACGGTGTGGGATGGGCCCGCGGCCTATCAGCTTGTTGGTGGGGTGATGGCCTACCAAGGCGACGACGGGTAGCCGGCCTGAGAGGGTGTCCGGCCACACTGGGACTGAGATACGGCCCAGACTCCTACGGGAGGCAGCAGTGGGGAATATTGCACAATGGGCGCAAGCCTGATGCAGCGACGCCGCGTGGGGGATGACGGCCTTCGGGTTGTAAACCTCTTTCACCATCGACGAAGGCCTGGTTTTGCCGGGTTGACGGTAGGTGGAGAAGAAGCACCGGCCAACTACGTGCCAGCAGCCGCGGTAATACGTAGGGTGCGAGCGTTGTCCGGAATTACTGGGCGTAAAGAGCTCGTAGGTGGTTTGTCGCGTTGTTCGTGAAATTCCCTGGCTTAACTGGGGGCGTGCGGGCGATACGGGCAGACTGGAGTACTGCAGGGGAGACTGGAATTCCTGGTGTAGCGGTGGAATGCGCAGATATCAGGAGGAACACCGGTGGCGAAGGCGGGTCTCTGGGCAGTAACTGACGCTGAGGAGCGAAAGCGTGGGGAGCGAACAGGATTAGATACCCTGGTAGTCCACGCCGTAAACGGTGGGTACTAGGTGTGGGTTTCCTTCCTTGGGATCCGTGCCGTAGCTAACGCATTAAGTACCCCGCCTGGGGAGTACGGCCGCAAGGCTAAAACTCAAAGGAATTGACGGGGGCCCGCACAAGCGGCGGAGCATGTGGATTAATTCGATGCAACGCGAAGAACCTTACCTGGGTTTGACATGCACAGGACGCCGGTAGAGATATCGGTTCCCTTGTGGTCTGTGTGCAGGTGGTGCATGGCTGTCGTCAGCTCGTGTCGTGAGATGTTGGGTTAAGTCCCGCAACGAGCGCAACCCTTGTCTCATGTTGCCAGCGGGTAATGCCGGGGACTCGTGAGAGACTGCCGGGGTCAACTCGGAGGAAGGTGGGGATGACGTCAAGTCATCATGCCCCTTATGTCCAGGGCTTCACACATGCTACAATGGCCGGTACAAAGGGCTGCGATGCCGTGAGGTGAAGCGAATCCTTTAAAGCCGGTCTCAGTTCGGATCGGGGTCTGCAACTCGACCCCGTGAAGTCGGAGTCGCTAGTAATCGCAGATCAGCAACGCTGCGGTGAATACGTTCCCGGGCCTTGTACACACCGCCCGTCACGTCATGAAAGTCGGTAACACCCGAAGCCAGTGGCCTAACCCTTGTGGGGGGAGCTGTCGAAGGTGGGATCGGCGATTGGGACGAAGTCGTAACAAGGTAGCCGTACCGGAAGGTGCGGCTGGATCACCTCCTTTCTAAGGAGCACCACGAAAGACACCCTCCATTGGTGGGGGTGTGGGCCGTGAGGAGTCGTTCGCCCGTAGTGGGTGGCGGCTGGGTGCGCGACAGCAAATCGTCGTGTTTTTACGACAGCGGAATCGCCGGCACACTATTGGGTCCTGAGACAACACCGGGCCAGTGACATGGTTGGTGTTGTCGCTCCATCTTGGTGGTGGGGTGTGGTGTTTGGTAATTGGATAGTGGTTGCGAGCATCAGATGAATGCGCTGCCCCGGTGGGGTGGTGTGTTTGTTTGTGCAATTTTTGATAAAAACTTTGGTTTTTGTGTTTGTAAGTGTTAAAGGGCGCATGGTGGATGCCTTGGCATCGAGAGCCGATGAAGGACGTGGGAGGCTGCGATATGCCTCGGGGAGCTGTCAACCGAGCGTGGATCCGAGGATGTCCGAATGGGGTAACCCGGCACGAGTGATGTCGTGTCACCAGGCGGTGAATGTATAGCCGTCTGGGGGGAACGCGGGGAAGTGAAACATCTCAGTACCCGTAGGAGAAGAAAACAAAGTAGTGATTCCGTTAGTAGTGGCGAGCGAACGCGGAGGATGGCTAAACCGCACGCATGTGATACCGGGTAGGGGTTGTGTGTGCGGGGTTGTGGGAATGACGCGGTCCAGTTCTATCCGACTGGTGGGCAGTAGTGTGTGGTTAGTCGAAGTGGCCTGGGATGGTCTGCCGTAGACGGTGAGAGCCCGGTAGGTGAAAGCCGCATGCCTGTTTGTGTTGTTTCCCGAGTAGCAGCGGGCCCGTGGAATCTGCTGTGAATCTGCCGGGACCACCCGGTAAGCCTGAATACTTCTCGATGACCGATAGCGGATTAGTACCGTGAGGGAATGGTGAAAAGTACCCCGGGAGGGGAGTGAAAGAGTACCTGAAACCGTGTGCCTACAAGCCGTCAGAGCCGACATTGTTTGGTGATGGCGTGCCTTTTGAAGAATGAGCCTGCGAGTCAGGGACATGTCGCGAGGTTAACCCGGGTGGGGTAGCCGCAGCGAAAGCGAGTCTGAATAGGGCGTTGCTAGTGGCGTGTTCTGGACCCGAAGCGGAGTGATCTACCCATGGCCAGGGTGAAGCGCGGGTAAGACCGCGTGGAGGCCCGAACCCACTTAGGTTGAAGACTGAGGGGATGAGTTGTGGGTAGGGGTGAAAGGCCAATCAAACTCCGTGATAGCTGGTTCTCCCCGAAATGCATTTAGGTGCAGCGTTGCGTGTTTCTTGCTGGAGGTAGAGCTACTGGATGGCCGATGGGCCCTACTAGGTTACTGACGTCAGCCAAACTCCGAATGCCGGTAAGACAGAGCGTGGCAGTGAGACGGCGGGGGATAAGCTCCGTGCGTCGAAAGGGAAACAGCCCAGATCGCCGGCTAAGGCCCCTAAGCGTGTGCTAAGTGGGAAAGGATGTGCAGTCGCATAGACAACCAGGAGGTTGGCTTAGAAGCAGCCACCCTTGAAAGAGTGCGTAATAGCTCACTGGTCAAGTGATTGTGCGCCGATAATGTAGCGGGGCTCAAGCACACCGCCGAAGCCGCGGCAACACGTCAAGTGTTGGGTAGGGGAGCGTCCCCTCACCAGCGAAGCCACCTAGTGATGGTGTGGTGGAGGTGTGGGGAGTGAGAATGCAGGCATGAGTAGCGATAAGGCAAGTGAGAACCTTGCCCGCCGAAAGACCAAGGGTTCCTGGGCCAGGCCAGTCCGCCCAGGGTGAGTCGGGACCTAAGGCGAGGCCGACAGGCGTAGTCGATGGACAACGGGTTGATATTCCCGTACCCGTGTGTGCGCGCCCGTGACGAATCAGCGGTACTAACCGCCCAAAACCGGATCGACCATTCCCCTTCGGGGGGGTGGAGTTCTGGGGCTGCGTGGGATCTTCGTTGGTAGTAGTCAAGCGATGGGGTGACGCAGGAAGGTAGCCGTACCAGTCAGTGGTAATACTGGGGCAAGCCGGTAGGGCGAGATCTAGGTAAATCCGGGTCTCAGATGTCCCAGAGGTGATGCATAGCCGGATGAGGTGAATTCGGTGATCCTATGCTGCCGAGAAAAGCCTCTAGCGAGCACACACACGGCCCGTACCCCAAACCGACACAGGTGGTCAGGTAGAGAATACCCAGGCGTACGAGAGAACTATGGTTAAGGAACTCGGCAAAATGCCCCCGTAACTTCGGGAGAAGGGGGGCCCCCACACCGTCAACCGGCTTGCCCGGGGTAGCGGGAGGGGGTCGCAGAAACCAGTGAGAAGCGACTGTTTACTAAAAACACAGGTCCGTGCGAAGTCGCAAGACGAGGTATACGGACTGACGCCTGCCCGGTGCTGGAAGGTTAAGAGGACCCGTTAACCCTTTTTGGGTGAAGCGGAGAATTTAAGCCCCAGTAAACGGCGGTGGTAACTATAACCATCCTAAGGTAGCGAAATTCCTTGTCGGGTAAGTTCCGACCTGCACGAATGGCGTAACGACTTCTCAACTGTCTCAACCATAGACTCGGCGAAATTGCACTACGAGTAAAGATGCTCGTTACGCGCGGCAGGACGAAAAGACCCCGGGACCTTCACTACAACTTGGTATTGATGTTCGGTACGGTTTGTGTAGGATAGGTGGGAGACTGTGAAACAATTACGCCAGTAATTGCGGAGTCGTTGTTGAAATACCACTCTGATCGTA
Source organism: uncultured Actinomycetota bacterium (assembly GCA_963781685.1). Taxonomy (GTDB): domain Bacteria; phylum Actinomycetota; class Actinomycetes; order Mycobacteriales; family Mycobacteriaceae; genus Mycobacterium. The sequence goes on from CAWAGK010000008.1 coordinate 51,700, forward strand.
TTGGACCTCTAACCTCGAACCGTCTATCCGGTTCAGGAACAGTGCCTGGCGGGTAGTTTAACTGGGGCGGTTGCCTCCCAAAATGTAACGGAGGCGCCCAAAGGTTCCCTCAACCTGGACGGCAATCAGGTGGCGAGTGCAAGTGCACAAGGGAGCTTGACTGCAAGACCTACACGTCAAGCAGGGACGAAAGTCGGGACTAGTGATCCGGCACCCCCGAGTGGAAGGGGTGTCGCTCAACGGATAAAAGGTACCCCGGGGATAACAGGCTGATCTTCCCCAAGAGTCCATATCGACGGGATGGTTTGGCACCTCGATGTCGGCTCGTCGCATCCTGGGGCTGGAGCAGGTCCCAAGGGTTGGGCTGTTCGCCCATTAAAGCGGCACGCGAGCTGGGTTTAGAACGTCGTGAGACAGTTCGGTCTCTATCCGCCGCGCGCGTCAGAAGCTTGAGGAAACCTGTCCCTAGTACGAGAGGACCGGGACGGACGAACCTCTGGTCCACCAGTTGTCCCACCAGGGGCACCGCTGGATAGCCACGTTCGGACAGGATAACCGCTGAAAGCATCTAAGCGGGAAACCCCCTCCAAGACCAGGCTTCTCACCCATTAAGTGGGATAAGGCCCCCCGCAGACCACGGGATCAATAGACCAGACCTACACACCCGGCAACGGGCTCAGGGAACTGGCACTAACCGGCCGAAAACTTACACACACACCGCAACCACACCATCCAACCAATCACCACCCCCACCACCAAAACACACCTCAACACCGAATAAATTAAATAAAGTTACGGCGGCCACAGCGACAGGGAAACGCCCGGACCCATCCCGAACCCGGAAGCTAAGCCTGCCAGCGCCGATGATACTACCCAACCCGGGTGGAAAAGTAGGACACCGCCGAACACACACCCAAAAAAGGGCACCCACAACGGTGCCCTTTTTTGCATCTAAAGACCCTAGTCGAAAAGCGTCAAATTCCCCGAATGCACAGTCTTTTCCATTTCGAGCAGTGACCGTTTCCGATCGAGTCCGCCGCCGTACCCGGTAAGGCTTCCGTTCGCACCGATTACTCGGTGGCACGGGACGATGATGGCGATCGGATTGTGTCCATTTGCCAACCCGACGGCGCGAGCGGCGCCGGATGCGCCGATCTGTTCTGCGATCTGTCCGTACGATCGGGTTTCCCCGTACGGAATGGTCAGCAGCGCCTGCCAAACCCGCCGCTGAAACTCGCTACCCACCATGTTGAGCTCGAGGTCGAAATCGGTGCGCTTGCCGGCGAAGTACGCGTCGAGCTGGTCGACCGCATCGGGAAAGGACCGGTCGTCGCGCACCCAATCGGCACGGTTCGGTTCGTAAGTTTGGTTCAACATGCGCAGGTTCGTCAGCACCCGGCCGCGCCCGGCCAGTGCCAACGGACCGATCGGGCTGTCAATTGTGCGGTAGTGGATCATGCGATCTCCTTGGATGGCCAGTGGTTCACCGGATGCTCCAGCGTCGTCCAGAGATGCTGCGTGGCATAGGAACGCCACGGGCGCCACGGGCTGCTTCGTGCATCCAATGCCCGCTGAGCGGTGGGCAAGCCCAATTGTTGTGCAGCCAAGCGCAATCCGAGGTCGCTGACGGGGAATGCATCGGGATCTCCCAGGCCGCGCATGGCGATCACCTCTGCGGTCCACGGTCCGATGCCGGGCAGTGCCAGCAACTGCTGACGGGCCGCGTCCCAGTCGCAGCCGGTGTCCAGGGCCACACGGCCGTCGGCCAGCCCGGCGATCAGCGCGGTCAGGCTTCGCCGGCGTGCCGCCGGGACAGCAAGATGGGCCGGATCGATGTCGGCGAGCTGCTCGACGGACGGAAAGGTGTGCGTCAGTGCGCCGTCGGCGTCGTGGACCGGCTGCCCATAGGCGAGAACCAGCCTGCTCGCGTGCGTCCGCGCGGCCTTAGTCGATACCTGTTGACCCAGCACCGCTCGCAGCGCGAGTTCGGCTTCGTCGACGGTCCGGGGTATCCGCTGCCCCGGCGCCTTGGCGACCACAGGGGCCAGCGCCGGATCGGATTGCAACACCTCGATCACCGCCTCGGGATCGGCGTCGAGGTCGAGTAGCCGCCTGCAACGCGAGATCGCGGTGGTCAGGTCGCGAAAGTCGTCCAGGACCAGCAGGCAGCGAACGTGATCGGGCGCCGGTGTCAGGCTGACAATGCCGTTTCCGGACGACAGCCGCAGGGTGCGCCGATAGGTGCCATCGCGCACTTCTTCGCATCCGGACACCACGCCGGCGGCCAGATGACCGAAGACGCCCTCGTAGGCGAACGGCGCCCGTACCGGCAGGCGCAGCGAGACCGTCCCCGGTGACGTGGCGTCGCGCCCGAACCGTGCGGCCGCGCGTTTGCGCAACTGCGTCGGAGTGCTGTCGCACACCAAGCGCAGCGTGTCGTTGAACTGGCGGATGCTGGAAAAGCCTGCGGCAAAAGCGACTTCGCCGAAAGGCAGATCGGTTGTCTCGATCAGCACCCGCGCGGTTTGCGTCCGCTGCGCGCGGGCCAGGGCAAGCGGGCCGGCACCGGTCTCGGCCTGCAGTAGCCGCTCAAGCTGACGGGTGGTGTAGCCGAGGCGGGCGGCAAGACCGGTGACACCTTCGCGGTCCACGGTGCCGTCGGCGATCAGCCGCATGGCCCGGGCGACGAGGTCGCCGCGGATGTTCCACTCGGGCGAACCCGGCGACGCGTCGGGGCGACAGCGCTTGCACGCGCGAAAACCGGCGCGCTGTGCGGCGGCCGCCGTGGGATAAAACCGGACATTGCGGGCGAACGGCGGCCGGACAGGACAGCTGGGGCGGCAATATATTCCGGTCGTCAGCACCGCGGTGACGAACCAGCCGTCGAACCGAGCATCCTTGGATTGCACCGCCCGGTAGCAGCGGTCGAAGTCTTCATGCACAGTTCGACAATTACACTCGACCACTGACATTACTGGCGGAAAAGCGACATCGTGGTCCGGCGCCATCGCATATGTGCTGCTAGGAGGCGCTTTCCGGCGTCGAACGCGTGTGTGGTTTGCCCACCGGTGGCCACATTTTGGCCACATTCTCGGCTACTGATTCCAGATCGGACTCGAACAGATCGGCGTATACGTCAAGCGTCATGGCCGCGCTGGCGTGCCCGAGCATCCGCTGCACCACCTTCGGATTCGCCCCAATTGCCCGGCTTCCGCGTTTCTCGTCCACCTTCGGCGACCACAGTGACTACCGACGGCAGGCTCGACCGCCGGTTGCTGACAATGGCTGACAGTCTTCACGACAAACGGCCACTTCGAAGCCCTCTGAGGCTAGATAACGCGCGGCCACCCGCTGCGGCCGGGCCGGATGCTGGTCGGCAGCATCGCCTGCTCGTGCGGGCGGCATCTGACATGGTGCTGTGAGTGCGGCGCCGTCACGTACGGGCCGGCGCTGGCCGATGGGTGCAGCCTGCTCGACGGGCCGGCGCGCGTCCGATAGGGCGAAAGCGAACTGATACCGGAATGTTCCGGTGAAGACGCGCCGCCGGACTATCGTGCACGTCATGTCCAGCGGGGTCCCTGACACCAAGCCCTCGGGCGGCCACGCCCGCCGGTTCGCGGCACGGCACTGGTTGGCCATCGTCCTTGTCGTGCTGACAGTGGTCTTCATCGTGCAAAACACCGTTCGCCATGAGATTCATTTACTGTGGGTCAGCGTCGAGGCGGCGACCTGGTTAGTGCTGACCGTGATCTTTCTGCTGGGCGTGGCGACCGGCTGGCTGTTGCATCGCCGACGACGTTGACACGCTGAATCTCAGCTCGTCGGCCGGGCGTGATGTTTAGCGACTGACAACAAACTGGTGTATTCGGGGCGCCCATGAGCGCGCGCCAGATTTCGCCCAGCTGGCCGCGCCCTGGCCGTCGGAGCCGTCGTAGTTTGTTGAAGGCGGTTCAGGCGTGGCGAGCTGCTTCCTGGGCGAGTTGCATGCGGGAGCTCAGGCCGAGTTTGGTGTAGACGTGGGTGAGGTGGGTTTGCACGGTGCGCGGCGAGACGAAAAGCCTTGTGGCGATGTCATTGTTGGCCAGCCCTTCGCTGACGAGTCGGACGACGTCGCGCTCGGTCGGGGTCAGCGATGCCCAGCCGCTGGCGGGTCGTTTGCGTTGGCCGCGGCCGCGCTGCGTATAGGCGATCGCCTCCTCGGTGGACAGGGCCGCGCCCTCGACCCACGAGCATTCAAAGTCCTTCGCGCCGACGGCATCTCGGAGTGCCGCCAGCGAGGCTTCGTGACCGGCGTCATAGATCTTGAACCGCGCGGCGCCGATGCGCTGCCGGATAGCTTGTGCTGCGCCAAAGAGGCGGGCGGCTTCGCGGTGACTGCCGTCCTGGCCGGCCAAAACGGCGAGGCACTCGAGGGTGTCGGGGATGAGCAGGTAAGCCTCAACTTCGGCGGCGCACCATGAGCCGCACCGACAAAACGTTCTAGCGACATCGGCAGATGCGTTTGCGTTACCCGCGTTTGCCCCGCACCCACTGGAGAGTGCCGAAGTTGTTGGTACGCACGCTGGTTAACCCGTGGTCTTCGAGGATGTCGCCGATTTCGTCTTCACCGAACAGATGGGCCCCGATGTTGGGCAGCATCCGCCAAAACCGGGCGGCCCACCCGGCGGTGGGAACCATCACGGCCAGCCGTCCGCCCGCGCGCAGCACCCGCGCCATCTCCGCCAGCGCCGCTGCTGGATCCGGCACCAGCTGCAGCACGGCGATCGAGACCACCGCGTCGACCGTCTCGTCGCGCAGCGGCAGCTGTTGCGCATCCGCGCGCAGGAAGGCGATCTGTGGTCCCGCTTCGGCGCGCACCGCGCGGGCCAGCATCGCCTGCGAGAGGTCGAGGCCCAGGGCCAGCCCGTCCGGGCCCGCGGCGCGCGCCAGCGACGCCGTCACGGCACCGGGGCCGCAGCCGACATCCAGCGCGATCCCGCCGGGCGGGATGTTCAACCATTCCGTGGGTTGTTGCATGGCGCTGAACAGCCTGCGTATCAACGCTTGCATGTTGTCGTAGACCATTGACCCGACCGGCGAGGCGAACACCGCCTCCACCCGAGGGGTCCCTGTTGGCAACCCGGCGCCCAGCAGTTCGAGATAGCGGTTGCTGACGTCTGGTTTGGCCGGTGGATCGGCGAGCAGCTCCAGCGCCCTGCGCACCGCGGGAGGCAACGTGGTGTTCGGATCGGTCATGCGCAATCCTTCGAGTGAAGTTCGAAAACGGCACGGGCAATTACCTGGTCGCGCGACTGAAGACAACGGTTTCGGTTTGCAAGCCTCGCCTGGCCTTCAGGCGCTCGACACCTGCCACGCGGCATCCGGTCGATGTCCAACAGTGTGCGGTCAGCGGCCATGCATCTCTCCTTTAGCTAGCGGATCAGGGCGTTCGGCTGGACAGTACGGCGCTGAGGTAGCTCAAGTCGGCGAACACGGTCATCATCTCGTCGTCGGGGAGGTCGAATCCGTTCGGGCAGCCACTCAAGCCGCGGCGACCTCGCCGTGTTCGTCGCAGGACATAGTGAACAATCGCGCAAGCACGCTTCCCCGCCGAGGGCCGCCTTTCACCGACCCCAGATGGTGTCACTCGCGCGCCGCCGGATGATGACTACCTCTTTTCGTGGGAGCTCGTGGGCTTGGTTTGCAGCGCCTTTGTGACCATGCCGCCCGAAGCAGTCTGTGTCGAGGACCGCAGCGTAGCCAGGACGCCGGCGCTGGCGAGGATCGCGAACGCCAGCGCCACGACCCAGTCCCCAAGCCGTTGGTACACGGTGTTGACCGATCCGAGCGGAACACTCACCACGGTCGCGCCACGATAGCCGGACGGGCACCAGGCCAGTTGCCGGCCCCGGGCGTCGAAGGCCGCGCTGTCGCCCGACAACCCGGCGTGCACCGCCGGGCGGCCCACCTCGACGGCGTGTACGGCGACCTGGCTGGCCAATTGCGGTTGAGCCCAACTTCCCTGGTATGTGGAGGTGGAACTCTGATACACGAGCAGCTGAGCGCCGAGTTGCGCCTCATGGCGGGGCAGGTCGGAGAAGGTCGCCTCGAAGCTGATCAGCGGCCCGATGGCGAGCGGACCCGCGTGCAGCACCACCGGTCCGCTCCCGCGCCGCCGGTCCTGGGCGGCGGCGTTGGTGTAGCGGGTGATCCAGCCCAGTAGCGGGCGCACTGGTACATATTCTCCGAACGGCACCAGCCGGACTTTGTGGTAGGCGCCGAGTGTTCCGTTCGGGCCGATGAGGACGGACGACTTGTCGATTCCCCCGGTCGGGGCGGGTGCGTCGACGTTGACGAGCAGGTCCGCGCCGACCCGCCGGGACAGCTGCGCGAGGTCCGTCAGGGCGTCCGGATGGCTGGTGAGATCGACGCCGACGCTGCTCTCTCCCCACACAACCAGGTCGGGCCGCTGTCCTGTCAGAGTCGCGGTGAGCGCTTCGGCGGCGGCCTCACGGGCCGCGGAGTCTGCGATGTCGCCGGGCTGCACCAGCGCCACCCGCACCGTCGAACCGACCGGGGGTTCCGGTCCCAGCACGAACCAGGCCGGGCCGAGTCCCGCACACACCAGGGCTACCGCCAGTGCGATGACCCGACCGGACACACCGCGGCGCAGCATCACCCCGGCAATCGCGGTGTTCGCCGCGACGAGCAGAAAAGTTGTCAGCCAAACCCCGCCGAGTGAGGCCGAGGCCAGCGTGGCGGGCCGGTTCCACTCCGCCGCGCCCAGCAAAGCCCAAGGGCCGCCCAGACTCTGCCAGGACCGAATCGCCTCGGCCATCACCCACGCGCTGGGCAACACGATCACCGCGGCAAGTGTCCGGCGCGTTGTGACCGGGCCGGACAGCAGCCGGTGCGCGGCCCATCCCCACGGCAGCCAGAACGCGCCGAGTAAGGCGGCCATCACCATAAGCAGCGGACCGGCGCTGGGCAGCAGCCAGTACTGCGTGGTCAGCACATATCCGGCGAGACCGCACCACGCCCGCACGCCACCCTCTCGCGCGGTGGGCGCGGCGCGCACCACCAGCAGCAGCGGCACCACACCGACCCAGGCCAGCCACCACCAGGACGGCGCGGGAAAGGCAAGCGCGGGCAGCGCGCCGACCACCAACGCCGCCACGCGCCCGGCGGCGCGCCGTCGACGCGGTCCAGGGTCGGATCGCCGCCACCCCCACGGAGGGATTGGGCCGCCTGTCACAGTTCCGATACCCCGAGCTGGGCATTCAGGCGTGCATAGCTGGGTTCAAACGATCCTATTGGTGGTCCCCTTAGCAACGGAGCGGATCTAACACCGGACCGGTAGCAGAGTCGACAAGGCACTCCCGGACCCGTACGAGGATCCTGCTGCTGGTCGTTGACGCCATCGACGAAAAGGAGGCGCCGCGTGAAGCTCACAACCGCGAGTGCTTCAGCACACCCAGCCGGGGCCAACTCAGATGACCACACTCGCTCCATCCTGAAATCAGTTCGATCGCCCCGGGCCCGCTCGGTGCGCTACACCTCAAGCTGCAGCAACTCGTCCGCGGTGACCAGGCGTTCATGCTTGGCCGGGAAATCGCGGCTCTTCGTGGGGTGCCGGACTAATGACCAGGCCATTCGCCTGACCCGCGACCGGGATATCGGGTTGATGTGCACAGTGATCACTCCTGTAGTCGGTATAGCTGAACACGGGCCTGCGGCACTGAAACTTCCACCTCGACCAGACCTAACTCGACCCGGCGGCGTTTCACATAGCGGGTAATCGTCGATTCCGACATCTGCGCACCGTGCTCGGCCACCAGGCGCTGCCACACTCTACTTCGGCGTGGCAGTGCGCAGGACCCGGTGGCGGCGGATCAGTCAATCCGAAACGTCGAACTCGCCGTGATCGCGCAACGCCTGGTCGAGGAGGCCGTGCGCCGCGCCCAGGTGCATCACCGCCAATCCTGACCGCCGCACGTCACGATGGAGCCGCCGCCAGCATCTGCCTCATCGCCGCCAGGATCGTCTGGCGGCCGTCGGGATCGGTGATCAGGCGACGGGATACCTCGGTCAGATGATCGCCGTGGGTTCGCATGTAGCGGCGCAGCAGCTTGAATGCGTCGTCCACGGACACATCCAGGCGCTGGGAGAGGAACCCCTTGGCCTGATCGACCACGATCCGGCTGGTCAACGCGGTGCGGAGGTGCGGGAGCATGGTCGCCGGGGTGGCGGGGTGTACCTGCAGGATCGCCACGCAGGCAATATGTGCCAGCGTCTGGGCCACCAACAGATCGGCGTCGTTGAGCTCCCCGACCCCGGTGCCGAACAAGCCCAGGGCGCCCAGCACAGTGCCGGCCGCGCGCATCGGCACCGCATGCACCGAGGCGAAGCCCGCCTCGGTGGCGGCCGCCACGAACCGCGGCCACCGCGCCGCCTCGGCCTGCACCTCGGACACCGAGATCGGCTGCCCGGTGGCGTAACAGTCCAGGCACGGCCCCTGGTCGGCCTGCAGCTGAAACAACTCCAGATCGTGGATCTTCTCCGAGGTGGCAGCCATCAGATGCAGGTGATCGCGCAGCGGGTTGGCGAGCAGCAATCCCGCCGCCGCGACATCCAGCAGCTGTGCGCACTGCTCGGTGAGCTCGGTGAGCAGGTCAACAACGTCGAAGTCGTCGAGCAGACTGTCCACCAGCGAGACGACCGCGTCCAGGACGCGAGTTTCACGAGGGATCTCGGTCACGATCGGCTCCATTCTGCGCCGGTCACCGGCCATAGGCAACGGAACCGGTGTCGGACATGAAGATGAGCGCCCATCAGCTCGCCTCCAGGTGACCGTTATTACGCTGTAGCACAACGTGATACGCCCGACTTAGAGTGCCGATAAGAATCGCTCGCCGGGCCGACCAATCCCGCAGTCCTCGAGACCTGTTCGGTTGTCGCGAAAACCTGGGCCCGTGCGCCGTCGTCGCGGCATCTGGTCTGAATCCGGTCCGGTTCGATGGCGGCGGCATTTCGCCTCCCGATGGCCTCTGGCGCCAATACCATCGAAGACCGAAACGCATGTGCCGCTGCCCGGCCGGACAGCACAGGACCGACGGTCGGTTGTACGTTGGCTCAGTGGCAGCAGACATCGACCTCGAGGCGTTGGGGCTGCTCGACGGGCTCGAGGGCGAGGCGCGCACCGAGCGTGCCGAGCTGATCGCGTGGCTCCTCGACCGCGGCTTCAGCATCGACCAGATTCGCGCCTCGGTCGCTCCGCTGCTGCTGCCGGCGAATCGGGTAATGGGCGAGGACGGGGTTTACCTGTCGGCGCGAGAAATCTGCGAGGAGACCGGGCTCGACCTGCCGCTGCTGCAGCGCCTGCAAGGGGCGGTCGGCCTGCCGAGGATCGAGGATCCCGACGCGGCGGTCCTGCCCCGAGTGGACGGCGAGGCCGTCGCGCACGCCAAGATATTTCTCGATATGGGTGTCGACCCTGACGAGACGGTCGCCGTCATGCGGGTGCTCATGGAGGGGCTGCAGCATGCCGCGGCGATGATGCGTCGGGCGGCTTTCAGAACCCTGATGCGTCCCGGAGCCAGCGAGATCGACTTAGCCGGGGCTTCGGAAGCTCTTGCGCGCCAGGCGGTGCCACAGGTCGGGCCAATGGTCCAAGACCTGCTATTGCTGGAGCTGCGGCACACCTTCGAGACCGAGGCCGTCAACGCCGCCGAACGCGCCGCCGGGACACTTCCCGGCGCTCGGAAGATAGCCGTGGCATTCGCTGACCTCGCCGGCTTCACCCGTCTTGGCGAGGCGTTACCGCCGCAAGAGCTCGAACACGTCGCCAGCCGGCTCGCCGACCTTGCTCGCGACGTTGCGGTCAATCCGGTGCGGTTCATCAAGACGATCGGCGACGCTGTCATGCTGGTGTGCGCCGACCCGGTTCCGCTGTTGAACGCCGCCCTTGACCTGGTCGCAATCGCCGCCAAGGAGGACCTGCCCCGACTTCGGGTTGGTGTTGCGTCCGGAGAGGCCGTCAGCAGCGCCGGCGACTGGTTCGGCAGCCCCGTCAACGTGGCAAGCCGTGTCACCGGCGTGGCGCGTGCCGGCACTGTGCTTGTCGCTGAAACTGCGCGGGAGGCTATCGGCGATGCGGCAGGTTTCGACTGGTCGGTCGTCGGTTCGCGACATCTCAAGGGCATCAGCGGTGAGCTGAAGCTATACCGGGTCAGCAGGCTGGGGCTGTGACACCGGATTCGGCCCGAAAACGGCTTGCGGAAGGCCGCGCGGTGCCTCCTCCCCCGGCGCGCCGTCAAATCCTCTTCGTAGCAAGGGATTTCACCAATAATGATGGATAATACTTGCTCGGCGTGTTCGTGGTCGCCTTCGGCGATCCGCTCATAAGGTAGGCGGTGTCCAAGGACACGATCACCTAGCTCGCAGAGTGCTTGCTTCGGCGAGCAGACCGCTACCGGCCCCGGGAGTTCGGCATACACGAGTCGGACGGCTCTCCTGACGAAAAGGAGGGCCGTCCGAAGCACCGACCACCTGGTTACCAAGCGTGCATGATGGCGCGGTGAAATGTGGCCTCGGCGTCAGGAGAGAGTTTCCCACCTGACGCAAGCCCACCGCGCTGTGCCCAGTTGATGGGCCTTGCTTTGCGTGGGTGCCTAGCGCTCGTGCTGGGCGCCACAGCCGAGAGGAGGAATCTTTTCTTCCGGTCCGACCTTGGTCTGCCGTGGATCCGTACTTTAAGTCTACGCCTATGCAGGTAGAGCAACAGTAAACGAGTTGGGCCGAGCGTTCACGGGCATCTCGCCGCCGACCATCACCGATTCCTGTGCGCGCAGATGTTCGGCCGGATCGACAGCATCGACGCCGATATCGCCCGACATCGATGAGCAGATCGAGGCGCGTCTGGCCCCTTTCATGTGGAAGGCGATCCTGGACACCAGGGTCCTCATCGCCGAGGACCTGGGCGCAGCGTCGACGCCCCTGGTGCTCGCGCAAATGGAGTGCTAAACCGGAAGGAGCGCAGCCAGCCGACACCCGTCGCGATGGCGCGGTGCGGCAACCGACATGTAGGAGGTGGTTGCTGTGCTTCATCCCGATCCATTCCGTGACATCGACAGACTCGCCGCGCAGCTGCTCGGTACATCGCCCGGATCCGCCCGAGTCCCACTGGCCATGCCGATGGACCTCTACCGCTCCGGCGATCACTACGTGCTTCACGCCGACCTCCCGGGCGTGGACCCCGATTCGGTCGACGTCAGCGTTGATGGCGGCATCCTTACCGTGACGGCACAACGCAGCGAACGCACCGAACACGACGTGCAGTGGCTGAGCTCCGAGCGCTTCACCGGCGCTTACCTGCGTCGCCTGTCCCTCGGTCAGGACATCGACGCCGACCACATCGCCGCCACCTATCAGAACGGGGTGCTGACCGTAACCCTCCCCGTGGCGGCAAGGGCCAAGCCGCGCCGCATCGAGATCACCCCAGGGGCACCTGAGGCAACAACGCTCATCGAGCCCAGCGAGCCATCCGACCAGCACACCACGACCTAACCTCTCTTCACCTGACCGGGTCCAGTCGGGTCATGCCGGGGGGCCTGGCAATTGGTGATACCCATTTCGCATCGGGTGCGCCAACAACACCCGGAGCTCTTCACCGATGCCATCGGGCTCCACGCTCGAGAAGCTCTCGTCACAGTCACAGTCACAGTCACAGCCGCGTCGTTGGCCGCCGGAATATGGCAGCTAAGCGGCTCAAGGCAATATGTACCCCGCCTGGGCATGTACCCCGCCTGGGCGCTACTACCACGCGAGGCACCGTCGGCGGAGCAGATCCGACACGAAACATATTGGAGTACAGACTAATTCACAGGATCACCGCTAACTCCCCAACTCAGTTGGTGGGGAATACAGCTCTGGCGTTTTGAGCCGTGTCTGTCCCGCCAATGCGGCTTGAGAACGATGCGGCCCTCAGATCAATCCGAGTTCGCGAGCACGGGCGA
>CAWAGK010000009.1:0-236146 GCA_963781685.1 uncultured Actinomycetota bacterium
CGGCCGCGACGCCAGCGTCAAGCGTGCGCCTGGCCACATGCAGTGTTTCTCTCACGGGTCCCATCTTGGCTCCTTGCGCATGACGAATTGATTCCGGCACTGTACGAAGGGTTGCCGTCGATACACCCTGCGTTCACCTGTTATTCGACAACGCTAGCTCGTGTGTCTGCCCGCATGAAGAGGACTAAAGTCATCTCCTTCAGCCCAAACCCGCTGCGCAATCTCGGCTCGGCGAGCTCGTTCGCGAAATCGCACGGCACACCGCTGAGCAGGTTTCATTCCCGGACGTCTGCCAAGCGCCTCTGTCAAAACGCGCTTCGGAGACCATGCCGGGCACGGCCGGGGAATGCGACGCGGTGCAATTTAGACGGTCATTGCGTCAGCAGCCCGCGCGCCGAAATCGCATCGAGCACAGCGTATTCGGCTTCGTAGATCGCGGCCTCAGCAAAATCGATCGCCTCGTAGGCGATACCTTCGGCCAGGTCTGCGTAGTGCTCTGCTTCTTTGGCTTCGTGCTTGGCCTTCTTTTCCTTCATGTCCTTGCGGATCTTGGCGACGTGGGCATGCCACTTGTCGGCCATTTCCTGCCAGTGCTCGGATGCCTTGTCGTGGGTGGTTTGAGCCTTGTCTTTGAGATGGTCCGCGGCTTCCGATGCGCGGTCCCGCGCCCGGGTCGCATCCGCTTCGACCTGCTCGCGGGCCCGCTGCCCCGATGAGCGTATTTTGTCGTTCGCGTCTTTGGCGGCCGAGGAGATCTTGTCGAACTGCTCAATCAGGATGTTGTCTGCCATGGTCAGTTCCCTTCACCATGAGGCGGTTGTGTGTGGTCTCATCGTCGCGTCGGGCCGTCCGTCGGCGTAGGGTCCAAGGTCATTGCAATGTGCTCCGGCCCGTTACGTCGCGTTGGCAACCCGTCGTTTTTCGTCGTGCATTCCGTAGGGCACGGCCTCGAGCAGCGTCACCAGCCGTCCGCGATCGTTGGGCACTGGGTAAATGCGCCGCTCGCCAGGACGCGCGCCGCCGATCGCGTGGCCCAGCGGCGACAGCGTCGAGTAGACCGTCATGTCGGCGCGCCCACCAAAACGCCTGCCGAGCAGGAAGGTTTCGGTCTCGCCGGAGGCGTCGTAGCGGATGGTAAGAACCATGCCCGGCTCGGCGACGCCGCAGTGGGCGGCGTCATCATCGACGACTGCATTGGTCAGCAGATCGAGAATTTTACGGATGCGCACTCGGCGTGCTGGGTAGTCCGCGATGAGGTGGGGACCATAATCCATCAAGTCGTCGGGGACTTCGATACTGGGCCGCGCGCATAGCGCGGCAAGTTCGTTGTGCAGTCCGTTGTACTCACGTCGCGTCATCCGGGTGCATTCGGTGCTCGTCATTTTTGCTGTGTCCCTTCGTATATCGAGTAAATGTCGTTCGAGTCGGCGTCCAGTGACGAGTCGCGGCCGTTAACGCGTCAAATTCCTGCGCGAAGTTGTATCGGGGCAAGGGATTGGTTGATCGGGTTGGTAGGCAGAGCACTCCATTGATTGAGATTTGGAGCACCCGTAGCACGGTCGCACTTGGGTCCTGTTGATCGATCACTTGGCGGGCGGGTTCAACTGCGGCGGCGCGCCCCTCGAATAGTTCAGCTTGGATTCTCGCCGGCAAGGAGCAGGACGATGACGACCAGGATCACCGATCGTCTCGCCTGCTGCCTGCGCCTTCATCTGCTAATGTCAGCCAGCGACGAGGTCCCGGCGCTGGGTGAACTTAATGTCGAGACTGCGTAGATAGGTTTGCAGTCCCGCGTCTTGAATGGGGATGAGATGCGCGGGCTGGTCAGTCTCGTTGAAGTGCGCGTGCCACATGCCCGGGGGGGTGGTGAAGGCACCGCCGGCTTGCCAGTCCACTCGGATCGGGTCGATGATCTCGCCGCGCTCGTTGAGCCGGGTGCCGAGCAGGGTGTAGCAGCCGCTGGGTGGCGCATCAAGGATTAGATCCAGGGCCACCGATTGGTGCCGGTGCGGGCGCTGCTCCTGGCCGGCCGGCAGCACCCCGAACATGGCCCACAGCACGTGGGTGATCGTCAGCGTCTGCTCCTGGTTGGTGTTGGCCAGCAACACACTGACCCTGCTCTTGTCGTTGGCACCGGGCCGAGCGGCGATGTCCTCAAGCTTGGCCACGGCATCCGCGCGGGCGAACTTGGTGGCCGCAAACTTCGGCTCGCGCGCCTCCACCCCCAAATAGCGCAGCAGCGGCGCGTCGTGCACCCAGTACATGGCGGTCTCGGCGTCGGCGTAAAACACCGAGCGGGAACCTGCCGGCAAAGTCAAAAAGTCACCCTTTTCGAACTTGACCAGTCGGCCGTCGACCGCCGCCATGCCCCGCCCGTAGAGCACGTAGTACAACTGCGAGGTGGCATTGACCGCAGTGTCGATCTGCTCACCGACGCAGATGCGCACGAAATTGGCCAACAACGCCGGGCTGGTCGCCGCACCGGTCTTGATGCCCAGCTCTCGCGAAAGATCCAGCGGGACCACGCCAGTGGGCTGATCCAGGTACATCTCAGGACTGAACTGCCGGATCGGAACCTGGGGCGCGTGCCCGGAGCCAATCGGGTTGGCGGCCTGGGAGTACTCGAAGTAGCGGGCGTCGTCGGCCCAGTCTTGGAACCGGCCTTCAAACCCGTACTCGGCGACGTTGGCCATCGGCGCCGGGATCGTCGGGTCCAAGTTCACAGATCCGACAACTCGTTGTTCTGCATTCGCGGTGGACATGGTGGGTCTCCTCAGGAGGATGCTTATAACTTGCACCTAAATCGTATCCATCTTGTATCTAAGCGTCGCGGATTGTGCGCGCAATCGTCACCCAATTGCCACCGGGGTGGCGTATCATTGCCCCCCTAACGTCCCGTTATACATACGCCACACGAATCGCTTTGGCACCTAATCGGGCGAGAATCGAAGCCAATAATTGGCGATCAACCCTGTCGAAAAACTTTCGGCAACAGCATGACTGCTCGGCGGCGGCTTGCTCGTGGCTATCACCTTGGTGGGATGTAGCGGGGCTGGTGGCAGCCCCCATCCAGCCGTTCGTCAAAGTCATCCTCGAAGTGGCCGCGTTGGCGCATCTGCGGCGGGGCGGTAGGGGTTAACGGGATCGGAGAGAAATGACGCAACCTGTACCTGGCTGGTATCCGGACCCGAGCGGTAAACCCGGCCAAATGTATTGGGACGGCCAGCGATGGGTCCCTCCTGCGGGTCCACCCCAAAACCCAGTCCCAGCCTCGCTGCGCCGCCGCTGGTCGGCGCTGCGGACCCGGACGAAGATGGCCATCGTCGCCGCGCTGGCCGTGTGCGTGGCCGTCTTGATTTCCGTGATGGGCGGCGGAGGCGGCGGAGGCGGTAGCCCGGCAAGCCCGAGTAGCGGCGGAGGTGGAAGCAGCAGCGGGACACTAAGCCCAAACAAGCAACAGAAATTAGCGGACGACGCGATCGGGGTGTGCGACTCGATACAAACGACGGGCACTGTTAGCGAATTAGACTTCGCGGAACTTTTGAACAGGGTCGAGACGGACATCGGCTGGTCTCAGGCTGACGCGATCAAGTGGTTCAAACAAGTGGCCAGCAAGCAATGCCCCGAATACCTCGGCAACCTCTCGCGATTAGAAAAGGCCGAAAACTAAAAGGACGAGCAATGAGCTACGGCAACTCGGCCAACCTCGACCAGCTCGTCGGGCAGGCCTACACGCAGTTCCAGCACGGATGCACCCCCTCCGAGCCCGCGCAGTTCCAGCGGGTCGCGTGGGACGCCCCACCCGGCGGGCAGGGGGGGACGGGACGCATCATCGACGCCAACCCCGCCCTCGGAGGTCCGGTCAAGGTGTATTGGAGCTTGTTCAAAGACACGCCGGTCCCCGGCGCCCAGAAGATAGTCCCCGCGCAGCCGCAAGGCTACTGGGACATCGTCTTCGAGTTCTGCTAGAGAAAAGCGACACCCAGATGCCGTCCGCCGTCCCGGACCCAAACGCTCGACAAGCCCGACCAAATTGAAATCAGAAAAGAAATGAGGAAATCAATTATCACCGCAACATTCGGTGCAGTCCTGGCATCGGGATTCCTGAATCCCGACGGTCACAACGGTCCATGCAATTCGGCGCGATGTCCATGTTTCAAAAATCGACCCGCAAACAGGCAACGCGATCGAAGTCTGGGGACCTCCCGGCTGCGACCCGATGCTACCCATGACCGGAGACAACTAGCCACGAGGAGATGAACAGATAAGCGCTATTCGATTGTCCCACATAACATCTGACTGAGGAGAAATGAAATCAGAAATTGAACAACGATGCTGGCCGCTGGGGCGATCGCGGCGGCTGCGGCAATACCCATCTCGGCGGCTCCAGCGGCTCACGCGGTTGATATGTGCTCCATATACCATCTGCCTGGGTATCAAGCTCTTTATGACTACTGCGAGCGGGCTCAGCAATGCAACCCGAGCAATCCCACAGCATGCGCCAATGTGGGCATGCCGCCGACCCAGCTTCCACCAACACCCCAGTGCCCTGATGGTACGACCCCGGCACTGACCATCGGCGGTTGGTCCAAGTGCGGCGACGAGCATGATGCACCATGAGTTTCCGGCCCGGCTTCAAACGACCACTAACCAGAGGAGAAAAGGCAATGAAGAAAACAGTTATCGCCACATTCGGTGGCGTCCTGGCAGCAGGATTCCTGACGGTATCTGCCCCCATGGCACATGCCGACTGGCCGGGATGCGTCGGCCAGACCGGCGTTGCCTACCAGGCCTGCGAGAAGGTGTGCGCCACGGCGGATGCGTTTGTAGCTCGGGGCTGCCAAACCCCGTTCAGCGGGAACGCCGGTGGTCGCGGCGGGATGACCTGCCCGCAGGTGGGCGTCGACATTTCCGGCCAGCAATGTATCAACCCCTAAAGGAGACATCATACGAAGAAAGCACTGATCGGCGGCATTGTGGCCGCTGGAATCTTGATCATGCCGCTGGCCCATGCTGACGGCAACATCGATGAATTCAACCAGTACCTGCTCCAGCACGGGATTGCGAGCGACTCAGCCAGTACGAACGGGCTGACCTACCTCGCCAACGGGCGAAATGCCTGCGCGGCGAAGCGAGCCGGGGCATCGAACCTAGAACAGTATTTGCTCCAGCAGGGTATGGATCGCGCTGGTGCATCGGATGTCGCCTTTGCGGCCCCCCGCTATCTATGCCCAGACGCATAAAAAGGGGGAGAAAACCGTGAATCGAACCTTGATCGCCGCAGGGGTGGCCGCACTAGCGGCCATCACCTTCGCCCCCTTGGCGCACGCAGGACCAGCTCCGGGTGCGCAGTTGTTATGACTGGCATGCCACCGCTATAGGTCCGAATGGTGGAACGATGACGTGTACTCATCTTCCGCAGAGCGCACCAGGCGGCGGCAGCGGACACTTCATGTACTGGGAGTACGGCGGCGCGCAGGACACAGCGTTCAAGACCGGCACTTAACTGATTGCGCCGCAATCAGTTAGTCTGCTTTGTGATGCCTAAATGAAGAGCGAGCCAAGGTTCGCGCCGCCGTCGTCACCTGGCCACCGCTGACACCGGAGCAGAAGGCCGCGCTGGCGATCCTCTTCGACCGTGAGCCGCCACCCTGAAGGCGGCGCTGAGCTTCCCCAGCAAACCGGGAGTCCTGCGACCTGGGGAAGCTATGTCGTGCATATGTCGCGCAGCGATTCCGCCTGGCTTCAAAAATGGCCTCTGAACTGCACAGATATCTGTGCCCCCCCGGCAGGATTCGAAACTGCGGAGCTGGCCGAGGGCGAGCACCTGGCCGCCGCTGGCCGGACGCCGCGCGATTTCGGGGAGTTCACGAGGAGTTCACGCCGGTCCCGGCGAGCCCTCGGAAACATGCCTTGAGCTGCTTATTTAGTTGGTGCGCGGTACTGGGATTGAATCAGTCACGGCTTGCCAAACGGCGAGGACGCTTTCGCCTAATCTGCTATCTCCAAACCTTTGTGGTGCCCTGGACACGGTGCACGGACTCCCGTCGGGCGGGTGCGGTGACTCAAGTGCCGAGCGAGAGTTCCCATCGGACAAGGTCTATCGCCGCGATGACCGCGGGGCCGTCGGGGCCGAGTCCCTCGGCGCGGAGGGCCTGGCGTTCGTCGTCATCCACACCGTGTTGGACGCGAGGCCCAGTCTCACGGTTCCCAGGGGACTTGCTCCTCCTTCGCACGGCCTAGCGAATCGACTGTGTGGATTGGGGGCAGATCGCTAGCATCCTGATCCTGACCAAAATGGCTTACTGAGTCAGGTGCAGTACCGACGGCTAGACCCCAGCCGTCAGATCCGCGCTCCGTTTACGACCTATGACCACCCAGGCGACCAGGCCCACGGCTATCGCCAATACCCCGCCGCCCAGCGCCCAGGGCCACCAGTCGTGGCTGGGCTGCTGCTGAGCGGTCAGCGCCACCAAGAAGCTGCCATTGTCGGTCGGGCCGACGCCGGGCAGGGACTGAGTCTTGGTCACCGTGATCTGGGCGCCGTGGCTGGGATCGTTGGCCTGACCCCACGCCAGGGTGTTGTCGTCGAGCATGAAGGTGTCCTGGCTGCCCGCAGGCTGGCTATCATCGTGGCCCAGCACCGTCACCTGGCCGAGCTGCACGGTCTGGTCATCGGCCGGGACGTAGGCCGAGACGTCGTCGTACACCTCCGGGGGCGCCCCGCCGTAGAAGCTGCCCGACGCCAGGTAGCTGTCGCCGACCGCGGTGAACGGGAACATGCTAACGGTGGCGACATCCAGCACCACCCGGCCACCCGCCGCGACGTAGACCTCCCGGTAGGC
Source organism: uncultured Actinomycetota bacterium (assembly GCA_963781685.1). Lineage (GTDB taxonomy): Bacteria > Actinomycetota > Actinomycetes > Mycobacteriales > Mycobacteriaceae > Mycobacterium. The sequence goes on from CAWAGK010000009.1 coordinate 6,846, forward strand.
GCCGTCGTAGAAGTAGCGGAAGGTCATCGCCTCGGTGAGCGGGTTGTACAGGGTCGGGCGGTGGTCGGCGTCGTAATCGACCCAGTCCCAGTGACGGGGGCGCACCAGCGCCTGGTCGCCGGCCTTCACGACATCAACATTGCCGCTGTGGGCGCTGATCACGCTCTGCACCTGCTGGTGGAAGTCCACCGCCGTGGGCGGCTTCGGCGGGGTGGCCGGGTTCACCCGCGCCGCCGGGGCCGCCTTGGCCGCCGCGACCGCCTGCTGCGGCGCATCCATAACCTTCGGCGGTTTAACTAACGCGGCGTTTCTCGGCCCCCCGGTGCTCGGCGGATTGATCTTCGGGGTCTGCACCGGCATCGTGCTCGGGGGCGCGTAAGTCGGCGGAGCCGCGTGGGTCGGCGGAGCCTGCGGGGTCTGCACCGGCATCGTGCTCGGGGGCGCGTAGGTCGGCGGAGGCGCGTGGGTCGGGGGAGCCTGCGGGGTCTGCACCGGCCTGGGGGTCTGCACCGGCGCGGACGGACCCTGATCGCATACCGGCCGGTAGTGTTGCGCACAAACCTGGTCGCAATAAACTTTGTTATTGCCGTAGTTGTCACACAGCGGATAGGCGTGCGCCTCCTCCCCGGATGCGGCGAGCAGCGGGGCGGGGGCGATGGCGATGGCGGCGGCTACCACTCCGATAATTGCTTTCCTCATTTTCTCGTTCCTGTCGTTGTCAGATGCACTCGGGTGGGCAGTTGCGCTTCTATATGTCGGTGGTGGCAGCGCGCAAGCCGTTCTCACAGGCAAGCTGCGGCGGACGTCTTGCAACATTCTTGGAGGATTCTTGGCAAATCCTTGCGGCGTCCGGTATCGCCGGCAGTGCACCGCAACCGTGGCTCGGCGTCGTTGGACCAGCACGGGTAGGGAACCGGTGGACGGGAGCCAGCGCACTGGCCGCTGCCGCGACCACCTCTGCAACCACGGCTTTGTTCATGAGCTCACCGTTTCGGTCAGCTGGATTTGGCACGATTTTCTAGGGTGCCGTGGCGGTGGCGGGATCACCGGAATCGCCGGGTCAGCTGGGCTGCATCAAGCTGCACACATGCCGCCGAAACCGCCCACAATTGATGATGTCTGAAATTAATCTGAAATTAAAAACGTTAGACGCGTGACAGTACGCCGCTTTAAGACTATTAACAACGCAGTTTGCGAGAAATTGTTCTGTACTCTGCGCCCGGCCCGGCCTCGGTCATGGCAGCCCGCCAGCAATGGAGGGGAAGGATTGAACATTCTTTGGAACGAAAGCGGCAACGCTTACAGCGTCCACCAAAACCGCTGGTGGTAGAACGGCTCGTTGAGCAATTCGTCGACCTTGGCGGCTAGACGGCTCGATACCGTGCTCGCGGATTGAGCGGCGCACGGCACCAACGAGTCGGAGCGCGGAGTCGATTGCCTCCCGGTCACGCATCGAAGCTGCTGCGAGTGTCACGACGGTGTCACAAGTCATCCAAAACTTGCCGGCCATACCCCTACGGACGGGTTTGGACTGCAATGGACCTTTGTGGCCTGAAATCGCAAGTGAAGCAGCATGTTCCGGCTCCAAGCGTTGGCATCCCGTGGACGGCTGTGGACCCCGGCAAACGGGTCGGATCTGTCTCTTAATCAGCGGGTCCGGGGTTCGAAACCCTGACGGCGCACCAGGTCAGACACCATTTCACTTCAAAAGGTGTACACATCGTTGTACACATCGGTCGGTGAGCGGCCTCGGCGTTTCGCCACCAGGCCAACACGAGTCGGTGTGATACTCGCGGCGGTGGAGATCAACAACATCCTGAGCCAGCGAACGGACCTTTTGCGTTCGTCGTCGGGGCCATGTTCACGCTGACATTCTTCTCCACCTTCATGAAAGACGCCGTCAGCCCGGCAAACTACTCGCCGACGCCAACAAAGTCGCGCCTAGCGACAGCTCCCACCGCCCCAAGTCGCAGGCGGCGACGACAGCCGGATCGCCGGGGCCCAGTCCCCCGGCATGACCGACAAAGTCCGTCCGGCACTGGCGACGGCGCGCGCCACCGTGGGTACGGCCGTGGCCGACGACAACGCTGACTAGGGGTACCCGGACATGGCAGCAAGTGCGGCCAAGTGCCACAGAAACGGCGGTCATCCCTGTAGTGCACTTAGCCAGCGCCGGTAATAAGTGACAGACTCGCCTGCTGGTTAGGACTTCAACTATGACTCTTGCCTGTTGGCTAGCCCTCTTCGGGCCAGTCACCCCGGGAGTCGAGGCTGTCCCAGTCACCCCGCGAGTCGCGGCTGTCCCAGTCGTCCCAGGTTTCGTGGCGTCTCTCGCGGGGCCGGATGATGCGGCGGCGGAGTTCCATGAGCAGCTCCTCGGTCGAGGCCCGGGAGAGAGCGTCGGCGGCGGTGTGGGATAGGCGATCGGGGGTGGGGCGCAGCTTGACCACGAGCTCTTTGGGTTCTCCGCCGGCCAGGATGGTGTCGATGCTGCCGGGTGCCCAGGCGAGCTTGTTTTCCAGCATGGCGTAGGTGCCGGGGCTGGCCTTGCGCACGCCGTTTTCGATGTCGGAGAGGGTGCGCACGGTGAACTGGAGGCTGTCGGCCAGGTCGGTGCGGTTGCGGTAGCCCAGCGCGACGCGCCTGCTCACGATGTGGTGGCCGAGCCGTCCCAACGCATGCTGGTCCATGAAGCGATCATGACGCACCACGGGCGGCAATGTCGAGTCGACATGCCCAGTTTTTTCCATCTCCTGCACAAATAGGCGGAAACTATTTCCGCGGCACTCCCGCCAGATCGGCTCTGACCTGGGTGATCGTGTCCCAGAACAGTTCCTCCACCTTCTCCCGCGACAGGCCCACCACCTCCACCCTGGGTACCCCGGCCAATTCGCGGCGCACCAGCTTGGCCTCGGGTAGGGCCTCGCCGGTCCACCACTCCTGGCGGATGTCGAAGTCATCGAAGCGCTCACCCTCGCGGGTATGCCGCAGCTGACCTCGGCGCTTGCTCGCCGGCACCCGCGCCCACCACTCCGCCCGCCAATACGGACCGTCGTAGGCCCCCGGCGGGGCACCGATCTGCCATTCCTCCACCTGAACAGGCTCAACAGGGGCAATACCGTTGTAGTCCTGCGCGAACCCGTAGGCCTGGTCGCGGTCGAGGTAGACACGTTCGATGCGGTAGGTGTCGCCGCTGCCCGCGGTGACCATGTACACCGTCGCCATCGCCGCCTCCTGCGCCGCCCAGTCGGGTGCACCTCAGTCTCCCACCGACCACGAGGCCGCGTTCCACAAACTGGCTGATTATCGGGCGGCAACGGGCGTAACTGCGCACCAGGAGCCATGAGCGGACTTCGGCTGTGAGCGGAATCACTCGGAAAATATTTCCGTATCATTGACACATTCTCCGTTAATTTCCTACGGTTGCAAGTACGCCGAACCGTGCCCTGGACGCCGAGGGGTAGCCAGGCGCGGTTCGGCGCAGACCATGGAGCAGCGGCTCTGCCCTGCGGCGAGAGGGAGCCGTGATGACTAACCGCACAGCAGCGGCCAAACTCGCCGTGTGCAAATGGATTCGCGGCCAGGTAGGCAAGTGGGAGGACGAGGCGAAAGCCGAGCTCAGCGACATGGTGGCGGGGGATCGCCAGGCCGCGCTGCTCGCCGGATACAAGATCGGCACCGTCACCATGTGCGAAGGTAAACGCGAATTCCGGGTGATCGACGACAACCGGCTTGGCGAGTGGGTGGCTGCCCGGTGGCCCGAAAACGTCGAGACCGTCGTCCAGATTCGGCCCGCGTTTTTGCGGCTCTTGGCCGACCGCACGCTTAAGCACGGCGCCCTGATCGATGACGACGGCGAGGTGTGTCCGTGGGTCGAGTTGCGTTATGGCACATCGTATTTGATGACGAAACCCGATCCTGACATGGATGGTGTCATGCAAACCATGCTCGCGCAGGGGTACAGCATCGACAGCATCATCCGCGAACTACCGGAAGGAACGACAGACGCCAGTCACGTGAAACACCCAGATCTGGGTGAGTTTCTGCCCGTTAGATAAGCGGGCAGACTGGCTTCGAGAGGGTCGAAAGACAATGGACGAACGCAAGATTGCAGAGTCGACCAACAGCGACGCTCTATTGCACCTACGCGCAAACCGCGTCCTATTGGCTCGCCGGATCAACGAAATCGCTCGCAAAATGGTCGATTTGAGAACCGAGCTGGAAACGCTCGACGAAGAGATGAAGGCGAAGGCTCACCAGCTAAAGGAACTTGATCGGGGTATCCGCGCTCTGGTTCCGGGAGTCAAACCTGCCCAGCCTAAGGACACCAGGTAGGTCGCATCGGTGAGCACGGCCAGCTCCGATTGTTGCCTGATGCCGGTGAACTGGTAGCCCACGTGATAAACCGAGACGCCCATCACGAGTTCGATCGGTTCGAATCCGGCCCCATGCAGCAGCGCGAATTCATTGATCGACAGGTCAGACTTGAAGACCTGTCCAGCGTGTGACAGCGGTTCGCTGGCGACGGGGTCGAGCGGGTTCGATTCCATTGTCAGACACCCGCTTGTCACCCGCCTGCGGTCCCCGAGAGCCTAGGCCGCAGGTTGATCGTCTCGCACACGCATAACGTGCGGACATCAGCAGGGGTGTCGGCGGCCGTCGCACCTTCGACGAGGCTGGGCCGTTACCGCCTGTGGATCGTTAGATCAGCGGGCAAAGGTCGGCTCACGCATCCGCCGCATCGTCACCTTCCGGCTGCTCATCGCTACATTCCAGCAGCTCTTTGAGCGCGTCGGAGAACCCGTCGGCGATGTCCCACAGGTCCGGCAGCAGGTCGGGGCAGGAGATGATGCCGATACCTAGTTCCCCGTTGAGCGACATGACGGTGATGTTGAGTCCCGCACCGCCGAGGATTGGGCCGAGGGGATACATCGTGTCGACTTGGCAGCCCAAGAAGTACAACTGGGTCTGCGGGCCGGGCACGTTAGACAGGATCAGGTTGTAGGCGGGGCTATGGCTTATCGGAATGCGCGGCAGGATCCGCATAACTGCGCCGAACATCGACGGGCCGCCGAACTGGGACCAGTCGTGCAGCAGGGTGGGTCCGATGGCCGCGGTGTGGTCTTTTGCGGCGGCGTTTCCCGCGGCGATAGTGCGGATACGTTCGGCGGGGTCGCTGATTTGGCTCTCCACCCGGCAGAACATAAATGTGGTCTGGTTGCGTCCGGGGCGGTCGGACTTGTCGTGCACCGACACCGGCACGGTGGCCACCAGTGGGCTGTCTGGCAACTCGCCGCGCTCGAGCAGGAACCGCCGTAATACCCCGGAGCACAAAGACACCACCACGTCATTAATCGTCACGCCGAACCGGTTCTTGACCCTCTTGACGTCCCGCATATCGAGCTGGGTGTAAGCGATATTGCGGTGCCGGCTGAAGGGGGCGTTGAACCGGGTCGGTGGGGCGGTAAACGGTGCGGCCATGGTTCGGCCCTCGCGCGCGCGCAACAGCGTCTGCATCAAAGTCAGCATCGTGGCCGGCACCACGGTGGCCAATCGCAACGGCCGGAACGCGAACCCCTTCAGTCCGCTCGCGGCGATCTGCAGCGAATTACCGCTACCCGCGCCACGAACGGGCTGCGGTGGCGGCGCATCGGGCTCCAGGCCGCATAGCTGGGCCAGCAGGTTCGTGCCGGCAACCCCGTCGACCACGGCGTGGTGGACCTTGAGCATCACCGCCAGTGCGTCATCGCGGGCGCCGCCCTCAATTACCCACATTTCCCACAGTGGCTGGTCGCGGTCCAGTGGCAGCCCCGCGATATACCCACAGATGTCGGCCAGTTCGCGGCGCCCTCCAGGTGCCGGCACACCGACCCGGTGCAGGTGGCGCCGCAGCTGGAAGTCCTCGTCGTCCACCCACACCGGATGATCCGGGTTCAGCTGGGTATCGGCGAGCTTCATCCGAAATTCCGGCAGCGCTTTTAGGTGCTTCGCCAACGCGGTGCAAAACCGGCTATACGTATAGCCGCCCGGCATCGTCGAGGTATCCAACTCCAAAATGCAGCACACGTTCAGTGGCTGCGTCGGAGTCTCCAAATAGAGAAAAAATGCATCAAGTCCGCTTAGTCGTTCCATAATTAATTTCCATAATTCCCCGACCCCACAGAGAGCTTAGGCTCGAAATCATGCAGATCCAATCCCTAACAAGGGCTTTCCGCGTTAAATCTTGATGACCGCGGCGGTGATATGGCCGCCTCGTCGCTGATCACGACATAATCGATTGCCGGATCCCGCCCACGCCCGGTTAGGTTCCCATACCCCGACAGCAGGGAAGCTAAACATTTACCGAGCCGTGGACGATGAACGATTTTCCGCGGGCGTCGCCGGAGGTCTGTGGTCGTCACCGAACAGCGCGCGGAACCTCGGCCCGTTGGCCACACCATTGCTCTGCTGCCATCTCCGGTCCCCTGGCGCTCTAGCCGTCGGTGGCGGATGGCCTGGGGTAATAGGGACCGCCCACAGTTGCCGCCAACGCCGACGGCCGCCTGGTAGCGGTCATGCGGTCGGCGATCTCTGCGGGTCGAACAGCGCGATGGGGTGGTCGGTGGCCCGATCGATGGCGAGGTCGGCAAGGATCTCGCCGACCACCGGAACGAATTTGAAGCCGTGCCCGGAGAATCCGCACGCCATGATGACGTCGGCGCATTGCGGGTGGCGCCCGATCACGAAGTGTCGGTCGGGTGTATTGGAGTACATGCAGGTCGCCGCGTGCAGGCACTTGCCCGCCAGCGCCGGCAACAACTCAGCGACCCGCGCCCTAATCTCGCTGATTTCCCGCTCGTGCACTACCCGGTCGATGGTGTCGGGCGTACAGGCGATCCCGTTGCCGGCGAAGCCGACTTTCACACCGCCCCGCGGTCCGTCGATCGCCGGTAAGCCGTATACGTGTATGCCCGAGGCGTTCTCGCAGATGAAGATGGGGTGATCCTCGAACCTGGAAGCGCCGCCGATCGGGTCCAGCCAGTACATCACCTGACGTTCCACCGTGATGGGAACACCGAACTCACCCAGCACCTGCGGCGCCCACGCTCCCGGGCAGATCACCAACTGCCCAGCGGTGTAAGACCCACGACCCGTAATGACCCGTATCCCCGCGGCGGTCTGGTTCCAATCCAGCACGGGTTCACCAAATTGCAGTGTGGCCCCCTCTTTTTCGGCGATTTCAAGATGTGCGCGCACCGTCAGCTCCGGTCGCGCGAACCCGGCTTTGGCGTCGTAGAGCGCGATATCTTCGGGGCGGGGGGTGAAGTTCGGGAACCGGGCGGTGATCTCGGCGGCGTCGAGCAACTCATGCGGCAGATCCCATTGGCGGCTGGCATGCAGGCTACCGGATACGATCAGGCAGTCCGGTGGCCCGATGAAAAGGCCCCCGGTGAGTCGGTACACGTCGCGTTGAGAGTCGGCAGCCAGCTTCTCCCACAGCTCGTAGGCGCGCAGCAACAGCGGAACATAACCGGGGTCCTCGAAATAAGCCTGGCGGATGATCCGAGACCCTCCGTGGCTGGATCCCTTGTCGTGGGCGGGCTCATGCCGCTCCAAGCCGAGCACCCGGCGTCCTCGGGCCGCCAGATGATAGGCGGCAGCACTTCCCATACCGCCCAATCCCACCACGATGACGTCGTAACCCATTGTTGTGCTGACCATATCGAGTTACCTCCGGATCGGGCCATCTTAGGATCGACGACCGGTTGTCGGTATACGACATCGGGTTTAATGCTTGCCAATCTGCTGAGGAGACTCGACACGAGTTAGCGATCCCTCGCTGACTGTCGAGCGGCAAACGGCGAGATTATCGCTGCCAGTCAGGGATACGAGACGAAGGCCAATGCAGAGAAGGGCATTGAGGCGATCAAGACACACGCGTCCACCGCCACGGTGGTCGACAAAACCGGGTAGCGTGGTCAGCTTCCGGTTAGCTCGGCGCGCTCGTCGAGCAGTTCGTCGACCTGACGACTTGACGGCTCGCCGCGGTGCTCGCGGATCGACCAGCGCACGGCGGCGAGTAGCCGGAGTTCGGAGTCGATGGTGTCCCGGTCGCGCATGCGCGGAGCTTAGGTCCGTGCCCGGGCGTTAGCACTTCACCCCGCTTGGCCGCTATTGGGCCGACCGCAGGTCAGTCGGGTGGGCGCAAGCGCAGGCCCGCCTGCAAAATGCGCTCTTCAAGGTTGAGCAGTTCCGACCTAAGGTGGTTGAGCAGTTCCGTCCTAAGGTTCAGCACCGAGCTCTCCAACTCGTACACAGCCAGAGCTAAATTGAAAAAGACGGCATCGATGTCATAGTCGCCCTTGACGCCATTAGCCAGGATCTCTTTGAGGCCGTCCACCATCGCGGCGCTGACCGGCAAGTGCTCAGGGGGCGGGTCTGTCTGCAAGATCAGTTCCAGCAAGACGGAAGCTCCTTCTCATTGCGGCGGTGCATATTGCGGGCAATACGCTCTGGTGGCGTCGAGCGTCAACTGTGACATGTCGTGCGGCGAAAATCCCTGTCCCGCAAGGTCGTTGTTGAGTTTGATCATCGCGACCTGACGCGGGCTTATGCCGATCCCGAAACCGCCCTGGCTGTAAGCATCACAGGTCTGATGGCCATCGGCGATCAACTGATCCGCTGGGTGCCCCGTGATCCCATGCGATGACAGGAGTGTCAGGTAGTGGTCGTCAGCGCTATCGGCATATGCTGCTCCGACCGGCGGCGGCACTGCGATGATCACGGCGACGCTCGCTGCGATGAGAGTTGCGTGGAGAAGCATGCGCCCGACTTCCTTGTTGGATAGCGCAGCACGGCTCAAGGGCACGTCAGATGTTGCGCATCTCGTTTGGCCCGTGGCAACACACAAGGGCAAACTCACAGCGAGACGTCTAGTAATTACCTTTGTACCAACGACGGGTTGGAAACTGGAGGAATGACCCCGCTCGCGGACGACCAGCCGCGGGGGTGATCAAAAAGAAAAGAACCGGGGCCTAGGACCCCGGTTCTTCTTGTGTCCCAACCCAACCAAGGAAAGAACGCCTCTAGGCGTATCACCTAGAACAACGACAGCAGGTCGGCCACGAAGTTGCTGCTGCCGCTAGTGGCCTCGGCACTTAACGTCGGCAGGATGTCGACCAGGTCGCTGGCGCCGATGGCGTTGGCGGTGGGGCCATCAACACCCAAGACGGCGGCGAGGTCGGAATTACCGGTGAGATCGCCAACGGATTCGAAGCCAGCGTTGGCGTTGCTGCCAGCGGTGCCCGAGGGGTCGAAGACGTAGGCGATGTCGTTGTTGCCGACGTCCCCGGTGGCACCGGTGTAGTCGCCGCCGGCGGTCGCGCTGCTGGTGCCGCCGATGACGGAGGCGCTGTCGTTGTTGCCGTAGCCCGCGAGGGCACCGATGTCATAGCCGGTTTCGTTGCCGTAACCGCTGGCGCTGTCGTAGTTGCCATAGCCCGCGAGAGAACCGATGTTGTGGCCGGTTTCGTTGCCGTAACCGCTGGCGCTGTCGTAGTTGCCGTCGACAGCGGCCGGGCCATTAGAGGCGCCGCTTTCATTGCCGAAGATGATCGCGGTGTCGTTGTCGCCGTTCCCGGTGGCTCCGATAAGACCGCCAGCACCAGCGAAGGCGCCCTCGGCGCCGCCGAGATTGGCGTCGTTGGTGTTGTTGCCGATGTCGATGGCGGTGTCATCGATACCGGTCCCGCCGCTGGTGTTTCCGATGAGGTCGGCGTTGCCGGCGAAGGCGCCGTCGCTGGAGACGCCGTTGGGGTTGGTGCCGATGTCGATGGCGGTGTCGCCATTCGCGCCAGTGTCGGTGCTTGTCCCGCCGGCATTCGCAAGAGCGTTGGTGCCTGAGGCCAAGGCGTAGTCGCCGGTGCCGCCGGTGGCAGAGGCGTTCGCGCCGTCGCCGTAGGCGATCGCGAAGTCCCCGGTGCCCGAGGTAGCGGTGGCGTCGCCTGAGTGGAACAGGCTCGTGCCGTCGTACGAGATGGCCAGATCCAGACTTGATGGCGTCGTGAGGTCCGGGACTGCCCCACCACCCAGAAGATCGCCCAGCCCGGACAACCAGTCGGTTGATGAGTCAGCCGAGGCGATAACCGGCGAGGACGCCACCGCCGCCCCAATACCCAACCCCACCGCCAGGATGCCGAGCCGAGCGACACCGCGAGCGTTCACCATGAGTGTTCCTTTCTTCAGCGCCCCCCGACGGGTACGCAGTGCTGTGAATCCCTCGGCCCGTCTGGACCGAGGGATTCTCCTCGCGTGACCCATCTGAGGTCACGCTTATAGGGCCACCACCGCGGCCTAGTTCTGAGTCAACTGACGGAATATCGAGGGCCGCAGCGAATTTCCGCACAGCCGAAGGGCCGTCAGCAATTTCACATCAGCATGTTGCACGTCCCGTTTGGCCCGTGGCAACGCACAAGGGCAAACTCACAGCGAGGCGTCTAGTAATTACCTTTGTACCAACGACGAGTTGGAGACTGGAGGACTCCCGCCGGGCGGGTGCGGTGGCTCAAGTACAGAGCGAGAGTTCCCATCGGACAAGGTCTATCGCCGCGATGACCGCAGGATCATCGGGGTCGAGCCTTCAGCTCGTAGGGCTTGGCGTTCGTCGGCATCCACACTGTTTGAACGGTTCCGCGTCTAACCGACCAGGCAGCATGTGTGTATGGCTGAACCAGATGTCCGACACGGCAAGATCCCTTGGCCGAACACCACCGGGGAGAACCCCAACGCGGTCTACGCAAAAGTGCGTGCCGCAGCGTTGAAAGAAGCCGAGTCGTCGGTCGGTGAGGACGAAATGGTTTTCGACCTTCAGGTCCACGGTGGCTTTGCGCAGAAAGGTACCGGCGCCCGCGTGATGGTGTGGTCGTACAGCTACCAGGTGGTGCCACCAGGACCCAGCGCAGCCGCCGCCAGGCCCCGCTAACGTGAACTCGGGCCGCCCCCAAGGAGAGCAGGGGCGGGCCGATCAACTATTCAGACGCGGATTAGGTCTAGCCGGTTCCCGGCGGTGCGGTCCAAGCCCCCGTAGAGCGACGAAATAGACCCCATAAGGCCATGTGCTCGGTCGCGTCAAGAAACCGTCAAGATACAGAACGACGGCCGTCATGGCATTGCCTCGGCCCACTCGATATGCCCCTCGAAGCCAAGCGTTTTCGCCATGTCGCGGTAGCGATCCCGGAAGTCCGCGTAGGACGCGGCATCGCCGTGAGCCCGCGCCAGGAGAGCCCGCAGCCGCAACAGCCAGATCTCGCGCACAGCGAAACCGCCGTCGGTCGGCGCCGCTAACCGCTCGATCGCGGCATCCGCCAACCGCTCGATCGCGGCCTCGGCTTCGACCAAGTCACTCTCGGCCCCCCGATCGAGCAGCGTTTCTACCAAAACACCTGTCGCCGGAATGCCCCACCCCAGCAGCCGTCCCTCGCGGAATTGATCGTCTGCGGCCACCCGCAGGAGCGGTATGGCGCCGTCGCGATCTCCGCGTTGAGCCATCTCACGAGCCAGGCAGACCTCGACGATAGGTAATTCGGCCAGGAAGAACCCGCGGCGCGAGAACACTTCACCGACCTCCGCCAGGACCTGCCGTCCTCGGTCGCGCTCCGTGTTGGTGCGGCGGTGCACCAGCGCAATGCCCAGCGTCATCCGGGAGATGGCGACGGCGACATCATCACCGGATTGTTCGGCAATTCGCAAGGCATCCTCGATCTCGCCCATCGCGCGATCGTCGGGCCTCAGCATGCCCGGCGGTATTGCCGCGGAGTAAGAGTAGGTGACAACGGTGGCGTAGGACATCGGGTCGGTGCTGCGGGCCATGGCGAGGCCGTGCCGCAGGTCGTCGCGCCATCCCGGAAGTCCCAGGCAATAACTGGCCGTTGCCCGCGTCGTGAAGGCGAGCGCTAACGGAGAGCCGATGATGAAGTTGCCTTTTGAAGGATCACCGTCGGCCAGGTCGATAACCATCTGTGACCACCGCAGCGCGTCAGGCCACTCGGCGCACTTAGCTCTGGCGTAGATCGACGCGAGGGACAGGCCCACCGTCAAGTTCGGATCGTCGAGCGACTCGATGAGGGCCATCGCTTCCGATGCCAGCCCCGACGCCTCGTGCAGCCGGGCCTGATGCAAGTGATCCATCACCTGCCCCGCCATGGCGATGGCCAGTGAAGGCTTGTCTCCGGCAGCGGCGCACAACTCCCGCAATTCCTCAAAACGGGCGCCTGTTGCATGCTCATTAACTCGCCAGGCGATTCCGCACAACATGGTGCGAGGAGCAATGCGCATGGATACCCGGTCGGGGTCATCGGCGGGTAAGGCGTCGGCGATCGTCCGGGCGCGCTCCCAACTGCGCCATGCCGCGGCGATGTCGCGGTTGGTCGCCCAGGTTGCGGCCCGCACTTGCCAGCCGTAAGCGGCGTGCCCATCGCCGGCTGCCTCCAGATGCTCGGCAATCAAGGCGGCATTTTCATCGCCTGCTGCCGGGTTACGTGATTCGATGGCGGCCGCGACGCGCCGATGCAGCTCGGCGCGGTCCGATTCGACCTGGCGTTCGTAGGCGACCGTGCGGATCGACGGATGGTGAAACACGTACTCCGGTTGCCGGGTGAAGCGGACCTGGTCGATGAGCTGAGCGGCCACCAGATCATCAACGACCGCTTCAACTCCCAGCGCGGCCAGCAGGTCCATGTCAAACCGCGCGCCGAGCACTGCCGCTGCGCTCAACGTGCGCTTTGCCATTGGGTCGAGTCGATCGATGCGAGCGGCGATGGTTGCCTGCAGCGTGAGCGGCACGCTCACGTCGCCAACCCCTGCCACCGACAGGTATGCGCCCGGCTCGCCGCGCAGCACGCCGCGCTCGGCCAGTTCGCGCACGATCTCCTCGGCGAAGAACGGATTGCCGGCGGCCCTCTTGGCGATCCTGCGGCCCAGCGCGTCATTCGATGGATCCGGGCCGAGCAGCTCCGAGACCAGTCCCGCGGTTTCCGAATCACTCAGCGGCGCAAGGGCAAGGGTTTGGGCACCTGCCACTCGGGTCAACGCGCCCCGATATTCGGGTCGGTAGGTGACCAGCACCAGCGAGGGCGTCTGCGTCATGACAGTGAAGAAATCGGCCAACAGCGACTCGCTGACCTCGTCGATCCAATGGGCGTCCTCGATAACGAAGACCGCCGGGGCCTGGCGGGCCAGCGAGGCGGCATTGACCAGCATGGTCAACCGCCGCCGACGAGCATCCGGATCGATCTTCGGCAGCTCCACATCGGGATCGGCGATGCCCAGCAGGTCGTCATAGAGCAGCAAGTCCTCAGGCGCCGCGTCGGGGGCCTGAGCCCGGATATGCGCCCGGGCGGCAGGTGGGTCAAGACTCTCGACGCCGGTGGCTGCGCGCAACAGGCGGGCCACGGTATGGAAGGGGACCTGGCTGGTGTGCGATTCGCAGAAGGCAGTGAACACGTCGACATCATGGGCATCTGCCATCGCCGAAACTTCACGCACAAGGCGGCTTTTTCCTATGCCAGGCGAGCCGACCACGCCGACCACCGTGCCGTTGCCATCAAGTGCATGCTTCAGCAAACCTGCAACGGCGGACATTTCCCACTCTCGACCGACCAGATCCGGCCGCGGCGATGGCGGCCGAACTGCGATCGGGTCATAGTCGTCGGTAATGTCGTCGAGGTCGAGCAGCGACAGCAGGGCGGGCATGTCGGAAAGCTCGGCTACCGCATCCCGACACGCCCAACACTCTTCCAGGTGTGCATCGAATTCGCGCCTGTCCAGCTCGGACAATGATCCCAGCACGTAGGCCGCGTCCCACTGTGCATACTTGTCGCCGTCTTGACCGCGCGGTCCGGCGACGGGTGCTCCCTGTCCCGGAAAGTCGGTCATGGTGCCACTCCCATCTCCTGCAGCGTCTGCTGCAGGGCTCGCAGCGCGTGATGCAGCCGCGACTTCACGGTGCCTTCGGCGACTCCCAGGTCCGCGCCGATTTGTGCGGTTGTCCAGCCGTAATAGTGCGCACGCCGGATGAACGCGCGATCCTCAGCAGACAGCCGCGCGAACGCCTCAGCGACCAGTGTCCGGTTGGTTTCCGGGATCGCCATAACCAGCCTTCCAGTGGTAGCACGAGTGCGGCGCCGTTTTGGTTCAAGACCATCGCTAGCCGGCGGTCAACGGGCGAGGCCGGCTGCCGTGCAATCAGGGAGCCGCAGAATCGCAAAACCGTGCGCCCTCGCGCGGCGCGGTGCCACATGTGCGACACGTAGTCGCTACCGTCATCCGACCCTCCGTCGCTTCCGGTCCCCCGAGCTTTCAAGGCCTCCCAAGAATAGGGCGCGCCCGACGACTGACTAGGCCATTTTTGACGGCGCACTTCAATAGGCGCACTTCAACGGCGCGCCACAATTTGCAATCGGCGGTCGCGTGCTGTGCCGGATGCTACGTCTGCGGATCCGGCGGGACCGCGTGCCGCGGCTGGTACAACAGTGCACGAACCAGCGGGCGCGGCCCGACGGACCGAAGCATCTGGCTGGCCGGGCGGACCCGTACCCGCTTCGGCCACCAGAACCAGCGTCCCATCACCGTCATGATCGACGGCGTGATGAGCGATCGGACGACGAAGGTGTCGAACAGGAGGCCGATGCCGATCGTCGTGCCGAATTGGCCGATCGCCCGGAGATCGCTGGTGATCATCGTGCCCATGGTGACGGCGAACACCACACCGGCGGCAGTCACCACCGGGCCGGTAACACCCATGCCGCGGATGAGTCCCGTTTTCAGGCCGGCTCCGATCTCTTCCTCGATCCGGGACACTAGCATCAGGTTGTAATCCGACCCGACCGCCAAGAGCACGATTAACGCGAATTCGGTTGCCACCCAGTGCAACTGGAAATTAAGAAGGTGCTGCCAGATCAGTGTCGAGAACCCGAAGGCGGCCCCCAGCGACATCACGATCGTGCCGACGATGACGCCCGCAGCGACCAAAGCGCGGGTGACGATCACCATGATGATGAAGATGAGCACGATCGAGGCCACCCCGGCGATCATCAGGTCGTACTTAGCGCCGTTGGCGATGTCGTAAAACGTCGCGGCCGTACCGCCGAGGTAGATGTCGGCGTTCTCCAGCGAGGTGAGTTTCAGCGCCTCCTTGGCCGCTTGGCGCTCCTGATCGACGGACGCGATTCCCTTCGTCGTCGCCGGATCCACGGCGTGGGTGATGATGAAGCGAGCGGCCTTGCCATCCGGCGACACCATCAAGCTCAACCCCAGCTGGAAGTCCGAGTTCTGGAAGATCTCGGGCGGCAGGTAGAAGAGGCTCTCCACCTGAGAGTCGTTGAAGGACTTGCCCATCACAGCGTTCGTGTCGGTCAGCCGGTCGAACTGATCGATCAGACTGTCGAACGTGCTGTAGATGGTCAGCGTCGTATTCCGGATCGCCTGCGACGTGGCGATAATCTGGGGGATAATCACCAGCAGTTCGTGCGTGGCTGCAGCCGTGTGGGTCAGGTCGTTGGTGAGATTGTGGAACTGCTCGGCGAGCTGATCGAACCCGTCCAGGGCGTCGAACAGCCCTCGTAGCGACCAACAGATCGGGATGTCGAAACAGTGCTTCTCCCAATAGAGGTAACTGCGAATCGGTCTCCAGAAGTCGTCGAAATCCGCAATATGGTCGCGGATTTCGTCCGTGATGGCCGCCGTCTTCCCCGCGGTTGTCGCGCTGTCGTCCGCGGCGTTCGCGAGCTCCTGGGTCACCGTGTACGTGCGCTGCAAGAGGGAGATCAGCGTGTCGAGGTCACCGACGATCTTCTTGATGTCGGCGATACGGTCCTTCAGGTAGTTCAGGTTGTCGCGGATCGGCGCGCTCTGCACACTGAGCTGGAAGGGAATGGATCCGTCTTGAATTGGCGGGCCGAGAGGTCTGGTGATGCTCTGCACCCGTTCGATGCCGGGCACGTGGAAGAGGGCTCCAGCAATCTTGTCCAGGACCAGCATGTCGGTGGGATTGCGCAGATCGTGGTCCGATTCGATCATCAGAAGGTCCGGATTCAAACGGGCCTGGGTGAAGTGTTGATCGGCCGCGTTGTACGCCTTTACTGAGGAAGCGCTCTGCGGCAGGTAGTACAGGTCGTTGTAGCGCGGGTTGAAGCCCATCAGGCCCAGGGCGCCAACGATCGCCATGATGACGGAAGTAGCGAGGATGGGCGCCGGCCACCGCACGATGGCCGTCGCCAGACGGCGCCAGCGGGTGTAGTTGAACTCTCGCTTCGGGTCGAACAGACCGAAGCCGCTTGCCACCACGATCAGCGCCGGCGTCAGGGTCACCCCGGCGGCCACCACTACCAGCAGACCGACTGCGCACGGAAACGCCAGCGAACTGAAGTAGGGCAGCCGAGTGAAATGCAGACAGGCCAGCGCCCCGACGATTGTCAGACCCGAGCCCAGCACCACCTTGCTGACACCGGCGAAGGTGTCGTAGTAGGCAGCTTCGCGGTCCAGGGCCCGTTCGCGGCCCTCCTGGTAGCGGCCGACCATGAATATCGCGTAGTCGGTACCAGCCGCGATGGCCAGTGCCGTCAGCAAGTTGACGGCGAAGGTCGAGAGCCCCATGATGCCGGTTTCGCCCAGCAGTGCTACCACGCCTCGGCCGGTGGCCAGTCCGACGAACAGGATGACCATCGTCAGCAGCACGGTGCCGATGGACCGGTAGACGAACATCAGCATGATCGCGATGATGATGATGGTGATGATCGTCATCTTGGCCAGGCTCGCGTTGCCGACAACGATCGTGTCGGCGGTCAGGGCTCCCTGACCGGCGACGTAGGCCTGCACCCCCGGCGGCGGCTTCGAGTCCGCCACAATCTTGCGAACCGAGGCAACCGACTTGTCGCCGACGGCTCCGCCCTGGTCACCGCGCAGGTTGACCTGGACGTAGGCGGCCTTGTGGTCGTAGCTCTCGACACCCGAGGACGTGAATCGCTGCCCCCAGAAATTCAGCGCATGCTCGACGTGTTCGGTGTCCTGCCGCAGCTTCTTGACCAGATCGTCGTAATACTGGTGAGCGTCCTGGCCGAGAGGTTTCTCACCGACCAGGGTCACCAGGACGAGGTTGTCGGAGTCGTACTCCTTGAATTTCTCCCCGAGGTGCTTCATCCCGGTCACCGAAGGCGCGTCGGATGGCGAGAGCGGCACCGAGACGTCCTCGGCAACCTTCTCCAACTGTGGGACGAAGACGTTGACGCCGACCGCGATCAGCAGCCAGACCACGACGATCGGCAGCGCCAGGACGCGGATGGTGCGGGCCAGCCGCGGTTTGCGCTCAAGTTCGTAGTCCGGCGCGACGGGGATTTCTTCTGTGTCGCTGGTGTCGCTCGTGTTGCTGGTGTCGTCGGTCACGCGGATTTGTCCAAGCAGGAGACCTGCGCGTCCCGCGTGTTGACCTGTTGTTGATCGACCAATTTGCCGTCGACGGTGATCCGGCAGCCGATCGAGGGGCTGTCACCTTGGGCGACGACGTAGGCGAAGATGCCGGGCATCTCGGCGACTATCGTCTTCGACCACGGCAACGTGGTGAAGTTGGCCTTCTGCGGTAGTGACTCCGCATCCATCCAGTTGACGACGCCCCTCGTCCCGGGCGGTCCCAGGATTTCGTAGATGGCGGTCTTGGCCGCGTACGGCGGGGTCGCATCTCGGGGATCGGGCTTGGGTATGCCGGGTCCTGGGAAGACGCCGTTGAGTCGCTCCACTGCAACGCCGCCGATGATCAGTGCCACGACCACGACCAGCGGAACCCATGCCCGCTTGAGAAGTCTCAACACCGTGCCCCCCGATTAGGAATGCTCGACGGGCTGATATTAAGGCATCTCGTCGCGTCCGCCACCGCTAGCCGAACGCCATAGCTGTCGAGTTAATTCCTGCGGTGCGCGGTCGCGTCGGAGCCGCGCCGCTCGTTGTGCTTCACCTGATCAGTTTGCTAGGCGACGACGTGACGCCAGGTTGGGCTACTCGCGTGCGGACCGCACAAAGCGACGCGCAACGGAGGATGCGCACGACCGTGTTGTAAGGCGAAAGGCACTCGGAGACGGTTGTCGAGTCGGAGACATGGAAACGTTATGCCCTAAAGGCGATTTCGCTGTGAGGCGCCGAGTTTCCGCCCGTTGACCTGTTGCCCGTCGATCTCATTGAAATGACCGCGCGGTCGTGTCGACCTGCGGAGATAGCAAGAATCAAAGACCGCTGAGTTAGTTTCAGAAAGTAATTAAATCGCCGGCGCAAACGGTCACCTTGAATTGCACGCCATGTGCGAGACGTCGATTGTTCGCGGTCGATCTGAAACCAGCACCGATTTAGGGCCATGGCGCGTACCCTGACCGGTATGGCTACCAAGACGAAGGTCAAGACCTGCGTACATTGCGGCCACACGTTCGATCCGAACGACCGATGGCGTGGCCTGTCCGATCCGGAGTGGCTTCCGGCCGCATCAGTTTATTGTTCGCCTGAATGCAGTGACCGGTACCATTGCGAAATGGGGCATTGCTGCTCGACCCACGTGAAAGAAAAGGCTCGGCGCGAAGCCGCCAAGGCGGCGCGATAATCTGCGCTTCCACCACATCAACGGACTCGCCACTTTCTGCAACGAATTGGCTATTTGAAGCGTAACTCCACCATTACAGCAGGCTTTGCTTGACCGGATCCGACTGATGGGCTTTGACCATGCGATCGGGCTTGACAGTGCCCGTCAGCAAATTTGCCGGCGAGATCTAGGGCGCGGTGACGATTATGCGGCTGACGCGTCATCGCTCCAAATCGCGGCGGATGAAAAATTGACTTCCTTGAGGACTCATCTGCCGACACCAAGGTCCAATTTTTGGACGTCACCGACACACCACCCAACCGCCAATTCTTGAACGGAGATTGAAAGCGTCGTATTCCAGCGACGCTCCCCAGCTGATCACCGATGGCGAATCCTGCGGATCGCCAAGGCGACGGTCAGCGCCGCGAGCCCAGCCAGAGAGATCGCCACCGCGGGCTTCTTGACGAACCTGATCGCCCGGGCTTTGGCGTCGTCGGCAAGGCGGCGGGGATTGGCCCGCTCGGCCAGTGAATCGACGGTCGACGCGAGCTGGTCGCGGGCCTGGTCGATCTCCTGCTTGATGGCGTCAGGATCCCGCTCAGCCACTCTCGTCCTCCCTCTCGTCGGCGCACCAAGGCCGGGCTCGGTCTAGGTTGGTGCCTGCCGACCTACCCTAAATCAGCCGGTGCCTATCCCAACGCGCCGGTGAACAGAAAGGGACCTTCCTTGACCGACACCGCACGCCTGGCGCCCGGCGACAAAGCGCCCGCCTTCACCCTGCCCGACGCCGACGGGAAGAAGGTGTCGTTGGCCGACTACAAGGGCCGCCGCGTCATCGTCTACTTCTACCCGGCGGCCTCAACCCCGGGCTGCACCAAGCAGGCCTGCGACTTCCGCGACAGCCTCGCCGAACTCAACGGTGCCGGCCTCGACGTCGTCGGCATCTCCCCCGACAAGCCGGAGAAGCTGGCCAAATTCCGTGACGCCGAAGGCCTGACATTTCCGCTGCTGTCCGATCCCGACCGCAAGGTGTTGACGGCCTACGGCGCGTTCGGCGAAAAGAAGATGTACGGCAAGACCGTCCAGGGCGTGATCCGCTCGACGTTCGTCGTCGACGAGAAGGGCAAGATCGCGGCGGCGCAGTACAACGTCAAGGCCGCCGGACACGTCGCCAAACTGCGCCGCGACCTGTCGGTCTGATGCTCTACACACCGGGATGGGTGACAGCGTGTTGATGCAATGCTCACATCCGCACTAGCCAGATAGGGTACGTCAACGTCCCCGGCCGGCCATCACAACCGGCGTCGAAAGTCGAATCAAGCGTTCCCGCGAGCGTGTTGCTGTCCCACGTATAGACGTCGTGGGTGGGGATCGTCTGGCCGTAATAGACGTTGCCGCAGCGCAATCCATCGGGGACATCGACTGTGAACGTCCAGCGATCGCCAACCTTATGCGCCTGACCGACGTAGGTGTAGGCTCTGGCGACCGGCTGGGCAATGCCCCGAAGATCTCGACAGTCTTCGCCACACCAAGAGAGTGCCCAGATCCACGTGTGGAAGTCATACCTGTCAGGGATGTTCATTGCGTAGTTGCCGATTCCCATTCCCGCGCTAGCCCTTTATGCTCGACGCGGCGGGCCGGCCATGGGCACAGCATGGGCACCCGTCCTTGATACTCGCGGTACTGATCGCCCAACTCTGCCGTCAGGTCGCGTTCTTCCAACCGCAGGGCGATGAGGATGTAGCCCGTGGTCGCTGTTGCGAAGAGCAGGTGGCCTGCGGTCATCTTTGGGCTGGCCCAGAACGCGACAATGAATCCCAGCATGAGGGGATGACGCACAAGCCGATACAGCAGCGGCGAACGAAATGGGAGTTCGGTGTAGGGCTGGCCACGCCAGGCCAGGTACACCTGCCTTAGGCCGAAGAGATCGAAGTGATTGATCATGAACGTCGACGCCAAGGCGATTGCCCAGCCCAGCCAGAACAGCAGTTGCAGAACCAGCCGGCCCGGCCGCCAATCCATATCCCAGATGATCGCTGGCATTGTCCGCCATTGCCAGAACAGCAGAAACAGCACCAAACCCGTCACCCCGACATAAGTGCTGCGCTCGATGGGCTGGGGCACAACTCGCGTCCACAAACGTTTGAACGCTGGTCGCGCCATTACGCTGTGCTGCGCACCAAATGTGCCGAGCAGCAGCACATTGACCGCGACCGCTTCCCCAATGGGTGCCGCGACACCGCGGTCGATGTTGCGCGGAACCGCGATGTTGCCTACAAAACAGATCGCATAAACAAAAGCGGCAAAGCCGACGAGATAACTGGCTGCGCCGTAAGTGATGGCGAGAAGGCGTTTCATCGTGACCTCCGAAATTCTTATCGGGCTGGAAGGCGAGGCGGCGCGGCTCTGAGCTAGGCGAGGTTACGTCCGCGCGTTCTGAGCGCCCGTCTTGCCGTTGCGTGATTCGGCTCAGTGCTATCCGGCCGGCTGGATGTTCTGGTTGATGCGGAACACGTTGCTCGAATCGTATTGCGCCTTGATCTCGCTGAGGCGCTGGTAATTCGGACCGTAAGTCGCCCGGACTCGGTCTTGGCCCTCGTCCATCATGAAGTTGACGTAAGCGCCACCGGCCGAGTAGGGGTGAATGGCTTCCCAGTACTCCTTCGTCCAGCGCTTCAATACTTCCGCGTTCGCCGGGTCGGGATCGACCCCGGCGATGACTTGTGAGAAGTTGACGTCCCGGTACGCCCAAGCGGTTTCGGTTTGCCCAACACCATGGACCGCGCCGTCGATCGGGTACAGGTGCATTGTGGAGTGCATGGTCGGCAGCTCCTCGGTGAAATGGGCATGGGCTTCAACCGCGCCGTCGGGCACCGTCCGGATGAAGTCGCCACGCCAATACCACTGCAGCCCTTTGGGATACAGGCCATCAAAGGTGGACTGCAGCGCGGGATAGGGCGCCGCACCTAGGCCGTCGAAAGCCGGCTCCATCTGCCGGACTGGCGCGAAAACCTCATCGGCCCTTGCGGGATCGCCCGTGTAGCACCAGACGACAGCACACGCCTTCTGAAGGTGGAAGGCCTCAGGGAACGGCGCCACCGGCGGGACGGTCATGGCTGCGAAGAACCCGTAGAGGTCCTCGTCTTGAGCGGGGAGGAAGTCCCGGTACCACGTAAGTATGTCGGCGGTAGCCGATGCGGGCCAGGCCGTGGGCCCACAGATCACGGTGTGCACCGGATGCAGGCGGAACGTGAACGACGTGACCACGCCGAAGTTTCCGCCGCCGCCGCGCAGCGCCCAGAACAGGTCGGGGTGCTCGGATTCGGACGCCGTCACCACGCGACCGTCGGCCAGCACGAGCTCGGCCTCCAGCAGGTTGTCGATGGTCAGCCCAAACTTGCGGGACAGGTAGCCGTGGCCACCGCCGAGGGTGAGGCCGCCGACTCCGGTGGTGGAGATGATGCCGGACGACGTCGCCAGGCCGTGCGCGTGCGTCGCGGCGTCCACTTGACCCCAAGTCGCGCCGCCTTGGACACGTACGATGCGCCGGTCGGCGTCCACGTCGATGCGGTTCATCGGCGACAGATCGATGACGAGACCGCCCTCAACGGAACCGAAACCCGGTCCGTTGTGGCCGCCCCCACGGACGGCAACCGCGAGGTTCGACGTCCGTGCGAATTCGAGAGCGGCCACGATGTCGGTGGCGGATCCGCAGCGAACGATCACCGCCGGCCGCTTGTCGATCATGGCGTTGTGGAGCGCCCGAGCCTCGTCGTATCCAGGGTCGTCGGGCAGGATGACCTCTGCTCCGAATCGGCCGCGTAGTTCGTCGGTTGCGGTTGTCAGGCTCATGGCCGCACCTCCTCTGTTGCTTTGCGGGTCTTGATATCGCGACGCTACGAGGCGAGGAGGCGGTGCGTCATGACCACAACGAAGCATTCCCGAGGCATTTAACGATAGTCAGAACTGACTATCGACCGACCAAACCGGCGCGGTTACGTTGGTTCCATGGCGCAGTGGGTGCCGCCACCGCTACCAGCAGAACTGATGGCACGTCGCCGCGGCCCGCTCGTGGGTCGCGCCGCGGAACTGGCGGCGTTCGAGCAGGCCTGGGAGCGGGTCGAGAGCGGCAACCGCCAGGCGGTTTTCATCGGTGGTGAACCCGGAGCGGGTAAGACGCGTCTGGCCGCCGAGGTAGCCGGAACGCTGGCCGACCACGGCGTTGCGGTGCTCGTGGGCAGCTCGACGGCCGACGCGGACGTCCCGTACGCACCGTTCGCCGAGGCACTGGACCGGCTGCTGATCGCCGCTCCACCAGGTTCGATGGCGGACGCGCTGGCAGACGCGGGACCACAGCTGCGGCGGCTGACTATCCAGGTGGATCGGCATCTGCCCGATAGTGGACGGGCAGCGGACGTCGGCGCGGCCCGGCGCGCTCTTTTCGACGCGTTGACGGGCTTCCTGCGGCGCTTGGCGATCGATCGGCCGATCGCGTTGATACTGGACGACCTGCATTGGGCGCAGCTGCCCACCCTTGCGATGCTCGAACAGGTGCTGATCGGCTGTGCCGATATCCGCATGCTGCTGGTGGCCACATTCCGCACCACCGAACCGGACCGCTCCGACGAGCTCGTCACCCGGCTAGCCGAACTGCACCGATTCGACGGTGTCAGGCGCCTGGACCTCGCGGGTCTGGACACCGAGGCGAT
Source organism: uncultured Actinomycetota bacterium (assembly GCA_963781685.1). Lineage (GTDB taxonomy): Bacteria > Actinomycetota > Actinomycetes > Mycobacteriales > Mycobacteriaceae > Mycobacterium. The sequence goes on from CAWAGK010000009.1 coordinate 30,147, forward strand.
CGCCGAGTTTGTCTGCCAAACCGAGCAATTGACCCCTGCGTCGGCGCGCACGGCAGCGGCCCTGCTGCGCGACAAAACCGGCGGCAATCCGTTCTTCTTGACCGAACTCTGCAACGACCTGGAAATCCGGGGCGGGATAGCCACGTTGAGTTCGCAACAGAGGGTTCCGGCGTCGATCGGTGACGCCATCGGTCGCCGCCTTGGCGGACTAGGTGCCGGCGTTCGTGCGGTGATCGAGCAGGCAGCGGTCCTGGGTCAAACGTTCGATCTGCCCGCGCTCATCGCGAGCTGCGAGACCGATCTCCCCGCGACATTGGCAGCGATCGATTCGGCCGAAGGCATCGGACTGATCCGACCGGTTCACGACTCCGATGGCGAATTCTCTTTCGTGCACGCGCTGACCCGCGAGGCTGTGGTCGATGGGATGGCGGCGTCCCAGCTGCGGATCATGCACTCGCGGGCCGCCGAAGCCCTTGAGGGGCGCGCAGACCCATCGGTTGTTCCCCGCCTCGCCGACCACTACCTGCGGGCGCACGTGCTGGGCTACCACGAGCAGGCGTTGCGATACGCGCGTCAGGCGGCCCGGATGGCCGAACAGAGCCTGGCCTATGAGGACGCCGCGAAATGGTTCGAGCGTGCGGCATCGCTTCCCGAGCTGAGCCTCGCGGATCGGGCGAGGATGAACCTCGGTGCGGCCGCGAACCATGTGCGCGCAGGTGATTTCTCCCGCGCGCGGGCCATCTACGAACGCATTAGCGCGATGGACGACCCGCTCATCCGGCTGGAGGCAGCCGTCGGCTACGAGGACGCGAATTGGCGCCGCTGGGGCGCTGACTCGAAGGCGGCCGACCTGCTGGCATCGGCGCTGGAATCGTGCGGGTTGAACACCGACGACCCACGCTATGTGCAGGCTCTCGGCAGTTTTGGACGCGCGCTGGCGTTTGCCGGCGAGTCGGCACATGCTCGCGAAATCGGTAGCCGCGCCATCGAACGCGCGCGGGTCGCCGAGGATCCAGCGGTTACGTTGCACACTCTCACGACGAGCCTCTGGCACGGTCTCACCCCGGAGCTATGCGAGATCCAATTGCAGCGTTCGGCCGAGGCCTCGCGGATGGCGCTAGCGCGCCGCGACTACGAGACGCTGGGGTCGGCCTCACACTTCGGCGCGATGGTCAGCTATGTGGCAGGTCGGCCCGACGGGCTGGCCGCGTCGGCCGCCCACATGCAGCGAGCGGCCCAAGCCTGCGGGCAACCCTTCTTCGGCTTTGTCGGCGCGTGCGTCGAGCAGGCGCTGGCCTATCTACGCGGCGACTTCGCCGGCGCCGAACGGTGGGCTGATATCGCCTTGCGCGCGGGTCATTCGTTCGGCGGAGACGACACCGAGGGCTCACACGGGGTCCAGATGTTTCTGATCCACCGCGAAACCGGAGGCTTAAACAGGTTCAGCGGGTTTGTCGACGGCAGCGAAACGTTCGCTGGCCGCTGGGTGCCCGGCTTGCTTGCGCTGTATACCGAGCTCGACTGTGAGCGTGGCATGACCCGCGCGCTGAATCAGCTGCTCAACCGCAATCTCGGCGATCACACCGACGAGGCGCAGTGGCCGATGGAGCTGGTCTTCATGGTGGAGGCGGCCCTAGAGCTGGGCAACCGTGAAGCGGTTCACGCGTTACGCCCATTCGTTGCCCGCTATACCGGCAAGAACCTGCTGGCCGGTCAGTTCGTGGCGCTGTTCGGCAGCGCCGACCGATACCTCGCTCGGATCGCGGCGCTCGGCGGGAACACCAGTGCGGCCGAGCATCATTTCGACGCGGCGCTTGAGATGGACCGTCGGATGGGCTCGGTGGTTCACATTGCGGAAACGCTGACCCGGCAAGCCTTGTTTGCGGCGTCATGTGGTCGTACCGAAGAAGCCCGGCGCCTGGCCGACGAGGCCCGCGCCGTCGCCGCACCGATCGGCCAGACCCGGGTCGTCGACCTGGTGGATTCGTTGCTGGCAACGGGCCCGGACGGTCTGACGGACCGGGAGGTCGAAGTGCTGAGGCTGCTTGCCGAGGGGCTGAGCAATCGGGCGATCGGCGAACGCCTCTACATCAGCACCAACACCGCGGCCAACCACGTTCGCAGCATCCTGATCAAGACCGGCGCCGCGAATCGTACGCAGGCAGCGATGTACGCCGCCGATCACGAGCTGCTCGCGTAAGGATCAGATGTCGGACAATGCGCCGTCCGGCAGGACGCGCGCGCTTACCTCGACGACGACATCGGCGGGAAGACCGGCACGCGCGGCCGCGGTTCTGATGGCCTCCGGCGACGGTGCCTCATATAGGCAGTACGTCTTTCGTTTGTCCGCTGACAGAAACGAGTACAACCAGCGAACGCCCTGCTGGTCATTGATCCGATTGATTCCATCGGCGGCGTCCAGGCTGGGTTCTAGTTCCTCTGCGAAGTTGCGCTCGACCATGAATATGGGCACGGCGGACTCCTGTTCATTGTCTTGGAGTCGAACCTACGCCGTGAAGAATCGTCAAGACCCGGGATCAGGCGTGTTCGAGGTGGCCGGGTTCTGCCACGGCACTGGGCATATCAATCGACTGCTCAGCGCCTGGTAATCACTTGGGCGGTGTGTCTGGTACGGCGGGAACCGTTGTGACGGTTCGGGGTTCTCCATCGATGGCGTACCCCTCGCCGTCCCATTCGATCGCGACTGAGCACCGACCAGGGTCACGGCGGCAAACCAGGCAAGGGCACCCCAACGTGGGGTGCGCTGCTCAAGTGAAACTGGCGTATCCACGTTTAAGCCGCATTGCGGAGGTTTGGGTGGGCGTATGGTCCGCTGCATGCCTCTGCGTTACGTCGATCCACACAAGAAGCACGGCAGCTGGTACAAGGCCTTCGAAAGCTTCATTCGCTCGCGGGCAGGAGAGGTCTCAACGCGCAGCCTTTTCTCTCGCATCGACCCCTGGTTGTATCGCGCAACCGGCGGGCGTTATCCAGCGATGCTTGGCGTGCTTACTACCGCGCCGCTGATGACCACTGGCGCTAAGTCGGATCAGCCGCGACAGACTCAGATCAACTACTTCCACGATGGGAGCGACGTCATCGTGATTGCCTCCAACTATGGAGGACCGAAACACCCGCAGTGGTACTGGCCGGACCCCGCAAATTGGTCCAACGCACATGAAAGTCGTTGAAAAACAGTCGGGGTTGAGCATAGCGGTCTAAAAGCCACGTCTCCGTCGGCTGGGCGATCGTGCGGGGCGTCTCAGATCTGAAGAAACGAGACGGCTCAGATCCTGTCTCAAAGCTAAAGCGGCGGGCGCGCACCGGCTTAGCGTTGCAAGGAGCAAGCCAGCCGACCTCGACGAGCGTGACACTGGCAGTTGAAGAGAAACGAAACATTTGGGCGACCGTTGTCGGCCCGCGGTTAGCCGGGCTGGCCGGGTTCGCCGGTGGTGCCGTTGGCGACGGGACCGGTGCCGCCGGGTCCGCCAGCGCCGCCTTCCCCGGCTGAACCGATCAGCCCGGGATGGCCGCCGTTTCCGCCGTTTCCGCCGTCCCCGCCGAAACTACCGGTGGTAACGGTGCCGGTGCTTACCGTTGCGGCGTTGCCGCCCGCGCCGCCGGTACCGCCGGCGGCGCCGTTGCCGAAGATGACGCCCTGTCCACCGTCGCCGGCGGTCCCGCCGGCACCACCGTTGTTGCCGGTGCCGATGATGCTGTCGGTGATGGTGCCAGAGTCACCGCCGGTCCCACCGTCGCCACCGTGACCGGCGTTGCCGAACTCGACGTCGCCGCCCGCGCCGCCGGTGCCGCCGGCCCCGCCATCGTTGCCGGTGGTGACGGTGCTGTCGGTGAGGGCTCCAGCTGTCCCTCCGGTTCCGCCGGTGGCACCGTTACCACCTGTTCCGAAGACGCTGGTGCCGCCTTCGCCGCCGGCGCCGCCGGTGGCACCGTTGTCGCCGGAGTGGACCGTGCTGTCCTCGACAGCTCCGCCTGCACCGCCGTTTCCGCCGGCACCGCCCTCGCCACCGGTGCCAATGGTGAACGCTGGGCCGGCATTACCGCCGTCACCGCCTGCCCCGCCGTCGTCGCCCGTGGTCACCGTGCTCGATTGGCTCAGGGCCCCGCCGTCGCCGCCGACCCCACCTGCTCCGCCGGCCCCGCCGTCGCCGACAATTCCAGCAGTGCTGCCCGAGCCGCCGGTCCCGCCGGCTCCCCCGTTGTCGCCGACGAAGACGGTGCTCGATTGGCTCAGGGCCCCAGCGTTCCCGCCGTCGCCGCCGATCCCGCCGACTCCGCCGTTGCCGGCATACCCGGCGACCTCACCTTCGCCGCCATCGCCGCCGTTACCGCCGTTGTCGCCGCTGTACACAGTGCTGGCGATGACGGTGCCGCTGTCGCCGCCGTGTCCGCCCGCCCCGCCGTCGGCGCCGTTGGCGTCGGAGAGCCCGGCAGCGCCGCCAGTGCCGCCTGCTCCGCCGTTGTCGCCGGTAGCGACGGTGCTGTCGGTGACGGTCCCGCTGTTTCCACCGTCGCCTCCGTTACCGCCAGCGGCGCCGGGGTCGCCAGGTGTTTCCGCGGCCTTCCCGCCGAGGGCGCCGTTCCCCCCGTTACCTCCGTTGTCGCCGGTGCCGACCGAGCTGTTGGTGACAGTCCCGCTGGCCCCGCCGTCGCCGCCGTTACCTCCCACGCCGGCGTCGCCGCTATACACGCCTTCCCCGCCGGCCGCGCCGTTGCCGCCGTCTCCACCGGTGTCGCCGGTGCCGATGGTGCTGTCGGTGACGGTGCCGCTGGCCCCACCGTCGCCGCCGCTTCCTCCGGTGCCGCCGTTGCCGTAACCGCCAGCAAGCCCGCCGGTTCCACCGTCGCCGCCCCGGCCGCCAGCGTCACCCGTGGTGACGTTGCTTCCGGAGGTGACGTTTCCGGCGGCCCCGCCGGTTCCACCCGCTCCGCCGTCTCCGCCGTTGCCGAATGGGAGCCCGCCTTCAAGTCCGGCGCCACCCGATCCGCCTGCGCCGCCGGTGTCACCGTTGTGCACGGTGCTGCCGGCGACGGCCCCGGCGTCACCGCCGCTGCCGCCGGCGCCGCCGTAGCCGCCGGCACCGTCGACCCCGGCATAATTGCCGCCGCCGCCAGCCCCGCCTGCGCCCCCGGTGTCGCCGGAGTAGATGGTGCTGTCGCTGACTGAGCCGGCGTCACCGCCCGCACCTCCTTCCCCGCCGTGGCCGGCGTCGCCGATCACCCCGAAATCCGAGGCACCGAGTCCGCCGGCTCCGCCCGCTCCGCCCATGTCGCCGGAGTAGACGGTGCTGTCGCCGCTGACCGCGCCGGCGTCGCCGCCCTCGCCACCGGCCCCGCCGTTACCGGCGTTGGTGATCAGGCCGACGGCCTGGCCGCCGGCTCCCCCAGCCCCGCCTGCCCCGCCGTTGTCACCCGAGTCGACGACGCCGCCACTCACTGCTCCCCCGTCGCCGCCGTGCCCGCCGTCGCCGCCGTCGCCGCCATCTCCGAACGCCCCCCCGGCGTGACCACCATCCCCACCGGCGCCACCGGCTCCGCCGTTCCCGCCGGCGACGGTGGCCGCGGCGCCGTTCCCGCCGTTCCCACCGTCTCCGCCGTTGCCGATGACTCCGCCGGCGCCGCCGTCACCGCCGGCCCCACCGTTAGCGCCCGATCCGCCGTCGCCGCCGTCACCGACGAGCCCCCCAGCCCCGCCGTCGCCGCCCTGCCCCGCTGCGTCGGTGGCGCCGCTGCCGCCGTCACCGAACAGCGCGCCGCCGTTACCACCGGTGGCCTCGGCCAACGTGCCGCCGCCAACACCGTTGGCCCCGTTACCGATCAGATACTCGCCGAAGTCTTTGTTGATCGTGTTGTCGATGGATTCGCCCAGCGGGCTGTTGATCCAGTTCTGCTCATCGGTATGAATGGCCTGCAAGAACGTCGCGTCGAACCCCGCTGCGGACTCCGAGGACGATGCTGTGGCGCCCTCAGCCGCGTTGCTTGCTCCGGCTACGGCATCCGAAGCGGCACTCGCGCTGGCTACCGCGCCGGTGGCCGTACCAATACCGGCGACCGAATCCGTTGGCAGCGCCAACCATTGATCGAATGCGCTACCGCCTAGGCCACCGAGATCCAGGCTCGCAGCGGAGTCGAGACTTTGCAACGCGTCCGCTCCTGTCATGGCGTGATCGACGGCGTTGATGATCGGATCGAAGATGACATCCAGGCCGTCAGCATGTGCCGCGGGGATGGCGGCTAGCGGACCGACGGTGAAGGTCAGGGCCGCGCCCGCACTGCTGCCCCAGCCGATTACACGACGCCAGCGATCCAGAGCCCGCTGTGATGGGCTCGTGTGGTTCGAGGAGTAACGTTGTGCAGCCATCTTTGAACCTCCCCGTCGAGGCCGTCCATCTCCGGTTTCGTCAAGCTAGCCCTCGAGTGGTCCCGGCGGGGCAAAATGAACATCGAATTTTCTGATGAGCCTCTGGGAACGCAATCCGCCCTATCGCAGATCAACGCGGCTACTTGCCACTGGGAATCCTGTCTCGAATCCGGAGAGACGAGACAGGATAGGTTGGGTTTACGCCGGAGATGTTGTCGCAGGTGAGCGTGCCTTGTGCTGTCTCGTTCCTTGTCTCATTCGTCATGTCTCACATCTCGGCTAAGCCGCGGGGCGAGACGAGCCGCGTGACCGTGGGTGCAGTTGGCGGCGTAGCTGGCTGGTGGTTGGTAGCCCAGCGATGAGTGCCGACGATGATGGTTGTAGTCGTGCTTCCAGTCGCTGATGACCACCCGGGCCTGAGTCAGCGACCAGAAGCTGTGGGTATTCAAGCATTCATCGCGGATCCGAGCGTTGAATGATTCGACGTAGCCGTTGCGCCACGGCTGGCCCGGCGGAATGTAGTGCAGACCGACCTGTCCGGCGGCCCAGTCCGTCATGGCGGTGCAGGCGAGTTCGGGTCCGTTGTCGCAACGCAGCACCGCCGGATAAGCGCCACGCCGACCGGCCAGACGGTCGAGCTCGGTGATGAGGTGCTCGCCGGTGATCCTGCGCTCGACCATTCCGCCGAGGCATTCGCGGGTGTGCTCGTCGACGACGGACACGATCTTGATCGGTTTCCCGTCGGTGGTGGAATCGAATTGGAAGTCCACTGCCCACACCTGGTTGGGCGCATCCGCGCTCGGGGTGTCGTACGCGGTGGAGGCGCCGCGGCGTTTGCGGCGTCGCCGTGCGGGAACGCGGAGCCCCTCCTCGCGCCAAAGGCGTTGAATCTTCTTGTGATTGACGAACCAACCCTCGCCGCGCGCGTCATGGTAGGCCGGCCGGAACCCGCGGCGCGGGTGGTCACGGGCGTAGGCGCGCAGCCAGGCCCGCAACGTCGCATCCGGGTCGGCCGGCGTCGTCGCCACGGACTCGCGCCGTTGAGTGGCGCGGTGCTGCCCGGTGACGCGGCAAGCGAACCGCTCGCTAACCCCCAGCACCCGCTGGAGATGACGAACTGCCGCCCGCCGGCGTTCCGGGCCTAGAAGTTTCCCCGCGCAATCTCCTTGAGCGCAACCTTCTCCAGCTCGGCATCAGCCAATAGCCGTTTGAGGGTGGAGTTCTCGCGCTCAAGCTCCTTGAGCCGCTTCGCGTCTTCGGCCTTTAAGCCACCGAACTGATTACGCCAGCGGTGATACGTCGCCTCCGAGACACCCAGCTCACGGCACACCGCCGCAGTGTCCTTGCCCTCGGCCAGCAGCCGATCGGCCGCCATCAACTTGCGCACAACCTGCTCAGGACTGTGCCGCTTCCCGGTCGCCATGATCTAGTCGAGCCTTCCTGCCCATAACGTGGGCCGTAAGACTCTCACGCAACCTGGATCAATCGATCGGGTCAGGCCAGTACTTCAACCTGAAGGCGCACCCCGAATGTGAACTTGGAGACGAGAAATTCTTGGCAACCGAGGTAACCGACCCCGACGACTACAAATACCTGTATGAACTAGCCACGCAGGTCTACGCAGGTTGGGGCGACTACCGGCTAAAGACAGATCCCATTGGCCGCCGTATCCCTGTCTTTCGCCTCACCCCGCGCTAGCCCCGAGGCCCTGAGCAACGTCAAGGCCACCCGGGCACGTCGCCAAACTCCGGCGCGACCTGTCCGTTTAAGCCAGGTTGGCGAGCAGCAACGCCTCGGTGGTCGCGGCCCGTTCCAGCACACCGAGATCAAGGCTCTCGTTGATGCTGTGCGCCTGTGTTGCCGGGTCCTCTACGCCGGTGACCAGGATCGCGGCCTTGGGGAATGCGGCGGCGAACTCGGCGATGAACGGAATTGAGCCGCCCATCCCCATGTCGATCGGTTCGGTGCCCCAGGCTTGCCGGAAGGCCGCCCGGGCGGCGTCGTAGACCGGGCCGGTGGCGTCGATGGCGTAGGGCTGCCCGACGTCGCCGGGCGTCACCGTGACGTGTGCACCCCAGGGAGCGTGATGTTCCAGGTGGGCGCGCAGCGCGTCCAGGTGCGCGGCCGCGTCGCCGCCCGGGGCTACCCGCATGCTGACCTTCGCGCGGGCGCGCGGGATCAGCGTGTTCGACGATGCGGCAATCGATGTGGCGTCGATGCCGATCACCGTGATCGCCGGCTTGGCCCACAGTCGCTGCGGCACCGAGCCGGAACCGATTTCGCTCACTCCGTCCAGTAAGCCCGATTCCGCACGGACTCGATCGGCGGGGTAATCCACTGCGGCGGCTGTGCTTTCGTGCAGACCGGCGACCGCGACGTTGCCGTCGTCGTCGTGCAGGCTGGCCAGCAGCCGCGTCAGCACCATCAGCGCGTCGGGAACCACACCGCCCCACAGGCCGGAGTGCAGGCCGTGGTCGAGGGTGGCGACCTCGACCACGCAGTCGGCCAGCCCGCGCAGCGACACCGTCAACGCGGGGACGGCGGTGCTCCAGTTGTCCGAATCGGCGATCACGATCACGTCGGCGGCCAACACGTCGCGATGCGCAGCCAGCAGACGGCCCAACGATGGTGAGCCGATCTCCTCCTCACCTTCGACGAACACCGTCACCCCCACCGGAGGCTGGCCGCCGTGTGCCCGAAACGCCGCCAAATGCGTTGCGATACCGGCCTTGTCATCGGCGCTGCCGCGCCCGTAGAGCCGGCCGTCGCGTTCGGTCGGCTCGAACGGTGGTGACGCCCACTGGGCGGGATCGCCTTCGGGCTGCACGTCGTGGTGCGCGTACAGCAGCACCGTGGGTGCTTCCGGCGGCGCGGGATGGCGAGCGATGACGGCGGGTGCACCGCCTTCGCTGACGATCTGCACATCGTCAAATCCGGCCTGCGACAGCAGATCCGCCGTGGCCTGGGCGCTGCGCTGCACCTGGTCGCGGCGCGCCGGATCGGCCCCGACCGACTCGATGCGTATCAGCGCCTCCAGATCACGGCGCACCGACGGTAGTACGTCGCGGACGCGTTCGACGAGATCGCTCACGATCCTGGGGCCTAATCGGATTCCAGGATGGCAACCGCGGCCGCGGTGTCAGCTTCGTGCGTCAACGAAACGTGGATCGTCACGTCCTTCAGATGCTTAGCGATGTCGCCGGTCAGCCGCACCCGCGGCCGGCCCCACATGTCGGTGACCACCTCGATGTCGCGATGGATGTCTTCACGCAATACGGGCCGCTGCGAGAAGCGTGATCCAGACCAGGCCTTGATCACCGCCTCCTTGGCCGCCCACCGAGCCGCCAGGTGGCGCGCCGCCGACGAACTCTTGTCCGAGGCGTCACGCCGCTCGCCCGGCGTGAAGGTTTCGGCGAAGACCGTTCCGGGCTGGTCGACCTGCTCGGCGAACTCAGTAATGGAGACGAGGTCGATCCCCACTCCCACAATGCTCATTGGCGCTGCTCCTCATTCATCGCAGCGCTCGGCATCGTCGCGACGCGGCTCATGGGTTGCGAACTTATCGGATAGCCACCGGAGGTGGTTAAAGACGGTACAAGTCCCCGTCGCCCAACCGCGCCTCCGCGTCGAGCAACATCGCCGCTTCCTGCCGCTTCTCGGACACCTCGTGATCGAAGCGACGATCCGCGGGCCGCTCATACATCGGGCGGCCCCCGGCGATCGCCGAGGCCAGCCGGCGCTGGCCGGCAAGCACACGCGCGTCGGCCCGTCGCTGGTAATCAGCGCGCTGGTCGGCGTCCAGTGCGGCCAGGAAGGCTTGCGGGTGCACCAGCGCGACCAAGCCGGACACGTGCCCGAACCCGAGGCTGGTCACCAGCCCCGCCTTCAGCGGGAACTTGCCGTCCAGCTGCAGGGTGTCGCGTACCCAGACGAAGTGGGCCGAGCTGGCCAATTCGTCGTCGACGCAATCCAGGCTGCGGTTGGGCGGGATCACCCCGTCGCGCAGGATCTGGCACAGCCCCATCATCTGGAAGACCGCCGCGCCGCCCTTGGCGTGGCCGGTCAGGCTCTTCTGCGACACGATGAACAACGGCGCGCCGGCCGAGCGGCCGAGCGAGTCGGCCAGCCGCTCATGCAGTTCGGTCTCGTTGGGATCGTTGGCCAGTGTCGAGGTGTCGTGCTTGGAGATCACCGCGATGTCGTCGGCACCGACGCCCAGCTTAGCCAGCGACCGGGCCAGCGCCGAACCCTTGCCGCCACGCCCGGCGCCCAGTGCACCGAGGCCCGGGGCCGGGATCGAGGTGTGCACACCATCGGCGAACGACTGGACGTAGGGCACGACCGCCAGCACCGGTAGACCCATCTTGAGCGCGAGGTCACCGCGGGCCAGCAGAATCGTGCCGCCGCCCTGGGCTTCCAGGAACCCGAGCCGGCGGCGGTCGTTCGGACGGGAGAACTTCGAGTCCGCGATGCCGCGGCCGCGCATCATCGCGGTGTCGGCGGTGGCGGCCATGTCACCGAAGCCCATGATGGCCTCCAGCGTCAGGTCGTCGAAGCCGCCCGCGACCACCAGCTCGGCCTTGCCAAGGCGGATCTTGTCGACGCCCTCCTCGACCGAGACCGCCGCGGTGGCGCACGCGCCGACCGGGTGGATCATTGCGCCGTAGCTACCGACATAGCTCTGAATAACATGGGCGGCAACGACATTCGGTAGAACTTCCTGCAAGATGTCGTTCGGCTTGCTCCGGCCGAGCAGGTTGCCGTGATACATCGTCTGCATCGACGTCATGCCGCCCATGCCGGTGCCCTGAGTGCTGGCCACCAGGCCCGGGTGCACCCATCGCATCAGCTCGGTCGGCGTGAAACCCGACGATAGGAACGCGTCGACGGTCGCGACGATGTTCCACAGCGCCACCCGGTCGATCGAGGTGGCCATGTCCTGGCTGATGCCGAACACCGTCGGGTCGAACCCGGTGGGGATCTGCGCGCCGACGGTCCGCGACAACTTCGTCTTGCGCGGAACGCGAATCTCGGTGCCCGCCTTGCGGATCACCTGCCAGTCGGTGGAGCCGGGCACCGGCCGGATGACCGTGTGTTCCGGGTCGAACTCGACGAACCCGCGAGCATCGGCCTCTGAAGACACCACGAAGGCGAAGTCCTTGTCCAGGAACACCGACACCAACAGCGGCGACGCATGGTCGGGGTCGATTGCGCCGTCGTCGACGAACTCACGGATCCCGACCCGTTCCACCACGGCGTCGTGATAGCGCTCGACGAGCTCGGCCTCATCGACCAGATCGCCGGATTCGGTGTCGTACCAACCGGGTTGAGGGTCATCTTCCCACTTGATCAGCCCGGTGGTCCAGGCCAGCTCGAGCACGCCGGCGGCCGACAGCTCGTTGTCGACCTCCATCTCGAAGCGCGTGCGCGACGAACCGTAGGGGCCGAGTTCGGCGCCACCGACGATGACCACCAAATCGGCGGGGTCGACATCGAGGTCGTCCCATTCCGGCGGCGGGGTCGGGCTGTAGCCACGCGGCGGCGACGGCAGCGCGGCGATGGTGCCGTCGGCGTCGGAGTCCTCGTCGCCGTCTTCTGCGGCCTTGGCCGACTGATCCTCGCGCGCCTTGGCGGCGAGTTCGGCCATGTCCAGCTCGACGTCGCCGAGCCCGCCGGTCAGGTCCACCTTGATCGGCGCGCTGGCGGCCGCGGCCTTGGACTCGATGTCGCAGAGGGCCAGCAGCATGTCGGCCATCTCGTCGGTGGAATACGTTGTCACACCGGCTTCTTCGACGGCGGTAACGATCGCGTCGTTGTGGCCCATCAGCCCGGTGCCCCGGGTCCAGCCGATCAACGCGTGCGCCAGGCTGACTCGCTGCGCCCACGACGACTCGGCTTGCCACCGGGTCACCACGGCATCGAGCGCCGACTTGGCTTCACCGTAGGCGCCGTCGCCGCCGAACATGCCGCGGTTGGGCGAGCCGGGCAGCACCACGTGCAGCCGCGAGGCGATGTCGCGCTCGGCGCCGATTCGGGACAGTCCGCCGATCAGCCGCTGCACCGCCCACAGCAACACCTTCATTTCCATCTCCGAGCGCGAACCGGCCTCGGTCAGGTCGCCGGCGACACGGGGAGCCGCGAACGGGAACAGCAGGGTCGGAGTCTGCGCGTCCTTGATGTGAATCGACTGCGGGCCAAGGCTTTCACTCTGCTCGGTGCCGACCCATTCGACCAGCGCGTCGATGTCAGAGTAGGACGCCATGTTGGCCGCCACCACCCACAGCGCGGCGCCATAGCGGGCGTGGTCGCGGTAGAGCTTCCGGTAGAAGGCCAGCCGCTGGTCGTCGAGCTTGGACGTCGTCGCGATGACGGTGGCCCCGCCGTCGAGTAGCCGTCCGACCACCGACGCGGCGATCGAACCCTTGGATGCGCCGGTCACCACCGCGACTTCGTCGCTGTAGCGGCCGCTGTCCGGGTTCTCCGCGCCGGCAGCTATCCGGCCGTACAGCGAGGCGTGGATCTGACGCCCGGCCGCAAGTGCCTTGCCCTGCCACCAGGTCGCCTGCGTGGCGACGACGTGGCCGGCACCCTCGAACCGCTCCGACAGCCGCGCCCAGTCGGCGTTGGCCTCGTCGTCGTCGATCAGCCAGAGCTTGACCAGGTCTTCGCGGGCGCTGGCCCAGCGGTCGTCGAACACCACGGCCTTCTTGCCGTCGAACACCGGCGCCACCAACCGTGGCCAGTCCGCGCCCAATTCGGTGGTAACCAGGTCGATCAGCTCGGCGTCTGTCGCGGCCGGCGGCACGGTGACCGCCTCGTCCAACCCCAGCTGGCCCAGCACCAGGCGGGCCGCCGACGCGAGCACGCCGTCGCGGCCGGTGATCTGCTCGGTGAACTCACCCAGCGCCGCAGCGTCGACGGTCGCACCACCACCGCCACCGGACGACGGCAGCGCCACCGCAATCCCGCGACGTGCGGCCACCGCCGCGACAGCGGCGTCGATGACCTTGTCGACGGAGGCAACGTCGGCCAGTGCGCCCTCGTGCAGGTTGCCCATTGCGCCGCCGCGAACGCTGCTGCCTTCGCGGGTCCCGAGCGCGACCTCGACCGTGACGTGCTTGACCCAGCCGTCGCCGAGCTCCCAGGTCTTCTTCACCCGCTCGGCAATGGCCGCGGGCCGCTTGCCCGACGGGCCCAGCACCGTCCGCAGCTGGTCGTTGATCGCGTCGGAAAGCACTGGCCCATAAGGCTTATACGTGCGGGCCAGTTTGGTGACCTGCGCGCGCAGCCCGGCAAGGTCGGCCTCGGCGGCGCCGTCGATGGCACCGAGGTTCAGCTCCGAACCCAAGTCGACCAGCAATTGGTTACGCCGCGAAGACGCACCGTCGGTGATCGACTCGATGGAGTCCAGCTCCTCGATCTGGTCGATCCGCATCTTGGCCGAGATCGCGATCAACGCCAGCGTGGCGTCGGCCGCGTCGAACGGAATGTCGTCGGGTCGCGGAGCGCCGGACGGAGCTACGGCCGGAGCCGCAGCGACGGCTGGGGCGACATCAGATTGGGGCGCGCCCTCCGACGCGGCAGCGTCGGAATCGCCAGCCTCGTCGAGCTCTTCCTCCGGCTCGGGATCGTTGTCGGTGGCGAACAGCACCGCGGCGTCGCGCTCCGCGTTGAGCACTTCCACTGTGCTGTGCGCATATTCGCGCAGCTTGAGGGTGTTGGTGGCAAGTCCGGCCACGGTCGGCGCCGACTTCACGCCGATCTCGACGAACCGCTCCACACCCAGGCCGCCCGCGGCCTCTTCGGTGAACAGCAGATCCTGGGTTTCGATCCAGCGCACCGGGCTGGCGAACTGCCAGGCCAGCAGCTCGATGACGACTCTCCGCGCCATCTCACGCGGCCGTTCGGCGCGCCAGGTGTCGTAGTCGGCGAGGATCTCGTCGAGCGGCTCGGCCGGCACCAGATCGCGGATCTCCTGGATGAAGTCGCGGTCGAGGGTGAAGGGCCGCGGCACCAGGTTGGGGATGTAGCGCCCGATGATCAGATCGGGATCCGTGTCGCGCGGCATGACCCGCTCCAGTGACCGGCGGAAATCGGCCACACCGACCCGCAGGACCCGCGAGTGAAACGGCACGTCGATGCCCGGCACCAGGATGAACGAGCGTCGACCGCCGGAGAGCTCACGGCGCCGCTCCACCTCAGCTTCCAGTGCCTCCAGCCCTAGCACCGTGCCGGCGATCGCGTACTGCGAGCCGCGCAGGTTGAAGTTCACGATCTCCAGAAACTCTCCGGTGCGCTGCGCGATCTCCTCGACAAACGGAGGCACGTCGGCGTCGTCGAGATCGATCTGCGACGGGCGGATCGCCGCCAGCCGGTAGTTCGAGCGCCCCAGCTCGTCGCGCGGCACGATGTCATGCATTTTGGAGCCGCGGTGAAACACCGTCTCCAGCAACCCTTCGAGCTCGTAAATGCCCGTCACGCAGGCCAGCGCGGTGTACTCGCCGACGGAGTGGCCGCAGGCGATGGCATCCTCCACGAACGCGCCCTGCTCGCGCATCTCGGCGACTTGAGCCGCCGCCACCGTCGCCATGGCGACCTGGGTGAACTGAGTCAGGTAGAGCACGCCCTCGGGGTGGTAGTAGTGCACGCCGCTGGCGATCAGGCTGGTCGGGTTGTCGCGTACCACATGCAGGATCGAGAAGCCCAGCGTTTCGCGAGTGTACTTGTCGGCGTCGTCCCACACCTTGCGGGCGGCCTTCGAGCGGGCCCGGACCTCCATGCCCATGCCCTTGTGCTGGATGCCCTGACCGGGAAACGCATAGACGGTCTTGGGCGCAGCCAGCCGTGCCGTCGCCGACATCACCAGGTCGGATCCGATGCGTGCCGCTATCTCCAAAACCTCGGCGCCCTGGTCGATTCCGACGCGGTCGACCCGGAAGTCCACCTCGTCGCCGGGGCGCACCATACCCAGGAAGCGGGCCGTCCAGCCGACCAGTCGAGCAGGGGGACGGGCCTGGCCGTCGGTCGCGGTCACCACATGTTGTGCTGCCGCGGACAACCACATCCCGTGCACGATCGGCGATTCAAGACCGGCCAGCAGTGCGGCGGACCGATCGGTGTGAATCGGGTTGTGATCGCCCGAAACCACTGCGAACGGGCGCATGTCGACCGGTGCGGGCAGCGTGACGTCCCGCCGTCGGCGCCGAGGCGTGTCGGTGGCGTTCTCGGATACCGCGCCACCGGCCCGCAGCGGATCGGTCAGTTCGGCGGCGCCGGTCCGGCCGCGAATTGCGAACCGCTCCTCGAGGGTGGCAAGCACGGTGCGATCCGCCGCGGCAACCGTCACCGAGATCGGGACCACTCGGCCGACTTCGCTATCGGTGGCCACCGAAGCCGTTGCGGTAACGGTCAATTCAGCCGGCACCTTAGGCAGCGCGCCAACCAAGTGCGCGGCATGGTCCAGATGCACCAGGCTCAGCAAGCCCTCTACGACCGGGACACCAGCAGCGGTGACCGCGGAGCCGATGGCCGCGAAGACGGCGGGCCAGCATCGACCGACCAAAGCGTCGGGAACGGTGGTGAGGGTGGGTGCCAGCGGCTCGCCGAAGATGGCGGTGACCCCGGTGTGGTCGGCCACCTGCTCGGGGTCCCATGGCACGGTCACGGTGGCCGTCCCGTTGTGCACCCGGGGCAGCGCGTCCGGACCGTCGACACCGGCGGCGATGGCGAGCACCGAGCGCATGGCCAAAATGGCGTCTTTGGTGCGGACAACCGGAATGCCGCCGTCAATCGTGTTGGCGGGCAAGCTGAATCGGATATCGATCCAGGTGCCTGCGATCGGCACGCTCAACACCACCTGGTCAGCGTCGGTGTGTAGCCGCGCGCCGGTGGATGGATGGGTGGCTCGTGGCTCGCGGGAATCTTCAGGGCCGTCGTGCACCTGCCATTCGCCTGGATCGGCGATGCGGTGCACCGGGTTGGTGGCGACACGGCCGGACCACAGCACATCCGGTGCGTCCAACACGACGGCCAGCGGCCCGTGCACATCGATGCGACCCTGGCGGCGCGCCGTCACCGGCGTGGGCTGCGCCCCGGTGGAGAGCACCTCGTCGATCGCGGCCTGCTCGAAGCGGTCCAGCAATTCACCGACCGGTTCGTCCATCCGGGTGATGCCGGCGACCGCGTTGGTGCCGGGGATGATGCACACCTGGTCGGCTTCGTAACGGGCGTCGTGGGCCTGCCACAGCGAGTCGCTGCGCCACCAGCGCCGGACGTCCTTGTCGATCACCGGCACGAAGTTGACCGGCTTGCCCAGCGTCTTGCACAGCGTGATGAAGAACGGCACGTCGGCCGGGTGCAGTTGAACGGTCTGGGCATCCGGGTAGCGGGCAAGCAGCGCGGCGATGGCCGCCTCCGGGTTCTCGAGCAGCGCCGAACCGCTGGACGCGGAAAACAGGGTGTCGATCGGGCCGTGGTCTTGCGCGTGCAGTCGCGCCTCGGCTCGTTGCAGCATCTGCTCGAACCGATCGCGCCAGGTGTCGGCCAGCCACGGGCTGCCCGGTGCCGCGGTGTCGGCCGTGCTGTCGCCATCACCGATGGTCAGCTCGACGTAACGCCGCAGCCACTGCAGGTAGGTCATCTCGCCGACGTCGCCGAAGTACGGCTTGGCGGTGTTGGCCATCGCCGCGATGATCTCGTCGCGGCGCTCCGCGACGGCTTCGGCGTCTCCGGCGACCTCGTCGAGCAGGCGTCCGCAACGCGAAGCGGAGTTGTCGATCTCGTGGATGTCGGCGCCGAGCTGGCTGCGACTGGAAGCCATGCCGCCCTGGGCTTTTCCGGCGCTGATCCAGTGGTCGGTGCCCTGCGTTTCGACCAGCATCCGCTTGACCGACGGCGACGTGGTGGATTCCAGCGTCGCCATCGCCGCGGTGCCGACCAGAATGCCGTCAACGGGCATCAACGGGAAGCCGTAGGACTCCGCCCAGCGCCCGGACAAGTATTCGGCTGCCCGCTCGGGGGTGCCGACGCCGCCGCCGACGCAGACGGTGATGTTGGGCCGCGACCGCAATTCCGAATAGGTGGCCAGCAGCAGATCGTCGAGGTCTTCCCAGGAGTGGTGGCCGCCGGCGCGCCCGCCCTCGATGTGCATGATGACCGGCTTGGTCGGCACCTCGGTGGCGATGCGGATGACCGACCGGATCTGCTCGACGGTGCCCGGTTTGAACACCACGTGGCTGATCCCGATCTCGTTGAGTTCGTCGATCAGCTCGACGGCCTCTTCCAACTCCGGGATGCCCGCACTGACGATCAGGCCATCGATCGGCGCGCCAGACTGGCGGGCCTTCTGTACCAACCGTTTTCCGCCGACTTGCAGCTTCCACAAATACGGGTCGAGGAACAGCGCGTTGAACTGGTAAGTGCGACCGGGCTCGAGCAGTCCGGAGACCTCATCGATGCGGTCGTTGAAGATCGGTTCGGTGACCTGCCCGCCGCCGGCGAGCTCGGCCCAGTGCCCGGCGTTGGCCGCGGCAGCGACGATCTTGGCGTCGACGGTGGTCGGGGTCATGCCGGCCAACAAAATCGGCGACCGGCCGGTCAGCCGGGTGAACTTGGTCGATAGCTTGACCCTGCCGTCGGGCAAGCTGACCACCGACGGGGCGTAGCTCGACCAGGGACGGGCCACCTCCGGGACGGCGCCGATCGTGAACAGGTTGCGCTGACCGCCGCGGGTCGCCGCGGGCACGATCCCAATGCCCAGGCCGCGGATTACCGGTGCGGTCAGCCGGGTCAGGATGTCGCCGGGTCCCAGGTCGAGAATCCAGCGGGCGCCTGCCTCGTGGACTCTGACGACCTCGTCCACCCAGTCGACCGGCTGAACCAAGATGGACTCGGCCAACGCGCGGGCCAACTCGACATCGAGGCCTGCTTTTTCGGCCCAGTCGCCGACGATGTCGAGCGCGTCGGCCAGGCGCGGCGTGTGGAAGCCCACCTCGACCTGCACCGGGTCGAAGGCCGGCGCGAAGACGTCGCCGCCGCGGATCTTGTTCTTGCGGTCGGCTTCCTCCTTCTCCGAGATCTGGTTGCAGTAGAGCTCGAAGCGGGACAGCTGCTCGGGGGTGCCGGTGATGACGACCGAACGCCGGCCGTTGCGGATCGACAAGACGGGCGGCAGCACGGTCCGGACGTCTTGGGAGAAGTCCTCGAGCAGCCGGTAGATGCGCTCGGGGTCGGCGTTGCTGACCGACACCATCGGTGGGCGATCGCCGAGGACCGAGATGCCGCGGCGGCGGGCGACCAGCGTGCCGGCGGCGCCGATCAGCTGCGCCATGGCCAGTAGTTCAACATCGCGTTCGCCCGCGGCCTTCAGAGCCTCCACGCCCAAAATGCCCTGCGAGTGCCCGATGACGGCCACCGGCGGGGTGGCTTGCAGGTCCATGCCTTGGCGCGCCAGGGTGCGGATCGCCGCGATCTGGGTCAGCAGCACGCCTGGCAACGACACCGCGGCCGACGTGAGGTGCTTGGCGGATGGAACCGGGTCCTCGGCAGCCAGCGCGCGTACCCAACGCAGCGGCTCAAACCCGATGGGTCGCACCGCGACGAGCTCCTTGGCGACCGGCTCGAGCAGCATGTCGACCTCGCCGACCAGCGTCGCCAGCTCGGATTCGATGCCCGCCGAGGAGACCAGCTCTTCCAGTGTCTCCAGCCACGCGCCGCCTTGCCCGCCGAACGCGACCGCGTAGGGCTCGCCGGCCGTCAGACGATCGACCAGAGCATGAGTGCCCTGCGTGCCCTCCGCGGTCATCCCGTCGTGGTCAGCGGACACTCGGTGGTGCTCGTAGATCGTCACGTGCGTATCTCCCTAAAAGCGCTTTTCGTCTCGCGTGTCAGAGCCGCGCTGCCCTGCGGATGTCGTCTCAATCCCGAGTGACCCCCCGCATAACCAACCGCGTCTCGACTGCTCCGGCTTCGGCACCGACCGAGGGGACGGCATCGGCTCCAATAAGAGTGTCATAAGAACCGAGGGGTGTTTCCTGCGCGAATCGGTTACTGGTGAGTTCTACGCGCGGGTAATGGTGCCCTGGGTAACACTCTGCTCAACCGCGGCGGAGGGCCCGCAGAACAAACCTGCTGGAAGCAGGTGGTTACGGTCGAGTAGCAACAACAGCGCAGATCAAGGCAGTATTGTTATGGAATCGTTATCTAAAAAATCTGCGCTTTATAGAGACTGCCGGTCTACATGTGACGACGGCCCGCGCGGCGGCCCAAGATGATCGAACCGCGTGACCGGGCGGCAGAAGTTTGCTGGTAACTTACCCGCGGGTCAGCTCGGTCACGCCCACTGACCGAACTGCGGCTTGCAGATGTTGTTGATGTCGACCCCGACGCCGCCGACATTGCGCTTGTCGATCTCGACCTGGTGCAGATTTGCGGCGGGATGAGTGCGGCCCCCGGGCGAGCCCCAGTTGTGCTGCCAGAAGTAGGAGCCCAGGCCGTCCTGCAGCGCCCATTCGATCGTTTTGGAGTTGCCGTACACACCGGTGCGCTGGTGGCCGACCACCGACTCCCAGCCGCGCAGATAGGGCGCGACCTGCTGCTTGTACTGCTCGTAGGACGGATCGTCATCGATCGAGGCGTAGATGGGGGCGCCGGCCGGGCCCCCGGCGGCGGTGTGCAGCTGCCACCCGCGCCGGGCATGTTGGACGCCCGCGCTTTGGCCGCCCAGCCAGTCGGCGGAGCTCTGCTTGCCGTACTGGTAGCAGGAGACGATCTTCAGGCCGTTCTGGTTGAGGTCGCGGGCTTCGGAGAGTTCGATCGGCTTGCCCAGCATCCACGAGCCACCGGGCCGGCGATCCGATACATAGCGGATCGAGCCCGCGGCACCGGCCGCCCTGATCTGGCTGGCGGGGATCACTCCGGCCGCGTAGTCCAGCAAGACGCCCAGGCCATCCGCCGACGCCGACGGGGCGCACAGCGATTCCGCCGCGACACCGAGACCGATCAGGGCAGGTGTCGCCGCCGCGAATTTCAGTACGTCGCGCCGAGACATGTGCGCCACGCGTCACAGGATACGACAAATGCACCAGCTACCTCATCAACGCCACTGGTCACATTCGTATCAGCGTCGATGGGCTTGCTTCAGCACGTCCGCCAGGTGCCGGTGCCCGAACAACTCGAAACTGGCGACGATCGCCGCCGGCGCGGCCATCACAACCAGCAGACACACCGTCGTCGAAACGCCGGCGGCCGCAAGCCCCACCGCCGCCCCCAACACCAGCAGGCCTATCAGCACGTCAAGCGCATAGAACGCGTCCAAGGTTCGGACCAGCAGCAGGTAAGTCCCGAACACCACAAGGATGTAGACGCCGACGGGTACCGCGACCGCTACGACCGTGGCGACCGAACCCAACTCCGACCGATGCTGGATGTAGTACGCGGCCGCATGCAGCCCGGCTCCGGTGGCGACGATCGAACCGAACAGCAGGATGTGCGAGTAGCCGTAGCCGAATGAGCGATCCCGATGGGCGTGCAGCAAGTCGGCAGCCGGCACCACGAAATAGACCCACCACATGCCGAAGGTCAAACCTGTACCGGCGACCGCCACCAAGACGGCGTCCGTCGTCCAGCCCTGGTCAACGACCACCGCCGACAGTGAGGCAACCGTGCCCACCACCCCTTCGCCGAGCGCGATGATCGTCAGCAGCCCGTTCCGCTCGACAATGTGGTGCACATGCCACGGCGTGCCGCCCATGCGCTTTTCGGCGAGCAACGGACCGGTCAGCTCGATGGCAATCATGACGGCGATCAGGATGAAAGTGACTCTCTCCGAGCTCTCGGCGATGGCAACGGCTACCCACCCGACCTGTGCGACAGTGATGGCGGTCGCATAGGCGAGGCAGGCGGACCGCCGATCGGGGTCCTGCTTCGCGGCACGTAACCACTGGATCACCATGGCGATGCGCATCACCACATAGCCCGCGACCAGGACCCGGTTGTTGACATGTTGGCCGCCGGCGATCGAGGAGAACACCTGCGGGATCCCCAGGGCCAGAACCAGCACCCCCACCATCTGCAGCATCGTCGTCAGCCGGTAAACCCAGTCATCGGTGTCGTATGCCGAGGCGAACCAACTGAAGTTGATCCACGCCCAGCTGATAGAGAAGGTGGCGAAGACGAAACCGGCCAGCCCGGCGCCGATGTGGCCACTCACCAGCGCGTGCGCGAATTCCGAGGCGGCCACCCCGAACGCGATGACGAACGTCAGGTCGAAGAGCAGCTCCAACGGCGTCGCCACCCGATGCGGCTCGTGCGGGTCGCGGCCCGACATCCGGCGGAGCCGGTGCGCGAACGCCCTGTTTGTCGGGTGGCTTGCGGGTTCGCTCACCCGGACATTCTCATCACACACTGTGGATCCGCATGCGGTAGCTGCACATGTGCAGCTAGGAGCTTCAGCACCCGGCCCTTAGCTTCCCGCGCATGTATGTACGATCCTCCCCATGGCGCTGGTCGATGGCGCGACGGCCGCCGGATTCCATATTGTTCGACTGCTTGGGTACGGACAGACCGGCGAGCTCTATTTGGCTGAACATCCGAGGTTGCCGCGGCATGACGCGCTCAAGATCGTGTCTGCCGAGTTATCGGCCGATCCGGAGTATCGCTACCGGTTCAAACAGGCGTCCGGCCGGGCAGCCGCTCTGTGGCACCCGAACATCGTCAGCCTGCGCGACCGCGGTGAGTTCGAGGACCGGCTGTGGCTCTCGATGGACTACGTCGACGGCATCGATACGGCCCAGCTGCTGACCGACACCTATCCCGAAGGCCTGCCGCCCGACATGGTGGTCGAGATCGTCTTCGCGATCGCCGAAGCGCTCGACTACGCCCATGAACTCGGGCTGGTGCACGGATACGTGAATCCGAGCAACATTTTGATCAGCAATTTGGAATCGCGCAGGCGACGGATTCTGCTGACTGGCTTTGGTTTACCTCGGCGCCCCGGTGAGACCAACAGTCTGACTCGGGCGAACCTGGGCATCGGCACGGTGAGCTATGCGGCGCCCGAACAGTTGATGGACGACTCGAGCGACGGTCGAACCGACCAATATGCGCTGGCGTGCACCGCGTTTCATCTGTTGACGGGATCGCCGGCGTTCGCGCACATGAACCCCGACGTGGTGATCGGCAAGCACCTGAACGAAGCACCGCCACGGCCAGGTGATGTCAGGCCGGAGTTGACCTGCTTCGACACGCCATTTGTCCGCGCACTCAAGAAAAACCCCATCGAGAGATTCCGCCACTGTCGAGACTTCGCCAGGGCACTCGAGTCAAAGGAGAACCTCGGCCCGTACATCCCGAGCGCCGGAGCTGCCGCGCTCCTCACCGCGCCGGAGACCAACGGTGCGGCGCCGACCGAACCGCCGGTGCCCGCTCCACCAGCCGCGGCGGTACCCGAGCCACCGGCGGCCGCGGTGGCCGCTCCGTTAGCCACGGCGGTGCCAGCGCCGCCGGCCGCTGACGTCGACGATGCCGTCTACCCGCCAAAGAGCTTGCCGGAGGCTGACTTTGGTGATGCCGTCGACCCGATAGATGTCCTGCCGGAGACTGAAGTCCGCGAAGCCGTCGCTCCCCCAGATGTCCTGCCGGAGCTGGAGGTCGACGATGCCATCGCGCCCGCGGAGGATGACGTATGGAGCGCGCCCAGCGACGAGGCCCGGATGGCGTCGCGCCGTCGCCGGCTGCACACGGCCGGGCTCGGCCTCGCCATCCTGACGGTGGCAGTCGGAGGGATCGTGGGCGTCATGGCGCTGCGTTCGGCCTCTAAGCCCGCGGACGCGCCCCCTGATGTCGATAGTCCGTCTCCGGTGACGACGGTCCAGTCCGCACGCCCGCCGCCGGCGACGGCCATCCCGCCGCCGCCCATCGTCATCGCCCCGGCTCCGGTTACGACTCCGCCTTCTCACCCTCCAGCGCCCTCACCATCGTTGGCGGCGACGACTGCTGCGCCGGCTAGCCGGCCTTCGACGCCAGAGACGACGACCCGAACCCATACGCCGCCGACCAGCACCACCCCAGGCGGCCTTGATACCCGGCCCGCCGTCGGCATGCCCTGCGGCCCCCCGGGCTCGGCAGCCACGTCAAACTCGGGCTCGCCCGTGGTCTGCGCGGACACGCCTGGGGGATCCGCTTGGGAGCCCCCCGGAGGGTGATCAACGGCTCGTCAGCGATGCTGGCCACTTCTTGTAATTGCTAATCGTCCGACGCTTGACCAGCCCCGTTTCGGCAAGCCGACGCGTGTCGAGTAGCTGGCAGAATCATGAGAATAAGCTGGCAAATTCTCAGGTTCGGCGTAAAATCCCAGGCCTTCAGGGCGGCGGCGATGTCGGCGGCTGGCGCACCGAGTGCGCGCGCCGACGATTTCACCGACGTCATCAACTTGACTGCCTCGGAAAGCGCTATCACCACAGCTGAGGGCTTCATGAGCGAATCTGCGACGTTTTTCGGCGCCGGTGATTACGGCGACGGCTTGTATGCCAGCGCCCTCGGTTCGGATTGCTTGCAGTTGCCTTTGGACTATTTCATTATTGCCGGCGCCGAGGCAGTGGGGCTTTGATCGGTTGACCAAGGTCGATCAGGTGACGCGCCGTGACGTCAGTGGTCGCTATACCGTCATGCGCGCTCAGCCGTCATGTCCATCTCGATCCAGCCCTGGCACGGGCCGCTCGAGATGTCGGTGTGCATGACGCCGTTGAGCGTTCCGTTGGCTTGAGGCGTGTAACGCACGGTGGATTTGGCCGGAGCCCACTGGATCGAGGTGTCGGGCATCATGCAATCCCACTGGAAATCGCTGACTTGCGTCCAGGCCGAGCCGTCCCAGGTGAATTGCACCGGTTGCGGAACCGTTGGGTTGGTCGGCGGAGGGCCGCTGATGATCGTGGCGATGCACTTTCCGCTCGTACAACTTGATCGGAATCCGTAGGTCTCAGTGTGTTGGCTCTCAGGCTGACTGGCCGCCACGCTGGTCCCATCTTTGGGACCAACCATGAATGTGATCGCGTACTGGCCGTTCCACGACGGATTGTCGGCGGAGGCAGTTGCAGGAAGCGACGCGGCGATGGCGAGCGACGCGGCGCACAATCCGACGAGACTCCTCAGACGGTGTGGGCCCATAGGTTTCTCCTCCCGGCCCGCAACGGCTTTGGAACTAGGATGCGCCGCGACAACCTTGGATGTATACCCACCTATACAGTTTTGCTAAGTTAGTAAATTTAGCGTCAACGAGAGCGTCGGCCCGATAGTGGAGGACCGCGATGGAACGCGACCAACTCATCGACTTGACCCGACGTGCCGTGAAGCTGGCACGCGACAAAACGACCGATCTTGCGCCGGCCGAACATACGGTCCAGGCGAGCGAGTACACGTCGATCGAACGCCACGAGCGGGACGTGGCGATGCTGATGGCCAGCCCGCAGCTGGTCGGTTATGTCTCCGAGCTGCCGGAGCTTGGGAGCTACTGCACGAAGTCCGTGCTGGGGCGATCCGTTCTCCTGACGAGAACGTCTACCGGTTCGGTCAAGGCGTTCAACAACGTCTGCTTGCATCGGCAGTCGCAGGTGGTCACCGGTTGCGGTAAGGCCAGGCGGTTCAGCTGTCCGTATCACGCGTGGACCTATGACGACACCGGTCGGTTAGTCGGTCTGCCCGGCCGTGAAGGCTTCCCGGGCGTGCAAGTGAAGTCCGATGGCCTGACCGAGCTGCCCGCCGCCGAATTCGCCGGATTCCTCTGGGTGGCACTCGATCCCGCCGCGACGCTGGATGTCTCGGCACACCTGGGTCCGCTGTCCGAGGAACTCGATTCGTGGGGCATCGGCCGATGGTCTCCGCTGGGCGAGAAAGTGCTCGACTCGCCGATCAACTGGAAATTGGCGGTCGACACGTTCTCGGAGAACTATCACTTCGCCACCGTCCACCGGGAGACCTTCGCCACGATCGCGCGCAGCAACTGCACGGTGTTCGACTCGTTCGGCCCGCATCACCGGTTGATCTTTCCGCTGAACTCCATCCTGGATCTGGAGACTGTTCCCGAAGACCAGTGGGACCCGTTCCAGAACATGGTGGTGATCTACGCGCTGTTTCCGAACATCGTGCTGTCGGTGACTATCGCCAACGGTGAGCTGTTCCGTATCTACCCGGGCGATAAACCGGGCAGATCCATTACCGTCCACCAGAATTCGACGCCGCTGGACATCTCCGAGGAATCCGTCGCCGCCGGCGCGCAGGCTGTGTTCGACTACGCCCATGCCACCGTGCGGGACGAGGACTACCGGCTCGTCGCGGGCCTACAGGCCAACCTCGAGTCCGGCGCCCGCGATCACCTGTTGTTCGGCCGCAACGAACCTGGGCTGCAGCATCGCCACATGTCCTGGGCGTCAGCTGTCCACTGACAACACCGCGATCAGCGCGTCGATAACATCGCGGCAATCAGGTTGATCATTGGCTTCCAACAACTTTCGCGCCTCTGCCCGACGGCCCGAGGCCACCAGCGGACGGACCTGCTCAACGAGACTGACCAACGACGGTTCGGCGGCCAGTACGTCGATCAGCTCCCAATCCCGGTAGAGCGCCAGCGAGCGCTCGTAGAACGCAAAGCCGGTCACCGGTTCTCCCCGCATGGTTCCGCGATAGCGATACGGCCCTTCCATGTATTCGATCGGCAGACCATGCGCCGGTGCCGCCACCAGAGGCTCGCCGATTAGATCTAGTTGCAAACTGGCACAGCGTAACCGGTGCCGGTCGGGCATGTAGCGGGTTGGCGCCAGTGGCCGCACCAATGGCCGGATCGTATCCGGCCATCGGACATAGCTGCTCACCGTGACCTCGACGTCCTCCGCGCACTCGGGAGCCATCGCCGGGTCGGGGTAACTCACGGTCACACCCGAGAATGGTTGCAGCGCATTGCCGTCCGTCCGGTCGAACTGCCGCCAGATGCTCATGTCGACGCCGTTGTCCAGGTTGATCGTGCGCCATTCATGCGAGCGGGCACGCGGGTCTCCCCCGGTCCCCCCGCCGCCGGCGTATTTGGGGAACCACTGCCGATCGACGTGTCCTGCGCTGCCGCTGACCCGTTCATGCAACTCGCCCCAGCGCAGCGTCCCGTGCATCGCCAAGCCGGTCTGGAAATACGAATAGGTGTCGTGCTGGCCGAAGCAGATGATCTTGCCGTCGAGCGTGTCCGCGCCGACCGGTACCGGCGCGCGGGTTGGCATGACGGTCAAGTCCAGTTCCATCGGCCGATCTGCCTGATCGACACCGAACAGGCTGACGCGGTAGTTGTAGGGCAGCAGTTCTCCGTCATCGTCGCGGCACGTCGTCCACGCCGCCGTCCCGGCGCTGCTTTCGTAGTGGATGTCGAGGTGCCCGGCGGCCATGGACAATTTGGGCCGCGCGTCCGGACGCATGTTCTTCGGTGGCATGTCGTAATCGGTGTAGGTGCCGTATACGCCGGTATCGCAATCGAATAGCGCCATCGTGTAGAAGTCCGCGACGACCGTCCCGCCGGGGCGGTTCTTGTTGAAGATGGTCAGGAACGCGAACGAGCGGCCCGTCGTGGCGGTCAGCTCGCCGGCGATGAACCAGGTGTCGGACTCCTGGTCGGCGTGTTCGCCCTCGGCCGCAGGGAAATCCAGCGCGCTGTCATTGGGCACCAGCCGGAACGGGTAATTGCGCCAGTCGTTGCTCATCTCACCCCTTGGGCACATCGATCGCGTCGTATTTGTCAGCGCCGAGGAACTCACGCACCTTGTCGATGTGGTCGTCGGCGCCGAGCTCAAGCGTTTCGGCGGCCAGCCCGTAGTCGATGATCGCGACCGCCGCCTGAGCGAGGTGCTTAGAGAACGCGCGCTTGGTGGTCTGCAGTGCGCGGGCCGGCTGGGCCGCCAGCCGCGCGGCCAACCGCAGCGCCTCGTCCATCAGGCTGTCGGCGGTGGTGACGCGGTTGGCCAGGCCCAGATCGACCGCGAGCTCGGCCGGGATGCGCTCACCGGTGTAGATGTATTCCTTGGCGCGGATGAGGCTGGTCATGTACGGCCACAGCAACGCTCCGCCGTCGCCGGCCGTGAGCCCGATCGAGACGTGTGGATCGCACAGATAGCTGCGCTCGGACATCAACACCAGATCGCAACACAGTGCCAGCGATGCGCCCAGCCCGACGGCTGGGCCGTTGACCGCGGCGATGACGGGCAGCCGGAAGTTGATCATCGCGTTGAGGATGTCCGACGCTTGCGCGGAGATGTCGTAGCGAAGGGCAAGGGAACGATGCTGGGCCTTCAGGAACGCGAAATCGCCTCCACCGCTGAAGGTTTTACCGGCGCCGGTCAGCACCACGCAGCGGGCTCCGGAGTCGCGCTCCAGGTCACGCCATACATCCAGCAGCTTGTGGTGCAGGGTCGCGTCGATGACATTGTGAGCGTCCGGGCGGTTGATTGTGACGATCCGTACGGCTCCGTCCGTCGTCACCCGAAGTTTGTCGCTCACGTCGGCCTTCACTATTAGCCCGAGGCTCTCTGCCGGGCTTTTTTGCTATGTTAGCATCAATAGCGAAAATTGCCGTCGCCCTTTTCAGAGGTGGTGTCCCAATGACGGAAACCAGCGACCACCGTTGCTACGAACGGCTTTTCATCGGAGGACATTGGCGTGAGCCGTCCACCCCGAACCGGATAACGGTCATCTCCCCGCATTCCGAAGAGACGATCGGCGAGGCTCCCGCCGCTGCCCCGGCCGACGTCGACGCCGCGGTCACCGCCGCCCGGCAGGCCTTCGACCAGGGTCCGTGGCCGCGGCTGGACCCCAGCGAGCGAATGCGCAAGGTGGAACAGCTCGCGCAGATCTACTCCGGTCATCTCGAGGAGATGGCCGACCTGATCACCGACGAAATGGGTTCACCGCGCAGTTTCAGCCGGCTGGGCCAAGCGACGGCCGCGGTGTCGCTGATCCACCTCGCGCTGGCAGTCGCCCGCGACTTTCCCTGGGCCGAACGTCGCCAAGGAGTGCTCGGCGAAGTGCACCTGCGGCGAGCCCCGGTCGGCGTGGTTGGGGCGATCGTGCCGTGGAATGTGCCGCAATTCCTGATCATGCCCAAGCTGATTCCCGCCCTGATCGCGGGTTGCACCGTCATCGTCAAGCCTGCACCCGAAACACCTTTGGACGCTTTGTGGTTGGCCGAGATGGTCGAGCAGCTGGACCTGCCGGACGGGGTGGTCTCTGTGCTGCCCGGCGGCACGGACGTCGGCGAGGCGCTGGTACGTCATCCGGGTGTGGACAAGATCGCGTTCACCGGGTCGAGTGCCGTGGGACGCCGGATCGCCGCGCTGTGCGGCGAGCAACTCAAGCGCGTCAGCCTGGAACTGGGCGGCAAGTCGGCGGCGATCATCCTCGATGATGCCGACATCGACAAGACGGTCAAGGGCCTGAAGAGCGCGAGCCTGATGAACAATGGCCAGGCGTGCGTAGCGCAGACCCGCATTCTGGTCAGCGAACGTCGTCACGACGAGGTCGTCGACGCGCTGGCCGACATGATGTCGGGTCTACATGTGGGCGATCCGTCCGATGAGGCGACCGACGTCGGCCCGCTGGTGGCCCAACGGCAGCAACATCGGGTGCAGGACTTTATCAGGTCCGGCGTGAAAGAGGGCGCCCGCATGATCCTTGGCGGCGAGGACGCTCCGAGCGAGCGCGGCTGGTACGTGCGGCCAACTTTGTTTGTCGGCGCGAACAACGACATGCGCATCGCGCGGGAGGAGATCTTTGGCCCGGTGCTGAGCGTGTTGACCTACCGCGATGAGGACGACGCGATCCGCATCGCCAACGACAGCGACTATGGTCTGGCCGGGTCGGTGTGGACCGCCGACGTCGCGCACGGTCTCGAGGTCGCCGCGGGTGTGCGCGCCGGCACCTATGGCATCAACATGTACACCCTCGACATCGGCAGTCCGTTCGGCGGTTTCAAGCAATCGGGCATCGGCCGCGAGTTCGGCCCGGAAGGCCTGCACGAGTATGTCGAGCTGCAGTCGGTGGTCAGCGCGGGAAAGATGCCACCGCTGCCTGGTTGACAGTAAAGTGCTCTGTATTCGTTAGCCCGTTGTGTGACAACGTATTTAGGATCTGTGGAGCGAGGAACCGCACGTCAACCTCGCCGAGCTTTCGCGCTGCCATTGCCGAAATTCCATGTAACCGATGTGTGCACACACCATGAATGAATCTCAGCCGGTGTGCACCACACGGCGCGTCCTCCGGGGTCTTATGGCTGCAATTCCGGCATGATGGCCGGATCGAGGGCGCGGATATCTCGGCTTGTGTGCTCGCGCCCGGGCGCCGGCCACCGCGACCGCTCACGAAATATCGCTAGGAAGGGCTGAGTATGTCGACGTCAACACTGACGATGCCCAGGCCAACAATGTCGACAACCGACCCACCGCGCCCGCCCAGCCTAGCCAAGCTCATCTTTGTATCGCTCCTTGTCGTTGCGCTCACAGTCCTGAGCATCTCCTTGTACTGGTTCGAGCACCACAAAGGCCACCATCCGACTGTGCTCGGCGACACCGACAACCCCGACCATGTGACCCTCACCATCCTCATCCAGAAAATCGACCCGTCTACTGCACGGGTAAGTGCCCAATTGGAGCTAAAAGGCGCGGGCTCCTTGGTGGACGAGCGCACACATGATCTGAAACAAGATGCGACCCTCATCAGCAACGCGGTCAGCAACCGCACCTTGGTCTCCAAAGCACATCAACGCCCAGAATTCGTCTCGATCCCGTTCATCACCCTGCCGTCGTCGCCCAGCTCGACAATCCCGACCAAATCACCACGCGGATCCTGGCAGCCGCGCTCGAGCAGGCCGAACTGGTCGGGATGCGACGCTCCACGATGGAAGACGTCGCCCGCCGCAGCGGCGTCGGCCGCGCGACCCTCTACCGGCGTTTCCCCACCAAGACTGCGCTGACCGACGCGCTCGTGCTCGCCGAGGCGCGCCGCTTCCTGCAGGGCAGCGAGGCCGCCCGCTCGCGCGCCACCACATTCGAAGACCGGATGGTCTACGGCACCGTGTTCACCGTGACATTCCTCCGTGAACACTCGCTGCTGAGGAAGATGCTGCGCACTGAGCCCGAAACGATCCTGCCAAGCCTGACCATCGACGCCGGCGGCATTCTTGATTTCGCCACCGACTACTCCGTTGCGTGGTTGCGCACCGAGCTCTACGGCACTGCCAAGACAACGCCTGCCCAGGAGCGCCACCTGCATACCGTCGCAGAACTACAGACTCGGCTCACCCTGTCGTTCATCGTCACGCCACACACCAGCATCAAACTCGCCACCATCGACGACACCCGCACATACGTGCGCGACTACCTCATGCCGATGGTCACCGGACCTACGCTCCCATCAATGTGAAACGGGCCCTTGGCAATTGAGAGTGCCGTAAGTCAGCCGCGACACGCCGAGACGTGGCGACTCGGTCACCGCGACCTCACCTAAACAGGTGACTGATCGCCGCATCTGCACGTGCCATGTTGGTGGCGGATAGGAGATCCTTGATGAAGTTCAATGACGCTGCGCGCCAACTAATCGGTTCCGACCCAGCGACGCTGGTGACAATCAACCGCGACGGCAGCGCCCAGGTGAGCGTGGTTTGGCTGGCGCTGCAGAGCACGGCCGACGGCGACGACGAGTTGGTTACTGCGCATCTGCAGGAGCATCAGAAGGTTCGCAATATCCGGCGTGATCCGCGGGTGTCGGTGACTTTCGTTTCCACCGTCCGGAGCGGGCCGTTCGTTCCCTATCTGTCGATCAAGGGCAGGGCGCGCATCGAGGAAGGCGGTGCGCCCGAACTGCTCGAACAAGTCGTGACAGAGAAGTTCGGTCCGGGCACCGGCTTCCCGCCGGCCGGCGCACCGCCCGGATACGTGACGCGCATAACGGTCGAAAAGATCGGCGGCGTCGGCACCTGGACATTCTGAGGCGCTGGCAGCCATTGAGTTGCGGTCTATGACGGTTGGTCGTCGTGCGGTCGCCAGTCGGGGTTGCGGCCAAGCCGGGCAAGCAGTTTCGATTGCACGTCGCTCTGGTCACCCACCGCGACGGAAGCATCGAACATCCCCGCAGCGCTGAGCGCTTGTGGGTCGCTTGGCAAGGCCGCGTAGAACTGCTCGCACCACCGGCCGTCCAACCGGTCATCGGCGCCCACCGCGCGGGCCAGGTCCCAGGTGTGCACCAACACGTCGCGGGTCAGGTTCGGCATCATCACTTGTGCATCCCGTCGCACCGCCGGATTGCCCTGTAATTCTGGGATGTCGACGACTCGTTCGAACAGGCGTCGATCCGGCTCGAATGCTCTCACCAACGCCGCGTAAGTCAGCTCCCACCGCGTCTGCGGATCATCGCGCGAACGGTCGGGCTTGAGCCCCAGCGGCCGCAGCAGCAGCACATCGTGAAAACCGATGACGTGCTCCAGCACTCCCCTGGCGTCCCACGCATCGCATGGCGACCGACGATCCCATTTTCCGTTCGCCGCGCGGACCGACTCGCCGAACCGTCGGCACACCGCCAGGTGTCGTTCGCCCAAGCCGTCGGCCATCGCAGTTACCCGGGTAGTTGCACGGTGAGCTCGACCGGGCAGCACAGCTCACCGCGCTGGTTGGTCACCTCGATCTGCACATCCAGCAGGTAGCGCGGCGGTTTGACAGTGGTGTCGTGGCGTTTGGCGACAACGCGTCCTCGGCCAACCATGGTGTCGCCGGCGTAGATCGAGCCGGCCAACCGCATCTTTCGGCGCACTACCCGGCTGTCGGGTCCGGCCCAATCGGTTGCGATGCGGTCAGCGAAACCGGCGAGGTGCATGGTGTTGACGAAAATTGTTGGATGGCCTTGGCTTTCGGCGTAGGAGGGGTCGAAGTGGCCCGGGAAGTAATCCCACGTCGCGCCGGAGTTCATCACCACTCGCTGGTAACTGATCTCATCGCGGACTTCGGCCAGATCAAACGGAACGCTGATCTGCTCCCAATTCATGACGGCGCCTCAGGGGTGAAGCGGAACAGCGTATTCCGGTTCCTGGCCACCACCGCACCGTCTTGGCGGGTAAAGGTGTCCAACGTCTCGACGAAGTGACCGACACCGAGCCGGGTTCGTTTCTCCGGTGAAACCGACACTACTTCCTCCACGACGGTCAGCCGGTCGCCCTCGATGATAGGCAGCGGGAACTCGGCCTCGTTGGCCGCGTTGATAAACGTGGTGCCGGGCAACGGAACCCGGATGGCGATCGCCGACACGACCGGTTGCCCAGTCGGCTCCCAGGGCGGCGGCGTCAGCCATCCCATCAGCAGCGCTGGCGGCGCCAGCAGTCCTCCCCAGGTTCTCGTGGCGAACTCGGCGTCCCAATATGATGGGTTGCCGTCGCGTACCGTGGCGGCGAACATCTGGATCCGCGCCGCGCTGACCACGGTCCCCGCAGTTCTTGGCTCGGTTGTCACACCGACCATCTTCAGGGCGTCCTCATAGGTACCGAATGCCAACCGGTAGCTGATAGGTGCTGTCACCAAAGATGCCGCTTCCGTCACACCGTGAGCGAATGCCCGTTCGGCACCGAATCCCATTCGAGCTCACGGGAAGTGAAGTACCAACCGCCACGTTCGTAGATGAGCTGGTCCCGATAGCTTCCGGCGGCGCGCAAGCTGGTAGTGCCGTCGTCACCGACGGCGAAAAGCAGTGCGACGCAGCGCTGCGTCGCGTTGATGCCGTCGACGGTGATTTCGTGGTCGACAGTGACCAGTCGCTGGTTGCCGCCGTCGAAGGCGGCACCCAGATCGGTGAATTGCTCACCGTCGCGGGTGAAACTCGCGCCGGAGTGCCGGAATGTCGTGACCCAGCCGGTGCGGTCGCCCTCGGAATAGCATCGGTTGTGCCGTGCGGTCAGATTCAGGATGGCGCCGCGTCCTGCTGCACCGTCGAGTACGTACTGCTGCTGGTAGGTCATGGCCATCTGTGTTCTCCCTGTCTCACCGGCTGACGATGTATCCGTGACTTTCGCGGTCCCAGGCACCGGGTCCGACACCTCGGCTACGAAGAATATCTTTGCGAACCCGCCCGATAATGGTCTTCGGCAGCTCGCTGACGACCTCCACGTACCTCGGCACACAGAAGTACGGCATCCGGGCGCTGCAAAAGTCCAGCAGCTCTGCATAATCCAGTGCGGAGTCCGATCGCACCGCGACCACCAACAGGATGTCGTCCTCGCCGAGGTCGCTGGGCACACCGACCGCGGCGACTTCGAGCACCGCCGGATGACCCAACACCACGGTCTCGACTTCGACCGATGAAATGTTCTCGCCGCGACGGCGTAACGAATCCTTCACCCGGTCAACGTAAGTCAGGTTCGCCTCGCCGTCCAGCACGCCGAGGTCGCCGGTGCGAAACCACGGCGGGTGCGGATCCACGCCACCGTCCCCGTTCACGTAGCCCTCGCTCATGACGTGCGGATAGCGCGGCCGACAAGCGATCTCCCCCACGGATCCGTCCGGCAGCGGCTCGCCGGCCGAGTCGACGATACGCACGTCGAAACTGGGATTAGGCTGGCCCGAAGTTCCGGGAACGCCCTCGTCGGCAATGCCTTTGACCGCGATCGGAAAGGCCTCGGTCATGCCGTACATGGTGACGATTCGGCAGCCATAACGCTTCTCGATGTCACGGTACACCGAAGCGGCAATCGGCGCCGCGGAGATGAACCGTAGCGGCAACTCTGCATCGCGTGGGTCGGGCGGCTGCCGCAGGAGCATCGAGACCATCGCGCCGGCACCGGCGAATCCGACGGCACCGCATGCGCGCACCTCGTCCCACACCGTCCCGGGGTGAAAAGCCGGCGCCAGCACCGTTGTCCCACCGACGAGCATTGGCGCGAGCACTGAAGGCGCCGCGCTGAGATGGAACAACGGCATCGCCGTCCACAGCACCTCGCCGGCGCTAAACCTCCAGGCCGACGCGGCCGTCGCGGCCGTAGTGAATAGGTAATGCCACGTGGTTGCAACCGCTTTCGACGGCCCGGTGGTGCCCGAGGTGAAGAACAGCGACCCGATATCCCCGACGTGGCCGACGTACTCGCCCGCGGCTCTCGTGGCACCGCGATTCAGCGCCTCGTCGAGCGAATCGCCTTGGACCACAATACTGCTCAGCTCCGGCAATCCTTCAGTTACTTCGGCCACCCGAGACTGTCGTTCGGGGTCGGTGATCACCAGTTTCGCGCGCGACAACCGAAGCGCGTGCAGCAGGAAGTCGCCTTTGTTGGCGGCGTTCACGGCCGCGGCCACCGCCCCGATACGCGCGGCGCCCAACCAGAAGTAGACCCATTCCGGACACGTCGCAGTGAACAACGCGACGCAGTCCCCCGGCCCGATACCCAAGTCCAGCAGGGCATTAGCCGCCGCGCATGAGCGCCGCCGCATCTGGTCAAAAGTCACGTCGGTCCCGGCGATCGCCATCATCACGCGATCGGGGTACTGCTCGGCACGACGATCGAGCACGGCAGACACGGTGAAACTGTCGACACCGAAATCGGAGGGACCGAGGGGTCCGCTCCGGTCCGCGCACATCAAGCCGGGGCGGCCGCTGGGTCCGGCTCGCCGTCGGCGGTGTAGCCGAAGTCCGCAGCCGAGCGCTCTTCGCCCGGGTAGAAGCGATGGGCCCAGCGCCGCAGCGCCGCGTAGTCGTGTGCCTCTTCCGGAGCCAGGTTCGGCTTCTCCAGATACTTCATGTTCTCCCAGGTGAAGAAGTCCTGCTTGATGACTTCTTGTTGCAGGGCAAGGAATTTCGCAGCGCGACCGGTCGGCTTGTCACCGGCGTCTCCCTGCTCGCGAATCGAGGCCTGGGTGTAGAAGTAGTCGGTGTAGTCCTCGTCGACCGGAGTCTGGCCCGTCACCTCGATGGTGGCCACCAGTTCGCTGGGGAAACGGACGATGCCCAGGCCCAGCGAGTAGTTGTCGTAGATGATCTTGGCGTCGACCGGCCCGTTTGGGGTCAACCACGTCGACCCGCGGCCACCGCCGAAGTGGGCGCTGACCGTAGCGTGCAGGTGGTAGCCCGAGACCTCGAACGAGGTGGTGTTGGCGGGGTTCGCGGCCTTGTGCACGTATTGCACGTGATACGGGTCGGCGGCGTTCTCGATGATCATCTGCGCGTGCACCTTGACCCTGTTCAGCATGCGGCTGTGCGGGTGCAGCGGGTAGTACTCGTCGGTTTCCAGCTCGGGCAGCACCGGCGGTTGCCAGTAAGGTGCCCTGCCGTGCCGCTCATGCCAGACCAGCATGAAGCCATACCACTCCGTGCTGTGGTAGGTGCGGACGCGAACGTTATTTTTGCAGCCGATCTTGCTGTACGGGATAAGCGCATTGCTTCCGTCGCCTCGCCACCGCCACCCGTGCCAGGGGCAGACGATGTTCTCCCCCTCCACCGTGCCGCCGACACCCATGTTGGCGCCCAGGTGCTGGCAGTATGCGTCCAGCACGTTCAGCTGGCCCGACTCGGTGCGAAACAGCACCATCTCCTCGCCGAAATAATGAACCCGCTTAACCTCGCCGGGCGCCAGGTCCGAGGCGAAACCGACGATGAACCATCCGGTCGGAAATCGGTACGGCGACAGGCTGATGCCGCTTGGCCCGAATTCTCGTTCGGACGGATCTATGGAGGAGTCCGAAACCGTGTCCGTCACTACCCTCTCCGTTCCCGCGCGGCCGAGTCGGGCACGGCCGCGCTCACAATCACCGCGCTTAATTCTCGCCGCGCGTGGACGACTCAGTCTATTTTTACTATTTTAAGCATTGAACGTCAACGCGGGTCGTTGGCGGCGGTAAGGTTGGGTCAGCCAACGGCGCCCTGCGCGGTTCTGGCGTCCGAGTGAATCGAGGTTGCGGATGACGGCTACGGCAGTCGATCTGTCCGATTTCGCATTGTGGCGCAACGGCTTTCCTGAGGAGGTGTTCGCCGAGCTACGCCGCAACAAGCCGCTGTTCCGCCACGGCTTGACCCCGGGGGTAGCTAAAACCGTCAAACGGGATTTCTGGATGGCCACCAAACATCGGCACGCCGTGCGCCTGCACCGTGATGCCGATTCGTTCACCGCCGCCGATGGCCCACTCATCCAGCCGGCTGATCTATTCGCCTCGTACCCAACCATCATCACGCTGGACCCGCCGGAGCAGAGCAAGCACCGAAAGCTCATCTCGAGTGCATTCACGCCCCGGGCGATCGCCAAGCTCGAAGACGGCATCCGGGCCCGCGCGGCGCGGATGATCGACGACCTCCTCGGCAAGGGAGAAGGCGACTGGATCGACGATGTCGCCGACGCGCTGCCAATGACGGTCATCGGCGACATCATCGGCATTCCGGAACAGGATCGTCCGCGCATCTTCGACGGCTTCGACCGCATCCTCAAGGCTCAATCCACCGGGGATCAGCTCGACGCCGAAGTCTTCGCGACGATCTTCGGCTACGCCATGGAGCTCACCGCCGAGAAGCGGCGCAATCCGGCCGACGACATCTGGAGCACGATCGCTTCCGGCGTCATCACCGGTGACGACGGTGAGCAATTCAGCTTGGCCACGAACGAACTCGAGTTCTTCTTCTTTGTGCTGGCCTTCGCCGGTAGCGACACCACCAAGAACGCCTTGGCCATCGGCCTGCAGGCATTCGTCGCCAACCCGGACCAGATCGAGCGGTACCGCGAAGATGAGTCATGTCGGTCCCGCGCCGTCGAGGAGGTGTTGCGCTGGGCGTCGCCGGTGGCGTACTGGACCCGCACCGCCAAAGTCGACGTCGAGATGGATGAACTGCACATCCCCAAAGGCGCGCGGGTGGTCTCGATGCTGCGTTCGGCGAATCGCGACGAGGAGGTGTTCGAGTCGCCGTTCATCTTCGACATCGGCCGTCAGCCCAATCCGCACGTGGCCTTCGGCGGTGGCGGACCACACCATTGTCTGGGCGCCATGCTCGCCCGCGCGGAACTACGCGCGGTGTTCGACGAGCTGCTGCTGCGCGGTGACGGAATCACTCTCGGGCCCGCGCGAGTGACCTACCCCAACCTGACCACCAACATGTCGATCTACGACAAGATGGCGATATCGCTGACCAAGCGATGAAAGTTCAGTCGGCGATTCGCAACGCGGCCTTCGGGCACTGATCGACCGCGGCGCGCACGTCGATCTCCAAATGCTCCGGCACCTCGCCGTCGGCGACATGCACGACGTCGGAGTGCCCGATCTCGAAAATGTCCGGCGCCAACGATTCGCAGAATCCGTTTGCCTCACATAACGTCTCGTCAACAATTACCCGCATCGAAAAACCTCCTTC
Organism: uncultured Actinomycetota bacterium; assembly: GCA_963781685.1. Classification (GTDB taxonomy): domain Bacteria; phylum Actinomycetota; class Actinomycetes; order Mycobacteriales; family Mycobacteriaceae; genus Mycobacterium. Next base: position 67,909 of record CAWAGK010000009.1, read on the forward strand.
CGTCATAAGCCCTTGGGCCGGGTGCCGATCACCCCGGCAGAGGCCAACCGCGCGAGATCGTGATCGGTGAGCCCGCACAGATCCCGCAATATTTCTTCATTGTGCTCGCCGAGCATCGGCGGCGGACGCATCAGCCAGTGGCTCCGACCGTCGAGCGGGGCGAACGGCGGCCGCGGATAGCGGCCCGGGCCGGTGCGCGGATGCTGGAGCGGTTCGAGAAACCCGCGGTCATTGAGTTGAGGGTTCTCGGTCACCAGCGATGGCGACACCACCGGCGCAGCGGGAATACCCGCGCCGGCAAGGCTTTCCACCGCGCTTCGCAGATCCTGGCCGATAAACCAGTCCTGCAGACGACGGTCGATGTCGTCGGCGCCATCGTGCCGCCCGGCGACGGTGCCGAATCGCTGATCCTCCGTCCAGGACGGTCGGCCCATCAGGTCAACCAGCGCACGCCACTGCTCGTCGGTGCACACCGTGACGGCGATCCAGTCGTCGTCACCAGCGCAGCGGTAGAGGTTCTGGACGCCCCGGCCATGTCCACGATTGCCCCGACGGCTCAGCGTGACGCCGAATACCTCGGCTTCCATCGGCTGAATTGCGGTGGCGTTGAACACCGTTTCGATCATCGGCAGTTCGACAAGCTGGCCCTCTCCGGTGCGCTCGGCGAAGTTCAGCGCAGCCAGCACCGCGAACGCAGCGTGGACGCCGGCCAGCGGATCGCAGGCTCCCCTGGGCGGGACGGGTGGACCGTCGGGCAACCCGGTGACCCAGGCCAGCCCGGCGATCTGCTCCATGGTGGGCGCGAAACCGACCCGGTCGCGCCACGGACCGTCCAGCCCGAACGCCGGCATCCGGGCCATCACCAGCCGAGGGTTGACCGCCAGCAAGGCGTCCGCGGTGAGCCCGAAGTGGTCCATCACCCGCGCGGAGAAATTCTCGATCACCACGTCGGCGGCGGCGACCAAACCGGTGAACAGCCGACGGCCTTCGTCGGACCCCAAATCCAAAGTCACCGAACGCTTGTTGGTGTTCATGGCGTGAAACACCCAGCCGTACTCCCACCAGTCGTCGACATCCTTGCGCATGCCGCCCGAGTACCGGATGCCGTCGGGACGCTGGATCGACTCCACCTTGACGACGTCGGCGCCGAACGACGCAAGCAGATGAGTCGCGGCCGGCCCGGCCCAGAACGCGGTCAGGTCGACGACGCGAAGGCCCTCGAGCGGCAGTCGAGGCTCGGTCGGCCGCACGTCGTGCTCACGTTTGGGCCAAGGCCTCGTGTCGTTGGCCTCACCGAACGCAGGCGCCCGGCGCAGCGCTGCAGGCCGGCAGCGCGACATCAACCACGGGGTGCGGGGCTGGTGAAAGCCCGCCGGGTTGCGCACGAACGCCCCGCGTTCGGTCGCATAGGCGGTGTCGCGGACCGTGGCGCCGTTACCCAGCGCCGCGATCGGCAGCCGGAACAGCTGCCCGAGCTCGACGACTTCCTCCACGGTGCGTTCGGCCAGCCAGGGCCGGATCCGGTCCCGGATGAAGTCGCGGTATTGCCATCGGCCGATTTGAAAACTCAGTTGCGGAATCTCGGTCAGCTCTGGGCAGTCGACCATCGCCGCGAAGTCGAGCCATTGCTGGCCGGTGACCATGGTGATCCCGATGTAGCCGTCCTTGGCCGGCTCGATCGACGGCACTTCGACCGTGCGCGATACCGGCGGCGCCTGCAACAGCTGCGAGTGCAGCCATTCGCCACTTTGCATCAGCGTGATCGCTTCCAGCATCGACAAATCCAGATGTTCGCCGCGACCGCCCCGCTCGACGCGGCGGCGCAACGCCAGCGCGCCGAATGCGGCCGACACCCCGCCCATGTACTCCCCGAGATCACCGCCGATCGCGATCGGTGGTCCGGCCGGATCGCCGCGGAAACCAGTTAAGCCCGACCACGCCTGCAGCGTGAATTCGCTGGCGGCGCGGTCGGCATACGGACCGGTCCAGCCGAAGTCGGAGATCGTGACGACGACCGCCCGCGGGTTATCGGCCAGCAACCGCTGCGGATCGATACCCAGCGCGGCCGCCTGCGGCCGGGTGGCCGTCAGCACGACGATGTCGGCGCCGGCAAGTTCGTCGTGGAGACGCTCGTCGGCGCGCGGGCCGGCGGCCGACCAGGTCAGGCCGCGCTTGCCGGCGTTGAGGTAGCCGAACAGGGGTGAGTCCGTCCCGTCCGGAATCGGCGAGCAGCTGGCACTGAACCGTCGCAACGGATCCCCTTGTGGCGGTTCGATTTTCCTGACCTCAGCACCAGCGTCGACCAATAGCTTCCCGCAGTAACTGCCGGCGATCCGGTCGCTGATCTCGACAACACGGACGTCGTCTAGCGGTGTTGGTCGGCTGTCGTGCTCGCTGCTCAACCTGTATCCGTCTGCATCGTCGGGTCGTTGTCTATACCATCTTAGTAACTTTGCCGGTCGGTGGTTCGATCGAAGTTGAACCGGCCGCTTGACCAGCGCGGCTATTATGCCATTACTGCTAAGATTGCAGTCAATGGAGTTCGCGGATGCAGCGGCCGTGACTCTGTCCAGTCGTCCCGCTGCTGGAATCGTATGACTGCGCTGGGAATTGGCCCGGAGGCCCGACGCCGTTTGTCGGCGCCGAGGATCGCCGAGATCGTCGCCGACGAGTTGCGGCGCCAGATCATCGACGGCGAATTGGCCGACGGGGATTTGCTGCCGCGCCAGGAAGTGCTCGTCGAGCAGTTCAACGTCAGCCTGGTCTCGCTGCGGGAGGCGCTGCGGATCCTGGAGACCGAAGGGCTGGTATCGGTTCGGCGCGGCAACCGCGGCGGTGCGATTGTGCACGCACCGGCGAAGACCAGCGCCGCCTATATGTTGGGCCTGCTGTTGCAGAGCGAATCGGTTGTCGTCGCCGATCTGGGGACGGCGATACTGGAGCTCGAACCTGCCTGCGCGGCATTGGCGGCTCAGCGGCCCGACCGCGCCGACACCATCGTCCGCGAGCTCAAAGAGGTCAACGCCGCGATGGAAGCGCATCTGGAGGACGGACCCGAATTCACCGAAATCGGCCGCAAATTCCACGATCTCATCGTGCGAGGCTGCGGCAACCGCACGATCATCGCCGTGGTCGGCACCCTGGAAACGTTGTGGACCAGTCACGAACAGCAATGGGCCGACGAAAGCGCGGCCAAGGGCACCTACCCGTCCTTGGCCAAGCGTCGCGCCGTGCTCAGCACACATGTGAAGCTGGCCGAGATGATCGAGGCCGGTGACGTCGACCGGGCGCGTCGCATCGCCGCCCGGCATCTTTCCGACACGCAGAGCCATGTATTGGCCGCCGGCCCCGACCAACGGATCTATGCGTTGTCGCCGCAGGCGCTGTCGCGTCCGCGCGACAACCGCCATCTGTAGATCGCAGCAAGCGTGAGAACCGCACTGGTCACCGGTGGCAGCGGCGGCATCGGCAAGGCGTGCGCAAGCAAACTGTGCGAACAGGGTTACGACGTCGTGCTCTCGGCACGCCGGCAGGGACCGCTGCGCGCGGCTGCCGACGAGCTGGGCGCACGCTATATCGCGGCCGATTGCTCTGACGCGAATGGCTTCGCGCAAGCGATCAGTGCCTTGGAGACAATCGATTTGGTGGTGCACGCCGCCGGAACGCTGGGCGGAACTTATGCGCGCAAGCAAACATTCGAGCAGTGGCAGGCGATCATGTCGGCGAACCTGGATTCATGCTTCGTGGTGACCGCGGCCGTGCTGCCACGAATGCGTGCGGGCTCCCGCCTGGTGTTCATCTCGTCCTCCGCGGCGCACGAGCCGATGATGGCGCGGACGGCCTACTCGGCCTCGAAGGCAGGGATGAACGCATTCGCCCGCGCGCTGGCTCTTGAGGTCGATCGCGACGGCATCGCCGTGCACATCGTGACGCCGGGACCCGTGGAAACCGAAATGCTGCAGGATGTTCCGTTCGAGATGGACGCGATCCAGGCGTCTGATGTCGCCGAGGCGGTCGCGTGGCTCGACACCGTGAACCCATCGGTGGACCTGCCGGAGATCCGGCTCAACGCGGTGCGGCGCGGGCCCTTCGCTCGCGAACCTGTGGTGCCCAACGAGGTCCGTCGCCGGGCCGCACAGCAGCAATGACCGGGAGCTATCCCGGGAAGGCTTTGATCACCGTTTCGCCGAATTTGTGCAGCGATTCCGGGGCGGCGAAATCGGCGAACCAGACATAGAACCGCTCCACGCCCTGGGCGGACAGGCCGGCGAAATGTCCGGACAATTCGTCGGCATCACCGCACACCAGGCCCGAACCGAGGTTTCCGAACCGCCGGGTGCTCAGTTCCCGCACGGCCTTGGGGTCGCTGTCTTTGCGAACGAAGCCCACCATCTGCTGAATCGACACCCGAGCGGACCCGGTGGCCGGCGCCAACTTCGCCAACCGATCGAGATGGTTGGCCGGGATGTTCCACCAATCCGCGTATCGGCGAACAAGTTCCATCATCCGGGGACCGGTTCCGCCGAGGATCAGCGGTATCGGATGTTCCGGAAGTGGCAATTGCGTGCGCTCCGGCGCCTCGTCACGCCCCCAGTACTGCATGATCAAGCCCAGGTGGCGTTCGAGCTGCTCCACCCGGGCCACCGGATCTTGTTGGCCGACATCAAATCTTGCGAGCTCAGCGGGCCACGAGCCGGAACCGAGGCCGAGTTCGAACCGGCCGCCGGAGGCCTCTGACAACGTGACCGCCTGCTTGGCCAGCACCGCCGGATGGCGAAAGGCGTCGCAGAGCACCAGATGACCAATCCGCAACCGCTCGGTCTTCGCGGCCACCCAGGTGGCGACCCCCATTGCCTCCCAGATCTTTTCGTCGCGCAATCCGGGCGCCTCGAGATGGTCGATGAACGCCACCCCGCTGAACCCACTGGCCTCGGCATGGCGCGCTCGTTCGACGATGTCGGCGACCGGCATTCTCACTTGCGGCAGGAACAGGTACCACTCCGCCATAGCTGACCACCATACGGAGCCGCCCAGCCCGCCGCGGCAGCGATTGACGCATCTTCGGCTAGTTTACTATTTTTATTATGTTAGGAGCCTTATGGACGTCGGACTGAATTCCGGTCAGCTGGCGCTGCGTGACAGCGTGCGCGACGTCTTGCGCGCCGAGTGCCCGCCCGGAGTCGCCCGGCAGGCGATGACCGATCCGGAACGCTGGCGCACCGTGTGGAAGACGGTCGTCGACCTCGGCTGGACCGAACTCGCCGTGCCCGCCGACGGCGGTGACGGCTCCTTCGGCCGCGTCGACCTCGCCGTCGTTCTCGAGGAATGCGGTGCGGCCATCGCCCCCATCCCCTTGCTGTCCAGCATCGGTATGGCCGCAGGTGTCCTGCGTGTCGCCGGCCCCGCGGTTGACGACGTGCTGAGTGCCATCGGCGGCGGTGCCGTGGCCGCGCTGGCTGCTCACCCGCCGGGATGTCGGCTGCCGGGTGTGCCGATGACCCTGCAAGGCGGACGCCTGCACGGGCGAGCGGTCGCGGTGGCGGGCCTGCCCCGGGCGGAGCTGATCGTCACGTTGGCCTCCTCAGCCGACGGGCCGGTCGTCGCCGTCGTCCGCGTCGGCGACGGCGCGGCCGTGAAAGCCGTCGAGTGCACTGACCCCGCGCAGCCGGTCGCCGACGTCGAGATCGACACCGAACCCGTGGTCACTGCGCCGATCGATGTGGAATCGGCGCTGGCGACACCGTTGCTCGCCGCGGCCGCCGATCTGGTCGGCGTGGCCGACGCGGCGCTCGCCCGCGCGATAGAGCATGCGAAATCACGGCAGCAATTCGGCAAGCCGATCGGTGCCTTCCAGGGAATCAAGCACGCGTTGGCCGACAACTACATCGCCGTGGAGCGCGCTCGCAGCCTCACCTACGCGGCGGCAGCTCGCCTCGACGATCCCGCCACGACACCTGCGGCCGGCTGGACCGCCGCGGCGCTGGCCAAGGCGGCGGCAGCGGACGCAGCGGTCGGCTGCGCGCGCACCGGGGTTCAGGTCCATGGCGCTTTGGGCCAGACCTGGGAGCACGACATGCACTTGTATCTGCGCCATGCCTGGCAGGGCGCTTCCACGCTGGGAGACAGCCGCGCGCTTTACCACGCAGTGGGGCGCCGCGTCGCCGGAGGTGCCACATGACTACCTCCGAGGTCGTGGCCGAGTATGCAGCCTGGTTGACGGACTTTCTGCCGAACGACTACGTCGACCGCTACCGCGAGTATCGCTGGGACATGGATCTTCGGCGTGATCATCAGCGCGCCGCGTTCGAAGCGGGATGGTTGCAGCCGACCTGGCCACGCGAACACGGCGGTCGATCGCTGGGTTTGGCCGACGCGATGGAGATCCGGCTCGAGGGGGCGATGCGATCGGCACCGAAGATGCCCAACATCGCCGGCCCCAATGTCGTTGCTCCGGGGATTCGCCAGTTCGGCACCCCCGCGCAGGTCGACCGCCTGCTGGTCCCGCTGCTGCGCGGCGACGAATGGTGGGCGCTCGGCATGTCCGAGCCGGAAGCCGGCTCTGACTTCGCCGGCCTGCGCACCCGTGCCGTGCGCGACGGTGACGTATTCCGGGTCAAGGGCAGGAAGATCTGGACCACCCAGGCACACCTGTCACGGTGGTGCACGCTGTACGCCCGCACCGACCCGGACGCACCCAAACACCGCGGCATCTCCTGCCTCATTCTCGATCTCGAATCCCCGGGGGTGACCATCGAACCCATTCGGATGGCGTCGATCTCCGACGAGACGTTCTGCGAAGTCATTCTCGACGATGTCGAGGTGCCGGTGGCGAACCTGCTGGGACCCTGCAACGGCGGTTGGCAGGTCGCGTTGTCGTCGTTGAATCATGAGCGCCAGATGATTTGGATCATGAACTGGGTTGAGATCCAGCGCGGACTCGACGCTGTTCGGGGATCCGAGACCGCGCACGACGACGACGCCTCGGGTGAGGTCTTCACGGAGCTCGGCTCGCTGCTCGCCGACGCCGAAGCGCTGCGGGCCACCGGGTACCGCTCGCTGCACAACGAACTCGCCGGCCGGCCGAGCCCAGAAGCCGACATTCTCAAACTCCTCGGTTCGCTGACACTGCAGCGGGTTTGGGAGCTGGCCGCCGCAACCGCCGGGCCCCGTTCGATCGACGATGCCGACCTGCTCTTCGAACGTCAGGATGCGTTGGCAGCGACCATCTACGGCGGGACATCCGAGATCCAACGCAACATCATCGCCGAGCGGCTGCTCGGACTGCCGAAGGGATGAGATGGATTACGACCTCGGTGCCGACGCCGTCGAACTCAGAAAGCGCCTGCGGGAGTTAATCGCCGCGCATATCCCGGAGGGTTTTTTGGGCGCCTGCACCGACGACCCGAGAGACCTGGCCACCACGGAGTCGTTTTGCAAGCTGCTGGCCTCTGACGGGCTGCTTGCCCTGGCCTGGCCGAAAGAGCATGGCGGCGGCGGGGGTTCGGTCTGGCAGCAGACCGTGCTGCGCGAGGAGATGTGGGCACATCATGAACCCCGCGGTGCGCAGTACATGGGCATCAACTGGGTGGGACCCGCGGTGATGCGGTACGGGACCGCCGAGCAGAAGGCCCGGCACTTGTCGGCCATCTCCGCCGGTGAAGTCATCTGGTGTCAGGGATTTTCCGAGCCGGAAGCCGGAACCGATCTCGCGTCGCTGCGGACCCGGGCGGTTCCCGACGGCGACGGTTGGCGCGTCACCGGCCAGAAGGTGTGGACGTCCTACGCGCAGATGGCGTCCTGGTGCGTACTGGCGGCCTGTACCGATCCGCACGCTCCGAAACCCAAGCGGCTCAGCCTGTTTCTTGTTCCCATGGACCGGCCCGGCATCACTGTGCGGCCAATCCGCTCGATGCTTGGACCGCACCACCTCAACGAAGTATTCCTCGACGGCGTTGAGGTGTTCGCCGACGAGGTCCTCGGCGACGTCGGTGACGGCTGGCGGGTGATGCGCGAAGCGCTCGCCTTCGAACGAGTCGGGATTGCGCGGTACGCGCGGTGCGAGTCGCTGCTGGACCGCATGCAGACCGAGCTCGGCGACGACTGGGACCGGTTGCCCGAGTCGATCCGGTCGCGTTGGGTGCGGGCACTGATCGACCTGCGGGTCGCGCGGCTGCTGGCCTATCGCGCAGTGTCGCTGCAGGACGACCCATCGGCGGGCCCGGCAGCCAGCGCCGCCCGCATCGCGACGACCACCTGCGATCAGCAGGTCGCCGAGCTGCTGTTCGACGTGCTCGGGCCCTCGGCGCTGGACAGCGGGACGTCGGCCGCACTGCACGGGGCCGTTGAAGATCACTGGCGTTACGCCCAGGCGGCCACGGTGGCGTCGGGAACAATCGAAGTACAGCGGATGCTGGTGGCACGCGAAACTTTGGGGGATCACGGGTGAACACCGCTCTGCCAGAAGACATTACCGAGTTCGGCGCTGTCGCGGCCAAACGGTTCGTCCGGTTCGGCGGCGTCCAAGCGGCGCTGCGGGCCGAGACCGAGGATCACCTCCGCCACGACGCCCGGTCCGCGCTGGCCGACCTGGGCGCATTCGACCTCGACCCCAGATCCGCCGGCGACGATCTGCTGGCGGCCGCTGTGCTCTGCCAGGCGGCCGGCGCCGCGGCCCTGCCCTATCCGCTGGTCGAGGAGCTACTCGCGATCGACGGCGCTCGGCTCGCCCTGGTGAATCCCGAAGCGCCGCGCATCGACCACGGCGACCTGCCCGGGGACTGGATCGCCGCCGACCTGGACGGCGCGCGCTACCGCGTGCAACCGACGTCGCGAACCGGCGCCAAGCTCGGGCCGTTTCTGGTGCCGGCCACCTTGGCTGAGCCCGACGGTACGGTGCCGTCGGCCGACATCGATCTGCACCTGACGCTGGGATCCTGGCGGATCCTCGGCGCCGTGCAGCAGGCGTTGGAGATCACCCGCCAGCACGTCACCGCGCGAATGCAGTTCGGCAAGCCGCTGGCGGAGTTCCAGGCGGTCCGGTTCACCATCGCCGACGCGGCGGTCGCCGTGCGCGGGCTCTACGAACTCGCCAAATACACCATCAGTCGAACAGAATCGACTGCGGCCCAAGTACGTTCGGCGGACGCGCTGATCCTCCGGCTCAAGGCCGCCGATACTGTGCGCCAGGTGATGCGCACCGCGCACCAGTTGCTCGGCGCGCTGGGCTTTTGTGACGAGTCCGACGTCAGCGTCCTGGACAGACACACCCAGCCGCTGATCCGGCTCCCGGTCGCAAGCGAAATGCTTGCGCTGCGCCTGATGCCCGGTGTTCGCGGCGGCCAACTGGAGACATTGTTCTCTGAACCATTCGCGGCGGAGCCGGTGTGAGTGCCGGAACGCTCGCGGCCGGGGAGACTCCCGGCCAGCAGGACGACGGGATTCCGTTTGGGATTCGACTGCAGGAACTCGCCGAACAACGCGGTGACGACCCCGCTTTGGACACGTTGGCGCCGGACGGCAGCGTGCACAGTCTCACGTTCGCACAACTCGACGCCCAGGCTAACCAATGGGGACGGGCGCTGGCGGCGGCCGGGGCGCAGACCGGTTCGCTTGTTGCGCTTGCGATTCCCAATTCCGAGCAACTCGTGCTGGCCGCGCTGGGCTGCTGGAAGATCGGCGCGGTTCCGGTTCCGATGCGTTGGGACCTGCCGGACTGGGAGCGGTCCAGGGTGCTGGAGGTGATCGCTCCTGCGGTCGTCGTCGACGAACAACACCGGGACACGTTGGCTGTGCGTGCCGCCGACCAGTCCGACCAGCCGCTTCCGGTCGCGGTATCCCCTAATGCGAATGGAATATGCAGCAGCGGTTCCACCGGCCTGCCCAAGGTGATTCTGACACTGGCGCAAGGGCTCTGGACACCGGAGTCGTCGTTTCCGTTCCTGGCGGCCTGGGCTCCGACCCCCCAGCCGCAGACCATCCTGGTGCCCGCTCCGATGTATCACACCAACGGTTTCTCCCCGCTTACCTACCTGTTGGGTGGTGATCGATTGGTGGTGCTCGAAAAGTTCGACGCGGCAATGGTTGTCGACGCGATCGAGAAGTATCGCATCACCAACTTCACCGCCACGCCGACGATGCTCGCTCGCATCGCGGCTCTTCCCGATGTGCGCCAACGGGATTTCTCCAGCATCGCCTGGATCCTGCAGGGCGCCGCGGTCATGCCGCACGCGCTGCTGCACACCTGGTTCGATCTGCTCAGTCCCGAGCAGGTCGTGATGGCTTACGGGATGACCGAAGGTCTGGGGATCACCGCGTTACGTGGCGACGAGTGGCTGGCTCATCCGGGCAGCGTTGGCCGCGGCTTCCGGGACACCGAAGTTCGGATCCTCGATCCGCAAGGTCGGCCGGTGGCAACCGGTGAGCTTGGTGAGGTGTACTTACGCTCGCCGATGAGTGCCGGATATTTGTATCTGGGCGGGGCGCCGCTGTTGCCGTCAACGCCCGACGGGTTTCGGACCGCCGGCGATATCGGGCACCTGGACGCCGACGGCTATCTCTACATCGCCGATCGTCGTAGCGACATGATCATCACCGGGGGCGCCAATGTCTTTCCAGCGGAGGTGGAATGCGCGCTGGCCGAACACGACGACATCGCCGACGTCGTCGTCATCGGACTCGCCGATCCCGAGTGGGGACGGCGGGTGCACGCCGTGGTGCAGCTCGCCGACCCCGCGACGCCGCTCACCGAGCGGCAGGTCATCGCCTACGCGAAGTCCCGTTTGGCCGCTTACAAGGTTCCCAAGACGGTGGAGTTCGTCGACGAAATCCCGCGCACCGCTGCGACCAAGGTCAACCGCTCCGCGATGATCGCAGCCCGAGGTGGCTAACGGGCGGCTCGATATCAGTGCTGCGGCACCTCGACCTCGGAGACAAGCACACGTACGCCTCCGGTGGCGAGTCGCGCCATGGCCTCGAAGAACGCGCCTGCTTCCGGTGTGGTCACCGCCGTACTGACGCCGTCGTAATCCGAGTAGTACAGGTCGATCATGCGGTAAGCAGGCGTCGGACTACCGTCTTCTTTCGGCCAGACCTTCGACGCCTCGAGCCGGAGATATCCCGGTATCCGCCGAGCGGCCTCTAGTTGCTCGGATTCATAAGCGGCTTCGAACGCGGCCGGGTCGAGCGGGTTGTCATAGATGACCGTGATCTTGGTTTCGGACAATGGATTTCCCTCGCGTCGTTGATGAAGTCGAGCCTGTATTCAATCAGGCTCGCTGCGTACTAGCTTGAGTTGGCACCGCCCAACGTCGAGCGACCAACGCGTCCAAGCTGGCCTTGCCGGCTCCAACACACAGTAGCCACAGCAGCAGCCCTACCAGCAGCCATTCCGGCGCATAAAACAAATTGCTGAGGAAATCCCACAGAGCCGGATACTTCTGCGCCAGATTCGGGCCGATGTCCGTGATCAGCGCACCGACCATATCCCCGGCCAGTACCAGAGACACCAGCCGAGTACCGAGGCCCAGCATCAACGCCGCACCGCCAACGAGTTCCACCACTGCCGTAACCGGGGCGAGTACCCGCGCAGCGGGAATGCCCAGGCTTACAAACATCGCTGTGAATTTTCCAAGATCACCGAGCTTGGTCACCGCACCGCTGAAGAACATGAATCCAACAGTGAGCCGAAGCACCAGGTTCGGCAGCCAGCCAAGGTTGTTCAGTGCGTCGGTAATGCGACGGTACGCCGGGATAAAACGTTCGGTAACCATCAGGGCTTAGGCTCACTTCATAAGCGGTGGCAACGGGAGGAGCCAGGTCGCCGAATTGTCGGTCCGCCCTATGTACTGCGGGCAGTAGGCAGAGATGGAAGCGCCGACGAAGAAGCTGGATTGTCTCAGCGACAGATCGGTGTCCTTCATCAGCTTCATCACCAGAACACCTGATTTGTTGCTTTTGTCGAGTCCGGCGCACACCGTATGGGCGATCGCAACCGCGGTGTTGTCATCAGGAAAGACGATCCCCTGCTTGGCAAGGGCCGCAACGAATCCGGCATCGGGCGGCTCTGCTGATGCCGGCGCTGCGGAAAGCAGTGCGGCGGCGGACAGCAGGACGGCGCAGACTGTCGACCATCTACCGGGACCGACGTTCATATCCGTCATGGCCTTACCACTGTGCAGGCGCCTCGAGTCAAAGAAGGACTACGTTATGTTAGCCGAAATCGAGGCGTTCTTCGTTGCTGCCAAGGGGTATGCGCTCGGGACGTTCTTCCGATGTGTCAGCTGATGCTGTTGACGGCGGTGGCAACCTTGGTCTGGAAGTCGGACGGCAGCGGGATGTATCCGAGCGGGGGAAGGCCCTGCTGTCCTTCGGTGATGGTCGACTGCATGAACGCCTTCACGGCCTTACCGACGTCGGCATTAGGGTATTTGGAGCAGACGATTTCGTAGCTGGCCAGCAGGATCGGGTAGGCGCCGGGCGTCGTGGTGGCGTAGACCTTCGAGAGATCGAGCACGAGGTCATCACCCTGGCCTTTGATCGTGACGTCCGAAATGGTCTTGCCGACCCAGTCGTTGCCGATGTGAACGACTCCGCCCGCAGTCTGGATGCCTGCAACATCGAGGTGCTGTTTCATGGCGTATGACCATTCGTTGTAGCTGATGGCGCCCTCGGTCTTCTTGACGGCCTCCGACGTGCCCTCGTTGCCTTGCGCCGAGGTTCCCACGCCTCCGTTGAATGTTTTGCCGGCGCCCTTGGTCCAGGCGCCGCCTGAAGCGGCCTGCAGGTACTGCTGGAAGTTGTCACTGGTTCCGGAGGCATCGCTGCGGTAGACGACGTGGATGTCCTCGGCGGGCATGGATTTGTTCAGCGCGGTGATGGCCGGGTCGTCCCAGCGGGTGATGGCGCCGCTGAAAATCTTCGCGAGCGTGGGTGCGTCGAGCGTGAGGACGTCGGTCGTTTTGACGTTGAAGGTGATCCCAATCGGACCGAAGACGACCGGCAGGTCCCACGCGTCGGCCCCTCCGCAGCGCTGCTTGGAGGCGGTGTGCTCGTCACCGCTCAGCGGTGAGTCCGAGCCGCCGAAATCAGTCTTGGCGGCATCAAAGTCCTGGATGCCGGCTCCGGACCCGTTGGCCGTGTAGCTGAGCTGCTTGCCTGAGCATGTTTCCTCGTAGCCGGTGATGAAGTGGTTCATCGCATTGGCTTGGGCGGTCGAACCGCTGCCTGTGAGGTCCTGCTTGCCCCCGCAGTCGACCTTGACACCCTCGGCGTACTTCGGCGGCGTGTCGAGCTGCGTACACGCCGAGAGCGCAAGACTGCCCGCGACGAGCAGACCGGCGGCGACCCGAAATCCGTTGCGCTGCTTCATGTTTGCCTCCTCGAAAACAACCGTTAGCCGCACATCGGCTGCCCGGTTATCGGGCCGGAAATGCCACGTCGTGCGCGCCCCAACGCCGCGCGTCCGTTCTAGCACGTCAGCGAGCATTAAACGTCACCAATACCGACATCGAATCAATCCGGAAGCGAACAACAGGTGAAGCAATTGTCGTGGTCGGCAGGTTAACCATCCGAGTTGGCGTGAATATCCCCGGGGGCTGCGGATTTCGGGCTGCCCAAGGGGGCCGACATGGCTTTGAATTGCAAAAAGGCACGTCGGGCTGACGGCAATATTGCAGGCTTTGCTCAGCGATCACCACAGTTTGCCGAATTCATCCCGCCGTCAGCGGCCGTTCAGTTATCTGACTTAGCGTCTGCGGGGTTGACGCTGGTCAGTGGGTTGTGTACGCCAGCGAAATCACGCTGCACTCCAGCACGTGCAGCGTCAGGCAGGCGAGGTCGATGGCGACAACTCTGGGAGAGATGACATGACCGACACGCTCGACAAATCGCAGGCACCGAAGGTCACTGGAAAGACGGTGCAGGAATACATCGACGAGCTGCCGCAGTGGTCTGACGGCACCGCATTGAAGTCGATGCCGATGACCGCCATGCAGTTCCGAATCTGGGCGCTGGCCTGCGCGGGCAAGTTCTTCGAGGGCATGGTCGTGTTCATGACCGGTGTCGCGCTGCCGCTGATCTCGATCCAATTCCACTTGAATGCGGCCGAGAAGGGCATGGTTACCGCGGCCTCCCTGGCGGGCATCCTGGTTGGTGCCACGGCCCTTGGTGGTTTGGCGGACAGCTATGGACGCAAATCGATGTTCATCGTGGAGATGATTATCTTCGCCGTGTTCTTGGTGGGTCTGACGTTCGCGCCCAACTTCATCACGCTGGTCATCTGTCTGTTCGGGGCCGGTATCGCACTGGGCTGTGACTACCCGACCGCGCACATGGTGATCTCGGAGAGCATTGCGACCTCGATGCGGGGCCGGCTCGTGCTGAGCGCCTTCGCGTTCCAGGCCGTCGGAGCGTTCTTCGGCACAGCGTTGGGCTTCGGCATCCTGTATGCCAACCCGAACTTGAACGCCTGGCGGATGATGTACGCGGCGGCGATCGTTCCGGCGATCCTGGTCGTCATCGGGCGCTTGTTCGTCACGGAGAGCCCGCACTGGCTGGTGTCGAAGGGCCGGATCGAGCACGGGGAGAAGGCCACCTCCCAATTGCTCAAGCGCAACCCGCAGTACCCCAAGACCGTGTCGCTGGGACACCTGGTCCACACGCACAAAGCCGCCGAAGGCAGCGGGAGCTACTTGGCCCTGTTCAAGAAGAGAAACCGTCGCGCGACGATTCTGGCCTCGGTTCCGTGGTTCCTGCAGGACCTGGGCGTCTACGGCATCGGTATCTTCACACCGACGATTCTGGGCGCCGTCATCGGCAAGGAGTCGAAGTCGCACGGGCTGTCGGACACCATTCACAACGACATTCTGGGTGCCAAGGGCTCGGCCATGATGGACGTGCTGTTCGTCTTGGGCATCGTCGTCGCCATCCTCCTGGTGGACAGACTCGGGCGGATCAAATTGCAGGTCTGGGGCTTCCTCGGCTGCGCGGTGGGTCTGCTCCTGGCCGGGCTGTCCATTCGTCCGGACGGCACCAACGTCATGTGGCTGCTCTTCCTCGGTTTCACGCTGTTCTACTTCATGGTCAACTTCGGGCCGAACGCCATGACCTATCTGCTTGCCGGCGAGGTCTTTCCCACCGAGGTCCGGGGCAAGGGCGCCGGCTTCGCCGCGTCCTTTGCCAAGATCGGGGCGGTGCTGACGGCGTTCCTGTTTCCCATCCTGCTCAAGACCATCGGCACAACCGCGCTGCTGTGGGGTCTCGTGGTGTGCTTCCTGTTGGGAGCCGCGGTGACCTGGTTGTTCCGGATCGAGACCGCGGGAGTGAACCTGGAGGACGTCGGGAAAGAAGACACCCCAGCTGCTCCGGCTAAAGCTAAAGCCTGACTGAGTCGATGACGACGGCCATGTCGTGTCGCGTGGGCGGGTAGGCGACGACACGACAGGCCTCGCCAGCATCCAGGCCTGTGAGCCCACCACTCGCCACCGTCCCTGACCAAAGCGCGGTAACCTCATTCTCAGCGTGCGATCACGCACGACGGAGGAGAGGCGCCATGGCCGCAGACAGCGAAGCCGACGAGGCCGAACCGACGACGCGTGATGCCCGCTTCATCAAAACCGCGGTGGAGATCCTCGGTGAGACCGGGCGGACCGACTTCACCGTGCAAGAAGTCGTCGCCCGCTCCAAGACGTCATTGCGGGCGTTCTACCAGCACTTCAGCAGCAAGGACGAATTGCTGATCGCGCTGCTGGAGCGGACCATGGCGCAGTCGGCGCGAGCCTGGCGCGCCGAAACCATCGGGCTGGACAGCACCGCCGCGATCAAGCTGATCATCGACCGGATCAGCGCGGAGCCCGAGTCGAGCACGCAGGACAGCCTGAATCGGGCGATGAATCTCTATAACCAGCACTTGGCCGAAACCCGGCCCCGTGACTATGCCCGGGTGCTCTCCCCCCTGCACGAGCTGATTCGCGACGTCGTGCAGCGCGGTATCACCGAAGGCGTCTTCCGGCCCAACCTCGATGTCGGGCCGGCCGCGGCGATCGTCATGCAGACGATTCTGGGCGCCCTCCGATTGCATTGGCTGGGAGCCGAATTGACCGGTGCGCCAATCGACTCGGCCCACCTGTACGACTTCTGCATCCGCGCCCTGGGCACCGACGACGGTGTGCAATTGGCGGCGCCGACACTCAGTGAGTTGTTCAGCCAGATCGGAATGCGACCCGGCGCCCACAATGGCGAATTCGCGATGACGATTCCGGTGAGCCCCCAGGTGGTCAACACGTCCGGCGCCCTGCAGGGCGGACTGATCGCCACGCTCGTCGACGTTGCGGGCGGACAGTTCGGGCTGGACTATCTGCAGGACGGCACCACGATGACGACCGCCGACCTGTTCATCCGCTACCTGCGACCGATCCGCCAAGGCTCTGCGTACGCGGTGCCGCGGATGCTGCGCAACGGCCGGCGCGCAATGGTGATGCAGATCGACGTCTACGGCAACGGAGACGGCGGCGAGGAGCTGCTCGCGACGGCGACGGTGAACTTCGCCGTCATCAACGGCGCGACCCCGAAACTTCCCGACTGGCCACGTGCCTGACCCGACCCCAGCCGGATTACGACTTGATGCGCAGAAGTGGTAACGTCATTACCACCCAGTGAGAACCCAGGCTTTCAAGGAGATCGCCATGCCGTCACGCGAGCTTTCCTTCCCGGTATTCGACGCCGACAACCACATGTACGAACCGCAGGAGGCGCTGACCAAGTACCTCCCGGACAAGCGCAAGAACGTGATCGACTATGTGCAGGTTCGCGGCCGCACCAAGATCGTCGTGCGCGGCCACATCAGCGAGTACATCCCCAACCCGACGTTCGAGAAGGTCGCCAAGCCCGGCGCCCAGGAGGATTATTTCCGCAACGGCGCGCAGGGCAAGACCTACCGCGAGATCCTCGGCGAGCCGATGAAGGCCATCCCGGCCTTCCGTGAACCCGCCCCGCGGCTGGAGGTCATGGACGAACTCGGCATCGACTACGCGCTGATGTTCCCCACCCTGGCCAGCCTGGTCGAAGAGCGCATGAAGGACGACCCGGAGATGACCCACGACGTCATCCACGCGCTCAACCAATGGATGCACGAGACTTGGTCTTTCAACTACAAGGACCGCATCTTCGCCACCCCGGTGATCACGCTGCCGATCGTCGAGCGCGCACTGGAAGAACTCGAATGGTGCCTGGAGCGCGGCGCCCGTACCGTGCTGGTCCGCCCCGCACCGGTGCCCGGCTACCGCGGCAGCCGGTCGTTCGGCCTCGAGGAGTTCGACCCGTTCTGGCAGGCCTGCATCAAGGCGGAGATCCCGGTCTCGATGCACGCGTCGGACAGCGGTTACTCGGAGTTCGCCAACGTCTGGGAGCCCGGCGACGAATTCCTGCCGTTCAAGCCGACCGCGTTCCGCAGCTTTGCGATGGGCCATCGGCCGATCCTGGACGCGATGGGTGCGCTGGTGTGCCACGGTGCGCTATCCCGCAACCCCGAGCTGCGGATCCTGTCGATCGAGAACGGCGCCGACTGGGTCCCGGACCTGTTCAAGGGCCTCAAGGGCGTCTACAAGAAGATGCCGCAATCGTTCAGCGAGGACCCGATCGAGGCGTTCAAGCGCTGCGTCTACATCACCCCGTTCTGGGAGGACCGGTTCACCGAGATCGTCAACATGATGGGCACCGACCGGGTGATGTTCGGATCGGACTGGCCGCACCCCGAGGGCCTGAAGGACCCGATCACCTTCGTCGACGAGCTCGCCGACTTCGGTGAAGAGGATGTCGCCAAGATCATGGGCGGCAACCTGATGAAACTGATGAAGGTGTCCAAGCCGGTTAACGCATAGTCAGGCTTCCAGCCTGGCTCGCACAGCAGCCAGTCGTTCCTCCAGCTCGGCCGCGTCGATGAGCCCACGCTGTACGAGCGAATGCGCCAGCGCAACCAACCTGTTTTCCGGGTAGGGCAGGCTGGAGTACACCGTTGCCGACAGGGCGTCCTCTTCGTTGCGCCGGTCGACGCCGAGTAACGTTGCGCCGCAGCTGCTTTGGTCAAGTGCGTCACAGATCCCATCGAGGCTCGTTTTCCACGGCGGCGCGGGGTTGTCGACGCCATACTTTGCCGCCATGCGGTCCCAGACCTGGTTTCTTTCAACAATTTTTGCTAACGGCGCGATCGACTGACCCTCAGCCGGATCCAGCTTCTCCGAGTTACTCACCGGTTATTCCCGTCGCTTACGGGTTCACCGGATGAATAGCCGGGCGGGTGTCGGTCACCGCGTTGGTCGTAACACCAACCTTCGGCAACGCAACACCGATCAGGCAGTCGCGCGTAATAATTTCGACCAGCTGATCCTCAGTCCAGCCGTCGGTTCCCGCGGGACGCACCGGCATCACCATGAAACGGTGCTTCTGGTTCGAGTCCTCCACCCGGACTTCGACATCCTCCGGCAGGTACAGGCCGAACTCCGCGAGCACTTGTCGCGGCCAGCGCACAATGCGACGACGGAAGTTGGGCGTGCGGTACCACTCCGGCGAGTTGCCCAGGATCGGGCGTGGATAGCAGGAGCACAGTGTGCAGACAATGACGTGGTGCAGGGTTGGTGTGTCTTCGAGCACGTGGAACGCAGTGAAATCACTCGGTGTCCCGAAACCTGTCGGTTGCAACCAGTCGACGCCAACTTCCTTACTGGCAGCCAGCGGATCCTCGAGGACAAGTTTTTTGAACTTAGGATCAATCCAGGCCCGGGCTACCAGATGCGCAGCAGGGGTTGGTCCGATTTGTTCAGCGAACTCGGTGAAGTGGCGATGCTCGTCAGCGGTGAAAATGCCTTTCTCGATGCATAATTCGCGAAGTGCGATCTCCAGGACTTCGAAATCGGTGATCTCGTCCACCATGGGCGCGGCGGTGCGTTCGTGGTCGTGATCGTGAGCGGTCATGCTGAGGTCCTTTCGGGCTGAAGTCAGTTCGACGACGGGTTGACTCTGGCGCAGTCAGCCCGCCGCCGCGAGCCACCGCTCGGGAATCTCGGTCTGCAGAGTGTCATTGCCAGCTCCGGTGTAGCCGTCCCACAACTCAGAAAGGTTGAACCGCACGATGTAGAACCACTCGGGCGTCTGGTCGGGGCCATCCCAGGTCTCGTCCTCGGCGGCAGGGCTTTCGTAGGAGACCACCGCGATTTCGCCTGTCGCGCCGCGTACATACTCTTGGGTGCGGGTGTAGAGCAGCACGGGAAGCTCTCGCACCACGACCCTGTCGCCGACCTTGAACATCGGCTCGCCGCCTTGTCCGGCAAACACTTGCGGATCACCCTTACCGACCGCGTGCGTGTGGTGCCGGTTGCGTTTAACCGTGGAAGGGTCACCTTCGAACTTGGGCTTGGCCTCCAACGGCTTTCCCTGCAGACCGCTCGCATACCGTGCCTTGACCTCGGCCATGCGTTCGGCCAATTCACTTAGGCCGATGTGGTGTTTTTCGGCGAGTACACGCGCGACCGCCAGCAGCCACCGCCCGTAGTAGGGCAGGCCGAGGTAGATCGTGCGGCCCAGGTCGACGTTGCCCATCCGGCGCCGTTCCTCGGACAACCAAATCCCGCGCCAGCCGAGAACCTCACACATCACGTAGGTGTTCTCTTCCCACATCTCGTACTGTTTGTTCTCGAATTTCAGGGGCGCATCCGGCTCACCGCCGACATCATGCGGGGTCTTCGTATAGGCGGTGAACCGATCGTGATCAATGAGATCGGGCGTGGGTGCGTCCGGGAGTTCAGGGTAGGAAGACTTAAGGCGCGCTACCAGTTCCAGATGCGCCGCTCTGTCCAATGGGGTCGTCATAAGAGTTCCATTCGTTATCACGATCTGAGCTGTGCCCGTGCTCGTGGATTGCCCTCTAGGATTGTCGAGCGCGCTGAATACACTTCACTCCTGCTGCGGACATCGCGCAACCATTAAACGAATTCCGATACAGCGGTCTCCGGTAATGTCATCGGGATGGAGCGGCGCGTCCTGGAAGCGGTCATTTATGAACGCGAACCGCCGATCGCGCGGATCATCCTCAACCGCGTCGACAAGGCCAACACCAAAGACGCGACGCTGGTGCAAGAAGTCGACGAGTGTCTGCACGAGGCCGACCGCGATCGCGAGATCAAGGTGGTGATCCTCAAGGCCAACGGCAACGGCTTCTGCGGCGGGCACGTGGCCCGCTGGGGTCCCGACGAGAATCCGTATCCCGACTTCGGGGACACCTTCGAGGATCTCTACAAGGGCACCGCCGACCTGTTTTTGTGGCCGACGTTGTATCTGTGGGAGTTCCCCAAGCCGACGATCTCGCAGATTCACGGCTATTGCATGGGCGGTGGCATCTATCTGGGCCTGCTGACCGACTTCTGCGTCGCGTCCGAGGACGCCTATTTTCAGATGCCGCTTGCGCAGAGTCTCGGCGAGCCCGGCGGGCACACGATGATCGAGCCGTGGCTGCTGATGAATTGGCATCGCACGATGGACTGGCTGCTGCTGGCGCCGACGCTGTCCGCACAGGAGGCGCTCGACTGGGGGCTGCTCAACAAGGTGGTGCCGCGCGAGGATCTCGAGGACGTCGTCGAGGAGATGGCGCGCAAGATCGCCCAGATCCCGCTGACCACGCTGATGGCGGTGAAGAACAATGTGAAACGGGCCTGGGAATTGATGGGAATGCGGGTACACCTCCAGGTCAGCCACATCTTGACCAACATGGTCGGCGCGGCTTCCGACGTTCAGGCGCGACGGGCCGAGCTCATGCAATCAGGCTTGAAGCCAAGGGATTTCGTCGACCGCGACGACAGCTAGCTAGCGCGAGCCCGGGTCAGCGGCTCCGCTCGCCGGCCCCTCTCTCACCGGCCAGCCTGCGTCCTGCAGCGTGCCGCGCGGCGACATAGCCGAACACCATCGTGTAGGCGATGCTCCCGCCCGCCCCCAGGTAGTTTCGGCCCATCACCGTCGCGGTGATGTTGCCCGTCGCGTACAGCCCCTCGATCACGCGGTCGTTCTCGTCGAGGACCTGCGCGTACTCGTTGGCGACCAGCCCGCCACACGTTCCGACATCGGCGGGGACAACCCTCGTCGCGTAATACGGTGCCTTATCGAGTGGCCCGAGCGCGGCGTTGGTGCGGTATCCAGGATCACCCAGGCAATCGTTGTATGCCGACTGGCCGCGGCCGAAGTCGGGGTCGAGGCCCTTGGCCGCAAAACCATTGAAGCGCTTCACCGTCTGCTCCAGCGCGCCAGCCGGGACCTCCATCTGGCGCGCGAGATCGGCGATGGTGTTGCCCCGCAGGACCGCGCCCCGTTCGATCAGTTCTTCGGGGAGGCTGCGTTTCTTGAACGGGTTCGCTCCGGAGACATATCGATGGATGTAGCCCTCGTCGAAGACCATCCAGCACGGCACCGCCTTGTTGGCGTACATCGCCTTGCCCACCTCGACGTATGAGTTCGACTCGTTGCAGAACCGCCTGCCGGTGCCGTCGACGTAGATGGCCCCGGGCCGCTGCCGACCGCTTCCAAGGGCTCTCGCGGCGTCACCCCCATCGGCGATGAAAATCGATGGCAGCCACCAGGCTTCGTCCAACAGGTCGGTTTTCGCCCCGAGTCGCATCGCCGTCTCGAGCACTTCGCCCGTGTCGCCGGCGTTGGCGATCGACCACCGCGCATCGTTCGGCTGGTCGCCGCCGTAGCGGCGGCGCATGTCCGCGTTGCGGCTGAAGCCGCCGGCAGCGAGCAGGACGCCCTTGCGCGCCTCGATACTGAGCGATGCGCCGTTGTGAGTAACGCGTGCGCCGACGACACGGCCGTCGTCGACGATCAGGTCCTGCATTGCGGCGTCGGTCCAGATCGGCGGCTCGCCGCGCAGGTCGATCAGCGCCTTGAGCATCTGACCAATGAGTGAGGCACCGTTGGTGAGGAGCTCTTGACGACGCAGCTTGGCCGCCCTGGTACGCGCGAACACCCGCGTCGCGACAGCGAAGGCCCGCGGCGATCGATTGAAGTACTGCACCGCGCGCAGCTCGTTCGTCTTGAGGACGAACCCGCCGTAGCTCTTGGCCATCGAGGGCTGGATCTTGTCGCTCCAGTTGCCCAGAGCTGCCGCGTCGTACGGGATGCCCTCAATCGCGCGGCCAGCTTCGTTGCCGCCCTTGTGATTCGGGTAGTAGTCGCTCCAGCCCGGGCACCGCACCAGCCGAACGCCCTTGCGCATAAGGAAATTGATCATCTCGTAGCCCGCGGTGAGAAACATCTCGCGGCGTGCCGGCGATGAGGGCTGGCCGATGTCGCCGACGACGTCGTCGAAGTACGCCAGACCGTCCTCGTGCGAGTCTGGGATGCCATCGGCGCGCATCAAGGGATTGTTCGGCAGCCACACCATGCCACCGGAAAGTCCGGTGGAACCACCCACCAGAGCTTGTTTTTCGATCACTAGCGGCTCGATCCCCGAGTCGAGCGCCGCCAGCGCCGCAGCCATCCCGCCGCCGCCACTTCCCGCAATGAGCAGGTCGACGGAGTGGTCCCATTGGGTGGTCATGGCGCCTCCGCAGTGAATCCCAGATCGACGATCGGCACGTCGATGGTGGTGTTGGTTTTCTGGATCGCCGGCACCAACGTGTCGTACGGCAAGCCGGCGAGGAAGCCGTCGACGACGCGTTCGAAGTTCGAGATCAGCCCCTCTATTTGATCCGACAGGCGCATGTATTCAAATCCGCGTGCATGCAAACCCTTTTGCTGTCGCGGCAGGTTGGAGAAGTCTTGGGCGGGAATCGGCGGCCAGCGCGGGTCGTCCGGCGCCATCGGCTCCGGTGGCGTGGGCTTTCCGGCGGAGAGGTCTGCGGGCATACGGGTGAGGGACCAGATCTCGAACAGGGTTTCTTCGGGCCCGAGCGGACGGATTCGATACGACGAGGCGCTGCTGTAGGTGGGCAGGATGAAGTGGTGGGGAAAGCAGAATCCAATCGCGTCGGTGATCCCCCGGCGAATGAGGTCGTTGAGGTCGGGCATTTGACTGCCCCGCGCCCGATGCCAGCCGACGACGGCGTCGTTGAGAGCGCTGCGCCAGGCGGTCATCGCCGCTGCAGAGTCGGCTGGCAGCTCGATGTTCTGCAGGCCCTCGGCGATGCGGATGTCGTTCTCGTGGGTCATGCCTCCCATGCCGTCGCCCAGGGTGCGCATGAAGTAGAGGCTGCTCGCAACGACGGGGTGTACCCCCGCGGACGGGCTACCGGTCTGCGCGGACGGCAGCAGCTGCGGATGGGTCTGCGGCACGTGGTAGCCCTCCATGAACGCCGCCGTCGCCAGTTTCCAATTCACCGGTAGCCGACACGAGTGCCACCACTCGACGCGTAGCGATTCCACCTTCCAGGCGTCGTAGATCGATGCGAACGGCTCCTGGCAGTCACGCAGCCCGGGTGCGTTGTCATCGAGGTTGATCCACGCGCACCCGCCCCAGAGCTCGCACCGGACCGAGATGAGTTGCAGATCATCCGGGCGCATGTTCTCCTCGGCGAACACCTCAGGGCGCAGTACAAACGTGTTGCGTCCGTCGATGCCCCAGCACCACCCGTGGAATGGGCAGACGAAGGTGCGCCGATTCCCGTTGCCCTCCACCAGCTTTACTCCGCGGTGACGGCACGCATTGTGGTAGGCCCGCACCGTTTCGCTGTCCACCCGCACCACGATGATCGACTCGTCGAGGATCTCGTACTCGACGAAGTCCCCCGGCTTGGGGATCTCTTCGAGCCGACACGCCATCTGCCACACTCGCGGCCAGAACAGCTCGGTTTCCATCGCGTAGAAGTCCGGGTCGTAGTAACGCTGCTTGGGAATCCGGTTGGCGGTCTGGACCGCCAACGGCACCGGAAGCGGTTCCCAGTTCACACCGGTTCGCACCGAATTCATCTCTAGCGCCATCTCACTGTCCCCATTTTCGCCTCAGTCGTGCTCAGTCACACGATCCGTGATACTCGCCCTTGCCAGTAACGTTCGCGGATTCGCCTCTTGTAGAGCTTTCCGTTCGGGTCGCGCGGCAACTCCGGGTCGAATTCGACGGTGCGCGGGCACTTATATCCCGCGAGGTGTGCCCGGCAGTACTCGATCAGCTCGGCCTCGAGGTCGGGACCGGCTGTGACGCCGTCGACCGGTTGCACGACGGCCTTGACCTCTTCACCGAACTCGTCGTTGGGGACGCCGAACACCGCCGCGTCGACGAGTTTGGGGTGCATGACCAGCAGGTTCTCCGCCTCCTGGGGATAGATGTTCACCCCGCCGGAGACGATCATGAACGTCGACCGGTCGGTGAGGTACAGGTAGCCGTCCGCATCGACGTAACCCATGTCGCCCAACGAGCGCCAGCCGCGGTCGTTGGACACCGACGCGGTCTTGGCAGGGTCCTTGAAGTACTCGAAATCGGGCCCACCTTCGAAGTAAAGCTCGCCGGACTCCCCCACCGGAAGCTCCCGCCCGTCCTCGTCGACGACGTGCACCGGGGCCATCGGTATGCCAACCGAGCCCGGGTGAGCGAGCCACGCTAAAGGCCCGATCGTGGTGCCGGCGAATCCTTCGGTGCCCCCGTAATATTCGTGGATGATCGGGCCGAACCACTTCATCATCTGGTGCTTGACATCCACCGGGCATGGGGCGGCCGCGTGGATCACGCATTTCAGGCTCGAGACGTCGTATTTCTCCCGAACGGCCTTGGGTAACTTGAGCATCCGCACGAACATCGTCGGGACGAACTGCGCGTGGGTGACCCGGTGGCTCTCGATCAAGCGCAGCACGGCTTCCGCGTCGAACTTGCGCATGATGATCGCCGCGGCGCCAACCCGGTTGACGGCCATCGTGTAGTTCACCCCGGCGGCGTGGTACATCGGTGCCGGCGACAGATACACGCTGGCGGGGCTCATGCCGTATTTGTGGGTCAGCGCCATCTCCAGCACCGACTGCGCCCACGAGCCGTTGCCGTCAGCCGGGAGCGGCCGGCGAACGGCCTTCGGCCGTCCGGTGGTACCCGACGAGTACAGCATCTCCGACCCGTCCGACGCCGGCGGCGCATCGCCGGCCGTCGCGACGGCGTCGTCGTAGGATTGCCAGCCGGCGAGATCTCGCCCGACCGCGATGTGCACGTCGACGCCCGCGTTGGCACTTCGCAGATGCGCCGCGAGATCGCCCATCGAAGCGTCGACGAACACCGCCTTGGCGTCGGAGTCGTCAATGACGTAGGCGACTTCGTCGGGCGTGAAGTGGGTGTTGACGGCGGTGTAGTACAGCCCGGAAAGCTGGCAGCCCCAGGTGATTTCGAAGAACTCCGGCCGGTTCGGCAGAACCAGGGCCACACCGTCGCCGCGGCGCAGCCCGGCACCGTGCAGCAGCGCGGCGACCCGTTGGCTGCGGGCATGCAGCTCGCCGAACGAGATCGTGCCGCCGTCCGCGATGATGAGGGCGGGCGACTCTGCGGCGCTGCTCGCGTGATCGGCGATGTTCACCAGCGGACCCCGAAAGGTTAAGCGGCCTTTAAGTGGTCGTAGCGCCGTCGGTCGACGCGGCTGCGGCGGCCTGGCGTCGGGCCTGTTCGGACGGCAACACCTTGTCCTTGAACACCGTCTGAATCAACTGCTGCACATCCTTGCTGATCGAGGCCAGCGCGACCAGGTCGTTGGAGCTCTGCCAGTGCACTCGCATGCCCATCAGCTCCCAGGCCCGTTTGAGGTTGGCCTTGGTCGCCAGCAGGGTGGTCATCGGCGCCTGGGCGATGTGCCGGGCGATCGCCTCGACGCGTGCGTCGAGTTGATCGAGCGGAACGACCTCGTTGACCAGCCCGACCTCCAACGCCTTCTTGGCGTCGATGACCTCGGCGAGATAGAGGTAGTAGGCAGCGCGCCGCCAGTTCATGAATACCCATGGCTCGATGGAGCATTCACCCGACGGCATGCCGAAACCTTGCAGCGGCGGGTAGGAGAAGTAGGCGTCCTCGGAGGCGATGACGATGTCGGTGGTCAGACCGTAGTGGGTGCCCCCACCAACGCAGTACCCGTGCACCTGCGCGATCGTCGGCTTGGAAAACTCCCACAGGTTCAGGATCGGCTTGACGAACAGATCGGTCTGCGGCTTCCAGGGCGTGCCCATGACCTGGAACGCCCTTGACGAATTCCGGGTAGTCGACGGCGTTGTTGCCGATGGCGTGTCCCGAGCAGAAGCCCTTACCGTTGGCCTTGAGGATCAAAACCTTGATGTCGTAGTCACGGTCGGCGTCCAGCAGCGCGGCATCGACTTCTTCGGCCAGCTTTTGGTCCTGGGCGTTGGCTTTCTCGGGCCAGTTCAGCGTGACCTTCGCGATAGCCCCTTCTTTTTGGTAGATGATTCTTTCGCGGGTCTCGTTGAGATCCATAGCTGCTTACCCTTTCGTTATGACGTAATGACGCCGATTTCGGCGCCGATGTCGTAGGTGGTTCCGATCTGGCCGGTCCATTGCACGGTGCCCGAGGCTCCGGCTTCGATTTCCTGTTCCACCTTCTCGGTGGCGATCACATAGATCGGTGTGCCCTCTTCGACCTGCTGTCCGGCATCGACCAGAAGGCCGGTCAGCTCGGCTTCCGAGACGGCCACCGATACCCGCGGGATGCGAATAACGAAGTCACCCATGGACTTTAGACCTGTCCAGGGAGCGCTGTACGGCTTCGACAATGCGTGCTGCCGACGGATAGACCTGCGCCTCGAGCGCGGCCGCGGCGGGGTTGGGAACGAACCTGGCACCCACCCGCTCGACGGGTGCGGCCAGTTCGCCGAACAGCTCGGCCTGCAGGATCGCGGCGATCTCTGCTCCCGGCCCGGCGAATTGCACTGCGTCGTGGACGATCACGGCTCTTCGGGTGCGGCGCACGGATTCGACGATCGTCTCCACGTCCAGTGGAACCAGAGTACGTAGGTCGACGACCTCGGCGCTCACCCCCTGGTCGGCCAGTGTGGCGGCGGCCGCGAGGGCCTCGTGCACGCTGCGACCGTAGCTGATCAGGCTGACGTCGCTGCCCGCTCGCTTGATGTCGGCTTGGCCGAGGGGAATTGAGAACCCCGGTTCGACGGGGACCGGCCCCTTCTTGCTTTGCAGCCGAACGGTTTCGACGAACAGGCAGGGGTCTTCGTCGAAGATCGCGGAAGTCAGCAGGCCCTTGCCGTCGCGTGGGGTGGACGGCACGATCACCTTCATCCCGGGGATGTGCATGAACCACGCTTCCAGGCTCTGCGAATGCGTGGCACCGGTGGCCAGACCGGCATACACCTGGGTGCGGATGGTGATCGGCGCCGTCGTGCGCCCGGCGGTCATGAATCGCAGTTTGGCTGCGTTGTTGATCAGCTGGTCGGCGGCGATCCCGATGAAATCCATGATCATGATCTCGGCGACCGGCAGCAGCCCGTCGATGGCGGCACCGATTGCCGCGCCGACGATCGCGGCTTCCGAGATCGGCGTGTCCAGCACGCGATCGTGGCCGTACTTCGTCGACAACCCCGCGGTCGGTCCGGTCGCTCCGGGATCGGCGATGTCCTCGCCGAGCAGGAACACCCGTTCGTCGGCCTGCAACGCCTCGTCGAGCGCGAGGTTGAGCGCCTCGCGCATCGTCATCTCTTTGTCTTCCATGTCTTTACACCGGGAACTTGATCGGGGCTGCGTACACGTCTTGGTCGAGTTCGCCGATCGACGGGGCGTCGGCGCTCATCACGGTTTTCAGCGCGGTTTCCACTGTCGCGGCAGCCTCGTTCTCGATGTTGTCGAGCTCATCCGCACCGCAGATGCCGGCATCGGCGAGGTGCTCGCGAAATCTCGGCACCGGATCGGCGGCCATCGCCGCGGCCAGCTGATCTTTGGGGATATACGGCATCCGGTCGCCGAAATAGTGGCCGCGGAAACGGAATGTCACACCCTCGATGAACGTGGGGCCGCCGCCGTCGCGCGCCCGCCGCAGTGCCTCGTCCAGCGCGGCCTTGACCGCCAGCGGATCGTTGCCGTCAACGCGTACACCCGGCATGCCGTAACCGGCCGCGCGGTCGGCGACGTGTTCGAGCTTCATGGTGTCAGCCGTCGGCGTCATTTCGGCGTAGAGATTGTTCTGGCATACGAATACAACCGGAAGATCCCACAGCGCGGCCATGTTCGCCGCTTCGTGGAATGAGCCGGTATTGGTGGCGCCGTCACCGAAGCTGACCACCGTCACGCGGTCGAGGCCCTTGCGTTTGGCGGCCATCGCCAGACCCACCGCCACCGGCGGTCCGGCTCCGACGATCCCGGTCGAAAGCATCACGCCCTTATCGGGTTTGGCGATATGCATGGTGCCGCCCTTGCCGCGGCTGGCGCCGACGGTACGGCCCATCATCTCGCCGTAGATCTCCTCCAGCGGGACGCCCTTGCCGATCAAATCGTGCAGCCCGCGGTAGGTCGTGACCAGCTGGTCGTCGGGTCGCAGTGACACGCCCATCGCCGCGGCGATCGCCTCCTGGCCGCGCGACGGCCAGTACACGCACATGAACTCGCCGGTACCGATGCCCTTCGAAAGCCGATCGTCGGCAGCCTTCATCAGCACCATCAGCGCATAGATGCGCTTCTGAACCTCCGGAGCCACCTCTACGATCGACGTCACTTTGTGTAGTCGCCGATCTGCTTATGCACCTTCGGAATTGGCGGCGGGTCCATGTTGAGCAGCTCCAGCGACGACATCTTGCCGCTGGCACCGAGCTCCCCCAGCCGTTGCACCACCGAGTCGAGGTCGTCGCAGTCAAGCTCGTAGATCGCGATGAATGGGCCTTTTCCGTCGGTGGGCGCGAACCGGCGCGCCGAGACGACGCCGTCCACCGAGCAGATCTCGGCCAGGTGGGTGTCGTTGTACCACTTGTGGTAGTCCTCCACGCGGTCCGGCGACACCGGCATCGACTCCAGGTAGATGATCCCTTTGGGCATGCTCACCTCTCCATTTCGGTTGGACCGCAATCGGATTGACCGGATCTCACGCGCCTGACCATGGCTTCACCTTGAGGAAGCCGCCGGCGTCGACGCGCAACTGCTGGCCGGTGATGTAGCGCGCGGCGTCCGAGGCGAGGAATAGCACGGCCTCACTGATGTCCTCGGGTTCGACATAAGGCACCGGCATCGCCTGCACCAGAGGGAAAACCGGTTCGGCATCCTCGCGGGTCGGGTTCTTCAGATCGGGCCGGAAGGCCCGGTACATCGGCGCGCTGTGCAACATGTCGGTGTTGACGTTGGTCGGGTGCACGGCGTTCATCCGGATGGAGAACTTCGCCAGCGCCAGCGCAAAATCGTTGACATAGTGCGCGGCAGCTATTTTCGCGAAGGCATACCCTGCACCGCCGGGACCGCCGTCGATACCCGTGGTGTTCATCGACGACATGAATGCC
The DNA here is from genome assembly GCA_963781685.1 of uncultured Actinomycetota bacterium. GTDB lineage: Bacteria > Actinomycetota > Actinomycetes > Mycobacteriales > Mycobacteriaceae > Mycobacterium. The sequence goes on from CAWAGK010000009.1 coordinate 97,351, forward strand.
GCGTTGGATCCGATCACGATGATCGAGGCGCCGGCCTGCAGGTGCTTGAGGCTGGAATGCACGAGGTTGAGCACGCCGACCAGATCGACGTCCACCGCGTCGGCGAAGGCCTGCGGCGGCAGGCCCGCGGTCAGCGGACAGATGCCGGCGTTGGCGACCACGATGTCGAGATGACCCAACTCGGCGACGCCCCGATCGATCGCCGCGGACAACGCAGCACGGTCACGAACGTCGGCGATCTCGGTGACGACGCGCTGGCCCTCCTTCTCGACCAGCCGCGCGGTCTCGTCGAGGTCCTCCGGACGGGCCAGCGGGTACTCGTTGGTTTCGATGTCCTCGCACAGGTCGACCGCGATGATGTCGGCGCCCTCGGCGGCAAGCATTCGGGCATGAGAGCGGCCCTGACCGCGCGCGGCCCCGCTCACCACCGCTACCTTGCCCGTCACTCTGCCCATCGCCGGTCCTTTCGCAGCACATCTGGTAAAGGCGAACCACACTGGGGCTCATGATTTTTCGCGCGAGTGCCGGGGAAAGCTAACGGGGCGCTGACCCGGCCATCAGTTGGGACCGGACGAGCGTTCGACTCCATCGCATCTCTTCCACGACGCTGCGTCGTTGCAGTACAGGCTGACGAATACCTATAGTATCTATACTACCTAAAATAGAAAAGACACCGAAAAGAGTAGTCGAATGTCAGGCGTGCTCAGTGGCGTCCGGGTGGTCGAGCTGGCTTCGTGGACGTATGTGCCGGCTGCCGGTGTCGCGCTGGCGGACTGGGGCGCCGAGGTCATCAAGGTGGAGAGCGTCGTCGGTGATCCCGGCCGGGCGCTGGTGGTCGGAGGGTTCACCCGGCAAGCGGCACGTGCCGATGCCGACTTTATTCTCGAGCTGAGCAACCGTGGAAAGCGAAGCATCGCATTAGATCTCAAGAGTGATACCGGTCGGGAATTCTTCGGCCGCCTGCTCGCGCAAGCCGACGTACTGCTCACCAACTGGCTCCCGGCGGCGCTGAAGCGGGCACGTCTGACGGTCGAAGACATCCGCGCGTTCAACCCGAACATCATCATCGCCCGCGGAACCGGGTTGGGTGTACGTGGCCCGGATCGCGACCGCGGCGGATTCGACGCCGCCACCTATCTGGCTCGCGGCGGAGTCGCTTACACGCTCACACCGTTCGGCACCGAAAATCCCGCCGTGCAAGGCCCGGCCTTCGGCGACCTGCAGGCCGGCATCACCCTGGCCGGCGGCGTCTGCGCAGCACTGTTCCACCGCGAGCGCACCGGCGAGCCGACGATCGTGGATTCGTCGCTACTGGCCCAGGCGATGTGGAGCATCGCGCCGTCGATCTCGGTCGCCGACCTCTTCGGTATCGACGGCATCCCGGGCGCGCCGCCTGGGTTGGCGATGAACCCGCTGGTCAACCGCTATAAGACCAAGGACGACCGGTGGATCCAGATGGTGTTTCTGCAGCCGGACAAGTTCTGGGCCGGATTCTGTCAGCGGATCGGGTTGCCTGAGCTGGCGACCGACGAGCGCTTCGTGCCGTCGTCGAATCTGGTCGCCAACGCCGCCGACGCGACCGCGCTGATCGGCGCCAAGTTCGCCGAGCACGACCTGGAGCATTGGCGGCAAGCGCTGGCCGACGAACCCGGTGTGTGGGCGCCGCTGGCCACACCGCGTGAGACCCTCAACGACCCGCAGAGCAAACCCAACGGCTACCTGATCACCAATGTCGACGATCAAGGCGTCGAGTATGTAATGGTCGCTGCGCCAGTGCAGTTCGATGAAACGCCGCCTGGCCCCGGACGCGCGCCCGAACACGGGCAGCACACCGAGGAGATTCTGCTCGAGCTCGGCTTCGACTGGGACGACATCGCCAAGGCCAAAGACGGCGGGGCGATCCTGTAGCCTGCCCCTCGAAGCGATCTTGTGGAGGGAAGTCATGACTGCGGGCGTCGAGCAACTGGAGTTTCAGGCCGAGGCACGGCAACTGCTGGACTTGCTGGTCCACTCGGTCTACTCCGACAAGGATTCATTTCTGCGGGAGTTGATCTCGAACGCCTCCGATGCCCTGGACAAGCTGCGCATCGAAGCGTTCCAGAACAAGGATCTGGACGTCGATACCTCCGATCTGCATATCGAGATCGTGGCGGATAAGGACGCCCGTACCCTCACCGTCCGCGATAACGGCATCGGGATGACCCGCGCGGAGGTCGTCGATTTGATCGGCACCCTGGCCAAATCGGGTACCGCCGAGCTGCGTCAGCAGTTAAGGGAGGCCCAGAATGCTAAAAACACAGCCGTTTCCGAGGAACTGATCGGTCAGTTCGGTATCGGTTTCTATTCCACCTTCATGGTGGCCGACAAGGTCCAGCTGCTCACCCGCAAGGCCGGCGAGAGCGAGGCCACCAAGTGGGAGTCGAGCGGCGACGGCACCTACACCATTGAAACGGTCGAGCACGCGCAGCAGGGAACATCGGTCACCCTGCATCTCAAGCCAGAAGACAAAGAGGACGCGCTCCACGACTACACCTCGGAGTGGAAGATCAGAACGCTGGTCAAGAAGTACTCCGACTTCATCGCCTGGCCTATCCGGATGGAGGTCGAGACCCGGACTCCGGCGGAGGACGGCGGCGACGAGACCGTCACCATCGAGACCCAGACCCTCAACTCGATGAAGGCGCTGTGGGCCAGGCCCAAAGACGAAGTGTCGGACGAGGAGTACAAGGAGTTCTACAAGCACATCGCGCACGCCTGGGACGATCCGCTCGAGGTCATCTCGATGAAGGCCGAGGGCACCTTCGAATACCAGGCCCTGCTTTTCATCCCGTCGCACGCCCCCTTCGACTTATACGAACCGGGCTCGGACATCGGTGTCCAGTTGTACGTCAAGCGCGTCTTCATCATGGACGACTGCGACGAGCTGATGCCCAGGTATCTGCGCTTCATCAAGGGCGTCGTCGACGCACAGGATCTGTCGCTGAACGTTTCTCGCGAGATCCTGCAGCAGGATCGGCAGATCAACGCGATCCGGCGTCGTTTGACCAAGAAGGTCCTCTCGACGATCAAGGAGCTGCAGTCCGAGCGTCCTGACGATTACCGGACGTTCTGGGGCCAGTTCGGCAAGGTCCTCAAAGAGGGCCTGATGAGGGACATCGACAACCAGGAGACATTGCTGCAAGTCTCCTCGTTCGCCTCGACACACAGCCAGGACGAACTCACCACGCTCGCCGAGTACGTGGAGCGGATGAAAGACGGCCAGCAGCAGATCTTCTACGCCACCGGCGAGTCACGTCAGCAAATCCTCAACTCGCCGCACCTCGAAGCATTCAAGGCCAAGGGTTACGAGGTGCTGCTGCTCACCGACACGGTCGACGAGATCTGGTTGGGGACGGTGATGGAGTTCGACGAGAAGCCGCTCCAGTCGGTGGCCAAGGGCGAGGTGGACCTCGACACCGAGGAAGAGAAGACGGCCCACGAGGCCGAGCGCAAGGAGCGCGAAAAAGATTTCGCCGACCTGCTGGGCTGGCTGAAGGAGACCTTGAGCGAGCACGTCAAGGAAGTGCGGTTGTCCACCCGGCTGACCGAATCGCCGGCCTGCCTGATCACCGACGCTTTCGGCGTCACCCCCACGCTCGCCCGGATGTACCGAGCCACCGGGCAGGACATTCCGGTCGAGAAGCGGACCCTGGAACTCAACCCGAACCATCCGCTCATCACCGGGCTGCAGCAGGCGCACAAGGACCATGCCGACGACCCATCGGTTGCTGAGACGGCCGAATTGCTCTATGGCACAGCACTTCTCGCCGAAGGCGGTACACCCGAGGATCCGGCGCGGTTCGCCGAGTTGCTCGCGCACCGGCTGGCCCGCACGGTCATAGCTAGTTGCCGTGCCGGACCTGGCTGAACGGCACACCACGGTCGGCCGCGTACTCGCGGGGGAAATTCAGCACCCGCTCGCCGATCACGTTGCGGGCCAACTCGCTGGTGCCACCGCCAATGCAGACCGTTTGCCGGGACAGGTATCGTAGGCCGGTCTCCAGGCCCTCCCCCTCTGCGCCGACAACCCCGGCCGTTCCGGTGATCGCCAGGCCCGCGTCCATCTCCAAGGTGACCGTCTCGGCATGGAAAAGGCGGAGAAGGGTTCCGGCGGCGGGCGGCAAGGTGCCGTCGCGAACGCTGCGGTAGATGTGGTCGCCCAGTTGGTCGCTGACCGCCCGGTGCACCAATGCCCGTCCGCCCATTTGCTGTACCCGCTCGTTGTCGGCCTGCCCGATCTTGCGAGCCAACGCCGCATAGTTCACCGGTGTCGTTCGGCCGCCCTCACTGCCGCTGCCGCTGGCGAATTCCGAACCCATCCCCACCGCCCGGCGCTCGTGGTAGAGCTGGCGTGAGGCCACCGCCCAGCCGCCGTCGACCTCACCGACGACCGCGTCGTCGCCGACATCGACGCCATCGAGGAACTCCTCGCAGAACTCCGTCGATCCGTTCAGCTGAGTGATGCGTCGCAACGTGATTCCGGGATGCTTGATGGGCACCAAGAACATCGTCAGGCCGTCATGCTTGGGCACGTCCCAGTTCGTGCGGGCCAGGCACAGGCCGTAGTCGGCGGCGAACGCGCTGGTGCTCCACGTCTTTGCGCCGTTGATCACCCAGCGGTCCCCGTCCCGCTCGGCACGGGTGATCACACCGGCGAGATCCGATCCGCCGCTCGGCTCGGACAACAGCTGAACCAGTGTCTCGTCGCCCCGCAGCGCCGCGCCGATGCGCTGACGTTTCTGCTCCTCACTCCCGGTGTCGAGCAGCGTCGCGCAGCAGATGGTGAACGTCGGCGTGTTGAGGATCAGCGGCATCTCATAACTGAGGCTCTCCTCGTTGAACACCTTCTGGTATTCGTAGTCCAGACCCAGCCCGCCGTACTCGCGGGGAAAGCAGATGCCGGCGAATCCGGCGTCATACAGCCGCTTTTGGAGTTCACGGGCCCGCTGCCAGCAGCGCTCCTCGTCGCGGTGGGCGGCCGGCGGATGCGCGGGATCGATCGGCGGCATGTTGTCGGCCAGCCAGGCTCTGGCCCGGGCACGGAAATCGTCGATGGATTCCACGTCGGCGGATGCCAGTTCAGCCTCGGTCATCGGCTCGTCGCGGCGTGGAAACCCCTGGATTTGGCCGGGGGAGGAGACGCCGCATCTCTTTTCGGAGGGTTGTCGGTGGTGATGGCTAGGTTGCAGGAATGGCGCGCTATCGGTTGCTTCCCACTGCCGAGCAGGCGGTGGTGTTGGCCGAACACTGTGGCCACGCCCGCTATGTTTGGAACTTGGCGGTCGAGCAACAGCAGCACTGGCAGCTGGGCCGCCAAGCGCCCGGGTACAACGAGCAATGTGGCCAGTTGACCGCGGCCCGCGCCGAATACGATTGGCTGGCAGCCGGGTCGCAGACGGTGCAGCAGCAGGCGTTGCGGGATTTCGCGCAAGCGATGCGTAACTTTTTCAACGGCACCCATCGTCGACCGACGTGGCGCAAAGCCGGTGTCCATGAGGGCTTCCGGCAGGTAGCGGTCAAAGCCCATCACGTCAAGCGTCTGAACCGGCGGTTCGGCCGGGTGTGGGTGCCCAAGGTCGGCTGGGTCCGTTTGGTTATGTCGCGGCCGGTTCCGGAAGGCGTGAAGTCCTATCGCATCACGCGTGATCGGGCGGGCCGCTGGCATATCGCGTTCGCCCACGCACCGGAACCGATTCCTGGGCCCTGCGATGGCTCGGTGGTGGGTGTCGACCGCGGCGTCGCGGTGGCCGCCGCCTTGTCGACCGGTGAGCTGCTGCACACCCCTGGCCTGAGCCCCGGTGAGGCCAAGCGGTTGAAGGTGCTGCAGCAGCGCCTGGCCCGCGCCGAGCGTGGCTCCAACCGGCGAGCCCGCACCCAACGCGCGATCGCAAAACTCAAGGCCCGTGAAGCCGACCGACGCAAAGACTGGGTCGAAAAAGCCACCACTGATCTCGCGCGACGGTTCCACACGATCCGCATTGAGGCGCTTGATGTGCGTGCGATGACCCGCTCTGCACGGGGAACCGTGGATCAGCCCGGTGTAGGCGTTGCCGCCAAACGCGGCCTCAACCGGGGTATCAGCCGCAGCTGTTGGGGCCTGTTCACTGCGCGTTTGCAGCACAAAGCCTCTGGTCGGGTCGAGCACATCCGGGCCGCGTACACGTCGCAACGATGCGCCGATTGCGGGTACACCGCGCCCGGAAACCGTAAGAGCCAAGCGGTATTCGCGTGCCAAGCCTGCAACACGGGTCCGTGCAACGCCGACGTGAACGCTGCACGCAACATCGCCGCCGGACGGGCGGTGACAGCACGGGGAGACTTCGGCGCTAGCCGGTCTACGAACCGTGAACCTCAATCGTGCTCTCCTGCCGCATAGGTAGTGGGACGGTTTGGAATCCTCTGGCTTCAGCCACAGGTGGACGTCAACAAGCAGACCTCGGGGCTTCGATTCCTGCCTCCTGCCACTGGTACACGCGCAGATTGTGCTCTTCGGGTGTGCCGAACATGGACCGGTACAACGCAACTCGCCGCAAGTACACGTGCAGGTCGTGTTCCCAGGTGACACCGATTCCGCCGTGCATCTGCACACAACCCTGGACGATCTCGGTGGCCATTTCCCCGACATACGACTTGGCGATGCTGGCCGACCAACCCGCGTCGGCTGAACGGGCGGAGATGGCGGCTACCGCCGCCGCCGTCGTTGCCCGGCACGCCTCCAGCCACATCTTCATGTCGGCGAAGCGATGCTTGAGTGCCTGGTAGGACGCCAGCGGGCGGCCAAAGGTGTGCCGGTCCAATGCCCACGCGACGGTGAAGTCGAAAACTGTCTGCAGGATGCCGACCACCTCGGCGCACTGCAGCACCTGCGCGATTTGACTCTGGCGGTCGATCAGTCCGGCGGTCTCGGCGGCGCTGCCGACGGCGGCGCTCCGCTCGACGTGCACGCCGTCGAAATGCACGCGGGCGTACTGCTTGACCAGATCGATCGAACGCTGCGACTCGACCCGCACCCCGGAGGCATTGGTGGGCACCAAGAATTGGCGCACGCCGTCGTCGCTCCGCGCCACCACAAGCAGCAGGTCGCTCTGCGCGCCCGCCTCCACGCGGTCTTTGACGCCGTCGATGCGATAGCCCGAATCGGTTGACGTGGCGGTCAGCGACGGCTCATGGGGAGCCCAGCCCTGCCCCGGCTCGTAGACGGCCCAGGAAGCCACCGTTTCGCCGCAGATCAATGACTCGATCGTGTCCGCATGGGACTCATGTTCGGCGCAGTCCACCAGCGCGGCCAGCACCGTGCTGACCGGATACAGCGGTCCCGGCGCCACCGTCTTTCCGATTTGCTCGGCGACCATCGCCAGATCCGCGACACCGTCGCCCGAGACGCTGCCACCATCGAGTTCCTCGGGAACCAGCAAAGCCGTCCAACCCAGCTCAGCGGCCCGCCGCCACCAGGCCTGGTCGAAGGAGACGCCGTCCGCGTGCAGCTCGCGCACCCGGCTCAACGGAACCTCTTTTTGGAGAAAAGCTTGGGTGGTGGAAGCGAAGAGTATCTTTTCGGGGGAATCGACGGCAGTCATGATGTTGGCTGGACCTTCCCGTCCGATTCGATCCCAGTCAGGGTTCACTGGTGCCTTCGATGGTAGCAATGAGCAATACAGTAAGAGATACCGGAGTTCAGTCGATAATGACGTCGAGAAGCTGTAGTCACTATGGCTGACGTGGGCGAGCGGCCGCAGGATTCCGCCAAGGCGAAGGCGGACGCGATCGCATTGGCCGAGCAGGCCGAGGCGGAGGCCGCCGAGGCAGAAGCGCTGGCTGCTGCGGCGCGTGCACGCGCCCGGGCCATCAAATTGCGGCGTGAGGCGCAGACGCGGGCCGACGAGGATGCTGAAAACACTGCCGAAGCCGCAACCGCCGCCGAAGCAGCCGACGCCACCACCGAGACGCCAGGGACGCCCGAAACTCCCGAGGAACCCGAGACAGCGCAGCCGTCCGAGGCGCCGGAGTCAGCCGAGACCTCGGCCGAGTCAAGCGGGCGTCGGTTGCCGGTACCGGGGTTGTCGACGCTCCTCACCAGTGCAGCCGCCGTCGCCATCTGCGGCCTGCTCGCAGCGAGCGGGTGGATGCTGTGGCATCACCACACCGTGCAAGCGGAACGGCAGCGATCCGCCGCCTACGCCGCTGCCGCGCGGCAAGGCGTAATCAACCTGACGTCATTGGACTTCAATAAGGCCAAGGAAGATGTCCAGCGGGTACTCGACAGCGCCACCGGCGAATTCAGGGACGACTTCCAGCGCCGCGCTGACGATTTCGCGTCGGTGGTAAAAGATTCCAAAGCGGTCACCGAAGGGTCGGTCACGGCCACCGCGGTTGAGTCGATGGGTAAAGATTCCGCGGTGGTTCTGGTGATGGCCAACGAACGGGTCACCAATTCGGCTGGCGCCAAAAATGATCCACGCGCTTTTCGGTTCCGGGTGTCCGTGGTCCGCGACGGTGATCAGCTGAAGATTTCGAAAGTTGAGTTCGTGCTATGAGCGCGGAAGAGAAGAGCGAGGAGCAGAAGGTCGAGGGCTCGCCCGACCTGGAGCCCAGCGACGGGGTGGAGATCGACAAGACCGCAACCGACGACGACGAAGCGCAGCGCGACGACGACACGACCGAGCGCGACCTGACGTCAGCGATCGGCGGCAAAGTTGCGCGCCGCCGACGGGTCAAAGTCGTCCCGCTGGTTCTCGTCGTGCTTCTCCTGGCGTCCGGTGCGCTGGCGGCGTGGCTGTACATCAAGCAGTACCGGCCTGATGAGCAGACCGACGCCGCTGCCGCTCAAAGCGCCGTCGACGCCGCGCGCGACGGCACGGTCGCGATACTCTCCTACAAACCAGACACCCTCAATCAGGACTTCGCCGCCGCGAAATCCCATCTCACCGGGGATTTCCTGAACTACTACGACCAGTTCACCCGGGAGATCGTGACCCCGGCCGCAAAGGAAAAGGCACTGACAACGACGGCCCAGGTCGTAGGCGCCGCAGCCTCCGAACTGCACCCGAATTCGGCGGTCGTGTTGCTCTTCGTCAACCAGGCCACCGTCAGCAAAGAGCGGCCCGATCCGGCGATGGCGTCAAGCACCGTGCTGGTCTCGTTGACGAAGGAGCACGGCAAGTGGCTGATCACCAAGTTTCAGCCGATCTGACCGATAACCAACGCCGACTGTGAATCTGTGGCGAAAAATCCGTCGAAATCTCGCCGTCAGTGCACGCTCGGCGCCGACCGACCGTCGTCAAATAGCGAACGAGCGGCGAAGCACCTGAGCGTGCAGCGCGGCGCTTTCCCGCGAGACCACCCACTCCGGCACCGTCGAATCGAACCCGTGAAATGTGGCTGCGACGACATGCAATTCCGTGTGAACGAAAGCGTGCAGCAGCCGGTTCGCGTAGTCGATGGCTTCATCTCGACACGGGTCGATCTCCGCGCAACTGATGAAGGCCGGCGGTAACCCTTCCAAGTTCGCCCGGTGGGCCGGTACGTGTTCGGCGGTCGCGGCGCTGTGACCGAGGTAGTGGCCCCACGCGCGGCTCACGGCGGGGCCGTTGAGCCCCGGCGTGCGCTGGAATTCCCGGCGCGACGGCGTCGCATCGCAGTCGAGCATCGGCTGGTGCAACACCTGGGCCAGGATCGGCGGACCCTCTTGGTCGAACATGCGCTGGGCCAATGCCGCGGCCAGAGCCGCGCCCGCGTCCCTACCCATCAGCACGACGCGGGTGCCGTCGGCGCCAAGGCGGCCGCTGTTCTCGACGGCGTAGCGAAACGCTGCCTCGACGTCATCGAGTGCTGCTGGACATGGATGCTCAGGTGACAGCCGGTAGTCGACCGACACGACGAGGCAGCCGGCCGCGCGGGCCAGGTCCACACAGTGCGCATGGTCGGTATCGAGGTTTCCGGTCACGAAGCCGCCGCCGTGCGCATACAAGGCCAGGGGCGCCGGCGACTTGGTCAGGCCGCGATAGAGGCGCAGGCCGAGCCGCCGGTCCTCCGGTCCGGTGATGGCACGGTCTTCGATCTCGACGCTGCCGGTGTCGACGGCGGCCGCGCGCTCGGCCGCCATCCGGTCGGCACGATCCCGCTCGGCGGGCAGTGTCTCCGCCCGGAATTCGACGATGTCCAGGTTGGCTGCGGCGTCGCGCAGCGCCGGGTCGACGCGACCAATTCCTCTGGGCCCTGCGGGCCGGGCGCGATCGGTCTCGGTCGTCATGCTCTCTCATCTTTCAGCCGTCTCGGACGATGTTCATCTAAGCCATCGTCAAGGTAGACCTGCGACTCCATGTGGTGAAAGATGCGGTACTCCTCGCCGCGCGCCACGAGCATCCAGGTGATCCAGCTGCTGCCGCTGTGCTCGACGTCGGATTCGCGTCCGGTGAAGCTCCACCGGCTCAACACGACGCAGCGCGCGAAGCCGTCGGCAAACAGATCGGCGGACCGCAGCTCTGACGACACCGATGCGCGCTTGAGGCGCCCGGCGACCCGTGCCCAGTGCCGCTCGAGTTCATCGGTGCCGATGAGCGGCATCGCGTACTCGTCGCCGATATACACCGGCTGCGGGGTGTCTTCTTCCCAGAGGCCCGCAACCCCCGCGAGATCAAGCGCCGACCACTTTGCGTCGTATTCGCCGACCAGAACACCCAGCCTGGCAACCCACCCGGTCAATGCTTTACTCGAAACTCGCACCGGATGCGCGAAGAACACGTTGTCCGTCAACGGGCGGCTAAGACGTATGACCGCTGGCGGCGGTACGCAACAGTTTCAGCACCCCGTGATCGAGGTCCAGCGCCACCGCCGACGCAGCACTGCTCTGGTAGGGCGCGATCGCGCTGGCGACTCGGTCGTAGGCGATGTGCACACCATCGGGTCGCTCGGCCACCAGGATCGTCACGGGAGCATAGGAACCGGCGTCGGCAATTGTGGTCGTCATCGACGCCATCGTGACTGGGTTGCCGGCGATAATGCGCAATAGCCGATAGTGCTGAAAACCGGGATGCTTGGCCAGCGCTTGCCCTAAATCAAGGCTCAAGAACTCGATGAGGCCCGCGCTGCCCGCGGCCTCAGCGACCGCGGCGTCGAACGCCTCGGCGTCTTCCGCTGTGGCCCAACGCTGAACCAGCGCGGCGAAATTGTCGGGCCGACCTAATCCGGAGTAGATGGCAGCCACTACGTCATCGAACCCACGCGTGCTCACGAAGGTCACCCGCTCCACCGGAACTACCCGGGCCAGCTCCGACACCTCGTACTTTTCGTCCATTGCAACTCCTGCAGCTTCACAGCGTCGACGCCGCGCAACTGTTTTCTGAGGGGCCGACCGTCTGATGGCGGACGGGAACTGTGACTGGCCGTCGTGCCCGCATTATCCGCTATTGCGATCTTTCTTGGCTGGAATCAGTCCAGCCTGCCATTGGCGCTGAGACGGCGGTTGTCAGACAGTGCATCGAAGATGGCGCCGACCTGTAGTCGTTCAAACGGTGCCGAGACCGACCGGGGGCTGTTCCCCGGGCAGCGCCTTGACGGTCGCCGGCAACCCGTACAGGTCAGTCGCGTTGCCGCGCATGATCCGCTCCCGCTGCGCCGCGGGGAAACGGTTGATCGCATAGGCCGGCGAGTCATAACTCCAATGCGGGTAGTCCGTCGAGAACATCAGGTTGTCGCCGAGGTCCATCATCTCCAGATACTCGCGGAACGGTTTGACGTCGGCGTCCTCCAGCGGCTGGGTGGTGAACCGGACGTGTTCGCGGACATACTCCGACGGACGGCGACGGACGTGCGGCAGGTCGGCGCGACGGGCTTCCCAGATCCGGTCCATCCGCCACAGCACCGGCATCGCCCAAGTGAAGCCGCCCTCGATGAACACCACCCGCAGATCGGGGTGCCGGTCGAAGGCTCCGTCGAACACCAGGCTCATCAGGTGCGAGACGTACAGCAGCGGCCACGAGGCGAAGAAATCGTGCCAGTGCGCGGGATTGCCGACCGGATAGAGCGGAATCAGCTCAAACGGCGTCTGCCCCATCAGGTGCGTGGCCACCGGGAAACCGTTGCGAGACGCGGCCTCGTACAGCGGATCGAAATGCGGGTTGCCGAAAGGGATTCCACGCGTCTGCGGCGTCATCAGCACCTGCGCCATGTAGGGATGGCCCGCCCACCGCTCGACTTCGCGCGCCGCCTGCTCAGGTACCTGCGCGCTGACGCTGATCGAGCCACGCCAGCGACCGTGCGCGTTGTTCGCATCCAGCCAGACGTCGGCGAGCCAGTCGTTGTACGTGGACTTCAACACGTGCTCGGCCTCCGGTAGCTGCGCGTCGCACATCGGCTCCAGTGACGCGATGCTGACACCGGCGTCGACCAACAGTTGTTTGGCCGCGTAGTCGGGATCGCTACCGGCAACACCGCCGCCGGGCGGGGCGGCGTCGACACGCAGTGACATGGTCTTGTACGAGTCGGGCGTGTCGTAGAAATGCGGCACCGGACTGACCGCGTTGCCGGCCGGCCAGATCTTGTCGACCCATTCGGCGGGCGCATACGACTTGAGCACGTCGGGTGAGACGGGCAGCGGGTGCACGTCGGTGTCGACGATGGCGACCGCGATCTCGGTCTGCGGCTCGACCTGTTCGATCGTGGTCATCGCGATGTCTCCTTAACTGCAAGCCCATAGAGCTCGCTGGCGTTTTGCCACAACACCTTGTCGCATTGTGCAGCGTCGAGACCTGCCGCCGCCACATCCGGCCGCGACGTCGACCAATGCGGGTAGCTCGACCCATACATCAGCAGGGCGGCCTTGCCGGTGAAGTCCATCCAGCGCTGCATCTGATCGGTGTCGGTCGGCCCGTCGAACGCCGACGAACAGAACCGCACGTGGGCGGGCAGGTACTCGCTGGGATAGCGGTCCACCCATGGCGTCTGGTCGCGCATCGACAGCCAGAAGGTGTCCAGCCGCCATATCAGCGGGGTGAGGATGTCGTATCCGCCGTCGGCGAAGACAAATTTCAGATCCGGGTGCCGGCCGAAGACGCCTTCTACGATCAGCGTCGCGAGGTGCACGAAGTAGTTCAGCGGCATGAAGGCCGCGTAGCCGGGATAGGTGTGCGCATGGCCGGCGAACGTGGGTGGATAGTCGACGCCGTTGCCGCCGTTGATGTGCACCGCAACCGGCAACCCGTGGGCGGCCGCGGCCGCCCAGATCGGCTCGAACATCGGTTTGCCGTAGGGCTCGCGGGATTGCATCGGAACGCCGATCTGAACCAGCTTGGGATGTGCGGCAAGGCGTTCGATCTCGGCGACCGCGCCCTTGGGGTCCTCGGGGTTGACCCGGATGCTGCCGCGGAAACGGTCGGTGCTGTCCGGCTCCAGCCATCGGTCGAGCAGCCAGTCGTTGACTGCGGCGCAGATTCGGCTGTTGAGCAGATAGTCGGCAATGTTGCCGCGGGTCAACGGGTTCAAGATGGCGTACTGCACCCCGGTGTCGTGGAAAAGATGACGCGCAACGGTCTCGGGATCAGACCCCGGGTAGTGCTCCCCGTAGAGGTCTTGGCGATAGTCGCCGCCCGGGGCCTGATACCACTGTTGTTCGACGTCGGGGATCGCCCGCAGTTGATGTGCGGCGGGGAGATAACGCCGAATTTCGGCGTTATTGCGGAAATGGGGTTGAACGTTGGCGTCGATGATCATGCGGTCAGATACACCTCGCCATCGCTGACGTCGACCTGGTAGGTACGAATGCGCCGCCGCGGATCGGCGACGTTGCATCCCGTGCTGATGTCGAATTCCCAATTGTGCCAAGGACACCGAACGATTTGCCCGTCGCGAGTGCGCCGTAGCCCGTCCGCGGCGCCGGGGTCGGCCTCGTTGGTTCCGCCGATGAAACCCAGACACAACGGCGCACCCTCGTGCGAACAGTAGTTGACGATCGCGTGCAGAGACCCTCGCACGTTGTAGACACCCACGCCGAACTTGCCGACATCGACCAGCTTCATCGCGCCCGGCGGCAACTCGTCGAGGGAGCAGACCAATCGGCGTTTCAGCACGGCCGGATCACCGCCTCCCTGACGATCATGCAGGTCAATACTGTCCCCGTTACGGTAACCGCCACAACCCGTTGGGCTTCGTTGCTATTTATATTATGATAGCGAGATTCGACCCGGACAATTCTGCTGACGGTGCAGCCGGCATCCGGCGAGCTGTCTCTACCGGATGCTCAGGAGGGATGCTGGTGACGATCAGCGGCGAACCCGTCACGCTCGACACGACCGGTGAAACCAGTCCTTACCCGTTCTTCGAATACAAGAGGCGCACCGAGCCGGTCTGCCACGGCTCGCTGATGAACACCGACCTGTTGCCACCCGAACTGAAACCGGACGACGAATGGGTCTTGTTCGGCTATAACGGTGTCTTCCAGGCCTTCCGGGACGACAAGATCTTCACCTCGGCTTCCTACGACAAGACGATCGGCTTGGTGATGGGCCACATGATCTTGGCGATGGGCGGTAAAGAGCATCACGACCATCGCAGCTTGGTGGCCAAAGCCTTCCGGGCCAGCGCGCTGGAACGCTGGGAACCATCGGTAATCGGGCCGGTCTGCGATCAGCTTGTCGACGAGATCAAAAATGACGGCCAGGCCGACTTGGTGAAGGCCCTGACATTCGAATTTCCCACCCGGATCATCTCTACCTTGCTCGGACTTCCGCCTGAGGATCTCGACCTGTTCCGGCGGCTTTCACTGGACTTGATCTCGATCCCCACCGACATCATGGCGGGGTTGAACGCCGCGAACGAGTTGTACGGCTATTTCCTCGACCAGGTCGAGCAGCGGCGACGTAAGTCGACCGACGACATCATCGGTGATCTCGTTGCCGCCGAGATCGACGGCGAAAAGCTCACCGACGAGGCCATCATCGCTTTCTTGCGTTTGTTGTTGCCCGCCGGATTGGAGACCACGTATCGCTCGTCGGGCAATCTGCTCTACCTGTTGCTGACACACCCCGAGCAGTTGGCGTTGATCTACCAGGACCGGTCACTGATTCCCGGCGCGATCGAAGAGGGACTGCGTTACGAAACACCGCTGACGATGGTCATGCGCACCACCACCGAGGAGGTGGAGGTCAGCGGTCACACCCTCCCCGCCAACGCGCAGGTCGACTTGTGCATGGGGTCGGCCAACCGCGACGAGAGCCGCTGGAAAGACGCCAACACCTTCGACATCCGTCGACCGCGACAAGCGCACATCTCGTTCGCCGGCGGCATCCACATGTGTCTCGGAATGCACTTGGCCCGGATGGAAACCCGGGTGATGCTGAACAGCCTGTTGGACCGGGCGGCAAACCTGGCTCTGATGACCGACGACGGAACCGGCGAGGAGTCGAAAATCGTTGGCCTGACCTTCCGTTCGCCCAACAAGCTTCCGGTCACCTTCACCCCGGCATCATGAAAAGCCGGGCGGCGATTCTGCATGACGTCGGCGGCCCTTGGTCCGTCGAGGAGTTCGAGCTAGATCCGCCTCGTGCCGGCGAGGTTCTGGTCCAGATGGCCGCCGCCGGGTTGTGCCACTCCGACGACCACATCCTCAAGGGCGATATGGCGGCCCCCAACGAAGTTCTGCGGGCGATGGGGCTGCCCACCATGTTTCCCACCATCGGCGGCCACGAGGGTTCGGGCATCGTGCGCGAGGTCGGCGACGGCGTCACCGATTTCGAGCCCGGTGACCACGTAGTGATGTCGTTCGTCGCTGTCTGCGGCCAATGTCGTTGGTGCGCAACCGGTATGGAGTACCTGTGCGATGCCGGTATCGGTACGCTAACGCCGGGAATGCCCACCGACGGCACATTCCGTCACCACCTCGCCGACGGCAAACCGTTGGGTCACATCTCCAAGGTCGGCGCGTTCGCCGAACACACTGTGGTGGCGACGAATTCACTGGTGAAGATCGAGCCGGATCTGCCTTTGCTGCCGGCCGCGCTGCTGTCGTGCGCGATCCCCACCGGATACGGCTCGGCGGCCAATCGGGCCGGGGTGCGCGGCGGCGACACCGTCGTCGTCATCGGTGCCGGCGGCATCGGTACCGCCGCGATCCAGGGCGCCCGCATCAACGGCGCTGCGCAGATCGTGGCCGTCGACCCGGTCGAATTCAAGCAGAAATCGGCGCTGCGGTTCGGCGCCACCCACAGTTGTGCAAACGTCGACGAAGCGCTGGATCTGGTCACTGGTCTGACCTACGGCGTGATGGCCGACGGCGTCGTGGTTTCGCCATCGTTGATCGGCGCCGACGACGTCCGCAGTGCGTTGCGGCTGACCCGCAAGGGCGGGACGTGCGTGCTCACCGGTATGACCGCGCAGACAACCCGCGGGATCAAGTTCGACCTGCAGGACTTCATCCTGATGAACAAAAACCTGGCGGGCACCGTCTTCGGCTCCTGCAATCCCAAGGCAGACATCTACAAGCTGGCCAGGCTTTATCAGAGCGGCCAGCTCCTACTCGACGAGATGATCACCAAACGTTATCGCCTCGACGACATCAACGAGGCCTACGCAGACCTGCTCAACGGTGAAATCGTCCGTGGCGTCATCGATTTCGGGATTGCTTGAGATTCCTGCGCAGTCGCTGTGCCTGACCGTAGGCATCGATCGGGCTGTGCAGACCCAACCCGCCATCGGCGTGCACGACCTGGCCTGTCACCCAAGGTAATTCGAGGACGCCGACGATGACACCGGCCACGTCGGCGGCTTCCCCGAGACGTCCCAACGCGGTGCGCTCGGACAAGCCCTCCACCCAGCCGGGCAGTTGCTCGGGTTCGCCCAGCATCGGTGTGCGGGTAACACCGGGACCGACGGCGTTCACCCGGATGCCGTAACCGCCCCACTCCACCGCCGCCACCTTGACCAGCATGTTCAACCCGGCTTTGGACACGCAGTAGGCGCCCATGTCCCGGTCGGCGACGGTGCCGCTGATGCTGGAGACCGCAACGATCGATCCACCGGTTTCCGCGTCGATCATCGCCTGAGCCGCGGCCCGGATGGTCAGCCAGCTGCCGGTGAGATTCACCGCCAGCACCCGCTGCCACTGCTCGACCGACTCCGCCAGCAACGTGCCGGAGGCGCCGATGCCCGCGCAGGCCACCACCCGCGTGGGTACGCCATGCTCGCGTACGGTCTGGCTCATCGCCGCCCTTACCGCGTCCGGATCGCTGATGTCGCAATCGATGTCGCCGCCGGCTTGGTCCCACACCACGACGTCGTGACCCACGTCGCGCAACCGGCCGGCAACTTCTCGCCCGATACCCGACGCGCCGCCGGTCACTACGGCGCTCACGCCGGGGGTCCGATCAGCTCGACAAGAACCCCGTCCGGTGCGGTGATCACCGCCATCGGGACCGTCGCACCGGCCGGTGCGGGCACGCTGATGCGACGGACGCCGTCGGTGAAACCCAAAGCGGCCAAACTGGATAACGTCGCATCGACGTCACGCTGCAGGGAGAGCAGGAAGAATCCGTGCCGAGGGCCTGGAGCCTGCGGGGACGCGTCGCCGGCTCCCTCGAAGACCACGAGCTCGACGATTCCGGTGTCGGGGGCCCGCGGATCGCCCAGGAATATCGACCGCAGCCGATCGGAATGAGCCCCGAAGAGCTGCGGCCAGTTACCGCTGAACGTGTGATCGAACAGCTCGGTTAATCCCAGCCCGTCTCGCCAGAATCTCAATGACCGCTCGACATCGGCGGTGCAGATCGCCGCATGATGAACACCCAACACCAGCCTGCTCCCGCATCCTCAGCACGCAAAAGTCACAATGGTGTGAGTTTAGGAGCTGAGCCGAGCCGGGGCCGCGGATTCGGCCCCGGAGAGTCAGGGCGCCAGCTGGAATTGGAAGCCCTCAGTCCTTGACATCCCGGATGGATGGCCGCAGGCGGGCTGAATACCGGTTTCTTGGATCGTGCCCGTGAGGGTGTTCGGGTCCAACGTGCGGTGGGCAGCAATGGCGTTGGGAACCCTGGTACCGTCCGGGCATTCTGCCTCATCGGTGGTGTCCATCACCCATTGGCCATTCACCAAATTATACTGCCCCAACGGCGGTCCACCGGGGGAGTGAGCTGCTGAGATGCATCCGTCACCGCAGGGAGTGAAGTACCAGTCGTTGGTGACCGGATGACCCTCGATCATGAGCGGCTGACCGGTTTTTGGGTCTATCTGAGTCCCTATGTAGTGGCCGTTCGTCTCGAAGTCAGCGGGAAACGGTGCAGGGCCGGGCGGTCCCCATGCGCCGGCGGGAGCGGCTAGTCCGAGAGCAAGACCGGCGAGAAAGCCGGTTGCGGTGATGCACCGTGCGACAGCCATGACCTTAGTTCCTCCTACGAAGCCGTAAAGGATATCCCTACGGTGGGTCTATCACGGGAGATCCTCAGATTGGTAGTTATTTGGCATTTCTGCCTGACGGTGTTCCTGATCAAGGGCCTGTGTTTGCCTACTGTTAACCATATTCAGTGGAATTGATAGCGAACCGGGAGGTGTTTGAGTCCACCGACGAAGGTGGTGGCGACGTGTTCCGGGGCCCCGCTCAGCTCAATGGATTTCACCCGCGGCAACAGCTCGGTGAAGAAGCTGTTCACCTCCATCCGGGCCAGCGCCGCACCCAGGCAGAAGTGCACGCCGTAGCCGAACGCCAAGTGCTTGTTGGGATCGCGGCCGATGTCGAAGCGGAACGGGTCGGTGAAGACGTCTTCGTCCCGGTTGCCCGACACGTACGACAACAGCACCGACTCCCCCGCCGCGATCGGAACACCGCGGACCGTGGTGTCCTCGGCAGCGGTGCGCATGAATTCCTTCACCGGTGTGACCCATCGGATCATCTCCTCGGTGGCCAGCGGCATCAGGTCGAGATTGTCGCGCAACCGCGCAAGTTGGTCCGGGTTCTCGATGAAACCATGCAGACCGCCCGAGATGGTCGCGCTGGTGGTGTCGTGGCCGGCGGTGGCGACGATGAGGTAATACGACACGGTGTCGATGTCGGACAGCGGCTCACCGTCGATGCGGGCGTTGGCAATGGCGGACGCGAGGTCCTCGGTCGGGTGTTCCCGACGGGATGCGGTCACGCCGTCGAAGTACTGGAACATGTCGAGCAATGCGGGCAGCTGATCCTCGTTGCTGCTGCCGCGCTTGAACTCGCTGTCGTCGCTGCCGAACAGCTCCTGGGTCAGCTTGAGCATTCGCGGGAAGTCCGATTCGGGGATGCCCAACAGCGACATGATCACGAACAGCGGGTAATTGACCGCGACCTCCTGGACGAAATCGCATTCAGGCCCGTCCGCCAGCATCTTGCCGACGTAATTGCGGGCCAGCTCGTCAACGCGGACCTTCAACGCCCGCATTGCTTTTGGGCGAAACCAGTCCGCGCCAATCGCCCGCACCACCCGATGTTGCGGATCGTCCAGGTGGATCAGCGTGCGCACGCCGGCGGCAGCTTGCAGCTCGTCGCCCTCCGTCGTCGTCAGGACCGGGCGCGGCCAATTGGTGAACAGCATGTTGTCGCGCTCGATGTCCATGATGTCGGCGTGCTTGGTAATCGCCCAGAACGGCCGGTAGTTCGGCACCTCGACCCAGGACACCGGCGCGTTGGCGCGCAAATGTGTAAGCGCCGCATGCAGCTTCGGCTCATCGGCATACGCCAGCGGATCGGCGAGCACCTTGGCGGCTTCATCCATTGTCGGCGTACTCATGGGCAGCTCCTCATTGACGCAACTCGTGCAGTACGGCGGTGACCGTGGCTTCGGAGACGGTGCGGGGGAACGACGGCATCACCCGGTCGATGACACCGTCGCAGCGGTTTTGAAGTGCAGTTGCGAGCTTGTCGTACGCCGCGACTACCGCGAAGGCGTCCAGGATCTCGTCGTCGATCAGCGCGCCCATGGCATCCCATTCCCCCCGCAGTGAAAGTCGATGCAACTCCGTCGCGACATCGCCCCAACCGTGCAGCTCGAGGACCTTGCGGTAGGCGGGCGTTGATCCGTAGAAAGCAATCTGCTTGCGGACGCCGGCCGCACCGAGCCTCAACTCGGCGTCGTCATTGCCGGTCACCACGAACACCGGGCACGCCACCTGGAATGCGTGCCTATCACGGCCGGAGCGCTGCAGGCCGCGCTGCACCGCCGGCATCGTCACCTCGTGCAAGTAGCGCCTCGTCGTAAATGCATGGGCCAGTAGGCCGTCGGCGACCTCGCCGCACATTTCGGTCATCGATTCGCCGACCGCGGCGATGAACACCTTAGGCACCGAAAACGGTTGCGGCTCAGGCGTGAACATCGGCGTCATCAGCTTGTGCGTGTAGAACTCGCCCTCGAACCGCAGCCGGGTCCCGTCCTTCCAGGTCGACCAGATCGCGTGCAGCGCCTGCACGAATTCGCGCATCCGGGCCACCGGATGACTCCAGGGCATACTGAATCGCTTTTCGATGTGCGGCTTGATCTGGGTACCCAGACCGAGGATGAAGCGGCCCTGCGAGTAGGCCTGCAGATCCCAACCGAGGTTGGCGACGATCATCGGGTTGCGCGCGAACGCCACCGCGATACTGGTGCCCAGTTCGAGTCGCGTGGTGTGTTCGGCAGCCAGCAGCAGCGGCAGAAACGGGTCGTGATTGATTTCGCCGGTCCAGCAGGCGTCGTAGCCCTGTTGCTCAAGGGCGCGGGCCAACTCCGGCACCCGGGCCAGATCGGTGAAAATGCCCCCGTCGACCTTGAGGCCAGACGCAACCGTGGCGGTCATCCGCGCGCGCTCCGCCGCAGCTGGGAGCGCTCAGGCCTCATACTTGAGAAGCTACAGTAAGCTATTCGGTAGGGTCAATGTCGGCACCGGTACGACGGCAAAAGCCCTGTGACAGCGGCTACTTCAGCGCCAGGCGGGCGTTGTCCCATGTCAGGATTCGACTATCCGGCACGAAGCGCAGAAACACCTGGCTCGCGTAGTACGCCTGGGCCGCCGCCGGCAAGCTGGCAGTAGGCGGTCGAAACCCCGCGTACTTGGCGTTGACGGCGGCCTCGATCCCGGATATCGCCGCGGCGTCCTCGACGAGCTCGACACGTCCGGTGAGATGGACGCCGCGCAGCTCGGTGTACTGCTCACCCGACTCGACCAGGAACGACGCGCGGGGATCATGGCGGATGCGAGCGATTTTCTTGGTGCCGGTGGGGGTCATCAGCGCGATGCTGCGGTCGTCGACCACAAACCACACCGGCAACGCAATCGGCATCCCATCGCGGCGAAGTGTGGTCAGAATTCCGGTATGCGCCGCACCAACCGCTTCCCATGCCTCATCAGACGTCAACCGGATCGTCATCGCGCTACTCCATTTCCGCCTCGCCCTTCGGCCGCTGGCCGCCGCCCTCTCGCAGACGCTACAGTAAGCACTTCAGTACGTGACGCGCGACGAGTGAGGGCATGCCGATGACGAAGTCCCCTGACTGGCAGGAGACGCTCGACGACCTCGACCGTCGCCGTCAGCACACCCGGGCGCTGGGTGGGCCGGAGCGGCTTGCGAAACACCGCGGCAAGGGCAAGCTCGACGCCCGGGCACGGATCGACTATCTCCTCGATCCGGGGACATTCCGCGAAATCGGTACGCTCGTGGGCGGTGAGATCGCCGCCGACGGAATCGTCGTCGGCTCCGGCTTGATCAACGGCTTGCCGGTGATGCTGGGCGCGGAGGACTTCACCACGCTGGCCGGCAGCATCGGGCCCGGCGGCAACTCCAAGCGCTACCGCATCGCGGAATTGGCGCTGCGCGAAAAGGTTCCGCTGGTGATGCTGCTGGAAGGCGCCGGCTTTCGTCCCGGCGGCGGGCACTATGGCCGCAGCCCGACCGACCTACTCGCCCAAGCGCAGTGCTCCGGTCGGGTTCCGACCGTCGCCGGCGTGCTCGGCCCGTCGGCCGGGCACGGCGCACTGGTGGCTCCGGTGTGTGATTTCCGAATCATGAGCAGGCAAGGCGCCATCTTTACCGCGGGGCCTCCCGTCGTCAAAGAGTCCACCGGAGAAGATATTTCGAAGGAGGATCTCGGCGGGCCGGACGTCGCCTTACCGAGCGGGGTGATCCACAACGTCGCCGAAGACGACGAGACCGTGCTCGACGACATCCGTCGCTACCTTTCGTATTTCCCGGCAAGCGCCTGGTCCTACCCGTCGCCGCTGCCGGCCGACAAGGCCGGCGAACCGCGGCAGACACCAGAGCTGCTCGACATCGTCTCCCGCGACAACCGCCGCGTTTACGACATGCGCGCCGTGCTCGACGTGGTCTTCGACCAGCCCGACTGGTTCGAGGTCCAGCCGCAGTTCGGCAAAGCGATCATCTGTGCACTGGCCCATCTGGGCGGCCACCCGGTCGCGGTGGTGGCCAACCAGCCCAAGGTGCTGGCCGGGTCCATCGACGCCGACGCCGCGGATAAGGCGGCGCACTTCATCATGGTGGCCGACTCGTTCCACCTGCCGATCGTCTTCCTCGCGGACAACCCGGGCATGCTGCCCGGCAGCCGGTCCGAGCGCACGGGAGTGCTGCGGGCCGGCGCGCGGATGTTCGCCGCCCAGACCGTGGCCACCACGTTGAAGCTGCACGTCACGCTCCGCAAGGCCTATGGATTCGGCTCAATGGTGATGTCGCTGCTGAGTTTCGACGCCCAGTCGGCGACCTTCGCCTATCCCGGCGCGACGATGGGCGCTATGAGCGCCGCGGCGCTGAGCCGCGCGTCGCATGCCGGCGAGGACCTCACGGCCAAGCTGCGCGAAGCCGAGCTGCAGGCATCGTTCCGGTCGGCAGAGAGCATGGGTTTCGACGAGCTGATCGATCCTCGCGAGACCCGTGACGCGCTAATGGCCTCCCTACAGCGTGGGCTGTCCAGCCGGCAAGCCGCCGCCGAACCGGTGAGCCGGACCGTCATCATGCCCTGAGGGTCAGCAGACGTAATTCTCGCCGCTCGCGCGTACCGTCACGTCGCTGATGTTGATTCCCCAGGGTTGATCGATGACATGTACCACCGCGTTTGCCAGGTCATCGGGAGTGATCAGCCAGTACTCCACCGAGTCCACGTCCGTCTGCTCGGGTCGAAGAGCTCCGGTCAGCAAGTTGCCTGCATTCTCGAAGAATTGGGCACCCTTCTGCCCGGTGATGCCGATGATCGCCGCTTCGTTGACGACCCCGCTGGCGAGATTTGTTCCGAGGACGCCGGTCGGCTTCACCGTGGTCACCTTGATCTTGCCTTGGGCCTCGACCCGCAACGAATCCGAGAGCACATCGACCGCCGCCTTGGTCGCGCTGTAGACGCCCGAGCCTTCGGTCCCCGCATTGCCGTAGATGGATGAAATGTTGACGACCTGGCCTCGGCCCTGCTTGATCATCGTGTCGTAGACGGCCGAGATGCCGTTCACGACGCCTTTGATGTTGATGTCGATCGCCTTGTGCCATTTCTCCCACGCACGTTCATGGTCGGCGAAAAACGCCAGCGGCATCACGCCCGCGTTGTTCACGATCACGTCGATGCGACCGTAAGTGTCGACCGCGTATTGGCCCGCCGCCCGCACCTGGGCCATGTCGGTGACGTCCGCAACACGGGTGGTGCCTTCGAAGCCGGCGGCCCGGATGCCCTCGAAGACCTCGTTCAAACCTTCGACGTTGACGTCCACGCCGACGACCTTCGCGCCACCGGCGGCACACTTTTCCGAAATCAGCTTGCCGAAGCCGCTGGCCGCGCCGGTCACGATAATGACTTTTTCCTTTACGTACTTCAGGTACTCCGCCATACCTGTTTCCTATCAGGTCGCTCGATAGGCCGCGACGACCGGCTCGAGCTCGTCGGGAGTCGCGCCGTGCATGATCACAGCGTCGGCCCCGTAGTCGAACTCCTGGCGGATGCGGGCCACACACTGCTCGGCCGACCCGGTGGCCGACGGCTCCAGCCACTCGTCGGGAATCAACGTGGCGATGTGCTCGATCTGCTCGGGCGTCGCCTTGTGATCGATCCCGCCGGCGATCGACGTCACCACGGAGTCGCCCCGGAAGCGTTGCAGCACGGCCGGATCCCAACTGTTGGTTTGCACCATCAGATCGCCATACCCCTGCAGATAGGTGGCCAGACGCGCGACGGTTTTCTTCAGCCGCAACTGTTCGGGCAGATGGTCGCCGACCGTCGCGAAGCACGACCACACCCGCACGCTGTCCGGGTCGCGGCCCGCTTTCTCCGCGGCTGACTTCACGGTTTTGACGCAGCGCTGCAACGTCTCCGGGGTGAAGTAGGTGTGCAGGATGACATCGTCGAAGACACGGCCCCCGAGTGCAAGCGTGTTGGGCCCGAAAGCCACTAGCGCCAGCCGGATGTCTTCGTTGAAGTCCGGGTCGAGAAACAGAATGGGGTACTTGCCCATCGGGCCGTCGTGGTTGAAGATCACCTCGCCGTGCCACAGCCGCCGCATGACCTGGGCCCAATCCTCCATCTGCGCAGTCGTCACCGCGGGGATGCCGAATGCCCCGTAGATCGCGGCGATGCCGCGGCCGACGCCCAGGGTGAAACGGCCGCCGGACAGCCGATGCATGGTGGTCGCCCACGATCCGGTGATCAGCGGGTGTCGGGTGTTGTGATTGGTTGCGGCGGTGGCGATCTGCATTCGGCTGGTCACCGCGCAGGCAGCACCAACCAGAGACGACGCTTCTTTGACGTTCCACCGCTCGGAGATGAACGCGGTGCCGAAGCCCAACTCCTCGCCGCGACGCGCCTCGTCCATCAGGGTTGCCGGGCCCTCACCACCGGCCCCGGCCAGTAGGTAGTACCCCAGTTCCTCAAGCGTGCGATCGCTCAATTGACAACTCCTTGCAGGAATTCCTCGGTGACGCGCTGCACGCGCCGCGAGAACAGGTGGCCGACGTGACTGCCGTCGTACCAATACAACTGGCCGCGCCAGCGCTCTTGTAATGCGGTCGCCGGCTCGCGCATCGCCATCCGGTCATGCCACGCCCCGACGATGAGCCGTCGCTGCGGTGGCGGCGCCGGGTCGACGGCCAGCGGATCGATCACCGAGGTCAGCCTCGAGACCTCCGAGGACTGCAGCAGCTCCCGGTATCCGTCGCGTGAAGAACCCCAGCGTCCGAGGTGTCGCGCGATCATCGCGTTCAGTCCCAGAATCGGGGTGTACAGCGCAACCGCGTCAACCTGCCTTTCCAGATGCGAAACCAGCGCGGCCACCGGAGTGCCCATCGAAATTCCTGCTACCACAACCGCGTTGGCCTGTGGCTGTGCCCAGCGCACCACGGCGCGCACCTCCGACACCGCGCGCATCATGCCCGCGACATTGCCCAGCGGATCCATGTCCGGGTATGCCGGCCATTCACGCCGCCGGCAACCGTGGCCGGGCTGTACCGGCAGTGCAACGTTGAACCCCAGCCCGTGATGTATGCGTCCGATCCGCGACAGCACCAGGTCTTCGGTACCGCCCTGGCCTGCGCCGTGCACCCACACCAGCCACGGTCTCGGGCCGTCGCGGTGCCGACACACATGCACCACCGCCTTCGCTGGCCCGCCCCAGCCATCGGCCTCCAGCGTGTTCGGCAACGCCGGATCGTGCTCGTACGTCATCCGCTCGTAGGCGAGCCAGCCGATGCGCCGCCGTTGTATCGTCTCCTCCCGCAGCGGTTCTGGGTCGGCGTGCGCGCCGTCGATGCCCAGCGCCGATAGTTCCTCGGCCGCCGCTGCGCAATCACTCAACGGCCGCACCGCGGGCGGTGGCCCACCCAGCAGCGAAAACCCTGACAGCACAAGTTCGTCCAGCATGACTTCGCCGAACTGACGAACACCGCGTGGCGTCGCCGGGGCCCAGCCGGTCGATTCATTGAGGCCGGCCACGGTACGCGGCAAGACCATGCCCAGCTCGCGAGCCAGGCCGCGGCTGAGGCCCAGGCTGCGCGTTGCCAACGACATGCCGCTCACCTACGCCAGTTTGAAGCCGGTGTATCCGCCGGCCGCGATTTCATCACAGCGGCGCCGGTATTCGGGGATTCCGCCGGTATAGCCCATATACATCCGTTTCTTGCCGGGCACATTGCCACCGTTGTACCAGGAGTTGCACGACGGATGGACCAGCACCGTCGGGGCCACCAGCGAGGTGGCATGGTCGATCCACTCCTGCTGTGCGGCGGGCAGCGCCTCGATGGTGCGAATTCCATTGGCGCGCAGGTATGTGATGCAGTCGCTGATCCAGTCCACATGTTGTTCGAGCGCGGCGACGAAGTTAGTTGCCGCACTCGGGCTGCCCGGGCCCTGGATCGTGAACAGATTGGGAAAGCCGGCGACCGCCAACCCCAGATAGGACAGCGGCCCTTCAGTGGCCCAGAATTCGCCGAGCGAGAGCTCCATCGCGCCCACGGATGTCGATACGACTCAGTGCGCCGGTCATGGCGTCGAATCCGGTGGCGTAGACGATCACGTCGAGATCGTAAGAACCTCGGTCAGTATGGATACCGGTCGGCGTCACCTCGCGAATCGGCCCCTTGCGCAGGTCGACCAGCGTCACGTTGTCCCGGTTGAAGGTCTCGTAGTAGCCCTGATCGATGATCGGCCGCTTGCACGCAAACGGGTGATCGGGCACCAGTGAAGCCGCCGTTTCCGAGTCCTTGACGATCCGCGCGACAGCCTCGCCGTACAGCGTGGCCGCCATCCGACTGGCCTCGATGTCGAAGAAGATGTCACCCCAATTCAGCGCGCCCATCACGCCGTTCTCTTCGATGGCGCGCAGTTGGTCTTCGCGCGACGCCGACTTCAACGGCGGCTTGCCGAGCATCCCAAGCAGCACCGAAAAGGCGCTCAGCCGCGCCGCGCCGACCGGGTGCGCTCGCTGGGCCGCGCGGATCTCGTCGTAGCGCGCTTTCATCTCGTCCAGCTCGCCGGGCTCGAACCGCCGCACCTCCCACGGCAACGTATACGCCGGTGAACGCTGAAACACATAGAGCTGCATAGCTTCCCGAGCCACCACGGGAATGAGCTGAATACCGGTCGAGCCGGTCCCGATGACGCCGACCCGCTTCCCGGCAAGGTCGGCGCCCTCCTTCGGCCAGCGACTGGTCCACAATGACGTTCCGGCGAAGGTGGCCATCCCGGGGATGTCAGGGTCCAGCGGCGCCGACAGGATTCCGGTGGCGGCAACGATGAACGGGGCCCTGAGAGTCTGACCGGTCTCGGTTGACACCACCCACGCCGCGGCCTGCTCGTCGAAGGCCATCGCGACGACCTTGGTGTCGAACTGGATATCGCGGCGAAGGTCAAGGCGATCGGCGACGAAGTTCAGGTAGGCCTCCACCTCGGGCTGGGCCGGCATCGTCTCCGTCCAGACCCATTCCTGCTGGATCTCGTCGGAGAAGCTGTACGAGTATTCAATGCTCTCGATGTCACAGCGGGCGCCCGGGTAGCGGTTGTACAGCCAAGTGCCGCCGACGTTTTCGGCCATTTCCAGCACGCGGGTCCGCAGCCCGAGCTGCCGCAGCCCGATGCAACGTGTACAGGCCGGAAAACCCGGCGCCGATGACCAGCACGTCGAACGACGCGTCGGCTTCAGTCGCCATCGCTACCGGTGATCTTCTGGATGGTTCGAGTCAGGTGCAGGGTTTTAATTCGCCAGGTACCGTCCTGCTTCTCGTAGGTCTCGTGGTAGTGACCGGCGCCGTGCAACTCCTGGCCGCCGCCGAAGATGATCCAGTCCTCCATCGCCCAAATGCCGGTCGCGGCCGTCGGCGAGACGAGAGTGATTTCCGGGGTGTGGCAATGGTGCACCGTGGCGGCGTTCTCCAGGCCGCCCAGCACCGATGCCACGAAGTTGTCGGCGCCTTCGACCGGTGGTGCGGTCATCGGGTCGGCCCCGCCGGTGGAAACCGCCATGTCCAGCTTGACCACCACATCGCTGGTGAACACGCTGCGCCAACCCTCGACGTCCTTCAAGTCGAGAAAGCGGCAGTACCGCGCCTTCAACTGCCGAATCGCTTCGAGATCGTCAGCCACCCTGTTACGCCTCCTCGACCTGAAATCTATACTGTAACGAATTTAGTATCAGGGGATTGCAGGAGGCGCCGACGTGTTGGTCCCGTTCACCTGGAAGATCACTGGATGGTTCATGGTCGGCTGGTCTCCCGAGTTTCCCGTCGGCGAGGTCCGCCCGCTGCACTATTTCGGCGAGGATCTGGTGGCCTACCGCGACGAGTCGGGTGAGCTGCATGTGCTCGAGGCACACTGCAAACACCTCGGCGCCCACATCGGCCATGGCGGCAAGGTGGTCGGCGACTGCGTGCAGTGTCCCTTCCACGGGTGGCGTTGGGGACCCGACGGCACCAATCGCTACATCCCCTATCAGCCGGACCGCCCCAACCGCGCGCTGCGGTTGCGGGTGTTTCCGGTCCGCGAGCAGTACGACTGCGTCTTCGTCTGGCATCAGCCCGACGGCAAGGAGCCGCAGTGGGAGATGCCGGACATCTTTCGCAAATTCCCGCAATTCGAAACCGATCCGGGCGCGTATTACCGGGCTTATCCGGAGTTCTCCCGGCGCGCGGCGCGCGAACCGGTCCATCCGCAGGTCGTGGCGGAGAATGCCCCTGACAGTGCGCATTTCGAGTATGTGCATCACGCGACGGTGACGCCGCGGGTGCTGGATTGGAAGATCGTCGAGCACGAATGGCAGTTTGTTGCGGGTTGGCCCGATGCGAGCAGCGATAACCCCGATGATCTCGCGTTGCGGTTCCACAGCCACTTGTTCGGTCTCGGCGGGGCGATCAGCGTCTTCGAGGGTGCGCAAAATCATCGGCTGATCTTCACGTGTACGCCGGTCGATGACGAGTGCTCTGATCTGTTCTATTCGATCTGGTGGCCGCGGCTGCCCGGCGATGACTCCGACGTGCCACAGGGCAAGCTACGCGACGTCATCGAAAAGCAGTTCCTGTCAACGGTCTTCGACGATCTGCAAATCTGGCGCTACCAGAAGTACGTGGAACGTCCGCCACTGTCCAAGGTCGACGCGAAAGGCTATATGGCACTGCGGAAGTGGGCGACCCAGTTCTACGAAGTGCCGGCATGATCTCACTGGCGGAACTCGCTGCGCCCGAGCACACCGCGATCGTCGCTCAGGAATGCCAGGGCGCGGTCATCGGCCCGAATGCGGGGCTGGCGGTGCTCGCGAAAGAGGCCCGCCGCGTTGCGCTACCCAACATCACCCGGTTGCTGCCGGCGGCTCGGACAGCAGGCGTGCGCATCGTGCACTGCTTGGTGCAACGACGACCCGACGGGCTCGGCTCGAACCACAATGCCAAGATCTTCGCCGTCGGGCGCGGTAGCGTCGACGTCACTCCCGGCTCGCCCGGAGCGGCCGTGCTACCCGAGTTAGGTCCTGAGCCAACCGATCTGGTGCTGAGTAGGTGGCATGGGGTCGGGCCGATGGGCGGCACCGACCTGGACGCGATCTTGCGGAACCTCGACGTGTCCACGATCGTCGTGGTCGGCGTTTCGCTGAACATCGCGATCCCCAACCTGGTCATGGACGCCGTCAACGCCGCCTATCGCGTCATCGTGCCGCGGGATGCCGTCGCCGGCGTACCCGCCGAGTACGGTACCGCGATCATCGACAACACGCTGTCCCTGCTCGCGACCATCACCACGACCGAGGAGTTGCTCCGGGTATGGACTCAGCAATGACCGATACGGCACCCGAAGTCCGGGGTGGATTTCCAGAGCTCAGACCGGTCAACGCGCCTCCTGAGCTGAGTCGGTTCGTCGCGGCAATGCGCCGCCTGCAAGATCTCACGGTTTCGACCAACCCGGAGAACGCTGCGTGGACCACCGCGGCCGAGCAGGTGGAAAACGCGTGCGCGTTGCTGGAAGGCCATCGGGTGCCCGAAGGCCTAGCGCCGGCCGGCCGAGACCTCGAACTGCCGGGGTTGGGCCATCCACTGCTGCCACCGTGGACCATCGTCGACTCCGGACCCGACGGGGTCACCATGGAAGGGCTGTTCACTCGCTCGCACGTGGGCGGTAACAATGCCGTGCACGGCGGCATGATCCCGCTGCTGTACGACTGGCACTTCGGAATGATCGTCTCGACTGCTGGCCTCTCCCCCAGCCGCACGGCCTACCTGCACGTCGACTATCGCAGCATCACACCGATCGACGAGCCGTTGACCGCACGCGGCGGTATCAGCGAGATCGACGGCAGAAAGGTATTCGTCACCGCTACCATGACAGCGGCCGACGGCACGCTACTCACCGAGGCTAACGGCCTGATGGTCCGTCTACTTCCGCACCAGCCGTGAGAGGCCTGATGTCAGCCACCGCAACACAATTCACCGTGCCAGCCGTCGCTGCCGCCGTCGCGGCAGTGATCCCGGACCGCGAGCTGATCATCCAGGGCGAACGCCGCTACACCTACGCAGAGATCATCGAGCGATCGAACCGTCTCGCCGCATACCTACACTCGCGGGGGCTGGGCTGCCACACCGAACGATCAGTACTTGCCGGCCACGAGGTCGGACAGGATCTTTTGGGCTTATATGCCTACAACGGAAACGAATTCGTCGAGGCGTTGCTGGGTTCCTTCGCGGCGCGCGTCGCCCCGTTCAACGTCAACTTCCGCTACGTCAAGAGCGAGTTGCAGTATCTGCTAGCGGATTCGGGTGCGACGGCGCTGATCTACCATGCCGCGTTCGCGCCGCGCGTCGCCGAGGTGTTGCCGGACCTTCCACAGTTGCGAGTGCTCATTCAGATCGCTGACGACTCGGGCAACGCGTTGCTCTACGGCGCCGTCGACTACGAGAGCATCATCGAATCGAGTTCGCCGGCGCAGCCGCTACAACACTCGCCCGACGATCTCTATGTCCTCTATACCGGTGGCACCACGGGAATGCCGAAAGGTGTGCTGTGGCGTCAGCATGACATCTTCATGACATCGTTCGGCGGACGAAACCTGATGACCGGACAGCCGTTTGGCTCTGTCGACGAGATCGTGGCAGCGGTGGCCGCGGCCGCCGGGGCTCCCGCCAACAAGTTGATGATTCTGCCGCCACTGATCCATGGCGCGGCCCAGTGGAGTGTGATGACGGCAATCACGACCGGTCAGACCGTCGTCTTCCCTTCGGTCGTCGATCATTTGGACGCCGACGACGTTGTCCGCACCATCGCGCGGGAGAAGGTGATGACCGTGACGGTGGTCGGCGACGCGATGGCGCGGCCGTTGGTCGCCGCTATCGAGAAGGGCATCGCGGATGTGTCGTCGTTGGTCGTGGTGGCTAACGGCGGGGCGCTGCTGACTCCGTTCGTCAAGCAACGCCTGATCGAGGTTTTGCCGAACGCCATCGTCGTCGACGGCGTCGGGTCATCGGAGACCGGTGCACAGATGCACCACATGTCGATGTCAGGAGCGGTGTCGACGGGCACCTTCAACGCCGGCCCGGACACCTTCGTGGCCGCCGAAGACCACGGCTCGATCCTGCGTCCGGGTCACGACGGCATGGGCTGGCTCGCCCAGCGGGGCTACGTGCCGCTCGGCTACAAGGGCGACGCGGCGAAGACCGCGGCCACCTTCCCGGTCATTGACGGCGTGCGTTACGCGGTTCCCGGTGACCGGGCACGCCACCGCGCCGACGGCGTTGTCGAGTTGCTGGGCCGTGACTCGGTCACCATCAACTCCGGCGGCGAAAAGATCTTCGTCGAAGAAGTCGAAACCGCGATCGCGTCGCATCCCGCAGTGGCCGACGTGGTCGTCACCGGACGGCCCAGCGAGCGGTGGGGCCAGGAGGTAGTTGCCGTCGTCGCGCTGGCCGATGACGCGCGCGCCGATGCAGGCGAGCTGACCGAACATGCCGCAAAAACCCTGGCCCGCTATAAACTTCCGAAGGCGGTCGTCTTCCGGGCCACCATCGAGCGCAGCCCGTCCGGCAAGGCCGACTACCGGTGGGCACGCGAGCAAGCAGTGAACGAGAGACAGCGATGAAAGACGACGACGTGCGGGCCGCCCTGCAACGCCACTGGGAAGCCTCCGACGTGAACGACTTTGCGACGGAGCACCAGATCTACCGCGACGACGCAGTTCTCGACTATCCGCAATCGGGTGAGCGCATCCGAGGCCGAGCCAACATCCAGGCGTCGCGCACCGCCCAGCCGAACCTGAAACGCTTCACCGTGCGACGCATGCTCGGCGGCGGCGACCTGTGGATCAGCGAACTCGTCATGACCTATGACGGACAACCGTCTTACGTGGTCAGCATCATGGAATTCGACGGTGGGCAGGTGGTCCACGAGACTCAGTACTTCGGCGATCCGTTCGAGCCTGGCCCGTCTCGCGCTCAGTGGGTCGAACGAATGGATTGATCGATCCGGTGGAGGGTCTGACGAGTGGGTAACCGGGTACGAAGCGTCGGTCGATGTAAGGAGACAAGATGAGCGAGGGTAGCGACTTCAACGCGCGCAATATCGCGGAGTTCCGCGCCAATCACGGCCGTGTCGGCGGTCCGTTCGAGGGGGCGCCGCTGGTCATCCTGCACACCGTCGGTGCACGCAGCGGGGAGCCGCGAACCAACATCATGATGTACCTCGCCGACGGCGAACGGTATCTGGTGTTCGCCTCGGCCAATGGTGTCGACAATAACCCAGCCTGGTACTGGAACCTGAAGGCCAACCCCGACGTCCGCATCGAAGTTGGCGACGAGATCGTCGACGTGCACGCCAGCGAACTGCACGGCGCCGAACGGGACGCCAAATACGCGGTGCAGGCCGAACGCTATCCGGGATTCGCTGAGTACGAGCGCAAGACGTCGCGGACCATCCCGGTCGTCGCCCTCACGCCGACCGGTGCGGCAAAGCCGCGCGAATGAAGCCCCCGCGTTTCCCGCGCCTCCGATAGAGATGCGCCATGCCCACCGCGTGGGTCTACGCTCGAGGAGGCACGAGGAAGGGCACGAGATGTTCGCAGCGTTCGGATTCGAAACCCTCGGTGTGGTCGTCGGCGATATGTACTTCATCGACCCGAACCCGCTCGCCGGTCAGGAGACCCCGGAACGGGGAGTCAGACTGGAACTCCGCCTGGTCGAACGGGCCGAACCCCAGGGGTCCATCTACGCCGGCGTCCCGATCGCCTTCACCCGCCCGGTGTGGCGGGTGGACCTTTTCGGATCAACAGAGAGTCCACCCGGCACGCTGGACCGGGCCCATCACCACCCCCGTTTCAACGGTTGGGAACCCAGCCGCCGGCACTTCGTCGCCGAGTTGTCAGCCGACCCGCTCTCCTGGCTGGCCGATCAGCTGGCCGACCCGGACGCCGTGCTAGCCCGGGCAGGCGTCGATGCGGATGAGATCGCCACAGCCGATAAGGCCGGACTCGCCGCGGCAGGCCCGGAGATTGTCGCCGCAGTGAAACGGATGCTCGACGGCGTCCGGGACGGCGAATTGGCCCCGGCCCCCGCCGAGCTGGTTGCTGCCGCTCGAACCGGCTGGCTCTAGGTGTCAACACCTACCGGGGTTCGGGCCATGGCCAGCAGATCCAGCTGCCAGAAATTCTCAAATACATTGCGTGCGAAGGTCTCTAAGTCGGCGATGCTGGTTCGAGACGAGCCTTCCGGGGCCACACGTTCGGCAATCTCTCGAATTGTGCGGCGTCCGTCAACAAGCTGGACGAAAGGCAACTGATCGGCCCGCAGCCCGATCCGTCCGTGTGGCATCACGACAGCCGTGCCAGATACACCGCATCCCACTCGCATGGCCGGGATGTAGTCGAGGGCTTCGGTGCTGGAGAAGTCGACGGCGTAGTTCTCGGTCGGCCGGTCGGGGCGGCACGCCACAAAGAAGTGGCATTTAGTCGAGGACTGAAGACGCTCCATCAACGACCATGCCTCGATTTGCGGCAGCGCCTTGAGCGCTGACGACAACGTGTCGGGCAGTCCGAATCCGTCGTGCGGGTAGTACCCGGACTTGAAGAACCACTCTTGAAATACGAGTCCCGACGACGTGACTAAGTCAAGGCACTCCTCGACTGAGTAGCTGCGCTGCCGCCCGTGCAGAAATGTGTCGACGACGCCGGCATCAGACCTCAAGTCCCACGCAAACTTCAGATAACTTCGTACTGGGTGGTCTGCGGGCAGCACGGCGATTGTGTCTCTGACCATTTTGACGGACGAGTCGTCTTGGCACAGACCAAGTTGGTTGAACACGGACGCCAACAGATCAACGCCGATCCGGCCGTATTTTCCATAGACCATGGCGCTCACGACGCCGTCTCGCCGCAGGCAGCCGGCAAGCGCCGCCATTCCTTGCCTCGGGTCGGCCAAGTGATGCAGGACGCCGGTCGACACAACGAGGTCGAAGTCGAGCCCCAGTGCGGCTACGTCCTCGATCGGAAGTAGGTGCAACTCAAGGTTTTCCAGCCCGTGCTTATCTTTCAGATATTGCTGGTGATCCAACGAAGGTTGGCTGACGTCGGTGGCCACAACTTTCGCCGAAGGGTTGGTGAAGGCGAAGCATGCCGCCTGGTTGGTGCCGCAGCCAGCGACGAGAATATCCATCTCAGCGTTGTATTCGCGGTCGGGCCAGTAGATCCGATGGGCGTGGACTGGGTCGATCCAGTCAAAATTGGCTGCGCTCCACTCTGCGAGGTCGCTGATCTGCTCCGGATACAGCCACTGCTGATATTGACGCGCAACCACATCGTTGCGTGGGTCGGTGCTCAACGTGCCGCCCCCTCGCGCTTTGTGGAATCCGATCAGCGCGGACCCACACGGTCGCGCCTACACACACGGTAGGAACGTTTGGATTCGCCCCTATCGGTGACCCCGCTTTCAGTGCCCGCTGGGCCAAAGGCAGCAAACGCCCAAGTCCACCTCGCATCGAGTAGGTCAGGGTCGAATCCCCTTAGCTCCAATATCGCCACGGCGCCACCCAACTGGGAGGGCACCGCAGCCTAGGTCGAGGCCGCGGGCACCAATGCGCTAATGTCCTCGCCTTGCAGAAGCTTGACCGTCAGAGACACGTCGAAATAGTCAGTCCAGCGAGTGATCTTCCCGCTCTCATCGAGCACAAAAGTCCCCATGACGGGAACGGCGGGCTTCGTGCCGTCAGGGGCTTGGATGTAGTCAAGCCGTTCGGTCAGAACGACAGAACCTTCGCTGGCGATGTTCAAGATCTCAAACGCGTAGGCATCCGGAAACATCGAAAACTGCGCCCCCATGTTCTCCAAGATCGCGTCAACACCTGTAAACGCCGGCATCCCGACGTTCTGGTAGACCGCGCCGCTAGCGAGGAACAGACGCAACGCCTCGGGATCGCGCTTCTCCATCAGTGCGCAGAACTGGCGAACAACTTCGACAGGGTCAGGCATCGAGGAACCTCCGTCCATCGGATGTGAATGAAATTGGCTACCAGTTGCTCGGACTTCCATTCCAGGTGCTGCTCTGAGGCCCGAAAATTTGGATGTCGGTTCGTACCCGCGGCTCACCCATTGTTGCCCGGCGCACAACGTTGGCTCACGGATCCGAGTTGCACAGTCGGACGCCCGTTGGGCTGGCCGCTCATCCAGGTGGACATGATTCCGACGGAATACGGGCCCTTTTGGCCGTTCTTCTCGTAAAAGCCCTGAGGATCAAAGACCTTGGCGTCCGGATACGGCCAGGGGCAAGCAACTGACGTTGCTGCCTTCGACCACTTGATGGCCGTGAACGCGGCGCCGTACATCAAGTACGCCACGTTAATGATGGCGAGCATGACCAGAAACGAGCCCAGGGCCGGCCGGCTGCGGAAGATGCGGGCGCGCTGGGCCAATTTTTCAGAAACCGTGCGGCCTGTGTCGTCGCGATAGACCAGAATCCCCGCCGGAATCATCACCACCGTGACCAATACGGATTCCCACAGCAACGGAAACTGGTGCGGTGTGCCGACGAAGATTGAACCGAATGGGATCACCTGCGCGTAGATGTACATACCAGTGCGCACCAGCGTGACCTCAAGAATCATGTCGATGATGAATCCGAAGACCAATATCAGTACGCCAAGACTGCTCAGGGGATGACGCCACACGAACGCATCAACGGGCCGACGAGCCTGGATTTTTCGCAGGACCCAGGCTGCCGGAAAGTACGGGCCGAACTGGAACATCACATAGCCGATGACGACAAACGGTTCGATCGTGGGCGAGAGCGACACCAGCGGCCAGGACTCCGGCCAGTGCCACAGCCGGGGGTTGTACACCGCGTATGGCGCCCAATTCATGATCGGGTCCTGCCAGACGATGATGGTGGTCACCAGACCCATGAGCAGGTAAGGGTGGGGGCCATAGCGACGCCAACCCCACACGAAAGCCGCGATGAGCCCGATGACCGCGATGATCGTAAAGACTTGCAGCGTCCCGAGCCAATGGGTGTAACCGAAAAGTGGCTCCACCGGACGCGGCGCCCCGGTCACGTTCGGATTTCCGATCCGCGCGTCGGGGTAGTCGCGTGCATTCCATGCGATAGCCACGACGGCGCTGACACCGAGGACAGCGAAAAGGCAAGCCCATATCGTGCCTGCCGATGAGCGGTTCGGCGCCGTGTCCGGGCGTCTGGTCGCCGCTGTGGTTTGTTCAGTGGTCACTGATCACTCCTCACAAATGATTCGTTCCTCGTCGGCGACCTGGAGGTGGTAGGGACGGGTGCGGTCGCTCATGATCACGCATCGGCCTCAGCACAGGTTTGAGTGGCACCAGGCGCGAACGATGTCAGTCCGCTTCCTTTGTAGTGGGCGACGATTCGCTCGTACTCGCACCCATTGCGCGCCAACGGCGTGTTGGTGAGTCGATGGGGTAACCAACGGTAAGCAATACGAAGCAGCCTGGTCAGCACGGCGAACTCCAAGGCATGTCGGCGCGTCCAGCGCGTCGGGACCAACGACCGCACACGAGGGTGCATGATGCCGAAACCCAAGACCGCCACAATGTGTCCGCCGATCGGTCCCAGCAGCCTCCACAGCGGCGCCGTGACAACAGGCATGTACTCAGGCCGTCGCGGCCGGAGCGTGGCGTCTATGACGATGTCAAGGCTCGCGGTGTGTTTGAGTTTTTCGACCGCCATCTTCTCGTAGTACGCGCACAGATCCTCGTAGCTATCCGGGAGTCGTCGTGCGCGGCCGGGCATCTGCAAGTCTTTAGTCAGCGCACGAAAGCGGTCCCAGATCGCCTGGTTGCCCGCGACGCTGAGGTCTTCGCCGCTGAGAGCGATGAAAGCACCACGATGCATGAAGAAGATACTGATCAAGTTCCAGTTCCAAGGCTCGGGGGTTAGTGCGCTATAGCGAACCCCGTCAGGTCCAACGCCTTTGATGTCGCGGTGCAGCCGCACCAGCCGCTGCATCTCCTCGCGGCGGTCCTCGTGCTTGGCCATAAACGTGAGTTGATCGGATGCAGCCGTACGTCGCGCGCGCCCGAGGGGGTCGTTCTTTATCCGGCCCGTATCAACGAGTGCCGCCGACACCGCTGGCAGCATCATCTCGTCGAAGAGGGCAGGCGCGAACAGAACGAGGAACCGCGATCCCATCACGCGCTCGAATCGGTCTGCGACAGATTCGAGTGAAGTGCATATGGATTCTGTCGGCGTGTGCGGAGGGTCGATCGAACTGTCCAGGGATTGGACCGACATGGTGACCCTTCTGTCAGATAATTCTGGTGCATGGCTGCACCAGAAGCTATTGTGGTGTCAGACTGCACCAGAAATCTCGAATGGTCAAGGGGTGTCAGGCACAATGCCATTGATGGCAATCGCGACGCGCTCCTACGGTGGCTTGACGGCCGCCGAACGTCGCGCCACCCGCCGAGTCGCGCTGATCGAGGCAGCTCTCGATCTATTCGCAGAGGACGGCGCACGAGCAGTGTCGAAACGCGCGGTGTGCGCGCGGGCCCGGCTCAATGACCGCTACTTTTACGAGCATTTCACCGATTCGGATGCGTTGATCGAAGCGATCGTGGGTGACCTTACCGCCGAGGGGTTGCAGGCGGTTAAGGCTGCGACGAGTAGCGCGGCGCCCGACATACGCGCGCAAGTCCGCGCCACTGCCGATGCGGCACTTGATTTCCTCACCGCTGACCCGCGTCGTGGCCAGTTGCTCCTGCGTTCCCACACCTCCGAGGTTTTGCAGCACGCCCGCTTGGACAGCACACGCGCGATATCCAACGCCATGGCCGCGATGATCAGAGATCCACTCGGTCCTGCCGCAGCCAGCCAGCTCGACACCGACCTCACTGCGTTTGCCCTGGTCAGCGGTGCTATGGACGTTATCGCTGGCTGGCTGCGTGGCGACTTCGACACTACCCGCGAGCACCTCGCTGACATTGTCGCCGGGCTGCTGTTGGCCGTTGCCGACATCTCCACCGCACTCCCCGGACAGGCGGGGCAGTCTTAGCAGCGTGGATCGGCTGTCCGAAACCTCGCCGCGCTGGGACCCATGGCCTCCCAATCGGCTTCGAGTAGGCGTTGGGGGCTAGCCGAGGCGTTCGATGATGGTGGCGTTGGCCATACCACCGCCCTCGCACATGTTTTGCAAACCGTAGCGACCGCCGCGCTGTTCGAGCGCATTTACGAGCGTCGTCATGATGGGGCACCGCTGGCCCCCAGCGAGTGTCCGATGGCGATGGCACCACCGTTGACGTTGGTTTTGGCCAGATCGGCCCCGGTGTCATGCGCCCAGGCCAGCACAATTGACGCGAACACCTGATCGTGGGCTGGACGGCTATCTCTTTGCGGCCCGTGGGCCGCGCCGACGCGCTGCCCTCGCTTACCTGTTGACGCACATCAGGCGTTCACTGGGCCGGGCCGCGTCTTGGCCAAAATAATTGTCAAATTTGAATCATCAAATGATGCCAACGTGCAAACTCGGTAAGGAGCCGCAGTAGCGGGGCCGCACTTCGCGGGGTAATAGAGCGTATCCGTTAGGCAGGCTCACACGGCGACCTCACCTTCGATGGAGAGGAATTGATATGCGCGCCGTCCAGATTGAACAGTTCGGCGACCCCGCACAGGTGATCCGCGTCGTCGACATCGAGGAGCCGCCGCCACCGGGTCCGCATGAGGTTCTGGTGAGCGTTGAGGTCTCGCCGTTGAACAAACACGACCTACTGGTTATCGGCGGCGCGCTGGCGCGACCACCCCTGCCTCACATACCAGGCGCAGAGGGGGTCGCCCGCGTGCTTGCCACCGGCCCCGAGGTCGATGGACTTCAGGTCGGCGATCTCGTCGTGCTACCCCTGTATGCCGGTGCGTGGCGTGAGCGGCTCGTCGTGCCCGCCGACGGCCTGTTCGCACTCCCCGGCGGCGACATCGAGCAGTACTCGATGCTGGGCAGCAACCCCCCGACAGCAGGGTTGATGCTGAGTGAATGCACCCCCCTGCAGCCCGGTGACTGGGTGGTTCAGAACGCCGCGAACTCCGGTGTGGGGCGGTCATTGATCGCGCTAGCCAAACTTCGTGGACTGAAGACGATCAACCTGGCCCGTGACGACGCAACGTTCGCCGAGCTCACAGCAGCCGGGGCCGACGTGGTCCACGTCGATGACCCCGATGCGGTCGGCGATGTTCGAGCAGTGATCGGCGACGCGCGCGTGGCGCTGGCAGTGGACTCCGTGGGTGGTCCAGTGGTGGCGCGGCTGGTCGAATTGCTGTCCGACGGTGGATGGTTGGTCAGCTATGCCTGGGCCACGGGCGAACCAATGTGGGTCGACACCCCGGCACTGGTGGGCAAGCACCTCACGGTCCGCGGATTCTTTGTCGGCGACTTCGACTACCACGACAAGGTGGTGCCTGTCATTCGTGAGGCGGCACCGCTGGTGGCCGACGGCGCCCTTGTTGTCCCCGTGGCGGGCGTGTACCCCCTCGAGCATATCCAGGACGCGGTGCAGCATCTCCTCCGTGGCGGCAAGATCCTGCTGAACGTGGCGGGGCGATGAACGCGCGCAAAGCGGGCGGCTGAAGATTCGCCACTTTCGTGAGACCAACGTGAGACAAAGTTGTTCGCCACGAGCTGAGACAGGCAACAATGGTGCAGTCAGGCGTCCTGGGCAACCGCTTGGCCACACCGCGTGCCAGCGGCGGCTCGACAACGTACGAACCTGGGATCTACAGACAGACCGCCAACGCGAGTCTCATGCGTAACACTGCCGGGCAGCCTGGGGGCGCTCTGTGTCCTGCTGGTCCCAGGCTGCGAAGCCGCCTAGCCCAAACGCTCGACAATGGTGGCGTTGGCCATCCCGCCGCCCTCGCACATCGTCTGCAGCCCGTAACGACTGCCGCGCTGTTCGAGCGCATTCACGAGTGTTGTCATGATGCGGGCACCGCTGGCCCCCAGCGGGTGTCCGATGGCGATGGCACCACCGTTGACGTTGGTCTTGGCCAGATCGGCCCCGGTGTCATGCGCCCAGGCCAGCACCACAGGCGCGAACGCCTCATTGACCTCGAACAGGTCGATGTCGGCCAGTGTCAGGCCCGCGCGTCGTAGCACCTTCTCGGTGGCCGGGATAACGCCGGTCAGCATGTAGAGCGGATCCGAACCCACCACCGTCGCGGTGTGAATCCGGGCCAACGGGCGCAGGCCCAATTTCTTGGCGGCCTCGCTGCTGGTGATCAAGACCGCGGCGCTGCCGTCGGAGAGCGGCGACGAGTTTCCTGGCGTGATCTCCCAATTGACCTGCGGGAAGCGGGCTTGGACCGCCGGGTCGTAGAAGGCCGGCTTCAGCCCGGCCAGGGTCTCGACGGTAGTACCGGGCCGGATGATCTCGTCGGTGCCCAGCCCGGCGATCGGCGCCAGCTCGTTGTCGAACAGTCCTTCTTTGGTGGCCAGCGCCGCTTTTTCGTGGCTGGCAGCGGAGAATTCGTCGAGTTCGGTGCGCGAGAAACCCCACTTCGCGGCGATCAGTTCGGCACTGATGCCCTGCGGCACCAGCCCGTCGGGGTAGCGGCGGGCCATGTCGTCGCCGAAGGGGTTGCTGCCTGGCAGCACCGAGCTGCCCATCGGGACGCGACTCATCGACTCCACGCCGCCCGCGATGACCAGGTCGTAAGCGCCGGAGACGACGCCTTGGGCGGCGAAGCTGATGGCCTGCTGGCTGCTGCCGCACTGCCGGTCAACCGTGGTACCCGGAACCGACTCCGGGAACCCCGCGCCCAGCAGGGCGTTACGCGCGATGTTCACCGCCTGATCGCCCACCTGCGTCACGGCGCCGGCAATGACGTCGTCGACCTGGCCCGGTTCCACGCCCGTGCGCTGAACCAGCTCCCGCAGGCTGTGGGCCAGCAGGTCCGCGGGCAGCACGCCGTGCAGCGCTCCGCTCGCTTTGCCCTTGCCGACGGGCGTGCGTACCGCGCCCACGATGACGGCGTCTCTACCTTGATATGCCATGACTCCTCCTTGAGCCGATACTAAGTATCTCTAGCTATACCCAACTAAACACCTAGGTATAGTAAGGGCAACCCAGATCGGAGGTGATTTGCATGACACTTCTTCAGGGAGCGTTGGCCGATCGTGACGCCTGGTCGGCCGTCGGCCAGTGCTCGATCGAGAAGACCATGGAGGTCGTCGGCACTAAATCCGCGATGCTGATCTTGCGCGAGGCGTACTACGGCACTACCCGCTTCGACGACTTCGCCCACCGGGTGGGCATCACCAAGGCCGCCACCTCGGCGCGGCTGTCCGAATTGGTCGAACTCGGGCTACTGACGCGGCGGCCATACCGCGAGCCGGGCCAGCGCACCCGCGACGAATACGTGCTCACCCAGGCCGGCATCGATTTCATGCCGGTGGTGTTCGCGATGTTCGAGTGGGGGCGGCGTCACCTGCCTGGCCACAACCGACTGCGCCTCACTCACCTGGATTGCGGCGCCGAAGCTACGGTGGAAATCCGTTGCGCCGCAGGCCATCCGGTACCGCCGGATGAGCTCGGCGTGCGGCTGGTCAAACGGAGTTCGCGCCGCGACGCCTGAGTCGACGCTGGGCACGCGGCCGTGCCGCCCGGAGGCCGCATAGGTTACGGCGGCCGGCCCCGCCGATGTAGGCTACTGTAATATTTACAGTACGATCGTGTAGCGGGGACGGAGACGCTGTGGAAAGTCAAGTTCATGACGCTGCCGTCAACGCCGCCTTGCCTGCCGACTTCATCCGTGACCCGTACCCGTACTTCGCTCAGAAGCGCAACGAGGCCGGCGTGTTCCACGGAACGGTCGTCGACTACTCGAAGACCCCGGAATCGCTGCGTCCCAAAAACTCCTTCGCCGCCATGTCGTTCGACGCGGTCAACAAAGCGTTCCGCGACGGTGAGGTATTCGGCTCCACGTACTACGACAACACGATCGGCCTGTTCATCGGTCCCAGCATCCTGGCGATGGAGGGCAAGAAACACCGCGAACACCGCAATCTGGTGTCGGCGGCGTTCAAGTCCAAGGCGCTTGCGCGCTGGGAACCGGCGATTGTGCGACCGATCTGCAATGCGCTGATCGACGAGTTCATCGACGCCGGCGAAGCCGATCTGGTCCGGAACTTCACCTTCGAGTTCCCCACGCGGGTCATCGCCAAGCTGTTGGGCCTGCCGGCCGAGGACCTGCCCGAGTTTCGCCGACGCGCGGTGCAATTGATCAACTACACCGTCAGGTACGAGCGCGCCTTCGAAGCCTCAGCGGCGCTGAAAGACTATTTCCTCGACCAGATCGAGAAACGCAAGGCCAACCCGACCGACGACATCATCGGTGATCTGGTCACCGCGGAGATCGGCGGCGAAAAGCTCAGCGACGAAGCCATTTACTCTTTCCTGCGGCTGCTGCTGCCGGCCGGGCTGGAAACCACCTACCGGTCATCGGGCAATCTGCTGTTTCTGTTGCTCACCCACCCCGACCAGTTCGACGCGGTGCAAGCCGATCACGAGTTGATCGCGCAAGCGATCGAAGAAGGGCTGCGCTTCGAGACACCGCTGACGACCGTGCAGCGGTTCGCCAGCGAAGACACCGAACTCGAAGGGGTCAGGATTCCCGCGCGGTCGGCAGTTGATCTGTGCATCGGCTCGGCCAATCGCGACGAGCAACGGTGGGAAAGTGCGGGGGAATTCGACATCTTCCGCAAGCACGTGCCGCACATCTCGTTCGCGGCAGGTGAACACACGTGCTTGGGTCTTCACCTCGCCCGGATGGAGACGCGGGTCGCGCTGGAATGCCTGCTGAGTCGGGTGACCAACGTCAAGCTCGTCACCGATGAGGACCCGCATATTTACGGCCAGCCCTTCCGGTCGCCCAACGCGCTTCCAGTGACATTCGACGCCAAGTAAGGTCCCAAAATGGTCAAAGTCATGGAGGGCTTTCGGGTCCTCGAGGTAGCGCAGTTCACGTTCGTCCCGGCAGCCGGCGCGATCCTCGCCGACTGGGGCGCAGACGTCCTCAAAATCGAACATCCGGTGCGCGGCGATACCCAGCGCGGCTTTATCAACATGGGAGGCATCCAGGTCGACCCGGACCGCCATCCACTGAT
This sequence comes from uncultured Actinomycetota bacterium, assembly GCA_963781685.1. Lineage (GTDB taxonomy): Bacteria > Actinomycetota > Actinomycetes > Mycobacteriales > Mycobacteriaceae > Mycobacterium. The sequence continues at coordinate 140,928 of CAWAGK010000009.1, forward strand.
GGAGCACCCGAACCGGGGCAAGCGCAGCGTCGGGATCGACGTCTCCACGCCGGGCGGCCAGGAGGTGCTGTACGAACTGGCCAAAACCTCCGACGTCTTCCTGACCAACTACAAACCCGCGCAGCGCCAGAAGCACAATTTCGATGTCGAACACATCCGCGCCGCGAACCCGAACATCATCTATGCCCGCGGTTCGGCCTACGGCGACAAGGGCCCCGAGCGCGACATCGGTGGCTACGACGGGACGGCGTTCTGGACCCGCAGCGGCATCGGCTACGCACTGACGCCCGAGGAGTTGGGCGGCGCACTGGGACAAGGCATTCCCGCGTTCGGCGATTCCATCGGCGGCATGTTCATCGCCGGCGGCATCTCGGCCGCGCTGCTGCATCGCGAGCGCACCGGCGAGGCCCTCGAGCTTGACGTGTCACTGCTGAGCACGGCCTGGTGGGCCGCGGGTGCGAGCATGACGCAAGGCATGGAGACCGGCGAGGTCATGCGCACGCCGATGCCGGGCGCGATTACGGCGATGTCGGTGAACCCCTTCATGGGCAATTACTTGACCTCCGATGGCGGCACGATCAACCTGTGCATCATCAGCCCGACCGGGCTGATCCGCGACACCTTCGAGCACCTCGGCATCCCCGAGGCTGCCGACGATCCCCGCTTCTCCGAGGTGCTTCCACTGATCCAAAATGCCAGCGCGGCAGCCGAATTGATCACGAAGGCGGTGGCCGCCAAGCCTTTCGAGTATTGGCGGCAACACCTGAAGACGATGAAGGGGCAATGGGCGCCCTTCCAGAGCCTGCTCGACCTGGCCAACGACGAACAGGCCATCGCCAACGACATGATCGCCGAGGTCGAACTCGCCAGCGGCGGAGAGCCGTTCAAAGTCGTGCGCGGTCCCGTCCAGTTCAACCACGAGCCGCTCGTCACGACCCGGGCGCCGCAGGCGTCGGAGCATACCGAGTTGGTGCTGATGGAGATCGGTATGGACTGGGACCGCATCGAACAACTGAAAGAATCGGGAGCTATAGCGTGACCGACGTTGCCATCATTGGGGTGGGCCTGCATCCGTTCGGGCGCTTCGAGGGCAAGTCCGCAATGGAGATGGCCGCTGACGCAATCCAGCTCGCCCTTGCCGACGCAGGTGTCGAATGGAAAGACATCCAATTCGCGGTAGGCGGCAGCTGGACGGTGGCCAACCCGGACGCAATTGTCGGCATGGTAGGCCTCACCGGGATTCCGTTCACCGATGTGTTCAATGCCTGCGCGACCGCAGCCAGTGCGACCAAGGCGTGCGCCGACGGTATCCGGTTGGGCGACTACGACATCGGCATCGCGGTGGGCATGGACAAGCACCCGCGCGGCGCCTTCACCGAAGATCCCGCGCTGGTTGGGATGCCGAGTTGGTACGCCGAGAACGGGCAATACCTGACCACCAAGTTCTTCGGGATGAAGGCCAACCGCTACCTGCACGACCACGGCATCTCGACCGACACGCTGGCCAAGGTGGCCGCAAAGAACTTTCGTAATGGCGCGTTGAATCCCAATGCTTTTCGCCGCAAGCCGATGTCTGAAGAGGCTATTCTGGCGTCGCCTGTGCTGAATTACCCGCTGACCCAGTACATGTTCTGCGCTCCCGATGAAGGCGCCGCCGCGGTCGTGATGTGCCGTGCCGATATCGCGCACCGTTTCACCACCAAACCCGTGTATGTCCGCGCTGTCGAAGTCCGCACCCGGCGCTACGGCGCCTACGAGGTGAACACGACGTATGCGCCCGTCGAGGAGGACGTCTCGCCGACCGTCTACGCCGCGAAAGCCGCCTTCGAGAAAGCGGGTGTGGCGCCGCAGGACGTCGACGTTATCCAACTGCAGGACACCGACGCGGGCGCGGAAGTGATCCACATGGCCGAAGCGGGGTTTTGCGCCGACGGCGAGCAGGAGAAGCTGCTGGCCGACGGCGCCACCGAGATCGTCGGCGCAATGCCGGTCAACACCGACGGCGGACTGATCGCCAACGGCGAACCGATCGGGGCATCAGGGCTGCGGCAGATGCACGAGTTGGTACGCCAACTGCGCGGCGAGGCCGGCGACCGTCAGGTCCCCGGAACTCCGCGGGTCGGATTCGCGCAGGTGTACGGTGCGCCCGGCACGGCAGCGGCAACCATCCTGACGACCTGACCGCTCACGGGTTACAAAACCTTCTTCGGCGCTGAGTAATTCGGCTTGCCCAGGCCGAGCACGTACTGCGCGATCATGTTGCGGAACACCTCGAGGGTGCCGCCGTAGATCCCGACCAGCGGCGCGAAGCGGTACACGTACTCGGCGGCGCCGTCGTCGGCCGCGCCGTCGGTGCCGTTCGGCAGCGTCGACGCCGTGCCGAGGATGTCCATCAGGTCCGGTGAGATGTCGCGCATCGTCTGCGCCAGAGCTACCCGGCCGAAGATGCTCGGCGCGCTCAACGCCGCCTCCATCCGCGCGGCGCTGCGGCCCAGCCGGTATGCCACCGCGTCGTCGTCAATGAGCCTGCGCCCGTTCGGGTCCGGTTCGGCGACCCTACCGGCGGCCTTGTCGACGGCGTCGGCCATGAAACCGGCCTGGTGCATCATGATCGACACGTCCTGCAATCCATCGGGCGCGGCGGAAACGGCACCGTGCTCGGTGTTGAGTGGCTCTCGCAGTACCGTCCAGCCGGCGTTCACATCACCGAGCCGGTACTTGTCGTCGACGCGCACGTCGCTGTAGTAGACGATATTGGTGCGGTCACCGTCGATAGTGCGGATGCCCTGGATATCGATGCCTGGCGAATCGAGCGGGACCAGAAACATGGTCAGGCTCTTGTGCTTTGGCGCCTCGGGATCCGTGTTGGTGATGAGAAAGACGTACTGGCATTTGTGCGCGCCGGTAGTGAACATCTTCGAGCCGTTGATGATCCAGCCGTCACCGTCGCGTACTGCGCGGGTCTTACAGGTGGCGATATCGGAACCGCCTTCAGGTTCGGTGTACCCCAGGCACAGCCTGACCTGCCCGCTGAAAACCTTCGGCATCACCTCATCCCGCAGTTCCTGCGACCCGAACTTCGCCACCGAACGCGCCACCATGGCCGTCGTCCCCCAGGTCACCCAGGGCACATGCGCCCGCCGCTTCTCCAGCTCCCAGATGCGGCGGTGCACCCGAGTGAAGCCACCCTCGGCATGCGGCTTCCACTCGCGTTCCAGGTAGCCGGCGGCACCCAGCGCCAGATGCACACCTTCGTCGAAGTTGTCGCCGGTTTCTTTGTTCCGGCGCCTGACGTCGTCGGTCACATGGGTCGTCAGGAAATCGCGTGCCTCGTCCAAGAAGGCCTGATCGCCGTCGGCAAGCGTGACTCGGGAGAAATCCACTTATGCGTCCTTCCCTGAACGGCTTTCGCGTTCGGCAACGATCTCGGCAATGTATTTGGCGCTGGCACCGGGGTCTCCGCCGGCCAGCGCCCACCCACGGGCACGCACCAGATACGCCGTCGCGGCCGCCTCAGCCGAAACGCCGAGACCACCTTGCACATGCACCGCCATGGTCGCGGCCTTCGCCGCTTCTTCGGCCATGAACACGAACGCTGACGGCGCCAACTCCCGGCGCTCATCGGGCTCGTTGTCCAAGAACCAGGCAGCACGGCGCGCCAGATTGCGGCCGCCCTGCACGGTGATCGCAATGTTGGCCAGTGGATGGGAGATGCCCTGCAGCGTCGAGATCGGCACACCCAGCGTGTAACGGGTCTTGGCGAACTCCGCCGCGATTGTCATGGCCTCCTCGACCAGGCCGGTCAAGGCCGCAGCGGTGAGCACCCGCCATTCGTCCAGTGCCCGTTGGTATTGCGCTAAGGCGTCGGATCCGCTTGCCAGCACGACCCTGGTGTCGGCGGCCGCCGGATCGACCCACGCCATCGGCAGCCGGCCGATGTTGTCCACTTTCGTCGGCCGGGTATCGAATTTGAGGAGCACCACGGCCCCGTCTCCACTACCGTCGCGGACGATGATCTGATCGGCGATCGATCCGGTTGGGATCAGCCGAACCCCGCTGACACTGTCGTGTTGCGGGTCGAACGCCGCGAGCTGCTTGCCGTTGACGACATCGGATTCCGCCGAGCCGAGTCGGGCCAACAACCGTGCCGCGCATACGTGGTCGATCCACGGCACCGGTGCCAGCGAGCGCCCGATCTCCTCTGCCACCAACGTCAGGTCGACCAGCGTTGCACCGTCGCCGCCGACGGTGTCGGGCAACGCCATGGTCGTCGCACCCATCCCGCACAACCGCTCCCACAGGCTCTTGTCGAACCCGGATTCCTCTGCGGCACGGACGGTCTCGATCGGGCAGTGCGTCTTGAAGAAATCCCGGTACGCCGCCTGCAACGCCTGGTGATCCTCGGTCAGGCTGTAGTCGAGTCTGCGCAGTTCGTAGCGGTCCATCAGTGCTCCTCTTGGCCCTGGAAGAAGAATTCGTGCGCGTTGTTGTGAAGATAGTTTTCAAGGACGTCGGCGGGCAGGTCCAGAGATTGAGCCTCGGGGACTACGCGGCGCATTTTCAGCACCGGCCAGTCGGAGGCAAAGATCACCTTGTTGGTTCCGCGGGTCCGCATGTAGTGCAGCAGACTCTCCGGTAGCCGCTTCGGCGACCAAGCAGACGTCATCAGGCGCAGGTTGGCGTATTTGATGAGCAATCGGATTGCGATGTCCCACCAGGGATCCGCGCCGTGAATCATGCAGAGCTTGAGTTCGGGGAATCGCACGCAGACCCGGTCGAGGTGAATGGGATTCTGCACCTCGCCCGGTATGGGAGGTCCGGGAATGCCGGTGTTGATGCACAGCGGCAGCTCGAGCTCGGCGCATTTCGTGTAGAGCGGATAGTAGACCGCGTCGCTCGGGGGGTACTGGCCGTCGCCCCAGAAGCTGGGTCCCACAACGGCATACGCGACCGGAAGATCGTTGACGACGGCGCTGAGCTCCCGCAGCGAGGGCATCGGCCGCAGCAGGTTGACCCCGCCCATCGCCAGCGCGAACCGATCCGGCTTGGCTTCGACGAATTTGCGCGCGGTTACCGACGGCTTGGCGAGGTTATCCATCAGCACAGCCTTACGCACACCTTGCTCGTCCATCTCGTCGAGCAACTCCGCCAAGTCGACCGGCGCGAACATCGACTCCGGTCCCTTGAAGTAGTCGTCGCGCACCTTCAGCATCCAGGTGGGCTGCTTGTCGGTCTCACCGAAGTGCACATTTGCCAGGCAATCAATTACTGGGCTTGCGTTCATGTCGACATCGGCGCCTTTTCTGTCGCTTGGGTTTTCGCCCACCGGTAATCGGCCTTGCCATTGCCCAGGCGATGGACATGCTCGACGAAGATGAACTCCTTGGGCGCCTTGAACCGTGCCAGCTGCGATGTGCAATGCGTGTGCAGCAACTGCAGTACCGCGTCGGCCCCATCCCTCAGTTCGACCAGCGCCACGAGTTCTTCGCCCCAACGATCACTGGGCCGGCCCACCACCAACGCATCGGCGATCGCCGGATGCGCGCGCAATACTTCTTCGACCTCTTCGACGAATACTTTTTCGCCGCCAGTGTTGACCACCAGCGAATCGCGACCGTACAGCCGCAACGTGCCGTCCTCCTCCAGGCTGGCCCGGTCACCGGAGATCACCACCCGCTTACCGTCGACCACGGGAAAGGTCTTCCGGGTGGCATCGGGATCATCGAAGTATCCGAGCGGGATCCGCCCTTCCCTTGCAGCCCAACCAATTTCGCGCTCCCCGGGCCGGAGAAAGTGGCTGTAGTCCTCGGAGAGGACCAGTCCGCCCTCACGCAACGTGAAGGTGTCGGTCCTGGTGTCGTGCCGGCTGTGCCCGAATCCCATGTTGCCAGTTTCCGACGAGCCGTATCCGTTGATGAGGGTTAGGTGAGGTATCAATTCCAGCAGCGCCGCTTGGTATTTCAGATTGGTCGCGGCGCCGCCGGTTCCGATCGCGTTGAGCGAGGACAAGTCGTAGTGGCCACGCCGCAACTCCTCAACCAACGGCGATGCGTAGGCGTCGCCGACCATCGTCATCATGCCGACCTTTTCGCGCTCGGCCGTCTCCCACACCGACCGCGGATCGAGCTTTTTGCTGGTGTCATATAGCACCACCGTGGCGCCGGCCACGATCGCCGCGAACGCCGTCCACATACCGGCCGCGTGCATCAGCGGTGAGACGGCGAACCACGGCGGGCGCGCCCCGCGAACTTTGTCATGGATCTCCTGCGCTGAGCCATGATCGGCGCCCACCATCGATGAGACGTAGATGTCCGACTGGCGCCACAGCACGCCCTTGGGTCGACCGGTGGTGCCGCCGGTGCAGATCATGATGAGGTCGTCCGGGGTCGTCATGATGTTCTCGTCGGTGTTGCCTTGCGCCAGCGCGTCATCCAAGGACACCGCGCCGGGCAAATCCGGCACCGCACTGCCGTCTTCGACGGATATCAGCAAGTCGGCGCCGTCAGGCGGAAACACGTCGGCGAACTTCGCGCCGAGAGACTTGTGGTAGATGACAGCGCGCGGCCGCACGTAGTCGAGCAGTTCCTGGACTTCACGCGGCGTGTAGTTGTAGTTGACGTTCACCGGAACGGTGCGGGCCTTCAGGCAACCGACGACCATGTCGACATAGAGGTCGTTGTGCATGACAAGGGCGACACGGTCCTGCCCGCATTCCCAGTTCTGCAGACTGGGCCGTTCCCGGTGCGCACCAAAGCCCCTGCCCGCGAGGAAGTTCGCCAGCCGACGGGTGCGATCCGCGGTTTCGGCGAAGGTGCTGCGGCGATCACCGCACACGGTGATCAGCCGGTCCGGGATGACCTCGGCGATCGCGTCCAGGACCGCCCCTATGGTCCACTCGCTCATGGGTGTGCGCGGCCTGAGGAGTTCAAGCGGCCGACCCGACCTTGACGTCCAGCAAATCCAATGCGTTGTCGCGCATCACCTTTCGGATGTCGGCGGCACTGAAGCCGACCAGCTCCTCGGTGAACGACACCGGATCCTCCAGGCCTTCGCCGTGCGGCCAGTCGGATCCGAACAGAATCTTGTCGACACCGATGGCCGAAGCCAACTCCGGCAAGTCGTCCTCGTAGTAGGGCGCGATCCAGACGTTGTTACGCAACTGCGCCACCGGATCCTCGGGGAACAAGCTGGGGTGATTGTTGGCCACCTTCTTCAGACGCTTGATCAGCCGGTGCACGAAGTATGAACCGTTCTCGATACTGACCGCCTTCAACCGCGGGTGACGGGTGAACACGCCGTGGACGATCATCGAGGCCATCGTGTCGTGAATCGCACGGTCATCAACAAGCACCTGGTCCAACGGATTTGAACCACCAAACCCCTCGAACGTCGACTTGCCACCCCACATTGCGGCTACTTGAAGATAGCCGCTGTCACTCAAATGGAAGCCCACCGGAACCCCCGCTTCGGCCAAGGTGGCCCACACCGGATCGTGCAGGGGATCGCCGAGCGACCGCGGCTTGACCACACCGGGCACCGGGGCCGGGCGCACCAATATCAGCTTCGCACCGCGCGCTAATACGAATTCCACCTCTTCGAGCGCCTTGGCGGGATCGGCCAACGAAATGATCGGCGCTGCGATGATGCGATGGTCGGGACGGTCGAAGCCCCAGTCTTCATCCAGCCACAGGTTGAACGCGTGCAGCGACGCCATCGTCGCCTCGACATCGTGCTTGAGCGCTTCCTCGACTCCGCACGCGAACGTCGGCAACATGAACACCGTTTCGATGCCCTGGGTGTCCATCACCGTGATGCGGGCGTCGCGATTTTGGTATTCGGGATGCGCCTCGAGCCGCTCGACTTTCATCAGCGATGCCGGGTCGACGCCGTCCGGAATCTTGCCGCGGAACAGCAAATCCAGACACCCGGGCACGATGATCGGGTCGAATGTCGGGTTGGGAATGAATCGGTTGACCCGGTCGCCGATGACCGCCTGGGTGTGCTTACCGTCGCTGAATATCTGTACGCCACGTCGGCGGAATTTCTTGTCCAGATGCCGGGTGAAGGCGTCCAGCGGTTCGTAGTAGTGATTGTCGACGTCGATCGCCTTATAGCCCAAGTTGCCCATGATCGTCCTTTCCGCTACCGCGAGAGTCGTTGGTGGCCAGTGTCGAAGCGCGCAGCCCGGGAAAACTCGGCGCTCGCTTGTCCAGGAAGCTGGTGATCCCTTCGATCACGTCGGGTCGTTGCAGCGACTCGTGCAGCAAGGCTTCGGCCCGCGAACTCGCTTCCACCACCTCGCGCATGGCATCACCGTAGGTCTGTCGCTTGATGATGGCCATGGATGCCGGCGAGCAGTTTTGAGCGATGTCTTCGGCGTAGTCCATGACGCGCTTCATCAGCTGTTCGGGCGCGACCACTTCTTTGACCAGCCCCAGGTCTGCCGCCTCGTCGGCCAGGAAGGTCCGGCCGCTCAACAACAGATCGAGTGCGACGCCCCATCCCGTCAGGCGCGGAAGTATCCAGGAGGCGCCGTATTCCGCAATCAGGCCACGACGCGCGAATGACGCGGCGAACTTGGCTCCCGCAGCGGCGAACCGTATGTCGCACATCAGCGCCTGCGTCAGGCCGATACCGACACATGATCCGTTGATCGCCGCGATGACCGGTTTGGCCAGCGTCGTCAAATGATAGGGCTGCCGGTCCCCGACGAGACTGGCCAGCTTGCCCTCGTCGGTCTTTTCAATCGACTGGGCGACCTCTCCTATTGAGCCGCCCATTACCCCCAGCTGAGCGCCCGCGCAGAACGCCTTGCCGCGACCGGTCAATACGATCACCCGAACGGCCGGGTCCTCTTCGGCGCGGTCGAGTCCCGCGTAAAACGCGGTGGCAATGTCACCACCCCAGGTGTTGAGTCGATCCGGCCGGTTCAACGTCAGCACCGCGACACCGCTTCCGGTCACCTCATAGATGACTGCCTCGTCCTGGGTGGGGTCGGCGACGACGTCGTCGGCGGTGTTCATCTGCGCCACTCCTCCCTTTACTCAGGCGGCAATTTCAGCGAAGTTTGTATCCATACTGTATACCTATCGGTACAGCATTCCGCAACTGCCGTCGCTCGCCTCGCAATGCGCCGCGAACAGCCGAAATTCACTGCCCGACACGTGCTGTCAACGCCATCGGTGAGGCGTCGACAAGCCCGAGCCGCCGATAGGCGTTTTCGATCTGAGTCTTGGCTTCCGGCGGCAACTCTGCTTGCGGCGGCCGGGAATGCGGATAGGCACCGATGGGCAGGCCGAGAACCGACGCGGCGTACTTGAACGCGCCGCCCCAATGGGTGAAGTAATCGGCCCGACCCGGATAGCAGGTGAACCACGATCCGAGGTCGATCTCAAGCTGGTCGAGACCCGATTCACGGCCGTAATCCATCGCCTCGATGAGCTTGCCGTTGCACACCAGGTCCCAATATTCCGAGAGTAGCGGCCGCTGCGGGGTTTCGAACAGGTAGCCGGCAGTGCCCAGCTGGGCCGGGCAGACGATCCCGTGGCGCAGCCACCCAGCGCGGTACACGGTTTTCTCGCATTCCCAGATCACCAGGTCGGGCGCCAGCTCATGCAGCAGGCGGCTGTTCGCCGGCCGGAAGGCGCCCTCCTTCGTCGCGCAGACCGCGGGCACCTCGTCGCAGATCCGCGCGCCTTCGGCCGCCGTCAGCACATATCCCGACGAAGGTGAATTGAACATGCCCAGTGCGATATCCGTGCGCTGACCGATGTACTTGAAGAACCGCAGCACGCCTTCGCCGCCGTGAGCCTCCATCATCGGGGTCTGGATGTAGGCAATGTCGGCGCCGGCGTGCTGGGCATGCAGAGTCAGCTCCAGGCAGTCCTTGGCCGACATGGCGGCCGTGCAGGCCTGCACCACGACCTCGGGGTTGACGGCTCTGCCTTCCTCGATCGCTATCTCCAGCAAGCGCTTTCGCTCGTCGAGCGTCAGCGACCAGAACTCGGCGAGGCCGCTGGTGCACCACAACATCGGGTGCCCGAGATCGCCGACGCAGTAACGAATCAGCGTCCGATAGGCGTCCCAGTCGATGTCGTCACCGTCGGTGCCGCAAAATGGGGTGTACAGCGAATCGCCGATTCCCCGCAAAGCGCTGCGCGCCCAAGCGCGTGCCTCGCGTGCCGTGGCCATCATCGACTCCTTCCCAGTCGGCGATCGTCAGGTGAAGTCCGAACCGCCGTCGACGTTGATGTTTGCTCCGGTCATATACGAGTTGCGGCGCGACGCCAAAAACGCCACTACTGAACCCATTTCGTCGGGTAGCCCGGCCCTTGGCATATGGGCTGGATGCCCGAAGTGCTTGGCGATGGCGTCCATCAGCGCGTAGGGATCGTTACCGTCGACCCCGACCGACTTGGCCCAGCCGACCAGCGACTCGGACGCGATGCTGCCCGGAGAGACCACGTTGACCATGATCTCGTCCTTGGCCAGCAACAGCGACAAGTTTTTGGAAATGCTCGTCAGCGCCGCTTTGGCCGCGGTGTAGGCCGGCAGCATGACACTTTGGCGCTGGGTGGAGTGCGCCGAGAAGTTGACGATCCGCGCCCACGCTGCTTTCCGAAGCAGCGGCAGCGCTGAACGCACGCAGCGCACCATGCCCATCACGCCGTCGTCGAAAGCCTGGCCCCATTGCTCGTCGGTCAGGTCTTCGAAACCGCCGACCGCGCCCGGGCCGACGGCGTTGATGAGCACATTGAGTTCGCCGTTCCAGCGGTCACCGAGCTCGGTGAACACGCCGTTGACTTGATCGTCGTCGCGGATGTCGGCTACCAGGCCCAGGGCATCGGGGCTGCCACGATTGGTCAAGTCTTCGGTCGCGCGGTCGAGGTCAGCCCGGGACCGGGCGACGATCGCGACGCGGGCGCCGTCGTCAGCCAGGCAGCGCGCGGCGGCCAGACCCATGCCGCGGCCACCGCCGACGACGACCGCGGTGGCGTTTGTCAGCCCTAAATCCATGGCAAATGCCCGGTAACCCTTCGCTTGCCGCCGTGCATATCAAAAAGCCTACGATAGGTATTACAGTAGCAGACGGGAATAGTGACACGACTGCGTAACCGCAGATCACCGGGCAACTGCCAGTAGATTCGACGCAGGCGGCCGCGAACCCCGGAACGGCATGCGCAGCATTGATCTTGATGGAGGTGCCGGCAGTGGCCAAGCAAGCAACCGCCGAGAAGCGTCAACGACGCGAACGCGGGTCCATCAATCCCGACGACATCATCAGCGGCGCGTTCGAACTTGCCGAGCAAGTGTCGATCGACAACTTGAGCATGCCGCTGCTCGGTAAGCATCTCGGCGTGGGGGTCACCAGCATCTACTGGTACTTCCGTAAGAAGGACGATCTGCTCAACGCGATGACGGACCGCGCCCTGCGCAAGTACGTGTTCGCCACGCCGTACGTCGAAGCCAGCGACTGGCGCGAGACGCTGCGCAACCACGCGCGCTCGATGCGGAAAACCTTCATGGGCAACCCGATACTGTGCGATCTGATTTTAATCAGATCGGCGCTGAGCCCCAGAGCGGCTCGACTCGGAGTCCAGGAGGTCGAGAACGCGATCGCCGGTCTGGTCGAGGCGGGACTATCGCCGGAAGAAGCATTCGACACTTACTCCGCGGTGTCGGTTCACGTTCGCGGTTCGGTGGTGCTGCATCGGCTCCAGGAGAAGAACGAGGCGACGGAGAACGGGGCACGCACGATCGAGGACGCGATGGTCATCGATCCCGAAACCACACCCCTGCTCGCCCAAATGACCGCGAAGGGCCACCACATCGGCGCCCCCGATGACAACAACTTCGAATACGGCCTGGACTGCATTCTCGACAACGCCAGCCGGCTGATCGAGCAGGGATCGAAGCCGACTGGCCAACAACGCAAACCGGCCAAACCAGCCAAGTCGAGCGCATCCCGTGGACAGGGCAAGGCATCGCGTTAGCGAAACCCGTTACGGGGCTTCAGGCTCGGGTACGTCGAAATGCTCGTCGCGCAATCGGAACGCCTCTTTAGTGCCGTGCTGCGCCCGGGTCTTGACGAAATTGAACTCCCCCTGCGCGAATTGCAGGTTGGTGCCATACGCGTGGAATAGATAGCTGGCCACTTCCTCGCCCTGGTAGGCCTGGCTCTGCTCGACCAGCCGAAAAGCCTCTTTGGCGATCACGACGCCGTCGGCCGGCATCTTCGCGGCCTTCTCAGCCCAGTACCGGGCCCGGGCCGACACCAGGCCGGGATCGCAAGTGTCCGTGAAGATTCCCAGGTGCTCGATTGTTCCGGCCTCGATGATGTCGCCGGTCAACAAGAGCCGCCGCGCCAGCACCGGCCCCAACCGATGGAAGAACATGTGCAGGCTACCCAGCGCGGGCCCGAGGAAGCGAGTGGCCGGCATGCCGATCTTCGTATTACGGGCGATAACCGAAATGTCCGTCATCAAGGCGATTTCGAACCCACCGCCGAGTGCATAGCCGCTGATCTCCCCCACGGTGACCTTGGGGAAGCCCATGAGGTTGTGGTAGAAGCCGAACGACTTACGGTCCACCGTGAGCCGACGCCGCTGGCTGGGCCGGCTTTTCGCTTCTGAGGCGCCTCGCTCACCGTACCAGCCGTAGGCGTTGTTCATGTCCGCCCCGGTGCTGAACACCCCGTCGGCTCCACGCAGCAGCACCACGGTGAGGTCGTCGTCCTCGGCCACCCGGTCCAGACACCGGGCAACAGCGCCACGCATCGCCGCGTCGTAGGAGTTTCGCTGTTTGGGATTGTTCAACGTGATGGTGGCGATCCGCTTTTCGGGATCGACATCGAACAGAACGCGATCATCTGCAGAATCCGAGACGGTCATGCGCCGGACTCCTTTCCGTTCTGGGGACGGCCGTTAGATCGGAAACGCGAGTCCAGTCGCGGACCGAGATCCGACATCAGTTTCGCCTCAATGGTTTTGTCGGTGCCGACGGCAAGCGTGTTGCGGCGAGCCGCGGCCAGGTGGTCCTGCGCCAACCGCACCGCCCGGGCCTGATTGCCATCGCTGATGGCGTCGAGCAGGCGCTGATGGTCGCGCAGTGCGGCTCGCCTCGTCTTGTCCACCATCGGTGCCGGTTCGCCGTCGTCATCCCACACCGAAGACTCGTGCGCGGACCAGATCAGCTCGAGCGAGCCGATCAGCAGGATCATGGACTCGTTGCCGCACCGGGAGACCAGCATTTCGTGAAATCGTCGGGCATTCGGCACATACTGCGAGATGTCATCGAATTGCGCTGCCTGAACATCGATTTGATGCTGCAGATAGGGCACCACTTCGGTCATCCGATCGTCACGTGCAGCGCACATCCCTGCGCAGACCGGTTCGAGATGCATCAGCGCCGCGCTGACGTCCGTCGGTGTCGCGGACCTCGCCTGCAGAACCATGCTGATCATCTGCGCGGTCCGCTCGGGCGTCGGCCGGTGCACGACCGATCCGCCAACATTGCCGCGACGTACCGAGATCAGCCCGTCGGTCTCCAGGATGTGGATTGCTTCCCGCAAAGCGGGTGGGCTCACGCCGAATTCACCGAACAGGCTTTCCTGCGATGGCAGAATATCGCCCTCTTTCAGGCGGCCGGACAAGATGTCGTCGCGTAACTTCGAGGCGACGATCTCCGCGACGCGTGGTTGACGAAAGCGCTGCGAAACCACGTCAGGTCTTCTCGGCTCGCCGCTTGCCGAATCGAAACCCGGTCAACTTGTCCGGTGTCTGCGCCAGCGTATTGACCTCACCGGTGCACAGCACCTCGTCGTCGAGCAGCAACCGGGCCGTCGACGTGATGCCTCGCTCCACCTCGGAGCGGGCGATGTCGAAACGCAGGTCGGTGAGGACGGGTGTTGGCCGGCGGAAGGTGACGTTGAGTGAGCGGCTCTTACCGGAGAGCCCTACAAGGCAGTTGTGGTGCTGGATGACGCAGTCGAAGAAAACCGCGAGAAAACCGCCGTGCACCAATCCCGGCGGGCCCTCATAGACCAGCGGGAAGGTGATTTCGCCCGACGCGGTCTGGGTGTCGAAGTGATCGAAGCGGTATTCGGGAAAACAGGGGTTGAACGCGCCGATATCGGTCGCGTGATCGAGATAGACGCGCCGGCTGCCACTGTCGTCGGAACCGATCCGCGGTGCGCTGTCCGGCGGAACCGCCGCGCCCAGCTCACGTTCCCAATCGCTGATCTGCGCGACGATCGCGTCCACCGTCGGGTTGGCATGTTCCAACGACAACAGCAGCGAGCTGAGTCGGCGAACGGCACCGGCAGCCGCGACGGTCTGCGGCAGCGGCGCTTCGCCGAATCGCGATCCCATGAACCCTCTTCCCGATGCAGCTGTTCCTTCGCCGGGCTTTCCTTGCTAAGTTATACAGCGCAGCAATCGTACAGCCTACTGTAGTGGTATCCATATCGGCGGGGAAGGGCGGATTCGAGGGTGAGTCAACACCTGGACTCCTCGGCGGCCGACGGCTCGCTCACCACGAGCCGCGACGGTGCCGTGCTGCGGCTCACGCTCGATCGGCCGTCGCAGCGTAACTCGTTGAGCCGTAACATGATCGAGGCGTTCGTCACTGCACTGACCGAGGCCGCCACCGACGACACGCTGAGGGCCGTCCACATCCGCGGCGCGGGCGACGACTTCTGCGCGGGGGCCGACTGGGTAGCCACCAACAGCGCCGAGGCCCCACGCCCGCGCACCGGTGACCTCGTCCGCCGCATTCCACACACCGCTCATCGCGTGATCGAGCTGGTGCAGGGCATCCAGTTGCCGGTCGTCTGCAGCGTGCGGGGATTCGCCGTCGGTCTCGGGTGCAACCTGGCACTGGCCGCCGACTTCACCGTGGCTGCCAGCGACGCGGTGTTCTGGGAGCCGTTTGCGGCCCGCGGGTTCAGTCCGGATTCGGGTGCAACCTGGCTACTCCCCCGGCTGGTCGGGCTGACCCGCGCAAAGCAGATGCTGCTGCTCGGCGACAAAGTCAGCGCAACAGACGCCGCGGACTGGGGTCTGATCTACCGAGCCGTCAGCCCCGGAGAGCTCGACGACAGCTGCGAGGAACTGCTGGCACGACTGGCCGCCGGGCCCACGGTGGCGCTCGGCCTGGCGAAGCAGGCTATCCACTACGGACAGCATGCGACGCTGACCCAGTCCATGACGCAGGAGCTCTTCGACCTCGAACTCTCCTGTCGAACCAAGGATTTCAAAGAAGGGCTGGCAGCATTCCGCGAACGGCGCCCGCCAGAATTCCATGGCCGCTGATCCCTGAGCCACTCAACGACGAGGAAACCGAAGATGTCTGCTAGCTCTGCACGCTCATACGACACCATCAAGTACGAAGTCTCTCGCCACAAGGCCACGATCACCCTGAACCGCCCCGATGCCCTCAACGCGCTCAGCCCGCACATGATCACCGAGCTGCGCAGCGCTTACCACGAGGCCGAAAACGACGACGCGGTATGGATTCTCATCGTCACCGCCACCGGCCGCGCATTCTGCACCGGCGCGGACGTCAAAGCGATCCCCGGCGACGGCAAGGTGATCAACGAGGCGCCGTATCTATCCACCTATGAGCAGTGGGAAGCACCTCAGGAAGGCACCCCGCCGTTCCGGACGATGGCCAAGCCGGTGCTGGCCGCGATCAACGGAATCTGTTGCGGGGCCGGACTGGACTGGGTGACCACCGGAGACATCGTCATCGCGTCCGACAAGGCAACGTTCTTCGACCCGCACGTCAGCATCGGTCTGGTGGCCGCGCGTGAGGTGGTCCGGGTGGCTCGGGTACTGCCGCGCTCGATTGCGCTGCGCATGGCCTTGATGGGCAAGCATGAGCGGATGAGTGCCCAACGCGCTTATGAGCTCGGCTTGATCAGCGAGATCGTCGAACACGACCAACTGCTGGAACGCGCCCACGAGATCGCCGACATCGTCAACTCCAATGCGCCGCTTGCCGTCCGGGGTACCCGGCTGGCCATTCTCAAGGGCCTCGACCTACCGCTGCACGAAGCCGAGATGCTGGCCGAAGCATTCCGCGAACGCAACCTGCACACCGAGGATTCCCTCGAGGGTCCCAAGGCGTTCGTCGAAAAGCGACCACCGGAGTGGCGGTGCCGATGAGTTTCGAAACCATCCAGCTCGACATGGATAGCGCCGACCGGGTCGCCACCATCACCTTGGACCGGCCCGATCAGCTCAACGCGTTCAACCGGACGATGTGTGAGGAGATGGCCCGGGCCTGGCGGATCGTCAAGTCGGACGACGCGGTCAATGCCGTGGTGCTGCGGGCGGCCGGCAGCCGCTCGTTCAGCGCCGGCCTCGACATCAAGACGCCTTACGGTCAGCCCGAAAACATCTGGAACCACGAGGATCCCGGCGAAGCGCTCAGCCCGAAGTGGCAGAAGATGTGGAAACCGGTGGTATGCGCCGTGCAAGGCATGTGCACCGCCGGTGCCTTCTACTTCATCAATGAATCCGATGTGGTGATCTGCTCGACCGATGCGACGTTTTTCGATTCCCATGTGTCGGCGGGGCTGGTCTGCGCGCTGGAGCCGATCGGGCTGATGCGCAAGATCGGCCTGGGCGAAGCGTTGCGGATAGCGCTGATGGGTAACGACGAACGGGTCAGCGCCGCCACCGCTCTTCGCATAGGGTTGGTGTCCGAAGTGGTTTCCCCCGAAGGATTGTGGACCCGGGCGCACGAGATCGCGGCAACCATTGCGGCCAAGCCGCCGTCGGCGACCCAGGGCACCGTCAAGGCGATCTGGGAATCACTGGACAAGCCCTACCGGGCGGCGCTGGATCAGGGGCTGATCTATACCCGGCTGGGAAATCCGATCGGGACCGCCGAACTGGCGGCACGCGGCGGCCGAGGTCCCACGCCGGATCCGAGGATCCGGTGACGGCGCATCCGCTCAGTCGGCGCATCGCCGATGTTCTGGGTCTGCAGCCTGATGCACCCGCTCTGGAATATGAGGGCCGATGGGTGTCGTGGGGCGAGCTCGCCGAGATGGCCGACCGGATCGGTTCGCTCGTGGCTGGTGGCGACCAACACCCGCAGATCGGAATCCTGCTGCGCAACCGCCCGGCCCAGGTGGCCGCCCTGCTCGGCGTGCTGCAAAGCGGAGCGACGGTGGTGGTGATCAATCCGACCCGCGGCGAAGAGCGCACCAAAGCAGACGTCGGCCAACTGAACCTGCCATTGATCGTCGGCGAGCCTGACGACCTGGCGATGCTGGGCGAGCCGTCGGCCACTACCGTGGTATCGATTTCAAGCCAAGACGTCGAGCCGAAAGTGGTCGCGACCGGCCAAGCCCGCACCGACCCAGGCGGGCGGCCCGGCGTTGCGGTGCGGATGCTGACCAGCGGAACGACCGGACCGCCCAAACGCGTGGACCTCACCTACGACATCCTGGCGCACAGCGTGATGGGGCCGGAGGATGACCGGCCGTCGTCGCCGACGGAGCTGCGGCGCGGTGTCGCGATCGTCAACTCGCCGCTCGTGCATATCGGCGGGGTGTTCCGGATACTGCAATGTGTCGCCGAGGCACGACCTTTCGTGTTGCTGGAGCGATTCGAGCTCAACCGTTGGGCCGAAGCAGTGCGGACACATCGGCCACGCGCGGTATCGCTGGTGCCGACCGCGTTGCGGATGGTGCTGCATTCCGACCTGCGTCGGGAGGATCTGGCCGGCATCCGTGCCGTCACTTCGGGTACCGCACCGCTGTCGGCCGAGGACGCCGACGCGTTCACCGAAAAGTTTGGAATCCCCGTCTTGACCTCTTATGCGGCAACGGAATTCGGCGGCGGCGTGGCGGGCTGGACGTTGTCCGACCACCAAAAGTATTGGCGGGCCAAACGCGGGAGCGTAGGGCGTGCCAACCCCGGGGCCCAGCTGCGGGTGGTCGGTGACGACGGCACCCCGCTAAAGGCCGACGAGATCGGACTGCTCGAGGTCAAGCCGGGTCAACTCGGACCCGCCGCGGAATGGATGCGTACCACCGACATGGCGCGCATCGATGCCGACGGCTTCCTGTGGATCATCGGGCGAGCCGATCAGGCGA
Source organism: uncultured Actinomycetota bacterium (assembly GCA_963781685.1). Classification (GTDB taxonomy): domain Bacteria; phylum Actinomycetota; class Actinomycetes; order Mycobacteriales; family Mycobacteriaceae; genus Mycobacterium. The sequence goes on from CAWAGK010000009.1 coordinate 159,037, forward strand.
TCATCCGCGGCGGCTTCAAAGTGATGCCCGACGACGTCCGCACCGCGCTGGAGAGCCATCCGTCGGTCGCAGGTGCTGCGGTGGTCGGGCGGCGCGACGAACGCCTCGGCGAGACACCGGTCGCCATGGTGGAACTACGCGAGCCGTCATCAGTCGATGCCGGTGCACTCGCCGATTTTCTGCGGACGCGGTTGGCGCGCTACGAGATTCCCACCGACATCGCCGTCGTCGCTGAACTCCCGCGAACACCATCGGGCAAGCCCGATCTGAGCGCGGTCCGGCGCTTCTTCAACGACACAGTGTCCGCGGCGCAAGGCGACCATGCCGAGTGAGTCGCCAACCGTTGGCGAAATCCTGCGAGAGCAGGCACGCAGCAGAGGTGATCATCCGCTGCTGGTGTGCGACGCCGAGCGCATCAGTTACACCGAGGCCGACCGTCGCTCTGCGCAATTGGCTCGCGGGCTGATCGCCCTCGGCGCCGGTAAAGGCAGCCATGTCGGATTGCTGTACCCCAACGGCGCGGCGTTTGTTGCCGGCATGCTGGCAGCGGCGCGAATCGGCGCCGTCGTCGTCCCGTTTTCCACGTTCGCGACCACGCGAGAGCTCGGCGCACAACTGGTCGACAGCGACACTCAGATTCTGCTTGCCACGCCGTCCTACCGCTCCCACGACTACCTGCAGCGGCTCAGCGACGTGCTGTCCGGCTGGGACCACGGCGGAGACGATCGGCTATTCGACCCCGCCGCACCGCAATTGCGGCACGTGATCTTCGATGCCGCACGTCTTCATCGGCCGGCCGAGACGGTCGATGACCGGCTTTTGACGGCGCTGGAAGACGATGTCGACGGCTCGGATCCGCTGACGATCGTTTACACGTCGGGCACGACGAGCACCCCCAAGGGGGTCGTGCACACCCACGCCGCGCTGCTGAACCACCAGAAAAATCTCAACGCGATCCGGGGCCTGACCGCTACCGACAAGCTGTTCTGCAACTCCCCGTTCTTCTGGATCGGGGGATTCGGGTTTGCCTTGCTTGCCACGCTGCTCGCCGGATCGACGCTGGTGTGCTCCAACGCCGAAGACGCCGGCCAGACGCTGGATCTGCTCGAATCCGAACGACCCACTGTCACAAACGGTTTCGCTGCCGGGGTCGCGCATCTGGCGCGGCACCCGAGTTTCGACGGGCGCGACCTGTCGTCAATGCGACGCGGCAACCTGTATCCGATCATGGCGCCCGAGGCGCGGCCGGCCGATCCTGAGTTGCGGCACAACATGCTCGGGTTGACCGAGGCCGGCAGCGTGATCCTGATCAGCGACGACGACAGCGACCAACCGGAGCATCGACGTGGGTCGTTCGGCAAGCCCGCACCGGGCTTGGAAACCAAGATCGTCGACCCCGAGACCGGAGCACCGGTCGAGGACGGCGCACTCGGAGAGTTGTGCATCCGCGGGCCCTGCCTGATGCAGCGGTACTACAAACGCAGTCGGGAAGAATGTTTCGACGCCGACGGCTGGTTTCACACCGGCGACCTGGTTGCCACCGACCGCGACGGATTCGTCTACTACATCCGCCGCCAGGGTTCGATGATCAAGACCGCAGGCGCGAACGTGTCTCCCGCCGAGGTGGAGCAGGCGATCGCCAGGGTCACCGGTGGCGTCGTCGCGTATGTGCTCGGCATTCCTGACGCCGAGCGCGGGCAGATCGTCGCTGCTGTCGTCGCGCTGGAAAACGGCGCGCACTTCGACGAGATCACGCTTCGACGCAAGCTTGCGGCGGAACTGTCCGCGTACAAGATCCCCAAGCGGTTCGCGGCTATACCGGCCACGGAGATACCGCTGTTGGCCAGCGGCAAAATCGACCTGCAGCAATTGAAGCGGGTGTTCGATGCGTGAGACCATCGACCAGCGGGTGAAGCTTCGCGCAGCCGAGCACGGTGCCAAGCCGATGACGATCGACCCAGTGTCCCGGCTTACCTACAACGAACTTGCCGACACCACACATGATTTGGCGGCCGCGTTCATCGAAGCCGGGATCGGCAAAGGCACCCGGGTGGGACTGATCATGCCGAACGGTGTCCGCTGGGTGCAGATCGCGATCGCAGTGACTCGGATCGGCGCCGTGCTGGTCCCGTTGAGCACGCTGTTACAGCCGCGGGAATTAACGGCGCAATTGCGGACCGCCTCGGTGCAGTTCCTGATCAGCGTGGAGGAATTCCGCGGCCACCGATACCTCGACGAGTTGCAACGCGAGCAGCTTCCGGCGTTGCGAGAGGTTTGGACCGCCGACCGGTTATTGCCGGCAGCCGGAGGCGACGCACCCAGCCGTATCGTCGACGCGCTGGCAGCGACGGTAACGCCCAGCGACCCGATGGTCGTCATGTTCACGTCCGGCAGCAGCGGCACGCCTAAGGGTGTGGTGCACTCGCACGGCAGTGCCTTGGGCGCCGTCGCATCTGGATTGGCCAGCCGCTGCATCGATTCCGACACCCGCCTGTATCTGCCGATGCCGTTCTTCTGGGTGGGTGGCTTCGGCAGCGGTGTGCTGTCCGCGTTGGTGGCCGGTGCCACCCTGGTGACCGAAGCGATCCCTGCGCCCGAAACCACACTGCGTCTGCTGGAGCGTGAGCGGGTGACGCTGTTTCGCGGCTGGCCCGATCAGGCCGAGGCCCTCGCGCGTCATCCCTACCGCGCCGACGCGGATTTGTCGGCGCTGCGGCCGGGCAGTCTGGAGGCGCTGCTACCGCCCGAGCAACGTGGGAAGCCCGGTGCCCGCGCAACATTGTTCGGCATGACCGAAACCTTCGGGCCCTACTGTGGCTACCCCGCCGACACCGACATGCCGCCCTCGGCCTGGGGCAGCTGCGGCAAGCCGTTCCCCGAAATGGAGGTCCGGATCACCGACCCCGACAGCGGCGAGCCAGTACGGACGGGAACCATTGGGCTGATTGAGCTTCGGGGACCGCACACCCTCCGCGGGATATGTCGGCGCAGCCGCGAGGACCTGTTCACCGCCGACGGGTTCTACCCCACCGGTGACCTTGGCCGGCTCGACGACGACGGGTTCCTGTTCTATCACGGTCGATCCGACGACATGTTCAAAGTCAGCGGCGCCACCGTCTATCCCACCGAGGTAGAGCAGGCGCTGCGGGAAATCGACGGCGTCGACAACGCATTCGTCACGAATGTGTCTGCCGCGCAGGGGGACCAAGTGGGCGCGGTGGTGGTGTGCGACACCGCCGCGAACACCGCCGAGCGGCTACGCCGATCAGCCCGCACGCTGCTCAGCTCGTTCAAGGTGCCAACGAGGTGGCTGCTGGTCGACTCCGATGACGCGATTCCGCGCGGTCCGACCGGCAAGGTCGATGCTCGGCGGCTGCGCGAGCTACTAAGTAACACCAGCCACAGCAGCACCGCCAGCTGACCACCACATGCTGCTGCGAAGTGATATCGGATACGCCATCAAACTTCGGTTCGTTGAGTGTGATCGCGTCGATGATCGAGCAGCCGGGAGCCCCGTGCGAGTTAGGTCCATCGATTGTCCTGCGACGCAACGACGATTCAGGCTGTGGTGGCTTGTACTCGTGACCGAAGGAGTTGCACACCTGGGCCGTCGAGCTGGTCGATGTAGGGTGCGCGACCAGCCATGCTCATGACCAGGGCCAGGGTTGATCCGGTGACCAGGGAACCGCTCCCCGCGATAAACGGCCCGTCGTCTGCCCGCAAATGGAGGCCGGCAACGCGGGTACGACTGGCAACTGTGAAATTGCGCCGGGCGAAGAATGCAGCCACAGGTGTCAGCGCATCGACACTCGGTGTCCTCCTCAGTCCCAGAGAATGACGAATGTCCTGGGCGTGCACGACGACCTCACCGAGGTAGGCCGGGATATGGGCTGAAGGCGCGGTAGTGCTCGTGATGACGGCACGAAACCGATCAAGTGTCTCGGCGGGGGTGCTACCACGGTGCTCGACCAGGCGTCGCTGGTTGTGGACATCAGGGCGCAAACGCGCACCGAGCATGCTCCGCAACCACTTCCACCGATTCAGGCTCGCCGCGGCGGTCAGGTGCGCGACGACCTCCTCAACGTCCCATCTTCCGCACAAGGTGCCGTGCCGCCACTGGGGTGCGCTTAGGCCTGAGAGTTCCTCCGCCAGCGCCGCGCGCTCGGCCTGCGCCAGTGCCCACAGGTAATCGCGCTGAGGTTCCGCCATCGCTCGACTCCGTCTCATTGGCCTTCACATTGGTGCTGTCACTGGAAGTAGACCCGCGCCGACCGCAGGGTTCATCGAACGGCGGGTTGAGCTTGGACCTCTATGGAGTGATATCGCATGAGGCCATCAAACTGAAGAAGGCACTATTGCCTCCGCGGGCGACTGATGAGGCTACTGCGGCATATGAGGTTATCCGCGACATGCCCAGCATGAGAACGCATCACAGACCCAGCGCTTTGGTCAACAGCGCGGTGAGACGCTTCTGCTCGCCGGCGCTCAACTGACTGGTCAACGGTTTGATCCGGTCACCGATCGCCGCCGTCACCTCGGGTACCAGACCGCGGGCCTGCTTGGTGAGACTGACCCGCACAGAGCGGCCATCGCGAGGGTCGGCGGTCCTGACGACCAGCCCCCGCTGAGCCGCGCGATCGATGAGTCCGCTTACCGTGGAGCGTTCCAGGCCGGTAAACGTCGCCAGGTCGGCCATCGTCGGCTCGCGATCACGCAGGATGCCCAACATCCGTAGCTGCGTCAGCGACAGATCGCGTTCGGCGGCAACCTCGGTGAGCGCCGCCATCAGCGCAAACGATACCTGCACCAACGCATCTCGCAGATCATCGAGGTCTGAGGCCATAGCCGAAACGATACCTTAGATACTTCGTATTAACAACTACATTAGTTCGTACTACCATCTATCTCCAGACGACAGCGAAAGGACGGCCGCTATGAAGGCTGCAGTTGTGAGCGTGTTCGACGCGCCACCGCATTACGAAGACTTCCCCGACCCGGTCGCCGGCCATGGTGATCAACTGGTCGTCGACGTCGTCGCCGCGGCATTACATCCGCGTGTGCGTTCGCAGGCGAACGGGTCGCACTACACCAGCACCGGCCAGCTTCCACTGGTACCGGGCATCGACGCGGTGGTCCGCGACGCGAAAGGCAAGCTCTACTACGCCCTTCTGGACGACACCACGCTGGGAACCATGGCGCAGCGCACGATCATTGAAAAGGGCCGCAGCGTTGCGTTGCCCAACGACGCGGATCCGGTGACGGTGGCAGCCGCGATCAACCCGGTGATGTCTTCGTGGGTCGCGCTGCGGCACCGCATTCACTTCAACCGCGGATCGAGTGTGCTGATCCTGGGTGCAACGGGCAGCGCCGGACGCATGGCAATACAGGTCGCCAAACGGTTTGGCGCCAAAGAGGTCATCGGCGCCGGCCGCAATCCGCAACGGCTCGAGGAACTCACCGCGCTCGGCGCCGACCGTGTGCTCACCCTCGACCATCTCGACCAGGCCGGCGACGTCGACGTCGTCATCGACTACGTGTGGGGTGAGCCCACCGCCAAAGGCATGGTCGACCTGATCACGCATCGACGCGACCGTGGCAGGGAGCTCGCCTGGATCCAAATCGGCTCGCCGGCCGGGCTCGGCGCCGAGATCCTCTCCGCCGCACTGCGATCCAGCCGTACGCAGATCGTCGGCAGCGGCATCGGCTCAGTGGACGGGCAGGACTTCCGCAAGGAGATCCCGAAGATCGCAAAAGCGGTCGCCGAGGGCGCTTCGTTTTTGTTCCGTGAAGGCTAACCGTCGACCACCTCGACCACCCCATGCTCGACGAGGTGGTCGATCAATGGAGCCGCTCCGGCGGCCAGGTGCTCCGACATGGCTTTGCGGGCAAGCTCGCTGTCGTGTTTGGCCAACGCCGCCAATACCCGGCGATGGTCCTTTATCGATTGGTGTGGCCAGCCCGCGATCGTGGGGAACACGGATTCCGGTGCGTAACGGGTGATCTGCGACATCAGCTGAGCCAGCTTCGGCGAATCCGCGGCGACGTTGATGGCCCGGTGGAACTCATGGTTGAGACGAACCGTTCGCTCGTCGTCACCGCCGGCATAGGCTTCCTCCAGCTGGGCCTGAATTTGCTTGAGCTCGCGCAGCTGGTCGTCGTCGATGTTGATCGCGGCCCGCGCGGCGAGCTCGCCGCCGACGTGCGCCTGCACGTTGGCCACGTCGGTAAGGTCACGTCCGGTCACCGGCAGCACCACAAAGCCGCGACGCGGCTGCTGAGCGAGCAACCCCTCGGCGCGGAGCTCGAACAGCGCCTCGCGCACGGGCGTGACGCTGATCCCCAACTCCGCGGCCAATTGGTCCAAACGGACGTACTCTCCCGCGGAGTAGGTGCCATCGAAAATCCGCCTACGGACAAACCTCGCAACGTCTTCCGAGAGTTGTGGCCGCGCGGCGAAATCCGGGACGCTCACGGTCAAATCCGATACTCGGCAAGCAACCGCTTGCTGATGATGGACTTCTGTATCTCGCTCGTTCCCTCGCCGATGAGCAGAAACGGGGCGTCGCGCATCAGCCGCTCGATTTCATACTCTTTGGAATATCCGTAGCCGCCATGGATGCGGAAGCTCTGCTGGGTGACCTCCGAGCAGAATTCGCTGGCGAGGTACTTCGCCATGCCCGCGGCGACGTCGTTGCGCTCGCCGGAATCCTTCAGCCGGGCCGCGTTGACCATCATCAGGTGCGCAGCTTCGACTTTCGTTGCCATTTCGGCAATTTGAAATGCGATGGCCTGGTGTTCGGCGATCGGCTTGCCGAAGGTGTGCCGCTGCTGAGCGTAGCGCACGGCCAGCTCGAACGCGCGGACGGCCACGCCGACAGCCCTGGCCGACACGTTGACCCGTCCGACCTCGATGCCGTCCATCATCTGGTAGAAACCCTGCCCGGTGGTGCCACCCAGGATGTCGTCGGCGCTGGCCAGGTATCCATCGAAGATGAGCTCCGTGGTGTCAATGCCCTTGTAGCCCAACTTGTCGATCTTGCCCGGTATCAGCAGACCGGGCGCCACCTCACCGAAGCCGGTCGGCTTCTCGATGAGGAATGCGGTGAGATTGCGGTGCGGTGATTCCGCGCCCTCGTCGGTGCGAACCAATGCCGCCACCAATGTGGAGCTGCCGCCATTGGTCAGCCACATCTTCTGGCCGTTGATGGTGTAGCTGCCGTCGCTGTTGAGTGCGGCGCGGGTGCGGATCGCGGCGACGTCGGAGCCCAACTCCGGCTCGGACATCGAGAACGCGCCGCGAACCTCGCCGATTGCCATGCGCGGCAACAGCCGCTGCTTCTGCGCGTCCGTACCGTGCTGGCGCAGCATGTAGGCAACGATGAAATGCGTGTTGAGCACCCCCGAGATGCTCATCCAGCCGCGGGCCAACTCCTCGACGCACAACGCGTAGGTCAGCAGCGACTCACCCAGGCCGCCGTACTCCTGCGGGATCATCAGGCCGAACAGACCCATCTCGCGCATTTGGTCGACGATGGCTTGCGGATAGGTGTCGGTGCGTTCGAGCTCCGGCGCGTTGGGAATGACCTCCTTCTCGACGAATTGTCGTACCGTGGCGATGATCTCGGTTTGGAATTCGGTGAGGCCGAATGTCTCGGCGAGTTTGGTCATGCGCGCCTATCTCCTTGGTCAGCAGGCGATCGTTTTAGCATCGGTGAGTCGCGCGACGTCGGCTGTGCTCAATCCCAACCGCGCGGTGAGCAGGTCGGCGGTGTCGCCGCCGAGTCTCGGCGCCGGTTCGCTCGCGAGATAGCCGTCGTCGAAGACGGCCGGCATCGCCGGCGCGAGGTAGTCGCCGAGGCCGTCTTGATGCAGCCGGGAAAACAGCGGATTCTGCGTCACCCGTTCGTCTTCGGCGACTTGCGCGAAAGTCAAGTAGCGCTCGAACAACACGCTGGTGGCCGACAGCGCCGCGGTGATCTGCTCGGCGGTGTGGTCGGCAAACCAGGTCGCGAAGAGACCGCTGAGCACGTCGCGGTAGCGATAGCGTTCGCCCTCATCGGTGAAGTCGGCGCCCAGCGACTCGGCGAGCGCGGAGACGGCAGCGCCGGTCCCCGATACCTCGACGAGGTCGTGAAAGTGCCGTTTCGTCAACGTCACGACCATGAACGCGACGCCATCACGACTGGTGAAATCCTGACCGTACTGGCCGTAGATCGCATTGCCCAGGCGTTGGCGCTCGGTGGCGTTCACTTGCGGCTCGGTCAACCATCCGAGGTTGCCCGCGGTAGCCAGCGCAACATCCTCCAGCGCGATACTGATTTTCGCGCCCACTCCGGACTGGTCGCGGCGACGCACCGCGGCGACGACCGTCGAGCGCGGCGTAAAGACCACAGCAGACATCCCACGCCGGCAGCACATGGTTGATCGGGCCGGCCTGGTTCGCCGGCCCGGTGACCAATGGAAATCCGGTCCCCGCGTTGACCGTGTAGTCGACGCCGGTGGAACCATCATGGCGGCCCAGCAACTGAACGTGGATCACGTCGGCGCGCATCGCGGCGAGCTGTTCAAACGACAACCAGGACAAGCCCGCGGCGTTGGTCACCACGACACCGTCGCCCTCGACGATCAGCCGCTGGACCAGCTGCTGTCCTTCGGGTGAACGCAAATCGATGGTGGCCGAACGCTTTCCCTTGTTCAGGCCGGTCCAGTAGATCGACGTCCCGCTTGCGGCCAGTGGCCAGCGACGAACATCGGACGCGCCACCGATCGGGTCGACGCGTATCACCTCTGCACCCAGTTGGCCCAACGTCAGGCCGCACAGCGGTGCCGCGACGAAGCTGGATACTTCGACGACGGTCAGGTCGGCCAACGGCAAGGTCACCGCGACCCAACCCGTTCAAAGATCGCGGCAAGGCCCTGTCCCCCGCCGATGCACATGGTTTCCAGCCCGTAGCGCGCGTCGCGCCGATTGAGCTCGCGGGCGAGCGTGGCCAGCATCCGGCCGCCGGTCGCACCAACCGGGTGGCCCAGCGATATCCCCGAGCCGTGCACGTTCGTCCGCTCCCGGTCGGCGGCGCCAAAGCCCCACTCCCGCATCACCGCAAGAGCCTGAGCGGCGAATGCCTCGTTGAGTTCGATGAGGTCGATGTCGCTCAGTTGCAAACCCGCCTTGGCGAGCGCGACCTCGGTGGCCGGCACCGGACCGATGCCCATCACGTGGGGCGCCACCGCCGCGACGCCCCACGACACCAAGCGGACCAGCGCCGTCAGACCGAGTTCTTCGGCCTTCTCCGGCGTCGTCACCAGACACATCGACGCGGCATCGTTTTGTCCGCTGGCATTTCCCGCGGTGACGGTTGACTCTGGATCATGCTCCAGCAGAACTGGTTTGAGCTTGCTCAGCGATTCGACGGTAGTGTCGGCGCGCGGGTGCTCGTCGGTGTCGATCAGCTCCTCGCCTCGGCGACTGCGCACCGTGACCTCAATGATCTCCTCGGCCAGGATGCCGTCCTTCTGCGCGGCCACCGCCCGTTGATGCGACGCCACCGCCAATTCGTCCTGCTCTTGGCGCGAGATGCTGTACTGCCGCCGCAGATTTTCCGCGGTCTCCAACATCCCGCCCGGCACCGGGTGGTGGCGGCCGCCGGCGGTGCTGCGTCCGCGGGCCAGCCCGTCGTGCACCCGCACACCGCCACGGGCACCGCCCCAGCGCATATCGGTGGAGTAGAAGGCGACATTGCTCATGCTTTCCGCACCGCCGGCAACAACGACATCGTTATCGCCCGCGCTGACCTGCAGACACGCCTGGATGACCGCCTGCAGGCCCGACCCGCAACGACGGTCGACCTGCATGCCAGGCACCGTCACTGGCAGCCCGGCGTCGAGTGCGACGACCCGCCCGATCGCCGGTGCCTCGCTGCTGGGGTAGCAGTGCCCGAGGATGACGTCCTGCACCGATTCGGGCGCAATGCCAGTGCGATCGAGCAGCCCGGTGAGGGCGGCGACGCCTAGGTCGACAGCGGTCTGCGACTTGAACATTCCGCCGTATCGACCGATCGGCGTCCGAACCGGTTCACAGATCACGGCTTCGCGAGTGCTCATAGGTGCCTTCCGCCGGTCACCTCGAGGACGGTTCCGGTCATGTATGACGACAGATCGGAGGCCAGGAACAACGCGACGCTGGCGACTTCTTCGGGCTCGCCGGCTCGTCCCATCGGCACCTCCGCGACTTTTGCGTCCCAAATCCGTTGCGGCATTGCCTCTGTCATCGCCGACCTGATCAGCCCGGGCTGGATCGCGTTGACCCGCACACCGAGGTGGGCGAGTTCCTTCGATGCCGCCTTGGTCATGCCGACGATGCCGGCCTTGGCCGCCGAATAGTTGGTCTGGCCGACCATGCCGACCTTCCCCGAGATCGACGACATGTTGACGATCGTCCCGCGCTTGTTCTCCCGCATGATCGTCGCTGCGGTGCGGAGCCCGTTCCAGGTCCCCTTCAGATGCACGGCGATGACTTGATCGAACTGCTCCTCGGTCATCTTGCGCATCGTCGCATCGCGGGTGATGCCCGCGTTGTTCACCATGATGTCCAGCCCGCCGAACCGGTCGACGGCGGCCGCGACCAGCGTGTCGACATCGGCCCCGGACGTCACATCGCAGCGCACCGCCGCGGCAACGTCGTCGCCGCCGAGCTGCGTCGCCGCGGACTCGGTTGCCTCGAGATTCACGTCTCCGAGTACCACTCGCGCCCCCTCGGCGACGAACCGCTGCGCTATGGCGAAACCCAAGCCTTGAGCACCGCCGGTGATAACTGCGGTCTGACCCTTCAGCAACGACACCTGATCACCGTCCTTCGACTCGATCCCGAACCCGGGACATCATCGCACATCATATTTCATATATGATCGCGGCCAGTTAGCCGCCATCTCCTTGCCCGGAAGGAGCGTCGATTCATGTCTCCTGCCGCCGTCGACGACGACGACTTTCAGCAGATACTCGCGCAGACCCGGCAGTTCGTCCGCACCGTCGTCGTCCCACGCGAGCAGGAAATCCTGGCCACCGACCGGGTGCCGGACGATCTGCGGCAGCAGGCCAAAGACATGGGCTTGTTCGGGTACGCCATCCCCCAGGAGTGGGGCGGACTCGGGCTCGACATCACCCAAGACGTGGAGCTGGCGATGGAGCTGGGCTACACCTCGCTGGCTCTTCGCTCGATGTTCGGCACCAACAACGGCATCGCCGGTCAAGTGCTGGTCGGATTCGGCACCGACGAGCAGAAGGCCACCTGGCTGGAGGCGTTGGCGTCCGGAAAGGTCGCCTCGTTCGCGCTGACCGAGCCCGGGGCGGGATCGAACCCGGCGGGGTTGCGCACCAAGGCTATTCGTGACGATGCCGATTGGGTGATTTCCGGTGAGAAGCGGTTCATCACCAACGCACCGGTTGCGGATCTGTTCGTGGTCTTCGCGCGGACCCGTCCCGCCGACGACGCCGGACCGGGCATCGCTGTCTTCCTGGTCCCCGCCGATGCACCTGGCGTCGAGGTCGGGACCAAGGACGCCAAGATGGGACAGGAAGGCGCGTGGACCGCCGACGTGCGCTTCACCGATGTGCGCGTCCCGGCCGGGGCGCTGGTGGGCGGCAGTGAGGACATCGGCTATCGGGCCGCGATGACCTCGTTGGCGCGGGGCCGGATCCACATTGCGGCACTAGCCGTCGGAACGGCTCAGCGAGCATTGGACGAATCCGTGGCGTACGCGGCGACGGCCACGCAGGGCGGCACGCCGATCGGGAACTTTCAGCTCGTGCAGGCGATGCTCGCCGACCAGCAGACCGGGGTGATGGCCGGCCGCGCCCTCGTCCGTGATGCCGCGCGGCTGTGGCTCACCGACCAGGACCGTCGAATCGCGCCGTCGGCGGCGAAGGTGTTCTGCACCGAAATGGCCGGCAAGGTCGCCGATCTGGCCGTCCAAATCCACGGCGGCAGTGGATACATGCGCGAAGTGCCGGTGGAACGCATCTACCGCGACGTCCGGCTGTTACGGCTTTACGAGGGCACCAGCGAGATCCAGCGGCTGATCATCGGGTCGAACCTGGTCAAGGCGGCGCAGCGTAAGCAGTGACGTATTATCGTTCGCATTACAGTGACGTTTACGATATGGAGCGCGCATGAGCGGCCGGCTAACGGGCAAGGTGGCATTCATCACCGGAGCGGCACGGGGCCAGGGCCGCGCACACGCCGTCCGGATGGCCCGCGAGGGCGCCGACATCATCGCCGTCGACATCGCGGGCAAGCTGCCGTCCTGTGTGCCCTACGACCCGGCAACCCCAGAAGACCTGGCCGAAACCGCTCGGCTGGTCGAAGCCGCCGACCGTCGAATTGTTGCTTCGGTGATGGATATTCGCGACTTCGACGGGCTGCGTGAAGCGGTGGACGACGGTGTGGCGAAGCTCGGACGGCTGGACATCATCGTCGCCAACGCCGGCATCTCGGCTCCGCAGGTCTGGAACGAGATCACTCCCGAATCGTTTCGGGACGTGATGGAGGTCAATGTGACGGGAACGTGGAACACGGTGATGGCCGGCGCACAGAAGATCATCGACGGCGGTCGCGGCGGGTCGATCGTTTTGATCAGCTCGGCAGCCGGCATCAAGATGCAGCCGTTCATGGTGCACTACACCGCCAGCAAGCACGCGGTGACCGGGATGGCTCGCGCGTTCGCCGCCGAGCTGGGCAGGCATTCGATCCGGGTCAACAGCGTGCACCCTGGTCCGGTCCTCACGGCGATGGGAAGCGGCGCCATGGTCGACGCGGTGGCCAGGGCGAACGAAACCTACCCGCAACTGGCGAATGTGCTCACGCCGTTTCTGCCGAATTGGGTCGCCGAGCCCGAAGACATTGCCGACGCGGTGTGCTGGCTGGCCAGCGACGAATCCCGAAACGTCACCGCCTCGGCAATCTCCGTCGACCAGGGCTCAACGCAATACTGATTCGCGTCACGGGATGAGGTCTAGCGTGCCGAGGTCACGGATGGCCTGGCAGCCGCGGGCCAGCATGGTCAGCACCATGTCGTCGCCGCGGTCGGTGGCGGCGGCGAATGCGAATCCCAACGCGGAGATCAGCAGCGCCTGCGGCATGCCGAGTCGGTAATCGCGCCAACAGGTTTCGCGATCATACGCGGTCACACCGTAGCCGCAGAGCGCTCGATGGTACTCATCCATCAGGTTGTGCTCGATAGCCGAGCGCAGTTCCGGCTTGACGCTGGTGGCGGTGAAGTAGGCCAAATCGCGTGCGGGCAGCCCTACTCCGAGCGTCTGCCAATCCACCACCGTGACCCTGCTGGCGTCGGGATAGAACAGCATGTTGTCGAGGCGGTAGTCGCCGTGCAGCAAAGCAAATCGATCCCGCTCGACGAGCAGCCATGGCTCCACCAAACCCATTGCGGCGCTGAAGGTATCGCGGTCAGCAGCGCTCATGCGGTCCCCGAGCTTGTCTAGAGTGATGTCGGCGCTCATCTTTGCAACCTCGCCGAGCCCTTGGGCCGACGCCTCGTCGGGTCGGGCGAAGGCAATCCCCGCGAAATCAAGCCAGATCGGATCGCACCAACTGGGCCCGTGCAGGCCGGCCAACGCGGTGACGGCGAGCCGCGCCTCCTGCTCGCCGCAACCCGCGATCTGGTCACCCTGCACCGCGGGCGCCTGATCGGCAAGCAGCAATGCGTAGTCAAGAGCGTCGTCGCTGATCTCGCAGTAGAAGCATTCCGGTGTCGGCACCCGCACCCGATCGACGACCGCGTCGTAGAAGGCGCACTCACTGCGATAGCCGATGACCACTCGGTCACGCACAGTGTCGTCCTGTGCGGGCAGTTTGATCACGAAGGTGTCCGGCAACCCGCCCGAATCGCCCGCGTAGCTGACCGACACCCGATAGGTCGCCCCGGTCTGCCCGGTGCCGATAGCGGCCACGTCCACGTCTGAGACCGGCACGGGGGTGTCGTCACTGCTCAGTACTGTCGAGAGCCACTCGCGGGTGATGTCGCCCGGGTATCGGGGAATGGACATGCGACAAATGCCTCCGGGTGACGCCAACACTCGGACGTTCACGCCCGACCGACCCGCCAACTGTAAGCCATGCGGCATGAGCTGCCGCCAAGTTGTCCGGAATGGACGAGCGGGACGACTGTCAGCTGTCGGCCGACGGCGCCCAGATGTGGGTCGGTTCGGCGCGGCCCCGTAGGACGGCCTCGCCTCTTGCGGCCCAATGCCGGCGTTCCGCGGCGTCGGCGCGATTTATCACAGCGGCCGAACAAACGATCCGTCGGTCCGACGTTTTGGCCAAGTCGGCGAGCCGCGCAGCTTCATTGACAGGGTCACCAATCACGGTGTACTCGTAACGGTTTTCGGCGCCGATGTTTCCGGCGAAGACTGGTCCGGCCGAAACCCCTATCCCGAAATCGACCATGGGCAGCCGGCCCAGTTGGCTTCGCAGATTGCGTGCCGCCGCCAGCGCTTCGGACGCCGCTTCGCCTGAAGGCAAAGGCACTCCGAAAACAGCCAGCGCGGCGTCTCCCTGAAATTTGTTGATGAAGCCGTTCCTCTCATCGACCGCGCTGACAACGATGCGGAAGAAGTCGTTGAGCACCTCGGCGACCTCTCGCGGTGGGTGACTCGCAGCGAGTTTCGTCGAATCCACCAGGTCGATGAAGAGGATCGCCGCCTCCCCCACGTCTCCTGACAGCGACGTGCCCTCTTCGATGGCGCGCCTGGCCACGTCCGCGCCGACGTGACGGCCGAATAGGTCCCGTAACCGGTCGCGTTCGGCGATCCCGGCAACCATCCGGTTGAATCCGCTTTGCAGACGCCCGATTTCAGAACGCTCGTAGACTCCGACGAAGGTGTCGATACGGCCCTGCTGGACCTGTGCCATCGCGTCCACGACCTCTCGGACCGGGTCCGCAATCGAGCGGGATGTCAGGATCATTATTGGAAGCCCCAGTAACACCGCGGCCAGCGTTACCACCAGAATCGGCATCTCGACCGACGCCGTCTTGTGAATAATCCAACCGTTCGAACGAATGACGATCAGAGTGACGATCACCCCGCAGGGCAGCCCACAGCCCAATAACCACATGCCCACAAGTCGAGTGAGCACGCGTGGTGCTATCACAACGCCTTCAGAGCCTTGGGTCGCGGCGACGAATATTGGCCGAAGAGTGCGCTGGGTGAGCAGAAGGCTTAGCCCTGCTGCCGCACTGCCGCCGAGCACGACCGCCAGCAGGGTTCCGACCACGAGCGTCACACCGCCGTCAAGATTTAGCGCGAGGAAAATCACGCCACTTGCGGCCCATGTTGCCGCCAAGATCAGCGATTGTCTCTTGACGAGCCCAGTCGCCGTGCGTCGTTCATCGGGATTGGGTTGCCGGCCCTGAACAAACCACCGCAGCACCGGAGCGAGGCTCATGGCACCACCCACGGCGACGGCGAGAGCTCCGACAACAACGAGCACCACCGCAGTTACCATGTTCTTTGCGGCGAAGTATGTGTACGCCGCGCTGACTGTTCGGCCGTGCAGCGGAATCACGATGGCGGCGGCATCGCCGACAGCCAGCAGGTGAGCGAACGCGAGGCCGGCCGCATATTGAAGCGATAACCTGCGGGCCTTGCTCACGGGAACAAGGTAGCCCAGCGCCGGCACGATGGGCTGCGGGCAACCGGCGCGCTGCGTCGAATCTTTCTAGCCGGCGGGATACCCCACCGATTTGATTTCGGTGTACTGGTCGAAACCGGCGATACCGTTCTGCCGGCCCACACCGCTCTCCTTGTATCCACCGAACGGCGTGTCGGCGCCGTACGGCGCGCCACCGTTGACGCCCATGAAGCCGGCTTTGATCCGGCGGGCCACCGCCAGCGAGTGCTCCAGCGAGCCCGACATCACGTTGCCGGCCAATCCGTACACGCTGTCGTTGGCGATCCGGATCGCGTCTTCCTCGTCGTCGAACGGGATGACCGCCAGCACAGGACCGAAGATCTCCTCCTGGGCGATGGTCATGGCGTTGTCGACATCGGTGAAAAGCGTTGGCCGCACATAATATCCCTTGTCGAAACCGGTGGCCGCACCGGGGCCGCCGACGAGTGCGGTGGCGCCCTCGTCCACGCCCTTCTGGATGTAGCCGGTCACCCGCTCGAACTGCCTCTCGGAAATCAGCGGGCCGCAAAGCGTTCCGGGATCCTGGGGGTCGCCGCACGTGACGTTCTCGTAGATGCTCTTGAGGATCGCCACACCCTCTTCGTAGCGGGACCGCGGCAGCAGCATCCGGGTGGGGTTGGCGCACCCTTGCCCGGCGTGCATGCACGGCGCGATGCCGATCGCACAGGCCAGCCCGAAGTCGGCGTCCTCGAGCACGATGGTGGCCGACTTTCCGCCGAGCTCCAAAAACAGCCGCTTCATGGTCGCGGCGCCCTTTTCCATGATCCGCTTGCCGACCACCGTCGAGCCGGTAAACGAGATCAGGTCGACCTTGGGTGACAGCGTCAGCTCCTCACCCACGAAGTGATCCGACGCGGTAACGACGTTCACGACACCGGCTGGGATGTCTGTCTTTTCGGCAATGAGTCGGCCCAGCCGGGTCGCGTTGAACGGGGTGTTGGGTGCCGGCTTGAGCACGACGGTGTTGCCGGTGCCCAGGGCCTGGCCGAGCTTGTTGATCGTCACCTCGAACGGGAAATTCCACGGCACGATCGCGCCGACCACGCCGACCGGCTCGCGCCAGACCTTGCGGGTGGTCAGCGTGCCAGTCAGGCTGATCACCTTGTCGCCCAGGTCGGTCTCCCAGGCGTACTCGTCGATCAGCCTGGCGGGGTACTTGAGCCCGTCCTCCAGCGGGGCATCCAGCTGAGGCCCGAACGTTATGGCCCGTGGGGAGCCGACCTCGAGGATCAGCTCCTCGCGCAGCTCGTCGATCTCAGACTCGATCGCGTCGTGCAGCTGCAGCAGGCAACGCTTGCGCAGCTCCTTATTGGTCGACCAGTCGGTCTCGTCGAAGGCGCGCCGGGCGGCGTCGATGGCCCGATGCATGTCCTCCTTCGAGGCGTCGGCAACCTCACCGAGCGACTCCTCGGTCGCGGGGTTGATGTTCGTGAAGGTGCCGGCCTGACCCTCGACGAGCTCGCCGTCGATCATCATCTTGGGCTCGAAGCGGACCTTTACAGCCTCAGTCATATCTGTCTCTCTTCTGACTCGTTAGAGGGGTGTCCCGCAGAGCGCTGGTTACTCTACGGAGAGCCTTACTGGAAACTAGCCGATTGGCAAGCTGCGACCTCTCCGGGGTTCGCTATTGGGGGTCGAACAGCACCGGTACCGACGTCGGCGACCGGAAAACCTGCCCGCGGATATGCGGGTCGTCGCCGTCCGGATCGAGTCGAAGATTCGGCAGCCGGTCCAGCAAGAGGTTGATGGCGGTGCGCATTTCCAGCCGTGCCAGGTGCATGCCGAGGCAGACGTGCACGCCGTGCCCCCAGCCCAGATTCGCCCGAGCCTCCCGGTGGATATTGAACGTGTTCGGATCCGGGTAGCGATCCTGTTGCCGATTCGCCGAACCCAGCATCGGCATCACCGTCGCACCGGCCGGGATCGCCACCCCGCCGAGCTCGGTGTCGCGGGTCGCCACCCGGGTGATGGTCAGCAGCGGCGGTTCCCACCGCACGCCCTCCTCGATGGCCTGCGGCAGCAGCGAGCGATCCTCGCGGATGGCATCCAGTTGCGGCGGATCCGACAACAGTCCGAGCAGCAGGCTGCCCAGTGACCGGTACGTCGTCTCCACGCCGGCGGGCAACAGCAGTCGCAGAAACGAGAAGATCTCCTCGTCCGCGAGCTTCTCCCCATCGATCTCGGCCGCACCAAGCGCACTGATCAGGTCGTCCTTCGGCTCGGCTCGGCGGGCCTCGAGGATCGGGGCAAAGTAGTCGCACAGGGCAGCCGAGGCCGCAAGCCCGCGTTCCGGGTTCATCAGCCAGCTCAGCAGCGAGATCGACCACCGCTGGAACTGCGGGTAATCCTTTTCCGGCAAGCCCAACAGACCGGCGATGATCCGGCTTGGGTAGTCGAAGGTGAACTCCTTGACCAAATCCGCCTTGCCATTGGGCGCGAACTTGTCGATCAGGCTATTCGCCACGCGGCCCACCAACTCGTCTTGCCAGCGTGCCAGCGACTTCTGCGTGAACGCCTTCGAGACCAGGGAACGCAGCCGGCCGTGGATCGGCTCGTCCATGCCAAGCATCACACCTTCACCGAGCACAGGGCCGAACGCCGCGATGACGGCCGCCGACGAGAACGTCTCGTTGTCGCGCAGCATCTGCTGCACATCCTCGTGGCGATAGACGATGAACACCGGCAGCGATTCCTCGTGCGGAAGCGCTCCCGATGTCTCAAGCCGCTGCACTGGTTCCTCGCGGCGCAGCCGCGCCAGTTCGGTGTACGGGTCACGCACGTCACCGGAGATCGCGTCGTCGAACGCGCCGAAGTCTTCCAGGTCGTCGAAAAGCTGTTCCATAATTACCCTTCAGTCCCCTTCAGTCCCTGTCAGTCCCTTGCGGCGCTTCGCCGCCAACGACGCCAAACGCTGCAGCACCGGCGGCGGAAGAATCCGCGCAGCAAGCACCATGGCCCGTTGGCCAACGGTCAGTGGCCACGCCCCGCCCCGCATCGAGCCTTGTCTGGGTATGCCCAGCACGATCCGCGACATGTGGTGCATGCCCGAAGACGGGAGAATCCTGTTGAAAGCCAACAGCATCGAGGCGTCCGGGCCCACGCCGCGGCGGCGGAACGGCTTCTGGTCAGCCAGCGCCTTGAGTAGTCCGTCGGTGAACCGCTCGGCGGGCCTGGCGAAACTGACCGCGAATCGCCCGCGGGTGTTCATGGTGGTGTGCAGCCGGGCGTACGGGCCGTCGAAATCCCGGTCGTCGGTGGTGCCGGCGTCGGTGATGATTTCGGTGTCGTACGTGCCGGCGACCAAAACGGTGACACCGATGCCGAAGGGCGCGATCTCGCACGCCATCGACTCACCCCACCGCTCCAAAGCTCCCTTGGCCGCCGAGTAGGGCGCGGTGCCCGGCTGACCGCGTACCCCGGCCGCGCTGGATACCAACACGATGCGCCCGTCGCCCGCCGCACGCATGGACGGCAGCAGAGCCTGGGTGAGCGTGACAGGGCCTAGGACGCTGGTGGCGAACATCTTCTGCCACAGCGCCATATCGGTCTCCTCCACCATGCCGGCGGCGGAGATCCCGGCGTTGTGCACGAGCGCATAGGGTGCGCCGACGGCTTCTTCGATTGCCTTGGCCGCCACGGTGATCGACGCGGGGTCCAGCAGGTCCAGCTGCACACCGATCAGCCGGTCGTCGTCTTCACCTGCACCTGTCGCCTGCCGTAGCAGCGGAAGCCCGCGGTCGGGTGTCCGCATCGCCGCGACCACGCGCCACCCCTCGTTATACAGGCGCACGGTCGATGCGAACCCCAGTCCGCGCGACGCACCGGTGACGACAACGGTGCGCGGCTCAACCATTCGTTCTCGCGGGTTCGCACCGGCCTTGGCCCGGCGCAGGCGGGTCGACATGCGGCCGGCCGTTCGGCTCGCCGCTCGCCCACGTCGACCAGATGCCAACGGAGTACGGGCCTTGCGCGCCCGCCTTCTCGTAAAAGCCTTGAGGATCATAAACTTTGGCTTCCGGATAAGGCCACGGGCAGGCGACGGAGGTGGCCGACTTGCTGATCTTGATGGCGGCGAACCATGCTCCGTAGGCAAAGTAGGACACGTTGACGATGGCGAACATCACCAGGAACGTGCCGAGCACCGGACGACTGGGGAAGATCTTGGCTTTTGCCGCAAGCTTCTCGGCCACCGATTTCCCGGTGTCGTCGCGGTAGCAGAGTATTGCCGCCGGCACCATCACGAAGGTCACCGAGAACGACTCCCAGATCAGCGGGAATTGGAACGTCGTGCCGGTGAATACCGAGCCCCACGGAATCACCTGCGAGTAGATGTACATGCCGGCATGGATGAGCTGAATCTCCAGCCAGGCATCGAAGACGAAACCGATCGCACAAGTCAGCACGCCGAGACTGACCAAGGGGTGCCGTGACACGAAACTCGTGGGTCCGTATTTCGCCTGCAGCTTGCGCAAGATCCAGACCGCCGGGAAGTACGGGCCGAAATAGAACATCACGTAACCGAATACGACGAACGGTTCGACGGTCGGCGACAACGACACTAGCGGCCATGACTCCGGCCAGTGGATGAGATCGGGGTTGTAGACCGCGAACGGCGCCCAGTTCATGATCGGGTCCTGCCACACGATCAGCGTGGTGCACAGGAACATCAGCATCACCGGACTGCCCGGATTGCGCCGCCATCCCCTGATGAACACCACCAGCAGCACGAGCAGCATGATCACGGTGGAGATGTGCAGGAAGGTGATGTAGTCCAGCCCGAAGAGGAACTTCACCGGGCGCGGCCGACCCTGCACGTTCGGGTTGGCGACGCGCGGGTCGAGGGCAACGCGGGCGTTCGCGATGAAGAACAGCACGAACGCCGCCAGCGCAGCACCAGCGACCCATCCGCCCCAGCCGCGCTTTTCGCCTCCGTGCGCCGGGGCGGGCTTGTCGTCTGCCTGCAGGGGTATGGACTGTTCTGTAGACATCGAGTCAGCCTTCCTCTCCGAAGCGATCGACCAGATGCGAGTTGACGCCGTCGGCATCGAGGGTCCGTGCCACCAGATAACCGGCGCCCATCCAGGCCCGCCGTGTCCACTTACCGAACGACACCCGGGTGCCGGGGGCACCCGAGGCCGCGGGCATCATCTTGACCCGCTCTAATGCCTCTTTGACGCCGCGCGGGCTGAGCGGGTGGGAGTCGCTGAACGCCCGTACCAACGTCGCGGCGACGTCGCGGTTGACCGGCGGCACGCAATATTCGGGACGCCGCCCGTCGTACTTTTTCGCGTAGCGATCGAGGAAGTCCTGGCCGATCTGATTCGCCTCGTCGTACTGGTCGACCCCGGTCCAACCCATGAAAGCGTTCCACATGATGGGGTTCACCCACGCGTTCTGGAAAGCCGTCGTGGTGAATCTCGGTGGGTCCCAATCGACCGCCTCCAACGCCGGGTTGATGAACACGATCCCGAAGCCGAAGCCCAGATGGACGATCGCTTCCGCCTTCGCATCGTGCAGGGTGCGCACGGCTCCGTTGATGTCCTGTGCGGTCTGCGCAACCGCGACTTCGGCCACAATCCGAATACCCTTGCGCTGGCAGGCAGTTCGCAGATTCTTCAGGTACGTCTGTCCGATCAGGCTCTGCTCCATCAGAACGCCGACCTCGGTGATCCCACGCTTTCCGACCAGGTCGGCGATGAAGATCGGCTCATCGGTCATCGACCCCTGGGGAAAGGAGAAGGTCCATTCGCCCAGCCAGTCGTCGGTGCCGGTGACGCTGATCGCCGGGACCTTGAACCGCTCTTCGATCGCTTCGCGGGTGGGGACGCAGTTGTCGGTGATGTGCGGCCCGAACACCACCAGGCAGCCCTCGTCGACGAGCTCGCCGAACGCATCGATCACCGCCTTGACCGTGCCCTTGGGCAGCCCCTCCACCTCGCGGTAGATCATCTGCACGGGCCGGTCCATCACCCCTTGTTCGACGGCCTCCTCGAAGACGAGGTCAAAGCACCGCGTGAAGTCCGCCTTCATCTCCTCGGGGAACATCGGCGGCAGCCTGAAATCCATCAGGTAGCCGACCTTGATCGGTTCTGCGGTGCTTTCGTAGGACATCTGACCTCCTGATCACAACCTCACGCACGCCGAACCGCGGCAAACCTAATATTTGTTCAGACCCTAGCCGTGGCGGTATGCAGCGTCAATCATCGGGCCTCCGCCCCGCCCAGATAGATCTCGATCATCTCGCCGAGAGCCTTGCCCACCGCGACGTCGTCGGTGAGCGGCCCGGCGATCGCAGCCCGGGCCGCCTCCGGCATGGTCAGGCCCTCTGCGACAAGCCTGCCCGCCGCGATCAGCACGCGGGTCGAGGCGACCTCACGCAGCCCGCCGGTCTCCAGCCGCCGGATGGCCTGCCCCAAACGCACCAACTCGGCTGCGGTGGCACTATCCACGCCGGCCTCGTGTGCGACGATGCCCTCTTCGACATCGGCTGCGGGGAAGCCGAATTCGACGGCAACCATCCGCTGGCGTGTCGAATCCTTGAGGTCTTTGAGCACGCTTTGATAGCCGGGGTTGTAGGACACCACCAGTCCGAATTCGGGCGCCGCGTCCAGCGTGACACCGAGACGCTCAATGGGCAGTTGCCGCCGGTAATCGGCGAGCGGATGCAGCACCACGGTGGTGTCCTGTCGGGCTTCCACCACTTCGTCGAGATAGCAGATCGCTCCCTCGCGCACCGCCCGCGTCAGCGGACCATCCACCCACACGGTTTCGTCGCCCTGCAGCAGATACCGGCCGACGAGATCCGCGGTGGTGAGGTCGTCATGGCAGGCCACGGTAATCAGCGGCCGGTCGAGGTCGTAGGCCATCGCCTCGACGAAGCGGGTCTTGCCGCAACCCGTCGGCCCCTTCAGGACGAGTGCCAGACCCTGGCGGTATGCCGCCTTGAAAATGGCCTCTTCGCTGCCGATCGTCTTGTAGTAGGGCCGCATGCTCTCCGCCTCGGTGATCGCGCCGTTTCGATAGGCGAGTCCGGACTCGTTGGCCATAGCTTCCCTTCTGCCCCGCCGCACTGCGGTGCCTGGAGCCTATCCGGAACAGATGTTTGTTTCAAGTGCCCTGACGAGCAGGCCCGGCGCAATGGTGCGCCAACTGTGTTCTGGGACTTGGCATCAGGGTGTTCGTCACGACACCTTCCGGCGAACCTCTGCCGAGCGCAGCGCTGACCGAAACAGCGGCCCGATCACACCCGCGAGTTGATCCGGGCGCGCGATCGTCGCGTGCGCGGTGTCACCGAAGACCCGGCGCAGCGACTGCACGTCGGTTCCCGCGCCGATCGTCAGGCACACGCAGCCGGTGCCCCGGCGACGGGCTTCGGTCAAAGCGCGTCGCGCGTCAGCGGCACCGTAGGGGCGCTCGTACCCGTGGTCGTATGCGAGTCCGTCGGAAAGCACCACCAACAGCCGGCGTGACGTTCCCCCGCGTGCCTCCAGGACCGCCGAGCCGTGTCGGATGGCCGCACCGAGACGCGAATAAGCGCCGGGCTCAAGACTGTTCAGTCGTCTCATGACCTGGGAGTCCAGCTGGTCGTCAAATCGTTTGACGGGCACCATGGTCACCGCGCGCCGGCCCTGCGAGTAATAGGCGTAGAGCGCAACGCGGTCGCCCAGGTCGTGCAGCGCAACCGCGAGGTTGGCGGTTGCCGCACGCTGTTGCTCGTGCACCGTCCGTCCGACCGTTCCCGGCTCCGCCGCCGACCCCGATACATCGAGGAGCAGCAGCACCGACAGGTCGCGTCGGCGCCGCAGGCTGTCGAGGTACACCGCCTCGTCGGGCACCGACCTGGCCCGCACCTCGACGCGTGCTTCGACGGCCGCGTCGATGTCGATGTCGTCGCCCTGCGACTGGCGGTGGCGTCGGTGCAGTCCCATTCCAAGTCGCGACAACGGGCGCCGCACGCTGATGGCATCTTCGATCGCATGGGTCGCCGACGCGTTGGTCTTCGGCTCGACTTCCCGCACCGTGCACCAGTCGGGCCGGTAACTCTTGCGAGTGACGTCCCATTCCGGATACCGCACGCCGTCCGTTTTGGCCTCGTCGTCGTTGATGTCCTCGCTCGATGTCGAGGCCAGTGATGACACGGCGTGCACACCGCGATTGGCGGAGTTCGTCCGGTGCGTCGGGGTATCCGCGCCGGGCGGTCCGCCGCCGCTGCCGGTCTTACGCGCCGACGACAGCATCTTCTTCAGCCACTTGCCGATAAAACCGCCTCCGCCAACCGGGCTGGTGAACAAGTCTGGATCGTCGGTTTCGTCGACTTCACCGTCGTCGAGTTCCTCGAGTTCTTTCGCGGCGCGGCTGCGCGGGACGTGTGCGGGTTGCGCCTGATCCTGTGGTGTGGCCGCTCGGGAAGACGCGGCCAGTACCTTCGCGGCGCGGATCACGCCGAATTCCGGGGCCGGGTCGTCGATCACGGTCCGTCCGGCGGCGATGCTCAGCGAAGCGGCAGGCGAGTCGCTACGGCCGGCGATGTCGCGGTCGGCCACTGATGCTAAAACGCCTGGTAGCAGCGCACTATTGGCGACTAATGCGCGGTGGCCCTCGATCGCCAGAAAGCGCCTGGCCAGTCGTGGATGGTGGACCAGCGGACGCACGACATCGGGGTCCAGGCTGCCGGCCGCAAGCATCGACGCCTGCACCGCAATCGCTTCGAGTTTCGCGCGGGTGCGAGCGGAAGGGTCGACGAAAATCGTCTGGCCGTCCGTCCACGAGGGTTCACCCGGTTGCAATTCGGCCACCGCGAGCGCTCGGCCCGCAAGTGCGGATGCGAGCATGCCGAGGGCTTGCAACCGATCGCCAGAAGCGTCGCTTGCCACTCCCGACCTCCAAACCATGGGACCTCGTTGACCAAATATCTGTTCCAACGTAAAGTCCGGCTTGGCCACAGTCAATCTCGCGAGGTAAACAAGCAAACGTGGATTTCTCGTACCCACCAGAGGTGGAACAGGTCCGCAAGGAGTTGCGCGCGTGGCTGGCCGCAAACCTGACCGACGACGTGGTGGCCGCCGGCCGCCAGCGAGGCAAGGACGACGCCGCGTTCGAAAAAATTCGAGCCTGGAACGCGACGATGGCCGACGCCGGATGGGCCGCTGTCTCCTGGCCGCAGGAGTACGGTGGCCGCGGTGCAACGGTGCTCGAGCAGCTGGTGTACGCCGAGGAGACCACTCGTGCTCGGGTGCCGATGCCGCTCAACGTGATCGGGATGAACAACATCGCGCCCGCGATCATGCAGTACGGCACCGAAGCCCAGAAGCGCACACTGCTCCCCCGGATGATGCGGGCCGACGACATCTGGTGCCAGGGAATGTCGGAGCCCGAAGCGGGCTCAGATCTGGCGTCGCTGCGCACCCGCGCCGTACGGAACGGCGATGATTTCGTCGTCAACGGCCAGAAAATCTGGACCTCGCTGGGCTACCGCGCCGATTGGTGTCAGCTGTACGTGCGCACCGACCCGGACGCACCCAAACACAAGGGTATTTCCTGCCTGATCGTGGACATGTCGTTGCCGGGCATCGAGGTCCGCCCGCTCGTCACGCTCAGCGGCGAAGCCGACTTCGCGGAAGTCTTTTTCAACGACGTGCGGGTGCCGGCGGATGCGCTGCTCGGCCCGGTGAACGGAGGGTGGCGGATCGCCACAACGACGCTGAGCCACGAACGTGCCGGCGCGGCGCGCCTCTACACCGAGATGCAGATGCGACTGGCAGAACTGGTGGCCGACCTCGCCGACGTTCACATCGACGGTCGGCCGGTGCTCGGCGATGCCACGACGTTGCGGCGCCTCGGCGAAATCGCTTTGCGCATCAAATATCTCGAGGTGCTGTGCCAGCGCTCGATCTCGGCGATTCTGCACGGCGGCGACGCATTCGGGTCGGCCAGCCTTGCCAAGACGATCTGGGGCGAGGTCGGGCAGGAGATTGCGGCGCTCGCGTTCGACCTACTCGGCTCGCACGCCGACGGCCGCCGCTGGGCCGACTATCGCTTGACATCGCGATCGCTCACCATCGCCGGCGGCACGACTCAGATCAACAAGAACATCACCGCGCAGCGGGTCCTCGGGTTGCCGCGCTCATGAACCTGGAACTGAGCGACGAGCAGATCGCACTGCGCGACACCGTGCGAAGCTTCCTTGCCGAAAAGGCGTCGATTGCCGGACATGTCCGCCCGATGCTCGAGGATCCAACCGGCACCACCGAGGCGGTCTGGCGTGGGCTCGCCGACCTGGGGACCACCGGGCTACTGGTGCCACCGGAATACGACGGCGCCGGTATGACGATGGTCGAGGCCGGCATCGTCCTCGAGGAGCTCGGGGCCGGACTACACCCCGGACCATGGCTGTCCACCGCGGTCGCCGCGACTCGCGCACTGATGCGGTTCGGCGTGGATAGCGCCACCGCGGCACCGCTTTTCAACGGCATTGCAGACGGCTCCACCACCGCCACAGTGGGCCCGCTCGACGGCGCTCGCCCAACTGCCGTCAAACAGGGCGACGGCAGTGTGCTGCGTGGCGCGATCGACAACTTCAGCGATGTCGCCGCCGCCGACACGCTGCTCGTGCTGGCCGACGACCAGGACGGCACAGGGCTTTTCGCCGTCCAGACGTCGGCGCCAGGCGTCGACGTCACGGCGCAAGCCGGAATCGACCAGACTCACAAGCACTTTCGCGTGACCTTCGACGGCACACCCGCGCAACGTCTGGCCACTGCGCCGCCGGATGCCGTCGAGGCGCTCGTCGACGACGTGGTCATCGCCTGGGCCGCCGACGCGCTCGGCGCCGCGCGCGCAGTCTTGCACTTGGCCGTCGAATACGCCAAGGTGCGCCGCCAATTCGGCCAGCCGATCGGCGCTTTCCAGGCGGTCCAGCACCTCTGCGTCGACATGTTCGAAACGGTTGAACTCGCCCGCAGCGGCGTGATCCACGCGCTGTGGGCGGCCGACGCCGGTGATCGTGACGAGCGGCATATGGCTGCGATGCGCGCCAAAGCGTTCGCCGGGCGGCTGGCCAGCGTTGGCGACAACGCCATTCAGGTATTCGGCGGCATCGGCTACACCTGGGAGCACGATGCCCATCTGTATCTCAAGCGGCTGCTGAGCTGGAACGCATTTCTGGGCGGACCCGACCGCTACCTCGTAGACGTGGGCGCGCAATTCGTCGAATCCGTCGTGCACTGACCTGGAGGGAGGGGTAGCAATGATCGACTTCACCGGACAGGTGGCGATCGTGACCGGTGCCGGTCGGGGTCTCGGACGCCTGTATGCGATCGAATTGGCACGCCGCGGCGCCGCGGTGGTGGTCAACGATCTCGGCGGATCCATGCACGGCGATGGTGCGGACACCAGCGTCGCCGACGCGGTCGTCGAGGAGATCGAGCGCGCCGGTGGTGTCGCTGCGGCGTCACATGATTCGGTGGACAGCCCGCAGGGTGGAGAAGCGATCGTCCGCACTGCCATCGAGCGATTCGGTCGGCTCGACGCAGTGGTGAGCAACGCGGGCATCTTCAACAGCGTGCCGTTCGAAGACTTGTCGCAGGCCGACTGGCGGCGGATGCTGGGCGTGCACCTGGACGGCGGGTTCTATTTGAGCCAACCGGCATACCGCGAGATGAAGGCGGCCGGCTACGGGCGGTTCGTGTTCATTTCCTCGTCCGGCGGCATGTTCGGACAGCCGCTGGAAGCCCACTACGCGGCGGCCAAGGCGGGACTGGTGGGGCTGGCCAATGTCATCGCCATCGAAGGAGCCCAGCACGGGATCCTCGCCAATACCGTGCTGCCGTTTGGGTTTTCGCGAATGGTCACCGAAACAGTCGGAGATCCCAAAGCGCTTGAAGAGACCGGGTTTCTGAAGGTCATCCAGCCCGAGCTGGTGGTGCCGATCGTTGCATTCCTGGCCAGTCGGGCCTGCGAGTTCACCCATCAGAACTATTCGGCCTGTGCCGGGCGCTTTTCGCGAGTCTTCGTGGGCCTCGGTGAGGGTTGGCTCGCAGAGCCGGGCAGCAGCCCGACGGCAGACGACGTCGCGGCACATCTCGCCGAAGTCTCGGCCACCGAGCCGTTCACCGTTCCCGGATCGATTTTCGAAGAAGTCTTCGCGGTCTGCGAAAGGCTCGGCGTGAACGCGTTTTCACAATGACGACCGACATTGAGCAACTGCTGACCGCGACGAGATCGGCGCGAAAGTCGCTCGACTTGGATGCGAGCCTCGATGTCGGTGACATCCGCGAATGCCTTCGCATCGCGTTGCAGGCGGCAAACGGCTCTAATGCGCAGTCCTGGCGGTGGCTGGTTGTCACCGATCCCGGTTTGCGGGAAAAGCTGGCGGGGCTCTACCGGGAGGCGTATCTGCTACGAGTCGGTGGGCAGATGTTGGCCGATCTGATGCCGGCCGGCACCCCGGAGGGCAGGCTCATGTCGTCCACCGAGTGGCTGGTGGAGAACATGGCGAAGGTGCCGATGCTGGTAATCCCTTGCTACCAGCCGTATCTGCCGCGCATCGACGGCGACGAATCGTTCTACCAGGCGACGCTATACGGCTCGATCTTCCCGGCGGTATGGAACTTTCAGCTGGCGCTGCATGCCCGCGGCTACGGCACCTGCGTCACGACGCTGCACCTGCACCGCGAGAACGCCGTCCGAGAACTCCTGCAGATCCCGGAAAGCTACGCGCAGGGCTGTCTGCTTCCCGTTGGCCGCCTCCGCGCGGGTCATACCTTCCGCCCCGCCCCCAGGCGCCCGCTCGAAGAGGTCGTTGCCGTCGACTGCTGGGACGGACCGCCGCTCGGTGTGGAGGCGTAGTGGGGCTTCAGCAACCATCCGAGCCTGCAGCCGCACAGGGCTCTGGCCGCCTAGACTTGCCCGATGCCGATTCGTTGGTCCGGTCCGGGCGACCCGGACGTTCTCGCATGACGTCGCGGGGACGAGGTGCCGCCAAGCGCATCCCAGACTTGACAGACGACGGTGGAGGTGCCTACGACGATGGCACTCGTCGCACCGAAATCCTGCAAACCGCGGCGTCGTTGATAGCCTCCTCGGGCCTGCGCACATCACTGCAGGAAATCGCGGACGCGGCGGGCATTTTGCCGGGAAGCCTGTACCACCACTTCGAGTCGAAGGAAGCAATTCTCGTCGAGCTGGTCCGGCGTTATTACGCCGACTTGGAGCGCATCGGCGAGATCGCCCAGGGGAGATTGGACAAGCCCGACTCGCGGCCGGTCGCTGACGAGATCTACGAGTTGGGTTCGGCGATCGCACGCTGCGCGGTACAGCATCGCGCCGCTCTGCAGATGTCGTTCTATGAGGCGCCGAGTGCCAATCAAGAGCTCGTCGAACTCCTGCAAAATCCGCCCACCGCTGTCCAGCAGGCAATGCTGCAGACGCTGCGCGCCGGCAGATGGAGTGGCTACATCAGATCCGATATCGACCTCCCGACGCTGGCCGACCGGATCTGCCAGACCATGATGCACGTCGGACTTGACGTCGTCCGGCACACCGCCGCACCCGACCAGACCGCGGCCGTCTTGTGCCGGATCATGTTGCACGGTTTGGCCGCCCGACCGCCCAGTGACCGGGAATTGGATGGCTCCCCCGCTTTCGCGGCCGCCGAGGCGGCAATCAAGACGTGGAGCGACGAAGGCGAGTCCGATGCCGACGACAAAGCCGCTCATGTCCGTGCGGTGGCACGAGCCGAGTTCGGCAGAAAAGGTTACGAAGTCACCACCATCAGGGACATCGCTTCCGCGGCGGGACTGGGTACCGGAACCGTCTACCGGCTCATCGGATCGAAAGACGAACTGCTCGCGTCGATCATGGAGTCGTTCGGTAAGAAAGCCGGCGGTGGCTTCGCCAGCGTTCTGCGCACCGACGCCACGCCAGTGGAGAAGCTGGACGCACTGAGTTGGGTCAACATCAACGCGTTAGATCAATTTCCCGACGAGTGGAAGATTCAACTGGCGTGGATGCGCCAATCGCCGCCGGACACGCCCAACCCAGGGCTGGCGTTCACGATGCGACTACGACAACTCAGAGCGTTGCTGTCTGAAGGGATCCAGTCGGGCGACATCCGCATCGAGGATTCCCCTTCCCTGTCGATGCTGGCCCGCTACGTGATGGACGTCATCTGGGTGCCGGAGAACATCGTGCGGGCTCAAGGCAAGCAAGCGGCGCTGGTCAACGCCCGCGATACCGTGCTGCGCGGTGCCGCCGACCGCGGCAGACGCAAGTAGGACCCGCACTCTGGTACCAAACATCTGTTCCCGTAAAGTACTCGTGAGCCTTACTGTTGGCATCCCCAGAGAGGATTGAAATGACTGGTATCGAGCAGTTCCGCTACGACGGCAAGCGGGCGCTGATCGTGGGAGGTGCCACGGGCATGGGCGCCGCGGCGGCCAAGATCGTTGGCGCACTCGGAGCCGAGGTCATCAACATGGACTATGCGCCGGTCGCCTCCGAACTCGGCCGCGGGATCCAGGTCGACCTTCGGGACCCGGCATCGATCGACAGCGCACTCGAGCAGGTCGGCGGACCCGTCGACGCCCTGTTCTCCGCCGCCGGCATTGCCGACGGTCCAGACCTGATGAAGATCAACTTCATCGGTCACCGGCACGTGATCGACCGACTGCTGAACAACAACCAACTCAACCGCGGTTCGGCAATCTGCTTCATCTCCTCGGTGGCCGGCATCGGATGGGAGAGCGATTTGCCGCGGCTTCAGGAGTTCTTGGCCACGCCTGACTTCGAGTCCGCAGACGCCTGGGTCAAGGCCCACGAGGCGGACAACTTCGGCCATTACGGCACCAGCAAGCAGGCCATCAACGCCTATGTCGCAACGCACGCATTCC
Organism: uncultured Actinomycetota bacterium; assembly: GCA_963781685.1. Lineage (GTDB taxonomy): Bacteria > Actinomycetota > Actinomycetes > Mycobacteriales > Mycobacteriaceae > Mycobacterium. Next base: position 189,628 of record CAWAGK010000009.1, read on the forward strand.
CATTCCTGGCGAAGGGCGTGCGTATCAACGCCATCTGCCCCGGCCCCACGGACACTCCTCTGGCCCGGGCCAACGCCGATCTGTGGCTGACTTTCGCGCAGGACTACCGAGAGGCCACCGGCGCGGAGGTCCACACCCCCGAGCAGATGGGCAACGTGATGGCGTTTCTCAACAGCGACGCCGCCGCGGGTGTCAACGGCGTGACGCTGCTTGTCGACTATGGCCACGTCAATTCATCGAATACCGGAACTTTCGCGGCCGGGAAACCCATCATCGACTTGCTCATGGGCCGGATCTCGCTCAACTAGCCGACCACGCACATTTACTCCCGAAGACGGCCTCGCGGCTGGTAGAAAAAGCGTGCGACGAAAGCACGCGTTCACGCGGCTGTCGGAACGGAGGTGCGCGGTGGGAGCACGGTTCGTCACCTCGGCGGTGGTGGTTCTGGTGGTGGCATCCTGCGCTGGATGCTTTGCGCGCTCGGAAAAACCGACACAGCAAACCGCACGAATCACTGTCGACAACAACACCCGCACCTCGCATGCCGTCACCTGCGATCAGGTTCAGTGGTTGTTGACCGCGCACATCGCCGCAGCGCCGGCAAGTGTGCGGGTGTTGCTCAAGCTCGATTCCGAAAAACCGAAGCTTGAATCGGTCAACATCGACAACTTCGCGGGCTTCACCGGCGTCGCCGACGCGGGGGCCGGTGATGCGAAAGTCGTTTTCGCCAACGGCACCTACACCATTACCGGCACGGCCGAAGGATCTCAGCTGAACGATCCACGCGTCTCGCTTACCGCGCCATTCAAGATCGAGGTGGGCTGTTGACCGACGCCGGCCGCGGGTCTGATCGACGTCAAGGCGTCCGCGGCCGTCGCGCCGACATCTGCCGGCAGTAACCCCGCCAACCGTCGCCCGTAGCGGCTATTCCGGACCGTCGCTGCGCGGCGGTTTGACGTCTTGACCCGGGGGTGCGTTATTGAGCCACTTCCTAAGCCGGAGCAGGCTCTCGACCACCATTCCGATGGCCAAGACGATCAATAACACCGAAATCGCGGCGCTCACACCTGCAATGGTGACAGGTCGAAGGTCGGTCTAACCGCCTTGCCGCGCTTTCACGATATTTTCGAGAGTTGCGCCATCACACCGGCTGCCTGATCCGGGCAGTGCTGGCGGATGGTAGTGCCGGTCAGGGTGCCGGCGTTGGTTGCGTTGTAGCCGCGGGCCTCAAGGGTGCTTTCGATGGTGGCCAGGCTCGTGCCATTCCGCAGTGCGGCGCAGATGTCGAAACGCGAGTCAACGGACGCTGCCTGTGCTGGCGCAGCGACCGTCAACAGCGCGGCCAGTCCAGCCGCGGCGACGATGAGTGACCCGACCACGGCCATTGCGCGACCCTTGCTGCCCACGCTCCGGTGGATCCACCAGGCCGCGGCCACGGCCGCAATCGCGGACCCGAGAACCAACAGGGTCACACCGTCTCCGAAGGCGAGCAGCAAGAGGATGCCCGCAAGAATCCAAAGCGTCTCGGCGATGGGGTAGTGGGTTTCGTGGCGTCCGGCGATCGTGGTCTGCTGCATGTCAGCCTCGCTAGCTGTGGAGGCCACCGTCCGATTTAGTGACCGCTACCGTTCACCAACGCTCGGGCTTCGGAAATGCTGCCCGGTCGCGATGGGATAGTTACCCATTTCACAACCGGTTCTCCCATCGCGCCGAAATCACCCACGAGCAGGCGGCGGTGACACCCCCAAACCACGCAGGCTGCGGTGCAACGCCGGACCGCCTAGCGCCTGCAACGAAGGGTTAATTAATGCGCGAACTGCGGTGCCGGCTTTGCGAATTGGTTGCAACTGATACCAATACCAGTGATGCCAATGTTAAAGAAGTTGTTTCGACCGCGCTTCAGCGCAAAATAAAATTGCGCCATTGGCGCAGGTAGTCAATCTGGACATGGCATTTCGCGATGCACGCACGTTTGAAATCGCCGTCGCTGGGCTACGCCAACCCAGTGCGGTTTCATCCAATGCTGGATAGCCGCGAAACGATCAGGAGCAAAGAAGGAGCCCATCGTGAAGTTCACAACGAGCACTGTCAAGACGGCCATAGGCGCCGCCGGAATAGCGGCAGCGAGCGTTGTCGCCGCAGCAACTGCCTCAGCTGCGCCGCCAAACATCCAAGGATTCGGTACCAGTGAACCGCTGATCGAGGGACCGTTGGTGACCAACTACACGGTGAGCAACCTGCAGCAGAGCAACGTGGCCATTCCCGGCTACACCCCCAAAGGAACGCTCTACCAGGCTGACATCACCGCCAGGTCCGACGGCGGGCTCGTTACCCCGATGGTTAACGACTTCATCGCCCGCGGGCCCAACGGTCAGAACTACCGGGTGATCGACAAGGTTCAGGCCCCGGGCAGCCTTAACCCGGCGCCGATCCCGCAGGGCAGCGAGTCGACCGGCACCCTTTACTTCGACGTGACCGGCGCACCGCCGAATGGCGTCGTCTACAACGACGGAATGCAAGACATTCTGATGTGGACGTCGAATGTCCCGGGGACCTCGGCGCCTGGTGGACCGCAGAACTCGCCTGGCGCACCGCAGAACTCAACTCCGCCACCGGGTACGCTTCCTGGCCCGGCAACAACCTAATCCGGTCGCAAATATCTCCCCGCGCCACGCGTAGTGGCGCGGGGAGGTTTGCGTATACGGGGATTGCGCACGGCTGACGGCTGAACGGTGCGGGCGGAGGGACTCGAACCCTCACGCTCTCTCGAGCACCGGCACCTAAAGCCGGCATGTCTGCCGTTCCATCACGCCCGCGGGCCTGCCGATGGTACCGCTCCGCTCGCCGATGAATTTGTCGGTGGTCTCTCGTACCTTGCGTTCAGCATGACGAAAGGGGCACACCGGTGCGATCCGCGGAGGAGTTTGAAGCCGCACGAGGACTCATTGCAGCCGGTGAAAATGACTGCTCGATCGCACGTCAGACCGGCATCCCCCGAAGGACGGTGTGGGACTGGCGCAGGAAATCACCAATTCGTGCGAGGTCTCGGAATGCATTATCAGGTTGCGTCATCGATCATGACTTTCTTGCCCTCCCGGCGCCTCCCTACTGTTATTTGCTCGGCCTCTATCTGGGCGATGGGTGCGTCTCACGGCACCCCCGCGCCTGGTTGCTAAGGATCGTGCTCGATGCCAAATACCCGGGGATCATTGACCGCTGCCGCGATTCGATCAACGCACTGATGCCTGGGCAGTGCGCGGGGACGGTGCGCCGCTCCGACGGTTGCGTCGAGCTCTGGCTGTCCTCAAAACACTGGCCGTGCCTGTTGCCTCAACACGGTCCAGGCAAGAAGCATCTGAGGCCGATTCGACTGGAGCCGTGGCAGGAAGTGCTCGTCAAACAGGCCACCGAGGAGTTCGTCCGCGGCCTCATCGATAGCGATGGCTGCCGCGTGGTGGCCAACGATCGTATGTCCGCAGCGTCCACTACCACTTCTCGAACCGCTCCGACGATATCCGCGGGCTGTTCTGCGCAGCGCTCGATGAACTCGGAATTCCGTGGACGCGCCCAAGCAAGTATCAGGTCGCCGTCTATCGCAAGGCGGCCGTAGCGCGACTCGACGAATTCGTCGGGCCGAAAGCGTGATGAGCCTGCCCAGAAGACCTCGGAGTACCTTCTAAGGGGTGTCCACTACACGTCGTCGGAGACCCGCGCTGATTGCGCTGGTGATCCTCGCCGCCGGCGGTTGCCTGGCCTTGGGCTGGTGGCAGTGGACAAGGTTTCAGTCCGTGTCAGGCACCTTTCAGAATCTCGGCTACGCGATGCAATGGCCGCTGTTCGCCGGATTCTGTGTGTACGCCTACCGCAAGTTCGTCCGCTATGAGGAAGCCCCGCCGGAGTCGGAGGAAGACCGCACGATCACCGAACTGCCGGATGGATTGCTGCCCGAGCGACCAAAACCCGTAGCACACAAGCCCGACGATCCCGCGCTACAGAAGTACAACGCTTACCTGGCCGAACTTGCCAAGGCAGACAACGAAATACATCAGAGACAGAACAGGACGACCGCATGACCGCACCCGAGACGCCCCACGCGCGGCCGGTTACGCCAATCGAAAAGATCCGGACCGCGCTGCTGGGCTACCGCGTGATGGCGTGGACGACGGGTATCTGGCTCATCGCGCTGTGCTACGAAATCGTGGTCCACTACATCGTCAAGGTGCCGAATCCACCGACCTGGATCGGCGTCGTACACGGCTGGGTGTACTTCACTTATGTATTGGCAGCCTTCAACCTGGCCGTCAAGGTCCGCTGGCCGGTCGTAAAGACGATCGGCGTGCTGTTGGCTGGAACCATCCCGCTGGTCGGCGTCATCGTCGAGCATTTCCAGACGAGAGACATCAAGGCGCGTTTCGCTCTGTAGCCCAACGTAATTCACGCTTTAGCAGCCAGCGCCCGCAGCGCCGGCAACAATAACGCAAGCGCGCGACCACGATGTGACATCGCGTCCTTTTCCGCCGAAGTCAGTTGCGCCGCGGTGCGGTGCGACCCGTCCGGAATGAACACCGGGTCGTAGCCGAAGCCCGCGTCGCCGCGCGGGTCTCGCGCGATGGTGCCGGGCCATTCGCCGCGGACGACGACTTCACCGGTATCCGACACCAGCGCGCACGCCGACACGAACGCCGCACTACGGCGCTCATCGGGCACATCGCGCAGTTGCGCCAACAGCAGCGCGGTATTGCCGGCGTCGTCGCCATGCACGCCGGACCACCGCGCCGAGAGCACGCCGGGCATGCCGTTCAGCGCGACGACCTCCAATCCGGAATCGTCGGCGACGGTCGGCAGCCCCGTCGCGGCGAACCCGTCGCGGGCCTTCGCCAACGCGTTGTCCTCGAACGTCGCGCCGGTTTCCGGCGGTTCGTCGAACGGAGGCACGTCGTCGAGCGATACCAACGTCAGGCCCGTCAGCGCGGCCGCATCCAGCACGCGGCGTAGCTCTGCCAATTTCTTGCGGTTGCGGCTAGCGACCAGTAGCCGGGTCAGCTTCCGAACGCCTTCTCACGCGCGGGCCCGTCCGGTAGCACACCCGGATACGGCAAAGCCAACGCCTCCTGCTGCGCGACAAAGAGCTTCTCGCAGGCCCCCTGCGCGGCGTCGAGCAGCTTGTCCAGCGTCGACCGCGGGAACGTCGCACCCTCACCGGTCCCCTGGACCTCGACCAGCGTCCCGGTGTCCGTGGCGACGACGTTCATATCGACCTCGGCGCGGGCGTCTTCCTCGTAGGGCAGGTCTACCCGCACCCGACCGTCGACCACGCCCACGCTGACCGCTGCAATCGCACAGGACAGCGGCCGCGGATCGGATAGCTTGCCCGCAGCGGACAGGTAGGTGACCGCATCGGCCAGCGCAACGTAAGCACCCGTGACAGCCGCGGTGCGAGTACCGCCATCGGCCTGCAGCACATCGCAGTCGATCGCAATGGTGTTCTCCCCCAACGCCGCAAGGTCGATGCAGGCCCGCAACGACCGACCCACCAGTCGGCTGATCTCCTGAGTGCGGCCAGACAGGCGGCCCTTCACCGACTCCCGGTCTCCGCGAGTATGGGTGGCCGATGGCAGCATCGCGTATTCGGCCGTCAGCCAGCCCAAGCCCGATCCCTTGCGCCAACGGGGCACGCCCTCGGTGACGCTTGCCGTGCACATGACTTTGGTCTGGCCGAATTCGATCACCACCGAACCTGCCGGGTGGGAGGTGAATCCGCGGGTGATGACAACAGGTCGAAGCTCGTCGTCGAGGCGGCCGTCTTCTCGTTTGGACACGCCGCCAACCATAGCCCGGCGACAATGCAGAGCGCTTAGTGCGATGAGGAGGAGGCGGGCAATCAGCCCTAGCGCGCGACTAGCCGATCAGGAGCGGCCGACGTTGAACGTCTCGCCGCAGACCACCGCATGCACCGGGCCGCCGAATTCGGCTTTCGCCTCGCTGATCACGTCTTCGCGGGAAGTCCATGGCGGGATGTGGGTGAGCAACAGCTCCCCCACGCCGGCCGCGGTCGCGATCCGCCCGGCCTCGGTGCCCGACAGGTGCAGGTTAGGCGGACGATCAGGCGCATCCGTCCAGGACGCCTCACAGAGGAACACGTCGGCACCACGAGCCAACTCGATGATGGTCTCGCAGTAGCCGGTGTCACCGCTGTAGACGAACGACGCCCCGTCGCGGTTGGTGATACGCAGGCCGAACGACTCGGTCGGATGACACACCACCCGCGGCAACACCTTCACCGCACCGATTTCCACTTCCTGACCTTCGACCCAATGGTGGATATCGAAAATGTCCGAGAAATCGTCGATCTCGCCGCCGTAGGGCGAGGACGCCGCCCCGAGCCGCGACCAGGTGTCGCTCGGGCCGTACATCAAGGCCTTACCGCTCGGCGGCGACGGGTGGTAGCGGCGCCAGACGAACAATCCAGGTAGGTCCAGGCAATGGTCCGCGTGCAGGTGCGACAACAGCACCTGGACCGAACCCGGGTCGGCGTGACGTTGCAGCGCACCGAGAACGCCTCCACCGAAGTCGATGACCAGCGGCGGGGTGTCCGGGGCCCTCAGCAGATAACCCGATGCCGGCGAATCCGGGCCAACAACGCTCCCGGAGCAGCCCAGCACGGTGATTCGCACGGTCACTACTGTGCCATGCCCAGTACCACGATGGAGAAAACATGGCAGCATTGGGTGACCAGAATCATCCGCATACCTAGGAAACGTGGGTGCGACGAACGGGTTCAACGCCGGTGACCGCTGGGCCGAGAAATCGAGCCGCAAGTTTGGTGAATGCCTCGGGGTCGCCCGTGGCTTCGAACACCCGGGTGGCGGGCGGGGCGTCATGCGGTCGCAGCAGTTCAAGCTCAGTAAGCACCCGGAGCAGCTCCTTTGCGGTCTCCTCGGCGCTGGAGACCAGCGTGACGTTCTCCCCCATGGCCAGCTGGATCAGTCCGGAAAGCAGCGGATAGTGAGTGCAGCCCAGCACCAGGGTGTCGACGTCGGCGCGCTGCAACGGCTCGAGGTAACCCTCGGCCAATCCGAGCACCTGGCGGCCGCTGGTGATCCCTCGCTCGACGAAATCGACGAACCGCGGGCAGGCCACCGCGGTGATCTGGGTGTCGCGGGCGGCGGCGAACGCGTCCTGATAGGCGCCCGAGGCAACAGTGGCGTGGGTGCCGATCACGCCGATGCGGCCGTTGCGGGTTGCGGCGACCGCGCGGCGCACCGCGGGCAGGATCACTTCGACGACGGGCACGTCGTAGCGCTCCCGCGCGTCATGCAGGCAGGCCGACGACGCCGAGTTGCAGGCAATCACCAACGCCTTGACGCCGCGGTCGACGAGGTCGTCGCCGATGGCCAGCGCATGCCCGCGAATCTCGGGAATCGTGAGTGGGCCGTAGGGACCGTTGCCGGTGTCGCCCACGTAGATGATGTCCTCGTCGGGCAGTTGGTCGATGATGGCCCGCGCCACCGTCAACCCCCCGACGCCGGAGTCGAACACCCCGACGGGGGCCAGTGCATTACCCATGCCGGCTCACGTCGTTGACCGCGGCAAGGCACGCCGATGTTCCCGGGCCTTGCGTTCCGGGCTGGACAACAGGTACGCGGCGAGCACACCGGCGATGCCCCCGCAGAGATGTCCTTGCCAGGACACACCGCCGCAGACGTTGAGCACCGGCACCGCCCCCCACAGCACCCCGCCGTAGCCGACCAATACCAGGATTCCGACGGCGATCTGCCAGCCCGAGCGAGTGAAGAAGCCGAACACAAGCAGGAAGGTCAGCCAGCCGAAGATCAGCCCCGAGGCGCCGATGTGATCGCTCTCCAGGCCGCAGGACGATCCCCAGTTGCCGATCAGCCAGGTGCCGAAGCCGCCGACGATCCACACGATCGCGGTCGCCCACAGGAACCGGGACAGCCCGGCCAGCGTGACCAGGAAGCCCAGCACCAGCGCCGGCCCGGTGTTGGCCGCGAGGTGCCCCCAGTTCGCGTGCAGCAGTGGAGCGAACAAAATGCCCCACAGGCCGTCGGTCTCCCGCGGCCGGATGCCGTAGTAATCCAGCTGGTGGCCGTCCAGCTGGTCGAACGCCTCGACGACGTAGAGCAGCACCACAAAGCTGATGATGGTGGCACCGCCGACCACCCACGCGGAGCGTTTCTTGGGTTGCTGCACCGGCGCGGTCATGCCCAAAGCTTTCCTTTCAGGAATGCTCCGGGCAACAGGTCCCGGTAGGTCGGTATTCCGGCCACCGACTCGGCGGCGATCACACCGACCAGCACCGCGCGGGCCAGGCAGTCAGCCGCCGCGGCGCCCACCGCGGTAGTCAGCGCCGTCTCCGGCGAGAACGCGGCCGGCGTGTCTGCTGACGGGGGCACCTCGACGGCGCCGGTGGCCAGAGCGAACACCGTGTCGCCGTCCACCGGGGTATGCGCCGGCCGGATGCTGCGGGCAAGTCCGTCGTGAGCGGCACGCGCGACGAGTTGGCACGCGGCCGGGCTGAGCGCGGCATCGGTCGCTATTACCGCGATCGTGGTGTTCAGCGAGCTCAACGGGGATTCGAGCTCCGCCAACGCTGCGAGCTGGTGATCGGGTGGCGTCGTCAGACCGAGCTCGTCGACCAGGTAGGTCAGCCACGGCAGGCCGGTGGCCTGGTCGATGACATTGCCCGCGGAGTTCACCGCAACCAGCGCACCGACGGTCACCCCCGACGGCAGCGTCGTCGACGCGGTCCCCACACCGCCCTTCAGCACGCCGGCGCACGCTCCCACCCCAGCGCCGACCGTGCCGACCGCGACCTCGACGCCCGCCGTCCGACAGGCGGCGTACCCGAACTCGGCCGTCGGCCGGTGCTTCCAGTCGCCGACGTCCAGATCGAAAATCACCGCACCCGGCACGATCGGCACCACCCCACCGGTCATCGCCACGCCGCGGTCGTGCTCCTCCAGCCAGCGCATGATTCCGTCTGCTGCCGCTAATCCGTAGGCGCTGCCGCCGGCGATGAACACCGCGTCCACGTAGCGCACGCTGTTGGCCGGGTCCAGCAGATCGGTTTCCCGGCTGCCGGGCGCGCCGCCACGGCAATCGACGGCGCCCACCGTGCCCGGCGGTGTCAGAACGACGGTGACGCCGCGCGCCCAACCGGCGTCCATGGTCGCCTCGGGGTCCAGCCGGTGATGGTGGCCGACCAGGATGCCGCCGACGTCGGTGATCGAGCTCATCGGGATCCCATCAGCGCCAGGACCAGGTACTCCTGCAGGAAGGTCAGCCACTGATAGACGTCGAGGTGCGAGGCCATCGGGTGGTCGTCGGGGAGTCGATCCGGACCGCCTGGGCGGATGTCGAGCATGGCGCCCAGCGCCAAGCGGATGTCGTTGACGGCCGCGACCCACGCGTTCGCGGCATCCTCGGTCAGCTCGAATCGGCCGCCATCATCCGGGACTGTGGCCAATAGCTGTTGTGCCGCAAAGCGTTTAGCGTCGATGATCTCCGGCTCGTGCAGACTGCGCAGGGCGGCATTCAGCCTTTCCGTCGCTTCGTCACCTGAGGGAGCGTCGTCGTCCGGCTTCGAGAAGTCCGGCAGCAGCCGCTGCAGCGTCGCATTGTCGGGAGGCTTGGAGCTACCGGTCTTCATGCCGGTGATTTCCTCGAGTTCGTCTGGCGGCGAAGACGATTCCCGTTCGTCGAGTAATCCGATCATCGAGCCCACCAGATTCTTGAGCAAGGCCGCCTCATGCGAGTCCAGAGCGGACCGGAAACGGGGACCGTCGGCGGTCTCAACCCGCTTCCACTTGCGCACGTGCGATCCCGGATGCCCTTTCAGCGGTCCTGCTGCATGGTGGCCCACAACCCGGCCGCATGCAGCTTGGACACGTCGGTCTCCATGGATTCCCGGCTGCCCGACGACACCACAGCTTTGCCTTCGTTGTGCACCTGCAGCATCAACTTGGTGGCGTGCGGCTCGCTGTAGCCGAACAGCTTCTGGAAGACATACGTCACGTAGTTCATCAGGTTGACCGGGTCGTCCCACACGATGGTCACCCAGGGGGCGGTGGTGGCCTCGAGCGAGTCGGCTTCCCGTTGCCCGGTGGTCCCCGGTTTGGTCGGGGCTGACGCAGCCATGGGTTCTAGGATACCGAGCCGCGGCAAATCACCCGATACCGTTTGCGGTGTGAATGACGCGGTGTGCGCCGGCATGCTGACCGACAGGTACGAGTTGACCATGCTGGCCGCAGCCCTGCGCGATGGCACCGCGGCTCGCCGGACCACGTTCGAGCTGTTCGCGCGCCGGCTGCCCGACGGACGTCGGTACGGGGTGGTCGCCGGGACGGGCCGGTTTTTGGAGGCGTTGCCCGAGTTCCGGTTCGACGACGCCGCCTGCGAGTCACTGGCGGAATTTCTCGACCGGGACACGTTGGCCTACCTAAGCGACTTCCGCTTCAGCGGCGATGTCGACGGCTATGCCGAAGGCGAGCTGTACTTCCCTGGGTCGCCGGTGCTTTCGGTGCATGGCAGCTTCGCCGAATGTGTGGTGCTCGAGACGCTGGCGTTGTCGATCTTCAACCACGACAGCGCCGTTGCGTCGGCCGCCGCGCGGATGGTCAGTGCAGCCGAGGGGCGGCCGTTGATGGAGATGGGCTCACGCCGCACCCACGAGCGGGCCGCAGTCGCCGCGGCGCGCGCGGCCTACATCGCCGGCTTCGCCGCGTCGTCCAACCTGGAGGCTCGCCGTCGCTACGGCGTGCCGACGGAGGGCACCAGCGCGCATGCCTTCACCCTGCTGCATACCTTTGACAAGCCCGACGAGCCGGCCGCGTTCGCGGCACAGGTCGACGCACTCGGACCCGACACCACGCTGCTGGTCGACACCTACGACGTGACGACCGGCGTGGACAACGCGGTGGCGGCCGCCGGCACCGGGCTCGGGGCGGTGCGCATCGACTCCGGAGACTTGGGCGTGCTGGCTCGTCAGGTTCGCGCGCAGCTCGACCGGCTCGGCGCGACGCAGACCCGCATTGTGGTCTCCGGCGACCTGGACGAATTCGCCATCGCCGGGTTGCGGGCCGAACCCGTCGACAGCTACGGCGTCGGCACCTCGCTGGTCACCGGTTCGGGTGCGCCGACGGCGAGCATGGTTTACAAGCTGGTCGAAGTCGACGGCACGCCCGTCGAGAAGCGCAGCGTTCGCAAAGAGTCGCACGGCGGCCGCAAGCAGGCGCTGCGGCTGTGCCGCCCGACCGGCACGATCACCGAGGAGATCGTGCATCCCGCGGGGCATCCGCCGCAGACCGGTGAGCCCTCCCGGGTGGTGACGATCCCGCTGGTGCGGGGCGGCCAGCCGGTGATCGACGTGGATCTGGGCGTGGCGCGCGACCTGGTGGCGTCGGGCTTGCGAAGCTTGCCGTGGGAAGGTCTGATGTTGTCGCACGGCGATCCGGCAATTCCCACGACGCAGATCCCGGCCCGCCGCCGACCCATCGACCACGAGGAGTAGCCACGCCCGACGAGTTGCCGGTGTCCGTGCCTGAGCTGCTGGCCAACGCCGTTGCAGCGCTGGGCGGCAGCGAACGCAGCGGCCAACTGGAGATGGCCACTGCGGTCGCCCATGCCTTCGAAACCGGAGAGCACCTGGCGGTGCAGGCGGGAACCGGCACCGGAAAGTCGTTGGCCTACCTCGTCCCGGCGATTGTCCGCGCGGTGTCCGACGACACGCCGGTCGTGGTATCCACCGCGACGATCGCCCTGCAACGCCAACTGGTCAACCGCGATTTGCCTCAGCTGGCCGACGCGCTCACCGATGCGCTGCCCCGCGCGCCGCGATTCGCTCTGCTGAAGGGCCGCCAAAATTACCTGTGCCTGAACAAGATTCACAATGGCGCGGCTTCGAGTTCGGATGACGAGCCGCCGGACGAACTTTTCGAGCCGCAGGCGCTCACCGCGTTGGGTCGCGACGTGCAACGGCTCACCGCGTGGGCGTCGACGACGGAGTCCGGTGACCGCGACGACCTCAAGCCGGGCGTGGCCGACCGGTCCTGGTCACAGGTGAGCGTGTCCGCGCGGGAATGTCTTGGCATGGCGCGCTGCCCGTTCGGCACCGAATGCTTCGCCGAACGCGCCCGCGCCACGGCTGGCGGTGCCGATATCGTCGTCACCAACCATGCGCTGCTGGCGATCGACGCCGTGGCCGACTCGGCCGTGCTGCCCGAACATCAGCTACTAGTCGTCGACGAGGCCCACGATCTGGTGGACCGGGTGACCGCGGTGGCCAGCGGCGAATTGACCTCGGCCGCACTCGGAGTCGCCTCGCGGCGGATCACCAGGCTGATCGAACCGGAACTGATGCAGCGGTGGGAACGGGCCTCGGCCAACTTCACCGGCGCAATCCAAAACGCGACGCCGGGCCGCATCGACCACCTCGACGACGAGCTGGCGACTCACCTCACGGCGCTGCGCGACGCTGCCGGTGCGGCTCGTTCGGTGATCGACATGTCACCGTCCGATCCCAAGGCCGCGTCGGCGCGCGCCGAGGCGGTCGCCAGTCTCACCGAAATCGGCGACACCGCATCGCGAATGCTGACGTCGTTCGCGCCGCCGATCCCCGACCGCACCGACGTGGTCTGGCTGGACCATGAGGACAACCGCGGTTCGACGCGCGCCGTGCTGAGGGTGGCGCCGCTCTCGGTGGCCGGACTGCTGCGCAACCGGTTGTTCGCCGGCGCCACAACGGTGTTGACGTCGGCGACGCTGACCGTCGGCGGCTCCTTCGACGCGATGGCTGCCGCCTGGGGCCTGGCCGATGCGCAGGACGAAGCGCGGGCTGACGCCGAAAAGCGTTGGCGTGGAATCGATGTCGGGTCACCGTTTCAGCATGCCAAGGCCGGGATCCTCTACGTGGCCGCCCATCTGCCCCCACCCGGCCGCGACGGCACCGGCTCTGCCGAGCAGTTGAGTGAGATCGCCGACCTCGTCACTGCGGCCGGCGGGCGAACGCTCGGGCTGTTCTCCTCGATGCGGGCGGCCCGCGCCGCCGCCGAGGCGATGGCCGAACGACTTTCCACGCCGGTGTTGTGTCAGGGCGACGACAGCACGGCCGCCCTCGTCGAGCAGTTCTCCGCCGACGCGGCGACGTCGCTGTTCGGCACGCTGTCGCTATGGCAGGGCGTCGACGTGCCCGGGCCGTCGCTGTCGTTGGTCATCATCGACCGAATTCCGTTCCCACGACCCGACGATCCACTGCTGTCCGCCCGGCAGCGGGCGGTCGCCGCGCGCGGCGGCAACGGATTCATGGCCGTCGCCGCCAGCCACGCCGCGCTGCTGCTGGCGCAGGGCGCCGGGCGGCTACTGCGGGGCGTCGACGACCGGGGGGTGGTCGCGGTGCTGGACTCGCGGATGGCCACCGCCCGCTACGGCGGCTACCTGCGCGCCTCCCTGCCGCCGTTCTGGGCAACGACGGATGCCGCCGCCGTACGAGCTGCTCTTGCTCGGCTGCGAACCGCGGCCGACGCTTCTGAGAGAGGACCGCGATGAGGAGATTTGCACTAGTGGGACTTGGCATCGCCGCACTGACCTTCGCCCCACTGGCAGCCGCCGATCCGACCGCCGGACACGACGCGAAGGTGAACACCCAGACACCACGGATGCTCTGCGAGATCGGCTCCGATGATGCAGATCCGGGCATCGGCCCTAACGTGGTCTGCCAGGGCAGTTTCATCCAAGCGCCGGCGGGCGACGATCAGGCCTTCGTCAACGCGGCAGGCCAGTTCAGCTACCGAAGTGCGAACATCGGCGTCGGATACGCCCATGCCCCGTTTGACACCCTCGCCCCCGAGCGGACCTTCCACATCCAGGGCTGGACGGTCATCGCGGGCGATGACGGTATTCGCTTCACCAACGACGGCACCGGGCACGGCATGTTCATCGGCAGCAATACCACGGTCAATCCGTTCTGATTGGCCGAAACGACGGCCCGCAACGTCAGGCTGAAGCCAAATCGCCCGCTTCCTCCTCGGGCCGTCCCGGCCCGCATCGTCAGCAGGCTGAGGCGAGCGTGACCAGGCCGAGCTCGGCGTCCGACGCCAGCATCGGATGATGCGGCAGCACCCGCACGGTGTAGCCGACCGAGCCGGCAACCGGCAAAGGCGTCGTCGTGGCGAAAATGTGGTCACCGCCGGCTGCGGTGCCGGTGTATGGCATCTCGACGGTCACCGGGTCGAGCAGCGCGTCGCGGGTGTCAACCCTGCCGACCACTGCCTGCACGGTTACCTCGTCGGGGCGCAGCCCGGCCAGCTGGACGGTCGCGGTCAGGGTCAGCTTCGATCCGAGCACCGGAGTGTCGGGCAGGCCGGTGCTGTCGACGTCGGTGACCTCGATGTGCGGCCACGCCTCGAACGCCCGCGAGCGGTAGTCCGCCAGTTCGCGGGCAGGGTCGAACGCCGCCTGCCCGTCGCCGTCGACCGTGACGGTCTTCCGCAGCGACTCGGCCGCCGGCAGGTAATAGCGCTCGACATAGTCGCGCACCATCCGGGAGGCCAGGACTTTCGGGCCGAGCGTCTGAATGGTGTGGCGGACCATCTCGATCCACCGGCGCGGTACTCCCTGCTCGTCGCGCTCGTAGAAGGTCGGAGCGACAGATTTCTGGAGCAGGTCATAAAACGCCGCCGCTTCCAGGTCGTCACGACGGCCCTCGTCGGCCACCCCGGAGGCCGACGGTATTGCCCACCCGTTCTCGCCGTCGTACCACTCGTCCCACCACCCGTCGCGGATCGACAGGTTCAGCCCGCCGTTGAGCGCGCTCTTCATCCCCGATGTGCCACACGCCTCCAGCGGGCGCAGCGGGTTGTTCAACCAGACGTCGCAGCCCCAATACAACAGCCGGGCCATCGACATGTCGTAGTCAGGCAGGAACGCGATGCGGTGGCGCACCTCGGGCCGGTCGGCGAACTGCACCACCTGCTGGATCAGCGCCTTGCCTCCGTCGTCCGCGGGGTGCGACTTGCCGGCAACGATCAGCTGGATCGGCCGGTTTTCATCGAGCAGCAGCTGTTCGAGCCGATCCGGATCGCGCAGCATCAGCGTCAGCCGTTTGTAGGTCGGGACCCGTCGAGCGAACCCGATGGTCAGCACGTTCGGATCGAATGCCGTTGCGATCCAACCCAATTCGGCCTCGGGTGCACCACGTTCCAGCCACGATCGATGCAGCCGCGCCCGAACATCCTCGACCAGAAGCGCCCGCAGTTGGGACCGGATCCACCACAGATGACCGGGATCGACCTCCTTCAGTCGCAGCCAGACGCCCGGATCACTGAACGACGAGTCCGAATCCGCCAGTTCGCGGCCCAGCTCCAACCATTGCGACGCCGCCCAGGTGCGCGCATGAACACCGTTGGTGATCGAGCCGATCGGCACCTCGTCGGGGTCGAATCCGGGCCACAGTTCGTTGAACATGGACCGACTGACCCGGCCGTGCAGCAGCGAAACACCATTGGCACGCTGGGCTAGCCGCAGGCCCATGTGGGCCATGTTGAACTTCTCCGGATCGTCCTCGGCGCCCAGTGCCTGGATCCGGGCCAACGGCACACCGGGCAGCAGCGCCTGGCCCTCGGGGCCGTCGGGATCGGCGTGATTGTCCGCGAAGTACCGCTGCACCATCTCCATCGGAAAACGGTCGATACCGGCGGGGACCGGGGTGTGGGTGGTGAACACCGTGCTGGAGCGGACAACGGTCAGCGCGGTATCGAAATCCAGTCCGGCATCGACCAATTCGCGGATGCGCTCGGCGCCGAGGAATCCGGCATGCCCTTCGTTCATGTGGAACACCTCGGGCGCCGGCAGCCCGTGGATGGCCGTGAAGGCTCGGATGGCCCGTACACCGCCGATGCCGGCCAGGATCTCCTGCTGCATGCGATGTTCCTGATCGCCGCCGTAGAGGCGGTCGGTGACCCCGCGCAGGTCGTGCTCGTTCTCCGAAACGTCGGAATCCAGCAGCAGCAGCGGGACGCGACCGACCTGGGCGACCCAGACCTGCGCATGCAACCGGCTGCAGTCCGGCAGTGCCAGCTCGACCAGCGCCGGCGCGCCGGTGCCGTCGGTGAGCAGCCGCAGCGGCAGCCCCTGCGGGTCCAGCGCCGGGTAGGTTTCGTGCTGCCAACCGTCGGCGGTCAGCGACTGCCGGAAGTAGCCGGAGCGGTAGTACAGGCCCACCGCCATCAGCGGCAATCCGAGATCCGACGCGGACTTCAGGTGATCGCCGGCCAGGATTCCCAAACCACCCGAGTAGTTCGGCAACACCTCGGCGACACCGAACTCCATCGAGAAGTAGGCGATGCCGTGGGGCATGGCAGCGCCGTTGTCTTGTTGCTGCTGATACCACAGCGGGCGGGTCAGGTAATCGTCCAGATCGGCGGCCAGATGATCGAGCCAGTCCAGGAATCCACCGTCGCTCGCCAGTTCGTCGAGCCGTGCCGGTCTGACAGCCCCCAGTAGGGCAACCGGATCCTGACCGCACTGCGTCCACAGCGCCGGGTCGATCGCGCCGAAGAGATCCTGCGTCGGCTTGTCCCACGACCACCGCAGGTTGGTCGACAGCTGTTCGAGTGCCCCCAGACGTTCCGGAAGGTGAGCACGGACCGTGAACCTACGGAGGGCTTTCACGCATCACTACCTTACTGACCGCACACCGGGGTTCGCTTCCCGAACGACGCGCGCATCCCACCCCCGGGTGTGGCCCGACACTACGGTGGGTATTGGGCGCACAGGGCTTTTCTCAGCGCCCAGGACGGCAACCGACTAACGAAGGGAAGAAGTGACGGTGCCCGGTCGAGTCGAGATCGATGACGTCGAGCCCGTCGTGTCCCGCGGCGCGTATCCGGCAAAAGCTGTGGTCGGCGAGGTGGTTCCGGTCCGCGCGGCGGTATGGCGTGAGGGTCATGACGCGGTCGCGGCGACGCTGGTGGTGCGCTACCTCGGGCCGCGGTACCCGCAAGTGGGCGAAACCCGGCGGGTCAAGGCCGTGCAGGCCCCTGCAATGGCAGAAATCGCCGAGCCGCTCCCTCGGATCAAGCCGGTGCTGCTGCCGATGAGCATGGGCGTGGAACCCTATGTGTTCCACGGCCAGTTCACACCGGACAGCGTCGGATTGTGGACGTTTCGGGTGGACGGCTGGGGTAACCCGATTCACACCTGGCGGCACGCCGTGGAGGCGAAGCTGGAAGCCGGCCAGGGTGAGACCGAACTGTCCAACGACCTGCTGGTGGGAGCGCGGCTGCTCGAGCGCGCCGCGACCGGTGTTCCCCGTAGTCAGCGCGATCCGTTGCGGGCCGCCGCCGCCGCCCTAAAGGCGCCGGGCGATCCGGTTTCTCGGGCCGCGCCGGCGCTGTCCCCAGAGGTCGACGAACTCCTGACGCAGTACCCGCTGCGCGAGCTGGTCACTCGTGGCGAGCAATACGGGGTGTGGGTGGATCGGCCGCTGGCCCGGTTCGGCTCGTGGTACGAGATGTTCCCGCGTTCGACCGGCGGCTGGGACGCCAAAGGAAACCCGGTGCACGGTACCTTCGCCACCGCGGCGGCGGCGTTGCCGCGAATCGCGGAGATGGGCTTCGACGTGGTGTACCTGCCGCCGATCCACCCGATCGGCAAGGTGCACCGCAAGGGTCGCAACAACACCGCGACCGCCGTGCCCGGTGACGTCGGATCGCCCTGGGCGATCGGAAGCGACGAAGGCGGCCACGACGCGGTGCATCCACGGCTCGGCACGATCGACGACTTCGACAAATTTGTCGACGCGGTGCACGAGCTGGGCATGGAGGTGGCGCTGGATCTGGCGTTGCAATGCGCACCCGATCACCCGTGGGCCAGAGAACACCGACGGTGGTTCACCGAATTGCCCGACGGCACCATCGCCTACGCGGAGAACCCGCCGAAGAAGTATCAGGACATCTACCCGATCAACTTCGACAATGACCCCGCCGGACTCGACGACGAGGTGCTGCGCGTCGTGCGGCACTGGATGGACCACGGGGTAAAGGCCTTTCGCGTCGACAATCCGCACACCAAGCCGCCCGACTTCTGGGTGTGGCTGATCGGTCAGGTCAAAGCAATCGATCCGGATGTGCTGTTTTTGTCCGAGGCCTTCACCCCACCGGCCCGCCAGTTCGGGCTCGCCAAGCTGGGCTTCACCCAGTCCTACACCTACTTCACCTGGCGCACGTCGAAGTGGGAGCTCACCCAATTCGGCGAGGAGATCCCCTGGGTCGCCGACTTCCGTCGTCCCAATTTGTTCGTCAATACCCCAGACATCCTGCATGCCGTTCTGCAGCACAATGGCCCGGGGATGTTCGCGATCCGCGCGGTGCTGGCGTCGACCCTGAGCCCGAGCTGGGGGGTGTACTCCGGTTACGAACTGTTCGAGCACGTCGCGGTGTTGGAGGGCAGCGAGGAGTATCTCGACTCCGAGAAGTACCAACTCCGGCCGCGCGACTTCGCGGGCGCACTGGCGGAGGGACGGTCGCTGGAGCCATTTATCTCGCGGCTGAACAACATTCGTCGACTCCATCCCGCTCTTCACCAACTCCGGAACATCACGTTCCACGGTGTCGACAACGACGCTCTGCTGGCCTACAGCAAGTTCGACCCGATCACCGGCGACTGCGTGCTGGTGGTGGTCACACTCAACGCGTTCGGGCCGGAAGAGGCGACGTTGTGGTTGGACATGGCCGCATTGGGTATGGAGCACTATGAGCGGTTCTGGGTCCGCGACGAGATAACCGGCGAGGAATACCAATGGGGAGCAGCCAACTACGTGCGCATCAATCCTGGCCACGCCGTCGCTCACATCATCAACATGCCGCTCGTACCGTCCGAATCCCGAATGACGCTGCTGCGCCGGAGGTGACGCCGCGATGAAGCCCACCGACCAACTCGCCAGGACACACCTGGCGCCCGATCCACGCGACTTGGCCCGCCTGCTGGCCGGTGAGCACCACAACCCGCACGGCATCCTGGGCGCCCACGAATACGGCGACCACACGGTCATCCGGGCCTTCCGGCCGCACGCCACCGAAGTGGTCGCACTGGTCGGCGAAGACCGGTTTCCGCTGCAGCACATCGACTCTGGATTGTTCGCGGTGGCGCTGCCGTTCGTCGACCTCATCGACTACCGCCTCGAGGTGAGTTACCACGGCTCCGACCGGCACACGGCGGCCGATGCCTACCGCTTCCTGCCGACGTTGGGCGAGGTCGATCTGCATCTGTTCGCCGAAGGGCGTCACGAACGACTGTGGGAAGTGCTGGGCGCCCATCCCCGCTCGTTTACCACCGCCGACGGCGTGGTCGAGGGTGTGTCGTTCGCCGTCTGGGCGCCCAACGCCAAGGGCGTCAGCCTGATCGGGGAGTTCAACGGCTGGGACGGCAACGGTGCCCCGCTGCGGGTACTGGGCTCCTCGGGCGTGTGGGAGTTGTTCTGGCCAGATTTCCCGGTCGATGGCCTGTACAAGTTCCGGGTGCACGGCGCCGACGGGTCAGTCACGGATCGGGCCGATCCCCTCGCATTCGCCACCGAAGTGCCGCCGCATACCGCGTCGCGGGTGAACGTGAGCGACTACCGCTGGGGTGACGGCGAGTGGATGACGGCCCGCGCCCAGCGCAATCCGGTGTTCCAGCCGATGAGCACCTACGAAGTCCACCTGGGCTCGTGGCGCCTGGGCCTGTCCTATCGTGATCTTGCCCGCGAGCTGACGGATTATGTAGTGGCGCACGGGTTTACCCACGTCGAGATGCTGCCCGTCGCAGAGCACCCGTTCGGCGGATCCTGGGGATATCAGGTCACGTCCTACTACGCGCCGACCTCCCGATTCGGCACACCGGACGAATTCCGGGCACTCGTCGACGCGCTGCACCAGGCCGGAATCGGCGTCATCGTCGACTGGGTCCCTGCCCACTTCCCCAAGGACGCATGGGCGTTGGGCCGTTTCGACGGCACAGCGCTTTACGAGCATTCCGACCCCAAACGCGGGGAGCAACTCGACTGGGGCACGTACGTGTTCGACTTCGGCCGCGCCGAGGTGCGCAATTTCCTGGTGGCCAATGCGCTCTACTGGCTGGAGGAATTCCACATCGACGGCCTGCGCGTCGACGCAGTCGCTTCGATGCTGTATCTCGACTATTCGCGCCCCGCCGGCGGCTGGACACCGAACGCTTACGGTGGCCGGGAGAACCTGGAAGCCGTGCAGTTCTTGCAGGAGATGAACGCCACCGCGCACAAAGCGGCGCCGGGAATCGTCACCATTGCCGAGGAGTCGACGTCGTGGCCGGGCGTGTCGAGGCCGACCAGCGTTGGCGGCCTGGGATTTTCGATGAAGTGGAACATGGGCTGGATGCACGACACCCTCGACTACATGAGCCATGATCCGGTGCACCGCAGTTACCACCACCACCAGATGACCTTCTCGATGCTCTACGCGTTCAGCGAGAACTTCGTGCTGCCGATCAGCCACGACGAGGTGGTGCACGGCAAGGGCACGCTGTGGTCGCGGATGCCGGGCAACGACCACGTGAAGGCCGCGGGGTTACGCAGCCTGCTGGCCTACCAGTGGGCGCACCCGGGTAAGCAGCTGCTGTTCATGGGACAGGAATTCGGGCAGCGCGCCGAATGGTCCGAGGAACGCGGCCTGGACTGGTTCCAACTCGACGAGAACAGCTACTCCGGCGGGATCTCACGCCTGGTCAACGACCTCAACTCGATCTACCGCGGCCACTCGGCGTTGTGGAGCCAGGACACTACGCCGGAAGGCTATTCCTGGATCGACGCCAACGACTCCGCCAACAACGTGCTGAGCTTCCTGCGCTACGGCAGCGACGGCTCGGTGATGGCCTGCGTGTTCAATTTCTCCGGTGCAGAGCACAGCGGCTATCGGCTCGGCCTGCCCGGCGCGGGGCGATGGCGTGAGGTGCTCAACACCGATGCGACCATCTACAACGGCACCGGGATCGGCAACCTCGGCGGTGTCGAGGCAACCGATGAGCCGTGGCATGGCCGTCCGGCTTCCACGGTGCTGGTGTTGCCGCCCACGTCGGCAATATGGCTGGAGCCCGAAGGCGCCTAGTAGAGCGCGTTGGCGAGGTTGCGGCGCGCGGTAATGACGTCGGGGTCGGCGGGGTCGAAGATCTCGAACAACTCGATCAGCCGCGTGCGCACCGAAGTCCGCTCGTCACCGGACGTCCGCCGTACCAATGCGACCAGCCGGTCGAAGGCGCCCTGCACATCCTGGTTGAGGATCTGCACGTCGGCTGCGGCGAACGCTGCCTCGATGTCATCGGGAGCGGCATCGGCGGCCGCCACCGCGTCAGGATGCTGCGCGGTGGCGCGCATCAGGAAGGCGAGCTGACGTACTGCACCCTTGGCCTCGGCGTGGTTCGGATCGTCGTCCAGGATGGCCTGATACGAGTCGGACGCGGCGGCGAAGTCACCGTCCTGGAGCTGCTGGCGCGCCTGCGCGAGGGCCGGGTCAACCTCTTCGGGCTCCTCGGAATCCGTTGCACCGCCGAGCTTTCCCGACGTTGCCGACAGCACCGAGTCCACCCACCGCCGTAGCTGCTCGGCCGGCTGCAATCCCTGAAAGCTCGAAAGCGGCTGCCCCGCAGCCAAAGCCACGACGGTCGGAACGACTTCGACGCCGAATATCTGGGCCACCCGGGGAACCACGTCGACGTTGACGCTCGCCAGTGACCACTTGCCGTTATCGGTTGCCGCGAGGCCGGACAGAATGTCGGCCAACTCGAGGCAAACATCGCTGCGCGGCGACCACAACAGCACGACCACCGGCACCTGGTTGGACCGCAGCAGCACCTCTTCTTCGAAGTTGGCCTCGTTGATCTCGGTGCCGACGGCGTTCGCCGGTCCCCCCGCGCCCGCATCGCTGGACGGCGCGCTCTGCTTGAGGGCGGACAAGTCGACCGCGCCGGCCATCGCAGGGCCAATCGGAGGTCGAGGACGAGTCACGTCGTTAAGTTTGGCATGTCGCTTCGTGGCCCGATTCACCCGGTTGCGGCGTTGAGGCCGGCATGCGACGACCTTATGACCAAAATCACATCAGGCGTCAGTTTTGCCCGGGCTCACGATGCCAGCAACCATTTCGTCGCGGCAACCGAACACATTTGCGAGCTCAATCTCACGTAGTAGCTGCTCGGCGCGCTAGCCGGCCCGCAGAATCAGCGCGTCGCCCTGTCCGCCGGCTCCACACAGCGCGGCGACGCCGTATCCGGACCCCCGGCGCGACAGCTCGAGAGCCGCATGCAGCGCGATCCTTGCGCCTGACATACCGATTGGATGCCCGATGGCGATCGCACCGCCGTTGACGTTGACGATGTCGGGATCGACGCCCAGTTCCCGCGTCGAGGCCAACGCCACCGCGGAAAACGCCTCGTTGATCTCCACCACGTCGAGTTGGTCGACGGCGATACCTTCGCGGCCGAGAGCTTTTTTGATCGCGTTGGCGGGCTGCGACTGCAGCGTCGAATCGGGGCCGGCCACCACGCCGTGTGCGCCGATTTCGACCAGCCACGACAACCCGAGCTCGGTGGCCTTGTCCTTGTTCATCACGACCACCGCGGCCGCGCCGTCGGAAATCTGCGAAGCCGATCCGGCCGTGATGGTGCCGTCGCGACGGAATGCCGGCTTCAGCCTGCCCAGCGATTCGGCGGTGGTGTTCGCGCGAATGCCTTCATCCTCGTTGAACTGCAACGGATCGCCTTTGCGCTGCGGGATGGTCACCGGCACGACTTCGTCGGCGAAGATGCCGTCCTTCCATGCCGCGGCGGCCTTCTGGTGCGAGCCCGCAGCGAATTCGTCCTGCTCCAGGCGGGTGAACTTGTCGACGTCATTGCGCTGCTCGGTCAGCGCGCCCATCGGCTGGTCGGTGAACACGTCGTGCAGGCCGTCGTACGCCATGTGGTCCAAAACCGTCACGTCGCCGTACTTGTAGCCCGAGCGGCTGTCCATCAGCAGGTGCGGCGCCTTGGTCATGGACTCCTGGCCGCCGGCCACCACCACGTCGAACTCACCGGCGCGAATGAGCTGGTCAGCGAGCGCGATGGCGTCGATACCGGACAGACACATCTTGTTGATGGTCATCGCCGGGACGTCCCAGCCGATACCGGCCGCCACCGCCGCCTGGCGTGCAGGCAACTGACCGGCCCCGGCCGTCAGCACCTGGCCCATGATCACGTACTCGACGGCCGATGCAGGCACATGGGCCTTCTCCAGCGCGCCGGCGATCGCGATGGCGCCCAGGTCGCTGCCCGAGAAGTCCTTCAGCGAACCCATCAACTTGCCAACCGGGGTGCGTGCTCCAGCAACGATCACCGATGTCGTCATGACTACCTCCAGAGCGGGGCTTAAACTGCCGATCTTGCGGATCGGCGAAGCAGAATCTTTCCCGTCAGGTTACCGTTACGTTATGACCACCGATCAAGTTGACGGCCGTCTAGTTCTCGCCACCGCGTTGGTGACGGCGGTCGACCATGTCGGTATTGCGGTTCCCGACCTCGACGCCGCGATCGCCTGGTACCACGACCACCTGGGCATGATCGTGCTGCACGAGGAAATCAACGACGATCAGGGCATTCGCGAGGCGATGTTGTCGGTGCGCGGCGCCCCGGTCGGTAGCGCACAGGTGCAGCTGATGGCCCCCATCGACGAGTCGTCGGTGATCGCGAAATTCATCGACAAGCGGGGGCCCGGCATCCAGCAGCTGGCCTACCGGGTCAGTGACCTCGAAACCCTCACCGAGCGGCTGCGCGAGCAGGGTGTCCGCCTGCTCTACGACGCGCCGCGACGCGGCACAGCGAACTCGCGGATCAACTTCGTGCACCCGAAGGACGCCGGTGGCGTACTGATCGAGTTGGTGGAACCGGCCGCCGACTCGGACGCCGACCACTAAATCTCTTTACGACCACTTTCGGGTGGGCCCGCGGTTTGCCCGATTGGCCCAGCACGGCGTGTGCCAATGCCGCCGGTCGTCGACGGCGACCTCACCGGCATCTGCTAACCACACGACCACATGCGCTGTGCCAGAACGGATTTCGTGATCACAGCCCGGGCAGCGATAGGTCTTGCCCGCACGCGCGGCGGCAACCGGTCGCACTTCGTAGTCGTGGCCGTCGGGCCCGGTTTCCACCCGGCGTTGCGCAGGCAACGGCCGGAGCGGCTGCTGCCTGCGCGGTGGGGTGCGGCGCCGAGGCACCGCACCAGTCTAATTAGGCCTCAGAACAGCCGATACTCGTCGGAATCCATCCCGCGCATCTTGTCGTAATCCAATGTCAGACACCGGATTCCGCGATCAGTGGCCAAGGTCTTTGCCTGCGGCTTGATCTGCTGCGCGGCGAATACCCCACGCACTGGCGCGAGCACGCTGTCGCGGTTGAGCAACTCGAGGTAGCGGGTGAGCTGCTCGACGCCGTCGATCTCGCCGCGGCGTTTGATCTCCACCGCGACCGAGCGGCCGTCTTCGTCGCGGCAGAGCAGGTCGACCGGCCCGATCGCCGTCATGTACTCGCGGCGCACCAACGTATACCCGGCACCGAGCAGCTCCACGTGCTCGGCAAGCAACGCTTGCAGGTGTGCCTCGACGCCGTCCTTGACCAGCCCGGGATCGACCCCTAGGTCGTGGCTGGAGTCGTGCTCGATGTCCTCGATGGTGATGCGCAGTTGCTCGCCGGCTTTGTTTTCCACCACCCACACTGGCAGTGCGCCGTCGGCGTCTTCGGTCAGCCAACATGGCGGACTCATCCAGTTCAGCGGCTTGTAGGCGCGGTCGTCGGCGTGCACGCTCACCGAGCCGTCCGCCTTGACCAGCAGTAGCCGGCGGGCCGACGGCAGATGAGCGGTGAGTCGGCCGAGGTAGTCGACCGTGCACTGGGCGATGACGAGGCGCACGCGACTCACCTTAAGCGCGAGCCACCAGACGAATTAGGCTGACGCCACGATGATGGCCACACGAACGGTCGCGCAACGGCTGGGCCGGCTTCTGGAAATAGTCACCCGACAGAGCGCTCGGTTGCCAGAGACCCCGGCATACGGGTCCTGGCTGCTCGGGCGGGTCTCCGAAAGCCAGGCCCGTCGCCGGGTACGCATCCAGATCATCATCACGGTCTTTATCCTCGCGACCAACCTCATCGGCATCGGCGTCGCGACTCTGCTGCTGACCATTGCCTTCCCGGCGCCCAGCATCTTCAGTGACGCACCGCTGTGGATCACCTTCGGGGTCACGCCCGCTTACATTGCGGTCGCGCTGGCGCTCGGGACCTACCTCATCACCCGTCGGCTGATAACGGCGCTTCGGTGGGCAATCGAGGAGCGCCAGCCCACCTCCGCAGACGAGCGCAGCACGTTCATGGCGCCGTTCTGGTTAGCGCTCGGCGTGCTCGTCTTGTGGGGGCTCGGGGCGGCGTTGTTGACCACGCTCTACGGGCTGGCCGATAGCACGTTCATCCCGATCGTGGGTTTCTCGGTGAGCATCGTCGGCATTCTCGTGGCCACTGCCTCGTACCTGTTTACGGAGTTCGCGCTACGCCCGGTCGCCGCTCAAGCTCTTGAGGCGGGCCGGGCACCGCGACGGTTGGCGCCCGGCATCATGGGCCGGACACTGACCGTCTGGTTCCTGGGTTCCGGCGTCCCGGTTCTAGGCATCGCGATTACCGCATTCTTCGCTTTGACGCTGGGCAATCTCAGCGAGACCCAGCTGGCGGTGGCAGTGCTAATCATCTCGTCCGCAACGCTGATCTTCGGGTTTCTTTTGATGTGGATCCTGTCGTGGCTGACCGCGACGCCGGTGCGGGCGGTGCGAGCGGCGCTGCGGCGTGTCGAACAGGGCGACCTGCGAGGCGATCTGGTGGTCTTCGACGGCACAGAGCTCGGCGAGTTGCAGCGTGGTTTCAACTCGATGGTCGACGGCCTGCGCGAGCGCGAACGGGTGCGCGATCTGTTCGGCCGTCACGTCGGACGCGAAGTCGCCGCCGCGGCCGAGCGGGAGAAACCGAAACTCGGCGGCGAAGAACGCTATGTCGCAGTGGTTTTCGTCGATATCGTCGGATCGACGCAGTTGGTGACGAGCCGCCCCGCAGCAGAAGTTGTGCAGCTGCTGAACCGCTTCTTCGCGGTGATCGTCGAAGAGGTGGATCGCAATCGCGGACTGGTCAACAAATTCGAGGGCGATGCGGTGCTGGCAGTATTCGGCGCACCCAACCGGCTCGACCGGCCGGAGGACCACGCGCTGGCCGCCGCGCGCGCCATCGCGAGTCGACTCGACAGCGAGGTACCCGACTGCCCGGCCGGTATCGGGGTCACGGCCGGGAAGGCCGTCGCTGGGAATGTCGGTGCCAAAGAGCGGTTCGAATACACGGTGATCGGCGAGCCGGTCAACGAAGCCGCCCGGCTGTGCGAGCTGGCCAAGGACCAGCCCGGCCGACTTTTGGCATCCTCGGACGTCGTCAACGCCGCCAGTGAAAACGAGCGGGCCCGTTGGTCTTTGGGCGAAACGGTGACGTTGCGCGGCCACGGCCAGCCGACACGGCTGGCCGTGCCCGTTTAGCCGGTTGCGTCGCTCAGCCACGACGATGTCGGTTTTCCGCCAGTCATTTTCAGCGGTGCTGGTCAGCGGCGCGCACCCTGTCTGAACTGCGAAAGCGACATCACATGGAACCACGGAAATAACCCCCGATAAAGGAAATTGTGGCCACGGTGTGGCCACGGACCGCTCGGCGAGCGTCCACGGGACCACAAAGGTTCGGAGATAGCAGATTAGGGGAAAGCCGTTTGGCAAGCCGTGACTGATTCAATCCCAGTACCGCGCACCACAGTTTGTGCAGTTCAGAGGGCATATTCCAGACCCGTACTGGGGCTCATGGGCCAGATATGGGCCATTCGAGCCATCGCTTGTCGTCGGCTTCCTGCCGTCTAGGCGGTCGGCGCGGGGATGGTAGTCCAGGCGCGTTGCGCTAGAAGGCGCATGCCGTTGAGTCCGACGACGACCGTGGATCCTTCGTGTCCCGCCACGCCGAGTGGCAGCGGTAGGTGCCCCAGTAGGTCCCAGAGCACGAGTCCGGTGATGAACGTGGTCGCGATGGCCAGATTGGCGATCACGATGCGGCGGGCGCGGCGCGATAGTGCTATCACCGCGGGAAGTGTGGCCAGGTCGTCGCGGACGATGACTGCGTCGGCAGTCTCGAGGGCCAGATCGGATCCGGCGCGGCCCATCGCGACGCCGGTGTGTGCGGCGGCTAAGGCGGGGGCGTCGTTGACGCCGTCCCCGACGAGCAGCACGCGCCGCCCGGCGTCCTCAAGCTCGTGGACAGCGGTGACTTTGTCTTGCGGCAGCAGCCCGGCGCGGCTGTCGGTGATTCCGATTTGCGTGGCGAGGGTGGTTGCGGCGCGGGCATTGTCGCCGGTCAGCAGAACCGGTGCGGTGCCGGTGAGTGCGGTCAGTTCGGCGACGGTGTCAGCGGCTCCGGGGCGCAGTTGGTCAGCCAGTGCCAGGATGCCGGCTGCGGCGCCGTCGGCGACGACGATGACCACGGTTTTGCCGGCGGCTTCCAACTCGACCACCGCGGTGATTATCGGGGTCGAGGTATCAGCGTCGGGCAGTAGCTGCCGGGGGCTGCCGACTTCGATGCTATGACCATCGATGGTGGCACGGACACCGCGTCCGGGCGCCGAGTCGAAACCCTGGGCCGTCGGTAGTCGCAGGCCACGGTCGGTGGCGGCGGCCACGATCGCCTGAGCCAGCGGGTGTTCGCTGGGGTGTTCGGCTGCCGCGGCCCAGGTGAGGATGGTGTCGGTGTCGTAGCGCGTTTCGTCGAGCGTCTCTACATCCGTCAGTTGGGGTGTGCCCTGGGTCAGGGTGCCCGTCTTGTCGAGCGCGACGGCGGTGATCGAGCCGAGTTGTTCCATCACGACCGCGGATTTGACCAGGACGCCGTTGCGTCCGGCGGTGGCCATCGCGGCCAGCAGCGGTGGCATGGTCGCCAGCACCACCGCGCATGGGGACGCGACGATCATGAAAGTCATCGCCCGCAGCAGCGCCGGCTGCAACGCGGCACCCAGAGCGAGGGGGACGAAAAACACCGCCAAGGTGGCGGCCACCACCCCGATCGAGTAGTACTGCTCGACCTTCTCGATGAACAACTGGGCTTTAGCCTTCGTGGCCGACGCCTCCTGCACCATGGCCACGATGCGCGCAATGACGGTGTCCGCGGCGGCCCGGTCGACCCGAATCCGCAGCACCCCGGTGCCGTTCAGCGTGCCGGCGAACACCTCATCGCCGGGGTTTTTGGCGACCGGTAGCGGTTCACCGGTAATCGATGCCTGATCCACGTCGCTGGCCCCTGAGATGACCTGCCCGTCGCCGCCGATCCGCTCGCCGGGGCGCACCACGATGATGTCCCCGACTGAGAGCGTGGCCGCATCGACCACCGTCTCGTGTCCGGATTCGCTGATCACGGTGGCACTCTCGGGGGCCAGATCAAGCAGGCTGCGCACCGAGTCGGCGGTTCGCTGAGTCAGAAACGCTTCCAGCGCACCGGATGTGGCGAAGATGACGATCAACAGTCCGCCGTCGAGCACCTGGCCGATCGCGGCAGCCCCGATTGCGGCCACGATCATCAACAGGTCGACATCGAGGGATTTTGCCCGCAAAGCTTTCAGCCCGGCCAGCGCAGGTTCCCAGCCGCCGGTGACATAGCAAGCCAGATACAGCGCCCACCACATCCACGCCGGCGCGCCACCGAACTGGGCAGCCAACCCGAGCACAAACAGGACCGTAGCCACGGTTGCCCACCGGACCTCAGGAAGGGCGAATGGACGTGTCCGGGCTCTTGGTTGACGATCGGGGGCGAGGGCGGCGCGGGAGCGGTCCAAGACCGGAGGCGACATCGGGAACTTCACTTTCGGGAAGACGGCGGGACACCGCCACCATACAGGAACATATGAACACGTCTTCATAAGATCATTAGGTAGGATGCTGCACATGGGTCACGGCATCGAGGGCAAAAACACCCCGCCCGCGCAGCTTGACGCCGACTCCGCGGCATCGGTTGCGGCGACGCTGCAAGCACTGGCGACGCCGAGCCGGCTGCGGATCCTGACCCGCCTGCGGCACGGCGCGTGCTCGGTCAACGACCTCTCGGCCGCCGTGGAGATGGAACAGTCCGCGGTCTCCCACCAGTTGCGCCTACTGCGCGCGATGGGGTTGGTGACGGGAGCCCGCAACGGACGCAGCGTCATCTACGCGCTCTACGACAACCACGTCGCGATGCTCCTCGATGAGGCCGTCTACCACATCGAACACCTCGGACTCGGTGTCCCCGACGAACCCTCCGCCACCGCCTAACGGGTATTGCCGTTAGCTATCGCGCACTATCCGGCACCAAGTTTGAGCACGCAGTACTGATCCGCGACGTGGGGTGCTCGCCGGCGACGACCGCGGCATCTGCGGCGACTATCGCCATTCGTTTTGACAACGTCGGCACGCAACGGCCACAGGCGATTTCGGTAATTGCGCGCGCCGAATAATGGGCGCGTTTTACCCTTCGCCCATGAAGGTCATGCTTCTGATCACCGCTGGAATCGCGGCCGCGGTCTGGGGCATTCCGCACGCGGAGGCCGACCCGGGCCAAGAAATCTGCCAAGCGCAGGGCGCCAACGGCGGAACCTACTACCTCGAAGTGACGTCCCGACGAGACAACGACCTGAGCCAGTGCGCCGGGGCAACGCCGCTTAACGCGAACATCGACGATCTGCTCGGCAACCCCAAATATGGGCAAAATGTCGACCGACGATGCATATACGACATCACGACCGATCCATCGGTCGACGCGATCGTCGGGGTTTACAGCTCAGGCCACGACATTGACCGCGCAGCAGCGCGGGCCATATGTCAGCTTCACCATGGGTCCAACGAATGAGGGTCGCGCGGATTGTCTCCATTGCCATCGCAGACTGGCTGATCGCGGCCAGGGTTGCTTCCGCTGTGGTTGCCACGGCAGTGGCTGCGACGCTCGCCGTCATGGTGGCCGGCTGTTCATCTCCTAGCAGGAGTTCCGCCGATCCGACACCCCAACCGCCACCGTTCCCGATCGGTCAGGTGGGCGTCCCGGTGCATGTGAAAGCCGCCAGCGGCGCGACCGCTGACGTCACCCTCAACAGCGCCACATGGCTCACTCCTGGGGGCGGCGACGTGATCGAGCTGACCATTACGGGCACATCCCCTAGACCGTTCAGCTACAACGAAATCTATGTGGTTGCGGGCTACGGCGGCGGGGATCAGCCGTTTACCCATCCCAACGATGACCACTGGGTCGGCGGCTCGTGGGGCAACTACGACGAAAACGGCAAGCCGCCACTGCGCTCCGGCAGCGTCACCGCGGGGCAGGCGGCCCACGGGATCGTCTTCTATAGCATGCAGAGTGAAGGGTGATCTGTACATCAAGTTGTGCGATCCCGACACCGGCGGCACCACCGACGAAGCCGGCTGGAAAATCCACACCTGATCGCTGCGCGGCGCCGCGGATTGGACCCGCCGACGAGCTGCTGGACGAGTGGCAGCAATGCAAATTAATGACCAGCGGATAGACCCTGCACGCTGCATAATGCGAGCGTGGTTTCGGTGCTTCTCAAGCGGTGCGCTCAGTGCGGCGACGAGAAGTCGGTCACCGAATTTTGCCGCAACGTACAGAGCCGCGACGGCTTGACGTCCTACTGCAAAGCATGCCTCGCAGTCAGGCGCGCCGATACCCGAAGGCGGCACCCACGGCCGAAGGCACCAGACTTGCGTCAGTGCGTGGTTTGCAATAAGTCGTACAGCCGTAGCGCCGCTGGCGGCAAGACTAAATACTGCTCGGACGACTGTTTTCGCCGACGGCGGGAAAGCTCGGCGATCATCGAGCTGCGTACCTGTGTTGGCCTGGACTGCGGGAAGACATTCGAGGCGAGCTCGTATCGCCAAGGCAGGAAGCAGTACTGCTCGTTGGAGTGCTACTTACAGACTAAAAGCCGAACGAAAAAGCTTCGTGTCGCGGCGTGCCGGTTGTGCGATCAACCATTCACACGCGCCGAGCGAGGCGCTCTCCAAATGTTCTGTTCCGACGCCTGCAAGAAAGCAAAACGTAAGGCGGACAAACGGTTAGCCGGAAAAAGATGCACTGCTAGGTCGGTGCGGGCCACCTGCGACTCCTGCGGCCTCTGGTTCCGAAGACAGCCGGACTCGCAGACGACTACCTGCGGCCTCGAGGCTGGACAGCGAGAAGCTGACGCCCAATCCGCTCAATAGTTGTTGCAGGTATTGGCGACCTGCACGGCAAATCCGGCGTACAGCGGAATGTACTGCTGAGATTGCGGGAACTTGCCCTGCAGCTCCTGGAGTATCTGCTGGCGCTGATCCGGCGACGAGTCGAGGAATCCACGCAACGCGGCCTGTGCCGACGGCGATCCGTTCAATTGCGCGGCAGCAGCTGGTGTTTGGGCATTCAGCGCCGACACGACCTGCGAGTAACTGCATGTCGTGTTGATGACCGGGCCCAGGTCGGGATCTGCAGACGCGACGCTGGCCCCAGCGGTCAACGACAATGCCAGACCAGCAACTGCGGCAGCCAATCTGGTCAGCGACAGCGTGACCATTTGTGAAAACCTTCCAACCAACGCACCGCCTCAAACTAGACGGCGACAACACCAGCTTAGCGGGGAAAATTGCCACCAGTGGGTTTGGCCTGGCCCGTCCGGGCCGCAGCTGCCAGGCAGGTTTATCCGCCGCGGTGCCCTGGCAGCCGGGAACCGAATCGCCGTAGTCCACGTCGAAATAGTTGATCGGGCCGTGCCTATCTCTCCTGGGCGCGGCCCGATTCGCTGTTTAATGGGTGGCGTGACTGACGCACTTGTGTGGACGAAGACAGCCCCTATCCAGCACCAGGCTAAGGGCGATGCGTTCTTCTATCTCATTCATGAGGTAGAAGAACACTTTGAAGCAAAGGCGTTCTCGCGCGGCGACGGGACGATCGATGTCCAAGTGGCCGAAGCTGTGGAACCCACGCTCGATGACGCCAAGCAGGCAGCGCAGTTGTGGGAGTCCAACGGACCGATGCCTAAAGCCAGGGCCGGACGGGTCAGGGTCTACTTCCGCGGATACGTCGAGTACAACGTCAACGACACCGTGAAGCTGATGGATGCGGTCGGTTTCGGAGAGGCGGCCGGCGTCCCTGAGGATAAGAAGGTTGGCTCGCTAATCCAGCACACCATCAATCGCTTCCAGATGAAGAACCAGTTCGCCATCGACGGCGCTGAGGCTGAGAGCTTGCGAGTGTCAGCGAGCTCGCAGCCGTCGGCGGAGGGGCCGGTCCCGATCTAGGTCGGCCCGTCATCCGAGCAGCTGCGGGCATGCTCAGGGAACTGGTCACCGCACACTGGAACTTGGGTCTTCCCGCACGGAACCGATTCCCCGTAACCCGCGTCTGAACAGTTATCGGGGACTGTTGTTTCCGCTCGTTGACGGCGGCTGTGGCAGTCGTGCCGCCGATGGCTGCTTCACGACGGTATCGCCGGGGTATATCGCGCTCGGCGTCCTCGGCGTCCTGTTGCACGCGACGTTCGCGCCCGTTAGGCTGATCGTTCGCATGGAATCTTTCTCCTCACCGTTGACTCGTTGACGTGCTCAGAAGGTGGGAGCGCAGCGGCGACCGTAGACGCGACCCCCAGTCCGATGCCTCTGCGGCGGCCGCATGTGCGGCCCATGAGCAGCAGCCTGCCGCCGATGACAACGATAGTTTGCCCGGAGAGTTCCGGCTCGTGCCGGATGGGAGCGGTGATTGTTGCGGCGCTCATGAATCCTCCAGGAATCCGCGATCAAGAGGAGTTGCTACTGCCTCAGATATGCCGAGGTCCAAGAGCTTTCGGATAGAAACTGAGGGGCACATTCTCGCCGTCGGGTACGAGCGGCCGATTGAGGCGACGCCAACCTGAGTCTCGCCGTGTCGACCAAGCCCCATAAGCGAGGTTCGCGGTTCGGATCGTCACGCCCATCGGCCGCTTCCGCTCCCGTCGTCGTCACTAGTGAGGCCGCCGAAAGCTTCATTAGCGGAAGTATGATTCGTCCCACGTATCCATGCGACGCATGCGCACTCGGGCGAGTTTCTGGTTAAGCGCTGTCTGCTCATCTTCGATGGCGCGACCGGCATTCTTGACTGCGTTGTAGACGACATCGTCAAGTTTGGACAGATCCTCTACGGATACCTCGGTCGATACGAAAACTGAGAACCGAATACAGTCGTCAACCACCGAAATGTCGACCTTCGGTGCCGGACTAAGTTGGCGGTGAAAGTGATTGGCCAGCGCCTGTATCCAATATTTCGGCCACAACGGAAGTGGCCTGAGATCATAGACAATGATCGCGTGTTCGCCGTTGTAGACGCCGACGGGCGCTTCTGTGCGGCTGAAGAATGTTCGCCCTAACGTCTGCTGGTCCTTCTGTGCGTCCTGTTCGGCAGCCATCTTTAGCCTCCGGCCTCTGGTCTACCACCGTGCGGAGCACTCTACTGAGAGCAGCGTTCGCCAACGGCAGCTCATCTTCGGCGGTGAGTGGAAAATGCTGGCGCCTATTTGGGACCACGTTGGCGTGGGAGAGGATGGAACGATCCCCTCAGGTCAAGCCGTCTGCTCGACTCGGAGCGGGATCCCGGGAGAGAGCATGAGGAATGGCAGGCTACGTGAACGTCCGGGCGTACGCCGAGCTCAACGACTTCTTGGGACCCGAGTCGCGCGGTCTGACCGTGCGCCGTCCGTTCCGGCCCCATCAGACGGTCAAGGACGTGCTGGAGGCGATGGGCATTCCGCATACCGAGGTCGACCTGATCCTGGTGAACGGGGATGCGGAGGATTTTGCCCACCGCCCGACCGCCGGCGACCGTATCGCCGTGTATCCGATGTTTGAGGCACTCGACATCGGGTCGACGACCCGGCTGCGGCCGGTGCCTTTGCGTGATCCGCGCTTCGTCATCGATGTCAATCTCGGTCGGCTGGCGCGGCTGCTTCGAGTGCTCGGGTTCGACGTGTGGTGGTCGAGTGATGCCGACGACCGGACCCTGGCTGATATCAGCGTGGGCCAGCAGCGGATCCTGCTGACCCGAGACCGTGCCCTGCTGAAGCGTCGCGCCATCACCCATGGCCTCTTCGTCCACGCCGGCCACCCCGAGGAGCAGACGCTCGAGGTGATACGGCGACTGGACCTGCGACGACGGCTGGCGCCGTTCACACGGTGCGTGCAGTGCAACGGCAGGCTCATCCCCGTTACCAAGGACGAGGTGATCGACCACCTCGAGCCGTTGACCCGCCGGTACTACGACGATTTCAGTCGCTGCGCGGAGTGCGGGCGGATCTACTGGCCCGGCTCACATCACGCTAGGTTGGTCAGCCTTATCGAGGGACTCCGGGACCAACTCTGATCGACGGCTGGCGGTGAGCTCGGGCGGCCGCTGTGAACCCGTTATCGTCCCGCGCTGCCCGCCGCACGCCAGCCAAGGCCTTCTCTTTCGCGCCCGCAGTGACCTTATCCACACCTGGTTTACATGGTGTTTGTTGGTCGAGCGCCGCTAGGTTGGTTGTGTCTCGCCCGGAGGCGACCACCGTCCCATGACGGTGGACCTACGGC
This sequence comes from uncultured Actinomycetota bacterium, assembly GCA_963781685.1. Classification (GTDB taxonomy): domain Bacteria; phylum Actinomycetota; class Actinomycetes; order Mycobacteriales; family Mycobacteriaceae; genus Mycobacterium. The sequence continues at coordinate 224,346 of CAWAGK010000009.1, forward strand.
TTTAGGTCTCAGATCCGAGTATGCGCCGGAGGGCGGCGTCGGCGATCGTCGTCGAAGGCGGGTGTCCCATGCCCCAAGACCTCATTGTCGTGTCGTGCGTGCCTTTGGGCGGGGCAGGCGGGAGGGGGTGCCGGATGCCGCTGCCTGAGCCGACCTCCCATCCTTGGCGGTGATCGGAGTAGTCGTCGTAGGCGATGGGGGGCCAGGACGGCCAGCTCGTCGAGCAGCATCGCGGGAGTCTTCTCGGTGTCGGCCATGACTCCTCATTGGTAACGGGGCTCCGACTCCACCAGCCCGCTGTCCGTGGCCATGAAAAAGTCCCCAATGGTGGCCAGGTGGAGGTCCCCACTGGTGGCCAGATAACAGTCCCCAGGCCCCGCGTTCGTCGTGTCAATCAGTGGCGCAAGCGTTTCGCCGATAACAGAGACATGGTCAACCAAGGACACGCCGAGACCAAAGGAACTGTCCGACAAGGCCTCTTGGTGCCAATCATGGTCAATCATCATTGACTTTGCCGGCGGGACGGTTGAATTTGTCGATCCGAGATCTTGGACCCACGTTCTACGGTCGCTGCGACGATGCTGCAGCGGCGTCCTCCTCAGCCCCCCGCTTCAGTCAATGAATCTGTTGCATTTGTGGCTCGGGCGGGCTTAGGTGTTTTCCCGCGTGAGGCCGAGGGTAGGTGGACAATGACGTGTTAAGGACCGTCGGCGGTGACTGGAGGCTGGCATGGCAAAGCAGATCACAGTATGCCCGGTTTCCGAGATGCCCCCGGGGACGGTGACCGGTGCGGGACCGTATGCCGTTGGAAACATCGACGGCAACTACTTCGCGGTCACGCGGCGGTGTCGACATCTGCGCGCAGACCTGGCGGGCGGATCGATCGAGGACGGGCGACTCGTCTGCCCGTGGCACCAATCCGCATACGACGTCGAGAACGGGCAGATGGTCCGCGGACCCCAACAGATTTTCGCCAAGATCCCCGGACTCGGAACGACGTTCAAGATGCTGACGAAAGTTTGGCCTCTTAGACGCGGCACCGTATCGGCGTCCGGCAACGACATCGTCGTCGAATAGCTGGCGCGCCTGCGCGATTCGCATGCGCCTGCCGTCGCCCCGGGTCTGCGACTCATACTTGATCGGCTTGCCCTTGGCGTTCGTGCGCGGATTGTCGGGACGGTATTGGTAGCCCCACACCGATCCGCGCGCGTCGAGTTGCGGGATCAGCAGGCCCGGGGCGTGGTCTGGGTGGCAAACCTCTTTCGCAAACCCCAACGCGTCCATACAGCTTAAGCGGCGCATCCCGCGCAGTGACGCCGAAACATCAGCCATGGCAGCCCTGCTCGCCGCCGACCAGCTACCAGCACCACCACCGGTACGAAAGGCATTGCACACCATCGACATTCACCTCACAGAAACCATCGACCAGGCTCGCCTACTACCCAAAACAGCCTGAAAACTCAAGACAACTGTCGAAGTTCTAGCGACCGAGGATCGCTAGTTCACACCCGCGACAGGCTGGCCACCAGGGGCAGGCGTCGCCGGCCCCAGTGTCCGGCCGGGCCGTCGTAGACACCGGGCAACCGATAGCCGCACCCCCGGCAGCAGCCGTCGTCGGTCAGACCGTAATGGCGCATCGCATACCAGTCGCGAACCACAACCGCCGATCCGCAACCGGGACACCGCGTGCTGCCGCCCTCGGCGTCGTGGACGTTGCCGGTGTAGACGAACCGCAGGCCCTCGCGCAGGCCGATGCGGCGGGCGCGCGTCAACGTGGCAGACGGTGTCGGCGGTGTGTCCAGCATCTTGTAATCGGGATGGAATGCGGTGAAGTGCACCGGCACATCGACGCCGAGGTGCTCCCGGATCCACGCGCATTCGGCGGCGATCTCGGCGTCGCTGTCGTTGCGTCCCGGAATGAGCAGGGTGGTGATCTCCAGCCACACGTCGGTCTCGTGCCGCAGGTAGAGCAGGGTGTCCAGCACGTCGTGCAGACGCCCGACGCAGACCTTGCGGTAGAAGTCCTCGGTGAACGCCTTCAGGTCGACGTTGGCAGCGTCGATGTGCCGATAGAACTCCGCGCGGGGCGCAGGACACATGTAGCCGGCCGTTACCGCGATCGCTTTGATGCCACGGTAGTGACAGGCGTCGGCGACATCGGCGGCGTACTCCCAGAAGGTCGTCGGATCATTGTAGGTGAATGCCACACTGCGACAACCCAATTCGTCAGCAGTGCGGGCGATATCGTCGGGGGTGGCCCGGCTGGCCAGGGTATCGACCTCGCGAGACTTAGAGATATCCCAGTTCTGGCAAAACTTGCAGGCGAGGTTGCACCCCGCAGTGCCGAACGACAGCACCGCCGAACCCGGCAAGAAGTGGTTGAGCGGCTTCTTTTCCACCGGGTCGACGCAGAACCCGCTCGACCGCCCGTAGCTGGTGAGCTTCACCTGATCGTCGATCCGACCGCGGACGAAGCACAGGCCACGCTGCCCCTTGTGCAGCTTGCATGCGCGCGGACACACGTCGCACTGAATCCGGCCGTCGTCGAGGCGATGCCAGTGTTTCGTCGCGATGGTGAACCGGTCGTCTTCGGGAACGAGTGGGGTCATGGCGTGCTCTCGGCGCTAGGTTACGCCCCGCGCAGTCGGCTCAACACCTGCTGGTGGAGTAGGCCGTTGGTGGCCACGGCGCTGCCGCCGTGCGGGCCGGCGGTGCCGTCCAGGCTGGTGAACGCCCCACCCGCCTCGCCCACCAGGATGTCGAGGGCCGCGAGATCCCATACCGATGCCTCGAATGTGTGCACTGAGGCGCGCGGATCCGGGTCAAAGGACCCTTTTCGGGACGACGGGGGAGGCAGAACCTGAAATGCGTACGGCCAGACCTCGAAGCCCGAATGCGGGCGGCCGGGCACAAGGGGAGAAGAAGGGGCTTAGTCCATGACGACTGGCTGTAGAACTAAGACCGGGGTCTCAAGGAGGTAGTGATGTCCGCCAAAACGAAGGTCTCGGCGCTTGACCACGCGATGCAGACCGCGCACACGTGGATCAACGACGTGGCCAGGGAGTTCGACACCGAGGATCGGGAGTTCGCCTACCGAGTGCTGCGCGCGTGGCTGCACACCCTGCGCGATCGGCTCACCGTGGAGGCGAGCGCCCACTTTGCGGCTCAGCTGCCCGACCTGATCAGGGGCATCTTCTACGCGGGCTGGAATCCCAGCGCCGTCCCCGAGATGTACGACGCAGAGGCCTACGCTGCGCGGTTCGCCCGTGAGGCGATCATCGCCCCCGACGACGTCGGCAAGGCGGCTGCGGCGACCACCGCAGCCGTATTGCACCATCTCCCGCCTCCCCAGATGGACAAGGCCCTGGATCAGCTCCCCAGAGAAATCCGCACCCTACTGCAAGCCCAGCGGTGAACTTGCTCAGAAAACGGCGGCACCTACGCGGCTGCGATTGAAGCGGTGATGCGCCAGCTGCAAGACGACCTTGCAGGGTCGCGTGGGACTTGTCGGTGCCGGACATGACTCCTCACCCCGGTGACCCTCCCACTAGTTCCAGGAACGTTGATCCTGTCGCGCAATGTCAAGGCCGCAGACCTCTTCCTGCCGCAAGAAGTCGCTCTGTTCGTCGCCGTCGATGAAGTCGATCATCGGGGCTGGCGTGTAGCGCATCCCGTGAAAGATGTCTCGATACACACCGACGTTCCGGCTCAGCGCTCCGTCATACTGAGCTATTGGGACGACACCCCGGACCGGGCGGTGGACGGCGGGGTCGACGCGGAGGTCCACACGATTGCCAAGCAGGTCTGACTCCCTGCAACCGCGCGGGTGCTCTCTCGGACGGCAAGTGGGAGCAGATTCCGGGCATGGAGACACGGGCACCGCCCAGCCGACATCATGGTGCTCGGTCGCGACGCGCCTATAGAAAGGCTCGATGGATCGACGGAGCCGCCGACGTGGAGCCTTTCGTTGGCTTCGTCGATCGGACGCAGCATCTGGGAGGACGTTCTCCGCGAATACGTAGCGTCTGCCATCGACGAGGCGGCCCAAGGTCCGCATCGCCCAGAGGTACCTCCGATGGGTGCGGGGCCGTACGCGGAACCCTAAGGGCGAACGCGGCGCCCGCAAACAGGACTGTTCGCATTCCGAGCATCGGACGTGGCTGTCGCGTGCCCGTGGCAGCATGTGCATGTGACCACGACGACGCTTTCCTGGGATGTGGTTCCCGTCGACAAGCCGGACGATGTCAATGTCGTAATCGGGCAGGCGCACTTCATCAAGACGGTCGAGGACCTGCATGAGGCGATGGTGGGGGTGAGCTCGTCGCTACGGTTCGGGCTGGCCTTTTGCGAGGCCTCCGGGCCACGGTTGGTTCGCCGCACCGGCAATGATCCTGAATTGGTCGAGCTCGCGACCCGCAATGCGCAGGCCATCGCCGCCGGGCACTGCTTCGTGATCTTCTTGCGCGACGGGTTCCCGGTCAACATCCTCAACCCGGTCAAGGCGGTGCCCGAGGTCTGCACGATCCACTGCGCCACAGCCAATCCGGTTGACATCTTGGTCGCGGTGACCCCGCGTGGCCGTGGCATTGTGGGCGTCGTCGACGGGCAGGCGCCCCTCGGGGTGGAGACCGATCGCGACGTGGCCGACCGGCACGACCTGCTGCGCGCCATCGGCTACAAGCTCTAAAGGGGCGCGAGCGGCACGTCTGCCCCAGGTGCGGTGCCGAGAGTGACACGCCGTTGGCATGACGAGTTTCGACTGCTGGCGGTCCTCTTAGCGGATAGGAGACAAACGCACATGGCCCCGGTGCCGTCAGCGTCTGCGTGGGTCATGCTGGCGCGGGGTGTGGTCGGACCCCGCATCGACACCGAGCGCATCATGACATGGGCCAGGAATAGGCCCTCTGGCGTGTGCCCGGACAGCCGTAGCACCGCCTCCACTCGGGCCGGATCGTGGTTCCAGCGCACCAGGGACGAACCGTCCCACTCGATGCGGACCTGCCTGCGCGAGCCCACACACACGGTCGAACAGTGCGTCCCATCCCGACCTGTTCTTCAGCTGAATTCGCGTGCCAGGCCAGCTACTCCTCGTCGTCGATGATGTGAACCGCGGCCTCCTCGGCGGAGGCTGCGCCTCCGTCGATGCCGACGTCATCAGCCAACAGGTCCGCGTCTACGTCTTCGCCAAACCCCTGGTCCGGCGCGACAAGTCGACCTGCTCGCGCGCGTCCAACCTCATTTCGCTGCGGAAATTCGGTCTCCCGCTCGGCTTCGTCGGAGCGTTGCTGCTCGTCCTTGTCGAACGGGTCATATAGCCGCATGGCCGGATCCGGCTCTTCCTCGGCAAGCAGCTGGTCCAAGCTTTCGGGCGTCGAGCCCAAGGAGCCACGACCGTACGGCCGCTCGGGCGGCGAATATCCCTCGTCGAGTACGTCGTCGACACCGCGGTCGATGAGGGTGTCCTCTGGCTGCAGTTGGTCGTCCTCATCCACGCTGTATTCGCCTGCCGACCCTTCCATAGCGCCATCCGGAGTACTCATCACTCAACAATGTCACCACACCTGGGAAGCGCCATGGTGGGGGTGAGTCGCGCGTGGTCGGCGGCCGCTGATTTGTCCTTGGTGGCACTGGCCGTTTGACGAAACCGGCCGTTCCGGGAGCACCCACCGAGAAAAATGCGTCGTCGCACAGCGTCCCTGGACTATCCTTCACCCGCCCGATCGCAGAAAGGGACGCCATGACCAACCACACCTACCGGGTGATCGAAATAGTCGGTACATCACCCGATGGCATCGACGCGGCTATCCGCAACGGGCTGGCCCGAGCGGCAGAGACGACACGCGGACTCGACTGGTTCGAGGTGCAGTCCGTCCGCGGCCACCTGGAGGACGGGCCCGTCGCACACTTCCAGGTGACGCTAAAGGTCGGCTTCCGGCTCGAGGACGCTTAGTAGATCGGTTAGCCAGGCAACGGCTCCCGGCTCACCCGCCCGTGAACTCCTGCAGCGACGCAAACTCGACGGCGACGGCGGGATGGAGGCACTAAGAGTCCTCAAACGCCGACTCTCCGACGTCGTCTACCGCGCCATGCTCACCGACCAAAACCAATCACTATCGGCCGTCGCTTGACAGGGGAGCTAGAGACAACGGTGATGGCCGGATTCGTTCTGCCTTCGATACTGAATGGGTGACGAAGGTGCGGGCGGCGACTGCTCAGGATGCGTTAGGCGTGGCGCAGGTCCACGTCGGGTCATGGCAGATGCCTGGCGCGGCGCGATGATCCCGCGGGCGGTCGAGTTGGTCGAGGGCTACCGGCGAAAGACGATCTCTCCTGTGGAGGCCACCCGCGCCGCGCTGGCGGCCATCGACCGCTACGACCCCATGGTGAACGCGTTCGTGCTGGTGGACGCCGACGGTGCGATGGCCGCCGCCAAGGCGTCGGAGGCGAGGTGGCACGCGGCACGGCCGCTGGGGCCCGCTGACGGGGTGCCGACGTCGATCAAGGACGCCCTGTGGACCCGGGGCTGGCCGACATTGCGCGGCAGCTGGCTCATCGACGAGGCCGGTCCTTGGGACGAGGACGCGCCCAGTGTCGCGCGGCTGCGGGAAACGGGTGCGGTCCTGCTGGGCAAGACCACCACTCCGGAATACTCCTGGAAGGGCGTGACCGACTCACCCCGTTACGGGGTGACCGGCAATCCCTGGAATCCGGCCACCACTGCCGGCGGGTCGAGCGGCGGCAGCGCGGCGGCGGTGTGCCTCGGCATGGGGGTGTGGTCGGTCGGCACCGACGGTGGCGGTTCGGTGCGGATTCCCGCGGGCTTCACCGGCACCGTCGCGCTCAAGCCGACCTATGGGCTGGTACCGATGTACCCACCGAGCCCGTTCGGAACGCTGTCGCACATCGGCCCGATGACCAGGACCGTGCAGGACGCCGCGGCCCTGCTGGACGTGATCAAGGGCTTCGACGCCCGCGACTGGTCGGCGCAGCCGAGACCGACCGCGTCCTTCCTGGCGGGACTGCACGACGGTGTCTCCGGGCTGCGGGTCGCGTTCTCTCCCACCCTCGGCTTTGTCCGAAACGACCCGGAGGTGGACGCCGCGGTGCGTGCTGCGGTGAGCGTTCTCGCCGACGTCGGGGCGCGGGTCGACGAGGTCGATCCCGGCTTCGCCGACCCGGTGCAGGCCTTCCATGTGCTGTGGTTCTCCGGCGAGGCCAAGGCGCTGGAGCCGTACGGGGACACCGTCGACGACCGGGTCGATCCCGGTCTGCGCCGCACCGCGGCGGTGGGTTCGACGTATTCGGCGTCGGATTATCTCGACGCGGTCGCCGTGCGGATGCGGCTGGGTCAGCTGATGGGACAGTTCCACCAGACCTACGAAGTGCTGGTCACCCCGACCCTGCCGCTGCCCGCGTTCGCCGCCGGGCAGGACGTGCCCGACGGCTGGACGTCGCCGGACTGGACCAGCTGGACGCCCTACACCTATCCGTTCAACCTGACCCAGCAGCCGGCGCTGAGCGTGCCCTGCGGGTCGACCTCGGCAGGTCTGCCGATCGGGCTGCAAATCGTGGGGCCCCGGCACGCGGACGCGCTGGTGCTGCGGGTGGGCCAGGCGTATGAGTCCGCCACAGACTGGCATCGCAAGGCACCGGCACCCACGAGCGCCGCAAGAACACGCCAAGATGGCGGACCGTGACCATCTGCACGGTTGCCTCGGACAGGAATCCCTATTTCGGCGATCCATTCGCTGCCTAACCGGCCAAGCTGACAGTCCTCCCACCGGCAGGATGCCCGACAGCAGGAATATCGGCACGCCAACTGAGCGCGTGTCAACGGCGGCTGAAACGGACCCCTGGCGAGGGTTGAATGTGGAACCCTCCCAGGGTTGTTGGTATCGGCTCGGCACCATCTGCTCCGACGCCGTAGGCGGCCGCACGCATAATGACGCTATGGCCACGACTGGACGATTCTCCTCGGAGCCGCTCGCCTCTGCCGATCGACCGCAGCAGAGCGGGCGGATCGTGGTCGGTGTCGACACGTCGCAGGGATCGTTGAACGCCCTACTGTGGGCGCTCGAGGAGGCACGGGCCCGCAAGATCCCCGTCCACGCGGTCCTTGCATGGCAGTACCGTCCAAATTGGGTCGACCCCGGGCTGGGCAGCATGTTCCCGTTGGGCTATGTGCCGGACGACGGCGGGCCTCCACACGAGTTCGCTGACGCAGTTGCTTCGGTGGAAAAGCTGCTGGACGCCGCCGTCAGCAAGGCCACAGAATCCGACCCGGAGAGCGCGACGGATCCGGTCCGAATCACGCAGGAGACGGTGGAAGGACACGCCGCCCAGGTGCTGCTCGAGAGCGTTACTGGATGCGACACACTGGTGGTCGGCTCTCACGGACACGGCGGATTCGTTGGGGCGATACTCGGCTCCGTCAGCCACCATGTCGTGTCCCACTCGCGGTGCCCCGTGGTGGTCGTCCCCGCCCCGCAGCGGGCGGCGAAGGGCTGAACAATCTCGTCAAATTATGTCGGTGTCCTGCCCAGGCAGGTTGGCTTAAGGGATGTGATGACCGGGTCGTGATACCACAGCCTCAGTTTCAGTTCGTGACCTTCGACTTCGACAAATCCGTCGTCATGAACGGCAACCACCTTCACTTTGATGATCGGCTGCCCGTCCTCGTGCGATTTCTTTCCCTGGATCGAGTGCAGAAGGTGGCCGGGCCCATACGACCCGCAGAAACGATTCCGAGGCATTGCAGAACTCCCGAATGATCAAGCCCCCGTAAAGGGAGGCGCTCTTGCCCGGCACCGGTTGGTGTCGGCCGCTTCGTCATCCGAGCCACCCACGAGCGTGGGGTTGGCGTGCCGTCCAGTCGGAGCTTGGCGACGGCATCTCGTGAAGCAGATCAACTGTACGGGGAGGAACAGCCTGCCAGGCGACCTCGCGGACGGCCACGTCGCGATGATCGTCGGCAGTGTTACAGCCGCATGGGCGTCAGGACGTCCAGGGGCCTAGGCCGCCCACTTTCTCGATGCGGACGCGGGTGAGCAGCCCCTCCGGCGCATTCGGCGGCGGGAAGTGTTCGTCGGAGCCCAGCATCACCTTGGCGAGTTTTTTGAGTAGCTCGGGAGCACCGCCTTCCACGATCCGCGCTGTGCCGGTGATCGCCAGGTAGGGCGTCTGCTGCCCGGGCTTGCGGGCGGCCAGGACCGTGACGGCGACGCGGGGATCGTTGCGGACATTGCGTACCTTCTTGTGTTCGGCAAGGTGTGCGGAGACGAGCTCATCGCCGTCGGGCGTGGATTCCAGGGCCATCCACACGACGGTCACCTGAGGGCTGCCGTCGGGGTTGAGCGTGACCAGCGTTGCGTCGGTGCCGGATCCGATGAGCTCGCGGGCGGCGTCGTTGAGTTTCATGTCTTTGTTCTACCGCTCCGTGGAGCCAATCATTCCCGTTATGCGATCGATGCTCTGACCACCCGGCCCAATCCACGACCAGCGTCACGTCGGCCCACCACACACCGGTAGGCCACAGCAGCCCTACATCACACCGGTTGCCGACGTGTTAGCAGTTCGTCGGACGATGAAGCTGCCTTGCCTGCTGCCTGCCGTCATGCTTTCGCCTCCGGACGCCAATTGCGGCGTCTGGCAATCGAATTAACGGACCTCGACAGACAGCTTGACGAGATCGAGCAGCCGGAGCGTTGACTAAAGTGCAATCTGGGGTTCTGCACGCTGGCTGGCACCCTATTGTCCGATAGCGCCGCCGCAACTGGAAAAGATGGTCGCCCGACGGTGGGTAAACCGCGACAGCTAAAACTACTCGGCGACCAACTGGTCGCTGTCGACGAAAACCAGACCGCCCGCGTCGAGCGCCACCGCCCATCTCCGCGCGGGGCCAACTATATGGTTCTCACCGATATCCACTGCGTGCCCCGCCAGATCGCCGAAATCCTCGACCACAGTCCCCCCGACCTCGCCGTCCGTCCCCGGATATACACGCACCCGCACATTCACCGCCACGCGGCTATCGCCGGTATCGCCAGCCGTCCCGCTAGCGCCTTTCATCCGTCTTTTCATCCGTCGTCACCCTAGGTTGTGCGCGTGCCGGCGGTATCGTTTTCGACCCCCTCGCGGAACACCACACGACCGTCGCTGATCCACCACCACGACGTCGTGATGGTCTCTGGCCTGGGTCGATTCGGCAATACCAGCCCAAGGTGTCATCCCTCCTTTGATCGGTGCTTTGCGGTTCCCGTGGACCCGCGCGGTGCCCTGATCGCAAGCCTCGATACGCTCGCTGACGTGGTCAGCCGCGCTGTCTCCGAAATACCTTGAAAGCAACGGAATTCGGGTTACATCCGCGCTCAACGCGGTGGCCGGGTCAGGTAACTAACAGGCCCGATCAAAGAACGGAATGAGAGGAGTTTTTGACGTGACGCTCTCGAATCTGACGATCAACACGACCGCAGTAGGAGCCGCCGGTATCGCGGCGGCAGGCGCAGCCGCGAACTGCTCGTCATCGGTCCCGTTGTGCGCCGTCGAACGGTCCTGAAGCTACCGCTGCTGCTGGCAGCGGACACTGCGTTTGCCCACGCACCGCGCGCCTCGGCGGCACAGCCAAGCCGGTGGTCACCCGACCGTGCCAACCGCTGGTATCAAGCGCAAGGTTGGCTCGTCGGCGCGAACTACATCACCTCAAACGCCATCAATCAGCTCGAGATGTTTCAGGCCTACACCTACGACCCCCGGCGCATCGATACCGAGCTCGGCTGGGCCCGGTTGCAGGGGCTCAACACTGTGCGGGTCTTTCTCCATGATCAGCTCTGGGCCCAGGATCACCGCGGCTTCCGAGGACGTCTGGCGCAGTTTGTCGCCATCGCGGCGCGCCATCGCATCAAACCACTGTTTGTCTTGTTTGACTCCTGTTGGGATCCGTTCCCCAAACCGGGTCCGCAGCGCGCGCCAAGGCCTGGGGTGCACAACTCCGGTTGGGTGCAAAGCCCGGGCGCTGAACATCTCGATGACCGCCGGTACATGCGCGTTCTCTATGACTATGTCACGGGAGTGTTGAGTCAATTCCGCAATGATGATCGCGTTTTGGGTTGGGATCTGTGGAATGAACCCGACAATCCCGCGCGCGTGTATCGCGAGGTCGAGAGGAACGACAAGCAGGAGCGGGTCGCGGACCTGCTTCCCCGGGTGTTCCGGTGGGCGCGGTCAGTTGATCCTGCTCAACCATTGACCAGTGCCGTGTGGGATGGGGACCGGGCAGATCCCGGGCGCCACAGCGTAATCAGTGGCATTCAACTGGACAACGCCGACGTGATCACATTCCACTGCTATGACGAACCAGCCGCCTTTGAGTCCCGGATCACTGAGCTTTCCCCACTAGGGCGCCCGATCCTGTGCACCGAGTACCTGGCCCGGACTCTGGGCAACACTGTTGAGGGGATCCTGCCAATCGCCAAGCGGTACAACATTGGTGCACTCAATTGGGGTTTGGTCGCCGGCAAGACCCAGACCTACTTCCCCTGGGACTCATGGGATCATCCGTACACAACGGCCCCGAAAGTCTGGTTTCACGACCTGCTACAACCCGATGGACGGCCCTATCAGGGCACCGAAATGGACGCCATTGAGGGGCTGACCGGCCCCTCAGGCCCTCGGGTGCAAAGTTGCTAGGTCTACAACGAAACTCCTAGTTACTAAGACCTGAAAAAGTCGGCGCGTTGGTCCACCGCTGGATGTCGTTGAGCAGGGAGGATGGCCTCGAACCCTATTCGGGGGTGCTGGTCACT
>CAWAGK010000010.1:0-260310 GCA_963781685.1 uncultured Actinomycetota bacterium
TGGTACGCGGGACGGCGCTGTCGAACTATCCGGACCTGGTAACCGAACTGGGCGCTGATCCCGCACCGTTGCTGCGGAGGGCCGGGATCCGCGCACAGGACATCGCCCTCTACCACGTGTTCGTCTCGCTGCGGGGCGTGATTACGGCGGTGGAGTCGGCCGCCGAAGTGACTGGCACAGCGGATTTCGGCCGGCGGCTCGCCCAGCGGCAGGGCATCGAAATTCTCGGTCCGGTGGGTGTGGCGGCCCGTACGGCGGCCACCGTGGCCGACGCGTTGGGAATTTTCGCGAACTTCATGGCTGCGTACAGCCCGGCCCTCTCGGCTCGCGTCGCGCCGCTGAGCGAGCGACCTGATCGGTCGTTTTTCGAATTCCGCATTCTGCTCGAGCAATTGCCCCCGCACGCTCAAAGCATCGAGCTTTCCCTGGGGGTCACGCTGAAGGTGTTTCGGCTGCTGCTTGGCGCGCAGTACTGCCCGATCTCGACGCACTTGACTCATGAGCCGGTCACCCCGGCCGATCAGTATCGCGAGTACTTCGGCTGTCGAGCCCTTTTCGCCGAGCCGCGCGCCGGCTTCACCATCCGAACCGCCGACCTGAGCCGATCGCTGAGCCACGACGAGCTGGCACACCGCGCCATCGTCGAGTACCTCACCAGCTTGATCGGTCGACGTGGGCCGCAGATGAGCCAGTCAGTGCGCACCATCGCGCGACAGCTGCTGCCCACCGGGGCGGCTAGCCGCGAGGTGATCGCCGCGCAGTTCAGCATGCACCCCAAGACGCTGCAGCGGCGGCTGGCCGATGAGGGGACAACGTTTTTCGCGCTGATCGACGGCATTCGGCGTGAAACCGCCGAGTACTATCTGCGCGACACCGACATCGACTTATCACACCTAACCCGCGAACTTGGTTACACCGAACAAAGCGTGCTCACCAGAACGTGCAAGCGCTGGTTCGGGACCGGGCCCGCCGCCTACCGTCGCGCCGCGCGGGCGGAGCTGATGGCGTCCAACGGCGGCGGGCTGACCGGTCACTGGTCCGATGGCGGCGATCTTCGAGCAGGAGATGCGGGGAGCGCAGGGCCTCGACCATCCAGTGGTGCGGGGCGCCGGTCATTTTCTCCAGGAAGACGCGGGTGAGGAACATCGTCGATTTCCTGCGGTGATCGATGATGACCTGGGGCGTTCGGTGTCTTTGTTCACTTGCGCAGGCGCCGGTGAATTGCTCACGTATCGATAGGGATCTTTGAGCGAATCGGCCGAGGCAGGGGTTCGTGATCCGCCCTACGCGCCACGCCCTTGACTGCCCACGGTCAGTCAGTCGCTCGCGAGCTAAGTTAGCCGTGGCCGAAAACTGATCCCAGCGTCATCCCAGCAGCTAAGGGTTTGCGCAACCTCACCGCAAACCTCCGCAGCTCAACCGATAGTCGCGCTAGATCGCCGTTCAGAGGTGAGAAACATTGTGACACAATATAAATCTGGGCTAGCCCAAGTTCTCTACCAGCGCCAATGCCGGGTTAGCTGCGATCAGCCGCAAACACGAGGGATGGACTGTAAATCCGTCGACAAGGACTGCCCCGTTTGGGGACCAGCTGGGGACCACACGTTGCGCGCGGAGGTGAACGACCTACGCGTCTGTGCACGCAACGCGCGCCCGCAAATCCGCCACCTATTGCCCGCGACCTGCGGAAACGCGCTACCGCGATTTACTGGGGGTCAAGTGGTCGCAGGTTCAAATCCTGTCAGCCCGACGGTGTGGTGTCGCAAGACATCGGAATAGGTCTGAACCTCGTCGGGGTCCCAGTCCTCGTCCATATTTGTCCTCCTTTTGGACGGCGCTATCTCAAATCCCTTACGGCGGAGGCAGTATGGGCGGATAGGCGGCAGTGTGTTCCAGCCAGGACTGCACGGTGCCACCCTTCTCCAGGTGGCTCTTCCAGGCTTGCACCGCCGCCTGCGCCTGCAGGGGGAAACCGCGTACCTCCACTTCGCGGCTGACGTAGGCCATCACCGCCCCGCCTCCCTCTCCTGGCGCTCCCGCTCGGCGAGCTGGCACGCGACCTCCTGCTCCACGGCCTCTTGTACAGATGCGCCGAGCCTGCGGCCTATACGCTCGCCGAGCCGTGCGCCTAGTAGCGCTCCGAGCAACCCGAGGATCACGACTCCTCCTCCTTCTGCGGCGGCGTCCATGGCTGTGGCGCCAGCGGCCGCATCGTCAGGCACCAGCCGTGACTGTCCTCGCCGAAGGCCTTCCCAGGGCCCAGGCAGACGTAGATGACGAACACCAGGGTGGCCACAGCGATGACAGCTGACCCAATGAGCGCGCTCATGGGTTAGTAGACGATGGCAAGGATGAGGGCGCCCACGAACACTCCGGACCCGATGAGCTCAGCCATCACAGGTCCCCCAGCTCAGCCATGGCTGCCCCTACTGCTTGCCCGGCTGTGCGGTCCAGATGCCGTAGATGCAGGCAGTAGTGGCGGCGTCCTCGGGCCGAGCACCACACAGTGACCTCAGTTATCGCAGTCGCCCTGGAGGATCGTCTGGCTGGTGCGCTGCTGAGCCCTCCAGTAATTCCACCGGCCGTCGTTTTGGCCCAGCCGCCCGGGGATGTCGCCGGGCGGCACACCCATGTCGAACGCGCCGCAGATCTCCTGCGTGATGCTGGGCGCGTCGTCGTCGGGGTCGGCGTGTGCCGTGGGCGCCAGCATGATCACTGCCAGGGCGCCCGTCGTCAGCGCGGTGATTCTCTTCTTCATCGTGTGCTCCTTTATCTCCTTGTAATCACTGGTCATCGGCGTAATCACTGGTCATCGGCGACCGGACATCGCCAGCGCAAACAGCAGCCAGAAGCCGTACCCGTAGGCCAGCAGCAGGAACAGCAGCCGCCAGTTGCACCGGCCACCCCATCTGGTCACCAGACCTGAGTCCCGTCGCTGGGCTGGTGTAGCTCGACTGGTGCGGACCCTTGGGTCCGCACCTGCTCGACCGTCATCCGCGGGCCGTCCGGTCCCGGCTGCTCGACCCGCGTCCAGGTCGCGCGACCGTAGGCATCGACGTCGACGCGCCACCACCCCAGGTCTCGTCCCGGCATTCCTTGCGCGACCGCCTGCGCCACATGCGGCGCGAGGTCTGGTCGACCTGGTGTGACCCCCTCGCCGGGCTGCTGTGGTCCCATCCCCGGCTGGTACTGCATCTCCGGGAGCCATTCGACGATCTGATGGCTTGGCTGGCCGCGCCGCTCGGCGTTGCGCCGCCGCATCTCGGCCAGGTTCTGCTCGACCGCCGCGCGCCGCCTGCGCTCACGCTTGGCTTGGTCGCGCCGGTACTGCGCCAGGTAGTCAAAGCTCCGGCTCGGCGGTGGCGTGAAGTCCCGCCGTGGGCTCTGGTAGCCGAACTGGTCGAGCTGCGGGTCGCCGGTGATGTCCAGGTCCAGGATCTCGTCGCGGTCCCAGTCCCATTCGTCCTCCATGGTCTTGCTCCTTGCTGGACGGCCCGTTGCCGTTCTCGCGCCCTGCCGGGGCTCGCACCCCGGACGCGCTGGTTCAGGGCTCCTATCTATCACCCCCCTCTGACACACCGGACTAGGCCGATGACGACGAGTGACACCATGTCGGCGGCGGGCGCTATTATCCCCTGCGCGGCGGGTCTACCGAGGTGTCCGGGATTCGCCGGTGCGCTGGTGCAGAAAGGACTGGCGGTGCTGGACGGCAACCCCGGCTATGAGGCGGTCCCACCATTCGAGTTCGTGGGGATAGCGACGGTCACCCAGGAGTCGCCCGGCTGGGACGTCCCTCAAGTCGCCGAGGAAGCGCGGTTCCTGGACGCCAACGGGCGCTCCGTCTAGCTCCTCGACATCTACCGGGCGGACTTCGGGGACGGGTCCGAAGGCCACGGCCTGATGGCCGACGCGCGGGCTCAGATCGAGCGGACGGGCAGGCGGTGGTACGCCGAGGCCGAGAGCAGTGGCGTCGTGTCGGTTACCGAGGGTGGTTGCGCGATCCCACGCTCACGGCACCGGCGGCGAGCCGCTCAACGGTCAACACCAACCTCTCTTCGGCGGATCGGCCCGGCCGATGCCTCGTGAAACTGGGAGATCGGCGGGGCTACCGAGACCTGATCATGTGGCGCGGTCGATTGCGTCGAAAGCCCCCAGGGATTGCTGAAACGGTGCGTAAGTAATGCCCAGCGGGTTCTCGAAGGGATGGTCGAGCCAGAAGACGATGAACAGCAGCAGGCCGAGTAGAAGGGCGATCGCGCTTGAAAGCATTAGGTGACCACGTGTGCTCTCCAGGCGCATGAAACCGCTGAGCGCCACCAGTACGACACCGCCCGAGAGGAGACCGGCCCACAGCAACCCTGGTCTTCGCGGTTGGGCGTCCAGCATTCGCTGATTCCTGTCGGACGCCAGTACGGTCAGCTGGCCGAGAAACCCCAGACTCGTCGCGTTCGATGCCACACTGGATTGCTCACGCGCGAGGACCTTGTACATTTCGGTGAGCGCGGCTTGTGCCGTGTCGGAAGTACTACCAACGTCCTGCTGGTTCCCTTCGGGGCCTTCGACCGTCTTCGCGTATTTCCGAAGCAGTTCCCGCATCTGTGTTTGCTCTGGAACAGGCATGCCGACGGTCTGCCGGTACATCGTTGTAAGAGTGGATGCCTCGTGCGCGACGTTAGCCTCAGCGGAGGAGAAGTGCCCCCAGGCGATGACGACGGTGAATCCGAGGAGAGGGCCGTACACGAGCGCCACGCAGGTCAGGAACGGCGACAGCGTCGAATTGTGGCCTTCGGCAACCGGTTTGGGGAGGGTGCGATTCGCCAGCAACACGCTCCCGACCCCGACCAACATCGCCACGATGAGGACCAGGGCCAGACGTAGCCAAAGACTCGCTATCCCGGAGTCGCCCATTACTCGCCTCCGCAGGTAACGCGCCGGCTACCCACGAGGGCGGCCTCCGCCTCCGAATACAACATCTCGCGCGGCAGCAGCGACGTGTGCGACATGCCCCGATTCTTGCAGAGGCCATCCAACCCTTTGGGGTCTGCTTTCCTCATACCGGCGATCCTGTGCTGACGAGCGGTCGTGTCAAGGGTTGGCGAAGCCATCACGCGATCCACATGCTGCCGACCGTTCCCACGCAGACCGCCGCGCTGTCCGCGTCCGCTGACACCAGTTCTGACACCAACCAGACCCGATCCGGGCCGTGTCCGTGGCCGTCCGCCGCCGTCCGCCGCTGTACGAAAACCGTTGTGGCCTGCGAGAACCGGACGCCCGCACACGCGTGCGAACGTGGTTCCGATAACTGGGGGTCAAGTGGTCGCAGGTTCAAATCCTGTCAGCCCGACGAGAGTTCTCGCAGTTAAGGACGCATATTGGCGGCCCTCGGTCATCCCGAATCGGGTACCCGCCACGGGTATGTACGGCAACCCGCGCAGTCATTAGCCGAGCCTGCCGGCTGCAATCAACATCGGATCTGGCGGTGTTCAGCTCCGCCGGACCGGGTAAGAATACGAGCGTGATGGACAAGCAGGAGTTGGCTCGGGAGCTTGGCGACCCCGGCGCCCAGAAGCTGCTCTCCGGCTCTCTGGCCCGGCTCGCCTACAACGGACACGATGGCTTCCCGCGGGTCATCCCCGTCGGGTTCTACTGGACCGGCGAACGCATCGTTGTCTCCACGGCACCGACCTCCCCGAAAGCCCGCGCGCTTTCGTCCCGCCCGGAAGTCGCACTGGCGATCGACACCGGCACCACCCCAGAGGAGGCAAAGGCGCTCTTAATGCGTGGCCTCGCCACACTGGAAACCGTCGATGGCGTCACCGATGAGTACCTCGCGGCGGCGAGGAGGTCAATGGACGAACCCCAACTTGCCGAGTTCGAACGCAACGTGCGGTCGACGTATAAGCAGATGGTGCGCATCTCGATCGAGCCGCAATGGGCGCGGCTTTACGACTTTGGCGCTGGCCGGTTACCCGCTTTCCTCGCGAATCTCGTCAAGGATGGTTAGCGAGACTCGGGTCGGCGTTGCATCGTCGAAGCGAATTACACCGAGGCGTCGGTGGGCGGGAAAGACGCATGCGCCCGGTGCCACGGTCGAAGATCACTCCGAGTAGCGCGGTCAGCCTCGGTTAGCCCCGCGAGGTAGGTGGGGATGTCGGCTGCGTCAGATTGACCGGTGCTCCGTGTGAGGATAGCGAATCGTGCAGCACGATCTGGGTCGGTTTCGTACCGGGCGGCACGTCGAATCCCATCTTGACGCTCACCTGAAGACCTGGGTCGATGGTATTGACGAGGTCTCCGAATAGCGGAGGGACCATGTGGCTCGCCGAATACTCACGCCCAGTGCGGTCCTTCAACCTCTGAGCCTCCCACTCGAACATCTGTGGCTCTGTGCCGACGTTCCTGACTGCCATCGACACGATCGCATAGACACCTTGGGCACGTGTGTGGCCGAACGTGGGGGAGGTGTCGACTTGGCTGACGATGAACGCGAAGTTTCCGTCAAGGACTTCTTGCCCGATCCCAGCCGGTCTGGAGGTGGTGTGAAACAAGCCGCACGATGCGAGGAACACTGCGACTGGCAACATTAGCGATGCGGCGAGCCTTCCCATGCAACCGAAGAACATGCGGCCAAGGGTATTTAGGTGTTGCTACTGTAGTGTCAGCTTCGGATTCAGTTCGTTTCGTGTTCATCGAGCAGCGCGTCAACCTGGCGACTTGACGGTTCGCCACCGTGCTCGCGGATCGACCAGCGCACAGCGGCAAGGATGCGTAGCTCGGAGTCGATAGAGTCCAGGTCAAATTACGTAGGGCGCGATCAGAACGGTGGCACCCAACACGAACAACCCGATCACGAATGCGACGATCGTAAAGCCCATCACCTGACGGACATTGAGCTTCGCGATCGCAAGCAGGGGCAGCAACCAGAACGGTTGGATCATGTTCGCGACCCCCTCGCCGACGGCGACCGCCATGGAGATCAACCCGAGATAGGCCGGCGAGCGCTGACCGAGCGCCAGCGCTGAGTCGACCGCGATCGGGCCCTGCACGGCCCAGTGCCCGCCGCCGGACGGCACGAACAGGCTGATGACCAATGAGCCGATGAAGGTCAGGAACGGCAGCGTGTACTGCGTCGCGCCGCTCACGACCGCCTGGGCCAGCAACGTCTGCAGCGGCTTGGCCCCGGTGGGGGCGTGCGAGGGCAGATAACCCAGCAAGCCGACCAGGCCGCCGTACAGCGGATACTGCAGGAGCAGCGGACCAGACACCTTCGCGGCGCCGGTGAATGCCCGGATGAACCGGATCGGCGTGCGGTGCAGCAACGCACTGGTGATCGTGAACAACATGATCATCGATGAGATATTCAGCGCGAAACCGCTGATGCAAAAGTAGGCAATGCCTGCGGCGAACACGAGGACATTCAGGATCCACAGGTTTTCCAGCCATTCAGCAAACGTTTTCTTGCCCTCGGCCTTAACCTCCGGCTGGTCCTCGTCTTCGAACACCGCGGGATCGGGCGCAAGACTCTGCGCGGGCTCCATGCGCCAGATCGCGAGCGCGAGCAGCGCCACCACGACGATCACCGACAGCCAGCTGTAGGGCTGGAAGATCGTCAGCTTCAGCGGCACCGTGATGCCAGTCAGTTTGTGGATCACGTTGATTGGGCTGCCGTTGTCCGTGTTCGCCAGTGCAATCGACGACGAAAGCCCCTGCGTCCAAACGATGAAGCCCATGAACGCCGCCGCGATGAGGTAGCCGAAATGCGCCTCGGTAAAGCGCTTCGCGACCTGCCGGGCGACCAGCGCACCGGCTACTAGCCCGAGTCCCCAGTTCAGCAGGGAGAGGAGAGCGCTCACGCCAAAGCAGAGGAGAGCTCCCTGGACCTGGTTCTTCGGCTTGCTGGCGATGTAGACGATGGCCCGCTTCAGGATCGGCGCTTCGGCGAGCGTGTAGCCCGTCACGAGGATCAGGACCATCTGGAAGGCGAACGTGAAGATGTTCTGCGATCCCCACACACCGCCATACCACGACTTGAGCATGCCGCTGAGCGAGGCGCCGTTCACCAAAAGGGCGACCAGCGCGGCGACGATGAGGGTGAGGATGACGGCGAACAGATACGGGTCGGGCATCAGGCGTTCGACATACCGAACACACAGCGCGGTGAGAGATTGCATCACGCCGCGGCGTTTGGGTTTGCGTTCCTGGCCTGATGGCTTTGGCTGTTCGGGCTGGGCCTTTGGCGCCCCGCCCGTGGCCGTTGCGTCTCGGCCGCTAGCCCCAGGGTCGACGCTTGTGGACTGCGGGTCTTCGCTCGTCGTCATTGACCTACCCTCGCTCGCTGCCCCAACGTTGTCACATTGATGATGTTCGAGCGGCTCGGTTGATGATGGTCTTGCCAGTCAACCGGACCGAGTTTGGTCGAACTAATTCGCCCCGGCGCCGGGAACGTCGAGCTAGTCAACTACCACTAGAGAGACAAACCATCGCCGACTTTGCACCCACCCACCCTGGCGAGATTCTCCTAACGGAGTTCCTTGAGCCGATGGGAATCTCGCAGTATCGAATCGCAAAGATGATCGATGTGCCACCGCGGCGGATCAACGAGATCGTGCACGGCAAACGGGGTATCAGCGCCGACACCGCGTTGCGTCGGTCGGGGGCCCTTGGCCTGAGCGACATGTTGTTCATCAACATGCAGGCCCACTACGACGCCGAAGTCGCCCCTGAACACATCGGAACAGAACTCGCCACGATCGAGCGAATCGCCTGAAAACAGACGCACTCCGCGAGTTCACCTTTCGCGGCGGACCGGCTTTGGACTATCCCGCAGGACTTACGATCGCCAGTATGCGGATTGAAGGCCTTTTAGACCTGTCGTACCTCAAGTTCCTTAAGCCACTCCGCGTCGTTGACAGCTATGTCGAAGGGCCTGTGACCTCAACAGCCGCGACGATCGGAGCTGAGCGCTATGCGTTCGCTCGTTTAGAGAGGCCAATGATTGGCCATTGCAACAGCCCCACTCAAGAGGAGTGCTCATGATCTATCGCCGTGTTCTGTCGGTGCTCGGCGCCTTGGCGGTGGCGACCATCGTCCCCGCCCACGCCCATGCCCAGCCGCCGGTGCAGCGCTTGACCAACACCCCCAAAGGCAAGCAGGTCTATATTCCCTGCGATCTGCTCAACGCCGGCGCCAACTACCCGCCGGGCCAACGCTGTCCTGGACCGCTCGATCAGTACCCCCGCGATGTGCGCGACTGGTGTGGCTAAACACTGAAATACACTGCGGCGGGTCGAGTGGTCTCTGTACACCCGCACGAGGCGAGGCTGTTTTGCTCAGAGGCCGAGTGCGTTGCTCCATCCGTCCACTGCGCTGCGCGCCGCGGTGTCGGTGGTGTGGCCGTCGATGGTGTGCTCACGCGCCGGTGCCTGAGGCTAAGTCGCCAAGCTGGCCGCGATCGCTGATGTCGAAGACTTCCACGTCGTACCTGTCCCGCAACTCCTGGCCGAACGCCGCGGCCTCTGGGCCCCCGTCGGTGTCCAGGAGGCCGAGCTCGACGATGGTGCCCGAGCGTGCCCGGTATTCGGCACGGGGGCTGACCGTCATCGACTTTGGTGGCCGGTATGGCAGCACGTCGCACAAGAGCACCTTGCCGACAACCAGATACGACCACGGCGGATCCACCACCCCCAGTCGCGCCACGGCTCGCGACACTCTCGGGAACCCACGTGCCCGCGCGATCAGGTCCTCGACCTCGATGTCGGCGTACCAGCCGCAATCGCACCCCGGCGCCGGCGGCACGTGCTCGGGGATGGCGCATCCGGCGGTGGACGATTTCGTCGGCCACGAGATGGCCGAATTGTAGGGAGACCTCAGCACATCCCCGGAGATCCCCGTCCAAAAGCGAAAGCCCACAGCGGTTTTCAACAGGCCGAAACCGGGTGCGATCAGGCGCTCGTCTAGCCACTCATGCAGCTCGGGCATCGCAGCCTCGATGGCTATGAAGGCGCGCTCGAAATCGGCACCGAATAGCGGATTCCGGACGTTGACGCACTTAAGCCGGTCGCCATCGACGCCACACACCTGCAACACCTGAACATGTTCGCGACCCAACGCGACCACCAAATCAGCTGCAAGGTGCTCATCGCCGACGAGCGCAGCCCGATGATCCGCCGGCACCGGATACCCGTGCTCACGCAGCACCGAGAACGCTTGCTCATCGGCGCCATCACCCACAGAAGCGGCGGTGCCCGCACTCGACACCCGCACCACATCGCTCAGACCGCGCTCGCGCAGCTGCTCAGCGAACAACACCGCAGCCATCACCGATCGGGCCCGATTAAAACTGCATACAAACGCGACGTGCAGCCGAGGCTTACCCACAACCCGTACCGCTTCCCAAGCAGCGCGGCGACGTCATCGGAGTCCTCCAGATCGAAGTTTGCGAACGTATGTAACTCGGCTCGAAGAAAGATTCTAATGACGGACAATAGGCACACGCATGGTCCACCTGGAAAGGCGGGTTGTCCGTGCACCGATCCGATCCGCGAGGACTGGATCTCGGCTGATCGAAGCGGTGTCCGCTATCGACGATGCATCGTCCAGGTTATTCACGCCGATTGCGAATGCCGACAACGGAGATACCATAGACCCTGGTCACGCTCGGCTCCTGCTATCCGGGTGGCATCATGGCTGAAACCGTTATTCAATATATCTTGAAGCGGCTCAACGAGATTGGCGTTGACAACGTCTTCGGCGTTGCGGGGGACTACGCGTTCCCGGTCAATGATGCGATCGTCGAGCACCCGGCCATCAATTGGGTCGGCTGCTGCAACGAGCTCAATGCTGCCTACGCCGCAGATGGGTATGCCCGCACGCGCGGTGTCGGCGCGGTGTGCACCACCTTCGGGGTGGGCGAACTGGCCGCGATGAGCGGTATTGCGGGTGCCTACGCCGAGCATCTGCCGGTATTTCATCTGGTCGGCGCGCCGAATTCGGCGACGCAGGAGGGCCGTGCGCTGGCACACCACACGCTGGGCGACGGCGAATTCGACCTGTTCCACAAGATGGCCGCGCCGATTGTGTGTGCCAGCGCGGCCCTGACGCCGCAGAACGCAGCGGCGGAGACCGAGCGGCTGATCGCGGCGGCGCTCTACCACCGACGGCCGGTCTACGTGGCGATTCCCAGCGACGTCGCGGACACGCCCGTCCTTGCGGAGGCGCCATCGGTCAGTCCGCGGACCAGCGATCCCGAGGCGCTGGCCGCGGCCACCGACGCGGTCGCCGCCGCACTGAACGACGCTGGTCAGGCCTGTGTGCTGCCAGGGATCCTGCTGAGACGGCTCGGCCTACAGGCTGCGGCGACGGCGTTCGTCGACGGCGCGGGCTTACCGTTTGCGACGATGTTCGCCGACAAGTCGGTGCTGGGCGAGGATCACCCCAACTACATCGGCATGTACGTCGGGCGGCTGATGGGCGAGCAGGTCCGCGCCTTCGTCGAGTCGTGTGACGTGGTGATGATGCTCGGCGCCAGGCTGACCGACGGCAACGCCGCCGGGGGCACGGTGCGGCTGGACCCGGCCAAGGTCATCACCGTCGACCATCACCGCACCACGGTGGGCTCCACGGTCTACCGCAACGTGGAGATCGGCGACATCCTCGCCGAGCTGTCGGCGCGCATCACCAAACGTGCTCAGCGGCCGGCTATCGCACCCGAGACGCTGGGGCCGATCGTGGGCGGTGGGGAGGACCCGATTACCGCTGATGCCCTCTACCCGCGGTGGGCGGACTTCTTCCGGCCCGATGACGTGATCATCACCGACACCGGGACGTCGTCGCTGGGTTTGGCGCTGGCGCAGCTCCCTCAAGGGGCGGAGTTTCACAACCAAACTCTCTGGGCGTCGATCGGATGGGCGACTCCGGCGGCTTTCGGCGCAGCGAAGGGGGCCCCGGATCGGCGGCTGATCCTGATCACCGGGGAGGGCTCGCACCAGATGACCGCTCAGGAGATCAGCCAGCTTGGTCGCCACGGGCTCCGCCCGATTGTCTTCGTGCTCAACAACTCTGGCTATCTCAGCGAACGGATGCTGTGCAAGGACATGGCCCTGGGTTACAACGACATCGCGGCGTGGAGCTATGTCGAGCTACCCCATGCCCTGGGCTGCCAGGGGTGGTTCACCGCGCGAGTGAGCAGCTGCGACGTGCTGGACGACGCACTCAAAACGGCCGAGCGAGCCGATGGCGCCGCCTACATCGAGGTGATCACCGGCCCCTACGAGGCCCCGCCGATGTATAAGAAGCTGCACGAGCACGTCGAATCCTTCTACAACATCCACTAGGCGGGCGCCGTCACGAACGACGGTAGCGGCGAGTGCCTCGGTGCCCCGCTGCAATTCGCCACGACACCAGCTCAGCCTGCATCGTGGCTAGCATGACCCTTTGAATCCACAAAACGATGGTCGTACTAGCACTACGTGAGGCGACCATTCTCATGTAGGCCCTCAAACCAGTATCGGTGTGCGAGTACCACATAGCGAGTCCGTTCCTCCAACCGGTTACGAGCAGTTGTCCTGGACGCGAACACCTCGAAGCTGTACTAACGGTGGCACTTTCGTGCCGTGAGCAATTCTGACAGCCCCGCGGCCGGTACGGCGGTTGCCGGATCGGCGTGTCGGTTGAACGCTCAAAGCTCGACGTAATTCGCGTTTCACTCGCCGAGCAGGGAGCGGCAGTGATGGACTGGTGCGTGGTGAGTAATTCCGTCGCGCCTATGCCGGTCGCTGTTCGCGCGTTGTCGGCGATATTCGCATTCCTGCTGCTGGGGATTGCCGCGACTGCTGCGGCAGCCGCAGCGCCGGCCGCGCCGGTTATCGGAGCACTCGGCGAGAAGACAATTGGCTGGGACACCTACCGTCGATTGGATCGGTTGCCGTATCTTAGCGCCCACACACAGAGCCTGCAGCTGTCGAGCTTCGATCGAAGCGGCGGCAACTACGACATCTCCACCGGTAACAAGAACGGCAGCGGTGGCTGTCTGGCGTCGGGTGGTGCCGGCTGTGTCGTCGCCGAAGATCGCGGTGCCGGCGAGATTGACTCGATCTGGTTCACCCGCGACGGCGGCAATGTGACCGCGCTGGGAACGATCCGCATCGAGCTGGATGGCCACCCGGTGATCGACGCACCCTTGCAATCGCTGGTCAACGGCGCGCTCGGTGCGCCCTTCGTCTGGCCGCTGGTAGCCAACGCCACGCAGTCGCCGGGAGGCGTCTACATCAAGGTGCCGATGCCCTACCGCCAGTCGATGCGGATCAGCGTCGCATCGCATTTGGAGTATTACCACGTTGACTATCGCCGGTTTTCGACGGCCGACGGCGTGACGACCTTCTCCCCCTCTGACCCCGCACTCGACGTGCTCGCCACCTTCCGGGCCGCCGGCACCGTCGACCCTAATCCGGCCGCACGAACAGCAACGCATAACCATCGCGTAGACCAGATTCCCGCTAACACTGGCGTATCGATCGCGGAATCGACTGGCTCAGGCAGCATCTCGGCGCTGCGTCTGCAGCTCCCATCGCGGGCGGATCAACTGCTGGCCGGGTTGCGGCTGCAGATCGAGTTCGACGGCCGAACAATGGTTGACTCGCCACTTGGCGAATTCTTCGGCGCAGGACTGGGCACCGACAACGTGCGATCGCTGATGTTCGCCACGTCCCCACAGCCCGACGGGTCGTTGTCGTTATCAGCTTGGTGGCCAATGCCTTTCGCTCACACCGCCATCGTCACCCTCGTCAACACCACGGGCGGCCCGGTAACCGGGATCGACAGCGACATCGCGTTCACCCCGGACCCGCAGTGGGCACCCGCGCTGGCCAGCGGCCGCGCAGGCTACTTCACCGCACGTTCGCACGCCGGACCAACGACGCTCGGTCAAGACTGGATATTCGCCGACGAACACGGCCACGGAAAATTCGTCGGCGTCAGCCACACCATCCGCGGCTCGCGGATCAAAACGGATTTCGGCGACGACGCGCCCTACTTCCTCGAAGGAGCCGAACGGGTCTACACGGACGGTTCTGAGTCGCCGCAGTGGTACGGCACCGGTACGGAGGACCTTTACG
Organism: uncultured Actinomycetota bacterium; assembly: GCA_963781685.1. Classification (GTDB taxonomy): domain Bacteria; phylum Actinomycetota; class Actinomycetes; order Mycobacteriales; family Mycobacteriaceae; genus Mycobacterium. Next base: position 14,112 of record CAWAGK010000010.1, read on the forward strand.
AGGGCGGCTGGTACTTCCACAACGGCGCCATCTACAGCGACCCGCTCACCGGCCAACCCGACCGGCGCACGGCCACCGGTGGATGCGCAGACTATTGCGTGGCCGTCTATCGGCTCATGCTCGCCGAAGGTATCGACTACCACTCCGCGATCCGATTCGGCATCGAACACGGTAAACGCAACATGGTCCAACCCGACTACAGCTCAACGGCATTCCTTTACACACAACCAGACGACACCGCCACACCCAGCGACGAAGTCAACCCCACCGATCCCATCAGTCGACTCCTGCACGGCTACTCCGACGGCGAAGCCGCCGATCAACTGCTCGTCAGCGAATACGAGGGCACCGACGACGGCCGCCCCATTCCCGCAATCGTCCACACCACCAAATCTGCGATCACGTTCCATGTCCTCATCGATCCGGACAACAAGGGCATCCTGCTGCGCCGCACGTCCGATCAAGCGACCGGCTACCAATCAGCCGACGTTGCCATCGATGGCACACCCGCCGGGATTTGGCTAGAGCCGCGCAGCAACAACGCACACCGCTGGCTCGACGACACCTACCTCGTCCCGGACCGCCTCACTGCGGGCAAAAACTTCGTCACGGTCAGCCTGACACCGACCCCTGGCACGCCGCCGTGGACTGCCAGCCGCTACCACATAGATGCGCTGACGGGGTAGTCGGAGGTTCGTTCGTCGATCGAAGAAGTAGTTTCGTTGAGGCTTGCGATACGCGATAGCGGGTAAACCTCGGGGTCGAGACAGAACGGAGCAGCATGAGTGACAGCGTCCAGACCGGAACCATCAGCACGCAGGTGCCGGCACGGCTGGATCGACTGCCGTGGGCGCGGTTTCATTGGCGCGTCGTTGTCGGCCTTGGTGGGGTGTGGATCCTCGACGGACTCGAAGTCACGATGGTCGGCAACGTCTCGTCCCGACTCACCGAGAAGGGCAGCGGTATCGAGCTCGACCCCGCACAGATCGGGGTGGCAGCGGCGATCTATATCGCGGGGGCCTGCTTAGGCGCATTGTTCTTCGGTCACCTGACGGACCGCTTCGGACGGCGCAATCTGTTCATGCTGACCCTTGCGGTGTATTTGATCGCCACGGTTGCGACCGCATTCGCTTTCGCCCCTTGGTATTTCTTCATCACACGCTTTTTCACCGGCTCCGGGATCGGGGGCGAATACGCCGCGATCAACTCGGCGATCGACGAGTTGATCCCCGCGCGTGTGCGCGGCCGGGTGGACCTGGTGATCAACGGGACATACTGGCTGGGTTCGGCGGCGGGCGCGGCTGGCGCGCTGGTACTTCTTGACACGTCGAACTTTCCGGCCAACATCGGGTGGCGGCTCGCCTTCGGCATCGGAGCCATCTTCGGCATTTTCGTCCTTATTGTCCGGCGCAACGTTCCGGAAAGTCCACGCTGGTTGTTCATTCACGGGCGCGATCAGGAAGCCGAGCACGTCGTCGCTTCGATCGAAGCGGAAATCGAGCAGGACACCGGGCAGCCACTGCCCGAGCCGCAGGGGCGCCCGCTCAAAGTTCGTCAGCGCGAGACGATTTCGTTCTGCGAGATCGCCAGTGTGGCGTTCAAGCTTTACCCGCGGCGCGCCGTTCTGGGGTTGGCGCTGTTCATCGGGCAGGCGTTCCTCTACAACGGCGTGACGTTCAATCTCGGGACCCTGTTGAGCGGGTTCTATGGCGTCCCATCGGGAAAGGTTCCGCTGTTCTACATCCTCTGGGCGCTTAGCAATTTCATCGGCCCGCTGGCACTCGGACCGCTGTTCGACACCGTCGGCCGCAAACCGATGATCACCTTGTCGTATATCGGTTCCGCGGTGGTGGCCGTCGTCCTCGCGGGGCTGTTCGTGACCGGGGCGGGCGGTGTCTGGATGTTCATCGTCGTGCTCGCGTTGACGTTCTTTTTGGCCTCGGCGGGCGCGAGCGCGGCGTACTTGACCGTCAGCGAGATCTTTCCGATGGAGACCAGGGCGTTGGCGATCGCATTCTTTTACGCGGTTGGCACGGCGATTGGTGGTATCAGCGGGCCGCTGCTGTTCGGTCAGCTGATCAATTCGGGCGAGCGCGGCCTGGTGGTCTGGTCGTTCCTGATCGGAGCGGCGGTGATGGCGGTGTCGGGGATCGTAGAACTCTGGCTGGGTGTCGCGGCCGAGCAACGCCCGCTGGAGGAGCTGGCGTTGCCGTTGACGGTGGCCGACGCCGAGCGCGAGGAACAGGCGGGGAACACCCCGGGGTAGGCGTGGCATGGGCCAACGTCAGCGTTAACGCCGTCTGAATACTTGTCGAATGTCGCCCTGGTGTTGAATGCGGGATGCGTTCTTGGGAACACTGGAAGGCATGAAACGTCTGCTGATCCTGACAAGTGTCGCCGCCATGATCGGAATCGCCGCGCCGGCATACGCCGACGATCCGCCGTCCGGTGTCGACGCTGACTTCATTGACGGACTCAAAGCCGCCGGGCTTACCGAGCAGGACCCGGCCAAGGCGATCGCGGCTGCCAAGGACATGTGCTCGTTGATGGACAACGGCACGCCGGAATCAGTAATCCAGAGCAACCTTGTGTCGCGCAATCCGGGCTTGACGGCGCACGACGCCACCGAGTTCATTACAATCGCGAAAGGCAAGTACTGCTCGAAATACCTGACCGGTCAGGGCCAACCCCCGAAACCGTAGGGAACTAGGGAACTAGGCCGAGCGGGTCAGGCGCCGCGGCGGACCGCATCGTCGGCGGTGGCCCGCATTCGCTCGGACAATCGAAGCAGGTCGTGCTCGCCTATTCCGTTCTGCAGCGTGTACGCAAGTTGTCGTAACTCGACGGAGCAGTTGCGCAATTCTTCGCGGAGCCGCGCTTCAAGGGTGAGCATGACCTTCTTCCTCAGGTTGGGCGGACCAAAGCCCGACAGTCCGACTTAAAAAATGTACCCAGTCCAGTGGCTTGATCGCGAGAGACCTTGAGGGCTTTTTACGGGACTTTGACATGCCGTTTACGCCCCCGGGTGTCTCGCGCCACTTGTGAACTGCAATCCTCGCTACGATTTGGCCGTCGTTGGTCCAGCTTGGCGAGTCGCGTTATGCCTGCAGGCACCGCGGGCCGGCGAGGCAGAATGCATTTCTCGCCCAGTTCGGGTCTATACGTCACGGCGCCACAGTGACATCGCCAGGTCAGGTGGCGTCCACACGAGCATTCAGTGCTGCCGGACAGCATCCGTTCCCGCCGCATCAGATGACCGCGGGGGCACCGCAACGGTGGTGGCCCCGACCACTGACTCGCCGGGAACCGGACCAGCTCACCGACCGCGGTCATGGGGCGACGGTAGGCGTACAGCCTGCGTGCGACATTAATAATTCAAGTGAGGTTGCTGAGAAAACGCATTTCGGCCCGCCGCACACTCAGATGACGGGGTTTGTTCAATTCGATGTAATTCAAGATCGCCAGGCTTAACGTTCGACGTTTATCTTCCGCCAAAATTTCGCCTCGCCAAGTAGCCTGATCCCGTGCAAATTGGGGTACTGGGTGCAGCGCGTATCGCGCCACCGGCGCTCATCAAACCGGCCAAAACAAACAACGACGTCGTGGTAGCCGCCGTGGCTGCGCGCGACGTCTCACGCGCTCGGGCATTCGCGGCCAAACACGACATCGCCCGCGTGCACGACAGCTATGACGCGCTGCTCGCCGACCCGGATATCGACGCCATCTACAACCCGCTGCCAAACGGCCTGCACGGCAAATGGACTCGGGCCGCACTGGCCGCCGGTAAGCATGTGCTGTGCGAAAAGCCGTTCACCGCCAACGCCGACGAAGCCCGCGAGATCGCCGAACTGGCCGCACAGTCGAACCGGGTCGTGATGGAGGCGTTCCACTACCGCTACCACCCGATGACTCTGCGTATCGAGGAGATCATCGCCTCAGGCGAACTGGGCAAGCTCGAACGGGTCGAGGCGGCGCTGTGCTTCCCGCTGCCGCGGTCCTCCGACATCCGCTACAACTACTCGCTCGCCGGCGGTGCGACCATGGACGCTGGCTGCTATGCGGTCCACATGGTCCGCACGTTCGGGGGCTCAACCCCGGAAGTCGTTTCAGCGCAGCCGAAATTGCGCTCACCACAAATTGACCGGGCCATGACGGCCGAGGTGCGGTTTGCCGAGGGGCACACCGGCCGGATCCGTTGCTCGATGTGGTCGTCGCGACTGCTGGAGATCAGCGCTCACGTGGTTGGTGACAAGGGCGAGCTGCGTGCGCTCAATCCGGTGCTGCCGCAGATGTTCAATCGGCTCTCCGTCCGATCAGCGGCCGGCAAACGTGTCGAGCGTTTTCCGCGCCGCGCCTCCTACGCCTACCAGCTGGATGCCTTCGCCGCGGCCGCGCTACATGGCGAACCGGTGAAGACCACGCCCGAAGGCGCAATCGAGAACATGACGGTTATTGATGCGATCTACCGCGCTGCCGGCCTGCCGCTGCGAAAGCCGAGCTGACCGCTCACGGCGCGACGGGGCGATTCGTCCATTCCCGGTCGGGTCGGCGCGACGAGCGAAACCATCCACCCGCTGCGCCGGTGCCGCCGTCGGTCGGGATGGTGTGGCCGGTGACGAACGCCGACAGGTCGGAGGCCAGGAACAGGATTACGCGGGCCTGGTCCTCGGGCAGTCCCATCCGTCCGACCGGAACCCAATGCGGCCATTGCTGATGCTCTTCCGCGGAGAGCCACCGCGAGTACGGCACCTGCAGTGATTCGGTGACATCGGGGCCGATCGCGTTGACGCGTACGCCGTCGCGGCCTACCTGCACGGCGAGGCTGCGGGTGAAGTGGATGACGGCGGCTTTGAAGGCGGCGTAGACCGGGTCCTCGGGGTAGCCGCGCAGCCCCTCGACGGACGAGACGTTGACGATTGCGCCGGCGCGTCGCTCGATCATGGCCGGCAGGAAGGCATACGTGACGAGAAAGACGTGGTGCAGGTTGATCCGGTAGAGCTCGTCCCACAGTTGGGGGTCGGTGTGGACGAAGTCGCCCGGGTGACGCAACCAGTGGCCGACGTTGTTCACCAGGACATCCACCTGGCCATGGCGCTCGAGTACCGACCTTGCCAAACCGCTGACCTGGTCGGCGTCGCGGACGTCGACGACGAACGCGACGGCTGATCCGCCAGACTTGCTGATGTCGTCGGCAGTCTGTTGAGCAAGTTCGGTGTCGATATCAGCAATGACCACGTGGGCGCCGTGTTGCGCGAATAGCCGCGCAGTCGCCGCCCCGATACCGCCACCGCCACCGGTCACGACCGCCACTCGGTCGGCAAGCAGTGCGCCGGCAACCGTTGCATCGTCCATCGTCATATCTTCGGCTTTCTCGGTGGTATCTATCAGCAATTGTTGAAAGCGCAAGTCCGATAGCCAATTTCACGACTAGGCCTCGGCTCTCTGACGCGCGGGGCGGCAGGGTAGGTTTTCCGACATGTGGAGCTCGCTGGCGCTGCTGGCGCTTCCGATAGCACTCGACCCGGTGCGCCTCGGCTTCAACGTTCTTCTCATTTCCAGGCCACGGCCCGCGCAAAACCTGCTCGTCTACTGGGTCGGTTGCGCGCTCGGCGGCGTTGTCTTATTACTGGTCCCGATTTTGACGTTGCATTTCACACCGGCGTTTTCATCTTTTGTGCACGACTTGGCCAACCCTGCCAAGCCCGCCAATTCCGCGGTCCGGCACATCGAAATTGCGATGGGTGCGCTCGTGCTATTTGTCGCCGCCCTCATGGCGGTGCGCTTTTTCGCGCGTCAGCGCGCGCGACTGCCGGCACCGGGCGCCAACGCATCCACCTTGGTAGCGGACTCCAATGCATCCAACCCGATCTCGCGGCTACTGAGCCGCGCCAACAACGCGTGGGAAAGCGGGTCCCTGTGGGTCGCGCTGGCGATCGGCCTCTTCGCGGCGCCCAACCCATCTTTGGTGGTTTTCGGACTCGCCACCATCCTGCCGTCGGGAGCCGCGATCGGCACGCAGGTCGGCGCCGCCATCGTGTTCGTCGTCGAGACGCTCACGGTTGTCGAGATCGTTCTGCTCAGCAATCTGGTCGCGCCAACCAAGACTGAAGCATTGCTTCGACGCCTGCACGACTGGGCGCGGTCACATCGCCGGCAGGTCCTGGTGGTCATGTTGACATTCGTCGGGCTCGCGCTCGTGGCCCAGGGCATGGGCATCATCTGAGCTCGCCTTCGGTTACCCGATGGCCTGGTCATGCGGTTCGGGCAACATCTCGCGAGCCGATCGGGGCGTGGGTCGCGGGCGTCGCGGCTCACGGACACCGGCATCGCCGTCACCCCGCAGCCACAATCGGACGACCGATCCGGCCCTGACCCGTGCGCCGGACTCCGGGCTCTGGTCGGTGACAACCCAGCCTCCGCTTGTCGGGTCGGTTTGGGCGTCCGGTTGGGCGTTGATCGCCGTCAGTCCCTGGGTGGCGAGCACGTCACGGGCCTTGGTCCATTCCAGCCCAACAACGTTGGGCACCAGCGCTTTCGACGCCCGACGCTGCTCTTGGGCGCGGATCTTCACCAGATGCGAGGCGGCGTCAGCAAGAACACTGCGCTCTGACTCGCCACTACCGGGGGAGTCGTCGAGGTCACGCCATCGCTCCCACGCAGACTGCCGTGTGACGCCCAGATAAGTAGCGATCTCAGCCCAAGACTTGCCGTGCAGGCGAGCGGCTCGAACGGCCGCTAATTCCGCTTGGTCGAGCATCCGGCGCACCACACCGATATCGGATAGGAGGCCAAGCCCGTCGTCATCGTCAGGTGGGTGTCCGCTTCCTGCCGCAAGCCGTCGCCAGGCTTGTCGGGCCTGCTCCCAGCCGTCTGCGACGTTCATACTGTCAGGATAGCCTGACGCGCCCAGCATCGACCGTACAAACGGAATAGAGTGAGGGATGGTGAACGGAAGACGGCAGGTATGAGATGTACTGCGAGCGATGTGCGGTCTAGAGATTCACGTCGAAGGCGGCAAGGTCTCGAAGATTCGCGGCAACGCGACGGTGTGGAGCGCGGACACCTTGGAAGGGCACCTCGCTGGGCGCGTTGCACGACGACCCGGACGCATCGCGCCCGATGATCAAGGTCGATGGGGTAGGCAGGAGGTCAGCTGGGACGCGGCGTTTCGCGCTGCACAGAGTGCTTATGCCGGTGATCTAGCGAATACGGGATAGGTGCGGTCACGCCTACACCGGTAACGCTGGCGCACTCGTTTTCGCTGGCCGCTACGCGGGTGTGCTGCTGGGATGTACGGCATGCCGGTCACCATTCGCCAGGGACAGTCGACTAATGGCCAAAGAACCTGTCGTCGCACTGATGTACGGGGCTGGTGGACCTTTCCGGTGCAGACATCGAACGCACGGACCTGCTGGTGATATGGGTGCCAACCCGCTGCGTCGCAGGGTTCTCTGCTGGCCGCGCCGACGTGATGGGTCTGATCGACGCGGCAAACGCGGCAAGGTGATAGTGATAGACGGTGCAAACGCTGACGGCGGCTGCGCCGACGAGTGGCTTCGATCGTTCCGGGCACCGATGCGGCGCTGCTGCTCGCGTCGCCCACACCTGTTCGACGAGAACTTGATCAACCCCGTACGCACGTCGACGGCATCGACACGATGCGACGGGTCGCCACGGATGCCGCAGAGCGCGGGTAAGCGCCGTCACCGGCATCGACGAAGATCGATCGTCAGCTGGCACGTGACCTCGCGGCACCGAGAAATGAGTGGTGTACGGCCGAATCGGGTTGTGCAACCAGGAATTCGGGAGCCTGGCCAGCTGGCTGGTCGACGTGATCAACATCTTGACCGGACATTTCGACAAACGCGGTGGCGCGATGTTTCCGCGACCGACAGCTTGGTCGATCACCACGCAGCCGTTGCCGGGTCTGGAGGGTGGCATCCCGAGTTCGGCCGGTGGCGTACCCGAGTGCGCGGCGCAAAGGAGGTTCTCGGACAAACGCCGGTGTCGTGCATGGCCGAAGAGATCGCCACGCCGGCGACGGCCAGCTCAAGGCGTTGATCACGGTCGCGGGCAACCCGGTGTTGTCCACGCCCGGCGGTGACAAACTCGACGAGGTGCTGCCGATGCTGGACGCGATGATCTCGGTCGACCTTTGGCTCAACGAGACGACGCGTCACGCCGATGTGATCCTGCCTGGGCTGTCGGCCCTCGAGCAGCGGCATCACGACGACCTGGTACTGCAATTTGCGATCCACAGCGTCGCGAACTACTCGGCCCCGGTTTTCGACACCGGCGACCGCCCGCACGAGTGGGAGATTTTGATCCGGCTGACCGGCCTATGCACCGGTACACCGCCGAGGACGTCGACGTCGGCGCAATCGAGACGGCTATTTCGATTACTTGGCCTTCACCCGGGGACTAGACGGCGCGACGCTGCGCAAGCTGTACGACCACGGCGGCCCGGAGCGGATGTTGGACCTCACATTGCGTACCGGGCCGTTCGGGGACCGGTACGGCGAGAACCCCGGCGGGCTCACCTTGGACATGCTCAAGGCCAACCCCAACGGAATCGATTTCGGCCCGATGGTCTCGCAGCTGCCTGACGTCCTCGGCACCCCCGACAAGAAGATCCGGCTCGCCCCGCCATATCTACTCGATGACTTGTCGCGGCTGGCCGCCCGCATGGAACGCCCCGCCGAGCCGCTGGTCCTGGTCAGCCGCAGACACTTGCGGTCAAACAACACGTGGATGCACAACGTGCCCGCGCTGATGAAGGGCAAGGACCGGTGCACGCTGCTGATCCACCCCGACGATGCGGCACGGTGCGGCGTCGCCGACGACGATGTCGTCACGGTGAAATCCGCGGCCGGCGAGATCACAGTGCCCGTGGAAATCACCGAGCGCGATCAAACCCGGCGTGGTGTCGATGCCACACGGCTGGGGACACGGCAAGCCTGGAACCCGTATGTCGGTGGCGAACAATTCACCGGGCGCAAACACGAATGCGCTTTCCCCGCCGACGTTTATCGATGAGCCGTCGGGCAACGGTGCGCTCAACGGCATCCCGGTGACGATCATCGGTGATCGAGCCCGAACGCGACCCTCGCAATCCGCCGGCGCGGCGAGGGACAGGCTTCAGTCTTCGTAATGCCGCTGATAGTCCCAACGCTCGAGCCGGGGCTGCAGGTCGTAGATTCCCGCCGCGGTCATCAGCAGAAGTACAGCGGTGCCGACGACCGTCATAGCGTTCACAGTCTGTCCATTTCGCGTGCCATCAGGGAACGTTCGAGGAACTCGTAACGCCTCGGGACGTTCGGTCGAGGTGGACGCGATGCCTCCGCCACAACCGCGGACATCCGCTTCATCAGTGCGACGAATCGCCGGCTGAGGATCTGACGACGCGCCGGCACCGCGGCCGCCGTGCTGAAAAGCACCTCTTGTTCGGTGATCAGCACCTCGGCCGATGCCGCTTCATCCGCCGGCGCGGGCGAGGGTGATTGGGGTATGGGCACCTGTGGGGTATCGGCCGTGGTGGCCGACGCCGTTCGTGAATTGACCATTTCAGTCGCCTCCTTTGTGATGTGTCGTTGACTGGTTCAACCGGTCATCTATGCAAAGGAACGTATGGTCGGCAGGTACCTGGGGGCACGAGTAGCGCACTACCTGTTTCTGCACCTCACGACGCGAAGGGGGTGCGAGTCGGTAATGCCGCTGGCAAGTAGGGTGCTTCGCCATATCATCGGGTGATGAGCGCCGGTGGGCTGGATACCGTGGGCTCGCCGGCATTTACCGACAAGGAATCGGCGCGGTATCGCGCCGCCGGCTGGTGGTCCGAGTCGACGTTGTCCGACGCGGTGCGTCTCAACGCCGAACACTCACCGGACCGGTGCGCTTACGCCGACAATCCCGGCACAGCCCTCACGTGGCGTGAATTCGACCAATCAGCCGACGCTCTGGCGCAGCAGCTGGCCGGCGTTGGCGTGGAACGGGGCGACCGTGTCGCGGTGTGGCACGGCGACTCCACCGCCATCCACGTGTTGTTCGTCGCGATCGAGCGCTGCGGCGCCGTCGTCGTCGGCATCGGCGCGCGCGCCGGCACCCGTGAGGTCGCCGCGATACTCCGTAGTTCGCGACCGATGCTGCTGATCAGCGATGAGCGGCGCAGCGATGCCGCTGCGCACGTGGCCGCCGAATTCCCGGTCCCGTCGCTGGTCTTGACCCATGATGCGGACGTTCCGCGTCTCAACACCGACGCGAAGCCCCGGACATTCGGCGTCGGGGCGCAACTCGGTCCGGACGACGTGTTCCTGATCAACTCGACGTCCGGCACGACGGGGCTGCCCAAATGCGTCGTGCACACCGAGAACCGTTGGCACTACTTCCACCAGAAGGCGGTCGCCAACGGGCAACTGACGTCGGACGACATCTTCTTGCCGGTCATCCCCACGCCCTTCGGTTTCGGGCTGTGGACCAGCCACACCACCCCGATCTATCTGGGTGCCACCGCGGTGATCCTGAAGCGCTTCACTCCGCAGTCGACGTGCGAGGCGATAGCCCGCGACAAGGTCACCGTACTTTGCTGTGTCAGTACACAACTCACGATGCTGATGGCCGACCGGGCTTGCCGGGATTACGACCTGAGCTCGTTGCGTGTCGTTTTCACCGGCGGGGAGGCACTGCCATACCGGCCGGCCGCCGAGTTCGAGGACCTCACCGGCGCAAAGATTCTGCAGTTCTACGGCTCGAATGAAACCGGTCTGCTCAGCGGAACCACCTTCGAAGACCCGCTGGAACGCAGACTCCGAACCAGCGGGCGAATCGTGCCCGAGATGTCGGTCCGGCTCTTCGACGGCGATCAGGATGTCACCGCGACCGGCCGAGGCCAGCCCGCGTGCCGGGGTCCGGCGACCAGCATGGGATATCTCGGCGGTACCGACCATGACCAGTTGTTCACCCGCGACGGCTGGATGCGGATGGGCGACCTCTGCGAGATCGACGCCGAAGGCTATCTGACCGTCACCGGCCGAACCTCCGACTTCATCCTGCGCGGCGGCAAGAACATCAGCGCGGCCCAGGTCGAGGACGCGGCGATGACGCACCCTGCGATCGCGATAGCAGCAGCAGTGGCCATGCCCGACCCGGTGTTCGGTGAAAAGGTTTGCCTCTATGTCGAACTCACTGACTCGGCGACTATCGATCTGCCCGAACTCGTCGAACCCCTGTTGGCACTTGGCGTTTCCAAGGAGCTGCTACCCGAACGACTCATTGTGGTCGATGAACTACCCCGGTCATCCGGCGCAAAGATCGCCAAAGGCCGGCTCCGCGAAGATATTCGGGCCAGAATGGAGGCCAATCATGAACGCGCGTAACGCACGGCGAGGTGGGCTGGAGGTGTGGGCACCCTCGGTGGTGCCGCCGATCGGAGTCGAGCTGTCCGACGAGCAGGCGCTCGCCGTGGCTTTTCGCCACCTCGCCGCCATCGGTTTCGCCGAGAACATGGCCGGACACATCACCTGGCAGCCCGACGGACAGACCGACATGTTCGTCAACCCATGGGGATTGTGGTGGAAAGAACTGAGTGCATCCGATATCTGCGTGGTGGACAGCGAAGCGCGGGTAGTCCGCGGACGCTGGGATGTCACGCCGGCGATCCATATCCACACCGAGCTGCACCGCGTCCGCGATGACGCGCGGGTGGTCATTCACAATCACCCCTACTACGTATGTGTGCTCGCCGCGCTGGGCAGGCTGCCCGAGCTGGTTCATCAGACCGGTTCGCTGTTCCTGGACGACCTCTGCCTCGTCGACAGCTACGACGGTGAGATCGACAGCGCCGACCGCGCAGCCGATCTCGCGGCCCGCATCGGCGGCGCCAACCTGACGATTCTGGCCAACCACGGTGTCATCGCAACCGGACGCAACCTGCCCGAGGCCGTCTACCGCGCGGCGTCGATCGAACGGGTATGCAAGCTGGCCTACGACGTGATGCTCACCGGAAAGGAACCGGTGAAGATGAACTGGTCCGACATGGCAGGCATGCAGACATCGCTGATCGAGCGGGCCGCCGACGTGTATTGGGCCGGGGCGGCCCGGATGACAATCAAAGCCGATCCCGATGTGCTCAACTGAGCGGATTGGCTGAAGAAATGAAATCGATCGACGAGCTGGCCGCCAACCTGAACTTCACCACCGCCAAAACCGGCGACGATCGCTCGGTTACGTTCCTGCCCGATCCGCCGCGGGCGCAACGCCGCTACACGGTGATCTCCGTCGATGATCACATCGTCGAACCCCCGGACACGTTCAGCGGACGTCTGCCGCGGAGATTCGCCGACCGGGCACCCAAAGTCGTGGAAACCGGCGACGGCGGGCAGACCTGGGTGTACGACGGTCGGGAATTGCCCAATGTCGGGTTCAACGCGGTGGTCGGACGGCCGGTGTCTGAGTACGGGTTCGAGCCGGTCCGATTCGACGAAATGCGTCGCGGCGCATGGGATATCCACGACCGCGTCAAGGACATGGACCTCAACGGCATCTATGCCTCGCTTAACTTTCCGTCGTTTCTGCCGGGGTTCGCCGGACAGCGGCTGCAGCAGGTGACCGACGATCGCGATCTGGCGTTGGCCTCCGTGCGCGCCTGGAACGACTGGCACCACGAGGTCTGGGCGGGCTCATATCCCGGCCGGATCATTCCGTGTCAGTTGCCCTGGCTGCTGGACCCCGAGCTCGGCGCCAAGATGATCTACGAGAACGCCGAGCGTGGCTTTCACGCCGTCACGTTCAGCGAGAACCCGGCGATGCTCGGGCTGCCGAGTATTCACTCCGGACACTGGGACCCGATGATGGCGGCGTGCGCCGAAACCGGCACCGTGGTGAACCTTCACATCGGATCTTCGGGTTCGTCGCCGTCCACCACCGAAGACGCGCCACCGGATGTGCAGGGGGTGCTGTTCTTCGCCTATGCGATTTCGGCAGCGGTCGACTGGCTGTACTCCGGGCTGCCCAGCAGGTTCCCCGATCTGAAGATCTGCTTGTCCGAAGGCGGAATCGGCTGGGTCGCGGGCTTGCTGGATCGCCTCGACCACATGCTCAGCTATCACGCAATGTACGGAACCTGGGCATCGCTAGGTGAGACGTTAACTCCTGCAGAGGTTTTCACCCGCAACTTCTGGTTCTGCGCGGTGGAGGACAAGTCGTCGTTCGTCCAGCACGACCGCATCGGTGTCGACAACATCATGTTGGAAGCCGATTACCCGCACTGCGACTCCACCTGGCCGCACACCCAGGAAACGATCCACGAAGAAATCGGCGATCTTCCACCGGATCTGATCCGCAAATTCACCTGGGAGAACGCTTCGCGCCTGTATCGCCATCCGGTGCCGCTGGAAGTACAGCGGAATCCTGAGGCATTTTGAGGTGGCAAGCCGCGGCCGCAAGTTACTGTGGGGGATTGCGCTCGTCGCTTTTCTAGCAGGCATCGGCGGAGCGCTCGTCCGCGGATTCTGGGGCGTCAGCCAAGACTGTCACGCCTGGGTGAATAGCAACGGCTATCAGCTCGTGCAAAACGATTGGTGGGCCAAGTCCCGCGGCTGCGTTGCCCGAACACCCGTCGGTGACGAGGTCCTGCACAGTGAAAACCTGGAAAGCAAGGCGACGGGCTGGGCATGGCAGTTCGCAATTTTCGCCGTCGGCACCTTGCCGGCGGTGGGCATGATCGTTTTCGTCAGCACCCATCCGCGCGGCACAGACGCGTAGAGCTATCCGTCGACCGCGCTGCGCAGCGCGGGCATCACCGCCTCGTCGACGTAACGCAGGTACTTCCAGGCGATGTCGGGCGGGATGCCACCGCACAACGGCGAAAGGGTGAGCATGCCACCACCGTGCAAATGGGCGATCGCTTCGTCAGCGGTGAAGATGCGGTGCGTGCGCGACATCGCCCGCAGCTCGTCGACATCGTTGGCCTCCGCGATACCCGCCGATGTCTGATTTTCCGGGTTCCACTCGGCATACGCGCGCGCGTCGTGCAGCAGGTGAGGTCCGATCTCCCGCCAGGCGAGATCGACGTCGGGGGCGACGAAACACACGCTCGGCGTATCGCGATTTGGCAGCAGCGTCATACCGGGCTGATGACCGTGCGCACGACAAGCGGCTTCGTAGGCCTCCTGCGAACCGGGCACATCACCCTGCGCGAGATAGCCGAGGCCGTAGCGGCCGGCGCGTCGCGCCGCAGCCAAAGTTCCACCGCCCCACATCATTAGCGGGCCCTGCGGCGAGAACGGCAAAGGCGTCACCTTGGTTCGGCGGCCGTCCTGCTGGACCACCTCGCCGGCAAGCAGCCGACGCAACAGGTCAAGCTTCTCGTCGGCCATTCGCCCGCGGGCTCGCACGTCGAGCCCGAAATGCTCGAACTCCTCCGGGCGATAACCAAGCCCGAACACGTAGCTGGCCCGGCCCTTGCTCAGGATGTCCAGGACGGCGATCTCTTCGGCGAGCCGAACGGGCTCGTAGAACGGCAGGATGACGATGAGCGTCATCATCAACTGCTTGGTGCGTGCGGCGATGGCGCTGCCAAGGATCAGTGGCGTTGGCAAATAGCCGTCCGGCGAACCGTGGTGCTCGCAGATCACCGCCGCGAGGCAGCCCCGCGTTTCGGCCCATGCGCACATCTCGACGGCGGCCTCATATAGCTCGGTGGCCGCTGCCCCGAAATCTGGGGCTCGCATATCGAACCGCATCGAATACATGGGCCGTTACCTGACATTGGCTCTTTAGCGACGGATAGACTCCGCGGCCATGACCGTACCTCATTCATCGTTGACGGGCCGGCGCATTCTGGTTACCGGCGGCGCCACCGGTATCGGCGCCGCCGCGGTGCGGGTGCTGCACGAGGCGGGCGCGCGCGTGGTCGCGACGTACCATCGCACCGATCCTGCCGGCGACGCCGCGCCGGTGGTGTGGTTGCAGTGCGATGTCCGCGACGCCGAGGCGGTCGAATCGACGTTCTGCACCGCGGTGGAGGAACTCGGCGGCCTGGACGTGCTGGTGAACGCCGCCGGCTTGTGGCAGGCGGGAGTGCCCGGACACATCACCAGCGACGAAATCGACTTCCTGCTGGCAACCAACGTCAAAGGAACGATTCTCACCAATCAGGCGGCACACGCGGTGATGCGGGGCAACGGTGGACGGATCATCAATTTCGGGTCCTCCGAAGCGGTGATGGGCAGCCCGATCTCGGCGGTGTACTCCGCCACCAAGGGAGCTGTTCAAGCCTGGACGCGGTCGGCGGCCAAAGCCTGGGGCGCCGACCGGGTCACCGTCAATGCGCTGGCGCCAGCAGTTCAAACCCCAGGTGCAGATCGGCTGCGGGAATTCCTGGGTCCCGATGCCGCGGCATTCATCGATCAGCAGATGAAGTTGTCAATTCCGCTCGGCGGCAAGCTCGGGGATCCCGCCGCTGATCTGGGGCCGGTGTTGGTCTTTATGGCCAGCGAGGGCGCCGGATTCATCACCGGGCAGCTGATCCCGGTGGACGGCGGCCTCGCCATGGTCGGCGGGTGAGCGGAACGACTCCGATGGATCGCCTCGGCGTCGAGATGCTCTGCGTCTTCGGCATGCCCCCCGTCGAATACGTGCACCTGGTCGCCGATTTGGGATGTCGCTACATCACCACCGGAATGGTCGGATTCGCACCACTGAAGACGCTTGGCTACCAACCGTTTTCGCTGCGTGATGACGCCCGACTGCGCGGAGAACTTCTTGCGGCGATGGACGAGCGCGGTGTGTCGATCTCATTAGGGGAGGGCCTGCTGATCGCGCCGGGGGTCGACGTTCGTTCGTATGCTGGCGATCTGGACATCATGGCCGAATTGCGGATCCCGCGAATCAACACGGTCAGCTTGGAGCCGGACCAGGCCCGCACGTTCGACGAACTTGCCGTGCTCACCGACTTGGCCGCCGAACGCGGCATTTTGACCAGCGTCGAACCCGTTCCCGGTCTCGCTATCGCAGACCTTCCCAGCGCGATGGCCGCGGTCGAGCATGTGGGCCGGGAAGAGATCAGCCTGCTGATCGACACCATGCACGTGGCCCGCTCGGGCGCCGGGCCCGACGACCTTCGATCGCTGCCGGCAGAGCGGGTCGGTCACGTACAGCTCTGTGACGTCCCGTTGCGGTCCACCAAGGAGCACCACTACGCCGAGGAAGCCATGTATCACCGACTGCCGCCCGGTGAAGGCGAGTTGCCGCTGGTCGAGATGCTTGCGGCTCTGCCACCCGATCGCGTCGTCGGGTTGGAGGTCCCGATGCGGTCGCGCGCCGAGGCCGGCGTCAGCGCCTACGACCGGATATGTCCGTGCGTCGAGAGCGCGCGGGCGCTACTGACACAAGCGGACGAAATCCGTTGAGTCAGTTGTGGCGAGCCGCCTCTTGGACGAGCTGTACGCGGGAGGTCAGGCCGAGTTTGTCGTAGACGTGGGTGAGGTGGGTTTGCACGGTGCGCGGTGACACGAAAAGCCTTGTGGCGATGTCGTTATTGCCGAGCCCGTCGCTGACCAGGCGCACGACGTCGCGCTCGGTGGGAGTGAGTGATGCCCAGCCGCTGGCGGGCGTTTGCGTTCACCGCGGCCACGCTGCGCATAGGCGATCGCCTCGTCAGTGGACAGGGCGGTGCCCTCGGCCCACGCGGCGTCAAAGTCTGCCTCGCCCATCGCATTTCGCAGCGCTGCCACCGAAGCTTCGTAGCCGGCGTCCTAGATCTGGAACCGCACGACGCCGATGCGCTCCCGGATGGCGTGTGCCGCGCCGAAGAGCCGCGCCGCTTCGCGGTGACTGCCGCCATCGCCGGCCAGCGCGGCGAGGCACTCGAGGGTGTCGGGAACGGCCAGGTGCGGAAACCTTCGGCACGCACGCGAGCGCGTCGTGGGCGTCGCGTTCGGCCTGCTCGGGCTCACCCTGTGCGATCGCCACGCGGGCGCGTGTGGTCAGCGCCCACATCAGCCCGGCCCAGCCCGGCGCTATCGCGACCGCTTCGTCGGCCCAGCGCCGGGCCGCGATCAGATCACCGCCCGCCAGTGCGGCAGCGCGATGATGGGGCGCAGGTGCGCCGCAAAGCCCGGCGCGACACTCCCGTGCTCCCAGGCCGCCGCGGTCGCGTCCAGGGCCGTCTCGACATCGCCGGCGGCCAGGGCCGCGTTTCCCAACGCGGAATAACCAACGCTCGCGACGAGCCCGCCGAACTCGGATGCGGACCCGCAGGCTGGCGTCGGCTGCGGCGCGGGCCGCGCCGTGTCACCCTGCAAGGCCAGCGCGGTGCCCTGGTGCCCGAGGCTCACCGCCTTGAAGATCACATCGTGAGCGGTCTTGGCCTCGGCGGTCACCGCGCGGAATTGCGCGACGGCTCCGGCCAGGTCGCCCTGTCATATCTGGGCCAAGCCGAGGGCATAGCGGCACGGCCGCGAGTGGAACCGGTCGCCGATCGCGTCGGCGAGGTCGCGTCCTTCTTCGGCGGCCGCGCGCGCCGCGATCGGGTCACCGGCGGCGAACGCCGCGCTCGGCCTGCCAGGCCAGAATCTGGCTCAGCCTCCACCGGTCGTCCAGCCCCGGGCGAGGCCGATCGCCTCGGCGAAGTACGGCCGGGCCAGCTCGGCGCTGTAGGCGGCGATCGAGCCGCAGGCGGTGAGCGCCCGGGCCAGCAGGGCCGGGTCATCGATGTCGCGCGCGATCGCCACGGCTTGCTGCGCCCGATCCAGGCTGTCGGCAGCGCCCGACGCAAGTCAAGCACGGCCTTGTCGGCGAGCGCCCGGGCGCGCACCGCGGCCGCGACCTCGGCGTCCTGCGCGACTTCGTCGCGTGAGGACGGCGTCGAACCAGGCCAGCCCTTCCCGGATCGCGGCCCCGCGCTTGCCAGAGCGGCTGCAGTGACGACGCCAGCGTCAAGGCCAGCTGCGGTCTCGCGAGTTTTCGCGGCTCCACGCAAACGCAGCGCGCAGGTTGTCGATCTCGATTTCGGCCTGCTCGAGACGCTGCTCGTAGTCGACGCCGCCGGGGCGTCGAGCAGCGGCAGCCAGCGCCGTGTAGTGATCGCGGTGGCGCGCCGCACGGCATCGGCTTCGCCGGACTCGCCGAGCTTTTCCAGCGCGTAGTGGCGCACGGTCTCCAGCATCGGTAGCGGGTTCGGCCCCGGCTGTCGTCGGCGACGACGAGCGACTTGTCGACGAGCAAGGTGAGCTGATCCAAGCACCTGATAGCGCTCGCACGTCGCCATCGCCGGCGACGGCTTGCGCGGCCTGCGAGATCGAAGCCGCCGAGAAAGACGGCCAGCCGGCGGAACAGGATGCGTTCGGGCTCGGTCAGCAGCGCATGCGACCAGTCCACCGAGGCGCGCAGGGTCTGCTGGCGGCGCACCGCGGTGCGCGCACCGCCGGTCAGCAGCCGGAAGCGGTCATGCAGGCTGTCGAGGATCTCGGTCAACGACAACGCCCGCACCCGCGCCGCGGCCAGCTCGATCGCCAGCGGCAAGCCGTCGAGGCGCCCGCAGATCTCGGCGACGGTGGCGAGTTGTCGTCGGTGACGGTGAAGTCGGGCCGGGCCAGACGGGCGCGGTCGGTGAACAGCTCGATCGCCTCATCGGCCAGCGACAGCGACGGCACCCGCCAGGTCACCTCGCCCGCTACGCCGATCGGTTCGCGGCTGGTGGCCAGCACGGTCAACCTGGGTGCCGCGGCGAGCAGCGCGCCGAGCAGTTCGGCGCAGCGCGTCGAGCAGGTGCTCGCAGTTGTCCAGCACCACCAGCATTTGACGGTCGGCGCACGAACCGCAGCAGGGTGTCCATCGTCGAACGGCCGGATGGTCGGGCAACCCCAGCGCCGGGCGACCGTCACCGGCACCACCTCGGCGATCGGTGATCGGTGCCAGATCGACGTACCACACCCCGTCAGCGAAATCGCCGGCCACCTGCTGCGGCGACCTGCACCGCCAGCCGGGTCTTACCCACACCGCCGGCCCGGTCAGGGTGACCAGCCGGTTGCTTGCCAGAGCAACCGCGCAGCCGAGCCGATCTCCGCGTCGCGCCCGACGAAACTCGTGAGCTGGGCCGGAAGATTGCTGCGCTGCGACGGCTGGTGGCGAGTCGCAGCGGCGGAAAGTCGTTGCGCAGGTCGGGGTGGCACAGCTGCACCACGCGTTCAGGGCGCGGCAGATCCCGCAGCGGGTGGGTACCGAGGTCGGTCAGCCACGCATCGGCGGGCAGCTGGTCGACGACCAGATCCTCGGTGGTGCCCGACAACACGGTCTGGCCGCCGTGGGCCAGGTCGCGCAGCCGCGCGGTGCGGTTGATGGTCGGGCCGATGTAGTTGCCCTCGTCACGTAGCTGCACCTCGCCGGTGTGCACGCCGATGCGCAATCGGATCGGCGCCAGCGGCGCCCGCTGGAGCGTCAACGGCGCACGCCACCGCATCGGAGGCGCGCGCGAACGCGACCACGAAGCTGTCGCCCTCACCCTGCTCGACCGGGCGCACGCCATCGTGGGCGGCGATTGCGTCGGCCACAGCCTGATCCAGCCGCGCCACCGCGGCGGCCATCTCATCGGGCTGGGTTTCCCACAACCGCGTCGAGCCCTCGACGTCGGCCAACAGCAGAGTCACCGTTCCAGTCGGCAGCTCGCTCACACCAACATCGCTCCAGTACAGCGGTGCGCAGGATCGGTTGCGCTCATGCTAGCCAGCTTGCGGTGACACAGATCGCAAAACATCAGCGAAATGGCTAATAGTTGCTGCGGCGCTATGCCTACTTAAGCATTCGTGTGCCCGAGCAAATTGGCACGATGGCCGATGCTCCCTCCCGCTCGCCACCGGATAGTCGGAAATGTTCCGACCCGAGGAGGCCGCCATGACAGTCACGACCCGCAATGAAAATGCCTCTGAGATGGCATTGCCATCGATTGCCTACGACCACCTCACCGATCCCGACGAGGCCACCGCGTCATCGGGCAGGCACGCCGGCGGGGTCCGATCGCGGTGGGACCACACGGGCCGGAGCTACTCGAGCTACGAACTTGGTCCGCACCGTGCTACGCGATTCCCGCTTCGCCCATGCCGTGAAGCCGGTGATGGCCGCACAGGGCATCACGTCCGGCCCGGTGTGGGAAAGAGCGAACCAGAGCATCCTGGGACTCGAAGGGGCGAGAGCATCACCGGCTGCGCCGACTTGTCTCGAAGGCATTCACCCCACGCGGCGCCGAGCGGCTACGGACGCTCATTGTCGACGTCATGACCGAACTCGTCGACCCGCTCGCAGCCGCCGGGCACTGCGACGTGGTCGCCGATATCGCCCGCCGATACCCACCCCAATCATCTGCGCGCTGCTCGGTGTACCACGTCAAGACTGGCAGCTGTTCTCCGCATGGGCCGATGACATCAGCAAGATATTCGACTGGAACGTCGCAAAAGACGAACCCGCCATCGAAGCGGCGTGGGCCGAGCTCGACGCCTATCTCGAAGGGATGCTCGCCAGCGCCGGGACAATCCTCACCGACGACCTGATCTCGGATCTGATCCGCGCCGAGGAGGACGGTGACCGACTCAGCCACCGCGAACTCCTCATGCTGGCCAGCACTCTCCTAATCGCCGGTACCGACACCACCCGCAACCAACTGGCGGCCGCGGTATAAGTCTCTTGCATGACCACCCTGACCAGTGGGCATTGTTGGGCGAACATCCCGAGCTGGCCGGCAACGCGGTCCACGAACTGATGCGTTATTTCCCAATCGTTTTCGCTCTCGTCCGAACGGCAACCGAGAACGTCGGACTGGGTGCGGTGATCATTCCAGCTGGCTCTGTCGTGATGGCCAACATCGCTGCGGCCCACCGTGACCCAGCCGTCTACGACGACCCCGACCGTCTGGACATCAGCCGCGAGCGATCCGCGCCGATCCTGGCGTTCGGCAGCGGCGCGCACTACTGCCTGGGAACGCACCTCGCGCGACTTGAACTCGTCGAAGCTCTGCGCATCATCACGAGCCGCATGCCCAATCCGCGCTCCGGCGGACTTGCCCACTGGAAGCAGATCACCGGTATCACCGGCCCGATCGCGCTGCCCCTGGAATTCGACCCCGGACACTGAACACGCCGGACCCACGGGTACGGATCAGCTCCCGAGGCCCTTCTTGATCGCGTCGTCTTGTTTGTGGCCGACGTCGAGGACGAACTCGGGCGGTGCCAGTGCAAACGTTGGGCCGTCGAATTCCAGCGTCACGAACGCCTTGCCCTCGGTGAACACCAACACCGTCTCTCCCCTGGAGTGATCCGGTGACGTTCCCGAGATCGTCGCGCCATCCACCCCGACCTCAGCCGATAAGGGCTTTGCGAGCAACGCTTCGCGGTGAAGCCCCTTTGCCGAATCAAGTGCGTTCGCGGCAGCCGCGGGGTCCGGCAGGACTTGGATGGTGTCGATAATCGTGTGGGTCTTGTCTTGGTCGCTGAACGTTATCGTCGCGCCCTGCTGGCCGTTCGGGTTCAGGACCGGCGGACCGGTGGCGGTAAAGGGTTCGGGTGCGCCGATGTCAGTAGCCTTGATCAGCAGCGAGATGTAATCGCCTGGCTGCACATGTGAGGTGGCGGAGGTGGATGCCGGCGTCGAAGACTTCGAGTGGCTGCTACAGCCGGTTAGCGACGCTCCTGTCAGCGCTGACGCCACGATTACTCCGGCGATCACCGGGTGAGAAATCCTCATCGGGCCGTACTCCCTTCCACCTAGCTAATCGGGAAACCGTAACCCAAGGGGCATTTATCTGGTCGGAGGATGCAATCCTCGGTGCTGTCAGCACACCCGGAACGGCTTCAGCCCAGTCTACGAAAGATCGCTGCGTACAGCCTCGGAGATAATGTCAAGCACCGCTTGCGGCCTGGTGATCAGGGGAGCGTGGTCCGCGTCGTGGGTATGAACATTCGCCTGCATGCGTTCGGCCATGAACTTCTGGGTGATCGGGTTGATCATCCGGTCTTCCTCGGCGACGAGGAACCAGGACGGGCGGTCTTTCCACCCCGGCCTGGGCACGGGGTGCTGGATGCATGGCACGGCGATCGGCCGCTGGACCGCCGCCAGCACGGCATGTTCTTCGGCAGTGCCCTGCTGGGCGAATGCCTTGGCAAAAGCGTTGGCCGGCAACCAAATCCAGCCCTGATCGTCCGGCTTGAGTTCCGGCGCGTCCGGGTGCGAGGGATCGCGGTAGAAGACATCGGCGACCGTTTCGCCCTCGTCGGGCGCCAGCGCGGCGACATAAACCAGCGCACGCACCCGCGGATGCTTGGTGGCCCCGATGACACGCCGGCATAGGCGTGTCCCACCACGACGACCGGCCCTTCGGTTCTGTCGATCGTGCGATCGAGCGCGCTCACGTCGTCGGACAGAGTGGTGAGCGGAATAGGGGCTGCGATGACTGGAATCCCGGCCTGATCCAGACCGGCGATGACTCGACTCCAGCTAGATCCGTCGGCCCAGGCGCCGTGGACCAGTACCACCGTGGGCGAGCCCATATCAGACCGCTGCCACTCCCGCCGGCGCGTATAACCCGCTTCCGGTGACGAACGGCAAGTCGAGCGTGGTCCTGATTCCGGGCGGCGCGGCGACCACGGCCGGGATCGCGTTGACTATGCGCCCCGCCGCGCCGACGATCGCCGCGTGGTTGTGATCGCCTTTGCGACTAATCGGGCAGATGTCCACGGTGTAGGACGGCTCGCCGATGATTTCCACGCGATAGGAGCCACCGGGCTGAGCCGGTTGCGGCCAGTCGGGTCGCAGGTCTTCCCGCAACCGGGTGATGTGTTCGACGACGATGGCCGGGCGACTGTCGCACATGCCCGTGATTTCGAATTGCAGCGCGGCCATCGTCCCCTTCGCGACGCGCCCCACCGCGATGTCGAAGTCTTCCGGCGAGGGCTCGCGCTGGTAGGACTCAGTGATCTCGTCCAGCTCGATACCCAGACCCACGGCCAGCTGACGGATCGCCGAGCCCCAGGCGATGCTCAGCACGCCCGGCAGCAGCAGCATCGGCACGTCGTCCAGGGGCCTGCCGAAACCCATGTAGTGCATGACCTCCGCGCCGTCGTAGGTCGCGTAGTCGGCGATCTCCATGCAGCGCACCTGTTCTATCTGCTGGCAGGTGCTTGCGAGCGCGAACGGGATCAGATCGTTGATGAACCCCGGGTCGACGCCGTTAATGAAGATGCTCGAATTACCTTGCTGGGCAGCGTCTTCGACACGGGCGATGTACTTCTCGGGCATCACGCCCCACGGATACTGCAACATCCCCGGCGACGACCCGACGACGTTGATGCCCGCGGCGAGGATGCGCATGACGTCCTTCATCGCTTCGGGCAGCCGCGTGTCACCCATCGCGCAGTACACGACGCATTCGGGTCCGGTGGCGAGCACGGCATCGAGGTCGTCGATGGCGGCGATGCCGGTGGACACGTCAACTCCGGCGAGTGTTCCGGCGTCCTTGCCGATTTTCTCCGGCGAAGAGACGCACAGCCCGGTCAATTCGAATTGCGGATTGGTGACCAGCTGGGTCAACGCCAGACGACCGACGTTTCCGGTGCCGACATGTGCGACGCGGATCGCCATGACTGTCCTCCGTCCCTGGATGCGAGCGCACAGACTTTCTTGACGCTAGTCCAGGGCACGGAATCCGACCACGGTGGCGTTGCGCCACCCGCTAGGCGTTGACGTCAGCCGCCGAAGCCGTGACGTGGAGTCGGTGCTGCCACAGGAGTGCCACCCGCACCGAGGTGGCTGGCGACGAAGTCGGCCCCCTGGGCAATCACGCCCCCGTCGTCCGCGTACCCATCGTGCGCGGCGAAATTCATCCCGTCCGAGCAGATCGGGTCCTCGGGAGCACACACCTTGATGGTCTTGGCCTGATACAGCGGGCCGATCACAATCTGCGGTTGGCCGAGGAAGTTCATTGCCCGCACGTTGGGCGTTCCGAACAGCACGACCGCGGCGACGTGGTTTGCCACGGCAGGGTCCAGCGGTTTGGGTATGGTCGCCGGATCGACGTCGGGTGGTATCGAGTCCGGGACGGCAGGCGAGGTGACGAAGCCCATCACGGCGGCGCCTTGCGAGAAACCGCCGAGCACCATCTGGGTGTTCGGGCAGGCTGACGCCTCGTTGACGACATGAGTGCCAGCGTCTCTAATACCGTCGAGTCCGGTCGACCACTGGTCGCTCGCGGGGTAGTTGACCGGATATACGTCCATGGACTTTCCGCCCAGGCGCGCGCGCAGGGAGTCGACGAATGCCTGCCCCGTCGGGCCGACACCCAGGTCCTCACCGGTGCCACGGGCGAACACCACCTCGGTGTCCGGGCAGCCCTGGGCGGACGCGGAAGGAACTGCGGCGGTTGGGAGGACAGTGACAAGCAGCCCTGATGTGGTTGCTACCGCCGCGCCAAAGAGGCGAGTTATGTGATGCGCAATCATGCCGCAGAAGATTCCCTCGAGGTTGGCTACATAAACTACGAATTTCCACCTTACATAGCGGTCGCCGAGACACTCACGGCGACTGGTTAACGCCGGGTTAAGCCGAGCGATTCAGCGCGGTGTTAGTCAACACTCGTCGGCGCCTCGGACAGCTTCACCAGCCGGACTTCAGGCCGCGCCGGAACCTCGTCGGCAAGGAACCACCGGAAGGCGAGGTTGCCGAGGGGATAGCCAAGCGTGGTCAGGGAATTCGGGTGCGCCGTCATGCCACGGGAAAGGACGATCGTCGCCGAGCCGTCAGCGTTGAGCAGCGCGCTATGGCCGTTGACCGAGCTGCGCGCATCGGTGACGCCGTGGGTGGCCATGAATTGGTTCCACACCACCAGGTTCCAGAACCTGCACCGCGGCGGCCGGTGGGTGATGACGAGCGCCTCGTCCTCCTCCAGGACGTAGCTGCCGTAGGAGTAGCACGCGTCTCGGGCCGACCAGCCGAAGTTGGCGTCCGGGGTTTGATACGGGTCGGCGAACTGATTGGCCGCGTGCGCGATCTCGTGACCCAACACGTGCGCCTCGTCGACCCGCGCTCCCACGGCCAGCGGGAGGATCGCGAACATCGTGCGCAGCCAGGCGGCACTGGCCCGCAGCCGGGCGGCGGTCTCGGCGTCGCCGTGCCGGATCGGTTCCGGTTCGTCGAGCGCGTCGATACGCCAGTTGATCGGACGACCGGTCAGCGGGTCGGCCTGATAGTCGCGTGTCATCAGAACCGCCGCGTCCGGCGTGGGCCCGAGCTCGAACGAGAAGTTGCCGGCTGCGTCGATCTCGAGGTCGTCGTCGCGCACGATTGCCACGATGCGGTCCGACCAGGCGCCCGGCGACGGTTCGTTGTAGGCGGTCAGTGAGAAGTACACGCTGTCGCCGCGGTTGCCGCTGATGCGATAGCGGCGCTTGGGATCGACCGGACACATGTAGTAGTAGGCGTCGGTGTTGTCGCCTCCCCATCGTCGGTCTCGGCGGAACGGCGTATTGACGGCAACGAACACCGGTCGACTGGGCTCGGCGAATAGATAGGTGTCGAACGCCACGCCCAGCGTGGTCGCGAGCATGCGGTAGCCGTCGGCGACGTGTCGGTCGTCGGTGACGGCGCGATCGCCGTCAAGGAAGGAGCTGTCGAGGCTGCCCAGGGTCTGCAGCAATTCGTGCCACGCGGTGGTGGACTCATGGTGGGTCACGTGCTGATCCCTCTCGTGATGAAAGCGGCTGTGCGATCTACCCAGGAATCGCCGAGTGCATCCCCGCGGGTGAGCAACGCCAGGAACGTCGTGCCCGCGACGACCTCGACGAGCTCGGCCGCGGCGACGTCGCGGCGTACCTCGCCGCGGCCGGCGGCGTCCCGCAGGCGATCCGCGAGGCCGCGCGACAGGATGTCGCCGAAGCGCTCCAGCAGCGCCGAGTGCAGCGTGAGATCGGCCGCCATCTCGCCGACCAGGCCGGGCAGCGCGGCACGCGCGGCCGGAGTGGTCAGCACCTCCGCGGTGCGGCGAACCATCTCGCGCACGTCACCCGCCAGCGACCCCGTTTCGGGCAGCGCGGTCGCGTCGCTGATCGGGAACACCGCCTCGTGGACGAGATGCGCCTTGCTGGGCCAACGCCGGTAGATCGCCGGTTTACTGGTGCCGGCCCGCCGGGCGATGGCATCGACGGAGAGGTCGGCGTAGCCCGTCTCGGCCAGCAGCTCGACGGTCGCCTGCAACACCGCGCTGTCGATGCGCTTATCGCGGGGTCGGCCAAGCTCTGTCGTCATTACGAAACTCAGAGTAACATAAGTCGCCGTGACCGATGCCGCTCCAGCCCTCGTGCACCTGGACGACCTTGCCGAACCGCGCTTCAGCCCGCAAATCGAGCCGATCCGCGAGCTCATGGCCGCGATGGCGGCAGAGTACCCGCTGGATGCCGCGGCGCTGCACGCCAAAGCCACCGCCGATACCGGGCTGACCGACTTCGGGGCCGACGATTACCGGGAACGCCTCGACGTCTACCTGGCCGCGCTGCGAGAAATCGGCAGCCTGCACGAGCCGGGAATCGTCAACTTCCACGCACAGCTGTTGCAGTGGCTCAAAAACCGGCTACTGCTCAACGATCTGCTGGCGCGACACCCCGAGATCTACGACATCGAGCTGCTGCCGCCGGTCGTCATCGCGGGCCTACCCGCACCGGGACCACCCATCTGCACAACCTGCTCGCGGCGGCCCCGACGTTTCGCACCATCCCGTATTGGGAGAGCAACGAGCCGTTCCAGCTGCCCGCAGAGCTAGGGATCGAGCCTGATCCGCGGAAAACCCGGATGGACGCCGCCGTCGAGTTCATGAACGCGGCGATGCCGCACTTTCCGCTCATGCATGAGATGACGACTGAGCACGTCCACGAAGAAATCCAGCTGCTGGCCAACGACTTCTCCTCGATGCTATTCGAGACCCTCGCACACGTGCCACGGTGGCGCGACTACTACTTGACCCACGACCAGACGTCGTCCTACGAGCACCTGGCCTTGCAGTTGAAAGCGTTGCAGTTTCTGCGCGGCGGACGCCGCTGGCTGCTGAAGTCGCCCCAGCATCTCGAGCAGTTGCCGGTGCTGGACGCCGTCTTCCCCGGGGTGATCGTGGTGTGCACCCACCGCGACCCGGTGCCGGTAGCGCTGTCGATGATCGCGATGATTACCTACACCGCGCGGATGCATTGCTCCCCGGTCCCGGTGCGCGAGATCGCCACGTCGTGGATCGACCGCTTGCAGACGATGTTGGACGCGGTCGTGCGCGATCGTGGTGTCATCCCGCCCGAGCGCTCCGTCGACATCCGCTTCGACGACTTCATGGCCGATGAGCTCGGCGTCGCCGAACGGGTTTACGACCTCGCCGGCGAGCCGCTGACGAACGCGGCGCGCACGGCGACGGCCGATTACCTCTCGGGCCACCAGCGTGGCCGGTTGGGACAGATTGCGACGTCGGCCGAAATGTTCGGACTCGACGAGCAAGGTCTAGCCGCCCGCTTCACCCCGTACGTGGAGCGGTTTCTGGCCTGACGGCCGGCCGGCCTAGGTGGCCGCCGCTGGCTGGTCAGGAGCCGGCGCGGGATCCGGCGGCGGAGGCAGTTGGTTCTGCACGGGCTCGACGGGATCGGGGCCGGGCGCAGGCGGCGGGGGAGGCTCGGGAGCCGGAGCCACGGCGTTCACCAGGACCGGACCGAACGGCGGCGGTGGGGCATCCTCTGCCGGTGCGTCGCCATCCACGGGGAGATACATGTGGTGCGTGAACTGCGGCTGGTAGGCCCCGCCACCACCAATGCGCACGCCGCCGCCTTCACCGCTGGACACCGGTGTTCCATCCGGCAGCGTCACCGCGGTGTGACCGCCATTCCAGCCGATCACCAAAGCGCCCGAAGCGGTTCCGTATTTGAAGCCGCGTGCCAACAAGGCCGACTCTTCATTCCCGGTGTTGAACCTGCCAGCCCAAGCCGGCCGGTCGGTAGCGACATTCGATACCAACGAGGCCAGACCCGAACAGTCCGTTCCGGCAGGGGAATAGCCATGGCTATACGGCGTGCCTGACATCTGGTCAATCAGGCCCATCAGCGTTGCTAAAACAAACATGGGCCGGGACGTTAACAACAAGATCAAAAACGGCCAAAAATTGTGGCAGCCATCACTTTCACATTACTGAATGACCTGCGCGACATTTCTGGATTAAAGCCCTGGTAGAGAGGGCTTAGAATAAGTTAATTAGACACGCGTCAAAGATTAAGGAATTCTTTGGTTTTATTGATTTTGGTCTCAGTTCTGCAAACCATACGGCCGAGACGGTTTCAGCGGAAGAGTTATTCTCGCCGGTGAGCAATATTGCGTTGCAAAGCTCTTGTAAGTGCGTTTCGAACATGCGGTCACGACACGGTGTCGTACGCCACTATTCCGCGGGCGGCAATTGCCGCGGGCCGTCGGCTGCACGCACCTCAGCTGGTCCGTCGCGTTCAGTCAGACCCCGCTGCGGCTCGGGCGGAGCCAGTGACACGTCGTCGACACGCCTTGCAGATATGCGCTCTGACGTCACGGGTTGCGCTGCAACATGTTGCGCACCGTGGTGATCGTCGTCACTGCCGCTGATGGCAGCCGATCCGCGTGAGGGCCTCTGGTCGACACTCTCCTCGGTATTGACGATGATCTTGCGAGTGCGCTTAAGCGCGAAGGTGATCTCCTCGACCTCCTCGTACACCTGACGCGCGGTACGCAACGGATGAGTCGAGGTGTCGATCGCGCGGGCAACAAAGCCCGGAACCAGCGGACGAATCCAGCGAGCCGCGGCTTTGGTGACGTCTGGAATGGTCGGGATCGCCGGCGTGGCCGGCACGTCGGGTGGTTCAACCGTTGCGGGCAGGTTCGGTGTCTCACTCGCATCGACTTTCACCCCGGCGTCGGGCAATTCGGTCGCAGCGAGGCTCGCGGCCTCGGCCTCGGCGGCGATCGGCAGATAGACGTCTTCCGCAACCGGCTGCACGACCGGTGCCGGCCGTCGACCGCGGCGCTTACTCGCTGCTGAAGCTGCGCGCGGTCGATCTCGGTCTGTGCCTCGACGGCCAGCCGGGCTTGGACGAGTTGCTGCTCGGCCCACATCGTTTCGGCGGCCGCACGCACCTCGGCTCGTTTGACCGCGATCGCGGTCTCCGCCTCGAGCTCGGCGCGTTCGCGTTCGGCGCGGGCTTTTGCGTGGCGATCGTGGGCGGTTTCACCGCGCCACAGCCGCAGGATCAAGGGCAGCAGGCTCAGCAATATGAAGAACGCGATTGTGACGAGGCGCAGCATCAATGCGCCGGTGCCGGCCAACGTCAGGTTTTGCATGGCGAGCCAGCGCGCGGCCAAGCCGTGCTCAGCAGTCGCCGATTTGCGCGCTTCGGACAACGCTCGCTCGCCGTCGGTGATCTTCGCGTCTAGTTCAGCGGCGTCGCGGGTGGCGATGGCGGTGTCCAGCTCGCGCTGGGAATCTGCGAGAAGCTCATTGGCGGTTCGGGTTTCGGGCCCGGAACCGGGCACCCCGGTGATGCGGGTCTGCGGGCACGCCGGCGTGGGATGGTATTCGCAGCGCGCGACCACCAACGCCTCATCCCGGTGGACACGTGCGGTGTCGACGGCCCTGTCGAGCGCGACCCGGGTGTTGCGCAGCTGCGTCAGGTTCGTCGAAGCCTGCACGACCGCGGGTGCCGAGTCGGCATCGCGCGCCGCCTGAAGCTCCAGATGACGGTCGATCGAGCCGGAGAACACCGCCACGGCGGCGAACTCGCCCACGATCACGCCGACGGCAACTGCCACCAGTCCACGTCCCACGATTCCGCGCAGCCCGCGCATCGGCCCGCTGGCAATCCCGCGGGTGATCGCGCCGACCAGCAACCCGAACACCAGGGTGAACGGCATGATGGCCAGCACCGGCCAGCGGGACGCTTCCAGCACGGCGAGGGTCGTCACCAGCCACGCCAGCGCGGCGTTGAGGATCACGACCACGCCGGCGATCGCATGCGCCGACCGCTCGTGACCTTCGTTGAGTTCGCGGCGTTCTCCGCCGCCTACCCAGGTGAGCATCGGACTCAAAACACCTCCAGGTCGTGCCAGCCTGACAGGCCAAGGCCGTGGATAGAAGAATCAGCGGGCGGATGTGTGGCGCAGCTAACAACGCGACCAGAATCGCCCAGCCCGGTTCGCGCCGGTGCGACAGCCGAATTCTCTCACAGTTGCGGGGCTCAAGGCGCAGCCTATGCGACGGTTTGATATCGCGCGGTAGCCGCTCGATTGTTTCGCGCTTGCTCAGGCGTTGCTGACGTCGGATTCTGTGTAATGCAGGCGCGATGGTGATGCCTTGCTATAGGCGGTGATCACGCGCGGATCGACGTAGGAACGCCGCGCTCGCCGGCGTGTTGCAATTCTTCAGCACCGCGCGCATTACGGCTGCTTCTTCGCGACGGCGAGCCGTTTTTGACGTCGGCTCGCGTGCGATGGCGAACGCCTCGGCGGCCAGCACGTACGTGCCACGTTCGCAGATCCTTCACACTGAACTCTTCGCCTACAGCTGCCGGAATCGATCGTTGAGGTCGTTGGCGTGGACCTCGGACCAGCCATCCGACGTGCGGTAGGCGAGTAGCCGTGGCGTCTTCGTTTCTGCACGTAGCAGCGACCGCACCGCCGAATCACCAACGGGTCTTCTAAGGAGACCGTCCGACGCACCCCGCTTTTGGCGGATAGTCGAACTCAACACTGTCCCGGTGTACGCGCACATGATCACGAAGCAGTGTGGCCAATCCGAAGCTGCCATTCTCCTCGGCATACTCCTCACCACCGGAACGGAAATACCCCTGATCGACTAAATGCTGCGCCAAGGCCAGCACGCGATCGCGTCCCAGCCCGCGACCACGCAGGTCGGTGAGGAGCTGCAGGCGCCAGTCCGGCAGATATTTGGCCAAGCTGACCGCGCGGTCGTACTTCTCTTCTGACCTTTCGGCTTGCCATTGCTCGTGATAGATGTACTGGCGACGGCCGGCTGCGTCGGTGCCGATCGCCTGGATGTGGCCGTTGGGGTACGGGGAGATCCACACCTTCTTCCACGCCGGCGGAATCACCAGCGCCTCGATCCGCGCGAGCGTCTCGGTATCGACCGAGTCGCGGTGATCTCTCGCAGTCGAGGCATAGGAAAAACCGCGGCCCCGACGAATGCGGCGAAACCCGGGGCCGTCAAGAACGCTCCTGCGCAACCTCACCTGGGTCCCTCGCTACGGCCTGAACGCTGACCTGTGACCGGCATTCGTTTACCACGGCGGTATTTGCCCAACGCCACTGGCACAGGCAGCTTCGGCCGACACGATCGGATCAGCGGCGGTGTCGGAAGCTGACGTGAGACGGTATCTATCTATGCAGGGCTACGACTATGTGAGCTACGAGGCTTTCGGACGGCGATTCTTCGAAGTGGCCGTAACGGAAGAACGGGTCGGCGCCGCATTCGCCTCCATCGCGGGGAACGAGTTCGACATGGAGCCGATGGCGCAAGGGCCGGGCAAGATTGCCAAAGTCAGCGCCAAGGTGACGATCAAGGAGCCCCAAGTCAGCCGCAACGTCGGCGACGACATCACTTTTGACATCCATATCCCTCTTCTTATCGATCTGCTCCTCGACCTACGGCTGGACAAACAGCGGTTCAAAGTTGACGGCGACATCGCGTTGAGCGCGACAGCGCGCGCGGCCGAACCGCTGCTGCTGATCGTTGACGTCGCCAAGCCGCGGTCCTCGGACATCACCGTCCACGTGTCGTCGACAAGCATCCGCGGCGAGCTGTTGCGCATCATCGCCGGCGTTGACGGGGAGATCCGGCGCTTCATCGCGCAATACGTCAGCGAGGAAATCGATTCACCGCAATCGCAAAAGGCTCAAGTCATCGACGTGGCCGAGCAACTCGATCAGACCTGGACCGGCATCTGACCGCCGGTTTATCGCACGGCCGCGCCCGGGTATTCAGGCCCAGCCGCGTTCCAGCCAGAGGGAGAGTGACGCCGGGTGGCACGAGTTGACGTTTCGACGGCGTCGGACCTGGCGCCGGAGTCGGCGTGGAAGCTGGCGTGCGATTTGAATCGGTTCGGCGACTGGATGACGATATTCGCAGGCTGGCGCGGTCCGGTTCCCGCCAAAATCGACAAAGGCAGGCGGGTGTCGTCGCGCATCAAGGTCAAGGGTTTTCGCAACGTCATTCATTGGACGGTCACTCGATACGAAGAGCCGAAAGCGATCGAGCTCAAGGGGCGCGGCCGTGGCGGGATTCGCATCGGGGTGGCGATGACGGTCACCGATAACCATCCCGGATCGACTTTCCACATGACCGCTGATCTGAACGGGGGCCTGTTGAACGGGCCAATCGGGCGCCTGGTCGCACGGATCATCAAATCCGATGTGCATGAGTCGGTTTGCAACCTCGCTGCTTTGCAATGACTTTCGTCAAGCGGATGCGGGGTTGACCGATCCGCAGATCATTGCGTCCCAGGGCGGTGGATGCTTTTCCATTCCTGTTGGACTTGGCGAATTCGCCTCGATTCCATGCCCAGCCAGGCGAAGCCCGCGCCTGTCGCGAGCAAAGCGACAACGACGGCGCCGACGCCGACCCCGACCTGGCGTTCGGCAAAGCTGGCCAGGCACACCACGAATGCGACCACGCCGACGGCAAACAGCAAGAGCGCGGGCGTCTTCGCGCCGCTCTTCATCGATTCGCCGGCGCGCGGCTCCGTGGTGCGGTGATGGTCGATAGGGTCGCGCGAGGTGTCTCCCATTCGGACCGACTACCCCGATCGTGAAGTAAAAAAACGGCTCTGGGGCCGTGTTCAGGCTCCGACGGTGAAACCGGCCAACAGGGCGCGCATGGACTGCGCGACCGCATGCCTGGTCCCGACGGGATCTTCGGAGTTGGCGATCAACATCGCGCCGCGAGTCAGCGCACCCAGCAGCAGCCGGAGAGGCGGTGACGGTCTCCGACATGGGTGAGTACAGAGGCACTGAAAACGTAACGGCGAACGCGATAGACATAGAGGCTGCGGGCAGGAGGAGCGGTAACGACGGCATCTGACGACGTCTCCGATCGGGAATGAGCGGCTCGCGACATGCTGGAGGAAACGCGGCGCGTTACTGCGCGCGCTGCTCGACATCGAACGCGCTTCGATCCTCACGGCCGACGGCTTGGCCTCGAGCGGCAGTGATGACCTGCTTGCTGCTGGGGGAGCAGTTGGCGCACGGCCTGGATATCGCGCGCGCCGCGGATCGGCCGTGGGGCATCGGCCGCGACGACGCTTTGCTGGTCATACCTGCGGTACTCGCGCTGGCACCGAAATACCTCAGGCCCTCGCGGACCAGGGATCTCGACATCAGCTTCGAATGCGCATGCGGGGCGGGTGTCGCTATCGGATGGCGATCGCCCACGGCACGGGCGTCGTCACGGAGGCAGGGGAGAAGGCCGATAGTGTGATCACCGCCGATCCGGTCGCATTCCTGCTCATCGGTTTCGGTAGAGTTCCGCAGTTGCCACAAATTCTCCGCGGCAAGTTGCGGGCGGGCGGGCGCAAGCCGTGGCTGGCCGCCGAGTTCGGCACCCTGCTGGCCGCGCCGTAGCGGCGGGAGACGACTACGACGCGCAATCGCCTACAGGTCAAGGGTGAGCCGCTGTCCTTTTGCGGCGCGCGAAATGCAAATCAGCATCATTCCGTCGGCGCGCTCGGGCTCGGTGAGCAGCGTGTCACGATGGTCGACGCGGCCGTCGAGCACGCGAGTACGGCAGGTTCCGCAGAAGCCCTGTCGACACGAATACGCTGGCCAGATATCGGCCCGCTGCAACGCCGATAGCAGTGTCTCCTCGGCGCCGACGCGCACCGCGGCGCCGGTCGAGGCGACGCAGACGCCGAACTCCTCGCCGTCGATCACCGGAGGCGCGGCGAAACGCTCGAAATGCAATTCGACGTTGTCGCGGCCCGCGAGCTCAGCGCGAATTGCCGTCAACATCGGCGCGGGCCCACAGGCGTAAACCGCGGTGCCGTCGGGGCAGTCGCCGAGTAGCTGAGCGGCCGTCGGAACACCGTGCACGTCGTCGGTGCGGATTTCGATGCGGTCGCCGAACTCCGCCACTTCGTCGAGGAACGGCAGGCTGTCGCGGCTGCGACCGGCATAGATCATCGACCACTCGACGCCGAGGCGGTGGGCGTGGCGCAACATCGGCAGGATCGGCGTGATGCCGATACCGGCGGCGACGAAACGCAAACGCTGCGTTGGTGATCCGAAGCCGGGCACGGTGAACGGAAAGGCATTGCGGGGCCCGTTCGTGGTGACCCGACTGCCGACATCCAAGACGTCGTGCACTTCAGCCGAGCCGCCGCCACCGTCGGGAATGCGCCGCACGGCGATGCGATAGACGTACTGGCGGCTCGGGTCGCCGCACAGCGAGTATTGCCGCACCAGGCCACTGGGCAGGTGGATATCGACGTGCGCACCGGGACTGCCAGGACGGCAGTGACGCACCGCCGACAGCGCGAATGTCAGCGCGACCACGTCTTGATCGCGGGCGACCACGTTGCGTCCACGACGGTCAGCGTGATGCTGCTGTCCTGATGGGCCGGGGCCGTCACACGCCTGATCGATCCCGACAACGCCCATAGGCCGGTAACCGCGGCGTCGGCCAGACCGAGCAGCACATCATGCGACGAGCGACCCGAGGCGCTGGGCG
The DNA here is from genome assembly GCA_963781685.1 of uncultured Actinomycetota bacterium. GTDB lineage: Bacteria > Actinomycetota > Actinomycetes > Mycobacteriales > Mycobacteriaceae > Mycobacterium. Next base: position 48,868 of record CAWAGK010000010.1, read on the forward strand.
GCGCCTGCCGGAACCGGTCTAGGAACCCCAATCAAGGCCTCATCAATAGATGTGCCGCGCGCGCCGCGGGAGAACTTGCCAGGTACGCGACGGCCTGCGCCGTGGACCCCATCTGCTCCGGCGAGAAGCCGGGCCGGAAGTACATCAACGTGTTGGAGCCGAACAGCTTTCGGAACGTGGAAGCAGCCCGATGCTTTGAATCCATCGCCCGCAGCCGTTGCATTTTCCACCAGCCGATGTCGATGTCGGGGTCGGCTTTCATCAGGTACCAGGTGCCCCGCTGGAAGAAGACGAAGACCATCGTGACCGCCATCAGCATCGACCGGATCCGGTCGGGGTAGCTGTTGTGGAAATAGGCGGCGACGTCATGAGCGACGTTGCGGTGTTCGACTTCCTCGCTGCCGTGCCAGCGGAACAGGTCGGCGATGGTGGGATCTGCGCCGTAGTCCTCCCAGTGGCAGTTGAGGACGAAGTCACCGAGCACCGCGGTGTAGTGCTCTATCGCGGCGATGAGCCACAGCCGGTCGCACAGATGGCTGAGTCGGCGTTTGGGGTCCAGGGCCGTGCTCGGTGCCAGCGTGCGGGAAAAGATGAAATCGACCTGGTCAAGCAGCGGCTTGGGGTCGATGTCGCGGGCCACCATCAGCTCCTGCAGAACCTGGTCGTGGACGTCGGCGTGCGTTGCCTCCTGGCCGATGAAACCGCGCATGTCCTCGGCGAGTTTGGGATCTTTGACCAGCGGCAGCGCCTCGTTGAAAACAGCGACGAACCAGCGCTCGATCGGGGGCAGCACGATGTTGAGCAGGCTCGCGAAATTGGAGGCCACCGGATGGCCGGGAATCCAGTGCAGCGGAATGTCGGACACGTCGAAGTGCACCCTGCGCGCCTAGACCTGCACCGGACCAGGGTCGTATTCGTGGTCGAACCGGCGTGGTCGCAACATGAGACCTCCTCGGCGGATGTGCGCTCAATTCTGATCACCGGGACTGCACAGGTCAAAGGAGCGGCCTCGCCGCGCCCGCGGCGCCCTGTTAGGTTCCGCCCATGAAATTTGTGATGGCAGCCTATGGAAGTCGCGGCGATGTCGAGCCGTGCGCTGCCGTCGCTGTGGAGTTGCTGCGCCGTGGGCACGACGTGCGCATGGCGGTCCCACCGGAAATGCTTGGCTTCATCGAGTCGGCGGGGCTTGGCGGGATCGCTTGCGGGCCGGACTCGCGGAAGCAGATGAGCCCGACCTCGGATTTGACCGGGAACGTGATGCCGAATATGCAGAATCCGCTCAGCGCGATGCTCGGCGTGGCCGAGCATTTCAGCCAGGTATGGGCCGAGCGCTCCACGACGCTCACGGCGCTCGCAGACGGGGCCGACCTGATATTGGCGGGCATCGCTGAGCAGGGGCTCGCCGCCAACGTCGCGGAGTATTACGGCATTCCGCTGGCTGCGCTGCACTTCTTCCCCCCAGAGCATTCGCGTCCAGAGGGGTGGATTGGGCGCGTGACGAAGCTTGCGGAAGACGCCCAACGCCGAGCACTCGGCTTGCCAGAGGCAGCCGGACTTTCGCCGCCGTCCCTAGAGATCCAGGCCTACGACGAGCTCTGCTTTCCCGGGGTGGCAGCGAAATGGGGAGAGCAGGTCGCGCGGCGGCCCTTCGTCGGGGCGCTGACACTTCAGTTGCCGACGGGCGCCGACGAGGAGGCCTCGTCTTGGATTGTCGCGGGACCGCCGCCGATCTACTTCGGCTTTGGCAGCAACGTCCACCTCGCGCACCCGGCGCACACGGTCGCCATGATCAGCGCGGCCTGCACGCAGTTGGGCGAGCGGGCGTTGATTTGTTCCGGCGCGACTGACCTCAGTGACATCGCGCACGACGACCACGTCAAGATCGTCGGCGCGGTGAACCACTCGGCGATCTTTCCCGCGTGCCGCGCGGTCGTCCATCAAGGTGGCGCCGGCACCACGGCCGCAAGCCTGCGGGCCGGAATTCCCACATTGGTCCTCTTTTCAGTCCTGCTCGAAGATCAGCCGCTCTGGGCAGCCGTGGTCCAACAACTGGGCGTAGGTCTTGGACGGAACTTTTTGGAAAGCAGCCTGAAAACACTGGTCGCCGACCTGGGCTCCGTTCTCGCCCCGCATTACCTCACCCGAGCCCGCGAGGTGGCCGCCCATATGACCAAGCCGGCCGAAAGCCTTGCCAGCGCAGTTGATCTCCTGGAAGACACCGTGCGGCACGCGCATTTCGGCTGACCGGCGAGCGGTTGCGCCGAGCAGTCGAGAACACCGTTGCAGTACGGTTCTGTGCGTACTTGGACGTGTCGACATCACCACCAGTTAGGTTCCGCCGATGAAATTTGTGGTGGCAGGCTATGGCGGTCGCGGCGATGTTGAGCCGTGCGTGGCCGTTGGACGGGAGCTGCTGCGTCGAGGACACGACGTGCAGATGGCAGTGCCACCGAACATGCTTGGCTTCGTCGAGTCGGCGGGGCTTGCCGGTGTCGCGTTCGGACCGGACTCGCGCGAGGAGATGAACCCGGGCTCGGATTTGGTCCGCAGGATCATGCCGAAGATCAAAAACCCGCTCAGCGTCGTGCCCGACGTTATCGAGCATGTTACCCAGGTCAAGCTGGAGAAGAGCGCGACACTGAGGGCGCTGGCAGATGGGGCCGACGTGATGTTGGCAGGCTTTAACGAGCAGGGCCTGGCCGCCAATGTCGCGGAGTATTACCGCATTCCGGCGGTTGCGCTGCACCCGTTCCCCGAGCGGTTTTGGTCATCGGACTGGCTGTTCGCGCAGATGACGAAGGTTGCGGAAGGCGCTCAGCGCCAGACCCTCGGCCTACCGGAGGCAACCGCAGCGCCGGCCCGATCGCTGGACATCGAGGCCTACGATGAGTTCTGCTTGCCCGTACCGGCAGCCGAGTTGATGCAACCGACTGGGCGACGGGCCTTTGTCGGGGCGCTCACATTGGAGTTGCCGACGGATGCCGACCAGGAAGTCCTGTCGTGGATTGCGGCGGGAACGCCGCCGATCTACTTCGGCCTTGGCAGTGCGCCGATCAACGCCCCCGCTGACACATTCACCATGATCAGCGCGGCCTGCGCGCGGTTAGGCGAGCGGGTGTTGATCTGCTCCGGGCCCAATGACGTCACCAATGTCGAGCATTTCGACCACGTCAAAGTGGTGCCCGCAGTCAACCACGCGGCCATCTTTCCGGCCTGCCGGGCGGTCGTTCACCACGGCGGCGCCGGCACCACGGCGGCAGGACTGCGCGCCGGGATCCCTGCCTTGATCCTGTGGCTCTGGCTCGATCAGCCGATCTGGGCAGCCGGCCTGCAACGCCTGGAAGTCGGCTTCGGACAGCCCTTTTCGGAAACCACCCAGGAATCACTGGTCGCGGGTCTGCGGGTAATCCTGACTCCGCACGTCGCCACCCGAGCCCGCGAGGTCGCCACCTATATGACCAAGCCCGCCGAAAGCCTCGCCAGGGCTGCCGATCTTCTGGAGAACACCGCCCGGCGGGGACGGTAGGCCTATTCGGATTGGCCGGCGGACCGCACCCTGCGCGCCGACCGGGTTTCGATCGCGTCGATGGTCAACGCGCGGAGGGTGATCCGCCATCCGGCGTCGGTCCGTCGATACTCGTCGTTGTAACGCAGATGCCAGACCACGTCGGTCAGCTGATCGCCGTGTCGGCTCCAGTGATGCGCCGCGCAGGCGATGCGCCCGCGCGCACTGTCGGGTTGCGAGCCGGCGTCGAAGACCTCGCCGACGATCGCGTGTTCGGTGCGGATGGTCGCGGCGACGGCTTCGACCGCGGTGTGAATCGCCGCATGACCGATATGCCGGTGGACGGGGACCAGCGTGGCCGGCGGTTCGGGCAGCATCAGCTCGGCTGTTTCCGTGAAAAGTTCTGTGACAGTATCGAATTGGCGATCATCGACGCCGGCGGCGTAACGATGCACCAAGTCGGTGAGAGCGATCCGCTCCGTTGCGCTGAGCATCACGCGGGCAGTGAAAGACGTTGCGCGCAGGCCGACAACTCGTCCTTGGCCTGTTCGAGATCGGTGATCGGCGGCATGGCCAGCACCAGCCGGTCGGCGCCCTGGGTTGTGAGCCTCTCGGCGCGTTCGGCGTCGATCTTGGTGACCGAATGCCCCAGCGACACTTCGATATCGGCCGGATCGCGGCCGGCCGCCGTTGCCTCGTCGCGCATCAGCGCCAGCAGGCCGTCCAACTGATCACCGGCTACCCCCAACGGTTGGAAGCCGTCACCGAAGCGCCCGGCCCGTCGAGCCGCTGCTTTGCTGTGCCCGCCGATATGTATCGGAAGATGTTGACCGGCAACAGGTTTCGGGCTACAGATGACATTCTCGAACTGAAAGAACTCGCCGTGATGGGTGACGCCCGCTTCCTGGTCATCCCAGAGTGCCCGCAGCACCGCCAGCTGCTCGTCGGCGCGCCGGCCCCGACTGTGAAACGCGGTGCCGCACGCCTCGATCTCTTCGCGCAACCAGCCGACACCGATACACAGCCGGAGCCTCCCGCTCGACAGCACATCGACAGTCGCCGCGCGTTTGGCCAGCACAACCGGATGATGGTTGGGCAGCACCAGTACTCCGGTGGCCAACCCCAGCCGGTCGGTGTGGCCGGCCAAGAACGACAGCAGGTCCAGCGGATCGGGGACCGGGCAGTCGGCCGCCAATTCGACGCGCCCCGAGCGGTCATAGGGATAGACGCTGTCGTACCGGGTGGCTAAAACGCTGTGCTCGACGACGACGATCGATTCGAAGCCGCACGCCTCGAGATGGCGGGCGAAAGCCGCCATCCAACCCGGATCCGCGGTTATCCCGGCGGCGACCGGTGCGACAACGCCGAACTTCAAGACGTTCATGGCAGACAAGAAACTAACAGCTGGTCTCGGTGGGGGTCACCGCCGTCTCGGCGCGCATGGCATCGGCCAACGTGATCGCCCGAGGATCGTTGAAGACGTCCTCGAGCATGACCGCTTTACCATCGGGGCCGCTCAACGGAATCCGCCAATTGGGATACTCGTCGGTCGTGCCCGGCTGGTTCTGGGTGCGCCGATCTCCGACCGCGTCGGTCAACGCGACTCCCAGCAGGCGCGACGGCGTTCGGCCCAGGTACTCGTGGAGGGCGAGGACGGTGTGCTCGATGTCGGCATGCTTGGCCAGCAGGCCGACGCGGCGCAGCTCGGCGATCCAGGCCGCCAGTTCGGTTTCCGCGGCTGCCAGCTCCTCCTCGACGGGTCGGGTCAACAGCCCCAGCGAATCCCGCAGGCGCACATGCTCGCCGGCCAGATAACCGGCGGTCGGTGGCAGGTCATGAGTGGTCACCGACGACAGGCAGTACTCCCGCCAGCGCTCAGCGGGCAGCGGGCCGCCACTGCTGCCGTCGCGATCAAGCTCGAACCACAGAATCGACGTGCCCAAAACACCGCGGTCCCGCAGGTAGTCACGGACCCATGGTTCGACGGTGCCGAGATCCTCGCCCACCACCAGCGCCGCGGCACGGTATGCCTCGAGCGCGACGATGCCGATCATCGCCTCGTGGTCGTAACGCACATACGTGCCTTGAGTGGGCGCCTCGCCGTGCGGAATCCACCACAGGCGAAACAACCCGATGATGTGGTCGATGCGCACCCCGCCGGCGTGCCGCAGCACGGCGCGGATCAGCGCGCGGAATGGCTGATACTCCTGCTCCGCGAGCCGGTCCGGGCGCCATGGCGGCTGCGACCAGTCCTGACCTAGTTGGTTGAATTCATCCGGCGGTGCGCCCGCCGCGACCCCGACTGCCAACACATTCTGTAACGCCCAGGCGTCGGCGCCGTCGGGGTGCACGCCGACGGCGAGGTCGTGCATGATGCCCAGCGGCATCCCGGCCGCCACCGCGTGCGATTGCGCGGCGCCGAGCTGCTCGTCGAGTTGCCATTGCAGCCAGCGGTGGAAATCGACGGCCTCCGAATGCTCGGCGACGAACTCGGCGACACCGTCGGCGCCGGGATGCTGCAGCGATTCGGGCCACTGATGCCAGTCGCCCCCGTATTCCTCGGCCAGTGCGCACCAGGCGGCGAAGTCGTCGAGCGCGGAACCTTCCCGGGCGCAGAAAGCGGCATACGCCAGTTCACGACCCGCCGTGAGCGCGACCCGATAAACCTGTTCCAGGGCCGCCCGCTTGGCTGCCCACGCGGTGTCGCGGTCGATGGCGTCGAGCGAGGCCGCGTGCCGCTGCACATCCTCGCGCAACCGCCACACCCGGCGACGCTTCCGCAGGTAGGCGAATTCCGGGATGGCCTCGACGCGCAGATAAAGCGGGTTGACGAAGCGCCTTGATGTCGGCAGGTACGGCGACGGCTCCATCGGCTTGGTCGGTGCGGCCGCGTGCAGGGGATTGACGAGCACATAACCGGCGCCGTGCGCGGAGGCCGACCAAACCGCGAGGTCAGTGAGGTCTGTCAGGTCGCCGACGCCCCAGGACTGTCGGGACCGGACACTATATAACTGGATGGCCAGCCCCCAGATCCGGCGGCCGCCCAGCCGCTCCGGCAAGCCCAGCCAACCCGGTGTCACGATCAGCGCCGCGCCGGCCTCGTCGTCGCCGGACCGAAGATTCACCCTGTGGTAACCCAGCGGCAGGTCGTCGGGCAACACGAAACTGGCCTCGCCGACCCAGCGCCCGTCCAGCTCAAACGGCGCGGCGAAATTGTCGACCTGCCGTATCCCGGCGCGGACCGTCCCGTCCTCGAGCTGCACCCACACCTCGGCGGGATGACCGTGGGTCACATGCACCCAGAACTGCGTCTGGGTACCGGCACGTCCGAGGATGGTGGCCGGCAGTGAACGGGACCAGTACGCGCGATCGTGAGCGGTCACCGCAGTGCGGCGCTCCAGCTCGGTTTCGGCGGCCACGCCGAACGCGGCGAGGACTGCTACCAGCGTGGTTTCCGCAACACTCACCTGCCGACCGGCCCAGTCCGCGTAATCCGTGGCGATTCCGAACCGCTCGGCGAGTTCGACCAACGAGGGCGCCAGCTGAGTCATGCGCCGCTCCTTCTCATCGCTTCATCACATCGCTGGAGCATCGTCGCCGGCGGGCCATGCCGCCATCTTGCTTAATCAGATGGCAGAAATGCGACCCGAGTGTTCACCTGACGGCAATTTTTTCGGGGACCCGAGTTTGCTCTTCGCCGTACGATGCGCAGTGAAGTTTTCATATTTTTGGGGGACCCGAGTTTGCTCTTCGCCGTACGATGCGCAGTGAAGTTTTCATCGATCTTCCCACTACCGATGGCAGGTGACAGCACTGTGGTGCAGACCACTCACGCCGCGGCCGCTAATGCGCCCGGCGCCCATACGCTCGCGTGGCGAGCTGGCCGACGGTGCCCTACGGTTATCCCTGTGAATCGTGGGACTACTCCGTATTCAGCCGTTCCGTCGGCTTGGAGCGTGATTGACCGTGGCTGATTCGAATAGCGGCAGGGGGTCGGGCTACGGCCTCGGACTCTCCACCCGGACCCAGGTAACCGGTTACCAATTCTTGGCACGCCGTACCGCCATGGCGCTGACCCGCTGGCGGGTCCGGATGGAAATCGAACCTGGCCGGCGTCAAACGCTGGCCGTGTTGGCGTCAGTGTCCGCGGCGGCGGTGATTTCCCTGGGCGCATTGCTGTACTCATTCATCAGCCCCTCCGGGCAGCTGAACGAGTCACCGATCATTGCCGACCGCGATTCCGGCGCACTGTACGTCCGGGTCGGGGACAAGCTGTACCCGGCGCTGAACCTGGCATCGGCCCGGCTGATCGCCGGCCGGCCGGACAACCCGCACAAGGTGCGTGCGAGCCAGATCGCGAAGCAGCCGCACGGACCGCTGGTGGGTATCCCCGGCGCGCCGTCGGATTTCTCCCCGACCACCCCCGCATCGTCGTCGTGGCTGGTGTGCGACTCGGTGACGCCGACGGCCGGCGTCGGGGCACCGTCGCCGGTGACCGTCACCGTCATCGACGGAAAACCCGACCTGTCGAATCGCCGGCACGTGTTGAACGGGTCGGACGCGGTGGTGCTCCGCTACGAAAAAGACACCTGGGTGGTCCGGCAGGGACGCCGGTCGCGTATCGATGCGTCCAACCGCGCGGTGTTGTTGCCGCTCGGATTGACCCCCGAAAACGTCAACCAGGCGCGGCCGATGAGCCGGGCGCTCTACGACGCCTTGCCGGTGGGTCCCGAGCTGGCGGTGCCGAAGGTGCCGGACGCGGGTAAGCCCGCCGAATTCCCCGGCGCACCGGGACCGGTGGGAACCGTGATCGTGACACCGCAAATCAGCGGCCCGCAACAGTATTCGGTGGTCTTGGCCGACGGTGTGCAAACCGTGACGCCGGTGGTCGCGCAGATCCTGCAGAACGCCGGAACGCCGGCGGGCAACGCACCGGTGGTGGTTGCGCCGGCGTCGCTGGCGAAGATGCCGGTGGTCAACGGGCTCGACTTGTCCGCCTATCCCGACGGGCCGCTGAAAGTGGAGGACATCCGCGACAATCCGGCGACCTGCTGGTGGTGGGAAAAAACCGGCGGTGAAGAGCGTGCCCGTGTCCAGGTGATCTCCGGGCCGACGATTCCGGTGTCGGCGGGCGACAGCGACAAAGTGGTGTCGCTGGTGAAGGCCGACAATTCCGGCCGGGAAGCCGACAAGGTCTTCTTCGGCCCCGACTACGGCAACTTCATCGAAGTCACCGGCAACGACCCCGAGTCGGCAACCTCAGAATCACTCTGGTGGCTTTCGAGCTCCGGTGTGCGTTTCGGCGTGGAAAACTCTCGTGATGCACGCGCCGCGCTCGGGTTGACTTCTCACCCCAGCCCGGCACCCTGGGTGGCGTTGCGGCTGCTTGCCCCTGGCCCCACCCTTTCGCGCGCCGATGCGTTGGTGCGCCATGACACCCTTCCGACCGATATGAACCCTGCAGAGTTGGTGGTACCAAAGTGAAGCAAGGATTTGCACGCCCGACGCCCGATCGCGCCCCCGCCGTCAGGCCCGAGAACATTGTCCTACCGACGCCGCTGAGTGTTCCGCCGCCCGAAGGCAAGCCGTGGTGGCTGGTTGTGATTGGTGTGCTGGTGGTCGGCCTGCTGGTCGGCATGGTCGGTATGACCGTCGCCAGCGGCTCGCGGATGTTCCTAGGCGCCGGCTCGATCTTCCCGATCTTCATGATCGGCGGCGTCGCGATGATGATGTTCGGCGGTCGTTTCGGTGGCCAGCAGCAGATGAGCCGGCCGAAACTGGACGCGATGCGTGCCCAGTTCATGCTGATGCTCGACATGCTGCGCGAGACCGCCAACGAGTCGGCCGACAGCATGGACGCCAACTACCGCTGGTTCCACCCGGAGCCGACGACGTTGTCCGCCGCGGTCGGAACGCAGCGGATGTGGGAGCGCAAGCCGGACGGCAAGGACCTCAACTTCGGCGTTGCCCGCGTCGGTGTCGGCATGACCCGCCCCGAGGTGACCTGGGGTGAGCCGCAGAACATGCCGACCGACATCGAGCTGGAGCCGGTGACCGGTAAGGCGTTGCAAGAGTTCGGTCGCTACCAGAGCGTCATCTACAACCTGCCGAAGATGGTGTCGCTGCTCGTCGAGCCGTGGTACGCGCTGGACGGCACCCGCGATCAGGCACTGGGACTGATGCGGGCCATCATCTGCCAGCTGGCGTTCTCGCACGGCCCCGACCACCTGCAGATGATCGTGGTCACGTCCGACATGAGCAAATGGGACTGGGTCAAGTGGCTGCCGCACTTTGGTGACCCGCGCCGCCGCGACGCGGCCGGCAACGCCCGGATGGTGTACGCCTCAGTACGTGAGTTCGCCGCCGACCAGTCCGAATTGTTCGCCGGCCGTGGCTCTTTCACTCCGCGGCACGCCAGCTCGTCCGCGGAGACACCGACGCCTCACCACGTGATCATCGCCGATGTCGATGACCCGCAGTGGGAGTACGTGATCAGCGTCGACGGTGTCGACGGCGTCACGTTCTTCGACTTGACCGGCTCGGCGCTGTGGACGGGTAACCCGGAGCGGGTGCTGCGATTCACCAACGATGTCGGGGTGATCGAGGCGCTGCCCCGTGACCGCGACACCTGGATGGTGATCGACGACAACAGGTGGTTCTTCGCTCTTGCCGACTATGTCAGCGCGGTGGAGGCCGAGCAGTTCGCGCAGCGCATGGCGCACTGGCGGCTGGCCGAGGCCTACGAGGAGATCGGCCAGCGGGTCACCCAGATCCGCGCTCGAGACATCCTGTCCTACTACGGCATTGAGGACCCCGCCGAGATCGACTTCGACTCGTTGTGGGGTAATCGGCGCGACGGACTCAGCAGCCGGTCCCGGCTGCGGATCCCGTTCGGCAACCGTTCCGACAACGGCGAGCTGCTGTTCTTGGACATGAAATCCCTCGACGAGGGCGGCGACGGCCCGCACGGGGTCATGTCGGGTACCACCGGTTCCGGTAAGTCGACGCTGGTGCGTACCGTGCTCGAATCGCTGATGCTGGGGCATCCGCCGGACGAGCTGCAGTTCGTGTTGGCCGACCTCAAGGGTGGATCGGCGGTTAAGCCGTTCTCCGGAGTGCCGCACGTGTCGCGGATCATCACCGACCTGGAGGAAGACCAGGCGCTGATGGAGCGCTTCCTGGATTCCCTGTGGGGCGAAATCGCCCGCCGCAAGGCGGTTTGCGACAGCGCCGGCGTCGACGACGCCAAGGAGTACAACGAGATGCGCGGCAGGATGCGCGCACGCGGCCAGGACATTCCGCCGCTGCCGATGCTGGTGGTGGTCATCGACGAGTTCTACGAGTGGTTCCGCATCATGCCGACCGCGGTCGACGTCTTGGACTCGATCGGCCGGCAGGGTCGCGCTTACTGGATCCACTTGATGATGGCCTCGCAGACCATCGAGAGCCGGGCAGAAAAGCTCATGGAGAACATGGGTTACCGGTTGGTGCTGAAGGCGCGCACCGCCGGTGCGGCACAGGCGGCCGGTGTGCCGAACGCGGTGAACCTGCCCGCTCAGGCCGGTTTGGGCTACTTCCGCAAGAGCCTTGACGAGATCATTCGGTTCCAAGCGGAATTCCTGTGGCGCGATTACCGCCGCGGCGTTTCGCTCGACGACGATGGTCCGAGCGCGCTGACGCATTCACTGGATTACATTAGCCCGCAACTGTTTACGACCGGCTTCACGCCGATCGAGGTCAGCGTCAGTGGACCGGACGACTTCGACACGTCGAGCAACGGCGAGGTGACCGGCAACGGAGCCCTCGATCTCGACGACGAGGACGAGGAAGAGGAAGACGAGGCGATCAGAACGCCAAGAGTCGGCACGGTGATCATCGATCAGCTGCGCCGGATCGACTTCGAGCCGTACCGGCTGTGGCAACCGCCACTCGATGTGCCGGTGTCGATCGAAGACTTGGTGAACCGCACCCTCGGTCGGCCGTGGCAGGAGGAATACGGCACGGCCAGGAACCTGGTGTTCCCGATCGGAATCATCGACCGGCCGTTCAAGCACGACCAGCCGCCGTGGACGGTCGACACCTCGGGTCCGGGATCCAACGTGCTGATCCTCGGTGCCGGCGGCGCGGGTAAGACCACCGCGCTGCAGGCGCTGATCTGCTCGGCCGCGCTGACCCACACGCCCGAGCAGGTCCAGTTCTACGTGCTGGCCTACAGCAGCACCGCGCTGACGACGGTGGCGGGGCTGCCGCACGTCGGTGAAGTCGTCGGCCCCACCGACCCCTACGGTGTTCGCCGGACTGTGGCTGAGTTGCTGGCGCTACTTCGCGAGCGCAAGCGCACTTTCCTCGAGTACTACGTGCCCTCGATGGAAGTGTTCCGACGGCGCAGGTTCAGCGAGACCGGCGACGTGCCCAACGACGGCTTCGGCGATGTCTTCCTGGTGATCGACAACTACCGGGCGCTCGCCGAAGAGAACGAGGTGCTGATCGAGCAGGTGAACCAGATCATCAACCAGGGGCCGTCGTTCGGGGTCCATGTGGTGGTCACGGCGGACCGCGAATCTGAGCTGCGGCCGCCGGTGCGCAGCGGTTTCGGATCCCGGATCGAGCTGCGGCTGGCTGCGGTGGAGGACGCGAAGCTGGTTCGCTCCCGGTTCGCCAAGGATGTTCCGGTCAAACCGGGCCGCGGCATGGTCGCGCTCAACTACACGCGGCTGGACAGCGACCCGCAATCGGGTCTGCACACACTCGTGGCCAGGCCAGCACTGGCCAGCACGCAAGACAACGTTTTCGAGTCTGACGGTGTCGCCGCGGCGGTCAGCCGGGTGGCGGTCGGCCATGCGCCGGCGGTGCGCAGGCTGCCCGCCCGGTTCGGGCTCGAGCAGGTGCATGCGCTGGCGGCGGCCGATCGGCGCCCGAACGTCGGCGCTGGCGGAATCGCCTGGGCCATCAACGAATTGGACCTGCAGCCGGTGTACCTCAACTTCGCCGAGAACGCGCACCTGATGGTGACGGGCCGGCGCGAGTGTGGCCGCACCACGACGCTGGCCACGATCATGTCTGAGATTGGTCGGGTGTACGAGCCCGGAGCCAGCATCGCGCCACCGACATCGCGACCCTCGGCGCAGGTGTGGCTGGTCGACCCGCGTCGTCAGCTGCTGACCACGCTGGGCACCGAGTACGTCGAGAAGTTCGCCTACAACCTCGACGGCGTCGCGGCGATGATGGACGAGCTGGGCGCGGTGTTGACTCGGCGCGAGCCACCACCGGGGCTGTCGGCCGAAGAGCTGCTGTCGCGGACTTGGTGGAGCGGGCCGGAGATCTTCCTGATCATCGACGATGTGCAGCAGTTGCCGCCTGGCTTCGATTCGCCGCTGCACAAGGCCGCGCCGTGGGTGACCAGGGCAGCAGATGTCGGCTTGCACGTAATCGTCACCCGTACCTTCGGTGGATGGTCGTCGGCGGGCAGCGACCCGATGCTGCGGGCACTGGCCCAGGCCAACGCCCCGCTGCTGGTGATGGACGCCGACCCCGATGAGGGCTTCATCCGCGGCAAGATGAAGGGCGGCCCGCTGCCACGCGGTCGTGGTCTGCTGATGGCCGAGGACACCGGCGTGTTCGTCCAGGTCGCGGCGACCGCGCTGACGGCCGCGCAGCAGGCCCAGACGCATCAGAAGGCGGCGATTCGCGACAACGGCTAACGCTGCCCGCGCCGCCAGCACCGCGGTCAACGAGTTGGGGACGGCCCCAACGGGTTGGGCTCGGTTCGGGTACCGCCACGCTGGCCTCGACCGGCTTCGGCGGCATGGGTTAGGCCACCCTCTGTCGGTGCCGTCGACCTGGGCCGGTGCAGCGCCTGCGGCAGGCCCGGCGGCGGCGTTCACCGGCACCGGCGCGCTTCCGGCAGCGCATGCGGGTGCGTCGACGGGAATGCCGCCGATGGTGCCGGTGACCAACTTGGCCGAACGCGACGGCTCGGCCGCTCCAAGCCGGTTCGATCTGCGGTCCACCGTGATCCCGTTATCGGCGGTGGTCGGTTGACGAGGCACATCCGCCGGGCCGCGGCCAGCCCAACCGCAGATGAACGGCAGTTATCCGGGGATGAACAATGATCGTCTGGGAATGAATAGTCGGCGTAGGCAGCGGCGGGGGCCTTTCCGGCCATCTACTGTCGCAGGTGAGCGACTGTTTTAGTGACGAGCATCCATGCTCAAAGTTGTTGACGCAGAGGGTTACCGAGGAAAGAAAGCGCATTTCATCTGTGACCATATACCGCGGTTTACACGTCGACACCGAGCGAGTGACGGCCGGGGCTTGCCGATCGCTGAGCAGTCCACGACAACACTGTGGGGCCGATATCGGTTGCTGCCGACCGTTGCCGCCCTGGCTTCCTGACGGAGGGGTTTAGTGCTGGATTTCGGGCTGTTACCACCGGAGATCAACTCGGGTCGGATGTATTCGGGTCCTGGACCGGGGCCGTTGTTGGCTGCTGCGCAGGCCTGGGACGGGCTGGCATCCGAATTAGGTGTCGCGTCCACCGGTTACGGGTCGACGATCACCGAACTGACGGGCAATCCGTGGATCGGCCCCTCGTCGGTGGCGATGACGGCCGCGGCCATGCCGTATGTGGACTGGCTGAGCACCACCGCCGCACAAGCCGAGGAAACCGCCAACCAGGCCCGCGCCGCCGTCGCCGCCTACGAGGCAGCGTACGCGATGACGGTGCCCCCACCGGCGATCGCGGCCAACCGCGCGCTGTTGATGGCATTGATCGCCACCAACTTTTTCGGTCAGAACACCCCCGCCATCGCGGCCACCGAACTCCTATACGCCGAGATGTGGGCCCAAGACGCCGCCGCCATGTACGGCTACTCCGCCGCCTCGGCGGTCGCCGCACAGGTGACACCGTTCGCCACCCCACCACAGACCACCAGCCAGAACGGCGACACCAGCGGGCAAGCCGCCGCGGTTGCTCAGGCCGGCGGGCAAGCCGCCGGCAACGCTGCGCAGACCACCGCCCAGACCGCCGCGTCGACGACCACGTCGTCGACCACCACGTCGACCTCCACGTCGACCAGCTCAACGGTCTCGGGAGCGACAACCGCCGCCGGTGGCTTTTTGGGCAGCGGCAAAACGTTGAGCGAATGGATCGGTAGCGGCGGATGGCTGGGTACCGGCATGACGAACGCCAATATCACGACGATCCTCAAGCAGACCTTGCAGGCGTACTTCGGGTTGGGTCTCGGAAGCTTCGGCTGGAGCTATGGCCAGCAGCTGTTCTTCGGTCCGGGCAAGCTGGCGGCGCTGACGGCGCCGACAACACACTGGACGGCGCCGACAGCACACTTCGCGGCGCAATTTGCCGGTATGGGGGGGCTGGGCGGCGGTGGTGGTGCACCGCTGTCGGCAGGTATGGGCCAGGCCGGCACGCTCGGCCGGCTGTCGGTACCCGCGAGTTGGCCCGGGGCGACAACTGCTCAGATGGAGGAGGCCCAGTTGGTCAGCGCCGTCCGCCCCGCGGGGCCAACGTCGAACGCGATGCTCAACGGTGTGCCAATGGCGAATGGTGCTGGTGGCCTCGGCCGCCGCGGCACGGGCTACTCTGTCCGCTACGGGTTCCGGCACGCTGTCATGCCACGCCCGCCAATAGGCGGATAGCCGAATTACCGCTTGCTGCGTCGAAACAAGAACGTCAGACTACGTCGCCGATTAGCGAATCCGGGTGCGAAGGTGAACCCGTCAGTTTGATGAAAGAGGTGTCCTTCGAATAGGACTGCCCGGTTCGCGCGGTAGGGGATGATCGTCGATTCGGCGTTTTGATCACGCAGGAACTGCCTGACCCGCTCGCCGCCAGAGTTGTAGTCGTTGAAGCTCCAATTGCTCGGTACCGTCTTGTCCCAAACAACGATGCCGCCCGTACTCGGGTCAAGGTTCGCGGCGTCGGGAGTAATCCACATGTTCAACGTGAAATCGGCATCATCGGCGTGAATGTCAGTTCCCGGAAGCTTGCTGTCGTACTCGAATGCCCACCATTGTGCCAATTGATATCCAGCAAGCGCGTCGCCAAGTGCCGTTTGGAGCTGTTCCGCTATGGCGAACAGTGAGACACTCGCAAATCCGTCTTGAGGAAAGGCACCTACATAACCGAACTTGTATGGGTGACGCCAGACCGTAGACTCCAGGCAGAATTTTTGCACCTGATCTAGAGCATCCGGGGTCAGGAAATCATCGATCACTTGCACCTGCTGCCGGCCGGTCACCATGCCTTCTCGTATCGGTGCATAATCGACCGTCGGATTCAGGTACCTAGGCAGCCTCTCCTCGGAGACCCTGACGTACGGCGGGTCGGCGAGGATCCGGCTGTTCCTTCCCCGAACGGATACGAAGGGCGCTTCGCCCGTCGTCCCCTCGATCACCTCGGTGAGGCGGCGGCCAAGGCTGTCAAGCTCCTCAGTGAAAACACCCGCCAACGCCTGCGGATCGCAATTGCCGCGGGCGAGAATATGGTCGAGCTGTTCGACATTATGCAAAGCGAAGTGGGCTGGAATCGAATACTTATCGGGCGGTGTCGGACGCTGTTCACGGGAAAGAGCGGCTATAGCATCGTAATCTGCCAGCGCGGAAGCATAGTCCGCCAAGGCAACATTCACCTTCGCGAGTACAGCTCTGGCCGGCACAGAGGAGGGCTCCCCTTCTACCGCGGCCGAAGCGTAACGAAGCGCGTTGTCGTGTTCTCCGATTTCCAGATACGAAGACGCGAGCATGCATATCGCTTGAAGCGTGGGCTCCCGGTCGACAACGTTCTGGAGGACCTGCACTGCTGACTCGAATTTTCCCTCACGCATCACACGGTCGGCGTCGAAAAGGGCGGCCACTGAATGCAATACAGGTTCCGGCACTTCTCCTCCCGTTCTTTTTCGGTGAAACAGCCATCGGCCGGGCACCGCCGCGGTGCCCGGCCGAAGGATAGCCGTTGGTTAGCCGGCGCCAGCAGCGTTGGCGGCCTCCGTCGCCGCGTAGGAACCGGCACTGGTCGTCAGCGTGTTGACGAACTGCTCGTGAATCGCTGTGGCCTGCGCGACGACCGCCTGGTACAGCTGCGCGTGCGCGGCGAACTGGGCGGCGGTCAGCGCCGACACCTCGTCGGCTGCGGCGGGAACCACCCCGGTGGTCGGCGATGCTGCGGCGGCGTTCTGAGCGCTGAACGACGAGCCGATCCCACCCAGAGCAGTCGCCGCTGAACTCAGTGCTTCGGGCTGCGTGGTGACGAATGACATTGGGGCTCTCTCCTCAAGTGCGAACTCCGCGACTACGCGCGAAGTGGCTGACCATGGCGTGTGAGGAAACTGTAGGCCCGCCTCGCCGGGACCCTGCGTAGTCCGGGCCGGCGCTCGGTGCTCGTGTCGGCACGAACGCGCCTGCTGCTTGCGGCCCGGCGAAGGCCCAAAAACCCCTGCGGCGTGCTGAAACGACCGACGATTCAGACTTCCTGCGGCAGCCGCACGCCGCCGCGAACGAAGCATCCGCGAGTAAGAATCTTTCCGCGAATAAACGCCGGCGGAGGGAGACGCCGGAGTCCGGAATTTTGGATGCCCAGATTTTTATTCGTGGTTACCGACGATTCACCGACGGCAGGCGGCCTCGTCGACCTGTTCCAGGGAGGGCCTTTTTGCGAGGTAACCGGCCGTTTTGACGCCGCCTTGACCGGGGCAGCAAACTACCGTCGAGGACCCGCGAGGCGGACGTGAGCGCGGCCTGGAGCAGCGTTCGCCAAGAGCTCGTTTCGCCAAGCCTGGCTAATCTTCGAGCTGCGGAAAGATCCAGGCAGCGGCCAGGTAGTGCCCAATTACCAGCAGCTAACCGGTGTTTCGCGAAACTTGTTGCCGCTCAACGCTGGACGAGCGCGGAGCACTGGGGACCACACCACACACCCGGAGCGAGGAAATGGTTTTTGATTTCGGAGCGCTACCGCCGGAGATCAATTCCGGCAGAATCTACTCTGGGCCGGGCTCGGCGCCCCTGCTGGCGGCGGCGTCCGCCTGGGACGCGCTGGCGAGCGAATTGCAGACCACGGCGGCGTCATACGCATCCACGATCACCGAGTTGACCAGCTCAGGCTGGCAGGGGCCCTCGTCGGTGGCGGCGTCCGATGCGGCGGCGCCCTACACAGCGTGGCTCAGCAGCACCGCTGCGCAAGCCGAGCAGACCGCATCCCAAGCTCAGGCGGCGGCAGCCGCCTATGAGTCCGCCTTCGCCGCCAGCATCCCGCCGCCGGTGATCGCGGCCAACAGAGCGGCGCTGGCGGTGCTCGTCGCGACCAATTTGCTGGGCCAGAACACCCCGGCGATCGCCGCCAACGAGGCAACGTACGCCGAGTTCTGGGCCCAGGACGCTCTCGCGATGTACGGATACGCGAGCTCGTCGGCCGCCGCGAGTCAACTGACCTCCTTCACCACGCCGCCGGCCACCACCAACGACAGCGGGCAAGCCACCCAGTCGACTGCGGCCGCGAACGCTGCGGCGGATTCAGGCGCCGACAGTTTGTCAACGTGGCTGACCGAGCTGGACACCGAACTGACACAGTTCGGCACTCAGCTCACGAGCCTCAACACCGAATTTTCGTCTCTTTTTCCGCCCGCGGCGGGACTCACGGGCCTGCCAACCCCGGTCACGAACGGCATCACCGTTCTCGAGAAAGCAATCACCACCTTCACCAGCACCGTCAGCACCTTCGGCTCCGGACCGTGGAGCCCGTTCGGCGTCGCGGGCTTGTTCAAGAACTGGTGGCAGGTCAGCATCAGTATCCCGGCCCTGGGTACCGGCATCCAAGGCATCGGCCCGTTGCTGAGCCCCAAGACGATCGTCGGGGCGTTGTCGCCGCTGCTGCACAGCGGGCTGCTGAGCGGCTCGTCCGCCCCCTCGGGCCTTGGGACGACGGCAGCGCTGGGCCGTGCGGGCACGATCGGGGCGCTGTCGGTTCCAAACAATTGGGCCTCAGCGGTTCCGGCGGTCCGGACAGTTGCGGCCGAGATGGACGCAAGCGCGGTGGACGCTGCTCCCGAGATGGCCTCGATGGCCCAGAACGGGATGTTCGGCGAGACGGCGCTGGCGAGTCTGGCCGGCCGCGCAATCGGCGGCGGCGCCACCCGCGCGGTTGCGGGCCAGGGCTACCGCGTGCCAGGGGCTGTGGCGGTCGACGAGATCGCCACCACCGCCACCATCATCGTGATCCCGCCGAGCGCGGAATAAGGAGAGCAGCAATGGTTTACGATTTTGCAGCCCAGCCGCCTGAGGTCATCTCCGCCAAGATCTACTCCGGACCGGGTGCTGGTTCTTTGCAGGCCGCCGCATCAGCGTGGGAGGGTCTGGCCGCGGAGTTGCAATCAACCGCGTCCAACTATCAGTCGATAATCTCCGGACTGACCACCGGGTCGTGGGAAGGTCCGTCGTCGGCGGCCGCAGCGGCAGCAGCCGAACCGTACGTGTCGTGGTTGTCGACCACGGCGGCCCAGGCCGAGCAGACCGCCAGCCAGGCCCGGGCTGCGGCCAGCGCATACGAGACCGCGCTGGCGGCCACCGTGCCGCCGGAAGAGGTCGCGGCGAACCGCATCCAGCTGGCATCGTTGCTGCCGGCCAACATCTTTGGGCAGTACACGTCGGCGATTGCGGCGCTGGAAGCCGAGTACGGCCAGATGTGGGCCCAGGACGTCGCCGCCTTGTCCGGCTACGCCGGCTCGTCGTCAGCGGCCACCAGTGGATTGGGCTCGTTCACCGAGGCGCCGCAAACCACAAACGACAGCGGGCAGGCGACCCAGTCGGCCGCCGTCACGGCCGCAAGCACGACGTCTGGGTCCTCCGACCTCGAAACGGTCATCGAACAAGTCGAGAACGACTTCAGCCAGTTCCTCACCGACGTCGGCCAGTTCAACACCGACTACACCAACTTCTTCACCGACGCGATCAACTCCCTGCCTGGCGGTTCTTATCTGACGACGACGTGGACGAACCTGTCCTCGATGATTTCGGGAGTCGGCAGCCAGGCCACCTGGACCAACGTTGCGAACAGCTCGACCGGTCTTGGTATTTCGCAGTGGAAGAACTTCTTCATCTACCAGCCGTGGAGTCACGGGATCGGGTTGGGTTCGCTGAACGGCGGGCTCGCGTCGCCGGGGCATGTCGCCCCTGGCTTGGGGGCCAAGGCGGCATCGGCGGCTCTGGGCAGCGCGCAGACGGTGGGCAGGTTGTCGGTGCCGCCGGGCTGGGCCAGCGCAACTCCGGCGATCAGGCTCGCCTCCACCGCGTTGCCGGCCACCAGTCTCGCTGCAGCCCCCGCGACAGATATCCCGATCGGCCTATTCAACAAGGGAACACTGGGCAGCTTGACCGGAGGTGCGTTGGGCAGCCCGGCCGCTCGCGTCGTCAGCTCAACCGGCGTGCAGGCCAAGGTGACTCCTGCCGGTGAGCGCAGCAAAGGACCGGTCAAACTCGACAAAGTTATCGCGCAACTGCAGGAGCAGCCCGACCAGGTTCAGCACTGGACTGTCGATGAAGCCGGACTCGATGATCTGCTCGCGAGATTATCAACGAAACCCGGCATCCACGCAGTGCACCTCGCCGCCGACGAGAAGGCTTCTGTCCCAGCGGCCTCAGCCGCAAAGACCGAATCCAAATTGGGATAGCCCGCCAAGAAAAAATGATGATGCGACACATTGAGGGAGGACCAATGAAACCGCTGTTAGCCGTTATCGGCGTATCAATGGGTATCGTCTTCGGGGTGCCGGCGCAGGCTGATCCCGGCATCGACGAGGCGCCCAGCAACGACAATAACGGGGGCTTCCTAGCCGACCTGCAGAAAGTAGGTATCGGCTATAGCGATCCCAACCAAGCCATCAGCGCCGGTCAAGCGGTATGCGCATGCATCCACAACGGCATGTCCGGTCTGCACCTACTCAAGCACCTCCAGGAGAACAACCCCGCGCTTACCGAGAACGGCGCTGCGCAATTCGCGACGATCTCGGCGAAGTCGTATTGCCCCCGACAACTCGACGAGACCGACGAACCAGGTAGCGGCAAAGCGAGAACCGGTGGCGGTGGCAAGGGCGGTGGCGATTAAATCGCCGCGCGGTTGCTGAATAAGCCACTTGATAATTTCTGCAATAGCCGGCAATATTCCGTCGATTTTTCCGTGGGCGCTTAATTCCGGACCAAGACCGAAACTCGGCGAACCACAAGCGATCTCACGCGCTTTAAAAACAGCAAGACCTGCGGATCGCCTCGACCTCAGGGACCTTCTGCGGGATCGATGCGTCCATCCAGATCGCTGCAGCCCGGATGGGCAACCAAACTCATGATGAACATCTGATCTCGGCGGATGAACAGTGGTGATCCAGGCGTGAACAGTTGGCTTCGTCAGGGCGTTGTCCAATTGAGACCAACTAACCTCTCATCAGACGGGAGTTCTGATGCCCGAAGGTCCTAGAAGCTCACGGTTATATGAGGAGGAAACCGGATGTCGTTCGTGACCACACATCCCGAAGCATTGTCGGCAGCGGCCGGCAGTCTGCACGGAATTGGCTCAGGGGTGAACGCCCAGAACGCGGCCGCCGCGGGCCCGACGACCGGAGTGGTTCCCGCTGCCGCCGACGAGGTTTCGGCGCTGACGGCCGCCCAATTC
This sequence comes from uncultured Actinomycetota bacterium, assembly GCA_963781685.1. Taxonomy (GTDB): domain Bacteria; phylum Actinomycetota; class Actinomycetes; order Mycobacteriales; family Mycobacteriaceae; genus Mycobacterium. The sequence continues at coordinate 70,047 of CAWAGK010000010.1, forward strand.
GTCGCGCACGCTCAGCTGTACCAGGCGGTCAGCGCTCAAGCCGCGGCGATTCACGAGATGTTCGTCAACACGCTGGGCACCAGCGCCGGTTCGTACGCCGCCTGCGAGGCCGCCAACGCGGCTGCGACACTCTAGGGGAGAAGAGACCAGTGGTGGATTTTGGGGCGCTACCGCCCGAGATCAACTCGGCCCGCATGTACGCCGGTCCGGGTTCGTCGTCGCTACAGGCCGCCGCGTCGTCCTGGAACGGGCTTGCCGCCGAGTTGAGTTCGGCCGCGACCAGCTACGAGCAGGTGGTCAATCAGCTCGTCAGCGACGAGTGGATGGGGCCGGCGTCAACGTCGATGGCAAGCGCCGCGCAGACGTATGTGTCGTGGTTGAGCAACACCGCGACTCAGGCTGAGCAAGCGGCCACCCAGGCCAGGTCCGCGGCCGCCGCTTACGAGCAGGCGTTCGCGGCCACGGTGCCCCCACCGATGGTCGCGGCCAACCGTGCCGAGACCGCCGCCGCAGTGCAGGCCAACGTCTTCGGCCAGTACACCCCGCTGATCGCGCAGCTCGAGGCGCAATACGGGCAGATGTGGGCCCAGGACTCGGCGGCGATGTACGGCTACGCGGGTCAGTCGGCGGCTGCCACCCAGGTGACACCGTTCGCCTCGCCGGCCGCGTCAACCAACCCGGCCGGGACTGCCACGCAAGCCGCCGCGGTCACCGCTGCACAGGGCAACTCGGCCGCGACGAGCGCGCAGAAGATCCTGCAAGAGCTGACCTCGGCGCTGCCAAGCAGTATCCAAGCTCTTCTTTCGCCTTCGGGCGCGGCGAGCTCGGCCGCAAGTGGGTCGTCGATACTCTCAACGCTGTACGGCCTCATCTTCGGGACGACCATTCTGCCCACCAGCCTTTCGGCGTTCGTCAACGCTTACGCGCCGTACGCCAGCTTCTTCTACAACACCGAGGGTCTGCCTTACTTCAGTGTTGGTATGGGCAACTTCGGCATTCAGATGGCGAAGACCACGGGAGCCTTAGTCGGTGGCGCCGCGCCGGCGGCTGCTGGTGCCGCGCCGGCGATTCCCGGCTTAGGTGGGCTTGGCGCCGGACTGGGCGGCGCTGCCGGTGCTGCTGTGCACCCGGCAGGAGTGATCGCCGAACTGGGCAACGGCGGCGCGGTCGGCAGGTTGGCTGTGCCAGCGTCGTGGGTCGGTGGCGCGCCGCAGGCGCCCACTCCTGGTAACCCGATTCCTGTCAGCACCGTCAGCGCTGTCCAGGAAAGCGGCGGCAGCGGAAACCTGATGGGCGGTATGCCGCTAGCCGGTGCGGGCGCAGGAAGCGGTGGCGGCGCCGGTCCCAAGTATGGGTTTAAACCGACAGTGATGACCCGCCCACCGTTTGCCGGCTAGACACCAGGCCGGCCAGCGACGCGCGGCGCATCGTGATCGGCGCTGCGGTTCGTTGTTGACGTATGTTCGCGCTCGGGCGCTTGATAGGCCCGAGCGCGAACTGCGTTAACGGTCCCTCACCTTCCAGCCGGGCCGAGGTAAATCCCCGGCGTCGAGGGTTTCGCATCTGTGGCCCGAACATGAACAGTTGGGATATTTCCCGAAGAGCATGAGACATATGGAAGTGAGGCAGTAGGTTGCGGCTGGGTGAACAATTGCGGGCTGGGGCAGGAGTGACATATGGCGCAACCCGGTAGCTCAGCCGTTTCTCTGACGTTGTCACGGAGGCCCCGAAATAGCCGGGGGCGCTGGGCTGCACCTGCGGAATACTCGACAGTTAGCGACGCCCGTGTGCTCCCGAAAACCGTCAGCGGTCGCCGGACGATCGGAGCCGCCAGCGTGGTGCCGCGCCCGGTGAACCCTGCTGAGGTAGCTCAGGCGCGGGTGTTCGAGCGGCTGCTACAGGCCGAGTCTGCCGAGTTACAGGAATTAGCGCACCGCATGGCGGGGGCCGTGGATCAACCATCCGACCTGGACAGCTCAGCGCCATCGTGGGATCTGATGCAGATACGCGCGCGCATCGACGAAGTCCAGCGTCTGCTTCAGGCGTTGCGGGGCCGCTTCCCGCCTCCGCTCCCGGAATCGGACCGGTAATCGGCGCGAATTAACCGGTCGCCAAACCTGATTGCCGTCTAGTCCTCTTCCAGGATCAACGCCATCTCCGGGCAGGCTGCGACGCCGTCACGAGTCGCCTGCTCGTCCTCGGGCCGAACCTCATGTTCTTCGAGGATGGAGTAGCCGGATTCGTCGATGGGAAATAGTTCCGGGTCGACCGCGTAGCACTGCGCGTGCCCAACGCATTTCGACTGCTCGACACGAACCTTCAACTGTCCTCCCTCGATCGGACACCTGCCGATTCTAGAAGACACTATGCGCGTCGGCCCATCGCCCGACTGAGGAACCGCAAGCGCCTACGATGCACACGAGACAACGAACGACGGGAAGAACGCGGGTATGAGCACCCTTAACGAAAGCCTGTTCGGGGGCTTTCATCTGCCGCGGCTCGACTACTACAGCTTGCCGATGACCGCCGACCGCGGTGTCGGGTGGAAGGTTTTGCGGGACGCCGGGCCGGTCGTGTACATGAACGGGTATTACTACATCACCCGCCGCGAGGACGTGCTGGCAGCGTTGCGCAATCCCAAGGTCTTCTCATCACGACTGGCGCTTCAACCCCCGGGCAGTCCGATACCTGTGGTTCCGCTGGCCTTCGACCCGCCAGAACACACCCGGTACCGCAAAATTCTGCAGCCGTTTTTCAGCCCGCACGGATTGAGTAAGTCGCGACCGGTGCTTCAGCGGCACGCCGTCGACATGATCGGCGCCCTCGCCGACCGAGGCGAGTGCGAGGTGATGAAAGATCTGGCGCGGCTGTATCCGTTCCAGGTATTCCTGGACCTCTACGGTCTGCCGCTGGAGGACCGCGACCGCCTGATCGCCTGGAAAGACGCCGTCATCGCCGATAAGCCCTATGTCAGCGAGGCCGACAGCGCGTCGCCCGCCCACGACCTATACGAATATCTCACCAACGTGATCAAGCAGCGCAGGCAAAGCCCGGGTTCGGACATGTTGTCTCAGGTAATGGCCAGCGACGGCGATTTCACCGATCTCGAGCTGCTGGGAATGAGCCACCTACTGATCCTGGCGGGGCTGGACACCGTGACCGCGGCAATCGGTTTCTCGCTGCTGGAACTTGCACGCAGGCCGGAACTGCGCACTATGCTCCGCCATAATCCAAGGCAGATCCGGGTTTTCATCGAAGAGATCGTCCGGCTGGAGCCGTCGGCGCCGGTCGCGCCGCGGGTACTGACCGAGACCGTCGAAGTCGGCGGGATGATGTTGCCTAAGGGCTCGTCGGTGCACTTATGCATGGCAGCGATCAACCGCGACGGCAGCGACGCGATCTCCACCGACGAGCTGGTCATGGACGGTAAGGTGCACCGGCACTGGGGATTCGGCGGCGGCCCCCACCGCTGTCTCGGTTCTCATCTGGGGCGTATGGAGCTGACGGTGCTCGTCGACGAGTGGCTCAAGAAAATTCCCGAATTCGAGCTGGTTCCCGGCTATGAGCCCGAAATCCGTTTTCCCAGCAAGACTTTCGCGCTGAAGAGTTTGCCGCTGCAATTCGGCTGACCAGCAGCACGCCCGCCCGATCCGCAAAGGACGCTTAGGTTCGGCTACAAGGTCCAGGTTGTTGACAACTCCGACGGCGTCATCCTCGACCATAGCGTCGAGCTCGGAAATCCCCATGATCCAGCACAATTGGCACCGGCAATTGAACGGATCATCCGCCGAACCGGCGCCCACCATCCTGACATGAGCTCGCCGCTGACCGCCATATCTCCGCAGAGCCTTTTCAGGCCCTAGTAGCTAGATTTTTATGCGCTAGATTTTTATGCCTCGCACGTCCCGGCGTCGTCCCGCGTCAGCTGACCGGCCGCCGCGTCGCCTTCCGACTCGAGACCATTGCCGAGCTGAGATCATTGAATTTACGCAGGTCATGGGCAGCTTGGGGATGTGGAGAGGCCGTCTCGGATCGTTCCCCGTTACTCAGCCGTTACCGCAGATGAACAGTTGTTGCCGACTGGTGAACAGTTGCAAACACCCAGCTCTACCAGCAGCGGGGAGCAGTGCGTGAGTCTATTCTCAACCACGGACAGCTTGCCGAAATCGACCGAGGAGGAACCGGAATGTCGTTTGTGACCACACACCCGGAGGCGTTGTCGGCGGCGGCCGGCAGTCTTCACGGGATCGGCTCAGCCGTGAGCTCCCAAAATGCGGCTGCAGCAGCTCCTACGACGGGCGTAGTTCCGGCTGCAGCCGACGAGGTTTCGGCTCTGACGGCAGCCCAGTTCGTCGCGCACGCTCAGCTTTACCAGGCGGTCAGCGCCCAAGCGGCGGCGATCCACGAGATGTTCGTGAACACGCTGGGCACCAGCGCCGGTTCGTATGCGGCCTGCGAGGCCGCCAATGCAGCCGCTGCGGTCTAAGCGCCGTCGATGATGTCCGTCGCACGGTGGCAGCCGGGTAACGGGAAAGGGGGGATCAGCCGTGTGTTTCAGGTCGGCGGTTACCTCGGGTAACCGGTCCGGCTCTTACCACATAACCCTGGGGTCCAATGCACTCCGATCACTACTCAATCAAGGAGAAAAGTAAGTGCCTACGCGTTTTATGACTGACCCGCACGAGATGCGGTCGATGGCGGGACGTTTCGATGTGCACGCTCAGACGGTGGAGGACGAGGCCCGCAAGATGTGGGCGTCGAGCCAAAACATCGCCGGTGCGGGCTGGAGCGGTACCGCCCAGATGACCTCGTACGACACCATGGGCCAGATGAACCAGGCCTTCCGCAACATCGTCAACATGCTCCACGGGGTGCGCGACGGACTTGATCCGCGACGCCAACAACTACGAGCAGCAAGAGCAGGCCTCGCAGCAAATTCTCAGCAGCTAACCGGCTGTCAAGCGTAAACTTTCCACGTCAGGAGGACAGATAAATGTCAATTAGCTACCAGTTCGGTGATGTCGACGCCCACGGCGCGCTGATCCGCGCCCAGGCCGCCTCGTTGGAGGCCGAGCACCAGTCCATCGTGCGCGATGTGCTGGCCGCCGGTGACTTCTGGGGCGGCTCGGGTTCGGTGGCCTGCCAGGAGTTCATCACCCAGTTGGGTCGTAACTTCCAGGTCATCTACGAGCAGGCCAACCAGCACGGCCAGAAGGTGCAAACGGCGGGGAACAACATGAACTCCACCGACAACGCCGTCGGCGGCAGCTGGGCCTAAAAGTCACCAACTGGCGCGGCAGCACACCGATCCCGGTGTGCTGCCGCGTCGTGCGGTAACCGAGCAAGACGAAACACGAGAGAAGTTAATGGATCAAACCACCCGGACCGATATCACAGTCAACGTCGAGGGTCTCTGGATGTTGCAGGCGTTGCTGGATATTCGCCACGTCGCGCCCGAGTTGCGGTGCCGGCCTTTCGTTTCCACCGATTCGATGGACTGGCTGAACGAGCATCCCGGCATGGCGATCATGCGGGAACAGGGCATCGTGACGGGCGAGACGGTCGACGAGTCGATCGCGGCCCGGATGCGGGTGCTGGCCGCACCGGATCTGGAAGTCGTCGCGCTGCTGTCCCGGGGCAAGCTGCTCTACGGCGTCAAGGAGAAGGAAGAAGGCGCCGAAGACGAGCCGGTGGGATCCCGCGATATCCCGGACAACGAGTTCCGGGTTCTGCTGGCCCGCCGTGGCCAGCACTGGGTCTCGGCGGTGCGGGTGGGCGACGAAATCACCATCGACGACGTCGCGGTCGCGGATACCGCCTCGATCGCGGCGCTGCTCTTCGACGCACTGGAGTCGATCCACCACGCCGATCCCGCGGCGATCAACGCGGTCAACGTGCCGCTTGAGGAAATGCTGGAGATCACGAAAGCCTGGCAGAGCTCGGGGTTCAACGTCTTCTCCGGCGGCGATCTGCGGCGACTCGGCATCAGCGCGGCGACGGTGGCCGCGCTGGGACAGGCGCTGTCAGATCCGGCTGCTGAGGCCGCGGTCTACGCCAGGCAGTACCAGGACGACGCCAAGGCGCCCAGCGCCTCGGTGCTGTCGCTGAAAGACGGATCGGGTGGCCGCATCGCGATGTACCAGCAAGCGCGTACCGCCGGGTCGAACGAGGCCTGGTTGGCCATCTGCCCGGCCACTCCGCAGTTGGTCCAGGTCGGTGTGAAGACGGTCCTAGAGACCCTTCCCTACGGCGAGTGGAAAACTCATAGCAGAGTTTAACCAATCGTTACGGAAGTACCCCGCATACCAAGGATTTTCGGAGCAGCATTCACTCGTGGTGCGGATGCATCAAAATAATTCTAGAATCTGCTCAACAATTGGGACGCGACGTCACAATTACAAATAGCGAGGCAAGGCACATGGACCCAGAATTCGTCGACAGAGGGGTGGCACGATGACCGCAGTAGCCGAGGTGCAACAGCCTGGTTCAGAGGCAATCTCGTCGCCTCAGTCCGCGGTTGTCGGCATCATCGCCGGCGAGGGCGCCCAAATCGGCGTGCTGCTGGACGCCAACGCCCCAGTCTCGGTGATGATCGACCCGTTGCTCAAGGTCATCAACATCCGACTGCGGGAGTTGGGTCTGCCGGCACTGGAAGCCAAGCAGCGCGGCAGGTGGGCGCTGTGCCTGGTTGACGGCACGCCGCTGCGGGCCGCCCAGTCGCTGACCGAGCAGGACATCTACGACGGCGACCGGCTGTGGCTGCGATTCGTCGAAGACACCGAGCACCGATCCCAGGTCATCGAGCACATTTCGACGGCCGTGTCCGTGAGCCTGAGGAAGCGGTTCGCTCCGATCAACCCGACGGTGGCCGTCCAGGTCGGTGCCGCAATGGTCGCGTCCGGGGTGCTGTTGGGTTCGGGGCTGCTGGGCTGGTTCCGATCGCAGCACGCATCGTGGGTCCCGGCGCCCTACGCCGCGATCATCGCGGTGCTGGTGATCACGGCGGCGCTGATGATCCTGGGGCGCGCCAAGACGGTGCAAAATCGCCGCGTGGGCGACATCTTGATGTGGAGCGGGCTGGCGCCACTTGCGGTGGCGGCGGCTGCGGCGCCTCCCGGTCCGGTCGGCGCACCGCATGCAGTGATGGGTTTCGCCGTCCCCGGTGTCGGCGCGATGCTGGCGATGCGGTTCACCGGCCGTCGGCTGGGTACCGGCACCGCCATAGTCACCGTCTGCCTGGCGGCCACGATCGCGAGCCTGGCCCGGATGGCATTTGACACCGGCATGGTGACGCTGCTGGCCTGCATACTGCTGGTCTGTGTGTTCGGCTACCAAAGTGCGCCTGCCCTTTCTCGCTGGTTGTCCGGCATCCGGTTGCCGGTGTTCCCGTCTGCCACCAGCCGCTGGGTGTTCGAGGCCCGGCCTGATCTGCCGACCACCGTGGTGCAACCAATTGGCGGCGGCCGTCCGACCCTGGAAGGCCCCGCGTCTATCCAAGAAGTCGTGCTGCGGGCCGAGCGGGCCCGGTCGTTCCTGACCGGATTGCTGGTCGGTCTGGGTGTGCTGACGATCGTGTCCCTGGTGGGCCTGTCCGATCCGCGCGCCGGCCAACGGTGGTTGCCGCTGCTGCTGGCCGCTTTCACTGCCGGCTTCCTGATGCTGCGCGGTCGCTCCTACGTCGACCGTTTGCAGGCGATCATCCTGGCGGTGACGTCGGTCCTGATTGTCGCCGCGATAATCGTCCGCTACGTGCTGGTGCTGTCCTCAGCGGCGTCGGTGTCGGTGGGAGTGGGCATAGCGGTGCTGCTGCCCGCGGCTGGACTGGTCGCCGCGGCGACAGTGCCCAACACCATCTACAGCCCGCTGTTCCGCAAGCTGGTGGAATGGGTCGAATACCTCTGCCTGATGCCAATCTTCCCGCTGGCATTGTGGTTGATGAATGTCTATGCAGCGATCCGCTACCGGTAGCCGCCACCTGCGGCCGCTTCGCGCGGCCGCAGTGGCTGCCACCACGCTCATCGTTGCTTCGGTAGCGCTGTCCGGGTCGCCCGCGTACGCGATCGACCCTCCGGGGATCGACCCGGCGGCGGTACCAGCGGACGGCACGCCCGGTCCGCCCCAGCCCATGAAGCAGAATGCGTACTGCACCGAGGTTGGCGTGTTGCCTGGCAGCGACTTTCGGGTGCAGCCGAAATACATGGACATGCTCAACCTGCCCGAAGCGTGGCGCTTCGGGCGGGGCGGCGGGGTGCGAGTCGCCGTCATCGACACCGGGGTGACCCCGCACCCGAGACTGCCGCATCTGGTTCCCGGCGGCGACTATGTGATGGGCGGCGACGGCCTGTCCGACTGCGACGCGCACGGCACGCTGGTGGCGTCGATGATCGGCGGAGCCCCGGCCAGTGGCGAGGCCCCCGGCGGACCGGGGCCGCGGCGACCGGTGCCGGTTCCGACCAGGGAACCACCGCCGCCGGCGCCGCCTCCCCAGACCATCAGCGTGGCGCCGCCGCCTCCCCAGACCATCACGATGGTTCCGGCGCCGCCGCCGTCATCGGAGGAGCAGGGACCACCCCCGCCATTCGGCGGTCCGCCGGCATCGCCAGAGCCCAAGTCGCCAGGCGCGGCAGAGCCCAAGTCGCCAGGCGCGGCAGAGCCCAAGTCGCCAGGCGCGGCAGAGCCGAAGTCGCCGGGTGCGGCCTACGGCGGTCATGGCACAACCGTGCTGCCCGGCTATTCCCGTGGCGGGCATGTGATTTCGGTCGATTACCCGCGACCGGCCGCACCGCCGCCGCTGGATCCTCCTCCGGCGGGGCCGTCCGACGCGTTCGTAGGGATTGCGCCCGACGCGGAGTTGCTCTCGATCCGCCAGTCCAGCCAGGCGTTTAGCCTCAAAGACGCGTACACCGGCGACGAGGATCCGCAGACGCGGCAGAAGCGGGACAACATTTTCACCATGGCGCGGGCGATCGTGCATGCCGCCAACATGGGCGCGCGGGTGATCAACATTTCCATGGTCATGTGCATGAGCGCACGCAGCATCATCGACGCGCCTGACCTGGGTGCGGCGGTGCGTTACGCCGCGGTCGATAAAGATGCCGTGATCGTCGCCGCCGCCGGCGACACCAGTCAGCGGGACTGCAAAGAAAACCCGATGGTAGATCCTTTGCACCCCAAGGATTCTCGGGACTGGGGTGGCGCAACCACGGTGGTAACCCCGTCGTGGTACAGCGACTACGTGCTCACTGTCGGCGCCGTGGATGCCTCTGGCGCGCCGATGGACAAGCTGAGCGTGGCCGGGCCATGGGTGGGAATCGGGGCACCCGGTACCGACGTCGTCGGGTTCTCACCGCGAGATGACAGCCTCGTCAACGCGATTGACGGTCCGGACAACACGTTGCTGGTGCCGTCGGGCACCAGTTTCTCCACCGCGATCGTCTCCGGTGTGGCGGCTCTGGTGCGGGCGAAATATCCGCAACTGTCGGCGCACCAGGTCATCAACCGGTTGCAGCGCACCGCCAGGGCACCCGCTCGCGGCGTGGACAACCAGATCGGCTACGGGGTCGTCGACCCGGTCGCCGCGCTGACCTGGGATGTACCCGAAGGCTCTGTGTTGCCGAAAGACTCGGGGGCAGTGCTGAAGATGCCTCCGGCGCCTACTCCGCGCGACATGGTGCCGGTGTGGGTCGCCGCTGGTGGACTACTTGGCGCGCTAATACTAGCCGGCTTGGTGTTAGGTGCGGCTCTGCTGATGCGAAAGACCGGGAGACAGGAATGAAGGCACAACGCGAATACGGGCTGGCCCTGTCGTGGCCGCGGATCACCGCAGTGTTTCTCATTGACGTTGCGCTACTGGTGATTGCGAGTCATCTGCCAGAGTCTTGGCAGGCCCATCACGCCGCCTTTTGGGTGGCTGTCGGTCTTGCCGTGGTGGTGACAGTCGCCGCCCTGGTCACCAATGGGGGAGTGCCCGTTGCGTCGGCACCGATTGCGCGCGTGCGAAATTGGTACGCCGATCCCGAGGCGCTGACCGTCGGCTGCACGCCTGCGATGGATCACCGCCGTCGCTTCAGCAAGGAAACGGTCGGAGTGCGTGAGTACGACGGCCGGCTGATCGGGGTGATCGCAGTCGAAGGTGCCGGCGACGCAGCATCAGCGGGACGGCATCGCCATCGGGATGCGTTACCGGCATCTATGCCGCTGGAAGCGGTCATCGAGGCGCTACGTCAGTTCGATGTCCGGCTCGACAGCGTCGACATCGTTTCGGTCGGAACGCGCCTGGGCAACATGGGCGTCAAATCGGCGGTTCAAGACGATTTCGGCGCCGCCGGCGGTCGACGCCCGCTCGAGGAGCGCCACACCTGGCTGGTACTGCGGATGGACCCGCTGCACAACGTCGCGGCAGTGGCCGCCCGCGATTCCGTCGCCTGCACCTTGGCGGCGGCTACCGAGCGGCTGGCTCAACATCTCGACGGACGAAGCTGCGCCGCGCGTCCATTGACCGCCGACGAGATCGTCGAGGTGGACGATGCCGTGCTGGCTGGGCTCCAACCGGCTCACATTCGGCCGTTCTGGCGCTACCTGAAGACTCCCGACGGATACGTGACCAGCTTCTGGGTCTCACCTTCGGACATCACCAGCGAGACGCTCGAGGAGCTGTGGCTCGCCGATGCCGACACCACCGTGATGACGATCCGGCTCATCGCGGACGGTCGGGAAGCCGACGTGGCTGCCTGGGTGCGCTACCACAGCCACCAGCGGCTGCGTAAAGAGGCGTTCAGCGGGCTGAACCGGCTCACCGGCCGCCAGCTGGGCGCGGTAGCCGCGAGCCTTCCGGCGCCCACATCGCGTAAGCCGCTCCCGATGCCGAGTCGGATACTCGACGACGGTGAGGGCATCTTGGTTCCGGTCGGTGCGGTAGCCCATCAACAGGGTCTCGCCGAAGCCGCACGATGACCCGGCCGCAGGCCGACGCGGCAGATGCCCGCAACGCGATGGTTGCTGGGCTTCTGGCGTCCGGGATTTCGGTCAACGGGCTACAGCCGAGCCAGAATCCGCAAGTGGCGTTGCAGATGTTCACGACGGCCACCAGGCTCGATCCGGACATGTGCGACGCCTGGCTGGCACGGGTACTCGCCGGTGACCAGAGCCATCGATGTGCTCACCGGCGCATGGGAAGCCATCAAGACCTTCGGCTGGGAGATGCGTCGACTAAGCCTGTCCGAGTTGGAGTTTCGGCCCGAGGTCTCCGACGGGATCTTCCTGAAGCTGGCGGTCACCAGCGTGGAGTCATTGGCTGCCGCCTACGCGGCTGCCCTCACCGAGGCGAAACGGTTCGCGGAAGCGGCGGCGCTGCTGGATTCCACCGAGCCACGCCACCCGTTCGACGAGGAGCTGCTCAAGTACGTTCGGGGGCTGCTGTATTTCCGCACCGGCCGCTGGCCGGATGTCCTCACCCAGTTCCCGCCCGGGACCACCTGGCGCCACCCCGAACTGAAGGCCGCCGGTGCGGCCATGGCGACCACCGCACTGGCCTCGCTGGGGGTGTTCGAGGAGGCGACCCGTCGCGCGCAGGAGGCGATCGAAGTCGACCGGGTGCCCGGCGCGACAAACGTCGCGATGTACACCAAGGGACTGTGTTTGCGGCACCTGGGCCGCGAAGAAGAGGCCACCGAGTGTCTCCGCCAGGTGTATTCACGCGATGCGAAGTTCACGCCGGCACGTGAAGCGCTGGACAATCCCAACTTCCGGCTGGTGCTGACCGACCCGGAAACCATTGAGGCCAGGACGGATCCGTGGGATCCAGACAGCGCACCGACCCGCGAACAGGCCGAGGCCGCGCGTCACGCCGAGATGGCCAAGAAGTACTTGGACGAAGGCGATGCCGAGCTCAATGCGATGCTCGGCATGGAACATGCCAAGCGGGAAATCAAGCTAATCAAGTCGACCACCAAGGTGAATCTGGCCCGCGCCAAAATGGGCCTGCCGGTGCCGGTGACCTCACGGCACACCTTGTTGTTGGGACCACCCGGTACGGGGAAGACGTCGGTGGCGCGCGCGTTCAGCAAGCAGCTTTGCGGTTTGACCGTGCTGCGCAAGCCGCTGGTTGTCGAGACCAGCCGCTCGAAGCTGCTCGGCCGCTACATGGCCGACGCGGAAAAGAACACCGAGGAAATGCTCGAGGAGGCGCTGGGCGGGGCCGTCTTCTTCGACGAGATGCACAACTTGCACGAGAGTGGCTACTCCACCGGCGACGCCTACGGCAACGCGATCATCAACACCTTGCTGCTCTACATGGAGAATCACCGCGACGAGCTGGTGGTCTTCGGAGCGGGCTACGCCAAGGCGATGGACAAGATGCTGGAGGTGAATCAGGGTCTGCGGCGCCGTTTTTCGACCGTGATCGAGTTCTACAGCTATAACCCGAAGGAACTGATCGCGCTGACGCAATTGATGGGCCGGGAAAACGAAGACGTCATCACCGACGAGGCGGTCGACGTGCTGCTGCCGGCCTACACCAGGTTCTATGACGACGAAAACATCTCGAACGATGGCGACCTGATCCGCGGCATCGACGTGCTGGGAAATGCGGGATTCGTGCGCAACGTGGTGGAGAAAGCCCGTGATCACCGCAGCTTCCGCCTCGACGACGAGGACCTCGACGCGGTGTTGTCGAGTGAGATGGACGAGTTCAGCGAAGACCAACTGCGCCGGTTCAAGGAATTGACGCGCGACGACCTCGCCGAAGGCCTCAGCGCCGCCGTCGCAGAGAAGAAGTCCGACTAGTCGTTCGGGACCTCGAAGCGACCCTGACGGTTCCGCCAGTTAACGTCTGAGACCCGAGAATATCGTGGTTCGGCGGCATCTGTAACGATCGCCAGCAATTTACCGATAATCCCCCGCGAGTTGCATTGACGGGCGTCAGTGCGACTGCCACGATGAAGTTACAAACACGTTACATGCACCTCGCTAGGTGAGGCGTCTGCACGGACATAGGCCACTGACCTCGAACGTCGAAAGACGCCCAGGGTCAGGACAGCTCTTCCCGGGTTAAGGGTTGAGCCCAAGTGGCTTCCGGCTCAGCCGGATACGCCGTGTGGTGCCAAAGCTCCGGCGAGAGGGGTGCCACCCGACCCTCCGCGTCGGGCGTCCTACCTCTCTTGGCGGCTTGGGGTGTCCTGGCCAGGAGGAGGTGGGGCCGAGACCTAGTTCCGCTGATAGTTCTGCGCAGAACCATCAGATATCGATGACCGTTTCGTTCCGATCCGGTCGCGGCAGCGACTTCGCCAACTGAATCGGTTTGCGCCAAAGCCCTGTCTCCGCGTTGCGCGGGCACACGGCCATGCGCACCCGCCACCAGCACAGCGGCCGAGACCTGTCTCCGGGTCGGACTTTTCACGAAGGAGAAGTCCATGTCATTCGTTACTACACAGCCGGAAACATTGTCCGCAGCGGCCGGCGACCTGCAGGGGGTTGGTGCGGATCTGGCCGCCCACAACGCGGCCGCAGCCAGCCCGACGACGGCGGTGACTCCCGCGGCGGCCGACGAGGTGTCGGCGCTGACCGCGGCCCAGTTCATCGCGCACGCCCAGCTGTATCAAGCGGTCAGTGCTCAAGCCGCGGTGATTCACGAGATGTTCGTGTCCACCCTGAGCACCAGTGCCGGATCCTACGCGGCCACCGAGGCCGCCAACGCGGTCGCTGCGGGTTAAGGGGGGCTGCTGCAATGGATTTCGGGGCATTACCACCAGAGATCAACTCCGCTCGCATGTACGCCGGTCCCGGTTCGGGGCCGATGCTGGCAGCCGCGTCGGCATGGGATGTGCTGGCCGCCGAACTGGATTCGGCCGCTTCGTCCTATGACTCAACGGTCTCCAGCCTGGCCGAAGGGTCCTGGCTGGGACCGGCGTCGGCATCGATGGCGGCCGCGGCCACGCCGTATGTGGAGTGGATGAGCACCACCGCCACCCAGGCCGAGGAAACCGGTTACCAGGCTAAGGCTGCCGCGGCGGCGTACGAGTCAGCGTTTGCGATGACGGTGCCGCCCGCGGAAGTCGCGGCCAACCGTACTCAGCTGGCGGCGTTGGTCGCGACCAACGTGCTGGGTCAGAACACTCCGGCGATCGCGGCCACCGAGGCGCTGTACGGCGAAATGTGGGCCCAGGACGCCGCGGCGATGTACGGCTATGCCGGGTCATCGGCGGCCGCGGCGACGGTGACACCGTTCGGTTCGCCGCCGGAAACCACCAACGCGGCCGGGGCGGCCAGCCAAGCGGGCACGGTTGCCCAGGCCACCGGTACGTCGTCGAGCGCGGGTGTGCAGTCGACGCTGTCGCAGGTGGTCTCGACGGTGCCCAACGCGCTACAGGGCATGGCATCACCGATGTCGGCGGCGGGGACCAATCCGTTTGCACCGGGCTCGAATACGGCCACCACGGGGATCGCCGGGTTCTTGAATCTCCTGAGCGGACAGACTGGTTCGGCTTTCGGGAGCTTCTTCGGTAGCTCCGCGTTGTGGAACGGGTTCCTCTCGGGTAACTGGGTCAATCCGGCCAGTGTCAGCCCGGCTGTGACAAGTGCCTTCGCTGACATCGGGTTCCTGGCGGTGGCCGGTCAAAGCGTTGGCGGCCTCAATCCGGCCCTGTTGACGGGGGCGGCTGCTGCACCGTCGGCCGTGAGCACAGTGAGCCACGTCGGATCGGCGGTGAGTGCGCTCGGGTCACCAGGCCTGGGCGGATCCGCGGTGACTGCCGGGATGGGCCGCGCAACCCTGGTCGGGGCGATGTCGGTGCCGCACGGTTGGGCCGCAGCCACTCCCGGGACCGGCTCGCCAGTCGGGGCACCATCGGCCGGCTTGGCATACGCCCCGAGCGCGGAGGCTGGGATGGCGGGGGTGCCCGGCATGCCTGGGATGCCGATGGCGGGCTCCGGTGGTCGCAGCTTCGGCTTTGCCGCTCCCCGCTACGGGTTCCGGCCCACCGTGGTGGCCCATCCGCCGGCTGCCGGATAGCAGAGGGGAGCAACGTCGTGATTTTCCAACCCGCCACGATCGGCGTGCGGTGTCGGAGTTGGCGCCGAACCCGACGTGGACGTCCACCGTGTCGAGAACCGGGTCCGCACGATAGGCCCAGGTTTTCCAACGTGATCTACCAACAGCCACAACGAAACTCGTCCGCCGCTTCAGTACGGCTCAGCCGTCGGTGAACTTCCCACAGGCGCCATTCCGGGCGCGGTATCGACGATCCTTTCCGCGGGCCAGCTTGACTAGCCTCGCTCGCGGTGGAACCATGGCGAAAGCAAGCACCTCGCTAGGTGAGGCGTCCGCATGGATACAGGCCACTGACCTCGAACGTCGAAAGACGCCCAGGGTCAGGACAGCTCTTCCCGGGTTAAGGGTTGAGCCCAAGTGGCTTCCGGCTCAGCCGGATACGCCGTGTGGTGCCAAAGCTCTGTCGAGAGGGGTGCCGCGGCTGGTGTACGTGCCGGATCCGCAACATCCCGTGTGCAACGTGATAGGCGCCCCTGTGCGCCCTGGCCGTGAGGAGGTGAGGCGAAATGAGTCCAAGTGACAGTCCGTATCCGAGACCGATGACCATTTCGTTCGGATCCGGCCCCGGCACCGTCCTCACCATCTGAATCGGCTTGCGCCGCTTCATTTAACACGCACGCGCCGTTTTTCTCTGCGCGCGTGATCTTTTCGTGCTCTGACGCGACTACCGCCGCGGGTTCAGCCTGCCTTGCCAAAGGAGAATTCCGATGACTTTCGTGACCACACAGCCAGAAATGCTGACGTCAGCAGCCGGCCAGCTGCAGGGCGTCGGCTCAGCGATCACCGCCCGGAATGCGGCCGCCGCAGCCCCGACAACCGGAGTGGTCCCCGCCGCTGCTGACGAAGTATCTGCCTTGACGGCAACACAATTCGGTGCTCATGCAGCGATGTATCAGGCGGTGAGTGCCCAGGCCGCGGCCGTTCATGAGATGTTCGTCCACATCTTGGGCGTCAGCGCCGGTTCGTACGCGGCCACCGAGGCCGCTAACGCAATCGCAGCCATCTAGTTGGAAGCCACTTAGTTAACGCCACTTAGTTGAGGCCAGTTTGTAAAGGGGTGCAGCATGCTGGATTTCGGAGCACTGCCACCAGAGATCAACTCCACTCGCATGTACGCCGGCCCGGGCTCAGGGTCGATGATTACCGCCGCGGCCAGCTGGGAAGGTTTGGCAGCTGACCTGCGTTCGCAGGCGGCCGCCTACAGCTCGGTTATCGCGGGCCTGACGAGCGACGGATGGCGCGGTCCCGCGTCGACCTCGATGGCAACCGCCGCCGCGCCTTATGCGGCGTGGATGAACACGACCGCTGCACAGGCTGAGCAGACCGCGGACCAGGCCAAGGCCGCCGTGGCTGCGTATGAGGCTGCGTTTTCGGCCACGGTGCCGCCGCCGGTGGTCGCCGGCAACCGCACTCAGCTGGCATCGTTGGTCGCGACAAATTTTCTGGGGCAAAACACCTCGGCGATCGCGGCCACCGAGGCGGAGTACGGCGAAATGTGGGCCCAAGACGCCGCGGCGATGTACGGCTATGCGGGTTCGTCGGCGGCGGCCACCCAGCTCACGCCGTTCACCGGCCCGACGCAGAACACCAACGCGGGTGGGCTCGCCGGCCAGTCCGCCGCAGTAGCCCAGGCCACGGCCACCCAGGCAGGCACCGGCAGCCAGTCGCTGTCGCAGCTGGTCACCACCGTGCCAAACACGCTGCAGGGATTGGCTTCCCCCGCATCGTCGGCGTCGTCTTCGGTGACGTCATCGACCTCGGGGCTCAGTGGCATCTGGAATCTGCTGACTGGGGGATCATCCGGGAATTCCGCGCTGGACAACTTCTGGAGCGAGTGGGGACCCGACGCAAGCATCTGGAACACCATATTTTCTTCGGGGTTCTACACGCCGGGCAACACCTTGGGTGCCTTCATGAGCCTGGTCGGCGGCCAAGCAGCTGGTGCCGCCGGAGCGGCTGCGAACGACGGGCTCGGTGCCGCCGGTGGGCTGGCCGGCCCGCTGGGAGGTCTGGGGAACCTTGGCGGGCTTGGGAGTCTGGGCAGCGGGGTGTCGGCCGGTTTGGGCAAGGCAGCCTCGCTCGGTCCATTGTCGGTACCGTCGAGTTGGACCGCGGTCGCTCCAACGGCGAGCCCTATCGCTTCGGCGTTGGGCGGGACTCCGCTGGCCAGCCCCCCGTCGGTCGCCGCGGGTGTGCCCGGCGTCCCACTGGCCGGTGTGCCCGGGCGCGGAGCCGTCGGCGCCGTCAGTATGGACACCCGGTACTTGGAACGGCCCCCGATGGTGCCGCACTGGGCGGGAGTTGGGTGACGGCAAGAGAGAATCCGCAGATCATTTCAGCCCGGACACTCGGATTGACCAGCACGATAACCATTTCGACTGAGGAGAGATTGATATGCCTACGCGTTTTATGACTGACCCGCACGAGATGCGGTCGATGGCGGGACGTTTCGATGTGCACGCCCGGACGGTGGAGGACGAGGCTCGCAAGATGTGGGCGTCGAGCCAAAACATCGCCGGTGCGGGCTGGAGCGGGACAGCCCAGATGACGTCCTATGACACCATGGGCCAGATGAACCAGGCCTTCCGCAACATCGTCAACATGCTCCACGGGGTGCGCGACGGTTTGATCCGCGACGCCAACAACTACGAAACCCAAGAGCAGGCCTCCCAGCAGATCCTGTCCAGCTAACCCAGCACCGAAAACTTTTAGGAGAGCACTATGTCGATCAGCTACCAGTTCGGCGACGTGGATGCCCACGGCGCCCTGATCCGCGCCCAGGCCGCTTCGTTGGAGGCCGAGCACCAGTCCATCGTGCGCGATGTGTTGGCCGCCGGTGACTTCTGGGGCGGCTCGGGTTCGGTGGCCTGCCAGGAGTTCATCACCCAGTTGGGTCGTAACTTCCAGGTCATCTACGAGCAGGCCAACCAACACGGCCAAAAAGTCCAAACCGCCGGCAACAACATGAACTCCACCGACAACGCCGTCGGCTCCAGCTGGGCCTAAAACTCGCCCAATGCAGCCCGATTCCGCCGGACTCGTCCAAACTGGTACTCAGCCCTACGCAGAAGAAAGGAGAGCTCGTCATGCAGACGCTGAGCATCACTGAGTTCCTGCTGCGTCTGGGCGTCGGGGTCGGCTGCGGTGCCCTCATCGGGATTGAGCGGCAGTGGCAGGCGCGGAGAGCCGGACTGCGCACCAACGCGCTCGTGGCCACGGGTGCAACGTTGTTCGTGCTCTATGCCGTCGTAACCAACGACAGCAGCCCCACCAGGGTGGCGTCCTACGTGGTGTCCGGTGTCGGCTTCCTCGGCGGCGGGGTGATCCTGCGCGAAGGGTTCAACGTGCACGGGCTCAACACCGCCGCCACCCTGTGGTGCTCGGCGGCTGTCGGCGTGCTCGCGGCCAGCGGGCATATCGTGTTCACGCTGATCGCCACCGGCACCATCGTCGCAATTCACCTGCTGGGACGGCCGCTGGGCCGGCTGATCGACCGCGACCATGCGGTGGAAGAGGACGAGGACCAGCCGTACCAATTGCAGGTGATCTGTCGGCCCAAGTCCGAGAAGTACGTGCGCGCCCAGATCGTCCAGCAGACCGGAGGTGGCGGCGACAGCTTGGTGCTGCGCGGGATCCACACCGGGCGTGCCGGCGATGAATACACCGTCTTGACCGTCTACTTGTTCAGCGATGGCCACGCGCCCACCCGACTCGAGCGACTCGTGGCACACCTTTCCCTGCAGGAGGGTGTTCAGACCGTGCACTGGTATGCCGGCGACCAGGACGACCGACTGCCCCGCGCCCCGCACGCGGGCTAGCCCCCGGTCGGTCTCCAAGCACGGGTCATTGCCGTCGTAGGGTATGAGATGTGAACGCGATCGCGGATTTCTTATCCGTGCTGCCCGACCAAATGCGGGACCCGGTGCTATTCGCGATTCCGTTTTTCCTCGTCCTGTTGATCCTGGAGTGGACCGCCGCCCGCAAACTGGAACATCTTGAGCGGGAAGCCAACGCGAAAGCCGGCCCCGACGTTCAACATTCCGCCCGCCCGGGGTCGGGCGCCTACCTGACCGCCGATTCCTGGGCGAGCATCTGGATGGGGCTGGTTTCGGTGGCCACCACCGCGGGCTGGAAGTTCATCGCCCTGCTCGGCTATGCGGCGATCTACGCGTATGTGGCCCCATGGCATTTGCCCGCGACACGTTGGTACACCTGGGTGATCGCGATCTTCGGCGTCGATCTGCTGTATTACTGCTATCACCGCATCGCGCATCGGGTTCGGCTGATCTGGGCGACCCACCAGGCCCACCACTCCAGCCAGTACTTCAATTTCGCCACCGCGTTGCGCCAGAAATGGAACAACAGCGGCGAGATTCTGATGTGGATCCCGTTGCCGCTGTTGGGAATTCCGCCCTGGATGGTTTTCGTCAGTTTCTCGATCAATCTGATCTACCAGTTCTGGGTGCACACCGAGCGGATCGACAGAATGTGGGCGCCGTTCGAGTTCGTCTTCAACACGCCGTCACATCACCGGGTGCACCACGGCATGGATCCCGAGTATCTCGACAAGAACTACGGCGGAATTTTCATCCTCTGGGACCGGCTCTTCGGCACCTTCCGTCAAGAGACATTCCGTCCGCACTACGGATTGACCAAACAGGTTGCCACGTTCAATATCTGGAAGCTGCAGACCCACGAATATTTGGCTATCGCGCGCGATTTCCGCTCAGCGGGACGCCTGCGCGACCGGTTGGGCTACGTCTTCGGTCCCCCCGGGTGGCAGCCTGCTGCGGCGGCCCGATCTGCGGTAGCCGTCAGCGGTCGCCGCGTCGGCGGTTAGAAGTCGTTCATCAAGCGTTTTTATTACGGCGAGCCGAAAGCACCCATGGCAGAGCCAAGATCAGTAAGCTCCGCCTGGTCGTACAGTTGTATGCGACGCCCGGCATCGGCCCGCGGCGCGATGATGAGGAGGGAATGCAGTGGGAGACACGCTCACCGAAGGACAAAAACTTGTCAAGGGTGACTCGCTTACCTCAAGCAACGGGGCCTACACCCTGACGTTGCAAGACGACGGGAACCTGGTGCTGGCATCGCGCGGCCACGCGATCTGGGCGTCCGGGACCGACGGCCAGGACGTGGTCCGCGCCGAGGTACAGAAGGACGGCAATTTCGTCGTCTACACCGCCGACAAGCCGGTGTGGCACACCGACACCAAGGGCAAGAAGAATGTCCGCCTCGTCCTGCAGGACGACCGCAATCTAGTGCTCTACTCCGGCGACGGAACGGCGTGGTCAACGAAGACGGAAACCGACGCTCCGCCGCCACCGGAGCCGGCGGCCGAAGCCGCCCCGGCAGCCGAGGAGACGCACGCCGAGGAGGCCGGGGAGCACGAGCCCGAGCCGGAACCCGCCGCGCGCACCTACACCGTCGAGTCCGGCGACACCTTGTGGGCCATCTCCGAGCGGTTCTACGGCGACGGCAGCAAGTACCAGATCATCGCCGATGCCAGCGGCATCGCCAACCCTGATCTGATCCAGCCCGGACAGGTGCTGACGATTCCCTGATCGCGATCGGGAGCGCGTCGGCCCTGGACCGAATCCGGACCGGGCCGGCGCGCTCCCAACCGATCGGCTCTCCCGCGTTACCGAAGCAGCCTTTGGTCGGTAACCTGAAAGCCGGCCGGCGCCGCGCCGGCTGCTGAACGATCGGAGTCGACGGTGGGGCGTTCGGCATTCTCCGCATTCGCCGCGATGGTTACCGTGGGGCTAGTGGCCGCCTGTTTTCCGGTGGCGGCCACCGCTGACCCGGTACTGGTCTTCCCTGGCATGGAGATCCACCAGAGCGGGCATTTGTGCACCTTGGGCTATGTCGATCCGGGACTGCGGGTGGCGTTCGCCGCGGGGCATTGCCATGGCGATGGACCGGTCACCGACAAGGACAACCACGTCATCGGCAATCTGGCGACGTTTCGCGAAAACACCCCTAACGGCGCGATCGTGGGCACCGAGCAGGCGATCAACGACTACGAGTCGATCGTGCTGGCCGACGGCGTCACGGCGAACAACATCTTGCCCGGTGGACGTGTACTGCAATCGGATCCCGGACTTGTCGTAACGCAGGGCGAACCCGTCTGTCATTTCGGCGTCGTCACCGGCGAAACCTGCGGAACGGTCGAGGCGGTCAACAACGGCTGGTTCACGATGGGCAATGGCGCCGTCAGCCAGAGAGGCGATTCCGGCGGACCGGTGTACATCATCAACCCGATCGGGCAGGCCGTGATCGTCGGGATACTCAACAGCGTCTGGGGCAATTCCCCGGCGGCGGTGTCGTGGCAGGCCACCTCGCAGCAGATCCGCGACGATGTGGGGGTGTCCAACCACCCTGGCGGTCCGGCCACGTAGCAAATCAGCCGGAGCTTGCCAGCGCGAAAACGGGGATAGCCGGCGCCGCAGCCCGTAACTCGTCGTCGCCGGAATCGGGAGTCAGCCCCGCGATATGCCCTTTGACCTCCCAATACCACCTGTCCAGGTATCGCCGCAGCAGGTCCGCCTTCGCCGGATCGGCAATCTCGGTGGTGTGGACTCGGCGGCGATGCCAACGCGGCCCCACCTCGACGACGCCGGCGGCCCGGACATTGCGGACCCACTGGGTGGTGCCGCGCGGAGATACCAGATAGTCGACACCGTCCACGGTCAGCACGTTGATCACCACGCCGCGCAATTTGCCCGTTTTGCGGCCGCGCACGCGAAGCGACCTGGTGCCGGCGATGCTGATGCCCAGCTCAGCCAGCCAGCGGATCAGCACGTTGGCGGTCCGGGCCGCTCGATTGGGTTCGTCGTATCGCACTGACATGACACATCTCCTTGAGTTCTCGATTTGAGAGCGGCGCTCTCGTTAGGTATGACCGTGCCACACGCAGGGCAGAAGTTCAAGAGCACCGATCTCTTATGTGTCAGAATGGGCCGATGGGCAAGCGGCGCGACTCG
This sequence comes from uncultured Actinomycetota bacterium, assembly GCA_963781685.1. Taxonomy (GTDB): domain Bacteria; phylum Actinomycetota; class Actinomycetes; order Mycobacteriales; family Mycobacteriaceae; genus Mycobacterium. The sequence continues at coordinate 92,079 of CAWAGK010000010.1, forward strand.
CGCGAGCGCATCGAGGCGCAGATCGTCGAGCTCGGCCGGCGGCACTTGGTCGAACACGGCGCGGCCGGGCTGTCGCTGCGTGCCATCGCCCGCGACCTCGGCATGGTGTCGTCCGCCGTGTATCGGTATGTGTCCAGCCGCGACGAACTGCTGACGTTGTTACTCATCGACGCCTATTCCGACCTTGCCGACGCGGTGGATCGCGCCCGCGACGCGGTGCCCGACGTCTGGAGCGACGACGTCATAGCTATCGCACATGCCGCCCGCAATTGGGCCACCGCCCACCCGGCCAGTTGGGCACTGCTTTACGGCAGCCCGGTGCCCGGCTACCACGCACCGGCCGAGCGGACGGTCGGGCCGGGAACGCGGGTGGTCAGCGCGTTGTTCGACGCCGTCGCCGCCGGCATCGAGACCGGCGACATCATGTTGACCAATTCCCCTGCACCACAACCGATATCGTCAGATTTCGAACGGCTGCGCCAAGAGTTCGGTTTCCCCGGCGACGATCCGGTCATCGCGAAATGCTTCGCGGTCTGGGCGGGTGTGTTGGGAGCGATCAGCCTGGAGGTGTTCGGGCAATACGGCACTGACACCCTGAGCGACCCCGCAGCGGTGTTCGACACCCAGGTTCGGCTGCTGGTCGGTGTGCTGACCCAGCCCGACGTGAATCCGATGCGATACCGGGCGTCGTCGCCGAATTAGAACGTGTTCGACGTTGGTTGCGGTGGGTGAAATGCCACGTGGTGGCAACGTCTTTTTGCCCGGGAGAGAGCTGGGCTATCCTGCGAGGCGATGAGCCTCTCCGCCGGATCACCGGTACAGATCGCCTGGGTGACGCACGACTTGGACGCCACCGAAACGGCCCTCACCGGCCTGTTAGGGGTCAAAAAATGGGTGAGGTTGCCCGATGTGCACTTTGCGCCGGACACCTGCAGCTACCTCGGCAGACCGGCCGACTTCGTCGCCAGTATTTCGCTGAGCTATCTCGGCGACATGCAGCTGGAGCTGATTGCCCCGGTCCGCGGGCCTAATATCTATAGTGACTTTCTGCGCGACAGCGGGCCGGGTCTGCACCACATCTGCGTCGAGGCGGACAGCCTCGAGCAGTTCGCGCAAACCCTGGCCGCTGCCGGCGAGCACGGGGCGTCGGTGGTGCAGCAGGGCGTGATGCCCGGCGGCTTGAGCTTCGCCTATCTGTCGGCCCCGCAGGCCGGGGTGCCGTTCGTGGAAGTCGCGCATTTCTCTGCCGAGATGCGGCAGTTCTTCGACTACATCAAGCAGGAGCAGCGGTGAGTCGCACCGGCGACGATGCAGAGCGAAGCGATGAGCAGGAGCAGCGGTGAGTCGCGCCGGCGACGATGCAGAGCGAAGCGATGAGCAGGAGCAGCGGTGAGTCGCGCCGGCGACGATGCAGAGCGAAGCGATGAGGAGGAGCGGCGCCAATGAGTACCGAAATACCAGCAACTTTCAGCGCTGACGACGTGTCGTCGTGGTCGGACGACGTCGACGTCGTGGTAATCGGCTTCGGTATCGGAGGCGGCTGCGCAGCCGTGAGTGCGGCCGCCGCCGGCGCGCGGGTCCTGGTGCTGGAGCGTGCTGCTGCCGCCGGTGGCACCACCGCGCTCGCCGGAGGGCATTTTTACCTCGGCGGCGGCACCGCGGTCCAGCAGGCCACCGGGCATCCCGACTCACCCGAGGAGATGTATAAGTATCTGGTCGCGGTGTCGCGTCAACCCGACCATGCGAAGATCCGCGCCTACTGCGACGGCAGCGTCGAGCACTTCAACTGGTTGGAGGACTTGGGCTTTCAGTTCGAACGCAGCTACTTCCCGGGAAAGGCGGTGATCCAGCCCAACACCGAGGGGCTGATGTACACCGGCAACGAGAAGGTCTGGCCGTTCCTCGAGCAGGCGGTGCCGGCCCCGCGCGGGCACAAGGTGCCGGTGCCGGGCGACACCGGCGGCGCCAGCATGGTCGTCGAGCTGCTGCTCAAACGCGCGACCAGCCTGGGCGTGCAAATCCGCTACGAGACCGGCGCCACTGCGTTGATCACCGACGGGTCCGGGGCTGTCAGCGGCGTGATGTGGAAGCAGTTCTCCGACACCGGCGCGATCCGAGCGAAGTCGGTGATCATCGCCGCCGGCGGGTTCGTGATGAATCCGGATATGGTCGCCGCCTACACCCCGAAGCTGGCCGAGAAGCCGTTCGTACTGGGGAACAGCTATGACGACGGGCTGGGCATCCGGATGGGCGTCTCGGCCGGCGGCGCGACCCAGCACATGGACCAGATCTTTATCACGGCACCGGCGTATCCGCCGTCGATTCTGCTGACCGGGATCATCGTCAACAAGCTCGGTCAGCGGTTCGTCGCCGAGGACTCCTACCATTCGCGCACTTCGGGTTTCGTGATGGACCAGCCCGACAGCGCCGCGTTTTTGATCGTCGACGAGGCGCACCTGAAGCCGCCGGAGGTACCACTGATCCCGCTGATCGACGGCTGGGAGACGGTTGCCGAGATGGAGGCCGCGCTGGGCATCCCGGCGGGCAATCTTGTTGCGACGCTGGACCGTTACAACACCAACGCCGCCCGCGGCGAGGATCCCGATTTCCATAAGCAACCGGATTACCTTGCGCCGCAAGATAAAGGACCGTGGGGGGCCTACGACCTGACCTTGGGTAAGGCGATGTATGCCGGGTTCACGGTCGGTGGGCTGGCCACTTCGGTCGACGGCCAGGTGCTGCGCGAGGACGGCACGACCATCGCCGGCCTGTATGCGGTGGGTGCGTGCGCGTCCAACATCGCTCAGGACGGCAAGGGATACGCCAGCGGCACGCAGCTCGGTGAGGGATCGTTCTTCGGCCGCCGCGCCGGAGCGCACGCGGCCGCAGCGGCCGGGGGCGCGCAGGCGCGCTAAGGTCCAGCCGGAGCGCACGCGGCCGGAGCGGCGACGGGCGCGCAGGCGCCGGATTAGACTCCGGCATGCTCCTTCTCGATGCGGCCGAGCTCCCATCGACCATTCCCGAATAGTCGGAGGCGCTGTTGGTGATGCTGTTCGACAGTGCTGCGGTGACTGACGCTGACCACGACGGTCTCCGGTAACTCGTTGCGCAGCAATTGATACATCGTCAACTCGAGCCCTTCGTCCATCGCCGAGGTGGCCTCGTCGGCGAAGACCGCCTTGGGTTTGGTCAACAGCACCCGCGCGAAGGCGACCCGCTGCTGCTCTCCGGGCGAGAGCACTTTGACCCAATCCCGTTCCTCGTCGAGCAGGTCAACCAGATGCGGCAGCATCACTTTGACCAACATTTCACGCAGAGTGGTGTCGGGGATGTCACCTTCGGCCGACGGATAGCACACAACCGCCCGCAGATCGCCAAGCGGCACATAGGGCAACTGCGACAGGAACATGGTTTCGTTCGGTCCATCGGGGCACCGCAACGTCCCCGATCCGTACGGCCACAACTGGGCGAGGCTGCGCAGCAGCGTCGTCTTGCCGCTGCCCGACGGACCGGTGATCACCATCGCGTCACCTTCGGACAGCTCCAGGTCGAGTGAGTCGATGAGCTGGTCGCCGTCCGGAGTGCGGACCTCGACGCCCTCGATCGCGACAGCGCCGTCGGCGCTTGGTCTGACCAACAGCTCGGGCAGCTCGCGGGCCTTCTCGTCGGCGACCACCAGACCGTGCAGCCGGATGATCGCCGCGCGATAGCTGGCGAATTGGTCGTAGGAGTTTCGGAAAAACGACAGGCCGTCGAAGATACTGCTGAACGCTCTTTCCGTTTGCGTGACGGCACCGAACTTGATTTGACCGGCGAATAGCCGTGGTGCCTGGAGCACCCAGGGCAGCGGGACAATCACCTGAGTCATCGAGATGTTGAACCCGAACCAGCCCACGGTCCGGTTCACGTACCGCAGATAGTTGTCGATGATCGGGCGGAACCGCCTGCTCAGCTGCACCCGTTCGGCACGCTCGCCCCGATAGAAGCCCACGGCCTCGGCGGCATCACGCACCCGCACCAGCGCATAGCGGAAGGCGGCGTTGGTGAGCTCGTTACGGAAGCTGAGTCCGATCAACGGCCGTCCGAGCCAAAAGCCGACGATCGTCGCCACCAGCACATAGACGAGCAGAATCCAGAACATTGCCTTGGGGAAGCCAACTCCGAACAGCGTCAGAGTGCCCGACAGATTCCACAGAATGGCCGTGAACGAAACCACCGACAGCACCGATTGCACAGCACCGAATAGCAGAACACTGCCGGTGCCGTTGGACGGCAGGTTGGGCGTGGATCCCACCCCAGCGGTCAAGACGTCGATGTCCTGCTGGATACGCTGGTCAGGGTTGTCAATGGTGCTGTCGATGAATCGGCCGCGATAGTAAGCCCGGCCTTCGAGCCAGTCGCCGGTGAGTCGGTCGGTGAGCCATACCCGCCAGGACACAATGAAGCGCTGGGTCAGGTAGATGTCCAGCATGTAGCGGGCGATGAACAGCGCCGCCATGATGCTGAAGATCACGATCGACATCCAAAAGCCATGTACACCAGACTGTTTCACGGCTTGATTGCCGGTGGCCAGGCCCTGCACGGCGGTCTGGACGGCCGAGCTCAGGTCGTTGGCTTGGAAGCTGAACAGCACAGTGAGGCGCACCGTGATGACGACGGACAACAGCAGCACCCCGAGCATCAGCCAGACCCTGACGCTGTGCGCACCGGTGAAGTAGCCGCCGGTGATCCGCCAGAACTGGCGGCCCCACGGGGTGAGCAATCTCAGCAACGCGAGCACGCCGACCACGCACACGGCGCTGATCAACCACGTCAGGACTATCCACGACAGGGAATCGGCCAGCGCGTGACCCCAGTTGATGGACGGTTCGAACAACTCCACGATTGGCCTACCTCCTTGGTCGCACTGACGTCGCTCGAACGCCCGCCTGACGTGAGACGCCGCAGTGATACGTGTCTGCGCGCCGACAAACCCACCGAGAGACGGCAGCGCGCAAAAGTTAGGGTGACCGTCCGGCTAGCGCAGATCTCGGCGCCGCTTGGATGGTCACGCCAGCAACCTGTGCAAGATTAGACCCTCGCCGGCTCCCGCTCGATCCGGCGCAGTTCCCATCGACCTTCGCCGAGCAGCTCAAGCAAATGATCATGGTGCTGTTCGACGGCGGGGCGATGACTGACGCTGACCACGACACAATCCGGCAATTCGGTGCGCAGCAGGTGGTAGAGCGCGAATTCCAACCCCTCGTCGAGCGCCGAAGTGGCCTCGTCGAGGAAGACCGCCTGCGGCTTGGTGAGCAGCACGCGCGCGAAGGCGACCCGCTGTTGCTCGCCGGGCGACAACACCTTGGCCCAGTCACGCTCTTCATCGAGCCGGTCACGCAGCGGCGCCAACGCCACCTTGGTCAACGTGTCGCGCAGCGTGTCTTCCGGGACGTCGTCCGGCGACTTCGGATAGCACACCACGCCACGCAGAGTTCCCAGCGGCACATACGGCAACTGCGACAAGAACATCGTCGCGTTATCGCCGGTCGGGCAGCAAAGAATTCCCGAGGCGTAGGGCCACAATTCGGCCAGGCTTCGTAACAACGTGGTCTTGCCGGTCCCGGATCGGCCGGTAACCACCAGCGTGTCACCGGTTTCCAACCGCAGGTCCAACGAGTCGACCAGTTGGTCTCCGGCCGGCGTGCGCACCTCGATGTGGGCGAATTCGACGGCGCTGTCTTCGCTGGGCTTGACCAGAACTGCCGGCAGCGCGCGGCCCCGAGCGTTGGCGTCGACCAGTCCATGCAGACGAATGATTGCCGCCCGGTAGGCGGCGAACGCGTGGTAGTGATTACGAAAGAACGACAGCGATTCATTGATGTTGCCAAAAGCTTGGGCCGTCTGGCTGACCCCGCCCAAGTGGATCTTGCCCGCGAACAATCGCGGAGCCTGGATCACCCAGGGCAGCGGCACGATCAGCTGAGTCATCGACCAGTTCCACCCGTTGAGCACGATGGTCCGACGAACGAACCGGCGATAATTGTCGATGATCGGCATGAAACGGTGCCATAGTTGTGCCCGTTCGATTCGCTCACCGCGGTAGAAGCCCACCGCCTCCGCGGCGTCGCGCAGCCGCACCAGCGCGTAACGAAAGGCGGCATTGAGCTTTTCGTTCATGAAGCTGAGCCCGATCAGCGGACGGCCCAGCCAGAACGCGACCACCGTTGCCACAAAGACGTAGGCCACCACGATCCAGAACATCGCACGCGGCAACTCGAAGCCGAAGATATCGAGTCCACCGGACAGCTTCCACAGAATGGCGGCGAAGGAAATCACCGAGGCCACGGCGTGGACGGCCCCGAACAGCAGGGTGTTCTGCGTGCCGTGTTGTGGAACGTTCGGCGTGCCGTCGACGCCGGCGGTGAAGCTGTCGACGTCTTGTTGGATGCGCTGGTCCGGGTTGTCGATGGTGTCGTCGATGAACAAGTCCCGGTAGTAGGCCTTATCGGCCAGCCAGTCATCGGTGAGGTGGCCGGTCAACCACACGCGCCAGGCGATGATGAATCGCTGCGTCAGGTAAATGTCCAGCAATATGCGGGCGATGAAAATGGCGGCTAGCAAGGCAAAAATGGCCATTGATATCCAAAAGCCGTGGACCCCAGAGGATTTGACTTCGTCGTGATGTGACGCGATGCCCTCGAATGCCGTCTGCAGCGAGGTGAACAGGTCGTTGGTCTGATAGCTGAACAGCACGTTGAGCCGCACGGAGAAGAGGACCGACAGCAACAACAACCCGAGCATCACCCACACCCGGGCGGACTGTGCTCCGGTGAAGTAGGCGCCGGTGATGCGCCAGTACTGCCGGCCCCACGGCGTGACGAACCTGAGCAGCGTCAACACGATCAGCAGGGAGACCGCGCTGATTGCCCAAGCTTCGCCGAGCCAGCGCAAAGAATCCGTGGGTGCGGCCGCCCAGTCGATGGACGGCATAAATGGCTTGGGACCCAAGGTCGACGTCTCCTTGCTACCGAGCCATCCCGGAAGAGGCTCGTGGTGGACACTTGCCGGCGAAGTTACCCGAGGCCGGCGGATAGGCTGCCGTCATGAGCTCCAACGGCGCAGCTACTGAAGCCTTCCACGCCGGCCGGCTGGTCGCCCGGCGGCTTAAGGCGAGCGGGATCGACACCGTTTTTACGTTGTCCGGCGGGCACTTGTTCTCCATCTACGACGGGTGCCGCAGCGAGGGCATCCGGCTGATCGACACCCGTCATGAGCAGACCGCCGCCTTCGCCGCCGAAGGCTGGTCGAAGGTCACCCGCCAGCCGGGCGTCGCCGCGCTGACCGCCGGTCCGGGGGTGACCAACGGGATGAGCGCGATGGCCGCCGCGCAGCAGAACTCCTCGCCACTGCTGGTTCTCGGTGGCCGGGCACCCGCGGCGCGCTGGGGCATGGGATCGCTGCAGGAAATCGACCACGTTCCGTTCGTCGCGCCGCTGACCCGATTCGCGGCCACCGCGCCGTCGGCCGCGGCCGTCAGCGGGCTCGTCGACGAGGCGCTGCGGGCCACAGTCGGCGCGCCGTCGGGCGTCGCGTTCATCGACTTCCCCATGGACCACGTCTTTTCCGTCGCCGACGACGACGGACGCCCCGGCGCGCTGACCGACCTGGCGGCACCGCCACCGGCCGACGGCGACGCACTCGATCGGGCGGCTGGGCTGCTGGCCGCCGCGCAGCGTCCGGTGATCATGGCGGGCACCAACGTGTGGTGGGGCCACGCGGAGGCGGCGCTGCTGAGCTTGGCCGAGCAGCGTCGGATCCCGGTGTTGATGAACGGCATGGCCCGCGGCGTCGTGCCCGCCGACCACCCGCTGGCGTTCTCGCGGGCGCGCTCAAAAGCGTTGGCGGAGGCCGATGTTGCCCTCGTCGTGGGAGTGCCGATGGACTTCCGGCTGGGCTTCGGCGGGGTGTTCGGCCCAGAAACTCAGCTGATCGTGGCCGATCGCGCCCAACCCGACCGGGATCATCCTCGGCCGATCGCCGCCGGTCTCTACGGTGACCTGTCGGCGACGCTGACCGCGCTCGGCGAACCGACGGCGGCCGGTCACGACGACTGGGTCGCTGATTTGCGGACAGCCGAGACCACGGCCCGAGACCGCGAACACGTCGAACTGGCCGACGACCGCAGCCCGCTGCATCCGATGCGGGTCTACGCCGAACTGGCTCCGCTGCTGGACCGCGACGCGATCATCGTCGTCGACGCCGGTGATTTCGGCTCCTACGCGGGCCGGGTGATCGACAGCTACGTGCCGGGCGCGTGGCTGGACAGCGGCCCATTCGGTTGCCTCGGATCGGGTCCGGGCTACGCGCTGGCCGCCAAACTGGCCCGGCCCGACCGGCAGGTGGTCTTGCTGCAAGGCGACGGCGCCTTCGGATTCAGCGGCATGGAGTGGGACACGCTGGTCCGCCACAACGTGCCGGTGGTATCGGTGATCGGCAACAACGGAATCTGGGCCCTGGAGAAACACCCGATGGAAGCGCTGTACGGCTATTCGGTGGTGGCCGAGCTGCGCCCCGAGACCCGGTATGACGAGGTGGTCCGCGCGCTGGGTGGGCACGGCGAATTGGTGTCCACGCCCGCCGAGCTTCGGCCGGCGTTGAAACGCGCCCTTGGCAGCGGCCTCCCCGCGGTGGTCAACGTGCTCACCGACCCCGCGGTCGCGTATCCACGCCGATCCAATCTGGCGTGACGCAGCTTCGTTTCCAATGGCCGACTCCTCCTCAGGGCGTCCCGCCCTGCATCGTCGCCGGCCGGTACCGTTGAGCTGTGCCAAAGACCACCAACGCCTCGTCGGGCCGCCTGAGTAGCCGATTCTGGCGACTGCTCGGCGCCAGCACCGAGATCAATCAAAGCCGCTCACTGGCCCAGGTGACCGCTTCGTCGGAGTATGACGAGAAAGCCGCGGGCCTCGACGACGAGCAATTGCGCAAAGCCGCCGGCCTGCTCGACCTCGACGACCTCGCCGAATCCGACGACATCCCGCAGTTCCTGGCCATCGCGCGGGAAGCGGCCGAACGCGCGACCGAGCTAAGGCCATTCGATGTGCAGCTCCTCGCCGCGCTGCGCATGCTGGCCGGGGACGTGATCGAAATGGCAACCGGCGAGGGTAAAACCCTGGCCGGAGCCATCGCCGCCGCCGGGTACGCGTTGGGCGGCCGGCACGTTCACGTCGTCACCATCAACGACTACCTGGCCCGCCGTGACGCCGAGTGGATGGGCCCGCTGCTGGAGGCGCTGGGCCTGACGGTCGGCTGGGTCACCGCAGAGTCGACGGCTGACGAACGTCGTGAGGCCTACAAGTGCAATGTCACCTACGGCTCGGTCAACGAAATCGGCTTCGACGTGCTGCGTGATCAGCTGGTCACCGACATCGAGGACCTGGTGTCGCCCAATCCGGACGTGGCCCTGATCGACGAGGCCGACTCGGTGCTGGTCGACGAGGCGTTGGTACCGCTGGTGCTGGCCGGAACAACCCATCGCGAGACGCCGCGGTTGGAGATCATTCGGCTGGTCGGCGCGCTGCAAGCCGGCGTGCATTACGACACCGACTCCGATGGCCGCAACGTCCACCTGACCGAGGCCGGGGCGGCCAGAGTCGAAAAGCAGCTCGGCGGAATCGATTTGTACTCCGAGGAACATGTCGGCACCACGCTCACCGAGGTCAACGTCGCGCTGCACGCGCATGTCCTGCTGCACCGCGACGTGCACTACATCGTGCGCGACGACGCGGTTCACCTGATCAACGCCTCCCGCGGCCGCATCGCCCAACTGCAACGCTGGCCGGACGGTCTTCAGGCGGCGGTCGAGGCCAAGGAAGGCATCGAGACCACCGAAACCGGTGAGGTGCTGGACACCATCACGGTGCAGGCACTGATCAACCGGTATCCGACGGTCTCCGGCATGACCGGCACCGCGCTGGCCGCCGGCGAACAGCTCCGCCAGTTCTACAAACTCGGCGTTTCGCCGATACCGCCGAACACCCCGAACATCCGCGAGGACGAGACCGACCGGGTCTACATCACCGCTGCCGCGAAAACCGACGCGATCATCGCCCACATCATCGAGATGCACGAAACCGGACAGCCGGTGCTGGTCGGCACCCACGACGTGGCCGAGTCCGAGGAGTTGCATGAACGGCTGCAGCGTCGCGGTGTGCCGGCGGTGGTGCTCAACGCCAAGAATGATGCCGAAGAGGCCGCGGTGATCGCCGAGGCCGGCAAGCTCGGTGCGGTCACCGTGTCGACGCAGATGGCCGGCCGGGGCACCGACATCCGGCTCGGCGGCTCCGACGAGGCCGATCACGAGAAGGTCGTCGAACTGGGTGGGCTGCACGTGATCGGCACCGGGCGGCACAACACCGAGCGGCTGGATAACCAGCTGCGCGGCCGCGCCGGCCGCCAGGGCGATCCGGGGTCATCGGTGTTCTTCTCCAGCTGGGAAGACGATGTGGCCGCGGCGAACCTGGAATCCAACAAGCTGCCGATGCAGACCGACGACGAGGGCCGCATCGTTAGCTCCAAGGTGGCCGGGCTGCTGGAGCATGCCCAGCGGGTCGCCGAGGGCCGGTTGCTCGACGTGCACGCGAACACCTGGCGTTACAACCAGTTGATCGCTCAGCAGCGGGCGATCATCGTCGAGCGGCGCAACACGCTGCTGAGTACCGCCGCCGCCCGCGAGGAGCTCGCCGAGCTGGCGCCCGAGCGTTATGACGAGCTCGCCGAGGATCTGTCGGAAGAGCGCCTGGAAACGATCTGCCGGCTGATCATGCTGTATCACCTCGACCGCGGCTGGGCCGACCATCTGGCCTACCTGGCCGACATCCGGGAAAGCATCCATCTGCGCGCCCTCGGTCGGCAGAACCCGCTGGACGAGTTCCACCGGATGGCCGTGGACGCGTTCGCGTCCCTGGCGGCTGATGCGATCGAAGCGTCCCAGCAGACGTTCGAAACCTCTCCGGCGATCGAGGAGGAGCCGGGTGTGGATCTGTCCAAGCTGGCCCGCCCGACGTCGACGTGGACCTACATGGTGCACGACAACCCGTTGTCCGACGACTCGCTTTCCGCACTGAGCCTGCCCGGCATCTTCCGCTGAGGCTGGGCACCGTCCGATAAGGTCACGCGTCATGAGTCAGGGGTCAGCACGCGACCGGCTTCTGACCGTGCCCAATGTGCTGAGCGGGATCCGTCTGGTACTGATCCCGGTCTTCATCTACCTGCTGCTGGTTACCCATGCCGATGCGTGGGCGGTGGCCATCTTGATGTTCAGCGGCGCATCCGACTGGGCCGACGGCAAGATCGCCCGACTGCTCAACCAGTCATCGAGACTGGGCGAATTGCTGGATCCAGCGGTCGACCGGCTGTACATGGTGACGACCCTGATCGCCTTCGGGGTGCGCGGCCTCGTGCCCTGGTGGATCATCGCCATCTTGCTGGCTCGCGACGTGCTGCTGGCCGCGGAGCTGCCGCTGCTGCGCACTCGCGGGTTCACCGCGTTGCCCGTGCTTTATATCGGTAAGGCCGCGACTTTCGCTTTGATGTCGGCCTTTCCGCTTATTTTGCTTGGCCACTACGACGCCACGTGGAGTCGTGTCGTGCTGGCCTGCGGTTGGGCCTTTTTGATCTGGGGCATGTACTTCTACTTGTGGTCGTTCGTGTTGTACGCGGTGCAGGTGGCGTTGGTGATGCGTCGGCTGCCCCGCGTGCGCGTTCGGAGCCGAAAGCCGCTGGCGAGTAAGGCAGAGGCCGATGGGTAACCAAGCGCTCGGCGGCTACTACCCGTACGCGGGCCTCAGCGCGCACGAAGCGGGGCGACCGCAGCTGATTCCGGTGCCGTCGTTGCTACGTGCTCTGCTTTCCGACCACCTGGATCCCGGTTACGCCGCCGCGGCCGCCAAGCGGGACCGCACCGACGCGCCGCAGACCGGCCGGGCCCGTGTTGCGAGCTGGGTCTGGCAGGCGTTGGCCGCATTGCTGGTGGCCGCGGTGTTCGCCGCCGCCGTTGCCCAGGCTCGGCTGGTCGCGCCCGGGGTAAGCGCCGCCCAACGGGTGCTGGCGGGCAGCGTGCGCGCGGAGGAGACGACGACAAGCGACTTGACCGCGCACCGGAATGCGCTTACGGCGCAACGTGATGACGTACAGCGGCGGGCGTTGGCCGAGGACGCCGAAGGCCGGCGGCTGCTCGCCAACCTCGACAGGCTCAGCCTGGCCGCCGGGAGCACCCCGGTCACCGGCCCGGGTCTGAGCGTGACGGTGACCGATCCCGGCTTGGGCCCGAATCTTTCCGACATGTCCAAGCAGCGGGTGGCCGGCAGTCGGCAGATCATTCTCGACCGGGATCTGCAGCTGGTGGTCAATTCGTTGTGGGCCAGCGGCGCCGAAGCGATCGCCGTCGGCGGGGTTCGGATCGGGCCGAACGTGACGATCCGCCAGGCAGGCGGCGCGATTCTGGTCGACAATAACCCGATCAGCAGCCCATACACGGTGCTCGCGGTCGGGCCGCCGCATTCCATGCAGGATGTTTTCGACACCAGCCCCGGCCTGCGCCGGCTACGGCTTTTGGAGGCGTCCTACGGCGTTGGTGTCGACGTCAGCGCTCGCGACGGGCTCATGCTGCCCGCTGGCGCGGTCCGAGATGTCAAGTTCGCCAAAAAGATTGGGCCGTAGTGTTGAAATTCCTTGTGGCAAGACCCGCGACGTCGAAGGCACCGGTGAGAGGAGCAGAGCACCGATGATCGGTATTGCGGCGCTGGTCGTCGGAATCGTGCTGGGCTTGGTGTTCCATCCCAGCGTGCCGGAGGTAATCCAGCCGTACTTGCCGATCGCTGTCGTCGCCGCGCTCGACGCGGTGTTCGGCGGGCTAAGGGCCTATCTGGAGCGGATTTTCGACCCGAAAGTTTTCGTGGTGTCGTTCGTCTTCAATGTTTTGGTCGCCGCGCTGATCGTCTACGTCGGCGACCAGCTGGGCGTCGGCACACAATTGTCGACCGCGATCATCGTCGTGCTCGGCATCCGCATCTTCGGAAACGCAGCTGCGCTGCGGCGCCGGCTATTCGGGGCTTAACAAGCATGAGGCCGACATGAGCGACGCCAATCCCGAAGGCACGCCACAGGGCGACGAGCCTGAGCCCAGGGCCGAGGAGACCCCGGCGCAGCAGCAGCACGACGATGGCGCCGACGATGCTGCGCAGCACGGCCGCCACGAATTGCCGCCGCACCAGCCGCGTCCCGCGATCGGTGACCTGCAGCCACGTGGATTTCTCGGCATGCTGCGGCGCGGTCGCACGGCCTTCGGCACGCTGGCGGTGTTCCTGTGTCTGTTGCTCGGTGTCGCCATCGCGACCCAAGTCCGCCAGACCAATTCCGGTGACTCGCTGGATACCGCTCGTCCGGCGGATCTGCTGGTGCTGCTGGACTCACTGCATCAGCGTGAGGCGACGGTGAGCACCGAAGTGGCGGAGCTGCAGCGCACGTTGTCAGCGCTGCAGGCGTCGGGCAGCAGCGACCAGGCCGCCATTCAAAATGCCCAGGCTCGCCTCGCCGCGCTGTCGATCCTGATCGGCACCGTCGGGGCCACCGGCCCGGGCGTCACCGTGCGGATCGAGGACCCCGGACCAGGTGTGGCACCCGAGGCGATGCTCGACGTGATCAACGAGTTACGGGCGGCCGGGGCCGAGGCGATCCAGATCGGCGACGACCACCAGGTGGTGCGAGTAGGTGTCGACACCTGGATCGTCGGCGCGCCCGGCGCGCTGACCGTCGACGGCAAAACGCTGATGCCACCGTATTCGGTTCTCGCCATTGGCGATCCACCCACGCTCGCGGCTGCGATGAACATTCCCGGCGGCGCGGTGGACAGCGTCAAACGCGTCGGTGGCGCCATGTCGGTCCAGCAGGCCGACAAAGTGGACATCACCGCCTTGCGACAACCAAAACCGCGCCAATACGCTCAGCCAATCAAGTGAGCCACCAGGAAGAACAGGAACACCGTGAGCGAAATCCCGCCCGATTTGCACTACACCGCCGAACACGAGTGGATTCGCCGTACCGGAGACAACACCGTCCGGGTAGGGATCACGGACTTCGCACAGTCGGCGCTGGGCGACGTCGTGTTTGTCCAGCTGCCCGATGTGGGTACCGAGGTCACCGCGGGCGAGTCCTTCGGCGAGGTGGAGTCGACCAAGTCGGTGTCGGATTTGTTCGCACCCGTTTCGGCGAAAGTCGTTGCCGTGAACAGCGATCTGGACGGCAACTCGCAGTTGGTCAACTCCGATCCGTACGGTGCCGGTTGGCTGATCGACCTCGAGGTCGACGCAGAGTCCTATGAGCAGGATTTCGCGGCGCTGCTCGACGCCGAGGCCTACCGCGCCACACTGGCCGAATGACCGTTGTTATCGTTCCCCGCGCGGCGACGATGCGCGCCGTGGAGGGGCGACGGTCCGTTGCGGTGGGCAAATGCATCCGCCGATCCGGCGGGGGAGGGCACATCGGGGTCCCCTGCACGGTACGGTCGACACATCGACGGTCGAGGCGGGTGGGAAGCCGGTCGAGCGGGCCCAATCAGACAACGCAGCAGCGGCCAGTGAGGAGCAGCGGGTGACGGAGAAGGACAACGACCAGACCTCTGACGAAGTCACCGTGGAGACCACATCGGTCTTCCGCGCCGACTTCCTCAATGAACTGGACGCTCCCGCACAAGCGGGTACCGAGACCTCGGTTTCGGGCGTAGAGGGACTGCCGGTCGGTTCGGCGTTGCTGGTCGTCAAGCGGGGACCCAACGCCGGGTCCCGCTTCCTACTCGACCAGCCGACCACTTCGGCCGGCCGCCATCCCGACAGCGATATCTTCCTCGACGACGTCACCGTCAGCCGGCGGCACGCGGAATTCCGGTTGGAATCCGACGAGTTTCAAGTCGTGGACGTCGGCAGCCTCAACGGCACCTACGTCAACCGGGAGCCGGTCGATTCGGCCGTCCTGGCAAACGGCGACGAGGTTCAGATCGGAAAATTCCGTCTGGTGTTCCTGACCGGCCCCAAGGGTGGCGACGACAACGGAGGGCCCGGAAGCTAGTGACCGCGCCCGAGACCCCCGGACTGGCCGGGATGTCGATCGGAGCGGTCCTCGACCTGCTACGGCCAGACTTCCCGGACGTGACGATTTCCAAGATCCGTTTCTTGGAAGCCGAGGGTCTCGTCACGCCGCAGCGCGCGGCGTCGGGCTATCGCCGGTTCACCGCGTACGACTGTGCCCGACTGCGCTTCATCCTGACCGCCCAGCGCGACCAGTACCTGCCGCTGAAGGTGATCAAAGCGCAGCTAGACGCCCAGCCGGACGGTGAGTTGCCGCTCGCCGGATCGCCTTATGGTGTACCGCGATTGGTGTCGGTGCAGAACGGCGAACACGGTCAATCCGGCTCCGACCCGGCAGCGGTGGCCCCCACCCGCATCAGGCTGAGCCGTGAAGATCTGCTCGAGCGTTCAGGGGTGGACCCCGAGTTGTTGACGGCGCTGCTCAAGGCGGGGGTGATCACCACCGGGCCGGGGGGTTTCTTCGACGAGCACGCGGTGGTGATCTTGCAGTGCGCCCGGGCGCTCGCCGAGTACGGCGTCGAACCCCGTCACCTAAGGGCATTCCGCTCGGCGGCTGATCGGCAGTCCGATCTGATCGCCCAAATCGCCGGCCCGCTTGTCAAGGCCGGCAAGACCGGTGCCCGCGACCGCGCCGATGACCTGGCACGGGAAGTCGCCGCGCTGGCAATCACCTTGCACACGTCGTTGATCAAGTCGGCAGTGCGCGACGTTCTGCACCGTTGAAGGACTAGACTTCGTTCGACAGCTTGTGTTCGGCGGCTTGGTCTTCCACCGCGACGTCGGGCCAGGTCTGGTACGGACATGGCAGCACGTGCGGAGGGCAGACACAGATGGGTGAAGTTCGCGTCGTCGGCATTCGCGTCGAGCAGCCGCAGAACCAGCCGGTGCTGTTGCTGCGCGAGGCCAACGGTGACCGGTACCTGCCGATCTGGATCGGCCAATCCGAGGCTGCGGCGATCGCCCTGGAACAGCAAGGGGTTGAGCCGCCGCGCCCACTGACGCATGACCTGATCCGGGATCTCATTGCCGCGCTTGGTCATTCACTGAAAGAGGTGCGGATCGTCGACTTGCAGGAAGGCACGTTCTACGCCGACCTGGTCTTCGACCGCAACATCACCGTCTCGGCGCGGCCATCGGACTCGGTTGCCATCGCTTTGCGGGTCGGCGTGCCGATTTACGTCGAGGAGGCGGTTCTCGCGGAGGCGGGCCTGCTGATTCCCGACGAGAGCGACGACGAACCCTCCACCGCCGTCCGAGAGGACGAGGTGGAGAAGTTCAAAGAATTTTTGGACAGTGTTTCGCCCGACGATTTCAAGGCCACCTGACGCGGGATAACGCGCGCCCTAACGGGCGCCGTCGACGCACGTCAGCAACCTGATTGGGCTCATGTCGAGGGCCGTCGTGACGACGCCGGCAACATCACGGATCCGTCTCATCTGCGAGTTCGACCTCGACACGCCCTTTGGATAGCGTGGAGCCATTCGCTCCGACCGCCATACTTTGATCTCGACCTGGTTCTACGAACACCACAGCGTGTCGAAAAGCGTATGCTCACAAGCACTCGACTGAGCAATCGCGGCTACGGCAGCCCGTGACGAGCGTGATTGGCGAGAGGAAGCATCGTGGGAGACCAACCACGTAACGACCAATTGGACCTCGAGTCCGTCACCGCGATCGATGACACCCCAGCAACGCGCCCCGAGCAGCCTGTTCAAGCCGGTTTGTTCCCCGACGACTCGGTGCCCGACGAGCTGGTCGGGTATCGGGGCCCGAGTGCGTGCCAAATCGCTGGCATCACCTACCGGCAACTGGACTACTGGGCACGCACGTCGCTTGTGGTGCCGTCGATCCGCAGCGCGGCCGGATCCGGCAGCCAGCGGCTGTATTCGTTCAAGGACATCCTGGTCCTCAAGATCGTCAAACGGCTGCTTGACACCGGCATCTCGCTGCACAACATCCGCGTCGCGGTCGACCATCTGCGCCAGCGTGGTGTACAGGACCTGGCCAACATCACGCTGTTCTCCGACGGCACCACGGTTTATGAGTGCACCTCGGCCGAAGAGGTCGTCGACCTGCTGCAGGGCGGGCAGGGTGTGTTCGGCATCGCCGTCTCAGGGGCGATGCGGGAGTTGACCGGCGCTATCGCGGACTTCCCGGGCGAACGTGCCGACGGCGGCGAGTCGATCGCCACGCCGGAAGACGAGCTGGCCTCACGCCGCAAGCACCGCGACCGCAAGATCGGCTGACCCAGCCGTCGCCTCAGCCGGCGACGAACAGGTAAAATCGACACCGCATCGCACTTGCGCGGGAGAGTTCCGTGACTGCCAGCCACGGACGCCGAAGGAGCAACACCTCTCCGTCAACCTCTCAGGCACCCGGACCGCGCCGGACCCCGATGCCTCTGGAAAGCGGTGACCCGAATTCGGGTCACCCGCCCATGGGGAAAGACACCGCGTCGCCGCGGATGTCGAATCTCTCAGGCACCCGGTTCGGGTAGACGACAGAGGGAGAGGAACCCAACGTTGCGGTTCCGCCCCACGTCAGGAGTCCAGAGTGTCCGACTACACCAACCCGCTTTTCGCCGACCGGCACATCGGCCCGGACAGCGACGCCGTCGCGGCCATGCTCGAGGTCGTCGGTGTCGACTCCCTGGAGGAGTTGGCGCGTCGCGCGGTCCCCGCCGGCATTCTCGACAAGCTCACCGACGCGGGCGCCGCGCCCGGCCTGGACCAGCTGCCCCCGCCGGCCAGTGAGGCCCGGGCGCTGGCCGAGCTGCGGGCACTGGCCGACGCCAATACGGTCGCGGTCTCGATGATCGGGCAGGGTTACTACGACACGCTCACGCCGCCGGTGCTGCTGCGCAACATCATGGAGAACCCGGCCTGGTACACCGCTTACACGCCATACCAGCCGGAGATCAGCCAGGGCCGGCTGGAGGCGCTGCTGAACTTTCAGACCGTGGTGGCCGACCTGACCGGCCTGGAAGTGGCCAACGCATCGATGCTCGACGAGGGCACCGCGGCCGCCGAGGCGATGACGCTGATGCATCGGGCAGTCAAGGGAAGCGCCCACCGGCTGGCGGTCGACGTTGACGTGTTCGGCCAGACCGCCGCGGTGCTGGCGACCCGCGCCGAGCCGCTGGGCATCGAGATCGTCACCGCCGACCTGCGCGACGGTCTGCCGGAAGGTGAGTTCTTCGGTGTCATCGCACAGCTGCCCGGCGCCAGCGGCCGGATCACCGACTGGTCTGCGCTGGTGTCGGAGGCGCACGACCGCGGGGCATTGGTGGCCATCGGCGCCGACCTGTTGGCGCTCACGTTGCTCACCCCGCCCGGGGAGATCGGCGCCGACGTGGCGTTCGGCAACACCCAACGTTTCGGTGTGCCAATGGGATTCGGCGGCCCGCATGCCGGATACCTGGTGGTGCACACCAAGCACGCCCGCCAACTGCCCGGCCGCCTGGTCGGAGTCTCCCTCGACGCCGACGGCTCACCCGCCTACCGGTTGGCGCTGCAGACCCGCGAACAGCACATCCGCCGGGACAAGGCGACCAGCAACATCTGCACCGCACAGGTGCTGTTGGCGGTGATGGCGGCGATGTATGCCAGCTACCACGGCGCGGACGGGCTGGCCGGCATCGCCCGGCGGGTGCACGCCCATGCCGAAACGATCGCCGCCGCGCTCGGTGACGCGCTGGTGCACGACACATACTTCGACACCGTGCTGGCCCGGGTGCCCGGGCGCGCCGACGAGGTGATCGCCGCGGCTAAGGCCGACGGCATCAACGTGTGGCGCGTCGACGCCGACCACGTGTCGGTGTCCTGCGACGAGGCCACCACCGATGAGCACGTCGCGGCGGTCCTGAAGGCCTTCGGCGTATCGGCCGCCCAGCCCGCCGAGGTCGACATCGCCAGCCGCACCTCGGAGTTTCTGACCCATCCGGCATTCACCCGGTACCGCACCGAGACGTCGATGATGCGGTATCTGCGCTCGCTTGCCGACAAAGACCTTGCGTTGGACCGCAGCATGATTCCGCTCGGCTCCTGCACGATGAAGCTCAACGCCGCCGCCGAAATGGAAGCGATCACCTGGCCGGAGTTCGCCCGGCTGCATCCGTTCGCACCGGCATCTGACACGGCAGGAATGCGGCAGCTGATCGATCAGCTCGGCGATTGGCTGGTGCAGATGACCGGCTACGACGCGGTCTCGCTGCAGCCCAACGCGGGATCGCAGGGCGAGTACGCCGGCCTGCTGGCGATTCACGCCTATCACGCCAGCCGCGGCGAACCGGAACGCGACGTCTGCCTGATTCCGTCCAGCGCACACGGCACCAACGCCGCGTCGGCGGCGTTGGCCGGCATGCGGGTGGTCGTGGTGGCCTGCCGCGACAACGGCGATGTCGACCTCGACGATCTGGCCGTCAAGGTCAGCGAGCATGGCGAGAGGCTGTCGACGCTGATGATCACCTACCCGTCCACGCACGGGGTGTACGAGCACGACATCGCCGAGATCTGCGCCGCCGTGCACGATGCGGGCGGCCAGGTCTACGTCGACGGCGCCAACCTGAACGCGCTGGTCGGCCTGGCCCGGCCCGGGAAGTTCGGGGGCGACATCAGCCACCTGAACCTGCATAAGACGTTCTGCATCCCACACGGTGGCGGCGGCCCGGGTGTGGGTCCGGTGGTGGCGCGCTCACATCTGGCGCCGTTCCTGCCGGGGCACCCGCTGGCTGCCGACCTGCCGCAGCGTCCGCCGGTGTCGTCGGCGCCCTATGGGTCAGCCTCGATCCTGCCGATCACCTGGGCCTACATCCGGATGATGGGCGCCGACGGCTTGCGGGCCGCGTCGTTGACGGCGATCGCGTCGGCCAACTACATCGCCCGCCGGCTCGATGAGTACTTCCCGGTGCTCTACACCGGCGAGAACGGCATGGTGGCCCACGAATGCATCCTGGACCTGCGGCCGATCACCAAGTCGACCGGCGTGACTGTCGACGATGTCGCAAAGCGCTTGGCGGACTACGGTTTTCACGCGCCCACGATGAGCTTCCCGGTGGCCGGCACGCTGATGGTGGAGCCCACGGAGAGCGAGAGCCTGGCCGAGATCGACGCGTTCTGCGAGGCCATGATCGCCATCCGCGCCGAGATCGACCGAGTTGGCTCAGGGGAGTGGCCGGTCGAGGACAACCCGCTGCGCGGCGCGCCGCACACCGCCGAGTGCCTGGTGGTCGACAAGTGGGAGCACCCGTACACCCGCGAAGTCGCCGCCTACCCGCTCGGGAAGTCCTTTCGACCCAAGGTGTGGCCGCCGGTGCGCCGCATCGACGGCGCCTACGGCGACCGCAACCTGGTCTGCTCCTGCCCGCCGGTGGAGGCCTACACGTGAGTGCTGCTGAAGACGCAGCGCCCGATGGTGGGGCGAAGCGGCCCCACCAGCCGGACTGCCACCTTAGATGCCGAGGTGGCCAAGGATGGACGTTAGATCGCCCGTAATAGTCGTTAGCTCGCCCGAAATAGTCGTTAGATCGGTCGATAGCAGGCTGGTCAGATCGCTCGTGATAAGGGTGAGCGGGTCACCCGAGCCGGTCAGGGAGTCGATTAGGTCAGTTGTGAGCGTCGAGGGCAGGCCGGTCAGGTCGGTCTCGATGGTGGTCAGCGCACCGTCCGCGCCGGTCAGGGCACTGACGACGGCATTTGCAATGTCGGTGGCCGTGGGCAGGTTACCCAACTCGCTCAGCAGGGTGGTCAGGTCGGGCAGGTTGGTCAGGTCAGCTAATAAGCCGCTGAGGGAAGTGCTTATGCCGCTGAACAGGTTGGTGATGTCCAGTAACGGAAGAAGGTCGGTGGCGAGATTGTCGGCCGCGGTTATGTAGGGCGCCCCGAGTGGATCGATGAGGTTGTCAAGGGATACGGCGAGGTACCGAGGGCGTCGGTAGGCGTTGCAGAAATGCCGTTGGTAAACGCGTCGGGGTCGAGAACATTGATCACCAGCGCGAAGGCGTCGGCCTCAGCAGCGCTGACATTCCATATGTGCCTGATAAAACCCGCTGGTGTCTGCTTTATTGGAGGGTTATTCCGGAAAAGCAGATCAGTGATCTTGAAGGTCGAGTCGTAGCATTCCCGTCGATGCACGAGGGCTGATCTGGGAGAGCTGCGAGCGGTCGATCCAGCACTCCGTGCTGACGCTGGACTTCTGGGGTTTGGATTGTCGGACAAACCGGCGCGGCACGTGCGGCAAGCGGTGGTCGACGTCGCGCTGCAACGGCTCACCGACTAGCCGGGCCGGGTCAGCTCAAGAAGTTGGACACCGCAGTAGCCAACTCGGGCGATGCCGACGTGGCCAGGTTCTGGTAGCTGCCACCGGAGAGCTTCGCGACCGCTTCCCAGGTGTCCCGGTCGGAGTCGGAGCCAAAGTCAATGACGTTGACGGCTACCGGCTTGGCCGGATCATTACTGTCCTTGATGAAGTCCTGCAGGCCCTGGCCGCCGAGGCTCTGGTCGGTGTGTGGTCCAGCGGTGATCACCAGCACTGAATTGTTCTGCCCGGCATGATAATTCGTAAGCGCGTCCTTGTAGATCAGCCGCAGCGTGGTGAACGACACCGCGCCACCGGACGACGCGTGCTGCCTGTCCAGTGCCGCGGTCAGCGCGTCTGATCGGGGTTTGCCGTCGACATCGTCGGCCAGCGGACCGGCCTTCACCTCCGAGCGGCCCTCTTTGCCATCGAACGTCCAGAGCCCGATCACGGAGTTGGGCGACAGCGCCTTGATCCGGTTGTCAAGTGCGGCAACCACATTGCCCAGCCTGGTCTTGCCGCCTTCGTCGGTGGTCATCGACTGCTCGAGCATGATGATGGCCGCCGGGCCGCTCGACGGCGTGGTGACGGTGTTCGCCAGCGTGGCGCGCATCGAGTCGTCACCCACCGACAGCGTTGACGGCAGCGCCGCGAAATTCGTGACGTCGCTGCTGGGCGGCTTGACCCCTTCGACGCGGAAACCGGCTTTGGCCAGCTCGGCGAGTTGATCGGGCTTGTGCAAGAACTGGGCAAACCCGCTGGCCGCCGTCACCTGGTCCTGCGACAGCCACGACCCGCGGAGCTGCAGAGTGGGATAGTCCGCGACCGCCGCCGGGCCCGGCGGTAGCCATGAACTCAGCGTGCTGCCGGCGTCGGGCAGCGATTCGCCGCGCGCGAACAGTTGCTGCTCGGTGGTGACCACCGCGTGCACCGGCGCGTCCGCCGGATCACCGGGCCGCAGCAGCGCATTCATCGCCTCGGCCAAGGTGTTGTCGGCCAGCTTGGGCTGGCCGGCGATCAGACTGCGCACCGCGCCGCTGCCGTCGGTCGGCGGCGCGCCGGGTGGTGCGGAGTCCGCCGCCACCGCTTCACCGGCCAGATAGGCGGCGTCGCTGTTGCCGCCGAGCGGCAGCGCCAGGCGCAGCGACCCCCACTTCGGCAGCTTCAACCCGGCCAACGAATCGGGTTTGGTCTGCAGCCCCGGCAGCGTCGACCATTTCTGGTCGCCGAGCGCACGTTGCAATTCGGGTCGCACCGCGAGCACAACCGGCGAGGTGACCAGCGACCGGTTGTCGGTGATCGTCTCCTTGCCCGCAGTGGCCGTCAGCCGCGCCGCCGACACCGAACTGCCCGGGATCCACAGCGCGGGGCGCTGGCCCAGGTCCGCGGGCCAGTTCCCGATGAAACCGTCGACGACGGCGTCGGAACCCGCGGCTTTGACGCTGACCGCGACACAGTGGTCGCCGACCGGGGCGGCGAACCCGTTGTAACGCTCCGCGAACTGCTGGACGCGGTCGGCGATCGAAGGATCGGCGATCACCGCGACCGTTTCCTTGCTGCCGGAACAGGCGGCGGCGCTGTGCGAGCGGTTAGACAACGCGTCTCCGAAGAACCGCCACAGGATGACCCCGGCCACCACCACGACGACCGCGACCAGGGCCGCGATCACACCGATGCTGACACCGCGTCGCCCGCCGTCATTGCGGTGACCGCCCCGCCAGTCGCTGAGCCCCCGGTGGCCGCC
Organism: uncultured Actinomycetota bacterium; assembly: GCA_963781685.1. Taxonomy (GTDB): domain Bacteria; phylum Actinomycetota; class Actinomycetes; order Mycobacteriales; family Mycobacteriaceae; genus Mycobacterium. The sequence goes on from CAWAGK010000010.1 coordinate 115,242, forward strand.
GGACGGCGGCGGTGGCGGCGGAACGGGCGGCTCCGGCCCGCGCCGGCCGAAGTCGGGGAAGTCATCCGGCGTGTCGACGTCGGCGGGGGGCGGCTCCTGCTCGTGATGCTCGTCGTGATCGGGGGGATTGGTGTAGTCGAAATACCCTGAATCGCTGTGAAACTCGTCCGGAAAGTCGTCGGCTGGATGATCCGTGTAGCGCGGACCGGGGAAGCCGCCCGGCTCCGGGGGTGCATGAGGCGGAAAATCGTCGGGCTCTCGATAGCCACCGACGTCGCCAAAATTCTGGGGTTCGGAATAGTCATCCGACGGTTCGCCGTCGGTGGGCTCGTCCGGATCCGGAGCTCTGTGCCTACCCATGCCGATGCTCTCCCGCGGGCCAGAAGTTCCTGCAGTATCTAGTCATTGGGATGGTAAGCGCGCCCCGGGCCGAAATCAGTCATCGGCGCGGGCCTTAAATTCGCGGCGGCGCCGATGCAGGATCGGCTCGGTGTAGCCGTTGGGCTGTTGGGTACCGCTCAGAATCAGCTCCTGAGCCGCCAGGAACGCGATGCTGTCGTCGAAGTTGGGCGCCATCGGCAGATAGGCCGAGTCGCCGGCGTTCTGCCGGTCCACCATCGGAGCCATCCGCTCCAGGCTGGCCCGCACGTCCTCCTCGGTGATGACGCCGTGGCGCAGCCAGTTTGCCAGTAGCTGGCTCGAAATCCGCAGTGTGGCACGGTCTTCCATCAAGGCGACGTTGTGGATGTCAGGCACTTTCGAGCAGCCGACACCCTGGTCGATCCAGCGGACGACGTAGCCCAAAATCGACTGGCAGTTGTTGTCGACCTCTTCTTTGATCTCCTCGGGAGCCCAGGCCAGTTCCTTGGCCAGCGGAATCGTGAGTATTTCGTCGATGGTGGTGCGGGTCTTGCCGGCGAGTTCCTTCTGCACAGCGAACACGTCGACGTAGTGGTAATGCATCGCGTGCAGGGTGGCCGCCGTCGGCGAAGGCACCCACGCCGTGGTCGCACCCGCCTTCGGTTGGCCGATCTTCTGCTCCACCATGTCGGCCATGAGTTCCGTCATCGCCCACATGCCCTTGCCGATCTGAGCCTTGCCCGAGAAGCCGGCGGCAAGGCCGGTGTCGACGTTGGCGTCTTCGTAGGCCTTGATCCATGTGGTGCTCTTCATCGCACCCTTGCGGATCATCGGACCGGCCTCCATCGAGGTGTGGATTTCGTCGCCGGTGCGGTCCAGGAAACCGGTGTTGATGAACACCACCCGGTCGGCTGCGGCTTTGATGCATGCCTTGAGATTGACGGTGGTGCGGCGCTCTTCGTCCATGATGCCGACCTTCAAGGTGCCTTGCGGCAATCCCAGAACGTCTTCGACGCGGCTGAAAAGCTCGCAGGTGAATGCGACTTCGTCGGGGCCGTGCATCTTGGGCTTGACGATGTAGATGGAACCGGTACGGCTATTCGCCAAGGGGCCGTTGGCCTCGCCTGTTTTGAGCCCGTGAATGGCGGTCACGCCGGTGAACAGCGCGTCGAGGATGCCCTCGGGCACCTCATTGCCTGCCCCGTCGACGACGGCGTCGTTGGTCATCAGATGGCCGACGTTGCGGACAAACAGCAGGCTGCGGCCGGGCAGCGTCAGTTCACCACCGTCCGGGGTGGTGTACGTGCGGTCCTCGTTGAGCACGCGGGTGAAGCTCTTGCCGCCCTTGTCGACCTCTTCGGCCAGGTCGCCCTTGTTGAGTCCGAGCCAGTTGCGGTAGCCGACGACCTTGTCGTCGGCATCGACGGCGGCCACCGAGTCCTCGAAGTCGACGATCGTGGTGACCGCCGACTCCAGGATCACGTCCTCGATGCCGGCGGCGTCGGTCTTACCGATCGGCGACTCCGGGTCGATCAGGATCTCGATGTGCAGCCCGTGGTTGACCAGCAACACCGACCAGGCGGGGTGGCCGAGCTCTCCGGTGTAGCCGGCGAACTGGCCGGGGTTGGCCAGCCCTCGGGACAGCTCTTCGCCTCGCTGACTGACCAGTAGCCGACCGTCGTCGACGCTGAGTCCCGTCGCGTTGGCCCACGACCCTTTCGACAGTGGCACCGCGTCGTCGAGGAACTTGCGGGCATAGGCGATCACCTTGTCGCCGCGGACCTTGTTGTAGCTGGTGCCCTGCTCGGCGCCATCGGTCTCCGGGATCACGTCGGTGCCGTACAGCGCGTCGTACAGGGAGCCCCACCGGGCGTTGGCCGCGTTCAGGGCAAACCGGGCATTGGTCACCGGGACCACCAGCTGCGGGCCTGCCGTCGTGGTGATCTCCGGGTCGACGCCCGCCGTGGTGATGGTGAAATCGTCGGGCTCCGGTATGAGGTAGCCGATCTCGGTGAGGAACTGGCGATAGGTTTCCGGGTCTATCGGCTCGATGACGTGATGCCGGTGCCACTTGTCGATCTGCGCCTGCAACTGGTCGCGGCGGGCAAGCAGATCCGCGTTTTGCGGCGCCAAATCAGTGACGACCTTGTCGACGCCCGCCCAGAAGCTGTCGGGGTCGATGTCGGTGCCGGGCAAAGCCTCAGTGTTGATGAAGTCATACAGCACCTGGGCGACGCGCAGGTTCCCCACCGACACGCGGTCTGTCATCTTTCTCCTCCACTTTTCCTGAATGAAGTTGTGGTCAGCCTACCGGCCGGCAGCCCGAAAGCCGGTAACCAGCGCCCCCACAGCAGTAGGTCACACCGGGCCGGCAGCGCCGCCCGTCGCGGCGCTGCTCGTGCAGCAATGGCCGACTGGCAAAGCACAGCCAGCGGCCTGCTCGACAGCGATCGGTGCGAACCCGTAGCCACGCAGCTCATACGGGCTGGCCCGGATGTCGGTCTCACGCGCGGCCGCGGCCAACTCCAGGCAGTCCAGCAGCAGCTCGGAGTCGATCAGCGGGCTCAACTTTTAACACCAGTTGTACAGGTCATTGTATCTAGAAATACGACGGCCTTGACCCCTGCCACCTGGCTGGCCGCGCTTTACGCTGTCTGGGAACAGACCATAGCGCTGCGCGAACAGGGGCTGCCCAGCCAGTCGCGATGCTCGGGTTGTGATCAAAGCCCGAGCCGAAACCTTGAGAAGGGTTAGCTATGAAGAAAGCGATTCTGGGCACCGCGCTGTGCAGCGCCGCAGTGGCGTTAGCCGGTGCAGCCAATGCCGACGACGGCGGCGACTTCCTGTCCGGTTCGACCAACGCACTGATTCTGGGCGCCACCGGCTTACCAACACCGGACGCCGCCTACGTCACGGACGCGGAAAACCTCTACCTCGACCCGGCCGGGTATAGCGGAACCGCCGCAACGCCGCAGGCGCTGACGACCTCAGAAGGATTCGACTTCGGACCCAGCGTGACCCAGGACGAGCGCGCCCTGGTACGGCGGTCCTCGACGACTACAAAGCCGGCGACATGGCCTGCAATGCGGTCGGCGTGTGCAGCGATCCGCTGACCATTTTCAGCTACTCACAAAGCAGTGTCAGCGACTCCCTAGCCGAGCAGCAACTCGCTAACGACGGAATCCCCACCGACGCTTTACGTTTCGTGATGATCGGCGACACAGCCAGTGCACAGGGCGGCTTCCTCAACACCTTGGCTGAAACTCCGATAGGACAACAGATTCCCGACGACTTCGGCTGGCAAAACCTCGTCGGCAACACCACCCCCGACAACCTGTACCCGACCGAGGTGTACACCATCGACGGCGACTTCTGGGCCGACTACGCCGACGCCGCATCAGACGGCCAACAACTCCACGACGCCTACCTCGGGTTGACGTCGGCGGAGATCGATTCGGCCACACAGGTAGTCGACGGGATGACCACCTACTACGACATCCCGACACTCACCAGCCCGGAGCTGTTCGAGGCGCTCCTCGGCGCATTCAGCGCACTGTGACGGGTACTCGGATCCCAGATTTCAGGCGGCGTAGGCCAGCAGGTTCTCGCACCGCCGTTGCAGGGATGCCCTGATCGCCGCGGCTTGGCTCGCTATCACCGCTTGCCGCCGCACATACTCAGCTCGGCCCGCGGATGACTCGACCGGAATCGCCTCGTAGCCGAACGCGCGCAGGTCGTACGGGCTCGCGCGCATATCGAGTTCCCGTGCCTCATGGGCCAACTCGAAGGCATCCATCAGCAGGTCGGAATCGACCAACGCGAGCAGCTTGCCGGCGAACTTGTAGAGGTCCATCGCGGCATGGACGCACCCTGGTTGCTCTACACCGATCTGGTCGGCGCGAGAAAGCTGCACGGCGTTCCGCGGTCGGGCAACGTCGGTGAAAAACCGAAACGCGTCAAAGTGCGTGCACCGCAGCGGCATCGACTCCACTACCGCGTTGGTGCCGTCTTGCCCAAGCCGAAGCGGCACGCGGTGACGGCGCTGCTCGGGATCGGCCCTGTACACCATTGCCCACTCGTGCAGCCCGAAGCAGGCTAGCTGGGCAGGGCGGCTCGCGGTTGCCTCGAGCAGGCGAGCGACGAACGAAATGGTGTCCAGCCGGCTGCGCAGATAGGTCTCGCTGACCGTGACACCGGCATCGTCAGCGGTATAGCCGCGGCGGCCGCCGTAGCGACGGATCGCTTCGCCGCCGGCGAGCAGCACGCCGTAACCCGGGTGCCAGCGGCGCAGCTGCCCGGGCCGGAGGCTGTAGTAGCTGAACAGGAAGTCCCATACCGGATGCGCCTCGCCGACCCGGGCCCGCTTGAGGTGAGGGGCGACGAATTTCTCGGCGCGTTCGGCGTACTCGTCGGCGCGCGCGATCCACTGCTCAGCGTCCAGCCGCCGCAGAAGTTCAGACACGCTGCATCCCATCCCGTACGACGCCGACCAGGTCCCGGACCAGGTCTTCCAGCGCCACCATCGCGACCACCGTGCCGTCCTGCCCGGTGACCAGCGCCAGATGGCTCTTGCTGCGACGCATTCGCGACAACGCTTCGGGGACCGACAGCGATTCGGCAATTTGCGGCAGCGGCCGAACCCTCGCCAGGTCGACCACGGCATGGGGGTTATCACTCAGTGGCAGCACATCTTTGATGTGCAGGTATCCGATGAACCGGCCGTTCACATCGGCGACCGGGAACCGCGAGTAACCGGTGGTGGCCAGCGCCTTTTCCACCGCCTCAACCGTCGGGCCGGAGCCCGGCCCGGCCGCCGGCACCGCACGGATCTGGCTGACCGGCACGGCCACGTCGGCGACCATCCGGTTACGGATCTGCAGCGCCCGGGTGAGCCTGGTGTGCTCTTCGGGATCCAGCAGGCCCTCCGACACCGATTCGGCGATCATCTCGCTGAGCTCGACGGTGGAAACCGTGACGTCGAGTTCGTCGCGGGGCCGCACCCGCAGCACTCGCAGGGTGACGTTGGTGCAGCGGTTGTAGAACGCGATGATCGGCCGGACCGTTCGCACGTAGATCAGGTAGGTCGGGATCAGCAGCATCGCCGTCCGCTCCGGGCCGGCCATGGCGATGTTCTTGGGGACCATTTCACCGAGCAGCAAATGCAGCGTCACCACAATGGCCAGCGCAACCGCGAATGACACGGTGTGCAGCAGGGCGGGGGAGACGCCGCCGACGAAATCGAACGGCCGCTGCAGCAGGTCGGCGACCGCGGGCTCACCGATCCGGCCGAGCAGGATCGATGACACCGTGATACCCAACTGGGCTCCCGCGAACATCAGCGGCAGTTGTTCGCCGGCCCGAATCACGGTGACCGCGCTTGATCTGCCCTGCTCGGCCAATGCTTCCAGTCGGTCTCGACGGGCCGAGATCAGCGAGAATTCCGCGCCGACGAAAAACGCGTTGGTGGCTATCAGCAGAATGGTCGCCAACAGTTCCAGTAGGTCGCCCATCAGGAACCTCGTCCCGCGCCGGAATCACCGTGACCGTCGACATGGGTCAGCTCGAGCTGGTCGATCCGGCGGCCATCCATCCGGATGACCCTGGCCTGCCAGCTGGCCGGGCCGTCCGGTACGCCGTCGGGTTCATATCCGCTCAGCTGCACGGTGTCCCCGCTCACCGGAATGCGGCCGAGCTCTTGGAGCACCAGCCCGCCGATCGTCTCGTATTCACCCTCCGGTGCGTGATAGCCGGTGGCGGCCGCCACCTCATCGATGCGCAGCAGACCTGATACCCGCCAACCATCGCCGGATGCCACCACATCCGGTGTGGTGTCGTCGTGTTCGTCGCGGACGTCGCCGACGATTTCTTCGATCAGATCCTCGACGGTCACCATGCCCGCAATACCGCCGTACTCGTCGACGACCATCGCGGTCTGCAAGCCGTTGGCGCGGATCTCTCCCATCAGCGCGTCACCGTCCAGCGTGGAGGGCACCACCGCTACCGGCTGCGCGACGGTGGTCAGCAAGGTGTGCTCCCGGTCGGCGGGCGGGACTTGGAACACCTGCTTGACGTGCACCATGCCGACGGTCTCGTCGAGGTCGCCCTCGACGATCGGAAACCGGGAGAATCCGCTCTCGGTAGCGGTGGCGACCAGGTCGGCGACAGTGTTATCCGTCTGCAGCGCAACGATTTTCGATCGCGGCGTCATCAGCTCCTCGGCTGTCAGCGTGCCGAATTGCAGTGACCGCTGTAGCAACGCCGCGGTGGTGGGGTCCAACGAGCCGCTGCGGGCAGACGTGCGGACCAGCGAAACCAGCTCCTGGGTCGAGCGGGCCGACCGCAGCTCCTGGGCCGGCTCGATGCCCAGCTTGCGCAGGATCCAGTTCGCCGCACCGTTTGTCAGCCGAATCGCAAAGGTCATCACGAACGAGAACAACAGCTGCGGGCCGGCGACGGCGCGGGCGGTCGACAGCGGCCGGGCCACGGCCAGATTCTTGGGCACCAGTTCACCGAAGACCATCGACACCGATGTGACGACCACCAAAGTCACAAATGTGACGACGGCGTTGGCGATCCGGTCGGGCACCCCGAGCGCGTCCATAGCCGGGTGCGGCAGCTCCGCCACCAGCGGCTCGGTGAGGTAGCCGGTGACCAGCGTGGTTATCGAGATGCCCAACTGCGCTCCGGACAGCTGGAAAGACAGGGTGTGATGGGCGCGGCGCACGTAGCGGTCGCGACGGCCACCATCGCGCGCGTTGGCCTCGACGGTGCTGCGCTCGAGGGTGGTCAATGAGAACTCGGCCGCGGTGAACAGCGCGTTTCCTGCCGTGAGCAGCACGATCGCCAGCAGGCTGAGCAGGGTGACGACGAGATTCATCGATGCCGCCGCTGTTGCCGGCAATCAGACCGTGCGCGCCGCGGTGACCGCTCTGCCCGGAAGCCAACGGCCTCACCGGGTGCCTGCGGCACGGAGACCCTCTCCCTCGATTTGTCCATGGCTACGTGAGATTCCTATGGTAACGAAGGCCTAGCCCCTGCTAGCCCTCGTTCCGGCGATGACACGCCTCCAACCGGTCTCGAGCTACCAGCCGAACGGCAGCGGATGACCCTCAGCGAACCCCGCTGCGGATTGCACACCGACCACCGCCCGCGCATGCAGCTCGGCCAACGTCGACGCACCGACGTAGGTGCAAGTGCTGCGCACGCCGGAGGTGATGTGGTCGAGCAGGTCCTCGACACCGCCGCGGTTGGGATCCAGCCCCATCCGCGAGGTCGAGATACCTTCCTCGAACAGCGCTTTGCGGGCCCGCTCGAAGGCGCTGTCGGCGCCGGTACGGGCAACGACGGCCCGCTTGGACGCCATCCCGTAGCTCTCTTTGTACGGCTGGTCCTCGCGGTCACGCATCAAGTCGCCGGGGGATTCGTAGGTGCCGGCGAACCACGACCCGATCATCACGTTGGACGCGCCGGCCGCCAACGCCAAGGCCACGTCGCGCGGGTGGCGAACTCCACCGTCGGCCCAGACGTGTGCTCCGAGCTCCCTTGCCGCCGTAGCGCATTCGAGTACGGCGGAGAATTGGGGGCGGCCGACACCGGTCATCATCCGGGTGGTGCACATCGCGCCCGGGCCCACCCCGACCTTGACGATGGACGCCCCGGCGCCGATCAGGTCGCGGGTGCCGTCCGCCGACACCACGTTGCCTGCGACCAGGGGAACGCCCAGGTCCAGCGACGCGATCGACTTGATGGCGTCCAGCGCATTCACCTGATGACCATGCGCGGTGTCGACGACGACCAGGTCGACGCCGGCCTCGGTCAACGCCTCGGCTTTGGCGGCCACATCGCCGTTGATGCCGACCGCTGCGCCGATGCGCAGCCGGCCTTTCGCGTCGGTGGCAGGGGTGTAGATGCCGGCACGGATCGCCCCGGTGCGCGTCAGCACGCCGGCCAGCGTGCCGTCGGGGCCGGTCAGCACCGCGACGTCGACGAGGGCCGGCTCGAGACGATCGAACACCTCGCGCGGATCGGTGCCCACCGGCGCGTTGACGAAGTCGGTGATCGCGATGTCGCGCACTCGCGCGAAACGATCCACACCGTCGCAGCACGATTCGGTGACCAGCCCGATGGGGCGGCCCTCGAAAGCCACCACCGCGGCGCCGTGGGCGCGCTTGTGGATCAGCGCCATCGCGTCCGACACCGAATCGTCGGGCGCCAGTATCACGGGGGTGTCGACAACCAGGTCACGGCTTTTGACGAAGTCCACCGTGCGCTGCACCGCCGTGATCGGAAGGTCTTGCGGCAGCACCACAATCCCGCCGCGCCGGGCCACCGTCTCGGCCATCCGCCGTCCCGCGACCGCGGTCATGTTGGCCACCACCACCGGGATGGTGGTGCCAGAGCCGTCGTCGGTGGCCAAGTCGACGTCGAAGCGCGACGCCACGTCCGAACGGTTCGGCACGATGAAAACGTCTTCGTAGGTCAGGTCGTAAGCGGGACGGTGCCCGTCCAGAAACCTCATCGGTGGCTATCCAAACTCATCACGGCCCCCCTATTCGGCCCTGCTAGGCCGGCACTTCGGTGCGATCGCCGCTCCACAATGTGTGGAACTTCTTGCTCGGGTCTTCGTCGATGCGCCCGTAGGTGTGTGCGCCGAAGAAGTCCCGCAGGCCCTGGGTCAGCGCCGCCGGCAGCCGCTCGGTGCGCAGCGCGTCGTAGTAGGACAGCGCCGAGGCGAAGCCGGGGATCGGGATGCCCAACCGGGTGGCGGCGACCACGACGCGACGCCAGCTGTCGATGGCCGCCTCGATGGCGCTGCGGAAATACGGCGCGACGATCAGCGTCGCCAGGTCGGGGTCGTCGTCGAACGCCTCTTTGATGCGATTGAGGAACTTCGCTCGGATGATGCAGCCGCCCCGCCAGATCGTGGCCAGGTCGCCCGGCGTGATACCCCAGTTGTATTCGGCGCTGCCGGCCTGGATCTGGTTGAACCCCTGCGCGTAGGCGATGATCTTCGAGGCGTACAACGCCTGACGGACGTCTTCAATGAATTGCTTTGCATCGCTTGGCTTTTCGCCCAAGTGACCGGACGCCAGACCGGTGGTCGCCTTTCGCTGGGTGACCGAACCCGACAGCGCGCGAGCAAACACCGCCTCGGCGATACCGGTGACGGGCACCCCGAGATCCAGGGCTGACTTCACCGTCCAGCGGCCGGTGCCCTTCTGCTCGGCCTCGTCGAGGATGACGTCCACCAGCGGCTTGCCGGTCCTGGCATCGGTTTGGCGCAACACCTCGGCGGTGATCTCGATCAGGTAGCTGTCCAGGTCGCCCTTGTTCCAGTCGGCGAAGACGTCGGCGATCTCGGGGGCGGACTTGCCGAGCCCGTCGCGCAGCAGCTGGTAGGCCTCGCCGATCAGCTGCATGTCCGAGTACTCGATGCCGTTGTGCACCATCTTGACGAAGTGCCCCGAGCCGTCCGGGCCGATGTGCGTGCAGCACGGCACGCCGTCGACGTGTGCGGAGATCTCCTCGAGTAGCGGTCCGAGCGATTTGTGGGACTCGGCGGGGCCGCCCGGCATGATCGACGGCCCGTTCAGCGCCCCCTCCTCACCGCCGGAGATGCCGGCGCCGACGAAGTGCAGACCGCGCTCACGGATGACCTTCTCGCGCCGGATGGTGTCGGTGTAGAGGGCGTTGCCGCCGTCGATGATGATGTCGCCCTGTTCCATAGCGTCGGCCAGCTCGTTGATGACCGCGTCGGTCGGGTCGCCGGCCTTGACCATGATGATCACGCGCCGCGGCTTCTCCAGCGCGTCCAGGAATTCTTCGATGGTCTCCGACCGGACGAACTTGCCCTCGTCACCGTGCTCTTTCAGCAAGGCGTCTGTTTTGGCGATGGACCGGTTATGTAGCGCCACCGTGTAGCCGTGGTGCGCGAAATTGCGAGCGAGGTTGGACCCCATCACAGCCAGGCCGGTCACTCCAATTTGCGCGGTACCGGTCTTCGAATCCGACGAGCTCATCTATTCGCCTCTCAGTGTCGGGACTTTCTGCAAAGCCTTGCACCGAACACTGTGGCACAGCGGGTTTCGGCCATCTGCAAAGTATCGCCAAAGCGCCGGGTTTCCGCAGCCGTAGGTTAGGCGGTGGTGAACAGACGTTGCAGTTCAGTGAGCCACGGAATGGCCAGCGCAACGGTCGGGACCACCAGGATCGCCGCCGCGGCCAGGTAGGCGGCCGTCGACAGCATCAGGCTGTTGCCGCTACCGGAGAGCCGGCGCACCCGCAGCAGCGTGTGGGCCCCACCGGCAGCCAGCGCGCCCACCGGCGTGCGGCCCGACGCGCAGGTCACCAGAGCGCGGGCCAGGGGAGCGCGGCCGGCCACCCGGACCGCGGCGTCGTCAGCCAGCAGTTCGACGAGCAGCTGCACCCCCTGCAAAGCGTTCGCGCTGCGGACAAACCGGGGAAACGCCGCGTGTGCAGCGGTGAATGCCTCGAGGACCAGATCGTGACGGGCGCGCAGATGAGCACGCTCGTGGCTCAGGATCGCGGCAACCTCGGTCTCGCTGAGAGAGTCCAGCGCGCCCGCACTGACCACCACCCGGCTGCGGACCCCGGGCAGGCAGTAGGCCAGTGGCTGCGCGACTTCGAGGACACGCAAATCACGCTCCCGGACGCAGGCCCGCGCGGAGACCGCGTCCGGTTCCACGCCAAGCAGGTCGACGAGCATCCGGTGGTGGGCCCGGCGTCGGCGCGTGGTGACGGCCACCCGGACCACGGCCATGGCCAGCCGGGTGCCGACCAGCAGCGTGAGCGCTAAGGCCGCGAAATCCAGGGTCCACAGCGGCAAGCCGAAGCGGCCGATGTCAGCGACCGGAGTGACGGTAGGCCGTCCGTCCGGGCCAGGGAGAAACAGCCGGCTGGCGATCGCGATCCCGGCGCTGAACGCCGAGAGCACCGCGGCCACGGCGATGGCCTGCCAGAGCACCATTGCTGCGCGCGGGGCACGTAATGGCCAGGTTGCCCGCGACAGCAGAGCCGGGACCGGGCCGACCAGGATCACCGCAAGTACGGTGAAGGCCAGCCCGGACATGGTGCAAGTCTCCCTCAGCTCCTGGGTGCAGCGCTACCAGGCGGCGCGTCGCGGTGACCGGACTCCAATTCGTCGAGTGCCCTGCGAAGCGCCTCGGCTTCGTCGGCGCCGACTCGTTCGACGAAGTGCACCAAGGCCGCTTCGCGGCTTCCGGAGTCTGCGGCCTGATCCAGCGCGTCGACCATCAGGCCGGCGACCAGCTCGTCGCGGCCGTGCACGGGCAGGTAGCGGTGTGCGCGGTCGTCGCGGATTTGGGAGACCAGGTTCTTCTTGGCCAATCGTTGCAGCACGGTCATCACCGTCGTATAGGCGAGATCCCGTCGCATCGACAGCGCTTCGTGCACCTGTCGCACGGTTTGAGGTTCAGGTGCGGACCAAAGGTGGTCCATTACCGCACGTTCGAGATCCCCCAGACGCGTCAGCTTAGCCATGTTCGCTCATTCTCCTGTGCAATGGAAGTAAGACTACTCCGCTTACTACCGACGGTCGTACGCCTACGACCGAGTAACGATCGTCTGCCGTTGGTAAGTCCCGCAGCACGGGTCCCGCCGGTGTGATGGCCCTCACAATGCCTCCCTCCATTCTATGGTTAGGCTTACCTCACAAAGGGAGGTACCCGTGACGATTCTGATCGACGACCCGCTCATCGCAGCAATGGCCATTAACCGCATGCTGCCGCTGCATGAGTCCAGCCGGCGGCTTCGCGAGCTATATCCGCAATGCCCGCGGGTCTACGGTGTCGCAGTGCTAGCCGACGTGTCCGTCCGCCGGTGGTGGCCACTGGAATCGGCGCTGACCACCGATCGTCTGCAGGCCATGTTCGACGCGGCCGCCCTGGACATGGACCCGCGCAGCGCCGCTCGCCAGTTGGCGGCGACACTGGTCCACACGGTGATCGGGCGGATCGTCGCGCTCGTGGTGCTGGAGGCGCGAGCGTGGGACACCGGCCTGGAGAACCTGTGGGTACACGTCGACTCCGACGGCGTCATCGACTGGGCCGGGGTGGTCGATCCGACCGTGCGCATGCTGCCCAACGACCCCTACTTCGCAGACGACGCCCGTGATTGCCTTCGCGACGGGGTGGTGCAGCTGCCGAGCGAGGCGGCGTTGACCACCTGGGTTGCACACCGCTCTCACCGGACCCTGCAGCCGCTGTTCGCCAAACTGCATGCGGTCAGCGGCGGGGCGATTTCGGTTGCGACGATGTGGCACATCGTCGGATCGATGGTGGTGGCCGCGGAGACCCAGGTGCCGCAGTTGGCCGGCGCCGACGAGCTGACCGCGATGCGTCGTGGTCAAGCCGTGCTTGACGCGCTGGTGGGCTTTGGCCTGCCGGTACGCGGCCCGTCGGCGCTACGCTCCGGGACACGGACCTCTTGCGAAATTAGGACAGCCTTGCCTATGCTGCTTGCATCGAGCGATAGATGACCGTGACGGCGTCCTGAGGGCTGCAGTGACCCCCGGTCAACTCGATCGGCGAGCCCCGTGCCTTACGGCACGGGGCTCGCCTGTCTCTGGAGATGCGGGCGCTCGGTCTCAGTCCTTGATGAAGTGGTACATCCGGTACGAAAGCCTCCCGCGTTGCAGTTCGCGGTACATCAGCGTGTCCGGCGCGCCGGCGAACAGCCGGCCGAAAGGACGCAGGTACACGGGCAAACGGCGACCGACCAGATCCAGGTATCGCGCCGAGTTGCTATCCAGCCCGCGCAGAACGTCAGGGTTGATGATCCGTTCCGAAGCCTTCCGCAACGGCATGTCGGCCAGTGCCGCATCCCACTCGTCGTATTCGAGAAACCCGCGGAAATCGACGTAAAGGAAATGCCCGCCCAGGCGCAGCACCCGCGCCATTTCGGAGAGGAAACGGTCGAAGCGCGGGTAGGCGTGCGACGCTTCGACGTTGAGCACCGCGTCGAAGGACTCATCGGGAAAGGGCAGGTTTTCGGCGTCGCCGTGTACGAAATCCAGCCCGGGCAGGTCGTGCCTTCGTTGGGCGAATGCAATGCCGTCAGGGTTGAAGTCGAGCCCGGTGTAGGAGGCCGGGTGCAACGTCTTGACTAGATACGCGCCGCCGCCGCCATGGCCGCAGCTGACCTCCAGTACCTGTTTGCCGCTGAGATCGGCCTGGGTGGCCGTGCGGTGGTAGAGCTGGATGCAATACCGGTTGGCTTCATCCGAAGGGGCCAACGGCAAGCCCATCGGCGGATCCTCCTCGTAGCCCCAGTTGAGAAAGACGACGTCGTCCTGATCCCACCGGCGGGTGACGTAGGGGTACCAGTACTTGTTCATGAGTTTTTTGGACCATGAATAACTGCCGAGGGGCTTGATGTACTGCCTGAGAGGGCTGGTCACAGCGGCCAGTATGCCAGTGGCTTTACGCGCTGCCGGGGTGCGCCGCGGCAGCGGAATCAACGTGATTGGACGCGCGGGCGGTTCGCCGATGAACCACCGCTCGTGCGCCCCGTGTCGGCACGGTCGCCACACCACGCCACCGCGCCCGTTCGTCCGGCGCATCGGTTGGCACGAAACGGAATTCGCGCAGCAGCATGCGTAGCACGACGTCCGACTCCATGTTGGCGAATGCCGCGCCGACACAACGGTTGACGCCGCCGCCGAACGGAATCCACGCAACGGGCTTCTGGCCGGTGCCGATGTATCGGTCCGGGTTGAACGACGCCGCGTCCGGGAAGCTTTCTTCTGAGGCGTGGGCCAGTTTGATACTGACGACGATGTTGGTGTTCTCCGGAAGGACCCATTCCCCCAACCGGATTCGCGTCTTTGTGCGCCGTGTCGTGCCGTCGAGAACCGGCCGGGTGCGCTGCACCTCCCAGATCGTGGCCTGCCGCAATTCGGATCCACCGGCGTCGGCTTCCTCGGTCAGCCGCGCCAACAACTGTGGGTGGCGGCGCAACCGCTCAATCGCCCAGGCCAGTGATGACGCGGTGGTCTCGTGGCCGGAGCCCAGCAAGGTGAACAACTCGTCGGCAATGTGCTTATCCGAGATCGACTCACCGTTCTCATAGCGGGCCTGCAACAGCAGCGCCAGCACGTCGGTGCGCTTTTCGATCGCCGGGTCGGCCCGGGCTTCGGCGATAAGCGAGGCGATGAGGGCGTCGAACCGGCGCCGTTGCCGCAGAAACCGCCCCCACGGGCTCCACGGGCCCAGGTCACGCCGCACTATCGGCGGCCCCACCACGAGCAGGGAGCCAAGCGTGACCATCGCCGGCACCGTCGCACGAAGCTCGTCGAGCGCGGGTCCCTCGGCGCCGAACACCGCGCGCAGGATCGCGCCGACGGTGATCCGCAGCATTGGCTCCAGCGTTTCGAACTCGCGACCCTCCGGCCAGTTCGCGATCTCGCGCATCACCTCTTCTTCGATGATGCGGTCGTAGCTTCGCATCCGCTTGCCGTGAAATGGCGGCGCCAGCAATCTGCGGCGCTCGACATGTTCGTCGCCGGCAAGGCTGAACGTCGACCCTGGGCCGAATGCCCCGCCGATAGAGCCGTCCCCCCACGCCGGACGTTCGATCAGATCGGTGCTGGTGCTGAACACGTCCTTAGCCAGGATTGGGTCGCCGATCACCACCGCATGGCTGTTGTGCGGCAAATTCACCCTGATCATGCTGCTGCCGTACCGTCGGGCCAGAGCGGCAAACATTCCATGGTTTAAAACCAAGAACGCGACGGCCTGGATGAGCTTCGGTACCCGCGGACCCGGCGGCAGCCGCACCGGCTCGGTTGTCGCCGTTGCCATGTCGTCCCTTCCCCCGTGCCGGCATTGCAAATGGTTGTGCCCCGAGCACACAGTAACGGCAGCTGGCACGTCCCGCAGTGCTTTGCAGTACCCCGGAAATACCCACGGCCCCCCGAGCCGTGTACACACAAGGGCTATGCAGCCATTGCCAGACTCAGCGCTCCCACCGGGTTTCGAGGCGCCGTTCGACGACGAGATAGGGCTGGTGTTCACCGAACTCAGCCCGGATGGCGCACGGGCACGCCTCGAGGTGCAGCCCAAGCTGCTGCAGCCGATGGGCATCGTGCACGGCGGTGTCTATTGCTCGATGATCGAGAGCATGGCCAGCCTCGCCGCTTGGACCTGGATCAACGCGCACGGTGGCGGCGCCGTCGTCGGCGTCAACAACAACACCGACTTCCTCCGGGCGATCGGCAGCGGCACCGTGTACGGGACTGCGACGCCGGTGCATCGCGGGCGGCGTCAGCAACTGTGGCTGGTGGCTATCACCGACGCCGACGACCGGGTGGTCGCCCGCGGTCAGGTGCGGCTGCAGAACCTGGAAGAAGCACCGGCAGGCGACTAGCTGGCCGCTTTCGCCGCCTCACCCTCGTGCGCCTCGGCAGCCAGTACCGCCAGCTGCTCGAGGCGGGTGCGAGCAAACGCCTGCTGCTCGGTGATGGTTAGCTGGCCCCGGCGAGTGCTCAGGAACGTCACTGTCCACGACAGCAGCGTGCTGACCTTGGTCTTGAACCCGACCAGGTAGACCAGGTGCAAGACCAGCCACGCCAGCCAGGCAATAAAACCGCTGAATTCCAGCGGACCGATCTTGGCAACCGCAGAGAACCGCGACACCGTGGCCATCGAGCCCTTGTCGAAGTACTGGAACGGCTCCCGCTCTGCCGGATCGGCCCCGGCAAGCTCGGCTTTGATCGTGCCAGCGGCGTACTTGGCGCCCTGAATCGCGCCTTGCGCCACCCCGGGCACGCCCTCGACCGCGGCCATATCGCCGATGACAAAGACGTACGGGTGGCCGGGCACCGACAGGTCGGGCAACACCTTGACCCGGCCGGCGCGGTCGAGTTCCACGGCCGACTGGCGAGCCAGATCCCGCCCCAACGAGCTGGCCGAGACTCCGGCCGACCACACCTTGCACGCAGATTCGATGCGCCGAACGCCGCCGTCCGGGTCTTTGACCGTGATGCCGTCGCGGTCGACGTCGATGACCATCGCATCCAGCTGGATGTCAACACCCATCTTCTCCAGCCGAGCGGCCGCTCGCTTGCCGAGCTTCTCACCAAACGGCGGTAGGACGGCGGGTGCGGCATCGAGCAAAACTATCCGGGCCTTGGTCGAATCGATGTGCCGGAAAGCGCCTTTCAGGGTGTAGTCGGCCAGCTCAGCGATCTGACCGGCCATCTCCACGCCGGTGGGACCGGCGCCGACCACGGTGAACGTCAGCAGCTTCTTGCGTCGCTCCGGATCGTTGGATCGCTCCGCCGCCTCGAACGCGCTCAAGATGCGTCCCCGCAGCTCCAACGCGTCGTCGATGGACTTCATGCCGGGGGCGAATTCGGCAAATTGGTCGTTGCCGAAGTACGACTGGCCAGCGCCGGCAGCGATGATCAGGCTGTCGTAAGGGGTGTCGTAGGTATGACCAAGTAGATCCGATACAACGACCTTGCGGGCCAGGTCGATATGCGTAACGTCACCGAGCAACACCTGGACATTGCGTTGCCTACGCAGGATGACGCGGGTGGTCGGGGCTATCTCGCCTTCCGAAATGATGCCAGTCGCAACCTGGTACAGCAGTGGCTGGAACAGATGATGGGTGGTGCGGGCGATCAACTTGATGTCGACGTCGGCCCGCTTGAGCTTTTTGACGGCGTTCAGCCCGCCGAATCCGGATCCGATAACGACGACGCGGTGTCGATGCGTGCGTGCCGTGTCTTCGGGTTGGGCGCTCATGGTTTGGTTGCTCCTCGACGGCGACTGCGTTCACCTCTACGTTAGCCGCCCGGACCTGCCATTTTCGAGCTCTGACCCTGTGATCAGCCCCACCCGCACCATCGAACGTGACGCGGCTCGCCGGTCGGTCAGAGACCGACCAACGGGCGCAGCGCCTCGGCGGCCGCGGTGATCGCGCCGGGCACGTAGAAGGGCATGTTGATGATCACGCCATCGATGCCGGCGTCCAGCACCTTGGCCTGCACCTGCTCGGCGATGAAATCGGCGCCGCCGGCCAGCATCCGCTGGCTCATCTCGTCCGGGATCTGGTCTTGCTTGGCGTTTTCGTCCAGCAGCACGGTCAGCAGGACGCTGGTCTCCAGCGCTGCCGGGTCGCGGCCGATCTCCTCGCAGCGCTCTCGCACAACTTTGACCTTGCCCGGCAGTTGGTCGAATCCGGCGATCACGTTGAGGTGGTCGAAGTGCCGGGCGGCCAGCGGGATTGTCTTCTTCTCGCCGCTGCCGCCGATCATCAGCGGAATGTGATCGCGGTAGCGCGGGTTGGCCAGCGCATTTTCGGCGCGATACCACTTGCCGGAGAAGGTCGGTCGTTCACCTTTGATCATCGGCAGGATGATCTCCAGTGCCTCGTCAAGCCGGTTGAACCGATCGGTGAAGGTGCCGAATTCGTAGCCCAGCTCGTCGTGTTCGAGCTCGAACCAACCCGTGCCGATGCCCAGAATCGCCCGGCCCGCGCTGACCACGTCGAGGGTGGTGATGATCTTGGCCAGCAGGGTTGGGTTGCGGTAGGTGTTGCCGGTAACCAGTGTGCCGAGCTGCACCCGCTCGGTGGCGGTGGCCAGCGCGCCGAGGGCGGTGTAGGCCTCCAGCATCGGCTGGTCGGGGGAGCCGAGCATCGGCAGCTGGTAGAAGTGGTCCATCACGAAAACCGTGTCGAATCCGGCAGATTCGGCTTCGCGGGCTTGCGCGATGACGGTTGGGAAGAGCTTTTCGACGCCGGTGCCGTAAGAAAAGTTGGGAATTTGAAAGCCAAGTCGGATAGTCACGCGCTCTACCCTAATAACCGTCCGCCGACGGCGGAGGCCCCCAAATGAAATGTTCGCGCTGGGCGAATCGCTCGGCTAGGCGAATTGCGTCAGCGCACCATGGCTGACGTGCAGTAGCTGCCCGGTGATGTGGCGGGCAGCGGAACTGGTGAGGAACAGCGCCAACCGCGCGACCTCGGCGGCAACCGGCGGCGGCGAGCTGGACAGCCCCTCGTAGCCCGGCTGTACGCCACGTCCGGCAGCGACGGCGTTGACCGTGATACCGCGGGTGCCGAAGACCGTGGCCTGGCCCGCGACCCAGTTTGACAGCGCGGCCTTGATCGCGGCCTCGGCGCTGCCTGGGCGCGGGTTCTCCGGGACGACGCTGATGATCGATCCACCGGAGCGCAGGTGATCACCGACGGTCTGGACGGTCAGTACCGCCGACAGCACGGTGGCGTCCAGCGAATTACGCCATGCGGCGGCCTGATCCGACAGCGAGTACGCGCGGGGGTCGCCCGGGTTCCAGCAAGGCGCCGGGATGTTGACGATGGTGTCGATGTGGTGCGGGAACAGCCCGCGGACCTCAATGAGGCTGGCGGGGTCGGTCGTGTCGCAGACGATCGCGTCCGCCTCGAGCTCCTTGGCGGCCACTTCGAGATCATCTCGACGTGCCCCGGCCAAGGTGATCGTGTGGCCGGCGTCGCGAAACCCCTCCGCAACGGCGCGACCCAATTCCGTATCGCCCCCGGTGACTAGCGCCTCCACAGCCATGACCTCCTCGTATTCAACGCTGAACCTAGGTGACCGCCAACGTCGTCCCCTGGGATATCAGGGCGTGTATGGCGTCATTCTGCGTACATGTTACTGGACGGTAGCTATAGATGAAACTCTGCGCCCGGCACGGCGTGGTCACTGTTTAGCCAACGGTTGGCAGCATGACGTCGCGGCTGAGAAACTGAGCGGGTGCTCCCACGGCGGCAGGGCCTGCTCAAGCGCCCGGCCCGGATCTGGGTCATGTCGCTCGTGCTGGTGACGAGTTTGTCCGGGTGTGGCGCGAAGTCACCGCCGGCCACCCACTCCTCATCCCAGGGCCAATCGTCGGCTCAGTCGCTCATGGTCTTCGCCGCCGCAGCGCTAAAGCCGACGTTCACCCTGCTCGCCGGGAAGTTCCAGGCCGACAATCCCGGCACCACCGTGGATTTCGACTTCGCGGGCTCCACCGAACTGGCGATTCGATTGACCTCGGGCGTCACCGCCGACATCTTCGCCTCGGGCGACAGCGCGCAGATGGACACGGTCGCCAAGGCGGGCTTGACGGAGACCGAGCCGGTCAATTTCGCGTCCAACACATTGGTGATCGTGACGGCACCAGGCGACCCCAAACAGATCCAGTCTTTCGCTGACCTGGCCAAACCCGGCCTCAATGTCGTGGTGTGCCGGCAGCCGGTGCCCTGCGCAGCGGCGACTCAGCGCATCGAGGACAACACCGGCGTGCACCTCAACCCGGTCAGCGAAGAACCGGCCGTGTCCGACGTCCTGACCAAGGTCACCAGCGGCGTGGCCGACGCCGGGCTGGTCTATGTCACCGACGCTCGCAGCGCCGGCAACAAAGTCAGCACGGTCAAGTTCGCGGAGTCGGCCGGCGCGGCCATCGTGTATCCAATCGTTGTCCTCAAACATGCGTCCAAGCCCGCGCTGGCGGAGAAGTTCATCGATCTGGTGACCGGGGAAACCGGTCAAAAGGTGCTTAACCAAGCCGGCTTCGCCGGGCCCTGAAGACGCGCCCGGGTGTGATCGGGATGCCGCTCGCCCACCCCGACCGCGGGCGCTGGCTGAGCTGGCCCGCTGATCTGCACTGATGCTGCCGATTGCCTCTTCGCGACCGGCGGCAAATCAGTAACATAGTCAGCACCAGGAACTTGTCCCACGGCTGTAACACGGTAGGTTTTTGCTTATGCACGAGGTGCACGCACACTCGACACGGCCCAAAAGCCGTTGGGCCGCATTGGCGGTCGCGGCGATAAGCGGCGCCGGAGCCATCGCGCTCGCGTTGCCTGCGGCCACCGCCAACGCCGACCCAGTCGCACCGCCAGGAACCACCGCGGCGCCGGTGCCGCCGCCGCCCAACGGTCCGGCCGATGCGGCACCCGGTCCGGCCGCTCCTCCGGGGGCACCTCCGCCCGCCGACCCGGTCGGCGCGCCACCTGGAGCCGGCCCCAATACACCCGCGCCGCCGCCCCCCGATCCGAACGCACCCCAGCCTGCGCGCATCGATAACCCGGTCGGCGGATTCAGCTACGTTATTCCGGCCGGTTGGGTGGAATCCGACGCCACCCACCTCGACTACGGCTCGGCATTGCTCAGCAAGGCTACCGGGACGCCCGCCCCGGGCCAGCCGCCACCGGTGGCCAATGACACCCGCGTCGTGCTCGGCAAATTGGACCAGAAGCTCTACGCCAGCGCCGAAGCCGATAACACCAAGGCCGCGACCCGGCTGGCGTCGGATATGGGCGAGTTCTTCATGCCGTATCCCGGGACGCGGATCAACCAGGCGACCGCGCCGCTGAACGCCCCCGGGATGGCGGGCGGCGCGTCCTACTACGAAGTCAAATTCAGCGACGCCACGAAGCCGAACGGCCAGATCTGGGCGGGAGTGATCGGCCCGTCGGGACCGAATGCGCCGCAGGGCTCGGCAAACCAGCGCTGGTTTGTGGTGTGGCTGGGCACCGGCAACGATCCGGTCGACGTCAACGGGGCGAAGGCGCTGGCCGAGTCGGTCCGCCCGGTGCCCCCGGCTCCGGCAGCCCCGGCTCCGGCAGCCCCGGCACCTGCCCCGAACGCGCCAGCAGCCCCGGCGCCGGCACCGGCCCCGAACGCGCCGCCGGCTCCGCCTCCGCCATCCGCTCAACCCGGGGCGCCCGCTCCACCCGCGGCACCGGCACCTGGACAGCCGGCCGGCGGTAACGGCGGGGCGCCGGCTCCGGGCGCGGTATCGACCTGACCGCACGGTTAAGCCGAACGTACCCGGCTGATAACCGCGACTCGTTACGCTGAAGCGGGTATACGAAATGACAGTCCGGCAGCGGGCTTAGGCAGCGACAGCAAGGAGTTCCCAATGGATGTCGTTACAGCTACTCAATTCCTCGCAACACTGAACACACCGACCGCGGTCAGCTGGCTCGCCTTCATCATCATCGGCGGCATCGCTGGCTGGGTCGCGAGCAAAATCGTTCGCGGCGGCGGGTCAGGCATCCTGCTCGACGTAGTCGTCGGCGTCATCGGCGGATATCTCGGCGGAGTGCTTCTGGGCTGGCTCGGCGTCGACGTTGAACACGGCCATCGGTGGTTTACGTTCTTCACCGCGTTGCTCGGGGCGATCATTCTACTGTTCGTTGTGCGGCTGGTGCGAGGCGCTGCCAGACGCTAACCCGCTGCGGCCGTAGCGATTAACGGCATGCTGTAGTGATGACCGCAGCGACGATGAGCGCGTGGCGGGTGCGTCGGCCCGGTCCGATGAGCACCGATCCGCTGGAACGGGTCAGCACGCCAGTGCCCCGCCCCGAGCCGCCGGAGTTGCTGGTCGCCGTGCGTGCATGCGGGGTGTGCCGCACCGACCTTCATGTCACCGAGGGGGACCTTCCGGTGCACCGGGAAAAGGTGACGCCTGGGCACGAGGTGGTCGGCGAAGTTGTCGAGGTCGGCGCCGACGCCGGCGACGAGTTCAGCGTCGGGGACCGGATCGGGATCGCCTGGCTGCGGCATACCTGCGGAGTCTGCAAGTACTGTCGGCGCGGCGACGAGAACCTGTGTCCGGAGTCCCGCTACACGGGTTGGGATGCCGACGGCGGGTACGCCGAATTCGCCACAGTCCCTGCAGCTTTCGCCCACCATCTGCCGAGCGGCTACACCGACAGCGAGCTTGCGCCGCTGCTGTGCGCCGGCATCATCGGCTACCGTTCGCTGCTGCGCGCCGCGCTGCCGCCGGGCGGCCGGCTCGGACTGTACGGATTCGGCGGCAGCGCGCACATCACCGCGCAGGTCGCGCTGGCCCAAGGCGCCGAAGTGCACGTGATGACGCGCGGCGCCGCCGCCCAGGAGCTGGCGCTCGACCTGGGCGCCGCGTCGGCCCAAGGCGCCGCCGACCCGCCACCGGTGCGTCTCGACGCCGCGATCCTGTTCGCGCCGGTCGGTGATCTGGTGCTGCCCGCGCTGGAGGCGCTCGACCGCGGCGGCACCTTGGCGATCGCGGGCATCCACCTGAGCGACATTCCCGCCCTCAACTACCAGCGCCACCTTTTCCAGGAACGCCAGCTGCGCTCGGTAACGTCGAACACCCGCGCCGACGCGCGGGCCTTCCTCGACTTCGCGGCCGAGCATCACATCGACGTGACCACGCCGGAATACCCACTGAGTCAAGCCGATCGGGCGCTGTCTGACCTGAGCGCCGGCCGCATCGCCGGCGCCGCGGTGCTGCTGGTGTAACGCCGTCAGCTGGACAGGTGCCAGACCAGCGCCGCGGCCAAAGCGCCCAGCCCGTTCAGCGACCAATGCAGGGCGATCGGCGCGATCAGGCTGCCGCTGCGTCGGCGCAGCCAGCTGAACACGAATCCGGCGACCGCCGTCGCGATCACCGCCATCGTCACGCCGGCCAGCATGCCTACGACTCCACCGCCGAACAGCCGAGTGAAGCCGACGTTGCTGCTCGTCAGTCCCAACGAGGTGGCGATATGCCAGAGACCGAACAGCAGCGAACCCGCCAGCGCCACACCGCGAAAGCCCCAGGCGCGGTTCAATGCGCCGTGCAGCACGCCGCGAAAAGCCAGCTCCTCGGGGATCACCGTTTGCAACGGAATGATGATCATCGAGGCGACCAGTGCGCCCGAGATCGTCGCGTAGTGGTTGTTCATGAACATCGGCCTGGTCAGCGGAAGCAACACGCCAACCGCGATCACCGTCACCACCAGCGCCATTGCGCCCAACGCATACGCCGCGCCCGATTTCCAGTGGTCACGACCCAGGCCAAGCTCGGCCCAGCCCAGACCGTTGAAACGCAACAACACCACCAGCCCGACCGCCGCCGCCGGGACCGTCGCGACGCTCGCCCACGGCGTGGTGAAGTGTGCGATCAGGTTCGTCAGTATCAGCACCACGACGACCAGCGCGACGTCGACGTAGATGCGGAACTGGTGCAGCGCCGAAAGCTGCGACACCACCGGATGGGTGTCGGCGGCAACGGTCGCGTCAAGCACTCGGCAAGTTTACCCGCGGGCCTCTGCGGTCCCGGTCAACCGTTTTTCGACGCAACCCGGCGGCGCGCATAGTCCTTCAGCTCTGCGGAAAGCGCGTCTGCGACCAACAGCTGAGGAAGCAGTCCTGGTTCAGAAAATCGGGCGCGAAAGACCAACCCGATGGTCACGTCGTGATCGGGGCGGTAATCGATCGCGATCGCGTCGCCGGCGCGCACGGTTCCCGGCGAGATCACCCGAAAATAAGCCCCGGGTTTCCCCGCCTGAATGAACGTCTTCATCCAGTGGCTCAAATTCAGGAACGCCTGAAACGTCCGGCACGGCGTGCGGGGCGCGGAGACTTCCAGGACCAAGCCGTCGGTGCCGACGCGCCAGCGTTCGCCGATCCGCAGCGCGGTCACATCGACGCCCTCGGTGGTCAGGTTCTCGCCGAAGTTTCCGTTGACGAGTGTGCGTTGGAGTTGGATCTCCCAGGCGTCGAGGTCTTCTCGCGCGTACGCATAGACGGCCTGGTCGTCACCGCCGTGGAACTTCGAGTTGCCGATCGTATCGCCGACCAGTCCGCTGCCCAGACCGCCGTGCATTGGCCCCGGTGCCCGCACCATGACCGGCTCGGTGACCGGAACTTTGTCGATGCCGGTCACATTCGACATCGCGTGCGGATCGGGATTGGTTCGCGCACGAGCCACGTTGACCGACAAAACCGTCGTCACCTTCGCCAGCCTAGCGCTAGCCTCCCCAGGTCCAGGCGCTGATCTGCGGGTCGTCCTCGCCGTGCTCGCGAGTGTAGCGGCGCGCGGCCAGCCGCGCATCGGCCATCCGCTGACGCAGCACCGCCGCTCGGCTGGCCAGCCCGTCCACCCGGTCGATGACGTCCATGACCAGGTGGAAGCGGTCCAGGTCGTTGAGCATCACCATGTCGAACGGCGTCGTGGTGGTCCCGCGCTCTTTGAACCCGCGCACGTGCATGTGATGGTGATTGGCGCGACTGTAGGTGAGCCGGTGGATCAGCCACGGATAACCGTGGTAGGCGAAAATGACCGGCTTGTCGGCGGTGAACAAGGCGTCGAATTCCCTGTCCGGCAGGCCGTGCGGGTGCTCGGAATCCGGCAGCAAACGCATCAGGTCGACGACGTTGACCACCCGCACGGCCAGTTCGGGCAGCTCATGGCGCAGCATGTCGGCAGCGGCCAACGTCTCTTGTGTCGGAATGTCGCCGGCGCAGGCCAGCACCACGTCGGGTTCGGCTGTCGCGGTGCTGGCCCACGGCCATATGCCCAGGCCGCGAGCGCAATGGTCGATAGCCGACTCCATGTCGAGGTAAGCCAGCTCCGGCTGCTTCCCGGCGACGATGACGTTGACGTAGTTCCGACTGCGCAGGCAGTGGTCGGCCACCGACAGCAGCGTGTTGCCGTCCGGCGGCAGGTAGACCCGCACGACCTCGGCGCGTTTGTTGGCGACCAGGTCGATGAAGCCGGGATCTTGATGCGATGCGCCGTTGTGGTCCTGACGCCACACATGGGAGCTCAGCAGATAATTCAGCGACGCGATCGGCTGCCGCCAAGGCAGTTCGCGGCTGGTGGACAACCATTTCGCATGCTGGTTGAGCATCGAGTCGACGATGTGCACGAACGCCTCGTAGCAGTTGAACAGGCCGTGCCGTCCGGTCAGCAGATATCCCTCCAACCAGCCTTGGCAGAGGTGCTCGGAGAGCACCTCCATCACCCGGCCGGTCGGTGACAGGTGGTCGTCATCGGGCATGGTCTGCGAAAGCCACACCTTGCCGGTCGACTCGTAGACGGCGTCCAAGCGGTTGGAGGCGGTCTCGTCGGGGCCCATCAACCGGAATCGGTCGCGGTTGCGCGCGATCACGTCGCGCAGGAACGTGCCCAGCACCCGGGTTGCCTCGTGGGTCTCGGTCGCCGGCTGCGAGACCGTCACGGCGTAGTCGCGAAAGTCGGGCAAGTCCAGATCATGCAGCAGCAGGCCGCCGTTGGCATGCGGGTTAGCGCTCATCCGGCGATCGCCGCCGGGCGCCAGCGCCCTTAGCTCCGCGCGCAGCCTGCCGTCGTCGTCGAACAACTCCTCGGGCCGATAACTGCGCAGCCACTCTTGGAGCTGTACGCGGTGGGCGGGGTTGTCACGAGTCTCGGCGAGCGGGACCTGATGTGCGCGCCAGGTGCCCTCGACCTGCTTGCCGTCCACCACTTTGGGTCCGGTCCAACCCTTCGGGGTGCGCAGCACGATCATCGGCCAGACCGGCCGATCGGTCTTCCCGCCGCCGCGGGCATCCCGCTGAATCGCGGCGATATCATCGAAGGCCTCGTCGAGGGCCGCGGCGAGCTGCTGGTGCACGTCGGCGGGGTCGTCTCCGGCGACGGTGATGGGCCGATAGCCGTAACCACGCAGCAGCGACTCCAGCTCTTCGGACGGGATGCGGGCCAGCACCGTCGGGTTGGCGATCTTGTAGCCGTTGAGATGCAGGATGGGCAGCACCGCGCCGTCGACGACCGGGTTGAGGAACTTGTTGGAGTGCCAGCTGGTGGCCAGCGGCCCGGTTTCGGCCTCGCCGTCGCCGACGACACAGGCGACAACCAGGTCGGGATTGTCGAACGCCGCGCCATAGGCATGCACCAGGGCGTACCCGAGCTCGCCACCCTCGTGGATGGAGCCCGGCGTCTGGGCGGCCACGTGGCTGGGGATGCCACCCGGAAAGGAGAACTGCCGGAACAGTTTTCGCAGTCCCTCGGCGTCTTCTTCGATGCCGGTGTACACCTGGCTGTAGGTGCCCTCCAGGTAGGCGTTGGCGACCAGACCGGGGCCGCCGTGACCGGGTCCGGTGATGAAGATGACGTTGGCATCGCGGTCGCGGATGATCCGGTTCAGGTGTGCGTAGACGAGATTCAGCCCCGGGGTGGTGCCCCAGTGGCCCAGCAGCCGCGGTTTGATGTGCTCGGGAGCCAGCGGCTCACGCAGCAGCGGGTTGTCCAGCAGATAGATCTGCCCGACCGAGAGGTAGTTGGCCGCGCGCCAGTAGGCGTGAATGCCGGCAAGTTCATCATCGGACAGCTTCGCAGGCGTGATGGTTTGTGAGCTCATCCACCCGATTCTCCGCAAGCTCGGTGAACAACGCACGACGTCGAGGTAGGCGAGTAGGGGATTGGCCGCCCACTACGCTGGCCGACGTGGACGTGGCCGACGGCGGAGAATTGCTGGCCTCGCTGCGGGTGCTAGACCTGTCCGGCGACGACGGCGACGCGGTGACCCGGCTGCTCGCGGACTTGGGCGCCGATGTGCTGAAGGTGGAGCCGCCGGGCGGCAGCCCGGCGCGCACCCGGCCGCCGACGCTGCGCGGCACCGGCGTGCGGTTCGCGCTGCACAACGCCAACAAGCGCAGCACGGTGCTGGACCCCGCCGAACCGGACGACCGAACCCGACTGGTCGAGCTTGCCGGTAGCGCCGACATCGTCGTCGACAGCGGGAATCCTGGTCAGGCCGCGGCGTACGGAACCTCGTGCGCCGACTTGGCCGACCGCTATCGGCAGCTGGTGGCGCTGTCGATCACCGACTTCGGCGAATGCGGGCCGCGGTCGTCGTGGCAGGCGACCGATCCGGTGCTGTATGCCCTTTCCGGTTCACTATCGCGGTCGGGGCCCACCACCGGAGCACCCGTGTTACCGCCGGACGGTATCGCATCGGCCACCGCCGCCGTCCAAGCCGCATGGGCCGCGCTGGTTGCGTACTACAACAGGTTACGTTGCGGCACAGGGGATTACATCGACCTTGCCCGCTTCGACGCTGTCGTGATGACGCTCGATCCGGTGTTCGGGGCGCACGGGCAGGCTGCTGCCGGCCTCCGCGGACCCAATCGGTGGCGCGGACGCCCGAAAAACCAGGACGCCTACCCGATCCTCCCGTGTCAGGACGGCTACGTGCGGCTCTGTGTGTTGTCGCCGCGACAATGGCGCGGGCTGCGCAGCTGGCTGGGGGAGCCGGAGGAATTCCAGGACCCCAAGTACGACGTGCTCGCGGCGCGCTTCGCCGCCTGGCCGCAGATCGGCAAGCTGGTCCAGGACCTGTTCGCCAACCAGACCATGAAAGCGTTGGTACCCGCCGGGCAAGCGCACGGCGTGCCGATCGCTGCCGTGTTGTCGCCGGCGCAGATCTTGGCGTCGGATCATTTCCAAAAGGTGGGCGCCATCGTCGACGCCGAACTCGTCCCCGGGGTACACGCATGCGTCCCGACCGGCTATTTCGCCGTCGACGGGAAGCACGTTGGTTTCCGCACACCCGCCCCGCCCGCCGGCCACGACGAAGGCCGGTGGCTCGCCGACCCGGCCGCCGCCCCGGCACCGCGAACGGTCAGCCGTCCCTTCGATGGGCTGCGAATCCTCGATCTCGGTGTGATCGTCGCCGGTGGCGAACTCAGCCGCCTCTACGGCGATCTGGGCGCCGAGGTCATCAAAATCGAAAGTGCCGCCTATCCCGACGGATTGCGTCAGGCACGGGTTGGCGAGGCCATGACTGAGTCATTCGCCTGGACGCATCGCAACAACCTGGCCTTCGGCGTCGACCTACGCAGCGCCGAGGGCAAACAGATCTTCAGCCGTTTGGTGGCGCAAGCCGACGCGGTGTTCGCCAACTTCAAACCGGGAACCCTTGCCGCGCTTGATTTTCCGTACGAAACGCTGCATGCCCTGAACCGCCGGGTGGTGCTCGCAGAAAGCAGCGCCTTCGGCGACACCGGGCCCTGGAGCCACCGGATGGGGTACGGACCGCTGGTGCGCGCCACCGCGGGCGTCAGCAAGCTCTGGACAGACCATGACGATCAAGGCGCTCAACCGGATCGGCCTGCCGATGGCTCACGGCACCGGTTCTACGATGTGCTAACGATCTTCCCCGATCATGTGGTCGGGCGGATCACCGCGATCGGTGCATTGGCGGCGCTGATCCACCGCGACCGATCCGGTGCGGGAAGCCGCGTGCACGTCTCCCAAACCGAGGCGGTCGTCAACCAACTCGACGTCCGGTATGTCACCGACTCGATACGGGCGACAGGCAACGCCGATTTGCGCGACCACACCAGCGTGCACGATGTCTTCCCGTGCGCAGGCGACGACGAGTGGTGTGCCATCTCGATCCGCAATGATGCTGATTGGCGTTCGGCAACAGCGGTTTTCGGGCTGCCCGGGCTGGCTGATGACGAGCGGTTCGCGACCGGCGAGGCGAGAGTCGCTCACCGACACGAGTTGCTGGCGCAGGTGTCGGCGTGGACTCGCGCCCGAACACCGTTGCAGGTCGCCGAGGCTCTGCAATCGGCAGGCGTTCCCGCGGGCCAGATGAACCGTCCCCCCGATATCCTCGAAGACCCGCAGCTGTGCGCACGAAAGCTGTTCAGCGACATGGTGCATCCGCTGTTCGATCATCCGATGCCGGCCGAAACCGGCCCGGCGCCGTTTCGCCACATCCCGCCGGCGCCTGGGCGCCCGGCCCCGCTGGCCGGCCAGGACACTCGCGAGATCTGTCGCAAGGTTCTCGGGATGAGCAGCGCGGAAACCGAGCGGTTGATCAACGACGGCGTGCTGTTTGCCCCCACCGACACCGCCTAGCATTCCCCTCGGCACACATCGCGGAAGGTCTCCACCAATGCCCGTCAACCCCAGGACACCGGTGCTGGTCGGCTACGGCCAGCTCAACCACCGTGAAGACCCGGCCGCTGAGGTAAACGCGAAAGAACCCGTGGACCTGATGGCCGAGGCCGCGCGCCAAGCCGCCGATCCCCGGGTGCTGGAGGCCGTCGACTCCATCAGCGTCGTCAACCTGTTGTCGGCACGCTACCGCGACCCCGGGCTGCTGCTCGGCCAACGCATCGGCGCCGACCGCCCGGCCACCCGCTACAGCGGCGTTGGCGGCAACGTGCCGCAGTCGCTGGTCAACCGGGCCTGCCTGGACATCCAGCACGGACGCGCCGACGTGGTGTTGGTGGCCGGCGCGGAAATGTGGCGCACCCGAATGCAGTTGCGCGCCAGGGGCAAACGACTTACTTGGACCGATCAGGATGAGTCGGTGCCCCCTGCCCGGGGCGGTGACGAAAACGTACCGATGGCCGGGCCGGCCGAAGACCGAATCGGACTGGACCGGCCCGCCTACATCTACCCGATGTTCGAGCAGGCGCTGCGAATCAGCGCTGGGGAGTCGATCGGTGGCCACCGCAGACGTGTCGGCGAGCTATGGGCCCGGTTCAACGCCGTGGCGGTGCACAATCCGCATGCCTGGATCCGCAAACCCGTTACAGTCGAAGAGATTTGCCAAGACGGCCCGACGAACCGGATGATCAGCTGGCCGTACACCAAGTTGATGAACTCCAACAACATGGTCGACCAGTCCGCTGCCCTGATCCTGACGTCGACCGAAACCGCGACCCGACTGCGTATCCCCACCGAGCGCTGGGTCTACCCATACGCGGGCACCGACGCGCACGACACGTACGCGATCAGTGAGCGCGCCGAACTGCACCGGTCGCCGGCCATCCGGATCGCCGGTGCGCGCGCGCTGGCGCTGGCCGGTCTGGGCATGGACGACGTGGACTACGTCGACCTGTACTCGTGCTTCCCGTCCGCTGTGCAGGTCGCGGCGGCCGAACTCGGGCTGCCGGTTGACGATCCGGATCGGCCGCTGACCGTGACCGGGGGGCTGACGTTCGCCGGCGGTCCCTGGAGCAACTACGTGTCACACTCGATCGCAACGATGGCCGAACTACTCACAGCCAACCCGGGGCGGCGCGGCCTGATCACCGCCAACGGCGGTTTCCTGACCAAGCACAGCTTCGGCGTCTACGGCACCGAACCGCCATCGACCGAGTTCCGTTGGGAGGATACCCAATCCGTGGTCGACCGAGAGCCCACCCGGGATGCGGCGGTGGAATGGGAGGGTGTCGGTACCGTCGAGTCCTGGACGACGCCGTTCGACCGGAACGGTCAGCCGGAGAAGGCGTTCCTTGCGGTGCGCACCCCCGACGACCGCCGCACTCTGGCGTTGATGCCCGATGCGGCGGCGGCCGCGGCGACGGTTTGTGATGACGGCGATGACTTAGCCGGCGCCAAGGTTGCGATCCACCCGGACGGCACCGCAACCTTGAAGTAACCCTTTCGGGTTAGCTGAAAGTTGCCTGTGAGACGCTTCCCACGCTTATTGTCGTTTTGGTAGCAAGACGCCGTTGGAGGTGGTCGGGCGTGCGGATCCTGCTCACCGGGGTCACCGGAGTGCTGGGGCGCGCCGTCGCCCGGCAGCTCCTGGCGGCCGGATACGGGGTCAGCGGCATCGCAGATCGTCCCCATGAAAACCTGGATCCCGACGTCGACCTGGTTTGCGGGCCGCTCGGCGGCCCGATTCTGCAGGAGCTGGCCGACGACTCCGATGTCGTCCTTCATCTCGCCCCGATCGAGGCCGCCGCGCCCGGCAGCGCCGGGATAAACGGACTGGTGCAGGTCGCTCATGCGGCGGCCCGCGCGGGTGCTCGGCTGATTTACGTGTCGCAGTCGGCGGGGCGGCCCAAGCTGTACCGGCAGGCCGAGATGCTGGTGTCGACCGGCTGGGCGCCGAGCTTGATCGTCCGGGCGGCGCCGCCGGTGGGGCGCCAGCTTGACTGGATGATCTGCCGCACCGTCGGCAGCCTGCTGCATAGCAAGGATCTGACCACGCCGGTGCGGCTACTGCATTTCGATGACCTGCTTCGATTCCTGGTGCTCGCAGTGGCGACCAACCGGACCGGGCTGGTCGACCTCGCGCCTGGCGACACCACCAATCCGATCACCGCGCGCGGGTTGCTGCGCTCGGTCGAGCAGCGCCCACGGCTCAGCCGCCTCCCGGCCTGGCCCCAGCTGACACCCGAGCTGGATGTCTCACCGGTGCAGGAGGATTGGCAATTTGAGTTCGGCTGGCCCGCGAGCGATGCGGTCGCCGACACGGCGCGAGGATTGGCCGGCCGCCGACTCGACGTCAGGGGCGCGGTGGACCTGCCAGGCCATCTGCCGGTGCCGCTGGAGGTCGCGCCGCGGAACGAGCCGCTTGACGGCACCGAATTGCGGCCCGCCGCGCCGGACGGCATTGAAGGCGAATTCGACGACCGGATCGACCCCCGATTCCCGGTATTCAGCGCGGCCCCCTTGGCCGAGAAGCTGCCCGGCCCGTTGACGCCGATGACGCTTGACGTCCAACTCGCGGGTTTGCGCGCCGCCAACCGAGCGATGACCCAGGTGATATCTCTGGGTGACGTGGTTGCCGGCGAATGGGGGAGTCGGGCTATCGCGGTCTTCGGTCACCGCCCATACGTTGGCGTTTCGGCCAGCGTGATCGCCGCAGGCCAGTTGCCCGGCTGGGATGCGCGCGAAGTCGTGCAGCAGTCGCTGGGCGACGCACCCGCCGATGCGTTGCTGCCGCAGGGGCGCCCGCCACTGACCGGCGGGCTGCTCGGTTCGGCCGCAAAAGCTGTTGCCGTCAAGCGGGCGTTGGCCTTGTTGCGGCATTTGCGGGCCGACACCCACACCTACGTCGAGGCCGCGACGGCTGAGCACCTCGATGCCGCGCAATTGAATTCGCTGTCGGACGCGGAACTGCAGGTGCGGACTCGGTTACTGCGCGACCGGATCCACCAGGGCTGGGGTCTCACCGGACTGTGGCTGATCGACACCGGTGTCACCGCAGCGACGGTCGAG
The DNA here is from genome assembly GCA_963781685.1 of uncultured Actinomycetota bacterium. Classification (GTDB taxonomy): domain Bacteria; phylum Actinomycetota; class Actinomycetes; order Mycobacteriales; family Mycobacteriaceae; genus Mycobacterium. The sequence goes on from CAWAGK010000010.1 coordinate 147,377, forward strand.
CGCACCGGCCGGCGCACCACCGTCTCGGGGGTGGCCGCGCTGGTGGATAGCGATGTCGTCGAGGCCAAGACTTCCTCGCTGGCGGCGCTGATCCGAAACGATCCGAAGTTGTGCGCGCTGGCTCTCGACGCAGACCTGGACGGCATCAGCGACATGTCCCGCACTACCGCCGCCGCCTTCACCGCTGCGGTCGCCCCGATCGCCCACCGCGGTCCGGGTGAAATCGAACTAGCCAACCTGGTGTTCGGTGACGATCCGGCGATGCTGCTGGTTGCTGCCGGACGGGCAGCGTCCGCGGTGCCCCGGCCGATGCCGCCCGACGGTTCGGCAGCGAAGCTGGCCGAGCGAATGGCGGCCAGCGCTCGAGCTTCTCGGGAGCTGGCCTACGACGCCACCATGCGGTTCACCCATGAGCTGCGAATGACTTTGCGAGAGCTGGGATCCCGGTTCGCCGCCGCGGACGTTATCGACGTTGCCGGCGAGGTCTTCTACCTCACCTGCGACGAAGCGGTCAGCATGCCCGCCGATGCCCGGCTGCGGATCAAACGCCGGCGCACCGAGCGGGAGCGGTTGCAGAGTCAGCGCCTACCCGACGTCATCGGGGTCAGCTGATCAGTTCACCCAGTGGCGCCTTCGGGTCGGCCAGCTTGTCGGGATCGACCGCGCTCTTCGACCGGATCAGGCTCTTGACGTCGTCGAGCACATCCCAGATGTTGACGTTCATTCCCGCCAGCACCCGATTGCCGGCATCGAGCCAGAAGGCGACGAACTCGCGACCGTCGACGTCGCCGCGGAACACCACCCGGTCGTATGTGGGCGCGTGCCCGGCATACTCCATCCCGAGGTCATACTGGTCGGTGAAAAAGTAGGGCAGCTCGGTGTATTCGGCGTGTTCACCGAGCATGCCGGCCGCCGCCACCGCGGGCTGCTTGAGCGCGTTTGCCCAGTGTTCGGTGCGGATCCGGCCACCGAACAATGGATGTTCGGCGGCAGCGATATCGCCTACCGCGTAGATATCGGGGTCACTGGAGCGCAGCGATACGTCGACCAGCACCCCGCCGTCGCCCGTCGACAGCCCGGCATGATCGGCGAGTTCGACGTTGGGGTGCGCACCGACAGCGACCAGCACAGCGTCGGCGGCGACCTTCGATCCATCACCCAGTCGCAGACCGGTGGCGTTGCCGTCGGCGGTCGTGATCTCCTCGACCTGGGACTGCAGACGCAGGTCGACGCCGTGATCGCGGTGCAACGTGGCGAATACACTGCCGACCTCTTCGCCGAGCGCACCGATCAACGGCAGCTTGGCGGTCTCCACGACGGTGACATTGACGTCGCGCTGACGCGCGCTGGCGGCGACCTCCAGCCCGATCCAGCCGGCACCGACCACCGCCAGCGAAGACCCTTCCGCCAGAGCAGAATTCAGCGTCGACGCGTCGTCGAATGTCCGTAGATAATGCACTCCGGCAGCATCGGATCCCGCAATCGGCAGGCGTCGTGAGCGCGACCCGGTGGCGAGCAGCAGCTTGTCGTACCTGACGGTGGTTTTGTCGGGGAGCTCGACGGTGTGTGCCGCCCGATCCACCGACGCCACCCGAGTGCTCAGGCGGAGGTCGATCTTGTTCTCGCGATACCAGTCCGAGTCGTGCACAGTGAAATCACCGAGCGATTTCTTGCCCGCAAGAAACTCTTTCGACAGTGGAGGCCGCTCGTAGGGGAGGTGCACCTCCTCGGCACACAAAGTGATGTGGCCGTCGAAGCCTTTCTCGCGCAATGCTTCCGCGGCCTTGGCACCGCCAAGTCCGCCACCGATGATGACGAAGGTGGACGAGTTGGGCATGATCGCTACTCCCTTCTGCTCAGCTGTGCTCGACCTGGTGGCGCACATCGTCATCGAGCGATGCCCGCACCAACGCGGCGGCCAGACGGGCATTGGCGCGCGGGGCAAGCGCACCTAGCTTTGCCGGGTCGGCGGGCAACCCCAGCGCCTTGGCGGCACCGACGGCGCGTTTGTCGAAGTACGGTCGCACCCAGGTCCAGACATCTTGGACTTCGCGTAAGTAGATGTCGGCACCGGTGTCACCGATTCCCTTGAATTTCTTCAGCATTCGCTTTGCGGCGCCGATGTCGTCGCCGCTGCGGCGAGCGATTTCGCGGAGGTCGCCGGAGTACTCGTCCACAACCCGCTGAGCGATCTCGGTGAGTCGGGTAGCCGAACTTTCGTCGTAACGCACGTAGTGCGCTCGACCGAAAGCGTCAATCATTGTGCGCCGATCGGAATCCAGGACTGCCTTCGGCGTCCGCAGGCCGTCGTTGAACAATTCATACCCGGCGCGCATGGCGATCGCCGCATCGATTGGTTTGCTGGCCAGCATGCACAGGACCAGCAGCTGAAACAGCGGCATCGGCTTGTCGCCGATCGTCACTCCCGCTTCGGCTGCATAGGTGGTACCCGCGACTTTCAGCAGTCGTTGCACTACCCGCTTGCGCTCGTCCATAACGCTCCGCGTACCCGTAGTTGGGGTTCGCAAACGTGGAGCTCATTTGCGCGGAAGACTTCGCGCATAGTCGGCGCCGCGGCTCACCCAGCCGGTCAATTGCCGTTTGGTTTTCACCCCGTCGGGCTCGATGCGGACCCACCCGCGGACTTCCCGCCCGGCCATTACCATCGGGCTGACATGGGCTCGTCCCAACAGCTTTTCCGTGTCGCTTGGCGGCACCCGGACCATCAGACCGCCCTGCCTGCTCACGGCCACGGACATGTTGCCGTTGATCAGGAACGCCAGGCCGCCAAACATTCGCTTCTCGTCAACGCCGCGCAGCGGGCCCAGCAGTTCGCGAATGCGGTCGGCGAGGTCGGTGTCGTAGGCCATGCGTGGTCCCGCTCAGTCCAGATCCACCCGGATGGTCAGCAAGTCACTGCCGGCCAGGCGCACAAAGGCGCTGTTGATCCCGGGCAGGCTGCGCAACCGCTCTTTGGCGTCGTCGTCGGGCACCAGGTGAGCAGTTCCACTGCGCCACCGACCGCGGATTCGCACCCGTACGGCGGGATTGGCCTTGATGTTGTGCACGTAGTGCGAATGCTTGCCGTGCTCCGAAACCATCCAAAATTGGTTGCCGATCACTCGTCCGCCGATCGCGGTACGCCGCGGCTGGCCCGACTTCCGGCCGGTGGTCTCCAGCATGGGCAGCGGTAACCGTCTGCCCACCGGATTGGCGACCAGCCGTTGGGCGGTGTGGACGATGCGCCGTTTGAGCTGCTGCGAATCGGTCATGATCGCAGGCTATCCGATGTCACGCCGCGGCGGTCACCGCCTGCGACGCCGGTTCCAGTGCCTGAGCGATGATTTCGGCGACGTCGGTCATCGGCTTGACGTCCAACGCGTCGAGCACCTCGGCGGGCACATCGTCCAGGTCGGGCTCGTTGCGCTGCGGGATGAACACCGTCGACAGGCCCGCTCGCTGGGCGGCGAGCAGCTTCTGCTTGACGCCGCCGATCGGTAGCACTCGCCCGTTCAGCGTCACCTCGCCGGTCATCCCGACGTCGGCGCGAACCTGGCGCCCGGTAGCCATCGACACCAGCGCGGTCACCATCGTGACACCCGCGGACGGCCCGTCCTTCGGGACGGCGCCGGCGGGCACGTGCACGTGGATGCGCCGGTCCAGCGTCGACGGATCGACACCCAATTCCTTTGCGTGCGAACGGACGTAGGACAGCGCGATCTGCGCGGACTCCTTCATCACGTCACCGAGCTGACCGGTCAGCTGCAGGCCCGGCTCACCGTCGTTGGCACCGGCCTCGATGTAGAGCACATCGCCGCCGAGCCCGGTAACGGCCAGGCCGGTCGCCACGCCCGGCACCGCCGTGCGTTCGGCCGACTCGGGCGTAAACCGCGGCCGGCCAAGGTAACCCACCAAGTCGGGCTCGTCGATGGTCACCGGCTCCTCGGCGATCTTCGTCGTGACCTTGCGTAGTGCCTTGGCCAGCAGCCGCTCGAATTGCCGCACGCCGGGTTCACGGGTGTAGTCGGCGGCGATCTTGCGCAGCGCGGCGTCGGTCACGGTGACCTCGTCATCGCTCAGCGCGGCCCGTTCCCGCTGCCGGGGCAGCAGGTAGTCGCGGGCGATGGCGACCTTGTCATCTTCGGTGTAACCGTCGATCTGCACCAGTTCCATGCGGTCCAACAGCGCCGACGGGATGTTCTCGATCACGTTGGCGGTGGCCAGGAACACCACGTCCGACAGGTCCAGGTCCAGATCCAGGTAGTGGTCGCGGAACGTGTGGTTCTGCGCCGGGTCGAGCACCTCGAGCAGCGCCGCGCTCGGGTCGCCGCGGTAATCGGAACCGACCTTGTCGATCTCGTCCAGCAGCACAACGGGATTCATCGATCCCGCCTCACCGATCGCTCGCACGATCCGGCCGGGCAGCGCGCCCACGTAGGTACGACGGTGCCCGCGGATCTCGGCCTCGTCGCGCACACCGCCCAGAGCGACGCGCACGAACTTGCGGCCCAGAGCCCGGGCCACGCTTTCACCCAGCGACGTCTTGCCGACGCCGGGCGGGCCGGCCAGCACCATCACCGCGCCGGAGCCGCGGCCACCCACGACCTGCAGCCCACGCTGGGCGCGCCGGGTACGCACGGCCAGATACTCGACGATGCGGTCCTTGACGTCATCCAGCCCGTGGTGGTCGGCGTCCAGGACCTCCCGCGCCGCCGCCAAGTCCGTCGAATCGTCAGTCCGGACGTTCCATGGCAGATCGAGCACGGTGTCCAGCCAGGTGCGAATCCAGCCGCCTTCGGGACTTTGCTCGCTGGAGCGTTCCAGCTTGCCCACCTCTCGCAGTGCAGCCTCGCGAACCTTCTCGGGCAGGTCAGCCGCTTCAATTCGCGAGCGGTAGTCATCGGATCCGTCCGGTTCGCCCTCGCCGAGTTCCTTGCGGATCGCGGCCAGCTGTTGGCGCAGCAGGAATTCCTTCTGCTGCTTCTCCATGCCCTCGCGGACGTCCTCGGCGATCTTGTCGTTGACCTCGACCTCGGCCAAGTGGTCGCCGGTCCAGTCGATCAACACCCGCAGACGCTCGGCGACATCCTCGGTCTCCAGCAGCTGGCGCTTCTGCACATCGGTCAGATACGACGCATAACCCGCCATATCGGCCAGCGCCGACGGGTCAGTGAGCTTGTTGACGACGTCGACCAGCTCCCAGGCCTCGCGTCGTTGCAGCATCGCCAGCAGCAGCTTCTTGTATTCGGCGGCCAGCGCACGCGTCTCATCGGTGGGCTCGGGCTCGGTGATCTCCGTCACCTCGACCCACAACGCCGCACCCGGCCCGCTCGCTCCCACGCCGATCTGGGCCCGCCGCTCGCCGCGCACAACAGCGGCGGTGCCGCCACCGGCAATGCGGCCGACCTGCAGAATTGTCGCCAGCACGCCGTAGGACGGGTAGCGGTCGTCGAGCCGCGGGGCGATCAGCAGCTTGCCCGATTCAGTAGCGCGGGCAGCGTCCACAGCCGCGCGAGCAGCGTCGTCGAGCGCGACCGGCACGACCATTCCGGGCAACACGATCGGATCTTTGATAAACAACACCGGCACTGATTTGGCTTCAGACATCAATCCTCCAAAGTTAAGTCTGATGCGCTCAACCTGTATCGGATCCAGTTTGTTCCCGACGGGAAGCGGGTCTAGCCAGACGCGGCGCGCTGGCGGGCCCGGAAGGCCTGGACCTTGGCCTTGTTGCCGCAGGTGCCCATCCCGCACCAATGCCGATTCTTGGCTCGCGACGCATCCAGATACAGCCGCGTGCAGTCCGGGTGCGAGCACTGCTTGACGTTGTCGATGTCGGTTCCGGCCAGGAGGTCGAGCAGATCGGCGGCCACGCTGGCAAGCAGTTGCGCTGGGGTGCCTTCGCGGCGGGTGGCGCCGGTACGCAGGAGTCGTGGCGTGAGCTGGGGCTGGGCGGCCCGTTCGTTGAGCAGCTCGACGTCGGCGGGCTTGGGCCGATGACCCTCCAGTCGGGCGCTGACAGTCCGGTAGATGGCTTCCCGCAGCTCGAGTCGCGGCCGCCAGATCGTCGTCGGTGACGTCGATGGCGGCATCCAGCAGCCCGGCCTCAACCGCCCAGTCCGACAGCAGTTTCGGCTCGGTCAGCAGCTCCTCACGTGAGCTGTGTCGGTGCTTCATGGTGCCGACGAAGTTGAGGCATTGCCGGCCACCCACATAGACGAACGTCACGAGTAACCACCTTGACAGGTTTCACACGCGAATGCAAGGTGTAACTATATAGACCGCTCGTCGTCCTCGCGCACGCTGCTACAACGCGCCGCGAGGGGCCGACGAGCCAAAGCCTCTTCGGGGCTGGCCAGTACCGTGGCGCGGGTCGACGGCGGCATGCCGATCTCACCGGTTCGCTTGCAGGGCAACGTATTTACGGTGTTTCAGGGGAACGCGAGTAGAGTAACTCCGATGGCCGTCGCGCCGTCGAATGAGCGGATGATCGCCGGGGTCGCCGCCGCGTCCGTCGCGCTCGGGGTAGCCCAGCTGGTGGGTATCCCGTTCGGCGCGCGGGCCGATGCGCGCGCTGCGATCGGCTCAGCGGCCGTCGACCTGACACCGGCGCCCATCAAAGAGTGGGCGATTCAGACCCTGGGCTCTCTGGACAAACTCTTCGTGGGCGTCGTCGTGCTCGTGGTGATCGCGACGATCGCGGCGATCGCCGGGACCCTCGAGACTCAGCGTCGCCCGCTCGGCAGCGCCGCGATCGCAGCCGCGGGCGTCCTCGGATGCACCGCAGTGCTGTCGCGGCAGGGTGCGACCGCACTCGAAACGATCCCCACCGTCGCGGGCGCCGCCTGCGGCGTGGCGACCCTACGCTTGCTCACCCGTCGGTTGTGGTCCGGCCTGGCAGATGCGAAGGACAGAGCCGACCACGACGAGCCGGATGCCGGCAGGCGCAGGTTGGTCATGTTCGGATTGCTCGGATTCGGAGTAGTGAGTGGCGTGGTGGGCGCGGTCATCACGCGGTTGGTGCATTCGGTGGCCGCTGACCGCAACAGCTTCACGCTTCCTCAACCGCGCACATCGGCGCCACCCATACCTGCCGATGTCCAACCGAACGGCGTTGCGCTGCCGAGCTTTGTCACCGCGAGCGCCGACTTTTACCGGGTGGACACCGCGCTCAGTGTTCCCCAACTCAGCCGCGGCGACTGGCGACTGCGCATCCATGGCATGGTGCAGCGCGAAGCCACGTACCGCTTCGACGACCTCGCCCACTTCGACGTCGTCGAAATGGTGACGACGTTGACTTGTGTATCGAATCCCGTTGGCGGAAGCCTGATTTCGACAGGTGTCTGGACGGGATACCGGGTGGCCGATCTGCTCGCGGTGGCCCGCGTGCACGCGGACGCCGACATGGTGCTCTCGACGTCAATCGACGGGTTCACCGCCGGGACGCCAGTGGAGGCGCTCACCGATGGCCGCGACGCGCTTTTGGCGGTCGGCCTCAACGGCCAGCCGCTGCCGGCCGAGCATGGCTACCCGGCCCGGCTGGTCGTACCGGGGCTCTATGGCTACGTGTCGGCGACCAAGTGGGTCGTCGAGATGGAGTTGACCCGCTTCGACAGAGCAACGGCGTACTGGACGCGGCAGGGCTGGGCAGCGCGTGCTCCCATCAAGACCGAGTCGCGGATCGACGTGCCGAAAGCTGGCCAGAAGGTGCCGATGGGGCAGGTGGTGTTTGGCGGCGTCGCGTGGGCACAGAATCGCGGTGTGCGAGCCGTCGAGATCCGCATCGACGATGGCGCCTGGCAGCCCGCTGGACTGGGCGCGAGCTATTCCAACGAGACGTGGCGGTTGTGGAGCTTCCCCTGGCAGGCGACAAGCCCTGGGAAACACACCGTCACCGTACGTGCCACCGACAACACCGGAGCTGCGCAAACTGCCGATCGAGTTGGGACCGTCCCCGACGGCGCCACCGGTTGGCACACGGTGGACTTCACCGTGGCGGCCACGTGAAGCACTATTTCGACGACAGTCTCCGCCAACTGAATACCGCAATCGCGATGCCGATCAGCGCCGTGATCGGGCCAATGACGGACCAGGTCGTAGTGTTGCTCATCGGGCTACCAAGAAGCACCCCGAATCCCTGGAGCGCCCAAATCACACCGAACAATGCGACGATCAATCCGAACGCGAGTGTAACGACGAAAGCCCTTCTCATATAAGGATCCTACGCGCCGGATCTCGTCACTCGGGCGTGACCGGCACCAGCCGCCGCAGCTGCGTCACGTGCTTGGGCGTCAGCTCCTCGAGGCAGGTGACGCCGAGCAGCCGCATGGTGCGGGTCAACTGCCCGGACAGGATCTCGACGGCGCGACGAACGCCCGCCTCGCCGCCGGCCATCAGCCCATACAGATAGGCCCGGCCGATCAGCGTGCAGCGTGCGCCGAGGGCGATTGCGGCGACGATGTCGGCGCCGGACATGATGCCGGTATCCAGCAGGATCTCGGTGTCCTTGCCGAGTTCACGCGCCACAGCGGGCAGCAGGTGAAACGGCACCGGAGCCCGGTCGAGTTGGCGGCCACCATGATTGGACAACACGATGCCGTCGACGCCGCGGTCGACCACGGCCCGCGCGTCGTCCAGAGTTTGGATGCCCTTGACGACGAGCTTGCCCGGCCACTGCGCCTTGATCCATTCCAAATCATCGAAGGTCAGGCTGGGGTCGAACATCGTGTCGAGGTATTCGCCGACGGTGCCCGACCACCGATCCAGCGACGCGAACGCCAGCGGCTCGGTGGTCAACAGGTCGAACCACCAGCGCGGGCGCGGCACGGCGTTGAGCACGGTGCGCAGGGTCAACGCCGGCGGAATCGACATCCCATTGCGGACGTCGCGCAACCGCGCGCCGGCAACCGGGACGTCGACGGTGGCCAGCAGGGTGTCGAACCCGGCGTCGGCCGCCCGTCGCACCAATGCCATCGAACGATCCCGATCACGCCACATGTAGAGCTGAAACCACTTGCGGCCCTGCGGCGCAGCAGCCGCAACCTCTTCCATCGAGGCGGTGCCGAGCGTGGACAGCGAAAACGGGATCCTCGCCGCCGCGGCCACCCGGGCGCCGGCGATCTCGCCCTCGGTGTGCATCAACCGGGTAAAGCCCGTCGGCGCGATCGCGAACGGCAGCGCCACCGGTTGGCCGAGAACCTCCCAACCGGTCCGCACATTGCTGACGTCACGCAGGATCGTGGGGTGAAACTCGATGTCGCGAAAGGCTTGTCGAGCACGGCCCAGGGAGATCTCTTCTTCGGCCGCGCCGTCGGTGTAGTCGAATGCCGCCCTCGGTGTCCGCCGCTTGGCGATGCGTCGCAGATCGTGGATGGTCTGTGCGTCATCAAGCCGGCGTTGGACGCGGTCCAGCCGAGGCTTGCGTAACCGGATCAGCGGCGCGAGGTCTTGCGGCTTCGGTATCCGTCGTTTGACCACTGTGTCACGGTAGGTCTTATGGATTCCGCAAGCGACCCCTTTGATCTGCAGCGCTTCGTCGATGCGCAGGAGCGGGTTTACCAAGACGTCCTCGATGAGCTGCGCGCCGGCCGCAAACGCAGCCACTGGATATGGTTCATCTTCCCGCAGGTCGCCGGGCTGGGCAGCAGTCCGACGGCGGCCAGGTACGCGATCTCCTCGCTCGATGAAGCCCGGGCCTATCTTCGGCACGAACTGCTCGGACCGCGGTTGCACGAATGCACCCGGCTGGTCAACGCCGTGCAAGGCCGTTCGATCGGGGAGATTTTCGGGTCGCCCGACGATCTGAAAGTCCGCTCGTCGATGACGTTGTTTGTCCACGCGACCGCGGACAACCACGATTTCGTGCAGCTGCTCGAGCACTACTACGGCGGCGAGGAGGATCCGCTGACGGTCGAACGGCTGACTTAGGCGGGCCGCAAGATTCGCCAGCCTTGCGGCTCGATCTGCACCCGGTCGACGACTTCGTCCGGCGGCATGCCGCTGCCGGCGATGACCTGTGCCTGCCCGATCGCCCAATTCGCCCAGCACAACCCGCAGCGGGACGTCGTCGGCGTTGAGCGCGACAATCAGCGCCTGGTCGCCGTGTCGTGACTCGTACACGTAATGCCGATTGTTCAATCGCAACTTAGTCGTCGTCGCCGCATGCAGCCAGGAATGACGCCGGCGCAGCCCAACCAGATATTGGTGCAAGCGCCATATCTCGGCCTGACGCGTATCTAATTGCGCTGGGGGAGAGCTAAATTCGGGACGCACCGCGTCGTCGCCGCCGAATCGCTCCTCCTTGATTCCGTGGTAGCCGAACTCATCGCCGGCGTAGATGCTGGGAATGCCACCCACGGTCAGCAGGATCACCAGCGCATGAGCGAGGTGTTCGGGACACTGGAGTTGGCTGGCGATCCGCGTGACGTCGTGATTGCCGATGAAGGTCAGCGGAGGGAAACTTTCTACGAAATCGTTGTGGCGCCGCATGGCCCAGTCCAGCTCGTAGAAGTTCCCGTCGTTGAGGCTGCTCCAGATCGCCTTCCACAGTTCGTATTGGGTGACCGAGTCGAAACCGGCTTCGTGAACCACCGCGGCGTAGTCCCCGTGTATCAGCTCTCCGACGAACCACGCATCCGGTTGGAGCCGGCGAACTCTGGGCAGAACTTCGGCCCAAAATTGGGACGGCACAGCGTACGCAGCGTCCAAACGCCAGCCGTCAGCGCCGCGTCGTAACCAGTGCGCCATCACGGCGGCGGTGTAGTCGGCGACCTCGGGGTTGTCGTGATTGAGCGTGAGCAGACCGCCATGTCCCTCGAAGGTGTGAAAGTGCCCGGGGCGGCCGCGAAACCAGTGTGCTGCCGCATCGTTATGCGTCGCTTCGCGATAGCGGGGGAAGTCGACACCGACGTGGTTGAACACGCCGTCGAGAAGCACCCGCAAGCCTCGCCGATGGGCCTCGGTGACGAGGTAGTCGAAATCGTGGTCGTCGCCGAGCCGAGGATCGATCCGGTAATGGTCGGTGGTGTCGTAACCGTGTGTGCGCGAAGCGAAAATCGGCCCCAGCGCGATCCCCGATGCACCGAGCTGGATGGCGTGATCGAACCAATCGGCGACCCGTCGCAGCCGGTGTTCCCCTGAATCCGGGGGTGCGGCCGCCGGGAAAGCGCCGACGAACCCCAGCGGGTAGACATGCCACCAGATCACATGCCGTACCCAGGGCGGCACCGTCACCGCCGATACCTGGCTTCGTAGAGGGATTTCACCTCGGCCTCGAGTTCCGGCACCGGGCCATCGGCCACCGCTCTGGGCACCACCGTGGCGATCGGCAACATCGCCACCGGTGTGGGCACCTGCCACTCGCCCAGCCATTCGGTCAGCTGAGCACACGACGTGGCGTACACGATGCGCCCGAGCCCCGCCCACGCGTGCGCGGCCGCGCACATCGGGCACTGCTCACACGACGTGTAGACAGTCGCTCGAATGCGAAGGACCGGAGCCAAATTCGCTACCGCCCACCGGACGATGCCCATCTCGGCGTGCAGCGTCTGGTCATCGTCGGTGATCCGGTTGTGGTCCTCGTACAGGGTCTGGCCTTTGGCGTCGACCAGGATCGCGCCGAAAGGCGCGTGCCCGTTGTCAAGTGCGGTTTGGGCAAGCTCGACACAGCGACGCAACCGTTGCAGATCGACTTCGCTCAGGCCCACAGACCCGAAGTCTACGGGCGGTGTCTAGCCGGCGGCGGCCAGCGTTTGGGCCGTGGTGATGGCCTGCGCGACACCCGACACGATGGCGGCCACCTTCAATGCCTCGAGGATGGCTTCCCGGTCGACGCCGGCCTCACGCAGGGTGTGCTCGTGGGCGGCCACGCAGTGCGAACACCCGTTGATCGACGACACCGCAAACGACCACAGCTCGAAACTCGCCTTGTCCACGCCCGGATTCCCGATGATGTTCATCCGCAGGCCCGGGCGCAGGTCGTCGTACTTGCCGTCGAGAAAGCCGCGGCCACGGTAGAACACGTTGTTCATACCCATGATCGATGCCGCACCCAGCGCCGCCTGATAGGCCTCGGACGACAGGTAGTCGGCCGCCTCGGCCCCAATCTCTGCCAGCACCTGGGTATTCCGCGTCGCCGCGGCACTGGTCAGCAGGGTGCCCCACAGCTGCTCCTCGTTGAGCACGGTGCTGCGGCTGATCGAGCCCAGGTTCAGCTTGAGGTCCTTGGCGTATTCGGGCAATGCGTCCTTCAGGTTCTCGATGCTCATGCGCCGCTCCTCCTCATCGCTTCGCTCTGCATCGTCGCCGCGCGGCTCATCAGGCTGACTTCCTCAACTCTTCGCCGGCGTCGATCGTGGGGTCACCCTTGCGCCAGTTGCAGGCGCACAGCTCGTCGGACTGCAGGGCATCCAGCACCCGCAGCACCTCATCGACGTTGCGCCCCACCGAACCGGCAGTCACAGAGACGAATTGGATTTCGTTGTTGGGATCGACGATGTAGGTGACCCGATCGGCCACACCCTCATCGTTGAGCGCCCCGGTGGCTTCGACGAGTTCCCGCTTGATGTCCGAAAGCATCGGGAACGGCAGCTTCTTGAGGTCCTCGTGCTGGGCGCGCCACTGGAAGTGCACGAACTCGCTGTCCACCGAAACACCGAGCACCTGTGTGTCGCGGTCCTCGAACTCGTCGTTCAGCTTGCCGAACGCGGCGATCTCGGTCGGGCACACGAAGGTGAAGTCCTTCGGCCAGAAGAACACCACCCGCCACTTGCCCTCGTGGTCGTCGCTGGAGATCGTCGTGAAGTAGTCCCCGGGCGCCTCGGCGTCGACCTTCGACAGGTCGCCACCGATCAACGCGGTCAGCCGGTAGGCGGGGAACTGGTCACCGATGGTCCGCAGTGCCATGTCACTCCTTTTCAAGAAGATTGGATTCAGTCAAGTTTTCCTAACGACCATTCTGCCGCAGCCCAACTTACAATTAAAGGTGATATGTCCCACTATAATGATCGGAATGACCGATAAGAGTTATCAGCCGACCATCGCCGGGCTCCGGGCGTTTGTCGCCGTCGCGGAAAAGCAGCATTTCGGCAGCGCCGCAACAACTCTCGGGATCAGCCAGTCGACGTTGTCGCAGGCCCTGTCGGGCCTTGAGGCCGGGCTCGGCGTTCATCTGGTCGAGCGGTCGACTCGTCGGGTTTTCCTCACCGCCGAAGGTGAGCAGCTGCTGCCGCGCGCGCAAGCGGTGATCGAGGCGGCGACGGCGTTCTCGGCCGCGGCCGCGGGCGCCTCGGACCCGCTGCAGGGCAACATCCGGCTGGGACTGATCCCGACGGTGGCACCGTACGTGCTGCCGACCCTGCTCGCGGGGCTGGCCGAGCGGCTGCCGTCGCTGACCTTGCGGGTGATCGAAGACCAGACCGAGCGGCTGCTCACCGGGCTACGCGAGGGATCCCTGGATGCGGCGATGATCGCCTTGCCGGCCGAGGCCAGCGGCATCACCGAAATCCCGATTTACGACGAAGATTTCGTGCTCGCGCTGCCGCCCGGGCATCCGCTGGCGGGCAAGCGACGAGTGCCACCGACCGCATTGGCGCAGCTGCCGTTGCTGTTGCTCGACGAGGGGCACTGCCTGCGCGACCAGGCCCTCGACGTCTGCCATAAGGCGGGCATACGCGCCGAACTGGCCAACACCCGGGCGGCGTCGCTGGCGACCGCAGTGCAATGTGTCACCGGCGGGCTGGGTGTGACGTTGATTCCGCAGAGCGCCGTGCCCGTCGAGACCGCACGCAGCCGGCTGGAACTGGCCTACTTCACGACACCTCGTCCGGGCCGGCGGATCGGGTTGGTATTTCGTTCGTCCAGCGGCCGCGAGGGGCCCTACCGGCAGCTTGCCGCGCTGATCGGCGAGCTGGTCGACGGCGACCAGCAGGTACGCCCGGCCCGGTAGTGCCGGCAACATGAACGTGTTCTAGTTTCGCTTCATGGAGAAGGTAGTTGCGGTGCTGATGGCGGCCGACCGCGATGACGACTGGTGCCAACGGCAGCGGGGGCCGGTCGCGGATGCCATTCTTCGGCTGGGCATGGCCGGTCTGGCCGTCAACGTCCGCGACGACGCGGTGCGTCATTCACTGATGACGCTGACGACACTCGACCCGCCGGTGGCCGCCGTGGTGAGCATCTGGACCCAGCAGTGCTACGGCGATCAGATCACAACGGCGCTGCGCCTGCTGGAGGCGCAATGCGATCAGCTCGCGGCTTATCTGGTCACCGAGTCGGTCCCGTTGCAGGCACCGCTTCAACTAGGCAGCCGCACAACGGGTTTGGCCAACATCGCGCTGCTGCGCCGGCCTACCGAGCTGGACCAGGCGAGCTGGCTGCACCGCTGGCAGCACGACCACACGGCGGTGGCGATCGAGACCCAGTCCACCTTCGGCTACACCCAGAACGCCGTCGTACGCGCGCTCACGCCGGACGCTCCGCAACTGTCGGGCATCGTCGAAGAGCTGTTCCCGGCCGAGGCGATCACCGATCTGAAGGCCTTTTTCGGCGCCGCCGATGACGCCGACCTGCAGCAGCGGCTGGGCCGGATGGTCGCCAGCACATCGGCGTTCGGCGCCAACGAGAACATCGACACCGTGCCGACCAGCCGCTACGTGCTGAAAACACCATTCGAGACATGAGGAGACACCGGTGATACTGCAGAGCGATGACCAAAACCGGGTGCGCACCCTCACCCTGAACCGGCCTGAGACACTCAACGCGTTCAACGAGGCGCTCTACCAGGCCACTGCCGAAGCGCTGACGTCAGCAGCCGATGACCCCGACATCGCTGTCGTGCTGTTGACCGGGGCCGGACGAGCCTTCAGCGCCGGCAACGACCTCAACGAGATGCAAGCCCGCATCACCGACCCGGAAATGGCCCGTCAGGGATCGCACTTCACCGCGATGATCGATGCACTGACCCGGTTTCCCAAACCACTGGTCTGCGCGGTGAACGGCGTCGGCGTCGGCATCGGCACCACCATCCTGGGCTATGCGGACCTGACATTCATGTCATCGACGGCTCGGCTGAAATGCCCGTTCACCAGCCTGGGCGTTGCGCCGGAGGCGGCATCGTCGTACCTGCTGCCGCAGTTGGTGGGCCGGCAAAATGCCGCCTGGCTGTTGATGTCGTCGGAATGGGTCACCGCTGACGAGGCGCTGCGAATGGGGCTGGTCTGGAAGGTGTGCGAGCCGTCCGAGCTGATCGCCGATGCCCGCAGGCACGCCGAAATCCTTGCCTCTCGGCCGATTTCGAGTCTGATCGCGGTCAAGCAGACCATCGTCGAACCGACTCGTCCGGAAATAGCGGCGGCAACCGCCCGCGAAAACGACCAGTTCGCCCAGTTGCTCGGCGGTCAGGCTAACGCGCAGGCGCTTGCCGATTTCACCGGTCGGCGCGGCTAGCGCGACCCGCTGGTTTCCAACTGCGTGGCCGCCGCGATGATCGCCCGCAATGTGCGCCGGCAACGTCCGCAGTCAGTTCCGGCCCCGCAGGCCGCCGCAACCTCTTTGGATGTCGACGCCCCGCGTTCGACAGCGTCAGACACGGTCTGACTTGTGGCTCCGACGCACAGGCATACGTACATTGTTAGTGGAGTCTAACCTAAGTGAGTTAGTGCAGTCTAACCTAAGTTGTCACCGCACTTAAGCCCAGTCGACGCGCCGCTGACCAGCCCTTTAGCGTGTCGGGCTGTTGGAGCACCAACCGCTGGGTCGCCTGCGGCAGCCACGTTGCTTTGCCGCAACCGCCTTTGCCGACGCGAATAGTCAGGCCGGTGCTCGCAATGGGCAATTTTCCCGCTGACGCGTGCACTCGCAGCACACTGGCGGCATACGCACAAACCCGCTTAGTACGACACCCACGCAGCCCATGAACTCCGAGAATGAGTTGCTTCAATCAACCTAGGCTTCGGTTACTTAGGGAAAGCTGTCCTGAGTGAGTATTACCTTGGGTGACAACGGCTTTTGACCTGCGGTAGCGTAGCCGCAACGACCGTGGTGGCAACGTAGACAGGAGTGATAATGGAAGGCGATCCGGAAGTTTTGCGCTTGCTCAATGAGCAATTGACCAGTGAACTCACCGCGATAAATCAATATTTTTTGCATTCCAAAATGCAAGAAAATTGGGGTTTCACCGAGGTGGCCGAGCACACTCGCGCCGAGTCGTTCGACGAAATGAAGCACGCCGAAGCGATCACCGATCGCATCCTGTTGCTGGAGGGGCTGCCGAACTACCAGCGGCTCTTTTCGTTGCGGATCGGGCAGACGCTGCGGGAGCAGTTCGAGGCCGATCTGGCGATCGAACACGAGGTGTTGGACCGGCTCAAACCGGGCATCATCATGTGCCGCGAGAAGCAAGACACCACCAGCGCCAACCTGCTCGAGGGGATTGTGGCCGACGAGGAGACCCACGTCGACTACCTCGAGACCCAGCTGCAGCTGATGGAAAAGCTTGGTGAAGAGCTCTACTTGGCTCAGTGTGTCGCGCGGCCGCCGACGACGGGACAAGCCGGGCACTGAGCTTGACGCACGCTGACGGAAGGCGGGCATGACAGCGCAGATCGCTGCCACGCCGGATGCCGAATCCGGCAGCACCCTGCTCAGCCCGCAACGACGCAATTTCGTCTTCCTGGCGATCATGCTGGGAATGCTGATGGCGGCACTCGACCAAACCATCGTCGCCACCGCACTGCCCACGATCGTCGCCGACCTGGGCGACGCCGGCCACCAGTCCTGGGTGGTCACCAGTTACCTGCTGGCCTCGACCATCATCACCGCGCTCGCCGGCAGACTCGGCGACCTGTTCGGCCGCAAGCGGGTGTTCCAGGCCGCCGTGACGTTCTTCGTCATCGGATCGGCGCTGTGCGGTATTTCGCAGTCGATGGCGATGCTGGTGGGCGCGCGCGTTGCAGGGTCTGGGCGGCGGCGCCATCACCGTCACGGCCACCGCGCTGATCGGCGAAATCATTCCGCTGCGCGACCGCGGCCGCTACCAGGGGGCGTTGGGCGCGGTGTTCGGTGTGACCACGGTGATCGGCCCACTGCTGGGCGGCTATTTCACCGACCATCTCAGCTGGCGGTGGGCGTTCTATGTCAACGTGCCGGTGTCCATCGTCGTGTTCTTCGTTGCGGCTGCGGCGATCCCGTCGCTGGCCGGGCGCGGCAAACCGGTCATCGACTACACCGGCATCCTGCTCGTTGGCCTGGGCGCAACGGGATTGACCCTGGCCACCAGCTGGGGCGGCACCACCTACCCGTGGAAATCCGCGACGATCATCGGGCTCTTCGTCGCTTCCACGCTGGCGCTGGCCGCTTTCGTCTGGGTGGAGAGTCGGGTCGCCGCCCCGATCCTGCCGACCCGGCTCTTCGGCAGTCCGGTTTTCACCGTGTGCTGTGTGCTGTCATTCGTGGTCGGGTTCGCCATGCTGGGGGCGCTGACCTTTCTGCCGACCTACATGCAGTTCGTCGACGGTGTGTCGGCAACGACATCGGGACTGCGCACGCTGCCGATGGTGGCCGGGATGCTGTTGACGTCGATGGGCAGCGGCGTGCTGGTCGGCCGAACCGGGCGATACAAGATCTTCCCGGTCGCCGGGACGGCGGTGATGGCGATCGCGTTTCTGCTGATGTCGCGGATGAACGCGTCCACATCGGCGGTGCTGCAATCGCTTTACCTGTTCATCCTCGGCGCCGGCATCGGCATGTGCATGCAGGTGCTGATCCTCATCGTGCAGAACACGTCGCGCTTCGAAGACCTCGGCGTCGCCACCTCGGGCGTCACGTTTTTCCGCACAATCGGAAGTTCTTTCGGCGCTGCGATATTCGGCTCACTGTTCACGAACTTCCTGCGAGCGCGCATCGGTCCGGCGATCGCGGCCAGCGGCGCATCTCCCGCAGCGGCGAATTCACCGGAGGCCTTGCACCGCCTGCCTCGTGCCACGGCCGCACCGATCGTGAACGCCTATGCCACCTCGCTCACCCAGGTGTTCTTGTGGGCGGTTCCGGTCGCGCTGGTCGGTTTCGTCCTCGCGCTGTTTCTTCGTGAAGTCCCGTTGCGCGAGATCGGCAAGCCGGCCGCCGACCTGGGTGACGGGTTCGCGATGCCGACCACGCAATCGCCGGAAGAGATGTTGGAGACGGCGATCGGACGGCTGCTGCGCGGTGAACCGGGGATGCGGCTGCGCAGCATCGCCATGCGGCCCGACTGTCAACTCGACGTCGCGGAGTTGTGGGCGCTGCTGCGAATCAACCGATATCAGCGAGCGTTCGGGATAGCCCGGATCACCGATATCGGTGAGCAGCTGGGCATACCGTACGAAGTCCTCGAACCCACCTTCGATCGCCTGGTCCGCCGCGGTTACGCGCAACGTAACGTCGACCGGCTATGGCTCACCCCGCCCGGGCTACGCCAGGTCGACTTCGTCACCACGCTGATCCGGGATTGGATCGTCGACAAGCTCTCCCGCTCGCCCAACTTCCAGGGCCGACCCGACCGCGCTCAGGTGGAAGCCGCGCTCGACCGGATCGCTCAACGGATCGTCGCTCAACCCGACTGGGGCGACGATCGACGGCGGCTGTCGACTGTTGCTACGGAACGGATTCCTATCGCGGCATCGGGCGTACCATCTCGCCATGAGCCGAATCGGAACATTCCCTGACGACGACCTGACCGGCTGGGTCCTGAAGTCTCCGGAGTTGGGCGGCGCGATCGGCGCGTTCGCCAACGCGGTCTATAGCCGCAACCGGTTGCCGATGCGTACCCGCGAGCTCGCGCGGACGGTCATCGCCCACGACAACGAATGCGAAGTGTGCGTCAATACCCGCGACGCCGACGGACCCGCCGCCGGCGTCGATGAAGAGCTCTACGACCATGCGCGCGAGTGGCGCACCTGGCCCGGATACAGCGACCAGGAGCGGTTGGCCGCCGAGTTCGCCCACCGATTCGCCACCGAGCACACGAAGCTGCGCGACGACGAAGACTTCTGGACCCGCTGTGGCGAACACTTCTCCGAAGAGCTGCTCGCCGACTTGGCGTTGTCGTGCGCGTTGTGGATCGGCATGGGCCGAGTGCTGCGGACGCTGGATATCGGCCAGAGTTGCAAGCTGACGCTGCCGAGTCGGGTCTGACCCACCCGGGCCCGCCCGGCAGATGACCACCACAGCGCTCGCCGCCGCCGCGATCGCCCAACTCGAGGCCGAAGGGGTCGACGCGGTCATCGGCACGGTGGTCAATCCGGCCGGGCTCACCCAGGCCAAGACCGTACCGATACGCCGGAGCAACGCATTTGCCGACCCGGGCCTGGGCGCCAGCCGAAGCTGGCATGGCTTCGCCATCGACCAGACCGGCATCGCGTTCAGCGAACACATCGGTGTCGTCGGTGATCAGCGCGTCCGCATTGACCTGTCCGCGTTGCGCATCGTCGGTGATGGATTGGCTTGGGCGCCTGGCTCATTCTTCGAGCAGGACGGCACGCCGGTGCCGAGCTGCAGCCGCGGAACGCTTGGCCGTATCGAGGCGGTGCTCGCCGAAGCAGGTATCGAGGCGTTGGTCGGTCACGAGATCGAATTTCTGCTGGTCAATCCGGACGGCCGCCGGTTGCCGTCGACGCTGTGGGCGCAGTACGGGCTGGCCGGTGTGCTCGAATACGAGGCATTCGTTCGCGACGTCACCGCGGCAGCCACCGTGTCGGGCGTCATGATCGAGCAGTTACACCCCGAGTACGGCACCAACCAGTTTGAGATTTCACTGGCACCGCAATCGCCGGTCGCCGCGGCCGACCAATTGGTGCTGACCCGGCTGATCATCGGCCGCGTTGCCCGCCGCTATGGCTTGCGTGTCAGCCTGTCACCGGCGCCGTTCGTCGGCGACGTCGGATGCGGTGCGCACCAGCATGTCTCGCTGAACAACTCGGCGGGCCCGCTGTTCTCCGACGGAGCCGGCATCCGGGGCATGACGAGCAAGGGTGAGAACGCGGTGGCGGGGTTGCTGCGCGGCCTGCTGGAGGCGCAGGGCATGTTGTGCGGTTCGATCGTGTCGGGGTTGCGGCTGCATCCCGGCAACTGGGCCGGCGTGTATGCCTGCTGGGGAACCGAGAATCGAGAAGCAGCGCTGCGCTTTGTTGCGGGCGGCCCCGGCAACCCGTACGGGGGCAACATCGAAATCAAGGTCGTCGATCCGTCGGCCAACCCATATTTCGCCACGGCGGCGATTCTCGGATTGGCGCTGGACGGGATCAAGGACAAAGCGGCGCTGCCGCCGGAGACGAAGGTGGACCCGGCAACACTGTCCGACTCGGATCGTAGCCGCGCCGGCATCGTGGCGCTGTCCGAGTCCCAAGCCAAAGCCATTGCTGAACTGGATAATTCGAAGCGATTGCGTACGATTCTCGGCGATCCTGCCGTCGACGTCGTGGTCGCGGTCCGCCGCTTTGAGCACGAACAGTACGCCCATCTCAACCGTGAGCAACTGGCCGACAAATTCCGTATGGCCTGGAGCGTCTGAGCGTGGCGGCACTGGCGGACCATATCGCCGGCGTGCCGCTGATCGACCAACACATGCACGGCTGCTGGCTGAACGAGGGGGACCGGCAGCGATTTGAGAACGGCCTCAACGAGGCCAACACCGAATTACTCGCCGAGTTCGACTCCGGATTCGACTCACAACTGGGCTTCGCGGTGCGAGCGCACTGCGCACCGCTACTCGGGCTGTCCAAACACGCTGACCCACAAGCATATTGGCAACGGCGCAGCCAACTCACCGAGGCCGAACTGGGCCGAATCTTTCTGCGCGCTGCCGGTGTCAGCGACTGGCTGGTGGACACCGGATACGCCGACGGCGTAGCGGACGTCGCGCAGCTCGCCGAGTGGTCGGGCAGCCGCGCTCACGAAGTGGTTCGCCTCGAACAAGTGGCCGAGCAGGCCGCACACGCCTCCGGGGACTACGCATCGGCGTTCAACGAGATCCTGCACCGGCGCGCGGCGCCAGCGGTCGGTACCAAATCCATCCTGGCCTACCGCGGCGGGTTCGACGGCGATCTGACCGAACCGTCCGCAACCGAGGTCGCCGAGGCCGCCGCCCGGTGGCGCGACAGCGGCGGCGTCGGGCTCGAGGATCGGGTGCTGCTGCGCTTCGGGGTGCATCAGGCCCTGCGGGTGGGTAAACCGTTGCAATTCCACGTTGGCTTCGGCGATCGGGAGTGCGATCTACACAAAGCCAACCCGCTGTATCTGCTCGACTTTTTGCGCGAGTCCGGCGATACGCCGATCGTGCTGCTGCATTGCTACCCCTATGAGCGGGAGGCGGGCTATCTGGCGCAGGCGTTCAACAACGTCTATCTGGACGGCGGCCTCAGCATCAACCACCTTGGCGCTCGGTCGCCGGCATTCATCGGGCGGCTGCTGGAATTGGCGCCGTTCCGCAAGATCCTGTACTCGTCGGACGGCTTCGGCCCCGTCGAGCTGCATTACCTCGGTACACGGCTGTGGCGCAACGGTATTCATCGGGTGCTGAGCGGATTCGTCAACGAGGGCGACTGGAGTGAAGCCGATGCGGTGCGGGTGGTCGACCTCATTGCTCGTGACAACGCGGCCCGTATTTATCGGCTGGGAACGGCGGGTCAGCGCGATTAGAAACGCTGTCGGCCCCTTCGCCGATAGTCAAGCATGAGCACTGAATCCGGGCCAAAAATCTCCGCCCTGCTGACCTTGCACTGCAGGAACAATCATTTCCTCGGGAAACTGGTCACCCATCTACCCCGCGCGACCATTCGCTACGTCGACCCCGCCGGAGTAGTCCGTCCCTGGACAGACCAGTTTCGCTATGGCTTTTTCAGCCTGCCGGTGTGTCCCGGTGGCTGCGAATATGAAGTCGCGGAGACACTGGACAAGCTGCACGCGAAGTTGAAGGAGCTGGCCGCGGACCCGGAGAGATACCAGGACACTTACGCGCTGAAATTCCTGCAGCCGGCCCCGGAAGCGGGATGAATGCCGATCAGCCAGACTAGTTCCGTAGCGGTCGAGGCAGAGGAGGCACGGCGTGACGGAACTGGGCGAGCTGGCCTCGCACCTTGGCTACTGGGTGGTCTATCGAAACTGGTACGGGAAGATCAGCTACCTGATCTATCGGTGGGACGAGCCCGTTCCCGTCTTCGCCAAGTCGTTCCCGGCGGAGGAAGAGGCGCTCGAGTTCTTGGCCCCGATCAGGAGCCAACCACGGTGGCGCTTGCAGCTTGACGACCCCAGCGTGAAGGTCGAGCGCGCGCCCTACGGCGTCACCGTGACTGAAAATCAAGCCGGCGGCCGGAGCTTCTCGGCGCCGGTTCTGACCGAGGCTTCCTATATAGATGTCCAGGGCGAGGACGTCCCCACGATCGGGAACTGGGAACGCTTGCCGGCCATGACCACCGAGAGTTAGCTGGCGCCAGGCGACACGCCGATAAACCGTCATCCACAAATTAGCTGAATGGTCCGGAATCTAAATCGATAAGTCCGGTTGATTGGATTAGGATTCTAATTGGCCGGGTACAACGAGAGGGTCGGAATTACCCCGGGAATGGGTACCGTTTCTCGTTGGGAGCGTGGCGATGCGGGTACACAGACTCGAGCCGGAACGCGTTGGCGCCATCACCGAGGGCGCCATCTGGGACAGGCGACGACGCGGGGAACACGAATCCTCGGTGGAGATCGTCCGAACTGTCCGAGGCCGAATCGGACGTCGCGTCCTCGTGCGCGGGTTGGCAACGGGTCGGCAGTGGGTCCTGAACCCCGGAACCCTGCTGTACTCCTATGACCCGCGGATTGTGAAAATCAAGCCCGCAACCGTGAAGGCACGCCGGCCGCGGCGTCGGCCCCAAAAGCGTTAGTGCGCGTACGGACTGCCGCCCCTAATGCTTGTCGGTGTGGGTTTGATAAATCGGTTGCGTCGGAGATCCGGTGACTTCACGCACGGCGCATTCAGTTGGTCAAAATCCGCCAGCCGCCGTTCGACCGTCGGATAATTCCCGGCAACGCGTAGGCGCGCAATCAAATAGCGACCATGATGGCCGCAACAACGCGCCACGAAGCGGAGAGGGGTTGGACGTGTTGACCTTCTCGATGGCGACTCTACTTGCGTCGTTTAACACGAGACGGCGAAGACATGGGCATCTCTTTGGCACGGCTCTCGGGATTGCCGCCCTTGCCAGAGTCGGCGTCGGCGTGGTCGTCCTAGTGGCTGTCGTTGTTCTAGTGATATGGCTATACCGTCGCGCCAAGCGCGGGTAGCGAACCGAAAAGGGACGTTTCAGATGAGTCCCGTTGCGTCAAAGATCCACGACGTGTCGGCGGTCGCGAGATCCTCTAACCAGGTCGGCGGCGCCTGCGCGGCCATGCTGCCCAGTCCCAATAGTCTTTCCCTAGATCGGAGATAGCGCTGTACTCTGACCTGCGGAAATGGGCAAATCCGGGAGCGCTGTGCTGACGCCAGTGTATCGCCGCAATACGGAATCATTTGTGAGACAAGGGATTGCGCGCATTCACGGGGGGAGATATGGTCAGCGTGTTCCAACCACAGGAAAAACGTCCCAGCCCAACCACGGAACTCCCAACAACCGAAGGGGTACACCGTGAAACAACCAGAACTAACCAGCCTCATCGGCCTGCGCGACAGTGACGGGGATCAGCTACACCTCGTTCGCCTAGATCGGGCCAATGGCTCCCGCGCGTATCTGATGGCGATCGGCCAGGAGAGGGTGTTCCTGACCGCCTGCGATCTGGCTCGGCTGAGCACCGTCATCCGGTACGAAGTAGGTGACGGGAATGATGATCTGATGGCCGAGATTAGGCGGTTCTTCGCTGGGGCGATCTGGCTCCTGATCTTGTGCGCACTGTTGTGGCTACTCACATTTGAAGTCACCCCATTGTGGGTGTACCCCTGGTCGAACTGAAGTCAGCGGGGAGTTGGCCTAGCGATGCTCAAAGCAATTCAGGTGGTGTTCTGTAGCGTGCTGGGGCGCCTCAGACTAGCCCGGTAGCAACAAATACCCAGCTCACATCCGCTTTTCCGAGGTCCTCCAGCCAGGTCGGCGGCGCCTGAGCGGTCATGCTGCCCATGTCCCAATAGTCTTTCCTTAGATCGGAGCAAGCGCAGTGCTGTGAACTGGGAAAACAAGGTCAACGCGAAGCACTGTAGGGCTAACTATTTGGACTTCAGCAAACCATCCTTGGGATGGGCCTACGACTCGTATTCGAGCCGGTACGTCGTTCAACCTGGCGTGGCTTTCCACCGTGCGACGGGGTCTCCGCGACGTTCCAACGATCTCGACCGATACCAATTCTCGCTGCGGACGATCCCAGTCGTAATGCGCATCGCCGACCGCGGTTCGCGCATGGCCGTCCGGTGATGTACAAGGTGCATCAGGGTTCGTTGTGACATTCTGCTGAGGTGCCCGCTCATTCGGGTGTCCTGACGTTTCTATTCACCGACGTTGAGGGTTCGACGCGTCGGTGGGAAGCCGACGCCGATGGGATGCGGGTGGCGCTCGCCGCCCATGACGAGGTGCTGCGTGATGCGATCGAGGCACACGGCGGCTGGTTGTTCAAGCACACCGGTGACGGGGTGTGTGCCGCGTTCGCCTCGCCACGCTCGGCGGTGGATGCCGCCGTGGCCGCGCAGCTAGAACTGGAGTTGCCGGTGCGGATGGGTCTGGCGACCGGCGAAGCCGAGCTGCGAGAGGGCGATTACTTCGGTGCGGTGCTGAATCGTGCGGCGCGGGTGATGGCCGCCGGGCATGGTGGTCAGATCCTGTTGGCCGAGTCGACGGCGGGTCTGCTCAGCGGGGTGGATCTGGTGGATTTGGGGCCGCGGCGGTTGCGGGATCTGCCGACCCCAGTCGAGGTGTTCCAGGTCCGAGCAGCAGGGTTACGCACGGAGTTCCCGGCCCTGCGGGCGCTGGATGCGAGTCCGGGGAACCTGCGGCCTGCGACCACCAGCTTCATCGGGCGTGAGTCGGAGGTCGCCGAGCTGCACGCCGCGGTGAAGGCTCATCGGTTGGTCACGTTGACCGGGGTAGGTGGGGTCGGCAAGACCCGCCTGGCGCTGGAAGTCGCGGCGCGGCTGGCCGATGAGTTTCCCGACGGGGTTTGGTTTTTCGAGCTGGCCGCGGTCACCGATCCGGCGGCGGTACCCGACGCCGTCGCGGCGGTGTTGGGCATCACCCAGCAACCGGGCAAGACCGTGACCGAGTCGGTGGCCGCCGCGCTTGGAGGGCCGGTCGCGGCTGCTGGTGTTCGACAACTGCGAGCACGTTGTCGACAGTGTCGCGGATCTGGTCGAGGCGATCCTGGCCGCCTCGGCGACCGTAACGATTCTGGCGACCAGCCGCGAAGGATTGGGGGTCAGCGAAGAACAGTTATGGCGTGTCCCGTCGCTCGACGTCAACTCCGGAACCGAATCCGCCGCCGTGAACCTTTTCGTCGACCGTGCCCACAGTGTCGTGTCGGACTTCTCGCTGGCCCAGCCCGGCGAGGCGGACGCTGTGGTGGAAATCTGCCGCAGACTCGACGGCATCCCGTTGGCCATCGAGTTGGCGGCCTCGCGGATGGCGTCGATGACGGCCAGCGAGGTGCGTGATCGTCTGGATCAGCGGTTCCGGCTGCTGGTCGGCTCCCGGCGCGGCCTGGCACGCCACCAAACACTGCGCCACGCGGTGGCGTGGTCCTACGACCATCTCGATGAGCGCGGAGAAAGCCGCTGCTGGATCGGTGTTCGGTGTTCGCCGGGGGATTCGACCTCGCAAAGCGCCTGCGCCGTCATGGGTTCCGATGCCGATGACTTCGCCACCCTGGATCTGCTCGATGCCCTGGTGCGCAAGTCGCTGCTGGTCGCCGACCGGTCTTCGGGGCGGACCCGGTTTTCGATGCTGGAGACGATCCGCCAGTTCGCCGAGGAACAACTCGTCGCCCGCGGCGAAGCATCCGAGGTTCGGGCCGCCCACTCGCGGTACTTCGCCGGACGCGAAGCCGACATCCTGGCCCTGTGGGACAGCCCCCGCCAGCGTGAGGCCTACGACTGGTTCACTATCGAGCTGGCCAATCTGCGCACCGCGTTTCGGTGGGCCGCCGACCACGGCGATCTGGATGTCGCCGCCACCATCGCCACCTATGCGGGGTGGCTCGGCGTTGCGGTCCAAACCCTTGAGCCGATCGCCTGGGCTGAAGAGCTGATCGAGCCCGCCCGCGCGGTCGACCACCCCCGGCTGGCGTTCCTGTACGTGATTGCGTCGCTGTGCTACATGACCGGACGGATCGAGGCGGCTGTCGGCTACAGCGACGCCGGCCAGATCGTTCTCGGCAGGAGCCGCGATGCGCTGCCGTACGGCGGCGAAGGCGTGCTTGGAGCTGTATATCTAGCCATCGGGCAGCCCGAGCGGTTGGCCGAGTGGTGCCGCGCCCAGCTCGCACGCCGCCGCGACACCCACGTCCACATCCGGGCATAGCTGGTTGCCGCCCTTGCAGTGGCCGGTTCCGGTGGGGAGGCGATGGATTCCGCGGATGGCCTCATCGAGGCTGCGGAGGCAACAGGCAACCCGTTGTTGCTCGCGTTGGCGCTCTGCTGCCTACGGTGTGGCTTTCCGTGACGCGGATCCCGTCGGGGCGCTTAACGCCCTGGGCCGGGGTCTGGTGATCGCTCAAGACAGCGGCAACCGCGCCCACGCGTCAGCCCTGGCGACGCGGTCTGGCCCTACTTGAGGCCGAACACGGCGGCACCGTGGCCGCATTCGATCACCTCACTCTGGCAATCCGCAACTACCACAATGCGGGCGACACCACCACGATCCGCGTCCCGCTGGCCGTCCTCGCCGCTCTTTTCGACCGGCTCGGACGCTACGAACCGGCGGCCACCATCGCCGGGTTCGCGCTCAGTCCCATCGCCGCGGCGGCGGTCCCCGAAATCACCACCGCGATCACCCACCTGCGCGATGTCCTCGGCGAGGCGACCTACGAATCGCTCGCCCGCAAGGGTGAGACGATGACCACCGCCGCCATGGCGACGTACGCCTACGACCAAATCGACCAGGCCCGAACAGAACTCGAACACCCTAGTTGAGTTGCGCGAGTCGCGTGTCCAACGCGAGAGCGGCGCAGCATGTTCTCAAACACCAACCACCCGACCCCCGGGGGCGTCGGACCGAATGGAGGAGTGTCCGCGCCATTACCGCGCAGCAGCCCTGGGGCGCAGCGGCAAGCTTGAGTTGGGTAGCAGCCACGATCTTCCCCGTGTCTGCCCTAGGGTGGCGAGATGAGCGAGCCTGATGGGCCACTGTGGGAGTACACGTGGTTCTATGCGACGGGCGATGATGCCCTGAATGAAATGATGCGCAAAGCGAACGCGCTAGGGGAACAAAGATGGGAGATGGTTAACTTCGCGGTGGACCAGGCCAAACCCTTTACGGCCGTGTGCTTCTTCAAACGGCCGCGGCTCCCTGGGGAGACGCCCGAGCCGCCCGAACCGCCTCGGCGCTTTCTCTGAAACAAGCCGGGTAGAAAGCCGCTCAGTGCCTCCAGGCCGTATCAACTTGGTAAGAGACAGGGAGTTTCAGAGTAGCCCGGTGGCATCACAGACCCAGCTCACATCCGCCGTCGCAAGATCGTCCAGCCAGGTCGGCGGCGCCTGAGCGGTCATGCTGCCCATGTCCCAATAGTCTTTCCCTAGATCGGAGCAAGCACTGTGCCCTGACCTGCTGAAATGCGGGAATCGGGGAGCGTCGTGGGGTCGACTATTTGGACTTCAGCAACCTCATTTGCCGCGCGTTACGCGCCGTAAGCGCGCACGCAGTTGGCGGCACCCATTCCCGTACTGCCGCGAGGGAATCTCCTGATTGCGGTGGTGGGAATTGCGGGCAGTATGCCCTGGTTGTGTCGAGCATTAATTGCTGCATGTCGTGCGGGTTATATCCTTGGAGGAAAGGTCGGAGTTGAGCTTGATCATCGCGACCTGACGCGGGCTTATCCCGATCCCGAAACCGCCCTGGCTGTAAGCATGACTGGTCCGGTGGCCAGCAGCGATTAATTGATCCGGTGGGCCGGTGAGCCCTGGCCCGGACGCGGGCGAATCGACTTGGTCTCTGGAATGCCGGACTGCTCGCGGCCGGGGCCTACGTGCTGGTGATCGCCCTGGTGATGGCGCTATTGCCGAGCGTCGACGAGACGCCCTAAATCGATGCGAGAAAAACACTGATACTTCAGTTCTTGGCGTGAAACACTTCGAGGATGACCAACACTGCTCATCGGAGTCTGTTTCAGCATTTTTGGAAAGCGACGCTACTGTCCGGAGTGCTCACGGCGGTTTTGGGCGTCCTTATTCTGGTCTGGCCGGGACAATCGATTACCGTCGCGGCGGTCCTTTTCGGCGTGTATCTGCTCGTGAGCGGCGTCGCGCAGGTGATCTTCGCGTTCACTCTGCCTGTGACGGCAGGCGCGCGGATCCTGCTGTTCATCAGCGGCGCGGCATCCGTGGTCCTGGCCGTACTGGCCTTCCGCCACTTTGACTACGGATACGCATATCTGTTGCTGGCCATTTGGATCGCTGTCGGGTTCATCTTCCGCGGCGCGGCGACGGCGGCATCGGCAATCAGTGATCCCGGCCTTCCCGGACGAGGGTGGGTGATATTCTTCGGTGTCATCAGCTTTATCGCCGGCATCGTCGTCCTGGCCTGGCCGTTCGATTCGCTCGGCATATTGACTCTCGTCGTCGGCATCTGGCTCGTCGTCATCGGTGTGTACGAAATCGTGGAGGCCTTCGGGATCCGCAAGGCGGGCAAGACCGTCCATGACGTCGTCGCTAACGCCGTCCGATAGATCGCCCCGACCGGCTTGAGCGGAACGGTAGACGAGTGGTGCGGGAACTCGCGCGCCGATCGCCAGTACGTGATCAGGCCCGCGCCCGTAGAGCAAGCACCAGACGAAGCAGACACCCGGCAGCGTGCCGGCGTGTGGTGATCTTCCGCCCGTAGCAGCGCCCGTAGCCCCTCCGCCAGCAGCGCCACCACCCGACGCGAGTCAGCGGTTCTCCCGGTCACTCGTGGCAGGCGGAATGTGGCAGCGGCCCGACGTGGACGACGACGCCCAATCGCGCTCGCTGTGTCAGGATCTCTCCAACGGCGAGGCCTGGGAACAGTTGGGGCACAGCAGCTTCAGTCAGTGGTGCACGGCGGCGATGGCCCGATGCACGGCGGCGTAGCTGTCGAGTAAGCCGAAATCGGGTGTCGGATTGAGGCCCGATCAGACCAGTCCTGTGGCATCAAACACCCAGCTTGTATCCGCCGTCGCGAGATCCTCTAACCAGGTCGGCGGCGCCTGAACGGTCATGCTGCCCATGTCCCAATAGTCTTTCCACAGCGTCACTCTGCCGTCTTGGACGCGGTGCACCGAAACGAACCGCAGCAAGGCCGTCTCACCGCTCGACCACCGCCACGTCTCGGAGTGCTCGTACATGACGTCGGCGCCATTGGACACCAGCACCCCGGCATGGTTTTCGTAGCCCGCCAACGGTTCGAGGCCGACCTTGAGACGCTTGACGATGTCGTCGGGGCCACGCGCCGCCAGGGTCGGCCCTACCGGCATGTCCACATAGACGCAGTCGGCCGACAAGAACGTCTTGACCGCGCCCCAGTCCCGTCGCGATAGGGCCTGCCACAGCCCGAGTACCGTGTCGTCAACCGACATGGGATGTCATAGAACCCGGCAGCTGAACACGTTGTCAATGTTGCGCGCAGGAGGTGGGGGATGGCGACGCTGCGATCCCGACGCAAAGACGGCACCAGGCGTGTCCGCAGGACCAGCCCGTCGCCGTTCACACCTTCCTGGACACCCAGGCCCGCGCTCTTCGGATGGGGGGTGCACCACAACGTCGCGATACCGATGAGTGACGGCATCGCCCTGCGCGCCGACATTCATTACCCCACGGTGCCCGAGACCGGACGACCCGCCGCCGGGCCGTTCCCCGTGCTGTTGTGCCTGACGCCCTACGGAAAGAAGGCCCCGCCGCCGGCCGCCCAGATCGGCGGTGGCGCCACGCCGTATCTGATCAAGCGCGGCTACATCGAGGTGATGGTCGACGTCCGCGGCAGCGGCGTGTCCGGCGGGTCCTTCGAGATGTTCGGGGAGCGGCAGACCCAGGACGGGATCGAGCTGGTCGATTGGGCATCCAAGCTGCCCAACGCCAATGGCCGTGTCGGCATGTTCGGAACCTCCTACCTGGCGATCAACCAGCTGTTCACCGCCGCGGCGGTCGGGCCGCATTCGCCGCTGAAAGCGATTTTCCCGGTGATGGCCGCCCGCGATTTCTATCGCGACGCGGCCACGATGGGCGGGTCCCCGCACCTGCGCACAGTTCGGGCTTACGGGGCGGTCTACCGGCTGCTCAACATCGTCAACCCGGCGCTGGAGGTGGCCAACCTCGGCAAGCATCCGCGGCCGCGGGCCGGTGGGTTCGCCGGGGTGCGGCAGCGCGGGCGTGATCAGCGAGGGTATTTCCGGCCGTTGATCGCCGACGCCATCGCCGGCGGTGAGACGGCCTTCGACGGCCCGTACTGGGATGCGTTGCGGCCGGGCATGGTCCTGCCGGGCATCGTCGCCAACGATGTGGCGGTTTTCCTGGTCGGTGGCTGGCACGACGCCTTCCAGCGCGGCGCGCCGCTGAACTATGCGGCGTTGCAGAACGCCTTCGCCGGGCGGCCCGACGAGTCGCCGATGCAACCCGGCCAGCCGGTGTCCGAACGGCTGCGGTTACTGATGGGCTCCTGGTATCACGTCTCGGACTTCGGCGGGCTGCACATCAACGAGCTTCAGCTGCGCTGGTTCGACCACTGGCTGAACGACGATGCGGAAGCCGCAATCTTGGGATCGCCGTTCACCTTTCAAGCGATCGGAAGCTCGCGATGGTTCCACGCCCGCGACTATCCGCTCGCCGAGGCGACGCCGACACGGCTCTACTTGTCCCAGTCCGGCCGGCTGTCCGCCGAATGCGCGCCCGAGACATCCACGGCGACAATCAATTACGTGGGCCGGGGTCCGGTGGCCGGCCGAAGCATCGAGCAGTGGACCCTCGGGATGACAAGCTTCATCCGCGCCCAGCGCGGCGGCCAGACCCGCTACGACCAGGACAACCAGCGACTGCAACGCGGCGCGCTGACCTACACCACCGAACCATTCGCGACTCCGACACTGGTTGCCGGACCGATCACGCTGACCGTACACGCGACGGCCACCACCAGCGAGGCGCTGTGGGTCGCCCACCTCGACGACGTCGCCCCCGACGGGGCCAGCCGCCCGTTGACTCAGGGCGCACTGCTCGGTTCGCACCGCGCGCTGGATCCGGATCGCACCTGGTATCTGCCCGACGGCACGGTACTACGGCCGTACCATTTCAGCACGCGGTCGGCGGTCAAGCCCGTGGTTCCCGGCGAGCTGACCCGCTACGACGTCGAGGTCTTCCCGACCGCCGCGTTGATCGAGCCGGGACACCGACTCCGGCTGACGGTGACCACCTACGACTTCCCGCATCTGGTCCCGACGAAGCCCGCACGCCGCGCTCTGGCCGGCGGCAGCTACCAACTCCATCAGGGCGGTCCCACCCCGTCGCATCTGCTCATCCCGGTGGCCGACCCGGATAGCTTCGGCTGAGGCGCGCCGCGGCAACCGCCGCGCGACAGAGCGGTTTTCGGCGCATACTCCCCAAGGTGACCTCGCTACCGCAATACATTGCCGAAGAGATCGCCACCGATCACGTCGACGGTCTGTTGACCCGACGCGAGGCCATGCGGCGGCTGGCACTGCTCGGTCTCGGCAGCGGGGCTGCGGCCGCGCTGATCGCCGCATGCGGCGACAAGCAAAAGCAGAGCCCGAGCGGGTCATCGGGCGCGACGGTGGCAAAGCCGCCGGGGATGGACCGGGCGCTACCGACCGAGCCGATCACCTGGGCCGGACCGCGGGGAGAACTCCAGGGCGCCTGGTCCCAAGCCCACAATGCACGTCGCGGGGTGTTGGTCATCCACGAGAACAAGGGTCTGAACGACTGGGTGCGGTCGGTGGCCGGACGTTTCGCCGGCGCCGGCTACTCCGCACTGGCCATCGACCTGTTGTCCGAGGAAGGCGGCACCGGGCACTTCGCCGATCCGGCGCAGGCCACCGCTGCACTCGGCGCCGCCAAGCCCGACCGGTTGATCGCGGACCTGAATTCCGGCGTCGACGAACTGCAGATGCGGGTTCCGGGCCGGAAAATCGCGGTGGTCGGGTTTTGCTTTGGCGGCGGGCTGGTATGGCAACTGCTGGCTTCCGGCGTGCCAGAACTGTCGGCCGCCGTCCCGTTCTACGGGCCGCTGCCGAATAACCCCGATTTCGCCGGCTCCAAGCGCGCCGCCGTGCTGGCGCTATACGGGGCCCTCGACACCCGTGTCACGAGTTCCCAGGCCGCGGCCAAAGCAGCGCTAGACCGTGCCGAGCTGATCAACAACATCGTTATCGAACCCGACGCCGACCATGCGTTCTTCAACGACACCGGACCCCGTTACAACGCTGCCGCCGCCGACGACGCCTGGGGGCGGGTGCTGGAGTGGTTCGGCCAGTACCTCGCGTAGTTCTGCAGTAATTCATCGAGTGGCCATCGACCGCGCGGGGCCCAGCGCCACCGGCAGCGTCGACCAACCATGCAGAACACGGGTGTCGCGGCGACTGCCCGCGCCGGCAGCACGCACGTCGGGGAAGCGTTCGAAGAATGCTCGCAGCCCCACCTCGCCTTCGGCGCGGGCCAGCGCCGCTCCCAGGCAGAAATGCCGACCACCGGAAAACGCAAGATGTTTACCTGCGTTGTCGCGTTCGATGTCGAAACGGTTCGGGTCGGCGAACACGGCGGGGTCACGGTTGGCCGCGGCAACGTACACCACGACCAGTTCGCCTTGTTTGACCGACTTACCGGCTACCTCTGTGTCGTTGAGCGCCAACCGTGCGGTGAGCTGCACCGGCGATTCAAGACGCAAGATCTCCTCGACGGCGTTGGGCCACAGCTCCGGGCGCTGACGGAGTGTGTGTAGATGTTCAGGAGTGTCCAACAACATGCGAATTCCGTTGCCCAACAGATTCACCGTCGTCTCGAAGCCCGCCGCTAACACCAAACCGGCGACCGCGTGGAGCTCGGCCTCGTCCAGATACGTTTCCGCCGAACCGCTTTCGGCTTTCTGGATCAGCTGACTCATCAGGTCGTCGCCGGGGTTCCGGCGCAGCTGTTGGAGATGCTCGGCCAGCCAGTAGTTGAATCCCTCGATCCCGCGCTGCACCTGTCGGTATTGCGGCCAAGGCAGGCCGAAATCCAAACTGGGCGCAGCGAGTTCGCCGAACTCAAGAATGCGCTGACGATCGGCGTCGGGCACGCCAAGGATGTCGCTGATGATCGCCACCGGCAGCTGCGCACAGTAGCGGTCCACGATGTCGACGACACCCGGTTCGCGGGACAGTTGATCGAGCAGAATCACCGCGCTCTGCTCGACCCCGTCCCGCAGTGCGGCGACCGCCCTGGTCGTGAACACCGACGACACCGTCTTCCGGAAGCGGGTATGGTCCGGCGGCTCCACCGCCAGCAACGACGGCGAACGCAGCGGATGCAGCAGATCGTCGCGCGTGCGCTGCTCCAGCCACCGCAGCGGCGCGGGTAGATTCGACCCGATCGAAAGCACCCGGAAGTCATCCGACCGCAGCAGTTCATGCCCAATCGCATGGTCCGCAGTGATGTAGCCGATGCGCGTGCGCACCAGGGGACCCCGGGCCCGCACCTGCTCGTAGAACGGCACTGGATCCGCCTTGACCGTCGGGTCGGCGATGAACCGGGCCTGCAAATCACCCCTACGCACACCGAGAGACGCGACGCCGCGGACGAAGCCATGCAGCGCCAGCCAGTGCAACCTCTGCTTCAATGCGATGTCCACGTGTGGGGCCCTCCACCTAGACGGGCAGTGCTATCGCAAGCCTAGGCCAGTTCCCAATTCATGTTCTTCGCGAACGCGATCGCGTCGTCGGTGACCGTGCCGCACGCCTTGGACCGCTGGATGTAGTCGCGGACCACCGGCAGGAAGTTCATCGGGTTGTAGGCGTCTTCCTCATAACTCCACAAGTCGTCACCGGCGTATTTCATCACCGACAGGTTGGCCGCCTGATGGATGCTGCCGTCGCCGGGATCCCGCATCCGGTTGAGGAACTCGCAGAACACCCAACCGCGTTCGGTGTCAATGGAATACCAGGAGGTCGGATAGAACGGCATCTCGCTGCCGGGGAACACATTCATCGTCGAGACAATCCAATCGCGGATCTGCTCGCGCCCGTGGAAGGTTCCATAGGTGTGCTCGACGTAGGTTGCGTCCTCGGTGAACTGATCGGCGAATCGCGACCAGTCCCAACTAGAACCGATTTCTACGACAACCTGTTTGTGCCGTTCGAAGGCCGACTCGATCTCATCGCGCGACCACTGTCCCATGACAACCTCATTCAGCTCGATAGTGCTACGTTTTCAGCGATTTTCACGCCTCGGCAACGTCCTTGATGCGGTGCAGTGTCTTGGTCATGTCGCGGATGTTGCGTCGCTGACGCAGGAAACCCCCGAACATCCAGTAATACAGCGTGGTCATCGGCGAGGCGCCCATCCGAAATGATTCGGTGACGTCGGTGCCGCCGGCATTTGGCGCCAGTCGGTAATGCCAGTTGTTCACCGCCCTGTCGCCGAGGAGCACCTCGAAGCCGAATTCCCGGCCGGGTTCGCACGCGGTGACCCGACAGGTGGTCCAGTACACCGGCCCGATTTCGTTTCGCTTGACGTGGCCGCGGAATCGCGCCCCGAGCGCAGGCCCGGTAGCTCCATCAAGCCATTCGGCCTCGAATGTTTCGGGGGAGAACCGCCCGATGTTGCGGACATCCGCGATCAGGTTCCAGATCTTGTCCGCGGGTGCTGCCATGTGAACCGTCGCCGAGCCCTGCATGGGCCGATCCAAGCATGCCTGCGCTTGGCCGGTGACCGGAAATGCCGATCTTGACGCCGAGCAACTAGTCGGTCGGCAAGTCGTGCCGCACCACTCGCACCTTGCCATGCGGCAGGCAGGCGGCATAGCCGTGGTATTTGCCGTACAGCTCCCACGCGGTGACGTTGTCGTCGGGCGGCACGTCGATCTGATGTCCGTCCGAGAATTCCAGGTGCAGGTCTCCGGTGTCATCCCAGGTGACGTCGGTGCACGTCGCTCCGGAGAAATCGAACAGCGGTTTCTCCTGGACGGCTGGTTCGTTGGGGTCGATGGAAACGGCCTCAACGGGCGAGTTGGCGATGGCCGGCAGTGTCAGGGTTATCGGTGTCGAGATGACGAGCTCGTTGTAATCCTCGAGGTTGAGCACCAGACCGTCGCGGAACATGATCCGCTGCACCGCACAACCTTGAATCCAGTGCTCAATCAATTTCTGGTCGGTCATGCATTTACTCTTCTCGCGGCTCGGCATATGCACAAGACCATCGTTCTCTAAACCGTCAAAAAGAATGGTTGCGAATATATCTATTAGCGTTGCCGACGGCCGGGTGGCCAGCACTGCTCTTGTACAGACGATGGATCCGCGCTAGCGTTTCGACGTCTTCTATCGCGATCAAGACGGGTGATCATCATCGACGAGTTCAATGATTCCTTCCAAGGCACAAAGCGTTCCAAGGGCGGCGGACCGGATGACGGCGAGGCGCCGGTCATCGTTAGCTTGGTCGAGGCGGCGATGCAGATGTTCTCCGCAGCGATCGACGCCCTGCCCGACAACCACGACCCGGAGTTCTCCGGACGCGCAGCGGTGATCCTGTCCGGCCTGCGAAAGCTGCAGACCGCACTCACCAAAGCAGCGTCGCGCGGCAGGGCGACGCCGTCGGTCATCGTCTCGCTGAGCGGAGTTCGAACGCGTTACGACGATCTGATGGCCGTGGCCGCCGACGCGCCCGGCGCGACGCTGGGTCAACAGCTGTACGCCGTACGTCGGCGCGCCAAGCTTTCGGCGCAGGAAACCGCCAACGGCGCGGGGTTGACGGCCGATCTCCTCGACGCCATCGAGGCCGACGAAATCCCGACGGATGACGAAGCGGCCCGGATCAAGGAACTCCTCGCTGCGTTGGGCGGCTGACCCTGCGGCCGGCCCCGCCGAACGGCTGCGGTTGCCGGCGACTCGGATAATGCTGGCTGCCGCGTTGACGTCGACGCTCTTCCTGGGCGCAGCGTTTTTGGCGGTGGGCCGGCTGCATTCATCGGCCGCCGATTCTGTTGAGCACCCGGGCCGTACCGCCACCGACGAACAGACCAAAACCGAGGTCGTCGACCAAGCGAGGGTCATCGTCGCCGCCGGTGCGCTTCAAAACGCAACGGCGGGTTACCTTTTGATGTCCTGTAAAAGCCGCGATGATCCTCCCTATCAAGGAGCGGTCTACCTCAACTTCGCCGTGCCCACCGATGCGCACGGCGACGAGTATTTCCGGAGCATCGCGGCGGCCATGGTTGCTCGCGGCTGGCGTGAGGGATTACCGCCCCATCAGAACGTTTTCGGCAAGACACTGTCCAAGGATGGCGTTACCGCGATCCTGTACCCGGGCAGCGATTCTCCGCAGCAGGGAGTCGGACGTATCTACGGTCAGTGCCGCGATGTGAACAACCACCGTGGCGACGTGGGGGCGTGGATTGACATCACCGACCAGCTGCACTGAACTTTGCGCAAAAAACTGCGCTTGGCGGATCACCGCCAAGCGCAGTTTTGCTCGCGAGGCTGTTATCCGCCGGCGTGAGCGCCGAGAGAGGCCTGCAGGTCACCCTTCATGGCGTTCAGCTGGGCACCCCAGTACTCCCAGCTGTGCGTGCCGTAGGGCGGGAAGTTGAACACGGCGTTGTGGCCGCCCGCGGCGTTGTAAGCGTCTTGGAACTTCTTGTTGACGCCGATCATGAAATTGCTCTCGAGGAACGTGGCCGGCAAATTGGCACCGCCCAGTTCGTTTGGAGTCCCGTTGCCGCAGTAGACCCAGAGCCGGGTGTTATTGGCGACGAGTTGGCCGACGTTGATCAAGGGGTCGTTGCGCACCCATGCCGGGTCGCTGTCTGGCCCCCACATGTCTTCCTTCTTGTAGCCGCCGGCATCACCCATCGCAAGGCCAATCCAGCCCTGCCCGGTGGACGGGCTGAGGTAGCCGGACAGCGAACCGGCGTAGACGAACTGACCAGGGTGGTAGATCGCCAGATTCATTGACGATGCACCCGCCATGGAGATCCCCACCGCGGCGCTTCCGGTCGCCTTAGTGCTCTTCTGTGAGGCCAGATATCCCGGCAGCTCGCTGGTCAGGAAGGTCTCCCACTTGTAGGTCGAGCACCCGGCCTTGCCGCAAGCCGGGTGGTACCAGTCGGTGTAGAAGCTGGACTGTCCACCGACCGGCATGACGATCGCCAGCCCGGACTGGTAGTACCACTCGAAGGCGGGGGTGTTGATGTCCCAGCCGTTGTAGTCGTCCTGGGCGCGCAGGCCGTCCAGCAGGTACACGGCCGGCGCGTTGGTCCCACCGGGCTGGAATTGCACCTTGATGCTGCGGCCCATCGCCGCCGACGGCACCTGCAGGTACTCGACCGGAAGACCGGGCCGGGAGAACGCCCCCGCCGTCGCCGATCCACCGAGAAGGCCGACGAGGCCCGGCAGTACGGCGACCGCAAAAGCGGCGACCGCAAGTCGCCGCACCCAGCCACGCATCTTGTCGTTCACGTATGTCATCCCTGCCCCTTGTCGTAGGCCGTCGTGCGCTAATCGCAAAACTTACCGTGTGGTACTCCATATGTCGATCAGGACGCAAAGGTGTCTCGATTCCGTATCGGCGGTCGCGACCTGCGCGGAACCTGTGGTAATCGGGTCCGTGGCAACTTTCCGATGCAGTTTTTAGAGCCGGAATTTCGGCGGGGCTTTCACGATGCATGGCCGGTCCGCTGAACCGTGTGGCTGCGTGTCGCCCCCGGGTATCTGGGTCGACGTCGCAGGTCATCGCGACCTCGCGCGGGGCTATCGACACCCGTTCAGCTGTTGTCGCGATGAGCGCGTAGGCTCACCCGGGGTAGACCGACGAGACCACGTTGTCCCGGTCCTTCCGCAGCACACGAACCAACCCGCATCGACGGTTTCGTGCTGGCGGCGGCGCATGGGCGTTGGGACACGATTGAGGTGCAGATTTGGACACGGTAGTTGGACTGTCGCTGACATCCACATCGGTCGGCTGGGTCCTCGTGGAAGGCCGCGACGCCGACGGGACCATCCTGGATCACGAGGATTTCGAGGTGGATAGCGGCGGCGGAGTGCGTGTCGTCAACACCTCGGAGCAGGCGACTGCGGCCGTGTTGGACGCGCAGGCGGCGGCGGCCAACTATGACCGCCGTCTTCACGTTATCGGCGTCACCTGGAGCGACGAGGCGGCCGCGGAGGCTGCGCTGCTGCTGGAGTCCTTGACCGACGCCGGCTTCCACAATGTTGTGCCGATTCGGTTGCACGATGCG
This sequence comes from uncultured Actinomycetota bacterium, assembly GCA_963781685.1. Taxonomy (GTDB): domain Bacteria; phylum Actinomycetota; class Actinomycetes; order Mycobacteriales; family Mycobacteriaceae; genus Mycobacterium. The sequence continues at coordinate 185,971 of CAWAGK010000010.1, forward strand.
TGCGACCTGCTGGCCCGGGCGATCGCGCCGGTCGTCGGCTATGACAAGGCCGCGGTCTGCGTGCTGGACGGCGATTCGACGATCGTCGCAATGGTCGACACCTGCGACGACGAGCCGCAAACCGCCATCAAGCATCTGACCGGCGGCGCGGGCCGACTCGTCCAGTGGCTCACCAGCCTGTTCGAGCGGAGTTCATGGCAACCGGGCGGCATCGTCGTGGTCGGCCCTGACGAGGACCTCGAAGCCTTGTCCTGGCGGCTCGAGAAGGCAGTGCCGGTCCCGGTCATTACGCAGACCGGTGCAGAGCTGGCCATGGCGCGCGGAGCCGCTCTCGCGTCGGCCGGCCGCACGGAATTCATCGACGCCGAAATGGTTGAGGCCGTCGACAGCCAGCCAGGGGAGCGGGAAGGCTCCCGGCAGTACTCCTACGCGGGGGCGTTGACGATGCTGGTCGCCGGTGCGGTCACGTTCGTGGCATCGCTGTCGCTCGCTCTGGGTCCGCAACTGGTTCCCAACCGCGCTACCGGATCGGTCCAACATGTGGCGCACCGGGCGGCGGCTGCTCCCGTCGTGCAAGCCCCGGCTCCGCAGCCGGCAGCGGTCGAGACACCGATTGCGCGACCAGCACCGCCGCCGGCACGGGCCACACAGCCGACCGAAGCTCCGGCGGCCGCCCAGCCGCAGCCCGTGGCTTCCCAGCAACCGCCGGCCGAACTTCCCGCGGCCCAACCGGTCCCACCGCCGGCGCCGCCACCACCGGTCGCCCCGCCGCCGCCCAATCCACATCCGCTGCTAACCAAGCTTCTTGAGCGCCTGCACGGCCAACAGGACCCGCCGGACCAGCCGGCGCCACCGCAGGGCCCGCCGCCCAACCCGGGCGCGCCACCGCCATAATCCAGGGCTGTCGCAATACCCAAGCGGCTCAGGGTGTTTCGCGCAGCGTCAGAGCGTCGCCGTGCAGTAATAGTTGTTCGCGAACGACGGCTGACCGTCGGTGGGCGGAAGCGCCGGTAATCCGTTGTCAGCCAACAACGTGCTCAAGGGCGTGCGCACCACGCGCCACCCGCGGTCAGCCAGGTACGTCTCCACGTCATGACGCTCACCCTCGTAGCCGAGGGCGGAAAGCTCGATGTCGAGACCGTGTTCGCGCCACCGGGCCGTCGCCGAGTCCAGCAGGCTCGCAGACTGCCCGTTGTCGACGTCCGGCGCGTTGACGAAAATCTCAGCGGCCAGACGGCTGCCGGCGGCGCTGAGCGCGGCCACATTGTCCAGCAGCAGGTCCTGTGCCGCGGGCGGAAGAAATGCCAACAACCCCTCGGCGATCCACGCGGTGGGCTGGTTGGCGTCGAAACCAGCCTCCTGCAATGCTTTTGGCCAGTCGTGGCGCAGGTCGATCGGTACCGCCCTCAGGTCGGCGGTCGGATCGGCGCCCAGGCGCGCGATCGTCGCGGACTTGAACTCGATCACCTGCGGCTGATCGATCTCGAACACCTTCGTTCCGCTCGGCCATGCCAACCGGTACCCGCGCGCGTCGAGACCGGAAGCCAGAATCACCGCCTGACGGATCCCGGCTGCAGTTGCGTCGAGTAGGAAATTGTCGAAATACCTTGTCCGAGCTGCCATTAGATCGGCCATCGGCCGCATACCCCACGCGATGTCAGGTGGGTCGACGTCAGCGGGATCGAGGTCTCCGGTGGCCCATCGAGTGAAGAAATCGACGCCAACCGCGCGGACCAGTGGCTCGGCGAACGGATCGTCGATAAGCCCGTGAGGCGCCTTGCTGGCAACCGCGCGGGCAGCGGCCACCATCGTCGCGGTTGCTCCGACGCTGGTAGCCAGGTCCCACGTGTCGTTGTCTGTGCGCATGTTGTCCCTTTCGACACGGCCCGTTAACCAGTTAGTTAGCCGAGGTAATGAGCCTCCTCCAGCGTACACCTCGCGCGCGGCTACTGGACGGAGCGCTAAGTCGCGAAGGCCCTGGCGATTTCGGCGGCGGTGGTCAACGCGGCAAGGTGGTCGTCGACCGACGCCAGCCCGGCCTTCATCGTGTTGATCGAAATATGCGAGGCGCCCGCCTCAGCCCAGACGCGAAGACCGTCGGCAAGGTCGTCGGCGCTGCCGTTCCAGGACACCCGACCCTCCATGGCGATCTGGGCCGGGTCGCGGCCGGCCTCCGTCGCGGCCTGCGTCACCGCTTGCAACGCCTGCTCGAGTTTGGGGCCGGGGCCGACCATGGGAAACCAGCCGTCGCCGAGCCGACCGGCGCGCCGGCATGCGCGTGGTGAAGCTGCCCCGAACCACACCGGAATCGGCCGTTGTATCGGCAGCGGCGCGATTCCGGCGCCGGTCACCCGGTGATAGCTGCCGTGGTAGGTGACGGACTCTTCGGTCCACAGCTTGCGCATCAGGTCCACCTGCTCTTCGCTGCGCTTGCCGCGGTTCGAAAAGTCTTCGCCCAGTGCCTCGTATTCGACCGCGTTCCAGCCCAGACCGACACCCAGGCGTAGCCGGCCGCCGCTGAGCAGATCCACCTCGGCCGCCTGCTTGGCAACCAGCACGGCTTGCCGCTGCGGAAGGATCACGATGCCGGTCACCAGTTCCAGTGAGGTGGTGACGGCGGCGAGATAGCCGAAGGTGACCAGCGGCTCATGGAACGTGTCGTGCAGGTCGTAGAAACCGTCCCAGCCGGCGTGCACCTTTGGGTCGGCACCGACCACGTGGTCGTAGGCCAGCAGGTGGTCAAACCCCAGCCCTTCAACATGCTCGGCGTAGGCCCGCACCGCACCCGCGTCGGCGCCAATCTCGGTCTGCGGGAAGACTACTCCGATCCGCATCGTCACTCCTTTTGCTCAGGTGTCCTTGGCTCGCTGCGCACTGAACGACACGGTGACATCGTCGGCGACCTTCAACGAGCCCATCAACAACGAGTATGGCTTGACCCCGAATTCGGATTGCCTGATCGCGGTCTCGCTGGACAGCCGCCAGGCATCGCCGAGATCCTCGGTCCGCAGGTCGATTACCCGCGGTCGCGTCTTTCCGCGGATCTGCAGTGTCCCGGCCAGACGGTAACCGTCCGGGCTTCGTTCGATCGTGTCGGCGGCGAAGCAAATCCGCGGAAAGCGTCCGGCACCCAGCTGTCGTAAGGCGTTGGACCGCACCAGGATTTTCTCCGGCCCGGACAACGGTGTCAGCCCACCTTCGCCGTGCCGGACTTCGAGCGAATCCACGTCGACTTCCAGTCGCGCCGCCACGGGTTCGCCGCCCGACCACGTCACGGTGGCCTGCCACCGCTTCATTGCGATGGTCAGCCGGTGACCCATCTTCGCCGCCCGGCCCGCTACACCGGTGTGAACCAATAACTCACCGTCGTCCGGCTTGAGCGTCCAAACCTCGTTCACATGGTGAGAATGGTGCGGTAATGAGCTCGCCCCTGCTCCAAGGTTGCGTAGCCTTCGGCCGCCTCCGACAACGGCAGCTCTTCGATCCAGGCCCGCACACCCGACAAAACCGCGAAATGCATGGTGTCTTCGATTTCCTTCGCAGTGCCGGAGGGATGGCCGACGATGCTGACCCCCGGCGTGATGAGCTGGATGGGACTGATCGGCAACGGTTCAGGCGTGACGCCGACGGTGACGAGCTCACCCTTTGGTGATATCCCGCCGACCGTTGCGGCCATGGCCGGCGAGTTGCCCGCGGTCGCCAGCACGACCGCGGCACCGCCCAGGGCCTTCAGCGCTTCGGCGGGATCGTCAGCGGTGGAGTCGATGTAGTGATGCGCGCCCAGTTTGAGCGCGTCCTCTTTCTTGGCAGTGCCGCGATTGATCGCGATGGTCTCGAAACCCATCGCGCGGGCGAACTGCACGCCGAGGTGACCGAGTCCGCCGACGCCAAGGATGGCGACCCGGTCGCCGGCCACCGCCTTCGTGTGCCGCAAAGCGTTGTAGGTGGTAACGCCGGCGCAGCCCATCGGCGCGGCTTCCGCGTCGGAAAGCCCGGCCGGTATCCGGGCGAGCGCACTGCCCGGGACAGTCACCGACTCCGCATATCCGCCCGGATATTGGTAACTGGGGATCTTCCCGTTCTCGCAATGAATGAACAGGCCTTTTCGGCACTGATCGCAGTGGTAGCAGCACCCGCCGAACCACCCGACCGCGACGCGATCGCCGACCGCGAAACCCTCGACACCCGCGCCGAGGTCCGCGATCGTTCCGGCGATCTCGTGCCCGGGGGTCAACGGCCATGTCATGCCCGGGAAGCCACCGGCGACGAAGTGTGCGTCGGTGCCGCAGATCCCGCACGCGGTGACCGTCAGCCGCGCCTCATCGCGACCCGGCGGCTTGGTTTCGACGTCGACCAGCTCTAAGGCTGCATTTGCGGAGGCTACGTGGACAGCTCGATGGGTCGCCATCGCTTGAATATAAGTCCTAGTGCGCGACAGGGCATTTCGCCCCGTCGGTGTGATAGTCGACCTGCCAGTGCTTGATGCCGTTGAGCCAACCCGAACGCAGCCGCTCGGGTTTGCCGATCGATTCCAGATCAGGCATCGCGTCGGCGATCGCATTGAACATCAGGTCGATCGTCATCCGCGCCAAGTTGGCCCCGATGCAGTAGTGCGCGCCGGTACCGCCAAATCCCACGTGCGGGTTCGGATCACGCAAAATGTTGAAGTTGAACGGGTCGTCGAAGACATCCTCATCGAAGTTGGCCGAGCGGTAAACCATCACCACTCGCTGACCCTTTTTGACTTGCACGCCGGACAGTTCATAGTCCTCGAGGGCGGTCCGCTGGAACGACGTGACCGGGGTGGCCCAGCGGACGATCTCGTCGGCGGCGGTGACAGGACGCTCACGCTTGTACAGCTCCCACTGATCGGGGAAGTCGGTGAACGCCATCATGCCCTGGGTGATCGAGTTGCGGGTGGTCTCGTTGCCGGCGACGGCCAGCAGGATGACGAAGAAGCCGAACTCGTCCTCGGACAGCTTGTGGCCGTCGATGTCGGCCTCGATCAGCTTGGTGACGAGGTCCTCACCGGGGTTCTGGGCCCGATCGGCGGCCATTTGCATGGCGTACATGATCAATTCAACAGATGCGCCGATGGAGTCGTTGGCCTCGAACTCCGGGTCCTGGTCACCGACCATCTGGTTGGACCAGTGGAACAGTTTCATGCGGTCTTCTTGGGGCACACCCAGTAATCCGGCGATGGCCTGCAGCGGCAGCTCGCAGGACACCTGTTCGACGAAGTCGCCGGAACCATGTGCGGCAGCCGTTTCCACGATCTGCCGGGCGCGCGCGTTGAGGTCGTCACGCAGGCGCTCGACTGCTCGGGGAGTGAACCCGCGGGAGATGATCTTGCGCAGCCGGGTGTGGTGCGGGGCGTCCTGGTTGAGCAGGACGAACTTGCCCCTTTCGATCTGCTCGCCGACGGTGCCGTCTTTGTAACGTGGCAGGGCGGTCTTCTGCAGGCTGGAGAAGACATCGCTGCGCAGCGATATCTCCTTGACGTCCTTGTGCTTGGTCACCACCCAGAAGCCGCCGTCGTCGAAACCGCCCACCCCGATCGGCTGCTCGTTCCACCAGATCGGCGCGGTCTTTCGGAGCTCCGCGAGCTCTTCCACCGGCAGCCGCTCGGCGTGAATGTCGGGGTCGGTGAAGTCGAATCCAGGCGGGATATTTGGAGTCGGCATTAGGGGACACTCCTATGTGAATAGGACTTGAAGACCTCTGAAGATGACGCGTTCTGGCTCAGTAAAGCATCGTGACCGCCGAGATGGAACGTGTCTCACGGGATTGCCCGACGACGGATTGAAACGTGTTCTCGCGACCGGCTGCGATGAGTTTCGGCGGGGTCGACGGTCTGGATCTGATGCCAGGCAGGGCAACCAGGAAAGGGATCGGTCATGTACATCGTTGTCAGCGACTTCAATCAGTCACACCGCTACCGGTGTCCTGATCTGCATTTACCGGCCCGCCGACGGCTGACCGACCGCTGGATGCCGGCGTGCAAAACGGCCTTGTGACCCGGGCCGCACTGGCTATGCTTGCCCCAGGCCGCCGGGGGCGTGCAATGGCCCCTGCAACGTGACACCGAAGGTGGGTCATGATTCGCGAACTGTTCATCGCCACTGCGATCTCGGGTGCAGCTGTCGGCCTGGCGCCGATTGCTGTTGCCGACCCTGGGCATTACGACGGCGACGTGCCGGGGATGAACTATGACGCGTCGCTGGGTGCACCGTGCGACAACTACGAGCGGTTCATCTTCGGACGCGGGCCGGGCGGTCAGGCCGAGGCGTGTCACTTCATCATCAATCAGTTCCCGGCCGCGCAGTCGGGGTTCTGGATGATGACCTACCCGCTGCGCGGAGTCCAGCAAGTCGGCGCGAAATGTGACAACCCGCGCGGGTTGTCGGCCCAGAGCCCCGACGGGCTGCCCATGCTCTGCACCGAACACGGGTGGCAGGTTGGTCAGCTGACCGGCGGCGGGTTTCCGAACGGTACCGGCGGAGGCTTCCCGTCGGACACCGGCCAGACCGGCTAACCACCCAACACACCTATAAGGAAGACTGCGATGGCTTTCAAGCCGAAAGATGCGATCGACGCCGCCCGAGACATCGTGACGAACGCCGTCGAGAGGTCGTCGGACATCGTCGAAAACGCCGGCCACATCATCAAGGGGGACATCGCCGGCGGCACGGGCGACATCGTCCATAACTCACTGGACATCGCCACCTACGCCGTCAGCAGAGCCAAAGAGGTCTTCACCGGCAAGTACGCCGACGACGACGAATAACCCTGCCGCGCAAGGCCGTTCGTTAGACGTTGGCTGCCTCGTTGAGCTCGTCCAGCCGGTTCGTCGCCTCTAGGTACTCCTGCACCCAGCGTTCGATGACCGTCGACGTCTTCTCCACCTTGCTGAACTGCCCGACGACCTGACCGACCGGGTTGAACGCCACGTCCACGGATTCGTTGGGGTACCTGTTCGTGGCCCGAACCGCCATGCCGGACACCATGTACTGCAACGGCATACCGAGCGGCTTCGGGTTGTCCGGCTGCTCCCAGGCTTCGGTCCAGTCGTTGCGCAGCATCCGGGCCGGCTTGCCGGTGAACGAGCGGCTGCGGACGGTGTCGCGGCTGCCGGCCTTGACGTAGGCCGCCTGCTGAACCGGGGTATTCGACGATTCCTCGACCATCAACCATTGCGAACCGGTCCACGCGCCCTGCGCGCCCAGCGCCAACGCCGCCGCGATCTGCTCGCCGCTGCCGATGCCGCCCGCGGCCAGCACCGGTACCGGGGCGACCTCCTTGACGACCTGTGGCCACAACACAATCGAGCCCACCTCGCCGCAGTGGCCGCCGGCTTCGCCGCCCTGGGCAATGATGATGTCGACGCCCGCATCGGCGTGCTTGCGCGCCTGCGAGGGGGAGCCACACAGCGCGGCAACCTTGAGTCCGGACTCGTGAATGTGCTTGATCATCTCGGCCGGCGGGGTGCCAAGCGCATTGGCGATCATCTTGACCTTCGGGTGTTTGAGGGCCACCTCGACCTGCGGCGTGGCGGTGGCCTCGGTCCACCCGAGCAGCTGCAGGCTGTCGCCGTCGCTGTCCTCAATCGGGACACCATGATCGGCGAGGATCTTCTTCCCGAAATCCAGATGCTCCTGCGGCACCATCTTGCGCAGCGTGTCGGCCAGTTCTTCGGCGGACAGGTCCGAGTCCATGCCCTCGTACTTGTTCGGGATGACGATGTCGACCCCGTACGGGTGATCGCCGATGTTCTCGTCGATCCACTTCAGCTCGATCTCGAGCTGCTCGGGCGTGAAGCCGACAGCCCCCAGCACGCCGAAACCACCGGCCTTGCTCACCGCGACGACGACATCGCGGCAGTGCGTGAACGCGAAGATCGGGAACTCGATGCCGAGCTCGTCGCAGATGGGAGTGTGCATGCCTGATTCCTAACTAGTCTGCTTGCTGGCGACCTAACTGGAACGTGTTCTAGTTTAGTACGGAATTCTTCCGCTGTGACCCCCGGGCCTGCTTAGACCACCGCGGCATGGTTCACCCACAGCACCAGAAAGGCCAGCATGCAGCCCGCGCACACCAGATGATCGCGCCAGATGGACCGCGCCAGCGTGGTTTGGTCGGTCGAGCTGCCGGTGCGGTTACCAAGTCGAACCGCGTTGGGAACGGTGTGCGTCAGTGCCAACAGCACCGGCGCGCCCGCGAGAACGGCGGACGCCGCCACCAGCCAGCCCGGGTCGTGCCCTCGGACCGCGCGGAAACCCAACGCTGCCAGTAACACCACCATGACCACGGCGATCAGCCGGCTCATCGGCCGGGATCCGGTGACGGCGCGCCGGTAGTAACCTGCGATGGAAGCCAGTGCGGATTCGGGCAGGTCGCCGGCGGGCTGCCGGTCTACCAGGACCTGGGCATCGAACATGAGATCCATCCACAGCACGGCGAAGAGAAACCCGCTGCACGCGGTGAGTAACGACGTCGCAACGCTCATCGTTCGATTGTTTCGCAGGTGCGGTCGCCGGTCCTGCAGTGGAACAAGTTCTAGTTCTTTGCCTGGCTGCGGTAGCGTGACGCCCCATGGGACGCGTGGACGGAAAAGTTGCAGTGATCAGCGGCGGCGCTCGGGGGATGGGCGCTGCTGATGCCAGGGCGCTGGTCGGCGAGGGCGCCAAGGTGGTGATCGGCGACATCCTCGACGACGAGGGCAAGGCGCTGGCCGACGAGATCGGTGAGAGCGCGCGTTACGTCCACCTCGATGTCACGCAACCCGACGACTGGGAGGCCGCGGTATCCACCGCGGTCAACGACTTCGGGAGCCTCAGCGTGTTGGTCAACAACGCCGGGATCGTGGCGCTGGGCCAACTGGGCCAGTTCAATTTGGACAAGTGGCACAAGGTCATCGACGTCAACCTGAACGGCACCTTCCACGGCATCCAGGCCGCGGTTGAGCCGATGAAGGCCGCGGGCGGGGGCTCGATCATCAACGTCTCGTCCATCGAGGGCCTGCGCGGCGCCGTCATGGTGCACCCCTACGTCGCCTCCAAGTGGGCGGTGCGCGGCCTGTCGAAATCAGCCGCATTGGAACTGGCCCCGCACAACATCCGGGTCAACTCCATCCACCCCGGCTTCATCCGCACCCCGATGACCAAGCACTTCCCCGACGACATGGTCACCGTGCCGCTCGGCCGCCCGGGTGTCTCCGAGGAGGTCGCCGCGTTCGTGGTGTTCCTGGCCAGCGACGAATCCTCGTATGCCACCGGCGCCGAGTTCGTGATGGACGGCGGCCTGATCAACGACGTCCCGCACCGGCTCTAGCGGCTAGCGGAACTTTTCGATGACGTTCTGCGCGAACCGCTCGATCGCCGGTCGATAGTCCTGGCCACCGGCCCATGGAGCGCACATCACCGCCGTGATCCCGAGGTCTTCGGCCCGCCGGTAAAGATCAACCGACGGCGGCTCGAGCAGGGCCAGCATGATCTCGAACGGCTCGCCCTGGCGCCCGTATTCGCGCCGCAACGCGGTCAGCTTCTGCACGTAGCCGACCGCGTCGTCCCAGGGGTAGGCCGTGCCGACCCAGCCGTCGCACAGTCGTGCGGCCCGGCGCAGCGCCGACTCCGATTCGCCGCCGCACAGGATGGGCACCGGCGTGCTCGGGTGCGGTTCGAGCATCAACTCGGGCACCTGGTAGTAGCGGCCGCTCCACGACACCCAACCGCCCTGCCACAACGCACGCAAGGCCGGGATCATCTCGTCGAGCCGCTTGCCTCGGTTACCGAAATCTTGCCCCAGCAGGTCGAATTCCTCGCGCATCCAGCCGACCCCGACGGCCAGCGACACCCGATCTTTGGAAATGACCGCCGCGGTGGCCACCTGTTTGGCGACCTCCAACAGCGGACGAGCCGGTGCGACATAGACGGCATTGGAGAAACGCAGCCGACGAGTCACCGCCGCCATCGCGCCGGTGAGGATCCACGAATCGGGCCACGCTGTCTCCGGCGGCCACGGCGGACGCTCCGCCCCGGTGGGGTATCGCGACCGCAGGACACGCGGATAAATCAAGTGGTCGGCGCAGATCACCCCGTCATAGCCGTACTCGTCGAGCATTTCGGCGACAGCCAACGCCTGCGCCGAGTCCATAAATGCTGTGCCAGACCAGAACTGCATCACGCATTTCTCCCGATCAGCGACCTGACCCGGATGCGGCCGCCCGAGGCCGCCATCCGAAGCACCGGCCAGCCGCGTTCGGCGGACACTGCCGCAAGCCGTGGCCGCGGGTTGACCGGTCGGGGATGGCCTACCAACGCCATCAGCGCCGCGTCCTCGTCGCCGTCGGCGTAGAAGTAGCTGTCGTGCAGCGCCACCGCGTTGGCGGTGCAGAAACGTTGTACAGCGGCCGCCTTCGTCGGCCCCCACACGATAGGCCGGACGATATCCCCGGTCAGGCGAGCGTGATCATCGAGCGCGAAGTGGTTGCACAGCACGTGGGTGATGCCCAGGAAGCGGGCGACGGGCTGGGCGTGGATGGTCAGCGCCGACGAGCAGAGCGCGACGGTATGCCCACGCTGCTGATGCGCTTGCACGATCGCTCGCATGCCGGGAAAGACACGCGCCGCGATGCGGTCGACGAACAGTCGCTCACCGATCTCTTCCAGCTCCGCGATGGATTCGCCGCGCAGGTAGCCGGCACCCCGCACCACCAGCCGTTCGAACTCCATGCGGCCGAACCGATATCGCAGCATGGCTTCGGCGACGCCGAGGACCTCGCCGATCCTGGCCTGCCGGCGTCGGATCCGATCGCCCGCATGAGCGGTCGCGGTGAAGCCGGCAACCAATGTGCCGTCGAGGTCGAAGAAGGCGCCCATCTCGGGGCCCGCCGAATCGGCGGCGATCTCCGCGAGGGCGGCGGCCGCCGAGTGCGGATGGTCGATGGGCACGTCGTAGTACTTTATGTTCCTTTTCGAAATCCCGGGTACAAGCAAGTAAGACGCGCTAGGAAGTGGATGGTGGATTTCGAACTCGACGCAGCGCAGAACGCCTGGTTGGCGGAGGTGCGTGACTTTTTGCAGGCGAACGTCACGCCGGCACTGAGGTCCGAGCTGGCCGAACACGGCCAGGAGTTTCCCGATGGGGAAGTGGCGTCGTTCCGGAGCAAAATCGGCGCGCGAGGATGGTTCGGACTGAACTGGCCGGCGGAGTACGGCGGTCTGGGACTCGGCGCCATCTATCAGCATCTGTTGATGCGCGAGTTCGAATATTGGGGCGTCCCGGGGCCGGATCTCACCGTGACCTCGGTGGCGCCGATGATCATGCGGCACGGCACCGAACAGAACAAGACCGAGTTCCTGCCGCCGATAGCCCGCGGCGAACTGACCTGTGCGGTGGGCTACTCGGAACCCGACGCGGGCACCGACCTGGCCAGCTTGCGCACCCGCGCGGTGCAAGACGGCGACGAATGGGTCATCACCGGATCGAAGATCTGGAACAGCGGCGCCCAGCGGGCAACCCATGAATGGCTATGTGTCCGAACCGATCCCAACGCCCCACGACACCGCGGCATTTCGGTGATCATGGTCCCAGTCGATTCGCCCGGTGTGGAAATCCGTCCGCTCTACGCGTGGTCGGGGTATCGCACTAACGAGGTGTTCTTCGACGAGGTCAGGGTGCCCGTCGGCAACCTGATCGGCGAAATCAACCGGGGCTGGACCTACATCACCGGTGCGCTGGATCTAGAGCGAGGGGCCCTGACCAACGCGGGCGATATGCGCCGCGCACTCGACGAGCTGACCGAGCTGGCCGGCCGTCCGCGCCGCGACGGCTCGATACCGCTGCAAACGCCCAGCTTTCGCCGTCGACTGGCCCAGGCCGAAGCAGATGTCGAAGCGGCAATGCTGATGGGATATCAAGCGGCGTCACTGCTGGACAGCGGTGTCATCCCGACCGTGGAAGTCAGCGTCGAGAAAGTCTTCAGCAGCGAACTGCGGCAGCGGATTGCCGATTTGGCCATCGACCTGCTCGGCCCAGACGGCCTGTTGGCCTACCGCAGCCCAGGCGCGCCTGCCGACGGGAAGTTCGAGCGGCTCTACCGCGTATCGCCGCTGATGCGGTTCGGCGGCGGTACCAACGAGGTGCTCCGCGACGTCATCGCTCAACGTGGCCACGGCATGCCGTCCTACGGACGCTGATGGCATGAAACTACTGCCCAGTCAGGACGAGCGCGATTTGGCCTCGATGCTGCACGCGCTGTTTCTCGCCGAATGTCCGACCAGCCTGGTCCGTCAACTTCGCGATTCGGATCGGCGCCCAATGCCGGACGAGTTGTGGAAGGCGTTGGCCGATGCCGGGGTCTTCGGGTTGTTCCTTCCGGAGGAATACGGCGGCGCCGGTGGCACACTGTCCGACCTCGGTGTGTTCTGTGTGGAAGCGGGCCGCGCCCTTTGTCCGACGATCGCGCACGCCACCCTGCAGGCGGCTCTTGCCATCCAGCTGCTGGGCGGACCGGACCAGCATGCCGCGTGGCTGCCTTCGCTGTCGGCCGGAACGGTGTGCGCCACAACAGGTTTGTGGAGCGCACACGATGCCGCGGCGATCACCCCGGCACTGCGGACGCGTGCGGGAGCCGACGGCAGCTGGCTGCTGAGCGGCACCGTCGACTTTGTCGGAGACGCCGACCTGGCCGACCACATCGTCGTATCAGCAGCCTCCGATACGACTGCCGCGGCCGAGCGGGCGTTGGGCTTCGTCGTCGCGCTACCGGCCGAGGGCGTGCACATCGATGCGCAGCCGTTGATGGGCGGGCATCGGGCGTTTCGCATCTTCTTCGACGACGTCGAGGTGGCGGATCGGCGCGCGGTGCTTGCCGGGCCGGACGGCGCGGGCGTAGCCGATCAGGACCTGCGCCGGGTGGCCAACGCCGCGGTGGCATTGCTGTCGCTGGACTTGGTCGGTGTCGGCGAGGCGGTGCTGCAGCGTACCGTCGACTACACGGTGGCACGTCAACAATTCGGCCGCCCGATTGCGTCGTTTCAGGCGGCGCAGCATCTGGTGGCGAATATGCATATCGCGCTGGCCGCAGCCCGGCTGGCAGCACACTCGGCGGTGTTCTGGATCGCGCAGGGCCGCACGGGGACTCGGGAGACCGCTATCGCCCGAATGCACGCGGCCAGCGCGGCGAAGTCGATCACGCTTGACGCGCACCAATTGCATGGCGGGATGGGTTATGTGATCGAGACCGACCTGCATTTGTTCTCCGAGCGCGCCCGGGTGCTGTCCACACTGGGCGGCGGAGCGGACGTGGCCGCAACGTGGCTGGAGGAGCGGGCTTGAGCGAGCAGAGTCTGATCGACGCCGAGTCGGCGTCGCGCGTGGGCACCGTCGCCGTAACCGCGACGGGCGAAGTCAACCGGCGCGACTGGCAACGCTGGGCCGCGGCGGTCGGTGACCACAATCCGTTGTGGTTCAACGCCGAATACGCTCGCGCGCAGGGCTACCGGGACATCATTTGTCCGCCGCTCTTCTTGCAGTACGCCGTCTTGGGAGTCACCGCGCTGGACGGGTTGCGCCCGGATGGTTCTTCCGGAGCGGCCTCGGGCAGCCTCGCGTTTCCCCGTGCGCCCAGACGCATGGCCGGCGGGGAGAGCACCACGTTCTTTGCGCCGGCGTATCACCGCGACGAGATCGAGATGGTCCGAACGATCCAGTCGATTGTCGAGAAGCAGGGTCGCTCCGGCCGGTTCGTTCTGGTCACCTGGCGAACGGTGTATCGCAATCAGCAAGGTGAATTGGTCGCCGAGGCAACAACATCGATGATCGCCCGACCGTGAGGAGTGGCATGACCTCCGGAGCAGAACCGGTACAGGTTTTCTATGAGGACGTCCAGACCGGCGACTCGTTGCCGACGCTCGCGGTGACGGTCGACGAGCGGCAGCTGTTTTTCTTCAGCGCCGCTACGTACAACGCTCACCGCATCCACTACGACAAGGACTGGGCACGCAACGTTGAGGGTTATGAGAATGTCATCGTGCAGGGCCCACTGCAGGCCGCGTTGCTTTCCCGCGCGATCACCGACTGGATGGGCGGCGGCGGCCGGCTGGTCGAGTACGCCGTCCAAAACCGGGCGATAGCGTTCGCCGGCGAAGAGTTGACCTTCGGTGGGGTGGTGACCGGAAAGCGGTTGGCTGACAACACCGGGCTGGTCGATCTGGACATCGCCGGGCGACGGGGTGACACGATGCTCATGCCGGGGACGGCCACGGTCGCGCTGCCATTGCGCGGAGATTCATCGTGACGGGGCTGCGCGGCGAGGCCGCCATCATCGGTATCGCCGAGCTGCCCGCCGAGCGCAAACAGACCCGACCACCCTCGTTCACCTTGGACCAATACGCGCTGCTGGCCAAGATGGTCGTCGAGGACGCCGGTGTCGATGCCACGGTGGTCAACGGCCTGATCTGCCACGGCGTCGCGGAATCCGACATGTTCGTCCCGGCCACGTTGTCTGAATACCTTGGCATGCCAGTCGATTTCGGGGAACGCGTCGACCTGGGTGGCGCCACTTCCGCCGGGATGGTGTGGCGGGCCGCGGTCGCCGTCGAACTCGGACTTTGCGATGCAGTGCTGGCCGTCGTCCCGGGGTCCGCGGTGTTGCCGACGTCCGCGCGCCGACCGTCGTCACCGCCGGGCTGGCACGGTGCGTCGAGCAACAAGTACGGATCGCCGCAGGCCGAGTTCGAGATCCCCTACGGCAACGTCGGCCAGAACGCCCCGTACGCGCAAATCGCTCAGCGTTATGCAGCTGTTTTCGGTTACGACGCAACAGCTCTGGCGAAGATCGCGGTGGACCAGCGCACCAATGCCTGCGCACATCCGGGTGCGGTCTTCCACGGTAAGCCGATCGCCGTCGATGACGTGCTGACCAGCCCGATGATCGCCGATCCGATCCACATGCTCGAGACGGTGATGCGGGTCCAGGGCGGTGCCGGTGTGCTCGTCGCCAACAAAGACGTGGCGCGCCGGGCGCGGCATAGACCGGTGTGGGTCAAGGGATTCGGCGAGCACATCGCGTTCAAGACGGCGACCTACGCCGAGGACCTGATGACGACGCCGATATCCCGTGCCGCCGAGAAAGCCTTCGCGATGGCGGGGCTCACCCCGTCCGCTGTCGATGTTGCGTCGCTCTACGACTGCTACACCATCACCGTGCTGATGACTCTGGAGAATGCGGGGTTTTGCGGCAAAGGCGAAGGTATGACCTGGGTTAACCAGCGCGACCTGACTTTCGCCGGCGACTTCCCGCTCAACACGGCGGGCGGGCAACTCTCGTTCGGGCAGGCGGGTATGGCCGGCGGCATGCATCACGTCGTCGACGCGGCGCGTCAGGTGATGGGCCGAGCCGACCAGGCTCAGGTAACCGACTGCCACCGGGCGTTCGTCAGCGGCACGGGCGGCATCATGAGTGAGCAGGTCGCGCTGGTCCTGGGCGGTGACTGACGATGACCGAGCCGCGACCACTTCCCGAGGCCACACCGGTCTCGAAACCGTTCTGGCAGGGGCTCGCCGAACATCGGATCCTGGTGCAGTATTCGCCGTCGCTGGGACGGTACGTGTTCTACCCGCGCACCCTGGCTCCGGGCACGCTGGCCGACGACCTGGAATGGCGTGAAATCGACGGCGCCGGTTCGGTTTACACCTTCACGGTGGCACAGCGACCGACCGGTCCGCCGTGGGCGGATGCGGTACCTCAGATCCTGGCGGTGGTCCAGTGGGACGCCGGACCACGATTCAGCACCGAGCTAGTGGACGTGCATCCCTCTGATGTCCGGGTCGGCATGCGGGTGAGCCCGGTGTTCTGCGACATCCCCGATACCGGGGTCACCCTGCTGCGGTATCGACCGGAGCCGACCGATGTTTGAGACCGTCCAGCAGCTACTGCGGGCACGCATGCACGACGACACCCCGGCAGTCGCGTACGGCGAAAAGACCTGGACCTGGCGCGAGCACCTCGACGAAGCAGCGGCCGAGGCGTCGGTGGTGATCGGGCTGGCCGACACCGCGCGTCCGCTCCATGTCGGTGCGTTACTCGGCAATTCGCCGGCCATGCTGCGCTCGATGGCCGCCGCCGCGTTGGGCGGCTACGTGTTGTGCGGCATCAACACCATCCGGCGCGGCGCAGGGCTAGTTGCCGACATCCGGCGCGCGGACTGCCAACTGCTGCTCGTCGATCCCGACCACGCGCCGCTGCTCTCTCGCCCGGATCTGGGCGACGTCACAGTGCTCGACGTGACGTCGCGCCGCTACCTCGATGCGGTGCAGGCCGCGCCGCCGCTCGTGCCGCACCGCGAGGTCGGGCCGGCCGACACCTTGATGATGATCTTCACGTCGGGAACCTCCGGCGATCCGAAGGCGGTCCGGTTCGCCCACGTGGCCGCAATCATGTGCGGCGCAAGCCTGATCGCCCAGTTCGAGATCACCGATAGCGACGTGTGCTATTTGTCGATGCCGTTGTTTCATTCCAACGGCGTGGCGGCCGGCTGGGCGGTGGCCATCGGAAGCGGCGCGACGATGGTCCCGGCGCGGTTCTCGCCAGCGCGGTTCCTGCCCGATATCCGCCGCCACCACGTCAGCTACGTGAACTATGTCGGCAAGCCGCTGGCGTTGGTGCTGGCCACCCCGGAGCACCCGGACGATGCCGACAACACGCTGCGCGTGGCGTTCGGCAACGAGGCGACTGATCGCGATATCACCGAATTCGCCCGACGATTCGGCTGCCGGGTCGTCGACAGTTTCGGATCGAGCGAGTTTGCGGTGATCGTCACTCGCGAAGACGGCACCCCGGCCGGGTCCATCGGCAAGGGATATCCCGGTGTAGCGGTGTACCACGCCGAATCTGTTACCGAATGCGCCCCAGCGGTTTTCGACGAGAACGGTGCCCTGGCCAACTTCGACGAGGCGGTCGGAGAGCTGGTGAACACCCAGGGTGGCGGCGCATTTTCCGGCTACTACAACGATCCGACTGCCACCAACGAGCGGATGCGCCACGGCATGTACTGGTCCGGCGATCTGGCCTACCGGGACGCCGACGGCTGGATCTACCTTGCCGGTCGTACTGCGGATTGGCTGCGAGTGGATGGCGAGAACCTGGCCGCGGCACCGATCGAGCGAATTCTGCAGCGGCTGGCCCCGATCAACCAGGTGGCCGTTTACGGTGTGCCCGACGAGCAGGTGGGTGATCAGGTGATGGCCGCCGTCGTTCTCAATGACGGTCAGTCTCTGACGCCGGAAGAATTCGAGAGATTCCTTGCCGCTCAACCTGACTTGTCAGCCAAGGCCTGGCCCCGCTTCGTGCGGATCAATACCGAGCTGCCTAAAACGCCGACCAACAAAATTTTGAAACGCGAACTGATTCAGGCGGGTGTCACCGCCGCCGGCGGTGTCTTGTGGAGGCGGGCAGGTCGCGGCACAAGCTACGCCCCGGCGGATTAACGAGTCGCGGTGATGTATTCGGAGTGCATGATCTGATCGACTTGCAGGTCGACATCGGGTGGGGTCCGGCCGTACTCGGCCTGCAATTCGGGATTGGTGCGCACGGGTTCAACCGACCAGCCGTGGTCGGCGAGCCAGTCAGCGGGTTTGGTTTTCTCCGCGTCGTCGTAGGTCAATGTCGAGAAATTCACCTCGCCCGACAGATTGAGGCCGGGGTAGGTCTCTTCCAGTTCGGCGAGCCGGTCGTGGTCGAGCGACGAGCCCAGCGCACCTATCGCGAGTCGGCTGCCCGGCGCGGACAGGTCGCTGATACGGGTGAACAGCGTGTCCTGTGCGGCGCCGGTCAAGTAGGGCAGTATCCCCTCCACTGACCAGGCGGTGGGGCTTTGCGGGTCGAACCCCGCCGCCCGCAGCGGTATTGACCAGTCGTCTCGCAGGTCGGCTGCCACCTCGATGCGATGTGCGGCGGGCTCGGCCGCGAGCTCAGCCAGCACCCGCTCTTTGAACTCGAGGACCTTCGGTTGGTCTACCTCGAATACCGCTGTCCCACTTGGCCAATCTAGCCGGTAGGTTCGAGAGTCCAAGCCGGCCGCCACAATCACCGCTTGCCGGATACCTCGGGCAGCAGCGGACATGAAGAATTCGTCGAAGAACCTTGTCTGCACCCCGTAAAGCCGCGGGAAGGCCGTCGCACCATCAGACGTTCCCGGGTTGAGCAGCACACTATTCAGATACGGGTCCGCCGACGCGGTGATGAAATGCTGTGCATAATCGTCTCGCGCCAGCGGCTGCGCACTCATGGCATGTAGCGCACGCCATCCGGCGACCAGCAGCGCGGTGTAGCCGACGCTGCTGACGATGTCCCACTCGTCGTCGTCGGATCGAGCCCATTTGCCGTGAGGTGCGGTCACTTAACCTCCACCTGGTGTCCCTTTAGCCGAAGGTAGGCGTGGATCGTCGTCTCGTCAGCAGTGGTGTGGGTGCGGACCAGATCTGCCACGGCGTTGACCACATACAGCCCGCGGCCCCGATCGCTGTCGCTGCCGTAGGGTCGACGCCCGGCGAGCGGATCATCGAGGCATCCGTCCTCGCGTGCTTCGCAGACCACATGGCCATCATGCCGCCACAGCGCGAGCCGGCATGTCCCGCCCGCGCGTGACAGGCTCGCGGTTGCCAGCTCGCTGGCGATCAGCTGCAGATCCGCGGTTTGGTCCGCAGACATGCCGAACCACTGTGCGTACGTACCGGCGAACGCCCGTGCGCCGGCGAGACCGCTGAGTTTCCGCGCCGTGTACCTGACTGCGGTGGGGTCGCTCGACAACGGTTGGTTGTAGCGGGCCAGCATCGCTTCCGGCGCATACGAAGCGTTGTCGTGTTCGAACCCGCCGTCCTGCCAGAGCACCGGATGCGTGCGGTGCGCGTCGGCGATGACCTCACGACCAAGCTGCGTGACGTGATAGGGGCAGACGACCGTGACATCCCGGCCGAGGAAGGCCCGGTTGATCAACACCTCATGCTGCACGCAGGCGGGGTATTCGACCTCAGATCGACTCGGCCACATCGGTTCGCCGACAATGCGCACCGGCTGATCTGCATGCTTGTCGACAAAGCTACTGAGCACCTCGCCCAGAATTCGGCTGGGGTTGCGGCCCACCTCGATCATGTCGGTCATGACCACACGCTCGGCCAACCGGCCCAACCCCTCGGTGAGCACCGCCAGGCGCGGTGCTGGTACCGCGACCAGCACCGCTTGTTCTGCTTGCACGGACTCAGAGATAAACGGCAACAGGCAATCCAGATACTCCCGCTGCGTGCGGTAGAGGAAGGCGGCGTGACCGCCGCGCGCGTACGTCACGTCAGCTCCACGACACCGGGGCGCGGCCCTGCCAACCGCCGCATTCGAGTCACGCTACGCTCAGCCGTCCCATATGCAACAAGAACCCGTCCATCACAGCTCCAGCAGAACGGTCACCGGGCCGTCATTGATCAGCTCGACCTGCATGTGGGCGCCGAATGTGCCGGTTTCTACGTCGGCACCCAGCCGCCGCAGCGCCTGCGCGAACGCGTCTATCAGCGGCTCGGCGACGGCCCCCGGCGCGGCGGCGTTCCATGACGGCCGCCGGCCCTTGGCGGTGTCGGCGTACAACGTGAACTGGCTGATCACCATGATCGGCGCGTTGATATCAGCTGCGGCCCGCTCGTCATCGAGAATCCTTAGCTGCCAAAGCTTTTCGGCGAGCCGCTGGGCTTTGCCGATATCGTCGTCATGGGTGACCCCGACCAACGCCAGTAGCCCCTGACTGCCGGGCCGGATCGATCCCACAACGTGCTGATCGACTGACACCGTCGCCGATGAGACCCGTTGCACCAGAACCCGCATGGCCCCGATGCTGCCATGCGCCGCGAGTAGGGTCGTGTTGTGTCCGTACTGGTCGCATTCTCCGTCACACCGCTCGGCGTCGGCGAAAGCGTCGGTGAGATCGTCGCCGAAGCGGTCGGCGTGGTGCGGGATTCCGGGTTGCCGAATAAGACCGATTCGATGTTCACCGTGATCGAAGGCGACGATTGGGGTGAAGTGATGGCCGTCGTGCAGCGCGCGGTCGAGGCCGTGGCGGCTCGCGCGTCGCGGGTCAGCGTGGTGATCAAGGCCGACTGGCGATCGGGTGTCACGGATGCGATGACAACCAAAACCGAGTCGGTGGAACGGCACCTTTCCGCAGAGCGCGACGATCGCTGAAGCAAGCGGCGACTCTAACTCGATCATCGATCCATCCCCCTCCCCGCCTAGTGTCATAGCGGTGAGCGCACGCGCGGGCATTGTCGTCACCGGAACCGAGGTATTGACCGGTCGGGTCGCCGACCGCAATGGTCCATGGATCGCCGACCGGCTGCTCGAGTTGGGCGTCGAACTCGCGCACATCACCATCTGCGGCGACCGCGCGGCGGACATCGATGCGCAGCTGCGCTTTCTGGCCGGCGAGGGCGTGGACCTGATCGTGACCAGCGGCGGTCTCGGGCCGACCGCCGACGACATGACCGTCGCGACCGTGGCGCGGTTCTGCGGACGCGAATTGGTGCTGGACACCGAACTAGAGGCAAAGATCGCGGCGATCTTGAAGAAGTTGATGGCGCGCCTGGGAGCCGGGGATTTCGAGGCGGTACGCGCCGCCAACCGCAAGCAGGCCATGGTCCCGGTCGGGGCGCTGGTGATGGACCCGGTGGGAACCGCACCCGGTGTCGTCGTCCCCGGTAAGCCGACCGTCGTGGTGCTACCCGGTCCGCCCCGCGAATTGCAGCCGATGTGGCGGACCGCCGTGCAGCTGCCCGCGGTCCAGGAAGCCATCGCCGCCCGGACGATCTACCGCCAGGACACCGTGCGGATGTTCGGGCTGCCGGAGTCCGGCCTGGCCGAGACCCTGCGCGACGCGGAGCAGCACCTGGCGGGGTTCGACGACCTGGAGATCACCACCTGCCTGCGGCGCGGGGAGCTCGAGATTGTCACTCGCTACGAGCCCGATGCCGCCGAGGCGTACAGCCACCTGGTCGAATTGCTGCGCGATCAGCATGGGCAGCACATCTTCTCCGAAGATGGTTTGCAGATCGATGATCTGGTGGCGCGGCTGCTGACCGATCGCCGGATCGCGACGGCCGAGTCCTGCACCGGCGGGCTGCTGGCGGCACGGCTCACCGAGCGGTCGGGTTCGTCGGCCTACGTCGCCGGCGGACTGGTGGCCTATGCCAACGACGCGAAAACCGAATTGCTCGGCGTGGATCCGGCGCTGATCCAGGCAAACGGCGCAGTGTCCGAGCCGGTCGCGCAGGCGATGGCCGCAGGTGCGCTGCGGCGCTTTGCGGCCGACACCGCGGTGGCCATCACCGGAATCGCCGGTCCCGGCGGCGGAACCGAGGACAAACCGGTGGGAACGGTCTGCATCACCGTGATGTTGGCTGACGGGGGCGCATCGACTCGAACACTTCAACTGCCCGGCAACCGCGCCGACATTCGGGAGCGGTCGACGACGGTCGCGATGCACCTGCTGCACCGGGCGCTCGACGCGACGCCGCTAACATGACCGATTCGGCCCAAGCGCCTCAGCGGAGGACCCATCGGCCACGGTCTTCGTCAGTGAACGCGACGACGCTGCTTTGCTTGGTGCCGAAGCGGATTCCGGTGGCGTCCTTGCCGATCGCCGTCAATAGTGCGACGACGAGCAATACCGGCACAATCGTCGCGGCCAACGCGAAGGGATAGCCGTGGGTGGCGGCCAGCCGCTCTTGAATGGGCAAGTTGAATGCCGCCAGCACATTTCCCAGCTGGTAGGTGACCCCGGGGTAGAAGCCCCGGATGGCGTCCGGCGACATCTCCGTCAGGTGTGCCGGGATGACACCCCACGCACCCTGCACGACGAGTTGCATCAGAAACGAGCCGAGGCACAGCATCGCCGCGCTGTGCGAGTAGGCGAACAGCGGCACGATCGGCAGCCCCAACAACGCACAGAACACGATCGTGTACCTGCGGCCGAATCGTTGGGACAGTGTGCCGAACGTCAGCCCGCCGATAATGGCGCCGATGTTGTAGGCCACCACGATCCACTTGGCGGTGGTGCTGGACAGCGCAGCGCCGCCGTTGTGCGTGGTTGACAGAAAGGTCGGATACACGTCCTGGGTGCCGTGGCTCATCCAGTTGAAGGCGGCCATCAACAGCACCAGATAGATGAACCGACGGACGATGGCGGCGTCGCGCAGCACATCGCGGATTCTGGTCTGGGTCAACCGCATTCGGTGGTGTTCGGCCTCCCACACCTCGGACTCCTTCACCCGGTACCGGATGATCAGACTGACCAGCGCGGGGATGATGCTCAGCGCGAACAGCCAGCGCCACGACAACCCGAGCCGGTCCATCACCAACAACGACGCCAATGTCGCGAGTAGATAGCCGAAGGCGTAGCCCTCCTGCAGCAGGCCGGAGAAGAAGCCGCGTCGCTCGGCCGGAACCTTCTCCATCGCCAGCGCAGCGCCCAGACCCCACTCACCGCCCATCCCGATGCCGTAAAGCAGCCGCAGGATGACCAGCACAGTGAAATTCGGTGCGAACGCACACAGGAAACCGACCACCGAATAGAACGCCACGTCCACCATCAGGGGCAGCCGTCGGCCCACCCGGTCGGCCCACAGCCCGAACAGCAACGCGCCTACCGGCCGCATCAAAAGTGTGGCGGTGGTCAGGAACGCGACCGCGGTTCTGCTGTGGTGGAAAGTCTTCGCGATATCGGCATAGACCAACACGACGAGGAAGTAGTCGAATGCGTCCATCGTCCAACCCAGCAGCGCGGCAATGAACGAGTTGCGCTGATCGTTGGTCAGCGGCAGTTTTCCGGGCACCCGCACCATGTATCACACCGTCGGCTGCGGCGTGGGTGCTCGGGAGGAAATCAGCTCTTCTCGATGCTGTCCCAAAGCTCGACCATGGAGTGCAGAATCTCCTCGGCGCGACCCAGCCCGGCCAGGTGACTCTCACCGGGCAGGCGAAACAACTCCGCGTCGGGCAGCCGGTCGACCACGTGCTGCCCATGGGCGAACGGGACGATGTGGTCGCGGTCGCCGTGCCACCACCGGACCGGGATCTTCACCTGCTCGAGCCGAAACCCCCAGTCCCGGGCGAAGACGATGACGTCGGCGAACGGCGCCGCCAACTGCTTGCGGCTGCCGTTGAGCAGATCGTCGAGGAACATCGCCTGGAATTCCGGTCGCACCAGCAGACGGCGATCGGCCTCGGGCGACACCCGGGCATACGCATAAAGCGCGGTGGTGGCAACCGGGCGGATCAGCCGGATCAGACCGACCGCCGCCCACCGGATCGGAAATCCCGCCACTTGCAGCAGCGGTGCCACCTGCGAACCGAATGCCATCACGCCGCCCCCGACGGCGTCCGCGCCGACGGTGGGGGCGACGCCACCGAGCACCCCGACCGCCACGACGCGATCGGGCATGGCCGCCGCGCAGCCGAGGGTGTACGGCCCGCCGCCGGACAGGCCGATGACGGCCATCTTGTCGATGCCGAGGGTGTCCGCCATGGTGCGCAGGTCATCAGCGAATGCGGCGACGGTGTCGTACTGGTAGGGCGTGGATGCGCCGATGCCGGGTCGGTCAACCCCGATCAGGCGGATGTGGTTCTCCTCGGCGTAGACCCGGGCTTCGGTCGGGATCTGCCGCCGCGCGCCCGGGGTGCCGTGCAGCCAGAAGATGGCGCGTCCCTGCGGGTCGCCGAACTCGGCGAACCCCAGCTGACGGTCGTCACCGACCGCGATGTTGCCTTCCAGCTTGGGACGAGCAATAGCGATAACCATGACCGCAGTGTTACATAGAGCGCACCAGGCAGCGGTAGGAGTGACGCATGCAGATCATCGACGCCGACGGACACGTCGCCGAGAACCCGTCGCTGGCGATCGAGGCCATGAAGCGCTGGCCGGACCACGTCAAGGCCAGTCCCGACCGGAAGCCGAGGCTGGTGATCGAGGGTCGCAAGTATCCGGAAGACACCGGCCCGGGCGCCGGTTGCCCGCCCGAGCACGGAATCAGTAAAACGTCGGACATCAACTGCAGGTCGGTCGAAGGCGTGCTCGGCGACGCCGATCGCGACCAGATCAACACCATGGTGCTGTATCCCAGCCTCGGCCTTTGCGCGCCCAGCATCGAGGATCCGGAGGTCGCCGCCGGGTTCGCCCGCCTCTACAACCAGTGGATCGCGGATTTCTGCGCGCCGGCGGGCGGCAGGTTGCGCGGCGTCGCGGTGACCCCGATCGAGCATGGGCGCGCGGCGATCGACGTGATGCGGGAGGCCAAAGATCTCGGGCTGGTGGCCACCCTCGTCCCGCCCGCGCTGAAAACGCGCAACCTCGACCACCCTGACCTCGATCCGTTTTACGCCGCGGCGGTAGAACTCGACATGCCGCTCGGCATTCATGGCGCGCCCGGCATCCATCTGCCGAAGATCGGCGTCGACCGCTTCACCAACTACATCCAGGTGCACTGCATCAGCTTTCCGTTCGACCAGATGACGGCGATGACCGCGATGGTCTCCGGCGGTGTTTTCGATCGGCATCCCAGATTGCGCGTGGCCTTCCTCGAGGCGGGCGTCGGCTGGGTGCCGTTCTTCATCGACCGCCTGCACGAGCACTTCGAAAAACGCGGCGACTGGATCGAGCGTGGCTGGCAACGCGATCCGCAGGAGTACGTGCGTGCCGGCAACATCTTCGTGACCTGCGAGCCGGAGGAGCCGATCCTGCCCGGCGTCATCGATGTCCTTGGCGACGACTTCATCATGTTCGCCAGCGACTACCCGCACTGGGACGGCGAATGGCCCGAGAGCACCAAGCACCTGCGCACGCGCCCGGACATCAGCGAAGCAGCCCGCGCGAAAATCGGCGGGTTGAATGCGCAGCGCTTCTACGGCCTCAACTGAGGCCGATCAGCGCGCCTGCCATTTCGGAGGTCGTTTTTCGGCGAAGGCACGCGGGCCTTCTTTAGCGTCCTCGGTCGCGAAAATGCGGTCGCTGTGCCGAGTTTCGTTGGCATACGCAGATTGCAGATCAAGCGCCAGGCCCTCGACAGCTGACTGCTTCGTCGCCGACACGGCAAGCGGCGCGTTGGCCGCGATGCGCTCGGCGTACTCATAGGCGGTGTTCATCAACTGGTCGGCCGACACCACACGGTTGATCAGACCCATGGCAAGCGCGCGCTCGGCGTCCACCATGTCCGCTGTCAACAGCAATTCCATCGCAAACGGGTAGGGCATCTGGCGAGGCAGCCGCACGGTGCTGCCGCCGCCCGCGAACAATCCGCGTTTCGGCTCCATCACGGCGAATCGCGCTTCGGGCGCGGCGATGCGGATGTCGGTGGAGGTCAGCATCTCGAATCCGCCTGCGACACACACACCGTTGACGGCTGCGACGATCGGCTTGTAGATCGGAAACTGGTGCAGGACAGCGTGAATGGCGTCGGTCTTGTTCCATCCGGCGGGCTGCGGTAAGTCGCCGGTCAACTCCGGAATGAACTTCTTCAGATCGGCTCCGGTGCAAAAGTCGCGGCCAACACCGGTGATAACGGCAACCCAGGCATCGGCGTCGTCGCGAAAGGCGGCCCAGGCGTGAGCCAGGTCGCGGAAGTGCGTCATGTCCAGCGAATTACGCGTCTCGGGCCGGTTGATCGTGATCGTCACGATGCGGCCGTCCCGCACGAAGTCGATGCTCACCGCGTCCTTCGAGATTCGCAGTCGCTATCTTTGCAATGATAGTAAATCACCTCGGTAGTGCTCTGGCCATCGCGTGGCACCGGGGTTAGCACTCGCATAGCCCGGACTGCCAGTTGAACGCACGCGCAGTATCCTGATGCGATCGACGCCTTTGCCGATACCCTCTTTCGTGCAGCTGTCGGGACGGAAGTGGACGAAGGCGGTCGACCTAAGCTGAACACCATCCACGAACTGAGGGACCATGGCCGAATTCGATCCACATGAGGGTGAAGCGCAAACCATTGTGAATCTCGCCGAAGCGGCGATGCACATGTACCGGGCCGCCATCGATTCTTTGCCTTTCCCTGAGGACAAGAAGTTTCAGAAACGCGCCGAAGTGGTCCTTACCGGCATGCGGAAACTGCGCGCGGCGCTGACGGAGGCGGCTAGCCACAGCAGGCCGAGCCCCACGGTGATGATGGCGCTCAGCGATGTCCGCCGACGCTACGACGATCTGATGGAGCGTGCCGCGGACGCCCCCGGATCAGCCCTCGGCCAACAGCTCTACAACGCACGCATCCACGCCAAGTTGACGGCGCAGGAGGCGGCCTACGGGATGGGACTTTCACCCGATCTGCCGGACGAGCTCGAAGCCGGGGGCACTCCGACCGACGAGGAGACGCCGCTGATCCAACAGCTGATTGCGGCGATCCGCACGGTCGCGGGACTTGAGGACGCCGAGTATTCGCAGCCGCACGTCGACGAGCATGTCAACGGCTGGGAGGAAGCACTGGTGGTGAACGGCACCGGCGAAGAAGCCAACGCCGCAGCCCACTAACTCACCGACTGGCTCGCAGTCACCGAATAGGAAGTCCCGTCAGCGCTCTGGCGATGACGAGTCGCTGAATTTCGCTGGTGCCTTCAAAGATGGTGAAAATCTTGGCATCGCGGTGCATCCGCTCGACCGGATAGTCGCGGGTGTAGCCGTTGCCGCCGAGGATTTGGATCGCTTCATCGGTGACGTACACCGCGGTCTCACTGGCGAACAACTTGGCCATCGAGCCCTCTGCTGAGCTGAACGGTTTGTCGTTTCGCTGCATCCAGCTGGCCCGCCAGACCAGCATTCGCGACGCGTCGATGCGGCTTTTCATGTCGGCCAGCTTGAACGCGATGGCCTGAAATTCGGCGATTTTGCGGCCGAACTGTTCGCGGTGGCCGGAGTATTCCAGCGCGTACTCGTAGGCGGCGCGCGCGATGCCCAGCGCCATCGCACCCACGATGGGACGGGTGCGCTCGAATGTCATCATCGCCGCTTGGCTCGAGGTGCGATGTCCTTCTTTGATTTTGGCGATCCGGCGCTCGAAACGCTCTCTGCCGCCGAGGATCAGCTCGCCGGGGATGCGGACATCGTCGAGAACGACCTCAGCCGTGTGGGATGCCCGGATACCGTGCTTTTTGAATTTCTGGCCCTGCGAGAGGCCCTTTGTGTCGGGCGGGACGATGAACGTCGCCTGGCCCCGGGTGCCCAGCTCGGGCTCCACCGAGGCAACCACCACATGGACATTGGCGATTCCGCCGTTGGTAGCCCACGTCTTAGTGCCGTTGAGCACCCACTGGTCGGCGGCTTCGTCATACTTCGCCCTGGTGCGGACGGCTCCGACATCAGAGCCGGCGCCGGGCTCCGACGAGCAGAACGCGGCCAGCTTCGGGTCGCCCGGGCTGCCGAACATTTGCGGCAGCCACTCGCCGATCTGCTGCGGGGTCCCGTTAGCGGCGAGGGCGGCCGCGGCAAGCCCGGTTGCCATGATCGACAACGCAATTCCGGCGTCACCCCAGAACATTTCCTCGAACACCGTGGGCATGCCCAGACCGCTGGATTCGCCCGCCATCTGGGCGAACAGGTCGGGGGTATACAGCCCGACCTTGGCGGCCTCTTGGATGATCGGCCACGGCGTTTCTTCCCGCTCGTCCCACTCGGCGGCCGCCGGCCGGATCACCGTATCGGCGAACTCGTGCACCCAATCACGAACGTGCACCACTTCCTCCGATAACTCCATCGAAAAGGTGGTGTCCATCACCGCTCCTAATCATCTCGGGTAGCCAGCATCTACAGTAAACGCTTGTATACTCAACGGACAAACCGGCAGCTCAGCGCTGCACGGCGCGTTGGCAGGCAATAGTGGACCGTTTTGACGGTCGTTCACCCGGGCCCGTAAGGAGGCCGTATGCAGCGCAGTAAATCGCGGCGCATTCCCTTTGAGGAAGAGCACGGATTGACGCTGACGGGGTTGAACCACCTCGACTTGCTGAACCATCCGCTGGTCTATGCGAAGCTACGCGACTGGCTGGTCCGCTAAGGAATCGCTGCGCCGCCGGGCGCGGCGGCGATGTGGGCCGCCACCTCGGCTGCGACCGCCAGCGTCTCGGGGTCGTCGGCGGCCGAGTAGCAGTGGGCGGCGGCGTCGTAGCGGGCGCCGGCGATCGATCCGTGATCGGCGGGTAACTCGACCACTTCCACCGGCCATTCGCTGCGTCGCAGGGCCGAGGCGAAGTCCCGGGTCGCCGCGACCGGAATGACGTTGTCGGCTAGCCCGTGCAGCAACATGAAAGGGCGGCGGCGCGTAATGTGGTCGAGCTGGGTGGCCGGAACCCGATCGAAGATCGGGTTGGTGACCATGAACGCCCCGGCGAGACAGACGGTGTGCGCGAAATCGATTCCAAGCCCCGGTGCCTGGACCGTCAGCCCGGCAGCCGCTACGCCTCCCATCGACCAACCGACGAGCACCAAGCCGTCGGGGTCGTCGACGCGGTCGCGGGCGAAATGCACAGACCTCAGCAGGTCGCTGCGCCCACCGTCGTCGCCGTATGAGTTCCAGTCGGGGACCACGACGCCTAGGCCATGGCCGGCAAGCATCTCGGCGAGTGGCCGGACGGTGGCGCGCGCGTCGGGCTGCTGGCCATGCCACAACAGAACGGTTCGCTGAGACGGGTTGCCGAAAATGTCCGCCAACCGGCCGGCGGCGTACTCGACGGTCTCCATACCCTCCAGGCTGCCCTACCGCTAAGCCATCACGGCTTCGGTGGCGGTACCGGTGCTGGTGGTGGTGGCGGCGCTCCGCCTCCCAGCAGAGAGCCGAGGATATTCAACGGGAGGCCGGCCTGCTCCGGCGTTTTGCCCGGGTCGGGGACCGCCGCGTCGTTCTTCTGCCACGGCTGGCAGCCGTCGGTTTTGAACGCCTTGTCGGTCGGGTCGATCCGCACCACCTGCGGCTTTTTGCTCATCGCATTGTCGACGAGCTGCTTGCCGTCGTCGCCGGTGCCGATGCGCTTCCAGTAACAGGTGCCGTTACCGACCGGTCCGGCGGAGGTGTAGGTGCCCGGCACGATATCGGTTCCCACCGCGAATGTGCCGTCGTGATCGATGGCTGTCTTGGGCCCCGGCCCCGGCGGTCCGGGCGGCGGCCCGGGGGCCGGTCCGGGCGGCGGCGCAGGAGGATCGGCACTGGCAAGGCCGCCGGTCGCACCCCAGCTCAGCGCGATGAGCGCCGCGGCCGCGACAGCGGTTGACTTCGACCTCACGAATAGCAGCATACGGGGTTTGCCCGGCCCACGCCGGAGCCTGATTGCGCTGCTAGGCGGTCTTGGTGAGCAGCGGCAGCAGCATCCGGCGGCGCGCGGTGTTGGCGTCGGCGAAGTAGTGCAGCGCCTCGTGAACCGACCCAAAGATGGGGAAGCTCGATTCCTCAGGGGTGATCAGCAGCGCCGTGTTCACCGCTTGGCTGGGAACAACGGCCCAGTCCAGCTCGCCGGCATCGCACACGTCATCGACACGGTAGAGAAGTCGAAGGGCTTGTGCTGCGAAGCAATCCAGACCCGACAAGTCAAGGACAAAAAGCTTGTCCGGCAGGATGAATCGCTTGGAGTACTCGCTGACCTGGTCGACATTCGTCGCGTCGACTACGCCGGTGATCGTTACGACGGTTCCCAGGCTGCGGCATTGGGCTCGTACCGCAGCACCATTGCAGTCAAAAGGAAGATGGGCGTGACGCGGTGCCACGCAAGCACCCGCCTTATCAAACGAATCGGTCATGAGCGTCCCCCCAGTTCTCAAAAGCTGTTGCTGCAATATCGAGTCGAGGAATCACCTCAACCTGTTTGAGACGCTAATTGGCTACTCTAAGGTCACTCGGTCCAGCCTTTAATACTTTGCTAAGAAACATTTTTCAGTTACCGGTCGGTAGCCCCTAGGCCAGTCGTCTGACCGACCCCGCATAGCTCAGCGCGTGCTCGTAGATCTCGAGGTTGTCCCGAGAAATCTTCGCGTGCACCGGACGTTCGAGGAGGAATCGCAGCACGGGGTTGAAGGCGTGATAGGTCTCGTGGAAGGTCAGCACGGTGGTGCCGTCGGCTTGCTCTTCCAGTTCGTGGTATCCCTCGGCGCGCGACCACAGCGGCTTGCCGATCGCCACATAACGCGAGAGCTGGTTGATCTTCGCCTCGGTGACGGTCTCCCACGAACGCCCCTTGCCGCCCGACAGCAGGTATTTAGGCACCGGAAAGACACAGGTGCGGACCAGACCCTCGCCGGCTTCGTCGCCTTCATTGAGGATCTCCATGCTGCCGGTCGGCCACTCGAGCACGCGCGGCTTGGGTGCGTTCGGCGGCACCGGTGGATGCAGCACCCGCCATACCTTTTTCGGGGGTGCGTCGATGTGGAATCGCACGGTGTAGGACTGCATCAGCCTTCACCCCAGCTGTCCCAGTGAGTGATGCTCTCCGCGGGCGGCCGGACGGCTGGCCGGAAATCCGTGCCAATCGTGTAGGCCACTGGGAACAGCGCGGCCTGGGTGACCGTGTCCGGGATGCCCAGCAGTTCCGCGACCTCCCGCTCCTTGGCCAAATGCATTGTCGTCCACACTGATCCGAGACCGCGGGAGCGAAGGGCGAGCAAGAAACTCCAGCCGGCCGGGATGATCGACGCCCAAGCCGACGCGGCGGTCAACACGTTGGAGTTATCGATGCGGTTCTCCAGGCAGGGGATGACATGCACGGGAACTTGGCCGAGTGTGTCGGTGAGGCTGAAAGCGCTGGCGTACACCCGCTGGGTTTGCG
Source organism: uncultured Actinomycetota bacterium (assembly GCA_963781685.1). Lineage (GTDB taxonomy): Bacteria > Actinomycetota > Actinomycetes > Mycobacteriales > Mycobacteriaceae > Mycobacterium. The sequence continues at coordinate 216,803 of CAWAGK010000010.1, forward strand.
GATCGGACGTGTCCTTGGCGGCCAGTGCAAGATACTCAGCGCCGATGCTGCTGTAGATCTCCGCGATCGCCGCGCGCTTGTCGGCGTCGGTGATCACCAGCCATCGCCAATCCTGCGTGTTGCTTGCCGTCGGCGCCTGCATCGCTAGTTGTATGCACTCGAGGATCACCTCCCGACCCACCGGCCGGGTCAGGTCGAGACGTTTGCGCACCGACCGGGTAGTGCTCAGCAATTCATCGACGGTGGCCTTATCCATCCCGTCCAACCTCGCCTTCCCGCTGTGCTCAAAGGTCGATCGCGCACGACTGATCGACGCCGAGCACGGTCAACGAACGGCCCAGGCCGAGGAACACCGCCAAACACAACGTCAGATCGAGGACTTCCGGGTCGGTGAACAATTCGCGAAGCCGCCCGACGAACTTGTCGTCAATCGATCCATGGTCGGTTGCGAAACGCTCGGCGTACTCGATGGCCAGTCGTTGCCGCGCCGTATAGCCGGGATAGGTGGCGTAGGCCGCGACGTTCTCATACAGCTCCGGTGCCACGCCCGCCTCGAGCACCGAATCCGCGCGGAAGTCCGAGCACGCGACGCAGTCGTTGATCTGCGCGATCCGCATCCTGGCCAGTTCGCGCTCGTCCGGGGGCACAAGGCTCTGCTGGTAAGCGCCGCGAATCATCCGCTCGACCATGTCGCCGAGTTGCGGTCGCAGCGTCCAAATCATCGCGGCCTCACCACCGGGGCCGTCCGGCACATCAAGCCTGGCCATGAATGCGAGCAAACCAGATGTCTGGCGTGACTGTCCAGGTCGCGGACCGTGGACAGGACGAGACGCCGGAGGTTACCGTCCGTCTGAGCGAAAGCGCGGCGCAGCGCTCGCACAGGAGGTCTCGCGGCATGCTGTTCATGCACGAGGTGCACAAGGTGCGGGGACGCGGCGAGGATGAGTTCGAGGGCGCATTCCGAGACGGCTGGATGGCCATGCTCGGTGCCGGTGACGAAGCCCGGTTGCTCTGGTACGCCAACCAAGCCCACGGCAGCGGACCCGCCTACACCGTCATCACCGTGACCGCCGTTCGCGACGGAGCAGCATGGGAACGCCTGGCCACACGGATTCAGAAAGGCGCTCTGCGGCAATGGATGCGCGAGCTCGACGAGCTCCGCCACGACGTCGACGCCAAGCTCCTCGTTGCGCTTCCGTGGTCGCCACTTCAGGACATCGCATTCGACGAAGTGCCCGTCGATGGACGCGAACACGAGCTGACCCTCTACATGGAGGACACCATGTGGCCTTACGAGGACAAGTTCGTCGAATACATCGACCGCTGCGGTGAGGTGTACGCCAAAGGCCTCGACCGGCCGGCGTCGATGTTGACCATCCAGGCTGCGTTCCAGCCGGTGTTGGGCAGTCACCTGCGCCGAGAAGTGGTACTGATGCAGCGCATCCGCCAGCCGGAAGCGCTGCTCAACCTCCTTCGGACCGAGATCCCACCGGACTACCGCGCACCGGGAACCTGGATGTACGACGCACTGGACCTGCGCGACCAATGGACCAGCCGGCTGCTTCGGACCTCTTCGTGGTCACCCCTGTATTGAGCCGCGGATGAGCATCGGCATGATCATCGACGCCGCCGCTACCGGCGATCCCGACCGCGTCGCGCTCATCATCGGCAAGCGCGTCGTCGGCTACGGCCAGCTGGCGGCGGCCGTGGAACGGTGCGCCGCCGGTCTGGCCGCCAACGGTGTGGCAGCCGGAACCCGCGTCGCCGTCGTCGATGGCGGCAGCGTGCTTTCCATTGCATCGGTTTTCGGCGCAGCGCGCATCGGTGCCGCGGCAGCGCTGATGAACCCCGCGCTCACACCAGCAGAGCTGCGGCGCCTGATCCAGAATGCGGGATGTGCCGACGTCGCGATCGCGGGAGAAGATCACGTCGACCGCCTCCGTACCGCGGGCGCGAGCACGGTGTTGACAACCGCTGATCTGTTGAGCGACAGCCCGATTCCCGCGGAGAAGACACCGGAGGAGATCGACGACCGCGCCGGGCTGGTCCTGTTCACCAGCGGTACCACCGGGCTCCCGAAGGCGGTCGGTATCACGAGCGGGCAACTGAGCGCGCGGATCCGCGGAATGGCGCAACCGTTCCGCCCGGACACAACACCCACCGTGGCGATGATGTGTGTTCCGTTCTTCCACGTTGGCGGCTCCCTGGGCATCCTCGGCAGCCTGTACTCGGGCAACACCTCGGTCGTGCAGGAGCGGTTCGACGCCGCAGAGTGGTTGCGGCTGGTGCAGGAGCACCGGGTACAAACCGCATTCCTGGTGCCGACCATGCTCCAGCGGATCCTCGACCATCGCGACTTCGCGAGCGCCGACCTGAACTCGCTGATCGCCATCGCCTACGGAGCCGCGGCCGCGCCCGTCGCATTGGTGCGCCGGGCCATGACCGCGCTGCCGCATGTCGCGTTTGCCAACGTGTTTGGCCAGACGGAAACGCTCGGCGCCTACACCACGTTGTTGCCGGAGGATCACCGCGATCCCAACCGGGTGGGCTCGGTCGGGAAGCCGCTGCCCGGGGTTGAAGTGCGCGTGGTCGACCCCGACACGGGCACCGACGTCGAGGCGGGAGTTGTCGGCGAGTTGTGGGTGAACACCATCCAAAACGTCACCGAAGGCTGGTTGCACACCGGTGACCTCGCACGTCGGGATGCCGACGGGTACATCTACCCCAGCGGCCGGCTCAGCGACACGATCAACCGCGGGGGAGAGAAGTTCGGCCCGATCGAGGTCGAGGAAGCACTGCGTACCCATCCGGCGGTGAGCGACGTCGCGGTCGCGGGCATTACCGACGAGGAGATGGGTCAGCGGGTGGGCGCGGCGGTGGTGGCTGACGAGCCCGTGACGCTCGAAGAGCTCCGAACGCATTGTCGTGACCGCATCGCTTATTTCAAACTGCCTGAGCGACTGATGATCGTCGACGGCATCCCGTACAGCGCGACCGGCAAAGTCAACCGCCGGCAGCTCGCCGTGTTGATCGCCGACAACGCCTGAGTGACCGAAAGGACTCGCCGTGCTGTTCCTTCACGAAACCCATCGAGTCGTCGGCGCCCGCGAGGACGACTTCGAGGCCGCCTACCGCGAAGGCTGGATGCCCGCCTTGGCGCAGGAGGAGAACGCTCGATTGCTCTGGTACACCAACCATGCTCACGGCTCGGGAGTGGCGTACAACGTCGTCACCGTCACCGGGATCGCCGACGGCGCAGCGTGGGAGAGCCTGGCCCGCCGGGTGCAACGAGGCGATCTGGCGCCGTGGATGCGCGAATTGGACAACCTGCGCCACGAAGTCACCGGCAAGATCCTGCTGCCGGTCGAATGGTCGCCGCTACAAGAGGTGGACCTGATGACCGTGCCCACCGACGGTGCAACGCATCCACCGAGTTTGTTCATGGAAGACACCGGATGGCCCTACGCCCCGCTGGACGACTACATCCGCTCGTGGGATGAGATCTACTACCGCGTGCTTTCCAAGGCGCCGCCCGGGAGACGAGTGCTCGAAATCCAAGCCTGCTTCCAGGTGGCGCACGGGAGCTACAAACGCCGAGAGGCGATGCTGTGGCAGAAGATTGACGCGACCAACGACTACGCCGCCCTCAAGCATCTGCTGACGACGGACATCCCACCCGAGCACCGCGGACCCGGCACCTACATGTTCGACGCGCTGAAGTATCGCGATCAGTGGGAGAGCCGCTTGCTTCGGACTTCTGCATGGTCACCCCTGTACTGATCGAGGGCTAAACCTGTTTTCTCCGTTCAGGATTCGATAGGCGTCAGCCGCCATATCGACGACGATATCAGCCGCCGGGCGAACGTCATTGATGCGTCCGATCGCCTCGCCGACGAACATGGCGGCGATGTCGAAGTCCTCTGCAGCGACACCCTTTTCGAAAGTCTCGATCGCTTCGGGCAACGACGCCGAAAGTTGCGCCTCGTTGCCATGCCAGCCGTCGCAGAAGGGGTTGCTCAACGTCCGCTCGTTGTATTGGAGCGGCCAATCCAGCTGCCGCACAACGTCATAGACCCGCGTGCGGTAGGTGTTGTCGCCGCCGGCCCGAAGGGCTCGCTCCTGCGCCCGCGGCGACACCAGCGCCTCAGACGAGGCCCAAAACCTGGTGCCGACGAGCGCGCCATCGGCACCGAGCGTGAGCGCCGCCGCGAGCCCACGCCCGTCGGCGACACCGCCGGCGGCCAGCACCAGCGTTTCGGGTGAACGTTGCGCCGCCAGGTCGACGACGTCGGGCACCAGCGTGAACGTCGAGCGCACGGTCATGCCATGCCCACCCGCCTCGCCGCCCTGGGCCACCAGGATTTTCGCGCCGGCATCCAGGGCCTGACGCGCCTGGTCGAGCGTCTGCACCTGTGCGATGAGCGGAATGCCGGCGGCGTGGACGCGGTCGGCGAACGGTTGCAGATCACCGAACGACAGCATGATCGTCGCCGGTTGCCGCTCCAGCGTCTGATCCAACAGCTCGGGCTTGCGGGCCAGGCTCCAGGTGATGAAACCGCACCCAACCCTCGTCCCCTCGGCCAGGTCGAATTCGCGCTCTAGCCAGTCCGAGTCGCCGTAGCCGCCGCCGATGAGGCCCAGCCCGCCGCCCGATGTCGCGGCTGCGGCGAGCCGGCCGCCCGAAATCATCGCCATCGGTGCGGCCAGAATCGGGTATTCGATCCCGAAGAACTCGGTAAGACGAGTAGTCAATGGCATGGCGGCACTCACTTGAGCTCTCCGGTGAGGAACTGCGCCCGTCCGTAGCCGAATGACCAGTCCTCGTCGTCGTTTTCGGTGATCGAGACGATCAGATCCGCCGGGTCGAGCCCGCACCGCTCGGCGAGATGAGATGCCAGCAGCTTGTAAAACCGTTCTTTGAATCCGCGCGGTCGTCGCCTGCTCACTACGTGCAAGACGACCTGCCGAGCTGACCGGTCGATGCCGAGACCGGTGTCCCAGGTGACGATCTCGTGGGCCGGATGGGTGTTCACCACCTGGTAGCGGTCGCGTTGCGGGACCTGAAAGGCTTCGACCACGGCCTCATGGATTGCGTCCAGCAATTCGTGAATCTCGGCCGGCGTGCGGCCGTCGATAATGTCGACATACAACAGTGGCATTTTTTCTCCTGATTTTCTGGTCTCCCGCTGCTTCCAGGACGCGGGGTGCGCCCCTCATGCCACCGACGTTAGACGCGGCAGCAGGCGCTGTGAAATGCCTGCTGTAGAGCATCTATGCTTGTCAGGCATGAGCGCGCTGGATAGCAGCCGAGTGGAGCTGCGGCACCTCCGCGCGTTCGAAGCCGTGGCTCGGCTCAAGTCGTTCACCCAGGCCGCCGGCGAACTGGTGATCACGCAGCCCGCGTTGACGCGCACGATTCAGCAATTGGAAGACGCGCTGGGAGCGACACTGCTCGATCGCAGTTCGCGACACGTTGAAGTGACTGCCGCCGGGCGGGCCTTCATCGACTACGTCGAACGGATCCTCGCCGAGCTGGAACGCGGTATCGGCGCTGTTCGACAGCAAGCCAGCATCCGCCTGGGGTTCAGCTGGTTACTGCCCGATCCATGGGCCCAGCAGACTGTCGTTCGCTTCGAGCAGGCCACCGGCATCACGGTCACGCTGGTCCGTACCGACGATGCACTGGACGCCGTGCGACAGGGAAAAATCGACGTCGCGGTAGTGCGTGGACACGACACCTCGGCCGCCGTGCGCGTGGTGCACCTGTTCAACGAGTCGCGGGTGGCGGTGTGTTCGGTTAATTCCCGCCTGGCGAACAAATCGGAATTGGACTGGGCCGATATCCCACAGTGGCCACTGGTCGTCAATGTCGCCAGCGGCACCACGGGACCGTGGTCGTGGCCGGCTGGAGTCGGGCCGAAAACCATTGTGGAGACAGGCAATTTCGACGAGTGGATCGAATCGGTCGCCGCCGACCGTGGCATCGGAGTGATCCCGGACGTAGCCGTGCGGCGCAATATTCATCCCGGCGTGCGATTCATCGCGCTGCACGGCGCCCCGCCAAGCCCGGTCGTGCTGGCGTTTCTGCCCCGCGCGCATAGCGCCGCGCTGCGCCGGTTCGTCGAGGCGGCCGTGCAGGCCGCACGACACTCGGACGCATCGATTACGAAATGACGCCTCGCCTCGCAGCGAAATGCGCAGCGCCCGCTGGCCGCCCAAACACCGCTTTCTCAGGAGCCACGCCGGGTTGACAACTCGCCATTTGGGCGATCGCACTGATACCCTCCCATCGCCGTGGTTTTGTCGGGTCGCGTGGAGTTAACCGCCCGGACAGGTGGCGCAGCAGCACAGGTGAAGCGGCAGTGGCGATGACGACCAGTGGCCTGACGGAAAGAGTGTTGTGCGCAGCGGAGAGATAAAGGCCCTCACGGGACTTCGCATCATCGCCGCCGTGTGGGTAGTGCTGTTTCACTTCCGGCCGATGTTGAGCGATGCGTCGCCCAGCTTCCGCGACGCCCTCGCGCCTGTGCTCAACTGCGGCGCGCAAGGCGTCGACCTCTTTTTCATCCTCAGTGGATTCGTGCTGACCTGGAACTACCTCGATCGCATGGGCCGGTCGTGGTCGGCGCGCGCCACCCTGCACTTCCTGTGGCTGCGGCTGGCCAGAGTGTGGCCGGTCTACCTGGTCACGTTGCACCTCGCCGCCCTGTGGGTGATCTTCACCCTGCACATCGGTCACGTGCCGTCGCCCGACGCCGAGCAGCTCACCGCGATCAGCTACGTGCGGCAGATCCTGCTCGTGCAGTTGTGGTTTGTGCCGTTCTTCGATAACTCCAGCTGGGATGGGCCGGCCTGGTCGATCAGCGCCGAATGGCTGGCCTACCTGCTGTTCGGACTGATCGTGCTGGTGATTTTGCGGATGACGCAGGCGACGAGGGCGCGCAGCCTGATGTTGCTAGCGTTCGCGGCGTCGCTGCCGCCGGTGGTGATGTTGCTGGCCAGCGGCCACTTCTACACACCGTGGAGCTGGCTGCCGCGAATCGTGACGCAATTCACCGCCGGCGCCCTCGCCTGCGCCGCCGTGCGCAGGTTGCGGCTGACCGATCGTGGTCGCCGCATCGCGGGCTACACCTCCCTGCTTCTGTTGGTCGCCATGGTGGGCGTCCTCTACTGGTTCAAGGCGCATCCGATATCCGGGGTCGTGGAGAACGACAGCGGCGGAGTGGTCGACATGCTGTTCGTTCCGCTGGTGATAACCCTGGCGGTCGGCCTGGGCAGCCTGCCGAGGCTGCTGTCGACGCGGTTGATGGTTTATGGCGGTCAGATCTCGTTCTGCCTGTACATGGTTCACGAGCTGGTGCATACGGCCTGGGGATGGGCGGTCGAGCAATTCGAGCTCACACCGTGGTATTCCGATTCCCCATGGAAATGGAACGTCTTCGGCCTGTTGGCGATCGCCGTGGTTATCTCGGTCCTGATGTATCACTTCGTCGAAGAGCCCGCCCGCCGTTGGATGCGCAGGATGGTCGACTTCAGCGGCCCGAACGCCGACGCCCAGACCGATTCGGCGGCTCAACCCGCGACCGGCAAGCTGCAATCGGTCGACCGGGCGCTGGAGGCGCGCGCAGGGTAGGGATGCGTTGCGGACGCGAACGCTGCTGCGCCCCAGACTGATCAAGTACGATCCCTGTGGCACGGGCCCCTGGGTGTCCCGTGCCCGTCGACGAAGTGGGGCTTAACCTGCGCTGACCGGCTCCTGCTCGGCGTCCAACCGGACACCCGCGCGTCGGCGGCGCAATGGTTTGTTTTGCTCATAAGAATGCGGCACGCGGTCGAGGGGTGAACAGTGCAGGTAGCAGTGGTTCGGCTAGCGCCGGTGGTGTTCTCCCTGGCGCTTGTCGTCGGAGTGGTCAGCCACCGACCGCCGCTGGCACGGCCGTATCAGCCCGCGGCCCGCGGCACCCCGATTGATCACGTCGCGGTGATCGGGGACTCCTACACCGCCGGCACGGATGAAGGCGGGCAGGGCTCGAATGCATGGACCACCCGCACCTGGCTGGCGCTCGCTCACCAGGGCGTTCAGATCTCGCCCGATGTGGCGTCCGAGGGCAGAGCCGGTTATGTCGTCCGCGGTGACCACGGCAGCGTTTTTGAAGATCTGACTGGCCGAGCGGTCCACCCCGACGATGCGCTGGTGGTCTTCTTCGGCTCCCGCAATGATCAGGGCGTGAATGCTATGCAGATGGCGGGCATGGCACACGACACTTTCGATCTGACGCGGCGCATCGCGCCCTCGGCGAAACTGCTCGTCATTGGGCCGCCGTGGCCGACCGCCGATCCGCCGTTCGACGTCTTGTACGTCCGCGACACCCTCAGAAGCCAGGCCGACTGGGCGGGGGCAACGTTCATCGACCCGATCGGCGAGGGCTGGTTCGTCGGTAGGCCCGACCTGATCGGCCCTGACGGTGTGCATCCCAACGACGCCGGACATGCGTACATGGCAGAGAAAATCGCACCGTTGATACGTGCCCAGTTGTCCCGGTGGGCCTGAATTCCTGCGCAGTCAACGCGTTTCGCAGATCCAGGTCCGGGGTATCAGCGGGTGCACTTGACGAGATTGGGGATTGCGCATGAAGTCTGAAGTTCGGACGACGCTGGCATTGTTCGGCGCTGCCGCGATGCTCGTGTTTCCGGTCGGCTGCGTAGTCGGCGGCAAGGGCGTGCCGACGCACGCCACGACGACAACGACCACGACGACAACCACCCCCACGACCACGACGACACCCACTCCTTCATCGACCGTCGAGCCCGCACCTGAGCCACCTCCTGCCCCCGGCGACGGCGGGCCGGGCGGTATCACCGGCGGCGGCGGACCGGGCGGCGGCTGGGGTCAAATCCCCGGCGGCCCCAGCGGCGGCGGCGGACCTGGCGGCGGCCACGGTTGTGTACCGGGCGTGGGTTGCGGCGGCTGGCCGTGATCGAGCATCGCCGTTGAGGTAGTCACGGGTTTCATGGCAGGTTTAATGTTCGGGCAACTCGACTGCTAGGGGACCGCACATGGCCAAGCTCAGGTTTGGGTACTTCATCGCACCGTTTCACCGGGCGGGCACCAACCCGACACTGGCGTTGCAGCGAGATCTCGAATTCGTCCAACACCTTGACGCGCTCGGCTTCGACGAAGCGTGGATTGGCGAGCATCACTCGGCAGGCAGCGAGCTCATCGCCTCGCCGGAGATCTTCATCGGTGCCGCCGCGGAGCGGACCAAGCGGATCAAGCTCTGCACCGGCGTCATCTCGCTCGCGTACCACAACCCGCTGTGGGTCGCCGACCGGCTGATGATGCTGGATCACTTGACCCACGGCCGCGTGATCGGCGGCGTGGGACCGGGATCACTACCCAGCGACTCGTCGATGATCGGGCTGACGCCCACCGACACCCGCGAGCTGCTGGAAACCAATCTCGACATCGTCGTCCGGCTGCTGCGGGGGGAGACGGTGTCCGCCAAGACGCCCACGCACGAGCTGCATGACGCCCGCTTGCAGCTCGCCCCGTACTCCGACGGAGGTGTCCCGCTGGCGGTCGCCGCCGTCGCCTCGCCGACGGGGGCGCGGTTGGCCGGCAAGCATGGCATCGGCTTGCTGTCCATCGGGGCGACGCTGACTATCGAGGGCTTCAACGCGCTGCAGTATCACTGGGACATCGTGGAAGAGCGCGCGGCCGTATTCGGCACCCAGGTCGATCGCAAGAATTGGAGCCTGGTCGGACCGTTCCACATCGCCGAAACCGAAAAGCAAGCCCGCGAGGACGTGAAATTCGGCCTCGAGTCATGGTTCCGGTACTTCCAGAAGGTGGCCGCGTTCCCGCAGATGACGATGCCGGGCGAGCAGATCGACGAGATGATCGACGTCATCAACGACAACGGCGCGGGCGTGATCGGCACGCCCGAACGGGCGCGCGAACAAGTGCAGCGGATGTGGGACCAATCGGGCGGGTTCGGCTGCATGCTGCAGATGGGCCACGAGTGGGCCAATCCCGCGGCGACCAAACGGTCGGCCGAATTGTTCGCCGCCGAAGTGACGCCGCATTTCCAGGGCCAGGCGCAACCGACACTGGATGCCGCCGCTCGCGCCAGCGAGGCGCGAGAAGGTCTCGCGCAGTCGCAGAACGACGCCGTCGCGCATATGACCAAGAAATATCAGGACGAAATCGCGTCGAAATAGCCAACTTTGGGCTTCAGGTCAGCGTGAGTTAGCTCTGCGCTCATTCGCATGGCCGACTGTGAACGCCAGTCGCACCTGGGGGAGCGTGGCTACTCGGTCGCAGCCTTCTCGCTGGTCTCGATGACCGCAGTACCGTGCGCGGGTTCGATCTCAACTTCGAGGACCGTCGCAACGCGGCCGAACGACCAACAAAATCCGACGACCTGCAGGACCTCGACGATCTCGCGATTGCTCAGGATCTTGCGCACCGCGGCGAAGGTGTCGTCGTCGACAGTTGGGCTGCGTACAACCGCCGCAACGAATTTCGTGATCGCCTGATCGTCGGCCGAGAGCAGCGATGAATCAAAGTCCTGTTTGTGGATCGCTTCGCGGATCAGCGGGTCCACACCCATCGCCTCGGAAATTGGTACGTGCTGAACGAACTCATATTCGGCGCCGCATTACGACGGAGCGCTGGCCGGGGCCGCCCAACCCGCGGTCATCGCGGTGACCGGAACGGGGCCGGTAAGACAGGCCTGGGTGGACCCGGCGCAGCCGCCGCTGCGGCAAGTTTGAGCAGACAAGAGGAAGCGTTTGGCGACCGGCCCGCGGGGATCAAGAACCGTTGTTGTGACCTGCGCCTGCGCGTAGCGTTGATCTGCCGTTAGTCTGGCCCGCCCGCTGACGAGAGAAGGTCCGGCATGAAGAGCGTTCGGCAAGCAACCCTAGACCTGTTCCGCGCGCACGGGTTGACCACATGGTTCGGTAATCCCGGCTCGTCGGAGCTGACCCTGCTGGAGGATTTTCCTGACGATTTCCGCTACGTGCTGGGACTGCAGGAGATGGTGCCGGTCGGGATGGCCGACGCCTATGCCCAGATCACCCGACGACCCGCCGTGGTCAACGTTCACACCGCGCCAGGTATGGGCAACGCCCAAGGCGCGCTTTACAACGCATTCGTGAACAAGACCCCGTTGATCGTCACCGCAGGAAATCAGCGCCGCTTCATGCAAAACCAGTACTGTCTGCTGACCAACATCGACCCGACCACGGTGCCTAAGCCGTTTGTGAAGTGGGCGGCCGAACCGGCAATCGCGAGCGAGGCTCCCGCTGTGCTCGCTCATGCCATCCACTTGGCGACAACCCCGCCGATGGGGCCGGTGTTCGTGTCGTTGCCGATGGACGACATGCAGGCCGAACTCGATGACGCCCAGGCCGCGGACGTTGCCGTGGTGCGCGAACGCAAAGTCACCCACGCGGTCGGCTTTCCGACAGATCTCGCTGAGCAGATCTGTGCACGCATCGAGGCCGCAACCTCACCAGCGCTGATTGTGGGTGGCGATGTGGACCGCTACGACGCCTGGGATGCCGTGATCGGGTTGGCCGAACGCACCCAGTCCGTTGTGTGGACGGCCCCAATAACCGGATGGAGTGGATTCCCCGAGAATCACCCGTTGTATCAGGGCCTCCTGCCGCCCGGTGCGGGCTGGGTCTCCCAAGCGTTAACAGGCCGCGACTTGGTGGTGGTCATCGGCGCACCGGTGTTCCGGTACTACCCGCGAGTCCCCGGACCCTATCTGCCCCAAGGCACAAGCCTGATTCACATCACCAACGATCCCGACGAAGCCGCCCGCGCCCCGGTGGGGGACGCGATCATCGCCGACGTGCGCAGCGCCGCCCAGGCCCTGTTCGCTGCGGCCAAACCAACCCAACGGTCCGCTCCACCGCCACGCGCCCCGATCCCCGCCGTCGAGCACGCGGAAACACCGCTCAAACCAGAATCACTGTGGGCGGCCGTAGGTCATGCCGCATCCGCAGACACGCTCTGGGTCAGCGAGGCCGGCAGCAACGAGATCGCGATCACCAACGCTATTCGGCCCGGCAACCCGCTCTCGCACTTATCAGCCGCCGGCGAGGGACTGGGCTTTGGGCTACCCGCCGCCGTTGGCGCTCAACTCGCCGCGCCGGATCGCCCCGTTGTGGCGTTAATGGGCGACGGTTCCATGCATTACGCGATCACCGCGTTATGGACCGCGGCGCACTATAAGATCCCGGTCACCATCGTGGTCGCCTCCAACGCCGAATACGGTGTCCTCAAAATGTTTGGCGCGTGGGAGAAAACGCCGGGTGTTCCCGGCTTGGACCTGCCCGGTCTGGATGTCGTCGGTACCGCCGCCAGCTACGGCGTGGACGCTCACGAAGCACACACCACCGATGAGGTCATTAAGCTCGTCGAATCGGGTATTGCCGATCGCGAACGACCTACCCTTATCAACGCACGCACAACACCTGTCGACGCCTAAATCATTGCTACCGTCTGGGATTCAACGCCCGCGTCGCCTAATCGACAATCTGAGCTCGTGAACCTGTGACGCCGAACCATTGCGCGAGAACGCGACGAAGTTCGTCCACTCCTGGCTTCGGCTCCGACGACGCCCACGCCACGTAGCCATCCGGACGCACCAGTAACGCCCTGGCCGACACAGCGGACACATCACCGACCGGGCGTCCGGCGGCGACGGTGATCCGGTCCGCGATGTCCGCCGCGGCGGCGGCGACGACGGCGCCATCGGTGAGGTCGATGAGCAGCGGCCGCCCGTCGCGGGCGAGCTCCGCTACCCGTCGCGTTCCGTCGGCATCGGCCACAGCGAAATCGGGCACCCAACGGCCGGCAAGCGGATGCGCGTCATCACCCACGGCGTACCGATTGTCGTTGCCGGACACCAGATCACTGAGGTGGTGAACGGTATCGGGATTCGTCAGCAGTTCGGCGAAAAGCTCTCGTAACGCAGTGACTTCGGTCCCGGGTCTGATCAGAGCCAACTGGGCGCGGCTGTGCATGATCACCCGTTCGGCGGCGGGCCGGCGTTCGGCCTGATACGTGTCGAGCAGCGCAGGCTCGCCGCGACCGGCAATGACGGCGGCCAACTTCCAGCCGAGGTTCACCGCATCCTGCAGACCCAGGTTCAGTCCCGGGCCACCGAGCGGGGAGTGCACGTGTGCGGCGTCGCCGACCAGGATCACCCGGCCTGATATGTACCGCGATGCGATCCTCGAGTTGATGCCGTAGAAGCGACGCAGATCCAACGGGGTGTCGGGCGATATCGGCCGCAGTGGTACGTCGGCGCCGAGCACGCGTTTCACGCTGGCCTCTATCTCGGGCAGGCTCACCGGTGTTTCGTCGTCGTCATAGTCGTCGACGCGGTCTTCTCGCGCCGAGCTGTCGAATTCGAGGGTGATCAGCATCGCCCTGCCGCCCAACCGACGGCAGGCGAAGACACCATGTTCGGCACGATAGAACGGCGTGGGCGGGACTCGGCCCCACCCGGGCACCTCGAGCGCGCCGGTGACCGGGTCAACCCAGTCGTCGGGCGGCACCACCCCGAACGCCATCCTTGCGACCGCGTCATGCGAGGTCATGCCGGGGAAATCGATGCCCGCGAGCTTGCGCGTCTGGCTGGTGCCGCCGTCGGCGCCGACTAGGTACCTCGCCGCGAGCTCATAGTCGCCATCCGGACCGGCGACCTGCACGGTGACGCCGTCGTCTCCCTGGTCGAAACTCGTCAGCCGGTGACCCCAGCGAACGTCCACGTCGTACTCGCCGGCGCGCTGGGCAAGGACTTGCACAAGCCGGGGCTGTTGCACGGCGACCATATAGTTTTGGGTATCCGCCGTCCCGGCCAGATCCAGCGTCAACGCGGCAAACATGGCCCAAGGCGACGGCTGCGGTGGGTCATCGGTCCCCGCCAGGACGCTGTACAAACCTCGATGGTCGAGGATTCGAACCCCTTGGCCCGTCACCCCATTGGCGCGCGGTTCCGGGTTTGGTCCCGGCAACGGGTCCAACACGATAGACCGGATGCCGGCCAGCGCGAGCTCACAAGCCAACATCAGCCCATTGGGACCGGCGCCCGCAATGACGACATCATTCATTTAGCCCAGCTTACTAGTGCCGGCGCGGGCTCGGCAATCGCCGTCAGACCGACTGCAGGATGGCCGTCGCGACGGCCAGGCCAAGCCCGATGACCGCCGGAGCCGTGTCAGCGACACTGTCGGACGCCCGCACGTGAAAAACGATGGCGCCCAACACAAGCAAAGCAAGCCCGATGGCGGCAGCCACCCCGATCGGCGGCCAGGCAAGTAGGCCCACCAACACACCGGCGACGCCGGCCAACTCGAGTAGCCCGATCACCCGCCATTGCGCCGGCTTAACGCCGAGATGGTCGCGGATCGCGAGCGATTGCCGCACACCGAACAGCTTGATCAAGCTGGCAAACGCAAAAAGCGCCGCAAGCAACGCCGTGACGATAACTTTGGCAGCCACCACCACACGGTAATACTTCTGCTGCCTTTTTCAGCCCGCAAGGCCCATGGCGGATGCAAAGGCGCGAAGCTCGCGCGGAATGTCGGATCCGGCAGGCTGATAGACGAGTTCGGTGACGCCGAGCGCGCCGAATCCGGCCACCCGCTCCGACACCTGGTCCGCCGTACCGGTCAATCCCATTGAACTGACGAGCGGGAGGAGCTCGCCCACGTGCGGCTCGTCGCGCGGGTTGGCCTTCACCAAATGCCCGTCGTGGATCGCGAGATGCCGCTCCTCCTCGGGGCAGGCTTCGACCGCCTCGCGCCAGCCGCGCCCGCCCGGTAGCGCGTCAACCGCGGCGGCGCCGGCGCGCTCGTAGACGGCGTGGTACATGACCACCGCGCCGGGACCGGCTGCGTCGGCGACCCGGGCCGAGGTCAGTTCCTCACCCTCGTCGAGCACAGTGCCGAAGGCCAGCAAGGCCCGCCAATCAGCCACCTGCACCGCATCGGGTTGGGGGACGGCGGCGGAGAAGACGCCGTCGCCGAGTTCGGCCGCCACCGCCAGGCCCTTCGGGCCGTCCGCACCGATCAGGATTGGCACCTGGACCGGCCGCTTCGCGCCGAAGCCTGGCAGCTGCAGCATCCGGACTTTCGACCCCTCCCATTCGCCGGTCTGGCCCGCCAGAAGTGATTTCAAGCAGCGGACGTAGTCGGCGACCTGACGCCACGGCATCGGCCGCTTGCCCAGCGTGAACCGGCCGGTGAAGCCCGAGCCCACGGCCACCGCGACGCGACCGGGTGCTCGGTCCACGAGCTCGGCAATCGCGGCGGCGTTGACCATCGGATGGCGCAGGCTGGGAACCAGCACGCCGGGTCCAAGGCCGATGCGCGACGTGCGTTCAGCACAGCGCCCGAGGATCATCCAGACGTCGGGGTACAGCGCAGGAGAGTCGTAGAGCCACGCTCGCCGGAAGCCGAGCGTCTCGGCGACCTCCACGTGTTCCGGAGTGTTAGAGGAGGTCGCGAACGCGCAAGAAATGTCCATACCCGGACACTATTGCGCGTCGTCAGCGACCAAACCATTGACCTGCCGGTAGTAGATGATCTTGCCGCCGCCGGCCCAGTTGCCTTCCGGGATTTCGTGAATCAGTGTCCAAACATGCAGCGCCCGTGCGCTTTCTGGCTCGATTCCCGCCGCGGCGCACACCGCGGCGTGCACATCAGCCGCGAGCTGTTCCTTGCGATCTTGCGACAGGGCGCCTTCGAACACCGTCATCTCGACGCGAAATCGCGGCGAGCCCTCACCGCGGCCGCCCACCGACTGCGCGGCCGAATCCACCGCGTGCAGGTATACCAAGGTGTTGTCGCGCAGGAATGGGGTGTCCGGGGCGCGTTCGGCCCGCAGCAGCGCGGTGACGAGCTCGTCGGTCAGCTGTCCCAGCGCCCGGTCGTCCAACGACCCACGCACGTATGTCAGATCGATCATCGGCATCGCTTCACCTCACAGCTTTCTCAGGGCACGCACGATGTTGACGTACGGCGCGGTGGCGGTAGCGCTCTTGTACAGACTCGGTTGAATGGCGCCGGCGTTGCCGACAACTAGGTAGCGCATGCCATGGTCGCGGAAGTCCGCCATCTGGTCCATCACCTCGTCAGGTGTGCCGACCGCGAACAGTTCTTCGACGAGGGATCGGGGAGCCTTCGCGGCGTACGCGAGCGCGGTTTGCTCGTCGATCGTTTGCGGTAAGAAGTCCTGCACACCGGTGAAGTCCGCTCCGAGTGGGTGCTGCGCACCGTGCCGGGCCCAGTCCTTGCCGGGGGAGAGGAGCGTGAATACCTTCGCGATATCGGATTCCACGACTTGGTCGACTTCGTCGCGAGATCGGCCGGTGACGATGAACCGGATGAGGGCGGGGGTGATGGCCATCGGGTCGCGCCCGGCATCCGACGCCGCAGCACGGACGATCTCGAGTTGCTCACCGTACTCGGTTGCGCGGGTCGTTCCGGGGAACCAGCCGTCGGCATACCGTCCGGTGACACGCATCATGCGCGGCCCATGGGCGGCGATCCAGATCGGCGGCCACTTGCCGCGGTACGGCGGCAGCGCGAAAGTCGCTTTGTGCAAAGGGAAGAACGGTGAATCGCGGGTGACCAGCTCGCCGTTGGAGTTCCATAATGCGCGGATGGTGGCGACGGCTTCCTCGAAGCGTGCCACCGGTCTGGACCAGTCCACGCCGTAGGGCGCGTTGCTTTCCCGCTCGCCGGTTCCGATGCCGAGGACCGCACGGCCACGCGTGAGCAGATGCAGCGACGCGGCGGCCTGCGCGGTGACCGCCGGATTGCGCCGGCCGGTATCGGTGACGGCCACTCCCAGCCGCATCCGGCCCAACTTGTTCCGGCCGGCGAGGTAGCCCAGCATCGTCCAGGGTTCCAGGTGGGCGTCAATCTTGGGAATCAGGCGGGCCGCGCCGACATGCTCGGGCGTCCACATCGACGGCGGCCACGCCGAGTTGAGGTGGTCGGCCACCCAGAACGAATCGGCCCGACAGGCCAGCCCGATCGCGTAGTCCGCATGCACCAACGGCTTTGGGCCGAAACGCGAATTGATCGTGTTGTGCATGACGCCGACACCGAAACGGGCCATCGTTTCATCGCTCCTCGGTAGGGTTTTTGCGAAGGCGGTTGGGCGGAAGGGGCAGCAGATGGAGGGAATGGCAGAGCTGGTTCCGGTCCTTCCCGCACATCGATTCGATGAGGCCGCGCTGGCCCGGTATCTGCGCGGACGGCTCGCGGGCTTCGACGGCCAGCTCCAGATTCGGCAGTTCCAGGGCGGGCAGAGCAACCCCACTTTTCACCTGCATACTGCTGGCGGCGACTACGTTCTGCGCAAAAAACCGCCCGGCAAGCTGTTGCCTCGCGCCCATGAAGTAGAACGCGAATACCGCGTCATGGCGGCGTTGGCCGAGACCGAGGTGCCGGTACCGAGGATGCGGCTGCTCTGTCAGGACGAAACAATCCTCGGCACACCTTTTTTCGTCATGGATCACGTTGAGGGACGGGTTTTTCCGGACCGGGTGATGCGTGAGGGCGCGGCGGCGCACCGTGCCGCCGTCTATGAGGATCTGGCTAGGGTGCTTGCGGCATTGCATCGGGTGGATTGGCGCGCGGTAGGGCTTGAGGGGTTCGGCCGGCCCGAGGGCTATATGCAACGTCAGGTGGCATTGTGGACTCGCCAATGGCAGGCGGCGCGCATGGAGGACATGCCTGCGATGGACCTCTTGGCGGAATGGCTGCCCGACCACCTCCCGCCTGATGATGAACCAGCCTGCATCGCCCACGGCGACTACCGCCTGGGCAACGTGTTGCTGCACCCGACCGAGCCGCGGGTGGTCGCGGTGCTGGACTGGGAGCTGGCGACGATCGGCAACCCGCTGGCCGACCTCGGCTATTTCTGCGTCACCTACCACGTGCTGGGCGGGCCCGGTGGCATGACCGGGGTAGTCGGCGAGAACCTCAGTGGCACTGGGCTTCCTGACCAACAGGCATTCGTGAGGAGCTATTGCGCGCATGCCGGCCGCACGCCCCCGGAATCGCTTGACGTCTTCGTGGTGTTTTCGATGTTCCGCCTGGCCTCCATCACCGCCGGGGTGTGGCGTCGCGGCGTGGAAGGCAACGCCGCCGATGCGCGCGCGAGCACGACTGAATATCGCGAGCGCTATCGCGTTATGGCCGAGGCTGCATGGGAGTTGGCGCAAAAGTTGTCCGCCTGACAAGCATTCACCCGGACAGTTTGAGCCGCCGGGAGCGGTGCGCACCTCGTGCCAGCTACCACAACACGATGGTGACCGCGGACAACAGAAATCCACGCATGTTGACTGGCTATAGACCGGCGAAGTAGAAGCCCAGCAGTAGCGCGAACAGCGCGAGGACCCATCCGCTGGTAGTGGCCTTGAGCCAGACGGGCGCGTGGCGGACTTCCATGAAATGCCAGATCACCAAGTGCGCTTTGAGTGCCGCGATCAGCAAGACAGCCGTCGTGACCGTGGTGTTGATCTGGTGGGAGGCTCCGCCCTCGAGGGCGATCCACGATGACGCGATGGTGACCGTCGTGAGCAGCGCCCACACGATCGTCAATGGATTGCGGATCAGTGACGTCATGGCCTACCTCATCAAGTAGAGCAAAGCGAACAGGACCAGCCACAAGACATCGACCATGTGCCAGTAGGTGGCGCCCGTCTCGACGAACGAAATCTTGGGTGTCCCCGGTGCTTTCAGGTTGCGGATCACGAAGCACATGATGACCAGGCCGAGCAAAACGTGGCACAGGTGCATTCCGGTCATCACGTAGTAGTACATGAAGAACAGATTGGTTCCCGGCGTCAGACCGGCGCTGATTTCCGGGATCCACTCGAACATCTTTAGCAACGGGAAGGCTGCACCGAAGGCCAACGCGGTCCAAAACCGCCGGAGGGCATCGGCTGTGTTTCCCGCGCGAGCCGCCGCAGTGCCGAGTGCCACAAAGAGTGAACTTGTCAGCAGCACGACGGTATTGATGGCGCCGATATCCAGGTTGAGCCGAGCCTGGCTGGACAGGAAGAGCTCGTGATTCTGGCCCCGGAAGTACATGTAGCCAACGAAATAAACGCCGAAGATGAGGAAGTCACCGATGACGAAAAACCACATGCTCGATTCGCCAGGAACATGGCCGCGCGCGCCAGCAGCCCGTTGAGACTGGTCGACGCCGGTGGCAGAACCTTCGGCAACGTCGGTCATGCGCTCGTTCTCGACGTGGTCTCGAGGGCGACAGGATGTGGCTCAGCCGGGGCGTTGTCGAGTTCGGCCTCCGGTTGGCTCTTGATCGCCTTATAGATGCACAGGTACACGATGAACTGCCACGAGACATAGAGCGTCATCGCGAACCAGAAGGTCATCAGGCCGTTCCAGGCGAAGGGTCCCGACTTGGCGATCCAGACCGGTGCAGCCATCAGCTCGGTCACGTACTGCCAAATGGTGTAGTAGCCCAACCACTTTGGCAGAATCTTGTTCTCGTCGAGGATGATGGCCAGACCGAAGGCCATCCACATGACGCAAAAGCATCCCAGCGAGCCGATGAACGCCAGGTAGCCGAAGTCGTAGAGCATCGTCAAGACAGACGGGCTGTACCCGGGGCGAAATGCGCCGAGACCGAAGCAGAACATCGGGAAGAGCATGCCCACGATCGCGCCGGTGATCGCGCCGATCATCATCGAATAGCGGAACGCGGGGCTGACCGACATCCGCTTGACCTGCATCAGGTAGCAGGCGTTCGACACCGGCGCGAGCCCATAGGCCAGCGTCAGGATCACGCACGCGATCAACAGATTGTGAGAATGCATGAAGTCGACGACGTGCGGTGTGGGGCTGCTCGGTGACCGCGGCGGCATCATCCAACTCAACGGCACAAACACCAGCCCGAACACGTTGAAGAAGAACGGAACCGTCCAAAACGCAATCCACTGATCGAGTTTGCGATTCTTAGGCCGCGACGTTGTCTGTTCGGCGGGGGCTGTCGGGGCTTTGGGGGCCTCAGCCACGCTGCCGCTCACGCGAGTACCACCCGATCGTCGCCCTGGTGTTTAACAGCGCGCAGCAGAGCCCAGAACATCACCGCGATGTAGACGGCAAAGGTCGTCAGCCGCAACGTGAATGACAGGGGGCCGTTCCAGGCGAGTGGACCCGATTTGTAGAGGATCGAGAACGCGCTGGGGGCCAGCAGCGCAACGGTCGCGACGTTGAAGTGCGCCACCCAGCGCGGAAAGATCGGCTCGGGACGCTCATCGAGATAGACGCTCAGTGCGAAGCACAGGTTCTGCACCATGATCGTGCCGACCGGCGCGATGAAGAAGAACCACGCCATGTCATTGAGCAGACTGATCAGCTGCGGGTCACGGTCTGGCCTGAAAGCAGCCATCCCCCAGCAATAGTCGGCGAGGATGAATGCCGTCGTGCCGACACCGACGCAAATGACATACGCATAGGTCAGGACTGTGCTCGATGTTGCGGTCCGAGAGATCTGCACGGCGGTCACCGCGAATAGCGGAACTAAAGAGCACGCAATCAGGTTGCAGAGGATTGCCACCCCCAGGATTCCAGTGACGTTGCCACGGAAGAACGTGGCCACCTGGTCGGGCGTCAAGGTCGGCGACAGCGGCGGTGAGAACACCGGAAACACAAGGTAGGCAAGCACGAACAACGCCACCGCCGGAGGCGCCGTCCACAATAGGATGCGTTGACCTCGAGTGTTCATCGATGCCGTCCTTGCCTCACCTGATGCGAATTCACCTTGACCGCTGCGGTGAGGTAGCAGTAGGCGAACACGTGGCTCTGGGTGGCCATCCGCTTCATCTGGACGACGATCACCATGAAGATCGGCAACAACATGATCCCGCACAGGTTGAAGGTGACCATGCTGAACCGAATCATCGCCGTGTGGTCGCTGTAGAACTTCGCGACCTGCTCGGCGGTCATGTCCGGCGACATCGGCGGAAAGAATCCCGGAAACGCGACGAATGCGATCAGCAGGACGACGCCGAAGACGGGCGCGGTCCACAGGCTGATCAACTGGGTCTTGATATTGGCGGTCTTGGGTAGGTCCTCGGCCTCAGCAAGAATCTGCATAGCGCCTCCATAGCCATGGGATAGCCGATCGGCTACCCCGACCATAGATGATCGGGCGGAAAGACGGCAAGGGTTTCGGCGTGGCCGCTCCGCGCGCCGCGGTGAGGCGTCAGTCGGGCAGCTTGAACATGCGGGCGGTGAGGTGGATCAGCACGGACCGCAGCGTGTCGTCGTCGATGTCGTCGACGAGGGGATTGATCACTGTCCCGGCGATCGCGCCGGAGAACAGCGCCGCCGAAACCCGCGCCTCGGTGTCGTCCGCCTCGTCTAGCAAGATCGCGTACAGGCGGGTGATCAGGTTGCGGAACGGTTCGTGCTCACCCAACAGCCGCACCATCACCGGGTCGTTCTGCAGGCTCATCACCCAGCGGCGGCGCTCGACGGCCATTCCGACCACTTCGGTCAACAGCACCTTGCGGGCGCCGACTGAGTCCGACTGGGCTTCGGCCGACTCCAGCGCGTCCTCGAGCTTGGCGAGTTGCAATTCGGCGACCGCGATGACGATTTCGTCTTTGGTCTTGAACTTGTGGTAGACCGCCGCCTTGGTCACTCCGACAGCGTCGGCGATCATCTGCAGCGACGTTCCGCTGACACCGTGGTCGGCGAACAAATCCAACGCGGCCTGCAGGATGCGGCTCTGAGCAGGAGTGCGCCGGACTTCGCCGAGCAGACGCCCGGCGCGGGGCTCCTCGTCCGGCACGGGTTCAGGTTAGCTGAGCCCCGCCGGGCAGCTTCGATCTCACAGTGAAGCGATAAGCGTCACCAAGCCTGCAGCTAATGACCGAGCGCAATTTTGGCTCATGACCATCACCACAGAATCTCCTGACATCAACTCAGCCAAGGTGCGGCGTCGACGTCGTCGTGGGATGGCGGCGATGGTCGGCGGCACCGGCGCCATCGCTTTGCTCGCGTTCTTTGGCACCGCCTTGCCCGGCACCGCGGAAACGAATGTCGCCTCCGGGCCAGTGCAGCTGGTGGACCAGACAATTCAGCTGCCTCAACTGCCGCCGGACGTCGCCGCCGCGTTGCCAAGCTGGCTGCCGCCACTGTTGCAGCAGGTCGACGACTCGGCCGGCGGCGACTCCGGCGGCAGCGATTCCAGCATCGGCACTGACGATTCCGGCGTCGGCGCCGACGACACCACCGTCGACAACGACGACAGCGAGCAAGAGGAGCAGCTCCCGCAGCAACAGCAGGATCAGGACGAGGCCAATTTGGCGGAGAACAACGCGATCCAGTCGATGATCCAATCCCAACAGCAGGCCGAACAACAGAATGACCAGGCCGAGCAGCAGTTCGCGCAAGACGAGCTCCAGGCTCAGCAAGACGAGCAGCAGGCCGACCAGTAGTCCCGCTCAACCGGCACGCCCATACACTGACCGATCGTGGGCATTCTGTTTGGCTTCGCACCGTGGATCGTCTATTGGGTGCTCGTCGGTAACGTGCCGTCGCTGATCGCGGTGTTGGTCGCGTTGGCGATCGCCGTCGTCGGGTTGGTGGTCAGCCGCGCTACGCGAATACCGGCGAGGCCGCTCGAAATCGGTGCTGTCGGAACATTCTTGGTGTTGACGGCCGTGACCTTGTTGTTGAGCCAGGCGTTGACGGAGCGGTGGGCTCAACCGCTGAGCAACGCGGGCATTTTGCTGGTGGTCCTCATCGGCGTGCTGACCGGCAAACCCTTCGTTCACGAGTTCGTCGCGGCGGGCCAGCCCCCAGGTGTGGTCGACAGCGACCTGTTCGGCCAAGCCACCGCGCGGCTGGCATGGATCTGGGTTGCCGTCTTCGCAGGTATGACGGTGTCGTCGTCGATTCCGCCGATCGTGCTGCGCGACGCCACGATTCTCGACGCCAAGACACCGCTGTCGTACGTCTGCTACTGGGTCATCCCGTTCTCGCTGCTGGGCCTGGGGGCGCTGGCGACCAAAATCCTGCCCGACCTGATGACGGCCGGAGTCGGCGACATCGTCCGGAAGACCTCGTTCGTTGCCTACGGCGAAGCCACCATCGACGAGCTTTACTACCTCGCGCAGGAGCACGCCAACCGCGAGGTCGGTGCCGGCCAGGAGGCTTACGAGGTCAAGGTCGGAAGCATGGGCACACCGCTGGTGGGCGACGACACGCGACAGTCGTGGCCCTCGACGTACAAGGTGCGCCAGTCGCGCTAGAAGACGCGAACCCAGTCCATGAGCATGTCCGCCGGATAGCTGGCGCGTGTTTAAACGCACCCCTGACCGTCATGCGCGCTCGGCTGTCATATCCATCTCGATCCAGCCCTGGCACGGGCCGCTCAAGATGTCGGTGTGCATGACGCCGGCAAGTGTTCCGTTGGCTTGGGGCGTGTAGCGCACATTGGATCGGGCCGGACTCCATTGGATCGTGGTGTCGGGCATCATGCAGTCCCACTGGAAATCGGTGACTTGCATCCAGGACGACCCGTCCCAGGTGAATTGAACCGGTTGCGGAACCGTCGGGTTGCTCGGCGGAGGGCCGCTAATGATCGTGGCGATGCACTTTCCGCTCGTGCAGCTCGAGCGGAACCCATAGGTATCCGTGTGCTGCACCTCGGGGTCACCGACGGCCATGCTAGTCCCGGACTTTGGACCAACCATGAATGTGATCGCGTACTCGCCGTTCCACGACGGGGTATCGGCGGAGGCAGTTGGGGGAAGCGACAGGGCGATCGTGAGCGGCGCGGCGCACAAACCGACGAGACTCCTCAGACGGTCTGGGGCCATAGGTTTCTCCTCTCGGCCCGCAACTGCTTAGGAACAAGCATGCGCCGCGACGACCTTGGATGTATAACCCACCTATTACGCTATTGCCGACCTAGCCGGCATCCTACGGCGCGCGTTCGAGCGGTCCATTCTGACTTTGCTCGCGCGCGTCCGATTCCTCACCGCCCGGTGAACGAGTCGGTTATCACGGCAACAGCCTGGCGTGGAGCTGGGTGCACACCCAGATATCGGCATCCAGCGCGATGTCAAAGCCCTTGATGTGGGGCACGCAGCGCTTCTGGCACCATGGCGAGGTGCTCAGCGGGTATTCCAGACGCCTGATCGCAACACCGCCGCGAGCCTTGCTAGACCCGCTGATCGTTGCAGTGTTGGCCGCCACCGTGAGCTTGGCTGGCGCAGGCCGTCCGTCTTTCTGGTACGACGAGGCCGCCACCATTTCGGCCTCATACAGTCGTTCTTTGGCCCAGTTGTGGCAGATGTTGGGCAACGTCGACGCCGTCGAAGGTCTGTACTACCTGCTCATGCACGGCTGGTTCACAATTTTCCCGCCCACGGAATTCTGGTCCCGCGTACCAAGCGGTTTGGCTATTGGAGGCGCCGCGGCCGGAGTCGTTGTGCTGGGCAAGCAGTTGTCGTCCCGAACTGTCGCCGTGGCCTCCGGACTCGTGTGTGCGATCTTGCCTCGGGCGACGTGGGCAGGCATCGAAGCTCGACCGTATGCCCTTTCGATGATGGCAGCCGTGTGGCTGACGGTACTGCTCGTTTATGCCGCACGTCGTGACAACGCTTGGGCATGGCTGTCCTATGGGATCGTCCTAGCGATATCGGTCCTGCTCGATGTGTATCTGCTGCTGTTGTCTTTGGTTCACCTCGCTTTCATCTGTGTCTTTCGGCGCAGCCGAACCGTATTAACACGGTTCGCGCTTACGTCGGTTTTGGCGAGTTGCGCACTAACGCCGTTTTTGGTCGTGGCCATTGGCCAAGCGCATCAGATCAGCTGGATCG
Organism: uncultured Actinomycetota bacterium; assembly: GCA_963781685.1. Classification (GTDB taxonomy): domain Bacteria; phylum Actinomycetota; class Actinomycetes; order Mycobacteriales; family Mycobacteriaceae; genus Mycobacterium. The sequence continues at coordinate 241,705 of CAWAGK010000010.1, forward strand.
CGCCGATTGGGCGCCGCACGATCGAGGACGTGGCAATTCAACAGTATTTCGAAAGGAGCCCCCCGTTCACAATTGTGTCGGCACTGATAGTGATCGCCGCTGTTATCTCGTGGCGCTTTACATCCGCGCAGCTAGTGAAAGCAGATCGGCAGTTGCTGACCTTGGCGATTGCCTGGCTGGTGATACCTACCGCCCTGATCGTCATCTGGTCGGGCTTGGTTCACCCCATTTACACGCCGCGCTACTTAGCCCTCACTGCGCCTGGCATCGCGCTGGCGCTGGGCGTATGCATCGGCGCGTTGGCCGTGCGGCCTTGGGTTGCACCGGCCATCGTCAGCCTTCTCGCGATCGCCGCGGCCCCGAATTACATTCTGGCGCAACGTAACCCTTACGCGAAATACGGTATGGACTACAGCCAAGTCGCCGACTTGATCACGGCGAAGGCGGCGCCGGGTGATTGCCTACTCGTCAACGACGCGGTGACGTTTATGCCCGCCCCCATGCGCCCCCTGATGGCGGCGCGCCCGGACGCCTACCGGAAGTTGATCGACCTCACCTTGTGGCAGCGAGCGACGGACCGCAACAACGTCTTTGACACCAATCTCATCCCAGAAGTTGTCGCCAAGCCGCTGAGCCACTGCCGCGTCGTGTGGATCATCACTCAAGCCGACAAAACGCGGCCCGATCATGAACAAGCTTCAATGCTCCCACCCGGCGAAAGCTTCGGAACAACACCAGCTTTCGCGGTTCCACACAACCTGGGCTTCCGGCTAGTCGAGCGCTGGCAGTTCAACCTGGTTCAGGTGATCAAGGCGACGCGATAGCGCTGGCTACCAGACCCGGATGTAGTCGATGAGCATTTGCGACGGGAAGTTACCCAAGGCAGGATCGCCGCCGCCCGGACCGCCGACCGCAAGCGTGAACATCGGCGTCATCCAGTAGCCGGGGTTGTTGAACGGCCACCGGAAGTCGTCAGGAGCACCACCGTGGACGTGGATGGGCTTCGGCGGAACACTGAAGTACTGTGCACCGTCCCGCGAGAATTTAAAACCGTCGGTATCCCAACGCATTTGCCAGGTGTGCCACGCGCCGTCAACCATCCCGGGAATCGATCTCCCTTCCCAGGTTTTCCCGTTGGATGCCGCGTGGACCGTGGTTCCCGGGGGCCATGAGCCGTTGCCGTACCACTCGAAGATGTCGATCTCGCCGTCGGGCACCGGGTCCTCGTTAACGGTCCAGAAGGACGGCCAAAGGCCGGTGGACAAACAGTCCAGCTTTATCCGCGCCTCCCAGGTGGTGTTGATCATGCCCCGCCAGTTGCCGCGCAGTTTGCCGCTGAAGTAGTCGCCGTTTTCTTGGCTGGCCAGCAGGACCAAATTGGAGTTGCCGTCGAGGAACACGTTTTGGGCGCGGTATGTCCCCGCGACCGGCGGCCACACGTCGTCCTGCCAGGTTTGGATCGTCCATTTCGACAGGTCGGGGCCTTGGCCGGCCGGTCCGTCAAACTCGTCCTGGAAGATATAGGGCCCGGCGGGGCCGGCTGACGGTGCAGCCGGTGGCGAGGCATGGATTGGTCTAGCGTGTGCTTCCGGGATGCGGCCGGCAGCCGCGGCGGCAAGCATGCCCATCCCCGTCGTCAACAACATGTTGCGTCGATTCATCTCCGGCACAGCACGACAATATCGGAGACGGTTTGGCGGCACGCGGAGGAGGCGGCAGAATGTGATCCGCGTCGCTGATCTTAGGCCGGTCCTAGGGGTCTGCAGCCGACCTGACCAGTGTGTATTCGCTCGGTGATGCGCTCGTCACAACCTGAGGCTCGCGGTTTGAAGCGGGCTGTGGGCAACCCCCTCGCGGCGGACGTCAGCCCCGACCCGCGGCTGCCCTCCCGGCCTTGGCAGACTGTGCGCATGGCACAGATAACTATGCGTGGAAACCCGATCAACACCGTCGGCGATCTGCCTGCCGTCGGATCTCCGGCCCCGGCCTTCACACTGACCGGGTCCGATCTGGCACCAGTGAGCAACGACCAGTTCGGCGGTAAGCCCGTGTTGCTGAACATCTTTCCGTCGGTGGACACGCCGGTGTGCGCGACCAGCGTGCGCACCTTCAACGAGCGCGCCGCCGCAGGCGGCGTGTCTGTGCTGTGCGTGTCCAACGACCTGCCGTTCGCGCAAGCGCGGTTCTGCGGTGCCGAGGGCATCGAGAACGTGAAGTCCGCGTCGGCGTTCCGCGACAGCTTCGGGCAGGACTACGGCGTCACCATCGCCGAGGGTCCGTTCGCCGGGCTGCTGGCCCGTGCCGTCGTGGTCATCGGCGCCGACGGCAACGTCACCTACTCGGAGTTGGTGCCCGAGATCGCGGAAGAGCCGAATTACGACGCGGCGCTGGCCGCGCTCGGCGCATCGGCCTAATAGCGTCGCGGCAGTGCAGCGACCATAGCTTCGACTTCAGCTCTGGTCAGCGTGGTGATGCTGCCGTCGGGTAGTCCGAGGATGCGGTCGACGGCCAGCCCGTGCAACCTGAATCTGGTTGTCAGCGCGTCGATTGCGTGATCGCGGGCGGACTCGTCGGCAGCATCCAACATGTCGACGATGTTCGAGTTCGTGCGGGCGGCGAGGCCATAGATCATGTCCGCGACGCCTTCGGGGTCGAAGGTGTCGAAGATGCCGTCTGCGACTCCCTCCGATATCAGCCGGGTCAGTAACGGCCGGTAGAGGGCCTGCTCGACGGCGAGGATTCGTCCGTATAGATGCGCGTTGTCGGGGCGCAGCAACGACACCATCGCGGCCAGCTGCTCCGGTCCGGTCGTGTTCATGTTGATGTCGAACCCGGCCCGCAACGCCGCGTTGAGCCGGTCCAGCGCGTCACCGTCGCGTGCGGCCGCAGCATCGGCGACACCGGCGAAAGCATCCCTCGCGCTGCGCTCGGCCAGGGCCGTCACCAGCGCATCTTTCGATGGAAACCAATGGTAGAAGGCGCCTTTCGAAACGCCGGCATCGGCGATCAGATCGTTCAGGCTGACATTCTCGTAGCCGTGCTGCAGGAACAACCCGGCCGCCCGGTCGAGCAACTCCGCCCTGCGGATGTCGGGGTGTTTAACTACCCGCGGCACTAGGGCGATCCCGGCTCCGGCTTCCAGCCGACGTAGGTCAGGTACAGCCCGGACGCGGCGAGGCAGACGAACACCACCCAGATCACCGCAGTCGCGCCTGAGCTGTACAACGCATTGCCGGCGGCATCGTAGGCCGTGGGAACGGTCAGCAACAGCACTCCACGTATCGCCAGGAACCACCCGACCACAGACACGATGATCGCCGCGGGACTGCGCCAGTACTGGTGAAACGCGATGATCACCAGGCCGAACATCAACAGAATGGCGCCGAACAGCCACGGCCACATCGGGTTAGCCTTGAATTCGGTGAACAGCGTTCGCATATAGGCACCCCGTATCGCGACCGTGGTCGGCACGATGGTGAAGAACGGTCCCAACGCGCGGGCGAACATGCGTGTGCGGATCTGCGCCCGCTCCGATGTGCTCATTGCTACCTCCATGTCCGCCACGAAATGTATACCGACCGATGGTCGGTATACAAGACCAGTGGTCGGTAGTGCGGTCAGCTGGCGAGCGCTTGCGTGCCGACCTTTGCGGGCCGAAGCGCCACCAGGACGATGCCGCCCGCGAAGATCAGCCCGGTCAGCCACGGGAAATGCCCATCAGGAGCGAAGCCGTCAGCAGCGATGAACTCCAGGCCGTAGGCCGCCATTGCGGCACCGACCAGCATGACCGGTTCGACCCAGCGATCGTTGAGCGGCGTAGCGAGCATGGGCAGCGGCGCCGCGAAAAAGCTTCTGCCCCAGTACAACAGGACCATCTCGACCGCCGTCACCAGACTCAGGATGACCAGCCATTCCAGTCGCGCCAGCCACCACTCCGCCGTCCCTTCGACCGGCTGGGGCAACAGACCGGCGGGGTAGCCGACGATCGCCACGATCACAACAGGAATCATGTGCCACAGGTAAAGAGCCATCACGTTGCTGTTGGCTGTTGCGAGCAGCCGCTGGACGAAACCGGCGCGCAGCGCCCGGTTGAGCGCGGGTGCAAGAAGGACCACGATCGCAGCCTGCGTGCACGCGAATGCCAGCATCGCCACGGTGGGCGGCGAAGTATTCTGCACCCGTTGTCCGGGCACGCCGATCATGCTCACCGGGTAAAGCCCCAACCCGATCAACAGCGCCAACGCCACCGCCGAACCGGCTGCGAGCAGCACGCGCTTACGGCCGGCCAACAGCCCGCTGCGCCAAGCTATTCCAAGCTGGTAAAGGGTTCCCCAGCAAAGCAGGTAATTCAGCCAGCCAAGGTAAGCCACATGGCCGCCGAGGGATACGCCGTCGACCGCTGCGACCCCTAGTGCCAGCACCGCCGGCACCCAAAGCCCCCAACGCCGTTGCGCGGCAATCGCAACCGGCGTCAGCGAAACCACCACCAGATATACGGCGAGGAACCACAGGTGCATCCCCACCGCCCATCCCGCATAGTCCAGCGTGGAACCGGCAACGTGACACAGGTCCAGGGCGACAACAACGGCCGACACCAGCCCGACATAGACCGTGGTGGGTCCGAGCACCCGGGCGAGTCGACGCCGCACCCAAGCCTGGCGCGACACACCGTCGCTATCGCGCCGATGCGTCCAGGACACCGCGCCGGCATAACCGGCAACCAGAAAAAACGTCGGAACGGCCTGGAAAGGCCACGTCAGCCATTGCGTCCAAGGCTGGTCGACGAGCGGGTTCTGCCGACCGAAAGATCCGTCTTGATAGGTCACCGATCCCGCGAGCCAGTGGCCCAGCACGATGAGGACCACACCCGATACGCGATAGAAGTCCACCGCCAGATTGCGGACCCGGCGCGTGATTTGTGTGGACCGCCAGACAGCCGGCTTGGTCGGGTCGTCCATGCCAGACAGTATCCTCGTGCAACGCCACCGACTCTTCGTGCCAGCCGGGTGTCGATCCGGTCCGGTAAACTGGTGTTGTCTTCGCCGAAGTCCGGCGGTACATAGCTTGGAAGGCGCCCACATATGGTCACGCGGTCATTCACCAAACTGGCAGCCGCATTCGGCGGTCTGGCCTTTTCGTTGCTTGCTGGCGCCGGGATCGCGTCCGCGGACCCCGGCATAGACGCGGCAATCAACACCACCTGCACATATCCGCAGGTGGTAGGGGCACTGAATGCGCAGTCGCCGGCCGCCGCCGCGAAATTCAATCAGTCGGCGATGGCGCAGGGCTGGTTGCGGTCCTTCCTCGCCTCGCCACCGCCGCAGCGCGCGCAGATGGCTCAGCAGGCGGAGGGCATGGCGGGGGCCGCACAGTACATCGGACTTATCGGTCAAATCGCCGGTACCTGCAACAACTTCTGAGCCGGTGACGCGGTGACGGCTCGGGCCTCCAAGACCACTGGCCCGTTCACGCTTTACCAGACGCGGATGTAGTCGACGAGCATCTCGGCGGGATAAGTCCCTGGTCCGGGATCGCCGCCGCCGGAGCCGGCGACCGCAAGATTGAAGACCGGAAACACCTGGTAGCCGGGGTTGTTGAACGGCCAGTCGCCGATGGAGTTCGCCGGAACATTGAAATACGGCTGAGCACCGTCGCTGTAGTCCTGCCAGAAGCGGATGCCTGCCTCATCCCATTGGCACCGCCACGTATGCCATGCGCTATCCAGGGCGAGGTTGTGTGTTGCCCACTCGGCGCCGTTGGCTTTTGTATGGACCGTGGTGGCCGCGGGCCAGCTGCCGTTGCCGTACCACTCGACCGCGTCGATTTCACCGTTGTCCTCGTTACCCAACCACCACGCGGGCCAGCAGCCGGCGGTGAGGCAGTTGAGCTTTATCCTTGCTTCCCAGGTATGTCCGATGCCGCCGTGCCAGGGGCTTTGAACTTTGCCGCTGTAGTAGGTGGGGCCGTCTTTTGCGGCACGCAGGACGAGGTTGGAGTTGCCGTCGAGGAACACGTTGCGACGGTCGTCGCGATACTGGCCGACGTTCTCAGGTCTCTCCCAAAACGTCGGGTCCTTCATCGGCTCCCGGGTGCGCGCCACCGCCCACTTCGACGGGTCTGGAGCCGAGCCCGCTGCGCCATCGAATTCGTCGTGGAATAGGTAGGACCCCGCCGGCGCGTCCGGTGGACGCGGATAAGCCCGGGCCTCCGGGATGGGGACCGCGGCGGCCAACACGCCGACTCCGGTCATCAACATCATGGTGCGACGATCCATCTCGGGCATAGGCACAGCACGATAGCAGCCGGCCACCCGCCCCCGCGCATACCCGAGGGTCAGATCACAGGTGAGCCAGTAGCCGGTCGGCGAACATATCAGGGTGCTCCCGATGCATGAAGTGTCCGCCGGGGACCTCCTCAACGAGGTAATCGTTTTCGAACATCCGGGCGGCGTGCCGGTAATCCGAGGGCGCGACGATCGGATCGCCGAGGCCCGCGAAGACCACCGTCGGTACGGCGATCCGCGCCCGCAGTGACGCGCTGGGTATTGGCGAGAGTTTTCGGTAGTAACCGAACGCGGCGCTCAAGCTCGCCGGGTTGGCGAAGCTCGCGCGGACGGCGTCGAACTCCGAAGGATCGGGATTGAAGTCCGGAGACCATCGCCGATAGATTGCGGGGAGTGCCGCGAAGTCGTTGTGCGCGAAGCGGTTCGACGCTCCCGGTAATTTGTACACCGCAAAGTGGCGAACACCCCAGAGCTTCTTCAGCGACGGTTTCAACGCTGCCGGGTGTGGAATGCCGATGACGAAAAGCTTTTTCACTCGATCGGGGCCGAGCGCCGCCGCGCCGTACGCGGCCGAAGCCCCCCAATCGTGACTGATGATGACGGCCTCACGGGCGCCGAGTGCGTCAATCAACGCAAGCGGATCGCGCGCCAAAGTCTCTTGGTCGGCGTCGCGATCCGGAATCGCGGTGGGGTGGTAACCGCGCATGAACGGGCTGACCGCGCGGTATCCCTTGGCGGCGATTCGCGGTCGAAGATCGTCCCAGGTATGTGCGGTGTCCGGGAAGCCGTGCAACATCAGCACCAGAGGCCCGGAGCCCTCCTCGAGATAGGCGAAGTTCAGTCCGTTCGCTTCCACGAAGTGGATCGCATCAGCCATGGCTAACCGAGACCTGAGGGCGAGGAGGCCTTCTGGTAAACGAGCCAGTGCAACTCGATGGGGGATTCCTCCCGCGCGACGTCGAATATGTCGAGCCCGCTGGCCCAATCGGCGAACCAGGCCGTGGGCGGCCAAGCGCCCTCCGGCAGGTGAGTTTTCTCGTAGTCGTAAGCGGAGTCGTCGGCAACAAGCTGCAGAGGTAGCGGATCGATCGCACTCGCCATCTCGTCCCAGGTGAAGATCATGGTGTTGCATTGCTGACCGAGCTCTCGGGCGGCGTCATCGGGCGTATAGCCCTCGCGCGGCACAAAGGTGTTGAACAGCAACCTTCCACCGGGGGCCAGGGAATGGGCCGCGAGTTCGAACATGGCTCGCAGCTGCTCCGTCGTCCGGAAGTCGGGGACCAGTTCGGAGGCCACTATCAGCTGATAGTCGCTGCGGATTTCATCCGCGCTTGCGAAGACGTCGCGCTCGATGACGTCGATGACCAGTGATTCGCGTTGGGCCGCTGAACGAATGATGTGAGCGAGCTTCGGGGCCATCTCGACCGCGTCCACCGGGTGACCGCGTCGCGCCAGAGCCAGGGCATTACGACCGGTGCCCGCCCCGATGTCGAGCACCCGATAGGTGCTGGGGTCAGCCGCCTCGGCGGCCAGCGCCGAAACCCGCGCGTCCGGTTCGACGCCGAACAGCGACCCCTCGCGGGTACCGACCCAGCCGTCATAAGCGCTCGCGAGCGTCGCCGACTCGGTATGGACGCGGTAATTCAGGGCCGTGCCGAACGGGACGTGGAAAGAGATGACGATGTTCGACCGTGACGAGGTCCGGTAGGCCTCCGCCAACTGGGCTTTCAGCACCGTCGTCAGCTGAGCGAATTCTTCGGGGGAGTACTGGACGCCGACGCTGGCAAACAGGTTGTCGCACATCCGGACGTACTCGTCGAGCAGGCTCGGAACGGCCGGCACCGTGATTTGTCCCATCGCCACCGACCGGCGATACAACCGGCGGGCCATCGCTTCGCGAAGCGTCGACGGACTAAAAGACCTGACGGCCGAATCGTCCACCAGACTCTTCTACACGACCCGGACCCCTTTGCACCAGCGGTCGATGCTATAACGCAACGTATGGCAGACGCCGGGCACTTCATCACCCACGTTTCCGATACGGCCCGGTGGACGGCGTTACACCGAGCAACCGAATCGGCGCGCGCCGATGCGTTGTTCAACGATCCGCTCGCCGAACGTCTCGCCGGTGAACAGGGCCGCGCTATCGTCGCCCAGGTTCCCCGGTCGACTCGCAACGGTTGGTGGCTCATCGCGCGTACCAAGATCATCGACGACGTCATCGCCCGATCAATCGCCGACGGCTGTGACCGGGTGTTGAATCTGGCCGCCGGCTTGGACACCCGGCCGTATCGTTTGGACCTGCCGTCCGATTTTCCTTGGATCGAAGCGGATCTGCCGCGCTGCTCGCGGAAAAGACGGAGCTTCTCGCCGACCAGACGCCGCGATGCCGGTTGACCCGAGCAGCCGTGGATCTGTCCGATCCGGACGCCCGCGAAGCATTCTTCAACGAGGCACTCGACGGCGCTACCAGAGCGCTGGTGTTGACCGAGGGCCTGCTGATGTACCTCGATGACCGGGACGTCGTCGCGCTTTCCGCGGCGATCAGGCGGCCCGAGGTGGTCTGGTGGATGCTCGACTTCGCCTTTCCGGGCCTCAAGAAGATGATGAACAAGAAGATGGCCGGTCTGTTCCAGAATGCGCCGTTCAAGTTCGCACCGGAGAACGGGCTGGCCTACTTCGAAGGCCTCGGGTGGCGAACCATCGAAGCGGAATCAAATTTTGAGGCCGCCAACCAATTCCGTCGTTTGCCGATGTTCATGCGCCCGCTTGCCTGGCTACCCCGGACGGATCCGCGTCATCCCGGTAGCAGACCCTGGGGTGCGGTTGCCCTCCTCACCCACTGAGCCCATGAGCAATCAGCGATCCGTCTCCCGACGCGACGTCATCAAGTTTGCTTTGGCGCCGGCTCTACTAAGCCTGGGAATGCCGGCCTTCGGCGAGCAGCGGGCATCGGCCGCCGACATGAGGCTGATCGATTTCGCAAAGCGGCGAATCGCACCCGATGAGATCAAATCGGCCGGCTACGCCGGCGTGGTGAACTACGTGTCGGAGCCGCGGCCGGGCGCCGACTTCGAAGCGAAGCCCATCACCCGCGAGTATGCGGACGCGCTGCGGGCTGCGGGCCTTCACATCGTCAGCAACTTTCAGTACGGCAAGCCCGGTGGGACGGCGCCGTCGGATTTGACCCGCGGGCGCGATGGTGGCGTGGCGGACGCCCAGACAGCGCTGCAACTGCACGGCGCAGCCGGAGGTAGTGGTTCCGCTCCGATCTTCTTCAGCGTCGATGACGATATCGACGAGAACACCTGGAATAGCCTTGCTGTCAACTGGTTTCGAGGAATCAACTCCGTGCTGGGCGTGCAGCGCACCGGCATTTACGGGGATTTTAAGTCGTGTGGGTGGGCGATCAGAGACGGCGTGATCGGGCACTCCACCACGGCGGGCTACCGATGGGCATGGCAGACGAAAGCATGGTCAAATGGGCAGCGCGAGCCCGCCGCGGTGCTTTACCAAGCAGTGGTCGACAGCCCAGGGAATCCGGGCCCGCTTCTCGGCGGCATCAACGTGGATGTGGACGATGTCCTTGCGGCCGATTTCGGGCAGTGGGACCTTGCCCGATGACGAGTTAGCGCGACCAGCGGTGGCATTCTGGTCATGTGGGCCTGCTGTTCCGGTTGGTGGAGCTTCTCCTCGTCGTCGTGCCGCTGGCGGGCGTGATCATCGCGGCGATACGAGCGTTTTCCGGAAACAAGCGCCCAGCTGAGAACACACCTGTTCCCGACCGGACAGTGGTCGGCGGCAATCAAGCCGCCCAGCGGCGATCCCTTACCCGCGTCCTGCGCGAGCACGACCGAACCGACACCCGCTGGCTCGGGTATGAACTGGACTTCGCCCGGCTTCTCGACTTCCCGCTGATGACCGACATGCGCGATCCGCTCACGATCGACTTTCACAAGGCCAAGCTCCGGGCGGACTTTTTGCGGCCCGCCAAGGCCGAAGATCTGCTCGACGACAACGACGCGGCGGCACGCTACCTCGCCGCCGTCGAAGACTATGTGACCGCCTTCAACGTCGCTGAGGCTGAGGCGAAACGCAAGCGCCGAAATGACTTCTCACAAGACGGACAGCAACGGATCGCGCGGGCTCAGAGTTTATTGCGTATGGCGTCCGACTCGGCGGCGACTCCGCAAGAACGGCAGAACGCCTATGACCGTGCACGCAGAGAACTCGATGGCCTCCTCGTCTTGCCGCCGACGACTCAGGCCAGCATCGAACGTGGAATCTCCGGCCAGTTGGGCGGGTAGGACGGGGCCTACGAGGAAGAAGCCCGGACTTCGTCTTCGAGGAGATCGGCAGCGCTGGCAACGCTTTCGGCGGATTTGGTCATCGAAGCGGCAACTTCGCGGGCCCGAGTGACGCATTCCGGACCGAGGATGAAGCGCAGGTCGGCAGCCAGTGATTCCTGGTTGGTCGCCGAAAACTGGCGCGCAGAGCCGACTTTCAGTCGCTCGATGACTCCTGCCCAGATCGGCTGATCGAGCCCGACCCAGACGATCAGTGTGGGGACACCGGCCCGCAGACCAGCGGCCGTGGTGCCGGCGCCCCCGTGGTGGACGATTGCGCGACAAGCGGGAAAGACGGCCGCGTGATTCACGGCTTCCACAACCTTGACGTGGTCGGCGTGCGGGATGCGAGTGCGATCGTTCGGGCCGGTGCAAATCAACGCCCGCTCTCCCAACAGCGCGCAGGCCGCGCCGATCACGGCGACTGTGTCGGCGGGCGCTGCGAGCGGCATGCTGCCAAAGCCGAAGTAGATCGGCGGAGTTCCGCCGGCGATCCACGACAAGACCTCGTCGTCGGCAACCGTCGGCACCTCCAGCGTCAGCGCTCCGACGAAGGGGCGCCGGCCGTCCTCGTCCCGCCATTCGGTTCCGAGCCCGGGAAAGCAGAGTTCGTCGTAGGCCTGGATCTCCAGGGGCTGTGTCCAGGATGCAGGTGCGTCCGGTAGGCCGAGCGCCCGGCGTTGCGTACGTTCAGCCTCTTTCGGTGCGCCCCCTTGCGGCGACCTGAGCTCCAAAACCTCTGGTGGGAAGAAGTGCAGCGCCGCCAGCGGAATACGGTGATACTCTGCGACATTGGCGGCCAGCGCTTGCTCGGTTATGCCCGCCAGCAGCAGGTCGGCGCCGTGGGCCAATGACTCCAAGATCGCGCTCTTCTCCGCCGAGATCTTGGTTACATATTCGGCAGCTTTGGAGATCGCGCTGATCGGGTTCTGGAGAATGCGAACGAAATCCTTGTCGCCCAGCAGCTCCTGGTAGTCGCGACCGTAGGGGACCGAGGTAAGCCCCGCCGACTCGGCGAAGGCAACCATGTCAGGCGGGACCGTCACGGCCATGCGGACGTCATGACCTCGGCGCACGAGCTCACGAGCGATGGCGATGCAGGGCTCGACATCGCCGCGGCTGCCATAGCCTGCCACGACAAATCTCATCGGCGGACCCTAACTCGCGGTGATGCCTACGCGTCCAACCAGGAACTGGCCGCGTCGGTACCGTACCGCGGTGCAAAACTGGACACATGACCGAGATAGCCCAGCTGCACCGCGAGATGGTCGCCCGGGTGCTCGACGGCAAGGGGAAAGCGGCGCCCGCGCTGCGCCATGCCGCATTCGAGAATGCGGGCCTCAGCGAACCCACACGCACCTTGATCGAGAAGGTGGCCAACCATGCCTATCAAGTCACCGACGACGACATCGCCAATGTTCGCGCGGCGGGGTTCAGCGAAGACCAGATCTTCGAGATCGTGGTGTGCGCCGCCGTCGGGCAGGCGAGCCGCCAGTACAGCAGCGCGCTCGCGGCACTGGCCAGCGCGACCGATGAAAAGCTCGAACCATGAGGCTGGAAATCCTCGACCACGGTCATCGATTGCACACCAAGGCGATCCTGGCGCTGATTCGGGTGTTTTCGGGCCACCCCGTCGTCGACGCCGTGAAGTTGGCGTTCTACCGCCCAGACTTCTACGGCGGCGGCCCGCTCACTCACGAAGCGATGCGGGGAAAATCCGACTGGTCGATCGGTGATCGCGAGCTGTTGGCCGCCTATATCTCAAAGGCCAACGAGTGCCCATTCTGCGTTTCGGCCCACTCGGCCACGTCGACGATGTTCTACGGCGACGAAACCAAAGTCGCCGAAACGCTGACCGATGTGGATTCTGCACCGATCGACGAGCCATTGCGTGCCACGCTGCGCATGCTTGGCAAACTCACCCGGCAGAACAGCATCGACGCCGACGACGTCCGAGCCGTACTGGATGCCTCGGTGTCGCCGCAGCAGATCAAGGACGCCCTGGCCGTCTCGCTCGCCTTCAATATCACCGACCGGCTGGCCAACGCATTCGGCTTTGCCGTCGAGAGCCCCGAAGCCATGAACGCCGGCGCCCGCCACCTGCTGAAACGCGGGTATCGTTAGGCCGCAATATAGTTCGTCGCCGTCGTTGCGAGTTGGGCTCAGCGCCACTTAATCCCGCAGCCGATCGACGGTCGCTGGTCGGCCTCAACCGGGCGCCCGGCGAGCACGGCGTCGACCGCCGACCGGACGTCAGCGGCCGTCACCGGTAGATCGTTGCCCGGTCGCGAGTTGTCGAGCTGGCCGCGATACACGAGCCGACGCTCGCCGTCGAAGACGAACGTGTCGGGTGTGCAGGCCGCGGAGAACGCGCGGGCGACGTCCTGGGTCTCGTCATACAGGTAGGGAAACGTCCAACCGTGGCTTCGAGCCTCGGCAACCATCTGCACGGGCCCGTCTTGCGGATAGGTGACGACGTCGTTGCTGGAGATGCCGACCATCGCGACGCCCTTATCGGCGAGGTCCCGGCCCAGTGCAGCCAGCCCGGCGGCGACGTGCTTGACGTATGGGCAGTGGTTACAGATGAAGGTGACGACCAAGGCGGGGCCCGTGAGGTCGTCGAGGCTGATCGTGGCGTCGGTGGCCGGCTCAGGCAGCGAGAACGACGGCGCGGGGGTGCCGAGGGCGAGCATGGTGGATTCAATGGCCATGCTCGCCAGAGTAGCGTTCCTCAAGTGAGAAGCCCACGACTGGCCCATTGACCGTTGCCGCGCAATGACTTAACGCACGGCACCCCGCGAGCCACTGGCTCGCGGGGTGCCGTCCGGACGATCTGACCCGGGTGCTACTTGAGGTCGAACCGGTCGTTGTTCATGACCTTGACCCAGGCTGCGACGAAGTCCTCCACGAACTTCCCCTTAGCGTCATCTTGTGCGTAGACTTCGGCCAACGCGCGCAGCACCGAGTTCGACCCGAACACAAGGTCATTCGCGGTCGCGGTCCACTTCAGAGCGCCGGTGGCCCGGTCGTGGCCCTCGTAGACGTTCTCCGCGGTCTCCGACCCCTTCCACTCGGTGCCCATGTCGACCAGGTTGACGAAGAAGTCGTTGGTCAACACGCCGGGCTTGTCGGTGAACACACCGTGCTTGCTACCGCCATGATTGGCCCCGAGAACACGTAGCCCACCGATGAGCACCGTCAGCTCCGGACCGGTCACACCCAGTAAGTACGCCCGCTCCAGCAGCAGCTGCTCCAGCGGAGCCTTCTCGCCGTGCCTCGCGTAGTTGCGGAACCCGTCGGCCCGCGGTTCGAGCACCGCGAACGACTCGACATCGGTGCTCTCCTGCGAGGCGTCGGTCCGCCCCGGCGCGAAATGCACGGAGATCTCGTAGCCGGCGTCCTTGGCCGCCTTCTCCACTGCCGAGGAGCCGGCCAACACGATCAGGTCGGCCAGCGAGATCTTCTTGCCGCCGGAGGCTGAGCCGTTGAAGTCCTGCTGGATCTTTTCCAGAACCGGCAGTATCTTGTCGAGTTCGGCGGGTTCATTCACCTCCCAATGCTTTTGCGGCTCGAGGCGAAGCCGCCCGCCGTTCGCGCCACCGCGCTTGTCGGTGTTGCGGTAGCTCCCGGCCGCCGACCACGCGGTCTTCACCAGCTGGGGAACGGACAGACCAGACTCCAGCACCTTTTTCTTCAGCGCCGCAACGTCTTTGTCGTCAACCAGCTTGTGATCCACATCCGGAACCGGGTCCTGCCACAGCTGCGGCTCGGCGATCCACGGCCCGAGGTACCGCGAGATCGGTCCCATGTCACGGTGCAGCAGCTTGTACCACGCCTTGGCGAACGCCGGGGCCAGCTCCTCGGGGTGGTCCAGCCAGCGCCGAGTGATCTCGCGGTAGATCGGGTCCTCGCGCAGCGAGATGTCGGTGACTAGCATCGTGGGCGCGCGACCCGGTCCGCCGAACGGATCGGGGATCGTGCCCGCGCCCGCGCCGTCCTTCGCGGTGAACTGCCACGCTCCGCCGGGACTCTTGGTCAGCTCCCACTCGTAGCCATAGAGGTTCTGCAGGAATCCGTTGCCCCACTTGGTAGGCGTCGCGGTCCAGACCACCTCCAGGCCGCTGGTGATGGCGTCCTTGCCCTTGCCGCTGCCGTAGGAGCTCTTCCAGCCGAGTCCCTGCTGTTCGATCGGGGCGGCCTCCGGCTCGGGACCGACCAGGTCGCCGTCACCGGCGCCGTGGGTCTTGCCGAAGCTGTGGCCACCGACGATGAGTGCGGCGGTCTCCTCGTCGTTCATCGCCATCCGGCCGAACGTCTCACGGATGTCCACCGCCGCGGCGACGGGATCCGGCTTGCCTTCGGGCCCTTCCGGATTCACGTAGATCAGGCCCATGGTGGTGGCGCCGTAGGGTTGCGCGAGATCTCGCTTACCGGAGTAGCGCTTGTTGGTGCCTAACCATTCGTCCTCTTCTCCCCAGAGGATCTCTTCGGGCTCCCAAACGTCTTCGCGGCCGAAGGCAAAGCCGAAAGTCTTGAATCCAAACGACTCCAGGGCGCAGTTGCCGGCGAAGATGATCAAGTCCGCCCAGGAGATCTTGTTGCCGTACTTCTTCTTGACCGGCCACAGCAGCCGCCGCGCCTTGTCCAGGCTGACGTTGTCCGGCCAGCTGTTGATCGGGGCGAAACGCTGCATACCTTGGCCGCCACCGCCGCGGCCGTCGTGAATACGGTAGGTACCCGCGGAATGCCAGCTCATCCGGATGAACAGGCCGCCGTAGTGACCGTAGTCGGCGGGCCACCAGTCCTGCGAGGTGGTCATCACCGAGAACACGTCGGCCTTGAGCGCCTCGACATCGAGCTTGGCGAATTCCGTTGCGTAGTCGAAGTCCTCACCGAGCGGATTGGACTGGGGCGAGTGCGGGTGCAGCTTGGCCACGTCGATCTGATTGGGCCACCATTCCTGGTTCGTCAGGGGAGCGCCCGACTTGGGCTCTGGTGCGTCGATCACCGGGTTTTCACTTTCGCTGCCTTTGTGGGTTGTATCTGATGACACAGCATTCCTTTCAGGAGTAGTTGAATCGGGCTGTGATCACGGCTGTGATCCGGAATCTGAAGTCGAGCAGTCGGGGCATAGACCCCAGTAGATGACTTCGGCCTCGTCGAGAACGAAGCCATCTAGCGCGTTGTCTTCGTCACCAGGAATCAAGCACGGCGCCTCACCGACGGCACAGTCGACATCGGCGATAACCCCGCAGGATCGGCAAACGACGTGATGGTGATTGTCGCCGACCCGAGACTCATAGCGGGCAACCATTCCCAGCGGCTGGATCCGTCGAAGCAGACCTACCGCGGTCAGCGCGTTCAGCACGTCGTACACGGCTTGGCGAGAGACATCGGGCAGGCCGCTGCGTACCGCCGACAAGATCGTCTCGGTATCAGCATGCGGACGGGAATGCACCGCCTCGAGTACGGCGACCCGGGGCCGGGTCACTCGCAGATCGGCCGTACGCAGCTGCGCCGCGTAATCCGCCGACGTTGACGACACCACACCAATATGCCCCCGGCGTTTGGAACGAGTCAAGACCTTATCTGGAATTAGTCAAGAATTAAGTAAAGTCGCCCCGCTGCGTTTGGTTGACCGCTTTGATCGCGGTTTCGGCCGCCCGCTCGATCGCGAGGTTGGCCCCTTTGGTGAGGCGCACCAGGCGGGGGAGGGCACCGGGGTGCCGAACGAGGTAGCGGGCGACGGCCGGCAAGTTCCGAGTGCCGTCGGGGTGGGTGAGGCCGAAAATCTCAGCATCGACGGTGCCATCGCTGGCTCGGTCGCTGATTGCCCGCACCACCGACCACGGGATGCCACGCTCGTCGCACACCTTCGCCACGGCAGCCGTTTCCATGTCAAGCGCCAACACGCCATCCACCCGCAGCTCGGCATGTTGCGCTCGGTCGAGGAGCAGCTCGTCGGTCGTCCACAGCTTTCCGTAGGCAGTCCCGACGCCAAGCGGCGTGGGCCGATGCACTGAGCCGTCCGCGCCGTTGACCACAAGCTGGGGGAGCACCAGCGTCCCGATCGGTATTTCGTTCCCGATTGCGCCAGCGATACCCACGACGATCACCCACTTGACGTCGACCGCGTCCAGCAAGCGGACAGTCGCGGCGCGCGCCAGGGCCGTGCCGATCCCGGTGATCACCGCGATCACTAGACGGTCGCCGATCCGGCCGGCGTAGCCCAGCCCGGCCTTCCGCAGCCCGAGCCGCCGTCGCAGCGGCCGAAGCTCCATGGGCATGGCGCATACGAACGCGATCACGGCTGACATGGTAAGCAGCGGTTTGAAATTTCACCGCAGATGTAAAAGGAACGGAGAGAAAGTTCTCCGTCCCACTCTTAATTTATAGCGCAGCCCGGGGCTTGCGGCAAGACCCGGGTCATGCCGGAAAATCGCTGGCTGAAGCCAAAACTCAGTGAAGCCGGGGGAGTTGCGCGGTGGTTGTCAAACCGAAATCCGACCATGCGGTGGTTGTTGCCGGGGGAGGCCCGACGGGGCTGATGTTGGCGGGCGAGCTGGCATTGGCAGGAGTCGACGTTGCCGTTGTCGAGCGGCGCGCCGGCCAGGACCTGATTGGCTCACGTGCCGGTGGTCTGCATTCACGAACCATCGAGGTCCTTGATCAGCGCGGAATCGCTGATCGCTTTGTAGCGCAGGGGGAGGTGGCTCAGGTTGCGGGGTTTTCCCAGATTCGTCTGGACATCGGCGATTTTCCGACCAGGCATCCCTACGGCCTTGCGCTGTGGCAGAACCACATCGAGCGGACACTGGCCGAGTGGGTAGATGAGCTGGCGGTGCCGATCTATCGCGGATGCGAGATAACAAGTTTCGTTCAAGACCCCACCGGCGTCGACGTCAAGCTGGCCGACGGCCAGTTCCTTCGGGCGGAATATCTCGTCGGGTGCGACGGCGGCCGCAGCGCGATCCGTAAGGCAGCCGGTATCGAATTTCCGGGTTGGGATCCCACGATGAGCTATCTGCTCGCCGAAGTCGAGATGGCCTTGGAGCCAGGCCAGTTGCCGGAATGGGGCATTCGGCACGACGCCCTCGGCGTTCATTCGCTCAGCAGGCTGAAGGATGGGGGACCGGTGCGGGTGATGGTGACCGAGGAACACCTCGGACCCAACAGCGAAGCCACGCTGCGCGATCTGAGCAAAGCCCTCATCAACGTTTACGGGACAGACTACGGGATCCACAGTCCCACATGGATCTCCAGGTCGACCGATATGGCACGCCAGGCCGCGGCCTATCGCGACCGGCGGGTCCTGCTGGCCGGCGACGCCGCCCACGTGCATCACCCGATCGGAGGACAGGGCCTCAATACCGGCGTGCAGGATGCGGTGAATCTGGGATGGAAGCTGGCCCAGGTGGTCAACCAGACGTCGCCCGACGACCTGCTCGATACCTACCATGCCGAGCGGCACCCGATCGCCGCGCGCGTGCTGCGCAATACGTTGGCGCAACTCGCACTTCTTCGCCGCCCAGACGACGAGGGCACCAAAGCCTTGCGGGACACCATGTCTGAACTTCTCGGCATGGATGAGCCTCGCAGACGATTCGCCGCGATGATGTCCGGTCTGGGCATCCACTACGACCTCGGTGAGGGACACCCGCTGCTCGGACGCCGGATGCCCGATCTCGACCTGGTCACCGCAGACGGCCCGCTACGGGTATTCACCCTGCTGCACGAGGCCCGGCCGGTGTTGCTCAACTTCGGTGAGCCCGGCGGCTTCGACATCGGACCGTGGGCCGATCGGGTTAAATCGATTGAGGCGAAATGTGTTGGTGACTGGGATCTTCCGGTGATAGGCGCGGTCGCCGCACCCGCGGCCGTGTTGATCCGACCCGATGGATATGTGGCGTGGGCGGGGGATCAAGCTCAGGTCGGGCTCGCTGACGCGCTCACCACCTGGTTCGGCTCGCCAACCGC
>CAWAGK010000011.1:0-39115 GCA_963781685.1 uncultured Actinomycetota bacterium
AAACATCCGGTACCGACGGCGGGCCCGACCCAGGCATCAGATCGGAGCAGGTCGGGGAGTCCGATTTCCTAGTGTCACAGGCGAGTCCGAGATCCGAACTCCTGTCTAAGGGACATATGGCCTGCCACGACCGTACTCTCGGGGTCGTTGGCGTCGGGAAAACGGGCATAGGTCCTGTCGTCGCGACCTGGGCATTTACCGATCTATGCCCCAACGGATGAGACGCGGCGCGCAAGGAGAAGCTGCTATGCATCGGTGTCGTGTTATGTGGGCGGCCTTGGTTGCGATGGCTGCCGTCATTGTCTCGGGATTTCCCAGCGTCCCAGCGGTTGCGCACGCCGATGCGTGCGTCAACGGCACAGTCCAGCGCGGTGGTTCGGGTGGTGACTACTTCCTGTGCCAGGGCGGCGCTTGGTTGCACGTTGTGCCGACATTCGACCCGAATAGTGCCGACGGCTATGGTCCGAATCAGCCGCTGCCGCCCAAGTGTGTGAGATTCCCAGACCAGTACACGTGTCCGACTGACGGGCCTCCGCCCGATGGGTGAGGCCCGGTTCTCACCACAGGTCGCTTCTTCGAGATGTCGCAGCGGTCATCTCGGCTGGTATGACACCGAGCGACCACAAGTTCCCGAAACGGGAGGGATGCTTCGATGCGAACAGTAGGCCGGGCTGCACTCATTGCCGTCATAGCTTCGATCAGCAAATTCGCTGGGAATGGTACGGCCGTTAGGTTTATGCACGAATCGTGCACAAACCTAACGTGCGTACCAGGGCGTTCCGAAAGGGGGATAGTCGCGTGATCCGGTGGATTGGTCTTGCAACTGCGCTGAGCTTGCTGACGATTCTCCTAGGCGTTATTCCACGAGCACTAGCTGAGCCGAGCGGTGGGTGCGGGCCGGACCAAGCGACCGCAGTGCGGTCCGCGATTGACCAGATGCCACCCCCGCAGATCGCGGCTGAACTCCCTACGGCCCGCTGGAGCGCCGACACATGGCCGGGCGGCAGCAACTATGACCCATGCGCCGACCTCTCAACCGTGCTGATCACCATCGAACGTGCTACTGGAAGCTCACCGATGCAGGCACTGATGTTCCATCGTGGAAACTTCCTCGGCACCGGCACCACTAAGGACTATTCGTTCATCAGCCTCAACAGAGCAGCCTCAAACGGTAACACCGTCGCCCTCGACTACAAGGACGGCAGAAACGTTTGTACCGCGTGCCCGGGTCCCGTCACAACCGTGAGGTATCAGTGGCAAGGCGACCATGTAGCAATGCTGGACCCTGCACCGCCGTGGTGAACAGAAGGCAAGACCGGCCAGCTTTATTGGGGACGTCGACGATTGCGGTGGGCACGATGCCGGGGCGCAACAGGTGAGATTGCTCCGCGTCTGGGTGCACAATCTACGAAGTGAATTCTCTGCGGCGGATTGGCCGAGCGCTGTTAGCGTTTTGGTTGGTGATCGTTGCCGGGACTGTGGGCTATGTGATCCTCGGGTTCGGATTCGTCGATGCGTTGTATCAGACGGTCACGACGATCACGACGGTAGGTTTCCGCGAGGTTCACCCGCTGTCCACGGCGGGCGAGTTCTTCACCATCGCGCTGATCCTCGTGGGTGTGGGAACCGCGCTGTACACGTTCGGGATCCTCCTCGAAGCGCTCATCGAGGGGCACCTACGCCAGCAGCTGGGGAGGCGGCGGATGGACCGGCAGATACGCGAGATGACTGGTCATTTCATCATCTGCGGAGGGGGCCGCGTTGGTCGCGCCAGCATGCTGTATCTCGACGCGCTCGGGAAACAGGTCGTCGTCGTCGACCGAGACCCCGCCTGCCTGCAGGGTCTCGACCATCCGACGCTGCTGGGCGATGTCACCGACGACAGCATCCTGGAGGCCGCTGGCATCGGGCACGCGTATGCGCTGATCGCGGCGCTGAACACCGATGCGAACAACGTTTACGTGACCTTGTCCAGTCGAGCGTTGCGACCTGATCTCGTCATCATCGCCCGTGCCCGCACGGAGGAGTCGAAGTCCAAATTGTTGCGGGCCGGAGCCAACCGGGCCGTCAATCCGCAACTGATCGGCGGTCAGCGGATGGCGGCGTTTGCGTTGCAGCCTCACGTGGCCGAGTTCCTTGACGTCGTCATGCACGACGAGACTCTCGATTACCGAATCGAGGAAATCAAGATCACTCCCGCCTCGCCTCTGGTCGGTCGGTGCCTGGCCGATACGGCGCTTGGGTTGACGACCGGGGCGCTGGTGCTGGCCATAAGGACTGCGAGTGGCCAGTTCATCGCGAACCCGGCTCCGGACACGCGCCTGGATCCCGACACGGTTCTGATCGTCCTCGGGACTTCGGCTCAACTCCGTTCCTTGCGGAGCCATGTCGATCTGGTCGGATGACAGACGTCAGAATCCGAGGCCCGGCATGCCCGCGCCGCTATCGGCGTCTCGCGTCAGTAATGCTGGCACGGGGGAGTTGTCCGACCCCGCGTCGACAACAACGAGGAGTTATGTCCGGCACCGAGAAGTCCCACGCGGTCCTGCTCGACGAGCTCGCCGCCCTGGACCCGGCGCAGCGGCGTGAGGTGGCCAAAGAGTTGCGCAAGGTGGCCGAGACGTTCGCCGAAGTGCCCGACGGTCGACACACCGCCCACACACTCGGGCTCCTGGCACACTGGCTCGACCCGCCCTGAACCGGGTCTCTGCCTGTACCGAAACCGGTCGGTTCCGGGACAGGCTTCCGTCCCGTCGACACAGTTGCGTTTCCCGACGACATGAAACCGCATTTCCGCAAGTCAAGAACGGGTTCGATTCCCGGCAGCTCCACCAAAACCGCAGGTCAGGGCACATTTTCTGTCCTACGTGTGAGCACATCAACATCTCATCAACAGATGCGGTCTCGTATTTGTGCGCGTGGCGTTGCTGGGCCCGAGCTGTTCTGGACCTTGCCCGAATTCGAGGCCGGATTCTGCGCGGGATGGCCCGCCTCGCCCGGACACCGGTCGCAGCCGAAGAACGACCGGAGCCAGCGCGCTCGGAGGGCGCTCGTAAGCGATTCGAAGGGGCACCCGTGCCTGGCCCCGGCCCGACAACGATGGAGGTCGACCGTGTAGGTCAAGACGCCGAAAGCAGACCGGCAGCTTCCTCTAGTTCCTTCAGCGCGGGCTCGATCGCATCCGCTAGTTCGTCGATGTCATTGGCGATCTCGGGTGTGGTGACGAAGCCGAAATCCACGAACCCGTTGTAGCTCAAACAGGTGATGTTCAATGCCACCTCGAGCATGACCGGTCCGAGGGGTACGAGCCGCTCCACGACTGCGCCCGCCAAGTATATGGGGAAGTCGGCACCGGGAACGTTGGAGATCACCATGTTGATAGGAGCGACGTGGCCACCGATGTGGCTGGCCGTGTAGGTCCTGGCGGCGAGCGCCAGCAAGCCGGGCGGCGTGGTCTCGGTCAGACCCATGATCTGGTGTGCGGTAAGCGCTTTGGCCATCTCCTTGGCGCCTTGGGAGTTGCCATAGATGGTTTTCATGCGCTCGGCGGGGTCGGCAATTTCGGTGGCGAGGCTGACGGTCATCGAGCTGATCTGGTTACCGATTTCTCTACTCTCTCCATGGGTTGAGATCGGAATCTGGGCGACCAGCGGCCGATCGGGGAGTTCCCCTCGGTCTAGCAGGTAACGGCGCATCGCACCGGAAACGAGGGCGAGCACCACGTCGTTGAGCTTCACGCCGAAGGCGCGCTTGACCACCTTCACCCGATCCAGTGGCACTCTGCTGCTGCTGATTCGCCGCTGCGTGGAGATTTCGGCGTTGAATCGCGTTGTCGGTGCCTCGAAGAATCGGGGAGGTTTGTTGGCCAGCCCGCGCACGGCCAGCTGTTGAGACAGCGTTTGCTGAGCGATTCGCAAAAGGCGGTATGGCGTCCTGACCACCACGTTGAATATGCCGCCCAGCGCCCGCAGCTCGAACGGGGGTATCCCGCGCGTCGATGATGGGCCACCCTCGACGGCGGGGGGACGCGGTTGAGGGCTGATGTCGAGCATGATCTCGCTCAAACCGGTGCCCGACACACCGTCGACGAGAGCGTGATGCAGCTTCGTCAGGATCGCGACACGACCATGCTCCAGACCCTCGATGAACCACATCTCCCAGAGCGGCCGGTCCCGGTCGAGCGGATAGGACATGAGACGGCCGGCCAGGTCCTCGAGTTCGCGACGTCCTCCGGGCTCGGGCACCGCGACCTGCCGGATGTGATAGTCGATGTCGAGCTCGCGGTCCTCGACGAACCATGGCCTGTCGAGTCCCAACGGCGCGCCCGCCACTCGATAGCGCAGTGCCGGCATCTCCGGAAGGCGAGAAGCGACAAGGTTCTTGACCGCCCGGAAGCAGAAATCCGACACGTCGGACGGGTCGCAGATCGTCAGTCCGGCGCCGTGCATGTGCCAGGCGTGCGTCTCGGCGAACCAGAACGCAGCATCTACGCTCGACAGCCGCCTCATGCCGACAGAGTAGAGCGGGCAGGTCGCGTCAACGCGAAAACGCGTGAACTAAGGCCTATCTGATAGATCGTCGGGCCTGGGCGATGACGGCCTGTGTATCAGACCCTCGCGGTGAGCCTGCAACACGCGGCGGTCATGGCACCGGCCATTCGTGGACTGGGGCACCGGTGCGCGCGTGCTCCGCATACCGCCGGGTCATCTCACGCAGCGCCAGGATGCGTTGCAGCCCGTGCTCCTCGAGGTAGCGCAACGTCTCGGTCTGCCAGACAGCGCCGGTGCGGCCGCATCGAACCCGCGCTTCGATGACACCGAGGTACCGGTCGCGGTCGTCCGCGTCCACGCCCCAAGCGTCGAGCCCGGCCGCCGCGGCCGGCAGCAGGACCTCACGGGTGAGCTGGTCGACGGGGTGGTCGACGCCCTGCCAGCACAGCCGCGCTGCCAGCCCGTCTCGTGCCGCGCGGTGCAGGTTCTGCTCGGCCGCCGCGAAGGGCATCTGCTTCCAAGGGGTGGGGTCGCTGTCGACGATCGCGCGGACCAGTCCGTAGTAGAACGCGGCGTTGGCGACCATGTCGACGGGAGTCGGTCCGCTGGGCAGTACCCGGTTCTCGATGCGCAGCTGCGGGCGCCCGGCCTGGACGTCGTAGACCGGACGGTTCCAGCGCCACACCGTTCCGTTGTGCAGCCGGAGCTCACGCAGGGCCGGAGCGCACCCGGCCCCGAGGGCGGCATCGGGATCCTCGGCCTCCAGCGTCGGAAACAGCGGCCGAAACAGCCGCACGAGGTCGTCGAAGAGCTCCACGGGGCTGTCGACCCACCGGTCGCCGAGCCGGACGCGCGCCGGTGCGCCGGCTCGGACCTCCCTGCGGCGGCGGGTGTCGAACAGCTGCTCTAACAACGTGATGCGGGTTTCTTGCCATACCTGGCGGGCGAGCAGGTACGGCGAGTTCGCGGCCACCGCGACCTGCGCCCCGGCGATCATTTGGGCGGCGTTGTAGTACGCGGCGAAGCGGTCCGGTGGCACCCGCAGGTGCAGCTGCAGGCTGGTCGCGGCGGCTTCGGGAGCGACCGAGTCGGCGGTGAACTCCACCGGCTCACACCCGTCGATGATGCGCACCAGGAACGGCCTCTGGCGAGCGGCGCGCATGCGGCGGCACAGCAGCGCGTAGCGCGGGTTGCTGGAGATCCGCTCGATGGTCAGGTGCTCGGCGCTGAGGGTGGGCAGCATGCCGACGGCGAGCAGCCGAGCGCCGAGCCGTTCGATCCGCGCCCGGCACGCCTCGAGCACGTCGGCGAGGTCGCGCTCGCTGTCATGCAGCACGCGGCCTTGCAGCCGACGTGGAGCGAGGTTCAGCTCGACGTTGAACTGGCCGAGCTCGTGTTGCATGTCCGCCCGGCCCAGCCGTGCCAGGACGGCGTCATTGATCTGCCGTGGCCGGCCTAACGGATCCACGAGATCGAGCTCGACCTCCATACCGATGGTGTCCTCATGGGCGACGAACCAGCCGCCGTCAACCATGCGCTGCAACACGGCAACGCACAGCTCGAGCCTCCGCCGCACCTCGTCGGCTTGGCCAACAACCAGGGCGGAAGCATCGACGCGGTCACCCACGGCGCACCTCCCTCGCGGCACTGCTGGACGTCGACCCACTGCAGCACGGGCCCACCTCGCAAAGTAGGCGCATCATGCGGGTTCAGCCACACTTCAGCGTTCGGCCGTCCGAGCCGTTGGGCCTTACCAGCTCTATCTCGAGCAGCCTATTGCCATGGGGGCAAGCGCTCACGTGGGTTGTCAGCCGGGCCGCGGCGTGTTGACGCCGTCAACACCTTTCGGTGTATCCGCAGGTCGTTTCACGTCATTTCACGCTGTTTCGCGTCATCAAACGCAACGTTTCCGCACGTCAGCAGACTTTTTGCAGCGGGTTCGATTCCCGGCAGCTCCACCAGAAGGGCCGCAGATCAGGCTCGTGTCGAGGTCCCGCATTTGTCGGCGGCGGTTCTAGGCGCGGGCGTCGCTGCGCTACATCCGAAGTTGGCGGTGCCATTGCGGCGGCGGCATTCCAAGTCGAACTTGTGATGCCGCAAAAGTGAGCGCGCGAGCAGCGAAACGACTAGTGCCACGACGTATCCCGGCCCTCAGTGGGCGGACGTCAGCGCACCGGGCGACGGCTCCGAGCGGGTTGAGGCCGCGACGCCTTCCGTGCAGGATCGCGCCCACCGTCAATCCACAGAAGAAGCCCAGAAGGAAGAACCCGCGTGCGCGTCGCTTGTTCCTCCGTACAACAGCTGATGCGATGAATCCACATGTCGCCGCAATGACGGCTACCGCGAGTAGCAGAGAAATCAGATGTGTCAGTCCGAGCGCTGCGGCGCAAAAGTGCAGAATGGCGTTATCCAATAGTGGTAACATTATTCTCATGCATCAGTATTGCTGCTGTTCGCAGGCCTGGGCCGATGATGCGCCGGCAGCCCTGTCTGTGGTGCCATGACGCCCCGATCTGTTCTTCAGGTGGGCGGCGGCCTGCCGCAAGGAGTCCACGGCGCCGCCGATCCTCGTTTCGCCTGTGCGGTGCGCACGTTCGCCAGCCTGTTTCCCGGCCCCCGTTTCGGCGGCGGGGCCCTTTCGGTGTACGTAGACGGTCAACCGGCCGTCGACGTGTGGACCGGCTGGTCGGACCGGCACGGTGAGGCGCGGTGGAGCGCCGATACCGGCGCCATGGTCTTCTCCGCGAGTAAGGGATTGGCGTCGACGGTCCTTCACCGGCTCGTTGACCGCGGACTGCTGTCCTTTGATGCACCGGTCGCGCAGTACTGGCCGGAGTTCGGCGCCAACGGCAAGTCCGCGATCACCGTGCGCGACATGATGCGACACCGCGCCGGGCTGTCGCACTTGAAGGGGGTGAGCAAGGACGAGTTGTTGGATCACCGCCTGATGGAACAGCGGGTGGCCGCCGCACCCGTCGATCGCCGCCTAGCCGGTCGCTCGGCGTATCACGCATTCACCTATGGATGGCTGGCATCGGGTCTGGCCCGAGCCGTCACTGGTGTGGGCATGCGCGATCTGATCCGTGCCGAATTGGCACGTCCGCTCAACACCGACGGTCTGCACCTCGGGCGCCCACCGGCTGAGGCGCCCACCAAGGTCGCAGAGATCATGTTTCCCCAAACCGCCAGGGCCAACCCGGTTTTCGACCGCTTGGCACCCAGACTTGCCGAGATGCCGATCGCCGGCGGCTTGGGCGCGATGTATGTCCCCGGCATCACATCGTTGATCCAGGGCGATATCCCGTTTCTGGACAGTGAGATTCCCTCGGTCAATGCCGTGGTGACAGCGCGGGGCCTGGCCAAGATGTACGGCGCACTCGCCAACGACGGCTGCATCGACGGAACACAGTTTCTGTCATCGGAATTGGCCCGTGGCCTAGCGGGAAAGCTGAGCCTACGGCCTGACTTCAACGTGTTGTTTCCGATGTCCTTCCACCTCGGCTACCACGGATCACCCGTGCCCGGCCTGCTGCGGGGATTCGGCCACGCCGGCCTGGGTGGAACCATCGGGTGGGCCGATCCCATCACCAAGAGCTCGTTCGCCTTCGTACACAATCGGCTCATCACGCCCATGGTCGTCGACCAAATCCTGTTTGTGCCATTGATTCTGCCGGTGCGGCGCGCCGTCGCCGCCGCCCACACGCGCGGCACCCACGCCGTGCCGGCGTTCGGTGCGCCCTACCCTGAAACCGACTCGACCAGCAGAGCCGGCCGCTAAGGCAAGCGCACCCGCAGCCCGCTCCTTGACCTGCGCAAATTCCCCTACTGTCATCACTATGAACCGGGCTGTAGCTCGGCAGGAAATCACTGTGACACGGAGAGCGTTTTTCGATCCCGGGTGATCCAGCCACGTACTCCGACGGCACCGAAAATGATGCCGGTGCCGATTTCTCCGACCGCCGTCAGCCAGGAGAACCAC
The DNA here is from genome assembly GCA_963781685.1 of uncultured Actinomycetota bacterium. Lineage (GTDB taxonomy): Bacteria > Actinomycetota > Actinomycetes > Mycobacteriales > Mycobacteriaceae > Mycobacterium. The sequence continues at coordinate 8,470 of CAWAGK010000011.1, forward strand.
ATGCGGCAATACGCAGATGATCAGCCAAGAGATGTCCTCGGTCAATTAATCTGTCGCGCCGTGACCGCTTTGAGCTGCGATGCGACAGATTGATTGACCGACATTTGTCGCGCTTGGTCAATTTATCTGTCCGACACGATCTGTGGCTGATCTCCGGAACGTTAAGACACGATCTGTGCGGCCGATGTGGGTATCGGCGTGTCGCCGCAGCATCCGTGTCGATGCACACCCGGTTTCTCGTACCAGGGCGCTGGCTCGGCACCACTCTCTGAGGATGTCGTAGGCGTCGGGAGCGACGAGACTGCAGTGTTGATGGAGCTATTCTCTGCGCAACGGCAGTTCGTGCCTTACGGGCCGTCACACTGGGCCGTCATTGCTGTGTTCGTGATAGGCGCTGCGCTTTTGGTCTGGATCGGGCGCAGACAGACCGAATCGCAGGGCCGTCGCCTCGGCCGCATCCTTGGGCTGCTGACAGCCTCGATATACGGCTGCGTTCTCACCTACTCGCTGATCCCGCCTACCATCGATCGGTCGGTCCCGCTGCGCCTGACCGATCTCGCGACGGTGGCCGCGGCCTACGCATTGTGGTCCAGGCGACACTGGCCCTTCGCGCTCACCTACTACTGGGGGCTGGTCCTGAGCACACAAGCGCTCATCACGCCAGTTCTGAGAAGTCCGGATTTTCCCCACTACCAGTTCCTCGGTTTCTGGGCCATTCACCTGCTGGTTGTCTGGGCGGCGGTCTACCTGACCTGGGGGCGGAGGATGCGGCCCCAGTGGCGCAGCTACCGCATCGCGATCTTGGTCACGCTGATGTGGGCGGCATTTACCTTCACGTTCAACAGCATCGCCGGAACCGATTACGGCTTCCTCAATGAAAAACCGGCCACCGCGAGTCTGCTGGACCTGTTGGGCCCCTGGCCGGTATATATATTCACTGCGGCCATGCTGATAGTCATCGTATGGGCTCTAATGACATGGCCGTGGGAGCGAACACGGCGACGCGCCAAGGAAGGTCCGCAGCCGGTCTGACCTGGCCGTCACAGGCGATTTTCGCTTATGAATCAGCGGCCAGTGCGCGAGTAACCCGGTCGGCGAAGGCCCAGCGGGTGCCGGCCACATATCGGTGTTGCATCAAATGCAACGTGGGTGCGGCAGATACCTCACGAGGGAGTTGGGGTTGAACAGACCGGCTTCCGCGCTGCAGCCCGGAGTGTCAGCGCTTATCCTCCACAATTCAATGATCCTAATCCGGACGCCTGGTGTGACTGCACACCAGCGCCCGCCCACGACGCCCAGCCAAATCAGGTGAAGACGTCGTTGAGGGTGACCGTTTGGAGGTTGCGGCTGCGGATGATATCGAGCAGTTGGCCGAAACAGTGGGTGATGGTGGGCAGGTTGGCGTGGCCAACCACGATCTGCTGGGGCTGAAATGACCTGTTCGCGGCGGCGATGAGGCCTGCTTCGCTGATCCGTCCCGAGTCGGCAATGTCGCTACTCCACAAGGTGATGGTGGGATAGCCGAGGTCGGCGGCGATGCGGTCGGTAGCGGGCGTGTGTTTGCCCCAGGGTGGACGAAAGTACGGGGTGCCGTCGACACCGTAGGTGTTGCGCAGGAAGTCGGCGTTTCTGCGGATCTGGTCGGCGACGGCATCGGGCGCGATGCGGGTGATGTCTGGATGCGACCAGGTGTGGTTACCCAACTGCACCTGACCGGAATCGACCATGGGCCGCAGCGCGGGGGCGTTGACCGACCACGAACTGTTGGCGCCGTTGACGAAAAACGTCAACCGGGTGCCGCTATCACGGCAGAAGTCGGCGAACGCGCCCACCACTTGCGCGCTGGCGCCGTCGTCAATGGTCAACGCCAACTGATTGCCATTCCCGGGCAGCCGGGTAAGCACGCCGGGTGGTGGCCGCTCGGTCGGGAAACCACGCGCGGCCGGGGAGCGACTGGCCGCCGCGAGAACGCCGATCGTAATGCCGCACAACAGCGTACGGCGATCTATCTGCCGCATATCTCAACGCTACTGCTGAGTGCATTCCCAAGGAAGAGGCCAGCTTTCGTCGTCTGCCTTGAGCTCGTGGGTCGGCGCACTCGGCCACATTAGCTGCGGCGCCAGCCGGATGGGACCTTTGGCCGTGGCGGCCGCCGTGCGCCCCGACGAGAATCGCATCATGACGCAACGCGAGCTCGAAGACCTCTCGCCCGACGAATGCTTTCGCCTGCTCGCCACCGCACGCGTCGGGCGACTCGTGTACCAAGATGACCTCGGACCGCTCGCCGTGCCCGTCAACTACGCCATGGCCGGACACGACATCGTCTTCCGCGTCGAGGGTGGCGCGAAACGAGCGGCGATGCAGCAACCAATGCTCGCCTTCGAGGTCGACCACATCGACGAGGACCGGAAGTTCGGATGGAGCGTCCTGGTGCGAGGCGTCGGCGCCGAGGTCGACCTGGAACGGGTTCCTGCGCTGCTGCGAGCGATGGAGGGCCACTTCCCGACGCCGTGGGCAGTCGGCATCCACAACGTGTGGCTTCAGATCGTGTCGCACACCCTCACCGGGCGGCGGCTCGGTGAGGAGCGGTCGCCGATGTTTTGAGGTCGATGATGCGCTCCGGCGGGTCGTGGTGACAGTTCTCTACGATCACACCACCCCGTTCGCGCTGATGCTCAGTTCGACGTCGACGGCATAAGCGACGAAAGGGATCTCGCATGAATGAGCCTCAGGGCGAGGTAGCGCTCGGTCAGGAAGACGCGCGCTTCGAACGCGCCGACTGCGTTCCCGCCGCTTCCTTCAGCTCCTCGTAGGCCCGCAGCGTGTGGTGGGCGAGTTGCGGTAGGTCGTCGAGCGCCGCGGCGTTGGCGACAAATCCGAAGTCAATGCTGTCGTGATAGGACGCCAGCGTGGCGTTGAGCCCAATCGAGGCGGCGAGTGCGGAGACCGGGTAGATACCAAGGAGGCGTGCACCGTTGAGGTATCGGGTCTCCTTGGCGCCCGCCACGTTGGATATGACGAGGTTGCAAGCCGGGTGCCCCACGCGATCCAGGTGGGTGGAGGCACCCAGGCCCGCGAGCGCGACGAGTCCGACCGCGTAGGTCATCGCCGCCTCGTTGGACATCCCCCCGAGTTCCTTCTTTGCCGTGGCGACCGAGTCCACCACTTGGCGGATCCGCTCCGGCATGCTTGCGCCGGGCTCGCCGAGTCGTACGAACATCGCTGACACTCGCGTGCCGATCGCCGTGTCGTCGTCGGCGCGCAAAGAGACCGGACACATCGCGATGAAGGGGTGCGCGAAGGCGCGGCCGGTCTCGCGCAGGTAGGCATGCAGCCCGGCGTCGACAACGGTGACCGCCACGTCGTTGAGGGTCGCCCCGAAGTACCGACCGACCTCGTGCATCTCCTCGAGCGGCAGCGAGAGCGTCGCGAATCTTCGCCCGATTTTGAGCGGCTCGTTGGTCGGAGCGTGCTGCGCTGCGAACGGCAGGCTGCCCTCGAGATGCGATCCCACGAGACCGGCGAGCACCTTGCGCAACGCGCCGACCGAAACCTGGTTGAGCGCCTCGACCTGCGTGATTGCCCCGCGAATTGAGTCGGCGATTCTCTCTACGAGTGGCGTCGGCAGGTGCGGCGTGGGTTCTGGCATGCCGAGCGCAAACGCGGGCGTGGGGACGGTGCGCTGATCGGATGTGCTCAGGCCTGCGTATAGCCGCTTCAGGCCGGATTCGCCGTCGATGATGGAGTGATGAGTCTTCGTGTAGATCGCGAACATTCCGTCCGGTACCCCATCGATCACCCAACAGCGAAAGAGCGGCCGGTCGCGATCGAGTTGCGGCTCGTGCAGATCGGCTACGAGCCGCAGCAGGTCGTCGTAGGAGGCTCGAGCGGGGAGCGCCAGATGCCCGATGTGGTAGTAAGGGTCCCACTTCGCCACCTCGCTGAAATGCGGCGCGCCACGACCCAGGAGCTCCGGGACATAGTTGAACGGCGGCGCTGGCGAGCAGGCCCGATACGCCTCCACGATCTCGCGAACGATGGGCGTGCGGCCCGGCGGCTTTTTGAACAGCAGCATCGCACCGACGTGCGTGGTGCCGGCCGGTGACTCGATCAGCAGCCATGAAAGGTCTAGCGGCGGAATCGGTTTGGTCATGGCATATCTCCTGTCCGAAGTCCAGGCAACCGTTAACCGCTTTCCGGGCTGGGCGCTCCAGAATTCGAACCGTAACCGAGATGATCTCTCCGGAGACCACAGTCGACGAGGGCATTAGGGCCCCGCTATGGCAGCCGTAAGTCCCTGAGCAACGAAACAGTGGTCATCGCTTTAGGGCCGCACCAACAGCGCCTGGTGTCGTCTCCCACTTCGGTGACGACCGCGCCGAGTCCAAGGCGACACCAGTCGGCCAGGGGTGGACGTGACGGTCGCATCGCAACAATCATTGATGCGGCGGTTTTGTGGCGACGGTTGGGGGACACTGCGACGGCGCGGAGTCGGAAAGGACACCAATGGCGGGTCGGACAGTCATCATTACCGGCGCCAGTGATGGCATCGGCGCGGCTGCGGCGGCCAGGCTGAGCCGAAGCGGCGAGAACGTGGTCGTGGTGGGCCGATCCGCAGCGAAAACAACCGCCGTCGCCGCGCGTCTGGGCGTCGAGTACTTCGTGGCCGATTTCACGGATCTTTCACAGGTGCGGAGATTGGCCGAGCAGCTGCTGCAGTCCTACCCCCGCATCGATGTGCTGGCCAACAATGCCGGCCGTGCAATGAAGCGGCGCGAGGTCACCGTCGACGGCCACGAAACGACTTTCCAGGTCGATTATCTGGCAGCGTTTCTGCTCACGACGCTGCTGATGGATCGGCTCGTCGAATCCAGCGCCACGGTGCTGAACACCTCAAGCGTGGTCAATACGTACTTCGGCCGCGTCAATATCGATGACCTCGACGCAGCGCACGGCTACCGGCCCCTCAGGGCATACGGCGACGCGAAGCTGGAAGTCATCTTGTTCACCAAGGAGCTGCACCGCCGCTACCACGCTGCCGGGATCTCGACGGCGGCGTTTCATCCCGGCGACGTGGCGACCAACTTCGGAAACGAGTCGCGGACGTGGTGGATTCGGACGGCGTTTCGCGGCCCGATCAAGTTTCTGGCGCTGGTTGGACCTGAACAGGGATCCGACGAGCTGGTGTGGCTGGCCTCATCCACACCGGGAACCGACTGGAAATCGGGCGAGTACTACGCCCACCACAGAATCGCTCGGGCCAACCCTCGGGCCTACGACCCGGTCCTGGCCCGTGAACTCTGGGAGCGCAGCCTCGCCATGGTCGCCGCCTAGAATAGTCGGGAGCAGACACAATGACCGTCACCACTGTGGACGCCGGCCGCAATCAGGTCAGCCGCTCGGTTGAAGTCCGCGCCCCGGCAGCTAACCTGTTCGCGATCGTCGCGGACCCCCGTCGACACCACGAACTCGACGGTTCCGGCACCGTCGGGAAAAACATCCGCGCCCCGCAGCGGCTGGTCCCGGGCGCGCGGTTCACCACGAAGATGAGGATGTTTGGGGTGCCCTATCGCATCACCAGCACCATCACCGCGATGAAAGCCGACGAACTCATCGAATGGCGCCACCCCGTCGGGCACCACTGGCGTTGGGAGTTCGCCGCAATCACGCCGACGACCACACGCGTCACCGAGACGTTCGACTACCGCGACACCGGACGGCTGAAGTATTACGAGCGAACGGGTTTCGCCAAGCGCAATGCCGCCGGTATCGAAGCCACGTTGACCAAACTCCGCAACCGCTATGGCGGCTGATAGCCGCTGCTACGTTACGGGCAAAGTCAGTAGCAAAGTTGCGCTAGGTCACTGGACTGATGACGGTGTATGTACAGCTCCCACCATGGAGCTACGCGGGTACCGACATGCTCGCCGAGGCCACGGACTACGAACCGACGGCCGAGGCCTTCCGGCGCTCCTACCGGATGCGGCTCGCGGTCGACGTCCCCCGCGAGACGGTAGCCGACGAGGTCGTCGAGGCCGTACAGAGGGGCCGCAGGCACGTGCGGCTCCCTAAGCGACCGCCGTCTTCCCCATGTTGTGCGAAGCGCCCCGGCGAATCGCCGAAGTGCTGCTCACCGGCGTACCCCACCGAGTCAACTAACTACCGCGCACACGCTATTTGGAATTGACCCTCCACGTACGCCCAGGTTGTCGGGTTCATCGCCACCAAGTCAGCCACCGCGTGCGAGGGGGTTGATGCGAATATCGTTGAAGGAGTTCATGATTGCGTCGATCCGCGTATCGGCCACCGCCGGGGAAAAGAAACTGACCGTTGACATCGAAACCGACCTTAGCTCGGCCGAATACAAGGACTGGCCCTCCTGGACCCGATGAAAGTGGCTGGCGTCGATCACATTCCAGTCGCGGCCGATCCCGAGGAGCCCTCAGCCCGTCTCGGCAACGTAATCGCAACCCTCGCAATCGACGACAAGGCCGCCACGGGGATGTTGCCACGCAGCGCGAGCGGTTGCCGCGGCGCATCCTGTCCAAGCATCCCCGCCGAAGATTCGCACCGCCGAATTCCTCGAATTCCTCGAAAGTCTGCCGCGGGATAGCCAGTGCGACGCACACTCCTAAGTGCCCCGGTCACACCCGGCGGCATACCCGATTCGTGGGCGCAAAGACGAAACCGACCCACATAAACTACCAACGACAACCGACGAACGATGGTAACCATCGACAATCACGCCTCGCACAAGCCCCATCACACCGGCGATCTGGACGCGATGCTGTGGGGGATCGAAAAGGATCCGTTGCTTCGGCAGACGATCACGGTGGTGTTGATCCTTGATCAGGCGCCCGACCGGGAGGTCCTGCTGGACCGCTTCGAACGTGGCAGCCGTACCCTGCCTTCATTTCGGCACCGGCTGGTGGAGGCGCCGTTGCGCCTGTCGACTCCCCGTTGGATTGTCGACCCGAACTTCGACCTCTCCTACCATGTCCGCTGGATCGGTGCGCCGGGTGATGGATCTTTGGACGGTGTGCTGGAGTTCGCGCGCCAGTCGGCGATGTCCGGCCTCGACCGGGAGCGCCCGCTGTGGACGATCACCGTGGTTGAGGGCCTCAAGGGCGGGCAGGCGGCGTTAATCCTGACGGTGAATCATGTGATGAGCGACGGTACCGGCCTTCTCGCGATCTTCGGGTTGCTCGGCGACCTCACCCGAAAGCCCCGCGATCTTGGCCCGATGCCGGCGATCCCTGAGCCCGAGGATCAATCCCGGCTCGGGCTGGCGGCCGAAGCCGTCAGCTACACCGCCCACCGCGTCCTCAGGTTCCTGGGCCGGTCCGCGGGCTCGACGGCGCGTACGTTGCCGACCGTGGTGCGGCGTCCGCGCGATACCGCAACCACCGTCGCAAAGGATGTGTGGGCGGTGACACGGATCGTGGCGCCGAACTTGAAGACCCTTTCGCCGCTCATGACCGAGCGCCGAGGATGGCTGCGCTTCGCAGCACTCGAGGCCGACCTCGAAGGATTGCGGAAAGCCGCCAAGACACGGGACTGCACCGTCAACGACGCGTTCCTCACTGCCGTCGCCCACGGATTCGCTTTGTACCATCAACGGCACGGCAAACCCGTCGAGCGACTGCGGACCACCATCCCCGTTGATATCCGCAAGCCGGGCGACCCACTGTTCGGCAACCGGGTCAACGGTTGCCGAATTGCGATCCCGATCGGCGCCGATGACCCGGGCGCCGCGATGGCGACCTATCACGCTCTGATCAACGGCTTGAAGGGGGTTGCGAAACTCCCGTTGGCCGCCGCGCTCGGCACGGTGATCAACGCCTTCGGTCCGGTGGTGAATTTGGTGATCGGGTTGATCATGAAACACGACGACTTCGTGCTCAGCGATGTCAACGCCGGCGATTTGGCGTTCTACCTCGCCGGCGCGAAGGTACTCAGCATCTTTCCCTTCGGGCCCCCGATCGGCACTGCCGCCAATATCACGCTGGTGGGTTATCGCCACAAGGCGCTGATCGGCATCAACGTCGACGCCGCAGCGGTCCCGGACCTGGGTGCCCTCGTGGCGTGCATCCGTGAAGGCTTTGACGCGGTCATCGCCCTCGGCGACGGAGGCCAGCCGTGACGAGGTCCTCGCCCTTGGCCACGGCGCCGGGTCAGCGGCAGTAGGCTGGCTGAGACCCGATCTCGTGTCCAACCGTGTCCGGCGAGGTAGGGGCTAGATGCCAGACATCGAGCAGACAGGCGCCTCAGCTGGCGCAGCAGACGAGGCCGACCACGGGGGACGGGGGGTCCCTGACCGGCGGCGCGGTAGTGCCGGTCCACTGTCGCAGGTGCTGGGGCCGTTCACCCGGACCGGCGGCTTCTACGCCCGGTCCTGGGACAATTATCTGAATCATCAGCCTGGCGAGCTTCCGGTGGCACGGCCCACCATCGCGCTCGCGGCGCAGGCGTTCCGCGACGAAATCGTGCTGCTGGGGTTTCGCTTGCTGCGCTCGGCCCCCGACGCGACGACACTCGAACGCATCAACCGTGAGGTGATCGCGGCACTTGAGTTCTATGGCCAGAAGGGCTGGCTCGAGAAGCCGGAGGGGTTCTTCGCGGCACCCCCGCCGCTGACCGACGTCACGGTCAGGCCCGTGAGCAGCCTGGGGCGCACCTACGAGCGCATGTTCTTCGACAGTGAGTATGAGCCCCATGCAGGCGAACCGGGCCGGGAACGGTGGCTGACTTACACAGGAAATAACCGGGAGTACGGCTTGCTGTTGCGACACCGCGAGCCGCGGCCATGGCTGGTCTGTGTGCACGGAGCGGAGATGGGGCGGGCGGCGCTCGACCTCGCGCTATTTCGTGCGTGGCATCTGCACTCCGATCTCGGCCTGAATGTCGTGCTTCCCGTCCTTCCCATGCACGGCCCTCGTACGCGGGGCCTGCCGAAGGGCGTCGCGTTCCCCGGTGAGGACGTGCTCAACGAAGTCCACGGTGCCGCTCAGGCGGTGTGGGAAATCCGGCGCCTGCTGTCCTGGATCCGGGTACAGCAGCCCGACGCCATGATCGGGCTGAACGGCATCTCCCTCGGCGGTCTCCTCACGTCGCTGCTCGCCAGCCTCGACGACGGCGTCACCTGTGCGATTCTGGGCGTCCCAGCCGTCGATCTGGTCGAGTTGGTCGGCCGCCATGCCGGCCTCAGTGGCCACGGTGCTCTCCGTCAGACTATGAGGTCGGCCAAGCCCATCGGCCGGATGATCTCGCCGCTGGCACTGACTCCCCGCGTGCCGATGCAGGGCCGCTTCATCTACGCCGGTATCGCTGACAGGTTGGTGCACCCACGCGACCAGGTCACCCGGCTCTGGGAGCACTGGGGCAGACCCGAGATCCACTGGTATCAGGGCGGCCACACCGGGTTCTTCAGCTCGCGGCCGGTGCAGCGATTCATCGACGATGCGCTGGTGCAGTCGGGGCTGGTCGACCCGTCACGGATACGACGCAAACGCTGAGGGAGGCACCGCTCGGCGTGTGGGCTCGTGATCCAAATCGGGTCCGACGACGAACCTGTGGCGGTTCGTCTGTTTTCGGATTGGTGCGCGCGGGTCGCTCTACGCTGTCGCCATGAAGCGCCTGTCGAGCCTCGACGCGGCGTTCTGGTTCGCCGAGACTCATACCTGCCCGATGCACGTCGGCGGAATGACGATCTGTGACCCCTCCGAGGCGCCGAATTTCTGCTTCGATGCGGTTCGGGACCTCATCGCCGCCCGTCTTCCGGAGCTGCCGGTGCTGCGCTACCGGGTGGCCGGCGCGCCGCTTGGCCTGGACAAGCCATGGTTGGTCGAGGACACCAACCTCGACATCGACTATCACATCCGGCGCATCGCGGTACCCCGACCCGGAGGACGCCGCGAACTCGAGGAGCTGATCGGCCGCCTGATGTCCTACCCGCTGGAGCGCGGCAGACCGTTGTGGGAGCTGTGGTTCATCGAGGGTGTCGAGCACAGTCGTGTCCCACTCCGGCTCTAGCGCCTGTCAGCAACACTCATTCATGCGGGGTCGGCGTCGGCGCGTGGTCGCGCGGCGGGCTGGCGCTGGTTCGGACGATGACTGAGAAGGGCGGCGCGTAGCAGGGGTACAGTGAGTACACCGGTCAAGGTAGCGATGATGACTTGGGTCCGCGTTTTGTGCTGCCGTCGAAACAAACTGGTCGGAACAAAGATCGCGCCCTCATCGCACCCGGGTGCTGGATCCCGAGGGTGCAGCAATGCTCGACCACACATCCAAAATCACTCCTGCAGAACTTGCAGGCTTCATGCCCGCCTTTGAGGCGCAGCTCCGCCAGGAGTTGCGCACCTACGCCGTCGAGTTACGGCAGCTTGCCTACACCTTGCCCAACGGGGTGGGCGAGCACGATTTTCTTCAATTGTCGGGGCGGATGCGCGCTACTGCTGATCAAGAGGAACGTCAGCGGAGTGTTGCTGATGGCTGATCGCGGCATGCGGGGCAGTCGCCTCGGAGCTGTGAGCTACGAGACCGACCGCAACCACGACCTAGCGCCACGTCAGATCGCGCGGTACCGGACCGAGAACGGCGAGGAGTTCGACATGCCCTTCGCCCACGACGCCGCGGTCCCCGGCACCTGGCTGTGCCGCAACGGCATGGAGGGCACCCTGATCGAGGGTGGTGACCTGGCCGAACCCAAGAAGGTCAAGGTGCCGCGCACACACTGGGACATGCTGCGGGAACGCCGCTCGATCGAGGAACTCGACGGACTGCTCAAGGAACGCCTCGAGATCATCAAGTCACGCCGCCGCGGCAGCTAGCTTAGCTACCGGCGGGGGTCACGAACCTCGGGCCCAAGCCGGCCGATGGCAGTCCACGCCGCCTCAGGGTTCGACCACCTGCGCAGCGAACATGACCAGCTACATGGCCCCGATGACGGTGTAGATCTGGCGCCGCTGGACATCCTGGTGCGCGAGGCGGGTGGGGCGTTCATCAGCCTGGACGGCACTGCCGGCCCGCACGGCGGCAGCGCGGTAGCCACCAACGGTGTGCTGCACGATCAGGTGTTGGGCACGCTTAGCCCAGGGTAATCTGCGGTCGGAGTACCCCATGAGCGACCCGTTCACTATCGCGACGAAACACTGGCACCGCCTCGACGACGGCCGGATCCAGTGCGACGTGTGTCCGCGAGCATGCAAGCTGCACGAGGGGCAGCGTGGCCTCTGCTTCGTCCGCAGCCGGATCGACGATCAGGTGAAGCTCACCAGCTACGGGCGGTCGAGCGGGTTCTGCGTCGACCCGGTGGAAAAGAAGCCGCTCAACCACTTCTTGCCGGGTTCGGCGGTGCTGTCGTTCGGCACTGCGGGGTGCAACCTCGCCTGCAAGTTTTGCCAGAACTGGAATATCTCTAAGTCTCGCGAGGTCGATACCCTGGCCAGCCGGGCCACTCCCGACGACATCGCCCGCGCTGCTGACGAATTGGGTTGTCGCAGTGTGGCATTCACCTACAACGATCCGACGATCTTCTGGGAGTACGCCGCCGATGTCGCCGACGCGTGCCACGACCGGGGAATCAAAGCCGTCGCGGTGACGGCCGGATACATGTGTCCTGCGCCCCGCGCCGAGTTCTATCGGCACATTGATGCCGCCAACGTCGACCTGAAGGCATTCACCGAGGACTTCTACCGCAAGGTCTGCGTCGGGCGTCTGCACGACGTGCTGGACACCCTGCTCTACCTGCGGCACGAGACCGACGTGTGGCTGGAGATCACCACCCTGCTCATCCCGGGACGCAACGACAGCGACGCCGAGATCGCCGCCGAATGCGCGTGGATCCGGGAGCACCTCGGCGTCGATGTGCCGGTGCACTTCACCGCATTCCACCCCGATTACAAGATGCTGGACACACCGCCGACACCGCCTGCCACGTTGACGCGCGCCCGCCGCATCGGCCTGCGCGAGGGCCTGCGGTTCGTCTACACCGGCAACGTCCACGACGCCGAGGGCGGCAGCACGCGGTGTCCCGGGTGCGGATCGGCGGTTGTGGTTCGCGACTGGTATGCGATGCGCCATTACGGTCTGACCGACGACGGCTGCTGCCGGGGGTGCGGCTATCGGTTGCCCGGTGTCTACGACGGCCCGGCCGGACACTGGGGCCGGAGGCTCGAGCCAGCAATCCAGGCGACGCGGTAACGCGGTTATATCGCCCGAGCTGTTCTGGTGGTGCCTGTCATCGGTGCCGATCAGCAAGGGGCGGCGACCACAGCCGCCTCGTCGCGGCCTTCCGCAAATGCGCCGAAGCTCACCTCACCGGACCCGGCCCCGCCAAACCAGCGAGCGTCCCTCCCACACGAGCCGAGGACTAACCAACGCCGCACCCGCAACGCCGACGGCACCTTCGACCTGTCCCGTCGCCGGGTCCGGCACGAGCAGTAGCTCCTGGAGAGTGGCCTTCTGGCGGCGGGTACGACCTCGTGGTATGGCGCTCAGCGCGCCTTCCTGCTAGGGCCCCGAGGACTCCGCGCGGGCTGTTTGGCTGGCCGGGGGAGCCCTCGGTTTTTCGGTCGCCACGGCCGCACCGCGGGCCAGTGCCGCCGTGGCCGCGACCATCACGACCACCGCCAGCGCGAGCGCGAGCCTGCCGACGTCGTTGGTCTGAAGCCTCTCGCCGAGCACCACGATGCCGAGCACCGAGCCGACGGCTGGCTCGGCCACCGTCAACGTCGGCAGCGAGGCGGTCAGTGTGCCGGCCTGGAACGACGACTGCTGCCATACCGTGGCAGCGATGGCGACCAGCACCCACGCGTATAGCTCGGGCGTGCGCAGCACCGCCCATATCCCGTCGCCGAGCCGGTCGACCACGCCCTTGGTCAGCACCGAGAACAGGCCCCACAGGGAACCGGAGACCAGCCCCAGCAGCACCGCGCGGACCGGGCCCGACCAGATCCGGGCGCCGAGCAGGCACAGCACCAGCGCGGGGCCCATCACGGCCACCACCACCATCCAGGTTCCCAGCGGTGCCCGGGAATGCCCGGCCTGCGGGTCACCGACGGTGACGAACACGGCCACGCTGGCCGCCAGCAGCACCGCCCAGGTCCACTCCGAGGGGGTTACCTTGCGGTGGCCGAGCTTGGCGCTGATCGGCAGCGCGAACAACAGAGAGGTGACAAACAGCGCCTGGACCAGCACCACCGACCCCAGGCCCAGCGCCGCGGCCTGCAACGCGAAGCCGACCGCGGCGATCAGGCTGCCCAGCCACCACCGCGGGTTGCGCAGCAGCCGGGTGAACAACGCGATCGCACCGACCCGCTCGTCGGTGACGTCTTGCGCCAAGCGCTGCTGCACGGCGTCGCTGATCGCGATGAATAGGGCGGCAACCAGAGCAAGTACCGCGGCGATGTCCGCCTTGGCCACGCGGCCACCTCCTCTTCCTCTTCGCGTCTTGGGTAGTACCCGCAAGCACGGTCGTCAATGCAACGTCAACGCATGGGGAAACAGCCAGCCCCACGGTCACTGACGAATTGTCGCTGAGGGCGGTGCGGTTAGCCCGCCGAGCGAGTGGCCGAAGAGCACGACGGTGTCTCACGACGATCTGCCAATTGGCAGACCAGTGGCAATCGAGGCTGAGAATACCCAAGCCGAACAGATCGGCCCCGGCACGGTCGCGATCGCCGCAGAGTTGCCTGCGGTCAACGCCAGTCACCGATTAAGGGCCATCCAAGGGATGATTCGAGCTGCGCAAGAAATACGGCGACACCCGCCCGGACGCGGCGTGCGCCCGCTCACTGGCAGTCGGTGATCCGCGCTACCGCACCGTCAAGGGCATCCTCGTCGCCGGCACCGAACACGGTGGCTCGTCTCCAGCACCCGTCACGCACGGGTGGTCGCGGCGACGACACCAACCACCTCGCACGCCCCGCTCGACACTGTTACTTGCGTTCCCGCCCGGCTGGGCGTCGCTGGCCGCGTAATCGAAGCCGGCGGTGCGGCCCTTCGCCCAGGTGGGGGCCGAGTTCGAGAGACGGCTGGCGGATGGCGGGGGAGAGTCCGTCCCGCCAATGCAAGGTTGAGAACGATGCGGCCTTCAGGCCACGTGTCTGATCAATCCGAGTTCGCGAGCACGGGCGACCGCATCGGCGCGATTGTGCACACCCAGCTTCTTGTATGCACGCTCGGCGCGTTCTTTGGCGGCGGAGCGAGAGATCCCCAGCTTGTCGGCCACCAGCGCGAAGGTCATCTTGGTCGGCAAGTAGCGCAGGACTTCCAGCTCGACCGCCGTGACGGAGGCGGCCACCGCGGCCTCGTCTGCTTTCTGGTGGGCAGCATCGGTCGCCGCGGCTGACGCCCGCACCGCCTCGTCTGCTTTCTGGTGGGCAGCATCGGTCGCCGCGGCTGACGCCCGCACCGCCTCGTCTGCTTTCTGGTGAGCGGCATCGATCGCCGCGGCAGACGCCCGCTCCGCCTCGGTTTGCGCGGCGTACGCTGCGTCGATCACCCGGGCGGTGTCCTCCAAGGCAGCTAGTTGCACGCTCACAAGCTCCTCGGCCCGTTCTCCGATAAAGCCCTCGCTGAACACGACGCCGCCCAGATCCGCGATCGAATCGAACAGCGACCTGGCCCACCGATGCTCCACAAGGATCAGGGCGAGGCCCGAACCTGGGACGAGCGACTGCGCCAGAGCCTGGGCTCGTTCGCTCTGGAGCACATGGACACCACGGCCCTCGAACATGGCGAACACATCGGCGGGGTCGAGTTGGGCGTCGGCGATCAGCAGGTCGCCGAAGTCCTCGTCCGCGATCTCCACGCGCGTGAGTGATCCATCATCGTCCATCGTCAGCACAACCAAATCGACCAGGCGAAGCACGCCATGTCCTTGCAGCCTGTCGATCTCCTGGATGATGGTGCCGACGAAACCCACTCCAGGTGCGAACCCGACCGCGATCAACTGCATCGGCCCAATCGTGCTGACGTCTGTTCCGGCGTCCACCGCGTCCTCGTTTCTCTGGGGGCCGTGGGGTGAAGTTGGCATGACGATCGGTTCCGGCCCGCTACGCGCAATGGTCCAACAGGGTTGACCGAACGATAAGGGCAATAGGTCACCGGGTAGCTCGGTTGACGTCGGCTTCTCCGCGTTAGGTTGCGCTGGTGGGGTCGGTGTCGATCACCGACACCGAGTTGCCGCTTTCGTTGGTGACGTAGGCGAGGGGGCCACCCTTGCCTGAGGTTAACGTCAATGGTCGTCGCGGATCACCGGTGCTCGTCGTGGGCGGACGGAATTGTTGAGTTCCACGACGTTAGGGGACATCTGCTGTCAAACAGCAGGCTTTTTGGCGCTTGCGCCGGGCATGGTCCCTCCGTTGGCTGATGGGGCCACGATCGGCGGCTGCAGGATTGCCGAGGCGGCGGCGGTCTCCCGGGCGAAGAAGCTTCCGACATCACCGATCGCGCTCATCAGCGGCGCCGGGAACACCACCGTGGTGTTCTTGTCCACCCCCAACTCGATCAGGGTCTGCAGATTGCGCAGCTGCAGAGCCAGCGGGTGGGCCATCATGGTGTCCGAGGCATCACCGAGTGCGGCAGCGGCCATCGATTCACCTTCGGCGGCAATGATCTTCGCGCGCTTCTCCCGCTCGGCCTCGGCTTGGCGGGCCATCGCCCGTTTCATGCTGTCGGGCAGCTGGATGTCCTTGAGCTCGACCAGAGTCACCTCGACACCCCACTCCAGGGTGGTCACATCCAGGATCTCCCGGATGTTGGCGTTGATGACCTTGGTTTCCGCCAACGCCTCATCGAGGGTGTGCTGGCCGACGACCTCGCGCAGCGTGGTTTGGGCGATCTGACCGATCGCGGCGTACACATTCTCGATGGCCACCACCGACTTCACCGCATCGACGACCCGGAAATACGCCACAGCGGCAATGTCGACACTGACATTGTCGCGGGTGATGATCCCCTGCGACTGGATCGGCATCGTGACGATGCGCAGCGACACCTTCCACAACCGGTCGACGACCGGGATGATGAACCTCAGGCCGGGTTCCCTGACACCGATGACCCGCCCGAGCCGGAACCACACACCCTTCTCGTACTGGGTCACCACCCGAATCGACAGCGCCACCACAATCAGCGCCACGATGACCACCGCAATGACGACGGCGACGACGTTCATGTCTTCTCCTCAAAGATGGAGTTCACGGTCAACCCAATGAGGTGCTGTCTCGCACCACCACCGCAGAATGGCTGCCGCTCTCAGCCGACTGCGCCATCTCGGCTACTTGTTTCACAATGCGGTCGCGGGTATCACCCCCACAAGTGCCAAAGGTCCTTGCCATGACCCCGGCTCGTTGATCCAGGTGGAGCAGGTGGAGTGAGTCTTGCCGCCCACGATGTGGGCAAGAAGGCTCGATGACGATGGCAACGAGGAACAGGCATACCCCGGAGCAGGTCGTGCGCACAGCTGGCGACCGCAGATTTGGCTGCAGGCTTACCGATGTATCGCACGTCAGTAATCGTTTTCGGTCGAATCTGAAGGAGTCGAAGCATGCGATCTCTCACCCCCACCCTGGCGCTTCCCGGGTCCAGTGACATTGTTGAGTGATGAGTACTCCGGATGGCGCTATGGAAGGGTCGGCAGGCGAATACAGCGTGGATGAGGACGACCAACTGCAGCCAGAGGACACCCTCATCGACCGCGGTGTCGACGACGTACTCGACGAGGGATATTCGCCGCCCGAGCGGCCGTACGGTCGTGGCTCCTTGGGCTCGACGCCGGAAAGCTTGGACCAGCTGCTTGCCGAGGAAGAGCCGGATCCGGCCATGCGGCTATATGACCCGTTCGACAAGGGCGAGCAGCAACGCTCCGACGAAGCCGAGCGGGAGACCGAATTTCCGCAGCGAAATGAGGTGGGACGCGCGCGGGCAGGTCGACTTGTCGCGCCGGACCAGGGGTTTGGCGAAGACGTAGACGCAGACTTGTTGGCTGATGACGTCGGCATCGACGGAGGCGCAGCCTCCGCCGAGGAGTCCGCCGTTCACATCATCGACGACGAGGAGTAGCTGGCCTGGCACGCGAATTCAGCTGGAGAACAGGTCGGGACGAGACGAGACGTACTGTTCGACCGTGTGTGTGGGCTCGCGCAGGCAGGTCCGCATTGAGTGGGGCGGTTCGTCCCTGGTGCGCTGGAACCACGATCCAGCCCGAGTGGAGGCGGTGCTACGGCTGTCCGGGCACACGCCAAGGGCCTATTCCTGGCCCATGCCATGATGCGCTGGTGACCCTCCCACTAGTTCCAGGAACGTTGATCCTGTCGCGCAATGTCAAGGCCGCAGACCTCTTCCTGCCGCAAGAAGTCGCTCTGTTCGTCGCCGTCGATGAAGTCGATCATCGGGAACCGTAAGGGCGAAAGCGGCGCCCGCAAATAGGACTGTTCGCATTCCGAGCATCGGACGTGGCTGTCGCGTTGCCGGTGGCAGCATGTGCATGTGACCACGACGACGCTTTCCTGGGATGTGGTGCCCGTCGACAAGCCGGACGATGTCAATGTCGTAATCGGGCAGGCGCACTTCATCAAGACGGTCGAGGACTTGCATGAGGCGATGGTGGGGGTGAGCTCGTCGCTACGGTTCGGGCTGGCCTTTTGCGAGGCCTCCGGGCGACGGTTGGTTCGCCGCACTGGCAATGATCCTGAATTGGTCGAGCTCGCGACCCGCAATGCGCTGGCCATCGCCGCCGGGCACTGCTTCGTGATCTTCTTGCGTGACGGGTTCCCGGTCAACATCCTCAACCCGGTCAAGGCGGTGCCCGAGGTCTGCACGATCCACTGCGCCACAGCCAATCCGGTTGACATCTTGGTCGCGGTGACCCCGCGTGGCCGTGGCATTGTGGGCGTCGTCGACGGACAGGCGCCCCTCGGGGTGGAGACCGATCGCGACGTGGCCGACCGGCACGACCTGCTGCGCACCATCGGTTACAAGCTCTAACCGCACCCCGTTGCGGAACGCGGCGAGTTCCGGACGGTGATCTCAGGCAGTTGCCGCTTGATGTAGTGGTGGGCAATGCCCTTGAGGTTCGAGACGTTATGCGGATCGCCTCACTTGACAAGATCTTCACCACCAAGAAGAAGGGTCAAAGACCTCCCTGTAATCGGAGTAAGTACAGCCGGTGCCGCGACGCAAACAGATCTACAAGATCACTTATCAGAACGGCAAGATTTACGTCGGCATGGGACCTGAGGCTCGGCATTCATGGAGTAGTGCGCGCCATGGTGGAGCCGTAAATTGCGGTTGCGCTGTTTTGCGCCCCCGGAAGGGGGATCCTGACCAGATGGCGGGGCTCGCAGTCGCCGTCACCGGGCCGACCGGTGAGATCGGGATCTCGACAGTGGAAGCGCTGGAGCGTGATCCTGCGGTGGACCGCATCGTCGGGATGGCGCGGCGCCCGTTCGACCCTGCGGCCCACGGCTGGACGAAAACCACCTACCAGCAGGGCGACATCCTGGACCGCAAAGCTGTCGACGCGCTGGTGGCCGAGGTCGACGTCGTCATCCATCTCGCGTTCATCATCATGGGCTCACGCGAGGAAAGCGCGCGCATCAACCTAGCGGGAACCCGCAACGTCTTCGAAGCGACCGTCGCCGCGCAGCGGCCCCGGCGGCTGGTGTACACGTCGTCCGTGGCCGCCTACGGTTACCACTCCGACAACCCGGTTCCGATCACAGAAGACGTGCCCCCACGCGGCTCGCCTGAGCACTACTACTCCGAACAGAAAGCCGCCTGTGAAGCCGCCCTCGCAGAAATAACCCGCAGGTCGTCGCTGGAGGTGTTCGTGCTGCGACCGTGCATCGTCGCTGGGCCGAAGGCGCCGACGCTCGCCGACACGATGCCCTGGAATCAACTGCCCGGGGCGATCCGCACCGCCGCACGCGCACTGCCGGTCCTCAAGGTGCCGTTTCCGGACCCGGGAACACCGCTGCAACTCGTACATCACGACGACGTCGCCGCCGCGATCGCGCTGGCGGCAACGACGTCCGCTCCCGCCGGTGCCTACAACATCGCCGGCGACGGGGTCATCTCGGTGTCCGACATGGTCTCGGCGCTGGGTGGACGGCCCGTCCGCGTGCCCCACGCTGCCGCGGCCGCGGCCTCGGCGGTGGTTTCGCGGCTGCCGTTCGTGCCGGCCGCGCTTGAGTGGTTACACGTCGGGCGGACCTCGGTCGTCATGGACACCGGCAAGGCGAAGTCCGAGCTGGGCTGGAGCCCGAAGTACACCTCCGCCGAAACCCTGGCGGCGCTCGCCGCGGCTTACTAGTTTGCAGCCCTACCTGGGCGAATTCTGTGCACTCGCAATCGGTGGATCACGGTGTAACCCTGTGCGCGTAGCGGGCCTCGACCTCGGCGCGGGCGGCGGGTTGAGCGGGGCACTCGGCCTATGACAAGCTTGCTCGCCGATAGATTAGTGCGATGACAACCCAGATCCTACTCATTATCGCCGTGGTGGCCTCCGTCGCGATAACTATCTGGTTCGTCCAGCGGGGCGGTCGCAATCGCTGAGGGTTGCTCGGCCACCAATGTGCGGTTTGGCTCGATCGCCTGGCGACTGTTCGCAGATCAGCGGTAGCAAACACCCTCGGCACGACGGCCAGCAGCGTGGACATGTTGGACTCGCCAACAACTCCGGCGTAATTCCCGGGTACTTTCGCGGAATCTGCCGTGCCTTTGCGTAACCCTACGCAGGTCAAGCCGCATTTCCGCAGGTCGCGTGACGGGTTCGATTCCCGGCAGCTCCACTGTTTGACCAGCGGTTATGGTAGATGCGCCGCTATGACTCGTGGGCGACGATCACCACTGTCCGCGCCGCATGGGCGACGGCGGTGCTCACCGAACTCAGCTGCATGTCGGCGAATCCGGCGCGACCGTGACTGCCGACGACGACGAGTTGTGCGGACTCCGAGTGCTCGACAAGTTGACGAGCCGGCTGATCGCACACCACCACACGTCGCACCGCGACATCGGGGTAGCGCTCCCGCCATCCGGCGAGCTGCTCGGCCAGCGCCTCTTGTGCCTGCACTTCCGTCGTCGCGAGATCCAGACCTGGCGCTTCCGGCATGCTGACGTCCGACCACGCATGCAGTGCCACCAAGTCCGCACCCCGGCGGAAAGCCTCGTCAAAGGCGATCTCCGTCGCCAGTTCCGATGCGGGCGAACCGTCGATTCCCACCAGCACCGGTGCCTGCGCGGGCGGCGGGGCCTCATCAGGGACGACCGCGACCGGGCAATGCGCATGGTTCACAAGGCCGGTGCTGACCGTGCCGAACGGGGCGCCTTCGCCCTGGCATCCCACGACCATCATGTCCGCAATCTTCGACTGATTGACGAGCGTGGGAACGGTCGGGCCATGTACCACCACGCCCTTCACGAAAGGCGGGCTATGGTCTTCGGTGCTGTCGGCGACCGCGTTGCGCGCGTCTTCGAGTATTCGCCTCGCTTTGTCGTCCTGCCGCTCGAAATAGTCTTGAGGCATCGGAATCTCCGGCCACGGCGCAACCGCCGGCACGACCGGTGCGATGACGTGCATAAGTGTTAGCGGAACATTGCGCATCGCAGCTTCGCGAGCCGCCCAGTTAACCGCCGCCGTCGACGTCGCTGCTCGGTCGACGCCGACCAAAATGCCACGATGGGTTTCGGAGGCCGACATTTCGTTCTCCTGTTTGGGTGGTATTGGCCGCTTCACGCACGACCGTAGGACGACGTTCGCAAAAGATCGGGTGGCAGTGGTCACCGATTTGTTGGCCTAACGGCGCTTACGCGAGAACGCGACAATATGGGATTATCAGCCACCTGGCCGACCCTGAAGTTACAGGACTGCTAACTAGGGCTTTCAGCCGGTGTACATCCGTTAGTTGACGGCGCCCTAGCGACGCGTATGGTTCCCCGCTCCCCGGGCCGGCGGTACCGCAACCTCACATTTGACGTGGATCGGGCCGGGGACGCCAACAACGTCTACCTCGCCGACGCCAACAGCCGAGTGCTCAAGCTGCCGGCGGGGTCGACCACGCAGGTCGCGCTGCCGTTTACGGGCGTGAAAGATCCCCAGGGTGTGGCGGTGGACACCGCTGGCAACGTCTACGTCGCCGACAAAGGGAACAACCGGGTGCTCAAATTACCGGCGGCGTAAAGCACTTACGAGTCAGGTCAGGTTCCCACCGGCGGCGGCGGTGGTGGCGCCTGAGCCCAGGGCCTGGCCAGCGGCCAGCGGCGCCAACGACGACCCCCGCAACTCTCTCCCGGTGCGGACAGGGTGGCCGCCATCGTCTTCAAGGAATCCGAACACACCGGCGAGCCGGTCAGCATGGGCCTGGTGAAGCGCGTCGTCAACGACCTACTAACGCACCCGGAGCAATGTCAGTTTGGGGCTTGCCAGGCCGTAGCCATGGCGATCTGGTGGGCGATGTTGACCGCGGCGTGGGCGGGGTTGTCGGAGCACGCTGCGACGTCGATGGCGATGTTGTAGCTCACGGTCAACGCGCGCTGACAGACCCACCCGTTACGGCCCTTTAGAGTGTCGGTGGTGCTCAGGGTGCCGTTGGTGTTGGCGATCGGCCCCACCGTCCAAACCTTGTCGGGCTTGCCGGGGTCGATGTTGTGGTATTGGCGATTCGAGCAGGCCGGCCAGCCCCGCTGGGCCGACGCGCTGAAGAAGCGCGCCGCGTCGTTGGCGGAGGGAAACGCCACGACCGCCTGCAAGACTTCATGATCGAAGTCGTCACCGGGTTCGTGTAGGTGCTGTGAGCGCATGGCGATCCATCCGCTGCCGTCATAGACCCAGGTCTCCGCTGGGTCGATGAATCGGCAATCCTTGTCCGGGATATTGGCACTGTCGTCAAACATATCGGTGTATGTTCCGTTGACCAGTATCCCGGTAGTACCCATCGCGGTGTTGATCTCGGCGGGGCTAAGCAGCAGCCCGTAGAGGACGCCCGCCGCGACCGGTGGGGGCGTGGACGATGTCGTCGTGGGTGCGGCGTTCTGAGTGCCGCTGCTACAGGAAGCAACGAGAATGCACGCGCTCGCCAGTGCCAGTGCCGCTGTCAGCTGTCGCATGTTTCATCGCCCCACTCTCCCGATTCGGTACGGTGACATCTTGGCGTTCCACCCGGGCTGACTGGGTGGTCATATCGTGCGGTTGATGCCGCAGCACGCGGACCAACTCCACGACGAAATAATCGCATTCCGGTGCCTTTCGCGGGGGGAAAGTACGCTAAAACGTGTCAAATCAAACCTTTGTCATGGCAACCGTGTCCTTAGAGCTCCTGTCGCCTTGATGAACGGGTTCGGCCCGCCACCGAAGTGACGGGCCCGCCCGGTTCGTGAAGTCAGGTCAGCACGTCGACCTTCGTCGGCGGCCCGCGATGAGCGCCCGCGCCAGCCGCCGCGCCTGCTGCGGCGTGATCGGATCATCGGCGTGGAGCTCGTGAACCACGATCTCTCCTTTATCCCTTTCTCGCGTGGCATGTCATCCCCTGTTGTAACAGCCCAGGCAGCTCGGGTCCCCAGGACCGTCGCGCAGCGACGAACGGACCATTGGCCCCTGCTCGGGGACCTTCGGCTCTAGCCTCCAGCAGCATTCGCCTCTTAAATTAGCTACTGGCAACGCCAGTTACCAAGCGGCACAAAGCCGTTCATGAAGAGAGGTCGGCGAATATGACGATTGTTAACGCGGTGGCGATCCACCCGCGTACGGGTGAGGTGTGGGACGAGCTGCAGAAGCAGCTCAAGAAGTCGATCGAGATCGTCAAGAAGCACGGCGGGGAGAACGTCACCCTGCTGGTGACCGTGATCGGCGGGCAGCAGACGAACTCTCTGACTATGCTCGTCACCGCCGAGAACTGGACCCGGTTCGGCCAGATCCAGGAGGCGGTGTATGGCGATCCCAAGATGAGGCCCTGATGCGGGAAACGGGCAAGATCGCCACGTGGGAGATCTACACCGCGCAGACGCTTGAACTCTGATCCCAGAGCCAAAAACGCTGCCCGACCTGCTGCGGGCGGCGTTTTGGCTCTGGGCTGGTAGGGCTGTAATTCATGACGGATCAGCCCGACGACTCAGTAGTTCCCTCTAGTAATCACCTAGGCAGCTGGTGACGCCGGGGACGACGAGCGGGCCGACCAGGCCGGTGCCGTCGCGCACTCGCGGGGCAAGCCGACTACGTGGAGGGTGGCGTCATTCTCCGGGGCGACCGCACCCTCTAGATCTGGGGGAGTTTGTCGTTGACAAACGTTGTTCGGGTTTCCCCAGGTCACGTTAGGTCGGATCGGGTTTGACAAAGAGAAGCTCACGACTGTTTTCCCAGTTCAGAGCCGCAATGCGTCGGTTTCGATTCCCGGCAGCTCCACCAAACTGTCGTTCCGGACAAACCCGGTACAACCCAATCTCATCGCGGCTGAGCGGTGCCATGCGAACCAGTCGCGGCGCCGCCGGGCGAGATCAGTTCTGGCGAACCGATTCGGTGGTTCGCCGGCGAGGCAGCGGCACAAGCATGGACGTACCGCTGCGGTAGTCGCGGTATTGGTTGCCTAGCGTCGCGACCAGGTCACGCTCCTCGAACTGAATGGCGAGCAAGATGTACCCCATGGTGGCGGTGGAGAAGAGCAGGTGCCCGGCTGTCATTGTCGGCGCCGCCCAGAATGCGATGATGAAGCCGAGCATGAGCGGGTGACGCACCAGCCGATAAAAAAGGTGAGTGCGAAAAGCGAGCTCCGTGTAAGGCTTTCCGCGCCAAGCCAAGTACACCTGCCGAAGGCCGAAAAGGTCGAAATGATTGATCATGAATGTCGATGCGAACACGATCACCCACCCGAGCCAGAACGCGGACCACACCACTAGGCGCCCGGCCGGCTCTCGCACGTCCCAGATCACCGCTGGCATCGTTCGCCACTGCCAGTAGAGGACCAGCAGCACAACGCTGGCAAGCACCACATACGTGCTGCGCTCGATCGGAGTCGGCACGATTCGCGTCCACCACCGCTTGAACCCCGGCCGTGCCATGACGCTGTGCTGAACGCCGAAGAGGCCCAACAACACGAGGTTGACCACGACCGCCTCGCCGATCGATGCGGTGATGCCGTGATCGACGCTTCGCGGCACCACGAGATTGCCGACGAAACCGATTGCATATAAGAAAGCCACCACGAACAGCAAGTAGGCGGCGGCGCCGTAACCGATGGTCAAGTAACGCTTCATGGGCTAAGTGTCCGTCGCACAGGCATGGTGGTATATAGGTCATTTGCCTCAATTTCGCCCAGCAGGCGTCTAGTCAGAATTGACTAATCCATTACGAACCACCTACCGCTGCCGCTCTCGGGCAGCCCCACTGGCCCGGAGCAATCGCCGTGTCGCGTCGCTCAGCGGCGAGTCACAATCGCCTTGGTTAGCAGGCGAATTCGAGCAGCCTCGACCACGACGATCGCTGACTATGACACGAGGGGGTTGTGCAGGCGGCGGCTGTCGCGGGGTTTGCGATTTGGGGCAAACGCCTCATGCGACCGCGGAAGCGGTGGACCGATGATCGCCCATGGCAAACCTAATTCGAGGAAGCACGGAGACCAGGCCATGAACGAATCAACATGCAACCCAGCGGTCATTGAGCGGCTCGGTAATCAGAGACCAGATCACGGAGCTGAAACGCCGACCGGCGCGCGGGTCGATGCAATCGACGTCAGCCGGCGCGTCGGTGCGCGGCAGATCCTGCAGACACTTTCGCTCTCAGTGGAACCCGGCGAATTGGTCGCTATCGCCGGCGGCAGCGGCGCAGGGAAGACCACATTGCTAGAGATCCTCGCGGGACTGCAACCGCCGTCCGCCGGGGAGCTTCGGCACGACGGCCTCGCTCGCCGAGCCCGCGTCAGCGCAGGCTCCGCGATCGGCTACGTGCCCCAGGACGACATCCTTCACCTCGAGATGCCCCTGCGCCGGACGCTGCGCTACGCGGCGCTGCTAAGGCTCCCCGCGGGCACACCTGCGGTTGAAGCGGAACGGATCGTGGAGGAGACCCTGCACGACCTCGACTTGGCTGATCGGGCCGACGTGCCGGTGCGTGCGCTGTCCGGCGGCCAGCGCAAGCGGGCCAGCATCGGCGTGGAGCTACTGACCCGTCCACGCCTTTTCTTCCTGGACGAACCCACCTCCGGGCTGGACCCCTCAACCGCGGCCGACGTGATGCGCCTGCTGCGCCGGCTCAGCCGACGCGGAATCACCATCGTTCTCACAACGCATGAGCCGGCTGGCATCGACCGGTGTGACCGGGTGGTCTTCCTGGCTCGCGACGGCCACTTGGCCTTCACCGGCAGCCCGGGGGCGGCGCGGCGCTACTTCGGCGTGGAAAACCTCACCGAGGTGTACGAGCGCCTGGCCGGCGAGCACACTCCTGCGATCTGGGCGAAGCGATTCGCGGAAAGCCGTGTTAACTCAACAACCCGGCCTGACTCAACTCAACAGCCCGTCCCTCCCAGCCGGTCCGAAAACAAGCACACGGGCATGGTCCGGCAATGGTGGCTACTCACACGGCGCAATGTCGATGTTCTCGCCCGCAATCGGCTGACGCTTGCGATCCTCCTCGGCTCACCGGTGCTTGTGACGGCGATGATGGCGACATTGTTCAGGCGTGGCGCGTTCGACCCGGGTGGCGCGGGAGGCGTCGGCCCGGCCCAGATCGTGTTCTGGATCGCGTTTGACGGCTTCTTCTTCGGCCTGACGTACGGCCTGCTCCAGATCGTCGGCGAGATGGCCGTCTTCCGCCGCGAACGCCTGGCCGGGCTCAGCGTCGGCGCCTACGTGGCGTCGAAAGTTACAGCGCTGCTTCCGGTTCTGGCGGGAGTGAGCGCGGTGTTGCTCGTTGTGCTGCGCGCGCTGGGCCGGCTTCCGGCCGTCGGATGGGACGTGTACGCGTTGCTGTTCGCGACGATTGTGATTGAAGCGACCTCGGCACTGGCCCTGGGCCTTTTCGCCTCGGCGGCCGTGTCCAACGCCGCGCAGGCGGCCCTGGCCCTGCCGATGCTGTGCTTCCCCCAGGTTCTGTTTGGTGGCGCCATCGTCCCCGTCGACCAGATGGCCACGCCCGGACGCCTGATGAGCTTGGTCCTATCGAACCGCCACGCCTTCGATGCATTGGGCCGCGACTTGGGGCTCGACCGCTACACCACCACGCTGCCGGCCATGTCCGCCTACCACGCCACCTTCCACGGAGGCACCGCCGCCAGCCTCATCGCGCTTGCCTCCTTCGCTGTTGCCCTCACGCTGGCAACCGCCTGGGTACTGAACCACCGATCCCGGCCCGGCGCATCCTTGCGATGACCGCCCCCGGCGGGCCCGCGATCATGAATAGTTATCGCGGTCCCCGGCATCGGGCACCAACGACGCAGCCTTCGCACCATCCCAAGGGGCATAACCGATTCCAATTGCCCAACCGTTCGCAGCGCGCTCAAAGACCCTCCACACAGGTGGCTGACCCGCGGAGAGCATTCCGTGCCAACAACATATGATATTGCTTGCGATACTTGGCATTTACTGCGGAAGCCGCGACGGTTACGTCGCGCGAGATTTGAGTTAGACGATCACAACGTGTCCGGGAAAGGTGCACATTTCCGGATGAAGACGTTGATCGGCTCTTCCTGTCCCCGCAGATTCAGCGTGCGTTGCTGAGGGCGCATTCGCCCCAAACCCGGCGCGCGTCTTAGTGGAGCGCGCTGCCAGCCAGGCCGTGCCGTGTTGCGTACAAGCTGGCCCCGATCCGGTTCGAGACCCCGATCTTGGCATAGATGTGCTCAACGTGATTGCGCACGGTCTTCTCGGAAATCCAAAGGGCCGATGCGATTTCCCGGTTGGATAGCCCCTGTGCGACATGCAGCAGTACCTCCGCCTCGCGCCGAGTCAACCCACCTGGTCTAGCGGCTTTGTGCGACGGCCGGTGGCCCGCGGCCTCCAGCACGGCTTCAACCGCGTCGCCGTCCAAGCGGCCACGGGCCGCTTCGCTTCGTAGTTGCCTGGCCGCGGCGGCCTCGTCCAGCGCATCGCGATACGGTCGTGGCTCCATTGAGGCGCAATACCTTTCGGAGGCGGCAAGTACCCGCTCGCGAAAAGACAGGTCATCACCCCGCAGACCATTCGGATAACCCGACCCGTCCAGTCGTTCGTGATGGTTTACCGCGACCTCCCGGACGGCCTTCAAACCGCCGACCCGGGCCAAAATCCTGCCAGTCAGATACGGATGCAAATGCACACGCTCACGTTCGGCGTGGGTTAATTCACCGGGCTTTTCCCACACCCGGTTAGACACACCAATCCGGCCGAGATCGTGAACGTAGCCGGCGCGGCGCAGAATGTCGATCTCGTCCTGCGGCAGCCCGGCACACTTCCCCGCTTTCTCTGCCAGCTCGGCCACGGCGCGGGAATGGCCTAGGGTGAATGGGCATTTCAGGTCCACGAAGTCACCCATCGCGCACAGGAGCCGGTCCAGCGCGGGACCACTCAGCGCTTCCCCCGGATCCGGCGCCAAGGCGGCGGCAGTCGACCACACATCTTCGTTCTCGCGCAGCAGGTCGTCGGCGGCCGCGGTGAACACCGCGACGATATTCGGGTCGAACTGTTTGCCGCTGCGGCGGCGAACCTCCGCGACCGCGGCTTCCACGCCGTAAGCGCGATGGTGCACTTCGGCGATGTCGGCAAGCTGCGCCACCCGCATCGCCACGGGGATCTGGGATCCGGCAGCGCCATCGGGAAGGCCGCTGCCGTCCCATCGTTCGTACGCGTAGGGGAGGGCTTCGCATACATCCGCGCCCAAGCCGATCTCCTCGGCGAGCAACGCGGCCGACAGGCAATGGGACTGCACCAACGCGCCGAGATTCCCGCGTGCGTCCAAGAACAGTCTGGCCGCCAACTGGGCTCGTTTTGGCAACGTCGACCCACGACCCAGGTTGCCGACGAGAAATCGCCGGTATGCTGCGCCGGACCAGTCGATGAAGTGGCTGTCATGTCGCATCGCGATGTCGTCGCCAAACCACCGCGTGTACTCGTGCGAGTCGGCGTGACACCCGATCCACATCACCAGACCCGTGTAGAAGACTGTCCCGCGCTCACCCTCGCTGAGCCCAAGCTGCTCGGCAAGCCTCGTGCCCATTGCCGCAGAGCGCAGCATGTGATCCATCGGCTGCCCGAGCCCAAGGTCGACCGCCAAAGACAACGCCGCCAGAACCTCAGTCCGCGACACAGCTCCGCCGAAGGGCATGAAACGCGCCCCCTTCTCGACCTGGTCACAAAGCCCGATGCCTGATAAACCTATGGCAACAGCGTCGCTCCCACGTTGAGAAACGACAGACCTGCTGGGCACATCTGGCCGCAAACGGACCGAGATACGAGGCGCTTTGGCGTAATCAGCCGTAGTTTCGCGTACACCGACGCAGGTCAAGCGGCTTCTGAAGGTCAACTCACGGGGTCCGTTTCCGGCAGCTGCACTGAGAACGGTTTGGCGGCCTTCTCGGTTGCCGAAGCTACGCAGCCGCGGCTAGCGGGGGAGCTGGAGGTAGCGATGCACGTGGGAAATCGCCATGCCGCCTTCGCCTACGGATGCCGCCACGCGCTTGACTGATCCTGAGCGAATATCGCCGACCGCGAAAATCCCTGGGGCGCTTGTTTCAAGAGCCAACGGCTCGCGGTCGGCCTTCCATTGTCCCGCCTTCACCGCGTCGGTCCCCGTCAACACGAAGCCGTGCTCGTCGCGGGAGATCTCCGAGGGGAGCCAATCAGTCGCCGCTTCGGCACCGATGAGAACGAAGAGCACCGTCGCATCCCGTAGAGATATCGCGCCGGTCTCTCGATCGATGACTTCGATCGCCTCAAGTTGCTCGTCTCCGTGCACGGCCACGACCTCGGATCGCGTTTCCACCCGAATGTTCGCTTTTGTTGCGATTTGCTCGATGAGGTAGTGAGACATGCTTGCTGCGAGCGATTCGCCCCGTACGAGGAGCGTGACCGATCGGGCGTGGTTGGAGAAGAAGATGGCGGCTTGGCCGGCGGAATTGCCAGCACCGATCAGATAAACATCGTTTCCCTGCGCCAGACCGGCGTCGCTGCGTGCCGCACCGTAGTAGACGCCGGAGCCGACGAATCGGTCGATCGAATCGACCTCGATGCGTCGCCACTCCACGCCCATAGCGAGCACGATCGACTTCGTTCGGAGGACGTCGCCTCCATCCAGCGTGACGGTCAGGTTGGCGGCGTCGATTTGTTCGACCCGACGCGTGACGACGATCTCAGCGCCCAGCCGCTTCGCCTGTTGCAGCGCCCGGCTCGCGAGTTCGTCACCGGAAACGCCGAATGGAAATCCGGTGTAATTCTTGATCCGGGTTGAGGTACCGGCTTGTCCGCCGGGGGCGAAGGACTCGATTAGCCCCGTCTGCAGCCCCTCAGATGCGCTGTGGACCGCCGCCGTCAGACCCGCCCCCGCCGCCCACGATCACTACGTCGTAGTGCGCCCTGCCGGGCGCGACCGTGAGTCCAGCCACAGCGGCAACGGCACGCATCGTCGGGTCAATCAGCCGACGGCCATCGCGCACTACCACCACCGGATGGCGGCGGCTTTGCCTCCGGTGAGGGCGTGAGCTGCAGGATCGTCCGGGTCTAGGCGATCGTAAGGAATCTGATTCGATGGAGGAAGCTGTCGCAGCCGTGGACTTGTGGATCGACGCGCGGGCCGATTACGAACATTGCGGGTTCGCGTGGGTGCACAGTGGCGTTTCTGAGCATCTCCATGCGCTCCAACGCGGCGGCACCGATCGTTTCGGAGACCTCGGGGGGCCATGGCGGCAAGCGTGTGGAACACCTCGACTGTTATTTTCGGTACGCGCGAAGGCTCGACGGCTCGCATGCTGGCGGGCAACGGCGTACCGAGGATCATCGGGATCTCGCCTCCGACTTCGCCCGGAAGCCGGACGCCAATCACCTGCTCAACTCCGTCCACCAGCTTCGTCAGCTCGGTCTTGCCTTCGACGACGATGGCCAGGGACCGGCCTTGCCCTCGTGGTCTACGTACTCCCCTGGGATGAGGTGGATGTCCTCCACCGCGCCAGCAAGGTACTCCAGTTCTTTTTCCCCCAAGCGTCGAAAAGAGCGGAATCGTGGCCAGCTCTTCGAGAGTGAACATAACTGCCTCCCAAGCTATTTCGCGGGGAAGCCGCCAATTCAGAAAGCGGCTTTCGCGTGCGATGTTCGAAATTCTCGACGCAATAATCGTCCACCGCACACCCAAGGCGGTACATGAGGCATCTGCCCTAAAAACGCTGAGGATCGACCTCGGCTGGCGGAGGTTCAGCGCGTGTAGCAGGAAGAGTCGCAGGGCCCATCGCCGCCGCGCATCGGGTTTGATGCACCGCAGGGCTGGAGATCGCAGTCTGCTGCGGAAGGAACGGGCGGCCACGATCGCAATGAAGTAGGTCAGTTGGTGCGGTAGGTGACCGCTCTTGACGCCGTCAAGACTTGAGAAGGAAACCGCGCAAGTAACGAACGGGACTGAACCGGAACGAGACGTAACGAAACAGCAGTTCACATGGTAAAAGCCCTGGTAGAGCGGCGGTTCGATTCCCGGCAGCTC
>CAWAGK010000012.1:0-371236 GCA_963781685.1 uncultured Actinomycetota bacterium
TCGCTACGACGACGCGGCCGCCTTCTTCGGCTAGGCCTTCCCCGCACCGACGGCTCCGGCAGCCAATTAGGATCGAACACATGACCGCTGCTGCTAAGGCCCCTGGCGCGGAGCTGCTCGACTACGACGAGGTCATGGCGCGTTACGAGCCGGTGCTTGGCCTCGAGGTGCACGTCGAGCTGTCCACCGCCACCAAGATGTTCTGCGGCTGCGCCACCACGTTCGGTGCCGAACCCAACACCCAGGTGTGCCCGGTGTGTCTGGGCCTGCCGGGTTCGCTGCCAGTGCTCAACGAGGCCGCGGTCGAATCGGCGATCCGGATCGGGCTGGCGTTGAACTGCGAGATCGTGCCCTGGTGCCGGTTCGCCCGGAAGAACTACTTCTATCCGGACATGCCGAAGAACTACCAGATCTCGCAGTATGACGAGCCGATCGCCGTCAACGGCTATCTGGACGTTCCCCTGGAGGACGGCACCAGCTGGCGAGTCGCGATCGAACGCGCGCACATGGAGGAGGACACCGGCAAGCTCACCCACCTGGGCAGCGAGACCGGCCGCATTCATGGCGCGACGATGTCGCTGATCGACTACAACCGTGCGGGTGTGCCGCTGATCGAGATCGTCACCAAGCCCATCGTGGGCACCGGAGAGCGCGCGCCGCAGATCGCCAGGGCCTACGTGACGGCGCTGCGAGATCTGTTGCGCGCGTTGGGTGTTTCCGATGTCCGGATGGACCAGGGCTCGATGCGTTGTGACGCCAACGTGTCGCTCATGCCAGTCGGAGCCGAACAGTTCGGCATCCGCACCGAGACCAAGAACGTCAACTCACTGAAAAGTGTCGAGGTCGCCATCCGTTACGAAATGCAGCGCCAAGGTGCCGTTCTGACATCCGGAGGCCGGGTCACGCAGGAGACCAGGCACTTCCACGAGTCCGGGTACACCAGTCCGGGACGCACCAAGGAAACCGCGGAAGACTACCGCTATTTCCCCGAGCCGGACCTTGAGCCGGTCGCGCCCAGCAGCGAGTTGGTCGACCGGTTGCGCCAGACAATCCCGCAGCTACCCTGGCTGCGGCGCAAGGAAATTCAGCAGGAGTGGGGCGTTTCCGACGAGGTGATGCGCGATCTGGTCAACGCCGGGGCCGTCGAACTGGTTGCCGCCACTATCGAACACGGCGCGTCCAGTAAGGAAGCGCGCGCCTGGTGGGGCAACTTCCTGGTCCAAAAAGCCAACGAGGCCGGGGTAGAACTCGACGAATTGCCGATCACCCCGGCCCAGGTCGCCGCTGTCGTGGCGTTGGTCGATGAGGGCAAGCTGTCCAACAAGCTGGCCCGCCAAGTCGTTGAAGGTGTACTCGCCGGGGAAGGCGAGCCTGACGAGGTAATGACCGCGCGCGGACTGGCCGTGGTGCGAGACGATTCGTTGATCCAGGCCGCGGTCGACGAGGCGTTGGCGGCCAATCCCGATGTGGCAGAAAAGATTCGCGGCGGCAAAGTGCAGGCGGCGGGTGCGATCGTCGGTGCGGTGATGAAGGCCACCAAGGGTCAGGCCGACGCGGCGCGGGTGCGCGAGCTGGTGCTGGCCGCGTGCAGTTAGCGCGCTCGGGCGGTTAGAAAGCTGAGGGTCGCACAACGAGACGTCGCAATCGCCAAGCGCTAAACCTACTTAGCCTTCGCCACTCCGCTGCCCATCCCGGCCACATAGCATCAGGCTGGCGGGGCCTGCCGGCCCCACCAGCCAGTGGTCGATCTCATCGCCGACGCGGATTCCCCAGCGCTTCAGCGAGCGCCTCGATCAAGGCACAAAAGCGGCAGGATCAGCCAGCCGCCGCAGTCAACCCGCTGATGATTTGCTCAGCGATCGTGTAGAACTCGGGGCCAAAAACAGTAGGTGCGAAATACGAGTCAAGTCCGCTAGCGATTGTTGCAAGGTCGCTATCGAGGCCGGGCGCGAGGACTACGGGGACTGCGGACGGGATGTACGTCTGCGTCAGGTACTGCTCCAGAACCGTGAAGCCGTCATCGCCGGTGGTCGGCGGTGTTATCACAAGGCTCGGTTCGCAAGTCGGATTTTCCGCGCAGAAGACTTGAGTAGCGAGCGTGTTCAGCTCGGGGCCAAAA
This sequence comes from uncultured Actinomycetota bacterium, assembly GCA_963781685.1. Lineage (GTDB taxonomy): Bacteria > Actinomycetota > Actinomycetes > Mycobacteriales > Mycobacteriaceae > Mycobacterium. The sequence goes on from CAWAGK010000012.1 coordinate 2,120, forward strand.
ACAGTAGTTGCCAGATCCGTGTCAATTTGGCTACCGAGAGTTCCAAGGAAGTCAGTGGGATTGCCGGTTGCGTCAAACGCGTTCGGGTCGATCGCCAGCACCCATTGCTCGAAGGCGTCCAAGGTGGCTGGGCGGGAACGGCGGCTGCGGTCAACGCGCTCGGGTCGACGGCGTCCAAGGTGGCCTGGGCGGGAACGGCGGCTGCGGTAGACGCGGTCGGGTCGGTTGTCTGCACCAGTTGCGTGACGGCGTCAGCGCCACCGGCCGGTCCGAGAAGGTCGTCAGCGGAAGCCGTGCCCGTCGAGACAAACGCAGCTGCCATGGCGCCGCCGACGGCGATGGCCACCCCGGCGCCGGTAGCACCCGATCGGCGGCGGCGCTGGTCAGGGGTTCGGCGATGGCGAGGGTTGCTGCTCATGGCTTGACTCCCGTCGTTCGTCACGTGACGTTGTGTGCAAACACCATAGTTCTCAGGTCGTCTGAGGTAAGGGCAACGCTATTAAACGTGGGAGCAATATGGAATAGCAATCTAGGCGTTATTGAACTGTGACCTCGGTACGATCGGCCCCTCCTCAGTGAAGGGGGCCGATAGTACTGAGTTGCGCCTGAGAAGAGGCTGGTCCACACGGTGCTGAGGTCGGTAGCCAGGCTGCCGACGTCGGCCGTGCTCGCTCCCAGGTCGGCCAAGCTCGCAAGCGGGTCACCAGCGCCGCTCCAGCCGAGCGCCTCCGCGATGGATTGGCCCATCTCCACCATGGACGCGAGCGGTCCGACGGCGACGGGTCAAGGGGACCTACGAGCTCCGAACACGTTGGTCAGAATGTCCGACACCGGTGGTGATCCACGGGCGCGCGGCGAGTTCCATGGGAGATCTCCTTTGACGCTTGTCCAATGACCGCCGAGTCGCTACCTGAGGGTAACTTGAGAAATCAATAGGTTTTCGAAGGAAATTTTCTGAGTCGCTTCGCGGCGGCGTTAGAGCCCTGATCGTTCACTGTCACCTGACCTGTCGAATCCCTCACCGGTGCAGGTCGCACGCGCCTACGATGGGTTTCGTCGGGGAGTGCCGTGACGACAGAACGGTGTGATCGCGACGTGTGCTGAGTGGGGTACCCATCGAAGCGGCGATGGCGTCGAGCCGCCCGATACCTCGATGCCTGTGCCCGTTCGGCGGCCGACATGACCGACACACTGATGCTGCGATCCGACGACGTAAGGCATCGGTTCACCGTCGTCGGCGTCGTGCAAGGGGTGGGTTTTCGCCCTTTCGTCCACCGGATCGCCACCGAACTCGGACTGGCCGGGACTCGTCGGCAACGATTCCGGCGCGGTGTTCATCGAAGTGCAGGGGCCGCTCGCCCGCATTGACGAATTCGGGCGTCGGCTGCGTGCCGAGGCGCCGCCGCTGGCCCGCATCGACACGGTATCCATCGCCGGCATTGAAGCGAACACCCTCGGCGGCGACGGCTTTCGCATCGTCGACAGCCAAACGGCCCCAGGGGCCGGCACGCCGATTCCGCCCGACATCGCGGTCTGCGACGACTGCATCGCCGAGCTGTTCAACCCGCAGGACCGGCGTTACCGGCATCCGTTCATCACGTGTACCAACTGCGGCCCGCGGTTCACGATCATCCGCGCGTTGCCCTATGACCGTCCGACCACCACCATGTCGACTTTCGCGATGTGTGACCGGTGTGCGGTCGAGTACGACGACCCGGCCAACCGCCGCTTCCACGCCCAGCCAATCGCCTGCCCGGACTGCGGGCCGACGCTGTGGTTCGGCTCGGGATCCGAGCGAGTCGCCGGAGCCGACGCCGCGCTGGCCGCAACGCAACGGGCGCTGGCGGCCAGGGCTGTCGTCGCGATCAAGGGTATCGGCGGTTATCACCTGGCCTGCGTTGTCGACGACGAGGCGGCGGTGGGTGCCCTGCGCCGCCGTAAGGCGCGCGGCGCCAAGCCGTTCGCGATGCTGGTGCGCGATCTCGACATCGCCCGCCGCTACGCGCACATCGACGCCGCCGAGGCCGCCGTGCTCACCAGCCCCGCCCGCCCTATCGTGTTGCTGCGCCGACGCCCCGATGCGCCGGTCGCCGATGCATTGGCGCCCGGCAGCCCGCTACTCGGTCTGATGCTGCCGTATTCGCCGATGCATCACCTGCTGCTCGCGCCGGTCCCTGATGCCGGCTCCGAGGTGCCCGACGCGCTGGTGCTGACGAGTGCCAACCGGTCCGACGAGCCTATCTGCTTCACCGAAGCCGATGCCGCGCGGCGGCTTTCGCCTCTCTGCGACGCTGTGCTCGACCACGACCGGCCGATCCATGTACCGTGCGACGACTCGGTAGTCCGTGTCGTCGACGGCCGCGAGCTGCCGATCCGCCGCTCCCGCGGCTATGCGCCGCTGCCCGTGGACCTTGGTCGCGACGGCCCGGCGGTGCTAGCTGTCGGGGGCGAACTGAAGAACACGTTCTGCCTCACCGATGGCTCACGCGCCTATATGTCCGGGCACATCGGCGACATGGAAACGCTGGAGACGCTGCGCGCGTTCGAGCGCGCGGTCGGCCAACTCAGCGAGATCCGGCACCAGCCGGCGCGATTGGCCGCCGATCTGCACCCCGGATACCAGACCCGCAACTGGGCCGAGCGGCATGCCGATGATCGCCCGTTGGATCTGGTCCAGCACCACCATGCACATGTGGTGTCGCTATTGGCCGAACACGGTCGGCTGAGCGAGCCGATCATCGGAGTGGCGTTCGACGGCACCGGTTACGGCTGCGATGAAACCATCTGGGGTGGCGAGATTCTGGCGATCGGGCCGGATAGTCACCGGTTCGTCCGGGTTGGGCACTTGTTGCCGGTGGCGCTGCCTGGCGGCGATGCTGCGGTGCGCAATCCGTGGCGGATGGCGCTGTCGCAGTTGTGGACGGCCGGCATCGACTGGACTCCGGATCTGGCTCCGGTCGCCGCGATTTCCGATGCTGAATTACGCCTGATTCGTTCGCAATTGGATAACAACGCGGGCTGTGTGGCGTGTTCGAGCATGGGCCGGCTGTTCGACGCCGTCGCCTCCTTGCTCGGGGTGCGGCACCGGATCGACTACGAGGGCCAGGCCGCGATCGAACTCGAGGTGCTGGCCGAGTCGGCCGGTACGCGTGGAGCGCAGCTGCGGATGGATGTGCGGACCGACGGAGTGATCGACCCGATCGGCATGGTGCGCGCAATGGTGTCGGCGATACGCGCGGGCGTCGAACCGGCGATGCTGGCCGCGGGCTTCCACCGGGCCGTCGCGGATGCGGTTTCGGAAGTAGTCGGCCTCGTTGCCGGTGAGGTGCGGATGGTGGGCCTCACCGGCGGGGTCTTCCAGAACGTACTGCTGCTACGCCAGTGCCGACAGCGGTTGCAGGAGAACGGATTCGAGGTGCTGACGCACCACGCTGTTCCGCCGAACGACGGGGGGCTGGCGCTTGGTCAGGCAGCGGTATCCGTGCTGACCGCACGAGACGAAGAACGAGGGGAGGAGTGAATCAGTGGGCAACGATGTGACGACCACCGCGATCGACCGTGGGCTGGACGCCGACTTGGCCGCCGACCTGGCCGCCACTTCTTTTACTTTGGCGAAACGGTTCGCGTCGGGCGCCACCATGTGGTCGATCGCGCCGGGTTGGGAGCCGCATGCTTTGCACATCGCGGTCGAGTTCATCCATCCGGTGATCGTGGGCAAGCGGGCGTTGCCCGCGGTCGCGATCACCGGGCCGGATGTGGTTGACGTCGTGCGAGTCTCGGTGCGGCCCGGCGACATCGTGGTCGCCGTCTCCGGAGCCGACGACCCCGAAGTGCGGTCGGTGATGCGCCGAAGTCGGGCATGGGGTGTTACGACCGTCTGGATCGGCAGCGGCGAGCGGCCGCAACCCGGCATGGCAGACCATGTGCTGTGGCTGGACGACCCGGATCCCCGAGTGCCGGCGACTGGCGGGTTCGTGTTGTTTTACCACCTGCTCTGGGAGCTGACCCACGTCTGTTTCGAGCACCCGGGCTTGCTGAAGGAGCCCGATGCGTGCACCGACGAAGTCTGCGTGACCTGTAGCGACGAAGGGCGCCTCGGCGAGGTGCTTACCGCCACGGCCGACGGCATGGCGACCGTGCGTACCGCTAACGGCGTGGAGGCCGTCGCGACCACGTTGGTTGATCCGGTAGTCGCCGGTGAATTGGTGGTGGTGCACGCCGGAACCGCAATCAGCCGGGTGGAGGAGCCGCACTGATGACTGAAGAGCCCACCAACTTCTTGTACCCGTTCATCGACGCGCAGGAAGCGGACCCCAAGTCGTTGCTCGCCGATTTGGCCGCTTCGGCGCAGGCCAAGGCTGCCGAGAGCCTGGCGCTGCGCCGCTCCACGCTGGAGGCCAACACCGAGCTGATCAACCAGGCCGCCGCCGAGATGGCCCGGCGTTTCAACGCGGGCGGGCGGTTATTTACGTTCGGCAACGGCGGCAGCTGTACCGACTGCACTACTCTGGCGAGGCTTTTCGCTCAGCCACCGGTTGGTAAGCCGTTGCCGGCCTGGTCGCTAACCGCCGATCAGGCCATCATCACCGCGCTCGGCAACGACGTCGGGTTCGAGCTGGTGTTCGCCCGCCAATTGATCGCACGCGCGAAGCCGGGCGATATCGCGATCGCGATGTCAACAAGCGGCAGTTCGCCGAACTTGATGGCGGCGCTGAGGGAGGCCTGCCGTCGCGACATGTATACCGTCGGCTTCGCCGGCTACGACGGCGGTGCGTTCGCAAAAAGCCCGGATGTCGACGCCTGTTTCGTGGTTCGCTCGCAAAGTGTGCACCGGATTCAAGAATCCCAAGCGCTGGTCGGCTACGAGCTGTGGTTGGCGGTACACGAACAGATGAGGGCGGTTGCCTGATGACGAAACCAGCGAACGAATACTTGGCCTCAGGCCCGCGTTTCGCCGAGGGCGAGGTGATCGAGCGGATCGAAACATTCCGCAGGCGCCGCCCCAGGCTGGTCGACGATCACGTGACGTTAGCGCACGGCGCCGGTGGAAAAGCGTCGGCGGCCTTGGTGGACGCCGTCTTCATGGAGGCGTTCCGTAATCCGCTACTGGAGTCCCTCGGCGACGGGGCGGTGATCACCTTGCCCGGCGGTGAGCGGCTGGTGATGTCTACTGACTCGTTTGTGGTGCAGCCCAGGCGTTTTCCCGGCGGTTCGATCGGCGAACTGGCCGTGCACGGCACCGCCAACGATCTAGCGGTGGCAGGTGCTGTGCCACAATGGATTTCGTCTGCCTTTGTGCTCGAGGAAGGCTTCTCGATCGCCGAGTTGAAAGAGATCGTCGCCGACATGGCGGCCGCGGCCGCGGCATGCGGTGTGCAGATCGTGACCGGTGACACCAAGGTCGTGCCCAATGGCGCGGCCGACGGCCTGTTCATCACGACCACCGGCGTCGGCGTGATCCCCGCGGGCCGCAAGCTGTCGCCGGCATCGGTGCGTCCCGGCGACAAGGTGCTGTTGTCGGGCTCGATGGGCGATCACGGGATGGCGGTGATGCTGGCCCGTGGTGACTTGGCCATCGAGGCTGACATCCACTCCGACACCGCCGCGGTGAGCCCGATGGTGGAGTTGTTGTTGTCGGCCGCGCCGTCGACGCGCTGGCTGCGTGACCCGACCCGCGGCGGCGTCGGCACCGTCTGCAACGAACTGGCCCAGGCTTGTGGTCTGGGGGTGCTGCTGGAAGAGGATCACCTTCCGGTGCACCCGATGGTAAGCGGCGCATGCGAACTGCTCGGTATCGATCCGCTGTACGTAGCTAACGAGGGCAAGTTCATCGCCGTCGTCGCGCCGGAGGAGGCCGAGGCCGGGCTGGCGGCGTTGCGGTCGCATCCGTTGGGCGCCGAGGCCGTCGAGGTCGGGCAGATCGTCGCCGAGCCCGCCGAAACCGTGGTCTTACGAACCGCTTTCGGCGGTTCCCGGATCGTCGACATGCTTGTTGGCGACCCGCTGCCGAGGATCTGCTGAGAGTCGCCACGATAAAGGAGCTGAGCGCAATGTGTCTGGGAATCCCGGGACGGATCGTCGAGATCACCGACGCTGAGAACTATTTGGCGAAGGTCGACGTCAGCGGCGTGCAGCGCACCATCTCGGTGCGCCTGCTGGAAAACGAGATGCCCGAACCCGACGACTGGGTGCTGGTGCACGTCGGCTTCGCGATGGCCAAGATCGACGAGACCGAAGCGCTGCTCACGTTGGCGGCCGTCAAAAAGCTCGGCGACGCCTACACCACCGAAATAGAAGCCTTCGATTCGTCGGCGATCGTCTGACGGGGCAGGAAACGACATGAAATTCGTTGACGAATTCCGCGACCCGGCGGCGGCTCGCAAACTGCTGATTGCGATCGAGCACCTGGCGGGCGCTGGCGGGGCCGCCGATCATTTCAAGTTCATGGAGGTGTGCGGTGGCCACACCCACACCATCTACCGCCACGGCATCGAACACCTGCTGCCGGAAAGCGTTGAACTCGTTCACGGTCCCGGATGTCCGGTGTGCGTTATCCCGATGGGTCGCATCGACGACGCGATGTGGCTGGCCGAGCAACCCGACGTGATCTTCACCTGTTTCGGCGACATGATGCGAGTACCCGGCTCCCACGGCAGCCTGCTGGACGCCAAAGCACGCGGCGCCGACGTCCGTTTCGTCTACTCGCCGCTGGACGCGCTTAAGATCGCCACCGATAATCCGGATAAACAAGTGGTGTTCTTCGCCATCGGATTCGAGACCACCGTGCCGTCCACCGCGGTGACCCTGGTGCGGGCCCGCGATCTGAAGCTGACCAATTTCAGTGTGTTCTGCAACCACGTCACGATCGTGCCGCCGATCAAGGCCATCCTCGACTCGCCGGACCTGCGATTGAACGGCTTCATCGGGCCCGGGCACGTGTCCACCGTTGTCGGCAACCGGCCATACCGGTTCGTCCCGGAAGTGTACGGAAAGCCGTTGGTGGTCGCCGGGTTCGAGCCGCTGGACATCTTGGCGTCGGTCGCGATGCTGCTGACCCAGATCCGCGAAGGCCGATGCGAGGTGGAGAACCAGTACTCGCGGGTGGTGCCCGAAGAAGGGAACCCGGCGGCTTTGGCACTGATGGGCAAGGTCTTTGCGCTGCGTCCGCACTTCGAATGGCGGGGGCTCGGGTTCATCTCGCAAAGCGCGCTGCGGCTCAGCGACGACTTCGCCGACTTCGACGCCGAACTGCGCTATTCGATGCCCGGTGTGCGGGTCGCCGACCCGAAGGCGTGCCAATGTGGCGAGGTGCTCAAGGGTGTGCTGAAGCCTTGGGAATGCAAGGTTTTCGGCACCGCGTGCACCCCGGAGACGCCGATCGGAACCTGCATGGTGTCCCCGGAGGGTGCCTGCGCGGCCTACTACAACTTCGGCCGGATGCACAAAGACGCCCTCAAACTGGTGGAGTCCGGGCGGGCCTGACCCGTGGCGGCGCCGACCCCTGACCAGCCCGACATCCGGGGAACCGAGATGTTCGCCCGCTACGCCTACGCGCCCAACGCGCTTGGCTATTGCGGTCCACCGCTGGGGGCGACCCTGCGGGACGGGTCGGTGGACGACGTCCAGACGGCCGCGACGAAATTCTCCGGCGCCTGGCCGTATTTGCAGGTGCTCTCGACGATGACCGGCATCGCCGACCCGTTGGACCACCGGCTGGTGGAGTCCTACTGGCTGGGCGGCGGTGTCGGCGCCGACCTGGACGCCGGCGAGTTCGTTGACGCATTGCTCGCGATCATCGGCCCACAGGCCGGGCGCTACTGGTCGCATCTCGGCCCGAATCTGGTGCCCGAGGCCGCCGCCAATCACTGCTTTCATGTTTTCGGGGTGTACCCGTGGTCGCGACTGCTGGGCCGGGGCGTCGACGAGCATCCGATGGGTGTTCTGGATAACTGCCGAATCAAGTGGGGCACAGTGCTTTCCCGCGACGGTGACGGCGTCGAGGTGTCGTGCCAACAGCTGGTCCTGGACGATCATGGGCTGGCTCTCTCCGAGCCGACGGCGCGAAGGCTCGACGTGTGGGCCGACGGCTACAGCGCGGTACCCGACGTCGCGGTCGGTGACGAGGTCGCGATCCACTGGGGCCGGTTGTGCGGGCGGCTACGAGCCGAACAGATCCGGGTGCTGAGCGACGCCACCAACCGCCAACTCGCGGTGACCAATCAGCGGCTGGCGCGGGTGTAAGCCGAGGGCGAACAGGGGCATAACGCGACCGGTGCCGACGCTGAGGCGGTTATGCCTGAATATCGCCCGGACGCCGACGCCCTGGATGCCTACTCGGCCGTGGTCACCGCGGTCGCGCAATCGGTGCTGCCCAGCGTGGCCAGCATTTCGGTGCGCAGCCGCCGCGGCAACGGCGGCGGCAGTGCAAGCGTCATCACCCCCGACGGCTACCTGTTGACCAGCGCTCACGTCGTCGCCGGAAGTCGTTCCGCGGAGGCCACGTTCGCCGACGGCACTACGGTGGCCGCGGACATCGCCGGTCGCGACGAGCTCTCCGACCTGGCCGTGCTGAAGGCGCGCGGTGCCGTTCCCGCGCCGGTGACGATGGGCCGCGCCGAGGATCTGCACGTCGGACAACTCGTCGTGGCGATCGGCAATCCGCTGGGCCTGGCCGGCAGTGTCACGGCCGGGATCGTCTCCGGACTCGGACGTTCGCTGCCCACGAAATCGGGCCGTGTTGTCGACGAAGTGATTCAGACCGACGCCGCGCTGAATCCGGGAAACAGCGGCGGCGTACTGGCCGACGGGCGCGGACGGATGGTCGGGGTCAACACCGCGGTCGCGGGCATCGGCCTTGGGCTGGCGGTGCCGATCAACGCGTCCACCCACAAGATCATCGCCGCGCTGATGCACACCGGCCGTGTGCGCCGCGCGTGGCTGGGTATCGCGGGTGCACACATTCCGGTGCCGCCGGCCGCTGCCGCGAAACTCGGCACCACCCACGGCCTGCAGATCGCCAGCGTGGTCGCCGGCAGCCCGGCCGCTCAAGCCGGTCTGCGACGAGGCGACATCGTGGTCAGTGTCGACGGGAAAAACATCGTGACCGCCACCGCGATTCAGCAGCTGATGGTCGAAGACGCGATCGCGCGCCGGATCGAGATGACGGTGTGGCGCAATGGCGCGCTCGTCGACGTGTTCGTGGTACCCCGCGAACTCGCTGATCGCTGACCGTATCGTTGAATCGATGACCGGCATTAGCGATCAGCTTCGCGAGCAGACGGTGGAGACCACCCTCGGCACAGTGCGGGTGCAGGTCGGGGGATCCGGCTCGCCGATCATGTTCTGGCCGAGTTTGTTGATGACCGGCGACATGTGGCACGGGGTGGCCGATGGTCTCGTCGGGCGCTCGCAGGTGATCCTGGTCGATCCGCCGGGCCACGGCGGAAGTCAGCCGCTGACAGACATGTTCAGTTTCGGCGACTGCGCGCGCTGCATTGTCGACATCATCGACGGCCTCGGCGTTGACCGCGTTCACTTCGTCGGCAACTCGTGGGGCGGCATGATCGGCGCGACATTCGCCGCGACCTACCCAGACCGAATCGGCCGAGCGGTGTTGATGAACTGCACCGCCGGCCGGGCCGGCCTCCGCCAGAAGGTCGAGTACGCCATGCTGCTGCGGCTGGCGCGGTGGCAAGGGCAGATCGGACCGATGCTGATCCGATCGGTGCTCAAGGCGTTTCTGGGGCCGACGACCTTTCGGGAGCGTCCCGAGGTTGTGGCACAAGTGCGTTCGGCGGTGAAATCGGTCAATATCGCTTCCGCCTCCTGGGCGGTGAAGAGCGTGGTGCCGGCCCGACCCGACCAACAGGCGCTGTGTGCCGACATCACGGCACCGGTGCTCGTCGTCGCGGGTGCCGAAGACGCCACGTTCCCGCCTCGCGAAGCGATCGCGATGGCCGCCGCCATCCCCAACTCGTCGATTCGTGTGCTCAACAGAGTTGCTCACCTTGCCGGGCTGGAAGACCCCGCGTTGGTCAGCACGCTCGTCGAGGAGTTCTGTTACCAATAGGGCGGTCAACCGCTTGGCCGTGTTGGGCCATGATGGCGGTGTGGGCGACGAACCTTTTGACCGGCTGGTCGGAATGTTGGATTACACGATGTTTGTGGTGACCACCCAAGCCGATGGTGAGCCGTCGGGGTGCCTGGTCGGCTTTGCCACCCAAACCAGCATGCAACCCCCGCGGTTTCTGGCCGGGCTGTCCAGGGCAAACCACACCTGCCGGGTGGCGGCGCGATCGGAGCACCTGGCGGTGCATGTGTTGTCGCGCCGTCACATCGGATTGGCCCACCTCTTCGGCGGCCAAACCGGGGACCAGGTCAACAAATTCGATCACTGCTCCTGGCATAGCGGTCCGGAGGACATGCCGATTCTCGACGACGCGGTGGCCTGGTTCGTGGGTAAAACGCTCAAGCGGATCGACCTCGGCGACCACATCGGTTACCTGTTGGAACCCGTCGCCGGAGATGCCACGGAACACTGCGACGATCTGGTCAGCTTCCCCGACGTCGCCGATATGGAACCAGGCCACGAGGCGTGAGGTCGGCGACCTAGGCCGCCCGTGTCGACGTTGAAGCGAGTTCAGAACTGCGTGCCCGCCCTCGCCGCCAGTTGACGGCGGCGACGCGAAAAACGACCGAAGGTGCGAAAAGGCTTGCGGGAGGGGAGGAAAAGCCGGCAACTTTCAAGAATTGCGCCGCCACTGCGAGATTCGTCTCAGCGGCGGTCTGCACCCGATCGACGTATCTGTTGACCAGCCGCATCGATAATGGCCTGCGCCCCTCAATCTCGGGCAGGGCCAGGTCACCTCCCACGGCGAGCTGCCAGGCCACACCGATGGGTTTGGCGGCAGCGCGGAAGAACCGCGCTGCCAAGTTGCCTTGGCCGCGGCGCAAGCAGCGATCGAGCGCCACAGCTTCGAGTGCGGCAACCGTCATCCCTTGGCCATAGATTGGATTGAAGCTGCATATCGCGTCACCAAAAAGGAGCAGACCCTCCGGAAACCGCCGCATCTTGTCGTAGCGGCGCCATCGACTGGATGGAGTCCGATATCGGGCCACTTCCCCGAGCGGTTCGGCGCATTTCAGCGCGGACAGAACCTCAGGCGGCGTGAAACCTTCGATGAAGCACAGCATCCCCGCCAAGTCGGCCGGTGGCTCGTGTCCGGCCAATCCAATTGCGGTTAGCAGCCACGTATTGTTTTCGTAGGTGAATAACCCCATTCCCGTCGGGCGTCCTGGTACCGGCCCAGCCAACACAAGTAGTTCGTTATACATGCCCGGCGGGATCCGCAGCAGCTGGCTGGTGTAGGCCAGTCGCATCACGACTTCGTCCTCGACAGGGCGGTCATAGCCGAGGGATTCCAAGAACGTCGGCATTCGAGAACCGCGGCCCGTAGCATCCACGACGAGATCAGCGGTGAGCAAATGCTTCTCGTCACTTTGCCGGGGGCTAACGCTCACTCCCGTGACGCGGCTCAGGTCTTCGTTGCAGGTCAACTCGACCACATCGTGTTCGTCCATCATCTTTACGGTGGGGATGGCACGTACGCGCCGGCGAACGTGGTCCTCCAGAAACGGACGACTCTGATAGGACGTTGTCAGCAGCTGAAAGCGAGGTAAGGCTCCGGATCGAACGAATTGATGTCCGCCAAACGACATATAGAACTTTGACGAATCCCCGTCGTCCCACACCTTGCCACCGTCAGTGACGAGCTCGGTGCGGAAGCCCGGAAACAATTCATCGAGAATCTGCGACCCCCGCGGCCAAAGAGCGTGCACGTGCCGGCCCTGAGGCACGCCGCGTCGTTGAGCGGTGCTAGTCGGGATCTGATCGCGCTCAACCACCGTGACGGTCCGGTAGAAGTCGGAAAGCACTCTGGCAGCCAGCAGACCGCCCATGCTGGCACCAAGAACAATTGCGTGTTCACCAATTTTCGGCACGGCGACCTCCCGACCAGCGAATACCGGGAACATACTCCGCAGGTCAAGCCTTGTCGTGCGATTGCACAATCGCGCACTCACAGGGCGACGGGGGAGCTGTTATGGCTTAACGCCAGCGCGCTTTAGGTCTTGTCCTCGTTGGCCCGCGGGAAGCCACCGCCCTGCGGGAAGAGCGGGAACACCACGTCGTCGAGCTTCGCGGCGTCGCCGTCGGCCTTGTTGACCGTTGCCCCCCAAACGTTTCCGTCCGGCGACATCCGCAGCGCCCAGGCGTGGCCGTGGGTGTCCTTACGGACGACGTCGGGCTGACCGGTGACCGCGCCGGTGCCCTGCGCGAGGTGGACGGCCACCGTCTGCTTGGTGTTGATCAGGTTGACCAGCACCGTGCCGTCCAACGCGGCGCAGCCGGCTACGCCGGGCCGATCCGGCCACGTCCACACCGTGGACACCTTGGAGTCCTTGGTGATGCGCTGCAACCGGTCGGCCGTGGGAGCGCGGTCGAGGACGTAGAGCGAGCCGTCGACCGGGTCGGTGCACAGGCCGCCGCCCGAGCCGATACCGCTCAGCGCCGTGGTCGGCGGTGCCGGGTGGAGCGTCGTTGGCTGCTCGAGGCGGATGACTTTGCCGGCCAACGATGCGGGATCGGCGGCCATCGCCGGGTTGCCCGCATCGCCGGTGAGCACGACCAGCGTGGTTGGGCTGGTGAACAGCATCGCGCCCATGTTCCCGATCGCGCCCTTCGGAATCCCGGTCAGGATGTCCTTCGGGACATCGCCATCCGCGACGCGGATCACCCGGTTGTCGGTGGGCGTGCTGATGTAGGCGTACATCAACCGGTCCTGCGAGTACGTCGGTGACAGCACGATGTCCATCAGCCCGCCGTCACCGGCGGGGTCGACCGGGATGACCATCTTCACCTTCGGCTCGGCGCTGACGGAAACCTCTTTGACTGCGCCGGTGGTCCGCTCGGCGACCAGTGCGGACTTGCTGTCGGGCTGCATGAGCAGGCCGCTGGTGGCTTCCAGGCAGCCCTGCATCACCCCTGGCGCCGGGCACTGCTTTGGAAACGGCTTGTCAGGTAACGGTGGCGGCGGGGGAGGCGTCGAACTCGCCGGCGGATGGCGGTCGGGCTCGGTGGTGAACGGCTGCGACGCGGCATTGTTGAACTGCGCGCAACCGGTCAAAACCAGCAGCGTTGAGCACAGCGCGGCCCGCCCGCGCCACCCCGACCACCTCGACTGCATAGCAGCCAGATTACGGATATCCCGGCTCTGGTGCCCGCGACGGGGGTGGCGCGCGTGTTCCGGATTTGCCCGCAAACTAGGAACCGGCTCCGGCGACACGCTGATCGGCACAGCGAAAGCGCCGCTCAAATCCCCAATTCGGGCCGAATTGCCCTTACCCTGACACGAGTGACCAGTCAATCGAATGACACACATTGGCAGCGGCCGGACGATTCCGCGGCGCTAACTCCCGTGCGGCCGGCCTCCGCGAGCCTGGTTGACCCGGAGGACGACCTGCCGTCGGCCACATATGCAGGCGATTTCGAGACGACCACGATCCCGCACTACGACTCCAACAACTCCAGCAATGTCCGCTCGTCCAGCACGGGATTCGGGCTGATCGGCGGGCAGGAGCCGTTGCCCTACCAGCCCCAGCCCAGCGGTCGGCACTCGGCATTCGGCCCCGAGACGATTGACGAGCACGAACACCACGAGGACGACGAGCGGGTGCGCGCCGCCAGGCGTCGCGGTACGCAGCATCTCGGTCTGCTGATCCTGCGGGTCGGCCTGGGCGCGGTGCTTGTCGCGCATGGGCTGCAGAAGCTGTTCGGCTGGTGGGGCGGGCAGGGACTGAACGGGTTCAAAAATTCGCTATCCGATATCGGCTACCAGCACGCCGACATCCTGACCTACTGCGCCGCCGGCGGCGAGATCGCCGCCGGGGTACTGCTGGTGCTGGGGCTATTCACCCCGCTGGCCGCTGCGGGCGCGCTGGCCTACCTGGTCAACAGCCTGCTCGCCGGGATGTCAGCTCAGCACAATCCGCGGTCCTTTCCGTTTTTCCTGCCGAACGGCCACGAATACGAGATCACCCTGATCGTCATGGCCGCCGCGGTCATCCTGGTCGGGCCAGGGCGTTATGGCTTCGACGCAGGTCGCGGCTGGGCGCGGCGGCCGTTTATCGGATCGTTTGCGGCGCTGGTAGTGGGCATCGGCGCTGGCGTCGCCCTTTGGGTGCTGCTCAACGGCGCCAACCCGGTGAGCTGAGCGCTCACGCCGACGTCCGATTGCCCGTCTCCTCCTCGCGCCGCTACGCGGCGCGCATCGTCGCCGGGCGTCAGCTGTACGGATTGGGCACCCGGCCGTCGCTGGCCTCGGTCAGCAGCGGCAGGGTTGCAAACGTAACCGCAGGCAACCGCAGCTCGCTGCCGTTTTTGAGCTGGGCGCGCGCCCAGGAGCCTCTGTGGAACCGCAGCCCATCGATGTCTTCCCAACGCACCGTTTGACTGCCGAGCAGCGTGCGCACGGTCACGCCGTCTCGATCGGCCTGTGTGCGAAGCCGAATGATCAACGCCGACAGGACCACCGGGATGACCAGTAGCGGCGCCGTCGCCGGCCAGGTGAAGATCGGGATAAGCAACCCGAGAGCAAAGAAACCCACCGCGAAGTGGGCCATCGGTGAAATGTTGACCACCACCGGCGGTGTAGGGGGCGTGTCCGATGAACCGGTAACCACCTGTGCATCATGGCACCCAATGCACTCGCGCCGGCAACCATGACTTACCGCCCGGCTCGCTCCCTCGCCGGACGGATTTGACGTCTGACCTGTGCGGAGGCTACCGTCGTGCGTTATGGACAGCCGTGAAATGCTCGTAGTAATTGGTCGGCGCGTTGGTTGCTGACTAGCCCACGCCGGGATAGCTTTCGAGCACCAACGCGCAACCCTCGTGCAGCCGCTGAGCTGGCGGGGGTTTTTTGTTGTCACCGATCCGGCATCAACCCATAAAGACCTGAAGAGGAACCAGTGAGCGCTCCCACCACGCGACCGCCGCAGCCGTCGCAGCCCCTCAACGGCACGCTGGCCAAATCGAAGACGCCAGCACCGCAACCTAAACACGTTGCGCCGCAGCAACTCACCGGCGCACAATCGGTGATCCGTTCGTTGGAAGAGCTGGACGTCGACGTCATCTTCGGTATCCCCGGCGGTGCCGTACTACCGGTCTATGACCCCCTGTTCGACTCGCAAAAGCTACGCCACGTGCTGGTTCGCCACGAGCAGGGCGCCGGCCACGCTGCCAGCGGCTACGCACACGCCACCGGAAGAGTCGGCGTCTGCATGGCCACCTCCGGTCCCGGTGCCACCAACCTGGTGACGCCGTTGGCCGACGCGCAGATGGACTCCATCCCGGTGGTCGCGATCACCGGACAGGTCGGGCGTTCGTTGATCGGGACCGACGCCTTCCAGGAAGCTGACATCTCCGGTATCACCATGCCGATCACCAAACACAACTTCCTGGTCCGCAACGGCGACGAGATCCCCCGGGTGCTGGCCGAGGCCTTCCACATCGCGGCCACCGGACGGCCCGGGGCGGTGCTCGTCGATATCCCCAAGGACGTGCTGCAGGGCCAGTGCACGTTCAGCTGGCCGCCGCACATGGACCTGCCCGGCTACAAGCCGAACACCAAACCGCACAACCGTCAGATCCACGAGGCCGCCAAACTGATCGCCGCCGCGCACAAACCCGTGCTGTACGTCGGTGGCGGCGTCATCCGGGGCGAGGCCACCGAGGAGCTGCGCGAATTGGCCGAGCTGACCGGCATTCCGGTGGTGACCACGCTGATGGCGCGGGGCGCGTTCCCGGACAGTCACCGCCAGCACCTGGGCATGCCGGGCATGCACGGCACGGTGGCGGCGGTGGCCGGGCTGCAGCGCAGCGACCTGTTGATCGCGCTGGGCACCCGTTTCGACGATCGGGTGACCGGAAAGCTCGACTCGTTCGCTCCCGAGGCCAAGGTCATCCACGCCGACATCGACCCCGCCGAGATCGGCAAGAACAGAAACGCCGACGTGCCAATCGTCGGTGACGTCAAAGCCGTCATCACCGATCTGATCGAGGCGCTGCGCCATGACGGGGTGCCGGGCAATCTCGACATCGCCGCCTGGTGGGAGTACCTCGACGGGGTGCGGGACACCTACCCGTTGAGCTACGGGCCGCAAAGCGACGGCAGCCTGAGCCCCGAACTGGTCATCGAAAAACTCGGTGAGATTGCCGGCCCGGATGCGGTGTACGTCGCAGGTGTCGGGCAACACCAGATGTGGGCCGCGCAGTTCATCAAGTACGAAAACCCGCGCACCTGGCTGAATTCCGGCGGGCTGGGCACCATGGGTTTCGCCATCCCGGCGGCCATGGGCGCCAAGATCGCTCGCCCGGATGCAGAAGTGTGGGCAATCGACGGCGATGGCTGCTTCCAGATGACCAACCAGGAACTGGCCACCTGTGCGATCGAGGGCGCGCCGATCAAGGTGGCGTTGATCAACAACGGCAGCCTGGGCATGGTGCGGCAATGGCAGTCGCTGTTTTATCAGGAGCGGTATTCGCAGACCGACCTGGGCACCCACTCGCACCGCATCCCGGACTTCGTCAAGTTGGCCGAGGCGCTGGGCTGTGTCGGATTGCGTTGCGAGCGTGCAGAAGACGTCGTCGACGTGATCAACCAGGCGCGGGCGATCAACGACCGACCGGTGGTGATCGACTTCATCGTCGGCGCCGACGCGCAGGTGTGGCCGATGGTTGCGGCCGGAACCAGCAACGACGAGATCCAGGCCGCCCGCGGCATCCGTCCGCTCTTCGACGACGAAGGTAACGAGGGACACGCGTGATGCGCGCCGGCGACGATCAACAGGGCAGTGCGATCCGAAAAGGGCGGGAGGAGCGGCGCATATGACCGGATCGCCGAAGACGCACACGTTGTCGGTGCTGGTCGAAGACAAGCCCGGTGTGCTCGCCCGCGTGGCTGCGCTGTTCTCCCGGCGCGGGTTCAACATCGAATCGCTCGCCGTCGGGGCCACCGAACAGAAAGACATGTCCCGGATGACGATCGTCGTCTCCGCCGAGGAGACACCGCTCGAGCAGATCACCAAGCAACTCAACAAGCTCATCAACGTCATCAAGATCATCGAGCAGGATGATGACAAGTCGGTGGCCCGCGAGTTGGCGCTGATCAAGGTGCGGGCCGACGCGGGCACCCGAAGTCAAGTCATTGAGGCGGTTAACTTGTTCCGCGCCAAGGTGATCGACGTGTCGCCGGAGTCGTTGACCATCGAGGCAACCGGTGACCGCGGCAAGTTGGAGGCGTTCCTGCGGGTGCTGGAGCCGTTCGGTGTGCGCGAGATTGTCCAGTCCGGAGTGGTATCGCTGTCCCGCGGGCCACGCGGCATCGGCACGGCCAAATAATCATTCGAATTCACGAGCCTAGAAATAAAGGAGATATTCACGTGGCAGCAGAGGCATTGGAGATGTTCTACGACGACGACGCGGACCTGTCGATCGTCCAGGGCCGCAAGGTCGGCGTCATCGGGTACGGCAGCCAGGGGCACGCGCACTCGCTGAGCCTGCGCGATTCCGGGGTTCAGGTGCGCGTCGGGCTGAAGGAGGGCTCGAAGTCGCGGGCCAAGGTCGAGGAACAGGGCCTGAAGGTCGACACCCCCGCCGAGGTGGCCAAGTGGGCCGACGTGATCATGCTGCTGGCGCCCGACACCGCCCAGGCCGACATCTTCAAAAACGACATCGAGCCGAACCTGAAGTCCGGCGACGCACTGTTTTTCGGCCACGGTCTCAACATCCACTTCGAGCTGATCAAGCCCCCTGGCGACGTCACGGTGGCGATGGTCGCGCCGAAGGGCCCGGGGCACTTGGTTCGTCGCCAGTTTGTCGACGGCAAGGGCGTGCCCTGCCTGATCGCCGTCGACCAAGACCCGACCGGTAACGGCGAGGCGCTGGCGCTGTCCTACGCCAAAGGCATCGGCGGCACCCGCGCCGGCGTCATCAAGACGACGTTCAAGGACGAGACCGAAACCGATCTGTTCGGCGAGCAGGCCGTATTATGCGGCGGCACAGAGGAATTGGTGAAGACCGGCTTCGACGTGATGGTCGAGGCGGGCTATCCGCCGGAGATGGCGTACTTCGAGGTGCTGCATGAGCTGAAGCTCATTGTCGACCTGATGTACGAGGGTGGCATTGCCCGGATGAACTACTCGGTGTCCGACACCGCCGAGTTCGGCGGATACCTGTCGGGTCCGCGCGTCATCGACGCCGACACCAAGGAGCGGATGCGTGGCATCCTGCGCGACATCCAGGACGGCAGCTTCGTCAAGAAGCTCGTCGCCAACGTCGAGGGCGGCAACAAGCAGCTCGAGCAACTGCGCAAGGAAAACGCCGAACATCCCATCGAGATCGTCGGCAAGAAGCTGCGTGACCTGATGAGCTGGGTCGACCGCCCGATCACCGAAACGGCTTAGCGGGCGCTCTTCACGCTCGGCGGCTTACGAGGACGCGAGCCGTCCCGCGACCGAGACCACCCGGCGGGCCAGGTGGTCCAGGGCGTTGTCGATGGACTCGTCGAACTCGTCGATGTTGTCGTGGGTCGCGACAAGGCTCACCCCATACGGATTGCCATCGACGAACTTGCACGGATCGGTGTAGCCCGGCGGGACGATGATGCCTCCCCAATGGATCAGCGTGATGTACAGCGCAAGCAGGGTGGTTTCCTGACCGCCGTGCAGGGTGTTGGACGACGTGAATGCGGCGTACACCTTGTCGGCCAGCTTGCCTTCGGCCCACAGCCCGCCGAGCGAGTCGATGAAGGTGCGCAATTGCGCTGCGGGCGAGCCGAATCGAGTCGGTGAGCCGAAGATCACCGCGTCGGCCCATACGATGTCGTCGCCGGTGGCCGCGGGCAAATCCTTGGTGGCTTGGTAGTTCGCGGTCCAGGCCGGGTTGTGCGCGAACGATTCCGGGTCGTGGGTTTCGGCGACGTGTCGCAGACGGACTTCGGCGCCGGCCGACTCCGCCGCCGCAGCGACACGTTTTGCCATCGTCGTTCCATGGCCGGTGGCCGAGTAGTAGATGATCGCCAGTTTGGTCACGGGGTCATCCTAGGCATGGCTGCGCCCGGTTTCGCCGCGCTTTCGATCGCCGCATAGGCTGGCCGCGTGAGCCTGCCTGTCGTTCTGATCGCTGACAAACTTGCCGAGTCGACCGTCGCCGCGCTGGGCGACCAAATCGAGGTCCGCTGGGTCGATGGCCCAGACCGGGAGAAACTACTGGCCGCGGTGCCTGAGGCCGACGCCCTGCTGGTGCGCTCGGCCACTACCGTCGACGCCGAGGTGTTCGACGCGGCGCCCAAGCTGAAAATCGTCGCCCGCGCGGGGGTCGGACTGGACAACGTCGACGTCGACACCGCCACCGAACGGGGTGTGCTGGTCGTCAACGCCCCGACGTCCAACATCCACAGCGCCGCCGAGCACGCCCTGGCGCTGCTGCTCTCCGCCGCTCGCCAGATCCCCGCAGCCGACGCCTCGCTACGCGAGCACGCCTGGAAGCGGTCGTCGTTCTCGGGCACCGAGATCTTCGGCAAGACCGTCGGGGTGGTCGGGCTCGGCCGCATCGGGCAGTTGGTGGCGCAGCGGTTGGCCGCCTTCGAGACCCGCATCGTGGCCTACGACCCGTACGTGTCGCCGGCCCGCGCCGCGCAGTTGGGCATCGAACTGCTCCCGCTCGACGAGTTGCTGACCCGTGCCGACTTCATCTCGGTGCATCTGCCCAAAACGCCTGAGACAGCGGGTCTCATCGACAAGGACGCACTGGCTAAAACAAAGCCCGGGGTGGTCATCGTCAACGCCGCCCGCGGAGGGCTCATCGACGAGGCCGCGCTGTTCGACGCCGTGTCCAGCGGACACGTGCGTGCCGCCGGCATCGACGTGTTTTCCAAGGAGCCATGCACTGACAGCCCGCTGTTCGACCTGCCGCAGGTGGTGGTGACACCGCATCTGGGAGCGTCGACCGAGGAGGCTCAGGACCGGGCCGGCACCGACGTGGCCGCCAGCGTGAAGCTGGCGCTGGCCGGGGAGTTCGTTCCCGACGCGGTCAACGTCGGCGCCGGGGTGGTCAGCGAGGAGGTGGCACCCTGGCTGGACTTGGTGCGCAAGCTCGGTGTGCTGGTGGGCGCGCTCTCCGACGAGCCGCCGGTGTCACTATCGGTGCAGGTGCGCGGCGAGCTTGCCTCCGAAGATGTTGAGGTGCTTCGGCTTTCGGCTTTACGCGGACTGTTCTCCGCGGTTGTCGAGGATCAGGTGACGTTCGTCAACGCCCCGGCAATAGCCGAAGAACGCGGCGTGGCAGCCGATCTCAGCACGGCCACCGAAAGCCCCAACCACCGCAGCGTTGTCGACGTCCGAGCCGTGGCCTCCGATGGTTCGGTCGTCAATGTTGCCGGCACGTTGTCCGGACCGCGGCAGGTGGAAAAGATCGTGCAGATCAACGGCCGCAACTTCGACCTGCGCGCCCAAGGCACCAACGTGGTGATCCACTATGTCGACCGGCCGGGAGTCCTGGGCAAGATCGGCACCCTGCTCGGTGACGCCGGGGTCAACATCCACGCCGCCCAGCTGTCCGAAGACGCCGAGGGTCCGGGCGCGACGATCGTGTTGCGCGTGGACCGCGAAGTGCCCGCCGATGTGCGGGAGACGATCGGCGCGGCCGTCGAAGCCTACAAGTTCGAAGTGGTTGACTTCTCGTGAAGCGCGCCGGCGACGATAGACAGGGCAGTGCGATCCGAGAAGGCCAAGCGGAGCGGCGCGCATGAAGTTGGCTGTTATCGCCGGCGACGGCATCGGCCCGGAGGTGGTAACCGAAGCGGTCAAGGTTCTCGACGTGGTGCTGCCCGGCGTGGAGAAGACCGACTACGACCTTGGGGCCCGGCGATTCCACGCGACGGGAGAATTGCTGCCCGAGACGGCGGTTGCCGAACTGCGGGCACACGACGCGATTCTGCTTGGCGCTATCGGAGATCCATCGGTGCCCAGCGGCGTGCTCGAGCGGGGCTTGCTGCTGCGGCTGCGCTTCGAGCTGGACCACCACGTCAACCTGCGGCCGGCGCGGCTGTATCCGGGCGTGCGCAGCCCGCTGGCCGGTGACCCCGACATCGATTTCGTGGTGGTCCGGGAGGGGACCGAAGGCCCGTACACCGGCACCGGCGGTGCGATCAGGACCGGCACCGCTCACGAGGTGGCCACCGAGGTCAGCATCAACACCGCGTTCGGCGTCCGCCGCGTCGTGGCAGATGCGTTCGAGCGTGCGCGGCAACGTCGCAAGCATCTGACCCTGGTGCACAAGACGAACGTGCTCACGTTCGCCGGATCACTGTGGTCGCGGACCGTGCAGGAAATTGGCGAGAAGTACCCCGACGTCGAGGTGGCCTATCAGCACGTCGACGCCGCGACCATCCACCTGATCACCGACCCGGGCCGGTTCGATGTGATCGTCACCGACAACCTATTCGGCGACATCATCACGGATTTGGCCGCCGCGGTGTGCGGCGGCATCGGGCTGGCCGCCAGTGGCAATATCGACGCGACCCGGACCAACCCGTCGATGTTCGAGCCGGTGCACGGCAGCGCACCGGACATCGCCGGTCAGGGGATCGCCGATCCGACCGCCGCAATCATGTCGGTGGCGCTGTTGCTTTCCCACGTCGGCGAAGACGCTGCCGCCGCGCGAGTGGACCGGGCCGTGGCGTCCCATCTGGCCACTCGCCCGACCGGAAATTTATCCACCGTCGAAGTCGGCGAAAGGATAGCGTCCGCGCTCTAGTTTCCAGGCCGGGCGGAAGTACGTTGGCCGGCACGATCGGCACCGCCAGCAGTGGGAAAAGGCCGCAAGCCAGAAATGCCGGCGGATACCCGTGGGCGGCGATCAGCTCACCGAACACCGGAGGCGCGCCGGCCGCCATCACCCGTTGATAGGTGTTCTGCAGGCCGAGCGCGCGCCCGCTCCAGAACGGCCCGGCATATTCGGTGACCGCGGTGGACTCCAGCCCGTTGTCGAGCACCGAGACCACCGAGGCCGCGACCATCAGCGGCACGGCGACCGATGACCGCAGATGATCGGCCACCGCCAAACCGGCCAGAGTCAGGACGCCCGTCACGGCCATGATGCGCACCGGACGTAACCGGGAGCCGACCCGGTCCGACCAGCGGCCGACCGCAACCCGGCCCACGGCCCCGAGCAGCTGTGACAGCGTGACCAGCGCTCCCGCCGACGCGATCGACCACCGGTAACTTGCGATCAGCCAGATCAGCATGAATGTCACGGTCACCGTCTGCGGCACCATCAGCAGTGCGGCGACTGCGTGGATCCGGCGCAGCACCCACGATCCGCGATACGGATTGGCCCGCTCCTGTTCGGTGGCCTCGTCCCATTCCTTGCGAGGCGGGTCGACGATGGCCACCAGGCTGGCCACCGCCGATACCGCGCACAGCGCGGCCGGAAATATCATGCCCGCCGTCGCCCGCGGGCTGTGTTCCGAAAGCTGCGGAATGACCAGTGCGCCAAGTGCGATTCCGAGCGGCTGTGCCGTCTGGCGAACACCCATTGCGAAACCGCGTTGCTCGGGCGGAAACCACCCGGAGACCAGGCGACCGCCGGCCGAGTTGCAGCTGGCGGCCGCCATGCCGCCGACGAACAGCAGCGCAGCGAACGACACCATCGTGTGTACCGTCGTCGCGAAGTAGGCCGCTACCGCGGTCAACGCTGTGCCGACTGTCAGCACGATGCGTTCGCCCACCCGGTCGAGCAGATAGCCCCACAGAATCAGTGTCGCCACCATGCCGAAGCTCGGCATCGACGACAGCAAGCTCGCCTCGGCCAGCGGCGTGCCGAGGTCATCTTCCAGGGCCGGGATCAGAAACGCGACGCCGTTGATGAAGATGAATGCGCTCGCCGTCGCCAGCAGCGAAACGGCGACGATCGACCAGCGACGGACCGCACTGAGTCTGACCGTGCCGGTCGGCTCCGTCGGCATCGATACATGCTCGCACAGCCATCCGAACACAGGGGCTGAAGCGACAACCAGCCCGGCTGTGCAGTTCTCGCCGGTGCGTTAGTAGGCTCAGGCAAATGCGCCTTGGCCGAATTGCCAGTCCGGACGGCGTCGCGTTCGTCAGCATCGAAGGCGAGCCGGACCAGCCCACCGGGATGACTGCCCGTGAGATCGCCGAGCACCCTTTCGGCACCCCGACTTTCACCGGCCGCTCCTGGCCGCTGGCTGATGTGCGACTGCTGGCCCCAATGCTCGCGAGCAAGGTGGTCTGCATCGGCAAGAACTACGCCGATCACATCGCCGAGATGGGCGGCTTAACCGGCCCCGCGCCCGCCGACCCGGTGATCTTCCTCAAGCCCAATACCGCGATCATCGGGCCGAATGTGCCGATCCGATTGCCGGCCGATGCATCCCCGGTGCATTTCGAGGGCGAGCTGGCGGCCGTCATCAGTCGGCCGTGCAAGGACGTCTCGGCCGCGCGCGCCGCCGAGAGCATCCTGGGCTACACGATTGCCAACGACGTGTCTGCCCGCGACCAACAAAAGGCTGATGGCCAATGGACGCGAGCGAAGGGCCACGACACGTTCTGCCCGGTCGGGCCGTGGATCGTCACCGATGTCGACCCGGCCGACCTCGAACTGCGTACCGACGTCAACGGTCAGGTCAAGCAGGACAGCCGTACCTCGTTGATGATCCATGACGTCGGTGCGATCGTGGAATGGATCTCGGCGGTGATGACTCTGCTGCCCGGCGATCTCATTCTCACCGGCACGCCAGCGGGTGTGGGGCCCATCGAAGACGGCGACACCGTCAGCGTCACCATTGCGGGAATCGGAACGTTGACCAATCCCGTTGTCCGCAAGGGTAAATCGTGAGTGAAGCAGTCGGCGTGCGGGTCCGGTTCTGCCCGTCGCCAACCGGTGTTCCGCATGTCGGCCTGATCCGCACCGCACTGTTCAACTGGGCCTACGCGCGGCACACCGGCGGCACCTTCGTATTCCGCGTCGAGGACACCGACCCCGAACGTGACAGCGAGGAAAGCTATCTGGCGCTGCTGGATGCGCTGCGCTGGCTCGGTTTGAATTGGGACGAGGGCCCCGAGGTGGGCGGCACCTACGGCCCGTACCGGCAGTCGCAGCGCAGCGAGATCTATCGCGACGTGGTGGCCCGGCTGCTCGCCTCGGGCGAGGCGTACGAGGCCTTCTCGACGCCGCAGGAAGTCGAGGCCCGCCACCTGGCGGCCGGCCGCAGTCCGAAGCTGGGCTACGACAACTTCGACCGTGATCTGACACAGCAGCAGCGAGCCGCATATCTGGCTGAGGGCCGTAAACCGGTCGTGCGGTTGCGAATGCCTGACGAAGATCTGGGCTGGGACGATTTGGTCCGCGGAGAGACCACTTTCGCCGCGGGCGTCGTGCCCGATTTCGCGTTGACCCGCGCAACCGGGGATCCGTTGTACACCTTGGTCAACCCGGTCGACGACGCACTGATGAAGATCACGCATGTGTTGCGCGGCGAGGACCTGCTGCCGTCGACTCCGCGGCAGATCGCGCTGTACCACGCGCTGATTCGGATCGGGATCGCTGATCGTGTTCCGGAATTCGCCCACCTGCCAACGGTGTTGGGCGAAGGCACCCGGAAACTGTCGAAGCGTGACCCGCAGTCGAATCTATTCGCCCACCGAGACCGCGGCTTCATTCCCGAGGGGCTGCTGAATTACCTTGCGCTGCTGGGCTGGGCGATCGCCGCCGACCGCGACGTGTTCAGCCTCGACGAGATGGTGGCCGCGTTCGATGTCGTTGACGTCAACGCCAACCCGGCGCGGTTCGACCAGAAAAAGGCCGACGCGATCAATGCCGAGCACATCCGGCTTCTTGCCGTCGACGATTTCACCGGCAGGCTGCGCGACTACTTCGATACCCACGGTCATCACACCGGGCTGGACGACGCGCAGTTCGCGGTGGCCGCCGACCTCGTGCAAACCCGCATCGTCGTGCTCGGTGACGCGTGGGACCTGCTGAAGTTCTTCAACGACGACGAGTACACGCTCGACCCAAAGGCCGCCGCCAAGGAATTGGGTATCGACGCCGGACCGGTGCTCGACGCCGCGATCGCCGCGCTGGGCGAGCTGACCGACTGGACCGTGGCCGGCGTCGAGGCCGCCCTCAAAGCCGCGTTGGTCGAGGCGCTCGCGCTCAAACCGCGCAAGGCTTTTGGCCCGATCCGGGTGGCCATCACCGGATCCTCCGTGAGCCCGCCGCTGTTCGAATCCATGGAGCTGCTCGGGCGCGAACGCAGCCTGCAGCGGTTGCAGGGCGCCCGCGACCGCGTCGGGCAAGCGTGAGAAGCCGCCGGATTGTTTGGTAGTCTGCACGTCGGCCCACAACGGCTGGCAGCAGCGGCCGCAGCACTCTCACATCGTCTGCGGGAAGCCTTTGACCAGCAGTTTTAGGCAGCCAATGGGGTATGGTGTAATTGGCAACACAGCTGATTCTGGTTCAGCCATTCTAGGTTCGAGTCCTGGTACCCCAGCAGAATTTGTCCAGCGTTTCTGCACCCCAAAGCAATTAGGTGGGCGTATGCCGGTGAGCTATGCTGGCACCTCGGATCGGTTCCGGCCCCGTCGTCTAGCGGCCTAGGACGCCGCCCTCTCACGGCGGTAGCGTGGGTTCGAATCCCATCGGGGCTACAAGCGCAAATTACTGGCCGGTCCGCAGGACGGCCGGTGCCGTCGATCCACCCACCGGCATCGCCGGCAAACCCAGCTTGCGGTGATCCCAGGAACGCGAGCGATGGGCCACGATGCGCACGCAGACCCGCTTGTTCATCATCTGCTCGACGAACGGCTTCATTTCGTCGCTGTAGGGACCGGTGTAGCGCTCCCACACACTGACTCCAACCCGGTGCGAGACGTCGGGATCGTCGACAAGCTCTGCAATGCCTTCGAAGGACACTCCGCGCAAGGTGTCATAGGTGTCGCCGTCTTCGATCAGGAAGCTCACCCGCGGGTCACGTTTGAGGTTGACCGCCTTCTGCGACTTGGCTTTGGTTTCCAGCCAGATCTCGCCGTCAACCACGGCGTACCACATCGCAACCAGGTGTGGCTGGCCGTCGGGGCCAACGGTAGCCAGCGTCCCGGTGCGGCTATTGACAACAAAATCGGCGATCTCGTCCTCGGACATGACGATGCTCGCGCGCTGGTTGTTTCCCATGGCGACAGTGTGTCAGGTCGCTATTGCAGGCCCGCCGGGCGGGCGATCAAGGCGTGCTTCACAGTCGGCGAGTAATGGCGTCGGCAGCCGCCAGCAGATCGGCCGCCCAGCGGGCGCCCGGGCGACGGCCGATGCGGTCAATCGGACCCGACACCGAGATCGCGGCGATCACCGCGCCGCGGGCGTCGCGCACCGGCGCCGACACACTCGCCACCCCCGGCTCGCGCTCGGCAGCGCTTTGCGCCCAACCGCGCCGCCGGACTTCAGCCAGCACGCGGTCGCTGAATTCTGCGACGGGCAGTACCGCTTGGCGAGTGGCGTCGTCGCCGAATGCCAGCAGCACCTTGGCGCCGGAACCGGCCGTCATCGGCAAGCGCGCTCCGACCGGAACGGTATCGCGAAGGCCCGCAGGCGGTTCCACTGCGGCGATGCAGATCCGCGAGCTGCCTTCGCGGCGGTAAAGCTGCACACTTTCGCCAGTGATCTCGCGCAGCCGCGGCAGCACCGCCGCGCTTGCCGTCAGGAGCGGGTCGTTGACGTGAGCGGCCAGCTCGCTGACGGCCGGGCCCAGCCGCCAACGGCCATCGCCATCGCGCGCCAGCAAGCGATGGATCTCCAGGCCGGCGGCCAATCGGTGTGCGGTGGCTCTGGGTAGGCCGGTGCGATCGCACAATTCGGCCAACCCGCATGGTGATTCCGCAATGGTGTGCAGCACCCCCACGGCTTTGTCGAGGACGCCGATACCGCTATCCTGTCTCACAAAGAGATACTAACTTCTCGCATAGTGAGATCACGTTATGACACCGCAGTCGCGGACCGCAACCAAGGGAATCGGGATGACCTCGTGATGAAGACTACAGCCGACACTGATGCCGGGCCTCCGCGCACGCTGGCGCAGAAGGTTTGGGACGACCATGTGGTGGCCTCCGGCGGGGACGCCGAGCCCGACCTGATCTATATCGATCTGCACCTGGTTCACGAGGTCACCAGTCCGCAGGCATTTGACGGCCTGCGGCTGGCCGGGCGCCCAGTGCGCCGACCCGAATTGACGCTCGCCACCGAGGACCACAACGTGCCGACCATCGACATCGACAAGCCGATCGCCGATCCCGTTTCGCGCAACCAGGTCGAGACCCTGCGGCGCAATTGCGCCGAATTCGGGATCCGGCTATATCCGATGGGCGATATCGAGCAGGGCATCGTGCATGTCGTCGGCCCCCAGCTCGGTCTGACTCAACCGGGAATGACGGTCGTGTGCGGTGACAGCCACACTTCTACCCACGGCGCATTCGGTGCATTGGCAATGGGAATCGGCACTTCCGAGGTCGAGCACGTGCTGGCCACTCAGACGCTTCCGCTGCGGCCGTTCAAGACGATGGCCGTCAACGTCGACGGGCAGCTGCCCGCCGGAGTGACAGCCAAGGACATCATCCTTGCCGTGATCGCCAAGATCGGCACCGGCGGAGGCCAGGGCCATGTCATCGAATATCGCGGCAGCGCCATCGAATCGCTGTCGATGGAGGCCCGGATGACGATCTGCAACATGAGCATCGAGGCCGGGGCCCGGGCGGGGATGGTGGCACCCGATGCGACCACATACGAATTCTTGCGCGGACGCCCACATGCCCCGACCGGCGCGCAGTGGGATGCGGCGGTGGCTTATTGGGATCGGCTGGCCACCGACGAAGGCGCCGAGTTCGACACCGAGGTCTATTTGGATGCAGCGTCGTTGACGCCGTTTGTCACCTGGGGAACAAATCCGGGCCAGGGAGTGCCGTTGGGCGCCGCGGTGCCCGACCCCGAGCTGCTGGCCGATGAACACGAGCGCCAGGCCGCCGAGAAAGCGCTGGCGTACATGGACCTTCGGCCCGGAACCCCGATGCGTGACATCGCGGTGGATGCCGTGTTCGTCGGATCGTGTACCAATGGCCGCATCGAGGATCTGCGTGTGGTAGCCGACATAATGCGAGGCCGGAAAGTGGCCGACGGAGTGCGGATGCTGGTTGTGCCGGGGTCGATGCGGGTACGCGCGCAGGCCGAAAAAGAAGGACTGGGCGAAATCTTCACGGCCGCCGGCGCCGAGTGGCGGCAGGCCGGGTGCTCGATGTGCCTTGGGATGAACCCGGACCAGCTGTCGCCGGGGGAGCGGTGCGCGGCAACGTCAAACCGCAACTTCGAAGGACGCCAGGGCAAGGGCGGCCGTACTCACTTGGTGTCGCCTGCCGTTGCCGCCGCCACCGCGGTGCGCGGGAAGCTCTCCGCCCCGACCGACTTGAACTGAGAAGAGGGAGAACCGTAATGGACGCTTTTCACACCCACACGGGCATCGGAGTGCCGCTGAAGCGGTCCAATGTCGACACCGATCAGATCATTCCGGCCGTCTATTTGAAGCGGGTCACCCGAACGGGTTTCGAGGATGGATTGTTCGCGGCATGGCGAACCGATCCCTCTTTTGTGCTCAATCTCAGTCCGTTTGACAGGGGTTCAGTCCTGGTCGCCGGACCCGATTTCGGCACCGGATCCTCTCGCGAGCATGCGGTGTGGGCGCTTATGGACTACGGATTCCGGGTAGTGATCTCGTCCCGGTTCGGCGACATTTTTCGGGGCAATGCGGGGAAGGCGGGACTGTTGGCCGCCGAAGTTGCCCAAGACGATGTGGAACTGCTCTGGAAGCTCATCGAGGGCAGTCCCGGGTTGGAAATCACTGTCAATCTTCAAGATCGGAATGTGGCCGCGGGAACGGTGGTGGTGCCGTTCAAGATTGACGACTACACCGCTTGGCGTTTGATGGAAGGCCTCGACGACATAGCCCTTACGCTGCGGAAACGTGACGAGATCGGACTTTTCGAGTCGACGCGGCCGGCCTGGAAACCGCAGACATTGCCGACTTCCTGACGGCTCGAATCGGCCCGAATTTCGGGCGCCCCAACGCCGTATTTGACGGCTCGTCCTCTCTCAAGCCACCTATCAAGCGCGCCAACCGGATTCCTAAAAAGTTCGCCAGAACCGACTGAAATTGCGCGTGGCTCTTGGAAATCAGGCACCTGAGGGTTTACCGTGTCCTCTAGTCGGTCCGACGTGGACCGCTAGCAGCGGAGGAAATGCATGAACAAGGCAGAGCTCATTGATGTGCTCACTGAGAAATTGGGCTCGGATCGTCGGTCGGCAACCGCCGCCGTCGAGAATGTCGTCGACACTATTGTGCGGGCGGTGCACAAGGGCGACAGCGTCACCATTACCGGCTTCGGTGTGTTTGAACAGCGCCGTCGCGCGGCACGTGTGGCGCGTAATCCCCGCACAGGCGAGACGGTGAAGGTCAAGCCAACGTCCGTGCCGGCGTTCCGGCCGGGCGCACAATTCAAAGCGGTTGTCTCTGGCGCACAGCGCCTCCCAGCGGAAGGACCAGCAGTGAAGCGAGGTGTTGTCGCGGGCGGGGCCGTGAAGAAGGCCGTGGTGAAGAAGGCCGCCAAGAGGGCTGTGGCCCGCAAGGCCGTGAAGAAGGCCGTGGTGAAGAAGGCCGCCACGAGGGCTGTGGCCCGCAAGGCCGTGAAGAAGGCCGTGGCGAAGAAGGCCGTGAAGAAGGCCGTGGCGAAGAAGGCCGTGAAGAAGGCCGTGGCGAAGAAGGCCGTGCAGAAGGCCGTGGCGAAGAAGGCCGTGCAGGAAGGCTCCGGCCAAGAAGAGCGTTGCCAAGAAGGCGCCGGCCAAGAAGGCCACGGCCCGTCGCGGCCGTCGGTAGGCGCTGACCAACTCAACACACAGATTTCGCCGCGGGGCCGGCTCTATCGAGACGCCCGCGGCGAATCTGCGTGCTAG
The DNA here is from genome assembly GCA_963781685.1 of uncultured Actinomycetota bacterium. Lineage (GTDB taxonomy): Bacteria > Actinomycetota > Actinomycetes > Mycobacteriales > Mycobacteriaceae > Mycobacterium. The sequence goes on from CAWAGK010000012.1 coordinate 32,247, forward strand.
GTCGCCACGTTGGCGGCCAGCGCACTGCCGATGTGGTCGGCTGCGACCAGGTGGCCGTCGGCCAGCGACAGCACCCACGTGCTGCCCTTGCCATTGCGAGACTTGTCCGGACGGATCCCGTCGCGTTCACACCACCATTCGATCAGGTCTGGAATCACCTTGCCCTGCGTGCAGATTACCGGTGTGCGGTCCAACTCGGCGATCTGCAGAAGCCGCCGTCGACCGCGTTTAGGGTTGTCGGCGTACGCTTCCTCGGTCAGCGTGGGTTCATTGCAGATGACCACGCCCAGCTCCTCGGCGAGCGGTTCCACGGTCTGATGGCAGCGCACGCGGTCGGCGGCGTACACATCGGTGGGGCCGAACCCCGCTAGCTGCACGACGAGTGCCTCGGCCTGCGCACGGCCCTTCTTGTCCAACGGTCGCATCTTGTCGTCACCGGAGAACCGGGACTTGCTGCCGGCGGTGCCGTGCCGGACCACGAGCACGGTCTGGGTGTCCGCCGGGAATTTGGCGAACCGGCGCAAGACCTTTCGATCGTGCGTGTAGGACACTTTCTTGATCGCGTCGGAGATCGGCAGCCAGATCAGCTCATCGACTTCCCGACCGGGGTTGAATTCTCCGCCCAGGCTGCGCGCCGCCCAGTAGCGAACCCGTTTGACACCTTGGTCGACCGGATAACTCACGTTGTAAAGCCGGCGACCAAGTTGCGCACGGTGACCGGTCTCCTCGAAAACTTCTCGGACCGCGGTCACCGGTTCGGTTTCGCCGGGATCCATCTTGCCCTTGGGCAATGACCAGTCGTCGTAGCGGGGGCGGTGGATGAGAGCCACCTCGACCGACTCGCTCGCGCAGGGGCGCCAGAGCACCGCGCCGGCGGCCCAAACGACTTTCCCGCTCACACTCGGGTCATCCGGCCAGATTCGGGTCGGCACCGTAACCCCTGCAAGTCAATTCGGACCTTCGCGCCTGATGGACATCCTGGCCATGGTACAGGTGGCCTCAGGCGCTCCTGTGTTGGTCCATCAGCGACACCTGGTGGTCGCGAACCTTGTGGCCGGCTTGCGGCAACGCGGTCCACTGCCCTTCGGGCCCCAGTTCCCAGCAGCGCGTGGCGGGGTCCAGAGCTGACGCGAAGATGTCTTTGAGTTGTGCGGTCAGCCGGGGGTCCTTGACTTGAACCAACACCTCGACCCGCCTATCGAGATTGCGGTGCATCATGTCGGCACTGCCGATCCAGAATTCGTCGATCAAGCCGAAGTGGAAGATCCGCGAGTGCTCCAGGAATTGGCCGAGAATCGAGCGCACGGTGATGTTTTCGGAGAACCCCTCGACACCGGGGCGCAGTGCACAGATTCCGCGCACCACGATCTCCACCCGCACCCCGGCTTGCGAGGCTCGGTAGAGCGCGTCGATGACCTGTTCGTCGACAAGGGAGTTCATCTTGAGTTGGATGTGCCCGTTGCCGTTTTCCTGATGCGCGGCGATCTCCCGGTTGACGCGCTCGATGATGCCGGCGCGGATCCCGTGCGGGGCGACCAACAGGTTGCGGTAGGAGAACTTACGCGAATAGCCCGTCAGCGTGTTGAACAGGTCGGTCAAATCGGCGCCGATGTCGGGATTGGCGGTCAGCAGGCCGAGGTCCTCGTAGAGCCGGGCGGTCTTGCTGTTGTAGTTGCCGGTCCCGATATGGCAGTACCGCCGGATCGCGGAGCCTTCGCGGCGCACCACCAAGCAAGTCTTGCAATGCGTTTTCAAGCCGACGAGGCCGTAGGCCACGTGGACGCCCGCTTGCTCCAGCGCGCGCGCCCACTGGATGTTTGCCTGTTCGTCGAATCGCGCCTTGATTTCGACCAATGCCACTACTTGCTTTCCGGCCGCCGCGGCCTCGATGAGGGCACGCACAATCGGCGAATCACCTGATGTGCGATACAGCGTCTGTTTGATCGCCAGGACATTGGGGTCGGCCGCGGCCAACTCGATAAAGCGTTGCGTGCTAGTGGAGAACGAGTCGTAGGGGTGGTGAACCATCACGTCACCCTCGCGCAGCGTCGCGAAAATGCTCTTCGGCGTTTCCCGGTCGGCGAATTCCGGGGGGGTGTCCGGAACGAACGCGGGATCCTTCAGTGCCGGTCGGTCGACGCCGTAGATCTGCCACAGCGAGGAGAGATCAAGTAGCCCCGGCACTTGGACGACGTCGCCGGGATGCACATCGAGCTCCCGCAGCAGCAACTCCAACATGTGCTCGGTCATGTCGTCAGCCACCTCGAGGCGTACCGGTGATCCGAACCGTCGACGGGCCAGTTCGCGCTCGAGTGCCTGCAGCAGATCCTCGTCACGATCCTCGTCGACCTCGAAATCCGCATTGCGAGTAATGCGGAACGCGTGGTGTTCGACGATCTCCATGCCCGGGAACAGCGCCGGCAAGAAGGCTGCGATCAGTTCCTCCGTGGGGAGAAAGCGAACTTCCGCCTTCCCGGCCGATCCGTCTGCGCCTTCCTTAACGTCGAGCTCAACGAAGCGATCGACGTTGTCGGGCACCTTGACTCGAGCGAAATGCTGACCGCCGTCCTCTGGCTTCTTGACCGTGACGGCGAGGTTCAGACTGAGCCCGCTGACGAAGGGGAACGGGTGAGCGGGATCGACGGCGAGCGGAGTCAGGACGGGGAAGACCTGCTCGTTGAAGTACGTCTGCAGCTGGTTGCGTTCGGCCTGGTCCAGATCGGCCCACGTGACGATGTGAATGCCTTGCTCGGCCAACCCGGGCTCCACCGAGTCGAGGAACACCCGTGCGTGTCGGGTGGCGATCTGCTGGGTTTGCTCGCCGATGCGGCGCAGCTGCTCGCGCGGGGTCAGACCGTCCGCGGAGCGCACCGACAGTCCCATCTCGTCGCGCCGCTTGAGCCCGGCGACGCGAACCATGTAGAACTCGTCGAGGTTGGAGGCGAAGATCGCCAGAAACTTCGCCCGCTCCAGCAACGGCAGCGAGGTGTCGGCGGCCAGCGCCAATACCCGCGCGTTGAAGTCCAGCCAGCTCAGTTCGCGGTTGAGGTAGCGGTGCTCCGGAAGCTCGTCCTCTATTAGGGCTGCTGTGGCGGCCGGCGGTGAGGCGGGTGCTGCGCCGTCCGCTTGCCACCCGGGCCCGTCGGGCCGCGGCTCGGCTGAGGTGGTCGCAACTGTTGCTTCGCTGCCCTCGCGGGCTTCGATTTCGGTCACCCTTGTGATCATTCCCCATCGGTGGGCGGCGCTGCTACCCACCAGCTCACATCCATTCGCCGTTGAGGAGCCGTTTACCGGTCGTTACGCTAGCGGCGCGCGGGGTCTGATTGCGCGCCTCCTCCTCGGGCCGCCTACGGCCCGCATCGTCGAGCGCGGGGTCTGATTGCGCGCCTCCTCCTCGGGCCGCCTACGGCCCGCATCGTCGAGCGCGGGATCTGATTGCGCGCCTCCTCCTCGGGCCGCCTACGGCCCGCATCGTCGAGCGCGGGATCTGATTGCGCGCCTCCTCCTCGGGCCGCCTACGGCCCGCATCGTCGGGCGCGCGGGCCGACGGCCCGCGCCGTTGCCGGCCCGATCCCGAGCCGGCGCGCGACCGCCAAGTCGTCGGGTGTGTCGATATCGCAGCGCAATCCAGGCCACGCCCCGGTGAGCTCGATCGCTCCCGAACGTCGATGCCGCGCGGAAGAATCCGGCCCGAACCGCGGGTCGAGCGCGGCGCCGAATGCACACAGCGCCGCGGTACCCGTGCCGAGCCGGTCGGCAACGAAACTACGCTCGTGGTGTCGTGCCGCGGCGATCGCCTCGGCAAGCTCCTGCGTCTGTAATGCCGGCAGATCTCCTTGCAGCACAACGATATTGGGCACTGATTGGACCACCACTTGCTCGGCTTCCGAGATCGCGTTGTTGAGCGGGTCGGGGTGGCCTTGGGGCGTGGGATCGAACAGCACCTCGGCGCCGAGTTGGCGCGCCGCGGCTGCCGCGGCGTCGTCGGGCGTGATGACGGTGATGCGGGCCACGGACCCGACCCGAGCCGCGGCGGTGAGGGTATCGACCAGCATGGCCAGCACCACGTTCTCCCGCGTTTGTGCGGAAAACACCGGCGCCAGCCTGGTCTTGGCGGCGGCCAGTCGCTTGACGGCGACAATCAAACCGACATCGCCTCCGGCGTCGGCTCGCCCGCTCATCGGTGACTTGCGGCATGTTGGCCCTCGGCTTGGTCCAGGGGAGGAAACGCCGCGTCTCCTTTCGTTAAGTTGTCGGTGGGCGTGGCTACGTTGCCAGGGTGTCGCGATATCGGCTGATTGCTACTGCTGAGCAGGCGGCCATCCTGGCCGAGCATTGTCGCCACGCCCGATACGTGTGGAACCTGGCCGTTGAGCAGCAACAGCACTGGCAGCCCGGACGTCATGCGCCTGGCTATAGCGAGCAGTGTGCTCAGTTGACCGCGGCCCGCGCCGAGCATGACTGGCTGGCGTCTGGCTCGCAGACCGTGCAGCAGCAAGCGTTGCGGGACTTCGCCCAGGCCATGCGCAACTTTCTCACCGGGACGCACCGCCGCCCGACCTGGCGCAAAGCCGGTGTGCATGAGGGATTTCGGCAGGTTGGGGTGAAACCGCATCACGTCCAGCGCCTGAACTGCCGGTTTGGTGGGGTATGGGTGCCTAAGGTGGGTTGGGTGCGATTCCGCCTGTCGCGGCCGGTCCCCGAGGGCGTGAAGTCCTACCGGGTCACCCGCGATCGGGCTGGCCGCTGGCATATCGGGTTCGCGCATATCCCTAGTCCCATCGCCGGTCCGGGTGACGGCGGCGTGGTGGGTATCGACCGTGGTGTTGTCGTGTCGGCGGCCTTGTCGACCGGTGAACTGCTGCACGTCCCCGGTCTGAGCCGTGGTGAGGCTAAGCGGTTGAAGGTGCTGCAGCAGCGGCTCGCACGCGCCAAGCGCGGCTCGAGCCGGCGAGCCCGCACGAGGCTGGCGATCGCAAAGCTGAAAGCGCGTGAGGTCGACCGACGCAATGACTGGGTCGAAAAGGCCACTACTGACGTTGCGCGGCGCTTCGATACGATCCGGATCGAGGCCCTCGACGTGCGAGTGATGACCCGTAGCGTGCGGGGAACAGTGGCGCAACCGGGTGTGCGCGTTGCTCAAAAGCGTGGACTGAACCGGGCTATCAACGCAAGCTGTTGGGGGCTGCTCGCCGCACGTTTGCAGCACAAGGCTTACGGTCGGGTCGAGCGGATCCCGGCCGCGTACACGTCGCAACGATGTTCCGCGTGCGGGCACGTCGCACCCGAAAACCGCAAGAGCCAAGCGGTTTTCGAGTGCGAAGCGTGCAACACGGGACCGTGCAACGCCGACGTGAACGCTGCACGCAACATCGCCGCCGGACGGGCGGTGACAGCACGGGGAGACCTCGGCACCAGCAGGTCTGCGAACCGTGAACCTCAACTCAGCTCTCCTGCCACATAGGTAGTGGGTGGGTTGAAATCCGTCGGCTTCAGCCGGGGGAGGACGTCAAAAAGCCATCCTGCCAGTTTTTTCTTTGTGCATGTGTATGGCGTTCTCGCGGTCCATGGCCTCTCAGGCGGCTGCGCTCGACCTGATTGCCCAGCTTCTCCTCAGATCGCCGGGCGATCTGCATCGTCGCTGGGCTACGGTTGAGCGCCGACAATTCGACGAGACGGGGACGAAGGCACACGATGGCCAGCACGACAGCGGTGATGGGGGCCGGCGCATGGGGTACGGCGCTGGCCAAATTGCTCGCCGACGCTGGCGGCGAGGTCACCCTGTGGGCCCGGCGATCCGACCTCGCCGACGAAATCAACGACAGCCGTCACAACCCCGACTACTTGCCTGGCGTTGAGTTGCCGCCGGGTGTCCGTGCCACCGGCGACGCGGAAGAAACGCTGAGCGGGGTGACGACGGTGCTGCTGGCCGTGCCGGCGCAGACGATGCGGGCCAATGTCGAACAGTGGAAGAGTCTGTTCGCCCAAGGTGCGACCCTGGTCAGCACGGCCAAGGGCATCGAGTTGGGCACTCTGATGCGGATGAGCCAGGTCATTGTCGACGTGACCGGCGTCGACCCGTCGCAGGTCGCAGTGATCTCCGGGCCGAACTTGGCCAGCGAGATCGTCGCCGGGCAACCCGCGGCCACCGTGATCGCCTGCAGCGATTCCGGTCGTGGCGTCGCCCTGCAGCGCATGTTGAACACCGGATTCTTCCGCCCGTACACCAACGCCGACGTGATCGGCACCGAGATCGGCGGCGCCTGCAAAAACGTCATAGCCCTGGCCTGTGGGATGGCGGCCGGGGTGGGCCTGGGCGAGAACACCGCGGCGGCGATCGTTACCCGCGGCCTGGCGGAGATCATGCGGCTCGGGATCGCGGTCGGGGCCAAAGGCACAACCCTGGCGGGGTTGGCCGGGGTCGGCGATCTGGTGGCCACCTGCACCTCGCCCCGCTCGCGCAACCGTACCTTCGGCGAATCCCTGGGGCGGGGCCAGACGATGGAGGCGGCACTGCAGGCGCGCGGCGGCCACGTCGTCGAGGGGGTGACGTCATGCGAGTCCGTGCTGGCGCTGGCCTCGAGTTACGACGTCGAGATGCCACTGACCGACGCGGTACACCGGGTCTGTCATAAGGGGTTGTCGGTGGACCAGGCGATGGCACTGCTGTTGGGACGCCGCACCAAGCCGGAATGACCCTGGCCACGGTTAATGGCGGAGCTAACCTCGTGGTAACCAGCATCGCAGCACCCAGAAGGTAGCCTCTCTAGGTTGTGAGTGACCGCTTCCCCGCCAAGACGACCGATCGCGGCCGCGTCCGCGTCGCCGTGGTGTTCGGCGGACGCAGCAACGAGCACGCCATCTCCTGTGTCTCGGCGGGCAGCATCTTGCGCAATCTCGATCCGCAGCGCTTCGACGTGGTCGCGGTCGGCATCACCCCGGATGGCTCGTGGGTCCTGACCGACGGGAACCCCGACGCGCTGGCGATCACCAATCGGCAGCTGCCGGGGGTGAGCTCCGAATCGGGCACCGAGCTGGCTCTGGCCGCCGATCCGCGGCGGGCCGGCCAGCTGGTGTCACTGTCGCCCGGTGGGGCTGAGGTACTGGCATCCGTCGACGTGGTCTTTCCGGTCTTGCACGGCCCCTACGGGGAAGACGGCACGATTCAGGGCCTGCTCGAACTCGCCGGCGTGCCCTACGTCGGTGCCGGGGTGTTGGCCAGCGCGGCGGGTATGGACAAGGAGTTCACAAAGAAACTGCTTGTCGCCGAAGGACTTCCGGTCGGTGCCTATGAGGTGCTGCGGCCGTCGCAGCCCACGCTGGACACCGGGCTGCGCGAACGGCTTGGACTACCGGTGTTCGTCAAACCCGCACGCGGCGGCTCGTCGATCGGCGTCAGCCGGGTGACCGGCTGGGACGAGCTGCCCGGGGCCGTCGACCATGCGCGCCAGCACGATCCGAAGGTGATCGTCGAGGCCGCGGTTGTGGGTCGCGAATTGGAGTGCGGTGTACTCGAATTCCCCAACGGCACAGTGCAAGCCAGCACTGTCGGGGAGATCCGGGTGGCCGGCGTGCGCGGACGTGAAGACTCGTTCTACGACTTCGCGACCAAATACCTCGACGACGCCGCCGAACTCGACGTGCCCGCCAAGGTCGACGACGAGGTGAGCGACGCGGTGCGGGAATTGGCGATCCGGGCGTTCAGGGCGATCGACTGCCAGGGCCTGGCCCGGGTCGACTTCTTCCTCACCGATGACGGCCCAATCATCAACGAGGTCAACACAATGCCCGGATTCACGACCATCTCGATGTACCCGCGGATGTGGGCCGCCAGCGGCGTGGATTATCGAACCCTGGTGGCGACCATGGTTGAAACGGCGCTCGCGCGCGGAACTGGTCTGCGCTAACCCGGCCGGCGACGATGCGGGCCGTGTAGCGGCCTGAGGAGAAGTCGGCCAATCAGCTCGGCGGCGACGGGCTGATCGGCACCGCGGGCATGGTGTGGTCGATCAGGTCGGAGAGTTGCTGGATCGGCGTCGGGCCAGACCCCGACGGCAGGGTGAGCGCCACATAGACCGGTCGGTCGACCGTGTACCAGGTGGATCGATCACCTTGGCGGGCCTCAAACCACTGCACCCGGTCGACGAGCTGGATCGGCGAGCCGACCACGAAGTCGGTTGGACGGTCCAGGCCACATCGCAGCACGACCGGTTCGCTATCGCTTGCGGTCCGCCAGGCGGCGGTGGCGGGTGGCGTCGGCTGCGCGGTGGGAGTCCGCTGATAGTCGCCGAGTCGCTGCGGCAGCGCTTCCAGCAGCGTCCGGCAGGCCGAATCCTGCGCATGGGGAGCCGGGACGCTCGGGATTGCGACCGGTGGGAGCGGCGGGTGGCGGGTCGCCGCGATCGCCAGGACGACGCCGACCACGCCCACCGCCAGTACCAGTGCGGCGATCAGCACCCCCCGTGGCGGCCCGTCCGACTCGGCCAATGCCTCACCTTCTGCTCATCGCGCCTACACTCCCGAAGTCAGCGGACAAGAACCTACCGGAGGTGATGTGGGCGGCGGCGAGTCTGATCCCACGCTGGGCGACGTTGGCGAATTCGGCGTGATCGAAGGACTGATTCGCGGTCGGCGCCAGCCGGACACGGTCGCTCTCGGACCGGGTGACGACGCTGCTGTGGTGCTGGCCGGCGACGGTCGCGTCCTGGCGTCGACGGACATGCTCGTCGAGGGTCGCCACTTCCGGCTGGACTGGTCGACACCGCACGATGTCGGCCGGAAAGCCGTCGCGCAGAACGCCGCCGACATCGAAGCGATGGGCGGACGGGCCACCGCGTTCGTCGTCGGCTTCGGCGCACCGCCGGAAACGTCAACCGCACAGGTCAGCGCGCTGGCAGACGGGATGTGGGACGAGGCCGGCCGGATTGGCGCCGGCATCGTCGGCGGAGACCTGGTCAGCAGCCCGCTGTGGGTGGTGTCGATGACCGTGCTGGGCGATCTGGCTGGCCGACCGCCGGTGCTGCGGTCCGGCGCGCGACCCGGCTCGCGGATCGCCGTCGCCGGCCAGCTGGGATACTCTGCTGCCGGGTGTGCACTGTGGCACAACGGTATTGCGGGGTTCGAAGACTTGCGGCGTCGTCACCTCGTCCCGCAACCGCCGTACGGAGAGGGACGCGCGGCCGCCGAGGCCGGCGCCGAGGCGATGATCGACATCTCCGACGGTCTGGTCGGCGATCTGCGGCACCTGGCCGAGGCGTCCGGGGTGGGCATCGACCTGAGCACCGAAGCGTTGAGCGCCGATCGCGACGCACTGCTGAGTGCGGCCGAAGCCGCCGGGGTCGACGCGTGGACGTGGGTGCTCGGCGGGGGAGAGGACCATGCCCTGGTCGCGGCGTTCGCCGGTCCGGTTCCCGCCGGGTGGCGGGTGATCGGGTACGTGCTCGACGGGCCGGCGCGGGTGCTCGTTGACGGCGCAGAGTGGCACGGATACGCCGGCTGGCAGTCCTTCAGTCAGTAGGGTGACCCGGTGACCGTCTACGCCATTGCTCAGTTGCGGTTCACCGACCGCGCCGCCTACGACCGGTACCAGGTCCGATTCATGGATGTCTTCGGTCGCCACCGTGGAACGTTACTGGCCGCCGATGAGTCCCCACAGGTGGTCGAGGGCAAGTGGGATCTGGACAAGGTGGTACTGATGTCGTTTCCCGACGAGGCGGCATTCCGACTGTGGTCGGAATCTCCTGATTACCAAGAGATTTCGCGGGATCGCCGTGCGGGTGCAGACACTGTGGTGCTGTTGGCGAAGGGGCTGGCGTGACCGCCCGGCCGCTGCGCGAACTGGTTGACGACGGTTGGGCGGCCGCATTGGAGCCCGTCGGCGAACAAGTGGCGAAGATGGGCCAATTTCTGCGCGAGGAGATCGCTGCCGGCCGAGGCTACCTGCCGGCGGGGCCGAATGTCTTGCGCGCCTTCACCTTTCCGTTCGACCAGGTGCGGGTGCTGATTGTCGGCCAGGACCCGTATCCGACGCCCGGGCATGCTGTCGGCTTGAGCTTCTCGGTGGCCGAAGCGGCGCGTCCGCTGCCGCGAAGTCTGGAGAATATCTTCGCCGAATATGCCAAAGACCTCGGCTATCCGGCGCCCTCCTGCGGCGACCTGACGCCGTGGGCAGAGCGCGGCGTGCTGCTGCTCAACCGCGTGCTCACCGTTCGGCCGGGTAATCCGGCGTCGCACCGCGGCAAGGGCTGGGAGGCGGTCACCGAGTGTGCGATTCGCGCTCTGGTCGATCGCCGGCAGCCGATGGTGGCGATTTTGTGGGGCCGCGACGCCTCGACGCTGAAGCCGATGCTGGCGGGCAGCGACTGTGTCTCGATCGAATCACCGCATCCTTCGCCGCTTTCGGCGTCGCGGGGATTTTTCGGCTCGCGTCCGTTCAGCCGCGCCAACGACCTGCTCACTCAGATGGGCAGTGAGCCGATCGACTGGCGACTGCCGTAAACCGTCTCAGCGCCTTCGCGCTCCGCAATCGGCAAACCGACGACGCTGGGCAGTTGGCCCGCTAGCCGCGGGTGACCTTACCGGCCTTGATGCACGACGTGCAGACGTTGATGCGGTGCTTGTTGCCGCCGGGGCGGGTGGCAACGCGCACGCTCTGGATGTTGGGATCCCACCGACGGCTGGTCCGGCGATGGGAGTGCGACACCGACTTGCCGAAGCCGGGGCCCTTCCCGCAGATATCGCAGACGGCAGCCATACATAAACTCCTCGAACCTCTGGGGCCAACAACCACCGACGGGTGGCCCGACGACCTGGCCAGAATAGCCGCCGCCGGGCGGAACCGCCAAAACGACTAACACGCGTCGTGCGCTATGTGACCTGTGCTGTCGGGCTCAGTCGATAGGCTGGCGCCCACTGATGGCGGCGTGAGGAGGTGGCCTTTGGTGGGGTCGGGGTTGGCCAAGCCGGATCGCCCATTGGACGCGTCTGCCCTGCGCGACTGGGCGCATAGCGCCGTCGGTGACCTGATCACGCACATCGACGAGATAAATCGGCTGAACGTGTTCCCGGTCGCCGATTCCGACACCGGCATCAACATGCTGTTCACCATGCGCTCGGCGCTGGCCGAGGCCAACACCGTTGCCAGTTCGCAGACCCGTCCTGGCGACGTCGTCCGGGTGGCCGCCGCCCTATCAGGGGGCGCTTTGAACGGCGCGCGCGGCAATTCCGGGGTGATTCTGTCGCAGATTCTGCGCGGTATCGCCGACGTCACCGCGAGCGCTGCCGAAGAATCCGGTGCCGAACTGCACGTCATCGACGCGGCGTTGCTCGGCGAGGCGTTGCGGCGCGGCGTGGATCTGGTTGTCGCCTCGATGGGCGGCCAGGAGGTTCCCGGGACGATCGTCTCAGTGCTGCGGGCGGCCGCCGATGCCGTCGAGCAGAACACCGGGGAGGGGGTTGTCGCGGCGATCACGGCCGCGGGCGACGCCGCGGTGGTGGCGCTGGAGAAGACGCCCGAGCAGCTGGAGGTCCTCGGCGACGCCGGGGTGGTCGACGCCGGAGGGCGAGGTCTGCTGGTCCTCCTCGACGCGTTGCGCTCGACGATCACCGGCCAGGCGCCTAACCGCACGCTGTACGAGCCCTCACCGCGCCGGGAAGCCGCGGAACCCGCTCCACAACCCCCCGCGCCGCAATTCGAGGTGATGTACCTGCTGGGCGGATGCGACAGCGAGTGCGCTGATTTGCTCCGCGAGCGGCTCGATGAGCTCGGTGAGTCGGTGGCCATCGCGAGCTCCGGCGTGGTCGGCGGTTACTCAGTCCATGTCCACACCGACGACGCCGGCGCGGCCGTCGAGGCGGGCCTGGAGTTCGGGAATCCGCGGCGCATCCAGATCTCGGCCCTGACCGGCGCCGCCAGCGGGCTACCGCCCGGCAGCTGGACGCGGGAGCGCGCGGTGTTGGCCGTCGTCGACGGCGACGGCGCGGCGGAGTTGTTCGCCGGCGAGGGAGCCTGCGTGCTGCGTCCCGGCCCGCATGTCGCCGACCCGACCACGGCGATCAGCGCCCAGCAGCTGTTGCGAGCCGTGGTGGACACCGAAGCCGCGCAGGTGATGGTGTTGCCCAATGGCTACCTGGCCGCCGAAGAACTCGTGGCCGGCTGCACCGCCGCGATCGGGTGGGGGATCGATGTGGTGCCGCTGCCGACCGGATCGATGGTGCAGGGCCTGGCCGCGCTCGCGGTACACGAACCCGGCCGGCAGGCCGTCGACGACGGGTTCACGATGGCCCGCGCCGCCGGCGCCGCCAAGCACGGGTCGGTGCGCATCGCCACCGAAACGGCGTTGACCTGGGCCGGCACCTGTGAACCCGGCAACGGATTGGGCATCGCGGGCGACGAGGTGTTGATTGTGGCCGCCGACGTCGCGTCGGCGGCGATCGGGTTGATTGATTTGCTGCTGGCCGCCGGCGGTGAGCTGGTGACGGTGCTGCTCGGCGCCGACCTCGACGGGCATGTCGACGCCTCCGAGGTAAGCGACCGCCTGCAAGCCCACGTTCACGACCGTCACCCGGGTACCGAGCTGATGACCTACCACACCGGGCACCGTGGCGACGCGCTGCTGATCGGGGTCGAGTAGCCATGGTGGCGCTGAGCGACCGCCTCGATTACATCCTTGGCGCCAAGGCCGCGAACCCGCTCGACGAGGTGTTCGGTATCCGCACCGTCGACGACCTGCTCCGGCACTATCCACGCAGCTATGTCGAGGGCGCAAGCATGCGCGGCGCGGACGACGAGCGGCCGGCCGAAGGCGAGCACGTCACGCTCGTCGACGAGATCACCGGTGTGGTCGAAAAGCCGATCCGAAATCGCCCGAGGGACAGGATATTGATCGTCACGCTCGGCTCCGGGCGCAGCAAGGTCACCGCCACGTTCTTCAACCCTCGCTACCTCAAGAAAGGGCTGACCAAGGGCACCAGAGTAATGCTCTCCGGAGAGGTTGGATTCTTCCGGGGCGCAATGCAATTGACGCATCCGGCCTTTCTTATCCTCGACTCTACGGACGGCCGGAACCGCGGCAGCCGGTCGCTGCGCAACATCGCCGACGCATCGCAGGCTGTCAGCGGGGAGGTGTTGCAGGAGGCCTTCGAACGCCGCTTCTACCCGATCTATCCGGCCAGTACCAAGCTGCAGAGCTGGGACATCTTCAACTGCGTGCGCCAAGTGCTCGAGGTCCTCGACCCGGTGGCCGATCCGTTGCCAAAAGAACTGTGCGCCAAGCACAAACTTGTCTCCGAAGACGAGGCGCTGCGCGCCATCCACTTGGCCGAAGATCGTGCCGACCGGCGACGGGCCCGCGAACGTTTGGCCTTCGACGAGGCCGTCGGGCTGCAATGGGCGCTGGTGAGTCGCCGGCACGGCGAACTGGCCCAGTCCGGCCCGGCGGCGTCGGTGCGTTCGGACGGGCTCAAGCATGAACTCCTGCATCGCTTGCCATTCGATCTCACCGCCGGCCAGCGTGAGGTGCTGGAGGTGCTTACTGCCGAAATCGGGTCGACTCGCCCGATGAACCGGCTGCTGCAAGGTGAGGTGGGGTCAGGCAAGACGATCGTCGCGGTGCTGGCGATGCTGCAGATGGTCGATGCCGGATACCAGTGCGCACTGTTGGCACCAACGGAAGTCCTTGCTGCACAACATCTCCAGTCGATCAACGATGTGCTTGGGCCGCTGGCGATGGCCGGCCAGCTCGGCGGCGCTGACAACGCCACCCGGGTGGCGCTGCTCACCGGATCGATGTCGGCTGCTCAGAAGAAACAAGTTCGCGGCGAGATCACCAGCGGCCAGGTCGGCATCGTCGTCGGTACGCACGCGCTACTGCAGGACGCGGTGGAATTCCACCAGCTCGGCATGGTCGTCGTCGACGAGCAGCACCGGTTCGGTGTCGAGCAGCGAGATCAGTTGCGGGCCAAGGCTCCTGCCGGAATCACGCCGCACCTGCTGGTGATGACCGCGACACCGATACCGCGGACGGTGGCGCTCACCGTCTACGGCGACCTGGAGACGTCGACGCTGCGGGAGCTTCCCCGCGGTCGGCAGCCGATCACCACCACCGCCGTCTTCGTCAAAGACAAGCCGGCATGGCTGGACCGGGCCTGGCGACGCATCATCGAGGAGGTGGCCGCCGGGCGTCAGGCCTACGTCGTGGCGCCGCGGATTGACGAGTCCGACAACAGCGGCCAGACCGAGAAGGATGCAAGGCCTTCGGCGACAGCTGAAGAGCTGTTCGCCCATCTGCGCAGTGACCAGCTGGCCGGCCTGCGGCTGGGGCTCATGCATGGGCGGTTGCCCGCCGACGAGAAGGACGCTGCGATGACGGCGTTTCGCGCGGGCGACATCGATGTGCTGGTGTGCACCACCGTCATCGAGGTCGGCGTCGACGTCCCCAACGCGACCGTGATGCTGGTTATGGACGCCGACCGGTTCGGAATCAGCCAGTTACACCAGTTGCGGGGCCGCATCGGTCGGGGCGCGCACGCGAGCCTGTGCCTACTGGCGAGCTGGGTGGCGCCGGGTTCCCGCGCAGGCCGGCGACTGAATGCCGTCGCCGGGACCCTCGACGGGTTCGCTCTGGCTGACCTCGATCTCAGGGAGCGCCGTGAAGGAGATGTGCTGGGCCGCAGCCAGTCCGGCCGTGCGATCACGCTGCAACTGCTGTCGCTGATCGACCACCAGCACATCATCGAGGCAGCCCGAGACTTTTGCGAGCAGGTCTACGACGACGAGGCCGCCAATCCCGGATTGGCGCTACTGGCAGCACCATTCACCGGCAGCGAGCGCATCGAATATCTGGACAAGTCATGACCCGCAAGACGTTGTTGTGGCTGTCGGCGATCGCGATGCTCGCGGTGCTGGTCGCCTACCAGGTGATAACCACATCGGCGGGCGACCGCGCCCGCGAGTTCGCTGCGCGAGCCGACGTTCCGGCCGTGCGGCCCGGTGTCGACGTGCTGAGCGGAATCGTGTTGGTGCCGGCCAGGATCCATCGCTACGACTACCGCCGGGCAGCGTACGGCGACGCCTGGACCGACGACACCGATGCGCCCGGCGGACACAACGGATGCGACACCCGCGACGACGTTCTCACCCGCGACCTCGTCGACAGGACGTATTTGTGGATCAAACGCTGCCCCAACGCTGTCGAAACCGGCATCCTGCACGACCCGTACACCAACGCCACCATCAACTTCCGGCGTGGTGCCGGGATCGGGGCGTCAGTCGAGATCGACCACATCGTGCCGCTTGCGTTGGCCTGGGACATGGGTGCCTACGACTGGCCGATCGCCGAACGGGTGCGCTTCGCCAACGATCCGGCCAACCTGCTGGCGGTGTCCGGAAAGGCGAACGAGGACAAGGCCGACTCCCAGGCTGCCCTGTGGATGCCGCCCAACAATGCGTTCTGGTGTCAGTACGCCATGCAATACATCGCGGTGTCGCGTGGTTACGGGCTCCCCATCGATCGGGCTTCAGGGGACGTGCTGCGTCACGCCACGGCCACCTGCCCGGTCGGACCGCCCGGCTAGATCCCGGCGTAGGTCAGCGGATCTTCGCGCAGCCGGGTGCCGTCATTGAGCCCGTTGAGCGCGTCCATGTGTTCGGCGGCCAACTCGAAATCGAAGACGTCGATGTTGTTGGCGATGCGCTCGGGCTTGGCCGATCGCGGAATCACCACGTTGCCCAGCTGCAGGCTCCACCGGATCAGCACCTGTGCGGGGGTCCGGCTGTATTCGGCAGCGATGGACGCCACCGTCGGATTGTCCAGCAACCTGCCAACCGCCAACGGACTGTAAGCCTCGGTGACCACGTTGTGGGCGGTGTTGGCAGCGCGCAGCTCGGCCTGGTTGAGCAGCGGGTGCAGCTCGATCTGGTTCACCGCGGGGGTGACGAAGGTCAGGTCGATGACCGTCTCCAGGTGCTCCTCGGTGAAGTTACACACGCCGATTGAGCGCGCGTGGCCATCGCCGCGTAACTGGATCAGGCCGCCGAAGCTGTCCACGTACATGCCCAACTGCGGCGCCGGCCAATGGATCAGATACAGGTCGACGTAGTCCAGGCCGAGCCGCTCGACGCTGGCCTTGCAGGCCGCCTGGGTGGAGGTGATGCCCTGGTCGGCATTGGCCAGCTTGGTGGTGATGAACAACTCCGCGCGGGGAATCCCGGACGCCGCGATAGCGCGGCCGACCGCGGCTTCGTTGCCGTATACCGAAGCGGTATCGATCAGCCGATACCCGATCTCCAGTGCCGCCGAGACCGCTCGCTCGGTCTCGTCGTCGGACAATTCGGCAACACCGAGGCCAAGGGACGGCATGGTGTTCTCGTCATTGAGTGCTATTGAGGGGACCGAGGCGCCCGACTCGCCGGTCAACATCATTCACCTGCCTGTGAAGTCGAAGGTTCGTGGATCAGGACCGAGCCGGTTGCCGTCGTCGAGCGAAGAGATTGACGCCATGTCGTTGCTGCTGAGTTCAAAATCGAACACGTCGAAGTTGCTCGCAATCCGCTTAGGGTTCACCGACTTGGGGATCACGATATTACCGAGCTGAATATGCCACCGAATCAGAGCCTGGGCGGGTGTTCGACCGCAGCTTTCGGCGACCCCGGTGACGATCGGATCGGTCAGCAACGATCCTCGCCCGAGCGGTCCCCAGGCCTCGGTGGCGATGCCCAGCCGGGCGTGGACCTCTCGCAATTCGGTCTGCGGCAGCCGTGGATGCAGCTCGACCTGGTTGACGGCGGGGACAATCCCGGTGGCATCGATGAGGATACTGAGGTGCTCGGGTTCGAAATTGCTCACCCCGATGGACCGGATCCGGCCCTGATCGCGCAGGTGAGCGAACGCCTTGAAGGTGTCGACGAACTTGTTTCGCTGCGGCAGCGGCCAATGCACCAGATATAGGTCCAGGTACTCGATCCCCAGTCGATCCATGCTGGCGTCGAACGCGGCCAGCGTGCTGTCATAGCCCTGGTCGGCGTTCCACAACTTGGTCACCAAGTAGAGTTCGTCTCTGGGCACGCCGGACTCCGCGACTGCGCGGCCGGTTTCGCGTTCGTTGCCGTACATCGCCGCGGTGTCGATATGGCGGTAACCGGTGCGCAGCGCGGCGCCTACCGCCTGCTCGGTGTCCGCGGGCGGGATCTTGAATACGCCGAATCCGATGGCGGGAACGCAATTACCGTCGTTGAGTGGGATCAAGGGACTTAAGGGGCCAGCCATGACACGAAGTCTGCCAGGGGCGCCGGACGTGCAGGTCAAAGCGCCGAGCGACTGGGCAGGTCGGCTGCAGAGCGTCGCCACCAAAGTCGGTGTCAAGGTGATTCCGTGGGTGCCGACCCGTGTCGTGCGGCTGCTGGCCGGCGGCCGTTCGGTCACCATCGATGGCAATACGCTGGATCCGACGTTGCAGCTGATGCTGTCGGCGCAGCGTGCTATGGGCATCGACGGTCTGGCGGTAGGTAACGACGTCGCGGCTTCTCGGGCTCTGATGCGGGAAACGTGCCTCGGGTTCGCCGGCCCCCAGGTGCACGTCGGCGTCAGCAACGTATCGATACCCGGACCGGCCGGTCAGATCCCGGCCCGGCACTACCGCCCGGCGACCGCCGAGCCAACGCCGTTGGTGGTCTTCTACCACGGCGGCGGCTGGACGATCGGCGACTTGGACACCCATGATGCGTTGTGCCGGTTGACCTGCCGCGACGCCGAGGTCCATGTGCTGTCGATCGATTACCGGCTGGCGCCTGAGCACCCGGCGCCGGCGGCGGTCGACGATGCGTATGCGGCGTTTCGGTGGGCGCACGAACACGCCGGCGACCTCGGGGCGATCCCCGACAAGGTGGTGGTCGGCGGGGACAGCGCCGGCGGCAACCTGGCGGCCGTGGTGTCCCAGCTGGCGCGCGACGACGGGGCCACCCAGGATCCTCCGGGTCCCCTGCCGGTGCTGCAGTGGCTGATCTACCCGCGAACGGACTTCACCGCGCAGACCCGATCGTTAAGCTTGTTCGCCGAGGGGTTCTTGCTCACCAAGCGCGATATGGACTGGTTCGAGACCCAGTATCTGGGCGACTCGGATCTCGAGCCGACAGATCCGCGGATATCGCCGCTGCTCGCCGACTCGCTGTCAGGTTTACCGCCCGCGCTGATCGCGACCGCCGGCTTCGACCCGCTGCGCGACGAGGGCGATCGCTACGCCGCGGCGCTGCGCGATGCCGGCACACCCGTCGACTTGCGCTCTTCGGGGTCGCTGACTCATGGCTTCGCCAGCTTGTTCCCGCTGGGCGGCGGCAGCGCCGTCGCCACGACCGAGTTGATTTCGGCGTTGCGGGCTCACCTCAGCCGCGTCTGAGCTGGAGCTACTACGCCGGTAGGCTTAGACGCTATCGCCGACCGCGCCGCGGCCGGACTCAGCCGACTATTACACGACGGAGGGTGAG
The DNA here is from genome assembly GCA_963781685.1 of uncultured Actinomycetota bacterium. Lineage (GTDB taxonomy): Bacteria > Actinomycetota > Actinomycetes > Mycobacteriales > Mycobacteriaceae > Mycobacterium. The sequence continues at coordinate 50,725 of CAWAGK010000012.1, forward strand.
CGAGCCCATGGGCGCCAAAGCCGCCAAACCGAAACGCCCCAGCTACGACCTGAACGCCGCCGGGCGCAGACGCGACCTGCTGGTCAGGATCGGGCTCACCGCGATCGTGATGCTGTTCGCCGTCGTCTTGGTCGGCTACATCGTGATCTCGCACAACAAGAAGACCGCTGCCAGTTCCGAGCGGTCGGTGCGGGTGACGTCGAGCAAGCTGGTCACTCAAGACGGCAAACCCAAAGCGGTCGTGACGTTCTTTGAGGACTTCCTCTGCCCGGCCTGCGGGAACTTCGAGCGGGGGTTCGGACCGACGGTGTCGAAGCTGATCGACGCCGGCGCCATCGCTGCCGACTACTACATGGTGGGGCTGCTCAGCAGACCGCAGAACGACGATTACTCAACGCGGGCCGGCAACGCGGCCTACTGCGTCGCCGACGAGTCGGTCGACGCGTTCCGCCGATTCCACACCGCGTTGTACACCAAGGAAATCCAGCCGTCCGAGACCGGCACCACATTTCCCGACAACACGAAGCTGATCGAGTACGCGCGTGAGGCCGGCGTTGTGGGCAAGGTTCCCGACTGCATCAAGGCCGGCAAATACACGACGATGGTCGACGGCCTGGCCACGGCCGCGGGTATTCGCGCCACCCCGACGGTCCGCATCAACGGCCAGGACTACCAATGGTCAACGCCGGATGCGTTGGTGGCCAAGATCAAAGAGATCGTCGGGGACGTCCCCGGTCTCGATACGGCTGCGACCCCAGCAGCGTCGTGACCATCGCGGCGTCAGCGCAAACTGGCGGGCCGGTTGAGGATTCGGCTTCCCCATCCCGGCATGCAGCGACAGTGCCGCCGGCGAGTGCTTGGTGGGTGCTGATCGCCGGGGTGATCGGGCTGATCGCGTCGGCCACGCTGACGGTGGAGAAGATCAAGCTTCTAACCAACTCGTCGTACGTGCCGTCGTGCAACATCAACCCGATCGTGTCGTGCGGTTCGGTGATGGCAACGCCACAAGCCTCGGTGCTGGGTTTTCCCAACTCGCTCATCGGTATCGCCGGGTTCAGCGTCGTCACGGTCACCGGTGTCTTGGCTGTGGCGAAAGTGCCGCTGCCGCGGTGGTATTGGGTTGGATTGACAGCCGGGATACTGGGCGGGACCGGGTTTGTGCATTGGCTGATCTTCCAAAGTCTTTACCGGATCGGGGCGCTGTGCCCGTACTGCATGGTGGTGTGGGTGGCCACCGTGTCGCTGTTGGTGGTGGTCAGCACGGTCGCCTTCCGGCCAGCCGGTGAAGGGCCGCACAGCACCATAATGCGTGAGCTCTACCGTTGGCGTTGGTCCTTAGCCGCGCTCTGGTTCACCGCGGTCTTTCTGCTGATTCTGGTCCGGTTCTGGGACTACTGGTCGACGCTTCTATAAACAGCCAAGGTAAGGGACTCGCGTGATCTCGAAAGTGTTGGTGGCCAATCGTGGCGAGATCGCCATCCGCGCGTTTCGCGCCGCCTACGAGCTCGGTGTCGGCACCGTCGCCGTGTATCCCTACGAAGACCGGAATTCGCTGCACCGCCTGAAGGCCGACGAGTCCTACCAAATCGGCGAGATCGGGCACCCGGTGCGGGCGTACCTGTCGGTCGATGAAATCGTCGATACGGCTCGGCGTTCCGGCGCCGACGCGGTTTACCCCGGCTACGGGTTCTTGTCGGAGAACCCGGAGCTGGCTTCCGAGTGCGCGAAGGCGGGTATTACATTCGTCGGTCCGAGCGCCAAAGTGCTTGCGCTGACCGGTAATAAGTCACGTGCGGTCGCGGCGGCGCGTGAAGCCGGCCTGCCGGTCCTCGCCTCGTCGGCGCCGTCGGCATCCGTCGATGAGCTGGTGTCCGCCGCTGCGGACATGGAGTTCCCGTTGTTCGTCAAGGCCGTTGCCGGGGGCGGCGGACGCGGGATGCGGCGCGTCACCGATCCCGCCGCACTGCCCGAGGCCATCGAAGCCGCCAGCCGAGAAGCCGAATCGGCGTTCGGGGACTCGACGGTCTACCTCGAGCAGGCGGTAATCAACCCACGCCATATCGAGGTTCAGATCCTGGCCGACACGCACGGCAACGTGATCCATCTTTACGAGCGGGACTGCAGTGTGCAGCGACGCCACCAGAAAGTCGTCGAGCTTGCGCCCGCGCCCGACCTAGCCGAGGAACTGCGCGCCAAAATCTGCTCCGACGCCGTGGCTTTCGCCCGCCACATCAACTACAGCTGCGCGGGCACGGTGGAATTTCTGTTGGACGAGCGCGGGCATCACGTCTTCATCGAGATGAATCCGCGGATCCAGGTTGAGCACACCGTCACCGAGGAGATCACCGACGTCGACTTGGTGTCCAGCCAGCTGCGGATCGCCGGTGGAGAGACTCTCGACGATCTGGGCCTACGGCAGGAGACGATCCGCCCGCATGGCGCGGCGCTGCAATGCCGGATCACCACCGAAGACCCGGCCAACGGGTTTCGGCCCGACACCGGGCGGATCAGCGCATACCGCAGCCCAGGCGGGGCAGGCATTCGGCTCGACGGAGGGACGAATCTGGGTGCGGAGATCAGCGCCCACTTCGATTCCATGCTGGTCAAGCTGACCTGCCGGGGACGGGACTTCTCGACCGCGGTGAACCGGGCGCGGCGCGCGATCGCGGAATTCCGCATCCGTGGCGTGTCGACGAATATCCCGTTCCTGCAAGCGGTCCTGGACGATCCTGACTTCCAGGCCGGCCACGTCACCACGGCGTTCATCGAGGAGCGCCCACAGCTGCTGACCGCGCGGTCGTCGGCCGACCGCGGCACCAAGATCCTCAACTATCTGGCCGAGGTGACCGTCAACAAGCCACATGGCTCGCGACCCTCGACGGTGTACCCGCACGACAAGCTGCCCGAGGTCGATCTGGAGGCCGCCCCACCGCCCGGGTCCAAGCAACTGCTGGTCGAATTGGGCCCCGAGGGTTTCGCGCGTTGGCTGCGCGACTCGTCGGCGGTGAAGGTCACCGACACGACGTTCCGGGATGCCCACCAGTCGCTGCTCGCGACCCGAGTGCGCACCAGCGGACTGGTAGGGGTCGCCCCGTACCTCGCCCGCACCATGCCGCAGCTGCTGTCCGTGGAGTGTTGGGGCGGCGCGACTTACGACGTGGCGCTGCGCTTCCTCAAGGAGGATCCCTGGGAGCGGCTGGCCACGCTGCGGCAAGCGATCCCCAACATCTGCCTGCAGATGCTGTTGCGGGGCCGCAACACCGTTGGCTACACGCCATATCCGAAGCTGGTGACATCGGCGTTTGTCGACGAGGCGACGGCGACCGGCATCGACATCTTCCGGATTTTCGACGCGCTGAACAACCTTGAGTCGATGCGTCCCGCGATCGACGCGGTACGCGAAACAGGCACTGCGATAGCCGAAGTCGCGATGTGCTACACCGGCGACCTGTCCGACCCGGGTGAACAGCTCTACACCCTCGACTACTACCTGAAATTAGCCGAGCAGATCGTCGACGCCGGGGCCCACGTGCTGGCCATCAAGGACATGGCCGGACTGCTGCGGCCACAGGCAGCGCGCAAACTCGTCAGTGCGCTGCGCAGCCGCTTCGACCTGCCCCTGCACTTCCACACCCACGACACACCCGGCGGCCAGCTGGCCAGCTACGTGGCAGCCTGGCACGCGGGTGCCGACGCAGTCGACGGTGCCGCCGCACCGATGGCGGGAACCACCAGCCAGCCTTCGCTGAGTTCGATCGTGGCGGCGGCCGCCCACACCGAGTACGACACCGGATTGTCGCTGTCAGCGGTGTGCGCGCTGGAGCCATATTGGGAGGCGCTGCGAAAGGTATACGCGCCGTTCGAATCCGGGCTGCCAGGACCCACCGGTCGGGTGTATCACCACGAGATCCCGGGCGGCCAGTTGTCGAATCTTCGTCAGCAGGCCATTGCGTTGGGGCTGGGGGACAGGTTCGAGGAAGTCGAAGAAGCCTATGCCGGTGCCGATCGCGTGCTGGGCCGGCTGATCAAAGTCACACCGTCGTCGAAGGTGGTCGGTGATCTGGCGCTTGCGTTGGTCGGCGCCGGGGTCAGCGCCGACGAATTCGCCGCCGACCCAGCACGATTCGACATTCCGGAGTCGGTGCTCGGCTTCTTGCGTGGGGAGCTCGGAGACCCGGCCGGTGGGTGGCCCGAACCGTTGCGCACCAAGGCGCTGTCCGGCCGCGGTCCGGCCAGACCCGTTCAGGAACTGACGCCCGAGGACGGGGCCACGCTGACGCTTGTCGGGTCGAAACGACAGGCTACCCTCAATCGACTGCTATTCCCGGGTCCGACAAAGGAATTCGAGGCGCATCGGGAGACCTACGGTGATACGTCGCGGCTGTCTGCCAACCAGTTCTTCTACGGCCTGCGGCAAGGCGAAGAACATCGGGTGCACCTGGAACCCGGCGTGGAGTTGTTGATCGGTTTGGAGGCCATTTCCGAGCCCGATGAACGCGCCGTGCGCACGGTGATGTGCATCATCAACGGCCAGCTGCGACCGGTCGAGGTGCGTGACCGCAGTATCGCCAGTACGGTTCCCGCCGCGGAGAAGGCTGACCGGGCCAACCCCAACCACGTCGCGGCGCCGTTCGCCGGCGTCGTCACCGTCGGCGTCTCCGTCGGCGACAAGGTGAGCGCCGGCCAGACCATCGCCACCATCGAGGCGATGAAGATGGAGGCGCCGATCACTGCGCCCGCAGATGCCACCGTGGAACGGGTGGCGGTGTCCACCACCGCCCAGGTGGAGGGCGGGGACCTACTGGTGGTGCTCGCCTGACCGCGCCGGCGACGATGCAGAGCGAAGCGATGCGGAGGAGCGGCGCATTGTGACCCGGCCGGCGACGATGCAGAGCGAAGCGATGCGGAGGAGCGGCGCTTTGTGACCCGGATCATCGGCGGCATCGCCGGAGGGCGGCGCATCGCGGTGCCGCCGCGCGGCACCCGGCCGACCACCGATCGGGTCCGCGAGTCGCTGTTCAACATCGTCACCGCCCGACGGAACCTCAGCGGTGCGTCGGTGCTTGACCTCTACGCCGGCTCGGGTGCGCTGGGCCTGGAGGCGCTGTCACGCGGCGCGTCGTCGGCGCTGTTCGTCGAATCCGACCGCCGAGCGGCGGCTGTGCTCGAGCGCAACATTGCGACCGTCGGCCTGCCCGGCGCGACGTTGCGTCGCGGGCAGGTGACAGCCGTGCTGACAGCCGGTGTCGCCGCGCCGGTCGACCTTGTCCTGGCCGACCCGCCCTACGGCGTCGAGACGGCGGACGTGCACGCCGTTTTGGCGACTCTGATCACACACGGTTGGGCGCACGATGGAACGCTCGTGGTGGTCGAGCGTGCTGCCGCCAGCACACCGCTGACTTGGCCGACTGGCTGGCAACCCTGGCAGCAGCGCGTTTACGGCGACACCCGTCTGGAGCTGGCCGAACGGCTCTAGGTCACGGTGTACCGTCATCCCGCATGGGCGCCACTCCTCCTCATCGCTCCGCTCTCCATCGTCGACGGCGCGCATGAGCGGCGCGGTCTGCCCGGGGTCATTCGACCCGGTGACATTGGGCCACATCGATGTCTTCGAACGCGCCTCGGCCCAATTCGACGAAGTGGTAGTGGCGATTCTGATCAACCCCGCCAAAAAGGGCATGTTCGACCTCGACGAGCGGATCGCGATGATCAAGGAGTCGACGACGCATCTGCCGAACCTACGGGTGGAGGCCGGGCAAGGTCTGGTGGTCGACTTCGTCACCGCCCGCGGGATGACGGCCATCGTGAAGGGGCTGCGCACCGGCACCGACTTCGAATACGAACTGCAGATGGCGCAGATGAACAAACACGTCGCCGGCGTCGACACGTTCTTCGTCGCGACCACGCCGCGGTATTCGTTCGTGTCGTCATCGCTGGCCAAAGAGGTGGCGATGCTCGGCGGTAATGTCTCCGAGCTGCTGCCCGAGCCGGTCAACCGCCGGCTGGCCGAAAAACTGCGACAGGCCGGACACCGGCCCGGGTAACCGAGAAACACCAGCGCGACCGTGCGGAGGCCACGGCCGCGCTGGTGTTTTATTCCGTTAGCTCTCGGCGAGCGCGGCGTGCAGCGACTTCTTCGCCTCGGTGATCGCGGTCAAGACCTTGGTACGGGCCTCGGCCAGTTTCTCCTTCTGCGCATCCGTGCCCGACCAGGCGATGGTCCGCGCCAGTCCGGCAAGCTCGACAAGTCCCCAGCGGATCTTGATGACGTCGCCGAACTTTGCGGCCTGAGCGAGGCGCGCGTGGATGCCTTCACTTGTGACGCCCTTCCACGCCAACACGTTGGTGCCCTGCTCGGTCAGGGTGGCTACCCCGTCGCTCACCGTCACAAAGCCACGGCCCGCCAGGTGTCCAATTGCGAGCTCGACGATCGCCTCCGGAGGAGTGAGAGCGCCGTCGGTCGCCTCAGAAACACGCTGCACGATCTGCGCGGCGTTGGCCGGGCCGTCGAGCAGCAGGGCGGCGGTGCCGACCACTACCCGCTTGCCGGGTCCGCCGAAACCGTGCCCACCGTGCCCGCCGAAGCCAGGTCCACCCCAGCCGTGCCCACCGAAGCCAGGTCCGCCGAATCCGGGCCCACCGAAGCCGGGTCCGCCCCAGCCGTGTCCGCCGAAACCGGGTCCACCCCAGCCGGGTCCACCATGAAATCCACCACCGAACATCCTTGTTCTCCTTCAGTTAACGGCGACCTAGCCAATCGACTCCGTCGCCACTTGCATATCTAGGTCCTTGATACGCGGGCCGCCGATGCGTGTCAAGGAACTTGATATCGAGGCCGGTCGTCGGGCGACGATCGATCAGCGGCGCGCTGATCGATCGGGACCTCGAGTCAGCTAATCCGTGTCAGCATGGTGCAGATGAGCGAATTCGAGGATCAGCCGCTGGGCTTTCTGGTGCGCCGGTTGATGGCGCGATTGCGTCCCGAGGCGGCGACGGCGTTGCGACCGCTGGGGCTCGGATTGCCCGAGTTCGTCTGCCTGCGCATTCTCGACACGTATCCGGGCCGCACGAGCGCCGAACTCGCCCGCAACACCCACGTCACGGCCCAAGCGATGAATCTGGTTCTGCACGAGCTGGAAGACATGGGCGCGGTGACTCGCCCGGAAACGGCGCCATCAGGCCGTGCCTTGCCTGCTCAGCTGACCCGCAAGGGCAGGGCACTGCTCAAGCGGGCGGAAGCGGCCGTAGAGGAGGCCGAGGACCAGATACTGGCCCACCTCACCGCTGCCGAACGACGTCAGCTCAAGCGCCTTCTGCACCGAGCGGGCGACCGGCCCACCGACGATGCCGCGACGTGTGCAGTACCCGGGGCGGAGCGGGTCGAACAGAAGTAGCCGACTCGGCGGCGACCTATCGTCGAGGGAGACCCCGGCTGGGGTCCAGGCCCGTGCAATGGGGCGCCCATTTGCTTGCCGGGGCACTGAAAGCGGCTGATCAACAGAAGCTTTGCCGTGGATGTGTCACCTGTCGGCTGATAGATGAACGGATCCGGCCAAGGTCGTTGCGCGGTTTTGGACGTCCGCCTGCCGCAATCTTGGGCACGTAGCCTACGGGTCGTCGTCGTCGGCCTGCAGGAGTTTTTCGGGGTGGTGGAATTTATTGGTTCGGGGTTGGCCGTAGTCCAAGTGCGGCGGAGGGATCCACTCGGTGTCGCCGTGTGGTTTTTGCGAGTGGTCCAGCCCTGTTCGGCGAGTGGATGGTGGCCGCCGCAGCCGAGCGCCAAATCGTTGATGTCGGTGGTGTGGGTTGTGGCCCAGGGTATGACGTGGTGGACTTCGGTGAAGTAGCCGGGCACGTCGCAGTCGGGGAATGAGCACCCGCGGTCTTTGGCGCGACAGCGGCGGCTCAGAGCCGCGCGCCTGTGGCCTTGATGAGTGGCCGGAACGGGGCGAGCGTGCGTCGCCACGACCAGGCCGACCCTATCGCCGACAGGATCACGCATGCGCACATCAGAGTCCACACGAGCGCCCCGCCGGGGTTGAGCGGGCGAACGGCTGGAACGAACATGGTGCCGAGCTGCACCGCCGACGCGAGGGCCGCGAGGGCGTAGGCCGCGAGGTACATGATGATGGTCGACCGCGCGCCTGGGGCGACACGGTAAAGCGTGATCAGTGTCCGCAGCGCCATATGTCCGATGTAGCCGACGACTGCGATGAGCACGACGAAGTAGGCGCGCATCCATATCTCGCCGCCGAGGGGGACCATCACCAGGGACGGCACGGGATGGGCCGACTTGGGCCAACTGGACTGCCAGAAGAACATGAGCATCAGCGCGATAGCGACTTCGGCGGCGGGCAGTACCCGCTGAAAGACCATCGCCCGCACCTCGTTCTCGTCGGCGAGCCTGAACGCAACCCCCATGAAACTTGTTATGACAGCGACGATTAGGAAAATATTGCCGATCAGGTCGCCCACGTTCCAGCGCCCGGTGATGGCGTGCAACACCGTGCCGACGTACCCCTGGCTGAAAGGGGCCATCAGCCACAGCGCGAGGCACTGCATTATCAGGCTGAGTGTGATGGGGCGGTCGAAGTTCGAGGGCAGGGTGTAGCGACGGGTCCAGACGCTCCCTGCAGTCGCAACGACGGCGACGGCAACCAGAGTGCAATAGGTGGGCATCAGTCGTTTCCTAGAACCTTGAGGAGCCGCGCAGTCCCGGCGTCTTCTTACGGGGCTTCACCTCTCGCTTCGTGATCACCGCTAAAGGGGGGACCACCGGCCCCGCTGCCGGGGTGTCCTCCTTGTCGATTAGTCCGAAGCTCAGCAACAGGCTGACGGGGTTCATGCCGAAGTAGTGAGCGATCAGGAGCAGCTCGTCGGCGCTGGGGTAGTCTTCCTGCTGCTTGCGGCGGTAATAGGTGGCCGCCGAGATCCCGAGTGCCCGCTGGATGTCCTGTGCGCCGAAATCATCGAGCACGTACGCCAAGAGGCTTTCCAGTGGTCTTCCGTTCCCATCTTTGCGTGGTGACATGCTGCAGAGGCTATACGAATCCCGAGACTGGTTCAAATTCCGCTGGCCTGCGTAAATACATCGCGCAGCGTAGATATTAGCCTCATAAATGACAGCTAACTTGTCAGAAACGCGTCTCTTTGTCTACTTTGTGAGACATGTCGCAGTTATCGGCTGGAATGCCACACGCCCCCGATGGGATGGAGGTCATGCACGAGCGCGTGACGCAGCTCGAACGTGAAAACGCAGAGCTGCGTGCGCAGCTTCGAGACCTGGAGGCGGAATTGCAGTGGCTGACGAATTGATCGACAGCGACGAAACGATGGCCGGTCCCGCTGCTGAGGAAACAAGCGCGGCCATCGCGCCCATGACCGAGACGGTGACCGCCGACCTGGCGTGGGCGCGGCGCTGGCAGCCCTTGTCGCCACTCCGCTGGCCGTCGTAGCCTCTGGGGGCCTCGCACGAGGGGGCGAGGCCCCCAGTTCTTCCTGCTCACCTTGCTGTTTCTGGGACCGCTCGGAGTAGCCGCCGCTGCCGTCGCGCAACCTAGGCATTGGTCCTCTGACTTTGTACGGGCCTGGGACTTTTCACGGCCTGAGAGCTAGCCTGCGCGAGTGCCTGGCATCCCCGGCGTGGGGGTTGGCAGCCAAGCTCGGCGACGGCCACGCCGTCGTGAGTGACACGACAGTGACACAACTCATCCAAAACTCAGCCCGGCGGATGGCTACAGACGGCCCTGGACTAATGGGGACTGTTCCCGCAGGTCAGGTCGACAAAATCCAGGTGCGCCAATGAGCACCGATAGACCGCTACAGACCGCCGTGGACGCCGCCGAGCTGCCTCCGGAGCAGCATCGGATGCCGCGTGGATCGTTAGCGCCGACGAGCAGATCTACTGCCCGCAGCTGCGCCAGCCCTGAGCAGGCCCCTGGCGAACGATCAGCCGCAGGCCGGTGTGATCATTTCCGGCGATTCGGCCAGCTCCGACTAGGGGATAGGTACATCATTCGATCTTTCTTTGGCGTACAGCACGATTCGCTGTCCGGGTGAGGCGAGGCGTTTGGTGTGGTAGAGCGCCAGCGCCTTGCCGTTGTCGAAAATGGCGAGGTAGTGGTGGGCGTGGGAGGCCAGCCGGATGACGTCGCTCATCGGTAGCAGGGTGCCCCCGCCGGTGAGGCCGGCCCGCGGCGGCTTCGAGTTCGCGCAGGGTGGTGGTGACGATGATCGACGCCGGTAGACCGTTGTGTTGGCCCAGTTCACCGGAGGCCAGCAGGGCCCGTCCGGCGGCGGTGAGCGCGTCGTGGTTGCGTTGCGCGGCGCTGCGGGTGTCGGCGTCGATCGCTTGCTGTGGCGCCTGACCGTCCACGACGGGCTCTTGGTCGACCGGGTTGCACATGCCCGGAGCGGCCAGTTTGGCGAAGACGGCGTCGATGGTGGCGCGGGCTTGCGGGGTGAGATACCCGCTGATCGGGGACATGCCGTCGAAGCCTGGGTTGCCGATGATGATGCTCCGCCGGCGGGCCCGGTCGTCGTCGGTGAAATCGCCGTCGGGGTTGAGGCAGTCGCTGAGTTTGTCGGCCAGCTTGCTCAGCTCGTCGGGGCGGTGCTGGCCGCCCAGCCGGGCCAGCTGGGCTTCGGCGTGCTGGCGGGTTTCGACGTCGACGACGTCGGGCAGCCGATGCCAGAAACTGCGGATCACCGCCACATGGGCCGCCCCGATGCGGCCTGCGCGTTGCGCCGCGGCGGTGGCGGAAAGTATCGGCTCCAAGCGTTCGCCGGTGATCGCTGTGCGCTCGCCCAAATCGGCGGCCTCGCCGATGCGCCGCGATGCTTCTCCGCGGGTGATGCCCAGCCGATTGGCCAACGCGGACGGCAGTTTGCCGCCCAGCTCGGTCGTGTCGGCCTGTGCGCCGATCTGGTTGATCATCGGGTGTTCGAGGGCCGGCAGCTGACGTCGGAAGGTCTCGCAGCACTGCAGCAATGCCAACCGCTCCGGGGTGGTCAGCACATCGAAGCACAGGTCCAGGGCGCGTTTGAAGTCGGCCTTGAGCGCGTCGAAGACTTCGACGATCTCCTCCCGACTACTCGAACGCATGTTCGAATTATATCGCGGCTGACCGACACCTGCCGAAGTTATCCACAGGGCTAAGCCGCTGTGACGGAAGTGATTTGAGCAGCCTAGTGATGATGGTGCTGGTGACCAGACGCGTCATCACCCGCGTCCGGGGAGCCACCCATCATGCGCAGCATCGGGATTCCGCCCGTCGTCACGAACCTTACGACGAGCAGCGCTGCCAGCGCGACGAAGACAATATTGAGCCAGGTGGTGTAGTTCCACGAAATGTCGGCATGCATCACCGTGGCGCTGCGCTGTGACGGGATGAGACTTGCTGCGCCGAAGATCAATTCGACCAGGTAGCCGGCCGCGACCATCGCGGCGTAGAAGGTGCCCAGCAGTGTCAGCATCATCGCGGTGCCGTAGTACTTCCGGTAGATGTTCAAGATCGGGATGATCAACAGGTCGGCGAAAATGAATGCAACGACGCCGCCGAAGCTAATGCCGCCGTTCCACAACACCGCGGCCAACGGCACATTGCCGATCGAGCAGACGAACGAGAAGATCGCCACGACCGGGCCCACGATCGGCCCCCACACCGTCGATAAGATTGGATGATTAGCGAAAAAGAAGTGCTGCCAGAATGATTCGGGTACCCAGGCCGCGATAGCACCCGCGATCAGTAGCCCGATGACCAGATCGCGAAGGATCGCGGTCCATTCCATGACGAACACGTGTGAGACCGACGTCAAGCCTTCCCGCGACACCAATCGCTGCCAAAACGAACCCTCACGCTGAACCGACATGTCCATGGCCGCATGGCCTTCCATCGACCCGGCCAGCCCCTGATCGGCCTGTCGACGGGCCGCGTCGATGAGCCGCGAGCGTACGAAAAGGCGGAACAGCACGGCCAGTACCACGATCATCAGTGGGCCGCCGACGAACTCGGCCGCGGTGAACTGCCAGCCCATCAGCAAAGCCAGGATGATGCCCAACTCCACCACGAGATTCGTAGAGCCGATCTCGAAGGCCATGGCCGCGGTGAAGTTGGCGCCCTTGCGGAACAGCGACCGCGCCAGGGCCACCGCGGCATACGAGCACGACGAGGACGCAGCGCCCAGCCCCGCCGCGAGCGCCAGGGTGCGGGGCCGGTCGTCGCCCAGCAGGGCCACGACGGTCGATCGACGTACGACGGCCTGCACCACCGCGGAGAGCGCGAAACCCAGGATCAACGCCCACAGGATCTCCCAGGTCATCGACCCCGCCAGCGCCAGCGCATGCCCAACCGCTCCCGCCGCTTCCTTGACCACCAGGACCACCAGACCCTTCACTTCGGCGTTTCGCCGGCTTTGGCATGACAAATATACCCCCTGGGGGTATATTCCCAACCTCGAATGGCTGCCGCCCCCGGGGGCTGCGCCCATTCATAATTGCCGTAAATCTGCCCGAGCCGAGATAATGGCGCCAAGTGTGCAGGTGAGTGGGCGCTGTTCCGGTCGCTTAATGCCCGACACACCGGGTCCGGCAACCTAGTCACAGGCGTAACACCAGGCACACTGGTAACAACAACGATGCCGGGAGGGTATTGCCGTGTACCGAGTATTTGAGGCGCTCGACGAGCTGGGCGCCATTGTCGAAGAAGCTCGTGGTGTGCCGATGACCGCGGGCTGCGTGGTGCCCCGCGGCGACGTGCTCGAACTGATCGATGACATCAAGGACGCGATCCCGGGCGAGCTGGATGACGCCCAGGACGTGCTCGACGCCCGCGACTCGCTGCTGAACGAGGCCAAGGCCCACGCGGACTCCGTGGTGTCCTCTGCGAACACGGAATCCGAGTCGATGATCAACCACGCCCGAGCGGAGGCGGACCGTGTCTTGGCCGACGCCAAGGCGCAGGCCGACCGGATGGTGGGCGAGGCGCGCCAGCACAGCGAGCGCATGGTTTCCGAAGCCCGTGAAGAAGCGGTCCGCATCGCGGCGGCGGCCAAACGCGAGTACGAGGCCACCACGAGCCGTGCCAAGACGGAATGCGACCGGCTTGTCGAAAACGGCAATATCTCCTACGAGAAAGCCGTGCAAGAGGGCATCAAAGAACAGCAGCGGCTGGTCTCCCAGACCGAGGTCGTGCAATCGGCCAACGCCGAGTCCACCCGGCTTATCGACGCGGCGCACGCCGAAGCCGACCGGCTGCGCGGTGAATGCGACATCTACGTCGACAGCAAGCTGGCCGAGTTCGAAGAGCACCTCAACAGCACCCTGCGCTCGGTCAACCGTGGCCGCCACCAACTGCGGACCGCGGCGGGCGTGCACGACTACGCGCAGCGGTAGCCCTCCCACCGGCGGCGCAAGGCGGCTGGTAGCCGCCCGTAGGATTGCGGCTATGGCCAGGCAGCACAGCCAAACGGCGTATCCGCATCCGGGCTCGCCGCTAGCCGTCAACGTCACACGGCTGGGACGACGCCCGGGATCGATGTTTCCCCTGCACGACGTCGTGCCCAGCCCCTCGCGCATCGGCGTGGAAATGATCGGAATCCAGGCCGGCGCGCCGTTGGAGCTTGATCTACGCGTCGAATCCGTGTCCGAAGGTGTGCTGGTGACCGGGACGCTGACTGCGCCCATCGCCGGCGAATGCTCCCGCTGCCTGACGCCGTTCGACGGGCGGGTAGACGTCAGCCTGACGGAGCTCTTTGCCTACCCGGACAGCATCACCGAGGCGACCACCGAGGAAGACGAGGTCGGTCGGGTCGTCAACGACATCGTCGATCTCGAGCAGCCCATCATCGACGCGGTGGGGCTGGAGCTACCGTTCTCGCCGGTGTGCCAGCCGGATTGCCCGGGGCTGTGTCCGCGGTGCGGCATCCCGCTGGCCACCGCCGAGCCCGGTCATCACCATGATGAGATCGACCCGCGCTGGGCCAAACTGGCCGCGATGTTGCCGCCCGACAACGACGGGGACGTTCGTGAATGACCTGCTCGACGCGCTCGGCGTCGAACTACCCGACGAGTTGCTGACCCTGGCGCTGACCCACCGCAGCTACGCCTACGAGAACGGCGGCCTGCCCACCAACGAGCGTCTGGAGTTTCTCGGCGACGCGGTGCTCGGCCTGACCGTCACCGACGAACTGTTCCACCGCCACCCCGACCGCTCGGAGGGCGATCTGGCCAAACTGCGGGCCAGCGTGGTCAACACGCAGGCATTGGCCGAGGTCGCGCGAAAGCTGACCGATCAAGGCCTCGGCGCGTATCTGCTGTTGGGCCGCGGAGAGGTGAACACCGGCGGGGCTGACAAATCCAGCATCCTGGCCGACAGCATGGAATCGCTGCTGGGAGCGATCTACCTGCACCTCGGCATGGGCAGCGCGCGGGAGGTGATCCTGCGGTTGTTCGGTCCGCTGCTAGACGCCGCGCCGACGCTGGGCGCCGGACTGGACTGGAAGACCAGCCTGCAGGAGCTGACCGCGGCCCGCGGTCTGGGCGCGCCGTCGTATCAAGTCACCTCGACAGGACCCGACCATCACAAAGAGTTCACCGCAGTCGTGATCGTGGCCGACACCGAATACGGTTCGGGTGTGGGCCGGTCCAAGAAGGAAGCCGAGCAGCATGCCGCGGCAGCGGCCTGGAAAACGCTGAGCGTGCTCGACAGCGCGTGACTTAGGTTTTCTGGATGCCCGAACTACCCGAAGTTGAGGTGGTGCGGCGTGGGTTGCAGGCCGATGTGATGGGCAGGACCATCACGGCCGTCCGCGTGCATCACCCCCGCGCGGTGCGCCGCCACGAGGCCGGCCCCGCCGACCTGACCGCGCGGCTGCTGGATGCCAAAATCACCGGCACCGATCGGCGCGGGAAATATCTGTGGCTCACGCTCGACGAGGGCGATTGCGCGCTGGTGGTCCACCTCGGCATGAGCGGTCAAATGCTGCTTGGGACTGTGCCAAACGCGGGCCACCTGCGCATCGCGGCGGTGCTCGACGACGGGACGACACTGAGCTTCGTCGACCAGCGCACGTTCGGCGGATGGCAGCTCGCGGATCTGGTGAATGTGGAAGGCAGCGTGGTTCCTGAACCGGTCGCCCACCTGGCGCGCGATCCACTCGACCCGCGATTCGATATCGACGCGGTGGTTAACGTGTTGCGGCGCAAGCACTCCGAGATCAAGCGTCAACTGCTGGACCAGACCGTCGTCTCGGGGATCGGCAACATCTACGCCGACGAAGCGTTGTGGCGGGCCAAGGTGAATGGCGCGCGCATCGCCGACACGTTCACCCGCCGACGGCTGGCTGACGTGCTGGAGGCGGCCGCCGAGGTGATGCGCGACGCCTTGTCGCAGGGCGGCACATCGTTCGATTCGTTGTACGTCAACGTCAACGGCCAGTCTGGATACTTCGACCGGTCGCTCAACGTGTACGGCCGCGAGGGCAAACCGTGTAAGCGCTGCGGGGCGGTGATTCGCCGGGAGAAGTTCATGAACCGCTCGTCGTTCTACTGCCCTCGGTGTCAGCCGCGACCGCGGCATTGAACGGCACCGATCCGCGGGCGCGAGGATCTTGTTGCGGCCCGGTAGAAAGAACCCATGACGGAACTATGGGTGGAACGCACCGGGGTGCGCCGCTACACCGGGCACAGCTCGCGCGGCGCGCAGGTTCTTATCGGCTCGGAGGACGTCGACGGTGTCTTCACACCGGGCGAGCTGATGAAGATCGCGCTCGCCGCGTGTAGCGGAATGTCCAGCGACCACCCGGTGGCCCATCGCCTCGGTGACGATTACCAGGCGACGATTCGGGTGTCCGGTGACGCCGACCGTGAGCAGGAGCGTTATCCGCTGCTGCAGGAGACCCTTGAGATCGACATGTCGGGGTTGTCCGAGCAGGAGAAGGAGCGACTGGTTGTCGTGGTCAACCGAGCCATCGACCAAGTCTGCTCGGTCGGCCGAACACTGAAATCCGGCACGAAAGTCAGCCTCGAGGTAGCCGATGTCGGAGCCTGACTCGGAAGCTGACGGCGTACGGCTCACCGCGTGGGTGCACGGACGCGTGCAGGGCGTCGGCTTCCGCTGGTGGACGCGTAGCCGCGCGCTGGAGCTGGGCTTGACCGGCTACGCCGCCAACCGTCCCGACGGGCGGGTGCAGGTCGTCGCCCAGGGCTCGCGTGACGCGTGTGAACAGCTGTTACGCCTGTTGCAGAGTGGAAAAACACCAGGCCACGTCGACAACGTAATCCCCGATTGGTCGCAGCGCGGCGAACCGATCAGCGGCTTCACCGAGCGGTAGTCTGGCACGCCGTGTACCTCAAGAGCCTGACGCTGAAGGGTTTCAAATCCTTCGCCTCGCCGACGACTCTGCGGTTTGAGCCTGGCATCACCGCAGTGGTCGGGCCCAACGGATCGGGCAAGTCCAACGTGGTGGATGCGCTGGCCTGGGTCATGGGTGAGCAGGGCGCCAAAACGCTGCGCGGCGGCAAGATGGAAGACGTCATCTTCGCCGGCACCTCGTCGCGGGCTCCGCTGGGTCGCGCCGAAGTCACCGTCACCATCGACAACTCCGACAACGCGTTACCGATCGAGTACTCCGAGGTGTCGATCACCCGGCGGATGTTCCGCGACGGCGCCAGTGAATACGAAATCAACGGCAGCAGTTGCCGTCTGATGGATATCCAGGAGCTGTTGAGCGACTCCGGCATCGGCCGCGAGATGCACGTCATCGTCGGGCAGGGCAAGCTGAACGAAATCCTGGAATCGCGGCCGGAGGATCGCCGGGCATTCATCGAGGAAGCCGCCGGTGTGCTCAAGCACCGCAAGCGCAAGGAAAAAGCCGTTCGCAAGCTCGAGGCGATGTCGGCGAACCTGGCCCGGCTGACCGATCTGACCACCGAGCTGCGCCGCCAGCTCAAGCCGCTGGGCCGCCAGGCCGAGGTGGCCCGCCGGGCCCAGACCATCCAGGCCGACCTGCGCGACGCCCGACTGCGGCTGGCCGCCGACGACGTGGTCACCCGACAGGCCGAGCTCAACGACACCAACGAGGCCGAGGCCACGCTGCGCCGCGAACACGACGAGGCCGCGGCCCGGATGTCGGTGGCGTCCGACGAGCTGGCCGCCCACGAGGCGGCGTTGGCCGCGCTGTCGGAACGGGCCGAATCGGCGCAGCAGACCTGGTTTCGGTTGTCCGCCTTGGCCGAACGGGTGAGCGCGACCGTGCGCATCGCCAGCGAGCGTGCTCAGCATCTGGACGTCGAGCCGGCCACGACCGGCGGCCCTGACCCAGACGCGCTGGAGGCCGAGGCTCAGCAGGTGGCCGCCGCCGAGCAGCATCTGCTGGCTGAGCTGGCCGCAACTCGCACCCGGCTCGACGCCGCGCGTACCGAGTTGGCCAGCCGTGAGCGTGACGCCGCCGAGGCCGAACAGGCTCACCTGGCGGCAGTGCAGGCGGAGGCCGACCGCCGGGAGGGCCTGGCCCGGCTGGCCGGCCAGGTGGAGACGATGCGGGCGCGCGTCGAGTCGATCGACGACAGCGTCGCCAAGTTGTCGGAGCGCATCGAGGAAGGCGCCGCCCGGGCCCACCAGGCGCAGGTGGAGTTCGAAACCGTGCAGGGCCGGGTCGGTGAGCTCGACCAAGGCGAGGTCGGCCTCGACGAGCACCACGACCGGATGGTGGCGGCGTTGCGGTTGGCCGACGAGCGGGTCGCCGAACTGCAATCAGCCGAGCGTGGCGCCGAACGCCAAGTGGCTTCGCTGCGGGCCCGGATCGACGCATTGTCGACCACGCTTGAGCGCAAGGATGGTGCCGACTGGCTCACCCGAAACCGCGGCGGCGCGGGACTTTTCGGGTCCGTCGCAAAGCTGGTCAAGGTGCAATCGGGTTATGAGACCGCGCTGGCGGCGGTCCTCGGTGCGGCCGCCGATGCGCTGGCCGCCGACAGCTTCAGCGCGGCGGCCTCCGCGGTGACCGCGCTGAAGCAGGCCGACGGCGGTCGTGCGGCCATCGTGCTCAGCGACTGGCCGGCCAAAGAAGACCCAGCGTCGACGACGTACCCGCTGCCCGACGGCGCGCGGTGGGCGCTGGACCTTGTCGACGCGCCGGCGCGACTGCGCGGCGCGATGATCGCCATGTTGTCCGGCGTCGCGGTGGTCGGCAGTCTCACCGAGGCCATGAATCTGGTGGCCGCGCGGCCCCGGTTGCGCGCGGTCACCCGGGACGGCGATCTACTGGGGGCCGGCTGGGTCAGCGGCGGTTCCGACCGCAAACCGTCCACGTTAGAGATCACCTCCGAAATCGCCAAGGCACGAAGCGAATTGGCCGCCGCCGACATGCAGGCCAGCCAGCTCGGCGCGGCGTTGTCCGGGGCGCTGAGCGAGCAGGCCGCTCGTCAGGACTCCGCCGAGCAGGCGCTGGCCGCGCTCAACGAGTCCGACGCCGCGATCTCGGCGATCTACGAGCAGCTCGGTCGGCTGGGCCAGGACGCCCGCACTGCCGAGCAGGAGTGGCGCCGGCTGCTGCGCCAACGTGAAGAGCTGGAGGCCGGACGCGCCGAAACCCTTTCCGAACTCGGTGAACTCGAGACTCGGCTGCGCAATGTCGAGGAGAACCAACAGGTTACGGCTGAACCGGTCGACCGTCAGCAGATCGCCGCGGCGGCCGAAGCGGCCCGCGGCGTCGAGGTGGAAGCCCGGTTGGCGGTGCGCACCGCCGAGGAGCGCGCCAATGCCGTTCGCGGACGGGCGGATTCGCTGCGGCGCGCGGCCGCTGCGGAACGGGAGGCGCGCCTTCGCGCCCAGCAGGCCCGCGCCGCGCGTGAGCACGCGGCTGCCGTGGCCGCCGCGGTCGCCGACGCCGGCCGGCGGCTTGCCGGGCGGCTGGATCAGGTGGTCGCGGCCGCGTCGCGCAGCCGCGATGTGCTCGCCACCGAGCGCCAACAACGGTCGGCCGCCATGGCGGCCGTCCGCGAAGAGGTGACCGCGCTGGGCGCCCGGATCGCCACACTCACTGAGGCGCTGCACCGCGACGAGGTGGCCAAGGCGCAGGCGGCGCTGCGAATCGAGCAGCTCGAGCAGATGGTGCTCGAGCGGTTCGGGATGGCGCCCGACGATCTGGTCGCCGAATACGGCCCGCAGGTCTCGCTGCCGCCGACCGACCTCGAGCTCGCCGAATACGAGCAGGCCCGTGAACGCGGCGAGCAGGTGACCGCGCCGGCACCGATGCCGTACGACCGGGCCACCCAGGAGCGTCGCGCCAAACGGGCCGAACGCGAGCTGGCCGAACTGGGCCGGGTCAACCCGTTGGCGCTCGAAGAATTCGCGGCGCTGGAGGAGCGCTACAACTTCCTGTCCACCCAACTCGAGGACGTCAAGGCCGCACGCAAAGACCTGCTCGACGTCGTGGCCGACGTGGACGCCCGCATCCTGCAGGTGTTCGCCGACGCTTACGCCGATGTGGAGCGCGAGTTCAGCGGGGTGTTCGCCGCCCTGTTCCCCGGCGGGGAGGGCCGCTTGCGGCTCACCGACCCCGACGACATGCTGACCACCGGCATCGAGGTGGAAGCCCGTCCGCCCGGTAAGAAGATCAAGCGGCTATCGCTGCTGTCCGGTGGGGAGAAAGCGCTGACCGCGGTCGCGATGCTGGTGGCCATCTTCCGGGCCCGCCCGTCACCGTTCTACATCATGGACGAGGTGGAGGCGGCGCTCGACGACCTGAACCTGCACCGGCTGCTGAACCTGTTCGAGCAGCTGCGTACCCAATCGCAGCTGATCATCATCACCCACCAGAAGCCGACCATGGAGGTCGCCGACGCGCTCTACGGCGTGACGATGCGCGACGACGGCATCACCGCGGTGATCTCCCAGCGGATGCGCGGTGAGCAGGTCAACCAGCTGGTCGCCACTACTTAGCGAGGAACACGTTGTCGCAAGGACTTTGGATCGCGATCGCGGTCGCCGCCGCACTGATCGTCATCGCCGTCGTGGTCCTGGGTCTGGCCCGGTATCGCCGGCGGCAGATCAGGCTGTCGTCCCGCGAGCAGACCGGCACCCTCGATCGGTCGGGCGGCTACACCGCGTCGTCGGGAATCACGTTCAGCCGCACAGAAACTGGCGACCGTCTCGACACCACCGGCCTGCCCGCCGTCGGCGACGATGCGACCCTTCCGCGTGACGCCCCGAAGCGTCCGATCTCCGATGTCCAACTGCCCGAACCGGATACCGTCACGCCGCCGGTGATCCAGCCGCCCGAGCCGTCAACGCCGCCGCCCGCAGCCGAGGCGGTAGCGCCGGAGATCGACGCCATCGCCCCGCCCGAAGGACGGTTGGAGCGACTACGCGGCCGGCTCGCCCGGTCGCAGAATGCGTTGGGCCGCAGCCTGTTAGGGCTGCTCGGCGGCGGCGATCTCGACGAAGCCTCCTGGGAGGAAGTCGAAGACACCCTGCTGGTCGCCGACTTGGGTCCGACGGTGACCGCGTCGGTGGTGGGGCAGCTGCGCAGCCGGCTCGCCAGCAAGGACGTGCGCACCGAGGCCGATGCCCGCGCCGTGTTGCGAGATGTGCTGATCACCGAGCTGCAACCCGGCCTGGACCGCTCCGTCCGCGCGTTGCCGCATGACGACCACCCCTCGGTGCTGCTGGTGGTCGGCGTCAACGGCACCGGCAAAACCACCACGGTCGGCAAGCTGGCGCGAGTGTTGGTCGCCGACGGCCGGCGGGTCGTGCTGGGCGCCGCCGACACGTTCCGGGCCGCCGCCGCCGACCAGTTGCAGACCTGGGCTTCGCGGGTGGGCGCGGAGGTGGTGCGCGGCGCCGAGGGCGCCGACCCGGCCTCGGTGGCGTTTGACGCCGTCGACAAGGGCATCGCCTCGGGCGCCGACGTCGTCGTGATAGACACCGCGGGCCGGCTGCACACCAAGACCGGGTTGATGGACGAGCTCGGCAAGGTCAAGCGCGTGGTGATGCGGCGCGCGGCAGTCGACGAAGTACTGCTGGTGCTCGACGCCACGATCGGGCAGAACGGGCTTGCTCAGGCCCGAGTGTTCGCCGACGTCGTCGACATCACCGGAGCGGTGCTGACCAAGTTGGACGGCACCGCCAAAGGCGGCATCGTTTTCCGGGTCCAGCAGGAACTGGGGGTGCCGGTGAAGCTGGTCGGGCTCGGCGAGGGACCTGACGACCTCGCGCCGTTCGAGCCCGCCGCCTTCGTCGACGCACTTCTGGGCTGATCTGGCGGCGACCCGCTGCGCCCGGCGCCGCGCTTGCGATCGCCGCTTGGCTGAGCCGCGCGAGAAAATTCTGTAACACGGGCGAAACCTGCCAGCGTGTCATTTCGAAACAACCACTTTGCATTGTCTTGACCACGGGTCATCGGTCGCGCACCCTCGCTCGACGCGGCCTTGCCGAAGGAGGTTAGGGGCAGTGGACCAATTCCCCACGATGGGAGTGCCAGACACCGGCGATACCGCCTGGATGCTGGCGAGCTCCGCGTTGGTGCTGTTGATGACGCCGGGCCTGGCGTTCTTCTATGGCGGGATGGTTCGCGTCAAGAGCGTGCTCAACATGATCATGATGAGCGTCATCGCCATGGGCGTCGTGACCGTGCTGTGGGTGACCTTCGGTTATTCACTCGCCTTCGGCGACGACGTCGGCAACATCGCCGGCAACCCGACCCAGTACTTCGGCCTGAAGGGTCTGATCGGGGTTAACGGTGTCGCCGCAAGCGGCAGCACACCGGCGACCCACATCGCGTTGGCAGGCACATTGCCGCAGACGGTGTTCGTCGCATTCCAGCTGATGTTCGCCATCATCACGGTCGCTCTGATCTCCGGCGCCGTCGCCGACCGGCTGAAATTCGGCAGCTGGGCGATATTCGCCGCACTGTGGGCCAGCATCGTCTATTTCCCGGTCGCGCACTGGGTGTTCTGCGCCGACGGGGTCACCGGAGCCCACGGCGGCTGGATCAACAACAAACTGCACGCGATCGACTTCGCCGGCGGGACCGCGGTCCATATCAACGCCGGTGTGGCGGGCTTGGTGCTGGCGATCGTGCTGGGCAAGCGCAAGGGTTGGCCGCACACCGCGCCGCGACCACATAACGTGCCGTTCGTCATGCTCGGGGCGGGCCTACTGTGGTTCGGCTGGTACGGGTTCAACGCAGGCTCGGCTACCAGCGCGAACGGCGTCGCCGGCACGACGTTCATCACCACCACCGTCGCCACCGCCTCAGCGATGCTGGGCTGGCTGGTCACCGAGCGCATCCGGGACGGGCACGCGACGACCCTCGGTGCGGCGTCGGGCATCGTGGCCGGACTGGTCGCGATCACCCCGTCGTGTTCGTCGGTCAATGTGCTTGGCGCACTGATAATTGGCGTCGTGGCCGGCGCCGTATGCGCGCTGGCGGTCGGTCTGAAGTTCAAGCTCGGATTCGACGACTCGTTGGATGTGGTCGGTGTGCACCTGGTCGGCGGGTTGCTCGGCACACTGCTGGTAGGTCTGCTCGCAGCACCGCAATCGCCCGCCATCGCCCTGGGCGGCGGCAACACATCGGCGGGGTTGTTCTATGGCGGCGGCTTCGCTCAGCTGATCCGGCAGACTATCGGCGCATCGAGTGTTCTGACGTTCTCCGCCACTGGCACACTTGTCATAGCTCTGCTGCTGAAGTACACCATCGGGTTGCGTCTGAACGCCGAAGACGAAGTCACGGGTATCGACGAGGCTGAGCACGCGGAGAGCGGCTACGATTTCGCAACAGATACCACCTCTGTTCTTCCTCATGCAAGCCTGCCTGACGGTTCTCACGGCCTGGAAGATCGAGTGGGCGACAAAGTAGAGGCGGAATAGAAATGAAGCTGATCACCGCGATCGTGAAGCCGTTCACGCTCGAGGACATCAAAGCCAGCCTTGAACAGGTGGGAACCCTGGGCATGACGGTCAGCGAAGTTCAGGGGTACGGCCGGCAGAAGGGGCATACCGAGGTTTACCGGGGTGCTGAATACTCGGTCGATTTCGTGCCGAAGGTGCGGATCGAGGTCTTGGTCGAAGACTATGACGCGGACAAGGTCGTGGACAGCATCGTGCGGGCCGCACGTACCGGTAAGATTGGCGACGGCAAAGTGTGGGTCAGCGCCGTGGAAACGGTGGTGCGGGTGCGCACCGGCGAACGCGGAGCCGACGCAATCTAATACACGCCGTATGAAGACTCCTCCGGAGTAGCCGATCCGACCTGGACGGGAATGACGCAGCGCGGACCAGATTCACCCGATCCGATTTCGCCGGAGGCCACCGCAAACGATTTACCGGCTGCCCGGGAAGCCCTGCTCGCCCGGGGCCCGGATGAACTTGATTCGGCCGCCCTGCGCGAAGCATGGGGAGAACTGCACGAATCCTGGCTGACCGCGAAGGCCACGGAAATCGGCATCACGGCCGGCACCGGCTTTTCGATCGTCGCGACCGGCTCGTTGGGCCGTCGCGAGCTGGTGCCCTATTCCGACCTGGATCTCCTGCTGTTACACGACAGCAAGCCCGCCGACACCGTGCGGCAGGTTGCCGATCAGCTGTGGTATCCGTTGTGGGATGCGAACATTCGCCTCGATCACAGCGTGCGTACCGTTGCCGAGACTGTGCGGGTTGCCGGCGAGGACGTGTCAGCCGGCCTGGCCATGCTGGATGCGCGGCATATCGCCGGCGACGAGCAGCTGTCGGCCCGGCTGATCGACGGAGTGCGGGGGCAGTGGCGTACCGGAATCCGTTCGCTGTTCAGCGAACTCGTCGAAGAGACGCACGCCCGCTGGCGGCGCATTGGCGAGATCGCACACCGGGCCGAACCCGACCTGAAATTGGGCCGCGGCGGCCTGCGTGATCTTCAGTTGCTCGACGCCCTGGCCGTCGCCCACCTCGCCGACCGGGTCACCGCGGGTGGACCGGAGAACCCGCTGGGTTCGTTGGCCGATGCTCACCTCACCCTGCTCAACGTCCGCACCGAGCTTCACCGGGTTTCCGGTCGCGGTCATGACCTGTTGTTGGCCCAGTTCGCCGACGAGATCAGCGCCGCCCTGCACATCGGTGACAGATTCGACCTTTCGCGAACGCTGTCCAGTGCGGGTCGCACCATCAGCTACCGCGTCGATGCCGGACTTCGGACTGCCGCCAATGCTCTGCCGCGGCGGGGGATTTCGGCAATACGGCGGCGGCCGCGTCGACCCCTCGACGAAGGAGTGGTCGAGTACGCCGGGGAGATCGTGCTGGCCCGCGACGCCCGACCGGAAAGCGACCCCATCCTGGTGCTGCGAGTGGCGGCAGCGTCGGCGGTCACCGGACTGCCCATCGCGATGTCGACGCTGAGCCGGCTGGCCGACACCGCGCCCGGGCTCCCGACGCCGTGGCCACGCGAGGCGTTGGACCTCCTGCTGGTCCTGCTGGCCGAAGGCCCGGACACCATCGCGGTGATCGAAACGCTCGACCGGACCGGGTTGTGGGTCCGCCTCTTTCCGGAGTGGGCCGCCATCCGCGACCTGCCGCCCCGCGACGTCATCCATATCTGGACGGTCGATCGTCATTCGGCCGAGGTCGTGTCGCGGGCAAGGATTTTCACCACCCGGGTGGCACGTCCGGACTTGCTGCTCCTCGCTGCACTGCTGCACGACCTGGGGAAGGGACGGGGCGTCGACCACAGCGTGTTCGGGTCTGAGTTGATTACTCAGATCGGTGCCAGGTTGGGTATCTGGCCTTCCGACGTCGAGATGCTCGCCAACCTGGTGCGCCATCACCTGCTGTTGTCGATAACCGCCACCCGCCACGACCTCAACGACCCGCAGACGATCGCCACCGTCTGCGAGGCGTTGAACGGAGATCCGGTATTGCTCGACGTGCTGCATGCACTGACCGAAGCCGATTCGCTTGGCACCGGGCCCGGGGTGTGGAGCGACTGGAAAGCATCGCTGGTCGGCGACCTGGTCCGCCGCAGCCGATTGGCGATGGCCGGTGAGCCGTTGCCCCATGCCGATCCGCTTGACCCCGAGTATCTTTCGCTGGCCGCCGATCACAAGGTGCATGTCGAGCTGCGGCCCGGCAGCAGCCAGCGCCTCTACCACGTGGCGGTGATCGCCCCGGATCAGCGTGGACTGCTCTCCAAATCGGCCGGGGTGCTGGCGCTGAACTCCTTACGCGTGCATTCGGCGTCGGTGAACATTCACGAGGGTTCCGCGATCAGTGAATTCGTCGTCTCACCGCACTTCGGTTCGCCACCCGCTGCCGGATTGCTGCGTCAGCAACTCGTCGGCGCACTCGGCGGCGAGGTTGACGTCTTGGCCAAACTCCAGCAGCGGAACAGCACTGAGAATTCCAAGCCCGTCGGCGAGGCGGCGACGGCGGTGCCGATTCACAGGTCAACCGCCCCGCCACGCATTCTGTGGTTAGACGGCGGCGCGCATGGCCGACAGCTCATCGAAATCCGCGCCGGTGACCGCGCCGGTTTGCTCGCGTTGCTCGCCGGGGCGCTCGAGCGTGTCGGAGCGGACATCGACTGGGCGAAAGTGACCACGCTGGGGTCGATGGTGGACGACGTGTTCTGCGTCAGCCTGCCCGACGATGCAGACGCGCGCATTGTGGTGGAGCAACACCTGTTGGCCGTGCTGGGTGCGCCGGGGGACGTCGCGGCGGTCTAGCCAAGGTCGCGAGTTTGCAGCCACACGTGAATTCGTTCGGCGACGTCGGCCCATCGCGGTTCGAGCATCATGTTGTGGCCCATACCGGGAAAGAACTCGGCTTCGGTCCGGTAGGCCCGCGCCGTGGCGCGGACCTCAGCGTTGGTGACCATGCCGTCTTCCTCGGCGCCGAGCACCAGCATGGGGGTGGTTACCCGGGCGGCCCGGACGCGGCGGACCAGTGGGTCGATGAGGGAGGCGCGCACGGCCTCGGACTGGACGCTGGCCGCGCAGGATTCGACGATGTCGTCGGGCGTGTGCGCGCTGAAGAGATGCTCGCGGACCAGCGGCGGGGTACCGATGAACCCGGTCAACTTGCCGACGGGCAGCGACCGTAGCGAGATCCACGGGTGGCGGCTCCAAATACGCGTCGCCAGTCCCAGCACGCCCTGGGGTGGCACCGACGCCACCAGGACAGCTGCCGGGGCGTCGCGGTTTTCCAGGTAGCGCTGCACGACGAAGCCGCCCAGGGAATGGGCGACGAGCACCGGCCGGCCGCCCAGGTTGTCGGCGGTGGCGCGGACATCGTCGACATAGTCGGCAATGGAACATGCATGAAATCGCTTCGTGGTGGGGCTGGCGCCGTGTCCGCGCAGGCTCAGAGCGACCGCGCGATAGCCGGCATCGGCAAAGAAGTCCAGGAAGTTGCCCCAACACGACGCGGAATGCCAGCCGCCGTGAACGAAAAGCAGCGGCACCGGATGCGCTTCGCTGCACGACCCCTTGTCGATCACCTCGAGCATGAGCTGATCATCCGTCAAGCTGTCCATGTCCACCTCCCGCTAGGCCCGATTGCCGAATTCCTCAGCCCGCCGCCTCCGCGGCGCGCATCGTCATCCGGCTAGCTCTGATTGCCGGGCTCCTCCTCATCGCGCTGCGCGCTCTGCATCGTCGCCCGGCTAGCTCTGATTGCCGGGCTCCTCCTCATCGCGCTGCGCGCTCTGCATCGTCGCCCGGCTAGGCTGGGCGGCGTGTTTGAATCGCTGTCCGACCGTCTCACCGGCGCCCTGCAGGGGCTGCGCGGCAAGGGCCGGCTGACCGACGCTGACATCGACACCACCACCCGCGAGATCCGGCTGGCGCTGCTGGAGGCCGACGTCTCACTGCCGGTGGTCCGCGAGTTCGTCGGCCGGATCAAAGACCGCGCCAAGGGCGCCGAGGTGTCCGGTGCCCTCAATCCGGCGCAGCAGGTCGTCAAGATCGTCAACGAGGAGCTCATCGGCATCCTGGGCGGGCAGACCCGCCTGCTGGCGTTCGCCAAGACGCCGCCGACCGTGGTGATGCTGGCAGGCCTGCAAGGCTCCGGAAAGACCACGCTGGCCGGCAAGCTGGCGGTGTGGCTGCGCGGCCAGGGGCACACACCGCTGCTGGTGGCGTGCGACCTGCAGCGGCCGGGCGCGGTCAACCAGTTGCGCATCACGGGGGAGCGGGCCGGTGTCACGGTGTTCGCACCACACCCGGGCACGTCGGCCGACGCCGCGCAGGAGGCCGGTCCTGGTGATCCGGTTGCCGTCGCCGCGGCCGGATTGGCGGAGGCGCGGGCCAAGCATTTCGACGTGGTGATCGTCGACACCGCCGGGCGGTTGGGCATCGACGAGGAACTGATGTCGCAGGCCGGGGCCATTCGCGATGCCATCAACCCCGACGAGGTGCTGTTCGTCCTGGACGCGATGATCGGTCAGGACGCCGTCGCTACCGCTGAAGCGTTCCGCGAAGGGGTGGGCTTCACCGGCGTGGTGCTGACCAAGCTGGACGGTGATGCCCGCGGCGGCGCCGCGTTGTCGGTGCGCGAAGTCACCGGTGTGCCAATCCTTTTCGCGTCGGCCGGCGAGAAGCTGGAGGACTTCGACGTCTTCCACCCGGACCGGATGGCCAGCCGCATCCTGGGCATGGGCGATGTGCTGAGCCTCATCGAACAGGCCGAGCAGGTCTTCGATGCGCAGCAGGCCGAGGCCGCCGCCGCCAAGATCGGCTCCGGCGAGCTCACGCTGGAGGACTTCCTCGAGCAGATGCTGGCCATCCGCAAGATGGGCCCGATCGGCAACCTGCTGGGAATGCTGCCCGGCGCGGGCCAGATGAAAGAGGCTCTGGCCGCCGTCGACGACAAGCAACTCGACCGGCTGCAGGCCATCATTCGCGGGATGACGCCGCAAGAGCGCGCCGATCCGAAGATCATCAACGCCTCGAGGCGGCTGCGCATCGCCAATGGCTCAGGCGTGACGGTGTCGGAGGTCAATAGCCTGGTCGATCGGTTCTTCGAGGCCCGCAAGATGATGTCCTCGATGGTCGGCAGCATGGGCATCCCCGGTTTGGGGCGAAAGTCGGCGACCCGCAAGAGCGCAAAGGCCAAGGGCGGCAAGGGCAAGAAGGGCAAGAAGCGCGGCCCGACGCCGCCCCGGGTCCGCGGACCGCTGGGCACGGGGATGCCGGGCATGCCGGCCGGATTCCCCGATCTGTCGAACATGCCGGAGGGTCTGGACGAGTTGCCGCCCGGCCTGGCCGACTTCGATCTGTCCAAACTGAACTTCCCGGGCAAGAAGTAGCCGCACCCGTGCCTCTGCACGTTCGAGGGGCGGGCTTACCCGACGAAGAACCCGTCGAGCTGTGGATCGTCGACGGCCGGATCAGCCGTGATCCGGTCAGCGGAGCTGACACCGTCTTCGACGGTGGCTGGGTTCTGCCCGGGCTGGTCGACGCGCACTGCCATGTCGGGCTGGGCGTCCATGGCGGCGCCATCGAGCTCGACGAAGCGATCGTCCAGGCCGAGACCGAACGCGAGGCCGGCGCGCTGTTGCTGCGCGACTGCGGCTCGCCGACCGACACCCGCAGCCTCGACGACCGCATGGATCTACCGCGGATCATCCGCGCCGGACGGCATTTGGCTAAACCCAAGCGGTATTCCCCCGGCTTGGCGATCGAGTTCGAAGACGAGTCGCAGCTGCCGGACTTGGTGGCCCAGCAGGCACGCCGCGGGGACGGCTGGGTGAAGTTGGTCGGCGACTGGATCGACCGCGGCGCAGGCGATTTGGCCCCGCTGTGGTCCGACGACATTCTCAAGACGGCGATCGAGGTCGCGCACGACCACGGGGCAAAGGTCACCGCCCATGTCTTCGGCGAGGACGCGCTGCCCGGACTGATCAACGCCGGGATCGATTGCATCGAACACGGCACCGGGCTCACCGACGACACCATCGAGTTGATGGTCGAACACGGAACCGCCTTGGTGCCGACCCTGATCAACATCGAAAACTTCCCCGGCATAGCCGATGCCGCGACCCGCTACCCGAAATATGCCGCGCACATGCGCGACCTCTACGCCAACTGCTATCCGCGGATGGCCGCAGCCCTCGACGCCGGGGTGCCGGTTTATGCGGGTACCGACGCCGGCACCATGGTCGCCCACGGGCGGATCGCCGACGAGGTCCAGGCGCTCAAGGGCATCGGGATGAGTGCGAGCGACGCGTTGGGCGCGGCGTGCTGGGATGCCCGTCGTTGGCTGGGACGGCCGGGACTGGACGACGGCGCGTCCGCAGACCTGTTGTGCTACAACGAGGATCCGCGCCAGGGTCCGGCTGCGCTGAATCGGCCCGACCTGGTGATCCTGCGCGGTCAGACGTTCTGATCGACGCCTAACCGGATCGAAGGCCGCTATCGCGCAGCCGTCATAGGAACGGGCATCAGCCGTAATATAAGCGTTAGTTTATGGGTAAGGTCAGTCGGAGCTCGCGAGTATCACGCCGCACCGGCGGGAAAGATGTTTGCTTGGGCGTATTTCCAGGATGTGCCCGACCGGGAAGGGCATGTGCGGATTGGCCGACGGGGCGCGCGGGTGTTCCTGGCCGCACCGACCGACGGTGACCTCTACATGGCAGCGACCGGGATCGATATGGCGAAGCAAGCCGAGTTCCATGCCAATCGTGACGCCAACTTCATGGCCGCTCTACGGGGATGGCCTGAACTTTCTGACGTCGTTGCAGACAAACGACGGTTAGGTCCAATCCGGGTATTAACCAACTGGCATGGGTACTTCCGTGAGTCCGCCGGTCCCGGATGGGTGCTGGTCGGCGACGCCGGTCACTTCAAGGATCCAACGCCTGGGCAAGGCATCGGCGACGCCTTCCGCCAGGTTGCCCGGTTGGCTCCTGCTATCGAGGAGGGAATGGGAAACACGAGTCCTGACGGGGCTATGCAGCGCTGGTGGCATTGGCGCGACGACGACGCCTACGAAATGCATTGGTTCGCAAGCGATATGGGTGCATCCGGTGCTGCGCCGCTGTGGACGAAGCGGATCAAGCGAGATGTGGCTGACGATCCCAAAGCCATGCAAATGTTCTTCGGTGTGCTCAACCACGACATCCGCCCGTCGCAGCTGTTTACTGGGCCTAGGTTTGCCCGGGCCGCGGCGCGGGCGTTGCTAGATAGGCCGGACCGGCTGATCGCGACGTTCAAGGAGATTGTCAGCGCGGGAAGGCGGAACGCGTTGCGCACCCGGCAGCGGCGGATGGTCGCGCAGAGCTGATCACGCACCGCTTGTGTAGACGACAATCGCCTTGCCGATGTATTCGGCAAGGCGAACGTCTTGGGTGAACTGCAGCGGGCTATCGGGCGAGGCTCAGATGCAGAGCCCCGGAAGGCACGGCGGGCCGCCGAAGCCGATTCCGCCCCAACCTGGTCCGCGCCAGCCGGGGCCGCCAAAGCCAGGCCCGCCAAAGCCGGGTCCACGCCAGCCGAGGCCGGGTCCGCCCCAACCGGGTCGGCCCCAGCCTGGGTCACCCCAACCGTGGCCACCCCAACCGGGTCCACCAGGGCCGTGCCAGCCGGGTCCGCCCCAGCCGGGCAACGGCGCATGCTGGAAAACGACCGGAGCTGCCGGTGGAGGCGGCGCGGCGTTGGCGACACCTGCCAGTCCGATCGCCGAAAAGCCAAGCGCGCCTGCGATTGCACCAGTGCCGACGATTTTCTTCAGTGTCATGGCGATTCCTTTCTTGCTCCTATTCGCCCCACGCCGTCCAGGACGGATCGTGAGTCGATCTAACGATCTGACATGGCCCTTGCCGAAACCTTGCGCTGCAGGTCACAACTGTTTTGCCGCCGCGGACGACAGCTCATCGCAGTCTCTGTTAAACACGTGAGTATGCCGATCCCCGAATTCATCGTCGAGCTTCGTCGGCACATCGGACATGCGCCACTGTGGTTGCCGGGTGCGACAGCAGTGGTCATCCGCGATCAGCAGATACTTCTGGTCCAGCGCTCCGACAACCAGGCATGGACCGCGGTTACCGGCGTTGTCGAACCGGGTGAGAACCCGGCGGATTGTGCCGTTCGAGAAGCGTTGGAAGAGACCGGCATCCACGCGATTGCCAGACGACTAGCCTTGGTGCAGGTATCCCGCCCGATAGTTCATGCCAACGGCGATCATGCCCAATACCTGGATCTCGTGTTCCGGATGGACTGGGTTGGCGGAGAACCTTTCCCCGCGGACGATGAAAGCATCGACGTTCGTTGGTTTCCTCTCGCTGAGATGCCGGAGATGTCTGCTGACATGCGTCGGCGGATCGAAGTGGCGAGCGATGACAACCTCTGTGCACCCACAGTTTTTGGCACCAGCCGAGAAATGGACCGGCCATGACACGCAACGACCCGACATACACCGTCGACAAGCTGGCCGAGTTCGTGGTCAGGGCCGACCAGTCTGATCTGAGCGGACGCGTTCTGCCGACGCTGAAGCGAAACATTCTGGACAGCATCGCCTGTGCGCTCGGTGCCCTCGACGGAGAACTGATCCCCGCCATCCGCGCCCACGCCGAACAGTTCAGCAGCCGTCCGACGGCGACGTTCGTCGGAGGTGGGCGTGCATCGGTCGATCAGGCGGCCTTCTTCAACGCCGTGCTGGTGCGCTACCCCGATCTGCTCGACACATATCTGACGCCCGGTGGTCTGTGCCACCCGGCCGACAACTTCGGTGCCGTTTTCGCCGTTGCCGAACACGTCGATGCGCGCGGAGCGGACTTTCTGCTCGCTCTAGGGGTCGCCTACGAGATTCAATCCCGTTTCAGCGCAACGGTTCCCGTTATGGGCCGCGGGCTCAACCATGCGCTGCAGCTGGCCATGTCGGCGGCTGCCGGCTCGGCCAAGCTACTCGCGCTCGACGTCGCGCAGACCGGCGACGCCATCGCCGCGTCCGCCGCCGACAACGTGTCACTCGCCGTGGTGCACGCGGAGCCTGTTTCGACGTGGAAGGGTATCTCGCCGGCCATCACCGGGATGCGGGCGGTCTACAACACCATCCTCGCGGGCCGTGGAATCACCGGCCCCAGAGCGCTTTTCGAAGGTCCCAACGGACTTGAGCGGTTGTTTGACCAGCCGATCGACTTACGCACATCTGATCGATCGCTAACCGCGGTCGAGCAGACCTACCTCAAGCAGTACTGCGCACTGATTCACGGGCAGGTCATTATCGACGCGACATTGGCGCTTCGCGACGAGCACGGCATCACCGGTCCCGACGTCGCGGCGGTGAGACTCGAGGTCTTCCAGGGTGCGTTCGACTTCGCCGGCGGTGGCCATTACGGCAACAAGGATCACCCATCGACCAAGGAGCAGGCGGACTACAACCTCAAGTACCTCGTGGGCGTCGCATTGCTGGAGGGTCAGGTGGGCCCCGAGCAGCTCGAGACCGAACGCGTGCGCCGCGACGACGTCCAGGACCTGCTGACGCGCGTCGATGTCGAGGCCGCAGCCGACCTGACCAAGGCCTACCCCGAACGGACGGCGGCTCGCGTGCACATCACCTTGAACGACGGCCGGGAGCTGCACCGCGAGCAATCCGACTTCGAAGGATCACTAACGCGGCCGATGTCGTGGGACCGTGTCGTGCAGAAGTTCCATTGGCTTGGCGAACCGTTCGCCGACGCGGCGCTGCGCGCCGAGGTCATCGACGCCGTGCACCGCCTCGATGAGATTTCGGTCGCCGAGCTGGCCGGGCTGCTCGGCGCGGTGAGTCCGCAGCCGCAGCGTCCGCGGAGTAGGGGGAGGCTGTAACAGCGGGGCAGGAAAGATTGCGAGTACTCACTATCTATGTTAGGTTCTTTCCGACCCCAACGATGCGGAGGAAGACAGTGACCTACGACGTGATCATTCGCGACGGCTTGTGGTTCGACGGCACCGGCAGCGCGCCGCTGACCCGCACACTGGGCATCCGCGACGGCGTTGTGACCGAGGTTTCAGCCGGTCCCCTGGACGAGACCGGTTGCCCCGAGGTGATCGACGCGAAAGGCAAGTGGGTCGTCCCCGGCTTCGTCGACGTGCACACCCACTACGACGCCGAGGTGTTGCTGGATCCCGGCTTGCAAGAGTCGGTGCGCCACGGTGTCACCACCGTGCTGCTGGGCATGTGCTCGTTGTCGACGGTCTACGCCGGCGCCGACGACGCCGCTGATCTGTTCAGCCGCGTGGAGGCGGTGCCGCGCAAGTTCGTCCACGGCGCACTGGAAGACAACAAGACGTGGTCGACGGCGGCGGAATACATCGAGAAACTCGACAGCCTGCCACTCGGTCCGAATGTGGGCTCGCTGCTGGGTCATTCGGATCTGCGGACCGCCGTGCTCGGCCTTGATCGCGCCACCAACAAGCACGTGCGACCCACCGACGCCGAACTCGACAAGATGGCGTCGCTGCTCGACGAGGCACTCCACGCCGGAATGCTCGGGATGTCTGGAATGGACGCGGCGATCGACAAGCTCGACGGCGACCGCTTCCGCTCCCGTGCGCTGCCGTCCACCTTCGCGACGTGGCGGGAACGACGCAAGCTGATCAAGGTGTTGCGCAGACGTGGCCGGATCCTGCAGAGCGCGCCCAACGTGGCCAAAGCCGAGTCGGGCCTGTTGTTCTTCCTGTCCAGCAGCCCAATGTTCGGCCGCCGCAAGCCTGTTCGTATGAGCCTTCTGGTGTCTGCCGACGCGAAGTCGATGCCGTTGGCCGTGCATGTCTTCGGGCTCGGCACGCGGTTGCTCAACTTCCTGCTCGGCTCTCAGGTGCGCTTCCAGCATCTGCCGGTCCCGTTCGAGTTGTACTCCGACGGAATCGACTTGCCGGTCTTCGAAGAGTTCGGCGCGGGCACCGCGGCGTTGCACCTGCGCGATCAGCTGGAGCGCAACACGCTACTGGCCGACAAGGAATACCGTCGCAAGTTCCGCCAACAGTTCGACCGCATCAAACTCGGACCGTCGTTGTGGCACCGCGACTTCCACGACGCGGTGATCGTCGAATGCCCCGATAAGTCGTTGGTCGGCAAGAGCTTTGGCGCGATCGCCGACGAGCGAGGGCTACACCCACTGGACGCGTTCCTCGATGTCCTGGTGGAGAACGGCGAGCGCAACGTCCGCTGGACCACCGTCGTCGCCAACCATCGGCCCAAGCAACTCAACAAGTTGGCCGCCGAGCCGACCATCCACATGGGCTTCTCCGACGCCGGGGCGCATTTGCGCAACATGGCCTTCTACAACTTCTCGCTGCGGCTGCTCAAGCGCACGCTGGACGCCCAACGGGAGGGCAAGCCGTTCCTCACCCTCGGGCGCGCGGTGCATCGCCTGACCGGCGAAGTGGCCGAATGGTTCGGCCTGGACGCCGGCACGCTGTGCAAGGGCGACCGCGCCGACTTTGTGGTGATCGATCCGGCCGGCCTGGACGATTCGGTCGATGCTTACCACGAGGAGACGGTCCCGTTCTACGGCGGCCTGAGCCGCATGGTCAACCGCAACGACGCGGCCGTGGTGGCCACCGGCGTAAACGGCGCAATCGTGTTCCGCGACGGCCAATTCCGCGACGGCTATGGAAAGACGGTGAAGTCTGGCCGGTATCTGCGGGCCGCTGCGGGTCATCGACAGCCGGCCGTCTCGGGTGCGCGGGTCTGAGATGGCGACCCAGCAGCAGCGTCGCGAAGAGACGGTGGCGCGACTGCTCGAAGCCAGCATCGCGACGATCATCGAAGTCGGATACGCCCGGGCGTCTGCGGCGGTGATCACCAAGCGTGCCGGGGTATCGGTCGGAGCCCTGTTCCGCCACTTCGACACGATGGGCGACTTCATGGCGGCCACGGCGTATGAGGTGCTGCGGCGTCAACTCGACTCGTTCAGCAAGCAGGTCGCCGCGATACCGTCCGACCGGTCGGCACTCGAGGCGGCGCTGACAATCCTGCGGGACATCACCAGCAGCCCCACCAACGCTGTGCTGTACGAACTGATGATCGCCGCCCGCACCGACGAAAAGCTCAACGCCACTTTGCAACACGTCCTCGAGCAGTACGCCACCAAGATCTGCGACGCCGCGCGCGCGTTGCCCGGTGCCGAGAGCTTCCCGCAGGAAAGCTTCCCGGTCCTGGTGGCGTTGTTGACCAATACCTTCGACGGAGCCGCGTTGGTGGGAGCGGTGTTACCCCAACCGGACATCGAGCAGCGACGGATTCAGCTGTTGTTGTCGCTGCTGAGCGGAGTTGGCCTACCGGCCTGATCGGCTCACCGGTCGGTGAGCTTGCTGACCGCGTCGTCCAATGTTCGACACAGGCACATCATCTCGTTGATCCCCAACAAGGTGAGCGGCCGGTGCGTGGCGGGCCCGTCGGCAACCACACAGAACGGGGTGGAGTCGCCAAGGGTCTCGCGGGTTTTCATCAGCACACTGATCCCGGCCGAGCCCAGGAACTCGACTTTGGACAGGTCGACAATCAGGCCGTCGGGCTTTTTGGCAAGCGCGGAATCGAGGGACTCGGCCAAACCCGGGGCGGTGAGCATGTCGACGCTACCGCTGACCGATACCACGACCAGACCATCGACCAGCGACTCGTGGGCGTTGAAGTCGTCCTTGTCGGATTGGGGTGGTGAGCCAGATGCAGCGGGTTGGTTTTCGGCCATCATCGATCATCACTCCTTGCGGGAACCTGCGTGTGCGCTGCTCGAGACGCAGACATAGTTGGCAATGGCTGACGGCTCAACCGATGGACAACGTCGACGCATGTCGACACGATGCCGTGAAAGTTCGTATTGGGCAACTGCAGAATAGGGTGTAACGGCATAGGAAGACTAGCAAAACGCGGCATCTGTCGTCAGCGGCCTACAGAACGCCGATCGTCGACTGCGGGTTAAGGGCGAAACCCCAGTCCAGCAGGCTGCCGGCCTGATCCCAGTAGGTTGGTCCGCCCTCGCGCACCAGCCCGTACATCATCGCGACCACCAAGCGGCGGCTGCCGCGGGCAGCGGCGCCGACGAACGTCTTGCGCGCCGCGTCGGTGAAGCCGGTCTTACCGCCGATCGCGCCCGGGTAGCGCTGCAGCAGCTCGTCCTGGTTGGTGATCGGGTGATCGCCGTCGGTCCCTGGGGACCCGGGAACCACAGCCGACGGCTCGGCGGTGATCTGGGCGAACACCGGATTGGCCATGGCTGCCCGGAAGATGACGGCCAGGTCGTGCGCCGTGGACCAGCCCGAGCCGCCGGGCCCATCCAGTCCGGACGGGGTCGATGCGTGCGTGTTGACGGCGCCCAGCGACGCGGCTTTGGCGTCCATCTTGGCGACGGCGGCGTCCGGACCGCCCAGCATGTGCGCCAGCGTGTTGGCGGCGTCGTTACCCGACACCAGCAGCAGTCCGTCGAGCAGTTGGCGCGCCGTGTACGTGCGGCCGGCTTTCACGCCCACGCAGTTGCATTCGACGTGGCTGTCGGCCTCGTCGGCGACCACGGTGGAATCCAGGCCGAGCTGGTCCAGGGCGACCAGCGCCAACAGCACTTTGATCGTGCTCGCGGGTGGATGTTGCACGTTCTCGTCCCGCTCGGCCAGCACCTGGCCGGAATCGAGATCGGCGACCAGCCAGGTCTGCGCCGGGCCGTCGGGGATGGGTACCGAGCCAACGGGCTGCACGCCGACGTCGGCCCGCGCCGGGGTGGCGCAGCCCATGAGAGCGAGAACAGCCGCGACTGCGGCGAGGAGCGTCCGCATGGCCGCTCAGTCTAACGGCCCGGCTTCTCCTGGGTAGCTTCGCGAGCCGCATCGTCGCCGGGCGGCTCACCGGCCCGCGCCGCGCATCGACGCGACCGAGGTGTTCAATTCACTCATGTTGAGCCAGGCCGAAATCTCTGACCGGTTGGAAATCCAGCAGCTGGTGGTGGATTACTCCACTGCGATCGATTCGCGCCGCTTTGACGACCTCGA
Source organism: uncultured Actinomycetota bacterium (assembly GCA_963781685.1). Taxonomy (GTDB): domain Bacteria; phylum Actinomycetota; class Actinomycetes; order Mycobacteriales; family Mycobacteriaceae; genus Mycobacterium. The sequence continues at coordinate 87,659 of CAWAGK010000012.1, forward strand.
CGTGGTGTTCACGCCCGACGCATATATCGATTACACGGCCCTCGGCGGTATCGAAGGCCACTATCCAGAGGTGAAGGCCTGGCTGGCCGAGGTGCTGCCGAACTTCCCCATGTATTCGCACATGCTGGGCAATTTCTCGGTGCGCATCGATGGGGACACCGCGTCGTCGCTGACAATCTGCTTCAACCCGATGGTGCTTGGCGGCGAAAAGGAACAGGTGATGTTCTGCGGGCTGTGGTACGACGACGAGTTCTTGCGCACGCCCGACGGTTGGCGGATGACCCGCCGGGTGGAAACCAAGTGCTTCCAGAAAATTCTCTAAAGGCAGAGACCGAACAGGCGAATTTTCCCTGGCTGACCTTGCTCTGGCACAATGGGCGGCTGTCCGCCCCGCGGCTGTGCCTTTTTTGGCCAGCCCGGCGTGGCACACACGCGAGGCAAAACCGGATCCTGGCACCCCGCCCGAATCGCTGAATTGCAGCGTGACACCCACAGGAGAAGTCGCTCAACAATGTCTGTAAAGATCAAACTCAGCCGGCTTGGCAAGATCCGCAATCCGCAGTACCGCATCGCCGTCGCCGACTCGCGGACCCGCCGCGACGGTCGCGCAATCGAGATCATCGGCCGGTATCACCCGAAGCAAGAGCCCAGCCTGATCGAGATCGACTCCGAGCGTGCCCAGTACTGGCTGTCGGTAGGCGCTCAGCCCACCGAGCCCGTCCTCAAGCTGCTCAAGATCACCGGTGACTGGCAGAAGTTCAAGGGCCTGCCCGGCGCCGAGGGCAAATTGAAGGTTGCCCCGCCCAAGCCGACCAAGCTGGAATTGTTCAACGCCGCGCTCGCCGCCGCCGACGGGGCTCCCGCCACCGAGGCCGCGACACCGAAGAAGAAGAAAGCTCCGGCCAAGAAGGCCGCCGCGTCGGACAAGGCCGAGAAAGCCGACGACGCTGAAAAGGCCGCTGAAGCCGAGGCAGCCGCCGCGCCGTCCGCCGAAGCCGAGGCAGCCGAGCCCGCCGAAGGCAGCGAGCAGGCCGAACCGGCAACCGAGAGCTGAGCATGAGTACCGTCGTCGACGCCGTCGAACATCTGGTGCGCGGCATTGTCGACAACCCCGACGATGTCCGAGTCGACCTGGTGACCAGCAGGCGTGGAAGGACCGTCGAAGTACACGTCCATCCCGACGATCTCGGCAAAGTGATCGGTCGCGGCGGGCGCACCGCGACCGCCCTGCGCACGCTGGTCGCCGGAATCGGTGGTCGCGGTATCCGAGTCGACGTGGTGGACACCGACCAGTAGCGGAGCCCCGCCCATGGAACTCCTGTGGAGCTGACGGTCGGGCGCGTCGCGAAAGCGCACGGCGTGACCGGCGAGCTCGTCGTCGAGATTCGCACCGATGACCCCGAGGCGCGGTTTGCCCGAGGCACGACATTGCGCGCCAAGGCATCCGATCATCGTGAGCGCAACTACGTCGTGGAGGCGGTCCGTCCGCACGGGAGCCGCCTCCTGCTGCGGCTGGAGGGGGTGGCCGACCGTACTGCGGCGGACGCGCTGCGGGGCAGCGTGTTCGTCATCGACTCCGAGGACTTGCCGCCCATCGCGGAGCCCGACACCTACTACGACCACCAGCTGGAAGGCCTTCTGGTGCGGACGACGGCCGGGCTCGATATCGGCACCGTCGCCGAGGTCCTGCACACCGCCGCAGGCGAACTGCTCGCGGTCGACCGAGCCGATGCCGGCGAGTTGCTGGTGCCGTTCGTGGGCGCGATCGTCACGTCGGTGTCGTTGGACTCTGGGATCGTCGAAATCGATCCCCCGGAGGGCCTGCTGGAGTTGGAGACATGAAGATTGACGTGGTGACGATCTTCCCGTCGTACTTGGATCCGCTGCGACAATCGTTGCCGGGCAAGGCGATAGACTCGGGTCTCGTCGCGCTCGAAGTGCACGACTTGCGGAAGTGGACTCACGACGTGCACCACTCGGTGGACGACGCGCCTTACGGCGGCGGCCCGGGGATGGTGATGAGGGCGCCGGTTTGGGGCGAAGCACTGGACGAGATCTGTTCGCAGGAAACGCTTCTCGTTGTCCCGACACCCGCGGGCACGCTGTTTACCCAGGCGACGGCGCAGCGGTGGAGCGCCGAGCCCCATCTGGTGTTCGCCTGCGGTCGCTATGAGGGGATCGACCAGAGAGTCATCGACGACGCCGCCGGCCGGATGCGAGTAGAAGAGGTCTCGATCGGAGACTACGTGTTGCCGGGAGGAGAATCGGCGGCCCTGGTAATCATTGAGGCGGTGCTGCGACTGTTGCCCAACGTTTTGGGCAATCCGCTTTCACACCAAGATGATTCGCATTCTTGCGGTCTGCTGGAAGGGCCGTCGTACACTAGGCCGCCGAGCTGGCGCGGACTGGACGTCCCGGAGGTGCTGCTGTCCGGCGACCACGCTCGCGTCGAGTCTTGGCGACGGCAGGCCGCCGAACAGCGCACCCGTGAACGCCGTCCGGACCTGTTGCAGTAGCGCTCGCGGTCTTAAATCCGCCCGGACGGAAACATCGTCTTGACCGCCTGGGTGATCGTCGCCCGCGCGGTGGCGTCATCGGAGGGTTGCAGCGACTCGATCACCATGACGTAGCGCCGGTCGGGTCCGATGATGCCGGTGGACAGGTGCATCCAGCTGCTGCCGTCCATGCAGCACATCCACCCCTGCTTGACGGCAACGGGTTCGGCGTACAGCCCATCGGGAATGCCGAACCGCTGGGGGTAGCCATCGGCTCCGGTAGCCGTGGACCCGGCGAGGTCGTCGACGATGATCTTCGCCCGCTCGCCAGACAATCCGCCGGACCCGTTGAGCAGCTTGTCGTAGTAGCGCACCAAGTCGGATGTGGAGCTCATCGTGTTCCACCATCGCCCGTCGCTGGGCGGGGCGGTGGACGTCAGCCCGTACCGGCCCGCGACGTCGGTGATGATCGCCTCGCCGCCATGCTCTGCCCAGAACGCCTCCGCCGCGTCGTCGTCGGAGGAGCGCAGCATGCTGTCCAGGGCCTCGCGGTCTGCCGTCGACAGCCGGTGGTCATCCGTTGAGCCGCCCGATTCCAGCGACAGCAGATCATCGGCGATAAACAGCTTGGCCACCGACGCGATGGCGACGAGCTGCTCGTTGCCGTTGGACAGCAGTTGATGGTTGGCCCGGTCGAGGACCGCAACCGAGATGGTGGCGCCGTCGGCCCCGGCCTCTTCGGTGGCCTGCTCGATGCGGTCCGCCAACCCGTCGAACGCGGCGCCGTGCATTCCCTGCGGGGACTCCGGCGGCACGATCGCGTGCGGCGGTGCGGCCGTGTAGGGCGCGTGCGACGCAGCAGCGGGCGAGCCGTACACCTTCGCTTCGAAGCCGGCAACCGACACGGTGAGTTCCGCCGCCATGGTGATCAGCAGCACCAGCGCCCGCGCTCGCATGGCATCTATTTTCCATTCGCCCACGTCAGGGCGGGGTAGGCAGGATCGGCGATTCGCGGCGATTTCGCTGCCTGGGCCCCATCTGGCACAATTGACCAGTTGTCTCCAGCGGTTGTCGGCCGGCCGGTCCGCTCCCGCCTGCTGCGAGACGCGCCCAGATGCCCGAATCCATCGGCTTGGTTGACTGTCAACGCGCCAACAGCGTGAGCAGCAGCCCGCAGCCGCGACCGCAAGGAAGTGTCCCCGACATGAACACGCTGGACTTCGTCGACAAGGCGTCGCTGCGCGACGACATCCCGGCCTTCAGCCCCGGCGACACGATCAATGTGCACGTCAAGGTCATCGAGGGCGCCAAAGAGCGCATCCAGGTCTTCAAGGGCGTTGTGCTGCGTCGGCAAGGCGGCGGGATCCGGGAGACCTTCACCGTACGCAAGGAGAGCTACGGCGTAGGCGTCGAACGGACCTTCCCCGTGCATTCGCCGAATATCGACCACATCGAGGTCGTGACCCGTGGTGATGTCCGTCGCGCCAAGCTCTACTACCTGCGAGAGCTGCGCGGCAAGAAAGCCAAGATCAAAGAGAAGCGCTGACCTGGTGCGGCCTGATGGCTGTGCCGGCTTCGGCCGTCCCCCAGCGCGGCGGCCCGCGACTCTGCAGATCGTGCTGGCTAGGCTGACGCAGTGACCGAAACCACGGACTCGTCGCCCGAGGGCCAGCCCAACCCCGATCCGGCCGAGCCGGACGTTGCGACGAGCCATCCGGCTACCGCGGAATCGGGTGCCGGCGACGCCGACGACGAGCCCGCCGGCAAGAAGCGAGCGGCGCTGCGGGAAACCGTTCTCCTGGCAGCGATCGCGCTGGTGCTCTACTACGTCATGTTGACGTTCGTGGCACGCCCCTACCTCATCCCGTCGGAGTCCATGGAGCCCACGCTGCACGGGTGTGCGGGCTGCGTCGGCGACCGAATCATGGTGGACAAGCTCACCTTTCGTTTCGGCTCACCGCAACCCGGTGACGTCATCGTGTTCAAGGGGCCGCCGTCGTGGAACGTGGGCTACAAGTCCATCCGCTCGCACGACACCGCCGTGCGCTGGCTGCAGAATTCGTTGTCGTTCATCGGCTTCGTTCCGCCTGACGAGAACGACCTCGTCAAGCGAGTCATTGCGGTGGGCGGACAGACCGTGCAGTGCCGGAGCAATACCGGGCTGACGGTCAACGGCGCACGGTTGCAGGAGCCGTACCTGGACCCGGCCACGATGAATGCCGATCCATCGGTGTACCCATGTCTGGGCCCTGAGTTCGGGCCGGTCACCGTCCCGCAGGGGCGGCTGTGGGTGATGGGGGACAACCGCACTCATTCGGCGGACTCCCGGGCACACTGCACCAGCACGCCCACCGACGCAATGGATGGGTTGCTGTGCACGGGTGATCCCATGGCGGGCACCGTGCCGGTGGGCAACGTCATCGGTAAGGCAAGGTTCATTGTGTGGCCGCCGTCACGATGGGGTGCTGTGCGATCGGTGAATCCGCAGCAGAATCATTAGGCATGGCCACCACTTGGCCGCCACGGACGGTGATCCGTAAATCCTCCGGCTTGCGCACCCTGGAGTCGGCGCTGTATCGCAGCGGTCTGGGACCGGTGGCCGGCGTGGACGAGGTCGGCCGCGGCGCGTGCGCCGGACCGCTGGTGGTGGCGGCCTGTGTGCTGGGGCCCGGTCGACTGGAAAGCCTTGCTGCCCTTGATGATTCGAAGAGGCTCACCGAGAAGGCGCGAGAGAAGCTGTACCCGTTGATTTGCCGGTACGCGCTGGCATACCACGTGGTGTTCATCCCGTCGGTCGACGTTGACCGCCGCGGCGTGCACGTGGCCAACATCGAAGGCATGCGTCGCGCGGTGGCCGGGTTAGCGGTGCGTCCCGGCTACGTGCTCAGCGACGGTTTTCGGGTGCCCGGACTGCCCGTGCCGTCGCTGCCGGTGATCGGTGGCGACGCGGCGGCGGCCTGTATCGCTGCCGCCAGTGTGCTGGCCAAGGTCAGCCGGGACCGGTTGATGGTGGCGATGGACGCCGACCATCCGGGCTACGGGTTCGCCGAGCACAAGGGCTACTGCACCCTCGCGCACTCTACGGCGCTGAACGAGCTGGGCCCGTGTCCCGAGCATCGGTATTCCTTCATCAATGTCCGGCGGGTGGCAACCGGGTCGGGCAGCCGATTGGTGGCGGAGTGCTGGCCGGGCGACGATGCGGGCCCGGAGTGGCCCGGCAATCCAGCCGAGTCCGGGCCACCGGGTCGAAACACTCACAATGGGTGGGGAAAGATGGAACCCGACTCGCCCGAATGGGCCGGAGAAGGACGGCTGAGCAGATGAGTGCCGAAGATCTCGAAAAGTACGAAACCGAGATGGAGCTCTCGCTGTACCGCGAATACAAGGACATCGTGGGGCAGTTCAGCTACGTGGTGGAAACCGAGCGCCGGTTCTACCTGGCAAACGGCGTCGAGATGGTGCCACGCAACGCGGACGGCGAGGTGTACTTCGAGCTGCGGCTGTCTGACGCGTGGGTGTGGGACATGTACCGGCCGGCCCGGTTCGTCAAGCAGGTGCGGGTGGTCACCTTCAAAGACGTCAACATCGAAGAGGTCGAGAAACCCGAGTTACGCCTGCCCGAGTAGGCAGCCGCCCGGGGCTAGCGCTCGCTCGACGACCGGTCGTCGCGGAATTCCGGATTGCCGCGGTGCTCGATCACTGACCGCGCCACATCGGCGAGCTTGATGTTCAGATCCTGGGAGTACCGCCGCAGGATGTCGAAGGCCTCGTGCTCGTTCACGCCGTTCAGCATCATCAGCATGCCCACGGCCTTGCCGATTTCGCGGTTGCTGAGCAGCCCGCGCCGCAAGGTGGCGACGTCCTCGCCCTGAGCGACGGCGTTGATGGCCACGCTGGCAAACGATGCCAGCACGATCGCCTGGCCTGCGGACTCGTGGTCGAAGACGCCTGCTTTGTCGCTGAACAGGTTGAGCGCGCCGGTTTTACGCTTATCGACCAGGATGCGAAAGCCCATCGCTCCTCTGACAGGGGTCTCGGCCACCAGGCGGGCGGCCAGCTGAGGCCATTGGTTCGGCGTCGTGAGGTCGGTTTCGATCTGCGGTGTCTCTTCCTCGATGGCGTCGACGCACGGTCCGTCCCCGGCCGTGCGTTCCATGTCGTCGATTCGCTGCGCGACGCGGTCACTCGCGCCGACGGTGACGTAGCGACCATCGCGACGCACCAGCAGGCTCGCGTGATCGCATCCGGTGACCACCAGCGTCGCGGCGACACAGATGGCCGCGTAAATCTGGCTCGCGTCCGAGCCCTGGTAGATGATCTCGGCCAGCGCGGAAAAGACCGTGCCAGGGTCTGCTGCAGCCGGTGGTGCCCCGGAGCCGTTCTCCCGCTCGTCTGCCACGTTGTCCATCATTTCAGGCCGCTCCCGCGCTGGCCATCGGATCGGCGTTTCCGCTCGTGGATGCGGTTCCGATGCCGGTGCGTGGGGTGTTTGGGGGGCGTCAAGATCCCGTAAGGAAGACGGCGGCCAGCCCCAAGATCGGTTAGGAATGTCTCGTGACCGGACTGGCTGACGAGCAGCGCATCGCGCCGTCTTTCTACGACGGGTGGAAGCGCGTTTTACTCGGCAAGCCGATGATTACCGATGAGCTTCAGCACGAGAAGTTGTCGAATACCGTTGCGCTTGGCGCGCTTTCACCGGATGCGATCTCGTCGACTGCTTACGGTCCCGAGCAGATCATGGTCGAGTTGCTGCCGGCCGCCGGGATGGCCGCGTTTGTGCTGTTGCTGCCGTTGGTCGCCGTGATCCTGCTGATTCTGGTGCTGGTGACGGCGTCGTATCGGCAGGTGGTCATGACCTACACCCGGGCCGGCGGTTCGTACATTGTGGCCAGGGAAAACTTCGGACCTCGGGTGGCGCAGATCGCGGCTGCGGCGCTGTTGATCGATTATGTCGTCACCGTGGCGATCCAGTGCGCTGCCGGCACCGTGGCGGTGGCGTCCGCGATACCAACGCTGGGCCCCTACAGCCTGGAAATCTCGGTCGCTGCGGTGCTCATCTTCTGTTACGCGAACTTGCGCGGATTGCGGGAGGCAGGCCGGACATTCGCGGTGCCAACGTATTGGTTTATCGGCATGCTCACGCTGATGATCGTGGTCGGCGTTGCTCGTGAAATCTTCGGGAATCTGCCGCAATACGATCCGCAGCACCTCGATGGGGCAGTGCCGGTGCACCAGGGCAGCGGCCTGGTGATGGGCGCGACGATTCTGATAATCCTGCGGGCGTTCGCGAACGGCGGCTCTTCGCTGACTGGGGTCGAGGCGATTTCCAACACTGTCAACCTTTTTCGCAAGCCCGAGGGGCCCAACGCTCGACGGGTGCTGACCATCATGGCTGCGATTCTCGGGCTGTTGTTGGCAGGTGTGGCCTGGCTTGGCTATGCCACGCATTCCGTTCCATTTTCCGCCGGATATCCGTCGATGCTCTCCGAGATCGGCCGGGCGGTCTTCGGCCACGGACTGATCGGCAACGTCTTCTTCTTTCTGCTGCAGGCGGCGAGCGCCGCGATCTTGTACAACGGCGCCAATACCAGCTTCAACGGTTTTCCGGCGTTGACTCACTTCGTTGCCGAGGACCGCTTCCTGCCGCGCCCGCTGATGAAGCGCGGTCATCGGCTGGTGTTTTCCAATGCCATCATCCTGCTGACCACGCTTGCGGTGGTGCTCTTGATCGCCACCGGAGGCTCGGTCAACGCGCTCGTGCCAATGTTCGCGATGGGCGTGTTCACCGCGTTCTCGATGGCCGGCTACGGGATGACCAAACACCATCTGACTCATCATGGGCCCGGCTGGCGCTACAAGCTGGTGATCAACCTTTCCGCGGGCATCTTGTCGACGAGTGTGGTGGGCATCTTCGCGATCGCGAAGTTCACCGAGGGCGCCTGGCTGGTTGTGGTGGTCTTCCCGATTTTTGGTGCTGGTGTTGATGCGCCTCAACCGGCAGTATCGCGCCGAGGCGTCCGTGTTGGAGACGTCGCTCGGCGAGCGTCCCGATCTGGACAAACACGACCGGCATCGGGTCTTCGTGTTTGTCGACAGCATCGACCTGGCCGAGATCGAGGCGATGCGCTACGCGCAGGGGCTGCATGCCGACGAATTGACCGCGGTGCACTTTGTGCTGGACGGGGATCGCGCCGCGCGTCTGCAGGAGAATTGGCAGCATTTCGGGCACGTCACCGAGCTGCGCATGGTCCAGTGCCTGGATCGCAACTTGAGCCGGGCCGCCCAAGACCTGGTTTCGTGGGTCAAGCGGGAGCACCCGGACACCACGGTGACCGTGCTGTTGCCGCGCCGAACCTACTCGGCGCTGCTGGGCCGGCTGCTGCATGACCGCACCGCCGACAAGATCGCCCGGGTGATCAGCAGGATCCCGGGCGCGAGCGCGCAGATCGTGGCTTACGACATAGGGTCCCGGATCGCGCAAGCCCAAGCCGCCCGAGCGGCAGAAGCTACGCGTGCTGCTCAAGCCCTCGAATCCATCGAAGAAGCGCCGGCTGCGAGCCCCGTCAGCTGACTGACCGACGCCAACGATCAGGGCGCAGCCCAGCATAGTCGCGGGTTCGTCAAAACCGGGCGCGGTATCGGTGAGAGTTACCTGGCAAAACCCTGAGTAAAAATAGCGGGTGGCCTGGCCTTTCGCGAAGAAGTGCCACACCCGCGCGGAGGCATTAATGTACACGGTCGTAACTACTTGGCTCGTTCAAGGGGCGGGACACACATGACAGTGCACGACACGACAGATTTGGCTGACGACCAGAACATCCCGTCGACTTTCGCCGATGCGTGGAAGCGGTTTTTTCTGGGGAAGCCACTGATCAGCGAGCACCTGGAACACGAGAGCTTGTCGAATACCGTTGCGCTAGGGGCGCTTTCACCGGACGCAATCTCGTCCACGGTCTACGGTCCCGAGCAGATTATGGTCGAGTTGCTGCCGGCGGCGGGGATGGCTGCGTACCTGCTGATCCTTCCGATCGCCGGTGTCATCTTGGTGATTTTGGCGTTGGTGACCGCGTCGTATCGGCAGGTGGTCATGGCCTACACCCAACGGGGTGGCTCCTACGTGGTGGCTCGAGCCAACTTCGGGCCGCGCATCGCGCAGATCTCGGCGGCCGCGCTGTTGATCGATTATGTGGTGACCGTGGCGGTGCAGTGCGCGTCGGGCACGTTTGCGGTGGTGTCCGCGGTACCGGCATTGGGCCCCTACCACTTGGAAATCACCGTAGGCGCGTTGCTGCTCATGTCTTACGCCAACCTGCGCGGAATGCGGGAGGCGGGCCGGATATTCGCCGTGCCGGTCTACGCTTTCATCGTCATGCTCACGGTGATGATCGTGACCGGTGTGGTTCGTCAAATTTTCTGGGGTTTACCGCAATACGATCCGGCGCACATTGCCGGGGCGGTGCCGGTCCATCAGGGCAACGGGCTGATTATGGGCGCCACCGTTCTTATATTGTTGCGCGCGTTCGCCAACGGCGGCACCTCGCTGACCGGGGTCGAGGCGATCACCGACGCGGTCAATGTCTTTCGTCAGCCGCAAGGCCCCAACGCGCGTCGGGTCCTCACCCGAATGGCCTGTGTCCTCGGGTTCTTGTTGGTTGGTGTCATCTACCTGGTGCATGCCACCCACGCCACTCCGTTTGTCGCCGAGTATCCGTCGATGCTGTCCGAGGTTGGCCGGGCGGTCTTCGGCAACGGGGTGATCGGCAACATCACGTACTTGCTGCTGCAGACGGCCAGCGCGGCGATCTTGTTCTTCGGTGCGAATACCAGCTTCAACGGTTTTCCCGCGCTGACGAGTTTCATTGCCGAGGACAGCTTTCTGCCGCGGCCGATGATGAAACGTGGTCATCGTTTGGTGTTCTCCAACGCCATCATCGTGCTGACTACACTGGCGGTGACACTGGTGATCGTGACCGGCGGCTCGGTCGACGCGGTGGTGCCGCTGTTTGCGATGGGTGTGTTCACCGGATTCTCGATGGCCGGCTATGGCATGACCAAACACTGGCTGATCCATCGTGGGCCCGGTTGGCGACGCAAGTTGGCGATCAACCTGTCCGCGGGGATCTTGTCGACGATCGTGGTGGGAATCTTCGCGGTGGCCAAGTTCACCGAGGGAGCCTGGCTGGTGGTCGTGGTCATGCCGCTGCTGGTGTTCGGATTGATGCGGCTCAACCGCCAGTACCGTGCCGAAAACTCCGTTTTGGAGATGTTGCTAACAGAGCGTCAGGACTTGGTCAGGCATCCGCGGCATCGAATATTTGTCTTTGTCGATCACTTCGACCTCGCGGTGATGGAGTCGCTGCATTACGCGACCGGGCTGCACGCCGATAAGTTGACCGCGGTGCACTTCGTGATCGACACGGCTCATGCCGCGCGCCTGCTGAAGCGATGGGAGCACTTCGAGGACCAGGTTCCGCTGCGGATGGTTGAGTGCCCAGACCGCCACCTGAGTCGCGCCGCGCAAGAATTGGTCCTGCAGGAGATCAAGGAGAATCCGGGCATCAAGGTGACGGTGTTGTTGCCGCGTAGGTCATATGCCGCACTGGTGGGCCGCCTGTTACATGACCGTACCGCCGACAGGATGGCCGGGGCGATCAGCCGGGTCCCGGATGCGACCGCGCAAATCCTGTCCTATGACGTGGGGTCTCGGATTTCGCGGGCTGCCGCGGCCCGGCGGGTGGCCAACGGGGGCTAGGTCGAGCTCGCGGCGATGCTCACGAACCGTTGAGCCGCGCCTCCTCGAGGTCGAGGTCTCGTTCGATGGTCCGCAACACTGTCGCGTTGATGCGGCCGTCGCGTCTCAACGCCAGCAACGCCGACCGCTCGATTCCCAGTAGTTCCAGTCGCAATGCCCGATACTGTTCCATCTCCCGGGCTTCGTTGGACTCCTCATCGCTAGGAGGGCTGACCTCTAGGTGTCGCACCTTGGCCTCGTACAGGGCACGTGCGGATTTGGTTGCCTCGTCGGCACTTTCAGCGCCCGAATGGTCGTCCAGCCATTCCAACGCGGCGCGGGCCGCCTTGAGTCGGGCTTTGTTCTCCTCGGTTGCGAAATCCTCAGCCCGCAGCCCGAGCCGGCGCAGCAACCACGGCAGACTGGTGCCCTGCACGAGCAGGCTCGCCACGATCACCGCAGCCGCCACCATGATCAACAAGTCGCGGTCGGGAAACGGTGAGCCGTCGGCGAGCTGCAACGGAACCGCCAGCGCGGCTGCCAGCGACAAGCCGCCGCGCATGCCCGCCCACGCCACGACCAGACGTTCCCGCCACACGGGCTCGCCCCGGGCACGCCCGAACAGCTTTGCGCTGACCGGTCCGAACAGCATCCATATCATCCGCAATGCGATCACCACGATGATCACGGCCAGCAACACCGCCACAACTCGCAGCGCGGACATCCCCGGCACCCAGTGCACCGAACGCACAAGTTCCGCGCCGACCAGCGTGAACAGCACTGCGTTCAGCAGAAACACCAAAACATCGAGAAAGGCGAAGGCTTGCAGTCGCGCGCCCGGGGCGAAGATGGAGCTCAGGTGCGAACCGACATAAACCCCGGCGGCGACGGTGGCCAAAACCCCCGAGACATGGACCGCCTCGGCGAGCACATAGGTGAGGTAAGGCGTCGCCAGCGAGAGGGTGATCTCCAACAACGGTTGTTCGATTCGTCGGCGCACCTTCACCGCCACCCAGCCGATGGCCAGGCCCAGCGCAGCGCCGCCGGCCGGAGCGGCCAGCAGCGTCACCGCCAGCGGGCCGGGTCGCACTGCGCCGACCGTTGCCGCGCCCACCGCGCCTGCGTAGAGCACCAAGGCGGTGCCGTCGTTCGTAAGGCCTTCTCCCTCAACGATTGTCGCGAGTCGCTCCGGCACATCCAGCCGCTTGAACACCGATGTCGCCGCCACCGCGTCGGTCGGCGCCACAACCGCTCCGGCCACCAGGGCCACCGCCAGTGGCACACCCGCGAGACCCACCAAGACTCCAGCGACCGCGGCCATGGTGACTATCACCAGTCCCACCGACAGCAGGCCGATCGACCTGGCATTGGCACGAAGGTCATCGGGTGCAATGAAATACGCCGCGTAGTAGAGCAACGGGGGCAGAAACACGTAGAACACGACATGAGGCGACAGCACGGGCACGCTGATACCTGGTAACCAGCTGAACAGCGCTCCAAGGCCCACCAGCAGGACCGGATACGGGACCCCGACGCGCTCGGCCACCCACACCGCCGCCACCGCCGCCAACGGTCCGCAGAGCAGCAGGACCACGTAGCCCGCCGGAATCACAACCGCCCCTCCCAGTGCCGTGGCTTCAGCCAACTCAGCGTAATGGGCGGCTGAACCGCCCGCTTGTGGAAGTCTCGGGGCTGTGAGCGCCGCCGGCGGAATGAGTGATGACACGGCGTGCGCTCGTCGTTGCGCTTGCATTCGCGGCGGCCGGAGCGGGCATCGGTTTTGCCGAGCCCACCGAATCGGCTGTCGTTGCGCAACTGCTGCCGGACCGGCTGCGCGGCAGCGGGTTTGGAGTTCTGGGAGCGGTGCAGGCCACCGGTGACCTGGTGGCCACCGTCGTCGCCGGGTTGCTATACACGTTCGCTTCGCCTGCGGTGGCGTTTGGCTATGCGGCCGTCTGGATGGTCGCGGCGGCCATCGCTTCCGGCGCACTTCGTCGTCCCGTGCAGTGAGGGGCGGCGCCCTGCCCGCATCACCAGGTGAAGCGCCGTTTCTGCTCGGTGACCTCCTCGGCGCTCATCAGCCCGGAGTCGGCCAGCTTGGCCAGCAGCGATTGCGCGCGGCTGGCAAGCTCGCGCAACTCGACGGCGATCTCGGTTACCGTCTCGTTCGCCGGCCGTTGCGGCGGCTTGGGATTCCCCCGCGGTGTCATCCTGATCCGCTGATCGCCGCCGCGTCCTACCGAAGCCGTGCTGCCGACAGCGCCGCCGGCCGCACCGGCGAGGCCCATGTTGCTGAACAGATTGCCGGAACTACCCGCGGCGATCTCCGGGGCGGCCGCGGCGCCGGTGATCGGCAGCGTATAGGCGACCGGGCGTATTTCGGGTGCCGCCACGGTCCAGGCCGATGGGACTGAGAGCTTGCCGACCGTGTTTGCCTGGCCCAGGCCTGCTCCCACGGATGCAGGCGCCGCGTTCGACGGTGCAGCGACGCTGCCTTGGCCGCTCCAGAACCATTCCGGCAGCTTGGCGGCGCCCGGCCCATAGCCCGTGTACGGCCCCCTGCCCTGAGCGAAGTCACGGTCGGCATTGATCTCAAAGCCGCGGAAGTTGGTCCCGACCCCCGTGAACGTTGCCGAGATGCTCGTCGCCGAGGAGCCGACAGAAGTCGTGCTTATCGGGATTGCCAGGCTCGTCAGGGCGACCGAGATCGGGGTCAGCAGATCGGACAGAGCGCTCGCCGATGTCGGATCTGTCGCTGCGGACGACGCCAGCCCCTGCAGCGCCTGGGGGACCGCCGACATCAGCTGCGAACCGCCCGATGTGGACGACTGCGCCACCGCGGCTCCCTGGCTGCCCGCCCCAGCCGGATTGGTGGTCGGCGGCGGTGAGGTGAACGGCGTCAGCGTCGATGCCGCCGCCGACGAACCGGCGTAGCCGTACATTGCGGCGGCGTCCTGGGCCCACATCTCGGCATAGTCGGTTTCGGTTGCCGCGATCGCCGCGGTGTTCTGGCCGAAGATATTGGTTGCGATCAACGCCATCAAAAGCGTGCGGTTGGCAGCGATCATCGCTGGCGGCACCGTCATCGCGAACGCCGCCTCATAGGCCGCTGCTGCCGCTTTGGCCTGGGTGGCGGTTTGCTCAGCTTGCGCGGCGGCCCCGGTCATCCACTCCACGTACGGTGCGGTCGCCGCCGCCATCGAGGCCGACGACGAGCCCAGCCACGGCCCGCCGGTCAGTTCGGAGATCGCCGACCCGTAGGACGCTGCCGTGGATTGAAGCTCGGCCGCCAGCCCGTCCCAAGCTGCAGCCGCTGCCAACATCGGCCCCGAACCGGGGCCGGCATACATTCGACCGGAGTTGACCTCCGGTGGTAACACCGCGAAATCCATTGCCGTGTCCCGTCTTAACCGGCCGCTATGGCGTTAGCGGCTTCGGTGGCCGCATACGACGTCGCACTCGTTCCGAGCGTGCTGACGAATAACTGATGAATCGCGTCTGCTTGAGCGCTGACCGCTTGGTACATCTGCGCGTGGACCGCGAATTGGGTGGCCGTCAGCGCGGACACCTCGTCGGCCGCTGCGGGTACCAGGCCGGTGGTCGGCGCCGCGGCGGCGGCATTCTGCGCGCTCATCGTGGTGCCGATGCTGGCCAAGTTGCCGGCCGCGGCGGTCAGTGCCTCCGGTTGGGTTGTGACGAATGACATCGGTTTTCCTCTCGATAGGTGTCAAATACGGTCGAACATGGCGGGTGGATACCACGCCTCATCACCTGAATACGTTGAACACGCCGCGTGATCGCTTCGCTGGCGAACGGGGAATTCGAGCTGAGCAACCTGACTCATTGGCCCCCCGTCCTCTGACAACGACCCGCTCACGGGTAGAAGCCATCAGCCGATACGGCGGTTAAAGGCGAGCTTCATCGCCTGAACGCGATGCTAACGGCGGGTTAACGCCAGATGCAACGCAGCCGGGGTAAATGCGGCAAATACCGAATGCAGTTAGTTGGCCACCAGGTCGTAGGCGTCCACTCGCCACACACCATCGACCCGGCTCAGCTCATTCCAGCACGCGGTTCGCTGAGGGGCGTCGCTGAGCAATGGGTCGAGCTGTCCGAGCAGTGCGCGGTTGAACGCATCGTGAGACACCATGACAAGCGGTCCCGGACCGTAGTCGGCGACAATTTCGAAGAACGCTTGACCAGCACGCGCAGCCAGGGCGTCGAGCGGCTCGACGCCCGGAGCGAGATCGACACTGCCGTAATCACGTTCGACCTCGTCACGTAAGCGGCCGGTCATCGGCCCGTAATCGCGATCGTTGAGTCGGACGTCGACCGTAACCGGCGCACCGCCGGCCGCACCGATTGCCTGTGCGGTGGCGACGGCTCTTTGCAGCGGACTGCAGATCACCGCGGTCGGATGTTTGGACGCGAGCGCCGCGGCGAGTCGTTCGGCCTCGGCGATCCCGACCTCGTCCAACGGCGGGTCGCTGAGTCCTCGCAGTCGCCCCTGCGCGTTGAGGGCCGTCTGCCCGTGACGGGCCAGGAAGACGCGATCGGCAATAGCGGTCATTGCCGGACCGTTCCGAAATCAGGAGCGACCAAAATCGGACGATTACTGCGGCACAACAAGTTTCGCGCGTATCTCACAACCAAGACCACAGTGATCTCCTCCGGCGCGTTCGCACCCGGGCGCAGGTACGTCGCCTGACCCCCAAGCGTAGGGGACGACTGCGCGGCAGTCGGCGCTGGCGGCGATTGACCGACCATGTCACCGCTGAGTAATCTGGCTGCAAGACAGGCGGTGGGGCTCGCCACACCTGCGGTCGACGGAAGTGCCGGCGACTGCCAACGGTCCCTGGGAACTAGATCGACACTGACGAAGTCGCGTGCGATCGCGCGGCGCCTCAGGCGATGGAAACCCGGGAGCGGCGTATGACTAAATCACCCCGAGATCACCTCGAACCATGCATTCGACGGGGAAATTGTTTAGGTCGAAAGCTGTTGTGCCGCAATGGAGGGAGTGGGCGTGGACGAAGTTTGCCTCAAACTCAGCGCGTACTTCGGTGAGCGGCAGCGCGTGGATGGTCGTTTCGTGGCCGAAACCATGCTGAGCCTTTATGAACAGCGGCGCGTCGCGACCAGCATCGTGCTGCGCGGGATCGCCGGCTTCGGCTCCGGGCGCCACTTCAGAACCGATCAGTCCCTGAGCTTGTCGGAGGATCCCCCCGTCGCGGTGATCGCGGTGGACACCCAGTCCGTCATTGAGGGACTGCTCGAACCCGTGTTGGCCGTGGACAAGCGCGGCCTGATCAGCTTGGAGCGCGCCCGCTTGCTGGATGATGACATCCACAGCATCGAGCTGTCGGACGAATATCACGAAGCCACCAAGCTGACGATTTACGTCGGACGGAAGGAGCGGGTCTACGGCGTGCCCGCTCATATTGCGATTTGCGATCTGCTTTACCGGCGTCAACTCGCCGGCGCATCGGTCTTCCTGGGCGTCGACGGCACGGTTCGTGGACAGCGGGAACGCGCGCAGTTCTTCGACCGAAACGCCGATGTGCCGATGATGATCATCGCCGTCGGCAACGGCGAGCAGATCGGCCGGGTGCTACCGGAGCTGGGCGCGCTGCTGAAGCGCCCGCTCGTCACGGTCGAACGAGTCCGGGTGTGCAAGCGCGACGGCGAGCTGTTGGAACGACCGCATGCGCTACCGGGAACCGACGAGCATGGCTTGGCGCTCTTTCAGAAGTTGATGGTCTACTCCTCGGAATCTGCCCGCTTCGACGGGATGCCGGTTCACCGTGCGCTGATCCAACGGCTCCGGCACCACGAATCGTCACACGGCGCGACCGTGCTGCGCGGAATCTGGGGCTTCCACGGCGATCACGCGCCGCACGGTGACAAGCTGTTCTCGTTGAGTCGGCATGTGCCGGTCGTGACCATCATCATCGACACCCCGAACAACATCGCCGCGTCCTTTGACATCGTCGACGAAATCACTCGTGAACAAGGTCTGGTGACAAGCGAAATGGTGCCCGCGCTGGCCGGCGACGGCGACGACGGCAGTGGGGGAGCACGGATGGCCCGTCACCGGTACTAGAACGACGCGACGGTCGCCGGCAACGACGCGTCCTGTGGACTGACGCGCAACTGGGGACAACCGGCCACCGTCTCGCAGCGACGGCGGTGTGGTGCACATGCCTGTCGGCGACCTGCCGCAGTGTGGCCGCATGACGATGTTGACGCGGGCCGAAATCGGAGCGCTCGGTGAGCAGTTAGCCACCGACCACCTGATCGGCCTGGGGCTGCGAATCTTGACCCGCAATTGGCGCTGCCGGTACGGCGAGCTGGATGTGATCGCTGTCGACCCGACAACGAATACTTTGGTGTTCGTCGAGGTTAAAACCCGAACGGGCGACGGTTTCGGGGGTGTCGCGCAAGCGGTGACCGAGCAGAAGGCGCGCCGGCTACGTCGGCTGGCCGCGATGTGGCTGGCCACTCAGGAGCAAGGTTGGGCCGCCGTCCGCATCGATGTGATCGGCGTGCGCATCGGCCGGCGTCGTACTCCGGAAATCAGTCACCTGCAGGGGATCGGCTGATGGCGCTGGGTCGCGCGTTTTCCGTCGCGGTGCTGGGACTGGACGGCGCGATCGTCGAGATCGAAGCCGATATCACCTCGGGCCTGCCAGGTGTGCACCTGGTAGGTCTGCCCGACGCCGCGCTGCAGGAATCGCGAGACCGGGTCCGGGCGGCGATCACCAACTGCAACAACCGCTGGCCGATGTCTCGCCTCACGCTGGCGCTTTCGCCGGCGACGCTGCCGAAGATGGGCTCGGTATACGATCTCGCGCTAGCGGCCGCAGTGTTGTCGGCGCAGCGCAAGATGCCGTGGCGGCAGCTGGAAGCCGTTGTGGTGCTTGGTGAGTTGGCTCTCGACGGACGGGTTCGGCCGGTGCGCGGGGTGCTGCCGGCAGTGCTGGCGGCCAAGGGTGAGGGCTGGAAAGCCGTGGTGGTTCCGGTGGAGAACCTCCCGGAAGCCAGCCTGGTCGACGGCATCGAGATCTGGGGCGTGCGGACCTTGGCGCAACTGCAGGGCTGGCTCAGCGGGTCGGCGCAGTTAGACGAGCGGATCAGCGGGGTCGTTCCGGAAGCCGAGCCGTCGGCGGATCTCGCCGACGTCGTGGGGCAGACTCAGGCCCGCTTCGCCGTCGAGGTGGCCGCTGCCGGGGCGCATCACCTGATGCTCACCGGCCCGCCGGGTGTGGGCAAAACGATGCTGGCACAACGTCTTCCGGGGCTTCTTCCATCGCTGTCAGACAGCGAGTCGCTGGAGGTCACCGCCATTCATTCGGTGGCCGGCCTGCTGTCGGATGCCACGCCGCTGATCACCCGGCCGCCGTTCGTCGCGCCGCATCACAGTTCCAGCGTCGCCGCCCTGGTCGGTGGTGGATCGGGAATGGCGCGGCCGGGCGCCGTCAGCCGGGCACACCGCGGGGTGCTCTTCCTCGACGAGTGCGCGGAGGTCAGCGTCAATGTAATGGAGGCGTTGCGAACGCCGTTGGAGGACGGCGAGATTCGCCTTGCTCGCCGCGACGGGGTGGCGTGTTATCCCGCCCGCTTTCAATTGGTTCTGGCCGCCAACCCTTGTCCGTGTGCCCCGGCCGATCCGCGCGACTGCATCTGCGCGGCGGCGGTCAAACGACGCTATCTCGGCCGGTTATCGGGGCCGCTGCTGGACCGCGTCGACTTGCGAGTCGAAATGCATCCGGTGCGGATGAGCGCCTTCGCGACCACCGACGCCGAATCGACGGCCCAGGTCCGGGGCAGGGTGGCGCTGGCCCGCGATGCGGCAACCGAGCGTTGGCGCCCACACGGATTTCGCACCAATGCCGAGGTCAGCGGAACGCTGCTGCGGCGCCGTTTCCGGCTTGGCAGTGCGGCGATGCAGCCGCTGCGCAGTGCGCTGGAGCGCGGTCTGCTGAGCATCCGGGGCGTCGACCGAACACTGCGAGTTGCGTGGACATTGTCCGATCTGGCGGGCCGCGGTTCACCCGGGCGCGACGAGGTGGCCGTCGCATTGAGCTTTCGCCAACCGGGGGCGTCACGATGACCGACCCGACGTTGCGAGCATGGGCCTACCTGTCCCGGGTGGTCGAACCGCCCTGCGCGGAATTGGCCGCCCTGGTGGATCGGGTGGGGCCGGTCGACGCGGCCGAACGAGTGCGGCGGGGTCAAGTCGACGACGTCCTAGCCCGACACACCGAGGCAAGACGCGAAATCGACAAGGCTGCAGACGATCTCGACTTGCTCGCTCGCCGCGGCGGGCGGCTGATCACGCCCGACGACGACGAGTGGCCGATACTGGCGTTCGCCGCGTTCGGCGGCGACACCGTCGCCGCGAAGCCACAGGGCAGACCACCGCTGGTGTTGTGGGCGATGGGGCCGGCACGGCTCGACGAGACGGCATACCGGGCGGCCGCCGTAGTCGGAACGCGGGCGGCGACCAGCTATGGCGAGCAGGTGGCTGCGGATCTGGCCGCCGGGCTGGCCGAGCAGGACGTCGCGGTGGTCTCCGGCGGCGCTTACGGCATCGACGGCGCGGCCCACCGCGCCGCGCTGGCAGTCGAGGGCATCACCGCCGCGGTCTTGGCCGGGGGGCTTGACATCCCTTATCCCGCTGGGCATTCGGGGCTGCTGCATCGTATCGGCAGCAGCGGCTTGCTGGTCACCGAATACCCGCCGGGGGTGCGACCGGCCCGGCACCGGTTCCTGACCCGCAACCGTTTGGTGGCCGCACTTGCCGGAGCGGCGGTGATCGTGGAGGCCGGTTTGCGCAGCGGCGCGGCCAACACCGCCGCGTGGGCGCGTGCGCTGGGCAGGGTGGTCGGCGCGGTACCCGGGCCGGTGACCTCGTCGGCGTCGACGGGGTGCCATGTCCTGCTGCGCGCCGGCGCCGAGGTTGTCACCCGCGCCGAGGACATCGTCGAGCTGGTGGGCCACGTCGGTGAGCTGGCGCCCGAGCAGCCCCGCCCCGCAACGGCGCTGGACGGGCTCAGCGACGCCGAGCGGCAGGTTTATGAGGCGCTACCAGGGCGCGGGGCCGCCACGGTCGACGAGATCGCCGTCGCCGCCGCGTTGCAGCCCGCGCGTATCCTGGCGCCGCTGGCAATGCTGGAGATCGCCGGCCTGGCCGAGCGACACGACGGCCGCTGGCGGATCGTCCGGAAACCGAGCCCCCCGCCGTGATGGCGGCGGCTCGTATAGTCGACGGGGTCCGCTGTAAAGGGGAGGGAACTACGTGGCCGGTCGACCAGTGCACACCTTCGAAGTGGTGCGCAGCGTAAACGTCACGTCGCACATGGTCCGGGTTGTGCTCGGCGGCAGCGGGTTTGACACCTTCAGGCCCAGCGAGTTCACCGACTCCTACGTCAAGCTGGTATTCGTCGACGACGACATCGATATGGCCGGCTTGCCCCGGCCGCTGACGCTGGACAGTTTCGCCGAGCTGCCCGCCGCCAAGCAGCCAGTAATTCGGACGCTGACCGTGCGCCGCGCCGACCCGGTCGCCCGCGAGATCGCCATCGACGTCGTCGTGCACGGTGAGCACGGTGCGGCCGGACAATGGGCCGCAACGGCCGCGCCTGGCCAGCCGGCGTTCCTGATGGGGCCCGCCGGCGCCTACTCGCCGGATCCAGCAGCCGACTGGCACTTGCTGGCCGGCGACGAGACCGCCCTTCCGGCTATCAGCGTTGCGCTGGAAGCGTTGCCCACCAACGCAATTGGCAAGGTCTTCATCGAGATTGCCGAACCCGAGGACGAGATCCCGCTGTTCGCTCCGGACGGTGTTCAGATCAACTGGATTTACCGCGGCGGACGAGCCGACCTGATCGGCGAGGACCGAGCCGGCGACCACGCGCCGTTGATCGAGGCGGTCAAGACCGCTGCGTGGCTTCCCGGGCAGGTGCATGCCTTCGTCCACGGCGAAGCGCAGGCGGTGATGCACAACCTTCGGCCGTATATCCGCAAAGACCGTGCAGTCGATGCGAAGTGGGCGTCGATCTCCGGTTACTGGCGGCGCGGTCGCACCGAAGAGACGTTCCGTCAGTGGAAGAGGGAACTGGCTGAGGCTGAGGCCGGCGCTGACTAGAGGCTCGTCAGCCTGAACCCCGACTGGCATGCTCATCGCATGGCATTCGGCGACTATCAAAACGAGATCTATTTTCAGGGCTTGACTGGAGTGGCGCCGTCGCTGCCGATGGTGTTCGCGGAATGGGAAGCCAAGGCCGCAAAGGCACTGCCGCCGTCGGTGTGGTCGTACGTCGCGGGCGGGGCCGGGGATGAGCGGACCCAGCGGGCCAACTGCGAGGCCTTCGAGGGCTGGGGACTGATCCCGCGGATGTTCGTCGGCGCCAAGGAACGTGACCCGTCGGTGGAATTGTTCGGGATGAGGCTGCCCACACCGGTGTTCATGGCGCCCATCGGGGTCATCGGATTGTGTGCCCAGGACGGTCACGGCGATCTGGCCACCGCCCGCGCGGCCGCCCGCACCGGCGTTCCCATGGTCGCCTCGACGCTGACCGTCGACCCCATGGAAGACGTCGCGGCCGAGTTCGGCGAGACCCCGGGATTCTTCCAGCTGTACACCCCGACCGACCGCGATCTGGCCGCCAGCCTGGTGCACCGCGCCGAGGCGGCCGGCTTCAAGGGCATCGTCGTCACCCTCGACACCTGGGTAACGGGCTGGCGTCCGCGCGACCTGGGCGTGTCGAACTTCCCCCAGCTACGCGGGCACTGCCTGAGCAACTACTCCAGCGACCCGGTGTTCCGGGCGAGCCTGTCGCAGCCACCCGAAGAGAACCCGCAGGGCGTCGTCCTGCGGTGGATCCAGGTCTTCGGCAACCCACTGACCTGGGACGACCTTCCGTGGCTGCGCTCGCTGACCAAGCTGCCGCTAATCGTCAAGGGCATCTGCCACCCAGACGATGCGCGGCGCGCCAAGGACGGCGGTGTCGACGGCATCTACTGCTCCAACCACGGCGGCCGGCAGGCCAACGGCGGCTTGCCCGCGCTGGACTGCCTGCCGGATGTGGTCGAGGCCGTCGACGGGCTGCCGGTGCTGTTCGACTCGGGGATCCGCAGCGGCGCCGACATCGTCAAAGCCCTCGCGCTCGGTGCCACCGCGGTGGGCATCGGGCGGCCCTACGCGTACGGCCTGGCGCTGGGCGGGGTCGACGGCATTGTGCACGTGCTGCGCACACTGCTGGCCGAAGCCGACCTGACCATGGCCGTCGACGGATATCCATCACTGGCTGATCTCACTCCCGACACGTTGCGGCGCGTCAGCTGAGCCAGACCGCCGGTCTCTGCGACCGTGGGGTAGTGGAGGCGATCCTCGACGAGTTCGACGACTTTTTGGCGCTGCAACGCCTTCGTTCGGCGCACACCCGTCGCGCGTACCTGGGCGATCTGCGGTCGTTGTTCGCCTTCCTGGACGAACGCGCACCCGGGACCGGGCTGCGCGCGCTGAGCCTGCCGGTGTTGCGGTCGTGGCTGGCCGCCGGGGCCGGCGCTGGTGCTGCCCGCACCACGTTGGCGCGCCGCACCTCAGCGGTGAAGACGTTCACCGCCTGGGCGGTGCGGCAGGGGCTGCTCACCGATGATCCCGCTGCTCGGCTGCAAGTGCCGAAGACGCGTCGCACCCTACCGTCGGTATTGCGCCAAGACCAGGCCCTCGCCGCCATGGCGGCCGCGAAATCCGGTTGCCAGCAAGGTGATCCGCTGGCACTGCGGGATCGGTTGATCGTCGAGTTGCTGTACGCCACCGGGATCCGGGTCAGCGAGCTGTGCGGCCTGGACATCGACGACGTCGACACCGGGCATCGGTTGCTGCGCGTGCTCGGCAAGGGCGACAAGCAGCGCTCGGCGCCGTTCGGGGAGCCGGCCGCCGATGCGTTGAGCGCTTGGCTGGCCGACGGGCGTCCCGCGCTGGCCACCGCGGAGTCCGGGCCGGCGCTGCTGCTGGGCGCTCGGGGCCGGCGACTCGACGTGCGCCAGGCCCGCACCGTCGTGCACCAGACCGTCGCCGCAGTCGACGGCGCACCCGATATGGGGCCGCACGGGTTGCGGCACAGCGCCGCCACTCACCTGCTCGAGGGTGGGGCCGACCTACGCGTCGTGCAGGAATTGCTCGGTCATTCCAGCCTGGCCACCACTCAGCTCTACACCCATGTCACGGTTGCCCGATTGCGCGCGGTGCACGATCGGGCCCACCCGCGGGCTTGAGCGGTGCGACGGCGCTCTATCAACAGGTGTCGCACCCGTCCCGAAATCGCTCGAAGGTGGGCAAAAAGGCTGTCCGGCGAGCCAGAGACTGGTGTGGCGGTTGATACCAGCGTTGCTCACCCGTGCAGCGGCTTGAGCCGGATGGGCGTCGACGACAGCAACCCCAGCGGATCGACATAGTCGGCGCGGGCGGCCGGGCCCCACATCGCTCCCCAGTGCAAACACGCCGCAACCGGACAACCCGGATGCCCGGGCAGCAGTTCGCCGATCACCGCCCCGGCGGCCACCAGCTGCCCGACCCGCACGCTGGCCTGCACCGGCTCGTAGCTGGTGTGCAATCCACCCGGATGGGCCAACGACACCAGCTGCCGCCCGGCGAGCATCCCGGCGTACACGACGGTGCCCGCGCCCGCGGCGTACACCGGCTGGCCCGGCCTGCCCGCCAGGTCGACACCGCGGTGACCGCGGTTCCAGTCCGGCGCCGGGGCGTCGAAGGTTCGCAGCACCGCCGGGTGCGGCCGCAGCGGCCAGTCCAGCCGGGGATCGTCACCGCGGGCCGGGCACCCCCAACTCAGCGCCACAGCCAAGATCAGCGGCAGCCATCGCATATCCCCAGTTCACCGCGGCACCGTCAACCCGGCCAGCCAGCACTGTGGACAAAGCACCTGCTGAGACCGTGTAAACTCCTTGCCGCAGCCCGTATCAACGGACTGACTTCGCGCGTCTGCACCGCGTCTCCCGTTCCACAAGGAGTTCGCACCGCATGCCGGGCGGTCCCGTAACAGGGTCCGGCATCGCAGCAGTCGCCAGGGCCCGGCTTCAACCGACGCTGGGCGACAACCGACACACAAAGGCATAAGCATGGCCGTAGTAACCATGAAGCAGCTGCTCGACAGCGGCACCCACTTCGGGCACCAGACCCGTCGCTGGAATCCCAAGATGAAGCGGTTCATTTTCACCGACCGCAACGGCATCTACATCATCGATCTACAGCAGACGCTGACGTTCATCGACAAGGCGTACGAATTCGTCAAAGAGACCGTCGCCCACGGCGGTTCGGTGTTGTTCGTCGGTACCAAGAAGCAGGCCCAGGAGTCCATCGCCGCCGAGGCCACTCGCGTCGGGATGCCGTATGTCAACCAGCGCTGGCTGGGCGGCATGCTGACCAACTTCTCCACCGTGCACAAGCGGCTGCAGCGGCTCAAAGAACTCGAGGCGATGGAGCAGACCGGGGGCTTTGAGGGCCGCACCAAGAAGGAAATCCTGGGTCTGACCCGGG
Source organism: uncultured Actinomycetota bacterium (assembly GCA_963781685.1). Lineage (GTDB taxonomy): Bacteria > Actinomycetota > Actinomycetes > Mycobacteriales > Mycobacteriaceae > Mycobacterium. The sequence goes on from CAWAGK010000012.1 coordinate 112,449, forward strand.
AAAAGAACAAGCTGGAGCGCAGCCTGGGCGGTATCCGCGACATGGCAAAGGTGCCATCGGCGGTCTGGGTTGTCGACACCAACAAGGAGCACATCGCGGTCGGCGAGGCTCGCAAACTCGGTATCCCGGTGATCGCGATCCTCGACACCAACTGCGACCCCGACCTGGTCGACTACCCGATCCCGGGCAATGACGACGCGATCCGCTCGGCGGCCCTACTGACCAAGGTGATCGCCTCGGCGGTAGCCGAGGGCCTGCAAGCGCGTGCCGGACTCGGCCGCGGCGACGGCAAGCCCGAGGCAGAGTCCGCCGAGCCGCTGGCCGAGTGGGAGCAGGAACTGCTGGCCTCGGCAACGGCAGCAGCGTCAGCCGAAGCTCCTCCCGCCGAAACCCCAACTGAATCAACCTCTACGGAAGGCTGATATGGCGAACTACACCGCTGCCGACGTCAAGCGACTTCGCGAGCTGACCGGCGCCGGAATGTTGGACTGCAAGAACGCACTGGCCGAGACCGACGGCGACTTCGACAAGGCCGTCGAGGCGCTGCGAATCAAGGGCGCCAAAGATGTCGGCAAGCGCGCCGAGCGCGCCACTGCCGAGGGATTGGTCGCGGCCAAGGGCGGCGCGCTGATCGAGCTGAACTGCGAGACCGACTTCGTCGCCAAGAATGCGGAGTTCCAAAAGCTCGCCGACGAGGTGGTCAGTGCCGCCGCGGCGGCCAAGGCGGCTGACGTCGACGCGCTCAAAGCGGCCACCGCGGGTGACAAAACTGTCGAACAGGCAATCGCCGAGCTGTCGGCCAAGATCGGCGAGAAGCTCGAGCTGCGCCGGGTCGCGTTTCTCGACGGCACCGTCGAAACCTACTTGCACAAGCGTTCGGCCGATCTGCCGCCGGCGGTCGGTGTGCTGGTGGAGTACAGCCGGCTCAGGAACTGGGGCCACCGCTGCTGCGCATGCCGTCGCGCTGCAGATCGCCGCGCTCAAGGCTCGTTACCTGAGCCGCGACGACGTGCCCGACGACGTGGTGGCCAGCGAACGGCGCATCGCCGAGGAGACCTCGCGTGCCGAGGGCAAACCCGAACAGGCGCTGCCCAAGATCGTCGAGGGCCGGCTGAACGGTTTCTTCAAAGACGTCGTGTTGCTTGAGCAGCCATCGGTGTCCGACAACAAGAAGACCGTCAAGGCGCTGCTCGACGAGGCCGGTGTTACCGTCACGCGCTTCGTCCGGTTCGAGGTCGGCCAGCAGTAGCATCAGCGCAGATGCGACACGTACACGCGTTCGGCGGCTCATTCCAAGATGACGCCCTGGGCGATTTGGACACGGTCGGCCTGGTCGATGCCATCCAATCCGGTCGGGTAGGCCGGGCCGAGGTTGTCGAAGCCGCGATCGCGCGCACTGAAGCGGTCAACACCGCCCTGAACGGCTTGGCGTATAAGGCATTCGATCAAGCCCGCGTCGAGGCGTCAGCGCCGCCCAACGGTGGCTTCCTCAGTGGTGTACCGACATTCGTCAAGGACAACGTCGACGTCGCTGGGCTGCCGACGATGCGGGGCACCGACGCGTGGCCCGCGCGGCCGGCCGACGAAGACGGCGAATTCGCGCGGCTCTACCTCGGCACCGGGATGACGTCGCTGGGCAAAACGCAGATGTCGGAGTATGGATTCAGCGCCTCAGCCGAACACCCGCGAATCGGACCGGTACGCAATCCGTGGGACACCGATCACACCGCGGGCGCATCGTCGTCGGGCTCCGCTGCATTTGTCGCCGCCGGTGTGGTCCCGATCGCCCACGCCAACGACGGCGGTGGCTCGATCCGAATTCCCGCCGCCTGCAACGGACTTGTCGGTTTGAAGCCGTCCCGCGGCCGGTTGCCGCTGGACAAGGAAGTCAGCCGGATGCCGATTCGCCTGGTCGCCAACGGGGTGGTCACCCGATCGGTGCGCGATACGGCGGCCTTTTACCGTGAAGCCGAACGCATCTGGCGCCCACCGAAGCTGCCGCCGATCGGGGACGTGACGCGCCCCGGCAAGTCGCGGCTGAGGATCGCCGTCATCACCCGCTCGCTGCTGCGTGAATGCAGCGCCGAAATGCGTGAGCTGACGCTGAAAACCGCCGGGCTGCTCGAAGAGCTCGGCCACCGCGTCGACCACGTCGAAAAGCCGCCGGTGCCGAGCAGCTTCGCCGCCGACTTCTTGCTGTACTGGGGGCTGCTCGCGCTGGGCCAGATCCAGTTCAGCCGGCGCGCGGTCGGCTTCGACCGCACCCGATTGGACAACCTGACCCTGGGGTTGGATCGGCTGGCCCGCCGCAACCTGCACCGGCTACCCCTGGCGCTCGTGCGTCTGCGCGGTGCTCATCGCCACACCGCGCGCTTCGCCCGAACCTATGACGTGGCGCTGACCCCGACGCTGGCGCACGAGACGCCGCCGATTGGTTACCTCGACCCGACCGCCGACTACCAGCAGATCATCGACCGGCTGCAAGATTGGGTCGCGTTCACGCCGCTGCAGAACGTGACCGGGGAGCCCGCGATCTCGCTGCCACTGGCCGAATCCGCCAACGGATTGCCCGTCGGCATGATGTTATCCGCACCCACCGGAGCCGAAGTCCGGCTGCTGGAGCTGGCCTACGAACTCGAAGAGGCCCGGCCGTGGGCCCGTATTCAAGACGTCCGGTAACGATGCAGGCCGGAACGGCCTGCTGAGGAGCCGGACCATCAGGACTAGCGGTGACGATGCAGGCTAGTCGGTCCCCAGCGCTGCCAACATCCGTTTGAACTCCCGCTGCTCGGCTGCCGACAGCTTGTCGAGGACACGGGCGTCGGCCTGCCGGACGGCAGCCTCGGCATGCTTCAACAGCGCCCGGCCTGATCCGGTGAGCGTGGCGGGCAACGCGCGACCGGACGGCACCGACGCGGGCCTGGTCACCACCTGTGCGTTTTCCAGCCGGTGTAACACCGTGTTCATCGCCTGCGGCGAGACGTTGCCTTCCCGGGAGAGTTCGGCGCTGGACATCCCGGGACTCATGGAAAGCATTCGCATGCAGACGAATTCGGGCAGGGTCAGACCTAACGGACTCAGCACTGCGGCCACCTCCGGTCGCAGCGTGGCCATCACCTGATGCAGCAGGTATCCAAGTGGCGCATCTTGGGCAGTGCTCATATCAATCATGTTGACATATATCAGGCTAATTGATATATATCGGAGTATGACTGAAACGCAGAAGTTCGATTTCGATTTCGATCCGGCGTACCGCGGCGAAGCTCCCCAGTTCGGGGAAGGCGCCCGACCGCCATGGAGTCTCGGCGAGCCGCAGCCGGAGATCTCGGCCCTTATTGACCAGGGCAAAATCAAGGGTGATGTGCTCGATGCCGGCTGCGGCGAGGCGGCGCTGTCGCTGCGCCTGGCGGCGCTGGGGTACAACACCGTCGGGCTCGATGCCTCGCCCACTGCCATCGAGTTGGCCAAGGCCGAGGCGGCCAGCCATGGATTGAGCAATGCCTCGTTCGCGGTGGCCGACATCACTGACTTCACCAGCTGGCCGACCGGTTCCGAAGGGCGGTTCGACACGATCGTCGACAGCACGCTGTTTCATTCGATGCCCGTCGAGTTGCGTGACGGCTACCAGCGGTCAATCGTTCGCGCTGCCGCGCCCGGTGCCTCCTACTTCGTGCTGGTCTTCGACCACGCGGGCATGCCCGAAGGCCCGCCCAACGCGGTCACCGAAGACGAGTTGCGCGATGTCGTGTCGCAGTACTGGGTCATCGATGAGATACGGCCCGCACGCATTCACGCCAACGTTCCCGACGGCAGCCCGATCAACTTCCCGGTTGCCGACCTTCGCGACGAAGGCAATGGGCGCAAGTCGGTACCGGCCTGGCTGCTTCAGGCACACCTGGGCTGACGCCGCGAAAGTCGTTACTGCCCAGGCCCGGGATCCCTGAAGCTCCCAGTTCTTGCCTTACGGTGCGAGCTGGACATGGCCTCGCGACGGAGGCGGGGAAGGGGGCGTCTCCGATTGTGGTGGCGGTGTTTCCTGCTTTGGTGGGGGCGGTGCGGGTGCTTCGGGCTCGGGTGCGGGTGCCTCGGGTTGTGGTGCGGGTGCTTCGGGCTCGGGTGCGGGTGCCTCGGGTTGTGGTGCGGGTGCCACCGGCTGTCGTGGTGCGGGCAACGGCGGTTGTGCTCGAGGCGGGGGTGCCGCCACAGGCGGCGCGACCGGCTTCACCGTCGGCGCCGGGACCTGGGGCGGCTCGGGCGTAATAATCTCCCCCACGGGGGCTGGCCTGATCAGTGCGATGAGCATCGTGTCGTGTGCACCCGATTGCGCCCGCTCCGATCGCAGCCACGTCGTCAGTGGCAACTGTGCCGCACCCACCACGCTCGCGGCGGTGGTTATCAAGGCCGCGATCACCGCACATTCGGCACGCATTCGCCGGCTACGCATAGCCATTGCCTTCGATGCGGCCACGCGCCTACATGGCCATCGCGCCGCGCCTATCATCTGGCGGTTGGCACGAAAGCCCAGTGGTGATTCGCCATTACAACCAGCTACGATATCCATCATTGCAGGTGCCCAACGGCTCCACTAGTAACGCTTGGGGTCGATCGAGTCAGTTGTCGAGCAGGTGACACAAAAGCGATGGAAAATCCTGCCGTGTGCACTAGCATCCGTCGTCGCACCGCCGCTCTGGTTAGCGTCGCGGTGGTGCTGACCGCCGCAATTGTTTGCGCTGGCGCGGCAGGTGCAGACCCAAGCCAGCAGGATCAGTTTGTGGCGCTGCTCCAACAGGAACAGATTCCCGCTATCGATAATGTGCCGGGGCTCATCGCTCGAGCCCATCAGATTTGTGGCGAACTCGATGGGGGCACCCCGGTCGAGGCCGTAGCCAACGAAGAGATGGATAGTGCTTTTGGGGACAATCCGGTGTTGCACTTGTATCCCGCTCGCGTGAGAAGAACCGCGATCAAATTCATCACCGCATCGGTGGACGTCTACTGTCCAAGTCATCAAGGCCAGCTTTCAGCGCCCTGAAGTGCAATCATGCCGGAGAAGATTGCCTGGCGAATGTCGGTCAATCCTGATGTGTCGCACTTGTCAGAATCGCCCCTCTCGGTCGTGGCACGACGTGTGTCTCAGCCCCTGACAGCGCCGTCCGAGGCGTAGGTTCGCCCACGCTCTAGCGAGCGGATTTGTCGAAATCCTGAAATAGCTAATCTGCCGCCGGTGGCAACCTCCGTTCGGACGAGGTAGGTTCGCTTCGGGGCAACCAGCACGTGCAAACCGAGGTTTGGTCGGGTGAATCGATGAGTCGTCCGGCGTTGCGGCAGCCCTGGGATGAACAGTGGATCGTGGCCGGCCACCGGAGCGAGCTGCGCATCACGGCTTCTGCAGTCGACGACACCCGAGTGCTCAGCATCGACGGTCTGCTGGACGAAACGAGCTATGTTCCGCTGCGCGACGCCATTGTCAAAGCCGCGCTCGATGAGCCTCTCGCGGTCATCATCGACGTCAACGGGCTCACGGTTCGCGACGATCCGGCCTGGGCCGTGTTCACCAGCGCCCGCTGGCAAGTCGCCGAATGGCCGGACATCCCCATTGGCATGGTATGCGCCCACGATCACGGCCAGAATGCTCTGCGCCGCAACGGAATAACTCGCTACGTGCCGGTCTACCACGACGTGGAGTCCGCAATCACTGAGCTGGCTGCGGACGGACTGCGCCGGTACCGGCGGCGCGCCGTCGCAACGCTGCCGGCGGTGAAAAGCAGCATTCACCGTTCCCGAGAATTCGTCGCTCAGTGGTTGACGGGTTGGTCGAGGACCGACTTCATCCATACGGTGTCCGTCGTCGCCACCGAGCTGGTTGAATTGGCCCTCGCGGATACCGACAGCGGATTGTCGCTTCGACTGGAAACCAACGGCTCCACCGTCGCGGTGGCGGTACAGCACGTGGACATCGAGAACGTTGGGCGTCGGAAGTCCATTGGTGACCCCGTCTCGGGCCTGGATCTCGTCGTCGCCAACTGTCGGGTTTGGGGCAGTTACACCAGCGCGGCCGGCAACACCGTCTGGGCTGTGGTCGGCCCGGAAAACCGCTTCTGAGAGTTATTTCGGCAGCCCACCGGGGAGCGCCGCCCAGCCGTTCGGCGCCATTCGAAGTCGGCGCTTTCACCGCGCGCGCCGGTCCGTTCTCGCCGTATACATAAGTGTCGTTGGCCTGTTGTGGACACAGGTGCGCGGCGGTGTTTGAGGCCGGCGTGGGTGGGTACTGCAGCGCTACGAGCGACGCCCAATTGGAGCAAGTATGAGTTCTAACGACCATAGATCTGCGAAACTGCGTGAGCAGGCCCGCCAGCACGCCGATCAGGCGCGAGCCTTGATGGAGGACAAGCGCGAGAGCCAAGAGGGCGGCCTCAGCGGCTGGGTCGCCGAGCGGGCCGGCGAATGGGATCTCAGCGGCTTCGATGAGACCACCATGCAGCGTCAGAAGTTCTTCTGGAATCTGCTGGTGGACTACTGGTTTCGGATGGAGATCGACGGCTGGGAGAACATCGGCAAGCCGCCGGCGTTGTTGGTCGGCATTCACTCCGGTGCCCCGTTTGTCTGGGACGCATGGACCGTCGGCGTGCAGTGGTGGCGACGGTTCGGCCAAGAGCGTCCACTGCACGGCACTGCCCACGACGCATTGATGGCCATTCCGGGGTTCGGCGACTACTTCCGCTCGATGGGCGTGCTACCCGCGGCGCCGGACGCCATCGCGACCGCGCTGGCCGAAGGTCGCGATGTGGCGTTATGGCCCGGCGGCGAGGTGGACTCGCTGCGGCCGTGGGCCGAGCGCGATCAGGCAAACCTCGCCGGCCGAAAAGGCTTCGTGAAGATGGCAATTCGCGCTGGAGTGCCGATCGTGCCGATCGCAACCGTTGGCGGCGCCGACGCCATGCCGGTGTTGATTCGTGGTGACCGGCTTTCGCGAGCTCTACGCTTGGACCGGCTGTTGCGGCTCAAGGTGTTTCCGCTCGCCATCTCGCTGCCGTGGGGAATCGCACCTGCCGCGCTGCCGCAGCTGCCGCTGCCCGCCAAGATCAGGACTCGATTCATGCCGGCAGTCGAACTCGACCACGACCCGGCGCGCGCCGAGGATGACGAATACGTCGACCATAAGTACGACGAGGTAGAAGGCAGCATTCAGCGCGGGATGAACGCGTTGGTCCGCAAGCGGGCACTGCCGGTATTCGGTTAGAACAAACGAGGGGCCCGGTCCGTCGCGGACCGGGCCTCGTCGGCTGATTGAGATGGTCTACTTCTGGTGGGCCTGCTGGCGCTTTTCCGCAGTCGCCGCAGCGCCCCGAGCCGCTTCGGCTTCGGCTTCCTTCTTGGCGGCGTTGCGCTGCGATTGCGCCTTGTCCTGCTGGGCCTCGCCCTCGTGCTCGAGATCTTCTTTACCGAGCACGCTACCCACAGCTTCCTTGGCCAGGCCCTTGGCGCCCTCGACGACGCCCTTCACAGCTTCTTCTGGCCCACTCTTCTTGTCGTGCGACATGGAGTCCCTCCTCAGTGGCTCAATAGTCAATGCGCTGTCTCGCTCAAATCACCGGCCGATGGCTGGACCGGTCGCGGCGCGCCCGAAAGCCATGTCAGCCCTGACTATTTACCCCCCGGGTCTTTCGCACCGCGTCGTGGGGCATTCCCATGACGCGGTGCGCTCAAACCCCGGTCTGCCGGGTAGTCGCGGCGGCGAGATCATCACTGCTGGTGGGGCGGCGAAAATTGGTCGCTGTGACCGCGAACACGGGTGCATCGCATCGGGCGACGTCTGCCTGAATACGGTTGCCGCACAACAGCAATTCGTGTCCAGGGCCTTCCGCCACACCCCTGCGATATGTCCGGGCCCAGCGTGCCGGCGCAATGGCACCTTGGCGGCTATCCGTGCCGGCGCCCCGACCGGGCTAGTTGCCAAGCCGGCACTTGCACAATCCAGTCCAGTCTCGGCACGCAGACCGCGGCCATAAGGCAGGATGGACCCTGCTGTTTGGGTTAGCCGTCCCGGCGGAGAGCTGGATGGCGTTCTCCCATGCGAGGAGTCTGATGACGGAGCAGGAGCCGACGAGCACCAACGGCGCCGATGCATTTTCTCCCGACGGATATCCCGCTGGCGAATCGGTGGGTCGGGCCAAGTACTCCCGCGTACTGCTCAAACTCGGCGGCGAGATGTTCGGCGGCGGACAGGTCGGACTTGATCCCGATGTGGTGGCCCAGGTGGCGCGCCAGATCGCTGAGGTAGTGCGCACCGGCGTGCAGGTTGCCGTCGTCATTGGCGGTGGCAACTTCTTCCGGGGTGCACAGCTTCAGCAACGCGGTATGGAGCGCACCCGCTCGGACTATATGGGGATGCTCGGCACGGTCATGAATAGCCTTGCGTTGCAAGACTTTCTAGAGAAAGAGGGCATCGTCACCCGGGTCCAGACCGCCATTACGATGGGCCAGGTCGCCGAACCGTACATTCCGCTGCGCGCGCGGCGGCACTTGGAAAAAGGGCGTGTGGTGATCTTCGGCGCCGGCATGGGGCTGCCGTACTTCTCGACCGATACCACGGCCGCGCAGCGGGCACTGGAGATCGGCGCTGAGGTGGTCTTGATGGCCAAGGCCGTCGATGGCGTCTTCACTGAGGACCCGCGAGTGAATCCTCGGGCCGAGTTGCTCACCGCTATCACGCACCGGGAAGTCATCGAGCGGGGGCTGCGGGTGGCCGACGCCACCGCCTTCAGTTTGTGCATGGACAATGGCATGCCGATTCTGGTGTTCAACCTGCTGACCGATGGCAATATTGCTCGCGCGGTGGCGGGTGAGAAGATCGGAACGCTGGTCACGACCTGATGGCCCAGCCGGCGACGATGCAGAGCGGAGCGATGCTGAGGAGCGGCGCAGGGTCCAGCCGGCCGGCGACCATGCAGACTGTCGGCGACTATGCAGCGCGCAGCGATGAGAAGGAGCGGCGCAGATGATTGACGAAACTCTCTTCGACGCCGAAGAGAAGATGGAGAAAGCGGTGTCGGTCAGCCGTGACGACATGTCGAGCATCCGGACCGGCCGCGCCACCCCGGGGATGTTCTCCCGCATCGCGATCGACTACTACGGTTCGGCCACCCCGATCACCCAACTGGCCAGCATCAACGTTCCGGAAGCGCGCCTCGTCGTCATCAAGCCGTACGAGGCGAGCCAGCTCGGGCCCATCGAGACGGCGATTCGTAACTCCGACCTCGGGGTGAACCCGACCAACGACGGCACACTGATCCGCGTTGCGGTACCCCAGCTGACCGAGGAACGCCGTCGCGAACTCGTCAAGCAAGCCAAAGCCAAGGGCGAAGACGCCAGGGTCTCGGTGCGAAACATCCGCCGCAAGGCGATGGAGGAACTGCACCGCATCCGCAAGGAGGGCGAGGCCGGTGAGGACGAGGTCGCGCGCGCGGAGAAGGACCTGGACAAGACCACCCACCAGTACGTGACGCAGATCGACGAACTGGTCAAGCACAAAGAAGGCGAGCTGCTGGAGGTCTAGCGGCCGTTCAGCTAACGACTTCCGTGGCAGACACTGATACCGGCGCAGACACCCCGGCCGAAGGCTCGGTGCAACAGCCCCTGGCGAAGAAGCAGAAAAAGCCGAAGAAGTCTCGGGCCGGCCGAAATCTGCCGGCCGCCATCGCCGTTGGCGGGGCCCTCGCCGTCACCATCGTCGCGATCCTGATATTTGATCGATACCTGTGGGTCCCACTGGTCGCCGCCGCGATTGCCATGGCCTCACACGAGGTGGTGCGGCGGCTGCGCGAGGCCGGTTACGTCATACCGGTCATTCCGCTTCTGATCGGTGGCCAGGCCACCGTCTGGCTGACCTGGCCGTTTCATGCAGCCGGCGCACTCGCCGGCTTCGGCGCCACGGCCGTGGTCTGCATGTACTGGCGGCTGGCGCTTAAAGGCCCGCACCCGCCGGACGGCTCGGCCCGCGCCGACTCGTCATCCAACTATTTGAGGGATGTCGCGGCCACCGTCTTCCTGGCCGCTTGGGTGCCGTTGTTCGCATCGTTCGGTGTGCTGCTGGTCTATCCGCACGACGGTTCGGGGCGGGTGTTCTGCCTGATGATCGGCGTGGTGTGTTCCGACGTCGGCGGCTACGCGGTGGGCGTGCTGTTCGGAAAGCATCCGATGGTCCCGGCGATCAGCCCGAACAAGTCGTGGGAGGGACTGGCCGGTTCGCTCTTGTTCGGGGTCACCGCGACCGCGCTGACGGCGATCCTGCTGGCCCACAAACCGATCTGGGTCGGGGTGCTATTGGGCTTCACCCTGGTGGCCACCGCCACCCTGGGCGACCTGGTGGAATCGCAAATCAAGCGTGACCTGGGCATCAAGGACATGGGCCGGATTCTGCCCGGCCACGGCGGTCTGATGGACCGGCTGGACGGAACGCTGCCGTCGGCCGTGGCGACCTGGATATTCCTCACGCTGGTGGGCTGACGGCCGCTGCGGCCCCGCCGAGGACGGATACTGGTCGTGGGATGAAGCAACAGCTGGTGTTCGAGGCGCCGCGCCGAAGGCTGCCGCCGCGGCATCTGGCCGACCTTGATGAGGCCGAGCGCGTCGCCGCCGTCGCGGCACTCGGCCTGCCGCCGTTTCGTGCCAAACAACTCGCCCACCAGTACTACGGCCGGCTGATCGCCGACCCGCAGCAGATGACCGACCTGCCGGCCGCGGTCCGCGGTCAGGTGGCCGACGCTCTGTTCCCCGATCTGCTGACCGCCGCCCGGGAAATCGCCTGCGACGACGGGCAGACCCGCAAGACGCTGTGGCGGGCCGTCGACGGCACTACCTTCGAGTCGGTGCTGATGCGCTACCCGCAGCGCAACACGGTGTGCATTTCGTCGCAGGCGGGTTGCGGCATGGCCTGTCCGTTCTGCGCCACCGGGCAGGGCGGTCTGACGCGCAACCTGTCGACCGCCGAGATCGTCGAGCAAGTACGCGCCGCGGCGGTGGCGCTGCGTGACGACCGGGGAGACCGGCTGTCCAATGTGGTGTTCATGGGGATGGGGGAGCCGCTGGCCAACTACGCCAGGGTGCTGGCGGCGGTGCGTGGCATCACGGGAGGTTTCGGGATCTCGGCGCGATCGGTGACGGTGTCGACGGTCGGACTGGCCCCGGCGATCCGCAAACTCGCCGACGAGCGGCTCGGGGTGACGCTGGCGCTGTCACTGCACGCCCCTGACGACGAGCTGCGCGACACGCTGGTGCCGGTCAACACCCGGTGGAAGATCGGCGAAGCGCTCGATGCTGCCCGCTACTACGCCGACGTCACCGGTCGACGGGTTTCGGTGGAATATGCCCTGATTCGCGATGTCAACGACCAACCGTGGCGCGCAGACCTGCTCGGTAAGCGGCTGCATCGCGCGCTCGGTCCGCTGGTGCATGTGAACGTCATTCCGCTGAACCCGACGCCGGGCAGCGACTGGGATGCCAGTCCCAAGCCCGCTGAGCGGGAGTTCGTCCGCCGGGTCCGCGCCGCGGGCGTGCCCTGCACCGTGCGCGACACCCGCGGTCGCGAGATCGCCGCAGCGTGCGGCCAGCTCGCCGCCGACGGCTGAGCAAGGCCGCTTGAACCGGACGAGGGCAATCAACGTCAACCTCTGTGTACGGTCAGCAAAGGAGACGAACATATGAGAGTCCGACTCTCGCTTGGAAGATGGGCCCTCGCCCTGGCCGCTGCCGCCCTGATTTTCGGGCTGAGCAGCGCGCCCCGGGTGCTGGCGGCCGACGATCGATTGCTGTTCAGCGCGACCACAATCAGCGGTGCGGCGTTCAACGGCGCAGGTTTAGAGGGCAAGCGTGCCGTGCTGTGGTTCTGGACGCCGTGGTGCCCGTTCTGCAACGCCGAAGCTCCTGGCCTAAGCCAGGTGGCCGCCGCCAATCCGGGGGTCACCTTTGTGGGCGTCGCGGCTCATTCCGACGTTGGGGCGATGCAGAACTTCGTCTCGAAGTACAACCTGAACTTCACCAACGTCAATGACACCGATGGCTCGATCTGGGCCCGTTACAACGTGCCCTGGCAGCCGGCGTGGGTGTTCTACAACACTGATGGAACATCCTCGTTTGTGAACAACCCCACCGCGGCGATGTCCCAGCAGGAGTTGTCCGGTCGGGTTGCGGCGCTGAAGTAACGGCAGAGCGGCATTCGTGGACCACGGCCTAGTCAGCTTGGCGTTCGCCGCCGGACTGGTCGCGGCGCTGAATCCATGCGGTTTCGCCATGCTGCCCGCCTATCTCGTGCTGGTGGTACGCGGGGAGGGCGCCGGTGATCCCGCGACCCGGACCACTACGTCGGCGGGATTGACAGCGGTCGGACGAGCCTTGGCGGCGACCGCCGGGATGGGCCTGGGATTTTTGACAGTATTTGGGCTGTTCGGAGCGCTCACCATATCGGCCGGCGCCACCGTGCAGCGGTATCTGCCGTATCTGGTCGCGGCGATCGGCATTGTGCTTGTCGCCCTGGGGATTTGGCTGTTACTAGGTCGCGAGCTGACGCTGTTGACACCCCGGTATCCGGGCGCGCGATGGGCTCCGACAGCTCGGCTCGGGTCCATGTATGGCTACGGCGTCAGCTACGCGATCGCCTCGCTGTCATGCACCGTTGGGCCGTTTCTGGCGGTCACCGCTGCTGGCCTACGTCGCGGCTCGCTGATCGGAAGCGCGTCGATCTATCTCGCCTACATCGCGGGTCTGACCCTGGTCGTCGGCGTGCTCGCCGTCGCCGCCGCGATCGCGAGCTCGGCGGTGGTGAATCGGCTGCGGCGAATCTTGCCGTACGTCAACCGGATCAGCGGCGCGCTGCTGATCCTCGTTGGCCTCTATGTCGGCTATTACGCGTTCTACGAGATCCGACTGCACAGCGCGCACGCCCTCGGGTCCGATGCGTTGCTCGCAGCAGCCGGCCGCGCACAGGGCGCGCTCGCCGGCTGGGTGCACCAGCACGGCGCATGGCCGTGGGTCCTGGCGTTCGCGGTGCTGGTGGCGTGCGCACTCGTCGGCGCCTGGTACCGACGGGCGCGGCGTAGCTGACCTGCCCCACAGCGCCGCCGGCTGAGCTGCCTACCTGAGCCAGCCGCGTCGGCGGCCCCACCAGTCGCGCACGACGAAGAAGAGCGCCAGCGCGGCGAAGCCGATGCAGTACAAGTTCTCGATGTGGCCGACGTGATTGCCGTCCAGAAACATCAGCAATAGGAAGACGATGAGCAGGCCAACGATGTGCCAGTTGCGGTGGTTGATCTTGCTCCAGCCCCAGTTCGCGGATGGCACGTCGGCGATGTCAACACCGCTGCTGCGCTCCACCTCGGTACCGGCCACGGCGACTCCTCCAGTTGGGATCAACTCCGACATTCGGGATGCCTCGACATTCTGGCACATCGCGGGTTGCGGAGGCGCGGCACAATAAGTGGGTGACCAACCGCCGCCTCAAGACCCTGGTGCTGGGTAGTACCGGCTCCATCGGCACCCAGGCGCTGGACGTCATCGCCGCCAACCCGGATCGCTTCGAGCTGGTCGGCCTGGCTGCCGGCGGCGCAAACCCGGACCTAATGGCTCGGCAGCGCGCTGAAACCGGCGTCACCAACATCGCCGTCGCCGACGAACGCGCAGCTCAGACCGTCGGCGACGTCACCTACCATGGGCCCGACGCGGTCAGGCGGCTGATCGAGAACACCGAGGCCGACGTCGTGCTCAACGCGCTGGTCGGCGCGCTTGGGCTGCAGCCCACGCTGACCGCGCTGGCCACCGGCGCCCGACTGGCCCTGGCGAACAAGGAATCCCTGATCGCTGGCGGACCCCTGGTGCTGCAGGCGGCGCGGCCCGGCCAGATCGTGCCGGTGGACTCCGAGCACTCCGCGCTTGCGCAATGCCTGCGCGGCGGCTCCGCGGACGAGGTGGCCAAGCTGGTGCTCACCGCCTCCGGCGGGCCATTCCGCGGCTGGTCGGCCGCCGACCTCGAGCACGTCACGCCCGAACAGGCCGGCGCCCATCCGACCTGGTCGATGGGGCCGATGAACACCCTGAACTCGGCGTCGCTGGTCAACAAGGGACTCGAGCTGATCGAAGCCCATCTGCTCTTCGGCATCCCGTACCGGCGCATCGAAGTCGTGGTGCACCCGCAGTCGATCGTGCATTCCATGGTCACGTTCACCGACGGCTCGACGATCGCGCAGGCCAGTCCGCCGGACATGAAGCTGCCGATCGCGCTGGCGCTCGGCTGGCCGGCCAGAGTGCCCGCTGTGGCCGCGGCCTGCGATTTCTCCACCGCGTCGAGCTGGGAGTTCGAGCCGCTGGACACCCGGGTCTTCCCGGCGGTCGAGCTGGCCCGGCAGGCCGGCGAGACGGGCGGCTGCATGACCGCCGTCTACAACGCCGCCAATGAAGAAGCCGCCGAGGCTTTCCTGGCAGGGCGGATCGGTTTTCCGGCCATTGTGCGAACAATCGCCGATGTCCTGAGCGCCGCCGACCAATGGGCCGCCGAACCCGCTACCGTGGAAGACGTACTCGACGCGCAGCGCTGGGCCCGGGAACGGGCGCGCAGCGCGGTCCTACAGGAGGTTCTACCGACGCGATGATGTTTGTTATCGGCATCGTGCTGTTTGCGCTCGCCATCCTGATTTCGGTCGCGCTGCATGAGTGCGGCCACATGTGGGCCGCTCTTGGCACCGGGATGAAGGTGCGGCGCTATTTCGTGGGCTTCGGTCCCACGCTGTGGTCGACCCGGCGCGGCGACACGGAGTACGGCCTCAAAGCCATTCCGGCCGGCGGGTTCTGCGACATCGCCGGCATGACGTCGGTGGAGGAACTTGCGCCCGACGAGCATGACCGGGCGATGTACAAGCAGAAGACCTGGAAACGCGTCGCGGTGTTGTTTGCCGGCCCGGGCATGAACTTCGTCATCGGTTTGGTGCTGATCTACGCCATCGCGGTCACCTGGGGACTGCCGAACCTGCACCCCACCGCGGTCATCGGTCAAACCGCTTGTGCGGCTTCGGAACTCAAACAAGGCCAGTTCGAGAAGTGCACCGGCGACGGACCTGCGGCCCTCGCCGGTATCCGGGCCGGCGATGTGGTGGTCAAGGTCGGCAACACCCCCGTCACCGACTTCTCCGACATGGCCGCCGCGGTGCAAAAGCTGCACGGCACCGTTCCGATCGTGATCAAGCGCGATGGCCAAACGATGACCAAATACGTCGACATCGCGCAGCGGCAGCGCTACGTCACCGACGGCAAGGGCGGTGCGAAGCCGTCGACGATCGGCGTGATGGGCGTGATGGGCACCGAACCCCGGCCGACGCCGTACAACGTGGTCACCGCGGTACCGGCCACCTTTGCCTTCACCGGCAACCTGTCGGTACTGCTGGGCAAGTCGCTGGTGGCCATCCCGACCAAGATCGGGGCGCTGATCCACGCGATCGGCGGCGGGCAGCGGTCCCTCGATACGCCGATCAGCGTCGTCGGCGCCAGCATCATCGGCGGGGACACCGTCAACCACGGCGTCTGGATGGCGTTCTGGTTGTTCCTCGCGCAGCTGAACTTCATCCTGGGCGTCATCAACCTGCTGCCGTTGCTCCCGTTCGACGGCGGGCACATCGCCATCGCGCTGTATGAAAAGCTGCGCAACATGGTCCGCTTGGCCCGCGGCAAAGTCGCGGCGGCGCCGGTCAACTACCTCAAGCTGATGCCCGCAACCTACGTAGTCTTGGTGCTGGTGGTCGGTTACATGCTGTTGACGGTCACCGCCGACGTGGTCAACCCGATCCGACTGTTCCAGTAGGCCTAACAGATGGCTCGCGAGAAGAAGGGAGGCGAAGGCAAACCGTGACCACAGGTCTGGGTATGCCGGCAGCCCCGGCGCCCACGCTGGCGCCACGACGCAAGACGCGGCAGCTGATGGTCCGCGACGTCGGGGTGGGTAGCGATTATCCGATTTCGGTGCAGTCGATGTGCACCACCAAGACCCACGACATCAACTCGACCTTGCAGCAGATCGCCGAGTTGACCGCCACCGGCTGCGACATCGTCCGGGTGGCGTGCCCACGTCAGGAAGACGCCGACGCGTTACCGGCGATCGCCAAGAAGAGCCAGATCCCGGTCATCGCCGACATCCACTTCCAGCCGAAGTACATCTTCGCCGCCATCGACGCCGGTTGCGCAGCGGTGCGGGTAAACCCCGGCAACATCAAGGAATTCGACGGCCGGGTCGGCGAGGTCGCCAAGGCCGCAGCCGCCGCCGGCATCCCAATCCGCATCGGGGTGAACGCCGGCTCGCTGGACAAGCGGTTCATGGAGAAGTACGGCAAGGCCACGCCCGAGGCGCTGGTCGAGTCGGCGCTGTGGGAGGCCTCGCTGTTCGAGGAGCACGGCTTCGGCAACATCAAGATCAGCGTCAAGCACAACGACCCGGTCGTGATGGTCGCCGCCTACGAGCAGCTGGCCGCGCAGTGCGACTACCCGTTGCACCTCGGCGTCACCGAGGCCGGTCCGGCTTTCCAGGGCACCATCAAGTCCGCGGTCGCCTTCGGCGCGCTGCTGTCGCGGGGCATCGGCGACACCATCCGGGTGTCGCTGTCGGCGCCGCCCGTCGAAGAGGTCAAGGTCGGCACCCAGATTCTCGAGTCCCTCAATCTGCGACCCCGTGGGCTGGAGATCGTGTCGTGCCCGTCGTGCGGTCGCGCCCAGGTCGACGTCTACACCCTGGCCAACGAGGTCACCGCCGGGCTCGACGGCCTCGACGTGCCGCTGCGGGTGGCCGTGATGGGCTGTGTGGTCAACGGTCCGGGGGAGGCCCGCGAGGCCGACCTCGGCGTCGCGTCGGGCAACGGCAAGGGCCAGATCTTCGTGCGCGGTGAAGTGATCAAGACCGTGCCCGAGGCGCAGATCGTCGAGACGCTGATCGAGGAAGCCATGCGACTCGCCAGTGAAAAGGGCACTTGGCCAGGGGAAGGCACAACACCAAGCGGTTCCCCTGTTGTGACCGTAAGCTGAGACGTGGCTCACTCGAGCCACACCGTCGGTCGCTAAAAGATCCAGCAAGAGCCAGAAAGAGTCAGCATGTCGGCTCCGCCCATCCGTCGCTTGGTCAACGAGCGACGGGTGTCGGTAGTGCGCGACGGCGCCGCGGTGCGCCGTGTCTTTGACGACGATCCCATCGGGTCATGCATGGTCGCCGCCCGGGTGGCTGACCACGGCATCGACCCCAACGCGATCGGTGGCGAACTGTGGACGCGTCGCGGCGTCGAAGAGTCGCTGTGCTACGCAGGCGCGAACCTGATTCCGCTGCGCGGCCGCCTCAGCGACCTGTATGCATTCGCCGACGCAGCGATGACCGCGTCGCGGCGGTGTTCGTCATTGGTCGGCCGGGCCGAGTTGGTGATGCCGATGTGGCAGCGACTCGAGCCGGCCTGGGGCCCGGCCCGCGATGTGCGTGAGCATCAGCCGTTGATGTCGCTGAACACAATGCCGAACT
Source organism: uncultured Actinomycetota bacterium (assembly GCA_963781685.1). Taxonomy (GTDB): domain Bacteria; phylum Actinomycetota; class Actinomycetes; order Mycobacteriales; family Mycobacteriaceae; genus Mycobacterium. The sequence continues at coordinate 129,982 of CAWAGK010000012.1, forward strand.
GTGACATCGATCCCGACGTGCGCCAGGTGCGGCCCGACGAGATCGACACCTACCTGGTGGCCGCGGTCGACATGTTCATCGGCGAGGTCGGTGTTGACCCCCGGCTCGGCGACGGCGGACGCGGCTACCGGCGCCGGGTCGCCAGTCTGATCGCGCTCGGTCGAGCGTGGGCCCGTTTCGAGGACGGCGAGGTGGTCTTCAAGGCCGAAGTCGGGTCACAGTCGCCGGCGGTCAGCCAGATCCAAGGGGTCTGGGTGCATCCCGAGCGGCGCGGCCGAGGTCTGGGCACGAGCGGCACCGCGACGCTGGCCGCGGTGATCGTGGGCACCGGGCGCATCGCGAGCTTGTACGTGAATGACTTCAACACGGTCGCCCGGGCCACTTACGAACGCGTCGGCTTCGCCGAAGTCGGCTCCTTCGCGACGGTTCTGCTGGACTGAAGCCGCCCCTCGCAGCACGACACGTAAACCTCTGCGACGACACGCCGGGGTGATTTCAAGGTTTGGTTGCAACAGCGGTTTCTGTCGGGTGTGACAGTAGCTGGTTGAGGACCTGGGCGGGGTTGTGCCAGCCGAAGCGTTTGCGGGGGCGTTCGTTGAGTTCGGCAGCGACCTCGGCGAGGTGGTCCGCTGAGTGCACCGACAGGTCAGTGCCTTTCGGAAAGTACTGGCGCAAAAGACCGTTGGTGTTCTCATTGCTGCCGCGTTGCCAGGGAGAGTGTGGATCGCAAAAGTAGATGTCGATACCGGCGTCGATACTGATGCGGGCGTGCTGGTGCATCTCGCTGCCCTGGTCCCAGGTCAAGGAGCGGCGCAGCGCCTCGTGCAGGGTTTTGATGGTTTCGATCATGGTGTCGGCGACGACCTCGGGGTGGCGCCCGGCCGGCAGGTGCAGTAGTTGGACGAACCCGCTGGAGCGCTCCACGAGGGTGCCGATCTGGGAGCGCTGGTTTTTACCGATGATTAGGTCGCCTTCCCAGTGCCCGGGCACCGCGCGGTCCTCGGCTTCGGCTGGCCGCTCGGAGATGTTGATCATGCCCGGGATGCGGCCGCGCCTATTTTCGGTGCAGACCCGCCCGCGGGGCTTGCGCAACGCCCGCCCAGTGCGCAGACATTTGGTCAGTTCCCGGCGCAGTTCACCGCGTCCTTGCACGTAGAGCGACTTGTAGATGGTTTCGTGGGACACCTGCATCTCCGGGTGGTCGGTATAGGTCATGGCCAACACCCCAGCAATCTGTTCGGGGCTGTACTTCTTGACCAACAACGTTTGCACCTCGGCACGCAGTTGAGGACAGCGACTCAGCTTGCCGGTCTTGGGCCGCCGTGCTCGACGCTCACTGCGCAACTGAGCGGGGCGTGTCTTATTGACTGTGTAAGGGGTTCGGCCTGAATGGTGGTGGCTGACCACCGGACAGGAGAGTTTCGTTGCCCCAATCGGATTCCGCGAGAGATGATGCTGCCGCCAAGCTGGCCGAGCTGTTGCCGCCGGCGGCAGTGGATGCCCTGTTGGCTGATGCCGAGGCATCCGGTGTTCCAATCGATGGCCCTGATGGGTTGCTTGCGCAGATGACTAAAGCCGTGCTCGAACGCGCTTTGGATGTCGAAATCGCCGATCATCTGGGCTATCAGCACGGCGATCCAGCCGGCCACGGATCGGGCAATTCCCGCAATGGGCACGGCCGCAAAACCGTGCTGACCACCGCGGGCTCGGTCGAGCTCGAAGTGCCGCGTGACCGCAACGGCACCTTCACCCCGGCGATCGTGCCCAAACGCAAACGCCGCCTGGGCCAGGTCGAGGACATGATCTTGTCGCTGTATGCCCGCGGCATGTCGACTCGCGACATCACCGAGCATCTGGGCGAGGTCTACGGCGCCCGTGTCTCGGCGGCCACGATTTCGCGGGTGACTGACGTGGTGGCCGAGGAGATCGCGGCCTGGCAGTCCCGACCGGTCGACCCGGTGTATCCGATCCTGTATATCGACGCCATCCGCCTCAAGATCCGCGACGGCGGCGTCGTGGCCAACAAGGCCGCTCACGTGGTGATCGGGGTCGACGTCGACGGCGTCAAGCAGGTCCTGGGCATCTGGATCCAGCAGACCGAGGGCGCCAAGTTCTGGCACGGGGTGCTCACCGAGCTGCGCAATCGCGGCTGTCGCGACGCGCTGTTCGTGTGCTGCGACGGGTTGACCGGCCTGCCTGAATCGATTGCGGCGGTGTGGCCGGCCGCGGTGGTGCAGACCTGCGTGGTGCACCTACTGCGCTCGGCCATGCGCTACGCCTCCTACACCGACCGCCGCAAGATGGCCCAAGCGCTGCGCCCGATCTACACCGCCCCCACCGAAGAGGCCGCCAAACTCGCCCTCGAAGAATTCCGCGCCCAGTGGCGCACCAAATCCCCCGGTGCAGTGGCCGTGTGGGACCGCGCCTGGACGGAGTTCGTGCCGTTCCTGGCGTTCCCGGTCGAGATCCGCAAAATCATCTACACCACCAACGCCATCGAGTCGCTGAACTACCAACTCCGCAAGGTCACCAAGGCCCGCGGATCGTTCCCCTAAGATGCCGCAGCCATGAAACTGCTGTACCTGGCCATCCGCAACATCAACCAGAAACGAGGAAACCAAGGACAAGGAACCTATCGCTGGACCGAAGCGCTGAACACCTTCGCCATCCAATTCCCCGACCGACTCCCACTATGACCCAAAGACAAACGGCTGCAACACCTTACACAGTTATCTTGACAAGTCCCGACGCTCACTGCGCAACTGAGCGATCCGGGCCGAATAGCCCGACTTGGCGTCCCAGCCGGCCCGGCGAGCCCCGAAGCGATACCACGCCCGATAGCGGCCCGTGCGGCCAAGGGCAGCGCCATTTTTGGCGATCTCACGCATGACCGTCGACGGAGCCCTTCCCAGCCGACAGGCCATCGACCGGATCGACTCACCGCGCGAAGTACCGATCATGATCTCTTCGCGCTCATCGTGCGATAACCGCGGCCGTTTTCGCCCCCGGTGTTGCTGCAACTGTGGATTCACACCACCACGCTGGGTGAACCACGCCGAACCACAACGCAGCGACACACCCACGGCCACACCCGCAGCCTCTGGTACCACTCCCGCAGCGATCAACTCCCAATACCGACGCCGCACCGACAACAACTGAGGCTGGCCAGTCATCAACACCCCTAGCTAAGAAGTGTTGCAATCACCCCTTGAACCCAAGCCGGTGAACGTCGCAATAGCGTAAGTTTCGACGCGCAGCCTGGTCGTGCCATCTCGGCCATCGCATAACAATGCAATCTCGGTGCGCCTCCGCCGGTCCCGGGCCACGGTTCCATAACATCAGCCTCAATGGCAACAAGAACCACACTGGCAACAGGCGCGAGCTTTACCTTGGCGGCGCTTCTCGCGATGGCCGGGGTGTCGGCCTGCACTCCTCGTCCGGAGGGCCCGGCGCCGGCGGCCGAGCGGTTCTTCGCCGCGTTGTCCACCGGCGACACGGCGGCGGCCGCCGACCTCAGCGATGCCCCCAGCGACGCGCGCGAAGCGCTCAACGCGGCGTGGGCCGGGCTGCAAGCCAACCACCTGGACACTCAGATTCTCGGCTCTAAGTACACCGAGGACATCGGCACGGTGAACTACCGCTACACCTGGCATCTGCCGAAGAATCGGACCTGGACCTACGACGGTCGACTGAAAATGGCCCGCTACGAAGGCCATTGGCAGGTCCGGTGGAACACCACCGACTTGCATCCACGCCTTGGCGAACATCAGACCTTCGCGCTGCGGGCCGACCCGCCGCGACGCGCCGCGGTCAACGAAGTCGGCGGTACCGACGTGCTGGCTCCCGGCTACCTGTACCACTACACGCTGGACGCCTCGAAGGCCGGCGCCTATCTGATCACGACGGCCCGCGCGGTGGTCGATGCGCTGCACCCTTTCGACGACACGCTCAACGACCCGCAGCGCCTGGCCGAGCAGGCCAGCTCGCTGGGCAAGCCGATGGACTTGATCACGCTGCGCACCGACGACAACAACAGGATCGCGCCCGCGATCGGCCAGTTGCCCGGCGTGGTGATCACGCCGCAGGCCGAGTTGCTGCCGACCGATTACCACTTCGCCTCGGCCCTGATGGGTCAGGTGAAGAAGGCGGTGATCGATCAACTCGACGGCCAGGCGGGCTGGCGGGTGGTCAGCGTCAACCAGAACGACGTCGACGTCGCGGTGCTGCACGAGGTGGAGCCGTCGCCGGCCGCGTCGGTGTCGATCAGCCTGGATCGGGCCGTGCAGAACGCCGCTCAGCACGCGGTGGACAACCAGAGCCGTCAGGCGATGATCGTGGTGATCAAACCCTCGACCGGCGAGATCCTCGCCGTCGCGCAGAACGCCGCCGCCGACGCCCTCGGTCCCGTCGCCACCACCGGCCTCTACCCGCCGGGGTCGACGTTCAAGATGGTCACCGCGGGCGCGGCGCTCGAGCGCGACTTGGCAAGCCCGAACACACTTTTGGGCTGTCCGGGAACGATCGACATCGGGCATCGCACCATCCCGAACTACGGCGGGTTCGATCTGGGTACGGTGCCGATGTCGCGGGCCTTCGCCAGTTCGTGCAATACCACGTTCGCCGAATTGGCCAGCAAGATGCCGCCACGCGGTTTGAACCAAGAGGCGAGCCAGTACGGCATCGGGCTGGACTACCAGGTCGACGGCATCAGCACGGTCACCGGTTCGGTGCCGCCGACGGTCGATTTGGCCGAGCGCACCGAGGATGGTTTCGGCCAGGGCAAGGTGCTGGCCTCCCCGTTCGGCATGGCGCTTGTCGCGGCCACGGTCGCCGCCGGGAAGACGCCCGTGCCGAAGCTGATCGAGGGACGGACGACGACGATCACCGGTGACACCACACCGATCAGCGAGAAGGTGATCGACAGCCTGCGCCCGATGATGCGGCTAGTGGTGACCAACGGGACCGGCAAGGACATCGCCGGCTGCGGCAAGGTATTCGGAAAGACCGGTGAGGCCGAGTTCCCCGGCGGTTCGCATTCCTGGTTCGCCGGCTACCGCGGCGATCTGGCGTTCGCGTCGCTGATCGTCGGGGGCGGCAGCTCGGAGTACGCCGTGCGGATGACGAAGTTCATGTTCGACGTGCTGCCGCCGGATTATCTCGCCTGAACGCCCCTGTGGCATAACGGCAATACAACGGCTTGTCGCCCGGCCGCGGGGGCGCAACCGGGCGACAAGGTCGTGATGACTGAGTTGACAGCCCACCCCTCAGAGGTTGTCGAACTTCCCCCGACCCGGCCGGTCTTGGTAGGGACCGGCGACCTCCATCAGGGAACTGGATTACTCAGTAACCCAAGAAAACTGCATTGGGAAAGCCGATCTGGCCGACGGGACCCGTCCAGCCCCGCCGGTCAGACGGCCACCCCCCCGTCAGCGAACGGCTCGCTCACGCCACCCGGACGCTGCGATTAGCCAGTCCCTCCCAGCAGGAGGTTAAGCAGCGGGTCGAGCACAAAGGCAAGCCCGGTCGGGGTCAACAGACCGTAGTCAAGGCCCTGAGCGAGGTAGCCAAGGGCATCGTCAGGAGCAAGGTATGCACCACCGGCCAGGTCGCCAACGAAACCGGGATCCAAGCCTCCGGTCTGCTCGTAGAACGCGCTCGGGTCGATCGCATTGATCAGGTCGGCGATCGGGTGGTCGGCGCTGGCTTCGAACTGGCTGACGTCCGTCATTAACGTGGCATCGCCGGTCGGGTTCGAGAGGAACAAGTTGCCATCAAGGATGTTGTTGTCCCCGCCTTGCGTGCCCATGGCCCCGAACAGGACATCGTAGGGGTCCGGCGGCGCGTAGGGGTCGGGGAACGGGGTGGTGATGTCAGCGTGGGCGGTACCCATGCTGAGCATCACGGCGGCCAGAGCACCGCCGACGGCGGTGGCTAGACCGAAGGCGGTCGAATGTTTTCGACTCATGTGCGAGCCTCCAATCTCGGTATTACTCGATGTGGATTGTGGGGTTGCAGCCCCACAGTCGTTGGCTCGTACATGAGTCTTTGCCCCCAAGTAAAGAGCCCTCGACTGGGGCAGCATATAACAACTAGAGGCATTAGTTAAGCCTTTTTCTAATATAAATCTCAGCCGAAGTTGCGTCATTGTTAAGTCTGCTCTTAGGCACAGTTCGAGCAGCAGAATCGAACCTCTGAGCTCGCATTGGACGGTGACGTTGGCTGCCTCGCGGGAACCCAGGCCGGCGCGTCTCGGGGTAAAACAGGTGGTCAGCAGGCCGCCGCCTTGACGGTTAAACGCGAGGGGTGGCTGCAGAGTGATGGCGCCAGCTGGCGTCCACCATCCAGATCGAATATCCGAAAAGCTGGATTTTAAGTCCAGATGTTCGAATATTGTATCTGAATAACCCTGAGTTTGGGAATCGGCCCATAACGTTGTTTTAGAATCAAAACAAGCTCATTTGTCGAATGTCAAATAGGCTCTCTAATTTACGCGGCGACGCATTTCCTGCCGATTGGTCGTCCGGTAGGTGCGACTTCGTGGCCGGAGCCCATGGGCTCGGTGGCGGTAGATTGGTAGCGCCATGACGCGCCCTGATGAGTTGACCGAACTGCGGGTGTCAGATGCCGACCGCAACGGCACGCTGCGCCGGCTGCACAATGCGGTTGCGCTCGGCCTGATCGACATCAGCGAGTTCGAGGAACGCTCGTCACACGTCTCCTACGCCCGGACCCACACTGAGCTGAACAGCCTCGTCGGCGATCTGCCCGGGCCGGGCGCGATCGTCACGTCGGCGGCCGACCGGGTGGAGCTGCGTGGCTGGGTCGGGTCGCTCAAGCGTCACGGCGAGTGGACGGTGCCGACCCGGCTGGCATTGGTGCGCCGGATGGGCTCGGTCGAGCTGGACCTGGTCAAGGCGCGATTCGCCGGGCCGGTCGTCGTCATCGAGCTCGACATGAGGTTCGGGTCGGTGGAGATCCGGTTGCCCGACGGCGCCAGCGCATCGATCGACGACGTCCAGGTCTTCGGCGGCAGCGCCAGCGATCGCCGGAAAGACGCACCCGCCGAGGGCACCCCGCATGTGGTGTTGACCGGTCGGGTGGTGTGCGGCTCGGTCAAAGTCAAAGGACCACGCCGGTCGTTGCTGCCTCGGCGTCGGCGTGTTTGACCCGGCGCAGACAGATACGCTGGTCGGTATGCCTGTTCGTCCTGTTCGTTCTGAGCTGATTGCCGGCGCAGTGTCGCCGACACTGGCGGTGCCCAAGTCGATCCCGCGCCCGGAGTACGTCGGCAAGTCGACGGCGCGGGAGGGCACCGAGCCGTGGGTGCAAACGCCCGAAGTGATCGAGAAGATGCGGGTGGCCGGCCGGATTGCGGCCGGCGCGCTCGCCGAAGCGGGCAAGTCGGTCGCGCCCGGCTTGACGACCGACGCACTGGACCGCGTCGCGCACGACTACATGGTCGACCACGGCGCCTACCCATCGACGCTGGGCTACAAGAATTTTCCCAAGTCGTGCTGCACGTCGCTGAACGAGGTCATCTGCCACGGCATCCCGGACTCGACGGTGATCGAAGACGGCGACATCGTCAACATCGACGTCACCGCATATATCGACGGCGTGCACGGTGACACCAACGCCACGTTTCTGGCCGGCGATGTCTCCGAGGAGCACCGGCTGCTCGTCGAGCGCACCCACGAGGCGACGATGCGGGCGATCAAGGCCGTCAAGCCGGGCCGCGCGCTGTCGGTGGTCGGCCGCGTCATCGAATCTTACGCAAACCGGTTCGGCTACAACGTCGTTCGCGACTTCACCGGTCACGGCATCGGTACGACCTTTCACAACGGACTGGTCGTGTTGCACTACGACCAGCCGTCCGTCACGACGATCCTCGAACCCGGGATGACGTTCACCATCGAGCCGATGATCAACCTCGGCGCACTGGACTACGAGATCTGGGACGACGGCTGGACCGTGGTCACCAAAGACCGCAAATGGACCGCGCAGTTCGAGCACACGTTGCTGGTCACCGAGTCCGGCGTGGATATCCTCACCCTGCCGTGACCACCGCCCCTGCGCCGTGAGCGGTGCGCTGCTGGTCGCCGGCACCACCTCCGACGCGGGAAAGTCGGTGGTGGTCGCCGGACTCTGCCGGCTGTTGGCGCGCAAGGGTATCCGGGTCGCGCCGTTCAAAGCGCAGAACATGTCCAACAATTCCGCGGTCACCATCGAGGGCGGTGAGATCGGCCGGGCCCAGGCGATGCAGGCTCGCGCGGCAGGTCTGGCGCCCAGCGTGCGGTTCAACCCGATTCTGCTCAAACCCGGCAGCGATACGACCTCGCAACTGGTGATCCGGGGACAGGCCACCGACGCGGTCACCGCGACCGACTACTGGTCGCACCGCAACCGATTACTCGGTGTTGTGCTCGACGAATTGTCGCAACTGCGAGCCGAATTCGATGCGGTGATTTGCGAGGGCGCCGGATCACCGGCCGAAATCAATTTGCGGTCAACGGACTTGGTCAACATGGGCCTGGCCCGCGCCGCAAACCTGCCGGTGATTCTGGTCGGCGACATCGACCGCGGCGGGTTGCTGGCGCATCTGTTCGGGACGGTCGCGGTGCTCGAAGCCGACGACCAGGCGTTGGTTGCCGGGTTCATCGTGAACAAGTTCCGCGGTGACGTCGCGCTGCTGGAGCCGGGTTTGCAGCAGCTCGCCGAGTTGACCGGCCGCCCGACCTACGGGGTGCTACCGTACTGCGACGAGCTTTGGCTCGACGCCGAGGACTCCGTCTCGGTGCTGGCCCACCGCGTCATCGGCAGACCGCAACCCCCGCGCGGCTCGGAGTGGCTGCGGGTCGCGGTGCCGCGGCTGCCGCGGATCTCCAACTCCACCGATATCGAAGCGCTGGCCTGCGAACCCGGCGTGCTGGTGCGCTGGGTCAGCCAACCCGCCGACCTGGTCGATGCCGACGTGGTCGTGGTGCCGGGCACGAAGGCCACCATCGCCGATCTGGGCTGGCTGCGTGAGCGGGGGTTGGACCAGGCCATCCTCTCGCACGCCGCGTCGGGTCGTCCGGTGCTGGGCATCTGCGGCGGCTTCCAGATGTTGTGCCGCTCGGTCGACGACCCGGTCGAAAGCCGGTCAGGCCGAGTCGACGCAATGGGGATGCTGGACGCCGACATCGTGTTCGCGCCCGAGAAGGTGCTGCGCCGTTGGGATGGCCCGCGCGATTCACTCAGCGGCTACGAGATCCACCACGGGCGGTTGGCCCGCTGCAGGGAGGACGCGTGGTTCGAGGTGGACGGATACCCACAGGGCTACCGGCGCGGCCAGGCATTCGGGACGCACTGGCACGGTCTGTTCGACAACGACGACTTCCGCCGGCGTTGGTTGACCGACGCCGCGGCGGCAGCCGGCCGGGACGGTTTTGTGGTTGCTGATGACGTTGATGTTTCCGCGCGGCGGGATGGCCAACTGGATGTGATGGCTGACCTGTTGGACGCTTACCTCGACGTCAATGCAGTCATCGCGCTATTGGATAGTGGCCCGCCGTTGCGTGCGACCGTCGTCACCGCCTTGCGCTGACAACGTTGTCAGTCGCTCCAAAACAGCCGCTAATCAAGACTTTTCGCGAAGACCGTTCCTTATTGTGCCTGTGGTCGTCGCAAGAGCGAGCGTCAGTTCTATATTGCGAGAACGTTTCCAACTGAAACTGTGTTAACGAACTACACGAAAACAGCCCGCGCGCGGGCCAATTGAATGTAACTTGCATTAGTGCTTTCGACGATGATGACAACCGTCGACGGGTTTCCCATCCAGGTCAGTGACACCGGTCCGGAGCAGGGCTCCGTCGTCGTGTTGTTGGGCGCCGCGCAGCGCGCGCCCGCCGCGTACGACGCGGTGTGTGAGCGCCTGCACACCGCATCACTGCGGACGATCGTCGTCGGCCCGGACCCACGACTGACACCCAAATCAGTCGTAGGCATTCTCGACTCGCTGGACATCAATTGGGGCGTGTTGGTCGGCGACCGTGTCGGTGGCGAGCTGGCCTGGGAACTGGCGGCGACCCGGCTGGACCGGTTCACGGGTCTGGTGGCCATCGACCGCGGGCATCCGCGGGTCGCCGATGCCACCGGGGTGATCCGCGACGATCACTGTCCACCGGTCGAGATCAACACAACCGCGCTGGTCAGCACGCCGGCCGCGCAGGCGGTGGCACGCGCCAGCCAGCGGTTCGTTTACGGCGACTACCGCGTCGTGGACTTGCTTGCACGGCGCAACGCGCACGAGTCGACCGCCCAACTGGCCGCCGAGATCGTCCTGCGCACCAGCACCTGGTGACGGAGAACCAGCGCGCCGGCGGCGTGGGCGGCCATGCGCATTTGTCGCTGGACGAGCTTGAGCGACTGGCCGCCGCCGGCGATGTCGACACCGTGATCGTCGGGTTCACCGACATGCAGGGCCGGCTGATGGGGAAGCGGGTCTCCGCGCGGTTTTTCGTCGACGAGGTGGCCGAACACGGCGCCGAGTGCTGCAACTACCTGTTCGCCGTCGATGTCGACATGACCACAGTCGGCGGCTACGAGATGGCGGGCTGGCACACCGGGTACGGCGACATGGCGATGCTGCCCGATCTGATGACGCTTCGGCTGATTCCGTGGCTGCCCGGCACGGCGCTGGTGCTGGCCGATTTGGCTTGGCACGACGGCAGCCCGATCGAGCCCGCGCCGCGTCGCGTCTTGCGCAGCCAGCTTGACCGGCTGAATCAACGCGGGCTGCGCGCCTACGTCGCCACCGAACTGGAATTCATGGTTTTCGACGACACGTATCGCCAAGCGTGGGCCAACGGTTATCGCGGCCTGACTCCGGCCAGCGACTACAACCTGGACTACGCGATTATGGCCTCCAGCCGGATGGAGCCGCTGCTGCGGGACATTCGGCAGCACATGCGGGGTGCGGGTCTGCGCTGGGAGGCCTCTAAGGGCGAGTGCAACATGGGTCAGCAGGAGATCGGGTTCGACTACGACGAGGCGCTGGTCACGTGTGACAACCATGGTATTTACAAGAACGGGGCTAAAGAAATCGCCGACCAGCACGGCAAGGCTCTGACGTTCATGGCGAAATACGATGAGCGCGAAGGCAACAGCTGCCACATTCACATCTCGCTTCGGTCGCTGGATGGTTCTGCGGTTTTGGCGGACGAAGACCAGCCGCACGGCATGTCGCAGACATTTCGCAGCTTTGTCGCCGGCCAGTTGGCCACTTTGCGAGAGCTGACCATGCTTTACGCGCCGAACATCAACTCCTACAAGCGGTTTGCCGATCGCAGCTTCGCGCCTACCGTGGTGGCGTGGGGATTGGACAACCGGACCTGTGCGCTGCGTATCGTGGGTCGCGGCGACAGCATGCGGGTGGAGTGCCGGGTGCCCGGCGGGGACGTCAACCAGTACCTGGCGGTGGCGGCGCTGATCGCCGGTGGGCTGCATGGTATCGACCACGGCTTGTCGTTGCCCGAGCCGCATGCGGGCAACGCGTATGAAATCGCGCAGGACGACGCCGAACGGCTGCCCGGCACGCTGGCTCATGCTGCGACGCTGTTTGGCGCGTCAGCCGTGGCGCTCGAAGCATTCGGGAAGGACGTCGTGAGCCACTACGTCAACAACGCGCGGGTCGAGATCGACGCGTTCAACGCCGCGGTCACCGACTGGGAGAGGGTGCGCGGTTTTGAGCGCTTCTAGACCACCGGTAATTGGCTTGACCACGTACCTGAATCAAGCCCAGATGGGCGTCTGGGATGTTCGCGCCAGCTTTCTTCCCGCCGTCTACTTCCACGGCGTCACCGCCGTCGGCGGGGTGGCCGTGCTGCTGCCGCCGCAGCCGGTGAATCCTGCCATCGCCGAGCGGGTGCTCGACGGCTTGGACGGACTGCTGATCACCGGCGGCAAGGACGTCGACCCCGCCGCCTACGGCCAGCAGCCGCATCCGGAGACCGACCAGCCCGGCCGCCAGCGGGACGCCTGGGAGTTCACGCTGCTGGACGCGGCGCTGCGGCGCAAGCTGCCGGTACTGGGCATCTGCCGCGGCGCCCAGGTGCTCAACGTCGCGCTCGGCGGAACACTGCACCAGCACCTGCCGGACGTCATCGGGCATAGCGGGCATCGGGCCGGTAGCGCGGTGTTCAACGCGTTGCCGATCCGCACGGTGCCGGGTACCCGGCTGGCCGCGCTGGTCGGTGAGTCCATCAACGCAAAGTGTTATCACCATCAGGCCGTCGCCGAGGTGGCCAAGGGCCTGGTCGTCAGCGCGTGGGATGCCGATGGTGTGATCGAGGCGCTGGAGTTGCCCGGAGACGGCTTCGTGGTCGCGGTGCAGTGGCATCCAGAGGAGAGTCTGGAGGACCTGCGATTGTTCTCGGCGATCGTCGGGGCGGCCCGGTCATATGCGAGCGGACGGGTGAGCTGAATGAGCCGCGCCGGCGACGATGCAGAACGAAGTGATGAGGAGGAGCGGCGCTGAATGGCCGTGGATCTGAGCCGGCGACTGGCCGGCAAGATCGCCGTTGTCACCGGCGGCGGCGGTGGTATTGGCTTGGCTACGGCTCGGCGGCTGCACGCTGAGGGCGCCACGGTTGTCATCGGTGACATCGACGAACCGACCGGTGCGGCGGCCGCCGACGAGCTGGGCGGCCTGTACGTGCCGGTCGATGTCGCCGATGAAGCCTCGGTCAACACGCTTTTCGACACCGTGACGAGCAGCTACGGATCGCTCGACATCGCCATCAACAACGCTGGCATTTCGCCCCCGGATGACGACCTGATCGAGAACACCGAGCTGCCGGCGTGGCAGCGGGTGCAAGACGTCAACTTGAAATCGGTGTACCTGTGCTGCCGTGCGGCGCTGCGGCACATGGCTCCCGCAGGCCACGGGTCGATCGTCAACATCGCCTCGTTCGTTGCGGTGATGGGATCGGCCACCTCGCAGATCTCCTACACCGCGTCCAAGGGCGGTGTGTTGGCGATGTCGCGGGAGCTCGGGGTGCAGTTCGCCCGGCAGGGCATCCGCGTCAACGCGCTATGCCCCGGGCCGGTGAATACCCCACTGCTGCAAGAGCTTTTCGCCAAGGATCCCGAACGCGCGGCCCGGCGGCTGGTGCACGTGCCGATGGGCCGGTTCGGTGAAGCCGACGAAGTCGCCGCAGCCGTAGCCTTTTTGGCCAGCGACGACGCCTCGTTCATCACCGCGGCGACGTTCTTGGTCGACGGCGGGATCAGCGCCGCCTACACCACCCCGCTGTAGCGCCGGCGGTTACCCGGCTGCCGGTGACTGCGTCATCACCGTCGGACGGAACCCGTACTTGGGAGTGTTGCCGCTGAAGGAGTTTGCGGCGGCGTTGGCACCCGGCATTCCCGGCATTCCGGGCACCGGGGGAGGAGCGCTCGTGGGGGCGACCGCATTCCAGCTCGGCGGCACCGCCAGCGCTCCGATCGCCGCGCCCTGGCCCATGGCCGCTGACATGTCGCCGCCCAGTCCGCCGATTCCCGGGACCCCGCCCGCCAGCGCTCCGATCGCCGCACCCTGGCCCATGGCCGCTGACATGTCGCCGCCCAGTCCGCCGATTCCCGCGACCGGGCCCGCCAGCGCACCGCCGAGCCCGTCGGCCGCAGCCCCGGCCGCGTTCCCCGCCGCAGCACCGGCGGCGTCCCCGGCCGCGTTCCCCGCCGCAGCCCCCGCCGCATCGCCGGCCGCGGCCGCGGCGCCTTCGGCGCCCCCGGCACTCTGTAGCCCGACGAGATCCGTCATGGTGCCCAACCAGTTGCCAGGCATGTAAAAGCCCGACGAGAAAATGGTGTTCCAGAAACCGGCGTCCAGCCCCAAGCCATTCGAGCTGAACAGGTCGTTGAAGACCGCCGATAGACCGGTTCCGGACCCATTCCCAGTCAGGAAGTCGAGGAGGCTCATCAGCCCCGACTCCGACCCCGACGGCGTCGATGACGCGGGCGACGCGAGTCCCTGTAGTGCAGCGGGCATGGCCGTCATCAGTTGCGACAGCGTGCCCTGCGTTCCCGCACCAGTGGCCTGACCGACCGTGGTGGCGGCCTGCGCAGCCGTCCCGGTCGCCGTGGTGGTCGCCGGCGGGGCGGTGAACGGCGTCAATGTCGATGCGGTCGCGGACGATCCGGCGTAGCCATACATCGCCGCGACATCCTGGGCCCACATCTCCGCGTAGTGGGCTTCGGTGGCCGCGATCGCCGGGGTGTTCTGGCCGAGGATGTTGGTTGAGATCAGCGACGCCAACAGCGTTCGGTTGGCGACGATCACCGGCGGTGGGACCGTCAAACCGAACGCGGATTCGTAGGCGCTGGCCGCCGCTTTGGCCTGCCCTGCCGCCTGTTCAGCTTGCGCGGCGGTGGCACTCATCCACGACACGTAAGGCGCGGCGGCGGCAGCCATCGACGCCGATGCAGTACCTCGCCACGGACCAGTAGTGAGGTTGGCGATCACAGACCCGTAATCGCTCGCTGCCGAATACATCTCGACAGCCAGGTCGTCCCAAGACGCCGCGGCGGCCATCATGGGCGCGGAACCGGGGCCGGTGTACATCAATCCAGAGTTGATTTCCGGTGGAAGCGCTGCGAAATCCATTGCTCACTCCTCAGCTTGCCGCGACCGCGTTGGCCGCTTCGGTGGTGGCATAGGAGCCCGCGCTGGCCGCCAGCATCGTCACGAACATCTGGTGCATCGCGGTGGCTTGCGCGCTGACCCTCTGATACATCTGCGCGTGTGTGGCGAATTGCATTGCGGTCAAGGCGGAAACCTCGTCGGCCGCCGCTGGTATTAGCCCGGTGGTTGGGGCAAGCGCAGCTGCGTTCCGAGCGCTCACCGCCGACCCGATCGTTTGCAGGTTCCCCGCCGCGGCGGACAACATGTCCGGTACGATATCGACGAATGACATGGACTTCTCCTTCGGAAAGACAAGACCGGCCCCATCGCGGGCATGCTTGAATCAACCTGGCGCAGGCTGATTTTGGGCAGCAGGTACCGCACCCAGAACCGGATGGAAAGTTACGGTCATTGGTTTTGGCCGGTGGCCCGGCTACATTCGGGCAGCAGGCCACCCAGCTCTGTCCAGACGTGGGGCAGAGCCGTAAAGGTATTGCGTCAAAAGTGACTTCGGTGCGGTGGCGATCGCGGCCTGGCCTGACGCCAAGCCGACTTCTTGACGCGTTTTAGCCGACGCGTTCGGGCTGCACCGTCCACTTCTCCTCGATGCGCGCGTAGCGCCAGATCAACATGGCACCAACCCATGTCACCACGAACAGGCCGACGATCAGAAAACCGATCGCATTGAGATCCACGCCGCCCAGCCAGCTCCAGAATCCGCCGCTCCAACCGAGCTGGTCGGCAAGCAGTCCGAGCAATTCCACACTGCCGATGAGCACCGCGACCACGACCGAAAGCCCGGTAATGGTGATGTTGTAGTAGACCTTTCGCACCGGGTTGGAAAACGCCCAACCGTAGGCGAAATTCATGAACGAGCCGTCGACGGTGTCCAGCACGCACATCCCGGCGGTGAACAGCACCGGCAGACACAAGATGGCATACCAGGGCAGGCCGGCCGCAGCGCTGGTGCCGGCCAGCACGAGCAACGCGACCTCGGTCGCGGTGTCGAAACCCAGGCCGAACAACAAACCCACCGGATACATATGCCAGGACGCGCTAACCGATTTGGTGAAGCGGCCCAGCACCCGGTTGAGCAATCCGCGGTTGTTCAGCTGTTCTTCCAGTTCGTCTTCGTCGTACTCACCGCGGCGCATCCGCGCGAACACCCGCAGAATGCCGACCAGGATCACCACGTTGATGGCGGCGATCAAACACAAGAAGACGCCGGAGACGCTGGTGCCGATCAAGCTGGTGTAGTGATGCAAGGCCGAGGAGTTCTGCTCGACCGGCCCGATGATTGCCTTGAGCCCGGTTGCGATCAGCAGAGCCAGCCCGAACACCACCGATGAGTGGCCGAGCGAGAAGAAGAAACCCACCGCCAGCGGCCGCTGCCCGTCGTTCATCAGCTTGCGGGTGGTGTTGTCGATCGCGGCGATGTGGTCGGCGTCGAACGCGTGGCGCAGTCCCAGGGTGTAGGCGGTCAGCCCGATGCCGATACCGAACGCCTTGTCGCCGACACTTAGGTGTGCCGGCTCGACGATGAAAACCAGTGTGCTCCAACCGATCACATGCAATGCGACGATCACCGCGAACATGGATCCCAGGCGCAGCCACTCGTCGGGCGTCAAGGCGCTCCGGAGCCGAGACCACGACGACCATTGCCTGCTGAGCGGGTCAGCGGCCATGTCGCGTCCCATCTGGAGAGAAAAACCCCAACCGCCGGCCAGCCTAAACCGCACGTCAACGTCATGCGGACGATTCGCAGGAATTTCTGCAAGTTTTTTGCATCTGGAAAATGCGAGATCTTGTACAGTCCGCCGGACGATCGCTCCGGTCAACCGTGAAAACTGATCAGCGGGATCGCCATCTCGACCGCGGTGGCCGCACCATGGAAGCCGACGAGTTGAGCCACTTCGGGTGGCTCATGTGCGGTTGCCAGCACCGCCGTATCGCCGATGCAGGTGACGACGACATCGCCGATCCGGGGTAAGTGCTCGGGCCGCACGGGTCCGAACAGCCCGGCCGCGACGGCGTCGTCGCGGCTGCGCACTTCGGCCCGCCCAGCCGGCAGCTCGCTCCAAGCGGCGAGGACGTCGGGAGCCGCGCCCGGCTCGGTGTGCAGGTAGCGCACCCGCGGATCGCCGGCGACCGCACGCACACCCGCACTCAACCGCGCGTCGGCGTCGAGGTCGATCCGATTGTGCGGCGGCACATTCAGACCGCCATGGTCGGCGGTGATCAGCAGCGCGGCGTCCGGCGGCAACGCCTCGACGAGTCGAGTCAGCAGGGTATCGACGCGGACAGCCGCGTCGTGCCACTCCGGTGAATCGATGCCGAACAGGTGTGCCGCGGTATCGAGATCGGCGATGTAGGCGTAGACCAACCCGGGCGCCGCGTGCAACTGGTCGGCCACGAGTTGCGCGTAGTCGTCGTCGTGGTTGGCGGCGCAAAGCTGCGCGCCGCGGTAGGCCGCTTCGGTGAGGCCGCTGCCGAGGAACGCCGCGGGCAGCACGGCCCGGGCGTCAACCCCGGCCTGACGGAGCCGCTCGAACCACGTTGGGACGGGCTGCCATTGGGCTGCGGGGGGATCGCCGCGCCAAAAGATGTGGTTGAGCACCTGGTCGCTGTCGGGGAGTTTGACGGTGAAGCCGAGGATCCCGTGCTCGCCCGGCGTGACCCCGGTCGTCAAGGACGTCAGGCTCGTCGGTGTGGTGGACGGGAAGGTGCAGGCGAGTTCGCTCAGCCGCCCGGCATCAGCGGCCAGCACCGAAGCCAGCAGCGGTGCGTCGGCGGCCAGCGCCGGAAGTAAGTGCCAGCCCATCCCGTCGACGAGCACGACCGCGACGCGGCGCACGTCGCCGACCCGCTCGGATACCCCGAGCGCATCTACTGCCCCCGGAACTGAAAGCAGCGCCGCCGCCGAGGGAAGTATGTCGCAGATCGATCCGGGCACCACGTCAGTTTGGCAGGCGCATACTGGATCGGTGGCCAAGCCCTCGGCATTGGATCCGGCTGTCATCGAGCGGATCGGCGAGCTGCTGCGGGCCCACGGCCTGCGCCGGATGGCGTCGCGGATCGCGGTCTTGGCAGTGATCGAGCCCGCGAACACGCATCTGTCCGTCGCGGAGATCGACCAACGGCTGCGTGAGTGCCTGCCCGCCGAAGACCAACCACCGGATTTGGCGACGATCTACCGGACGGTGACCACGCTGGTCGACCAGGGGGTGCTGCACGCGCTGGCCCTCGAGGGCGGCGTCACCACCTACGGCCTGGCCGCCGACCCGCACCACCACGCGGTGTGCACGCAATGCGGGTCGATCATCGAAGTGCCGGCACAGCAGCTGACCTCAGCGTTGGAACACGCGAGTGCGGGCAGTTCGTTCACGCTGTCCGAGCGAGCCGGCCTCACCCTGCACGGCCTGTGCCCGAACTGTCAGCAAGACGGACCGTCAGGACAGGTCAAGTAGGGCGTTCTCGACGACCTCCGGCAGCGCCGGGTGAATCCAGTACTGGCCGCGAGCCATCTGCCGGGTGGACAACCCGAAGCTCATTGCCTGGATCAGCGGCTGGATGATCGACGAGGCCTGGTGTCCCATGATGTGTGCGCCGAGGAGTCGCCCGGTCCCGCGGTCGCCGACGAGCTTGACGATGCCGGTGGTGTCCTCCATCGCCCACCCGTAAGCGACGCCGCCGTAGTCCTGGATGGTGCAGGACACGTCGAAACCCCGTGCGACGGCCTCATTCTCGGTCAACCCGACGGTGGCGATCTGTGGATCGGTGAACACCGCCGCGGGAACGAAGCGGTGGTCGGTGGTGACCAGCGTGTCGGTGTCGTCCCAGTCGCGGAGCAAATTCTGCTGCACGACGCGCGCCTCGTGATTGGCCACGTGCTTGAGCTCATAAGGCGACGACACGTCGCCGAGCGCGAAAATGCCACGGGCAGAGGTCCTTTGGTATTCGTCGACGACAATCCTACCGTCGTCGACCTCGACGCCGGCCTGCTCGGCGTCCAGCAGATCCCCGTTCGGCACCCGGCCGGTGGCCACCAGCAGGGCGTCGGTGCTCAGCGTGGAACCGTCGTCGAGTTCCAGCACGATGGTGGCGCCGTCCTGATGCGAGCCGACGACATTGCGGCGGGTGCGCAGTTCCCATTTGGTCGAGGCGATGTGGGTGAACCGTTCGCAGACGGTGTCGTCGAGGTGCCGCAGCAGTGCGCCGCCGCGGATCACCAAGGTGATCCGGACACCGAGCGCGGAGAAGATGTGCGCGAATTCGGCTGCCACGAAACCACCTCCGACGATGACCAGGTGTCGGGGCAACTCCGGTATCCGCATGATGGTGTCGCTGGTGTAGTAGTGCACCCCGCACTCGAGGATGGCCGGCGGGACCATCGCTCGCGCTCCCGCGGCGATGACCACCTGTTCCGCGGTGAACTCGTCGCCACCTTCGGTGCGCAGCAGATAGCGGCCGTCGGGCTGGACCGGCCCGAAACGGGTGTGCCGGTCGTAGACGTCGACGTTGGGGGAGGCGCGTCGATAGTCCTCGCCGCTGATCGCGATCGGGTCGATGCGCCCGAAGACACGCGAGACGATGTCGTCCCAACGCACCCGGTCGATATGCGCGTCGACGCCGTAGCGGGCGGCGGTGCGGATCGTTTCGGCGACTTCGGCCGCGTAGACGAACATCTTGGTGGGGATGCACCCGACGTTGAGGCAGGTTCCGCCGAATGTTCCCTGTTCGCAGATCGCCACTCGTTTGCGCGCGTAGCGGTCGTCGAGAATGCTGTTGCCCGAGCCGGTTCCGATGATCGCGAGGTCGTAAGCTTCCATCCGGCGGCCCTTCAGCCGTTCCGGGGCGTGGCGTCGGAGGTTGCACCGAGGTAGTCATCGAGCCAGGCGTCCAGCTGTTGGTAGGCGACCTGTCGCGGCTGCGGCATCGACAGGAACACATCGTGTTTGGCGTCGACCACCGGAACGATGGTGCTGCGGTTGCCGATACAACCGGCCCAGCGGGCGACATGCGCCACGTTGAGAACCGCGTCGCCGCGTTGCAGGGCGATGGGGTCCGCGGTCTCCGCCACGCTGTGATCTGACCGCAGGATCAGATTGGGCACACCGACGTCGAGGCCGCGGTGCAGCCGCGCCTGGCCACGTCGGACCGCGCGTAGCCAGCCGAACGTAATCGGGAAGCCGCCCAGCGGTTTCCACTTCAGGTTGTAGTCGAACTCGCCGTAGTAGTCGCGGTGCAGGCTGGCGCCATAACCATCAACACCGTCGCCCGGCGCGCGGGCGACCCGCTTGTCGCCTGCTCGCGCGATCGCGGCGATCAGCGCCGCCGTCGTCGGCCAGCGCAGCACCCCCGGACCGGGCAGGTCCAGAAATGGGCTGTTGAGCACCAGCCCGGTCACGCCCGCGCGGGCGGTCGCGCCGCTGCTGCGTCTACGACGCAGTCTGTCGAGCCACAGCGACACGATCAGCCCGCCGGCGGAATGGCCGTACACCAGCACGCGGGCCGAACCGGTCTGCTCGCGGATCACCGCCAGCGTGCGGTCGAGTTCGGCGTCGTAGCGTGCCAGGTCGGTGGTGAAGTGCGGGGTTTGGCCGGTCCGCCACGACCGCCCACACTTGTGCAAGTCGAGTGCATAGAAGGCGAAGCCGCGTTCGGCGAAGTGATCGCCCACCCCGGTGTGGAAGAAGTAGTCGGTGTATCCGTGCACGGCCAGGACGGCATCGGTGGTCTTCGCAGCGTCGCCACGACGCAGCAGGGTTGCGACGATTTCGCCCTCGCCGTCGGGATCCTCACCCAGCGGGATGGTGAGCTGCCAGTAGCCGGGTAGGACGTCGGGCTGCCAGCCAGTCACGCACGTCAGCTTAAAGCGTCCGATGCCCGGCTATCGCTGGCCCGGGAAGGGGATGGCCTTGATCACGCCACCGCCGTTGAGCGGCGGCCCGAGCAGCACGGTCGACGTGTTGTTGCCGGGGTTGTAGTCGAACAGCGATTGGCCGCCGCCGCAGGACGCCGTGGCCAGCAGGTCGAGATCGCCGCCGCTGAAGCCCGCCACGATGACACTGCGACCCTTGTCCACACCGGACACCGAGACCGGGGAAGTCGTGCCGTCGGCATTTAGCTTGGCGAGGAACTGATAGCCGCATGCGCCTTCGGCCTGCACGAACGTGCCTGCCGGGAGCTGCCATGCGTTGACGTCGCGCAGGTCGGGCCCCTTCTGCCCGTCGTTGACCGCGGTGAGCGCGGTCGCCGGGCTGCCGTCGATCGGCACCAACCACAGCCGCGACGTGTTTCCGGGAGCGTCGCAGATCGCAAGAACGGTCGCCAGCGAACTCTCGTCCCACCACCGCAACGGGCTGCAGTTGGTCTGATCCGGGATCGGCAGCGTCGGCCCAGGCGTCCCGTCATTGCCCATCAGCGCCAAACCCGCCGACGTGCCCAGGGCAAGCCGCAGTCCGTCGGGCGTCGAAAGAAAGTTCCCGTTGAACGGGCCGCCGAGCTTGTCGGTCGGGTAGGTGAGCTGGTGGTTGCCGGCCAGGTCGATTCGATCGAGCGTCGCGGGTTTGGCGTCGGGGCCGGGCGGCACGGACAACAGCAGCGCCTTGCCGTTCGGGCGGCTGTAGCGGGGTGACCCCTGCACGGGCAAGGTCGTCTGCTTGCCCGTGTGCAGGTCGACCTCGATCGCCGCCGGCGGTGTGGCGTACTGCGTGTCGAACAGAGCTTGGCTGCCATCGCCCGACCAGTCGACCAACTCCGGACTCGCCTGCTGGCCCGGCGGCGGGAAAGTGGTGATCGGATAGCGACCGCCCCCGGGGGCGACCAGGTAGAGCGTCGTGGCGGCCTTCTCGCGGGTCGGCGAACCCGGGGGTGGCATCGCGCCCGGGCGCCCGCCGGGCACGGGGCTCCACGTGGCAAGCATCCACCCGGGGCCGACCTGCGACCAGGGGATGGTTCCGATCGCGGCTTCGACACCGTGGGCCGCTACCTGCGCAGCCCCCGTCCCGGACGGCGTGGGCGAGGCTTCATGTGTCGCCTTCGAACCGGTCGACGAGGAACACGCGGCCACCAACACGCCAGCCAGCGCGACGGCCGGAGCCAACTTTCGCCAGGTCACTCGAACAACGGTAATCGAGCCGGCCGGGATAACCTGGCGATCTGAACAGCCCCGATTGCAAAGAAAGGATGAACAACCCCTTGCCAGGCCAGTCAGACCCGCAGGTCGCAGCGAAGGCCGACGTCGTGCTGGTCGGGGCCGGGATCATGAGCGCCACCCTGGGTGCGTTGTTGCGGCGGCTGGAACCCGAATGGTCGATCACTCTGGTCGAGCGGCTCGACGCCGCCGGCGCCGAGAGCAGCGACCCCTGGAACAATGCCGGCACCGGCCATTCCGGGCTGTGCGAGCTGTTTTACACACCTCAGCAGCCCGACGGCTCAATCGACATCGGCAAAGCGGTGCGCGTCAACGAGCAATTTCAGGTCACCCGCCAGTTCTGGGCCTATGCGGCGGAGAACGGCATCCTGCCCGACGTGCGTGGCTTTCTGCGCCCGATTCCACATGTGAGCTTTGTGCACGGCGCAGATCGCGTCGAGTATCTGCGTCGCCGCCGGCAGGCGCTGGCCGGTAATCCGCTGTTTGCGGGCAGCGAATGGATCGACGACCCCGACGAATTCGCCCGTCGGCTGCCGTTGATGGCGGCCAAGCGCGACTTTTCCGAACCCTTTGCGCTCGACTGGGCTGCCGGCGGTACCGACGTCGATTTCGGGGCTCTCTGTCGACAGCTGATCGGCTACGGCGTGCGCAACGGCACCACCGCCTTGTTCGGTCACGAGGTTCGCAATGCGTCCCGCCAGCGCGACGGCAGCTGGACACTGACTGTTCGCAACCGCCGCACCGGTGAAAACCGCAAAGTGAAGGCCAATTTCGTGTTCGTCGGTGCGGGAGGACAGGCGCTGCGGCTGTTGCAGAAGTCCGGCATCGAGGAGGCCAAGGGCTTTGGCGGCTTTCCGATCACCGGAAAGTTCTTGCGCAGTGGCAATTCCACGCTTACCGATGAGCACCGCGCGAAGGTTTACGGCCTACCCGCGGTCGGCGCACCCGCGATGACGGCGGCACATCTTGACGCGCGGATCGTCAACGGCAAGCCATGGCTGCTGTTTGGGCCGTTCGCCGGATGGTCGCCGAAGTTCCTCAAACACGGCCATATCACCGATCTGCCGCGCTCTGTCACACCGGGCAACCTGGCGACCATGATCGGCGCCGGCGTCACCCAGATGAGACTGGTCAACTACCTGATCGGTCAGCTGCGGTTGTCTCAGCCGGCTCGGGTCGGCGCGTTGCGCGAATTCGTGCCCAGCGCAGTGGATTCCGACTGGGAGCTGCGGACGGCCGGTCAACGGGTGCAGGTGATCCGGCCGAACAAGCGCAAAGGCGGTGCGCTCGAATTCGACACCACCGTGTTGGGCGCCGCGGATGGCAGCATCGCCGGCCTGCTCGGAGCGTCCCCGGGAGCCTCGACCGCGGTATCGGCGATGCTCGACGTGCTGCACCGTTGCTTTCCCGACCGGTACCAGGCCTGGCTGCCTACGCTGAAAGGTATGGTGCCATCGTTGGGAGCCAAACTCTCCGACGAACCGGCACTGTTCGAGGAGGTGTGGTCATGGAGCACCAAGGCGCTGGGGCTCAAAGCGGCGGGCGAGCCGTGACCGCTGCCTTACACCGCACGTGGGCCAAAGACCTTGATGTACCAACGCTTTACGCGCTGCTCAAGCTACGGGTGGAGGTCTTCGTGGTGGAACAGGCCCGCCCGTATCCGGAGTTGGACGGGCGCGATCTATTGGCCGAGACGCGGCATTTCTGGCTGGAAGCTCCCGACGGGGACGTGATCTGTACGCTGCGGCTGATGGAGGAGCACGCGGGCGGGCAGAAGGCATTTCGGCTGGGGCGGCTGTGCACCGAGCGCAGCGTGCGCGGCCAGGGCCACACCACCCGGCTGTTGCGCGCCGCGCTGGCCGAGGTGGGCGACTATCCCTGCCGGATCGACGCGCAGATCTACCTGATGGACATGTATGCCCAGCACGGATTCGTCCGTGACGGAGACGATTTCGTCGACGACGGCGTTACGCACGTGCCAATGATCAAGCACGGCGCCGGCCACGGTGGAGGCGCGCAGCCGTGAAGCGTATTCATTCAAGTGCGATCGTCGGCCATGACCAGCTGCGGCTGGCGCTGATTTTCGGCCGCGACCCTCGAGGCCGTCGCGCGCTTCGTCGACCACGCCGCGCGGAAGTCTAACTGAGCGTTCCGGCGGCGACCCGCTGCACCCGGCTTCGCCGCGCTTGCGATCGCCTAAAATCGGCGGGTGACGTCGCCCGAGAACCCTTATCTGGTCGGCTTAAGGCTGACCGGCAAGAAGGTTGTCGTGGTTGGCGGCGGCAACGTTGCGCAGCGCCGACTTCCGCTACTCATCGCCAGCGGCGCGGACGTCCACGTCATCACGCGCACGGCTACCCCCGCGGTCGAGGCGATGAGCCGAATTACCTTGTCGCTGCGCGAGTATCGCGACGGCGATCTGGCGGATGCCTGGTATGCGATCGCGGCCTCCGACGACGCGCAGGTGAACGCCGCGGTGGTTGCCGAGGCCGACCGGCACCGAATCTTCTGCGTCCGCGCCGACATTGCGGTCGAGGGCAGCGCGGTGACCCCGGCGTCGTTCGACTATGCCGGCCTGTCGGTCGGCGTCCTGGCCGGCGGCGAACACCGTCGCTCGGCCGCGATCCGCTCGGCGATCCGCGAGGCGCTGCAGCGAGGGGTAATCACCCTGGAAAGGTTTGAGAGCGCCGACGTCGTGCGCGGTGGGGTGGCGCTGATCGGCGGCGGGCCCGGAGATCCGGAACTGATCACCGTCCGCGGCCGGCGCCTGCTGGCCCAGGCCGACGTCGTCGTCGCCGATCGGCTGGCGCCGCCGGAGCTGCTGGCCGAGCTGCCCCCGCATGTCGAGGTGATCGACGCCGCCAAGATCCCCTATGGACGCGCGATGGCCCAGGACGCCATCAACGAGGTCATGATCGAGCGGGCCCGGGCCGGACGATTTGTCGTTCGTCTCAAAGGGGGCGACCCGTTCGTATTCGCCCGCGGATACGAGGAACTTCTGGCGTGTGTCGACGCCGGCATTCCGGTGACGGTCGTGCCGGGTGTGACGAGTGCCATAGCGGTGCCCGCGTCAGTCGGTGTTCCGGTCACTCACCGCGGTCTTAATCACGAGTTTGTGGTGGTAAGCGGTCATCTTCCGCCGGGGCACCCCGAATCGTTAGTGAATTGGGACGCATTAGCGGCGATGTCGGGCACGATCGTTTTGCTGATGGCGGTGGAGCGCATCGAACTTTTCGCCGAGGCCCTGCTGAAAGGCGGCCGACCTGCGGATACGCCGGTGCTGGTGGTCCAACACGGGACGACGGCCGCCGCGCATACGTTGCGGGCTACCCTGGCCGAGGCACCGGAAAAGATCCGTTCCGAGGGAATTCGGCCCCCCGCGATCGTCGTGATCGGTACCGTAGCGGCATTCGGCGCTTAAAAGATTTCTAAGATTACTGTAGGGTAAGTTCTTATGACGGCTCTCAATGACGCAGAGCGGGCTGCCCACGAATGGACGTCTGAACCCTCGGAGCGAGTAGTTCATATGCCCCCAGTGCACCCAGCCAAGGCCGCCGTGAGCGCCACAAACAGGTCTTATCCGACGTGGATGCTGTCGCGGCGGTTCATCGCTGCGGTCATCGCGATCGGCGGGATGCAGTTGATGGCGACGATGGACGGCACCATCGCGATCGTCGCGCTTCCTAAGATCCAGAACGAACTGGGCCTGTCCGACGCCGGCCGGAGCTGGGTGATCACCGCCTACGTGCTGACCTTCGGCGGTCTGATGCTGCTCGGTGGCCGCCTGGGTGACACCATCGGCCGAAAGCGCACCTTCATTGTCGGCGTCGCGTTGTTCACCATCGCCTCCGCGCTGTGCGGTATCGCATGGGACGACTTCACCCTGGTCACCGCACGGTTGCTGCAGGGCATCGGGGCCGCGATCGCCTCGCCGACCGGCTTGGCGCTAGTGGCTACCACGTTCCCGAAGGGGCCATCGCGCAACGCGGCGATGGCGGTGTTCGGCGCGATGACCGGCATCGGCTCGGTGATGGGTTTGGTGGTCGGCGGTGCGCTCACCGAGGTGTCGTGGCGGTTGGCGTTCCTGGTCAACGTGCCAATCGGGCTGGTGATGATTTACCTCGCCCGCACCACGCTGCGGGAAACCCACCGGGAGCGGATGAAGCTGGACGCGACTGGGGCCGTGTTGGCCACGTTGGTGTGTACCGCCGCCGTTTTCGCGTTCTCGATGGGACCCGAGAAGGGCTGGATCTCGTTCACCACGATCGGTTCCGGCGTGGTGGCCTTGGCTGCTTTTATCGCGTTCGCGATCGTTGAGCGCACCGCCGAGAACCCCATCGTCCCGTTCGACCTGTTCTTCGACCGCAACCGGCTGGCCACCTTCGTGGCCATCTTCCTGGGCGGCGGCGTGCTGTTTACCCTGACCGTGCTGATCGGGCTGTACGTCCAGGACATCATGGGCTATAGCGCGCTGCGAGCCGGCGTCGGCTTTATCCCGTTCGCGATCGCGCTGGGTATCGGCATGGGTGGCTCCTCGCAGCTGGTGTCGTGGTTCCCACCGCGGGTCGTGGTGATCAGCGGCGGGATCCTGTTGCTGGGCGCGATGATCTACGGTTCGACGCTCGACGGCCATATGCCGTACCTCGACTTGGTGGTGCTGATCACCGTCGGCGGGATCGGGATCGGCATGATCATCATCCCGTTGGCGCTCTCCGCGATTGCCGGCGTCGGTTTCGACCGGATCGGACCCACCTCCGCGATCACGCTGATGCTGCAAAACCTGGGCGGCCCGGTGGTGCTGGCGGTGATCCAGGCCGTCATCACGTCGCGCACGCTGTACCTGGGTGGCACAACCGGCCCGGTCAAATTCATGAACAAGGCGCAGTTACATGCGCTCGACCACGGCTACACTTACGGTTTGCTGTGGGTGGCCGGGGTGGCCGTCGTTGTCGGCGGGGTTTCTCTGCTCATCGGCTACAGCGCCGAGCAGGTCGCCCACGCCCAGGAAGTCAAGGACGCCATCGACGCCGGAGAGCTGTAGCTCTATATAGCTCCGAGTCTGTGCAAGGGCGGCGCCGATGATCAGCGACCCGCTTCGCCCGGCTTTCAGCCGCGCTCGCGCTCGCCGCTGTGCTGGTGGCGGCGACCCGCTTCGCCCGGCTTTCAGCCGCGCTCGCGCTCGCCGCTAGGCTTGCGCGCTGTGATCACCCGGATGTCCGAGCTGTTCTTGCGCACGCTGCGCGACGACCCCGCCGACGCCGAAGTTGCCAGCCACAAGCTGTTGATTCGCGCCGGTTACATCCGACCGGTCGCGCCCGGTCTTTACAGCTGGCTGCCGCTCGGGCTGCGGGTGCTGCGCAACATCGAACGCGTCGTGCGGGAAGAGATGAACGCCATCGGCGGTCAGGAGATCTTGTTCCCGGCGCTGCTGCCGCGGGCGCCTTACGAGACGACGAACCGGTGGACCGAGTACGGCGATGGCATTTTTCGGCTCAAGGATCGCCGCGACAACGACTATCTGCTCGCGCCGACGCACGAAGAAGTCTTCACCTTGACGGTGAAGGGGGAGTACAGCTCCTACAAGGACTTTCCGCTGACGCTGTACCAAATCCAGACCAAATACCGCGACGAGGCGCGGCCCCGGGCCGGCATCCTGCGGGCACGCGAGTTCGTGATGAAGGACTCATACTCCTTCGACGTCGACGACGCCGGGCTCAAGGCCGCCTATCACGCACACCGAGAGGCCTACCAACGGATTTTCGGCCGGTTGCAGGTGAACTACGTCATCGTGTCCGCGGTATCCGGCGCGATGGGCGGCTCGGCCTCCGAGGAGTTCCTCGCCGAGAGCCCGATCGGCGAGGACACCTTCGTGCGCTGCCCCGCGTCCGGTTATGCCGCCAACGTCGAAGCCGTCGTCACCGCCCGCCCGGAGACCCTGCCGATCGACGGACAGCCCGAGCCGGTGGTGCACGACACCGGCGACACCCCGACCATCGCGACCTTGGTCGAGTGGGCCAACGGCGCGGACCTGGGCCGCACCGTCACCGCGGCCGACACCCTGAAGAACGTCCTGCTCAAGGTGCGCCAACCCGGTGGCGAATGGGAGCTACTGGGTATCGGGCTGCCCGGAGACCGCGAGGTCGACGAGCGGCGGCTGGGCGCTGCGCTCGACCCGGCCGAGTATGCACTGCTCGACGACACCGACTTCGCCAAGTATCCGTTCCTGGTAAAGGGATACATCGGCCCGAAGTCATTGCAGGACAATGGCGTTCGCTACCTCATCGATCCGCGGGTGGTGGACGGCACCAGCTGGATCACCGGCGCTGACAAACCCGGGCAGCATGTCGTCGGGCTGGTCGCCGGTCGCGACTTCACCGCCGAGGGCACCATCGAGGCCGCCGAAGTACGCGACGGCGATCCGTCACCCGACGGCGCCGGACCGTTGGCCTCCGCCCGCGGCATCGAGATCGGCCACATCTTCCAGCTGGGCCGCAAATACACCGACGCCTTCACCGTCGACGTGCTCGGTCAAGACGGCAAACCGGTGCGGCTGACCATGGGTTCCTACGGTGTCGGGGTGTCGCGGTTGGTAGCCGTCATCGCCGAGCAGCAGCACGACGAGCTAGGGCTGCGCTGGCCGTCCGAGATTGCGCCGTTCGATCTGCATCTGGTGATCGCCAACAAGGATGACGAGGCGCGCACCGGTGCGATCGCGCTGGCGGCCGACCTGGACCGGCTGGGCATCGAGGTGCTGCTCGACGACCGGCAGGCCTCGCCCGGGGTGAAGTTCAAGGACGCCGAACTGCTCGGTGTGCCGTGGATCGTCGTGGTGGGACGCGGCTGGGCGGACGGGACGGTCGAGCTGCGCGATCGGTTCAGCGGCGAGACCCGTGAGCTGGCGGTCGGCGCGGCGCTGGCCACCGACATCACCGTTGCGGTGTCAGGCGATTAGTCGCTGCCGGGGAACGCCGTGGTGATCGGGTTGGCCCCCAATACCTCGTTCCAGCGGGCGGCCAGCACGGCGCTTTGAGTCAGCGCGGTCACCGCGAATTGCCGGTCCTCCGGCTTCTGAGCCTGCTCGATAACCGCGCGCCAGGCCACCTCGGTGTCCTTCTCCATTCGCACCGCCAGGCGGACGGCATCGGTTGCGGTGTTGACCGGCATCGGCAGTTGGTAGCCCGCGGCGGCCACCGGAGCGCTGACCGAGCGGCCGGAGAGCATCGCGATCGCCTGGTCGCGACGCTGGCGATGCTGATTCAGCGCGAAAGACACCAGGGTGTTGACGTCGGGATCGCAATGGGCGGACACGATGCCGTAGCCGTAGATGACGGCGTGTTCGGTGGTCAGGGCAGCGCACAGCGCGGAGTCGGCGGGCGTGTTGGCGGGCGACGGCTCGACCGAGGTCATGAGGCCGACCCGCCGAACACCAACGCGACGCTGTAGGAGGCCGTGCAGGCGGCGGCGATGGAGCCGAGCAGGCCGGCCCGATAACCCGAAGACGTCATCGCCAGGTGACTGGCGCTGGCCGCCGACCCGCGCAAGGAATTGATCACGTCGGACGGTGACGGTGGCGGTGCCGTCGCGGCCGATGTGGTGGTTGTCGGGCTGGTGGTCGCAGTCGTGCTGGACGTCGGGTTGACGGCGAGCCGGGCGATCTCGGTGGCCAGCGCCTGCGCGTGTTGGGTGCGTTCGGAGGCGACCTCGGCGAGCGCCGCACTGACCGGCTTGTCCGCGGCGGCGGCCGCCGCCGCCGTCGCCAGCTCGCTGTCGTGCCGGGCCAGCTTCAACTGCGATTCAAGTTCGTCGACCGCCGGCGGTGCGGGCGGTGAACTACAGGCGGACCCGGTTATCCCCAGCAGCGCGACAGCGGCGCCGCCGGCCAGCACCCGTCGCCTGCTGAAAACCGGTCTGACAGTGGGCAGCGTGCGTGGCACAGCAACATCCTGCCATTGCTGCGCCGGAGCCCTGGACGCCCCGGCTAACAGCCTGGCTGACCTGGCCGCGATCACGGCTTATACCGGATTCCTGGCGTATCGTTAATGGCTGGTTCACCGGGAACGCGCACTACCGCCAACCGGAGGGCCGCCTGACCGGACAACTCAAGATGAGGAGCTCGCCGTGGCCATCGGGCTACCGTCGCAGACGCAGGTGATCGAGCTACTCGATGGTGAGTTCGCGCGCGCAGGCTATGAAATTGAGGATGTCGTCATCGATTCGCGGGCCCGTCCGCCGCGGATAACCGTGATTGCCGACGGTGACACCGCACTCGACCTGGACACCATCGCCGCGCTGTCCCATTCGGCGTCGACCTTGCTGGATGCGGTCAAAAGCATTGCGGGTCACTACGTGCTCGAAGTCAGCTCGCCTGGCGTCGACCGCCCGCTGACCAGCGAGAAGCACTTCCGGCGCGCGCGGGGACGCAAGGTCGAAGTCGCGCTGGCCGACGGAACCCAGGTCACGGGTCGAGTCGGCGAGATGGCCGACAACACGCTGATGCTGGTGGTCCGCGACGATCGGGCCCGCGACTGGACTGTGCGCCCGGTGCCGATCGGTGAGATTGTGAAAGCCGTTGTCCAGGTTGAGTTTTCGCCTGCTTCCAAACGTGAGTTGGAGCTGGCGGCGGTGGACTCGAGTGCAGAGATGGAGGGCAGAACATGAACATCGACATGGCCGCTCTGCACGCGATCGTGGTGGAACGAGGAATCTCGTTCGACGACTTGCTCGAAGACGTCAAGGCCGCGGTGCTCAGCGCGTACCGGCACACCGAAGGTCATCAGCCGGACGCGCACATCGAAATCGACCGCAAGACCGGTGCGGTCCAGGTGTTCGCCCGCGAACTCGACGATGACGGCATTGTGCTCAGCGAGTGGGAGGACACCCCGGAGGGTTTCGGGCGAATCGCGGCCACCACCGCGCGGCAGGTCATGCTGCAACGGCTCCGCGACGCCGAAAACGAGCGCACATTCGGCGAGTTCTCCACCCATGAGGGCGAGATCGTCGCCGGTGTGGTGCAACGCGATAGCCGGGCCAATGCGCGCGGTTTCGTCGTCGTCCGAATGGGCAGCGAGACCAAGGCGTCCGAAGGCGTGATCCCGGCGGCCGAGCAGGTTCCCGGTGAGGTTTATGAGCACGGCGAGCGGCTGCGCTGCTACGTGGTCGGAGTCAGCCGCGGATCCCGCGAGCCGGTGATCACGTTGTCCCGCACCCATCCCAACTTGGTGCGCAAACTGTTTTCGCTGGAGGTTCCCGAGATCGCCGACGGGTCGGTGGAGATTGTCGCGGTTGCGCGCGAAGCCGGCCACCGTTCGAAGATCGCGGTTGCTTCACGAGTTCCCGGCCTGAACGCCAAGGGCGCCTGCATTGGCCCGATGGGTCAGCGGGTGCGCAACGTGATGAGCGAGCTGTCCGGGGAGAAGATCGACATCATCGACTACGACGAGGACCCGGCTCGGTTCGTGGCCAACGCGCTATCGCCGGCCAAGGTGGTTTCGGTGACCGTGATCGACCAGAACGCCCGGGCGGCCCGGGTGGTGGTGCCCGACTTCCAGCTCTCGCTGGCCATCGGCAAGGAGGGCCAGAACGCGCGGCTGGCGGCCCGGCTCACCGGATGGCGGATCGACATCCGCGGGGATTCACCCGATCAGGCGGCGGAACACCACGAGCACGGCGCCCCGCACGGGGAACACGGCGCCGCCCACGGAATGGCGCACGACCGCTAACCCCTCGACAGCTGTGACCGACCTCCGTTCGCTGGCCCGATTGAGCAGCGCCCAGTCCCGCTCGATCAGCCCGGAGAACTTCGACGGGACGAAGGGCGGCGGCGGCCGGGCCATCGGGGGCACGGGCGCGGCCTGCGCGGCAGACCTCGGAGCGGGTTGGAAGATTTCTCCCAGCGTCGAGATCGACGGACACACCACGTTCGAGCTGGCGAACATCGACGGGCCGGCACTGATCACGCATCTTTGGCTGACCACCCACCACAGCAATTGGCGCACCCTCATCCTGCGTGCCTATTGGGACGGTGCAGACCAGCCCGCGGTCGAAGTACCCGTCGGCGACTTCTTCGGTCAGGGCTGGTGCGAGTTCGCGCAGCTGTCCTCGCTGCCGATCGCGGTCAATCCGCACGGCGGCTTCAACAGCTACTGGCCGATGCCGGTGCCCCGGCATGCCCGGCTCACATTGGAGAACCGCGCGCCGCAGATCGCCACCGTCTATTTCCAGATCAGCTACGAGATCGGTGTGGACGTCAAAGCCGACGGCTATCTGCACTGCCAGTTCCACCGCAGCAACCCGCTCGCCGCGGGCACGCTGCACCCGATCCTTGATCGCGTGCAGGGTGCGGGGAAATACGTCGGCACCTATCTCGCCTGGGGTGCCAACCACCCCGGCTGGTGGGGCGAGGGCGAGGTCAAGTTCTACATCGACGGGGACGAGGAGTTCCCGACGATCTGCGGCACCGGCACCGAGGACTACTTCGGCGGCGCCTGGAACTTCGATGTGCCCGGGCAGGGATACACCACCTACTCGACACCGTTTCTCGGCCTGCACCAAGTCATCCGCCCGGATGGGCTTTATCGCAGCCAACAGCGGTTCGGCATGTACCGCTGGCATGTGCTCGACCCGATCCACTTCCGCGCCGACCTACGAGTGGACGTTCAGGCCCTCGGGTGGCTGTCGGGGCGCCGCTACCGGCCGTTGCATGACGACATCGCCTCCACCGCGATCTTCTACCTGGACCGCCCGTCGGTGCCGCGCCCGCCGCTGCCCAACGCCGACGATCTCGAGGTGGGCGCGGAGCCGATGGACCCGCCGACGTGACCTGGCCGGACGACCTGCGCGCGGCCGAGTGCGACGGGACGGAGTTCGGCCACCTGGCGATGCCGCTCGGCGGCATCGGCACCGGTAACCTCGCCATCTGCGCCGACGGCGGTCTGCGGCAGTGGCAGCTGCACAACATCGGGAACCACGCCGGCGCGCTACCCGGATCGTTCTTGGCGCTGCGAGTCAGCCGGTGGGAGCCGCCGCTGGACGAGCTGCGCATCCTGCAGGCGCCGCCGCGGAACTCGACGAGCACCCCGCTGGTCAGCGATGACGTGGTGCCGGAGTGGCAACGCAAATTGCTCAGCCGGTATCCCGGGGTGGCCCGCACGACCTTCTCGGGTACCTACCCGATCGCCCGGGTGCGCTACCTCGACCCCGCCCTTCCGCTGGACATCGCGCTGGAGGCGTTCAACCCGTTGGTTCCGCTGGATGTCGACGCCAGCTCCATCCCGGCTGCGCTGTTCACGGTCCGGCTGGTTAACACCGACGACCACCCGTTGCACGGAACCCTTGGCGCCGCCGTGCAGAACGCCGTGGGCTGGGATGGCATCACCCCGATCGACGGCGTCCATGCGCCGGGGTACGGCGGCAACACCAACCGGCTGCTGCGCGGCGACGGCTGGACGAGCGTGGTGCTGGAGAACGCCGCGCTGCCCGATGACTTCCCGGGCGCCGGGCAGATGGTGCTGGCCGCCGACCACCCGCGAGCCGCCGCCCTGACCCGGTGGCGGCACACGGACGACTTCGTCACCTTCCTGCGTTCGCGGGCGCTGTCCAGCGGCGCGCCGCGGCTGGCCATGGCGGCGGGCATCGCTGACCCACAGCGGCATGCCCCGCAATCGGCGAGCGGCGCCAGCCCGGAGGGCAGCACCTTCAACGCTGGCCTCGGTGTCCCGTTCCTGCTGGAGCCCGGCGAGGCGCGGCTCATCCGGGTGGCGCTGACCTGGTATTTCCCCAACCGGTACGTCAACTTCGAGCAGTTCGGGCCGGACCGGCCGGAGTGGGGGCGCTCCCGGTTCTGGCTGGGCAACCACTACGCGACCCGCTACGCCGACGCGCAGGCCGTGTTCGAGCGGGTGCGCCGAGACTGGTCGACGCTGCGCGAGGCCACCGGCGCGTGGACCGGCACACTGGCCCGCTCTGGCCTGGATGACGCCGCCGTTACGCATTTCGCCGCCCAGCTCGCGACCGTGCGCAGCCCCACCTGCTTTCGCGCCGCGGACGGGCGGTTCTTCGCCTTCGAGGGCGTGCTGGGCGCCTCCACCGCGATGTGGTCAGGGGCCTACGGCGGCTCTTGTCCGCTCAACTGCACGCACGTATGGAACTACGCGCAGGCGCTCGCGGCGGCGTTTCCCGAACTCGAGCGGAGCATGCGCGAGACCGAGTTCGAGATCATGCAGGCGCCGGCAGGCTACGTACCGCACCGGGTGCTCGCCCCGACCTACCTACCGCAGCTGTGGGGCGAGCCGATCGGCGGCCCCGATCAGCCGGCGCTGGACGGCATGCTCGGCACTGTCCTGAAGGCCTACCGCGAATACCGTAGCGGCGCCGGCGGCGCAGATAGGGCCTGGCTGCGCCGCCACTGGCCCAACATCACCCGTCTGCTGCATCACGTCGACCGCACCTGGAACGTCGACGGCAGCGGGATGCTCAGCGGCATCCAGCCCAGCACCCACGACATTGACCTCACCGGGCACAACCCGTTCATGGGAACGCTGTGGCTGGCCGCGCTGCGGGCCGCCGAACAGATCGCCCGACTCCTCGACGACATCGACGCGGCGGCGGCGTACGAAGCCACCTTCGCCCAGGCCAGCAAGTCCTACGACGCGGCGCTGTTCACCGGCGAGTATTACGTGCAGCGGCTGCTGCCCGGCGACAACCCCGACTATCAGTGGGGCGACGGGTGCCTGGCCGACCAACTGATCGGGCAGTGGTGGGCGCACCAGCTCGACCTCGGCCACCTGCTGCCCGCCGAGCACGTGCGCACTGCCCTCGCCGCCGTGGTGCGGCACAACCTGCGCCGCGGGTTCCGCGATTTCAGTCATCCGTACCGGATGTTCGCCGACGGTGACGATATGGGGCTGCTGGTGTGTGCCTGGCCGCATGGCGGCCGGCCGGCGGTCCCGATCCGGTACGCCGACGAGGTGTGGACCGGCTCGGAGTACCAGGTGGCCGCGCACTGCTTGCGCGAGGGCTTGTATCACGAGGGGCGCGCCGTGCTGGACGCCGTGTGGGGACGCTATGACGGGCGGCGGCGCAACCCGTTCAACGAGATCGAGTGCGGCGACCACTACGCCCGCTCGCTCGCTGGCTGGTCGGCGCTGCAGGCGCTGGCGGGGTTCACCCACGACGCTCCGGCCGGCGCGTACACCTTCCGCCGCCCGGACACCGCCCTGCCGTTCCTCGCCGGCTCCGGTTGGGGCCTGTGGTCGCAGCAGGGTGGCCAGCTCGTCATGGCTTGCACCGGCGGGCAGCTCGACCTGCACCGGCTCACCGTCGTCGGCGGCGCGGGCGAGTACCACGCGTCCGTCGATGGGACGGCCGTGCCGACCCGGTGCACCGACGCAGGCATCGAATTCCCCGATGGCACAAGGCTGATCGCCGCGCAGACACTCGTCCTGGCGGCCCGCTGAGGATTTGGACTGTGAGCGGTATTGCCTGATAGCACGTGGTGGGTGAGTTCGTCGACGGTGCTTCGGTGGTGTTGTCAGCGCGAGCCCAATTGCGGGCACATTCGGGTGGTTCTGACCACCGGTTCGGTGAAGGTAAACTAAGCCGTGATCCAGCGCGAGATTTCGGCCGCTGAGAAAAAAGCGCATCGACGCACCGATGGACCGGTGCGGACATGTGTCGGCTGCCGAAAGCGAGAGTTGGCCGTCGAACTGCTTCGAGTGGTGGCTGTGTCGACTGGGAACGGTAAATACGCCGTGACCGTTGACCCAGCCGGTAGTCTTCCGGGGCGGGGTGCATGGCTGCATCCCAATCCGAAGTGCGCACAAGAAGCGATCCGGCGGCGAGCGTTCGCGCGAGCGTTGCGGATCGCCGGAGCACCGGACGCATCAGCGGTGATCGAGCACATCGAGTCTCTCGACGCGCTCGGCCCACCCGCCAACAGAACAGGTAGCAAAGAACATGAGCACACCGTGAAGTCCCGATGACCATGCGTCATAGCTAAACCCGAGGCGCGGCCGACCACAGCTGTCGCCTCATAGACAGGAGATGTAGTGGCAGGCAAGGCGCGCGTACACGAGTTAGCTAAGGAACTCGGTGTTACCAGCAAGGAAGTTCTGGCCCGGCTCAACCAGCAGGGTGAATTCGTCAAATCCGCATCGTCGACAGTAGAAGCGCCGGTCGCGCGTCGGCTGCGTGAGTCGTTCGGCGGCGGCAAGCCCGCGCAGGCGAAGACCGCCGGCAACGGTGCGGCCGCGACCAAAGCCGCCGTCAAAGCGGCCGCCCCCGCGCCGCAAAAACCCGCGGGTCCCAAACCGTCCGCTCCGCGGGCGCCCGAACCGCCCGCGCCGCCGGCCCCTGCTGCTGAACAGCCGCAGGTGCAGGCCGCCCCGCAGGTGTCGGCGCCGACCCCGGCCCCGGCTCCGACGCCGACGCGTCCCGGACCCACACCCGGTCCGCGCCCGGCCCCGAAGCCGGCGGCTCGCACGCCGCGCGTCGGCAACAACCCGTTCTCGACGGCACAGCCCGTCGAACGGCCAATTCCGCGTCCGCCGGCACCCCGTCCGGGTGCCGCCCGGCCCGGCGCTCCGCGCCCGGGCGCGTCGCCCGGCAGCATGCCGCCCC
This sequence comes from uncultured Actinomycetota bacterium, assembly GCA_963781685.1. Classification (GTDB taxonomy): domain Bacteria; phylum Actinomycetota; class Actinomycetes; order Mycobacteriales; family Mycobacteriaceae; genus Mycobacterium. The sequence goes on from CAWAGK010000012.1 coordinate 166,416, forward strand.
GTCCCGGCGGCGCCGGTGGCGGACAAGGTCGACCCCCGCGTCCCGGCGGCGGACAGCGGCCCGGCTTCGGCAACCGGCCGGGAGGCGGCGGCCCGGGCGGTGGTCGCCCCGGCGGCGGTGGCGGCGGTGGCAACTACCGCGGCGGCGGTGCTGGTGGCGGCGGCGTCGGTGCCCCGCCCGGCGGCGGTGGCGGTGGCTTCCGCGGTCGTCCAGGCGGCGGTGGCGGCGGTGGCCGTCCCGGTCAGCGCGGTGGCGCGGCCGGCGCGTTCGGCCGTCCCGGCGGCGCGCCGCGGCGCGGACGCAAGTCCAAGCGGGCGAAACGCGCCGAATACGAGAACATGCAGGCGCCGGTCGTCGGTGGCGTGCGGTTGCCGCATGGCAACGGCGAGACCATCCGGCTGGCCCGCGGCGCATCGCTGAGCGATTTCGCCGAGAAGATCGACGCCAACCCGGCCGCGCTGGTGCAGGCGCTGTTCAACCTCGGTGAGATGGTGACGGCCACCCAGTCCGTCGGCGACGAGACGCTCGAACTGCTGGGCAGCGAGATGAACTACAACGTCCAGGTCGTCAGCCCCGAGGACGAAGACCGCGAGCTGCTGGAATCCTTCGACCTGAGCTACGGCGAGGACGAAGGCAGCGAGGAAGACCTGCAGACCCGTCCGCCGGTGGTGACCGTGATGGGTCACGTCGACCACGGTAAAACCCGGCTGCTGGACACCATCCGGAATGCCAGCGTCCGCGAGGCCGAGGCCGGCGGCATCACCCAGCACATCGGCGCTTACCAGGTGTCCGTCGACCTCGACGGCGACGAGCGGCTGATCACCTTCATCGATACCCCGGGTCACGAGGCGTTCACTGCCATGCGCGCCCGCGGCGCCAAGGCCACCGACATCGCGATCCTGGTGGTCGCCGCCGACGACGGCGTGATGCCGCAGACGGTGGAGGCCATCAACCACGCGCAGGCCGCCGACGTGCCGATCGTGGTGGCGGTGAACAAGATCGACAAGGAGGGCGCCGACCCGGCCAAGATCCGGTCCCAGCTCACCGAATACGGTTTGGTGGCTGAGGATTTCGGCGGCGATACGATGTTCGTCGACATCTCGGCCAAGCAGGGGACCAACATCGAGGCGCTGGAGGAGGCGGTACTGCTGACCGCCGACGCCGCGCTGGATCTGCGGGCCAACCCCGACATGGAAGCCCAGGGTGTGGCGATCGAGGCGCACCTGGACCGGGGCCGCGGCCCGGTGGCCACCGTGCTGGTGCAGCGCGGCACGCTGCACGTCGGCGATTCGGTGGTGGCCGGCGACGCCTACGGCCGGGTCCGCCGGATGGTCGACGAATACGGCGACGACATCGAGGAAGCGCTGCCGTCACGTCCCGTCCAGGTCATCGGCTTCACATCGGTGCCCGGCGCGGGCGACAACTTCCTGGTCGTCGACGAGGATCGCATTGCCCGCCAGATCGCCGACCGGCGCAGCGCGCGCAAGCGCAACGCGATGGCGGCGCGGTCGCGCAAGCGGATCAGCCTGGAGGACCTGGACTCGGCGCTGAAGGAAACCAGCCAGCTGAACCTGATCCTCAAGGGCGACAACGCCGGTACCGTCGAGGCGCTGGAAGAGGCCCTGATGGGGATTCAGATCGACGACGAGGTGGAGCTGCGCGTCATCGACCGCGGCGTCGGTGGCATCACCGAAACCAACGTCAACCTGGCGTCGGCCTCCGACGCGGTGATCATCGGCTTCAACGTGCGTGCCGAGGGCAAGGCGACGGAGCTGGCCAACCGCGAAGGCGTGGACATCCGCTACTACTCGGTGATCTACCAGGCGATCGACGAGATCGAGAAGGCTCTCCGCGGCATGCTCAAGCCGATCTACGAGGAGAACCAGCTGGGTCGCGCCGAGATCCGCGCACTGTTCCGCTCGTCGAAGGTCGGCGTGATCGCCGGTTGCCTGGTGACATCCGGTGTGGTTCGACGCAACGCCAAGGCCCGGCTGCTGCGCGACAACATCGTGGTGGCCGACAACCTCACGGTGGCGTCGTTGCGACGGGAGAAGGATGATGTCACGGAGGTCCGCGACGGATATGAATGCGGTCTGACCCTGACCTACTCCGATATCAAAGAAGGCGACGTCATCGAAACCTACGAGCTGGTTCAGAAGGAACGCGCCTGACGATGACTGCCGACAACCTGAACGTCCGGCATGGCTGACCCGGCCCGGGCCCGCCGGCTGGCCAAGCGAATTTCCGAAATCGTCGCCTCGGCGATCGAACGTGAGATCAAAGACCCAGGTCTGGCCGGTGTGACGATCGTCGACGCCAAGATGTCCGGCGATCTGCACGACGCGACGCTGTACTACACGGTGATGGGCACGACGCTGGACGACGAACCCGATTACGCCGCTGCCGCAGCGGCGCTGGAACGCGCCAAGGGTGTGCTGCGCACCAAGGTCGGAGCCGGCACCGGCGTGCGGTTCACTCCCACACTGACATTCACTCGGGACACGGTGTCCGACTCCGTGCAACGAATGGAAGAGTTGCTGGCTCGCGCGCGTGCCGCCGACGCCGATGTGGCTCGGGTTCGCGAAGGCGCCAAGCCGGCCGGAGAGGCCGATCCGTACCGGACCACTACTGCAGCGGAGGATGCCGGTGACGACGATCAACTCGAAGACTGACGCAACCGCCACGGCGCGACGCGTCGACGCCGTCGAAGCCGCCGAGGTGCTGTCCGCCGCCGCCAGTATTGCGGTGGTCTGCCATGTCTATCCCGACGCCGACACGATCGGCGCCGGGCTGGCGCTGGCCCTGGTGCTGGACCGGTGCGACAAGGCCGTCGAGGTCAGCTTCGCGGCCCCGGCAACGCTGCCCGAGTCGCTGCGGTCGCTGCCCGGCGGTGAGCTGCTCGTTGATCCGAATGTCATGCGCCGCGATGTCGATCTGGTTGTGACGGTGGACATCCCGAGCATCAACCGGCTCGGGGACCTGCGCGAAATGGCCGGCGACGGGCAGGAGCTGCTGGTCATCGACCATCACGCGTCGAATCAGCTGTTCGGTACCGTCAACTTCGTCGACCCGTCGGCGGACTCCACCACGATGCTGGTGGCCGAGCTGCTCGACGCGTGGGGCAAGCCGATCGAGACCGACGTGGCGCACTGCCTTTATGCGGGGCTGACCACCGATACCGGGTCGTTCCGCTGGGCCAGCGCACGCGCACACCGGCTGGCGGCGCGGCTGGTCGAGCTCGGCGTCGACAACGCGGCGATCAGCCGGTCGCTGATGGACACGCATCCGTTCCGCTGGCTGACGATGCTGTCCCGGGTGTTGGGTTCGGCGCAGCTGTTGCCGGACGACGTCGACGGTCGCGGTCTGGTGTATGCCGTTGTCGGACACCAGGAATGGATCGGTGCACGCCCGGAGGAAGTCGAGAGCATCGTCGACATCGTCCGCACCACCCAGCAGGCCGAGGTGGCGGCGGTATTCAAAGAGATCGAGCCGCATAAGTGGTCGGTATCGATGCGGGCGAAGGCCGCGGTGGATCTCGCTACGGTCGCCTCGACATTCGGCGGCGGCGGTCACAAGCTGGCCGCGGGCTACTCGACCACCGGTTCGATCGATGATGTGGTGACTTCGCTGCGCGCCGCACTGAGCTGACCAGCCTGGTCAACAGTTGGCCACCCTGACATCGCGTCGTGCAGCGGCGAGTTGAGGTCACAAGGTCACAATGGTGAACTGACGCCCACGTTGACCCGAAAGGCTGACAGCACGATGGGAAACCCAGGTCGCGGGTTTGGTGTCTTGGGACCGTTGCAGTTGGTTGCGAACGGCACCTCGGTGCCGTTGGGCGCCCCCAAGCAGCGGGCGGTGTTGGCCATGCTGGTGCTGAACCGAAACCGGGCGGTGTCGGTCGACTCGCTGATCAATGCGGTGTGGGACCAGTCGCCGGTGCCGGCGGCGCGGACAAGTATCCATTCCTACGTGTCGAACCTGCGCCGACTGCTCGGCAGCGCCGGGTACGACCCGAACACGGTGCTGGCGAGCGTCCCGCCGGGTTATCAACTCAGTGTCGCCGACGCCGACTGCGATCTCGGGCGTTTCATTACCGCGAAGAACGCGGGGGTTCGCGCCGCCGCCGCCGGACAGTTCGAAGAAGCCAGCGGCTACCTGGCGGCCGCGCTGACCGAATGGCGTGGGCCGGTACTCGACGACCTAAGCGAGTTCGCGTTCGTCGATACGTTTGCCACCGCGCTGACCGAGGTCAAAGTGGTGACCCAAATCGGCCTCGCCGAGGCCGAGATCGCGTGTGGACGCACCGACTTGGTGATCCCTCGGCTGGAGTTGCTTAGTGCCGAACATCCCTTCCGGGAACCGCTGTGGGCCCAGCTGATCACCGCCTACTACGTTGCCGAGCGGCAGTCTGACGCCCTTAACGCCTATCGGCGACTGAAGGCGAACCTGGCCGATAATCTCGGCATCGACCCCGGTCCGACGCTCAAGACCCTGCATGAGCGGATCCTGCGCCAGGAGCCGCTCGACACCAAACGGACCGCCCAGACCACCGCCCAGCACAGCGCCGTCGATCTCGGCCCGCACACCATCACGCAGGCCGGCGTTTCGGCCGTCGCCGAGTTGCGAGGCAAAGACGGACAGCGCTACCCGCTGGACGCGTCGACCCGGATTGGCCGCCGACCCGACAACGACATCGTTCTCGACGACGACGACGTCAGTCGCTACCACGCCGTCGTCATCGACACCGAGGGCAGTTTTGTGGTCAGCGATCTGCGATCGACCAACGGTGTCCTGGTGCAAGGCCGGCGCATCCGAAGCAGCGCTACCCTCGCAGATGGCGACCATATCCGCATCGGCAAACACGAGTTCACCTTCGAAATCCGCCCCCGCTGAGCTGCGCGGATATGGCGTTTAGCAAACGCAAGAATTTCGCAAGAATTTCGCAAGAATCTCACCAGACTCCGCCAAGGGCCCTGCTGCACGCTTGTGGTGTCGGGGAAAGCACCGACCCCAGCGAAGGACTACATCCGGACCTGGGACACAACTTCCCGGTAAGGAATCCCAACCATGAAGACGCAAAAAGTTTCCAAGCTGCGTGTCGCAGCGGCCGGCCTGCTGGCCGCCGTCGGCCTGTCCGTCCTTGGATCGCTGGTGCCGGCTACCGCGTCCGCTGCTCCGTGGGTGCCGTACAGCGGACCGCTGCACCCGGTGCGCCACTACGCGGCGGACGTCCTGCGCCCCGTGTGGACTGTCACGCACCCCCTGCGCGCGGCCATGCCCTGATCGAACGGATCAGTCAACACGCAAGCTGCCCCGTTTCCTCCTCCTCCGGAAGCGGGGCAGATTGCCGTCCGGGTGCTAGTAGAAAGGCGTAGTGATCCGCGCGATGGAGTAGTGGAGTAGTAGTCGTCGGCATATTTGAGTAATGGGCTACGCTTCCGATGCCCTTGTGCAAGAACTGCAATGGCATTTATGACCACGGAGCCGGCACCACTGGCAATCGCCGTTGGCGAGATCGCCACAGATGCGCGTGCTCAGAAACCGGCTCGGCGTGCGGGCGCAGCCGCGGCTCACCGGGGAAGGTCGATCGTGTTCGATCGGCGCGGCTCGGGGCTGATTCGCGAGGTCTTGGAGGATGATCCGAGCATCGCCGGCCGGCTTGCCTGGCTCGCGGCCCGGCTCACGCTCCGCCCGGCACTGACAATTGGCAGCTACGTGGCGAACGGGCCGTGGCCATGGGATCTCGTCGATGTCGCTGCCGGGGTGGTGACGCCGGTGCCGGGCAGCGTTCGGGCTACGGTTCGGCTACCGCACTGCACCGCGCGGTTGGTCCGCGCCGCCGGTGTACCGCCCGCCGACGGCAGCCGTCGCGTCGTGTTGTACATGCACGGTGGCGCCTTTTTGTTCTGCGGCGCCAACACCCATGACCGGCTGGTCACTGCGTTGTCGCGGTACGCCGATGCCCCGGTGCTGGTGGTGAACTACCGGATGCTGCCCAAGCATTCGCTCGGTGCGGCGATCGACGACTGTTATGACGGCTACCGGTGGCTGCGTGGCCGCGGTTATGAGCCCGAGCAGATCGCGTTGGCCGGCGACTCCGCCGGTGGTTACCTGTCCCTGGCGCTGGCCGAACGGTTGCTCCGCGACGGCGAGAAACCCGCGGCCACGGTCTGCATGTCACCGCTGATGCAGCTGGCCAAGGCCCCTAAGCAGGCACATCCCAACATCGGCAGCGATGCAGTGCTATGCGCGAAGGCGTTTGACGCATTGCTCGAGCTGGTTGCCAAGGCAGCCCGGCGTCACCTTATCGATGGGCACCCCGAGGAGATCTACGAGCCGCTTGACCACATCGTGGCCGGTCTGCCTCCCACGTTGATCCATGTGTCAGGTAGCGAGGTCTTGCTGCACGATGCTCGGCTGGCTGCGCGGCGGCTGGCCGCTGCTGGGGTACCGGTCCAGCTGCGGGTGTGGCCCGGGCAGATGCACGCGTTCCAGATCGCGGCCCCGATGGTGCCCGAGGCCACTCGGTCTTTGCGTCAGATCGGCAAATACATCCGCGTGGCGACCGACCGAAAACTGGGCCACCACTCGCCTAGGGCTATCACCGCCCGATGACCAAGCAACACAACGAAATTCCAACGCGCGGCAAGTAGGTTTGCTTGACGGGCAACCTCAGCGTCGTACCTCCGCGCCGGTGCCGAAAACGTAGTCGACTCTTTCAATCGCACCGCGCGATGCGGCCGCTACGGGCTGCGCGAAGGACCCGCTCGGCGTGCTGGCCTGTTCTGGGCGGACAAACTCGGGCAACTCCCCGGATTCGGAGATGCCGAAACGCCGATGTAGCCGCGCGAGAGGTCTCGGCGCCCACCAGTTCAGCGGGCCGAGTACCCGCATGAATGCCGGCACCAGCAGCATCCGAACTAGCGTGGCGTCCATCAGGACCGCTAATGGGACCCCGACGCCGAACATGCACATGATCGACACTTTCGCGGCCATGAGCGACGCGAACGTGACCGCCATCAGCAATGCGGCGGCCGTCACCACGCGGCCGGTGCGGGCCATACCCGACGCGACGCATTCGGTGTTGTCCGCGTGCGTCTTTGGTGATGCCAGCCAGAACTCGCGGATCCGCGAGATCAAGAAAACCTCGTAGTCCATCGACAGGCCGAAAGCAAGGCAGAACAACAGCACAGGGACACTCGCCACCAGTGTGCCGGTGGTCGTCGTGCCGAACCCACCGAGGTGACCCTGCTGGAATATCCACACCAACGCACCAAATGTGGCCGTCAACGACAACACGTTGAGCAACAATGCCTTTAGCGGTAGAACAACGCTGCCGGTAAGCAAGAACAGCAGCACGAAGGTGATTACCGCCATCACCGACAGCACAAGCGGTAATCGCGAGGTGACCGCTTTCGAGCTGTCGCGGGTGATCTGCGCCCACCCTGTCATTTGGACGTCTGTGCCACGTGGGGCGGCAACGGCGTGCAGCCGATCCAGCTGAGACTCCGATGCCCGCGAGTACAGCGGCGCGACGGAGTTCACGGTGAAGAAAGCACTACCGGCTTTCCATCCGGCCGGGGCCGAAGGCGGCCCGACCAAAACGCCGTCGACGTAGGTGCCGACAGGAGAAGAGACCGAAGGCACATCCGGCACCGTTGACAGCTCGGCGGCATACAGGCCGAGTTCGCGGGTTGTCACGCCGGTCATGTCGGGAATGACGACGATCACGTCAGTCAAAGAATCGACTGCGAAATCCGAGCGCAGCTCGTCGTCGACCTGCCGCGCGGAGGCCGAGCCGGGCAGTACCCGGTCATCTGGGAAGCCCCACCTCACGCCGAGGAACGGTGCGCCCAATATAAGCAACGTTGCGATGATCACTGCGCTGACTGGAACGGCGTGACGCATCGCAGCTTTCGTCCAGCCGTACCAGAATGTCGCCTGGATCGGCCGTTGCGCCGGCTGCGGCCGGCACAACATGCGACGGATTGCACGGCGCAGGTCCAGGGAGTCGATCCGGTCACCGAGCAACACGATCGCCGCGGGGGTCACCGTCACCGAGGCAATGGCCGCGAAAGCGACAACAGCGATACCGGCATACGCGAATGACTTCAGAAAGTACATCGGAAACAGCGCCAGCGCGATCATTGATAGCGCGACCGTGGTCGCCGAGAACAGCACAGTTCGGCCGGCGGTCGTCATTGTCCGAACCACTGCCTCGTCACGTCCTGTACCGGCGGCTAACTCGTCGCGGAAGCGGCTGACGATCAGCAGTGTGTAGTCGATGGCCAACGCGAGTCCCATTGCCAGGCTTAGGTTCAACGCGAAGACCGAGACGTCGGTGGCGAATGTCGTCGCGCGGAGCACCGCCATCGAGCCCACGATCGCGGACAAGCCGATCGACAACGGCAGCGCCGCAGCCACAAGCCCGCCGAAAACCCACACCAGCACAATAAAACTCAGCGGCACGGCGATGGCTTCCATGACTAGCAGGTCTTTTTGCGTTTGATCGATGCTTTGTACATAGGTGGTCGCCTCACCGCCTGCCTTGACCGTGACGCCGTTGAAGTGGGGCAACCGATCGAGCAGATCTGTCGCGTGCCGCTGCGCGCCGGTCTCACCACCGGTGATGCCGGCGACGATCAGTCCGGTCCTGCCATCCTTGCTAACCAGCGTTCGCGCGGCCTCCGGCGGCGCTGTCCATGCGGACTTTATGTCGGTCATGTAAGGCTGGCTCTTCAACAGCGCGACCAACTCGGCGCCCGCCGCGCGTGCCGCCACGCTGCGCGCGCCTTCTTCAGAGGTCACAGCAAGGACCAGCTGCATGTCGCCGACGCCGAACTTGTCGGCCATCAGGTGCGATGCACGCCAAGACTGCGACGTCGAGTCCTGAAAACCACCGGTGGACAGACTCGTAATGACCGGAAACCCGAAAACACCGGCGGCGGCCACTATCAGCACCGCGACAAAGATGATCCGCCGGGGTGCGGCGATCGCCGAGGTGGCGATTTTCTGCAACATGACAGCGCCTTTCGGTTGGTCGAGCCGAGCCGCACCTCATCGTTGGGGCGGCTCGGCTCCTTCACTGGCCAGCACCCTCTGCGTTCAAAACTCTGAAGAACCCCGAAAATAAGGAGATTTCAGCGATCAAAACGCACGACTGCAGACCATGGCACATACGCGAGTTTGCGTGGGTTGAGATCTGGAATGTGGGCCACCGGGCGCAGCACCGTGGGCAGGCGATTCCAGCGTCCGGCGTACCGGTGGATGGTGCGTATGGAGCCCACCGACCAGTCGTGCCGCTCGAAGAAGGCGACGCCGTCGGTCGGTTCAAACGTCATGGGCGCCTTATCCAAGCTGGGCATTCGCCGCATCATTCCCCGAACGATCACCGGTGCGATGAGGTCGGTAATCCATGCGCCGATCTCGTTGCGGCGCAGGTCATCTGCGAGAGCTCCTACCTGCTGTGCGCTGAGGTAGAGCAGCAGGCCTTCGGTGATAACCACCGCGTTGCGGGCACCGCTGGTCGCGTCGGCCAAGAAAGCTGCGCGACTACTTGCGTCTGCGAGATCGACGGCGACTCGAGACAATTGACAACGAGGTATCTCACCGCTCAGGAGCCGCTCTTTCTCGTTAACGATTTCGGGGAGATCGGCTTCAATCCATTCGAGGCCTGTCGGTAGATCGAGGCGATAGGGGCGGGTGTCGAAGCCGGTCGCCAGGTTCAGTACGCGGTCGCAACCATTCTTGACCGATTCGGCGACGAGGTCGTCTATCAGCTTGGTGCGGATGACCCACCACCAGCCGCTACGTATTAACCGCGGTGTGGCTGCGGCGATCGCGCGGCCGCGGTCGCCGGCGAGAGTGTCAGCGAAAGGGTCGTCGAATAGTGCGTCAGGCCGTGCGGATTCAGCAGCCCGGAAGGCCGCCATCCAGCGGGCGGTATCGGATACGTTGGAAATCAAAGGCGCCGACATTTCTGGCCTCGACTCTTCGATCGAAGTCTCCGCAACTGCCATGTCTGCAACTCGCGCACTGAGCATGTCAGGCCGCCTTGCGGTTGAGCACGTTTTGGAGGCGGACGTGCCCGATTGCGCATTCGTGGCCGCGCCCGTCGGTGATGACCACCCGCCACAACTGCTGGCTGCGGCCACGGAAGACCGGCTCAGCGTCAGCGACCAACACGCCATCGCGGACGCTGCGGAGGAAGTCGGTGTTGTTGTTGACGCCTACCGCGTGGCCCTCGCCGTCGAGTAAAAGCGTGCCGCCCCAACTGGCGACGCTTTCTATGATCGAGCAGTACACCCCACCATGAACTATGCCCCCCGCCTGGCGCAGCTGCGGGCCGACCGTGACTGTGGCACGTACATGCTCGGCGGTGGTCTCGGTGAATTTCAGCCCGATATGCCCCTCCAAGTTCAATGCCGTAACCGCGTTGAGGTCCGCGGGTGCAACTGTGTAGTTGCACGGTTCCGTTGCTGGGTTGGACATAACATTGGCCTTTCCTGTTCGGCGACTCGGCTGGATTGATGCCACGGGCCGAACCTAGGCAGGGCTGGCTGTTCGCTACACGAGTAGCGCGTTACTTGTATCGCGGCTCACACCACGCGCCCCGCCCGTCCACCGCGTCGCGCCGACATGCATCGCCGAACCCTGATGGGGGCCGACCGCGCAGTGCCAACAGCCGACCGACGTTCGGCGAAACAGGCTCGACGTATTTCGCGCGGGCCCTCGATCGGCCGACCTCACGGGCCGCTAACTCCTCGTCAGCGCACCTGGGCCCGTCCGCGCTGGAGCACCGCTTCCCGGTTGGCGGCGATGTCGTCGCCGGAGGTCCGGAATTGCTTGGCCGCCATCGCTTCCAGCCAGAGTCCCTCGCTGGTGTGCGATTCGTCGATTCGGTGATAGGACGCCAGCAGGGCCCGGACCGCACTCTGGTTGTTGCCGACGATGCTTGCCGCCACCTCGCGCGCGGCGGACAGCAGCCGGTCATGGGTTACCACCTCGGTGACCAGCCCGGCCCGCAGCGCATCCTCGGCGGACAGGTAGTCACCGGTCAGGCTCATGCGACGGGCCACGCCGACACCCACTTTCTGTGGCAGCCGCACGCTGAGGCCCCATGTCGGCAGCAGACCCACCCGGGCATGGGTGTCGGCGAACCGGGCGCGCTCCGAAGCGATCAGGATGTCGCAGTACAACGCCAGCTCCAGCCCACCGGTGACAGCGGCGCCGTTGATCGCGCCGATCACCGGCTTGGTCAACGGCGGCCAGCGCGGCGAGATGTCCGGTAGCGCCGACTGCCCGCCCAGCTCTTTGAGATCGAGCCCAGCGCAGAACACCGGATCGCTGCCGGTCAGGATGACGACGTCGACGGCGTCGTCGGTTTCGGCCTCGGCCAGGGCCCCGAAAAATTGATCCCGCAGAGCGGCCGACAGCGCGTTGCGCGACTGCGGTCGGTTCAGGGTCAGGGTGCGCACCCGATCGTCGGTGTGGATCAACAGGATGTCGTCGGTCATTAGCGCCACTCCTCCTCATCGCTGCGCTCTGCATCGTGGCCAGCGCGGGTCATAAGCGCCACCGTAGTCAGCCCACTTCGGCATAGCTCGACCGGCTTATCGTTGAGGGATGTGCAGGAACATCACCGAATTGCGCGGCCTCGAGCCACCGGCGACCACCGACGAGATCGTGGCGGCGGCGCGGCAGTATGTGCGCAAGGTCAGCGGTATCACCCATCCGTCGTCGGCCAACGCCGAAGCCTTCGAAGCGGCGGTGGCCGAAGTCGCGGCGACGACGACCCGGCTGCTGGATGCCCTGCCGCCGCGCCGCCAGCCGCCGAAGACCTCCCCGCCATTGCGTCGGCTGGCGACGAGATGACGCAAGTCGCCACCGCACCCGCGCTCAAGGAGTGGAGCGCGGTGGTGCACGCGCTGCTGGCCGGACGGCAGTCGGTGCTGCTGCGCAAAGGCGGGATTGGCGAGAAGCGTTTCGAGGTGGCCGCCCGCGAGTTCACGCTGTTCCCGACGGTCGCGCACAGTCACGCCGAGCGGGTCCGACCCGAATTCCGGGACCTGCTCACCGCCGCGGCTGCCGACAGCGCCGACGACCGGGTCGTGGTGCGGGCGGCGGCGAAAGTCGTTGCGGCACTGGCGGTCAACCGGCCCGACAACATCGAGGCGATCGAGGATTTGCATATCTGGACCGCCCGGTCGGTGCGCGAGGACCGGGTGGACTTTCGCCCGAAACATCGGTTGGCAGTGCTGGTTGTGCAGGCCATACCGTTGGTCGAGCCGGTGGAACTGGCTCGCACTCCCGACTACGCCGGGTGCACCAGCTGGGTGGATTTGCCGGTGGCGCCGAAGCTGGGCACTCCGGTGCACGACGACGCGGCGCTGCGACGAGTCGCCGCCCGCGTCCGCGACGCCGTCGGATAACCCTTGAGATTCAAGGGGTCTGGTCTACCAGCACCGCGCCGTCCGGCCGGTCCCCGAGGGTGCACAGCGCAGTCGTCTGGCCGGCTGCCGTGAGTCGCACCAATTGCGCCAATTGCGCCGGCGCATCGCACTGCAGGTAGTGATCGGCGGTCGGCACTATCCAGTAGCGGTTGCGTCCCGGCTTGTCGTGCAAGAATTTTTGCCACACGAAGTTGGCCACTCGGACGGGGGAGATGTTGTCGTGCACGCCCCACACCAGGCTGGTGTTGATTTCATTCGTGGAAAGTGCTGTAAGCCAATTGGTTTCGTCGGCAGCGCGCTCATTCAGGTACTGAATCGTGTCCGGCAGCACACCGATCCCGTCGTTGTGCGCGAAGCACTTGGTCAGAGCCACGATCTCGGGATCAGTAGGCGTTCGCCGTGGCATGAACGTGCTGGCTCCCATGCCGGCGGCAAGCATTTCCGGCGTCGTCGCACCCGCCGTATTCCGCGCCGTTGCGGGGTCGAGAAGCGCGGTCTGAAACGCGGTGAGGTTGGACAACGGGAGATAAATGTTCGCATTCGTCAAGATGACTTCGGCTGGCGCGTTTCCGTGATTCTGGGCCGCAAACATCGAAAGCGCGATCATGCCGACGCTGGTGCCACGGTCATGGGTCAGCATGGTGTATCGCTCGAGCCGCCACACGTTCGTGATCGCGTGGATCAGCAGGCGTGCATCGTCGTAAAGCGAATACACATACGGTGCGGGCGGCTTATCGGAGAGCCCGTAGCCGGGGAAGTCCAGCAGGAAAATATCGAACTCGTCGCTCAATTCGCGTGTCAGTGCGAAGTAGTCGATGCTTGCCGTCGGAAAGCCGTGGACGCACACCAACGCCGGTGCGCCCGGTGTGCCGCAGCGGCGGGTGAAGACGCTGACTTCCGCGTCGTTGTTGGCAGCGGTTGATGAGCGCCAGCGGATTTCTGTTCCACCGCTTCGCCATTCCTCGAAAATATCCATTGGCTAGGCTCTCTCGACCGGAAGCACCACCCGGGAGGCGCCGAAGTGCAGTTCATGGGTCGATGGCTTGAGTCGGCTGCCGGTCGCTGTTGCCTCACCGGTGCCGAGGTTACGGGCGTAGCGGGGATGGCAGCCGCCGGCGATCAGCACGCGAATGCGTGATCCGGCGCTGAATCGGTGGGCGATCGCGTCGAGTTCGAGGCTGACGGAATCGGTCGGGTCGGCCAGTCGCCGATAGCCGTCGCTGACATTTCGGGAGCGGCCTTTGGCGTCGACTTCACTGATCCGGGCGAACACGTCGACGTGCGGATTGTCGGAGCTGTGCGCCAATTCGGCGACCGGGTTGCCGTGCACATACAGGTCGTCGATGAGCAGGTCGGTAGTGAAGCTGAGCACGTCGCTGCGGGCGGCCAACACGGTGTCGTCCCGGTATCCGCCGTCCGGCGACAGCAGTCGGCCGCCGATGGTCGGCGTCGGGTCGGCGGGGTCATAGCGAAAGCTGATCGAGGACACCGCGGTCGGCGGTGTGTCGGCCAGGCCGCCGCCGGGCTGTAGGTACAGCGTGTGCTCGGTGGTGGCCGGCGGCCAATCGGCCGCATCGCGCCAGCCTTCACCGGCGACGAAGACGCGAACCCTGCTACGTCGCGATTCGGCCGTGCGACCGGCGAGGTGGGTGTCCAGCCAGTCCTGCGTTTCCCCGGCGACGGTACGCAGACCCTGCAAGAGCAGCTGGGTGTGTGTCCACGGGCCGATGGTCAGCGCCACGTCGACGCCCCGGTCCCGAAGATGCCGGTACTGCTGGAGCGACTGCCTCAGATACAGGTCTTGCCAGCCGCCGATCAGCAGCACCGGCACGTGCGCCCGGTCGAGTGCGGCGCCGAGTTGAAGCGGCTCCCAGAACGGGTCGTCGGTATCGGGATGCTCCAGCCACGACTCCCACCACGGCGCGCCCGCACCCAACAGCTCCCGGCCGGCCGCACCCAACGGCAACTCGCCGGCGGCGCGTATCACGCTTTTCTGCGCCTGCAGCTGGCGGATGCCGGCGCGGATTCGTCCGGGGTCTTCTTGGTGGGTAACCAGATTGCTCCAGCCGAGGAAGTCGTTGACCGTGAACGCGCCGGTGCCCCAGGCCGGCGCGCTGAGATCGTGCGGGCCGGCGGTGATGACGGCCGCAGCCAACTCCGGCGGCGGATCCTGCAGCAGCGCCCACTGGGTGAACCCCAGATAGGAGATCCCGATGGTGGCAAAGCGACCGGTGAACCATGGCTGCTGCCGAAGCCACGCCACCGTGTCGGCGCCGTCGGCTACTTCGTGGACCATCGGCGTGAAGACCCCGCCGGAACCGAATGTCCCCCGCACGCTCTGCAGCAGTACTCGGTAACCGCGGGCGGCGTACAGCGCGCCGAACATCAGCGAGAACGGAAACCCGCGGCCATAGGGTCCGCGCATCAGCACGGTGCCGACGGGTTCTCCGACGGGCACGTAGTGGTCGGCTAGCAGTTCGACGCCGTCGCGCATCGGGATCGCGACCGTGCTCACCGTGTAGCCGGTGGTCGGCGCGGGCAGGCGCAGCATCCGGCCCAGGGCACGGCCGCCGAGTCGTGTGGGCAGTGAGCGTAGCGCCGACCCTGCCGGCCGGGCGGATGTGGTGTTCACGAGATCAGGTTATGGCCGCACGAGCGGACGCGGGCTTAGAACTTGTAGTAAGGCGAAAGATCGTTTGCCCGCTGCAGGTTGGTGGACGGGCAGTCGACCTCGGGGCTGGAGTAGACCGTCGAGTAGAACAGCGACTGCTGAATGACCCCGTAGCTGCGTCCCCGCGATCACAGCGGAAACAGGAACCTGTTCTAGTCCCGGCGACGATGGGCGCCCCAACGGCGTCAGGAGGAGCCGGACAACCAGAACGAGGCGTGCTACGCAGCGCCCGCCGACGCGATCATTAAGCTGGGGAGTCGTGGCAACTCAGGACTCGACGACCGCGCGTCAGCCGACGCTGTGGGCGGTGTCCGACTTGCACACCGGACATATGGGCAACAAGCCCGTCACCGAATCGCTGTACCCGTCGTCGCCGGACGACTGGTTGATCGTTGCCGGCGACGTCGCCGAGCGCACCGACGAGATCCGGTGGGCGCTGGATCTGCTGCGGCGGCGGTTCGCGAAGGTGATCTGGGTGCCCGGCAACCACGAGCTGTGGACCACCAACAGGGACCCCAAACAGATTTTCGGGCGGGCCCGCTACGACTACCTGGTCAACATGTGCGACGAGATGGGCGTCGTGACCCCAGAGCACCCATTTCCGGTGTGGACCGAGCGGGGCGGCCCGGCCACCATCGTGCCGCTGTTTCTGCTCTACGACTACACGTTCTTGCCGGAGGGCGCGACCACCAAAGCCGAAGGGCTTGCGATAGCGCGAGAACGCGACGTCGTCGCCACCGACGAGTTCCTGCTCTCGCCCGAGCCGTACGCCACCCGCGACGCGTGGTGCCGGGAGCGCCTGGTCGCCACCCGTAAGCGACTCGAAGACCTCGACTGGATGACGCCGACGGTGCTGGTCAACCATTTCCCGATGGTGCGTGAACCCTGCGATTCGCTGTTCTACCCGGAGTTCTCACTGTGGTGCGGAACCACCGAGACCGCCGACTGGCACACCCGCTACAACGCGATCTGCTCGGTCTACGGCCATCTGCACATTCCCCGCACCACCTGGTACGACGGGGTTCGCTTCGAAGAGGTTTCGGTGGGCTACCCGCGGGAGTGGCGGCGGCGCAAGCCGTTCAGCTGGCTTCGCCAAGTGCTGCCCGATCCGCAATACGCGCCCGGCTATCTCAACGATTTCGGCGGTCATTTCGTCATCACCGACGAGATGCGGGCGCAGGCGCAGCAGTTCCGACAGCGACTGCGCCAGCGTCAATCACGATGACGCTGAGCGCACTGATGTCGTCGGTGCTGCCCGGCACGGAGACGTCTGGCGAGAACCTGGCGTCTGCCGAGCTGTACTCGGACCCGCCCGGGCTGGTGCCGATGCCCGAAGAGGAGCCGTTGATCGCCCGGTCAGTGGCCAAGCGGCGCAACGAATTCATCACCGTCCGCCACTGCGCTCGTCTCGCGCTGGGTGAACTAGGGTTCCCGCCGGTGCCGATTCTGAAGGGGGAGAAGGGCGAACCATGCTGGCCCGACGGCGTGGTGGGCAGCCTCACCCACTGCGCGGGCTACCGTGGCGCGGTGGTCGGCCGCGGCGCCGCGGTGCGTTCGGTGGGCGTCGACGCCGAGCCGCATGACGTGTTGCCCGATGGCGTGTTCGACGCAATCAGCCTGCCGGCCGAACGTGACGAAGTGTCTGCGCTGCCGGCCGGCGTGCATTGGGACCGAATCCTGTTCTGCGCCAAGGAAGCAACATACAAGGCGTGGTTTCCGCTGACCAAGCGTTGGCTTGGCTTCGAAGACGCGCACATCACGTTCGGCATCGACGACTCGGGCACCGGCGGCACTTTCGAATCGGTGATCCTGATCGACGGCGCCACGCTGTCGGGTCCGCCGCTGACGTCACTGGCCGGACGTTGGTCGGTCGAACGGGAATTGGTGCTGACAGCGATCGTGCTATGAACGCGGGCGTCGTCATCGTCGACAAACCGGCCGGCATGACGAGCCACGACGTGGTCGGGCGCTGTCGACGGATTTTCGGCACCCGCCGGGTAGGCCATGCCGGAACCCTGGACCCGATGGCAACCGGTGTGCTGGTGATCGGAGTCGACCGCGCCACCAAGATCCTGGGGTTGCTGACCGGCGCCTCGAAGTCTTATGCGGCCACCATCCGCCTGGGCCAAGCGACGTCCACCGAGGACGCCGAAGGTGAACTGCTGCAAGAGGTCTCGGCGGAGCACCTGACCGAGCCGGCCATTTCCGCTGCGATCGCCGGATTGCGTGGCGACATCATGCAGGTGCCGTCGACAGTGAGCGCGGTCAAGCTCGGCGGCCAGCGGGCCTACCGTCTGGCCCGCGAGGGACACAGCGTTGAATTGGCCGCCCGGCCGGTGCGCGTCGACCGATTCGAGATGCTGGCCCTACAGCGCCACGGCCGGCTGATCGATCTCGATGTCGCGGTGGACTGTTCGTCCGGGACTTACATCCGCGCGCTGGCCCGCGATCTCGGCGACGCGCTGGCGGTCGGCGGTCACCTGACCGCGCTGCGGCGCACCCGGGTCGGCCGGTTCGGTTTGGACCAGGCTCGCTCACTGGACGAGCTGGCCGATCAGCCACGGCTGAGTTTCAGCCTCGACGAGGCTTGCCTGCAGTTGTTTCCGAGCCGCGACCTCACCGCCGAGGAGGCCGACGCGGCGGCCAATGGCCGGGCGCTCATGCCGGCCGGCATCGACGGCGTCTACGCCGCGCAGGACGCCGACGGCCGGGTCATCGCGCTGCTCCGCGACGACGGCCCGAAGACGAAGTCAGTCGTCGTAATCCGGCCGGCCACACTGTAATCAGGGCCGCTCGTGCGTCGGTTTGATGCCCTCCAGCGCCCGCTCGGCCTGGTCGACCTCGCTTAACATCACCGATGCCGCGGCGTCGTCGAACGCGGTCTGCTGCAAGTGAGTCAGCAGAGCTCTCACCAGTCGGCGTCCTCGTCCCGCATTGTCGGCAAGCGAAGCCCAGTCCGGCGCGGCGAACTTCGACGACACGAACGGCTCCCACACGTCCTCGGCGTAGGCACGCAGGATCACGTCGGCGATCGAACGTTGGTGCTCGCGGACGTCGACCAGCGTGGCAACCAGCCGCTCCAGCGAAACACCCACACCGGTAATGCCTTCGATCAAATCCAGCGCCTCCGCGTCGCGCACCGTTACCGGGTCGCCGGCGGCATCGGCGATCAGGCCGAGCTTGGCCAGGTGCGCCGCGGCGCCGGCGCCGAGTCGGTGATCGAGTTCTGCGCGGCTGACCGTGGTGGGGCCGGCAGTGCTGAACGGGGCGAGCACTTCGGCCGCCAAGTGCCGGATGTCGTTCTCGTCGCCGGTGCTGGTGTCAATCATTCGCCGGATCAGGTCGAGCGGGAAGCCTTCGGAGTGCAGCTGCTGCACCCGCCTGATCCGCGCGACATGCTCGTCGGAATAGATGCCGACGCGTCCGCGGCGGGTCGGCGGCGGCAGCAAACCCTGGCGTTGCCACTCCCGGATATTGCGCGAGGACATGGAAACACGCTGGGCAAGCTGGTCGATCGTCATCTCCATATGCCGCTTATCTTAACCCCATTGTCTGTTACAGAAATAATTGTTACGGTCACGCTTGCACAGGTTGATCGGATCCGCGGGCGGATGGAGGAACCGTGACCCTCAGACACGACATCCGGTTGGCAACCTCGGTGGCCAGGCCGATGGCAGACAGTCTCTACCTCAACATCAGTATCGACCTGGGCGCCAGACTCAAGCGCCGCGAGTATCCCGGCATCGATGAGACGTCGTTCGACCCGTTCGATCCGGTAACCGCCGCCAACCCCTACCCGGGGTACGCCGAACTGCTAGCCGGCCCGCGGGTCCGATACAACCGCAAACGCAACATCTTCATCCTGAGCCGGTACGACGACGTGCGCGCCGCGGCCCGCAACGACGCGATCCTGACCAACGCCGAAGGGGTAACGCGGTCCCGGGTGGAAATCCCGGTACTGCTCAACCTGGATCCACCGCGGCACACCGAGTTACGGCGCAAGGTGCAGCCCGCGTTCGCGCGGGGGGTGCTCAGCGGGTGGCAGGAGACAGTCGATCGGCTGGCGAGCGAACTGGTCTCCGAACTGCTGGCCAACCCGGGTTCCGATGTCGTGCAACGGCTCGCGGTGCCACTGCCGATGCGAATGATCGCGCACATCTTGGGGATTCCGGCGGAGGACGAGGAGTTTTTCCGGTACTGGTCCAACGAGGCCGTCCGAGTGGCCAACATCCAACTCACGGCGAAGGGTTTGTGGCAAATGGTGCCCACCCTCAACGGCGTGCGCCACCTTCATGCATACTTCTGCAGCCGCATCGAAAGCGGTGAGTTGTTGGCGCGCGACACTCTGCTGGGCCATTTGGTCGCGACCGCGGGCGACGGCGAGATAAGCCGCGACGAACTGTTCTACTTCGCGTTGCTGCTATTGCTGGCCGGCAACGAGACCACCACCAACCTGCTGAGCACCATGTTCTTGACGCTGTCGGAGAACCCCGATCAGTTCGAGCTGATCCGGCAGGATCCCGACGCGCTGGTGGGCAGCGCAATCGAGGAACAGCTGCGCTTCTCGTCGCCGATTCAGGGTTTCTACCGCACGGCGAAGACCGCCTACCGGGTGGGAGAGGCGACGATTCCGGCCGGCGCGCGAGTGGCGCTGCTGTGGGGTGCGGCCAACCGTGACCCGCGGCAGTTCGACAATCCGGACGCATTCGTTGCCGCGCGCAATCCCTCCCATGTCGCGTTCGGCTCGGGTATTCACCTGTGCCTGGGCGCGAGTCTGGCGCGGATGGAGAGCAGGGCGGTGCTGCGCGAACTCGTGCAGCGTATGCAGCGCATCGACGTGATCGCTACGCCGGAGTGGACGACGAACAGCTCGCTGCGGGGTTTGGCACGAATGCGGTTGGCGCTGAGCCCATTTGAGAGCCCGACACAGGCGCTCACCTGATGCGTCGCTCGCCGAGGATCGTCATCGTCGGTGCCGGGATGTCCGGCCTGTGCCAGGCGATCCTGCTCGACCGCGCGGGATTCACCGATGTCACCATCCTGGAGAAGGCCGACCGCCCCGGCGGAACCTGGCGGGACAACCGCTATCCGGGACTGACCTGCGACGTGCCGTCGCATCTGTACCAATACTCGTTCGACTTGAATCCGTCGTGGAGCCGGCTCTTTTCGCCGGGCCCGGAGATCCAGGACTACTTCGTAGACTCGGCACGCCGGCACAACATCGAGCGAATGATCCGGTACCACACCGAGGTTGTCGACGCCCACCACAACGGGCTGCACTGGCGGCTGACCACGAGCGACGGCGAGAGTCTGGACGCCGACTTCGTGGTCTTGGCGACGGGTTTCTTACACCGACCCAGGGTGCCGGACATCGCGGGCATGAGCGACTTCGCCGGCCAGCTGGTGCATTCCGCGCGGTGGAGCGATGACATCGGCGTTGCGGGCAAGCGGATCGCCGTCGTCGGCAACGGCTCCACCGGTGTGCAGCTGATATCGGCGGTGGCCGGGGTCGCCGCGCACGCCACCCTCTTCCAGCGCACACCGCAATGGGTTGCCCGGATGCCTAACCCGTCGATACCACCGGCCGCTCGCGCGTTGCTGAGCCGAAGCCGGCTACTGAACAGGGCAGTGCTGCGTGCCGAATACAAGACGTTCGAGATCTTCAGTGTCGGACTCACGCAGCCCGGTCTGCGACGACGGGTGGTCAACCGGGTGTGCGAGCGCAATCTCGCGTCGGTCGCCGATCCGGCGTTGCGCGCCAAGCTGACTCCCGACTATCGGCCCGGGTGCAAGCGGTTGATAATTCATCCCGACTTCTACGCTAAGGTGCAGCGTCCCGATGTGAGCGTGGAGACGACGGCAATCGACCGGTTCGAGAAGCGTGGTATCCGGACCGTGGACGGCAGGCTGCACGAGGCCGACATCGTTGTAATGGCAACGGGTTTCAACGCACACGATTATGTGCGTCCCGCGACGGTCCGCACCCACGACGGCCACACCCTCAGCAACGCATGGTCAGCGGGTCCCCGTGCCTACAAGAGCGTTGCGATCCAGGGCATGCCGAATCTGTTCATGCTCCTTGGCCCGCATTCCCCGATCGGGAATTTCTCGCTGGTGCAGGTCGCCGAGACGCAGGCGGCGTACGTGCTGAAGTGGATAGAGCGGTGGGCTGCTGGCGAGTACGACACACTCCGCCCCACCGCCGCTGCCATCGATGCGTACTTGGAACACATTCGGCGCGGGCTGCCGGGAACGGTGTGGACGACCGGTTGCAGCAGTTGGTACCTGGGTACCGACGGGCTGCCCGAACTGTGGCCGTACCACCCACACGACTATCTGCGGCTGCTCAAAAAGCCCGATCACCACCGCTACACCATGGAACGCGGCAAGCAACGGGAAGTCGCTCACCCTCCGGCCGTCATCTGATCGGTGGACGTCGTACCGGCGCCGCGACTGAATCCTGCCCCCGATACGGTAGCATTGCGTTCTCAACGGAACGTATGTTCACTCGGGAAGGTGACGGCGGTCGAAATGGCGGCGGAAGTCAACGGACAGCGCGTCCGGCGGACCCAGGCGGAGCGCACTGCTGCCATGCGAACGCGGCTGCTGGACGCCACCATCGAGTGTCTGGTGACTTACGGCTATGCGGGCACCACCACGCCGCGGGTAGCCCAGCTTGCCGGTGTCACCCGTGGCGCGCAGATCCACCACTTCCGGTCGAAGGAAGATCTGGTGGTCGCGGCCATCGAGCACCTCGCTCAACAGCGCGCTCAGGGCGCGATCCGCGAACTCGGTCGCGTGCAGGCGAGTCCCGACCCGGTGTCGATGGTGCTGGACTTCTTGTGGGAGGCCCACCAAGGCCCGATGTTCGTTGCGACGGTTGAACTTTGGGTGGCAGGACGCACAGATCCCGTTTTGGCCCGCCAGATTGAGCGGGTAGAACCGGTCGTCAACAGCACGCTGATTGCCGCGATCTCGCAGCTGGTACCGGACCATACGGCGCAAAAGGAAATTCGTAATGTCGTCTACACGGCGATGGACACACTGCGGGGGATCCTTGTCGCGAGCTTTGTCGACAGGGATTCACGGCGTGCGCGGCGCCGGTGGGATCGCGCGTGTGTGCATCTGCGTGCCATCGCTACCGCAGCGCTGTCGGCAGCATCGTTGGGCTGAGCCCACGGGCGGCCGAGCACACGATCTCAGCTTGCGCGTAGCGCGCTGCGCCGGTTCACGACTTTCGGAGAGCGAGTTACCGAAGCAGCCCGTGGCGGGTACGAAGCAGCCCGTGGCGGGTACGGCGTCCCCTTACCGCTTCCCAAATCGCGATGAGGACGACGGCAGCGCCGACTCCGATGAAGAACGGAATCCAGGCGATCCCGCCATTGGCATTGTGGTATCCGAAGTGGCTCGCCACCCACGAGCCGATCAAGCCTCCTAGGGCGCCGAGTACAACCGTCATGACCATGCCGATGTCTTGTTTGCCCGGCATGACGAGACGTGCCACCAAACCGATGAGCGCGCCCACGATGATTGCGAGGACTATTGATCCGACCATTACAGCTCCTGTCGTAGCGGCGCCCCGAGCAGGCGCCATCTTCGACTGCGGGTACCCCGGACCAACGGGCTTGTAACACAAATGTTGAGCAGGTCAGCGGCGCTCGGCGCCCGCTGTAGCTCCGAGGACATATCCGTGTCGTTTCCTTGTCACCCGCCTTCGGGGCCAGGCTTTTGCAAGATACAGTCAGCCATGTATGTTAGTTCCCAGGCGGTTGTCGCTGTCTCAATCTGAACGGAGTGAGTGCGATGTCAAGCAAGGTCTACGTCATCGGCGTTGGGATGACGAAGTTCGAAAAGCCGGGCCGACGCGAGGGGTGGGACTACCCGGACATGGCCCGCGAGTCCGGTAACAAAGCCCTCGAGGACGCCGGTATCGACTACACCGCGGTCGAGCAGGGCTATGTCGGATACGTCTACGGCGAGTCGACGTCGGGCCAGCGGGCGCTCTACGAACTGGGCATGACCGGGATCCCGATCGTCAACGTCAACAACAACTGCTCGACCGGATCCACCGCGTTATATCTTGCCGCCCAGACGATTCGCGGCGGGCTGGCCGACTGTACGATCGCCCTCGGCTTCGAGAAGATGAAGCCCGGCTCGCTGGCATCGACGTACGACGACCGTACCCAGCCGATGGACAAGCACATCATGGCGATGGCCGAAATCTCCGAGGTGCTGTTTCCCCCGGCGCCGTGGATGTTCGGGGCCGCGGGTCGCGAGCACATGAAGCAATACGGCAGCACCGCAGAGCATTTCGCCAAGATCGGTTACAAGAACCACAAGCATTCGGTCAACAATCCGTACGCCCAGTTCCAGGAGGCTTACACGCTCGACGACATTCTGGCGTCGCGGATGATCTATGACCCGCTGACCAAGCTGCAGTGTTCGCCGACCTCTGACGGGTCGGGGGCAGCGATCCTGGCCTCCGAGGGATTCGTCGACAAGCACGACCTGGCCGGGCAGGCGGTGGAGATCGTCGGGCAGGCCATGACCACCGACTTCGCCAGCAGCTTCGACGGCACTTGCAAGGGGCTTATCGGCTACGACATGAATGTGCAAGCTGCCCAAGGCGTTTACGACCAATCCGGTTTGGGACCCGAGGACTTCCAGGTAATCGAGCTGCACGACTGCTTCTCGGCCAACGAGCTGCTGCTCTACGAGGCGTTGGGGCTGTGTGCCGAGGGCGAGGCGGGCAAGCTGATCGACAACGGCGACACCACCTACGGCGGCCGCTGGGTGGTCAACCCGTCCGGCGGTCTGATCTCCAAGGGACACCCGCTCGGGGCCACCGGTTTGGCGCAGTGCGCCGAGCTGACCTGGCAGCTCCGCGGCGCCGCCGACAAGCGGCAAGTCGACAACGTGACCGCGGCACTGCAGCACAACATCGGGCTCGGCGGCGCCGCCGTCGTCACCGCGTATCAGCGGGCCGAACGCTGAAGGTCGGCATCTGAGGAGGAGCACACCCGATGAGGTGGTCACGAGTTCTCCCAGCTACCGCGTTGGCCGGGGCTGCAGCGTCGGCAATGGTTGGCGTCGGGTCTGTTTCGGCTCCGCGCGCGAACGCAGACACGCGCATTACGGTGCCGGGCGCGGGACCCCTGTACGAGCCGGACATCATCACCCAAGACATTCCCGGTCTGGGAGAGCGTTACTTTCTGGGCGACGGTCAACAAGGTCTGGGATCCCTGACGATTCTGCAAGGGTACGACTTGCTCAACCACGAGATCGGCGAGAACTGGTTCCCCGACAGCACGGCTCAGGTTGTCAACTACCCGGCCAGCATCGGCATCCTGAGCGGCAGCTTGGCGGCGCCCGGCGCCAACGACGCGATCGCCGCCGGGCAGCAGGCGCTCAACGACCAGATCATGAACGCGGTCGCCAACGGTAATGGCGAGCCGGTGATGGTTGCCGGGCTGTCGATGGGAACCATTGTCATCGACCACGAGTTGGCGTACCTGGCAACGGATCCGACCGCCCCATCGCCCAGTGACCTGTTGTTCACCAGCTTCTCCGACCCCCAGCTCGGCTTCGCCGACACGTATCTTCCGGCTGGAACTTTCGTGCCGGTGGCCGACTACACCATGCAGGACATGCCCGACACCCAGTACGACGTCGACGTGGTGTTCCACCAGTACGACGCGTGGGCCAATCCGCCCGACCGGCCCTGGGATCTGCTGTCGGTGGTCAACGCGCTGGTCGGGACACGCCTCTACCACAACGCGGCAGCACTGGCTGCGCCGTCGGACGCGGAGTTGATATCCACCGTGCACGACTCGTTGGGCGGCACGGTCGACACCTACATGATCCCCTCGTCCACGCTGCCGCTGTTGGTGCCGCTTCAGTGGCTCGGCGTCCCGGAAAACATCATAGACAGTCTTAACTCGGTGCTGAAACCGATTGTCGACGAAGGCTATTCTGTCCTGACGCCCGACGCTGGACCGTACTTGTGG
Organism: uncultured Actinomycetota bacterium; assembly: GCA_963781685.1. Lineage (GTDB taxonomy): Bacteria > Actinomycetota > Actinomycetes > Mycobacteriales > Mycobacteriaceae > Mycobacterium. The sequence continues at coordinate 191,549 of CAWAGK010000012.1, forward strand.
CATGGGGAACTGCTTGGGCTGCCGTCTTTTTCCGATATCGCCCAGTCTCTGCAGTCAGGGATTTCCAACGTTGCGGGGCTTCTGGACTCGGGCGTCGCCCAGCTCGATTTGCCGGCAGATATCACCCAGTCCCTAGGATCGGCGATTGCCGATATCGCCAACTCCTCGGGATCGGATATCGCTCAGATCTTCGCAGCGCTTTGATGTATCCACAGGAGTCGAGCGGAGTCACCCGCCTGTCAGCCCAACGCTAACCGAAGCAACTACTCAAGGAGGGAACACCTATGGGACACATCGAAGCCACTCGCGAACTGTCCGCCAGCCCGGATGCGCTGTGGGGGACCGTCAGCGACCTCGCCAACTGGGACAAGTGGTTCACCGTCCATGAGAAGTGGCTCGAGGAGCCGCCCTCCACGCTCAGCGAGGGGGCCAAGCTGACCGCCAAGATCGTGATGCTCGGGATGGCCAACAAAATCGAGTGGACCATCGAATCGGTGCAGGCGCCGCGCAGCCTGGTGCTGTCCGGCACCGGGATGGCCGGCGTCAAGGCACGGTTCACCTTCACTATCGAATCAATCGAAAGCGGCTCCAATTTCACCGTTTTCGGTGATTTCGAAGGTGCGCTGATCAAGGGTGCACTGGGCAAGGCGGTGGAAAAGGACGGCGCGAAGCAACTTGACAAGACGCTCGATCAGCTCGACGAGCTGGCTTCGGCACCGATGACCGAGGCCTGAGGTCGCGTCGATGACCGAGGCGCTGGAATTCGACGACACCGGGCTGAACCGCTGGACCGACGACGAGCGGTTCGAGGTCATCCGGGAGCGGCTCGCAGAGTATGCGGCGGCGACCAACGACCCGATCGAAGCGCACCGCAGTGGGGACATCGCGCCGCCGGTGTTCGCGATCGTCCCCGTTTTCGAGGCGTTGCTCATGCCGGCCATCGATGTGATGCCGATCGAGGCGATCCCCCGAGTCGTGCACGGCGAACAGGACTTCCACTTCCACCGGCCGATCCGCCCCGGAGACAAACTCGTCTCGCGCGGCAAGATGATCGGCTACCAGGGACTCGAGAAAGGCACCCGCGCCGCGATCGTGCTCGAATGTCGCACCAAGGACGGCGAACTGGTCAACGAGCAGTACGTCACCACGTTCGTGCGGGGCTTCAACGTCGGCAAGGCGGTCGGCGACCTGAGCCCTGACCACAAGTTCGACGACAAGCTGCGGGAGCGGGCGCCGGTAGCCAAGGTCGTGCAGCACATCGACAGCGACCAGACTTTCCGCTACGCGCCTGCCGCCGGGGATCCGATGCCGATCCATCTCGATGAGGAGGTGGCCAAAGACGCCGGTCTGCCCGGAATCATCGCCCACGGGTTGTGCACCATGGCGTTCACCTCGTGGGCGGTGCTTACCGAGCTGGCCGGCTCGGATGTGAACCGGCTCAAGCGGTTCGCGGTCCGATTCTCCAAACCGGTGTTGCCCGGCGACGATCTGGAAACCCGGATCTGGGACGTCAGCAGCGCCAACGGAACCACCAGCTACGCGTTCGAGACGGCCCGCGGCGATGACTTCGTCATCACCGACGGGCTGGCAGTAATAGCCGACTGATATCGAGGAGTCCTATCAATGGGTGCATTAGAAGGCCGCGTCGCGGTGATCACCGGCGCGGGCCGCGGCATCGGGCGCGAACACGCGCTGCTGTTCGCCAGGGAAGGCGCCAAGGTGGTCGTCAACGACCTTGGCGGCGACAACGCCGGCCAGGGTGCCGACAGCGGCCCGGCGCGCGACGTGGTGGATGAGATCATCGCCGCCGGTGGCACCGCCGTCGCCAGCAGCGAGAATATTGCCACCTGGAGTGGCGCGGAAAGCGTTGTGCTTCAAGCCATCGCCGAGTTCGGCCGGCTCGACGTGTTGGTGAACAACGCAGGCATCCTGCGGGACTCGTTCATCGCTGGGATGGAGGAATCGCATTGGGACGCGGTAATCGCCGTGCACCTCAAGGGCCACTTCGCGATGCTGCGGCACGCCGCCGCCTATTGGAAGGCGCAGTCAAAGGCCGGCGATCAACCCAACGCCGCGGTGATCAACACCGCGTCGGGCTCCGGGGTAACGCTGCCGAATGCCGGGCAAGCCAACTACGGTTCGGCCAAAGCGGGAATCGCGGCCATGACGCTGATCGCCGCCGAGGAGTTAGAGCGTTACGGCGTGCGTGTGAACGCGATCGCACCGATCGCGCGTACCCGGCTCACTCTGGCGACCCCCGGCATGGGGTCACTGATGGCCGAACCCGAGGATGGCGAGCTCGATCTGTTCAGTCCGGCCAACATCTCGCCGCTGGTGGCCTACCTGGCGACGGACAAGTGTCCGATCACCGGCAAGGTGTATGCGGTTCAGGGCGGGGCGATTTCGGCGCTTTCCGGCTGGCACGATACCGAGACCATCGAGACCGACGGTCCGTGGCAGATCGACGACATCGCCATCCGGCTGCCGCAGTAATCAGGAGCAGATGATGTTCGAATGGTCTGACACCGACCTGATCATGCGGGATACGGTGCGCGAGTTCATCGACAAGGAAATCCGGCCGCAGCTGGACGCATTGGAAACCGGTGAGATTTCGCCATACCCGATCGCGCGCAAGCTGTTCAGTGAGTTCGGCCTCGACGTGCTGGCCGCCGAGGCGGTCAAGACGCTGCTGGACAAGGAGCGGGCCCGCAGCGCGGAGGCCACGGCCGACACCGCGAAGCGGTCATCGGGCGGATTGGGCGATCTGGGCACTCAAGCGTCGATGGCCGCCGTGCTGGTGTCCGAACTCGCCGGGGTGAGCATCGGATTGCTCAGCACGATCGGTGTCAGCCTCGGCCTGGGTGCGGCGACGATCATGAGCCGCGGCACGCTCGCTCAGAAGGAGCGTTGGCTGCCGGAACTGATGACGCTGGAGAAGATCGCGGCGTGGGCGATCACCGAGCCCGACTCCGGGTCGGATGCCTTCGGAGGCATGAAGACATACGTCAAGCGGGACGGCGAGGACTACCTGCTCAACGGGCAGAAGACGTTTATCACCAACGGTCCGTACGCCGACGTCCTGATCGTCTACGCCAAACTCGACGACGGCTCCAGTGGGTCTGTGGACCGGCGCAACCGACCGGTGCTGCCTTTCGTGCTGGACGCCGGCATGCCGGGGCTGACCCAGGGCAAGCCGTTCAAGAAGATGGGCATGATGTCGTCGCCGACCGGCGAATTGTTCTTCGACAATGTCCGGCTCACGCCCGACCGGCTGCTCGGCGAGACCGAGCAGCACACCGGTGGCGACGGCCGCGAAAGCGCGCGGGCGAACTTCGCTGCCGAACGACTCGGCGTCGCGCTGATGTCGTTGGGAATCATCAACGAATGCCACCGGCTCTGCGTCGACTACGCGAAGACCCGCACCCTGTGGGGCAAGAACATCGGGCAGTTCCAGCTCATTCAGCTCAAGCTGGCCAAGATGGAAGTCGCCCGGATGAACGTGCAGAACATGGTGTTTCAAACACTGGAGAAAATGCAGGCCGGCCGGGTGCCCTCGTTGGCCGAGGCGTCGGCGATCAAGCTGTACTCGTCCGAGGCCGCGACCGACGTCGCGATGGAGGCCGTGCAACTCTTCGGCGGTAACGGCTACATGGCCGAGTACCGGGTCGAACAGCTGGCCCGCGACGCCAAGTCGTTGATGATCTACGCCGGCAGCAATGAGGTGCAGGTGACCCACATCGCCAAGGGCCTGCTCACCGGATGAGCGCTCGGACGACGGCAAAAGCCCTGCGGCGCAGCGCGCTCGCCGCACTCGACTGGTTGACCTACGTTCCGATCTCGCGACTGACCCTCAACCTGATGTTCGACGTGCTGCTGTCGCAGCAGTGGCTGTTCGCCGGGTTACGGCCGGCCGCCGACTATCTGATTGCCCGCAGTACCCCGGTCGTTCCCAGTATTCGGGTTGAGCCGGTTTCCGCGCCGGTGCGGGGGGAGTGGGTGTGGGCGCCGGAAGCCGACGACGGCGTCGGGGCGGTTCTGGTGTTGCACGGCAGCGGCTACCTGATCTGCTCGTCGCGCACCCATCGCGGGTTCGCCTCGCACCTGTCCAAATACTCCGGCATGCCGACTTTCGCCATCGATTACCGGCTGGCGCCCGAACATCCTTTTCCGGCAGCCGAGGACGACGCGTTCGCGGCATACCGTTGGCTCCTTGCGCAGGGCCACGATCCGGCGAAGATCGTCGTCGCTGGAGACTCGGCCGGTGGGCACTTGGCGGTGGCGCTTGCCTTGCGGCTCCGCAGCGAAGGGTTGCCCGCTCCGGCGGCGCTCGCCCTGTTCGGCCCGCTGATCGATCCGGCGTATCGGGCCAGCAGCGCCGACGCGCGCGTCCGTCGTCAGCCGCTCGATCCGCGTGCTGCCGCACGCGCTGTCGCGCTCTACGTCGGTGGCCATGACGCCGAGGATCCGCGGCTGTGTTTGTTGAATGCGGACCTGTCCGGTCTGCCGCCGATCCAGATACATTTCGGTACAAGGGAAGTCATGCGCGCCGACGCCGAGGCGTTCGCCGGCCAAGTGCTCGAGTCGGGCGGTCGCTGCGACGAGCAGCTGTGGCCGGGTCTGATGCACGGCTACTGGCTCTGGCCGCGGGACCAGGGATTGATCAGTCTCGAGACGGCGGGATTGTTTCTGCGTAACGCGGTTGCCGAAGCCGACACCGCGTCGTGAACCCTCGGCTGACCATGCTCGCCAAGGCGCAGGACCGGCTTGGCGCAGCCGGAGTATTGGTCCGCCGCGGAATGGTCGACCCGGCGCGCCCAGACCAGGCCCTGCGGGCCTTCCTGGCCATGCGGCGCTATGGCGCCTTCGGCGGACTCACCGCCTACACCGCTGCCCGCTACGGAGACGCGCCGGCGATCATCGACGACGACGGCACGATCACCTTCCGCCAGCTCGACGAGACATCCAACGCATTGGCGCGCGGGTTGCAGGCCAACGGCCGCGCCGATTCCTGACCAGAGTGACCCAGGCCGAGCAGGTGTTCCTCGTGATGGATCAAGCCACCCGGGATGCCTATCACGCCCGGGCCACCCGGGGCGGCGACAACTAGGGCTTAGGCGCTACTGCGCCACCATCCAAATAGCCTGTGCGGCAGGACTTCCCAGTTCAACCGTGGTGGGCCCGCCGTCAGCCGATTCGACCGTTACCGAGATCATCCCGGCGAATTCCCGTCGGGTCAGCACCCGCAGCCGTGAGTCGAGGCTGATGCCGATGCTGTCGAAATAGCGCAGCATCTCGGGGTCTTTGTCGGATATCCGCGCCACCGTGCCGATGTCGCCGTCGACGCATGACCACAGCTGGCGGGCCGGTGGTGTGGGCACTTGGCCGTCGGAGCCCGGGATCGGATCGCCGTGCGGATCGCGTTGCGGGTAACCCAGCTTGGCGTCGATGCACGCCACCAGCCGGTCGGACACCGCGTGCTCGAGCACCTCGGCCTCGTCGTGCACTTCGTCCCAGCTGTAGCCGAGCTCCTTGACCAGGAAGGCTTCCAGGAGCCGGTGGCGGCGCACCATCGCCAGCGCCGCCCGACGCCCCGACTCGGTCAGCGTCACCGCGCCGTACTTCTCGTGGTCGACAAGACCCTGCTCGGCGAGTTTGCGGATGGATTCCGAGGCGGTGCTGGCGGACACCCCGAGCTTCTCGGCCAGCATCTTGGTGCTGACCTTCTCGCGCGACCACTCCTGGGCGTTCCAGATGGCTTTCAGATAGTCCTGGGCAACCGCGCTGAGCCCAGCGGGCTCTTCGGCAGGTATGTCAGGGCGCACAACGGAAGTTTAAGCAATCCTCACCTGATCTGGGGCTCTCGCACGATCAGCCGCTACCTTGCGCCGTAGGCTAGCGGTTGTGCAACGGTGGCGCGGCCAGGACGAGATACCCACGGACTGGGGCAGATGCGTGCTGACCATCGGAGTGTTCGACGGTCTGCACCGCGGGCACGCCGAGCTGATCGCGCATGCGGTGAAATCGGGTCGGGCGCGGGGAGTGCCGACCGTGCTGATGACGTTCGACCCGCACCCGATGGAAGTGGTCCACCCGGGCAGTCACCCCGCTCAGTTGACGACGCTGACCCGACGCGCCGAGCTGGCCGAGGAGTTCGGCATCGACGTGTTTCTGGTGATGCCGTTCACCACGAATTTCATGAAGCTCACCCCGGAGCGCTTCATTCACGAGTTGCTTGTCGAAAACCTGCATGTGGTGGAAGTCGTGGTGGGGGAGAACTTCACCTTCGGCAAAAAGGCCGCCGGCAACGTCGACACGCTGCGTCGCGCCGGCGAGCGGTTCGGGTTCGCGGTGGAATCGATGTCACTGGTCTCCGAGCACCACGACACCGAAACCGTGACGTTCTCGTCGACCTACATCCGGTCCTGTGTCGACGCCGGAGACGTGGTGGCCGCCGCCGAGGCGCTGGGCCGTCCGCACCGGGTCGAGGGCGTGGTAGTGCGCGGTGAGGGACGCGGTACCGACATGGGCTTCCCGACGGCCAACGTCGCACCGCCGATGTACTCGGCCATTCCGGCCGATGGCATCTACGCCGCATGGTTCACCGTGCTGGGGCACGGACCAGTGACCGGCACGGTCGTGCCGGGGGAGCGATACCAGGCCGCGGTTTCGGTGGGCACCAATCCGACCTTCTCCGGACGCACCCGCACCGTCGAAGCATTTGTGCTCGACACCGCCGCCGACTTGTACGGACAGCATGTGGCGCTGGACTTCGTCGCGCGTATCCGCGGGCAGAAGAAGTTCGGATCGGTCAAGGATCTCGTCGCCGCCATGGGCAAAGACACCGAGCGGGCCCGCACCGTGCTTTCTGCCGGCTGACCTGGGCTTGATCGGCCAGCTTCTCTTCGGGCTGCGTAGCGGCCCGCATCGTCGCTGACCTGCGGATTCAGGTTCGCCGAGCGCGCGCTGTTAGACTTCCCGACGACACGGCGCGTGCTGCAGTTCGCGGTGGCCGCAGCCTAGAGCGAAGATCGCGGACCGATTGATGGAGATATTTCGTGGCGCTGACTGCCGAGCAGAAAAAAGAAATCCTGGGCTCTTACGGCCTGCATGAGACCGATACCGGTTCCCCTGAGGCGCAGGTCGCACTGCTGACCAGGCGGATCGCCGACCTGACCGAGCACCTCAAGGTGCACAAGCACGACCACCACTCGCGGCGGGGTCTGCTGCTACTGGTCGGACGTCGGCGCCGGCTGCTGAAGTACGTCGCCCAGATCGACGTCGAGCGCTACCGCTCGCTGATCGACCGGCTGGGCCTGCGTCGCTGACGCTGGCCCGCATCGTCGTCGGGCGTAGGAATCGCCAGGTCGGCGTGTAGAGTAAGGACGTTCTGGGCCGTATCGGCCCGAGCAGGTGCGGCGCGCGCGATCCGCGCGCACCGTCCCAGCGAGTCACACGGGACCTGCATCGCGCGGTCTTCGGTAGTGGCTGCCGGGCTCCCAAATCCGGGCAGGTCGGCAGCTTCGATCGACGGCCGTCGCCGCATCCAGGCTCTGGGACCTCCGGGTTTAGCGTGACCACGCAAAAAAGCTGAACAAATCCAGAGAGGCAATACGGACACCTATGTCTGTAGCTGAAATTGACGAGGGCGTGTTCGAGACAACCGCCGTCATCGACAACGGGAGCTTCGGCACCCGCACCATTCGTTTTGAGACCGGTCGGTTGGCTCTGCAAGCCGCCGGCGCCGCCGTCGCCTACCTCGACGACGAGACCATGCTGCTGTCGGCTACCACCGCCAGCAAGAGCCCCAAAGAGCAATTCGACTTCTTTCCGCTGACCGTCGACGTCGAGGAGCGGATGTATGCCGCCGGGCGCATCCCCGGCTCGTTCTTCCGTCGCGAGGGCCGGCCGTCCACCGACGCGATCCTGACCTGCCGGCTGATCGACCGCCCACTGCGCCCGTCGTTCGTCGACGGCTTGCGCAACGAGATCCAGGTCGTGGTGACGATCCTGAGCCTGGACCCCAACGAGCTCTACGACGTGCTGGCCATCAACGCCGCCTCCGCTTCCACCCAGCTGGCCGGCCTGCCGTTCTCCGGCCCGGTCGGCGGTGTGCGAGTGGCGCTGATCGACGGCCAATGGGTGGCATTCCCGACGGTCGAGCAGGTCGAGCGCGCGGTGTTCGACATGGTGGTGGCCGGACGCGTCGTCGGGAGTCCTGACGGAAAGCCTGACGTTGCGATCATGATGGTCGAGGCCGAGGCCACCGACAAGGTCGTCGAACTGGTCGCGGGCGGTGCCCAGGCACCGACCGAAGCCGTTGTGGCGCAAGGCCTGGAGGCCGCCAAGCCCTTCATCGCAGCGCTGTGCGCTGCGCAGCAGGAACTTGCCGACGCGGCCGCCAAGCCGACCGGCGAATACCCGGTATTCCCCGACTACGGCGACGACGTGTACTACTCGGTGTCCTCGGTGGCCACCGACGAGCTGTCCGCCGCGCTGACGATCTCCGGCAAGGACGAACGCAACACCCGCACCGACGAGATCAAGGCCGAGGTGATCGAGCGGCTGGCCGACACCTACGCAGGCCGGGAGAAAGAGGTCGGGGCGGCATTCCGCGCGCTGACCAAGAAGCTGGTGCGACAGCGCATCCTGAGCGACCACTTCCGCATCGACGGCCGCGGTATCACCGACATCCGCGCGCTGTCCGCCGAAGTCGCAGTGGTGCCGCGCGCGCACGGCAGCGCACTGTTTGAGCGCGGCGAGACCCAGATCCTGGGTGTCACCACACTCGACATGGTCAAGATGGCGCAGCAGATCGACTCGCTGGGGCCCGAGACCTCCAAGCGGTACATGCACCACTACAACTTCCCGCCATTCTCCACCGGCGAGACCGGTCGCGTCGGCTCGCCCAAGCGCCGCGAGATCGGCCACGGCGCGCTCGCCGAGCGGGCACTGATCCCCGTACTGCCGAGCGTCGAGGAGTTCCCATACGCCATCCGTCAGGTCTCGGAAGCGTTGGGCTCCAACGGTTCCACCTCGATGGGCTCGGTGTGCGCGTCGACGCTGGCGCTGCTGAACGCCGGTGTGCCGCTGAAGGCGCCGGTCGCCGGCATCGCGATGGGTCTGGTCTCCGACGACATAGAGGTTGACGGCGGCGGCACCGAGCGGCGCTTCGTCACCCTGACCGACATCCTGGGCGCCGAGGATGCGTTCGGTGACATGGACTTCAAATGCGCCGGCACCAAGGACTTCGTCACCGCGCTGCAGCTTGACACCAAACTCGACGGGATTCCGTCGCAGGTGCTGGCTGGCGCGCTCGAGCAGGCCAAAGACGCCCGGCTAACCATCTTGGAGGTGATGGCCGAGGCCATCGACGCACCCGACGAGATGAGCCCGTATGCGCCGCGGGTCACCACGATCAAGGTGCCGGTGGACAAGATCGGCGAGGTGATCGGCCCCAAGGGCAAGATCATCAACGCGATCACCGAGGAGACCGGCGCGCAGATCTCCATCGAGGACGACGGCACCGTGTTCGTCGGCGCCACCGATGGACCTTCGGCGCAGGCCGCGATCGACCGGATCAACGCGATCGCCAACCCCCAGCTGCCCAAGACCGGCGAGCGATTCCTCGGAACGGTGGTCAAGACCACCGACTTCGGTGCGTTCGTGTCGTTGCTGCCGGGCCGCGACGGGCTGGTGCACATCTCCAAACTCGGCAAGGGCAAACGCATCGCCAAGGTCGAGGACGTGGTGAACGTCGGCGACAAGTTGCGCGTGGAAATCGCCGATATCGACAAGCGCGGCAAGATCTCGCTGGTGCTCGTGGACGAAGAAGCCGGAGAGTCCGGCGACGGTGACTCAGCCGCGCCCGCTCCGGAGACCGCGCCCGTCGATGCCGCGACGACCAGCAGTTAGCCCGGGGACGCAGCCGCTGCGACGTGGCCGGCACGGCGCCGAGCCGTCGTCGGCGTTCCGCCGCACCACCCTGCCCGGGGGATTGCGGGTCGTCACCGAATACCTGCCGGCGGTGCACTCCGCGTCGGTCGGGGTTTGGGTGGGCGTCGGATCGCGCGACGAGGGCGCGACCGTGGCCGGTGCCGCGCACTTCCTGGAGCACCTGCTTTTCAAGTCCACGCCGACGCGCACAGCTGTCGACATCGCGCAGGCGATGGATGCGGTTGGCGGTGAGCTGAACGCGTTCACCGCCAAGGAGCACACCTGCTACTACGCGCATGTGCTCGACAGCGATCTGGAGCTGGCCGTCGACCTGGTCGGCGACGTGGTGCTCAACGGGCGCTGCGCCACCGACGATGTCGAACTCGAGCGCGACGTTGTGCTCGAGGAGATCGCCATGCGCGACGACGACCCCGAAGACGCACTGGGCGACATGTTCCTGGCGGCACTGTTCGCTGACCACCCGGTGGGGCGTCCGGTAATCGGCAGTGTGCAATCGGTGTCGGCGATGACGCGCGCTCAACTGCATTCGTTTCACACACGGCGCTACACACCCGAGCGAATGGTCGTCGCCGTGGCCGGCAATGTCGACCATCATGACGTGGTGGCCTTGGTCCGCGAGCACTTCGGTCCGCGCTTGATCAGGGATCGGCGGCCGGTGCCGCCGCGTAAGGGCACCGGCCGGATCACCGGTCGCCCACGGTTGACCTTGGCCAACCGGAATGCCGAGCAGACCCACGTTTGTCTGGGAGTTCGCACGCCCGGTCGGCACTGGCAGCATCGCTGGGCGCTGTCGGTGCTCAACACCGCGCTCGGTGGTGGCTTGAGTTCCCGCCTGTTCCAACAGGTTCGGGAGTCTCGCGGGTTGGCATACTCGGTTTACTCGTCGTTGGACATGTTCTCCGACAGCGGCGCGCTATCGGTGTACGCCGCCTGCCTGCCCGAACGATTCGGCGAAGTGGCGCGGGTGACCACCGAGGTGCTCGAGACGGTGGCGCGCGACGGCATCACCGAGGCGGAGTGCCGCATCGCCAAGGGTTCGCTGCGCGGCGGGCTGGTGCTCGGCCTGGAGGACTCGAATTCGCGGATGAACCGCATCGGCCGCAGCGAACTCAACTACGCTGAGCACCGAAGTATCGACCGGACGCTGCAGGAGCTCGACGAGGTCACCGTGGACGAGGTTAACGCGACGGCCCGCCGGCTGCTGGGCAATCCGTACGGCGTGGCAGTTCTCGGCCCGCATCAGTCGAAAAGGTCACTGCCGGGGCAGCTTCGGGCGATAGCAAGGTAGCGCGCCATGGTACTGGGGTTCTGGGATCTCGACGTGCCGATCGTGGGGGCGCCGATGGCGGGTGGCCCGGGTACCCCAGCGCTGGCGGCGGCCGTGTCGAACGCCGGCGGCTTCGGCTTCCTGGCCAGCGGCTACGTGACTGCGGAGCGTCTCGCCGACGACATCGCAGCCACCCGCGCCGCGACCACCGGCCCGCTCGGCGTCAATCTGTTTGTGCCGCAGCCCAGCGTCGCCGACGTCTATGCGCTGGACCACTACGCGGAGGCGCTCGATGAGCTTGCCGAGCACTACGGGGTCGAGATCGGCTATCCCCGGTTCGGCGACGATGACGGCTTTCAGCAGAAGCTCGAGGTGGTGGCCGATCTCCGGCCCGAGATGGTGTCGTTCACCTTCGGTGCACCGTCACCAGATGTCTTGCGGTGGTTCGGCGCACTGGGGATGCTGCTCTTCATCACCGTGACGTCGGCCTACGAGGCCGGAGTGGCGCTGGCCGCCGGTGCGGACGGCCTGGTTGTCCAGGGCCCGAATGCCGGTGGGCACCGCGGCACCTTTGCGCCGGACATGGACCCTGGAACGGAGTCGCTGCACGAGTTGCTTGCGCGAATCCGCAGCGCCCACGATGTGCCGCTTATCGCAGCCGGCGGACTCGGCAGCACTGAGGATGTGGCCGCCGTAATGAACAGGGGAGCGGTGGCCGCCCAGATCGGCACCGGATTATTGCTGAGCGACGAAGCCGGCACCAACACCGCACACCGCGCCGCGCTGCAGCATCCTGAGTTCGTCAAAACCGTTGTCACCCGGGCTTTCTCGGGCCGGTATGCGCGCGGTCTGGAGAACGACTTCACCCGGCTCTTCGACGACATAGCACCGCTGGGCTATCCCGAGGTCAACCAAATGACCTCGCCGATCCGGAAGGCCTCCGTCGCGTTGGAGGATCCGCACGGCACCAACCTATGGGCGGGAACGGCGTACCGGCAGGCCCGCACCGGGCCGGCGAAGGACATCGTCAAGACGCTCGGCGACGTCTAACGCAGCGGTCATATGCGCCGCTCCTCCTCATCGCTTCGCTCTGCATCGTCGTCGGCGCGCTCACACGTCGGGCGTGCGCTGTGCCCACGGCTTAGCCATTTCCAGCTGGCTGGCCACTCGGAGTAGAACGTCCTCGCGGCCATACGCGGCCGCCAACTGCACCCCGACCGGCAGCCCGCCCTCGGTCCACTCGACGGGCACGTTGATCGCGGGCTGGCCGCTCATGTTGAACGGCGGGGTGAACGGAATGAATTGGCCTGAGCGTTCCATTGCGTCCATCGGGTGATCGGGGTTGTTGGCGATGGTGCCGAGCGGCAGCGGAAGCTCAGCCACCGTCGGCGTGAGCAACAGATCCCAGCCATCGGCCCACCAGGACTGCAGGGCGCGGCGGAAGTGGGTGATAGCCGCGAGCGTGAGCGCATAGTCGACGGCGCTGAGGTGCTTGGCGTACTCGGCTTGTATCCGGTTCGTGGGTTCGAATTCGTCCTCGGCCAGGGGCCGTCCGAGTTGTTCCTCGAACCACCGCAGGCTGACGCCCACATTCGTGCTCCACACGGCCCCGAAGCGGAAGATCAACGCGGTGTCCTCCAGCGCGGCGGGCCATGCTGGTTCGACCGTATGGCCGAAGGATTCGAGCAACGTGGCAACCGACCGCGCGGCCGCAGTGCACTCCGGAGCGACGGCTCCGCCTTGCGGATGGTGGTCGAGCAGGCCGATGCGTAGCCGGCCCGGATCGGCACCCACCTCCTCGACATACGGGCGCAAGGGAGCAGGCGCGATGACGGTGTCGCCGATCCCGGGTCCCCAGACAGCGTCGAGCAGCGCGGCGGTGTCGCGCACCGTGCGGCTCACGCAAAGCTCAACCGACAGCGCGGTTTCGTCGCGGATCGGACCCAGGCTGATCCGGCCCTGGCTGGGCTTCAAGCCAACGAGCCCGCAACACGAAGCGGGAATTCGGATCGAGCCGCCGCCGTCGCTGGCGTGCGCGAACGGGACCATGCCGCTGGCGACCGCGGCGGCTGCGCCACCGCTGGATCCGCCCGGCGAACGACCGACGTCCCAGGGATTGTGAGTCGCGCCCCAAGCGAGCGGCTCGGTGGTCGGCACGCTGCCGAGTTCGGGACTGTTGGTCCGGCCGGCGATCACCAAACCGGCCTCGCGGTAGCGGCTCACCAACGTGGTGTCGGCCTCCGAGATCACCTTCTCGTTTTTGAATGCGCGGTTGCCGTTGCTGATCCGCTGACCGGCATAGCCGGCGAACAGGTCCTTGATGAGGAACGGCACGCCACGGAACGGGCCGTCCGGCAGCTTGCTCCGGGCGGTGTCGCGGGCGTGGTCGAACCAGCGGATCACCACTGCGTTGAGGACGGGGTCGATGCGCTCGATGCGCTCGATGGCCGCTTCGAGCAACTCGAGCGGCGTCACCTCACCCTTTTTCACCAAGGCGGCCTGGTCGACCGCATCCATCCAGCGGGTGTCATCGGCGAGTGAAGTCACGCGGCTTGTGTAGCACGAGTCAGGGCAGCACGTCCGCGGGTTCGGTGAATGGCAGCCCCAGGTCCGCGGCCACGCGCTGGGACAACAGCGCTCCATCGTGCGTCGAAAGGCCTTTGGCGAGTGCAGGGTTCGACCGGCAGGCCGCTTGCCAGCCGCGGTCGGCGAGCTCGATCACGTAGGGCATGGTCGCATTGGTCAATGCGAACGTCGACGTCTTCGGCACCGAAGCGGGCATGTTCGCCACGCAGTAGAACAATGTGTCGTAGACGGCGAACGTCGGGTCGTCGTGCGTGGTCGGATGTGAATCCTCGAAGCAGCCGCCCTGGTCGATGGCGATGTCGACCAGCACCGCGCCCGGCTTCATCTGCGCGACAAGAGAATTCGACACCAGTTTGGGGGCCTTGGCGCCGGGCAGCAGCACAGCGCCGATGACCAGATCGGCTTGCTTCACGGCTTCCTCGAGCTCCAAGGCGGTCGAGTAGCGGGTCTGCACCCGGCCGCCGAACGCGGTGTCGAGCTCGCGCAGCCTATTGATGTTGACGTCGAGCACGGTGACCATTGCGCCCATCCCGTCGGCGACGCGAGCGGCGTTATAGCCTGCGGTACCGCCGCCGACCACGACGACGTTCGCCGGCTCGACACCGGGCACGCCGCCCATCAGCACGCCGCGTCCGCCGTGAGTGCGCATCAGGTGATAGGCACCGACCTGGGCCGACAGCCGCCCGGCGACCTCGCTCATCGGGGCCAGCAGCGGCAACGCGCCGTCGGCGGTCTGGACGGTCTCGTAGGCGATCGATGTGGTCGCCGAAGCCATCAGTGCCTCGGTGCAACTACGGGAGGCGGCCAGGTGCAGGTAGGTGAACAGGGTCTGCTCGCGCCGCATTCGGCCGTATTCGATCGGCATCGGCTCCTTGACCTTGAGCACGAGATCGGCCTGGGCCCACACTTCATCCGCGGTGGCGACCAGTTGCGCGCCCGCGGCCTTGAAATCGCTGTCGGCGATTGCTGAGCCTTCGCCGGCGCCGGCCTGGATCACGACCTCGTGGCCGCGACGGGTCAGCTCCGCGACGCCCGACGGGGTGACGGCCACTCGGAACTCGTTGTTCTTGGTCTCGGTGGGGATTCCAACGTGCATGACCTCAATTGTGAAGAAACTTCGATAGCATCGCAAAGATCCCGAAGACACGCCTGTAGAATTGACTAATGCCTGTAGAAATAACGGAAGGCAGGGTCGCCGCGGAGGCCGCGCCGAAGGATCTTCGATCTGCCGGTCTCGACCATGTGGACCGCAGGATCTTGAGCCTGCTGCACGCGGACGCGCGCATCACCAATAGCGCGCTGGCCGCGGAACTCGACATCGCCGCGTCGACCTGTCACGGCCGGGTCCGGAGGTTGCTGGACCTGGGCGTTATTCGGGGCTTCTACGCCGACATCGACCCCGTCGCGGTCGGACTGCCGTTGCAGGCGATGATCTCGGTCAGCCTGCAATCCCACGCTCGCGGCAAGATCCGCGACTTCATCCAGCAGATTCGTCGTCGACCCCAGGTGATGGATGTCTACTTCCTGGCCGGGGCCGACGATTTCATCCTGCACGTCGCCGCTCGTGACACCGAGGACCTGCGCTCTTTCGTGGTCGAAAACCTCAACGCCGACGCCGACGTCGCGGGCACCCAGACGTCGCTGATCTTCGAGCACCTGCGCGGGGCGGCGCCCATCTGAGCGCCCGGGGATTCCCGATACCGGGGGTACCGGGTTATGCTGCTTGCAATACGGGTTTTAGACATTAGGCTCGATTTGTAAAGCTGCGCTGAAGGCAGGGATGCACGATGTTCACGGTCAACGACGACGCCGTCGGTCCTCATCTGCCACGTCGGGGTGACTCGGCCGATCACGAACGACTGGTTCTCGAGGCACGCGACGTCGACTTCGACTGGACGAAGCTGCCGCTTCACTACGTGCCGGGTGAACCGTTCACCACCCACGTTCTCAATGTTTTGCACCTGCTGCTGCCGGCCGGCGAAGAGTTCTTCGTCGACGTGTTCAAAAAGACCTTGCCGCTGATCAAGGACGACCAACTGCGGCTCGATGTGCAGGGGTTCATCGGCCAAGAGGCGATGCATTCCCAAGCGCATTCCCGCGTGCTGGACTACTTCGCGGCCAACAACGTCGACGTGACGCCGTACACCGACCAGATCGCCTGGCTGTTCGGAAAGCTGATGGGCGACCGGCCCCGGTGGAGTCTGCGGCGACGGCACAGCTGGTTGCTCGAGCAGGTAGCGATCGTGGCGGCAGTCGAGCATTACACCGCGATTCTGGGGGAGTGGATTCTGGACACCCCGCAGCATGACGCGATCGGCACCGACCCGGTGATGCTGGACATGCTTCGCTGGCATGGTGCCGAGGAAGTCGAGCACAAGGCCGTCGCCTTTGACGTGATGAAGCATCTTCGGGCCGGGTACTGGCGGCAGGTGCGCACGCAGCTGGTGGTCACCCCGATGATGCTGCTGATGTGGGTGCGTGGGGTTCGATTCATGTACTCGGTCGACCGGCAACTGTCGCCTGGAACCAAACCGCGCTGGCGGTATTACTTCAACGCGGCGCGACGCGGCTTGGTGCCTGGGCCGCTGCGGTTCGTCCGGGTGATCGGCGCTTACTACAAGCCGAATTTCCATCCGTCACAGCTGGGCGGGGTCGAGCGGGCGGTCGACTACCTGGCCATCTCGCCCGCCGCCCGCGCGTCCCACTGAGCCACGAGGAATTGATGACCACGGTTTCGACTGCTACTCACTCAATGCCAAATGTCATGCCAACCCGCACCACAGTGACCGCGTCCGACGGCGTCACGTTGGCCGTGCACGCCTACACGGAGATCGACCCGCAGCGGCCGACCGTTTTAGCGATTCACGGTTACCCAGATAACCACCACCTGTGGGATGGGGTGGCCGCGCACCTCGCGGGCCGATACAACTTCGTGGCGTACGACGTGCGTGGAGCCGGCGAATCGGAGCGCCCGCCGAGCAGGTCGGGTTACCGCTTCCCCCAACTGATCTCCGATGTCGGTGCAGTGATCGAGAGTCTGGGCGTCGGGCAGGTGCACTTGCTGGCCCACGACTGGGGGTCGATTCAGGGCTGGGCCGCCGTCACCGACGACGCGGTGATGAGCAAGGTCGCCTCGTTCACGTCGATCTCGGGGCCGCACTTGAATTACGCGGGCAAGTTCCTGCGGTCACCGCGCACTCCGCGTGGCGTCTTCGATGTGGTCCGGCAGTTCATGGCCTCGGGATACATCTGGTTCTTTCTGTGCCCCGGTCTGCCGGAGTTGATGATTCGGTCCGGATTAGGCGTGAAAGTCATTGATGCGTTTGCGCGTATCGGCAACTCGAGCACCCGGACCCAATCTCCCGCGGCGGTACGGTCCACTGGCGACTACGTCAACGGCCTCAACCTGTACCGGGCCAACATGCCCGCGCCGTTTCTCGCCCCCGGCGCGCAGCTGCCCGAGACCAATGTTCCGGTCCAGGTGTTGGTGCCGCGCATGGATATCTTCGTCACACCCGCGCTGCAGCGCTTTACCGGCTCAATCCCGTTGGGCGGCAGGGTCGTTCCGATCGAGGGCGGCCATTGGGTGGTGACGTCGCGTCCCGACGTCGTCGCCAGGTTGGCCGGCGAATGGATCGACCGAGTCGTCGGCGGCGCGGCGTCGCCGAGCGCATCCGTCGTGGGCACCGGGCGACGTGACGTGCGGGGCAAGCTCGCTCTGGTCACCGGGGCGGGCGCCGGCATAGGCCGGGCCACCGCGGTCGAGCTGGCCCGCAAAGGTGCCCGCACCGTCGTGATCGTCGACCGCGACCTCGCCGCGGCAGAGCGAGACTGCGGCAGCCGTCCGCGACATCGGTGCCGATGCGGCGGTCTACCGGGCCGACGTCGGCGACGAAACGGCGATGAATCAGCTTGCCGCACAAGTCAACGACGAGCACGGCGTGGTGGACATCCTGGTGAACAACGCCGGCATCGGGATGGCGGGCCGGTTCCTGGAGACGACGCCGGCACATTGGGACAACATCTTGGCGGTGAACCTGCGCGGCGTGCTCAACGGAAGCCGGGTGTTCGGCACGCAGATGGTCGACCGTGGCCAAGGCGGCACTATCATCAATGTCTCGTCGGCCGCGGCGTTTCTCCCGTCGAAGTCGATGATCGCCTACGGCACAACCAAAGCCGCGGTGCTGGCGTTCAGCGAGTCACTGCGCGCCGACCTGGCCGACGAAGGCATCACGGTCACGGCGGTGTGTCCCGGGTTCGTCAACACGAATATCGCCAAAAGCACCGTCTACGCCGGGATGTCGGCCGATCAGCAGGAACGTGCCCGTCAGAAGGCCGACGCCGCTTACCGGCGTCGCAACTACACACCGGAAGCCACCGCCAAGGCGATCGTCAAAGCCGTCAAGACGGGTCCGCCGGTGTTGCCGATCGCGGCCGAATCCAGAGTCGGCTATGCGATGCGCCGCATCAGTCCCTCGCTGGTCCGTCTGCTTGCGCGCTACGACCTCCGGAAGCAATAGCAGCGCTGTGACGCAATCGACCTGGGCTAGCAGGCCGGCCGACATCTACGGTCGCCGTAAGCGAGACCGGCTGTACACGGCGTTGTGGGGCATCGGCGCGGTGCTCGGCGGGTTCGCCTCGGTGACTCGGTGGAAACCGTCGCGGGTTGCGCCGGTGGAGCGGACGCACACCGCCGTCGTCACCAAGCGTGAGCTTCTCACCCCGGATGTGGTCGCGTTGACCCTGGCCGACGCCGGTGGCGGATTGCTGCCATCGTGGACGCCCGGCGGGCATATCGACGTCCAGCTGCCGTCCGGCCGGCGTCGCCAGTACTCGCTGTGCGGTCCGCCCGGCCGGCGGATCGACTACCGCATTGCGGTGCGCCGGATCGCCGACGGCGGTGGCGGTTCGATCGAGATGCACGATGTATTCGACGTCGGCGACTCGCTGGTGTTCGAAGGTCCCCGTAACGCGTTCTATCTCGGCGCCGCCGAACGTGAGGTCTTATTTGTGATCGGCGGCATCGGAGTGACCCCCGTCCTGCCGATGATGCATGCAGCTCAGCAACGCGGAATCAACTGGCGCGCAGTCTATGCCGGCAGCAGTCGCGAATGCATGCCGCTGCTGGATGAGGCGGTGGCGGTGGCTCCCGAGCGGGTCACCGTGTGGGCCGACGACGAGCGCGGCGGATTCGCCACTGCCGACGATTTGCTTGTCGATGCGGGTCCGACGACAGCTGTGTACGTCTGTGGGCCGACGGCGATGCTGGAATCGGTGCGCATCGCCCGCGACGAATACGCCGACGCGCCGTTGCACTACGAGCGGTTCAGCCCACCTCCGGTCGTCGATGGCATCCCGTTCGAGCTGCAGCTTGCGCGGTCGCGGCGGCTCCTCGACGTTCCAGCCAACCGGTCGGCACTCGATGTCATGCTCGACGACGATCCGACGACGGCATACTCCTGCCGGCAAGGGTTCTGCGGGACCTGCAAGGTGAAAGTTCTTGGCGGGCAGGTCGATCACCGCGGTCGTACCGCGGAGGACGACGGCGAGATGCTGGTGTGCGTCTCGCGTGCTAGCGGCGGTCGTGTGGTGATCGACGCCTGACGAGGCGTTCCGGATGGTGATAATCGTTGGTCCTGGCCTGACCGTGGTCGAGGTGCGGCGGCGGGATCCACTGAGTTTGGCCATTGGCGAGTTTGACTGTCCGCCAGCCTTTATCGACTAACGTGTGGTCGGGTTTGCAACCGAGGGTCAACTTGTCGATATCGGTCCGGCCGCCCCGGGCCCAGTCATCGATGTGGTGGACCTCTGTCCAGTATCCGGGCACGTCGCAGCCCGGCGCCGTACAGCCGCGGTCCTTCGCGTAGAGCACGACCCGCTGATCCGCCGAGGCGATGCGTCGGGAACGGCCCAAATACAGCGGGCGGCTGTCGTGTTCGTCGAACACCGCCAGGTAGTGGTAGGCGTGGCCCGCCATGCGAATCAGGTCGCGGATGGGCAACAGTGTCCCGCCGCCGGTGACCGCTTGCCCGGCACCTGCGGCGAGTTCCTGCAGCGTGGTCGACACGATAACCGTGACCGGCAATCCGTTGTGCACTCCGAGTTTCGGGTCGCCCAACTGGCCGCGGACCAACGCGTTGAGCGCGTCGTGTTGACGTTGGGCATGACTGCGCAAGTCCTTGCTCGCGACATCCTGGTCGGGTTCGCCCACGACACAGGGGCTTTCATCATCGGGGTTGCACATGCCCGGGGCAGCGAATCGAGCCAGCCAGGCGTCCAGGTTGGCGCGCAGTTCCGGCGAAGCGACCAGCTTGCCGACGCTCATCCCGTCGGGCCGCTGCGCCGACCAGGTGAAGCCGCGCTGACGGGCGCGGTCAATGTCCGAAAACTTTCCGTCGGGATTGATCAGCACCGCGCACCGGTTCGCCACCTTCTCCAACTGGTCGGGCCGCAGCTTCGTCGCCTGCTGGGCCAGGAAGCGCTCCGCGCACTCAACGAGGTCAACAGGGGTGTCCGCCGGCAGGTCACGCACGAACGTCTGAATCACCCGCAAGTGCTGCTGGTCGAGCATGCCGTCCCGCCAGGCCTGGGCAGTCGCCGGCAACTCGGGCGGCAGCGTCTCGCCGGTGATCGTCATCCGCGGTGCGAGCTGTCGGGCATCGCGCATCCGGCGACGCGCCTCGGCGCAGCTGATTCGCAGCCAATCGGCGATCACCTTGTGGACCGGGCCGCCGACGTCGGCCGGATCCTCCTCGGCCAGGCCCGCGATGAGGTCGTGGCTGGGCACCTTCTGCTGACGCCAGGCGGTCTCCAGGCGCTCGAGTGCATGCAGCCGGACCCCGGGAGCGTAGTTGTCGAGGTTCAACTCGCCGATCGTCGCCACGGCCGCGTCCAGCGCGTCGAAGGCGGCGACCACCTCGGGCGGCACGGCGATGCAAGTCGAACCCATGTTCGAAACGATACCCAGGCCCGGGGACGTCGGCCGCCGCCGAAGACCCAACTGTGGATAAACGCCAGACTGTGCATAACTCGGCCCGTCTAGGGTGAACTCATGCGGGTAGCGGTGCTGGGATCGAAGGGCAAAGTCGGCGCGACCATGGTCCAGGCGGTGCAGACCGCCGAGGATCTGACCCTGTCGGCCGAGGTGGATGCCGGTGATGCGCTGAGCCTGCTGACCGACAACAAGACCGAGGTCGTCATCGACTTCACTCATCCCGACGTCGTGATGGACAATCTGAAGTTCCTGATCGACAACGGGATTCACGCTGTCGTCGGGACCACCGGCTTCACTGACGAAAAACTGCAGCAGGTGCGGGCGTGGCTAGCCACCAAACCGGATGTTTCCGTGGTCATCGCGCCCAACTTCGCGATCGGGGCGGTGTTGTCCATGCATTTCGCCAAGCAGGCCGCACCCTTCTACGAGTCCGTCGAGGTGATCGAACTGCATCACCCGCACAAGGCCGATGCCCCGTCGGGAACTGCCGCTCGGACTGCCGCGCTGATCGCCGAAGCACGAAAAGACCTGCCGCCCAACCCAGATGCCACCACGACCAGCTTGCCGGGCGCCCGTGGCGCCGATGTCGACGGTGTCCCGGTGCACTCGGTGCGGTTGGCCGGGCTGGTGGCCCACCAGGAAGTGTTGTTTGGCACCGCGGGGGAGACGCTGACCATTCGGCACGACAGCTTGGACCGCACGTCGTTCGTGCCCGGAGTGCTGTTGGCGGTGCGTCGGGTCGCCGAGCATCCCGGCTTGACAGTGGGAATTGAGTCTCTGCTCAATCTGCAATGACCGAAATGACCGACGCGTCGCGCGGTGTGCGCATCCAGCTGACGATCGCGTTCATGTGCGTGGCGCTGCTGGTGTACATCGTGTTGCTCGGCCGATCCGCCGTGTTGATGATCACCTCCGGGCGTGCCGTTGCCGTCGTCCTAGGCGTGGCGCTGTTGATCATGCCAGCGATCGGACTCTGGGCGATGATCGCCACGTTGCGCGCCGGCTTCGCCCATCAGAAGCTGGCTCGACTCGTTGCCGAAGACGGGATGGAGCTTGACGTCAGCGCGCTGCCGCGCCGACCGTCGGGCCGCATCGACCGCGACGCGGCCGACGCCCTGTTCGACACGGTCCGTGCGGAATTGGACAGCGATCCCGACGACTGGCGGCGCTGGTACCGGCTGGCGCGCGCCTACGACTACGCCGGCGATCGCGGCCGCGCGCGGGAAGCCATGAAGAAAGCCGCCGAATTGCAGGGCCGCGAATGAGCAAGACGCTGTTGGTAATTCACCACACCCCGTCGCCGGCAACCCGCGAGCTGCTCGAGGCCGTGCTCGCCGGAGCCAACGACCCCGAGATCGACGGCGTGGATGTGGTAGTGCGGCCCGCTCTCGCGGCGACCGTCCCCGACGTGCTTGACGCGGACGGCTACTTGTTCGGTACCACAGCCAATCTCGGTTACATGTCCGGGGCGCTCAAGCATTTCTTCGACACCGTCTACTACCCGAGTCTGGATCACGTGGCGGGCCGCCCATACGGCCTCTGGGTGCACGGCAACAACGACACCGTCGGTGCGACGGCGTCGGTGGAAAAAGTGGCCACCGGAATGTCGCTGGCGAAAGCCGCCGACGCGCTGGAGATCACCGGCGCCGTCGACGCCGGAGCCCGAGAGCGTGCCTATGAGCTGGGTGGAACGCTTGCCGCCACGCTGATGGAGTGAGCATGCTTGACGTCATGCACTCCGAACGCCGTTTGGTGGCAGCGCTGGTGATGCTGCACGCAGTCGAGATGGTCGGGCTCTTGGGTGCCGTGGTCGTGACCGCGGGTCTGGCGCGCGCGAATCCTGGCCGCGGGATGGGGCTAGCGGCGCTGATGCTGCTGCTGGCGGTGGCGCCGGTCGGATGGCAGGGGTACCGACTGCTCGCCGGGCGGAGGTCACTGGACGTGGCCGGGCTGGCCGTGCAGTCGGGGGTGGTGATGGTTGCTATCGCGGTGGCCACCCAGAACCCGGCCGCCGGTGCAATCGGAATCGTGTTGGGATGCGCTGTGCTCGCGGGTTGGGGCCGGCTGGCCAAGACCGGTTCAGCCAAGACCGATCCGGTCGGCGTAGCGCCGTCGCCGCGAACCGTAGAAGTCGCAGCGGCTGGACCGGCCACACAGCTCGGGTTCAGCGGAGCAATAATGACTGTGCTGACGGCCTTAGTGGTGTTGGCCGCGCTGAGTGTGCGCAGCAATATCGTGTTCGGACTGGCGATTCTGGCCGTTATCTTCATCCCCCTCGAGCGGCTGTTCGCGCTGCACCCTCGCCGCGTGCTGCGCGCGGGGTGGCGTACCGACCTGGTGCACTATCTGGTCAACGGTGCCGCGTTGAAGGTCGGGCTGGTGGTCTCGGTGATAGTTGTGGGCGGCGTGTTGCGCGCGTTCGTGCCCGAACCGCTACGCCTCGGCATCGCCGCGAGTCCAACCTGGGTGCAGATCGTGGCGGGATTCGCCATCACCACGGTTGGCGGCTATGCGGGCCACCGCGCCGCGCATGAGGTGCCGCTGCTATGGCGGTTCCACCGCGTGCACCACAGCGTCCGCGACATGGATTGGCTTGCCGCCAATCACTTGCACCCGCTGGACGAGACCTTCGGTCGTTCCGCCGCGGTGCTGCCGCTGTATGCGCTGGGCTTCGGCCGGGTCAGCCTCGGCGCGTTCGTCATCCTCATCACGGTGCAGGCCATCTTCATCCATGCCAACGTCCGGATCAGTTGGGGCCCGATGCGCTGGGTGATCGCCACTCCGCAGTTCCACCACTGGCATCACGCCCGAGAGCCGGAGGCCTACAACACCAACTTCGCCGGCGAGTTCCCGGTTCTGGACGCATTATTCGGGACTCTGTATCTCCCCGCAGACCGCTGGCCGGCGCAGTACGGAATCGACGACGTCGAGCCGACCGGCTACCTGCGTCAGCTTGCCTGGCCGCTACGCACCCGGTGCGCGGCCGACTCCGACGCAGAGCACCCAAAGTTAGTTGGACAAGGGACAATCGCGCCGGTGGCTCGCTCAAGCAGGCAAAGCGGCAGCGTCTTCTAAGGGTCGATATGCGTTGGTGGCGTGGCCAAGATGGGGTCGCCGGCGGGTGGATTGCCGGCGCTCATTAGGTAGCAATCGGTCTCGCCCTGAAACCGAAGCCCGTTCGGGTAGTACGTCATGCAGCGTTGCCACATACCGTCAGAGGTGACGGGATCATCGCACATCTGTGCTAATGGGTGCTCTGGCCAATCCGGGTTTATGCATCCTGCGCTCGCGGGGGGTGCCGCGGTGATCAGTCCGCCTGCCATAAGCGCGGCAGCCAGTCCTGCGACGATGTATTGCTTTATGGTTCAGTCCTTTCGCTAAGGGTTGTCGGCTCAGTCGTCGATGTGCGTCGGAGGGTCATTGAAGGCGGCACCCCAAGGATGCAGGTCAGGGCCCATCACATCGCAGCGATGGTCGAGCCCGCCGTAGTTGGTCGAGGTGCCAGGCACGCCGCTGGAGTTGTAGTTGAATACCACGCAACGTTGCCAGGTGCGGTCAGGCTGGACGGGTCCGTCACACCTGCTGGCGGCCATCCATCCTCCGTACAGGCAGCCGGCGCTGGCCGGGTGCCGCGCTGATCAGTCCGCCTGCCACCACCATGCCGGCCAATCCTGCGACGAGGTATTGCTTCACGGCTCTCTCCTTTGCATCGCCGCCGGCAATGAGATTAGTGGTTACGTGGGTCGCGTTTGCTGCATTTGACGGAAGTTTGCTGACTCGCCCCGCCGCAGACGTAAAACCGCAGTAGCGGATGATGTGATCCGGATGCGATATGGTCAACCCGACGAAGGACCGGATGTGACGCGACTGCTGATCGCCAACCGCGGTGAGATCGCGCTCAGGATTATCCGCACCGCAACCGAATTGGGACTCGGCACGGTGGCCGTCTACGCCGAGGACGATGCCGACAGCCCGCACGTGCACGCCGCCGACGAAGCGATCGGCCTGCCCGGCGCCGGCCCGGCTGCCTATCTGGACCACGCCGCGATGCTGGCGGCTGCCAAGAAGTCCGGTGCCGAGTTGATCCACCCTGGTTACGGGTTCCTCAGCGAGCAGGCGGAATTCGCGCGTGCTTGCGCGACGGCGGGGTATACGTTCGTCGGGCCAGATGCTACCGCGCTCGAACTGTTCGGCAACAAGTCGTCGGCCCGCCGAGCAGCAGTCGCCGCCGGGGTGCCGGTACTTCCCGCCACCGACGGGCCCAGCAGCCTCGAGGACATCCGTGCATTTGCCGCCGACCACGACGACGGGATCGTGATCAAAGCGCTTGCCGGCGGCGGTGGCCGGGGAATGCGGATAGTCCGCAGCGCCGACCAAATCGACGATGCCTACCGGCAGTGCGCCGCCGAAGCCCAACTCGGCTTCGGCGACCCGGCGCTGTTCGCCGAGGCGCATCTGGCCAACGCACGACACATCGAGGTGCAGATCGTTGCAACGCCGTCCCGCGCACTGGCGCTCGGTGACCGAGACTGCAGCATTCAGCGGCGCTATCAAAAGCTGGTCGAAATCGCTCCGGCACAGGGTATTTCCACGACGCTGCGCCGTGACCTGCACCGGGCCGCTGCTCGGCTGTGCGCACAGGTCGACTACTGCGGAATCGCCACGGTCGAGTTTCTGGTGATAGGTGAGCAGTTCGTCTTTCTCGAGGTCAACCCCCGGATCCAGGTGGAGCACACCGTGACCGAGGAGGTCACCGGGATCGACCTGGTCGCGGTGCAGCTCAGAATCGCCGGCGGAGCAGCTTTCCACCAGCTGAGGTTGCCGGCCGGCATCGTCGCCCATGGCAGCGAAGTGGTCGGTGCGCCCGCGGCGGTGCGCGGTATCGCGATCCAGACGCGGGTCAACATGGAAACCATGGATGCCGACGGCTCCGTCATACCCACCGCGGGCACCCTCACGGTGTTTACCCCGCCGAGTGGGCCCGGTGTGCGCGTCGACACCTTCGGTCGTCCCGGGCTGACGCCGAGCCCGCGCTACGACTCGCTGCTGGCCAAAGTCATTACCCGGGTGCGCGGATCGTCATTTTCGGCGGCGGTGCGCAAGGCGCAGACGGCGCTGGCCGAATTCGGTATAGAGGGAATCCGCACGAATGTCGGATTCTTGCGAGAAATTCTGTCGCACAGTGAAAGCCATTCGGGTCCGATTACCACGGGTTTTGTCGACGAGAATCTTGCCGCCTTAGCCGGCGCCGTGCAGTCGAGACGCCACGAGAGCCGAGTCGCACCGCTCGAGCTGTATCCGGGCGAGGAGGTGTTGCGCGCACAGTTGGCCGGCACCGTTGTCGAGGCGGCCGCGGAAGGTGCCGAGTTCGCGGCGGGCGCGCAGCTGGTCGTGCTCGAGGCGATGAAGATGCAGCATGTGCTGACCGCGCCGGACGCGGTGTGCACGGTTCGGACCCTGGTGACGCCGGGACAGGTAGTCGGACCCGGCGATCCGCTGGTGGTGTTCACCCGCACCGGCGCGGGCGCGCAAGACGAGAGTGTCGGCTACGTTGATCTGGACCGGGATCGTGGTGACCTCGACGAGGTGCGTCGCCGTCACCTGCTCACTCTGGACGAGGGTCGTCCGGCTGCGATTACCAAGCGGCACAATCAGAATCGGCGCACCGCTAGGGAGAACATCGCCGACCTGGTGGACCCGGGGAGCCTCGTCGAATACGGCGCGCTGACGCTCGCCGCGCAGCGCAGTAGGCGCTCCGAGGACGACCTGATCGCCAACACCCCGGCCGATGGCCTGGTCGCCGGGGTAGCACGAATCGGCGGAGCCGAGGCGGCCGTCCTGTCTTACGACTACACCGTGCTCGCCGGCACACAGGGCATGCGCAACCATGCCAAAACCGACCGGGTTTTCGACGTGGCCGCCCGGAGAAAGCTGCCGGTGGTGCTGTTCGCCGAGGGTGGCGGTGGCCGACCCGGCGACACCGACGTCGCCAACATCGCCGGTCTCGATGTGCCGACTTTTCGCGCGCTCGGGGCGCTCAGCGGCCAAGTTCCGTTGGTGTCGATCGTTTCCGGACGTTGCTTCGCCGGCAATGCCGCCCTGGCCGGAGCCTGCGATGTGATCATCGCGACCCCGGACGCGAACATCGGCATGGGCGGCCCGGCCATGATCGAAGGCGGTGGACTCGGTGAGTACCGGCCGGAGGACATCGGGCCCATCGACGTACAGCGGCGTAACGGGGTCGTCGGTCTGGTCGCGCG
Source organism: uncultured Actinomycetota bacterium (assembly GCA_963781685.1). GTDB lineage: Bacteria > Actinomycetota > Actinomycetes > Mycobacteriales > Mycobacteriaceae > Mycobacterium. Next base: position 218,610 of record CAWAGK010000012.1, read on the forward strand.
CGACGAGGCGCACGCCGTGGCACTGGCCAAGCAGTACCTGTCGTACTTCCACGGCAAGCTCGACGACTGGGAGGCTCCGGACCCGCAGCGGGCGCGACATGTCGTGCCGGAGAACAGGTTACGGGCCTACGACGTGCACCACGCGATCGAATCCGTGGTCGACGTCGGATCCGTCCTGGAATTGCGGCCCGACTACGGAGTCGGAGTGGTGACCGCGCTCGTCCGCGTCGAAGGCGTGGCATTCGGATTGCTGGCCAACAGCAGTCATCATCTGGGCGGGGCCATCGACGCCGAAGCGGCCGACAAGATCGCCGACTTCCTCACGCTGTGCGAATCTTTTGGGCTGCCTATCATTTCGTTGTGCGACACACCCGGCTTCATGGTCGGCCCGGATGCCGAAGTGCATGGCGCGGTCCGGCGGATGAGCCGGCTGTTCATCGTTGGCGCCCGGCTGACCGTGCCGTTCGGGATGATCATTCTGCGCAAGGGTTATGGGCTCGGAGCAATGGGCATGGCCGGCGGCTCATTCCATGCCCCGGAGTTCACCGTGGCCTGGCCGACGGGGGAGATCGGCGGGATGGGCCTCGAAGGTGCTGTGCGGCTGGGATTCAGCAAGGAGCTGGCCGCCGTCGTCGACGCAAGCGAACGTCAGAACCTGTTCGACAAGTTGGTTGAGGCGGCCTACCAGCATGGCAAGGCGCTGACCTCGGCTACCACTTTCGAGCTCGACGATGTGATCGATCCAGCGGAGTCCCGGGCGTGGATCACCCGGCTGCTATCCAGAAATGAAGGGAGTCGGTTGTGAAGGTCGCCGAAAAGGTCGCCATCGTCACCGGTGGCGGCAACGGCATCGGCGGCGCGTTGGCCGCCAAGCTGGCGCAGCAGGACGCGCGCGTTGTCGTCGCCGATCTGGACGCCAACGCTGCGCGAGCGGTGGCAGACGGAATCAACGCCGAGCGGCCCGGTGCGGCAATCGCTGCGGGCGCGGATGTCACCGACACGGCGCAGATCCAGCGGTTGATCACGCTGGCGGAAAGCGGATTCGGCGCGGTCGATATGTATTTCGCGAATGCGGGCATCACCGGCGTCGTGGGTCTGGAGGCCACCGAGAAGGAGTGGGACCGGTCCATTGACGTCAACCTGCGGGCGCATATCCGCGCTGCGCAATTGCTGATACCCGATTGGGTCGAACGCGGCGAAGGCTACTTCATCAGCACCGCCTCGGCGGCAGGGCTGCTGACCCAACTGGGATCGGCGACCTACGCGGTGACCAAGCATGCCGCTGTCGGATTCGCCGAGTGGCTGAACATCACCTACGGCGACCAAGGGGTGCGGGTGAGCTGTTTGTGCCCGATGGGGGTGAACACCAAGCTGCTGTATGAAGGCGAGCAGACCGGCCACCCGCTCGGTGAGCTGGCCACCCGAGCGGTGACCACCGCGGGCGACGTCTTGGAACCGGCGGACGTGGCCGACAGCGTGCTGGCGGCGATCGAGGAGGAACGCTTCCTGATCCTGCCGCACGCCATCGTGCTGGACATGTACCGGCAAAAGGCCACCGACTACGACCGCTGGCTGAGCGGCATGCGCCGCTACCAGCGCAGCCTGCAAAGGGACACGCTGTGACCGCCCAAAACACGAACGACCAGAACCTGGCCGGCCGAACCGCGATCATCACCGGCGCCTCGCGGGGTATCGGGCTGGCCATTGCGCAGCGACTGGCCGCCGACGGCGCGAACGTGGTGCTCACCGCCCGTAAGCAGGAAAGCGCCGACGCCGCGGCCGAACAGGTCGGCGGCAGCGCGATCGGCGTGGCCGCCCACGCCGTCGAGGAGGATGCTGCCGAACGCTGCGTCGACCTGACACTTGACCGCTTCGGCAGCATCGACATCCTGATCAACAACGCCGGCACCAACCCGGCATACGGCCCGCTGATCGAGCAGGATCACGCTCGGTTCGCCAAGATTTTTGAGGTCAACCTGTGGGCGCCGTTGCTGTGGACGTCGCTCGCGGTCAAGGCCTGGATGGGTGAGCACGGCGGTGCCATCATCAACACCGCCTCGATCGGCGGCATGCATTCGTCGCCGAACATGGGGTTGTACAACGCCACCAAGGCCGCGCTGATTCACGTCACCAAGCAACTGGCACTGGAACTTTCACCGCGAGTCCGGGTGAATGCGATCTGCCCGGGCGTGGTTCGCACCAGGCTTGCCGAGGCGCTGTGGAAGGACCACGAAGAGCTCGTGTCGGCGCGGACCGCGCTGGGACGCGTCGGCGAACCGCCCGACGTCGCGGCTGCGGTCGCCTTCCTGGTATCGGACGAGGCGAGCTGGATCACCGGCGACACCATGGTGATCGACGGCGGCCAGGTACTCGGCGACGCGGGAGGATTCCGATGAGCGCCGACGAGCAGGCGATCGCTGAGGATTTGCGCGCCCGGGTTCGGGCGCTGCTCGACGAGCACGACCCGGCGAGCAGTGACCCACAGGATTTCCTGGCGGCGCGATTCGACGCCGGTCTGGCGTGGGTGCACTTCCCGCGCGGTTCCGGCGGGCTGGAGCTGCCGCGAAGCTTTCAGTCGCACGTCGAAGCCGACCTCGCCGCGGCGGGCGCGCCGCCGGGAGGCGGACCACACAACGGCATCGGGATGGGCATGGCGGCGCCGACCATTGCCGCCTTCGGCACCGCGGAGCAGCAGCGAAAGTTCCTGCGGCCGTTGTTCACCGGAGAGCACTTCTACTGTCAGTTGTTCAGTGAGCCGGGCGCCGGATCCGACCTGGCCGGGGTTTCTACCCGCGCGGTGCGGGACGGCGACGACTGGATCGTCAACGGGCAGAAGGTGTGGACGTCGAGCGCGCAGAAAGCCCAGCGGGCGATCCTGGTCGCGCGGACCGACCCGACCGTTCCCAAACATCAAGGGCTGACCTATTTCGTGTGTGACATGAGCGACCCCGGCGTCGAGGTCCGTCCGCTGCGCCAGATCACCGGTGAAGCCGAGTTCAACGAGGTGTTCCTGACTGACGTCCGGGTACCCGACGCGAACCGGCTCGGCGCCGAGGGCGGCGGCTGGAAGGTCGCGACCACCACGCTCAACAACGAACGCGTCGCGATCGGGTCGATGGCCGGCATCGGCCGCGAAACCGGGATGATCGGCAAGGTCGCCGACGCCTGGCGGGCCGAACCGCAGTTGCGGAATTCGGCGATGCATGACGAGCTGATGCGGCTGTGGGTGGAAGCCGAAGTCGCCCGGCTGACCAGCCTGCGGCTGCGCCAGCGGCTCACCGCCGGTCAGCCCGGCCCGGAGGGCGCCGGAATGAAGGTGACGTTCGCCCGTCTGGCCCAGGCGATTTCGGGCTTCGAAATCGAGTTACACCCCGAATTGGGTCTGCGTTACGACGATTGGACCATGCGTCAGCCCGAGGGGGTCGATTTCACCGGGCGTGAGCCCGGGTATCGCTACCTACGGGCCAAGGGCAACTCGATCGAGGGCGGCACGTCGGAGATCCTGCGCAACACCATCGCCGAGCGCATCCTCGGACTGCCGCCGGAACACCGGGTCGACAAGGACATCGCTTACAAGGATTTAGAAAAAGGAACGGCACGATGAGCGATCTGCTGTACTCCGACACCGAAGAAGCATTGCGGGACAGCGTGCGCCGCCTGTTCGCCGACCGGTGCCCGCCGGAATCGGTGATGAGTGCCTACGACCCTGCCCCGCATGACTTTTCGAATGTTTGGCACACTCTGGCCGCAGACCTGGGCATGGCCGGCTTGCTGGTGCCCGAGCCGCTCGGCGGCGCGGGCGCGAGCGCCCGCGAGGCGGCCGTGGTGATGGAGGAGATCGGCCGGGCCGTCGCGCCGGTGCCGTTTCTGTCCAGCGCGGTGCTGGCCACCGTCGCGCTGTTGGAGGCCGCTGGTACCGAGGCCACCGAGACGGTCAAGGGACTAGCGGCCGGCTCCCTCACCGCCGCGCTGGTGGTGCCGCTGTCCACCGCGCCCGACGACGCGGTTGCCGGTGTCGGCTGGAGCGGCGACGGGCTGACCGGACGAGTCACCAGCGTGGCCGGCGCGGGCGAGGCCGACGTCCTGGTGGTCCCGGCGGCCGGACCCGATGGGCTGGAGTTGCACACCGTCTCTCGTGACGCGGCGGGCGTCGACGTGTCGCCGGTGCTCAGCCTGGATATGACGAGACCCCTTGGAAATATTGAATTTTCGTCGGCTGCGTCGTCGCGCGTCGGCGCGGCGCCTGCCGAGGCTGCGGTGCGTGCGGCGCTCGAGACGGGTGCGGCCCTGCTCGCGTCCGAGCAGCTCGGCATCGCGCAGTGGTGCTTCGATACCACGCTGGCTTACGCCAAGCAGCGCAAGCAGTTTGGCCGGGCGATCGGGTCCTACCAGGCGATCAAGCATCGGCTGGCCGATCTGTGGATCGAAGTCAATGCCGCTGCGGCGGCGGCCCGATATGCCGCCGACAGCCGCGCTCGGCGAGACGACGACGCGACGATCGCCGCGGCCGTCGCGCAGGCCTATTGCAGCGGCGCGGCCGTGCACGCGGCCGAAGAATGTGTTCAGCTGCACGGCGGCATCGGAATGACGTGGGAGTACCCGGCGCATCTTTACCTGAAGCGAGCCAAGAGCGATCAATTGGCGTTCGGCACCGCTTACCGCCACCGCGCACGGTTGGCCGAGTTGGTCGACCTGCCGGTGTCCTAGCCAAAAGGAGTTCAACCATGGACAAACGCATCCTCGGCGACAACCTCGAGGTTTCGGCGATCGGATTGGGCTGCATGGGCATGAGCCGCGGCTTCGGACCGTCGGGGTCCAGGGCCGAGATGATCGCGGTGATCCGCGCCGCCGTTGACCGCGGTGTCACCTTCTTCGACACCGCCGAAGCCTATGGCGACAACGAAGAACTGGTCGGCGAAGCCTTGGCGCCATTCGCGGGGCAGGTGGTGATCGCAACCAAATTCGGCTTCGCCTTCGCCGCCGACGGCAACATCAACGGACTGAATAGCCGGCCCGAGCACATCAAAGACGTTGCCGACAATTCGTTGCGGCGCCTTGGCGTCGAGACCATCGACCTGCTCTACCAGCATCGGGTGGACCCCGAGGTTCCGATCGAGGACGTGGCCGGGACGGTCAAGGAGCTGATCGGTGAAGGCAAGGTGCAGCATTTCGGGATGTCGGAAGCGTCGGCGAAGAACATTCGTCGCGCCCACGCGGTGCAACCCGTGACCGCCCTGCAAAGCGAATACTCGCTGTGGTGGCGGGAACCCGAGACGGAAATACTGCCGACGCTGGCCGAACTCGGCATCGGCTTCGTGCCGTACAGCCCGCTGGGTAAAGGCTTCCTCACCGGAAGTATCGGCGAGAGCACACAATTCGACAGCTCCGACATCCGCAGCAGCATTCCGCGCTTTGCCGCCGACGTCCGCGAGACAAACCGCGCAGTGGTCGACCTCCTGCAGACGATCGCTGCCCGCAAGGGCGCGACACCCGGCCAGATCGCGTTGGCCTGGCTGCTCGCACAGCAGCCGTGGATCGTGCCGATTCCCGGCACTCGGCGCCTGGAACGGTTGGAGGAAAACCTCGGGGCAGCCGATGTCGAGCTGAGTGCCGACGACCTGCGCGAGATCGACGATGCCGCAGCGCATATCGAGGTGCAGGGCGCGCGCTATCCCGACTTCATGCAGCGGTTGATCGGCCGCTGACCCGGCGCGCCACCTCGCCATACCGCTCGACGCGCTCCCGATCGTTGAGCGCGTTATACAGCACCAACCGGCTCGCGAAGGAGCCGTACTTCTCGGTCAGCGCGTCGGCCAAGCCATCCCAGGTCGACTCGGTGGCGAAGACGGCGATGTGCTCGTCGGTGATCTGGGCCGCCATGCCGGCGAAGTCGCCGGCCTTCTGCTTCTCGCGAATCCGGGCAGTCGTGCCGTCGAACCCGGCCTCGTCCCAGATGAACGCGTAGTTCGGGGTGCTTCCGTAGAAGCTCATGCTGGCGCGTACGAGTTCTCGTTCCTTGTCGCGCTCTTCGTCGCTGTCGCCGACGATCGTCATCACCGGCACAATGACGGCGATGTCCGATGGAGAACGTCCGACTTTCGCAGCTCCTGCAGCGACATTCGGCAGAGCGTGACGGCTCAGGTAGCCGGGCTCGCCGAGCGGATGGATATGCACGCCGTCGGCCACTTCGCCCGCCATCCGCAGCATCCACGGATTCACCGCGGCGACATCCACTTTGGGATCGGCAGCGTCGATCGGCCCCGCGCTCCACTGCGGCGTAATGAAATCGAGGTTGTAAAACTCGCCGTGGTGATCGAGCTTGCCGGTGCGAAACGCCGCGAAGCATGCCTTGACGGCGAGCACGTAGTCACGCAGCCGTGGACCGGGCCGCTCGAAGTCCACGCCGTAGCGGCGCACGACGTGCGTGCGCACCTGCGTCCCCAGACCGAGCCGGAACTTGCCGCCGGTGGCCTCCTGAAGCTCCCAGGCGGTGGCCGCCGTGACGAACGGGCTACGCGGAAAGGCCACCGCGACGCCGGTGGACATCTCGAGTTCCGGTGCGGCCTGCGAAGCGACGGCGACGTTGAGGTAGGCCGTGCGGCCCGTCTCGGTGAACAACAGGCCGGAGAACCCGGCGGATTGGGTTCGTCGGGCGAGGTCACCGATCCGGCCCAGCGGTGCCGGGGTCGTCATCGCGTCTACGCGCATGGGTGGGCTAGGACGATTGCCCGACTCCTCTTCATCGCGCTGCGCGCTCTGCATCGTCGCCGAGCTAGCCCAGGTGCGCCCCGAAGAAGTCACGCATCGCGTTCCAGTGCCGGTCGGCCGCGGCGGCGTCGAAGGGCGCGTTGTCCGGGACGGCGAACCCGTGCGCGGCCGGGTAGGTCTCGATCGTGTGCTCGACGCCGGCCGCCGTCAGCGCCTTATCGAGCTGTTCGGCGTGATCGGCGGTGAACGATCCGTCGTTCTCCGCGCCGCCGACGTAGATCGCGGCCTGGATCTGGTCGGCCTTCAGATGCGGGCTGTCCTCGGTGTCGGTCACCAGCCCGCCGCCGTGGAAGGATGCCGCGGCAGCGACCCGGTCGGGTACCCGCCCGGCGACCACCACCGACGTCCGTCCACCCATGCAGTAGCCGGTGGTGCCGAATCTGTCGCCGCTCACCTCGGGGCGACCGGCGAGGTAGTCGAAGAATGCGCCGGCGTCGGCGGTCATCGTGTCGGGTGTCACGCTGCCGATCATCGACATCAGCCGCTTGCGCTCTTCGGGATCGGCGAATGCGGTCTTCATGTCGACGGGCTTCCAGTCGCCCTGGCGGTAGTAGACGTCGGGCAGCAGCACCGCATAACCGAAGTCGGCCAGCTTGGCGCCCATCTCGTCGAAGGTGTCGCGCACTCCGCCGGCGTCGGGGTACATGACCACTCCGGGCCAGGGACCTTCTCCTTCGGGGGTGAACAGTCGGACGGTGCAGGTGCCGTCGGGAGTGGTGATGGTGTCGGTGATGTTCGGCATGCCATCCGTTCTACTCCCCGGGTCTGGACGTATGGTGAACGCGTGTCGATCGCCACGCCGTACGAGGATCTACTGCGCCTGGTACTCGAGCGGGGCACGCCCAAATCCGACCGCACCGGCACCGGCACCCGCAGCCTGTTCGGCCACCAGCTGCGGTACGACTTGTCGGCCGGCTTCCCGCTGATCACCACCAAGAAGGTGCACCTGAAGTCGGTGGTCTACGAGCTGCTGTGGTTTTTGCGCGGTGACTCCAACGTCGGCTGGTTGCACGAGCACGGAGTCACGATCTGGGACGAATGGGCCAGCGACACAGGTGATCTCGGTCCGGTCTACGGCGTGCAGTGGCGGTCCTGGCCGACGCCGTCCGGCGAACAGGTCGACCAGATCAGCGCTGCGTTGCAGCTGCTGCGGACCGATCCGGATTCCCGACGCATCATCGTCTCGGCATGGAACGTCGGCGAGATCCCGCAGATGGCGCTGGCGCCGTGTCATGTGCTGTTCCAGTTCTATGTGGCCGACGGTCGGCTCAGCTGTCAGCTCTACCAGCGCAGCGCCGACCTGTTCCTCGGTGTGCCGTTCAACATCGCCAGCTATGCGCTGCTGACCCACATGATGGCCGCGCAGTCTGGTTTGGCGGTCGGCGAGTTCATCTGGACCGGCGGTGATTGCCACATTTACGACAACCACGTCGAGCAGGTCACCGAACAGCTGAGCCGCGACCCGCGGCCATACCCGAAACTTGTTTTGGCGCATCGTGATTCGATCTTCGACTACACCTACGACGACGTCGTCGTGCAGAACTACGATCCGCATCCGGCGATCAAAGCGCCCGTCGCGGTATGACGCCTCCCGGCGGCGAACTGGGTCTGATCTGGGCTCAGTCGACGTCGGGAGTGATCGGCCGTAGCGGCGGTATTCCATGGCAGCTGCCGGAGGACCTGCTCCACTTCAAAGCGCTGACGATGGGCCACACCGTGGTGATGGGCCGCCGTACCTGGGAGTCGCTGCCGGCGAAGTTTCGGCCGCTGCCGGGCCGCAGAAATGTCGTATTGACCCACCAGACTGGCTTCATGGCCGAAGGCGCAACGGTGGTGCGAAGCCTGGACGAGGCGTTGACCGATCCGGACACCTGGGTCGTGGGCGGCGAACAGATCTATACGCTCGCGATGCCGCGGGCCAGCCGCTGCGAAGTTACCGAGGTCGACATCGATCTGCCCCGCGATGACGGCGACGTCGTCGCCCCACTGCTCGATGAGACGTGGACCGGTACAACGGGGGAGTGGGAGACCAGCCGCACCGGGTTGCGCTACCGGTTCCACACCTACCTCCGCTCGTGAGCGCTCGATCTGCGCCGACGGTACGACCTGACATACTCTCGACTAGAGGCCGGTCACAGGCGTCGAGCAGGCGATTTCAGAAGGGGGCATTGGCGATGGAACCCGAATCCGCGAGGGCGTTTTCTCGCACGTTGGGGGGCTATAAGCCGGCTGCGGTTGACGCCTACATCGAGATGCTGACCACCAAGCAGCGGTTGCTGCTCGACGACGTCGAGAGCTTAAGGGCCCGGCTGAAAGACCTCGACGATGAATCAGTCGCGTTGCGCAAGGAGGTCACCCTCCTCACGGACACTTCACCGTCGCCGCACGCGGTCCAACAACGGATGGCAAAGATGTTGCGGCAGGCGGTCGACGAGGTCGCCGAGATGCAGGCCGAGGCGCAGGCCGAAGCAGCGGCGCTGATCGCCGACGCCGAGGCCGAGGCGAAGGCCGCGCAGCAAAAGCACAAAGAACTACTGGCGGACCTGGATGCGCAGCTAAACGCCCGCCAAGCCGAATATGACGACGCCAAAGCAAAGGTCGCGGCCGAATTGGACAGGATGACGGCTGAAAATCAATCGGCGATCGCTGAGGCTTGGCAGCACGCTCAGGCGGAACGTGAGCAGCTCCTCGCCGACGCCAAGCTGGAGGCTGATCACTATCGTGAGCAGGCCCGGCTGGCGGTGGACGAGACGAGCCAGAAGCGCATCGAGATCCTTGAGCAACTGATGGGCGTCTACCGGGACCTGGAAGGGGTTCCAGCCACCCTTGAGTCGGCCTACCAGGAACTCAAGAATCCGGAGGAGGCAAGCGCCGGGGAGCCGTCGGATGAGAAAGTCAGCACCGGCTGAGCTCGCGGTATTCTCGGCGCCGTGACCCGGCCCGTTAGGCTGACCGCAACGCAGGCCCGGCGGATAGCCGTTGCGGCCCAAGGATTTACCGAACCACAGCCCGCCGGAGCGATCACTCGCGCGCACCTTCGACGGTTGATCTCACGCATCCAGGTGCTGCAGCTCGACTCGGTGTCGGTCGCTGTGCGGGCCCACTATGCGCCGGTGTTCAGCCGACTCGGTCGGTACGACCGCGCTGTTCTGGACCGGGCGGCCTGGGATCATTCCGCCCGGTCGCCGCGGCTCCTGGTGGAGTACTGGGCTCACGAGGCCGCGCTGATGGCGGTCGACGACTGGCCGCTGCTGCGCTGGCGGATGCGCCGATACCGGCACGGCCGGTGGGGCACCCACATCGTGAAGGCCAACCCGCAGCTGGCCGACAAGATCGTCGCCACCGTTGCCGAGCTCGGCCCGAGCACCGCGGGGCAAATCGAGGCGCATCTGGCCACCGGCCCGCGCGGTTCGCGGGGAGCGTGGTGGGGCAGCCGCAGCGACACCAAATGGGTCGCCGAGGCGTTGTTCGCCGCCGGGGTGCTCACCACCGCGACCCGGGTCGGGTTCGCGCGGCACTACGACCTGACCGAGCGGGTGCTACCGCCCGACGTGCTGGCGCGGCAGGTCGACGAGGACGACGCCGTCCGCGAGCTCACGCTACGGGCGGCCACCGCGCTCGGCGTGGGCACCGAGGCCGACCTGCGCGACTACTTCCGGCTGGCCCCAGGACAGACCAAGCCGGCGATCGCCAAACTGGTGGCCGACGGCGAGCTGGAGCCCGTCGACGTCGACGGCTGGTCCGCACCGGCGTATCTGATTGCAGGGCAGACGATTCCGCGGCGCAACCGCGGCACCGCGCTGTTGTGTCCGTTCGACCCGCTGATATTTTTCCGTCCGCGGGTGGAGCGGCTCTTCGAATTTCACTACCGCATCGAGATCTACACGCCGGCGAATAAGCGCCAATACGGTTACTACGTCTGGCCGTTTCTGCTGGACGGCGAATTGGTCGGGCGGGTCGACCTCAAGGCCGACCGCGTCGCGGATGCGCTGCATGTCGTTGGTGCGTTCGTCGAGCCGGATCGCTCGCATTCGCGGGTGGCCGCGGCGCTAGCGTCGGAGCTTGCGACGATGGCGTCGTGGCTGGGATTGGCTGGCGTGACCGTCGGCGACCGCGGCGATTTGGCCGGCGAATTGCGGGCGGCAGTCTCGGCATGACTTCGGGCAAACGCGTGCTGCTGCCGGCTGCTCCCGAGCTGACCGACGGGCCGCACCTGCTATTGCGCCTGCCGCTTCGCGGCGACGTGGACGACATCGTTGCGCAATGCCGCGACCCGGAATTCCAGCGCTGGACGACCGTCCCGGTGCCATACCACGAGTCAGACGCCCAGGACTTTCTGACACGGGTCGCCGAGGGCTGGCAAGCCAACGTGGCGAGGTTCGCGATCGCCTACGACGGACGCTTCGCCGGAAGCGTGGATTTGCGGTTCGACGGCATCGGAGGCGCCGAGGTGGGCTTCGGGCTGGCCCCGTGGGCGCGGGGCAAGGGCGTGATGACTCGCGCGCTGCGGCTGGTATTGGCTTGGGGTTTCGGGCTGCCGGGCATCGAGGTGGTGTATTGGCGTGCGCAAGTGGGCAATTGGGCGTCACGACGGGTAGCCGGACGGTGCGGGTTCCGGATGGAAGGAACGGTCCGTGGGCTGCTGGAACAGCGCGGCGAGCGGCGCGACGGCTGGATCGGTTCGCTGCGCCGCGGCGAACCGTTGACCGGGCAGCCGGACCGACCGGCTTAAGCGTTGATGTTGACCTTCAGGTCGCGTGGGGAGACCCGCCAGACCGCGCGCGGGTGGCTGTCCATCGTTTTCTGCAGCGCACGGAGCTCGCACTGGAATCGCGACAGGGCCGGACGGGCATCGCGTAGCGCGATGTTGTCGAAGTTGTGTATCAGTGCACGCCGGTGCACGTTCAGGATGTAGTTCGCGTTGACCAGGCGCTGGTACACGTCCAGCGGCTCGGCCTGGAAGTCCTCATAAATCCGCGCGGGCTGGCGGTGTGTCCACAGCTGGTAGTTCCACATAAGACTGCCCAGGATCTCGTGCTGAGCGGTCACCAAGTACAGCTGGCCCGCCAGCATTCGCGCCAACTCGTCCCACGTGAACTTTGCGGGGTTGACGCCAACTCCGTTGGGAAGGCACGCGTTAAGTTCCGTGAGCCACTCCAGCGTCGCTGTGTCGTTGCGTACGTCTTCGGCAGGGGTGGGGCTCCGCGGGAAGAAGATTCCCAGATAGTCGCACACAAAGCGGTGCATGACGTCGAACAGATCCTCCAGGTTCCGCTGTGTCGGTGTATCGAAGTTCGCGCTGGGCAAACCGCGCGATTTACCGTCTGTCTCAGGGTCGTTGACGCCGTGCTGGTATTCGTCGTAAGTGTCGTCAAATAAGTCGCACATGCCCCTGAAGGTGAAGCTGAAGGTGGTCTCGAAGTCGCCACCGGGTGCCATCTGCCCGCGGGTGACCATGTCGTTGCTCTGCAGGGTGCCGTAAATGTAGGGCCACAGCAACCTGAACAGCGCGTGGTCCTTCGGGAGGCTGTTGCGCGTAGCGATGGCCAATTGCGCGCCGCCTGCCAAGTGCACCCAGTTGAAGTGGCGCACCAGCGACAGGTGCGTCGATGCGGCACACAATGCGATCTTGCAGGCCTGATCCCACTCTGGATCGGTCGGCGTGATCTGGCCCAGCGCGCAGTCGATGCGGTAGGCGCGGAGCAACCGTCTTTGCGTATCCTCGCGGAACAGCACGCGCGAACCGATTTTCACCAGTCCGGGGTGGTGTTCGTACTTGTCGAGCATGGTCAGGTCCCATTCCCAGATGCCATCGCCGACGAGCTTCGAGTAGCAGGCGTAGGGACCGCGCACCGCCAGCGAGCCGAGGTCCGGACTGCCCAGGTACTCGGGCGGTTGTTCGGGGTCGTGGAAAAGGCTGCGGCGCAATCCGTTGAAACCTCGCTTCAACGCGACCTGCGGGTCAGGGTCGATTCGTGGCAAGCCCGGCTGCATCGGTGAATAGATCTTGTACAGCCATACCTGAACCTTATAGACGATGACGTGCCAAGAGCGTTCATCCTCGGGGATGTCGCTGGGCGGACAAACCATCACCTTGTATAACGGCACGTCGGGAATCGCCTCGCCCATCGGCTTCGGTGTGATGTGGTCCCACTTTGCCTGCGGCGGTTTGATGTCCACCGGCTTAGCCCCGACGAACTTAAGCCACGTTATCAAGTCCCAAATCCTGCGTCGGAGAAACCATCTCACCATTCGCGCTCCCGAAGTTGCTCAGGCGTGGGGTACGCGTCGCCGCGCCAAGGATCGTCTTTCAATTCGCAATCCCAGGCGCGCAGTGGATGTCGCTCAGGATCGAGCCTCGGCCCTTCGTCCCAGGGCTCAAAAGCGTTCTTGATGTTGGCCAGACCGGTGTCTGCGAGCTCAGGGTAGTGACGCAAGATCACGGTCTTCAGGTCGGTCTGGTCGATCCAGCGCAGGCCTTCCGGGGTGTAGACGTCCTCGTTGTAGTCGTCAGTGTAGAAACGGTCCGCCTGCAGCCGGCGGCTCGCGCTCACGATGAAGATCTGAAACACCGTCTCGCCGAAACCGAAGCCGGTGGGTCGGCGGCTTTCTGCGAGCGTGCCGATCAGCAGGTCCAGGTCCTCGACGTCGTCGTACACGGACCGTAGCTTCGTCAGGACCTTCGGGTCGTCGGTTAGGTCGTCGAAGCTGTGAATCTCAGTCAGCCCCAGCTGACGGCGGAACTCGTTATAACGCGGCACGCCGCGTTCCCGTGCGCGCACAACGTCAACCGTGCCCATGTCCAAGAACGCATTGCCCGGGACGCTGAGCTCCTGCATGAAGCGCGGAAAGTTGTTGAGCACCAACGCGCCCGGGTGCTGTTTGCCGAACGAATAGAACAGGTCCGACATCACGTAATTCTTCGTTATCTCTACCGAGCCGTGCTGGCGCGTGGCGGGCAGGGGCATCTCATTGATGCCGTTTTGGCCGCGTCGCTGCAGCTGCAGGGTCTCGGGTACCAGCGAATGCAGGCGGTAGACCTCAACAAATTCCTCGGTCAACCCAAATGCGCTGTGATGTCTATTGATTGGGTTGCCGACGATGCCGCCGAGCTCGGGATTGCGTATGTTCACTTCGGCCAGTGTCTTGCGCTCCTTGCTTTTATGCATCAGGTAGGTCAGCAAGCCGTACCAGTTCGAGTTCAGCCCTGTTTCGAGCGTCTGGTTGGGCAGAATGGCTGGGGTCCACTCGACGGAATGGATCTTGGCCATCACACCGGCGTTGATCAGCCGTGCGACATTGAAGAGGCGGTTGTCGTCCCAGGCCGGGTAGGCGTCGTACAACATGTCGCAGATGGCGTTGTGCTCGCGCACGAAAAGGGTGTGCAACATCGTCAGGCCTATCCACCAGTTGCGCCTGAAGCCGGCGTCCTCTACGTCGGTGGCGCGCTCGACCGGCAGCAAGCCGTCATCGCCTAACTTCATCTTGCCCATCTTGTGGCTGCGCAGGCGATTCTGGGTGGCCTGGTCGCTGCCGTAGATCTGCGAGCCGTCCCACCAATGGGTGACCTCGTTGATCGAACTCGTGCAAGCCGGCTCAGCCTGGGGTCCGCGCGTCGGGTCGGGCTGCGTCGCGCCGATCGCGAGTTCGGTTTTCTGGTAGCGAAGGCGTGCGGGGTCGTCACTGAGCAGCGGCACCCTGATGAAGTGGTCAGGGTAGGTGTCTGCGTGGCTGATCCAGTCGTGGGTCATGAACTGGATCCACGATGCGGCCAGCAGATTGAGGAATGGCGCCGTCGTCACGTCTGGTTGACCATCGCTGAGGATCGGACGGCTGAGCAGCTTGCGGCTGATCTCGCGCGGGTTCGGCTCGAGTAATCGGGAGTCGGGGCAGGTGACCGAGAGATCGACGTTGCGCAGGAAGCGTGTTCCGGCAGCGCCCTCCTTCGGATCCGCGAGGTTGTTCCAGCTTCCGTCGGCGGTGCGGAAATGGGTGACGCCCAGCGGCGGTCTCTGACCCGGCGTTTGGAAGCCGACCAGGTCCCCGGTCGGGTAGGTGGTTATCAAATTGTGTGCGTTCAGCTGTTCCCTCATGTAGGCCAATATCAGGACCCCCACCATCCAGGGGCGGTGATACCAGTCGGTCCATACCCTCGCGCGATAGCCGAATCTCCGGCCCACCCATTCGATAATCCAATCCATGACCGCCGTCGCTAATGCGCCGAGGGCGTAGCCCAGAAAGAGGCGCAGTCGCTTGAAGCAGCAGTGGCCTCGGCGGCGACGCGGCGGCCTGGGCAGGTCACCGTCGCGAACCGCAGGAGGGTCCAGCAGCTTTTTGCGGTTGAAGTACACCGGCTTGGGCACTTCGACATAGATTTCGGCGGTGGCGTTGGCCTCCGCGAGGGCTTGCATTTTGCGCCAGTCGTCGACGTTGGTGCCGCCGGCTTGCACCGCCTTGGCATAGTGGTTTGCCGCGTCCTTATAAAGCTCCCGCATGAAGCAGTCCAGCCCTGCCCGTGCGTGCGCATTGCCGTTTCGCGCTGCCGACGCCTTCTTGGGCGGCATAAGAGGCTCCTTGCTTTGCAAATACCGGAACCAAAACTTACTCGAAGTGGGTGGAAACTAGGCGCAAAACCCGCAATTCACCAGCGGAAAGGCTGATTATCGTTAATACTTAGTTATTCCGGTGAAAAGCATGGGACACCTCCACTCGAAGCCGCTGGCCAAAAGTGTTCCCTGCGTGTGTCGTGTGCGCCAAACGGCTTCCTCGGCAGCGCCGGCAGCCGATAATCACTCTGTTGGTGCATCAGGCGGTTCGCACCACTGATCAGCGGCGGGAGAGGCGGATGGGGCCAGCAGGCGCGGTGTGCCGAGCATGCGGCACTGAGCTTCGCCACGGCGCCCGGTTCTGCGACGGCTGCGGGGCACCTGCACCACAAATCGGAGAGCAGCCTGAGTTCAAGCAGGTGACGGTGTTGTTCGCCGATGTGGTGAATTCCCTGACGATCGCCTCGACGCTCGGGGCGGAGCGGTTGCGCGAGATCATGGCCG
Organism: uncultured Actinomycetota bacterium; assembly: GCA_963781685.1. Lineage (GTDB taxonomy): Bacteria > Actinomycetota > Actinomycetes > Mycobacteriales > Mycobacteriaceae > Mycobacterium. The sequence continues at coordinate 234,428 of CAWAGK010000012.1, forward strand.
ACGTCTTCGGCTGCGCGGCAACGATTACGCGACGCTATGGCGGCACGGTCGACAAGTTCACCGGCGATGGCATCATGGCGCTGTTCGGTGCGCCAGTCGCGTTGGAGGATCACGCTTTTCGGGCCTGTTTGGCGGCGTTGGACATCCAAGAGCAGATCGGGCAGCTGGCCGAGGGGGTACAGCGCCGCGACGGCGTCACGCTGCGGCTGCGAGTCGGGCTGAACTCAGGCCAAGTGATTGCCGGCGAAATCAGCTCTGATGCAAGGGCGTACACCGCGGTCGGCGAGCAGGTCGGGTTGGCGCAACGGATGGAATCGGTGGCCCCGCCTGGCGGAGTGATGCTCAGTGGGTCCACGGCGCGGCTGGTCGAACACGCCACCGTGCTGGGGGCGCCCGAGTTGGTCCACGTCAAGGGCGCCGAGGAGCCGTTACCGGCGCGCCGGCTACTGAGGGCCGCCGCCGAGCGCGTGGAGATCGGCCGCCGCGAGCCGACCCTGGTCGGACGCACCTGGGAGATGAACACCGTGGCCGGCATCCTCGATCAAGCGATCAACGGTGCCGGTTGTGTGGTCGGGGTGGTTGGGCCACCCGGTATCGGCAAGAGCCGCATCATGCGCGAGGCCGTGACGCTGGCTACTGGCCGCGGCGTCGAGGTGTTTTCCGTCGCCTGCGAATCCCATACCCGCGAGGTGCCGTTTCTCCTGGTGGCGCGCCTTTTGCGCAGGGTCTTCGGGGTCAGCGGCCTCGACGAGAACGCAGGTCGAGCGCGAATCCGGGCCCGCATACCCGACGCCAACCCCGAGGATCTGCTGCTGCTGGACGACCTACTCGGGATCGGCGACCCCGACGCCGCACTGCCCGACATCACCGCCGATGCCCGTCGGCGCCGGTTGGCGGCCCTGTTGAACGCGGTCGCCCTGAACCGGACCGCACCGGCGCAGTACGTGATCGAGGACGTGCACTGGATCGACGAGGTCAGCGAGGCCATGCTCGCTGAGTTCGTCACTGTTGTGCCGCAAATCCATTCGATGGTGCTGGTGACCTATCGTCCCGAATACCGCGGTACGTTGTCGCGAACGCCGGGTGGGCAGATGATCTCGCTGGCACCGCTGAACGCGGCGCAGAGCGCGGCATTGACCACCGAGCTGCTGGGTACTGACCCGTCGGTGCGTGCCTTGGCCGCGCGGGTCGCCCAGCGCGCCGCCGGGAACCCGTTCTTCGCCGAAGAGATGGTGCGTGACCTGGCTCAGCGCGGCGTGCTCGACGGCGATCCCGGCGCGTACATCTGCTGTGACGGCGCCGCCGACATCAGCGTGCCGGGCACACTGCAGGCCACCATCGCCGCCCGCGTCGACCGTCTGGGTAGGTCGGCCAAGCAGTTCCTGTATGCCGCGGCGGTCGTCGGTACGCGGTTCAGGGTTGAGCTAGTGGCCCCCTTGCTGGATGACATCGAGGCAACCAATGCGATCGCCGAGCTACTGCAGGTGGAGCTGATCGACCAGGTGATGTTCACCCCGCGCGCGGTGTACGCATTTCGACACCCGTTGATCCGGACCGTCGCCTACGAGTCACAGCTGAAGGCCGGGCGCGCCGAGTTGCACCGGCGGTTGGCCAACGCGATCGAACAGCAGGATCCCGGGGCGGCCGACGAGAACGCCGCCTTGATCGCCGAACACCTGGAGGCTGCCGGGGATTTGCGCGCAGCGTTTGACTGGCACATGCGCGCCGGCGCCTGGTCGTCGTTTCGCGACATTCGGGCGGCCCGCACCAACTGGCAGCGGGCTCGCCAGGTTGCCGACCGGCTACCGCCCGACACCCCGTTTCGGGCATCCTTGCAGATCGCCCCGCGCAACCTGCTGTGCGGCACCCTGTGGCGAACCGGCGGCAGCATCGCCGACACCGGTTTCGACGAACTGCGAGGTCTGTGTACCGCGGCCGACGACAAGGTGTCGCTGGCGATCGGCATGACCGGGTTCATCATGGCGCTGACTTTTCACAACCGCTTCCGCGAGGCAGCTCAGGTGGCTTCGGAGCAGAGCGAGCTGCTCGAATCGATCGGTGATCCGACGCTGACCGTGGCTCTGCTGTTCGCTGCGATCTACGCCAAATGCCAGGCCGGCGAGATGATCGAGGCACTGCGGTTGGCGGATCGACTCATCGATTTGGCCGACGGCAACCCCACCAAGGGCAACTTGATCTTCGGTTCACCGCTGAGCACCGCGATCGCGATGCGCGGGCACGTCAAGATGTGCCTGGGAATGCCAGGGTGGCTAGACGATGCCGCCACGTCAATCGCGATGGCAGCTCCGCTCGATCCGACGAGTTACGTCTTCGCCCTGTTGTGGAAGTACGTGGCGTCCATTCCATTCGGGGCGCTGCCGGCCGACGAGACCGCCATGCGTGAGACCGCCGAGGCGCTGCGCATCGCCGAGGGTTCCAGCGACGACTTCGTCCTATTCATGGGACTCCTCAGCCGAGGCCTGATTCTGGTCACTCGCGACGGAACGCAACGCGACCAGGGCCTCGACCTGTTCACCAAGACGCGCGATGCCTCACTGGCGGAACGGTTCTCGCTGAGCCCGTTGATCATCGTCGACCCCGAATTTGCTATAGAAAAGGCCCGCACCGGGGATCTCGACGGTGCCGTCGAAATGGTGCGGACAGTCGTGGATGGCGCGTACGAAAGCGGCGACATGATCTGGCGCGGAAGGGCCACCGAAGTCTTGGTGCAACTACTGGTCCAACGCGGATCCGAAGGCGACCAACACAAAGCGCAGGCGGCGATCGACCGACTGGCCGCCGTACCCACCGATCCCGGCTTCGTGCTCCACGAACTCCCCGTGCTGCGTTCGCGGGCGCTGCTGGCGCTCGCGCGCGGCGACGAAAACAGCTATCGCGACTTCTTGGATCAACACCGTATGAAGGCAGCAGCCGCCGGTTATGACGCCGTCATAGCCATCGCAGATGCGACTGTGGTTGCGCCCCAACATGACTCGGCAGCCAGGTAGATCGTCAGTGGCAGAACTTGGCAAGCATGCGGTCGTTCTCGGAGCGAGCATGGGCGGATTGCTTGCCGCACGAGTTCTGGCCGAGTTCTTCGAGACGGTCACGGTCGTCGACCGGGACGAATTACCCGATGATTCCGCTGTCCGACGCGGCGTTCCACAGGGCCGGCATGTTCATGTTCTGCTGGCCCGCGGCGCGCAGATCTTAGACGAGCTCTTCCCCGGGTTTCTCGATGATCTGGTCGCCGACGGTGCGCCCGTGTGGGGTGACGGAGAGCTGTCCGAGCTTCTGTTGTCTTTCGGCGGCCACGAGGTTGTCCGCTCGGGAAGGGTCGCCAAGGACCCGAAAGCGCTGGCGATCCACATGCCGAGCCGGCCGTTTCTGGAATGCCGTGTGCGGCGGCGCCTTCAGGCAATGAGCAACGTGACGATGCTCAGCCGCCACGAAGTGGTCGAGTTGGCGGCGACACCCGATCGTCGTCGCATCACCGGAGTGCGGGTGGTCAGCCGCGAGGACGGTGTTGAACGGGGATTTGACTGCCGATGTCGTCGATGGACGCGATGGGCCGCGGCGCGCACACGCCGGCCCTGCTGGAGAGCCTCGGGTACGGCCGACCGGTCGAGGACCACATCGTCATGCACACGAATTACGTCAGCCAACTGCTGCGAATCCCCGCGGGCACGCTGAAGGAAATGCTGGTCGACATCGGTCCCGCGCCGGATCGGCCAGCCGGAATGTTTCTGAGCGGCTACGAGAACGACACGTGGATGTTCACGGTCTTCGGGATGGTGGGGCATCAGCCGCCCCGCGATCTGGCCGGCATGCTGTCATTCGCTGAGGAGTACTGCCCCGCCCACCTCATTGCGGCGATGCGGGCCGCCGAACCAATCGGCGAGGTTGCGCATCACCACATGCCGTCCAGCCAGTGGCGACGCTACGACAAAATGGCCCGACTTCCCGACGGTCTGTTGGTATGCGGTGACGCAATCTGCAGCTTCAACCCCATCTACGGGCAGGGAATGACGTTGGCGGCGTTGGAGGTTGCCGCGCTGCGGGAGATGTTTACGTTGCGGCGCCAGCCGATCTGCCCCGGCGATATTTCCGCGCCTCGGCGAAATCGATCGGCGTGGCCTGGCAGATGGTCGCGAGCTCTGGACCTGGCTTTCCCGGCGGTGGCAGGACGACGCTCGAGTTGGATGCGGGTTACCACGCGGCTTCTGGACTGGGCGTTAACCGCGTGCGAGTCCGATCTCGATGTCGCGGTGCGCTTCTTCAAGGTCAACAGCCTCATCTTTTCTCCGATTCGACTGCTGCATCCCGCGTTTGTTTACCGGGTGGCGGTCGTCAACCTCCGTCGTCGCGAGGCAGTGGGCAGCCTCGGCAAGCCGAAGTGGCCAACAGAGCCCGCTAGGCCTGATGGCCCGCCTCCTTCTCGGGCCGTTCCGGCCCGCATCGTCGCCCGGCTAGGGTGTTCGCCGTGGCCGAGACCGCGCCGTTGCACGTGCAACTGATCGCCAAGACCGAGTTCTTCGCCCCGCCGGATGTGCCGTGGAGCACCGACGCCGACGGCGGCGAAGCGTTGGTCGAGTTCGCCGGCCGGGCCTGCTATCAAAGCTGGTCCAAGCCCAACCCCAAGACCGCGACAAACGCCGGCTATCTGCGACACATCATCGACGTCGGGCATTTCTCGGTGCTCGAGCACGCGAGTGTGTCGTTCTACATCACCGGCATCTCGCGGTCGTGCACTCATGAGCTGATCAGGCACCGGCACTTCTCCTACTCGCAGCTGTCGCAGCGCTACGTGCCGGAAAAAGAATCTCAGGTCGTCGTGCCGCCGGGCATGGAAGACGACGCTGAATTGCGGCAGATCCTCGCCGAGGCCGCCGACGCCAGCCGCGCTACCTATAACGAGCTGCTGAGCAGGCTGGAAGCCAAGTTTGCCGATCAACCCAACGCGCTGCTACGGCGCAAACAGGCGCGTCAAGCCGCCCGCGCCGTGCTGCCCAACGCCACCGAGACCCGCATCGTCGTCACCGGGAACTACCGAGCCTGGCGGCACTTCATCGCGATGCGGGCCAGCGAGCACGCCGACGTGGAGATCCGGCGGCTGGCGATCGCATGTCTGCGCCAGCTCGTCGACGTCGCGCCCGCGGTGTTCGGCGATTTTCAGATCGCCACGCTGGCCGACGGCACCGAGGTGGCGACAAGCCCGCTGGCCACCGAGGCCTGAGCCGCCGCTACCTAAAAAGGCTGGCGCCGCCAGGTAATCTGGGTCCGTGAGCACCAGCGGATTCGACGTCTATACCCGCCTGGGCACGCTGTTGACCGCCATGGTGACGCCGTTCGGACCCGACGGCTCCCTGGATATCCCGGCCGCGGCGCGATTGGCCAATCACCTGGTCGACGCCGGCTGCGACGGTTTGGTGATATCGGGAACCACCGGCGAGTCGCCGACCACGACCGATGCCGAAAAGCTCGCGCTGCTGCGGGCCGTGCTGGAGGCGGTGGGCGACCGGGCCCGGGTCATCGCCGGCGCGGGCACCTACGACACGGCGCACAGCGTCCAACTGGCCAAGGCGTGCGCCGCCGAGGGCGCGCACGGACTGCTGGTGGTGACGCCGTACTACTCGAGACCACCGCAGGCCGGGCTGATCGCGCACTTCACCGCGGTCGCCGACGCGACACCGCTGCCGGTGCTGCTCTACGACATCCCGCCCCGCTCCGTCGTGCCGATCGAGTCCGAGACTTTGCGTGCGCTGGCGGCGCACCCCAACATCGTCGGGGTGAAAGACGCCAAGGGTGACCTGCACGCCGGTGCACAGCTGATGGCGGAAACCGGCCTGGTGTACTACTCCGGCGACGACGCACTGAATCTGCCCTGGCTGGCGATGGGGGCCACCGGATTCATCAGCGTGATCTCGCACCTGGCGGCCGGTCAACTCCGGGACTTGCTGTCCGCCTTTGCCTCCGGAGACGTCACCACCGCCCGCAAGATCAACGTCGCGATCAGCCCGCTGTGCAATGCGATGAGTCGTCTCGGCGGGGTCACGTTGGCCAAGGCAGGATTGCGGCTACAGGGCATCGAGGTGGGCGACCCGCGGCTGCCGCAGGTGGCCGCGACCGCCGAGCAGATCGACGAACTGGCCAGCGACATGCGCGCGGCTTCGGTGCTGCGGTGAGCCTTACGGTGGCTCGCAAGTGGATGTAGACCTTCGGCCACCGGGTCCGCTGGCCACTGGCGGTCTGCGGATCACCGCGTTGGGCGGGATCAGCGAAATCGGCCGCAACATGACGGTTTTCGAGCATCTGGGCCGGTTGCTGATCATCGACTGCGGGGTGATGTTCCCTACCCACGACGAGCCCGGCGTCGACCTGATCCTGCCCGATCTGCGTCATATCGAGGGCCGGCTCGACGACGTCGAGGCGCTGGTGCTGACCCACGCGCACGAGGACCACATCGGGGCGATTCCGTTTCTGCTCAAGCTGCGTCCGGACATCCCAGTCGTCGGTTCGAAGTTCACGCTGGCGTTGGTCGCGGCGAAATGTCGTGAGCACCGCCTCAAACCGGTGTTCGTGGAGGTGGCGGAGGGACAGCTCAGCACGCACGGGGTGTTCGAATGCGAGTACTTCGCCGTCAACCACTCCATTCCCGACGCGCTGGCCATCGCGGTGCGTACCGCCGCCGGAACCGTTTTGCACACCGGCGACATCAAGCTCGATCAAACGCCGCTGGACGGGCGCCCCACCGACCTGCCGGGCATGTCCCGGCTCGGCGACGCCGGCGTGGACCTGTTCTTGTGCGACTCGACCAACGCCGAGGTTCCCGGCGTCGGGCCGTCGGAAAGTGAGGTCGGCCCGACGCTGCACCGGCTGATCCGGGGTGCGCATGGCCGCGTCCTGGTGGCGTGTTTCGCCTCCAATGTCGATCGGGTGCAACAGATCATCGACGCCGCGGTCGCGTTGGGCCGACGGGTGTCGTTCGTCGGGCGGTCGATGGTGCGTAACATGGGTATCGCCCGGGACTTGGGTTTTTTGCGGGTGGACGATTCCGACCTGATCGACATCGGCGCCGCCGAGATGATGGCGCCCGAGCAGATTGTGCTGATCACCACCGGAACTCAGGGCGAGCCGATGTCGGCGCTGTCGCGGATGTCCCGCGGCGAGCATCGCAGCATCACGCTGACCGCCGAGGACCTGATCATCCTGTCGTCGTCGCTGATACCGGGTAACGAGGAAGCCGTCTACGGCGTCATCGACTCATTGGCCAAGATCGGTGCCCGGATTGTCACCAATCAGCAAGTCCGCGTGCATGTTTCCGGCCACGCCTACGCGGGCGAACTGCTGTTCCTGTACAACGGGATACGGCCCCGTAACGTCATGCCGGTGCACGGCACCTGGCGGATGCTGCGGGCGAATGCCAAGCTTGCCGCCAGCACGGGCGTGCCCGAATCGTCGATTGTCTTGGCGGAGAACGGGGTCAGCGTCGACCTCGTTGCCGGCAAGGTCGGCATCGCCGGCGCGGTGCCGGTCGGCAAGATGTTCGTCGACGGGCTGATCACCGGTGACGTCGGCGATATCACGTTGGGCGAGCGGCTCATCCTGTCGTCGGGTTTCGTCGCGGTGACCGTGGTCGTGCGGCGCGGGACCGGGCGCCCGGCGGCCCCGCCGCAGCTGCACTCGCGCGGCTTTTCCGAAGATCCCAAGGCGTTGGAGCCGGCCGTCCGCAAGGTCGAGGCAGAGCTGGAATCGTTGGCGGCCGAGAACGTCACCGACCCGATCCGGATCGCGCAGGCGGTCCGCCGTACGGTCGGCAAGTGGGTGGGGGAAACCTATCGCCGGCAGCCGATGATCGTGCCGACGGTCATCGAAGTCTAGGTTTTCAGCTCGCGAAACTTAAACAGGCCTTCGTATTTCAAAGTGCGCTGACGACTGCGTGAATTGCGCTGCTGCGCAGCATGTTCGGCTGGGTGTTATGCGGCTAGAAGGAGAAGAACAAATCGGCGGGGTCCAGGAACGAGTGAAAGTCGATCATGAGGGGAATGTCCCCGAAGGGCGTCACTAAGGTATCGGCGAGCGTGTCGGCGCCGCCGGGCGTCGTCGGCGCGATGTCGGAGTAGAAATTCTCAAACCCACTACCAATGTTGATAACGGCGTACACCGATCCGACCGGCGGGGCGCTCGTGCCCTCCTCGGAGCTGGTGACGACGATTACTGAGTTCGAGAGGCCCATCGCAGTCGTTATAACGTTGCTGTCAGCCTGGAACGACCCAGCCGAGAGCGTGTGAGTGGGGTCGGTGTCGAAGAATTCGTTTAGGTGAATGCTGTTATTTGAAGGCAAAATTCCCGATATCCCAGTGACCGTTGTCGGTTGCGACGCATCGTGCTCGAATCCGAAGAAAGCGAACGGCTGGGTGGAATCGAAGTCGGTGTTGTCGGCGGGGGCGACGTCCAACGGATCTGTGGGCTGGAAAGGAAAGTACGAATAGCTGGAATCGAAGAACGCGTGCAAGTCGGTCATCATGGGAATATCCCCGAACGGCGTCACCAGGCTGTCTGAAAGCGTGTCGGGGCCGCCGGGCGTCGTTGGCGCGATGTCGGAGTAGACATTCTCAAAGCCCGAACCCATGTTGTTTATCTCGTACACCGATCCGACCGGCGGGGCGCTCGTGCCTTGCTCGGAGCTGGTGACGACCAGTTCGGAGAAATGGGGGCCCATCGTATTCGTGAGAACGTTGTTTTGAGCCTCGAACGACCCGGCCGGGAGCGTGCCGGTGGGGTTGGTATCGAAGGATTCCGTTTGGTGAACGCTCTGATAGAAGGGTGGGATCGCAGCTATATCTGTGACCGTTGTTGGTTGCGACGCGTCCTGCTCGAATCCAAAGAGATCCTGGAAGTATTGGTTGAAAAAGGAGGAGGCGTTAGAGATGTCGTTTTCGGAGGTGACTGCTAACGGATCCGTGGGCTCGGTCGGCGGATCGGTGGGCTGGTAGAGGAAGAACGCTTCCGTGGGGTCTAAGTACGCGTGTACGGAAGTCGTGAGGGGAATGTCCCCGAAGGGGGTCACGAAGGTATCTGCGAGGGTGTCCGCGCCGCCGGGCGTCGTTGGCGCGATGTCGGAGTAGACATTCTCAAAGCCGTAACCGATGTCGATGACGTCGTACACCGATCCGACGGGCGGGGCATTCGTGCCTTCTGCGGAGCTGGTGACAAGGAGTTCGGAGCTGGCAGGGCCGAATGCACTCGTTATAACTTCGTTGTCAACCTCGAACGACCCGGCCGAGAGCGTGGCGGTGGGGTCGGTGGCGAAGAGTTCGCTCTCGTGAATGTCCTGGAAAATAGGCGGTTCCCCAGTTATCGAATAGACCGTTGAAGGTTGCGACGCATCGTGCGCGAACCCGAAGAAATCCTGAAAGAGTGGGTCGAAAACGGAGTCGTCGGAGGCGTCATCGGCGAGGCCGACGGCCATCGGGAAGAACGCGGCGGCGAGCAGGCCACCGGCAGTTACGCCGAGGGTACGCACTATTCGACGAGCACCCATCGCAGAACTCCGCGCCTGTGATCTGGGTCAGTAGCGGCATGGAGCTTAGCAGAATGACTGCACCGGCGACGATGAAAAGCGGTGATCACGCCCCAAATTCGTATGGTCTTCGGTCGAATGCGCGATCCATTCCCGAGGCTTCGAACCTGGCGGTTGGCCGCAGGTTGTGTCGATGTACGCCTAGTCAGCACTCGTGGTGACCCCGGCGAGAATTTCGCCTCCTCCGGAAGCGATTGACGGCACCTCACGACCTAGCGCACCGAGAGGGTGACGGTGGTCAACCAAGCCGTAGATATCGATGTGGGTGTCGTAGCCCAGAAGGCGAAGGAACTCATCAGGAAGGCTCATGGCGACTGTCCGCGGGATTGCGAGATACTGGTTCTCTTGCTGACGAAGCCAGGCGCAGTTGTAGTTCACGTTCAATCCGAGGCGCGGCCGTTGGGCGGAGTTGGCACCTCCGCCGTGGAAGAGTCCGCCGTACCAGACGAGGACGGACCCCGGTTCCATCTCCGCGGTCACGATCGAAGGATTTTTGTCCAACTCGGTCGCGTCCTGACTTCGCGGCACCAGCTGGGTTGCGCCGTTCTGGGAGGTGAACTCGGTTAGGGCCCACATGGTGTTGACGATCAAGGGTGGATGGGGACGAGCGATCGGAAACACCACATCGTCTTGATGAAGAAACTGAGCGGTCTCGCGCGGATGGATCTCGATCGCGTTCACAATCGAAACCTGAGGCTGGATGAGCGTGCCCCGGAGGAGCTCTAGGACCGCTGGGTGGGCGACAAGGCGATCGACGGCGCGGGTCTTGGCAAGAATGTTGTGGACGCGCTTGGTCCGATTGCCGAAAAACTCGCCCTTACCCCACGCCTGTCGGTCCAAGAGTGGGCGCAGCGCCCTGCGTACTTCCTCGAGGACCGGGTCCAAGACGACGTCGCGGAGGATGACGTAGCCCTGTGTCCGGAGTTCTTCGAGCGCTTGACCGTTCGACATCGTTCCCTCTTCCGGCAGCTGACGAGATCATCGTTGCAACTCGGCGCCGCATCGCCTCTCACGGTACTCGGCTAGCGTTTAGCAACCCGTTCAGCCAAACCCCGCGGTCGCGGGAGTCTGTGATGGGTACCGCCTGCCGGTGAGCCCGCGCGCGGTGCGCAACGCGACCGCCATGATCGTGTTGGTGGGGTTAGAGCCGCCGGAAGTCGCGAACACGCTGCCGTCGGCGCAGAACACGTTGTCCATCTGGTGCATTCGTCCATTCCCATCGACGACGCTCGTCGCCGGGTTCACGCCCATCTGCATCCCGCCCATGGTGTGCAAGCCGGTCGGTGGTGCAGTGCCGCCGAGGGAATTTGCGGTGCTCTGAGGCACGGCGGCGTACAGCTGTGCGCCGGATGCCCCGCACATCGTGGAAAGCAGCGGTATGAAGAAGTCTTGGGAGGCCTTTTCGAACTTTCCGATCTTGTAGGTGACCCGGGGCGCCGGCTGCCCGTTGAGGTCTTTGATCGTCGGGTCGAGCGTGACGTTGTTGGTCAGGTACGGCATGTCGGTGCCGAAACAATCGACGCCGGCGAGCCGGTCGCGCAGCAGCGAGGCGCGCATCAGGTCCTTGAACGGGCGGCCGTAAAACTGCACCCCCGGTATAAGCCCCAGGATCTCCTGGTAGAACTTGCCTTCCGCGATCGGGTCCTGGCTCCCGCCGAGCTCGCACAGACCGGCACGGATGTAGGGCAGCCCGGCCAGCCGGGCGAAGACTCGAGCCCCGGGGAAGTTGGGATCGTTGAAGTCGAACATGACCTGCGTGTTCGAACGACCGCGGTAGGCGTGCACTCGCTGGTTGAGGAAGATGGCGAACCCGTCGTAGAAGTTTTGAAACATGATCCGTAAGCCGATGCGGCCGTAGGGGTCGGGCAGGTTGGAAAGCAGCGCCAGACGCGGCGTCAAGACCGCGGAGCAGGACAGCACAACCACGTCGGCGCTTTCCCCACCGGCATTGCCCTGCGGGTCGAGATAGGAGACGCCGGTGGCCCGCCGGCCGGTGTAGTTGACCTGCGTGACGGTCGTCTGCGGCCGCAAGTGCGCCCGCCCGGTGTGCAGCGCCCGCCGCAGCGCGATGAGGTTGACCGGCTTGGCGGAGATCGGGCACCCATACCCGGAGCAGAACCCGCAGTTATTGCACGCCGGGGAGCCGTTGTAGGGGACCGAATTAGCCGCCATCGGGAACGGAAAGGGATGCAGTCCCAGGCGCTTCGCCCCCGCGGCCAGGAGCGTCGACGAGCGCATCTGCGGCCCTGGCGGCATCGGGAAGGGCTTGGATTGCGGCTGGTGCTTCTGGACGAATGCGGGTATTGACGCGACGTCGCCTTGCACTCCGATCAGCGTCTCCACCTCGTCGTAGTAGGGCGCGAGCTCGCTGTACTCGAACGGCCAATCCGCCATGTCCGCGCCGGGCACCGGGCCGAGCAGCGACAGTCCCTTGAAGTCGATGTCCCACATCCGGGTGACCTTCACGTCCGAATGCGGGAATGCGCCGCCGACCTGGTTGGGCAGGTCGTTGACGTCGCCGACGTAGGTTGACGCCGCGTTTTGGCTGGCAGTTTGGCGAAACGTGCGCGGGTAGGCCAGTGGGTCCGGCTGCTCGAAGTAGCGGAACTGCGACTTGAGCTCGTCGTTGGAGAACACCGTGCCGAACGGCCCTTGGCCTTCGATGTCGGTGTAGTAGCTCGGCCCCATCTCGAAGATCACGACGTCCCAGCCGGCCTCGGCGAGTTCCATTGCCATCACCGACCCGCCGGGGCCCGAGCCGACGATGATCGCCTTAGGCATTGACGCCGCCTTTTCCGCCCATCTTGCCGATGGCCTGCGCCCACCCTCCGCGCACCAGCAGGCCGATGATCCCGCTCGTGCCGCAGACGTCTCCCTCGGGTGCCTCGACTTCGGCGTCGGTGTAGCCCCGCGGCTGGCTGTCGCCCGGCCACTTGATGTCGTTCCAACCGACGAGGTTCGCGTTGCCGCCATACTCCGGGACGGAGTACATCCCCTCGATGGCGTGACCGAACAGCAATTGGGTGAAGGACACCGCCTGACCAGTTGTCAGGATGCTGTTCTGTTTCGTCGTCGACGCCGTGGTGAAGTCGCCACCGGCCAGCTGGTCAAGTAGCGCGATGCCGGTGGTGTACTGGCTGCGAAGGTTGGTGATCCGCTGTTGCCAGGCGTAGTTCTGGGCGCGGTCGAGCGGGACGAAGTTGGCCATGAAGTCCTCGGTGCCGCCGGCGCGGTTGCTCCACGGCCCGCCTGCGTGCACCTTCGGCGGCGAGAAGGAGAACGCCGCCAGCATGATGTCGATGTAGCGGACCACGTTCGCTTCGTGCGCCCCCGGACTGGTCTCGCCCGGAGCGTCTCCCGGTCCGGGAATCAGGCGGCGGGTGGCGGCGTCGAGCACCGCGGCCTGGTGTGGTGAGAGATACAGGTACGGCGTGTCGGCGGTATCGGCAACAACGGGGGGATCGGCGGAAGCGGCCGGGGGGACGCCGTTTACGGCGACCAGCGGCAGCAGGCTTAGCCCGCCAAGCACCGTGCGCCGGGACACCGGCGCCGACAGACCGTATTTGCGGGCTGGCCCGTCGCTGGCCACGGGCAGATTATGACGTGGATTTGGAGCCGCCCAGGGAATCCCCGCGTCCGGCGTGTCGGACTGGCTATCCAGTTTCGTGGTAGCGGTCCGCGGCGTTGCGTGGAATGTCTTCCGGCCGGGCGTAGATCGCCTCAACGATGTGGTCGAACAGCAAGCTGGCGAACGGGGCGACCTGAGTGTGCGACACGATGAGGCCTTGGCACAGTCGCGCCACCGCAGTGAAGTCGCCGCCGGCCAGTTGGTCGAGCAGCGCGATGCCCTTGGTGTACCGGTCGCGCAGGTCGGCAACCCGCATCCGGCGCGCGACGGTCTGGGTGTCGACCAGCGACAGCAGCCGGTCCACGTAGCTGACCACGTCCACCGCGCCGCTTTCCGGCCCGGGAGCCAAGCGGCCGATGGCGGCGTCGAGCACCGCGGCTTGGTGCGGCGACAGGAATCGGTAGACACCGGACACCTGGCGCCGGGGAATCGGCGCCAACGAGCCGGTCGAGGGGGCAGCTTCGTTGCTGGCCACGGCCTGAGTATGACGCTGTTATAGGTCTGACCTGGGGATGCTTCCGCCGCGGCGTGTCGGAATGGCACCGATTCGGGTTCGCGGTGGCGGGGTGGCTCGGGTGGCTAAGCCTTTTCGGCGTACGCCGACCACTCGACTTGTGATGCGGTCAGGTTGCGACCGGTCGGCTCGACGTAACGCCGCACGATCTCCTCGGGTCCGAGCTGCTCGATGAGCCGCCACCCGTGGCCGTCCAGAAACGGCGCAACCTCCTCGGGCAGTAATCCGAAGCGCCACAGCTGCTGACGTTCCCGAAACCTCCGATACAACTGCTTCGCACCGTCGAAGTTGATGCCGTCAAGGAAATCGCGCCGGACATAGGTGAATACCAGCCTGCTTCCCGACGCCGCCGGCCGCAGGCTCTCGAGTGTGGCGTGGACGGCGTCGGCGGTCAGGTATTGGGTCACGGCTTCCCAGACGAAGAAGGTGCGGTAGGCGGTGCGGTAACCAAGCCCGGTTAAGGCGGTCAGCACGTCGTCGCGCTCAAAGTCCAACGGCACCAACCGAACCGAGCTCGGCAGTTCGCCCAGCACTCGTCGGACGGCGGCCGCCTTGCGTTCGATGTTCACCGGTTGGTCGACCTCGAAGATCGGGATACGGGTTTGTCGTGCCAATCGGTAGGCGAGGGTGTCCAGTCCGGCGCCCAGGACGACGATCGCGTCGATGTCATCGAGTGCTTCGGTGATCTTGTCGCCGATATAGCGCTTGCGGCAAGCGAAATTGGCCCACAGGCCGGGACCGTCGCGGTCCATCGCGGCCATCATCAGACGTCGCATCAACTTCGGCGGTGTCGCGCTCACCAGCCATCGGGTCGGCGCGGGCAAAAACCGCGCGGCGAGGTCGTCGTCCACCAGCCGACGCTCCGGCGGTTCGCTCTGTTCCAAGGCGGCCAGCATCATCGGGCCAAAAGCGGTCTGCGCGGCGGGATTTCGCGCCATGCTAGCGCTTGTTGAGGTAGCCGGCATCGACCGGCAGGGCGATGCCGGTGATGTAGCGCGCCTGATCGGACACCAGCCACGCCACCGCGTTGGCGACGTCGTCCGGGGTGAGCACCTGCACCGGCATCGCGTTGCCCATGTCTGGCGGCGAAGGGGACTCGGCGACCAGCTTAGCCAGCCAACCCCGGGTGAACTCGTTGTTGATCATCGGTGTGTCGACACCGGCCGGATGCACCGAATTGACCCGAATGCTGTGCGGTGCAAGATGGTTGGCGTAAACCCGCATCAACCCGACCAGACCGTGTTTGGCCGCTGCGTAGCCGATGGAGCCCGCGTCGGGGCTGCCGATACCGGCCAGGCCGGCGGCGGAACTGATCAGCACGATCGATCCGCCATCGCCTTGGGCCAGCATCGTGGGTATCGCCACCTCGACGGTGTGGTGAACACCGGTGAGATTGACGTCGATGACATCGCGCCAACCGTCGGCACCCGATTGCATCGGCGCGATGCCCGCGTTGGCCACCACGATGTCCAGCCGGCCGAACTCATCGAGACCGGCTTGCAGCGCGGTCGCCAGCGCGGCCTGATCCCGCACGTCGCCCTGCTTGGCCACGATGTGCGCGCCAGTGTCCTCGACGAGCTTGACGGTCGCGGCCAGATCGTCGGGTGTGGCCAGCGGGTAGGGCACGCTGGCGATCTGATCGCACAGGTCGACGGCGATGATGTCGGCGCCCTCGGAGGCCAGTCGCACCGCGTGGGCACGGCCCTGGCCGCGGGCGGCGCCGGTGATGAAGGCAACCTTCCCCTTTAGCTGCCCGGCCATTTAGGCGCGCAACTGTCCCTTGCCGGGATCGCCCGCCGGAACGGGCTGCAGCGTCTTGATATCCGGGGCTCCGGCCAGATGCTCGCCGACCGCGCTGAACATCTTGCCGACCGCAGGTGCGGCGCTGTGGGTCTTGAGCGCCTCTGCATCGGCCCATTGCTCGACGAAGACGAAGGTGTCGCCCGTTTGATGTACCGCATACAGCTGGCAGCCGGGCTCCTCGTGCACCTCCTCGGCCGCGGTCGTGAGGATGTCGCGGACGGTGTCGACCGATTCCGGTTTGACGGTCAAGGTGGCGACGACGACGACGGGCATGCGGGCCTCCTGGAAGCTTTGCGGGTCGGTAGGCAGTGGATAAGCACGTGACGGCTGTCACCCTACTGCGCCGTTGCAGGGATTAAGCGGCCGGTCGGGCCGCCAGACGGTGTTAACCAGTGTGGCGGATGGTGCAGATGGTGCATTTGCGATTAGGCTTGCCTGCATGGCTAGCAAGACTGTCGCCCGGTCCAGCGCCCGAACGAGCAGGTCAAAGGCCGGATCCCGGTCGGCGCAGCCCCGGCGCAAGCCGGTCAAGGCGCCGCGCAGGCCCGCCCGGCGCCGCAATCACTCGCTGGTCACCAGCGTCGGGCTGACCTGCGGACGGGCCGTGCGGGCGACGTGGCTGATGGTCGCCAAGGGAACCGGCACCACGGCGCGGTCGGTCGGCCGCGCCCGCGACATCGACCCGGGGCACCGCCGGGATGGGATTGCGCTGGCCCTCCTGGGGCTCGCGGTCGTCGTCGCCGCCAGCTCGTGGTTCGACGCCGCACGGCCGATCGGCGCATGGGTCGACTCGGTGCTGCGGATATTCATCGGCTCGGCGGTGGTGCTGCTGCCGGTGGTCACCGCTGCCATAGCGGTGCTGTTGATGCGCACCGAACCCAATCCGGAGGCACGGCCGCGGCTGGTTCTGGGTGCGGCGATGGTCGCGCTGCCGGTGCTGGGCCTGTGGCATTTGTGGGCCGGTTCGCCGGACAGTCCGGTCGGACGCGCCCACGCGGCGGGATTCATCGGATTCGCCATCGGCGGACCGCTCTCGGAGGGGTTGACCGCATGGATTTGCGCGCCGCTGCTGTTCATCGGCGCGCTGTTCGGAGTGCTGCTGTTGAGCGGCACCACGATCCGTGAGGTGCCCGACACACTGCGATCGCTGTTCGGCACCCGGATGTTCTACGGCGACGACGCCGAGAACGAGGCGTACGACGCCGACCCGGACGTGGAAAGTGGCGTAGCCGAAGACTTTTCCGACGGCTACTACGACGACCCGTCGTCCTACGGCGACGACGAAGCGCAGGCCTGGCCCTCTCCCGTCGGTGCGGACGACAGCCCGACAGTGCCGGAGCCCACCGCGTCGCGCAGCCGCCGTCGCGCCAAATCCACCGGCACGCAAGACACCCTGGTGGTTGACCGGGTCGTCGAAGGGCCCTACACGCTGCCGTCGCTGAGCCTGCTGGTGGCCGGTGATCCGCCCAAGAAACGCAGCTCCGCGAACGATCAGATGGCCGAAGCGATCACGTCGGTGCTACAGCAGTTCAAGGTCGACGCGGCGGTCACCGGCTGCACCCGTGGGCCGACGGTCACCCGCTACGAGGTGGAGCTGGGCCCGGGCGTGAAGGTGGAGAAGATCACTGCGCTGCACCGCAATATCGCCTATGCGGTTGCCACCGAATTCGTCCGGATGCTGGCGCCGATCCCGGGCAAGTCCGCTGTCGGCATCGAGGTGCCCAACACCGATCGCGAGATGGTGCGGCTGGCCGACGTGCTCACCGCCCCGTCGACGCGACGCGACCACGACCCGCTGGTCATCGCGCTGGGCAAAGACATTGAGGGCGAATACATTTCGTGGAACCTGGCCAAGATGCCGCATCTGCTGGTGGCCGGTTCGACCGGGTCCGGTAAGTCCAGCTTCGTCAACTCGATGCTGGTGTCACTGCTGGCGCGGGCCACCCCGGAAGAAGTCAGGATGATCCTGATCGACCCGAAGATGGTGGAACTGACGCCCTATGAAGGCATTCCGCATCTGATCACGCCGATCATCACCCAGCCGAAAAAGGCCGCCGCCGCGCTAGCGTGGCTGGTCGAGGAGATGGAACAGCGCTACCAGGACATGCAGGCGTCGCGGGTGCGTCACATCAACGACTTCAACGAGAAGGTGCGTTCCGGCGCGATCACCGCGCCGCTGGGCAGCCAGCGCGAATACCGGCCCTACCCCTACGTGGTCGCGATCGTCGATGAGCTGGCCGACCTGATGATGACCGCGCCCCGCGACGTCGAGGACGCCGTCGTGCGGATCACCCAGAAGGCCCGCGCCGCCGGCATCCACCTGGTACTGGCCACCCAGCGACCGTCGGTCGACGTGGTCACCGGCCTGATCAAGACCAATGTGCCGTCCCGGCTGGCATTTGCCACGTCGTCGCTCACCGACAGCAGGGTGATCCTGGACCAGGCGGGCGCCGAGAAGCTGATCGGCATGGGTGACGGCCTGTTCCTGCCGATGGGCGCGAGTAAACCGATCCGCCTGCAGGGCGCGTACATCACCGACGAGGAGATCCACGCCGTCGTCTCCGCCTGCAAAGAGCAGGCCGAACCGCAGTACACCGACGGCGTCACCACCGCCAAGCCCACCGGCGAACGCACCGATGTCGACCCCGATATCGGCGACGACATGGACGTCTTCCTGCAAGCCGTCGAGCTGGTGGTGTCCAGCCAGTTCGGCTCCACATCGATGCTGCAGCGCAAGCTTCGGGTCGGGTTCGCCAAAGCCGGCCGGTTGATGGATCTGATGGAAACTCGCGGGATCGTCGGCCCCAGTGAGGGATCGAAAGCCCGCGACGTGCTGGTCAAGCCCGATGAGCTGGCCGCGACGCTGGCGTCCATCCGCGGTGTGGACGGTGGCGCCGGCGACGACGGCGGCGAAACTGGTTAGCCCAGCCGGGACGCCTGGTAGTAGGCGATGCTCCAGCCGTCCTCGTCGCGCTTGACCACCACTCCGATGGACACGCCGACCGTGGGCCGATCGGGAAAGGCGAAGTCGGCGTGGACGTATCCGAGCACCAGATCTGGAGCCAGCCTTCGGGTCTCAAGGATCTGGTAGTCGACCGTCATGCCCGGCGATTGGCTCGCGTAGTAGTCGGTGACGCCTTGGCGGCCAACGCTATAGGGGCGCAGACCCTGGAAGATGGCATCCTCGGTGAATACCTGGGACACGCGTTCGGGCTGCTGCGCGTCGATGGCGGCCTTCCATCGGTCCAGCGCATCGCGCAGGGCGTCAGTGTCCGGCACTTTGGCCACCGTCCACGTGCAGTATCTCGCCGGTGACGAAGTGCGCGTTCTCCAGGTACAGCACGGCCTCGACGACATCGTCGATGTCGC
Source organism: uncultured Actinomycetota bacterium (assembly GCA_963781685.1). Taxonomy (GTDB): domain Bacteria; phylum Actinomycetota; class Actinomycetes; order Mycobacteriales; family Mycobacteriaceae; genus Mycobacterium. The sequence goes on from CAWAGK010000012.1 coordinate 253,325, forward strand.
CGATGCGCCCCAGCGGATGCATCTTGGCCAGTGCCTGGTAGGTCGCTGCGTCGTGCATGGGGGTGCAAATGTCGCCCAAAGCGACGGCGTTGCACCGGATCCCGTGCTTCGCGTATTCGATGGCCAGTTCCTTGGTCACTGCATTCAACCCGCCTTTGGTCAGCGATGCCAACGCGGATGGAACCGCAGAGTTTGCGTTGTCGACCAGGCTGGTGGACACGTTGACCAGGTGGCCGCCTTCCCCGCGGGTCAGCATCGCCGACACCGCCGCGCGGGAAACCTCGAAGAAGCCACGGAGATTCACTCCGGTGATGGCGTCATAGTCCTCGTCGGTGTACTCGGTGAACGGCTTGGCGATGAAGATGCCCGCATTGTTGACGACGGTCTGAATCCGTCCGAACCGCTCCAGCGCTGCATCGACGATGCGCTGGCCGATGCCGGGCTGCGCGATATCGCCGGGAACTGTGAGCACCATCGGGTCGTCACTTGCGGTGATGGTTCGCGAGTTGGCGACGACGGCGTAACCGAGCCTGCGGTAGCCGGCGACCAGGCCCGCGCCGATGCCCTGAGAGGCGCCGGTGATGACGACAACGGGTTGAGCGTTCAAGTCTGCGATGCCTTTTCTTTGCGTTCTTTGCGCGGCTAGAGGATCAGCAACATCCGCGAGTTGCCCAGGATGTTCGGCTTGACGTAGCTCAGGTCGAGGAATTCGGCGACACCGATGTCGTACGAGCGGCACATCTCGTCGAACACCTCGGCGGTCACCGGCGTGCCTTCGATCTCGGTGAAGCCGTGCCGGCCGAAGAACTCGGTTTCGAAGGTCAAGACGAACAAACGCTGCAGTTGCAGTTCCCGGGCGACCTGGAGAAGCTTGTCGACGATGGCATGGCCGATGCCCTGGCCGGTCAGGGTGGGAGCGACGGCCACCGTGCGCACCTCGCCCAGGTCGGCCCACAGCACGTGCAAGGCGCCGCAGCCGATCACCTCGCCCTGCTGCTCGGCCACCCAGAACTCCTGGACGGCCTCATACAGCGTCACCAGGTTCTTTTCCAGCAGGATCTTGCCGGCGTAAGTGTCAACGAGCCGCTTGATAGCCAGTACGTCAGAGGTCCGCGCGCGCCGGATCACCGGCCGGTTGGCTGGTGGACCGCCTGCTGCGTTCACGGATTGAACAGTATCGGCTTCGGCTTATCTGGTCGGCAACCGATATTCTGATGCTGTGTCGGGACAGCCTCAAACCGGTCCGGTAGTCCCACGCGTTCGCGTCACCAATCTCGCCAATGTGCTCACGCTGCTGCGGCTGGTGCTGGTGCCGGTATTCTTGCTCGTGCTGTTCGGCGGAAATGGTCACGAAACCGTCAGCCGCATTGCCGCTTTCGTGGTTTTCGCCGTCGCCGTGGTCACCGACAAAATCGACGGCGCGCTGGCGCGCAATTACGGCATGGTGACCGAATTCGGCACGATGGCCGACCCGATCGCGGACAAGACGCTCATCGGCGCGGCGTTGATCGGGCTGTCGATGCTCGGCGATCTGCCGTGGTGGGTGACGGTGGTAATCCTTGCTCGCGAGGTCGGGATCACCGTGTTGCGGTTCGCCATGCTGCGCCGCGGCGTCATCCCCGCCAGTCGCGGCGGCAAACTCAAAACGCTCGTGCAGGCCGTCGCGATCGGATTGTTCATCCTGCCGCTGTCGGGATCGTGGCTGGTGGCGGCGTCGGTCGTGATGGCGGTCGCGATCGTGTTGACCCTGGTCACCGGCGTGGACTACGTGTTATCCGCCGCAAGGGATGTCCGTGGACGACCCGCTACTGACTGACGACGCCCGCGGATTGGTGGCGGATCTGACGGTGCGCAAGCAGAGCGTCGCCACCGCCGAGTCGCTGACCGCCGGGCTGCTCGCCGCCACCCTCGCCGGGGTGGCCGGCGCCAGCGAGGTACTGCGCGGCGGCCTGATCACCTACACCGAGCACACCAAGGTCGTGCTGGCCGGGGTTGCGCCGCAGATTCTCGACGAGGTCGGGCCGGTGGCCGGCCCGACCGCCCGGGCGCTGGCCGTCGGCGCCCGCCAACGGTGTGACGCCACCTGGGGCGTCGGATTGACCGGCGTCGCCGGGCCCGAGCCGCATGGTGGGCACGAGGTGGGCACGGTATTCATGGGCCTGGCCGGACCAGTCGATACCGAGGTGGTCGAGCTGAAGTTCAGCGGAACACGCTGGGATATCCGCGTCTCGGCGGTGCGCGAGTCGATCAGCAGGCTGCGTGCGCTGGTCGCGGCAGCGTGAATCTCTCAGTCCGAAAGCCGCCGCGCGGGAACCAAAGGCCGCGTGGCGGTCGTTGACCCTGATGAACTGTCTCCGCTGAACGGATTAAGGAGAGCGGGATGCCGTCATTGCTGCGCGAGGTCCTCGGCGACGTGCTGCGTCGGGCCCGAACCAAACAAGCCCGGACGTTGCGTGAAGTCTCAGACGCTGCGCGGGTCAGCCTGGGGTATCTGTCCGAGGTCGAGCGCGGTCGCAAGGAGGCGTCCAGCGAGCTGCTGAGCGCGATCTGCGACGCGTTGGATGTGCCGTTGTCGCAGCTGCTTGTCGAGGCGGGTGAGCAACTGGCGCGCCGGGAGCACGCGGTTGCCCCGGTCAGCGCGGCCAATATCGACGTCAGCACCAAGGTCGTCATCCCGCCGGTCGTCTCCATGGCCGTTGCCTAGCCCGCTTTGCGGCAGCAAGGGTGTGGCAATCCGCGTCGAACCGATAAATTGAGCTTCAGGGTGAGCGCTGTAGTCCATCTGGCAGACAACTAGACACGAAGGCGGAGCTAAATCCATGGCCAATCCGTTCGTCAAAGCGTGGAAGTACGTCATGGCGCTGTTCAGCTCGAAGATCGACGAGCACGCCGACCCCAAGATTCAGATTCAGCAAGCCATCGAGGAAGCGCAGCGGCAGCACCAGGCGCTGACCCAGCAAGCCGCGCAGGTGATCGGCAACCAGCGGCAACTCGAGATGCGGCTCAACCGGCAGCTTGCCGACATTGAAAAGCTCCAGGTCAACGTCCGGCAGGCAGTGACACTGGCCGACCAGGCCACCGCCGCCGGAGACCCCGCCAAGGCCACCGAGTACAACAACGCCGCCGAGGCTTTTGCGGCCCAGTTGGTGACCGCCGAGCAGAGCGTGGAAGACCTCAAGGGGTTGCACGACCAGGCGCTTGGCGCGGCGGCGCAGGCCAAGAAGGCCGTCGAGCAAAACGCGATGGTGCTGCAGCGGAAGATCGCCGAGCGCACCAAGCTGCTCAGCCAGCTCGAGCAGGCCAAGATGCAGGAGCAGGTCAGCAAGTCGCTGCGGTCGATGAGCGAGATCGCCGCTCCGGGGACCACCCCGAGCCTCGACGAGGTGCGCGACAAGATCGAACGCCGCTACGCCAATGCGATGGGTGAGGCCGAGTTGGCGCAGAACTCGGTTCAGGGCCGCATGCTCGAGGTCCAGCAGGCCACCGTGGAGATGGCCGGCCACTCGCGGTTGGAGCAGATCCGCGCATCGATGCGCGGCGACGCGTTGCCGGCTGGTGGGTCGGCCGCGGCTACCCCGGGCACCCCGGCGGCGGCCCCGAAAGCTGTCCCCGCCGAGAAGCCAATCGGCCAGCAGTAGGCGAACGGAGCGAGATGGCGGTGCAATCCGATGGCAGCGCGTCGTGGCGCGCATTGCTGCAACGCGGTCTGGACACCGCCGATGAGCTTTCCGGCTTGGTGGCGCGGAAAATCAGCGCCGTCACCGATCCACGGGCCCGGTTGCTGCGGCAGCGCCGACGTGCGCTGCGGTGGGGCCTGATATTCAGCGTCGGGTGTGTGTTCTGGGGTGTGGTAACGGCCGGCCTGGCGGCGTGGGGCTGGTTCGCGTTGCTGCTGGAAATCACTGGCGGGATCGCGGTCGCGCAAGCGATGATCGCGACGCTGCTGCTGATTCGCTACCGCTGGCTGCGATCGGAGCCGCTGCCCGCGCAGCGGCCCACCGGCGGCCGACGCTTGCCGCCGCCGAGTTCGGCGGCGCGGTCCGCGATGTCGGCGCTGGGGGCGTCCGAACGCGGCTTCTTCTCCTTGCTGGGGGTCATGGAGCGCGGCAACATGTTGCCCGCCAGCGAGATTCGCGACCTGACAACGGCGGCCAACAAGAGTTCGGCCGCCATGGCTGCCACCGCGGCTGAGGTGGTGTCGATGGAGCGAGCGGCCAACTACACCCCGCAATCACGCACATACCTGGTGTCCTCCATCAATGCCTTCACCGCGCAGTTGAGTGCGGGCGTGCGTCAATACAACGAAATGGTCACTGCCGCAGCGCAATTAGTGTCATCGGCGAACGGCGATCCGGCCGGCGCCGCCGCGTTGCCGAGCGCGCAGCAGCGTTACCGGACGGAGTTGGCGGGCGCCACCGATCGTCTGCTCGGATGGGCGCAGGCGTTCGACGAACTCGGCGGGCTGCCGAAAACCGGCTAGTTACCAGCTCCTGGCGATGAGTTCGTCGACAACCCACTGGGCGACGCCGTCCGGGCAGGGAGCCGACAGCCCGAGGATGACGTGCTCGAAGCCGGCCTCGATCACCTGGCTGATTTCGGCGCGGGTGACGCCGGGCTGGTCATAGGAGACCGGCAGGATTGTTGATCGAGCGATCGAGGCTGGGTCGCGACCGATCTCGGCGCAGCACCGGTCCAGCAGCGCGCTGCGTGCCTTCGCGTCGTCGAGATCGCCGCCGGGAATGTTCCACAAATCGGCGTGCTCGGCCACGACGCGCAGCAGCTTGCCGGATCGTCCGCCGATCATGATCGGCGGGTGCGGTCGTTGCACCGGTTTGGGGTTGCCGAACGCCCCCGCGAGCCGAACGTGAGCCCCGTCGAAGTCGAATGGCTCTGTCTCGGTCCACAATCGGCGAATGACGGTGAGCGCCTCCGCGAGGCTCTCGACGGACTGCGAAAAGTCGTGATAGGGCAGGCCATGCGCCTCGTATTCGAGCCGGGCCATCGGCAGGCTCGGGCGGGAGCCGGCGCCGATGCCGAAGTCGAGCCGCCCACCGGAGACGACGTCGACGGTCGTCGCGATCTTGGCCAGCATCGCCGGTGGCCGGAAACGGTTACTGGTCACCAGCAGCCCGAGCCGCAGTCGCTCCGTCTGCGCCGCCATCGCGGACAGCAGCGTCCACCCTTCGAATATCGGCCCTGTCCTCTCCCCGGCGATCGGGAACAGGTGGTCGAACAGCCACGCGTGCTCGATCTGCGGGAGCGCGTCGGCCTCGCGCCACACCCGCACGATGTCGTCGTAGCTAACCTGCTGCGGCGCGGTCATGATCCCGAACCGCGCCCGGGAAGTCGTCGACATAAACCGTTCTCCTTTGCGCGATGCGATCTAGGGTTGAGATAAATCGGAACGCTGTTCCTATTGTTGACAGTAACGGAACGCTGTTCCGCTTTGCAACCGGACCGGAAGGGATGACGGATCAGTGGCTGACGGTGAACCGACGTCACCGAACCCCCGGAAGCGAGCCGACGCGCGTCGCAACGAAGAGGCCCTGCTCGGCGCGGCGGCCGCCGCGTTTGTCGCGTCCGGGGTCGACGTACCCATGCGCGACATCGCCGCTCGGGCCGGGGTTGGCGTCGGCACGATCTACCGGCATTTCCCGAGACGTGCCGACCTCGTCGTCGCGGTCTACCGCCACCAGGTGGAAAACTGCGCCCAGGCCGGTCCAACCCTGCTCGAAGCGCGCAGCTCGCCCCTTGCCGCGCTGACGGAATGGACCGACCTGTTCATCGATTTTCTGGTTACCAAACGCGGCCTGGCCGGCGCCTTGCGGCCCGACTCGGCCGCGTTCGAGACCCTGCACGCCTACTTCTTGGACCGATTGGTCCCCGTCTGCGCCCAGTTGCTCGACGCCGCGGCCGCGGCCGGGGAAACCATTGCCGACGTCGACGCTTACGGGCTGATGCGCGCGATCGGCAACCTATGCATCGGCGCTGACGCGGACCCGGACTACGACGCACGCGGCATGGTGGGACTCGTCATCGCAGGTCTGCGACGCTAGTCCTCCGGTCGGGGCCCGTAGCGTTCGATGTAGGACTGGTGCATGCGGGCATCGCGCTTCCGGGCGATTTCGTCGACGAGTTTGGGGTCGAGGCCGTGCACCTGCAACATGTACCGCCGCCACACCTTGTTGAGGGCATGCGAGAAGTACACGAACGGAATGAGGATCGGCAGCGTCATGGTCAGGTGGACGTCCAGCGTCGTCGGAATCAACCAGAACGGTGCGAGCACCAAAACCGCCGGAACCGCGACGCGAATCATCATCCGGCGCGCGGCACCCTTACCGGCCAAGTCGTTGCGCACCCAGTCCCGCATCGAGTCGGGTAGCCGCGCGCCCAGGCAGTAGCGGACGAGTTGGAAGAAGTTGGGCCTGGTTCTGGCGGCGTCGGTACTCATCGCACTAGAACGATGCCCGCAGCGACGGCACCAGCAACCCGGCCAGGCCGCGCAGGGTCGCCTTGAACATGTCGAAGAAGTCGAAATAGTCCCGCCACAGCGTGATCTCGCCGTCGTGGACCTCGAACACGCCGCAGACCCAGAACTGCAGCCGCAGCGGCCCGAAGATCAGCGCGTCGGTGCGTTCGGTGAGCACGGCGGCGCCGTCGGCGGCGATGCGATGGATCTTCACCTCGAACCCGCTGGCGTCACCCAACGAGCTGAAGAGCTTCATCGCCCTGTTGCGGCCATGGATGGTTGGCAAACCGACGTTCTGGTACACCAGGTCTTCGGCCAATGCGGCGCCTGCGGTTTCGAGGTCCGCGTCCTGCAGCGCATGCAGGAAAACCTCGACTGTGCGTGTGTTTTCGAGAGTCTGCTCGGTCATGATCACCAGCCTAACGGCGATTCGGGTCGCCGGTCACTGTGGCAGGGTAGGGCGATGCGCGTCGCCGTGGTGGCCGGACCAGACCCCGGGCACTCCTTTCCGGCCATCGCGCTGAGCGAGCGTTTTTCGGCCGCCGGCGACACGCCGACCCTGCTCACCGGCACCGAATGGCTGGAGACCGCCCGTGCCGCCGGCGTCGACGCCGTCGAGCTGGCGGGTCTCGACCCCACCACGGAAGACGACGACCGGGACGCCGGCGCCAAGATCCACCAGCGCGCCGCGCGGATGGCCGTGCTCAACCTTCCGCAGCTACAGGAGCTGGCGCCGGATCTCGTGGTGTCGGATGTGATCACGGCCTGCGGCGGTATGTCCGCCGAACTGCTGGGAATCCCGTGGATCGAACTGAACCCGCATCCGCTGTACCTGCCGTCGAAAGGGCTGCCGCCGCTGGGCAGCGGGCTCGCGCCCGGCACCGGCATCAAGGGCTGGCTGCGGGACGCCGCGATGCGGTCCCTGACCGCGCGATCCTGGCGCGCCGGCATACGCCAGCGGACGCAGGTACGCGTCGAGATCGGCTTGCCCGCAACCGATCCCGGGCCGTTGCGGCGGCTGATCGCCACGCTTCCCGCCTTGGAAGTGCCGCGCCCGGACTGGCCGCCCGAAGCCGTCCTGGTGGGTCCGCTGCACTTCGAGCCGACCGAGCAACTGCTGCCGATCCCGCCCGGCTCCGGGCCGGTCGTGGTCGTCGCGCCGTCGACGGCGCTGACCGGGACACAGGGAATGACCCAAACCGCCCTGGACGCCTTGGTGCCCGGCACCGGTTTGCCCGTCGGCGCGCGAGTGGTGGTATCGCGGCTGAATGGCCCGGACCTGACGGTGCCGCCGTGGGCGGTGGCCGGGCTCGGACGGCAAGACGAACTGCTCGCGCATGCCGACCTGGTGATCTGCGGCGGCGGGCACGGGATGGTGGCCAAGACACTGCTGGCCGGGGTGCCGCTGGTGATGATTCCCGGCGGAGGGGATCAGTGGGAGATCGCCAACCGGGTCGCGCGCCAAGGCAGCGGCCGGCTGGTTCGGCCGTTGACGGCCGAGGCACTTGTCAGCGCCGTCGATGAGGTGCTTTGCACGCCGAGCTACCGCGAAGCTGCCCGGCGCGCCGCGGCCGGCGTCACCGATGTCGCCGACCCGGTACGGGTGTGCCGCGACGCGCTCGCGCCTGCTGGGTAACTTGGTCGGCGTGCGCCTGACGGAATTTCACGAGCGAGTGACCTTGCGTTTCGGCGCGACCTACGGCGCCTCGGTGCTGTCCGATCACGTGCTGACCGGCTTCGACGGGCGCACCGGCGCGCAGGCGATCGAGGACGGTGCCGACCCGCGCGACGTGTGGCGGGCGCTGTGCGTCGACTTCGACGTCCCCCGCGAGCATTGGTGACTCGACCGAGTCGGCATCGGCCCGAAGCTGCGGCTGCGACGAACTCTTTATGCGTGTATTTCGTGTACCGAAGTACTCAGGGTGTGCAACCGAATGTGGAGGCTGGAATGAATGCTGCGACTTTTCGCTGGCGAGCGATCCTGGCGGCCGGGCTGGCGATGGTGGGGCTTGCCGCGGCGGTGTTCCTGGTCCGATATCCGGTGATGCCGTCCGCGAGCGGGACGGCGCCCAGTGCAATTCCGGCACCTACGGTCGACGAACCGGCGACCGGACGCCCCAAGGCGGAGACCGCGGTCCTGGCCGGTGGCTGTTTCTGGGGTGTGCAGGGCGTTTACCAGCACGTCAAAGGGGTGAACTCGGCCGAGTCCGGGTACGCGGGAGGAGACGCGGCGACAGCTAATTACGAGACAGTCAGCACCGAGACCACCGGGCACGCCGAGTCGGTGCGCATCAGCTATGACCCGACTCAGGTCACCTACGGCAAGCTGTTGCAGATCTTCTTCGCCGTCGTGCAGGATCCGACCGAACTCAACCGTCAGGGACCCGACGTGGGCCCTTCGTATCGTTCGGTGATCTTTGCTCAGGACCCGACCCAACGAAACATTGCGGATGCCTACATCGCCCAGCTGAACCAGGCGGGCGCCTTCCCCGCGCCGATCGTCACCAGCGTGTCGTCGGCAGCCCCATTCTTCCCTGCGGAGGCGTACCACCAGAACTTCTTCGACTTGAATCCGAACAACCCGTACATCGTCCAAAACGACTTGCCGAAGTTGGACGCGCTCAGGTCGACGTTCCCGGACCTGTACCGCGGCTAGCCGGCACTGCTTCTCGCCGGCAACACGGCGCGCCTACTTGTCATCGAACACATGTTCGTTAATGTGGTTGGTGTTCGACGGTCAGATGCTGGTCAGGGCGCTTGTCAGACCCTGCCTCTAGCGTCGCGGCCAACTGATCGATACCGGTCAACCGAACAACGACTACACCGAGAGGTAGCACTATGACGCAAGCCCCTGACCGCGAGAAGGCTCTAGAACTGGCAATGGCCCAGATCGAGAAGAGTCACGGCAAAGGTGCGGTGATGCGCCTCGGCGACGAGGTGCGCCAGCCGATCTCGGTCATCCCGACCGGGTCGATCGCACTGGACGTCGCCCTGGGCATCGGCGGCCTGCCGCGCGGCCGGATCGTGGAAATCTACGGTCCGGAGTCCTCGGGTAAGACCACCGTCGCCCTGCACGCGGTGGCCAACGCCCAGGCCGCCGGCGGCATCGCGGCGTTCATCGACGCCGAACACGCGCTCGACCCCGAGTACGCCAAGAATCTGGGCGTCGACACCGATTCGCTGCTGGTGTCCCAGCCCGATACCGGTGAGCAGGCACTGGAGATCGCCGACATGCTGATCCGTTCCGGCGCGCTGGACATTCTGGTCATCGACTCGGTGGCCGCGCTGGTACCGCGGGCGGAGATCGAAGGTGAGATGGGCGACAGCCATGTCGGCCTGCAGGCCCGGCTGATGAGCCAGGCGCTGCGGAAAATAACTGGGGCACTAAGTAATTCGGGCACCACCGCGATCTTCATCAACCAGCTGCGCGAGAAGATCGGAGTGATGTTCGGGTGCATGAACTATGCCACCCGAGTCACCTTGGCTGATGGCACTACCGAAAAGATCGGCAAGATCGTCAACAACAAGATGGACGTCGAGGTGCTGTCCTACGACCCGGCTACCGACCAGATTGTGCCCCGCAAAGTAGTGAACTGGTTCAACAACGGACCGGCCGAACAGTTCCTCCAGTTCACCGTCGAAAAGTCGGCTGGCAACGGCAAGTCGCAGTTTGCGGCGACACCTAACCACCTCGTTCGCACACCCGCCGGCTGGGCTGAAGCCGGTGACCTCAACACCGGAGATCGGGTGCTTGCGACCGAACCCCATCTGCTCAGCGACCAGCAGTTCCAGGTTGTGCTCGGGTCATTGATGGGCGACGGCAACCTGTCGCCCAACCTGCGCGACCGCAACGGTGTTCGGTTCCGGCTAGGACACGGCGCCAAGCAGGTGGAGTACCTACAGTGGAAGACCGCATTAATGGGCAACATTCAGCACGCGGTGCGAGAGAACGCCAAGGGCGCGAGTTTTGTCGACTTCACTCCGCTGGCAGAGCTCGCCGAGTTGCAGCGCGCGGTGTACCTCGGGGACGGCAAGAAGTTCTTCTCCGAGGAGTACCTCAAGGCGCTGACGCCGCTGGCCCTGGCGATCTGGTACATGGACGACGGCTCATTCACCATACGTTCCAAGGGATTGCAGGAACGCACTGCTGGTGGTAGCGGCCGCATCGAGATCTGCGTCGAGGCCATGAGTGAAGGCACGCGGCTGCGGCTGCGTGACTACCTGAGCGACACTCATGGGCTAGATGTTCGTCTGCGTTCTGCCGGCTCGGCCGGCAAGGCGGTGCTGGTGTTCTCCACGGCAGCGACAGCGAAGTTCCAAGAGCTGGTGGCGCCTCATATGGCGCCGTCCATGGAGTACAAGCTGTTGCCGCGGTTCCGCGGGCGCTGCCAAGTCACGCCTCAATTCGTCGCACCAACGCAGCGGTTGGTGCCGGCTCGGGTGCTGGATGTGCATGTCAAGCCGCACACTCGGTCGATGAATCGATTCGACATCGAGGTCGAAGGCAATCACAACTACTTCGTTGACGGAGTGATGGTGCACAACTCGCCCGAAACCACCACGGGCGGTAAGGCTTTGAAGTTCTACGCCTCCGTCCGACTGGACGTTCGGCGAATCGAGACGCTCAAGGACGGCACCGACGCGGTGGGCAACCGCACCCGCTGCAAGGTGGTCAAGAACAAGGTGTCACCGCCGTTCAAGCAGGCCGAGTTCGACATCCTCTACGGCAAGGGCATCAGCAGGGAGGGCTCGCTGATCGACATGGGCGTGGATCACGGCTTCATCCGCAAGTCCGGGTCGTGGTTCACCTACGAGGGCGAGCAGCTGGGTCAGGGCAAGGAGAACGCCCGCAACTTCTTGATGGAGAACGCCGACGTGGCCAACGAGATCGAGAAGAAGATCAAGGAAAAGCTCGGCATTGGCGCGGTGGTGACCGATGGCTTGACCGATGACAGCGTCTTGCCCGCCCCCGTCGATTTCTGAGCCGTCTCGCGAGGAGCTGGCGCGGGCGTTGTGCCTGCGCCTGCTCACCGCGCGGGCACGCACCCGCGCCGAGCTGGCCGGCCAGCTGGCCAAGCGCGGCTATCCCGACGACCTCAGTGCCCGGGTGCTGGACCGGCTGACTGACGTCGGGTTGCTCGACGACGCCGACTTCGCCGAACAGTGGGTGCACTCCCGCCGGGCGAACGCGGGAAAAGGCAAGCGCGCGTTGGCCGCTGAACTGCACACCAAGGGTGTCGACAACGACGTGATCACCTCGGTGCTCGGCGGCATCAACCCCGCTGCCGAGCGCGACCGGGCCGAGCAGCTGGTGCGGTCCAAGCTGCGGCGCGAGAAGCTCGGCGACGACGACGCCCGGGTGAGCCGCCGGCTGGTGGCGATGCTGGCGCGCCGTGGGTTCGACCAGACGATGGCCTACGACGTGGTCAGCGTCGAGTTGGCCGCTGAACGGGAGCGCAGGCGCGTCTAGGCGCGCATCAGTCGAATCCGCCAAACCCGGTGGCCGCAGGTCGCCGTACCATGGGCCCGTGACTTCGACGGTGGTTCCGAACGCGGCGCGAGGAGCGGCTCCGCCGCGGGAGTACGCGTCGTCGCGCACCTACGAGGTCCGCACCTACGGATGTCAGATGAACGTCCACGACTCGGAGCGGCTGGCGGGTCTGCTGGAGGCGGCCGGTTATCGGCGCGCTCCCGACGGCGACGACGCCGACGTCGTGGTCTTCAACACCTGCGCGGTGCGAGAGAACGCCGACAACAAGCTCTACGGCAACCTCAGCCATCTGGCCCCGCGTAAGCGCAGCGACCCGAACATGCAGATCGCGGTGGGCGGCTGCCTGGCCCAGAAGGACAAAGACACCGTGCTGCGCAAGGCACCGTGGGTCGACGTCGTCTTCGGCACCCACAACATCGGATCGTTGCCCGCGCTGCTGGATCGCGCGCGGCACAACAAGGTTGCCCAGGTAGAAATCGTCGAGGCACTGCAGGAGTTTCCGTCCGCATTGCCCGCTGCCCGCGAATCTGCCTACGCTGCTTGGGTTTCCATCTCCGTTGGCTGCAACAACAGCTGCACCTTCTGCATCGTGCCGTCGTTGCGGGGCAAGGAGGTCGACCGCAGCCCGGCCGACATCCTCGCCGAGGTGCGGTCGCTGGTGGAGGCCGGCGTGCTGGAAATCACGCTACTGGGCCAAAACGTCAACGCATACGGGGTCTCGTTCGCCGACCCGCGGTTACCCCGCAACCGTGGCGCCTTCGCCGAATTGCTGACCGAATGCGGACGCGTCGACGGATTGGAGCGGGTGCGGTTCACCTCGCCGCATCCGGCCGAGTTCACCGACGACGTCATCGACGCGATGGCACAGACGCCGAACGTCTGCCCCGCCCTGCACATGCCGCTGCAGTCCGGGTCCGACCGGATGTTGCGTGCGATGCGGCGGTCGTATCGCGCCGAGCGTTATCTCGGCATCATCGAGCGGGTGCGGGCGGCGATGCCGCACGCGGCGATCACCACCGACCTGATCGTCGGCTTCCCCGGCGAGACCGAGGAGGACTTCGCCGCGACGTTGGACGTCGTTCGACGGGCCCGCTTCTCCGGCGCGTTCACCTTCCAGTACTCAAAGCGCCCCGGCACTCCCGCCGCCGAACTGGACGGTCAGCTGCCCAAGGCCGTCGTGCAGGAACGGTATGAACGCTTGGTGGCGCTGCAGGAGCAGATCGCGTTGGAGGAGAACCGCGACCAGGTCGGACGGACAGTCGAGTTGCTAGTGGCCACCGGCGAGGGCCGCAAGGACAGCCGCACCGCGCGGATGAGCGGACGCGCCCGAGACGGTCGTCTGGTGCATTTCACGCCGGGCAGTCAGCAGGTGCGCCCGGGCGACATCGTCACGACGATCGTCACCGACGCCGCGCCGCATCACCTCATCGCCGACGGCGACGTCATTACCCACCGCCGCACCCGCGCCGGTGATGCTCACGCCTGTGGGCAACGTCCCAGCGGCGTCGGTCCGCCTGGCGACGATGTGGACGAGGGACGAGTCCGAGGAGGAGCCGGGCCATTAAACCTCGGCATGCCCGGAGTGGGGCAACCGGCTGCAGCGGGGGAGCCGCTGGGGTGCACTCGATGAGTGAAAGCGGGCGCAACAAGGGCGAATTCGACGCCTTCCGGGATGATATCGAAGCGGCAGAGCGGCGAATCGCCCGCGAAATCGAGCCGGGCGCAAGGGCTTTGGTCGTTGCCATCCTGATATTCGTACTGATTGCGTCGTTCATCTTGCCGCATACCGGTCACGTGCGCGGATGGGATGTGCTGTTTTCTACTCATGGTTCCGGGGCGGCGGCAGTGGCGCTGCCGTCACGGGTATTCGCCTGGCTGGCACTGGTTTTCGGCGTCGGCTTCTCGATGTTGGCGTTGTTGACCCGACGCTGGGCGTTGGCCTGGGTAGCCTTGGCGGGCTCGGCGGTGGCCAGCGCTGCCGGGTTGCTGGCCATTTGGTCGCGGCAGACCGTTGCCGCCGGTCATCCCGGACCCGGTGTCGGTCTGGTGTTGGCCTGGATCACCATCATCCTGTTGACGTTTCACTGGGCGCGGGTGGTGTGGTCGCGCACGATCGTGCAACTTGCCGCCGAGGAGCAGCGTCGTCGCGCGGCCGCGGTCAAGCAGTCCCGGACGCTGCTTGAAACTCTCGACGATTCGGAGCAGACCCAGGCGCCCGACGACAACGGCAACGGGTCCAGCTAGGGCTTGCGGGTCAGCGCATCCGCGGCGGCGTCGGCCCATTGTCGCCACTGCTCGGCATTGGCCTTGGCCTCTTCGGCTTCCTTGCTGCGCCCTGCCGCCTCGGCCTTCTGGGCTTGGCGTTCGAACTGCTCGGCACGCGCCTGGAACTGTTCGGCGCGGGCCTGCGCCTGAGGGTCGGACCAGTCCGATTCGCCGGCGTCACGCACCTTCTTCTCGACTGCGCGCAGCCGGCGCTCGAGCTCGGCCGACCGCTCCCGCGGCACCTTGCCGATCGCGTCCCACTTGTCGGAAATCGACCGCAGCGCCGACCTCGCGGCGTCGTGGTTGCTCGTGTCGAGCTTTTCCGCCTCGGCCAGCAGCGCCTCTTTGGCCGTGGCGTTCGCCTGCAGTTCGTTGTCTCGTTCGGCGGTTGCGCCATTACGCGCCTTGAAGAAGGTGTCCTGAGCGGCCTTGAAGCGGTGCCACAGCGCGTCGTCGACATCGCGGGCCGCACGCCCGGCGGCCTTCCACTCGGTCAGCAAATTGCGGAACGCGGCGCTAGTCGCGCCCCAGTCCGTCGAATCGATGAGCTCTTCGGCCTGTACGCAGAGCCGTTCCTTCGCCTCGCGGGCACCCGTCCGCTCGCGGTCCAATTCGGCGAAATGGGATCCGCGTCGCCGGTTGAAGGTTTCCCGCGCGGCCGAGTAGCGCTTCCACAGCGCGTCGTCGGTTTTGCGGTCCAAACCGCTGATCGTCTTCCATTCGTCGAGGATCGCGCGCAACCGATCGCCGGCAGCTTTCCATTGCGTCGAGGTGTTGGCCAGCTCCTCGGCTTCGCCGGCCAGTGCCTCCTTGCGGGCGGTTTGGGCCGCGCGATGCTCGTCGCGACGGGAGCGATCGGCGGCAGCAGCAGCTTCGGCTCGCTCACCGATGCCCGTAAGCCGCGCGGCTAGCGCATCGACATCCCCGAGCACATGTGCCGACGGCAACGTCTCGGCCAGGCTGGCGGCGGTCGCCTTGATCTTGCGCGCGTCGCCGGTGCCGGAGGCCAGGCGCTCTTCCATCAGCGTGATTTCGGTGCTCAAGTCGTCGAATCGTCGACCGAAATGGGCGAACGCGGCTTCGGCGTCGCCCGCCTGCCAGGATCCGATGACCCGCTCGCCAGCGGCGGTGATCAGCCATACCGTTCCGTCGGCGTCGACGCGTCCGAATCGATGTGGGTCATTGGGCAGCGGCCCGGCGACTGGGTGAGGGTGAGGACGCGATGACGGTTTGGGCCCGGGCCGCGGTCCCGGCCGTGGAATGGGCCGGGGTTCGTTCTGTGTTTCTTCAGGCGTCATGGGGTGCCGTCACCTAACCCTTCGCGCGGTTGTCTGCCGCGCACCTGCCGCGCATTGCGGCGCCGTCGACTGCATTCGTCGGGCACCAGGAGTGCCCCAGGAGTATTGAAGCAGCTTGTTGGGCGGTGCGTTCCGAGTTGGCACTGCAGCCCGTTTTCCCCTGCGTCAACTCGGGTAGTGCCGTTAACCGGAATTACCCCTCGTTCGTGAAACAATATTTCATTTGGCATCTGTGAACAGCGGCTTTCCGGCCCGCAGATGTTTGTGCTGGTGGTGGAGGTGGTCGCGGTGATTGTCGCGACGACGGCACTGGCTCGCGGCGAAGCGGCCACCATGACCGCCGACGGCGACGGCCAGCCGGCATTCCCCGACCGGGACGCAGGGCTTCCGCCGCTGTGCCTGCGCCGCTGCCCGTCTCCAGCGCCATAGGGTATCCATGGAAACAGGTGGTAAACGCGCGGTGTAGATAGCCGATTGCGGGCTGGCCGTCGGCGAGGAGATCGGGCATGTCGAAAGCGGATTTCGCCGCGTTGATCGCGCTGTGCGCCGCGCTGGCGTCCGCTATCGGCGATGTCGTCCGCCAGCGGTCGGCGCAGGAGATCACCGATAAGCAGGTTGGCCACCTCGAGCTGTTCCGGTTGTCGGTGCGCGACAGGCGGTGGTGGCTCGGCGCCGCCGGCGCGGTCGCGAATTACAGCCTGCAGGCGGGCGCGCTGGCGCTGGGTTCGGTGATGCTGGTGACGGCGCTGCAGGTGACGTCGCTGCTGTTCGCATTGCCGATCTACGCGCGGCTGGCTCATCACCGGGTCACCCGGTCGGAGTGGATGTGGGCGGTGCTGCTGGCTGCCGCATTGGCGGTCCTGGTCACTGTCGGTGACCCGAGCGCCGGCAACGACCGGGGTTCGCTGCAGACCTGGGTGGCGGTGGCCGTAGTGCTGGGTCCGATCTTGGTGTTGTGCGTGCTCGGCGCGCGGCTCTGGTCGGGCGGGCCGGCCGCGCCGGTGCTGCTGGCGGTGGTGGCGGGCTCGTCGCTGGCGCTGTTCGCGGTGCTGACCAAGGGTGCCGTCGAGGTGGTCGAAGGCGGCTTCGGGGCATTGCTGCGGGCGCCCGAGGCCTACGCTCTGATACCGGCCGCGCTGGCGGGGATGATCTTTCAGCAGTCGTCGTTCCGTGCCGGTGCGCTGACCGCCTCGCTGCCGACAGTGACCGTGGCGAAGCCGGTGGTGGCGTCGCTGCTCGGGGTGCTGGTGCTCGGCGAGACGTTGCGCGTCGACGCCCCCGAGTCGTTTGTGCTGATCGCCGCCGCGGTCGTGGTTGTCGTCTCGACCATTGCGCTGGCCCGCGGCGAGGCTGCCACCATCGCGGCCGGCGCCGGACGTGATGTGATCGCTGCCCAGAGGGCGCCGTCATAACGTTAGCTATTTGCCGGACATTTTCTGTTAAGCGTTAGTTTGGCATTTGCTGTGGCGCGGCGCGCCGAGGCCTTCGATGCCGCACTCAGTAGCGTGTGCATGGAACAGTTGGTTCGAGAGTCGGTGAGGAGGTCGCCCGTGGCGAGTGCCAGTGTTATCGCCGCAGTGCTGGCCTTGGGCGCCGCCCTGGTATCGGCGATCGGCTCGGTCATCCGGCAGCGTTCTGCACACGAGATCGTCGACAAACCGGTCGGCGCGTGGGAGCTGTTCCTGCTGTCGGTGCGCGACGCCCGGTGGTGGTGGGGCGCGCTGGCCGCGGTGGCCAACTACGCTCTGCAGGCCGCGGCGCTCAGCCTGGGGTCGGTGATGTTGGTGACCGCGCTGCAGGTGACGGTGTTGCTGTTCGCGTTACCGATCAACGCGCGGATCACCCATCACCGGGTAACCGCTCGGGAATGGTTCTGGGCGGCGGCGCTGGCGGCCGCGGTGGCGGTCATCGTCATGGTCGGCAATCCGACGTCCGACCAGCAGCGCGCCCCGCTGGAAACCTGGGCGGTGGTGGCCATTGTGATGGGCCCGGCATTGGTGTTCTGCGTGCTGGGCGCCCGAATCTGGTCGGGTGCCGTAGCCGCGGTGTTGCTGGCAGTGGTGGCCGGCTCGTCGCTGGCACTGTTCGCGGTGCTGACAAAGGGTGTTGTCGAAGCGAGCGAAGACGGCGTGGGGGCGCTGCTGCGCGCGCCCGAACTGTATGCCTGGCTCGCCGTCGCGCTGGCCGGCATGGTGTTTCAACAGGCGTCTTTTCGCGCCGGCGACCTCACGGCGTCGTTGCCGACAATGACCTTGGCGAAACCGTTGGTGGGATGGATCTTGGCCATCACCGTGCTCTCGGAGAGCGTGCGTGTCGACGAGGAGACATTGTTGGTCTTGTTGGCGGCGGTGATCGTGATGATCGTGTCGACCGTGGCGCTGGCTCGCGGCGAGGCCGCGACGATGGAGGAGTTTGGCACGGGGCGGTTGAAGGCCATTGGGCAACCCCTTTCGCCGTCGGAACGTTAGTTTGATGGCGTGTTGAGCACCATCGCGATCATTCCGTCTGCGCCGGTGCTGGTCCCCGAGCTCGCCGGGGCGGCGGCCGACGAGGTGGCCGAGCTGCGGGCGGCCATGATCGCCGCTGTCGCGGCCCTGCCGCCACGCTGGGTGGTCGTCGGGGTGGCGGCCACCACCGACGTCGTGGTCGGCCTGGAAAGCGTGGGGACGTTTGCGGGTTTCGGTGTCGACGTGGTGGTGCGGCTCTCGCAGCAGGCAACCGGTCAGCCGGTCGAGCTGCCGCTCTGCGCGCTGATCGCCGGGTGGATGCGGGATCAGGCTCAGCCAGACGCTCGCGCCGAGGTCCGTGTCTACGCCGCAAACCACGATGCTGACGCTGCGATGGCCCTAGGCAGGCAATTGCGCGCCGAGATCGAGCAATTGACCGAGCCGACGGGTGTGTTGGTGGTCGCCGACGGCGCCAACACCTTGACCCCGGCCGCCCCGGGTGGTTATCACCCCGCTGACGTCGATGTTCAGCTTGCCCTGGACGACGCGCTGGGCAGCGGCGACGTGGCCGCGCTGAGCCGGCTGCCCGAGCAGGTCGTGGGGCGGGTGGCCTTCGGTGTGCTCGCGGGCCTCGCCGAGCCGGCACCGCGATCGGCCAAGGAGCTGTACCGGGCGGCGCCTTATGGCGTCGGGTACTTCGCCGGCGTTTGGCAACCGTGAGGCCGCTGGCGATCGTCGGCCCGACGGGCACCGGTAAGTCGCAGCTGGCCCTCGACGTCGCAGAGCGGCTCGGCGGAGAAATCGTGAACGCCGACGCGATGCAGTTCTACCGCGGGATGGACATCGGCACCGCGAAACTGCCTGTCACGCAACGCCGCGGCATCCCGCATCACCAGCTCGATGTTCTCGACGTCACCGAGACCGCGACCGTCGCCCGCTATCAGAGCGCCGCGGCCGCCGACATCGAGGCGATCGCGGCTCGGGGGAGGGTGCCGATCCTGGTCGGCGGGTCGATGCTCTATATCCAATCGCTGCTCGACGACTGGTCGTTTCCGACGACCGACCCGGCGGTGCGGGCCAAGTGGGAGTTGCGGCTTGCCGAGATCGGGGTGGGGAGCTTGCACGCCGAGCTGGCCGGTCGTGACCCGGTGGCCGCGGCGTCGATCCTGCCGACCGACGGCCGGCGCATCGTGCGTGCGTTGGAGGTGGTGGAACTCACCGGTCAGCCGTTCGCCGCGTCGGCACCCGTGATCGGCACACCGCGCTGGGACACTGTGATCGTCGGATTGGATTGTGATACTGAGCTTCTCGACCAGCGACTGACCGAACGCACCGAGACGATGTTCGATGACGGTCTGGTCGACGAAGTGGTCAGATTGCTCGGATGCGGGCTGCGTGACGGCGTGACCGCGTCGCGGGCGTTGGGTTATTCGCAGGTGCTCGCCGACCTCGACGCCGGCGGCAACGGCGACGCTGCGCGGGAACCGACGTTCGTCGGCACCCGCCGCTATGTGCGGCGCCAGCGGTCGTGGTTTCGCCGTGACCACCGGATCCAATGGCTCGATGCCAGCGCGTCCGACAATGCGGACGCGGCGGTGCGCGCCTGGCGCCACGTATCCTGAGCAGGTGATATTTGCCAAGGGTCACGGCACGCAGAACGACTTCGTGTTGCTGCCCGATCTGGACGCCACCCTGACGCTGACGCCCGCGGTGGTGGCTGCGTTGTGCGATCGGCGTCGTGGACTCGGCGCCGACGGGGTACTGCGAATCACCACGGCGGGTGCGGTGCTGGCCGCGGGGGTGCTGGATCGGGTTCCCGACGGTGTGACCGTCGACGACTGGTACATGGACTACCGCAACGCCGACGGGTCGACGGCGCAGATGTGTGGCAACGGCGCGCGGGTATTCGCGCACTACCTGCGTGCCAGCGGTTTGGAATCCCGCGACGAGTTCGTCGTCGGGTCACTGGCCGGCCCGCGACCCGTCGTGCTGCATCGCGTCGACGCGACCAACGCCGACATCAGCGTCGACATGGGCAAGACCAACACGTTGGGCGAGGGGCAGGCGGTCGTTGGTGGCCGCGCCTTCAACGGGCTGGCCGTCGACGTCGGCAATCCGCACCTGGCCTGTGTGGATCCCGAATTGACCATCGAGGCGCTGGCGGCGCTGGACGTCGCGGCGCCGGTGACGTTCGACAAGGCGCAGTTCCCAGAGGGGGTCAACGTCGAGGTCGTCACCGCGCCGGCCGACGGCTCGGTCAGCATGCGGGTGCACGAGCGCGGCGTCGGCGAAACCCGTTCGTGTGGCACCGGAACCGTCGCCGCTGCGGTGGCTGCACTGTCTTATGCCGGCGCGGCCAGCGGCACGCTGACCGTGCGGATACCGGGCGGCGATGTCGTCGTCACCATCACCGAGGCGACCAGCTACCTGCGTGGGCCGTCGGTGCTGGTGGCTAACGGGCAACTCAGCGAGGAATGGTGGCAGGCAGCGCAGCGTTAATTCGCGTGCATGTAGCCGCTTTGGCGTGCACCATCTAATTACCTATGACGTATCCAGATTTTCCTGACCAATTGCCGCCCAGCACGGGTGAACTTGCTCTCGACGACCGTTCGGCGTTGCGCCGCGTCGCCGGGCTATCCACCGAACTCGCCGACATCTCCGAGGTCGAGTACCGGCAACTGCGCCTCGAGCGGGTCGTGCTGGTCGGCGTGTGGACCGAGGGCAGCGCCGCCGACGCCGATACCAGCCTCGCCGAACTGGCCGCACTCGCCGAGACTGCCGGTTCGCAGGTGCTCGAAGGCATGGTCCAGCGTCGCAGTAAGCCGGATGCCTCGACCTACATCGGCTCGGGCAAGGCGCAGGAGTTGCGTGAGGTCGTGCTGGCCACCGGTGCCGACACCGTCATCTGCGACGGCGAGCTGTCACCGGCTCAGCTGACCGCACTGGAGAAGGCCGTCAAGGTCAAGGTCATCGACCGCACGGCGCTGATCCTCGACATCTTTGCCCAGCACGCCACCAGCCGCGAAGGCAAGGCCCAGGTGACGCTGGCGCAGATGGAGTACATGTTGCCGCGGCTGCGCGGTTGGGGTGAATCGATGTCGCGGCAGGCCGGTGGCCGTGCCGGCGGCAGCGGCGGCGGCGTGGGTCTGCGTGGTCCAGGTGAGACCAAGATCGAGACCGATCGTCGCCGCATCCGCGAGCGAATGTCGAAGCTGCGCCGCGACATCAAGGCGATGAAGCAGGTCCGCGACACTCAGCGCAGCCGCCGACTGGACAGCGATCTGCCGTCGATTGCGATCGTCGGCTACACCAACGCCGGCAAGTCCAGTCTGCTGAATGCGTTGACCGGCGCGGGGGTGCTGGTGCAGGACGGACTGTTCGCCACCCTGGAACCCACTACTCGCCGTGGCGAATTCGACGATGGGCGTGCGTACGTGGTCAGCGACACCGTCGGTTTCGTGCGGCATCTGCCGACCCAGTTGGTCGAGGCGTTTCGCTCAACGCTGGAAGAGGTCGTCGACGCCGACCTGCTGGTGCACGTCGTCGACGGCTCCGACGTCAACCCGCTGGCTCAGATCGGCGCGGTGCGGCAAGTGATCTCCGAAGTGATCGCCGATCATCGCGGCGATCCGGCGCCGGAGCTGCTGGTGGTCAACAAGGTCGATGCCGCAAGCGATTTGGCGCTGGCCAAGCTGCGCCGCGCGCTGCCCGGGGCGGTATTCGTCTCGGCGCACACGGGGGATGGTATCGACGCGCTGCGCCGGCGGATGGCCGAGCTGGCGGCCCCGACGGACACCGCGGTCGACGTCGTAATCCCTTATAACCGTGGTGATTTGGTGTCTCGCGTGCACGCCGACGGCCGGGTGCAGCAGACCGAGCACACCAACGACGGCACCCGAATCCGTGCGCGGGTGCCGGTGGCGCTGGCCGCCAGCCTGCGCCAGTTCGCGGCGACCTGAAACTGCCGTAGACAACCCTCATCGTGAGTTAAACCACAGCACAGGCTTTCTCAGTATCCGCTCAGTCGGTCGAAAGATGCGGTCGGTTGGACTCAGTCCGCGAGGTCGTAGACGTCTTCGGCGGCCGCGGCCAACAGTCGTTGCGCCAGTTCGGCTTTGAGCCGGTCCAGATGCGCCTCTTCGGCTTGGGTGCGGTCGGACTTGCCGGCAAGGTCGATGAATGCCGCGGTGACGTAGCCCTTGCGCAGAAGCAGAGTCGCCGTGCGGCCGGCGATGCTGACCTGGAAGACGAAACTTTGCAGCAGCCGGCCGCGGTCGGGTCGCGCCAGGGCCAGATCGACCGTGTAGCGGCCGTCGGTCACCGCTCGGGTGACCGCTTCGAAGCCGTCGCGTGCCCCCGGCCCCTGAAAGGCGGTGCGAATGACGATCGAGCGTCGCTGCGGCGGTTGGTTCGGGGACAATGCCGCGAATGCCCGCTGCATCGCCTTCAAGGCACTGGCCACGCCCGCCGGCGAGTACGGCCCGGCGTAGCACAGCATGTCGGTGTAGGAGAATTCGAGCAGCTGCCCGCGTTCTTCCACCAGAATCGTTTCGTCCACCTCGCTGACTGTAAGCCCGGGTAGGCACCTCGGGCCGCCCAACCATCCGGTTGGTAGTTGGTATATCTTGAGCGGCAGAGTCCCCACTGCGCCGGAGGTCAGCCATGGGTAGCGCCGTCAAATATCAACGCACGCTGTTCGAACCCGAGCATGCCTTGTTCCGCGAGTCCTACCGGGCGTTTCTGGACCGCCACGTCGCCCCCTACCACGACGAATGGGAGAAGGCGAAGATCGTCGACCGCGGGGTGTGGTTGGAGGCCGGCAAACAGGGCTTCCTGGGTATGGCGGTTCCCGAGCAGTACGGCGGCGGCGGCGATCCTGACTTCCGCTACAACACGATCATCACCGAGGAGACCACCGCGGGCCGCTACAGCGGCATCGGGTTCGGGCTGCACAACGATGTGGTGGCGCCCTATCTGCTGCGGTTGGCCAACGACGAGCAAAAAGAGCGGTGGCTGCCGAAGTTCTGCACCGGCGAGCTGATCACCGCGATCGCCATGACCGAGCCGGGCACCGGCAGCGACTTGCAGGGCATCAAGACCCGCGCGGTCAAGCAGGGCGACCACTATGTGCTCAACGGATCGAAGACGTTCATCACCAACGGCATCAACTCCGACCTGGTGATCGTGGTTGCCCAGACTGATCCGGACAAAGGCGCGCAAGGCTTCTCGCTGCTGGCCGTCGAACGTGGCATGGAGGGTTTCGAGCGCGGCCGGCACCTCGACAAGATCGGGTTGGACGCCCAGGACACCGCTGAGCTGTCGTTCACCGACGTCAAAGTTCCCGCCGAGAATCTACTCGGCGAAGAGGGTCTGGGCTTCATCTACTTGATGCAAAACCTGCCGCAGGAACGGATTTCCATCGCGATCATGGCCGCCACCGCGATGGAGACGGTGCTGGAGCAGACCCTGCAATACACCAAGGAGCGCAAGGCTTTTGGCCGGTCGATCGGCAGTTTCCAGAACAGCCGGTTCCTGCTGGCCGAATTGGCGACCGAGGCCACCGCGGTCCGCATCATGGTCGACGAGTACATCCGCCTGCACCTCGACGAGAAACTGTCCGCCGAGCAGGCCGCGATGGCTAAGTGGTATTCCACCGAGAAGCAGGTGTACCTGATCGATCGCTGCCTGCAGTTACACGGGGGCTACGGCTACATGCGCGAATACCCAATTGCGCGGGCCTATCTCGACGCGCGGGTTCAGACGATCTACGGCGGCACCACCGAAATCATGAAGGAAATCATCGGCCGTAGCCTCGGCGTCTAGCCGAGGCGATCGGCCGTAGCCTCGGCCTCTAGCTGAGCCTGAGCGTCGTGCGCAACGATGGGCTGGAAGACCGCGATCAACGCGGCGCCAAAAAACGAATCCGCTGCGCATCGACAGCGCCAAGAGATGCCGAATAACAGCACTTTCTGCGCGGCGATCCGCGGCACAGCGAAACTACTCACGATGAACAGAAAGATTCGTTGCTGACATAACAAGCGAAGTATTCGACGCTCATGGATGTCCCGCCGAAAGCCCAGATGCCAATGCCGAACGCGATCGCAATTCCGGTAAAAGGCCGCCCACACCGCCGCTTCGCGCAACGTCGGCGTGTGGCGTGCGGACGCTGAACAGGTCGTCGACCAGGACGAGCCCGGCGATCACGGACCAGACCGGTCCGGAAGCCACCCCGGCATCGGGCGCGGTGACGCAAAATTGCAGGAGCAGAATGCGACACCCAGCAACGATGTGAAGATCATTTCGGCGTCGACGTGATATCCCTTCCGTAGGGTCTTCGATATGACATCGCAATTGCCGTCGGCCGGACCACTGTTGTGCCGGCCCGCCGGGCGGTTGCAACTGGTGGGGCGGCCGCCGGGAGGTGTGATGGCAGGGCAGCAAGGTCGATCTGGCACGTTCGTAGGGCGTGCGGTGGCGCTGGCGACAGCCTTTGGGCTGTGCACGGCGCTGTTGGCACCTGTCGCGGCGGCATCCCCGCTGGGCGATGCCGACAATGCGATCACCGCAGCGTGGAAGGACGCCGGCGGGGACCATTCGGATCTGGGCGCCAAGCAGGGTGAGTGCTACGTGGCCGGGCCGGGATTCGCCCAGGACTTCGTGCACGGCAAGATGTTCTTCACTCCAGCCACCGGCCCCAGGTCGATGTCGGGCGCGGTCCTGGACAAATACGAGGCTCTCGGCGGCCCGGCCGCCAGCGACCTGGGTTTCCCGACCATCAACGAAGTACCGGGGCTGGCGGGACCCGACAGCCGGGTCAGCACCTTCTCGGCCAGCGACAAGCCGGTGATCTTCTGGACGCCCGACCACGGAGCGTTCGTCGTGCGCGGGGCGATCAACGCCGCGTGGGACAAACTGGGCAGCTCCGGTGGTGTGCTCGGCGTCCCGGTCGGCGACGAAACCTACGACGGGGAAGTCGCGACCCAGGCATTCAGCACCGGCCGGGTGTCATGGAACCGGCTGACCAAAGCCTTCACCACCGTCCCACCCAACCTGGCGAGCCAGCTCACCGACCTGCAAGTGCCCATCGATCCGACCGCGGCCATCAACATGGCGTGGCGCGCGGCCGGCGGCCCCTCCGGCGCGCTGGGTGCCAAACAGGGCGATCAGTATCCCGTGGGCGGCGACGGGTTGGCCCAAAACTTCGCCGGCGGCAAGATCTTCTTCAGCCCGGCCAGCGGCGCCAACGCCGTCGAGAGCGACATTTTGACGAGGTACGAGGCGCTGGGCGGCCCGGGCGGCAGCCTCGGCTTCCCGATCGCCAATGAGGCCGACGGCGGTCTCAAGTCGGCCAGCCGGGTGGGCGCGTTTGCCGCCGCCGACAAGCCGGTGATCTTCTGGACGCCCGAGCACGGCGCATTTGTGATCCGCGGCGCGATCAAAGCGGCGTGGGACAAACTCGGGGGAGCCGCCGGCAAGCTGGGCGCGCCCCTGAGCGATCAGACGGCGAACAAGGACGTGCTCACGCAGAAGTTCACCGGTGGCCAGATCTCCTGGAACCAGGCGAAGAACACGTTCAGCACCCAGCCGGCGAACTTGGCATCGTCACTGTCCGGCCTGCAGGTGCCGGGGCAGAAGTCACCGGCTGGTGCGACGTCGAGCGGCGGCGGGCTCAGCGCGGTGAACTGGCGTCGGTGGTTGCTACCGGTCGGCGTCCCGGCGCTGCTGCTCCTGGTCGGGATCGCCGGACTGGTGGGGTGGGGGTGGCGTCGACGCCGTGCCGGACGTGACCGCAAGGCCATCGAACTCGGCGACGAGCCCGTGACGGGGTCTGTTTCCCGCTGGTCGCCGGAGGCCGACAGTGATCTCGCGTCGTCGAGCTTGTCCGACGGCTACCGGGCGGCACTGCGTCCGCGAACCGTCCGCCTGCCCAGTCAGTCGGCCAGCGGCTGGATGCCGCCAGGGCACGCCGACTTGGTCGACGAGCCGACGTCCCGCGAAATCGCAAGTCCCGCAGAGTTCTCCGAGTTGGACGAAGATCTGGACGAGCACTTCGACGAGCACCTTGACGAGCGCTTTGACGAACACTTCGATGAGCACCTTGACGAGGATCCCGACGCAGTGGACACGGCGCCGACGGGGATCCCAATACTGAGCGAAGTCCAAGGCGGACGACACGCAGCAGCGGACATCGAGGAAGACACCACCCACTTCGCTGCGGCTGCGCCAATTGCGGCCGGCCAGTTGGCGATTCACCTTCCGATGGATGACCCCTACCAGGTGCCGGAAGGATACCCCGTCAAGGCCAACGCCAGCTTCGGCGTCTACTACATGCCCGACAGTGAGCTATATGAAGACACGCTCGCCGAAATTTGGTTCGCCACCGAAGAAATCGCGCAAGCGAACGGGTTCACCAAGGCCGACTAGCCGACCGGGCCGCAGCAGCTAGATCTTGCGGATCACCGTGACGACTTTGCCGAGTACGGCGGCGTCGTTGCCCGGGATGGGATCGAAGGCCGGGTTGTGCGGCATCAGCCAAACCTGGCCACCGGTGCGCTTGAAGGTCTTGACGGTGGCCTCCCCGTCGATCATCGCCGCCACGATGTCGCCGTTGTCAGCCACGTTCTGCTGACGGACCACGACCCAGTCACCGTCGCAGATCGCGGCGTCGACCATCGAGTCACCGACCACCTTGAGCAGGAACAGCGCGCCCTCGCCGACGAGTTCTCGCGGCAGCGGAAAAACGTCTTCGACGGCTTCCTCGGCAAGGATCGGGCCGCCGGCCGCAATACGTCCCAAAACGGGAACGAAGGTCGGTTCGGGCAGCGCGTCCGAGCCCAAGACGTCGGTGAGAACCGGCGGCCGCGCGGTGTCGTCGGCGCCGCGAACATCGACCGCCCGCGGGCGGTTGGCGTCACGGCGGATATAGCCCTTGCGCTCGAGCGTGCGCAATTGGTGAGCCACCGAGGACGTCGACGTCAGACCGACCGCATCGCCGATTTCCCGGATGCTCGGGGGATATCCGCGACTGGTGACCGAAGCCCGGATGACGTCCAGGATCGTGCGCTGCCGCTGCGTGAGCCCCGAATCCCCAGATCGCGCACTGCGCTCGGGGTCGCCGCCCGGTGTATCGCTGTCGCTCATACGGACGAATGTAGCCGCATCCGGCATCGATATCAAACATGTGTTCGAGGCGTGTCGGATTTCTACCCTCGCCGCGGCGCGAAAAGTTGTCGGTGGGCCGCCCTATCGTCTGCTGTGTGTGCAACAGTTCGATCACATGTTCGGAATTCGAACACATTATCGATTATGCTTCGAACAAGTGATCGACCTAGCCGACTGGAGGAACGCACATGATGCCCATCGAGACGATCTCGCCCAGCGCGCCGATCCGCTGTCGGCCGGTCCGGGTGCGTCCCGCAGGCCACCGTGGCCGGCCCGGATCCCGGGGTCCGCAGCCGTCGAGGCCGGTCGCGGCGCCCCCGCGTCACCGCGGCACCGGAGTGTTGATGTCGACGGCGCCGCATCGGCCACGTCCGATCACGCCGGCGACCACCGTGGCGCTGGCAATGCTCGCCGCGCTGATCACCGTGTGGCTCGGGCTGGTGGCGCACTTCGGAGACATGCTGCGCGGTGACTCCGACCAGAAGGCGGCTCACATTCCCGACCGGCTCGCCGTAGTGCGGGTCGAACCCGGGGAGACTCTGCAGCACTTGGCGGCCCGGGTGGCACCCGACGCGCCGACCGGTCAGGTCGCCGCGCGCATCCGCGAACTCAACGATCTCGACTCCGCCACGGTGACCGCCGGTTCGACGCTGATCGCACCGGTGGGCTGAGGGTTCCGCCGTGCAGCGCCGAAACCCGCGTGGCTCAATGGTCGTCGAAAATGCCGTGACGGCCGCGGATACCGGGCGCGACCTCCGATGACGCTAGGCCCGCGGGGACCGCGCAGGTACGCTCGGGGTGGTCTCAGACATCCCGTTGTCGGCGCGGCGAAGGAGCGGTCATGCACTGTCCGTTCTGTCGCCATCCCGATTCGCGGGTGGTTGACTCCCGGGAGACCGACGAAGGTCAGGCCATCCGACGCCGCAGGTCATGCCCTGAGTGCGGGCGGCGATTCACCACTGTGGAGACCGCGGTGCTAGCAGTCGTCAAGCGCAGCGGCGTCACCGAACCGTTCAGCCGCGAGAAGGTGATCAGCGGTGTGCGTCGGGCCTGTCAGGGCCGCCAGGTCGACGACGATGCGCTGAACCTACTGGCCCAGCAGGTCGAAGATGCGGTAAGGGCCAGCGGCTCACCGGAAGTCCCCAGCCACGAGGTCGGGCTGGCGATCCTCGGTCCGCTGCGAGAACTCGACGAGGTGGCCTATCTGCGATTCGCCTCGGTGTACCGGTCCTTTTCGTCTGCAGACGATTTCGAGCGCGAGATCCAGGCGCTGCGCGCTCACCGCAAGGTGTCCGCTCCCGGTTGACCGGTCGGTCCTCGCCCCTTTAGTGAGCCGACGGCTGCCGGTAGTGTCGGGGCGTGACCCGAGTTCTGCGAACCCAGGTCTGTGTTGCCGGCGGAGGTCCAGCGGGCCTGGTTCACGCTCTGCTGCTGGCCCGCGCCGGAATCCAGGTCGTTGTCCTGGAAAAGCACAATGACTTTTTGCGCGACTTCCGCGGCGACACCGTGCATCCGACCACCTTGCGGATCATGGACGAGCTGGGATTCATCGATGAGTTGCTGCGTTTGCCGCACACCAAAATCACCCGAGTCGCCTTTGACACCGACGGCTCCCTTCGCACTTTCGGTAACTTCAGCGCGCTCAAATGGCTCGGCTTCAAACAGCCCTACATCGCGTTGATGCCGCAATGGGACTTCCTGGACTTCCTCGCTGAAAAGGCAAGTGCCTACCCGGAATTCACCTTGATCCGCAACGCGGAGGTCAAAGACTTGATCTTCGACGGGGATCGGGTCGTCGGCGTGCGCACGCCGGAGCTGGAGGTCCGTGCCGAGCTGGTGGTTGGCGCCGACGGGCGGGCCTCGGCGGTGCGGGCAGCGGCGGGTCTGGAGATCGCCAGCGCGGCCTCCCCGATAGACGTCTTGTGGTTCCGACTGAAGTGGCGTCCGGGCGACCCTCAAGAGCTCTACGCAATAATCCGTAAGGGCCTGATGATGGCCATGATCTACCGGGGTGACTATTGGCAGGTCGCGCATGTCATGCCGAAGGGACAGAATCCGCGAGACGGCTCGCTGGAGGCGTTCAAAGAGCGGCTGGTGTCCGCGCAGCCGAAGTTGCGCGAACACGTTGATGATTTGCACTCCTGGGATGACACCAGCCAACTCGATGTGCGGGTGGATCGGCTCAAAACATGGTGGCGTACGGGCCTTTTGTGCATTGGCGATGCCGCGCACGCCATGTCGCCGGCCGGTGGCGTCGGTATCAACCTGGCGGTCGCTGACGCGGTGGCCGCGGCCAACATCCTCTGTGCTCCGCTGCGCGAAGGTCGGTTGACAAATGCCGACCTCATTAAGGTGCAGCGCCGGCGCGAGGCATCGGCGCGGATCATCCAGGCCGGCCAAGTGTTCATCCAGGACAGAGCGATCCAGCCAAATTTGACCGGTGACCTGTCGCCGATCCAGATCCCGAAGTTCGTCGGGTTCGGTCCGCTGCAGTCCATTCCGCCGATCATTGTCGGTCGGGGCTTCCGTCCGGAGCATGTCCGCACGTCGGACGTACACACTGCCTGACGCGTCGGTCCGGCGCCTCAACGGCCATTCTGGCCCGCATCGTCACCGGACTAAGCTGGCCGGATGGCGCCTGACCTGCATCCCGACCTGCAAGCGCTCGCTCCGTTGCTCGGTACATGGCAGGGACGTGGTTCTGGCAAGTACCCGACAATCGAGCCGTTCGACTATCTCGAGGAAGTCGCGTTTTCCCATGTGGGCAAGCCGTTTTTGGTCTACGGGCAAAAAACCAGGGCCGCGACAGACGGGAAGCCGCTGCATGCCGAGACGGGATATCTTCGCGTACCGCGACCCGGTCACGTTGAACTGGTGCTCGCACACCCGAGCGGCATCACCGAAATCGAGGTGGGTACCTACACTGCCGACGGCATGACGATCGAGCTTGACATGACCGCCTCGACGATCGGTATGACCCCAACCGCCAAAGAGGTGACTGCGCTTGGCCGCCGGTTCCGAGTCGACGGCGACGAGCTGTCGTATTCGCTGCAGATGGGTGCGGTTGGACAACCGCTGCAAGACCACCTCGCCGCGCTGTTGCATCGCAAAAACTGAGCCCCAGAGCTCCAAAGTGAGGAGACGACAACGTGGACGTCGAAAATGCGGTCTACCCAACGCATTCCAGCGTCGAAGCATTGATGGCGGACGACTCCGGCCGTCCCGTTGTGATGCTCAACCTGCTCAAGTTCCGGGCAAAGGCGGTCTATGCCGACGGACGCCCCACTGAGCTGACCGGGCGCCAAGCCTACGATCTCTACGCCGGCCCGATGCAAAAAGTCATCGACGCGGGAGGCGGAAAGGTGTTGTTCGGCGGTGACATCGCGTCGTTGGTGATCGGCGATGTCGCGGATCTGTGGGACACCTGCGTGCTGGTCGAATACCCTTCAGCCGCAGCATTTGCCGCGATAGTGACGTCTCCGGAAGTAGCGGAGATCGGTGTCCACCGCGCCGCAGGGCTCGAGGGTCAGCTGCTGATCCGCGTCGCCCAGCTGGCGCTATAACACCACGCGGGACGATTCAGACGAAGTGCGTGACGCCGTCGTCGACGACCCGACCGGCCACCTGGACCCAGCCGTACGGGCTCCAGGTGGTTTGGATCATCGATCCCTTGCCCTGCGCGATGGTCAAGTCGCGGCTGAGGTATTCGGTCATTCGCACGGCCGCAGAGCCCGTCGCTTCGTCCTCCGGCACACCCAGGTTCCCGCAGAAAACCCGCGAGCGCAGCGCTCCGGCGGACTCGTCGCTCCATGCCCACAGGTAGTGCGACACATCGTCGGGATAGTCGGCCGGGTCGGCGGCTGTGAGCTCGTCGAGCGATTCGAGATCGTGAATGGCCAACTCGGGGGCCCATTCCGAGCGGGCGCTGATGGTCGTCACGTCGTCGTCGTAGCTCACCTGCACAATGCCGGCCGGCACCTGCAGGGTGCGGATCGGTGTACCCCTGGCACGTAACCACCAGGAGGCCCCGACCGTCGGGTGCCCGGCAAACGGCAGTTCGGTGAGCGGGGTGTAGATACGAGCATGCGCGCTGGTGGATCCGGCGCTCGGCAGATCAATGAAAACCGTTTCGCTGTAACCTAATTGGGTCGCTATACGCTGGTGCCACTGGATGTCGACGGTGCTGGCGTCGACGACGCCCAGCGGATTGCCAAAATTTCCTGCTGAGTCGGTGAACACCCGCAACACCGTGACGTCGAAGCCCATAGGCCGACCATACGGTGTCGCCTTTGGGAGCTGGTCAGGTGGCGCTGCGCTCGTCGGAACCCATGGCCTCCAACACGGCTGCCCGGGTGGCCACCGATCCCGAGACGGTTTGCGCGCCGCCGCCGCTGCGGAGCAGCTCGCGCAGGGCGGCCTGGTCATACTCGGCGGGCTCGGTGGTTTCAATGAAGCGCTGGACGACCTCGATGAAACGGTCGGGATCGTCATGGAACGGAAAATGTCCGGAGCGCTCGAAAATCTCCAATTGGGAACCCGGCATCGCGGCGTGCGCCATCCGGGCGTGACTGACAGGCACCACCACATCGTCTGTGCCCCAAATGATTTGCACCGGAACGGACTGCGTCAAATAACATCGATCCAGCATGGTGACACTCTGACCGCGCCAGTCGACGACCGCCCGCAGTGTCCGGGTGAACGCCGCCGAGGCCATCGGCTCCGGCAGGTCGGCCAGCACCCGCAGCACGTCCGGCAGGTCGTGACCCAGTCCGGTTGATCCCAGCAACATGCCCGCCGCGCGCCCGACAACTTGCAAGGCCGGCAACACCAACGGCAGCCGCAGCAACGCCAGCGCCTCGGCGCCCATCGGCAATGAAGCCAGCCGCAGCACAACATTGACGTCCTTGGTGACGCCGCCGGCCCCGACCAGGACCAGCCGTTCTACCAGTTGCGGGAATTGGTAGGCGAATTGCATCGCCACCCCGCCTCCAAGTGAGTGGCCGACGACGGTGACCCGCTCGATGTCGAGGACGGAAAGCAAGTCGCGCATTCCGTTGGCGTACGCCGCGATTGAGTAGTCCGCGCGTGGCTTATCCGACTGCCCGTGGCCCAGCAGGTCGACGGCGATGACCGTGAACCGCTGCGCGAGCTTGGCTTGCACGGTCTCCCACGTTGTGGAGTTGTCACCGATCCCGTGAATCAACAGGATCACCGGACCCGTACCGGCGATTCGGAACGCCCGGCGATACCCGTGGACCGTCCGGAATTGCAGTTGTGGCGTGACCTCTCGCACCGAGCGCAGATTGGGCTTCCGCTGGGCCATGTCGCCAACCTCGCTGTCGGGCCCGGGAGGGGCGGTCAGGTCGGATCGTCGTCGTCGAACTTCTTCTCGGCCTGCTGTGCGAGGAATCGCTCGAACTCCGCGCCGAGCTCGTCGCCGCTAGGCAGATCCTCATCCCGCGTCAGCAGCGACCTGTTCTCCTGAGCGGCAATGAAGGCATCGTACTGTCGCTCCAGCGCAGCCACCACTTGAGCGACCTCCGAGCTCGCCTCAACCTGCTCGTCGACCTTGGCCGCGATCTCGACCGCCGCCTCTCCCAACGCCCGCAGCGGCAGCTGCAGCGAACCGGTTTTGGCGACTTGCTCCAGCAATGCCTGGGCCGCGGCCGGATAGTCCGTCTGCGCCAAGTAGTGCGGGACATGCACGGTGAAGCCGACCACCTCGTGACCGTGCTGAGCCATCCGGTATTCCAGCAGGTTCGATGCGCTCCCGGGCACCTGGACCTCGGAGATCCACGGCGTGAAGTCGGCGATCAGCTCGCGGTTGTTGGAGTGGGCCGTCAACGTCACCGGCCGCGTGTGAGGAACGGCCATCGGGATCGTGCCCAGGCCGATGGTCTGTCGCACACCCAGACGCTCGGCCAACAACCGCACCGCGGTGATGAACCGCTCCCACCTCAAGTCCGGCTCCATGCCGGCCAGCAGCAAAAACGGCGTGCCGACACTGTCATGCATGGCGTAGAGGCTGAGCTCTGGGTCGTCGTAGTGGGTGA
The DNA here is from genome assembly GCA_963781685.1 of uncultured Actinomycetota bacterium. GTDB lineage: Bacteria > Actinomycetota > Actinomycetes > Mycobacteriales > Mycobacteriaceae > Mycobacterium. The sequence continues at coordinate 286,510 of CAWAGK010000012.1, forward strand.
AGTGGTCGGTCTTGAACGTCATCAGTGGCCGGCGCGACCGATAGTCGAGCAGGTCGTCGATCGCGAACGAGGCCACCAGTTCGGTGTCCAACGTGTCCTTGAGGTGGCCGGCGGCCAGCCGGATCGCATGACCGGCGTCGGAAAAGCCTTCCAAAGCGTGCACCAAGACCGGGCCACGGCCATCCGACGACGACAACTGCGGCGCCGGGAACTCGAGCTCGTACACGCCGTTCTGCTCGGGCTGGTAGGGCTGCTCCCTGTCGGGTGTATCGCCCATCGCTCTTGCCTCCTCGCACGGCGCGGTGTGCCGCACCCGTGTCAGATAGTGTCTCTCATTCGACTGCCCGCGGATACCAACCCGCCTGCCTTTGTGTTGCAAAACGCGGGCGCTTCCGACCGCATTCCACCCGGTTACCCGTTTCGCGGAGCGCCGAATTTGGCGCGAGGGCGCAGCTCCGCGTCGTCTGATCGGGCATGATCGACAGCGATGCGCATTCTGGCAGCAGCGGTGGGCTCAACCGTCGGCCTGGCCTCGTTACTGGTGGGCTGCGGGCACCAGCCACCTGCTGCACCGGTCACCAGCAAACCCCCGCAAGCCGCGGACCACGTCGTCAGCACCGCCAACCAGGTCGTCGCCGCGCCGGTGAAGCCCGATCCGCGGGTGGGCGCGATTTTCCTCGGCGGCGTCGACCTGCACGCGTGCACCGGCTCGGTGTTGCACTCGGCGGCAGGCGATCTGGTGCTGACCGCCGCGCATTGCCTGGCCGGTGGCCAGGCGACCTTTGTTCCGGGTTTCGCCGGCCAGGCCGCGCCGGGCGATTTCTGGACGCTCGACACCGTGTACCTGGATCCGCGGTGGGTAGCCGCAAAGGATTGGCGGGCCGACTATGCGATCGCCCGGGTCAGCCGCGCCGACGGCGCATCGGTCGAAGCAGTGGCCGGTTCGGCGCTCTCGCTCGGTCCTGCACCGCCGAAAGGCAGCCGGATCAACGTGGTCGCCTACCCTGCCGGCGTCGGCGGCATGCCGGTCGGCTGCCAGGTCAGCACCGGAATGAGCGACGACGGCTATCCGGAGCTGCCGTGCGGGGGCCTGGCCGATGGCACCAGCGGCGCGCCCTGGATCAGCGGCTCGACGGTCACCGGGGTGATCGGCGGCCTGCATGGCGGCGGCTGCGCAGACAATCTGTCCTTCACCTCACCGTTCGACCAGCACATCACCGACCTTTTGGCGCGCGCCGAGGCCGCGGGCCCGGGTGACGTGCCGCCGGCTGGTTTAGACGGCCAGTGTTAAGGCTTCAGCAATCGAATTGGCTGAGTGCGCGCACCTTGTTCATCACGTCCAGCGCGGCGACCTTGTAGGCCTCGGAGAACGTCGGGTAGTTGAACACCGCATCGACCAGGTATTCGACGGTGCCCTGGCAGCCCATCACCGCCTGACCGATGTGCACCATCTCGGTGGCGTTGCTGCCGAAGATGTGCACTCCGAGCAGCTTCAAGTCCTCGGTGGAGACCAGTAGCTTGAGCATGCCGTAGGAGTCGCCGGCGATCTGGCCGCGGGCCAGTTCGCGATAGCGGGAAACACCCACCTCATAGGGCACTGCGTCCTTGGTGAGCTCCACCTCGGTGGCGCCGACGTAGGAGATCTCCGGGATCGAGTAGATGCCGATTGGCTGCAGCGCGGTCAGCCCGTGCACCGGCTCGCCAAGCGCTTGGCAGGCGGCCACCCGGCCCTGATCCATCGAGGTCGAGGCCAGAGCGGGGAAGCCGATGACGTCCCCGACGGCGTAGATGTGATCGACCTTGGTCCGGAAGTCCGCGTCGACGAAGATCCGTCCGCGGTTGTCGGCTTCCAGGCCCGCGTTCTCGAGATCGAGATGCTCGGTTTGGCCCTGGCGCCCCGCCGAATACATCACCGTTTCCGCAGGGATCTTCTTGCCGCTGGCGAGGCTGGTGACGGTGCCTTGCCCGCCGACCTGGACGGTGGTGACTTCTTCGCCGAAGCGGAACGTGACCGCGAGGTCGCGCAGGTGGAAGCGCAGCGCCTCGATGATCTCGGGGTCGCAGAAGTCCAGCATGTCCTGCCGCTTCTCGACGATGGTGACCTTGGTGCCCAGCGCGGCGAACATCGACGCGTACTCGACGCCGATCACGCCTGCGCCGACCACGACCATCGAGGCCGGGATCGATTTGAGGTCGAGGATGCCGTCGGAGTCCAGCACGCGCTGCTCGTCGAACTCCACCCCCTCGGGGCGGGCCGGTTTGGTGCCGGTCGCGATGACGATGTATTCGCCGCTGACCGTGGTGCGTTCACCGCGGGAATGGTCTTCGACCAGCAGGGTGTGCTCATCGCGGAACCGGCCCTGTCCGGGAATGAGATCGACCCGGTTGCGCATCAGCTGGTTGCGCACCGTTTCCGCTTGTTTGCCGATGACGTGGCTGGTTCGCGACAGCAGGTCGGCCGGTGTGATCTTGTCCTTGACCCGATAGCTCGCGCCGTAGAGCTCGCGCTGGTTCATCCCGGTCAGGTAGAGGACCGCCTCGCGCAACGTCTTCGACGGGATGGTGCCGGTGTTGACGCAGACCCCGCCCAGCATCTGCCGCTGCTCGACGACCGCGACCGATTTGCCCAGCTTGGCCGCCGCGATGGCGGCCTTCTGCCCGCCGGGACCTGAACCGATGACGACCATGTCGTATTCCAGCTGCGAACCCATGAGGAAAACATCTACGCCGGTTCTGGGCCGTGCGCACGCCGAGCCAGGCGACATACATGTGAACAATCCGTTCACGTGTTGTCCCCAGATTTGAGTTTGTCCACAGCGCACGCGCGGACCCGTCCACTCCGCCGTCGTTTGACGGTGCTGATTGCCAGCGTGGGCGCCATGACCAAACAGCGACCTGACTTCGAACTGAATCGCCCCGGCGCGGTGATCGCCGCGCTCCCGGCCGTGCTGGGCTTCGTGCCGGAGAAATCGCTGGTGCTGATATCGATCGACGACGGCGAACTGGGCTCGGTGATGCGGGTCGACCTCTCCGAGGCGCTGGCTGACCGGATCGGGCCGCTGGCCGAGGTCGCCTCTGCCGCCGGCCCCGAGGCAGCCATCGCGGTCATCGTCGACGCCGACGGCGCCGGCTGCCCGATGTGCAACGAGGATTACCGCGACCTGTGCGCGACGCTCACCGAGGAGTTGTCGCAGCGCGACATCGTGATGTGGGCCGCACACGTGGTGGACCGGGTTGCCGCCGGGGGTCGCTGGCACTGCGTGGACGGCTGCGGTGCGGGCGGTGTCATCGACGACCCGGCCGCGTCGCCGCTGGCGGTGGCGGCAGTGCTCGACGGCCGTCGGCTGTATGCGCGGCGCGCCGACCTGCAGGCGGTCATCGCGGTCGATGAGCGGGCCCGAAGCGCGGCGCTGGCCGGCCTGATCGACGACCATGCCGCCTTGCGCGACGCCGCACACCGGGCCGATCCTGCTGCCTGCGTCCGCCGCGACGTCGAGGCCGCCATGGCCGCCGCCGCCCGCGTTGGCGAGGGAGAACAGCTCTCCGATGCGGAACTGGCCGCCCTGGCGTGCGCGCTGGGCGATGTGGAGGTGCGTGACACGCTGTATGCCCTGGCGGTCGGGCAGAGCGCGGGGGAGGCCGAATCGTTGTGGGCGCTGCTGTCGCGCAGCCTGCCCACGCCGTGGCGGGTGGAGGCGCTGGTGCTGGTCGCGTTCAGCGCCTATGTCCGCGGCGACGGCCCATTGGCGGGGGTGTCGCTGGAGGCCGCGCTCCGCTGCCAACCCGGCCACCGGATGGCCGCCATGCTCGACACGGCCCTGCAGTCGGGCCTACGGCCTGAGCACATCCGCGAACTGGCTGTTACCGGATACCGGCTGGCCGAGCGGCTCGGCGTGCGCCTGCCGCCTCGTCGGGCATTCCGCCGACGAGCCGTCTGAGATGCGGGCGGCTAGACCTTTTCGACCTTGACGGCGTGAGCCATCTCATGCGGCAGGCTCACGTTCTCGTGACCCGGTATCACGATCGTCACGCCGCCTGCGGGGTTGGTTTCGACGGTGACTCGGGCGTTCGGAACGACGCCTGCGTCCTTGAGACGAGTAATCAGGTCAATGTCGCCCTGCACGTGTTCGGTGAGCTGACGCACGACCACTGCGACGGGTGATCCGGCCGGCAACTCCGTCAACCGCACCAGATTGGGCTCCTCGTCGCCGAATCCCGGCCCGACACCCAAATCCAACAGCCCCGGAATCGGGTTGCCGAATGGCGAAGTCGTCGGGTTATCGAGGACTTGCACCAGCCGACGCTCGACGTCTTCGCTCATCACGTGCTCCCACCGGCAAGCCTCGGCGTGCACTTCTTCCCACGGCAATCCGATGACATCGACCAGCAGCCGCTCAGCGAGCCGGTGCTTGCGCATCACCGAGATGGCCAAAGCGCGGCCCTTGTCGGTCAGCTCGAGATGGCGGTCGCCGGCCACGTGCAGCAGCCCGTCGCGCTCCATGCGCGACACGGTCTGGCTGACCGTGGGCCCGCTCTGATCAAGCCGTTCGGCGATCCGGGCACGCAGTGGAGTCACGCCCTCTTCCTCGAGGTCGTAAATGGTCCGCAGGTACATCTCGGTGGTATCAACCAGGTCGTTCATTCCGCACCCTCCATTGCCGCTGAGTCTACTTGTCCAGCTGCGTGAATGGTCCGCTAACACTCCAGCACGCAGTATGCCCGCCGCTTGCGCGACGGGCATACCGATCCGTGTTGATCTGGGCCGTTAGCTGGCGTAGGACCGCAGTCGGTCGGCCCGATCACCGTTGCGGAGCTTCTGCATAACCTCGCGCTCGATTTGGCGAACCCGCTCGCGGGACAGGCCGAACAGCTTGCCGATCTGGTCAAGCGTGCGGGGCTGTCCATCGTCGAGCCCGAAGCGCAACCGGATCACCTGATGCTCGCGCTCGTCGAGGGTGGCCAACACCGTGCGGATGTCGGTGTGCAGCAGTTCGGCGATCACCGCGTTCTCGGCGGACATCGCTTCGGCGTCCTCGATGAAGTCACCCAGCGGCGCCTCTTCTTCGGAGCCGACCGGCATGTCGAGGCTCACCGGGTCGCGGCTGTGCTCGAGCAGATCGTTGATCTTCTCGACCGGAATGCCCGACTCGGCAGCGAGTTCCTCGTCAGTGGCTTCACGGCCGAGGTTCTGATGCATCTCGCGCTTGATCCGCGCCAGCTTGTTCACTTGCTCAACCAGGTGAACCGGCAGCCGGATGGTGCGGCTCTGGTCGGCCATACCCCTGGTGATCGCCTGCCGGATCCACCAGGTCGCATACGTCGAAAACTTGAATCCCTTTGCGTAGTCGAACTTTTCCATCGCGCGGATCAACCCCAGATTGCCTTCCTGGATGAGGTCCAGCAGCGGCATTCCGCGGCCCGTGTAGCGCTTCGCCAGCGACACGACCAACCGCAGGTTGGCCTCCAGCAGGTGGCCTCGTGCCGCTTCGCCGTCGCGGACCACGGCCGCCAGATCGCGTTTGCGGTTCTCGCCGAGGCGCTTGCGGGTCTCGAGCAGATGCTGGGCGTACAGGCCGGCCTCGATGCGCTTGGCAAGCTCGACTTCATCGGCTGCATTGAGCAATGCCGTTTTGCCGATGCCGTTCAGATACACGCGCACCAAGTCCGCGGCCGGGCTCTGAGCATCCAGATCGCTGTCGAACCGGCTTGTGTTGGCGTTCGCCATAGCGGCCTCCTGATAGGCGTGAGCTGTCATGAGGTACAACGACCCACTTAGGGGATGAGTTCCCACCCGGCGGCCATCTCACACCCGTTGACGTGCGCGAACGTCCGCACGGTCTGAGAATGTGCTGAGAAGCTGGTGCAGCAGCGGGTTATTCGGAACCGTCAATGTCGGTGGGCGGCGATTCCGGTTGCGGCGCTGGGCGACTGTAGCGCTCGAGCGCCGGGTGTTCGGCGGTGGGGAACAGCGGGGTGCGCCGCGCGACGCCGTCGAATCGCCGGGGTTCGTCGGCGCGGCGCGGCGGTCGGTCGTTGGCGATCAGCACCGCCATCCAGGGCAACGGGATCGACGCGGCAAGGATCAGAAGTGAGACCAGACCGTTGTGCCACATGCCATATGCGACGGCGGCCAGAATCAGCGCCGGAATCCGGAAGGCCATCAGCGTCAGATATTTCCGAACCCGTTGGCGGTGCTGAACGTCATATGCCGGCTCGGCGGCGGTGATGAGAACGGGCCTGCCCTCGTCGTCGAAACCCAGCTCAGTGCCGCGCTTCATTTCTCCACTGTTCCACATTTCGGCCACGCCGTCGAAGCCTGTTCCGGCACAATATGTGACATGGAGACCCAGACGATCGAGCGCACCGAGACCGACGAACGCGTCGACGACGGGACCGACAGCGATACCCCCAAATACTTCCACTACGTCAAGAAGGACAAGATCGCCGAGAGCGCCGTGATGGGCACGCATGTCGTGGCGCTGTGCGGCGAGGTGTTCCCGGTGACGAAGGCGGCCAAGCCGGGCTCGCCGGTCTGCCCGGACTGCAAACGGATCTACGAGACGCTCAAGAAGAGCTGACCGGATCGGTGCTGGCGTAGCGCGATGTGTCCGCGGCGCCCTCGGCGCCGTCAGCCTTGGTGCGTTCTACCAGCCACCGCCGCAGCCGATGGGCATGGGTCCGCGGGGCCGGCCACTCCTCCTGGATGGCGGCATTGAACTCCGCGCCCAGCATGATGGCGAAGCCGGCGAAAAAGGCGAATAGAAGAAACGCGATCGGTGTGGCCAGTGCGCCGTAGGTGTAGCCGGTGCCGGTGATGTACCTCAGGTAGATCCGCAGGCCCAGCGTCGCGATCACGAAGGCCACGCTGGCCAGTGCGGCACCGAAGATCAGCCGGTGCGACGGCAGCGGTTCGGGCAATGCCACGCGATACAGAACGACCACGGTGACGATCAGGCCGGTGAGCAACGCCGGGTAGTAGCCGTAGGCCAGCACGTCTTGCAAACCGTCTGGAATGAACTCGGCTAGCTTGCGCGGGCCGCGCACCATCAGCGGGGCAGTGACGATCAAAAAGAGCAGCATCACCACGTACAACATCAGCGCGAACAGCCGCTGGCGCACCGGATGGCGCAGCGGAGTTTGGCCGTGAGCCTCGACCACCGAATCGACGAACGCGGAAATTGCCGAGGATCCCGCCCACAGTGAAATCAGAAAGCCCAGGGACACCACTTCGCCGCGCGCGCCTCGGTCGATGTCGGCGATGGTCGGCTCGATGATCTCGTGCACGACGCTGGTGGAGAACACCTTGTTCGACATCGACACCAAATAGTGTTCGATCACCGACATGGTGTCCGGCCCGAATAGCGGAGCCACGTAGGCGAGGCTGCCCAGCATTCCCAACAACAGTGGCGGCAACGAAAGCGCCGACCAGAACGCGGCCTGCGCCGACTCCGAGAAGATCGAGTCGTCCCAACTCTTTGACAGCGCCCGACGGGTGATGCGCCAAACGTGGTGGCGCGACGGCTTCACTATGCGGTCGCTCATGACCCGTTCAGGATTGCCGACGAACGGCGCCGCCGCCAGGATTGCAGGTGGCGAGTCGTCTGTTAAGAGTCCAGCGGGACGGCGCTGGCTTCCAGGACGGCCGACTGCTCGATCAGCTTCGCCTCGTGCTCGTTGGCGTGGTGCTGGCAGAAGAGGAGCTCCGCGCCGGAAGGCAGCTTGGCGCGCACACGCGCGGCAGCACCGCACCGATCGCACCGATCAACCCTGGTTAACTGGGGAGTGGTCAAAGTCGCGTTCATGGCTACTCCTTCTGGCCGTAATCCACTGTCTCAGATAACAACGCGTTTGGCCGTCTTCACCACGCGTTTACCCGCTGTGTCGTTTCTCACTCCGGTGCGTTTGGCGCAGCGGGCAGGATGGCGGTATGAGCCGGCCTCCGGCGGTGCTGCTGCACCTGATTTCCTCCGACGAGTGGTCGTCCGCCACGACAAAGGGCGACCTGCGGCCCGAGTCGCTGCGCAGCGCCGGATTCGTCCATCTGTCGACGCCCGAGCAGGTACATCTGCCCGCCAACCGCCTTTACCGCGGTCGTGACGACCTGGTCTTGCTGCACATTGATCCGGCCCGTTTGGACGCACCCATTCGTTGGGAATCGGGAGGGGCAACGGATCCGGAATCGATGCTGTTCCCGCATTTGTATGGGGCGCTGCCGGTTACTGCTGTGATCAAGGTCACCAGCTACCGCCCGGGCGCTGACGGCATATTCCCGCCAGTCGGTGAATCGGCCGCCGAGTAGGCGTCCGCTTCGATCTCCACCAACAACTCCGGCGCTATCAGCGCGGCGACCTCGACCATGGTGGCCGCGGGCCGGATCTCACCGAAGACCTCGCAGTGGACTGCCGCGACCTCACGCCAACGGGAGATGTCGGTCACGTAGATGCGGGTGCGGACCACATCGCTGAGCATCGCTTCCGCCTGATTGAGAGCGATTTCGATGCGGCGCAACGCTTCTCGAGTCTGCGCGCCGATGTCGTCTGCCGGTCCCGGACCGGTTGTCCCGGCCAACGCTATGTGCGGCCCGATCCGGACCGCGCGGGAATAGCCGACGGTCGACTCGAAATCGGATCCGGACGAGATAAGGATGCGGTTAACCGACATCCGGCCAAGTTAGGTCAGCGGCATCGGCTGCGCAGCCGAATTTCCTGTCGCGCGGACCGTCAGCCGATCTGGTAGGAGCCAGGCGACATATAGAAGAAGTGGCCGCTGCTCGAGTCGGTGCACTTCATCGCCGAGGGCTCCGCGGTGCAGCTGAAGGTGCCAGAAGACAGTGTCTGCCCGTCGGCGAGGACCTGCTCGCCCTGCACGTGCAGGGTTGTCGTTATGACAGTCCATCGTGACGCCGCTGCTGGTGAGCCCGAAGCGGTCACCCCACGCGGAATGCTGGGCACACGGCGGTGGCGGCGTGGAGATCGTGTAGGCGCGGTTGCCGATCTCGCAGGCCGCGCCGCCGCTGCTCAGGTTGCATGACACGTTTCCCGCGGAGTTCTGGAATTGGTAATTCTGCGCCGGCGCGGGCGACGGCGAGGGTGATGGTGCGGGGTTTGGCGGGCCGCCAGCGTACGCGGTTGCGGGGAATCCGATCATCGCGACTGCCGATACCATCGACATCGCCTGAATCGCTGTCATTTTCATGGCATTAGTTCGCATTCTGTTGGGACACTTGTCCTTTGATAGGGATTGGCCTGAATGGCGCCGACGGGCGCGGGACAATTTGATTGCGACGGGCAGCTTGTGCTTGTTTGACCGGACACTTCCGCCAGCCTCCGAGAACAGTGTCGGAGCCAGAAACGGCTCTGACCTTGCGCGTTGAATTATTCTCCGGCCCGTTCTCCGGTGTTGCATGAATGGCGCACATTCATCCGACTTGCACAAATAGTCAGAATTTGTGCCCGAGGCGCGTATGGTGTCGCCGCTCCACGACAAGGCGATTCAACGCCGCAGTGTCAAACCGAATTTCTTCGTGTTGAACAACAACCGCTATCTCACCGAACGGTTGCGATCTGCGGACCGCTACATCGTCTCCACAATGAGCTGCTTCAATCCCGCTATAGCGCACCAGTGTTCGCGCATACTGGGAAGCATGAGGATAAGCGGGGCGTTCCTGGCCGAGAAGACCACTGCGTTCAACAACAAGCTGGATGTACAGGGCGGTGTGATATCCAACTACAAAGTCGGCCGCGACCGAGTAGCGCAGTTTGACATCGTGGTGTTGACACAAGGAGACACCGGCGGTGCAGATCGCTTGGTTGTCATAGAGATTCGGCCACCCGGCGGTGGAGAGCCCCTGCATATGCACCGCGAGCTGCCTATGAACCTGACGAACGCAGACGTGGGCTTTGCCTGCTTCCAGTTCAAATTGACCTTGAATGAGAATGGTCGATGGATCGTTGCCATGAAGGGCGCGGCGGGAGCGGTGTCGCTTCCACTGACGGTGAGTGGTCCATTACCGCGCCATAAAGGCTAGGTGCGCTAAACCGCCTGGTCAGAAGACTAGCCAGGCGTGTTGCTCAGTCGAGGTAATCGCGCAGGACCTGCGAACGGCTGGGGTGGCGCAGCTTCGACATGGTCTTCGACTCGATCTGGCGGATGCGCTCGCGAGTGACGCCGTAAACCTGGCCGATCTCGTCGAGGGTGCGGGGCTGGCCGTCGGTCAGGCCGAAGCGCAGTCGCACCACGCCGGCCTCGCGCTCCGACAGCGTCTCCAGCACAGACTGCAGCTGGTCCTGCAGCAGGGTGAACGACACGGCGTCGACGGCCACCACCGCTTCGCTGTCCTCGATAAAGTCGCCGAGCTGGCTGTCGCCCTCATCGCCGATGGTCTGATCCAGCGAGATCGGCTCGCGGGCGTACTGCTGGATCTCGAGCACCTTCTCCGGGGTGATGTCCATTTCCTTGGCCAGCTCTTCAGGCGTGGGCTCGCGGCCCAGATCCTGCAGCAGCTCGCGCTGAATGCGGCCCAGCTTGTTGATCACCTCGACCATATGCACCGGGATGCGGATGGTGCGGGCCTGGTCGGCCATCGCGCGGGTGATCGCCTGACGGATCCACCAGGTCGCATAGGTGGAGAACTTGTAACCTTTGGTGTAGTCGAACTTTTCGACCGCGCGGATCAGGCCCAGGTTGCCTTCCTGGATCAAGTCGAGAAACGCCATGCCGCGGCCGGTGTAGCGCTTGGCCAGCGAAACCACCAGTCGCAGGTTGGCTTCCAGCAGATGGTTTTTCGCGCGGTCGCCGTCGCGGCAGATCCACGCCATGTCACGGCGCTGGGCGGCAGGCAGCTTCTCGCCGCGATCGCTCAGCTCGACCATCAGCTGGGTGGCGTAGAGGCCTGCCTCGATCCGCTTGGCCAGCTCGACCTCTTCTTCGGCGTTGAGCAGGGCCACCTTGCCGATTTGCTTGAGGTAGGCGCGAACCGAGTCCGCCGATGCAGTGAGTTCGGCGTCCTTGCGAGCTTGGCGCAACGCCTCGGACTCGTCTTCGTCCCAGACGAAATCGCCTGAAGCTTTGTCTTTTTCGCTCGGCTCGATGATCTCCTCTTCGTCCGCCACCTCCGCGTCGGCTACTTTTTTCTTCGCGCCGGCTTCGGCGCCTTCCCCGGTTTCGGCCTCGTCGGCTTCGGCTTCGTCTTCGGTATCGTCACCGTGGGGCACCTCGTCCTCGAGGTCCTCGAGGACGAGGTCTTCGGTCTCGAGGTCGATCTCTTCGACGGGCTCGGCTTCGATGTCCGGCTCACCGTCGAGCTCATCGATTTCCTCGACCTCGAGCTCATCCGTCACGACCTCCACGTCATTAGGAGCATCGCTCGACGTTGCTTTCTTTGCCCGGCCGCGGCCAGGCTCCGACTTGGCGGCAGCGTTCTTGGCCGCGATGCGCGTCTTGGCTGCGGCGTCGGTGGCGGCTTTCGCGGACTTGGCCGGGGCCTTAGCGGCCCGCGTGGCTGTCTTCGGCGCGGCCTTTGCTGCGGTCTTGGTGGCCCGTCGGGTGGGGGCCGCGCCGTTAGCAGACTTGGCCGTCGATCCTTTTGCCCCGGCGGGGGCGGGGGACTTGGCGGCGGTGCGCTTCACCGGCTCCTCGGTTGCCGGTCGTGCTTTGGTCGCTGCCACGTAAACCCCTTCGGTAGGACTCACTTCCGGTGCTCTAGGGCACGCTCAACCGGAAATATCGGCTATGTCAGATGTCGGCGTCGAGTATCAGGGTGGATATTCGCCGCTCTCGGTTGGGCGGCTGCCGGAGACCATTGTAACGACAGCACGGCAATACCCCCGCCACAGCGCGCAAATTCAGTGCGTCACGTCGCGGGTCGCCGCCATCGCCGCGCCGACGATTCCCGCGGTGTTCTGCAGGGCGGCGGGAACCACCGGAGTGCGGTTTTCCAGCAGCGGCAACCATTTGTCGGCTTTGCGACTGATCCCGCCGCCCGCGATGAACAGTTGCGGCCACAAGGTGTTCTCGATAGCAACCAGCACCTTCGTCACCCGCTTGGCCCACTTTTCGTAGCTCAGACCCTCGGTGTCCTTGACCGACGACGCGGCCAGGTGCTCGGCTTCCTTGCCATCGACCTCGAGGTGTCCGAACTCGGTGTTGGGCAGCAAGATCCCGTTGTGAATGACCGCCGAGCCAATTCCGGTCCCGAATGTGAGCAGGACCACGACGCCGGTGGTGTCTTTGCCCGCCCCGTAGCGCTCTTCTGCCAGTCCGGCCGCGTCGGCGTCGTTGAGGACCACGATCTGCTGGCCGTTCAATTCCGAGCGGATGATGTCTTGGGCGTTGGTTCCGATCCAGGATTTGTCGACGTTGGCCGCGGTCAGCACGGTCCCGTTCGTGACGACCCCCGGATACGTCACCCCGAGCGGACCGGTCCATTTGAACTCGTTGACAACAGCGGCGATCGTCTTCGCGACGGCGGTCGGTGTGGCCGGCTGGGGCGTCAACAACTTGAACCGGTCACCGACGAGCTGCCCGGTGTCCAGGTCGACGATTCCGCCCTTGATGCCGCTGCCGCCAACATCGACACCGAATCCCCGACGCGGCGGTGTGCCGGACACGTCGTTCCCGGGGGAGTCGCTAGTCGAGTCGGTAGCGGTCATCGAATCTCCTCGGCGAGACTTGGCTGTTCGCCCACAGCCTAATCGGTAGCTGAGTAGTTGGCTGGTCTGTTCCGCGGTCGTTTCCCAACTGCCCGCCGGGTGGTACCGCGGCGACTGTGATGCGATGGACCGGTGAGCACGCGTGAGAACCGACCGGCGCACCTGCGTTCGGTGGCCGAGACGTTGGCCGGCGAAGCGGCCGCGTTCGTCCGGCGTCGTCGAGGCGAGGTGTTCGGCCCCGACGCGCCCGCCGAGGGCAACGCTGCGGTGCGAACAAAGACGACCCCGACCGACCCGGTGACCGTCGTCGACACCGAGACCGAACGGCTACTGCGGGATCGGTTGGCGCAGTTGCGATCCGGCGACCCGGTGCTGGGCGAAGAAATCGGCGGACCTGCCGATCCGGCGGCCAGCGCAGCCGGCGCCGTCACCTGGGTGCTCGACCCGATCGATGGCACGGTGAATTTCGTCTATGGCATTCCGGCGTATTCGGTGTCGGTCGCAGCCCAGGTCGACGGCGTCTCGGTGGCGGGCGCGGTCGCCGACGTGATGGGCGGGCGGGTGTACTCGGCCGCGGTCGGGCTCGGCGCACACGTCATCGACGACGAAGGCACCCATCCGCTGCGGTGCACCGCGGTCGACGATTTGTCGATGGCGTTGGTGGGCACCGGCTTCGCATACTCCACGCGACGCCGCAGCGTTCAGGCGGCACTGGTGGCCAAGATCCTGCCAGTGGTCCGCGATGTGCGTCGGATCGGCTCTGCCGCAATGGATTTGTGCATGGTTGCGGCGGGCAGGCTGGACGCCTACTACGAGCACGGCCTGCATGTCTGGGACTCTGCGGCCGGGGCACTGATCGCTGCCGAGGCGGGCGCCCGGGTGGTGTTGCCCGAGCCCGGCGATCCGGACAGTACCGCTGCTCTGGTCCTCGCCGCGGCGCCCGGAATCGCCGACCAATTACTCGCCGCCCTGGAACGATTCGACGGCCTGGCGCCGATCCCGGGGTGATCGGTCCAGCGGCCCGGCGGTCAGCAGGTGCCCGTGTGGATCTTCAACAGCAGCGCGGAGTCGGCCGGCTCAGCGCCTGGGCGCAGGCCGGCGAGCACGGCGTCGATGTCGTCGCTGTGAACCAGCGAACTGAACTCGGTGCCGAGGACCATGTCGACGGAATCGTCGGTGCGGTCATCGTGGTACAGCTCGGCGCACGGGGCTACCAGCCACACCGCGGCCGCCCCGGCCTGGCCGGCATCGCCGAAGCGGATCTGGCCCTGACAGTTCAGCCTGGCGTGGGCATAAATCGGATCGTTGGCGGCGGTCGGCTGCGCGAAACCCAGGTCTTTCAGTGCCCCGGCGATCTCGGCGGCCTGACCGCCCCGCCCGCTGGCGTTCAGGACGCGGATCTTGGCATCGGCGAGTTTGGCGGGCGCGACATTGATCATCGTGCTGCGCGACACCGGCGTGCCCAGGTGCGGCTGCGCTGGATCGGCCTGCGGCGGCGGCGGGTTGCACGCTGCGGCCTCATGGACCTCGGGCGGACGGGTCAGGGCGATTGTCCACACCACCGCGGAGGCCACCAGCAGCACGACCAGCAGGACGATCGCGGGCCGGGCGTTGCGGCGGCGAAACGGTCGGCCGTGCTTGTCGAAAGCAGTACCCTCAGTGATTTGCGCGACCACGTACGCACTCTAAACGCGATGTTTAGGGCGAGGTAGCGGGGTCAAACCCACAGTGTGACGTAAATCACACTTGAATACCTCGGTAGACGGGCACGAATCGTTTGGTGGATGCGTTCGACGCTGGTACAAAGCTTTGCTTGAGGTTACGAGGGGACACGATGATGGCTACCGATTACGACGCCCCACGGCGCACCGAAACCGACGACGTTTCCGAGGATTCTCTAGAGGAACTAAAAGCACGGCGGAACGAAGCGGCGTCGGCGGTGGTTGACGTCGACGAATCAGAGTCCGCCGAATCTTTCGAGCTGCCCGGTGCCGACCTGTCCGGTGAAGAGCTTTCCGTCCGCGTCATTCCCAAGCAGGCCGACGAGTTCACCTGCTCGAGCTGCTTTCTGGTGCAACACCGCAGTCGGCTGGCCAGCGAGAAAAACGGCGTGATGATCTGTACCGACTGCGCGGCCTGATCGGTCAGCTGCGCAATGCCGACAGCACCCGCTCCGGGTGACGGCAGCTCACCAGCCAATATGGCGTCGGGTCATCGACGTCGTCCAAAACGAGCAGCACCATCGGGCCGACCCAGCCTCGGTGCACCACGTAGGCCGCAGGGTCGAGTTGACGTCCCAGCGCCGCGGATTTGGCCGACCGGGGGATCTCTGCGCATCGGGCGATCACGGTGACCGGCAGATGCGCCTCGCCGGCCCACAATTCGACTCCGCCGTCACCGGCGGTGACCCGGATCTCGATGCGGCCCAGCCACAGCAGCGCCCCGGCGGCCACCACGAACAACAACGCGAACGGCAGCCAGCGCGGAATGCTCGGCACGCCCTGGTTGACTTCCAGACCGATCACCACCGCCGGCGCGAAACCCAGTGGCCACCACCACCACGGCACCCACAAGCGCTCGCGATACCGCACGGTTTGCGGCGCG
The DNA here is from genome assembly GCA_963781685.1 of uncultured Actinomycetota bacterium. GTDB lineage: Bacteria > Actinomycetota > Actinomycetes > Mycobacteriales > Mycobacteriaceae > Mycobacterium. Next base: position 301,764 of record CAWAGK010000012.1, read on the forward strand.
ACTCGCGTACCTGACACGCGGTCAAGGGTAGTCTGTGGCCCCGTGTCGACCAGTCTGGCGATTGTTCGCCTTGACCCCGAACTTCCGCTGCCCACCCGAGCCCACGACGGTGACGCCGGCGTCGATCTGTTCAGCGCCGAAGACGTCGAGCTGGCACCCGGACATCGTGCGCTGGTGCGGACCGGGATCGCGGTCGCCATTCCGTTCGGAATGGTCGGGTTGGTGCACCCGCGATCTGGATTAGCTGCGCGGGCAGGGCTTTCGATCGTCAACAGCCCGGGCACCATCGATGCTGGCTACCGCGGCGAGCTCAAGGTATCCCTGATCAATCTCGACCCCGCGACGCCGATCGTTGTGCATCGCGGCGACCGTATCGCCCAATTGTTGGTACAGCGGGTTGAGTTGGTTCAGCTGGTCGAGGTGTCGTCGTTCGACGGGGCAGGGCTGGCCGACACTTCCCGAGGCGACGGTGGCCACGGCTCCTCTGGCGGACACTCGAGTCTGTGAGCGATGAGAAGGGGCGGCGCCTGTAATGGCTTTCGGTAGACGTAAACCCAAAGACGAGCCGGCCGACGAGTCGGGGGCCAAGGACGCTCCAGAAGTATTCGCACGCAAGAAACCGGAAGAGCCGGCCCCGAACGCGATGACCGACGACATGGAGGGCCCGTTCGACATCGAGGATTTCGACGACGCGGCGGCCGCCGCGGCGGGCCGCCTCGACCTGGGTTCGGTGCTGCTGCCGATGCCCGCGTCGGCCCAGCTGCAAGTCGAGCTGACCGAGACCGGCATCCCGAGCGCGGTTTGGGTGGTTACGCCGAACGGCCGTTTCACCGTCGCTGCTTACGCGGCGCCCAAGACCGGCGGTTTGTGGCGTGAGGTGGCCGGTGAGCTGGCCGACTCGCTGCGCAACGACGGGGCCGCGGTGAGCATCCAGGATGGTCGCTGGGGCCGAGAGGTGCTCGGCACCGCGACCGGCGTGGTGCGGTTCATCGGGGTCGACGGCTACCGCTGGATGATCCGTTGCGTCGTGAACAGCTCGGCCGAGAGCATCGATGCGTTGACCGATGAGGCTCGGGAAGCGTTGGTGGACACAGTCGTTCGCCGTGGCGATACTCCGTTACCGGTTCGCACGCCATTGCCCGTGGAACTTCCTGAACCGATGGCGTCGCAGCTGCGAGAGGCGGCGGCCTCGCAGGGCGCGCCGGGCGGACAGCTGGTTGCGCCGCCGGACCCTGACGTCGAGGCGGAAGGCGAGCCATCCGAGCCGACCGAACGCCGCAGCGCCTCCGGATCGGCGATGCAGCAGTTGCGCAGCAACAGCGGAGGCTAAACGGCTTCCAGCGCTGCCAAACAGGCGGCGCCAAGTGCGGCGGGATCGGCGCCGATCTGATCCAGCGTCACCGTGCGCAACACTGCGTGCGGTGCGGCGGCGGCCCACTCCAGCCCGATTTCGAGGGGATGAATCGGGTCGTCTGTGGCCGCGGCGACGCCCATCGGCACCGACAGCCGCTGTAGCTGCGCGCGGGTGGGCGCGACATAGGTCGCCGCTTCTTCCATCGCATCGGGTAGATGCGGCCACTGGCTGCGCCATGACCGGGTCAGCTCGTCGGCCAGCCACGGCGGGCTGGACGCCCGCATCTGCATGGTCGTTGCGGCCAGACCGTCGTGGCGCAGCTGCTGCGCAGAGTGGCGTGCCGCGACGGCGGCCGGAGCATCGCCGGGCGGACCGGTCCAGGCCGGCAGCGCGGCCAACACGGCCACCGCTCGGTCGGGATGCTCGAGAGCCCAAACAGCGGCCACCGCCGCGCCGATCGAAACACCGCCGACGGCGATCGGACCTCGGCTCGCGGCGTCGTCCAAGGCGGTCAGGTAGCTGTCGATCAAGTGATTTGGCTGTGGCGGCGGCGCCAGGACCTGCGCGCCGGCGTCGCGTAGCGGCCTTGAGAATGCTCGGGTGATGTAGTCGTCGTCAGACCCCGTTCCCGGCAGCAAGACGGTCGTCACCCCGTCCAGGTCGATAGCCACACGTCAATATTGCTCTGCGATATTCGCCCGGATCGGTTGCGGGTATTCACGAAAGGTACTGCAGGACCTCGTAGCGGTCGGGAACTAACCGGTCTACGGTGTCCGTTGGCGTGGGAGGATTAGCTTCACCCTTTAAAAGAACCCACGAAGACCTACGCACGGTCAGGAGCGGCCATGGCGGCGGCAGAAAGTTATCTGCGCCGGCTGACTCGTCGGTTGACGGAGGACCCCGAGCAGCGCGACGCCGAGAAGTTGTCCGACGAGGCGGTCAACACCGGCGCTCAGCGCGCCATCGACTGTGAGCGTGGCCAGGAAGTCACGATGGTCGGAACGCTGCGCTGCGTGGAAACCAACGCCAAGGGTTGCGCCGACGGGGTTCGCGCCGAGCTGTTCGACGGCACCGACACCGTGACACTGGTGTGGATGGGGCAACGGCGGATTCCCGGAATCGACTCGGGCCGCACGCTGCGAGTGCGGGGCCGGCTCGGCACGCTGGAGAACGGCGGCAAGGCGATTTACAACCCGCACTACGAAATTCAGCGGTGAAGCTGCCCGTGAACGGTGCGACAGAAGAAGCCAGCGACATGACTCCGGCCGCCGAGACCGACGCTCCGTCTGTGACTCCGGCCGAGCGGGTGATGGCGCAGCTGGGTGGCGTATCGGGGATGATCTACTCTTCGCTGCCGGTTCTGGTCTTCGTCGGCACCTCGAGGCTGCTGGGTTTGTCGGCGGCAGTCGGTGCGGCCCTCGGCATCGCGACCCTCATCCTGCTGTGGCGGCTGATTCGGCGCGAGTCCACGCAGCCGGCGGTGTCCGGACTCATCGGCGTCGCTGTCTGCGCACTGATCGCCTACATGCTGGGGGAGTCCAAGGGCTATTTTCTGCTGGGCATCTGGACGTCGCTGTTGTGGGCGGCGGTATTCGGGGTGTCCATCCTGATCCGGCGCCCGGTTGTCGGCTACATCTGGAGCTGGCTGGGCAGCCACGGTCGTGCCTGGCGTGACGTCCGCCGCGCGGTCTACGCCTTCGATATCGCCACGCTCACCTGGGTGGTGGTCTTCGGTGCCCGCTTCGTGGTGCAGCACTTGCTCTATCAATCCGACCACACCGGTTGGCTCGTGGTGGCGCGGATTTCGATGGGCTGGCCGCTGACCGCTGCGGCGGCATTGGTGACTTACCTGGCGATCAGGGTGGCTCAGCGCGCTCTGGAGACGACGAACGTCAGTGCAGCGGCAGCAACAGCTGACGCAGCTCCTCCTCCACCTCGGTGACGGCCACAAACAGCAACTCGTCGCCACCTTCCAGCGGCTCGTCGTCCTGCGGCACGATCACCCTTGGCCCGCGCAGGATCGTCACCAGGGCGGCGTCCCGGGGCAGCTGCAACTTCCGTACCGGCTTGCCGCCCCACGGGGTGTCGTCGGGCAGCGTGATCTCGACCAGGTTGGCCTGACCGTTCCGGAATTCCATCAGCCGCACCAGGTCTCCGACCGCGACGGCTTCCTCGATCAAGGAACACAGCATCCGCGGCGTCGACACCGCGACGTCGACTCCCCAGGCATCGGTGAACAGCCACTCGTTGCGGGGATCGTTGACTCGGGCCACCACGCGGGGCACCGCGAACTCGGTCTTGGCCAGCAAGCTGAGCACCACGTTCGCCTTGTCGTCGCCGGTGGCTGACACGACGACGTCGAATTCCTCCAGGCCCATCGACTGCAGCATGCTCATCTCGCAGGCGTCGCCGAGCCGCCAGTGCGCGGCCTTGATGGCATCGACGTCGATGTGCGCGGGGTTGCGCTCGATCAGTGTCACGTCGTGGCCGTTGTCCAGGAGTTCACGGGCGACCGAGCGGCCGACCGCGCCGGCCCCGGCAATAGCTACCTTCATTGGCGCCGCTCCTCCTCATCGCTGCGCTCTGCATCGTCGTCGGCGCGCTTCATTGGCGCCGCTCCTCCTCATCGCTGCGCTCTGCATCGTCGTCGGCGCGCTTCATTGGCGCCGCTCCTCTTCATCGCTGCGCTCTGCATCGTCGTCGGCGCGCTTCATTGGCTAGAGGTCCTCGGTAGGCGGCAACGCGGCGATGGCCATGGCCTCTGCCACGCTGCCGGATATGGCGGCGAGATACACCTGATCGCCGGCTTGGATGACGGTTTTCGGTTCCGGAAGTATGCCGGTACCGAACCGGATCAGGAACGCCACCCGAGCGCCGGTGGCCGTCTCCAAATCCGTGGCCCGGTGGCCGACCCAATCCTCATGTAGCACGACCTCGACGACGGCGACGGTGCCGGTCGGGTCTCGCCACTTGGTGGTCTCGGTGTCGCGGGTGAGTGCGTTGAGTAGCCGATCGGTGGTCCAGGGCACGGTGGCAATCGTGGGTATGCCGAGCCGCTCGTAGACCTCGGCACGTTTGGCGTCGTAGATCCGCGCGACGACCCGTGGCACTCGAAAGATCTCGCGCGCCAGCCGGGCCGAAATGATGTTCGAGTTGTCGCCGGATGACACCGCGGCGAAGGCGTCCGCTTCCTCGATACCCGCCTTGAGCAGCACGTCACGGTCGAATCCCAGGCCGAGCACGCGTTCACCGGCGAAGTCGGGGCCCAGCCGGCCAAAGGCGGTGCCGTCACTGTCGATGACCGCGACATCGTGGCCGAGCCGAGACAGCCCGTCGGCCACCGACGATCCCACCCGGCCGCATCCCATCACAACTACTCGCACTTGCGGGTCCTCTCGGCGTGCGTGCTACGTGTAGGGTCCCACCGCCGACGACGATGGCCAGCCGGTTTGGGCCAAAACATTGTCTTCTAGTGAACCGTACCGGCAGACCCGGATGGGCTTACTCTTGGCTCTCGTGTCCAAACTTTCGACCGCGGCACGCCGGCTGATTTTGGGTCGGCCCTTTCGCAGCGATCGGCTGAGCCACACACTGCTGCCCAAGCGGATCGCCTTGCCGGTGTTCGCTTCCGACGCGTTGTCCTCGGTGGCTTACGCCCCCGAGGAGGTCTTTCTCATGCTCTCGGTGGCCGGGCTGGCGGCGTATTCGTTGACACCGTGGATTGGCCTGGCGGTGGCGGCGGTGATGCTGGTCGTGGTGGCCAGCTACCGGCAGAACGTGCATGCCTACCCTTCCGGCGGCGGCGACTACGAAGTGGTCACCACAAACCTGGGTGCCAACGCCGGCCTCACGGTCGCGAGCGCCCTGATGGTGGATTACGTTCTCACGGTGGCTGTTTCGACGGCGTCGGCCATGTCGAACATCGGATCTGCCGTTCCGTTCGTTGCCAGCCACAAGGTGCTGTTCTGCGTGAGCGCGATCCTGTTGGTGATGGCGATGAACCTGCGCGGTGTGCGCGAGTCCGGGGTGGCCTTCGCGATTCCGACCTACGGGTTCATCGTCGGCGTCGGCCTCATGCTCGGCTGGGGATTGTTCCGGATTTACGTCTTGGGCGAGCCGCTGCGGGCCGAATCCGCCGGCTTCGTGATGCACGCGGAGCGCAGTCAAATCGCCGGCTTCGCGATGGTATTCCTGGTGGCGCGGTCGTTCTCGTCGGGCTGCGCGGCGCTCACCGGTGTGGAGGCGATCAGCAACGGAGTACCGGCATTCCGAAAGCCCAAGTCGCGCAATGCGGCAACGACGCTGCTCATGCTGGGCACGATCTCGGTCAGCCTTTTGATGGGCATCATCCTGCTGGCGGAGAAGACCAGGGTCCAGATTGTCGACGATCCCGACACCCAGCTGAGCGGTATCCCGCGCGGTTATCAGCAGAAGACTCTTGTGACGCAGATCGCCCAGGCGGTGTTCGGCAGCTTCCACATCGGGTTTCTACTGATCGCGGCCGTTACCGCGCTCATCCTGGTGTTGGCGGCCAACACCGCTTTCAACGGGTTTCCGGTATTGGGCTCTGTGCTCGCGCAGCACAGTTACCTTCCGCGCCAACTACATACCCGTGGTGACCGACTGGCATTCTCCAACGGCATCGTATTCCTGGCGGTGGCGGCCCTCGCGGCGATCATCGCGTTCCGCGCAGAGGTCACCGCGCTGATACAGCTGTACATCGTCGGTGTCTTCATATCGTTCACGCTGAGCCAAATCGGGATGGTCCGGCACTGGACCCGGTTGCTGCGCAACGAAACTGACCCAGCGGTTCGGGGCACGATGCAGCGCTCCCGGGTGGTCAACACGATCGGGTTCGTGGCCACCGGCGCCGTGCTGTTCGTCGTATCGATCACCAAGTTCCTCGCCGGCGCGTGGATCGCAGTCGTCGCGATGGCTTTACTTTTCATCTTGATGAAAATGATCCGCAAGCATTACGACACTGTCAGCCGAGAGCTGGAGCAGCAGGCCGGCGAGCACGATGAGGTCGTCCTGCCCAGCCGCAACCACGCGGTGGTGCTGGTGTCGAAGTTGCACCTGCCCACGCTGCGTGCGCTGGCCTACGCGCGCGCGACGCGGCCCGACGTAGTGGAGGCCGTTACGGTGAGCGTCGATGACGCGGAAACCCGTCAGCTGGTCCGCAGTTGGGAAGAGAGCGATATCAGCGTGCCGCTGAAGGTCATCGCTTCGCCGTACCGTGAAATCACCCGCCCGGTATTGGATTACGTGAAACGAGTGAGCAAGGAATCACCGCGCAGCGTGGTGACGGTCTTCCTTCCGGAATACGTTGTGGGCCACTGGTGGGAGCATCTGCTGCACAATCAGAGCGCGCTGCGGCTGAAGGGCCGGTTGCTGTTCATGCCGGGGGTGATGGTGACATCGGTTCCCTGGCAACTTAATTCGTCGGAGCGGCTCAAAGCGATGCACCCGCATGCGGCTCCCGGCGACGCCCGTCGGGGGATCTTCGATTGACACGCGAATTTACCGCGGGGCCGGCCCCCGCCCTGACGGAACTGACGTTGACCGCCGGCGCGCCGGCCAACGGCGGCAGTTGCGTGGCACGTCACGACGGTCGGGTGGTTTTCGTCCGCTACGCGCTGCCCGGCGAGCGGGTGCGGGCGCGGGTCACCGCGGATCGGGGTTCCTACTGGCACGCCGAGGCTGTCGAAGTGATCGAGCCCTCAGACGACCGTCGGGCGTCGTTATGTCCGATCGCCGGAGTGGACGGTGCAGGTTGTTGCGATCTGGCATTCGTCGAGCCGGCGGCGGCGCGTGCGCTCAAAGCCGAGGTGGTCTCCAATCAGCTTGCCCGCCTTGGCGATTACCAGTGGCGTGGAACAGTCCAACCGCTGTCGCCGGGCGGCCCGACCGGTTGGCGAACCCGCGTCCGCCTCGACATCGGCGCTGACGGCCGCGCCGGATTTCATCGCTACCGCAGTGACGAGCTGGTCACCGATCTCAACTGCGGCCAGCTGCCGGCCGGGATGACCGAAGGTCTGGCTATCACCGAATGGCCGGCCGGCGCACAACTGCACGTCGTCATTGACGACGATGGCCAGCGGCACGTGGTGCGCACGTCGCGCCAAGGCCGGCGAACCTCGACCGACGTGGTCGAGGGCAACTTCCAGGGCGTGCAGCGGGCAGGTCGGCACAGCTGGCAGGTCCCGGTGACGGCCTTCTGGCAGGCGCACCGCGACGCGGCGCGGACCTACAGCGAACTGGTCCGCGACTGGGCCCAACCGGGCCCGGGCATGACGGCCTGGGATCTCTACGGTGGCGTCGGGGTTTTCGCCGCGGTACTCGGTGATGCGGTCGGGGAGTCTGGTCAGGTGATGAGCGTCGACAACTCGCGGGCGGCGTCGCGGGCGGCGCGCGCCACCTTGGCCGAGCTCGCGCAGGTCAGCGTGATCACCGATTCGGTGCGTCGGGCGCTGACCGGACAACGTCGCGGCGCGGACGTGGCCGTGCTGGATCCGCCGCGGGCCGGAGCCGGACGTGAGGTGATCGACTTGCTGGCGGCGGCCGGCGTCCCGCGGGTGGTGCACATTGGTTGCGAGGCAGCGTCGTTCGCCCGCGACATCGGTCTCTATCAGCGCGACGGCTACGTGGTTGACAAGATTTCGGTGTTCGACTCGTTCCCGCTGACCCATCACATCGAGTGCATCGCGCTGTTGACGCGCTGATAGTTACGCGAGGACGTTACGCAAGCCCGTTACGCAAGGACAAAGTACCGCAGCCACTGGTAGACCGCGCAAATCGCGGTGGAGATCGCGGTGACCACGATGCCCTTGCGGGTATCTGATGAGCAGCCGACGATCTCGAATGGCGTCACTCTCTCGCAGCGACATGACGTCGGCGGCTCGTTCGGGACTGACGGCCGAAAGGCCGCGGAACAACAGGGGCGTCACGGCGAGCAGGACCAGCATCACAATGGCGACGACCGGGGACATGTTCGCCAGAAAGGCGTTGAACGACAGGGACTTGCGAGCGCCGATGATGATGTTCGGCGGGTCGCCGACCAGTGTCGCCGCGCCTCCGACGTTGGAGGCGAACACCTCGGCCAGCAACAGCGGTATCGGGTTGATCCCCAGCGCATCGCAGACCAGCAAGGTGACCGGGGCGATCAGCAATACCGAGACGACGTTGGGCAGGATGGCGGAGGCGAACGCCATCACCACCATCAGCAGGAGCATGATGCGCAGTGGTGAGCCGTTGGCGCGCTTGACAGCCCAGATCGCGACGTATTCGAACACACCGGTCTGGCGCATAATGCTGACGATCATCATCATTCCGAGCATCAAAAAGAGGACGTCCCAGTCGATTCCGTTGTCCTCGGAATAGAAGACGTCGGGGGAGTCCATGACCGGCAGGCAGATCATCAGCCCGGCGCCCACGAGGGCCACCTTGGTCTTGTTGAACCGCTCGCTGATGATGAAGGCGTAAGCGACCAGGAATACGGTGATCGCGTAGTACATCGTTGGCATCATTCCCAAACGCCCGATCAGTGCTTCAGTGTTACGGGCGACAGGCGGACTGCATACAGCGCGGGGCAGTCGACGCTCACGACCGCGAACTCCTCGACGATGTCCTCGGCACGCAGGCAGCCTACAACAAGAAGCTTTGACGTTTCCGTGGGCCAGACGCCATCCAGTTTGTCCGGAAACACTTCGCGCAGTTAGTTTTTGAGCGCTTTGGTTGGCGACTGGCTGAGGTTTAGGTGAAGGCGAAGTGAACGCCTACCCGGTTACTCTTTCATTAAGTGCCGCAGCCAGTAGGCGTGATGCGGTGATCACCCCGTGCAATTTGTTGTTTTTGACCACGGCGACCAGCGGGCTTCGCAGGCGCGCCATGACCTCTGCCACTTCGATGATGGTGTCGTCGGCGTCGGCCACCGGAATGTGCTGGCGTTGCTTTGGTAGCACGTCGCGGATGGTCTTGCCGCTCAGCTTCTCTGCGGCGTGGTCGGCCATCGATTCGGTCAAAACGCTGGCCAGCCCCGGATCGTCCTGCACGTAGCCGGGCACGATGAATCGGACGACCTGGGAGGCCGGTAACACGGCGTAGGGCGCCTCCGACGTATCGGTCACAACCACGAGCCCGTTTAGGCGGTGCTCTGCGAGGAGGCGGACCGCATCCAGCGCATCTGAGTCGATATTCACGACTGGGAACTTCTCGTCCAGGTCCTCTGCTCGCACAGAGACACAATACGTCCGACCGGAGGTCCGATGATCATCTTCGGCTCGGGCGTTTTTTAAGCCTTCGGCTGACGCGCCAGGTCAACGGCATACCCCGGGCGGCACAACCGGCGGTGGTGGAACACAGGGTGAACTTCGGGGCAGGGCGGCTAAGTCAGGACGAAGTAGCGCAGCCACAGATAGGCGACGGAAATCACAAACGAGATCGCGGTGATTACCGCCCCGCGTCGAGTGAAGGCCCAAAAAGAGATGGGGTTGCCGGACCGTTCCGCGATCCCGACCACGACGATATTCGCACTGGCCCCGACCGCGGTCAGGTTGCCGCCGAGGACGGTGCCCAGTAGCAGGGACCACCACAGCACACCCGAGTTGGCGTGGCCGTGAATAGAGTCGGCGAACTCGGCGACGATCGGTGTCATGGTGGCGGCGTACGGAACATTGTTGACAAAGCCGCTGAACAGGAAGGACACCCCGAGGATCAGCATCGTCGTCAGCCATTCATTGCCGTGGGTTGCATGGCTGGCCGCGTGGGCCAGGTTGTTGATCACGCCGGTCCGCACCAGGGCTCCGACCATGATGAACAGACCCGCGAAGAACAGCAGCGTCTCCCACTCGACGCTAGACAGGTAGAAGTCACGGGTCAGCCCGGAGATGATGACCAGGATGCCGGCGCCGGTCATCGCCACCAGGGACGGCTCCATGTGGATCTCTTTGTGCGCGACGAAGCCGGCGAACACCGCGAGCAGGACGATCCCGCACTGGATCAGCAGCGTCCGATTACGGATCGCTTCGCTTTCGTCCAGCGACATGACGTCGGCGACCCGGTCGGGTTCGACGGTGAAAGCGCCAGGAAACAGGCGGGGCAGCAGGAGCAGTAGGACAGTGAGCACGATGAGCACCGCCGGCCCCATGTTGGCCAGGAACGAAATGAAACTCAGGCGGGCTCCGGTACCGATGATGATCGTGGTCGGGTCACCGACCAGGGTCGCGGCGCCGCCGATATTGGCGGCGAACGCCTCGACGATGAGAAACGGCGCTGCACTGACTGCCAGCCGGTCGCACACCAGCAGGGTGACCGGTGCGATCAGCAAGACCGTGGTGACGTTGTCCAGAAAGGCCGATCCAACCGCGGTGACAAGCACCAGCAGGATCATGATCCGCAGCGGGGAGCCCTTGGCGCGTTTGGCCGCCCAGATCGCTATGTACTCGAAGACCCCGGTTTGACGCACCACGCCGACGATGATCATCATCCCGAGGAGCAGAAAGATGACGTCCCAGTCGATCCCGGTGTCGCGTGAGTAGAAGACTTCATCGGAGTTGATCACCGGCAAGAAGAACACGGCCACCGCGCCGGCCAGCGCCACCAAGGTCTTGTTGAAACGCTCGGTGGTGATCAACGCGTAGGCGATGACGAAAACCGCGGACGCGTAGATGGCGTGAAAAGTATTCATAGTCATCGGCTGTCCTGCCGTTGGGCACGCGCTTGACTGGGCATGTGCGGCAAAGCGGCGCTCAAGATTTCAGCGCCGCGGCCAGCAGGTGTGATGCGGTGATCACACCATGCAACTTCCCGTCCTTGGTGACCGCGATCAGCGGACTTCGGCCCCGCGCCATCTCTGCCGCCACCTTGGTGAGGCTGGCACGCGCATCGACCGACGGCATGTCGCGCAGATAGTCGGGCAGCACGTCGCCCACCGTCTTACCCGCCAAATTCCGCGCGGCCTGGTCGGGCGTCGTATCGCCAAGGACGCCGGCCAATGTCAGATCGTCCTGCACATAGCGCGGCAGGATGAATCGCAGTATCGCGAATGCCGGGAGCACCGCGTACGGCTTCCCGGAGGTGTCGGTGACCAGGAGTCCGGGCAGATTGTGCTCGGCGATCTTGCGAGCGGCGTCCACTGCGTCGGAATCGATGGGCACGATGGGGAACTTCTCTTCGAGGTCCTCTGCCCGCACACGGACACCATACTTCGCCAAGTGCCTCGGTGATCACGACGTGCCCGTTTTGCCGACCCGGGTTGGGCTAGCTGAAGGCGAAGTAGCGCACCCATAGATAACCGACGGAAAGTGCAAACGAGACCGCGGTCACCACCGCCCCCCTTTTGGTGAAGTCCCAGAAAGAGACCGGATGGCCGGCGCGTTGCGCGATCCCGACCGCGACGATATTCGCGCTGGCGCCCAGGGTCGCCGCGCCGGCGATGTTGGCGGCGAGGGCCTCGACGATGAGAAACGGCGCCGGACTGATCGCCAGCCGGTCGCACACCAGCAGGGTGACCGGTGCGATCAACAGCACCGTGGTCACGTTGTCCAAGATTGCCGTTCCGAGTGCGGTGACAATTATCAGCAGGATCATGATCCGCAGCGGGGAGCCCTTGGCGCGCTTGGCCGACCAGATCGCCAAGTATTCGAACAAGCCGGTATGGCGGACCACGCTGACGATGACCATCATCCCGAGGAGCAAAAACAGGACGTCCCAATTGACCCCGGTGTCCCGCGAGTAAAAGACTTCATCGGAATCGATCGCTGGCAGGAAGAACATGGCCAGCGCGCCGCCCAGCGCCACAAATGTCTGGTTGAAACGCTCGGTGGCGATCAGAACGTACGCGACCACGAACACCGTCGCCGCGTAGACGGCTTGAAAGACACTCATCGGTTGCCCTGCTGCCGGGTACGCGCCCGGCTCACGGCGCGGTCTCCTCAACCGTGCAAGTCATCGCGTACTCCTGAATAGCCCTGAATAGCAGGAAAACCGGAATAGCACGAAAAAGACGCCGACCAGGCTTCCCGGCTCACCGGGGCATAATTTAGCAGGCCTAGCTGGACGGCGCCGTGCGTCTCATTCAACGTTCAGGATCGGCCGCCACCGGGTATCTGCGCTGGTCGGCGGCGTGGATTGGCGGTCGTGCGTACACTGGCTGGATGCTGGAACAGATCCGTGGGCCCGCCGATCTGCAGTACCTTTCTCAGGCGGACTTGCGAGATCTGGCTGAAGAGATTCGTCAGTTTCTCATTCACAAGGTGGCCGCCACCGGAGGGCATCTAGGGCCCAACCTCGGCGTCGTCGAACTGACGTTGGCATTGCATCGGGTATTCGATTCGCCGCACGATCCGATCATCTTCGACACCGGCCACCAGGCCTATGTGCACAAGATGCTGACCGGCCGCGCCGCGGACTTCGAGACGCTACGCAAAAGTGGCGGTTTGTCGGGGTATCCGTCTCGGGCCGAGAGCGAACACGACTGGGTCGAGTCGAGCCACGCCAGCGCGGCGTTGTCCTACGCCGACGGGCTGGCCAAGGCGTTCGAGCTGACCGGGTATCGCAACCGGCACGTGGTCGCGGTCGTGGGCGACGGCGCGCTCACCGGCGGAATGTGTTGGGAGGCCTTGAATAACATCGCCGCCGCGCACCGGCCGGTGATTATCGTCGTCAACGACAACGGCCGCAGCTATGCCCCGACGTTCGGCGGTTTGGCCGACCATCTGGCCGCCTTGCGGCTGCAGCCCAGCTACGAGCACCTGTTGGAGCGCGGCCGTTCCGCGGTGCGCGGGATGCCGGTATTCGGAGAATTGGCCTACCACGTCATGCACAGCGTCAAAGCCGGTGTGAAGGACGCGCTTTCGCCGCAGTTGCTCTTCACTGACCTGGGCTTGAAGTACGTCGGACCGGTCGACGGCCACGACGAGCATGCCGTGGAGACCGCGTTGCGGAGCGCCCGCGGATTCCGCGGCCCGGTGCTGGTGCACGTCGTCACCCACAAGGGCATGGGTTATGGCCCGGCCGAGGCCGACGAGGCCGAGCAGATGCATTCCTGTGGGGTGATCGACCCGGCGACCGGGCTCGCCACCAAGGTGTCGGGCCCGAGCTGGACGGCGACGTTCTCCGAGTCGCTGATCGAATACGCGACCAAGCGCCGCGACATCGTGGCGATCACCGCCGCCATGCCCGGGCCGACCGGGCTGACGGCATTCGGCCAGCGTTTCCCGGACCGGTTGTTCGACGTCGGCATCGCCGAGCAGCACGCGATGACGTCGGCGGCCGGATTGGCCATGGGCGGACTGCACCCGGTGGTGGCGATCTACTCGACGTTCCTGAATCGCGCGTTCGACCAGATCATGATGGACGTTGCATTGCATCAACTGCCGGTCACCCTGGTGCTCGACCGGGCCGGCGTCACCGGCCCGGACGGTGCCAGCCACAACGGCATGTGGGATCTGTCGATGCTGGGCATCGTCCCCGGCATGCGGGTGGCCGCGCCCCGAGACGGCACCCGGCTGCGTGAGGAGCTCGGTGGGGCGCTCGACATCGACGACGGTCCCACAGCGATCAGGTTCCCGAAAGGCGATGTCGGCGAAGATATTCCCGCACTTCGGCGCCGCGGAGGAGTAGACGTGCTCGCGGTGCCGGCCGACGGGCTGACCGCCGATGTGCTGCTGGTGGCGGTCGGCGCGTTCGCATCGATGGGTCTGGCGGTGGCCGAGCGGCTGCGCAACCAGGGCATTGGTGTGACGGTGATCGACCCGCGCTGGGTGCTGCCGGTTTCGGATGTGGTGGCCGAATTGGCGCTCGCGCACAAGCTGGTCGTCACCGTGGAAGACAACGGCGTCAACGGCGGGATCGGTTCGGCGGTATCAGCGGCGTTGCGGCGCAAGGAGATCGACGTGCCGTGCCGCGATGTCGGACTGCCGCAACAATTCTTCGATCACGCGTCGCGCGGTGAGGTGCTCGCCGAAGCCGGTTTGACTGAGCAGGACGTGGCTCGGCAGATCACCGGCTGGGTGGCGGCTGCACTGGGCAACGGTGTCGAGTCTGCAGCGGAGATCAGCGAACGCCTGGACTAGCGGAAACGACTGTCAATCAACGGGTTTAAGCGCCGCGGCCAGTACCGGGTCGACCAGCTCACGCTGCCAACCGCGGGCCTGGCCGGCGGCCAAGAATTCGTCAATCGCCGCCGCCGGATCGTCGGCGCCCTCCCAATCCCAGCACAGCCGTCGCACCAGGTCGGGGGAGACCAGGTTCTCGGTCGGCACCGAGACCCGTTGGGAGAGTTCGCGCAGCGCGGTGCGGGCCGCATCCAGTCGCGCTGCGGCCTCCGGTCTGCGCCTGAGCCAGCGTTGCGGCGCGGGTGGCCCATTGGGCGGTTCGGCCTCCTCCGCGGGACCGGGGTTTTCCCGTGCTGATTCCAGGGCCGCTAACCACACCGCGGCGTTACGGCGTTGCCTGCGACCGGCGAATATCGGCAGGGCGATCAGGTCATCGAGGGTTTTCGGGTCGGTGCTGGCGGCTTCGATGATCGCCGAGTCAGGCAGGATGCGCCCGGGCGCGATATCGCGGCGTTGGGCGATTTCGTCTCGCGCCGTCCACAATTCACGAACCGCAGCCAGGCCGCGCTGGTTGCGCACCCGGTGGATGCCGGATGTGCGCCGCCAGCGGTCCCGTCGCGTCGGTGGCGGATCCTCGCCCACCGCCCGCAGATAATCGAATTCCTCTGCGGCCCAATTGGTTTTTCCCTGCTCTGCTAGCAGGCCCCTGATCGCGTCGCGTAGTTCGATGAGCACTTCCACATCGAGGGCCGCGTAGTTGAGCCACGCCGACGGCAGCGGACGCTTGGACCAGTCCGCCGCGCCGTGGCCTTTGGCCAAACCCAGACCCAGCAGCCGTTGCGCCATGGCCGCCAGGTTGACCCGGTCGAAACCGAGCAATCGTCCGGCCAGCTCGGTGTCGTACAGGGCCGGTGGCCGCATGCCGACCTCGGCCAGACACGGCAGGTCCTGATCGGCTGCGTGCAGAATCCACTCGTCTTCCGCGAGCACCTCGGCGACCGGCCGCAGCACGGCCAGCGGATCGCCGCCGTGGCTGACCGGATCGATGAGCACGGTGCCCGCGCCGGCCCGGCGGATCTGAATCAGGTAGGCGCGGTTGGAGTAACGGAACCCCGAGGCCCGCTCGGCGTCCACCGCGAACGCGCCATGCCCGCGGGCCAGCAGCTTTGCGGCGGCAGCGATCTCGCTGGCGGACGTCGACAGGTCGGGCACGCCGCCGGCAGGCGCAAGCAGCGGTGTTACGTCCGGCTCCGCGCTTTCCGGCTCTTCGGTTGTAGCCTCGGTCATCTCAGACGCGGGACCGTGTGCCCAAATCCGTCACCCCGACCGGCGGCAGCCCCGCCGCGTGCTCGAGGACCTCGCAGAACGCCTCGACGTGCGTGCCGATGTCCGGGGTGATCGCCGTCCAGGACGCGCGCAACTCCAGCTGGTGGGCGCGCGGCGGCCCGGAGATGTCTCCGTAGCGCACCGAGCTGGTGGCGGTGACCGTGCCGCCCAGCGCGGTGACATGCTCGGCGCGGGTGTCGAGCGCTTCGACCAGCCAGCTCCACGCCACCTCCGGCAGCAGCGGGTCGACGGCCTCGCTGGAGTCCAGGTCGGCCTGGATGTAGGCGACCAGCCGCATGGTGCCGTCCCATGCGTCGGCCCCATCCGGGTCGTAGAGCAGGATCAGCCGGCCGAACGCGTCACCGTCGGACTGCTCAGGCACGAGGTCGAGCTCGGGGCGTTTGACCTCGGCGCCAAGCGCATAGCTGTACGGCGCCAGCCGCTGGGGTGGCCGAATGGGCCCCAGCTCGATCTCCGCCCGCACGGTCGCACCGCTCATCGCCGCGACCGCGTCGCGGAACGGGACCGGTTCGGCTGTTGTCAAGCGCCGCTCCTTCTCACCGCTCCGCCCTGCATCGTCGCTCGGGCGCACAATCTCTGACGCTAGACCTATCCGTCGACATGCGGAAAAAGGCGCGCCGTTTGCGCGGCGCAGGGTACCGGCGGTACCGGTTATTGCGGGGTTCCTGCCGAGTCTGAGTCGGCGGAGAAACGCGCCGGCCGCTTCTCGCGGTGAGCGGCCAGACCCTCGGCGACGTCTGGGCCGCCGAACCCCAGAAACTCCAGGCCAAGGGAGGTTTCGAAGGCCGGTGCGAACATCCGGTACCAGTGGTTGAGGCTGTGTTTGGTGAAGCGAATCGCCACCTGCGCCCCTTGCGCGAGATCCGTCGCAATGCGGGTCGCGGTGCCGAGCACCTCGTCGTCGTCCACACAAATCGAGACCAGCCCGATGCGTTCCGCCTCCTCGCCGGAGAGTGGCTCGCAGGTCAGCAGGTAATACTTCGCCTTGGCCATGCCGACCAGCAGCGGCCAGCAGATGGCGGCGTGATCGCCCGCGGCCACACCCAGCTTGGTGTGGCCGTCGATGATCTTGGCGGTTCGCCCGGCCACCGAGACGTCGGCGAGCAGCGCCACCACCAGGCCCGCGCCGACCGCAGCGCCGTGGATTGCCGAGATCACCGGCTTGTCGAAATTGACCATGTTGAGCACCAGATCGCGGGCCTCGCGCATGATGCGCAGCCGGTCGTTGAACTCGCCCATCGTCTCGTCGATCAGATCGAAGCTGCCCCCGGAGGAGAAGGCTTTGCCTTCGCCGCGGACCAGGACGGCGCGCACATCGGGGTCGCGACCGATCACCGGCCAGATGTCGGCGAGATCGCGGTGCATCTGCGGCCCGACCGAATTGAGGCCGGGAGCGTCGAGAATCAGGTGCAGCACACCGTTCTCACTCGATTCGATTCGCAGACTTGGGAATTCGTCGTAGTTGACTGACGGATGGCGCACTGGCATATCTGGATGTTACGCACGTGCGAACCGGCGGCTTACCGCACCCGCCGGTCGTGGCAGCATTGGTGTTGATGAGTACGCGTCGCACGCTTCCCGGATCGCCGTACCTGGCCGCGGCCAGCGGCCGCAAACCGCAGCGGATTCCGGTGTGGTTCATGCGGCAGGCCGGGCGATCGCTGCCGGAATACCGTGCCCTGCGGACACAGCACAGCATGCTGGCGGCCTGTTTCAACGCCGACCTGATCGCGGAGATCACCCTGCAGCCGATACGCCGTCATGACGTCGACGCCGCGATCTTGTTCTCCGATATCGTGGTCCCGCTGCGCGGCGCGGGCGTCGACTTGGACATTGTTCCCGACGTAGGACCCGTCATCGCAGCGCCGGTGCGCACCGCCGCCGATGTCGATGGAATGAAACCGCTTGAGCCGCAACGCGTTCAAGCGGTCTCGGACGCGGTTTCGCTGCTCGTGCAATCGCTGGGCGATGTTCCGCTGATCGGGTTTGCCGGGGCGCCGTTCACCCTGGCGTCCTACCTGGTCGAGGGCGGCCCGAGCCGCCACCACGCCCGCACCAAAGCGATGATGCTGGGCGAACCGACCTGCTGGCACGCGCTGATGGAAAAGCTGACCGACCTCACCATCGAGTTTTTGCGGGTCCAACTCGACGCCGGGGTGGATGCGATTCAGGTGTTCGACTCGTGGGCCGGCGCGCTGTCGCTGGCGGACTACCGGCGCTATGTGCTGCCGCACAGCGCGCGGGTATTCGGCACACTGGCCGATCGCGGCGTCGCGATGACGCACTTCGGGGTCGGCACGGCCGAACTGCTGGGCGCCATGGCAGAGGCGGGTGCGACGGTCGTCGGCGTCGATTGGCGAACCTCGCTGGCCGATGCCGCCGCCCGGATCGAGACCGGGGCGGCACTGCAGGGCAACCTCGATCCGGCGGTGTTGCTGGCCGGCTGGCCGGCGGTGGAGCACGCCGCGCGCGCGGTGGTCGACGACGGGCGACGCGCCGTGGATGGCGGCGCGGCCGGGCACATTTTCAACCTTGGGCACGGGGTGCTGCCGGAAACCGATCCCGGGGTGCTCACCGACCTGGTGTCACTGGTCCACTCGCTATGACGTCCGGCGCTCACTCGTATTGTGTTGTCGGCGGCGGAATCTCGGGTCTGACAGCGGCATATCGGTTACGGGTGGCCCTTGGTGACGAGGCGAGCATCACGCTGTTCGACCCAGCCGACCGGCTCGGCGGGGTGCTGCGTACCGAGCAAGTCGGCGGGGTTGCCGTGGACGTCGGCGCGGAGGCGTTCGTGGTACGCCGTCCCGAGATGCCGGCGCTGCTGGCCGAACTGGGCCTGGCGAACCGGCACGTCGGGACCACCGGTGCGCGCCCGCTGATCTACAGCAAGGATCGGCTGCATCCGCTACCTCCGGCGACGCTCAATGGCATTCCGTCGTCCGCGGAGTCGATGGCCGGTCTGGTGAACGACGCCACGCTCGCGCATATCGCTTCCGAGCCCAGTCGTCCGTTTAGCTGGGAGCCCGGCGCCGATCCCGCCGTGGCCGACCTGGTGGCGGACCGGTTCGGCGAGCAAGTGGTGGCCCGGTCGGTGGATCCGATGCTCGGCGGGGTCTACGCCGGATCGGCCGCGACCATCGGACTACGTTCGGCCGCCCCGACCCTGGCGGCTGTTCTGGACGACGGCGCCGCCCACCTGACCGACGCGGTCCGTCAGGCGCTGATGAGCGTGACGGCGGGCCCGGTATTCGGTGCGGTCGGCGGCGGTTACGCGATCCTGGTCGACGAACTGGTTCGGCGCAGCCGGCTCAATTGGGTACAGGCGGCGGTGGACGGGATCGAGGCGGCTGGAGTTCCTGCGCGCGGCTGGACGCTGCGCGACGACGCCGGCGCCCAGTGGCGTGCCGACGGGGTGATCCTGGCGGTCCCGGCGCCACGCCTGGTCGGGCTCGTCGACGCCATCGCGCCGCGCACCGCCGCCGCGGCGAGCCGCATCGCCAGCGCCTCCTCGGTGGTGGTGGCGATGGCCGTGCCCCGCGGTATCCGGTTCCCGCAGAATTCCGGTGTGCTCGTCGCCAGCGGAGAACCGTTGCACGCCAAGGCCGTTACGTTGTCGTCGCGAAAGTGGGGACGACGCACCGACGTGGAGTTACTGCGGCTCTCGTTCGGGCGCTTCGGCGAAGAGCTGGCCCGCCGCGCCTCCGATGATGAGCTGCTGGCCTGGGCGATACAAGACCTCGACACCGTTTTCGGGCTGGCCGTCGACCCGGTGGACGTCCGGGTGCAGCGCTGGCCGGACGCGATGCCGCAGTACGAGCCCGGCCATCGCGACCTGGTCGCTGAGCTGCGTGCCGGCCTGCCGCCGACCCTGGCGGTGGCCGGCAGTTACCTCGACGGGATCGGGGTCCCGGCGTGCATCGCCGCGGCCGGCCGAGCGGCCACCGCCGCGATCCAGGCCGTCGAAAACCCCGTGGCACGATAGTTCTCATGGCCCGCTTGGACTACGACGCGCTCAACGCCACCGTCCGCTATCTGATGTTCTCGGTGTTCTCGGTCCGCCCTGGTGCACTCGGCGAAGACCGGGGGACCGTCATCGACGAGACCGCGACCTTCCTCAAGCGGCGCGAAGAGCGCGGCGTTGTGGTGCGCGGTCTCTACGACGTCGCCGGCTTGCGGGCAGACGCCGATTTCATGATCTGGACGCACGCCGAAACCGTTGAGGCGCTGCAGGCGACCTACGAGGATTTCCGGCGCACCACCACGCTGGGCCGGGCCTGCACGCCGGTGTGGAGCAGTGTGGCGTTGCACCGGCCGGCGGAGTTCAACAAAAGCCACATCCCGGCGTTTCTGGCCGGCGAAGACGCGGGCGCCTACGTCTGCGTCTACCCGTTCGTGCGGTCCTACGAGTGGTATCTGCTGCCCGACGAGGAGCGCCGCCGCATGCTCGCAGAACACGGCATGGCGGCCCGCGAATACAAGGATGTCCGGGCGAACACCGTGCCGGCGTTCGCGCTCGGCGACTACGAGTGGATCCTGGCGTTCGAGGCGCCTGAATTGCACCGCATCGTCGACCTGATGCGCGAGCTGCGGGCCACCGACGCGCGGCGGCACACCCGCGAGGAGACGCCGTTTTTCACTGGTCCGCGGGTGCCGGTCGAGCAGCTTGTCGCCTCGCTACCCTGACGCTTGATCGTTGCATCGGCGATAGTTCACGTTATATCGTTAAAGGCATAAATCAACCAGCACAGACCGATCCGGCCCGCTTCGACGAGATGTACCGCGATCAGCGGCTCTCGCACGGCTTGCCGGCGGCCACGCCGTGGGACATCGGCGGCCCGCAGCCGGTCGTCCAGCAACTCGTGGCGCTGGGCGCGGTCAAGGGCGAGGTTCTCGACCCGGGGACCGGCCCGGGCCACCACGCCATCTACTACGCGTCAAAGGGTTACTCGGCTACCGGCATTGACGCCTCGCCGGCCGGGCTGGAGCGGGCCCGAGAGAACGCACGCAAAGCGGGGGTGTCGGTGAACTTCCAGCTGGCCGACGCGACAAAGCTCGAGGGTTTGGAGAATCGCTTCGACACGGTCGTCGATTGCGCCTTCTATCACGTGTTTTCGACCGAGCCGGAGCTGCAGCGGTCGTATGCGCGGGCTTTGCACCGCGCGACCAAGCCCGGAGCGCGGCTCTACATGTTCGAATTCGGCGTCGGCGATATCAACGGCTTCCAGATGCCACGATCGTTGTCCGAAGACGACTTTCGGCAGGTGTTCCCCGATGCCGGTTGGGAGATAACGTATTTGGGGCCAACCACGTATCTGGTCAACATGAGCGTGGAAACCATCGAGATGGTGCTCGCCCGCAACCCCGATCAGGCCGAGCAAATGAAGCCACTACTGGAGCGGTTCCGGGTCATCGAACCGTGGCTTACCGACGGTCGGGCGCACGCGCCGTTCTGGGAGATGCACGCCACCCGTCTGGACGAAGCGCCCGCGAGACGTAAACCGTTGCGCCGGCGACCGGCGTGTCGTCGCCACTGCGTACGTGTCGGCG
Organism: uncultured Actinomycetota bacterium; assembly: GCA_963781685.1. Lineage (GTDB taxonomy): Bacteria > Actinomycetota > Actinomycetes > Mycobacteriales > Mycobacteriaceae > Mycobacterium. The sequence goes on from CAWAGK010000012.1 coordinate 323,070, forward strand.
GTCAGGAGCCGGTTGGCACCAAGCGCAGCGAGATCGAGTTGATGCAGTAGCGCTGATCCGTCGGCGTCGGATAGCCCTCGCCGGCGAACACATGGCCCAAGTGGCTGTGGCAGTTGGCGCACAACACTTCGGTGCGAGTGGTGCCCATCGAGTGGTCGGGGCGCAGGACCACCGCGTCGGAGTTCGCCGGGTCGAAGAATGATGGCCAGCCGCAATGGGATTCGAACTTCTCGGTGCTGCGGAAGAGCTCGGCGCCACACGCCCGGCACTGGTAGACGCCTTCGGTCTTGGTGTCGGTGTACTCACCGGTGAACGGGCGCTCGGTGCCGGCCCGTCGCAGCACGTCGAACTCCTGTGGGTTGAGTTTCTTGCGCCACTCGTCATCAGATAGTTGCACCTTCGGACGCGAGGTATCAGAAGAGGTCATGCATCTACGCTAGCGCGCGGCCGCTCGGCCGTCAGCCAGGCCGGATCGATCCCGTCGTCCAGCCGGTTTTCGGCCTTGGCGTCGCGATAGCGGAAGTAGAGCACGCTGAACACGACGATCAGCAGCAGCGACCAACCGTAGGTGATCTTCAGGTAATCCAGCGGTCGCCCGATGTACATCCAGTGGAGCAGAAGCCATTTGTCCATCGTGAGGAAGCCGTAGACGCCCAGCCACGCCGGCCAGTTACGGATCACCGAATTGGGCAGTACTACCGTCATCAGGAAGGGGAAAAGCATCATCGAGTAGTAGCCCTGGGCCAGTGACAGCACCAGCCACGACCACAGCAACAGCACGCCCGACGATGTGGTGAACCAGAACAGCGGGTCACGGGTCCGGTAGTAGCGGTACAGCAGCCACAAGCTGCCGATGGCCAGCAGTGTGAACAGGATCCGCAGAAACAGGATCAACCAGAACGGCAGTCCGAAGTAGACGCCGTTGCCTTCGATCGAGCTGTTGAAGTAGTCGCGAACGCCCAGCGTGTAAGGCAGCGTGCGGGTGAAGAAGTCCATCGGATGCACGACCAGGGGCAGCGCGGCCAGATTGAATGCCACCGGGACCACCAGGGCAGCCAGTACTGCACGCCACTGACGGTTGAGCAACGGCAGCAGAAGCAGCGGCAACAGCACCGGTTTGACCACCGTCGCCAGACCGATCGCGATGCCGGCCCACCACTGATGTGTGACATTGCCGGATTTGGAGCCGTCCAGCAGCCACCGGAGAAAGAGCACCTCGAGCAGCAGGATGACACCGTTGATGTTGGTGAAAACCAATGTGCTGGTGACGGATTCGGTGCAGAACATCGCCAGCAGCAACGCCGGGGCCGCCACCGAAGTCAGGGTGAAGTTGAACATCCGCAGCAGTACGTACGCCGCGAGGACAATCGCGGCGCTGTTGATCGCGACGAACAAGTAGCGCGACTCAGCGAACGGCAGATAACCGAAGGGCGCCATGATCAGCGTGCCGCCCGGCGGATACAGGTAGTGCGGGTCGACGTAGTCGAAATGTTCGTTGTAGATGTCCCAGCCGCGTCGGAAGTTCAGCACCGCGCGGTAGACCGGCCTGAAATCGTCGGTGATGTTGCCGTTGGTGGTCAGCACGATGGTGCGGTGGATCACCGCCATGATGGCCAATGGCCAGAGAACCGAACGCAGCACGGTGGCGGTGCCGGGCGCGGCGCTGCGGGGACCAAAGGTGGCCTGCGACCAATCACGCAGGCGGCCACGAGTGGAGTCAACTGAAGTCATGAGCGCCGCTCCTCCGGGCCTTTTCGCATCGCACTGCCCTGTTGATCGTCGTCGGCGCGCGTCACGAGCGCACCGTACACGGGCGATCGCCGCAGCGATCAGGCGGGACAGTAGGTGTCGGTGGCCGGCAACTGGCCGCCGTCGAGGTAGCCGACCAGCGGCGGGACCGCGCATGAGGAGTAGATGCTGGCGCCGTGGCCGATCCCTTGCCACATCACCCGCTTGCTGGCCGCGGTGGCGTTGATGATGAGCGCGGCGGTGGCCGAAACGCCTTCCGACCCGACAATCGGGTCGCTCTGCACGCCCATCAAAAGCACGTTGACCTTGAGAACTTTCGGCGGCTGCGGCGGCGTCACGCTCGGCCACGAGACGCACTTCACCAGACTGAGCGCACCGACGGTGCCGAACTGGGGGTAGAGCTTGCCCCAGGCAACCACCAGTTCCCGTATCCGGTCGGGGGTGGGGCGGTTGATCGCGTCACTGCACGAGTTGACGAACTGCCCGTCGGTGCCGGTGAGGCCCTCCGCCCGGTTGATCAGGCTGGTCAGCAAGTTGGTGTCACCCGAGCGGGCGTTCGCGAGTGCGGTGGCCAAGTCGTTGGTGGTGCTGACGCGGTCACCGGTCGGGTAGCCCAGCGCGGTGCTGATGGCGCTGGCAAGGGTCGCTACCGACGCACCCGCGGGGCCGTGGCCGGCGTGGGCGTCGGCCAGCAGCGAGCTGACGGCGCCTTTCGGGTCGGGTCCCAGCGGGCAGTTCACCGCGGCGCACTGTGCGGCAAATGCATCCAGTGCTGCCTGCTGGCCTTTGACCCGTTCCTCGGCGGCGGCTTCGGCGCCCACCCCCAACGCGATCGGGGAATCGAGGACCAGCCTGGCGACCTTGTCGGGATGCGCGCTGGCGTACGCCAGCGCCACTTGGGCGCCGTTGCCGATGCCGATCAGCGCCAGCGCGGGCACATCCCAGGTACTGCGCAGCCGTTCGATGTCGGTCGCCGCGTGGGTGTTGTCGTAGGCGGAGTCGCCGGGCGCGATGGTGTCGGTGCAGCTGGTGGTGGCGTTCTGCACGATGTCGCCGAGGTTGGCGACCGGGTCGTTGCCCGCCGCGAACTGCGATTCGTCGTGGATCTCCTGGCGGTCGAATTGGTCGAGGCAATCCACCGGGCTGGACAGGCCCATGCCGCGGCGGTCGATGGCGACGATGGGATGGCTGCGCAGCACGTCTGCGCCGGCGCGCGCCAGCCACACCGGCAGCTGCAGCGACGACGGCAGGTCCGAGCCGGTGGTGAAGACCAGCGGGCCGGCGTCGTGGGGAGTCTGCACCGACCTGGCCCGCACGACACCGATGCTCAGCGTCCCGGCCGCACCGTTGACCGGGTCGAGGTCGGCGTCGTAGCTTGCGCAATCCAGCTTGACCCCGGGCGCCGGGGGCACCGCGGCGTCGTCGAATTCCTTCGACGTGCAGTCACGCCACGACAAGTCGTTCTTGGGTGCGGCGATCGGTGGCGGACCATTGGACGGCTTCGCGGTCGTGGGCTTTCCCTGCGGCCGAGCGCCCGCATTGGTGGCGAAGCGCGGGTTGGCGGCCAACCCGGGCGCACAGCCGGCCAGCAACCCAGTCACCACAATTAACGACGTGGCGATTACGGCGTGCCGGCTCATGCCGACCACAGTAGCCATTGCTTGCCGGCTCAGCGTTTGACGTAGCGCGTGTACAGGTAGCCGTCGTCGTCGGTCAGGACGTGCGCGCAGCGCATCCCGGTCAGCACCTGCCCAGGGCCAGCGGCGATGCGACCGGCTTGACCGCCGACCAGGCTCGGCGCGATCGTCAGGCACAGTTCGTCGAGCAAGTCGCGCCCGACGAACGAGCCGAACAGCGTCGGACCGCCCTCGGTCAATACCCGGTACAGGCCGCGATCGGCCAGCGCGGCCAGCACCATGGCCTCGTCGACTCGAGCGGGGTCGTCGACCGAGCATTCGATCACCTCTGCGTAGCCGCCGAGTCCGGTTCGGGTCTGGTCGGCCACCGCCGCGCAGGTGCACACCAACGGTGGCACCTCGGTGCGGGTGAACACCGGCATATCCCGCTCCAGGCGGCCGGATTTGGTGACGATCGCCAGCTGTGGGACCTCGCTTTGCCCGCGAGCTTGGCGGCCTTGGCGCTGGGCGATGCTCAAGCGTGCGCCCGAGTAGTCTTCGGCGCGAACGGTTCCCGCGCCGACCAAGATCACGTCAGCGAGCTCGCGCAGCAGGCTGAACACCGCCCGGTCGCCGGGTCCGCCGAGACGACCGGTCGTGCCGCCGACAGACGCGGCGCCGTCGAGGCTGGCGATGAAGTTCGCCCGAAGCCAGCTCCGGTTCAGCTCGGCGGGGTAGTCGTAAAGCTCTGGCAGTTGCGCGCCGTCGAGTTCGTGGACCGAGCCGAGCTGTCGTAGCTGCATCACGCCGGCATGGTCAGACATGGGCACGATTGCACCACGTCGGTAGGGTGCCTGCATGCCCGGCCCCGTCGCTCACCTGGTCGATCGGCAGCCCACGGTGTCGCCCGAGCGGTTGATCGCCCAGCTGACGCCGCCGCCGACCTTCGCCAACGCGAGCTTCGCGAGCTACCACCCTGACCCGGCCGAGCCGACGCAGGCGAGCGCCGTCGCGGCGTGCCAACAGTTCTGCCGGCAAGCCGTCGAGCGCCGCGCCGGGCACAAGAAGCTGTTCGGCCGTCGAGAAGTGTTGCCCGGTGTCGGGCTGTATCTCGACGGTGGTTTTGGGGTGGGCAAGACGCATCTGCTGGCCGCGGCCTACCGTCAGCTGCCCGACGATGTGGCGCATCCCAAGGCGTTCGCGACGTTCATGGAACTGACCCAGCTTGCCGGGGTGTTCGGCTTTGTCGAATGCATCGAGCTGCTGGGGCACTACACGCTGTTGTGCATCGATGAGTTCGAGCTCGACGACCCCGGAAACACCACGCTGGTTTCACGGCTGCTCTCCCAACTTGTCGAGCGCGGTGTTTCGGTGGCCGCCACCTCCAACACGCTGCCCGAGCAGCTAGGGGAGGGGCGCTTCGCGGCGCAGGACTTCCTCCGTGAAATCAACACGCTGGCAGCAATTTTCGCCGTCGTCCGGATCGATGGACCCGACTATCGGCACCGCGACTTGCCGCCTGCGCCGCAGCCGCCGACCGACGAACAAGTCGCCGCGCGGGCCGCGGCCACCCCGGGCGCGACCCTCGACAACTTCGACGCACTCTGCGCCCACCTGGCCACCATGCATCCGTCGCGCTATTCGACGTTGATCGAAGGGGTGACGGCGGTGTTTATGACCGGCGTGCACGCCGTCGACGACCAGAACGTGGCGCTGCGACTGGTGGCGCTGACCGACCGGCTCTACGACGCCGGGATCCCGGTGCTGGCTTCAGGGGAAAAGCTGGACCGCGTCTTCAGCGAGGAGATGCTGGCCGGTGGCTTCCGGAAGAAGTACCTGCGGGCCACCTCGAGGCTGCTGGCGCTGACCGCAGCCGTCAACGCTTAGGCCGCGCCAATCGGTCGGACCATGACGTAGTCGTTTTCGTCATGGTCGCCTAGTTGAAATGTCCTGGTGCCGTTGACGGTAAAGCCGCACTTCGCGTAAAACCGTTGTGCACGAACGTTTTGCTGGTTGACGCCCAGCCACACGCAGTTGGCGTCCCAGTCGACGGCGGCCGCGAGCGCCGCGTCCATGAGTGCGGTCGAGGCGCCCGAGCCGTGATTGTCGGGCAGCACATACATCTTCGAAAGCTCCACCGCCGGTCGAACGGGCACGGCCTGCCGCACGTCGGGATCGTCGCCGACACCTCGAATCAGCATGGCGTAACCGACAATTCGATCGTGCTGGCTGGCGGTGAGGATCAGCCGTCGCGGATCGGCCAGATATTCGGTAAAGCGCGCGTCTGACAGGTTGGCGTCGATGAACGACGCGATGTTCGCACGGCTGACCGACGGGGGGCACGCCAGCGGAAACGTGCGTGCGGCGACGCCGGCCAACTCGGCTACATCGACGGAATCCGGCGTCGCGATGCGCACCGCCAAAGACGACTCGGGGGCTATAGGTTCCACTGCGCCAGGTGATAACCCGTCTTCTTGTCCAGCAGCACGACGGTGGAGACCGGGTCGCGGTAGGCCTCCCAGTACACCCCGCCGCGAACGATCGAGCCGGCCGGCGCGTTGGTCAGCGCGGCATCCAGCGCATCGGGTGCGTCGGAGTTGCGGGACTTGTACGCGTCGCCAAACGGGGTAACCCTGTCGAAGGTGAAATCGGTCAGCATCTGGTACGGGTTCGGCACCCGAACCGCGTGGATCGCCACGTCCGCGCGCATCGCCGCGCTGTTCGAGAAGCTCTTGACCGGGATGCCGACGCGGTTGTAGCCGAACCCCGGCGGCGGGTCGACCGGTTGCACGCTGCTGACCGTGACGTCGGCGATCATCTTTCCGGTGTCGACCCGCAAGGTGTCACCGAGGTGGCCGATCGGCGCGTCACCGGCGGACGCGCGCGGGACCCCGAGCAGGGTGGCCGCGAGGACGGTCGCCAAGACAACCAGGCAGCGGCGCATCTTTTCTCCTCCGGGCCGGCCACTGAAGACTCTCGCATGATTCCACACGTCGACGGCTAGGTCGCCTGTTTCTTACCGGCCACCAGCGATTCCAGCACGGCAGTCAGATCGGTCTCGACGCGGTCTTTGTCGATGCCTGCCCGGTGCAGCGGACCGCTGCCGTCTTCCAGTTCGAGCAGCGCGAGCAACAGATGCTCCGTGCCGATGTAGTTGTGGCCCAAGCGAAGTGCCTCACGAAAGGTCAGCTCGAGTACCTTGCGGGCCGGACCGCTGAACGGGATCAGCTGTGGCGGGTTCTCGACCGCAGCCGGCAGCACGATCGCGGCACGCACGGATTCGGGGTCGACCTGCTGCGCGGCCAGCAGCTTGGTGGCCAGCGCGTCCGAGTCACTCAGCACGCCCAGCAATAGATGGTCCGGGGTGATCTCGCCGTTGTGTGCCTCATGCGCGGCGTTTTGTGCGGCGACGACGACGTTGCGGGCCCGGGGGGTGAAGCGTTCGAATCCCTGGTTGGGGTCGAGCGACGTGGCTTCGGCCCGCAGCACGAACCGCTTTTGCGCCGCTTGTTTGGTGACGCCCATGCTCTTGCCGATGTCGGTCCAGGACGCTCCGGAGCGACGCGCCTGATCGACGAAGTGTCCGATGAGGTGGTCGGCGACCTCGCCGAGGTGCTCGGCCGCCAAGACGGCATCGCTGAGCTGGTCCAGCACGTCGGCGTGGACCTGCTTGATCGCGTTGATCAGCTCGTCGAGTCGGACGGGGGTGGTGATCGGCGTCGGCCGAGAAGGGGAGTCTGTCATGCCGTCAACGCTAGGTTGACGGCGATGATTCGTCAACTGTGGGTTGACGTTCAGATCTGTGAGCGGTGCTCTCAGCCCTTCGAATAGCCGCGGCGCACGGTCCGATCCAAAATGCCCAGCGTGGCTCGCAGTGCGAGTTCCGACATGACGGGAAAAATTCCGGCCTCGCGCCACTGCTGGTGGATGTCGGACCAGTCGTAGAACGAGGTGACCAGCGTGCCTTCGCCGCTGTCATCGGGTTCGAGCCGGTAGCCGTACACGTGGCCGATCTGCGGGCGGAGCTGGCCCAAAACCGTCCAGGAGATCAGTCGCTCGGGCTCGAATTCGCGAATGGTGACGGTGACGTCGTACTTGCCGAGTTCCGGAAAGTCGTTGAGAGCTTCGCGGTCCATATGAACGACGAAGCTGTCGCCCGCGGCGGCGACGGATGCGCCTTCGGCGTCCTGCAACATCCCAGATGAGTCGATGGCGACGTGACCCTGCGGGTCGCAGAGGACAGCGAAGATTTCGGCAGGCGGAGCGGCGATCGTGCGTTGGACTTCGATTTTCTCGGCCACCGTTTGATCTTGGCAGCATTCCCGGGCCGGCGAAGCCGATACGACAACGGCGCCGGCGTGAGCGATGATGTTCGGATGAAGCGTGTCCTGGTGCTGTTCGGCATCGCCGCGGCACTGGGTCTGGCCGCGCCGGCTCACGCCGATCCGGACCTTGATGCGCGTTTTCTCGATGCACTCACCAAGGCGGGCCTGACCGTCTTGAGCGGACCGGGCGCCGCCAAGGACGGTAAGGCGGCATGCGGGATGATGGAGCAGGGCCAGCCGGAACTTGACGTCATCGAGCACGTGTCAAAGCAGAATCCGGGCTTGGATGCGACCAAGGCGGCAAAGTTCACCGCGATAGCGGCCAGCGCCTACTGCCCGCAATACCTGCAACGCGCCAGCGATGTCGGCAACAGCCGCGAGTAGCGGCTGGGCAGTCGTTTCCCGGGCCCGCATGCCCGGTTTCACAGCGGCGTCAACGTGAGGCATGATGGTCGGATGCGACGTTTGCTGGTGCTGTTCAGCGCCGCCGCCGTAGGCTTGGCCGCTCCGGTGCAGGCCGACCCGGGCGTGGATGCGAGCTTCTTGGATGCGCTGACCAAGGCGGGCATTACCTTTAACGACGGACCCAACGCCGTCAACGCCGGCAAGACGGCATGTGGGCTGATGAGCCAGGGCCAGCAGGGACTGGACGTCATCAAGCACGTGAGCGAGCAGAACCCGGGGATCAGCACGATCAGTGCCGCTAAGTTCACCGCAATCGCGGCCAGCGCCTACTGTCCGCAATTCATCCAGCGCGCCAACGACATCGGCGGCGGCAGTACCGAGCCGCCACCGAGCCGGGTCGGCGTCCCGGGCGGAGGGCAGCAGTAGCGGCCCTGCCGCACACGCACTGGGCGCTGCAAGCCGCTTCTACGCGTGGTCGTGATCGCTGTGGTCCTCCACTTTCGCGGCGACCGCGTTCGTCTTGACCGACTCGATGCCCTTCTCGGCCGCGGCTTTCGACTTGTAACCCTGCCCGCTCGCGATGATCTCTCCGTTGGCCGCTTTGAGGTGGAACCGGAAATCTCCGGATTTGCTCTTGAAGATCTCGAACTTAGCCGCCATCAGGCGCTCATTTGATCGAGGTGGATGCGAACACGATAGTTCAGTTTGCGCGGCCTGAGCTGGACTGGTGAACCGTCGTGCGAGACTCCACGCATGGCATTTACGGTCGTGATCAGCACGGGCCACTTCGTCGACTACGGCGATAAGGACACTTACGCCGTCAACGAAAATGGCGTGCTCACCGTCACCATCGGCGCGAATTCCAGGGTAAACAAACAGATTTACTCCCCGAACGGTTGGCTCGAGGTAGTCGAAACGACCGAGGGCACCGAGATACACGCAACGCGGATGGTCATCGGTCACAAGCCGCGCTCGTAATCCCTCGCTGGACGTGCCGGGTCAACTGTCGAACGCGATCGGCACAGCACTTACCGTTGCGGCATTGGCGCCGACTCGGCAGCGGCGGCGACGGCGGCAAGCGCAACGCGGCTACGGTGACGAGTTCATGGACATGAATATCGATGTCGACCAAGATGCCGTGGGTTTTGCCGGAACGGTGTCGAAGGGCAGTGCGCAGGCGGCGGGATTGGCTACGCTTTCCGATGACGAGTTCGGTGGCGGCTAAACCATTCCGATGCTACCGAAGACCTGCGATCCCGAGACGCCGGAGGGAGAGGGAGAGCGCGGCTGAATGCGCCTGTGTGCCAACGCTAATCGATCGAAGAAAGGATTTTAGTAATGAGTATGTCGGATGCTCATATTCCGCAGTTGGCTGCTTCGCAGTCGGCGTTCGTCCAACTGAGGACTGCCACGAGTATCTTGGCGCTGCTGTCGCGGCAGCGAGACGATGCCCGCCTGCAGAACCTCTTTGACAACCTGTGGCTCGACCGTCAGCCTTTTCGCTCTCACATGACGCCTGCCGGCCTCGTGAACAACCCTATCAACTGCGAGCAGGTCGCTTGCGGTGACCGCTGGGCCAACGAGATTCCCGCCCTATTTTGCTCCCATCTGACCAGCCACCCAGTCTGGCCCCCTGACGACATCTGCGAACTCCTCGAGCGGAACGTTGCCATGTTTCGAGAAGAATTCGCCGGTATCGACCCGAACCAGTATCAAGTCGACGCGCGGGACCACAGAAGCGGACTGACGGACGGCCGCAACTGGACCGTTTTCCCCTTCTACGATGGGAACGGCAACCTCCAGGTCGACAACGCGCGCAAGTGTCCACGGATCGCGGAGTTCCTGGGCAGCCGCGCTGGCATTGGCAGCATCGGTTGCATGGCGTTCTTCTCGATCATGAACCCAAAGACGCACGTGCCGCCACACACCTCGGAGTCAAATACCCGCATGCGCTACCACCTGGGAATCGAAGTGCCCGAACGTGATATCCACTTCCGTATCCACGACCAGCTGATCACCTGGAAGCAAGACAGGTGCATCAAAATCGACGACTCGTACGAACACGAGGTCTTCCAGCAGTCCGACCGCCGCCGGGTCGTGTTCGTCCTGGACGTGCCGCATCCGGAACTTCGTCCCGAGGAATTCGAGTTTGTGCAGGAGTTCATGTCATACACAACTGGTGTTGGCCTACCGCGGGCCTGGTAGGACTTCGAGGCGTTACCGTCCACGCTGCTGGGGATGCAGTATCAGCACCCAGGCTCTGCAGCGTGGCGGGGCGGCTACCTAATCATAGGCACCGGCGGGGCCGGCGGCGAGGGCGGCAACGGCGCAGTGACCGGCGGCAACGGCGGCAACGGCGGCCCGGCCGGCCTGATCGGCGCCGGCGGCAACGGCGGCAACGCCGGGCTTGGCACGACCCCGGGCACGCCCTGCGCGGGCGGCGCCGGTGGGCTGCTGCTCGGCTTTCCCGGGAATAACGGGTTGACGCAGACACGGATGCCGTAGATCGTCGAAGTTTCGCGACGGTGTGGACGGTGTGCATGCTCCACTTCCGGCGTTGGCTCTAAAGAGCCATGACGAGCATCGTCAGAAGCGGTATGTGCGTGTGCCCGGAGTGCGACCGGGAGTTCACGGCTATCGAGCAATTCGGCCGTTTTCAGCGACGGCACCGCGGGCGGCAACGGCGCGGCCGGCGGTGAGGGCGGCTCGATCTCAGGTAACTGCATCCCCGGCGCCACCCCGTTCAGCGCGGGCGGGGACGGCGGCAACGGCACCCCAATCGTCAGCCCGGCCGGCGCGGTGGAACGGCATGGCGACTTATTTGCGTTCAGTGCTGTCGGGCGACGATCACGGGTACGTGGGCTGCCTCCGCCACCGCCGTGCTCACCGATCCCAGCAGCATGCCGGCGAATCCACCACGGCCATGACTACCGACAACGACGAGCTGCGATGACGCGGCATCGTCTAGCAGATGTTCAGCAGCGCGATCGAGCACGACCCGGAGGTGCACGACAACGTCGGGGTAGCGCTGTCGCCAGCCAGCCAAGCGTTCGGCTAAGGCTTCCTCCCCGGCCGCTCGCTGACCCGACCACTCAATGTCCGGAGTAAAGGACATGCTCTTGTCGCGCCATGCGTGCAATGCGATTAGATCTACACCTCGACGAGACGCCGCGTCGAAAGCGATCGCCGTCGCCGACTCAGACGCCGGCGACCCGTCAATGCCCACTACCACGGGCAGTTTTGACGGCCCCAGCACACCAATGGGTGCCTCACCGTGGATCACCGCCACTGGACAATGCGCATGGTGGATCAGCCCGCTGCTGACCGACCCGAGCAGAACCCGGCGCGCCGTGCCTTGCCCGCGGCTGCCCACCACGATCATCTGCGCCTCTTTGGACAGATCGATAAGCGCCGGAAGAGTTGCCGCGAAGTACACTTCTGAAAACAGTTTTAGATGGACTCCGCTTTCGGCACTGTCTTCAGCCACTTTGATGGCTGCCGAGATGATGTTCGCGCCTTCTGTTTTTTGCCAGTCGCCGGCTTCGGTGGGCTCCGGAAGAGCAGCTCCGCCCAAAGCCAACAAGCCCGACGGCGGTATGTCGATGATATGGATGATACTGAGCGGAACGTTGCGCATCCCGGCCTCGCGGGCGGCCCACCGCACCGCCATTGTCGAGAACGCCGATCCGTCGACTGCGACTACGATCCCCCCATGCGCTGAGCGATTGGACATTGTTCGCCTTTCCCTGTGGTGGTCTCGTGTATGAGCCTGTCGCAGCTAACGCTAAGGGACCCGTCTGGTGTCGGACAAGGACTCATAAGTCCTCACGCTTCTAGCCTCAGGGACTCTTCGTGATTCGGTTGACTTGCCCCGCACGATCGCCGTCTACCGCCGACACGGCCGGCATTCCCGACCCGCCGATAAGCCCCGTCAGGATTCCGAAGCCCGACATTTGACGCGACGCGTCCAGACACCTCGGCCCTTGGGCGCGCCACCTAACGCAGCGGGGAGCGGGTGTGGCGTTAGCCACAGTCAGCCAAGTGGTGGAATGGGAACTTGCTCGCTCCGCGTTGTCCAGAGCACAACCACAATTGAAAAAAACGACCCGGCTGCTTTTCTCTTCCAGCCGGGTCGTTTCTGTTCGCGACACGCTGCCCGCGCCTGATTGAGGCTGTAAGTTCAGCCCGCCACGGGGAGAGTGTGTGGCCCGAGGGGAGAGCGTGGCCCAAATAGCGCTCAGCGGGCTCGGCGAAGGGGTTGAGATGCCTGCACCGCTCCACCCAAGTAGCGGCGTTGCAGACGGGTGATGTGGTGTCCGTGGCCATGAAAAAGTCCCCACTGGTGGCCAAGTGGAGGTCCCCACTGGTGGCCAGATAAAAGTCCCCACCCCGTGTTCGTCGTGTCGATCAGGAACTGCGGGCCCCGGTGGTGACGGTGAAGGTGCCAACCACTCATCGCTACCACCGGGGAGTTCCATTGAAGTCTGCGAGGGACCGCATGGACATCATTTCTGCCTATCAACAAGTCGGGTCATTTCGAGGCGCCGCCGGGCTGTGCGGCACCAGCCACAAGACCGTCAAACGGGTCGTGGAGAAGTTCGAAGCCGGCGAGACCGCACCACCGCGGGCTGAGCGGGCCCGTAACTACGATGCGGTGGCCGAGCTGGTCGCCGAACGCGTCGCGAAGTCGGCGGGCCGGATGTCGGCGAAGCGGATGTTGCCGATCGCTCGCGCTGCTGGCTATGAGGGTTCGGAGCGTAACTTCCGCCGATTGGTTGCGGTGTCGAAGGCATTGTGGCGCAGCGAGAATCACCGGGGCCGCCGCCCGGCGGTGTGGTCGCCGGGTGAGTATCTGGTGATCGACTGGGCCGAAGCCGCGCCCGGGCTGTTCTTATTCTGCGCGGTGCTGGCGTTCTCCCGGTGGCGGTTCGTGGCGTTCGCCACCGATCAACGGGCGTCGACGACACTGGCGCTGATCGCCGAAGCATTGGCTGCGATCGGCGGTGTCCCGGCCCGGGTGCTGGCCGACCGGATGGCGTGTCTCAAGGGCGGCGTAGTGGCCAATGTGGTGATTTCTACGGTCGAATATGTCCGGTTGGCGAGCCATTACGGGTTCGCACCGGATTTCTGCCATGCATCCGATCCCGAATCGAAGGGCATCGTGGAGAACTTGTGCGGCTACGCTCAACGCGATCTGGCGGTGCCGCTGCTCACCGACGCTGCCATCACCGGGACACCGGTTGACGTGCGGGCCGCCAACGCCGCGGCCAGGGCGTGGTGCGTCGAGGTCAATGCCGCGGTCCATTCGGAGATCATGGCGGTGCCCGACGAGCGGCTGCTCATCGAACGTGAACTCCTGCAAGCATTGCCGTCGCTGCGTCTGCAGATCGGGGCGCCCTCGGTGCTGCGTAAGGTTGACCGGCTGTCCTGCATCCGGTATGCCTCGGCCCGCTACTCGGTGCCCACCCGGCTAATCGGAGCCAGCGTGGCCGTGGTGGTCGATCACGGGGCGGTCTGCCTCGTCGAGCCCGCGACCGGGATGATCGTGGCTGAGCACGAACTGGGTGCCCCGGGCACCGCGTCGATCAGCGATGCCCACTACGACGGGCCACGACCGGCACCCAACCGCGGGCCACGCCCGAAAACGACCATCGAGAAGCAGTTCTGCGACCTCGGTGCCGACGCCCAAGCGTTCCTGGTCGGGGCCGCCGCGATCGGCAACACCCGCCTGGGTTCTGAGCTGGAGATCCTGCTGGCACTGGGCGCTGCCCATGGTGAACAGGCATTGGTGGCGGCGTTGCGCCGGGCGGTGGCGTTCCGGCGGTTCCGTGCCACCGATGTCCGCTCGATCCTGGCCGCCGGGGCGGGAACACCCCAGCCCCGCCCCGCTGGGGATGCGTTGATCCTCGACCTGCCGGTCGCCCCGACGCGTTCGTTGGATGCCTACAAGGTCACCCCGGCCGCCGATGGTGGTGTGAGTTCATGACAACCACATCGGCCAAGGCAACCAAACCCGTTGCACCGCTCTCTGTTCCAGAACTGGCCGCCGATCTCGACGCCGGGTTGCGTCGGCTCAAGCTCGCAGCGATCCGGCGCACCGCACCCGAGGTCCTGCAGACGGCCAAGACCCAACGCTGGACCCCCGAAGAGGTGCTGCGGACCCTGGTCGAAACCGAACTGGCCGCCCGCGATGCCTCCAACGTCGTCAACCGGCTCAAGGCCGCCGGGTTCCCAGTCGCCAAAACGTTGGAGTCGTTCGACGTGGCCGCCTCCTCAATTCAGCCGAAGACCTTCGACTACCTGTCCAGCCTGGAATGGGTTCGCGCACAATCCAACCTGGCGATCATCGGACCGGCCGGGACCGGGAAATCCCACACCCTGATCGGTCTCGGGATCGCCGCCATCCACGCCGGGCACAAGGCCCGCTACTTCACCGCCGCCGACCTCGTCGAAACCCTCTACCGCGGCCTTGCCGACAACACCGTCGGCAAGATCATCGAATCCCTGCTGCGCGTCGACCTGATCATCCTCGACGAACTCGGCTTCGCCCCGCTCGACGACACCGCGACCCAACTGCTGTTCCGCCTCGTCGCCGGCGCCTACGAACGCCGCTCCCTGGCCATCGCCTCGCACTGGCCCTTCGAACAATGGGGCCGGTTCCTGCCCGAACAGACCACCGCCGTCAGCATCCTGGACCGACTCCTGCACCACGCCACCGTCGTCATCACCGACGGCCAGTCCTACCGCATGAAAGACGCCCAACACCGAAAGGAGAACCCCTGACCAACCACTGAACTACCGCACGGGGCGGGGACTTTTACCTGGCCACCAGCGGGGACTTCGACTTGGCCATTGACATGTGGCCCTGCGCTTCGTTGATGTCTCGCCGCAATGCTGTGGCATGGAGCGGGGAGCCGTGCCTCTCCAGCCAGTTCACTTGGCTAATCATCTTGTCTGTCCCGCAGATCGCCCAATGCCCGAGCAGGAGGCGCACTTTCTGCGCATGGGGCTAGTGGAACGTATCGACGCCGACCCACAGGACGCCATTGCGGCCGCGGCGGACGCACCTGCTGAGCCGGTCGACCTCGACGCTGAAGACCCGCTCGACGGGCCCGCCCCGGACACCGACGCCGTCCTCGAATGCGTCAGTACCCTGGCGCGCCTACAGGTGCCAACCACTGCTGGTGCGCCGGCGGCTCGCACGTCATTGCGCGGGAACGGCTTCCGATACTCAAATACTGTGATTGCGGCGGCCGTGAAACGCCGGAAACTGTCCGAGACGGCGGCGGATGACGAGGATTTCGCGGTGGTGGTGGTGTAACAACTTCCGCCGCCGCTGGGTTTACCTCGGAGGCTGCCCGGCCAGGCGGCGGATAACCACCGGCGCCTGCGACGCGGGTACTCGGCACCCGACTGGCGCGGTGCCGGTGGAACGACTTAGGAGCTAGACGATCGCCTCGCGGCTCTTAGGGATCATTTCATCTGTGTCGCGCAGAACGAGCTTGGCGCCGCCCCGTGCTAACGGGCGCCGGCAGATGACTAACGGGGTGTTGGCGCATCACTGACCCAGTACGCCTAACCTGCTGACCAGCACAGCAGCCAACTCTGTAGCCGGAATTATTCAACCGCCCGCAAACGAGGGAGGAACCACCCCTATGACCGTCTGCGTGACGTTGTATCGTCGACTCCTGGCGTTAATCCTTTCCTTCCTGTTAGCTGCCGGAATGTCTTGCTCACGTGCGACCGCAACCGTCGGTGAGGCGCGACTGAACTTCCAAGTCCTTCCAGATGGTCCGGCACCTGCGAACTTCGGCCCCGGCCCAGCCTTGCTAATAGCCAACCCGCCCGATGATGCCCCCACGGAACTGAGAATCGTGGGCGGCAAGCTGACGAACGAGTCCACGGTCAGCGGGCGCGCGGCCGGCTACTACACGTCGGCGAGCCTGGAAGCGCCGATCACGATCATTGGTGCTCGCTGGACGTTTACCCAGCGGGGCGGGACACCGGGCGCGATGGCCCTGGTGGTCTCCCAGACCGCGCTACACCCCCCGTTTTCGGTGCACTTGGTCATCACACCGAATCTGTGGAGCTTCGGGGTATGGCCACCCGATGACGCGGTGCCAGGTGGGCTACAAACGCTGCTATCGCAGCCTTTTCCTGCGCCTCTCAACCAGGACGGCACACGAGTCTATGAGACGCAGGTCGAAATCAACGGCGAGCGAGCAGACATCGAGCTACCAGACGGCCAGCACCAGATAGTGAGGGATCACCGCATCGCCGACTGGGCCGGTTCCTTCGCCACATTCGAAGCATATTCGAATCACGGCTTGACGGATACGCGTGTGGGATTCACCGAAATCTGGGCGCAGAGCCTGCCGGTCCAGTGATCCGGTAAGGAAAGACACACATGGCATCACTGCACAAATGTGCGGCCAGATCGCGAATTTGACTCACTGGCCCCGATGACGGCCGGGACGAACGCGGCAACTGCCATCGTGGCCACCCTACTGCGGACCGCCCCGACCCCCGCCGAAAAAATCGAGGCGGGGGTGGGGGTCAGGCGACCGCTTGACCGTCGCGGATTTTTTTACACGGGACCAAAAAATCGAGGGAAAGTGCCCTCTGAGGCGACACGTTGTCGGTTCAGAGGGCTGCGCGTTGTCTTGGTGGCGGCTACCGCCCTTTGCCAACCTGAGGCGATGTTCCAAACATCTCCGATTCGCGCGATCGCGGCGGCCTCGCAGCGTCCGCAGCCGCATTCTGGTGGGTGAGTGAGTAGGTCATCGACCACACGCCTAACCAGCGTCATAGTCACCGGCTCACCCGTCACCTGGGCGGCGCTGAACACGTCAACGGCGACCAGATCGTCGGCATCGGCCATGCGCATGGTGGTCAGTGTGCCAGCGCGATCACGGCAGGCGGTCCCGCAACACCTGCCAACACGCTGTCAACTAGCTCTTGGCGAGGGTGGCCACCGCCAGGTGCACCGCGGCCCGCTACCGCCAGCAGCGACCAGGCCATGCGGGCGGTCATCGCTGCTGGACGCGTCGTTGAACCCGATATGGAAAGGTGTGCTGAGGGGCGGCACGGCTGTCGTATCTGAGGTGTGTTCTGTGGCAAGTGATAACGACAACAGCCCCGGCGAGCCCGACCGCGACGGCGCTGCGCAGGTCGAACCGGACTATCGGTTCACCCTCGCCAACGAGCGGACTTTCCTGGCTTGGGTCCGCACCGCGCTTGGCCTGCTGGCCGCGGCGGTTGCGGTCGTCCAACTCGTTCCGGGGCTGGTGATCCCCGGAATGCGGCATATCTTCGGGGCATTGCTCGCGCTGCTGGCAATCCTCACCGCCGCCGCGGGGGTGCGTCGATGGCAGCAGGTCGATCGCGCCATGCGCCGCGGCCTGCCCTTACCCCGCCAACGCGTACCTATCTACGTGGGAGTGGGCCTAGCCGTGCTCGGTGTTCTCACCCTGGGGCTGGTCTTCCTCAAGGCGGTGACCGGTTGACCAACCTCGAGGCCGGTAACCCATCGGAGGCCGGGCTACCGGCCGAACGAACCTCGCTGGCCTGGACTCGCACCTCGTTCGTGGTCTTGGCCAACGGCGTAATTCTGATGGTGAAGAATGTTCACACCTCCAACGGACCGGTCCGGTTGGTCCTGGCCGGCCTGGCTGCCGCCCTGGCGCTCACCACGTACCTGATCGGTAGACGACGCCAGCAGACGCTCAGCCAGCATCCACTCCCAAAACGAATCACGCCCAGCCGCGAGGTATACCTGGTCGGTATCTCGGTGATCGTGCTCATCCTCCTCATAGCGTTCGCGCTGCCCGTTTGACCGGATTGCGTTTCGATTGGCGTACCGGGGCGCTTCTAGTCCTGCATCCGAAGCGCGCGTCAAAGCGCAACATTGGCTTGCCGCGGCAACGCCGATCCAGCCGCGCCTTTTGGCGTTCGTCACCAGGCCGCAAAGGGTGCCGAAGACGATGCACGAAACGATGAGTGAAATGAGCAGCTGCATATGAATACTCCTTAGAACCTCGTCACCCATATGCACACCACCGGGTGTTCAGCCGGGTTCGGCCACTTGGGGCGGCAGCCGGCAGGTGCGGTACAGCGACCGCGGCATAGCCGGGACGCCCGAGTCTTCCACGTGCATCCAGACGTCACCGTCGCCCGCGGTGTCGATCAGTTCGATCCGTCTGACGCAGTGCTTGCACAGTGCCACCTCAGTTCCGCCAGGACGATTTGTCCGGGCACAGGGCGTTGACCGCGTCATGCTGGGCCTGACCATACTGCGGCCCGACGATGCCCTGCCCGGCGTATTCGGCCTGGGCCTTCCACAGCGCCTCGCCGATCACCACCCAATTCTGGGCCAGCGCCCAGCACACGTCATGGCCGGCGTCGATGAGAGCCTGTGGGTCGCCGGTGATGCCGTGGCGGGCCAGCGCGGCCAGGTAGGTGTCCTCGGGCGTGGAAGCGGTTGCCGGCGCGGCGAAAGCGAGCGACGCGATGGCCAGAGAGGCAAGCGCGATGGATGGGTTGCGCACGAGGTACCTGCGCCCAATGCTGATGCGCAATTTCACGTCAGCATGTTGCACGTCGCGCTTGGCCCGTGGGAACACATCACGGCAAACTCACAGCGAGACGTCTAGTAATTACCTTTGTACCAACGACGAGGCGCCGCTACGTGCCGACTGCGGCATGCTCCCCGGGCCGGGGCCGCGGTGCGCTAAGCGCTCGTCGAGCAGCTCATCGACAAGACGACTCGACGGCTCGCCCCCGTGCTCGCGGATCGACCAACGCACCGCGGCCAGTAGTCGCAGTTCGGCGTCGATGGTGTCGAAGTCGCGCACGACAGACGCCTGACCCTTAGGTTTTGTCAGGATCTTCACATATTGCACTCATGTTGAGTCAAGCTGTGGGCCCGGTCACAACGCCGGATTGGCCACCACCGTTGGCTCCGCATGGAGCTGAGTACACGCCAGGTGGAAATGCAGTACCGGACTACTCGTGTGCCTGGCTGCGGTCACTAAGAAAATACATACAGGGGGCTGAGAGAGAGGAAGACCCATGTTGCATTCTCGTGGTGTCGGTCGGCTGATGAACCCTCGCCGAATCACGCTCACTCTCGGCACGGCTGCCGGCACCGCTGTCGCGGCCGCCCTCATCGGCCTGGCCAACGCTCCCGCAGCCACAGCCGACACCGACCTTGACCCATTCCAGGACCTGTTCGACAATACCGGGTTCAACTCCTGGACCCCCACGGCTGACACGGACTTGGGGGCGTTGGCCGGCGGCTTGGACACGAGCGTCGACAACTACGCAGGGTTTGCGCAGAGTATATGGGCTGACGACCCGTTCACCGTCCTGACCCACTTATTGGACCCGAGCGCGTTTAGCGTCGACCCGACTCTCGGTCTCGTTCCGGACAACGCCATTGGTGACCTCGCCGTGGGCCTGGATTACACGGTGGTTACCGCCGGCGGCTACGGGTTGGTGGACGTGCCGCTCGATGCGCTCCTGACTGTGCTCGGCGTCCCTGACTTGGGGTTTATTTGATTGACCATCGAATCGACGAATCGTCGGCGAAGCTGTCGCGCGGTTAGGTGGGACGAAATGAGCGCCATGTACGCGGGTATCGCGTTCACCGTAGTTTTTTCGATACCGGCGCTAGTTCGTGAGATTCGCTTAGCGCGGCGCTTCGATCGCCCGCAAGCGGTTCGAGGTCCTGGCCCGTAGTTGGCATCGCGTCTGCTAACCCGCAATCGCAGCCGGCTGGGATCGTCTCGGTGTGTCTGGAAGGCTGGCGGGTGAAAAGGGTTCGGCCCGCCACAGAGAGAGGTTGTGGCGGGCCGAGTACCTATTCAGACGGTGGCTAGGAGTCTGCTGAATTAGGGGTGCTTTGGGGCGGGGTGCCTCGCGGCGCTCGTTGGCGCTGATTTGAAGTCAGACCCTGAGGTCGACAGAAGAGGTCACCCCGCCGTTGTGAGGGTGACAGGACGGTGGCTTATCGCGCAAGCCCTTGGGCTTCATGGTGATCAGGCGATGGCCCAGCTCGTACCTGTGTGATGCAAGCCCAAGGTGAGTAGGCGTCGTAGGTTCAGCGCTGCGGCGCGATGGTGCAGCCAATGGTCGTTGCGGACGACGCCGCGGTAGCGAACCTTGCGGTTGCCGCGGGTCAGCCACGCGATAGCGCGTTCGACCATGGGACGATGCTGCCGATATTCAGTGAGCCACTGCGGTTTTCGCGCATCCCTGCGTGCGGTTCTTTGCAGCGCGTCGTGGGGGCGGATCGTCAGCGATTTGCCGGTGGCACTGGCGGTGCATTTGCTGCGCAATTGGCAGCCGGTGCACGCCACCCCGAAGCTGGCATAACCCGCGCGGCTGATCGGTCGAATCACCCCGGCCGGGCAGGTCGCGCTGCGTGCGTCATGGTCGACGATGAAGTCATCGACGGTGAATCCACCCGGAATGGCACCGCGCGCAGGTGCAGGTTTGACCCGATCGGTGTGGGCTCGCGCGGAAAGTTCTGCGCGGAATTCGCCGGTTCCATAAGCAGAATCGGCCAGCACGGTCACCGGCGAGTTTTCGTCGTCAAGCAGTGCTAAGCCGACCGTAGCTTCGTGGTTGTCGGCGCCGTTGGCTGCGGTCAAGACGCAGTCGGTGATGATCCCGGTGTCGGGTTCGACCGCGATGTGGGCTTTGTAGCCGTCCTGGCGGCGATGCACACTTTTGTGCACATGGCGAGTCTCGGGGTCCACCGTGGAGATCACCCGATCACCCGCGACGTTGCGGGCAAGGCGCCAGTGCCCGTCGGTGCCATCAGAGCCCTCGACGGGCTCGACATCTTGGCCGGCGACCAATGCCAGCAACGCCACCGCTTCGGCGCCCCGCGGACCCAGGTTCTGCTCGGGCAGATGCCCTAGGACTCGGTGGGCGTCGCTGACCAGTGCGTCGACCAACTGCTCGCGGGCCGCCAGATCATCCCAGGCGATCGCTGGCTTACCCGGATCGGTGTAATCATGAGCTGCGCAGTGCGCGGCGATGACCTCGGTCGCACCGGCCACCTCACGACCGACCCGCCGGATCGCGCCGATGAGCTGGGTGACGGTGTCCTGGGTGGCCACCGCATCATCGAGCACCGTGGAATCCAACGCCCGTCGGGCGCGCCCTGTCAGCGCCCCCGTTTGGGCAACCACGGCTTTGACCGCCTCAAAAATTCGGTTCGGGCGATCCGAAGCCGCCAGACGCCGCCGCCAATAGGTCAACGTCGTGGAATGAAACGCCGTCGCGGTCACCGGCAATCCGCATGCCGCTTTCCAGCGCAGATCGAAGGTCACCGCGTCCACGGTCTCGTTATCGGATAAACCGTGCAACGCCTGCAGCGTGATCACGCTGGCCATCACCTCAGCCGCCACGCTCGGTCGCCCCCGCCGCGACGGGAACAAATCGGCGAACATCTCCTCGGGAAACAAATGATGCCGATGAGCCGCCAAGAAAGCGAACACGCTGTCGCCCTTGAGAAGATGGCCTGCTACCGACTCCGCATCCAACAACTCACGCTGATCATCAGACCGACCCTGCACCCACCAATCATCCCGAAAACGCCAGGCCAAACCCATCCGCCACGCGGGATTAATTCAGCAGACTCCTAGGCCGGATCGGTTCCCACTAGCCTCCGCAATGCGTGCCAGACGTCGGACACCAAAGCGGCGACGACTCCGATGCCTAGGTCGATGAAGCTGGCCGCTACGACGACGACGGCGACGATCCCAACGACTGTCAAAGCGGTGGTCATGGCGTGGTTCCTCCTGGGTGTTCGTCACCCGGGAGGTCTATTGCACGTTTATTGCACGAGGGCAATCTAGTCCAGCTATACACACCGCTTGAACAGCACAAACGTTGGTGCGCGGTACTGGGATTGAACCAGCGACCTCTTCCGTGTCAGGGAAGCGCTCTCCCGCTGAGCTAACCGCGCCCGGGTCAAAGAATTGGAGGTGGAGACGGGAATCGAACCCGTGTGCACGGCTTTGCAGGCCGTTGCCTCACCACTCGGCCACTCCACCGCAGGGATTGATGCCAATTGCACCTTCGAGCGGACGACGGGATTCGAACCCGCGACCCTCACCTTGGCAAGGTGATGCGCTACCAACTGCGCTACGTCCGCGCGCAACGGACGAGATCGTCGCCCGGTGCGAAGCACGACGATAGTCCACCTGAGTAGGCCCGCACAAATTTCTTGGCACCGTCAGGCGCGCCGCCATCCGCGGCCCGCGCAGCGCGTTCTGCCGAGACCCCCGCGCGTGCTAATCTTCGACGTCGTTCGCCTCTTGGCGCCGGTCCCGTGGCTCAGTGGGAGAGCGTCCGCTTCACACGCGGAAGGTCGCTGGTTCGATCCCAGCCGGGACCACCACGGTCGCTGCGCAGGTCACAGGATTTTCCGGTTTCCGACTTCCGATCCCTCGCCCACAACGGCCGCGGCATATCCGCCGTTTATCCGCCGTCACGGTCATCCCCCGAGCCCGTCGAGCGCATCCGCGACACGATCCAGGTCGGAATCGTAGAGATCCGCATAGGTGTGCGCGGTGACCACGATCGACGCGTGGCCCATCGTAACCTGCAGTAGTTTCATGTCCGCCCCCGCCGATCGAGCCAACGACGCGTAGGTGTGTCGGAGGTCGTGTACGCGCATCGTTGGGCGTCCGAGTTCGGCGATCCTGCTGCGCCAGCCAACCGCTCGCTTCCAGTTTTCGAGTCCGAGCCGCGAGCCCTTCGGCGATACGATCGCCGGTTCGCCAGCTGTACGTCCTTCGATCCGGCGTTCAAGGATTGAAATCAGCCGTTCCGGAATTGGCACGCTACGACGACCGGCACGGCTTTTTGGCGGCCCCTCAACGAGTCGGCCCGATAGCTGTGTGATCGATCTACGCACGCGAATACGCCGCGTGTGCAGGTCAACATCTTCGACGTTGAGTCCGGTTAATTCTCCGAACCTCAGTCCGGTGTAAGCGAGGATTAGCACCACATCGCCTTGCTTGGAGGCGCGCGAGGTTTCGCTGGTTGCCGTGTCGCACAGTTCGGCCAGCTTCGCCACTTCCACCGCAGTCAGGTAGACATGGCTGGTTTCTCCCATCGCCGGGAACCGCACATTCGCGGCAGGGTTTTTGCCGCGCAGCTTCTTGTCGGCGATGGCGTGATCCATCGTCATGCGCAGCACGCTGTGAGTCCAGCGTACGGTGCGGGGTCCTAGGCCCGCGGTGGTCATTTCGTTGACCCATTCCTGGACGCTCTCTCGCAAGATTCGCCCGATCGGCCAGTTGCCGAACTTCGGTTCGATTCGCAGCCGCCAGTTGTCCTCGTAGCCACGGCGCACCTTCGGAGACAGATCGGGCCGGGACGCGAGCCAGCTCTTGTACACCACGTGTAGCTCGGTTTTGCCGCCGCGCGGGTCCACCGTCTCGCCGTCCTCACGAGCCGAGCGCACTTCACCGTCGAACAGTTTGGCAGCCCGCAGCGTCTTGAATGTCTTGGATCGCTTGGCTCCATCCGGTAGCAGCCATTCGACATCCCAGCGGGTGCCGGACTTCGCTTCACGCCTGCGAATCGTCATGGCTCAAAACCTTGAGGCGGCGAGCCATTCCACAACATCAGCACGCATCCGGCGCCGATGCCGGGATGACAACTTGCAGTGATGCGGACCCGGCGAGTCCACGCCTCGCTCCCGTTTCGCCGCACAGTCTTGCAGCGTGGAGTCGGGAACGCCCGTCAGGCGTGACACGTCACCCGCGGTCGACACATCGTCCATCGCCGTAGTCATTGTTACTGCCGCCTATCGTGTCGCCGAAACTTGCCGTGCGCCTGGTGGTCCGGCAGCGAGAAGTGCTTTGTCCTATTAGGTCTTCCCGGCGATGCGCTTTTAACCGGCTGGTAGCCGCCACTCCACGTCATAGCGGACGCCCGCCCGGTCTCTCGTCGTCGAATCGACACGGTTGCCTCTCACGTCAAATGATCGCCACGCGCCTTAGCGCACTGTGGCTGTGCCGCCGCATGTTTGACTCCGTGCAACTCTATGCCGTGGGTCCGACACGGTTGGATTAGATTCGGGCCGATTCGATCCATTCGTCGACATCTTCTCGCGCCCACCGCCGATGCCTGTTGCTTAACCGAATGTGATGCGGGCCGGGAGCCTGCATTCCGCGCTCTCGCTTGGCTGCCCAGTCGTGCAGAGTGGAGACGGGCACACCCGTAAGGACGTGGACCTCCTCGGCCGTGAGCATCTCACGGCCGTTGGACACCGAAGTTGTCATTGTCGCTCGCTGACGTTGAAGGGCTGTGTGAACTTGTAACGCCCGCTCCGCAGTGAGCAGGCATGTAATAACTGTAAGCAGCTATCCACACCCCCTGTGCACAATTTTCGGTCTCGCCACCACCAACCAGTCGACCTGGAACCGCGACTGGGCCGGCGAGCTGCCGATGCTCAACGCGGTGCAAAGTTGTTGTCCGACATAGCAATATAGTTAGTCCAACTGCTCCAACTGGAATAACCGTGACGACAGGAAGTCTGGTACGCACAGTCCTATACGCCCCTGCACCTTCGTTTTGCCACCCCTTCGCAATCCGATCCTGGATCCTTCCCATAACGTCCCAAAAGCACTGCTTCCGTTCCACTTACATTCATCCCTGTCACTGCGTCCCACACTCGATCACCGTCCCAAGATTCTGCACGGCACATTGGCACAAGGGTGCAATACTGATTTCGGGCGCGCTGATCGCGCCCGAAATATCAGCCGCCGCAGGCGGTCTCGTCCCTGTCTGATCGTGAGGTGGTCGCCAGTGTTGACGATCTCGCGGTTATCGCGGTGGAGCATCAACTACTACAACGACACCGCCCGCGAAGCCACAAAGGGTGCGACGGATCGTCAACGCGCCAACGGTGGATTGGGTGAGTACTACTCAGAACGCGACACCCGGGTGCCGACATGGCTGATCGCCGGAGACACCGCACGCACGTGCGAGCTGGTCGGGTTGGATGGGTGCGCCGCCGAATAGGGAACTTGGGGTTGTCCTTGCGAGTCATTCTCGGCTGGCTCGACGCCCATGCTGGCACTACGGGCTGAACGCTGGACGGTCGGCGGTCGACTGGTTTAACCACCGCCGCATCTAACCAATACCGCAGCAACATCCCACCGGCCGACATGGAGGCCACTACTACACTCAACACCCGAGACCAGCCGCCGGCTGAGTTCTCACACCACGAAGTCTCCGGACTCGCCGGGGCGGCTCAGTTTGGTGCCCACTGGCTTTTACGTCTCCGTGGAGACGATGCGGAAGCCGGTGATGATCTCAGGTTCGATGGCGATGGCGGTGTCGGCGTGGTTGACCCACGGATGGAGTAGTTGCTCGTAGCGCGAGACTTCATCGGGATCGGTGATGGTGTGTGCGTGTCCGGTGACGACGACGCTCCAGCCCGTCCGAGTCTGGGGGTCGATGCTGTCGGCTTCGTAGGCGACGACGATGCCTTCACCGGATCGCACGGCAGCGGAGATCGCCGCTGTCAGGCGGGTGCGAATGATTATCCGGCCTTTGTCCAGCAGATGATTGACTGGGCGGATCGCCGGAAGCGCGTTGAGAGTGAAGACGACGCGCCCATAGCTGACGCTGGCCAGCAACCGTATCGCCTCAACACTGTCTAATCGCTGAGCGCCCGCGGCGGGCTGCGCCAAGCCCACTCCGCCGTCATAGCCTTGGTTGCTCACACCCTCAACGATGTGCCTAACGTTACATGAGCCCCTAGGGCCATACGGCTCTAGGTTGGATGGCAAAAGCATGCATATAACCGCGGACCCAGGTCGTGGCGGCAATGATGTTTCGCTAGATATTCCGTGGCGGCACCTGGGCGCTCCGAACGGTGTGGATGAGCGTCTTAGCGTCGATATGATCGCCTGGTCGAAAGTCCATGGCGCGCGCCGGCTCTCGTTGGCCTTTGCAGCATTCCCAGAGATCTTTCAAGCAACCCACCGTTGGGGCGATGCAAACGGTATTCTTCGTGTTGATCCACCTCGGTGACCCGCTCATCCGACTGGAATCGCTATACCCGGCGGCAGGCGAGTACAGCGCGGAGGACGACAACCAGCTTCAGCCCGAGGACACGCTGATCGACCGCGGCATCGATGATGTACTCGACGAGGGATATTCGCCGCCCGAGCGACCGTTCGGACGTGGTGCCTACGGGCCGTCGGAAAGCATCGAGCAGCAGCTTGCAGAGGAAGAGCAAGATCCGCTGTCGCGAATCGGTAACCCGCTCGACACAGATGAACAGCAGCGGTCCGACGAAGCCGAGCGTGAAATCGAGTTCCCGCAGCGACGCGAGGTTGGGCGGGTGCGGGCGGGTCGACTTGTCGCCCCGGACAGGGGGTTTGGTGAAGACATAGAGGCAGAGCTGGTGGCCGAGGACGTCGGTATCAGCGGGGGAGCAGCGTCTGCCGAAGAGGCCGCTATTCACATCATCGACAACGGGGAGTAGTTCTGCTCGCGCCCAGTTTGGACGTGAGCGATGACTTTCGGCCTCGATCGGAAGAAGGCGAACGGCGGACCCGTCAGTTTGAGGCGATAGTTGGCCCTGACGCAGAGAAGTGTCTGAACCGCATGAGGTAATGCGACACTCGATGCATTGGCACAGTCACCGTGGTCGACAAATCGACGACAATGTCTGCCCACTTGATGTCCACCCCGATCACGGTGTGGTCGGCGTCGCACAGCTTCTGCGCGACCTTGTGCCCTATGCCTGATGCCGATCCAGTCACTGCGTAGACGCCCATTAGCACATCTCGCTTCTGGCGCGGTGTTCCTGCTTGAATCTCATCCGGGCGTATCCCATATGTGGTGTAGCCCCATGGTGTTTCGAGCGTGTCCGGTTCCTCGAAAAGGTGCGTCGCGCCCCGGGACCACCATGAGTTCACACTGCTGGTCAGCGCATCCTCCATCCGTTGCAACATCCCGCTGGGTCCGGCCCCGGCACCGGCAGGCGTCCTCACCTGCCTGCGCGGGGGGCAACCGGATAGCACTCACCGTTGACGTTGCCCGCACGATGAAGTCATTTCAGCCGAATCAGATCGTGCTCATGCACGCCAACCTGCCCGCCATTACACCGGACGAACCTGGGCTCGCGGTGCAGCAGACGAACGACCTCGCGACTCGGGACTTCCGCCCCTACTCCGCGCCTGTCCGGTGATGGTCGCATCTAAAGCGTCGGCAAAACACAACTATCGGCTCGTCCGGGCAAATCAGCTGGCAAGACAAGGAGGCTCAGATGGCGGGCAACGATGACGGCACCAAGACTTGCCAAATCGACGTGCTGATCGAAGGGCATGAAAAGCGCACCCGGGCAAAGGCGCGCCTGTCCTGGGCAGACAAGAAGTTCGTCGGTGTTGGTTTCGCGCGACTCGATCCGGCCGACGAGCCGGTGGCCCAGATCGGCGACGAACTTGCGATCGCCCGGGCGTTGTTCCATTTGGCGAATCAGCTGTTCGCTTTGACATCAACCGATATCCAAGCCAGTACCCACGAGCTGGTCACGCATCTGCACCACTGAACAAGGCCCGCGCAAGGATGTGCGACGGTGTACTGCGTTCACGATGACCTTTGGCCCTACGGCGACGATTTGCGAGAGCGTAGCGACGAATCATGAGACAGGGACCCGATTTACCGGCTGTTCTCGACGTCGAGGTAACGACGCACGGGCAGCTACCGGGTTCCGAGGACTACGCACGGACAAAGATCGGCGAACTCGGTCGCCTCACCCACCAACCGGTGCTGCACGCTCATGTCAGATTAAGTGAGCACGGCGATCCAGCGGTGGCCCGCCGGGTAATTGCGCAGGCGAACCTCGACGTCAACGGCCGGCTAGTCCGCGCGCAGGTCGAAGGCGTCACCGCGGCCGAAGCAATCGATCGACTCGAGGCGCGCCTGCGTCATCGACTGGAACGCAGCGCCGAACGCTGGGAAGCCAAGCGAGGCGGCATCCCTCGGGTTGGTCCGCACGAATGGCGGCGCCAGTCCGAGCCCACCCACCGGCCGACGTATTTCCCCAGGCCGGAAAGCGAACGCCGAATCATGCGTCACAAGTCGTACAGCCTGCCAACCAGTACTGTCGACGAGGCCGCGGTCGAGATGGAGCTGCTCGACTACGACTTCCACCTGTTCACAGAGGAGGGCACGCAGCAGGACAGCGTGCTGTATCGCGAAGGCCCCGCGGAATACGGCCTCGCACAGGTCAATCCGGAATCTGCAGACAAGCATGGACCCGTCCGGGTCACGTTCTGGAAAGGAGTTGGGCGATGAAGTCGCTCATCGTCTGCGTTTCGAAATCGCACGGCAATACCCGCCGCGTAGCCGAGCGGATGGCTGAGGTGCTTGATGCCGAGGTCGTCGACCCTGAGTCAGTCGACCCCGAAACGTTCCGCGAGTACGACCTCGTCGGTTTCGGGTCCGGCATTTATTACATGACCGTGGATGGCAGGCTACGGAGCTTAATACGTCGCCTACCAGCCGTTGACCACATCCGAGCGTTCACTTTCTTCACCAGCGGCGCCCGGGAAATTCCGCTGTTGGATTACAACAAACCGGTTCGGGACCATCTCGAATCGAAGGGCTTTGAAGTGATCGGTTCGTTTTCTTGCCGCGGGTTTGACACGGTTGGGCCATTCGGGTTCATCGGTGGGATCAACAAGGGACGGCCTAATGACCACGACCTCGATCGGGCTGCGGTGTTCGCGGCACGTCTTCGCAAACGGGTCGAGGGCTCCCAGGCTGCTTCATGACCAATGGCAAGCGAAGAGTGCGCCCCTCCCATCCTGGCGCTGGTGCGCGGCCTCGTCGCCGAGGTTCACCCACATGCCACGCCGCTCTCGGTGACGCTTGACAGCACGTTTGACAACCTGGGCATCGGCAGCCTTGAGCTGGCGGAACTGTTGCTGCGCGTCCAGGACAAATTCGGGGTGGCACTGCCGCCCCACATCCTGGCCAGTGCGGAGACGCCGCGCGATCTCTTAGCGGCCGTCGCTAGCGGCCAGCCCGCCATGGTGGAGGACCGTGGCATGGTTTCACTTCCGCCCACCGCGCCGGGTGTTCTGGCGCCAGACACAACCTTGACTCTGAACGACGCCCTCAACTGGCATGTCCGCGCGACCCCGGACCGAACGCACATCCGCATCCTCGACGATGCTGGCGCCGCCATAGACGTGACCTATGCCACGCTGCATCAGGAGGCGGCTGCGGTAGCGGCCGGGTTGATCGCGCATGACGTCATGCCGGGCGACACGGTCGCCATCATGTTGCCCACCTGCCGGGCGTATTTCGCCACCTTTGCCGGTGTGGTCCTCGCCGGCGCCGTACCTGTTCCGGTCTACCCGCCGGCCCGGCCTTCCCAGCTGGCGGATCACCTGCGTCGCACGACCGGCATCCTCGCGAACGCCCGGGCCACACTGCTCGTCACCGTGCCCGAGGCCGTTACCCTCGGCCACCTGCTGCGCTCGAACGTCGAAAGCCTACGTCACGTCGTCGTTCCCGAATCCCTCACGGGCGCAGGCGAAGACGTGCTTCCGCGGCCGCGAGCCGACGACCTCGCGCTGGTCCAATACACTTCGGGC
The DNA here is from genome assembly GCA_963781685.1 of uncultured Actinomycetota bacterium. Taxonomy (GTDB): domain Bacteria; phylum Actinomycetota; class Actinomycetes; order Mycobacteriales; family Mycobacteriaceae; genus Mycobacterium. The sequence goes on from CAWAGK010000012.1 coordinate 352,812, forward strand.
AGCACCGGGCAGCCCAAGGGAGTCGCACTCACGCACCGAAACCTGCTCGCCAACATCCGGGTGATGGGTCAGGCCGCAGCGGCTTCGGGGGCGGACACCTTTGTCAGTTGGCTGCCGCTGTATCACGACATGGGTTTGATCGGTGCGTGGCTCGGGTGCATGTATTTCGGTGTCCCGCTGGTGGTGATGAGCCCCCAGGCGTTCCTGATTCGCCCGTCACGATGGCTCTGGGCGATCCACGCCAACCGGGGAACCATGTCGGCCGGCCCGAACTTCTCCTATGAACTCTGCCTCGCCAAGGTCCGCGACGATGAGATCCAAGGACTCGACCTGAGCTCGTGGCGGTTGGCCTACAACGGCGCTGAGCCGGTAAGCCCCACGACGATCGAGCGGTTCGCCGATCGCTTCGGTCCTTATGGGTTTCGGCGGGATGCGATGACGCCGGTGTACGGGTTGGCCGAGTCCGCGGTGGGCCTGGCTTTCCCGCCGCTCGGACGGGGTCCGGTCATCGACCGAATCCGCCGAGATGCATTCACCCGTTCCGGACGGGCCGAGCCGGCGGAACCGGGTGCACCGGAAGACCTCCGTTTCGTCGCCTGCGGCCATCCGCTGCCAGGCCACGAGATCCGGATCGTCGACGCCGCCGGAAACGAGTTGGGTGATCGCCGTGAAGGTCGCATCGAGTTCCGTGGTCCCTCGGCAACCGCCGGCTATTTCAACAACGCGCCAGCGACACGTGCACTGTTTCATGACGACTGGCTCGACACGGGCGACCTCGGCTACATGGCCGGCGCCGACCTGTTCGTCACCGGTCGGGTAAAGGACGTGATCATCCGGGCCGGACGCAATCTGCACCCGGCGGAGCTCGAAGAGGCGGTCGGCAACATCAAAGGTGTGCGCAAGGGATGTGTGGCAGTGTTCGCTTCTCCCGACCCGTCGGGGGGTGCCGAGCGACTCGTCGTCATGGCAGAGAGCCGAGCGACCGGAGACGACAGCCGCGCCGCATTGCGCTCCGAAATCGCAGCCACTGCAGTGGATCTGCTAGGGGTGCCTCCCGACGACGTGGTCTTGGCGCCACCGCGCACTGTGCTGAAGACCTCGAGCGGAAAGATCCGGCGGGCCGCTAGCCGGCAGATCTACCAGGCAGGAAAGATCGGCGTGCGACCGCGTGCGATGTGGTGGGAATTGGCCCGGCTTCGCCTCCGCGGCGCCCTGCCGTCGCTGCGCCGCGCTGGTCGCGCGGCGGGCGCTGTGGCGTTCGCCGTCTATACGTGGGTGGTGTATACGGTTCTTGGGTTGTCGGTTGCCGTCTTGTTGCTGTTGCTACCGCGACCGCAATGGCGCTGGCGGGTGGCCCAGGGATCGATGCGGCTGCTGGCTCGCCTTACCGGTACGCCGATTGCGGTGCATGGCCTCGACCAGCTCCCAGCAGGGACCTCCATCGCGGTGGCCAACCACGCCAGCTGGATCGACGGGCCGGTGCTGGCTGCGGTGATGCCACAGTCGTTCCACTTCGTCGCGGGTGAAGTGCTCGAGCGTCAGGCACTCAACGGATTCGTGCTCAGGCGGCTGGGCCACCAGTTCGTCGAACGCCACCAGCGCGCGCACGGCGTGGCCGACGCCGACCGGCTGGCTGCCCTGGTGCGAGCCGGACAGTCGCTCGTCATCTTCCCCGAAGGCCGCCTGGCCCGCGCCCCCGGGTTGCGGCCCTTCCACATGGGCGCATTCGTGGTGGCCGTCGAAACCGGTGTGCCCGCCGTCCCCGTGGCCATCCGCGGGACGCGGACAATCCTGCGGCCAGAGCACCGCTTTCCGCGACGGGGAGCCGTCGACATCGCGGTTGGTGAGCCGATTTGGCCGTCGGGCGCCGACTGGGCTGCGGCAGTGGAACTGCAGCACGCCGCGCGGAACGCCGTCATGCGCCTTTCGGGGGAGCCGGACGTCGAATGACCGATGGCCGGGCGGTGCCGCTCGGGCAACCGTTCGACCATCGGCCCTGGATCGTTGAGCCGTTACGAGTGTTTGCCGCCTACCGCCTGGCCGGCGCTTCGCACCACGCTGCGGAAGAACTCGATCCGCCCGGTGACCAGCTCTTCGGTTAAGTCCAGGGCGGCGTCGATGACGTTCTTGCGCCGCGCCTGATCGGGGACCTCTCCACCCACCTGATCGACGAACTTTCGGATGGCGTCGATGGCCTGCTTACGGCTTGCCTCGACCGATTCGAGCACCTCGTCAGACAGTTCGGCCCAGCGTGCCTCGGTCTTTTCGGTTGTCTTCGTCATTGTCAATCTCCTCAAATTTCGTGATATGACGCTGCAAATCCTGTCGCAGCGAACGGCAACTTTCGCCGAAGCAAACGCTATGGTGTCCACGCCACCAACACGAGTGCCTAAAGTCCTTCCTCACCGGATCATTTGACCTAGATCGGCGTCGATGATCGGTGCTTGCCAGTCAAGGACTTTCGCGACTTTCACCGGGACGTAAGTCCCTAACACGTCGTCCCGGGCGCTGTTAGTTTGCCACCATGGCAATACCCGCCAGCGACGACGCCCGTCAACGCCCGGGTGCTGTGCGCCTGAGCCCACCCGGTGTCGCTGGTTTGGGCAGCGCCATCAGACCGTTCATGCAGACCGGCCGCTACTTCACACAATCACGCCGCGATTACCTCGATCAAGCGCCGGACGAACTTCCGATCGCACGGCCCACTATCGCCCTGGCCGCGCAGGCTTTTCGCGACGAAATAGTCCTGATGGGCCTGAAGGCGCGCCGCCCGGTCAGTCGGCCTGATGTGTTCGAACGCATCACGCGCGAGGTGGTCGCTGGACTGGAGTTCTACGGGATTTGAAGTGCTTGCCGCCAGCAAGAACGCCGCCGCTGGCGAGTTTCTCTTTGACACCCGCGCCGCTACTGCCTGGCTCGCCAACCGCGCGCGCGAGGACTTCATGGGCGCCGTCTCCGCATTGACCGAACAGGAAGGCGAGCTGTTGCGCTTGGTTGTGGCCGGCCATACTGATAGCCAGATCGCTCTCCGAATGCGCCTCGACGAGAAGGCTTTTCGCGCATGTCTATTGGCGCTGATTTCCAAAGCGCGAACACCGCGCGATGATCGACGGCGGTAATCTGCTAGCCGCGGTGCAGCCCCAGGGAACCGCCAACGAGCACAACGAAGACTTTGGGTTCGCGCTTCTCAGCTTGCCGTGGCGATCAGCGTATTGCCGACACCTGAGATTTAGAAGCAGTTCACGGACTGCGGGCTGCATGCCCGACGGCTGAAGTCGAAACCAATGACCTCTGGGCATGGGACTTCGGTCCCTACCCCCACCACGCGACGTGCCGGATCGTCAAAGGCCAGGTTCGATACGAGGAGGAATCATGGCCAGACGCGCTCGTTGGGGCCGGGCGTTGGCGATGCTGTCTGCGGCTGCTCTGGCGGTGTTGGTTGGGTTGCCGGGCACCGCATCTGCCGATGGCGGTCGTCCGCAGGTTAACCCGGAGGAAAGGGCGGCGGCCATGATCCGGCCGGCCGTAATGTACCTCGCGGGTCAGACTTACGGCCAGGTCCGGCTGCCCAGCGGCCAGATGCTGTCTCAGTTTGGCGCGGGTTCGACTTTCCCCTTCGTCGCAACCTGGGGCTGCACCGGTTTCGTCGTCAATCCCGACGGTTGGGTAGCGACCGCAGGTCACTGCGTCGATCCGGAGACCGCAAAAGACTTAATACTCAAAAATGCCGTGAGTACCTATATGGATCAGTTTCCCGACTCGCCTACGGGCCGGGACCCGGTCGCAGCACTGGAGTGGCTTCTGAAGAACGCACGGGTCGAAGGCGACACTGCCGACCGGGGTCCCGAGATTAGCCTCACGTTGTTGTACGGCACCGGGACAAAGGTTGCCGGGAAGATGCTAGCCAATGTCGTCGATTTCCGGTCCCTCGGCAAAGGCGACGTCGCCCTTCTCAAGGTAGAACAGCACAACATGCCGTCGTCCGAGCTGGCTACCGACGCCGACGTGAGCATCGGTACATCGATTCTCGCGGTCGGCTTCCCGGAGACCACCCAACGGGTCACCGGTCCCTCGCTAGACCCAACGAACAAGAGCGGCACGGTCAGCAAAAAGTCGACCATGGAATCCATTCCGGAATATGAAATCGATGCCGCGGTCACGGAAGGCATGAGTGGCGGGCCGACCATCGAGCTCAACGGCAAGGTGATCGGGGTGAACAGCTTCGCCCCCGCCGGCGAACCGCAGGCGTTCAACTTCGTCGCACCCGCAGACGGTCTCGCGGTGATACTAGCGGGCAAGGGCTTCAAGCCGATGCTCGGCCCCGCCGACGTGTACTACCGAAAAGGGCTCGACCATTACTACTCCGGCCACTACGGCGACGCGATCAAGGATTTCGACCAAACCTTGGCCATGTCACCCGACTATCCCGGCCTGGCCGATCTCAGGACGAGCGCAGCCAATCTGCGCCAGCAGTACGGTGATGTATCGGTGTTGCATAGCTCAAACCTGTTGTGGTACATCGTAAGTGCCGTTTTACTGGTGCTCGCCGTTGGTGGCCGTGCGATCTTCATGGTGGTGAGAAGCCGTCGGCAGCGTCTCGTCGAAGCCGAAGCTGCTGGCTTCCAGCCGGTTCCGGACGGGCCCCCCGCGGCCGGTGGCGTTGCCACGGAACCTGTCAGTCCACAGGTTCATGAAGGAACCGGCGCCGTCCAACCCCTCGGCGTCGTTCCCGCGCAACAGTTGACGGCGACGGAACCCCACTTCTGTGCGAGCTGCGGAGCAGAGCACCACCCCGCCGAAAGGTTCTGCCCGAACTGCGGTAAGCAAATATCTTTTGGAAAATTAGCGCGGGGAACCCGCCAAATACGTTGACGCCCTTACGCTCGGGCTGAGGGCGTCAACCGTAGCCTGCCAAAGGCGCCCGGTCGTCGGCACGGCCGAACACCTATTGAAGGCTGTCGGCATCGCTGCGCAGCGGTTCGGCGAGTTCAACGGATTTTGGCGAGATGACGGGTTCCAGCCCGTGACTGGGGTTCATGTCGGTGTCGGGATCTCGCTGCGCGGTGGTGGCCTCGTCGCGCCGGCCATACATGACGTGCCGGACAAGAAGCTCGACGAATTGATGGACGATCTAACCGATCTCGTGGCGCGGGCACGCTCCTTCTCACTGCGGAGTTCGGAGATGTCGGACCCGACCATCACGGTCACAAACCTGGGTGACAAAGGCGTCGACGCTGTCTTCGGCGTCATCTACCCACCGCAGGTAGCCCTCGTCGGTTTCGGCAGACCGGCCCAGCGGGTGTGCGTCATTGACGCAGGAATCCGCGTCGTCACCACCGTGCAAGCCACGCTCGCCGCTGACCACCGAGCAAGTGACGGTCATCGCGGCGCCTTGTTCCTCACCGCGATCAACGAGCTGCTCCAGCAACCCGACGTCCTAGAAAAGTGACGTGCCATGACTGAAGAAGACATGCGTGGTGTGGTCCTGTCTGTGCTGATAACCATTGCCCCCGAAATCGAACCCGATGACATTCGCGACGACGTCCTGCTGCGCGATCAAGTCGATCTTGATTCCATGGATTGGCTGAACTTTCTGCGTGGTATCCACCGACGGCTGCACGTCGATATCCCAGAAGCGGACTACGCGTCGCTGCGGACGTTGGCTGATCTGGTCGACTACGTCGAAACCAAGGCGTCCAGGCCCGGCGTCGAACGTCAATGAACGCACGGAATCACGTGGGCTGGCCTGCCGACGGGGACATACGACCCTAGTCAGCGATACCGCTAGCGCCCTGCCGTCAATAGCGAACCGTAAACTCGGCGAGGGGTGACGTCATGCATTCGACGCTGGACATCTAGGTTCTGCGGAAAGCGGTGCTAGTGACGTGCCGGGCTCCATCCGTGCACAACGGCCAGCCATGGCGGTGGGTGGCTGAGGGCGAACGTCTGCGCTTGTTCGTCGATCGTTATCGGACGGTGCCGGGGACAGACCATTCGGGCCGAGAGGCATTCATCAGTTGTGGCGCAGTGCTCGATCACCTTCGCGTCGCCATGCTGGCTGCGGGTTGGCACGCGCGAATCGAAGCAGGAACGGTTGTCGCGCCAGTCATGAAACGACCAGGACCTTAGGGACGGATAACGAGCTTGCGACGAGCCGGCTTACTCGACGAACTCCGGTAGCTCGGCGGCTGCGATGGAAGGGAGGGCCGGATGGTGGCGGATCGAGGACCAAGGGCCCTGTCCTTCCGTCTCGACGGCGACGAATCATGGCCAGGTAACGGTCTGATAGGAGCCACCATGCGCGGTCCGTACTCGTCGTCATCGTCCATTGTCGTCGGAATCGACGGCTCTCGCTCAGCAGCCCAAGCCGCACTCTGGGCGATCGATGAGGCCGTGAGCCGTGACGTCCCCTTGCAGCTGGTGTGCGCAATCGACGCCACCAACGAGGGTGATCGCGACGATGCGACTGAAGTCGCCGCTGCCGAGCAAGCCATCAAGAACGTCATCACCAAAATTGAGCCGACGGGCAAACAGGTCAAGATAGAGGCCGACGTCGTGCACTCCCATCCGGCCGCGGCGCTGCTGGAGGCCTCGCGGTCAGTGGCGATGATCTGCGTCGGCTCGACCGGGGTCAAACACGCCATGCAGGGACGCATCGGGTCCACCGCTGCAGCGTTGGCGCTTGCTGCGCATTGTCCGGTCGCCGTTATGCCAACGAGCAGCGTGCCGCTTCAGGACGGTTTGATTCTCGCCGCGGTGGATGAGTCACCTTCCTGCAGGGCTGTTTTGGAGTTGGCTGTCCAGGAAGCCCGGCTGCGCGGGGCGCCGTTGCGTGTTATCACAATGCAGCGCAGGCAAATCGGTTGCGACTACGATGCCGGCCCGGCGGCCGATCGAAGTCATCGTATTGAAAGGCAAATCGATCACCGCCTCACCCATTGGCGCAGAAACAATCCAGATCTCGACATCGAGTCGGTGCACGATCACTTCAGCCTGCTCAACTATCTGGAGCAGCTGCAAAGAACGGCCACGCCGATCCAACTGGTTGTGGTGGATCCGATGCGACCGGGGCCGACGGATGTTCTGCTGAGGCCCTCCGGTCGCGCCACGCTGGATGCCGCCGGTTGCGCGCTGCTGATTTGCGATCGCCAATGGTGGTTATGAAGCGCGGCAATCGCGATCTGTCTACCGTGAGTTCGGCACAGGTTTAAGCCGGTGCCCGCTGTCGCGGCTAACGCCAAGGGCGAACGTCCCCGACTGTCGACCTCCATGCTGGGAACTTGTTTCTGCTGGCCCAGCGCGAGCTGGCGATGTGACCGTAGGCGTGATCTTGAGGACGTTCGACCCCTCGGCGCGCGGTTAGCTCGGTGCGACAGTGGCAGCGCGCGTATAAGTCGGTGATTGATCATGGACGGCAGTGGTTGGGATGGCCGGTGATTCTGATCTCGTGAAGGTAATGATGGGCGGTGACGTCATGCTCGGGCGTGGCGTCGACCAGATCCTGCCCCATCCAGGCGAACCGGAGCTACGCGAACCGTATGTGCGTGATGCGCGGGGATACGTCCGGTTGGCCGAGCGCGTGAACGGGCTGATCGCACGGCCGGTGGACTGGGCGTGGCCATGGGGCGAGGTGCTGGAGATCCTCAATGAGGCCGCCGTGGATGTCCGTCTGATCAACCTCGAGACCACGATCACCGCTGACGGCCAATTCGCCGACCGCAAGCCAGTGTGTTATCGCATGCACCCGGATAATCTTCCGGCACTGAGGGCGTTTCGGCCCGACGTGTGTGCGTTGGCCAACAACCACATTCTCGATTTCGGCTACCAGGGGCTCACCGACACCGTCCAGGCTCTCACCCAACCGGGGATCCAAGGTCCCGGGGCCGGAGCCGACCTGTATACCGCCCGCCGTCCGGCGGCGGTGACGGTTCACGACGAACACCGGGTGCTAGTCGGCTCGGTGACGATGACCTCGGCCGGCGTTCCCGAATCGTGGGCCGCAGAGAGCGACCGGCCGGGGGTGTGGTTGATACGCGATCTGTCCAGGCATGTCGCCGACGACGTGGCAGCCGGGGTGCTCGAGCACAAGCGCGACGGCGAGGTCGCGATCGTCTCGCTGCATTGGGGATCTAATTGGGGCTATGTAATAGCGCCAGACGAAATTGGGTTCGCGCACCGGTTGATCGACGCCGGAGTCGACGTTGTCCACGGACATTCCTCGCATCATCCCAGGCCGATCGAGATCTACCGCGGCAAACCGATCCTGTACGGCTGCGGTGACGTTATCGACGATTACGAAGGCATCCGCGGCCACGAGAAGTTCCGCGCCCAGCTCAGGCTGCTGTATCTGACGTCGACCGATCCGGCCAGCGGGGAACTCGTTTCGCTACAGCTGATTCCGCTACGCGTGCGGAGGATGCGACTTGAGCGTGCATCGCGCGCCGACGCCGAATGGCTGCGCACGACCCTTCAGCACACCAGCCGCAAATTCGGGATTCAGGTTGCAGCGCGACCTAACGACCTGCTGGAAGTTGTTTCCGTGCGCAATGATAAACATCCCCGGATGACTTCTGACAACGCGCGGTGATGATTTGGGCAACGAGCCCGCACGTGAACGGTAGCTTGCCTGCCGAAAGAGCTTGTCCCGAAAGGTCTTACATATTCGAAGGCGGGCAGGACTGCGAAATCAGTGCCGCTGAGCGAAGTCCGCGGGGTGCGACGTAAGCCGGTAGACGTCGATCAGCCGGCCGAGATCGGTTGCGGTAACGATGCCGGCTAGGTGGCCCCCGTCGACGACAAGAGCCCGGTTACCGGCGTCTGATCCCAGACGTTCGAGTAGCGCGGTGAGCGGCTCACGCGGAGCCGCGGTGGGCACGTGTGGGAGGGGTATCGCGGCTTCACGGACCAAGGTGGCAGCCCGCTGGCTCGGTGGAACGCGGCGCAGTTGCGCCAAAGTAATTAGCCCATGATCGATCCGTTGCGGTCGGCGACGGGATACGAAGAGTGGCGGTCGCCGAGTAGGTAACGCTGAATGAAGTCCTCGATAGTGACGTCGGCGGGAGCCGTGTGGGGCTCGGCCGTCATGACGTCGGCGACGCGGACACCGGCGATGGCTTGTCGGCTTATTACCTGTGCCTCCTCCTCGCGGGAAGCGGCGAAGATGAACCATCCGATGAAAGCCAGCCACACGCCACCGACCATGCCCCCCGCCAGAAACTCCAGTAGTCCGAGGGCGATCAGGATGAACGCGAGGATGCGTCCAGCGCGCGCCGCGCCGACGGCGGCGCGGACGGGATCGCCGTGGCGGCGCCATAGATAAGCTTTCAACACCCGCCCGCCGTCCAACGGGGCACCTGGTAACAGATTGAAAAGGCCTAGCAGCAGGTTGATGCCTGCGAGCCACCACGCGACGCCGAGCACAATATGTGCGACCCCAAGCACGCCGAGCCCGTAGGCCGCGCCCCCGAAGACCGCTGCGAGCGTCAGGCTCATCAGCGGACCCGATACCGCGATTCGAAATGCCTCCCGAGGTGTCTTTGCTTCGCCCCCGAGGCGGGTGACACCGCCGAACAGCCACAGCGTCACGTCGAACACCTTGACGCCGGCGCGGCGCGCCAGGATCGCGTGCGTCAGTTCGTGAGCTAGCAACGACCCGAGCAATATGAGTGCGCCGCACGCCCCGGCAAGCCAGTAGGCCCCTTTGGGATAGCCGGGCACAGCGCTTGGCAACGTGGAGGCCAGGCTCCAGGTGAACAACCAGAGGATGACCAGCACGCTCCAGTTGACACTGACCGGAAATCCGGCGATTCGTCCTATCGGGATGCCGCCCATGTCGAATGACCTCCAATGGTGTTGCTGGACAACCGATTACTGTTGGCGGGCGACTATCACCGGAATGCGGGCTGCATGTACTACCGCGGTGCTCACCGAGCCGAGCAGCATCCCGCCGAAACCGCCCCGGCCGTGGCTGCCGACCACGATCAGTTGTGCAGATTCGGATTCGTCGAGCAGACGGCGGGCCGGGTGATCAAACACAACCCGATGGCGGACGGGGACGTCTGGGTAGTGCTCCTGAAAACCGGCTAGGCCCTCGGAGAGGGTCTTCTCGGCGGCGGGCCGTGGCTCCATGAACGGCGCATTAGACACGTCGGCGCCGCTGTAGGCGTGTAGGGCCACCAGTTTTACACCGCGAAAGGATGCCTCGTCGAAGGCGATCGCGGTGGCCAGTTGCGAGGCCGGCGAGCCATCGATGCCCACCAGCACCGGTAACTGTGAGGGTTGCAGCAGGATCGGGGTCTCGTCGTGGATCACCGCAACTGGGCAGTGGGCGTGATGGACCAGGCCGGTACTTACCGACCCGAGCAGGACCCGCTGCACCGGGTCCTTCCCGCGGCAGCCCACGACCATCATGTGCGCCTCTTTGGACAGCTCGATAAGGGCCGGCACGGGCGCCGCAACCAACAGTCGAGTGTCGATTTCGGGTCGGTTGCCGTCGCGTACGCTATCTTCGGCGGCCGCTATCGCATCGGCGATAATCTTGCGCGCATCTTCTTCGTGCTTTCGGTGAAGCCCGGCGGGGATCGGCACCGGAGGGCTGACGGCTAGCGGGCTTGAGACGTGCACGATGGTCAGCGGAACGTTGCGCATGACTGCCTCACGTGCAGCCCACCGTACGGCCAGCGTCGATGACGGGGAGTCGTCGACGCCCACCACGATCCCCGCATCTGTGCTGCGACTGGGCATTTGGCCGTCCTTCTCGTCTGGATGCGGGGCGCGGCAGGCCCCATTGTCCGACGGTAGATGGCCGGCGACGTTCGGGTCAGGAGGCGTTGGTCCCGGCAGGAGTGGTCCTAAGACCCTTCGGCGCGGCGACCCGGCGCGGCACAGTCGAGGTATGACGCAGTTCGAGGACCGTGACGATGTGCAACGTCGGCTGACCCGTCGGCTGGCTTCGCTTCGCGGTGATATGAGGGTGTTCGATGATCGGGTCGATGCCGGGCGTCAGCTGGCTGAGCGCCTGGAATCGTTTCGCAGTCAAGACATTGTTGTGTTGGGCCTGCCGCGCGGCGGGGTGCCGGTGGCCTTCGAGGTCGCCAGGGCGCTGCGGGCGCCGCTGGATGTGCTTGTCGTGCGCAAGCTCGGCGTGCCGTTTCAGCCCGAGCTGGCCTTCGGCGCGATCGGTGAGCGCGGGGTCCAGGTGATCAACGAGTCCGTCGTGCGGCAAGCGGACCTATCCGAGGACGAGATGGCCGCCGTCGAAGCCAAGCAGCGGGCCGAGCTCGCGCGCCGCGTAGAGCGGTTCCGTCGGGGGCGTGGCCACATCTCGTTGGCAAAGCGCACCGCCGTAATCGTCGATGACGGCGTCGCGACCGGCGCGACCGCTAAGGCGGCCTGCCAGGTGGCCCGTGCCCTGGGCGCCAGCCGCGTGGTGTTGGCGGTTCCGATCTGCGCCGACGATACCGTCGCGCGGTTTAGCGGGTACGCCGACGAAGTGATCTGCTTACACATACCTGACTTCTATTTCGGCGTCGGGCAGGGCTACCGCGACTTCGCGCAGACCTCTGACGATGAAGTGGTCACGTTGCTTGATCGGGCCCGTGAGGGTTTTCGGGAGGCAGTGTCCGCCAGCGGGACGGACGACCCGCCGTTGCGCGATGAGGAAGTCCGGGTGGCCGCCGGTCCGGCGGTGGTGGCCGGCCACCTTACGGTTCCTGAGCACCCGGTCGGGATCGTCGTGTTCGCGCACGGCAGCGGGAGCAGCCGCCACAGCCCACGCAACCGCTATGTCGCCGATGTGTTGAACCAAGCGGGCGTTGCCACGCTGCTGCTCGACTTGCTCACCCCCGACGAGGAACGCAACCGCGCCAACGTCTTTGACATTGAGCTGCTGGCCCGGCGGCTGGTCGATGTCTCGGGCTGGCTGGCAGGCCAACCCGATACCGCGGCGCTGCCGGTGGGCTATTTCGGCGCCAGCACCGGGGCCGGCGCGGCCCTGGTGGCCGCCGCCGACCCCGGCGTGAAGGTGGCAGCGGTGGTGTCTTGCGGTGGCCGGCCCGATTTGGCTGGCGAGTCGCTGACCAAGGTGCATGCGCCGACGCTGCTGATCGTGGGTGGACGCGATGATTTGGTGCTAGAACTGAATCGACGAGCCCGGGCGATGATGCCCGGCGAGAGCAAGGTTCTCGTGGTCCCGGGTGCTACGCATCTCTTCGAGGAGCCAGGCACGCTTGAGCAAGTTGCGGAGCTGGCCCGCGATTGGTTCATCGATCATCTGAGCACGCCGGGCGCAGCTAAATCCGCGTGAAAGCAATGGCGCACAGCGCATCAGGGTATCGGAGTGTGCCGCATACCGCGGACCTTCGGATCGAGGCCTGGGCGCCCACCCGCAACGGCCATGAACGAGGTTGTCGGCGCACAGGGAGTTTGGTCATGATCCCTACTTGGGTTTTGGGTTGCTGTGAAATTTCCCCTTCTGATCCTTCAACGATGCTCGGCCGAGCGGTAGGGACCGAAGTCCCATCCGCAGGGTTTTTCGTCGCCATGAGCGGTCAGCCGTGTTGACCGGAATCAAACGGAGATAACCTGATCGGGCTCGTTGCCTTAGTCGAATGCGTGGATGAGTTGGCGCGCCACATGGTTGATCTGCCGATATGCCTGGAGCTCGATGGGCGAGTCCTCGAGGTCGGGGATCGCCATTGTGGTGGTGACAACCGCGGGCTCTTCGGGTTCCCACCGGGCGTTGAATTTATCTCCCAACGCACGGGCGGCTCCGTTGTCGGCCAGCAATACGGCGTGAAACTGCTTGATGTCATCGACGCACGCCGCGACCGCGAGCGCACCCAGCAGCAACGTGCCGACGCCGCGGCCCTGATAGGCGTCTGCGACGGTGAGCGCGATCTCGGCCGAGGCAGGGTTATCTGTGTCGCGGACGAAGCGGGCGTCACCGACCATGGGCCTGTCGACACCAGCGGTCATGACCCACACGAAGTGGTCGACGTAGTCGACCTCGAATAGGTAGGCCAGTTGCGCCTTCGTGGGACCGCCGCCGGATAAGAAACGCCGGTACAGGGTTTCCCGCGAGAACGCCGCACTACCCTCGACGAAGCGCTCGGCGTCGCCGGGCAGCACAGGGCGCAGCAACAGTTCGGTGCCATCTTTGGCCGTTACCGGGATCGGGGTGATGAGTGCGGCCAATCGCTGCCGGGCTGTGCGGACCATCCGCTCGGCAAGAATTGGCATGGCGAGCATGCATTCGAAAGCGTCGTGGTAGCCGAGATAGCCGCGCACGTCATCTTTCGCCGTCACGGTCGCGGTCCTGAGCCTATGTCGCAGCAAACCGATTTCCCCGACGATCAGCCCTGCTGGCAACTCCGCCACGAGAACTTGGCCATCCCAGCCGACGTGTTTGATCTCAACTCGGCCCGACGCGATGATCGCAAACGACACTGCCTGTTGGCCCTGCCGCATCAACACCTCACCGGGGACCGCGTGCAGCGGCTGTAGCTTGGCCGCAAGTACCGCGAGGTCGCCGGCGGGGATACCGGCAAAGAACTCGAGCGAGGCCAATTCCTTGCCAGCTGCGATCTTTACGCCAGCCATGTCGACGCATTCAGCTGGCCACCGCGCCGTGGCACTGGTATTCGCGGGGCAGGACGCGTACGCCGACGAGTAGCCATCGACTTTGCAATTCGATGAGCCAGAATCGTTCCATCCAACGACGGTGCCTGCGCGAAGTGCACCGTCGCGCAGATCGTGCACTGCTCGGCGACGAAAGACGCATCTCGAAAGTTGCTGATCATGCTCAAATCCGCTTCACTTCTCCTCGGCCGCATCGGGTGTCATCGCTATGGCCGCGCCACTTTATCCCTGTGTCGACATACCGCTGTGCGCGGCACGTCACGATCGGCGAGTGCAGTGTCCATCGGAACCGATAGCGCCTGCGGGTGCCTCGATCATTGTGACCGCGCCGTTTTCGAGCACGAACGCGTCGACGTGATCGGCGATCTGGAGACGCGGCCCGCAATTCCGCGCGGATACGGCCGGTGACCACGACGAAGACCAGACCATTGCGCCGAGCCTGATCGACGGCCTGCAATTGACGAGGGTATGGCTGGATAACTCAGTGGCTGGTGATGGCCGTCTGCGAGCAAATGGCCTTCACGAACTGGGCGATCGCATGTTCGGGAAGATGGCGTGCGATATCGGCTTCGCTGACGATTCCCACCAAGCGGTGGTTGTCGATCACCGGTAACCTGCGAATCTGATACTCCTCCATGACGTTGAGCATCTCTTCAATACTGGCCCCAGCGTCGACACGATAGGTGTTGCCCTGGGCCAGCTCACCTGCGGTAACGGCATTCGGGTCGCGCCCGGACGCGATGCACTTGATGACGATGTCGCGGTCGGTGATCATTCCGTGCAGACGGTCATCGTCGCCGCAGATCGGCAGGGCGCCGACACCGAGATCGCGCATGTGCTCGGCTGCGGCGGTCAGTGTTTCGTGCTCGCCGACACAGGTGGCTCTGGCATGCATGATTTCACGCGCAGTGGTCATAGCTTTCTCCCTAACTTCTGGATCTATTGGCCGATAGTCGGAACCTAGGGTGATAGGCCGGGAACCTGTAGGGCCATTGGGCCCTTCGTGAGAACAACTTGGGACGCAGCAGTGGTGCATGGCCGCCGGTTGATCTGCACACGGCCTGACGCGCACTACTCCGATCCCGATAGCCATCGGCGGATGCAGCATCGACGGTGCCCATCGTCGAATGTTCTCGGTTGTCGTGAAAGCCGCTGTGCGACAGCAGCATTCAAAGAGGAGAATGCAGACGCCCCGGTGGCCACGGCAACTGGGCGATTGCGCAAGAAGATCCCCTATGTTTTCGTCGGTCCTGCGCACGGCCAAAACGCTGGGCCAGCTGGCACTAGAGGTCCTCCGCCGTAAACCCCGCTACTCCGGTGCGCTGGCGCCGAGACTGCGACAACTCGAACTGCGCCTGATGGCACGCGCGCTCGGGGTGGCGGCCCATGACGCGGGGATCTGTCTCAGCTACCTGTTTTTCGATCAGGAATTCATCCGGGCGTGCATCGAACGCATCAGCGCGTTACACGCGGCGTTGTACCACATCCGGCTCATTGAAAAAGACACCGCGGTTCGAATCCTGTCCGCCGGCCCGGGAGCACGCTGCAGCGTCGGGGGCAGCGCCGTGTTGGCGATCACTCGTGGCGCGGCCGAGCCCAAAGACGAGCCCGTCTTGGACTGCTAACCGAGGCGGCGAGGGACCTTTGGCCATCCAAGTTGGTGACGTGATACCCCTCCCGCCGACTCGCCCACGTGTGCACGATTGAACTCCCGAGAAAGGAAAAGCGCATGAAGGCAAAGGTCGGTGACTGGCTGGTGATCAAGGGCACCACAATCGATCAGCCAGACCAACGGGGACTGATCACCGAGGTTCACTCAGAAGATGGCGCACCACCGTATGTGGTGCGATGGCTTGCGACCGACCATCAGGCGACCGTTTTTCCGGGTGCCGATGCGGTCGTAGTCACGGCTGCGGAGCAGGCGGACGCCGATGAGCATGCGCAACATCGGTTTGGGGCCGTCCAGTCGGCCATCTTCCATGATCAGAGCAGGTAGAGCGCTTTCGGATAAGGCGATGAAATCGGCGTCGACGCCCGGGTGGCCGGCGCAGGTTCGGCGCCGCGATGGGACGTTCACTTCCTTCGATGTCAGACGGATTGAGGCAGCGATCGCGCGCGCCAGCCGCGAGGTGGGTTATGACGACCCCGACATGCCGGCTGCGCTGGCTAGGGCTGTTGCCGACACGCTGGGGCCCACAATTGCGCCCATCGAACGGATTCAGGATTTTGTGGAGGCGCGGCTCGGTGAAGCCGGCCTGGACGATGTCGCCCGCGCCTATATCATCTACCGGCAGCGGCGCAACGAGCTGCGCATGGCAAAAGCTCTGCTCGGGGTGCGCGACGAGCTAAAGCTGGGCCTGTCCGCCGTGGTGGTGCTGCGGAAACGCTATCTGCTGTGTGACGAGCAGGGTCGACCGACCGAGTCGACCGGCGAGATGATGGACCGGGCGGCGCGCTTTGTCGCGGGCGCGGAGGACGGGTACCGGCGCGGCACGTCGGCGCGGTGGGCCGAGCGCTTCTCGGCGCTGTTGCGCAACCTCGAGTTCCTGCCGAACTCGCCCACGCTGATGAACGCGGGCACCGACATCGGATTGCTCGCCGGATGTTTCGTTTTGCCCGTGGCAGATTCGCTGCGCTCGATCTTCACGACCCTTGGACATGCTGCCGAGATCCAACGCACTGGCGGGGGCGTTGGTTACACCTTCAGCCACCTGCGACCCGCCGGGGATCGAGTGTCCGTTACGGCCGGCACTTCGAGCGGACCGAATTCGTTTCTTCGGCTGTATGACACCGCGGCGGACGTGGTTTCGATTGGCGGTCGTCGCCGCGGCGCATGCATGGCGGTGCTCGACGCGTCACACCCGGATATCTATGACTTCGTCACCATCAAAGCCGAAAGACGCAGCGAACTTTCGCATTTCAACCTGTCGGTCGGAGTCACCCACGCGTTCCTGCGCGCCGTCGAACGCAACGGCACACACCGACTAGTCAACCCGCGAACCGGTAAGACCGTCGCGCGGATACCTGCCGCCGAGCTGTTCGGCGCCATCTGCGAAGCTGCGCACGCATGCGGCGATCCCGGGCTGGTGTTTCTCGACACGATCAACCGGGCCAACCCAGTGCCGGGACATGGCCGAATTGAGGCGACCAATCCGTGCGGGGAGGTTCCGCTGCTGCCCTACGAGTCATGCAACCTCGGCTCGATCAACCTAGCCCGGATGGTTGCCGATGGTGGCGTCAACTGGGACCGGCTGGCCGAGGTCGCCCAGCTGGCGGTGCGGTTCCTCGACGACGTCATCGATGTCAGCCGCTACCCATTCCCCCGGCTGGGTGAGGCCACCCAGGCGACCCGCAAGATCGGGCTGGGTGTGATGGGTTTGGCCGAACTACTTGCCACACTGGGCATCCCGTACGACAGCGAGGATGCCGTGCGGTTGACCGGCCAGGTTATGCGTCACATTCAGCAGGAGGCACACGCGGCGTCGAGGCGGCTGGCAGACGACCGGGGCTCGTTCCCCGCGTTCGCCGACAGCAGGTTGGCGCGTTCAGGGCCGCAGCGAAACGCACAGGTCACCTCCGTCGCTCCCACCGGCACCATCTCGCTGATCGCCGGCACCACCGCCGGGATCGAGCCGATGTTCGCCATCGCCTTCACGCGCGCCATCGTCGGCAGGCACCTGCTGGAGGTCAACCAGTGCTTTGACCGGCTGGCCCGCGACCGAGGCTTATACAGCGACGAGCTGATTGCCGAGATCGCACACCGCGGGGGAGTGCGCGGCTATCCGCAGCTGCCGGCCGAGGTACGGTCGGCGTTCCCGACTGCAGGTGAGATCGCCCCGGCGTGGCATCTGCGCGTACAAGCCGCCGCGCAGCGTCACGTCGACGCCGCCGTTTCCAAGACGATCAACTTGCCCGCGACCGCAACTGTCGATGACATCCGCTCGATCTACCTGGCCGCCTGGAAGGCAAAAGTCAAGGGAATCACGGTTTATCGGTACGGTAGCCGCGGGGGCCAGGTATTGACCTACGCCGCGCCACAACCGGTACTGGCCCAGGCCGACACCGAGTTCAGCGGCGGCTGCGCCGGGCGATCCTGCGAATTCTGACGACATTTCCTAGCAGCGCGCACGCGCAGACCCCGGCCACGCTGGCCGATTTCGACGTTGATGCTGCAGCTGGGATCGACCCAGGCTCATTGACGAACTGGGTACCTGCCGCTACCTGGACTCGGCGACCAACATCTTGCTCATCGGCCCCCCCGGCACCGGCAAGACGCACTTGTCGGTCGGATTAGCAAGGGCCGCAGCATATGCCGGCTACCGCACCTACTTCACCACCGCCGCCGACCTGGCCGCCCGCTGCCACCGTGCCGCGATCGAGGGGCGCTGGGCGACCACCATGCGCTTCTACGCCGGGCCGACGCTGCTGGTGATCGATGAACTCGGGTATCTGCCGCTGCCCGCCGAGGCCGCATCGGCGCTGTTTCAGGTTGTCTCCCAACGGTATTTGAAGACCAGCATCGTCATCACCACCAACCGCGGGGTAGGCGCGTGGGGCGAGATCCTTGGCGACACTACCGTCGCGGCCGCCATGCTCGACCGCCTACTGCACCGCTCGGTGGTCATCAACCTCGACGGCGAGTCCTACCGCCTACGCGACCACCACGCCGCCGCCGAAACCCTGCGCCGAACCACCACCGGCAACCGCCAACAACTACACTGACCGCTTGCTCACAGGTGAGGAATTTCAGCGAGCACACCTGGGGACTTTCGATGAGCGCGATCACC
>CAWAGK010000013.1:0-154352 GCA_963781685.1 uncultured Actinomycetota bacterium
CCCGAGGGGGCACTGCAGCGGCGAAACGTGGTGCTGGACACCATGGTCGACAATCTCCCCCAGTACTCCGACGAATTGCGTGCCGCCAAAGCCGAGCCACTGGGGGCGCTACCCACCCGTATGAGCTGCCCGGTGGCTGCGTCGCCGCCGGCGATCGCGGCTTCTTTTGTGACTATGTACTGGACTACCTCGCGCGGGCCGGCATCAGCAAGGAGCAGGTTGCGGCGGTTATCTGATCCGCACGACGCTGGACCCCAAGGTGCAGATGTCGGTCAAGGAGGCCATCGACAAGTTCGCCAGCCCGACACTCGACGGCATCGCCAGCGTGATGAGCGTGATCAAGCCCGGCAAGGATGCGCATCGGGTGATGGGGATGGCCAGCAACCGCACTTATGGCCTCAACAGCGACGCGCGCGAAACGGTGCAGCCGCAGCCCTTTTCGCTCGTCGGTGATGGGGCAGGCTCCATCTTCAAGATCTTCACCACGGCGGCGGCGTTAGACATGGGCATGGGTATTAACGCTCAACTGCAGGTTCCGGGCTCTTTCAAGCCAAAGGCTTGGGCAGCAGCGATACGCCCGGCTGTCCGAAGGAAACCTGGTGCGTGGCAAACGCGGGCCGCTACCGCGGTTCGATGAACGTCACCGATGCGCTGGCCACCTCGCCGAATACCGCGTTCGCGCGGCTGATCCAGCTCGTCGGGGTGCCGCGGGCGGTCGACATGGCGGTCCGGCTGGGGCTGCGGTCCTACGCGATTCCGGGAACGGCGCGCGCCTACGATCCGACTGGCAGTGAAAGCCTGGCCGATTTGATCAAGCAACAGAACATGGGCTCGTTCACTTTGGGTCCATTCCAACTCAACGCGCTCGAGCTCTCCAATGTGGCGGCGACCCTCGCGTCCGGCGGCATGTGGTGCCCGCCGAGCCCGATCGACAAGATCCTCGACCGCAAGGGCAACCAGGTGTCCGTGACCACCGAGGGCTGTGACCAGGTGGTGCCCAAAGGACTGGCGAACACGCTCGCGAACGCCTTGAGCAAGGACGACCAGGGCAGCGGCACTGCAGCGGGCTCAGCCGGCACGGTGGGATGGACCCTGCCGCTGTCGAGCAAGACCGGCACCACTGAGTCGCATCGATCGTCGGGGTTCGTCGGCTTCACCAACAACTACGCGGCGGCGAACTACATCTTCGACGACACCGACGCACCGTCGGGCATCTGCTCATTCCCACTGCGCAGGTGCGGCAGCGGTGACCTGTATGGCGGTAGCGAGCCCGCTCGCACCTGGTTCGAGGCGATGAAGCCCATCGCCACCGATTTCGGCGACGTGCATCTGCCGCCAACCGATCCGCGCTACGTCGACGGCGCGCCGGGCGACCGGGTACCCGATGTGTCCGGCCTGACTGTGGACACAGCGCGTCAGCGGCTCAAGAACGCCGGTTTCCAGGTCGCCGACCAGCCCACCTCGGTCAACAGCTACGCACCCTATGGTGCCGTGGCGGGGACCACCCCGAGCGGTCAAATCATCCCCGGGTCGATCATCACGATCACCATCAGCAACGGGATTGCGCCGGCACCGCCACCGGCTCCGGTGCAGCGCGGGCCGATTGTTGCGGCTGACGGTCCAAGCGAACCAGCCCCTCCCCCGCCGCTGGTAATCCAGATCCCTGGGCTGCCGCCGATCACCTTGGGAGCGCCACCGCCGCCTGGACCACCTGGCTAGAAAATGGCCCCGGAGGGATCTCCGAGGGCCATTTCGGCTGGTAGCGGGGACAGGATTCGAACATGCGAGCTCTGGGTTATGAGCTAGGCACCTGGAGTTTTTTGTTGTTCGCTACGTCTAAAAAGTGCAGGTCAAGGGCGGTCAGCTATCCCACCCGGTGCGCCCTGTCGCACTGATTTGAGCCTGTTTCACGGAGTTTTGTTCCCAAATTTGTTCCCGAATCGTGCGCTCGTGGACCGCTCCGTAGCCGACCGATTCCTGTTCGAGCACAAGCTGCGCATCCTGTTCTCGGTAAGTGGGCGCCACTGCCCTCGCCCCCTAGCGGCCGGTTTGCGCGGTGGTGCGGTGGCTGTCAAGGCTCGGCCTGGAGCCGACCGCGTAGCGGAGTGGCCTTGACAGCCACCGCGCCAACCGGTGAGCACAATATTTGAGGCCCTGGCGAGGGAACCGCTCAGATGGGTCACTTCGGTTTCGAAGAAAGGCAGGTAAGGGGAAACGCACTTGACCCCCAGAAAGTAGCGGTAGCGTGTTTTCCCAGGTCGCCGGTGGTTTTCGCTGCCGGGGCGTGGTGTGTGACGTTCACTGACGCGCAGGTCGTTCATCAGCGCGCATGACGTGTGGTCCCTGGGTGGTCCTCAGTGCTGGCCGCAACCCTTACTAGCCGTGTACGTACATTCACCGTACAATGAAGTGATCGACAGCTGCGAGCAGAGATGACTGAGCGAAGAAGGAGGTGTCGCTGTGGCAGTCAAAACGAAGCGCATCGAGCTTCGCGCGGAACAAGCGGCCTTGGACCGCATTCAGCGCGCCGCCAACCTTGTCCATGAGC
This sequence comes from uncultured Actinomycetota bacterium, assembly GCA_963781685.1. Classification (GTDB taxonomy): domain Bacteria; phylum Actinomycetota; class Actinomycetes; order Mycobacteriales; family Mycobacteriaceae; genus Mycobacterium. Next base: position 2,549 of record CAWAGK010000013.1, read on the forward strand.
AGACGTCAGAGTTCGTGCGGAAAGCTGCGATGCAACGGGCCGAAGACATCCTGCGTCAGGAGCTGGTAACGGCAATGGAGCCCGAACAGTTCGACAAACTGATGTCCTCGCTCGATGCTGCTGACGACGCGCCGCGGCTGGCGGCAGCCGCACGCAAACCAGCGGTCTTCACAAGGCGTTGAACAATGTTCGAGTCCGCGCGACTCACTGACGCCCACACGCTGGAAGGATTCGACTGCGGTAAGGAGTCGCTGAATACCTGGCTCATCGCCCATGCCCGTCGCGCGGACAGCAGCGGAGTCGCGCACGTCTATGTGTGGACCCCGCTCGGCGAACAGAAAGTCAGCGCCTATTTCGCCATCTGCCCCACCGAAGTGGTACGCAACGACGACGGCGTCTCGGGCTCCATGGCCAGCAGCTATTCCCGCATACCCGGATACTTGATTGCCCGCCTAGCAATCGACACGTCGCTGCGGGGTCAGGGATATGGCGAGCAGCTGCTCCTCGACGCACTGGGCAAAGCCGTTGCCGCATCGGAAATCGGCGGCGGCCGGCTCATCGTCGTTGATGCCATAGACGACGAGGCGCAATCCTTCTACGAGCACTACCACTTCGTTCCTGTCAGGAACCGCGAGCGTCGTCTGGTCATGAAGGTGTCCACAGCGGCGAAAGCGCTCGGGCAGCGCTGGCGGGAGTAAACCCTTCCGCCGAAGAATGTGCTGCACATAGGAGTTGACCGTTAGCGGTGTCGAGAGTTTCCCTGGCGAGTTGTACACGCTGCGTGCCGACAATGTGCGTTTGCGTCGTCTCCTTCAGTTGAGTGAGGAACAGGCACGCGCAGCCACCAGTGACCAGGCGACTCTGACGGGGGCGCCGGCCTCACCGATGACGATGAGCTCCAGCTCTGCCGATAAGGTGCGGTTCTTCTTCGAGCTGTTCCGTTGTCGCACCGATGTTTACGCGCTGCGCTGGGAGAACCGGCGAGATGGCCGCTCGGGTTGGATGCCGGCGATCAAAGGCTATTGGCGCAAGGGGATGAGCCGGGCCGACGCACCTTACCTCCCGCTGACCCCGGGGTGGTAGGGATGGTGAATTCGGTATTTGGGTCATTGTATGTCTGTTTAATATCCGAACTTCCGGGCAGTTAGCGCCCGGTGCGGTAGCGATAAGCGATCGGCTGGAGGCGGGCTCGATCTATCTGCCACGGCATTTCGAGAACCAGCTCGCCGTCGACCGCCGTTGGGTTCTTTTCATCTCTGAGCAGTCGGATGTGCCTAACGATCGCCAAGGTGTTGTTACGTAATGCCTTCTGTTAACCGACGCTGGCTTGAACGACGAGGGTTTCCTCGATGTTGAAGTTGATCCGGTCCTCGCGGTAATCCCGCGTCACAGGGAAGTAGTTGCCGTCGCGGCTGATAATTCGCACTACGTCGAACCCGTTGTTGTATGCCTGCACGGTGGCCTCATCTTCGGGCAGGCCCACATAGTCGTCACTCATCATCTCCCCTTCTGTGGGCGACTTCCCCACCTCGCAGCCTATCTTCTTGCCCATTCTTCGACCGTGAGCCGCCAACGGAGCCGCCGACAGCCTGACCTGCGGGAGCGCCGGATAGCCATCAGCTACCTGGGCGAAGCGCCCCACTGACACCCCACGGTGTTTTGCCCTGCGGATTGGTCATGGCCTAGATGCTGCCGCGTTGTCGGTGTCGGACGCGGATGACGCGCCCTGGGTCAGCGCTTGGCGCACGATGTCGATGATGTAGTGGAACTGGCGAGTCCCACCCTTCACGCACCGTACCCCAGCCACGGCCGCGTACCCTGACCCATTGCCCGGTGTCGACCCTCCATGCTCTACAACCCGGTCTTTCCGGCACGGGGCGATTGGAGCGATTGAAGGCCATGAAACGAACACTATCGATTGCGATGGGTGCCTTGGCTATTTGGGCGCTGATGGTGGTCGCGTTCACGCAGCCCTCGGCCAACGCTGGGCCGACGTGCACTCCTGTCGGTCCAGGATCGCCATCACAGGTTTGCACCTGCGATCTTGGCTACCACTGGGACCCCTACCCTGGAGTATGCGAGCCTGACGCCGATAACGGTTACCTTGAGCCCCCGCTCCTGAAATAGGTCGCCGATGCGGACCGTATCGGACGGCTGGTAGCCGACCGCCTCGGCCCGGAACTACCCGAGATGCCGCTGGTGAGTGCTGGCAGATGCTGCAGAAGATCGCAGGCAGATCGGTAGCATGGCCCGAAAACATGCTCTGACTAGGCATTTCGCTGTGTCGGGCTGACAGGATTTGAACCTGCGACCACTTGTGCCCCAGCTATGAAAGTGGGGTTCACACATGCGCTCTGGTGTCCGCTGGTGTACCACTCCCCTGCAGTTCAGAGGTAATTTTGGACGCCTGAGTACACCGGCGAACATCGAGTGATAATCGGCACGTATTTGGCTGGTTGGCGTACGTACCCCTACGGGGTATGGCGTCCGGTCGTGGCCCAGATGCCGCTTTCGCCGATGACCAAATTGGCTAGCCAACGATCATTTCGTCGCTGTTCATCTGCCGGCACCAGTCGGTCAATGGTCGCCAGCCCTGAGTTCCTCGAACATCCGAGCGCGGACCAATAACAAGCCGCTAACCACCAGCACCCATCCGGGAAACGTCATCGTTACCCACATGCTGAGGTCGCTTGCGAGAAGCACGGCGACTGCAGCAAAATAGCTGAGGCCAACGAGCCAGCGTGGCATCAAGCCCGTCCTCAACCAGATCGTCGCGAGCGACATCATGAACACCGCGGCCATCCGGACCGCATAGGTCTTGGTCGACGACAACACAACCATCTTTCCGAGATCGATCATCTCAGCATGGGCGGCCGGGTCCGTCACGCCTGTGTTTGTCGCCCTCCTCGTCGTCGATGATGTGAACCGCAGCCTCCTCGGCGGAGGCTGCGCCTCCGTCGATACCGACGTCATCAGCCAGCAGGTCCGCGTCTACGTCTTCGCCAAACCCCTGGTCCGGCGCGACAAGTCGACCTGCTCGCGCGCGTCCAACCTCATTTCGCTGCGGAAATTCGGTCTCCCGCTCGGCTTCGTCGGAGCGTTGCTGTTCGTCCTTGTCGAACGGGTCATATATCCGCATGGTCGGATCCGGCTCTTCCTCGGCTAGCAGCTGGTCCAAGCTTTCAGGCGTCGGCCCCAAGGAGCCACGACCGTATGGACGCTCGGGCGGCGAATATCCCTCGTCGAGTACGTCGTCGACGCCGCGGTCGATGAGGGTGTCCTCTGGCTGCAGTTGGTCGTCCTCATCCGCGCTGTATTCGCCAGCCGACGCTTCCCTAGCGCCATCCGGAGTACTCATCACTCAACAATGTCACTGGACCCGGGAAGCGCCAGGGTGGGGGTGAGAGATCGCATGCTTCGACTCCTTCAGATTCGACCGAAAACGATTACTGATGTGCGATACACCGTAAGCCTGCAGCCAAATCTGCGGTCGCCAGCTTGCGCACGACCTGCTCCGTGGCATGCCCCGTTCCTCGTTGTCGACAGTCACAGTCACCCAGCACTCAGCTTTCGCGGAGCCGAGCGCCCACCAGCACGAGTGCCGCGGCGTCCCCAAAAGCGGCTATCAGCTACTGCGCGTTGACCGCAAGAAACTCGAGCACAGCCGAATTGAACGCGGCCGGTGACTCCAGATGCGGCACGTGACCCGTTTCGGGCACCCCGACGAAACGGCCCTTGGGCATTCTGGCCGCGAACCCCTTGGCCATTGCCGCGATATTGCCCTTGGCCCCTTGATCTTTGGGGGCAGTGTACTTCGCGCCCACGTAAGTGCGGTCGGACAGGCCGCAAACGAATAGCGACGGGAGCGGTAGCGAACCAACGAAGTCCACGGCAGGCTGGTTGAGAAGCATGTCGGTGGCCGCAGCGGAGCTTTGCACCCAGCGCTCGAACTCGGGCCCTCGACCGACGGCCCTGCGCACCGCGACAAAGGGTTCGATGAGTCGCGGAGCTTTGTTCACGAAATAGTGCGCCATGTATTGGCGGATCTGATCGGCAGTCATAGAGCGTTCGTCATCTGCCCAATCCTGATGCCCTACCGGGCGCATCAGCCCGTGTCGATAGTCTTCAAGCCCCATCGGGTTCTCCAGCACCAGCGCGTGAACCCGCCCAGGCAGCGCCCGCGCCATCTGCATGCCGATCAGCCCGCCGGTCGAATGCCCAACGAACGCACATGAATCCACCTTTAGCTGATCAAGCAGCGAGCGCAGATGCGTGACCAACGAGGCCGCGGTTAACGTCGAGGCCTTGGTGGATTTACCCCAGCCGATCAGATCCGGGACGATTACCCGAAAACCGCTGTGGCGCAACGCCTCGATAACTCCCGTCCAATACGCGCCGAAAAAGTTTTTGCCGTGCACAAGCAGGACCGCGCCCTTTGCCTTCGCACTGTCAGGCAGAACGTCCATGTATGCCATACGTGCACGCCGCTCCCAGTCTGAGGCGCGACGGTCGATCCAGTCTGCCTCGGCGAGGTGCGTGACCTCCAAATACTGCACGGGGTGTGGATAGGGATAGGCCTCCAGGCCGATTCCAAGTGTGTCGCCAGCAGGCCACGGCACCACTGGCTCATCCTCGGCCGGACCGGCAGGCTTGCTGTGACATCCCGAGACAACTAGCCCACCCACCGCGAGCGTCCCACTCAACACAGACCGCCGATTAACAACCATCGAGTCCACCATCACAACAATTCGAGCACTTCGGTACTGAACTAGCTACCCGATTAGCCTTAGGGCCTTGACGGCGTTAAGACCGTCAGAGGCCACCGCTCTCCGCTCACTATGACCCCTGAGATCCCCACCACGGCTCGCCGACCAGGAATATCTGCGCCGCCCCGGCGGGTTGTCTCGCGCATGGCCGCCGGACTAGTTCTTAATCGGAGCGCGGCGGCGATCAACGCCGTCGACGACGTCATCGATCAGGCTCGCAGCGCTTTCGCCGCCGATGTCCGCCAGGTCTGGCTGGCCCAGCAGTTCGACCACGACGCCATCTCCCTGGCCGGACTGATCGGCGCGGCCGTGCCCGGCCTGGGCGTGGGAACGTTCGTCGTGCCGATCAATCCGCGCCATCCCTTGGTCGTCGCGTCGCTGGCACAGATTGCCCAGGCTGCGTCGCACGGAAACTTCAGCCTCGGACTCGGCCTCGGAGCGCACGGCCCCGAGCGGCGGGCCTTCGGTACGGCGTGGCCCAACACCATCGAACGGCTTCGGGAACATCTCCAAGTGCTCCGGTCGATCACCGACACCGGCGAGGTCGACTTCCATGGCACGGAATTCACTGCGGCCCCCGAGTGGCCCGTCGCTCTGCCGGGCGGCACGCCGCTGCCGGTGTACGTAGCGGCGATGGGGCCCAAGGCCTTACGGGTGGCCGGCGAGTTGGCCGATGGCACGTTGCCCTACCTCGCCGGGCCGCGCACCGTCGCCGAGTTCATCGCACCGACCATCACGAAGGCCGCCGCGGAGGCAGGCAGGCCGGCGCCGCGCGTCATCGCCGCGGTGCCGGTGTTGGTGACCGATGACGTCGACGCGGGCCGCGCTGCCGCCGCGGACACTCTCGGCTTCTACGCGACGATCCCGTCGTATCAGAAGGTCATCGCGCGAGAAGGCGTGGAATCCCTGGCGGACCTGGCCGCAGTGGGACCAGCTGACGTGGTGCGTGCGCAGTTGCAGCGCTACCGCGATGCGGGCGCCACAGATCTTGTGCTGAGCCCATTGCGCGGCGTGGAAGGAGATCCACAACGCCTCTGGGACATCGCGGCCTCGCTCTGAGTGGTGGCTAGCTGCGTTGGCCGCCAAGGCCAACCAGTAGAGGGATCGTCAGCGAACTACGCGTGGCCGGCAATTCCGCGACTGTTGCGTCGTTGTTGACGTACTCTAAAAAACTGTCGCTGACCTGCAATTTCTCTGGTGGAGCTAAGGGGACTCGAACCCCTGACCCCCACACTGCCAGGAGCGGGCAGGCACCCCCGACCAGGCACGATAGGTGCATTTTGGTGTTGTAGCGGTGGTGGTTGAGGGAGCGACTGTCGTCACGGTTGTCGTCACAACTGTCGTCAAAACCTAATTCCGCGACAGCCAGGCAAGGTCCCCAACCAGCAGGATATTTGTATCCGTTTGTATTACAGTTGGCATGTGGCGGACGAATTGTTCGATCTGGATTTGCTCGATGAAGAGGATCCGTTCGAGATCGACGCTCAAGCCGCCCACCTGTTCAAGCACCCACGCCTGGGCATCGAGGACATCCGCGAAGTCTGGGCTTCCGACCCGATGTTCTACCCCGCCAAACCACCCGCCCACTGGCTGATGGTCGCCGAAGTCGACGGCACAGTCCTGATGGTGCCCCTCGCCCCTGCCCGCGACGGCAACCCCAAACGATGCCGCCCCATCGGCTGCTACCAGGCCTCCAAACACCTCGCTGATCAATACCGGAGAGACAGATGAACCACCCCATGACCCCCGACGAGGAATACGAGTTCTACGCTCGCCCGGAAAACCAGGAACCCCAAGGGCCAGGGCGCCGCCGGCTGACCGCCACCGTGCCCGTTCGGTTCCCACCCGAGCTGTTGGAGCAAGTACGCGCTGCGGCCGCCGCAGACGACCGCTCCGTCTCCTCCTGGATTCGCCGCGCGGTCGAGCACGAGCTTCGCCATCCGGCTTAAATCTCGTAACCAACGAAGTACCGAGAGACAGTTCTCGGCGGTACCGGTTTCGACGTCGTTGTCTGGTTATGCGGCAATCGATTTAGCCGAGATCATCCGGCAAGAACACAGCGTGTCCGGCTGGTTCCCGATCAATTTCGGCGAAATAACAGCGACTCCAGACCGCGATGCAAGGTCAACTCCTTGCGGTCTGGGACCGCGTTTCATCAAGATGACTTTGTGACTGCCCTCGCGGACGCCGTCCTGCCGCTGATCAGGACACGCGCGGAAGTGTGGCGGTGGAACGTCGCCGATGCGCACGGAGCCCGGATGCATGAGGCCGTTACGGCCCTACGCGAAGCCGCCGAAACCGAAAACCCGACCGTTGTGTTCGCCGTAACTCAGAAGGCGATCGCGTCGGCGCTCAGGGTGATTATGCGCGCCGACGACTCCAGCGGAATCATCGGTGACGCCTGCCGCGAACTGTTGGACCTTCACCCCCGGGTGGCGGAAATAGCCCGTCCGGCCACCGCCCAGTTGATCGACTGGATGATCAAATTCCAGTTCGAGAACGAATGTGACTACTTCACGATCGACCCGGTCGCATACGCGCCCGCTCTTGGGGAGCTGGGCATCGCGAGGTATCGAGCGAAACTCGATGCGATCGCAGCAAGTCTCGGCACCCGCCCATCGGATGATCAACGATGGACGGCGCCGCGCGCCGGTGATTGGCACGCCCTCGACTGGAACGCGCAGCGCCTGGCCGTCCTCGATCGAGACGTTGACGCGATCATCCGCACCCATGCCCGAGATCGGCGGGTCGCGGTGTGGCATCAGGACACCGCCGAGGCCCTAGAGGAAATCGGCCAGACCGACCTCGCGATCGACTGGGCGAAGCAGGCAACCGATTTCGACTCCGGCCACCAGTCGCGGCGGGCCGCGAACTACTGGTGCGAACTCCTCGCTAGGTATAGACCCGACAACCTGCTGGCTGCTCGGGCGGAGGTATTCCGCCGCTGGCCATCCTCCACCACGGCCGCAAGCCTCTATCAGGCCGCCGGCGCCGCATGGTCTGACTACCGTGAAGACGTGTTCGCGCGCCTGGCACAAATGCCGCCGCGCGACACCGTTGTCTTTGCGCTGGCTCATCTCAAGGACATCCCACTCGCCTGGAACGTCGCGCATAACCTTGGCCTCGATGACGACCGCACCTGGAGTGACCTCGCCAAGGCATACGAGAAATTCGACCCCCTCGCCGTACTGCCGGTGCACACCGAGCTGGTGGAGAACGAGCTGGCCGAAGCCAGCGCCCAGCACTACCGAAGCGCCGCTCGACGGCTCAAGAAGATGCGCAAGCTCGCAGCTGGGTCGGATCAGGCTGCCGAGGTCAACGAGTTGATCGCCAACCTCCGCCATCGATACCACCGTCGGCCTCGACTCCAACTGGAGTTCGATCGCGCGGGGCTGCCCTAGCACTCGCCGTTTTCGACGGGCCATACTCACCGTTTTCGACAGACTGGATTCGCCCGTCCCGGCGACCGCGGGCAATACATCAATATCCAGGAAGTGATCCCGCCAGGAAGCCGGACCATGTCCCCATACCTGAATGTGGCGACACCCGAACCGCTCGTTGTCGTCAAAAATCGACCCAGACGACGCGGACAGCTAACGCCGGAACCAAGAATAAGGCGCGGTCACGATGGATTATCCACTGGTGGAGCTAAGGGGACTCGAACCCCTGACCCCCACACTGCCAGTGTGGTGCGCTACCAGCTGCGCCATAGCCCCAGATGTTGTGCCCATCGAAGCTACACCACGGCCTGCCAGCCTTCAAAGTCGCTGGTCACGCGGCTCGCGCGATCACGCTAGCGCAGCGGGTCGAATTCGCGGAGGCCCGGCGGCTGCTTGCCGCTGGTGATCTGCTCGGCCAACAGCCGACCGGTCGCCGGGCCCTGCTTCATGCCCCACATGCCGTGCCCGCCCGCGACGAAGATGCGGTTCTCGGCCAGCTGGCCTATCAACGCACGTCCGTCTGGACTCAATGGGCGCGGGCCAACCCATACCTCGTCGCGCTCGGCCCAGCGAACCCCGTCGAGAAATTGGCTCGTCGAATCGACCATGGCGTCGACGACGGCGGCGGACGGAGGCGCCTCGGGACGACGTAACTCCATCATGCTGGTGACCCGCAGCTTCCCATCCAACGGCGTGCATGCCACCCGCACGTCCGGCAGATAGATCGGCCCGGAAACCGGCCGCTCCACTGGCACCGTGAAGGAGTAGCCGCGCCCGGCCTGCACCGGAACCCGGACCCAACGTCTTACCAGTCCCGGCAACCATGCACCGGTCGCGATCACCGCCACGTGAGCCGTCAACGCAGGACCACTAGTGGGTTGCACGGCGACGCCGTCGCCGGAGATCCGCACGTCGGCGACGTCCACGGTGTCCAGAGCCGCACCCCGTTCGACGACTGAGCGCGCCAGCGCGTGCACGAACTGTCCGGGATCGACGAACCGCTGCCCGTTGATGCGGACACCGACGGCCACCGCGCTCGACGCCAGCGGCACTAGCTCGCGCACCTCGGCACCGCTCAATTGCGTGGCGGAGCTGGGCTGCCCGGCGTCCCGCAGCCGTTGCAGTTGCTCGAGCAGGTGTTCGGCGTCGGCAGAGGTGTGGAACAGCGCGGTGATTGGCGCGTCGATGATGGGCGCGTCCACACCGTTGGACACCAGCACGTCGTAGGCCGCCATGCACTCGTCGTTGAGCGTCAGGTTCGCCCGCACCGCTCGTTTCCACGACGACTCTCGGCAATTCGCCGCGAACCGCAGCAGGAATTTCCACAAGGCCGGGTCGATGCTCGGTGGAATCCGCACGGGCGCAACGCGATTCGGCAGTGATCGCAGAGCGTATCGCAGCGTTCGGGGGTCGTTGAGCGGCACGCTCAGCGCCGGCGCGATCCATCCGGCGTTGCCCCAGGAGGCGCCCGCCGCCACACCCGTGCGGTCGACCACCGTCACCGAGACGCCGTGCTCTTGCAGAAACCACGCCGTCGACAATCCGACGATGCCGGCACCCACCACGATCGCCGATCGCGGTCGAATCCGGTGGATGTCGGCCATCAAGAACCTCCCGAGCGTCGCCGTCGTTGTCCATGGTGGCGCGGATACTCGCTCATTGCCGTCGACGCTGCTCAGGCCAGTTCTGACGCGGTCCCGGTCTCCCATTCAGCGGGCGGCGGCGTGTGACCCGCTACCCGCGTTTCCGGTGCGAACATCCAACCCACCCCGGCGGCCAGCAGCACGACCCCGCTGACCGCAAATCCCCATCCGTAGCTCAGGTGCTCGGCGATCTGAGCCACCGACAACGAACCGACGATGGCGCCCAGATCAACCATCATCTGAAACGTCGAGACCGCGGTGCCCGTGCGCGCGGTGCTGCCCAGGATGTCGGCGATCGCGGCCTGCTGCGGCGAGGAGAACACGCCCGAGGTCGCGCCCGCCACGCACGCCGCAACCAGGAAGACGGGCACCGACGACGCCGCGCCCAACCAGATGGTCGACACCGCGGAGGTGAGCAGCCCGCCGATCACCAGGCTGCGCCGACCGATCCGGTCGGACAGATAGCCGCTGGGCCACACCATGAGCAGGTTGCCGAGCGCGAACATCCCCAGCACCAAACCCGTCATCCGGGGCCCGCGGCCCAACACGTCCGACACGAAGAGCGGCACCACGGCCATTCGCAATCCGAACACCGCCCAGCCCGTCGCAAAGTTCGACGCCAGCGCCGCGCGGTACGCGCGGTGCCGAAGCGCGGCACGCACCGTCACCGCCGGCTCGGCGTGTTCGGCGGGCGCGCCCAGCGTCGAGCGGCGCAGGCTGTAGGACACCACGATCGCGGTGATCAGCACCAAAACTCCGTAGATGAGAAACGGCGCTTTGAGCCCCAAACCCGCGGTGAGACTGCCCACCAGCGGGCCGGCGACCGAGCCGATCAGAAACGAGGTGACGAACAGCCCCGCGACCCGCCCGCGCGCGTCGGCCGGGCTGATCCGGATCATCAGACCCAACGCGGAGATGAAGAACATCGTCGACCCGATGCCGCCGATAGCCCGGTAAACCAGTAGCTGCCAATAGGTTTGGGCGAACGCGCATGCGGCAGTGGACACCGACACGATCAGCAGCCCGGCCACGTAGACCCACCGCTCCCCCAGCCGCTGCACCAGCAACCCCGTGGGCGGGGCGGAGAAGAGCCGCATCACCGCGAAAATCGTGATCGAGAACGTCACCGCGCCCAGGCTCACCCCGAACGTCCGGGCGAAGGCCGGCAACACCGGCGACACCACACCGTAGCCAAGCGCGGCCACCGCGTTCGCCGCGATCAGCACCCACGCTTCGCGCGGCAGCCTCGTCGATTTGCGACCCCAACCGCCGAAGCGAGCGCGTCGAGTGGCGAGGGTCACCCGATGACTTTATCCACAACCTCCTGGGCTGCCTGCTGAACCTCGGCTAAATGCTCCGGGCCGCGGAACGACTCGGCGTAGATCTTGTAGACGTCTTCGGTGCCCGACGGGCGTGCCGCGAACCAGGCATCGGCCGTCGTCACCTTCAGCCCGCCCAGCGGCGCGTCGTTGCCCGGCGCCCTGGTCAGCTTGGCGGTGATCTGCTCTCCGGCCAGTTCGGTGGCGCTGACTTCGTCGGCGGACAGCTTGGACAGCCGGGCCTTCTGCTCGCGGCCGGCGGGTGCGTCGATCCGCGCATAGGTCGGGGCGCCGTATTTCGCGGTCAGCTCCGCATAGCGCTGCGACGGCGAGACGCCGGTGACGGCCAGGATCTCGGCGGCTAGCAACGCCAGGATGATGCCGTCTTTGTCGGTGGTCCACACCGAGCCGTCGCGCCGCAGGAACGACGCCCCCGCCGATTCCTCGCCGCCGAAGCCGATGGTCCCGCCGATCAGGCCGTCGACGAACCACTTGAACCCGACCGGCACCTCGATGAGCTTGCGGCCGATGCCGGCGACCACCCGGTCGATGATCGACGAACTGACCGCGGTCTTGCCGACGGCGATGGCGTCCGGCCACGACGGCCGGTGCGTGTACAGGTAGTCGATGGCCACCGCCAGATAGTGGTTCGGATTCATCAGCCCCGCATCGGGCGTGACGATGCCGTGGCGGTCGGAGTCGGCGTCGTTGCCGGTGGCGATCTGGTAGCGGTCCCGGTTGGCGATGAGCGACGCCATCGCGTCCGGCGAACTGCAGTCCATCCGGATTTTGCCGTCGTGGTCGAGCGTCATGAACCGCCACGTCGCGTCGACCAGCGGATTGACCACGGTCAGCTCGAGGTTGTGCCGCTCGGCGATCGCGGCCCAGTAGTCGACGCTGGCCCCACCGAGCGGGTCGGCGCCGATCCGGATTCCGGCCTTGCGGATCACGTCGACATCGACGATGTTCGGCAGGTCGTCGACGTAGGCGTCCATGTAGTCATGCCGCTCGGCAGCCTGCAGCGCGCGGGCCAGCGGCACCCGCTTCACCGCCTCGCCCTTTCGCAGAATCTCGTTGGCACGCTTGGCGATTGCGTTCGTCGCGTCGGTTTCGGCCGGACCGCCACTGGGCGGGTTGTACTTGAAGCCGCCGTCATACGGCGGGTTGTGCGACGGCGTCACCACGATCCCGTCGGACAGCGCGTCGGTGCGGCCGCGGTTGTAGGTCAAGATGGCGAGGCTGACCGCCGGAGTCGGCGTGTACCGGTCAGCCGAGTCGATCATCGCGACGACGTCGTTGGCGGCCAGCACCTCCAGCGCCGAGACCCAGGCCGGCTCCGACAGCCCGTGCGTGTCGCGGCCGATGAACAGCGGCCCGTTGGTGCCGTGCGCGGCGCGGTACTCGACGATGGCTTGGGTGATCGCCAGGATGTGCGCCTCGTTGAAAGCGCCGTTGAGCGCCGAGCCGCGGTGTCCCGAGGTACCGAACGCCACCTGTTGGGCGACGTCCTCGGGATCCGGTTCGATCGTGTAGTACGCGGTGATGAGATGAGGCAGATCGACAAGGTCTTCGGGCTGGGCCGGCTGACCGGCACGAGGGTTGGCCACCATGGCTGCTAATTCTGCCTGCGATCGCCTCCCCCTGGGCTGCGTAAGTCTGGAGTTCCGCCATACGCTGCGTAGCGCAGCGGCAAACGAAAGGAATCAAACCAGTGGCAGCCCCCGACTACCGCGAGTTGGCCGCCGTCTTCGTCGGTGGCGCGCTGGGCACCCTGACGCGTACCGGTCTGAGCAGCCTGGTGGTCGCCGATCCGACGCGCTGGCCCTGGCCGACATTCACGGTGAACGTCGTGGGCGCCTTCCTGGTGGGCTACTTCACGACGCGGTTGCTCGAGCGGTTGCCGTTGTCGAGCTACCGCCGGCCACTGCTCGGAACAGGGCTGTGCGGCGGCCTGACAACGTTCTCGACCATGCAGGTCGAAACGCTGAAGATGATCGAACACCACTGCTACGGCCTGGCCGTCGGATACACCGTCGCCAGCATCGTGGTGGGGTTACTGGCGGCGTACCTTGCCACCGCGATGGTGCGACGGGTGCCGGTGCGATGATCACCTGGGTTGGCGTGCTGGTCGCCGGCGGATTCGGTGCGGTGCTGCGGTTTCTCGTTGACGGCGCGGTGGCCCGACGGGCGGCGCGGTCGTTTCCGTTCGGGACGCTGGTGGTCAATATCAGCGGCGCCGCGCTGCTCGGCCTGCTCGGCGGCCTGGCGTTGAGCCGGCACGCCGCATTGGTCGCCGACACGGCCTTCGTCGGTTCCTACACCACGTTCTCCACCTGGATGTTGGAAACCCAGCGGCTCGGCGAGGAGCGTCAGGTCCGTGGCGCGGTCGCCAATCTTGTCGTCAGCATCGTGTTGGGCATCGCCGCCGCGCTGCTCGGGCAGTGGGTCGCGGGTCGACTCTGAACCTGCCTCAGAGCGAGGGGAACTGGATCGGGCACTCGATCTGGTTGCCCACCGTCAAAGTGCCCTTCGGATACACGTTGACGTCGACGCACTGCGGCTTGGTGTTGTCCATCGCGTAGTAGTCGTGCACGTAGTCGTCGGGTTTCGACATGTTGCCCCGCTCGTCCTTGGCGCGACACCGCAGCGTGTACTGGCCGGGAGTGACGTTTTCCCAAGTGAACGACCAGCCGACCCATGCCCATTTGCCGACTGCGGCGTTGTCGAGCTTGGCGAACGACCAAGTATCGCCGCCGTCGAGGCTGACTTCGACTTCGGTGATGCGGAGCCCGCCGGCCCAGGCGCGGCCGCGCAACTCGACGGCATCCGTCTCCTCCAGGTGGCGGATACGGCAGAGGAAGTCGGGGATTCCGGGTGGGATCATCATTGCGCGGACCTGTTGGAAGGTGGCGGGAATTCGGTTGGGGTCGTTGTCGCTTGACGCGTAGCTGTACCACTTCATCTGGTTCTTGGTGAGCCGCCAGTCGATCGCTTCAATCGAGCCAAGCCATTTGACGTTGGCCATCCCCAGCCAGCCGGGGACCAGTAGCCGAAGCGGGAAACCGTGCTGCGGCGGCAACGGCAATCCATTGATCTCGTAGCACAGCAGGACATCGTTGGCGGGGTCCATCGCGTACTCGACGGTCAGGCTGCGCTGAAAGTGCTGCACTTCCGCCCCATTTGGCGGACCCTGGATACCCGTATCCAGCCCGGTGAACAGGATCTCCACCGCGTCATCGTCGATTCCAGCCTCCTCCAGCACCCCGCTCAGCGGCGTGCCCGTCCACTCCGCGGTCCCGATCGCGTCGTGGTTCCACGGCACGTGCGCCCAGAGACGCCACCGCTGGCTCGCGCGTCCGTTGCCGCAACATTCCATCGTCGCCGGAATGGTGACCTTGGGCCGGCTGCGGATGTTGTCCATGTCCAGGGAGAGCTTGTTTTTCACCAGACCGTCGACGTTGAGCCGATACGTCGACTCATCGAGCATTGGGATGTCGTAGTGGATCAGAAGGTAATGCATCCCAATCGGGGTAATTGGATAGGCCATGCCCTCGAGTTGCATGCCGTGACAGCGACTCTTGCCGGCAACCTCCATCACGGTGAAATTGTCCAGCCGGTCGGTGTGCGCAAAGTCGCGGTACGGAGGCACGTCGGCGTCGAGGTCGACGTGCAAGTCGAAACGCTTGGCGTTGGCGGCCGGGTAGCTTGTTTCGTCGCTCATGGCTTCTCCTGAGCTCGTTGCAATCGCCTGCGGCTTAACTAGGTTCGACTATTGACGCGTTTGCCGCCGTTATCCATAGGGCAAAACCACAAATCAGTGGGCGCGATTCATGCTGCGAAAAGGCGCGAAACCGTACAATCGGACGATTCATCGCTGGCGACACTCATTCGCGGAACCCGAAGCGCAATTTGCCCGTAACCGAGTTTGTCGCCAGAATCTGAACGCAGATCAAAACATTGGTTGCTAGCCGAGCAGCGTTGCGAGCACCGCGGCGTGACTGCCTTCCACGTGGCGGGTGGCGGTCACCAGCGTCACGACGCCGCTCTTGGTCAGCTTGCGCAGTTCGTCGAGTGCCCGGCTGCCCTGCAACTCCTCACGGTATCGCGCGGCGAAGTCGTCGAAACGCTCGGGCTGGTGGCTGTACCACTCGCGTAGTTCTTTCGATGGCGCAACATCTTTGAACCAAGTGCCCACCCGCGGATCGTCTTTGCGGAATCCTCGCGGCCACAACCGGTCCACTAGCACGCGCCGCCCGTCGTCGGGGCCCGGGTCGTCATAAACCCGGGCCACGCGGATATTGCGCTTGGCGCCCATCCGGCCAGGGTAGCGCCATCAGGTGAGCGCGGGCACGACCTTGTCGACGAGCAGCTGGACCGACTTCCAGGCCTCGTCCACCGGCATGCCGCCGACCAGCGGGTGCAGCACGATCGGCCCGTAGTCGGTGGCACCGGCTACCGAGCGGACTTCGGCGATGAGCTGGTCGGGGGTCAAGAAGCGATATCGTCCAGAGGCCCGCACCTCCTCCAGCGTCTGAACCCCGGGCAAATGCATCAGCGAGCGTTGGTCTTTCGACCATCCGCCGTAAATGACTGCTTCCCAAAGGATGTGCTCACCAAGCTCGGCCCAGGCCCGGTCCGGATCTTCGTGCAAGTAGATCATTCCGCGGTTGACCGGCCCGGGCATGATGACCAGCGGCGCAAGCCCGACTTCGGCACACAGCTCGCGGTAGTAGGCGGCGACATCGGGCACATGGTCGGCCAGGCTGAGGGGAAGGCGAAAACGCGCTGCGCGCCGCGCGGTGACGCGCGCTCCTCCCCCGACGTACAGCGGTGGATGCGGCCGTGTCCACGAACCTGTTGCCGACCAGACGGACAGCATCCGCTCGATCAGGCCGTCCATCAGCTCGCCGCGCTGCCTGAAATCGACTCCCAGCGCTTCATATTCAACGGTGCGGTAACCCAAGCCAATCGTGGTGTGCAGTCGGCCGCGGCTCATATTGTCGACCAACGCGATGTCTTCGGCCAGCCGGACCGGATTCCACAACGGGCCGAGCGCGCAGTCCACGCTGGCGATCAGCGTCGAGGTTCGCGCCAGGAACATCCCCGCCGCCATGATCGGATTGCAGCTCCACCCGTGCCCGGTCGCGTGGTGCTCGTCGACGCTGATCGTGGTGATTCCCCGCGACTCGCCCCACTGCGCCAGTTCGAGTGCGGCACGGAGCAGTTCGCTCTGCGTGCGCGGGTTCCCTCGCGGCGACGCGAAGTTGAACCGCAGTACCGTCAGTAACATCTCCGACCTCCGGTCAGGCGCTAAGCCGGCGGCGCCGCCGACTCCAGGAACGCGGGAAAGTCGGGAAACAGTGCGCGGTCGACGATCTCGATGCGGGTGCCAAAGGCGTCGATGTAGTAGGCGAATAGCGCCAGATCCGGCGGCGAAGTGTCAGCGGTGGCTTCGAAGGTGAATCCCCTGGCTTCCAGCATCCGGGCGGTCTCGGCGAGATCGTCGACGAAGTATCCAAGGTGATGAACGGAGTTGCCCGGAGCCGCGGTCCACGGGCTGTCGGGCACCTGCTCGATCAGTTCCAGGTGTGGACTTTGCAGCGAGTAGACGAACGTGGAGGTGAGTTCACGGGTCCCGTTCGCGGTGCGGAACGGCAGCGTGTATGTCAGCGGGGTGATCCAGCGGTAACCGGCCAACGCGCTGAGGCGAGCCATCGCGGCATCGAGATCGGGTACCACGATGCCGGTGTGGTAGTAATCCTCGGGTCGTAGTGCGAATGCCATCGTGCTCCTTTGCGATTTCAGACGCAGTCCGATGCGCCGTCGACGACGAACACTGCGCCGCTGGTGTACCTGCTTTGCTCGGTGCACAGGAAAGCCACCGTGGGTGCAATCTCCTCGACGGATCCGAAGCGCCGCAACGGGATGTGAGCCAGTTCGGACTCGACGAGTTCTTCGGCGATGTGCATCGGCGCGGTCATCGGCGTGTCGATCGTCCCGGGTGCGACGGCGTTGACCCGGATTCCCTTGCCGGCCCACTTGACGGCGAGATTCCTGGTGACGTCGATGACCCCGGCTTTCGCCGCACCGTAGCCGGGCACCAGCGGAACGGCCCGCAGCGCCGACATCGACGCCAGGTTGACCACACTCGCGCCTCCCGTGGCGGTCGACGCTCTTAGCGCGCGATAGAGGCCGACGGTCAAGCGGTACGGACCGGTCAGGTTCAGCGCGACCGACGCTTCGAAACCATCCGGCTTCGACTCATCAAGGCCGTCTGGGAAATTCGCGCCGGCGTTGTTGACCAGAACGTCGAGCCGGCTGAAGTTCTGCGCCAACGCATCCACCGAGTCGTGGTCGGTCATCCGTAACTGGTGATAGGCCATCCCGGACAGATCGACGTCGTAGTCGGTTGCGGCGGGTTTGGTTCCGGTGATGGTGACCTCTGCACCGGCGTCGCGAAACAGCACGGCGATCGCGTAGCCGATCCCGCTGGTGCCACCCGTGATCAGCGCTTCGGTGCCGGTGAAGTCGAAGCTGACTTGCGCTGTCATGTGTTTCTCGCTATTTGTTCGGTAAGCCAAGCTCTTTCCCAGAAGTTCGTGGTGTCGGCCAACAGTTTTTCGTGTGCCTCTCGCAGCACCTCGCGCGCCCCCGAATGATCTGCGGGTAACAGCTCAGCGAGATGGATGGCGTGCAGCGGCCGCTCGGCGTCCAGATGTTCGCGCGCGCGATCCACCAGCGTATCGGCACCGGCCAATTCGACCACGTCGGCGCTGACGGCGTCGAAACCCACCGGATACAACTCGGTCGTCGACCGGTGATGGAACCAGCCCGAGTAGTTCTCCCAAATCGCCCGCACATCCCAGGCGACCTTCCCATAGCCTTGACCCACTTCGTATTCCGCGGGCAAGGTGATCTCCCGCATCAGGGTTGCGACATCTTTGCCGGCGTTCATTCCGGCGACGGTCTGGTCGTGAAGGTACTGGATGGCGTTGCGCAGCCGGGTCAGCTCAACCTCGATACGCTTCTGCCCCGAGATCGGTTCGAAGTGGCCGGTCACCAGCAGTTCGGGGTGTAGATCGCGGACCCGTTCCGCTGACGCGATCGCGGTCAGCGCGTCCCGGTACCGGTCGCCGCGGATGGTCACCAGGTTGGGAATGTGCCCGAACAGCGGGCCGAAGGTGTTTCCGCACAGGCAAATCCGCTCTTCGGGAAGCCATATCACCAGTGAGTCGTTGGTCTCGCCGCCGGGTACGGAGATCAACTCCATGCGCCGTCCGCCGACCTCGAGGGTGAGGGTGTCTTCGAAGTCGAGGTCGACGGTGGGAACGCTCTGGGCGGGCAGACGTTTGGTGCCGAGGCGGCGTTGGATGGCCTGGATGCCGGTGGCCAACGTGTCCTTGAAGGCGAACGCACTGCGGCTGGCCCGGTACGGGATGAGGCGTTCGTTGTCGTCTCGCCATAACGTCCAGTTCGCTTGTGCGACAACCGTTGTATCTGGGTCACGCACGCTGTCCAAACCGCCGACATGGTCGACGTGGCCCTGGGTGAAGATGATGTAGCGCACCCGTGAGGAGTCGACAGCGTCGAAGTTGGCGCGGTGCACCGGGCCTTCGAAACCCATGCCGGTGTTGACGATCACCCGGCCGTCACCGGTGGTCAGCAGGTAGGAATTCGACAGGCCCGGCGAGCACCACAGCCCCGGGGCGATCTGCTCCGCCTTGTCGGCGGAGGCCGGACGCATGGCGTCGGCGCCCGGCCGGCTGCGATAGACCGGTTCGGACATCGCTGTTGACTCCTTCATTCGGGGCGGACGTCGAACCGGTCGAAATAGAAGTCGAACCGGGTGCGGAGTTCGTCGGCCGAGATGCCGAAGTGGCGTTGCAGGTCGTAGCGGACACGGCCGTGCTTGCCGCGCGGATTGCCGTCCAGGTAACGCTGGAAGCCCGCGCGCGCCTTCGGTGTCAATTCGACTCCGCCACGGCGGTAAAGCTCGTCGAGCAACGGCATTTCGTTGCCGTTGAGGTGGTGGAAGCTGATGTCGATGCTGCGTTCGGCCGGCACCAGGTCGCGGTCGCGCACGCACGCGCTGAGCAGCCGGTGCACCCGGTCGCTCCAGTAGTCCAGCAGCCAGTCCGGTTCGATGCTGGTCCGGCGCAGGCGATCCGAGTAGGCCATCATCGTGATCGCCGACTGGATCACTGCCACGGGATCGCGGTGTGTGAAGGCCACCGTCGCGTCGGGAAAGGTGGCCATCAGCGGGCCGAGTTGCTCGCAATGCTGCGGACTTTTGAGGATCCAGGTCTGCGGGCCACGCAGGAATGTCAACGCCTGCAAGACTTTCTTCAAGTACGCGTAGTGCCGATTCTGGTCGAGGCCCAGGTAGAAGTCTCGCCAATCCGGCACGCGGGCATGCCATTCCAGAACGTAGCCGGCCAGATCCAGGTCGAGGAGTTCGACTTCCTCTTCGATTGCCTCGGGGAACCGGTCGTGCATGGCGGCCACGACAGGGGCGCTCGCCATCAGTGCGTCGTGTTCGGACTTAGCTCGCGCGTAGCGGGGGTCGACGCCAAAGATGTCGGGGCCTTGACCGAGCGCCGGGATCGGATCCTGGCTCTCCCAATACGGCAGCGCGCGCCGGCGTGGATCGGCGGCGATGAGATTTACCAGATGAGTGGTGCCCGATCGGGGCATCCCGACGACGATGAACGGCTTCTCGATCCGGATCGACTCGATCTCGGGATACCGCTTGATGAGGTCAGCCAGCGAAAGCCGGTTGCGCAGCAGGCGGACGACTCGTTGCCGCAGCGAGGATCGGGTGAGTTGGGTCAGCCCGTGGTCGCCTTCGATCGCGGCCACGTGCGCGGTCAGGCGGTCCCCGAAGCCGTCGCTATCGTCCAAGTCGTCGCCCACCGAGGCCTGGTCGATGGCTTCGGCGAGCATCTGGTCGATGTCGAATTCGACGTGTCTGGCCTCGGTGAACTCCAGAATCTGACGCTGCACATCGGTCAACCGGGGCGACGTCAGGTCGTCGAAGTCGATGTCGTCTACGTCGCCGACCGCGGAGCCCACGTCAGCAGACTAGCGCTCAGTGGCGCAGCGTTTAGCCGCATCGTGCGGGGGTATGCCGACTAAAAAGCGGGTGCGCAGCCCATCGCCCGCATTAATCAGCTTTCCCGGTTCTGGAGGTACGGAAATGGCCGACATGATTATTCAATCGCCCGACGAAGTGATCGCGTTTCTCAAAGCACAGCACAACCTCATCGAGGACATGTTCGACCAAGTGCTACTCGCATCGGACCCGCAAGCTCGCGAGAAGCCATTCGTGCAATTGCGGCAACTGTTGGCGGTGCACGAGACGGCCGAGGAAATGGTGGTACATCCTCGGGTGCGCCGCGAGTTAGACGCCTTCGACTCGGTCGTCGATGCTCGGCTCGAAGAGGAGCATGACGCAAAGGAACTGTTGTCGAGGATCGAGAAGATCGATATCACCTCACAGCAGTTCATCGATGAGCTCACAAAGCTGCGGGATGCGGTGCTGGACCACGCCCAGCATGAGGAGAGCTACGAATTCCCTAAGTTGCAACAGGGACTCGACGCCGACGAGCTCAAGCGGCTGACAACAGCAGTACGGGCGGCTGAGGCCATCGCGCCAACCCGTCCGCATGCCGGCGTGGAATCGGCGATGTTGAATTTTGCCGTCGGACCGTTCGCGTCGATGCTCGACCGCGCCCGCGATTTGATCGGACATACCCTCGGCTAAGGCAGCGTCTCTCCGTAGTGTGGGTGACGTGAGCGTCGCTCCGGATACGACCGTTGCTCTGCAAGACCGCTTCTTGCGCGACTTGCCGGAGATGGCTGTCCGCTGGGAAGCCGAAACCTTTCCCGACCTGCGACTGCTGGCGCTCAATGAGCCGCTGGCCGCCGAGCTTGGCCTCGACGCTGCCTGGTTGCGCAGTCCCGACGGACTGCGCTTCTTGGTGGGCAACCTGATTCCGGGCGATGCCGCGCCGGTAGCCCAGGCCTACGCAGGACATCAGTTCGGCGGCTACGTGCCGCGGTTGGGCGACGGGCGCGCGTTGCTGCTGGGCGAGCTCGTCGGCTCCGACGGACGCCCTCGCGATATCCACCTCAAGGGTTCGGGCGCTACGCCGTTCGCCCGCGGCGGTGACGGCCTCGCCGCGGTGGGACCGATGCTGCGCGAATACGTCATCAGCGAGGCGATGCACGCTCTGGGTGTCCCGACGACGCGGTCGTTGGCAGTCGTCGCGACCGGACGGCCGGTGCAGCGCGAGACGCCGCTGCCGGGCGCCGTGCTCACCCGCGTCGCCAGCAGCCACCTGCGGGTCGGGAGCTTCCAATACGCCGCGGCCACAACCAATTTGGATCTGCTACGACGGCTGGCCGACCACGCGATCGCACGTCACCATCCCGAGGCTGCGGACGCCGATCACCCTTACCTCGCGCTGTTCGAAGCGGTGGCTGCCGTCCAGGCGTCGCTGGTGGCCAGATGGATGCTGATCGGCTTCATCCACGGGGTGATGAACACCGACAACATGACAATCTCCGGCGAAACCATCGACTACGGACCATGCGCCTTCATGGAGGCCTACGACCCCGACACGGTCTTCAGTTCGATCGATCACTGGGGGCGCTACGCCTACGGGAATCAGCCCGTCATCGCCGGGTGGAACCTCGCCCGCTTCGCCGAGGCGCTTCTTCCGCTGCTCTCCGATGATGTCGAAGAGGGCATTGCCCTCGCAGAAAACTCGTTCGCGGCATTCCGCGACGAGTACGACACGGTCTGGACGTCTGGGATGCGAGCCAAACTCGGCCTGCCCGCCGACGTCGACCTCGCGGTCGTCACTTCGCTAGTCGACGAGTTGCTGCCCCTGCTGAAGGAGAGCCGAGCGGATTACACGTCGTTCTTCCGCCTACTCAGCGAGGCGGCCCGCGGCGACACCGGGCCTGCCGGCTTCGACAACTGGCTGTCACGCTGGCGAGCGCTAAGCCCCGACGCTGAGTCGATGGACCGCGCCAACCCGATCTACATTCCGCGCAACCATCTCGTCGAGGAAGCCCTGACCGCCGGAACGGCCGGCGACCTGCATCCGCTCGAGCGGTTGCTCGTCGCGGTCGCCGACCCTTACGACGAACGCCCGGGCCTCGAGCGCTATGCCAGTCCGGCCCCCGAGGACTTCGGCCCCTATCAAACCTTCTGCGGCACCTGATGCGACTTCGGCGCTGAGCCCAACTTGTTTGCTTTGCGAATTCCGTTGTCCAGCAAGCCGGCCGGGGCAAGCTTCTTCAGCAGCGCCAGCCGCCGCGCCAGGGGTCCGGCCGGGTACCGCAGCTTCGGAGTGCGACTCGTCGCCGCATTGAGGACGACCTGTGCCACCACGGCGGGGTCATCCCCCGCGCGTACCGATTTGGCCAGAATGTTCTTGACGTGCTCGCGCACTGGCGCATAGCTCTCGATCGGCGAATCGGCGTCGGTCGCGCTCGCCTCAAACGCGGTATTGGTGTAGCCGGGTTCGACGACCGAGACCCGCACACCGAATTCGCGAGTTTCATGGTCGAGGGATTCCGAATAGCCTTCGACCGCGTGCTTGGACGCCGAATACAACGCGCCGTAGGGTGCCGGCAAGAATCCCAACACCGAGCCGATATTGATGATCCGACCGCTGCGCTGCGCCCGCAGATACGGCAGCACCTCACGGGTCACCCGCACCAGCCCGAAGAAGTTGGTGTCGAAGAGCTGCTGAGCCTGGGCGGTCGAACTCTCCTCCGCGGCGCCGAGGACGCCGAAGCCGGCATTGTTGACCAGAATGTCGATGCGACCGGCCCGCTGGACAACTGTCGACACCGCCGCAGCCACCGATTCGGGATCGGTGACGTCCAGCTGCACGAGCTCCACGCCGGCAATCGGCTGGGTGTTTCGCGGATTCCGGCTGGTGCCGAAGACTTCGAAGCCCTTTGCGGCGAACGCGGCCGCGACCGCGTGACCTATTCCCGAAGAAGCCCCGGTAACCAAAACCACGGGCGATCGTTTCGTCATGTCCACTCCTGGTAAACCGATTGGTGTACTTCCATTCGACCGCGTCGCTACACCACTTGACGCCCGATGTAAACCGGTCGGTATACTCTTGTCATGAGCAAGCAGCAGGTGTCAACCAAGGGCGGCCGTGGCGCACGCCAGCGCATCCTGGAAGCTGCGGCGGAGTTGTTTTACCTCGAGGGCATCAACGCCACCGGCGTCGAGCGGCTCGCAGCCAAGTCGTCGGTCTCCAAACGTACGCTCTACCAACACTTTCCAAGCAAGACCGCGGTGGTCGAGGAGTATCTGCGCAGCATCAAACAAGACGTCGCCGATTCCGTGCTTCCCGGGGCGGATGCCGGCGACCAAACGCCGCGCGAGCGACTGCTGGCCGTTTTCGAAGCGCCCACCGCCCGCGGCGGACCGCTACGCGGCTGCCCCTTCCACAACGCGGCCGTCGAGGCAGCCGGAGGCATGCCGGGAATTCAAGAAATCGTTCGCGCAAACAAGCGCGCCTTCATCGGGAGACTGACCGAGCTCGCCAAACGGGCGGGCGCCGCGGACCCGCAACTCCTGGGCAACGAGCTCGGCGTGCTGTATGAAGGTGCCGCCGCACTGACCACGTCGCTCGACGACTCGTCGCCATGGGCGCCGGCTCGCGCGGCAGCCGAGACGCTGATCGACCAAGCGCTCACCCGCTGATCCTCGAAACCGACGGCTAGGGCGCTCGTTCCGCGGCGTACCTGGCGGCCGCTGTCACATCTGCCCCACGAATTTCTGGGTGGAGCCAACACACAGTTTGCCCGCCTCCGAGCGACAACCTAAGACACGCAATGAATTTGTCGCTCAGAGGCGGGCACAACGAACACCCCAAACCCGGCGAGACTCCTGTGGCTGATGTGATAGTTGCCGGTGAGAAACACGCCGAGCGGCACGACGTCGGCAACGCCTAGCGTGCCCCACGCACCAACCGCCCAGGGCGCTCGCCGGTGTCGACGTTGTCGCGGCGGGTCACGACACCGTTGACGATCGTCGCGCTGTAGCCCGAGGCGCCCTGCACGAGTCGGTTCCCACCGGCCGGCAGGTCGTATGCCATCCGGGGAGCGTGCAGGGTGAGCGCATTCATGTCGATCACGTTGACGTCAGCCCGCTTTCCGATTTCGATGACGCCACGATCGGAGAGCCCGAACAGCTGCGCCGTATCGTGCGACTGCTTGCGGACGACGTACTCCAACGGCAGCTTCTCGCCGCGATGACGATCACGCGCCCAATGGGTCAGCAGGAAGGTCGGATACGACGCGTCGCAGATCATGCTGCAGTGCGCGCCGCCGTCGGACAGCCCGACCACACCCGCGGGATGGGTGAGCATTTCCCGGATCGCGTCATGGTTGCCGTGGGAGTAGTTGTAGAACGGCAGCATCAGCATCGACGTCGCGTCGGATTCCAGCATCAGGTCGTAGAGCGTGGCCAACGGGTCCTCGCCGCGCTCCGCGGCGATTTTCTCCACGGTGCGTTCGTCGGTCGGCTCGTAGTCGGGGGGATCACCGAGCGCGTAGAGCCGGCCAAGCGAGTATTGCGCGAGGGCAAACATGTTGTCGAACAACTTGTTTGGGTCCGGCAGCAGATCGTCCTCGGCCAGGATCGCGGCCTTGACGGCCGGATCGGCCAGCCGCTGCGCCAACTCCTCGCGGCTGCATTCGGCTTTCAGCCGACGGAAGGTCGGGCGGTGGGTGAAAGCGTGATGCCCGGGGAAGCCGAACAGCATGCCGAACGGTCGCGCCGCGATCTGGGGATATAGCCGACTGCCCGCCGTGTGAGCGGCCGCGGAGATGTCCATCTGTTCGCGCCACAGCTCCGGCGCGGCGTCCACCTGGA
This sequence comes from uncultured Actinomycetota bacterium, assembly GCA_963781685.1. Taxonomy (GTDB): domain Bacteria; phylum Actinomycetota; class Actinomycetes; order Mycobacteriales; family Mycobacteriaceae; genus Mycobacterium. The sequence goes on from CAWAGK010000013.1 coordinate 27,629, forward strand.
TCATGCCGAACGAGATCGGCCGATCGATCTCGGCGCCCAGGCGCTGCATCCAATCCAGTTCCTTCTTGGGCGCGATGATGTCCTCACCCGCCACACCCTGCGGGGCCAGCTCGAAGACGGCCTGGCCGCCGGCCGCCATGGCCCGCCCGAGTCCGAACAGCTCGTCCTCAGCGGCATAGGTTCCGGGAACCGGCTCACCGTCGATGGCACGGTGACCGATTGTCCGGGAGGTCGAGAAGCCCAGCGCCCCTGCCTCGATCGCCTCCTGCACGAGGCGCGCCATCGCCGCGATGTCGTCAGGCGAGGCCGGCTCGTTGCGGGCGCCGCGCTCACCCATCGCGTAGGCGCGGACCGCGCCGTGGGCGACCTGGCTGCCCACGTCGACGGCGAAGTCCTTTCTTCCGATCGCATCGAGGTATTCCGGGTAGCTCTCCCAGCCCCACGAGATGCCCTCGGTGAGTGCGCTGCCGGGGATGTCTTCGACGCCTTCCATCAGGCCGATCAGCCAGTCCTCTTTGCCCGGCCGCACCGGCGCGAACCCGACCCCGCAGTTTCCGGTGACGACGGTCGTCACGCCGTGACTGCTGGACGGCTCCAGCTTGTCGTCCCAGCTGACCTGGCCGTCGTAGTGGGTGTGGATGTCGACGAATCCGGGCGCGACGATTTTCCCGGTTGCGTCGATCGTCTCGGCGGCCTCGCCCTCCAGCGGCGCGCTACCAGGCCCGCGGCGACGGATCTCGACGATTCTGCCGTCTTTGACGGCGACGTCGGCGTCGAATCGGTCCGCACCGGTTCCGTCCACGACGGTTCCGCCCGTGATTTTGAGATCGAACACCATTACTCCCTTGCCTGCCCTGCCGACCGCTACAGTGGACCAATGTAACACCGTTACAGAAGCGACGGGAGTGCTTCGATGACGACCCAAGCATCGCCTGATGTCCAGCGAGAGGATGCGATCGGCGCGCCGCCACAACGCCCGACGCTGGTGCCCGCGGAGCGGTACTACTCCCCCGCGTTCGCAAAGCTCGAAGTGGAGCGGATGTGGCCGAAGGTGTGGCAGGTCGCCTGCACGGTGGACCACGTCGCCAAACCCGGTGATTATTTCGAATACCGTTGCGGCCCTTATTCGGTACTTATCGTTCGCGGTGACGACGGGATGCTTCGCGCTTTTCAGAACGTGTGCCGTCACCGGGGCAACTCGCTGTGCGCCGGCTCGGGTGCGGACTTGGGTGAACTGCGTTGCGGTTACCACGGCTGGACGTGGGATCTGCGCGGGGTTCTCAAGCGGGTGCCTAATCGCAAGGGATTCGGCACGCTGCAGATGTCGGAGTTTCCGTTGTTCGCGGCCCGTGTCGACGTCTGGGAGAGGCTTGTCTTCGTCAATCTCGACGTCAACGCGGCGCCGCTGAGCGATTTTCTGGAGGCGGTGCCGCAGGACATCGCGTGGCTCGGTCTCGGCGACTTCCGGTGCTACGGGACCATGACCATCGAAGTCGAGGCGAATTGGAAGACGATCGCCGACGGGTTCAGCGAGACCTATCACGTCCAGACGTTGCATCCTGAGCTGCACCGGTGCATGGACGATGTCTTTGCCCCGCAAGTTATTTGGGGACACACCGGCAAGTCCGAGCAGCTCTACGGTGTGCCGAGCCCGCATCTCAAGCAGACGCCCAGCGATGCCGAGGTGTGGGACGCCTACGTCTGCACCCAGGGGGCGCTGATGGGTGTCGCGGAGGGCACCCCGTTCCCGGGCAGCCAGCCGGGCCAGTCGGTCACGGACGTAATCGCCGAGCGGACAAAGGCTTTCGCTGCCAGCCGCGGGATCGACCTGAGCTGGGCCAGTACCGACCAGATGATGCGACTGCACCAGTACAACATCTTCCCCAACATGACGCTGCTGGCCAACGCCGACCACCTGACGGTCATGACCTCACATCCGGGGCCCGATCCCGATCACGGCGAGTTTGTCATGTTGTTGTGGACGCGTATGCCGCCGGGTGCGCAACGGATAAAGCCCGCCGACGTTCGGATGACGGCCAACGAGGCCGAGCCCGGTCTGGTGATGACGCAGGACATTAACGTGTTGGCGGGACTTCAGCGTGGTCTGCACCAGCCCGGGTTCACGCACTTGATGCTGTCCAACGAGGAGCGCCGGGTGATCAATATGCACCGCAATCTGGAACGGTATCTCGATCTCCCGGAGTCGGATCGCGTTACGGGGGGTGAGACCAATGACGGAGCCGATTAGCGCCGAGACGATCCTCGACACCGCCGCCCGTCTGATCGAACTGCATGGTGTCGAGGCATTCACCATGCGCGGCCTCGCCGAGGAACTCGGGGTGGCGGCCACCTCGATCTACTGGCATATCGGCGGCCGCGACAAACTCTTCGACAGCCTGGTCGACCGATTGCTCAGCGAGATGGCGCACCTGCCCGTCGAGGGTGACACTGCTGCCGAACGCATTGCGTCACTTGCGCGCTCGCAGCGCCGGGCGCTGATCGACCGACAACACCTGCTCGCCATCGCGCACGAACGCGACCGTACGCCAATGCTGTTTCTGCCGATTCAGCAGACGTTGGCGGCGCAGCTAGCCGAGTTGGGCGTGACCGGAACCGATGCCGCACTCATCCTGCGAGCGGTGCAGGTGCACGTCATATCGTCTGCGGTGATGCAGTTCTCGGCTGTTCGTGGAGCCAAACATGAGGAGGAGGACCCCTCGCTGTGGGACGACGAGTGGCCCGACCAAGCACTCGTCCAGGCGCTCCAATCCCCCACCGACTACGACGCCATTTTCGAATACGGGCTCAACGCGCTGCTGAGTCAGATGCCCTCGGGCGGCTGAAACGACGCGATCAAACGGCCGACATCGCGTCGCCGCGACTCCGCGGGCCACACCACCCAGGTGCGGCGCACCACTGGTTTGCCGACTAACGGTGTCCACGTCACGTCGTCGGGCAGCGGTTGCAGCCCGTTCTCGGGTGCCAACGCGAAAGCCTGTCCACTGCTTACCGCCGCGAACTTGACCGCAGCGATCAGCACTTGATCATCAGGCACCGGCGACCCGATATCGACGCCGTGGCTGCGCAGGACGCCAGTCAGCTCGTCATACCAGGCGGGGCTGCTGGGACGCGGGAAGCCGACCCACTGCAGTTCGGCCAGCTGGTCTAGCTGGACGCCGTCGGAACCGGCCAGTCGCGCAGCGACTTTCGATGAGGTGAGTACGCCAAGAGGTTCTTGAGCGACCAGCATCGCGTCGAATTCCGATCCGGAAGGGCGTTCACGGACCAAACCTACGTCGAGTTGATCACTGCGTAGGGCCTTGAATTGTGCGGCCGTCGACAGGTGCTGCGGAACGACGCGCGTGTTCGGGGATTCCACCGCGAATTTGGCGAGCGCCGTAGGCAGCACGTCAGGATCCAGTTCCAACGGGATGCCCAGCCTGATGACCTCGCTGGATCCGGTGCTATAGGTGCTCATCGTCCGCACGGCCTGGTGGTAGCGAGCCAGGACCGCACGCGCCTCGACGAGCAACACCGTTCCTGCCTCGGTTGGGCGTACACCGGTGCTGGTGCGCTCTAACAGGGTGACGCCGAGTTCGCGTTCCAGAGCGCTCACCGTCTGCGATAGCGCCGACTGGCTGACATGCAGCCGACGCGCGGCGGCGGACATGCCGCCTTCTTCCACCACCGCCACGAAGGCGCTGAGTTCCCGCAACTCCATATCCGTTGGCTGCCCCATTCGACCGCGCCGACTAGCTATCGGCCTAGCTTATAGCCGTCGCTAATACCGACGATTAGCCAAACAGATGACTCCGTTCGCACCGCGGATTAAATAGACCTGGCGTCGCGCTTTTGCTCGCGACATCCACAATATTTCGGCTAAGGAGCAGGTCCGATGGCAACAACACTCGAAGGCTCGACCGCACTGGTAACCGGGGCCACAGCTGGGATTGGTCGGGCGGTAGCCCTGCAACTCGCTCAACTCGGCGCCGAGGTCATCGTGCACGGGCGCAGCGCCGAACGCGGCGCCAAGGTAGTGCAGGAGATCCAAAATGCCGGGGGCAAAGCACGTTTCATCGCTGCCGATCTTGCCGACGCCGACGACGTGCGCCGGCTGGCGGCCGAGGCCGGATCGGTCGACATCTTGATCAACAACGCCGGTGTCTACAAGTTCGGTACAACCGTCGACACCGACGACGCGTTCTTCGACGAGCACATCAACATCAACCTGCGCGCCCCGTACATCCTGGTGCAGAAGTTGGTGCCGGGCATGGCCGAGCGGGGCCACGGCGTCGTCGTCAATCTCAGCACCGTCGCCGCCGGTATTCCAGCTCGCACCGGAGGCATCTACGGTGCCAGCAAGGCCGGCGTGGAACTGCTGACCCGTGTCTGGGCGGATGAATTCGGTCGGTCCGGTGTGCGGGTGAACGCGGTGCAGCCCGGGCCGGCCGAAACTCCCGGCACCGACGCGACGCCAGGCCTCGCAGATGCCTTTGCCGCCTACACCACGCTGGGGCGGGCCGCCTCGCCCGACGAGATCGCCAACGCCATCACGTTTCTGGCCTCCCCGGCAGCGAGCTATGTGAACGGCGCCATCCTGCAGGTTACCGGTGGTCAGCTAGCGATCGGTGGCTAGCGCCCGCTTACCAGGCAACGGAGGTCGTCATGTCAAACAAGGTTTTGGTCACCGGCGCCAGTGGCTTGCTGGGGGTGGCCGCGATCGAGAAGTTCCTGTCGGCGGGCTGGGAGGCGGTCGGGGTTTCCCGTCGCAAGCCCGAGCTCATCAGCGGACGGGAAATCGAGTTCCTGTCGGTCGATATGCAGGATCGGGATGCGACCCTTGCCGCGTTCGAGCCGCTGACCGGGATCACGCACATCGCCTACACGGCGCTGCACGAGAAGCCCGACCTGGTCGCGGGCTGGTCGAGCACGGACCAGATCGAGATCAACAACGCCATGCTGCGCAACGTCGTGGAACCGATCTTGGGAAGCGCCAACGACTTTCAGCACATCAGCATCCTGCAGGGGACGAAAGTCTACGGCGTGCATCTGCACCCGATTCCCATCCCTGCCCGGGAAAGCGATCCACGCGATCCGCATCCGAACTTCTTCTTGGATCAAGAAGACTACGTCCGAGATTTGGGCGCCAAGCACGGCTTCACGTACACGGCGCTACGCCCGCAACTTGTCACCGGTCCCACACCTGGCGCACTGAACGTGCTTCCGGCTATCGGTGTCTACGCCGCGATCCGGCGCGAGAAGGGCGAACCGTTCAGCTTTACCGGTGGTCCATCGTTCGTTTGGGAAGCCGCCGATGCCGACCTCGTCGGTGACGTGATGGTCTGGGCCGCGGGATCACCTCGCGCAGCCAACGAGGCGTTCAACATCACCAACGGTGACGTCTTTGAATGGCGGAATGTGTGGCCCGCGCTGGCCGGGACCCTCGGCGTGGAGACCGGACCGGATACGCCGATGAGCCTGGCCGACTACCTCGCCGACCACTCCGATCTGTGGGATCGCATCGTCGCCAAGTACGGCCTTCGCCCACTGAGTCTGCGTCAGCTGGTCGGTCACGGTGACCAACACGCTGACTTCGCGTTAGCTTACGGCGCACCCGAGGGGCCCCGCGCCTTTGTCAGCACCATCAAGCTGCGCCAAGCCGGGTTCACCGAAACCATCGACACCCAGGACGCATTCCGCAACGGGCTGCAGTCGCTCATCGACCACAAATTCCTGCCACCCGCACCGTTGGACACCGGCTAGGTGTACCGAGCCATCAGGTTGGTAGCAGTCGGCTGATCGGTGGGAGGCCGCCGAGTGCGCTGACGAAGACGCGCCGGAGCGATTATGGCAGTTTCTGTGGGAAATGCGGCATATCAGACATTTCACGACCTATCGGCGCCGGTGTTGAATTGACGACATCGACCCGAAAGGACTCTCAATGAATAAGTCAAGCCACAGCGCTTGCGGCGGTCGGCCCGTCGGGGCTGAATTCGCGACCGTCGCGCAGCAAGGCCCACAGGACGTCGACGAGGCGGCGGGCGAGGGCTAGAAGGGCCTGGGTATGGATGAGTCGTTCGCCGCGTTTGCGGTCGTAGAAGCGCCTGGAGGGTCCGTTGGTGCGGATGCTGGACAGTGCTGCCAGGTAGAACACTCGCCGCAGTCTGCGGTTGTAGCGTTTGGGTCGGCGCAGGTTGCCGGTAATCCGGCCGGAATCCCTTGGGACGGGTACCAATCCGGCGTAGGACGCCAGGCGTCCGGCGGTAGTGAACGAGGCCAGATCGCCGCCGGTAATGACCAGGAATTCCGCGCCCAAGCCGGGTCCGAAGCCAGGCAGCGACTCGATGATCCGTGCGTACCGGTGATCGCGAAAGCGCTCGGTGATGGTCTTGTCGATGTCTTTGATTTCGCGGTCGATGTCGAGCAGCTTGCGCGCCAGCCGCTTGACCAAGGCGGCGGTGCCGGCTTCTCCCGGCAGCGCCAGTTCTTGCTCACCGGCCAGCGTCACCGCGGTGGCTGCGGTCTTGGTGATCGCGGTCGGCCAGGCATGGCTGTCGACGAGATGGGCCGTGACACCTTCGATTCCGGCCGCCCGGATCTCGGCCGGCGTGCACAGGGCCGACACCAGGATCAGCGGGGTGCGGTTGGAGTAATCAAACGCGGCCTCCAATCCAGGGAAGATCGAGCCCAGCAAGGCGCGCAGCCGGTTGATACCGCGCACCCAGTCAGCCATCAGATCGGTCCGGTAACCAGTCAGCTGCGTCAATTCGACGACCAGCTCGTCAGGCATAGTCACCTCGCTGAGATCGCTTCGCAGCCGTGCGGTTTCGGCAATCACCCGGGCGTCTTTGGCATCTGTTTTGCCTTCGCCACGAAACGTGCCGGTCATGGTGTTGACCACCTTGCCAGGCACATAGACCACCGATTGCTCAGCCGCGAGCAAGACCGTGATCAGCATCAACGCCATCGGGCTGGTCAGATCAATCGCCCACCGCACCTGATCGGCCGTCTGGTGCGCTCGATCGATCACCTGCTCGACAGCTCGCTGCTGGTTAGCCAGCTTCTGCGCCCACACCACCTTGCCGGTCTCATCCACCGCACACGCGTGATGGCTCGCCTTGCCAACGTCGATTCCGACCCACACCTGTGGTCGCACCGTCACCCTGGTTCTCCTGTTATCGCAGGTCAAGCCCGTGGACAACCCCGCCGACAGATCCCTAAACAGCGACGATTCGCATCAGCTCTCAATCAGCAGCCGGAGCGTCCAGAACGACGGGGCAGCCAGTCCTCTCGAGCCACAGACACAGCAACCAACCATCAGCTACACCCCATCGCCCCGGGCATCCAGGGCATCAACCCCAGACAACTACGAACTTAGGGACCAACAATGACCGCCGCATCCACGCAGTCCATCGCGGGCATCGCCATCCCCGACACCCCCCTGGTTCGGGAAATCACCGAGTACATCCGCGACACCGAGGACGAGCTGTTGTTCAACCACTCCCGCCGGGTGTTTCTTTTCGGCGCATTGCAGGGTCGCCGGCGTGGTCTGCAGCCCGATCTCGAATTGCTTTATGCGGGCGCGATGTTCCACGACATCGGGCTCACCGACGGCTATCGGACATCGATGCTGCGGTTCGAAGTCGATGGCGCCAACGCGGCACGGGACTTTCTGCTGGAGCGCGGCATCGACGAATCCGCGGCGCGTAAGGTCTGGCTCTCCATTGCGCTGCACACAACGCCCGGCGTGCCGGAGTTCCTGGACCCCGAAATCGCGCTCGTCACAGCAGGTGTCGAGACTGACGTCCTCGGCATCGGTCGCAGCAATCTATCCTCTGACGCGATTGAGGCGGTCACCGCTGCGCATCCTCGACCCGACTTCAAGAACCGGATACTGCGGGCGTTCAACGACGGCATGAAGCACCGACCGGACAGCACCTTCGGGACCATGAATGACGATGTGCTGCAACACTTCGACGACTCATTCGTCCGTGACAACTTCGTTCAGATCATCCTCAACAACACCTGGCCGGAGTAGGAGAACGACGGCTAGGGCGATCCGTTTCGCACTGCGGCTTCGATCTTGTCGCCGGTTTCCTTATCGATGTTCTTCCAGTACTCGAAGACGCGTTGGAGGACTTCTTCGGTGACCCCTTTAAGTAGGTGCCCGGCGACGTTGGAGACCAGCCGGTCACGCGCGGCGTCGTCCATCACGTCGCGGACGAGTGTGCCGGCCTGGCCCCAGTCGTCGTCCTCGGCGCGCAACGTGTATGCGGTACGGACCATCTCACCGTCGGCGTGCCACAGCGCCTCGGCCGTGCGCAACGGATCAGCCTGGGGTCCGCCCTTCGAGTTGGGTGCATACACCGGATCGGAGACGGGGATGGTCCGCATCACGCCGTCTTTGGAATAGCTGTGCACCGGCGCCTTGGGGGCGTTGACCGGGATCTGCTTGTAGTTGACCCCAATACGGGCGCGGTGGGCGTCGGCATAGGAAAACCCGCGCGCCAGCAGCATCTTGTCCGGGCTGAGCCCGGTCCCTGGCACTTGGTTGTTGGGTTCGAACGCGGCTTGCTCGATCTGGGTGTGGTGGTCAGTGTAGTTGCGGTCCAGAACCAGCTTGCCCACCTCGATCAGCGGGTAGTCGGCATGCGGCCACACCTTGGTCAGATCAAACGGGTTGAACCGGTAGGTCTTGGCATCCTCGAACGGCATGATCTGCATCTTCAGCGTCCAACTGGGGTAATCCCCACGCTTGATCGCTTCATGCAGGTCGCGGGTGTGGTAGTCCCCGTCGACGCTGACCAGCCGGTCGGCCTCGGCCTGGGTGAGGCATTCGATGCCCTGATCGGAGATGAAATGGTATTTGACCCAGAAGATCTGCCCGTCGGCGTTGATCCAACTGTAGGTGTGGGATCCGTAGCCGTTCATGTGGCGCCAACTGGCGGGGATGCCCCGGTCACCGAACAGCCACGCCACCTGATGCGCCGATTCCGGTGAAAGACTCCAGAAGTCCCACTGCATGTCATTGTCGCGGCAGTTGTTGTCGGCGCGCCGCTTCTGGGAACGGATGAAGTGCTGAAACTTCATCCCGTCGCGGATGAAAAACACCGGGGTGTTGTTGCCGACGATGTCCAGGTTGCCCTCGCTGGTGTAGAACCGCAGCGAAAAGCCGCGCGGGTCGCGCCAGGTGTCTGGGCTCCCGCGCTCGCCGGCCACCGTCGAAAAGCGGATCAGCGTGTCGGTCTTGGTGCCGGGTTGAAAGACCGCCGCGCGCGTGTAAGCGCTGACCTCGCCGGTCACTTCAAAATGCCCGAACGCCCCCGAGCCCTTGGCATGTGGCTGACGCTCCGGGATGCGTTCCCGGTTGAAGTTGGCCATCTGCTCAATCAGATAGTGGTCCTGCAGCAGGATCGGCCCATCGGTGCCAATGGTTAGCGAGTGATCATCACTGGCAACCGGAATCCCCGCATCCGTGGTCGTCGGGTTGGTCCGTTCCTGGCTCTGCTCGTTGCTCATGTGATTCATGTACCCAGTTTCGGGCGCAAGCGAACGGCCCGGCTGCGCCAGAACAGCCATTTTTCCCACAGAAAGCGACGCGCGGATCGGGGTGGGCGCTGCCCCCATGGGAGGCAGCGCCCACCCCGACAGCACCAACGGCGGCGAAAGGCCCGTCAGAGCAGGCCAGAACGTGCTTTCACTGCGCGGATGGCGTCGGCCAACGTCCAGAACGACAGACCCAGCAACGGGACGTCCTTGAGCAGGAATTCGCCGATCAGCGAGAGGGCCGGAAAGCCGCCGCCGGCGGGCTCACCGATTCCCGGAGTGGTGAACAGGAAACTGATGGTGGCCAGAAAGAGGATGACCGCCTGGACACTGCCCACCATGGCGAGCTTGGGAAACCAGGGCTTGATCGCGAGCAGCACCGCTGCGGTGACCTCGAAAACCCCTAACAGCGCTGAGAATGTGTAGACGGAGAAGATGGCATAGAACCAGCCCATAAACGGACTGTGTGCGACCAGTGGCTGAATCTGGTTCGCCTCGAAATGGGCGAACTTCAGGGCACCGATCCAGCCGATGACGACGACGAGGCCGTATCGGCCAAGGAAGCCTGCGACGTTATCGATTGTCGAGAGTTGAAGGATCCGACCGCTCGAAGAAGTGCTTTGGTTGGTGGTCATGCTTATTCTTTCTGTACGGATGGTGGGTGATCTGCCGCCGGGCACAACACGACCGTTTGCGGACGTAGTCCCCCTGGCCATAGCCATTGCCGATCGCCGCTATAAGCGCAGTTGATGGCGGGCCGGCAGGAGACCACACGATGACGTCATTAGAGCTAACCAGCAGTGGCACGGCAGATTTCGACAAAGGCGGCGTCTACTTCATCGGCAACGCGACTACACTGATCCGCTTCGGCGGACTGACAATCCTGACCGACCCCGCCTTTTTGCATAAAGGCGAGCACGTCTTTTGGGTCATGGCATCTCGGCCCGCCGCGAAGTCGAGCCGGCCTGTCAAATCGCCGACCTGCCCCCGATCGATTTGATCGTCTTGTCGCACTACCACGGCGATCATTTCGACGACGTCGCCGCCCGAGAGCTCGACAAGAAACTACCCATCGTCTCCACGGCAGACGCGGTGGACAAACTCAGCGCTCTCGGCTTCGACCACGGTCATCCGCTCGAGACCTGGGAATCCCTGGAGGTGCACAAAGGCGACGCGACGGTGACGATCACCGCGATGCCCGCCAAGCACGCCACCGAGGAAGCAGTCAACGAGCTGCTGATGCCGGTCAACGGCCACCTGCTCGACTTCAGCCGCAACGGCGATCACCTCTACCGGCTCTACATCACCGGCGACACGATGCTGGTCGACAGCCTCGAGGACATCCCACGGCGTTGTCCCGACATCGACCTCGGCCTGATCCACACCGGCGGCACAACCTTCCTCGTCACGGTGGTCACGATGACGGGTGCGCAAGGAGTGCAGGCCGTCGAGATCACCAAGCCTCGCACCGCCATTCCGATTCACTACAACGACTTCTCGGTTTTCCTGTCGGGGCTCGACGATTTCAAAAAGGCCGCCGAGGCCTCGACCGCCGACACGAAGTCCGTCTACCTTGCGCACGGCGAGACCTACACCTTCACGCCCAGCGCCTGACCGCAGCGTTTTTTCTTTGCGAGTCCGTGGGCTTACGTTCACGAAGCGGAAGTAAGTTACCTGCCCGGCGTGCAGACATCGCTGCGAGACTGACGGCCTGCGCGCCGCGGCGCACAGAGGTACGGTGCCTCAATCTAGGGAGTAGGACTCACCATGACCGATGTCGATCACACCAGGCCCGCCGATCTGGTCAAGCACTCCCGCACCGGGATGGGTGCGCAAGCGCTGCAGCGGGCGATAACTGATCACCTGCGCTACTCGATTGGCCGTCCGGCCGCGGCCCTGCGGCCCGAGCACTACTACAAGGCACTCGCGCTGGCCGTGCGAGACCGCATGCAGGACCGCCGGGTGGTGTCGACACAGACCTCACTCGATCTCGGCCGCAAGGTGACCTGCTACCTGTCGGCCGAATTCCTGATGGGTCCACAGCTGGGCAACAACCTGCTGAACCTCCGCATGGAGCGGGTGGCACGGGAAGCTCTGGCGGCGATGGGCCAGAACCTCGACACGGTCCTGGCTTGCGAGGAGGAACCCGGACTGGGCAACGGCGGCCTCGGCAGGCTCGCCGCGTGCTACCTGGACTCGCTGGCCACCCTAGAGCGGCCGGCGATCGGCTACGGCATCCGCTACGAATTCGGCATCTTCGACCAGGAGATCCACGACGGCTGGCAGGTCGAGCAGACCGATAACTGGCTGGACCACGGAAACCCTTGGGAGATCGGCAAACCCGACGTCAACTACCTGGTCAAGTGGGGCGGCTACGTGGGGCACTACACGGACGAAGCCGGCCACGACCGCGTCCGATGGGTGCCGAGACGGTTGCTGAAAGGCGTCGCCTACGACACGCCCATCCAGGGTTACGGCGTCAACACCTGCAACGTGCTGACGTTGTGGAGCGCACGAGCCGTCAAGTCGTTCGCGTTGGAAGCCTTCAACACCGGCGATTACTACGGGGCGGTCGAGGACGAGGTCATGTCGGAGACGGTGACCAAGGTGCTGTACCCCAACGACGAGCCGGAGGCGGGCAAGCAGCTGCGCCTACTCCAGCAGTACTTCTTCGTGTCCTGCTCGCTGCAGCACGTGCTGCACATCATGGACGATCTCGCCGACGTGTCCATCAAGGAACTCCCCCGGCGATTCGCCTTGCAGCTCAACGACACCCATCCGTCGATCGGGGTTGCCGAGCTGATGCGGTTGCTGGTCGACGAGCGCCAGCTGGACTGGGAGGAGGCGTGGGACATCACGGTCGCGACGTTCGGCTACACCAACCACACCCTGTTGCCCGAGGCGCTGGAGACTTGGCCGCTGGAGATGTTCTCCGAGTCGCTGCCCCGCCACCTCGAGATCATCTACGAGATCAACCGCCGGTTCCTGGACGAGGTGCGCGCCAAGTTCCCAGCTGACGAGGACCGGGTACGCCGGATGTCGCTGATCGGCGAGAACGGCGGCAAGAACGTCCGGATGGCGCACCTGGCGACCGTGGGCAGCCACGCCATCAACGGTGTCGCCGCGCTGCACTCGGACCTGCTGAAAGCCAGTGTGCTCAAAGACTTCTACGAGATGTGGCCGGAGCGGTTCAGCAACAAGACAAACGGGGTGACACCACGCCGCTTCCTTGCGCTGGCCAACCCCGGGCTGCGGGAGCTGCTGGACCGCACCGTCGGTGACGGCTGGCTGACCGATCTTGGGCGCCTGCGCGGGCTGGAGCCGTTCGTCGACGATGCCTCCTTCCGTCAGGAATGGCGTGACATCAAACGCGGCAACAAGGCGCGCCTCGCCAAGTTCCTCAAGTCGGCAACCGGCGTCGAGCTGAACCCGGACTGGATGTTCGACGTCCAGGTCAAGCGCATCCACGAGTACAAGCGCCAACATCTCAACGTCCTGCACATCATCGCGCTGTACCACCGGCTCAAGCAGAACCCCGGGATGTCGATTCCGCAGCGGGCCTTCATCTTTGGCGGCAAGGCCGCTCCCGGCTACTTCATGGCCAAGCGGATCATCAAGCTGATCAACGCCGTCGGGGAGACGGTCAACGCCGACCCGGAGATCAACAAGTTCCTGAAGGTGGCCTTCGTGCCGAACTTCAGCGTGAAGAACGCGCACATGATCTACCCGGCCGCCGATTTGTCCGAGCAGATCTCCACCGCGGGCAAGGAAGCGTCCGGCACCGGGAACATGAAGTTCATGATCAACGGCGCCCTGACCATCGGCACCCTCGACGGGGCGAACGTGGAGATGCGCGAAGAGGCCGGACCGGAGAACTTCTTCCTGTTCGGTCTGACCGAGTCCGAGGTCGAGGCGCTCAAAGCGCAGGGCTACCGCCCCGCCGATTTCATCGACGGCAACGACGAGCTGCGCGCGGTGCTGGATCTGATTGCCGACGGCACGTTCTCGCACGGCGACACTGAGGTGTTCAAGCCCCTGGTGGACAACCTCCGCTACGACGACCCCTTCCTGGTCTGCGCCGACTTCGCCGCCTACATGGCCTGCCAGGAGCAGGTGAGCGTCGCATGGCAGGACCGGGACGCCTGGACGAAGATGTCCATCTTGAATACCGCTCGCAGCGGCAAGTTCTCGTCGGACCGTGCCATCGCCGAATACTGCGACGACATTTGGAGTGTCTGGCCGCTGACCGTGACCATGTGAACCGGGCGGTTAGCTCGACCGCGTCAAGCCCCGCCGCGCAGCGAAAGCTACTTGGCGCTAACCAATCTCGCGCGCGACGAAGATGGCGATGTAACCGATCGGGATGCCCGTTCGGGCGGCGATGTATTCCCGCGCCGCCAACTCGACCGTCGCCCGACGGCCCGCGCGGGTGACCCCGCCAATTTCGGGTATCCGGACGATCCACCCGTCCGCCTCGCGACTGACTTCGATGTCGAAGCATTGACCGACCGTCGGGAAGTTCAGACGTTGGGAACGACCGCTGCGCGGCGATCGTGTGCGCCGCAGAGTGGGCTGAATGGGCATATCGAGTTTCCCTGAGTCGACAACGATCCGGCGCAAGGGTAATCCGACGAGCGGTCAGAAACCTAATCGGCTGAGGTTGTGCTGGCCGGACGGGACGGCAAGGGCGGTCGCAAGGGCTCAAACCTCGATCCGCGACCCCATAATCAGGGTTCGGTCCTGGGGCAGACAGAAGGACTCGGCAGCGTCGGCGCTCAGGTGCGACGTGGCGATGAAGAGATTCGTACGCCATGCGGGCATGGTCCGTGCCTCGCCCTTTATCAGTTGGATCTTCGACAAGAAATACGAAGCGTCATCGATCGAGATCGATCCCTCGGTTTTCGTCGGCTCGAGGAGACGTAACGCGTGCGGGACGTCAGGCGTCTCCATGTACCCGAAACGTGCGGTCACGTGGATGATTCCGTCGTCAGCGTGGCCGAGCGAGTCGACTTCGACGCGCTCAGAGTCGCTGGCCCGCGGGATTGGTAACACTTCGATCGTGACGATCACAACCTGCTCGGCGAGGACGTGGTTGTGTTCGACGTTTGCGCGCAGTGCCAACGGCGCGGTGTTACTGCTGCGGTTGAGGAAAACCGCCGTGCCAGGGACACGCAGTAGCCCGTCCCTGGATAGTTGATCGACGAACGCGTCAAGTGGTCCCTCTGCGACCTCACGCCTGCGGCTGACGATGGTGTTGCCGCGCTGCCAGGTGATCATGACCGTGAACGTTGTGATCGCGATCAGCAGCGGCAGCCACGCGCCGTGGACGAGCTTGGTCAGGTTCGCCGCCACGAAGAGCAGGTCAACACCCAACAGTGCGCTGCCGCCAACAACGATCAGCCACAGCGGGACTCGCCATCTTGCGTGCGCGATATACAGGTACAGCATCGTCGTGATGGTGATCGTTCCGGTCACCGCCATTCCATAGGCATAAGCCAGTGCCGCCGAGCTGCGGAAGGCGAACACAAGTATCAGGACCGCCACCATGAGCAGGCCGTTGATCCATGGCAGGTAGACCTGGCCGACGGTCGATGCCGAGGTGTGCACCACCCGCAATCGGGGAAGGTAGCCGAGATGGGCGGCCTGGGACGCAAGCGAAAAAGCTCCCGTGATCACCGCCTGCGACGCGATGATCGTCGCGGCGGTCGCCAGCAACACCATGGGCAATCGCGCCCAGCCCGGTATGAGCAGAAAGAATGGCGCACTCACCGCGGCCTTGTTGGCAGCCACCAGCGCACCCTGCCCGAGGTAGTTGAGAACCAGCGCCGGTAGAACGACCAAAAGCCAAGCGGCGGTGATCGCTTTACGCCCGAAGTGACCCATGTCGGCATAGAGCGCCTCCGCGCCGGTAACCGCAAGGACAACCCCGGTCAACGAGAAGAACGCCGTCCCAAAATTCCCCACCATGAAGTTCACTGCGTAAACCGGGGAAAGCGCCGCCAGTATCTGCGGATGGTCGATGATGCTGCTCACGCCGCAGGCACCGATTGCGACAAACCAGCCGACCATCACCGGCCCGAAAAGGCCTCCCACGACACCCGTTCCGCGGCGCTGCACCGCGAATAGCGCGACGATGATGACGACGGTGCTGGGCACGACCCAGTCCTCCAGCCCCGGACGGACCACCTTCATGCCCTCCACTGCAGACAACACCGAGATTGCCGGCGTGATCATGCTGTCACCGCTGAACAAGGCGGCACCGAACACGCCCAGAGTGGCAAGCACCACCGCAGTGCGACCGCCGCGGGCGCTCCACCGACGCACGAGCGCGATGAGCGCCATGATGCCGCCCTCGCCGTCGTTGTCGGCGTGCATCACCAGCGTGACGTAGGTCAGCGTCACGATGATCATCACCGACCAGAAGATCAACGACACGACGCCGTAGACGTTGTCCGTGGTGATCGGCACAGGGTGGGGGTCGCCCGGATTGAAGATCGTCTGGACCGTGTAGATCGGGCTAGTGCCGACGTCGCCGAACACGACACCGAGTGCGCCGATCACAAGGGCCAGGCGACCCGTTTGCCTGCCGCTGCGCGCGCGAGCCGGGGAAGTGGATTCAGGCGTCGTGGGCATTGTGTGGTCCCCGATCGGTGGTTCCGGATTCTCATTTGACATGATTGCCGGTCGGGAAGCCAGTCGAGTCGAGTCTCGACGACTGCAAGACCACGGCCGAGCGCGGCCCCACCGTAAGCTCCTGCACGACGGTAATCTTCCGCGCAGGGTCGAAGCTGTCGCAGGCAATGTCCCAGCGTCTGCTGCGCAGATCGTCCGGCACAGTGAAAGTCAGCGGCTCCCACCAGGCATTGAGCAGGACAAAAAAGTCGTCGTCGATCGTCGGCCTGCCGTCGGGACCCTCATCCGGATCCGTTGAGCCGTCGATGAACAACGCGACGCTGCGCGCAATCGGGTCTGACCACTCTTCGGCAGCCATCTCCGCACCTGAGTTTGTGAACCAGCGCAGGTCCGACGCCGCCGTGCCGGTGTAGTAGCGCCGCCTGCGAAATGCCGGATGACGCCGACGCAATGCGATGAGTTCCGTTGTGAAATCGAGCAGTTCACGGTCGACTGTCTTCCAGTCGAACCAGGTGATCTCGTTGTCTTGGCAGTAGGCGTTGTTGTTGCCCCGCTGAGTGCGCCCGAGCTCGTCGCCCCCCAACAACAGCGGTACCCCCGCCGAGAGCAACAGTGTCACAAGAAAGGCCCGCTTTTGCCGAGCACGGAGAGCCACTACAGCTGGATCGTCAGTCGGCCCCTCGGCTCCGCAGTTCCACGAGCGGTTGTCGTCGGTGCCGTCTCGGTTGCCCTCACCGTTGGCATCGTTGTGTTTGTTGTTGTAAGAGACCAGGTCGGCCAGGGGGAAGCCGTCATGCACGGTGACGAAGTTGACCGATGCGCTGGGTCGGCGTCCCTCATCGGGGCGGTCGTAGATGTCAGCCGAACCGCACAGGCGCGTAGCGAAATCGCCCAACAGCCCGTCATGGCTGCGCCACCAGTCGCGCGCGGTGTCGCGGAAGCGTCCGTTCCATTCGCTCCACAGCGGCGGGAAGCGACCGATGTCGTAACTGTCCATGCGGCCGACGTCCCACGGCTCGGCGATGAGCTTGACCTGTGAGATGACCGGATCCTGGCTCACCACATCGAAGAACGCCGAGAACGGATCGAAGTCGCCGGCCGTTCGTCCGAGGGTCGGTGCGAGGTCGAAACGAAAGCCGTCGACGCCCATCGTCGAGACCCAGTAGCGCAGCGAATCCGTGATCATCCGCAGCGTGGTTGGGTTGGCCGTATTCAGCGAATTGCCCGTCCCGGTCGTGTCGATGTAGCGACTCGGATCGCTCGGGTCGAGGTGGTAGTAGGCGGTGTTGTCGAGGCCGCGGTGCGACAGCGTTGGACCCCCGGACCCACCCTCGGCGGTGTGGTTGAACACGACGTCGAGCACCACCTCCAACCCTGCCGCGTGCAGGGCGTCGACCATTCTCCGGAACTCCGCTACCTGGCCGCCGCGACGGCCGGCCCGTACCGCAGCCGAGTACGCCGCGTGCGGCGCGAAGAAGCCGATGGTGTTGTAGCCCCAGTAGTTCGTCAACCCCCGCTCGACGAGGAACGACTCGGGCACGTTGTGGTGAACGGGCAGCAGCTCGACAGCGGTGACGCCGAGACGGACGAGGTGGTCGAGCGCCGCCTCGTGCGCCAAGCCGGCGTAGGTGCCGCGCAGCTCGGGTGGCACATCGGGATGCGTTGCGGTGAATCCACGGACGTGCACCTCGTAGATGATCGTGTCGGCGAGCCCATGCCCCGGACCGGGCATGGGCGGAATGGGCGGCAGCGGCGCCGTCACCAGGCTGCGCGGCATGTGGGCGGCTGAATCCAGCAGGCTGGGAGCCGCGGCGTTATCCGTTGCATAGTCGAATAATTCGGGCCCGAACCGGCATTCACCGTCGATCGCGCGGGCATAGGGGTCAAGGAGCAGCTTGGCGGGGTTGTAACGCAGGCCCCGAGCGCGATCGTAGGGGCCGCTGACCCGGAAACCGTAGGCCTGGCCCTCCCTCACGCCGGGCACGAAGCCATGCCAGATGTCGCCGTCGCGTTCCGGCAGCGCCAGTTGGGTTTCGGCTCCGCTGTCGTCGAACAAACACAGCTGCACCTGTTCGCCATTCGATGACACTGCGAAGTTCGTCCCATCGGGCCCGCACGTTGCGCCCAGCGGAGCGGGTCTGCCGGGCAAGATTGGCGTGGTCATCGGCACTCCTTACCATCGACGAGCCGCTTTACCATCTGCGACGCAGTGGGGCTTGCACTGAATCGTGCCGCGCGGACCCTTCACCGTCATTGTGAGTGCCGACAATCTCGGCTACCTACGGGTTGGAGCGTACAAGGCCGGTGCTGGCGCAGGCCGCGAAGAAACGACGATGACGACCGATCAGCGCGCCGTCACCGCCTTGACGCATCCGACAGCTGATCCCGCGCCGGCTCCTGCGCGGCGATGTCCAATGCGTTGCGAGTTCAGCTAACCACCCCCGACGGCACCGAGTTGGCGCACGCCCACCGAAAGGTTGGTGCTGCTGTGTTACTCGGATTCAAGAACGGGGGCAAAGGCGACTACACGCTGTCCAACACCGCAGGCGATGAACTCGGTATTGCGGTGGCTCGAACCACAACCGTCATCAGGCAGAACACACCGGTGGGAAAAATTGCGCCGGCTGACGGCGCAGCACGGTTCGAAACCGGTGGCGGCACCACCCTTGCAGTGGTAGAGCCGCACACCGGATCCAAGGCCGACAGCGCCTGGCATCATCGGATACTCTCGCCTGCCGGCAACGAACTCGGTGTCCTCACCTTGATGAGGGCGCAGAACGGTTGGACCGGTATCGCAGCAGAGACCACACTGTGGCTAGTCAACGAAAACGTCGGCGCCCTGAAAGCTCCGTCAGCCGGAGTGCTGCTGGAGCTCTCCTCGCCAGTGGCTCCCGAGGTTGGCGACGTGTTGGCAGCGGCGTGTGTTGACTTTTCGGTGTTGCCGCGGGGGTACATCGCATAGTCAGTGGTAGCCCGGCAAATCCGGGATGCCGCTGGCTGTCAGCCAACCGCCGCCGTCCACGACCAACGTCGCTCCGGTGACGTACGACGCCGCGTCACTCGCCAGGAACAGCACCGCGTCGGCAACCTCGGTGGTCGAACCGGAACGCCTCAGCGGATTCTGGATGGCGCGGTGTTGGTCATCGCCGGCAATTCTCTTCACGCCCTCGGTTCCTGACATCGCGCCGGGGGCAACGATATTGACGCGAACCCCGTCGGGCCCCCATTCGATCGCAGACGCGCGGCTCAGCGCGTCAATTCCGGCCTTGGCCGAAACGACGTGCGCTTGCAGCGCCATGCCGCGGTACTGAATCGCCGCGCTGATGTTCACCACCGCGCCGCCGTGCTCGCGCAGCCATAGCTCGTAGGCGGCCTTCGATACGTTGAATGTCCCCAACAGGTCGATGTCGACCACGGCCTTGAATCCGTTTGGGCTGAGGCCGCTGATCGGGACGGGGAAATTGCCGGCCGCATTGTTGACGACGACGTCGAGTCGACCGAACGTTCGCAATACTTCCTCAATCACAGCCGTCACCTCGTCGTGCCGGCGCACGTCGCAGACGCCGTAGCGGGCCTCAATCCCCTTTTCCCGCAATGCCGCAACCGCGGCTTGGAGGTTGGCTTCCTTCCGGCTACAGATCGCGACGCGAGCCCCGTGACTGCCGAGCACCCGAGCGATCTCCAGCCCCAGCCCGGTAGCGCCGCCGGTGACCAATGCGACCTTCCCCTGGAGAAGATCGGACCGGAACGGACTCTGGCGGGTAGTCACGGACGTGCCGGCGGGATCGGCAGCCGCGCGGTTTCGTCGAGGTCGACTTGCAGCGCGTTGAGCATCAGCGCCAGTCCCGAATACCGCCCGATGACCATCAGTACTTCGACGGTGGCCTCCGACCCGAGGGCGTCATGCACTTGGTCGAACACTTCGGCCGAGACGCCGCGTGTGGTCAGCAGTTCGGTCGTCAGGTGTAGCACCGCGAGTTCGACAGGCTCGAAATGAGCTGTTTGCCAGTCGGATTCGGACGTGATGGCGTTGATCTCGTCGCTGCTGACTCCAGCCGTCCGGGCCACGTCCCGATGTTGGCCAAGCTCGTAGGGGCAGTCCATCAGATAGGCGGTCCGCAGGACGACGAGTTCACGCAGCCGGACGGGCAACACCGGACTGGTCAGGGCGGCCTGCCCGGCCAGCATCCAGCCGGTGAACACCTTCTCGGCGTTGGCCAGAGCACGGTAGACGTTGAGATTGCCCCGCGCAGATGTCAATTCGCGAGCCTGCCCGGTCATCTCTTCTGGCCGACGGTAGGCGATTCGGGTCATCTGAATTCTCCTGTCAGGGTTGGAATCTCGCCGTGGCGTCGACGTCGAGGTCCGCAGCGTTGAGCACCAACGCCAGGCCGTAATAGCAGCTGATGATCATCAGCAATTCGGTGAGCGCCTCGTCGCCGAAGACGGCCTGGGCCGCGGCGAAGGTGTCATCCCGCAGTCGGTGGGTGGTGCACAACTCGGTGGTGACGTCGAGCGCAGTGCGCTCGACGTCGCTGAAGCCGGCCGCGTTGGGGTGATCGGTGTCGAGGATGGCGTTGATCTGTTGCTCGGTCAGGCCGGCGTCGCGGGCGATCCCTACGTGCTGGCTCAGCTCGTAGCGTGAGCCCTGTAGGTGGGCCACCCGCAGGATGACCACCTCCCGCATACGCTGGCTGAAGGTAGGACTTTCGAACAGCTCGTCGACCATCTGCGTCCACCCGGCGAATACTTGCGGCGCGTTGGCGAGCAATCGGAACACGTTGAGATTGCCGCGTCGCGCCATCCATTCGCGGGTCGATTCGGGTTGCTCGTCGATGCTGACGAGCGGTATCCGTGACATTGACTTCTTCCCTTTGCTATTCGGCGTTGGCGGCGAGGGTGAAGGTCCAGTCCAGGGTCACGAACGGCTCGTCGACCGTCGTCCCGTCTGGGGCAACCCCGGGCTCGTGACGCACGTAATCCGCTTGCAGCGATTCCACATCCGCGAAGACGGCGTCGCGGCCGATGTAGGGGTCGTCTCGCCAAAAAAGCTGGGTGATCAGCGGTTGGTAGCCGTCGGCGTGGAACCAGAAGTGCGTATGTTGCGGGCGCATGATGGATCGGTTTGCGGCGCGCATGATTTCCCCGCAGGGGCCGTCGGTGGGTACCGGGTAATAGCGGGGCGTGATGGAGCGGTACCAGAATCGCCCGTCGTCGTCAGTGGTCAGCAGTGCCCGCATGGCGAACTCGTCGTGCAGCTTCTCGGACTGCTGAACGTCGTAGAAGCCCTCTCCATCGCTGTGCCAGGTGTCGACATGGGCGCCGGCGATCGGCCTGCCCTGTTCGTCGACGACCCGACCGGTGACGAACATCGGTGTACCGTCCACGCCGTCGGAGATGTCGTCCCCGTTGGCGGCGGTCGGACGGCCCTCGACGTAAAACGGGCCCAGCAAGGCCGAGGCGGTGACCGATGACCCGCTGTGCTGGTTGATCCTGTCCAGCAGCATGCTGAAACCCAGGATGTCGGATAGCAGCATCACCTCTTGACGGGTCGGGCTGGAGATTTTGCCCACTCGCTCAAGGAAATCCATGGCGGTGAACCACTCGTCACCGGTCAGCTGCACCTCGCGCGCAAAATCGTGCAGGTGCTGCACCAGGCAGACGAGCACCTCCCGGAAGCGCTGATCGGTCGACGTGTCGAAGGTCCGCTGGACGGCCTCGGTAATGGTTTGTTCGTTCAGATCGGACGACGCGGATGACATTGGCCTTGCCTCTCTTTGCGATTGGATGTTTGACGTTGATCTCAGGGCCGGATCACGACGCGGCCGACGGTGTGGTCGGCAACGGCCTGGTACGCCGCGGCCGCATCGTCGAGCGAATACGTTTTGGCGATGGGAAGTGGCCGAAACTCACCGGACTCGAAGTAGGGTGCCATCTGCTGGAGGCGCCGCGCCGAGTCGACGACAGTGAGCTTTGTGCTGTCTATGCCGAGGATTCGAGTTTCGTTGTGGTACAGGTCCAGCAGGTCGATTTCGACCGCGCGCGAACCGACGACGCTGATCACCACGAGCCTGCCCTGAACGGCCAGCGCGGCCAGCGCGGCCGGCGTGGTCACGCCACCGACGGCGTCATACACCACGTCGACACCCCTGCCATCGGTGAGCCGCTTGATCTCGGCGCCGACATCTGCCGCCGGGTCAAACGTGACGAAGTCATCGATGACAGCCGCGGCGGCGGTCTCCGGGCCGGGCCGACGACGGTCCACTCCAACCACTTTGGCGCCGAGCGCTCGCGCGATTTGCGCCACCGCTCCCCCCACACCACCGGAAACCCCGAAGACGGCGATGGTTTCGCCCGCCGCCAGCTGTGCAACTTCGACCGCCCCGTACCACGCCACGACAAAGTTGACGCCGACGGTGGAGGCCTCGTCGAAGCTGAGCCGCTCGGGCTTGCGCACCAACGCTTCCACCGGCACCGACATCAACTCGGCGTGTGACCCGTCTCGGGTGAAGCCGGTGTCTCCGCCGGTGCCCCAGACGGTAGCTCCTTGCCATTCGGATGGCCCACTGATGACCACACCGGCGAAATCACGCCCGGGCGTGCGCGGCAGCAACGTCCAGTTCATCCCCCCGGCAACGTTCTTCACGTCAGATGGATTGACCGACGCCGCCTCAACCCGGATCACCGCTTCTTCGGCTGTCGCGGTCGGATCCGGCAGGTCCGCAACCTGCAGAACACCGGGGTCACCGAACTCGGTAAAACGCAAGGCCCGCATGGGTCCGTCCTCCTAGGAACCGATCGTCTGCTATCCGACGCTTATAGCCAACACCCGAATCAGCCATCGCGTCCAACGAAGGAAAGAGAACATTACTATCGCGGATCACGATATGATGGTCGGCGTGGAACTCCGGCACCTGGAGTACTTCGTCGCAGTGGCCGCCGAGCTGAACTTCTCGCGAGCGGCCCAGCGGATTCACGTCGTGCAGTCTGCCCTCTCGGCATCGGTCGGCAAATTGGAGAAAGAGCTTGGCATCGAGCTATTCGACCGTTCCAGGCGCCAAATCGCACTCACCGCGGCCGGCGAGGTCTTCCTTCAGCACGCCCGAGAAGTCATCCACACCGCCCGCCGGGCCCGGACCTCAGTCGACGCATTCCGTGATCAGCTCACCGGCAGCGTCACCCTGGGCACCCTGATGTCGTGGGGAACGTTGGATCTGCCTGCAGCCCTGGAAGACTTCCGCCGCTCGAACCCGTTGATCACCGTTCGCCTGCGGCAAAGCCTGACGGGTTCGGCCGGGCATCTGACCGCTATCGCCGACGGCCAGATGGACCTGGCCCTGGTGTCGATCAAATCGCCCGGGTCCCAGCTGGTAGCGCTGCGCGAGTTAATGAGCGAGCCGATGGTCTTCGTCTGCGAATCCAGCCACGCATTGGCAAGTCGCGCAAAAGTGCAACTCGCCGACCTCGCGCGACACGACTTCATCAACTTCCCGCGCGGGTGGGGCATCCGGCAGCGCTTGGATGCCGGCTTCGCCGCTGCCGGCGTCGAGCCGGTCAGCGCCTACGAAGTCGCCGATTACGCGATCACCGCTGAGCTCATCCGACACCGACTGGCAACGACGATCCTGCCCAACAGCGTGGCCAACCGATTCCCCGAGCTGCGCGCAGTTCCGCTGCATCCGTCCATCACCTGGACGCTGTCAATCGCCTCCGCCGCATCCCAACACGCCAGCCCGCCGATCAATGCCCTCATCGACACCCTGGTCCGGCACGTCGGATGACGCGAACCGGATCACTCAGTTCAGCTCACCGCGTTCGCGTAGCGCATTGGCCAACTGCACTCGCGACTGGACTCCAAGCTTTGAATATGCCGAACGAAGGTGGGTACCAACAGTATTCACCGATATCCCCAGCGTCTTAGCAGCGGATTTGTCGGTGTGGCCGTCGGCGATCAAATACACCACCCGCCGCTCCCCCTCGGTAAGCGACTGCGGCTCCGACCCGTTGTAATCGCTGACCCACTTTGCCCGCCGGACGCCCGCTTGCCTCATCACGCGCTGAACAGTTGCCCCGCGTGCGAAGGCACTCGATAACTCAGTTCCGCGCCGATCGCATCGCCGGTATCCCACTGGGCCGCTTCGGCGAGCCTGACGAAATCGCCAATGCGGCATTGTTTCTGGCCAGCAACCTGGCAAGCTTTATCACTGGGTCCACCGTCACCGCTGACGGCGGACCCAACCAAATCTGACCGATATACAGGCATGAGGTCGCGGTTATGACTCGCACTCCCAGTTACCTGATCACCGGTGCCGGCGGCGGCGTCGGCGGGGTCAGTCGGCTCGTGGTGGAGCAACTTCTCAGCCATGGCGAGGCCGTGCGGGCGATGGTGCACCGCGAGGACTCGCGCGCCGACGCGCTGCGCGCACTCGGAGCTGAGGTGATCGTCGGAGACCTGACCAACCCGGTGGATGTCAGCGCGGCGATCTTTGGCATCGACCGGATGTTTTTCAACATGAGCGTCTCGGCTTCCTATTTGGAAGCCACCGCCGTAGTCTGCGCGGCCGCCGACGACGGCGACGGCCTGGAAGCGCTGGTCAACATGTCGCAAATGACGGTCTCGCAGATGACCGCGACTAGCACGGAGGAATCCCGCCAACAACGCCTGCACTGGCTGGCCGAGCACGTCATCAACTGGTCGGGCTTGCCGGCCGTACATGTCAGACCGACCGTATTCCTCGACAACCCGCTGTTCACCGTGCTCGCGGCCCGCTCAATCCGCGAGAAGGGGCAATTGGCGTTGCCGTTCGGAAGCGGCCGCACCTCCCCTGTCGCTGCCACGGATGTGGCCGCCGTCGTTGCCACCGTGCTCCGGGCGCCGCAGGACCACATCGGTGCGGTTTACGAATTGACCGGGCCGGCAGCGCTGGACATCGATGGGTTGGCCGAACAGTACGCGAAAGCCCTTGGCCGGCCGATCACCGCGGTTCAGCTGCCCTACGACGAATGGCTTGGGCATCTCAGCGAGGCAGGACTCGAGCCGCATACCCAACAACACATCGAAACGATGGCCAAATTGCATCGCGACGACCGCTACAACCGCTTAACCCATGATGTCGAAGACCTCACCGGTCGTCCTGCGCAATCGGTGCAGGAATACATCTCGCAGCGACGTGAACTGTTCACCTAACCCGGATTATGTTGGTGTTGAACTCGATTCGGCGGTGATTATGCGTTGGCGGAGTTCTGCGGGGTAGAGGCTGTCGAAGGTGGCGGGGCGTGCTTGGCCGTCTTCGAGGGCGGTGAGCAGTCCGTCGTGGACGACGATGGGTCCGCGCCCGGCGTGGCGTTCTTCTTCGGTGTAGCACTGATACCAGGGCAGGATGGGGACCGGCCAGTGGTTTTGGCGTAGTTGAGGATGGATGCGGGTGCCCAACGCCCACAATCCGCTTCATCCAGCCCACTCCTGCGACCCGGTCCAGTTACCGGCGGTGCAAACGCTTTACGTACGAACGCCGTTGCTTTCGATCGTGGAGCAAACCGGCACGGTTGTCGCTGTCCTCACCGACAATCCGGGGCCTCGGCAGATGTTGGGCGAAACAACCTTCGCTAACCCAGTTGCGCGAACTCGGTCTGCAAGTTATCGAGGCGTCGAAGTGTCTGGTCGCGGGGCTCGGTCGGCAGGTCCACCAATAGGTGTTCCAACCCCAACGGGAGGTAGGCCTCGACCTCTTTTGCCGTCGGTTCGCCACCGTGGAAGTTGATCACCGGTACCTCGTGGTCGACGACACCGCGTAGTTCCTCCAGTTGGCCCGACAGAACTTCCGCTGACGGCGTCATCGCAAGCCAACCGGCGTGCAGCCGAGCGATACGTGGAAAACTCGCGGGTCCCCCGCCCAGATACAATGGCGGATACGGCTTCGTCACCGGCTTCGGCCAACTGTAGATCGGATCGAAATTCACGAACTCACCGTGAAATTCCGCCTTCTCCTGCGTCCAGATCTCGATCATCGCGCGCAGCCGTTCTTCAACCACGCGTCCGCGCACCTTGGGATCAACGCCATGGTTGGCGATTTCTTCACGCAGCCAGCCCACACCCACACCGAAGCGAAATCGGCCCTCCGACACCAGATCCAGCGATACAACGTCTTTAGCGGTCAGGATCGGATCGCGCTGCGGCATCAACGCTATCCCGGTACCGACAACCAGGTTCTCGGTAGCGACCGCCGCCGCCGTCAACGCCACAAACGGATCCAGAGTCCGGTAATACTTGCGAGGAATCGGGCCCCCGCCCGGATACGGGGTCTTCGCATCGACCGGGATGTGCGAATGCTCGGCGAGGAACAGCGACGAAAACCCACGCTGCTCCAGCGCCTCACCCAGCTCAACCGGATCAATGCCCTCGTCGGTCACGAAGGTCAACACACCGATACGCACGCTCGCTCCCATCGCAATCGCCTACAAGTTGCCGCGGCGACATCCGCGGACGACTGGCTCAACCGCCATCTCCAGATTCTTGTTCCGGCGTCCGACGCGCCGTACCCCAAAGCCCGGTCACAATGCCGACGGCAGCGCCACCCAACCCGATCAGCTGCTGTGAGCGCTTCATCTGGTGATGAACGCTCGCGCCGCCGAGCAAATCGGACGCGTCGGCGCCGGCGGACGCGAGGAACCAGCCGCGGGTGTTTCTGCCACGCAGCGCCGCCGCCGCGAGCAGCCCACCGATCAACGCATCGCGGTAGCCCATCGATCGCAACAACAGTTGCGCTGTCGGCGTCGGCACATCGGGATCGCCCCAGAACCGATTCGCACGGAGGGGGTCGACGAGAAACGAGATGCCCGAGGCAAGTCGGATGCTGCCCGCAAGGAGCCCAAAACGGTCGATAGCCATGGCCCGCAGCCTAGGAGCTCATACGCTCCAGCCACGCCAAAGTCGCGGATGTCACCAATTTTGATGTCGAGTCTTCTCGCCGTCGTTAGTCTCGAACCCCGGACGCCACTCAAACGACGCCGCGCGGCTAGCAGGCTTGCAGAAAGATTGGGGAGCGCACGGTATGCCGGATCCCGCATCCGATACGGCCTCGGCGGTCGCACGACCGAGATTCGAACCCGACGAACGGTGGGTGCCCGCTGACGAGCGATGGTTTGGCCTGGATCGACGCACCATTCGCCCGACGCTGGCGGTGTTCGCGCTGGCCATCGTGATGTCGGTGGTGTTGCCCATCATCAATGCGGGAGTGCCCTATCACGACATTGTCAGAGCCGGCGATGTTCTCGAGGTCGAAGGCGGCGTGACGTTTGTTCCGGAGGCCGGCTGGGGAATCACCTCGGGTCTCCGAGCTGGCCACGTCCCGTTGTCCGGCGAGTATCCGTCGACCGCGGTCGTGGAGGACGGGGCCTTGAAATTCACGGTCCGCACCGGACAATTCCACGGAGACGCCGACCAACTGCTCGACCAGATCGAGACGACCTCCGAAGCTCTCAATCGCGGTCGCGGCGTCCACGTCACCGGTGCACCCACCACGATCGTCAACGATCAGGGCAAGCAGGGCGCGACCGTACGGGTCACCGGACCGCACACCGCCGGGCTGATCGCCGCGTTCGTATTCGAGACCCGCGGAGTCGAAGCCGTCGCAACCGGACCGTCCGATACCGGCTCAGAGCCAACTGCAACGGTTTGGCAGATGATCCGCAGCATCAGCCAAACCGAGGAGGGGAAGCGGTGACAACGACGCCAGTGCCGACGCTTGCCGACCTTGATCGCGCACGTGACATCGCGCTTGACCTCTCCGGCTGGGGCCGGCGGTTCAGCTTTTACCAGCCTCGTAATTTTGCTTTCTGGGGATATCTGCTGTTGGTCGGGACCGGCTTCCTGGCCTTCATCTCCACGCTCGCCCGCGAGTACGACGCATACGGCGAGGCGATCGGCCTCGCGGTGACGTCGTTCGCCATCTACGCCGCCCTGTTCTGGTGGTTCGCGGCGCACATCGACCACTACGCCAAGCTCCCCGCCAAGCTGATGGTCGTCGCGTTCCTGTGGGGCGGCTTCGCCGCGACCGGGGCGATGGCGGCCAATGCCAACGACGCGATCCTCGCGTTGTACGGGAAGACCTTCGGTCAGGTGTGGGCGCTGAACTGGGGTGCCGGGTTGGCGGCCCCGTTCACCGAAGAATGGGCGAAAGGTTCGGGCCTGTTGCTACTCATCGCAATGGCGCCACGGCAGATACGAACCGCGTTCGACGGGTTCATCATGGGCGCGTTCATCGGCCTGGGATTTCAGATCATCGAGGACATACTTTACGCAATGACCTCGGCCGGAACGCAGTTCGGCGCGAATCAAGTTGGGGCCTCGATAGGCACCATCATTCTTCGAATGGTCAGCGGGGTGGCCGCGCACATCCTCTACAGCGCAATCTTCTGCGCCGGCGTGGTCTATCTTCTTGGCCGGCCCGCCGAACCGCGCAAGGTCGGAAGAGGTCTTCTTCTCATCGCGATACCGATGCTGCTGCACGGGACATGGGATTCGGTGGCCGCCATCGCCGGCCCGAGCGCATTGAAACTGATCGGATTGCTCATCGCGACGATCATCATCGCGCTCATCATCGTCGTGCAAGTTTACAAGTTGACCGTCAAACCAGAACAGGACTTCGTCCGCGAAGTCATGGCCCCCGAGCAGGCCCGCAACGTCATTACCGCAGCCGAACTCGACGCGATGGCCGGTAACCGTAAGGCCCGCAAGGCTTATCGCAAAGCCAGTCGCAATCGCCAGGAACGGAAACGCGCCCGCTACGTCCTCAACTCCGCGTACGCCCTCGCCGAGGAGCTGGCTACCGCGCGCGGCGCCGACACCGAACGGGTTCGTTTCGCCCGCTCCGAAGTCGCCAGAATTCGCGCGGGCGTCCCGTCGATGTGGTGAGCCCGCGGCTACATCAGACGCCGCTGTACTTCGAACACCAAACATAATCCGGCCACATACCGTGGACGGGAGAGCGAGAACTTCGGCTGTCGCGGTCATACATGCCTCGCTTTCCTGCCAGACCCGAAACGGCAGCGTGACGTCGGTGATCTTCATGGATTTGACTCCGTGACTCGACGCGGCTCAGCTGGGAAGCGGCGCCCGAGCACTGATGACCTCTTCGACGCCCGCCTCCTTGAGCGTCGCGATGTCTTTGAATCCGCAAACCCGGAACCCGCCGCTTTCACAGCTATCCCAGATGCGCGGCCTGCGCTTTGGTCGGCACCACGATCACGGTGGGCCCGTCGGCCTTCAGCGCGGCATTGAATTCGTGCGCGAGCTTTTCACAGCTGTCCACATTGACCGCATGGCACCCGAAACCCGTTGCGAGGGAGGCGATGTCGAGGCCCGGCAAGTCCAGTGCCGGCACGCCGGGTGTCTCTTCCAATACCGCGAACGACTTCAGGATCGAGTATTCGCCGTTGCGCATCGCGACGAACACGATCGGTAGCCGGTGCTGGGCGGCGGTGTAGAGGGCCTGCACCGAGTATTGGAACGACCCGTCGCCGATGGTGGCAAGCACGTGGCGCTTGACGCCACGGGCGCGGTCCCCCAAGGCGACGCCCACCGCCGCGGGCAACCCCCAGCCGATACCGCCGCTGGCAGTGGCGAAAAACGACGCCGGCCGGGTGCTGGGCAGGAATCGCAGTTGTTGGGCCATCGTCGACGTCGATTCGGTGACCAACGGCGAATCGGCCGGCGTGACGGTTCGCAACGTCTCCCACACCGCATCCGGCTCCAGCGGTGCCGACCCGGTCACGTCGACCGCGGAGGTGGGCACCTGCCTGGCCGGCACCGCCCGGTCGCTGTGATCATCGACCATGCCCACCAGCTGCTCCAACGCCAGCAGCGTGTCCCCCAGCACGCTGTCGCCGACCGGCGCCGCACCAGCCAGACCCGGATCGGCGGTGATCTGCAACAGCTCGGTGCCCTCGGGCAGGTACTCACCAGCCACGTAGGGGTAGTACCGGAAGACCTGCGCCCCGATCACCACGACCAGGTCATGGCCGCGGAGCACCTCGGTGACACCGGCGATGGTCATCGCCAGCTGTCCCTGGAATAGCCGGTGATCCTCGGGGAACGATGCCCGGTCGGGCAACGGGCCGCTGTATACCGGCGCCCCGACCTTCTCCGCGAACGCCACCCCGGCATCCCAGGCCCCGGCGCGATCGACCTCCGGCCCGAACACCAGCAGTGGCCGCTGCGCAGCGTTGATGCGCTGGGCGAATCCGCGCAACCGTTCGGCATCGGGGCTGACCCGGTGGCTCACCGTACGTACCACCGCCGGACCCAGCGCGGGCTTCTCCCAGTCGTCCAGCGGGATCGACACAAACACCGGGCCGGCCGGTGGCTGTAGCGCTATCGCGTGGGCTCGCATAATCGCCGCCGGCACGTCCTCGGCGCGCTTGGGCTCATACGCCCACTTCACCCACGGCTGCGGAAACACCGTTTCGTCCTTGTTGGTCAGATATGGCTCGCACAACACCATTTCGCGGGTCTGCTGACCGGCCGTGACGATCAGCGGGGTGTTGCCCTTAGCCGCCGCCACCAGGTTGCCCATCGCGTTTCCCATCCCCGCGGCCGTGTGAACATTGACCAAGGCGGGCTTGCCGGTGGACTGGGCGAATCCGTCAGCCATGGCCACCACCGACGCCTCCTGCAATCCCAGGACATAGGTGAAGTCGTCCGGGAAGTTCTTCAAGAACGTCTCCTCGGTGGAGCCCGGGTTGCCGAATACCGTCGTCAGCCCCAGCTCACGCAGCAGGTCGTAGGTCACCTCGTGAATGGTTTTCGGATTTGCCATCGGTCTGCCTGTCCTTCTTGTTCGAGCCGTGCGCCACGTCGGCCACGCGCTGTTTACCGACGAGCATCGCCGGAAGGACGGCGGCCGTCGATGTCGAGCGCGACAGCGTTGAGCAGGCGCCACTGTGTCGGCGAACAACGCACAGCATTGTTCACTGCCACACCGGCGCGTCGTGATTCTTGTAGCCGGCTCCATCGACGGCGGCTGGATGTCCCCGTCAAATTACGGGGTATGCACGCCATTGAAGTCGCCGAGTACGGTGGGCCAGAAGTCCTCGACTACGTCGACCGGCCGCAGCGCTCCCCCGGCCCCGGCGAGGTGTTGATCAAAGCCGAGGCGATCGGTGTGAATTTCGTCGACACCTACTTCCGGTCAGGGCTCTACCCGCACGACTTACCGTTCATTCTCGGCTCCGAGGTCGCCGGGACCGTCGCCGCGGTCGGGGACGGTGTGACGTCTTTTCATGTCGGCGACCGGGTTGCCAGCGCCGACGCCGTCGGCGCTTATGCTGAATATTGCGTCGCGCCAGCCGATGTCGTGGCGCTGGTTCCCGACAGTGTCGGCTTTGATGTTGCCGCAGCGGCGCTCTTGAAGGGGATGACCGCGCATCTCCTCATCAAATCCGTGTATCCGGTGCAGGCCGATGACACGGTGTTGTTGCACGCCGGGGCCGGCGGGGTGGGTTTGATCCTGACCCAGTGGGCGACCAGCTTGGGCGCCCGGGTGATCACCACCGCCTCGACTACGGCGAAGGCGAAGCTGTCGCGCGAAGCCGGGGCGGTCGAGGTGCTGGACTACCCCGTCGAGCCTCAGCAGTTCGGAGCCAACGTCCGAGAGCTCACCGACGGCGCCGGTGTGGCCGCGGTGTATGACGGCGTGGGCAAGTCAACGTTCGACGCGAGCCTTGCGAGCCTTGCGGTCCGGGGCACTCTCGCGCTGTTCGGTGCCTCCAGCGGACCGGTGCCCCCGGTCGACCCGCAGCGGCTCAACGCCGCCGGATCGGTGTACCTCGCTCGGCCATCGCGGCCCCATTTCATGCGCACCCACGACGAGTTTGCCTGGCGGACAGGACAATTATTCGAATTGATCGGCGACGGAGCCATCAAGGTGACGGTCAGCGCGCATTACCCGCTCAAGGACGTGGCGCGGGCGCACCGCGATCTTCAAGGCCGCAAGACCGTCGGCTCGGTGGTGCTCACTCCCTAGCAGCCAAGCCGGTTCACCGTATTCCGATGGCCGGATCTCGCATACTGGACGTTCCACCGTTCGAGCCGACGAGGAACCCCACATGACGCAACACCGGATCGGAATTATCGGCTTCTCACATGTCTGCATCGCCGTATCCGATGCGGAAGCATCGCTGCGGTTCTATCGCGACCTGCTTGGCCTCAATGTCTTCTTCGATGTTGAATTAGACGGTCCACCAATGGAAGTGGTGACGGGTGAAACCGGAGCCCGCGGCCGGATGATCGGAGGGATGCTCGGTGGTACCGTCGTGGAGCTTCTCGAGTTCGCCCACCGCCAGTTGGATCCACAGCCTGAAACCGTCCTCGGCTATACCAACATCTCGTTGAGCGTCCGCGACGTCGACGCCGCCCTTGCTGCGGTCACCGCCGCTGGCTACGAGCCTGAACAGCAACCGGTGGAGATCGGCGGCGTGCGGATGTTCTTCGTGCGCGATCCTGACGGAACCCCGGTCGAATTCGTGTCCTATCCCGGAGGCGAAAAGACCTCGGCCCAGATGTCGGGCTACGCAGAATGATTCGAACCAGCGGTTGTCGCCGCTCACATGGCGAATCGCATGACGATGACGAGCGCTGCGCCGAGGATGGCGAAGTAAGCGCGGTCATCGCGGCCTTCACGCCTGCGCCGGGCTGATTTTGCCCCGAGCCCGATGACATTTCGGACGACGTCGCGTTCATCGAATGTTCTTCCGCGGCTTCACTGGCGGCCTTCGCGCGAACGGTCATCATGCCGTGCTTCATGTGATTGGCGACAAGCCACCAGTTGATCGGGTAAGCACACACGAACCCGACGATCAGCGCCATCGACATGACGAACCAAAACTGCGGACGCGTCGGGTCGTCGCTTCCATCCACGCGTCGCATGGCGAAGCGTGACGTGATCACCATCCCCGTCATAAGGAGGTTCATCGACAACAGCTCGGGCAGGAATGTCATCCGCAGAGACTTCAGATATGACCCACCCGCGGCATCCCGCATGGCGAACGCCTAAAAGAAGGCCCACCCGAACCCGAAGCCCAGCAGGTACTCGAGCAGGAAGTCCGGCCAGAAGGACAGCGTCAGAACGCCGCCGATCGCGGCCCCGACGATGATGCCGATTCCGTCGCCGGCGACGCAATGCATCGTGGAGCCGAGGACTTGACGCCAACGAGCCGCGACATATTGTTCGTGGCTGCCCCGCAACGGCTCCCGACAGCCGAGCACATAGAACAACGCGCCGAGCGGTCCGGTGAATGCGGTCAGGATTACGAAGGCCCACTTGAGGACTGGCGACTCAGGGGTGGTCCGCCAGATGTCGATGACGACGAACAGAAAAGACGGAACCGTGAGGATCCACCACAGGAGCATGACCCCGTCGAGCATGCGGACCAGACTATCGCGGCTCGAGTTGACGGGGAGGGTTCGCGTCGTACGCGGCAGTCAGCCGGAACACGGCGCGCTCAATCCCGGGGACGATCTCGGTCACATCGATTTCTCCCGCGGTGAATCGTCCTAGGAACCCGAACACTACGCCGGAGAGGATCAGCTCAAGATCTTGCGCAAACCCTGAATCAAGTTGTCCCACTATCGCTTTCGCGACCGGAAGAACGGCGTCAAAACCGCGTTGGATGAGACGCTTCCCACCCGGTCCTGATCGCGCCCGGAAGTAGGACCGCAACATCAGCGGGTGTTGCTCCCACGGTTCGAAAATCGTTCGGAACAGGTCCATCAGGTTTGAGTAGACGGAGGAATCCGACGCGAAGGTCGTCGGCGCTGCCAGGGCGGCGTACCGGTTGGTGTCCATCCACCACTCGAGGGCAGCGACGATGAGTTCGTCGCGGGTGGCGTATCGCTTGTAGATCGTCGCCAGTGACACTCGCGCTCGCCTCGCGACTTCGCGAAGCTGGACGGCTTCGTAGCCCTCGGTGTCCAGCAGATCGACAACGATCCCGATGATCGGGTCCATCTGGCGTTCGCCTCCCCCTTCTGTCGCCACGGTAACCATGTTACTGTAGCACGCTAGTAACCACGTTACTGGGCGCTGATCTGCGCTGACGATGCAAATCGAAGTGAGGATATGTGGGCAAGCTCGACGGCAAGGTCGCCTTTATCTCAGGGGTTGCGCGTGGTCAGGGGCGCAGTCACGCGATCCGGCTGGCCCGAGAGGGCGCGGACATCATCGGCATCGACATCTGCGCAGACATCCCCGCAAACCACTATCCGATGGCATCGGGCGAAGAACTCGACGAAACGATCGGACTGGTTGAGCAGGCCGGCGGCAAGATGCTGGGCACCGTCGCGGACGTGCGTGATTTCCACCAGGTCAAGTCGGCGATGGACGCCGGCGTCGAGCATTTCGGACGGGTGGACATTGTGCTGGCCAACGCCGGGATCGCTCCCGTGGCGTTCCGCGAGTTGAGTATCGAGGAGGAGTTGCAGCAGTGGCGCGCAGCGATCGGCGTCAATCTTGACGGCGCGTATCACGTTGCGTGGGCCGCGATTCCGCATCTGCTCGCCGGTAACCGTGGCGGGTCGATCGTCTTCACCAGTTCGACGGCCGGGCTGAGGGGGTTCGGTGGCGCACAGGGCGGCGGTCTCGGCTACGCGGCGTCCAAACACGGCATTGTCGGATTGATGCGCACACTCGCCAATGCCCTTGCCCCCGCGAATATTCGGGTCAACACCGTGCATCCGACAGCCGTCAACACCATGATGGCGGTCAACCCCGCCATGACCGCGTTCATCGCAAACTACCCCGACGGCGCACCACATCTGCAAAATCCGCTACCCGTCGCGATGCTCGAACCTGAAGACATCAGCGCAGCCATCGCATACCTAGTGTCCGATGAAGGCAGATACGTGACCGGCGTGACCTTCCCCGTCGACGCCGGCTTCTGCAATAAGTTGTGAGCGATATGGCGAATGACAACTCGTCGGGGCGGGTGCACGGCAAGCGCGTCCTGATCACCGGAGCCGCGCGAGGGATGGGCCGAAGCCATGCCGTGCGGCTGGCGGAGGAAGGCGCCGACCTCGTCCTGGTGGACATCTGCGCACCGATTCTCGGTGTGGACTATCCGTTATCGACGGAAGCCGACCTCGAGGAGACCGCGAGATTAGTCCGCGAACATCAACGCACCGCTCTGACTTATATCGCGGACGTCCGAGACACCGCGGCGATGAAAGCCGCGGCCGACCAAGCGGTCTCCGAGCTGGGTAGTCTTGACGCCGCCGTCGCGAACGCCGGGGTACTCACGGTCGGCACGTGGGATGCCACGACGACCGAGCAGTGGCGCTTGGTTCTCGACGTCAACCTGATCGGCGCGTGGAACACGTGCGCCGCAGCGATTCCGCATCTGGTCGAGCGCGGCGGCAGCCTTGTCAATATCAGTTCGTCGGCGGGAATCAAGGGCACACCGTTTCACGTGCCGTACACCGCATCCAAGCACGGCATCGTGGGCATGAGTTTGGCGCTGGCCAACGAGCTTGCCGCGCAGAATATTCGAGTGAACACCGTTCACCCCACGGGTGTTGCGACGGGTATGGCGCCACCGTCCATGCACGAGCAGATCGCCGGCCGGCCAGACCTGGTTCCCATCTTCCTGAATGCGCTGCCGGCGCCACTCATCGAGCCGTCGGACGTGAGCAACGCCGTGCTGTTCTTGGTCTCGGATGAATCGAGGTACGTCACCGGGCTTGAGTTCAAGGTCGACGCCGGCGTAACGATCAGGTAGGAGCCACGATGGACACCACTCGCCGCGAGCGGGGCATTCGCCAATACGCCGATGTCATGACGACCGCTGCTCCTGTTGATCCGAGTCCAGTGATCGCAGACGGGTTGATCGACTTCGTCTTTGCAGAGATTTGGTCGCGGCCGACGCTCAGCCGTCGCGATCGAAGGTTCGTGACGTTGGCGTGTGTCGCCGCCGCGGACGCCATACAGCCGTTGGAACAGCATGTGTACGCGGCGCTGAAAAGCAGCGACATCACGATCACTGAGATGCGTGAAGCCGTACTGCATTTCGCCGTGTATGCGGGCTGGCCGAAGGCATCGCGATTCAACATCGTCGTCGATCAACAGTGGGCCACGATCTCGGCGGAACGTGGCGAGGAATCTCCCCCACCCGAGCCGCTGTTGCCGCTCGTCACCGACAGCGATCCCGAACAACGCCTGCGCGGCGGTGAGCAGTCCTTCAGGGACATCAATTGCATCCCGTTCGCACCACCGCGCGATAACCCGTACTCGGGCGCGGGCATCTTGAACTTCGTCTTTGGCGAGATGTGGGTGCGTCCCGGGCTCGGCATCAAGGAGCGACGACTGATCACGGTCGCATGCGTTGCGTTCCAGGATGCGGAGCTCCCAGTCATCTCTCACGTCTACGCGGCGCTGAAGAGCGGCGACGTCTCGTTCGATGAGATGGACGAATTAGCACTGCAATTCGCTGCATACTACGGCTGTGCCAAGGCGGACTACCTCAACCAGGTGATCGGCGAACAGAAGCAACGGGTGTTGGCCGAGGACAAGTGACCTGCGGATGCTGTACCCACAAACGCCTGTCCCGAGTCAGATTTCACCGTCCTTCTACTATCGCCGTATGTGCTGATTCAAAATATCGAACTATACGCTCCCGTTTGATCCACTCGAGCCACTTCGGCGTGGTTTCGAAATTGGCACGCTCATCCCGAAGCTTCGCCACTAATTCTTCGAGCGGCAATTTAGGTTCATCGGCGAAATCGTTAAAGTAGTGCCACTTCCGCGAGCGGTCGTATAAGCCATGTTCATTCGGCGCATCGAGTGGACCAATCATGGCATTGATCTCACGCTCTCGCGACGAGTAATAGATCTGTATCTTGCAATCTTGGGAGCGATAGAACACGACCGAACCCGTCCGGCCGCCTTCGTCAACATCGTTGTCAATGGCGTCGAGGGCGAACCCCATGCTCGACAGAAGAGGCCCAACAATCGCGTGAACTTCTTGCGAGAAACCGTCTTCCACCATCAATCCTTCACCCACGCGTTCCCGACGCGCCGGTATCCATACAATGGTGCATTGTCATTGAGGAACTCAATTTCCATAGCCGAAAAGGAACCTTGCCGCTTTAAAAGGACGTCCTCAATTGAGGAGTACTGACCCAACACGTATTCAATGCGAGGCACCCCGTTCTCCATTTGCGTTTCAAGAAAGTGCTCGTTGACTTGCCAGGTTAGCGCCGTCTCGTCCGTGTCACTAAGCCCGTAGGTCAGCGCATCCCACGCATCGTCGCCGGTGTCGTAGTAGATTCCGCCATGGGCTCGGGCTTCGCCGATGTAGCCGTCGTCCTGGCCCTCCCACTTACCTAGAACTACTCGGTCTGGGTTGTCACCAATATAGTGAGTCGACATATCTGCGAATGGCTGGCTGAGGCCTGCGGTGGGTTCTCCGTTCACCAACGCGCTGTAAAGATCTTGCCCCGCCGAGGGGGCCCACGAATGATAGTTGGCGGGGTCATCGAGGCCGATCGGTGAATGCGGTATCGGCGTGATGCCGTCGTAGATTGCGCCGGGGGCAACGTCGGTCAGTTCACCTAGGCCCGCTGTTTCGCCGCCAAACATTAGCCCGGGCAGGGCGACGGCACCGTCGGAGGCTTTCCCTCCCAAGTAGTAGGCCAGGCTCGGTGAGCCAATCGCCTCTTTGACTTCCCCGATCGCCGCGCCCACCGGGTTCTGGAGAGTTTCGCTGGTGCTTTTGAGCATCTGCTCCCACGACTGAAGGACGCCGGGCGCCCCCGGCCCTCCTTGCCCGAGAAGGTTTTTGATCCCCTGTTCGGTAGCAAACCAGTGGTCGCCGAATCCCTCGGCGAATCCCGGCGGCGCCGCGCGCGCAGCCTCAGGGGGCACATAGTTGGGCATACCGTTGTCAATCCACTGCTGGGTACGCGCCACAGCCGCATCCAGTTGTGCCTCAATCTGATCCGGCGGAACACCATCGGCGATCATGCTCTGGCGGGCCAGCGCCTTGAAACGCTCCACGTCCGCGGGTTTCAGTTGAGGCGGCGGTGCGAAGGGAGCACCAGGTTGGCTAAGCCGGCTGAGCACGTCCTGCAGGTTGCGCGGTTGTCCGGAGCCAGGGCCGGAAGGCTGACCCCTCCCCGTCAACAGATCTTCCAGCGACGGCGGCTTGCCCCCGCGGTCGCCGGCGCCGGCACCAAGCAGCGAGTCTTCCAGCGGCGACGCCTTGCCCGCGGCACCGACGGGAGCCGGCACGCCCGCAGGCGGCCCACCGCCCGACCCTCCGCTTGCGGGGCCAGCGGGTAATAGCATGTCCTGCCACGTCTTTGGCTTGCCCCCGGGAGCGGGATTCGGCGGGCCTTGCGGCGGTGCAGCACCGCCCGGCGGATTTCCGGCGGCATCCACCGGGACTTCAGCGACGGCGGCGCGCAGGGCAGTGGCAAGCTCGTGGTCGGCGTTGTGAGCATGTGCCTTGCAGGCGTTGAGGGCATCTTGCATCGCCTGCTGCTCTGCGGCGAACGAAATTGGATCGAGCCCAATCCCGGTGTCGCCAACGTCGATTCGCCAGTCCGGCGTGATGGTCCAACCGTTAGCATCAGCGGCCCGCTGGATGTCATCGAGTTCGGCCTTGCACGCTTGCACGTCCGCCTCGGCGCGCGATACCGCCGCAGCCACCCGCTTGGATTCCGCGCCGTCCGCCTCGATGTCGCGGCGAACCTTCCCCACATCGACGCGAAACGCCTCCCCAGCCTCCCCTTGCCAGTCGATGAGAGTGTTGTGGACCTGCTGCAGGTTGTCCCCTAGGCGCTGCAAGGTATCCGCGCGCCCGCTGGCCGTCTCGAACACCGAATTGATCGCGCTGAGATCCCAGCGCTTGACGTCAGAAGGAGTCAGCGGCTCCACCCGCGACCCCTACTCCCGCACGGACCTGAGTGTGCGCGCCGATCCGTCCTCGGTCGTGACGTAGCCGACCATCGCATCGGCTACATGGGACCCCAACCCGCCCACCTTTAGCTTGTGTTGACTGTGCCGGGTCTCCCACCGTGCCGCCAGCTCGCCCAACGCTTGCCGCGAGGAACCGATCCAGCCCGGCGCCGCGTCGGCCAGCCCTTCCTCATGACTGACGAACTCCAGAGAAGCCTCACCGACCGCATCGAACATCTGATTGCTACCGAGGTGCAGCGCGACGGGATCGACCTTCAACTTGTCGGCCACGATGACCCCCTTCCCGCTCGACGGCGATGCGCGGTGAAGCATAACGCCTCCCGCGGGACCTCGCCCCTCACCGTTTAGCGGTCAATCGACAGTCCTGAAATCACGTTATTTGTCGTCGACATGACCAATACTTTCTTAGGCGTGTCTCAGGGAAGGGAGCGGCGTGACGACAAATAGGTCTGCCCGTAGCCGGGCCGCTCAAGCGGTCGGCTTTGCCACGACGGCGCTAGCCGGCGCTCTGTCGATGATGATCACCGCGCCGCAGGCCACTGCTGATAGCTCGTACCAGCCGGCGCTTGATCAACTGCTCGACGCAATGCAGCAGGCGGTGGCGTATGACTCGGCACTGCCGTTCGCAACACCGGACAGCGACGCCATGCTGCTAACGGGTCTGCAGAACACGAACTATGAATTGCTCTCGGCCGGGCTCTCAAGGGTCACTGAGCTTTTCGACGGGGTCTTTTTCCAATCGCCGGAGGTGGTGGCCGGGGATGCCGCCGATTCCCGTCAGTACTTCCAATTCTTCACCCCCGACATCTATTACCACGCGACCGCCGGCCTAGCTCCGGGCGCGACCTACGAGCTCACTGGCACCGTCGGCAATGGGACCGAGGCTCTCGCCATCGCGACCGAAGCAATCACCGGTTCGACGGCTGTCAGCGAGAGCAGCCTGGAACTCGATCACGGCCTCATCGTCAATCCCGACGGTACTTTCACCGTCGACATCGGTCCCTCGGAGCCAAGCGGCGCAGTCAATTTCATCAATGACAGCGACGCCACCACCAATGGTGATGCCTCCCTGCTGATTCGAGATGTGCTGGGCGACTGGGCGCAGGGCCCGGGCAGCATCAGCATCCAATGCGTGGCCGACTGCCCGGCGTTTTTCTCCATACCGACCTCGGGGATATTTCCCAGCGCGGACGCGGCCACGGCTGACATCGACTCGTTGACCGCGACGTCGACTACCCAGATCACCTCGGTCGACTCGTTGTTGACCACGTTGTTCACCGCGTTCGCCAATATCGTTGGACCGTTCAACCAAGAAAACATGGGCCTGGCCGAGGTTGCCGGAATCGAGCTTCCGGCCAATACCATGAGCAACCTGGCCCCTGAAACGAGTGTGTTTGCGACGGGCCTGCCGAGTGCCGAGGTCTCCGGGGGGAATTTCGACCTGGATCCCGGCGAGGCGCTGATCGTGAAGGTGCCCGACGTGACGTCCGCCTACAGCGGGATCGAGTTAATGAACGTCTTCGGCGCGGCGCTGCCGTACACATTGGCGCAGACCACTTTGAACAACACCACGGCGTTTCAAGATCCTGACGGCTACACCTATTACGTGGTCAGCGCGACCAACCCGGGCGTGGCGAACTGGTTGGACAGCAACGGCGTTACCAGCGGCGAGATATTCGCCCGATTTGAAAACCTCCCCGATGGCACAGACCCGACAGGCCTACCCGTGACCACCGACGTGGTGCCAGTGGCCGATGTGGCCAACTATCTGCCCGCCGACACACCCACCGTCAGTCCCGCGGAATACGCCGCCGATATGTCAGAGCGCGTGTTGTCCTACGACTACGCCTTGGACGTGTCGCGGGAAAATGCCCAACCCGACTGGGTGATACAGGAATTGATTCTCCATGGGCTGCAGGGCGTGATGGGCACCGATAACTTCGACGCGGTGTTCGGCAGCGACCCTGAAACTCCGCTGGGACTGAGGTTCACCCCGGCGTTGGCCCCCGACTGGGCCACCGTCGATCACGACATCGTCACCAATCCGGTCGGCAGCCTGGAGGCGATTTTCAACAATCTGCCTCTGGCGTTCAGCGACATCAGCTTGCCCACCGAATTGGCGCTTGGCGACACCGTTTTGTCGCTGTTGCTGCCCCAGCAGCTCGGGTCACTCCTCGACGACTCGGTGTTCGACCCGAACACCGGCATCATCGCCGGGCTCCTCAACGCCCGCGACGACCTGGCGACCGCCGTCCTGACAGCCAACGACGACTTCCCGTCCCAACTCGGAAGTCTGGCAACGGCGGAGTGGGAGAACATGCCGGAGTTGGTCCAGGCGACCGGGACCACGTTGCTGGCCGATCTCAGCGCGCTGCTCAATCCTGCCGATTTCTTCGCCGCGTAAGCGGTCGGTGAGGTCGCCCCAGTTCGGCTGGGCCGACGTTGCCGAGATGTTCAACGGTGCCGGCGAAGATAGATTTGCGGGCGCGTTTGTCGGGATTGGCGGCAGCGCACGCTGCCGTTGAGCGCTGAGAATCACCCGCTCGGTGCCCGCGGCCCGGGCCCCTGGGGCCGTGCTTCACGCGAAGATCTCGGTAGAGTCGTTGTCAGGCCACAGCTCGTCACACGATCGGGAGGTTCGGACGATCGGGGAGGGTCACCGATCGTGGAGGTAACGGGGTGCCTGCTGACGCTGGTCAAACGTCGCTCAACAGCGAAATCTCGACACGCAAGGCGATGTCGCCGACACCCCGTGGTTGAGATCAGGATCAGGTAAAGAAGATGCCAGACGACGCGGGTTCAACCTCGCCAACTTTGCTAGACCTTGTGCAGCAGAGGGCCGAACGTTATCAAGACAAGGTTGCCTTCGACTATTGCCACTACTTCCCGGGTGGGGAAGAACATAGTCGGCTTACCTATCACGAGCTGGACATCCAAGCCCGAGCAATCGCATCGACTTTGCAGCGACAGGGCGCAGCGGGTGAACGTGTATTGGTCCTCTGCCCCTCGGGCTTGGACTTCATCGCCGGCTTCTTCGGGTGTATCTACGCCGGAGCCGTCGCGGTACCCGTGCACCCGCCGGTGCGTAACCGGGTAATCGGCCGCGTCGGGTCGATTGTCGCGGACGCACAAGCCGGCTTCGTCCTCACCACCGCCGAGCTGCAAGCGGAGCTCAAGGCCGCGGTGGACGACTTGGCCGTCGGGAATTCCCTGCAGTGGTATGCCGTAGACGCCGTCGACCCCGCCGCCGCCGCGGAGTGGGTCGCACCCGATATCGACGGCAGCACAACCGCCTTCGTGCAGTACACCTCGGGTTCGACGAGTTCGCCGAAGGGCGTTGTGGTGACGCACCGCAATCTGCTGCACAACCTGGATGCCATCCGTCAGGCGTGGGGACACGGAGACGACGACGCGGTCGCGGTGTTCTGGCTACCCCTCCACCACGACATGGGTCTCATCGGCAGCATCCTGGAGGCACTTTACGTCGGCTGCACCTCCTTCCTGATGCCGCCGGAGGCGTTCATTGAGCGCCCAATGCGCTGGCTGGAAGCGATTTCCCGACACGGTGGCACGATCACCGCCGCGCCGAACTTCGCCTACGAGCTCTGTGTCGAACGCAGCGGCGAGGAGGAACGCGCAGCGCTCGATCTGTCCAAGTGGACGACGGCCATGTGCGGTGCGGAGCCGGTGCATGCCGCGACCCTGCAGCGGTTCGCTGATGCCTTCCGCCCGGCTGGTTTCCGGGCGGAGGCGTTCAACCCGGTGTATGGGATGGCGGAGGCCACCCTGCTGGTTTCCGGTAGGTCGGATTGGGTCGTGCCGGTGGTGCGACACCTCGACAGCGTCGCACTGCGCGAGCAGCGTGTCGTGAACGTCACACCGGAGCACCCGGCCGCCACGTCGTTCGTCGGCTGCGGCCGCCCTCAGCACGGCCACGAGATCGTCATCGTGGATCCGGCGACCCGGCGGCCATGTGCGGCCGGCGAGGTTGGCGAGATCTGGCACGCCGGCGGGAGCATCGCCCAGGGCTATTGGGGCAGGCCCGCCGAAACGGAGCAGGCATTCTCGGCGTTCCTCGCTAGCACCGGGGCGGCTTCCGGGAAGGGCCCGTTCCTGCGCACCGGTGACCTGGGCTTCCAAATGGAAGGCGAGCTGTTTGTCACCGGCCGGCTGAAGGATCTCATCGTCATCCGCGGCCGGAATTACTACCCCGAAGACATCGAGGCCACCGCGCAGGACAGCCATCCGACGCTGCTTCGCGGTCGGGGGGCCGCCTTCTCGGGCACGCAGTCGGGCGGCTCCGAACAGCTCATCGTCGCGCAGGAGGTCGACCGCGATCGGATCGCTGATGTCGACGTCAGCGAGGTTATCGACGCGATCCGCACCGCGATCACCACGCAGCACGAGATCCAGCCCGACGCCGTGGTCCTGTTGGAGTCGTTGCGGATACCGACGACGTCGAGCGGAAAGATCCGGCGGCGCAGCTGCCGGCAGCGCTACCTCGACGGCGACCTCGACGTGTTCGCCGAGTGGCAGGCACCGTCGCAACCCGATCCCCGACCGGACGCACCGCCGGCCAATCAGGCACCGGTTGGCGAAGCGCGCGGCGCCGGGGAGATTGCGGCCTGGTTCGTCTCCCAGTTGTCTACGGATCTCGGCCTATCGCCGACGGAGATCGATACATCGTTACCGTTCGCCCACTACGGTCTCGACTCGGTTCGTGCCATCCGGCTGGCCGCCGCGCTGGAAGCCTGGCTGCAACGCGAACTCTCCCCCACGCTCGCCTACGAGTACCCCACGATCGACCTGCTGTCCGAACAACTAGCCGGGGATGGATCCGCCGACGAACGTCCCGGCGCTGCGGCCGAGATCGAAGGCGGCAGGCCGACCGCGGGGGCGGACGAGCCGATCGCGATTATCGGCATCGGCTGCCGGTTTCCGGGCGCAGACGGGCCGGCGGCCTTTTGGCAGCTGCTTTGCGACGGCGTGGACGCCATCGCGGAGATACCGCCGGACCGCTGGAACGTCGACGCGGCGGGACCCACGGCCACTCGCGTTGATGGCGGCGACCCGCCGCGCTGGGGCGGGTTCCTCGATCAGGTCGACCAGTTCGACCCCCAGTTTTTCGGCATCTCGCCGCGCGAGGCGGCGCGAATGGATCCGCAGCAACGCCTGCTGCTGGAGGTGGCGTGGGAGGCGTTGGAAGACGCCGGGCAGGTGCCAGAGCGGCTTGCCGGCAGCAGCACCGGCGTATTCGTCGGCATTTCCACGTATGACTACGGGCATTTACAGCTCGGCCACTCGGACCACATCGATGCCTACACCGGTACCGGGAGCGCGTTGAGCATCGCCGCCAACCGGCTCTCGTACTTCTACGATT
This sequence comes from uncultured Actinomycetota bacterium, assembly GCA_963781685.1. Lineage (GTDB taxonomy): Bacteria > Actinomycetota > Actinomycetes > Mycobacteriales > Mycobacteriaceae > Mycobacterium. Next base: position 72,158 of record CAWAGK010000013.1, read on the forward strand.
TCCGCGGGCCGAGCATGGCGATCGACACCGCCTGTTCGTCATCGTTGGTCGCGATCCACCTGGCATGCCGCAGTCTGCGCGACGGCGAGTGCAGCAAGGCCCTCGTCGGTGGCGCGAACGTCATCCTGTCGCCGGCGCTCGGCATCAACTTCGGTAAGGCCGGTGTGATGGCAGCGGACGGCCGCTGCAAGACATTCGACGCCCGGGCGGACGGATACGTGCGGGGCGAAGGCGCCGGCATCGTCGTCCTTAAGCCGTTGAGTCGCGCGTTGGCAGACGCCGACCCGATCTATGCAGTGATCCGCGGCAGCGCCACCAACCAAGACGGTCGGACCAACGGGTTGATGGCACCCAGCCGGGGCTCGCAGGAAGCCGTGTTGGCCGAGGCCTACCGTCGCGCGGATCTGTCGCCGGGCGCGGTGGGCTACGTCGAGGCGCACGGCTCCGGCACGTCTTTGGGCGACGCGATCGAGGCGACGGCCCTGGGCACGATTCTGGCGGAGGGCCGGGTGCCCGGTAGCCGATGCGCGGTCGGCTCGGTCAAGACCAATATCGGCCACCTGGAGGCGGCGGCCGGGGTGGCCGGGCTCATCAAAGTGGCGCTGGCACTGCGCCACCGGGCGATCCCGCCGAGCCTGCACTACACGGAGCCCAATCCGCTGATCCCGTTCGACAATCTGCCGTTGCAGGTCGCGCAGACCCTCACACCGTGGCCGCAGAACGGCGGCCGGGCGGTCGCTGGAGTCAGCGCGTTCGGCTTCGGCGGAGCCAACGCACACATCGTCCTGACTGAGGCTCCGCAGGTTCGGGCCACCCAACCGGCGGACCACACGGGTGAGCAGCGCGTGGAGCTGCTGCCGCTGTCGGCGCGGTCCCCCGAGGCGCTGGCTGCACTGGCGGGCCGCTATGAGGTGGCCCTCGCGGCCGGGGTGCCGCTTGCCGACCTCTGCCACACGGCCGGCGCACGGCGAGGCCACCACGACCATCGGTTGGCCGTGGTCGGAGACACGCCCGCGGAACTGTCCGAGTCGCTCGCCGCCTACCGGCGGGGAGCAGCCCGCCCCGGCCTGTCCGCCGGACATTGCCGTCCCGGCCAGCGACCCGGCGTGGTCTTCCTCTTCTCGGGTCAGGGGTCGCAGTGGCACGGCATGGGACAGCGGTTGCACGCCGAGGAGCCGGTGTTCCGCGACGCGTTGGCCAGCTGCGACCGCGCGATGCGCCCGCACCTGGATGGATCCGTGGTCGCAGAACTCCTCGCCGACCAAGCCCACTCCCGACTGAGCGACATCGGCGTGATCCAGCCCGCCATCTTCGCGGTCCAGGTCGCGCTCGCGGCACTGTGGCGGTCGTGGGGCGTTGAGCCCGAGGCCGTGGTCGGACACAGCCTCGGCGAGGTGGCGGCGGCACACGTCGCGGGCGCGCTCAGCCTGGAAGACGCCGCACAGGTGATCTGCGGGCGGGCCCGGCTGCTCCGGCGGACGAATGGCAGCGGGGCCATGCTGGCCGCCGAGCTCTCCCTGGCAGAGGCCCGGGACCTCATCGCCGGCGAGCAGAGTCGGGTCGCGATCGCGGCGAGTAACAGCCATCGATCGACGGTGCTCTCCGGCGATCCGGCGGTCTTAACGGATCTGGCGGCATCGCTGCAGCAGCGTGGCCGATTCTGCCGGTGGGTGGAGGTCGATGTGGCCTCGCACAGCCCACAGATGAACGCGCTGCGCGACGATCTGAAAGACGTGCTCGCCGGAATCCGGCCAACGCCGGCGACGCCGCCGATGTACTCCACGGTGACGGGCGATCTGGTCGGCGACGGTGCCCTCGACGCGGCCTACTGGGTGGAGAACCTCTGCTCGCCGGTGCGCTTCTCGGCGGCGGCGCGGCGACTGCTGGATCTCGGCCGTGACACGTTCTTGGAGGTCAGTCCGCATCCCATCCTGTTGAGCGCGGTCCGCGAGGACGCGGAGGACATGGGTCGCGCCTGCACCCTGCTGCCGTCGATGCGCCGCGACGACACCGACCGCTCGACCATGCTGGCGTCCCTCGGCACGTTCTACACCCGCGGCCAGGCGGTCGCGTGGGAGCAGCTACATCCGTCGGGCGCGCGATGCGTGGCCGCGCCCACCTACCCGTGGCAACGCGATCGCTTCTGGCTGGACCCCGTCGCGACCAACAGCGCGCCGATGGACCACCGGGTTAATGGTTCTGCGGTCCCGCCGGCGACCACTCTCCTCAAGCCGGTCGTGGCCGGCGCCGCGCGAGCCTTCGGCGCGGCGAGGCGCCTGCTCGGCTCCGAGTTACGCCATGGTCTGACCCCACCACTGATCGCAGACCTGATGCGGGCAGCGGCGGGCAAGCTGGCGGGCGCCGAGGCGAATGGACGCGAAGCGAGCCTTCCCGACGCGCTTCGCAGGGCAGACGGGCAGCAGCGCCAACGGTTGCTCGAGTCGTACCTGCGCGATCAGGTTGCCGGCAAGTTCGGCATGACGCCGTCGAGTCTCGACATTCAGGTGCCGCTCAACCACCTTGAGATCGACTCGCTCATCGCGGTCGAGCTGCGTACCCAGATTGAACGCGACTTGGGCATCGCCGTGTCGGTCGTCCATCTGCTAGACGGATCAAGCATCGCTGGCCTCGCCGACTGGCTCAGCGACCGGCTTTCGGGCGAGGGTGCAGCGCAGCCCGATCCGACGGTCGCAGCCGACACCAACGCAACGGATCCAGAAGAACGCCGGGCGCATCCATTGTCGTACGGACAGCAGTCGTTGTGGTTTCTCTACCAACTCGCACCCGGCAGTCCCGCATACACCATCAGTTACGCCGGGCGGATCAGCGGCGACCTGGACGTGACGGCGCTGGAACGCGCCGCCCAGGCGATCGTCGACCGGCACGCGATACTGCGCACCACGTATACCGTGCAGGACGGCCAGCCGGTTCAACTCGTCCATCGACAGTGGCCGGTGCGTATCGACCGACATGACGTTCACCCCGACGAGCTGCACAACTGGATACGTCGCGAGGCAAACCGCCCATTCGATCTGCAGGCCGGCCCGGTGTTCCGGCTGACATTGCTACAGCCCACACCCGACGAGCATGTCCTTGTCTTGGCGGTGCATCACATCGCGGTCGACTTCTGGTCCATCGACATCGTTCTCGACGAGCTCCGGCAGCTCTACGCCGCCGAACACGGTTCAGAGCCGCCCTCGATCTGCCCAGTGAGCTACGTCGATTACGCGGACCGGCAGCAACGGATGCTTGCGGGTGCCGACGGCGACCGCCTCTGGCATTACTGGCGTGACCAGTTGGCCGGCGAGCTGCCCCCGAACCTGCGGTTGCCCGTCGACCGGCCACGCGGTGCGGTTCAGACCTACCGCGGCGCCGTGCATCGCTTCACCCTGGACAGTCGGCTGGCCAGCGGGCTCAGGGAGGTGGGCCGGAACGCTCGCGCGACGCCGTACATGATGCTGTTCGCGGCGTATGCGACGTTGCTGCATCGCTACAGCGGCCAGGACGACCTGCTCATCGGCTCACCATTCGGATGCCGCGATCAGGCGGGGCTGGACGGTCTGGTCGGCTACCTCGCCAACCCGGTGGTTCTGCGCCCCGACCTGCACGGCGACCCGACGTTCACGTCGTTGCTGGGCCGCGTCAAAGAGACCGTTCTGGGTGCGCTCGCGCACCAGGACTACCCCTTCGGGCTGCTCGTCGAGCGGCTTCGCCCGGCCCGCGACCTCAGCCATACGCCGCTCTTCCAGGTGTCGTTCGCCTGGGAACAGACGCGCCGATTCCAGGACAGTAAGGGTGGGGTCCCGGCTCGGGCGGCGCTTGACCTGATGACCGTCCACATCGGCCAAGGCGGTGCGCCGATGGACTTGATGATGCAGGTCGGCGATACGGACGGGCAGTTCATCTGCGAGCTGCAATACAACACAGACCTCTTCGACGACGCGACGATCGAGCGGATGGCCGGACACTTCGCCGCACTGCTCGACGGCATCGTCGCCGATCCCGGCGCGCGCTTGTCGGAGCTACCGCTGCTCACCGAAACCGAGCGCCGCGCGCAGGCGGTGTGGAACGACACCCAAGTCAGCTACGACGCCCCCGACTGCTTGCACGAGATGGTGGCGGCGACGGCGCGTCGCAGCCCGCAGGCTATCGCGGTGTCGTTTGCCGACGAGGAGCTGACCTATACCGAGCTCGACCAGCGGGCGGATGCGCTGGCAATCGGCTCCAGCAACTCGGTGTGGGACCGGACAGCATCGTTCCGGTCGTGCTGGATCGCTCAGCCGACCTGGTCGTCGCACTGCTGGGCGTGCTGAAGGCGGGTGGCGCCTTCATGCCGGTGGATCCGACGCAACCCGTCAACCGCATTGCGGCCATCATGAGCAACGCGCCGGGCGCGCCGGTCTGCATCACGCAGCGTCGACATCTGGAACGCCTGCCCGAGTCCAGCGGCCACCAGCTTTGCCTCGACCTGCCCGCGGATTCGGCGCTAGAGGACACCGCTCACACCGGGCCCGCCGTCGCCGCGACGACCTCGGACAGCCTCGCCTATGTCTGCCACACCTCTGGCTCCACCGGCGTGCCGAAGGGGGCGCTCAACACCCACGCCGCAGTCCGCAACCTGCTGCTGTGGATGCAGGCGACCTACCAGCTCGCTTCCGACGACCGGGTGCTGCACCACACGCCGATGACCTTCGACGCCTCAGTGGCGGAGATCTTCTGGCCGTTGACCGTCGGCGCACGGCTCGTCATCGCGAAACCCGAGGGCCACAAGGACGCCGCCTATCTTGTCCGGACCGTGATCGAGAAGTCCATCACGGCGGTGCATTTCACGCCGTCGACACTGCGGGCTTTCCTCGCCGAGCCGGCAGTGACGAACTGCGTCGAACTGCGCACGGTAACGTGCGGCGGCGAGGCGCTGCCCTACCAGCTCGCCCAGCAATTCCTCGGCACGCTGGACGCCGACCTGTGGAACGAGTACGGCCCTGCCGAGACCGCGATCACCGTCACCGCGTTCCGCTGCCAACGCGGTGCACCCAGCCGCACGGTCCCGATCGGGCGACCGATTGCCAACGCCCGCATTCACCTGCTGGACGCGCATCTCCAGCCGGTGCCGGTGGGTGTGCCGGGCGAGTTGTTCGTCGGCGGCGTCGCGGTGGGCCGCGGCTACCTCAACCAGCTCGACGCGACGGCCGCCACCTTCATCGACGATCCGTTCGCCGGCGATCCGGGCCAGCTGCTCTACCGCACGGGCGATCTGGCGCGTTATCTGCCCGACGGCAACATCGAGTACCTGGGCCGCCTCGATGACCAGGTGCAGATCCGCGGTGTGCGGATCGAGCCGGGCGAGGTGGAGGCCGCACTGGGCAGGCACCCAGGGGTTCGGGAGAGCGCAGTAGTAGCGGGCGACGACGGCCGCGGGAATACGCGGCTGGTCGCTCACATCGTGGCGGCGAGCCAGCCCGCGCCGACCACTGCCGAGCTGCGGCGATTTCTTCTCGACTGGCTTCCCACGGCGATGGTGCCCGCTGTCTTCTCGGTGGTGGAGGCACTGCCACACACGTCGAGCGGAAAGCTGGACCGCCAGGCGTTAGCGGCGGCGGGCGAAGCAGCTCCTGTGCAGGAGACGGCGTTTGTCGCTGCGCGTACACCGGCCGAGAAGATCCTGAGCGGGATCTGGCGTGAGGTGCTCGATCTGGAACGGGTCGGCGTGCACGACGACTTCTTCGCTCTCGGCGGGTCGTCGACCCACAGCTTGGAGGTCGCGGTGCGGGCGAAGGCGGCCGGCCTGCCGCTGCGGCCGGAGTCGGTGTTCTTATTCGGCACGATCGCCGAGCTGGCCGCCGAATATGAAAAGGCCGCTGATGACGGGCCGGACCTCGACGAGGCTGCCCAACACGTAAACGGCAGCGAGATCGTCAGCGCGGTCCGGGCCGAGACGGGCCTGCCCGCACCGGCTCCTGCGTTACCGGCGCGCCCGACCGACGAGCAGACGCGAAACACGGTGATCGAAAGCATCGGCACCTACCTGCCCGCGGAAGCGGTGTCGACCGACACCGTCCTCGCCGGATGCGTCAACGAGATCGGCATACCGTTGCAGCGCCTCACCGGCATCAAGAGCAGGCGGGTGGTCGGGCCCGGTGAGTTCTCGATCGACCTGGCCCGCAATGCGGTGGCCGACTGCCTGGCACGGTCGAGCTATGCGGCCGACGAGATCGATTTGGTCATCTGCTGCAACATCTCCCGCTACGACGGACCGGGACAGGTCATGTTCGAGCCCAGCACGGCAGCACGGTTGCTGCAGCAATGCGGGCTTGCCAATGCGATCGCTTTTGACGTCTCCAACGCATGTGCCGGGATGTTCACCGGCGTTGCCGTGGCCGACGCGTTTTTGCAGACCGGACTGGTCCAGCGCGCCCTGGTGGTCAGCGGCGAATACATCAGTCATATCGCCGAGACTGCGCAGCGGGAAATCCAAGGGCCGATGGATCCGCGACTCGCCTGTTTGACCGTTGGTGACGTCGGTGCCGCGGTGGTTTTGGAGCGTGGTCCCAACGGCCGCATCGGTTTTCACGATATCGATATGGCCACGCTCAGTCGGTACAGCACCGTGTGCGTGGCCAAGGCGAGCGATGCCCCGCAAGGCGGTGCGATCATGACCGTCGACTCCATCGCCGCAACCGCCACCGCGGTCAAGCGTTCCGTCCCATACGTCGCCGCCGTGATGAACCGGCACGGGTGGCGGCCGGAGCATTGCGACCACATCGTCATGCACCAGACGTCGGAAGCGACGCTCAACGACGCTACCTTCGCGGTGAACCAGGTGTTCGGACCCGCCGCCGCCCATTCGGGCAACGTCATCAACAATTTGGCGGAGCGGGGTAACACCGCCAGCACAACACATTTCGTGGCACTCAGCGACCAGATCCAGGCCAACCGGATCAGGTCTGGAGACAACGTGGTCTTTGGCATCAGCGGCTCCGGAACGACGGTGGGCACGGCGTTGTACACGTTCGACGACCTCCCGGCTCGGATGCGCAGGACGCCCAACGGCCAACGCGCCCGCAGCTTCTCGACCAACGGGCGACCGGCTGAGCCACCCGCGATGCCCCGCGTGCGAATCGAAGGGGTCGGCACCGCCCCCGCCGCTCAGTCCGCGCCTCGGCGTGCGGTCGGCCTCGCGGTGCAGGCGGCGACAGCGTGCCTGGACGACAGCGGAATCGACCCGGCTGCGCTCAACCTGATCCTCTACGCCGGGGTTTACCGGGACGACTTCATAGCCGAACCCGCAATCGCGGCACTTGTCGCCGGCGAGCTCGGGATCAATGATGACATCGAATCCCCGGACGATCCAAAGACTTTCGCCTTCGACGTGCTCAACGGCGCAGTCGGATTCCTCAACGCGTGCCATGTCGCCGTCCAAATGATCGGCGTCGGCAAGGCCGAACACGCGATGGTCGTGGCTTCTGAAATCGAAAACAACAGCGCCGACGGCGGCCACCCGCTATATGGCCTCGGCGAGACGGGCTCGGCTGTGATTCTCGGCCGGGCTGGCGGCACAGAGGGCTTCGGCCGGTTCGTCTTTCACCACCACCCGGAGTACGGCAAGGCGCTCACAACGTATTTCCAGCACCAAGCGGGAGAGAGCTGGCTACAGATCGACCGCGATCCGAACCTTCCGACCCACTACCTGGACTGCATCCCCGCTGCCGTCGAGGAACTGCTGAAGCTCGAGGAGCTTGACGGCTCCGAGATAGCTGCCGTGTGCCCGCCACACCTGTCCGACGCGGACCGCACCGAACTCGCTGCGCGCCTTAATATCCCGAGCTCGCGATTCGTCGACCTCGGCGCCGAATCCGACCCATTCTCCTCCGGTCTACCGTATGGGCTGCAGCACGCCCGGCAGCACGGGCTGGTGAAGCCGGGCGACATCGGGTTGATTGTCACTGTCGGCTCGGGCGTCCAGGTCGGCTGCGCCACCTACCGCTTCTGATGCCCATGCGACTCGACGGTCGAAGCGTCCTGCTGACCGGCGCCACCGGAGGCATCGGGGGCGCGATCGCTCGTGAGTTGGCGGCGCGGGGTTGTGCCCTCACGGTCACGGGCCGACGTAAAGCGGAGCTTGCGCGCTTGGTCGCCGAGCTGGGTCCGCCGGCACGGGGCTTTGCCGCCGACTTGACCAACCTGGCAGAGGTGCGCGAGTTGCTGGACCACGCCGGACCCGTGGATATTCTCGTGGCCTGCGCCGGCGTCGATGTCCCGCGAGACTTGGCGGACGTGAGCGATGAGACGATCGAGGAAGCGATCCGGATCAACCTCCTTGCGCCTGCTGAGCTTTCGCGCGCCGCCGTGCCATCGATGAAACAACGTGGGGCGGGACACGTCGTCTTCATCGGCTCGGTGGCCGGACTTGTCGCGACTCCCGTCAACAGCAGTGTCTATACCGCCACGAAGTGGGGGCTACGCGGACTCGGGCTGGCGCTGCGACAGGAGCTGCACGGAACAGGTATCGGTGTCTCGACGGTCTTGCCTGCGGGGGTCCGCGACGCGGGCATGTTCGCCCGGACCGGACTCACCTTGCCGTGGTACGCGGGGACGAGTTCCCCGCAGGAAGTCGCCCGGGCCGTGGTTCGGGCGGTCGAGCGGGATCGGCCCGAGGTGGTAGTGGCTTCCCTCGGCGAGCGGTTCGGCGCGGCGCTCAGCGGCGTCGCGCCCGTTCTCGTCGGCAGACTCGCCCGAGTGGCAGGCCTCGGTCGAATACGGCAAGCGGTGATCGGCGCGCAGAGCCGAGGCCACGGGCCTAACACCGGCGGCTGAGAGACACCCGTTACTCGTCGCGAAGCTCCGATGCCGGTGCGGCGCGGGTGTTTTTCCAGGCGGGGACGACCGCTGCGAATACCGCCGCCAGGATGGCGAACACCGCATACCTCGTTGCTTCTGACAATGGAAATACCAGCGGCGTAACGGAACCCACGTCGACAACAGCAGCCCGTCGAACGGCGTCGATGATCGCAATCGACAGCACGCCGCCCAGCAAGGCCCCTGCCGCGCTCGCGACGACGGCTTCGATGGTTGTCACGGCGAACACCTTGGCTGGGGTCGCGCCAAGCGCTTGTATGAGTGCTATCTCGCGTCGCTGCCGAATTCCGAGAAGCAGCAGGGTCGAGGACACCGAGATGAACGCGATAGCGAGCAGACCGTATTTCAACGTGTTCAGCGGCGCGAGAAAGCGGGACTCACCGCTGGAGACGGCGGCTCGATATCCGGCCGCGTCTACGACTTTGACGGGCTGGCTGAAGTGACTGGATCTGATCTCTGCGCCGATTTGATCGAGCGCCGAGTTTGCGGCGGGTTTGACGAAAACCAGATTCGCAGGCTGAGGACCAAAAATGTGGTCGGCAAGCCGATAAGTCATTTGAATCCTGCGGCCACCCACTTCCGGCGTCGCCACAATCGTGCCGACGACAACCGCTCGAGCTCCCGCTCCGCTTCCGAGAATGAGCCGGTCGCCCACGTGAATACCGTTTTCGCGGGCAAGAATGCCACCGATGACGAGTTCATTCGCGTTGAGGCTCACCTTTGGGTCTTGCCCGGCGAGCACCGGGAAGGAAAAGGTCGGCCGATCCTCGGCTCGTACGTAAGCCAATGATCCATTCGCCAGGGTGATTTCGATTTCCGCGATCCGCTCAACGGCAGCGACCCCCGGTAAGGAAGCCAGCTTAGATACGGTGTCGGGCGAAAATTTGGCGTCCATCGACCCCCAGTCGGTGAATCGGGTCGTGGTGACGACCTGACGTCCGTCCGCCTGAGACCGGGCCACATTCGCGACGCCTCGATCGATGGCGACCAGGAATCCGGAGAGCAGCGTCGCGACCGCTACGGGTACCGCGACGGCGCCGGCGATCGCGGATGTCCGTGATTCGTCAGCACGCAGTCCGTTAAGCGCGATCGTCAGCGTTGTGCCGAGCGTTCGGTCAGGCCGCAGCCGGATCGCCGCGATGACCTGCGCGCTGAGATATGCTGCGGCCAAAAGCAATCCAACTATCGCGATAACGACCCCGCCATTGGCGAAACCGGCCTGCCACGGTTCGAGGCCGCCGGACATCGTGGCCAATCTGGCGATGATGACTCCCCCGAAACCGATTCCGAGCAGCGCCCCCGCTCTGCGCCAGATGCTTCGTGCCGTGCTGTCCTCGCTGGCAGCACGGCCGGACAGTTCGCTCGCGATCGCGGTGTTCGCGGCCGACAGGCTGGGGATGATCGCGGCGAGAACGGCCAACAGCACTCCGGTCCCCAGCCCGGCCATCACGACGCCCGCTCCGACCACGACCGGGACGTTGACACCAACAAATCGTTGCGTCAGCTCACTGGCGCTGGCGACGACTGGATGTGCGATGACAATGCCCATCAGAATTCCGACGACCGATCCCGCCGCCCCGAGCACAGCAGCTTCGGCGAGGAACCCGCTCATGACGGATACCGGCGACGCCCCCAGGGCGGATGCGATGGCGATTTGTCGTCGGCGTTCCTCGACCGACAGACGGGTGAGCTGCGCGATCAGGATGACGCCAATCCCGACCGCGATCAAAGCGAAGATCGCGAGTACCGGGAAAAGCATTGTGTTGACGTTGAATCCAGCCGCAGGGTCGTTGCGAGTCAGGATCCTGTACCCCGGTCCTAGTGTGCCTAATGCGTGGACCAGGCGGGCCTGTACTTCCGAGGCGCTCGCCTTATCGGCCAATTTCACGTAGACGGTGTCGACCCGGTCAGATCGAGCGAACTGTGCCTTAGCCGCACTGAGCGGCAACACCACAACGCGTCCGCTGTTGACGCCATCCAGCTGTGATATCTGCTGAAGCCTGGGCATCGACAGCTGCCCGACATCAGTCGCCAGTGTTGCCGAACTGCCCAATGTTTTGCCGAATGTGGTCGAGGTCGCGAACCCGGGTGGTTCTCGTTGGCCGGGTTGGCAGACCTTCGGATCGATGATCCATTGCGCCGAACAGTCGATTCCCAAGGCCAGCACGGTAGTTTCGCGATCGCGGTCGCGAACCAGGGTGGCTGCACGGATGACCGGCACCAGCACCGAGACGCCCGATACTTTGCCGGCGGTATCGATAGCCGCCGGCCCGACGCCCCCTAGAGTTGCCTCGCCAACGATACGCAACGGCGTAGGACCGGCTATCCGGTAACCGACATCGTCAATAGCGCTGCGAACACTGCTGGTTTCGATCATGACGGCGACGACGATGGCCACCCCGCCGCCGAGAGAAATGGCGGCCAGGATCGCGCGTCCGGTATGCCGCCGGATAGCCCGGAGGTTGATGATTCGCAGAACGCTGAGCGTCGCGGCTAGTGAGCGGCGCGCCATGTTACGTCGTGACTCGGATGGATTGGGCCGCTGTCGGTTTCGATGCGACCGTCGAGCAGGGAAACGAGGCGGGGTGCCTCGTTGGCGATCGACGGATCATGGGTTACCAGCACGATCGTCTGACCCGCCGAATTGAGCTGATAGAGGGCATCGATGACCTTATGACCGTTCGCGGTGTCTAGGTTGCCGGTGGGCTCGTCGGCGAGTATCACATCCGGTGCCATGAACAACGCTCGCGCGATCGCCACCCGCTGCTGCTCGCCACCAGAGAGCTCCGCAGGGACCCGCTTGGCAAGTGCAGCCAGGCCGAACTGATCTAACAGTTCCATCGCCCGGCGGTGCTGCGTATACCCAGACTCACCGGCTAGCAGAGCGGGAAGCATCACATTCTCAACAACAGATAGTCCGGCAAGCAGATTGAACGACTGGAATACGTATCCGATTCTCCGACCGCGGACACCGGCCAGCTCCTGACGGGAGAGTCGGGCCACACTCTTCTGACTTACCAAAACATCGCCGCTCGTCGGCGGCTCGAGCAACCCGAGAATGCTTAGCAGTGTCGATTTTCCCGAACCCGAAGGTCCGACCATCGCCACGAATTCGCCTGGGAATATTTGCAAATCGATATTTTTGAGGACCGGCGTCATCGTCGGCTCGCGGCCAAACGACTTGCAGAGGTTGCGCGCTTCAAGAACGGCCGGGCCGTAAAGCCGCGGCGCATGCGCTCGCACGGGGGCCGCGCCGCGCGCCACCGCCTTTTCCGGTTCCTCGTGTGCACTGACCGGAAGCGAGGTCGCCGCCTCCAACGCCGGTTTGATCAGCGGGATGTCAACACCGGAGCCGACAACGAAGACGGCCTGCGGCCGCGGTTCCATCTCGTCGGCGCCCTTGACCATGTCGACTAACGTGGCCACCGCCTCGTCATCGTCTTCAGGCAGGAACCGTTGGCGCACATCGGCGACCGATCCACGGACCGTGTTGACCGCCGCCAAAGTTGCCGAGTTCGACTCGACGTACAACAGCGCCGTCTGCGTGTAGCGGGCTGTGCGGCCGAACGCCCGAGCCAGGTCGGTGGTGGACGACGCCAGCAACGGCGCTTTCGCAGATACCAGTGCCGCGCCCCGGGCCAGCTCCCTCTGCGGCTCCTCCGGGGCGCTCAGCGGCAGCGAGGTCGCCTCCTCCAACGGCGGCTTGATCAGCGGGATGTCAACACCGGAGCCGACAACAAAGACGCCCTCCGGCCGCAATTCCATCTCATCGGCACTCTTGACCATCTCGACCAACGCGGCCACCGCCTGGTCATCCGCGTCGGGCAGGCGCCGTTGGCGCATATCGGCGACCGCTCCATCGGCCGTGTTGACCACAGCCAACGTCACGGAGTTCGGCTCGACGTACAACAGCGCAGTCTGCGCGTAGTGGGCTGAACTGCCGAAGGCCCGAGCCAGGGCGGTCGCAGCCGAAAGTGCCGAGACCAGCGTGACGTTCTCGATCTTGCCGACCGCCAGGCTCTGGCGCAGCGTGGCAGCATCTCCGGGGTCGGCCCAGGTCACGCCGGTGGATGCCACCTCGTAGCTCTCCGCAGCTGCACCTTCCCGGGCGTCCAAAATCGCCGAGATGATTTGATCGGACGCAGTGATGGTTGGCGCGTCGCCGTCAGGCGTGGTGTCGAAGTTGTCCTCGTCGACGATGACGCCGTCCGCATTCTCACCCCCCACCAGGACTGTGCGGACCGTCGTTGGTGCCATCGAGATACCAAGTACAACCTGCACCACTCCTCCAAGGTAGGCACTGACGCAAACGCCACGTCAGCCGGACTAGCCGTCGCCAGGTTATCGGGCTCGGTGCACCTTAGTTCCTTCTGGAAAGACGAAAAAGCCGCCCCGCGATTGAAAATTCCGTCCGTATCGTGAGGCCATGGAAGTGCCTGGGCGCGACGCGCCCTATGAACGACCGGATTCCCTCAACCGCATCGACGATCTGCTGGCCGCCGGGGTGCTGCCGGGAATCGGACCCGGACCAAGAACTCCATTGACCTACGGAGACGACGGAATGGACTACCGCTCGTGACAACAAACGCATCTGAGAACACCTTGCCGATCCCAGCCGAGGTCAGCGAACTCACGGCGGAGTGGTTCAGCCAGGTGCTGGGTAGCGACGTCAGCGCGGTTGACGTGCTCGATGCCCACTCGGGTACCACCGGCCGCGCGCTGGTCCGGCTCACCGCCCGAGCTGGGGTGCCTGACACACTGTTCGTCAAACTGCAGCCTTTTACGCAAGACCAGCGCGAGTTGATTCGACAGGTCGGGCTGGGCGTGGCCGAGGCGCGGGTGTACGCCAACATCGGAAGCGAACTCCCCGTACGGATTCCGCGGGTGTGGCACAGCGCCTACGACTCGGCAGACGCGACATTCGTCATGGTCCTGGAGGATTTGGGCGCATCAGGTTGCCGGTTTCCCACCACTGACGATGACGACATTCTGCACGTGGCATCTTCCACAGTGGAGGAGCTCGCAAAGCTCCACGCCGCCTACGGCGAACGGGACTTGTCGTGGTTGCCGACGCCTGAGGGTATGCGACGCAAACCCGATGACCCGAAGCTGGTAGCCCGCCGCACGATGTTCATCAAACTCGCGGTCGAGCAGTTCGGCGCCGAAATGCCACCGGTTTTCACCCGCCTCGCCGAGTTGTACACGGATCGCTTCTTTGACGTAGTCGGTCTTTTCGGTCAGGGCGAGCACACGCTGATCCATGGCGACAGCCACATCGGCAACCTATTTGTCGATAACGGGCGAACCGGGTTCTTCGACTGGGCGGTGGCCAGTCGGGGACCCGGGATGCGGGACGTTGCCTACTTCATGTGCAACTCGGTGCCCACTGCCGTGCGGCGCGCCGAGGAGGACGACCTTCTGACCCTGTACCGAAACACCTTGGAAGCGCATGGCACAACGTTGGATGGCGCCACTGCCCGGGACCAGTATCGCCTGTTTTCCGTCTACTCGTGGATAGCTGCCACCTCGACCGCGGCCATGGGATCCAAGTGGCAGCCCATCGAGATCGCGAGACCGGCGATGGTCCGTGCCACCGAAGCTGTCGAGGATCTCGACGCCGTCGGACTATTGAAAGAACGACTCTAGGCCGCGTCTCGGTTACTGATGCGCACCAACGAATATCAGTGCGGTCGCAACTCGCGCCGCCTGTACGTCAGGAATCAAGGGTTGTCGTCCCGAAACCGCTGGGGCTTTCCGCGATGTAGACCGGTCCCAGACTGAAGGGTATGTACCCGGTATTCAGCGCATCTCCCGTCGTAACATATGGGCCGTCCGTCCCGGTCGTCGTGTACGAGTACAGCAACGTCTCACCGTTGCCGGTGTAGAACGAAATGGTTATTCCCGCTGGCACGGTTCCGGAGGTCTGACCGGTGTCAAGCACCGACGAAGGGATGAATCCTGTCAAACCACCGGAATCGATTGCGACGGAAACGGGTTCGAGAGGTCCGTCACCAATCTTTACTTCCAGGCTAGTAGTCGGGGCCCCGGCGATCGAGATGGTGCTGGTCAAGGGGTTGGGGCCGAACTCCAGCACGCCCTGGGATTCGTTGATGAGCGCACCCTGATCAAGAGTGCCCGGCAAAGCTGTGATCACCGTACTGGTGCCCGGGAACCCGTTATCCGGCCCAATACCCAAAACGCCAACTGCGCCGGTGGACGCAAAATAGTCTTCGAAAGCTGACGTCGATCCCGGAGCGACAAGGTCAACGGCTGTCGGCGCGGTGAGGAGGCCATCTCCGAAATTCACTGTCGTGTCATAGGTATCGTAGGAGTACGACAACCCGCCGCTGTAACCGGCTGAGCCCGTATAGACTTCGCTGCCGAGGTCTTGCGTTGGGACGTATTGGGATTCGATAACAAGACCAGTGGATCCGGTATCAAGTATCACCGGTTCCATCGGTCCGCCGTTTACGGAGATGTACACCACCGGTTGATCTATAGCATTCATCGTCAAATGGACGGTGGCGTTCGTCAACGTGGGAGTGCCGTCTGTGCCGTTGGGGGTGCCGCCGGTGCCGCCGACGCCGTTAACGCCGGGCGTGCCGACTGGGCCGCCGCTACCGCCGGTGCCACCATTGCCGCCGTCGCCGCCATTGGCGGCGATGCCGGTGGTGCCAGCGGCACCCGCGTTACCGCCGGCGCCGCCGCTGCCGCCGGAGCCGCCGTAAGCGTCCGGCCCGGCGTATGCGGCGCTACCGCCATCGCCGGCGTTCCCGCCGTTGCCCCCTGCACCGGCGTTGCCGCCAGTGCCGCTGTCGGCGCCGAGTCGACCGGTGCCTCCCGCGCCGGCGGCGCCGCCGCTGCCGCCGTCCCCGCCATTCCCGCCGTTCATGCCCTGTATGTAGCCGCTAGTGCCGGCGCCGCCGCCCCCACCGATGCCGCCTTGGCCGCCGTTGCCCCCGGTGCCGCCGGCAAAGCCGATCCCGCCTTGCCCGCCGTTGCCGCCGGAGCCCGCGGCGCCGCCATCCCCGCCGGCCCCGCCGGTGCCGACGACCGTAGACCCGTCGATCCCGGGGCCGTCGTAGTAGCCGTTGCCGGGCGCACCGCCCGCGCCGGCCGCCCCGCCGTCCCCGCCGTTGGCGCCGTTGCCACCGATGCTGTCGACGCTGCTGCCGCCATCGCCCCCGCTACCACCGGAGCCGCCATTGCCGCCGGGACCGCCACTGCCGTTGAACCCGTAATAGCCTGCGTTGCCGTTATGTTGGGCCGCCGCGCCGCCTTGGCCGCCTTCGCCGCCGGCGCCACCGTCCCCACCGGCAAAGCCCGGGTTGTCGCCTGCCGCGCCGTTGGCGCCGTCGCCCCCGGCGCCGCCAACGCCGCCGGCGCCGCCATTGCCGCCGCTGCCAAAGACGACGCCGCTGTCTAAGTTGTCGGCGCCTTGGCCGGGGCCGCCGCCACCGCCGCCGTTGCCACCGGCGCCGGCGGCGCCCCCGCTGCCGCCGGCGCCGCTGATGCCCGTGCCGCCGCTACCCCCTTGGCCGCCGGAGCCACCATTCGCGCCGTCCCCGCCGCTGCCGCCGGAGCCGGTGCTGACGTCATAGGCGGCGCCCCCTTCTCCGCCGGCGCCGCCCGTACCGCCGTCGCCACCGTTCGCACCGTCCCCGCCGTTGCCGAACATCGACCCGCCGTTACCACCGTCGCCACCGGCGCCGCCATCCTCGCCGGTCGCGCCGTTGCCGCCAGCGGCGGCCGTGCTGGTGGCCGTGCCGGCCGCGCCGCTGCCGCCGGCCGCGCCGTCGCCGCCATTCCCGCCGGCCCCACCATCCCCGCCGTTACCGATCAGGTCGGCATTCCCGCCGTTACCGCCGGCGCCGCCGTCGGCACCGGCCCCGCCGTCACCGCCGTTACCGATCATTCCGGCGGCCCCGCCGTTACCGCCCTGGCCGGCGGCATCGGTGGCGCCGTTGCCGCCGTTGCCGAACCACAACCCGCCAGCTTCGCCATTGGCGGCTGCCAACGTTGAGTCCGGGGTTCCGTTGGCGCCGTTGCCGATCAGCATGCCGTTGCTGCCGAGGTCGTGCCACAGCGTATTGAGCTGAGCGTCGTACGCCGCACCGGATTGGCTGCTGATCCATTCTTGGGCGAGCGTCTCAAGCATCGCGTCGAACGAACTAGTAGTAGATGAGGGATCAGACGCCGCCAACGCCGAATCCACGCTGCCCACACCAAGACTGCTGCCACCTGCTAGATCGGCGGCGGACAACCCCACGCTGCCGGTATCCAGACCGGCCACGGGATCCACACCCGACACGGCACCAAGACCGGCCAGCGAATCGACCAGACTAGTAAGCGAACCGGCGATGGAGTTGATGATGGGGTCAACAATCACGTCAAACTCGTCGGCATGGGCGACCGGCGCGGTGGCCAACGGAGTCGCTGCCGCGGCCAGAAACGTCCCCGCAGCCGAAACCAGACCGACTACAGCGCGACGCCGGCGCGCCTTGTCGTTGCGCGACCGACGACGACTCCGCCTGCGGGCGTGCTGAGCCATCAGCGATTCCTTGAAAAACTCTGAGGTTTTCTTAGGCGCCTCTAAGGTAGCCGACTTATCTGTCAAATCGCCGAATACTGGCCAAAATGTTCCCAGCCCACCGTGGCGCGCCACGCGGGCTGGGCGGCCAGATCGGCAGCGGTGTTGGTCCCCAGCGTCTCTGGATCCAGGTCGATGAGACGACCCAGCGGATGCCAGGTTCCGTCTCTGCGCTGAAAAAATCGTTTCTCTTTCGTTAGGGAGGTTTAGCGCATCCGTTATCCGGGAAATTACATCCGTGTGATTAAGCCGACCACACCCAGCTTTGAGTCGGCCCAGCACGAGTCGAAAAGGACAACCATATGAACACGGTCCTCTACTTCAGCCCAGATGGCGTCGTCTATGAAACGCGCGCTTATAGCAATGCCGATATCGCCGAACTCGTTTTCGACTATGGGCTTGAAAGCCTGACCAGTGCCGATCGACAGTTCGACTTCTGGTTCACTCCATCAACGCGGCGGTGCCGCCGCAAAGTCAACGGCGGCGCCACCGAAATGCTCCTGGCCACAACCCGGTTCACCGCCAAAACAGTGCCGCTGTTGCACGGCGGAGTTGTGGTCACCACCCACGATTCAGCCGGCGACCTCGACGGGCTCAGCTGGCAGCAGTTAGACCTGCTGATTCAGAGCAGTTGCACCCTGACTCGACGCGACGACCGAGTGCTCAGCCGGCGGATCGCGCGCGACGAAAGGCGTCGGCGGCGCGACCTCGTCACCGCAGACGCCGCGACCGGCCGCCGCGCGGGACAACGCCCGTTTGCCCGGCACTGACGGATCGCCCCTCCGGCGACGATCGCGTCCGTATCGTGAGGGCCGTGGACGCTCCCGCGCCCGACCGGCCCGTTGAACGCCCTGACTTCGTCAGCCGCCGCCAGCTGCTTTGGCTGGCCGGCAGCGTCGGCTTGGCGTCCGCGGTCGGCGCCTGCTCAAGCAAGCCGCGAGTGGACTCTGTCCCTGCGTCTGCGACTGGCCCGAAGCCGACGAGGGCAACGGATACCAGCCCACTATCTGGACCGAAGGCCCCGGCCCCAAAAGCCCCGAGCATCACGTCGGCTCAGTTGCTGTGTCGAGATGCTTGGGGCGCCCGACCCGCCCGCTCTGGCGGAAAACCGCACCCAATCACCCGGATGACTCTGCACCACGAGGCCGTGGTCCTCGGCGACAACCGCAATGCGCCTGGCCGCCTGCGCCAAGACCAGCGGTATCACCAAGACCAGCACGGATGGATCGACATCGCGTATCACGTCGGCGTTGACCGCAACGGCAACATCTACGAACTGCGGAGCCCAACAATCGCAGGCGACACCGCGACCGACTACGACACCACCGGCCACTTCCTCGTCCTCTGCCTAGGAGACTTCGATCAAGAGGCCGTGTCGGAGGCCCAGCTTCGGGGAGCCGCTCTGACGTTCGCCTGGGCGGCCCAGAAATTTGGCGTCGCGAGCAGCACGTTGGCGGGCCATCGGGACCTCGCCCAGACGTCTTGCCCCGGTGCGAATCTCTATGCCCACCTCTCCTCGGGTGACCTCAAACGCCGCATCGACGATCTGCTGGCCGCGGGCGGGGTTGACCTGCCGCTGTTTTGCGGGCCCGACGCTGCCGCAAGAGTCGCGGCTATCGAGGCGGGCAATTGAGCGGCGCTGTCAGGTAGAGGCGTAAACCAAGCATTGTCAACCGATTTCAAACGAGAGCGGAAATTTGCCACGAGATGAGCGACGTTTCGAAACAAGCGTTGGCCAAGGTCCCGGCGGTCACCTTGGGCTTCTGGATCATCAAGATCTTGGCCACAACGCTCGGCGAGACAGGCGGCGACACCGTCACAATGACCCTGAATTGGGGCTACGTGGCCGGGGTCGCACTTTTCGGCGTCGCGCTGGTGGTGCTGGTCGCCGCGCAAATCCTCGCCAAACGTTTCCACCCATCCTTGTACTGGGCGACGATCGTGGCCTCGACAACCTTCGGCACGACGTTGGCCGATTTCGCCGACCGATCGCTGGGAATCGGCTACACGGGCGGATCGCTTCTGCTTCTAGGTTGCCTGCTGGCGACGCTGGGCCTTTGGCGTTGGTCCGAGGGAACAGTATCTGTAAACACCGTTTCCACGCCGAAAGTCGAGGCCTTCTACTGGACGACCATCACGTTTTCGCAGACGTTGGGCACTGCCCTCGGCGACTGGCTTGCCGACACGCGCGGATTTGGTTACGAGCGTGGCGCGCTGGTGTTCACCGCTGCGCTCGGCGTGGTCGTCGCCCTTTACTACTGGACCAGGGTGTCGCGCGTCACCTTGTTTTGGGTCGCTTTCATCCTGACGCGGCCCCTGGGTGCAACCGTGGGCGACTTCGTCGATAAGCCCATTGCCAACGGCGGCCTGGCCCTGAGCCGCCCGCTCGCCTCGGCGGTCATCGCGGCCGTAATTGTCGTGTTGATCATCGTCCTGCCGCAACGCCCAGGACGTCATCCCGGTCGGGTGGAGAATCCGACGGCGGCCTGAGCGCGTGCACCGGGATGAGCCCAATGGGCTCCGAATAAGAAGCCGGGCCGATAATGTCTTGTTGTCGTCGTTGACCAGCTGATGGAGGCGCCGTGAGCTATCGGACAATTGTCGTCGGGACGGACGGTTCGGCGTCGTCGTTCCGTGCGGTCGACCGCGCAGCCGCGCTCGCAGCGCAAGTTAATGCAAAGCTCATCATCGCGAGCGCGCATCTCGACACTTCGGAAAAGGGAGGCTGGTCAAGACCACCCGCTCCCGATCGCCTGATGGACGGCCGCGCCGCCGACAGCCTCGGGGGCTCGAGCTACCTGATGCATGGGAGCGCTCCCGTATATGCGATCCTTCAGGATGCCCGCGAGCGAGCGAAGGCCGCCGGCGCCCACGACATCGAAGAGCAGGCGATTGTCGGCGCGCCAGTCAATGCGCTGCTGCATCTGGCCGAGGAGGTCAACGCAGACTTGCTCGTCGTCGGCAACTTGGGTTTGGGCACGGTCGCCGGCCGTCTATTGGGCTCGGTGCCCGACACCGTTGCCCGCCGAGCCAAAGTAGACATCCTCATCGTCCACACTGTCGGATAGCCTCGAGCGGCAGGCAGTTGTCGCTTCACCACAGCAGCGGCAGATGCGTGAGGTACCGGTCGACTTCGGCGGCGAGCACGCTGTAGCCGTCCGCGGTCCTAAACTCCGGAATGCGTCGCAGAAATTCGGTGATGATTGCGATCAGCTCGGCTCGTGCGAGGTGCACGCCGAGGCAACGCCGGGTGCCACCGCCGAAGGTGTACAAGGGACGCGGCCGGACCCGGTTGTCGGCGATCCCCGGTCACCACTTTGCCGGAATCCGGGAACGCGATGCGGCGCCAGCATGGCTTGGGGACATCTTGAGGGACATAATGTAAGGGTGTGACCTACCGCACACGATGGAGGAAGTGACAGTCATCCCGCCCGCACATCCGTCGAATGTTCAAGGAGGATCGCCGCATGGATGCATGGCTGATCTGGTTGATCATCGCCGTAGTGTTGCTGATGGTCGAGATGCTTACTATCACCGCAGCGGTCGGGATGCTCGGTGTCGCTGCACTGATCACCGCGGGCTTCGCCGCACTCGGACTACCCGTTTCTGTCCAGCTCCTTGCGTTCACAGTCAGCGCCGCGATCGGGGTGCTGCTCATCCGCCCCATCATCCGTCGGCGCATGCTGCGGCCCCAGCTCGAGCGTTTCGGCGTAGACGCATTAATCGGTAAGCCCGCCTATGTCGTGTCAGAGGTGTCCCGGCTGGACGGCAGGGTTCGCATCGGCGGTATCCGCGGCGAGGAGTGGACGGCGCGCGCCTACGACCAAACCCTGGTAATACCCGCCGGAGCGACCGTCGACGTGCTGGAGATCAGCGGCACCACCGCGCTCGTGTACCCCAGGGAGTAACCCATGGAAACCGCACTCTCTCTTATCCCCGGACTGGTCATCGCGCTGTTCGTAGCTTTCACCGTGCTGCGGGCGGTGCGCATCGTGCCCCAGGCGCGTGCCCGCAACGTCGAACGGCTCGGCCGCTACGACCGCACGTTGCAGCCCGGCCTCAATTTCGTCATCCCCTACTTCGACCGGGTCTATCCGATGATTGACCTGCGGGAACAGGTAGTCTCGTTCCGACCGCAACCGGTGATTACCGAGGACAATTTGGTCGTCGAGATCGATACTGTGCTCTATTTCCAGGTGACCGACGCGCGCGCAGCCGCCTATGAGATCGCCAACTTCCTGCAAGCCGTCGAACAGCTCACGGTCACCACACTGCGCAATGTCGTCGGGTCCATGGACCTGGAGCGCACACTCACCTCCCGCGACACCATCAACAGCCAACTCAGAGGTGTGCTGGACGAGGCCACCGGCAAGTGGGGGCTGCGGGTCAACCGGGTAGAGATCAAGGCCATCGACCCGCCGCAATCCATCAAGGACGCGATGGAGAAGCAGATGCGGGCCGAGCGCGACAAGCGTGCGGCAATCCTGGGCGCCGAAGGCCAACGCCAGTCTCAGATCCTCACCGCCGAGGGTGACAAGCAGGCCGCCGTCCTGCGCGCCGAGGGCAACCGGACCGCCGCGATCCTCAAGGCCGAGGGCCAGGCCCGCGCTATCGACGAGGTATTTCAGTCCGTGCACCGCAACGACCCCGACCCCAAACTGCTCGCCTATCAGTATCTCCAGATGCTGCCGCAGCTGGCCCAGGGCCCGGGAAACACGTTCTGGGTAATTCCAAGCGAGGTCACCTCCGCCCTGCAAGACGTGTCCCGCGCCTTCACACAGGCGCTGCCCAAGTCATCGGCCACCCGCGAAGCCTCCTCCGAACGACTTGGCAGCGCACGCTGCCGCCGATGCGGCTCAGGCCGCACAAGCCGCCGCCGATGCGCTCGAAGGCGCGGCCGAGGCCAACGGCTACCAGACCGCGTCGCCATCGCGCCCGTAACGACCCAAACGGGCATCGTCATCATCGTTGGCAATTTTTGATGTGAAGCGCACTGTAGAGATGTTGCATGATTTGACAGACCAGGCGCCCGCAAGCCCCAGACAAGTTGTCCCGCATCCACATTCGACACGAATTCGGCCCGCTCGCAGACGCGTTCGCTCTCGACCAGCGCTTCACCGCCGCCCACGCCCACCGGGTCCTCGGCTGGACACCAGCCGCGCGCGAAGTTCTGGCCGAGCTCGCCACCGACTGCTAACAGGTGGCCGCCAATTCTGCTCGAGCAGCTGCGACCCGGGCGAGTTCGACACCGCCACCGGCGCCCGCTAGACGGCCGACCAGCCGCCGTCGACAGACAGCGTGGCGCCGTTGATGCCGCTGGCGGTGTCGCTGGCCAGAAACACAACAGCCGCAGCGACTTCGGGCAGTGTGCTGGCCCGCCGGGACGGAATCCGCGTCAGCAACGGCGCCAGCTGCTCGGCGATGTCCGCGTTGCGTTCGGTCAGGCTGGGTCCGGGCGCCACGGTGTTGACCCGCACACCGGCCGGTCCGTACTCGTCGGCCCACGATTTCGTCAGCGAGTGAATCGTCGCCTTGGTGGCGCTGTAGAGCGCCGAGCCGCCCATCCCGATCAGCCCGTTGATCGAGCCGATGTTCACGATCGACCCGTACCCGCGGTGGGCCATCGCCGGCGCAATGATCCCGGTCAGCAGAAACGGTGCGGTGACATTGACCGCGAACGCATCGGCCACCAGCTGTTCGGGCACTTCGGCGGTCGGTGCGGGCGCCAACAGCATTGCGGCGTTGTTGACGAGCACATCGATGCGGCCGCCCGCGGCTCTGGTGGCCTCGTCGGCGAGCATGCGTACCGCTGGGGCGCCCTCGCCCAGATCGGCCGTGACCAACGCCGCCGCGCCGCCGGTTGACGCGATGCGCTCGAGGACAGCCTGCCCGCGGGCTTTGTCGCGGCCGCTGACGACGACGAACGCGCCCTCCTCGGCCAGAGCGGTGGCGAGCGCGGCGCCCAGGCCGCCAGTTGACCCGGTCACTAATGCGGTGCGGCCGGCCAGCCGCCTATCATTTGGACTCATGAGTCCACATGCTGCCCCGTTGAAAATGGACTCGCAAGTCCAGAAACTGACGGCGAAGGGGCGCGCGACCCGAAAACGGATCATCGTGGGCGCCGCCGCTGAGATCCGGGCCCGCGGTGTGGTCATGACCACCCTCGACGACGTGCGGATGCGCACTCAGACCTCCAAGAGTCAACTGTTCCACTACTTCCCGGGCGGTAAGGAGCAGCTGCTGCTGGCCGTAGCCGAACACGAGGCGACGCTGGTGCTTACCGACCAGCAGCCCCACCTGTCGGCGTTGACGTCGTGGGCCGCCTGGCAACGCTGGCGCGACGTGGTCGTCGACCGGTACCGCCGTCAGGGTCAGCATTGCCCCCTGTCGATGCTGATGTCGGAGATCGGCCGCACCACCCCAGGCGCTCAGGCGGTGACCGCGGCGCTGATTCGCCAATGGCACGACGCCATCGCCATCGGGGTGCGGCACATGCAACGCCAAGAAAAGATCGCCGCGGTAATCGACCCCGATCGCGCAGCGGCGGCGCTGCTAGCCGGCATCCAGGGCGGCGTGGCAATCATGCTGGCCACCGGGGATCTGTCCTACCTGGAAGCCGCCCTGGACACCGCCATCCAGTCCCTGCGCCAGGTCGGCTAGAGCTGCACTCCCAGCAGCGCTCATACCGGTCGTCGCGACGCAACAAAATCCGGCAATCCGACCACGACCCCGCCCCACAGGCCGACCGGGCCCGCATTACGCGGCCGGAGATCCGAGAGCGGTTGCACGTTTGCGCCCGTCGGGATCATCACCGCATCATTTGGTGAAGCCTTTTGCGTCAAGGCTTTCTCAACCTGCGGGTTAAACCCAGGATCCCGGCCGCAACAAAGGGCACCGGGGAGAGCGTGGCGATCACTGCGCTTTTGGAACCGACTAGCGGCGTGCTGCGAAGCCCGGTAACAAAGTCGGCTCCATCACTAACCAGTCCAACCGTTGCCCACCGTTGCAATTCGCCTTCTTCGCCACGGGCCCAGGCCGCACAGGCACCGGAGCCGAGAACCACATCACGGATCCCAATGGTCCGCATGAGTAGTGTTTCTGTCCCGGATCCTGGCGAAAAGATCCGGCTCGGCGCGAGGATCATCACCGCTCCCACGGCAACGCGGGCCGCCGCGACCAGAGCCAAGATCGGGGTGGATGCGTGGGCTTTTTCGTGCATCACGGCTCGACCCTACCCACCGTGTGTGTTCCCTCAACCTCACCCTGCTGGCCCGCGTCTACAACACCGAC
Organism: uncultured Actinomycetota bacterium; assembly: GCA_963781685.1. GTDB lineage: Bacteria > Actinomycetota > Actinomycetes > Mycobacteriales > Mycobacteriaceae > Mycobacterium. The sequence continues at coordinate 96,894 of CAWAGK010000013.1, forward strand.
TCCGCAACCTTCTCGGCTACGATGACCATCAACACCTCCCGCGAACACACCGCCTCCTGCTCGTCAAAAACCGAGAGTTCTATGCCACTTTTCACCGTCACAATGCGATCCGGCAGAACAGTGACTGAAAAGGAGGCAATATCCGCCGCCATTCACGAAGCAAGCGTCAGCGCTGGTTATCCCGAGGACGATCACTTCCAGAGGTTCATCTCTTTAAACGAAGCCGACCTTCGCATCAGCCCTCTGTATCCCGACCTGCAGAAGCCTCGCAGCGAGCATGTCCTAATGATCGAGGCCCTGCTCTCGTCAGGAACTAAGGAAGACAGGAAGCGCTCGCTTCTTTCCGCGATCGTGACTCGCCTACAGGCGGCAGGAACGGACCCAAACGACGTCATGGTCTTCTTCGGCGAGATCGACCGTGCCAGTAGTTCCTTTGGCGGTGGCCGTACCGCCCTGCCTGTCGAGATGCGGCCTTAAACACTCACTCACCCAGGATCTGCGCTGTTCGTGATGACACCGGCGGCGCAGGGAATAACGTGACATGTCACGTGTTGAACTCATCTAACTGCTTGGCGATTGTGCCCACCTCGAACAAAGGAGATCAATATGGGTCAGCTTTCCGGGAAGACGGCACTCGTCACTGGCGGCAACTCCGGCATCGGCCTCGCCACCGCGCAACGGTTGGCAGCCGAAGGCGCGCACGTCTTCATCACCGGGCGAAACCAGAAGACTCTCGACGACGCCGTGGCGTCGATCGGAGCGGAAGCAACCGGCATCCGCGGCGACGTGTCGAATCTCGACGACCTCGACAACGTTGCCGGTGCCATCAGGGCCCGTGGACGCGGCCTAGATGTTGTGTTCGCCAATGCCGGCGGGGGCGAATTGGCGACGCTGCCCGACGTGACCGTCGAACAGTTCGCCAACACATTCCAGATCAACGTCGGCGGAATCCTGTTCACACTGCAGAAGGTCTTGCCCCTGCTGAAACCAGGAGCGTCGATCGTGTTGACCGGTTCAACCTCCGCGTACGGGGGCACACCCGCAATGGGCGTGTACGCGGCGTCGAAGGCTGCCATCCGTTCGCTGGGGCGCACGTGGGCGGCTGAGTTGGTCGACAGAGGCATCCGGGTCAACACCGTCGTACCGGGTCCAGTTGAGACGCCGGGATTGAAGGGCCTGGCACCGAGCGGCCAGGAGCAGGCGCTGCTCGACGCCCAGGCGTCGAATGTGCCGATGGGTCGGGTGGGGCGGCCCGAGGAAGTCGCCGCCGCGGTGCTGTTTCTCGCCTCCGACGAGAGCAGCTTCATGACCGGAACCGAGCTGTTCGTCGACGGCGGCGAAAGACAGCTATAACGCTACGGTGCTGCTGCATTAGCAGCGGATGATCACAAGAAAAGGGCGGCGGCTGCGGCCGCTTTTCTGGTGGAGCTGCCGGGAATCGAAGCCGCCGCTCTACCAGGGCTTTTACCTCCTGAACTGGCGGTTCGTTGCGTCTCTTTCCCGTTCAGTGCGGCTCGTTACGTGCGGTTTCGCTCTCGGGTCTTGACGGCGTCAAGAGCGAGATCGGGAGGCGCGCTGTCCAGACGCGGCGGCCAGGCCGCGACCCATTTGATCCAAGCACGGTGGTCGTGATCTAGGCCGTGACTATCAGCTGACGGAGCTGTCTTCCTGGGGTGTCGCTTTGGAGGGCGGCGGCCCGCGATGAGGTATATCGTGTCCGTATCGCCTGGTATGCCCTCGCAGGGAGCCCATCATGCCGTTGATTTCCCAGGGATCCAACTCATGCGGCTGCTCGACAGACCACACCGGCGCCAAGCCGTCGGTGTTGTTGGGAATCCCCGGCCCCCGTCAAGTGGACGCCAGCGACGATGCGAGAGACGGGCTTCCGGCGTTACCGCACACGGTGATCTCAAGCGGCGTTTACCGTAATGCCGAGGACCTGCCTACCCCTCGCGCCTTCACCGACCGCCCGCAATTGGAAACAAATATCCAGTTGCTCGATCTCGGCGATGGCGCATGGTGTCTCAATCATGCACTGCGCCAACAACAGATCTACGGCGGACTCATTCTCCGCGATGCCTACGAAGACCTCCTCAACGGGCATTTGCCTAATAGTGCCGAGCTGACTCAGTCCCTACAAAGCTGCGGTTTCGTGGCACCGCCAGGACAGCCGCCTGAGGCGTTCCACCGTTCCTTAATGGCAACGGAAGACGCGAAAGCTGAGGTTCACCCGTCCTTCACGCTATTGCGGATACTGCTCACCGACGTCTGCAACTTGTCGTGTTCGTATTGCAAAGTCATACCCAACGTTCTGGCACCGCAGGCGCAGCCAACGTCTGACGATCGACTCGCCGAGGTCGTGCAGTTCTTCTTCACCCACTCCGAACCGGGTCGCCCCAAGATCATCCATGTCACTGGAGGGGAGCCCACGCTTTTCTTCGAACAGGTCCGACACATCGTCGATCTCAAACACCGACTCGAACGGCCAGGCGAGAACTGCTGGATCGTTTTGGGAACCAACGCCACCCTCATTCGCGATCATCACGCGGCGTTCCTTGCCCAGAACGACGTCAAGTGCATCGTGTCGATGGACGGCCCCGAGGAGATTCACGACAAGCTCCGGCGCAACCATGGCGACCACGGCTCCTGGCGCATGGTCGACGCCGGTGTCCGACGGCTGATGAAGGCTGGCGCCGAGGTGTCGCTGTCAATGGTGCTGGGCCAGCACAACCTGGACCGCGCGGAAGAGATAATCGGTTGGTTTCTCGACGAATACCACCCAACCGGTCTCGGTGTGAACTTCATGAAGCCGCCAACACCTGATCAGGCCGACTACGATCAGCTCATCGGTCCAGACGCTTATGCGGACAGAATGTATGGCGTTCACAAGGCTTTCCGAGACCACGGACTGTTCCTCGAACTGATCTATCGCAAGCTGGCGCCATTCGTCGAACAGCGTTACCGATTTCACGACTGCGGGGCGGCCGGCGGAACCAATCTCAACGTGGACGCCAAAGGCAATGTCGGCCCATGCAAGTCCTTCCTGGTTATGGACAGACTGGCGATGCGTACGCTCGACATTGATGCCTACCGCTCAGCCGTCGTAAGTGAATGGCGCAAACGTTCTCCGATCTACTACACCCACTGCGACGGTTGCGCGGCACGCGGAATGTGTGGCAACGGTTGCGCTTACGACGCAATGATCCACAGCGGCGATGAAATGGCTATCGACGTACGAAGCTGCGAGTACACGCAGCGGTTCAATCGGTTGTTCGTCGAAGATCTCTTCCAGCAGGTCCGACCCGCTGGCCACATTGCCGCGGACTGGTGGCACATACCTGATCGCAGCGAGCGCCAGCGGCTGATGGGCGCGGTATCGGCGCGCCCCCGTACGCTGTCTTACTCCATCGGTCACCAAACCCTCGACTAGGGTTTGGCGCCCAACTTTGGCAACGCGCGAGATGAGGGCCTACTTCGGTCACCACAAAGCAGCAAGTAAATGGGCCACGCTCATTCTTGGCGAACTGGCTGCCAGTCTCGGGCTTCGCACGCTCACCGTCTATAGCGCCGCGGACTGGGATGGATACCCAACTCTGGGTGGTCTGGTGACCGACAGATCACCAGAGTTGTTGATCGTCTCCAATGCGTGGCAGGTGGACGCGGACTCCCTTGGGCCATTGCAGGGATTTCATATGGTCCGCGACCCGCGGGACATGATCGTCTCTGGCTATTTCAGTCACCGATACAGCCATCCTGAGGTTTTTCCGGAGCTGCCGCCGCACCGGGCAGAGCTGGCGGCGCTCGACATCGACGCGGGCCTATCGCGTGAGATCGAGTTCAGCGGGCAGTTCATCGACGCCATGTCGACGTGGAACTATGCCCAACCGCACATACTTGAGGTCCGAATGGAGGATGCCATCGAGGACCCTGTTACCCACTGGACCGCGATCATTGCCCACCTCGGATGGCCTCGCCCGGCCAGTGACCAGGAGTTCCTGGCCCAGATCATCGAGCGCTATTCCTTCCGGCACTTGGCGGGCGGGCGCGATCGTGGTGATCTTGATATCAAACATCACTACCGGCGCGGCGTTGCCGGCGACTGGCGCAATTACCTCAACACGGCGCACCTCGCGCAGATACGACAGCGCTATGGAGACCTGGTGGAGCGCCTCGGGTACCAGTGGTAAGGCGATGAATCCGATCGCAAACCCCCGCGGCGAGGACTCGACCAGGCTCGACTCCAGAATGTTGAAAATTACCGCCTTTTACATGCTGGCCCCGATGATGGCGGCCCTGGACACCACGGTCGTCAACGTGGCACAGCGGACTTTCGTTGACGAATTCTCCTCGACGCAAGCCATTGTCGCGTGGACGATGACCGCCTATACCTTGTCATTGGCGGCGGTGATCCCACTGACCAGCTGGGCCGCCAACCGCTTCGGCACCAAACGGCTCGCACTAGGTTCGGTGCTGCTCTTCTCACTTGGATCACTGCTGTGCGCGGCGGCATCTAATCTCACGCTGCTGGTGACGTTCCGAGCACTCCAGGGGCTTGGCGGCGGGATACTCCTGCCGCTCACCTTCACAATCCTCACCCGCGAGGCCGGCCCGGGACGGCTCGCGCGGGCGCTGGCGATTGGCGGCGTTCCGATGTTTATCGCCCCAATTTGCGGCCCTATCCTCGGCGGCTGGCTGATCGGCTCCTTTGGCTGGCAGTGGATTTTCCTGGTCAACGTTCCGATCGGATTGATCACCTTCGTGCTGGCCGGCCTCGTACTTCCCAAAGACGAGCCGGCGTCAGCGGAGTCATTAGATGTCGTCGGAATGCTGCTTCTCTCACCCGGGCTGGTGGCGCTACTTTACGGTGTGTCGCTGCTACCCGGACGCGGCACCGTGGACGATCCGCACGTGTACGTGCCAGTCGCGGTCGGGTCGACGCTGATCGTTGTTTTCGTTTTCCACGTGCTGTACCGCGCCAGCAATCCACTCATCGATTTGCGTTTGCTGGGCAACCGGATGGTCGCGTCGGCCAACGCAACGAGATTTCTGTACGCCGTTGCGTTCTTCGGCATGTGTCTGCTGCTGCCCGGGTACTTCCAGCAAGTGCTCGGCAAGACGCCGCTGCAGTCGGGACTTTTGCTGCTCCCGCAAACGCTGGCCGCTGCTACGGTCGTACCGCTCGCGGGCCGTCTCACCGAAAAACGAGGTCCGCGCGATGTCGTGCTGGCTGGAATGACGTTGATCATCGTCGGAATGGGCGTGTTCATCTACGGCATCGGCCAGCATCAGGTGCGCACACCGGTGCTGCTGGCCGGGCTTGCGGTGTTCGGTATTGGTACCGGCTGCTCGATGATCCCGGTGGCGTGGACGGCAGTGCACACACTTGAGCCTCGCGAGGTAGCTCACGGATCGACGCTGTTCAATGTCAACCACAACGCGGCGGCGGCCATCGGCGCGGGGCTGATGTCGGTACTTCTGACCAGCATGCTCGACCGCAGTGCCGACATCGTGGCGGCGCGCCGAGCCGATTCCATCTTGCAAGACGCGGCGAGACGAGGCGTTGCGCCCGACCTGTCCAAGCTGCCTCACCAGGCGTTCGCGCCCGATTTCATGGAGCATGTCACCAAGGACCTGTCGCGGGCCTACGCCGTGGTGTTTGCAGCCGCCGCGATGCTGGTCGCCACCACTTTCATACCCGTGTGGTTCCTGCCGAAGAAGCCAACGGGGAATCCGCCCGCGCTGGCCCCAGCCGGTTGCACACATCCTGGAACCGAAGCGCCTCGGTGTGATCGTTGAAAGACGACGAGGTTTGTTTGCCCGCACGGGTGTAGCGAATGCTGGTGCAGACCGTGCCGTCTTTGTGCTGCGGGGCGCCAATCAAAGCCATGAACCGGGCGCATCCACCCGGGACCTTGACGACGGCCTTGACGCGACTTCGGTATTTTAGTGTTCTGACCAGCCTTTCTCTGTGGAGCTGCCGGGAATCGAACCAGGCGCAAAAATCACGTTACTAACCAAACAACATGTTGCGATCCTTGGCAATTCGTTGTCACTCATGCCGGCGCACACAATTCCTAGACCCACGCAAGTTCGACCCGTTGCCACCCGTTTAGCAGTGCCGTCGGGTTGCGTTGCAGCGGAGCATCGGTCAGTTTCAGACGGTCAAGGTAGGGCATCAACGCGCTGATCGCTGCCCTCACTTCCTGGCCAGCCAGGTGAGCACCCAAGCAGAAGTGGATGCCGTGTCCGAATGCCAGGTTCCTGCCGGGGGGCCGGGTGATCACAAAGCGGTCGGGATCATCGAAGCGGCGCGGATCACGGTTTGCCGCGGCCATATGCAACGCGATGATGGCGCCCTTGGGAATTGGCGTGTCAGCGATCTCGTTGTCTTCGGTCGCCTCGCGGAAGGCGAATTGGATCGGCGAGGTCAACCGGTTTGCTTCGTCAACCGCATTGGGCAGCAGTCCAGGATCGTCGAGCAACAGCTTGAGCTGGTCGGGGTTGGCGAGCAGTTCGACCACGGCGTTGCCGATCAGATTCGTGGTCGTCTCGTTGCCGGCGACCATGATGGTGATCGCCACCATCAGTGTTTCGACGTTGCTCAGTGACTCGTTGTCGATCGCCGCCACCATGGCACTGACCAAGTCGCCCTTGGGTTCTGCGCGACGTACCTCGATGAGGGGAACGAAATAGGTGCTGAACTCCTTGACCGTTGCCAACATCAATTCGTTGCGCTCGGCGGGACTGCTGAACACCCCACCCGCCGCGGCGGCGAACGCGTCCGACCAGCGCTTGGCCTGGCTGTAGTGGTTGCCGTCGATGCCGAGGATGTGGCAGATCATTTCGACAGGCAGCGGAACGGCGAGACGCTCCACCGCATCGAAAGTTGGTTGATCTTCGATTCCGGCCAAACAGCGTTCGACGATCTCCTCGATCGCTGTCGCCATCTCTTTGATGCGCGGCGGCGTGAATCCCCTGCTGACGATGCGGCGCATCCGGGTGTGTTGGGGCGGGTCGGCCGCGGCGATGGTCTTCGCGGAAGCCATCTCGGCCATGTCCACCGGGATGCCCGCGGCCAGCGCGAGCAATCGCTCGACCACTTCTGGTTTCATCTCGTCATCGGGCGGCGCGGATCCCTCGTAGGGATTGGGTCGCGATGAGAACTCCTGCGGATTCGACTGGATCGCCTTGACATCGTCGAACCGCGACACCACCCAGATGTCAGAGCTGGTGCGGTAGACGGGAAATCGCTCCCGCAGTTCGGCGAGTACCTGTGGTAGCTGGTCTCGTGGTCCGGGCTTGAACGGGTCGAAGATGAAATCAGATTCATTCGCGCTCATCGTGGCTCAATCCCAAAAGCGGTACAGCGTTCGGGCATTGAGCTCGACGATCTTTCGGGCCTCATCGTCGGGCACATCGACAAGGTGCTCGGCAAGCAACTTGCGGGTGTGCGGCCAGTTGGAGTCCGAATGCGGATAGTCACTTTCGAACATGATGTTGTCGATGCCGATCCGGTGCCGTTGCTCGATACCCGACTGGTCGGAGATGAAACAACCGTAAATGTGTTCCCGGAATAGCTCGGAGGGCAGTTTGTCGGCGTTGATGTTGCACCAGTACTTGTGTCGGCCCCAGGAGTAATCGACGCGTTCCAGTAGATACGGCATCCAGCCGATGCCGCCCTCGGAAAGCGCGACTTTGAGCTTGGGGAACTTGTAGAACACGTCGGACATCAACAGGTCGACGGTTGCCATCATCGAGTTCAGCCCGAAAAGCGCGATGCTGATGAACATATCGCCGTCCGGCGCGAGCCCCTGCGGCATCCCGCCGGAGCCGAAGTGCATCGACAGCGGAAGTTCGGCTTCCTCGCAGATGCGCAGGATCGGATCCCAATGGTCGGTGTGGAACGACGGCAGGCCCAGTTTGTGCGGCGCCTCGATAAACGAAACCGACCTCGCGCCCTTGGCGGCGGTGCGTTCGATCTCGGCCACCGACGCGTCGATGTCCCAGAACGGCACCATGATCAACGGGATCTGGCGCTCGGGGGCGTAGGCACACCACTCATCGAGGATGAAGTCGTTGTAAGCGCTAATGCACAGCTTCGCGAAGTCCTTGTCCTCGGCGGCGTAGAACGTGCTGCCGGCGAATCCGCCGAAGTTCGGGAAGCACAGCTGGGCCCAGGTGCCCTCGATGTCCATGTCCTTGACGCGGTCGGCGATGTCATGACACCCCGGCAGCATGTCGTCGTAGCTGCGTGGGTCCATGCCGAATTCGCGCGGGTGTTTACCCGCTACCGCGTTCAAGGCGAAGTTGCCTGATTGCTTGCCCTCATAGAGCCAGGTGTCGTTTCCGTCGGGGAGCTTGACGATTCGTGGCGCCACGTCGTCGTATTTTGCGGGCACCCGGTCAAGCCAAACCCGCGGGTGCTCGATGACATGGTCGTCGACGGAGATGATTCTTGCGTCTTCCGGAAGCATGTGATCTCTTTCTGAGAGGCATCGCATCTCAACAGTAGAACGCTACGTGCGCCAGATGCAACGGACATACTATGCTGACGCCGCAGTGAAGTAATGTTCTCTGCTGGGAGGCGGTTGATGGTTACGTTGCGTCGAGAAGCCCTCGACCCCGAAATTCGCGAGGCCGTCCGCGATCTGCCCGACTTCGTCTTCTCCACCGAGACCGTGCCGATGATGCGTCAGAACGCCCCGTTCCCGCCCGTACCGGCCCCCGACATCGAGTGCGTCGAGCTCACAACCGATCCCAACAGCGGGGTCGCGCTGACCCTGCTGCGTCCCCGCGACGCTCCCGATGACCTGCCGGCCCTGTACTGGATGCATGGCGGCGGGACGGTGATCGGAAACCGCTTTATGGATAACGCCCGGCTCAACGAATGGTGCCGGTCGCTGTCGTGCGCCTGCGTCAGCGTCGAATACCGGTTGGCGCCGGAAGCACCCTATCCGCTGCCGCTAGACGACTGCGACAACGGATTGCTGTACATCGTTGATCACGCAGCCGATCTGCGGCTGGACCCGCGCCGCATCGGGGTCGGCGGACGCAGCGCCGGAGGATTACTGGCCGCCGCTCTCGGGCTGCGTTGGCGGGACCAGGGACTCGATGGTCTGCGATTCGCATACCTTGAATACCCGATGCTCGATGACCGGATGACCACACCGTCGAGCGCGCTCGACGGCCTTCCAATGTGGAGTCGGGAGTCCAACGCATTCGGCTGGCGCAGCTATCTGGGCGAGCGCTACGGAACAGACGACGTGCCGCCGGACGCGGTTCCCGCCAGGGCCGCCGAGCTGGCGGGCCTACCGCCGACGTTCATCAGCGTGGGCACGGCGGACTGCCTTCGCGACGAGTCGATCGATTTTGCCGCTCGCTTGTGCCGGGCCGGCGTGTCGACGGAGCTTCACGTCTATGCCGGCGCGATTCACGGGTTCGACATGTTCGCCGACTGCGCGGTGGCCAAATGCGCCGCGCGCGACAGTACGGATTGGCTGGGCCGCCAATTCCGCTGACGTGTCAGCGCCGTGGACGGCTGCGGGGTAGCCCTAACCTGTTCTCGACGATCAGGCTGCGCAGCACTTCGCTGGAACCGCCGTAAATCGTCGTGGCGACCGCGCTGCGGTAATGGGCATCCAGCGCACCGTCAACGGCAGCGTCTGGGTCAGTCCAATCCAGCATTCCCGCGGTTCCGGCGATATCGGCGGCCGCGGCCGACGCCCGCACATAGCTTTCAGGTCCGAACAGCGCCGACACCGGGCCCGGCTTCTCGCCTTCGGCGTCCAGGAACGCCACCCGCAAGGCCAGCAGGTCGGCCACCTCGGCCTGCATCGCCATATGGGCTAGGCGCTCACGCACCAGGGGATCGTTGATGAGCGTTCTGCCGTCGGTTCCCGGATGAGTGCGGGCGAATTCGAGCGCATCGGCTGCCACCAATCCCGTCCGCGATGCGGGCGCGACGTTCTGCTCGGCCTCCAACGCGGCCAGCATCACCGAAAAGCCCTGGTGCGCTTCGCCAATCCTGTTGGCATCGGCGACCCGCACGTCGTTGTAGAACACGATGTTGGTGCGTTCATGCCCCATGGTGTGCACCGGCCGGATCTCGATACCGGGTGAATCCAGCGGTACCAGCAGCATCGTCAGGCCCCGGGTACCGGCGGACCCTGGCACCGAGCGGGTGAGCAGAAAGCAGTAATCAGCGAGATGCGCGAAGGTGGTGAAGATCTTCTGGCCGTTGACAATCCAATCTTCACCGTCTTGCTCGGAGCGGGTCGCGCAGGCGAAGACATCAGATCCGCCCGCGGGTTCGGTGTAGCCCAGGCAGATGAGAATCTCGCCGGCCGCAACGGCCGGCAGAATTCTCGCCTTCAGCTCCGATGAGCCCGCGACCCTGATCGCGTTGGCCGGCAACATCGTCGTCCCGGGCCCGATCGTAGGAACGCCGCCCCGGCGCAGCGTATCGAACAGCACAGCGGTCTCGAAGTGATCGAGTCCGGCCCCACCCTCCTCTACCGGCCAGGCCGGGGCGATCCATCCGCGCTCCCCCAGCTTTCGCGTCAGCTCCCGGTCGGCACCGTCTCCGGTGCGTCGCTCGTTTTCGATCACCTCGCGGGTGACATACCGTGCGACGAATTCTTCTGCGTCGCTGCGGATTCGGGCCCAGTTCGCGGGTTCGCTAAAGTCCATGGCTCAGCGACCCCCTGCGCTCACCGGGCCGAAGCGTCTGTCGGCAAGGGTGAGTAGTTCGCGCCGCGGATCGGCGAATGTGACCGCCCATGCTTTGGCACGCCGGTAGTAGAGCTGGATGTCGTACTCTTCCATGAAGCCGTACCCGCCGTGGACATGAAGGCTGTGTCCGGCCGCCTGATACGCGGTCTCGGCGGCGAAGACGAACGCCATTGAGGCCAACGCCGGCCCGTCGGCTTGCCCCGAATCCAATGCCCAACAGGTTTTTTGGATCAACAGTTGTGCCCCGTCCAACGCCGCGACAGCGTCCGCGAAGGGGTGAGCGACCGCCTGGTACATCGCGATGGGCTGCCCGAACGCGTGACGCACCTTCGCGTAATCAGAGCCGATGCGAACGGCCTCGGCGGCCAGCCCGATCAGCGCCGCCGCCCGCAGCACGCGGACCTCATCAAGAGCTGTGGCGAACATCGTCCGGGCCGAATCGCCGTCGGCCAGGCAGCGGCGCTCGCAGCCGGCGGGCCATCGGGCCAACGCCAACCCGCCGAAGTTGGGCCGCGGGGTTCGGGCCAGCCCGGCCGGCCGTATCACATAAAGCAGAGAACCCCCCTCGACGGCGAGAATCGCATCCGCGATCGCTCCGTCGACGAGCAGTTGCTTCTCGACCGGTCCCGAGCCGGTGGCCAGCGACACGATAGAAGAGCCGGTCAGCACTGGGCCGATCAGCTCCTTTTCCCCAAGCCGGCCCAGCAATCGCACCGCGGCCGCGGTCTCGGCGACGGGTATTGGGGCGAGGCGGCGGCCCGCCTCCTCCGCTACCAGCGCCAGCTCGAACAGACCCCCGCCGGCGCCGCCGCAGTCCGACGCCACGCCGATCCCTAGCGCTTCCGTCTCGCTGAAGCGCCGCCACAGGTCCTGGTCCAAGCCCGACGACTCCGCCGCCCGGACGCGCTCTGGCGTCGCTTCCTTCCGGAAGAGTGCTGCGAAAGTCTCCCGGACCGCACGTTGTTCTTCGCTCAGCCGCAGGTCCACAGCAGATTCCTCTCGTGTCCGAGGGCTCGGCGGCAAGAGTGGGACTGCCGTAGCGAGCACATTACTCCTCGCGGAGTTGGTACATGCAAAAAAGTAGTGGGCTGTTCTCTTCTCACGCACCCGATGTTACTGTCGAGCGCAATAGGCACGGCCACACTGAGGAGGGCTAGATGAAACCGAGGTTGGGTTTTCCGGTCTTCGACGGCGACAACCACATGTACGAGACGCGCGATGCCTTGACCAAATTCCTTCCACCCGAATACCGCGGCGCGATCCGATACGTCGAGGTCGACGGCCGCACGAAGATCGCCACCTTGGGGCAGATCAGTGAGTACATCCCCAACCCGACCTTCGATAAGGTCGCCGCGCCGGGCGCCCAAGAGGACTACTTCCACCACGGCAATCCGGAAGGCAAATCGCATCGCGAGATCCTGGGCAGGGCGATCGAGGCAACCCCCGCGATGCGTGAACCGGCACCCCGGCTGGCGCTGATGGACGAGCAGGGCATCGACAAATCGATGATGTACCCGACGCTGGCGAGCCTGGTGGAGGAACGTTTCCGGGACCACCCCGAGGCGACCCACACGATCATCCACGGCCTGAACCAGTGGTTGCACGAGACCTGGCAATTCGACTACAAGGGCCGCATCTTTACCACACCCATCATCACCTTGCCGATCGTCGAGAAGGCGATCGACGAGCTGAACTGGGTGGTCGAGCGCGGGGCGCGGGCCATTCTCATCCGGCCGGCGCCAGTGCCCGGGCTGCACGGCCCGCGCTCGTTCGCGCTGCCCGAATTCGACCCGTTCTGGAAGCGAGTCGTCGAGACCGGCGTGCTGGTCATCATGCACGCCTCCGACAGCGGGTATTCCCGCTACGCCAACGACTGGGAGGGTTCCGGCGAGTTCCGGCCGTTCCAGCCTTCCCCGTTCCGCTCCTACTACAGCCTGGCCCGCAACCCGGCCGAGGACGCGGTCGCGGCGCTGGCCTGCCACGGACTGCTGACGCGGTTTCCTGAGCTTCGAATCGGCATGGTGGAGAACGGAACAACCTGGCTGCCCCGGCTGCTGGAGAACCTGAGTGACACCCGCAAGAAGATGCCGCAGCTCTACAGCGAGGATCCCCTGGAGGCCATCTGCCGCTGCGTCTACTTCAATCCCTTCTGGGAGGAGAACGTGGCCCAACTCGCGAAGCTGGTGCCGATCGAGCATCTGTTCTTCGGCTCGGACTATCCCCATCCCGAGGGCCTGGCCGATCCCCTCACTTACGCCGAGCGTCACCCAGAGCTAAGCGACAACGAGATCGCCATGGTGATGGGTGGCACGTTGTCGAGCATGATGCAGGTGGACGCCTGAGATGTCGACGGATCGGAGTGCGCCGCCGGCAACGAGAACGCGTGACGACGGCGCCCCGGCGGAGTTCAACCCGTACTCGGATGTCTTCTTCGACGATCCGTATAAGACCTACCAGTGGATGCGCGATGAGGCGCCGGTCTACTACAGCGAGCGCTGGGACTTCTACGCTCTGACCCGCCACGAAGATGTTGTTGCCGCGCACCGGGATTGGGAGACGTTCAGCAGCGCCTACGGGGTGACCCTGGATGCGCTGTCGATGCGGCATCGATTCGACACCAACATGTTGATCATCATGGATCCCCCCGAACACGAACGGCTGCGCAAGCTGGTGCGGCAGGTGTTCACCAAGGCGGCGATCGCCAATCTGGAGCCGCTCGTGGTGGAGGTGGTGACCTCCTATATGGACGCGCTGAAGGATAGACAGGACTTCGATGTGGTGGCCGACTTCGCCGCCCTGTTCCCCGTGGAGATCATCTCCTCGATGCTTGGCGTCCCATCCGGCGAACGACAGCAGATCCGTTTGTGGACCGACGGATTCCTGCACCGGGAGGAAAACAACCCGTTCGCCACCGAAAGCGGCGTGGCCGATTCGATGGCGATGGGCGAGTACTTCCTGGAGCTGGCCCACGAGAAGCGCCGCAACCCCGATGACCTGATCATCAGCAGACTCGTCACAGCCACCTATGACGATGACGCGGGGGTGACGCACCGGCTCAGCGACGACGACATCGCCACGTTCGCGGTTCTGCTGGCCGCGGCCGGTAGTGAGACCGTCACCAAGCTGGTGGGCAACGGTGTGATGGCCTTTCACCGCAACCCCGAGCAGTGGGAATTGGTGCTTGCTGATCCCACACTGATTCCCGGCGCGATCGAGGAGATGCTCCGGCTCAACCCGCCGTCGCAGTATCAGGGGCGTTTCGCCACCCACGACGTCACCTTTGACGGAGGGACGATTCCCGCGGGATCTCCCACGCTGTTAGTGACGGGAGCCGCGACCCGTGACCCGCGGGCCTACGAGCGGCCCGACGCGTTCGACATCCGGCGAGGCGGGGCCACCACGCTGGCCTTCGGCTACGGTGCGCACAGTTGCTTGGGCTCCTGGCTCGCCCGACTCGAGAGCCGGGTTGCCTTCGCCCAGCTGCGCGAACGCTGGCCGCGCTTCGAGGTCGACACCGACGGTCTGCGCCGGGTCACGATGTCCAACGTGGCCGGCTACTCGCACATCCCCGTCCACGTCGGCTGATGACCGGAGCCCTTGCGGCAGCGGACGATTCGACACCGGACGGTATGCCTGCCAGCATTCCCGAGCTGCTGCGGATCAGGCGCGCCGAAGCCGACGGTGAGTTCCTCGTCACCGACGACGAGCGACTGACTTTCTCGGAGGCCGAGACCGCGTCACTGCAGTTGGCTGACGCCTTGCTGGCCTCCGGTGTCGGCAAAGGCACCCGGGTCGGGATCCTGTTCCCCAACTGTGCCCAGTGGCTCATCTCCTGGCTGGCAGCCGCCCGAATCGGCGCGCTCACCGTCCCTCTGTCGACTTTCGCACCCGGTGGGGAACTCGCGCGGCTGTTACGGCACACCGATGTACAAGTGGTGCTCATGGGGCAGTCGATCGCCGGTCGCGACCTCGTCGAGCGCATCCAGGAGGCACTGCCGGACCTCGTTGACGGGGGGCCCGCCATCGCCACGCCGGCAGCGCCCTACCTGCGGCGGGTCCACGTCTGGCCGGACTGCGACCGCTCGTGGGCGGCGTCGTGGCCCCGAGCGGAATCGGTTGTATCGCTGGCACGTTCGGCTGAAGACGAGGTGCGGCCCGCGGATGACCTCGTCGTGGTCACCACATCCGGGACTACGGCGCTGCCGAAATCCGTCGTGCACTCGCACGGCAGCCTCGTGCGCCACGCCTACATTCTGGCGCGCCATCGCGGCGTAACCCCAGGTGATCGCATCTATTCGCCGATGCCGTTCTTTTGGGTGGGCGGTTTGACAATGGTTGTGCTGCAGGCGCTTTCGACCGGCGCCGCCATCCTCGCGCAGGATGTATTCGAAGCGGGCAGCACGCTAGCACTGTTGGAGCGGGAACGGGCGACGTTCATCTCATGCTGGACCCAGGCAAGCCAGGCAATGGCCGACCATCCCGACTTCGCCAAGCGGGACCTGTCGAGTGTGCGCGGCGGCACCATGCTTCAGGCGCTGCCGCCCGACCGGCGACCACTCGAGCCCGACCTGGTGCCCAACCTGCTGGGCATGACCGAGACCGGTGGCCCACACACGATGGTCGAGGTGCCCGACACCCCGCTACCGCCGGAACTGTGCGGCTCCTTCGGAATTCCGCTACCTGGCGTGGTGCAGCACCGGATCGTCGACACCGCGGGGCTCGAGGCACCTCCCGGTGAGGAAGGCGAAATCCAGGTGCGCGGCCAGATTCTGATGAGCGGCATCTACAAACAGGAACGCCACGAGGTGTTCACCGCCGACGGCTGGTATGACACCGGGGACCGCGGGTTCTTCGACGCCGCAGGACATCTGCACTTCACCGGCCGCGCCAGCGCCCTGATCAAAACCGCCGGGTCCAATGTCTCACCGGCCGAGGTCGAATCGGTCCTGGATGCCATGCCAGGCGTGCTGCACAGCTTCGTAGTCGCCCTGCCCCATCCGGTACGTGGCCAGGTCGTTGCAGCCGCCGTGGTTCCCGCCCACGGTGCCGAGCCGACGCCCGCGGCTCTGATGGCCCACGCCCGACAAAATCTTTCCTCGTTCAAAATGCCGACCGTTGTCCTGATGCTCAGCGAGGACCAGTTGCCCATGCTGCCAACCGGCAAGATCGACCGCACCGCGTTGGTCGCAATGCTGGCCGAGTCAACGTCGGGTCGGAAGTGATCCGCGAAATTGTCGTGTTCGACTTCTTTATCCGAAACCGTTAAGCGACAACATCTATGAGCGGCCCTCGGCGTCACACGCCCAGCGATCCAACCGATTCCAGTGCACCGCCTAGTGAGGCCCAGCGACGCTCGAGAGGAGTACGCGCCTCGCCCACAGAAACACGATCCAAGGCACAACAAGCCAAAGAATATTCCCATAGATGAATTTCACCACCAAGTTGACTGTCCCATTTACGTGCGGCATGCCCTCGTAAACCTCCGAGAGGAGGTAAAGGACCGTTGGATAGAATTCGCACGCCATCAATGCGATGACAGCCACCAGCTGACTATCGGTGAACCGCCCTGCCTTCTTGCGTAAACAGGCGAGGACAACTGCAGCCACACCCATGAACGATGCCGCAGTCTCAAACGCAAGCAGATTGCCATCGGGGTGAATGTAGCGGGTGTCCCCACCATCGGCATAAATCCACCATAGATAGGTCCACAGCTGTCCTTTACCTTCGTTACTCATCAGGTAGGTGTGAAATAGAACCCAAGGCATTTCCCAGATCAGATGTGCCATGCCAAGGACCACCAACCACGAAGCAGCCATTCTCTCCATGCGCTGCTCATGATCAAGATCCTCTTGTCCTTTGAGATTGAACCACGGCAATAGAAGCACAACTACGATGGACGTTGTCGAGATGGTAACGAACACGTTGGACGAGGTGCCGCTATCAACCCCATAAAGTGCTGTGGCGGACCAGCATCCCACTAGCGATAATGTGACCAGCGCGATAAGGGCAAAAACAACACTTCGGTAACTGACCGCCGATGGGCTCCGGACGGTCTCATTGACAATTCTTGTCACAATTCCCTCCATTCACTTGGTTATCGGGAGCGGCCGGCGGTCTTCATCTGGTCCAGGTCCGCCATCACGACGGTCCTGCCCGCGGTGGCCGCGAGCGCACGCGCATGCCCGAGATGGTGCATGTCGAAACACGATTCGATCGCGTTGGAGAAGCCCATCGTGTCGAGAGTGTGATTGACGGCGCGCTTGGCCAGGCGCAACGCCCATGGGTCGGTTTGCGCGATCCGTTGCGCGAGCCGCAGAGTGAATTCGCGAAGTTCCTCCAGCGGCACCACATGGTTGACCATCCCCGCCCGCAACGCCTCCTGGGCGCTTACCGAATCCTGAGTGAATAGCATCTCCTTCGCCTTGCGGGGACCGAGTTCCCAAGTGTGAGCGTGATATTCGACGCCCATAATGCCCAGCAGCGCGACCGGGTCGGAGAATTGAGCATCTTCGGCTGCGACGATCAAATCGCACGGCCAGCACAACATCAGCCCCGCGGCGATGCACTTACCCTGCACGGCCGCGATCGTAGGTTTCGGGATGTCGCGCCAGCGTTTGGCGTATTCCAGGTAGCCGCGGGTCTCCCAGTCGTAGTAGTGCTCGGCCACCAGCTTTCCATCCTCGGCGCGCTTGGGACGAAGGCTTCGGCCGTTGGCAGACGGATCGCTGCCCGACATGTCGTGGCCGGCCGAGAAATGTTTACCGGTCGTGGTGAACACGATCACCCGTACATCCGAGTCTTCGTCCGCGCGCCGCCACGCATCGTCGAGGTCCTTGAGAATGCCCGGTGTCTGCGCGTTTGCGGCCTGCGGCCGGTCCAGGGTAATCACGGCCACCCGCCCGTCCGTCTCATACCGAACGAAATGCTCTGCTGCCATTGCTGTCTCCTTTTATGGGAAGGGTCTGATCACGCTCTCCTGAGCGAACGACGCAACAAGCGATCCGGCCTCGGTATAGACCGCGCCGGTACCGAATCCGCGGCCGCCGGCCAGCCGCTCACCACGAATCTCCATCCGCAGCCACTCCGACACGTCGAACGGCTGATGAAACCAGATCGAGTGGCTGACCACGCCGGTCTGCAGCCGGACGTGGGCGTCCTGCTGGCTAGTGCCAGGTACCGCCTTGAGCAGAGTGCCGATCAGCGGCCAATCCGAGACGTACGCAATTACCGGCCGGGCCAGCGAAGTGCCGGTGAAGTCGCAACAGCGCATCCAGAACGCGAGTTCGGCCGGGACGGCGCTCGCGTCGTGTAGCCCGATGTCGCTGATCAGTCTGGTTTCGCCGGGTACCACGGGAAAGTTAATTAGCTTGGCCGCCAATGGATCTGCGGGGGCGATGGTGCTTAACTGATAGTTGTGCCCGTCGTCGGCGCGGTCAACGAGGATGGTGCCGGTAGCAACGACGCGGCGCTCCCCGACGTGTTGGGTGTCCTGGTAGACCACCGCTCGCCGCACTCCGAGCGTGCGCCCGTCGTGCGTGTTCTCGAGGTCCAAGTACAACGGGTCGTGCGGCCGCCCCTCCCGCGGGAACGCCACATGCAACGATTTCACTGTCCGCTCAGGTGGCACGGCCGCCACCAATTGAGCCAGGATCTGTCCGCCGAAAATCCGCTCCGCACCCCCGTGGGCCACCGGAAGAACCGTGCGTCCGACGCCGTCTCGGCCGAGGTCGAGCATCGCGCGGAGTTGATCGGCGTTCATCGTGAGCCCCTTGCCGTCGTCGCTGTGGCGGCCAACTCGAACTTCTTGACCTTGCCAGATGGTGTCATCGGCAGGGAGTCCACGAAATGCCACGCGGTTGGCGACTTCTGGCGGGCCAGGCCGGCTGTGCGCAGGTGCGCGGCCAGTTCGCCGACAGACGACTGGCGGCCACCGTGCAGCACGACGAACGCGACGGGCACCTCACCGAACCTTGCGTCGGGACCCGGGACAACAGCGACCTGGCGCACTGACGGGTGCGAGGCGAGAAGGTCTTCGATGTCTCGTGCGGAGAATTTCTCACCACCACGATTGATGACGTCTTTGATTCGGCCGGTGATGGTGAGAAACCTGTCGCCGTAGAGAACGCCGACATCGCCGGTCCGGAACCAGCCGTCGTCGTCGAGTGCGGACCGGTTGGCCGCGGGCTCCAAGTAACCGAGCATGCGCTCGGGTCCCCGCACCGCAAGCTCGCCCGCGAAACGCGTTGGCAGCGGCCGACAGTCGTCGCCGAGGACTCGCACCTCGACGCCGGGTGCCAGCGCGCCGTCCGTCGTCGCGCGCAGATCGAACGGGTCCGCTTGGTTCATCACCGTCACGGTCGGCAGCTCAGTCATGCCGTATACGCGTGCCGCCGGGATACCCTGCTCCTCACTGCGCTCCATCACCGCGCGCGGCACCGATGCTCCCCCACAGGCAAACATCCTCAGCGGCAACCGGATCCGAGCATCTCTTGCAGCGTCGGTCAGCTCTTGCAGGAACACCGTCGCGCCCGCCGAGTAGGTCACCCGGTGCGCCATCATGTCCTGGACCGCCCGGCCGGGGTCCCACCGCTCGGCGAGCACTGCGCAGGCCCCCACCAGCAACGGGATCGTCATTGCGTTGAGCAGTCCGGTGATGTGTTGCAGCGGGGCGGCCATGTAGGCGACATCGTCCCAGCGCAGCCCCCACGCATCGGCGAGCTGGCGGGCTTCGGCCAACAACGTGCGCGACGAGTGCACGGCGCCCTTGGCGCGTGACGTGGTGCCGGAGGTGAACAAGACCAGGCAAGGTTCGTCCGCTCCGACGTTCGCGGACGGTGAGCGGCTAGAGTGCCACACGACGTCGTCGAATGGCGTCCAGCCGAAACGTGATCCACGCAAGAGGATCCGCGGGATCTCGTCCAGACCGTTCTCGGCGAGCAGGTCGTCGAAGGCCTCGGCGTGCTCGAATCCACGAAACGACTCGGCCGAAATGACGGCCGCCGGCCGCACCTCCTCGATCACCTGGCGCAACTCATGCTCCCGATAGAACGGAGCGATCGGGGCGCTCACCGCGCCGACGTGCCAGATGGCCAGGCCGAGCAGATGGGCCTCCCACCAGTTCGGCGTCTGCCAGACTACGACGTCGCCCGGTCGAATTCCGTTCCCGCTCAACCACGCCGCGGCGCGCTCGACGAGCTTCAGCAGCTCGCAGTGTGTCATCTGCAGGCCCGCTTGCGTCACCGCCGGACGCGAGCCCCATAATCGGGCGGCACGTTCGACCGACGAGCTCATTGTCATGTCGCTGACGTAGCCCAGCCTCCGGTATTCGTCCCGCCGGTCCTCCGGTACCGCGGGGGCAACGATGCTTGCGGCGGTCAACGGTGTCGGGGTCATCCGCCCATACTCATTCCGCCATCCACGGTCAGCACCGCCCCGGTGACATAGGAGGCCAGGTCGTCGAGCAGGAAACTGACCGCGTGCGCGAGTTCTTCGGGCCGCCCCCAGCGGCCGACGGGGATCATCGACGTCACGACGTCGCGGGCCGTGTACGCCAGCCCCTCCGATAGATCGGTGTCGAAGCTGCCCGGGATCACGCAGTTCACCGTTATCCCTTTTCGTGCGACGGCCCGCGCGGTGGATCGCGTCAATCCGATGAGCCCGGATTTGGCTGCGGCGTAGGGGATCTGCACGGGGCTGCCCATCGTCGCGGACACCGAGCCGATGTTGACGATGCGCCCGAAGCGGCGCTCGATCATCGTGCTCAGGACCGCCTGCGACAGGAAGAAGGCGGCAGACAGGTTGACCGCCAGGTGCTGCTGCCAGTCGTCAGGAGTGATATCGGCGTAGCGCTGCTCGGTGACGGTGCCGGCGTTGTTGACGAGGTAGTCGAGCCGCCCATGCTGGTCCAGGACCTCGTCGACGAGGCGCCGACAGGATTCCGGGTCGCCCACGTCCACTCGGTGCAGGGTCACGCGCGCGCCGGCCTTCTCGCATCGGTCCCGGACCGATTCTGCTGCAACGCAATCGGTGGCGTATCCGGCGGCCACGTCGACCCCGGAGTCGGCCAGCCTCTCGGTAACGGCACGCCCGATCCCTCGGGTGCCTCCCGTCACCAGCGCGACACGGTTGCCTGTGACCACTAGGACTCCTCCGGCGGTCTCGCGGCAAGTCGGGCACTCAACCGATCCAGCGCGGCACGGTGCTCGTCCGTGTCGAAGCAGTCGCTCTCAGCCCGTGCGCAGTCGGACAGCACCGGGGCCGCCCGCTCGATGTGAAAGTTAAGCAGGCGCCGCGCCTCTCGCGCCGCGTGCGCCGGTAGGTCCGCCAGCCGGCGGGCCACATCAAGGGCCGCCGCCAGAGTTTTTTCGGCGTCAACGACGCGGTTGACCAAGCCGAGCCGGTAGGCCTCGGCGCTCGGAACCCGATCGCCGAGCAACAAATGCTCCTTTGCCGCGGAGAGACTGGTCAGCAAGGGCCACAACACAATTCCGCCCGCGCCGTCGAGCAAGCCGAGTGCGACGCGTGGATCGGACAGGAAAGCGTCTCGTGCCATGACAACCAAGTCGCACAGCAGCGCGAGGGTGACACCCGCCCCGACTGCGGCGCCGTTGACCGCCGCGACGCTTGCGAATGGCAGCCGGTTCATGGCCCAGAACAACTCCTGGTGCTGGTCGAGGATCGCGTCGCGAACTCCCCTGTCCGCGCCCATCTCTCGGATGGTCTGGATGTCGCCGCCCGCGCTGAACGCCCTGCCTTCGCCCGTGAGCACCATTGCGCGTACGTCGCCGCTCTCGGAGAGCGACCGCAGGGCGTCCAGCAGTGCAGTGGTGACTTCGCCGTCCATCGCGTTGGATTTCGCCGGCCGAGCAAGCATCACCACCGCCACCGGCCCGTCGCGCGTCACGCGTACTGCCGCGTCGGCGAGCGTTGCGCAACGCTCGTCGTTGCTCACAGCTCGACCGGCCGTGGGCTGGTCCCTGCCGAAACCAGTTGCACCTGCACGGCAGCGCTCCGTTTCTCAGGACTTGATGAACCCGGAGGCGGCGTACGCCTCGATGATCGGGCCCTTGAGTTCGTCGGGAAAGGCCGTCTGCGGAGGCCGCGAATGGGGGTAGTCGCCGACGGGCAGACCAAGCAGAGAAGCACCGAACTTGAATCCCGCGCCCCAGTGCGTGAACGAGCCCGGCCGGGCGGGGTGCGCTTGGTAGCGGCGACTGGCCGCCTTCATATCTGCCAACCCGGTCTCGGCCGCGAACTTTTCGGCCCGTTCGAAGTCGCCGGCCACCAGCAGCGAACGCCACTGCGAGAACAGCGGCAATCCGGGCTTTTCGTACAGATACAGCGCGGAGCCGAGCGCCCCTGGATGAGGTATCCCCAGCCGGATTCCGGCTTCGTCGTCCGCCTCCCACAGCACCATTTCGGGCGCGAGCTTGTGGACCTCGAGGCTGTGCTGAGCGTCCAGCAGCCCGTTCTTCAGGCCACACAGCGCAGGGATCTCGTGGTAAAGCTCAACACATTCGCTTGGCGTCAGCACCAGGCCGGTGGAATGGGAGTTGAAGAATCCCAACGGCATATCGGTCCGATCCGCGACGTAGCGCAGATATTCCAAGACGCCTGGCTTCCCGGAGCACTCGAAGTACGGGGTGAGGATGTAGCAGATGTCGACGCCGAGTTCTTGGGCATGCAGTGTCAGTTCGACACATTGCTTGGCGGTGTCGGTGCTGGACATCACCTGAACGAGAGCCCCAGGCTTGACCCCGCGCGCCTCCTCCACCGCGACCCGAACCACCTCCTTGAGCTCGTCGGTGGTCAGCGACCAGAACTCGGCGATGCCGCCGGTGAGCCAGATCCCGTCCTGATCCAGATCGACCAGGCAGTGTCGCACCAGCGCTCGCAGCGCCTCGAAGTCGATGTCGTCGCCGTCCGGGCCTGAAAAAGGCGTGTAGAGCGAGCTGCAGTTGCCCCACAAATGCTCGACCGCCCACTCCTTGGCCTCCTTGCCGGTGACATGTGTGGGCATTAGGGACTCCCTCCGAACAAACGCCCGCAGGCTGTGCCGGGCCAGGTGATGACTATCACGTGCGCGTCATGGTAGAACGACATGTGCGTTTCATGCAATGTGCTGCTGCATCGGTAGTGCAGATACTGGACGCAAGTAGTTGCCTAGGAACATAGGAATCGAGGCTTGCGATGTCCCGCAGCATGGACGGCAAGGTCGTTGTGGTCTCCGGAGCCTCAATGGGCGTCGGGAGGGCGACCGCTCAGCGCTTCGCGCAGGAGGGGGCCACCGTCGTTCTGCTTGCGCGCCGGAAGCTGCTACTCGACGAGATCGCCGACACCCTCGGAGCCAATGCGATCCCGATCGCCACCGACGTCACGTGCTCCACCGAAGTCTGCGCCGCTTTCGAGCAGGTGGCGACACAATTCGGGCGTGTCGATGTCCTGATCAACTCTGCCGGCGCGAGCCGGATTCGGCTCCTCGAGGAGGCCAGCGACGAAGACATCGCCGTCACCGTGCACACCAACCTCGTCGCACCCATGTACACGACGCGGGCGGCGATCCCGCTGCTGCGGGCGGCGGGCGGCGGCGACATCATGAACATCTCCTCCGAGATCACTCTCGACTACCTGCCGATGATGACTCTCTACGCGGCGACCAAGCGCGGGCTCAATGGCTTCACCGAAGCGATGAACCATGAACTCCGGCGCGACTCGATCCGGGTGACCCTGGTCATCCTGGGCGCCGTCGGCGATACCGGTATCCATGAGAACTTCGGACCGGGCGACCTGGAACGGGCCTGGCCGGTGTGGGAAGCCGACGGATACCTGACCCGGATGAGTGGAACGCAACTCCTGACATCGGCGCGCGTCGCCGAGGTCTTGTACGACGTGCTGACCCGGCCACGCGATCTGATGATGGATGTGATCCACGTTCGCCCGGCGAGTAGCTGAGCGCGAAATCGCCTCGGCACCAACCGAACTGAATCAGAACAGGAGACCGTTGTGATCCGACCGATGGAAGGCGTGCGCGTGCTGGAAGTTGCTCAGTTCACCTTCGTCCCGGCCGCCGGCGCGGTCCTGGCGGACTGGGGTGCCGACGTGATCAAAGTCGAGCACGCAGAGACCGGCGACGCCCAACGCGGCCTCAGCGCAGTGATGGACATGCCGGTCGGCAGCGGCTCCTTCGCGCCCCTGATGGAGCACCCCAACCGCGGGAAGCGCAGCATCGGCCTCGCGCTCGAGCGGTCAGAGGCATTGGACGTCCTACACGAGCTAATCCGAACCAGCGATGTCTTCCTGACGAACTTCCTGCCCAGGGCGCGCCGAAAGCTCGGCATCGAGCTCGACGACGTACGCAAGATCAACGCCGACATCATCTACGTGCGGGGTTCGGGCTTCGGCAGCAGCGGCCCCGACAGCGAGAAAGGCGGCTATGACAGCACCGCCTTCTGGGCCCGGGGCGGCAGCGCCCTCGGGACGACGCCGACGGACTTCGAGGGCCTGTGCAAGATGCCCGCCGGCGCGTACGGTGACTCGCTCGGCGGGATGACCATCGCCGGCGGCATCGCCGCAGCTCTCCTGGCGCGCGAACGGACCGGTGAAACGTCGGTGGTCGACGTCTCCCTACTCGGGGTGGGCGCCTGGGCGAACGCCCTAGCGGTCGGTTTCGCACTACTGACGGGTGAGTCGCCGGAGCGCTTGTCGAGCAGCAGCGCGGCACGCACCAATCCCCTCGTTGGCGACTACCGGACCGCCGACAATCGGTGGATCGTGCTGGCCATGCTCCAGCCGGGGCGCTACTGGCCCGAATTCTGTCGACGCATTAGCCGCGAGGATCTGATCACCGACAGGCGGTTCGCGACCGTCGAGGCGCTGATGGACAACGCGGCAGCGGCGGCCGAGATTCTTCGAGGCGAGATCGCCGGCCGGACGCTGGCCGACTGGACATCACAGTTCAGCGGCATGGAAGGGCAATGGGGCGTCGCGCAGGATCCTTGGGAGGTGGGGCAAGACCCCGCACTGCGGGCCAACGGAATGATCGCCGAAGTTCTCGACATCGACGGCGCGCGACGCGAACTGGTCGCTAACCCTGTGCAATTCGATGAGACGCCGGTAAGCCTCACTCGGGCACCGCAGTTCGCCGAACATACCGACGAAATCCTGCGCGGGCTCGGAAAATCGGACGACGAGCTGATCGACCTCAAGATCGCCGGTGCCGTGACCTGAATCGTGCGGCGGTCAGTCCTCGCGACGCAATATCGCGGCCGAACAGAACGCCCACAGATCGTCGACGCTGGTCTGGCTGCCGCCCGTCAGCACCCGGGAGTGCGTCGAGGCAAGCAACAATTCCTGAAGCAGCGCCGCTTGCGTGTGCAGCCCGAGATCCTCCCGCAGCCGGCCCGCCTTTGCCACTGCGGTCAGCAACTCCACGATGAAGGCGTGCAACGGCTCCAATGCGCTGGCGAGGTCGTTCGGCCGCGTCTCGGCGAGCCGCAGGTGCAGAACACTCAACCCGCGGGCCAACCGCGCCGGCATCTCGGTGATCTCGGACAATGCGTCGAGCAGAGTACGTAGCCGCAGCACCGGATCGTCGATGCCCTCGCAGCGCTGTTGCAGCATGGGCATTGCGGTCTTGCGCAGAATCGTTTCGTATACGGCGAGCATCAGGCTGTCTTTGCTGTCGAAGAATGTATAGAACGTCCGTTGCGACTGATTGGAGCGGTCCACCACGTCCTGGATGGAGAAGTCACCCTCGTCGCGTTCGGACAGCAATTCAACGGCAGCCTCAACGAACCGATCACTGCGCTTGCGCGCGCGTTCGATCGCGTTGCGTAGCGATCGATCGACACTGTCGCGCTGCCAGCTCGGCACATATTGCTCTGCCGGCTCGTCACCGACCGATTTGCGCTCAGCTGTCTTCGGTCGCGGCATGGCTCCCCGCTCTCTCGTTGTCGACTTCAGTCAGGAAGGCACTGATGACCTGCTCAAACCTATCGGGGCACCTGTGGTGTACGGCGTGTGCCGCGCCGTCGAGTTCTACGTAGCGTGCCAACGCATTGATTTCGGCGAACCGCTGCCCTTGGGCCCGCCGCGTCGACTCGTCGAGGGCGCCGGCCACCAATAACACCGGACACCTGACAGCACCGAGTGCTTCCGCCGAAAGCTCGGGTCGGCCAACACTGTCCCCATGCAGCGCGGTGACAAGCTGACGCCAGTGCTCGGGTCCGTGGTGGGTCTCGTGCAGGCGGCGCAACGCGAACGGCCAGGTGCGGTATAGGTGCTCGAGGCGCGGAGCCCGGTAGTCGCTGGGGCGCCCCGTGCCCGGGCTTACCAGCACAAGAGATCCCGCGGTACCGGGCGCCGACAGTTCGAGCATGAGCGCGATCTCGGCACCGTAAGAAAACCCCACGATGTGAGGCCGGTCGAGGCGCAGGTGGTCGACGAGATATCGGAGATCCGCGCAGATGGCCTGCCCCATGTCGACCGACTCGCGGAATTCCGATCGACCGTGGCCACGCAAATCGGGCAAGACGCATCGATAATCGGAGGCCAGCCTGGCCGCGAGCGGGCCCCACTCGAACTCCCCGGTGGCGGTCGCACCGTGCACGAACAGGATGGGCTCACCATCGCCCACCACGGAGTACCCCAACGTCAGGCCATCACGCTCGTAGGTGCGCGGGCGGCTTCCACCCACTAGATCAGTCATCACTTCCTTCACGCTTATGACGTTCTCTTTCTGACGGCCGACGCCGGATCTCCGACACGTTGTTTCACGTGCTCCATTCCGGCAACGCCCATAAAGGTCTATCTAGCCGACCACTACGTTCTACTATGGCGATACTGAACCGTGCTCTCGGTGAGATTAGCACGCTGAAGTGGTGCGGACCCGCGCTGAAAACACAGACAAATAGGCCGTCGTCGGCAATCGTGTTTTGCCGGGAAGACTGCGGCGAAACCGCCGATCCACTTCGCACCCGCGTGCGGTGCCTTAAGCCCGGGGGCCGTTGGAGCTGTCGGCCTAGTCACCCCGGGGGATGCGACGTCGATAAAAGAAGCTGGCCAAGACTTCTATGTCTTGACCAGCGCTTTCTGTTGTGGAGCTGCCGGGAATCGAACCCAGCGCATAAAACGGCGTGAAATGCGGAAAAGCTCAGATCCAGTGCGCGAAAGCACGCGAAACGACGTGAGGCGACCTGCGGTGACACCAACAGTGTTGATGGCATCAACGCCTCTCGCGCCCACGGCTCACCAGGGCGGACAGGTCAAGTCGCCAGCAGTCCAGCGACCGCCGCCGGGTCCTTGTAGTACACGTCGAGCTCCACGATTCGCCCGTCCCGCACCGTGTAGATCTCGACAAGTCCCATCTCGACGCTTTTGCCGGAGGCCCGCGAAATGAATGTGAGCCGGAAGCGCGCGGCGACGGCGTTGTCCCCCAGCGGATCGGTGGTGATCGGACCCGCGGTGAGCTCCAGCACGTCGTTCATCCTGTTCAGAAGCTCGAAGAAGCCCTGCGACCCGTGATAGTCGCCGCTGAACGGTAGACCTCCGGCTTCGTAAACAACGAAATCGTCATGCAACAAGCCGCGTCGCTCGTTTCGGCGCTCCGCGCCGGTCGCCGCCATGAACCGGCGAACCGTGGCCAGGCTTCTCTCGGCCGTGTCCGGTGCCATCGAAGC
Source organism: uncultured Actinomycetota bacterium (assembly GCA_963781685.1). Taxonomy (GTDB): domain Bacteria; phylum Actinomycetota; class Actinomycetes; order Mycobacteriales; family Mycobacteriaceae; genus Mycobacterium. The sequence continues at coordinate 124,301 of CAWAGK010000013.1, forward strand.
GGCCTATCCGACGCCGACCAACAGGTTCTCACCCGAGAAATCCGCCGCCATGATGGCGGCTCCGGGCGACGTCTCGACATGCGTGCGTTGGAGTTTTCGATAGCTGAAGCGCCATCGGCCATCCTCACCGCGGACGTAGCTCTCGTGATAGAAGCCGAACCCGCGCAGCCACTGCTTCTCACCGTTTCGCATCCAAAACAGGTTGTCCTCCATGGCCCACACACCAGTCGCGTTGTCGCAGTCTTGAAAATCGATCACGGGCGTATGACTGTGATGCACGGTGGTTACGTTTGCCAGATGAACTGAAAGTGCTTCTGCTGCGGCCTTTCCGCCAATGATGGGTTCGCTGGAGATCGACATCGCGACGTAGTCGTCGGTATGCAACTCGGCATAGGTCGCCCAGTCCTTCTGGTCGACCGCATGATCTCGTCGGGCTTTGAGCCGGCAGATCGCCTGAAGTTCGACCAGCATCTCGACATCCGTCATGCCGTTGACTTGGCTCATGTCATCTCCTCGAACCGCGAGACCACCGGTTCCGCGCCTGGGCTGACGTATTGCACGAGTTGGGGCATTCCCTCGGTCAGAAGCAGCGACTTGGGAACCGACTCTCGTACCCAGGCGGTATTCCCGTGTGCGACGCAAGCTGCTTGATCCCGATACACCTCGACGACCACGTAGGTGTCGGCCTCTTCGACGCTCTTGGCGAAGCCGTAATAGGCAACCCCGGGCTCGTTCTCAAGCGTCATTGCGGTGACATCGGTCATCAGATCTTCGAACGCCTGCGCGTTCTCTGGACGCACCCGCAGGTGAGCGATGAAGGTAATCATCGGGCCGCCTTGACCTTCGCCGGTTCGCCGATGACGTGGTGGGAGGTATGCAGCCTGTCCTTCGCGGCTTCGATCGTCCGCCGCACGCCTTCGCGAACCGACACCTTGTTCGGACCCAGCAACTCCACCATTTTGGCCGTGTCGGCCCAGATCGGCCAGGCCTTGCTGTTCTCGACGAATACCGGCTCCTTGCCGAGTATCTCGCCCGCCATCTGGCAGTACTCCTGCGTCGTCACGGCTTCCGTCCCGCCGACGTTGACGATCTCAGCGCCAACCTTGGCGATACCCGCTGCAGCAATGGTCTTTTCGACGTAATCATCTTCGTACAGCGGAGTATGAACATTTCGCACGCCGGGATAGACGCTCACCGGTTGATCCCGGATCATCTGGTCGATGCGTTGCGTGACTCCCCCACCCCGCGGGCCGTAAAAGGAGAAGATCCGCACCAACACCACCGGGAGCTCGTAATCCACGCTGAGATGTTTGAGAAGGAATTCGGCCGCGATCTTGCTCGCGGCATAGTTCTCGGCGGAGGAGTGCAGGCCGTAGGGATCGTCCTCGCGCAGGGGCCGCTCGCCCTGGTACTCGTAGAGCGAACCGGTGCTGCCGTGCACGAAAGCTTCGCAGTCCCGGTAGCGTCTGGCCAGGCGCCCAGCGGCGCCCGCATTGACTTCATAGGCGTTCTTCTGCGGCGGCAGAACGGCGTAATTGATCACCACATCAACTGATTTCGGCAGCGGCGACAGGTCGGGATCGGCGAGATCGAAGGCGATCGGGTGTGCGCCCGCCTCCTCCAGCATCCGCTTCTGTGCGGGATCGGAGAACCGAGCCACCGCGTACACCTCATTTGTCTTCGCCAGTTCTTTGGCGACCGGGAAAGCCACCACGCCGCTCGCGCCGGTGACGAGAATCCTTCGCCCTGACAAGTCATGCATCGCAACTCCTTTCGTAGCGTTATCCATCGGCGACGGACGCCTCCATGGCTTCAGCTTCGTAACTGCCCATGAACTCCATCGGCACGCCGCCCATGGTGCAGATGAACAGGTCAACGCCAGGCACCCCCGTGTCGAGAACGGTGACGTCGTCAGTGAATTGGCGCGCTTTATCCTGCATGGTGCCGTAGTCGTCGGCCAGAAAGGACAATGCGGCAAGTCCTTCGGGTGCGGCTGTGCGTAGCTGTTCGGGAACGTCGAGAACTTCGACGAGCCCCGCCACGCCACTGCCCAGGATCGTGACGTCCGCCCCCTCAGACGGTGGCCACCCAAGGGTCGTCTCGAGTATCTCCCCCGGAACCCGAAAACTGTGTTGCACCTCCATGCCGACGACGTCGATGAGGAATCCGATGAACCTCGTCGCTGAATGGCTGAGCATGACCACGTGATGCAACTGGTTCGGCACGGCGAGACCTCCCGATGAGCGCCTATTGGTGCGCCACGTCGGATGCTAGCCAGGCGGCTCGAACCGGGGCTACAGATTGCGGAATATGAGCCTAAGCGCATGTCAGTCGGAGCACCGTCAGATGCCGTAGCGCAGTTTGATGCTGTGATAGCGATCGAGCATCTGCTTCACACGCTCGCCCTCGGACACCATGGCGGTGTCGGAAGGAAGCACGTCGAGCAGTTCTGACCGCTTCACCAACCGGGTGCGGAATCGAGCGGGGTTCTGGCTCATCAGATTGCGATACGTAAGGTTGCCGTTCGAAAAGCCTTGAGTGTCAAGCCAGTTGTGCACGCCAGGATCGTCATGCGCGATCACCAGGCGCACCACGTCGTCGCTGTCCACCTTGGTGCGTGCGGGGGTGTAGCTCACCGGGCGGTACAGGAAGTCCATGCTGGCGGCGAAGACATTGCCCATCCCGAAGATCCAGAAGCCGTCGTGGTTATCCATCTCGACGATCAGCGCCTCGTTCGGCTTCAATTCCCAGATCATGTGCGCCGCCAGCCGCCCGCGCTTGGCGTCGTCGTCGGTGTTGGCGGTCCGCTCGGGCGGGAACTGGTTCGTGAAGGCGGGGTCGCACACGCCGTGGGAGTAATTCCACGAATGCTCGGGCCAGTCGTGCATCGCGCCGGTGAGGAATTCCCCGGCCCACTCCATCGCCTCGATGATCCGCTCCGGCGTCGGTATCGGCCGTGGACCGTCCATGCCGATCCGCTCGATCGACAGGGTGGTCGGCGTCTCGAACCACGCGTCGAATGCCTCGCGGATGAACAACTTCCGCGAACCGGGCGTCGTCGGCAGCCAGTTCTCGGCGCGCACCTCTCCCCCGACGAACAGCTCGAAACTGCCGTCGGCTTCGGTGGCGATCTGTTGACCGAAGATGTTGGTCTCCGGAATGTCACCGAAGGGCTCGTGCAAACTCGGCCAGTCGGTGCCGGGGATGCGATCAGGGCGCGGGCCCTGCACCGTCACGTTGAGCCACCGCGCGGTGCCACAGTTCCCGGTGATCCGGTAGGCGTGATCGCCGTCGATCCACGCTTGGCGATAGGTGAAGTCGGCGACGTCACCACCCAACTTGCGCGTCGGTGTGCAGAAGGGATGGAGCTGCGGGAAGGCCGGATCCTTGGTCTCCAGCGCCAGGTCGAACGCCTGCCCCAGATTCTGGGTGAGAAATCGGAACGCGTCGGCCCGCAGGATCGGACTGCCCGGGTTGGCGTCTTTGAACACATCCTCGCCCGCGGACCTGAGCTGGTCGCAGAAACGGTGCCACGCGTTGCGAAGCTTCTCGTCGCTGGGCCCGTCGCCATAGGCCATCGGTTCAGGCTCCCAGCCTGGTGAGGATTTCCGATACCCTTTGCGCCGCGCGTTGGGTAGCGGCGCGCGCCCCTTCTGCAGCGATGCGCGGACCGACCAACTCGATGTCGAAGACGCCTTCGTACCCGGCCTCGAGCACGTCGCCCAGTATTCGGTCGAGCGGGATCACCCCGTCGCCGGGTACCGCGCGACAGGGTGCGGTTCTGTCGCCAAGCACGTAGTCGCTGACCTGCATGAGACCCGTCATCGGAATCGCTTGCCGCAGAAGCGCCTTCAAGCCAGCCTCCATCCAACAGGCGTGCCATTCGATGCAGAGACCAATGCCGGCGAGTTCTGCGAGGGTGATGGTATCGGCGAGCGTGTGGGCAATGTGGATGTCGGCATTGAACGACGAGGCGTTCTCGACGAGCACACGAACCCCCTGGTCCGCAGCTGCCGCCGTGCATGGCGCGATGAGCGCGGTGAAGCGTTCGGCGGCTTGCTCCCACGTCAAATATCCGCGGCCGCCCGTTTGCAAATAGACCGAGCTAGCCCCCAGCGCCGCGGCGATGTCGATGGCCTGCAGCAGCTTCTCGGTCGCCTCGCCACGGTCGTTATCCAGGTCGGGATAGACGGCGAACTGATGATTCACCGCTTCCACTTGCGGCGCGCCGACAGCCAGTGCCTGCCGAGCCTCGCCTAGCGCGCCTGCCCGCATCAGCGAAGCAGTCACAAGCGTCGTGTGCTGCACTCCAATCCGGCGGCAATGGTCGAGGAACGCCGGGGTGCTCTCGTCGAGGAATGCAACCTGGTGCAGGCCGACGCGCGGATGCATTCCTAGGCTCTTGTCTCGATCTCGACGCCGAACCGTTCGCGGAACGGTCTGAACTCCTCGTTTAGGGCGTTGATGTCCTCACCGATGTCGGTGAGCAACGACGTCGAATAGCGGAACTTGCCGTAGCGGTCACCCTTGTTGTTCGCGAGGTAGTCACGCATCGCGGCCTCGGTCCGAGGGGTCAGCTGCCGCTCGGCGAAATCGTAGTAGCCGCGCACGGTTGCGATCTGGTCAGATACGAAGTCCCGGTAACGGACGTGGTGGATGCGCGGGTCGTCAACCATGGGGTTGGTCATGGTGTTGGCGATGCCCGCTCGCGTCATCTCCAGATGCTTCTTCGCCTCGACCTTCAGATCGATCGGACCGACGATGCCGTCCATGATGTCGGCCATCATCATGGTGCGCGATGCCGCCACCTGTACGGGATCGCGGTGCAACCACACGAGTGTGGCGTCGGGATAGGCCTCGAAGAACTCCTTGAGCCGGAAGCCATGGAATCCCTTGAGCACCCAGTATTTCTCGGGCCTGCCGTACTGGAGCTGCTGCAACATAGCCTTGTGAATTCGGTATTGTGCCGCGGCGTCGGTCGGCAAGCCCTGAGTCACTGATTCGATCGGCACCCGCCACCAGGCGGTCGGCGTCATCACCCGGAAATCGAAGGCCCAGGTGCGTTCGTCCTCAGGCAAGCCGTCGCCGAGCATGTCGTTGTAGGGATGCGAATGCAGCCATTTCGGCAGCTTGGCGTTGATCTCATGCCAATCCTTGTCGGCGCGAACTCGGCGCGGATCGTCAGTGCCGGCGACACCCGGTGGTGGTGACGGATACATGACCTCCCAAAACCTCAGGGCGCGGGCCTCGGGGTCGACTGACATCAAAGCGTGCATGAGCGTGGTTCCCGTCCGCGGTTCGCCCGTCACGAACATCGGCCGCTCAATCACCTCATCGGCGATCGGATAGCGGTTACGGTCCTCGAAGAACTCAAGTCGCGAGGTGAGGAGCCAGTGGCAGACTTGCGCCGCCTGTCGACGACCGTCTGCATCCATCGTCGCCGCGTTGAGCTGATCGACTGCCAGCCCGAAGCGCTTGGGCAAGGTGGCGTCGCTCCAGTCGTACAGTCCCGTCTCGGCCTGCGCGCGAGCCAGCATCGCCTGCGCGTCGAGCGTGTTTTCGGTTGCAGTCGTGGTCATTTGCCACCGACCAGGGTGAGCAGTTCGTCCTCGGTCTCGCGGACCTTGGCGGCCGAGCCGGCGCTGAATGCGAGTCCACCCATGCTGCCGTACTCCATCAACTTGAAAACCCGCAGACCCGCGTCGCAGAAGCCCTTCATCCGCTGCGCCACCTGCTTGGGCGTGCCGCAGGGGATGATGTCGCGAATCGCCTGCGTATCAACGTCTTTGCAGAACTTTATGATCTTCTCACGTGAGAGCTTGACCGGGTTGAAGTCCATGGTCCCGCGCCAGCCTGCGCCCATCGGGTGCTCGTAGCCAAATGTGCGGAGGTCCTCGGCGGTGAGCATCAGGATGATGGACTTGACCAGCGGAGCCTCGAGCATCGACTGGATCTCGTCGTCCTCGCCGATCAAGCACATCTGTGTGATCGCGGGGACGATCGCCATGGGGTCGCGGCCGGCCCGCTCGGCCGCCTCGCGGACGACCGCGAGTTTGGCGGCGTAGTCCTCCGGTGTGAACGCACCCGCAGGCCACCACCCGTCGGCGTGCCTCCCGGCGATGCGCAGCATGCGAGGCCCGGCCGCACCGATCCAGATCGGCGGGACCCTGCCTTCGTAGGCCTCGGTGTCCAGCCGCGCGTGCTCGAGACGATAGAAGTCACCCTCGAAGTCCACTGGTCCGTCGCTGCCCCAGAGCAGCTTGATGACTCTGACCGACTCCTCGAACCGGCCGACTGGCTTCGCGAAATCGAACCCGTAGGGCACGGTGTTTTCGAGCTCACCGGAGCCGAGGCCGAGGATGAAGCGGCCCTTCGAAAGGTGATCAAGGGTCAGCGCTGTCTGCGCGAGCATCGCTGGGTGTCTGCGGACCGTGTCGACGACGGTCGTGGCGATGGGTGTCGTCGTCGTGAGGACGGCGGCCGCCGCGGCGACGGCCATACCGTCGAGGTGCCGGTGCGGCGATGGTGACGCCGTGGCGAGATCGGTGAACTCGGGTGCCCAGATCGAATCCGGCCAGAAACTGACCATATGGTCCGGTAGCCAGATGGAGTGATATCTCCCGGAGTCGTACTGATCGAGCAGGTCGATGGCGAGCGGCAGCGTGGTGCGCAGAAACGCGGCCGGCTGGACCTTCATCGGTTGACGGTCCGTGCGACGCTCGTGGTCATTCGGGGAGCCGGTGCGATCGCGCTGAGCATTCGCTCAGCGTAGCCGTACGCTGTGCGCCGGAACCTGAAGATCATCGAGACGATGCCTGTCTAACGATGATCACCGGCGTTGTAACAAACAAAGAGGTATGCGATGAACGATGACACCGCGCTCATGGACATCGAGTCGATCAAGCAGTTGAAGGCGCGTTACTGCCGGTATCTCGACACCAAAGACTGGGATCGATGGCGCGATCTCTTCACCGACGACTTCGTCGGCGACACAACAGAAGCGGGAGGCACCCTGATCGTCGGCGTGGACGAATTCCTGGCCTACACCCGCAACACGATCGGCAAGCCTTCTCAAGCGACTGTCCATCAAGTGCACGGTCCCGAAATCGAACTGACCTCAGCGACCACGGCTCGGGGCATCTGGGCACTCAACGACGTCGTCCGCCTGGTGTCGGCCTTGACCCTGCACGGCTACGGCCACTACCACGAGACCTACGAAAAGATCGACGGCCGATGGCGAATCAAGACCTCTAAACTGACCCGGCTTCGCGAGGAGGTGACGATGCCAATATTCACCCCGCGCATCGCCGCGCGATTGCGAGCCACCGCGGCGAAGATCGCGCGTCGCTCTGCACGCTGAAGCGTCGAATCGTGCCGTCAAGAGTGGCCATCTAATTCATCGATCTGGTACGCGGGCGGATCACGCGGCGGCGGTGAGCAATTCCTGCAGGGCGACCTCGAAGTCGTCGGCCAGGTCCCATACGTCGGGCACCAGTTCCCAGCATGAGTTGATCCCGACGTCAAGCTTGCCGGTCAGCGACATCACCGTGATGTTGAGGCCGGTGCCGTAGAAGATCGGTCCAAGCGGGTACATCGCCTTGACCTGGCAGCCCAGAAAGTACAACGGCACCTGCGGTCCCGGCACGTTGGAGATGACCAGGTTGTGCACCGGTCGGCGGGTCAGCACCGTACTGGCGAAGAGTCCCACCGCCGGAGCCAACAGCGCCCGCCCTGCAAACTGCGCCCAGTCCAGCAACAGCGTCGCCCCGATCGCCGCGCTGTGCTCCTTGGCCACCCCATTGGCGTGCGCGATGGCGCGCAGCCGGTCGGCCGGGTCGGCGATCTGAGTCTGCAGGCGGGAGAACAACGCCGTCAACTGGTTGCGGCCTGGCCGGTCGGACTTTTGATGCACCGACACCGGCACCGTGGCCACCAGCGAGGTGTCGGGCAGCTGACCGCGATCGAGCAAGAACTTGCGCAGCACCCCGGCGCACAGTGCCATCACCACATCGTTGACCGTGACATTGAACCTGTTCTTGATCGTCTTGATGTCGTCGAACTCCAGGCGGGCGTAGGCGATGTTGCGCCGGCGAGTGATGGAGTCGTTGAACGGGGTGCGCGGCGCCCGGAACGGCGCCGCCATGGCCCGCCCGCTGCGCCCCCGGCGCACGGTGTCGACGATCGTTGACGCCGTCATCGGCACCACCGTGGCCAGCTGCAGTGGCCGGGCAACGAACTTCGCCAGGCCCCGCACCGCCATTCCCACCGAGTCGGTGTCCCCCGGCCCGTCCACCGCCTTCGGCGCCGGCGTGTCCGGTTCGGTGCCGCACAGCTGCGACAGCAGGTTCGCACCGCCCACCCCGTCCACGCTGGCGTGATGCACCTTGGTCATCACCGCCAGCCGCCCACCCGCCCGGGCGTCGGTGCCAGCGATCCCCTCAATCACCCACATCTCCCACAGGGGCTGGCCGCGATCAAGGGGCAGGGAGGCGATGCGCCCGCAGGTCTCCGACAGCTCGACGCGCCCGCCGGGCGCCGGCAGCCCGATGCGGTGCAGATGCCGGTCCAGATCGAAACTGTGGTCCTCCACCCACACCGGATGGTCCAGATTCAGCCGGCTGTCGGCCAACCTCTGCCGAAACTCCGGGATCGACTTGATCCGCACGCCCAGCTCTTCGCGCAGCCGAGCGAAGCTGTACCCGCCGGGCACTGTCGCGGCGTCCAACTCCAAGATCGCGCAGACGTGCAACGGCTGTGAGGGCGTTTCCAAATACAAGAAGCTGGCATCCAGCCCGCTGAGCCGTTGCATGCGTTTCCCTTCCGCCGGTCGAGGGGGGTCATTGCCGCCAGCCGACCCGGACTGCCGGCCGGGGCGATGCGATCGAAGACCGGCCGGCGGCACTCCACGATCACGGTCAGAACTCGATGGCGAACCCGTTCAGGTCCTGGCTCAAGGGCGTAGAACTCATAAAGACGACTGTCCCGAGTCTCAGGAGTGAAAATTCGGTGAGAAATCCGCCGACACCATTGTGCGCTTATCTGCGCTCGATTGAAAGTGGGTTTCAGGTGCCGATATCCCCAATCCTATTGACGCACTGTCAAATACGAAGCGAGGTTTCAGGCGAGGTTTTGGGTTTAGCGCGAACATGCGGAGCGTGTCGCGTGAAGGTCTAGACGGCGAATAGCGCTGTTCTTTGCTGTTGAACGCCCTATTGTTCGCAGTTGTAATAGTCGAGACTCCTGGATCGGCGGTGCTCGGGTGACGGAGAGCGTGACGTGCGGGTCATGCGGCACTGGGCTGCGGGAAAACGCCAAGTTCTGTGACGAGTGCGGTGCGCCAACTACGGTTTCGGGTGACACCGCGAAGTACAAGCAGGTGACGGTGCTGTTCGCCGACGTGGTGCGGTCGATGGACATCGCGGCAGCCGTGGATATCGAGCGGTTGCGCGAGATCATGACCGAGCTGGTGGAACGGTCCGCGGCGGTGGTGCAGCGCTACGGCGGCGGGAGCGTGGAGTACACCGGCGACGGGGTGATGGCGCTGTTCGGGGCCCCGGTTGCGTTGGAGGATCACGCATTTCGGGCGTGTCTGGCCGCATTGGCCATCCAGGAGGAGGCGACCCGGTTGGCGGCCGAAGTACAGCGCCGCGATGGCGTGGCGCTGCGGTTGCGGGTGGGCCTGAATTCGGGTCGGGTGATCGCCGGTGAGTTCGGTTCGGGGTCGCTGGGCTACAAAGCCATCGGTGAGCAGGTCGGGTTTGCCCAGCGGATGGAATCAGTAGCGCCCCCGGGCGGGGCGATGCTGTCGGAGTCGACCGCGCGGCTAGTTGAGCACACCGTGATGCTGGCGGACCCGGAGTGGGTGCGCATCAAGGGCAGAGACGAACCGGTGTGCGCGCGCCGGCTGATGGGGATCGGCCCCCGGGATGGGCCGGTCGGGCGCGCCGAGGCGAGCCTGATCGGCCGGCGCTGGGAGATGGCGGCCCTCGACGCCATGGTGGACCGCATGATTGGTGGCCGCGGTGGTGTCGTGACTGTGGTGGGACCGCCGGGCATCGGCAAGAGCCGGACGGCCCGGGAGACGGCGGCCTTGGCGGCCGGTCGCGGCGTCGAGGTGTTTTGGGCCTTCTGCGAGTCCCACGCCGGTGACATTCCCTTCCGTGTGGTGGCCCAGCTGCTGCGAGCAGCCCTCGGTGTGGCTGACCTGGACGGCGACGCCGCCCGCGCTCGGGTGCGGGAACAAGTCCCGGATGCCGACCCGCAGGATCTGCTGCTGCTTGATGATTTGCTCGGCATCGCCGACCCCGATGTGCCGCTGCCCCAGATCGACCCGGATGCGCGGCGGCGCCGGTTGACCACACTGATCAACGCCGCGTCGCTGGCGCGCACTGAACCCGCGCTGTTCATCATCGAGGATGCCCAGTGGATCGACGCGGTCAGCGAGTCGATGCTGGCCGACTTCCTCACCGTCATACCACACACCCCGTCGATGGTGCTGATCACCTCCCGCCCCGAGTACGAGGGAGCGCTGACGCGGGTGCACGGCGCCCAGACGATCGCGCTTGCCCCACTGGGTGATTCGGACACCGCGGCGCTGATCCGTGAGCTGCTGGGTTCGGATCCCTCGGTGGCCGAGCTGGCGGCGATCATCGCCGATCGGGCCGCCGGAAACCCGTTTTTCGCCGAGGAGATGGTGCGGGAATTGGTGCAGCGCGGGGTGCTGGCCGGTGAGCGCGGTGGCTACGTCTGCCGCGCGGATGTCGCCGAGCTGAGCGTGCCGGCCACCGTGCAGGCGGCCATCGAGGCGCGCATCGACCGCCTGGACACGCCTGCCAAGCGGACGTTGACCGCGGCGTCGGTGATCGGAGCTCGCTTCGAAGCCGAGCTACTGGCCGCGCTCGGCATCGATGCGGTGTTCGATGAGCTGCTCAGCGCGGAGCTGATCGATCAGGTGCGGTTCACCCCGAGCGCCGAGTACGCCTTCCGCCACGCGCTGATTCGCGCGGTGGCCTACGAATCGCAGCTGAAATCCGATCGCGCCGAATGGCACCGGCGCCTGGCCGCCGCGATCCAAGAGTCTCACCCGGAGTCGGTGGAGGAGAACGCGGCGCTGATCGCCGAACATCTGCAGGCCGCCGGCGAGCTGCACGCGGCGTATGGCTGGCGCATGCGCGCCGGCGCATGGTCAACCAACCGTGACATCGCCGCTGCCCGGGTCAGCTGGGAGCGGGCACGCCGCATCGCCGACGCACTGCCGGCCGACGACCCCGGCCAATTGTCGATGCGCATCGCCCCCCGCACCATGCTATGTGCCACCGACTGGCAAGGCCGAGCAGTCCACGAAAGCCGGGGCCGCTTCGCGGAGTTGCGGGAGTTGTGCATCGCGGCCGGGGACGAGGTCTCGCTGGCCATCGGCATGAGCGGGCTGGCCACCGAGCTCCTGTTCGCTGGGCGTTCGGATGGCTCGCGGCTGGCATCCGAACAGATGGCGCTGCTCGAGTCGATCGGTGATCCCACCTTGACCATCGGGTTGGCGTTCGTAGCGTTCGCCAACTGGTTCAGTGTCGGCGAATTCGGCGAGATCTTGCGGTGGTCGCAGACCATCATCGACCTGGCCGCCGGCGACCCCGCCAAGGGCGCCGGCTTCGGTCTGGGATCACCGCTGGCGATCGCGGTGGCATTTCGCGGCGTTGCTCGGTGGTGGCTGGGCCGTCCCGGGTGGCGGCAGGACGTCGACGACGCCGTCGCGATGGCCCGAAACAGCGACCCGGCAACCCTCGGCGTTGTCGTCACCTGGACCTACGGGGCGATACTGTACGGCGTGCTTCGGGCCGATGACCCCGCGCTGCGCACGATCGAGGACGCGGTGCAGACCGCCCAAAGGGCCAGCAGCGATATCGCACTGATCTTCGCCGAGTACACGTTGGGTGCCGCGCTGCTGAGTCGGGACACCCCGACCGACCGTCACCGCGGGCTGGAGATCATGGTGCAGGCCCGCGAGTGGCAGCGCGAGCGTATGCCCTCCCTGGTCCCGGTCACCGAGTTGTTGGCCGCCCGGGAAAGGGCCAGGCGCGGCGACCGCGATGCTGCCATACCGGTGCTGCTCACAGCCGTCGACGAGCTGCACCAGGCAGGACGGCTCGGGTATGCCGTTCTGGGCACCGGCCTTCTGGTGGAGACGCTGCTGGACCGTGGCGAAGAGGGCGACCTGGCCGAAGCCCAACAGGCGTTCGACCGGTTGGCGAACCTGCCGGCAGACGACGGTTCGGCGATACGCGAGATCACCCTGCTGCGGCTGCGCGCGCTGCTAGCTCGGGCCCGCGGCGACAATGTTGCCTACCGAGACTTGGTGAGTCGCTATCGCGCGATGGCGGAATCGCTTGGCTTCGAAGGACACATCGCCTGGGCCGAGGCAATGATCGAGGGTGGGGAATAGTCGGCAATTTGACGATTCCGCGGATGTTTTGGCCCTCCTAACGGGTCGCGATGGCGTGGTCGACAACCGTGACGCGCGCCAGAACTTCGCCGATACTCACCCTCTCGCGGCTGTCGCGGGCCATGTGGGTCGTGCTGACATCTTGCTGACATGAAGAAGCGGGAGCCCGAGACCGCATCTAGGTAGTACCGCGCCGAGGCTGGGCGAGATTGCAGTAGTGCACTACCGAGATCGTCCCACCGCACGGAAGCGACGATTCCCTTGGCACGTGGCTCGGTGATGCGATCCGCGCGCTCGCACTCATCGAGGAACATCGCAGTTTGGAGCACCGCATGACCCATCCGGCCGTGGCCGATCCGTGCGAGACGTCGACGCCGAACAGGTTGAACCCGCCGCGAGTGCGCTTACCCAAGCTCGTGCAGGCTGTTGGATTCGCTTTCTTTCAACGCAAGGCGATGCGGAAATGGATCAATCGGCACGGACACATCTTCGAGATCAACGTCCCATTCTTTGGCCGATCAGTCGTCGTTTCCGACGCGGCTCTGGTGAGGTCGGTGTGCACCGCGAGCACCGAAGAGCTGATCAATGTGCAGCCGAATGTCGGAAATTGGTTCGGGCCCGGGTCGATATTTGCGCTGGACGGCAGCCGACATCGCGATCGGCGCCGGCTGCTCGCCCCGGCCTTTCACGGTCAGAGCCTCGAAGATTACGAGACGATCACCGTGGACGAGACACTGCGTGAAAGCGCGAATTGGCCGGAGAATGAAGAATTCCGGATTCTCGAACCGATGAACAGGATCACATTGAACGTAATGTTGCGGATCCTCTTCGGTGCCGATGGGGAGGAACTCGAGGAATTATGTGAGATCGTGCCGTCCTACATGAAACTCGGACAGCTCATGGCATTTGTGCCAGCGCCACCACGCTGGACCGGACGCCACGGCCCGTGGGGCAAGCTGGACGAGGTCCGCAAGGCACTCGACCGGATCGTATTCACGCTGATCGACAGGGCCGAAGACGATCCGCGTCTCGGCGAGCGGGCAGACATCCTGGCATTGTTACTGCGCACCAGACACGACGACGGAACGGAGATGTCGCGGCTGGATATCTGCGACGAACTGTTGACCCTCATCGGTGCGGGCCACGAAACCACGGGAACAGCGCTGAGCTGGGCGTTCGAGCGGTTGCGGCGCCACCCAGACGTGCTGGCCGAACTGGTCCGAGAGGTCGATGAGGGGGGCAGCGACCTCCGCCGAGCCACAATTTTTGAGGTACTGCGAGTACGCACAGTCATCGATTCGATTGGCCGCCGGGTCAGAGCGCCCAACTTCGACCTCGGCGGGTGGCGGATTCCGCATGACCGCACGGTGTTCGTGCGCATTGCCGATCTGCACGAGGATCCGGAAATCTTCCCTCACCCCGAACGATTCGATCCGTATCGCTTCCGCGGCACCAGGCCGACGGCACCAGCATGGCTGGCGTTCGGTGGCGGAGCACGGCGTTGCATCGGCGCTGATTTCGCGATCGTCGAAATGGATGTCGTGCTGCGGACGGTGCTGCAGAATTTCCGCATTCAGACCGATGCCGCGGCCGATGAGAAGTCGCATTTCCGGGGAGTGGCCCATTCTCCGAAACTCGGCGGCCGCGTAGTAGTGAACCGGCGAACGTAGACCATTGTGTCGAGCCAGCTGATCGGACCATTGCACCCACAACGGCTCGAAGTCCGCTGCAATGTCGGTGACGCCATTGTCGCGAACTTGGCGGTCCACATTGTCTTCTTCTTCGAGCGGCAACTCGACACGACGGCGCTCACTCGTGCATTTGCGCAGGCGCTCACGAATCTTCCGATCTTCGCGGGGCGAATGGCCCTGGTCGACGGCACGATGAGAATCCGATGTGAGGGCCACGGTGTGCCCTTCACGTCTGTGTCGTCCGGCCGCACACTCCGTGAGGCGATCCGTTCGGCGTCGCAGGACAGCGGACTATGGCTCATCGACCCGGTGAATGGCGCCACGGCTCGATGGGGATGGGGCCCGCTGTGCAAGGTACGTGTCACGCAGCTCGCGGACGACGCGACCGCGATCGGTTTCTCATGGCACCACGCGATCGGCGACATGCAGACGTCGATGCACTTCATCAACGCGTGGGCTGCCGCCGCTGCCGACAAGCCACTCGCTGAGCCGTTGATCGTCGAAGACCGCGCTGCATACCTCGACCAGCATCTCCCTGCCGATGGCGCTCGGGAGCCCGGGGTGCGTTGCCTCGGGCTCGCAGAAATTGCACGTAGCGCGCTGTACCTGGCAAAGGATGCGCGAAAGCAGCGAACTCTGAGTCTCTACTTCGGAGAAGACGAAATCGCCCGCATGCGCGACGCCTACGGAAACCGGATGCGCTTGTCTGCGAACGACGTTGTGTGCGCGCATGTTTCCGAAGCGCTCATGAAGGCGGATCCCGCGGTGGATGGTCGCACCCTCGCGATCGCCGTGGATGCGCGGAATCGTTGTGGCCTCGATCCGATGCTTATCGGCAATATCATGACGACGCTGAACCTCGACCTGCGACGCGGAGAGGCTGCAAGTTCGATTGCCGAACGCATCCGCCACAACGTGGACCACTTTGCCGACGAACACTGCGACATGCGCACTAACCAACAGTTCCTGGACGCTGCCGGTGCATGGCGGGCCGCCCGCTGTGTATCCACTGCCTTCAATCCGGCCCAGTGGAACCCGCTTGTCTCGAACTGGAGCGGCTTCGGCGTTTACCGCATCCAATTCGAAGACACCTTCACGTCCTACTGCACGCCGTTGATGAAATTGCCCGTTGCGGGACTCGGTGCCCTGGTGGATGGGGCCGATGGCCGTGGACTGGTCTTTCAGATGGCATTGCCGCCCAAGGAATTCGAGGCCACGTCGAGCTCCGCGACTCGGGAACACATGCACCGGTTTCGGCGCGCAGGCGACGACATTCCGCGATTGCACCGTGAGATCCACGGCTGACGGCTGCGTCTCAATCCGGAAATAGGTGAGACGCCGAGCACAGGAAAGTTACAGCGCGTCAACTGGCTCGCAGCACCTCCGCGGTTTCCAACCGTCGCGAATGGATCACGGGATACACCGCGGCGGCTAGGACGAGCACGAACACAACGGTCACTCCGGTTCGCAGCGGCAGCGCCAGCACATCCCAGTCGATCTTGATGCCGTAGTACACGGGTGAGCCCAGCGACCATAGGTACGTAAGGCCCACGCCCCCAAGCACAGCGAGGCCAGCGACCAGCAAGCCGAGCAGGCCCGCGTTAGCGATGATCACGGCCTGTTCTTGCCCGGAGGTCACCCCGATCGCCCGCAACACGGCTCGCTCACGCTTGCGTTGCACGAGTCCCAGCACGAACACGTTCAGCAGGCTTAAGCCGGCGGCTGTCATCACCACGTACCCCGCGATCGTGAACGGCTCAAGGAAACGGGTGATTCCGGTTGTGGCCTCCGAGCCCCACTGTTCGTTGTCGTACACCGACAGTCCGGCGCCGAGGTTGAGGAAGTCGTTACGGTGGGCGGTCGCGTCGGCGGAAGACGGATAGGCCACCGCGACCTGGTCGCGTACGGCAGCCCAATCAGAACGCGCCAATCTTTCGGAGACCAGGACGATGTCGCCCACTGCGGTGTCATTGATCATCCGTGGATGAAAGATCCCGGCCACCCGGTACTGCTTCGGCCCTTCGACGGTGGGCAGCTCGACCGTTCCGCCTGCGGCGACTCCGAGCCGGCTGGCGGCAATCTCGCTCAGGCCAATCTCGCCTTCCCGCAATCCCTGCCAGAACCTGTCACGGACATCGGTCGGCTCATACAGCGCTTGGCTGTACCAATCGCCCGGCGTGATGCCGACGACTAGGCGCGACAAGGTCCCCGACGAGATCGTCGATCGCCAGCGCGAAGACACGCTCCGCCCGTCAGCGGCGCCAGTCACCAACTTGAACGTGGCGTCAGAAAGCTGGCCGTCCCGCTGATCGAGCACTGATTGGGCGGCAATCAACAACGCGGCGGGCAGTCGGTCGGCCTTCTGCGCTGCCACCTGCCTGGTGCCGAGCAGTTGCATGCTATGTGAGCCGATGGCCAAGCTGGTGCCCTCGGCGAGTAGCGCGGCGGAGATAGCAAACAGCAACGTGTAGCGCCGAAAATCGGCACCCAGCAGGCGCCCGACGGCGGGACGCGCAATCGTCAGCAACTCGATCAACAGCCCGGCAGCACGCGGGGCGATCCACACCGTCACCAGCACCACCCCGCACAACCCCACCGTCATGCCGTTGATGCCCGCGCTGAGCGGCAGCGACCCGCGCTCGAAAATCTTCGACACGACGACGGCGCCCGCCAGCAAGCCCGCGCCAACGATCAGCGGCCACGTCGGAATCGTCCTGACGCGCTGCACTCCGCCGGCGCTCGCCATCGACGCCAACGGCCCGTCGCGGACCAACCTGGCGGCCGGCCCGATCATCGCGAGGATTCCGCAGACGATCCCCGCTGCCGCTCCGATCACGATCAAGTTCGGCGTGAAGTGCGCGGTGATGGCGCCGCCGGATCCGGCCAACATGGATTGCCCGAATGTGTCCACCAGATAAGTCCCGAGCAGGAAACCGCTTGGGACCCCCAACAGTCCCCCTAGGAGACCGACCACGGCGCCTTCGCCGAGCATCCCGCCGAACAACGCGACCGGTTTGGCGCCGATCGCGCCGAGGGTCCCCATCACCGCTCGCCGGTCCTCGACCGCCAGCAGAATGGTGTTCACGGCAATGAGGAGGCCGATCAGGACGCCGGCCAGCGCGGTCAGGTTGAAGCTTTGTGTGGCGTTCTCGAACAGGGCCGGCTGTTGCGGGCGGGGTGGGCCCGCCGTTGCGACGCCAGCAATGACCCGGTCGATGTCGGCCCGGATATCGGCGCCCGGTCTCGGCAGTACGAACGCGGCCGTGGCATAACCGGGTGACGACAGCATGCTGGCGGCGATGTCCACGGAGGGGGCTAGCAGGACGTAACCGTCGTTGACGCCCGCGACGCGGTCGAACTCGGGGAACGTCCAACCCAGGTGCGCCGCACCTGGAGGCACGCCGGGGATGCGCAGCTCCTCGCCGAGCTGAAGGCCGAGGCGCTGTGCGATGACCGTCGGAACCTCCAGCGGCACGCCCGGGCCATCTGCGGCCTTCTCGTCGCGGGCACGCTGCTCGCAGTTGAACGAACCCACCAGCAGCTCGATCTGGCACGACCCGCCGACCAGAAAGAACCCGTGTGTGCCGCCGCGTGGAATGTCCACCGGCGTCAAGGCGGCGACGACCGGGATGACCGCCTCCGCCCCTGCGACCTCGGCGTGCAACCGGTTGACTGTCTCGATTGGCAACCGGCCGCTTACGTTCGGGGTAACCTCGACCACCCCGATGTCGGCGGCGTCGGTGAGCGACGGGCCAAATGAATCGAACGGGCGGGCGAGCTCGGCTTTGAGTATCAGGACTCCGAGGACCACCGTCACTCCGAGCGCGACGCCGATCACGCTGAGCAGCGTCCGTCGCCAGTCGGCGATCAACGCGGCGAGGTGGATCCGCCGGAAAGAAAGCCATCCGACGCGCAGCCGTTGCATCACCGCTCCGCGATGGGCACGGCGGCGTCGACTTCGTAGGCACGCCCGTCGACTAGGTGCAGCTCGCGGGAGCCGTAGCTCGCCGCGGCCTGGTCGTGTGTCACCATGACTACCGCCGCGCCGTCTTCGTCTGAAAGCGACCGCAGGAGATCCAAGACCTCGGTCGACGAATGGCTGTCCAGGTTTCCGGTCGGCTCGTCGGCGATGATGATGGACGGCCGGGCCACCAGCGCGCGTGCCACCGCCACTCGCTGCATTTGTCCGCCCGACAGTTCGGCCGGCCGGTGCCGCGCGCGGTCGCCGAGCTCGACCCGTTCCAGTAGCTCCTCAGCGCGTGCGTCGGCTGATCGGGCAGGCACACCGTCTAGAACCAGCGGCAACGACACGTTCTCCACTGCGGTCAGCATTGGCACCAAGTTGAAGAACTGGAACACGAATCCGAGGTTGCGCCGCCGGAACGCCGCGCGCGCGCCGGTGCTCATCGACCACACGTCCTGGCCGGCCACCGCCACAGTGCCGTTGTCCGGTGCGTCCAACCCGCCGGCAATATGCAGGAGGGTGGATTTGCCGGCTCCCGATGGTCCAGTCACGACGACGAATTCGCCTGCGTCCAAGGTGAAGTCGAAGTCGACGAGCACGTGCACCTGCTCGTCGCCCCTGCGGTACGTCTTGTCGACGCCCTGGAGCTGCAGTACCGGCGTCACCACAGCCCCGCTAGCATCGCGGACAGGTCGCCAGCCAGCCCAGGCAGCTCTGCGGCGGGCATTGTCGCGGCTGGTAGCGACTCGAAATAGAGCGAGGGCTCGAAGAAGCTCGGGCCTACCGCCTCAACGAACGCGGTTGGGAAATTGATATCACCGAACGGCGTGGTGAAGAATGCCTCCGGGGTGCCGCCGATGTCGTTGTAGACCAGGCCGAAAGAGTTGGCGCCGGTCGCGGCGGCCGTCAGAGTGATAAAGAAGTCGTTGTACTGCTCCCCGACGGGGACGTTGCCGGTGATGTCCTGGTCGACGACGATGTGGTCGTTCGCGGTGAGCCAGAGGGTGTAGTCCTGGCGCACCACGCCCTCGAACGTCTCGTCCGGGGCGTTGAGCACGCTGAAATCCTGGTCCCACATCGTCCCGCCCACCCATGGGTGGCCGACGTCATTGACGAAATTGAACCCCGTGTCAATTGGCGTGGGTGCGCCGGGGTCGTCGCCGCCGGGGTCGGCGTGCGCCGTAGCTGCGGAGAAGGCCAGCGCGGCCAGCGCGCCCGTCAGGGTGAGGGTGATGCGGATCATTGGCCAGTTTCCTGTCTGTTGTTGTTCCTCACGCAGCGATGGTCAACGGCGTCCGGGTGTCCTGCTCCCCGGGAATCGTCACTCAGCTGCGGTGCGACGAGCGCAGTAGCGCGCTACTGCACTTCGCCCCGTTTCGGCGCGGTACTACCGAGTCGCGATCTTGGGCCCCGGCTTATTGCCGCCCAGATGAATGCGGTCTGTTGTCGTCCACAATCGGACAAATCGGCGGCGCGACCTCAACGTGGTGCGCTCGGCCGCCTCACTTGCGCCCGTGCTAGCGATCGTCTGTTGCATTTTCCGCCGCAACAAGTTTCGCTTCGGCCATGCGGTACACGCCATCCAGGGCGGCCTGCTCGACGTCGACGTACTGGCAGATCACGTCGGCGGAGACGCCGGCGTCGCGCAGTCTCAATGCCAGCGAATACGGTAACGGCAGCCGGCGTAGCGCCCGCTCGCGTTGGCTGAGTTCATCGGCCACATGAGCAGCATGCATATGTTTTCGTGGTGCCGACTCAGTAAGGCGATACTGAAATCATCGCCGGGGCCGACCGCGCGCCGTCAGAGGCGATGTCACTCTGTTCGCGCCCTCGTGGCTGGGTATCAGTGCGGCGAGTTCGTCGCGGCTGTTGGTTCCGGTCTTCAACATGGCCCGGTAGATGTGGCTCTCGACGGTACGTACGGAAAGGGTCAGTCGCTCCGCGACCGCACGGTTGGACAATCCACTCACCGATCAGCATCACGATCTCTGCTTCGCGGTCGGTCAGCGGCAAGGGCTCAGTGGCCCGACGAAGCGCCGGAGTGCTGGCGCCGCCGCATTGTTCGGCCAGCGCATCGCCGCGTGCCGAGCAAATCAACGCCGATCCCCGCAGGTCTTGGCCGCGATACGCGAGGGCGGCGTGGGCGGCCGCGTCGACGGCGGCAACGAGGTCGCCCATGCGCTCGAATTCCTCTGACACCGAAGACAATTCAGCAGCGTCGCCGTCGCGCAGGGCGACGGCGAACCGGGCAGCCAGGCCGACACGCGGCCCTTCGACGATCGACTCGAGCTCATGCAACCTGGGTGCGCTCGTGCGGTCTCCGAACTGGGTGGCGGTCTGCAGGCAGACCACTTCGGCCGCGAATTGCCCGGCAGCTGCAGCCCTTTCGGCCGCCGACAGCACGACGGTGATCGCCTCGCTAACGGAGCCCTGGCTCGCGACCACCCACGCCCGGGCCAAGCTGCATTCGTAGTCGAGCGAACGGAACGGACGCGGCAGCGTGTCCAGCACGGCGAGCATGGCGGCCGCCTCGCCACTTGAACCACGCACGGCCAGCGCGGTCGTGCGTGGGATGTGATAGCGGTACCCCCAGCCGATGGCATGCGAGGCGGACAATCCTTCTGCCCCCTGTTCCAACATCGCACACGCGGTATCTAGGCGGCCGGCCCCAAGTGCAGCCCGACCTGCTACGGCGGAGCCGAGTAACTGAGCGGCGCCCGGAAGATCGGCTGCCTGCTGGCGCACCCGTTCGGCCACCTCAAGGGCGTCCGCAATCCGGCCGGACAGCAACAGCGCGCTGATGTGTGCGTCAGCGATGTTGAACCTCATGTGCGGGGCGTCGAATGAGCGTGTCGCAGCGGTGTATCCCGCGTCTGCGACGGCCACTGCTTCGGCGGTGCGCCCAGCGTCCGCGGCTATGGTAGCGAGCACCCACGCTATCTCCGCGCCGACGACTGCGGGCAGATCGTCCAATGCAAGGCTTTCCGAAGCTTGCCGCGCGGCCTCCGGCCTGTCCATCGCAAACCAGTACACCGTCAGAAAAGCGTCGATATAGCTGCGTACTTGCGGTGGTGTGGTGCGCGACGCCTCGTCGATGATTTCTTTCGCGCGCGCCGGGTCACCGAGCGCCCAGAGCATATTGCTAGCCCGGAGGAACGCCAATCTGGCGTGCTCGCCGTCGGTCAACGCGCCGCTGTCAATCTCGGCGAGCACCGCGTCGGCCTCCTCGCCACGCCCCAACCACGAAAGTGCATGCGCTCGAACAAAATTCGGTTCCGGCCCAGCTCCAGCGCGGACTGCCGCTTCCGCGAGTCGATCGGCGAGCGTCAGATCCGCCAGCCAGACCGCGCCCTGGGCTGCCGTAACGAGCAGATCGGTGTCGGGTTTGAGGTCGGAGTCGAGACTCAGCGTGGCGCGCCGCACCACTACCTGGATGTCGTCGCAAGCATCGGATGCGGCGAGTTCGGCGGCAACCAGTCCGCGTAGCCGCCGCAGCTTGCTGGCCGCCGCGCGCCTACGGCGCACCTCGCCGTAGAGCGGGTGCGCCACCCGCACCTCCACACCACTAACCGCGGGCTCGAGCGTGATTAGGCCGCGGGTCTCGGCCTCCTCGACCGCGGCAGGATCGGTGATCCGCCTCAGGGCCGCCAGTTCGATCGGCTCCCCAACAGCCAGCGCGTCGACCACATCACTAACCGGCGTCGGCAGGGCGCCGATGCGGGATTCGATCAGCTCGACCAAGCCGGGAGGCATCATCGGATCACCCGTCCACCGCCAGGACCCGCGCTGTTTCACGAGCCGGCCGTCAGCGACCTCCTGGTCCACGATGGTGCGAAGATACAAAACGTTGCCGCGCGTTAGGTTCCATAGCCGCTGAGCCGCATCCGGATCCACCGATCCGCCTAACGTCGCCGACAGCAGTGTGGCGGTTTCGTCCAGCGACAGGGGCTGCAGGTCGAGCCGGTCGATCCGGCCGCCCTTCCATATCTCCTGTACCGCGGCGGGAATCGGTTCACCGTCGCGAACGGTGAGAATCACTTTTGCCGCGCCGCGCTGCACGATCTGGTGCACAACGAATATCGACAAATCGTCGAGCAGATGCACGTCATCGACACCCACCACCACCGCGGCGTCCGAAGATGCGGCCGTCAGCAGCTCGATCACCCCCCGCAGCAACTGAACGGTATCGGTGACACCAGACGGCGCCCACGCGGATAAAACACCCAACGGAATTGCGCGCGCCGAGGATGTGCCGACCGCCAACCGGCCTTCGAATCCGTGGGACTCAGCAGCCGACAAGGCCTCACGGGCAATGCGGCTCTTCCCCACACCCGCCGCGCCGTAAACAACGATCCCGGATACATCCGAAGCCAAGATGGCGGCCTGGATAGCCCGCATCTCCTCCGAGCGGCCAATTAACGGCCACCGCATGCGCATCCCCAAAGCCTAGGAGCGCGGACACCGCGACGCGGATCGTACGGGCGACTTCGACAAAGAGCGCGGTCGTTCGAATGACCGCAGCTGCAACGTGTAATGCCGCAGCCGCCCACGCGGTGGCTGCCCCGCCGCCGATCGGTCAGTGGTGGAGGGTGACGCGCTCGCATCTTCGGATCAGGCAGCATCGGGTGACGATATGCTGATGTGCAATACACGCAGATCAGCAAAATATACGCTGACCAGCATATTCTGTGGTGGAGCTGCCGGGAATCGAACCCGCCGCTCTACCAGGGCTTTTACCTCCTGAACTGGCGGTTCGTTACGTCTCGTTCCGGTTCAGTCCCGTTCGTTACTTGCGGTTTCCTTCTCAAGTCTTGACGGCGTCAAGAGCGGTCACCTACCGCACCAACTGACCTACTTCATTAGCGATCGTGGCCGCCCGTTCCTTCCGCAGCAGACTGCGATCTCCAGGCCTGCGGTGCATCAAACCCGATGCGCGGCGGCGATGGGCCCTGCGACTCTTCCTGCTACACGCGCTGAACCTCCGCCAGCCGAGGTCGATCCTTAGCGTTTTTAGGGCAGATGCCTCATGTACCGCCTTGGGTGTGCGGTGGACGATTACTGCGTCGAGAATTTCGAACATCGCACGCGAAAGCCGCTTTCTGAATCGGCGGCTTCCCCGCGAAATAGCTTGGGAGGCAGTTATGTTCACTCTCGAAGAGCTGGCCACGATTCCGCTCTTTTCGACGCTTGGGGAAAAAGACCTGGAGTACCTTGCTGGCGCGGTGGAGGACATCCACCTCATCCCAGGGGAGTACGTAGACCACGAGGGGCAAGGCCGGTCCCTGGCCATCGTCGTCGAAGGCAAGACCGAGCTGACGAAGCTGGTGGACGGAGTTGAGCAGGTGATTGGCGTCCGGCTTCCGGGCGAAGTCGGAGGCGAGATCCCGATGATCCTCGGTACGCCGTTGCCCGCCAGCATGCGAGCCGTCGAGCCTTCGCGCGTACTGAAAATAACAGTCGAGGTGTTCCACACGCTTGCCGCCATGGCCCCCCAGGTCTCCGAAACGATCGGTGCCGCCGCGTTGGAGCGCATGGAGATGCTCAGAAACGCCACTGCGCACCCACGCGAACCCGCAATGTTCGTAATCGGCCCGCGCGTCGATCCACAAGTCCACGGCTGCGACAGCTTCCTCCATCGCAATCAGATTCCTTACGATCGCCTAGACCCGGACGATCCTGCAGCTCACGCCCTCACCGGAGGCAAAGCCGCCGCCTATCCGGTGGTGGTAGTGCGCGATGGCCGTCGGCTGATTGACCCGACGATGCGGGCCGTTGCCGCTGTGGCTGGACTCACGGTCGCGCCCGGCAGGGCGCACTACGACGTAGTGATCGTGGGCGGCGGGCCGGCGGGTCTGACGGCGGCGGTCCACAGCGCATCTGAGGGGCTGCAGACGGGGCTAATCGAGTCCTTCGCCCCCGGCGGACAAGCCGGTACCTCAACCCGGATCGAGAATTACACCGGATTTCCATTCGGCGTTTCCGGTGACGAACTCGCGAGCCGGGCGCTGCAACAGGCGAAGCGGTTAGGCGCTGAGATCGTCGTCACGCGTCGGGTCGAACAAATCGACGCCGCCAACCTAACCGTCACGCTGGATGGAGGCGACGTCCTCCGAACGAAGTCGATCGTGCTCGCTATGGGCGTGGAGTGGCGACGCATCGAGGTCGATTCGATCGACCGATTCGTCGGCTCCGGCGTCTACTACGGTGCGGCACGCAGCGACGCCGGTCTGGCGCAGGGAAACGATGTTTATCTGATCGGTGCTGGCAATTCCGCCGGCCAAGCCGCCATCTTCTTCTCCAACCACGCCCGATCGGTCACGCTCCTCGTACGGGGCGAATCGCTCGCAGCAAGCATGTCTCACTACCTCATCGAGCAAATCGCAACAAAAGCGAACATTCGGGTGGAAACGCGATCCGAGGTCGTGGCCGTGCACGGAGACGAGCAACTTGAGGCGATCGAAGTCATCGATCGAGAGACCGGCGCGATATCTCTACGGGATGCGACGGTGCTCTTCGTTCTCATCGGTGCCGAAGCGGCGACTGATTGGCTCCCCTCGGAGATCTCCCGCGACGAGCACGGCTTCGTGTTGACGGGGACCGACGCGGTGAAGGCGGGACAATGGAAGGCCGACCGCGAGCCGTTGGCTCTTGAAACAAGCGCCCCAGGGATTTTCGCGGTCGGCGATATTCGCTCAGGATCAGTCAAGCGCGTGGCGGCATCCGTAGGCGAAGGCGGCATGGCGATTTCCCACGTGCATCGCTACCTCCAGCTCCCCCGCTAGCCGCGGCTGCGTAGCTTCGGCAACCGAGAAGGCCGCCAAACCGTTCTCAGTGCAGCTGCCGGAAACGGACCCCGTGAGTTGACCTTCAGAAGCCGCTTGACCTGCGTCGGTGTACGCGAAACTACGGCTGATTACGCCAAAGCGCCTCGTATTTCGGTCCGTTTGCGGCCAGATGTGCCCAGCCAGGTCTGTCGTTTCTCAACGTGGGAGCGACGCTGTTGCCATAGGTTTATCAGGCATCGGGCTTTGTGACCAGGTCGAGAAGGGGGCGCGTTTCATGCCCTTCGGCGGAGCTGTGTCGCGGACTGAGGTTCTGGCGGCGTTGTCTTTGGCGGTCGACCTTGGGCTCGGGCAGCCGATGGATCACATGCTGCGCTCTGCGGCAATGGGCACGAGGCTTGCCCAGCAGCTTGGGCTCAGCGAGGGTGAGCGCGGGACAGTCTTCTACACGGGTCTGGTGATGTGGATCGGGTGTCACGCCGACTCACACGAGTACACGCGGTGGTTTGGCGACGACATCGCGATGCGACATGACAGCCACTTCATCGACTGGTCCGGCGCAGCATACCGGCGATTTCTCGTCGGCAACCTGGGTCGTGGGTCGACGTTGCCAAAACGAGCCCAGCTGGCGGCCAGACTGTTCTTGGACGCACGCGGGAATCTCGGCGCGTTGGTGCAGTCCCATTGCCTGTCGGCCGCGTTGCTCGCCGAGGAGATCGGCTTGGGCGCGGATGTATGCGAAGCCCTCCCCTACGCGTACGAACGATGGGACGGCAGCGGCCTTCCCGCTGGCGCTGCCGGATCCCAGATCCCCGTGGCGATGCGGGTGGCGCAGCTTGCCGACATCGCCGAAGTGCACCATCGCGCTTACGGCGTGGAAGCCGCGGTCGCGGAGGTTCGCCGCCGCAGCGGCAAACAGTTCGACCCCAATATCGTCGCGGTGTTCACCGCGGCCGCCGACGACCTGCTGCGCGAGAACGAAGATGTGTGGTCGACTGCCGCCGCCTTGGCGCCGGATCCGGGGGAAGCGCTGAGTGGTCCCGCGCTGGACCGGCTCCTGTGCGCGATGGGTGACTTCGTGGACCTGAAATGCCCATTCACCCTAGGCCATTCCCGCGCCGTGGCCGAGCTGGCAGAGAAAGCGGGGAAGTGTGCCGGGCTGCCGCAGGACGAGATCGACATTCTGCGCCGCGCCGGCTACGTTCACGATCTCGGCCGGATTGGTGTGTCTAACCGGGTGTGGGAAAAGCCCGGTGAATTAACCCACGCCGAACGTGAGCGTGTGCATTTGCATCCGTATCTGACTGGCAGGATTTTGGCCCGGGTCGGCGGTTTGAAGGCCGTCCGGGAGGTCGCGGTAAACCATCACGAACGACTGGACGGGTCGGGTTATCCGAATGGTCTGCGGGGTGATGACCTGTCTTTTCGCGAGCGGGTACTTGCCGCCTCCGAAAGCTATTGCGCCTCAATGGAGCCACGACCGTATCGCGATGCGCTGGACGAGGCCGCCGCGGCCAGGCAACTACGAAGCGAAGCGGCCCGTGGCCGCTTGGACGGCGACGCGGTTGAAGCCGTGCTGGAGGCCGCGGGCCACCGGCCGTCGCACAAAGCCGCTAGACCAGGTGGGTTGACTCGGCGCGAGGCGGAGGTACTGCTGCATGTCGCACAGGGGCTATCCAACCGGGAAATCGCATCGGCCCTTTGGATTTCCGAGAAGACCGTGCGCAATCACGTTGAGCACATCTATGCCAAGATCGGGGTCTCGAACCGGATCGGGGCCAGCTTGTACGCAACACGGCACGGCCTGGCTGGCAGCGCGCTCCACTAAGACGCGCCGGGTTTGGGGCGAATGCGCCCTCAGCAACGCACGCTGAATCTGCGGGGACAGGAAGAGCCGATCAACGTCTTCATCCGGAAATGTGCACCTTTCCCGGACACGTTGTGATCGTCTAACTCAAATCTCGCACGACGTAACCGTCGCGGCTTCCGCAGTAAATGCCAAGTATCGCAAGCAATATCATATGTTGTTGGCACGGAATGCTCTCCGCGGGTCAGCCACCTGTGTGGAGGGTCTTTGAGCGCGCTGCAAACGGTTGGGCAATTGGAATCGGTTATGCCCCTTGGGATGGTGCGAAGGCTGCGTCGTTGGTGCCCGATGCCGGGGACCGCGATAACTATTCATGATCGCGGGCCCGCCGGGGGCGGTCATCGCAAGGATGCGCCGGGCCGGGATCGGTGGTTCAGTACCCAGGCGGTTGCCAGCGTGAGGGCAACAGCGAAGGAGGCAAGCGCGATGAGGCTGGCGGCGGTGCCTCCGTGGAAGGTGGCGTGGTAGGCGGACATGGCCGGCAACGTGGTGGTGTAACGGTCGAGCCCCAAGTCGCGGCCCAATGCATCGAAGGCGTGGCGGTTCGATAGGACCAAGCTCATCAGGCGTCCGGGCGTGGCCATCTGGTCGACGGGGACGATGGCGCCACCAAACAGAACCTGGGGGAAGCACAGCATCGGCAGGGCCAGGGCCGCCTGCGCGGCGTTGGACACGGCCGCCGAGGCGAAAAGGCCCAGGGCCAGTGCCGAGGTCGCTTCAATCACAATCGTCGCGAACAGCAACGCGTACACGTCCCATCCGACGGCCGGAAGCCGGCCCAGCGCGCGCAGCACAACGAGCAACACCGCGCTCACTCCCGCCAGAACCGGAAGCAGCGCTGTAACTTTCGACGCCACGTAGGCGCCGACGCTGAGCCCGGCCAGGCGTTCGCGGCGGAAGACGGCCATCTCGCCGACGATCTGGAGCAGGCCGTACGTCAGGCCGAAGAAGAAGCCGTCAAACGCGATCCAGAACACGATCTGGGCCGGGCCGACGCCTCCCGCGCCACCCGGGTCGAACGCGCCACGCCTGAACAATGTCGCCATCATCGCCGTCACAAGCACCGGTGAGCCGAGGAGGATCGCAAGCGTCAGCCGATTGCGGGCGAGAACATCGACATTGCGCCGTGTGAGTAGCCACCATTGCCGGACCATGCCCGTGTGCTTGTTTTCGGACCGGCTGGGAGGGACGGGCTGTTGAGTTGAGTCAGGCCGGGTCGTTGAGTTCATACGGCTTTCCGCGAATCGCTTCGCCCAGATCGCAGGAGTGTGCTCGCCGGCCAGGCGCTCGTACACCTCGGTGAGGTTTTCCACGCCGAAGTAGCGCCGCGCCGCCCCCGGGCTGCCGGTGAAGGCCAAGTGGCCGTCGCGAGCCAGGAAGACCACCCGGTCACACCGGTCGATGCCAGCCGGCTCATGCGTTGTGAGAACGATGGTGATTCCGCGTCGGCTGAGCCGGCGCAGCAGGCGCATCACGTCGGCCGCGGTTGAGGGGTCCAGCCCGGAGGTGGGTTCGTCCAGGAAGAAAAGGCGTGGACGGGTCAGTAGCTCCACGCCGATGCTGGCCCGCTTGCGCTGACCGCCGGACAGCGCACGCACCGGCACGTCGGCCCGATCAGCCAAGTCGAGGTCGTGCAGGGTCTCCTCCACGATCCGTTCCGCTTCAACCGCAGGTGTGCCCGCGGGGAGCCTTAGCGAGCCGCGTAGCGCAGCGTCCGGCGCAGGGGCATCTCGAGGTGAAGGATGTCGTCCTGGGGCACGTAGCCGATCGCGGAGCCTGCGCTGACGCGGGCTCGGCGAGCGAGGCCGTCGTGCCGGAACTCCCCGGCGGACGGCGGTACAGTCCCGCGAGGATCTCTAGCAATGTGGTCTTCCCTGCGCCGCTGCCGCCGGCGATAGCGACCAATTCACCGGGTTCCACTGAGAGCGAAAGTGTCTGCAGGATCTGCCGCGCACCGACGCGCCGGCTGACGTCGATTGCATCGACCCGCGCCCGCTCGGCGTTTCAGCTCCGTGATCTGGTCGCTGATTACCGAGCCGCTCAATGACCGCTGGGTTGCATGTGATTCGTTCATGGCCTGATCTCCGTGCTTCCTCAAATTCAGTTTGCCCATGGGCGATCATCGGTCCACCGCTTCCGCGGTCGCATGAGGCGTTTGCCCCAAATCGCAAACCCCGCGACAGCCGCCGCCTGCACAACCGCCTCGTGTCATAGTCAGCGATCGTCGTGGTCGAGGCTGCTCGAATTCGCCTGCTAACCAAGGCGATTGTGACCCGCCGCTGAGCAACGCGACGCCGGCGATTGCTCCGGGCCAGTGGGGCTGCCCGAGAGCGGCAGCGGTAGGTGGTTCGTAATGGATTAGTCAATTCTGACTAGACGCCTGCTGGGCGAAATTGAGGCAAATGACCTATATACCACCATGCCTGTGCGACGGACACTTAGCCCATGAAGCGTTACTTGACCATCGGTTACGGCGCCGCCGCCTACTTGCTGTTCGTGGTGGCTTTCTTATGTGCAATCGGTTTCGTCGGCAATCTCGTGGTGCCGCGAAGCGTCGATCACGGCATTACCGCATCGATCGGCGAGGCGGTCGTGGTCAACCTCGTGTTGTTGGGCCTCTTCGGCGTTCAGCACAGCGTCATGGCACGGCCGAGGTTCAAGCGGTGGTGGACGCGAATCGTGCCGACTCCGATCGAGCGCAGCACGTATGTGGTGCTTGCCAGCGTTGTGCTGCTGATCCTCTACTGGCAGTGGCGAACGATGCCAGCGGTGATCTGGGACGTGCGAGAGCCGGCCGGGCGCCTGGTGGTGTGGTCCGCGTTCTGGCTCGGGTGGGTGATCGTGTTCGCATCGACATTCATGATCAATCATTTCGACCTTTTCGGCCTTCGGCAGGTGTACTTGGCTTGGCGCGGAAAGCCTTACACGGAGCTCGCTTTTCGCACTCACCTTTTTTATCGGCTGGTGCGTCACCCGCTCATGCTCGGCTTCATCATCGCATTCTGGGCGGCGCCGACGATCGACGGCGGGCGCCTGCTCTTCTCCATCGCCACCACGGGGTACATCTTGCTCGCCATTCAGTTCGAGGAGCGTGACCTGGTCGCGACGCTCGGAAACCAATACCGCGACTACCGCAGCGGTACGTCCATGCTTGTGCCGCTGCCTCGCCGGCGAACCACCGAATCGGTTCGCCAGAACTGATCTCGCCCGGCGGCGCCGCGACTGGTTCCGCATGGCACCGCTCAGCCGCTATGAGATTGGGTTGTACCGGGTTTGTCCGAAACGACAGTTTGGTGGAGCTGCCGGGAATCG
>CAWAGK010000014.1:0-79422 GCA_963781685.1 uncultured Actinomycetota bacterium
GCGTGTGACAGCCCGTTCGCCAACGATGTCGCCGGCCGCACGCCACGCAGAACGGGGCCGAAGTTTCGGTCCATCAGCGCGACGATCTTTGACCACTCCGGGGTGATCGGCATGCCCTCGGAATGGGCCGGCCCGCCGGTCAGCACCCCGAGATTGTCGATCCTGCTGTGGGCCTTGGCGAAGCCGGCGGATGTGATCGCGGACCGCAGCACCGGCACGAACAGGCCCGATTCAGCGGTCACTGCCTGTCCGACCGGGCCGGTGGCGAATTTCACGAACTCCCACGCCTGCTGTTTGCGGGGACTGCTCGCCGCGATGGCGAGCCCTGTTGTGCCGATGTTCGAGCGGGCAGCGCGCCCTTTCGGACCGGTCGGCAGCACGGTGACATCGAAATCCAGGCCTTTGGCCAAGTCGACCGTCTGGTATCGCCAATGTCCGCCAAGTGCCATCGCCGCCCGGCCCGAGGTGAAGAGATCCATCGTGGACATCGACTGGGTGTCCGACGAGGTAGGAGCGACCCTGTGCTTGTGGGCCAGATCAGCGTAGAACTGGATGCCTTCGAGGAACGTCTCGTTGTCGAAGTTGAAATGCGTCGGGTTCATCCGCGGGGTTGACCACGGAACTCCGTTGTTCATGCCGAATATCCCGGCTGCGTACGACGCGACATAGCTGTCGACGTATCCCCATTGGCTGACCCGCCCGGATCGGTTCCGCTTGGTCAGCGCTTTGGCGGCGTCAAGGAACTCACCGAAACTCCACGGCTGATCCCAACGCGCCGGCGGCGGGCGGACGCCGGCGTCTGCGAATAGCTTCTTGTTGTAGTACAAGAAGTTTCCGGACCACTGCTCGGGAAGGGCGTACTGACCGCCGTCGAACGTGAACGTGTCATACAGGGATCTGATGCCGTCCGCCTTCACGTCGGCGGCGAAAGCCTTGTCGTGCGCCAACATGGTGTTGAGGTCCAGTAGCACTCCCCTGGCGGCCAATCCGGCGTAGGTGAGGTCCCACGCCATCAGCACGTCCGGACACTTGCCGCCGGCGCAATAGATCGACATGTGTCGCAACGGATTGGGCCCGGACAACAGCATCCGGACCTTGATGTCGGGGTGCGTGCGCTGGAAGGCGTTAACGACTCGCTTCCGGGCATCCGCCTCTTCGGGATTGGCGGCGAAGAAGAAGGTCAGTGCGTCGTCATCGGAACTACACCCGGTGGCCCACGCCGACACCGCCGCCGCGCCAAGCGCGCCGGCGCCAACCAAAAGCGTCCGCCGATCGAACTGCTTAGTAAGGCTGGTGTTCGTCGTTCATCTCCGTGGTCACTGTGGCAGCGTGAGCACTGCGCTTTGCAAGCGATCGGCATCGCCGACGATGTCGATGGTGGCTATCCTGCCGTCTTCAATGCCGATCTGCAGTAACGCCTCAACGTGACCGGCGGGCGCGATGGCAATACCGGGGACTCCGTTGACCAGGACCACAGCCCCGGCCCGCGCGCGCACCGCGAACCGTCGGGTTTCCTCGGCGACGGCCTTGGCGCCGCGGAGGACGGTCGGCACATCGTCGGGCACCAGCTCGCGGTCGACCGTGCGCACCACGTCTGGAGCCAGTAGCTCCAACAACATCCGAATATCACCGCCGCGCGAGGCGTCCAGAAACGCTTCGACGATTTTGACGTGTTCAGCCGTTCGGGCGGGCTCGACCGAGCCACCGGCGCGGAGTCGACCGCGAGCCCGGCTCGCCAGCTTCTTGGCGGCATCCGGCGACCGACCCAGCAGTTCGCCGATGCTGTCGAAGGGCAGCGCGAACACGTCGTGCAGCACAAAGGCGACACGTTGGGCGGACGAGAGCCGGTCGAGAACCACCAGCAGGGCGCGGCTGACGGAGTCGGTGAGCAGGGCATCGTCGTCGGCTCCCGCGGAGGTGGCCGTGGCCATCTGCTCGAGCTGATCAGGTGCGGCAAGCGGCTGCTCTGCTCGTCGTTTGCGGGTCCGCAACTGGTCGAGTGCCTCGCGGGCGGTGATTGTGGTGAACCAGCCCGTCAGGTTCTCGATCGTGTCGTGGTGTGCGCGACTGGCCTTCAGCCAGGCGGATTGCACCGCGTCTTCGGCATCGGCTGCCGAGCCGAGCAAGTGGAAAGCGACGGACTTCAGATGTCGCCGATCGCTGTCGAACCGTTGGGCGAGATCTTCGATGGTTCTCATGGTCACCTTTCCCAGGCAAAGGCCGTCAAGGAGGTGAGCACATCCGATGAACGCTCCCTGCAGAGGAGGAGACCAGCGTAATGAGCCTATACGTTGTCGTCACGGTGATCACCGCCATCGTCACCGCGGCAGTCGCGATTCCCGACTTCATCCCCGCCGGCTTTGTGCTGGCGAACTCGGCCAAGGTGCACGTGCCGCGTTCGTGGCTACCGATGCTGGGTGTCCTGAAACTCGCCGGGGCCATCGGACTGATTGTCGGTGTCGTCGGCCTGCCGGTCATCGGGATCGCCGCCGCCACCGGCCTGGTGCTGTATTTCATCGGCGCGGTGATCGCGCATCTTCGGGCCCGCGTTTTCTACAACATCGCGTTCCCGGGCGCCTACTTGGGGCTGTCGGCGGCGTCACTGGTGCTGCTGGCGGGAAAGTAGCGGATCCGGCGGATTTCGTTGCGCCGCCGCGCAACATCGGCGAATATCACGCTGCGTCCTCGCCGCGACGTGATCGACGCGGCGACGGTGGAGCCGGCAGCGATGAGCTTCGTCGCACCGGCCCCGGGGCACCACGCGACCAGGTCCGCGATGTCCGCGGCATTGTCGTCGCCGAAAGTCATTGTGGCATCAGGTGACAGCGTCCGCTGCGCGGCGAGTTCGTCTGCCCTGCCGACCGCGTCCACGAAGGTGTTCACCAACTCTCTGCGACGGGAACCCACGCGACGAAAGCCGGCTGCGAACCCGGCGGTGCCGCGTAGCCGCTGATTGCGGATGAGCCCTTGGGACAGTTGGACGGTGGCCGGCACGGCCGATACGCCGTTACGCAGGAACTGCAGCATCATGCTCGGCAGCTCCCAATAGGCACGTAGCATCGCGATCTTCCATTCGCCGTCGACCTCGCGCAGGTCGTAGCGAAGAAACGCCGGAATGGTCATGGTGACCGCCGAGCCCATGACCACCTCGAGATCGAGATCGCGGACGACGGCCGGTCCGCGGACGACATCGAGATCACGACGGAAGGCGACGTCGCGGGGGCCGATGAAGGTGTCATAGAAACGGCCGATCTCGCCGTGTCCCACATGGGGCCGTGATCCCACCGGGTCCTCGATACGACCGTCCGTCGTGAACAGCCCAACCCAGCCCGCGCGGTCATGTGCTGCTGCGGCCTCGGGCGACCGCTCCACCGCCGCCAGCAGTGCCGACCCCGGGTGGCCCGTCATGCGGTTGGCTCTATCGCGACACCCGCTGCCCGCAAGGCTTTGATGGCCGCGGCCGTGGACTCCTCCCCCATGCCCGCTGTGAGATCCAGCAGCACCCGAGTGGCCAAACCGGCCTGCGAAGCGTCTTGAGCGGTCGCGCGCACGCAGTGGTCCGTGGCGATGCCCACCACATCAACCTGATCCACGTCGTGTTGGGTCAGCCAATCGGCCAGCGGCGTGCCGGACTCGTCGACTCCTTCGAAACCGCTGTAGCCCGCGTCGTAGGCGCCCTTGCGAAAGACCGCGTCGAACCGATGGGAGTCGAGATCGGGATGAAATTGCGCGCCGGTGCTGCCGGCCAGACAGTGCGGCGGCCAGGACGACGAGTAATCGGGCCGGTCGGAGAAGTGATCACCCGGATCGATGTGGAAATCCTGGGTGGCCACGACGTGGCGGTAGTCGGCGCCGGCGGTCAGATAGTCACTGATGGCGCTCGCCACAGCGGCGCCGCCGGTCACGGGCAGCGCTCCGCCCTCACAGAAATCGTTTTGTACGTCGACAACGATCAACGCGCGCATAACGCCCACCGTATCGCCGGTGGGCGCGAATTTTAGGCGGCGTGGCGGTGGGCGCGACGCGATGCCGCGGTGTCCAGCGACCAGAGATGCGCACAGGTCGGGCACTGCAGATGCAGCACCGCGGCACTGTTGCTGAGCAGGTATTGCCAATGGGTGTGGCAGTTGCGGCCGCTGCGGCATTCGCCACACGCGGCGCCGTGATCACACTTCGGGCAGGCCAGCCAGGCGCGGCGGCTCTGGTCGGCGTCCGGGTCAATCGGCAGCATGGTCTACCGCCCGATCCGGCAGCACCCCGGCGCTGACCAGGTTGTCGTAAATGCGCTGCTGCTCGGCGTCGAGATTCGAGTAGAGCATCGCGTACGCCTGCTCCTCTTCGGCCAGCGCGCGAATCGGATCCCAGTCCTCACCGATCGCCTCCAGCACGGCGGTACGGCGCCGGACCTCGTCGAGGGTCAGGTCATAGGCGAATTCAAGGCCATTTGAGTTGTCCAGCATGAGCCACTCCCACGTTCCACGTTCAGTGGCAGGTTAGGCTGCCCTAAATTAGCCGGTTTATGCAATGACGTGCGTCACACTTTCTGATTGATGTTTGTCACATCCGAGCGCCGGGGTAATCGCTGCTTTTCAGCTGGGTAGGATCGACAGAAGGCGACGTCACTGGCAGTGCGTTGCATCACGTAGATAGTCAAACTATAGTCCAGACACGTGTCCAGAAAGCTCCCTGACGTCGTTCCCGAACCCTTCGCCATGACATCTACGGGTAACGCCAATCCGGGATGGGCGTGAGTATGCGGATTGCGTTGCTGTCGTATCGCAGCAAAACGCACTGCGGCGGCCAGGGGGTTTACGTCCGTCACCTCAGCCGCGGACTGGTCGAACTCGGACACCACGTCGAGGTGCTCTCCGGACAGCCCTACCCCGAAGGCCTGGATCCCCGAGTGGTGCTGACCGAGGTACCCAGCCTCGACATGTATCGGGAACCCGACCCCTTCCGGATCCCGCATCCCCGTGAAATCCGGGACCGCATCGACCTGCGCGAGCTGGCGACGGTGTGGACCGCGGGCTTCCCCGAGCCACGGACCTTCAGCATGCGCGCCGCCCGCCTGCTCGCGGCACGGCGGGACGACTTCGACGTGGTGCACGACAATCAGAGCTTGGGCGTCGGCCTGCTCGAAATCGCGGCGACCGGCCTGCCGGTGGTGGCGACCGTTCATCATCCGATCACTCGTGACCGGGTGCTGGATCTGGCCGCGGCGCGGTGGTGGCGTAAACCGTTGGTACGCAGGTGGTATGGCTTTTTGGAGATGCAAGAGCGGGTCGCCCGCGCCATTCCGGACCTGCTGACCGTCTCGTCGTCGTCGGCCACCGACATCACCACAGACTTCGGTGTCCACCCGGACCAGCTCCACGTGGTGCCGCTGGGTGTCGACACCGACTTGTTCGCCCCGTCCACCCAGCCCCGAATTCCTGGTCGCATCATCGCGATCGCCAGCGCTGACCGACCGCTCAAGGGCGTCGGGCATCTGCTGCAGGCGGTGGCCAAGCTGCGCACCGAACACGACCTGGAGCTGCAGCTTGTTGCCAAGCTCGAACCCAACGGCCCGACCGAAAAGCTGATCGCCGAACTCGGGATCTCCGATATCGTCCACATCTCCAGCGGGCTCTCCGACGCCGCGTTGGCGCGGTTGTTCGCCTCTGCTGAAATCGCCTGTATCCCTTCGCTTTACGAAGGATTTTCACTACCCGCGGTGGAAGCGATGGCCAGCGGCACGCCAATTGTTGCCAGCCGTGCCGGCGCGCTACCGGAGGTGCTCGGACCAGACGGCGAGTGCGCCAGGCTGGTGCGGCCGGGCGACGCAGCCGAGCTGATCAAGGTATTGGCCGAGCTGCTGGTCTCGCCCGACCAACTGCACCGACTCGGGGTGGCCGGTCGCCGCCGAGCCGTCGACGTGTACAGCTGGGAGTCGGTCGCCGCGCAGACCGCCCGCGTTTACGAACGCTCGATCGCACGGCCGCTGCCGCTTCCGGAATCGGCCCAGACGGTGGGCGAGCCGTGCTGACGGTGGATTTCGACCGCCTCGGTATCGGTTATGGCACCAAAGTCATCGACGTCGGGTGCGGGGCGGGCCGGCACAGTTTCGAGGCTTACCGGCGGGGTGCCGATGTGGTCGCGTTCGATCAGGACGCCGACGAGCTGACCAACGTCGACACCATGTTCCGCGCCATGGCCGATGCCGGTGAGGTACCGCTATCTGCTCGAGCCGAGACCGTCGTCGGCGACGCACTGGCATTGCCCTATCCCGATGGAACATTCGACTGCGTCATCGCTTCGGAGATCCTGGAGCATGTCCCCGCGGACACTACGGTGATCGACGAGTTGATTCGCGTACTCAAGGTCGGTGGCAGCCTGGCAGTCACCGTGCCCAGATGGTTACCCGAGCGACTGTGCTGGCTGCTCTCCGACGACTACCACAGCAACGAGGGCGGCCACATCCGCATCTACCGTGCAGACCGGCTGCGCGCCAAGATCGCCGACCGCGGAATGACCTTCACCCACGGCCATCACTCGCATGCCTTACACGCGCCATTCTGGTGGCTGAAATGCATAGTCGGCGTTGATAATTCAGAGCATCCGGCCGTCGTCGCCTATCACAAGATACTGGTTTGGGACATGATGCAGCGGCCCCTGCTCACCCGGCTGGCCGAATCCACACTCAACCCGCTGATCGGCAAGAGTGTCGCGCTGTATTTCGAGAAACCGGTGCCCGCCGTTGAACTGGTATGAGACACCGGGCGTCCCTGGCGTCCTCTCCGCTGCACAATGCCGGCAGACCGCGGAATCGATTGTCGCGGTGCAAGAGCCATCTGGTGCGATCCCATGGTCGGAAGGCGGGCACACCGACCCGTGGGACCATGTGGAATGCGCGATGGCGCTCACCGCGGCCGGCCTGATCGACCCGGCGCGACACGCATTCGCCTGGTGTCGGCGCCAGCAGCGCGCTGACGGGTCCTGGCCGATCCAGCTTCGCGCCGGCGTCGTCGAGGACGCCAACAGCGACAGCAACTTCTGCGCTTACGTCGCGGTCGGGGTCTGGCACCACGTGCTGATCACCGGGGATGACGCCTTTGCCACTGCGATGTGGCCGACGGTGCGGTCCGCTATCGACTTCGTCTTGGAGCTGCAGCTCGAGGGCGGCGAAATCTGTTGGGCGCGTGGCTCTTCGGGCCCGGTCGCCGAAGCGCTGCTGACCGGGTGCGCCAGCATTTTCCACAGCATCCGCTGTGCTCTGGCCCTGGCGAACTACGTCGACGAGCCGCAACCGGAATGGGAGGTCGCGCTCGGCCGGCTGGGCCACGCGATCGCTGTCCACCCCTCGGCGTTCACCGAGAAG
The DNA here is from genome assembly GCA_963781685.1 of uncultured Actinomycetota bacterium. Taxonomy (GTDB): domain Bacteria; phylum Actinomycetota; class Actinomycetes; order Mycobacteriales; family Mycobacteriaceae; genus Mycobacterium. The sequence goes on from CAWAGK010000014.1 coordinate 7,358, forward strand.
CCGCATCACTCGATGGACTGGTACTACCCGATCCTCGGTGGTGCGCTCCGTGGTCCCGCCGCGACCGCCCGAATCGCCGAACGGTGGGGCGATTTCGTCGTCGACGGGCTGGGCATCCGGTGCGTCGACGACCGGCCGTGGGTGACCGGCGCGGAGACATGCGAATTGGTGCTGGCGCTCGATGCGATGGGTAGCCGGCAGGCAGCGCTGCGGCAGTTCGCCGCCATGCAGCACTTGCGTGAGAACGACGGCTCCTATTGGACCGGGCTGGTATTCAGCGACGGAAAACGTTGGCCCGTCGAGCGAACCACCTGGACCGGAGCAGCCGTGATTCTCGCCGCCGACGCGCTGTCGTGCACCACCGGCGGCAACGGCATCTTCCGTGGCACCGACCTGCCGCGCGGCCTGGAGGGCGACTACGACTGCGAGTGCGCGATCAGCCCGTCGGATCGCTAAACCCGCGCGCCGGCCTCTCCGGATATCCGCTGCAGCACCCGCATTGACCCGGTGACGGATCGCTCTTCGAATGCGCCGCTTTGCACTGCGCGGCAATAGATTTGGTAGGGTGCCTGGCCGCCGTCACGCGGGTCGGGGAAGACGTCGTGGATGATCAGCGCGCCTGCGGGGCTCACCCATTTCGCCCATCCGTCGAAGTCTTGCTGCGCGGCGGCCTCGCTGTGCCCGCCGTCGATGAACAACAACTGCAGCGGCGTGCGCCACCCGCTGGCCACCACGGTCGATTTGCCCACGACCGCCACGACGTTGTCGTCGAGGCCGGCGTCGTCGAGCGTGCGCCGCAAGGCGGGCAGGGTGTCGAAACGCCCGCTGGCTTCGTCAACCAGCGATGTGTCGTGGTACTCCCACCCAGGCTGGTGCTCCTCGGAACCATGGTGGTGATCGACGGTGTAGAGAACACTGCCACGAGCAAGCGCCGCCGCCCCCAATAGCACCGTCGACTTGCCGCAGTAGGTCCCGATCTCTACGCCGAAACCGTGATCGAGGTAGCTGAGCGCGGCGTCATACAGCGCCCGGCCCTCGTCGGGGGGCATGAACCCGGTGACCCGATCGGCCAGCTCGAACAACTGGGTGGTTCGCTCGTCGGCAGCCGAAAGATCTGAGGAGAACGTCATCATCGCCAACCGTAACAGTCGTCGCGAAGGACGGGGCCCGCGCACACGGCACGCATGGTTGCCGCACCTATGACGTTGTAGTAGTGTCCGGACACGTGTCCAACCCGGTAGCTCGGGAATCGACCAGACGGCGACTGACCGCCAAGCAAGCCAACACCGTTGACCGGCTGGGCCATGCCGCGATTGAAGTCCTTAGCCGAGAAGGCTTCTCCGGCTTGACGATTCGCATGGTCGCCGCGGAGGCCGGCGTCGGCGCAGCGACAGCCTACACGTACTTCTCCTCGAAGGAGCACCTCGTCGCCGAGGTTTTCTGGCGGCGGTTAGCGTCCACTCCGGTTCCGGCGACCGAGTCGCCGGAACCGACCGTCCGCGTGATCGCGGTGCTGCGGCATATCGCACTGCTGCTGGCCGATGAACCCGAGCTCGCCGGTGCCGTGACCAACGCACTGCTGGGTAAGGACCCTGAGGTCAAGCATCTGCGGCTGCGCATCGCCCGCGAAATTCATCAGCGCCTGGTCGCGGCTGTGGGCCCGGACCGCGCTGACCTTGTCGAATCACTGGAACTCCTCTACGCCGGAGCGCTGGTGCACGCCGGCATGGGATATGCCTCGTACACCCAGATCGCCGAACGGCTGGAGGCGGCAGCGCGACTGCTGTTGGCCGGCACACCGTAACCGCGGTAGTAGCGGTCTCATCGGCTGCGAACTGGCATGATCACGGCCATGGACGTCGTCGATCACCCTGAACGCGACCAACCCTGGGATAGCACGGAGCGCTCTGAGACCGAAATCCAACGTCTAGACCGCAATTGGATCAGCCTGCTGCAGGAATTGCGGGTCGTGCAGACCGGCGTCCAACTGCTCACCGGCTTTCTGCTGACGTTGCCGTTCCAGCAGCGCTTCAACGAACTCAACCTGACGATGCGCGTGGTCTATCTGGTAACTGTGGGTTCTTCGATTTGTGCCACCGTGCTGTTGGAGTCTCCGGTCGCGATACACCGCTTGTTGTTTCGGCGGCATCGAATCGAGTCCGTGGTTGCCGCAGCACATCGGTTCGCTTACGCCGGGCTATTACTGATGGGGCTGTCGCTTACCGGCGTGGCCGTGGTCATTTTCGGCACGGTCGCCGGTCCCGCGGCGGGCGTCATTGCCGGTGTATGCGCGATGCTGGCTCAAATCGGTTTTTGGGTGCTGCTGCCGCTGCGAGCGCGGCACGAAGCACCCCCCTTGACGCAATAACGACCGCGCAGGCCCGGTTTGCACAGTGATCAACCCGGGAACACACCTGCCATGTTGATCCGCAGAATCGCTCGCCCCTTGTTGTCCGCGGCATTCATCGGCCAAGGTGTCGAGACATTGCGAAACCCCAAAGTCACCATCGATGCGGCGCAGCCCACGGTGACGGCGCTGCAAACGCTGCCGGAACCCTTCGGAAGCAAGGTTCCGTCGAATGCCGAGACGGCGGCACGGATAAACGCCGCGGTCCAGGTCGGTGGCGGCCTGTTGCTTGCCACCGGCAGATGGCCGCGAATCGCATCAGCGGCGCTCGCGTTCACGGTGATACCGGGCAGCCTTGGCGCACATCTGTTTTGGAATGAGGCCGACCCGGAGGTCAAAGCCCAGAAACGGCGTGACCTGCTCACCGACCTGAGCCTGCTGGGCGGGCTGATCATTGCGTCGGCGGACACGGCAGGTAAGCCGTCGCTGGGATGGCGTGGTCGTCAGGCGGCCGGCCGGATCTCGGAAGCGGTTTCGGCTGCACTGCCGCTGGATGGATCCGACGGCTCCGTGCTCGACTCCGAGTTGGCCGAAAGAATCGCGCATGGCCTGCATGTGGGCGCCGAGCGCGGACGCGAACTCGCGGGCACCGCTGTGGAGAAGAGCGGACCGCTGGTCGAGACCGCCCGGAAGCGCGGCGTCGAACTCGCCAGTACGGCTGGGGAAAAGAGCGCACCCTACGTGGAAGCCGCACGCAAGCGCGCCCGTAAGCGTGGCCACCAGCTGGCGGAAACGGTGCGCGAACGCGGCGCCGAACTGGCCGAGACGGCACGAGAACGCGGCAGCGAATTGGCCGAGACCGCCCGCGAACGCGGTGACGAACTGGCCTCCCGCGGGCGGGGCAAAGCCCATCGCGGACGAGTCAAAGCTCGTCGCTGGCGCTGACCGGCCGACGCGTCCGCACGTAGAGCACCCAGGACACCGCTACCAGCGCAAACACCACAAGGGGCACAAAGCCCGCCCAGCTGGCGGGATAAAGCACCCCGATGATGTAGTGGGCGACGAAGCCGTCCGGCGGTAGCGGCGCCATCGCGGCTTTCGCGCGGCCCCATCGCTCCAGTGAGGTCAACGGACAGTCCAGACGCGCTGCGGTGATCGCGATTCCCCACAACGCCGCGGGCACGTGCAGCCAGATCGCCCGGCGCCAGTGCAATGCGAGGAAGCCGCCGACGATCAGGTAGCAAAGGAAAGCGAAGTGCGCGACGACCGCTAGCGCGACGACGATGTGATACATCGTTAGCCGCCGCAACAACGCGATACGACGGCCGCGGCTTTCACGTCGCTCATAGCCATGCACCAGGTGGTTTGCCGTGTCGAATAGAGCACCATGCTAGCCGTCATCGCGGTCGGGCAGTACCCGCCGCGACAGCGGCAGGAAGGGTACATTGGCAGCCACCAACCTGGTCAGGAGCGAATCCCATGACATCAGCAGACTTCGACCCCAACTCGCTCGCGTACGGCTATCCGCCGGCCGGTTCGCCGCAATGGTCACATGCTCGGCCCGGCGGCTTGGGCGCGCGGTTTTTCGCTCGGGTGATCGACGGAATCCTGGTGAACATCGTTGCCTTTTTCCTGTCAATGTTCCTGTTCGACCAGGGTTACTGGTGGCTGGTGACCGGGCTCTTCTCGGGCGCGCTGATGTTCGGGTACTTCGTGCTTTTCGAAGTCACGCAGGGCGCCAGCCCGGGCAAGAAGCTGCTCGGCTTGGCCGTCCACGGCCCGGGCGGCGCGCCGAAACCGGATGCGACCCAGTCGGCCATCCGCAACTCGTTCACCTTGCTCGCGGTGGTGCCCTATCTCGGTCCGCTGCTGGCGTTTGTCGCCTACATCATCATCGCGGTGACGATCAGCGGCAGCCCCACCAAGCAGGGTAAGCACGACGAGTTGGCCGGCGGTACTCAGGTCGTCAAGAACTGAGGTACGTCAGAAACCTCTCGACGATGCTGTCGACGCTCGATCCGACGTCGACGGCTATCCCGTGCTCGTCGGGCGCCAACGGCTGCAAGGTGTCGAACTGCGATTTCACCAGCGCCGACGGCATGAAGTGGCCTGGCCTGCCGGCTTGTCGGCCAGCGATCAGCTCCGGTGAACCGGTCAGATGCAAGAACTCGATCCGCGGAGCATATGAGCGCAATCGATCGCGGTAGGTGCGCTTGAGCGCCGAGCAGCTCATCACGCCGCCGCCCTCATGATCGGCCAGCCACTGCCCGACCGCTTCCAGCCAGGGGTAGCGGTCGTCGTCGGTGAGCGGCTTGCCCGCGGCCATCTTGGCGATGTTGGCTGCCGGATGAAAGGCATCGGCGTCGGCAAAAGGCACCCCGAGGCGGCGTGCTAAGGCGGCGCCGACCGTCGACTTGCCCGACCCGGAGACACCCATGACCACGATCGGCGGGCTTGGCGGACAGGGTGTTTCAGCGCAGATTTCGGTTCCACTCCAGCCAGCCCACACCGCTGCGCCCGTCGGTGGTACTGACGGTGGCCCACACGCGAGGAAATTGGCTTATTCGCCCGTCGAGAGAGACGAGGCGCACCGGCGCGTGGCCGCGCACGTCAACGGTCGCGGTGATACCACCGGGATCCACGGCCAGCGTTGCGGTTTCCGGTAATCCGTCAGTGTCGAATGTTTGGCGGGCGGCGATGGTTTGCAATTCGGTGACCGTGCCACCGTCTTGCACATACCCGATGCCAACCGGCGGGACGCCCGGAATCCGGATGTCGACGGCGTGGATGTGTGTTCCATCGTCGAGGTGCAGCGCGCTCCAGATCCAGTCCATGCTCCACCAATCCCGTACGCCCCACGAGTGGTCACGTTGGCCGGGTGTCGAGTCGAGGGTGTAGCGATGTCCATCGACGGTGACGGTTCCTGAGACGGTGCAGGGTATTTCGTAGCGCGTGGTCAGCCGATACTTGTATGGCGTGCCGTCGGTGCTCCACACCAGATCGAGCGCGACGTCGACCGGCGCTCCTCGTTCTCCCCGCAACAGCGCGGCCGGATCCGGGTACGACTCGCCGTGGCCGTGCAGGCCAATGCGATAGCTATGCAGTGGATCGCCGACGGAATGGGTGAAATCGACTGCGCCCGTTTGCAACGCCCACGGATCGTCGGGCAGCGGCACCTCGAAGTCGACGACGGCGACCGTGGGTAGGTTCGGACCGCACAACAGGGCATGCAGCCACGCCGTCTTCTGGTTGGGGATCAGTCCGATGCGCACCCAGCCACCGAATCCGCTTGCCGCATCGGCGAAGTCGGCATACCAGCTCTCGCTCCACAGCGGCTCGTCGGTCGCGGTATGGGCCGACTCGTCGTCGTCTGACGGACGCAGCGGCTCGGCGACCGTCGGGGCGGGCAGTATCGCCAGAGCGTCAACGTCGAGCACATGCTCACAATGCCGTTGCAGCATCGTCATGAACATCGCGTCGCCGCGTTCGGTGCGCTTCACCAGCATTGACGAGACGATGGCCATCATCACCCCGAAGAAGCTCTGTCTGCGCACCCCGTCGCGGACATCGGCGAGACTGATCGGCGCGTCCGGCCCCAGCGCCGCGTGGTAGGCCTGCAGCAGCGCGTCGTGATGCGTGCGCCGCTTCGCCAGCGGCAGCGCGCAGCCGACAAAGTAGGCCAGGTCGGTCATCGCGGGGCCCCAGGTGACCGTCTGCCAATCGACCACGGTCAGCGGGCGATCGGCGCCGGCGGCGCCGAACAGCATGTTGTCCAGCCGATAGTCGCCGTGCACCAGACCCTGCACGCGATCCTCGCCGGCCTCCTCGGCCAGGTAGGCGTCGAAGCCGCCGACCAGCCGTTCGCACACCATGCGGTGCTGCGGTGCGATCCGGTCGCCATAGCGATCGACGAAGCCGGCGTACAGCGCTGTGATCAGCCCCTGGTTGAGCGGCGTATCGCGGTGTAGCCACGGCGCGTTCGCGAGGGTGGTGTCACCGAGCAGCGGACCCTGCAGCCGGGCCAGCTCGGTTACGGCGAGTTCGGCCTGTGCGACTGTGGCGCCGCGGATTTCGTCGCCGACGACGGCCGGGTTCGCATCGCCGAGCAGTACGTCGAAGATGCCTGCAGATGCGTCGAACGCGGCGTGATAGCACGGCGCAACCGGCCCGCGCAGGCGCGGAGCGATGTCCCGGTAGAAGCACACCTCACGCTCGTAGAGGCCCAGACTTCCGCCGGTCTGGCGGCTCATCGGGTCGGTGGCCGCGACCTTGAGCACCACGGAGTCGGGTGTGTTGCTGCCGGGCCCGCCGTCGGCATAGGTCAGCTGCACCCGGTAGCACTCGCTCATCTGACCGGTGCCGATCCGCTCGACGCTGAAATCAGCGACGGTTCTGGCGTCGATGGCCGCGGTCAGCCAGGCAGCGGTGAGATCACCGGGGCGTTCGACGACGTTGTCGGTCTGGGGTTTCATGGCTCGTCCACGAAATCACATCCGCCGTCATCGCGCCAGAGTGAAACCCTCCCACGCCATCCGCCGCTCGGGGTGCGGATCAAATTCGAGCCGTGACTTGCGGTCGAACACCATGACCGCGCGGTCGGTGTCGGTGTAGGCCGGCCAATCATCGCTGGGCACCCCGGTACGGCTGAATGTCCGCCAGCGCCTTTGCACTTCGTTGGTGACACGCAGGGCAGATCGCCGATCGGCGGCCGCGCTCAGCATCGCCCCCAACCCGGTGCGGTAGATACCGAAGACCGCGAGCAGTTCGGTGGCGTGCGTGGCGCCCAGTCCCGACCAGCGCAATACCCGCGGTGCGTAGTCGTAGCGATACAGGTAGGCGGGCGCGTGCCTGCCGTGGGCTTCCGCGATCTCCCAGGCCGCCGAGCTGAAGGCGAAGTCGCCGCCGAGCCGCACACAGGCGGCCCGCTCTGGATAATCCGGGTACGCGGCGGTAATACGTTCCCGTGCAGCCGGTTCCACCTCGGCAAGCAGCGCTTCGACCATCGGCTCGGTCGTCGGCAGCAGCGGCAAAAAGCGAGTGAATAAGCGGCCTTCTTCGGCATTGGTACCTACGATCAGCGGCACCCGGTGCGCTGTGCCGCGCCGCATCGCTTCGAAAGGATCCACTGGCAGAACGTCGTCACCGCAAACCGGGCCGATTGGGAAGGCCCCCAGCATGTCTCGGACGCCCTCGTCGATCAGGCGGTTTTGTGCCGCTACCAATTCGGCGGCAGAGGCCTGCATCAGCGCGTGGGCGGCATCTTGCTTGCGGACACCCAACAGCGTCGCGAATCGTCCCGCGAACTCTGCCGCCATTTCGCGCGAGCGCACCATCCCGGACGCCGGGCTTTCCGAGATCGCCTGGGCGAACAGACCTTCAGCCTCTGGCACCGCCAACAGCGTGGCGACGGCATGCGCGCCGGCGCTTTCGCCGAATATCGTGACGTTGTTCGGATCACCGCCGAACGCCGCAATGTTCTCCCGGACCCAGCGCAACGCCAGCACCAGATCACGCAAGAACAGGTTGCTCTCCAGCGGGACCTCGGTCGTCGACAGCGAAGACAAATCCACACAGCCCAGCGCGCCGAGCCGGTAGTTGACCGACACATAGACGCAGCCACGGCGGGCCAGGCCCACGCCGTCGTATATCGGTGTGGCCGAGCTGCCCATGATGTATCCGCCACCGTGCACGAAAACCATGACCGGCAACGATCCACTTTCCGGCGCTTCCGGTGTGACGACGTTGAGGGTCAGGCAGTCCTCACTCATCGGCTGGTACTTGCCAACGCCGACGATTGTGTAGCGCCGCTCCTGCGGCGCGCACTTGGTGAACCCGTGGCAATAACGCACACCTCGCCACGGCTGGGCCGGCTGCGGCGCCCGAAAGCGCAGCGCACCAACCGGCGGCCGGGCGTACGGGATGGATCGCCAGCGGTGCACCCCGTCGCGGGTAAAGCCTTCGACGGTTCCGGCGGCCGTAGTCACGCGGACGGTGTGTTCGTGCATTATCTGACGGTAGCGAACGTGAACGAGTCACGCTGGGCAGGTGCATAGAATCGGTTTGCGGCGTTCCCGCTAGACGGCGAGTTCGAGCACCTGGATTTCGCCGCTGTCGCCGTCGACCTCGATGAGCGCTCCCGGCGGCAGCCGTCGGGTAGCGTCCTGAACATCCACCACACCCGGGATACCGAATTCCCGCGCTACCACGGCCGCATGCGACATCGGTCCGCCGAGCTCCGTCACCACCGCGGCCGCGTAGGAGAAGGCTGCGGTGTAGCCGACGTCGGTGACCTCGGCGACCAGGACCTCGCCGGGTTCCAGGTCGTCGATGGAGTCCGGCCTTACGATCCGCACTCGCCCGCGAACTCGTCCGCCACCGACGCCGACGCCGCTCAGCGTCTCCCCCGGGATCAGGACGGTCGCCAAGGAGCTAGCCGCTTGCCAACCGCCGCTGAAGGCTGCGGGCGGGGCGAAGCCGGCCAGCCGGTGTTGTTCTGCGCGACGGCGCGCGACCAGTCCGGAAGTATCAGCGGGCAGCGCGTCGAGCTCGTCGACCAGCAGATAGAACACGTCGTCGACGGCTTCGAGCACACCCGAGTTCACCAGTCTGCGTCCCAGCTCGCGGAGTAGGTTGCGCAGCAACCAGATTGCCCGGACCATTCGGTCGCGACGGACTTCGCGGTCGCGGAGCTGATGAGCGGCAAGGCGCGCAACGGGCCGGGCCTGCAGCGGGATTGACGGGCGATGCGACTGCGGCCGAGCGGGAAGGTTCAGCGATTTGGCCACCATGCGGATCAGCATTTCGGGGTCGTCGGCATAGCTGGCCGACCGCATCTCAACCTCGGCGGGGCCCCGGTGCCCGATCACCTTCAGCTCGGCAAGCACCGCCGCGTGGAATTCCGGTGCCTGGCTGGACAACTCCTCGAGATGATCGCCGGGGCCGGCCAGAATCCGGGTCACCTCGGGGTCACGTTGCGCGGCGTCCGCCAATCGGTACACCGTGTTCAGCGGCTGCGCGCTGGCCACCTCCTGACCGACGGGTAGCACGGTGTCCCGTCCGCTCAGGCCGCGAAGGACCACGCTGAGCGCGGCGAACGACATGAACGACCCCGATGCCAGCACCCAACCGTGTACGACGTGATCGCGTGCCAACAGGATCAGGCTCTGCAGTCGGTTGTCGGCGAGCCACGAAAGATCCCCAGCAGCAAGCTCTTCCAGGCGATCGACATCGTCGATGAAGTCACGGGTGTCGTGAGCGGCGCCGGCCGTGAGACCCGTCAGGTTGGCCGCGAACACCCCGAGGTTGCGGATGGTGCGCAACGGCCGCATGGCGGGACCGGACTCGCGCGGCGTAGGTTGCTCACCGTAGATCGGCATGCTGGCGACACTCTGGCCGAAGAACTGGCTCTGGCGAATCACCGTGGCGGGCTTGACGAACGGCACAGCCTCGGCCATGAAGTGTGCGGTGGTGATGGCCCCGTACAAGCGATGCGCGAAGACACCGATCATGCGCGCGGCGATTTCGTGTTGGATCAAACCGCCGGGCCGCAGCCGCCCTGCGGTGATCGCGCCGGCCGCCCGCAGCCCCAGCACCGTCACCGATGCCGATGACGGTGAGAACGGTCCGGGCAGGGCCTCCGACAGATTGGTGGCGAGGTAGGTCGGGAAGCGTGGGTCGATCGGGGTGTCGAACTCGCCGTTGGCGCCGTCCGGGCCGGCCAGGACCGGGGCAATTCCGTCGGCGGCCGGCGCATCAACCGACGGGATGTCTTGGACATGAACCAGCCGCCAGGGCAGCGATATCACCCGCTTGCCGACGCTGATTCGTCCGCGCACCGCCAGTGCGACGTCTTCGACACATTCCCGGGCGCTCCAGGCCGGAGTGAAGTTCCATTTGTCACGCAGCAGCGAAGTGTCCATCGCCGGCGCATCCAGTAGGCGATCTAAGTCGGCTGAACTCAGCAGCCGTTTGCCCGCCGGCAGCACCGGGCGGCCAAGCACTCCTGCGATCTCGCGCAGCGTCGACTCCCCTTGCGCGGCAAGGTTCACCGGTCCGCTGCCGATGCCGGTATCGACGATCGCCTGCAGGAAAACCCGATGCACGTCGTCGTTGTGCACGACCTGAACCCTGCGGCCGGCTGCCCCTTGGGGAAACAGCGGAGCAGCCAACACTCGGCGTACCCAGTTATCGACACCTCTGCCGAGGATGGGCGCCGAGCGGATCGCCACCCATTCCGCACCGGAGTCGGCCAGCATCTTCTCGGCGTCGGCAATGTTGCGCCCTTCAGCCGAAACCGGTTTCAGGTGATCGGCTTCGGACAGCGGCGGCTTGTCGCCGTGATCTACCCCATAGACGTGCGCTGACGAGGCGAACACGATACGGCGGGTGCCGGTTTGGGCCATGGCGTCAAGCACATTGGCGGTCCCGCCGATGTTGACCTCGCTGTCGGCGGCCCAGGCACAGTGCACGACGACGTCCGCGCCTGCGATCGCACGCCGCACCCCGGATGCATCGCGAATATCGCCCTGCACGAAGTCGGCCGCGCTCGGCCAGCTTTCCGGTCGATGACGGGCCAGACCGACGACGTCGTGGCCGCGGCTGAGTAGTCGGACGACAACGCCGCGACCGATCACTCCGCTCGCCCCGGTGACGGCGACTCTCACTGGCTAACCTCAAACCTCTGCTGGCTAGTCGTCGTCATCGAGGAAGGCAGCATTGACCAGATCGTCGAGATCCATTGCGGCGAAGTCTTTTTCCTTGTTCTCTGCCGCACCGTCTTCGCTCTCATTCGCCAAGCTGAGCAGCAGGTCCAGTACCCCGGCCTGGCGAAGGCGTTTGATCGGAATGGACGCCACGACGCGCTGGATTTCCGCCTCACCGGGCGCAACCTGCGGTGTCGGCTCCATCGAGGCCCCGACGAGCTCTTGACGGAAGTAGCCGGCCAGCGCCGCCGAGTTCGGGTAGTCGAAGATCAGCGTGGGCGAAAGCGCCAGCCCAGTCGCGGCCTTGAGACGGTTACGCATCTCGACCGCGGTCAACGAGTCAAAGCCCAACTCCTGGAACGCCTTGTCCGGGTCGATGGCCTCCGGCGTGCTGCTGCCGAGCACGGTCGCGATATGCGAGCGCACCAAATCCAGCAACACCGCATGCTGCTCATCCTCGGGCAGGCCCTCCAGACGTTGCAGCAGCGCGGACTTCGACTTGGCGGCGGCCAGCGAATCGTCGACCTGACGCCTCGCCCGTGCGTTGATCAGGTCGACGAACATCGGCGGCAGGGTGCCCGCGTCGTACTTGGCCCGCAGCGCTGTGGTGTCGATGCGGGCGGGTAGGAGGAACGGTTCGTCGACCACCATCGCGGTGTCGAGCAGTTGCAACGCTTCGGCCGATGACATGGCCACAATGCCGTCGCGGGCGAACCGGGCTAAGTCGACTGACGCCAGCCCGCCGGTCATGTTGCTGGCTTGGTCCCACAGACCCCAGCCCACCGAGATCGCCGGCAGACCGTGGGAACGTCGATGCACCGCCAACCCATCCAGGAACGAGTTGGCCGCCGCATAGTTGGCCTGACCCGACGACCCCACCAGCCCGGCCATCGACGAAAACAGCACAAACGCGGACACATTCGCATCGCGGGTCAGCTCATGCAAATTCCACGCCGCATCCACCTTGGCCCGCAACACCGCATCCACCCGCTCCGGTGTCAACGACGTCACCACCGCATCATCAAGCACACCCGCGGCATGAATCACCGCCGAAAGCGGATGCTGCACCGAGATATCGGCAAGCACCTTGGCCAACGCCTCACGATCAGCAGCATCGCACGCCACCATCGACACCTGCGCGCCAGCGACACCCAATTCGGCCGCCAACTCCGCCGCACCCGGCGCATCCGGGCCACGTCGACTCAACAACATCAGCTGGCGCACACCATGATTGGCCACCACATGACGGGCCAACGCCGAACCGGCCATCCCGGTCCCACCGGTGATCAACACCGTGCCCGCCGCCCACGCATCCGGCATGGTCAGCACGACCTTGCCGATGTGGCGCGCCTGACTCAGATACCGCAACGCCGCCGGCGCCCGCCGCACATCAAACGCCGTCACCGGCAACGACCGAAGCGCACCGTCGTCAAACAGCTTGGCCAGGTCGGTGAGCATTCGCTCGATGTGGTCTGCCCCGGCCTCGAACAGGTCGAAGGCGCGGTAGCGCACTCCGGGGTGTTCTTGCGCGACGGAATCGGGTTCGCGGATATCGGTCTTGCCCATCTCGAGGAACACCCCGCCCGAGGCGACCAGACGCAGTGAGGCATCGACGAAGTCGCCGGCCAACGAGTCCAGCACCACGTCCACACCACGACCACCGGTGACCGCGCGGAACTTCTCCTCAAACTCCAGGCTGCGCGAATCCGAGATGTGATCGTCGTCAAAACCCATCGCCCGCAAGGTGTCCCACTTACCCCGACTCGCGGTGGCGAACACCTCCAACCCCAAATGCCGGGCCAACTGCACCGCCGCCATCCCCACCCCACCGGTGGCCGCGTGCACCAATACCCGCTGCCCCGGCCGCAAATCCGCGAGCGTCGTCAGCGCGTAGTACGCCGTCGCGAAGACCACCGGCGCCGTCGCGGCGTCGGCGTACGACCACCCCGTCGGGATCTCCATCAGCAGGCGGCCATCGGTGATCGCCATGGTGCCGGTGCCCTCCGGGAAGAGCCCGGTGACCCGGTCGCCGACAGCGAAACGACCTTCGCCGGAAGCGGTTTCGACGACGATCCCGGAGGCCTCCACACCCATGACCGCATCGTCGTCGGGGTACAGCCCGAGAGCGATCATGACGTCGCGGAAGTTGGCCGCCATCGCGCGCACGGCAACCCGGACCTGGCCGGGCTCCAATGGCGCGTCCGCGTTCGGGATCGGCTCCAGCAGCAGATTCTCGAACGTGCCCTTGGTGGACATACCGATCCGCCACGGTTCCTCACTTGGCGGCACCAGCAGGGCGTCCACCGCCCGACTACCGCGCACCCGCCCGGTGTGTACCGTCCCGCCCCGCACCAGCACCTGCGGCTCACCGGCCGCCAGCACCTCGGCCATCATCGTATCGTCAAGAGGCGCATCGGAATCCACCAACACGATCCGGCCGGGATGCTCGGTCTGCGCCGAACGCACCAACCCCCACACCGCAGCACCCGCCAAATCGGTGACGTCCTCCCCCGCCAACGCAACCGCACCACGGGTGGCCACCACGAGCATCCCCGAGTCATGCTCAGCGAGCCAGGATTGCAGCGCCGCCAGCGCCTCGTGCGTGCGCCGGTACGTCGCGGCTAGCGAATCTTCCTCGGCGGCCACGGATTCGAACACGTCGTACGACGGCGTCTCGGTGTGCGATGTAGGCGATACGGGTGACCAGATCACCTCAAAGATCCGGTCCGGCCCCGACCCCGATACCGCCGCCATCAACTGCTGCTGCGACACCGGACGAGCCACCATCGACGCCACCGACAACACCGGCAACCCCAGCCCATCGGCCAACTCCACCGACACCGACGACGGACCCGACGGCGCAATCCGCGCCCGCACCGCCGACGCCCCCGCCGCATGCAACGACACACCCTGCCACGAGAACGGCACCAGCACACCGTTTCCGTCGTGGTCGTCGGTCTCGGTGGCCACGATCACCGCGTGTAGCGCAGCATCCAAGACCGCCGGGTGCACACCGAATCCCGCCGGTGATACGCCGGCGTCGCTCGGCAGGGACACGTCAGCGAACACCTCGTCGCCGCGACGCCACATCGCGGTCAACCCCTGGAATGCCGGACCGTACTGATACCCGCGCGTCGCCAGTCGGTCGTAAAGCCCGTCGATGTCGACCGGCGTCGCGCCCGCCGGCGGCCAGGTGGACATGTCGGTGCCCGAACCGGCCTCGCCGGGCCGAACGACGCCCTCGGCATGCAGGGTCCAGCCAGAGTGCTCGTCGCCGCGGGAAAACACCGACACCGAACGGGTGCCTGACTCGTCGGCCGCGCCGACGACGACTTGCACGGCTACCGAGCCGATTGCCGGGATCACCAACGGCGCCGCCAGCATCAGCTCGTCGATGACCGAGCAGCCAACTTCGTCGCCGGCGCGGATCGCCAACTCGACAAACCCCGCACCCGGGAACACCACCACGCCGCCAATCGCGTGATCAGCAAGCCACGACCGCGACGCCGACGAAAGCCGACCGGTCAGCACCACTCCGCCCGAGCTCGGCAGGTCTACCACCGCACCCAGCAGGGCGTGCTCAGTGGGCGCCAACCCGAGACCGGCCGCGTCACCGGCAGCGCCATCACTGGAAAGCCAGAACCGCCGCCGCTCAAAGGCATACGTCGGCAACTCCACAAATCCGGGCCCGGGCAACACCGCGCGCCAATCCACGCCTACACCTGAGACGAACGCCTGCGCCAATCCGGTCATCAGGCTGGCCGGCTCGGGCCGGTCCTTGCGCAGCAAAGGCACCGAAGCGACCAGATCTACGGGGCCATCAGGCAGCGATTCCTCGATGGACGAGGTGAGGCCACCACCCGGCCCGACCTCGAGGAATCGGTTGGCTCCAGCCGAATTCGCAAAGCGAATGCTGTCGGCGAACCGTACTGCTGCCCGGATGTGCTGCGTCCAGTAGTCGGCCGACGCGAAGTCCTGCTCGGCCAATTGCCCGGTCACGTTCGAGATGATCGGGATGGTGGGCGCGTTGATCGTGAGCTCCCTGGCTGCCGCCCTGAACTCGTCGATCATCGGCTCCATCAACGGAGAGTGGAACGCGTGCGAGACAGCGAGCTTGTGCACACGGCGGCCCTTTTCGCGCAGCTGCTCGGCGATCGCGGTCACCGGATCCTCGTCGCCGGAAACCACCACGGACGACGGGCCGTTCACAGCGGCGATACCGACGCCGTCGGTCAGCAACGGCCGCACTTCGTCTTCCGTGGCCTGCACGGCCATCATCGCGCCGCCAGCGGGCAGGGCCTGCATGAACCGGCCGCGCGCGACCACCAGCACCGCAGCGTTTTCCAGTGACAGCGCACCGGCGACGTGCGCTGCGGTCAACTCGCCTACCGAGTGGCCCATCACGAAATCGGGCCGCACACCCCAGGATTCCAGCAGCCGGTACAGCGCGACTTCGACCGCGAATAGGGCGGGTTGCGCGAATTCAGTTGTGTTCAGCAGATTTTCGTCGTGGCCCCAGATGACTTCGCGTAGCGGCCGCAGCAGGTGCCGGTCCAGCTCGCCGACAACGGTATTGAAGGCTTCGGCGAAGACCGGATATGCGGCATGCAATCCCATGCCCATACCGAGCCATTGCGAGCCTTGGCCGGGGAAGACGAACACGGTCTTGCCTCCCGGGGCGGCGCGGCCGGTGACCGCCGAGCCAACCAGCTCGGCGTCGGCCAACTCCGTCAAACCGCCCAACAATTCCGGGCGATCAGCGCCGAGCACCACCGCCCGATGCTCAAAGGTCGACCGGCCCGCCAACGAGCGGCCCACATCGGCGGCCGCCAACTGCGACCGCGCACCGATGAATTCGCTCAACCGCGCCGCCTGCTTGCCCAGCGCGGCTGCACTCTTGGCCGACAACACCCACGGCACGATCGGCGGCTCGGCTGCCGGCTCCGCCGCCTCGGCCGTCGGCGGGGCTTCGATGATCACATGCGCGTTGGTGCCGCTGATCCCGAACGACGACACGCCCGCCCGACGCATGCGACCATTGACCGGCCACGGCTGAGCCTCGGTCAACAAGGTCATCGACCCCGATGACCAATCCACATGCGGGCTGGGTTCGTCGACATGCAGTGTCGCGGGCAATACTTCGTGGCGCATTGCCAAGATCATTTTCATCACGCCGGCCACACCGGCCGCGGCCTGGGTGTGACCCATGTTGGACTTGATCGACCCCAACCACAGCGGCTGCGACCGGTTCTGCCCGTAGGTGGCAAGCAGCGCTTGGGCCTCGATCGGATCGCCCAGCGTGGTGCCCGTGCCGTGGCCTTCCACGGCGTCGACGTCGGTCGCGCTGAGCCCCGCGTTGGCCAGCGCGGCGCGCACCACCCGCTGCTGCGACGGCCCGTTCGGCGCGGTCAAACCATTCGACGCGCCATCCTGATTCACCGCCGAACCCCGCACCACGGCCAGCACCGGATGCCCCAACCGCTGCGCATCCGAGAGCCGCTCGACCACCAACATTCCCCCGCCTTCGGAGAATCCGGTGCCGTCGGCCGCCCCGGCGAACGCTTTGCAGCGGCCATCCGGTGACAGCCCGCGCCAGCGGCTGAACTCGACGAAGATGTCGGGCGTGGCGTTGATGGTGACGCCGCCGGCCAGCGCCAGATCGCATTCGCCGGACCGCAACGACTGCACGGCCATGTGCAGCGTCACCAGCGACGACGAGCACGCGGTATCCACCGACAGCGCCGGGCCTTCCAGCCCGAGCACATACGCCACCCGGCCCGATGCGACGCTGGACAGCTGGCCGGTCAGCCGGAAACCTTCCACCGGCTCGGCGGAGAACATGCCGTAACCCTGCGTCATGACACCGGCGAATACGCCGGTGGCGCTGCCGCGCAACGTGGTCGGGTCGACACCCGCCCGCTCCAGCGCTTCCCACGACAACTCGAGGAACATCCGCTGCTGAGGGTCCATCGCGAGCGCCTCGGACGGCCCCACACCGAAGAACGCGGGGTCGAAGTCTGCGACGCCGTCCACGAATCCACCGGTGCGGGTATAGCAGGCGCCCGGCACGTCGGGGTCGGGGTTGTAGAGTTCGGCCAGATCCCAGCCGCGATCGTGCGGGAATTCGGTCAGCACGTCGCGACCCTGAATAACCATGTCCCACAGGTCTTCTGGAGAATCGACCCCGCCGGGGAACCGGCACGCCATCCCGACGATCGCGATCGGCTCGTCGGTGCTGGCCCGGACCGCGGCCACCTGCTTGACCTCTTGTGGCACGCCGGCGAGTTCGCCGCGGATGTAGGTGGCCAGACCGCTGGGAGTTGGGTAATCGAAGATCAGGGTGGGCGAAAGCGCCAGCCCGGTAGCGGCTTTGAGGCGGTTACGCATCTCAACCGCGGTCAGCGAGTCAAAGCCCAACTCCTGGAACGCCTTATCCGGGTCGATCGCCTCCGGGGTGGTGTTGCCCAGCACGGTCGCGATATGCGAACGCACCAAATCCAGCAACACCGCATGCTGCTCGGCCGCCGGCAGCCCGTGAATGCGGTGTGCGAGCGCGGACTTCGACTTGCTGGCGGCCAGCGAGTCGTCGACCCGTCGGCGGGCCGGCGTGTTGATCAGGTCGACGAACATCGGCGGTACCACCGCCGCGTTGGCGCGCAGCGCCGCGGTGTCGATGCGGGCGGGCAGCAAGAACGGCTCGTCGACCACCATCGCGGTGTCGAACAGCTGCAATGCCTCGGCCGACGACAGCGCCAACACGCCGCTGCGGCCCAGCCGGGCCCGGCCCGCGGCGTCGAGTCCGCCGGTCATGTTGCTGGCTTGATCCCACAGACCCCAGCCCAGCGAGATCGCCGGCAGACCGTGGGAACGCCGATGCACCGCCAACCCATCCAGGAACGAGTTGGCCGCCGCATAGTTGGCCTGACCCGACGACCCCACCAACCCGGCCATCGACGAAAACAGCACAAACGCGGACACATTCGCATCGCGGGTCAGCTCATGCAAATTCCACGCCGCATCCACCTTGGCCCGCAACACCGCATCCACCCGCTCCGGTGTCAAGGACGTCACCACCGCATCATCAAGCACACCGGCGGCATGAATCACCGCCGAAAGCGGATGCTGCACAGGGATATCCGAGATAACTTTGGCCAACGCCTGCCGGTCGGCGGCATCACACGCCACCACCGACACCTCAGCACCGGCCTCGCGCAGTTCGCTCGCCAGGTCGGCGGCGCCTGCTGCGTCGGGACCACGCCGGCTTGTCAGCACCAGATTGCGCACACCATGATTGGTCACCAGATGGCGTGCCAATGCCGAACCGGCCATCCCGGTCCCGCCGGTGATCAACACCGTGCCCGCCGCCCACGCATCCGGCATGGTCAGCACGACCTTGCCGATGTGGCGCGCCTGACTCAGATACCGCAACGCCGCCGGCGCTCGCCGCACATCAAACGCCGTCACCGGCAACGGCCGAAGGATTCCGGCGTCGAAAAGTTCGGCGAGTTCGAGCATGTACTGATGCATGCGGACACGGCCCGGCTCGAAGAGGTCGAAGGCGCGGTAGCGCACACCGGAGTATTCCTGGGCGATCACGCCGGGGTCGCGGATATCGGTCTTACCCATTTCCAGGAACACCCCGCCCGGCGCCACCAGACGCAGCGAGGCATCCACGAAGTCGCCGGCCAACGAGTCCAGCACCACGTCCACACCGCGACCACCGGTGACCGCGCGGAACTTCTCCTCAAACTCCAGGCTGCGCGAATCCGAGATGTGATCGTCGTCAAAACCCATCGCCCGCAAGGTGTTCCACTTACCCCGACTGGCAGTGGCAAACACCTCCAACCCCAAATGCCGGGCCAACTGCACCGCCGCCATCCCCACCCCACCGGTCGCGGCGTGCACCAACACCCGCTGCCCCGGTTGGACATCCGCGAGGTGGACGAACGCGTAGTAGGCGGTGGTGAACACGGCGGAGATGGCAGCGCCTTCGGCGTATGACCAATTGGAGGGCATGGGAAGCAGCAGTCGCACGTCGCCGGCGACCAGGGTGCCGCTGCCGTCCGGGAAGAAGCCGTACACCGAATCGCCGACGGCGAATTCGGTTACCCCGGGCCCGACTTCCACAACGACGCCCGCGCCCTCGCCACCGATCAGCGCGTCGTGGGTGAACATGCCCAGGGTGATCATGATGTCGCGGAAGTTGGTGGCGATGGCGCGCATGGCGACGCGAACCTGGCCGGGCTCCAGTGGCGCATCGGCGTTGGGCACCGGCTCCAATCGGAGATTCTCGAAGGTGCCCGCACTGGAGAGCCCCAGCCGCCATGGCCCTTCGCTCGGCGGTACCAACACGCTGTCCACCGCCCGACTGCCGTGCACCCGCGCCGTGTAGACCGCTCCGCCGCGTATCAGCACCTGCGGCTCACCGAGTGCCAGAGCCGAGGCTATCGTCGTATCATCAAGGGGCGCATCGGAATCCACTAACACGATCCGGCCGGGGTGCTCGGTCTGCGCCGAACGCACCAACCCCCATACCGCGGCACCGGCCAGATCGGTGACGTCCTCCCCCGCCAATCCCATTGCGCCTCGGGTTGACACCACCAACACGCCGGTTTCGCGTTCGGCCAACCACGACTGGACCGCCGCCAACGCCTTGTGCGTGCGCTCGTAGGTGTCGACCACGGGATCCTCGGCGGCCGAGGCGGCCTCAAACACTTCGTAAGACGGTGTCTCGGCGTGCGACGCCGGAGACGCGGGAGACCACACCAGCTCGAAGAGCCGGTCCCCGCCCGCGCCGGACATCGCCGCCATCAACTGCTGCTGCGACACCGGACGAGCCACCATCGACGCCACCGACAACACCGGCAACCCCAGCCCATCGGCCAACTCCACCGACACCGACGACGGACCCGACGGCGCAATCCGCGCCCGCACCGCCGACGCCCCCGCCGCATGCAACGACACACCCTGCCACGAGAACGGCAACGCAACATCGCCAGTGTCGTGGGTTACCGCCGCCGCATGCAGGGCCGCGTCCAACAACACCGGATGCACGCCGAATCCGCCGACACCCCCGGCCGCGTCCGGCAGTGTCACGTCGGCGAACAACTCGTCGCCGCGACGCCACATCGCGGTCAACCCCTGGAACGCCGGGCCGTACTGATACCCGCGCGTCGCCAGCCGCTGGTAACCATCCGTGACGTCGACGGCCGTCGCGCCCTCGGGCGGCCACACCGACAAATCGACGCCCGGCTCAATCGATCCCGGACTCAACTGGCCGGTGGCGTGGCACATCCACCCCGAATCGGCATTGGCATCGGCCCGAGAGAACACGGATACGTTGCGCTGGCCGGATTCTTCGGTGGGTCCCACAACCACTTGCACCGCAACCGAACCCGATGCCGGCAGCGTCAACGGCGACTGCAGCGTCAGTTCGTCGACGCACCTGCAGCCCACCTCGTCGCCGGCGCGGATCGCCAACTCGACAAACCCCGCGCCGGGAAACACGACCACACCATCGACGGCGTGATCGGCCAACCATCCCAGCGATGCGGGCGAAAGCCGACCGGTCAACACCACCCCGCCCGACTCCGGCAGCTCCACCACCGCGCCCAGCAACGCGTGCTCACTGGCGCCCAGGCCCAGACCCGCGGCGTCCACAGCGGCGCCATCACTGGAAAGCCAAAACCGCCGCCGCTCAAAGGCATACGTCGGCAACTCGACAAACCCGGCCCCGGGCAACACCGTCCGCCAATCCACGGCAACACCCGAAACGAAGGCCTGTGCGGCCGAGGTGAGGAACCGGCGGATGTCGCCGTCCTCTCGTCCAAGGGTGGGGATGACGATCGGTTCGCCGCTGCTGTCGACACAGTCGTGGAAGGTGTCCTCGATGCCGGCGATCAACGCGGGATGCGGACTGCATTCGATGAAAGTGCGGTAGCCCTGTTGGCATGCACCGCGCACCGCCTGATCGAATTGCACGGTCTGCCGAATGTTGCGATACCAGTAGTCGGCGTCCAAGCCGGCGGTGTCGAGCAGACCGCCGGTCAGCGTGGAGAAGAATGCGGTTCGCGACGACTGCGGTTCAAGGCCGGAAAGGACTTCGGCGAGCTGCTCCCGGATGTGCTCGACATCGACCGAGTGTGACGCGTAGTCAACGTCGATCCGACGAGCACGGAGCTCACGGTCGGTGCATTGTTGAACCAGCTCGTCGAGCGCCGCGACTTCACCGGACACCACGACGGCGGATCGTCCATTGATCGCGGCGGTGCTGATCCTTTTCCCGAAGGACGCCAACAACTCTCGGGCTTGCTCGGCTCCGCACGCCAGCGAAGCCATGCCGCCCCGCCCGGCCAGCGCCAGCAACAGCTTGCTGCGCAGTGTCACCACGCGTGCGGCGTCGCGCAACGACAGGGCGCCCGCGACATAGGCGGCGGCGATTTCGCCTTGAGAATGTCCGATCACGGCGTCAGGACGCACGCCGACGGACTTCCACAATTCGGCAAGCGACACCATGATCGCGAACAAAGCAGGCTGCACGACATCGACGCGGTCCAAACCCGGTGCGTCCGGCGCCCCACGCAGGACGTCGATCAGAGACCAGTCGACGAATTCGGCGAATGCCTCCACGCACGCGTTGATCTGCTCAGCGAAAACCGGTGCGGTGTCGAGCAATTCGACGCCCATGCCGAGCCATTGGGACCCTTGGCCGGGGAAGACAAACACCGTCTTGCCCGCCGCGGCACCATGACCGCAGACCACTGAACCACCCGGCTCACCGGCCGCCAGCTCGCCCAAACCGCTGAGTAACTCCTGGCGGTCAGCACCGAGCACCACCGCCCGATGCTCAAAGCGCGACCGGCCCGCCAACGACCAGCCCACATCGCCGGCATCCAACTGCTCACGCGCACCGACGAATTCACCCAACCGCGCCGCCTGAGCCGCCAACGCCGCCGCGCTCTTCGCTGAAACGACCCACGGCACCACCGACGGCACCGGACGAACCTCCGACGCCGCGTCTACCGTGGGGGCGTCCTCGATAATCACATGCGCGTTGGTGCCACTGATGCCGAACGACGACACCCCCGCGCGACGCACCCGGCCATCGACCGGCCAGGGGTGGGCCTCGGTCAGCAACTCCACCGACCCCGCCGACCAATCCACGTGCGGACTCGGCGCGTCCACGTGCAGCGTCGCCGGCAAAACCTCGCGGCGCATCGCCTGCACCATCTTGATCACGCCGGCCACCCCTGCGGCAGCCTGGGTATGACCCATGTTCGACTTGATCGACCCCAACCACAGGGGCTGTTTTCCGGGCTCCGCCCTATCTTGTCCGTAAGTCGCCAGCAAAGCCTGGGCCTCGATCGGATCACCCAACGTGGTGCCCGTGCCGTGGCCCTCCACCACGTCAACCTCGGCCGCGCTGAGCCCGGCATTGGCCAACGCCGTCCGCACCACCCGCTGCTGCGATGGCCCGTTGGGCGCGGTCAACCCGTTCGACGCCCCGTCCTGATTAACCGCCGAACCCCGCACCACCGCCAACACCGGATGTCCCAACCGCTGCGCATCCGAGAGCCGCTCGACGACCAGCATCGCGCCGCCCTCGGACCAGCCGACGCCGTCGGCGGCTTGCGAGAACGGCTTGCAGCGGCCGTCCGGAGACAAGCCCCGATGCCGGCTGAATTCGACGAACACGGTAGGGGTGGCGTTGACGGTCGCACCGCCGGCCAGCGCCAGATCGCACTCGCCCGACCGCAGCGACTGCACCGCCATGTGCAGGGCCACCAGCGACGACGAGCATGCGGTATCCACCGATACCGCGGGGCCTTCCAACCCCAGCACATACGCCACCCGGCCGGTGGCCACGCTGGACGTCATGCCGGTCAGCCGGTAGCCCTCGATCTCTTCGGCGAGCATGCCGTAGCCCTGAACGATGATTCCGGCGAACACACCGGTCGCGCTGCCGCGCAACGTGGTCGGGTCAACCCCCGCCCGCTCCAACGCCTCCCACGACAACTCCAGCAGCATCCGGTGCTGCGGATCCGTCGCCAGCGCCTCGCTGGGTGAGACGCCGAAGAATGCCGCGTCAAAACCCGCGACATCGTCGACGAACCCACCCGCACGTGCATAGGACTTGTGTGGCGCGTCGGGATCGGCGTCGAACAAGCCGGCCAGATCCCAGCCGCGGTCGGTCGGGAACTCCGACATCACGTCGCGGCCCTGGGCGACCATGTCCCACAGGCCCTCCGGGGAATCCACCCCACCGGGGAAACGGCAAGCCATCCCGACGATCGCGATCGGCTCGCTCGACCGCTCCAGCAGGGCACGGTTCTTGCGCTTGAGGCGCTCGACCTGGACCAGGGCTTTCCGCAATGCTTCGGTCGCATGCTGGAGTTGGTCAACCATGTCGTTACCCCTCGCCTAACGTCGGTCGTCGCTGAGTTCGGAATGCGGCCCTGAGCCGAGGAGCCCAGTCAAGAAGATCGTTGGCGTGGGTGGCCAACTTCGACAGGGTTTCCAATACTTCCGATACTCCCGGCTTTGTACACGGAGAAGTCCCGCTATGCGCCGACTTGCTCGCCCGATTCATGGCCTGGGTCCGTAGCCAATTGCGGCGTTACCCAGCCATCCATGGCGAGACTGTACCCGTCACCGGTCAGCCGGGGCTAAGCGCGTGGTAGCAACGCTTTCAGTGATTTGCCCGGTCAGCGCCAGCCGTCGGCGGCCACGGCGGCTCGCATCAGCGCGTCGCACAGCTCGCGCAGTTCGGTAGCTTTGGCTCCTTCGTCGAGCGCCGTCGCAACATCTTCTGCCGCGCATCGCACCTGGTAGACGCGATCGGAGAGGTCAGCGGCCTCGTCAGCGGACAGCACCACCGCGTCGACAGGTAAGGAAGTAGCTTTTACGCCGTTGATCGAGGTCCGCTGCTCGTAGGCTCGCTGCCGACACGATTGCCGGCAGTACTGGCGGCGGCGACCCATCCCGCTGTCGGAGACGTCGCGCCCACACCAGCGGCACGGCTGAGGGCGGACGCGACGTGTCACGGGGCCGACTTTAGTCGGGGTTAGACCGGGATCCCGGTATCATGGAACGTCGAGTCGCATGGGCCCGGACCAAAACCTGGGAACTCTGCTGGCCACCCTGGCGTTGATCAATGCGCTAGCTGCTGAGAAGACGTTAAGAGGAGTGGGTACCAATGGCTGATCGTGTCCTAAGAGGCAGTCGCCTTGGAGCCGTAAGTTACGAGACCGACCGCAATCACGACCTGGCGCCACGCCAGATCGCGCGATATCGCACGGAGAACGGCGAAGAATTCGACGTGCCGTTCGCCGACGACGCCGAGATCCCCGGCACCTGGCTGTGCCGTAACGGTATGGAAGGCACCCTGATCGAGGGTGACCTGCCGGAGCCAAAGAAGGTCAAGCCGCCCCGCACGCACTGGGACATGCTGCTCGAGCGCCGCTCCGTCGAGGAGCTGGATGAGCTGCTCAAGGAGCGTCTGGAGCTGATCAGGACGCGCCGTCGCGGCAGCTGACCGCGGCGACGGCTAGCTCACCTGTCGATCGGAACCGCGCGGTTGCGGTTGCGCCGTCCGTCGATCCCCCACTGCGCGACTTTGACCAGCGCTTCGCGGATATTGGATCCGCTCATCTTGGACACGCCGAGTTCGCGCTCGGTGAAGGTGATCGGTACCTCGGCGACGATGAACCCGTTGGTGATGGTGCGCCACGTCAAGTCGATCTGGAAGCAATAGCCCTTCGATTCGACGTGATCGAGATCGATCTTCTCCAGAACGTCCCGACGATAGGCGCGGTAACCGGCGGTGATGTCGTGGATGCCGATGCCCAGGGCCAACCGCGCATACGTATTGGCCGTCCAGGACAGCGCCCAGCGCCGCCACGGCCAGTTCTGCACATTCCCGCCATCGACGTAACGCGAACCGATGACCAGGTCGGCTCCAGCGTCGACCGCCTCCAGCAAAAGGTGCAGCTGTTCGGGCGCGTGACTGCCGTCGGCGTCCATCTCGACGAGCGTGGTGTAGTGCCGGCTGAGCCCCCAGGCGAACCCCGCCAGGTATGCCGCGCCCAGACCATCCTTGGCGGTGCGGTGCATGACATGGATGCGTTCGGGATCGGCCGACGCCAGCTCGTCGGCGAGCTGTCCCGTGCCGTCGGGGCTGCTGTCGTCCACGACCAGCACATGCACGTCGGGACGGGCCTGCTGCAGTCGCCGCAGGATCAGCGGGAGGTTCTCCCGCTCGTTATAGGTGGGGATGATCACCAGGATGCGCTGGGTGGGGCGATCGCCCGCTACCCGCGACACCGGATCGCCGGCGGTCATATCTCTCCTCTGTCTGGCCGCCGCTGATGCATGCGGGCTGAATATCGGCCGCCCTCGTCGAGTGCGTCGTCGTCTGCGTCGTCGCCGTCGGCTACTTCGTCGTCGCCGAGCGGGTCGTCGTCAGGTTTCTCCCTCGCTGAGCCGAGCCTCTTCACTAACTCCTGCAGACGACGGTTTAGTTCCGCGAACCATCCATTGTGCAGCATCGCAACGAAAAGGACCGCGACTGCTACCGCGACCAGACTTCCCTGCACGATCGGGCACCACCTGGCTGCGGGCGTCAACGTTGTTTTGCGACGCACCTGGTTGTCCAGGTATTCGGGCTCGAAGAACTTCGTCCGGGCCAGCTCGCGCCCGTCGGGCGTGAGCAGAGCGGAGATTCCCACGTTGCTGGCGACAATCGCGTAACGGTCGAGCTCCACCGCGCGAACCTTCGAAAAGGCCAGCTGCTGCTCGCTCATGGTCTGGGTGAAGTTGGCGTTGTTCGCAGGCATCGCGAGCACCTCGGCACCGTTGCGGACCGAGTCTCGCAGCGCGCGGTCGAATATCACCTCCCAACAGGTCGCGACCCCGACCGGAGTACCCGCGGCATTCACCACGCCGGTGCCGGAGCCCGGAACGATATAGCCCGCCATGTCGGCCATTCCGGATAGGTGGCGGAAGAAGCCGCGCCAGGGCAGGTATTCCCCGAACGGCTGAACGATCCGCTTGTCGTGCCGGTCGCCGGGTCCCGTCTTGGGATTCCAGACGATCACCGTGTTCGTCTGCGCGGGGGCTTCCGGCGGCCGTCCCGCGATGTCGAGCACCGTACCGACCAGGATGGGTGCGCCGATCGCCTCGACGGCCACCGAGATCTGCTGGGCCGCGTCCGGGTTGGTCAGCGGATCGACTTCGGAGGCGTCCTCGGGCCAGACGACGAAGTCGGGTTGGGGCGCGCGCCCGGCATGTACGTCGTCGGCCAGCCGGCGGGTCTGGCGGACATCGTTGCCCAGCACCGCGAGGCGTTGCGCGTTGAACTCCAGGCCGAGCCGGGGCACGTTGCCCTGGACCACCGCGGCGGTGACGACGGGTTCGTTCCCCGATCCGGTACCGGAATGACGGACCTGCGGCCAAATCGCCGCGGTGGCGAAAAACACCAGGCATATGCAGATTGCCGGGAGCACCACCGCCGGCGGCCGGTCAACCGCGTGCGGCTGACGGGACGCCCGCAACCACGACACGATCTCCAGTGCGATCGCGAGGCCACTGCAACCGACTAAGACGATCGCCAACGAGAGCAGTGGCACGCCGCCCAGACGGACCAACGGCAGAAATGGGCCATCGGTCTGACCGGCGGCGACCACGCCCCAGGGGAATCCGCCGAACGGGACCGTCGACTTCAACCACTCCTGCGCCGCCCACACCACCGCGAACCAAATCGGCCAGCCGGGAAGCTGCCGCACGGCGACGGCCAGCAGGCCAAAGATCCCGGGGAAGAGCGCGCATAGCAGCACCAGCGCCAGCAAGGGCGTGACCCCGACGAGGATGCTGACCCAATGGATTAACGGCAGATAGAACGCCAGGCCGAACAAGAAGCCGTAACCGAATCCGCCCAGCGGTGTGGTGGCCGGGCGGGTCAGCACCCAGGCCAGCACCGCAAACGCGACCACGGCAGCCCACCACCAGTTGAAACTGGGATAGCTCGAGCAAAGAAGCAAACCGGCCAGGATTGCGGCGCCGAGGCGCGTCAGCCGCGGTCGTAGGGCTTTGCCGAATTGGGGCAACCGCGTTCGCAGCTCGCTGCCCAGCCATACCAGCAACGCAGCGCCCAACTGGGCCAGCCGTTGCCCTAGCTGCGTGGCTCTTTCGCGGAAGTGGTCGCCGAAGCTCGGCAGCCGATCATCGTCGGCTTTCGGCTCGAGGTCGGCGTCGTCGTCCGCCGGCTCGAAGACGGTCTCGAGGTCGGCGGCCTCGTCGTCGGCGTCATCGTGGTGAACTACCGGGATTTCGCCGGTGGCTTCGTCGTCCTTGAGATCGTCTTTGAGGTCGCCTTTGACGTCGTCGGTGACCGCCGGGATGACCTCGGTGTCCGCCCCTGGCCGCATCCAGCGGTCGAACCGCCTGATGCCCTTAGCCATAGATGACGGCACCCCTGTGCACGGTTTGCCGACAACGGGGCAACGGATCGGTCGGGCCCAGCCGCGGCAATGCGGGCACCCTCGACCGCGGATCGGTAGACCACCGTCGGACGGCGTCGCTCGGCGCGTGGGCGTCGAAGTCGTCGACGTCCCAGACGGCGTAGGACGCGGGACCGCCGGGAACCAATGTGCCCGCCAGCCCGTCGCCGACACCGCCCGCCCGCCAGCCACCGCGGGTCGCCGCGGCAAACGCGGCTCGCACGGAGATCGAGCTGGCTGGCGTGTGGTGGTTGGTAGCCGCGCGGACGGTCGCCCAGGGGTCGAGGCCGGTCACCGGTGCGTCGGATCCGAACGCGAGGGCCACGCCTTGGGATGCTAGCAGCGCAAATGGGTTGAGAACCGCGGCTCGGCCGACACCGAGACGGCGGGCATACATGCCGTCACCGCCGCCCCACAGCGCGTCGAAATTGGGTTGCATGCTGGCCATGACGCCCCATGCGCCCAGCTTGGCCGCCTGATCTGCGGTGACCATCTCCAGGTGCTCCAGCCGATGGCCGCAGCGAGCCACCGCGACCACGCCGAGGTCGTCGACCACGCGCTCGAACGCGTCGACGACAGCCGAGACGGCGGCGTCACCGATGACGTGGAAACCCGCCGTCACGCCGGCTTCGCTACACGCTCGCACATGCGCGGTGATGACCTCGGGATCCAGGTAGCAGGTTCCGACCCGGTCGCGGGCGTCGGCGTAAGGCTCGCGCAGCCAGGCGGTGCGCGAGCCCAGCGCGCCGTCGACGAACAGGTCACCGGCCAGCCCGGCCGCACCGGTGTCCTGGATGACCGCGCGCGCCTGCGCGGGGGTGTCCACCGCCTCACCCCAGTAACCGGTCACCTGGACGCCATGGGACCGGCCGAGGGTGCGCAACTCGTGCCAGTCGTCCAGCCCGCCGATCTCGGGTCCGGCGCATTCGTGCACCGCGACGATCCCGCTGGCGGCGGCGGCGTCCAGCGCGGCCACCCGAGCCTCGGCGCGCTGGGCATCGGTCAGCAGGTCGCGCGCGGCGGCACGAACCAGGTGATGCGCGTCGCCGATCAAGGGACGCTGTGGGTCGAATCCGGTCGCCTCAGGCAGTCCGGTAACCCGCGCGCGCAGACCGGTCGAGGCCAGCGCCGAGTGCACATCGACGCGGGCCAGGTAGGCGGGCCGGCCTCCCAACACGGCGTCCAGCTCGGCGGTGCTCGGCGGGGCATTCTCCGGCCACGAGGATTCGTCCCAACCGTGACCCCACACCGGCTGACCGGGATGGGCGGCCGCATAGTCGGCGATCATCTGCAGGCAATGCCGACGCGAGGCCGAAGCCCGCAAATCGAGCCCGGTCAGCGTCAGACCGGTGGCGGTGAGATGGATGTGACTGTCGACGAAGCCCGGGGCCACAAAGCCGCCGTCGAGGTCGATCAGCTCGGCATCGGGGAACTGGCCGCGACCCACGTCGTCGCTGCCCAGCCACACCACGACGCCGTCGCGGACCGCCATCGCGGTCGCATCGGGATGGGTCGGGCTGTGCACCCGGCCGTTGACCAACAGGGCGGTAGGGACCTGCGTCACGCTGTATAGATTTACGCGCGCTCGCCCGGCAAGGCCGGCGGATCGATGTCAGCGACGTCGGTGACGTCGATAACCTCGCCGTCGATGTAGTCCGTCCGGGGTCGCGGCGTCGATGCGTATCGATCGGCGCCGACGGTGGTGACGGTAATCAGCGGCGCACGTCTGCCGATGCCGCGTGCCGCCATCGCCGTCAGCAACGGGCGGGCGACGGCCCGGGTCGGCGGTAACAGGAGCAGCACCCCCGCGGCGGTGGTGACCAGGCCGGGAACCACAACGAGCACAGTTCCCAGCGCTACCAGCGCGCCGTCGGTGGCCAGCCGTTCCTGCTGAGACGTCAGTCCGGATCGCAACCGCGTCAGCTGGCGCTTGAGCTGCGAACCCGCCAACGCCAATCCGGCGACAAAGGCGGCCAGCAACAACAACAGCGTCCAGCCCAGGCCGATCGTCGACGCCAGCGCCACCACCACCGCGAGCTCGACCAGGACGTAGACCAGAAACAGTCGCGACACCATGAGATGGCAACGTCGGCGGCGGCTGCTGGAGTTCCGCCGACGGCTGCCGCACGGTTAGATGGCTGACGTGACGACAATCGAGATCGATACGCCCGCCGGCCCCATCGACGCGCTGCTCGATGTTCCCGACGGTCAAGGGCCCTGGCCGGGCGTGGTGATAATCCACGACGCGATGGGATACGGGCCGGACAAAATATCGATCAACAGCCATGTCGCCGCGGCGGGATATGTCGCGCTGACCCCGAACATGTTCGCGCGCGGCGGCTGGGCGCGGTGCGTCACCAAGGTCATGCGGGACGTGCTCACGAAGCGGGGACGTTCGCTTGATGACGTGCTGGCTGCCCGCGACCACCTACAGGCTCTGCCGGAATGCACCGGCCGCGTCGGCATCGCGGGATTCTGCATGGGGGGTCAGTTCGCATTAGTCATGTCGCCCAAGGGTTTTGGCGCCGCTGCGCCGTTCTACGGCACTCCGCTGCCGCGCGAGCTCAGCGAAACACTGGATGGCGCATGCCCGGTCGTGGCCAGCTTCGGTAGCCGTGACCCGATGGGCGCCGGGGCGCCCACGAAGCTGAAACGGGTGCTGGACCAAAAAGGCATCGCCAACGACGTGAAGGTCTATCCGGGCGCCGGGCACGGCTTTGCCAACAAGCTTCCCGCGCAGCCCCTCATGCGGATTACCGGATTTGGCTATAACCAGGCCGCCACCGAGGATGCGTGGGCGCGGGTCTTCGCCTTCTTCGGCGAACACCTGCGAAGCGGGGCGTGACTAGCCCGCCGCCCGCAATTCCAAGCCGACGTTGTTCTGCATGCCGCCGCGCAGCTTGCTGAACAGGTTGAACACCCGACCGACCAGTCCGTACTCCCGGCCGATTGCGTCGTAGACGGCGCCGGTCTGCGATTTGTCGAGGATGGCGGCGGTCGCCTCGATGGCCTCGCTTTTCGGACGGCCGCGAATATCGCAAACGGCCAGCGTGACCCGCGGGGTGTTGCGGATCCGCTTGACCTTCCACGCCTTCTCCTCGCTGATGACCAGCAGCCGGTCGCCGTCGGAGGCGGCCCAGACCGGCGTCGGCTTGGGCCGGCCGTCCTTGGTGAAAGTCGTCAGCAGGACGTATTGCGCCTTGGCGACGTCTGCGAAGCTCGGGGGCACCGCGCCAGTCTAACGACGGCGCCGCCCAACGGTTCTCGCGCCGCTCAACTAGCGGGCCGGTCAGCTTTGGACCAGCCCAGCAGCCGGGATAACGTCAGCGGGTTGTTCAACCCCGCAGTTGCAGGAATGACGGCGCCGTTGATCCAGGCGGCACCAGGCTGCGCCAACAACGCGAGCACGGCACCGATGTCGTCCGGTGTGCCCAGCCGCCCGGCCGGGATGGCGGCGGTGAGCAGATCGCGGGCCTGCTGCGGAACGGCTGACGTGGCTTTGGTGTCCATGAAACCCAGCCGCAGCGCGTTCACCGTGACCCCGTCGCCGCCGAACTCGTCGGCGGCATAGCGCACATACCCCTCTAACGCTGCCTTACCGATTCCGTGCGCGGCCATCCCTGGAGCGATCCTTCACTGATTTTCTCGACACTGTCGAGAACCAATTCGGGCCCGTCGACGTGTTGGTGAACAATGCCGGCGTCATCGCGGTCGGTAGCGCGGTTGATGAGGCCGACGCCATCACCGAGCGGGTGCTCGACGTCAATATTTTCGGCGTGATCCTGGGCACCAAGCTGGCTGCCCAACGGATGTTGCCGCGCGGTCACGGTCACATCGTCAACATCGCATCAGTGGGCAGCTTGCTGCCGGTCGAAGGCGTCGCAACCTATTGCGCCACAATGCATGCCGTGCTCGGCTATACCGACGCCGTGCGAATGGAAAACCGTGGGAGCGGTGTGCAGTTCTCGGCCGTTCTGCCGATCCTGGTCAATACCGACATGATTTCCGGCGTCGGGCACGTGAAGGGCTTCAAGAACGTCGAACCAGACGACGTGGCCCGGGCGGTCGCCAAAGTGATCGCCAAACCGAAACCGCGTGTGTTCGTTCCCCGTTCGTTCGGCAGGGTCGTGGCCGCCCAGCGTCTTATGCCGCAGCGGGCGGCGGAGGCGACGGCACGCGCCTTGGGCAATGGGCGCGTCTTCACCACCGACGTTGAGATCGAGAAGCGCACGGCTTACGCGCGGCGCACTGGGACGTCGTGATTCTCAATCGGTGCGCACGTCGAAGTCGGCAAGCACGGGTTGACGCAAGAGCTCGCGATGAGTCTCTGGTGTCCAGGGAAAGAGCTCGGGCAGACCATCCTTACCGAGATACCAGCTGCTGCATCCGCTGACCCAGATCGTCTGAGGCATCGCGGCTTTCATGCTCTCGTTGTATTCCTTGGTTGCCGCTTCGGTCGGCGCCGCGGTGCGCACGACACCGTCGCGGAGCTGCTTGATCCACCACATCACATAGTCGGCCTGATCCTCGGCGATCGGCACCAGTGATTGGTTGCCGATCGGCGAATGCGGACCCATCAGCATGAACATGTTGGGGAACCCGGGCAACGCCACAGACCGGTACGCCATCGGGCCGTCGGCCCACGCCTCGTCCAGAGTGAGCCCGCCCTCCCCGATCACCTCCAGCGGGCGCACGTAGGCGCGCGCGTCGAACCCAGTGGCATAGACCAGCAGGTCCAGTTCGTGCAGGTTGCCGTCCGTGGTGACGATGCCGCGGGGCTCGATGCGATCGATCGGATCGGTGATCACCTCGACGCCGGGCGCTTGAACGGAACGGTAGAAATGGCCGGCCATTATCTGCCGTTTGCACATTGGCTGGTAGTTCGGGGTGAGTTTGGCCCGAAGCTTCGGGTCGCGCACCGAGAGCCGCAGGTTCCATCGACATTCGGCCTGCACCAGTCGGCGCTGCCATCCAGGGCGGATGGGCGCGCGGCCGAAGATGATCCTGATGAACAAACCCCAGAAGCGATAGGGCAGGGCGTTCAGCGCCGGCCATCGGGACAGCGCCGCCCGCGCGAGCGCCGAATAGCGCGGGTTAGGCAATGGGTAGACCCACTGGGCGGTCCGCTGAAAAACCTTCAGCGCGCGCACCTTGCCGCCAAGCTCGGCGGTGATCTGCACCCCGGTCGAGCCGGTGCCAATCAAACCAATCCGCTTGTCCGGCAGGGAGACCGAGTGGTCCCAACGGGAGGAGTGGAATGCGGGTCCGGCGAACGTGTCCCGTCCAGGGATGTCTGGATAACGAGGTACCCGCAGGACTCCGGTGGCGGTGACAAGGACGTCGAATGTTTCCTCACCGGCGGGCGTGATGACCTGCCACTCTCCGTCGTCGTACCGGGCCGCGGTCACGTCGCTGCCAAACCGGATGTGCGAACGGATGCCTCGTTCGTCGGCCACCCGCTGGAAATAGGCTTGTATCTCTGGACCCGGCGGCAGCCAGTGCGACCAATTCGGGTTCGGCCGGAACGAGTAGGAGTAGTACCGCGACGGGACGTCGCAGGTAAGTCCGGGATACGTGTTGTCGCGCCAAGTACCGCCGACGTCGTCGGCCTTTTCGAAAATCGTGAACGAGTCGATGCCGGCGTCCTGCAGTTTGGCTGCCATGCAGATGCCCGACATTCCAGCGCCGATTATCGCGATTCTTAGTGATCGCTTGTGCGTCATGGCAACCACCCGGCCCTCTCGCTTGCCTGCACGTTACGCCGTTGGCCTCGGGCTTATCGACGGCTTCATGATCAAAGTCGAGAAGTTCACTAGCGACGTCGAGGTCGACAAGCGCACAGCTTATGCACGGCGCACTGAGACATCCGCCACCGAACGTCCCGAACGAGGTCTGCCGGTTCAATATGGTTAGAGTCGCCTGCCCGTAAGGCCCATCGGCTTGACGCCGACGCGGATACTCAAGAGTCATGAATGGCTACGGCGATGGCGTGTTGTCGGATGCCCACATCGAGGCGATGTCACCGGGTGAACGGCGGGACTTGATTCAACGGCTGCAGCGTCCGCTCGACGAGGTGCTTCCACCATCGCTTGCGAGACGCATGCGGCGGAACCGGCTGACCCTGATGGTGGGCGGTGTGATCGGGTTGGTCCCGTGGATGGTCTACCTCGGCTTCACACTGCCCCCGAACTATGTCGCCCGTAACTGGCCGGCAACGTGGATCGGTTTTGACTGTCTGCTCATAGTGTTCATGGTCGTTACCGCAGTGCTGGGCTGGCTGCGCCGGCAGCTGGTGGTGCTCCCCGCGTTCACAACAGGGGTTCTGCTGATCTGTGATGCCTGGTTCGACGTGATGACCGCCGGCCCGGGCCAATTTTGGGTGTCGGTGGTGACCGCCGCGCTCGGCAACCTCCCGCTCGCGGTGCTCCTGATCACCGGCGCAGTACGGATCCTGCTGCTGACAATGACACGGCTTTGGTTCGTCGACCCTGAGACGCCGATGTGGCGGGTGCCCTTAGTGCCGTAACCGCGCGCCACTCCCGACAAGTGCCGCTGCATTGTCGCCGAGCGGGCAAAGCTGCCGCTTCGATCCGTATATATTTGCCGCCCTTTATCATTCGCGACGTGATGCCGATCATCGCGGCATCCGCCGCCACACGAATTGCGGGAGCAGCCGCATCCCGAAGAAGATGGGCCGCAGCGTCCACGGGATCCACACGGTGCGCTGTCTCTTGGCCAGTGCCCGAGCGGTTGCGGCGGCCACCTGCTGTGGGGTGCTGGAGAACGGAGCAGGCGTCATACCCTGCGTCATGCGTCCGATGACGAACCCCGGGCGCGCGAGCAGCAACCGCACCCCGGTGCCGTGCAGCGCGTCGGCCAGCCCGCTGGCGAAGCCGTCCAGCCCCGCCTTCGCCGAGCCGTACACATAGTTCGCCCGACGCACGCGCACCCCGGCCACCGAGGAGAACACCACCAGCGATCCGCGCCCGGCCTCCCGCATCGCTGTCGCCAGATGGGTGAGCAGGCTGACCTGCGCGACGTAATCGGTATGCACGATAGCCACCGCGTGCGCGGCATCGGCCTCGGCGCGGGCCTGGTCACCGAGAATCCCGAAAGCCAGCACCGCGGTGTCGATCGGGCCGTGATCAGCGATGACCGCCGCCACGAGCGGGCCGTGCGAGTCCAGGTCGTCGGCATCGAACTCCGTGGTGTACACGGCCGTCGCACCGGCGGCGACCAGGGCCGCGACTTGCGCGGCGAGCTGATCGGCTTTGCGTGCTCCCAGGATCACCGTCGCCCCGGGGGCCAGCCGCCGCGCGAGTTCGATACCGATCTCGCTGCGGCCACCCAGGATCAGCACCGTCGCAGCCCCCGTGTCATCCACGGCTGCGATTATCACCTGCGCTAGCGTGAGCGGTGATGGCGAACTCCACTGCCCGGCTGACCAACGACGCACTGGCGTTTCTCACCGAACGCCATCTCGCCATGCTGACGACGCTGCGCACCGACAATTCGCCGCACGTGGTCGCGGTGGGTTTCACCTTCGACCCCAAGACCCATATCGCACGGGTGATCACCACCGGCGGCTCGCAGAAGGCGGTCAACGCTGAGCGCGGCGGGGTCGCGGTGCTCAGTCAGGTCGACGGGGCCCGCTGGCTGTCGCTGGAGGGACGGGCCAGCGTCAACCGCGCGGTCGACGCCGTTCGTGACGCCGAGCTGCGCTATGCACAGCGTTATCGCACACCGCGGGTCAACCCGCGACGCGTGGTCATCGAGGTGCAAATAGAGCGGGTGCTGGGATCGTCGGACCTGCTGGCCCGGAAAGCCGAGTAGCTCGCTAGACGAGTGTGGCGCCGGGCGCCCGAATCACCAGCGGTACCGCGGGGAAATAGGCGGCCAGTTCCGGTCGCGATTTGGCCAGCGCGGCGGTGCCATATCCGCGATGCCGGTAGTCGGGATGGATCCAGATCCGCACGTGAACCTCTTGGTCTTCGAGTTCGCCGAAGACCATGCCCACCTTCTCGTCGCCGTCGACCGCGACGAACCAGGCGGCCTCTTCGGCGTCGAATCGGTTCTGCGCCGAGCGGATCTCATCGTCGAGGCCACCCGCCGGCCCGCCGGACCCATCGCCCTTGGCGCCGATGTCCTCGGTGCGTGCGGCGAAAATATCGCGGTCGCTCCGCCCGGAAAACGGCCGGAGCAGCAGGGAATCGCCGGAGCTGGCCGGCCGGTCTTTGAACGTAAAAGTCAAGAGGTTGTTCAGGTCTTCGAGCTCGGCGGCGATCTTCTTGCGCGAGTGTTTGGTCAGCTGATCGAACGACATGCCGATCACGGCTTCAGCGCCCAGGCGCGAGGTGCCGAGCAACGCGACGATGCCGTCGACCGCAGCGGGCCGGTCGTCGGCCTCCACGATCAGGTCCAACACTTCATGTCGACGTTCCAACGCGTTGAGCAGGGCGTCGGCTATTTCTCGGCGGGCGGCGGCGCGGTCGTGATCGGTCATCGCACGAGCCTAATACGCGAAGCTTAGGTCGGGACGACGACCAGCTCGTGCGGACGGTGGTTGACCGACAGAGCGCCGTCGTCGCCCACCACGACGATGTCCTCGATACGTGCTCCCCACCGGCCGGGGAAATAGATCCCGGGCTCGACGGAAAACGCCATGCCCGCCTGCAGCGGCAAATCGTTGCCCGCGACGATGTACGGCTCTTCGTGGACGGACAACCCGATGCCGTGGCCGGTGCGGTGCACGAAATATTTGGCGAGCCCTGCTTCAGCCAACACGTCGCGGGCGGCCGCGTCGACCTCTTCGGCGGTCACTCCCGGGCGCACCGCCTCGACTGCGGCCCGTTGCGCCCGCTGCAGCACTGAATACTGCTGCGCCACTTCGGCGCTGGGCTCACCGATGCTGTAAGTACGCGTCGAGTCGGAGTTGTATCCGGGCTCGTACGCCCCGCCGATGTCGACCACGACGATGTCGCCGACGCGGAGTTCCCGATCCGAGTAGCTGTGATGCGGGTCAGCACCATGCGGACCGGATCCGACGATGACGAACGCCACCTCTGAATGTCCCTCGGCGACAATGGCTTCGGCAATATCGCCGGCGACGTCTGCTTCGCTTCGACCGGGTACCAGAAAGTCCGGCACCCGGGAGTGCACCCGATCGATGGCGGCGCCGGCCTTGCGCAGCGCGTCGATCTCGGAGGCGTCCTTGACCATCCGCAGTCCCCGCAGCACGCCGGTGGCCAGCACCGGCAGCACACCGAGCACATCGGCCAACGGCAGCAGGTGCAGCGCGGGCATGGAATCGGTGACCGCAGTCGCGGCGGGCCCGCCGGCTAAGCCCGTTAAGGCCTCCGCAACAAGCTGGTAAGGGTCGTCACCATCGACCCAATCCCGCACCGCCAGGCCCAGATCCGCGACAGCGGATTGTTTCAGTGACGCCAGCTCGAGTCGCGGCACCACCACGGTCGGATCACCGGCTACCGGCAACACCAGCGCAGTGAGCCGCTCGAAGGTCTGCGCACGCGAGCCCAGCAGATACCGCAAGTCGTAGCCCGGGGTGATCACCAGACCGGCCAGGCCGGCCTCGGCGGTAGCGGCGGTTGCCGCCGCAATCCGGCGGCGGTAAACGTCTGCATCGAATCGGTGAGACCCCATAGCAGTCAGGCTAGCCGGGTGACGATGCAGAGCGCGCAGCGCGATGAGGAGGAGCCCGGCAATCGAACCTAGCCGGGTGACGATGCAGAGCGCGCAGCGCGATGAGGAGGAGCCCGGCAATCGAACCTAGCCGGGTGACGATGCAGAGCGCGCAGCGCGATGAGGAGGAGCCCGGCAATCGAACCTAGCCGGGTGACGATGCAGAGCGCGCAGCGCGATGAGGAGGAGCCCGGCAATCGAACCCAGCCGGGTGACGATGCAGAGCGCGCAGCGCGATGAGGAGGAGCCCGGCAATCGGACCTAGCTGGACCCGCCCTGGCAGGATGGCGGGAATGTCCGCACCGCTGCTGCTGCTTGACGGCGCCAGCATGTGGTTTCGCTCCTACTTTGGCGTCCCGTCCTCGATCACAGCGCCCGACGGCCGGCCGGTGAACGCCGTCCGCGGCTTCTTGGACTCGGTGGCCATGCTGATCACCAAACAGCGGCCCGGCCGGTTGGTGGTGTGCCTGGACTTGGACTGGCGCCCGCAGTTTCGGGTGGACCGCATCCCGTCGTATAAGGCGCATCGCGTCGAGGAAGAACATCCCGACGGGCAACCCGATGTCGAGGAAGTGCCCGACGAGTTGTCTCCGCAGGTGGAAATGATCGCGGAGATCCTCGACGCGTTCGGCTTCTGCACCGGCGGCGCCGAGGGTTTCGAAGCCGATGACGTGATCGGCACACTGGCCGCCCAGGAACGACGTGACCCGGTCGTCGTCGTCAGCGGCGACCGCGACCTGTTACAGGTGGTCGGCGACGATCCGGTGCCCGTTCGCGTGCTCTACCTGGGGCGCGGCCTGACCAACGCGACCCTGATGGGCCCCCACGAGGTGGCCGAACGCTACGGCGTGCCCACCGATCGGGCCGGCGCCGGCTACGCCGAACTGGCGCTGCTGCGCGGCGACCCCTCCGACGGGCTGCCGGGTGTGCCCGGCATCGGCGAGAAGACCGCCGCGACACTATTGGCGCAGCACGGCTCGCTGGCGGGGATCTTGGCCGCCGTCGACGACCCCAAATCGTCGCTGTCCAAGGGTGTTAGGGCCAAGCTGCGCAACGCCGCCGACTACATCGAAGTCGCCGGCCCCGTGGTGCGGGTGGCCACCGACGCGCCCGTCACGCTATCGACACCGACCGACGCCGTGCCGCTGGTGGCGGCCGACCCGGCGCGGACCGCCGAGCTGGCGACCCGGCTCGGGGTCGCGTCCCCGATCGCGCGGCTGCAAAAGGCGCTCGACGCGTTGCCCGGGTCGTGAGGTATCAGCGCTACTTGGGCCGGCCGACCTCGTAGGTGCCCTTGTTGTCCTGGAAGGTCACCGTGACCTGACGCTTGGTGCCGTCGATGCTGACGTCACAGTCGAAGGTGGCGCCCTTTTTGACGGTCGGATTCTGGCCGTTGTTGCACTTGACGTCTTTCACGTTCTTCGCCCCGTAGCCGTTGGTGTTGTCGCTGAGAATCTGCGCCACACCAGCCTGCGCCTTATTGACGTCCAGCTTGGTGGTCACGAAGAACCCCGGCGCCCAGAAGCCCAGCACCAATACCACCGCGACGATGACGGCGGCGAACACCCCGACCACCGTGCCGATGACCGCCCGCGACTTCTTCGCGCCGGCGCCCGCGGGAGGCTGGCCGTAGGGCCCCGGGTACTGGCCGTACTGACCCGGTTGACCGTATTGACCCGGCTGGCCGTACTGACCCGGCTGGCCGTATTGGCCCGGCTGCCCGTACTGCCCGGGCTGCGCGTACTGACCGGGCTGGCCATATTGAGCGGTCTGGGCGCCGTACGCGTCCTGCGGGTAACCCGTGGGCTGCGGGAACGGCTGAGACGGCGGGTAGTACTGCGCCGGCGGCTGCTGGTACTGGCCGTATTCCGTGGGCGTGTAGGCGGGCGCATGCCACGTCGGCTGCTCCCCGCCCGGCGCCTGCCAGGTCTGCTCGCCGGATGGCTGCTGCTGCCAGGGTGACACGTGCTGGGTCGGGTCCTCGCCGGATTGCTGACCTTCACCCTGCGGCGGCTGCCACGGTTTCGTCGGGTCGGGCCCCTGCGGTCCGCTCATCGTGCGTGTGTCCTCTCAGTCCTGAATGCAGTCCTCGCATCGGTCGCGCATGCAACCGTAGCTCCGGCTCAGCCTACCCGGCGTCAACCGCCACTACGCCGCGCCGAATTGCGTCGATCGCGCGCTTCGCCGTGGCGCGCAGCTCCGGTTGCGGGGCGGCGTTGCGGACCTGGTCGAGCAAATCAAGCACCTGCCTACACCAGCGCACGAAATCCCCCGGCAACAACGGCGAACCGCTGCCCTCCGCATCGGCGGCGGCCAACGCGGCGACCAGGTCACCAGTGCTGGCCCAGCGGTAGATGGCGCCGACGAAACCGTCGTCGGGCTCGCGGCTCAGCGTGATGCGGTGCCGCTGCTCGTCGGCACGCAATTCCGCCGACAACCGTCGCGTCCGGTGCAGCGCCTGTCGCAACGGCGCGGTCGGCACCACCGCGGTTCCCGGTGGCCTCGGGCCGTCGCCGCCCCGCGCCTCGTAGACCACCGCCGAGAGCACGGCGGCCAACTCGGCGTCTCGCAGACCTGTCCAAGCGCCGGTGCGCAGGCATTCGACCACCAAAAGATCGCTCTCGCTGTAAATCCGGGCCAGCAGCCGCCCGTCGTCGGTCACCGTGGGATCGCCGTCGGTGGTCTGGATGAAGCCGCGCTCGGTGAGCAACCCGACAATCCGGTCGAAGGTCCGGGCCAACGAGTTGGTGGCCGCGGCCACCTTCTTTTGCAAAGCTTCGTTGTCGCGTTCGATGCGCAAATAGCGCTCGGCACGCCGGACTTGCGCCTCACGATCGGGTTCGCGGTGGACCGGATGACGTCGCATCTGCTCGCGTAGCGACGTCAGCTCGGGGTCGAGATCGCGGCTCTCGGTGCGGCTGCCGCCGCCGCGCCGGCCACCGGGAGCCGGCAAGCCCGCGGCCGCCGAACGCAGCGCCGAAGCAAGGTCGCGACGAACCCGGGGCTGTCGGTGTTCGACCCGCTTGGGCAATGTCATTGAGCCCACCGGCGCCGGCACGCCGGAATAGTCCGCCGACGAAATCCTTCCAGCCCAACGGTTTTCGGTCAACACCAACGGCCGCGGGTCGTCGCTGTCGCGAGCGGCTTCCAGCACGACTGCCAGGCCGCCCCGGCGGCCGTGGGTGATCGTGATGATGTCACCGCGGCGCAACGCCGCCAGCGCGTCGTTGGCCGCCTGCCGGCGTTGCAGCCGCGACGCACGGGCCTGTGCGCGCTCGTGTTGGGTGATCCGTTCCCGCAGCCGGGCGTACTCCAGGATCGGCGCATCGCTTCCACCGAGGTCGGCTGCGACCTCGTCGAGCATCTGCTGTCCGCGCTCCACGCCGCGGACCAGGCTCACCACCGATCGGTCGGCCTGATACTGGGCGAACGACTGCTCCAGCAGTCGATGAGCCTCCTCGGGGCCTACCCGGTTCACCAGATTGATCGTCATGTTGTACGACGGCGCGAATGAGCTGCGCAGCGGGAACGTGCGGGTAGAGGCCAGGCCGGCGACTTCAGCCGGTTCACTGGTGTCTTCGCCGGGGTGCCAGAGCACCACGGCGTGGCCTTCGACGTCGATGCCGCGCCGGCCGGCCCGCCCGGTGAGCTGGGTGTACTCCCCCGGCGTCAGCGGGACGTGCTGTTCGCCGTTGAACTTCACCAGCCGTTCCAGCACCACGGTGCGCGCCGGCATGTTGATGCCGAGCGCCAGGGTTTCGGTGGCGAAGACCGCTCTGATCAGCCCGGCGGTGAACAGCTCCTCGACCGTGTGCCGGAACACCGGCAACATTCCGGCGTGATGGGCGGCGATACCGCGCAGCAGTCCTTCCCGCCACTCGTAGTAGCCGAGCACCCCCAAGTCGGAGTCCTGCAGATCGCCGCAGCGGTGCTCGATCACCTCGGCGATTTGGGCCCGGTCCTCTTCAGTGGTCAGCCGCAATGACGACCGCAGGCACTGCGCGACCGCGGCGTCGCAACCGGCGCGGGAGAACACGAAGGTGATCGCCGGCAGCAGACCCTCGGAGTCGAGCATCGCAATCACGTCCGGCCGCGACGGCGGTCGGTAGAAACCCGGCCGACCGGAACGTCCCGGACCGCCTCGTCCCCCCTGCCGGCGAGGGCCACGCCAGTCCGAGAGCCGATCGGCCTCGCGGCGATGGGCGATGTGGCGCAACAGGTTCGGATCGACAATCGGCTGGCGCCGGTCATCCGCGCCGACGGCAGCGTAGTCGAACAGGTCGAAAATGCGTTTGCCCACCAGCATGTGCTGCCACAGCGGGACGGGTCGGTGGTCGTCGACCACCACCGTCGTGTCACCGCGGACGGTCTGGATCCAGCCACCGAACTCCTCGGCATTGCTCACTGTCGCCGACAGGCTGACCAGACGCACCTCGTCGGGCAGATGCAGGATGACCTCCTCCCACACCGCACCACGCATCCGGTCGGCCAGGAAATGCACCTCGTCCATGACGACGTAGGAAAGCCCTTGCAGCACAGGCGAATCCGCATAGAGCATGTTGCGCAGCACTTCGGTGGTCATCACCACAACCGGGGCGTTCGCGTTGACCGACAGGTCGCCGGTGAGCAATCCGATCTGATCTTTGCCGTAGCGGGCCACGAAGTCGGTGTGCTTCTGGTTGCTCAGCGCCTTTAGCGGCGTCGTGTAGAAGCATTTGCCGCCCGACGCCAGTGCCAAGTGCACCGCGAACTCGCCGACGACGGTCTTGCCGGCGCCGGTTGGCGCGCACACCAGAACACCGTGCCCGCTTTCCAGTGCCGCACATGCCTGCTGCTGAAAGCCGTCGAGCGCGAAAGCGAGTTCCGCGGCGAACTTGGCTAATTCGCCTTGCATCGTCGCGGCGCGATCAGGTGACGTCGTCATGGGGTCCGGCGATGCTCGACGGTGCCCCAACCGCGGACGGCGGCTCGACGACCGAGGCTTCGTCGTCGGCGATGGCGGTGAGCGCTTCGCGTCTGGCCTTCCGTCTGTCGTGTATCCGGGCGATCTGGATGGCCAGTTCGAGCAGCAGCGTCAGCGCCAGGCCCAGCGCCGTCATCGAGAACGGGTCGGAACCCGGGGTGAAAACCGCTGCGAACACGAACATCAGGAAGATCAGGCCGCGCCGCCACGACCGGAGTCGTACATAGCTCAGCACGCCGACGAAGTTGAGCATCACGATCAGCAGCGGGAATTCGAAGCTGACGCCGAAGACCAGCAGCAGGTTGATCAAAAAGCCGAAATACCGGTCACCGGACAGCGCGGTCACCTGCACGTCGCTGCCTACGGTCAACAGGAAGTGCAGCGCCTTGGACAGCACGAGGTAAGCCAGCACCGCGCCGGTGATGAACAACATTGCCGCCGGGATGACGAACGCCACCGCGAAACGGCGCTCCTTCTTGTACAAGCCCGGCGTGATGAATGCCCACAGTTGGTAGAACCACATCGGGCAAGCCAGCACGACACCCGCGGTCAGCCCGACCTTCAGTCGCAGCATGAACTGGTCGAACGGTGCGGTCGCCAGCAGCCGGCACTGGCCGTCGGCGCTGATCTGCGCCCGCGCCGACGGCGGGAGCGAGCAATACGGATGTCGAAGCCATTCGCCCAGGCTTTCCATCCCGAACAGCGAGTGCGAATACCAGATGAACCCGAATGCGGTGGTGACCGCGATCGTCGCCAGCGAGATCAGCAGCCGAGCGCGCAGTTCGGTGAGATGGTCGACGAGCGACATGGTCCCGTCGGGATTGGTGCGGCTGCGACGAAATCGCGGATCTAGCCGCCTGATTAGACCGGTGGTGCGCACAGTGAATAGGCGCTCGGGCGCCGCGGCGGCGATGCCAGGCTAGGCCGAGCGTCCGTCAGCCGCCGGCGGCTCGACCCGCTCGGACTGCACCGGTTGGGCTGCCGCGGGCGGCGCCACAGTCGTGTCCGGCTTGCCTTCGTTCTGCAGTTCGCGAACCTCAGACTTGAAAATCCGCAACGACTTGCCCAGCGAGCGCGAGAAGTCAGGGAGCCTCTTGGCACCGAACAGAACGATCACCAGGACCGCAATAATCGCCAGGTGACCCGGGGTGAGAGCGTTCACCTTTAATTACCTCCAGACGTCCCCACGATGCTACCGCAGCAGCCGTGCAACTAGCCGGACCGCGCCGCAGTCCGGTAGGACTCCAGAGCTGCCGCGGCGGCATCGCGCACCCGATTAGCCAGCGACTCCGGCCCCAGAACACGAACGGTCGAGCCCAGGCCCAGCACTTGGCGGGCCATCCACTCCTCCGAGGCGTAGGTCATCGCCGCCTCGCAATAACCGTCGGGCAGCTCGTGGAGCAGACGCATCGGGTAGTACTCGAACATCCACGAGGCCGCCGGCGCCAGCCGCAGTGTCGCCGACGGCAGCGATGGG
Source organism: uncultured Actinomycetota bacterium (assembly GCA_963781685.1). GTDB lineage: Bacteria > Actinomycetota > Actinomycetes > Mycobacteriales > Mycobacteriaceae > Mycobacterium. The sequence continues at coordinate 51,042 of CAWAGK010000014.1, forward strand.
TCGGCGTCGAACAACGAAGTGTCCGGCGGCGCCGCGAGCACGGGTTCCGGCGGCGCGGACCGCTCGTCGAGCACGCTGGCGTCGACGATGCGGTCGAACCGGAACAGCCGCACCCCTTCGGCCTCCCGCGACCACGCCTCCAGGTAGCTCTGGTCGCCGACCAGCACGATGCGGATGGGGTCGACGATCCGGGTGGACAGCGTGTCGTGCGAGGCCGCGTAGTAGTCGATGGTCAGCGCCCGATTGTCACGAACTGCAGCGCGCACGGCGGCCGCCGCCTGGCTCTCGACCGGCGCCGGCTCGTCCACCGCGGCGACGTCAGATCCGTGTCCGGCGGCGCCGGCCGCCGCTTCGATTTTGGCGATCGCGCTGCGCGCTGCCTCCGGATCGACGACACCCGGAATGTCCGCCAGCGCCCGCAGCGCCACCAGCAGGCCGGTGGCTTCCGGCGAGCTGAGCTGCAGCGGCGTGTCTATGCCCGCCGAGAACGTCACCTCGATGGTGTCGCCCTCGAACGCGAAGTCGATCAGGTCGCCGGGGCCGTAGCCGGGTAGGCCGCACAGCCACAACTGATCGAGGTCCTCGCCCAGCTGTTTGACGGAAACACCAAGGTCGGCCGCGGCCTGCGCGCGGGTGACCCGGGGGTTGGCCTGGAAATACGGGACCATGTTGAGCAGCCGCACCAGGCGGGTGGACACGGGTGTCATCGGCGCCGCTCCTCCTCATCGCTTCGCTCTGCATCGTCGCCGGCGCGTGTCATGCCTGCTCCTCACCGGCTTGGGCCCGCAACCGGCTCAGCACCTCGTCGCGCAGGGTGGACGGTTCCAGCACGACGGCGTCGGCGCCGTGGCCGGTGATGTCGCGTGCCAGTCGATCAGTGGTTCCTATATCGAGTTCGATGACGTCGCCGTCGCGGCCGCCCAATTGCCGCGACCCCAGCGGCGTCCCGGCGCGCCGCAGCGCCGTGGCCCGCCCGTCGGCCAGCCACACCTGAGCCCGCACACCCGTCGGCGCGTCGGCGACCGCCTCGGCCACGATCTTGCGCAGATCGACGTGCTCGGGCCGGGTAAAGGCAGCGATCGGGCCGATCGGCGTCACCTCGCCGCCGATCCTGGACAGCCGGAACGTGCGGGTGGCGCCGCGGTCGCGGTCATGCCCGACGAGATACCAGCGGCCCCTCTCGGTCACCACGCCCCACGGCTCGACCGTACGCACGGTGTACGGCTCGGCGCGTGACGGCCGGTGCGGAAATTGCACGGCCTGGGCGGAGTCGATGGCCGCCAGCAACGCTCCCAGAACGTCTTCCGAACCACGCAGTCCCAGGGTTCCGGCCGGTGACGCAATGGCGACCGGCGCGTCCGGGTCGACGTCCACGCCGGCGGCCCGCAGCTTGAGCAGCGCGCCCTGGGTGGCGGTGATCAGCTCCGGCGACTCCCATAGCTGGGTGGCGACGGCCACGGCGGCCGCCTCGTCGGCGGTCAGCTCGACGGCGGGCAGCGCGTACGCCTCGCGGTTGATCCGGTAACCCTCGACCGGATCGAACGACGACACCTTGCCGGTCTCCAGCGGGATGCCCAGATCGCGCAGTTCGTTCTTGTCCCGCTCGAACATTCGCGAGAACGCTTCGTCGCTGGCGGTGTCCGAATAACCCGCCACGCTGGACCGGATTTTCTCGGCGGTGATGTAGCCGCGGGTGGATAGCAGCGCGATGACCAGGTTGAGCAGTCGTTCGACTTTGGAGATCGCCATCGCTATCAGGTTAGGGCAACAGGTGGCGCAAGGCCGCCAAAGGATCACAGCAGCCGCGGGCTACATGCTGGCGATCAGTCTTTTGACTCGCTCGTCGACCGATCGGAACGGGTCCTTGCACAGCACGGTGCGCTGGGCCTGGTCGTTGAGTTTGAGGTGCACCCAGTCGACGGTGAAATCACGACCGGCGGCCTGGGCGGCGCTGATGAATTCACCGCGCAGCCGCGCGCGGGTGGTCTGCGGCGGCTGGTCGACGGCGTCCTCGATTTCTTCGTCGGTGGTGATTCGCGACGCCAGGCCCTTGCGCTGCAGCAGATCAAAGACGCCGCGGCCGCGCTTGATGTCGTGGTAGGCCAGATCCAACTGGGCGATCTTCGGGTCGGACAGCTCCATGTTGTAGCGGTCCTGGTAGCGCTGGAACAGTTTGCGCTTGATCACCCAGTCGATTTCGGTGTCCACCTTGGCGAAATCCTGGCTCTCGACGGCGTCGAGCTGACGGCCCCATAGGTCGACGACCTGCTCGATCTGCGCGTTGGGCTCCCGGGTCTGCAGGTGTTCGACGGCGCGGGTGTAGTACTCCCGCTGAATGTCCAGGGCGCTGGCCTGACGGCCACCGGCCAGCCGCACCGGCCGCCGGCCGGTGACGTCGTGGCTGACCTCCCGGATAGCGCGGATCGGGTTGTCCAGCGAGAAGTCGCGAAACGCCACGCCCGCTTCGATCATTTCGAGCACCAGCGACGCGGTGCCCACCTTGAGCATGGTGGTGGTCTCGCACATGTTGGAGTCGCCGACGATGACGTGCAGACGCCGGTACTTCTCGGCGTCTGCGTGCGGCTCGTCGCGGGTGTTGATGATCGGGCGGCTACGGGTGGTGGCCGACGACACACCTTCCCAGATGTGCTCGGCGCGCTGCGAGAGGCAGAACGTGGCGGCCTTCGGGGTCTGCAGCACCTTGCCTGCGCCGCAAATGAGCTGGCGGGTGACCAGGAAGGGCAAAAGCACATCGGAGATGCGGGAGAACTCGCCGGCGCGCACGATCAGATAGTTCTCGTGGCAGCCATACGAATTGCCCGCCGAGTCGGTGTTGTTCTTGAACAGGTAGATGTCGCCGCCGATGCCCTCGTCGGCGAGGCGCTGCTCGGCGTCGACGAGCAGGTCTTCGAGCACCCGCTCACCGGCACGGTCGTGCGTAACCAGCTGCACCAGGCTGTCGCATTCGGCGGTGGCGTATTCCGGGTGGCTGCCGACGTCGAGGTACAGCCGTGCGCCGTTGCGCAGGAAAACGTTGGAGCTGCGACCCCAGGAGACCACCCGGCGAAACAGGTAACGGGCCACCTCGTCCGGCGACAGGCGGCGATGACCGTGGAACGTGCAGGTGACACCGAATTCGGTCTCGATGCCCATAATCCGCCGCTGCACAATTCGAGCGTACTGGTTGGATGCGCAACTGGTGCGGAACCCCCGCCGAGAGAGTGGCGTGGTCGGCGGGTGCGCCCGATTACTCCGGTAGAATCGGCGCTGCTCCTTACCGCGAGCACAATCGTCAGAAAGGCCTCTCCAGTCCTGTGGACAGAGCCAGGGTCGCGGAGCACCCGCGGCCGGACCACGTCATCGCACACATCAGCGACACGCATCTGATAGCCGGCGACGGCGACCTCTACGACGACGTCGACGCGGAGGGCCGATTATCCGAGCTGCTTGAGCGGCTCGAGGGTTCGCAAACTCGCCCCGACGCATTGATCTTTACCGGCGACCTCGCCGACAAAGGCCAGCCCGACGCCTACCGAAAGCTGCGCAACCTGGTCGAGCCGTTGGCCGATCGCCTTGGCGCGCAGCTCATCTGGGTGATGGGCAACCACGACAACAGAGCGGCGTTGCGCGAACACCTGTTGCGCGAGGCGCCGACGATGGCGCCGATGGACCGCGTCCATGAGATTGCCGGTTTACGCGTGATCGCCTTGGACACCTCCGTTCCCGGCCACCATCACGGCGAAATTGCCCCAGAGCAATTGCAATGGCTCGCAGCACAATTGGCTGAACCCGCACCTTTCGGCACCATCCTCGCGATGCACCATCCGCCGATTCCCAGCGTGCAGGACCTGGCCGTCACCGTCGAACTGCGCAACCAAACACCACTTGCCCGGGTGCTGCGCGGCACCGATGTACGCAGCATCCTCGCCGGACACCTGCACTACTCCACGACGGCAACCTTCGCCGGAATCCCGGTCTCGGTGGCCTCGGCCAGTTGCTACACCCAAGACCTGCTGACGGCAGGTACCCGGGGCCGCGACGGCGCGCAGGCGTTCAACTTGGTGCACTGCTATCCGGAAACGTTGGTGCACACCGTGATTCCGCTGGCCGCCGGTCCTACAGTTGGCCGGTTCGTATCGCCGGAGATCGTGCAACAGGAGCTCGCCACCGCGGGGGTGAGCATCCTGCCGGCAGGCCGGATACCGCATGTCGCACAGCCGCTGGCGCGCACCTAGCGGGCGATCACTCGTCAGATCACCCGCCTGTCAAGAGGATTCAACCCAGACTGGCCGGACGGATTCTAGGTGACTCGCACCGAGATTGCCGGCACGAATGGCCGTCAAGAAGACGTTATGGTTTCAGCCGGCGCGCGTCAAGAAACATAATCGAATGCGTTGGCCGTCAAGAAGGCGTTATGGTTTCTCCTGCCATCCGTTAAGAACACATCATGGAATGTGTTGGCGGTCGAGACTGCGTTGCGCCACGTTGCGCCACTCGCTATATAGGAATGCGACGAATCCATCTACGCGGCTGGCGATCTCAAGAAACCCGGGTCGCTCAGTTGTGAGCCGCCCCGGCGAGTCCGGAGACTTCGTGGTGTGAGAACTCAGCCGGCGGCTGGTCTCGGGTGTTGAGTGTAGTAGGTGGCCTCCATGTCGGCCGGTGGGATCTTGCTGCAGTATTGGTTAGATGCGGCGGTGGTTAAACCAGTCGACCGCCGACCGTTCGCATTGTCAACTTGAAGTGGCCCCGGGGTGACGGTGGAAGATGGCCCCATTTGTTGATCGTTTTGGCGTGTTCTGTCGGTCTGAGTTGGCCCCACCGGGATTCTTTAAGTATGTCGGCGAATACCTCTTAACCATCGCTGCTACCAGGAGCGGACCGTAGACGAATGGGGTTACGTCCCACGTTCGGAGCTAATCATCCGGTGCCAGTCCAAGTGGACCATCCGGTCGCGTACGCGGTCGGGCGCGACCGCGTGACGCGCTGGACGGACGTCTCGTCGGTGTTGGCCGGGTATCGCTGCTTGCGGTTACTGCAGGGCCATGGCGATCTGCCAGCGTTCCTCGGGTGTGATGAGGTGGTCGGCGTTTTTGGCGGAGTCGTCGAGGTCGATTTGGACCCAGTCGATGCGCCCGGTGAATGTTGGACCGCCGGGTCCGTAGTCGTCGCTGACGTATGTGCCCAGGTCGGTGCCGACGTCGGTTTTGTCGTCGGAGGAGAAGACCATTGGTTGGGTCCGATCGACGCGACCCTGACCGGCTTGTGCGCCGTCGAGGTAGAGCGTGACCGTGCCGCCTTTGCCCAGTCCGCCGCCGTCGTAGGCGAACTCGACGCGGACCTGGTGTTGGCCGGGTGGGATCGGGCTGTCACCTTCGATCTTGAAACGTTGCAGCCCGAACAGGTTGTAGCAGTAGACGGCTCGGCCGTCTTTCAGGTAGAGGGCCCAGCCGCCGAACGCGCCCCCTTGGGCGATGATCACCCCAGAGGCGCCACCGTCGGGCACCACAATTTGGGCGGTGACCGCCGAGGATTTGTTCTTGACGTTGACGACGATGTTCTCCGAGAGGCCGCGCATGCCCGAGAACAGCATCTGGGTGTTGCCGCGGATGAGTTGGGGCCGACCGGCGATCTCGGGGTTGAAGCGTTCGGCTTTGCGGTCATCGAGCGGCAGCACGTTGTATTTGGTGGCCTCGATGAGGAACAGCCGCTGCAGCTCATGCAGCTTGTCGGGCATCTCGGTGGCCAGGTTATGGGCTTGGGACCAGTCGTCGGGGGCATACAGCTCCCAGACGTCGTCGTCGAGGGCGGGCAGCTCCCCGACCATGATCCAGGGGATGCTGTGCAGCGTGCAGGCGGTCCACCCCTTGTGGTAGATGCCGCGGTTGACCAGCATCTCGAAGTACTGCGTCTCGCGGTGCTCGGCGGTGGTGGCGTCGTGGAAGGAGGGCAGCAGGCTTTTGCCGTGCAGCGGCATTTGCTGCACACCATGGACGAAGTCGGGCTCGGGGATGCCGGCCGCCTCCAGGATGGTGGCCGCGGCGTCGATCACGTGACTGAACTGGCCGCGCATCTCGCCGCGCCCGGCGAACCCGTTGGGCCAGTGCACGATCGCTTCCTGGCGGGTGCCGCCCCAGTGCGAGGCGACCTGTTTGGTCCACTGATACGGGGTGTCCATCGCCCACGCCCACCCGACCGCGAAGTGGTTGAGCGCCTCGACGGTGCCGAACTTGTCGAGCCGGGAGGCCATGAATTCGGCGGTCTCGATGTCCATGGCACCGTTGAGCGGGATCATCCAATTGAAGGTGCCGTTGGGGCCGGCTTCGGCCGAGGCACCGTTGTCGCCGTTGATGTAGATGATCAGCGTGTCAGCGAGGATCTCGAGGTCCTCGATCGCGTCGATGACTCGACCGATCTGGTAGTCGGTGTGGTCCATGAAGCCGGCGTAGATCTCCATCTGCCGGGCCAGTACCGGCTTCAGGTCCTCGGGCACTGCGTCCCACGCCGCGATCGCGTCCGGGCGCGCGGTCAGTTCCGCATCCTGAGGGATGACGCCCAGTTGCTTTTGGCGGGCGAAGATCTCCTCACGCAACGCGTCCCAGCCGCCATCGAAGCGGCCCCGATACCGGTCGGACCATTCGGTGCTCACCGAGTGCGGCGCGTGGGTACCGGCCGGCGCGTAGTACAGGAAGAACGGCTTGTCGGGCATCAGCGCCTTCTGTTGGCGCATCCATTCGATGGCGTGATCGGCGATGTCCTCGTCGAAGTGGTAGCCCTGCTCGGGCGACTTGGGCTGTTCCACCGAGGTGGTGCCCTCATACAGGTCGGGCAGATACCAGTTGGTCTCGGCCCCCAGGAAGCCGTAGAAGTGTTCGAACCCCCCACCCCCGGTCGGCCATTGGTTGAACGGGCCGAGATGGCTGGTCTCCCACACCGGCACCTCATGGCACTTGCCGATCTGCGCGGTCGAATATCCGTTGAGCTTGAGGATCTCGGCCAGCGGTGCCGCGCTGTTGGGGCGAATCGAGCTGTAGCCCGGGGCCGAGGTCGCGATCTCGGTGATGGTGCCCATCCCGACCGAATGGTGGTTGCGACCGGTCAGCAGGGCTTGGCGGGTCGGCGCGCACAGCGCGCAGACATGAAACCGGTTGTAGGTCAGCCCGCCGGCCGCCAGCCGATCGGCGGTCGGCGTCGACGTCGGCCCGCCGAACGTGCCCATCGCCGCGTAACCCGCGTCGTCCAACAAGATCAGCAGCACATTGGGCGCACCCGCCGGCGGCCGCAGCGGCTGAATCGGCGGGAACTCGGTGTCCGGGTCCCGCGCGTCATAAGTCGTCAGCCCGACCGCCGGCCGGTCAGGAATCGGCAAACTCGTCCGAGAGCGATCAGTCATGGCACTTCCCTGGCGGGGTTCAGGTCCGTTCGGCTTCCTCGCACGATGCCTCTCTACCAGCCTCGACAGTCGCCGCGCCCGGCTGCGACCCAACGAAGAATCCGCCCGGGTTTCGTGGAGGGATTACCTCGCCACCTGAAGGGTTCAGAAGGCTGGTTGTCACGGTAGGGGCTGTTATCGAACTCCGCGTGACTATGACGCTAACGGGCGGCCCCCACCTCCGAACTGGGGCCATTTCTCATCTACATCGATCGTCGCCGGGCGCGGATCGACCGTCGGGTAGCGTTCAGCCCGTAGTGCCAGTATGGGCGTCGAGCCAGCCGAGAATGACTCGCAAGGACAACCCCAAGTTCCCTATCTGGCAGTGGTTTTGAGCGCTCTCGGCGCGGGTGAACAAGCGTGCAGTCACCGATCGAGCATTCGTCAGGGTCTGGATTTGTGCACCGAGCTGGTGGCGTTGGTGGTCTCGACGTTGCTCTACATCGCCGCCTGGTGGCGGGCAACATCCAGGAAGTGACCCGCGCAGCCCGGACGCACACGGGCGAAGTACCAGCGGACGGGGGGCCGACGCACCCCGCCCGCTGGAGCCTTCACTCGTCGGCGGCTGCTCGCTCCCACGGCGCGGGCACCGGAAAGTACTTCTCCAGGAACTCGCCGACGATATCGGCTCGCTCGCACGCGCTCACCTCGGGGAAGCTGCCGTCGTTGAGGCAGAAGAAGTCAAACTTGCGTTTCTTCAGCAACATCGGCAATTTCGCCAGCCCGGACCGCAACGTGGTGTCGACGTAGAGCACCTTCGCCGACTCGTGCTGCACCGCGCGTCCGGTCATCAACGCGTAGTAGTGGTACAGCGAGTTGGTCACCGAGATATCCGTGCTCGCCCGGAACCGGCTGGCCTGAGTGCGCGCGAAGTCGGTCGCAAACTCGCGCTCCAGTTCGCACAGCACGCTCTTGCGCAGCGGCGCAGCGGTGTGCTCGAGGTGACGGGTGATGATCTTCCCGAACCTCTCCCACAGCAGCTGCCGGTTGACCCGCGCAGCGTTCTCGAATCCGCTGCGTTCGGCGTGGTTGGGCCCCAATCCGATCCGCGTGCCGGCCTCGATGAACTTCGTCACCCCGCCCGGTGAGAAGAACGTCGTCGGGGACAGCGCCCGGCCGAAGAACATATCGTCGTTGGAGTACAGGAAATGCTCTGCGAGACCAGGGATGTGGTGCAGCTGGGTCTCCACTGCGTGGCTGTTGTACACCGGCAACGCCGAGAGATCGGTGAAATGATCCTCGGCACGCACGATGGTGACTTTCGGGTGCGGCGCCAGCCACTCGGGTACGGGCGAGTCCGTCACGATGAAGATCCGCCGCACCCAGGGCGCAAACGCGTGCACCGAACGCAGGGCGTACTTCAGTTCGTCGATCTGACGGATCCGCGCGTCGGCGTCGTCGCCTTCGCCCACAACGTGATTCGCCATCGCGGCTGCGCGCCGCGCCCGAAACTCCGGGTCGTTGCCGTCCACCCAGGAGAACACCATGTCGATGTCGAACGTGACATCGGCGGCGTGCGGGGAGAACATCCCGGCGATCGTCGGCCAGGTGCGACCGTGCAGTTCCACCTCGGTGTACACAATCTCACTCAGCGGCAATGCCTTCCGAGTAAGCGAGTTTTCGATTGGGCAGATCGCCTGCTTGCCATCGAATACCCAGAACTGCAGCTCGACCCCGGCAGAGGCGCCGTAACGCAAGCCGGAACGCGGGCATTCGCGCCGCCGAAACACCCGCAGCAGCCGCGGGTCCGGGTCGGAGGACAGCAGACCGTCGCCCAGATACACCGAGCTGCGCCCGGTCCCGTCGAGGATCTTGGCACGCAGCGGCGCCTCCAGGCACGCGGACATCAGCGCTTCGGCGACTCGTGCACGCAGGCCGATATCAACGACGAGCGCTGGACGCCCGTCGGCGCCGCGGATGAGCAGGAACGGAATTCCCGCCGTCTCCAATTCCGCGCGGATGAACAAAAGGTCTTGCGCCATCGCCTCATAAGGAGTCAGGCGCAGCCCATCAGTCGAGCTGGCCGGCCCGAAGCGGGCGACGTCGATCATGCTGGTCATGGGAACACCTGCCTTCCACATTCACGTTGGGTCAAGACGCGCACAAAGAGGGACCCGGGCGGACCGGTGGAGTGGCGACGATGCCCTCACACGTTGAGCTTTGGCACTGAACGACGTATCCCCGCGAAGAGCTGGGAAAGCCACTTGGGACCACCCCTTAATCCGGGGAGATCTGTCCTGATCTTGGGCGTCTCTCGACGTCGTCAGATCAGTGGCCTGTGTTCGATTCAGAAGCCTCGCCTAACGAGGTGCTTACGCAGGATAGCCCCGAATCCGGCTTCCGGCAACGCGGGTGTTAACAAACCGCTAACAACGCCAAAGGAAGTGTTGTCGTTGCACTTTGGCTCGCGTCGGCGGTATCAGGACTCGGCAGGGCTGGGCACCTCGCCGAATCGGCTCAGCGCCAAGGTTGCTGCGACCGCAACGACGAATCCCGCTACGACCAGCCAGCTGAGGCCCGGACGGGTTTGGTCACCGAGCCACATCACGCCGACGAGCGCGGGGCCAACCGTCTCACCCACCACCATCCCGGCCACCGCGGTGGTCACCGATCCGCGACTCAAAGCGGAGGTAAGCAACAAAAACCCGGCCGCTCCCCCGGCGATCAGCGCGTACACGGCGGGGTTTGTGTAAAAGGCGGCTTTCGTCGGGTCGATGGGATCGATGAGGCGAACGGCGACCTCGACGACCCCGAAGCCGCCGCCGGCCCCAAGCCCCAGCACCAGTGCGCGGGACCGGTCGCCCAAGCGGCCCGCCGCCGCGCCGGCGATGAACAATACGGCGACCACCACCAGCAGCGCCCAGCCAAGTCCGGCCGGCCCACGCTGCGACCCCTCGGGCCCGGCGGCAAGACCGAGCGTCGCGAGGCTCGCGCAGACCACGCCCACCGCCGCCCACTCCATGGTCGACAACCGCGTCTTCAACACCCAGGCGGCCACGATCGCGGTGACCGCGAGCGAAGCCGCGATCGCGGCGGCGACGACGTAGATGGGGACCAGGCGCAGCGCCGCCACCTGCAATAGAAAGCCAACGCCGTCGAGCGCGATGCCCGCGAGATAACGCCACTGCCGCAGCGCTCGGAACAGCAGGGCCGCGTCAACTCCGGATTCGCTGTTGCCGGCGTCCACCGAGCGGGTCGCTGCGGCCTGCAACACCGTCGCCGTGCCGTAGCACACCGAGCAACCCAAGGCGAGCAGCAAGCCGATCAGCACGGAACAGAGCCTATTTCGGCGATTACTCCGCCGAGTCGCTTTCCGATTCAGCACTGTCGTGCTCGGGCAGCAACCGCTCCAGCGCCGCACCGGTGATTCGCCGGAAAGCCCGCCGGGGCCGGCTGGCGTCGAGGATGGCGACCTCCAACGTCGACACGCCCAGGCTCGGCTCATCGCCCCCGTTGGTTCTGCCCGCCTGCAGAGCTTCCACCGCGATTCGCACCGCGTCAGCCAGATTGGCGTTCTCGGCGTAGGACTCCTTGAGCGCGGTGCTGATCGGTTCCGTCGTCCCACCCATCACCACGAAATGCGGCTCGTCGGCGATCGACCCGTCGTAGGTAATCCGATACAGCTCAGGCGGTTTGGTCTCGCCGTAGTGCGCGACTTCGGCCACACACAGCTCGACCTCGTAGGGTTTGGCCTGTTCGGTGAAGATGGTGCCCAGCGTCTGCGCGTAAACATTGGCCAACTGGCGACCGGTGACGTCGCGGCGGTCGTAGGCGTAACCGCGGGTGTCGGCGAACTGAATCCCGCCGCGGCGCAGGTTGTCGAACTCGTTGAAGCGGCCGACGGCAGCGAAGCCGACCCGGTCATACAGCTCGCTGACTTTTTGCAGCGACCGCGATGGGTTCTCCGCCACGAACAACACGCCCCCGGCGTAGGCCAACGCCACCACGCTGCGACCCCGGGCGATGCCTTTCCGCGCGAGCTCGCTGCGTTCCCGCATCGCCTGCTCGGGCGAAATGAAATACGGAAAACTCATGAGTCACTTCCCGCACGCTCCGTGTCCGGGCCGAAACTATCTGCACGAGAACGTCTTTCGATGACCTCGCGGGCCAGCTCGGCGATGCGCTGCTCGGGAACGTTGGCGGCGCCGTCGGCGCCGACGGTGACCGCAGTCGGGTAGATGCCGCGGACCAGATCGGGCCCGCCGGTGGCCGAATCGTCATCGGCCGCGTCGTAGAGCGACTCAACGGCGACCCGAAGCGCGGAATCGGCGTCGGTCACCTGCGAGTACAGCTTCTTGATCGACGATTTGGCGAAGATCGAGCCAGAACCGACCGACTGGTAGCCCTCCTCCTCCAGGTTCCAGCCGCCGGCGGCATCGAACGAGACGATGCGACCGGCCTTCTCCGGGTCCGGGTCGTCGATGTCGAAACCGGCCAGCAGCGGCAGCGCCACCAGACCCTGCATCGCGGCGGCGAGATTGCCGCGCACCATGATCGCCAGCCGGTTCACCTTTCCGGCAAAGGTCAGCGGGACGCCCTCGAGCTTCTCGTAGTGCTCGAGCTCGACGGCGTAGAGGCGGGCGAATTCGACAGCGATGGCCGCGGTGCCGGCAATCCCGGTCGCGGTGTAGTCGTCGGTGATGTACACCTTCTGCACATCGCGACCCGCGATCATGTTGCCCTGGGTGGAGCGCCGGTCACCGGCGATGACGACGCCGCCGGGATGCTTCAGCGCAACGATGGTGGTGCCGTGCGGCAGCGACGCAGGGCCGGGCTCCGCGGTGCCGCGGCCCGCGGGCAGCAGCTCGGGGGCCTCACGGCGCAAGAAGTCCGAGAAAGAGGAAAGACCGCCAAAGGCGGTTCCGGGAAGTGTTGTGTGGGTGGCCAGGCGATCGCGAAACGGCCAGGTCACTGTCCGCCCTTTTGGACGTATGCGCGAACGAAGTCTTCGGCGTTCTCTTCCAGAACATCGTCGATCTCGTCGAGCAGGTCGTCGGTCTCCTCGGTCAGCTTCTCGCGACGCTCCTGACCCGCGGCCGTGCTGGCGGTGAGGTCGTCGTCGTCGCCACCACCACCACCGCGCTTGGTCTGCTCCTGAGCCATCGCTGCCTCCTGCAATGTCATCGGCCGTGATAACACGACCGTCGGTTTCTCCACCCTACCGGTCGAGACCGCTATTGCCCGGTTAACGAACCCGCTGTCCGGCTCAGGTGGTCAGTTGCTCCACCAGCTCAGCCGCGCTGTCCACCGAATCCAGCAGTGCACCGACGTGCGCCTTGCTGCCCCGCAGCGGCTCGAGCGTCGGAATGCGCACCAGCGAGTCGCCACCGAGGTCGAAGATCACCGAATCCCAGCTGGCGGCGGCGATGTCTGCTCCGAAGCGGCGCAGGCATTCGCCGCGAAAATAGGCCCGGGTGTCGGTCGGCGGGTTGTCCACCGCGCTGATCACCTGCTGTTCGGTGACCAGCCGCTTCATCGAGCCGCGCGCCACCAGCCGGTTGTACAGGCCCTTGTCCAGCCTGACGTCCGAATACTGCAGATCGACCAGGTGCAATCGAGGGGCCGACCAGCTCAGGTTCTCCCGGTGCCGGAAGCCCTCCAGTAGCCGCAGCTTCGCCGGCCAGTCCAGCAATTCGGCGCACTCCATCGGGTCGCGCTCGAGCTGATCGAGCACGTGCGCCCAGGTCTCCACGACGTCGGCGGCCCGCGCGTCGTGGTCGCGGGCGGCGACCAACTTGGCCACCCTGTCCAGATAAATCCGCTGCAGCGCAAGGCCGGTCAGCTCGCGACCGTCTGCCAGCGCCACGGTGGCGCGCAGCGAGGGATCGCGGCTGATCGCGTGCACCGCGTGTACCGGCCGGGCCAACGCCAAGTCGCTGAGGTCGATCCCGTGGGCTGCGCCCTCTTCGATCAGGTCGAGCACCAAGGCCGTCGAGCCCAGTTTCAGATATGTCGACGTCTCGGCGAGGTTGGCGTCGCCGATGATCACGTGCAGCCGCCGGTAGCGGTCTGCGTCGGCGTGCGGCTCGTCGCGGGTGTTGATGATGCCGCGTTTCAGGGTCGTCTCCAGCCCGACCTCGACCTCGATGTAGTCGGAGCGCTGGGACAACTGGAAGCCCGGCTCGTCGCCGGCGGGCCCGATGCCGACCCGGCCGGAGCCGGTGATCACCTGACGGGACACCAGGAACGGCGTCAGCCCGGCGATGACGGCCGAAAACGGCGTCTGCCGGCTCATCAGATAGTTCTCGTGCGACCCGTAGGAGGCGCCCTTACCGTCGACGTTGTTCTTGTACAGCTGCAGCTTGGCGGCACCCGGCACGCTGGCCACGTGCCGCGCGGCGGCCTCCATCACCCGCTCGCCGGCCTTGTCCCAGATCACCGCGTCCAGCGGATCGGTGCACTCCGGCGCGGAATACTCCGGGTGCGCGTGGTCGACGTACAGCCGCGCGCCGTTGGTCAAGATCATGTTGGCGGCACCGACCTCGTCCGCGTCGACGACCGGCGGTGGGCCGGCCGAGCGGCTGAGGTCGAATCCGCGGGCATCCCGCAGCGGCGATTCCACCTCGTAGTCCCAGCGAGTGCGTTTGGCGCGCTGAATGCCGGCGGCGGCCGCATAGGCCAGCACCGCCTGCGTCGAGGTCAGGATCGGGTTGGCGGTCGGGTCCGACGGCGACGAGATGCCGTACTCGACCTCGGTCCCGATAATCCGTTGCATGCTCTAAAGCCTAGGCGCGCCAATGATGCGGGGCCCGGTCGGCCCGTGGTTGGAGCTCTCATCGATTAGTCGTTGATCCCGGCAAATACCCAGCGTGTTGGGTTATCGTTGGCGCGTCGGGGTGGGTGGAGGACATGGTTGATCAAGCCGGTGGTGTACGGACCCGAGTCGACTCCGGCGAGCCACGGCGACGTTGCTCCTGCGGCGGATCGGCGTGGGTTGTCGCTGCTGCTGATCGAGGACGACCGCGGCGATGCGGTGCTGGTCGAGGAGCTGATCGCAGACTCGGCCGCTGATATCCAGGTGGCGTGGGCGCCGTCGATGGCACACGCCAAGGGTGTCCTCGCCCGCGAGCGCCCGGATTGCGTCCTCCTGGACCTGCATCTGCCAGATGCCTCAGGGTTCGACGGCATCGCCCGCGTCGCCGAGTGGGATGCGACGCTTCCGGTTGTCGTGCTGACGGGATTGAATGACGAACAATTCGGGGCGTCGGCGGTCGCCAGTGGTGCGCAGGACTACTTGGTCAAGGGGCGGGTCGAACCCGACATGCTGCGGCGGAGCCTGTTGTACGCGATCGCACGTAAGCGTGCCGAGCTCATTTCGGTGGATCTGCTGGCGAGCGATCTGCGGGCGCGGGAAAATGCGCGGCTGGAACGAGGTCTGCTGCCCTCCCCGCTGCTACTCGAGGACTCGGAAGTGGGCGTAGTGACCCGATACCGGCCGAGCCGCGCGAGAGCATTGCTGGGCGGAGACTTCTACGATGTCGTGCAAACGCCGGACCGGACCGTGCACATCGTTATCGGTGATGTCGCCGGGCATGGGCCTGACGAGGCCGCGTTGGGGGTGGCGTTGCGGATCGCATGGCGCACATTGACATTGAGCGGCATTCATGGTGACGCCGCGATGCGACAGCTGGAGCGGATCCTGCACGCTGAAGGTCCAGGCCGAGGGATTTTCGCGACGATGCTGAGCCTGGCAATCGCGCCCGACAGTCCGCGGATTATCGCGGTTCGCGCCGGTCATCCGGGCATGCTGGCGCACGGCCCCGGCACCGTGGATTGGGTGGAGCCGCCGGCCGGCCCCGCTTTGGGATGGGGCGGTGACGGCTGGCCACAGTATGCGATGGAAATCCCCGAGGGCGGTGGTTTGGTGCTGTTGACCGACGGACTCTTCGAGGCCCATTCAGGCCGCGGCGCGGAACGCCTCGGCGAGAGCGGTTTACTGGAATTGGCCAGGCCGCTGGCGGCGCTGCCCGGCGCGGCGTTCGTCGACGCGCTGATCGACCAAGTCGAGGCTCTAGCCCAAGCTCATGGCGGTTTCAGCGACGACGTCGCGGTGGTGCGGGTAGAGCGCAGCGTCGGGTGAGGACCGGACGGACGGGGCGGGCGAACATCCCTGCGCACGGCCGGCAGCTGGGATCGCGACTGACGGTCGCGGGCTGGCAGACCCTCGTGTTGTCGGTCATGGCAGCGGCGGTGCTGGCTGGCGCATCAACGGCTGCGGTGCTGTTGAACCGGACCGATGCGGTGACCCGTGAGTTGACAGACGACATTCAACCGGCGCGCGTGTCGGCCTATTTGCTGCAGGGGGCGCTGCGTGACCAGGAGACGTCGCTGCGCGGCTATGTGATTGCCGCTGACCCGGAATTCCTCGGCCCTTACGTCGACGGGCAACGCGTCGAACAGCGGGCGGCCGAAGACATCACCGCGCGACTCGGTGACCGGGTCGGTCTGATCGCCGACCTGACCGCGATCGAGCGCGCCGGCGCCGCTTGGCGTGACGCGTATGCGGAGCCGTTGATCAACAGCGTTGTCCCGGGTGCGCCCAATGTGGTGAATACCGCTACGGCCGACCGCGGGAAGGCCGAGTTCGACCGGGTCCGCACGCTGTTCGACACCCAAAACGCCCATCTGGCAGCGGCGCAGACCGCCGCCGTCAACGAGCTCAACGCGATGCACAGCTGGCGGAACCGGGTCCTGATCGCCATGGTGGCAGTGCTCGGAGCCGGGGCGATCCTGCTGGCGTTCTTGATGCGACGCGCGGTGACCCGTCCCCTGGCGGTGCTGGCTGCGTCCTGCCGGCGAATCGCGGCAGGCAATTTCGCCGAACGCATCGTCGTGCAGGGACCCAAAGACATCCGCGCGATCGCCGGCGACGTGGAGAACATGCGGGGGCGGATCGTGACCGAGCTGGACGTATCCCGGTCGGACCGGGCTCGTCTGGTTCGGCAAACGGAGGCGCTCGACGCTCAAGCGGTCGAGCTACGGAGATCCAACGCCGAGCTTGAGCAGTTCGCCTACGTGGCCTCGCATGACCTCCAAGAACCGCTGCGCAAAGTGACTTCGTTTTGCCAGTTGCTTGAGCAACGTTACGGTGACGCACTCGATGAACGCGGTGTTGAATACATCGGATTTGCTGTCGACGGTGCCAAACGCATGCAGGTGCTCATCAATGACCTCCTGACCTTTTCCCGGGTCGGTCGACTCAACGTCACGCGCGCCACCGTTGACCTCGACACCACCCTGGAGACCGCGTTGGGCAACCTTGCCGCCGCGATCGAGGAATCCGGTGCTCAGATCGCGCGACCGGATGGTCCGCTTCCGCAAGTCATGGGCGACGCCACCCTTATGACGATGTTGTGGCAGAACCTCATCGGCAATGCGGTTAAGTTCCGGCGCGAGGATCGCTCACCCGAGGTCGCGATCGACTGCGAACGGGGCACCGATGCGCATGACGGCCATTGGGTGTTCAGCGTGGCGGACAACGGCATCGGCATCGCGCCCGAATTCGCCGAAAAAGTGTTTGTGATCTTCCAGCGTCTGCATGGCCGGGATGCCTACACCGGAACGGGTATCGGGCTGGCACTGTGCAAGAAGATCGTCGAGTTGCACGGCGGTAGCATCGGTATCGACACCACCAACCACAGCGGAACTCGATTCTGGTTCACCTTGCCTATTCCTGCCGCCAGCGACGAGACATCCATCGGCGCATCCGAAGGAGCCCACCGATGACACCGGATAGCCGCGCCATCGACGTGCTGCTCATCGAAGATGATCCCGGAGATATCGTCATCACTCGGGAAGCCTTCAAAAACCACAAGATTCGGAACACTTTGCGTGTCGCACGCGACGGGCAGGAAGGTCTCGACTACCTGTACCAACGTGGTGCTCATCGGGGCGCACCACGGCCGGATCTGATCCTGCTCGACCTGAACCTGCCGAAGTACGACGGTCACCAACTGCTTGAAAAGATCAAATCCGATCCCGAGATGTGCCACATCCCCGTCATTGTCCTCACCACCTCGGCCGCGGAAGAAGACATTCTGCGCAGCTACCGACTGCACGCCAACGCCTACGTCACCAAACCCGTTGGCTTCGAGCAATTCATGCATGTCATTCGCGAGATCGACGAGTTCTTCGTCCAAGTCGTACGCCTCCCACCCCGTTAATCCGCCTGATGTTTGGTTGACGCAGGTGAAAGTAGTGATTACCTTCACCCTGATGTCTAGTGACGCGCTACGCGACCCCTCGATCGGCTTGTCCGGAAAACGCTACGGCGAAGTCCTTCTAGTGACGCCGGGCGAGGCGGGGCCGCAGGCCACCGTCTACAACAGCTACCCGCTCAACGATTGTCCGGCCGAGTTGTGGTCGGCACTCGACGCGCAAGCCATCGCGACCGAAAACGGCGCTGCCACAGCGCTTCTCAACGGACCCCGGTACTGGCTGATGAACTCCATCGACAAGGTGCCGCAGGGCCCGAAGATCATCAAAAACTTCGGCGGCATCGAGATGCAGTTGCAGGCCACGGTCTTGCTGACCGCGATGAACCCGGCGCCCTACACCGCGAATCAGGTCAACCGTCACACCGTCTTCACATTCGACGCCGCTGAAGAGGTCTACGAACTGCAGGACCCGGCTTTTCGGCGTTGGGTGATGCAGACCTGGAGCCAGATCGTCGATCCGAATCTGTCGCGGGCCGACCTGCGAAACCTCGGCGAGCGACTCGACTTGCCAGACGGATGGACCTACCAATCACGAATTCTGGAAACCCCGTTGCGCATCGACACCACCAACCGCGCGGCGCTGGTCTTGCAGGACGACCTGACCAACAGCTATTCGCTGATCACCGACTGAACCCGCCAAGCTTCGTCGTCGAGACTTAAACCCCGGCGCGCGGTCGGCGTGTCGTGTCTGTGGTTTAAGTGTCGGCGCAGCCGAGTCCGTAGTTACAAGTACTGGCCGAGGTTGGACTCGGTGTCGATGGCCCGCGACGCGCTCGAACTCTTGCCGGTGACCAGGGTGCGGATGTAGACGATCCGCTCGCCCTTCTTGCCCGAAATCCGTGCCCAGTCATCGGGATTGGTGGTGTTAGGCAGGTCCTCGTTCTCGGCGAACTCGTCGACGATCGAATCGAGCAGGTGCTGGATGCGCAGACCCGGCTGACCGGTCTCCAGCACCGACTTGATCGCATTCTTCTTCGCGCGGTCGACGACATTCTGGATCATCGCACCGGAGTTGAAGTCCTTGAAGTACATGACTTCTTTGTCGCCGTTGGCGTAGGTCACTTCCAAGAACCGGTTGTCGTCGATCTCGGCGTACATCCGGTCGACGACCTTCTCGATCATCGCCTTGATGCACGCCCCGCGGTCACCGTCGAACTCGGTGATGTCGTCGGCGTGCACAGGCAGCGTCTCGACAAGGTACTTCGAGAAGATGTCCTGCGCCGACTCGGCGTCCGGGCGTTCGATCTTGATTTTGACGTCGAGACGGCCGGGCCGCAGGATCGCGGGGTCGATCATGTCCTCCCGGTTGGATGCGCCGATCACGATGACGTTCTCCAGGCCCTCCACGCCGTCGATCTCGCTCAGCAGCTGTGGCACGACGGTGGTCTCGACGTCGGACGAAACTCCGGTACCGCGGGTGCGGAAGATCGAGTCCATCTCGTCGAAGAACACGATCACCGGCGTGCCCTCGGACGCCTTCTCGCGGGCCCGCTGGAAAATCAGCCGGATGTGACGCTCGGTCTCGCCGACGAACTTGTTCAGCAGCTCGGGGCCCTTGATGTTCAAGAAGTACGACTTGGCCTCGCGGGCGTCGTCGCCGCGCACCTCGGCCATCTTCTTGGCCAGCGAGTTGGCGACGGCCTTGGCGATCAGCGTCTTACCGCAACCGGGCGGGCCGTAGAGGAGAACGCCTTTGGGCGGACGCAGCGCATACTCCCGGTACAGCTCCTTGTGCAGGAACGGTAGCTCCACGGCGTCGCGGATCTGCTCGATCTGCCGCCCCAGCCCACCGATGTCGTCGTAGGTGACGTCCGGCACCTCTTCCAGCACCAAGTCCTCGACTTCGGCCTTGGGGATGCGTTCGAACGCATACCCGGCCTTGGTGTCGACCAGTAGCGAGTCACCGGGACGCAGCTTGCGCGGCCGCTGGTCGTCGTTGAGAGCGTCGGGGTGGCCGTCGGGCAGGTCCTCGGCGACCAGCGGGTCGGCGAGCCACACGATGCGTTCCTCGTCGGCGTGTCCGATGACCAAAGCCCGGTGTCCATCGTTGAGAATCTCGCGCAGCGTTGAGATCTCACCAACCGACTCGTAGGCGCCGGCCTCGACGACAGTTAAAGCCTCGTTGAGCCGAACTGACTGACCCTTCTTCAAAGACTTGACTTCGATGTTGGGTGAGCATGTCAGGCGCATCTTGCGACCGGAGGTGAACACGTCGATGGTGTCGTCGTCGTGCGTGGACAACAACACGCCGTAACCGCTCGGCGGCTGCCCGAGCCGGTCGACCTCTTCGCGCAGCGCCAGCAGCTGCTGCCGGGCTTCCTTGAGCGTTTCCATCAATTTGGAGTTACGCGCGGCGAGCGAATCGATTCGGGCCTCGAGCTGGTGGATATCGCGAGGGCTGCGCGCGGCGCTCTGCGTTCCGACGGCGTTCTCCAGCTGCTCACGCAATATCGCTGCCTCGCGTCGGAGCTCCTCCAACTCGGCCGCGTCCTCGTCGGACAGGTCGGGGTCGCGCGGGCTACCGAACGTTTCGCGCTCTGACTCACCCATGTTGCGCTCCTTTCCCGCTCCG
This sequence comes from uncultured Actinomycetota bacterium, assembly GCA_963781685.1. Classification (GTDB taxonomy): domain Bacteria; phylum Actinomycetota; class Actinomycetes; order Mycobacteriales; family Mycobacteriaceae; genus Mycobacterium. Next base: position 71,263 of record CAWAGK010000014.1, read on the forward strand.
GAAGGTGGTGCGGCGGATACGTCAACGCTACCGGCGATTTCCAATTCATGCGGGAACTCGAAATGGGGCACACTGGCACCAGCGTTAACATCATGTTGAACCTGCCTGATCGAGAGGACATCTGTGACCTTGAAATTCCTAGCCACGGGCGTGGCGGCTGTCGCCGCAATCGGCGCGGCGGCTGCGGGTGTGACGTGCATTGCATCTGTTACCGCCACGTTGCCTCAGGTTCAGCCGGTCGTTTTCAGCGCTCCGTTGCCCCTGGACCCGGTCGTGCCCGCCGCGGATGTACCCACGCCGGACCAATTGGTCACCCTGCTCAACAGCCTGCAGGACCCGAGCGTGCCGTTCGCCAGCAAGAGCAATCTGGTCCAGGACGGGATCGGCGGCGTCGAGGGCCACTTCGCCGACAAGAAACTGCAGCAAGCCGCCGCCAAGGGCAGCCTGCCGCTGACGTTCAACATCACCAACATCCAGCCCGCCGGCCCGGGCGCCGCGTCGGCCAATATCACTGCGACGGGTCCGCGCCTTGCTCCGACAACCGAGAACCTGACGTTCGTCGACCAGGGCGGCTGGGTGCTGTCGCGCACGTCGGCGATGACGCTGATCCAGTCCGTGCAGTCGGCGGGCGGCTGACCGCTGCTGGATGAGTCGACACCTCATCGCAGTCCTGAGCGCCGCCACGATTGTGGCGGCGCTTGGCCTCTCGGGGTGCTCGGGCGACGAACACGGCGCTTCGTCGGAGGCTGAGCCGGCGCCGACGTCGCTGACTTCGACGCCGGCTGCGCAGGTCGCTCCGCTGCCGCCGCCCGACGCGCTGGCCAAGGTGCTGTACCGGCTGGGCGATCCCGCGGTGCCCGGCACCCAGAAGCTCAACCTGGTCCAAGGTGCCACCCCGGACAACGCCACCGTGCTCGACCAGTTCGCCACCGCCCTGCTCAACGGCGGCTTCGCTCCGATGAAGGTCGATGTGCGAGACGTCGCCTGGTCGGACCGCGATCCGGCCGACGTGGTGGCCAACGTCGACGTCAGCACGCCCAATCCCCGCGGGCCCAGGTTCGCCTTTCCGATGGAATTCACCCCGTATCAGGGTGGGTGGCAGCTATCGGCGCGAACCGCCGACGTGCTGCTGGCTTTCCGTACCGCGCAGGCCGAACCGCCTCCGGCGACAACACCCGGGCGCTGAGCCTGCGATGTGGATCGGGTGGCTCGAGTTCGATTTGCTGCTCGGTGACGTGCGCTCACTCAAGCAGAAGCGCTCGGTGATCCGCCCGGTGGTGGCGGAATTGCAGCGCAAGTTCAGCGTGTCGGCCGCCGAAACGGGATCGCACGAGCTCTACCGACGGGCGGGCATCGGGGTGGCGATGGCGTCCGCCGACCGCGGCCACGCCGTCGATGTGCTCGACGCGGCTGAACGGTTGGTGGCCGCCCACCCGGAGTTCGAATTGCTGTCGGTGCGACGCGGTCTGCACCGGAGCGACGACTGACCGGGCCTAGCGCTTGCGGCGCAACGGCGTCGGCGTGACGGTGCCCGGAGCGAGTCGACGCGCCGACACCAGGAAGCCGGTATGGCCGCGCATGTTGTGCTGCGGACGCACCGCCAACCCGACAACGTTCCAGCCGCGTTGCAGCGTCTCCCAGGCCCGCGGCTCGGTCCAGCACTGCTGCTCGCGCAGCGCCTCGACGGTCTTCGACAGCTGGGTGACGGTGGCCAGGTAGACGATCAGCACACCGCCGGCGACGACCACCCGCGACACGGTATCGAGCACCTCCCAGGGCGCCAGCATGTCCAGCACGACCCGGTCGACCGCGCCGTCGGCCAGGTCGGTGTCGGCGACGTCACTGAGAATCAGTTGCCAGTTGTCGGGGACGCCGCCGGAGAACGTCTCCACATTGCGACGGGCGTGTTCGGCGTGGTCGGCGCGGACCTCGTAGGAGATCACCCGTCCGTGCGGGCCGACGGCGCGCAGCAGCGAACAGGTCAGCGCCCCGGAGCCGGCGCCAGCCTCCAAAACCCGGGCGCCCGGGAAGATGTCGCCCTCATGCACGATCTGAGCGGCGTCTTTAGGGTAGATCAATTGCGCGCCGCGAGGCATGGACATCACGTAGTCCACCAGCAACGGACGCAGTACCAGGAACGGGTCACCATTGCTGGATTTGACGACGCTGCCTTCGGGCAGTCCGATCACCGTGTCGTGCGCGATCGCCCCGCGGTGAGTGTGGAATTCACCGCCGACGCTGAGCAGCATCGTGTAGTGCCGGCCCTTGGCGTCGGTGAGCTGGACGCGATCGCCGACGGCGAACGGCCCCGTTGCAAACACAGCTGTCTAGCCTGCCAGCAGACGCGCCGAGAAAGGTGCGCGGGGTTGTCCGACCTCGCCCCTAGGCTGGGGATATGAGCAGCCAACCGGGTGACGTCCGCCCGGCGTCAAGACCGGCACTGTCGCCGTCACGGGCGGCGGACTTCAAACAATGCCCGCTGCTCTACCGGTTCCGTGCGATCGATCGGCTCCCTGAGCCGCCATCGACGGCACAACTGCGAGGCTCGGTGGTGCATGCCGCTCTGGAGCAGCTGTACAGCCTGCCCGCGGCAGAGCGCGTCCCGCAGACTGCCGGCGCACTGGTCGACCCGGCGTGGGAGCAGGTGATCGCCGCCGAACCCGATCTGATCGCCGAGCTGGAGCCCGAACAACAGTCCCAACTCCTCGACGAAGCCCGCGCGCTGCTGTCCGGTTACTACCGGTTGGAAGACCCGACCCGGTTCGACCCACAGAGCTGCGAGCAGCGCATCGAGGTCGAGCTTGCCGACGGCACGCTGCTGCGCGGGATCATCGACCGGATCGATGTCGCGCCGACCGGCGAGTTGCGCGTGGTGGATTACAAAACGGGTAAGGCGCCGCCGGAGGCGCGTGCCCTCGCCGAGTTCAAGGCCATGTTTCAGATGAAGTTCTACGCGGTCGCGTTGCTGCGATCACGCGGCGTGTTGCCGACGCGGTTGCGGCTCATCTACCTGGCCGACGGCCAGCTGCTGGACTACTCCCCCGATGAAGACGAGCTGCTGCGCTTCGAGAAGACCCTGATGGCAATTTGGCGGGCAATTCAATCTGCCGGTGCGACAGGCGATTTCAGGCCAAGGCCGTCGCGGTTGTGCGACTGGTGCGCCCATCATGCACACTGCCCGGTGTTCGGCGGCACACCGCCGCCGTACCCGGGTTGGCCGGAGCGTCCTAACGAAGGTGATCCGGATGCCGTTCTGCAGCAGGCGGATCCGGCCGCCTAGCGCCTACTGCAGCGGCGACATCTCCTGCAGCATCGTCGGTATCAACTCGCTGACCGTCGGGTGGATGTGCATGGTGCGCGCCAGTGTGGTGTAGGGCGCCTTGGCCGACATCACATCGAGAATCTCGTGGATGGCCTCGTCGCCACCGACGCCGAGGATGGCCGCGCCCAGGATCTGCTGCGTCGCAGCGTCCACGACCACTTTCATAAAGCCTTGTGTCTCACCCTTTTCCACCGCGCGACCCACTCGGGTCATGGGCCGCTGGCCGACTAACGCGGGGCGGCCCGACGCACGCACCTGCTCGACGGTCATGCCGGCACGTCCCAGCGGTGGGTCAATGTAGAGGGCATAGGTGGGGATGCGGTCGCTGACCCGGCGTGGGTCATTATCGAGCAGGTTGGCCGCGACGATTTCGAAGTCGTTGTAAGACGTGTGGGTGAATGCGCCTTTGCCGTTACAGTCACCCATCGCCCAGATGTGATCGACACTGGTCTTCAGTTGGTCATCGACGGTGATGTATCCCCGGGCATCGGTTTGGACACCGGCGGGCTCGAGGCCGAGGTCGTCGGTGTTGGGGCGGCGCCCGACCGCCAGCAGCAGATGACTGCCGGCTATCGGCGCGGCACCGGCTCGCGGTGTCACCTCGAAGCCGTTGTCACGTTTTGCTATTCGGATGTCAGCAGCATCGACGACGATGTCGATGCCCTCGTTCTGCAGGATCGACTTGATGGTGTCCGAGACGTCGTTGTCTTCGCGCGACGCCAGCCGCGGCCCTTTCTCGACGACGGTCACCCGGGCACCGAAGCGGCGGTACATCTGGGCGAACTCGAGCCCGATATAGCTACCACCGACGATGACGAGATGCTCGGGCACGGTGTCGAGTTCGAGGATCGACACATTGGTGAGGAAGTCGACATCCGCAACGCCGGGAAGATCGGGCACCACCGCACGGCCACCGACGTTGAGAAAGATCCGCTCGGCTTGCAGGACTTCGTCGCCGACGCGCAGTGTGTGCGGATCTTCGAACCGGGCGTGGCCGCGAATGACGGTGCAGCCGTCCATTCCGTTCAGCCAGTCTTCGACACCCTTGCGGTCGCCCAGCATGATTTTGTCTTTGCGCGCCTTGACTTTCGCCATGTCCACGCTGACCGTTCCGGCGCCGACACCGAAGTCGGCGCCGCGGCGGGCCAGATGCGCGGCATGCGCGCTGGCCACCAATGTCTTGGTGGGGATGCATCCGGTGTTGACACAGGTGCCGCCGATCAGCTTGCGCTCCACCACGGCGACGGTATGGCCGGCCGCGGTTAACCGGCCAGCCAGCGGGGGCCCGGCCTGACCGGCGCCGACTATGATCGCGTCGAAACGCGTTGTCACAGAGCAGCTGTTACTGCGGCAAGCGCGAATCCACCCAGCACCGCGACGGCATCCTCAAGCAGAGCGATCGGCAGGTCGTGGCCGTGCGAGGCGACCAGGCGGGTGCGCGCCTGGTAGCCGCCGAGCGTGCCGAGCACAGCCCCAATAATTCCCGCGCCGAGCGCACTCCAGGTATAGCCCCAGGCGGTTCCGATGACAGCGCCCGCGAACGCGCCGAAGAGAATTCGGGCACCGAACGACGGTGGCGCCGTACGGGGCGGCGTTTTGGGTTGTTTGTCAAGGAACAGTTCGCCGACCGCGAGAAGACTCAAGACGATGACGGCCGCCAGAGTGCCGACCCACGACGCCCAGGTGTGACTCAAGTTGATCCAGTGCAGATAAGCGGCCCAGGCGACGACCGCTGGTGCCGTAAAGGACCGTAACCCGGCGATGACACCGATTCCCAGAGCTAGAAGCAGAACATAAAAATGCGTCACGACGACCCTCCCAAGGGCTGGACAAAAGAACGCGGCTCTAGCGGGACGTTAACACAGCAAAGCCGGCGGCAGCGGCGCATTCAAGGTCAGAATCGGCAGAACCGGATGTCCGACGCCAGGATCGCTTTCGCCCCGATGGCCGCCAGCTCGTCCATGATCGAGTTGACACCCCGACGCGGCACCAGCGCCCGCACCGCCACCCAATCGGGATCCGCGAGCGGGGCGATTGTCGGTGACTCCAAACCCGGTGTGATCGACGTGGCCTCGTCGAGCACCGAACGCGGACAGTCGTAGTCCAGCATCAGGTACTGCTGACCGAACACCACGCCCTGCACCCGCGCGACCAGTTGGTCACGAGCGGAGACATCCGGCCCGCCGTCGGCGTCTTCAGGGTCGACCTGTTCGATGAGCACCGCCTCCGAATCGCACAGTGTCTCACCGAAGGCCACCAGATTGTGCAGGTTCAAGGTGCGACCCGAACCCACCACGTCGGCGATCGCATCGGCCAGCCCGAGCTGCACGGAGATCTCCACGGCGCCGTCCAGGCGGATCACCGTGGCGTCAATACCGCGGGCCGCCAAGTCTTCTCGCACCAGGTTCGGGTAGGCAGTAGCGATTCGCCGGCCGGCCAGGTCCTCGATGGTCCAGTCGCGCCCGGCCGGTGCGGCGTAGCGAAACGACGACGAGCCGAAGCCGAGTGCCAGTCGTTCGTGCACCGGCGCGCCGGACTCACGCGCCAAATCCCTTCCGGTTATCCCGAAGTCGAGCTCGCCCGATCCGACATAGATGGCAATGTCTTTGGGCCGCAGGAAAAAGAATTCGACGTGGTTGTGCGGGTCGATGACGGTCAGGTCTTTGGGATCGGTACGGCGGCGGTAACCGGCCTCGGCGAGGATCTCGACGGCCGGCTCGCTCAGTGCCCCCTTGTTGGGAACCGCTATTCGCAGTCTCGTGGAGCCGTTTCGATGCAGCGCTACCATCACAGCTTCCGGTACACGTCATCGAGCGTCAGCCCGCGGGCGATCATAAGTACCTGCGTCCAATAGAGCAACTGGCTGATCTCCTCGGCGAGTGCGTCGTCAGATTCATGCTCGGCGGCCAACCACACTTCGCCGGCCTCCTCCAGGACCTTCTTACCCACGGCATGCACCCCACCGTCCAGCGCGGCCACGGTGCCGCTGCCGGGCGGGCGGGTGCGGGCACGCTCGCCGAGCTCGGCAAACAGATCCTCAAAGGTCTTCACGGGCAGCGATTGTTTCATGGGCGGGTAAGCAAAGTCACGGCGGTTTCAGGTCGAGGACACTTCGTCGGGCATGTCTTCCAGGGAGACGCCGTTGGTCTCGCGGACCCACTTCCACACGAAAAACAACGACAGCACCGCACACGTCGTGTAAAAGCCGTAGGCCAAGCCGAGCATGTGCCGCAGCGCCGGGAAGCGTCACGATGATTGTCCAGTTCGCCATCCATTGCACGCCCGACGCCAACCCGAGCGCCGCAGACCGGATGCGGTTGGGGAACATCTCGCCCAGCAGCACCCATAGGACGGGTCCCCACGAGATGCCGTATGCGATAACGAACAGGTCGGCGGCGACCAGCGCGATCACCCCGGAGGCTACGTCCAGATCTGGTCGACCGTTGACGATGGATGCGCCGGTGAAAACGACGGTCATGGTGGCCAGCATCACTGCCATACCCGCTGATCCGCCCAATAACAGCGGCCTGCGGCCGACCCTGTCGATCAGCGCGATCGCGACCAGCGTGATCAGGACATTGACCCCGGTGGTCACCAACGCAATGGTGAACGACGACTTCTCGCCGAATCCCACTGCCTCCCAGAGCACATCTGAGTAGTAGAAGATCACGTTGATACCCACGAACTGCTGAAAGATGGCCAGTCCCAGGCCCACCCAGACGATGCCGTACAGGCCGCCGGTCGGCTTACGCAGATCGCGCCAGGACGGTGGTTTGTCCTCCTCCAGGCTGTCCGCGATCCGGTTTATCGTCAGCTCGACATCGCGGTCACCGAGCAGCTTGGAAAGCACTCGGCGTGCCTGCGAAATTTGCTGTCGCGCAACCAGATAGCGCGGTGATTCTGGAATCGTGAAAATCAGCGCGAAATACACCAGCGCCGGGATCATCTCGCTGAGGTAGATCCAGCGCCACGCGGCCAGACCTAGCCACAACCGCCCGCTCGGACCTCCCGCGAGGTGAAATGGCACCCAGGTCAAGGCCAGCGACCCGAAAATGCCGCACACGATGCCCAGCTGTTGGAGTGAGCCGAGTCGGCCGCGGAAACGCGGCGGCGAGATTTCGGCGATGTATGCCGGAGCGGCGACGGACCCGAAGCCGAGGCCGATGCCACCGATGGCGTGGAAGACGATGAACATCCATATGCTGCTTGCCAACCCGGCTCCGAGCCCGCCGATGAAAAACAATGTGGCCGAAAGCTTCATCATCGCCAGTCGGCCCATCCGGTCCCCGACCCGTCCGGCTAACACCGCCCCGACGGCGGCGCCCATCAGTGCCGAGGCCGCGGCGAAACCCAACACCGCGTTGCCGACATGAAAGTTGGCCTGCAACCCCGCGACTGCGCGGTTGGTCACCGAGATGTCGTAGCCGAACATCACTCCGCCGATCGCCGCTACCGATGCGAAGCGAACCGCGGACAAGAAGGCAGCGTGCGCAGCGCTGGGGTCTACGGGCAGGTCTTCGTGCGGAGCCGACGGCACCTGGCCGCGAGCGTCGTCAACGGCCATGGCGTCCTTCGATGCTGTCGGGGTCTGGACTGGCCAGACAATACCGCCGTCCGCGTGCGGGCTGTCGGATGTCAGACGTTGAAATACTTGGCTTCGGGGTGCTCCCGCGACCCGTCGACGAACACGCGTCGGGGTCGTCGAGCACTAGGACTTGGTTCGGCACGACCAGGACGGTGCATCCAGCGGCCTCGGCTGACTTTGCACCGGTGTTGGAGTCCTCGATCACCAAGCACGATGTCGTCTCGGTGGCCAGTGCTAACTCAACCAACGTAGG
>CAWAGK010000015.1:0-122782 GCA_963781685.1 uncultured Actinomycetota bacterium
GTGCCCCCGGCAGGATTCGAACCTGCGACACCGGCTTTAGGAGAGCCGTGCTCTATCCCCTGAGCTACGAGGGCCGACGAAATATTTGACTATCCGGCTAAACCTAGCCGTTACGCAACACCTAGTCTCGTGCGACTCCCGACAGGAGCTCAAATCCACACGTGCAGAAGGGGTTTGGGGGGGCCGTCGGGCGCCTGGTCGCGCGGAAAGGAGACTGGCGTTTCGACTCCGGCGATTGTCACGTTGATCGCCGTCGGATCCGCGGCTACGGCGACGACCGTGCCGACCACGTACTTCTGCTCGTCCCACCGGATGCTGGCGTGATGCCCGAGATGGTGCACCGAAAGATCCTCGGGCGCAAGCTCGGTCGGCCGCGGAGGCGACGCCGTCGCTGAGGCATCCAGCTGGTCAACTGCCGGCGATCGTCCGGAGTCCTCGGACCACGCGCGGTCATCGCCGAAGTACTCCACGTCGTCGCCGGTGCGTTCGAGTCGGCTCAGCGCAGCCTTCGCTCCCTGGGCGTCCGGGGCATCTTCTTCGACCCAGAGTCGCCAGCCTGTCGGAGGCGGCGGCCATGCTGGATCCGGCGACCAGCCAGGTGGCGGCACCCAACCCTCAGGGGGCTTAGGCCAGTTCGGCGGAGGGTTGTAATGCATCGACAGCCACCGCTCTGAATTGAGAGTCCGAATTCAACTCACCATATCGGAATTCGGCCGCAACGCCGCTGGCCAGCATCTGCACGGATGACGGCGAGTGTCCCACGTCTCACCCGCTCACGCCCCGTGGCGATCGGATTCCATAGTGGCGCGGGCTTGTTTCGGCGCTGGTAACGGCGGTCACGCCGGCATCAACTCGGCCTATCACCGCGCCCAGGGCCGCGGCGAGGTCGTGAAATCGTATTTCACGGCTGTGAAGCGGCCCGAACTTCGCTTACCGCTTCGAGAACACCACGCAGTCGTGCAGGCAGCCCTTCGCGGACCCGGGTGTGTTCGGGTCGGCATTGCGGTGCAGCAGTGCGCGTGTCGGCACCACCTGCAGCGCAGCGGTGTCGTCATCGGAGTCGGCCGCTTCGGCCACTTCAGCGCGGCCATCGACGATGAGCGAATAGCCTGCCGGCTCGCTCGGTGGCCACAGCAGCGTTACCGCCCGGCGGCTTTCGACGTTTTTTCGGGTTCGGCCACCGATCAGCCCGACGTCCATGACGCCATCGCGTAGCTCGGGTTCGACGGTGACGGTGTGCACCCGGTATTCGTCATCGACGGTGACGAGGTAAGCAAATCGGTAATCGCCCAATGCGGCGGCCAGGCGTTCGAAGTCGACTTGTTTCGCGGCCTTGGTGCTCATCTTCAAAGACCCGGATCTTCGGGCGGCTTAGGCGTTTCGACGATCACGGTGGTGGCCTTGACGACCGCCACGGCGAGACTGCCCGGCTCGAGCTTCAATTCGCGTGCGGCCTCGGTGCTCATCAGCGAGACGACGGTGTGCGGGCCACATTGCATCTCGACCTGTGTCATGACCTTGTCGCTGACCACGTTGGTGACCAAGCCGACAAAGCGATTGCGTGCCGAGCTACCGGTGCCGAGCGGGTTCGGCGGTAGCGGTCGGGCGTTGTTCCGCCAGAACTCGGCCAAGACGTTCCCGGCGATCACCTTGCGGCCGGCGGCGTCCTGGCTGGCCGACAAAGCACCGTTGTCGATCCAACGCCGGACCGTATCGTCGCTGACCCCCAGCAGCTCGGCTGCCTGGCGGATCCGCATCGTTGGCACAGCTAGATGCTAGAACGGGGGCCGATGCGATGCTGATGGATAATGGAAACGTTACTCGCGACCAGATTCGGATGGTGCCATGACGATCACGACGCTCGGCCTCCCGCGAGTGCCGCGTCGGCTCGTTGGCCCTGAGACGCAGGCTCCTTCCACCGGCCCGTTAGTCGACACCCATGGGCGATCGGCGACCGATTTGCGGGTGTCGTTGACCGACCGCTGCAACCTGAGATGCACCTACTGCATGCCCGCCGAGGGCCTGCGGTGGGAGGCCGCCGAGCAGCTGCTGCAACCCGACGAGATCATCAGGCTGGTGCGAATAGGGGTGACCCGGCTGGGCATCACCAAGGTGCGGTTCACCGGCGGAGAACCGTTGCTGGCCAAGCATCTTGACGAAATCGTCGCCGCAACGGCCGCACTGCGGCCGCGGCCACGGCTCGCGCTGACCACCAACGGGGTTCTGCTGGCGAAGCGTGCGGAGGCGTTGGCGCGCGCCGGCCTGGACCGGGTGAACGTGTCGCTGGACAGCGTCGATTACCTGCGTTTCGCGGCCATCACCCGCCGCGACCGGCTGGCTGACGTGCTGGCCGGCCTGGCCGCCGCGCACGCCGCGGGCCTGCGGCCGGTGAAAGTGAATTCCGTACTGGACCCCATGACCGGCCTCGACGATGCGGTGTCGCTGGTGCGGTTCTGCCTCGGCCACGACTACCAGTTGCGGATCATCGAGCAGATGCCGCTGGATGCCGGACACCAATGGCGTCGCGAGGCCACGGTGACCGCGAACCAAGTGCTGGCGCAGCTGCGACGGCATTCGTTCACGCTGGAACCGGATCGGGCGCCGCGGGGCTCGGCGGCAGCCGAGTTGTGGCGGATCACCGATCCAGCAACCGGGCACACCGGGAAGGTCGGGATCATCGCCTCGGTGACGCAGCCGTTCTGCTCGAGCTGTAACCGCGCCCGGCTGACCGCCGACGGGCAGCTCCGTAGCTGCCTGTTCGCCATTGAGGAGACAGACCTGCGGGGGCTGCTGCGCGGCGGCGCCGACGACGCCGCGATCGAGGCGGCCTGGCGGACGGCGATCTGGGGCAAACCGGCGGGTCACGGCATCAACGACCCGAACTTCGTCCAGCCGGCGAGACCGATGAGCGCCATTGGTGGCTGAGGTGACGGTCGACACGATCACCGTGCGGTATTTCGCGGCCGCTCGCGCCGCCGCCGGATCCGACTCCGAGCAGCTGACCGTGCGTTCCGGCGCCACGGTAGCCGAGCTCGTCGATGCGCTGGGCGGCCGCAGCGGCGAACTGGCCCGCGTGCTCGGCCGTTGCTCGTTTCTCTGCGACGGTGTGGCGGTTCGCGACCAAGCCCAGCCGCTGCGGGCGGGCAACACGATCGACGTCCTGCCGCCGTTCGCCGGAGGATGACTGGGCTCTTAAGTCGAGCCCACCCACTCGTCGGTTCCGTCGGCGAAGACCTGCCGCTTCCACACCGGTAACCGCGCCTTGATGGTATCCACCAACTGTGCGCAGGTGGCAAACGCCGCTTGGCGATGATCGGCCGCGACCGCGGCTACCAACGCCGCCTCGCCGATCTGCAGGACGCCGATCCGGTGGCTGGCCGCGATGGCCCGCGTCCCAGGGGAGTGCGCGGCGACCTCGGCCACCACCTCGGCGATGACGTCGGCGGCCGACGGGTGCGCGGAGTACTCCAGCTTCACCACTTGGCGCCCGTTGTCGTGGTCGCGAATCATCCCGACGAATCCCACGATGGCTCCCGCGGCCTGATGGCTCACCAGCTCCTGGTGTTCGGCGAGCGAAATCGGCTGATCGGTCAGCGCCGCCCGCACTACCAGACACTCCACGGACACCAACTATATTTAGTGATTCCATGCGGTCGGTCGAGGAGCATCAACGCGTTGTCGCCGGGCTGATTACTGCCCGGCCCGCCGCCACCGCCGAACTGCCCGACGCCGCGGGCCAGGCGCTGTCCGACGATGTGACCGCGACGGTGTCGCTGCCGGTTTTCGACAACTCCGCAATGGACGGTTACGCCGTCCGCGCCGACGACGTGGCCTCGGCGACGAACGATCATCCGGTGAAACTGCCTGTGGCCGAGGATATTCCGGCCGGTCGAACCGAGATGCCCACCCTCGAGCCGGGTACGGCGCATCGCATCATGACCGGCGCACCGATCCCGGTCGGCGCGACGGCGATAGTGCCCGTCGAGGCCACTGACGGGCGGACCGACGTCGTGCGGATCGACGCACCCAGCAGCGAGGGGAAACACATCCGCCGCGCAGGCGAGGACGTCGCCGCCGGCGCCACGGTGTTGCGAGCCGGGCAGGTGATCACGCCGGCGATGATCGGCCTGGCCGCGGCGCTGGGACTGGACCAGTTGCCGGTCATTCCGCGTCAGCGGGTGCTGATCATCTCCACCGGGTCGGAGCTGGTGTCACCGGGAAAGCCGCTGCGGCCGGGGCAGATCTACGAGTCCAACTCGCCGATGCTGGCCGCCGCGATCCGCGACGCCGGCGCCGAGGTGGTCGCCACCGCGGTTGCCAGTGACGACGTCGCCGAGTTCACCGCATTGCTGGACCGGTACGCCACCGAGTCGGATCTGATCATCACCAGCGGCGGCGTCAGCGCGGGTGCCTACGAGGTGGTCAAGGACGCCTTCGGCCGAGCCGGTGATCAGGGGGTGGAGTTCGTCAAGGTGGCGATGCAGCCGGGCATGCCACAGGGCACCGGCCGGGTCGCCGGCACGCCGATCGTCACCCTGCCCGGTAACCCGGTCAGCGCGCTGGTGTCCTTCGAGGTGTTCATCCGCCCGGCGCTGCGTTCCGCGATGGGCCTGCCCGATCCGTACCGGCCGCGACGATCCGCCGTGCTCACCGAGACGTTGGCCGCACCGGCCGGTAAGCGTCAGTTCCGACGCGGGGTTTTCGACGCCGCCGCGGGCACCGTCGTGAGCCACGGCCCGCCGGGGTCACACCACCTGGGGTCGCTGGCGTCGGCGAACTGCCTGCTGGACATCCCGGAAGAGGTGACCGAGATTCCGGCCGGCTCTACGGTGCAGGTCTGGGATCTGCGCTAGCAGCTGTCAGAATGGGATCCGTGGCTGACTCGGGTCCGCTCTCGCACGTCGACGATCAGGGCGCGGCTCATATGGTCGACGTCACCGGGAAGGCGGCCACCAACCGCACCGCAGTTGCCGCGGGCTCGCTGCGTACTTCCGCGCACGTGGTGCAGCTGATCGCGGCGGGCGGGCTACCCAAAGGCGATGCCCTGGCCACTGCCCGGGTCGCCGGCATTCTGGCCGCCAAGCGCACCAGCGACCTGATTCCGCTGTGCCATCAGTTGGCGCTTACCGGCGTCGACGTCGAATTCAGCGTCGGAAACACGGATGTCGACATCACCGCGACGGTGCGCAGCACCGATCGCACGGGCGTCGAGATGGAGGCGCTTACCGCGGTGAGCGTGGCGGCGCTGACGCTTTACGACATGATCAAAGCGGTGGACCCGGCCGCTCGCATCGATGACATTCGGGTGTTGCGAAAAGACGGCGGCCGGCACGGAACGTGGGAGCGGTGATGGCGGACCGATCGGCGCGCGTCATCATCGCCTCGACCCGTGCATCGGCCGGGGTCTACGAAGATCGGTGCGGGCCGATCATCTCTGAATGGCTTGCGCAGCATGGGTTCTCGTCGGTACAACCGATGGTGGTCGCTGACGGCGATCCGGTGGGTACAGCGCTGCGTGACGCGATCGACGAGGGTGTCGACGTGGTGATCACCTCCGGTGGCACCGGCATCTCGCCCAGCGATAGCACCCCGGACCAGACCGCGGCGGTGCTCGACTACATGGTTCCCGGGCTGGCTGAGGCCATCCGGCGGTCCGGTCTACCGAAGGTGCCAACCTCGGTGCTATCCCGCGGGGTATGCGGGGTGGCCGCGCGGACCTTGGTGGTCAACCTGCCGGGTTCGCCGGGCGGTGTGCGCGACGGCCTCGGGGTGCTCGCCGACGTGCTGGACCATGCGCTGGACCAACTCGCCGGCAAGGATCACCCGCAGTAGGTCAGTGGCGGGCCCGCAACGCCTGAATCCCGCGGGCCACCCACCAAATCACCAGCGCCCCGACCAGCGCGACGGCCAGGTTGCTGAGAAAACCGGTGACTCCGACCGCAATGGCCAGCGCCCAGTGCCAGGGTCCGCGCAGATCCTTCAGCAGGGCGATGTGCAGCAGGCCGGCGACCGTCAGCAGGCCCGCCAGGATCGGCACCGGGAACCCGGCCAGCGCCGCGGTCAGTGTCGCTCCCAACGCGAGCGCAAGCGCGATCAGCGCGCTGCCCAACATGATTGGTGCGCCGCCGCTGCGGGCACCGAAGCCGCGATGCGCGGTCATGCCCCCGGCGCCGTGACACACCGGCATGCCGCTGATCGCGCCGGCGAACAGGTTGGCCAGGCCAAGAGTGATCGCCAGGCGCCCCGGGCGCACCCGCGAGGCGGCATCGCCGAAGTACGCGCGGGCCGTGTCCGCGGTGGCCAAACACGAGTTGGCGAACGACAACGGAAACTGCGGCAGCACCAGCGCGACGGCCGCGGCCGAGAACGCGGTCCAGGTTAGGTGCGGCGTGTGCACCGCCGACGGGCCGAAGCGCAGCGAGCCGTGGAAGGTCAGCACCATCGCCACCACGGCAATCGCAAGAAAGACCAGGGTGATCTGGCGGCGCCGCAACAATAGCGCCGCGGCGATCACCCCCACCGTGGCGGCCCCCAGCCACCAGACCGAATGCCGATGGTCGGTGAACGATTTCGGCGTCGCGGACATCAGCTTCCACGCCAACTGACAAAAGAGCAGTCCCACCGAGAGCTGAATCCCCCGAATGATCGGCTGGGGGAACACTTTCGCGACCCAATCCAACAGGCCCGACGCCCCAAGCGTCACGAAGATCGCGCCCATCAGCAGAGCGCCCGCGGCGATGTCGTCGGCGCCGAAACCGTGCGCGATCGCTATCGCCCCGAAGGCCTTCAACGGCTGCACCGGCACCGGAAGCCGGTACACCAGCCCGGCCACCACATAGAGCAGTCCGGCCGGCAACAGCACCGCCGTCGGCATCAGCCCGTTCTTGACGATCAACGCCACGGCGATCGGCACCAGCACACCCAGATCGCCGACCGCTCCGGCTAGTTCCGCACGGTCAAACCGGAACGAGCCCTCACCCGACTTCGGTCGCTCATCGATGACGGTCATCGGAACTCGGCGATCACCTTGGCGAAGGTTTCGGCATGGTGTTCCTGCACGGTGACGGAGGTCAGCCCATAGGTTTCGCGGTAGCCGCGCAAGGTGTCGGCGATGTCGCGCGGCGATCCGCTGAGCACGGCGGGCAGGGCCAGCAACTGCTCGTCGGACAGGGTGGGCGCATACCGGCGAGTCATCGACAGGTCGGGTTTCCCGGAACTGTCCGACACCCCGGTGATCGCCAGGTTCAACTCGAGGTCCGCGAAGCGGTCACCGGCGGCGGCGCGGACAAACTCCACGCGTTCGGCGAGCGAGTTGCCGGCCCCGGCGTCGTTGGCACCGGTCAGGCCGATGATGTCGGCCTGCTCGGCTGCCAGCGTCAGCAATCGCTTTCCGTTGCCGGCGATCAGGATCGGCACTTCGGCGAGGTGCTTCTTCAGGTAGCTGGTGACGTGCTCGAGGTAGTCGACACGTTGCCCGGCGCTCGGGTACGGCAGCTCGGCAGCCTCGAATTCCGCTCGCACGTAGCCCGCACCGAGGCCGAGATCGAGGCGGCCGTCGCTGAGGTCATTAACAGCCCCCGCGTCGCGAGCCAGCAGAGCCGGCTTGTAGAAGCCCACGTTGAGCACGTAGGTTCCCAGCCGCACGGTCGTGGTGGCCGCCGCGACCGCGGTCAGCACCGGAAACGGTGCCGGCGCGCCGAGGTGGTCGGGCAGATGAATGGCGTCGAATCCGGCGTCCTCCAGGCGTCGCGCCTTGTCCCGCAGCGCGGCGCTCGACTTGGCGCTGTGAATGCCTATTGAAAACCGAAAATCACGAGCCATCAGCCAACTCCGATCGTGTTGTTATTCAATGCAATTTCCAGGACCGCGCGGCGGCGGCAAGGCCTTGCACCAGAGCAGAAGTCACCGGTGACAACCCGTCGTCACCGGGTAGCGGACTGCGGGGGCTGATGCCCCTGACCCGGCTGGGCAGTTCCAGCTGGGTCCCGCCGTCGCGTGCCCGGTTGACCGGGTTGTGCGGGTGCAGCCCGCGCAGCTCGAGCGGGATCTGCTCGATGTCGGTGACGACCTGATAGCCGGGCAGGTCGAGATGGCCGGCCACGTGCGCGGCGAGCGCGCGGTTGCTGCCGCCGGCCAGCAGCTGGGTGCCGCGTCCGATCCGCCCGTATCCGTGCAGTGAGATCGCGATGTCGACGTGGTCGAGAAACTCCGCGAGTCGGGCCGATTCGCACGCGCGGAAGCGCGCCGACGACAGGTGATGCGGATAACGGTCGGGATGCCGCACCAGATACACCGACGCGTCGGCCGCGTCGGCGGCGCGTTCGGCGATCACGTCGGTCATCTCTTCGAGGCCGCCGCCGTGAATGGCGAGAAAGCCGAAGCGCGACCGTAGCCGGCTTTGCTCGGTCACCCCGGCCTCCGATAGCAGCTCGGAAAGCGACTGGGGCGCAGGCGTTGTCGGACGCGGCCTGGGGCGAGGCCAGCGAGCGGGATCCCATCGGCGCAGGAAGTCGATCCAGCGCTGCGGCAAGCCGTGGTGCACTGCCCCGTCGATGATCCGCTCGAGGTAGCCCGGTCGTGGCGCACCCGGGTGCACCCGGTGATCGATGTACACCCAGGCGTCCGACGGCCCGTCGTCGGTGTGCACGGTCAGCTGGTCGCGCCGGTAGCGCCGCGGCACACCCTCGGCGCTGTCCAAGGTGGCCAGGTCGCGATCGGACAGCTGCCAGACGACCCCGTGCACTTCCACGCCGTCGAACGGCTCGACGGTGGCCACGCCGCGCTGATTGATCAGCCAGTCATGGTCGACCAGCACCGCCCGTCGGGGATCGGTGGCGTCGGGACAACGTTGCGCCATCTGCCGCACGCACAGGTTCGACCCGTACGCAAAGTAGGTATGACGGCCCGCCGGCACGAGTTTCTATGTTAGCGGGGCGAAGTATTTGGTCCGCCTCGGCCGTAGCACCGCCATCCCCAGCGTGTCGCTGGACGACCGCAACGACATCATCCGGACCCCTACACTGGAACCTGTCGCCGGACGCTACCTGTTCGGCCAAGTCCCCCAACAACTCTTGGCGGCGACACCGACACGATGATCTGAGCGGGTAATGACCGCAAGGTTAATTCCCGCGCGTCACGCTGTTGGTGCCATCGTTTCGGTGCAAGGATCACTCAATGGACGGTTCGGAAGTCAGCACGCGGGATCGCGACACGATCGAACGGGAATTGCGCTTGCTGGTCAGCGTCCGCAGTGCTTACCGCCAGCGGGGCGGCGCGTTGCCGCCGGTAAGTCAGATGGACGCCCTGCTGGACGAACTCCTCGAGCTGCGCCCCCCGGTCGCGCCGAAGCCCAAGGCAACCCGCGCTATGCCGAGCCGCTCCCGGTAGGCGGATCAGGGCTGCGTTCCTCTCGCAATGTTCCTGTAACCAAATGCGGCGTTAGGAGCTGATACGGTCCCCACCGAGGGGGGGACTCGGTGTGGATTGACGATTTCGAGGGCAAATGGCCCAACATCGAGGATGTGGACGACGGACGGCTAATCGAGATCCACAAGAAGACGATGGAGGCCGTCGACGACCCGATCCTGCTTATCCAGCAACCGTTTACGTGGTACTGGGAGGACCAGCTGCGGCGCATCGAAGGAGAGATGCGCAGGCGCGGTCTCGACCCATGATTTGACCTACCTGGCCGTCATGCGGGTTGGATTTCGACCGGGTCGTCGGGGTTGAAGTAACGCTCTGTTCCGTCGGTGAACTGCACCGTCACCACTTCGGGCAGGAAACTGCCTTCGTGGGGGTGCAATTCGGAGACGGCCCTTGTTTTGACCTGCTTCCAGGCGTCGTCGCCTTCACCGTGCTCGCGGAATCGGTAGCCAGGGATGCGGTTGGTTAGGTCAACCGCCCGCATGCGGAGGATTCGGCGCGGTGGCGTTGGCATAGTTTGCAATTCTGCCAGCTGGAGCCCTGACCGGCCGATCGAGGAACGGTGGAAACTGTTATCGGTTAGCGTGCGACCGTCAAATAGATCAGCACCGCGTTGAGCACGCTGATCATCACGCCGACCACCCACCCGATCACGGTCGTGATGCGGTGATTGGCGTCGCTTCCCATGAGTGCGCGGTTGCTGGTAAACCGAACCAACGGAAGTAGCGCGAACGGAATGCCGAACGACAGCACGACCTGCGAGAGCACCAGCGTCCGGGTCGGGTCGTAGCCCAGCGCCAGAATCAGCAGCGCGGGCGTCAGCGTCACCAGCCGACGTATCAGCATCGGGACCGACCGGTGGAGCAATCCCTGCATGATCATCGCGCCGGCGTATGCGCCCACCGATGCTGACGCCAAACCAGACACCAGCAATCCGATCGCGAAGAACACCGCGATCGTCGGGTTCACGGTGTCGTGCACCGCCGCGTAGGCGTCCTCGATGGAACCCGTGCGGCCACGCTCGCGCATGTTGAGCGCGGCGATCAGCAGCATGGCCGCGTTCACCGCTCCGGCCACCACCATCGCCAGCCCGACGTCCAACCGGGTGATGCGCAGCAGCCGTCGCCGGTCCGGGCCGGGATCGGGATGGCCGTGGCGGTCGCGGGCCATCCCGGAATGCAGATACACCGCGTGCGGCATGACCGTCGCACCCAGGATCGCGGCGGCCAACAGCACGCTCTCCTTCCCATGGAATCGCGGCACCAGCCCGCCGATCACGGCACCGGGAGGCGGTGTGGCCACGAAGAAACTGGCCGTGAAGCCGACCGCGATCACCACCAGCAATCCGGTGATGACGCGTTCGAACAGCTGCTGGCCGCGTTGGTCCTGGACTCGCAGCAGCAGCAGCGACACCACCCCGGTGATCGCTCCGCCGATCAGCAGCGGCAGGTGGAACAGGATGCGCAGAGCGATCGCCCCGCCGATCACCTCGGCCACGTCGGTGGCCATCGCGACGATCTCGGCCTGCGCCCAAAAAGCCAGCCGGGCCCGCCGGCTCAGTTGCGCGCCGACCGCTTCCGGCAGTGAGCGCCCGGTCACCAGCCCGAGCTTCGCCGACAGGTACTGCACCAGGCCGGCCATCACGTTCGCGATCACGATGACCCACAGCAGTAGGAAGCCGAACTGCGCGCCGGCGCTGACGTTGGCGGCCACGTTGCCGGGGTCGACATAGGCGATCGCTGCGACGAATGCGGGGCCGAGCAGATACCAGCCCGTCTTGAGCCGGGCGCGGCTCTCCTGCGTCACCTAACTCACTTTCATACGACGAATAAGAAAGTTAGGTTAGCCGAAACCTTCAGCCCGCGACGTAGAGGCCGCGCCCGGTGACCAGTGGCAGGTCCAGCGTGGTCCGAATCCCGGGCGGGGCGGCCACCACAGCGGGGATGGCGTTGACGACGCGCATGGCGGTCGCCACCAGGCCGGCGTGATTGTGGTCGCCGTTGGGGCTGCTCAAGCAGACGTCGACGCCATACGACGGCTCGCCGGTGATCTCGATGCGGTACGAGCCACCGGGCTGGGCGGGCTGCGGCCAGTCCGGGCAGAGGTCTTCGCGCAATCGGGTGACGTGCTCCAGGACGACAACAGGATCACCGTCCACCAAACCGAGCACCTCGAACCGCAGAGCCGCGGCGCTGCCCTTGGGGATATGCCCGGAGGCGATATCGAAGTCCTCGGGTGCCGGCGCGCGCACGTACATCTCTTCCACCGCGTCGAGCTCGAGACCCAGCCCGGCGGCCAGCTGCCGCACCACCGAACCCCACGCCAGGCTCAGCACGCCCGGTTGCAGCAGCATCGGAATCTCGTCGATCGGTTTGCCGAATCCCATCACGTCGAACATGACCGTTGCGCTGTCGTAGGTGGCGTAGTCGACGATCTCCATGCAACGGATCTGCTCGATGTTCTGGCAGGTGCCCGCCAGCGCCAGCGGTAGCAGATCGTTGGCGAAGCCGGGATCGATGCCGTTGACAAACAGACTCGAATTACCTTCCCGCGCAGCATCTTCGATCGGTGCGAGCATCTCCTCCGGGAGCACTTGCCATGGGTATTGCAGGAAGACGGCGCTGCTGCCGACGACGTTGACCCCGGCGGCCAGGATGCGCCGGTAATCGTCGAGAGCGTCGGGCAACCGGTTGTCGGCCATCGCGGTGTAGACCGCGCACTGCGGCTTGGTGGCCAGTACCGCGTCCAAGTCCGTGGTCGCGGTGATGCCGGTCGAATCCTGCAGTCCGGCAAGCTCTCCGGCGTCTTTACCCGCTTTCGATTGCGAAGACACCCACACCCCGGTGAGCTCGAATTCCGGGTTGCCGATCAGTGCTCGCAGCGCGTGGACACCGACATTGCCGGTGCCGATCTGGGCGACGCGAATGGCCTTGCTCATAGTTCCGCTCACAGGTCCGGGATCGGGAGGTCGAGGTTGGGAAAGGTGATGCCGCCGTCGACCTCGATCACCTTGCCGGTCAGGTAGGCGCCGGCGGGCGAAGCCAAATACACTGCGGCGGCGGCGATTTCCTCGGGCTCGCCGAGACGCCGCATCGGCGTTACCTTTTCCATCGGCTCGCGTAGCTCGTCATTGGAGGCGACGATGTCCAGCGCCGAGGTGGCGATCGAACCCGGCGCGATCGCGTTCACCCGAATCCGCGGGCACAGGTCCAGCGCGGCCAGCCGGGTGTAGTGGGCGAGTGCGGCCTTGGCGGTGCCGTAGGCGGCGAAACCGCGGCCGGCCACCCGTCCCATCGTAGAGGTGATGTTGATGATGCTGCCGCCGCCGGAGTGTTCGAGCATCAGCGGCGCTGCGGCGGTGGTCAACGCGTGCGCGGTGGCGACGTTGAAGGTGAACGCTGCTTTGAGGTCCTTCGTCGAGGTGCTCAACAGCGCGTTGGGCATGGTGCCGCCGACGTTGTTGACGACGATGTCCAGCCGTCCGAAGGCTTCGATGGCCTTGCCGGCCAGTTCCGCGGTCACTTCGGGCTGGGCCAAGTCAGCGGCGACGACGTGGGCGTGGCGCCCTGCGGCGCGGACCTTTTCGGCGACGGCCTCTAGTTCGGATTGGGTGCGCGAGGCTATGACGACGTCGGCGCCGACCTCCGCGAATGCCACGGCGATGGCTGCGCCGAGGCCGCGTCCGCCACCGGTGACGACGGCGACCTTGTCGTCGAGTCGGAATCTGTCCAGGATCACGGGCCTCACCGTAACAAGGCGGCCGCCGTCCCGGAACCCTATTTCTGAAACACGTTCTAGTTTTTTCCGCGGGTTTGAACCGTGCCCCTACGGCCCTGATGACCCGTGGCTTGTCCGGAGCCGATGCTATAATCGAACGTATGTTCGAGTCAATGGAGTTGTCGACCACGAGCGAGTCGGCTGCATTGCTCGAGCAGGCGTGCGCGGCGGCGCGGAGTGAAGCACAGGCCACGGCTCGGCGGCTGAACGCGATCGCCGACCTGCTGGCCTTGCGGAGTCGCCAGTACGGCGACCGCGCGGAGTGGGTCGCCGATCTGTGGGACGCGATCGTCGCGGAACTGGCTGCGGCCCTGCGGGTTAGCCGAGCGCTGGCGTCGAGCTACCTGTCGGATGCCGAAATCCTGCGTGAGCGGCTGCCCAAGGTGGGGGAATGTCTGGCGGCCGGCGACATCAACTACGCGATGTTCAAGGTGATCGCCCACCGCACGGCGCTGATCACCGACCCGAAGGCGCTGGCGGCCGTCGATGCGCAAGTGGCGATGCGCGCCCCGCGCTGGCCGTCGCTCACCCGGGGCAATTTAGCGATGCGGGTTGATGCCATCGTCGCCGAAGTCGATCGGGACGCGATTCGACGGACCAACAAGGAGATCAAAGACCGCTACCTGAATGTGTCGGAACTGGTGCCGGGTATCTCCGAGGTGTATGGCAACGTGTTCGCCAGCACCGGCCGGGCGTTGGATCGTCGATTGGATGAACTGGCGGGCACGGTGTGTGACGCCGATCCGCGGACCAGGGCGCAGCGGCGCGCCGACGCGTTGGGCGCGTTGATCGCCGGTGCCGAACGGCTGATGTGCACCTGCGGGGATTCCGACTGCACAGAGATGCGGGGCCGCATGCGAAACCGCAATGTGGTGATCCATGTGGTCGCCGAGCAGGCCAGCGTCGACGGCAACGGGACCACACCGGGCTATATGGCCGGCGCCGACGGGCTCATTCCCCCTGAGGTGGTCGCCGAACTGGCCAAGTCGGCCACGCTGCGGCCGGTGACCGTTCCGGTCGCTGCCGAGCGGCACTACATCCCGTCGGCCAAACTCGCCGAGTTTGTCCGGTGTCGCGATCTGACCTGCCGGGCTCCCGGTTGTGATCAGCCCGCGGTGTATTGCGACATCGACCACACCATCCCGTACGCTGACGGCGGGCCGACTCATCCGTCCAACTTGAAGTGCGTGTGCCGAAAACACCATCTGCTCAAGACATTTTGGGGATGGCGGGACAGACAGCTGCGCGACGGTACCGTCATTTGGTCGCTGCCATCGGGGCAGACCTATGTCACCAGCCCCGGCAGCGCGATCCTGTTTCCGGCACTGACGGTGCCCACCGGTGATCTGCCCGCGCCCGCAGCGACATCCGACGACCGCTGCGGTGAGCGCACCGCCATGATGCCCAGCCGTCGACGCACTCGGGCCCAGCAGCGATCGCAGCGGATCACCGCGGAGCGCAACCGCAATCGCAACGACAGGCTGGCCCGACAACGCGCCTACACCCATGCCCGCGCGGCACCATACGGCGACCCCGACGAGCCGCCGCCGTTCTAGGGTCCAGTCAGGACTTGGAGCCCGACTTTGCCGGTGCTTTTTTGGCGGGTGTCTTCTTGGCCGGTGTCTTTTTGGCGGGAGCCTTCTTCGCCGGAGCCTTCTTGGCCGGAGCCTTCGCCGCGGCCTTCTTCGCCGGCGACTTGCCGCCATCCGACCGCGCCTTCACACTGGCCTCCAGCTTGGCGAGCAGATCGGAGACGTCTTCGGTCTCGTCCAGCTCCTTAGGCTGCTCTTCAGTGGTAAACGCTTCTCCGCCTTCGAGTTTGGCCTGCACCAACTCGTGCAGCTGCTCCTGATAGTCGTCGTGATAGCGGTCCGGGTTGAAGTCGTCGGCCATCGACTCGACCACCTGCCCGGCCATCTTGAGTTCCGCCGGTTTGATGTCGACCTTCTTGTCCAGCACCGGGAAATCGGGGTCGCGGATTTCGTCGGGCCACAACAGCGTGTGGATCACCATCACCTCGCGCTTGCTAAAATCCTTGACCCGCAAGGCCGCAAGCCGGGTCTTGTTGCGTAAGGCGAAATGAACGATCGCCACCCGCTCGGTCTCGGCCAGCGTCTTGGCCAGCAGGACATAGGATTTGGTGGACTTGCCATCGGGCTCGAGGAAGTAGCTGCGGTCGTACATCATCGGGTCGAGTTCGTTGGCCGGGACGAATTCCAGCACCTCGATTTCGCGGCTGCGTTCTTCGGGCAGCGTGGCGATGTCGTCGTCGGTGATCACCACCATCTGGCCGTCGTCGGATTCGTATGCCCGCGCGATATCGCGGAACTCCACGACTTCACCGCATACTTCGCACACGCGCTTGTACCGGATGCGGCCATTGTCCTTGGCGTGCACCTGATGAAACTTGATGTCGTGGTCCTCGGTCGCGCTGTACACCTTGACCGGGACGTTGACCAGCCCGAAGGAGATCGAACCCTTCCAGATGGAACGCATACAGTCAGTATGCCCATACGGCCATCCACTTACGCGCTTAAAGGTGAGATGCGGCGGCGTCCAGCGCGGCCCGGTCCGGCAGGTCGGCACCTGCCCGGGCGACGGTCAGCGCCGCCGCATCGCTGGCCGCCTCGAGCGCCATCGTCAGCGCATCCAGGTCGATTCCGGCGAGCTCGGCGCGTCGCTCAGCGCCCAACAACCCTCGTCCCCAGAGCGCGTCGATCAGGCCGACCATGAATGCGTCGCCGGCGCCGACGGTGTCGACCACCTGCACCGGTCGGGCCGGCACCCGCACCTCACCGGCGGCGCAGACCGCCGCCGCACCGTGGTCGGCCATCGTCATCGCGACGACAGCGGGACCCAGCGCCAGCCAGGTTTGGGCGACCTGCTCGGGCGGACGGTCCGGGTCGATCCAGCGCAGGTCCTCCTCGCTGACTTTGACGATGTCGCTGCGCTCGACGAGATGCTCGATGCGTTGGCGCGCCAGCTCTCGGTCGGCGATCAATGATGGACGCACGTTGGGATCGAAAGTGGTTGTCGCCGAGACATGGTAGGTGTCGACCAGCGCCGCAACAGCCAAGCAGCCCGGTTCCTGCACGGCGGCAATCGATCCGGTGTGCACGAACAGCGGCGTCGTCACCATCGGGGTACCGGAAAGCTGCCAGTCCAGATCGAATACATAGTCGGCTGAGCCGTCCGCACCGACAGCCGCTCGTGCCGTCGCCGTCCGGTCGGCGGCTTGACTTCCCGAAACAAGCTGCACCCCTGCAGCATTGACGTACTCAGCGATACGCCGGCCGTGTGGGTCATCGCCGATGCGGGTCAGGAAATCGACGTCGCGGCCCAGCCGGCCCAGCCCGACGGCGACATTGAGAGGGCTACCGCCGACATGCTCGGCGGTGATCTGTCCGTCGCGCTCGACGATGTCGATCAGCGATTCGCCGATCACCAGCCCGCGGCTCATCGCAGTAAAGCCTCCAGTGTCGCCCGAGCGCCCTTGCTGTGCAACGAATCCAGCGCCCAGCGGTAGGCCTCGACGAAGCGAGGTTGGCGGGCCAGATCCCCGAACACCGCGGTGATCTCGATGAACGCGGTGGGATTCTCATGCTGCGACCGGGCGATCGGCAGCAGCGAGTCCGTCAGTTGGTCCACCACCTCGATCGGCTTGCCCCACTCGTCGACGCCTTCGGCGTAGCGGGCCCAGCTGGCCACCGTCGCCGCGGCCAGCCGAACCGATCCATCGCCGGCCAGATTGTCGCGGACCACCGGGAGCAGCCACTTCGGGATGCGATCCGACGAGTAGGCGCACAGCCGCGCAACGGTGTCGCGCACCCCTGGGTTGGCGAACCGCTGGATCAGCGTGCGGCTGTAGTCGTACAAGTCGATCCCGGGCACCGGCGCCAGCGTCGGGATGGCCTCGAAATCGAAATAGGCAAGCAGGAATTCGGCAATCAGCGGATCGCGAGCCGCGTCGTGGACGAACTCGAAGCCGCACAGATGGGCGAAGTAGCAAAGGGACTGATGCCCCGCGTTGAGCAGTCGCAGTTTCATCGACTCGTACGGGCCGACATCCTCGACCAGCAGCACGCCCGCCTGCTCCAACGGCGGCCTGCCATCGGAGAAGTCGTCTTCGAGGACCCACGCCGTGAACGGCTCGGCCACCACCGGCCACCGGTCGTCGACACCGAAGTCGCGCCGCACCGCGGCGGCCATCTCCAGTGTGGTGGCCGGGGTGATCCGGTCCACCATCGAACTCGGGAAGCGGGTGTGTTCAGCCACCCATTCGGCGAGCCCGGGATCCCGGCGTTCGGCGTGCGAGAGGATGGCCCGCCGCGCCACCTCTCCGTTGCTCTCGATGTTGTCGCACGACACGATTGTCGGCGCGGCGATCTCGCGGTCGCGACGCCTGGCCAGCGCCTCGGTGATCAACGAGAACGCGGGTCCGTCGGGGTCGCGGTAACCGCCCTCGGTGATGGTCATCGAAATGATCCGGGTGGATGCCGCGGCCAGCACCTCGAGCGCGGCCGCCGGATCGTCGGGGGCGTAGCGATAGTCGATGATCGAGCCGATCACTTGTGCGTCCCGGCTGCCGTCCGGGTTTTCCAGAATCAGCGTGTAGAGCCCGTCCTGGTCACGCAGGACGTCGCGCATTGGCCAGTCGGCGGGCAGCACCCCCACCCCGCAGATGCCCCACTCGCGCGCCAAGCCCCGCTGCAGCAACCGGTCGATGTACATGGCCTGATGCGCGCGGTGGAAGTGACCGGCGCCGATATGCGCGATACCGACGCCGATGCTGCCGCGGTCATAGGTCGGCGCTGCGATGGGCAGCCTTGTCAGCGTTGCATTGTTCAGGTTCATCGCGCTAGCCACGATTGCACAACTCCTCCCGGGCCGAGGCCCGAATCGTCATTCGTGAGCGGCGCACGCCTACTTAAGCGGGGCACCTCCACCTGTGACGGTCGATAACCTGAGGACATCAGCGAGAGCGCACCACGAGTCGGTTATCGCGACGGCGCCAGCATCAATCAATTGCTCACTGCGGCAATGTCGTTCGTCGGCCGGCACAAACATCAGGTTGCCGACGGTCAGGTACCCGGCTGCGACCGCGGAGGTGACGCCGGCCACGGAGTCTTCGATGGCCAGCCCTTGTTCGGCGTCGATGCCCAGTGTCTGGCCGGCATGCAGATACACCGCGGGGTCGGGTTTGCTTGTCGGCACGGGAAGGGAATCCTCGGCGCTGAAGCGCACCTCCACCGGGATGAGCGGATCAAGACCGGTCGCAGTGAAACAGGCCTTCAACCGCATAATCGCACTGGAGCTGACGGCCGTCAGAGCGTACTGCGATGCGAGGTCTCGCAATGGTTCAAGCACCTTCGGATCCGGCGTGAGGGTGGCGGCCAGATGAGCGGTGACCTGTTCGCGTTCTTCGCGCACCCATTGCTCGAGTTCGTCGGCGGACACCTCGCGACCGGCCGACGCAGCCAGGTCGTGAGCGGTGCTGCGAAAGTTCTTTCCGACGGCCTTTTTGCGCAGCTCCTCTGCGGTAAACGGGGCTGGCACGCCCAATTCGGCCAGAAAGCGATTGATCACCTCGACCGAGGCGGCGAATGCCGGTCTCTCCGAAGGGAAGAGGTTGTCATCGGCGTCACAGAGCAAGGTGGTGACTGGTGCAGGGTCGAATGGGCGCACAACCGTTAGCTCCTGCTGGTTCATTGCGACACCAACTCCCGCGCATCGTCGCGCAACGCTTGGCGCAGCGTGGGTATCACGCCGTGCTCATCGATGCCCGTAATCATGTCGGCCATGCGCTCCGTGAACGTCGGAATCAAACGCAGCTCGGCGAAGATTTCGTGCCGCAGCAACGGATACGGATTGTTGCCTTCCATGGTCGCCAACTTAGTCAGCAATGTCGACTGTGGATCGTCGAGGCGGATTTTGGAACCCTTGAGGTCGTAGCCGCGCACGTACCGGGCCCACCCGGCCAGGGCCATCATCAGCAGCGTGTGTGGTCTGTCCTGCGCGATCGCCTCCTGCAGGGACGGCAGCAGAAACGACGATATCTTCGTCGATCCCCGTCGAGCCAACCTCGACAACTGGTCGCTCAACCGGGGATTGCTGAGTCGATCGAGCAAGGTGTCCCGGTAGTCGGGTGTGTTCATCCCAGGGACCGCCGGTAACAGTGGCTGAATCTCATCGCGCATGAGCTGCTCGATGTAATCGAAGATGACGTCGTCCCTCATCGCCTCGTCGGTGCGCTGGTAGCCGGCCAGCGTGCCCAAACACGCCATCGCGATGTGGGTTCCGTTGAGCATGCGGGTCTTGACTTGCTTGTGGTCGCTGACATCGGACACGAACTGCGCGCCGACCTCGTCGAGCGGCGGTCGGCCATTGCTGAAGGTGTCCTCGATGATCCATTGGCAATACGGCTCGGTCACCACCGGCCACTTGTCGGCGATGCCAAATGTTTCCTCGACGAACTGTCGCTCCGACTTCGAGGTTTGAAGGGTGATGCGGTCGACCATGGTCGACGGGAACGCGACGTTTGCGTCGATCCAACGGGCGAGCCCGGGGTCTCGTAATGAAGCGAACGACACCAGCGCGGTGCGCGCCGCCTGCGTGTTGTCCGGAATGTTGTCGCAGCAGAGCACCGTAAATGGTGCAGTACCGGCACGGCGGCGCTGGTCGAGCGCCTCGGTGAGGTATCCCCACGCGGTGGCAAAGGAATTCGACGCTACGAGATCGGCACGCACGTCGGGGTTGGCGGCGTCGAACACGCGGGTGACCGGATCCAGGAAGTAGCCGTTGCCGGTGATTGTCAGACTCACGACGCGGGTTTGGGGATCAGCCAGAGCGGCGCGGACCGCAGCCGTGTCCTTCGGTGCGTAGTGGTAGGAGCCGATCGAGCCGACCACGCGGGCCGTTTGGCGGTCGCGGCCGCGTTGCACGACGGTGTAAAGCCCATCCTGAGCCGATAGCAGATCTTTGACATCGCGGGAGCGAAGGCTGACGCCGGTCACCCCCCACTCGTTGGAAATGCCCGAGCAGGCGAGGTCGTCGAAGTAGACGGCCTGATGTGCGCGGTGAAAATTACCTGCGCCGATGTGTACAACACCCCGCTGAAGGGTAGACCGGTCGTAGGTTGGCACTTCGATTCGTTGCGAATGCAGTCGCAGTGTTGCGTTGCTTAGCGGGACGCCGGCGTCGCGGCGCCAAGGAATTACAGTGGCCATCCGCCGTGCGTGCCCGATGTGATGGCCCGTCTAACGCTTTCGTGTCGTACGTCACGAAAATTTACGTCTAGGCAATAATCGGTTGTGACAAGGCGCTTTCGGTGCTGCAAAGCGTAAGTTAAATCACATGGCGTCGCGGGTGAAGCTGACCAACGCCGACAAGGTGCTCTATCCCGCCACCGGAACCACAAAAGCCGACATCTTCGCTTACTACACCGGCATCGCCGAGGTGATGGTGCCGCACATCGCCGGCCGCGCCGCCACCCGCAAGCGCTGGCCCAACGGCGTCGATGAACCGTCGTTCTTCGAAAAGCAACTGGCGTCGTCGGCACCGGACTGGCTGCCGCGCGCCAGTTTGGCGCACCGATCCGGGACGACCACGTATCCGATCATCGACAGCGTCGACGGGCTGGCGTGGATCGCTCAGCAGGCCGCACTCGAGGTGCACGTTCCGCAGTGGCGGTTTGAAGCAGAGTGGACCCGCAACGGCGAGGAACTCAAGCCGGGGCCGGCGACTCGGCTGGTGTTCGACCTCGACCCGGGCCAGGGCGTGACGATGGCTCAGCTCGCCGAAGTGGCGCGCGCGGTGCGCGACCTGATCGCCGATATCGGGCTGAGCACCTTCCCACTCACCAGCGGCAGCAAGGGGCTGCACCTTTACAGCCCGCTGGACAAGCCGGTGAGCAGCCGCGGCGCGGTGGTATTGGCCAAACGTGTTGCACAGCAACTGGAAAAGTCGATGCCCAAGCTGGTCACCGCGACGATGACCAAGAGCCTGCGAGCCGGCAAGGTGTTCTTGGACTGGAGCCAGAACAACGGATCGAAGACCACCATCGCGCCGTACTCGCTACGCGGCCGCGAGTACCCGACCGTCGCCGCCCCGCGCAGCTGGGAGGAACTCGACGACAAGAAACTTCGCCAGCTGCGCTACGACGAAGTGCTGAAAAGGGTCGAGCGCGACGGAGACCTGCTGGCGGCACTGGATGCCGACGTCAGGACCCCGGATCGGCTGACCAAATACCGCAGCATGCGCGACGCGTCGAAAACCCCCGAACCGGTTTCCAACGCCGAACCTGCCGCCGGTCAAGGCAATACGTTCGTCATTCAAGAGCACCACGCCCGCCGGCTGCACTACGACTTTCGCCTCGAACGCGACGGCGTCCTGGTGTCCTGGGCCGTGCCGAAGAACCTGCCCGAAACCACCGCGGTCAATCACCTGGCGGTCCACACCGAAGACCACCCGCTGGAGTACGGCAGCTTCGAGGGCACCATCCCGAAGGGGGAGTACGGCGGCGGCAAGGTGATCATTTGGGACTCCGGCACCTACGACGCGGAGAAGTTCCGCGACTCCGGTGAAAAGGGTGAAGTCATCGTCACGCTGTACGGCAAGCGAATATCCGGGCGCTACGCGCTGATTCAGACCAACGGCAATCAGTGGCTGGCGCATCGGATGAAGGACCAGCAGGTTTTTCAGTTCGACGAGCTGGCCCCGATGCTATCTACGGAAGGTTCGGTGGCGAACCTGAAAGCATCGCAGTGGGCGTTCGAGGGCAAGTGGGATGGTTACCGGCTGCTGGTTGATGCCGACCACGGCACAGTGCGGCTGCGATCCCGCAACGGACGCGACGTCACCAAGGAATACCCCCAATTGCATTCACTCGCTGATGATCTCGGCGACCACCACGTCGTTCTCGACGGCGAGGTCGTTGCGCTGGACGCTTCCGGTGTGCCGAGATTCACCGAAATGCAGAACCGCGCGCGGGCGACTCGCATCGAGTTCTGGGCCTTCGATCTACTGTTCCTGGACGGGCGGTCGTTGCTGCGGACCCGCTACCGCGACCGTCGGCAACTGCTGGAAACACTGGCCGGCGCGGGCGGTCTGATCGTCCCCGACCCGTTGCCCGGCAACGGCGCCGAGGCGCTGGACTACTCGCGGAAGCATCAGTGGGAGGGCGTGATCGCGAAGAAACGCGACTCCACCTACCAGCCGGCCCGTCGCTCGATGTCGTGGATCAAGGACAAACACTGGAACACCCAAGAAGTCGTCATCGGCGGTTGGCGCGCCGGCGAGGGTGGGCGCACCAGCGGTATAGGTTCGCTGCTGATGGGCATTCCGGCCGCGGGTGGACTGCATTTCGCCGGACGGGTGGGCACCGGGTTCACCGAACGCGATCTGGCCAGTCTCAAGAAGACGCTGGCTCCGTTGCACACCGACGAATCCCCTTTCGACGCTGTACTTCCCGCCCGCGACGCCAAGGGCGTGACGTTCGTCAAGCCCACGCTGGTCGGAGAAGTCCGGTACAGCGAGTGGACCGCGGATGACCGGCTGCGCCAGCCCAGTTGGCGCGGCCTGCGACCAGACAAGGAGCCAAGTGAGGTGGTACGGGAATGAAATGGGTTACCTTCAAAGACAATAACGGGGAGCGGGTAGGGGTGCTTTCCGGCGATGATGTCCATGCGCTGCAGCCGGGTTTAAGCCTGCTCGAACTCATCGGGTACGGCGCCGCCGAATTGCGGGAGGCGGGGGAGGACGCACTACGATCGGCGCCCATGGCGCGTCTGGATCAAGTGACGCTGATGGCGCCCATCCCGCGGCCGCCGTCGATTCGGGACAGCTTGTGCTTTCTCGACCACATGCGCAACTGCCAGGCGGCGATGGGCGGTGGCCGAGTGCTCAAGGACACCTGGTACCAAATTCCGGCGTTCTACTTCGCCTGCCCGTCGACCGTTCTCGGCCCGTATGACGACGCTCCGATGGCACCCGGAAGCGCCTGGCAAGACTTCGAATTGGAAATCGCCGCGGTCATCGGAACGACGGGTAGCGACTTGCTCGTGGCGCAAGCCGAACAGGCGATCATCGGCTACATGATCTTCAACGACTGGTCGGCGCGGGATCTGCAAATGCTGGAAGGGCAATTGGCGATCGGGCAGGCAAAAGGCAAGGACAGCGGAGTAACCCTTGGTCCGTATCTGGTGACACCCGACGAGCTCGAGCCCTACCGCCGCGACGGGAAGCTGAGTCTCGAGGTGACCGCGCTGGTCAACGATACCGTGATCGGTGCCGGGTCGACCGCGGCGATGGACTGGAGCTTCGCCGAAGTGATCGCTTACGCATCACGCGGGGTGACGCTGCGGCCCGGCGACGTTTTCGGTTCCGGAACCGTGCCGACGTGCACGCTGGTCGAGCACCTCGACGCCGCGGCGCCGGAATCGTTCCGCGGCTGGCTACACGACGGCGATGTTGTCACGCTCAAAGTCCAAGGACTCGGCGAGACCCGCCAAACCGTCCGCAAAACCCTTGCGCCGCAACCACTACCGGCACGACCCAACCCCGACGCGGTCCCGGCCGCTAAGAGGGTCAATGCGGCGCCGGCGAAAATCCCGTATACCCGTGGGTTGCACGAGGTCGCCGACCGGGCGTGGGCTTGGATGCTGCCGGACGGCGGATACGGCTGGAGCAACGCCGGGCTGGTCGCCGGCGACGGTGCATCGCTACTGGTCGACACCCTCTTCGACCTGCCGCTGACGCGCGAAATGCTGGCCGCGATGGCGCCCATCACCGACCGCGCGCCGATCACCGATGCGCTGATCACCCACTCCAACGGTGACCACACCCACGGCAACCAACTGCTGGAGCGTTCGGTGCGGGTTATCGCCGCCAAGGGCACCGCCGAAGAGATCGCCCACGGAATGCGACCCGAGATGCTGGTGATGACCCAGACCGCCGACCTCGGCCCGGTGGCGACCGCATATCTGCGAGAACGGTTCGGGCCCTTCGATTTCGGCGGCATCACCGTGCGCAACGCCGATCAGACCTTCGACGACCGGCTCACCATCGAGGTCGGCGGCCGCGAGGTGCACCTGGTGAACCTGGGTCCGGCACACACCGCCGCGGACTCGGTCGTGCACGTGCCGGACGCCGGCGTGCTGTTCGCCGGGGATCTGCTGTTCATCGGCTGCACGCCGATCGTGTGGGCGGGTCCGATCGCCAACTGGGTCGCGGCCTGCGACGCGATGATCGCGATGGATGCGCCGACGGTAGTCCCGGGCCACGGTCCGGTCACCGACGCGGACGGAATTCGCGCGGTGCGTGGGTATCTCGTCCATGTCGCCGAGCAAGCCGAAGCGGCCCACCGCAAGGGCATGTCGTTCGTCGAGGCGGCCGACAACATCGACCTGGGCGAGTACGCGACCTGGCTGGACGCCGAGCGCGTCGTCGTCAACGTGTACCAGCGCTATCGCGAACTCGACCCGGGCACACCGCAATTGCCGGCGATGGGGTTGCTGGCGATGCAGGCCGAGTGGTTCGCCAAGCACTCGTGAGGACTGGTCGCTAACGCCGGGTCGCCCGAACGAAGGTGATCGAGGCGGGTGCGCCCGCCCGCGCTTCGGCCGCCAGTGGCGCCAGTCCCGCCGTCGCGAACAGGTCGTCGAGCACCGATGTTGCGGTGTCCCAGCCTTGGGCCCGCAGGTGCGCCGCGACATCGGTGTGCTCGCCGGGGTAGGTCAAGTCGGGGATGTGCAGGTCCAGGCCGTGTTCGCGCCAGCGGTCGGTCATGAGCTTGGCCTGCCGCTGCTGCTCCTCGGTCTGACCGCGCACCGAGCCGTAGTCAGCGGCGAATCTGCTGCCCGCGGCGCTCAGCGCGGTGACGTGGTCGAGCAGACGAACTTCGGCCTCGGGCGGCAAGAATCCGATCAGGACCCCCTCGGCCAACCATGCCGTCGGCTGGACGGGATCGAAGCCCGCGCTTTGCAGCGCCGCCGGCCAATCCTCGCGCAGGTCGATGCCGACCGTGCGATGCTCGGCGCCGGGTACGGCGCCGAGCTCGGACAGTGTCGTGGTCTTGAACTCGATGACCTCGGGCTGGTCGATTTCGTAGAGGGTGGTGCCCGCCGGCCAGGGGAGCCGGTACGGGCGGGCATCAAGCCCGGACGCCACGATCACCACCTGACGCACTCCCGCGGCGCTGGCCTGGGCGAAGTAGTCGTCGTAGAACCGGGCGCGGGCGGCGAAGGTGTCGACCATCCGAGGGAACCCGGCGCCGTCGTCGACGTTGGCGAAATCCAGCTCGCCGCTGGCCACCTTGGTGAACAGGTCCAGCCCGACCGCGCGGACCAGCGGCTCGGCGAACGGGTCGTTGATCACCGGATCAGGACGTCGGCTGGCCGCCGCCCGGGCGGCCGCCACCATGGTGGCGGTGGCGCCGACGCTAGTGGCCAAATCCCATGTGTCGCGGTCAGTTCTTGTCATGTCAGCCAGGGTAGGCGCCGACTCCGACTGTCTCCCTTACGGTTGCTGTATGACTTCTGTGGAATTGGCAACGCTCGAAGACAACATCGCCCGCGTCACGTTGAACCGGCCCGACCGTTTGAACGCCATCGACGGTTCGCTGATCAACGGCGTGGACGACGCGCTGGACGTGCTCGAGACCGGGGAGTTCCGAGCCGCGATCCTGACCGGCGCGGGGCGCGGGTTCTGCGCCGGCGCTGACCTGAGCGGCACCGGGGAGGCCTGGACCAAGACGACACCGCACACCCCGGCGTTCAAGGTCAGCTACGACGCTCAGGTTCGGCTGGCCGACCTGTACACCCGGCTGTACGAGCTGCCGATACCGGTGATCGCCGCGGTCAACGGCGCCGCGGTCGGCGGCGGGCTGGCGTTCGCGTTGCACTGCGACATCCGGATCGCGTCGCAGCAGGCCCGGTTCGGCTCGGTTTTCATCAAGGCGGGGTTCTCGTCGATGGACATGGGCACCAGCTACCTGCTGCCGAAGATCGTCGGAGCCGGGGTGGCGCGCGAGCTGATGCTGACCGGCCGCATCATCGACGCCGACGAGGCATACCGGATCAGGCTGGTGCACGAGGTGGTGGCGCCGGACGAGCTGATGACGGCCGCGCTGAAGATGGCCCGCTCTATTGTGGAGAACAACGCCTACGGGGTCTGGCAGACCAAGATCGGTCTCAACACCGCGCTGGACGCGCCAAGTCTGCGGCACGCCAAGGAGATTGAGAACCGCACCCAGATCCTGAGCGGATTCACCAACAATCCGCTGGAAGCCGCCAAGGCCCTGATGGAGAAGCGGTCTCCGGTGTGGGATCCGCTGTAGCCGTTAGGCTTTGGCGATCACGTTCTCGGCGAACATCTCCAGATTGCGGATTTTGGCGTCGAGCGGCTCGGTGTCAGTACCCATGATGTAGGGGATCCGGAAGCCGACGATGACGTCGGTGACACCTTTGTCCTCGAGGCGCTTGACCCCGTCGAGGGTGAAGCCATCGACCGAGATCACGTGGATCTCGAACGGGCCGCTCCTGCCTTCCTCTTCGCGAAGCTGCTTGACCCGCCCGATCAGCCGGTCGAGTTCTTGCGGGTCGCCGCCGCCGTGCATCCAGCCGTCGGCGCGTGCCGCGCGGCGCAGCGCGGCGTCGGCGTGGCCGCCGATCAGGATCGGGATCGGTTCTGTCGGAGCGGGAGTCATCTTGGTTTTGGGTATGTCGTAGAACTCGCCGTGGAATTCGAAGTAGTCGCCGGTGGTCAGTCCGCGGATGATTTCGATGCACTCGTCGATTCGCTTGCCGCGCTTGGCAAACGGGACGCCCATCAACTCGTAGTCCTCGGGCCAGGGGCTGGTGCCGACGCCGAGACCGACCCGGTTGCCGATCAGTGCGGCCAGCGATCCGGCCTGCTTGGCCACCAGAGCCGGCGGCCGAATCGGAAGCTTGAGCACGAAGAAGTTGAACCTCAGCGTCGTCGTCACCGCGCCCAGGGCGGCAGTCAGGACGAACGTCTCGATGAATGCCTTGCCGTCGAGGAATTCGCGGTTGCCGTCGGGCGTGTACGGGTATTTCGAGTCCGACTCGAACGGATAGGCGACGCTGTCGGGAATCGTCATGCTGGCGTAGCCGGCCGCCTCGGCGGCCTTTGCCAGCGGGATGTAGTACCTGAAGTCCGTCATCGCCTCCGCGTAGCTGAACCGCACGCTGTCTCCTACCCCCTGAAATCCGCCGGATACCGGGGAAATACTAGAGGTAATGGCTTGCGGCGATGACCCCGGCACGGGCGTAGCCTGGTAAAGCGCAAAGCACGTTGCCTGGTTTGCCGGACGGCGCGAGAATGGCGGCATCGCGACCAGAGGACGGACGACATGACCGCGAAGCGGCCGAGCGGACTCCTCCGCGAAATGGCGGAGTTGGTGCAAGCCCTACAGCAACAGGAGATCACCGATGTCGACACGGTGCTGTCCGAGCTGACCGAGGGAGCCGTCAAGTCGGTGCCGGGTGCGCAATACGCGGGAATCACGGTCGCGTCCCGCAACGGAACGGTGCGCACCGCGTCGGCGACAGACCGTTATCCCGCACTGCTCGACAAAATCCAGCAACGACACGACGAGGGTCCGTGCCTGTCGGCGGCCTGGGAACAACACATGATTCGGATCAACGACATCACCCGCGAAGACCGCTGGCCGGCCTTCTGCCGCGACGCTGCCCAAGAGACTCCGATCCGGTCGATCATGTCGTTTCAGTTGTTCGCCGACCACCGCACCATGGGTGCGTTGACCTTCTACGCCGAAGAGCCGGAGGTATTCGACGACGACGCGGTCGAGCTGGGGCTGATCTGTGCGACGCACACGGCATTGGCGTGGAACTTTGTGCGCCGCGACGAGCAGTTCCGCAGCGCTTTGGCATCCCGCGATGTGATCGGCCAAGCCAAAGGCATGCTCATGGAGCGGTTCAAGATCGACGCGGTTCAGGGCTTCGAACTGCTCAAGCGGTTATCCCAGAGCTCGAACACGCCGGTGGCCATGGTGGCGCGCCAGCTCGTCGAGGGTGAGCAGCCAGGCTGATGGCGGATAATGCACTTGGGGATCAAAGCTGATTTTCCGGGCCGAGAACTGCCCACACTGCCTTTCCGGACGGCAACGGTGTGCTGCCCCAGGCGCGGCAAATCGACGCGACGATCGCCAGACGCACACCTGGTCGCCACACGACGAGGATCCTCGTGGCGGCCGCGGCACGAGCAGGGCCGTCAGCAGTGTTTACGGCTGTACGTTGGATTCCAGCACCAGCACTGGCGCACATGCGGTGTGTTGCAGCACGTTCTCGATGAACACATTGACAACCACCGTCGCTACCGGGATCAGGTCGACGTGGGACCAGGCCGCCAGCCATTCGGCCACCAGTTCGCGACCCTTGCGAAGGCTGGCAAGTGAGGATGGCAGTTCCGTGCGGATCCGCCACCGGGTTCCTCGACCAGCGGTGAGACTCCCCAACGCCGCTTCGACAGTGGCGTGCACCGGCACGTAGCGCGTCACACCACTCCATGCGATGGCCTTGCGGCGTTCGGGATGTGCGCAGATCAGAATGATCGGAACGTCGGGCCAGGTGCTGACGTGCCAACGCGCGCTGCTGAACACCTTCCACGAGGACGACGCAGGGACACGGAGAGCGTTGATGTCGACAAGGACGGCGCGCGGCCCGCCTAACGCAGCCTCGATGATGCGGTTTCGTAGTTGCAGATACCTGCTGCCGTCCAAGACGCCTTCAGCGGCGAGCAGGGAAGCGGTTCCCACCGGGAAAGCGGTAACCGCCAGATGGCCAGTAGTCCTAGCCATCGCCTTCGGCCCAGTTGGCGGTGACCCTGCCCAAAGCGAGCAGATTGATTTGAACTAGCATCCCCCCTGGCACGAGGGTCGCTTACCCATGCTGGCAGACGCCAAAACGCAGTTGCGGCTCAGAGCTGCGGCGCCGCGCCCTCGGTCGCGGGCGAAGGGCGGTGCCCCCACGCCGGCGATCGAGTGCGTGCCCTGCTGTGTTCGCTCCGTGATACGCGCCGAGCTGCTGAGTTCACCAATTGCCAGCGTCACTTCGCGCTTCTGGGCCAGCAGGTCCGTCGGCAACAGACCGAAAATTGTTCCCTGCCAATGGTATTGGCCGTCGATTGGGTCGACGTGTCCGGCCAGCCGGACGCGCACCTGGCTGCAGAACTCGGCCAGTGCCAGCGTCGCCGGACCGTCGTAGATGTCGTCAGGGATGCCGTTGGACGACGATAGATCGAATGATGATGCCACCTGGCGACGCGACGAGCTGCTCAGGTGGACCCGCTCGTTGAACACCTGTTGACTGCTGCGGCGCACCTCGATGCGAGTGTGCCCGCTCATGAGCTGCAGGCATTCGACGATGTGGCGCATCGATGCCTCGAAGTTCGGCCCCCCGACCACGAAGTAGTTGGGGAAGCCGTGCAACGCGACGCCGAGGTAGGGCTCCATCCCGTCGGTCCAGGCCTGCTGGATGGTCACGCCGCCGGCGCCGACCAGAGCGTCCCGCGCGAGCCCGGCGCGGACCGCGAACCCGGTGCCGCAAACGACGGCGTCGGCGTCGTGGTGGACACCGTCGGCGGTGCGGATGCCCGCCGCTGTCACCTCGACAATGGGCGGCACCACCACATCGGCCTGCCGGCGTAGGTAGCGCCTGGTGCGTCGTGCCTGCGGCACGATCCGGCGGGGCGGAAGCGGGAACACCTTGACCGAGGCCCCTGACCTGGTCAACCGGCCGATCAACGGCCCGGCGGTGGCGTCGGCGCCTACTACCGCGATGCGCAGACCGGCCGGGTCGAAGTCCGCGGGGAGTGCCGTCGCATGGAATGACACGCCGCGAAATTCCCTGCGACCGAAAAGATCCGGAATCCATGGCACGAAAGGCGACGTGCAGGACACGACTACCCGGCCGCGGCAGGCTTCGCCGTCGTTAGCGGTCAGCGTCCAGCTGTCGGTGCCGTCGTCGAACACCGAGCTGATCACCTCGCGGTCGAAGATCACGAAGTCGTCGACGCCGGCGGCCAGCAGCTCAGTGCCGACGGATCCGGGCCCGACGATGACGACGCCGTGGCCGTGGTCGATCACAGGAACTTGGTCCGCGTCCAGCCGCGGCGCGCGATCGGGCCCAATAAGCCTACCTCCGTGAGGAACTCGGCCAACGGAGCGAAGCCCGCCACCTGGACTTCGTGGCGATGCGGGCTGGTGCGTGCGGCCCTGCGCGCCTGCCGGCCATCCAGGCCCGCGCGCCGATAGGGCACGGGGTTACTGAACAGGTAGCGGAAGAAGAATCCGCCCAGGCCGTTGACGTTGCCGACGAACCACCGCTCCGGCCGCCGCATCTGCGGTGTGCGCCTGCGCAGGCCGTCGCGCGCGAACTGGATGTGGCGGGCTTCTTCGGTGACGTGAATTCGCATGAGCCGCTGGATGATCGGCTGCAGTTCGGGGTCATCCATCATCTGGCGCTGCAGCGAGTCGAAGATCTCCTCGCCGATCAGCGCGGCCACCCACAGCACCGAGCCGCGGAAAAAGAACGGCAGAGTGTTGATGATGATCCGGTGGTAGAGCCGCGGACGCACCGGTTTGGCGCCGACCCGCTCGATAGCCTTGCCGAACATCACCATGTGGCGGGTTTCGTCGCCGAGTTCGGTCAGCGCGTAGTGCGATGACCGGCTGGTGGGGTCGGTGTGCATGAGTTTGCGCAGCAGCGCCTGATTCAGGATGTTTTCGAACCAGATACCCGCCGACAGGGTGTTCACCAGCTCCTGGCGGGACAGCTCGATGCGCTGGGCGCGGGTCATCTGGTCCCACATCGGCGTGCCGTACAGCGATACGGTTCGCGCTGGCAGATAGAACTTGTCGGGGTCCAGCGGCGCGTCCCAGTCGATGTCAACGACGGGCGCGTACGACTTCTTGACCGATCCCTTGAGCAGGCGCTCGGAGAACTCTTCACTACTGGGTCCAGTCGGCTTCACCGCGCTTGTCATTGGCGTCGCTCCTCCTCAGCGCTGAAGCTATCGGAACCGATGGTACCGGGTACCGATGGTTTCGGCTAGCCCTGCTCTTGTGAGCGCGTTCACCGCGCCGCGTGGCCTGACGACAAGCCCCGTGCAGGTCACGGTTGGATCATGGACACCAATTTATTGCGATCCGCGGAGTAGTTTCACTCCCGTGAGGTCATTTTTCATCCGCGCGGCGTTGACGGGATTCGCCCTCTGGGTGGTCACCCTCGTCGTCCATGGGCTCAGCTTCGTCGGCGGCGACACCCGCTTGCAGCGGGTCGGCATCATCTTCGTCGTTGCGGTGATCTTCGGTCTGGTCAACGCGTTCATCAAGCCGATCGTGCAGATCCTGTCGATCCCGCTGTACATCCTCACGTTGGGCCTTATCCACATCGTGATCAACGCGCTGATGCTGTGGATCACGGCGTGGATCACCGAGCACACCACCCATTGGGGCCTGGCGATCGATCACTTCTGGTGGACCGCGATCTGGGCCGCGATCGTCCTGTCGATCGTCAGCTGGGTGCTGTCGCTGGTGGTTCGCGACGTGCGGCGCACAGCCCGGCGTTGACCGGCACACTGGATGCATGCCTGAACTGCCCGAAGTCGAAGCGCTGGCCGACCACCTGCGCGGCCACGCCGTCGGCAGGACCATCGGGCGCGTGGACGTCGTCGCGTTCTCGGTGCTCAAAACCTTCGACCCGCCGATCACCGCGCTGCACGGTTTGACGGTTACCGGTGCCGACCGGTGGGGCAAATATCTCGGTTTGCGGGCCGGCGAGCTGATCTTGATCACCCATCTGTCCCGGGCCGGCTGGTTGCGGTGGTCGGACAAGCTGGCCGCGGCGCCGCTGCGACCCGGCAAAGGCCCGATTGCGCTGCGCGTTCATCTCGGCACTCCCGGCCAGGCGCCCGGCTTCGACCTCACCGAGGCGGGCACCCAGAAGCGGCTGGCGGTGTGGCTCGTCGACGACCCGAAGCAGGTGCCCGGCATCGCCGCGCTCGGGCCTGACGCACTGCAATTGTCCGTCGACGACTTGGCCGAGGCGCTGGCCGGAAACACCGG
Source organism: uncultured Actinomycetota bacterium (assembly GCA_963781685.1). Lineage (GTDB taxonomy): Bacteria > Actinomycetota > Actinomycetes > Mycobacteriales > Mycobacteriaceae > Mycobacterium. The sequence goes on from CAWAGK010000015.1 coordinate 32,303, forward strand.
CCGGATCAAGTCCGTCATCACCGACCAGAAGGTGATCGCCGGGATCGGTAACGCCTACAGCGACGAGATCTTGCACGTCGCCAAGATTTCGCCGTTCGCCACGGCCGGGAAGATCGCCGACGGCCAGTTGGCCGCCCTGCACGACGCGATGGTGTCGGTGCTGACCGACGCCGTGACCCGCTCGGTCGGTCAACAGGCCGCCACGCTGAAGGGCGAGAAGCGATCCGGTTTGCGGGTGCATGCGCGCACCGGTTTGCCGTGCCCGGTATGCGGTGACACCGTGCGGGAAGTGTCGTTCGCCGACAAGTCGTTTCAGTACTGCCCGACCTGTCAGACCGGCGGCAAGGTGCTGGCCGACCGGCGAATGTCGCGTCTGCTCAAGTAGCTTGGCTGATGGCGGCGACCCGCTGCACGCGGCTTCGCCGCGCTGGCGATCGCCGCTATGCTGATGGCGGACCGCTGCCCCTCCCCTCACCTCGTTAGCCCGCGCGCCCGCGCTCGACGCGGTAGTGGCGCACCAACGCGTCGGTCGAGCTGTCCGATTGCTTGTCCGGCGAGGCGTCTTCGGTGATGACCGGCAGCAGCGCCTTGGCCTGCGTCTTGCCCAGCTCGACGCCCCATTGGTCGAACGAGTCGATGCCCCACACCACGCCTTCGGTGAAGACCTGGTGCTCGTACAGGGCGATCAACTGGCCCAGCACCGATGGGGTGAGCCTGGTGGCCAGGATGGAGGTGGTCGGTCGGTTGCCGGGCATTACCTTGTGCGGCACCACATCTGCAGGAGTGCCTTCGGCGGCGATCTCCTCGGCCGTCTTGCCGAATGCCAGCACTTGGGTCTGCGCGAAGAAGTTGCTCATCAGCAGGTCGTGCATGCTGCCGGTGCCGTCGGCAGTGGGCAAGTCGTCGGTCGGCTGGCTGAACGCGATGAAGTCGGCCGGCACCAGCCGCGTGCCTTGGTGCAGCAACTGGTAGAAGGCGTGCTGACCGTTGGTTCCCGGTTCGCCCCAATAGATCTCACCGGTATCGGTGACGACCGGTGTGCCGTCGGCGCGGGTTGACTTGCCGTTGGATTCCATTGTCAGCTGCTGCAGATACGCCGCGAACCGGGCCAGGTCGTTGGAGTACGGCAGCACCGCACGTGACTGTGCGCCAAAGAAATTCGAGTACCATAGCCCGATCAGCCCGAGCAGCGCCGGAGCGTTGGACTCCAGCGGCGCGGTCCGGAAATGCTCGTCGACAAGATGGAACCCGGACAGGAAGTCCGCGAAGGCCTCCCGGCCGATCGCTGCCATCACCGAGAGCCCGATCGCCGAGTCGACCGAATAGCGTCCGCCGACCCAGTCCCAGAATCCGAACATGTTGTGGGTGTCGATGCCGAACTCGTCGACCAGCTTCTTGTTGGTCGAGACGGCGACGAAGTGCTTTGCCACCGCGTCGTCACCGAGCGCGTCGGTCAGCCAGCGCCGGGCCGCGGTGGCGTTGGTCAGCGTCTCGAACGTCGTGAACGTCTTGGAGGCGACGATGAAAAGTGTTGTGGCCGGGTCTAAATCGGCCAACGTGGCGATCAGGTCGGCAGGGTCCACGTTGGAGACGAACCGCGCCGAGATGCCGGCGTCGGCGTAGTGACGCAGCGCCTGGTAGGCCATCACCGGCCCGAGGTCCGAACCTCCGATCCCGATGTTGACGACCGTGCTGATTCGTTTTCCGGTGGCGCCGGTCCACTCGCCGCTGCGCAGCCGGTCGGTGAAGTCGCCCATCGCGTCCAGCACCGCGTGCACGTCCTCGACCACGTTCTGTCCGTCGACGATCAGCTTCGCGTCGCGGGGCAGCCGCAGCGCGGTGTGCAGCACCGCGCGATTCTCCGAGACGTTGATGTGCACGCCGGCGAACATCTCGTCGCGACGCTGCTCGAGGTGCGCTGCGCGGGCCAAGTCGAGCAGCAGCTTCAGGGTCTCGCGGGTGATGCGATGTTTGCTGTAGTCGATGTAGAGGTCACCGACGGTGACGGTGAACTCGCTGCCGCGTGCGGGATCGTCGGCGAAGAACTGGCGTAGGTGAGTCGCTCCGATCTGCTCGTGATGCTTGCGCAGCGCGTTCCAGGCCGGCGTCGCAGTGATATCGGGGATGCCGGGGCTCCGTTTAACCGCAGTCATGGTTCGACCCTAGTCAGGTTGACCAGGCCCGGGTTTACGGCGAGGTGAACGGGCTGCTAACCGGCCGGGCTCAGTGACCGAGTCGGCCGCGGCCCAGTCGTAGCAGCAGCATGGCCAGGTCCTTGCCGTCCGGCCCAAGCTCGCTGTAGCGCTCGATGACCTTCATTTCCCGGCTGTGCACCAGTCGGGTGCCGCCGGAGGCCATCCGGGCTTTGCCGATCGCTCTGGACACCTCGGTACGGCGCTTCACCGCGGCCAGGATCGCGGCATCGAGCCGGTCAATCTCCTGGCGCAGGTCGTCGATATCGGTGAGTTGTTCGGCTTCGATAGACATTTCAGACTCCGGATTCTCGTTGTGTGGGGGTCGTGGTCTCATCCGGTATCGGGCCTCACACAAGAGACGAGCCCCGGATCCGGAAGCGGACCGCGGGGCTCTGGGAAGCAGCTAGACCACGGGCACCGCTGGCCGGTACCCGTAGAAAAATCGACGCTGCATGTTGAGCACGAATTGAGTGTGCCATTTGAAGGCCTGGTAGCGCAAAGGTGTCGCAGAACAGCGGTAAGTTTGGACGGGATAAAGCCGCCGACGACGATGCAGAGCGAAGCGATGAGGAGGAGCGGCGCAGATTGACCGTGCACGTAACCGAGTCCGAGGCAGATCAACTTCTTGACGGCCTGAACCCGCAGCAGCGTCAGGCGGTGCTGCACGAGGGCTCGCCGCTGCTGATCGTCGCGGGCGCGGGCTCCGGCAAGACGGCCGTGCTGACCCGGCGCATCGCGTACCTTCTGGCGGCACGCGACGTCGGGCCCGGCCAGGTTCTGGCCATCACCTTCACCAACAAGGCCGCCGCCGAGATGCGCGAACGCGTGGTGGCGCTGGTCGGTCCGCGAGCACGCTCGATGTGGGTGTCGACGTTTCACTCGACCTGCGTGCGGATTTTGCGCAACCAGGCGTCGCTGATCGCGGGCCTCAACTCCAACTTCTCGATCTACGACGCCGACGATTCGCGGCGCCTGCTGCAGATGATCGCCAAGGACATGGGCCTTGACGTCAAGCGGTATTCGCCACGGCTGTTGGCCAACGGCATCTCCAACCTGAAGAACGAGCTGATCGACCCGCAGCAGGCGGTGGCCAACCTGTCCGACCCCGACCTCTGCGATCAGGCCGATGACCTGGCGCGCACGGTGGCCGCCGTCTACTCCGAATACCAGCACCGGCTGCGGGCGGCCAACGCGCTCGACTTCGACGATCTGATCGGCGAGACGGTCGCGGTGCTGCAGGCTTTCCCGCAGATCGCCCAGCATTATCGTCGGCGGTTCCGGCACATCCTGGTCGACGAGTATCAGGACACCAACCATGCCCAGTACGTGTTGGTGCGGGAGTTGGTCGGCCGCGACGTCGAAGATGGTGTGACGCCCGGTGAGCTGTGTGTGGTCGGCGACGCCGACCAGTCGATCTATGCGTTCCGCGGCGCTACGATTCGCAATATCGAGGATTTCGAACGCGATTACCCCAACGCCACGACGATTCTGCTCGAACAGAATTACCGCTCCACGCAGAACATTCTGTCGGCGGCCAATTCGGTGATCTCGCGCAACTCGGGACGCCGGGAAAAGCGGCTGTGGACCGACGCCGGCGAGGGCGCGCTGATCGTCGGCTACGTCGCCGACAATGAGCACGACGAGGCACGATTCGTCGCCGAGGAAGTCGACGCGCTGGTCGGCGGTGGCGAGCTCACCTACAACGATCTGGCGGTCTTCTACCGCACCAACAACTCGTCGCGGTCGTTGGAAGAGGTGTTCATCCGCGCCGGCATTCCGTACAAAGTCGTTGGGGGCGTGCGGTTTTACGAGCGCAAGGAAATCCGCGACCTGGTCGCATACCTTCGGGTGCTGGACAATCCGGGCGACGCGGTCAGCTTGCGACGCATCCTCAACACGCCGCGCCGCGGCATCGGTGATCGGGCCGAGGCTTGCGTGGCGGTGTACGCCGAGAACACCGGTTCCAGTTTCGCCGACGCGCTCGAGGCCGCCGCCGAAGGCAAGGTGTCGATGCTGAACACCCGGTCGGCCAAGGCGATCGCGGGTTTCGTCGAGATGCTCGACGATCTGCGTGGCCGGCTCGACGCCCCGCTCGGGGAGCTGGTCGAAGCGGTGCTGGAGCGCACCGGATATCGCGCGGAGCTGGAATCGTCGTCCGACCCGCAAGACCTGGCCCGGTTGGACAACCTCAACGAACTCGTCAGCGTCGCACACGAATTCGCCACTGACCTGGAGAACGCGGCGGCGCTCGACGAGACGGTCGGCGCGCCCGACGATGAGGACGTGCCGGACACCGGTGTGCTGGCGCAATTCTTGGAGCGGGTGTCGCTGGTCGCCGACTCCGACGAAATCCCCGAGCACAGCGCCGGTGTGGTGACGCTGATGACGTTGCACACCGCCAAGGGGCTGGAGTTCCCGGTGGTGTTCGTGACCGGTTGGGAAGACGGCATGTTTCCGCACATGCGGGCATTGGGTGATCCCAATGAGCTTTCCGAGGAACGGCGGCTGGCCTACGTCGGGATCACCCGTGCGCGTCAGCGGCTGTATGTCAGCCGGGCCAAGGTGCGGTCGTCGTGGGGACAGCCGATGCTGAACCCCGAGTCGCGGTTCCTGCGGGAGATCCCGCAGGAACTCATCGACTGGCGGCGCACCGACCCCACCCCGTCGTTCAGTGCGCCGGTCAGCGGCGCCGGGCGATTCGGCTCGCCGCGTCCGTCGCCGGCTCGTTCGTCGGCGAGCAAACGCCCGCTATTGGTGCTGGAACCCGGTGATCGGGTTACCCACGACAAGTACGGGCTGGGCCGGGTGGAAGAGGTGTCCGGCGTCGGCGAATCAGCCATGTCGCTGATCGACTTCGGCAGCTCAGGGCGGGTCAAGCTGATGCACAACCACGCTCCGGTCAGCAAGCTTTAGTCGTCGAGCAGCCATTCCTTGGTGCGAGGCAGCAGCGCCAGCACCGCGGTGGAGATCGGCAGCAGGGGCAGGGCGTGCACGATCCAGGCGACGCGTGCTCCGGCGATGAACACGCCACCGTAGGTCAATAGGGCGATCACCGCCCCGGCCACGATCAGGTAGCGGCCCAGCGAACGACGCAGCAGCAGCATGATCACACCGCAGATCGTCGCCACCGCGAACACCATCGCGAGGAACGCCACCGCGACGCAGAACAGCCGGTCGGATTTCCACCAGCCCGCGATCAGGTCGGTTGCCACGACCGAGGTCGCCCAGCCGCTGACGATGCTGACAGCGGCCGCGGCCACCGCCGTCGCGCTGACGGGTTCACCCGGCAGCCTGACCGCGCTGGCCGGGCGCTGGCTCGGCGCGGCGTAGGGGGCGAGCGCGGGTTGGCGCGGGATGTGCGTGGTGTGGGCGTCGTCCACTATCTGCGGGAGCGGCGCGGTCGGCGCCCGCCGGATGATGCGCGTCTGGGGCGCGCTTTCAGGCCCCGGAGAGCTTATGCGGGCGCGCATCGGCTCGCTTGGCGTCTGGGTGGGCGGGTGATCGCCTGGCGTGGGGTTGTTGGGTCCGGTCACCGGTCAACCGGCGAAAGTGCCGACGGACAGGCCACGTTTGGCCAGCCAGGGCACGGGGTCCACGCGTTGGGTGCCGCCCAGCAGCACCTCGAAATGCAGGTGCGGGCCGGTTGAATTGCCGCGATTGCCCATGGTGGCAATCTGGTCGCCCGCCATCACGCGCTGACCCACGCTGACCATCGTGGTGTTGACGTGACCGTAGAGCGTGACCGTTCCGTCCGCGTGGCGCAGTTTGACCCACATCCCGTAGCCCGCGGTCGGACCGGCGTCGATGACAACTCCGTCGGACACCGCCCTGATCGGGGTGCCGATCGAGTTCGCGAGGTCGATACCGGCGTGCAGCACACCCCAGCGGTATCCGAAACCCGAGGTGAATATGCCCTTCGTCGGCATAACGAACAGTGGCTGCTGCAGCCGGGCCTCGCGCTCGGCGCGCTCTTGGGCGAACGCGACGCCCTTGGCCAGCTCCGCGTTGTGCACCGCGACGTTTGTGGCGGGCCGCACGGCGACCATCTGCATGCCGCGGGCCGAGGTGGAGATGGGCCCGCCGTTCATGCTCGCCGAGTCGGCGGCCAGCACCGTCTCGGCCTTGGAGTGGTCGGAAGTGTGGGTGGCGGAGTGCGCAGCAGCGGCCGCGGCGCCGGCGGCCATGGCGCCGATCAACACCCGGCCTCGCGTCGCGCCGGTCAGCTCCTTGCGGTGCTGGCCCCGGCGTCCGGGCAGATCCGGATCGTTTCGACGGCTGTGCAGGTCGGGCCGATGCGAGTCGAATCGAGGCAGGACACTCGTCTCGTCCTCGCTGGGTCCGGCCAACGCCATGACTGTGAGGTTGTCGGTGTCGTCCAGGTCGTCGAGCTCGGGCGCGCGCAGAACCTGCGCTTCCTTGTCGAAGGCGGAATTGTCGCTGAAGTCCAGGTCATCAAGGTTGCCGAACTCGTTGAACGGGATGATGTCGGTGACTTCGTTGCGGTCGAGTTCCAGCCTGCGGTCGCGCGATTGCCGTGCGCCTTCAGGCGCAGCAGACCGTGCAAGGCTGGGCTGGGTCAACCTGATTGTCCCTCGGAGCGTAACCAAAGCGTTATCTGGACCCTGAGACGTTAACGCCGACCACGCGGCATCGCAAGCTAAGCGGGAAATCCGCCCGTGAATGTGATTTGAATCACTTCAGGCGCTGCGGTGAGATCTGCCACATCCGCGGATGCCGACGACGGAACCCCTCGGCCGTGTCGATACGCTTCCCGCAAGCGGGCATCGGAAAACCCTGGGCTCGCGTACATACAGGCAAATAGGCCGACACATAGAAGTGAGCCCATGGATCTTTTCGAGTACCAAGCGAAAGAGCTGTTCGCCAAGCACAACGTCCCGACGACACCCGGCCGCGTGACCGACACCCCCGAAGGCGCCAAGGCGATCGCCGAGGAGATCGGTCGGCCGGTCATGGTGAAGGCCCAAGTCAAGACCGGTGGCCGAGGCAAGGCAGGTGGCGTGAAGTACGCCGCGACAGCTGAGGACGCCTACACCCACGCGAAGAACATCCTCGGCCTGGACATCAAGGGCCACATCGTCAAGAAGCTGTTGGTGTCTGAAGCCAGCGACATCGCCGAGGAGTACTACATCTCCTTCCTGCTCGACCGGGCCAACCGCACCTACCTGGCCATGTGCTCGGTGGAGGGCGGCGTGGAGATCGAAGAGGTCGCGGCAACCAAACCGGAGCGGCTGGCCAAGGTGCCGGTGGATGCGGTCAAGGGCGTCGATCTCGCGCTAGCCCGCTCGATCGCCGAGCAGGGTCATCTGCCGGCCGAGGTGCTCGACTCGGCGGCGGTCACCATCTCGAAGCTGTGGGAGGTCTTCGTCGGCGAAGACGCGACGCTGGTTGAGGTCAACCCGCTGGTGCGCACGCCGGACGACCAGATCCTCGCGCTGGACGGCAAGGTCACCCTGGACGCCAACGCCGACTTCCGTCAGCCCGGCCACGCCGAGTTCGAGGACCGCGACGCCACCGACCCGCTCGAGCTCAAGGCCAAGGAGCACGACCTCAATTACGTCAAGCTCGACGGGGCGGTCGGCATCATCGGCAACGGCGCCGGATTGGTGATGTCGACGCTGGATGTGGTGGCCTATGCCGGCGAGAAGCACGGCGGGGTCAAGCCCGCCAACTTCCTCGACATCGGCGGCGGCGCCTCGGCCGAGGTGATGGCGGCCGGGTTGGACGTGATCTTGAACGACAAGCAGGTCAAGAGCGTGTTCGTCAACGTGTTCGGCGGCATCACGTCCTGCGACGCCGTCGCGAACGGAATCGTGACCGCGCTCAACATGCTCGGTGACGAAGCCAACAAGCCGCTCGTGGTGCGCCTCGACGGCAACAACGTCGACGAAGGCCGCCGCATCCTGGCCCAAGCCAAACACCCGTTGGTGATCCAGGCCGACACCATGGACGCCGGCGCCGACAAAGCCGCCGAGCTGGCGAACAAGTCTTAAGGAGAGATGACCCATGTCTATATTCCTGAACAAGGACTCCAAGGTCATCGTCCAGGGCATCACCGGTGGTGAGGGCACCAAGCACACCGCGCTGATGCTGAAGGCCGGTACTCAGCTGGTCGGCGGGGTGAACGCGCGCAAGGCGGGAACCACCGTGTCGCACGTGGACGCCGTCGGCAAGGACGTCGAACTTCCGGTCTTCGGCACCGTTGCGGAGGCGATGAAGGAGACGGGCGCCAACGTGTCCGTCGTCTTTGTACCGCCGAAATTCGCCAAGGACGCCATCATCGAGGCCATCGACGCCGAGATCCCGCTTCTGGTGGTCATCACCGAGGGAATTCCGGTGCAGGACAGCGCTTATGCGTGGGCGTACAACGTCGACAAGGGGCTGAAGACGCGCATCATCGGGCCGAACTGTCCCGGCATCATCACGCCCGGCGAGGCGCTGGCAGGCATCACGCCCGCCAACATCAGTGGGTCGGGGCCCGTCGGGCTGGTGTCCAAGTCCGGCACGCTGACCTACCAAATGATGTACGAGCTGCGCGATTTCGGGTTCTCCACGTCGATCGGCATCGGCGGCGACCCGGTGATCGGCACCACCCACATCGACGCGATCGAGGCGTTCGAGAAGGATCCGGAGACCAAGGTCATCGTGATGATCGGTGAGATCGGCGGTGACGCCGAGGAGCGTGCGGCGGACTACATCAAGGCCAACGTGTCCAAGCCGGTCGTCGGCTACGTCGCGGGATTCACTGCGCCGGAAGGCAAGACGATGGGCCACGCCGGTGCCATTGTGTCCGGATCCTCGGGTACCGCGGCAGCGAAGAAAGCGGCCCTGGAAGCGGCTGGAGTCAATGTCGGCAAGACTCCCTCGGAAACCGCCGAGCTGGCCCGCCAGATCCTGCAGAGCCTTTAGGACCGATGACCGTGGACCCGCGCCGGCGACGATGCAGAGCGAAGCGATGAGGAGGAGCGGCGCTATCGGCACCAGCACGCCGGTCGTCGTTGGTTTCGGGCAGGCCGCGGAACGCATCGACGACGCGTACTACCGGGGAATGTCGGCCGTCGAGCTGGCGGCAGCCGGTGCCCGCGCCGCGCTCGAGGACTGCGGCGCCGACGCCGCCAAGGTGGCCGCGTCGGTCGACACCATCGCCGGCGTAAGGCAATTCGAGATCTCCGGGCCCGCCAAGGCGGTGCTGGGCAAGTCGAACAACTACCCGAGGTCGGTGGCCAACCGGATCGGCGCGGACCCGGCCCGGGCCATCCTGGAAGTCGTTGGCGGACAAGGGCCACAGCACCTGATCACCGAACTGGCCGGTGAAATCGCCGCCGGCCGCTGCGAGGTCGCTTTGGTCTTCGGTTCCGACGCGACCTCGACCAACCGCTACTTCGCCGGGTCCGACAATAAGCCGGACTTCTCCGAGACTGTCGACGGTTCGCTGGAGGACCGCGGCCACGGCCTGGACGGACTTATCAGTCGCTACACGGTGATTCACGGACTTGTCGATGCGCCCACCCAGTACGGGCTGCTGGAGAATGCCCGGCGGGCCGGAACCGGGCTCGGGCCGGCCGATTATCTGCGGCGAATGGGTGAGCTGTTCGCGCCGTTCACCAAGGTGGCGGCCGAGAATCCGTTTGCCGCCGCGCCGGTCGAACGTGGCGTCGAGGAACTGATCACGGTCACCGAGCGCAATCGGATGATTTCCGAGCCGTACCCGCGGCTGCTGGTCGCCCGTGACCAGGTGAACCAGGGCGCGGCGGCGCTGCTGATGTCGGTCGAAGCTGCGCGTAAACTTGGCGTGCCCCAAGACAATTGGGTTTATCTGCACGGGCACGCCGATCTCGAAGAGCAGAGCCTGCTGGAGCGGCCGGATCTCGGGCACGCCCCGTCGGCGGTGATGGCGGTGCGCGAAGCACTGGCCGTCGCCGGCATCGGTATCGACGACATCGCTACTTTCGACCTGTACAGCTGCTTCCCGGTGCCGGTGTTCAACATCTGTGATGGGGTGGGAATCGCGCCGGACGACCCGCGCGGGCTGACCCTGACCGGTGGCTTGCCGTTCTTCGGCGGCGCCGGCAACAACTACTCGATGCACGGCGTCGCCGAAACGATCGCCAAATGCCGAAGTGTGCCAGGGCAATTCGGTCTCGTCGGCGCCAACGGCGGCATCTTGAGCAAATACTCGGTCGGCGTCTACTCGACCACACCTGCCGAATGGAAACCGGACCGCAGCGCTCAGCTGCAAGAGCAGATCGGTCAATCGCCCACCCAGCCGGTGATCGAGCAGGCCGACGGCCCGGGCACCGTCGAGACCTACACGGTCCGGCGCGACGGCGGCCGGCCGACCGGAATCGTCATCGGCCGGCTCGACGCCGACGACAGCCGCTTCCTGGCGACCACCGAGGACGACGACCTGATCGGGCTGCTCACCGACGGCGATCCACTGGGGCGGTCGGTCGTGGTGCGCTCGTTCGACTACGGAAACCGCTGCGCACTGCGCTGACTAGGCGCCCTTGATCGCGTCGACCAGCCCCTGGGTGTCCGCGACGGTCACAGTCAGCGCCGAGTGATCACGCAGACCGATCACGCGGTGGATTCGCGGCTCGAAGTGGATGCATACGCCTTCAGAGGCGTTGGTGCCGAAGGTAAGTCCGTCGTCGGCCGCCGACAGCCGGGCGCCGACCGCGGTCCACCACCGGTACGGACCGGTGACGTGCGCATCTTGCACGCGCGATAGCGGCGCGTCGACGTGGAACGGCCCATAGCGGGCGACCAGACGGCCGTCCTCGGTCACGGTCACGCCCTGGGTGCCGGGCCATGCCCAAAACGGCAACCACATCGCAGCCAGCCGGGGATCGTAGCGATAGGGGAAGTGCCGGCCTTGGTCGTTCTCGGCTGTCACGACGCTCCGATCAGCTCACACCAACGCGGCGAGTTTCCCGGCCAATCGTTCCACATATGCCGCGACCTCATCTTCGGACTTGTCGGGCAATCCGAATAGCACCTCGGTGACACCCAATTCGGCCCAGTGCGCCAACTTCTCGGGCACCGGCTTGAAATCCAGCGCCACGATCTGCGGCGCTGCATCGCGTCCGGCGGCTGCCCAGGTGTCCTGCAGCAACTTCACCGGCGCGTCGATGTCGAAGTCACGGGGAGTGGTGATCCAGCCGTCGGCGCTGCGGGCGATCCATTTGAAGTTCTTCTCGTTCCCGGCGGCGCCCACCAGCACCGGGATGTGCGGCTGAATCGGCTTGGGCCATGCCCAGCTGGGCCCGAAGTTGACGAATTCGCCGTCGTAGGAAGCTTCCTCCTGAGTCCACAACGCCCGCATCGCCTCGAGGTACTCACGAAGCATGGTGCGGCGCCGCCCCGCCGGCACGCCGTGGTCCGTGAGTTCGTCGGTGTTCCAGCCGAACCCGACGCCCAGGCTGACTCGCCCGCCGGAAAGGTGATCGAGCGTCGCGATAGATTTCGCCAGCGTGATCGGATCGTGCTCGACCGGCAACGCCACCGCGGTGGACAACCGCACCCGCGAGGTGACCGCGCACGCCGCACCGAGGCTGACCCACGGGTCCAGCGTCCGCATGTAGCGGTCGTCCGGCAGCGACTCGTCACCCGTCGTCGGGTGGGCGGCCTCGCGCTTTACCGGGATGTGGGTGTGTTCGGGTACGTAGAAGGTCTGAAAGCCATGATTGTCGGCGAGCGTGGCAGCTGCCGCCGGAGTGATGCCGCGATCGCTGGTGAACAGCACAAGCCCGTAGTCCATGCACTGAATTAGAACGTGTTCCAATCTTGTGGGCAAGGGCGGGGCCGCTGCGAAGCCACGCAAACGGACCGACATCACGTTGATGTCAGCGGCGCCTATCGGCCAAGGTGCGCTAGCGTGGGTGATCGGCACGCGTCGCAAACGCCCGCGCTAGTCGTCACGGCGTTCATAGCCCGGTACGCGGTAGCGTCGCGAGCAGCGGCCGCCTGGGAGTACCAACGCCGCACGACCGCGGCGCCGCAAACAGCACTGAAAGAAGGCACAGGAGAAGCCATGACCTACCCGCCCGGCAGTCCCGGATACCCGCCCGCGCAGTCGCCCGGCGGCTACGGGGCCTCCTCCGCACCCTCGTTCACGAAATCCGATGACGGTGAAAGCAATCTGAAGCTCTACCTGACCGTCGGTGTAGTCGCGCTTGGCCTGGCGACTTACCTGCTGAGCTACGGCCCGATGATCACCCGAATTCTTCCGAACGGTGACGAGGTCGTCGAAAGCGGCAGCACGTTGCCGATTGACCTGGGATTGCTGGCGGCGCTGCTGGCCGGGGTGAGCTTGTTACCCAAGGCCAAGAGCTACGCGGCGGTGGTGGCGGCGATCTCCATGCTGGGCGGGCTGCTGCTGATCGAGGACACCATCGGCGCGTCCGGCCGGGGCTGGGCGCTGTGGTTCGCGCTGGGCTGCGGAGTGCTCCAGGCCATCCTCGCAGTCAGCGCCCTGTTGCTGGATGCGGGCGTCATCACCCCACCGGCACCACGGCCGAAGTACGACCAGTACGGCCACTACGGGCAGTACAGCGGCTATTACGGTCAGCAGGCTCCCTACCAACAGTCACCTCAGCAGTCCGGATACGGGTCTGGGTATGGCGCCTACCCGTCGGGGCCTTCGACCGGCGGCTTCAGCACGGTCGGCCAGCATTCTGGACCCATTCCGTCTCCGCAATCCGGGCCGCAGCACGGCTCGCCGGAGGCACAACACCAGGGATCGCCCACCCCGCCAACGGGTTTCCCCAGCTTCAGCCCGCCCCCGTCCTCGGGCTCCGGCAGCCCGGGTCAGGGCAACTCCGCAAACCACGCCGGTTCCGGCCAGGGTCAGCACTCGTATGGCCAGGGTCAGCAGCCGCAGGCGCCATCGTCGCCGTCGGGCCCGTCACAGTCCTAACTGTGCGCACTCGGGCGCGGCGTGTCGCCGGCCAGGGGACCTAGTGGCGACCGTTAGCGCGGCGAAGCCGGGCGCGGCGGGTCGCCACCCAGACGGGCCGCGGGGTAACGTGCTCGAAGCGTGACGCGGGTGCAGGACAGTCCAGCGGCGGGCGCCCGTCAGGCCCGCGACCTATTGCGGGTCGCGTTCGGTCCCGCCCTGGTGGCGTTGATTGTCATCGCGGCGGTGACGCTGCTGCAGTTGCTGATCGCCAACAGCGACATGACCGGCGCGTTGGGTGCGATCGCCAGCATGTGGCTCGGCGTGCATCAGGTGCCGATCTCGATCGGCGGTCGCGAACTCGGCGTGATGCCGCTGCTGCCGGTGCTGTTGATGGTGTGGGGCACCGCACGCACCACCGCGCAGGCCACTCCCGCCAGGGCGTCCTGGTTCGTCATCCGCTGGATTGTGGCGTCGGCACTGGGCGGACCACTGCTGATCGCCGCCATCTCGCTGGCGGTCATCCACGACGCGGCATCGGTGATCACCGAACTACAAACGCCGAGCGCGTCGCGGGCGTTCATGAGCGTGCTGGTCGTTCATGGCATCGGTGCGACGATCGGCGTGGGCTCCCGGGTCGGCCGCCGGGTGCTCGGGACGTCGCCGCTGCCGGACTGGCTGGCCGATTCGCTACGGGCCGCGATGGCCGGCGTGCTGGCGCTGCTCGGGTTGTCCGGCATGGTCACGGCCGCGTCGCTGGTCGTGCATTGGGGGACGATGCAGGAGCTGTACTCGATCACCAATTCGATTTTCGGCCAGTTCAGCCTGACCGTGCTGTCGATCCTCTACGTGCCCAACGTCATCGTCGCCACCGCCGCGATTGCCGTGGGATCCAGCGCCCATCTGGGTTTTGCGACGTTCAGCTCGTTCACCGTGTTCGGCGGCGACATTCCTGCGTTGCCGGTGCTGGCCGCGGCTCCGCATCCGCCGCTGGGGCCGGCGTGGGTTGCCCTGCTCATCGTCGGCGCATCGGCCGGGGTTGCGGTCGGACAGCAGTGCGCGCGCCGGCCGCTGCCGATCGCCGCGGCGATGGCCAAGTTAGTGACGGCGGCCGTGGTGGCGGCGCTGACGATGGCGTTGCTCGGCTACGCCGCCGGCGGGCAGTTGGGCAACTTCGGCGACGTCGGGACCGACCAGGGCACCTTCGGGTTTGCGGTGTTTCTTTGGTTCGCCATCGTCGGTGCCATCACGGTCGTGATGGCCGGCGGCATCAGATACCGCCCGCGGAAGCCCAAACCGCCGCGGGCCGCGCCGCCGGCGGCCGCGCCGCCGCCGGAGGAGCCGGCCGTCGAGGACGACGATGCCGGTGTTGTCGTCGAGGCCACCGATCAGCCGCCGGCCGAGCAGCCGCCGCCGGACGAAGACCATTAGGCTCGGCCTGTGCAGCAGCCGTTCCGCGTGCCTCCCAGCGCACCGGCACGATTGGTGGTGTTGGCGTCGGGTACCGGTTCGCTGCTGGAGTCCTTGCTGGACGCCGCCGTCGGTGACTATCCGGCGCGGGTGGTGGCGGTGGGCGTAGACCGCGACTGCCGGGCCGTCGAAATCGCCACCGCGGCGTCGCTGCCGACTTTCAAAGTGCGGCTGGCCGATCATCCCGACCGTGATGCCTGGGACGCCGCGCTCACCGGGGCCGCCGCAGCGCATTCACCCGACCTCGTCGTCTCCGCCGGATTCATGAAAATTCTTGGAACACACTTTCTTTCACAGTTTTGCGGCCGTATCCTCAACACCCACCCGGCGCTGCTACCGGCGTTTCCCGGTGCGCACGGGGTGGCCGAAGCCCTGGCCTACGGCGTGAAGGTCACCGGCTGCACGGTGCACCTGGTGGACGCGGGCACCGACACCGGCCCGATACTGGCCCAACAGCCCATCCCGGTGCTCGACGATGACGACGAAGAGACCCTGCACGAACGCATCAAGGCCACCGAACGGCGGCTGTTGGTGGATGTGGTGGCCGCGGTGGCGACCGGCGGCGTGACCTGGAACGGACGAAAGGCGACCATCGGATGAGCCCAGAAAACGACGACTCGAGACGGCCGATCCGGCGCGCACTGATCAGCGTGTACGACAAGACCGGGCTCGTCGAGCTCGCGAGCGGCCTGCACGCGGCCGGCGTCGACATCGTCTCGACCGGTTCAACTGCGAAAACCATTGCTGACAAAGGAATCCCGGTTACTCCGGTAGAAGAGGTGACCGGTTTTCCCGAGGTACTCAACGGCCGGGTCAAGACATTGCATCCGCACGTACACGCCGGACTGCTGGCCGATCTGCGCAAGCCCGAGCATGCCGCGGCGCTCGAGAAACTCGGGATCGCGGCGTTCGAGCTGGTGGTAGTCAACTTGTACCCGTTCAGCGAGACGGTGGACTCCGGGGCGAGTGTCGACGAATGCATCGAGCAGATCGACATCGGCGGACCGTCGATGGTGCGCGCGGCGGCGAAGAACCATCCGAGCGTCGCGGTGGTGGTGGACCCGCTCGGCTATGACGGTGTGTTGGCCGCGGTGCACAGCGGCGGGTTCACCCTTGCCGAGCGGAAGAGGCTGGCGGCGTTGGCGTTTCGGCACACCGCCGAGTACGACGTCGCTGTCGCCGACTGGATGGGCTCGACGCTGGCGCCCGAACAGCCGACGATGGTGTTCCCGGAATGGATCGCGGGGACATGGCAGCGCTCGGCATTGCTGCGCTACGGCGAGAATCCGCATCAACAGGCGGCGCTGTACGTCGATGCCGCCGCGTGGCCCGGCTTGGCGCAGGCCGAGCAGTTGCACGGAAAAGAGATGTCGTACAACAACTTCACCGACGCCGACGCGGCCTGGCGGGCAGCGTTCGACCACGAGCAGACCTGTGTGGCAATCATCAAGCACGCCAACCCATGTGGGATCGCGATTTCGTCGGCCTCGGTCGCCGACGCGCACCGCAAGGCCCACGAATGCGACCCGCTGAGCGCATTCGGCGGAGTGATCGCGGCCAACACCGAGGTCAGCGTCGAAATGGCCGAGTACGTGAGCACGATTTTCACCGAGGTGATCGTCGCGCCCGCCTACGCGCCGGGCGCGGTCGACGTGCTGGCGGGCAAGAAGAACATTCGGGTGCTGGTTGCATCAGAGCCGATGGGCGACGACACCGAGCGCCGTCAGATCAGCGGCGGCCTGCTGATGCAGCAGCGCGACCGCATCGACGCGCCCGGCGACGATCCGCTGAACTGGACGTTGGCGGCCGGTGCGGCGGCGTCAGCGGACACACTGGCGGATCTGGCGTTCGCCTGGCGAACCTGCCGCGCGGTCAAGTCCAACGCGATCGTCATCGCCGCCGGCGGCGCCACTATCGGCATCGGTATGGGCCAGGTGAACCGGGTCGACGCGGCGCGGCTGGCGGTAGAGCGTGGCGGCGATCGGGTCCGCGGCGCGGTCGCGGCCTCTGACGCGTTCTTCCCGTTCCCCGACGGCCTGGAGACGCTGGCCGCCGGCGGTGTCACGGCGATCGTGCACCCGGGCGGCTCGGTACGCGACGACGAAGTGACCGCGGCGGCCGAAAAAGCCGGCGTGACGCTGTACCTGACCGGCGCGCGGCACTTTGCCCATTAAAGCCCGCCGAGACGCCTCGGCGCTGGCCTCGTCGCGGGCGGTCGTCACGTGGCGGATGAACGCGGCAACTTCGTCGACCGCGTGCCGCGCATCGGGGTTGACGTCGAAGCTGAGCTGAAACATGTGCATGGCCTTGTGCCACACCTGCACCCACACCGGCACGTTGTGCGCCCGCAGTCGCTCGGCCAGCGCGAAGGTGTCGTTGAGCAGCATCTCGTGGGTACCGACCTGCAGCAGGAACGGGCCAAGGCCATGCAGGTCCGCCTCCGGCGGCATCAGCGGCGGCGGACGGGTGCCGTTCACGGTGGCGAACACGTCGTAGATGAACTTCACGGTCATGAACGGAAACAACGCGTCCCGATGCTCTTTGAGGGCTCGATACTTCAAGCTCATATCCGCCGACGTTAGTGGCGAGAGCAATGCCTGCCCGGCCGGCACCGGCAACCCGGCGTCGCGGACCGCGAGCGCGGTATCCGCGGCCAGCAGGCCGCCGGCCGAGTCCCCGGCCAGCACAATTTGGTCCGCGGCAAACCCATGAGACAGCACGTAACGGTAGGCGTCCAGCCCGTCGGAGACCGCTTCTTCGATGCTGACTTGCGGCGCGAGCCGGTAACCGACGTTGAACACCTGCGCACCGGTCGCCGCAGACAACTTGCTGACGAATCGGCGATGCGAATTCAGGCCGAGGGTCACCAGCGCCGAGCCGTGGAAGTAGACGATGGCCCGATCGGAATCGCAGGCCGCCGGGGCGACCACCCACTCGGCGGTGCAGTGCGGCAGCACGACCGGGGTGACCTCGGTGCCCGGCAGCGCCGGAATGACCCGCAGCGGCTTGTCGATCAGATCGAGGCGGGCTCGCTGCATCGCCTCGGGGCGGAAGCGGTTGACGATCAAGCCGATGATCGTCAAGGCACCCAGGACCGGCCGCACGAAGATCGCCGACAACAGGGCGAGCAGGCTGGACTGCCACGAGGCGGGGCCGAAGTGCGCCGTCGTGGGACGATCCGGCCAAGTGGGACGTCCGGCCAATCGGGGGAGTTCACGGTACTGAGGGTATCGGGTAGTTGGGCGTCAGCCGAACTGTGAGCTTGGCGTCGGCGCGCGGCGACGTTGCGTGGGCCACTGCGCGGCGGACGGCTGAACGTCGGCCGACCGTTAAGCAAAGCGTGGTAATTCCGTCGCGGGTCGCCACGATTTTGCTTCCGAACAAGATCGGATCGGAATAGGCTCGCAGAATTGGGCGCGTCGACCGCGGCGAGGCTTATGTAATCGAATGGTACTCGAGAGGAAGAAATGCGCGCGATAACGAAAAGGACAGCGTCGTTCTCGATCGGAATTGCGGTGTTCGCGCTGGTCGGCGTGGGTTGCCACAAAGAGTCCAACTCCAGTCAAGCCTCAAGTTCTGCAACGTCATCCGTCGGCGTCCGCAATGACATCGTCGGCTGCCGCGGAGCCGTCAACGAGCGCTGCGGCCCCGACCTCGACGCAGATCGCCGGAAAGAACGGCACTGAGTACACGGTGGAGGGGCCGATCCTGGCGAAATGGGACACCCTCACCGACGATCAAAAGAAGGAGTTGGGCGCGCCGTACGACAACCAGAAACCCACCTTGGACAACACCGGCGTCTACCAGCAGTTCGATGATGGCGTCCTGATCTATCGGAATGGCGGCCCGGTCTACTTCGTGTGGGGCAAGATCCGCGACACGTGGAATGACAACCAGGCTTCGCAGGGCAAGCTGGGTTATCCGACCTCGGACGAGGTGAAGGAACCCGACGGCACCTACAAGTCGACGTTCGAGCACGGCACCGTCACCTGGAAGGAAGGCGACGAGAAGGCCACCGCCACTTTGAGCTAGTCGGTCCTCGCACCTATGGAAGGCCGGGCAATCCACGCGATTGCCCGGCCTTTCCCGCTCCGAAGGCGACGGGGAGCGATGCCGGATTTGCGTGACCGTCGTAGTTTGGAGAGGTGACCGCACCGAACAACCTGCCCCGCACCGTCGGCGAACTGCGTGCCGCCGGGCACCGTGAACGGGGAGTCAAACAAGAAATCCGGGAAAACCTGCTGACCGGACTGGCCGAAGGTGACGAGATCTGGCCGGGAATCCTGGGTTTCGACGACACCGTGTTGCCGCAGCTGGAGCGGGCACTGATCGCGGGCCACGACTTCGTGCTCCTCGGCGAGCGCGGTCAGGGCAAGACCCGATTGCTGCGGGCATTGGTCGGCCTGCTCGACGAGTGGACGCCGGTGATCGGGGGCGCCGAACTCGGTGAGCATCCCTACTCGCCGATCACCCCCGAGTCGATCCGGCGGGCCGCCACGCTCGGTGACGATCTGCCGGTGGCGTGGAAGCACCGTAGCGAGCGCTATACCGAGAAGCTGGCCACCCCGGACACCAGCGTCGCCGACCTGGTCGGCGACATCGACCCGATCAAGGTCGCCGAGGGCCGCAGCCTGGGTGACCCCGAGACCATCGCGTACGGCCTGATCCCGCGGGCGCACCGCGGCATCGTCGCGGTCAACGAGTTGCCCGACCTGGCCGAGCGCATCCAGGTGTCGATGCTCAACGTGATGGAGGAGCGCGACATCCAGGTCCGCGGTTACACGCTGCGCCTGCCGCTGGATGTGTTGGTGGTCGCCAGCGCCAACCCCGAGGACTACACCAATCGCGGTCGCATCATCACCCCGCTCAAAGACCGGTTCGGCGCCGAGATCCGAACCCACTACCCGCTGGAGCTCGACGCCGAGGTGGGAGTGATCCTCCAGGAGGCGCACTTGAGCGCCCAGGTGCCCGACCACCTGATCCAGGTGATTGCCCGGTTCGCTCGCTACCTGCGGGAATCCAACTCGGTCGATCAGCGATCCGGGGTGTCGGCGCGCTTTGCGATCGCGGCCGCCGAGACGGTTGCGGCCGCGGCGCGGCATCGCGGCGCGATACTGGGCGAGACGGATCCGGTGGCCCGGGTGGTCGACCTGGGCACCGTAATCGACGTGCTGCGTGGCAAATTGGAATTCGAGTCCGGGGAAGAAGGACGCGAGCAGGCCGTTCTCGAACACCTGTTGCGCCGCGCCACCGCCGACACGGCATCCAGAGCTCTCGGTGGTCTCGATGTCGGTCCGTTGGTAGTCGCCGTCGAGGGCGGTTCCGCGGTGACGACGGGGGAGCGCGTCTCGGCAAAGGATGTGCTGGCAGCGCTGCCGGATCTGCCTGTGGTCGAGGCGGTGGCCAAGCGGCTGGGCGCGGAATCCGAAGGTGAACGCGCCGCGGCTCTGGAATTGGCTTTGGAGGCATTGTATTTGGCCAAGCGTGTCGACAAGGTGTCCGGGGAAGGCGAGACCGTCTATGGCTAGAGGTCACTCTTCGCGGTATTCGGCGTACACCGGCGGGCCCGACCCGCTGGCTCCGCCGGTGGACCTGCGCGAGGCCCTCGAGCAGATCGGGCAGGACGTCATGGCGGGCACCTCGCCGCGCCGGGCGCTGTCCGAATTGCTGCGCCGGGGCACCAAGAACATGCCCGGGGCCGACCGGCTGGCCGCCGAGGCCAATCGCAGACGACGAGAGCTGTTGCGCCATAACAACCTAGACGGAACTCTGCAGGAGATCAAGAAGCTTCTCGACGAGGCGGTGCTGGCCGAGCGCAAGGCACTGGCCCGCGCGTTGGATGACGACGCGCGGTTCGGCGAACTGCAACTCGACGCGCTCTCGCCGTCGCCGGCCAAAGCCGTGCAGGAGCTTTCCGACTATGACTGGCGCAGCAGCGAGGCCCGCGAAAAGTACGAGCAGATCAAGGATCTGCTCGGGCGGGAGATTC
This sequence comes from uncultured Actinomycetota bacterium, assembly GCA_963781685.1. GTDB lineage: Bacteria > Actinomycetota > Actinomycetes > Mycobacteriales > Mycobacteriaceae > Mycobacterium. Next base: position 52,872 of record CAWAGK010000015.1, read on the forward strand.
TCGATCAGCGCTTCTCCGGGATGAAGCAGGCACTGGAGGGCGCCACCGATGAGGACCGCCAGCGCGTTGGCGAGATGCTCGACGACCTGAACGACTTGTTGGACAAGCACTCCCGCGGCGAGGACACCCAGCAAGACTTCGACGACTTCATGGACAAGCACGGCGAGTTCTTCCCGGAGAACCCGCGCAATGTCGATGAGCTCATCGACTCGTTGGCCAAAAGAGCCGCTGCCGCGCAGCGGTTCCTCAACAGCTTGAGTCCCGACCAGCGTGCCGAGCTGGAGGCGTTGGCACAGCAGGCTTTCGGATCACCCGCGCTGCAACAGGCATTGGGCCGGTTGGATGCCAACCTGCAGGCGTTACGTCCGGGCGAGGATTGGACGGGGTCCTCGCAGTTCTCCGGCGACAACCCGCTGGGCATGGGCGAGGGTGCGCAGGCGCTGGCCGATATCGGCGAGCTGGAGCAGCTGGCCGAGCAGCTGTCGCAGAGTTATCCCGGTGCTACCATGGACGATGTCGACCTCGACGCGCTGGCGCGCCAGCTCGGCGATGAGGCGGCCATCGACGCGCAGACACTCGCCGAGCTCGAGCGTGCGCTGGTCAATCAGGGCTTCCTGGATCGCAGCTCGGACGGCCAGTGGCGGTTGTCGCCCAAGGCGATGCGCAGGCTCGGCGAAACGGCGTTGCGTGATGTGGCACAACAACTTTCCGGCCGTCGCGGCGAACGCGATCACCGGCGCGCCGGCGCCGCGGGCGAGCTCACCGGCGCGACCCGACCCTGGCAGTTCGGTGACACCGAGCCGTGGAACGTCACTCGGACGTTGACCAACGCGGTCCTTCGGCAGTCGGGAACCGCGACCCTCGGCGGCCCGAGCCCGGCCATTCACATCACCGTCGACGATGTCGAGGTTTCCGAGACCGAGACCCGGACTCAGGCCGCGGTGGCGCTGTTGGTCGACACCTCATTCTCGATGGTGATGGAAAACCGCTGGCTGCCGATGAAGCGAACCGCGCTGGCGCTCGACCACTTGGTGCGCACTCGGTTTCGTTCGGATGCATTGCAGATCATCGCGTTTGGCCGTTTCGCGCGAACGATCAGCACAGCGGAGCTGATGGGCCTGGAAGGGGTGTACGAGCAGGGCACCAACCTGCATCACGCGCTGGCCTTGGCCGGCCGGCATCTGCGTCGGCACCCCAACGCCCAGCCTGTGCTGCTGGTGGTCACGGACGGCGAGCCGACCGCGCATCTGGAAGATGTTGACGGCGATGGGTCTTCGGTGTTTTTCGACTATCCGCCGCATCCGCGGACCATCGCTCACACCGTGCGTGGCTTCGACGACATGGCGCGGCTGGGCGCTCAGGTGACCATATTCCGGTTGGGCAGCGATCCCGGACTGGCCCGTTTCATCGATCAGGTTGCGCGCCGCGTCGAGGGTCGGGTTGTGGTTCCCGATCTCGACGGGCTGGGCGCGGCCGTGGTGGGCGACTATCTGCGAGCCCGTCGTCGGCGGTAGCGGGTTACTTCGGGCAGGTATCGAACTGCTTGCGCAACCGCTGCTGTAATGCGAGAGCATCGGGCGTCAAATACGTTTCCGGGTGTTGTTCAGTCAAGGAGTTCGGGATGTAGTTACAGGCACCGACGTCAACAGTGCCGCTGAAATTCGGGGATGTGTCGGCGCGCGCCCCCTCCCACCGCCAACTCAGACTGAGCGCGTGCGCGGGTCCGGCTCCGGTGATCCCGATGACCGAGACGAGGTCTTGGTAGGCGGTGTCGCGGTTGTGAAGGCCGACGTTTAGGTCAGTGATCGTGCCCTGCGGACCGACGGTGACCGTAAAGACTGATACCGGCATGGCCGCGATCTGCTGATCGACCCGCTGCTGGTCTGCGGCAGTGAACGGAAACGCCACTCTCCACGGGTGCTGATCGATATTCGAAGCCGGCTGCAAATCCAGGGTCAGGTGTGCATTGTCGCCGAATCCCGCTCGTACCGCGGTGAATACGTCGTCGGCCGGTGTCGTGACCTCATTTAGTTTGAGATCCGCGGTGGACTTGTTACGGAAAATGCTCACCTCGGCGGCGTCGACTGCAGCCGTCAGCCGTCGCAGGCCTTCTGCGTCGGCGGCGATGCCAGCCGGGTCGAGATCGGCGCCACGCTTGACCAGCACGGTCCGGCTGGTTGTCACCGCGAAGTCCGCGGTCTGGTCGTACGCCTTGAAGGCGTCGCCACGCACCGCGTTGATGCGCGCTACGACGTCCTCGATTTGCTTCGGGGGCGCCTCGGGCAAGTAGACGTAGATGTTGACCGTGGCGCCCTGCTCAAAACCGTTGGTGTAGTTCACAGTCGCGTCTTGGACGCCGGGCATTTCCTTGATCGCCTGTTTCAACCGATCGGCCGCCGCCTTCCGATCGGGCGCGCCGCACCCACTTACCATGCAGGACAGTGCTACCGCCGCCACGGCGAGCAAACCCGCTATTCGCCTCACGGGTGATACTCCGGATTCGGGATGGGCAACCCAAACGGCCCGGGCCCGCTCGGGATCGTCGGCGGTGGCAGCACGGGTGGCGCGACGAGGTCGTTGGGCAGCCCGGCCAGCACCGAGGCCATATTGTAGCCGCTCATGCGAAGCTGACCGTTGCTCCCATCGCGCGCGTATTCCGAATGGCCCCAAGCACGCTCATGCCACTGGTTGTCACCCGGGCCGGTTCCGCTGTTGACCGACAGCTGGGTGAAACCCGGCACGTCCTGCGGGGCAGGGCCAAAGGCGCCGAATTCGGGAATGATGTCAGAGACGTGATCATTGACACCGATCATGTAGTAAGCGTGGCCCGGTTGAACACCTAATTGCGACACGTTGGTCAGCTCGGTGCCCGGCGAACCGTAGAGGACGACATCGCTAACTGGCGCGCCCTGCTGTAGGGCCAGGCTGGTGACCAGGGACCCGTAAGAATGCCCAAAGGCGGTGATGTGCTGGTCGGGAACGTTGGTGGTGGCGGCCAGCCCTTTGTAGAAGTTGTTGAGGGGGCCGGCGGCGTCGTGCGCCAGGTAATCGTGAGTGACGCCCACCAGGCTGTCCGGCGCGTCATAGCCGAGGTAGGCGATCGATGCGACTGCGTCGTAGTTAGCGATGCCCGCCTTCTGGCGTAGGGTGGCTGCCTCGCTGCGCTGTGCTTGGGCTTCCCGGACCATCGAGTCGACGCCGGAGCTGACCCGAGTGTTGAGCCCACCCACCGTGACCCCGACGCGTTCGGCGTTGTCAACGTCGCCGACTCCTACGATGGCCAGCACCTTGTTGGGATTGCTGGTGGTGTCCAGCTCGATCAGGCTGGTGCCGGGGTGGGCGGCCAGCGTGTTGCTGAGCGCGGTGAGATCGGCCAGCTTTGCGGGATCGGTGTGCCAGACACCGTTTCCGTCAAGCCAGCCGTTTTGGAACCGAGCGATTTCGCTTTGCAGCACAGGTAGATTCAGTTCGCTTCGAATGTTGGTGGGAATACCGTCGAGGTTGCGAATCGAATCGGGGAACCACTGTTTGACGCTGTCCTGCTGCGCGGGCGTCAACGAGTGCCACCACTTGGTGACGTCGGCGGGTGCGGTCCCCTTCGGCGGCACCTGCGGCATTTTCGGTGGCTCGTGCGACGTTTCGGCGTTGACTTGGTCCGGTGACAGGTCGCCGTCGGCGCCGCGGATGGCCGCCGCCAAATCCTCGTCGGCTGTTTGAGCGTCGGACAACAGCTGCATCACTGCCTGGGCGACGCGAAGCCACGCGGCCTCGATCTCGTTTTGGTCGGCCGTGGAGAATGACGACAGATTCTCCGGCAGGCCGACCGTCCCAGTCTGGTTATTGATGCTCAGGTGATAGTGGTTGGCGGTTTCACGAATCTGCGCCAGCCGCGCCTTGATCCCCTCCACCTCTCCGGCGGCCTTTTCGGCAGCGCGCGCCGACGGCCTCGCAAGCGGCCGCATGGTCGTCGAGGGTGAGCATTGTGCGATGCGTCGCGGCGTTGGCCGCGTCGGCGCTATCGCCGCCCCAGTCGAGGAACCCCATGGTTTGGCCGATCGAGGCGGACGCAGTCCGGGTGCCGTGCGCACGACCGATTGCCGCCTGAAAGACCGTGGTAATCGCTCCTGGATTCCACCGGTCGATATCGGCCAGCGACAACGTCATTGCATGTGTGGGCTTCCGCCGCTCGCGGCTCTACCCACTTCGTCCAGCCTCTGTTTGTTCTGCTGCTCGTTGAGTGCGAAGTCCGCGGCAGTGAAGTGCATGCCGCACGAATGGTTGCCGATGCGGCCGACATGGTCAGCGGTGGCCGTCTCCCAGCTGTCCAGCAGTCCGGACAGGGCGCCCGCCGACGAGCCGACCCATCCCGAGTGTGCGCCACTTGCCTCGCCGTGGGAGGACTGGTGCGCAGCCAGCAATGACTCGCCGTGGTTTGCCATGTCGTTGGCCGCCTGCATCAACTCCTCAGGCTTCAGCCACACCTTGTCCGCCATCGCTCAAGTATCGCATAAGACCCGGTGCCCACGATTCACTAATAGCGCCCGTGACCAGGGGGTTTACCGGCCTATCGCTGGGTCTTGCGGTTCTTTCGCTTGATGCCGACACCGCCCCACAGCGAGAAACCGTGGATCCGCACGGTCGGCGCACCGGGCGTGCCCTCGCCGGCAACGCTGTGGTCGAACCCGCCCATCACACCGTGGCCCTTGATCTCGACGTTGACTTCGGGAGGCAGCAGAATGGTTTGCCCGCCCATAATCGAACACGCGTGGATATCAACCTCGGTCGAGGTGAAGTCGGCGTAGCGGAGGTCGATGACACCGCCGCCCCAGAGCGCGAACGTCGTCAACTTCTTCGGCACGTTCCACCGGCCGCGCCGCTCGAACGCGCTCATGATCGCCAGCAGCAGCATCGACGGGGCCGGTTTGCCCGCGCCGGCGCCTGGGGCGCCTACCGACGACCCCAGCAGGTCGGACCGCAGGCTATCCAACTCGTCGTAGGTCTGCGCCGCGTATGCCTTGGTGAGCCGGTCTTCGTAGTCGCTCATCTGCAGGCGACCCTGAGCGGCGGCGTCAGTGAGCAACTGGGCGACCTGAATGCGGTCGGTATCTGCGGCACGCGTCGGCGCGTTCCGCTCATCTGCCACGCCCCGTTGCGCCTTCTTGATCATCACCTACGAGCGTACGTCGATCAGAATTTGCTGCAAGGAACTTGGCTAAACTGTGTCGCTACTGTCTTGCGTGGCCCACCGCGCAGGGCGTTTCTGCAGGAAAGCGAGCATGCCCTCGCGAGCCTCGTCGGAGACAAACAGTCGCGCCGACTCGGTGCTGAGCCGCTCGGCGTCGCGGTCAAAGCCGTCCAGGATGGCGGCGGTGGTCAGTGCCTTGGATGCGGCCAACCCCTGCGGTGAGGCCCGTCCGATATCGGCGACGAGCGACGCCACCGCGGCGTCGACGTCGTCGGCGGCAATCGTGATCAGCCCGATCGCCGCGGCGGTGGCGGCGTCGAACGTCTCGCCGGTCAGGAAGTACCGGGCGGCGGCACGGGCGGACATCTTCGGCAGCAGCGTCAGCGAGATGATCGCCGGCGCGACCCCGATCCGGGCTTCGGTCAACGCGAAGGTGCTGCGCGGACCGGCCACCGCGATATCGCATGCACCGACCAGGCCCATGCCGCCGGCGCGGACATGGCCGTCGACGGCGACGATCACCGGCAGCGGCGACTCGGCGATCGCCCGTAGCAGCGCCGCCATCTCCCTGGCCCGTTCGGCGGCCATCTCGGCCGGATCGGCACCCGTTGTCGCCGATCCTTCCGACAGGTCGGCGCCCGCGCAGAAGGTGTTCCCGGTGTGGCCGAGCACCACGGCCCGCACCGCGGGATCGGCGGCAGCGTCGCGCAGGCCTTGGTGCAGCTGGTTGACCAGAGTGGCGGACAGCGCGTTGCGGTTGTGCGGCGAGTTCAGCGTCAGCCGCGCGACGTGCCCGTCAACGGTGTATTCGACCAGTCTGTCCATCAGTACGACCGGGGCAGGCCCAGCGACGTCTGCGCCACGAAGTTGAGCACCATCTCCCGGCTCACCGGCGCGATACGACCCAGCCGGGCCGACGCCAGCATGGCGGCGATGCCGTATTCCTTGGTCAGACCGTTGCCGCCCATGGACTGCACGGCCTGGTCGACTGAGCGGGTCGCTGCTTCGGCGGCAGCGTATTTGGCCATGTTGGCGGCCTCGGCCGCGCGCATGTCGTCGCCGCTGTCGTAAAGTGTCGCGGCTTTCTGCATCATCAGCTTGGCGAGTTCGACCTCAATGTGGCACTGTGCCAACGGATGTGACAGACCCTGGTGCGCACCGATCGGCGTTCCCCACACCTGGCGGGTCTTGACGTAGTCCGCGGCCCGGTCGAGAGCGAACCGTCCCATGCCGACGGAGCTGGCCGCGCCCATGATGCGCTCGGGGTTCAAGCCGGCGAAAAGCTGTGCGATCGCGGCATCTTCGGCCCCGACAAGCGCATCCGCGGGCAACCGCACATCGTCGAGGAAGACCTGGAACTGCCGCTCGGGGCTGATCAGTTCCATTTCGATTGGGGTGCAAGTAAAGCCGGGTGCATCGGTGGGCACCACGAACAGCGCCGGGCGCAGCTTGCCGGTCTTGGCCTCTTCGCTGCGGGCGACGACCAGCACCGCCTGGGCCTGGTCGATGCCGGAAATGTAAACCTTCTGGCCCTTGAGGATCCAGTCGGCGCCGTCGCGACGCGCGGTGGTGGTGATCTTGTGCGAGTTCGATCCGGCGTCCGGCTCGGTGATCGCGAATGCCATCGTCAGCGAGCCGTCGGCGATGCCGGGAATCCAGCGCTTCTTCTGCTCGTCGGTGCCGAACTTGCTGATGATCGTGCCGTTGATGGCGGGCGAGACCACCATCAGCAACAGCGCGCTGCCCGCGGCCGCCATCTCCTCCATCACCAGCGACAGCTCGTACATCCCGGCTCCGCCGCCGCCGTACTCCTCCGGGAGATTCACGCCGAGGAAGCCGAGTTTGCCTGCCTCCTGCCATAGTTCGTCGGTGTGCTCATGCGCGCGGGCTTTCTTCAGGTAGTACTCGCTGCCGTAGTTGGACGCCCACGCGGACACGGACTTACGCAGCGCCTGGCGCTCCTCGTTTTCGATAAAGCTGGTGTCGATCATTGCGAATCTCCTTCTCGAGCGCTTTCGGGCGACTCCACCCTTGCCAGGACGGCGCCCACTTCGACTTGCTGGCCGGTGTTCACATTGAGCTCGGCGAGCACACCGTCGGTCGGGGCGGTGATGGTGTGCTCCATCTTCATCGCTTCCAGCCAGATCAGCGGCTGGTCGGCCGTGACGGCATCGCCGACCGCGGCGCCGAGCCGGATGACGTTGCCGGGCATGGGTGCTACCAGCGAGCCCTTCTCGACGGCCGAGCCCGGCTCGGGGAAGCGCGGCAGCGCGACCAGGTGCACGGGGCCGCGCGCCGAGTCGACATAGATGTCTTGGCCGTAGCGCGCGACCGCGAAACTGCGAGCCACCCCGCTTCCGTCGGCTAACACGACTTCGTCTGGGGTCGCCGAGACCAGCTGCGCCGGCTCGTCGTCGGCCAGGACCAATCCCGTTCTGGTGTGGCGGTATTGGATTGTGTGCTCGCTGTCGGCGTCATCGCGGTAGGTCTTGACTTGGTATCCCGACGCGAGGTTGCGCCATCCGCTGGGGATCGAGCCGAGGACGGTGGCGGTGGTGCGATTGTGCGCGGCGTCGGCGAGCGCAGCGGCGATCGCCGACAGTCGGATGGTGGCGGCGTCGGCCAGCGGAGCGGACAGTTCTGCCAAGCCGTGGGTGTCGAAGAACGCGGTGTCGGTGGCGCCGTCGAGGAAGGCCGGATGGCGCAGCACGTTGACCAGCAGCTCGCGGTTGGTGCGCAAGCCGTGCAGGTGCGTTCTGGCCAGCGCGTCGGCAAGTACTAACGCCGATTGCCGGCGGGTCGGAGCGTACGAGATCACCTTGGCGAGCATCGGGTCGTAATGGATCGACACCGCGAACCCGTCGACGATGCCCGAATCCAGCCGAATGCCGGTCCGCTGTCCCAGCGACGAGAACTCGGACCGAACGGCCGGTACGTCGAATGTGTCGACCACGCCGGCCTGCGGCTGCCAGCCGCGCGCGGGATCTTCGGCATAGAGGCGGGCTTCGATCGAATGCCCCTGAGCCGCAGGGGGTTCGGCGCCAAGCTGGCCGCCGTCAGCCACCGCGAGCTGCAGCTCGACGAGATCGAGGCCGGTGGTCTCCTCGGTGACCGGGTGTTCGACCTGCAGCCGGGTGTTCATTTCGAGAAAGAAGAACGCCCCGTGGCTGGAAGAGGGGTCGGCGAGGAATTCCACCGTCCCGGCGCCGGTGTAGCCGATCGCGCCGGCGGCCAGCCGGGCCGCGTCGAACAGCTTGGCCCGCATGCCCGGTGTGCGCTCGACCAACGGCGACGGCGCTTCTTCGATGATCTTTTGGTGGCGGCGCTGAATCGAGCATTCCCGCTCGCCGACCGCCCACACGGTGCCGTGGGTATCGGCCATCACCTGCACCTCGACGTGGTGGCCGGTGGGCAGGTAGCGCTCGCAGAACACCGTCGGATCGCCGAACGCGGACTGCGCCTCACGCCGGGCCGCGGCGACTTCACCAGGCAGAGTGGATAATTCGCGTACCACCCGCATTCCGCGACCGCCACCGCCCGCGGACGCCTTGACCAGCACCGGCAACTGGCCTTCGGTGACCGTGTCGGGGTCGAGCTCGTCGAGCACCGGCACGCCGGCGGCAGCCATCATCTTCTTCGATTCGATCTTGGAGCCCATTGCCCGCACCGCGTCCACCGGCGGCCCGACCCAAACCAGGCCCGCGTTTTGCACCGCGGCCGCGAATTCGGCGTTCTCCGAAAGGAATCCATAGCCGGGGTGCACCGCGTCGGCACCGGCCGCTCGGGCCGCAGCGATGATCGCCTCGGCGTTGAGATAGTCGTTGGTCCGCGGCAGCCGGACACGGGCGTCGGCCTCGGCGACGTGCGGCGACCCGGCGTCGGGATCGGTGTAGACGGCAACGGTGCCCAGTCCCAGCCGGCGGCAGGTGGCGAACACCCGCCGGGCGATCTCGCCGCGGTTGGCAACCAGAACTCGCGTGATTCCCATGAACGTCACATCCGGAATACGCCGAAGTTCGACGTCCCCTTGATCGGGCCATTGGCGATGGCGGACAAACACATTCCCAGTACGGTGCGGGTATCGCGCGGGTCGATCACCCCGTCGTCGTAGAGCATCCCGGACAGCACCATCGGTAGCGACTCGGCCTCGATCTGGCCTTCGACGGCGGCCCGCATCGCGGCATCGGCTTCCTCGTCGACCTGTTGACCGCGTGCCTCGGCGGCGGCCCGGCTCACGATCGACAACACCCCGGCCAGCTGGGCGCCGCCCATCACGGCGGCCTTGGCGCTGGGCCAGGCGAACAGGAATCGCGGGTCGTAGGCTCGCCCGCACATGCCGTAGTGGCCGGCGCCGTACGACGCGCCGATCAGCAGCGAGATGTGGGGCACCGTGGAGTTGGAGACGGCGTTGATCATCATCGATCCGTGTTTGATCATGCCGCCCTCTTCGTAGTCCTTGCCCACCATGTATCCGGTGGTGTTGTGCAAGAACAACAGTGGCGTGTTAGACCGGTTGGCCAGCTGGATGAATTGGGTGGCCTTCTGCGATTCCTCGCTGAAGAGGACGCCGCGGGCGTTGGCCAGGATCCCCAGCGGGTAGCCGTGCAACCGGGCCCACCCGGTGACCAGCGACGAGCCGTACATCGCTTTGAATTCATCGAATTCGGAACCGTCGACGATGCGGGCGATCACATCCCGCGGGTCGAACGGGATACGCAGATCGGAGGGAACGATGCCGATCAGTTCTTCGGCATCGAACAGCGGCGCGCTCACCGGTCCCGGTGCCGGCCCGTGTTTGACCCAGTTCAGCCGTGCCACGATGCGACGCCCGATGCGGATTGCGTCGAGTTCGTCCACGGCGAAGTAGTCGCCCAAACCCGATATGCGGGCGTGCATTTCGGCGCCACCCAGCGATTCATCGTCGGACTCCTCGCCGGTCGCCATCTTCACCAGCGGCGGGCCGGCCAGGAATACCTTCGAGCGCTCTTTGATCATCACGACGTGGTCGGACATCCCGGGCACATAGGCTCCCCCAGCGGTGGAGTTACCGAACACCAAAGCGATAGTGGGAATCCCGGCAGCCGACAGCCGGGTCAGGTCGCGGAACATCCGTCCACCCGGGATGAAGATTTCCTTCTGCGTAGGTAGATCCGCGCCGCCGGATTCCACCAGCGATAGCACGGGAAGCCGGTTCTCGAAGGCGATCTGGTTGGCCCGCAAGATCTTCTTCAGGGTCCACGGATTGCTGGTGCCGCCTTTGACGGTGGGGTCGTTGGCAACGATCATGCATTCGACACCTTCGACGACGCCGATTCCGGTGACCGTACTGGCGCCGATCTGGAAGGCGCTGCCATAGGCCGCCAGCGGGCTCAGTTCCAGAAACGGCGAGTCTGGATCCACGAGCAGCTCGATGCGTTCCCGCGCCGTTAGCTTGCCGCGCGCGTGGTGCCGCTCGACATACTTGGGACCGCCGCCCCCGAGCGCTTTGGCGAATTCGGCGTCGATCTCCTCGAGCCGCGAGGTCGCGGCCGACGCGGCGTCGGTGTAGGCGGCGGCCTTCGGGTCGAGCGTGGATTGCAGGACGGTCATGATTGATACCCAAGGAGTTTGGCGGCGAGTGCGGTGAGGATTTCGGTAGTGCCGCCGCCGATACCGAGGATTCGCATGTCCCGGTATTGGCGTTCGATTTCGGATTCGGCCATGTAACCCATCCCGCCGAACAGCTGGACGGCCTGGTTGGCCACCCACTCGCCCGCCTCGACGGCGGTGTTCTTCGCGAAACACACCTGCGCGATGAGGTTGGTCTCGCCGGCCAGTTGCCGCTCGACCACATTGTGCGAGTAGACGCGGGCGACATCGATGCGACGGGCCATCTCGGCGAGCGTGTTCTGCACCGACTGCCGGGATATCAGCGGACGGCCGAATGTCTCCCGGTCGCGGCACCACTGCGCGGTGATGTCCAGGCACCGCTGTGCGCTCGAATACGCTTGCGTGGCAAGGGCGATCCGCTCGGAGACGAAAGCTTGGGCGATCTGGGCGAAGCCGGTGTTCTCGACGCCGACGAGGTTGGCCGCGGGTACCCGCGCATCGGTGTAGGACAGCTCGGCGGTGTCCGAGGACCGCCAACCCATCTTGTCCAGCTTGCGGGTGACCTCGAAGCCGGGCGTGCCTTTCTCGATCGCCAACAACGAAACCCCGGCCGCACCAGGGCCACCCGTGCGCACCGCGGTGACGACGTAGTCGGCACGCACCGCAGAGGTGATGTAGGTCTTGGCGCCGTTGACGATGTAGTGGTCGCCGTCACGGACCGCGGCGGTCCGCAAGTGGCCGACGTCGGAGCCCCCGCCGGGCTCGGTGATGGCCAGTGCGCCGATCAGCTCACCGGCCAACGTCGGGCGGACGAACTCGTCGATCAGCCGGGCATCGCCGGACGCGATCATGTGCGGCACCGCGATGCCGCAGGTGAACAGCGACGCGAACACGCCACCGGGCACGCCGGCCTGATGTAGCTCTTCGCAGATGATCACCGCGTCGGCACCGTCACCCCCGCCACCGCCGACCGCCTCGGGAAAGTTCGCGCCGAGCAGTCCGGCTTGCCCGGCACGGCGGTGCAGCTCGCGCGGCAACTCACCGATGCGCTCCCACTCGTCGACGTGCGGCAAGATCTCGCGCTCGGCGAATGAGCGCGTGGTCTTGCGGAGCTGATCGCGCTCGGGCGTGTCCCAGATGTTCACAGCAGCCTTTCCGGAATGTCGACATAGCGACTGCGCAACCATTCACCCAGCCCCTTGGCCTGCGGGTCGAATCGCGCCTGGTAGGCGACGCCCTGGCCGAGGATGTCGTCGACGACGAAGTTGACCGCGCGCAGGTTGGGCAGCAGATGGCGGGTGACCGGAAGGTCGGCTGTCTCGGGCAGCAACTCCTTGAGCAGCCCGACGGTCAGTGTGTTGGCCAGCCAGCGCCACTGCTCCTCGGTGCGCACCCACACGCCGACATTGGCCGAGCCGCCCTTGTCGCCGCTGCGGGCCCCGGCGATCCGGCCCAGCGGCACGCGCCGGGTCGGCCCGGCCGGCAGCGGCTCGGGCAGCGGCGGCGGATCGGCCGGCACCAACTCGAGAGTATCGGTGGCACAAGGAATCTCGACGCTGCGGCCATCGGCGTGTACAGCGGTGTGCGGCACCTTGGCGGAGTCGACAAAGCCCGGCGTGTACACCCCGTACACCTGCCCGTCGCCGGGCGGCGCGGTGACGGTAAAGCCCGGATAGCTGGCCAGTGCCAATTCCACTGCGGCCGAAGAAAACTGGCGTCCGACATTCGCCGGGTCCGGGTCGCGGACCACGCAGCGAAGCAAAGCGCTGGCCGCTTCTTCGGTGTCGGCGTCCGCGTGGTCGGTGCGGGCCAGCGTCCACTCCAACTCCGCGGGTTTGACGGCGGGCTTGTCAATGAGCAAAGCATCCAGTTGGCGACGCACCAACGCGGCCTTCTCTTCGATGTCCAGGCCGGTCAGCACGAACGTCATCGCGTTGCGGAAGCCGCCGATGCTGTTGAGCGAGACCTTCAGCGTGGGCGGCGGTGGTTCGCCGGCCACCCCGCTGATCCGGACCCGGTCGGCGCCGTCGGCGGACAGTTCGATGGTGTCCATCCTGGCGGTGACGTCCGGGTTGGCGTAGCGGGCGCCGGTGACCTCGTAGAGCAGTTGCGCGGTGACGGTGTCGACGCTGACCAGCCCGCCGGTGCCCGGGTGCTTGGTGATCACCGCGGAGCCGTCGGCGTGGATCTCGGCCAGCGGGAAACCGGCATAGGTCAGATCGGGGATTTCTGTGAAAAACGAGAAATTTCCGCCGGTGGCCTGAATGCCGCATTCGGTTACGTGCCCGGCGACCACGGCGCCGGCGAGCTGGTGATAGTCGGTGCGGCCCCAGCCGAAGTGCGCGGCCGCCGGCCCGACGGTCACCGACGCGTCGGTCACCCGGCCGGTCACGACGACGTCGGCGCCACTGTTGAGGCAGTCGACGATGCCCCAGGCACCCAGATAGGCGTTGGCCGTCAGCGGTGTGCCCAGCCCCAGTTCCTCGGCGCGGGGCGCGAGGTCGTCACCGGCGACGTGAGCGACCCGGACCGGCACGCCCAAGCGCTGAGCCAGGGCGCGTACCGCGTCAGCGAGGCCGGCGGGGTTCAGGCCACCGGCGTTGGCGACGATGCGTACCCCGCGGTCGTGCGCCAGCCCCAGGCACTCCTCGAGTTGGGTCAGGAAGGTCTTGGCGTAGCCGCGGTCGGGGTGCTTCATCCGGTCGCGGCCGAGAATCAGCATGGTCAGTTCGGCCAGGTAGTCACCGGTGAGGTAATCCAGATCGCCGCCGGTGAGCATCTCGCGCATCGCGGAGTGCCGGTCGCCGTAGAACCCCGAGCAGTTCCCAATCCGGACCGCGGACGGCATGCCAGTCGTCCTCCCTCCAGCCGACATCCCGCACGTTGCCAACCAACCGGTAGGTTAGCGGGTACCGCGGGTGTCACGTCAAGGATGCTCCCCCCTGGGCGCCGACGCGATGGGTGCCGATTTTTGTCAGCAGCAGGTCACCGACTATTATTGGTCGCATATTGGTTGTAACCGCGCCGTCGAGGCTGCTTGCGCGGCGACCCCCCTACCAGTAGTAAGGCCCGATTATGGCTGTGCCAAAGCGCAGGATGTCGCGCGCGAACACCCGGAGTCGGCGCGCGCAGTGGAAGGCTGACAAGCCCGAACTCGTCGGTGTGACGGTAGCCGGCCAGTTGCACAAGGTGCCGCGCCGGTTGCTCAAGGCGGCGCGCCTCGGACTGATTAACCTGGATCGCCGCTAACTTTTTCGCCATGAGCCTTGCCGCCCAGCAACGACGCGGGACGCGCCGCAGCCCACTGAAGAGCTGGGCAATTAGCCCCTGCGCCTCTCAGCGCGCTCTCAGGCGATTGGATGAAACTGGTGGCCGTGCGAATTCTTATCGTTGACGACGATCGAGCGGTGCGTGAGTCACTGCGCCGATCGCTTTCCTTCAATGGCTACTCGGTGGCATTGGCGGAAGACGGCGTCGAGGCGCTCGAGATGATCGCTGCGGACCGGCCCGACGGGCTCGTCCTCGACGTGATGATGCCGCGGCTGGACGGACTGGAGGTATGCCGTCAGCTACGCAGCACCGGAGACGACCTGCCGATCCTGGTGCTGACCGCCCGCGACACGGTCTCCGAGCGGGTCGCCGGCCTCGACGCCGGCGCCGACGACTATCTGCCCAAGCCGTTCGCGCTCGAAGAGTTGCTGGCCCGGCTGCGGGCCCTGCTGCGCCGAACCAAGATCGATGACTCGGGCGAATCCGTGGCCATGACGTTCGCGGACCTCACCCTCGATTCGGTGACCCGTGAAGTCACTCGTGGGCAACGCCAGATCAGCCTCACCCGCACGGAGTTCGCTCTGCTGGAGATGTTGATCGCCAATCCGCGACGGGTATTGACCCGCAGCCGGATTCTCGAGGAGGTGTGGGGCTTCGACTTTCCCACTTCGGGCAACGCGCTGGAAGTGTACGTCGGATACCTGCGTCGCAAGACCGAAGCAAATGGCGAGCCACGATTGATCCACACCGTGCGAGGAGTGGGTTACGTGCTTCGCGAAACACCTCCCTGATGCCCCTAAAAATACCGGTCCGCCGGCGAAGTCGAGCGCAGCTGCGAGCCAGCACTTCGTTGTCGCTGCGCTGGCGGGTCATGGTGCTGGCGATGTCGATGGTGGCGATGGTAGTCGTGCTGATGGCCGTCGCCGTGTACGCGGTCATCTCCGCGGCGCTCTACAAGGACATCGACAACCAGCTGCAAAGCAGGGCTCAGCTATTGATCGCCAGCGGGTCGTTGGCGGCCGATCCCGCGAAAGCCATTGAGGGCACCGCATATTCGGATGTCAATGCGATGCTGGTGAATCCCGGCCGCTCCATCTTCACCGCTAACCAGGAGGGCCAGACGCTGCCGGTCGGACCGCCGGAGAAGGCGGTTATCCGCGGTGACCTGTTCATGTCGCGGCGCACGGCGGCCGGTCAGCGGGTGCTGGCGGTTCACCTGCCGAACGGTAGCTCGCTGCTGATCTCCAAGAGCCTGGCGCCGACCGACGCGGTGATGACGAAGCTGCGTTGGGTGCTGCTGATCGTCGGCGGGGTCGGTGTCGGCGTGGCCGCGGTCGCCGGTGGAATGGTCACTCAGGCCGGGCTACGTCCAGTGGCCCGGCTGACCGAGGCCGCTGAGCGGGTGGCGCGCACCGATGATCTGCGGCCCATCCCGGTGTTCGGGAGCGACGAGCTGGCCCGGCTGACCGAGGCGTTCAATCTGATGCTGCGAGCCTTGGCCGAATCTCGGGAACGCCAGACCCGGCTGGTCGCCGATGCCGGTCACGAACTGCGCACCCCGCTGACGTCGCTGCGCACCAACGTCGAACTGCTGATGGCGTCAACGGAGCCGGGCGCGCCGCCAATACCCGAACAGGAAATGGCCGACCTGCGTACCGATGTGATCGCGCAAATTGAGGAATTGTCCACGCTGGTAGGCGATTTGGTGGATCTCACCCGAGATGACGCCGGCGAAGTGGTGCAGGAGCCGGTCGACATCGTCGAGGTCATCGACCGTTCCCTGGAGCGAGTCCGTCGTCGCCGCAACGACATTGAGTTCGATGTAAACGTGACGCCCTGGCAGGTCTACGGCGACTCCGCTGGCCTGTCGCGCGCGGTGCTGAACCTGATGGACAATGCCGCCAAGTGGAGTCCGTCAGGGGAGACCGTCGGTATCAGCCTCCGGCAGCTGAACCCTACGCACGCCGAGTTGGTGGTGTCCGACCACGGGCCGGGGATTCCGACGGCCGAGCGTGCGTTGGTGTTCGAGCGGTTCTTCCGCTCGACCACCGCGCGAGCGATGCCCGGCTCGGGTCTTGGGCTGGCGATCGTGAAACAGGTCGTGCTCAATCACGGCGGCGCGCTGCGCGTCGAAGACACCGTTCCGGGTGGCCAGCCGCCGGGCACGTCGATCTATGTGTTGCTGCCCGGGCGGCCGATCCCGACTTCGGAGTTCCCGACCCCTGAGGAAATTGCGGCGGATGTTAACGCATCGTCAAATCCGGGGAACTCATTACGTCCAGCGAACGTTATTTCAGTCGATTCTCAGACAACGCAGGCAGGGTAGTGATCCAGTGACTGTTGAGTCTGAACCGACCGTTCAAGGAAAGAGCGACCTAGCGACATGACGAATCACCCGAGGTATTCGCCACCGCCGCAGCAGCCCGGGTACCACCCGGGCTCCGATCAGCGTGGGGCCCCAGGCTATTCCGGCCATGGGCAGCAGCAAACATATCCTCCGCACTACGACTGGCGCTACGGGCAGCAGCCGCAGTACCGGCAGCCGTACGGTTCATTCGGTGGCGGTCAGGCCGGCCCGGCCGGCAGCCCGCCGCCACCCCAACTGGGCGTGCCGCGAAAGCGTTCGCGCGCAGGAGGATTGGCCGTCGGCGCATTGGCGATCGCCGTCGTATCGGCCGGCATCGGCGGTGCGGCGGCATCGGTGATCGAGCACAGCGGACAGCTTCCGATCGCCAGCGACGGGTCGGTCCTCGGTGGTGCGACTCCCAGCGTGCCCGCCGCGAACGCGCCGGTAGGCACTGTCGAACAGGTCGCCGCCAAGGTGGTGCCCAGTGTGGTCATGCTCGAGACCGATCTCGGGCGTCAGTCCGAGGAGGGCTCCGGCATCATCTTGTCTTCGGACGGGCTGATCCTGACCAACAACCACGTCGTCGCCACTGCGGCCAATCCCGGTCATCCCCCTGCGCCGCGCGAGCGCAGCCCCCGCCCGGAGCCGGGCGGCCCCGGGGAGCCGGATCCCGGGGAGCCGGGCGACCCCCGGGAGCCAAACAACGAACGCGGCCCGGCGACACCGAAGACCACGGTGACCTTCTCCGACGGGCGCCATGCCGAATTCACCGTGGTCGGCGCAGATCCCACCACCGACATCGCAGTCGTTCGGGTGCAAGGCATCAAGGGATTGACGCCGATCAGCATTGGGTCGTCAGCGAACTTGCGTGTCGGCCAGCCGGTGATGGCGGTCGGGTCGCCGCTGGGCCTGGAGGGCACGGTTACCACCGGCATCGTCAGCGCGCTCAACCGGCCGGTGTCGACGACCGGCGAGACCGGTAACCAGAACACCGTTCTGGATGCGATTCAGACCGACGCCGCGATCAACCCTGGTAACTCCGGCGGCGCGCTGGTCAACATGAGCGGACAGTTGGTCGGCGTCAACTCGGCGATTGCCACGCTGGGCGGCGAGTCAGCCGACGCACAGAGCGGTTCGATCGGACTCGGCTTCGCGATTCCGGTCGATCAGGCCAAGCGCATCGCCGACGAGTTGATCAAGACCGGAACGGCATCGCATGCGTCACTGGGCGTTCAGGTCACCAACGACAAGGGCACACCCGGCGCCAAGGTCGTCGAGGTGGTACCTAATGGAGCGGCGGCAGCCGCCGGCTTGCCCAGCGGAGTCGTGGTGACCAAGGTCGACGACCGACCGGTCAACAGCGCCGACGCATTGGTCGCCGCCGTGCGATCCAAGGCGCCGGGCGACAAAGTGACGCTTACGTTCAAGGATCCATCGGGCGACAACAAGACCGTGCAGGTCACTTTGGGCAAGGCGCAGCAGTGATGAGAGTGGCTGCGCCGTGGTCGGACCACAGATATACGGTTGCAACCATGGAACAGAACCCCGAGCTGGTCGGCAGGGCACTCGTCGTCGTCGTCGACGATCGGACCGCGCACGGCGATGAGGACCACAGCGGGCCATTGGTCACCGAGCTGCTCACCGAGGCGGGGTTCGTCGTCGACGGCGTGGTGGCCGTCGCCGCCGACGAAGTCGAGATCCGCAACGCGCTGAACACCGCGGTGATCGGGGGAGTGGATCTAGTGGTATCGGTCGGCGGCACCGGCGTGACGCCGCGCGACGTTACCCCGGAAGCCACCTTGGATATTCTCGATCGCGAACTGCTGGGCATCTCCGAAGCCATCCGTGCGTCCGGCTTGTCGTCGGGCATCATGGACGCCGGCTTGTCTCGTGGGTTGGCCGGGATCTCCGGCAGCACCCTGGTGGTCAACCTGGCCGGTTCGCGGTACGCGGTGCGCGACGGCATGGCGACGTTGAATCCGCTGGCGGCCGGGATAATCGGCCAACTCTCGAGCCTGGAGATTTGACACCGGCATGACCGGACGAGGTGGCGACGACCATCCATTTGAGTCGCCAGACGAGCGTGATCACGACTCTGACGATCGCGAGCAGTGGCTGAGGGAGAACGTACCCCCGCACCACGGTTAAACCGCAACTCGCCGATGTCACGGCATGAATGCCCTTGCATGACCAATTCGCTGCAAAGCGCGCAATCTCCGTCATACGGGCATACGGTTTTTCCGGGCGATCTCGCGTCGCCCTAGTAATTCGTGGCGATGGAGGTGGCTTTCGTGCTTAAAGGATTCAGGGATTTCGTGATGCGGGGCGACGTGATCACCGTCGCTGTCGGGTTGGTTGTGGCCTTGGCCTTTTCCAACTTGGTCAAGGCCTTTACCGACAGTGTTATCAATCCGTTGGTGGCGGCGGCCCAGCCCCATACCACCTTCGGTTTGGGCTGGCAGCTCGGCGATGCAGGCAACAAGGAGACTTTCGTCGACATGGGAGCGTTCATCGGGGCAATTGTCTACTTTATTGTCTTCATGACCACCATCTACCTCGTGATCGTGTTGCCCTACAAGCACATCCAGAAGCGCCGTGGGGTCACCGTGTTCGGCGACGAGCCGGCCACGAAGGCATGCGCGGAATGCTGCTCCGACATCCCCGAGGCCGCGCACAAGTGCAAATACTGTGCCAGCGACCAGGCGGCCGCCTGAAACACGCTTCGCCCGCGCTTAACGCAGGGTGAGGGTCATGGTCTGCGTCAATGCGGCGCCGGCCACGGCGTTGGCTGCGGCGACCGGCAGCGCCACCAGCACCACCCGGTCGCTTGTCGCGCTTTGAGCCTTCTGCTTCGCAGAGACCAGGACCACGATCGCCCCCGTGGCTATGACGCTGGCGACCTTCGCGGTCGATTGGCTGCTGGTCTCCGACGCGGCAACGACATCGACGACATCGCCGGGCCGGACCAGGTCCACCAGCGCGCCGTCCACCGGATGCACGGGCACGATCCGGGCGTCTGGCCCGGCGGCTGACTCGGCCAGTCGTCGGCCTAGCAGCCGGACGTCGGTCAGCACTTCACCGCGCCGAGCCGGCCCGGCCAGCGTGGACCCGACAACCGTGTCGAGATCAGATTGTGCCCCGTCGGGAATCGTTGGCACTAAACGATTTTCGAGTCGGAGATCGTCAGCGGTCAGCGCCGCGCCGGGGCTGAGATCGTGGGCCGCCACCACCACCTGGGTTCGCTCACCGTCGGGGTTGGGCCGCAGTGCCGCAACGCCGGCAAGGACGACGAGTCCGGCCGCGGCGATTCGCCGGGCCAGCAGGGTCCGCGACCAGTCGGGGCGCAACCACTGCGAGATACGAGTCGGCAGCGATGGATTCAGCGATTTCAGGGAATCCCCCACGCGACAACGGTAAGTGCGGCTGGGTGTTACGCGCTCCCGCCGGCGAGCCGCTTGTGGATAACCGGCTAGCTTGCGGCGGCGGCCGCTGACTTCGAGGTCTTCGAGCTTGCCGAATCGGACTTATCGCTAGCGGTACTCGACTTTTCCGATGAGCCGGATTTGTCGCCGCCGCTCGACCCGTCGGTGCTCGAAGACGAGCTCGACTTGGCCGATCCGTTGGTCGAACTCTTCGCGGACTCACGGCTGTCGGTGCGGTAGAAACCGCTGCCCTTGAACACCACGCCGACGGAGCCGAACAGTTTGCGTAGCCGACCGGAGCACTGCTCGCATGTGGTCAGCGCATCGTCGGTGAAGGCCTGGACAACATCGAAGCGGTTGTCGCACTCGGTGCACGCGTAGCTATAAGTCGGCACACAAACCTCCGTGATGGTCTAAATAGTTAGCACTCTACCGTCTCAAGTGCTAGAACCGCTATGTGGCGCGTGTCATTCCCGCCCGGCGCGGTGACCGGTCAATTGGCGTCGTGCTCAGCTCGCGGCCATCGACAGTTGGGGTCAGGTTGCGGGCGGGGCAGGCGGCGCGGGCGGAATTGCCCCGTCGCAGCCACCAGGCGGTGGCGGTGCCGGGAAAGTATTGTTGCCGCTGTCGCCGACGCAGTCGTAATACCATTTCGGTCCGCCGATGTATGTCTTCATCCACTGGTGCCAGTAGGACCCGTCGGGGTACTTCTCGCCGTCGCACACTCCCAAACTGCCAAAACCCCATTGCCCACCCGGGCAGTAGCTCTTCGTGATGTCCGGCTTGTCCGGGTCTGGCGGATCAGCGCTGGCAACCGCAGCAGAAGACACAATCGCCGCAGCAGCGCCTAGCGTCGCAGCGCAAAGGCCAAGAAGTTTCAACTTCATATGACACCCCGTCTGAGAACCTACAGCCGGTGGCGGGACACCCTGGCGCTACTGATCATCCTTGCGATCGCCGCCGGTGTCGGGTGGATCTATGTCCGCGACGTCCGAAGCCAGGAAACCGCCGCGTCATCCGCCGGCTCCACCCAACCCGCGACACCTGCCTACGACGTGGCCCGGCGCGAGCTCGAGGCACTGCCCGTCAAGGGGTGGGATCGTTTCGAGGACTTCGACCGTGCCCGGTTCGGCGAGCCGTGGAGCGACGACGTCAACGTGGAGTTCGGCCACAACGGCTGCAACACCCGGGACGACATCCTGCGTCGCGACCTGGCCGACCTGCAGGTGCGGCCGGGAACCTGCTTTGCCCAGCACGGCATCCTGCACGACCCCTACACCGGAGCGACCATCGTGTTCGAGCGCGGCCCGGGCACCTCTTCCGCCGTGCAGATCGACCATGTGGTGGCGCTGTCGGACGCCTGGTACAAGGGTGCGCGGTTGTGGGACGACCAACGCCGCCGCGACTTCGCCAACGACCCGCGCAACCTGCTGGCCGTTGACGGTCGGGTCAACTTCGACAAGGCGTTTCGCGACGCGGCCTCGTGGTTGCCGCCGAACGTGGCATTTCGGTGCGCGTTTGTCGCCCGCCAGGTCGAGGTGAAGACGGACTACCAGCTGTGGGTGTCGGGCCGGGAGAAAGACGCCATGCGGCAGGTGCTGCGAGGCTGCTGAGCGCGGCGCTAACCGGCGGCCCCGCCCACCTCGATCAGGCCGCGTCCGGGGGTCAGCGCATGCGTCATCGGCACGTCGTGCGGCTCCTGCGGTAACTCGTCGACCAACTCCTGATCGCGGATCACGGCGACCAGGCGTGCCCGCGGATCCCGGTGCACCAGGGTGCGGTCGTAGAAACCGCGGCCGCGCCCCAGCCGCACGCCGGTGCGGTCGACGGCGAGCGCGGGAACCAGCACGACGCTCGCCTCGGCCACGGTCGTCGCCGGCAGCCACGGCTCGGCCGGTTCGAGCAGCCCGAACTGCGCGGCCACCAGTCGTCCCGGCCGGTATTCACCCCATTGCAGGGCCACCGGCGAGCCGTCGGCCGCGGTACGCGCGACCGGCAGCAACACCCGCCCGGCTCGTCGCAGCAACACATCCAGCATCTCGAGCGATCCCGGCTCGGCGCCCACCGGCACGTACGCGCACACCGTGCTGCCGCTGCTCACCGCGGCATCGAGGTGTTCGGTCAGCGACCGCGCCTCGCCGACCCTGACGTCGTCCGCGACCGAGCGGCGGGCTGCCAGCAGCCGTTCCCGCAATGCGGCCTTGCCCGCGGTTGCCATACGGACAACGATTACAGCCCCGGCTTTTACCCCGCTACACGGGCCGGGAGAATCTGCTGCGATTATGGTTTGCACGATGTCGACCTCACAGGTTCCGGTTCCGCGAACCGCGATCGTTCCCGCCGCCGGTTTGGGCACGCGTTTTCTCCCCGCGACCAAAACCGTGCCCAAGGAACTGTTGCCGGTGGTCGACACGCCCGGCATCGAGTTGGTGGCCGCCGAAGCGGCCGAGGCCGGAGCCGAGCGACTGGTGATCATCACCTCCGAGGGCAAGGACGGTGTCGTCGCGCACTTCGTCGAAGACCTGGTGCTCGAAGGCACGCTGGAGGCGCGGGGCAAGAAGGCCATACTGGCGAAGGTGCGGCGCGCGCCGGGGCTGATCAAAGTCGAGTCCGTCGTGCAGGCCGAGCCACTCGGGCTGGGACACGCCGTCAGCTGCGTGGAGCCGGTGCTGTCGGCCGACGAAGACGCGGTATCGGTGTTGCTGCCCGACGACCTGGTGCTGCCGACCGGCGTGCTGGAGACGATGTCGAAGGTACGCGCCGAGTACGGCGGCACCGTGCTGTGTGCGATCGAGGTTTCTCCCGAAGAGATAAGCGCCTACGGGGTTTTCGACGTCGAGCCGGTGCCCGGTGCCAACAAGGACGTGCTGAAGGTCAACGGCATGGTGGAAAAGCCGCGGCAGGAAGACGCTCCGTCGATGTACGCGGCCGCCGGCCGATATGTCCTCGACCGCGCCATCTTTGACGCGTTACGGCGCATCGATCGGGGCGCGGGCGGTGAAATGCAGCTGACCGATGCAATCGCGTTGCTGATCCGCGAAGGTCACCCGGTACACGTTGTCGTGCACCGTGGTTCCCGACACGACTTGGGAAATCCCGGCGGCTACCTCAAGGCTGCGGTTGACTTTGCACTGGACCGTGACGATTACGGCCCGGAATTGCGGCGGTGGCTGGTGACTCGATTGGGTCTGGCCGAAGACTAGCGGCAGTCAGATCGGTCTTCGCCGTCCGGTTGTGCCGATACGGGTTGACGGCAGAAAGGCGCGCTGTGCGTTCGGTGGAGGAGCAACAAGCGCGAGTGTCGGCCGCTGCGGTGGCGCCGAGACCCGTTCGCGTTGCCATTGCCGAGGCGCAAGGGCTGATGTGCGCCGAAGAAGTCGTGACCGAGCGTCCGCTGCCCGGTTTCGACCAGGCCGCCATCGACGGCTATGCGGTCCGCAGTGTCGACGTGCTCGGCGTCGGTGCGGCCGAGGAGTCCAGCGTCCAAACCGGCGACGAGCATCTGCGCGCAGTCCCGGGCGAGGCGGAGGAATCGCCCTCTGGGCCCGGCGGAGTGACGCTGCCGGTGATGGGCGACATCGAAGCCGGCACGCGTACACCCAGCAGGCTGCAGCCGGGGCAGGCCGTACGCGTGGAGACCGGTGCCCCGCTGCCGACACTGGCCGACGCTGTCTTGCCGTTGCGATGGACCGACGGCGGGCAGTCGCGGGTGCGGGTGCTGCGCGGCGTGCGTTCGGGTGCCTACGTGCGCCGCACCGGCGACGATGTCCAGCCCGGCGATGTCGCGGTGCGGGCGGGGACGATCATCGGTGCGGCCCAAGTCGGGCTGCTGGCCGCGGTGGGTCGCGACCGGGTTTTGGTTCATCCGCGCCCGCGGCTGTCGGTGCTCGCCGTCGGTGGTGAGCTGGTTGATATCTCGCGCACCCCGGGCAACGGACAGGTCTACGACGTCAACTCCTATGCCCTGGCCGCCGCCGGCCGGGACGCGGGCGCGGAGGTGAACCGGGTCGGCATCGTCAGCAACGACCCGAAAGAGCTCGGTGAAGTCGTCGAGGGTCAGATCAACCGTGCCGAGATCGTGGTGATCGCCGGCGCGGTCGGCGGCGCAGCAGCCGAGGCCGTGCGCTCGGTGCTCTCCGGGCTCGGCGAGATGGAAGTCACCAGGGTCGCAATGCATCCCGGATCCGTGCAGGGTTTCGGGCAACTGGGTCGCGAGGGTGTCCCGACGTTTCTGTTGCCGGCGAATCCGGTCAGTGCGTTGGTGGTCTTCGAGGTGATGGTTCGACCGCTGATCCGGTTGTCGCTGGGTAAGCGGCAGCCGATGCGCCGGATTGTGCAGGCGCGCACGCTGTCACCGATTACATCGGTTTCCGGCCGCAAGGGCTTTCTGCGCGGACAGCTGATGCGCGATCAGGACACCGGTGAATACCTCGTGCAGCCGCTGGGCGGTGCGCCCGGCGCCTCGTCGCACTTGCTGGCAACGCTGGCTGAGGCAAACTGTCTGGTTGTTATTTCCCGTGAGGCCGAGCAGATCCGCATTGGCGAGATCGTCGACGTCGCGTTCCTGGCTCAGCGTGGCTGAGCGATACGGTGGACTCCGCTCGTGAACCCGTGGCGCACCAGCTCCCAGCATCCCGGTTGGCCGATGGTCGTGGGACCGCTGCGGGTTTCCGCCGGTGTGATCCGGTTGCGGCCGGTGCGCATGCGCGACGCCGCGCAGTGGAGCCGCGCCCGGCTGGCCGACCGTGCCCACCTGGAGCCTTGGGAGCCCAGCACCGAGACTGATTGGACTGCGCGGCATACGATTTCGTCGTGGCCAGCTTTGTGTTCGAGTCTACGGTCGGAAGCTCGCAAGGGTCGCATGCTGCCGTATGTGATCGAACTGGGCGGCCAGTTTTGTGGACAGCTGACGATCGGCAACGTCACTCACGGGGCATTGCGATCGGCATGGATCGGCTACTGGGTGTCCAGCTCGGTCACCGGTGGCGGCGTTGCCACCGGAGCGTTGGCGCTTGGCCTCGATCACTGCTTCGGTCCGGTGATGTTGCATCGCGTGGAAGCGACCGTGCGACCGGAGAATGCGGCGAGCCGAGCGGTGCTGGCAAAGGTCGGGTTCCGCGAGGAGGGGCTGCTGCGGCGTTACCTCCAAGTCGACGGGGACTGGCGGGATCACCTGTTGGTGGGTCTGACGGCCGAAGAGGTCTACGGGTCGGTGACGTCGGCTCTGGTGCGCGACGGCCACGCTACCTGGGCTTGATCGTGTTGCAAATGTGACATTTGTGACTGGTGGTGCTTGTCATGAGCAAATTACAGGTGTGTAATTGTCCTGGGCGCGCCTCGACCGGATGCGCCGGCTGCCGGCCTAGCCTGGCGGGGAAAGGAGCAGGTCACCATGCCAAGCATCCCGCAATCGTTGTTGTGGATATCGCTCGTGGTGCTCTGGCTGTTCGTGTTGGTTCCGATGTTGGTCAGCAAGCGCGACGCCGTGCGGCGCACCAGCGATGTCGCCTTGGCGACCCGCGTGCTCAACAGCGATGCGGCCGCAAGGCTGATCAAGCGCGGGGGACCGGCAGCAGGGCATCGTAGTGACCCTGACTGGCAGCCCGAGGAGGACGAACACGAGGACCTGGACGACCTCGGGTCGGACGACACCGAGGAAATGCCGCTATCGCGCGACACGGGCGTCACAGTCGTCACGGTCGCTGCCGCGGTGGTCGAGGAGATCGAGCCGGAGGGTCTGGACGACGAGGTGGTCGAGACCGATGGTGCCACGCTGCCCGCGGCCGACGAGCAACCCCAGCCGGTGGCCGAGGTCGAGACCGTCGTTGACGAGGACGCCGACGCCGAGTTCCAGACCGAGGACACCGAGGACGCGGACGAGGGCGATGACGAGGGCGATCAATACGAATACGTCGACGACACATCGGGGATACCGGTCGCCGAGGAACCGCCCCCGACCGTCACTCACGCTTTCTCGCGGCGGCATCGATACGACCCGGAAACCGCCGCTGCCGTCATCGCCCGCAAGTACGCGGCCCGCAAGCGGGTGCTGTTGGTGATGGCGCTGACGTTGGTCGGATCGGCGGCGACAGCGTTCCTGCTGACCCCAACGGCGTGGTGGTTCTGCGGCACCACCGCAGCGGTGACAGTGCTCTACCTGGGATATCTGCGCCGGCAGACCCGGATTGAGGAGCGAGTGCATCGTCGCCGCATGCAGCGGATGGCGCGGTCGCGGCTGGGCGTGGAGAACACCTACGACCGCGAGTTCGACGTGGTCCCGTCGCGACTGCGGCGCCCGGGGGCCGTGGTCCTGGAGATCGACGACGAGGATCCGACCTTCGAGCATCTTGACTACGCGCCCTACGCGCGCGATTACGGCTGGCACCGGGACCTGCCGCGAGCTGCCGGCCAGTAACGGTTCGGCGACGGACGTCGCGACTGGTAGCCTGCTAGCGATCAGGGGCTATGGCGCAGTTGGTAGCGCGACTCGTTCGCATCGAGTAGGTCAGGGGTTCGAATCCCCTTAGCTCCACCAGGAAATACCAAGGCAGACAATGCCACCATGGTTAGCTACGCCTTGGTTTTGTCATTGCCGGTACGCAGTGGGTACACAGCAGATCGGATTGCCGCATCCAAGTTGGTCGCGACATCGTCCAAATCGGCGTCGAAAAGTTGAACTAAGTCAGGTTTCCGCTGCTCACGTACGGTTGGGTCTCAGATCCGGCCAAAGCAATGAAATTGGTAATTGGGCCAATGTCATAAGTGTAATGCGCGGCGTTGGGTCCGGCCTGCAAGAACAAGCCGCCATTGACAATGGCCTCGATGATTGGGATGAGTTCAAGCCCAACCGTGGCGATTACGCCAATGACCTCCAGAATGATCTGGAAAATGTCGGCCCCGGTGGGGGCCTGGACGATATTGTAGATGTTTGTCTCGATCACTCCGGGTGCGGCTTCAGCTATCCACGGATTGCTTCCTACAGGACAGTCGGCGTAAATGTCAGTTCCGTCGCCAATTGTGTTGACAAATTCTCCCCAATAGTGCTTGACCGTTTTGCTTACAGGCACATAGACCGAAGGCTTAAGGTCATCAGGGCCAGCGATACCGCCGGTGACCACGCCGTCTACTTCTGCTGGATCTGGCCAGCCAGCGAAATCATTTCCAGAAGCATATCCGGGCGTTCTGCAGGGGTTTCCCCATGTTGCCACTGCTACAATGTCTGGCCAGCGGGCGTGGCATGCCCCGCTCGGGTTGACCACATGATCTCTCATGAAGTGCGATACGACAATGGCACCTTGGCTATACCCCAAAAGAATTATGCCCTGCCCTATAGGATTTCCTGGCGGATAATCGACATTGACGAGTCGGATTAGTTCCTGTACACCGTCTTCGACCGACGGACCCATTGGGAAAGGGGCGGCGGGATAATTTCCTACGGGCTGCCAAAAGAATGGACCGCTGTTTCCGCTGGCTACACCAGGCAAAGCGTTTGCGACAGCAGCTGGTTGGGGCGGGGTCTGGTCCCACATATCGACGCCGGTTCCGCTGACGGTCATGACCACGTGCTGAGCCATTTCTCCTCCTTGACGGTCGAAGGCGTCGGGATTTCGGTCGACCGGGCTTACTTGCAAAACTGCTCCCGGCCGACAGTTTTTGGTGAACTTTTTTGGACCAGTTTGGACTGGTCACGACAACAGTGTGGCAGCGTCGACGGCGCACCACACGAGTAGCCGGCTACTCGAATTCACAGAGAACTAGGGCGAAAGGCGGCGGGGTGTTCGCAACCCGTCGCCCAGCGCCGGCGGAACTCGGTGACGGACCGCTAGTGCGTGTGCGGTCAGGGCACGCATGCGAGATGCTTGTGCTGAGCCGCGTATTTGGGACAGCGCTGATTGCCCTTTTTGCCATGGCGCTGGCGGGCTGCCGTGCTGCGGATGGCGGGGCGGGCGGTGATGGGTCATGGCCGCGTCAGCGAATTCTGCTATTTCGTCACCTTTGCGGTCGCGTGGACGCTGGCCGACCTCTGGCCGGGCGGACCTCCCCTGGATGTCGACGAGGTTGGCGACAGGGTTGCTCTCCGTTGCTGGCGACGTGGCCGGTGCGTGGCGGTACGCAGTGGGTACGCAGCAGAATTTGCGACGGCTTCCGGCTACCAACAGAATCAACGTTCTGACCAGTGGTTTCCTTGCGGGGCCAACCCAGCTTGGTGCAAACAAACGCCCAGGAATACTCGTTCGCATCGAGTAGGTCAGGGGTTCGAATCCCCTTAGCTCCACAGAGTTTCCGCAGGTCAGAGCTTCAGGAATATGCCAGACCGGCGACCAAAGGTCGCGATTGTGTGCCGGATGGTCCAGCCACGACCAACGGACAAAATTCACCGAACGTTCACCTTGCTGCTGTTAGCGTCATCACTGCGACAGATGGCTGATTGGCGCGCGATGCGGCCAGGACGGCGGCGACCCAGATTTATCCCTGGGGTAAGGAACTGAATTGAAGCTCAACCGATTTGGCGCCACGCTGAGTGTCCTGGCTAGCGGTGCACTGATCTTATCGGGGTGTGGTGGTGACCACAACGCGAATAAAGCAGCTGAGGGAAGTTCGACGCCGAGCCCGTTGCCGGTGCCGGTGAATTGCGGGGGGGCGGAGACGCTGAAGGCCAGCGGGTCGACAGCGCAGGCCAACGCGATGACCCGCTTTGTCAAAGCGTTCGAACAAGCTTGCCCCGGTCAGACGTTGAACTACACGCCCGATGGTTCGGGCGCCGGAATTAGCGAATTCACCGGCAACCAAACCGATTTCGGTGGATCAGACGTACCACTGGCCCCCGACGAGCAGGCGGCGGCCCAGCAGCGCTGCGGCTCGGGAGCGTGGGACCTGCCGGTGGTATTCGGCCCGATCGCCATCACCTACAACGTCAAGGGCCTGACTTCGCTGGTCCTGGATGCGCCGACGGCGGCCAAAATCTTCAACGGCGCCATCACCACCTGGAACGATCCCGCGATCCAGGCGGTGAATAAAGGCGCCGCGCTGCCCGCTGAGCCGATTCGCGTGATCTTCCGCAGCGACCTGTCCGGGACCTCGGATAACTTCCAGCACTATCTGGACACGGCCTCCAACGGCGCGTGGGGTAAGGGCACCGGAAAGACGTTCAACGGCGGAGTCGGTGAGGGCGCCAAGGGCAACGACGGCACCTCGTCGGCCGTCCAGGCCACCGACGGCGCCATCACCTACAACGAATGGTCGTTCGCCCAGGCGAAGAACCTGAGCATGGCCAAGATCATCACGTCGGCCGCTCCGGACCCCGTGACGATCAGCACCGACTCGGTCGGCAAGACGATCGCCGGGGCCTGGGTGTCGGGAAAGGGCAACGACCTGATTCTCAACACGATGTCGTTCTATAAGCCGACGCAGCCCGGCGCCTACCCGATCGTGTTGGCGACCTATGAGATCGTCTGCTCGAAGTATCCGGATCCGCAGGTCGGTGCGGCCGTGAGGGCGTTCCTGCAGAGCACCATCGGTGGCGGGCAAAGCGGTCTGGCGGACAACGGCTACATCCCCATTCCGGAAGCGTGGAAGTTGTGGTTGAGGGCTGCGGTCAATGCCATCACGTGATCTGGGATGTCATGACCCGCGGAGGGTCACCCGGGGACGTAGAGCACACGTGCGTGCTGGCATGTCGCTAAGTTACTGATCGCAGTCGCGGATCGACGCGGGCGGGCGGGTCAAGCTCGCGGGGGTGCGAAGCCCCCGGATGGGACGCAAACCCGCGCACTGGACACGCGTCGACCGCGACTACGAACAAATCCGCATCGATATGCAAACGCTGTTCACCGATCTCGCCATCAAAACACCGCTAGCCGCTTGAGGATTCGGCGCAAGCCAGTCATTCCACATCGCCGACAAATTGTCGGAAGTCGATCCTCAAGCGGCTATTGCAAACCAATTTTATGCCGTCAAAGCATTTGGGATAGGAACCGCTGTAGCCGCTCGGTCTTCGCGGCTTCGAATATTTGGGCGGGAGGCCCGGATTCTACGACCTTGCCGTGATCCATAAAAACGACGGTATCGGATGCCGACCGGGCAAAACCCATTTCATGGGTGACGACAAGCATCGTCATGCCGCCGGCGCCGAGGTCGGCGATAAGTTTCAGGGCTCCCTTGACCATTTCCGGATCCAGCGCCGCGGTCGCCTCGTCAAAGAACATCACCTGCGGAGCCATGGCCAGCGCGCGGGCAATCGCAACGCGTTGTTGTTGGCCACCGGACAGCATGGCGGGGCGGGCATCGGCCTTGTGCTTCAGGCCAACTCGGTCCAGCTGAGTCAGCGCGAGGTCCCGGGCCGCGTCGGGAGACAGTCGTCGTAACTTTTGCGGCGCCAGCGCAACATTCTTCAGGACGCTGAGATGCGGGAAAAGGTTGTAGTGCTGGAACACCATGCCGATGCGCTGGCGGAGTTCGTCGGGATCGTCGCGCAACACCGACCGGCCGTCCAGCAGGATGTCGCCGCTATCGATCTCATACAGTCGGTTCAGGCTGCGCAGTAGCGTCGACTTACCCGAGCCAGACGGTCCGATCACGGCCACTGTGCTGCCGGCGGGGGCCTGGATATCGACGCCGTACAGCACCTCCGTCCCGCCGAGAGTTTGGTGAATATCCTTGGCTTCCAACGATACTGAGGCTCGCACGGCGGCATCGGCGGTCACGTGGTCCCCTGGCCGAATGTGGACGCGACCACTTCGGTATCCTTTTCTCGCTTAGTGGCGGCACGGCCACGGCGAAGCCGGTTGTCGATGTAGTTCACCAAATGCGTCAACGGAATGGTCAACATCAAGTAGAAGAGACCAGCGGCCACTAACGGCGACAAGTTGCCGGTCTGCGCATTGAGGTCGCGGCCCACCTGAAACAGCTCTCGCTGTTGGGCGACCAAGCCCAGGAAGTACACCAGTGCGGAGCCCTTCAACAGCGCGATGAACTGATTGACCAGTGCCGGCAGTACCCGCCGTATTCCCTGCGGCACTATCACCAGCCGCATCGCAGTCCGATAGCTGAACCCGAGCGCACGGGAGGCTTCCAGCTGGCCGGGGTCGACGCTTTGAATACCTGAGCGCAGAATCTCGCCCATGTAGGCGGCGGCCGTCAACCCTAATGCGGCAATGCCCAACGGGTAGGGGTTGCTGTGGGTCAGCCCGCGCACCAACGGCCCGATGCCCAGCCCGATGATCAGGATGATCACCACCTCGGGAAGGCCGCGGAAGACGTCGGTGTAGGCGCGTGCCGGCCAGCGCAGCCAGCGTGAATGTGACAACCCGGCCATTGCCAGGACCATGCCAAGCACCAAGCCGATAACGATGGCGCTATTGGTCAGGATCAACGTATTGGGCAGCCCCGTCGTCAACAAAATGGGGATGGCCTGTCGGTACATGTCCCAGTCGAAGAAAGAATCACGCAACTGGGCCAAGGCGGACTTCGGCGGCGCCGGCCCCACCGGCTCGCGACCCTGACGCGCGGCGATCGCGGCGAAGTCCGGCAGTTTTGGGGCGGGGAGGAATTTGGACCCGGGTTTCCAGCCAGGCGGCAGTGTCCGCGGCACCCACTGGCAGTACAGGTTCGCCCAGGTGCCGTCGGCAATGACGGCGTCCAGCCCGGAGTTGAGCGCATCGATCAGCGGCTTGTTCTCTTTGGCGACCGCATAGGCAATAAAACTGTCTTGGCCGAAGATGCTCGCGACAACCACCGCCGGGTCGCCCGGTCGTATCACGGTCGATGCCAGGGTTCCGGGCGCTACCCACGCATCGAGCTGGCCCGCCTTGAGGCTGGCATACAGGGTCGCGAAGCCGGGATACTTCACCGGTTGCAGGTTCAAAGTTTTGACGACGAACGACTCCTCGACGGTGCCTTGGACCACGCCGATGCGCTGGCCGGCCACGAGGTCACCGAATTTGTGGATCGGTGAGCCGGGCGGGACCACGAGCGAGTAGAAGCCGAAATCGTAGCCGTTGGTGAAGCCGACGGTTTCCCGCCGCGCATCGGTCGCTAAGACCGACGCCGAGCCGACATCGAAGCGCCGGGACGCCACCTGGGCGAGCAGCCCGGAGAAGTCGGTGGCGAAGAAGCGAAGCCGCAGGCCCAGCTTGTCGGCAATGGCGCGCAATAACAGGTTGTCGAAGCCGGTGAACTCTCCGGTCGGATTGATGCAGACGTTTGGCGGGGCATCCGACAGCGTGCCCACCGTCAGGACGCCTGGCGTACCGAGGCCCAATGCGCCGACGTTCACTGAGCTGAGCGACTCGACGGAGATTGTGGTGCCCGGGTCCTCCCGGTGCGGATGAGGGAGCTCGGTCAGATCTTTCGGCAAGACCATGGAGCTGCTCAAGCCGCTTGGTGCGCAATGGTTCCAGTCGGCACGCGCGGGCGGGACCAGTCCACTGAAAGCCAAGCCGCACACCAGCAGCATTGTCACGGCGAATGCGAACAGCTTTCCGCGGCGCTTGGCGCGCCGGCCCGTGCACAAACTCATCACCGCTAACCGTATCGACCGACCGGCGACTCGGCAGGTTAACAGTTGGTTCAGAGCGGTCGCGGGATCGACGCGCTATTCGCTCAGCCAGAAACGTGAAAACCGGCAGTAAGTGCGCTCATCACGCAGGCTCGATCCGATTGTGCGGTAACAAGGAGCCCCGGTGAGGAACTTCGATGCTCTCGAACGAACCGGCCTCACGCTCGCATACGACACCGAGGATTCGTTTCAACTCATGAACTGCACAGCACGTCCCCAATCGGGCCGTGTCCGTGACTTCGTTGACGAGGTGGTTTCTCGTAGAGCTCTTGACGCCGTCAGGATCCCAAAACGAAACCGCAGGTAACGAGCGGGACCGAACCGGAACGAGACGTAACGAAACCGCAGTTGAAAGGCCATATTGCCTGGTCAGGTCAGGGGTTCGAATCCCCTTAGCTCCACACACCCTTAGCTCCACAAGGTTTCGGCAGGTCAGGGGCCATGCCGTCAATTAGGCTTCGGAAGCCGTCCGCAGAGCGTCCGCAGTAGCTTGGATCGCTGCGTCTAAACGGTCCGCCACACCGTCCAAATCCGCGTCGAAGAGATCGGCGTAGGTATCGAGCGTCATCGACGCTTTGGCGTGGCCAAGCATTCGCTGAACTGCCGGCGATTGACGGAGGACGCCGAAAGCGTTCTCGATAATCGGTGTCCCGGCACCCTCCGCCATCATCGCGGCTACCCAAGCGCGGATCGCCGCAGAGCGGACGTCAACGACCAAGCAATCGCCTTCTTTGGTGCCCTTCGTTAAGCAAGAGTGTTCGCCGCTAGACGTTGTCCCGCAGAAATCGGCCTATCTCGGTGACGTCGGCGAAGGGCAGACTCGGGTCGATCAGGCCTAGCTGGCTCAGCACCGTGGCCTGGTCCCAGTAGATCCGTTCGCTTTCCATCAGGTCACCACGGAACTTCACGACGACGACGGTGGGTACTTCCACCGTTTTGTCGGTCGGCGCCAGCCCTGGCAACAGGAACGGGATGTCTTGGTCATGGGTCGTTTGCATAATGAACTCGTCGACGAGCAGGCTGTCACCCACCGACCGGGCGATCGGCTCGATCGTGGTGTCGGCTGGAATGCCGGGGATGAACACGTCGGCGTAGTAGTGCCGCAGGGTCTCCTTCCCTAAGCCGCCACTCATGGTCGGTAGGTGCATGACGCTCGCGTCATCAACCATGGTGGAGACCGCAAGGTTCGCGTCCTTAAGCGCAAATTCATATGCCGTGTGTCGTTCCCATAACTCGACCATCTGATCGTGATTCATTGGTCTTCCTTCCAGGGTGTTTTCGACGAGCATTTCTCTCACCTAGGTGTCTTCACTGCCCGTTTCGCCACCCTCGGTCCTCCCAACTGTGTGGTGTGGATCGAAGGTTATCGTCCTGACTGGCCTGACAGGCTGCGGATGTGCTACCCCACCGATTCGATTTGCTCTACAGACGAAGAAGCCTCGGGGGATGGGACCGACCTACCCTGACCGGTCACCGCCCGTCATCCTGCTTGGGTGGCGGGCCGAATCTTTGTACTAGTGGATCGGGCGTCAGGATGCTGCTGCGTCTGCGGCTACGCCAGTTTGTTTCGCAGCAAGTTCCGCGCCACGTAGCGTGGGTCGCATGTCATCTAACGTGATGAATTGGGACAGTGCCTACCGCGAGGAAGGCGACTTCGACGGGCCGCCGCCGTGGAATATCGGTGAGCCGCAGCCCGAGCTGGCAACGCTGATAAACGCAGGCAAGTTCCGCAGTGATGTGCTCGACGCCGGCTGCGGACTCGCCGAACTGTCGCTCGCGCTGGCCGCCGACGGCTACACCGTGGTCGGTATCGACCTCACCCCGACGGCCATCGCCGCGGCCACTAAGGCAGCGCAAGACCGTGGACTGTCGAACGCCATCTTCGTCCAGGACGACATCACCTCGTTCACCGGCTTTGACGGAACCTTCAACACCGTCGTCGACAGCACACTGTTCCATTCGCTGCCAGTTGAGGGGCGCGACGGCTACCTGCGCTCGGTGCACCGCGCCGCCGCGCCGGGCGCTTCGTACTTCGTCCTGGTGTTCGCCAAGGGCGCATTCCCGCCGGACATGGACACCCTCACTAAGCCCAATGAGGTGACTGAGGACGAACTCCGCGAAGCGGTGTCGAAAAACTGGACCATCGATGAGATCCGGCTCGCGTTCATCCATGTCAATGTGCCTCAGATTCCTGGTGTTTCGATGCCGTCCCACGATTTTGACGAGAAGGGCCGCATGATGTTCCCGGCCTATCTGCTGACCGCGCACAAAGCCGGTTAGGTTCACGCTGATGCAAGCCCTCAGGGGTCGACTTCCGGTTCCGACTCAAAGCCGGCAACGGCGAAATCATCGCTACAGGTGAGGCTTACGAATCCGAGGCGAGCGCCGAGAAAGGCATCGCGTCGGTTCAGAAGGACGCCGCCGACGGGCCGCTGAAACGCGGGCGAACGAACCGGGATAGCGCAACTGGCGTAAGGCTTGTGCGAGCGGTGCATCCTCGATCCGACGAGGATAGTTGAGGGCACCAGAGGGTACCCTGCGATGCAATGGTGGACACGCGATGAGTGCGGGTCTTTTCGGACTCCTCGACGACGTCGCGGTTCTCGCACGACTGGCCGCCGCCACCGGCCGCACGACCGCCAAGGCCGCCGCAGTGGTCATTGATGACACCGCGGTGACACCGCAATACGTCCACGGGATCGCTGCCGAGCGCGAGTTGCCCATCATCAAACGCATCGCGATCGGATCCCTGCGCAACAAGCTGCTGTTGATCCTGCCCGCCGCAATGCTCCTCAGTCAGTTCGCGCCGTGGCTGGTGACCCCGATCCTGATGCTCGGCGCCATATACCTGTGCTACGAAGGCGCCGACAAGGTGTGGGGCACTATCCGCGGTCATGACGCCGACGCCGCGCCGGTCGCCGAGCATGACGTGGTGACCGGGGCGATCCGGACCGACTTGATCCTGTCCGCCGAGATCATGGTGATCGCCCTCAACGAGGTGGCCGACCAGGCGTTCGTGCCGCGGCTCATCATCCTCATCGTCGTTGCCCTGGCCCTCACCGCCGTGGTGTACGGCGTCGTCGCCGTCGTCGTCAAGATGGACGACGTCGGGCTGCACCTCACTCAGACCGCATCCCGAATCGGGCAGAAGGTCGGCCGGGGTCTGGTGGCCGGGATGCCCAAACTGCTCTCAGCGCTCTCAGCGGTCGGGACGGTGGCGATGCTCTGGGTGGGCGGCCACATCCTGCTAGCGGGCAGCGACCACCTCGGCTGGCACACTCCGTACGGCTTGGTTCACCACGTCGAGGATCAGGTTCACCACGGTGTCGAGTCCGCCGGCGGCGTGCTGGCCTGGTTGATCAACACCGGAGCGTCCGCGGTGATTGGATTGGTCGTCGGAGCCGCAGTCGTCGCACTCATGCACCTGCTGTCGTTCGGTCGGCGAGGTCGCTCCTCCCCGTAGACGTCAGCACCCGCCGGACTCGTCATTTAGACCCATGGCAGCGCGGTACCAACGAGAACATCAACTGGCTGCTGCGCCAATACCTGCACAAGAACGCCGACCTGTCCACGTTCACCCAACGGCTTATTGTATAAGGACACCTGCCGGGGGTCAGGATTGGCGGAGGGTCGGATGACGGCCGTAGCGGCGTGCCGGACGTGCGGCACCGAACTCCGTGAGACTGCGCAGTTCTGTGACGCATGTGGCTCACCGGTTGCTGCGATCGACGCCCATGCTGAGTACAAGCAAGTGTCGGTGCTGTTCGCCGACGTCGTGCATTCCATGGACATCGCCATGGCCGTCGGTGCGGAGCGGTTGCGCGAAATCATGGCCGAACTGGTCGACCGCTGCACCAAGGTCGTGCGCCGCTACGGGGGGACGGTGGACAAGTTCACCGGCGACGGGATCATGGCGGTGTTCGGCGCACCGGTAGCGATCGAGGACCACGCTGTTCGCGCCTGTCTAACGGCCTTGGGCCTTCAGGAGGAGATCAAGCGGCTTGCTATCGACGTACGAGAGCGCGACGGTGTGGAGCTGCAGTTGCGGGTGGGACTGAACTCCGGTCAGGTGATCGCGGGTGAAATCGGTTCGGGACCGTTCGGCTACACCGCAATCGGTGAGCAAGTCGGGATGGCGCAACGGATGGAATCTGTGGCACCGCCGGGTGGGGTGATGCTCAGCGAATCCACCGCCCGACTCGTTCAGCACGCCACCCTGCTGGCCGAAGCCGAGGAGGTCCATGTCAAGGGCAGCGATGTTCCGGTGCCGGCCCGTCGTCTTCTTGGCATGGCGGACGAGCCTCAACGAAGTCGCTCCCTGCAAGGCGCGTTGGTAGGTCGAGAGCTCGAAGTTGCAACGATCACAGGCCTGCTGGATCGATCGATGAGCGGGCGGGGATGTGTGGTTTGTGTTGCCGGACCGGCGGGCATCGGCAAGACGCGACTCGCTGATGAGGCGGTCGCGATGGCCCGTCGTCGTGGTGTTGAGGTGTTTTCAGTTTTCTGCGAGTCGCACACCAGCGATGTCCCCTTTCTTGTTGCGACGGCGCTTTTGCGCGAAGCCGTCCGAATAACCGAGCTCGACGATGAGGCGGCGCGCGCAAAGGTGCGCGCCAGGATCCCCGAGGCCTCCGAGGAGGATGTGCTGCTGCTCTATGACCTGATGGGCATTCGAGACCCCGACACGCTGCCTCCCACGATCCATCCCGACGCCCGGCGACGACGGTTGACCGCACTCATCAACTCTATGTCGTTGACCCGCACCCAACCGGTCCTCTTCGTCATCGAGGATGCGCATTGGATCGATGAGGTCAGCGAGTCGATGCTGGCCGAGTTCCTCACCGTCATACCCCGAACGCCGTCGATGGTGCTGATCACCTACCGCCCCGAGTACTCCGGTGCACTCGCGAACGTGCCTGGCTCGCAGACGATCTCGCTGGCACCCTTGAGTGATTCGGAAATCGCGGCGCTGATCGACGAGTTGTTGGGCACCGATCCGTCGGTCGCCGGGATCAAAGCGCTCGTTGCCGAACGGGCGGGCGGGAACCCGTTTTTCGCGCAGGAGATGGTGCGCGAGCTCGCCGAGCGCGCTGTGCTCGAGGGGCACCGCGGCGGTTTCACCTGCGGCACAGTTCTGGCCGAGGTCACCGTTCCGGCCACCTTGTACGCCACCATCGCCGCGCGCATCGACCGGCTGGATCCTGATGCCAAGCAGACGCTGAACGCCGCGGCGGTGATCGGCTTGCACTTCACGCCCGAGTTACTCGCCGCTGTGGGCAATGCCCCTGTACTCGACGCGCTGCTGAGGGCCGCGCTGATCGATCAGGTCCGCTTTACACCAGGCGACGAGTTCGCTTTCCACCACCCGCTGATCCGCACCGTGGCCTACGACTCACAACTGA
This sequence comes from uncultured Actinomycetota bacterium, assembly GCA_963781685.1. Classification (GTDB taxonomy): domain Bacteria; phylum Actinomycetota; class Actinomycetes; order Mycobacteriales; family Mycobacteriaceae; genus Mycobacterium. Next base: position 90,643 of record CAWAGK010000015.1, read on the forward strand.
AATCCGATCGCGCCCAGATGCACCGGCGTCTGGCCGCCGCTATCGAGGCCCGCGAGCCGGAATCGGCCGACCAGAACGCGGCGCTGATCGCCGAACATCTCGAAGCCGCGGGTGACTTGCGCGACGCCTACGGTTGGCACATGCGCGCCGCAAGGTGGGCGACCTACCGCGACATCGCTGCGGCGCGGCTGAGTTGGGAGAGTGCCACCAGGATCGCCGACGCATTGCCCGCCGATGAGCCATACCGGGCAGCTATGTGCATTGCTCCTCGCACCATGTTGTGCGGGATCGCCTGGCGGGTGCATGTAAACAACGTCCAGGACCGCTTCGATGAGATGCGGAAGTTGTGCAGCGCCGCCGGGGACAAGGCGTCACTGGCCATCGCGATGGCGGGGCTGGTGGTGGACCACACGTTCCAGGACCGGGTGCGCGAGGCGTCGCGGCTGGCTTCCGAAGCCATCACCCTCATCGAGTCCATCGGCGATCCAACCTTGATGGTGGGGCTGTCTTTCACGCCGATCCGCGCCAAGATGGCAAGTGGCGAGTGGTCTGAGATGCTTCGCTTGTCGCAGAGGGTCATTGACCTTGCCGACGGTGATCCCGCTAAGGGCAACTTCCTTTTCGGGTCTCCCTTAGCGCTCGCCTTCGTGCAGCGGGCTATCGCCCGTTACACCCTGGGTCGTCCCGGATGGCGAGACGACCAGAGGCGCGGCCTGGCCATGGCGCACGGCGCCGACTCCCTGTCCTACGTCACGGTCGTCAGCTACGTGTACTCCGCGGGGATACCGGGTGGCGTGGTGCTGCCCGACGATTCCGCGGTGCGCGAGATCGAGGATGCGCTAGCGATTGCCGAACGATCCGGCGATAACCTCCAGTTGGGTGTCGCCTGGATGACCTTGGGCCTCGCGCTGGTGCACCGCCATACGGATGCCGAGCGTGATCGCGGACAGAAGCTGCTGGCGGCGGTCCGCGAAGTGTTCCTGCGCGGGGGGCACTTCTTATGCGATCTACCGATGCTTGACGTGTACGTGGCGCGTGAGACGGATCGCCGTGAAGGTCGCGAGCAGGCGATACCGCTGATGGGCGCCGCCGTCGACCATCTCGTCCATGATGGACAACTGCTGTCGTGGGGCGTTGTTGCGACTGGTGTTCTGGTGGAGACACTGCTCGACCGCGGGACCGAGCGTGACGTGGCCGAAGCCGAGGCCGCAATCGAGCGGTTAGCGGCTGCGCCAGCCGATGAGGGCCTGGCGATCCGTGAGATCTGGCTGCAACGGGCGCGGGCTTTACTGGCGCGGGCTCAAGGCGATGTCGCGGCTTACACGCACTTCAGGGATCGCTACCGCGACATGGCGAGAACGCTTGGCTTCGAGGGACATATCGCGTGGGCCGAGGCGATGCCCTAAAGGTCGATTGGGGTAAAATTCGGCAACAACCCCTGGGCAACAAAGCGCTTGGCCCTAGCTTCCTCAATAACGTCACTTCGTATCAGGCGAAGGCGCGGCCGACAGGGACCGGAGTTGCTCGAGCGCCTTGGCGGACTCGCTGCCGGGCTCGGCGAAAAAAATCAGCAGGTGCTGTCCACCCGGACGGGGCACATTGAGGCTGGTGCGGTGGAGATAAAGCTCGCCAACTTTTGGGTGACGCAGGTGGATGATGCCGGGGCGGTAGCCGACGTCCGCGCGCGCCCACAGCTCGCGGAAACGCTGACTGGCAGCTGACAGCTCGTCGATCAACGCGCGCAACCGTGGATCACTTATATCGCTGCCGACGACGTCGCGTAACCCGCCCACCGCTATTTCGGTCGCCTCGTCCCAATCGACGTAGAGTTCGCGGGCGGCGGGGTCGAGAAGGCGCCAGCGCAGAAAGTTTTGCCCGGGTGTGAAGCCGGGTGACAGCGCTCGGGCACAGGGATTCGCGGCCAGCACGTCCTGGCATCTGCTGGCCACAATCGCCGGCATCGGAAACTGATCGATCAGTTGATCCAGCCCGTTCGCAACGGGCTCTCCAGCCGAGTACGGCCGGCGGCTGCCGGGCTCCCTGGCCAACCGGTGCAAATATTCCGTCGCTTTGACGTCGAGCTGCAGAGCGTGCGCGAGGGCGTCCACCACTTGTGCGGATGGGCGGGTGTCACGGCCCTGCTCGAGTCGCAGGTAGTAGGCCGAGCTGATACCGGCCAGGGTCGCCAGCTCCTCGCGGCGCAAACCCGCGACGCGCCGCCGCGCGCCAGCGGCCAACCCGACGTCTTCGGGACGAACCTGCTCGCGCCGCGCGCGCAGGTACTCACCTAGTGCGCTGGCTTTGGGTCCCACCGCCTGATGTTAAGGCTGTCCCCGCCACTACCACGATTAATTGGGACTGGCTGCCGATCCAATTGCCGGAATTCGCAACGCGCGCGGGGCGCTCACGGTGGTCAGAAGTATCAGCTCACCCACAGCAAGGAGGACGCGATGTCCACGATTCACTTCCACCAGACGACCAGCTCAACCCCCGAGCAGTTCATTGCCGGGCTCACCGACTTCGGACCGGGCCGCTCGAAGCTCTTCCCGAACAGCGCCGATTCGTACCTCAAGGTGCATCACCAGGGCCCAACCGAGGCCGACGTCACCGAGGGCTCGGGCGGGATCTGGGAGAGCCTGCATTACGACTGGTCCGATCCCAACCACGTCAAGCTCACGACGACCGACTCCAACATGTTTGGCGGCGCCTCGGGCTACACCTACACCCTGACGCGGCGGTCCAACGGAATGACCGACGTCGACGTCGTCATCGTCCGCGAGGGCAAAAACCTCAAAGGAAAGGTACTCGCGGGCGTGCTCGGAACCGTCGGCAAGCGCTCGTTGGGGAAGGCGTTCGCCACCAGCGTCAAGGCCATCGAGGCCCGCAGCGGCGCAAGCGTGAAAGAAGTCTTTTAGCAGGGCTCGCGGCGTCCACCACTGCCCCTTGGTTTACTCGGGCAGTGGGTGGCGCCAGCGCCGATCCATCCGCGAGAAGGGCGACCAACATGACCGAGACCGACGAGATGTTCCTGATCACCGGCGCCACCGGCAACACCGGCGCGCACACCGTGAAGTTGTTGCGTGAACGTGGCCTACGCGTCCGTGCGCTGGTGCACTCCCTTGACGAGCGAGCAGACCGGCTACGTGAACTGGGCGCCGAAGTCGTGCAAGGCGATCTGCTGGATTTTCCGGCGGTCAGCGCGGCCACAGCCGGGGTGAGTGCGGCCTACTTCAACTACCCCGTAGCCCCAGGCCTGGTGGAGGCCACCGCAAACTTCGTGCAGGCTGCCAGTGAGGCCGGCGTGCACGCGGTGGTCAACATGTCGCAGATCCCGGCGCGCCGGGAAGCCAAAAGCAATGCCGCACGGGCACATTGGATCGCCGAGCGGCTGCTGGACCGCAGCGCGCTGATCACCACGCATCTACGGCCCACCTTCTTCACGTTCTTACTGAACATGTTCTGGATCCGCGAGAACGACCACGGGATCTATCGACTGCCCTTCGCCGATGGCCGCTTCGCCCCCATCGACGCCGCCGATCAGGCCCATGTCATCGCGGCCATTCTTCAAAACCCCGACCCGCATGACCGCCAGACCTACCCACTGTTCGGCGCCGAAGAACTCAACTGGTATGAAATCGCCGCGAAAGTCCAACACACCCTGGGTATCCCGGTGCGCTACGAGCCCACCGACATTCCCACCTTCGCTGCCGGCCTGACCGCCGCCGGCGCCTCGGCGCATTTCGTACAGCACATCAGTGCCGTGGCACAGGACTACCGCGACGGCATCTTCGCCGGCGTTAACAACCTCCTCGAGGTGATCGGTGGAATCAAGCCGATCACCGTGGAGGACTACGTCGACGCCACCCGCTCCCAGTTCGAAATCAGCGGGAGCCCTCGTCGGTGAGCGCGAAGCGACTGGATATCGAGGTCGTCAGGGAAGCGCCCGTACCGCGCCGATGCTGGCGATCATGACCAGAGCTATGGCGGGGTAGTCGCTCCAGCCGAGCCGCTGATGCAGTATGAACCAGCCGGCCAAGGCGGCGATGGCCGGCGACAGGCTCGTCAGGACTGCGAAGGTGCTGGGCGGCAGGCTGCGTAACGAAATCAACTCAAGTGAGTACGGGATGACCGAACACATCAGCCCGACGGTGATCGCCAGTCCCGCAACGCTCCATCTGAGCGCGGCGTGCGGATCGATCGAGGCCATGGCGAAAGGGGCCGTCAATAGGCCACCCATTAGGGTCGCCAACGCGAGAGCGTCGAGGTTGTCGAATATCGTGCCGACATGCGCCGTCGCCAAGATGTAGCCCGCCCAACTGGCCGCTGCGCCGACGGCGAAGGCCAGCCCGATGGCATTTGTTGCTCGTAAATGTCCGGGCCCTAGACCGAGCAGTGCGACCCCGGCGAATGCCAACACAGCCCACGTCCAGTTCAACCAGCGGCGACTGAGCGAAACGGATAGCAGGAGCGGCCCGCAGATCTCGACCGTAACCGCAACGCCGAGCGGTATGCGCGAAAGCGCTTGGTAGAAACACAGGTTCATTGCCGTCAGCGTCAGCGCCAACGCGACGATCGCGCGATACGCGCGAGCAGTGAGTCCGCGCCATCGGGGTCTGCCGAACCCGCACAGCACCACACCCGCCACGGCGAAACGTGCGAACACCGTTCCCGTCACACCCAACGCGCCGAAAAGGCCGACCGCGAAGGCGGCACCCACTTCTTGTACCGTCGCCGCCACTAGGACCAGTGCTGCTGGCCACGCCGTTGCCCGGCGCGTTGGCGTCGGAGTGTTCATGTCCGCGTGAGTCGGTTCACGCGCATCGATCGTAATGTGGTGGTGACGTACTCGCCGGCCGTCACCTGCAACCGCGCTCTGCCCGGCATACTCGAACCCATGCCGCAGGTTCCGCCCGCCCGTTATCTGCTGCGCGCCAAAGATATGGTTGACGCCCGCTACGCCGAGCCGCTCACGGTGGATGATTTGGCCGCTGCCGCCGGGCTGTCGCGCGCCCACTTCAGCCGCATGTTCGCTCGGACTTTCGGTGAGTCACCGCGCTCCTATCTGCAGACGCGCCGGTTGGAACGAGCTGCCGCGCTGCTGCGTTACACCGATCGGTCGGTGGCCGAGATCGCCGTCATGGTTGGTCTGCAGAGCGTGGGCTCGTTTACCACCAGCTTTGCCCGGGTGTATGGGTTGCCGCCCGCGGCGTATCGAGCCAGCCTGCCGCCGGCGTCGGTTCATGCGCGGGTGCCCAGCTGCATCTTGCGCCGAGATACCCGACCACGCGCCGATAGCCGCGTCAAGACAGCACATGGGGAGAAGACGACAGACTCCGGCTGACCGTAAGGTCGTGCCCATGTTGAAGATTGCCAGCGCTCACTTATGGGTGCATGACCAGGACGTGGCACTGAAATACTGGACCGAAAAGGTGGGTATGGAAGTGCGCCAAGATGTTTCGTTGCCAGATCTCGGCTTCCGGTGGCTCACCGTCGGCCCTCCGGGCCAAGATGACGTGTCTATCGTGCTGATGGCGATTCCGGGTCCGCCGGTGATGGATGATGCGACCCGCAAGCAGGTGGCCGAGGTGATGGCGAAGGGTTTCGCCGGCACAGTGTTTCTGACCACCGACGACTGCCAGGCCACCTACGAGGAGATGAAGTCGCGCGGCGTGGAGTTCACCGAGGAGCCCCACGACATGCCGTACGGCATCGACTCGGGTTTTCGCGACCCGTCTGGTAACAGTGTCCGATTGACTCAGCTAGCTGAAATCGGCGCAAATAGCGGCGGGTGAGCCCGCGTCGTCACCAGTTCGCTGGCAGGTGTTCCAATCGCCAGTGCCGGTACCGAGGCGATGTGGCGATGTCGTACAGAGTCCACAGCGGCTGCACTGTATCGAGGTGCGCCGGGTCCTCGCCCGCGCCGTCCGCCTCAAACGCCGCGAAAACGATTTCGCCCGCCCAGTGCAGCCGTATCTTGCCGTCGGGCCAGCGCTTGAAAATGGTCAGCAGCGGTAAAGGCTGGCCGTCAGCACCGTCGTTGCCGTAGTCACGGCGAAAATTGCAGTGCGCCGCCGACAACACCCCGATGTGTCGCCACCCCCTCTCCTGCGCGAACGCCGTCACCTGCTCGATCGGGGCCTTTGCGACGATCGCCAAGTTGCCACCTAAACCGTCGAGCTGGGCGATCACACCGTTCCACATGTCGATCAGCGGGGTGCACGATGGGCACGGTCCCTCGTCAATGGGCAGTTCCGAGCCGATACCGCGTGTCGGTATGGGCCGAGCATCGCCGCAGAGACGCGGGAACATGTAGTGGTAGAGCATCAGCGTGTCGCTGTCGCCGAACAGCTCGGACATCCGCACCGTCGCGGGGGCGCCGTCGTCGCCGATTCGGTCGAACACATAGTCCTCGGGGACCTCGCCGCCAGGCGGTAGTGATTTCCGCTGCGCCGCAACGGCCTCCATTTCCCGCTGGAGATCGACCTCCCGTTGAAACAGCGCGTCACGCGCTTCGCGGTACTCCCGCGACTCGTTCGGGAAAGCGATCGTGTGCTCTGCGAAGTCGCTCATGGTTGCCAAATTAGCAGACTTACATGATGTGTCAATCAATCAAATGCTTGGGGCCAACAGACCAACGGCCGGCAGTGGTCCTGTGGACTCACTGCCGGCCGTTGGCCGGTCGGTGCTGTTCAGTTGCCCAGCGGTGGCGCAGGCTCGGGCGCAGGTGCCGCAGCCGGTTGGTCGGCGCTGACCGTAGCTGCCGTCTGCTGCACCGGAGCTGCCGGGGCAGCTGCACCTAACTGGCGGGCGGCGAAATCGGCTGCTTGGTCGGCCATTCCGTTGCTCTTGTACGAGCTGTGCGCGCCTCGGTCAAGACCACCGGGGAAGCAGACCGGGTCGCCGGTTGCACACAGCTGGAGGGTTTTCGCCGAGTAAAGCTGGCCGATGCTGACCGGTGGGGCGTCGTGGTCGACCAGGTTCATAAACCAGGTGTCCGGTGTTCCGAATAGAACCACTGCCGCGACGTGCGAGGCGATCGCGGGAGACATCGGCCCGGTGATACCGGCCGGCAAGGCGAACCCGGCAGGAACGGCGTCGGCGGTGGTGTAGCCGGCTACTGCCGCGCCCTGCGAGTAACCACCGAGCACGATCTTCGTGGTCGGGCAGCTCGCCGCGATCGTCTGAATCCTGTTGCTGGCGTCGACGATTCCGTCGGCGGCGCGGCCGAAGTCCAACGAGGCCGGGTAGTTCACCCCGTAAACGTCGACCGTCTTGCCTGGCAGGCGGGCGTTGAGCGCGTCCACGAACGCTTGGCCAGTCGCGCCCACGCCGGGTGCTTCATTCGTTCCACGGGCGAAGATGACTTCGATGTTGGCGCACGAGTCGTCGGCGGCGGCGTTCGCTGACGGTGCGGCCGCGAACGACCCGGCCAGGATCGCGATCGCGGCGGCCGCGGCGAAAATCGTCGACAGTGCCGCTCGGACGGTCAGCGTCCGCATCCTGACTACCAGGGGTGTAACGGTGCTCATGATGCCTCTTTCCTGATCCTGTCCATCGCTTAACTGTTTAAGTGAAGGTTCTGCACCCTACAAGTCGCTGGTTGCGGCGGCGATTCCGGCGAAAGTCAGTGATCTACGCCACGTTCGGGTTGGGGGAGCGGTGAGGAGGCGCGTAGCGACCTCGACGGTTGGGCTACCGGCGCCTAAGAGCGTTCACCATGTCCCCTGACGAAGGTGCTTGATATATCACCTAGTCGTGGCTCGCCAAGGGCATCGTCGCCGGCCTGTTCCAAGTAAAAAACCACGCGGGAATCTCCGGTTCAATGTTTTAGTTGGTGGCACTGTGAGCATTAAGCGTCAGACTCGGTGGCTGGATGCAGACGAGCAGCGCACGTGGGCGCAGCTGTCGACGATGATTCTGCGGCTGCAGCCAGTAATAAGTTCTGAGCTGGAGCGCGAATTCGGGATCAGCCATTTCGAGTACCTGATCATGGCGCGGCTGTCTGAGGCGCCAGAGTCGAAGCTACGGATGAGCGTGCTCGCGACGACCACTGGCAGCTCGTTGCCAAGATTGTCCCAAGCCGTCGCCCGCCTGGAGAAGCGCGGCTGGCTGTCGCGGCAACCCGACGCCGAGGACGGCCGTTACACGCTCGCGGTGTTGACGACCGCAGGACGGCGACGCCTGCAGCAGGTCGCCCCTGCCCACGTCGAGACCGTACGGGAGTTCGTCTTCGATCGATTGACGCCAGACCAGATTCGCGAGCTGGGCGCGACCTGTCAGCGCATCCTTGATGGGCTGCCGCCGGACGAAAGCTGGCCGAGCACAGCGTCGGCCTAGGCGAGCGTCCTCCGTACAAAAGGCTCGATGATTTCTCTGACTGCCCGCAGTCTGTATTGGCATGACCAATGACACCATCACCGCCAGGATCACCATCCCAGCACCGGCCGAGACAGTGTTCGATGTACTGGCGGACCCCACAACTCACCCCGCCATCGATGGCACGGGTTGGGTAAGAGAAGCCCTCGACCGCGAGCCTGTGACGGATGCCGGCCAGATCTTCAGGGTTGCGATGTACCACGATGGCCACCCCAACAAGAACTATGAGATGGCCAACAAGGTGGTCGTCTGCGACCGCCCACACGCCATTGCCTGGCAGCCCGGCCAGGACGCCGCCGGAGACGGGAGCCTTTCATTCGGCGGCTGGATTTGGCGTTATGACATCCGCAACCTCGGATCGTCTCAAGCGCACGTCACCCTTACCTATGACTGGTCGGCGGTTGCGCCGGAGCTCCGGCAGCACATTCAATTCCCGCCGTTCGATCCCGCACACCTCGACAATTCGCTGAAGCATCTGTCCGATCTGGCCACCGCGCACGTCACCGGCTAAATCGCGGCCAGCAGTTTTCAGATCGCGGGCTGGACCCCCGAGGCCGGACGACCCCCGCGGTCATCGCGTCGCGGCGAGCGTCGGCGGTCAAGGCGGTCGGTCGCGTGATCTTGGCGACGTCGGAATAGCCGCCCTGAGGGCGGATCGGCTGAGTTCAAGATCGCCGAGTCATAGAAACTTCATAGCCCAGTGGCTATTAAGAAATAGCGCACTTAGGAACGCTCCGCATGAACCATAATCAGCGTGTGGAGCGAAGACGTAACGGCCGCGGGCCGAGCCAATCACCGATCACCATTCTGAAGGAACTGCCTGCCCTGGTTGTCTTGGAGCGAATCCCGGTCCCGGTGCTCGCTATCGCACACGACGGCACGCTGCTGTTCGCAAATACCGCTTTTTCCGAGATGGTTGGCTGGGCCTGCGAGGAAGTGTTGTCGCTGAAGTTCGATGACATCTTCCACCTCCCGCCCAGCGCCGAATCGCCCACCGAATCGCCCATCTCCATCGTCCAGGCGTTGGCGAACATGGTCGTCGAGCTGGCCCACCGCGACGGCTCGAGTGTGCGGGCGCTGATGAGCCGGTCGGCGCTGATCCGTTCCGATGACAACATCGCGCTCGCGACATTCCAGGATTTGACCGAGCAGCTATGGCTTGACGAACACTAGTTCGTCACAGCGTTTTTCGCGGCGCCTTCTGGTGGCTGAGCGTCCGCCGGAGAGACGGCCTTGATCGCCAGGGCCGTGCGTCGGTTGACGAACTGGGTGAAGTAGTCGATCCGGTCCGGTTGCACGATGCCACGAAGGACTGTCGCCACCGCCTTACCGAAGTCACTGAGCAACCGCACCGGCTCGTCCAGATCGCTGGCCTGGCGCAGCCCCACATAAATGGATACCAAGAGTCGTCCGACGTCTTCGGGATCGCCTTGCTCGACGATGTCGCCCTCGCCGATGCCTCGCTGGGCGATCTCTCCCATGAGTTCGATCCAGCCCCCCAACAGCCGCTCTTGCAGCTTCTCGGTACGGCCGACCGACTCGAGCAGATTGAATGACGCGCGGGTGACATCTTGGGTGATGTCTCCAACCGGTATCAGGTAGGCGACGTCGATGAGGGTTTCCAGCCCGGATAACTTCTTGCCGAGCAGGTTTTGCACCGACTCGGAATATCTGTCGATCTGCTCGTCGACGATGGCCAACGCCAGCGCATGCTTGGATCGAAAATGGAAATACATTGCGCCCTTGGTCAATTGCGCTTCGGTAAGAATGTCGTCGAGGCCGACGGCGTAGTAAGGGCGTTGGGCGAACTGGTGTGCGGCAGCTCGCAGGATCTGATCTCGGGTCGTGTCCGACCGCTTGTCGGTCAGGTCGCTCATCGTTGAATCCTGCAGCTAAGAACCATCTTGTGTTGTCAGATCGTGCTTGGGGTCAGGGCCTGGCTGTCAGCCAGGAAGGGCATCGGCATCCAGCGCGTGGACAGCAGCGACTCCATGGCGTTGCCGGGCAACGGGCGCGACAACAAGTAGCCCTGGGCTCGATGACATCCATGCCGCATCAAAGTCAGTGCCGCCGCGGGTGTTTCGACACCCTCGGCCACCAGCTGCAGTCCGAACGCTTCGGCAAGTCCGATGATCGCCCGGACGATTGCCAGATCACGACTACTGGTGCCCAGGTCGCGGACGAATGACGGGTCGATTTTGAGCGTGTCAACCGGCAGCGACTTCAGGTGCGACAGAACGGCATAGCCGGTGCCGAAGTCGTCGATGGCAATCTGGACTCCGACCTCTTTCAATTCCTCGAGCGTTCGGCGCGTGGTTTCGATGTCGCGAACCACCGCGCGCTCGGTGATCTCCAGGCACACCGACCCACCATCGATGCCGAATTCATCGATCGTTTCGGCCACGCTGTTGACGAAACCTCGGGTGGCGAGTTGGGCCGGCGACACGTTGACGCGCAATGTGGTGTTCTGGCCCACGCCACGTGAGCGCCACCGGCTGAAGTCCGCACACGCGGTCCGCATCACCCATCGGCCCAATTCCCCGCCCAGGTTGGCCGATTCGGCCACGCCGATGAACGACTCCGGTAGCAGCAAGCCCCAGGTCGGGTGCCGCCAACGAACGAGGGCCTCGGTCGCCACGATCGCACCGGTCCACAAGTCGATCTCGGGCAGATAATGCAGCAGCAGCGCTTCGCTATCGATTTCGCCGCTGAGGTGGAGTTCGATGTCGTTGCGGAAGAGACGCTGCAGGGACATGTCATCGCTGGACACCGCCACGTGGTTGCCGCCCGCGCGTTTGGCGGTCAGAACGGCCTCATCGGCGCGATGGAGCAGGTCGCTGCTGTTGTCGCGTCCCGGCATGCCCACCGCCACGCCGACGCTGACAGTACGGGTGATCATGTGGCCACCCAGCGCCATACGGTCGCGCAGTGCCATGCACAGCTCGTCGGCGGTCTTCTCTGCGGTTTCGATCGACATCGGCCGATCGGGAACGACGACGAATTCGTCTCCGCCCAGCCGAGCCGTCATGCTGCCCGGGCCGGCTTTTATGCGCAGCTGTTCGGCGAATGTCCGGATGAACCAGTCGCCGGCGCTATGGCCGAGGTAATCGTTGATCGACTTCAGCCGGTCGAGGTCGAGATACAAAACCGGGACGGGACCGGGCCGCCCGACGGCGAGTCGGTCGGACAGGTGGGCGATAAGCGCGCGGCGATTGTGCAGACCGGTCAGATCGTCGTGTTCCGCGAGGTCGCGAAGCTTCTCTTCGGCGGTGATCCGTGCCTGCAGCTGCGCGAGCAGCGAGGCGATGGTCTGGATCGTGTTGAGCTCGTCGGCCCGCCACTTTTTGCGGCGAAATTTCATGCAGGTGAGCTGACCGGTAGTCACTCCCCCCGAGATCAGTGGTGCCGCGGCCACCGAGGGCGAGCTGACCCTGGAGGAATCGAGGCCCCAGCGGTCGTAGGCACCGGCAACCCAGCGTGCGTAAGCAGGCTCGGCCGGTTCCGGCCGGATGACGACCAAGTTCTTCCCGTGCTCGCACAGCGCCAAAATGGGGTCGGCGGTGCTGAAGTGCGCGACCGCCTGGGGATCCGGGCTTGCGTCGTCACGTCGCGGTGGCCATGCCGCGACCAACCTGGAAACCCTGATTTTGTGGTCGTTATGGCGCAAAAACGCAGCGTCGATATCGAGATGCTGGACGAGCTCGGCGAGTACCTGTTCGTTCACGTCGGCCACGGTGGAGGCCGTCGTCTCCATCAACCGAGTGGCGACGATGGTGACCAAGTTGCGCGCCAAGGTCTCCTCCGATGTGGTGTGTGGCTCGGTGTGCCGCGTCGGTTTTCCGGCCTGGGGTATTGAGCGTTTGTCTAATCAGGTATCGATGGTGGGCGCGGCAGTCGAGAAGCGAAAGTATATACAGAACCAGCCTGCTGTGGCGGGTGAACGATACGACGGGCCTCCTAACCGGCGAATTCCGTTGCGGTGAGTATTTGGTATCGACGCGCCGTCCAATTATCCGGACTTTAAGTCCCGTCGGGCCTTTGCCCGGTCCGTCCGCGCCTACCGAGCGGCGCGAACCTACGACGGCTCGGTTGCCTCGGATCCGGGTGGGGCTCGCGGATTATGCGTAAATCTCCTTTCGCGGTCGAGAAAGAATTCCAATCGGCGGAATTGCGACGATGCTCGGCGCTTTTTATGCATTTCGCGGGTAGGTCGTTCGCGGCGTCGACCCGGTCCCGCGATCGCCGGCGCGGTGCATCCGGCACGGTCGCCGGGCCCGCCGAGCGCAGCACCCGGCTCGGGCCAGCCAGTTAAATAAACTGCTTGATTTAACTGTGGCGCTGGTGTTCACTTAGGCGGTGACCGCAGCCAGGGTCCTGCGCAACGACCGGTCGACGGGTACGCGAGAAGCGATCTTGTCAGCGGCTGAGCGGTTGTTTGCCGAGCGCGGCATGTACGCCGTGTCCAACCGGCAGATCAGTGAAGCGGCGGGGCAGGGCAACAATGCCGCGGCGTGTTACCACTTCGGCACCCGGACCGATTTGCTGCGTGCCATCGAAGGCAAGCACCGTGAGCCAATCGAGGAGTTGCGGGGGCAGATGCTGGCCGGCATCGGCAACTCGACGGAGCTGCGGGACTGGGTGGGCACGCTGGTGCACCCGCTCACCGACCACCTGGCGGCGCTGGGTAACCCGAGTTGGTATGCCCGCTTCGCCGCTCAGGCGATGGCCGATCCGACCTACCGGCAGGTGGTCACCAAGGATGCGCTCACGTCACCGTTACTTGTTCAGGCGATCGACGGCATCAACCGCTGCCTGCCGGACCTGCCCAAGCGGGTCCGCTTCGAACGGATGGTGATGGCACGCAACCTGCTGATGCACACCTGTGCCGAGCATGAAGGAGAGCTGGCCGAACACGGGCCGCGATCACGGTCCAGTTGGCCGATCGCGGCCGAAGGGCTGGTTGACGCGATCGTCGGTTTGTGGCGGGCGCCGGTTCACCACACGCAGGCCGCGTCATCTCACTGATCTTCAATTCGCCTTGGGTGTAAGGAGCGCTATGGCTGACATCTCGACCGAAACGATGAGCGAGGCCGCGGCGGAGGTGCCGGAGTATCCGATGGCCCGTGCGGCGGGTTGCCCGTTGGCTCCCGCGCCGGTGGCGTTGGAGCTCAACGCTGTCAAACCGCTTAGCCGCGTGCGGATTTGGGACGGCAGCACACCGTGGTTGATCACCGGCTACGACGCCATCCGTGCGCTGTTCACCGACTCGCGCGCCAGCGTCGACGATCGCAAGCCCGGCTATCCGCACTGGAACGAAGGCATGCTGGCGACGGTGGACAAGCGACCGCGTTCGGTGTTCACCTCAGATGCCGAGGAGCACACCCGATTTCGCCGCATGTTGTCCAAGCCGTTCACCTTCAAGCGGGTCGAAGGCCTGCGTCCAGCAGTCCAGAAGATCACCGACGACCACATCGACGCGATATTGGCCGGTCCCCAACCGGCGGACCTGGTCGAGGCATTGTCGCTACCGGTCCCGTCGTTGGTGATCAGTCATTTGCTGGGCGTGCCCTATTCGGACGCGGAGTTCTTCCAGGAGCAGGCCCACAAGGGGATGGGCCGGTACGCCACCGCCGAGGAGTCGGCCGAAGGCGCTACCGCGTTGGCGAGGTATATCGCCAAAATGGTTCGCGCCAAAGTTGAAGAACCGACCGAAGATTTGGTGGGCGACCTGGCCGAGCGGGTCAAGGCCGAAGAGTTGAGCGTCAAGGAAGCCGCCCAGTTGGCCACCGGCGTGCTGATCGCCGGGCACGAGACCACCGCCAACATGATCAGTCTGGCTATCGTGGCGCTGCTGGAGCATCCCGATCAGCTGGCGCTGTTGCGCGACACCGACGATCCGAAGGTGATCGCCACCGCAGTCGAAGAGTTGATGCGCTACCTGAGCATCATTCAGACCGGTCAACGCCGGGTCGCCGTCGAGGACATCGAGCTGGCGGGCGAGGTGATCCGCGCCGGCGAGGGCATCATCCTCGACGTTCCGCCGGCCAACTGGGATGCTCGTCGTTACCCCGACCCGGATCGGTTGGACCTGCAACGCGAGGACAATCCGCACGTCGGCTTCGGCTACGGCCGGCACCAATGCGTCGGCCAGCAGCTGGCTCGCATGGAGTTGCAGATCGTGCTGCACACCCTGCTGCGGCGCATCCCGACACTACGGCTGGCGGTCCCGGTGGAGCAGCTGCCGTTCAAACACGACGCTTTGGCATACGGGCTCTACGAACTACCAGTCACATGGTGAGTGACAGCGATCTGTCTTTGGTGCTGCCCGACTTGTCGGGCCGGTTGGCCGTGGTGACCGGAGCCAACAGCGGCCTGGGATTCGGCTCGGCCCGGCGACTGGCGATGGCGGGCGCCGACGTGGTGCTGGCGATCCGCAATCGGGCCAAGGGCGAAGCCGCGATCGACAAGCTCCGTGCGGATGTCCCCGACGCCAAGCTGACGATCAAACACCTCGATCTTTCCTCGCTGAAAAGCGTTGCGGCACTGGGGGATGAGCTGGTTACCGCGGGTCGGCCAGTCGACGTTCTGATCAACAACGCGGGTGTGATGACGCCGCCGCGGCGCGAAGAGACCGACGACGGATTCGAGTTGCAGTTCGGCGCCAACCACCTCGGGCATTTCGCGTTGGTGGGTCATCTGCTGCCGTTGCTGCGGGCCGCGCCGTCGGCGCGGGTGGTGACCGTGAGCAGCCTGGCCGCCGGCCAGCGCGACATCGATTTCGACGACGTCAACGCCCGGCACGGCTATAAACCCATGCGCTCCTACGGGATAGCCAAGCTGGCCCAGTTGATGTTCGCGGTCGAGTTCGATCGTCGCAGTCGGGCCGGCGGCTGGGGCGTGATGTCCAACGCCGCTCACCCCGGCTTGAGCAAGACGAACCTGCTCAGCGGAGCGTCGTACGCCGCGGGCAGGCCGACATTGCAGGCCCGGCTCGCTCGATTGTCGTGGCGCTTGCTGCCTTTCATGTGGCTCGAGGTCGACGAGGGCATCAAACCGACGCTGTATGCCGCCGCGTCGCCGAGCGCCGAGGGCGGCGCCTACTACGGTCCCCGGGGTTTCTACGAAACTACCGGGGGCGGAGTGACTTTCGCCCATATGCCGCGACTCGTCCGCAGTGACGCCGACAATGACCGGCTGTGGCGGCTCTCTGAACAGCTCACCGGCGTCACTTTCCCGGATTGGACAAGGGAGCGGTAGCCATGGCGTTTGTCGGACGCACTGATGTAAAGGATCCCGGTGCCCAGCAGCACCAGTGGGAAAGGTTGGCGCAACGGCGAGAGCGGTTGTACGCCGAGGACGCCCAATTCAGGGACACCCGTCCCGACGAGGCGGTCGCCGAGGCGGTCCGTCGGCCGGGGTTGCGCATCGCCGAGGCGATGTCAACCGTGATGGAGGGCTATGCCGACCGGCCGGCGCTGGGTCAACGTGCCCGCGAAGTGATCACCGATCCGGCGACCGGGCGCTCGTCGCTGAGCTTCCTGCCGCGGTACGACACCGTCAGCTACGCCGAGCTGTGGGGGCGGGTGCGGGCGGTGGCTTCCGACTGGCACCGCCATCGAGAGCATCCGGTGCGTGCCGGGGACTTTGTGTGCGTGCTGGGCTTCGCCAGCATCGACTACACGGCAATCGAGTTGGCGTGCATACACCTCGGTGCGGTGGTGGTGCCGCTGCAGACCAGCGCGCCGGCGGCGCAACACGCGCCAATCCTTACCGAAACCCAGCCCCGAATTCTGGCCGTGGGTATCGACTATCTCCACAGCGCGGTCGAGGCCACGCTGAACGGCACTGCGCCCGCGCGGTTGATCGTCTTCGATTACGAGCCGCGCGACGACGCCCAGCGCGCGGCGTACGAGGCCGCGTGTCGTCGGCTGACCGATGCCGCAAGCCCGCTGCGGATCGAAACGATCGACGAGGTGATCCAGCGTGGATCGGCGCTCCCGCCGGCCCCGCTGTATGTGGCCGGGCCCGATGAGGATCCGCTGGCCTGGGTGTTCTACACCTCGGGCACCACGGGCACGCCGAAGGGCGCGATGTTCACCGAAAGCCTGTGCATCGGAACCTGGCTCGCCCAATCCGATCAACCGGTGATCACGTTGAGCTATATGCCGATGAGTCACCTGATCGGCTACGGCTACGTGATCATGACGTTGGCCAACGGCGGCACCAGCTACTTCGCCGCCAAGAGCGACCTGTCCACGTTGTTCGACGACCTGGCGATGGCACGCCCCACCACGCTGAGCCTGGTGCCGCGAGTGTGCGAGATGTTCTTCCACCAATATCTGAGCGAGCTGGATCGGCGCACGCTCGCCGGTGCCGACGCCGACCACGCCGGTGGCGAGATCACCACGGCCATGCGCGAGCAGCTGCTCGGCGGTCGCGTGCTGGCGGTGGGGTGCGGCTCGGCGGCATTATCCCCGGAGATCAAGGTCTTCATGGAGTCGGTGCTCGACCAACACCTGATGATCGGCTACTCGTCCACCGAGATCGCCGGCGGGATGATCGTGGCCGACGAGCACGTGCTGCGCCCCCCGGTGATCGACTACAAGCTGCTCGACGTCCCCGAGCTGGGCTACTTCAACACCGACAAGCCCTACCCGCGAGGCGAATTGGCGGTGAAGTCATCGCGGTTCATGGCGGGCTACTACAAGCGCCCCGACTTGACCGCGGTGATGTTCGACGGCGACGGCTATTACAAAACCGGCGACATCATGGCGGAAGTCGGAGACGACCTCTTGCGGTTCGTCGACCGGCGCAACAACGTCATCAAGCTTTCCCAGGGCGAGTTCGTCGCCGTGGCGCGCCTGGAGGCGCTGTATTCGACCAGCCCACTGGTCCGGCAGATCTACGTCTACGGCAGCAGCGAGCGGTCCTTCTTGCTGGCCGTCGTCGTGCCCATTGATGATGTCGTCACCAAATCGGCGATTGCTGCTTCGCTGCTGAAGGTCGCCAGGGATCACCAGCTGAACGGTTACGAGATTCCCCGCGACTTCGTGCTGGAGACCGAGCCGTTCAGCCTGGAGAACGGGTTGCTGTCGGGTGTCGGGAAGTTCTTGCGGCCCAAGCTCAAAGACCGCTACGGCACAGTTTTGGAGCAGCTGTACGCCAAGATGGCCGACGATCAGATCAGCGAACTGCGTGCGCTGCGGGCCGGCGGCGCCGATCAGCCGGTGCTGGCGACCATGACCCGCGCGGTGCAGGCGACACTCGGAGTATCGGCCGGCGACGTCGACCTCCAGGCGAGGTTCATCGACCTGGGCGGCGATTCGCTATCCGCGCTGACCTTCTCGCGGCTGCTCGCCGACATCTTCGGCGTCGAAATTCCCGTCGGGGTGATGGTGGATCCGACCGCCGACCTGCTCGCCATCGCTAAACACATTGAACGGCATCGAGATTCGGATAAGCTGCGTCCGACCTTTGCTTCCGTGCACGGCGCCGACAGCACCGAGGTCCGGGCCGACGACCTCACATTGGACAAATTCGTCGACGCGGACCTGCTCAACAACGCCGCATCGCTGCCATGCCCCACCGGCGAGGTGCGGACGGTACTGATCACCGGCGCGACCGGATTCCTCGGACGATTCCTCTGCCTGGAATGGCTGCAGCGGCTTGCCGATTCCGGCGGCACAGTGGTCTGCGTCGTGCGGGCCGGCGACGCGGCGCAGGCGCGTCAGCGCATCGAGGCCGCCCTGGCCACCGACGCCGAGCTGCTGAATCGTTTTCGGAACCTGGCCGACGGCCACCTCGAGGTGCTCGACGGCGACATCGGCGAGCCCGACCTCGGGTTGGACGGGTCCACCTGGCAGCGTCTGGCCGGCTCGGTCGACCTGATCGTGCACCCCGCCGCTCACGTCAACCACCTGCTGCCGTATCGGCAGCTGTTCGGCCCGAACGTCGTCGGCACCGCGGAGGTGATCCGACTGGCACTCACCACCAAACTCAAGGCGGTCCAGTACATCTCCACGATGGGCGTGACCGCGGTGGCCGACCACATCGTCGACGAGGATTCCGATATCCGCCAGGCAGGGCCGTCCTGCACGATCGCCGACGGCTACGCCAACGGCTATGGGATCAGCAAATGGGCCGGCGAGGTACTGATGCGGGAAGCGCACGACCTGTGCGGGTTGCCCGCGGCGGTTTTCCGGCCCGGCATGATCCTGGCCGACAGCCGCTACTCGGGGCAGCTCAACGTGCCCGATATCTTCACCCGGTTATTGTTCAGTCTGGTCGCCACCGGAATCGCCCCGCGCTCGTTCTATCGCGCCACCGGCGATGGCCGTCGCCCGCACTACGAGGGTCTGCCGGTCGACTTTCTCGCGGCGGCCATCGCCGCGGTTGGCGCTCGGGAGGGCGGGGGCTTTGACATCTACAACACCACCAACCCACACGACGACGGGATCTCGCTGGACACCTTCGTCGACTGGATCGCCGAGGCCGGCTATCCGATCCAGCGGGTCGACGACTACGCCGACTGGGTGAACCGGTTCGAAACGGCGATGCGCTCGCTGCCCGAACATCAGCGCCGGCGTTCGGTGCTGGCGGTGATGGACATCTATCGGCAACCCGCAGAGGCCGTTGCGGGTTCCCCGGTGCCGGGGAAGCGGTTCGCGTCGGCAGTTGAGAAATCGGGACTCGCGATACCGCGGCTGTCCAAAGAGCTAATCTGCAAATACCTGACGGATCTGAAACTGATTGGTGTGCTGGAGAAATGACCCAAACGAGTGCGCTCTATCCGCCCGGCGGCTTCGGCGCGCCGAAGCATCGACGCGGTCACGCCCAGGGCGATGTTGGCCTTCCCGCGGGTACTGAGGTGTTCTCAGCCGACACCCACATCTCGTTGGCGGCCGACATTTTCTACGAACGCTTCCCGGATAGCCTCAAGGACAGCGCACCGCGGATCTGGTACGAAGACGGCGCGTACCAGGTGGGCCAGCAGGGCCAGTCCATCCTGCCGGACGTCTTCAGCGCCGTGTTGATGCAATATGACGATTTGGCCGGGGCAGCCACCAACAACATCGAAGCCCGGATACGCGAGTTGCACGAGGACGGCGTGGACCGGGAACTGGCCTTCCCGAACGCGGTGCTGGCACTGTTCCACTTTCCGGACAAACAACTGCGCGAACGGATTTTTCGCATCTACAACGAGTACATCGCCGATCTGCAGGAGCGCTCGGATGGTCACTTCCTCGGTGTGGGGCTGATCAACTGGTGGGACCCACAAGGCGCGAAGCGGACGATGGCGGAGTTGAAGTCGTTGGGCCTCAAGACGTTTTTGCTACCGCTGAACCCGGGTAATGATGACGACGGCAACATGCTCGACTACGCGTGCACCCCGATGCGTGCGGTCTGGGAGGCGATCGAGGAGTCCGGGCTGCCGGTGACGCATCACATCGGAGAGACTCCGCCGAAGGCGCCGTGCGAGGTCAACAACGTCGCGGTCGCGATGATGGTCAACATCGATGGGTTCCGGGAAATGTTCTCCAAGTACATCTTTGGCGGTATCCTCGACCGTCATCCGCGGCTGCGGATCGGATGGTTCGAAGGCGGTATCGCCTGGATTCCGCCGGCGCTGCAGGATGCCGAGCATGTACTGGCGTCGTATCAGCACATGCTCGACCACCCGCTGGGGCACGACATTCGTTACTACTGGGACACCCACATGAGTGCGTCGTTCATGGTCGACCCGCTGGGTCTGAATCTGATCGAGCAGATCGGCGTCGACAAGGTGATGTGGGCATCCGACTACCCGCACAACGAGAGTACGTTCGGCTATTCCGAGAAATCGCTGGCGGCCGTTGTTCAGGCGGTCGGCCCGGAGAACGCCGCCCGGATCGTGAGCGGCAACATCAAGAAATTCCTGGGTGTTTAGATGGCAGCCCGAATGAGTGTGCAAACGCTGGTCATCCCGGATGAGCCGGACTGGTCGCGGATGCGTCGGGAAGCCGGTGCGCGGCTTCGATCGGCCATGGCCGACAACGGCGTCGATGCGCTGATCCTGTTGATGAACGACAACGTGGTGTACGCGACGGGTGCCAGTTGGCCGGTGCTCGACGCCGGCCTGTCGCACGTCGAGCGGCCGGTGGCGATCGTGCTGGCCACCGATGAGCACCCGCATTTGTTCCTACCGTTCCGGGAGGGGACCGCGTCGGAGTCGCAGGTGCCGGCCGATCACCTGCACGGTCCGCTGTATCTCGAATTAGAGGAGGGCGTCGAGGATTTCGCGCGGGTGATTGCCGACCTGTTACCGCTAGGCGCGACTGTCGCGGTCGATGAGCTGACCGGGGCGATGCGTCGGGCCGCGGATCGGCTCTTTCCCGGCGGGCCGCCGTCGGAGGCGGCCGTGGTGGTGGCGGAAGCCAGCCTGGTCAAGACAATAGACCAGCTTTCTTGCCTGCAAAAAACCACTCGCATCACCGAGCAGGCCATGGCCGACGTGCAGCAGCAATTGGCGCCCGGCGTACGGCAAACCGATCTGTCGGCCAAGTTGGTGCGCAGGGCATTCGAATTGGGTGCGACCGCCAACATGCTGGAGGCGATCTGGCAGGTGATGCCGCCGTCGCGTGCCGAGGGGGTCTGGACGACGCACGGCGACCTCGCGCTGCCGCTGCTGACCGCGGAGCGCGAACTCGCCAAAGGTGACGTGCTGTGGACTGACGTCAGCATCAGCTACGCCGGGTACTGTTCGGACTTCGGTCGAACCTGGCTGGTCGGCGACGAGCCGTCGGCGCGCCAGCAAGCGCAATTCGACCAGTGGCGTCACATTCTCGATGCGGTGCTGAAAGTGACCAAAGCCGGTGCGACGTCAGGTGATCTGGCCCGCGCGGCGATCGCTGCCAACGGCGGCAGCAAGCCGTGGCTGCCACACTTCTACCTCGGACACGGCATCGGCACCTACCCCGCCGCGCCGCCCATGATCGGAACAGATCTGGGCGAGGAGTACGACGACAACTTCGTGTTTCCGGCAGGCATGGTGCTGGTGCTGGAGCCGGTGGTGTGGGAGGACGGCACCGGCGGCTACCGCAGTGAGGAGATCGTGGTGATTACCGAAGACGGCTTCGTGCCGATTACCGACTACCCCTATACGCCTTATGGTGCGCGCTGACGACGATGCAGCGCCCGACGACGATGCACCCCGCGAAGCGGGGCGAGGAGGAGTCGGGCAATCCAATGCGAAGCGATGCGGAGGAGTAGCGCCGATGGCAACTGAGATTTCGCCCGACGGCCGGGCATTGCGGATGGGTCGTCGCGAACGGGCGCTGGCGCAGATGGACGCCCACGACATCGACATCCTGGTGCTCGGACGACAGGCCAATGTCCGCTACGTGACCGGTGCGCCACAGTTGTGGATCGGCGGGACGCGGCCGTTCGGCCCGGTCTGTGTGGTCGTTCGTGCCACTGCCGAGATGTATCTCATGAGCACGGCTGACGAAGGGATCCCTGAGGAGATCGGCCGCGACCGGCTTTACGGTCTGGCCTGGAATCCACTGACGCTCATCGATGTCTTGAAGAACATCGACGGGGCATCAACCGCCCGCCGCGTCGGAACCGACGCGATCACACCGACTTTCGCCACGCTGCTGCCGACGGCGTTTCCTAATGCCGAACTCGTCGACGGCGAAGTGGTGATGCGGACCGCGCGGCGGACCAAGACGCCCGACGAGGTGGCGGCGATGAACACCGCGCTGCGGGTCGCCGAAGCGGGAATTGCCGCTGCGATCGCGGAATTGCGGCCCGGACTTTCGGAGCAGACGTTGGCGGGCGCGGTACTGGAGGCGATGGCGGCGGGCGGCGTCAGCACGCCGGCCACCCAGGACGCCGCATGGGTGACCTGTCGGGAACACCCGTGGCGGCGAGCAACCGGCGACGGCCAGGTGAATTCGGGTGACCTGGTCGCGTTTTGCGCCGGAGCTCTGGCCGACGGATACCTCGCGGAGGTAGGCCGGACCTGGCCCGTCGGCGACGCCGATGACGGGTCGACTCACAAGCTCTATCAGCGCTCGAATGAGCTGTGGGACAGGATGGTTGCCGCCTGCCGTCCCGGCGCGCCGGCGAGTGATCTGCTCGCGGCTTACGACCTGGCCGGCGAGCCGCTTCCGCCGATGGCGGTCGCGCACGGGCTGGGGCTGGGCTTCGATCCGCCGGTGATTTCCAGGCAGCTTCCGGCCACCGCCGAACGCGAACATCTGGATCCGGGGATGGTGTTGGCACTCACCGGCTACGTGTGGCAGGAAGGTGTCGGCGCGGTACTCCATCGCGACACCGTCGTCATCACCGACGCCGGGCCAGCGGTGCTGACTACCAGCCCGTCGTGGCAGTAGTCGGCGGGCTTACCCAAGCGTCGTGTCGAGAATATCCCCGAAGTGCTGTGTCTCCCAGAGGTTCAACGCGTTGGTGAACATCTGCAGCGGCGCGCGGACACTCTCGTCGTCCTTGATGAGCGGATCATTGCGGGTCAGCGAGCGAGCAGCATCGCCGAAACGTGAAAGGATCAAGGCGGGCACGTCGAGCAGCCACGCGACCGCCATGATCCCGACGTAAAGCATTAGCTGACGGTGTAATTCGCCCACGTCGAGATCGGGCCCGCAGCGCTCGCGTATCTCCGCGACGAACAGGCCCAGCAAGTCGTCGAGATGGCGGTCCCACATGTCGGTTTCGGCGCCCGACATCGCTCCCCACAACGCCATCGTGATGTTCATCTGGCCGACGCATCCCCAGTCCAGCAGACCGCAGTGCAACGCGTTGTCGGCGTCCCGCCAAAACCACGCGTTGTCGACGTTCGCATTCCAATGGCACAGCGCGAGGTAATCGGTCTGACCGGCCAGATAGCTCCACACCGCAGGCTCGTGCCGCAGGAATCGAGGCGCGTCGTGGCGCAGGCGCGCGATGAATTGCGGCGAGCGAACGTTGGCGGGCAGCAACCCGGGACTGGCCTCCGCGAATTCGGCGAGTCGGCTCAGTCGCCGGTCCAGCTTGTCGGCGCTCAGCGGTACTCGTTCACCGACCTGCGCCGCCTGGAGATCGATCGGGAACTGACCGGCCTGCTCGGGACGCAGGCGTCCCGATCGGTGGTACCCGACAAGCCGCGCCAGCGCGGTCAGCAACGCGCGGTAGTGATCGAGTGGTTCGGGCATCTCATAGTCCAGGCACTTGTGGTACTGGCGCTCGATGCCGTTGGCTCCGAAGTGAATTCGTTCGGTGATCAGTATTCCGGTACCCGTGTCGCGGTGGTAGTCGGCGAACTGAATTGTGGGCACGGTGATCGGGAATCCGGGCGCACCGGACAGCGACGCGAAGAGTACCTCGGATTCCATCTGCGTCTTCCCGCGGTCACGAATGGGGTTGTCCAAGTCGCGGGAGAACTTGACAAACAAATCGGTATGGGTTTGTGCGTCGGGCTTCTCGTATTCGATGCGCAGCAGAACTTTCCGTCCGGTGCTTCCGCCCGGAACTTCGTGAAACCCGCTGATCCCGGTGACCGCGTTGCCGGCGGTCAGGGCACCCGAGGCACGGAAAGCCTGGCTGAGAAACGCTGTGCCGCCGGCGCGTAACGCGGCGGGGTCGGCGGGGATGGGGAGTCCGAAGTGATCGCCGGTGACCCAGCGATCGTCTGCGTCGATCACCAGGTCTGTTCGGCGGCGCGGACCAACATGTGGTTGACCGCCACTCTTCGGTCGCGGGTGACGATGTAGAGCACTGCGTCGGCGATGTCTTCGGGCGCCAACTTGACCATGCCCGCGGTCTGACGATCGAATGCCTCGCGCGACTCGGGGGAGAGGTGGCTGCCGATCTCGGTGTCGACCGTGCCCGGCCCGACCACGCCGACCCGCACTCGCTTGCCCAGCAGCTCCTGGCGGATGCCCTCGCTGAACGCGTTCACCCCGAATTTCGTGAGCGAATAGACGGCGGTGTTCGGACGGGCGACCCAGCCGGCGGTGGAACTGATGGTAACCAGATCGGCCACACCGCGTGGTGAGTCGGCGGCCGCGGCGATCAGGTGCGGGACGGCGGCCCGGGTGACATACAAGACCCCCTGCACGTTGACCCGAACCAGGTCGTCCCAATCCTGCAGCGGCGCTTCAACAGCGGGCGCCATCCGCATCAGCCCGGCATTGTTCACCACCGTGTCGAGTCGTCCCAGCTCGTCGACGGTCCGCTGCACCGCGGCGGCGACGTCCTCGGCGTCGGTAACGTCGGCGGCCACGGCCAGCGCGGTGCCGCCGGCCGATTCGATATCGGCCTTGACTTGATCCAGCCGATCGGCGCGGCGGGCGACCAGGGCGACCGCGGCGCCCTGGGCCGCCAGTGCCCTTGCCGTCGCGGCGCCGATGCCGCTGCTAGCGCCGGTCACCAGCGCCGCAGTGCCGGCCAGTATCTCAGTCACGTGCGCCGCTCCTCCTCATCGCTGCGCTCTGCATCGTCGCCGTCGCGGTCATGATTTCTCCGTCGCGTGGGGGCGCAAGATCTCGTGCAGAACATAGTCGTTGTGCTCGCCGAGGTCGGGAGCGCCCCGCTCGATCTGTGTCGGAGCAACCGACATTCGCCACGGTGCCGCAACGATCGGCCGTTGCCCTTCGCGATGATCGCTGACAAAACGGTAAAGCTCGCGGTCCCAGAGCAATTGATCGCCGATCACGTCGAGGGAGGTCGCGCTCTTGCTCGACGGCACGCCGGCCGAGCGGAGCCGGTGCGCCAGCTGAGCGGCGACGTGGCTACTTGTCAACTGGGCGAGGTCGGCATCGAGTGCATCGGTGTGTTCGAGTCGCTCGGGCATGCCCGCGTAGCGCACGTCATCGGCGAGCGCCGGGGCACCGAGGACGTCGCACAGTGCGCGCCACTGCACCTCGTCGGCCACCGCAATGCTGATCCAGTCGCCGCCCACACAGCGATAGCAGTTGTGCGGGGCCATATCCGGATCGCGGTTGCCTTCGGGGACGACCTGCTTACCGGTCAGATCGTGTTCGAGCAGACAATCGCCGATCATCGACGACAGCGTCTCGACGGCCGAGACGTCGACGAACTGGCCTTCGCCGGTGCGGTCGCGATGCAGCAATGCCACCACGGCGGCGAGCGCCGCGGCCGCGCCGACGGTGGAATCCCCGTAACGCATGCTGGTGCCGAGCGGCGGTCCACCCGGATAGCCCACCAGCGACGCGAGTCCGGCCAACGCGGCGAAGCACGGCGCGTAGCCGGTCTGATAGCCCAGCGGTCCGTCGTTGCCCCACATCTTGATTGACACCGAGATGATGTCGCTCTTGATCGACGTCAGCTGCTGGTAGCCGAGTCCCAGGCGCTCCATCGCCCCCGGCCGAAGGTTGTTGATGACGATGTCGCTGCGGGCGATCAGGTCGCGGAGCCGGTCGGTGTCAGCGGCTGACTTGAGGTCCAACTCCACACTGAGCACTTCGGGATTGATGGACAGAAAGTAGGGCGCGTGGTTGATGTCAGTCCCGCCGTAGGCGCGCATCTCGTCGGGATTGGCGGAGCTTTCCACCTTGATCACCTCGGCGCCGAGGAACGCAAGTAGCTTGCCGGTGTACGGGCCGGCCCACACTTTGGTGAGCTCGACGACCCGGACTCCTTCTAACGGGCCGCCCCGCGACACCCTCGGCGGTTTGAGTTGGGCCGACGTCACTTTCGGCAACGGCCGTGGCGTCGCGATGCTGGCCGCGATCTCGGCGGTGTGCCGGCCCAGGGTGGGCGCCGCACTCGTGATCCGCGCAGGCGATGCACTCATCAGGTAGGGAACTGTCGGGTACGCGGCGGCGCCCAGTACCGGATGGGTGACGTCCTGAAAAAAGCCGCGATGACGGTACTGAGGCGAGGTCTTCAGGTCGGCAGCGCTTTTGACGGGCACCAGGGGAACCCCCAGCCGCTGCGCCTCCTCGGCTGCCGCGTCCTTGGTCAGGCCCGCGACCCACTTGGCGAACCCGTCCCGGAATGTCGCCACTTTCTCGGGCGTAACCGAGAACTCAAGCCAGTCGTCGTCGAATGTGTTCAGCCATTCCGGTTGGCCCATCAGCTTTTTGAGGCCCATCCAGTGGTTAGGGCTGGTCATGTACAGGTAGACGAAGCCGTCCGCGCATGCGAAGAACGAGGCCGGGCCCTGCTGATCGTAATCAGCGCGCGTGTTTTCCGGCGCGACCTCCCCGGTGATGAACCTGCCCAGCACGCAGTCGGCGCGCGACGCCAGGACCGCATGCTGCGACACGTCGATGAATTCGCCTCTGCCACTGTGCAAATGCGAGAACAGCGACGCCGCGACGCACAACGCCGCGTCGAGCCCGGCCTCGTAGTCGGCGAGGAAACGGCCGGGTCCCTTCAACGGCGGTTTGGCCGGGTCGGCGTGGCTGGGCGTGTGGTAACCCCATCCGCTGCTGTTGAACACGTTGATGCTCTTGGCGTTCTGGAACTCCGGCGGGGCCTGACCGCCGTAGGGGGTGATCGAGCAGAACACCACGGCAGGGTGCCGACCTGGAATTTCGGTCGCTGCCAAGCCAACCGCTTCGGCCCAAGCTGGGGCGTGATCGTCGACGACCGCGTCGGCCGTGGCGATGATCCGGTGCAGCCTCTCGATCTCGGCGGCACAGGACACGTCGAGCACGACCGAACGCTTGTTGGTGTTCAGGTAGGCGAACAACGCGCTGCGCTCAGGTCCGCCAGCACCGCCGATGATCGGGGCCACCGCCCGAGTCGGGCTACCACAATCCGGCCGCTCGATCTTGACCACCTCGGCGCCGAAGTCCGCGAGCAGTTTCCCGCAGTATTCTCCGGCAACCGATTCGGCCAGCTCGACGATCCTGATACCAGTCAGTGCCGACATGCACTCCCTCGAAACGTTAGGGCTTGTTGCGTCCCGAGCGGCTGAGCCGCCACTCCGGCGGGAAGTTCAGATCGTTGTCCTTGACGACGTTGTTGAGGCCCTTTTCGAAGGTGCCCTCGGTGAGGTCGACCTCTTGCGCGTCGTTTTGGATCAGCGGCAGCATACCCTCGACCATGCCGGTGAGCAGGCTGCCGAAGTACTCGCCTTTGTGCTGCTTGTACAGCTCCAGGAACGTCTTCTGCACCGCGACGGTGTCGGTCGGGCGCGACTTCGAGCATGCCAGCGCGTATTTCAGCGTCTCGTCCTCAAGCTTGTCGCGGGGCACGACGCTGTTGACGAAGCCGCAGTCGTACATCTCCTTGGCGCTGAACGGACGGCCGGTGAACAGCATTTCGGAGAACTTCCGCAGGCCCATCGTCTCCGCCCACCACCACAAGCGCGGTCCCCAACCGACGTACCGGAAGGCCGGATGCCCGAAAAGTGCGTCGTCAGACGAGATCACCAGGTCGGCGTCGCCGGCCTGATAGAAGTGCCACCCGTAGCAGTAGCCCTTGGCCTCGATGATGCTGATCTTACGGAGCTCCTGCAGCGGGCGATTTCCGGCCCGCGCCTTGGCGTAGAAGTCGGTGACGGTGGACAGATAGCGGTATGAGCCGCCCGGCGGGTACTTGACGTCGTCGTCGTTGATGGCGAGTTCATGCAGCAGCGGCAGGCCCGGGTTCTCCAGCATCGGGCGCTGCTCGGGCAAGTCTCCGCCGCTACCGAAATCCTCGCCCTCACCCCGGATCACCACGACCTTGACCTCGTCGTCCACGTTGCACTTGTGGATCAGGTCGGCGTAGTTCTGCCGCATGCCCAACGTGGTCGCGTTCTGGGCGTCGGGACGGTCGAAGGTGATGTAGGCGATCCGGTTCTTCTTGTCCTTCTCGAACCTGATGTACTGCTCGGCTTCCTTCTTCAGTTTTTCGTAGTCGTATTCAGGCATGACCAATCTCCAATTCGTTGTGTCTACTTGAGCAAAGCACCGGCATCGACCGGTAGCGAAACGCCGGTGACATAACGAGATTCGTCAGAGGCGAGGAACAGGACGGCGTTGCTGATGTCGGCGGCCTCCACCCAGGGCACCGGCAGCGTATGCGTCATCTGCGAGAACGGGGCGAAGTCCTCGGGTCCGGGATTCTCCAGATCGGGCCGAAACAGCTTGAACGTCACGTCGTTCATGGTCATCGGCGTGTTGACCTGGCTGGGGTGCACCGAGTTCACCCGGATTCGGTGCTGGCCGAGCTCGACGGCGAATGACCGCATCAGTCCCATCACGCCGTGTTTGGCGGCGATGTAGTGACCGGTGTAGGCCATGGCCTTGTGCGACCCGACCGAGCCGGTCAGCACGATGGATCCACCGCGTTCGCCGGCGAGGATATGCGGCACACCGGCTTTGACGGTCTTCCAGACGCCGGAGAGGTTGACGTCGATCATGTCCTGCCAGGTCTGCTCCGGGATCTTGTGCAGTTTGTTGCCGAAGGTGCCGATGCCCGCGTTCGCGACGATGATGTCGAGTCGGCCGAGTTGTTCCACACCGCTGTCCACCACGGCTTTGAGCGCGTCGTAGTCACGCGCGTCGGCCTCTGCGGCCACGATGCGGCGGTTCTGGGCCTTGACCAACTCGACGGTCTCGGCGAGGTCCTCGGGGTTCGAGTGCGGGTAGGCCATGTTGTCGATTGGTCCGCAGATGTCGAACGCGATGACATCGGCGCCCTCTTGGGCCAACCGGACGGCGTGGCTGCGGCCCTGGCCGCGCGCCGCTCCGCTGATGAACGCCACCTTGCCCTCAACGCGACCGGTCATCGCCGTGTCACGCTGTCCGGGCCGGCATCGACTCCCACCCTCGGACCGTCGACGTCGGGCTGAGTCGGGCGTTCGCCAGGTCGACTTCCCACTCCGGGAAGCGTTTGAGGATCTCTTCCAACGCGATTCGGCCTTCCAGGCGGGCCAACGCGGAGCCCAGGCAGAAGTGGGTGCCGACGCTGAAAGCCAGGTGCTGACGCGTCGGCCGGTGGATGTTGAATTCCTCGCTGTCCGGGCCGAATTGGCGGTCGTCGTGGCAGGCGGCCCCGAGGAGCATCATCATCACGGCGCCTTCGGGGACGGTTTGGCCGTGGAAGCTGACGTCGCAGGTCACGTATCTGGCCGCGTGCGGGGCCGGTGTTTCGAAGCGCAGGAGTTCCTCGACGGCCTGCGGTATCAGTGCGGGGTTGTCAACCAGTTCGCGGCGCTGATCCGAGTGTTCGGCGAGAACCTTTCCGGCCCAACCGATCAGCCGGGTGGTGGTCTCGTTGCCCGCACCCGCAACGACGTTGAGGTAGATCAGGAGCTCGTCGCGGGTCAGTCGGCGGGTGGTGCCGGTCTCGTCGACGAACTCGACGTTGAGCAGTTCGGTCATGATGTCATCGGACGGATGGGTGGCGCGCCAATCGATGTAGGCGGCAAAGATTTCGCCGGTGGCCAGGCCGCGTTCGTGGTTCATGGGTTTGCCGGCCTCGGTGCGTAGCTGTGCGTTGGTGCGGTCGCGGATGAATTCCTGATCGTCTTCCGGGATGCCGAGCAGCATGCTGATGACTTTCATCGGCATCTGGGCGCCCAGGTCCGCGACGAAGTCGATGTGTCCGGAACCGATGAGCGGGTCCAGCGACTGGGCGCAGAATTCGCGGATCTGCGGCTCAAGCGCAGCGATTTTCCGTGGGGTGAACATCCGGGCCAGCAGCTTGCGGTGGATGTCATGGATCGGCGGATCTTCCATGATGAGCAGGCCGGGCGGGATGTCGAGGTTGGCCTTGATCAGCTCCAGAATGATGCCCCGAGCTGAGCTGAACGTGGCGTGGTCGACCAGACCCTTGTCGACGTCGGTGAACCGGCTCAACGCGTAGAAGTCGTGCTGTGCGTTGTAGTACAGCGGCGCTTCTTCGCGCAGTCGGCGGAACATCGGATAGGGGTCAGCGTTGAGGACGACGTCGTAGGGGTCGTAGTAAACGTCACAGACGTCCAAGCCGGTGCTGATCGTCACGAAATCTTGCCTTTCGCTACAACTTCCACGCCCGGATGGGCCGCGTGCCGGGGTCGATGCCGCCAGTGTGTCAGCGTCTGAGGCGGTACGGGCGATTTGTACTTTCTGCTTAACGGAACTGCGCTGGCCGGCTCAGGCGCGACGCCGGTTAACTCTATTGCCGTAGAGAACCACATGGGCTGGCATTTGGGCAAGAGCCGGGTGGCCTAGCGGCTCGGCCTTGACCGCCGGCGGCGCGGCTGCACCGCGGCGCCGACGTGGGTGAGCCGTCCCTGTTGCTCGCTGCCCAGGATCCCGGCCACGACGGCCGACAGGACGCCGTCGAGCTGCTCCGGGCTGTCGATGATCCGGTCGCCGTGGGCGAACCGCAGCAAAAGACCGTTGATGAACGTCAGCGTGACGTTGCTGAGATCATCGACGACGGCGGGATCCAGGTCGGCGCCGTGTGGCAGCAGCTGCACCAAGATGTCGTGATGCAGCTTGGTGAATGCGTCGGTGGCGCGCTGCAGGGTCGCGGCCATCTCCGGATCGCGGGACGCCTGCATGGTCAGCTCGTAGCGCGCCTTGGTGCGGCTCAGCTGCGGCTCTTCACCGGACTGGATGACCAGATTTGCCAGGGTGGAGGACGACGCTCCGTCGTCGAGGCCGGCCCGGTCGGCAACCGACTGCAAAGCGGCCAAGTCGAGCTCGACCATCCGCTCGGCAACCGCGCGCAGCAGCGCTGAGCGGGTGCGGAAGTAGAACGAGGTGGTGCCGTCGGGCACGCCGGCGCGGGCGTCGACTTTCAGGTGGCTCAGGCCCTTGGCGCCGTCATCGGCCAGCAACTGGATCGCCGCATCGCAGAGTTCGCGGCGGCGCTGGTCCGGATTTGGCTTGCGTCTCTTTTGTATGCCGGCAGTGTAGCGGCCTGTGACAGGCGGTTTTGGGGTCAACGCGGATCTCTGCGGTGTGCTGGGTTTTGGTTCGCCTCCCAGGCTACTCTATATTCGTAGTGCCAATCAAAATCTTTTCCGCCAGTCGAACGGACAGCTTGTGGCCGCTCCCGCCAGCCCCCTCACCCAACTGAACAGCCCCGCGCAGCTACGGCGTGCGAAGTCGCCGCGCTCGGCGCCCGAGGACTCCGACCGGTACCGGCTGCATGTGGTCGCGACGAACATCGCCGACGTGGTCATGTCGATCGGCGGGTTGATCTTCGATCGGGCGATGGCGGGATGGGATGTGACCGTCGCGGCCGACGGAAACGGCAGCGGGGCCGTTGACGACCGGGCGATACGCATCTTGGGCGGCAGAGTCGCGATGATGGCGGCACCGGACGGCACGGGAGGCGCGCCCCGTCCACAAGTTCTCGCGGTCGCCACCGACGTGTTCGTCGCAAACGAACCGCTGCGCCGGCTGGTGCTGGCGGCCCGCCAGGGCAATGCGACCGACGTCCTGCTCTGGGGTCGACGCCAACCGCCGAATCTGAACTGCAGGTTCGTCGCGGGCCGACATCGGCCGAGCGCCGCGGCGCAGGTCTTCAAATCTCATGCCCTGGCCGCTCGGGGAACTTTCGTCGCGGAGCCGACCGAAGAGGGTTTCTACTCGATGGCCTGACCGCAGGTCAGTCCGTCAGCCCGGCTTGCGGGCCGTCACGAACTGCAACGAGCGTTGGGTCTGCTGATCGACGTCGACCAGGCCGGCCGAGGTAAAGAGGTCGACGAACGCGTGCCGATCGAACATGCGCAGCCCGATAGCGCGGGCACTCCTGGTCATCGCGTGCCGGACCGGCGTCGGTTGCCCGGCGTAGCTGGTGAGTATTGCCAGCCGACCGCCCGGCGTGAGCACCC
>CAWAGK010000016.1:0-36537 GCA_963781685.1 uncultured Actinomycetota bacterium
CGTGGCCGCGACCATCACGACCACCGCCAGCGCGAGCGCGAGCCTGCCGACGTCGTTGGTCTGAAGCCTCTCGCCGAGCACCACGATGCCGAGCACCGAGCCGACGGCCGGCTCGGCCACCGTCAACGTCGGCAGCGAGGCGGTCAGTGTGCCGGCCTGGAACGACGACTGCTGCCATACCGTGGCAGCGATGGCGACCAGCACCCACGCGTATAGCTCGGGCGTGCGCAGCACCGCCCATATCCCGTCGCCGAGCCGGTCGACCACGCCCTTGGTCAGCACCGAGAACAGGCCCCACAGGGAACCGGAGACCAGCCCCAGCAGCACCGCGCGGACCGGGCCCGACCAGATCCGGGCGCCGAGCAGGCACAGCACCAGCGCGGGGCCCATCACGGCCACCACCACCATCCAGGTTCCCAGCGGTGCCCGGGAATGCCCGGCCTGCGGGTCACCGACGGTGACGAACACGGCCACGCTGGCCGCCAGCAGCACCGCCCAGGTCCACTCCGAGGGGGTTACCTTGCGGTGGCCGAGCTTGGCGCTGATCGGCAGCGCGAACAACAGAGAGGTGACAAACAGCGCCTGGACCAGCACCACCGACCCCAGGCCCAGCGCCGCGGCCTGCAACGCGAAGCCGACCGCGGCGATCAGGCTGCCCAGCCACCACCGCGGGTTGCGCAGCAGCCGGGTGAACAACGCGATCGCACCGACCCGCTCGTCGGTGACGTCTTGCGCCAAGCGCTGCTGCACGGCGTCGCTGATCGCGATGAATAGGGCGGCAACCAGAGCAAGTACCGCGGCGATGTCCGCCTTGGCCACGCGGCCACCTCCTCTTCCTCTTCGCGTCTTGGGTAGTACCCGCAAGCACGGTCGTCAATGCAACGTCAACGCATGGGGAAACAGCCAGCCCCACGGTCACTGACGAATTGTCGCTGAGGGCGGTGCGGTTAGCCCGCCGAGCGAGTGGCCGAAGAGCACGACGGTGTCTCACGACGATCTGCCAATTGGCAGACCAGTGGCAATCGAGGCTGAGAATACCCAAGCCGAACAGATCGGCCCCGGCACGGTCGCGATCGCCGCAGAGTTGCCTGCGGTCAACGCCAGTCACCGATTAAGGGCCATCCAAGGGATGATTCGAGCTGCGCAAGAAATACGGCGACACCCGCCCGGACGCGGCGTGCGCCCGCTCACTGGCAGTCGGTGATCCGCGCTACCGCACCGTCAAGGGCATCCTCGTCGCCGGCACCGAACACGGTGGCTCGTCTCCAGCACCCGTCACGCACGGGTGGTCGCGGCGACGACACCAACCACCTCGCACGCCCCGCTCGACACTGTTACTTGCGTTCCCGCCCGGCTGGGCGTCGCTGGCCGCGTAATCGAAGCCGGCGGTGCGGCCCTTCGCCCAGGTGGGGGCCGAGTTCGAGAGACGGCTGGCGGATGGCGGGGGAGAGTCCGTCCCGCCAATGCAAGGTTGAGAACGATGCGGCCTTCAGGCCACGTGTCTGATCAATCCGAGTTCGCGAGCACGGGCGACCGCATCGGCGCGATTGTGCACACCCAGCTTCTTGTATGCACGCTCGGCGCGTTCTTTGGCGGCGGAGCGAGAGATCCCCAGCTTGTCGGCCACCAGCGCGAAGGTCATCTTGGTCGGCAAGTAGCGCAGGACTTCCAGCTCGACCGCCGTGACGGAGGCGGCCACCGCGGCCTCGTCTGCTTTCTGGTGGGCAGCATCGGTCGCCGCGGCTGACGCCCGCACCGCCTCGTCTGCTTTCTGGTGGGCAGCATCGGTCGCCGCGGCTGACGCCCGCACCGCCTCGTCTGCTTTCTGGTGAGCGGCATCGATCGCCGCGGCAGACGCCCGCTCCGCCTCGGTTTGCGCGGCGTACGCTGCGTCGATCACCCGGGCGGTGTCCTCCAAGGCAGCTAGTTGCACGCTCACAAGCTCCTCGGCCCGTTCTCCGATAAAGCCCTCGCTGAACACGACGCCGCCCAGATCCGCGATCGAATCGAACAGCGACCTGGCCCACCGATGCTCCACAAGGATCAGGGCGAGGCCCGAACCTGGGACGAGCGACTGCGCCAGAGCCTGGGCTCGTTCGCTCTGGAGCACATGGACACCACGGCCCTCGAACATGGCGAACACATCGGCGGGGTCGAGTTGGGCGTCGGCGATCAGCAGGTCGCCGAAGTCCTCGTCCGCGATCTCCACGCGCGTGAGTGATCCATCATCGTCCATCGTCAGCACAACCAAATCGACCAGGCGAAGCACGCCATGTCCTTGCAGCCTGTCGATCTCCTGGATGATGGTGCCGACGAAACCCACTCCAGGTGCGAACCCGACCGCGATCAACTGCATCGGCCCAATCGTGCTGACGTCTGTTCCGGCGTCCACCGCGTCCTCGTTTCTCTGGGGGCCGTGGGGTGAAGTTGGCATGACGATCAGTTCCGGCCCGCTACGCGCAATGGTCCAACAGGGTTGACCGAACGATAAGGGCAATAGGTCACCGGGTAGCTCGGTTGACGTCGGCTTCTTCCGCGTTAGGTTGCGCTGGTGGGGTCGGTGTCGATCACCGACACCGAGTTGCCGCTTTCGTTGGTGACGTAGGCGAGGGGGCCACCCTTGCCTGAGGTTAACGTCAATGGTCGTCGCGGATCACCGGTGCTCGTCGTGGGCGGACGGAATTGTTGAGTTCCACGACGTTAGGGGACATCTGCTGTCAAACAGCAGGCTTTTTGGCGCTTGCGCCGGGCATGGTCCCTCCGTTGGCTGATGGGGCCACGATCGGCGGCTGCAGGATTGCCGAGGCGGCGGCGGTCTCCCGGGCGAAGAAGCTTCCGACATCACCGATCGCGCTCATCAGCGGCGCCGGGAACACCACCGTGGTGTTCTTGTCCACCCGGATTCGATCAGGGTCTGCGGATTGGGCCGCTGCAGAGCCAGCGGGTGGGCCATCATGGTGTCCGAGGCATCACCAGTGCGGCAGCGGCCATCGATTCACCTTCGGCGGCAATGATCTTCGCGCGCTTCTCCCGCTCGGCCTCGGCTTGGCGGGCCATCGCCCGTTTCATGCTGTCGGGCAGCTGGATGTCCTTGAGCTCGACCAGAGTCACCTCGACACCCCACTCCAGGGTGGTCACATCCAGGATCTCCCGGATGTTGGCGTTGATGACCTTGGTTTCCGCCAACGCCTCATCGAGGGTGTGCTGGCCGACGACCTCGCGCAGCGTGGTTTGGGCGATCTGACCGATCGCGGCGTACACATTCTCGATGGCCACCACCGACTTCACCGCATCGACGACCCGGAAATACGCCACAGCGGCAATGTCGACACTGACATTGTCGCGGGTGATGATCCCCTGCGACTGGATCGGCATCGTGACGATGCGCAGCGACACCTTCCACAACCGGTCGACGACCGGGATGATGAACCTCAGGCCGGGTTCCCTGACACCGATGACCCGCCCGAGCCGGAACCACACACCCTTCTCGTACTGGGTCACCACCCGAATCGACAGCGCCACCACAATCAGCGCCACGATGACCACCGCAATGACGACGGCGACGACGTTCATGTCTTCTCCTCAAAGATGGAGTTCACGGTCAACCCAATAGGTGCTGTCTCGCACCACCACCGCAGAATGGCTGCCGCTCTCAGCCGACTGCGCCATCTCGGCTACTTGTTTCACAATGCGGTCGCGGGTATCACCCCCACAAGTGCCAAAGGTCCTTGCCATGACCCCGGCTCGTTGATCCAGGTGGAGCAGGTGGAGTGAGTCTTGCCGCCCACGATGTGGGCAAGAAGGCTCGATGACGATGGCAACGAGGAACAGGCATACCCCGGAGCAGGTCGTGCGCACAGCTGGCGACCGCAGATTTGGCTGCAGGCTTACCGATGTATCGCACGTCAGTAATCGTTTTCGGTCGAATCTGAAGGAGTCGAAGCATGCGATCTCTCCCCCCCACCCTGGCGCTTCCCGGGTCCAGTGACATTGTTGAGTGATGAGTACTCCGGATGGCGCTATGGAAGGGTCGGCAGGCGAATACAGCGTGGATGAGGACGACCAACTGCAGCCAGAGGACACCCTCATCGACCGCGGTGTCGACGACGTACTCGACGAGGGATATTCGCCGCCCGAGCGGCCGTACGGTCGTGGCTCCTTGGGCTCGACGCCGGAAAGCTTGGACCAGCTGCTTGCCGAGGAAGAGCCGGATCCGGCCATGCGGCTATATGACCCGTTCGACAAGGGCGAGCAGCAACGCTCCGACGAAGCCGAGCGGGAGACCGAATTTCCGCAGCGAAATGAGGTGGGACGCGCGCGGGCAGGTCGACTTGTCGCGCCGGACCAGGGGTTTGGCGAAGACGTAGACGCAGACTTGTTGGCTGATGACGTCGGCATCGACGGAGGCGCAGCCTCCGCCGAGGAGTCCGCCGTTCACATCATCGACGACGAGGAGTAGCTGGCCTGGCACGCGAATTCAGCTGGAGAACAGGTCGGGACGAGACGAGACGTACTGTTCGACCGTGTGTGTGGGCTCGCGCAGGCAGGTCCGCATTGAGTGGGGCGGTTCGTCCCTGGTGCGCTGGAACCACGATCCAGCCCGAGTGGAGGCGGTGCTACGGCTGTCCGGGCACACGCCAAGGGCCTATTCCTGGCCCATGCCATGATGCGCTGGTGACCCTCCCACTAGTTCCAGGAACGTTGATCCTGTCGCGCAATGTCAAGGCCGCAGACCTCTTCCTGCCGCAAGAAGTCGCTCTGTTCGTCGCCGTCGATGAAGTCGATCATCGGGAACCGTAAGGGCGAAAGCGGCGCCCGCAAATAGGACTGTTCGCATTCCGAGCATCGGACGTGGCTGTCGCGTTGCCGGTGGCAGCATGTGCATGTGACCACGACGACGCTTTCCTGGGATGTGGTGCCCGTCGACAAGCCGGACGATGTCAATGTCGTAATCGGGCAGGCGCACTTCATCAAGACGGTCGAGGACTTGCATGAGGCGATGGTGGGGGTGAGCTCGTCGCTACGGTTCGGGCTGGCCTTTTGCGAGGCCTCCGGGCCACGGTTGGTTCGCCGCACTGGCAATGATCCTGAATTGGTCGAGCTCGCGACCCGCAATGCGCAGGCCATCGCCGCCGGGCACTGCTTCGTGATCTTCTTGCGTGACGGGTTCCCGGTCAACATCCTCAACCCGGTCAAGGCGGTGCCCGAGGTCTGCACGATCCACTGCGCCACAGCCAATCCGGTTGACATCTTGGTCGCGGTGACCCCGCGTGGCCGTGGCATTGTGGGCGTCGTCGACGGACAGGCGCCCCTCGGGGTGGAGACCGATCGCGACGTGGCCGACCGGCACGACCTGCTGCGCACCATCGGCTACAAGCTCTAACCGCACCCCGTTGCGGAACGCGGCGAGTTCCGGACGGTGATCTCAGGCAGTTGCCGCTTGATGTAGTGGTGGGCAATGCCCTTGAGGTTCGAGACGTTATGCGGATCGCCTCACTTGACAAGATCTTCACCACCAAGAAGAAGGGTCAAAGACCTCCCTGTAATCGGAGTAAGTACAGCCGGTGCCGCGACGCAAACAGATCTACAAGATCACTTATCAGAACGGCAAGATTTACGTCGGCATGGGACCTGAGGCTCGGCATTCATGGAGTAGTGCGCGCCATGGTGGAGCCGTAAATTGCGGTTGCGCTGTTTTGCGCCCCCGGAAAGGGGGATCCTGACCAGATGGCGGGGCTCGCAGTCGCCGTCACCGGGCCGACCGGTGAGATCGGGATCTCGACAGTGGAAGCGCTGGAGCGTGATCCTGCGGTGGACCGCATCGTCGGGATGGCGCGGCGCCCGTTCGACCCTGCGGCCCACGGCTGGACGAAAACCACCTACCAGCAGGGCGACATCCTGGACCGCAAAGCTGTCGACGCGCTGGTGGCCGAGGTCGACGTCGTCATCCATCTCGCGTTCATCATCATGGGCTCACGCGAGGAAAGCGCGCGCATCAACCTAGCGGGAACCCGCAACGTCTTCGAAGCGACCGTCGCCGCGCAGCGGCCCCGGCGGCTGGTGTACACGTCGTCCGTGGCCGCCTACGGTTACCACTCCGACAACCCGGTTCCGATCACAGAAGACGTGCCCCCACGCGGCTCGCCTGAGCACTACTACTCCGAACAGAAAGCCGCCTGTGAAGCCGCCCTCGCAGAAATAACCCGCAGGTCGTCGCTGGAGGTGTTCGTGCTGCGACCGTGCATCGTCGCTGGGCCGAAGGCGCCGACGCTCGCCGACACGATGCCCTGGAATCAACTGCCCGGGGCGATCCGCACCGCCGCACGCGCACTGCCGGTCCTCAAGGTGCCGTTTCCGGACCCGGGAACACCGCTGCAACTCGTACATCACGACGACGTCGCCGCCGCGATCGCGCTGGCGGCAACGACGTCCGCTCCCGCCGGTGCCTACAACATCGCCGGCGACGGGGTCATCTCGGTGTCCGACATGGTCTCGGCGCTGGGTGGACGGCCCGTCCGCGTGCCCCACGCTGCCGCGGCCGCGGCCTCGGCGGTGGTTTCGCGGCTGCCGTTCGTGCCGGCCGCGCTTGAGTGGTTACACGTCGGGCGGACCTCGGTCGTCATGGACACCGGCAAGGCGAAGTCCGAGCTGGGCTGGAGCCCGAAGTACACCTCCGCCGAAACCCTGGCGGCGCTCGCCGCGGCTTACTAGTTTGCAGCCCTACCTGGGCGAATTCTGTGCACTCGCAATCGGTGGATCACGGTGTAACCCTGTGCGCGTAGCGGGCCTCGACCTCGGCGCGGGCGGCGGGTTGAGCGGGGCACTCGGCCTATGACAAGCTTGCTCGCCGATAGATTAGTGCGATGACAACCCAGATCCTACTCATTATCGCCGTGGTGGCCTCCGTCGCGATAACTATCTGGTTCGTCCAGCGGGGCGGTCGCAATCGCTGAGGGTTGCTCGGCCACCAATGTGCGGTTTGGCTCGATCGCCTGGCGACTGTTCGCAGATCAGCGGTAGCAAACACCCTCGGCACGACGGCCAGCAGCGTGGACATGTTGGACTCGCCAACAACTCCGGCGTAATTCCCGGGTACTTTCGCGGAATCTGCCGTGCCTTTGCGTAACC
Organism: uncultured Actinomycetota bacterium; assembly: GCA_963781685.1. GTDB lineage: Bacteria > Actinomycetota > Actinomycetes > Mycobacteriales > Mycobacteriaceae > Mycobacterium. Next base: position 7,129 of record CAWAGK010000016.1, read on the forward strand.
CTACGCAGGTCAAGCCGCATTTCCGCAGGTCGCGTGACGGGTTCGATTCCCGGCAGCTCCACTGTTTGACCAGCGGTTATGGTAGATGCGCCGCTATGACTCGTGGGCGACGATCACCACTGTCCGCGCCGCATGGGCGACGGCGGTGCTCACCGAACTCAGCTGCATGTCGGCGAATCCGGCGCGACCGTGACTGCCGACGACGACGAGTTGTGCGGACTCCGAGTGCTCGACAAGTTGACGAGCCGGCTGATCGCACACCACCACACGTCGCACCGCGACATCGGGGTAGCGCTCCCGCCATCCGGCGAGCTGCTCGGCCAGCGCCTCTTGTGCCTGCACTTCCGTCGTCGCGAGATCCAGACCTGGCGCTTCCGGCATGCTGACGTCCGACCACGCATGCAGTGCCACCAAGTCCGCACCCCGGCGGAAAGCCTCGTCAAAGGCGATCTCCGTCGCCAGTTCCGATGCGGGCGAACCGTCGATTCCCACCAGCACCGGTGCCTGCGCGGGCGGCGGGGCCTCATCAGGGACGACCGCGACCGGGCAATGCGCATGGTTCACAAGGCCGGTGCTGACCGTGCCGAACGGGCGCCTTCGCCCTGGCATCCCACGACCATCATGTCCGCAATCTTCGACTGATTGACGAGCGTGGGAACGGTCGGGCCATGTACCACCACGCCCTTCACGAAAGGCGGGCTATGGTCTTCGGTGCTGTCGGCGACCGCGTTGCGCGCGTCTTCGAGTATTCGCCTCGCTTTGTCGTCCTGCCGCTCGAAATAGTCTTGAGGCATCGGAATCTCCGGCCACGGCGCAACCGCCGGCACGACCGGTGCGATGACGTGCATAAGTGTTAGCGGAACATTGCGCATCGCAGCTTCGCGAGCCGCCCAGTTAACCGCCGCCGTCGACGTCGCTGCTCGGTCGACGCCGACCAAAATGCCACGATGGGTTTCGGAGGCCGACATTTCGTTCTCCTGTTTGGGTGGTATTGGCCGCTTCACGCACGACCGTAGGACGACGTTCGCAAAAGATCGGGTGGCAGTGGTCACCGATTTGTTGGCCTAACGGCGCTTACGCGAGAACGCGACAATATGGGATTATCAGCCACCTGGCCGACCCTGAAGTTACAGGACTGCTAACTAGGGCTTTCAGCCGGTGTACATCCGTTAGTTGACGGCGCCCTAGCGACGCGTATGGTTCCCCGCTCCCCGGGCCGGCGGTACCGCAACCTCACATTTGACGTGGATCGGGCCGGGGACGCCAACAACGTCTACCTCGCCGACGCCAACAGCCGAGTGCTCAAGCTGCCGGCGGGGTCGACCACGCAGGTCGCGCTGCCGTTTACGGGCGTGAAAGATCCCCAGGGTGTGGCGGTGGACACCGCTGGCAACGTCTACGTCGCCGACAAAGGGAACAACCGGGTGCTCAAATTACCGGCGGCGTAAAGCACTTACGAGTCAGGTCAGGTTCCCACCGGCGGCGGCGGTGGTGGCGCCTGAGCCCAGGGCCTGGCCAGCGGCCAGCGGCGCCAACGACGACCCCCGCAACTCTCTCCCGGTGCGGACAGGGTGGCCGCCATCGTCTTCAAGGAATCCGAACACACCGGCGAGCCGGTCAGCATGGGCCTGGTGAAGCGCGTCGTCAACGACCTACTAACGCACCCGGAGCAATGTCAGTTTGGGGCTTGCCAGGCCGTAGCCATGGCGATCTGGTGGGCGATGTTGACCGCGGCGTGGGCGGGGTTGTCGGAGCACGCTGCGACGTCGATGGCGATGTTGTAGCTCACGGTCAACGCGCGCTGACAGACCCACCCGTTACGGCCCTTTAGAGTGTCGGTGGTGCTCAGGGTGCCGTTGGTGTTGGCGATCGGCCCCACCGTCCAAACCTTGTCGGGCTTGCCGGGGTCGATGTTGTGGTATTGGCGATTCGAGCAGGCCGGCCAGCCCCGCTGGGCCGACGCGCTGAAGAAGCGCGCCGCGTCGTTGGCGGAGGGAAACGCCACGACCGCCTGCAAGACTTCATGATCGAAGTCGTCACCGGGTTCGTGTAGGTGCTGTGAGCGCATGGCGATCCATCCGCTGCCGTCATAGACCCAGGTCTCCGCTGGGTCGATGAATCGGCAATCCTTGTCCGGGATATTGGCACTGTCGTCAAACATATCGGTGTATGTTCCGTTGACCAGTATCCCGGTAGTACCCATCGCGGTGTTGATCTCGGCGGGGCTAAGCAGCAGCCCGTAGAGGACGCCCGCCGCGACCGGTGGGGGCGTGGACGATGTCGTCGTGGGTGCGGCGTTCTGAGTGCCGCTGCTACAGGAAGCAACGAGAATGCACGCGCTCGCCAGTGCCAGTGCCGCTGTCAGCTGTCGCATGTTTCATCGCCCCACTCTCCCGATTCGGTACGGTGACATCTTGGCGTTCCACCCGGGCTGACTGGGTGGTCATATCGTGCGGTTGATGCCGCAGCACGCGGACCAACTCCACGACGAAATAATCGCATTCCGGTGCCTTTCGCGGGGGGAAAGTACGCTAAAACGCGTCAAATCAAACCTTTGTCATGGCAACCGTGTCCTTAGAGCTCCTGTCGCCTTGATGAACGGGTTCGGCCCGCCACCGAAGTGACGGGCCCGCCCGGTTCGTGAAGTCAGGTCAGCACGTCGACCTTCGTCGGCGGCCCGCGATGAGCGCCCGCGCCAGCCGCCGCGCCTGCTGCGGCGTGATCGGATCATCGGCGTGGAGCTCGTGAACCACGATCTCTCCTTTATCCCTTTCTCGCGTGGCATGTCATCCCCTGTTGTAACAGCCCAGGCAGCTCGGGTCCCCAGGACCGTCGCGCAGCGACGAACGGACCATTGGCCCCTGCTCGGGGACCTTCGGCTCTAGCCTCCAGCAGCATTCGCCTCTTAAATTAGCTACTGGCAACGCCAGTTACCAAGCGGCACAAAGCCGTTCATGAAGAGAGGTCGGCGAATATGACGATTGTTAACGCGGTGGCGATCCACCCGCGTACGGGTGAGGTGTGGGACGAGCTGCAGAAGCAGCTCAAGAAGTCGATCGAGATCGTCAAGAAGCACGGCGGGGAGAACGTCACCCTGCTGGTGACCGTGATCGGCGGGCAGCAGACGAACTCTCTGACTATGCTCGTCACCGCCGAGAACTGGACCCGGTTCGGCCAGATCCAGGAGGCGGTGTATGGCGATCCCAAGATGCAGGCCCTGATGCGGGAAACGGGCAAGATCGCCACGTGGGAGATCTACACCGCGCAGACGCTTGAACTCTGATCCCAGAGCCAAAAACGCTGCCCGACCTGCTGCGGGCGGCGTTTTGGCTCTGGGCTGGTAGGGCTGTAATTCATGACGGATCAGCCCGACGACTCAGTAGTTCCCTCTAGTAATCACCTAGGCAGCTGGTGACGCCGGGGACGACGAGCGGGCCGACCAGGCCGGTGCCGTCGCGCACTCGCGGGGCAAGCCGACTACGTGGAGGGTGGCGTCATTCTCCGGGGCGACCGCACCCTCTAGATCTGGGGGAGTTTGTCGTTGACAAACGTTGTTCGGGTTTCCCCAGGTCACGTTAGGTCGGATCGGGTTTGACAAAGAGAAGCTCACGACTGTTTTCCCAGTTCAGAGCCGCAATGCGTCGGTTTCGATTCCCGGCAGCTCCACCAAACTGTCGTTCCGGACAAACCCGGTACAACCCAATCTCATCGCGGCTGAGCGGTGCCATGCGAACCAGTCGCGGCGCCGCCGGGCGAGATCAGTTCTGGCGAACCGATTCGGTGGTTCGCCGGCGAGGCAGCGGCACAAGCATGGACGTACCGCTGCGGTAGTCGCGGTATTGGTTGCCTAGCGTCGCGACCAGGTCACGCTCCTCGAACTGAATGGCGAGCAAGATGTACCCCATGGTGGCGGTGGAGAAGAGCAGGTGCCCGGCTGTCATTGTCGGCGCCGCCCAGAATGCGATGATGAAGCCGAGCATGAGCGGGTGACGCACCAGCCGATAAAAAAGGTGAGTGCGAAAAGCGAGCTCCGTGTAAGGCTTTCCGCGCCAAGCCAAGTACACCTGCCGAAGGCCGAAAAGGTCGAAATGATTGATCATGAATGTCGATGCGAACACGATCACCCACCCGAGCCAGAACGCGGACCACACCACTAGGCGCCCGGCCGGCTCTCGCACGTCCCAGATCACCGCTGGCATCGTTCGCCACTGCCAGTAGAGGACCAGCAGCACAACGCTGGCAAGCACCACATACGTGCTGCGCTCGATCGGAGTCGGCACGATTCGCGTCCACCACCGCTTGAACCCCGGCCGTGCCATGACGCTGTGCTGAACGCCGAAGAGGCCCAACAACACGAGGTTGACCACGACCGCCTCGCCGATCGATGCGGTGATGCCGTGATCGACGCTTCGCGGCACCACGAGATTGCCGACGAAACCGATTGCATATAAGAAAGCCACCACGAACAGCAAGTAGGCGGCGGCGCCGTAACCGATGGTCAAGTAACGCTTCATGGGCTAAGTGTCCGTCGCACAGGCATGGTGGTATATAGGTCATTTGCCTCAATTTCGCCCAGCAGGCGTCTAGTCAGAATTGACTAATCCATTACGAACCACCTACCGCTGCCGCTCTCGGGCAGCCCCACTGGCCCGGAGCAATCGCCGTGTCGCGTCGCTCAGCGGCGAGTCACAATCGCCTTGGTTAGCAGGCGAATTCGAGCAGCCTCGACCACGACGATCGCTGACTATGACACGAGGGGGTTGTGCAGGCGGCGGCTGTCGCGGGGTTTGCGATTTGGGGCAAACGCCTCATGCGACCGCGGAAGCGGTGGACCGATGATCGCCCATGGCAAACCTAATTCGAGGAAGCACGGAGACCAGGCCATGAACGAATCAACATGCAACCCAGCGGTCATTGAGCGGCTCGGTAATCAGAGACCAGATCACGGAGCTGAAACGCCGACCGGCGCGCGGGTCGATGCAATCGACGTCAGCCGGCGCGTCGGTGCGCGGCAGATCCTGCAGACACTTTCGCTCTCAGTGGAACCCGGCGAATTGGTCGCTATCGCCGGCGGCAGCGGCGCAGGGAAGACCACATTGCTAGAGATCCTCGCGGGACTGCAACCGCCGTCCGCCGGGGAGCTTCGGCACGACGGCCTCGCTCGCCGAGCCCGCGTCAGCGCAGGCTCCGCGATCGGCTACGTGCCCCAGGACGACATCCTTCACCTCGAGATGCCCCTGCGCCGGACGCTGCGCTACGCGGCGCTGCTAAGGCTCCCCGCGGGCACACCTGCGGTTGAAGCGGAACGGATCGTGGAGGAGACCCTGCACGACCTCGACTTGGCTGATCGGGCCGACGTGCCGGTGCGTGCGCTGTCCGGCGGCCAGCGCAAGCGGGCCAGCATCGGCGTGGAGCTACTGACCCGTCCACGCCTTTTCTTCCTGGACGAACCCACCTCCGGGCTGGACCCCTCAACCGCGGCCGACGTGATGCGCCTGCTGCGCCGGCTCAGCCGACGCGGAATCACCATCGTTCTCACAACGCATGAGCCGGCTGGCATCGACCGGTGTGACCGGGTGGTCTTCCTGGCTCGCGACGGCCACTTGGCCTTCACCGGCAGCCCGGGGGCGGCGCGGCGCTACTTCGGCGTGGAAAACCTCACCGAGGTGTACGAGCGCCTGGCCGGCGAGCACACTCCTGCGATCTGGGCGAAGCGATTCGCGGAAAGCCGTGTTAACTCAACAACCCGGCCTGACTCAACTCAACAGCCCGTCCCTCCCAGCCGGTCCGAAAACAAGCACACGGGCATGGTCCGGCAATGGTGGCTACTCACACGGCGCAATGTCGATGTTCTCGCCCGCAATCGGCTGACGCTTGCGATCCTCCTCGGCTCACCGGTGCTTGTGACGGCGATGATGGCGACATTGTTCAGGCGTGGCGCGTTCGACCCGGGTGGCGCGGGAGGCGTCGGCCCGGCCCAGATCGTGTTCTGGATCGCGTTTGACGGCTTCTTCTTCGGCCTGACGTACGGCCTGCTCCAGATCGTCGGCGAGATGGCCGTCTTCCGCCGCGAACGCCTGGCCGGGCTCAGCGTCGGCGCCTACGTGGCGTCGAAAGTTACAGCGCTGCTTCCGGTTCTGGCGGGAGTGAGCGCGGTGTTGCTCGTTGTGCTGCGCGCGCTGGGCCGGCTTCCGGCCGTCGGATGGGACGTGTACGCGTTGCTGTTCGCGACGATTGTGATTGAAGCGACCTCGGCACTGGCCCTGGGCCTTTTCGCCTCGGCGGCCGTGTCCAACGCCGCGCAGGCGGCCCTGGCCCTGCCGATGCTGTGCTTCCCCCAGGTTCTGTTTGGTGGCGCCATCGTCCCCGTCGACCAGATGGCCACGCCCGGACGCCTGATGAGCTTGGTCCTATCGAACCGCCACGCCTTCGATGCATTGGGCCGCGACTTGGGGCTCGACCGCTACACCACCACGCTGCCGGCCATGTCCGCCTACCACGCCACCTTCCACGGAGGCACCGCCGCCAGCCTCATCGCGCTTGCCTCCTTCGCTGTTGCCCTCACGCTGGCAACCGCCTGGGTACTGAACCACCGATCCCGGCCCGGCGCATCCTTGCGATGACCGCCCCCGGCGGGCCCGCGATCATGAATAGTTATCGCGGTCCCCGGCATCGGCCACCAACGACGCAGCCTTCGCACCATCCCAAGGGGCATAACCGATTCCAATTGCCCAACCGTTCGCAGCGCGCTCAAAGACCCTCCACACAGGTGGCTGACCCGCGGAGAGCATTCCGTGCCAACAACATATGATATTGCTTGCGATACTTGGCATTTACTGCGGAAGCCGCGACGGTTACGTCGCGCGAGATTTGAGTTAGACGATCACAACGTGTCCGGGAAAGGTGCACATTTCCGGATGAAGACGTTGATCGGCTCTTCCTGTCCCCGCAGATTCAGCGTGCGTTGCTGAGGGCGCATTCGCCCCAAACCCGGCGCGCGTCTTAGTGGAGCGCGCTGCCAGCCAGGCCGTGCCGTGTTGCGTACAAGCTGGCCCCGATCCGGTTCGAGACCCCGATCTTGGCATAGATGTGCTCAACGTGATTGCGCACGGTCTTCTCGGAAATCCAAAGGGCCGATGCGATTTCCCGGTTGGATAGCCCCTGTGCGACATGCAGCAGTACCTCCGCCTCGCGCCGAGTCAACCCACCTGGTCTAGCGGCTTTGTGCGACGGCCGGTGGCCCGCGGCCTCCAGCACGGCTTCAACCGCGTCGCCGTCCAAGCGGCCACGGGCCGCTTCGCTTCGTAGTTGCCTGGCCGCGGCGGCCTCGTCCAGCGCATCGCGATACGGTCGTGGCTCCATTGAGGCGCAATACCTTTCGGAGGCGGCAAGTACCCGCTCGCGAAAAGACAGGTCATCACCCCGCAGACCATTCGGATAACCCGACCCGTCCAGTCGTTCGTGATGGTTTACCGCGACCTCCCGGACGGCCTTCAAACCGCCGACCCGGGCCAAAATCCTGCCAGTCAGATACGGATGCAAATGCACACGCTCACGTTCGGCGTGGGTTAATTCACCGGGCTTTTCCCACACCCGGTTAGACACACCAATCCGGCCGAGATCGTGAACGTAGCCGGCGCGGCGCAGAATGTCGATCTCGTCCTGCGGCAGCCCGGCACACTTCCCCGCTTTCTCTGCCAGCTCGGCCACGGCGCGGGAATGGCCTAGGGTGAATGGGCATTTCAGGTCCACGAAGTCACCCATCGCGCACAGGAGCCGGTCCAGCGCGGGACCACTCAGCGCTTCCCCCGGATCCGGCGCCAAGGCGGCGGCAGTCGACCACACATCTTCGTTCTCGCGCAGCAGGTCGTCGGCGGCCGCGGTGAACACCGCGACGATATTCGGGTCGAACTGTTTGCCGCTGCGGCGGCGAACCTCCGCGACCGCGGCTTCCACGCCGTAAGCGCGATGGTGCACTTCGGCGATGTCGGCAAGCTGCGCCACCCGCATCGCCACGGGGATCTGGGATCCGGCAGCGCCATCGGGAAGGCCGCTGCCGTCCCATCGTTCGTACGCGTAGGGGAGGGCTTCGCATACATCCGCGCCCAAGCCGATCTCCTCGGCGAGCAACGCGGCCGACAGGCAATGGGACTGCACCAACGCGCCGAGATTCCCGCGTGCGTCCAAGAACAGTCTGGCCGCCAACTGGGCTCGTTTTGGCAACGTCGACCCACGACCCAGGTTGCCGACGAGAAATCGCCGGTATGCTGCGCCGGACCAGTCGATGAAGTGGCTGTCATGTCGCATCGCGATGTCGTCGCCAAACCACCGCGTGTACTCGTGCGAGTCGGCGTGACACCCGATCCACATCACCAGACCCGTGTAGAAGACTGTCCCGCGCTCACCCTCGCTGAGCCCAAGCTGCTCGGCAAGCCTCGTGCCCATTGCCGCAGAGCGCAGCATGTGATCCATCGGCTGCCCGAGCCCAAGGTCGACCGCCAAAGACAACGCCGCCAGAACCTCAGTCCGCGACACAGCTCCGCCGAAGGGCATGAAACGCGCCCCCTTCTCGACCTGGTCACAAAGCCCGATGCCTGATAAACCTATGGCAACAGCGTCGCTCCCACGTTGAGAAACGACAGACCTGCTGGGCACATCTGGCCGCAAACGGACCGAGATACGAGGCGCTTTGGCGTAATCAGCCGTAGTTTCGCGTACACCGACGCAGGTCAAGCGGCTTCTGAAGGTCAACTCACGGGGTTCGTTTCCGGCAGCTGCACTGAGAACGGTTTGGCGGCCTTCTCGGTTGCCGAAGCTACGCAGCCGCGGCTAGCGGGGGAGCTGGAGGTAGCGATGCACGTGGGAAATCGCCATGCCGCCTTCGCCTACGGATGCCGCCACGCGCTTGACTGATCCTGAGCGAATATCGCCGACCGCGAAAATCCCTGGGGCGCTTGTTTCAAGAGCCAACGGCTCGCGGTCGGCCTTCCATTGTCCCGCCTTCACCGCGTCGGTCCCCGTCAACACGAAGCCGTGCTCGTCGCGGGAGATCTCCGAGGGGAGCCAATCAGTCGCCGCTTCGGCACCGATGAGAACGAAGAGCACCGTCGCATCCCGTAGAGATATCGCGCCGGTCTCTCGATCGATGACTTCGATCGCCTCAAGTTGCTCGTCTCCGTGCACGGCCACGACCTCGGATCGCGTTTCCACCCGAATGTTCGCTTTTGTTGCGATTTGCTCGATGAGGTAGTGAGACATGCTTGCTGCGAGCGATTCGCCCCGTACGAGGAGCGTGACCGATCGGGCGTGGTTGGAGAAGAAGATGGCGGCTTGGCCGGCGGAATTGCCAGCACCGATCAGATAAACATCGTTTCCCTGCGCCAGACCGGCGTCGCTGCGTGCCGCACCGTAGTAGACGCCGGAGCCGACGAATCGGTCGATCGAATCGACCTCGATGCGTCGCCACTCCACGCCCATAGCGAGCACGATCGACTTCGTTCGGAGGACGTCGCCTCCATCCAGCGTGACGGTCAGGTTGGCGGCGTCGATTTGTTCGACCCGACGCGTGACGACGATCTCAGCGCCCAGCCGCTTCGCCTGTTGCAGCGCCCGGCTCGCGAGTTCGTCACCGGAAACGCCGAATGGAAATCCGGTGTAATTCTCGATCCGGGTTGAGGTACCGGCTTGTCCGCCGGGGGCGAAGGACTCGATTAGCCCCGTCTGCAGCCCCTCAGATGCGCTGTGGACCGCCGCCGTCAGACCCGCCGGCCCGCCGCCCACGATCACTACGTCGTAGTGCGCCCTGCCGGGCGCGACCGTGAGTCCAGCCACAGCGGCAACGGCACGCATCGTCGGGTCAATCAGCCGACGGCCATCGCGCACTACCACCACCGGATAGGCGGCGGCTTTGCCTCCGGTGAGGGCGTGAGCTGCAGGATCGTCCGGGTCTAGGCGATCGTAAGGAATCTGATTGCGATGGAGGAAGCTGTCGCAGCCGTGGACTTGTGGATCGACGCGCGGGCCGATTACGAACATTGCGGGTTCGCGTGGGTGCACAGTGGCGTTTCTGAGCATCTCCATGCGCTCCAACGCGGCGGCACCGATCGTTTCGGAGACCTGGGGGGCCATGGCGGCAAGCGTGTGGAACACCTCGACTGTTATTTTCAGTACGCGCGAAGGCTCGACGGCTCGCATGCTGGCGGGCAACGGCGTACCGAGGATCATCGGGATCTCGCCTCCGACTTCGCCCGGAAGCCGGACGCCAATCACCTGCTCAACTCCGTCCACCAGCTTCGTCAGCTCGGTCTTGCCTTCGACGACGATGGCCAGGGACCGGCCTTGCCCCTCGTGGTCTACGTACTCCCCTGGGATGAGGTGGATGTCCTCCACCGCGCCAGCAAGGTACTCCAGTTCTTTTTCCCCAAGCGTCGAAAAGAGCGGAATCGTGGCCAGCTCTTCGAGAGTGAACATAACTGCCTCCCAAGCTATTTCGCGGGGAAGCCGCCGATTCAGAAAGCGGCTTTCGCGTGCGATGTTCGAAATTCTCGACGCAGTAATCGTCCACCGCACACCCAAGGCGGTACATGAGGCATCTGCCCTAAAAACGCTGAGGATCGACCTCGGCTGGCGGAGGTTCAGCGCGTGTAGCAGGAAGAGTCGCAGGGCCCATCGCCGCCGCGCATCGGGTTTGATGCACCGCAGGGCTGGAGATCGCAGTCTGCTGCGGAAGGAACGGGCGGCCACGATCGCTAATGAAGTAGGTCAGTTGGTGCGGTAGGTGACCGCTCTTGACGCCGTCAAGACTTGAGAAGGAAACCGCGCAAGTAACGAACGGGACTGAACCGGAACGAGACGTAACGAAACAGCAGTTCACATGGTAAAAGCCCTGGTAGAGCGGCGGGTTCGATTCCCGGCAGCTCCACCAAAAACGGTAGGTCAGAGTGCTGGGTGAACAGCGCCCGTTTCATGTTCCTGACCCACCTGGCCGATGCTTACGCACGTCAACATCCGCATCAGCAATGCGGTGAAGTGTCGGTCCCGTGGCATTGCTTGGCACAATGCCAACCCACAACGGCCGCCGTCAGGACTGACGCGCCACGATCACAGGGATCCTGGCCCTGTTGACCACCGCCGCCCCGATCGAGCCCAGCAACATGCCAGCGAACCCGCCGCGGCCGTGGCTGCCGACCACAATCAGTTGCGCCCGTTTGGACGCCTCGATCAGCGGACTCGCCGCATCACCAACTTCGATTTTGCGAAGGATCCGCACGTCGGGATAGCGTTCCTGCCAACCCGCTAGCCGTTCAGCAAGCGTCTCCTCCTCGTTCGATAGCTGAGCGTCCCAATTACAGTTCGGGAACAACTCTTTGAAGTCGGAAACCCGCGGATCAGTCCAGGCGTGCAGGGCCATTAAAGCGACACCTCGTCGTGACGCTTCGTCGAATGCAATCGCAGTCGCTGCTTCCGACGCCGGCGAGCCGTCGATGCACACCAGCACCGGCGCCCGTGCGACATTGGCGACCAGCGGTTCCTCGTCGTGGATCACGGCGACTGGGCAATGCGCATGGTAGACCAATCCCGAACTCACCGAGCCAAGGAAGTTGCGGACCACCACGCCGCCATGCCCCCGATAGCCCACCACGACCATCTCCGCCTCTTTGGAAAGGCCGACGAGCGTCGGGACGGTGGCCGAATAAAACACCTTGCTATCGATTTGCACTGGACCGCGCTCACCAGTGCTCTCTTCGGCGACCTTGATCGCCGACTTGATGAATTCGGGTGCCCGCTTCTCCTGCCGTTGCCTGGAGCCGGCCGGCGCGGCGACCTGGGACCACCCCGGTGCGGGTGCGTTGACGACATGGACCAGGGTCAGCGGCACATTCCGCAGGGCGGCATCATGGGCCGCCCACCGTACGGCACCCAGTGCCGCTGCTGAGCCGTCAACGCCCACCAAGATCGCGCGACGTGGTGGTTGCAACATTTCAGTTCGCTTCCGATCGGCGATGTACCCACCGTCAGGATCACTCAGGGGGGCCGTGATTGTTAGGGCTGAAGAGATGCAAGCCGAAGGACCAAAGGCACCGATGAAGCGCCTAACGCCTTCTGGCTCACGCCTACATCGGTCAATAGCGTGACTTCCGTTTGGACCGGAAACAGCGCGGTGTAGCACTCGTGGTCCGTGCGTTCTTCTGAAAGGCGAAGCCGCAGCCTCTCTCGCGTGATCGGTTCGCAGGGGTCAAAGTCCCTGAAGATAGCTCCTTTTGGCCCTAGTGGCCGGCGGCCGATTGCGTTAGGACAAGACTGGCGTGGTTGGCGCAACTGTAGGGACGGCAATAGGCAATCAGCATGGGCGAGGTACCGGGAGCGGTTCAACATACCGACGTCGATAAGTGGGACGCCGGTCTCACAGAGGTGGTCGTCGGGCTGACCCGCCCCATTGTCAAGCGATACTTCCGAGCACAGGTGAGGGGCTTGGCAAACATCCCGGCCGGTCCATCTCTGGTGGTCTCGAATCATTCAGGCGGGCTCGTGACGCCCGACATGCCGGTCTTCGCAGTTGCCTATTACGACACCTTCGGCTACGAACGTCCGCTCTACACACTCGGTCACGACACATTGTTCGCCGGGCCAGCCGCTGAACTTCTCAGACGCACCGGAGTTATCCGCGCGACGCACGACAACGCCGCGGCGGCGCTGGCGACCGGTGCTGTGGTCATGGTGTTCCCGGGCGGCGATTATGACGCTTATCGGCCTACCGTGCAGGAAGACTCCATCGACTTCGGTGGTCGCTCTGGATACGTCACCACGGCCATCGAGGCCGGGGTGCCAATCGTGCCGGCGGTGTCGATCGGCGCGCAGGAAAGCCAACTCTATTTGACCCGCGGGAGGTGGCTGGCGCGTGCGCTTCGGCTGACCAGGCTGGAGCGCCGACTGTTTCGCACCGACATCCTGCCGATTGCGTTCGGCTTCCCGTTCGGGCTCAGCGTCGTGCTGCCGGTCAACGTCCCGATACCGACCAAGATCGTCACCTTGGTCTTGCCACCGATCGACATTGTGGCCAAGTTCGGCGCGCGTCCCGACGTCGCTGAGGTCGACGCGCACGTGCGATCCGTAATGCAGTCAGCTCTGACTCGGCTTGCACGCAGGCGCAGGCTACCGATCATCGGCTGACACGCGGCCAACAAACGATGTGTCTTGGGTCCTGCTTGCTTTCGTCAGAGTTCGACCGGAACGGTCGTGGAGAGCCGCCGCGCTAGAGATTCGACCCCACCCCCTTCCGTTTCCTTTGCGGCACAGGTGATCGCTGAGCGCCGACGACAGCGGCGCCCGTGACCACCGCGGCATCTTCGAGCGATTCGCTGATGGCAGGGGTGGGCAGAAATCTCTGGCAGGATCGGCGTCGACACCGCTTGCCGGGCGTATCTCGGGCCAAGCACGTTATCGAAAAATCTTGGCCGATGTAGACGTGGGTGTTGTAGGCCGCCAAACTGGTTCTCCTACAGGGGCTTAAGTCGCTAAGCGGATCACTGGGACGAGTGCTCGATGCGGCGGCGCGTTCGGTGCCGCTGGGTGCTTTCGCGGACCTCATTGTGCCGTCTGCGCGTCACGTAACGCGCACTCGAGAAGTTTTCGACTCACTCAGCTGTGAGGTCCGTATCCCGCGACGGCTGCGCCCGCTGCGGCTGCGCCGGCATCTTCGGCGGGTTACCTGGCCCTGTTCGTGCCGCGATAGGCTGCGAGGCATCGGGTCCGGCTACCAAAACAGCTGAGGACGCCGCTTTGCGGCATTTACAACCTGTCCATCTCGCGTCCCATGCGGGCGCGCTCAAGGTAGTACATGCGGCGCGGCTGGCTCTGTTGTCGCAGTGAGCGTGATTCGGCCGTTGAGGTCGCGAAGACCCGGCCCAAGGCGGCGACGAGCCGGTTCTCGGGCCGCGATGCCGCGGCGGCCGCGGTGCTGAACATCACGTGCTGCTCGGTGATCAGAACCTCAGCGGAGGATGCCTCCGCCGACGGCACTGCGGACGGTGTCAGGGGCGTCGGATTTTCGGTGGCATCCCCCGCCAGGTGGGGCGCTGGTGGTGAGTTCAGGATTTCACTGGTTTCCATTGCACTCGTGTCCTTGCGTTCGGTTGGCTAAGCGGCGACGCCTGCTGGTGCTGACGTTTTGTACGTCCGGTGATCACGTCCCCGCGCTTTGGAGGCGGCTCCTTTCCGGTCCAGCATGGGTGGGCTGGTGCTACCTAACATCGGCGAATATGCGTATCCCGCCGCCGCCGACCCGCGTAATTTGAGCTTTATTGCACACCGCGGCCGTGGGCCGGCGCCCTGACGGCGGGTTGAGACGAAACGCTTCGTGCCGACGTCGGCGTGAGAAGTGCCGCACGCTGCGCTCAGGCGCCGCGCATGCGGCCGCAGTTCCCGCCCCGGCATTCGACGCGCTGCATCGCCTCACCAGCGCCCGGTGATGGCATCAGGCGTGGCGGGCCGCTTCTTGCGCCAGCTGGACACGGGAGGTGACACCGAGCTTGGTGTAGATGTGGGTGAGGTGGGTTTGCACGGTACGCGGCGAGACGAAAAGCCGCGCGCCGACGTCGTTGTTGGTCAGCCCTTGCGCGACGAGTCGCACGACGTCGCGCTCGGTCGGTGTGAGCGATGCCCAGCCGCTGGCAGGGCGCTTGCGTCCAGTGTGGCCGCGCAGCGCGTACGCGATCGCTTCGTCGGTGGACAGCACGGTCCCTTCGTCCCATGCGCAGTCAAACTCGTCGCGCCCCAGCGCATTTCGCACCGTCGCCACCCAGGATTCGTACCCGGCGTCGTAGATCTTGAAGCGCACCAGGCCCGTGCGGTTGCGGACGGCGTGCGCCGAGCCGAACAGTCGCGCCGCCTCGCGCTGACTGTCGGCATCGGCGGCCAGACCGGCCAGGCATTCGAGGATGTCGGGGACGGCCAGATGCGCCTGCACCTCCGCAGCGCACGCGAGCCCGTCACGAGCGTCGCGTTCGGCCAGTTCCGGGTCCCCCTCAGCGATCGCGACGCGAGCGCGTGTGGCCAGCGCCGCCGCCAGGTGCCCCCCGCTCATTGCCGACACGGCGATATCCGCCCACTCACGTGCCGCGGTGATATCGCCATGGGCCAGTGCGACCTGCGCCAGTGAATTGATGTCGTACAACGCGAGTTCCTGCCGAGCACCCAGCCGCTTGCGGGCCGCCGCGCTCGCTTCCGCCGCCGCCGCGACATCACCTGCGGCCAGGGCCGCCGTGGCCAGCGCGGCATAGCCGTAGCCCTCGCTGTAGCCCCCGAATTGTGCGGCTGCCTCGACGGCCGCTTCGGCGGTCGACCGCGCCTGGCGGGCCTCACCTTGGCAGGCCAGCGCGTGGCTCAGATTCACCCGGCCGCACCACCTGAAGAGGAGATCGTGAGCGGCGTCGGCCTCGTCCGTGACCTCGCGTAACTCGGCGATCGCCGTTCTCACGTCGCCATTCATCATGCGCGCCGAGCCGAGACACCAGCGGCATTTACGGGAATGTAAACGGGCGCCGATGGCGTCGGCGAGGTCACGCCCTTCCTCGCCGGCCGTTCGTGTCGCGCCGGCATCGCCTGCGACGTGGGCCGCGAACGCCTGCCAGGACAGGATCTGGCACAGCAGGAACCCGTCTCCCAGTGCCCGCACGATCTCCATCGCCTCGGCGAAGTAGGGTCGAGCCCCATCGACGTCATAGGAGGCGATGCTCCCACGCGCGATCAGGGCGCGGACCAGCAAAGCCGGGTCCCCGACTTCGCGTGCGATCGCCAGCGCTTGTTGGACCTGATCGGCCTTCTCGCGGATGGCTCGCGACGCATGAAGCATGACCCGGTCGGCGAGCGCCCGCGCCCGCACCGCGGGCACCAATTCGCCCTGCTGGACGCCCGGGTGGTCGAGAACGCCGTCGAACCAGGCCAATCCCTCGCTGACCCGGCCTCGGGTGAGCCACAGTGACTGTAGTGACGACGCGAGCTGTAGCGCGAGGTCGTGATCGGCATTGTCGCGGCTGAAGGCGAATGCGGCGCGGAGGTTGTCGATTTCGATTTCGGCCAGCTCGAGCAGCCGCTCGTGACCGGCGGGCGCCGGGCTATCCAGCCCGACAGCAAGTGACATGTAGTGATCGCGGTGACGTGCGCGCACGGCGTGCTCGTCGCCGGACTCCCCGAGTTTTTCCAGCGCGTACGCTCGCACTGTTTCCAGCAGCCGGTACCGCATTCGGGGGCCGTCGCTTTCGGCCACGGCAAGTGACTTGTCGACCAGCATGGTGAGGTGATCGAGCACCTGGTCGCGGTCAAGCGCGCCGGTGGCCCCGACCGCCTGGGCGGCCTTGAGATCAAATCCGCCCAAGAACACGGCCAGCCGGCGGAACAAGATCCGCTCGGACTCGCTCAGCAACTCATGCGACCAATCCTCTGACGCGCGTAACGTCTGGTGACGATGCACTGCCGTGCGCCCACCGCCGGTCAGCAGTTGGAAGCGGTCTTGAAGACCGTCGAGGATGTCGTTCAGCGATAATGCGCGCACCCGCGCGGCGGCCAATTCGATGGCCAGCGGTATCCCATCAAGACGCCGGCAGATCTCCCGCACGGCGGCGGTGTTGTCGTCGCTGAGGGCGAACTCGGGGCGAACCCGGCGGGCGCGGTCGGTGAACAGTTCGATGGCTTCGTCGGCCAGCGACAGCGAGGGCACTCGCCAGGTGACCTCGCCGGGCACCCCGATCGGCTCGCGACTGGTCGCCAGTAGGGTCAACCCCGGGCAGGCGGCGAGCAGGGCAACGATGCGCGACGCGCAACTGTCGAGCAGGTGCTCACAGTTGTCGAGCACCAAGAGCACCCGGCCGTCGCCGATGAAACCGGTCAATATGTCGATCATGGGGCGGCCCGGTTGATCGGGTAGACCCAGTGCACGGGCGACGGTCAATGGCACCAGTTGCGAGTCGGTGACCGGCGCCAGGTCCGCCCACGAGACGCCGTGGCAAAACTCGCCGGCCGACTGGGCCGCGACCTGAACCGCTAAGCGTGTCTTGCCCGCGCCGCCCGTCCCGGTCAGAGTGACGAGTCGGTTGTGGGCAAGGATTCGACGGACCTCGCGGATCTCGGCATCGCGGCCCACAAAGCTTGTCAGCTGCGTCGAAAAGAGTTCTTCAGCATCAATATTCGGGGTGTGAAGTGGCGGGAACTCGTTGCGGAGGTCGGGGTGGCATACCTGCACCACCCGTTCCGGGCGCGGAAGATCCGGCAGACGGTGCCTGCCCAGATCGGTTAACCACACACCGGCCGGGAGCCGGTCGGCGGTCACATCGTGAGTCGTTCCCGACAGCACGATCTGGCCCCCATGCGCCAAATCGCGCAGGCGCGCGGTGCGGTTCATCGTCGGACCGACATAGTTGCCGTCGTCGTGCATCGGCACCTCGCCGGTGTGCAACGCGATACGCAGCCGGATGGACACCAGCAGCGGCATCCGCTGCAACTCCACAGCACAGGCGAGCGCGTCGCTGGCACGCGTGAACGCCGCCACGAAGCTGTCGTGCTCGCTCCAGTCCAGCGGCCGCACACCGTGATGGGCGGCGACGATGTCGCACACCGCATTATCAACTGGCGCAACGGCGCTCATCATCTCGTCTGGGTCAGCCTCCCGCAGCCGCGATGAGCCCTCGACGTCGGCCGCGAGCAACGTCACCGTCCCCGTGGGCAGCAGCCCGCCCACGTCTCGGCCCGTTTGGTTCACCGACTTCCTGCCGCGCATGGCGGCCTCATGTTTGCCGATACGCGGTGACCAACGGTGGCTAGACATCAGCGTTCTCTCAGTTGGTCCCTTGCTGGCACCTGATGGTCGATCCGGTCCGAACCCCAACCGTGGCGCGCATGCCGGTCTGAAGCCCACATCTGTCGGCGAGATAGGTCATCTGGGACCGGTGCCTGCCGCGTCGGCCAACACCTGGATCAGTTCTCTGCAAACCGGACATGTTGTGTACCTACGTCGTGGGGGACACATCGGACTGTGGATCTTCGGGCGTCGGTGCCCCGCAAGGCGCGTTGAGCCCAGCTTGGAGCGGTCAGAGCGGGTTGGCACGAGTAGTCCACTACTCGAATCTGCCCGCGTGCACTACGCGCCTCGTGTCCAGCCATCACGCCGTCACGCAGGCCGATGAACCCAGCGTCGCCGAGCGGCGCCTGTCGCCCTCCCGCCGGTCGAGCCTTTCACCGTTATTATCGATTGATAATAACGGTACACTTCGAACGATGGAACGCAAGACCTCAACGCCGAACAAGGTGCGCCTGCGCCGGGCGAGGACCGATATCCGCCGGGCCCTGCTGGAGTCGGCACTGGTCGAGTTCGGGGCCAAGGGCTTCGACGGCGCGTCGACGCGTACGATCGCGTCGCGCGTGCAGGCGCACCAGCCGCAGATCAACTACCACTTCGAGTCGAAAACCGCGCTGTGGATGGCCGCGGTGGATCACCTCTTCGGGCTTTTGCGGGAGGCATTCGACGGCGTCATACCCGCGACGCTCACCGGCGTTGAAGTGTCGGCGCTGGCTGCGGCGTTTGCCGACGGGATACGTCGATTCGTGGCATTTGCCGCCGAGCACCCGGAGCTCAACCAGATCATGGTGCATGAGGGCACCGCAGAGACCGACCGGTTGAAGTGGATGACCGAAACGCACGTAAAGCCGTTCTTCGACGGGATCCGACCGGCGTGGCAGATCCTTCGTTACGCCGGCGTTGCTGCACCTATCGACAACGAGATCCTGTACTACGTGCTCGTTGGCGCGGCATCGTTGCCCCATGTGAATGCCCCCGAAGTCCGCCTTCTCACCGGTCGGGATCCGAGCAGCCCCAAGTGGATTCGGGCTCACGCCGACGGGTTGGTCGCCATCCTCTTGCCAGGACTGGCCGCCGGCTGATACCTGCGCAGGGGAAATCGCTAGGCCTCATCGAGGGGCGCGAGCACCGTGACGGAGATGGGGCTGGCCAGTAGCGGGCTCAGTTGGGCGCGGTAGTTGAGGTAGTGCTCGGTCGTGCGGTGGTGTTCGAGGGAACTAGACCCGTCCATCTGCCCAGGGCAGGGGAAGAATCCCGTTCAGGAGAACGATGCTGCGGTTGGCCCGCGCTGATGCGCTCGTCCTCGATGGTCCGCCGAGCACACCTGCTGGGCCCGCCAGCGCAAAGTACCAATGCTCCTCCGCGCGGCCGTCGACCGTGCATTGCAGTGCGCTGGCCAGGGCGTCATTGTCGGAGGCCAGCCAGCGAGTGCTGTGTTGGCGGTCGAATTCGGCCCATGAGGGGACAGTGAATTCCTCGATGACAAGTTGGGGGTCCTCGCCGCTGCGGTACAACCGCCAGCGGTAGCCGCCGGTACGTGAGCGCGACCTGCCGACTTTGAGCATCGCCGCAGTGAACTGGTGGATTCGGTCGTCGGTGACGTGGTAGGAGGTCGAAATCAGGACCGGCCCGTCGTTGGGATCGGGCTGGAAAACCAGTGTTGGCGTGGGCCAGGCGGTCGAAGTCGTCAGGTCGAGCGTTCCAGTTTCGGGACGCAGCGGGAGCACGGCCACGCTGGCCGCCGTCAGCAGAAGTAGGGCGGCTGCCACCAAGATTGATTGCTCAAGCCCGATGTGGGCGGCGATCAGACCCCACAGATAAGACCCGAGTGCTTGGGAGCCGCTGAAGACCAGCAGATACACGGCCATGCCGCGGGCACGCACCCAATGTGGCAGTGACAGCTGGACGGCGGCATTGAGTGTGGTCAGGGTGGCGATCCACGCCATGCCGCATACCAGCAGCAGCGGGATCGCCGGACCGAACGGGCCGATCGCTACCACGAGTAGGCCCAATGCATAGGCGGCGGCCGAACCTGCCAACACCGTATTGGCTGCGAATAACCTGCGGAGGTGCGCGATGAGGGCCACCCCGATGACTGCGCCGACGCCAAGGGTGGCGAGCACCAAGCCGTAACCGCAGGAGTTCATGTGCCAGTGGTGTGCGGCTGTGACGGGCAACAGTGCCCACAACGCTGAGGCGGGAAACGCGAACAGTGCCGACCGCATGAGGATCCGCCGGATGATCGGTCCGTGGCGAACCCATCGCAGTGCGGCCAGAATCGAGAGCCCGATGCTTTCGCGCTCACCCAGCGCCGCGCAAGCGGGTCGCTTCCAGGACCGCAACGCGACGATGATCCCGGCGAAGGACACCGCGTTGAGCGCGAACACCGCGGCCGGCCCGGCCAGCAGGACCACTACCCCGGCTAGGGCAGGTCCGATTGCGCGGGCCACGTTGACTGTGACGCTGCCCAGCGACGCCGCTGCGGGTATCTGTTCACGCGGAACGAGTTCGGGCTGGATCGCCTGCCACGCTGGGGCGGTCAGCGCCGAGCCACAGCCGATGGCCACGGTGAACACCAGTAGCCAGGTCGGGGTCAGAACCCCGGTGAACGCCAGTGTGGCTAGCAACGCGGCCGCGAGCACCGCATAGGTTTGAATTGCGATGAGCAGTCGTCGCCGATCGAACAGATCGGCAAACACACCACCGAAGAGCCCCAAAACCAATGTCGGTGTGAGCGAAGCGGTTTGGACCAGTGCGATGATGGTCGCGCTGCTGTGGTGCTCAACCAGAAACCATTGGGCGCCGACGGTTTGCATCCACGTGCCGATGTTCGATACCAGCTGCGCGATGAACAAGTTGCGGTAAATCGCAATCTTCAGCGGCGCCCACGCTAAGGTCTCCTCGGACGCAGATTTCACACCGTCGCTGCTCACGGTCACAGCCGTCATGCGCCGTTACTCCCTGAAGGTTCTGATCCTCGACCCGTGTTACTAGCTTGTGGGGTTACAACAAGGACGGTTGACGAATTCTTCCTATCTCAGTTGTGTTTGAGGGCACTGGGCTGACGAATTGCCGCCGCGGGGTTCCCGGCTCAGTCTCGTTCAGGTATGACGTTCACAGCCTGTAGAAGGTTCCGACGCTGTCGGGAAGCTTGTTCATCGCGGCGGAGCACTCGACACCCTAAGTCTTGCGCTCGAGGTGTGTGATGGTATTGATCTTGTTGTCCAGGGTGGGAATCACCGCTGCAGCGCATCAGCTAACTCAGCGAAATGTCACCAGTCCCAACGGATGAAACCCTCGATGAGCTCGAGAATTCGGTCAGCTCGAATATGGGGCGAGGCGACGATGCGACTGCGCAAGTAGCCCAATTCCCCCGCCGAGGCTCGCTCCCGGGACGCCAATGCCATGCACGGCTGCATCCCGAAGGACTACTCGCCGAGCAACTGGTGGCTGCCACACAGACTCACGAGGCCAGTTGCCGCGGCTTTCCTGACCTGCTGGGGTATACGCCGCGTCGGTGCCTAGCTGTCGGCAGCGTCTGAATCGATCGGCCTTTGACGCCGTCAAGACCTGAATCGGAATCCGCAGGCAACGAGCGGTATTGAACCGGAACGAGACGTAACGAACCGGCAGCTCAGAAGGCAAAAACCTGGTAGAGCGGCGGGTTCGATTCCCGGCAGCTCCACCAGAGTTCACGCAGGTCAGGGCGAAAAGGCCTGGCCTGTTTCATTCGAGTAGCCGACTACGCTAGGCGGTAGCGCGATCGCAGGCCAAGCTCATGCGCATGGCCTTCGCGTCCGCCGCTACGACGCCGCGCCGATTGGACTCGGCGGACGGGCGCGTTTCTGCTGAGGCGCCGGTTGACCCTCTGCTGTATGCGACCTTCAGGCGCTGGATTTGGGGCGCGGTGTTGGTCAGCGTGTCCGGTGGCGCGATGGTTTTCGTCTTCCTGTTCTTCGAAGCGCCTATTCTGCTGAGTCCGGCCGCGACGGATCGTCTCCTTTTGCGGGGCGGGACGGCGGTGGCCGTGTTCGCGTTCGTTGTCGCGCCAGTGCTGATACGTGTCCGCAGAAACCGTTATGCGATGTACACCGCCTGGCTTCGGCAGCGCCGAAAGCCGACGGACTGGGAACGACGGATGACCCTCGGTGCACCCGGTGAAGCAGTTCGCGTTTCCGCCCTGACGTGGGGTATCGGTGCTGTTTTCTTCGCGATGTTGGGAGCGACCGAATCGGTTTCGGCTGCGGCATACATCTTCAGTGCAGTGATCTTGGGCGGCATCACCACGACCGCGGTTTGGTATCTGATCGCTGAGCGGATCATGCGGCCGGTGTCGGCGCGCGCGCTAGCCGGCGGGCCGGCCGGTCACCGCTCCGGGCCGAGTATTCAGCTCAGACTGGCGATGGCGTGGACGCTGGCGACAGGGGTGCCGCTCCTCGGCGTCGCAATACTGGCGGTGGGTTACCTCGTAGACGTCGGATTCGAGCCGCATCGAACGTTGGCCGCGATCCTGGGTCTCGTCGTGGTAGCGCTGGTGGTCGGGTTGTTCACGCTTGTTGTCGCTACGCGGTCTGTCGCCGAGCGCGTGGGGGAACTGCGCCACGCGCTTGCCCGGGTCCGGTCCGGCGACTTTGCGGCGCGCGTCGTCGTCGACGACGCTAGCGAGATCGGGCGCTTACAAGTCGGT
Source organism: uncultured Actinomycetota bacterium (assembly GCA_963781685.1). GTDB lineage: Bacteria > Actinomycetota > Actinomycetes > Mycobacteriales > Mycobacteriaceae > Mycobacterium. The sequence goes on from CAWAGK010000016.1 coordinate 29,664, forward strand.
TTCAACGCAATGGCGGCGGGTTTGGTTGAGCGTGAACGCATTCGAGAGGTGTTTGGGATCTACGTTGACCGCGACGTTGCCGAGCACATCCTGCAGGGTGCCGCTCTGCACGGTGACGAAGTGGAGGTCACGTTAATGTTCGTCGACGTCCGCAGCTTCACTACTTTCGCAGAACGGCTCCGTCCGATCGAGGTCGTGGCGGCTCTCAACCGGCTCTTTGAACGGATTGTTCCGCTGGTTCATCGGCACGGCGGACACGTCGACAAGTACGCAGGTGACGGACTTTTGGCGGTTTTCGGAGCGCCGCGCCGCCATGTCGACCACGCTGATCGGGCATTGACAGCCGCATTGGAGATCTCGGACGCGGTGCGCGACGAGTTCGGCACGACGCTGTCAGTGGGGGTCGGGTTGAACTCCGGACCGGTGGTGGCCGGCAATGTTGGCGGTGCAGGACGACTGCAGTTCTCGGTGATCGGCGACGCTGTTAACGTCGCGGCGCGGGTCGAATCGGCTACCCGTCAGACGGGTGATTTGGTTCTGCTGACGGGTCAGACGCTGGCCTTGCTTGACGGAGATCACGGCGAGTTCGTCGCGCGGCCAGGGCTCAATCTCAAGGGGAAGACCGCACCTGTGGCGATTTATGCGCCAGCGGTGGCGTCGGGCCGGTGAGAGTGAGCGGTTCCGGTGTTTCCGCAGGTCAGAAGGTTTTCTGTGGCGGGTTCGATTCCCGGCAGCTCCACAGAACTACGCAACTGGGCGGCTCTTACCGGGCCGCCGCGATTCCTTCGTCGCTCCCGGTCGGGCCGGATGCCGCGGTTTCGACGAGCGACCAGTAGCGTCTTTCACGCTCGGTCAGCTCGCTTGACGTGATAGCACCGAAGGCGGCGGCGTCGCGCTCGAATCGGACCGGCGCATCGGGCAGCGCGTCGGGGCCCTCGAGCCGAAAACAGCTTGGTGCGAGCGGACCGAACAGCAGGGCGCGGCGCATTCGCGGCCAGTTATCTAGCTGTGGCTCGACGCCGGCGGCTCTAGCGAAGGTCAGAGCTACCAGGTTCATCCGAGTTTTCTGGGACGTCCCGCGCTTCGAGCGATAAGCCTTGATCGACAGCCGCTGGTCGGTTTCAGTTGTCGCCGGGATCGCGCCGCCCCACGTGTACGCGATCCACCTGGCCTGAAGTTCTAGCGGCACAAAGTATCCGCCCGACTGGTCCCACATGCCGATGAAGGCCAGCCCGGGGAGGTCAGGATGGAACGTGTAGCGGTCGGCGTCTAGGTGCACTGCGTCGAGGTTGACGACGTCCCGGATGTTTTCACTCAGAAACGGTAGGCACAGATCGAACCCAGTGCCGAGCACAATCCCGTCGAACTCCTCGGCATGCCCGTCGTCGAACGTCACGGTCGCATCCGCGATGGATTTCATCCAGGGACACACCGTAATTCGTCCCTCGGCCACGAGCGGCAGGTACTGCTGGTTGAGGGTGATCCCGGCGGCGAAAAGCGACGGCTCGGGCGCGGGTGCGCCGTACTGCTCCGGACTTCCTCCCGCCTCGACCACAGTCTCCTTTAGCTGCCGGTCGATCTCGGCTGCTGGGAGAGTCTCGCTCGCGAGGGTTCCGTATCGCGTGAAGATCCGGTGATCGGACGGGACTCCGCCGGCGAACTTCGGTAGGACGTACCTCTGTCGCCGCTGGGTTACTACAACGCGTGCTGCGCCGAGCTGGGCGAGTTCCGCGGCGATCTCGAGGGCGCTGATAGCGCAGCCTGCCACGAGAACCCGCTTGCCCTGATACGGCGCGGGCCCTCTGTAGTGGTAGGTGGAGATCGCTCCGGCCGAGCCTGCGAACGTGTCGAGCCCTGGCACAGGGGGGGTGGCGGGGGCATGGAATCTGCCACTCGCCACGACCACTCGTCCGAAGCTCTCCTCTAGGCCGGCGCGACCGACGAGCCATCCGGCATCGTCTCGCCTGAGAAGTTCGACACGATTGCCGAACCGGATGCGCGACGTAAGGCCGAACGTGTCGGCATAGCGATGCAAGTAGTCCAGGATCTCGCGGTTTGATGGGTAGACGAGGTCGCCGTCGTTCTCCAGGTCGCTGAAAGCAGTCATGATGCGACTGGTGTTGGTGTGCATGGCCGGCCAAACGCCGCTCCGGCCAAGGAGTCCCGTCCACTGGCCGCCCAGCTTCGGTCCCTGCTCGAAGATCGTCGGTTCGAATCCTTGCGAGAGGAGCCAGCGCGCCGCGACCAGCCCGCCGGGTCCAGCCCCGATCACGGCGACCGTTCGCGTCATCGGGGAACTGTCGCATGGCTGGGATCCGGGTGCGATCTTTTTGATTGAGTTGACCCCGTCCGTCGCAGCGACCGGACTAGGCGCAGCCAGCAATACCCCGTCCTCGCCGAGAGCCTAAGTCCTTGCGGGCATGGGTCACCGCTGTTACCACTCTTGACGCCGTCAAGACCCGGGAACGAAACCGCAGGTAACGAACGGGACTGAACCGGAGCGAGACGTAACGAACCGGCAGCTCAGGAGGCATTTTGCCTGGTAGAGCTGCGGGTTCGATTCCCGGCAGCTCCACCAAAAACAGCAGGCCAGAGGGTACAAATCCAGAGCTGGATGCTCTGGCCACTGATTGAGACCCGAGCCAATCTCTTTGGGCTCGAAGACAATTCGCTATCGTAGATGCAGCCGATCATGAGTCGGCAGCCGTTTTGTTCGGTGCAGCAGTATCCGGGCCATCTCGGTCGGGCGTTCGAGGGCGGAGAAGTGCCCGGTGTCGGCCACCGTGATCGTCTCGACATCGCTCAGCAAGCGTGCGACTTCTTCCCGCTCTGCCGGACGTGACCAGTCCCGCTCGCCGTAGGCCAGCGTCACCGGCACCGAAACATCGGGGTAGCAACCACGTGCGTCGATCAATCCGTTGAGGTTGCGCATGATTGCTCGGGCGACTGTTGGATAGCCCTTCCGGCTGCCGCTTCGACGAAGTTCGATGAGGAAGTCTCTCGGCAGCTTGTTCGGGTCGGCGAAACCGCCCCGCAGCACGCCCTTTAGGATCGGCTGGCTTTCCATCCGGGCGAAAACCGGTCCAGAGCCGGGCAGCCGGATAGATGTTCCGATGACTCGGGCGAACCAGTTGCCCCGTTCGAGTCCGCTCGGGTAGTCGTAGGGGTTGAATGCGACGACCTCGCCTACTTTGTCTTTCAGGTCGATCGATGCGGACAACGCGAGCGCGGCTCCGAGCGATTCACCGGCCAGCGTGACGTCGTGCAGGTCGAGGCCCGTGATGAACTCGACCACGGCGGTGTGCAGGTCCGGCTGCTCATATCGGGCGCCCGGCACGATGTCGGACCATCCCATGCCGGGCAGATCCACCGCGTAGACGGTGAACGAATCCCACAGCAGTGGGATGACGCGCTGGAAGTAGTCCAGCTGCGTGCGCACGGTGTGAAGCAGGACCAGCGTTGGGCCGGTGCCCGCGATCAGGTAGCGCAGCCTCGAACCGTCAGGTCGGGTGAAGAACCTGACCTCACCGCGGCCGCCGCTCCACGTCGCCGTATAGGCCCGTTCGGGAATCTCGTCGTGCTGCATTTCTTTTCCTTTCATACACGGGAATATAAACCAGTAGAACAAAAAAAACAAGTAATAACTTTAAAAACTTGTCTATAGTGGGTATCGTCGCTGGTGCGCACACCCGAGGGAACTACAACCAGAACTGCCCGATCGCGCGTGGGCTCGATGTGCTCGGGGCACCGATCACCGTAGTAACAAGCGCGGCGACGTTGACATCGGTTCAGGGTTGGTACTCGAGCCGGGCATGTTCGTTTGAACTTCGCTACCTCGCAAGCGTTTTGGTCGAGGCCGTATCGCGAATGGGTCGGGCGCTCGCCAACTTCTTAGCCGAGCGAACCCGCCTGGCTCATACTGGCAGCTCGTCCTCGGTGCCGCGGCCCAGGTTACGGAAGCCCTCAGCGGGTTTCTTGATGCCTAGCAAGAACGGCAGCGAACTCGACTCGAACTTCAGCTTCAACCATAGCCGGCCGAACGAGCTGCGCTCTGGCACCATCACCGGCGTTACCTCAGACGTGGCGAGGTCGATGTAGTGCGTCGACGTTTCGCCGATGCCTTCGAAGTCATGAATCAGCGGCTTTGAAAGCTGGCGCATCGCCGCGTCGAGGGACTGTGCCACCGGATCGGTCATCAGCACGTATTCCTGCACCGGCACCGCGTTCTTGAGCATTCGGTGCACCAGGATGACGTCGACGCCGGCAAGCTCGACGTGGCGTTTCACCTTTTGCTCCGCCACTTCGCCCTCATGGGCGACGAACTTGAGCGACAGGTTGTCCAGCTGTGAGCAACTCGCGCACTCGCATGAGAAGTCCTGTTTGATCCGCTCCCGCCGCGCGAGGAACGACTGGCGCATCCTCGACAGCCGGTCGCACACCAGCACACTGGCGTTGCCGTCTGGTGCCCAGAAGAAGGCCGCGTCGCCCTCGAGCTTCGCCAGCTTCAGTCCTTTGCCAGCGTCGATGACCGACTCCAGCAGCTGCGCTACCGTCTGCTGCGCGTGGGTCAGATGCATCCGGTTCCAATGCATGTACCGCGTGTATCCGCCGATGTCGGCAATGAGCAAAACTGCGCGCCGGATGGCCATGATTTCGCTATTTTAGTGGCCTGATGGGCTCTGCCTCAATGAAATCGTCATCGGTGAGCACGGCACAAACGTCCCGGAACACCCCGAACCTGCCGACGTCGAGGCCGCGGCCCTTGAGTTGCGCTCGAGCGCATGCGAATCTGCCAACGTCACAACGTAACTGCCCAATATCATCGTGGCGCCGCCTCTGCGAACAGGTCTTTGTGCTGTCGCAGGAATTGCGGCAGCGACTGCGGCGGCTGGCTGGTGAAGTGTTCGAACGCGTCGGTGATGTGATAGAAGGCTTGATATTCGGGCGGGCGAGTGCGCACGTAGCGCCACAAGTGGGTGAGGTGTTCCACCGCAACGGCGTTGACCCCGAGAGCCGAAGCGGCGCTGGCCCATTGGTCGTCGTCGACCTCGACATATTGCACCGGCCGGCCCAGGATGTCGCTGAACGCCTCGGCGATCTCTTTGTTGGTGACCGCACCGGCCATCAATCGAACCACCGTGCCACTCGACAGCGCCGGGGCCGTCAGCACCGCCGCGGCCACGCGGGCGACGTCTTCGGCCCCCACCATCGGGATCGCCGTGGCTTCCGGTCCCCACGGCAAGGCGATCACCCCGTCCCGGGCCAGGCTGAGCAGGGCCCAAGTGCGGAGGTTTTCATAGAAGATGGTGGCATCAAGATGGACGGCGCGGAGGTCGGCCCAGTCGAAGATCCGCTCGGCGAGCCAGTGGCGGGCTTGGTGCGGGGTGGGCTGCTCGCCGCCGGGCTGCAGCCACTGCGACAGGTTCACGACCTGCTCTACGTCGGCCGAGCGTGCCGCGGCGGCGAACGTCGCGGCGGCTTCAAGCAGGCCCTCCTGCACCGGATAGGCGAAGTAGGCGCGGCGGATACCGCCCATCGCGGCCGCGACCGATCGGAAGTCGCGCAGGTCGCCGTCGACGATTTCGGCGCCGAGCGTGCGGAGCCGATCGGATCGGTCGTCGAGTCGGTGGACGAAGGCGCGCACGGGCCACCCCTTGTCGAGCAGTAACCGCGTGACATGGAAACCGGTCGAACCTTGGATGCCTCCCGCGGCGCCAGTGACAAGGATGGGCTCGACAGGCATGATGTTGTCCCTCCACTCGGGCCGTCCCGATAAGTGGCGTAGCCGAGTCGGCGATCCCGGCGGGTGGAGACGCCGCCAGCAGCACGTTCCAACCGTGGATCATTAACGCGCCCATCGGCGCGGTCTGTGAACCCGGGCCGGCGGCGTTGCACCTATCAGAAACCTAAACCTGATAGACAAACAAGTCAATCATCTGATTTTGAAATCTGTCTAAGTGATAGAGTAATCGCGTGGCTGGGCGGCGGAACTACAACCAGGACTGTCCGATCGCCAATGGGCTCGACGTGCTCGGTGAGCGCTGGACACTGCTGATTGTGCGCGAGCTCGTTGGAGGCCCGCGCCGCTACAGCGACCTGCGTGCGCAGTTGCCGGGCATCGCGACAAATCTTCTGGCCCAACGCCTTGACGAACTCGAACAGGCTGGCGTCGTCGAACGCACCGAGTTGCCCCCACCCATCGCACGCACCGTCTACACCCTCAGCGACGACGGGTGGCGTCTCGTGCTTCCGATCCTCGGTGCGGTTGCACGGTTCGGTCTGCAGACGATGCGATTCAGCGCCGAGGGATCCCGATCACCACTCAACGGCTTTCTCGTCGGCGTGCTCCTGGGTTTCGACTCCGCGGACGCCGTGGGAGTTGAGGCAACGTATCGCGTGCAGATCGACGACCGAAATTTCGATTTCGCCGTGACCGCAGGACGACTCGCCGGGGCGCGGCACGAACCAAATGTGACCTTGAGCGCATCGGCATCCGACCTGGTGACCGCTCGCCTGGGCGCTACCACAACGCAGCGTCTCGCCGCCCTGCGCCGGCTCCGCTTCCACGGCAACCACGACGATGTAGACACCATGCGGACGGCCTTGAGGTTAACGAACGAAACGGCCGGGGCCTCGACCGGCTAGACCAGCTCCCAAAGATCGCGATCCACAGGTATTGACAGTTGCTCCTCCGCCCGGCGTCAGCGTCGAGTAGCTCCCGGCTACCTGAGCCGTGTGGGTTACCGGTTACAGCAGGCGGGCGGCTGCGGTCTGTTGATGCCATCAACACCTTTCGTGTATCCGCAGGTTGCTTCGCGTCGTTTCGCGTAGTCAAATCCCGTATGTCCGCAGTTCACGCCGTTTTATGCGCCTG
>CAWAGK010000017.1:0-263684 GCA_963781685.1 uncultured Actinomycetota bacterium
TGAGCTGCGCGGGATCCTCGACCGTGCGCTCAAAGTGGTCGCCGACGACGCGGGGCCGGCGCCGGACCCGCCGCCGCCCGAACCGCTGCCCGATGTCCCGGCCTGGGACTGGGTGTTGGCGTCACGACGGCCGGATCGGCCCGGGGTGCGGCAGCTGCTGCGACACGGCTGCACCGAACAGGTGCTGCTATCCGGAACCGAGCAGGGCGAAGCGGCGACCACGCTGCTGGCACTGGCCCGGTTCGCCGGTCAGCCCGCGGTGGTCCTGGGCCAGCAGCGCATCGTTGGCGGGCTGGTCGGTCCCGCAGCGCTGCGCGAGGCACGTCGCGGTATGACGCTGGCCGCCGGCCTCCGGCTACCGCTGGTGCTCGTCATCGACACCGCCGGACCGGCACTGTCGGCCCAGGCGGAACAGGGTGGGCTTGCCGGTGAGATCGCTCACTGTCTGGCCGAGCTAGTCACGCTGGATACCCCGACGGTGTCGGTGCTGCTCGGTCAGGGCAGCGGCGGGCCGGCCCTGGCGATGGTGCCGGCCGACCGGGTGCTGGCCGCACTGCACGGCTGGCTGGCGCCACTGCCGCCCGAGGGCGCCAGCGCGATCGTCTTCCGCGACACCGCGCACGCCCCCGAACTGTCGGCCGCGCAAGGCATCCGATCGGCCGACTTGTTGGCCTCCGGCATCGTCGACGTCGTCGTGCCGGAGCACCCGGACGCCGCCGACGAGCCGGTCGAGTTCTGCACCCGGTTGTCCGTTGCGATCGCCGCCGAGCTGCATGCGCTTCGCGGAGTACCCGACGGCGAACGGACGGCGGCCCGCTTGCGGCGCTACCGCGACATCGGGCTGCCGTAGCCGTCGTCGAATGCGTCGGCCGCCCAGCGGTGCGCCCACATCTGCAGCGGCTCAAGTGCCGCCATCAGCGAGCGGCCATGCGGGGTAAGGAAATAACCCGCGTCCCCGTGATCCACGATGTGCAGCTGCCGCAACTCCTTCAGCCGCGTGTTGAGCGAGCCGGGGTTGGTGTCGCAGGCCGTCTGTAACGCCCGGAAGGTCAGCGGCCCGTTGCGCAGCTCCCATAGCAGCCGCAGAGCGCCGCGTCGCCCGAGTGCGTCGAGGGCGACCATGATCGGGCGCCACGAGCGCGATCCGCGGGCCGACGATCCGATGCCAGGCGAATTCACGCTTTACATTTTGTAGCACCAGGGCTACTTTCGTCACTATGACACGCTATAAAAATGATAGCGACCGCAGCGCCCGTAGTGCCCGTATTGCCCCCGCCACCGCGCCGCTGCCCGACGACATCCAGCAAGCCATCGACGCGATCATGCGCGGACGCCCGCCGCTCGTGTTGTTCACCACATTGGCGCGCGATCGGCGGCTGTTCTTCAAGTTCTTCAACTCCGGACTTCTCGACCGGGGGCATCTGACCATCCGGCAACGCGAGATCGTCATCGACCGGGTGACGGCGTCCTGCGGCGCAGAGTACGAGTGGGGCGTGCACGTCGCCGTATTCGCCGCCAAAGCCGGCCTGACAGAAGCACAAATCAGGTCGTTGACGGCCGGCGGGCCCGACGACAACTGCTGGACCGACGCCGATCGGCTGCTGATCCGGTTGTGCGACAGCCTGCACGAGGACTGCACCATCGACGATGCGCTCTGGGCGGAGCTCACCGGCCATACTCGGATGAGGCACTGCTGGAACTGCTCATGCTCGCCGGCAGCTATCGCACCGTCAGCTATCTGGTGAACTCGCTGCGGTTACCGCCGGAACCCGGCGCCAGCCGATTCCCGCTATCGCGAGCGAATTGAACCGGCGCCCCGCGCGGGTGTTCCCACAGCTACGGGGGACAATCAGGCATCATGGGCGGCATGGACACTGGTGTGACCTCACCGCGGGTTTTGGTTGTCGACGACGACTCCGACGTGCTCGCCTCATTGGAGCGCGGATTGCGGTTGTCGGGCTTTGAAGTATCGACCGCGGTCGACGGCGCCGAGGCACTGCGAAGTGCGACCGAGACCAGGCCCGATGCGATCGTGCTCGACATCAACATGCCGGTGCTGGACGGCGTCAGCGTGGTCACCGCGCTGCGTGCGATGGACAACGACGTCCCGGTCTGTGTGCTCAGCGCCCGCAGCTCGGTCGACGACCGGGTGGCCGGGCTGGAGGCCGGCGCCGACGACTATCTGGTCAAACCGTTCGTGTTGGCCGAGTTGGTGGCTCGGGTGCGAGCGCTGCTACGCCGGCGCGGGTCCACCGCGACCTCGTCGTCGGAAACCATCACGGTCGGCCCACTGGAAGTCGACATTCCGGGCCGGCGGGCCAGGTCAACGGCGTCGACGTCGACCTGACCAAGCGCGAGTTCGACCTGCTGGCCGTGCTGGCCGAACACAAGACCGCGGTGCTATCCCGCGCGCAGTTGCTGGAATTGGTGTGGGGTTATGACTTCGCCGCCGACACCAACGTCGTCGATGTGTTCATCGGATACCTGCGCCGTAAGTTGGAAGCCGGTGGCGGCCCACGGTTGCTGCACACCGTCCGCGGAGTGGGATTCGTACTGCGCATGCAGTGACGGGATCGAGCATGAACCTCATGAATTTCTTGTCGCGAATCTTGACCCGCACGCCGTCGCTGCGTGCCCGGGTGGTGCTCGCGACGGTCATCGGCGCCGCCATCCCGGTGCTGATCGTCGGCACCGTAGTCTGGGTGGGCATCACGAACGACCGCAAGGAACGACTGGACCGTCGCCTGGACGAGGCGGCCGGCTTCGCGATCCCGTTCTTGCCTCGCGGTTTCGGCGAAATCCCCAAGTCCCCCAATGACCAAGATGCCGTCATCACCGTGCGCCGTGGTGGTGGTGAAGAGGTCACGTCCAACTCGAAAGTCGAGTTGCCGGAGCTGCCGGCCGGCTACGCCGACACCTATGTCAACGGCGTCCGCTATCGGGTGCGCACCGTGAACATTCCGGCACCGCGCCCGATGTTGGTCGCGGTGGGTGCGACGTATGACGCCACCATCGCCGACACTAATAACCTGCACCGCCGGGTGATCTTGATCTGTGCGTTCTCGATCGTCGCGGCGGCCGTATTCGCCTGGCTGTTGGCAACTTTCGCGGTGCGGCCGTTCAAACGGCTGGCGCAACAGACCAGGTCTATCGATGCCGGCGACAAGAGACCACAAGTTCGTGTGCGCGGCGCCAGCGAAGCCGTCGAGATCGCCGAAGCCCTGCGGGGCATGTTGCAACGAATCTGGAACGAGCAGAACCGCACCAAAGAAGCACTGGAATCGGCCCGCGATTTCGCGGCGGTGTCGTCGCATGAGCTGCGCACCCCGCTGACCGCGATGCGGACCAACCTCGAGGTGCTGGCCACCCTCGACCTGCCCGACGAGCAGCGCAAAGAAGTGCTCCACGACGTGATACGAACTCAATCCCGTATCGAGGCCACGTTGTCCGCGCTGGAGCGGCTGGCCCAGGGCGAGCTGTCGACGTCGGAGGATCACGTGCCGGTCGACATCACCGAGCTGCTCGACCGGGCGGCGCACGACGCCATGCGGATCTACCCCGACCTCGAGGTGTCGCTGGCGCCGTCGCCGACCTGCATCATCATCGGGCTACCCGCGGGCCTTCGTCTTGCCGTCGACAATGCGATTGCCAACGCCGTCAAACACGGTGGCGCGACCCGCGTTCAGCTGTCCGCGGTCAGCTCGCGGGCCGGCGTGGAAATCGCCGTTGACGACAACGGCAGCGGTGTGCCCGAGGGGGAACGCCAAGTCGTCTTCGAGCGGTTCTCGCGCGGATCAACCGCGTCGCATTCAGGCTCCGGACTGGGGCTGGCATTGGTGGCCCAGCAAGCCCAGCTGCACGGCGGTACGGCGTCGCTGGAAAACAGCCCGCTGGGCGGAGCGCGTCTTCTGCTGCGCCTGCCCGGCCCGAGCTAGGCTACTCCTTGGCATCCGTAGCCGAAGACCTCCACCGGCACTTCACGTTTGACGCGACGGATGGTCATAGCGAACGTCAGCAACAACCCGAGCAGGAACGCCACCGCAACCAGGCAGTAGTTCACGTAGCCCATCACTGCGCTCCGATCTCACGGGAACCGGGCATATCGTCCAGCGCTTGCTCTTCGGTGGTGCGGTCGATCGCTATGCCTGCGACCACCAGGGCAACCGCCGAGCCGACGGCGAACGCCACCAGGTAACACAACCATTGGATAACGAAGTTCATCGGTGAATTCCCCTTAGCTGACCACGATTTCGACGCGGCGATTCTTGGCTTGACCGTCCGGATTGCTGTTATCGGCGACCGGGTCGGCCGCACCGAGACCTTTGGCGGTCAGGTGATCACGCGGGACACCCCGCGTGGCCAGGTAATCGGCGACGGCGTCCGCACGGTTGGTGCTCAACGGGGTGTTGATGGCGTCGTTGCCGCTGTTGTCGGTGTAGCCGTTGACGGTCACGTTCGCACCTGGGCAGGCCTTCAGCTTGTCGGCAACCTGGTCAAGGGTCTGCTCGACGGCCGGCGTCAACGCCGACCCGTTGGCGGGAAAGGTGATCGGGCCCGACGCTTTGATATCCGATCGCAGGTGGTCGCAGGCATTGCCCGGGCCAAGAGCCGGTGCCGGACCCGGCGGTGCGCTCGCCGTGACCGGTCCGCCAATCCCCATCGTGTCAATGATATTCAGATTCGGCCAGGCCGCGTCGGCTGCCTGCTCGATCGCATCTTGCTGACCTCCCGAACTCGTCGTCCCGATCAGGGTGAGGGTGTCACCCTTGATAGCGAGGCCGAAATCGGGAACCGATGCTGCCGCCTTGAAAACCGCTGCGGCATTGGAGAAATCGAGAGACATGATATCACGGTTGATCCGTACGTTGTCGACGATGTTGACATCCGGCCCGAAGCCGTCTTTCAGCGCCGCCAGCAGCGACTCCTTTCCCTCAACGGTGGGCATGTCACCGGAAAGCTTGATGTCGTTGCCGCTGCGGGTGATTGACACCGGTGCCAGTGACACCGCCGGAATCGTCGGAGTGCTCGGCGCGCCGCCGGACGGCTTGGGTACTTTCAGCGTCGGCAACGCACCCGTCGGCCCGTTGACCTTCGGTCCGGTCCGGCCCACTTCGCCATAGCCGATCACCGCCAGCAGCAAGGGAATGACGACCAAGCCGATCAACCACAGCAGGCGCGGGAACCGCACGTAGAACTTCGAGGTTCGCCGCCACTGCGTGGCCTCGGGTGCTTCATCGGAACCCGCCATCCGGTCCTCCCTCTTGCTAACGCGTGCTGAGCAAATCAATCACGAAGATCAGCGTCTTGCCTGACAGCTGGTGGCCGGAACCGGCCGGCCCGTACGCCTGCGCGGGTGGGATCACCAGCTGACGCCGGCCGCCCACTTTCATGCCGGGGATACCGTCCTGCCATCCCTGGATGAGACCGCGCAACGGGAATTCGATGGGCTCGCCGCGACCCCAGGAGCTGTCGAATTCTTCGCCGGTGTCGTACTCGACGCCGACGTAGTGCACCTCGACGACACCGCCCGGCACAGCTTCGGGTCCATCCCCGACCACCAGGTCTTCGATGACGAGTTGTGCGGGCGCTGGGCCGCTGGGAAATTCAATCTCTGGTTTGCTTGGCACGGTTGCGACCCTAGTCCGGCACACTTGACTCGTGGAAGAGGACTCTCAATGACCGACAAAGATGCCCTGACGCATATCCACGGCCTGGTCGCTGAGGAGAAGGCACTGCGGGCGCAGCTACAGCACGGCGATATCAGCGAATCGGAGGAGCACGAGCGGCTGCGCCGCATCGAGATCGAACTCGACCAATGCTGGGATCTGCTTCGGCAGCGCCGGGCGCTGCGCGAAACCGGTGGCGACCCGAATGCGGCCACGGTGCGCCCGCCCGGCGAAGTCGAGGGCTACCTGGGCTGAGGAGGTGGTTGCCGACCCGGATGGCGTCGACGTCGTCATCGTGGGGGGCGGGCACAACGGCTTGGTTGCGGCCGCATACCTGGCCCGGGCCGGCCTGCGAGTGCGGCTGCTGGAGCGGCTGGGGCACGTCGGGGGTGCCGCGGTGTCGGCGCAGATTTTCGACGGTGTCGACGTCCGGCTGTCGCGGTATGCGTACCTGGTCAGCCTGTTGCCGACACGCATCACCGACGACCTCGGTGCGACGGTGCGGCTGGCCCGGCGGCCGTACTCGTCCTACACCCCCGATCCGGCGACGGCCGGACGCACCGGCCTGCTGGTCGGTCCGCACTCCACGTTCGACGCCGTCGGCGCCCATGATGACGAGCGGGCCTTCGCCGCGTTCTACCGGCGCTGCCGACTGGTGACCAAGCGGCTCTGGCCGACGCTGTTGGAGCCGTTGCGCACCCGCGAGCAGGCTCGCCGGGAGATCGTCGACAGCGCCAATCCCGAGGCGGCCGCGGCATGGCGGACCATGGTCGATCGGCCGATCGGCCACGCGATCGCCGACGCGATCGGCAACGACCTGGTGCGCGGCGTGGTGGCGACCGACGCGCTGATCGGCACCTTCGCCCGGCTCGACGACCCGTCGCTGCAGCAGAACGTCTGCTTCCTGTATCACCTCCTCGGCGGCGGCACCGGGGAATGGCACGTCCCCATCGGCGGCATGGGTTCGGTGAGCACGGCGCTGGCCGCCGCGGCGACCGACGGCGGAGCCGAAATCATCACCGGCGCACAGGTTTACGGGGTCGACCCGGACGGCGAGGTGCACTACCGGCGATACGACGACGAGCACGTGGTACGCGGTCGGTTCGTGCTGGCCGGCGTCGCGCCGGCGGCGCTGGCCGCTCTGCTGGGTGAGCAATCACCGGAACAAGCGCACGGCGCTCAGGTCAAGGTGAACATGGTGCTGCGGCGGCTGCCACGGTTGCGCGACGACAGCGTGACGCCTGAGCAGGCGTTCGGCGGAACATTTCATGTCAACGAGACCTGGACACAGCTGGACGCGGCGTATTCGCGAGCCGCCGCGAAAGCGCTGCCCGATCCGCTGCCATGCGAGATCTACTGCCATTCGCTGACCGACCCGAGCATCCTGTCCCCCGCGTTGCGCGAATCGGGCGCTGCGACCCTGACGGTGTTCGGCCTGCACACGCCCCACTCGTTGAACGCCTCTCGCGCCCAACTCACCGATGCCGTGCTGACGTCACTGAATTGCGTTCTGGCCGAACCGATTCAGGATGTGGTGATGGATGACGCGAACGGCCGGCCCTGCATCGAGACGACGACCACCCTGGACCTGGAACACGCGCTGGGGATGACCGGCGGCAACATCTTCCACGGCGCACTGCGCTGGCCGTTCAGCGACGACGACGACCGACTGGATACACCGGCACGGCAATGGGGTGTGGCCACCGCCCACGAGCGAATCCTGTTGTGCGGCGCGGGCGCCCGCCGCGGCGGAGCGGTCTCCGGCATCGGCGGCCACAACGCCGCGATGGCGGTGCTGGCCAGCCGCTGAGCCGACTAGCGGGAATCGATCGTCTTGTAGTCGCGCTCGGTGTAACCGGTGTAGACCTGGCGCGGACGGCCGATCTTGCTGTCGCCCTCGTCGTGCATCTCACGCCAGTGCGCGATCCAGCCGGGCAACCGGCCCAGCGCGAACAGCACGGTGAACATCCGGGTCGGGAACCCGAGCGCCCGGTAGATCAGCCCGGTGTAGAAGTCGACGTTGGGGTAGAGCTTGCGCTCGATGAAGTAGTCGTCGGTCAGCGCCGCCTCTTCGAGTTCCTTGGCGATGGCCAGCAGGTCGTCGTCACCGCCGAGCTTGGCCAGGATCTTGTCGGCCTGTTCCTTGACGATGCGAGCGCGCGGGTCGTAGTTCTTGTAGACCCGGTGACCGAAGCCCATCAGCTTCACGCCGGCTTCGCGGTTCTTGACCTTGCGGACGAACTCGCTGACGTTGTCGTCGCTCTGGCGGATCTCCTCCAGCATTTCCAGCACGGCCTGGTTGGCGCCGCCGTGCAGCGGGCCCCACAGCGCGTTGATACCGCCGGAGATCGAGGTGAACAGGTTGGCCTGCGACGACCCGACCAGTCGCACGGTCGACGTCGAACAGTTCTGCTCGTGGTCGGCGTGCAGGATCAGCAGCATGTCCAGCGCCCGAACGACTTCGGGGTCGACGTCGTAGGGCTCGGCGGGCAGCCCGAACGTCATCCGCAGGAAGTTCTCCACCAACGTCAGCGAGTTGTCCGGGTAGAGGAACGGCTGACCAATCGACTTCTTGTAGGCGTAGGCCGCGATCGTCGGCAGCTTGGCCAGCAGCCGGATCGTGGACAGCTGGACCTCTTCGGCGTCCGCCGGATCGAGGGAGTCGGGGTAGTACGCCGACAGCGCGTTGACCGTGCTGGACAGCACCGGCATCGGGTGGGCGTTGCGCGGAAAGCCGTCGAAGAACCGCTTGAGATCCTCGTGCAACATGGTGTGCAGCTGGATCTGCCGGGTAAAGGTGGCCAGCTGCTCTTTGGTCGGCAGCTCGCCGAAGATCAGCAGGTAACTCACTTCGATGAACGTCGACTTCTCGGCGAGTTGCTCGATCGGGATACCGCGGTAGCGCAGGATGCCGGCGTCGCCGTCTATGTAGGTGATGGAGCTCTTGCACGACGCGGTGTTGACGAAGCCGTTGTCGAACGTCGTGTATCCGCTCTTGGCCAGCAGCGAGCCGAGCGCGATGCCGTCGGCTCCGTCGGTGGCGTGGACGATGTCGAGATTTAGCTCACCACCCGGGTACTTAAGAGTGGCGGAGTCGTCGGTTGCGGCCACTGGAACCCCTTTGCGGTCTCGGCTGATCTGGCCCTACAAGCTTGCTATAGGTGAAGGTAGTCGCTATCGGGGCGGCGCGCCTGCTCGGGGTCGGGTCTGCTGAAGTTGGGGCTTTCCGTCAGGAAAGCCAGCCCGCTCGACGGCCTTTACCCGATCTTGACCGCGTGTTGAATACCCACCCGGACGATCGGGAACGTGACTACGCTTCAAGCCGTGGAACTGGGGGTTTTGGGACCTCTCCGGGTCCGACAAGACGGAGCACCCGTCGCGATCCCGGGCGCCAAGCCTCGTGCCGTCCTCACGATGCTCGGGCTGCACCACGGCTCGGTCGTCTCGGCCGACACCCTCGTCGAACTGCTCTGGGGTGAGGATCCGCCACGCACCGCCGCCAAAGCCCTGCAAACCCACATCTCCTCGCTGCGTCGCGCCCTGGGTGACGGCTTCGTGTTGACGCAGGGGACGGGCTGGGCCATCGCCGAGAGCGAGGTTGATGCGTCGCGTTATAAATCAGCAGCCCGACGCGGACGCGATGCCGCAGCGACCGGCGACATCAGCCAAGCGGTGGCTCACTTCGAGGAGGCGCTTGCCCTCTGGCGAGGTATCCCCGAACTGCCCGACGGTAGGCGGGGAACATCCGAAAAGACACAGTGGATCGAGGGCCACGCCGCGCTCGTGGAGGATCGAGCCGACGCACTGCTCGCGACGGCCCGCGCCGCGGAGATCATCGGCGAGCTCGAGGCGGCGGTGGCCGAGGCACCGCTGCGTGAAAGGCGATGGGGCCAGCTCATGCTTGCCCTCTACCGCGCCGGGCGGCAGGGTGACGCTCTTGGCGCTTATCAACGGGCACGGACAATGCTGGCCGACGAGTTGGGAATCGATCCCGGGCCGGAGCTCCGACGACTTGAGAACGCCATCGTCGCACAAGATGCTTCACTGGATGTTGTTGTAGCACAACATGTTCCGTCGGTAATGCGCGCAGTAACCTTTCTACTCACCGACATTGAGGGATCGACCGCCGCCTGGGAGGCGGACGCCGCAGCCATGGCAGTGGCGCTTGCCCGACACGACGAACTCGCGGAACAGGTGGTCACGTCGCGGGGCGGGCGGCTGATCAAGACACGCGGCGAGGGCGATGCCACGTTCTCGGTCTTCGAGCGGCCGTCGGCAGCAGCCGCGGCCGCTATGGAGCTACAAGACGCAATCACCCACGAGCCGTGGGGCCTTCGGGAGCCGATGCGTATCCGGATCGCACTGCACACCGGCGAAGTCGAGCTCCGGGATGGCGACTACTTCGGTCGGGCGGTCAACCGCGCTGCCCGCCTGAGATCGCTCGCTGTGGGCGGTCAGATTTTGTGCTCTGGCGCCACGGCCGAGCTCGTCGTTGATTCACTGCCCGACGACGTTGTCCTCGCCGACCTGGGTTTGCGCGAACTGCGCAACCTCGCCCGCCCGGAACATGTCTTCGAGCTCCGACTGGAAACCGCTGAGGAGAGGGCCCAACCGCCGACAAGCGATGCGCCGCCGATGGAGCGGCCGGGCCTCCCCTCGGTTCTGATCGGTACCGGGCCGTTCGTCGGTCGCGGGAGCGAGCTCGAGCGGCTTCTGTCTGCCTGGCAGACCTCGCTTGGCGGTGGCGCGTGCGCGGCCCTGATCGCCGGCGAACCGGGTGTCGGCAAGACGCGCCTGGCCGGCGAGTGGTCCCGGCAGGCCTATGAGCAAGGCGCGGTCGTGCTGTACGGCCGTTGCGACGAAGATCTCGGTGCGCCCTATCAGCCCTTCGCGGAAGCCCTGCGCTCGCTGGTGCCATGCGTCGGCACCAGTCGGTTGCGCGGACTGCGCGGCGTCGAAGCCTTGCTTCCGCTTGTTCCCGGGCTCGTCGACGACGTGCCCGATCTAGCCGCGCCGACGCGCGCCGACCCCGACACCGAGCGCTACGCGCTTTTCGACGCCGTCGTTGCACTCGTGGAAATGGCTTCCACGGAAGCGCCGGTTGTCCTGGTACTCGACGACCTGCACTGGGCGGCCAAGCCAACGTTGCTCCTGTTGCGACATCTGCTGCGCTTCGGTGACCGCGCGCGCGTGCAGATCGTCGGCACCTACCGCAGCACTGATCTCGACCGCTCCCATCCCCTGGCGGCGATGCTGGCCGACCTGCACCGCGACGGCACCGCCAACCGCATCAATCTCAGCGGCCTCGATGAGGACGACGTCAGCGCGTACGTCGCCAAGGCCGGCTACGACGACGAAGAGCTCGGCCACGCATTGGCCTCCGTCACGGGCGGCAACCCGTTCTTTCTGATCGAGGCTCTGCGCCATGTCGACGAGAGCGGCGGCGTGTGGGACCCGAGCACGCTTCCCCAGGGTGTTCGAGAAGCTGTGAGCCGCAGACTTTCTCGGCTTCCGATCGAGACCAATAAGGCCCTCGCCGCAGCCGCGGTCGTCGGCAGCCGGTTTGCCCTGGACCTGGTTGAGCGCGTGGTGGGGGACGACCTGGTCGACGCGTTTGACGAGGCGTCCAAGGCCGGCATCGTCATCGAAGAGCCCGGTGGTCGCTACCGGTTCAACCATGCGATCGTCCGACAGTCACTGCTTGCCGAACTGCCGTCGATGCGACGTATGCGGCTGCACCAGCGCATCGCCACGACGCTGGAGGACGAGCCGGGCGCCGGCGACGAGCTGCTCGCTGAACTGGCTCACCACTATTTCGAATGTGCGTGGGCGGGAAACGCGGTCAAGGCTGTCGAGTATTGCCGGCGGGCGGCGGACCAGGCGATGGCCCGACTCGCCTACGAAGGAGCGGCCGACCTTTACGACCACGCCCTGCACGCGCTGGACGAGCTTGACGACGAGCTGGCCGACCGTGACGACCAGATCGCCGACCTACTCCTCGCGCGTTGCGAGGCTCTTCTCGCCGCGGGTGACGTGACTTCGGCAGCAGGTGCGGTCTCTCAATTGCAACAAGCGACGGTCGATTCCGCGCGGCTATCGGCATGGGCGACATGCTTCGACGGCCAGCTCTCGGTATTGGTCCATCCCGAGCGATTGGACGACGTGGAGGCCGCGTTAGGCGCTGCCGCACAGAAACTGGCCGAAATCGATGATGCCGCAGGGGAAGCCAAGGCACATACCGTCCGTGCCACCTGCCTCGCCCGCCTTGGGCGAGTCGGCGACTGCGAAATCGCTTTGGACGACGCTCTGACGGCGGCACGGCGCGCGCGCGATCACCGCCGAGTCAACGCGGTGCTGGCGGGTGCGCCGCTTGCGGCGCTGTGGGGCCCGAATCCGGTTCCGCGCGCGGGCGGGCGGTGCCTCGACGTCGTGCGGCTGCTGCGGATCACTACCGACTCGCCGGCGGTCGAAGCGACGTCGACGCGGTGCCAGGCCGTGTTGGAGGCCTTCCGCGGCCGAGATGCGGCAGCCCGACGGATGATCGACTCAGCCCGGCGCACGGTCACCGAACTCGGTCTGCGCCATGCCCTTCTGGAGGTCGAGCAGTTCGCCGGCATCGTCGAGCTCGTCTTGGACGATCCGGCCGCGGCCGAGCCGCATCTGCGTCAGGCCTGCAACGGTTTTCGTCGCATGGGTCTGGACGCCGATACCGCCGAGACCGCTGCGTTACTCGGCCGTGCATGTCTGGCGCTCAACCGAGATGCCGAGGCCGACGAGTTGTGCACGGAGAGTGAGCGACTCGCAGGCCACGCGCTGAAGGCATCGATCGCCTGGCGCACACTTCGGGCGCAATTGCTGTCGCGCAGCCGCGATCACGACGAGGCTCGGCGTGTTGCGCAGGCTGCCATCACTCTGGCCGAGCGCACCGACGGGTTGATCGATCACGGCGATGCCTGTCTGTCATTGGCAACGGTGTTGGGTGCTGCGGGCGACGTCGCTGGCGCGCGGTCGGCCGCAGAACGTGCGGCCAGCCTGTATGAGCGCAAAGGTGCTGCGGCGCTGGCTGATAAGGCGCGCTCCATGCTCGACGAGCGTGTCGAGGCAATCGACCCGACTCCACCCGAAGTACCCGTTGTCGAGACTCGCACCGCGGCCGTCCAGGCGAGCGAACGCGTGGCAGCCGCTATTGAGCGCGAGGCCTGGGACGAATTCGAGCGGCTGTTCGCACCCGAGGGTTCTGTCGAGAGTCGGCGGAAGATCGTCGGCTTTAAGCAGAACGAATTCCCTTGGGACGAGGTGATGCGCCAGACGTGGCGCGATCTTGAGGCGGGGACCATGCGGGTGAACCAGGTCGTTCTTGCAGTGCGAGGGGAACGCCTGGCTCTCGCTCGAGTCGAGTTGGGCACTGCAGACACGAGCCCCGGGTCGCCGCGAGACGAATTTCTCCAGGTATACGGCGTTGACGATGAGGGTCGGACGAATTTGCAAGTCTGGTTCGACCTCGATGACATGGACGCCGCGATTGCCGAACTCGACGCCCTACAGGCCCAATTCGAGGATGAACGCCCACCAGCGCGACGCCTTTTCGGTGGGCGCGAACTCCCTCTTGGTCCAACGTCAGCCCAAATACCGGTTATCGAGCTCGACACTGCATGCGTGCGAGCGGGTGAACGCGTCGCGGCTGCTATTAATCGAGGCGACTGGGACGAGTTTGAGGGGCTGTTTGCACCCGAGGCCTCCATTGAGAGTCGGCGGAAGATAGTCGGCTTCACGCCGATCGACATCCCATTCGACGACTGGCAACGTGAGAACAAAAGCATTATCGAGGCGGGCGAGGTGCGGGTCAGCTATGTCGTTATCGCCGTGCGAGGCGAGCGCCTAGCTCTCCTTCGATCGGTGGTAGGCACTACCGACGTGAGCCCTGGGGCGCCGCACGATGAATTTCTCCTGCTAGCCGGCATCGACGAGGAGGGTCGGGTCAGGTTGCAGATCTGGTTCGACCTCGATGACATCGACGCCGCGATTGCCGAACTCGACGCCCTACAGGCCCGATTCGAGGAGCAACGCCTACAAGCGCGGCGGCTCGATAACGCGGCAAGCCGAGTACTCGAGGGGTACCTGGCGCGTTTCGCGGCTCGCGACTGGGACGCCATGGCCAAAATTTTGACCGCGGACATCTCTATGGACGATCGCCGAAGGGTGGTGAACGCCGGGGTGCGGCGGGGTCGCGACGACAACATCGCAAACATGCGAGCCGTGGCGGAGGTCGGCGTTCAGAACGTCGCCTCAGACATCATTGCGACGAGAGGCGAGCGCCTCGTCCTCGGTCGCGTCCGCGTGTCGGGGCGCGACCAGCGGCCGGAGCCATTCCAAACTCTTGACCTACACATCACCGAGATCGACGAAGACGGACGGATCGTGGGCGGCGTCGTGTTCGACCTCGAAGACTTCGACGCCGCCATCGCGGAGCTCGATGCCAGGTACCTCGCCGGCGAGGCTGCGGCCTACACGCATACGTGGTCGGTGATCGCGGACGCCTACGCCACGCTCAACCGCCACGAATTCCCCGCAACTACGCCGGACTGGATCAACATCGACCACCGAGGGGAGACAGCATTCGGTCCCGATGACCTAATCGCATATATCCGCGCTGGGCTGGACCTTGATCAGGACGTCAAAACTTATGTCGCGGCCGTGCATCGGCTGTCCCACCTCGGGGCGGTCGTCACTTACGCGGCCCATGAGACCTCGAAGGAGGGCTTCGACGCCGAGTGGCGAGGGGTCGCCATGCTGACGATCGAAGGCGACATGGTCAACCGCACCGAGGTATTCGTCGAGGCCGACCTCGACGCCGCGATCGCGAGGTTCGATCAGCTCAGCCGGCCGGCGACGCGGCTGGAAAACGCGGCAAGCCGGGCGAATGAGCGCAGCCACGCTTATTTCGCGGCCCGCGACTGGGACGCGATAGCGGAAATAGTCGCCGATGACATCTCCACGGACGATCGCCGTCGGGTGGTGAATGCAGGCCTGCTGCAGGGCCGCGACGCGGCAATCGAGAGTTTCCGATGGGCCGCCGACCTCGGTGTCACGCACGCCACATCAGACCCCATTGCCACCCGCGGAGAACGCCTCGTCCTCACTCGTGCCCGATACTCGCACAGCGACGACCAACCTCAGCCGTTCGACGTCGATCTCCTACACATAGTCGAGATCAACGCCGACGAGCGGATCGGGGCGGTTGTCATCTTCGACCTCGAGGACTTCCCGGCCGCCATCGCCGAGCTCGACGCGCGATACCTCGCCGGCGAAGCGGCCGCCCACTCACGCACATGGTCGGTCATCATGCAGGGTTACACGTCGCTCAACCGGCGCGAACTTCCCCCGACGACACCAGATTGGGTGAACATCGACCACCGCCGAGGGACATCAATCGCGCCTGGTGGAATTCCCGAGTTACTCACCGCCGCATGGAACGTCACGTCTGATCTGAACAACTTCGTCGAGGCGGTGCACCGGCTGGACAACCTCGGAGGGGTCGTGACCACCGTGGCGAATGAGACCTCGCAAGAGGGTTTCCACGCCGAGTGGCGGGTGGTCAGCGTTTTCACGGTCGAAGGCGACATGGTCAACCGCTGCGAAGTCTTCGACGAGGCAGCCATCGACGCCGCGATCGCGAGATTCGATCAGCTCAGCCGACCGGCACCGCGGCGGCTGGAAAACACGGCAAGCCAAGTTACAGAACGCTTTGCGGTGCACCTGAGGGCACGCGACTGGGACGCCATGGCGGAGCTGCTGGCCGATGACTTCTTCAGTGACGATCGCCGTGGAGTGGTCGGCGCGGGAATCCAGCACGGTCGGGACGCACATATGGCGGACATGCGAACAATCGTCGACCTTTGGATCACGAACGTTTCGTCGACCATCATTGCGACCCGCGGGGAACGCCTTGTCCTCATGCGTACCCATTTCTCGGGCAGGGACAAAGGTCCCGGGGCGTTCCTCATTGAGGTGTTCGGCCTCGTCGAGATTGACACCGACGAGCGGATCGTCGCGATCGTCTCATTCGACCTCGAGGACATCGACGCCGCCATCGCGGAGCTCGACGCGCGATACCTGGCCGGCGAGGCGGCCCCGCACGCGCGCACATGGTCGGTCATCACGGCAGGCTACGCGGCGATCAACCGACACGAGTTGCCCGCAATGACGCCCGATTGCGTGAGTATTGACCATCGCCGGGCGGGGGCGTTCGCACCGGGCGAGCTGGCGTCATACATCCGTGCGGGGTGGGAGCTCGACCAGACCGTCCAAACCTATGTTGAGAATGTGCACCGGCTGAACGATCTCGGAGCGGTTTGCACCTCTGCGACTCAAGGCGCTTCGCGTGATGGCTTCGACGCCGAGTGGCGCGAGATCGCCCTAACGACGATCGAAGGTAACGAGGTCAACCGCCTCGAGCTGTTCGACGAGGCAGACCTCCACGCCGCGATCGCGAGGTTCGAAGAACTGCATCCGCGAGAGCGGCGACTGGAAACCACGGCAAGCCATGTGTATGAACGCTTCCAGGCGTGCTTTGCGGCCCGCGATTGGGCCGCCTTGGCGGACATAACTTCCGACGATTGTTACAGCGACGATCGTCGTCGAGTGGTGAATGGCGGCGTCATCGGCCGGGGTGCCGTGATCGAAAGTTTCAGGTCGGGCGCCGACCTTGGGCTCACACACGCTACGTCAGACACCATTGCAACCCGCGGGGGGCGCCTCGTCCTAACTCGTGACCGATACTGGCGCGGCGGCGAGAACCCCGAGGCGTTGAGCCTCGATCTCCTACAGATAGTCGAGATCGACGCCGAGGAACGGATCGTCGCATTCGTCACGTTCGACCTCGACGACATCGACGCCGCCATCGCCGAGCTCGATGCCCGGTATCTCGCCGGCGAAGCCGCCGCCTACGGGCGCACGTGGTCGGCGATCTCTGGCAGCTACGCGGCGATCAACCGGCACGAGCTGCCGTTGACCACGCCGGACTGTGTCAACATCGACCACCGCCGGGAGACCGCGATGGGGGTCGGCGACCTGATCGCATATATCAGCGCTGGGCCGGACCGGGACCAAGACAACAAGGCTTATGTCGAGGCCGCGCATCGGCTGACCGAACACGGAGCAGTCGTCACTTATGCGGCACATGAGACCTCGCAAGAGGGTTTTGACGCCGAGTGGCGCGGGATCGCGGTTTTCACAGTTAAAGGCGACATGGTCAGCCGCAGTGAGGTATTCGACGAGGCAGACCTCGACGCCGCGATCGCGAGGTTCGATGAGCTCAGTCGGCCGGCACGGCGGTTGGAAAACGCAGCCTGCCAAATGGGTGACCGCTTCTTGGCGCACTTCGCGGCGGGCGATTGGGACGCCGTCGCGGAGATCCTGGCCGACAACCTGTCCAATGACGATCGCCGTCGGGTGGTGGGCACGGGAATCTTCGATGGTCGAGACGCCCAGATGGCGAACACGCGGGTGATCGCCGAGCTGTGGTCCACCAACGTGACGCGGACCGTCATGGCGACCCGCGGGAGAAACCTTGCCCTCGCGCGTCTTACCTTGTCGCGCAGCGGGGAGGGGGCCGATCCATTCCTTACCGAGTTCCATTGCATCGTCGAGATCAACGCCGACGAGCTGATCACGTCGATCATTGTGTTCGACCTCGACGACTTCGACGCCGCCATCGCGGAACTGGACGCCCGGTACGCCGCGGGAGAAGCCGCCGCTCATTCAGAGACTTGGTTGGCGATTGCAGAGGTATACGCCGCGCTCAATCGCGGCGAGATGCCCGCGACCGCACCAGACTTGGTAGACATCGACCATCGTTCACTCGCAGCGATCGGGTCCGGAGACCTGATGGCATACCTCCAGGCCGCGTCGGAAGATGCGCCACGGAGCGGCATCTATATTGAGACCGTTCATCGGCTGACCGACCTCGGCGCGGTCACCACACATGTGGCGAAGGCGACGTCACGAGAAGGGTTCGACGCCGAATGGCGTATAACTAGCTTCTTCATCGTCGGCGGCGATCGAGTTAACCGCTACGAGATTTTCGACGAGGGCGATCTCGAGGACGCGATCGCGAGGTTCGAGGAACTCAGCCGGCCGGCTGCGCAGCTGGGAAACGCTGCGGCCCAAGCGTATGAGCGCCTCCAGGCGCACTTCGCGGCCCGCGACTGGGACGCCATGGCCGAAGCATTGGCCGACGCGGCTTGCCACGAAGACCGCCGCCGGGTGGTGGGTGCGGGACTCCGAAAGGGACGCGACGCCGTGGTCGCCGAATTCTCGGCACTCGCTGAGATCGGCGTCAAGCGCATCACTTTCGAGATCATTGCGATCCGTGGCAGCCGCCTCGTCCTCAGTCGTTCGCGCGCCTCGGGCCACGACCCGCGAGCCGATGCGTTCCGCACCGATGTCCTCAGTATCGCCGAGCTCGACGCCGACGAGCGGACCGTGGCGCTCATCACCTTCGACCCCGACGAGATCGACGCCGCCATCGCGGAACTCGATGCCCGCTACCTCGCCGGCGAAGCGGCCGTCCACTCCGGAACATGGTCGCTCGTTGCTCGGACGTACGCAGCGGCGAACATGCGACAACTCCAAATGACACCGGACTGCGTGAGCATCGATCACCGACGAACGAGAGCGTTCGCGCCCGGTGAATTGACCGCATACATGCGCGCCACATGGGATCTCGCGCCTAACGTAAGGGCCTATGTCGAGGCCGTGCATCGGCTGAGCGACCTCGGTGCTGTCGTCACCCATGTGGTGCGTGGAACATCGCAAGAGGGCTTCGATGCCGAATGGCGGGAAGTCATTCTGGTCACATTCGAAGGCGAGCTGCTCAACCGCGGTGAAATATTCGACGAGGCCGATCTCGACGCCGCGCTCGCGAGCTTCGAGGAACTGCATCCACGGACGCCGCCCCTGGAAAACGCGGCAAGCCGAGTGGATAGGCGCTTTCAGGCGTGCTTCGCCGCCCAGGACTGGGACGTAATGGCCGAAATGCTGTCCGACGGGTTTTCCATTGAAGATCGGCGTCGAGTCGTGAACATGGGGAACCTGCATGGTCGAGATGCCGAACTCGGCGTGCATGCATACGCCACTACTGGAACCCAGAATGTGAAATCAACGGTCATTGCGACACGCGCGCAGCGCCTCGCCCTAACTCATTACCGATTTTCGGGACGCGACCAACGGGCCGATGCGTTCCGCGTCGAGATGCTCGCGGTCGTCGAGATCGATGCCGACGAGCGGATGGCGGCGGTCGTCGTTTTCGACGCCGACGACATCGACGACGCCATCGCTGAGCTCGATGCGCGGTACCTCACCGGCGAGGCGGCCGCCCACGCGCGCACGTGGTCGGTAATTACACGGGGCAATGCCGCAGCCAACCGAAACGCGAAATTGCCAATGACACTGGACTCTTCGATGATCGACCACCGGCTGCGCACGACGTTGAACGCGGACGGTATAACCGCGTACGTTCGCGCCACGTGGGACCTCACGCCCGAGCTCCACATGTTCATCGAGTCTGTACATCGGCTAAACGACGTCGGAGCGGTCGTTACGCACGCGTCGCGCGGGACCTCACAAGACGGCTTTGAAGCTGAGTGGCGGCAGATCACGCTCTTCGCGGTCGACGGCGATTTGTGCAACCGCTGCGAAATCTTCGACGAAGCAAACCTTGACGCCGCGCTTGCGCGGTTCGCCGAACTTCGAACGCAGGCGCGACGGGTCGAAAACGCGGCAAGCCAAGTGTCCGAACGCTTCCTGGGACACTTCGCTGTGAGCGACTGGGATGCGATGGCGGAGATCCTGGCCGACAACTTTTTCAATGACGATCGCCGTCCGCTCGTGAGCTTTGGAGTCCTACACGGTCGAGACGCCCAGATGGCGAACATGCGGGCAGTCGCCGAACTTCTGTCCACAGAAGTCACGTCGACCGTCATCGCGACCCGCGCGGCGCGCCTTGCCCTCGTGCGCCTCGGCTTCTCGGTCCGCGGCCAAGGTCCGGATGCGTTTCAGATCGAGGTGCTGGGCGTGGTTGGGATCGATACCGAAGACCGAATCGCAGCATTCGTTGTATTCGACACCAACGACTTTGAGGGGGCAACCGCCGAGCTTGAAGCTCGATACCTGGCCGGCGAAGGGGCCGTTTACTCCCACACGTGGTCGGTTATCTCGCAGGCCTACGCCGCGCTGAACCGGCGCGCGCTCCCTGCGACGACGCGGGACTGGACGAGTGTCGACCACCGCCACTTCGGCACAATCGAGCCAAATGCGTTGACCCCGAACATCCGTGCCTTTTGGGACATCACGTCGGAAGCCAGAATCGACGTCGCGACCATACATCGATTGACCAACCTCGGAGCGGTCGTCGCCCACGCAACGCATGCGACTTCGCAGGAAGGCGTCGAAATCGAATCCGGCGAGATCATCATTCTGATGGTCGACGGCGACCTACTCAGCCGCTGCGAAATTTTCAACGAGGCAGACCTCGACGCCGCGCTCACTCGATTCGAGGAACTGCACCCACAGACGCGGCGACTGGAAAATGCGGCAAGCCAAGCGGTCGAACGTTTCTGGAAGCACTTCGCGACCCGCGAGTGGGCCGCATTGGCCGAGACAATGGCCGACGACATCTGCTCGCACGATCGCCGGCGTGTTGTCAACGGCGGTGAATTACACGGTCGTCCTGCCCATGTCACGAACATGCAAGCAGTGGCCGAGGTCGGATTCGAGGGCCTTACGTCGACCGTCATCGCGAGCCGCGGGCAACACCTCACGCTTATTCGCATTCGTTCCTCGATGCGTGGCTCGCAACCCGGCGAGGTCATTGCTGAGATGCTCAGCACCATCGAGATCGACACCGACAACCGGATCACCGCCGCCGTCATATTCGGCGGCGACGACTTCGATGCCGCCATCGCTGAGCTCGATGCCCGATACGTCGCCGGCGAAGGCGCCGCCCACTGGCACACGTGGTCGGTCATCACAAAGTCCTATGCCGCGACCAACCGACACGAGTTGCCCCCTACGACGCCGGATTGGGAGAACGTCGACCATCGGCGAGCTAGAGCATTCGCGTCTGGCGATCTTGAGGCATACCTTCGCACGACATACGACAACCTCGTTCCGGACATTCACGTCTACGTCGAAGTTGTGCATCGACTGAGCAATATCGGAGCGGTGGTCACCCGGTTCGCCCGCGGAACCTCACCAGACGGCTTCGAAGCCGAGTGGCGAGAGATCGGCATTTCCACGGTAAGCGGCGACCTGATCAACCGCTCCGAGATCTTCGACGAAGCAGACCTCGACGCCGCGCTCGCCCGCTTTGACGACCTGCATCCACGGTCGAGCCGCCTGGAACATCCAGTGCAAGAGCGCTTTCTGGCACACTTCGCGGCGCGCGACTGGGACGCCATGGGGCAGGTCTTCGCCGACGATTATTACTGCGATGATCGCCGTCGGGTCGTGAATGCCGGGGTTCGACATGGTCGAGACGCAGCGTTCGAAGACCTGCGGGTGGCCGCCGAAATCGGCTTGATGACAAACATTACGTCGGACATTATTGCGACCCGCGGCGAACGCGTATTCCTCGGCCGGACCAGATGGTTGGGGCCGGGTCAGCGGCCCGAGGACTTCTACACCGAGGTGCTTAACGTTGTTGAGATCGACTCAGAAGAGCGGATCGCGGCGCAGGTCCTGTTCGACTCTAACGACACCGACAACATCGCCGCCGCCTTCAGAGAACTCGACGCCCGATACCTGGCGGGCGAGGCAGCCGACCACGCACACACATGGTCGCTGGTTGCGACCGCCTGCGCCGCGATCAACAGACACGAACTACCCGAGCTGAGCTCCGACTGGGTCAACGTCGATCACCGGCGCGGAGCAGCGTTCGCGGCCGGCGAGATGACCGCCTACATCCACGACTTGTTCGACGACGTGCCGGACATGCATGTCTACGCCGAGGTCGTGCATCGCCTGGACAACCTCGGAGCCGTCGTCACCCTGGCGGGTCATGGCACCACGCAAGAGGGCTTCCAGGCCGAATGGCGGGAGATCGGGATCTTCGTGTTCGACGGCGATCTGCTCAGCCGTTACGAACTGTTCGACGAAGCAGACCTCGACGCCGCGCTCGCCTTGTTCGACGAATTGCACTCGCGGGCGCGACGGCTGGAGAACGCGGCAAGCCGAGCGTACGAACGGTTCCAAGCGCATTTCGCCGCCAGCGACTGGGACGCGATCGCGGACATGCTGACCACGGACCTTTACAGCGACGATCGCCGCCCTGTCGTGGGCGGCGGCATCAGACCCGGTCGGGATGCATTGATCGCAGACTTGCGGGCAGTCACCGACGTCGGGATCGCAAATGCGACATCAGATGCCATAGCCACCCGCGGAGGGCGTCTCGCCCTCGCCCGTGCCCGATACTCGCGCGGCCGTGGGGAACCCGACCCGTTCCACGTCGACTTCCTGCAGCTCGTCGAGATCGACGCCGGAGGTCGGATCACAGCGTTCATCGCGTTCGACCCCGACGACATCGACGCTGCCATCGAAGAACTCGACGCCCGCTACCTCGCCGGCGAAGCGGCCGCCCACTCACACAGTTGGTCGGTCAACTCAGGGTTTTACGCCGGTTTCAACCGGCACGAACTTCCCGCAACGACCCCGGATTGGATCTACATCGACCACCGGCCGCTCGTAACGATCGAGGCGAATGATCTGCCCGCATCAATGCGTGCCATCTGGGATCTCGCGCCGGATATCCGCATCTACATGGAGGCCGTGCACCGGCTGAGCGACCTCGGGGCTGTTGTCACCGCCGCCGTGTATGGGAGCTCGCAAGAGGGCTTCGACGCGGAGTGGCGGATGATCGACCTCTTCACGGTCGAAGGCGACCTCATCAGCCGATGCGAAATCTTCGACGAGGCAGACCTCGACGCCGCGCTCGCCCGCTTCGAGGAGCTGCACTCGCAGGCGCGGCAGCTGGAGAACGCGGCAAGCCAAGTGGAGCAACGCTTCTTGACCTACTTCGCGGCCCGCGACTGGGACGCCTATGCGGAAATACTGTCTGATGACGTTTGCATCGATGATCGTCGTCACGTCGTGAACGCCGGGGTCAGGCACGGCCGAGATGCCGAGATCGCAAACGTGCGGGCGCTCGCCGACATCGGAGTCAGCAGTGCAACGTCAACCGTGATCGCAGTCCGAGAGGGGCGCCTCTTCCTCGGTCGCCACTGCGTCTGGGGCGGCTGGTCCGATTCAGAAGCGTCCGAGACACTGTGCGTCCTTGAAATCAACGCCGAAAACCGGATCGTGGCACGCGTTCTGTTCGATGCCGACGACATCGACGCCGCCTACGAAGAGCTTGATGCCCGGTACCTCGCCGGCGAAGCGGCCCCCTACGCGCACATATGGACGGCCATGGCGCAGGTCCAAGCCGCGTACAACCGACACGAAGTCCCCCCGACGACGGCGGACTGGGTGAACATCGATCATCGGCGGGGTAGAGCGTTCGCGCCCGGCGACATGATCCCGTACATGCGTGCTACCTATGATGTCGCGCCGAACGTCAAGGGTCACATCGAAGCTGTGCACCAGCTGAACAACTTTGGGGTGGTCATCACAGACATGCTCACTGGGACCTCACAGGAGGGCTTCGCTTTCGAATGGCGCGAGATCGGCCTTTTCGCATTTGAAGGCGACATGGTCTGCCGGTTCGAGCTTTTCGACGAGGCAGACCTCGACACCGCGCTGGCCCGCTTTAACGAACGACAGCCACAGGCGCCGCGGCTGGAAAACGCGGCAAGCCAAGTGTACGAACGGTTCCAAGCGCATTTCGCCACCAGTGACTGGGACGCGATCGCGGGCATGCTGACCGCCGACCTTTACAGCGACGATCGCCGCCCTGTCGTGGGCGGCGGCATCAGACCCGGTCGGGATGCATTGATCGAAGACTTGCGGGCAGTCACCGACGTCGAGATCACGAATGCGACGTCACATGCCATAGCCACCCGCGGAGGGCGTCTCGCCCTCACCCGCGCCCGATACTCGCGCGGCCATGGGGAGCCCGACCCGTTCCACGTCGACTTCCTACAGCTCATCGAGATCGACGCCGAAGATCGGATCACAGCGTTCATCGCGTTCGACCCCGACGACATCGACGCTGCCATCGAAGAACTCGACGCCCGCTACCTCGCCGGCGAAGCGGCCGCCCACCCGGACACGTGGTCGGTCATGATGCGGGCGTGTGCCGCGCTCAACACACGCGAAATCTTCGCGACGACTGAAGACTTTGTGGACATCGACCATCGGTCTCTTGCTGCGATCGGGTCTGGTGACCTGAAGGCATACATCCGCGCGGCGTTAAACGATGGCGTGTACAACGTCTACATCGAGGCCGTACATCGGCTGGGCGACCTCGGAGCAGTCGTTACCCTTGTGTCGCGCGGGATCTCACAAGAGGGTTTCGACGGCGAGTGGCGCATGGCGGACGTCTTTACGGTCGAAGGCGACCTGATCAGCCGCTGCGAGATTTTCAACGAGGCAGACCTCGACGCCGCGCTCGCGCGCTTCGAGGAATTGCAGCCACAGACGAGGCGGCTGGAGAATGCGGCGGCCCGAGCAGATAACCGCTTCTTTGCCCGCACCCGGGACCGCAATTGGGCGGCGGCGGCCGAGATTCTGGCCGACAACAGTTTTGTCGATGATCGCCGCCGCGTGGTGAACATTGGGGTTTGGGACGGGCGCGATGTCGTGATCAACAATCTTCGAGCTCTGGCCGACGCTGTGGCGAACGTAACGTTGAATGTCATTGCAATCCGCGGGGAGCGCCTCGCCCTGTCTCGTATCAATGCCCCGAACGGCGGCCTGCAGCAAGGGGATTTCGGCGTCGAAATGCTCGGCATCGTCGAGCTCGATGACGACAATCAGATAGCGGCACACGTCCTGTTCGACCCTGACGACATCGACGCCGCATTCGAAGAACTCGACGCCCGATACCTCGCGGGCGAGGCGGGCGCTTACTCGCAAACGTGGACCACTATGACGCAGGTCCAAACCATGTACAACCGACACGAAATTCCGCCGACGACGAAGGACTGGGTCAACACCGATCATCGGCGAGGCAGAGCGTTCGCGCCCGGCGACATGATCCCCTACATGCGTGCTACCTATGACGTCGCCCCGAACGTCAAGGGTCACATCGAAGCTGTGCACCGGCTGAACAACCTTCGGGTGGTCGTCACAGAGATACTCACTGGGACCTCACAGGAGGGCTTCGCTTTCGAATGGCGCGAGATCGGCCTTTTCGCATTTGAAGGCGACATGGTCTGCCGGTTCGAGTTGTTCGACGAGGCAGATCTAGACGCCGCGCTCGCTCGCTTCGACGAGCTCGACCGGCCAGCGCTGCTTGAGAACGCGGCGACCCGGACCTGGGCGCGTCAAGCCGATGCGTTCAACCGTCGCGATATGGACAGTTTTTTTGCCCTCATGACCGCGGATGGCCGATTCGAGGATCGGCGAAAAGGGCTTCGTGTAGTAACCGAGGGGCCGGCACGCCGGAAGGCCGTGCAGGCAGTGTTCGAGGAGGCTCCCAGCAGCTGGCGGATGCAGGCGGAGCCCATCGCCATTAGAGGATCGCGCCTCGAGCTGACCCGTGAGTGTTACTTCGACACCGATGAAGCCGATCGACCGATCACCGTCGAGTTCTTGCACGTCATGGAAGTCAGCCACAGCGGCCTGGCACAAGACATCGTTAGCTTCGATCCCAACGACATCGACGCCGCCTTCGAAGAGCTCGATGCCCGGTACCTCGCCGGCGAAGCGGCCGCCCACGCGCAAATATGGTCGCTTATGGCACAGAACTACGCCGCGCTCAACCGGTACGAGCTACCCCCAACTACGCCCGACTTGGTAAACATCGACCACCGGCACGGGAGGGCGTTCGAGCCAGGCGACATCATCGAGTACGTCCGTGCCACATGGGATATGGTGCCGAACGTCAAAGTGTACATCGAGACGGTGCATCGGCTGACAAACATCGGAGCCGTCGTTACCCACGTGGCGAAGGGAACCTCACGAGACGGCTTCGACGCGGAGTGGCGAGAGATCGCCCTTTTCACAGTCGAAGGTGACCTGGGCAACCGCTGCGAAATCTTCGACGAGCCGGACCTTGATGCCGCCCTCGCAAGGTTCGACGAACGCGATCGGCCGCCTTCTCCCTAGGGCTGCAGGCGTTCGATGTGTCCGCCGACCACACGGATTCGGTTGTGCAGCCGGTCTTCCCGGCCCTGCCAGAACTCGACGATGTCGGGCGCGATGCGGTACCCGCCCCAGTTCGGCGGAACGGGGATCTGCTCGGTGTCGGCGAACCGGGCCGTCACCTGACGGAGCTGATCGACCAGCGCCGTGCGGGAGGCGATCGGCCGGGACTGATGCGACGCCCACGCGCCCAGCTGTGAGCCGCGCGGCCGCTTGGACCAGTAGTCCTGGCTGGCCTGCGGGTCGACCTTGGTGACCGGGCCACGGATATGGAACTGCCTGTTCAGCAAATACCAGGGAAAGGTCGCCGACGCGTAAGGGGTGGCGGCGAGCTCGTCGCCTTTGGCCGAATCGTAGTTGGTGAAGAACGTGAGCCCGTCCTCGTCGACGCCCTTGCACAGCACCGAGCGGCTGACCGGTCGTCCCTCGTGCACAGTGGCTAACACCATCGCGTTGGGCTCGGCGATCCCCGCCCGCTCGGCGTCGCCAATCCACTTGCGCAGCAATGCAAGCCAGCCTTCGGCGAGCCAGTCGACGTCGAGGTCGGGGCTACCGTCCTTCTCGACCGAGCCGTACTCCACCCGCATCGCAGCCAGGTGCTCGTTGTCTGGTTCTGCCATCGCGTCAACGCTACTCTCGGCGGCCCCTCGCTAGTTACCGACCGGTAGCGACCGGTTAGACGCGACGTGGGAGAATCCAGGCATGACTGTCATCCC
Organism: uncultured Actinomycetota bacterium; assembly: GCA_963781685.1. Lineage (GTDB taxonomy): Bacteria > Actinomycetota > Actinomycetes > Mycobacteriales > Mycobacteriaceae > Mycobacterium. Next base: position 26,684 of record CAWAGK010000017.1, read on the forward strand.
GGACAAGATCCCGGAAGATTTCGTTGCCGGCCTCGAGGGTGTGGTCGCGTTCACCACCGAGATTGCCGAGCCCGACAAGGACGGCGGCGCCCTGCGTTACCGCGGCGTCGACATCGAAGACCTGGTGGGCCGGCGGATCACCTTCGGCGACGCCTGGGCTTTGCTGGTGGACGGAAAGTTCGGCCACGGGCTGCCTCCGGCCGAGCCGTTCCCGCTGCCGATCCACAGCGGCGATGTCCGCGTCGACGTCCAGGCCGGCCTGGCGATGCTCGCGCCGATCTGGGGGTATCAGCCGCTGCTCGACATCGACGATGCCACCGCCCGCGACCAGCTCGCCCGGGCGTCGGTGATGGCGCTGTCCTATGTCGCCCAATCGGCCCGCGGCATCTACCAGCCAGCCGTGCCTCAGCGGGTTATCGACGAATGCCCAACGGTCACAGCGCGTTTCATGACGAGGTGGCAGGGCGAGCCAGATCCCAGGCATGTCGAGGCCGTCGACGCGTACTGGGTTTCGGCCGCCGAGCACGGGATGAACGCCTCGACGTTCACCGCGCGGGTGATCGCGTCGACCGGCGCCGACGTCGCGGCAGCGCTGTCGGGCGCGATCGGCGCGATGAGCGGCCCGCTGCATGGCGGCGCACCTGCCCGGGTGTTGCCGATGCTCGAAGAGGTCGAGCGGACCGGCGACGCGCGCGGTCTGGTCAAAGGGATTCTGGACCGCCACGAGAAGCTGATGGGCTTTGGGCACCGCGTCTACCGCGCCGAGGACCCGCGTGCGCGCGTCTTGCGGGCGACCGCCAAGCGGCTGGGCGCGCCGCGCTACGAAGTTGCGGCCGCGGTCGAGCAGGCAGCGCTCGCCGAGCTGCGGGAGCGCCGTCCGGACCGCGCGATCGAAACCAACGTCGAATTCTGGGCCGCGGTGATCCTGGACTTCGCGGGGGTGCCGCCGCACATGATGCCGGCGATGTTCACCTGCGGCCGCACCGCCGGGTGGTGCGCCCACATCCTTGAGCAGAAGCGGCTCGGCAAGCTGGTCCGCCCGTCGGCCATCTACGTCGGCCCGGACCCACGCAGCCCGGAATCCGTCGAGGGCTGGGACGGCGTTCTCAAGGGCTGACCTGCAAGGCGGCGTCGGTGTCGGTGGCCGGTGATGAGATTGCATCACGGCTCGAGTCAAAGAGTCGTACACCTACCGACACCCAGGAGGCCATGATGGCAATCGCCGTCGAACCCGCACTGTCCCCGCACCTCGTCGTCGACAACGCCACAGCGGCGATCGACTTCTACGTCAAGGCTTTCGACGCGCAAGAACTCGGGCGAGTGCCCGGTCCAGACGGCAAGCTGATCCACGCCGCACTGCGCATCAACGGTTTCACGGTGCTGCTGAACGACGACTTCCCGGAGATGTCCGGCGGAAAGTCGATGACGCCGACGTCGCTGGGCGGAACTCCGGTCACCATTCACCTGACGGTCACCGACGTCGATACCAAGTTCGCGCGGGCGCTCGACGCCGGCGCCACCGTGGTCGCCCCGCTCGAGGACCAGTTCTGGGGCGACCGCTACGGCATCGTTGCCGATCCGTTCGGCCATCACTGGTCGCTGGGTCAGCCCGTGCGCGAGGTGAGCCCGCAAGAAATCGCGGCTTTCGTCGGCCAGCAGAGCTAGCCCGGCAATTGGCCTAGGAGTCTGCTGAATTAGGGGTGCTTTGGGGCGGGGTGCCTCGCGGCGCTCGTTGGCGCTGATTTGAAGTCAGACCCTGAGGTCGACAGAAGAGGTCACCCCGCCGTTGTGAGGGTGACAGGACGGTGGCGTATCGCGCAAGCCGTTGGGCTTCATGGTGATCAGGCGATGGCCCAGCTCGTACCTGTGTGATGCAAGCCCAAGGTGAGTAGGCGTCGTAGGTTCAGCGCTGCGGCGCGATGGTGCAGCCAATGGTCGTTGCGGACGACGCCGCGGTAACGAACCTTGCGGTTGCCGCGGGTCAGCCACGCGATAGCGCGTTCGACCATGGGACGATGCTGCCGATATTCAGTGAGCCACTGCGGTTTTCGCGCATCCCTGCGTGCGGTTCTTTGCAGCGCGTCGTGGGGGCGGATCGTCAGCGATTTGCCGGTGGCACTGGCGGTGCATTTGCTGCGCAATTGGCAGCCGGTGCACGCCACCCCGAAGCTGGCATAACCCGCGCGGCTGATCGGTCGAATCACCCCGGCCGGGCAGGTCGCGCTGCGTGCGTCATGGTCGACGATGAAGTCATCGACGGTGAATCCACCCGGAATGGCACCGCGCGCAGGTGCAGGTTTGACCCGATCGGTGTGGGCTCGCGCGGAAAGTTCTGCGCGGAATTCGCCGGTTCCATAAGCAGAATCGGCCAGCACGGTCACCGGCGAGTTTTCGTCGTCAAGCAGTGCTAAGCCGACCGTAGCTTCGTGGTTGTCGGCGCCGTTGGCTGCGGTCAGGACGCAGTCGGTGATGATCCCGGTGTCGGGTTCGACCGCGATGTGGGCTTTGTAGCCGTCCTGGCGGCGATGCACACTTTTGTGCACATGGCGAGTCTCGGGGTCCACCGTGGAGATCACCCGATCACCCGCGACGTTGCGGGCAAGGCGCCAGTGCCCGTCGGTGCCATCAGAGCCCTCGACGGGCTCGACATCTTGGCCGGCGACCAATGCCAGCAACGCCACCGCTTCGGCGCCCCGCGGACCCAGGTTCTGCTCGGGCAGATGCCCTAAGACTCGGTGGGCGTCGCTGACCAGTGCGTCGACCAACTGCTCGCGGGCCGCCAGATCATCCCAGGCGATCGCTGGCTTACCCGGATCGGTGTAATCATGAGCTGCGCAGTGCGCGGCGATGACCTCGGTCGCACCGGCCACCTCACGACCGACCCGCCGGATCGCGCCGATGAGCTGGGTGACGGTGTCCTGGGTGGCCACCGCATCATCGAGCACCGTGGAATCCAACGCCCGTCGGGCGCGCCCTGTCAGCGCCCCCGTTTGGGCAACCACGGCTTTGACCGCCTCAAAAATTCGGTTCGGGCGATCCGAAGCCGCCAGACGCCGCCGCCAATAGGTCAACGTCGTGGAATGAAACGCCGTCGCGGTCACCGGCAATCCGCATGCCGCTTTCCAGCGCAGATCGAAGGTCACCGCGTCCACGGTCTCGTTATCGGATAAACCGTGCAACGCCTGCAGCGTGATCACGCTGGCCATCACCTCAGCCGCCACGCTCGGTCGCCCCCGCCGCGACGGGAACAAATCGGCGAACATCTCCTCGGGAAACAAATGATGCCGATGAGCCGCCAAGAAAGCGAACACGCTGTCGCCCTTGAGAAGATGGCCTGCTACCGACTCCGCATCCAACAACTCACGCTGATCATCAAACCGACCCTGCACCCACCAATCATCCCGAAAACGCCAGGCCAAACCCATCCGCCACGCGGGATTAATTCAGCAGACTCCTAGGCGAGGTCGGCCAGTTGGCGTAGCCGGTCAGCCAGCCGGCGCCGCAGCGGCGGCGCCGGCGCGGCTGCCGCGACCGCGAGCATCTCGGCGATCGACGTGAACTTGTTGCGCGGCCGATCGCTGACGCTGCCCCGGGACACTTCCGCAGCATCGATGGCGCGCCAGCCGGCGGCGTCGACGACGGCGGGCTGGCGGGTAGCGACCAGCGTGTCCAACGCCGACGGCTTGTCGATCGGATCGCGCAGCAGTCCGGCGTTGAAATCGTCGACCAGCCGCTGCACGGTTTGCAACGCGCACGACTTGTTGGTGCCGATGAATCCCGTCGGGCCGCGCTTGATCCACCCCGCCACGTAGGCGCCGTGCACCGGTTGCCCCGAGGCCGCGTCGATCACCCGGCCGCCGTTGTTCGGCACCACGCCGGCGTCGTCGTCGAAGGGCAAGTCGCGAATAGCCTTGCCGTGGTAGCCGATCGAGGTCAACACCAGACCGGCTTCGAGCTGACACACCTCGTCGGTGCCGGTGACGCCGAACTCCATACCGCTGGCCCGCCGCTCACCCAAGACCCGGATGGGAGTCAGTTGGTAGGCCAGCCGGATCCGCGGACGCTGCTGCGGGCCGGACCCGTCGCCGAGCTTGCGAAGCATTTCCAGCTTCTGCTTCGTCACGGCGTCCGAGACGCCTGCCAGGTCGCGCAGCACCAGCTCGTGGTCGGCGGCGTCGAGCACGACATCTGCCTTCGTCGTCAGCCCGATCAGCTCAGGCAGCGTGAACGCTGAGTGCGCGGGTCCACGCCTGGCGGCGATCACCACCTCCTGCACCCGTGAGGCGCGCAGCGCCTGCAGTGCGTGGTCGGAGATGTCGGTGCGGGCCAGCTCGTCGGGGTCGGCGGTGAGCACGCGGGCCACATCGAGCGCGACGTTGCCGTTGCCGACGACGATCACTCGCTCGTGGCTGAGATCGACTGGCAGCTCGGTGAAATCGGGATGACCGTTGATCCAGGCGACCAGCTCGGTGGCGGTGCCGGTGCCCGGCATGCCCATGCCGTTGACGTCCAGCCGCCGGTCATTGGGTGCGCCGACGGCGTAGATGACGGCATGGTGGTGTGCGAGCAGGTCGTCGTGACTTAGGTGCCTGCCGACCTCGACGTTGAGAAAGAACCGGAATTCGCGGCGACGGGCGATCCGGTCGAAGAGCGCAGTCACGCGTTTGGTGGTCTGGTGGTCTGGCGCCACCCCGGCGCGAACCAGTCCATACGGCGTGGGCAGCTTCTCGAAGACATTGACCCGCACGCCGTGCTGGGTGAGCAGTTCGTCGGCGGCATACATCGCGGCCGGGCCGGACCCCACGATCGCCACGGTCAACGGCCCCCGATGATGCCCCCGCACCTGTGGTGCGGGGATCACCGGCGCCAGCTTGGACGTCGGCGGCAGTTTCTGGTCGGCCGGCCGGTCCGGGTAATACGACTCGTTGAGTGCGATGAACGGTTGCTGTTCGGGGGCCAGCTGCGCAGCGGGCGCAATGGCACCCACCGGGCAGGCACTCACGCAGGCTCCACAGTCCACGCACGCCACCGGGTCGATGTAGAGCATCTCGGCGGTGGCAAAGCCCGGCTCGTCCGGCGACGGATGAATGCAGTTCACCGGGCAGGCGTAAACACAGGACCCGTCGCTACAGCACGACTGGGTAATAACGTGCGGCATAAAGACCGAATCTTCTAGGCGGCCGGTGCGACGACCAGGTGCTGGCGCTGCGGTTCGCTGCGGTAGCGTGACGGCTTGCCGTTGATCTTGCAGATCCGCCAGATCAGCTTGGCCAGCGGGTTCATCAGGCCGGTGTCGTGGCAGAGCATCCGGACGTCGCCGAACATGTCACGCAGCATTTGACGCGACTCCGGCGAACGGAAGAACACCTCTTTGCGGACCTGGCGCGGGATGTCGAACTCCCGCCAGAACGCCCTCGGCGGAACCACGATCGCCGAGCACAGGATGCGCATGGTGACGGGCACATACAGCGACAGCCAGAACCGCTTGCGGCGCGGCAGGTCCGGCACCCGCTTACGCAGGTACTCGTGCGCGAACGAGATGTGGCGGGCCTCCTCGGCGACGTGGATGGCCATCACCCGCTCCATGATCGGGTGCAGCTCCTTGCCCTCGCGCAGCACGTTCTTCTGGGTGTGGTCGATGGGCTCTTCGCCGGCGAGGATGCCGAACCAGAACGGGATCGGCAGCGGTCCGGCCACCAGCGGAATGAACGGTTGAATCCACTTCAGCAGGCGCGGCATGCCGGGCACGTCGGCGCCGATGTGGTTCACCATCTCCTGAAACATCATGGTGTGGTTGCACTCTTCGACGGCTTCGTGCAGGCAGTACCGGTACTCCGGTGACCCGTTGGGCACCCAGAAGGCGTACTCCATCAGGCCGCGGATCAGGATGGACTCGAAGTGCAGACCGACCTTGGCGACGTTCGCCTGACGCCACATGCCGATCTCGATCTGACGCTCTTGGGACTGCGCCTGGTACCAGGCGTGCCGGCCCAGCGGGTCGGTCTTCGGCAGTATCCAGCGCGGGTCGTTGTCGATGACCGCGAACTCGGGTGACTTCCAGTCGATGTCGGTGTACGGGTTGAAATTGCGCCGCACCGACCCCTCGGACAGTGTGGTCAGCATCTCCACGTACTTCGGGTCGTCCAGGACGTCCATGTTGCGGCGCCACCGTCGCACCATCTTCGTCCGAGCCGTCTTCTGGGCCATTGCAGCCTCCCCAACGAGGTTTACATTTGTACGCGCTATGTCCAACACAGTACCGGAGGTATCGGCAACTTACTAGACCCTCGAATACCACTGTGGGTCCATCCGTGAACATGTGTACACTGTGACTTACCTCACACAGAGCGGCCTGTGATCAACATCGCCGACCGCGTGATCGCCTGGCTCGGCCCAGTCACTAACCTGGTGATCATGGCTGACGCGCTCACGATTCCGGACAACATCAAACCCACTGACGGTCGCTTCGGCTCCGGCCCTTCGAAGGTCCGACCCGAGCAGCTGAAGGCGCTCTCCACCAGCGCCGCCGCGCTTTTCGGCACCTCGCACCGCCAAGCGCCGGTCAAGGACCTGGTTGGCCGGGTGCGCGACGGGTTGCGGGACTACTTCTCGGTGCCCGACGGCTACGAGGTCGTGCTGGGCAACGGCGGTGCGACGGCGTTCTGGGATGCCGCGGCGTTCGGGCTGATCGACAAGCGGTCGCTGCACCTGAGCTACGGCGAGTTCAGCTCGAAGTTCGCCTCCGCGGTCGCCAAGAATCCGTTCGTCGGCGATCCGATCATCATCAAGGCCGATCCCGGTGGCGCCCCCGAGCCGCAGAGCGACCCGTCGGTCGACGTGATCGCATGGGCGCACAACGAGACCTCGACGGGGGTCGCGGTGCCGGTCGCCCGGCCGGATAACTCCGGCGATGCGCTCATCCTCATCGACGCCACCTCCGGCGCCGGCGGCCTGCCGGTCGACATCGCCGACACCGATGCCTACTACTTCGCGCCGCAGAAGAACTTCGCCAGTGACGGCGGGCTGTGGCTGGCGATCTTGAGCCCGGCGGCGCTGGGTCGAATCGAGGCGATCGCCGAGTCCGGTCGATGGGTGCCGGACTTCTTGTCGCTGCCGATCGCGGTGGAGAACAGCCTGAAAAACCAGACCTACAACACCCCCGCCATCGGGACGCTGGTGCTGCTGGCCGAACAGATCGACTGGCTGTTGGGCAACGGCGGGCTGGAGTGGGCGGTCAAGCGCACCGCGGACTCGTCGCAGCGGTTGTACTCCTGGGCGCAGGAGCGGTCCTACACCACGCCGTTCGTGGCCGAGCCGCGGCTGCGCTCGCAGGTAGTGGGCACGATCGACTTCAACGATGACGTCGACGCCGCGGCGGTGGCCAAGGTGCTGCGGGCCAACGGCATCGTCGACACCGAGCCCTACCGCAAACTAGGCCGCAACCAGTTGCGGGTCGCGATGTTCCCCGCCGTCGAACCCGACGACGTCAGCGCGCTCACCGAGTGCATCGACTGGGTGGTCGAGCGGCTGAGCAAATAAGCCCTGGTGCTACCGCGTGTCACGGCACGGTAACGGCCGCTGCTGCACTAGAGTCCGCAGCGACAGGCCTGGCTCGCTGGTCTGCGAGGAGCCTGCTAGGAGACACCATGCGGGAACTCACGATCGTCGGACTCGATGTCGATGGCAAACACATCATCTGCGAGAGCACCAAAGACAACGGGGACCCCGGCGAGAAGTTCAAGATCCGAGCCGACGACCGGCTGAAGGCGGCGGTGCGCGGCGACGGGGCCCGGGTGGGTCAAACCCATATCGACATCGAGGTCACCAGCATGCTGCGTCCCAAGGAAATTCAGTCCCGCATCCGCGCCGGCGCGTCCGTCGAGCAGGTGGCGGCCGCCGCCGGGGTGGACATCGAGCGGGTTGAGCGGTTCGCCCACCCGGTGCTGCTGGAACGCTCGCGCGCCGCGGAGCTGGCAACGGCGGCACACCCCGTGCTCGCCGACGGCCCCGCGGTGCTGACGCTGCTGGAGACCGTCACGTCGTCGCTGCTGGCGCGTGGCCTCAACCCGGACAACACGATGTGGGACGCCTGGCGTAACGAGGATGGCCGCTGGACGGTCCAGCTCGGCTGGAAGGCGGGTCGTTCGGACAACCTGGCGCATTTCCGCTTCTGCCCGGGCGCGCACGGCGGGACCGTCACCGCCGTCGATGATGCGGCCAGTGAGCTAATCGACCCCAGCTTCGACCGTCCGTTGCGGCCGGTGGCCCCGGTCGCCCAACTGGACTTCGACGAGCCGGCACCCGCGCCGGTCGAGACCCCGACGGTCGAACCCAAGAGCGAGCCGACCCGCAGCCGCCGCGGCAAGCCACCGGTGCCGGCGTGGGAAGACGTGTTGCTGGGTGTCCGTTCCGGCGGGCAGCGCTAGCCGAACAGCTGCATCGAGACCAGGGTCAGCCAGGCAACGGTCACGCCCACTCCGACGCCCAGCACCAACCAGCGCAGTACCGCGGTGTGCCGCCACCCCCACAGCGTCGGCGCCAAGCCGCCGGCCGCGATGACGTTGAGTCCCACCGCCAACAACGGATGCACCCGGATAAGCCCGAGACTCAGCACCACGACGGCAACCCCGGTGACCGCGGCTACGAACCCGGCGACCGTCAAACCCGTTGCCCACGGGGTGGATTCGTCGGGCATCAGCCGAGCGTAGCCCGAGCCCGCTCGTAGAAGGCCATCGCCGCCGCGGTGGCCACGTTGAGCGAGTCGGTGCCCCGTGACATCGGGATGCGCACCCGCAGATCGCTGGCCCGCAACGCCGCGCGGCTCAGGCCCGGTCCCTCGGCGCCGACCAGCACCGCGACCCGCTCTTCCCGCACCGCCGCCATTGCCTCCGGCAACGGCAGCGCGTCGGGGTCGGGGGTCATCGCCAACAATCGAAATCCCTTCTCGTGCAACGTCTTCAAATCGGCCGGCCAGTCGGTCGCCCGCGTATAGGGCACCAGCAACGCGTGGCCCATGGAGACGCGCACCGCGCGGCGATACAGCGGGTCAGCGCAGCCGCTGCCGAACACCACCCCGTCGACGGACAGGCCCGCGGCGTTGCGGAAGATGGCGCCCAGGTTCTCGTGGTCGTTGACGCCCTCGAGTACGACGACGGTCCGGGCGTCGTCGACGACCTGCACGAGGCTGCGTTCGGGCTCGCGACGCGCGGCGGCCAGCACCCCTCGGTTCAGATGGAAGCCGACCACCTGAGCCATCACCTCGGCGGAGACCCGATAGTAGGGCGCGGGGCTGCCGGCCAGATCTGCCCTGAGCTCATCAAGTCTGCGATCGGTGCCGAGGAAGGCCAACGGCCTAAATGGCGAGGCCAGCATGCGCTGCACCACCAGCACACCCTCGGCGATCACCATCCCCTTCCCGCTCGGCAGGTCGGGCCGACGGTCGATGCTGTTCAAATCCCGAAAGTTATCGAGCCGGACGTCGCCGGGATCGGTGATATCGCAAACGACCACACCGTCGGCACCACTGGTGGGGTCAAAACCGTTTGTGGTCAAGGGCTTTCGTCGACGAGGGCCAAGATCAGGTCGGCGGCCTCGCGCAGCGTATCCCGTTCCGCGCCGCCCAGGGTGTCGAGCCGTTGCGCCAGCCACTCCTGGCTGGCGCGGCGTTCGGCCTCGATCAGTTCGACACCAGCATCGGAGACCGAGACCAAGACCTGCCGGCCGTCGTCGGGGTGCGCAACACGGTCCACAAAACCCAAATCGGCCAGCGAGGCGATGACCCGCGTCATCGACGGCGGGCGAACCCGTTCCCTGATCGCCAGCGCGCCCGGTGTCATCGGGCCGTAATTGTTCAATGTCGCCAGCGCCGACAGCTGCGACAACGACACCGGGGACTGCGGCCGACGGAACCGCAGCTGCCGGGACAGCCGCATAACCGCCAACGACAGGTCGCTGGCCAATCGGCTATCGCCCTCCATCACAGCGCGAAGGTTACGACAGAACGCCCAATCGTCGACAACGAATCACCGAGTCCGGGGCTCGGGTTATCTTGAAGGCCATGTCCGTCGAGCCTGGCAAAAGCCTCGATCCGCCGATGCTGCCCGCTGCCCTACTGGAGGTATGGCCGGTGATCGGCGTCGGCGTAGTGGCCTGGCTGGCTGCCGCCGTGGCCGCGTTCGTCGTACCAAGCCTCGAGACGTGGCGACCGCTGACGTTGGCCGGGCTGGGAGTCGGGGTACTGGGCACCATGATCTTCCTGGTGCAGCGCGACGCTGCCCGCCGCGGCGCGCGTGGCGCGCAGACCGGATTGAACTACCAACGCGATCCCGACCGAAAATAACCGCCCCGAGCTAGGAGGTATGCGTCTAATGGCAGCGCCGCTGTTGCAAGCGCAGGTTGATATCAAGGCACCCGTCTCGAAGGTCTGGTCGCTGGTCAGTGATTTCTCTCGCATGCCAGAGTGGAGCCCACAGTGTCGCTTGATGCGGGCACTCGGTCCGGTCCGCCAGGGCACCCGCACCATCAACGTCAACCGCCGCAACCTGCTGTTCTGGCCGACGACATGCACCGTCCTCGAGGTGGTTCCGGACCAGAAGCTGGCATTCCGGGTCAACATGAACAACACGGTCTGGAGCTACGAACTGCAGCCGATCCCCGACGGCACCCGGGTGATCGAGAGCAGGCACGCCGAGAACGGGGTCAAGCCGGTGTCGAGTATGGCGGTGAACGCGCTTTTCGGCGGGACCGCGAACTTCGAGCGGGAACTCGTCGACGGCATGAACGCCTCGCTGGGCAAGATCAAGGCCGCGGCCGAGAGCAGCTAGGAGTCTGCTGAATTAATCCCGCGTGGCGGATGGGTTTGGCCTGGCGTTTTCGGGATGATTGGTGGGTGCAGGGTCGGTTTGATGATCAGCGTGAGTTGTTGGATGCGGAGTCGGTAGCAGGCCATCTTCTCAAGGGCGACAGCGTGTTCGCTTTCTTGGCGGCTCATCGGCATCATTTGTTCCCCGAGGAGATGTTCGCCGATTTGTTCCCGTCGCGGCGGGGGCGACCGAGCGTGGCGGCTGAGGTGATGGCCAGCGTGATCACGCTGCAGGCGTTGCACGGTTTATCCGATAACGAGACCGTGGACGCGGTGACCTTCGATCTGCGCTGGAAAGCGGCATGCGGATTGCCGGTGACCGCGACGGCGTTTCATTCCACGACGTTGACCTATTGGCGGCGGCGTCTGGCGGCTTCGGATCGCCCGAACCGAATTTTTGAGGCGGTCAAAGCCGTGGTTGCCCAAACGGGGGCGCTGACAGGGCGCGCCCGACGGGCGTTGGATTCCACGGTGCTCGATGATGCGGTGGCCACCCAGGACACCGTCACCCAGCTCATCGGCGCGATCCGGCGGGTCGGTCGTGAGGTGGCCGGTGCGACCGAGGTCATCGCCGCGCACTGCGCAGCTCATGATTACACCGATCCGGGTAAGCCAGCGATCGCCTGGGATGATCTGGCGGCCCGCGAGCAGTTGGTCGACGCACTGGTCAGCGACGCCCACCGAGTCCTAGGGCATCTGCCCGAGCAGAACCTGGGTCCGCGGGGCGCCGAAGCGGTGGCGTTGCTGGCATTGGTCGCCGGCCAAGATGTCGAGCCCGTCGAGGGCTCTGATGGCACCGACGGGCACTGGCGCCTTGCCCGCAACGTCGCGGGTGATCGGGTGATCTCCACGGTGGACCCCGAGACTCGCCATGTGCACAAAAGTGTGCATCGCCGCCAGGACGGCTACAAAGCCCACATCGCGGTCGAACCCGACACCGGGATCATCACCGACTGCGTCCTGACCGCAGCCAACGGCGCCGACAACCACGAAGCTACGGTCGGCTTAGCACTGCTTGACGACGAAAACTCGCCGGTGACCGTGCTGGCCGATTCTGCTTATGGAACCGGCGAATTCCGCGCAGAACTTTCCGCGCGAGCCCACACCGATCGGGTCAAACCTGCACCTGCGCGCGGTGCCATTCCGGGTGGATTCACCGTCGATGACTTCATCGTCGACCATGACGCACGCAGCGCGACCTGCCCGGCCGGGGTGATTCGACCGATCAGCCGCGCGGGTTATGCCAGCTTCGGGGTGGCGTGCACCGGCTGCCAATTGCGCAGCAAATGCACCGCCAGTGCCACCGGCAAATCGCTGACGATCCGCCCCCACGACGCGCTGCAAAGAACCGCACGCAGGGATGCGCGAAAACCGCAGTGGCTCACTGAATATCGGCAGCATCGTCCCATGGTCGAACGCGCTATCGCGTGGCTGACCCGCGGCAACCGCAAGGTTCGTTACCGCGGCGTCGTCCGCAACGACCATTGGCTGCACCATCGCGCCGCAGCGCTGAACCTACGACGCCTACTCACCTTGGGCTTGCATCACACAGGTACGAGCTGGGCCATCGCCTGATCACCATGAAGCCCAACGGCTTGCGCGATACGCCACCGTCCTGTCACCCTCACAACGGCGGGGTGACCTCTTCTGTCGACCTCAGGGTCTGACTTCAAATCAGCGCCAACGAGCGCCGCGAGGCACCCCGCCCCAAAGCACCCCTAATTCAGCAGACTCCTAGCTGAGCTCTGCGGGTTTCTCGGCGGGTGTCTCGCTGACGTCGAGCACCCCGTCGTCGTACGGGTCATACATCGGCGAACCGCTGCCCGCGGGAGCCGGGGTGTCGGAGTGCGCACCGCAGCCGTATTCAAAGTCGACGACGTGCCCGTCGGCGGACAACTCATTGCCGCACACCCCGAACATCGCACCTAGCGACCCGGAAAGCGGCAGGAAGAAACCGCAATCGCGGCACACGCGCTTGGTGGATTGCGCCATCTGCGACGACGGGCCGTAGTCACCGTTATGCCAGCGTTGGGCCGCCCCGGAGCGGCCCCAGGCACTCATCACCCGGCGCCGTCCAAAACCGATCTCGAGGGCGATTTCGTCGACCTGCGGGTCACCGGAGGCCAGGTAACCGGGCACCAACCGCGGATCGTCCGGCAGCGGTGCCAGCAGGTCGCCGGGGCTCAGGTCGCCCGGCCGAATCCGCTGATCCCAGGGCACCCATTCCGGCGCCAACAGCGACGTCGGCCCGGGCACCAGCACTACCTCGCTGACCGTCGCGTGGTCAGCCCCGGGATAGGCGGCCACGACGACGGCCCACTGCCAGCCCTGATAACCGTGCAAATGGGCCAGAAAACGGTGGGTGGCGCTGGTCGGATCTTCGTAGCCGACGCCCAGATAGTCACCCACCGTGTCGGCCCCGCTGAACTCGACGATGGCTGCCCGGGCCGGCTCGACGGCGCCGGTGAGAACGGTCGCCAACTCCGGCGACCACTCTTCGGTGGTCGCCGGAGCCGGCTCCGTAGTCGGTCGGGTCACGTTGTCCGCTGTTTCCATACGCCCCTAATACTGTCGCACAGCCGGGGGGCTCGGCCACACCGGTTGCCTGCACGTCCGATCAGCCGGCATCTGTGAGAATTGAGGCATGGCTGGACGGCGGCGCGATCACCCCGATACGAGCCGGGCATCTAGCGGCCGCCGCACCCGTGGCGGGCCCGCCGCCCAGCACCCCGGCATGGCCAACTATCCGGCCGACGAGTCGGGCTACCGCCGGCCGCGCCGCCCGCCGCCGATGCCCAGCGCCAACCGCTATCTGCCGCCGCTCAACCGCGAGCCCGAGCCCGATCGGCGCAGCGAGCCGCCGCGTGGCGGCGGCGGCGAGCGGGTCACGGTCACCCGCGCCGCCGCGCAGCGCAGCCGCGAGATGGGTTCGCGGATGTATGGGTTGGTGCAACGAGCCGCCACCGCTGACGGCGCCGACAAGTCCGGGCTGACAGCGCTGACCTGGCCGGTGGTGTGCAATTTCGCGACCGATGCCGCGATGGCTGTCGCATTGGCCAACACCCTGTTCTTCGCCGCGGCCACCGGGGAGAGCAAGGACAAGGTCGCGTTGTACCTGCTGATCACCATCGCGCCGTTCGCGGTGGTCGCGCCGCTGATCGGTCCGGCGCTGGACCGGCTGCAGCACGGCCGACGGATCGCGCTGGCGGCGTCGTTCGGGCTGCGCACGGCGTTGGCGGTATTGCTGATCAGCAACTACGACGGCGCGACCGGAAGCTTCCCGTCATGGGTGTTGTATCCGTGTGCGCTTGGAATGATGGTGCTGTCCAAGTCGTTCAGCGTCCTACGCAGCGCGGTGACGCCACGGGTGATGCCGCCGACGATCGACCTGGTACGAGTCAATTCCCGGCTGACCATGTTCGGGCTGCTGGGCGGCACCATCCTCGGCGGCGGCATCGCCAGCGGAATCGAGTATGCCTTGACCCGCATGTTCCATTGGCCCGGCGCGTTATTCGTCGTCGTTGCGGTCACGGTCGCCGGCGTCCTGCTGTCCATGCGAATTCCACGCTGGGTCGAAGTGACCGAGGGTGAGGTTCCCACCACGTTGAGCTACCGCCGGCGCCAACCGGGCAAAAGCTGGTCCGAGGAGTTCAGCGGGGCGCTTCGACAACCGTTGGGCCGCAACATTATTACCTCGTTGTGGGGCAATTCCACGATCAAGGTCATGGTCGGATTTCTGTTCTTGTATCCCGCTTTTGTCGCCAAAGCGCGCGACGGCAGTGGCTGGGTGCAGCTTGGCGTGCTGGGGCTGATCGGCGCCGCGGCCGCCATCGGTAATTTCGCGGGCAACTTCGCCAGCGCGCGGATGCGGTTGGGCAGGCCCTCGGTGCTGGTCGTGCGCTGCACCCTGGCGGTGACCATGGCTGCGGTGGCGGCAGCGGTGGCCGGCAATCTGGTGACTGCCGCGATCGCAACTTTGATCACCTCGGGGTCGAGCGCGATCGCCAAGGCCGCACTGGACGCGTCGTTGCAGGACGACTTGCCGGAGGAATCACGTGCGTCGGCGTTCGGACGGTCGGAATCGACACTGCAGCTGGCGTGGGTGCTCGGCGGCGCGCTGGGTGTGTTGCTCTATACCGATCTGTGGGTCGGCTTCACCGTCGTTGCGGCGGTGCTGATTCCGGGTTTGGCGCAGACGGTGCTGAGCTTCCACGGTGACTCGTTGATCCCCGGTCTGGGTGGCAACCGGCCGGTGATGGTCGAGCAGGAAGGCGGCCCCATCGGCCACGACGCTGCGGCGGTCTCGTGGGAGTGAAGCCGACGGCGAGGTTGGGCATCGCCGCGCTGCTCGCCGCATTGCTGGTATTGGCATGTGCGGCTGCGGGAGTCGGCGCCTGGGCGCTGACGCGCGGACGCGGTTCGCGACATCCGGAGATCAGCGCGTATACCCACGGCCAGCTCACCCGGGTGGGTCCTTACCGGTACTGCAAAGTGCTCGACCTTGATGACTGCGAAAACCCAAGGGCACAAGGCGAGTTGCAGGTGAATGCGCGTGATCCGGTGCAGCTCTCGGTGCCAGCGGCGATCGGCGAGGCACCCTGGTGGCTGTTGCGCGTGTACGAGGACGCGGTCAACCCGACGACGACCTTCTACCGGCCGGGCAGCCGGCTGGCGGTCACCATCCCCACCGTCGATCCGAAGCAGGGTCGACTGACCGGTATCGCGGTCCAACTGATGACCGTCGTCGTCGACCAGGCCGGGCAACTACACGGTGTCCCCCATGCGGAGTGGTCGGTGCGCACCGTGTGGGACTAGCGGCAGCTAAGCGCCGTGGCCGACGGGCACCGCTTCGGCAGCGGGCGTCGGTTCCGGCGGTGTGCCGTCGCCGAAGGGCTTGCCGCCCAATGCTTCCCGGCCATGCGGCGTCAGCCAGTTGGCCAGCTCCGGCCCCTTGGGCACGATACGGGTCGGGTTGATGTCGGCGTGCACGATGTAGTAGTGCTGCTTGATCTGGACGAAGTCGACGGTATCGCCGAAGCCCGGCGTCTGGAATAGGTCACGCGCGTAGGCCCACAGCACCGGCATCTCAGAGAGTTTGCTTCGATTGCATTTGAAGTGCCCGTGGTAAACCGGGTCGAAGCGGGCCAAGGTGGTGAACAGCCGGACATCGGCCTCGGTGATCGTCTCGCCCGCCAGATACCGCTGGTTTTCCAGTCGATCGCTGACCCAGTCCAACGCGGTGAACAACCGGTCGTAGGCCGCGTCGTAGGCGTGCTGCGAGCCGGCGAAGCCACACCGGTAAACACCGTTGTTGATCTCCGTGTAGACCCTTTTGTTGACCTCGTCGATCTCGCCGCGCAGCGATTCGGGATACAGCTGCGGAGCGCCGTCGCGTTGGTAGGCGGTCCATTCCATCGACAGATCCAACGTCATCTGCGCGAAGTCGTTGGTGACAACGGCGCCCGTCGGCACGTCGACGATTGCCGGGACGGTGATACCTTTCGGATAGTCGGGAAAGCGTTTGAAATATGCGTCCTGCAGTCGCGGGATCTTCAACACCGGGTCGACGCCACCCGGGTCGAGGTCGAAAGTCCAACTGCGCTTGTCATGGGTAGGGCCGCAAAATCCAATGGAGATAACACTTTCCAGGCCCAATAGCCGTCGGACAATGATCGCGCGGTTGGCCCACGGACAGGCGCGAGCGACGATAAGTCGATACCGGCCCGGCTCTACCGGATAGCCGTCGCGGCCGTCGGAAGTGATGCGGGTCGCGATGTAGTTGGTGTCGCGGGTGAACTCGCCGGCCTCGGCGACGTATGTCATGTCAGGACTCGGCCACGGTCAGGAACCGTCGAGCCAAATTGGCCTCGGTGGATGCACCAATTTCCCACTGTGCGATCCATGGTCCGGTGCCCTCGGACTGATCGACAATCCCGTCTTCGAGCCAGGTGTAGCGACCTTTCAGCACCTTGCGGGCCAGCGCAGCGTCGGTGCTGTCGGTGTTGGTCCACAAGGCGTTGAACAGCACCTCGACCCGCAGGGTGGCCTGCTGACAGAACGCCTCGGCCAGCTCGTACGCCTGCTCGCCCTGGGCCGAATCTGCTACCCGCAGGGCCTCGGCTCGTACGCACGCCGCCGACATCGCGAACAGTTCCGCGCCGATGTCCACCACCCGGAAGAGGAATCCCTGCTTTTGCTCCAGTGCCGCTTGCCAGCGCGCCATTCCGTAGAAGGTGTTGCGGGCGAGCTTGCGCGCGGAACGTTCGACGAATCGCAGATGTGTCGCCAGTCGGCCGAACTCGCGATACGCCGTCGGCCGTTGACCCTCGCCGAAAACCAGCTGCGGCAACCACTTCGCGTAGAACCCGCTCGCCCCAACAGCTGCCTTGGCCTTTTGCCGGACATCGGCCTTGGGATTCGCGAGATCCCCCGCGGCGGACAGGTGGGCGTCCACCGCCTCACGGGCGATCAAGAGCCGCATGATCTCGCTGGAGCCTTCGAAGATGCGGTTGATCCTGAGGTCGCGGACGATCTGCTCCACCGGCACCGCACGCTCACCGCGCGCCGCGAGTGATTCGGCGGTCTCATAGCCCCGACCACCGCGGATTTGCAGCAATTCGTCGGCCATCAAGCAGACCATCTCGCTCGACCACAGCTTCGCCAGCGCAGCCTCGATCCGAATGTCGTTGCGGCCCTCGTCGGCCATTTGACCGGACAGCTCGACCACCGATTCGAGCGCAAAGCTGGTTGCGGCCATGAACGAAATCTTTTCTGCGACGGCCGCGTGTTCGCCGAGAGGTTTGCCCCACTGCACCCGCTCGCGCGACCACTCCCGCGCGATTTTCAGACACCACTTGGCGGAGCCGCTCACCATCGCGGGTATCGAGAGCCGTCCGGCGTTCAGTGTGGTCAGCGCGATCTTCAGGCCGTCGCCTTCCCGGCCGATCAAGTTCTCCGCGGGAACTCGGACGCGATGCAGCCTGGTGACACCGTTTTCGATGCCCCGCAACCCCATGAACTTGTTGCGCCGCTCCACGGTGATGCCAGGTGAATCCGCCTCGACGACGAACGCGCTGATCCCGCCTCGGTGCCCGTCACCCTTGGGCACGGCGGCCATCACCACCAGCAGATCCGCGACCACGCCGTTGGTCGTCCACAACTTCACGCCATCGAGTTCGTAGGCCTGCCCGTCGTCGACCGGAGTCGCCGTGGAGGCCATGCGCGCCGGGTCTGAGCCCACATCCGGTTCAGTGAGCAAAAATGCCGATATCGCCCCGGCGGCACACCGCGGCAAGAACTTCCGCTTCTGCTCTGGAGTTCCGGCGAGCTTCAGCGGTTCCGGCACCCCGATCGACTGGTGCGCCGAGAGCAGCGCACCGAGACTGGGATGCAGGGTCGTAACCATCACCAGCGCACGGTTATAGGCGACTTGCGACATGTTCAGGCCGCCGTACTCGGACGGGATCTTCATGCCGAAACAACCGAGTTCGGCAAGGCCTTTGACATGTTCGTCGGGGATCTGGGCGTCGCGCTCGATGACGCTCCCGTCGATCGTGTCGAGGAATTCCCGCAGCTGGGCCAGAAACTTCTCGGTGCGAGCGGCCTCTTCGTCGGAGGGCCCGGGAAAAGGGTGAATGAGCTCAAGCGGAAATCGGCCGAGAAAAAGCTCCTTGGCCAAGGATGGTTTATCCCAACCGCTTTCGCGAGATTCCTCAGCTACGGCTCTCGCTTGCTCCTCGCTGACCTGTGCCTGCTGTGCCATGGGACACTCCTCGCTCGACGGCTTACTTGGGTGTAGTACCCAGTGTTACCCGCCAGTACGCTCCGGTCCACGCTTTCGCAGAACGCCAGCTCCGAGTTAGGCGTCGAGTTCCCGGGCGACGGCTTTGACCACGTCGGATACCCGGCGAGCGGTTTTGCGGTCGGGGTAGCGACCCTTGCGCAGTTCGGGCTGCACGGCGCTCTCCAGCAAGGTGATCATGTCCTCGACCATGCCGTGCAGTTCATCTGGACTGTGCTTATGTTCGGCCGGCCCTTCCCGGCGGGGACGAGTCAGAGTGGGCGGCGGGTCGATGAGTTTCAGACTCAATGCCTGGGGTCCACGGCGTCCGGAGGCAACGCCGAACTCGACGCGCTGCCCCGCCTTCAGGCCTTCGACGCCTGCGGGCAACGCCGAGGAGCGGACGTAGACGTCCTCGCCGTCCTCCTGGGACAGAAAGCCGAATCCCTTGTCAGCGTCGTACCACTTCACCTTGCCAGTCGGCACCGGTCTCACCTGCTTGTCTGACGGATTACTACGTTGAGCAAAATAATGACGCGTCCCACCTGCGCAGGACGCGATGACTGACGATCCTACTCGGAAGGCCCGCGGCCGAGCACCCGGTTTCTCGGTACTCTGGAGCTACCGCTGGAGGAGACAATGCGCCTGATCCTGAACGTTATCTGGCTGGTTTTCGGCGGCCTTTGGTTGGCCCTCGGCTATCTGTTGGCCGCGCTTATCTGCTTCCTGCTCATCGTCACCATCCCCTTCGGATTCGCAGCATTGCGCATCGCATCCTATGCGCTGTGGCCGTTCGGCCGGACCATCATCGACAAGCCCGGCGCGGGTACCGGCGCGCTGATCGGGAATGTGATCTGGCTGGTGTTCTGCGGGATCTGGCTCGCGATCGGGCACCTGGTGAGCGCGGTGGCGATGGCGCTGACCATCATCGGTATTCCGCTGGCGCTGGCCAACCTCAAGCTGATCCCGGTGTCCCTGGTGCCGCTGGGCAAGGAAATCGTTCCCGTCGGGCAGGCGCACCACGCGGGGTCGCTGCCGTCGTACCGCTGACCGCCGCCCGTGTGGGCCCGCCGCGAGCCGACCGTCTGTTGGCGCTTTCACTCCGGCCCCATCGGCATCTGTGGGCCGTCACTCGGCGGCCGGTTCGATGTGAGTTCGGTCACATAACGGGTTGATCACAGCCCGGCAACGGCTCGATGTCGGGGTCCGGTGACCTGCACAGACGACGAGCCCTCCTGGTGTTTTCCCCAACGGCAAAAAACGAAACGCCGAAATCGACAAAAAATGACTGTGCTGCGATCACCCGCTACCGTCGTCCCGAGCTTGCCGAATCTGTTTGAGCGGCGGGCCTTCTCGCCTATAGCGCCGAGCTCCATCCGATAGGCGGGGACACACCAACCCGTGGATGGAGACGGGGGACCCACTGGTCCGCCGAGATTGGACCGGGAGCCGTCCGCGGCTCCTTGGGGTGAAGTCATCGCTGCGTCCGTGGATGCGGCGTGACCGGGCAACCTCTCCAGCCCGAACCCGACAGCTGACCTCGTGGGCGCATCAAGAGAGGACGTCTTCGGCGTATGAGCGGACGGCATCGTAAGCCCACCCCTTCGAACATCAGCGTCGCCAAACTCGCATTCACCGGTGCTGTGCTCGGTGGCGGTGGCATCGCACTCGCGGGTCACGCTTCCGCGGCTACCGACAAGCAATGGGACGCCGTCGCCGGCTGCGAGTCCGGCGGCAACTGGGCCATCAACACCGGCAACGGGTACCACGGCGGGCTGCAGTTCTCGTCGGGCACCTGGGCCGCACATGGCGGCGGCGAATTCGCCCCGTCGGCAAACCAGGCCACCAAAGAACAGCAGATCGCCGTCGCCGAGCGGGTGCTGGCCACTCAGGGCCGCGGCGCCTGGCCGGCGTGCGGTCACGGACTCGGGGCGGCGACGCCGCGCAACGTCGTCGCCGATGCGCCCGCACCGGACGCACCACCACCGCCTGCGCCAGACGCACCACCGCCGCCCCCACCAGACGCTCCCCCGCCACCACCGCCTGTCGAGCTGGCCGCATTCGACCCTCCCCCGCCGCCGCCTCCGCCCGCTGACCCCGCACCGCCGGAGCTGCCTCCGCCGCCGGCACCGCCCGCGCCTGTCGAGCCGGCCGCCTTCGAAGCCCCCGCGCCGCCTCCGCCCGCCGACCCCGCGCCACCGGCACCGCCGGCCGATCCGGCGCCGGCGGAGCCGGCCGCCGTCGACGCCATGCCGCCGGCAGACGCCCCGTCACCGGCCGACGCACCCGCACCGCCGGCCCCTCCCGCCGACGAACCGGTGGACGTCCACCAGGCCACCGAAGTGGCGCACTGGACCTTCGCCAACGACCCCGCACCGGTCCTGCCGACCGTTCCGGGGCTGCCGAATGTTCCGGGGCTACCGAATGTCCAGGGACTACCGACGGATCCGGCCGCCGCGGGCTCCGCGATACACGACCTTCAGGTGCCGCAGCAGCTCACACCCTTGCTCGATCCGGCGAACTTGCCCACCAATGGCTTGCCCACCAACGGGCTACCCACTAACGGCCTGCCGACCAATGGGCTGCCGCAGAACGTGGACCCGAGCTACGTCAAAGACCTGCTCAAAGCCATCCAGTCGCAAAGCGTGAGCGGCAACCCGGCTTTGTCCTCGCTCGCCTAAACGGCGCGGGCAACGGCCGCCTAGCGGTTGACCACCGTGACGGGATGCAGATACGGCAGCTCGTCGGCGGGCAGCGGGAAGACCACGTCGCCATAGGGAGACAGTGCGCCTACCCGATCGGATGCCAGTTCACTCACTGCGTGGTCGTCCGGGTTGGTCGTCGGCCAGCCCTTGTCGACGTAGCGGGTCTTCTGCGCCTTGTTGTCAGCGTTGTCAGCCACGCGCCTATTCTGACAGGTCCGGCGCGCTCTTGAAGCCTGGGCTGTCCGATCGGTGTCACGCCGTCGCCTCGGAAGTTCGATCGCTCGGCTCCTCGCTCGTAAGCGTCCGCTTACTCGCCGTCGCCTCGGAGGGCTCACTCCCCCGGCTGCTTTACGCTGGTCAGCAATGACTGAACACACCCCGGGCATCCCGCTGGGGTCCTGGCTGGCCGATTTGCCCGACGAGCGGCTGATCCGTCTGCTGGAGCTGCGACCCGACCTTGCCCAGCCACCGCCGGGCAGCATTGCGGCCCTTGCGGCCCGCGCCCAGGCCCGCCAGTCGGTCAAGGCTGCCACCGACGAACTGGACTTTCTGCGGCTCGCCGTGATCGACGCGCTGCTGGTACTGCACGCCGATACCGCGCCGGTGCCCGTCGCCAAGCTGCTCGCACTGACCGGCGATCGAGCACCCGAAGCCGAGGTGCTCGACGCCCTCGACGACCTCAAGGAACGCGCCCTGGTCTGGGGTGACACTTCGCTACGAGTCGCCCCCGATGCCGGGGCCGGGCTGTCGTGGCATCCCGGACAAGTGACCCTGGAAGACGCCTCGCAGAGCGGCGAGCAGATCGCCGAGTTGATCGACGGCCTCGACGACCCGCAGCGCGAGCTGCTGGACAAGCTGCTGGAAGGGTCGCCGCTGGGGCGCACCCGCGACGCCGCGCCCGGGGCCCCCGCGGATCGCCCGGTGCCACAACTGCTCGCGGTGGGACTGCTGCGGCGCATCGACGCGGACACGGTGATCCTGCCGCGCCACGTTGGGCAGGTGCTGCGCGGCGAGGAACCCGGGCCGGCACAGCTGGCCGCACCGGATCCGGTGGTCGCCACCACGACGGCCGCCGACGCCGACGCCGTAGCGGCCGGCGCGGCCATCGACCTGCTACGCGAACTCGACGTGTTGCTCGAAACACTGGGCGCGACACCGATTTCCGAGCTGCGCAGCGGCGGCTTAGGGGTGCGCGAGGTCAGGCGGCTGGCGAAGGTGACCGGCATCGACGAGGCCCGGCTGGGCCTGATCCTCGAGCTGGCGTCCGCCGCGGGCCTGATCGCGGGCGGCCTCCCCGACCCGCAACCGGCCGGCGGGGAGGCGCCCTACTGGGCGCCGACCGTGGCCGCCGACCGGTTCGCCGAGGCGTCCCCCGCCGACCGCTGGTGTCTGCTGGCTAGCACCTGGCTGGATCTGCCGGCCCGTCCGGCGCTGATCGGGTCCCGCGGGCCGGACGCCAAACCCTATGCCGCGCTGTCGGATTCGCTGTACTCGACGGCGGCCCCGCTGGACCGCCGGCTGCTGCTTGGCATGCTGGCCGAGCTGCCACCCGGCGCGGGAGTGGACAAGAACACCGCGTCGGCGGCGCTGATCTGGCGGCGGCCGCGCTGGACCAAGCGGCTGCAGCCGGCGCCGGTGGCAGACCTGCTGGAAGAGGCACACCTGGTCGGTTTGGTGGGCCGCGGAGCGATCAGCACGCCTGGCCGCGCGTTGGTTGACGACGGCTTGAAGGGTGCAGACGCCGATGTCGTCGCCGCAATGGAACGTGCCTTGCCCGCGCCGATCGATCACTTCCTGGTGCAGGCCGATCTGACCGTCGTGGTTCCCGGGCCACTGGAACGCCATCTCGCCGAGGAGCTTTCAGCGGTGGCGACCGTCGAGTCCGCGGGCACGGCGATGGTGTACCGCGTCAGCGAACAGTCCATCCGACATGCCTTGGATATCGGCAAAACCGCCGACGCGTTGCACACGCTGTTCGACAGGCACTCCAAAACGCCTGTTCCACAAGGGCTTACCTACCTGATCGACGACGTTGCGCGCCGGCACGGGCAATTGCGGATCGGCATGGCCGCATCGTTCGTGCGATGCGAAGACCCGACGCTGCTCGCCCAGGCGGTGGCCTCCGCCGAGGCCAGCGCGCTGGGCCTGCGTGCGCTGGCGCCGACGGTGGCGATATCCCAGGCGCCGATCGGCGAAGTGCTCGCCGCGTTGCAGCACGCCGGTTTCGCCCCGGCCGCCGAGGACTCCACCGGCACCATCGTCGACATCCGGGCCCGCGGCGCGCGGGTACCCACACCGCAGCGGCGTCGGCCGCACCGATCGATTCCGCGCCCGAGCGCCGAAAGCCTGAGCGCCGTCGTCGGGGTCCTCCGCAAGGTGACCACCGCCCCGTTCGACAGTGTCCGGATTGACCCGGCGGTGGCCATGTCGCTGCTGCAGCGCGCCGCCCAGCGGCAGGACACGGTGGTGATCGGATACGTCGACGCCGCGGGCGTGGCCACCCAGCGGGTGGTGTCGCCGATCACCGTGGCCGGCGGGCAGCTGGTGGCGTTCGATTCCGCCTCCGGGCGCGCACGTGAGTTCGCCGTGCACCGCATCACCGCGGTCATGTCGGAGGACGCCGGATAATGGGGGTTATGCGCGCCGGCGACGATGCAGAGCGCAGCGATGAGGAGGAGCGGCGCTAAATGACTGACGGGCCGTTGATCGTGCAGTCCGACAAGACGGTGCTGCTCGAGGTTGACCATGAGCTGGCGGGTGCTGCGCGGGCGGCGATCGCGCCGTTCGCCGAACTCGAGCGCGCACCCGAGCATGTGCACACCTACCGCATCACCCCGCTGGCGCTGTGGAATGCGCGCGCCGCGGGCCATGACGCCGAGCAAGTGGTCGACGCGCTGGTCAGCTTCTCGCGCTATGCCGTCCCGCAGCCGCTGCTAGTCGACATCGTCGACACCATGGCGCGCTACGGGCGGCTGCAGTTGGTCAAGAACCCGGCCCACGGCCTGACTCTGGTCAGCCTGGACCGCGCCGTGCTCGAAGAGGTGTTGCGCCACAAAAAGATCGCGCCGATGCTGGGTGCGCGGATCGACGATGACACCGTCATCGTGCACCCCAGTGAACGGGGCAGGGTCAAACAGATGCTGCTCAAGATCGGCTGGCCCGCTGAGGATCTGGCCGGATATGTCGACGGCGAGGCACATCCGATCAGCCTCAAGCAGGACGGCTGGCATCTGCGCGACTATCAGGAGATGGCCACCGAGTCGTTCTGGGCCGGCGGATCGGGCGTGGTGGTCCTGCCGTGCGGGGCGGGCAAGACACTGGTCGGCGCGGCGGCCATGGCGAAAGCCAGTGCGACGACGCTGATTCTGGTCACCAACACCGTCGCCGGCCGGCAATGGAAACGCGAGCTGATCGCCCGCACCTCGCTGACCGACGAGGAGATCGGCGAATACTCCGGGGAGCGCAAGGAAATCCGGCCGGTCACCATCGCGACCTATCAAGTGATCACCCGTCGCACCAAGGGCGAGTACCGCCACCTGGAGCTGTTCGACAGCCGCGACTGGGGGTTGATCGTCTACGACGAGGTGCACCTGCTGCCGGCGCCGGTGTTCCGGATGACCGCCGATCTGCAGTCTCGACGACGGCTGGGGTTGACGGCGACGCTGATCCGCGAGGACGGCCGCGAGGGCGACGTGTTCTCGCTGATCGGCCCGAAACGCTATGACGCGCCGTGGAAAGACATTGAGGCGCAAGGCTGGATCGCGCCGGCGGAGTGCATCGAGGTACGGGTCACGCTGACCGACAGCGAGCGGATGACGTATGCCACCGCCGAACCCGAGGAGCGCTATCGGCTCTGCTCGACGGCGCATTCGAAGATCGCGGTGGTCAAGTCGATTCTGAGCCACCACCCCGGCGAGCAGACGCTGGTGATCGGCGCCTACCTCGATCAGCTCGACGAGCTCGGCGCCGTGCTGGATGCCCCGATCATCCAGGGGTCGACCAAGACCTCCGAGCGCGAGGCGCTGTTCGACGCCTTCCGCCGTGGTGAGATCAGCACCCTGGTGGTGTCCAAGGTGGCCAACTTCTCCATCGACCTGCCGGAAGCCGCTGTGGCGGTGCAGGTTTCGGGAACATTCGGTTCACGGCAGGAGGAGGCGCAGCGGCTGGGCCGGTTGCTGCGGCCGAAGGCCGACGGCGGCGGAGCGGTGTTCTATTCGGTGGTGGCCCGCGACAGCCAAGATGCCGAGTACGCCGCGCACCGGCAGCGGTTTCTGGCCGAGCAGGGCTACGGCTACGTGATCCGCGACGCCGACGACCTGCTGGGCCCGGCGATCTAAAGCGACAGGATCGTCGCCGACGCGGTGCCCGGGGCGCCGTAAACCTGCGCGAGGCCGACGCGCGGGTTGCCGGGCACCTGACGCTCGCCCGCCTCGCCGCGCAGCTGGCGCACCAGCTCGTGCATCTGCCGCAGCCCCGATGCGCCGATCGGCTCGCCGTTAGCGATCAGCCCGCCGTCGGTGTTGACCGGCATCGAGCCGTGAATCTCGGTGGCGCCGTCGGCCACCAGCTTCTCCTGCTCGCCGTCGGCGCACAGGCCCGTCTCGGCCATGTGGATGACCTCATTGCCGGCGTCGGTGTCCTGCAGTTGGGCGACGTCGACGTCCTCGGGCCCGATGCCCGCGGCTTCGTAGGCCGCCTTGGATGCATACACCGTCGGCGAGACGTCCTCGTCCAGCGGGGCGAAGGTGGCGTGCACCTCGTAGGCGCCGTACCGGCGGGTGCGGATCTCGCACGCGCGCACATACACGGGCTTGTCGGTGTACTTGTGCGCGATGTCGGCGCGGCACATCACCACCGCGGCCGCACCCTCGTCGGGGGCGCAGAACATGTACTGCGTCAGCGGGTAATTCAGCACCGCCGAGTTGAGGATCTGGTCTTCCGGAATTGGCTTGCGGCGGAACGCATTCGGGTTTAGCGCGCCGTTGCGGAAATTCTTGGCGGCGACCTTGGCCAGGGTGGCCTGGGAGATGTTGTGGTCGTGTAAGTACTTGTTGGCCTTCATTCCGAAAAATTTGGTGGTGACGAACTGCCCGTTCTGCGCGTACCACTGCGGCAGCGCCAGCTTGGCGGGGTCGTCGGTGAAGGCACCGCGGGGGTGCTTGTCCATCCCGATGGCGATGCCGATGTCGTACTTGCCCAATCGGATGGTGTCGGCGGTCTGCTGAATGGCGCTGGCCGCGGTGGCGCAGGCGTTGAAGACGTTGGTGAAGGTGATGCCGGTCAGCCCGACCAGCCGGGTCACCGCGTCGGGATTGGACACTTCGTGGCTGCCGCCGAACCCGAACTGGATGTCCTTCCAGTCCACACCGGCGTCGGTCAACGCGGATTGGATGGCCTCGGCGCCCATCTCCATCGCGGTCTTCTCGAACCTGCCGAACGGATGCAGGCCCACGCCAATGATGGCTACATCGTTTCTCATCTAGGGCTCCTCTTGGGTAGATGGTGGCGACCCGCTTCACCCGGCTCCGCCTTATGGTGGCGACCCACTTCGCCCGGCTTCGCCGCGCTCGCGATCGCCACGGCCGCGCTCGCGATCGCCACTAGACCGGCTGGAACGCGAACGTGACGATCTCGTTGCCGTCAGCGTCGGTGGTGAACGGCACCATGGTCAGCTCGACCTGCTGGCCGAACTTCAGCTTGGCCGGGTCGTTCTCGGTCAGCCGGCCCTCGACTCGAATCACGTCACCGAGCTGAACCAGGCCCACGCCGAACGGCACGAAATCGTCGCCCGTCGGGCCCGCGTAGGGAGCGCCGGGCGGGAAACCCTGGGTGGTCCACGCCACCAGGGTTCCGCTGCGCGGCAGCAACAACTCCCTCATCTCGCCGCCACTGCAGCGCGGGCACCGCTGCTGCACGGGAAAGGTAGAGGCGCCACAGTCGCCGCATCGACTGCCGATCAGCTGCGGGCTGTCGTCGGGCCAGGTTGAGATGTCGGGGGCAAGAGCTTTCTGCATCGGGCGATCCTCCTGCGATCATCCACAGCCAGCGACCAGGAACATTGCTCACTGCACCGTATAACAGCCTTCCGAAAAGTGGAAATCCCATTCTCAAAGCAGGCACACGGCGGCCCTGGACTAGGTTGACGGCTATGGCGGTCACCGTGTTACTCGAACTCAGATTCAAGCCCGACGAGGTCGCCGCGGCGCGCGAACTCATGGGCCGCACACTGCAAGACACCCGGGCATTCGACGGGAACCTGCGAACCGACGTGCTCGTCGACGAGGACGACGAAGCGCACTGGATCATCTACGAGCTTTGGGATTCGGTTGAGCACGACGAGGCCTACCGCAGGTTTCGCGCCGGCGAAGGCAAGGTGACGCAGCTGCCCCCGCTGCTGGCCGCGCCTCCGGTCAAGACGCGGTACAGCACCACCGACGTCTAGCTGAACGCGGGAATCACTTCTCGTTCGAACAGCTCGATCGCCGAACGGTCATAGGCGGCCTCCGGGAAATAACAGATCACGTACTCGCAGCCGAGGCCGCGCAGCTGTTGCAGCCGCTCGATCACCTGTTCCGCGGTACCGGCTGCCGACTCGGGCCCGGTGGTGCCGGCGATCATCGCGTCGGCCGCGGATTCCGGTATGTAGCCGGCGAACCGGTCCCGGATGCGGCCCAACCGGTCTTTCACGTCGGCCTCCGAGGTGCCGACGACGGCGTTGACGTTGACCGAGCGCACGATCGCGTCGTAGTCGGTGCCCACGTCGCGGCAATGCGCCGCAAGCACTTCGGACTTGTGAGCAAATCCGGCAGGTTCGGGAGTGAAGTTGGTGTACTGCGCGTATTTCGCGGCGATGCGCAAGGTCACCTTCTCGCCGCCGCCGGCGATCCACAGCGGAATCCCATTGTCTTGCAAGGGCTTCGGAGCCACCATCGCGCCGTCGACTTGGTAATGCTTACCGTCGAGGCTGACCTTGCCGTCGCGCCAGGCGTCGCGCATGATCTGCACGCCTTCATCCAACCGCCCCAGCCGCACCCCCGCCGACGGGAATCCGTAACCGTAAGCCCGCCATTCGTGCTCATACCAGCCGCCACCGATACCCATCTGGATACGGCCACCGGAGATGATGTCGGCGGTGGCGGCAACCTTGGCCAGGTAGACCGGATTGCGGTAGCTCATCGCCGTGCACATCTGGCCGAGCTTGATCCGCGACGTGGTCGCCCCGTAGGCCGACATCAGCGACCACGCCTCGTGGGTGGCTTCGCTGGTCGGCATCGGCACGGTGTGGAAGTGGTCGTAGACCCACAGCGAGTCCCATGCGCCGTCGTCGGCGTGGGTGGCCAGGTCGCGCATCACCGCCCAGTGCTTGGCGGGGTCAATCCCGACCAGATCCAGGCGCCAACCTTGCGGAATGAAGAGTCCGAATCGCATAGTTCGGGACTCTAGCCCGGCGACTATTAGTCGATTCCGAGGGCGGCCAGTGCTCCCTCGACAACCGCTCGCCGCAATGTGTCGTAGGGCGTGTCCGGGAATTGCAAACAGCAGTCCTGCAGACCGCCGAACGCGATAACCGCGCGTGTCGACTGCGCCAGCGTGGGACGCCGGCCGAAAACCAGCTTCCCCAGCCGGTCGCGCCAGGCAAGCAGCTGGTCGATCAAGCCGAGATCGGCCAGCGTGGTCAACTCGGTAACCACCAACACCAGATCGCCGCGGTGCTCAAAGTGAAAGTCGAAATACCCCTCCAGCAATTCGCGTGGGGTCGCATCGCGGGTGTTTTCGTGGTTGGCGATGAACCGCTCGCCCTCGTCGATCAATGGCTGCACGATGCTGCGGACCAAGTCCTCACGCGACGTGAAGTGGTAGTACAGCGCCGGCTTGGTGAGTCCGAGCTTGTCGGCGATGTCCTGCAAGCTGGTGCGCTGCACACCTTGCTGCTTGAACAGTTCGCGGGCGACATCCTGGATGCGCTCGCGCGTGTCCGAGCGGGGCCTGCTCATCCTGCGAGTTTATCTGACTTACCGATAGGTAAGTGTGATGGTAAGCTTACCGATCGTTAAGTAAGCAGGGAGGTGCGCGATGCGGATCCTCATCTCCGGCGCCAGCATTGCCGGGCCGGTGGTGTCCTACTGGCTGACGCGGTCCGGTTTCGACGTCACCGTCGTCGAGCGCGCACCGACGTTACGCAAGACCGGTGGCCATGCCGTCGATCTGTTCCGACCGTCGATGGAGATCTCGTCGAACATGGGCGTCCTGCCCCGCATCGAGGCGCTCGCAACCGGAACAGACGCGCTGACGCTGCACCGCAAGGGCCGGCGAGCGGCACGCATCGATCTCACCAAGATCACGGCCGCCGCGTCCGATCAGCACGTGGAGATCATGCGCGACGACCTCAGCGAGATCTACTACGACGCCGGCCGCGACCACGTCGAGTATCTGTTCGGCGACTCGATCACTGCCATCGCCGACGACGGCGAGGTGAGATTTGAGAACGCAGCACCCCTAAGGTTCGATGTTGTCGTTGGCGCCGACGGGCTGCACTCCAACGTTCGGCGCCTGGTCTTCGGCGACGAGGCCGGGCTAACCAGGTTCATCGGCGGCTATCTGGCGGTTCTGTCGGCGCCGAAATCGCTCTCGGTCGACGGCGAGATGGTCGTTCACTTCGGCGCCGGCCGCCTCGCCGGGATCTACAGCGCACAACACCTGGACGACGCGCGCGCATTGTTCATGTTCCGCAGCAGGGAGGAACTTCAGTACCATCACCGAGATGTGTTGCGGCAGAAGCAATTACTCCGCGACGTGTTCGCTGGGATGGACTCGGAGGTGGACCGGTGGCTGGATGAGCTCGACCACACGCCGTCGTTCTACTTCGACTCGATCACCCAGTTGCAACTCGACAGCTGGTCCAGTGGGCGCGTCACGCTGGTCGGCGACGCCGGGTACTGCCCCGGACCCGCGGTGGGTGGCAGTACCAGCCTCGCGGTCGTGGGCGCGTACGTGTTGGCCGGCGAACTGGCCCGCGCACATGGCGATTACCCGGCGGCGTTCGCAGCCTACGAATCCACGATGCGTGAACCCGTGCTGCGCAGTCGCGCCTTTGCGCGCGGGGCGGCCAAAAGCCTCGTTCCCTCCTCCCGTGCCGCGGCTTGGGCAATGAGCCAGGCCGTCCAGTTGGTCTCGTTGCTGCCGGCATCGCTCACCCGGGCGGTCGCGAAGTTCAACACCAAGGGTGTGCGGATGCACGACACGATGCGGGTGCCCGATTACTCCGCGGTTTGGCAACATAGCCAACATGAAGCTTGATCTTTTAGGTTCGAAGCAAACTCTCTTCCGGCTGTTTTACCGCCTTGGCTTCACGCCCTGGGACAACCACCCGCTGGCGCAGAGTCTGCGAAACCTGATCGAAGGCAACGGATCACCTGCACTTCCAGCGGGCAATGCGCTCGACGTCGGATGCGGCACCGGAGACTCGTCGATCTATCTGACCCAACACGGCTGGCACGTCACCGGCGTCGACTTCACGCCGAAGGCGCTTGACAAGGCGCGCGCCAAGGCCCGCGCGGCAGACGCCAGCGTCAACTTCGTCCACGCCGATGTCACACACCTGAGTGCGGCCGGAATCAACGGGCCCTTCCAGGTGATCGTGGACAACGGCTGCTTCCACGGCATGAGCAACGGCGATCGTGACCTTTACGTCCAGGAGATCAGCGCGGCGGCCGCCCCGGGCGCGCGGCTGCTCATGATCGCTTTCAAACCCGCGGGCCGTTTCGGACCGGCGGGAGTCGATCAAGCCGAGATCGAGCGCCGATTCACGCCCACCTGGGCGCTGCTGTCGGTGACTGACGAACCGCGGTGGACAGCTGAGAACCGGTTCGCGGCGCGATTCACCGCGCGCAGCTACATGTTACAGCGCCAGAATTGACGCACTGGTCCGCGAAAACCGGTCGCGGGAGGTGACACCCCTTGCATGGCCTCTGTTTGAGACGGACCCAGGAGAACTTCCGGACCTCCGCAACGGGTCATCACGAGATCGGGCAGCACTAAGCCGATGCGCGGGTCAGTCAGATCTACCTGGCACCAGGAAACTGATGGAGTCTACCGTCGAGTGATGGCATCTCGAAACATGTTGTTCCGCGCGATGTACCGAGTCGGTTTCACACCGTGGGATGGCCATCCGCTGGCGAAAAGTCTGCACGACCTCGTCGAAGGCAACGGCTCGCCCGCCCTGCCGGCGGCCACCGCACTCGATATCGGGTGCGGTACCGGCGACGCGTCCATCTATTTGGCGCAGCACGGGTGGCAGGTCACCGGTGTGGACTTCGTGCCGAGGGCGCTGGCCAAGGCGCGCGCCAAGGCGCAAGCCCGCCAGGCCTCGGTCAACTTCGTTCAGGCCGACGTCGCCCACCTCAGCTCGGCCGGTGTGGGGACCGGCTTTACGTTGATCGTCGACAACGGCTGCTTACATAACCTGACCGACGAGGACCGTGACGCGTATGTCCGCGAGGTCACCGCGGTGGCAGCGCCGGACGCGCGGCTGTTGATCGGCGGGCTTGATCCCGGTGAGCAATTTGGCGTCCGCGGCATCACTCGGGCCGAAATCGAACGCCGCTTCACTCCCGCGTGGACGCTGCTGTCCGCTGGCGACGCACCGGAAATGGCCCGCTTCGGCAACGGCCACTACTCCCTCTTACAGCCCCGCCAGTAAGCCCAGCAGACGCAGAATCGCACCCACGCTCGGCGTGCCTATGCGATTCCGCGTCTGCTCGCTGGGATTACGACGTCAGCGAGTCCGGCGGCAGGAAGCGGTCGCCGTACTTGGCCGCCAGCTCGCGAGCCCGCGCGACGAAAGCTTCCTTACCCGTGCCGTGCGCGCCCTCATAGCCGGCGATGTACTGCGCGCTGCCACCGGTCCACGGCGGGAACCCGATGCCCATGATCGACCCGATGTTGGCGTCGGCCGTGGACGTCAGCACGTTTTCATCAAGGCACTTCTGGGTTTCCAGCGCCTCGGCGAACAGCATCCGGTCGATCATGTCCTGCAGCGGCGGCTCCGACGAACCGGATTTGAACGTCTCGCGCAGGCCCGGCCACAGCCCGGTGCGCTTGCCGTCGACGTACTCGTAGAAACCGGCACCCTTCAAGCGGCTGGGCCGGCCGATCTCGATCATCTTCTCGACGACGGCCTCCGCCGGGTGCGGCTCGTAGGTGCCGCCGGCGTCCTCGACACCCCTGCGGGTGGCGACCGCGATCTTGTGCATCAGCTCCAGGTTGAGCTCGTCGGACAGCTGCAGCGGCGGCGCCGGGTAACCGGCCTGCGAACCGGCGTGCTCGATGCTGGCGGGCTCCACGCCCTCGCCCAGCATCGCCAGCGCCTCGTTCACGAAGGTGCCGATGACGCGGCTGGTGAAGAAGCCGCGGCTGTCGTTGACGACGATCGGGGTCTTGCCGATGGCCAGCGTGTAGTCGAAGACGCGGGCCAGCGCCTCGTCAGATGTCTTCTCGCCCTTGATGATTTCGACCAGCGGCATTTTGTCGACCGGCGAGAAGAAGTGGATCCCGATGAAGTCCTCCTGCCGCTTCACCCCGGTCGCCAGACCGGTGATCGGCAGCGTCGAGGTGTTCGACCCGAGCAACGCGTTGGGTTCGACGACGTCCTCGATCTCCTGGAACACCTTGTGCTTGAGGTCCTGGTTCTCGAACACCGCCTCGATCACGAAGTCGACGCCCTTGAAGTCGGCGGGGTCGGCCGTCGGCGTGATGCGGTCCAGCAGCGCCTTGCTCTTCTCCTCGGTGGTCTTGCCCCGTTGAAGTGCCTTGGCCTCAAGCTTTTCCGAGTAGTTCTTGCCCTTTTCCGCGGCCTCGATGCTGACGTCTTTGAGCACCACGTCGAATCCGGCCTTGGCCGATACGTAGGCGATGCCGGCGCCCATCATGCCCGCGCCGAGCACGCCGATCTTGTTAATCTTGACCGGAGCGATGCCGTCGGGTCGCGAGCCGCCGCCGTTGATGTGCTGCAGGTCGAAGAAGAACGCCTGAATCATGTTCTTGGCGACCTGGCCGGTGACCAGTGAAGTGAAGTAGCGGCTCTCGATACGACTGGCGGTATCGAAGTCCACCTGAGCACCCTCGACGGCCGCGTCCAGGATGGCCCGCGGCGCCGGCATCGGCGCACCCTTGAGCTGCTTTTTCAGCAGCGCCGGGAACGACGGCAGGATGCCGGCCAGCGCCGGGCTGGACGGCGTGCCGCCAGGCATCTTGTAGCCCTTGACATCCCACGGCTGAGTGTGCGAGTCCGGGTTGGCCTTGATCCACGCCTTGGCGGCGGGCACCAGTTCGTCGATCGAGCCGACGAGCTCGTCGACGAGCCCGATCTCCTTGGCCGTGTCTGGCTTGAACCGGGTGCCCTGCGAAAGAATGTTCATGAATGCGTTTTGGATGCCGAACATCCGCACGGTGCGCGTCACGCCGCCGCCACCCGGCAGCAGGCCCAGCGTCACCTCAGGCAGACCGACGACCAAACCCTTGACGTCTGCCGCAATCCGGTGGTGACACGCGAGCGCGATCTCCAGGCCGCCGCCGAGCGCTGCACCGTTGATCGCGGCCACCACCGGCTTGCCGAGGGTCTCCAGGGCGCGCAGGTCATGCTTGACCGCCTCGACGGTGTCGAACGCCTCGCCGGCGTTCTCCGGCCCGAGTTCGATCATGCCCTTGAGATCACCGCCGGCGAAGAAGGTCTTCTTTGCGCTGGTGATCACCACACCGGTGATCGAATCCTTCTCCGCGACAAGGCGTTCGACGGCTTTGTGCATGGACTCGGCGTAATGCTCGTTCATCACGTTGGCCGACCCGGTGGGGTCGTCCATGGTCAGCGTGACGATGCCGTCGGCATCCTTGTCCCACTGAATGGTGTTCTCGGTCATGCTGTCTTAAACCCTCTCGATGATGGTGGCGACACCCATGCCGCCGCCGATGCACAGCGTGACGAGCGCGCGACGCGCGTTGCGGCGCTCGAGTTCGTCGACCATCGTGCCGGTGATCATGGCGCCGGTGGCGCCCAGCGGGTGGCCCATCGCGATGGCGCCACCGTTGACATTGAGCTTCTCGTCCGGGATGTTGAGGTCCTTCTGGAACTTCAGCACCACCGACGCGAACGCCTCGTTCAGCTCGAACAGGTCGATGTCGTCGATAGTCAGGCCGGAGCGGTCGAGCACCTTGCGGGTGGCGGGGGTCGGGCCGGTGAGCATGATCACCGGGTCCGCGCCGCTGGTGGCGGTGGCCACGATGCGGGCCCGCGGGGTCAGGCCCTGCGACTTGCCCGCGGCTTCGGAGCCGACCAGCACCAGCGCGGCGCCGTCGACGATGCCGGAGCTGTTGCCGCCGGTGTGGACGTGGTGGATCTTTTCGACCCAGTGGTACTTCTGCAGCGCCACGTCGTCGAAGCCGCCCATCTCGCCGATGCCGTCGAATGCGGTCTTCAGCTTGGCCAGGCCTTCCGGCGTGGTGTCGGGCCGCATGTGCTCGTCGTGGTCAAGGATGACCAGACCATTCTGGTCACGCACCGGCACCACCGACTTCGCGAAGTAGCCGCCCGACCATGCGTCGGCGGCCTTCTGCTGGCTACGCAGCGCGTAGGCGTCGACGTCCTCGCGGGAGAAGCCTTCGATGGTGGCGATCAGGTCGGCGCCAATGCCCTGCGGGACGAAGCCGATCTGGTAGTTGGTCTCCGGGTCGGTCGCCCAGGCGCCGCCGTCGGAGCCCATCGGGACGCGGCTCATCGACTCGACACCGCCGGCCAGCACCAGGTCGTCCCAGCCCGAGCGCACCTTCTGGGCGGCGGTGTTGACCGCTTCCAGACCCGACGCGCAGAACCGGTTGAGCTGGACGCCGCCGGTGGTCTCGGGCAGCCCGGCTGCCAGCACCGCGGTGCGGGCGATGTCGCCGCCCTGGTCGCCGACCGGTGAGACCACGCCGAGGATCATGTCGCTGATCAGGGTCTCGTCCAGGTCGGGGTAGCGCCTGCGCAGCTCGTCGACCAGACCGACGACCAGGTTCAGCGGCTTGACCTCGTTCAAAGACCCGTTGCGCTGCTTGCCGCGCGGCGTGCGGATGGCCTCGTAGATGAAGGCTTCTTCGGACATGGGTGATTCCTCTTCACGAATGGGATTTTCGGATCCGTCCTTGGGACGCTAGTCTTCTAACGCCCACCCTAACAGGGCGCCCGATCAACCTGTTGGTTGGGCCGGCTGACCGGCCCTGAGCGTCACTCTCGAGTGACGCTGGCTGCTGAGCGTCACGCTGGCGTGACGCTCAGCGGCGCTTACCCTCAAGACCCATGACGGTGTCGCGACTGCAGCCCTATGCGACCACGGTGTTCGCCGAGATGTCGGCGCTGGCCGCCCGCGTCGGCGCGGTGAACCTCGGGCAGGGCTTCCCCGACGAAGACGGGCCGCCGGCAATGCTCAAGGACGCCCAAGACGCTATCGGCGACGGCGTCAATCAATACCCGCCGGGGATCGGTGTCGCCGCGCTGCGCGAGGCCGTCGCCGCCCAGCGCAAGAGGCACTTCGGCATCGACTACGACCCGGACGCCGAGGTACTGGTGACGGTCGGGGCCACCGAGGCCATCGCGGCGGCGGTGATCGGTCTGATCGAGCCCGCCTCCGAGGTCATCTTGATCCAGCCGTTCTACGACTCCTACTCCCCGGTGGTCGCGATGGCCGGCGCCACGCGGGTCATCGTGCCGCTGGTGCCCGACGGTCGCGGCTTTGCCCTCGACACCGACGCGTTGCGGCGCGCGGTCACACCGCGCACCAAGGCGTTGATCGTGAACTCGCCGCACAACCCCACCGGCACGGTGCTCAGCGCGGCCGAGCTGGCGGTCATCGCGCAGATCGCGGTGGCCGCCGATTTGCTGGTCATCACCGACGAGGTCTACGAGCATCTGGTGTATGACGGTCGCCGGCACCTGCCGCTGGCCGGTTTCGACGGGATGGCCGAGCGCACGATCACCATCTCGAGCGCGGCGAAGATGTTCAACTGCACCGGCTGGAAGATCGGATGGGCTTGCGGGCCAGCCGAACTCATTCTCGGCGTACGGGCGGCGAAACAGTATTTGAGTTACGTCGGCGGAGCGCCATTTCAGCCGGCGGTGGCGCATGCGTTGAACACCGAGGATGCCTGGGTGGCGGCGCTGCGAATCTCGTTGCAGGACAGGCGCGATCGGCTGTCACGTGGGCTGACCGACGTCGGCTTTCGGGTGCATGACAGCTCGGGCAGCTACTTCCTGTGCGCCGATCCGCGTCCGTTGGGCTACGACGACAGCACCGCCTTCTGCGCCGCGCTACCGGAACGGGTCGGGGTGGCCGCGATCCCGATGACGGCCTTCTGCGATCCCGCTGCAGCCGAATATAAGGAGTGGAATCACTTGGTGCGGTTCACCTTCTGCAAGCGGGACGACACGCTCGACGAGGCGATCCGCCGACTGACGCGACTGCGAGACGGATCGGCTATCGCGGCCGGTCCGAACCAACGGCACCCATAACCCGTCGCCGCAACCCCTCGGTCGCGGCGTAGAGGACCTTCTTGCGGGCCCGGTTGACCAGGAACTCCGGCAGTGGCGCCGACGGCTCCAGGGTGATTTCGAATCGCACCCGCGTCTTCTCGTCGGTTTCGCGCTGCAGCGTGTACTCGACATGCTGGGCATGCTGCTGCAGAGTCCTGGCGGCATCCCACACCAGCCAGTTCGGTCCCCAGTGGTATTCCAGCACTTCGGTGTCGACGATGCCGACCACCCTGACGGTGACCTTCACGTGGTGCGGGCGACCGTCGGGATAGCGGTCGATGACTTCGGCCCGCTTGTGTATCGAGGACCAGGACGGCGCCGAGCCGACGTCGGCCAGCGCCTCCAGAATCGCCTCCGGCGGCGCGTCGATGAGAATCTCTCGCGATGCTTGCACGGCCACTACTAGCAAGTTAGCAACGCCGCAGCCTTCGCGGACCGGGTTGGGCGGCTTACCCTGGGGTCTGTGCAGCAGCTGAGTTGGACCGACGACATGATGCTGCGCGCGGAGAAACCAGCGACGCCGTTGCAGATTCAGATGCTGCTGATCTATGACCCGTCGACCGCCCCGGGCGGCAAGGTGACCTTCAAGGGGATTCTTGACGAGCTCGACGCGGCACGCCTTTCAGGACTTACTCGCAACCGCGGGCTAGTCACCTGGGCCTGACACCGGCTATTTCGGCTGGTCGGATCCTATTTCGGAAGCGATGAGCCCCATGACTTGCTCGCGCAGTCCCGCCGTCGCGGCGTCCAACACGATTTTGCTGGCCCGCTTGACGACGAAGGCGGGAACCGGACCCGACGGTTCGACGGTGATGTCGAAGCGCACCCGGGTCTTGTCGACGCCCACCCGCTGCAGGTTGTATTCCACATGCTGCCCGCGCTGCTGGAACGTGTCGTCGGCATCCCACACCACCCAATTGGGACCCCAGTGATACTCCAGGATCTCGTTGTCGACGAGCCCGAAGATTTTGATGGTGGCCTTCACATGATGAGGCCGACCGTCGGCGTACCAGTCGAGGACCTCGATCCGTTTGTGCACCGGTGACCACGACGACAACGACCCGACGTCGGCCAACGCCTCCAGAATCACCTCCGGCGGCGCGTCGATGAGAAACTCTCGCGATGCGCGTACGGCCACTACGTCCAAGCTAGCAAGACGGCGGGGCTAACGGGCTGATTACCAGCCGATTTCGTCCAGCGGTGTTGTTTTAGGCGGCGGCGGCCCGACCGGTCCGGCCGGGGTGCGGGAGAACCGCGGCGCTGGCGCGGCCTGCTCGACGCCGCCCGGGTGGATCACCGTCGCTCGCGCGGTCACGTGTGGATCCGCGGCCGCCTCGCTCCACGTCAACACCGGAGTGACACACGCGTCGGTGCCGGCGAATATCTCCGCCCACTCATCGCGGGTCTTTTCAGCGAAGCGCGCCGTGAAAATCTTGAACATCCGCGGGTACGAACCGATTTCGAATTGGCTCGGCACTTCGTCGGCCGACAAGCCAAGCCCGGCCAGCAGTTCGGCGAAGAACTGCGGCTCGATGGCGCCGACGGCCATGTACTTGCCGTCGGCGGTCTCGTAGCAGCGATAGAAGGGGGCGCCGCCGTCGAGCAGAAATGCTTCGCGCTCGTCGCGCAGGGCGCCGGTCGACTTCATCGTCCACATCATCTGCGCGAGCACGCTGACGCCGTCGACCATCGCGGCGTCCACCACCTGACCGACCCCGGAGCGCTCTCGCTCGTAGAGCGCCGCCACGATGCCCAGCAGCACGAACATCGAACCGCCACCGAAGTCGGCGACCAGATTCAGCGGCGGCATCGGCGGCCGGTCGCGGTAGCCCAGCGCCGATAACGCCCCGGTTTGGGACAGGTAGTTGATGTCGTGGCCGGCGGTGTTAGCCCGTGGGCCGTCCTGCCCCCATCCGGTGATGCGCGCGAAGATCAGCCGCGGGTTGACCGCGGCGCAGTCATCGGGGCCGACGCCGAGTCGCTCGCAGGTGCCGGGCCGGAAGCAGTCCAGCAGCACATCGGCCTTGGCGACCAACTCCAACAGTGCCTGCGGCTGCGTCTTGACGTCCAAGTCGACGATCCGCTTTCCGCGGTGCAGCAGGTCGCGGTCCTCGGCCGGCATCGTCAGTCCGCCGGGACGGCGCACCCGCACCACATCGGCGCCCAGATCCGCGAGCACCATCGCGGCGTGCGGGCCCGGTCCGATGCCGCCGAGTTCGATGACCCGCACCCCGGCCAGTGGCCCGGTCAAGCCTTACCCTTCTTCACTTTCAGTACCCGGTCGCGTAGGCCCTTGGTGCCCGTGTCAATCGTTCCTTTGACGGCACGCTTCAGCACGAAGCCGGGCAGCGGCACCACCGGGTCGACGCTGATCTCGAACTTGACCTTCGTCTTATCGCCGTCGGGCATCAACGTGTACGAGGCATCCTGCGACCGTTGCTGCCCGGAGCTGACCAGCGTCCAACTGACCTTGTTGTCGCTCCACGTGTAGGCCACCACCTGTTCATCGGTGATCCCCGCCGCCTTCACCTTCATCTTCACTTTGCTGGGTCGACCGTCCTTGTCTCGCTCCAGGACTTCAGCGCTCTGATGAGGATCCGACCACTCGGTGACCGAGTCAAAATCGCCGATGACGTCGAGGATTTCCTCCGGGGTCGCCTCGATGACGATTTCGCGGGTTTCATTGATTGCCATGTCCGGACGATAGCGAGGCAGCGCTGCGTGAAGGGCGTTTTCGACCGCAGACGCGTACCGTCATCGTCGTGAGCGCTGCCTACACCGTCGGTGACTATCTGCTCGACCGCCTCGTCGAACTCGGTGTTTCCGAAGTCTTCGGAGTGCCCGGCGACTACAACCTCGAATTCCTCGATCACATCATCGCCCACCCCGACATCCGCTGGGTCGGGAACGCCAACGAACTCAATGCCGGCTATGCGGCCGACGGATACGGCCGTCTGCGCGGAATGGCAGCCGTGGTAACCACATTCGGAGTCGGCGAGCTCTCGGTTGCTAACGCTATCGCCGGCAGTTACGCCGAGCATGTTCCGGTAGTGCACATCGTGGGAGGACCGTCGAAGGATGCCCAGGCCACCCGTCGGGCTTTGCATCATTCGCTGGGCGACGGCGATTTCGAGCACTTCTTCCGGATCAGCCGGGAAATCACTTGTGCCCAAGCCAATCTCATGCCGGCGACAGCAACCCGCGAGATCGACCGGGTGCTCAGTGAGGTGCGGGAGCAGCGGCGGCCCGGCTACCTGCTGCTGCCCATCGACGTGGCGCGCTTCGAAACCGAGCGGCCGACCGCACTGTTGCCCCGCTACGCCGGTGGCACCAGCCCGCGGGCGCTTGCGCTGTTCAAAGAAGCCGCAACCGACCTCATCGCGGACAACCAGTTGACCGTGCTGGCCGACCTGTTGGTCCATCGTCTGAACGCCGTCGACAAGCTCGAGGCGCTGCTGGCCGCCGACGTGGTGCCGCATGCCACGCTGATGTGGGGCAAGAGCCTGGTCGACGAGAGCGCGCCGACCTTCCTGGGCATCTATGCCGGGGCGGCCAGCGCCGAACCGGTGCGCCGGGCGATCGAGGAGGCGCCGGTTCTGGTGACCGCCGGAGTCGTGTTCACCGACATGGTCAGCGGATTTTTCAGCCAGCGCATCGATCCGGTCAGGACCATCGACGTCGGAGTCCAGCAGAGCACCGTCGGCAACCAGGTGTTCGCGCCGCTGGAGATAGGGGCCGCGCTTGAGGCGCTGACGTCGATTCTTCTTCGCCGTGGAATCAGCTCCCCGCCGATCGCATCGACGTCCGACGACGCGTCCGTGAATGTCCCCGGCCGTGACGAGCCGCTGAGCCAAAAAGTGTTGTGGGACAGGTTTTGCCACGCGCTGACACCCGGAAATGTGGTGCTCGCGGATCAGGGCACCTCGTACTACGGCATGGCCACTCACCGTCTGCCCCGCGGCGTCACCTTCATCGGCCAACCGCTATGGGGCTCGATCGGATACACGCTGCCCGCCACCCTCGGCGCCGGGCTGGCGCATCGCGATCGCAGGCCGGTGCTGCTGATCGGCGACGGCGCCGCGCAGCTGACCGTCCAGGAGCTTGGCACCTTCTCGCGGGAAGGACTGTCGCCGGTCGTCGTGGTGGTCAACAACGACGGCTACACCGTCGAACGGATGATTCATGGAAAAGACGAGCCCTACAACGACATTGTCAGCTGGAGTTGGGCCGACATTCCCACCGCGCTCGGTGTGACGAATCACCTGACGTTTCGGGCGCAAACCTACGGCGAGCTGGACGACGCCTTTGTGGCGGCAGCGCAGTACCGCGACCGGATGGTGCTCATCGAGGCGATCGTGCCGCGAATGGACGCTCCCGACCTGTTGACCGAACTGGCTCAACCCACTTCGCCGGACGGCAGCCCGCGCCGTTGAACGCCTAGCAGCGAACGCAGCGTGCGCCGGCAGCGGCCGCAGTCGGCGCCCGCGCCGCACGCCGCGGCGATCTGATTCGTCGTCGATGCCCCTTTGGAGATCGCGTCGGCCACCACCTGGCTGGTGATGCCGTTACACAGGCAGACGAACATCGAACGGTCCGTTCACCCGTCGATCCGCATCATGCCCACCAGCTTGCCCACGAACAGCGGCGGATAGGCGCCGACTCCGGCTCCGGACATCCACCGCGCCACCACGTCGGGATGCTCGATCCAGCGCTGCGCTGCATCCTCGTCGTCGATCTCCTGCAGAATCAGGACTTCCTGCCCGTCGTCGAAGGCCTTGAAAACTCGGGTTTCGCGGATACCCGCCGTCTGGAATCGTGAGAGAGCGCCGCGGATCTCGGAGGTCAGGATGGACACATCGTCGACCGATGCAATGGCGGCTACGACGACGCCGGGAGCCGTCGGTTGCGACGGCGTGCTGGAATTGAATCGTTCGACGATCTCGCCGGCGAAGACCGCCGGAATGTCTTCTACGCCAACCGCGTCGAACCAGTCGAAGAACACTCGTGAGCGCAGCAGCTCCACGATCGGCTCCCGGCTGCGCACACCGATCGTCACCAGGACGCGTCCGTAGTCATGTGTCGACGTGTAGACCAGCACATGGTGCGCACCGATACCGGCTAGCGCCGATTTGCGGCGTTGCAGCAACGGCCACACCGCGTCCGGATTCGGCACCCGGTAGTCCGACGCGATCACCATCGAATGCGGTTGCGGGTCTGCCGATCTCACCGAAGTTGGTCCTTCATCACCTTGCCCGTCGCGTTCAGTGGCAATTCATCGAGAAACTCAACGTACCGCGGGGCTTTGAATCCAGCCATCCGCTCGCGGCACCACGCGATCAAATCCTGCTCGGACACCGGTGTTTTCGATACTACGAATGCCTTACCGACTTGGCCGAGCCGCTGATCGGGGACACCGATCACCGCGACCTGAGCAACCGCGGGATGCTCCAGCATGAAGCCCTCGATCTCAGCCGGGTAGGCGTTGAATCCGCCGACGATGAACATGTCCTTTTTACGCCCGTCGATCCGCAGCCGACCGGATTTATCGAAGTTCCCCAAGTCTCCGGTGTGCAGCCAGCCGTCGTCGTCGATCGCCTGCGCGGTGGCCGCCGGGTCGTCGAGGTAGCCCTGCATCACGCCATAGCCGCGAACCAGTACCTCGCCGTCGTCGCCGATCCGCACCTCGACCCCCTCACAGGGCAGGCCCGCGGTGGTGGCCACGTCCTCGAAGGAGTCGCCGGGCCGCGACAAGGTGACGTTGCCCGCCTCGGTGAGGCCATAGCCGGTCATCAGCGTCTGGAAGGGCAATTCACCGTGTATGCGGCGAACCAGTTCGACAGGGATATCGGCGGCGCCGGTCACGCCTGCCCGCAGAGTCGACAGCCTGGCCTTGTCGCCAACTGCCAGCAAGGAATGGTACAGCGTCGGCGGGCCGGGCAGCATCGTAATGCGTTCGCGTTCAATCAGATCCACCACCGCGTCGACGTCGAACACCGCGACCGGCAGCATCGTCGCGCCGCGAAGGAAGGACGTGACCAGACCCGCCTTCAGGCCGAACGTGTGGAAGTACGGGTTGATCTGCAGGTAGCGGTCGCCCTCGCGCAGATCGGCGAGGGTGGACCACTCCTCGTACATGCGCAGCGTCTGGGCATGATTCATCATCGCGCCCTTCGGGCGGCCGGTAGTGCCCGAGGTGAAGATGATGTCCGAGATGTCGGCGCCGTTCACGGCGCGCTCGAACGGGGAAGCGCTGGAAAGAAAGTCGGATTTCAGCTCGACGACCGGGATCCCCGCCGGCGCGGTGTAGTCCTGGTCCAGGAACCCTTTCTGCACCAAGACGGCCTTCGCTGCGCTGCGGGTGATGATGTCGCCCGCCTCGTCGGTCTTGAACCGGGTGTTGACCGGCACCAGGACGCCACCCGCAGTCATCAGCCCGAACGCCGCGATGATCCATTCCGCGGAATTAGGCGCCCAGATCGCGACCCGATCGCCTTTATCGATCCCCAGGCCGGCGAAAGCACCTGCGGCGCGACGTATTCGCTCGACGGCTTCGGCGAAGGTGAGGCGCAGCGGACCGTCGACAATCGCTTCTGCGTCGCCGAAGCGGTCCGCCGCGCTCAAGACCATCTCGGGGATGGTGTCCCAAGGTTGATCGGCCGGTTCCTCCTCAGGCCGCTTCGCGCCCTGCATCGTCACCGCCCGGCTGGGCTGGTCATAGAGCGCCGCTCCTCATCGGGCGCTTCACGCCCTTGATCGTCGCAGCGCGCTGTCACACCGTGACGAGCCGACCGAGGTTGCCGCCCATGATCTTCGCCTGGTCGTCGACGGACAGGTGCGACAGCGCGTTGACGTAGAACGTCGGCTCCGCCAGCCCTTCCGGGTGCGGCCAGTCCGAGCCGTACAGCACCTGATCCACACCGACGAGGTTGACCAGATCGTCGATGCCGTCCTCGAAGAACGGGCTGACGTGGATTCGGTTCTTGACCATCTCGACGGGGTCGCTCGGGAAAGCCTCCGGGGCCTTCCGGTAGACCTCGGCCAGGCCGTCGAGCAGCGGGGTCATCCACTTCGAACCGGCCTCGACAATCGCGACCTTCAGCTTGGGATGGCGGTAGAGCGCGCCGTGGATCACCCACGACCCCACCGAGTCCTGGATCGGCCGCCACTCGTTGAGGATGCCCATCGCATTGGTTTGGAACGGCAGCATCTCCTGGTCGGCACCGTCCCATTCGGAGGTGTACCGGGAATAGCCGCTGTCGCTGGAGTGCATGCCGACCAGCACGTCGTACTCGACGACCCGTTCCCAGAACGGGTCGAACTCGGGCACCGCGAACGACCGCGGGCCGCGGAAGCCGGGGACCGGAGCCGGACGGACCAGGATGCAACGCGCACCACGCTTGACCGCCCACTCCAGCTCCTCGATCGCCTTCCCGACGATCGGCAGGGTGATGACCGGGGTGGTGAAGATCCGGTTCTGGTAGTTGAAGCCCCAGACCTCATCGAGCCACTCGTTCAGCGCATGGATCAGGACGTGGATGGCGACCGGGTCGTCCCGCAGCCGCTCCTCGAGCAGGCTGGCCAGCGTCGGGAACATCAGGGTGCGGTCCAGGCCCAGCTCGTTCATCTTCTCCAGGCGCGGGCCGGGCTCGAAGAACGCCGGGATCGCGCGCATCGGCTCACCGAACAGCTCGCGCTTGGTTTTGCCCTCCGGGTTGCCGTACTTGAAGTATTCCTCCCAGGCACCCGGCCGGGCGACGACCTCGAAGGTCGGGTTGGGAATGTAGTTGCTGATCTGGCCGCGGATCGCGATCTTGGTGCGCCCGTTGATCTGCACGTACTGGACGAAGTCCTTGTACTCCTTGGGCAGGAACTTGGTCAGCGCTTCCGGCGGCTCGTAGAGATGGTTATCCGCGTCAAAGATTGGAAACGGGACGTCTTCCCGATGCGACAACTGGCCCATGAAATCCTCCTTCGCAATTTGTGAGAATACTATTCTCACCGCGAGGC
This sequence comes from uncultured Actinomycetota bacterium, assembly GCA_963781685.1. GTDB lineage: Bacteria > Actinomycetota > Actinomycetes > Mycobacteriales > Mycobacteriaceae > Mycobacterium. The sequence continues at coordinate 71,593 of CAWAGK010000017.1, forward strand.
TACCGCAACGTCTTTCCCAAGCCCTGACGCACCAGACGCTTCTGCACTTTGCCGCTTGGCGTGCGCGGATAGTCCGCGACTTCGAGCAAAACTTCCGGCCATTTCTGACGAGCCACGCCGCGGTCGGCGAAATGCGCTCGAACCTCCTCGTGGGTGGGCATTGCGTGCTCCGGCTTGAGCCGCAGCACGGCCGCGACCCGTTCGCCGAGCGCGGTATCGGGGGCCGCGACCACCACCGCCTCGGCGATTGCGGGCATTGCCAGCAGCACCTCTTCGACTTCCACGGCGCTGATGTTCTCCCCGCCGCGGATGATCACGTCGGCTTTGCGGTCGGTGATGGTGAGGTAGCCGTCGGCATCCAGCACGCCGACGTCCCCGGTGCGATACCAGCCGTCGTCGTCGAAGGCGGCCGCGGTCAGCGCCTCGTCGGTGTAGCCCAGAAACAGGTCCGGGCCGCGGCTGATGATCTCGCCGTCGGCGGCCAACCGGATCTCCACGCCAGGCATCGGACAACCGTCGGTGAGCAGGCGTTTGTCTTCCGGCGCGTCCAGGGTCGAGCCGGTGATCGACGGGTGCTCGCTGCTGCCGTAGGACCGGAACACGATGATGCCCAGATCCGAGAGCCGTCGAGTCACCGCCGCCGGCACCGTCGACCCGCCCAGCCCGAGGGTCTTGATCCGGGCCCGATGCGCGGGCGTGCAATCGGGGTGATCCAGCAGACTGGTCACGAAATAAGGTGGCCCGCCGCCAAGCGTGAGGCCGTCGCGGTCCATCAAGGCCAGCACCTCGCCCGGGTCCCAGTTGTCGATCAGGTGCACCGACCCGCCGTTGAGGACCGGGATCAGCAATGCGGCAAGCATCCCGATGAAGTGGCCGACCGGTGTCGCGGTCAGTTGGTTGTCGCCGATCGACCGGATCTGGCCGGAGAGCTGACGCGCCTCGAAGACCAGGCTGCGATGGCTGTGGACGACGCCCTTGGGCGCGCTGGTCGTGCCGGAGGTGAAGGCGATCAGGGCGGGTCCCGCGGGGTCGGCGGCAACGGTGCCGGCCATCGGTTCGTCGGCGAGCAGATCGTCGAAGTCGCGTCCGACCAGGCCGACGATCGGAATCTCCGCGCACAGGTCGGGCTGATAGGTCATCCGGCCGAACTCGTCGGCGGTGATGAACACACGGGGCTTGGCGGCGGCCAGGATGTGCGCCAACTCCTTGCGGCCGTAGAAATGCACGATCGGCACCAGCGCCGCTCCCAGGAACGCCGCCGCCCAGAACGTCGCGGCGGCCTCCATCCAATTCGGCAACTGGAATGCCACCACGTCACCGGCGGCGACGCCGCGGGAGCGCAACCCGGCCGCGAGCCGACGGGCCACCTGCTCGACGTCGCGGAATGTCCCCGACCACGGCCGCACCGCCGAATACGCCCGAAACCGCGCGTCTGGAGCGGCGTGTAGCCCGCCGGCCAGGACCTGTCCGAGGGTCTCGCGGGTCCACCAGCCCGCGTCCTCATATCGGGTGACCAATTCAACGGGAATATTGCGCATTGGCTCAGGGCTCCGACCGGCAAACGTTAGGGTCATGCAAAGGTCTTTCGACTCAAGGGGCGATGCTATTCTCCGCTGAGGAGAATGCCAATATCGCGCGATGGGAAGCGGCGCATGGTGGACGTGGAGTTCGACCAGGGGCTTGCGGTGCTGACCATTGACCGGCCGCACGCGCGCAACGCGATCTCGCTGGACACCATGGACCAGTTGGAGAAGGCGCTCGACGCGGCTGAGGGAGCCAGCGCTCTTGCCATCACCGGCGCCGGTGACCGGGCATTCGTGTCCGGCGGGGACCTCAAAGAGCTCAGCAAAATCCGGACCGAGGAAGACGCGGCGGCGATGGCCTGGCGGATGCGATCGATCTGCGACCGGCTGGCCAGCTTCCCCGCGCCGGTGATCGCCGCATTGAACGGTCACGCTCTCGGCGGTGGCGCCGAGGTCGCGGTGGCCGCCGACATCCGGTTGGCCGCCGACGACATCAAGATCGGGTTCAATCAGGTGGCCCTGGAGATCATGCCGGCCTGGGGCGGCGCCGAGCGGTTGGCCGAATTGGTCGGCAAGAGCAGGGCTTTGCTGCTGGCCGGAACCGGCACCGTGCTCGATGCCGCAGACGCCGAGCGGATCGGACTGATCGATCAGGTGCTGCCGCGGTCGACCTTCGACGAGGACTGGCGACGAGTGGCCCGCGCCCTGTCGGCCCGTCCCGCCGGCGAGATCAAGCGTGTCATCGACGGGGTTTCCCCCGAGCAAGCCGTGAATGCGTTTGCGCGGCTATGGGTTCGCGATGCCCACTGGCAAGCCGCCGATCGGGTGATGAACCGCAGCGCCAAAGTAGGAGGTGCGATGTGAGAACAGTCGGTAGGTCTCTGCTGGCCGCAATGCTGGCGATGGTGGTGACCGCTACAACGTTCGCCGCGCCGTCACGCGCGGATGATCCGGTCATGCATCCGGTCACCTACGTCATCACGTCGGCCAGTCCGATCTATGCCGACATCTATTACCTGGACCAGCAGCCGGCGAAATTCTCCGATTACAGCCACAACACCTACCAGTACACGCCCCATGTCCGAGCCGACATCGCGCCGGGCCACCCATGGGTCTCGCCGACAGTGATGCTGTCGGATCCCAACGACTACGCCATGGTCACAGTCAGCACCGGTACCGAACCGGGCACGCCGATGTTTCACTGTGCTCTCGTCGTCGACGGGAAGGTGGTCGTCTCGAACGACGGCGCCAAGGGCGTGCTCTGTTCGCTGCGTAGCTGGTGAGGCGGTTAGTTTTCGGGGTCGCCCTCCAGTCGGTGGAGGTAGCGCTCGACGAACTCGACGGTCTCGGCATGCCCGGCGGACATGCCGAGCGCCTGCTCGATCACCAGGACCCGGGAGACACTGGTCATCAACACCGACCACACCAGCGGGGGCACCTGGGCGGCCGCGGGGCCGTAGCGACCGAGAACTGTCGACAGCGCCTTTTGTTGCTCCTCGCGGAAACGCTCCGCGTAGTAGGCAATCTCGGCCTTCAGAGCCTTGCGGTGGTTGGCCAGCGCGATGAACTCCATGGTGATCGCGGTAGCCGCCGGATCGGTGCTGAACCGCCACAGCGCCCACAATGGTTGCCGCGCCTGCAATACCTGCGCTTGTGCCTCAAGGCCTTCTTCGGCGCGGCGGCGGAACGCCGCCAAGAACAGATCGTCCATGGTGCGGAAGTAGTAGTGGACAAGCTGCGGCTTCAGCGCCGCCTTCTCCGCGACACGACGGGAAGTCACTGCGGCATAACCCTCTTCGAGCATCAACTGTTCGGCGGCGTCGAGCAGCACGCCGTGGTTCTTGGCGTCGGGTGCCCCGATTCTGCGCGCCGAAGTCATGCCTGGCTCCCAACTCCTGCCGATCGTTTGCTGAACATGCCGATCGTCGCGTCGCGCGACGCCGTGACCTTGACCACGACATTAGCGCCATGCTAAGCAGATGCTCAGCACTTTTATCGATCTTGAATCAGGACGTCGCCACGCCTCGCCCTGAAACCACGGGTAAATCAGCCTCGGGAGGCCCGTAACAACATGACCACCTTCGAAACGATCGACTTTTTCACCGACCCGTCCCTGGTTCCCGATCCGCACCCCTACTTCGACTACTTGCGCAGCCAAAACCCGGTGCTGCGGCTACCTCACCACAACGTCGTTGCGGTCACCGGCTGGGAAGAGGCCAACGCGATCTACAAGGACCCCGACACATTTTCCAACTGCGTCGCGCTCGGCGGGCCGTTCCCGCCGCTGCCGTTCGAGCCCGAGGGCGAGGACCTCACGCCGCTGATCGAGCAGCACCGCGGTCAGTTCCCGATGAACGAGCACATGGTCACCATGGATCCTCCGGACCACACTCGCGCACGCTCGATCCTGAGCCGGTTGCTGACACCCAGCCGGTTGAAGGAGAACGAGGAATTCATGTGGCAGCTGGCCGATCGCCAGATCGACGAGTTCCTCGGCAACGGCGAGTGCGAGTTCATCGCCGAGTATTCAAAGCCCTTTGCGACTTTGGTGATCGCCGACCTGCTCGGTGTCCCCGAGGAAGACCACAAGCAGTTCCGCCATGTCTTGGGCGCAGATCGTCCCGGTGCGCGGGTGGGAGCGCTCGATCACGAGTCGGTCGGGATCAACCCGCTGGAGTGGCTCGATGAGAAGTTCTGCTCCTACATCGAAGACCGGCGCAGCGCTCCCCGCGACGACGTGCTGACCTCGTTGGCGACGGCGAAGTACCCGGACGGGTCCACGCCCGAGGTGATCGAGGTAAGTCGTTCAGCGACTTTCCTTTTCGCCGCCGGACAGGAGACCACCGCCAAGCTGCTGTCCGCGGCGCTGCAGGCGCTCGGCGATCGACGCGATATCCAGCAGAAGCTGCGCAATGACCGCAGCCTGATCCCGGGATTCATCGAGGAAGCACTGCGCATGGAGAGTCCGGTCAAAAGCGACTCCCGGCTGGCCCGCAGGGCGGCCACCGTCGGCGGCGTAGACATCCCCGCGGGCACCATCGTGATGGTGTTACCGGGTGCCGCGAACCGTGATCCGCGCCGATTCGACAATCCACATGAGTTCCAGCTCGACCGCAAGAACGTCCGCGAACACATGGCGTTCGCCCGCGGAGTGCATTCCTGTCCAGGTGCACCGCTGGCCCGGGTCGAGGGCCGGGTCTCGATCGAGCGCCTCCTGGATCGGATGTCCGAAATCAACATCAGCGAGACCAAACACGGACCGGCCCGCGAACGTCGCTACAACTACGAGCCGACCTATATCTTGCGCGGACTGTCCGAATTGCACCTGAGCTTTACTGCGGCGACGTTAAGTACCGGCACCGACTGCGCCGCTGTCATGCGTTAGCCAGCCGTGCCGGGTAGGACGATCGTCATCACCGGCGCAAGCGGCGGCATCGGCGGCGCGGCAACCTGTCGCTTCGCGTTGAGAACACCCAACGCCGCCGACCTCGCAAGGCCTAGGCTCTCGCGAGGCTAGCAATCGTCTTGTTCACCATCGAATTACACCGGCGCTACCACGGTGTTGGGCTTCCAACTGACACAAGCGTAGGCGCGGATCGATCTCAGTCGCGATAGAAGATCCGGACGGCCGACATCAAGCAAGTGATCCTGGACGCACACTGCGAGGACGCGACGCAGTCCTAGTAACGCACCAGTGAGAAGGGATACGAGACGGTCCCGCCCGGTGCGCCGCCGCAGCCGGCGTCGAAAGTCGAGTCCACCGAGCCGTTCAGTGTCGCCGCGTCCCATGAATAGGTGTCGTGCGACGGCAGGAAGTACACGGTGCAGCGCACACCATCGGTCGTGTCGACGACCATTGTGTAGCGACCATTGGCGAGGTGTGCATCTCCGGTCCACGACACCGCTTGCCCGTTGGGCCTCGGTGTGGTGTTCACGTGGACGCAGTCCGGAGTCTCAACCTGGCACTTCCTGACCTCCCAGAGCCAGGAGTGACCCGGATCCCGCGTGGTCTCGACTTCGTAGTTGCCGATCAGCATCCCGGCTGCGGCGCTCGGCGCCAGAGCCAGCGCGGCTGCGGTGAGCGCTACGCCTACTGCCACGGTCTTCGGGGTCTTCACGGGTTGCCTCCGTTCCTCGCCGCGGGGCGGCTTGCGCCGACTATACGGTTCTGACGTCGCGCAGCGGGCTGGAATCAGCCCGGGACCTGGACCGCACGTACCGCTACCGACCCGGGCTGCTCATTGAGCACGCCGACCTCGGTATGTCCGCCCTTGGCCAGCAGGGCGGACCAGAAGATCGGCTCGTCAATGTGCGAACCCATCGGGAACGAGGACAACCATCCGCCGAGTGCCTCCTCCGATCCCGTCACAGTGATGCAGGGGACTTTGAAACGGCCCTCGTCGCACGGCGCGCCAGAGGCGTCGATGACCGCTTTGACCGATCCCTTGGACAGGCCGTCGACCGGTTGCGTCAGGTCTTCGAAGTACGTCTTCGGAAAACCTCGGGCAGCAGAAAGTCCATCAGGTAACCGATTTTGATTGGCTCGGCGCTGCTTTCGTACGACACTGCGTTCCCTTATCCGGTGACGACGGGCAAGCGTGCCCACCCGCGCACGCTCGCGGTGTGTGCGCGTTCGGCGTTGGCGTAGTCGACTTCCCAGTCCGGCCAGCGCTTGAGTACCTCTTCGAAGGCCACCCGAGCTTCCAACCGGGCCAGCGCCGAGCCGAGGCAGAAGTGCAGTCCCTGCCCGAAGCTCAGATGGCTGCCGCGACGGTGAATGTCGAAGCGGTCTGGATCTGGGAACTGATGTTCGTCTCGGTTGGCAGAAGCGTTGAGCAGCAACATGAACGACCCTTCCGGCACGACGCGGCCGTAGTGCTCGGCGTCCTGAGCGACGTAGCGGGCCTGCACCGGCGACGGTGGCTCGTAGCGCAGCGTCTCCTCGACTGCGGCGGGGATCAGGGACGGATCGGCGGCGAGCTCGCGCCGTTGATCCGGGTGATCCGAGAGCAGCTGGCCCATGAAACCTATGAGCCGGGCCGTTGTTTCGTTACCGGCACCGGCGATCATCGCGGTGTAGGACAGCACCTCGGTGCGTGACAGCGGCCGCCGCGTCCCGTCGGGTTCGTCGATCTCGGCGGCAAGCAGCTCGGTCATCAGATCATCGGAGGGATGCTCGGCCCGCCAGTCGATGAACTCGGCGAACATCACGATGGTTCCTTCAAATATTTTCTGACTGACTTCGCCAGGCTCGCGCCCCTTGGCGACGTCGATGAAGGCGGCGTTGCGATCTCGGATGCTTTCTTGATGCTCTGCGGGTATGCCCAGGAGATAGCCGATGGTCCGCATCGGCATCATCGCCCCGAGATCCGCGATGAAATCGAAACCGCCAGAGCCAATTAGCGGGTCCAACTCTTTGATGCAGAATCCGCGCACCAGCGACTCCACCGCAAGCATGCGCCGGGGAGTGAAGACGCGGGACAGCAGGCGACGGTGCAGATCGTGCAGCGGGGGATCCTCGAACAGCAAGATGCCTGGCGGCACCTCGATGTTGTTGAACAAGATGTCGGCGGTGGTGCCGCGTCCGGATCGGTACGTCTGCCAGTTCGGCAGTTCGCGCGCGACGTCGTCGTAGCGACTCAACGCATAGAAATTGTACTTTTCGTTGTAGTACAGCGGCGCTTCTTCGCGCATCCGCTTCCATACCGGGTACGGGTTGTCGTCGATTTCGGGATCGTATGGGTCGTAATACAACTCGACCGCTTTGGCGCCTGTCATCGTCTGTCGCGTCCCTTCCAGTACAGCGTTGGCTGCTCAGTCGTTGCGGTGCAGGAAGCCGTGCAGGATTGCCTGGATGAGTTCGTCAACGATCACCTCCCTCGACGGCGGCTTGGTGCCGAAGTAGGTGGACCGCAGCGCAGCCATGCCGGCGATCATCGCCACCGTCGAGTGCGCCGGCAGGTCGGGGTGGTCTGATCGTAACCCGCGTAAGTTCATGCCCTCGGCGCTGATTCGACCCAGGACCCGCAGAGCCCGCCTGACGTCGGCAATCCCGGTGTCAGCCAATTCCTCGTCGCTCAGGGCCTCCGATGCCATCAGCGTCAACAGCAGTCCCTGGTGTTTGACGAACACGTCATAGAGCTGTCCGACGAATAGCTGGGTCAGCTCCTGCTCGTCGGTCTCCTCGGGGATGACGGACTGCCAGGTCCGGCCGAACTCGTCGACGAAGTTGGTAAACGGCAGGACGAGGGCCTCACGGAACAGCGCCGCCTTCGATCCGAAGTTGCGGAACAGCAGATGTTCGGTGACGCCGGCCGCTTGCGCGATTTCCCGTGTCGTGGTGCTGCGGTAGTCCTGGCGGGCGAACAGGGTTCGGGCGGCGTCGAGCAGGAGTCTGCGCGGTTCGCCACGCGGCCGGCGGATCGCCGTAGCCGGCATTTCTCGCGTGCTCTGCCTGGAAGCAGATCGCTGGGGCATAGACTTTAGGATAGTATGCACTATCCTAAACGTCGAGTGCCGATCGAAAGGGGTGCGGACATGGGCGCCGTGATCATGCTTGGCACGCTGTTCGGGCTGATCGTCCTGATCTTCGGCGTGGTGCTGCGCTTCGACCCGCAGGCACGTCCAAGTCACGGGCGCGATCAATGAGCGCGCAGATGACACCCGTGATGCAGGCGGCCAGTGACTTCGCGCTCGTCGGGGGCACCGCGTTCACCGCGATTGGCGTGTATCTCTGCGTTCGCCAGCGCCGCCTGCACCCCTTACTGCTGCTGTGCATCTCGGCGATCTCTTTCTCGTGGATCGAGGCGCCCTACGACTGGGCGATGTACGCGCAGTTCCCGCCCGCTATTCCCCGCATGCCGTCGTGGTGGCCGCTGAACATGACGTGGGGTGGATTACCCCTGTTCGTCCCGGTCGGCTACATCTCCTACTTCGTGCTGCCGGCCGTGACAGGCGCCGGGCTGGGGCGATGGTTGAGCGCGAAGTTCGGTTGGCGCAGGCCCACAACACTATTGACCGTCGGCCTGCTCGTCGGCTTCTGCTGGGCGCTTCTTTTCAACGGGTTTCTCGGAGCCAAGCTCGGCGTCTTCTATTACGGCCGGGTGATTCCCGGCCTGGCGATACGTGAGGGAACGACTCACCAGTACCCGCTCTACGACTCGCTGGCGATGGGTATTCAGATGATGGTCTTCACCTATCTCCTCGGTCGCACCGACGCGCAAGGACGAAATGTCATCGAGATGTGGGCCGATAAGCGGTCGAAGAGTCGACTTGGATCGTCGATTCTGTCCATCGTCGCCGTCGTCGTCATCGGAAACGTTCTATACGGTGCCGTCTTTGCGCCCCATCTGGTTACGAAGTTGGGCGGTTGGGTGACCGCCGCACCGCCGGGCCAGTTGTTCCCAGGCGTGCCGAACCAGCCCAAGTAAGCACACTTCCGTGAACTGCTCAGTCAAAAGCGTGCCGCGGCAGGGTCATTGGGATGTCCAACGAGCTCAGCAGCCCAGGCGCCGCGTCGATGACATACGGGATCGCGTTGACGACGCGCATGGCCGTGGACGCCATGGCGGCCCGGCCCGCGCCGTGGCCTTCGGCCTCGCCGAGCGCCATCTCGCAGTGGATGTCAGGATCGCCGACGATGTCGACCCGGTAGGTCGCGTCGAACTCCGACTGCGGCCAGTCGGGTGCGACGTCGCGCGCCATCCGGATGACGTGTTCGATCACGATCGCTTCCCGGCCGTTGACCACGCCTGCGGCGCGGGTGCGGACGGCGCCGCAGGTGCCTGCCGGGATGGTGCCGAATGCCACCTCGATCTCGCGATCGGTCGGTTGCCGATCGAAGGAACTCCGCATCTCCTCCACCTCGACGCCGAGGCCTTGTGCCATCAGGTATATCGGTGCTTTCCAAGCCATCTCGATGAAACCCGGTGTCTTCATCATCGGTTCGAAGTCCATCGGCCGACCGAAGCCCAGTCCGTCCATCATCACGTCCGCGACCGGGTAGTGGTCATTCAGCGCGACCTCGCTGGCCGTGATGCTGCGAATGTTCTTCGACTGGGTGCTCATCAGCAGCGCAAGCTGGTCGGATGCGAAGCCGGGGAAGATGCCCGATACATACAACGACGCGTGGCCGGCGGCGGCGGCCGCCTCGAGTTGGTTTCGCCAATCCGGGGCGAAGTACGACGGCGGGTAGACCAGGCTGGTCGACGACGTCGACACGACGTTGATGCCGGCCTCCAGCAACCGCAGGTAGTCGCGCACCGCGGCCGCGTCCCGTTCGGGTCCGCTCGCGGCATAGACCACGCAGTCCGGCGCAAGCCCGATCAGCGCATCGGCGTCGTTGGTTGCGGCCACACCGATCGGTTCGCCACCGGCCAACTCGCCAGCGTCCTTACCAACTTTGTCCGGCGAATACACCCATACGCCAACCAGTTTCATATCGGGGCGGCGTCTGATCGCATCAATTGCGTGCGCACCGACTCCCCCGGTGGACCATACGACGGTACGAGCGGGTTCAGACACCGAAGACGGCACAGACGTTCTCCTCTACTCGGACCGCGCCCGCGCGGTCGCCGCGGCCGCAAGCTCCAGATGGTGCCACGCCGCCGCGGGCGGAATGCCGCCGCACAGCGGGTGCAATGGCAGCGGTCGCCCGCTGCGGATGTAGTCTGTTGCCTCATCCGGGGTGAATATCCGGTAGGGACCTTCCTCTTCCCGCAGGGCCGTCACGTTGTCGGCACGAGTGATGCTGCCCACCGAGTCGTCGTGCGGGCGGTACGACGCGGCGGTCACGGCGTCGTGCACCAGGTGCGGTCCCAGCACCTCCCACGCACGATCTACATCGTCGGCGACGAAAACCGTTGTGGGAGTGCCTGGTACCGGAAACTGAACGATGCCGGGCTCGTGCCCGGCGGCCCGGCATTGCGATTCGTAGTACTCCCGCAGATCCGGGGAATCGGTCTGCGAGATGAACCCGAGGCCGTGCGTGGCGGCGCGCCGAGCGGCCGCCTTGCTGCCGCCGGCGATCATCATCAGCGGTCCCGTCGCCGACCCGCACGACGGGGTGACGCGAACCCGGCGGCCGTGATACTCGACAGGTTCGCCTCGCACCAGACGGCCGAGCACGGCCAGCATCTCGTCGGCGACTCGGCCACGCGTGGTGATGTCCAAGCCGAAATGGTCGTACTCCTCGCTGCGATGACCGACACCAAAGACATACGACACGCGGCCTCTGCTGATGAGATCCAAGACCGTCATCTCCTCGGCCAGCCGTATCGGATCCCAGAGTGGAATCGGCACCGCGGCAAGGAGAATCGCCATCTGCTTGGTTCTGGCGGCGATCGCCGAGGCCAAGATCAGCGGGGTCGGCAGATGGCCGTCGTCGGCGCCATGGTGCTCGGACAGGACGGTGAGGATCGCACCACGGGTCTCCGCCCAGGCGCACATGTCGATGGCCGCAGCATACAGGTCGGTGGCGGGCGCGGCCCAATCGGGCGCTCGCATGTCGAACCTCAGCGTGAACATCGGTCACGTCTCCCGCATTGTTCTCGTGCCGGCCGGCGGTATGAGGACCGCCGCGTGTGGGCACCTTATCAACCTAATATTTGTTCTTTGGATCTTTTGTCCAGGTTCGCGATACCACATATCAATGTTTTCGGTAAGAAGGCGTCTGGCCCACCCACCCCGATCACGGACCAAAAATTAGGTAGCCTCAGCACTTAGTAAGAGAGGATCGAAATGGCGAACAGCCCTTTACGTGTGGTGGTCTGGGCGACGGGCGGCATCGGATCGATCGCCATCCACGCCATCCAACGTCGACCCGACATCGTGCTCGTGGGCGTGTGGGTGCACTCGGATGAGAAGGTCGGAAAGGACGCCGGCGAGCTGGCCAACGGTGAGCCGATCGGACTTGCCGCCACCAATGACGCGGATGCGCTGATCGGCCTGAAACCCGACTGCGTCATCTACGCCGCCAGCGGTCCCGAGCGCGACGCGCTGGCCATCCCGGACTACGTCAAGCTACTCGAGGCCGGGATCAATGTCGTCACGACAAGCACCACGCGGCTGGTCAATCCGCACGCCTACGAGCCCGCGCAGTGGCGCGATCAACTGGTAGCGGCGGCCAAACAGGGCCACGCTTCGCTTTATGCATCGGGAATCGAGCCGGGCTTCGCCGCCGACTACTTGCCTCTGGCGCTGTCGACTCAGTCGTCGTCGATCGAGAGGATTCACGCGTTCGAGATCGGGTTGTACGACGACTACGGAGTTCCCGACATCATGAGCAACGCGTTGGGCTTCGGTCAGCCCCCCGACTATCAACCGTGGATCAGCTTTCCAGGCGCGATCGCCGGCGAATGGCAGGGGCAGATCCGATTGATCGCCGATGCACTCGGGGTGGAAGTCCAAGAGGTACGCGAAAGCTTCGATCGCGCAATGACGAACCGGACGTTGAACGTCGCGATGGGCACCGTGGAGGCGGGCACCTGCGGCGCAATACGGATGCAGGCCATCGGCGTGGTGGATGGCCGCGAGGCCATCGTCATCGAACACGTCACCCGACTGGCCCACGACGTCGCGCCGGATTGGCCTACCGGCATCGGCGATCTGTCCTACCGTGTCGTGATCACCGGCGATCCCGACATCGAATGCACGCTGGCGGCGACGCTCAAGGATCCGCGTCGGGCCGGAGTCGCGGGAATGACGTCAGGCGCGGGCGCGATGGTCGCCACCGCGATGCGAGTTCTCAACGCGGTGCCCTATGTCGTTGCCGCAGAACCCGGACTGCTGAGTTCGGTCGACCTACCGTTAACAATTCCGCGCAATGCGTTTGTCAGGCAATAACTTTTACGTGTCGCTCCGCGTCCAGAAGGTCTGGCCCGCCTGCGCTATGCAGACCAGGAATAGCCCGTCGGGCGACTGCGCAACGTAGTTCAGCCACAGCTTGCAGTCAGCGTTTTCTTCCTTGATTCCCGCCATCGGAGGTGAGCGGAACCACCGTGGCTGATATCTGCGGGGTGAGCCGCAGAACATCAGCCGGCCGGGCTGTGAGGAAAAAGAAGTGTAATAGTCTGTGACCCCAAACACGTAGTAAGTGGTGTTGTCACACGGTGCGCCGAGAACCATGTGCGGGGCGATGCCCGGGGTGCAGTCCGGATAGTCGCAGACAGTCGGACCGGCGGCAGCAGTCGGCGGCATCAACACGCCGACTCCGATCAGCGCGGCAACCACTGCCACGATGAAACGCACCGAGATAGTTTTGCATAGGCGATAAGAAAATTCTCCTCTTCGGAGAAGATCGCGTGCGGCGAGCAACGTACTGCTTATTGCACGTCCGCACAGCCCCTCCGGCCAGCGACTTTGAAGTGATAATGTGATTCTCCGTGCCAGCGATAGCCAGGGGCCAGTGACCGATTCCGACGCCGACCCAGCGACCACCGAAGCTCCAGCCTCGCTAGCGGAAGCAGAAGAAGAGGTCTCCCGCGCGGAGGCGCGCGCCGAGGCGGCCCGTGCCCGCGCGGCGGAACTGCGCCGGCAGGCCGAAGGCAGTTCCGGCGACCAACCCGACACCGCAGCCGTCGACGACGCCGACGCCGACGCCGACGAGACCGTGCCGGCTCCCACGCGATCGAGGCGTTGGTGGCCAAGTTGGCTCCGTCGCCCCGGACGGAAAGCGGTGGGTATCGCCACCGCGGCGGTGCTCATCTCTGCCTCGCTCGTGGCGACCGCTTACATGGCATGGCAGCACTTCACACTCGTGCGTCAGCACAGGCACGCCGCGGAGTTCGCCACGGCGGCGCGGCACGGCGTCGAGACGATGATGTCGATTGATCCCGACCACGCAAAGGAAAATGTGCAGCGCAGCATTGACGCGTCGACGGGCGCGCTTAAGAGCCAGCTGGAAGCGACGTCCACCTACATGGTTAAAAGCGCGCAGGATGCGAAGGTCACCACCAAGGCCACCGTGGAAGACGTCGCAGTGGAGTCGATGACCGACAATTCGGCAGTCGTCCTGGTAGTCGCAAAATCCGACACCACCAACCCCGATAAATCGAAACGGCCACCGGTCTTCTGGCGGCTCAGTGTCAATATCGATCGGGACGGCGGTCAGCTCAAGATGTCGAAACTCGATTTCGTCCAATGACTTCCGAGCACGACTCGCCGTCCGATGGTGCCGAGACCGCACTTGAGGGCCCAGAATCGCCGACTGACAGCACGGCGACTCCTTCACCCGGCGACGCGCGTCCCAGCAGAATGGCCGCAATCAGTCCGGTGACCGACCGGTTTGTGACAAACTGGCGTTCAATTCTCTTGGCGGCCTCGGTAATTGCAGCAGTGGGGCTTGCAGCCGGTGTGTTCTTTTTTCAGTACCGTCCGGATCGACAGATCGATGACGCTGCGGCCCAGCGAGCGATCCGGGCGGCTTCAGACGGTGCTGTGGCGGTGTTGTCGTACTCCTCCGACAGCCTGGACCGTGACTTCGCCAACGCGAAGGCAGACCTCAGCGGCGACTTTCTGATCTATTACAACAAGTTCACTCAGGAAATCGTCGCGCCGGCGGTGCGAGGGAAGCACCTAACCCAGACGGCCGCCGTGGTTCGGGCGGCCGTATCAGAACTGCACCCGGACTCAGCCGTCGTGCTCGTGTTCCTCAACGAGACCACCACTACTGCTGAGGACAAGGCACAACCCCTGGCAACCCCCAGCAGCGTGCGAATAACGCTCGCGAAGGTCAACGGTTCCTGGCTGATCTCGAAGTTGGATCTATTCGGATGACCGTATCTGGCATTCGTTCGAACCCTTACCCGGCCGATAGCGCCGGTGCTATTCTCATCGCACGAGAACGCCGCTACCGGTGTCGTCAAAGTCGCATGGGCATCGTCGGTTAATGCCCGTCGAGGAGCACACGATGCGTTCAGCTGGAACGATCACCACCGCGATACTGTTGGCTGCCAACGTATTCAGCATTTTGGGTCCGGTATCCACGGCCCGAGCAACAACGAAGGACGACGTCGCGATCAACGGCACGTACCGCGCGACGTCAAACGGCAATTGGGCCAAGCTCAATGATCAGTACAACTACGAGCCGACAGTCGTCGCCACATGGAAGATCAGCACCACGTGCACGAATTTTCAGGAATGCAACGGCACGCTGAGGAGCGACCAGGGCTGGAGCGCGCCAGTCTATATGGTCGACGGGCTCATGTGGTACGTCAAACATGATGTGCCGAATTGGGAGCGCTGCCAAGACGGCACCGCGTTCACCGGGCAGCAGACCTACTATTTCTATCCAGTTGATCCCGAGGGTAGTGGTGAATTCAAAATCGGGTCGCCGGTATTGGCCGGGAAGGACAAGACGATCGGCCCGAGCGGCGCCTGCGGGCAAAACCAGTGGCTTGGTATCGAACTGCCGCTGCGGCTGGACAAGATTGGCTGACTAGCCAGTAGGACCTTTAAGTCGGAAATAAGTCCTGCCACTTCTTGGGCGCGGTCGAGGTTGTCAGATCCGACTGCTGGTACAACTTCCCGTCCGGAGCGACATAACGACCGGTACGCGGATCGTACGGGGCAACCGCGACCGACGGCGCGGGTCGAGATGCCTTGGCCCCGAACGAGCTTGGATGCGCCTGCGGCTGTGCACCATTGACCGTGTCGGGTGGTGGCGGACCCACCGGCGGTGAGGGCGCCGCGGCCGGCGCCGGGGCAGCCGCGCCCTGCGCGGGGACGTCGAGTGGCGCTATCGGCGGAAAGTCCGCGGCCTGCGTCGACATGTTGGCCGAGAGCGACGACGGCGCCGGCGGTGCGGCTGCGCCCAGCGTGCCCGGTGGTGGATTTGCTCCTCGCGGCCCGGCGGGTGTTCCCCGCGGGACGGCCCCTAGCGGCAGCGGCGTTCCCTCGATCGGGCCGAAGATTCTTTGGTCGGCGGTGACCCGGTCGTCGGGTGGTATGCCCTGAGCGAGCAGGTTTGGATCCAGAGGGGAAGGGCCCAGGACATGCTGGCGCATTGCCAGCGGCATGTATGGCTTGTCGCTGTTGCAGATTTCGACGGTGGGCGCGCGCTTTCCGGGGTGTCCCATGCAGGGATAGTTGCGGGCGCCGCGAACCGCAAGCGGCGAATCCTGCGGCAGTTTGCAGTACAACCCGTCGGGCGTGTCGACGTCACTGAGGTCGGACGGGGATCGCCATTGGCTGGGCGGCAAGAAGCCGACCGTGCAAATGGGCGGATCGTCGACCGTGAATGCGAAGTCGCCCTTGGACCAACCGTCGGGATGGTTGAACGAGGCTGCCGTTTGTATGTAGGCATCGGACGGCGGCAGCAGCACCAGCAGCTGCTCCAGCGAGGGGTGGTAGGTGACGCCGATCTGCCCGATGGTGGTGAGGTTGGCAAGCAGCACCGGCAGCGTCGGTTTGATTTGCTCGAAGAGCCGCGATGCCTCGTCCGCGGCGCCGGGACCGTTTTGCAGCACTGTGCGAACCCGGGAATCGTCGGTCGCCACCACGTCGGAAATCCCGGCTAGGCTACGCGCCCAGGTGCGAACGGAGTCGGCGGTCTTCGCCTGCGAGTCCAGCAGCGGCCCAGTGTCTTCGGTGAGGGTTCGCGTGCGGTCGACGACGCTGTTGGCGTCGGCGGAGATTCGCGAGGTCGAGTCGGACAACGATCCCAGATCGTATCCTGCCCCGTTGAAGGCTTGGAACGACTCGTCGAGCAATTGGCCGATTTTGTCTTTGGGAAGGCTTTTGATCAAGGCGTTCACCTGATCGAGCATCGGTCCGACCGCTTGCGGAATCGTGGTGTCACGCATCGCAATAACCGAGCCGTTGCGCAGATACGGCGCCGAATCGGTTCGTGGCCGCAAGTCCACATACTGCTCGCCCACCGCGGAGACGCTCAGCACATCCGCTTGCAGGTTCGCCGGGATCTTGGGTGAGGTGCCAAGCGACAGCGTCGCTTTGGCGCCGTTCGCGGTGAGCGCCACCGCAGTGACCTTGCCGATCTGCACTCCGCGGTAGGTCACGTTGGAGAACCGGTACAGGCCGCCGGTGGCCGGCAGCTCGAGGGTGACAGTCATGCGACCGATGCCGAGCAGGGTCGGCGCTTGAATGTAGAAGAGGACCATCGCGATGATCCCGATGATCCCGACGATCGCGAAAATCGCCAGCTGAATCCGGACGAAACGCGTCAGCATCTATCCGCCCCCTCCCGCCGGCGGGATCCCCGGTGGCGGAGCAGGATTCGGCCCGGCCGGCACCGGGGCTGGCGGCGCCGCCGCGGGCCCCGGTAGGGGACCAAACCCCGGGGGCGGAGCCGCGGGTCCCGGTAGCGGAGCGCTGAATTGGAGAGACTGCTGCGGCGGTTGCGGCGGGCCGGGTAGCGGCGGCGCCACGGGACCAGGCGCCTGTGCAGGGCCGGGGCGCAATGGATCATATGTGTAATTCAGGTAATACGGTTCCCCGGGCGCGGGTACCAATTCTTCCCCTAGTTGTCCCCAGTGGGTCCCAAGAAACAGTGAACTCTTGAGCTTGGGAATCGTGATGTCGAACTGGAAATGCAGGTTGAAGTAGTCACCTCGAACGGCTCGGTCGACGAAGTTCTGGGTGAACGGGAAAACCGTCGCGTACGCGAGCGCCGCGTCAAGCCCCGGTCCGACGTCGGCGAGCGCGCGGATTGTCGGCTCCAGGTTTTTCAGATTCTTGACCAAGTCGGCCTGAGTGTCGTTGATCAGCCCGGTGGCGGTGTTGCTGAACACCCGCAGGTGATCCAAAGCGGCGGTCAAGCGGGGCCGCTCCTTGATAAATACCTCGAGCGCGGGCGGTACCTTGCGCAGCGCCTCGGTGAGAACGTCGCGCTGTCTTGCGAATGTCTCGGCAAGCCGGTTCAACGCCTGGATCGACGTAACGATGTTGTCCCGCTGCTGGTCCAGTGTCCCCACGAAAGTGTCGAACCGATTAAGCAAATCGCGAACAGCGCCCTCACGCCCGGACAGCGCGGCGCTGAAATTGTGGATGATCTCTCCGATCTGCCCCAGCCCCCCACCGTTGACGACGAGCGCCAGCGACGACAGGGTTTGCTCCGTCGAGGGATAGGTCGACGACCGATTCAGCGGGATGGTGGCGCCCGGGCGCAGCCGTCCGGTACCGGGTTGGCCAAGCGGCGGGTTGAGCTCCACATGCATGGATCCCAGCAGGCTGGTCTGGCCGACGCTGGCCACCACGTTGGCCGGGATGACGACACCGCGCTTCACCGAGATCTCGACGTCGGCGTGCCAGTCTTTCACCGTCATCGGGCCCACGCTGCCGACCACGACGTCGTCCATCATCACCGGCGAATTCGACTCCATCGTCAGGACGTTCGCGAGCTCGACGTGATAGATGTCGGCGCCCGCTCCGCGCCCCACCGCGCCGGGCAACGGTAGCGAGTTGAGGCCGTGGAAGGCGCACCCGGTGGCGGTCAGCACCACGCAGGAGCCGATGGCAAGTACCCGGCGGACCGGCAGTCGGCCCATCATGGGTGTGTCCCTTCCGCTGGCAGCAGGGGTGGCGGGGGCGCTGGCGTCGACGGCGGCGGCGGCAGTGGCATCGCCGCGCCCGGTATCCGGCCAAACGGTACTGACGGAGGGAGGCCGGCCGGAACGGGATCACCCGGCAGCCCCGTGTACGCCGACACCGCGGGCGGGATCTCGGGCGGTCCAGGCTTCGGACCCTCGCCGCCGGGTGCCAGGCGCGGTTCGCTGTAGACCACGTTGGCCGGGTCCATCGACTTCTGAATGAATGGATTGATTGGGAACGGCGAACTATTGTAGTTCAGCAGCCGCAACCCGGGACCGATGAACAGCGCGCACAGCTTGCCCGATTCGGTCGCGGTGACGTTCTCGATGGCTTCGGTCATCCCGCAGCCGGGCACCGGCAGCCCCGCGGGGGAAATGATCGCACCCGTCTGCGTGGGATTCGCGAAGTCCACGATCCCGAACCCGCCCACGATAGTTCCGGTGTCGGCGTTGTAGTCGTTGAAGAAGTTGCTGAGCGCGTTCGGAGCGCCGTGCAAGATGTTCTCCAGCACCATGTGCTGGTCGACGAGAGGCTGGATGGCATCGCCCAATCGGGCAATCTGTTCACTGGTTTGGTCGCGGGTTTCGGCGATGAATCGCTGCACTTCACCTACTGCCGTCGACAGATCGGTTAGCGCCGCATCCAGGTCGGATCTGCTGTCGTTGACCACGCTGGTGAGTGTGGCCAGCCGGTCGTTGAACTGCACGATCTGGACGTTGCTGTCGCGCAGTGCGGTGACGAAGGTCTGCAGATTCTTGATGATGTCGACGATGTTGCCGCTGCCGTTGGCGAGGATGCGTCCCACCCCTGACAGTTGAGCGAGTGTTTGCCGCAGCTTTTCGCCATTGCCCTGTAGTGCATTGGCGGCGCTGTCGACGAACCGCGCGATCGACGGCGTCGACACCTTGCTGTTGGGACCCAAATCCGTTGCCAGCCGCATTAATTGGGTTTTGACCTCGTCCCACTCGATAGGCACGGCCGTGCGTTCCAGCGGTATCACCGCCCCGTCAGCCATGACCGGGCCGCTACTCCGGTAGGCGGGCGTGAGTTGGACATAGCGGGCAGCCACCAAATTCTGGGTGACGATGACCGCTTTCGCGTCCGCCGGAATCGGCACGTCGTGGTCGACCTTGAGGGTCATCTTGGCCTGCTTGCCCTCGGGCTGGATGGTCTTGATCGTGCCGACCTTGACACCGGAGACCCGCACCTGATCCCCCGGGTAAATCGCGGTGGCGGTGGTGAAGTAGGCGGTTATGGTCTTCTGACCAAAGAACACATCACGCACAATCAGTGCGGTCCCGGCGAGAATGAGCCCGGCCAGGACGGCCGCCGCGATGGCGGTGAGCCTGTTACGCGGGACCCGCGGCATCCGGGAGATCATTGTGATCCTCCGATCCGTCCGCCCAACGTACAGCGAGGGCACGGCGGAATACCGTTGTATGGGTACTGCTCCAGCGCCCGAGGTACCTGTGACGGGAAGCCCGGACCGCGCGCGGTGTCGAAGGTGCGGAATCCCCAGAGGTAATCCATGAACGGTTGCCAGAGTTGCGGGATATTGAAGTTCGGGACGAACGCCGAGTAGGCGTACATGCTGGCGATAGCCTCGCCCGTCGTGATCTCAAATTTCTTGAGCCCGGGTAAAGCTTTGTTGATGTTGTCGCGGTTCTTTTCCAGCACCGCGGTCACCGAATTCAGCTTCTCCAGCGTGGGCGCCAACTTGCTTTCGTTGTCGTGCACCAATCCGGACAGCTGTTTGGCCACCGTCGACGTGTTGGCCAGAAGCGTGACGATCTCTTGTCGGCGCGTCACCAAGACCTGAAGCAGATCGTCGGAGTTGAGGATGAGCTTGTTGACCTGTTGGCTGCGTTCGGACAGGATTCCGGTGACATCGCTGGCACTCTTGAATAGCTGGCCCAGGGACGTGTTGCGGCTGTTGAGGCTTCGCGATAACCGGGTGACCGCGTCGAAAGTGGGCCCCAACTGTGGGGCGATCTGGTTGAGCGTCGCCGACAGCGTGTCGAGTGACTGGTTCAAGGTCGCGGTGTTTGTATCGCCGGCGTACGACGTGAAGTCGCTGACCGCCTCGGTCAGCGAGTACGGCGAGGAGGTGCGGGATATCGGGATGACATCCAGCGGATGCATCATTCCCGTGCCGGCCGACTCCAAGGTCAGCACCCGCTCGCCCAGCAGTGTGCCGGTGCGAATGTGCGCGGAGGTGTCCGTTCCGAGTGGAACATTGCCTTTCATCGTGAACGTGACCAGAGCATCGCCGTTGCGCAACGACACATCCGACACCGTGCCGACTTTGATCCCCGACACCGTCACCGCGTTGCCCACCGCAAGACCGCCGGCTTCGGAAAACAACGCCTGGTACCGGACGGCCGTCGCCAACGACACAATCCGATCGGGCGACAGACCCACCAGGATGAGCAGCACAATCAAGACGGCGCCGATGAAGCCCGCCTTAATCAGCCCAGTTCCGCGATATCTCAACATCAGGGTTCCTGACACCTCTTTGCTTCGGACCTAAACCAGGGGGACACCACTGTCTTGCCCGAAAGATCCGTGCCACGAATCGTGAACTCGCAGATGTAGTACGGGATGGTGGCACCGAATACGCCGAGTCGGACCAGCTTGCGGTAGTTCTTTGGCGCCTTCTGAAGCGCGGCGTCGAGGCGGTCCTTGTCTTGATCGAGATTCGGGGCCAGCCGACTGAGCTGCTCGATGGTGCCGGACAGCGGTGGCCTGGCGTTGGCCAGCAGATCGGCCAGCGAGGCGGTTCCCTTGCTCAACGCGTCGATGGCGGGTGCGATGGTGTCACGGTCGTCAGACAGTCCGGTGACCAGCCGCTGGAGGCGATCGATGGCGGTGGAGAACTTGCCGCCGTCCTTGTCGAGGGTGGCCACCACGGTGTTCAGGTTTTCGATCAATTGCTGGATCGTTTGGTCGTTGTCACCCAATGCATTCGAGAACGACGTCGTCTTGGAGAACAGCGACTGAAGAGTGCCGCCCTCGCCCTGGAATACCTGCAACAGCGCTGACGAGAGCGCGTTGACATCCTTCGCATTCAAACCCTGAACAACGGGTTTCAGTCCGCCGAGCAGCAGGTCTAGGTCAAGCGCCGGCGCGGTGCGGCCCACCGGAATCTGACCCCCGGCCGGCAGCCGCCTGGTCGAGCCCGGCCCGTCGACGAGGTCGAGATAACGGTCACCGACCAGGTTGAGATAGCGAACTGCCGCCTTGGTGCCGTCGGTGAGCACGACGCTACGGTCGGCGTCGAATTTGACCACGACCTTTTTGTCCGGCTGCAGCGAGATGCCGTTGACGGTGCCCACCCGGATGCCGGCGACCCGCACCGAATCTCCGGTCTTCAGTCGTGACGCATCGTTGAAGACCGCCGAATACCCGGTTACCGCACCGGTGCGGTACTGGCCGAAGATGAAGAACAGAAACGCGGTCAGCACCGCCATCACGACAGCGAAGACACCGAACTTGATGAGCGTCGCGCGCAGTGAGCCCCTCATCCGGGGTTTCCGACCTGAGCGGAGTTGCGTGGCGGGCCGGCGATGGGCCCATACAACAGCTGTTTGAGCAGATCGGAGTTGATCAGCAACTGCGGGTTCCCGAACCCCACCGGGTTGGCACCGGTATCTGCGACGAGAAGCTTCGCATTGGTGTTGAAGGGGAGCTTCGGAAGGCCCAGGCACTGCGGGCCGCCCGTCGCCGCGACCTTGGGCAGGTTAGTCGGATACCGATAACGTTCGGCCCCGAACGTGAGACTCGAGATGATATTGATGCTCGGGTCCGACAACGGCGGAAACTTCTTACTTTCCGCGAGACCCGCGAAACCGCACCACAGCGCTTTGTTGTACTCGTTGGTCAGATCAGTGGTTGGCACCAGTAGATGTAGCACATCCGTCAACGGCTTCCGGTTGGCGGATAGGAGGTCATTGCCGACGTCGGCCAGACCGATCGCGCTAACCAGCAGCGCGTCCAGGTTGTGTTGCTCGTCGACGAACGTCTGGCTGATCCTTACCGAGTTAGCAACGGTTTTCACCAGGTCCGGCGCCGCGTCCGCGTAAGCGTTGAATACCGGCGCCGAGACCGCGATGTCGTGGCTCAGCGCGGGAAGGCTCGGATCGAACTTTGCCAAAAACGAATCCAGATCACTGAACGCCTGACCGATCTTTTCTCCCCGGCCGCTGAGCGCCTGCCCGATAGCCCCAAGGGTCTCGTTGAGCTTCGCTGGGTCGAGCGTGCCCAGCACCGCTGTCAGGTGCTGGAACACCGTGTTGATCTCGACCGTGACGTGTTGGCTATCGAGTACCTGACCGGCGTGCAGGGACTGCGCTGACGGTTGCGCCGGCGGTACCAGGTCGACGTACTTGGCGCCGAAAACCGTTGGCGTGGTGAGGTCGACGAGCACATTGGCCGGAATCAGGTGCAGATCGGAGGGATACATCGCCAAGTGCAGAACCGCTTGACCGTTGGGCCGCGACTCGATCGAATCGACCTTACCCACTTGCACGCCGCGCATCTTCACCTTTGCGTCCGGGTTCATCACCAGGCCTGCCCGCGACGAAAGCACGGTAACCGGGACGCTTTCGGTGAAGCTGCCCTGGAACAAGCCCACCGCGACGGCGACGATCGCGGCAATAACAGCCACGGTCGCCAGACCGGTCAGTGCGCGTATCCCAGTGTGTTCCATCGAATCCTTTCCTTACCCCGAGAGGTTGAAGTTTCCGTTCGAGCCGTAGATCGAAAGCGAAATCAGCAGCGTTACCGATACCACGACGATGAGCGAGGTGCGGACCGCATTGCCCGTTGCCACCCCGACACCCTCCGGTCCACCTGACGCGAAATACCCGTAGTACGTATGCAGCAACAGCACGGCGAGCGCCATCAAGACGGCCTGCAAGAAGGACCACAACAAGTCGATGGGGTTCAAGAAGGTGTCGAAGTAGTGGTTATACAGGCCACCCGATTGGCCGAACAGGACAACAGTGGTGAATTGGCTTGCCAGGAACGACAAAATGACGGCAATGCTGTAAAGCGGGGTGATCGCGAGCATGCCGGCCACGATCCTGGTGCTGACTAGATACGAAATCGGCCGAATTGCCATTGCTTCCAGCGCATCGATTTCTTCGCTGATCCGCATCGCACCCAATTGCGCGGTCACGCCGGCACCGAAGGTGGCCGCCAAGCCGATCCCGGCGACCACCGGCGCCGAAAGGCGGACATTGATGAATGCCGCCAGGAACCCGGTCAGCGCCTCGATGCCGATATTGCCCAACGAGCTATAGCCCTGCACCGCGAGCGTTCCGCCGGCGGCCAGCGTCAGGAATCCGACGATCACGACCGTCCCACCGATCATCGCCAATGTTCCGGCGCCCATGCTGATTTCAGCGGTCAGCCGGATAATCTCCCGCCCGTAGCGGGTGATCGCGAAAGGGATGCCGGCAAGCGCCCTGCCGTAGAACACGGTGTGGTCGCCGATCGAGCCCAAAAGGCCGACGGGTCGGCGCCACGCCCCGAGCACGCCGAATGTTCGGGGGTAGGTCGCTCTTAACGACTTCACCAACGTCACGGCATCTGTCCCATCACTTCGTCGTGAATCGGATGCCGACCGCGGTGACGACCACGTTGATGACAAAGAGCGCCATGAACGCGTACACCACGGTTTCGTTGACGGCGTTGCCCACCGCCTTGGCTCCCCCGCCCGACACTGTCAGCCCGCGATAGCACGCCACCAAACCCGCGATGATGCCGAACAGCGCTGCCTTGACGCACGAGATGATTACTTCGGGCACACCGGTCAGCAGTGTGATCCCGGCGGCGAACGCGCCCGGGTTGACGTCCTGCACGAACACCGAGAACACATAGCCGCCGACGATCCCGATGATGACGACCAGGCTGTTGAGCAACAGCGCGACCAGACCGGCCGCAAGCATCCGGGGCGTCACCAACCGCTGGACCGGGTTGATGCCCAGCACCTCCATCGCGTCGATCTCCTCGCGGATGGTGCGTGAGCCCAGGTCCGCACACATCGCCGTCGCACCGGCGCCGGCCACAATCAACACCGTCACCAGCGGGCCGACCTGGGTGACCGCGCCGAACGCCGCACCCGCACCACTGAGATCCGCGGCGCCCAATTCGCGCAACAAGATGTTGAGAATGAAACTCACCAAAACTGTGAACGGGATGGCCACCAACAACGTCGGAACTAACGCAACACGCGCGATAAACCAGGACTGCTCGAGGAACTCCCGCGCTTGAAACGGTCTGCGGAAGACAAACCTGATCGCGTCGGCCGACATCGCGAACAGGCCGCCGACGGACTGCATCGCGCCAGACAAGCCACCGGGCAAGCTGATTCCGGAGGACCAGCGTTCCGCCCCTTTAGTCGCCATCAGTGCCCACCGTCCTCACGCCAGTCGCTCCGTCTCGTTCGCGTGAGTTGGCGCACCCGACAACGCGGGCTGGACAATCCCCACTTTTATGAAGCGTCCGGCGATTATGCCTCATGCCGCATGCGGCGGGAGTGAAAATTGACAACCGAGGGACCTCCGAATTAAGTGACGGCACCGATAGTTTTGAGCTCGATGATGCGGTCCCAGTCCAATCCGAGCTCCATCAAGATTTCGTCGGTCTGCTCGGCGAACCCGGGAGCCGGCCCGGACTCCGGTGCGGCAACGTCGAATTGCACCGGGTTGGCGACCAGCTCGAGTTCGCCTGCCTGCACCACATATTCGTTCGCCCGGATCTGAGCGTCGTTGGCTGCCTGCAAGGTGTCCTGCACCGGAGCCCACGGCCCGGCCAGCGTCGCAAAGCGTTCACTCCACTCCGCGAGCGTGCGTGTGCCGATCGCCTTGGTGAGGATCTGCACCGCCTCCCCGGTATTGGCGGCGATCTTTTCGTCGGTGTCGAAGCGCGGGTCGTCTGCCAGTTCCGGTTGGTCGATGTGGCGGCACACATCGGCCCAGAACTTGCTGGCTTGCATCATCACCAAGGAGATGTAGCGGCCGTCGGATGTCGCATAGAGGCCCACCAGTGGGTTGATCGGCGAGCCGTGCACGCCGGGCGGGAACGCCTCCATCCGCTGCCCGAGATGCACCGTCAGTGCCACCGTGTGTCCGAGCGACCAGAGCCCGCTGCCCAGCAGCGAGACGTCGACGATCGACGGTTCGCCGGTGCGTTCGCGTTTGAGCAACGCCGCCGCGATCCCGCCGGCGAGATTGGTGCCTGAAATCGTGTCGCCGTAGGCGGGTCCGGGCGGACCGACCATGCCTTCCGTCCCCGGCGGGGTGATGGTGGCAGCGGTTCCGGCCCGACACCAGAACGCGGTCATGTCGTAGCCGCCCTTTTCGGACTCCGCGCCGCGCGGGCCCAACGCGCTGCCCCGGGCATAGATGATGTTGGGGTTGACCGCGCGGATGTCGTCGACGTCGATGCCGAACTTCTTCCGGTGTCCGGGCAGGAAGCTGGTCAAGAAGACGTCCGAGCGGCGAGCCAACTCGTAGAGCACTTCCTTGCCTTCTGGCACCGACATATCGAGGCCGACGCTGCGTTTGCGCCGGTTGGCATGCTCGATGTTCGGGTTGGGATCGCCCTCGACGCGCAACAGGCCGGTCTGCCGCAAACCGCGCTGCGGGTCACCGGTCACCGCGTGCTCGACCTTGACGACGTCCGCGCCCCACTCGGCCAGCACCGCGCCCGCCGATGGGACGAACCCGTACATGGCGACCTCGAGAACGCGGATGCCTTCCAGCGGCCCCATCACGCCACCCGCGGAACGGGGCGGTCAGCATTGGGCTCGGACCCGCCCTCCGCCGGTGGGCTATCACCCACGGTGGTGGTGGCCGCGTCCCGCGATGGCATACCGGTCTCCTAAACACGTGGATAATTTCATTCTCATCCCGGGCGAATCTTACATTCCGAGTACGAGAATTCAACCAAACGAAAGAAACGAGACTGCCATGCTCGGAACACGTCCGGATGTCCGGAATTGCCAGCATCTTCGCAGGAAAAACGTGGTTTCTGGCCCTCCTTGCGAGCCGCTGTAACGTGAGAGTAAGGTTCTCATAATTGGAAGGGAGATTCTTTGTGCCTGAGACCCTCTCTGCCGGGGTGTCCGCGTGACAACAGCCGTCGTCACCGGGGGTGGTTCCGGAATCGGCCTGGCTGTCGCTGAGCGGCTCCGCCGGGACGGCTACCAAGTCGCGACCGTCGATCTCAAGCCGTCCGAGACGCAATTCGCTTTCACCGCCGACGTGACCGATCGCTCGCAAGTGGACGCCGCGCTCTCAGCCGTCCGCGAGCAACTCGGCCCGGTCACCGTTCTGGTCAACGCCGCCGGCCTGGACGGGTTCAAACGTTTCAACCACATCGAGTTCGCGGATTGGCAGCGGCTGATCGACGTCAACCTCAACGGGGTCTTCCACATGATCCAGGCGGTGCTGCCCGACATGCTGGAGGCCGGCTGGGGTCGCATCGTCAACATCTCCTCGTCGAGCACCCACTCCGGTGCTCCGTATATGTCGCACTACGTGGCGGCCAAATCCGCCGTCAACGGGCTGACCAAATCGCTGGCCCTCGAGTACGGGCCGAACGGCATCACGGTCAACGCCGTGCCGCCGGGTTTCATCGACACCCCGATGCTGCGCGCCGCCGAGGAACGCGGCAATCTCGGCGACATCGAGAAGACGATCGCAGCAACGCCGGTGCGCAGGATCGGTAAGCCGGAAGACATCGCCGCGGCCTGCGCCTTCCTGGTGTCCGAGGAAGCCGGCTACATCACCGGACAGATACTCGGCGTCAACGGCGGCCGAAACACCTGAGAGGATTCTTCGTTGGGACGGACTGAAGGCCGGGTAAAAGGAAAAATCGCATTTGTCACGGGTGCGGCGCGCGGGCAGGGCCGCTGTCACGCTGTGCGGTTGGCCGAAGAAGGCGCCGACATCATCGCCGTCGACCCGTGCAGTAATGCCGTGCTGTGGCTGGCCTCGGACGAGGCCCGATATGTGACAGGTATGCAGCTTCGTGTCGACGCGGGCGGATACCTCAAGTGGTACGACTACCGCACGTAGGGGAAAGTTGTGAAAGTTCGGGTTGATTCGGATCGCTGCCAGGGGCACACGCTGTGCTCGATGATCGCGCCGGATTCTTTTGTGCTTGACGATATCGAAGGCCATTCGTCGGCAGTCTCGGAAGACGTTCCGCCCGACCAGGAAGACGTCGTCCGGGAAGCCGCTCACTCCTGCCCGGAACAAGCCATCATGATTACGGAGTCAACACCTTGAGCGTCGACGACATTGTGAGCGACAGCGATCGCAAGAAGAACCGGTATCACTTCGACCGGCACACCCCCGAATATCGAACCCAGTTCGAGAAGATCACCGAGGACATCCACGCCAAGTGCCCGGTCGCGTGGACCGACACCTACGACGGGCACTGGGTGGCCGGCGGCAGCCAGGCGGTGTTCGAGTTGGCCCGCTGCCCCGTCGTCTCCAACGATCACGACATCAATGGCGAACGTCGTGGCTACCAAGGCATTTCGATCCCGAAAGGCCAAGCGGGCCAGCGGCGTGCGCGGCGGCATCCTGGAGATGGACGAACCCGAGCACCGCGTCTACCGCAACGTGCTCAACCCCTACCTGTCACCGGCCGCGGTCAAACGCTGGGCGCCGTTCATCGACGACGTGACCCGCGCGTGCCTCGACGAAAAGATCGAAGACGGCCGCATCGACTTCGTCGACGATCTGGCCAACATCGTGCCGGCGGTGCTGACGCTGGCGATGCTGGGTATTCCACTGAAGAATTGGGCGATCTACAGCGAGCCGGTGCATGCCTCGGTGTACACCCCGGAGCACTCCCCGGACATCGACAAAATTGTCGCCATGCATCGGCAGATGGGCCTGGATCTGCTGAACAACATGATCGAGATCCGGGAGAATCCGCGACCGGGAATCGTGAACGGGCTCATTCAATTGCGGATCGATGGCGAGCCCGCACCCGACCTCGAGATCATGGGCAACCTTGGATTAGTCATCGGGGGTGGGTTCGACACCACCACCGCGCTGACCGCCCATTCGATGGAGTGGCTTTCGCAGCACCCCGATGAGCGCGAGCGGCTCAGCCGCGAGCGCGCCACCCTGCTTGACCCGGCCACCGAGGAATTCCTGCGGTACTTCACGCCGGCGCCCGGTGACGGACGGACCTTCTCCGACGACGTCGAGATCGAAGGCACTCAGTTCAAAGAGGGCGAGCGGCTGTGGATCTCCTGGGCGATGGCCAACCGCGACCCGTCCGTGTTCGCCGACCCGAACAAGATCGTTCTCGACCGTAAGGGCAACCGGCACTTCAGCTTCGGTCTCGGCGTGCACCGCTGCATCGGCTCAAACGTGGCCCGCACGGTGTTCAAGTCCATGCTCACCGCGGTGCTGGACCGGATGCCGGACTACGAGTGCGACCCCGACGGCACGGTGCACTACGAAACCATCGGTGTCATCCAGGGCATGCGACACCTGCCGGCGACATTCACCCCCGGCCGCCGTGTTGGCGCGGGTCTCGACGAAACCCTGGAGAAGCTGCAGCGGATCTGCGACGAGCAGCAATTGGCCCTGCCCATCACCGAACGCAAGGACGCCGCCGTCATCGACTGAGTAATGCCGTTCAGCCGGTGGGCAATCCGAGCACTCGCTGGGCGATGATGTTGCGCTGGATCTCGGAGGTGCCGCCGGCGATGGTGCCGGAGAAGCTGCGAGCGTAGCGCTCGAACCAGCTACCGAAGTAGTGGTCGAGGTTCATCGGCTCGTATGAACCGGTCAGCGCGGGGTGCATCAACCCGTCGGATCCTGCTGCGTGCAAAGCATTTTCGCATGCCTGCCGTTCGGCTTCGGAGCCAAGTAATTTCAGTACCGATAGGGCCGGCACATCCTCCTCCCCGCGAGCGGCGCGGGCCAGGGCCACCGAGCCGAGCAGGCGCAGTGCAGAAAAGTCCATCAGCGTAGTGGCGTACTGGTCGCGCTCGAGCGCGTTCGTGGGATGGAAGTCGGCAAGGACATTGTCCAGCCGATCGGCGAAACCCAGCCACATCATCGTGCGCTCGTGACCCAGCGACCCGTTGGCCACCCGCCAGCCCTGATTTAGGGGCCCGACCAGGTTTTCGGCGGGCACTCGCACGTCGGTGAAGAACACCTCGTTGAAGTCCAGGTCGTCCTGCCCGCAGATGGACGGGAACGGCCGGCGCACCACGCCGGGCGTATCGGTCGGGATCAGCAGCACGCTAATCCCCTTGTGCTTCGGCGCATCTGGATCGGTCCGCACAAACGTCAGCAGCACGTCGGCGTCGTGTGCGCCTGATGTCCAGACCTTCTGGCCGTTGACCACGAAGTCATCGCCGTCACGAGCCGCCTTCGTGCGCAGCGACGCCAGGTCCGAACCGGCACTGGGCTCACTCATCCCCAATGACGCGGTGATCTCGGCCCGCAAAATCGGCACCGCCCAACGTTGCTTCTGCTCGTCACTGCCGAACGAAATCAGCGATGCCGCAATAATATTCACACCCTGCGGGTTGAAGCTGTGGTAGATCCGCCGCCGACACAGCTCGTCCAGATAGACGTATTGCTGCAACACCGTGGCGTTGCGGCCACCGAACTCCGGCGGCTGAGTGGGCAGCAGCCAGCCGTTGTCGAACAGCAGCCGTTGCCAGCGGCGTGCCCAGGATGGCATGTGCGACACCGACTTCGGCCGCTCCAACGCCTCGGCCGCGGCGGCAGGCACATGCTCGTCGAGGAAAGCGACAAACTCGGCACGGAACGCCTCGACATCTGGATCAAAGGTGAGCTGCACGGTACTCCTCGGTGATCATCGCCCGATGCTGGACGGCGCCGCCAAGCATGAGCTCGCCGGCCTTCGCCCGCTTCAGGGCGAACTGCAGGTCGTTCTCCCAGGTGAAGCCCATCGCGCCGAACAGTTGCAGGCCATGGCGGAACACCAGCGACTGGCACTCGCCCGCAGCGGCTTTCGCCATGGCGGCCGCCAGCCGGCGACGCGGGTCGTCGCCGGCTATCGTCAACGCCGAGTAATAGGCCAGTGCCCGCGCCCGCTCCACCGCGACGTGCATGTCGACGGCCTTGTGCTGCACCGCCTGGAACGAGCCGATCGGCACCCCGAACTGGTGTCGGCTGCGCACATGGTCGAGGACCAGATCCAGAATCCGTTGGCAGGCACCAACCATCGTCATCGCCATCCCCATCAGCGCGATATGACGCGCCCGCTCGACGTCAACGCTGATTCGCGCCGTGTCGGGCAACCGGACCGCGTCGAACGTCAAATCGGCGACATGCAACACCGGGTCGAACACCGAACTGCGTCGCCGCGACATCTGCCCGGCCACCTCTTCGGCGCTGACGATGAACACCGCGGCGTCGGTCACCACCGCCAGCCACTCGGCCCGATCGCCGTCCAGCACATGCTTCGCCGTGCCGTCCAACACCCACGCATCGCCATCCCGGTGCGCTGTCACCCCGGTGTAGACGGCCGTTCCGGATGCCTGCGAGTCAAACCGATCGGCGGCCAACGGCGCGAACTGGCTCATCGTCGCCAGAAACGGAGTCGGATCGGTCGCGCGGCCCAGCTCTTCCAGCACGATGGCCAGCTCGACGGCAGTTCTCCGGATCGTTCATCTCGGTCCAGCCGTGTTCCACGTAGGCGTTCCAGATCGGGGTTGGGTCCACGCCGTCTTCGGCGACACCGCGGACCAGCGCCGGCGGGCACTGCTTACCGACGGCATCGCGCACCGTTTCCTGCCAAAGCCGCTGATCGGCGTCGAATTCCAGCAGCATCCCGGCCAGCTCCTTAGATCAGTTAACGTGCTGTGAGAATAGTATTCTCTTAATAGCACAGTGACAATCTCGCTGGGGCCTGCGAGCGGATCTGTCTGGCCGCTAGTCGGGGCGCTGAGCCCGATACCGGCACCGTTCGATCAGTACCTCGGCCAGCCACCGGGGCTCGCTGTACATGAGGTCATGGCAGGTGTCGATGCAGATCAAGGTGTCGACGCCACCGAGCGCCTCGATGCAACCGTGCTGCTGTCGCAATGACAGGGCACGGTCCCGCAAGGTCATGATCCAGGTCCTGGGCACCTCGTCGGGTAAGCCGCGGCGATCTACGGCCTCGACGATCACTCGTGGCGACTCCGCATAGATCCGCGCCAACGCGAAGGCGCGCTGGTCTCGGGGCATCCCATTGAAGAACGCGAATCGTGCTGCGGCAGTAGGTATTGCGAACGGCATGTTGACCCGCGCTCCCACCCGCGCCAGCGGGGCCAGTGGCCCTCTCAGCACGTCCACCACCGATAATCCCTGGGGCGGAACGAATGCCGCCGCCATGATCAGCTCGCGCACTCGGGACGGGCCGAGCCTGGTCACCACACCGGGAACGGTGAGCCCCGCCATTGAGTGTCCGACGACGATGACATCGCGGAAGCCCGCCTCTTCGACGTCGGCGATCACCGAGTCCACCCAAGCCGTCAGGGTGATCGTCGCCAGATCCGCGGGCTTGCGCCCGCGGCCAGGGAGGTCGACCGCCAGGACGCGCAATTTTGGTTCCTGGCAGGCTAATTCGGCGATCGTCAGATCCCAGCAGTCGGCAGCGTGAGCACCACCGTGAACGAGGACTAGATCCGGCAGTGTCATTTGGGGACCGACTTTACGGCTCACGCGCCAGGCTTGACAGAAATATACAGCGGTGCTTACTTGTAAATTTGCGCGCTTGGCCGCCTGCAGCGCCGAAGCCGCTCATAGCCGGGCCGGGCTCGCCTCCGAGGAATCGTTGTTGTGAAGGGAGTCGAGGATTGGACCAACGAACGTATGACAAGGGGTTGGAAATACGGTCCGCCGTCCTTGGCGAGGCATATGTCAATAAGGCTCTGGCGGACGCGGACGACTTCACCAAGCCCCTTCAGGATCTTGTGACCGAGTATTGCTGGGGTGCGGTGTGGGGTCGCGACGGGCTGGCGCTGAAGACCCGCAGCATGCTCAATTTGGCCATGATTTCGGTGCTGAACCGGCCGAATGAATTGCGCACCCACATCAAGGCGGCGCTGACGAACGGCGTCACTCGCGATGAGATTCGCGAGATCTTCCTGCAGGTTGCCATCTACGCTGGCGTGCCGGCGGCGGTCGACAGCTTTCGCATCGCCCGGGAAGCGTTCACCGAACTAGACCAGGGCTAGTCAGACGATGGTGGACATCGGATTTATCGGCCTGGGCAACATGGGTTTACCCATGGCGCGGCGGCTCATACAGGCGGATCATCACGTCGTCGCATTCGACACCCGCGCAGAAGCGCTTGATGGCGTCGTCGCGCTTGGGGCACGGGCGGCGTCATCTCCCAAGGAGGTCGCCGACGCCGCGGAGACAGTACTGGCCAGCCTGCCCTCCCCTGATGTCGCACTGAGCGTCGCAGCCGGCGCCGGCGGCGTGATCGAGGGCTCGCGGGTCAAGCGCTATATCGACCTGTCGACGGTCGGCAGCCGAACGGCGGTGCAAATCCATGGCCTGCTGGCCCAACGGAACATCGTTGCGATCGACAGCCCGGTCAGCGGCGGCGTCACCGGAGCCCAGAAGGGTACACTCGCGGTAATGGTGTCCGGGCCCTCGTAGCGAATTCGAGGTCGTGCAGCCGATACTCGAGACCATCGGGAATCCCTTTTACATCGGCGAGAAGCCCGGCGCGGCACAGACAATGAAGCTGGCCAACAACATCTTGGCGGCCACCGTCTTGGCCGCGACAGCGGAAGTCGTCGTCATGGGTGTCAAGTCTGGCTTGGACGCGGGTGTGATGATCGATGTGCTCAACGCCGGCTCCGGCGGGACGAGCGCGAGCCGCGACAAGTTTCCCCGCGCGATCCTTCCCCGCACGTTCGACTACGGCTTTGCCACCGGGTTGATGGTCAAGGATGTGCGGCTGTATCTCGACGAGGCGAAAGCGCTTGGCGTGCCTGTCGAAGTCGCCGAGGCCGTCGGCCGGCTGTGGGAAGTCGCTACGCGCGATCAGGGTCCCGATTCCGACTTCACGTCGGTGATCAAACCGATCGAAGAAGCCGCCGGCGTCATTGTCGGCCAAGCCGTTCAGCGACTAGCGTCACCTACCCCGTCTGACGGGTAGCCATCGCGGGCGAGAATGATATTATCGATAACGAAGAACAACGCTTACACGCGCTACCCGCAATTGTGACCGCTAGCAGGTGCGATGTTTAATCGAAATGCTTACCGGAAACCTGTTGATTGGCGATGAATGGGAATGTTAGATTGGCTAGCGTATGGCCCGCATTCGACGCCGCGAAGGGTGGTTTAGGTGATAGAACACCCGGACGGGACGCGCACGCCGCTGATCGATGCCAGCGTGCACATCTTTTTCTCGTCCAATAAAGAGCTGCGCTCGGTTTTGCGTGAGCCGTTCAAGAGTCGCGGTTTCCCCGACTACGAGATGGACTGGTATGGGGCGCCCGGCGGTGAGTACGCGCCGAACACCGAGGGACCGGACCGTCAATACCCGGGCTCGGATCCGGAATTCGTTGGCAACGAACTGTTTACGAAGCGCGGGGTCGACGTGGCGGTGCTGCACCCGATGGGGCGCGGCATCATGCCGGACCGGCACCTGGGCAGCGCCCTGCACGCGGCGCACAACGAGATGATGGTGTCGAAGTGGCTGGAGTCTGCCCATTTCGGTGACAGGTTCCGCGGCACCATCCGGGTGAACCCCGACGACATCGTCGGCGCCGTGCGCGAGATCGAGAAATGGCGCGGACACCCGCGGGTGGTTCAGATCGCCGTCCCATTGCAATCCCGCGAGCTGTACGGCAAGCCGCAGTTCTGGCCGCTCTGGGAGGCCGCCGCCGACGCCAATCTCCCGGTGGCGGTGCACATCGAAACCGGCGAGGGCATCGGCTTTCCCCCGACCCCGTCCGGCAACACGCTCACCTACGAGCAGTACCTCAGCTTCATGGCGCTGAATTACCTGTACCACCTGATGAACATGATCGCCGAGGGCGTGTTCGAGCGCTGGCCCGGCCTCAAGTTCGTCTGGGCCGACGGCGCCGCGGACTTCGTGACGCCGTTCATCTGGCGCATGGACACCTTCGGCCGTCCGCACCTCGAACAGACGCCATGGGCGCCCCGGATCCCCAGCGATTACCTGCCCGGACATGTGTACTTCGTCCAGGGCAGCCTGGACGGCCCCGGCGACGTCGAGTTCGCCGGCGAGTGGTTGGGCTTCACCGGCAAAGAGGACATGGTGATGTTCGGCTCCAGCTATCCGCACTGGCAGTGCGGCGACATCCATACGCTGCCGAAGGCACTGTCGGCCGAGCAGCGCGAGAAGATTTGCTGGCGCAACGCGGCCAGCCTGTACGGAATCGACATTTCTGTCGACCTCGCGGCGGGCTAGCCGCAGAATAGAAGTCAGGGAAGGCTGAGGAGGTCGAAATGACATTGACCCACACGCAGGAACGAGTTCCCGCCAAGGAGCGCATCGCCGTCCGGTGCGTCGACTCGGATGTCCACCCGGTGCCCAAGCGCGGCGAGATCACCCCGTACATCCCCGAGCCGTGGCGCAGCAAGTTCTTCCGCGACCACAAGATCGGCGAGCTGATCTACTACGACGCCCCCGACTACGCGCACGCCTTCGCGATGCGCACCGACACCTTTCCGCCGGACGGCGAGTTCCCGGGCAGCGACCCGGACATGGCGTTCCGCCAGCTGATCATGGAGGCTGGCTCGGACATCGCGATTCTGGAGCCCGCCGGCCGCACGCCGCGTCTAACGGAAGCCAACCAGGCATATTCGAGCGCGCTCAACGATTGGCAGAACAATCACTGGCTGGACAGCCACAACAACTGGCACGAGCGCTGGCGCGGGTCGATCTGCGTTGCCATCGAGGACCCCGAAGGCGCCGTCGAACAGATCGAGAAGTGGGCGGGGCACCCTTATATGGCCCAGATTCTGATCAAAGCCGAGCCGAGACCGTCATGGGGCCACCCGAAGTACGACCCCATCTGGGCGGCCGCCACCAAGCACGACATCACCGTCAGCTGCCACCTCTCGCGCGGCACCTACGAACTGCTGCCGACGCCGCCGGTGGGCTTCCCCAGCTACAACCACGACTTCATGGTGACCTACTCGCTGCTGGCGGCGAACCAGGTAATGAGCCTGATCTTCGACGGCGTCTTCGACCGCTTCCCGACGTTGCGGATCGTCTTCGTTGAGCACGCCTTCAGCTGGATCCTGCCGCTCATGTGGCGGATGGACTCGATCTACGAGGCGCGCAAGTCACGGGTGGAGATCAAGCGCAAGCCGTCCGATTACGTCAAGGACCACATCAAGTTCACCACGCAGCCGCTGGACTACCCCGAGGACAAGACGGAGTTGACCCGCGCGATGGAGTGGATGGAGTGCGACAAGATTCTCCTGTACTCGTCCGACTACCCGCACTGGACGTTCGATGACCCGCGCTGGGTGGTCAAGCATCTGCCCAAGGCCGCGCGCGAAGCGATCATGTACAAGAACGGCATCGCGACCTATCACCTTCCGGAGACGGTTCCCGTCCTCGAGGGTCAAGTCCGGGTGCTCTGAGTTGAGCTCTGAAGAGAGCGGGGCAGCCACCGAGCGGCCCCAGCCTCGCCTCGCACAGGGCCGCGAGCACATCGTTGCGACCGTCGACGAGATTCCCCCGGGCAAGCACAAACTGGTGCCGATCGGACGGCACGGCGTGGGTGTGTACAACGTGAACGGGATCCTCTACGCCATCGCGAATTATTGTCCGCACCAGGGCGGCCCGCTGTGCTCGGGGCGGGCCCGCGGCCGCACCGTCGTGGACGAGACGGCCGCGGGCGACGCGGTTATGGTGCGGGACCTTGAGTACATCTACTGCCCTTGGCATCAATGGGGTTTCGAGCTGGCGACCGGCACGACCGCGGTCAAACCCGAGTGGAGCATCCGCACCTACCCGGTGCGTGTCGTTGGCAACGACGTTCTGGTGATGGCCTAACACAACAGGAGAATCGCGTGGCGTCTATCGACGTGAATGGTGGCAATGTCGTCTACGAAATCCTCGGTGATTCCGGCGATCTCATTGCCCTGACGCCGGGCGGGCGGTTCAGTAAGGAAATTGAGGGCCTGCGTCCGCTGGCCGATGCCCTGGCCGCCGGCGGCTACCGGGTGCTGCTGTGGGACCGGCCCAACTGCGGCGCGTCAGACGTGCAGTTCTACGGACAGAGCGAATCCCACATGCGCGCCGAGACGCTGCACAAGCTGGTCACCGGGTTGGGCTTCGAGCACTGCATCCTCGCCGGAGGCTCCGGTGGGGCAAGGGATTCCATGCTCACCACGATGCTCTACCCCGAAATGGTCACCAAGCTCGTGGTGTGGAACATCGTCGGCGGCATCTACGGCACCTTCGTGCTCGGTTCCTTCTACATCATCCCCAGCATTCTTGCGGTGCGGGGCACCGGAATGGACGGCGTTGTGAAGGTGCAGGAATGGCGCGACCGCATCGACGATAACCCGGCCAACAAGCAGCGGTTCCTCGACTTCGACTCCGACGAGTTCCTCAAGGTGATGCTGCGCTGGCTCAACGCGTTCGTTTCCAAGCCGGGACAGACGATTCCGGGCGTCGAGGACGAAATGTTCGATCGCATAAAGGTCCCCACGTTGATCATTCGTGGCGGCGAGAACGACATGGACCACCCCAAACGGACGTCGCTGGAAGTCAGCTGCCTGATCAAGGGATCGAAGTTGATCGACCCGCCGTGGCCGGAGGACGCGTGGGAGCGTGCGTCCGAAGAGCGCGCGGCGGGCAAGGTGAAGCACTTCAACATGTTCGACACCTGGGTGAAGGCGGCCCCGGCGATCCTCGAATTCCTAGGGCGCTAATGCATTTACCGCGTGTGAATGTGGACCTCGCAGTTGAGCGAGGCCTCCAGGGCTGTGTGGACCCGGCTCTCGGGGATGCGGTCCAGGTCTTCCTCCCGCAGCGTCACGTGGACGATGTCGTAGCCGTCGTCGCCCGGTGCCCGGATGATGTCGCCGGTGAGCCCGAAGCCCGCCAACACACCGTGCGCGTCGTCGTCGGTTCCCCTGCTGACAAAGGTCACCACACCGGGCAACGCCGTGCCGCCAAAGGCCTTGGTGCACATCTCGATTGCCGTGCGCTTGGCCGTGTCGGCGTCTTCGGCAGCGATGAGCAATTCCACCTCTCGGCGACTGGTCGGCATCGACGTGAGCTCGCATGCCACTATGTCGACGCCCGCCTCGCCGACGAGCCTAAGGAGGACCACCATGCCCTCTCGTAGCCGCGCATGCGTGAATCGTCCCTCAGGGTCGATGTTGACGCGCACCACGGCAGTCCGCATGCGCGAAAGCGTAACTGCAGGGTCGGCGAGCTAGTTCATGAACACCAGCCAGATGACCACCCAGGCCGGACCGATCACCGTGGCGACCGCGCCGGGCTGCCCGCCGAGGCTGCTGGGCGAGCAGCCCCAAACCCGCGAGGGCCTCGCGGCGTACCGGGCACGGGGGGGCTATCGGCCACTGACCGACGCCGACGAACTGCTGAGCGAGGTCGAGTCCAGCGGGCTGGTCGGTCGCGGCGGCGCGGCCTTCCCGCTCGCGGTGAAGTTGCGCACGGTTCGCGATAACGGCAGCCGCGCGGGCGGCACCGTCGCCGTCGCCAACGGCGAAGAGGGAGAACCGGCTTCGATCAAGGACCGCTGGCTGCTGCGCAACCGCCCGCACCTGGTTCTGGACGGGCTGCGGCTGGCCGCTGTGATGGTGGCCGCCGACAGCGCCTACGTCTACGTGTCCGACCCCGAATCGGCCCGCAGCGTCGAAGCGGCGCTCGCAGAGCTCGGCTCCGAGCTGCACGGCATCACGGTCGACCTGCTGACGGTGCAGCCCGGGTACGTGGCCGGCGAGGAGACCGCCGCGGTCCGGGCGATCAACGGCGGCCCGGCCAAGCCGACCGACAAGCCACCACGCCCGTTCGAAGCCGGCGTCGCCGAACGGCCCACGCTGGTTAGCAACGTCGAAACGCTGGCCAACCTGCCCTTCCTGCAGAGCGAAGGCTCGGCCGCATTCCGCTCCCAGGGCACCCCGGTGTCGCCGGGCACATTCCTGGCCACCATCACCGGGGCGGGACGACCACCAGTGCTCTACGAACTGCCGCACGGTCTACCGTTCACTGAACTGCTTGCCCTGCACGGAGTTTCACCGGACCGGGTGCGAGGCGCGCTTATGGGCGGGTACTTCGCGGGCCTGCTCGACCGACGAGTGCTCGAGACATCGCTGGATCACGAGACGATGCGCCGGTTCGACAGCGGTCTGGGCTGCGGCGCGGTCTCGGTGATCACCGACGACTGCCCGGTCGCGGTAGCCGCCGCGGTGCTGGCCTACTTCGACCGTGAAAACGCCGGCCAGTGCGGGTCATGCTTCAACGGGACGGCGGCGATGGCTGCCGCTGCGGGCGCATTGCGCGACGGCGCCGCCACCGTGGAAGACGTGGAGCGGCTGCGCCGCTGGTCGGTGGTGCTGCGCGGGCGTGGTGCCTGCGCGACCCTGGACGCCGCGACGAACGTCGCGGCAAGCCTGCTCGCTCAGTTTCCCGACGAGGTCGCCCGCCATCTGGAAGGCGCCTGCCAGAACTGCGGCAACCAACCGTTCCGCGCCGAGCGTCCCTACGAGGTGGAGAGGGTGACGCAGGCATGAAAATTCGCCTTGACCGCACGGTCTGCGACGGCTTTGGTATTTGCGCTAAACACGCACCCGGCTACTTCTCCCTCGACGACTGGGGATACGCGTCACTGATCGGTGACGGCACCGTCGCCGAAGCTGACGAGCATGCGGTTATGAACGCACTACTGGACTGCCCGGTGCACGCCATCACCGAGATGGGTGAGCCCAAACCCAGCATTCGCCATCCAGAGTTGCGCGACGACGAGGATCCTGCCGCGCACCTCAAAACCGAGGCCAACGAAGCGGAGTGGGGTTTCACGCGTTGACCGAGAACACCGGACGCCCGCTGCCTCTGATCACCGACGACAATGAATTCTTCTGGCGCTCAGGCGCCGACGGCACACTGCGACTGCAGGGCTGCGCCGACTGCGACTCCCTCATCCATCCGCCGGCGCCGATCTGCCGCTACTGCCGCTCGCACCGTCTCGAGGTGCGGGCGGTGTCGGGTCGAGCGACCCTGGCCGGATTCACCATCAATCACCGATTCAGCCTGCCCGGGCTGCCCGCGCCGTACGTCGTCGCCCAGGTCGCGATCGCCGAAGACCCGCGGGTTCGACTGACCACCAACATCATTGACTGCGACCCCGAGCAGTTGCAGCTTGGTCAGCAAGTCGAGGTCGTCTTCGAGCAGGTCGAGGACGTCTGGCTGCCGTTGTTCCGGCCTACCGAAGACACCCGACCCGCCGCGCTGCCGATCGACGAAATCGCCCCGGAGCGCTTCGGTGAATACGTCCGCCCGATGCTCACGCCGGAGAAGTTCGAAGACAAGGTCGCGCTGACCGGCATCGGCATGTCGGAGATCGGGCGCCGGTTGATGGTGCCGCCACTATCGCTGACGGTAGCCGCGTGCGAAGCCGCGATCGCCGACGCCGGCCTGACACTCGACGACATCGACGGACTGTCGACCTACCCCGGCGGGGGCAACCTCGGCGGGTTCGGCGAAGGCGGAGTCACCGCGCTGGAGGCCGCTTTGGGCATCCGGCCGACGTGGCACAACGGCGGCATCGAAACCTTCGGCCCGGGCGGCTCGGTGATCGCGGCGATGCTGGCGATCGCCGGTGGCCTGGCCCGTCACGTGCTGTGCTTCCGGACGCTTTGGGAAGCGACCTTCAACGAGCAGATGAAGCAGGGCAAGATCGTTCCGTCGATGGGCCGCAGGGCCGATTGGCTGATGCCGTTCGGTGCCACATCGGCGGCTCACACGTTGGCGCAGAACGCGCAACGCCATTTCCATCGCTACGGGACGACGAAAGAGACGCTGGGCTGGATCGCATTGAACCAGCGCGCTAACGCCGAACTCAATCCGTCGGCGGTGTACCGGTCTCCGATGACGATGGACGACTATCTCAACGCGCGGCCGATCACCACACCGTTCGGGCTCTACGACTGTGACGTCCCCTGCGACGGGGCGATAGCCGTCATCGTCTCGGCCGTCGACGCCGCCCGCGACATGGCCAAGCCGCCGGTGTTGGTGGAGGCGGTGGGCACGCAGATCATCGAGCGAATCGATTGGGACCAAAGCACATTGACCCACGAGCCGCAGGTGCTCGGCCAATCCGCGCACCTGTGGTCACGCACCTCGCTGCGGCCCGAGGACGTCGACGTCGCCGAGCTCTACGACGGGTTCACGATGAACTGCCTGTCCTGGATCGAAGCGCTGGGGTTCTGCCGAATCGGTGAGGCCAAGGAATTCCTGGATGGCGGTAAGAACATCGCCCGAGACGGCCAGCTGCCGCTCAACACACACGGCGGTCAGCTGTCACACGGCCGAACGCATGGCATGGGTCTGCTGCACGAAGCCGTCAGCCAGTTGCGCGGTGAGGCCGGGCAGCGGCAGGTCGCCGACGCCCGCGTCGGCGTGGTGAGCAGCGGCGGCCTGACTCCCAGCGGCGTGCTGCTGCTGCGGGCTGACGCATGAGGCCGCACCCGCGGGTCGTCATCGTCGACGGCGTGCCGATGTCCGCGCTGGTCTGCGAGGCACCCGACCCGCGGGCGGTCATCGTGGCCATCCACGGCGGAGGCACCACCTCAATCTATTTCGACTGTCCGGGGCATCCCGAATCGTCCTTCCTGCGCACCGGCGCCGCACAGGGCTTCACCGTGATAGCGCTCGACCGCCCCGGCTACGGCAGCTCGGCCCCCTATCCGGAAGCGGTGGCCCGCCCCGAACAGCGTGTCCAGCTTGCCTATTCGGCTGTCGATCGCATTCTCGGTGAACGACCGCGCGGCGCCGGCGTGTTCTTGATGGGCCATTCCGGCGGATGCGAATTGACGATGCGGATGGCGGCCGACGAACGCGGTAGCGACCTGCTGGGTATCGAATTGGCCGGAACCGGAAGGCATTACCACCCGGCGGCCCGCGACATGCTGAAGACGGCAACCCGGGACCGCCGCCCGTCGGGTCTGCGTCAACTGTTGTGGCAGCCGGAAGGGCTGTATCCGCCCGAGGTGCTCAACGGGGCAACGGTGTATCCGGGGGCTCCGCCCTACGAGGACCTGATGGTGTCCAACTGGGCCCGTCAGGACTTTCCGGCGCTTGCACCTGCGGTGCGCGTACCGGTGCACTTCAGCATCGCCGAGTACGAGAAGGTCTGGCAGAACGACACTTCGGCGATGACTGAGATCGAGGGCACGTTCTCCAGCGTGCCGCGATTCGTCGTCCATCACCAACCCGACGCCGGACACAACATCAGCCTCGGCCACACCGCCGCGGATTACCACGCGACGGTTCTGGTGTTCGCCGAGGAATGCTTGTCTGCTCAAAAGCAAGGCACGCGTGAAAGTCCCGACTTGGAGGCCGGTTGATGCACGTCGGATTCATTGGCTTGGGCAGTCAGGGCGGCCCGATGGCGGGGCGGATCGTCGAAGCGGGCTTTCCGACAACGCTGTGGGCGCGCCGGCCGGCGTCACTCGAGCCGTTCGCCGACACCGCGGCCAAGGTCGCCGGGTCACCGGCGGAACTCGCGGCCAGTAGCGATCTCGTTTGCCTCTGCGTAGTCGGAGACGCCGACGTCGAGGAGATCAGCGGCGGCGAGAACGGAGTGCTGGCCGGACTCAAGCCGGGCGGCGTGATCGCCATCCACAGCACCGTCCACCCCAAGACCTGCCATGAGCTATCGAAGAAGGCTGGCGCGCAAGGCGTCTCGGTGATCGACGCGCCGGTGAGCGGTGGCGCTCCGGCGGTGGCGGAACGTCGTCTGCTGGTGATGGTCGGGGGTGACGCCGACGTGGTCGAGCGCTGCCGCCCGGTGTTCGAGACCTACGCCAACGCGATAGTGCACCTGGGCGATCTGGGCTCCGGACAAACCACCAAGCTGTTGAACAACCTGCTGTTCACCGCAAACCTGGGAACGGCGGCCTCCGCCTTGGCGCTCGGCGAGGCACTCGGCGTCCTGCCGGACCGGCTCACCGACGTCATCTCGCGCGGCAGCGGAAACAGCTTCGCGCTCAACGCTCTTGGCGGTGACACCGGCGGTTTGGACCGCCTCGCCGGTCTTGCCGGAACGCTGCTGCAGAAGGACGTGCGCTTGGTCGCCGACCTGGCCGATGCCGCCGCCGTCCCCGGCGGGGCTGTGCTCGACACGGCCGACGCCACCCTCACTCTGATGAAACACCCACGGTGAGAATCGGATTCATCGGCGCGGGACGGATGGGACGTCCCATGGTGGCCCGTCTCGTCGAGGCCGGTCACGACGTCGCGGCCGTGGGCCGCACCGCCGAAAATCGCTCCACTATTGCCCAATTGGGCGCCGACGCGGTCGCCGACATGGCTGAGGCGACGGTCAATGCGGACGCGGTGGTGATCTGCGTGTTCACCGACGAACAGCTGCGGCAGATCTGTGTGGATGACAGCCTGCTCGCGACCATGTCGCCGGGCTCAGCCCTGGTGGTGCACACCACGGCAAGTCCGCACACGGTCGAGACCATCGCCGTACGCGCAGCAGACCGCGACATCGACGTGGTCGACGCACCGGTCAGCGGAGGCCCGCACAACGCCGCGGCCGGTGCCCTGACGCTGTTCGTCGGTGGCGCAGAGGAGGCGGTGGCCCGAGTGCGCCCGATGTTGAGCTGCTACGGCGATCCGGTCTTGCACGTCGGGCCGCTGGGTGCGGGGCAAAAGGTGAAGCTGGTCAACAATGCACTGTTCGCAGCTCACATCGGATTGCTCTCCGGCTCCGTCGAGCTCGGTGCGCGGCTCGGCCTGCCGGAGTCGACGCTGCTCACCGCCCTTCCACACGGCAGCGCGGCGAGTCGCGTGCTGGACATCGTCGCCGCGGGCGGATCCGTCGCGTCGTTCATCGACACGGCGGGCGAGTTCGTCAGCAAAGACGTTGCCGTGGCCCGGAGCATCGCCGCCGAGATGGGCAGTGGCCTGGGCGTGCTCGACAACGCCATCGACGCGGTCATGCCGAGGGTGAGATGAGGTCTTTTCGACACGCGATGAACCGTCTACCGTTAGCGTTACAGTCAAGCATTCCGTCGTAACGGTCTAAGCCGCTCACTGGGCGGTGGGGAGGGTGCAATGACCAAACCAAAGGTCGTCTTTGATCCGTTCTCCGAGGAGTACTTCACAAATCCGTTCGATATCTACCGACGAATGCGTGAGGACGCACCGCTCTACTACGACGAGAAAGAGGACTTCTACGCGCTGACCCGCCACGAAGACGTGGCC
This sequence comes from uncultured Actinomycetota bacterium, assembly GCA_963781685.1. GTDB lineage: Bacteria > Actinomycetota > Actinomycetes > Mycobacteriales > Mycobacteriaceae > Mycobacterium. The sequence goes on from CAWAGK010000017.1 coordinate 115,125, forward strand.
GGCGCGCTCAAGGACCATGAGACCTTTTCCTCAAGCCGTGGTTGTGACCTGGCGATGGTGCGCAGGGGTATATCCCCCGAGCAGAAGTCGATTATTTTCATGGACCCGCCGCAGCACCGCCAAATGCGCAGCCTGCTCAACAAGGCCTTCACGCCGCGGGCCATTCAATCGCAGCACGACACAGTCGTCGAGGTCGTCGACAAATACCTGAGCGCGGCCGACCCCGACGAGTTCGACGTCGTGCAGGACTTCTCCGGGCCGTTCCCCGTTGAAGTCATCACCACGATGGCCGGAGTGCCGGAGGAATACCGCCAACAGGTACGGCACTGGATCGACACCAGCCTGCACCGGGAACCGGGACAAATCGAAATCAGCGAAGCCGGCATGCAGGCCAACATCGACACCGCGATGTATTACTTCGGGCTGGTGCAGGAACGGCGCGAAAACCCGCAGGACGACATGCTCAGCAAGCTGATCGCCGCCGAAATCCCCGGCGAGAATGGGCAGACTCGAAAGCTCGACGATATTGAAATATGCGGTTTTGCCACGCTTCTGGGCGGGGCCGGCGCCGAGACCGTCACAAAGTTGATCGGCAGCGCGGCGGTGCTCTTCGCCCGCAACCCAGACCAATGGGAGAAGCTGAAAGAAGACCGCAGCAAGATCCCCGGCGCCGTCGAAGAATTGTTGCGCTACGAGGGACCGGTGCAGTACAACGTCCGCTGGACCTTGAAAGAGGCACACACCAGCGGTGGCACGATTCCCGCCGGCAAGCCGGTGTTCTTGATGAAGGCCGCGGCGAACCGCGACCCCGACGCCTTCACCAACGCCGACACCTTCGACATCGAGCGCGACCAGACCGAGGCGCAGCACCTCGGTCTGGGGTACGGAATTCACAGCTGCCTGGGTGCGGCATTGGCTCGGATGGAAAGCAGGATCGCACTGGAAAAGCTGCTGGACTTCATGCCCCGCTACGAAGTGAATTGGGAGGGCTGCAAGCGAGTCACCATGCAGAATGTCGCGGGCTGGCTGAACGTACCGGTGAAAGTATTGCGCTAAGGGGCCTTTGAATGACGAAGAGGATCGAAGTCGACTGGGGTCTGTGCGAAAGCAACGGGGTGTGCATGGGGATCATCCCGGAGGTGTTTCGGCTCGAGGATGACGACACACTGACCGTGCTGCAGGACGAAGTCACGCCGGAGAACGAAGCACAGGTGCTGGATGCGGTCCGGCAGTGCCCGCGGCAGGCCATTTCGATCACCGAATAGCTATTTCGTCGATCTATTGGCCCGACGAAAGATGTTGGGCTACATCAGAGAATTCAGATGCTGCTCGGCGAGGCCCATAAAGCGCGTCAACTGCTGGAGTTAGCTTCCCAGCGTACGTGTCAGACCCATGTGGCATAATCGAATGTATGTTCGAAGACCGGTCACCGACGGCGTTGGTACAACAGCTGAGGACGGCGTCGCGTGCGGAGAATCAGGCCGCAGGGCAGCGCTTGGCGGTGATCGGAGAGCTGGATTCGTTGCGCCTGCGTCAGCTCGGTGAGCGTGAAACATGGTGCACCGACACGCAGGAGGCGGTGACTGCCGAGGTAGCCGCAGCGCTGTCCATTACTCAGGCGCGCTGCTTTGCATTGCCTTGTCTCCCCTTAGACCCAATCGCGCGGGTAGCGTTCTCGATGTGATGCCGAGTAGTCGCATGTTAGCGGCGCAGTCTGACAGCGTGACGAGGTAGTCATGCTGGGAGATCGTCGCGCGCCGGTTGGCCGCCGCCGCCGAGCTGGCCGAGGTGCGAATGCCGGGCGTGGGGGCCGCAATGCGCGTACCGCTGCACATGCGGGAGGTCTTCCTCGACGAGTCGTGTTCCCCTGGACATTGACCGCTACTCACTGCGCATCGACAATTAGCACGATGGGCGGAGGGTCCGCCTGCGGTGATAAAAGGAGTTCCTGATGGCAGGCGCGTTAAGCACACAGTTCGAGAAAATCTCCGACAGCGCGAAAACCGCCAACGACAAAATCAAAGCTGCAGGCGATAAGACCAGGGACCAGCTCGACGCCGACGTCGCCAGCGCGAGAGCCAAGGCGTCCGCAGCTGCCGACCGACTCAGCGAGAAGGCTGACGCCGCCGAAGATAAAGCTTCGTCGCGGTCGCAAGAAGTCCGCCGCAAGTGGGAGGCTCATGTCGCCGAGGTGAAGGCAAACATCGAGAAGAAGAAAGCCAAACACGACGTGAAGGAGGCCGAGAGGTCCGCCAAGCTGGCTCTGGCTTTCGCGCTCGACGCGATTGATTTCGCACAAGCCGCCATCGACGAAGCCGAGTATGCGGCGCTTGATGCTCTGTACGCGCAAGCCGCGGCAGACTCGCGGGTCTCCTGATGTGACTGGATGCGGGTTCTTTCCGACATCGTCTGGGCGCGGCTCGGCCCTGGTCGGCTCCTAGCACACTTGAGAGGCCGGGCCGCGCCCGTCAAGGCCCGCTGATTCGGGGAGCACACGTAGAGCACACGCCCGGCCAGCACAGCGCCCGACCAGCATCTCTAAAAGTGTCTTCACCGCGTCAGGTAGCATCATCGCGTCAAAGCACTACAGACACAGCGGATCGATAATTGGCACCTAGCCTGCGGCTAACAACGGCACGCAATGTGTACGGATGACAACACCCATCGAGCACCAGTGGCGTGAAATCAATTCAGCCGGCGGTCGGTGTCAACGTCGCCGTGTGGCGCAAGTGATTTTTGCCGGGGCTGCGGCCATCGCGATGCTCGCGCTCTTCGACGCCGTACCGCACGGTACCGGCGAAACCACGGTCGCGTTGGGGTCGGTGCGCCTGGTAGACCAGGCCACTGACTTGCCAGCGCCGCCGGCGCCAGGGGGGCCGCCGCCAGGGGTGGTGTTGGCGCCGGGGATGACATGGCCGCCGACGTGGCCGCCGGGGGCAGCATTGCCGCAGGGGGCGTCGATGGTGCTGCCCGGCGGGCTGCCGCTGCCGCCCTTGCCGCCGGGGATGGCGTTGTCGCCGGAGTTGCAACAGGAGATATCGCAGATGTACATGCAGGGCCAGGAGATGTTGGCGGCGGGGCCGCCGCCGAACGTACCGAATGAGGTCTGCCGGTACAACACGGTCAGGGTCCCCTGTCCTCCCGCTTAGGCTGTCGGCGCCGAGCGTTGACATCGCAACGACGATGGTGGGATGGACCATGACCGGTATCTCCTGCACGAGGTACACGCCGCCAAACTGGCCACCGACCTCACCTTCGGGATCGTTTCCACAGTCCTAATGTGGCGGCATCGCGTGGTACCGGCACTCGTGATCGCGTTCTTCAAAAGGTTCTTCGCGTAATCGCTATCACCGGCTGCACAAGTTGCTTACGGCACGCGAAATGAGTTTCGCCGAAACCCACCGCTACGGCGACGTGACGGCGAAGAACCAAACCCGCCTTGAGCGTATCCGGCAACTTCACCCGCCGGTTACTTCTCCAGCGTGTACTGGGCGATATCGAGGTAGCCGTCGCGGAACCGCTCCGCACATCCACTCAGGTATCTGTCATAGCGGTTGTAGACTGCTTCACCCTGTAGCGCGATGGCCTCATCCTTATGTTCCCTCAGCGCCGCCGACCATATATCCAAGGTCTTCACATAGGATGATTGCAGCTGCTGGACGCGGGTGCAGGTGTAGCCGACCTTAGCGGCATAGTCTGGCACCATATCGAGTGTTGGGAGCCGACAGCCGGGGAAAATCTCATCGAGCATGAACTTGGTGAAGCGTGCCAGCTCGAAGGTCAGTGGCAAACCCTTTGCGATCATCTCTTTGGCGGTCAAGATGGTGATCGTGTGCAGCAGCATCACTCCGTCAGCCGGCATCGACTTATAGGTGATGTCGAAGAAGTCGTCATAGCGGTTGAAGTCGAAGTGCTCGAACGCGCCGATCGACACGATCCGGTCAACCTTGCCGTCCCATTCTTCCCAGCCTCGCAACTGGACCGACTTCGAGCGCTTGCTCGGGTTCTTGTCGAGAAGGTCTTGAACGTGGGCGAGCTGGTTCTTACTCAGCGTCAGACCGATGACATTGACGTCGTACTTGTCCAGGGCTCGGTTAATACAGGCACCCCAGCCACAGCCGATATCGAGCAGCGTCATCCCAGGCTCCAGACCCAGCTTGCCGAGCGACAGGTCAATCTTCGCGAGCTGTGCCTCTTCGAGGGTCATGTCTTCCCGCTCGAAGTACGCACAGCTGTAACTCTGCGTCGGGTCTTGGAACAGCCGGAAGAACTCGTCAGACAGGTCGTAGTGCGCCTGCGCCATCTCAAACTTGGGGATTAGTTTCCTGGAAATTACATCACGCCCTTCGCTCGAACCGTGTAGAGACGCCTGCCCACAAGCTACTGCGTCACAAGCCTTTATTCAAAAGTTCGGCGACTACCTGGTGCGATGAGCTTCAAGAAGTGAGCCCGAGACCCGGGCCTTTCGCTGAGCCTCGGGGGGTATCTCAAACGAGTTACCGTGCCGTCCGGCCGCTGTTCGTCGCGCCATGCACAAGTCCCCGTTGAGGGCGTAGCGCGTCTCCGAGAACATTGCGGAAGTGTAAGCCGAGGGGCGAGTCGAGTTTCGGTGTCTTGCGAGGTGGCTATTAAAGCGTTCTTTAGCCAGTAGGTGCCATCATTTGATAAAGACGTTCTGGGGCTGGTCTGATCGACAATTGCCCGACGCCACCGTGATCTGGACATCACCGTCGGGGCATACCTATGTGACCACCCCGGGCAGCGCGTTGCTGTTCCCAAGCCTGAGCGCACCCACCGGCGCGCTAGACCCGGTCCGGATCGGCCTCGCTGCACCGACCGCACCGCGATGGTACCCACACGCCGACGCACCCGCGCGCAAAACCGCGCGGCACGCATCACCGTCGAACGCCGGCGCAATCAGCGCGTCCGACTGCGTGAACAGCACCGCGAAAAACTGCGGATCATCGCCAACGACGAGCCGCCGCCTTTCTAAGAAAGCTGCTGCGGCTCAGCCAAATCCGGAGATGATCACCGCGTTGCAGTCCGCGGCGGCTTGGCGCAGCTTCGCTGCGTTCTGGTAGGCCTCGGACTCATACCACGCGCGGGCCGCATCCACCGACTCGAATTCGAGTAACACGGTCTGGTCGCCATGCCAGCTGCCTTCGACGACTTTGGGTGCGGTGTCCACCGCGAGGATGTTGACCCCACCCATCGCCGCGCCGGCGGCTCGCCCGTACGCCTTCATGCCTTCCGGATCCTTGATGGCCTCAGTGAGGATGACGTAACCCTTCGGCATAGTCCACGATCTCCTTTGGTCAGCGTTCGGCGATGGCCTGTTCGGGGCAGCAATCGATGGCCTCTTGGGTGGCCGCCTCGAATTCCGTTGGCACATCGGAATCGATCGCCTCGGCGTAGCCATCGTCGGTCAGGTTGAACACATCCTCACACAGCGTGACGCACACGCCGTGGCCGCGGCAGCGCTGGTCGTCAACCCAGACTTTCATGCCGGCGTGAACTCCAGGTGCAGCTCGGTCAGGCCGCGCAGGATGTAGGTCGGAACATATTGGTAGCGACGATCATTCGCCGGCCCGTGAACGCGTTCGTTGATCCGGATGTCGGACGTGCGGTCCAGCAGCCGCTCGATGGCCACCCGCGTTTCGGCACGCGCCAATGGCGCACCGGGGCAGCTGTGAATGCCCCGCCCAAACGAGATGTGCTGGCGGGCATTCTTTCTGGCCGGATCGAATGTGGTGGGGTCTTCGAACCGGCGCGGATCGCGGTTGGCCGCGGCCTGCACGACCATCACCGTTGTGCCAGCTGGCAAGTCGACTCCGCCGATGTTGACCGGCCTGCGGTTCATCCGGAAATCTCCCTTAACCGGGCTCTCGATGCGAAGCGACTCTTCGATGAAGTTCGGAATCAGGCTGCGGTCCTTGCGCAACTGCGCCTGGATGTCGGGACGCTCCCCCATGGTCTGCAGCGCGGCGCCCAGCAGTCGCACGGTGGTTTCCTGACCCGCCGAGAAGACGTTGCTCGCGACGCGCGCGACATCCTCGACATCAGGAGTCGAGCCGTCGGGGTAGGTGGCGGTCGCGAGGCCGGTCAGCACGTCGTCGCGGGGCTCACGGCGGCGGTCCCGGACATAGTCGGAGAAAAGACCGTAGAGGAATTCCAGCGGGCTGTGCGCCAGCGATTCCTTGCCGGTGCCCCCGACGCCGCCCCCCGAGTGCTCACGGATGCCTTTGATGAACTTGTCGCGATCTTCCATGGGCACGCCCAGCAGATCGGCGATGACCAGCAGCGTGAAGGGACCCGCGAAGCCCTTGATCCATTCGCCTTCGCCAGGAGCCAGGAATCCGTCGAGCACTTGGTCGGCGAGCACCCACATGGCGTCCTCGTTCTCCTTGAGGCGCTTCGGGGTGATCAGCCGCATCAGCAGGGAGCGGTGGTTGGTGTGGGTCGGCGGATCAAGTGTGGGCAGCTGGTCGCTGAACGGCAGCTCGTCGCGATGTTGCTCGATCAGCTCGGTGACGTCGTCACCCTCGAGCGGCACCGGAAAGCCGGGAAACGGACCGGTCACCGAGATGCACGACGACCACGTCTCGGCGTCGTTGAGCACGGCGCAGGCCTCGTCCCAACCCGTCACCATCGTGACGTCGTGGTGGCTTTCCCGGGTCACCGGGCACTGCTGCCGCAGCGCCTCGTAGTAGGGGTACGGGTCCGCGATGAGCTCGCTGCCGCGGAAGAAGTCCAACTCGGTGAAGTCATTCACTATCGCGCACCGCTCCAATCTCGATCTGTGAGAATGCGCCTCTCAGAGATGAGTATTAGGTTTCCACAGAGCAGGCCGCGACGTCAACGCGGCGCGGGAGCCCTGCGAGCTAGCCAGCCGGAATGAGGTCGGCCTCGACAGCTGCGAAGGCCATTACCCTGCTGCGGAACGTCTCGACCAGCCCGATCGAATCCAGCGGCATCGCCGCGGCCGCCAGGGCCTGCGCCTTGAACGCCTGGGCCGCGGCGCTGAGCCGGTGCTGGACCAGACCCACGCTGTCGTCCAGCTCGGCCGGCCACGTCTCACCCCACAAGGTGACTTCGGTGGCACCCTGGTCGAGCGCCTGCACGACGCCCTGCCGGACGCGCGAATCGCAGCCGAATAGGTCCGCCGCAGCGGCCAGGGTCTGGGGAGGCGGCCGGTGCCCCGCCGTTGCCAGTGCGTATTCCAGATCGACGATCTGGGCGCCGAGGATCTGCAGCGGTCGTTCGTCGGGGTGGTCGACGAGCAAGACGGTGACGTCCCAGCCGGCCATCGCCCGGTCGAACAGCCAACCGCCGGCGAACTTCACCACATCGGCGACGTCCGCGGCGACCACGTCGAGCCGGTATCTCATACCTGGCTCGGTGGTGCCATGTCCCGAGCCAACGATTCCGCGTATTCCTTGAAGACCTCGGTCAGTGGTATCGAGGGATTGATCAACCATGTGGTCTCCATTCCGGTGATGAAGGCAAGGATCTGCACTGCCTTGACGGTCACATCCATATCCATGCGATACCGGCCGGCCTGCTGACCTCGCCGGACGAGCTCGGTGATGATGTCGACCGCTCCCTGGTATCTGGCGGCGAGGCGGTCGTGCAGCGGTGCGTCAGGGTCGACGTTCTCCGCCAGCAGGACGGTGAACGTGCCCACCAGTTCGGGCGACCGATAGAACCGATCGGCGACCGCGGCGATCTCTGCGATCAGATCGCCGGCCCGGTCCGCGTGCGCGTCGTCATCGGCGTCGCGGACGTCGAGCACGGCGTGTAAAAGGTGTTCCTTGGATTCGAAGTGATGCAGCAGGCCGGCGGGGCTGACACCGGCTTCGCCGGCGATCTGGGCCAGCGTCGTATTGCGCCACCCGTTGCGGGTCAGCAGTCGCTGCGCGACGGCCAGGATCCGCTGTTTGCGGTCCTCACCCTTGGCGCGCAGCGAGTCATACGGCCGTGTCTCGGGCACCGGACTCCTTCGTCCAACCAACCAACTGAACACACAGTAGGTTGGTTGGACGACTGTGACAAGGGTCGCATTTTGGCGCCTGGTTACAAACCAAGCGACTTGGCGATGATCACCTTCAACATCATCCTGGGCGTTGGTACCCGAAAACTGTGTTGGCTATTCGATAAACCCCCTGCTCAGACTGTTGGGCGCGTTGATCGCCGGAAGATGCCCGAAATTCTGCTGCGGACGATCTGCGGACGGTCCGGGGCGACGGCGCGGACCCGGCCGCCGATACCGTCCGATGGTCATGGCCGACACCGACACCGACGCGGGCGGTTTCGCCTCAGGAAATCATCGAGGTCTTCCGCTTGGACGAAGGAGCGGCGGCCGATCTTAACGAGCGACAATTCGCCTCCCTTGACCAGCGCGTAGAACGTGGTGGGGCTGATGCCGCCCAGTTGCTGCCGGGCCTCCTTGAGGTCGCGCAATGCCTTCGCGAGCCGCTCAGCGGCGTCGCTCATCGCTGCCGTCTCGGTTCATCAGTACGTTGAAACGTGTTGCGATCCAACCATTCCAAGACGTCGCGCCATCGGTACAGCACCCGGCTGCCGCGCTTAATGAACTTCGGGCCGGTGCCCTTATAGCGATCCTGGGCGAGCGCGGCGGTAGTGGTGTGGAGATACGTGGCGACTTCGGCGGGCGTCGCCAGTGACGGTAGTTGATCAGACATGACCGGCGATCGTACCCAGCTCAAGGTCGAGCCCTTGTCAGGATTGAACTCTCCTGATGGGCCTCAGGGGGAGCGTCAAAAGCCCTCTTAACAGGCATAATTCATCTCTACTGATCACTACAGATATCTGTAACTAAGGCCAAATTGTGGGCAATGTGGGCGGCGCTCAACTACAACCGCATTGATCCCGAGCGCGAGGTTTGTAGCCCAAGTGGAGCACCTCATGCAGCATGTCGTCACCGTGCATTGCCCGGAGCCGCCGGGCTCGTGGGACTCGTTGGGGTCGTAGGATTCGTTGAGCTCACAGGGCTCTTAGGACTCAGAGGGCTCGTAGGGCTCGTAGGGCTCGTAGGACTCGTGGGCGTGGGACTCGCAAGGCCTGGGCCTTCGCCACACCAGTCCGCCACATCTTTCGGGTACTGCTCGAGCGGTAGAGGACAACGCTGCCCCGGCGGGAAATTGGCGCCGGCGTTGAGCAGATCGCAGGGAACATAGACCTGCTTGCCTTTGGGGGTGTTGGTCAAACACTGTGTCGGAGGCTGGGCATGAGCCTGAACAGGGACGATGATCGCCACCGCCACAGCACCGAGCACCGACACAAGACGGCGACAAGTCATGAGAACTCCTCTTGAGGAGTAAATCTAGAGATCCTTCAGGATGCAAATGTCGACGCAGCCGCCACACGGCGCATACGCACGAAGGCAGCCAAGGGCACGCGCCTACCACGTTCACCGGGGCGGAGCTTGACGTGGTACGCGGCCAAAGGAGAAAAGCGTGAATAGAGGTCTCGATGAAGTATTCCCGCCGACACCGGAAGTGTGGGCTGAGCTAGCCCAGCACGAGATGGCGGGTGATCACCAGTTCGGCAAGGCTGTCCGGTTCTTAGAAGAGGGTGGCACCGACCGGAATCTCCTCGCGGAGCGATTGGGCATCAAAGTTGACTATGCCGACTGGCTGCTGAATCACGCCCGGAAGATGAAGCGCGGGACTATCCGCGTCGTAGTTAGTGAGAAAAACGACGGTCGGGAGACGGCAAGTAACCAGGCTCACCACTACCGCTACGTGTTGGACGACGACCTCACCCCTGAAACCCGGCACTATGTGGAAGCGGTTATAGCGAAATTCCGAACCGTCAACCCTGACATCCCGATAACGGCGGCGAATGCTCAAGGTGCTCATGACTCCTACGAGCGAGAAATTAGGTCCGAGCCGGCCCTATGCACCAACCCTGATTGTGAATGGGCCTGGACGCGCCACGGTGGCGAATGCTCGTAACGATTGACCTCTAGGATCCAGACTCCCGCCACTGTCTCAACTCGGACCAATCAGCCGACCGCCGCGAGCTGCCGCTGCGCTGCAGCAGCCTGCACTATCCGCTGCGCAGTCCTGTAGTTGATCCCTGATGCTTTGGCGGCAGCGTTTATTGATGCGCCGGCACGGCATCCTGCCAGCGCTGCGATCACGGTCTCAATGGACTGTGTGGTCACGCCGGACGCAATCAATTTCGATGCAAGTTCTGCGTCGGCCTGTGCAGCTTCGGCATCAATCGGGTTCTCTTCAGTTTGCGCTGAAGCCTGCGCCGCGTGTGCCTGGTTGGGTTGTGCCGATGCAGAGGCTGGCACCCGCACAGCCTGTTTCCCGGTGCCCGCGCATCAGCCGGGGCCCAGTATGCACCCCGATGCACAGCCGATCGGCGCCAGCGGTGCCCGCGGCAACTGCAGCGTTCATCTCTTCGAGTTGGGTCTCCCACAGCCGCGTGGAACCCTCGACATCTGCCAGCAGCAGCGTCGCCATTCCCGTCGGCAAAAACCCGCTCACGCCCAGCTCACTCCAGTCCACTAGCGGCGTGTCACGCTCATGCTAGCCAGCATCCGGCGCCCTGATACCCCGAACGATCAGCGGAAACGCGAATAACGCCGCTTTCCGACGCCGTAGATTTATGGCCGTGACCTGCATCAATGTTGGTGCAGCTGCCCGGAATCGAACCCGTTGCTGAACAGGGAAAAGGGTTCTGATCTGCGCCCGTGCCCAATACGGACCCAATGAGATAGGCGCGGGGGCGTGGCGAATCGCAACACGAAACCGCAGCTCACGCTTCGGTGGTCGCTCTTGATGTCGGCCAACGAATTGCCAGCGCTGTCGCGCCGCCGCGATTACCGTGTGCATCATGTCCTCAGAGGTCCCTGACACCAAGCCATCAGGCGGCCGCGCCCACCGCATTTCGGTGCGGCACTGGTTGGCCATCATCCTCATCGTCCTGGCGGCGATCTTCATAGTGCAAAACACGGTTCGCCATGAGGTTCATTTACTGTGGGCCACCGTCGAGGCAGCGACCTGGCTGGTGCTGAGCGTCATCTTTTTCGTCGGTGTCGTAACGGGCGTGCTATTGCACCGCCGCCGACGCCGTTGACCTCCCGAACCTCATCTCGCCCGCCCTGGCGCGCCGAGGGCGATTTTGGCCCGTCATCCGCGTGGGTTGCGGGCCGGTTGCATCTCGAGGTCCCAAACTGATCCCACCTAACCGCGCATGCCATTACTGGCCGGCACCGTGTTTGCGGGTTTCAGTCTTGTGTAGGTCGATTAGTTTCGCGAATGTACTCGGGCCGTTGTCGACGATCAACGTAAAGCCGGTCCCCACACCGGCCGAGCTGAGGTGGGTGACATCGGCCTGAACGAAGTTGACCGAGGCTTGGCGGGCTTGCGCCTTGGCGCGCGCCTTGGCCAGCGCCCTCGGCACGAAGTCCACACCGGTGACCTGCCACCCGTGCTGCGCCAAATAGATGGACGCGTCGCCGGTACCGCACCCGATATCGAGTGCGGTGGCCGCCGGCAGGGCGGGCGAGCCGTTGCCTTCGACGAGGTCGTGCAGACTTTTCGCCAGCGGATGGCCATCCCACGGTGTGAAACCGACTCGGTACATCGCACGGAACAACATGCTTCGAGATGCCATCACTCCACGCTAGACTTCATCACTTTCCTGGTGCCATCGTAGATCTGACTGACCCGCGCATCGGCATACTGCTGCCTGACTGTGCCCGCCGGACAAGCCGCTCGCGGATGCGGCTTTCGGCCTCTCGTAGCTGTACTCATCTGACAGGTTAGGTACGCCTGGCGGCCGGAACACATTGGCGCACTGGGGAATTGCGTTGAAATATCGTCAAAACGGGCTCACAAAACGCCGTTTTGGCAGTAGAATAAAGGCGTGATCAGGACCGAATCACACTGGGGCAGGGGAAAATTCGCCATACACCCCGCGCTCGTCGCCTTGCGTCACCCACGCGTGCTGCTGGTCGGCGCGGACCACCAACCCGGCCAGCCGCTCTTGCTCGACAGCATCCTGGTCACCGAAACCGTTGAGGGTCACGTTCGCGCCCTCGGCTGCAAACGCGCGTGCGATACCACGACCGATACCAGAAGTGGAGCCAGTTGCCACGACGGACGTTCCGTGAATCACCAGGCCGCCGCTCCCTTCTCGCCACCCCGGCCGTCACCGTCAGGGCCGCGCCTCGAAGATGAGGTTGAACGGTGTCTGTGTCGCCCTCCGGAACCGCGTGAACCCACCGTCATCGACCATCACTTTCCTCAGACGTCGTTCCCCGGCTTGGGCGCCCAAGGCCGGTCCCTGCCGCGCGAGCGACACCGGAACACAGATCAGCGATGATGCACCGTAGTACAGTCGGCCGACCGGATTCAGGTTCTCCGCGACGCTGTCGCCGGCGAACGGTTCGACAAGCAGGCAGTGCCCGTCGGGTTTGAGTGCCTGTCTGGCGTGCCGAGCCGCGCCGGACGGGTCTGCCATATCGTGCAAGCAGTCGAAGAACGCGATGAGGTCATAGTCATCGCCCCGGTAGGACGTGGCGTCGGCGAGCTCGAAGCTCGCGTTGTCCACTCCCGCTGTCGCCGCGCGCTCGCGCGCGGTTTCGATCGACTCGCCGTGATAGTCGATGCCGACGAACTGCGAACTCGGAAATGCCTGCGCCATTAGGATTGTGCTAGCGCCGTGCCCACAGCCCACGTCAGCGGCCTTGCCGCCAGCAGCGAGCTTGTCGATGACGCCGTCGAGCGCGGGCAACCACGACGCGACCAAATTCGCGTTGTAGCCGGCCCTGAAGAATCGCTCGGTGCCGTAGAACAGGCACCGATGATGCTCGCCCCATTCCATGCCGCTGCCGCTACGGAAATTCTCGACCGCACGGTCACGTACATAAAACAGGTCCTGGACGATCTGGTACGCGCCCGCCAGATCGACCGGACCTTTCGGATCGGCGAGGCAGAGCTCCTGCTCCGCGGTCAAGTAATACGTGTCGTCGGCTTCGTCGTATTCGACATAGCCGCCCGCAGCCTGATTCGCCAGCCACTCGCGGATGTAGCGTGCGTTCGTCCCGGTCTTCTGCGCCAGCTCCTCTGCTGACAAACGGTGCCCGGCGAGCGCCGTGTACAAGCCAAGCTCGTCGCCGATCAACATCAGCACCGCGCTCACCGACGCGCCGAGATCCCCGATCGCCTTGCCAAGAAATGCATTGAGTTTGTCTTCGGTAGCGGTCATCGCCAGCTCCTCTGTTCACCGCGGCTCAACGCTAAACCGGTCCGGCGTCAACCGGCGCTGATTTCACATCTCCCGGTTTGTCTACCGGCTACGCGCGGCACGCGGTCGCTGCGGTCATCAGACCCTCCGCCGCTTCCGGCCCCCGGTTTCCCGGTTTCTCCAGCATAGAGCGCTAGGCGCTCCGCAGAAGAGGTTCGATCAGGTCGCTGTCAGCGGCATGTCTTGCACGTCAAGGGGACCTGTCGCTGCTGCCCGCCTCCTCGGCTCTTTGCGGCGGCTAGCGACGTTAATCCGTCGCGTCGGGCGCCTTTCCCGCCGATGAGGCCCCGGGGGCGCCGAAGCTGATGACTTCGCCCCGATTGATCGATACCCAGTCGCGAGCCTCCACATAAGGGCGGAAGGTCTCGGCGATCAGCTGCTCGTCGTCACGGGTCTTCGGCCGCTGGAGCTCGTAGAGGTGAGGGAACTCCGTCCAGGCGACGACGGCGTCCCAGAGCCGCAGGGCCGCCTGCCCGGTGGGCGGATCGAGGAGGACCGGCCCGAAGAGGCACTGCCCATCGGGAAAGAACATCGTCGGCACCCCGTAGCCGCCGGCGTCGACCACCCGCTGGTGCTCGGCCATCACCTCGTCGCTGGTGGTGGGATCGGCCATCGCCTGGTCGACGAGCCCCGGGTCGAAGCCCAGTTCCTCGAGGAGGTGCTGGGCGACGGCCTTCTCGTGCGGCTTGTGTCCGTCGACGTGCAGAGCCCGGCCGGCCCGGCCGTACCATGCGTCGAGGTCGGCCATCGACTTCCGGCGCAGCAGGGCCCCGATGCGCATCATCGACCAGCCGTAGGACCACTCCCGCTCCCACGGGTGCTTCTTGCCCTCCTGGCGGTTGATCTCCTCGAGGCTGAAGAAGCGCCAGTTCACCGTAAGCCCGGTCAGGTCGCGCACCTCGCGGATCCACAGCGACGTCTGGTACGCGTAGGGGCACATGACGTCGAAGTGGAAGTCGACGGACTCGGGGCGACTCGTCACATTGTGAACCTGAGGTTGCGCGCGGCCCGCTCGCCGAGCTGAGCGTCGCCGTTCCACTCGATCGCGCCGGAGTCGATCGCGACCTGGGGATCGATGCGTCCGCAGGCGAGCTGGATGAACGTCGTCGAGTCGCTCATGATCTCGACGTCGGGGTTCTCTAGGCGGTCGACCTGCTTGGCTCGGCCGTCGACGAGGACGTCGAGCTCGCGAACGATCGGTCCTGTGAGGTGGAAGGCGATGCTCTTCCCGTCGGGCAAGCCCACCTTCTTACCGACGATATAGCCCAGCGAACTCTCCACCTCGCCCAGCGCGATCTCAGCGGCTACCCCCGTGTCTTCGACCACCCGGGCGAGCGGGGTCGTGATGTCGCGCTCGTGGACCCAGAAGTCGAAGACCCGGATTGCCAGGAATCGCCCGTAGGTGCCGGGGCCCGTCGGCATCCACGAGGGGCGCTCGAGATCCCCACTCGAGAGCGAGGCCAGATCCTGCCGCCGGCGGTCGTAGGTCGCGCGGACCCGTTCGACGAAGGCTGCGCTGTCGAGACCGGCGGTCTCGCGCAGGAAGTCTCCGGCCCGCTCGAAGGGGGGCGGCGTCCGAGCGTCCCCAGGCAGCCAGCCGGCCATGACCGCTTCCATGCTGGTGACGTGGTTGACCACGTCACGGACCTTCCAGTCCGGGCAGAGGGATTGGACCTGCCACTCGGCGTCGCCCAGGTCGGCGCAGAGTGCTTCCATCGAGGAGTAGCACCCCTCGAGGGCGACAGGGATCTCGCCGAGGCTCCTCATCGCCCACCCGCTACCGCCTGCAGCCGTCATCCAAGCATCTTAAGTCAGGAACTGGAGCTATCCCGCTGCTGCGGGACGCGCTCGGCGAAGGCGTGCATTTCAAACCGCTGCGGCCCTCAAACAGACCGGAATATCACCAGCATCGATGAGCTTCACGGACTTGTTGGTGAGACTGGGAACGAATTGCTGCGTCTTGGCGAGGGACTGGAGGCCGATCCCGATCCCTCGCGAGCTGACGCTGCTACCGGCCGCATCGGTGCAGCGTTACCCGTCCGAGTGGATGGTGACCGACGGTGCCGGAGGGTCGTGTCCACCACGTGCGATCGAGCGCGCGGTCGTCCGCGCCCGCGCGAAGGTCGACGGCCTGCCGGCGGGCTTCACCTTTCACGACCTGCGCCACTACCTGGCGTCGCTGCTGATTGCGTCCGGGGCGGACATCAAGACGGTCCAGGCGCGGCTGCGGCACGCCAGCGCGTCGACGACGCTAGGACACCTACGGGCACCTGTGGCCGGACGCTGACGAGTCCACCAGGGCAGCTGTCGGGGCGGCGATCCGCACCCGGATCGGAACTGCTGCGGACGCACTGCGGACGAATTGACCTCTCAGCGGTACTACGCTGCAGGTCAGGGTCACAAACCAAGCGACTTGGCGATGATCACCTTCATCACTTCGCTGGTTCCGGCGTAGATGCGCGCCACCCGCGCATCGGTGTAGAGCCGGGCGATCGGATACTCCATCATGTAGCCGTAGCCGCCGAACAGTTGCAGGCAACGGTCGATGACGCGGGCCTGCATCTCGGTGCAGAACAGCTTGACGCGGGCGGCGTCAGGGGCCGACAGCTCGCCCTCGACGTGGAGCGCCACCGCACGATCCAGCATCGCCTGGCCGGCCTCCACCTCCGTCGAGCACGCGGCCAGCTCGAACTTGGTGTTCTGGAATGAGGCGACAGGCTGGCCGAACGCTTTGCGGTCCTTGGTGTAGTCGATCGCCGCGGCAATCGCCGAGCGGGCCTGCGCCACCGACCCGACCGCCACCGTCAGACGTTCCTGCGGCAGGTTGTGGCCCAGGTAGCCGAAGGCCTCACCCTCGTCGCCGAGAACGTTCTCGACGGGAACACGGACGTCGACGAACGACAGTTCGGCGGTGTCCTGCACCTTGCAACCCATCTTCTCCAGTTCGCGGCCACGGGTGAAACCCGCCATCCCGTCCTCGACGACGAGCAGCGTCAGGCCCTTGCGCCGGTTGTCGGGGTCGGTGGAGGTGCGGGCGACGACGATCACGAGATCGGCCTGAATGCCGCCGGTGATGAATGTCTTGGCGCCGTTGACGATCCAGTGGTCGCCGTCCCGGACCGCCGTCGTGCGCATGCCCGCGAGATCCGACCCGGTTCCCGGTTCGGTCATTGCGACGGCGGTGAGCAGCGTCCCGTCGGCCAGGCCGGGGAACCAGCGCTTGCGCTGTTCGTCGTTCGCGTAGTGCAGGAAGTACGGCAGGATCACCTCGAGTTGGGTGCGGACCGTCGACAGCGTCACCAGCGCCCGCGCCGCCTCCTCCTGCAGCACGACGTTGTAGCGGTAGTCGGGCATGCCTGCGCCGCCGTAATCCTCGGGAATCGCCATCCCGAGCATCCCGAGCGCACCCATCCGCTTGAAGACGTCGCGCGGCATCCGCCCGGCCTTCTCCCACTCTGGGTAGGCGGGCACGACCTCCTTCTCGATGAAGTCGCGGGCCAGCTCCCGGAATGCCTCGTGGTCTTCGGTGAACAGGTCTCGGCGCATGAATTCCCCCGTCAGGCAACAAGTTCCACAAGCGTGGCGTTCGCTGTGCCGCCACCTTCACACATGGTCTGCAATCCGTAACGAATCCCATTGTCGCGCATGTGATGTGCCATCCGCGTCATCAGGACCGCGCCTGACGCACCGAGCGGGTGACCGAGCGCGATGGCTCCGCCCAGCGGGTTGACCCGCTCCGGGGCGGCGCCGGTTTCGGCCATCCAGGCAAGCGGCACCGGGGCGAACGCCTCGTTGACCTCGAACACGCCGACCTCGTCGAGCGAGACACCGGCCTTGGTCAGCACCTTCTCGGTGGCAGGGATCGGGCCGGTGAGCATCAGTACGGGGTCGGCCCCGGTCACCGCGCCGGCCCGGTATCGCACCAGCGGGGTCAATCCGAACTCGATCGCGGCTGCCGACGTCATCACCAGCAACGCCGCCGCGCCATCGGAAATCTGCGAAGAGTTGCCGGCGTGAATGACCCCGTCGTCGACGAACGCGGGCTTGAGCCCGGCCAGTTTCTCCACGGTGGTTCCCCGCCGCACGCCCTCGTCTTGGCTGACCGCGGTGTCCTCAACGAAGACGGGCACGATCTGCTCGTCAAACGCCCGGTTGTCCTGTGCCGCGGCCGCCCGTTCGTGAGACAGCGCGGAGTATTCATCGAGCCGGGTCCGGGAGAACCCCCACTTCTTGGCGATCATCTCGGCCGACAGCCCTTGGTTGAAGGAGAAATCGCCGTAGCGGGCAAGGACTTTGGGCCCGTAGGGCATTCCGGTGGCCCTGGCCGCACCCAGCGGCACCCGGCTCATCACCTCGACACCGCCGGCCACGACGACGTCCTGCTGACCGCTCATCACCGCCTGCACTGCGAAGTCGAGCGCCTGCTGGCTGGAGCCGCATGCCCGGTTGACCGTCGTGCCCGGGATGGTCTCGGGCCAGCCGGCGGCCAGCACCGCGTAGCGACCGATATTGCTCGACTGATCCCCGACCTGCGACACACAACCCCAGATGACGTCGTCGATGATGTCCGGGCCGACGCCGGAGCGCTGCAACAGCTCGTTGAGCACGAGGGCCGACAGGTCGGCGGCGTGCATGCCGGACAGCCCACCGTTGCGTTTGCCGACCGGTGTCCGCACCGCTTCGACAATGACCGTTTCACGCATTTGTCTGCTCCGATCTCGATACCGCCTATCGACAGTAAACGACGGCTCTCGCCGCTTTGTGAACACTGCGGGTGCGGAATCCTCTGTTCCAAATCCACCGACGTGTTGTAATTCGATCACTGTTCCGCACTGCGGTGGGATGTCGTCTGCACCTCAAGGGGGAGGGCCTCAATGCGTCGTCTGCACAGCCTTTTCGGTGTCGCGATTGCGGGCGCCGGCCTGATCGCGATCCCCGCGTCGGTAGCGCCGATCCCCGCCGCCCAGAACCGCGCGGTGCAGCTCACCAGCGGTGACACCGCGGATTCGCCGCTCGGGGATGGCACGGCGTTAGTCCTGGGCGGCAGCGGCCTCCCGACTCCCGGTCAACCGTATGCGGATGTCGTCGACTCGGACTACCTGGCGCCGCGGGACTTTACCGGCACCACGCAGATCGTGACCACCCCCGAGGGGCTTTACCCGTTTTTGGGTCCCTTTGGCGAGACGTTCGATGATTCGGAGGCACAGGGACAACAGATTCTGGACACGGCGATCCTGAACCAAATCGCCGGCGGAAACGTGGACGCCGCGAATCCTGTCGACGTTTTCGGCTACTCCCAGAGCTCGGTGATCTCGGCGCTATTGATGCCGGAGCTTGCAAGCCAAAATGTACCCAGCGACGATGTGCACTTCGTACTGGTCGGTGATGAAAGCGCCCCCAACGGAGGCATCCTGGAACGCTTCGACCTGCCGGCCGATACCCAGCCGACCATCCCCAGCCTGGGCCTCACGTTCAGCGGAGCGGAATCGTCTGATCTGTATCCGACCGACGTTTACACGAACGAATACGACGGCTTCGCCGACTTCCCGCAGTACCCGATCGACCCGCTGTCCGACATCAACGCCTTATTGGGCATCGCCTTCCAGCACACCACCTACCTGGGCCTCACGCCCGAACAGATCCAGGACGCCATTCAACTACCAACGACGGCGGCCGACACCCTGACCAACTACTACATGATTCCGGATAGCACTCTGCCGCTGCTAGATCCGTTGCAACTGATCCCCTTCATCGGCCAGCCGCTGGTCGATCTGCTGAACCCGGACTTGTCGGTACTGGTGAACCTGGGCTACGGCGACGTCGCCGACAACTACACCGGTGGCTGGAGCCAGGGGGATGCGGATGTGCCCACAACGTTGGGCTTCCTCCCCAGTCTCAGTGTCCTAGAGCAGGTCCCGCAAGCTTTGATCAACGGCCTGGAGCAAGGGGTGTCCGCCGCTTTCAACGATCTGATCGATCCGAGCAACTACGTGTACACGTTGCCATCGTGGGTGGACGAACTTGCGACGTTCGCGGAAGCTCTTCCCGGCACCCAGTTGTCGGTCCTCTCAACGGTACCCACGACCCTGCAGGATCTTTTCAATACCTTCCCACCCCACACCGGCTTCCCGCCTTTGGACGTAGCCGAGGCGTTGTTGGTCACCCTTCCCGAACTAGATGCCAACGTCTTCACGTCTGAACTCGCGGACAATGACCTGGTTGACGCTATCGGTATCCCGATCGCCGCCGACCTGGGAATATTGCCTCTTGCGCTATTGGGAGCAGCGCTTTGACCTTGAGGCTCAGCGCCTTTCACGCATCTTTCTGATCCGATCTAGATATCGCCCATCGACCAGTAAACGACGGCTCTCGCCGCTCGGCGAACGCCGCATACGCCTCGCGCGCATCGTCGGTGGCGAAATTGACGCCCTGCGCGCGGGCTTCGCCGGCGAGCGCGTCACGCATGGTCCGGTCGGCGCCCTCGTTGAGCAACGCCTTGGTTTGCCCCAGCGCGATGGTCGGGCCGGCAGCCAGCCGGTCGGCGATGTCGGTGACGAAATCGTCGATCTCCGTGGCGGACACCACCCAGGTCACCAGCTTCAGCGTGTGAGCCTCGGCGGCGTCGATGGTCTCGGCGAGTAGCACCAGTCGCTTGGCTTGTTGCAGGCCAACGATTTTCGGCAACAGCCAGGAGCCGCCCAGATCCACCGACAAACCCCGTTTGGCAAAGATCTGCGAGAACGTTGATTCCGGTGTGGCCGCGACCAGGTCGCAGCCCAGCGCCAGGTTCCATCCGGCGCCGACGGCAACCCCGGTCACTTTGGCGATTGTCGGCTTCGGCAGCTCATGCAGCGCCAGCGCCACATCGGTCAGCCGTTGCAACTTGTGGACGGGATGGCTGTCGTCGGGCGTCGAGATGTCGGCGCCGGAACAGAACGCACCGCCGGCACCGGTGATCACCACCGCGCGTACATCACGGTCTTTGCCCGCGGCGGTGAGCGCCTCGGCCAGCGCTATCCAGAGCTCAGGGTTGATCGCGTTCTTGCGATGCGGTCGGTTCAGCGTCAGCGTCCGAACACCGTTGCGGTCACTGCATAGCAGCGCGGATTCTTCGCCCATCAGCGCCGCTCCTCCCCATCGCTTCGCTCTGCATCGTCGCCGGCGCGCGGCATCAGGGGTAGGCCAACCCGATGGCGCCCTGCACCCGCAGCGCGTCAATCTCGTTCTGCGATTTGCCGAGTTCCGCGAGCACCGCGTCGGTGTGCTGCCCGAGCCCGGGCACCGCGCCCATGGCGGGCTGGTAGCCGGAGATGACGGGCGGCGGCAGCAGGGCCGGAATCGACCCGGCCGACGTCTCGACCTGCCGCCACCGGTCCCGGGCCGCCAGCTGCGGGTGCACGAGAACTTCGCTTGGCAGGTTGTACCGCGCGTTGCCGATCCCCGCGGCATCCGCTGTCTTCTGCACGTGTTCCAAGTCGTGTGCCGCGCACCAGGCGCCGATGGCGTCGTCCAAGATGCGCCGGTGAGCACACCGACCGGCGTTGCTGGCGAACCTCGGGTCGTCGGCAAGGTCGTCACGTTGCAGGATTTGACGCGAAAGTCGTTGCCATTCATTATCATTCGTCGTCCCCAGCACTACGGTCTGGCCGTCGGCGGTACGGTAGGCGCCATACGGCGCCACCGCGGGCGAACTCATTCCCAAGGGCTGCTGGTCGATTCCGGAATGTTGGGCGAAGGTGAGCGGGTAGCCCATCAGATCGGTCATCGTGTCGAACAAACTGACGGCCACAGTGTTGCCGTGCTGGCCCGTGGCCGACCCGGCATCGCGTGAATACAGCAGAGCCAAAATCGATATTGCCGAATACAACCCGGTGCTGATGTCCGCCATCGGCGGGCCGGGCTTGGCCGGTGCGCCGGGATGGCCGGTGACGGCGCAGGCGCCGGATTCGGCTTGCGCGAGCAGGTCGTAGGCACGTTTGTGCGAGAGCGGTCCGCCCGGGCCGTAGCCGTCGATTTCGACCGCGATCACGTCCGGGTGGCTTTCCGCCAGGTCCGCCGCGGCGATGCCCAATCGGGCGGTGGATCCTGGGGCGAGGTTGGAAACGAGTACGTCGGCACGGTCGAGAAGGCGACGCAGAATATCCAGCCCAGCTTCGGTTTTCAGGTTGAGGGTGACCGACTCCTTGCCCCGGTTGGCCCACACGAAGTGCGCGGCAAGCCCGTTGACGACGTCGTCGTAGTGCCGGGCGAAGTCTCCCCCGTTGGGGTTTTCCACTTTGATGACGCGTGCCCCGAAGTCGGCAAGCACGCGTGTGCACATCGGAGCGGAGACCGCCTGCTCCAGGGCCACCACGGTGACTCCCGTCAGCGGCCCCCCGGTTGCCGACATCACATCACCATGCCGCCGTCCACCGGCAACACCTGACCGGTGATGTAGGAGGCGGCGTCCGACGCGAGAAAGACGAATGCGCCCGCGACCTCTTCGGGCTCGGCCCAGCGCTTCAACGGAATTCGAGCCATCATGTTGGCCGCGAATTTCTCGTTGGTACGAATGGTTTCGGTCATACGGGTCGCCGCCAGCGGCGCTAGCGCGTTAACCAGAATGTTGTTGCGGGCCATCTCACGGGCCAATGACTTGGTGAATCCGATGATGCTGGCCTTGGCCGCCGAATAGTTCACCTGGCCGAGCGTGCCGGTGATACCCGCTGACGAGACGACGTTGATGATGCGGCCAGTGCCATCGGTGGGTAGGAACTTCAGCGCGGCCTGAGCACAGTGAACGGCGCCCATCAGATGGATGTCGAGCACCCGCTGGAAGCTTTCGTCGGTGAGATCGGCGAACATCCCCGGTGCCGTGACACCGGCGTTGTTGACCAGAATGTGCAACACACCCTCGGTGAGCCCGGCGGCGTGGGCGGCCGCAGCGTCCGCGGCTGCACGGTCTCGCACGTCCAGCGGGACACACTCCGCTTTGCCGCCGCTGGAGCAAATGCGTTCGGCGACAGCAGAAGCGGCGTCGGCATCGACGTCGCTGACGAGCACCGCGGCGCCGGCAGCGGCCAACGCATGTGCGACCGCCGCTCCGATCCCGCTGCCGGATCCGGTGACCAATGCCGACCGTCCAGTCAGATCGAACACGGAGCGGCTCATCAATAGCTCCTCGGCAATTTCAGCACGTGCGACCCGAGGAAGTTCAGGATCATCTCCTGGCTGACCGGTGCGATCTTCATCAGCCGGGCTTCCCGGAAGTACCGCGACACGTGATACTCCTCGGAATATCCCATGCCGCCGTGGGTTTGCAGCGCCCGGTCGGCGGCGGCGAAACCGGCGTCGGCGCAGAGGTATTTCGCGGTATTGGCCTCGCGTCCGCAGGGTTTGTCGTTGTCATACAGCCAGGTAGCTTTGCGCAGTACCAACTCGGCGGCGTCCAGCCGTGCCAGCGAATCGGCCAGCGGGAACTGGATGCCCTGGTTCATGCCGATCGGGCGGTCGAAGACATGCCGCTCATTGCCGTACTTGACCGCCTTCTCCAGCGCGACCCGGCCGATGCCCAACGCCTCAGCGGCGATGAGCATCCGTTCCGGGTTCAGCCCGTCGAGGATATATTGAAAACCCTTGCCTTCCTCACCAACTCGATCTTCGACCGGGATATGCAGGTCGTCGATGAACAACTCGTTGGAGCTGACCGCGTTGCGGCCCATCTTGCGGATCGGCCGGACATCCACCTTGCTTCGGTCCAGATCGGTCAAAAACAGCGTCATACCGTCGGTCTTCTTGGTGACTTCGGCGTAGGGCTTTGTCCGGGTGAGCAGCAGAATCTTCTGCGACTCAAGTGCTTTGGAAATCCATACTTTTCGGCCGTTCACGATATAGTGGTCGCCGTCGCGCTTGGCGAAGGTGGTGATGCGCGAGGTATCGAGGCCTGCACCGGGTTCGGTGACGCCGAAGCACACATGCAGTTCGCCCGTCGCCACCTTCGGCAGCGTGCGGGCCTTCAGCTCGTCGGAACCGTGTTTGACCACTGGCTGCATGCCGAAGATCGACAGGTGAATGGCGCTGGCGGCGTTCATCGCCCCGCCCGCTTTGGCCACTTCTTCGGCCAGCAGCGTGGCTTCAGTGATGCCGAGGCCGTGACCCCCGTACTCCTCCGGGAACGTCATGCCGAGCCAGCCGCCGCCGGCGATCGCCTGATAGAACTCGTGCGGAAACTCGTGGGCCTGATCTTTTTCCATCCAGTAGTGATCGTCGAACTTCGACGCCAGCTCCGCGACCGACTTGCGGATCAGCTCTTGGTCATCGGTCAGCTCGAAGTTCATCCCACCGCCGGCCACTGCTCAATCTCCTTCGATCAGTTCAGTTACCGACTTCCGGTGTCGGCCCGCTGCGCCCCGCTTCGCCGCGCTTGCAACCGCCACGGGCTTTCGGTGTCGGCCCGCTGCGCCCGGCTTCGCCGCGCTTGCGACCGCCACGTGCGCGCCCGGATTCCGGTGGCGCGTCAGTCCTTGTTGCCGGTCAGTTCTTTCGCGCTGGCGGCGAATTCCGCGAACGACGAACCCGACCTGGCGTCTTTGTGGTGGCTGAGGGCGCGGATCGAAACGTCGTGGCCCTCAGCGGCCTTGCGTAGCGCGCCCACGCTCGCCTGCGCCGGAGTGATGTGGCTGAACGGGTCGAACGAGTACCAGCGCATCGCGTTCTCATGGGACATCTTCTTGATCTCGTCGTCCGGGACGTTGTTGATGGACAACACATCCCACAGCTCTTCGGGCGCGCCCGGCCACATCGAGTCGCTGTGCGGGTAGTCGGCCTCCCAGCAGATGTTGTCGATGCCGATCATGTTGCGCAACGCCACGCCGACCTTGTCGCTGATGAAGCAAGTCAGGAAGTGCTCGCGGAAGATGTCGCTGGGCAGCTTGCCCTTGAAGTCCTGATGCGTCCACGTCGAGTGCATCTCGTAGGTCCGGTCTGCCCGCTCCAGGAAATAAGGGATCCAGCCGGTGCCGCCCTCGGACAGCGCGACCTTGAGATCCGGGTACTCCTTGATTGGCCGCGACCACAGCAGATCCGCGGCGGCCTGCACGATGTTCATCGGCTGCAGGGTGATCATCACGTCCATCGGTGCATCGGGGGCGGTGATCGCCAGCCGTCCCGATGATCCGATGTGCACGTTCATCACGGTGTTGGTGTCGCACAACGCTTTCCACAGCGGATTCCAGTATTCGTTGTGGAAGCTCGGGTAGCCCATCGCGGCCGGGTTCTCGGTGAAGGTCAGCGCGTGCACGCCCTTCTTGGCCACCCGTCGCACCTCTTTGGCGCACTCCTCGGCGTCCCAGATCACGGGTATCGCCATCGGGATGAACCGTGCCGGGTAGGCACCACACCATTCGTCGATGTGCCAGTCGTTGTAGGCCTGCACCAGTGCTACCGAGAACTCTGGGTCCTCGGTGGCGAACAGGCGTCCGGCGAAACCGGGGAACGACGGGAAGCAGATCGAGGCCAGGATGCCCCCGGCATTCATGTCCTTGATCCGCTCGTCGACGTTGTAGCAACCCGGCCGGATCTCGTCGAGGCCCTGCGGCTCGAGCCCGTACTCCTCTTTCGGGCGGCCGGCCACCGCGTTGAGCGCGACGTTGGGGATCACGGTGTCGCGGAACTGCCAGCAGTCGGAGCCGTCCGCGTTGTGCACCAGCCGCGGCGCGTCATCGGCGTACTTCTTGGGCAGGTGGTTCTTAAACATGTCAGGTGGCTCAACGGTGTGGTCGTCGACGCTGATCAAAATCATGTCGTCTTTGTTCACTGGCCGTTCCTCTCCATCGGGGGTCGTTCGGCGGCCCGTTCGCTCAAATATGAAAATTATCTTCTCTGATCGCGAGAATCAACATCTTCACGCTACCCCTGCCGGGGTTGGAGTCACGTCGGGGCAGCAGCACAGCTCGCACATGATGATGGCGTTTCCGCAGGTCGAGTGCAAAACATTGACCAATCCGCGAGTTCGTGGAAACCTATTGGTCAAATATGAGAATATGATTCTCGTAAGTGAGGAGGCAGTATGCGTCTGTCCCCGTTGCCGGCGGACCAGTGGGACGACGCCGCGCGACAGTCGCTCGCCAGCCTGCTTCCCGAAGACCGCCGGAACGCGGGCGACGCAGGCAACCTGCTGAGCACGCTGGTGCGTCACCCCGATCTGTGTCGCGCATTTCTCCGGTTCAACGGATATCTGCTGATGAGCTCGACGCTGCCGGCGCGGGAGCGCGAGTTGATCATCCTGCGGGTCGCCCATCGCCGTAGCTGCGCTTACGAATGGACTCACCACGTCAAGCTGGGGAAAAAGGCCGGACTCTCCGACGCGGACATCGCGGCGGTGCAGGCCGGTGACCCGACCGACGAATTCGACCGCGCGTTGCTGAACGCCGTCGACGAACTCGACGAAAAAAGCAACCTGTCGGATCAGACTTGGGCCGCGCTGTCCGAGCGGCTCGATGAGCGGCAACGAATGGACTTGATCTTCACCATAGGCGGCTACACCGCCCTCGCGATGGGCCTCAACACCTTCGGTGTCGAGGTCGAAGCTGACCGGAGAGACTGAAAGAAAGAGGTAGTACCTTGCCGCACTTCCCTAAACCAGCCGCTGGCAGCTGGACGGAAAACTACCCGGAATTGGGCACTGCACCGGTCGATTACACCGACTCCATCGATCCGGCGTTCTTCGAGGCCGAGCGCAACGCGATCTTCAAGAAGACGTGGCTCAACGTCGGTCGAGTCGAGCGGCTGCCGCGCACCGGCAGCTACTTCACCAAGGAGCTGCCGTCGGCGGGCCCGGGCATGTCGGTGATCGTCGTCAAGACCAAGGACGGGGCGATCAAGGCGTATCACAACGTCTGCCGTCACCGCGGAAACAAGTTGGTTTGGAACGACTTTCCGCATGAGGAGACCTCGGGCACCTGCCGGCAGTTCACCTGCAAGTACCACGCGTGGCGCTACAGCCTCGACGGCGACCTGACCTTCATCCAGCAGGAGGATGAGTTCTTCGACGTCGACAAGAGCCAATTCGGCCTGGTTCCCGTGCGTTGCGAGTTGTGGGAAGGGTTCATCTTCATCAACTTCGACCAACACGCCAAGCCGCTCACCGACTACCTCGGGCCGCTGGCCAAGGGCATCGAGGGCTACCCCTTCCACGAGATGACCGAGACGTACTCCTACCGTGCTGAGGTCGGCAGCAACTGGAAGCTGTTCATGGACGCCTTCGCGGAGTTCTACCACGCGCCGGTGTTGCACCAGGGGCAGTACACCAAGGAAGAAGCCGCCAAGATCATGAAATACGGCTTCGAGGCGCTCTACTACGAGATGGCAAGTCCGCACGCGATGATCTCGACTTGGGGCGGTCAGGCGCCGCCCGTGGACATGTCGATGGTGAAGCCGACGGACCAGGTGCTGCGCAGCGGGCTGTTTGGCCCCTGGGACAAGCCGGAAGTTATCGAGAAGCTCACCGAACTGCCGCCGGGGGTGAACCCGAAGAAGGTGCCGCAGTGGGGGATCGACGAGTGGCACTTCTACCCGAACTTCATGCTGCTGATCTGGGAGCCGGGCTGGTTCCTGACCTATCACTACTGGCCGACCGCCGTCGACAAGCACATCTTCGAGTGCACGCTGTATTTCGTTCCGCCGCGCGATGCGCGGGAGCGCTTGGCCCAGGAGCTGGCGGCGGTGACGTTCAAGGAGTACGCGCTTCAGGATGCGAACACGCTGGAAGCAACCCAGACCATGATCGGCACCAAGGTCGTCACCGACTTCCTGCTATGCGATCAGGAGATCATGCTGCGCCATCTGCACAAAGTGACCGGTGACTACGTGAAGGAGTACCAGAACAATGGCGCTACCGTCTGAATTCGCTGACCTGGAGCCCTTTTTGGAGTGGGACCTGGCCACCGAACCCGAGCGCTATGCCAAGCGGCTGGCCTCGTCGATGGCCGAGATGCAGACCTTCTACGACGTCGCGTTCCCGCGCCTGAACGACGTGATCACCTACTGCGACAAGCACCGCCTAGACGATCTGCCCGAGGACGCGCGGACCCTCATGCACCTGATGCAGTCGCTGATCATGGTGTCGTTTCCGATTGAAGCGTGGAAGCAGCCGCGCGTCCCCGACAGCGGCGCGGCCTGGGTCGAATTGACCAGGGAGCCGGTGATTTAAGCGGTGCTGACGCTTAAGGCAGCCGGCCTGCTCGACGTCGACGCGGGCGAGATCGTACGGCCGGGCATCCTTCGGATCGAAGAAGATCGGATCGTTGGCGTCGGCGAGGGCCCGCAGGGCACGGAAAGTGAAGTCATCGACCTCGGGGATTCGATCTTGCTGCCCGGTTTGATGGACATGGAGGTCAACCTGCTGATGGGCGGGCGCGGGGAGAAGCCCGGGCTGTCCCAGGTCCAGGACGACCCGCCGACCCGGATGTTGCGCGCGGTCGGCAACGCCCGCCGGACGCTGCGTGCGGGGTTCACCACGGTGCGCAACCTCGGCCTGTTCGTCAAGACCGGCGGCTATCTGCTGGACGTCGCGCTGGGAAAGGCCATCGACGCCGGCTGGATCGACGGCCCGCGCGTGGTACCCGCGGGCCATGCGATCACCCCGACCGGCGGGCATCTGGACCCGACCATGTTCGCCGCGTTCGCCCCGCATGTGCTCGACCTGACCGTCGAAGAGGGCATCGCCAACGGAATCGACGAGATCCGCAAGGCGGTGCGGTATCAGATCAAGCACGGCGCCGAGCTGATCAAGGTCTGCTGCTCGGGCGGTGTGATGTCGCTGACCGGCCCGCCTGGCGCGCAACACTATTCGGATGAGGAGCTGCGGGCGATCGTCGACGAGGCGCACCGACGCGGGCTGAGGGTCGCCGCGCACACGCATGGCGCCGACGCCGTCAAACACGCGGTCGAAGCTGGCATCGACTGCATCGAGCACGGGTTTCTGATCGACGACGAGGCGATCGCGATGATGGTCGAGCACGGCACCTTCCTGGTCTCGACCCGGCGTCTGGCGGAGGGAATGGACGTCTCGCACGCCCCGCCCGAACTGCAGGCCAAGGCCGCCGAGATGTTCCCGAAGTCGCGGACCTCGATACTGGCCGCCTACGAGGCCGGGGTGAAGATCGCGGTGGGCACCGACGCGCCCGCAATCCCGCATGGCCGCAACGCCGACGAACTTGTCACCCTGGTCGATTGGGGCCTGCCGCCGCTGGCGGTATTGCGGGCGGCGACGACCACGGCCGCAGACTTGATCAACGCCACCGATCGCGGCCGGCTGGCCGAGGGACTGCTCGCCGACGTCATCGCCGTCCCCGGAGACCCGTTGTCCGACATCGGCGTTACCCAGAAGGTGGGCTTCGTGATGAAGGGAGGCAAGGTCTATGCCAGAACGAATTGAGGACCTGGTCGAGATCCAGCAGCTACTGGCGCGCTACGCCGTGACCATCACGCAGCAGGACATCGACGGGCTGGTCAAAGTCTTCACGCCCGACGGCACCTACAGCGCTTTCGGCGAAACCTATTCGCTGGAACGGTTTCCCGTGCTGGTGGACGCCGCGCCCAAGGGATTGTTCATGACGGCCACCCCGGTAATCGAGCTGGACGGCGACACCGCAACCGGCACCCAACCGCTGTGCTTCATCGACCACGCCAGCCATGACATGCGGATCGGCTATTACAACGACACCTATGTGCGGACCGACGACGGCTGGCGGTTGAAAACCCGTGCCATGACGTTTATTCGGCGCAGTGGCGCCCACGACTCGGGCCGTCCGCACGCGATAGGACGCCCACCTGCATGAAGGTCGACCAGTTCCGTTCGGACCTGCGGGCCTGGCTCGACGAGCACGACCTGACCCCCGGGCCGGACCACTCGCTGGAAGGCCACATCACGCAACTCGCCCGCGTCCATTCCGCGCTTTATGACGCGGGCTGGATGCGATACGGCTGGCCCGAACATGTCGGCGGATTGGGCGGGCCGGCAATGCTTCGCGCGATCGTCGGCGAGGAGGTGGTCGGCCGTCGTCTTGCCGAGCCGGGCCCCTATTCGATGGTCGAGGTGCTCGCGCCGACCATGATCGATTACGCGCCAGCAGAACTCGCAGCGGAGATGGTACCGCGGCTACTCAGTGGTCGCGAACAGTGGTGTCAAGGCTTTTCCGAGCCCGGCTCCGGCAGCGACCTGGCGTCGCTGACCACGCGCGCCGCCCCGCACGGCGACAACTGGATTGTCAACGGGCAGAAGGTCTGGACCAGCTACGCGCAGTATTCGACACGTTGTGTCCTGCTCACCCGCACCGCACCTGGCTACGATGGCATCACGGCGTTCTTCGTCGACCTGGACACGCCGGGCATCACCATTCGGCCGCTGCGCACAATGCACGGAGTCGACGAGTTCTGCGAGGTCTACTTCGACGATGTAGTGATCCCCGCGGCACGCATGCTCGGCCGGCCCGGAGACGGCTGGCGGCTGGCGATGGATTTGCTGCCCTACGAGCGCTCCACCTGCTTCTGGCAGCGGATCGCCTACCTCTATGCACGATTCGACGAAGTCATCGCGGAAGCAGCCGACCCCGACGAATACGAGCTCGGCGCAGCCTATATCGCGCTGCACACCCTGCGCTGCCGGTCTCGGGCCACCCAACACCGGCTGGCCGACGGGGAGCCACTCGGGCCGCAGACATCGATTGACAAAGTCTTGCTGGCCACCGCCGAGCAGCGGCTCTACGACACCGTTCGCGACCTGCTGCCCGGCACCATCGAGTTGGACGACACGCCATGGCGATCCGAGTACCTCTACTCGCGCGCGGCAACCATCTACGGCGGCACTGCGGAGATCCAGCGCAACATCATCGCGCGCCGGCTGTTGGATCTGGGCAAGGAGTGAGCGTGGATACCGAATCCTTGCACCTGCTGGAAGACGCCTTACAGAAGACCATGAGCGCGGCGTCGGGTCGCGAACTCGATGCGGCCCTGACGGAGTTGGGCTGGCTCGAAATGCTCGACGAAATGCCGGAAATCGCAATTCCGTTGGTATTTCGGCTGCTCGGCGAGACAGGCGCCCACGCGCCCGTGCTCAACGATGTCGTGCTGCGCGCCGCCGGACGCGACGGCGGGGGTACCGTCCCGCTGCCGTACGCGGGTGGCTCGTGGGTCGTTTGGGACCGCGCCGAGCGGGCCGGCTCGGCGCTGGGCGACGACCTACCGATACATCGGGTATCGCAGGGAGATCCGGTGCCGCTCGCCGCGGGCCGGCACGCGCTCGGCTGGTGGCTAGTCGGCGCCGGCCGCGCCATGCTGGCGCTGGCGCGCCAACATGCCTTGGACCGTGTGCAATTCGGTAAGCCCGTCGCCTCGTTCCAGGCGATCCGGCATCGGCTGGCCGAGACGTTGGTCGCTGTCGAGGGCGCGGAGGCGACCCTGGTTGCCGCCGCCGCCGAGCCCGACGACCTGAGCTTTCTGCTCGCCAAGGCTGCGGCCGGCCAGGCGGCGTTGATCGCCGCGCGGCACTGTCAGCAGGTGCTCGGCGGTATCGGGTTCACCGCGGAGCATGAGTTGCATCGTCATGTGAAGCGTTCGCTGGTCTTGGATGGAATGCTGGGCAGTGCACGCGAACTCACCCGAGAGGCGGGAGCGACGCTGCGCGCCAAGCGGTTTGCGCCGCGACTGGCTAATCTCTAATTCCGCAGCAAGCACCGGACGGCACATCAGTCGCAGGCGTCTTGCGGAAAGGGCAGCTGCGATCTGCCCGCCGCTGAGCGATTGTGGCGATAACACCGACGGCGGGTGAAGCAACCTAACGGCATGCGAGGAATTCGCTCGGAAGCCGGGAAATCGTTGTATCCCCCGCTTAGCAACGCCTGTGGCCAATGTGACCATCGAGCGCTTTGACGCCGATTAGCAGGCCGTTATTTCCGTTCCGCTTCCCTGGAGAGCAGCAAGAGAATAGTATTCTCGTGGCGAGAAAGTTACAATCTCAGACACGTCGTCCCGGCAGGGGGTCTAGCCCACAATGACACGGCGTTCTCCGGTACAGTCCAATCATGTTCTCTCCTCGCGGCAATCACCTGAGCAGCCGGTGACCAGCCCAAGCGAAGAGCCTGCCTGGAAGCAGCGTGCTGTCGAGCGGTCGATCAAGACGGCGAAACTGCGGGCAGCGCAGCGCGTCCAACGCTTCCTCGACGCGGCCCAGGCCATCATCATCGAGAAGGGCAGCACGGACTTCACCGTGCAAGAGGTCGTCGACCGCTCGCGGCAGTCGCTGCGCAGCTTCTACCTGCAGTTCGACGGCAAGCACGAACTCCTGCTCGCGCTGTTTGAAGACGCGTTGAGCCGCTCGGCCGACCAGATCCGCGCCGCCACGGCCAACCACTCCGATCCGATCGAACGACTGAAGGTCGCTATCGAGTTGCTGTTCGAGGCTTCGCGCCCCGACCCGACGGCCAAGAGGCCACTGTTCACCGACTTTGCTCCGCGGTTGCTGGTCTCACATCCGGACGAAGTCAAAGTCGCTCATGCACCGCTTGTGAGTTTGCTCACCGAACTGATGGAAGCAGCCGGCGATGCCGGCGAGCTGCGCGCCGGCATCAACCCGAAGCGGATGGCCGCGATGACGATGTCGACGGTGATGTTCATCGCGCAGTCCAGCGGCGGCTCCGGCGACGCGACCACGCACCCCATTGCCGCCGACGAGGTGTGGGACTTCTGCTCACGCGGATTCGTCGGCGACTAGCGCGAGAACTGCATTACCCGTAAGCGAGAACCTGAGTCGTGCCCGACCTCTGGACCGATCTGCTGGGTTGTCTGCAGCTGCGCGCCCAGGACGGTGAGCGGTCCGACGCCCAAGACGTCTCGGTGTTCGGAGGGCGCTAACCAACATCTGAATTACCACCGGTTGTTTGGCGGCCAACTCCTGGCGCAGTTCATCCGTGCCGCGTCCGCGGTCTGTCCCGACAAGGCCGTCAAATCGCTGCACGCCGTCTTCGCCAAGGAAGGCCGGGCCGACGACCCGGTCCAGTACCAGGTGATGCGGCAGCACGAGGGCCGCTCATTCGCGACCTTGACGATCACCGCCAGCCAACCGCGAGGTGTGTTGGCCACCAGCTCAGTGAGCATGCACATCGCCGAGGACGGCCCCGCGCACCAGAGCACCGAGGCCGTTCCGGCGCTGTTGGACGAAAAGTACCGCGCCGAACTGGATCTCATCCCATGGGAGACACGCTGCGCCGATGACCTCAACGCGTCGAGTGCCGGCCCACCGCAACTCGAAGTGTGGATGCGCACCCCCGCTGTGGGCGGCGAGCTGGCGCCCGCGCTGGCCGCCTACGCCACCGACCTCACGCTCATCGGAACCGCGCTTCGTCCCCTCGAAGGTTTCAACCACCGTGGTAACGGCACCCTGTTCTCCTCGGCGGTCACCTCCCACACCATCTGGTTCCATCAACCATTCCGCACCGATCGCTGGCTACTGCTGCGTCAGCACAGTCCGATGCTGGCGCACGGCCGCTGCTTCGGTCGTGGCGACGTCCTCACCGAGGATGGCTCGCTGGTCGCGTCCTACGCGCAAGAGGCGCTGCTGCGCTTCCGCGACGCCGGCGATCAAGACGTTAGAGCGTTCGCATATCGCACATCACGCGCCCGATGAGAGCTATATTCTCTGTTCGGGAGAATCATAAGTAGCGAAAACGGATCCCACGTTGACACCCGCAGGTAGCTGATGACAGAGTTGCCGCAGATGATGGGAGGTCGACCTCAGCAATGCCGCGTTGTCTCCGACGTCCACCGTGCGTGGCTGGGAGGCAATGCCGGCGGTTCTCGGTTGAGCCAAACACAAATCAGGAAATGAGGTAACGATGGCGGGTCGAGTCGAAGGCAAGGTCGCGTTCATCACCGGTGCGGCCCGTGGACAGGGCCGCTCGCACGCGGTGCGGTTGGCGCAGGAGGGCGCCGACATCATTGCGGTCGATATCTGTAAGCCAATCCGCGACGGCGTTACGGACACCGCGATCCCGGCCTCGACGCCGGAGGACCTGGCCGAGACCGCCGACCTCGTCAAGGGCCACAACCGCCGAATCTTCACCGCCGAAGTCGATGTGCGCGACTACGACGCCCTGAAGGCTGCGCTGGACAACGGCGTTGAGCAGCTCGGCCGGCTTGACATCATCGTGGCCAACGCGGGTATCGGCAACGGCGGGGACACTCTGGACAAAACCAGCGAAGAAGACTGGACAGAGATGATCGACATCAACCTGGCCGGGGTGTGGAAGACCGTGAAAGCCGGTGTGCCGCATCTACTCGCGGGCGGCCAGGGCGGTTCGATCATCCTGACCAGCTCGGTCGGCGGACTCAAGGCCTACCCGCACACCGGCCACTACGTCGCAGCCAAGCACGGAGTCGTCGGGCTTATGCGTGCATTCGCAGTTGAGTTGGGGCAGCACATGATTCGGGTTAACTCGGTGCACCCCACACACGTCAAGACTCCCATGCTGCACAACGAAGGCACCTTCAAGATGTTCCGCCCTGATCTGGAAAATCCCGGACCGGACGACATGGCGCCGATCTGTCAGATGTTCCACACCCTGCCGATTCCGTGGGTGGAGCCGGTAGACGTCAGCAATGCGGTGCTGTTCTTGGCATCCGATGAGGCGCGCTACGTCACGGGTGTCACCCTCCCGATCGACGCGGGTGGCTGCCTGAAATAGCCGGCAAGGGGCCGTCGCCGACCGGGTTGCGACCATGGGTTAACGTCGGGCGGCATGGACCATTTCGAAGGGAAAGCTGCCGTCGTCACCGGCGGTGCGAGTGGTATCGGGTTCGCCACTGCCACCGAGTTGGCTCGCCGTGGAGCACGTGTTGTGCTCGCCGACGTCGACAAGCCCGGGCTGGAACGGGCGGTGGCCCACTTGCATGGTCAGGGATTTGACGCGCACGCGGTGATGTGCGACGTCCGACAGCTGGACGAGATGGTTCACCTGGCGGACGAAGCATTTCGCCTCCTGGGCCAAGTCGACATTGTCTTCAGCAATGCGGGCATTGTGGTCGCAGGCCCGATCGCACAGATGACGCACGAGGACTGGCGTTGGGTGATCGACATTGATCTGTGGGGCAACATCCATGCCGTCGAGGCGTTCTTGCCGAGGCTGCTCGAGCAAGGTACGGGCGGCCACATCGCCTTCACCGCATCGTTTGCCGGGCTGGTGCCCAACGTCGGCCTCGGGGCCTACAGCGTTGCGAAATACGGCGTCGTCAGCCTGGCCGAAACGCTGGCCCGCGAGGTCAAAGACCACGGCATCGGTGTGTCGGTGCTGTGCCCGATGGTCGTCGAAACCAAACTGGTCTCCAACTCGGAACGGATCCGCGGCGCCGATTACGGCCTGGAATCAACGGCGGTCGTGACGGAGGGGCCGGGGCCGGCTCCTTCCCAGGAGGACACCCTCAGCGTCGATGAGGTCGCCCGTCTCACCGCCGATGCGATTGTGGCCGACCGCCTGTACGTGCTGCCACACGGGGCGGCGCGTGCCTCAATTCGCCGCAGGTTCGAGCGGATTGACCACACGTTCGACGATCAGGCCGCCGACGGCTGGAGTCACTAGCTAGCCGTCAGCGAGTCGCGGCCTTTCTGGTGCCGCCAGGAGCTCGGCCGATCACGCCCTCGGCTTCCAACTCGGCGATCTCGGCGTCACTGAGCCAGGTATTCACCGACCTGCCCGCCGACGAATACCGGTGCGCGGTCCGGTGATCCGCGACCGAGCCCGATGATTCCGCCGGACCATGCTTGCAGCGTGAACTCGGTCGCCGGCCGATCCCGCCAAGGACCGTCCAGCCCGAACGGGGTGATGGACGTGACGGTCAGGTGCGGATGAGAACGACGCAGCGTGTTGGGCGTGAATGCCTCGCAGTCGGCCACCGTCGAACCGCGCGACCACACCACCGCGTCGGCAGCGGCCAACAGGTCGTTGACGAACTCGACGTCGTCGGCGATGGCGGGATCGGCGACGACACTGTGCTTGGAACACGCCAGGAAACCGAATAGGGCGCCGTCACTGCCGGGTTCGATGCGCGCCCCGGATGCCGACCAGCTGCGCGGCGGATCGCCTTGTGGTGACTCGACTTTGATCAGCTGCGCGCCGCCGTCGGCTAACAGCTTGGTGCAGTAGGCCCCGGCGATGCCGGTGGAGAGTTCGACGACGGTGTATCCGTGCAGCGGGTAAGTCTCAGGCTGCACGGCCTACCCGTTCTTCGCCCGGCCCGACTTACTCAACCGGAAGTCAGGCGGAAACATGCTCTCAGCCATTTTCAGGCGCCAACGGCAATGTTGGCCGACGGACTCGATGTCAGAAGTTCAGGGCCGTCGGCCGTAATCAAAACCGCCTCCCGCCCGAACACCGCGCCGACGCCTTCTTGCCAGACGTAGCCGGTAACCGCGAGCACCATGCCCGCCTCCAGCCGCTCGGCGGCAGCGGTCGCCGGTAGATGCTGCGAAACAACCGGCGGATCGAATCCGAGGCCCAGACCCCGTGCGATCGGCATCGGCGGCAACTGCTCCCCCGCGGCATGGTAGGCGGCCAGCAGATCGGTACCGGGCGCACCCGGTTGGCACGCGCCATACAGCCTGTGCCACAGAGCATCCCATCGCCGATACAGATCGACGGCGCCGGCTGCCTCGCCGACGGGCCAGGTGCGTCCCACCTCACCGGTGTAGCCGCCGTCCAGTACACCGGCGGAGAACGCCACCAAATCGCCGGCCTGAACCCGACCGTCGTCACTGGCCCGTCGCCACGGGTGATCGCGTGCGGTGACCCACGCGGCATCCTGGGTCGACGGGGTGCTCACCCCGCCGGCTGCCATTGCCTCCAGCAGGATCCCGGCCAGCGTCTTCTCGCTTACGCCCGGTCGCAGCTCGGCGACCGCGGCGGCCAGGCCGACCTCGGCTACCCGGATGGCCTCGCGCAGCGCCGTCACCTCTTCGGGGGTCTTGATCCGCCGAGCGGCGCGCATGGCCAGCTCACCGTCGACCAGGTCGGCGTTGGGGAAGGCCATCGGCAGCAGCTGGGCGAACCCCGGCGAAAGCGCATCAGTACCAACGCGTTTGGCAGTCGACGCGCCCTGGATTTCCTTCAGCACCGAGATCGTGTTCGTCGGATTCCAGGTGATGCCATACAGGTTCTCGTGCGGGATGTCGTCGGGAACACCCTCGTCCCAGGTGCTGAGCAGGTGGATCGCCCCGGTCTCCCGGATGACCACGCAGGTCGGTCCGAACGGACGGGTGCCTGCCACCCACAGCTGGGGCGCACCGGTGACGTAGCGCACGTTGGCCTGCCGCCCAAGAACCAACACGTCGAGGTCGTGCTTCTCCATCTGGGCCAGCGCCCGCTGCCGGCGACCGGCGCGCAGCGCGCGGTCGTCGGGCAGAACTTCAGTCGCCATCGGCGCTACTCCTCCTCATCGCTTCGCATTGGGTTGCCCGACTCCTCCTCGCCCCGCTTCGCGGGGTGCATCGTCGTCGGGCGCTGCATCGTCGTCAGCGCGCGCCATACGGGTGATAGGGGTAGTTGGTCAACGGAATCCAGCCTTCCTCGGTGATGACGACAATCTCTTCGCTGCGATAGCCGCCGGTGCCGTCTTCCCACACGACCGGTTCCAGCACCACCACCATTCCTGGCTCGAAAACGAAGTTCTCGTCGAACTCGTCGCCGAGATCGGTGCCGATCATTGGCATTTCGGCGGCATTGACCCCGATTCCATGCCCCAGATAGAAGTGCGGTAGCCACGGTCGGGTGCCGCCGTTGGCTTTTGTTGCCGCCCTGCCCAACTCGGCTGCGGTGGCGCCGGCTCGCGTGACGTCGAGCACGGCGTCCATGATTTCCCGCCACTTGTCGAATTGCGCTTGCTGGCGCGGCGTCGGGTCTTGGCCAACAACCCAGGTGCGGCCGAAATCAGAGCAGTAGCCGGCATAGGTGATGCTGACGTCGGTCCACAGCACGTCACCGGCACGCAGTTCACGCTCGGTCGTCAACAGCGGCAACGCCAGATCACCGTGGGTGGTCCAGACACCGTCTTCCTTGCTCGGTGGCATCACCTGCCAGATCGGCTCCAGCATGCTGGCCATCGCGCCGAGCTCGAAGGCGCGGCGCATGAAGCCGGCCGACAGGTCGATCTGGCGAATCCCGGGTGCCAGCGCGGCCTGCACATCGACCATCGCTTCGTCGGTGATCCGGCACGCGGTGCGCATACAAGACAGCTCGTCGGGAGTCTTGATGAGCTTGGCCGCCCCGACAATCTGCGCCGCGTCGGCGGGCCGCCCGGACGGGAAGAGTCGCGCCTGCGCACGGCACATCGCACCGGTGAGTTCGTCCACCGCGAGCACCGCCCCGGACGGGACCAGATCATCGACCACCCGCGCGAAGCTCTCCACGCCCTCGTCGAACTCCAGATACACCGGGCCGTGCAGGTGGTCGGCCGGCAGCCCCGATTCCGATGCGGCCCCTTCACGGAACGGCAAGAAAAGGTGCGGATACGGGTCGTCTGCGAGCACCACCGCGACCGGGCGCTCGACGTAAGACAAACCGGCGTCACCCAGTGGCCAGCTCACCCCGGTGGCGTAGACGACGCTGTTATTTCCAAGCAGGATCAGGGCATCCAGGCCTCGGTCGGCCATCGCCGACCGCAGCCGCGCGCCGGTCTCGCGACGCATCCGATCGAGATCGGGTGTATCCGGGATGTCGAGCGCCGACGCGGGTGCGGCCAGGAACGAAGTGGGCGAAGTCATTGGGTCCCCTACAGACCAAGGAATTTGGTGATGTTACCGCTGACGATCTGCGCGGCCGCCTGGGGACCGACCGCATCGACCACCGAGGCCAACGACTTCTCCGAATAACCGAAGGTGCTTTCGTTGTGCGGGTAGTCGCTGGACCACATCACCTTGTCGACGCCGATCTGGTCGATCAACTTAAGTCCGAGCGGGTCGACCATGAACGATGCGCTCATGTGGTTGTCCCAGTAGTAGCGCACGTCGTGCTCCAGGGGCCGATTGAACATGTGCTGGTATGACGCAACCAGGTGCTCGGCGTCCTGCAAAGCCCAAGGCACCCAAGCGATTCCGCCTTCGAACCAGCCGATCCGCAGACTCGGGTGATCGTCGAGGATCCCGGAGAAGAGGTACTTGGCGAATTGTTCGCGGAATCCGTCGATGTTGATCATCATGCCGACCACGACGCTGTTGTACTGGCACGGGGTCTTCGGCGGGGTCTCGCCGATGTGGTGGGCCACCGGAAGTCCGGCGGCTTCGATCTCGTCCCAGACCGGTTTCATCGCGGTGCTGCCGTAGTCGATGATGTTGCCCTCGTCGTCCTTGCCCGGATTCAGCGGCAACAGGAAAGTCCTGAGCCCCAAAGACTTCAACTCGGCCAGTGTCCGTTTGGTGCCTTCCGGATCCCACCAGTTGATCAGGCCCGCACCGTAGAAGTGGCCGTTGGAACGCTCCTGCAACTCGGCGATGTACTCGTTGTAGATGCGGAACGCGAGCTCGCGAAGCTGTTTGTCCGGGTAGTGGAACAGCGCCAGGATCGCGTTCGGGAACGCCAGCTCCTTCTCGACGCCGTCCTCGCGCAGCTCCTGAATCCGGGCCTCGATGTTGGTGCTCGCGGCCCCGGGCAGGTCGTCGTACTGCATCAGCACCGCGCTGAAGTCGCCCGGCAGGAAGGACTGTCCTTTGCGTCCGACCTGGTAGGCGCCGTCCTCGTACCAGATCCGCGGCGCCTTTTCTTTGAGCTCGTCCGGGAATCGTTCGTAGAAGATGTCGGCGGCCAGCGAAATGTGATTGTCCGCAGAGAAAACCACGGTTCCTTCCGGCAGGCCGACGTTGGCGCCGTTGGCGCGACCGTGTCGATCCTTGGGTGCGCCAAACCCACCGGGCGGGTAGAGCGAGGCGGTGCTTGTTTGAGGCGACATCAATGGCCCTCCAATCGGATCCATGTTCGTTCGAGAGTAGTTATCTCGGATCGCTTGGTGAAGGGATTCACCAGGTCACCGGCAGTTCGTAGACGCCGTATGCGAGCCGATCGTGCTTGAGCGGGACGTCCTCGACCGGCGCGGCCAGTTCCAGCGTCGGGATGCGGCGAAGCAGCGTGTGAAAGACGATCTGCAGCTCGGCACGGGCGAGCTGCTGGCCGACGCACTGGTGCCTGCCGTAGCCGAACGCGACGTGTTGCCCCGCGCCCGAGCGGTGCAGGTAAAGCCGCTCGGGTTCGGCAAATGCCTTGGCATCCCAGTTCGCCGGCGCCAGGTCGATGATGATCCCTTCGCCGGCGCGGATGACCTCGCCGGCGATCTCGATGTCGTCGGCGGCGACGCGACGCTGCCCGTTTTGGATGATGGACAGGTAGCGCAGCAGTTCCTCGACCGCGTTTGCGATGACCTTCGCGTCGTCGGTGTCACGTAGCACCGCCGCTTGTTCGGGGTACTGCAGCAGCGCAAGCACGCCGAGGCCGATCATGTTGGCGGTGGTTTCATGCCCGGCGATCAGCAGCCCGGTACCCAGCTGCGCGGCCTCCTTGACGCTGAGCTCTCCGGCTTTGACGCGTTCGGCCAAATCCGACACCGCGTCTGCCGAATCTTCCAGTGGAGCCTCCACCTTCGCTTCGACCAGCTGAGCCAGGTATTTGTTCAGGTTCACCGCACCTTTGACGGTGTCCTCACCGGTCGCG
This sequence comes from uncultured Actinomycetota bacterium, assembly GCA_963781685.1. Lineage (GTDB taxonomy): Bacteria > Actinomycetota > Actinomycetes > Mycobacteriales > Mycobacteriaceae > Mycobacterium. The sequence continues at coordinate 155,132 of CAWAGK010000017.1, forward strand.
TAGCGCGCAAGCCCGATATTGGCGTGGTGCTGAAACATCTCGGCGTCCTCATACGGCACGCCCAGCAGCTGGCTGATCACCAGCGACGGCACCGGCAGCGCGAGCGACGTGACGATATCCGCCGGCTGCGGTCCCGCCAGCATCGCTTCGATGTGCTCGTCGGTGATCTGCTGGATCGCCGGCCGCAGGCCTTCTACCCGCTTGAAGGTGAACGGCTTTGACAACATGCGCCGAAACCGGGTGTGCTCCTCGGCGTCCGAGGTGAACACCGATCGGGGCCGCTTGTGCACGGTCGACAACATGCCTTCGTTCCAATGCGGGAAGCCGGGCCGCCGGTCGTCAACGCTGACGCGGGAATCGGAGAACAGCGTCCGCACTTCGTCGTAGCCGGTGATCAGCCACGGTGTGCTGCCGTCCCAGATCCTGACCCGGGACAGCGGCCGCGCCGCGCCGAGCTCCATCACCTCGGGCGGCGGGGCGAACGGGCAGCCGGCCGCTCTTCCCATCGGATATTCCGGAACGTCGGAAACCGTCTCGGTTTCGGTGCCGGTGAGGGTATCGGACACTTCTCACTCCTCGATGTGGATGGCCAGTGCGGGGCAACCCGCCGCGGCCTTGCGGGCGTTGTCGGCCTGGTCGGTGGGCGGGTTCTCGTTCAGCAGAATGACGACTCCGTCATCGTCGCGCTGGTCGAAGATTTCGGGCGCATGCATCACGCAGTTTCCCGACGATGCGCAGATATCTTGGTCCACAGTCACTTTCATAATTTTACGGCCAACCTCTTCTACTCGTGCGGGGTGACCGGTGCCAGCCAGAGTCCCACGACCGCGTCGATCAGACCTGTACCGGCGGCCTGCCACGACGAACCCGGCACGGATGCGCCTGCGGCCATTGCCCTTTCACGCTCGGCGCAGGTATGCATCAGTAGGTTGCGGGCCATCAGGTTGCGTTCCACCCGAACGTCGATCGGCAACTCGGGAAGACACCGGTTGATGCCATCTATCACCTGGACCAGCGATTCGGACGTGAGCGCATCCTTGACCACGATGTTGTAGTAGGCCGGATCGGTCATCACTTGCGCGGCGAAGCGCGCGTACCAGGTGGGGTTGCCGAGCGCTGCGAGGTGATCGGTTAACGGACGTACCAGACACGCGACCCAGCTCCGCATATCGTCGCCGTCCCCCGATTGCATGGTCTCGGCGACCATGCTTTCCCGTAGCTGCTCGATGGCCACCCGATGCCGCTGCTCGATGGCCCGCACCAAATCCGTTTTGGTGCCGAAGTGGTAGCCGACCGCGGCATTGTTGCCCTGGCCGGCGGCCTCGCTGACCTGCCGATTCGAGACGGCGAAGACCCCGTGTTCGGCGAACAGCCGTTCGGCCGCGGTCAGGATCGCCTCCTGGGTGGTGCTGGCCCGGTCGCCGCGTGCGGCCTTCGCGGTGGTCACCTGGCCAGTCAACGCCCCCATCGCGATTAAGTCAAGCGATTGATTTAATCTTTGTTCTCGCCGCGACGACGGAGCACCTTGCCGGCAACGGTGCCGCCGTCGACCGGCAAGACGGTCCCGGTCACATACCGGGACCGGTCGCCGGCCAAGTACAGCGCGGCCTCCGCGATGTCCGCGGTTGTGCCCTCTCGCTTCAGCGGCCGGTCGGCTCGCATCTGCTCGCGGATCGCATGCTCGAAGCGCGCGAGCTCTGCTTGATCCATCTTCGGGACCAGCCCCTCCGTCGTCGTCGCCAGCAACGGTGTCGGTATGTTGCCGGGCGCGATCGCGTTGACCCGAACCTCGTAATGCGCCAACTCGATCGCGGCGGACTTGGTGAACATGATGACCGCCGCTTTGGATGCGCGGTAGGTCATCACGCCGCCGCCGGCCTGGATGCCGCCGATCGACGACATGTTGATGATCGACCCGCCGCCGCTGGTCGCCATCTGCCGGGCCGCATCGCGGGTACCGGCCATCACGCCCAATACGTTGACCGACATGACCCGCTGAAAGTCGGCGAGGTCGTCGTCAAGGAAGCTCCGGTGCATCCGGCTGGAAACTCCGGCGTTGTTCACCATCACGTCTAACCCACCGAACGTCTCAACGGCAGCCGCGACCAGCGCACCGACCTGGACGGGGTCGGAGACGTCGGTCAACCGGAAAACTGCGTCGGCGCCCAGCGTGGCGGCGAGATCTTCACCGCGATCGCGCTCGACGTCGGCGATCACGACCCGCGCGCCCTCCGCCAGAAACTTCTCGACGACGCCGGCACCGATGCCCGATGCGCCGCCGGTGACGATCGCGACCTTGCCGGTCAGTTCATTGACCATGCCGACGAGTTAATCGGCACGACATCGGTTAAGTCAAGCGATTGATTTAGCTAGAGGTCGCCGCCCGACTTCGGCGCGGTATTACGTTCGGCTTGGTGACGCAGTTTGTTAACTTCGAATCCTCGCGGCGTGGGCCTAGAGCAGCCACGGTTCGTATGTTGGCAGGATCTTGTGGTCCGGCCTGAGTTGGTGGCGCAGTGAAATTAGTCATCTCAACGACCGTTCAAAGGAACAATTTTGAAACACAACCGATTTGGTGCTGCACTGGGCGTGTTGGCCACGGGTGCGCTGATGCTGTCCGCGTGTGGAAATAACAACACCGCGAGTCAAGGCGGTGCGACGTCCGGATCGTCTGGTTCCTCCGGTTCGTCGTCGGCGAATGTGAGTTGCGGTGGAAAGCAGACGCTGAAAGCCAGCGGATCCACCGCCCAGGCGAATGCCATGGCCCGGTTCGTCAACGCGTTCGAACAGGCGTGCTCGGGTCAAACCTTGAACTACACCGCGAACGGTTCGGGTGCCGGCATCAATGAATTCGTCGGCAATCAAACTGACTTCGGTGGCTCGGACGTGCCGCTGAGCGACGAGGAGCACGGCAAAGCGCAACAGCGGTGCGGTTCGCCGGCGTGGGACCTGCCGGTGGTGTTCGGCCCGATCGCGGTGACCTACAACGTCAGCGGCGTGACGGCACTGAGTCTGGACGGGCCGACAGCGGCGAAAATCTTCAACGGGACCATCAAGACGTGGAACGACCCGGCCATCACGGCGCTGAATTCCGGCGCCACCCTGCCCGCACTGCCGATACACGTCGTGTTCCGCAGTGACCAATCGGGAACGACCGACAACTTCCAGCAGTATCTCGATACCGCATCGGACGGTGCATGGGGCAAGGGCACCGGGAAGTCGTTCAACGGTGGTGTCGGTGAAGGGGCCAAAGGCAACGACGGCACCTCGGCGGCCATCAAGAGCACCCCGGGATCGATCACCTACAACGAATGGTCGTTCGCCCAGGCACAGAAGCTCAACATGGCCAAGATCGTCACTTCGGCGGGTCCCGACCCCGTGTCGATCAGCGCCGATTCGGTGGGCAAGACCATCGCCGGAGCAAAGGTGAAAGGACAGGGCAACGACCTGACGCTCGACACGGTGTCGTTCTACAAGCCGACACAGCCGGGCGCGTACCCGATCGTGCTGGCGACGTATGAGGTCGTCTGCTCCAAGTACCCCGACAGCCAGGTCGGCACCGCCGTCAAGGCCTTCCTGCAGGCCACCATTGGTCCCGGCCAGAACGGATTGGCGGACAACGGATACATTCCCATCCCCGACGCGTTCAAGTCGAGGTTGTCCGCCGCCGTGAATGCCATCGCGTGACCATCTAGGACCATCTTGACTGCGACAACGCCTGCGCTGTGCGCTGCGGACAACGCCCCCGCCGAGCGCTGGCGACGGAGCCAAGGCACGGCGCGGCGACCGACTGTTCGAGTCGGTCGCCGGCGCCGCCGGTTCGACGATCACGATCGCGATCGGTCTGATCGCGATCTTCCTGCTGGTCCAAGCGATCCCGTCACTGCGCGCTAACCACGCGAATTTCTTCACCAGCGCACAGTTCAATACCACCGACAGCAACAACCTGGCGTTTGGCATCCGTGACCTCTTCATGGTGACGGTGCTGAGCTCCTTATGGGCCATGGCCTTGGCGGTACCGGTTGCGATCGGGATCGCGGTGTTCCTGACCCAATACGCGCCGGCAAGGCTGTCACGCCTTTGCGGGGCATTGGTCGATCTGCTCGCCGCAGTGCCGTCGATCGTCTTCGGGTTGTGGGGGATTTTCGTGCTGGCACCGGTGATCGAGCCGATCGAGGCATTGCTCAACCGAGACCTGGGATGGTTGCCCTTATTCAAGGCCGGCAACGTTTCATTGGCCGGTGCCGGCAATATCTTCACCGCTGGTGTCGTGCTTGCCGTGATGGTCCTGCCCATCATCACATCGGTATCGCGAGAAGTGTTCCGGCAGACCCCCTCTACTCACATCGAAGCGGCGCAAGCACTGGGCGCGACAAAGTGGGAGGTGGTGCGGATGACCGTCTTCCCCTACGGTCGTAGCGGTGCCGTCGCCGCTTCGATGCTGGGGTTGGGTCGTGCTCTCGGTGAAACCGTGGCGGTGCTGATCATCTTGCGAGCGTCCGCGCATGCCGGCAACTGGTCGGTTTTCGATGGCGGCTACACATTCGCATCCAAGATTGCATCTGCAGCAAGCGAATTCAGCGAGCCACTGCCGACTGGAGCCTACATCGCGGCCGGATTCGTGCTGTTCGTTCTCACGTTCATCGTCAACGCGACCGCCCGCGCGATCGTTGGCACGGCGGTCAAGACATGAGCGCCCCTGCCCTCGACCTGCCGGTCAAAGCTGCCGCGGTTCAGCCGATCAGTATCGGACGACGGATCAAAAACAGCATCGCGGCATCGCTTTTCATCTTCTGCTTCGTCATCGCGTTGGTACCGCTGATCTGGCTGCTATGGGTTGTTATCCACAGAGGCTTCTACGCCATCGTGCAGCCCGGGTGGTGGAGTCACTCACTACGCGGAGTGCTGCCGGAGCAGTTTTCCGGCGGGGTTTACCACGCCCTTTACGGGACTGTGGTGCAGGCTGCGGCGGCGGCTTTCCTGGCCATCCCACTGGGATTCATGACCGCGGTGTACTTGGCGGAATACCGTTCCAATCGGCTAGCGCGGTTCACCAGCTTCATGGTTGACGTGTTGGCCGGGCTGCCCTCGATCGTGGCCGCGCTCTTCATCTTCGGCCTGTGGATCGCCACCATGGGATTCGAGCAGAGTGCCTTTGCGGTGTCACTCGCGTTGGTCTTGCTGATGTTGCCAATCGTGGTGCGGTCGGCTGAGGAGATGCTCAAGCTGGTGCCCGACGACCTGCGGGAAGCCAGCTACGCCTTGGGCATTCCGAAATGGAAGACCATCATGCGGATCGTCGTTCCCGTCGCGATGCCGGGCATCATCTCCGGCGTCTTACTGTCGGTCGCGCGTGTGATGGGCGAAACCGCGCCGGTGCTGGTGCTGGTCGGATATAGCCGCTCGATCAACACCGACATCTTCAAGGGCAACATGGCGTCGCTGCCGCTGTTGATCTACAGCGAACTCAACAATCCCGAACACGCCGGCTTCCTGCGGGTTTGGGGTGTTGCTCTGACATTGATCATCGTGGTGGCGGTCGTCTACATGCTGGCTGCCGTAGCCAACCGGCTGATCGCAATCCGTCGGCGCTGAAGCTTGATTGGCCCGTAACTACAGGAATTGCAGCAGCAGCTCGTTGACGGCTGCCGATTGCTCAATCTGCGGGCAGTGACCGGCCGCCTCGACCACGGCTGACCGTCCCCTGGAAATCTGGTCGGCGATCTCTTTCGCCCAGCCAGGCGGCAGCAATTTGTCGCAGGCGCCCTCGACCACAAGCGTCGGAACCGAGACGCGCTCGTAGGCCCGTTTGCTCGACGGTGCCGGCGGCGGTGCAGCGCCGGGCCGGCGGAAACGGGCCGCGGCGAGCGCCTCCCACGCACCGGGAGCAATGCTGGATTCGTAGCGACGCTGGACGTAGTCGTCGTCGGCGGGATACGACGGATCGTGGAAGAGCGCCTCGACGATCCGGCGCATCGCCGGCAGGCTCGCGTCGTAGTCGTAGAGCGCCTCCATGTGCTGGTTGCGTTGAATTTCGCCGCCGCCGCATATCGCGACCATGCTGCGCATCGGCAACACCGGCGAATCCGACGTGGCATCGGTGAGCAAGTTGATGGCGCCCATCGAATTGCCGACGAAATGCGCGGCGTCGATGCCGAGCTCGTCGCAGAACCGGGCGATGTGTCGGATCCGCATCCCCCGGCCATCGTTGAAGTCGATGACTTTCGCGGACTGTCCGAAGCCCAACATGTCGGGCGCCAGCACTCGATGCCGGTCGGCAAGCGCGGGTATCGTTTGCTCCCAGCCGATTTCGGCGCTCACACCGAATTCGCCGCCGTGCAGCAGGATCACCGGGTCGCCCTGGCCGGCTTCCAGGTAGCTGGTGACCAGGCCGTCGACGACGAGATCTTTGCGTTGAATCTCCATGGCATCCTTAACCGACGACCTGGCCGGGTCCGGATCGCGCGAACGTCAACAACTGCGACGCCAACAGATCCAGTTGATTGGTAACGGTCACATCGATCAGTTCGCCTGCCTCGTCCCAGATTTGGTCCGCGGAGTTGATCGCGACGCCGAGCGGAGTCGGCCAGGCTCGCAACGCATGACCGATGCCGCGGAGCTGGTTGAGTGTTCCCACCGCCGCCTGCCACCCGTAGGCGCAGCTGATGCAGCCCCACGGTTTGTTGTCGAGGTAGACCCGGGAGTCGGCACGCATGTCTTCGATGTAGTCGAGCGCGTTTTTCACCAGCCCGGAGACGCCGCCGTGGTATCCGGGCGAGCTGACGAGCACGGCGTCTGCCTCGCGCAGCGCTTCGATCAGCTGAATCGCCTCTCGCGTGCGGGCCGGGTCATGCGGGTTGTACATCGGCAGTTCGATGTCCCCGCCGCAGTAGAGTTTGGTGCGTCCGCCCTGCCGCTCAACGGCGGCCAAACAGTGGCGCAGGGCTCGTTCGGTGGACGAGTTGGCCCGCAGGGTGCCGCCGAGGCCGACCACCAGCGGCCCGTCCCCTTCCGTCAGCATCGAACCGTGTCCTCCTTACTTGATTGCGATGGGATTCACTGGAGAGCCCACCGCACCAACGACTCTCAACGGCGGGGCGATGAGCTGAAACTCGTACACACCATCGGCCGCACAATCGGCCGCCAATGCGTTGAGATCCCAGTACTCGCCGAGCATCAGCCCCATGTCCCGCAGGCACAGCATGTGCATGGGCAAGAACGTTCCCTCAACCCCGGATATCGGATCTTCGACCATGAGGTTATCGGCGGCCACGGCCGCGACCTCGTGCTCGTGCAGCCAGGAGGCACACCGCCAGTCCAATCCCGAACCGGGTTCGGCGCCGTTGCCGGTCTCCAGAAACCTTGCCCACCAGCCGGTTCGGATCAAGACAATGTCGCCGCGCCCGACCGTGACACCCTGCGATCGGACGACCTCGTCGAGCTCGTCCGGGGTAATCGGGTTACCGAGCTCGAGAAAAGTCTCCACACCGCGATGCCGAACGATGTCCAGCAGCACGCCACGCGAGGTAATACCCTTGCCGTCTACCTTGTCGATGCCGCAATGAAATGCACCGAGGCTCGTCACCGAGCTCGCCGGGAAGCCGTTGTAGAGCTGATCGTCGTAGTAGACGTGGGAGAGCGCATCCCACTGGGTGGCCGCCTGCAACGGCATGATGATCATGTCGTCGTTGAAGCGGAGCGGACTGTTCCCGAAGTATTTCCCCAGCTCTTGCGCACCGGGGTTGCGCGCCCACTCCGGCCCATAGCGACCCAACGCGCTCACATCACCGCCGTCGATGGTCATCACATGGATCGGGTTGTGCCGGAACTTGAATGCGCCCTGCGGACCCGACGACCCGAAGTCCACACCGAGCGGAAACACCTTGCCGTGCTTGACCAGACTGGCCGCCTGCGCGACCTTCTCCGCGGTGATGAAGTTGAGCGTGCCCAGTTCGTCGTCGTCGCCCCAGCGTCCCCAGTTGCAGACGTCGCGCCCGACACGGCGAAAATCGGTCAGGCTTGCCACAGTGCTTGCCCTTCCTCGAGTTCCCGCGCGACCGCGGCGCCGATATTGCCGCCGTCGACCCACAGGACCTGGCCCGAGATATAGCTGGCGGCTTGGCTATTCAAGAACACCAGGACCGCGGCCTGCTCGGCCGGATCGGCGACCCGGCCCAATGGTTTCGGAATGTCATCCAGGTACCCCTGGCCGTAGGCGGCGCGTAGCTGGTCAAGGATCGGTGTTTCGGTGACGCCCGGTCCGGTGCAGTTGATGCGAATACCCCGAGCACCGAGCGCAGCGGTATTTCTCATGGTGTAAAGGATGATCGCTTCTTTGGACAACCGGTAGCCCCCGTCGGCCAGCGCATCGGGATGACGGTGACACCACTCGATCCCCTCGGACATCGTGCGGGTGTTCAGCAGCCCGCCGACGACCTGCTGATGCTCCCGATACTTAGCGGCCGCGAGCGAGGACACACTCACGATCGACGACCCCGTTGGCATCTTCTCCAACACCGCCTCGGTGACATGCCGGAGGCCGAGGAAGTTGATCGTCACGACGAGCAATGGATCGCCGATACCCGAGGAGACGCCGGCGATGTTGAACAGCACGTCGACGTCATGGCCGATCGACGCGACGGCACGGTCGATGGATGCCGGGTCGGTCAAGTCAAGGGCGTGGAACTCCGCGACATCAACGCTCGGCGGATGCTTGTCCAACCCAACGACGTCGGCGCCGAGTTCGGTGAGCTGCCTGACGACGTGAGCCCCGATCCCCGACGCGCATCCGGTCACCACCGCACGACGACCGTCGTATCGCCACAGCTCGTCGATTCGTCCCAATTGTCAAGCAACTTCCGCTATCACGACTGCTGCTCTTTCTGCTCCTTGGCGCGCTGCGCCGCCTGGACGCGACCTTCGTTGATTTCCGCCATGGCTTCCGGGATCTCGCTCGCGGTGAACTTGCCTCCGCGGCCAGTGGGCAGGCCGCCGAAGGAGTACCCCTCGTCGAACTTCGGCGCGGTCGACTCCGGCCGGCGCGCCTCGATCTTCTCGATCACCGGCTCCAGCCGCTTCTTCTTGTCGGCGACGGCTTTTGCGTCGCGCTCGATGAACTCGGGCAGCACTTCTTTACCCATCAGCTCGATGGATTCCATGGTGCCTTCGTGGCTGCGCGGGTTGAGCAGCAAGATGATCTCGTCGACGCCGCTGTCCTCGTAACCGCGGAGGAACTCCCGGACGGTAGCCGGCGATCCGATGGCGCCGCGACCGGGTCCGTAGGCCAGCGTCGGATCCTTCTCGCATTCTTCGAGATAGCGTTTCCAGACTCCGGTCCGTCCGGGCGTGTGGATTCCGGTCATGTAGTAGTGCATGATCCCAAACGAGAAGAACCCGCCGCCCATCCCGAGGCGTTCGACTGCTTGCTCGTCGGTCTTGGCCACCATCATCGACAGGTCACCGCCGATGGCAAGGATGTTCGGGTTGATCTGCGGGGTGATCGGGACGCCGGCTTCCTCGAGCTCCTTGTAGTAGCCGTTCACTCGCTCGGTGAGCGGGCCGGGCCCGGTGTAGGCGAAACTCAATGCACCGATGCACTTCTGGGCGGCCATCTGCACCGACGCCGGCCGGGTGCAGGCGACCCAGACCGGCGGGTGCGGCTTTTGCAGCGGTTTGGGGATGACATTGCGGGCCGGCATTTCGATGTGCTCGCCCTTGAACCCGGTGAACGGCTCCTCGATCATGCACCGGATCGCGACCTCCAGCGCCTCTTCCCACTGGGCCCGCTTGTCGGCGGGGTCGATGTTGAAGCCGCCCAGCTCGCCGATCGAGGAGGATTCTCCGGTGCCGAACTCGACCCGTCCGTCCGAGATGAGGTCAAGGGTGGCAATGCGTTCGGCGACCCTGGCGGGATGGTTGACGGCCGGCGGGAGGTGCATGATGCCGAATCCCAGCCGGATGTTCTTGGTCCGCTGGCTGGCCCCGGCCAGAAACATCTCCGGTGCGGTGGAATGGCAGTACTCCTCCAGGAAGTGGTGCTCGGTCAGCCAGACCGTTGAGAAGCCGGCCTTGTCGGCCGCCTCGACCTCGTCGAGACAGTCCTTCAGCAGGACGTGCTCGTCCTCCGGTACCCACGGGCGGGGTAGCGCGAATTCGTAGAACAATGAGATTTTCAACTGGAACCTCCCGGAACAATTGAGTGAGTTGAGCTTTCACCGACTAGGTGCTTGGCCGCGACGTAGCCGAAGGTCATCGCCGGCCCGATGGTCGCGCCCGCGCCGGCGTAGCTGCGTCCCATCACCGCCGCCGAGGTGTTACCGACGGCATAGAGGCCGGGGATGACGGTGCCGTCGGTGCGCAGCACCCGGGCGTACTCATCGGTGCGCAGACCACCCGATGTGCCCAGGTCGCCGAGAACGACCCGAAAGGCGTAATAGGGCGGTTTGCCCAGCGGAGACAGATTGGGGTTGGGCAGAGTGGGATCTCCGTAGTAATTGTCGTAAACGCTGTCACCCCTGTTGAAGTCGTCGTCATGGCCGCCACGGGCCAGTTCGTTGAAGCGGGTTGCGGTGTCGCGAAGCTGGCCGGCCGGCACCCCGATCTTGGTGGCGAGCTCATCCCAGCTGTTCGCCGCTTTGACCACGCCCGACTCCAGCCACGCCTTGGGTAGTTTTCGCCCTGTGGGCACCGGAGCGCCCGGAATCTTCGGCAGCGGAAGATGTCCCGCGACGACATAGCGATTGAAGGACCGATGGTCGGTGATCAGCCAGCACGGAATGTGGGTGACACCGGATCTCTGCCCCTCGATCATCGCGTGGCCGAAGTCCATGTAGGGAGCCGCCTCGTTGATGAAGCGCTTCCCGTCACCGTTGACGATGAACTGCGACGGCATCATCCGCTCGTTGAGCATGAACTGCATTCGGCCATCGGGCCATTGGATGGCCGGGAACCACCAGGCTTCGTCGAGCAGGTCGGTGGCCGCGCCGACCCGCTGGCCGGCACGGATACCGTCACCGGTGGCAGCGGGATTACCGAAGCTCCAGTCCTGTTCCACGGTCGGCTGATGCTCTTTGCGCCACGCCATGTCGTGATCGAATCCGCCGGTCGCCAGGATGACCCCGCGCCTGGCGGAGATCCGCAGCGGGGAACCGTCTTTCACGACGGTCGCACCGGTCACCGACCGATCGTCGTCGGTGAGCAGTTCGGTCATCGGCGAGTCCAGCCACAGCGGGATACCGCGGTCTTTCATCGCCAGCCGGAGCCGCGCAGCCAGCGACTGGCCGATCGCCGCGATTCGATCCCCGAAGACTCGCGCCCTGACCATCCGCCACACCAGCTTCACCAGGACACCCTTGCCGGCCCATGACTGGCGAACCCGGTAGAACGACCGAAGCTCCTTGGGTCCCAGCCAGATTCCCCGAGGTGCCAAGGCCAAGGGCTGAAGCAGATGTTGTTCCTCCTCCGCCAACGTGCGCAAATCGATCGGCGGAACATTGATCGTGCTACCGAGTTCGGAACCGCCCGACAGTTCCGGATAGTAGTCGGCGTAGCCGGGCTTCCACACGAACTCGAACCACGGGCTGAGTTGTTCGAGGAACTCCATCATCGTCGGCGCCGAGTCGACGTATTGCCGGATGCGCGCATCGCTGACCAAACCGTCGGTGATCCGCCGCAGGTAGTCGACAACGCCGTCCGGCGACGGCGCGTAGCCGGCCCGGCGCTGCGCGGGAGCACCCGGCACCCAGATGCCACCGCCGGACAGCGCGGTGGAACCGCCGAAGTGGCTGGACTTTTCGACGACCAGCGTCTCCAGACCGGAGGCGTGGGCAGCCAGAGCGGCCGTCATGCCCCCGCCTCCGGAACCGATCACCAGCACGTCGACGTGGTGGGTCATGTCGGCACCGCCGTTCTGACGGCGAAGCCGGCGATCAGATCGGGAGCCGGCTTGTAGTAGCGCACCCCGGTCTGGTACGGCCCAGTGGACCCCAGCGCCGCGAAAGCGGCGACCCAGGTGCGGATCTCGTGTGCGGAGTTGCCGCCCTCTTGCGCGATGAACGAGTTCGACCACTTGTCCAGCTCGTCGAGTTCTCCGCTGTCGAGAATGTCGAGGAATCGCTGATCCCAAGCCGGGTTGAGGGGTTGTAGCTCGCTGGCCCCATCGGCGAAGCTTCTGGCCGCCTCCATCACCGCGGTCTGCCGGGCCTGCCGTTGTTCGGTCGTCATCGGCCGGCCGTGCACAATTCGTTCCACCACTGCCGGCGTCGCCGTTGCCAGCGTCGGGACCGGTGGATCATGCGACAGGCCACCGGATCCCACCACCAGGACCCTCTTGTTCAGGGTGGCCAGATAGCTACCGACCGCGGTTCCCAGCGCCCGGCAACGATGCAGCGGCCCCAGCGGGGTTGCGACCGAGTTGATGAAGATCGGTATCACTGGGCGCGCCGTCGCGCGACCGAACAGTTTCTCCAATGGCTGAACGGTGCCGTGGTCGACGTCCATGTTCGCCGATATGGCGACGTCGACGCCGGCCGACAGGACCGCTCTCGCGCAGGCGTCCGCAATGGCTTCGGGAACGTCAAGCGAGCCTTTGTGTGTGCCGTAATCGCCGATCCCCTGTGCTTCGGTACCGATGCAGAACGGTGGCATCAGCTTGTAGAAGAAGCCGTTGTAGTGATCGGGGGCGAAGACGACGACGAGCTCCGGGTCGAAGCCCTCGACGAATTCCCTTGCCTGCGTGAGTGCGCCGTCGATGTCATCAAGGAGGTCCTGCGCCGGCCCGGGCAGATTCAGTAGCGGGCTGTGAGACATACAGCACAGGGCTAGCGGCACGGTTGCCTCCCGGTGTCAGGGTGAGGACGTCGAAGAGCGAGGCACTCAGCTCGGGTGAGAGCTGAGCGATACAGGCGCCCGCGATGCAACGGTCGGGGCGCAGGAACAGCACGGACTCTTGGTGGGTGTCGAACCAGGCTTTGAGGTCGCCGCCGCGGTCGCCGACGATCAGGACGTCCGGATCGTCGTGCCCGGTCCAGTGCAGCTGGCTCAGCGGCCGCGCGGCCACGAACTTCGCACCCAGCGCCTTCCAGTCCGCAAACGCTTCCACGCCCAGGATTTCACGCGGATTGTTGTTCCAGCACAGTACGGCGAACCCCCCGCCCAGGACGTCGTCGAGCAGGACGTTCTGCTGTTCGCGGGTGTCCACGCGCGGTTGCACGAACAACGTGCCGACCGGCGAGTCGGTACGGCGCGGGTCGGAGTGCACGACGGCCCCCTGCTCGTATCGCGGCATCGGCTTGAACCGCATCTCCAGCACATACCGCTTGAGCGAGGGAACAATTGACGCCGACCGCACCACCAGGTCGCGAACCGCGGCGACTCGACGATTGGTCGGCGAGATGACCCGGCCCACCATCGTCGACAGGTCGATCATCGCGCGGGCATGCTTGCGCCGTTCGATGTCGTAGGTGTCGAGCAACGCATCCTCGGCGTACCCGGTCACCACCGCCGCAAGCTTCCAACCCAGGTTCGCGGCGTCGCGGATACCGCTGTTGTAGCCCTGGCCCTGCCACACCGGCATCAAGTGAGCGGCGTCACCCGCGAGCAACAGCCGACCGCGGCGAAACGCCCCGGCGATCCGCGAATGATGGGTGTAAATCCGGTGCCGGATCACCTCGACGCGGTCCGGGTGGGGGACGAAGTAAGCCAGCATGCGCGCGAGAAAGGCCGGATCTTCGGCCTGCTCGTCGGTCTCGTCGGCGTGAATCATGAACTCGAAGCGGCGAATTCCGTGCGCGATCGAGATCGATGCGTAGGGGCGTTGCGGGTCGGCGCCGACCTCGCTGTTGGGATGTCCGAGCGGATCGTTGGCGACGTCGACGACCAGCCAGCGCGTCGGTGAGGTGGTGCCGTCGAAGGACACGCCCATCAGCCGCCGAGTGGTGCTCCGTCCGCCGTCGCAGCCGACCACGTAACGCGTCCGCACGTTCTTCCGCCCAGCGTCGCCGTCGAGTTCGACGGTTACCGCATCGGCGGTTTCGGCGCATGACGTCATGGGACGGTTCCACCACACCTCGACGTGCTCGAATCTGTCTAAGCCGCTCAGCAACTCGGCATCGACCAGCGGCTGCACGAAACCGTTGCGTTTGGGCCAGCCGAAACACGCGTCGGGCGGCGCCATTTCGGCAAGCACCCGACGTTTGGCGTCGACGAATCGCAGGATCTGATTGGGCACGGTGTGGGGCAGAATGCGGTCGACCAGACCGATCGCCTGGAAAGTGCGCAGCGACTCGTCGTCAAGGCCGACACCCCGGGGATAATCGATCAGCGTCGCGCGCTCGTCGACCACCAGGGTGCGTACCCCTTGCAGGCCAAGGATATTGGCCAGGGTCAAACCGACCGGGCCTGCGCCGACCACCACAACGTCGACGTCTACATCCTGGTTGTCGGCCACAGTCAGCGCCCCAGCAGGAAGTCGAGATGCAGGCGATTGAAGGTCTTGGCGTCCTCGTACTGCGGCCAGTGCCCACAACCGGGCATCAGCTCAAACCGCGCGCCCGGGATCATCGACGCGATGCGGCGGCCCTCGGTGACATCGGCCGTCGGATCGTCGCTGGTCCACAACACCAGGGTGGGCGCGGTGATCGAGCCATACTCGGCCGGGCCCAAGAGGTTTCGGGCCCGAATCTCAGGATCCTGCAACGCCATGATGTCGCGCATCGCCGCTACGAAGCCCGGCTGGCGGTACACCCGCTGCCGGCTGGCGACCAGATCGTCGTAGTCCTTGGACTTGTCGGCCATCAGCCACTTGATCCGCGCCTGCACGGTTTCCCAGGTCGGGTTCTCCGCGGCGGCCATGGACAAGGTGATGATCCGCTGCATCACCTCGGGATCGGCCTGCGAGCCGCCCGCGGTGTTGAGGACCAGCCGGTCGACCTTGTCGGGATGGTCGACGGCGGCGCGGGCGGCCACCCAACCACCGAGCGATTCACCGGACAAGTGGGCGCGCTCGGCGCCGACGGCGTCCAGGACGGCCAGCAGGTGCTCGACATAGTGGCCGATCTCCAACGGATGGCCGGGCTTGTCGGTGTACCCGTGGCCCACCATGTCGATCGACCACGTCGAGAAGTGCTCCGCGTGGGCCTCCAGATTGCGGACGTACGCCTCGGCGTGGCCACCGGAGCCATGCAGCAGGATCAGCGCCGGCTTGGTCGGATCGCCGGCATGCAGGTAGCGGGTTCGCACACCGCCGGCGTCGAGGTAGCCCTGCACAAACGGGACACCCTGCAGATCACTCCACACGCTCTCGTGCTCGGCCACCGGTTCCTCTCTTGTTATGGCTCGTGGGCCTCAGGGAAATTTTGTTCTCGTTTTGCGCCAATCGTATGTGCTAAAATCGCACACTAATGTGCACTATGTATAGAGCATCACTCTCCGTCGGTTGTCTGTCAAGGGAAGCGCAGGTCGCGTTGGCCGACTGCGGCAAGGTGTGCTGACATGCCGGACACCCCGATCACTGCCGCGCCCGGTTCGCAGACGCTGGCCCGAGGGCTCAATGCGCTGCAGCGGGTGGCCGACGCCCCATCGGGGCTGACCGTGCAGCAGGTCGCCGACGGGGTCGGCGTCCATCGAACGATCGCCTACCGCCTGCTCGCGACGCTTTCCCAATTTCGGTTCATCGCCAAGGGCGACGACGGGCGCTACCGGCCGGCCGCGGGCCTGGCGGTTCTCGGTGCGTCATTCGATCGCAATGTGCGCCAGCTGAGTCTGCCGACCCTGCGCACCCTGGCCGACGATCTCGGCACCACGGTGTCGTTGCTCGTCGCCGAGGGCGACCAACAGGTCGCGGTCGCGGTGATCGTCCCGACCCAGGTCGCCTACCAGCTGGCCTTCCACGAGGGCAGCCGCTACCCGCTGGATCGGGGAGCCGCAGGCATCGCACTGCTGGCGAGCATGTCGCCGCGCCCGGACGAACGCGACCTCGTCGTCCGCGCCCGCGAGCAGGCGTGGGTGATCACCCACGGCGAGATCGAGCCGAACACCTACGGTCTCGCCGTCCCGGTGCAGCGCCTGCCGCCGTCGCCGCCGACGTGTATCAACCTGATTTCGCATCGGGAAGACGTGGTGATGCGGGGCAAGGACGCAGTCATCAAGGCAGCCAAGGAATTATCGGCGATCCTGAGCTGATCCGGGCAGGAAGGAAACGAGTTTATGCCGTCTTGGGACCACGAAGTCGACGTCGTCGTACTCGGCAGCGGCGGCGCCGCGCTCACCGCCGCATTGACCGCGGCCGCCAACGGCGCTTCGGTGGCGGTCTACGAGAAAGCCGCGACTGTCGGTGGCACCACGGCGGTTTCGGGCGGCGTGGTGTGGATCCCCGCGCATAATCGCTCGCCCGACGGGGAATTGACGGTAGAGGACGCGCTGCGGTATCTCGACGCGCAGTCGTTCGGCTCGATGGATGAGGCACTGGTCGACACGTTTGTGCGAACCGGACCGACGATGCTCGATTTCGTCGAGGCGCACAGCAGTCTACGCTTCGAAATCGCCAACGGTTTCCCGGATTACAAGCCGGAGCTGCCGGGCGGTCGCCCGGCCGGCGGTCGATCGCTGACCGCTGCCCCGTTCGACCTCGCCCGCTTGGGTGACTGGCGGGATCGGATCACGTCATTTCCCGCGGACTGGTCCAACGTCGGTTTCGACGCCGAAACCCGGGCGAGGCTGCACGCGGCGGTCGATGAGAGCACCAGCGACCTGTGTGTGGCAGGCACTGCGCTAATTGCCGGGCTGCTCAAGGGATTACTGGATTCCGGCGTGACGCCCGCGACGAACGCCCGGGCCGAGGAGCTTATCGCCGACGACGGCGAGATCGTCGGCGTCCGGGTCAGCCGCGCCGGCCGGGAACTGGCCGTGCGTGCGCGTCACGGTGTCATCCTGGGCACCGGCGGCTTCGAATGGGATCCCTCGTTGGTCAACACTTTTCTGCGCGGACCGATGCGCGGCGCCGTCTCGCCGCCCAACAACACCGGTGACGGCTTGCGTATGGCGATGGCTCACGGCGCCGACCTGGCCAACATGGGCGAAGCGTGGTGGGTGCCGATCGTGCAGATCCCGGGCGACACGATCGACGGGAAACAACGCAGCCGCAGCGTACGCCTGGAACGAACACGCCCGCGCAGCATCATCGTCAACCGGGCCGGGAAACGTTTCGTCAACGAGGCCTGCGATTACAACTCGATGGCCGGGGCCTTCCACTACCTCGACCCGCGAGACGGCTACGTCAACGACCCGGCGTGGATGGTGTTCGACTCGATTCACCACAAGCACTACGGATTCCTGGGCGTCGAGCCGGATGAGCCGGTCCCGGATTGGTTCTGCGCGTCGGCCGATCTGGCCGAGCTGGGAGCCAAGACCGGTATCGACCCCGACGGGCTGACCCGCACGATCGAGAATTTTAATCACAATGTCCTCGCTGGCTCGGATCCCGACTTCGGCCGTGGCTCAAGCGCGTACGACGGCTACTGGGGCGACGACCGTGCGACGACGCTGGCCGGCAAGACGCTCGGCCCCGTCGATACCGCGCCGTACTACGCGGTCCCGATCTCGGTCGGTGCGATGGGAACCAAGGGTGGACCGCGGACCGACCGTGATGGACGGGTTTTGCACGTCAGTGGCGCGCCGATACCGGGCCTGTTCGCCGCCGGCAACGCGATGGGCGGGGTTACTGGACGGGCCTACGGCGGCGCGGGCGGAACCATTGGTCCGGCAATGGTTTTCGGCTTCCGCGCCGGCTATGCCGCGGCCACCGGCAAGCCGGTCGACTAGCTGAATGCCTTGGTGATGGCTGCCATGTCGAAGTAGTCGCGCCAGGCCGCGATCTTGCCGTCGTATACCTCGAAGACACCCATCACCGGTAGCGGTACCTCGCCGCCGTCCTTGCGGTGCATCACGTCGGTGCGTTCGTTCATCACTACCGTGCCGTCGCTGACCTGTCGGTGCACGTTGAAGTCGATGCCGTCGACCGCGGCGAGGAAGCCCGCTATGAATTGCTTGATCGCCTCGCGACCCTGCACCGGCTCCATGGGAATGTTGTGGTAGACGGCGTCTTCGGTGAAATAGCCGGCCAGTTCCTCCGGGTTCGGAGATGACCACAGCTTGCAGAATTCGGTTACCAGCTCATCGGCGGAACGAGTCATGGTCTCATGCAACATGTTGACCGGCAGCAAATCAAGAGCACGCCGTCAGCCGAAAGTGACCACTACCTTGTCGGCGGCGCCGGGCGTGCTGGCCATCCGCAGGGCCTCCGCTACGTCCTCGAAGGGCAGCGTGTGGCTCACGATCACGGCATACTTTTTCCAGTTGGCGACGATGTCTTTGGTGACCTCGAAGATTTCCTTCGGGTAGCCCATCGACCCGACGATGGTGACCTCGTTGCTCATGATGTTGAGAAAGTCCACCGGTACCGGTTCTTTGTGGACGGCGACCACCACAACCTTGGCTCCGGTCTTTGCGGCCGTCAAGGCGGTGTTGATCACCGCCGGTACGCCCGCAGCGTCAAGATAGATGTCGGTGCCGGCCTTGCCCGGAAACATCGACTCGCCCGGTCCGTGGATGTCGATCAGGCGTTGCGTGACGTTCTCGTCGGCGGAGTTGATCACTGCATCGGCACCCACTCTGAGGGCTTTCTCCAGCCGTGACGAAATCAGGTCGACCACGGCGACATGTTGTACCCCAGCCGATTTGAATCCGATTGTCGCGCCGAGCCCGATCGGGCCGGCGCCGAACACCACCACCTTGTCGGTGGCCTTGGGCGCAACTTGGTTCACGGCGTGCCGCGCGACAGCCATCGGCTCGTTCAGCGCCGCCACTTCGAACGGGATGTGATCGGGCACGACCTCGAGACTCTTGCCGCGCACAGCGTCCCCGATGAGCAGATAGTCCGCGAGCGCACCGGTCGGACCGCCGTTGCCGATGATCCCACCCGGCGCGACCATCGGGTTGATCACGACATGATCGCCCACGGCTATGTCGGTGACGTCGCGACCGACTTCGACGACTTCCCCGGCGGGTTCATGACCGAGCGGCATCTTCCCCTGCCGGGGTGGCAGGCCACCCAACGAGATGTACAACGCGTCCGACCCGCAGATCCCGCAGGCCCGCATCTTCACCAGTACATCGCTGCGACCAGCCGCAGGTTTGGGTAGCTCGACGACTTGCGTCTCCCCCGGCGCTGTCACGATGGAGGCTCTCATCGACCGGCCAGCGCCTTGGCGAGATCGATTGTGCCGGTTTGGATCGCAGCGACGACGCCGCCGTCGACCAACAGATCGGCACCGGTGATGAATGCCGACGACGGCCCGAGCAGGAACTCGGTGGCGGCGGCGATGTCCTCGGGTGTGCCAAGCCGGCGCAGTCCGGAGTTGTCGACCATGGCTTGCATGAGCGCGCCGGATTCACTGCCCAGCTCTAAGCGGCCCATCGCCGTGGAGATGATCCCCGGGCTGATGCTGTTGATCCGCGCACCGCGTTCGCCCCAGGTCCCGGCCGCGGCGGCAACCCGGATTTGGTTGGCCCGCTTGGCGAATGGATACGCTATCTGACTGTTCGTGATTTTCGAGCACGCTTCGAGGCCGAGCAGCTCGTCGGCCGGCGCGGTCGCCAGCTGCCGCTCGACTTCCGGATCAAGCGCCGGCTGCATGTGGCCGGCCATGCTGGCGATGACGACCGCGGCGCCGCCTGGCTCGATCACGCGGCCGAACTCGTCGATCGTCAAGGCGACCCCCAGCAGGTCGACCGCCATAACCGCTTCTGCGGATGCCTGTTGCGGCGAAAGTCCCGCGGTATGAACAACAGCCGT
Source organism: uncultured Actinomycetota bacterium (assembly GCA_963781685.1). Lineage (GTDB taxonomy): Bacteria > Actinomycetota > Actinomycetes > Mycobacteriales > Mycobacteriaceae > Mycobacterium. The sequence goes on from CAWAGK010000017.1 coordinate 174,981, forward strand.
GACACGCCCGGCCTCAGCAGCCATCTCCGCAACGGCGGCCACCGAGCTGCGGGAAGTGACGTCGACTTCCCGGGTCAACACCCGATGCCCGTCGCCGGTGAGCGCATCGGCAGCAGCTTTCAAAGCTGCGGCGTTGACGTCAGCCAACACGATCGTCCGCCCCGCTCCGACACGACGGGCGATCGACAGCCCCATCCCGCCGACGCCGATGATGACCAAAACCTCGCTAGTCGTGGGTCGCGTTGCCATGCGTCTTCTCCTCTGCGGCACAGTGCGGTTGGGGTGCGGGGGCTAGCAGCTGTTCGGCGGCGTTGTAGGGATCGTCGCGGCCGTCGGCCACCGATTCGGCGAGCCGATCGAGGTCGGGGTGCGTGCGCAGCAGGGTTTGCGCCAACGACAGGATCTGGGCCCGAGCGCGAGCAGACCGGCGATCGCGGCTGTCGGCGCGGTGATGGGCGTCGATCGCCTCCATCAAGCCCGACAGCCCTTCACCTTTGGCGGCAATCAGGCTGATGATCGGAGCCTTGGTCTCGGCGCGAAGGTCGCGGACGGTCTGCTCGGCGCCTTCCCGGTCGGCCTTGTTCACTGCCACGATGTCGGCGACCTCGAGTAATCCGGCCTTTGCGGCCTGCACCGCGTCGCCCGCACCGGGGTTGAGGATGACCACGGTCGGATCTGCGACCGCGGCGATCTCGATCTCCGATTGCCCCACGCCGACCGTCTCCAGCAGGATCACGTCATAGCCCAACGCGCCGAGTAACCGGATGGCCGCGGGAACGGCCGCCGCGAGCCCGCCCAGATGACCCCGGGTGGCCACCGAGCGGATCAGCACATCGGGATCGTTGATGTGCGCGGCCATTCGAATTCGGTCGCCGAGCAACGCACCACCGCTGAACGGCGACGACGGATCGACGGCGAGCACCGCCACCCGCAACTCGCGCTGCCGGTAGGCCCCCACCAACGCCGCGATCGTCGTCGACTTACCGGCGCCCGGCGGGCCGGTGATCCCGACGACGAGCACCGACGACGGATCGAGGCTCGCCAGCACCTCTTCACGACGCTCACCTTCGACCAGGCTGAGCAACCGGCCGGCAGCTCGCGGAGAACCGCCGCGCGCGGCCGCGATCAGATCAGCGATCGTCATCTGACGATCATGCCGCCGGAACCTCGATGACCGTGGCCGAACCCAACTCCCCGCCCGCACACATCGCCGGCTTTTCTCCAATGGGCAAGCGGGGACGCAATCGTCGTTGGCGGTGCCGGCGGTCGAATAGCCGTCGGCGCGTCGAACGTCACGCCAGCGCAACAGTCGCCGCCCAACGCCACTCTGGCGTGACGTTCGGTGGGTGCGTGACCGGTCAATTTTTGCCGGCCGCCAACTTCGTCACGATTGAGCGGAAGTCCTCCGTCTGGAAGGACTGATTCTCGGCGGACAGCGCATAGTCGATGGTGGCCAGCACCGCGCGCTCGAGATGCACGTTGAGGACGCGTTTGGTGCTCTCGACGGCTTGCTGCGGCAGTTCGAGAATCTTTTTCGCGGCCTTCACCGCCTCGGCGACCGGGTCGGCCACCGCGTGGTTGGCCAGGCCGAGTTCGACCGCCCGCTGCGCGGAAATCCGCATGCCGGTCAGCGCATACTCCTTGGCCAACAGCAAGCTGATGTGCAGCGGCCAGGTCAGCGGTCCGCCGTCGGCGGCCACCAACCCCACCTGCACGTGCGGGTCGGCCAGGTACGCGTCTTCGGCGATGTAGACGATGTCGCTCAGCGCGACCAGGCTGCAGCCCAGCCCGACGGCCGGACCGTTGACCGCAGCCACCACCGGGACCCGGCAGCGAGCCATCCCCAGCACGATTTCGCGCCCGTCAGCGATCGTCTTGGCCCGCAAGGCTGCGTCACCGGCCAACTCCTCGAGGTACGCGAAGTCTCCGCCGGCCGAAAACGCCCGGCCGGCACCGGTTATCACCGCGGCACGGGCACTTAGGTCGTCGCTCATCCGCTGCCACAGTTTGGCCAGCCCGTGGTGTAGATCGTCGTTGACCGAGTTCAGCGAATCGGGCCGGTTCAGCGTGATGATCCGCAGCGGCCCGTCGGCCTGAACGTCGATTTCGGTCGGCATGTCGTACACGTCAGGCTCCCAATCCCAAGATTCGTGAGGCGATGATGTTTTTCTGGATCTGCGATGTTCCGCCCATCACGCTTTGCGCGCGGCTGTAGAGGTAGGCGGACAGCAGGCCGGGGTCGTCGATGCCCGTGACGGCCAGCGCGGCGTGGCCGACCGATTGCTCGACCCAGGTCATCAGCAACTTGTCCAGCGATCCGTCCGACGTGTGCGTCACGCCGTCGAGCTGTTCGGACAACCGCCGCCGGACGTGATGGGTCAGCATCTCGGTCTGCACTGCGGCCCAAGCTAATTCGGGGGGTGCCGGACCATCGGTGCGCGTGGCCAGCTCACGCACGAGCTTCCCGTAGCGCGCCGCGTACCCCAGCGTGGAGGGTTCGCGTTCGTGGCCGACCACCGTCATGGCAAGTGCCCACCCCTCGCCCGGGGCACCCACCATGTGCTGCACCGGCGCGAGAGCGCCGTCGAAGAACACCTGGCCGAATTCGGTGGTGACGCCGTTGATCATCCGCAGCGGGCGCTGTTGCACGCCAGGTTGTTTCATCGAGATGATGAACGCCGAGATGCCGCGATGGCGCTTGGCGTCCGGATCGGTACGGGCCAACAGCAGACACCAGTCCGCGACATCGGAGTAGCTGGTCCAAATCTTGTGTCCCTGGATGACGTAGTTGTCGCCGTCGCGGGTGGCGGTGGTGGTCAGCGACGCGAGATCCGAGCCGGAGCCGGGCTCGCTGAAGCCCTGGCACCATCGCTCGGTGCCGTTGATCATGCCGGGCAAGAACCGACTGCACAGCTCCTTACTGCCGTGTCGGGTCAGGCCGGAGACCAGGTAGCCGAGGCTGGGCCGGGGCGGGGCGCCCGCCCGCGCCAGCTCTTCGTCGAGAATGACGTCGTACACCGGCGGCAGCTCCTGCCCGCCGTATTCGCGCGGCCAGGACAGCCCGAAGAAGCCACCCTCATACAGCGCCCGATGCCATTCGCCCTGCTTGGCCCAGTATTCGTCGCCCGAGCTCGGAAACTCCTTGGCGTGCACCGCGAGCCACGATCGCAGCCGATCACGGAAAGCTGCTTCGTCGGCCGAATCACGAAAGTCCAACGTCGATCTCCTTCAACTTGACAGGCCACAGTTCGGTCGATGTCAGCGCGCGCCGCAGGTAGACATGCGCGAGGCATTCCCAGGTATTGCCGATGCCGCCGTGCACCTGGATGGCGGTCTCGCACACCGTTCGCGCGGCGCGCGCGCAATAGATCTTCGCGACCCGAGCCGCGCGGATGGCCTCGTCCGGGGCCAGCTCGTCGACCGCCCAGGCGGCATGTCGCAGCACACTCACCGAACCCTCTATCAGCGCTAGGCTTTCCGCGAGCAGGTGCGCGACGGCTTGATAAGAGCCGATCGAATTGCCGTATTGCTCACGGATTTTCGCATAGTCGCACGCCAGCGCGTGTGCGCCTCGGGCCGTTCCGACCAGGTCCGCCGACGTGGTTGCCAGCGCAAGCGCCAGCCACCGACCAGCGACATCGGCGTCCAGTTCGCCTATGGCGCTTGCTGTTCCGACGACGTCGGCGGTGGCCCTGGTCAGGTCCACGGCCTCGCCGATTGCGCTCAGATCGGCAGCCAGGACCGTCGTCCCGTCCAACGCCAACGCCCGCGCATAACCCCGAGCGTCGACACCGTGACCCCCCACGGCGATCGTCGACCCGGCGCCGTCGCGGCCGACGTGTCGGGCCAGATCGTCGGCCAGCACCGGTCCGAGAAACGGCGCGTCGACCAGTCCGCGGCCGAATTCCTCAGCGACGATAGCGACTTCCACCCCGGAGGCCCCGTCGGTACGCAGCGATCGCCAGCCCGTCATCTCAATTTGCTTGTCCAGCCGCGCAATTCGATCGTCGTCTGCGAGGTCTTGCACCGAACCCGGGCCGAGGTCGTCGGCCATTTTGGCCGCGGCGTCGCGCAGTTGTTGTTGTTCAGCTGTCAGACGTACATCCATAGCGCTCCTTCAGCACCCGGCGTAGCACCTTTCCGGAAGGCAGCCGAGGTATTTCGGGCACGAACACCACACGGCTCAGGCTTTTGTACGACGCGAGCCGCTCACCCACCCGGGCCGCCAGTTCGGCGGCGTCGACCGGTGCCCGCGTCGCGACGGCGGCAACGACCGATTCTCCGTCGACGCCGTCGGGGATCCCGAACACCGCGCAGTCTTCGACCGCGGGGTGGGCGTGCAGCACGGCCTCGATCTCGGCGGGCGCAACCTGGAAGCCGCGGACTTTGATCATCTCCTTGGACCGGTCGGTGATCCGCAGCCAGCCGCCGGTGTCGAGGTAGCCGACGTCGCCCGTGCGATACCAGCCGTCGCACAAGGCATCTCGCGTCGCCTCGCAGGGCAGGTAGCCCGCCATCAGCGACTCCGACCGGGCCTGGATCTCGCCGACCTCGCCGGAGCCGACCGGCTCGCCGGTCTGTAGCGACACCACCCGCACCTGCACGCCGGGCACCGGCCGCCCCACCGAATCGAGCCGCGCACCGCCAATCGGGTTGCAGGCGATGACCGGCAGCTCGGTGGTGCCGTACGCGGGAAGCCAGCCGATGCCGGTGCGCCGGGTGACGGTTTCGGCGACGCTCTCGCTGACCGGGGTCGCGCCCCACATGATGAACCGCAACGACGAGAGATCGTAGGACTCGAGGCGCGGATGCGAGGCAATGGCCAATGCGATTGGCGCGACGGCCATTTCGACGGTGATCCGGTCGGCCTGGATGTGCCGCAGGACGCGGTCGATGTCGAATCGGCGATGCAACCGCATCCATACCCCGGTGTGCAGTGCCGTCTCGATGTTGAGCAAGCCGAGGATGTGCGATGGCGGTGTGGCGATCTGGATTCGGTCGCCTGCGGTCAAGCCCAGCGCGTCGCGCCAATGCCGAACGGCGGCCTGCAACGACGCATGGGTGTGCCGAACCGCCTTGGGCAGACCGGTGGTGCCCGAGCTGAACGCCAGCACCGCATCGGCGTCCGGCGACGGCGAGCCGAACACCGGTTCGCCCGGCGCGATCGGCTCGTCGAGATGGCGCATCGGCATCAGATCCGACAGCACAGCGTGGTCGCCGACGGCGTGGGACGGATTCGTCAACGCCAGCGCGTGCTCGACTTCGTCGCGCTTCCAGGCGGGGCTGATCAGCACGACGGCCGCGGCCAGCCGCCAGATCGCGTGCAGCGCGACGACGAACTCGGGGCGGTTGGACGACATCAACGCCACCCGGTCACCGGCCGCCACGCCGCGTCCCCGCAGGCTCGCCGCCAGCCCGTCAGCCAGCGCGTTGAGCTGCGCCAGGCTGTAGTTCCGGTCCTCGAACACGAGCGCGGTCGGCTCACGTTGTGGCGGTCCGGCCTGCGACATTGAGAACATCCTATCGTTTTGAGAGAATAGTATTCTCTGAAGTGAAGAACGCAAAGTGTGGAGGGTGCGGGCATGGCGGAACGCCACGTGTTCCAGCAGGCCACGGTGACCCGGATCGTCAAGGAGACTGCTGACACCCGCACCTTTGTGCTGGAGCCGCACGAGCAGCCGTTCGCCTATCGCGCCGGCCAGTTCTGCACTTTTCGGGTGACGGTCGACGGCGAGGAGCTGTATCGGTCGTATTCGATGTCGAGCGCACCCGAGACCGACGGCGAGCTGATGACAACGGTCAAGCGGGTCGCCGGCGGCAAGGTCTCCAATTGGATGGTCGACAACGTGGTCGAAGGCGATGAGCTGACCATGACGAGAGCCGCGGGCACGTTTGTCCTTAGCCCTACCTCGGCGCCGTTGCTGGCCTTCGCCGGCGGTAGCGGTGTGACACCGATCCTGTCGCTGGCCAAGAGCGCATTGGCGACCACCGACCGCGCGGTGCGAATACTGTGCGCCGACCGCGACCGGGCTTCGGTGATCTTCGAGGCGGTCATCGATGATCTCGTCGTGCGTTATCCCGGCCGGCTATCGGTGGACCGCCATATCGACGCCGAGCACGGGCTGTTGGATTCGGATGCCGTCACGAAGTTCGTCGGCGGCGATACGGATGCCGAATGCTACGTGTGCGGCCCGGAAGGCTTCATGGCCGTGGTGCGCTCCGCGCTGCCGGATGGGGCGCGGGTCCTGGTCGAGGATTTCGACGCATCACCGCCGGTGAAGGCCACCACGGCTGAGGTATCCGCTGCCGGAGAAGCGGGGGGCACCGTGACGATCCACCTCGAGCGCAAGAAGGTGTCGGTACCGCAGGTCGCCGGGGAGACGCTGCTGGAGACCGCGCGGCGGGCCGGGCTGTCGCCGCCGTTCAGTTGTGAGGCCGGAAACTGCGGGACGTGCATGGCCAGGCTCACCGAGGGCAATGCGACCATGCGCACCAACGACGTGCTGGAAGAAGACGAGCTCGCCGACGGTTATATCTTGACGTGTCAGGCGGTGCCCGACACGACGTCGGTGGCAGTGGTTTACGAGTAGCCCCGCACTGCAACGGCTTTAGCTATAGCCGGGGCGGAAGGAGACTTAGTCATGACCGACCTATCCGGCTTCGCTGATCTCGCCTCTGCGGAACATGGACTGATTGTGTTCACGACGTTGCGCCGCGACGGCAGCGCTCAGGCATCGGTGGTCAACGCCGGGGTCATGCCACACCCGCTGACGAGTGAGCCGGTGGTCGCGCTGGTGGCCATCGGGGGCGCCCGCAAGCTGGCCCATCTGCGCGCCGATCCACGCACCACCGTGGTGGCCCGCGCCGGTTGGCAGTGGGCCACCGTCGAGGGTTCGGCCCAGCTGATCGGGCCCGACGACCCGCACCCCGATGTGGATGACGAGCGGCTGCGCATCCTGCTCCGCGACATCTTCACGGCCGCCGGCGGCACCCACGACGACTGGGACACCTACGACCGGGTGATGCGCGAACAGCGCCGCACCGCCGTGCTGATCTCACCGACCCGCACCTACACCAACCCGGCGTCGAACTAGCCGAGTTCGGCCAGCGCCGGCGCGAGTTGTTCGAGTTGGTCGATGCCGGCGCTGAATTCGCCGCCGATTGGTAGCAGCAGTGCGACGTGATCCGCGCCCGCGCGCAAATGCTCCTCCACCCTGGCCGCGATGGCCGCCGAGTCGCCATGGGCGACAACCGCATCCACCAGCCGATCGCTCACCTCGGCGATCTCTTGGGCTGTGTAGCCTAGCCCCGCCATCCTGGCCGCGTAAGACGGCGCGGCGAGCCGGGCCGTCACCGATTCCCGCGCAGCGGCTTTCGCCCGGTCAGCGTCGGCGCCCGGGATCACCGACAATCCGACGACCAAGAGCTTGTCGGGCCCGAGCACCTCGCGGGCTTGAGCGGTGAACGTTGCGGGCAGCCCGGCCGGCATTGCGCCATCCGCAATCTCGCCGGCCAGCGCAAGCATTTTCGGTCCGTTGGCGGCGATCATCCGCGGATACGCGGCATCAGGCGCCGGCGGCCAGGTCGGGCTGTCCATCCGCTCCAGGTAGTCGCGCATCGTGGCCAGCGGGCTGCCGAATTCCTGCCCAACGCTTGCCGCCTGCTCGGGATAGCCGACACCCAGGCCTACGGCGAGCCTGCCGGGGTACGCCTCGGCGAGTTGAGCAGCCGCGGCATGCATGGTCTGCGCCGGCCGGGCCCAGATATTGGCGACAAAGGTGCCGAACACCGTCCGCTCGGTGGTGGCCAACAGCACACCAAGTTGCACAAACGCGTCTTTGCCAATGACCTCATTGGTCCAAATCGCTTGGTAGCCGGCGTGTTCCAGCCGCGCGACGGCCTCGCGCTGCGCGACGGCTGGTGCCGCGCTGGTGAACGAGACCGGTAGGCAAACGCCTACCGGCCCCAGCGTTTGGCGGGTCATCACTGTTGGAAGTAGTGGCCCGCGTCGAGATCCTCGATGAGCCCGGGCCCTTCGGGATGCCAGTCGAGCACTTTCTGCGTCAGGGCGCTTGACGTCGGATTGTCCAAAGATCCGAAGATCGCAAGGAATCCGAAGTGTTCATACGCTTGTTCGGCGGAGATGCTCACTACCGGCAAGTCAAGGTGACGGCCGATGACGGCCGCGATGTCGCGGAACGGTACGCCTTCGTCGGCAACACCATGCAACCTGGTCCCCGCCGGAGCCGCCTCGACCGCAAGCCGGTACAGGCGCGCGGCGTCGAGCGTGTGGACGCCGGGCCAGCGGTTGGAACCGTCGCCGACGTAGGCGGAGACGCCTTTATCGCGGGCGATAGCGATCAGGCGGTGAGCGAAGCCGTGGTGATCGAGTGTGCTGTGCACCAACGGCGACAGGCGAATGACGGACGATCGCACGCCGCGATCGGCCATCGCGATGGTCGCATTCTCCGAGTCGATCCGCGGACCGCCCTCGGCGACATCGTTTTCCGTCGCGGTCCGCCCTTGCACGACTCCCGCCAGCAATAGCGTTCCGGAGGTGTTTACCAACGGGCGGTCGGAGCCCGCCAGCACCTCACCCATTGCCTCGACGACACGCAGGTCCGTCTCGGCGGCGCCGACAAAGTCGCTGTCGAAGTCGTCCCGGTAGGCGAGGTGGATGACGCCGTCGGCTGCCGCGGCGGCGGCACGAAGGCCGTCGAGGTCGGCGAGGTCGCCCCGGTGCACCGTGGCGCCCTTGGTCGTCAGCGCCGCGGCGGACGTGTCCGAACGGGCCAGACCGGTGACGTGGTGCCCGGCCTCGAGGAGTTCGTCGACGACAGCTGAACCGATGTGTCCGCTCGCGCCGGTAACAAAGACGTGCATGGCAATCCCTTTCTGGTCGACCCGTTCTGGTCGATGTCATCAAGTCAATGTCGGCCCACGAAGCCTGTCCAAGACCTATTTCACATGGCGCGATGCAATCTAGGCATCACAGCAGCTCAGCAGGGCTATGCACGGCACATGGCCGGATTGGACGCCTACACTTCATGCATGACCGAATCGGTATCGCCGGTGGTTGATCTCGACCTGCGGCTGGTCGGGTACTTCGTCGTGGTGGCCGAGCACCGGCATTTCGGTCGCGCGGCCACCGCTCTGCGCGTCGCGCAGCCCTCGCTGAGCCGGCAGATCCGACGCCTGGAGCAGCAGTTGGGTGTGCGCCTGTTGGATCGCACACCGCAAGGCACCCGGCTGACCGAGGCTGGCGACGTGTTCCTGCCGCGGGCGAAGGCGCTGCTGCGCTCGGCATCGCAGGCCGCAGCACAGGCCCGCGCAGCAGCCCAGCCCAGCCGCATCACGATCGGCTATACGTCGGGCCTGATCGTCACCCCGGCGGTGCGCGAGATGCGTCGCGAGCACCCGGACGCCGAAGTGCAAGTCTTGCACCTCGATTGGGACCAAGCGCGTGATGCGCTACTTGACCATCGAGTCGACGCGGTGGTGACGCGGCTGCCCTTTCCGACCGACCGGCTGCACGTGACGATCCTCTATGACGAGCCTCGGGTGCTGGCGGTGTCGGCCGATCATCGCCTGGCCGGCAGGCGATCGGTCACCCTCGAAGACATCGCCGACGAACCCATCCCACGGGTGCGAGGCTCGGATCCGACCTGGAGTGCCTTCTGGCGGGTCGATCCGCGCCCCGATGGGCGCCGCGCACCAGATGGTCCGTTTATCGAAGCGCTGGAAGACAAGTTCGAAGTCATTGCCGCCGGGCAGGCGGTGGCCATCACGGCCGGCTTTCACGGCAACAGCGTGCGGCCCGACATCGTCACCGTCCCGTTGGAGGGTGTCGAGCCCAGCCACGTCGCATTGGCCAGCCGGGCCGATGATCGCAGCCGATTGGTGGCGGTGTTTCGCAAACTGGCCGAAGCGCACCTCACCGCGCCGAACTGAGCTCAGTCGGCGGCCAGCTCCGGCGGCGGGCGGTAGTCCGGCCGGTAGCCGTCGACCCGGATCGGGTTGCCGACCAAGCGGAAATCGCCTGCGTTGACGACGATTTCCGGTGTAGCCTGCAACGCCTCCGGCAGTGTCCGCACCGCCGCCGCAGGCACCCCCAACGGACGCAGGCGGGCTTCCCAACTGGCGGCGGTGTCGGTTGCGAGCGTGGCCGTGACGACGGCGAGCACCTCGTCCCGCCGGGCCACCCGTTCCGCCATCCGTTCGAAACCGTCGATACCCGCCTCGGCGGCGAACGACTTCCAGAAGCCGTCGTGCGTGATGAACAGCGCAAGGTATCCGTCGGCGGTCGGAAAGAGCTGGGCCGGAACGTAATACGAGTGGGCACCGTTGTGCCGGCGGGTCGGCTCGACGCCGTCGTTGAGGTAGGCCGACGCGTGGTAGTTGAGCTGCGACAGCATCACGTCGCGCAGCGACACATCGACTTGCCCGCCCGTGCCGGAGATGATCTTGGCCAAAAGCCCCAGCGCCGCGCACATTCCGGTGGAGTTGTCGGCCGATGAATAGCCCGGCAACGTCGGCGGGCCGTCCGGATCGCCGGTCAACGCGGCGATACCGACACCCGCCTGGACCACGTAGTCGAAGGCCGGGTCGTCGCCGCCGTACAGCCCGAAGCCGGTGATCGCAACACAGACGATCCGCTCGTTCCACCGTCGCAGCTGGTCATAAGTCAGACCCAGCCGGCGGATGGCCGACGGTTTCAGGTTAACCAGCAGCGCGTGGGATTCCGACACCAGTTCGCCCAGACGTCTCTGTCCCGCGTCGGAATTCAGGTCAAGGCAGATGCTGGACTTGTTGCGGTTGAGGCTGGCGAAGTAGCTGAGCCCGACACCGCGCGAGATCTCACCGCCGCCGGGTTCGATCTTGGTCACCTCGGCACCGAGGTCGGCCAGCAGCATCGTCGCGTACGGGCCGGCGAGCATGGTGCCGACTTCCAGAATTCGGATGCCGTCAAGCGGTGCGGGCGTCAACGCAACTCCGCTGCGAGCTCGGCGATCATCTCCCGCGTCCGGCGCTTGGAAGCGATGAGTTCGTCCCGGTTCTCCCCGATCGGCAGCAGCCGCACCGACAGATCGGTCACCCCGGCGTCGGCGAACCGGCGCATCCGCGCCAGGATGGCCGCCTCGTCGCCGGCCGCGCAGAGATCGCCGACATCTCGCGCATCGCCGCGTTCGAGCAGACGTTGGTAGTTGGGTGACACCTCGGCCTCGCCCAGGATGCGGTTGGCCCGCCCCTTGGCCTCGTCGACTTGGGCAGGCGCACACAGGCATACCGGGATACCGGCGACGATGCGCGGCGCGGGGCGTCCGGCATCTGCGGCGGCCTTGGTGATCTTCGGCGCGATGTGATCACCGATCGCACGCTCATCGGCCATCCACAACACGGTGCCGTCGGCCAGTTCACCGGCAAGCTGCAGCATCACCGGCCCCAGCGCGGCGATCAGTACCGGCATTGGGGTGTCGGCCCCGATCGCCGTAGGATTGTGCACCGTGAACGAATCGTTCACGACGTCAACAGCTCCCGGACCGCTGAGGGCGGCGTTGAGCACCTGCAGGTAATCGCGGGTGTAGGCAGCGGGCTTCTCATAGGGCAGACCGAGCATGTCCCGAATGATCCAGTGGTGCGACGGCCCGACGCCCAACGCCAGCCGTCCACCGGCCACCGCATGCGTCGAGAGCGCTTGGCGGGCAAGAGCAATCGGATGCTGGGCCTGAAGCGGCACCACCGCGGTACCCAGTTCGATGCGCGAGCTGTGCGCTGCCATCAACGCCACCATCGTGAGGCAGTCAAAGTCGTTGGGCACCTGCGGCATCCATGCGGTATCCAGTCCCGCAGATTCCGCCCACTCGATATCGGAGGCCAACTTGGCCACCTTGCGGGCCATATCGCCACGCTCGGCGCCGATCATCACTCCGATGCGCACTGTGTTTCCTTTGCCTCGGGGTTCGGGGTGCCGGTGAGCGAGCGAATGTCGCGCACAAGGACGTCAAGCGAAGTGCCCGTGGGAAACACCGCTGCCGCCCCGGCGGCCAGCAGCTTGGGCACGTCAGCCTCGGGTATCGTTCCGCCGACCACCACGGCGATGTCGGCGGCGTCGGCCGCGCGCAATGCCTCGATGGTGCGAGTGGTCAGCGCGACATGCGCACCGGACAGAATGCTCAGCCCGACGACGGCCACATCTTCTTGCACCGCGATGGATGCGATGTCCTCGATGCGCTGGCGGATACCGGTGTAGATCACCTCGAATCCCGCGTCGCGCAAGGTGCGCGCGACGATCTTGGCGCCGCGGTCGTGTCCGTCCAGACCGGGTTTGGCGACCAGGATGCGCACTGCCATCTAGAACACCACCGGCTGCTGAAATTCGCCCCAGACCGCTTTGAGCGTCGACACCATCTCGCCGACCGTGCAGTAGGCGTTGGCACAGTCGATCAGCTTGTGCATCAGATTGTCGGTTCCTTCGGCTGCGCGCGACAGCGCCGCAAGGCTGGATTCTACTGCGGCCGAGTCTCTTTCGACCTTCACCTTGGACAGGCGTTTGAGTTGCAGATCGCGTCCCTCGGCATCCAGCTCGTAAGTGACGATTTCGGGCGGCGGCTCCTCGGAGACGAACCGGTTGACCCCGACGACCGGACGCGTGCCCGCTTCGATGTCCTGATGGATCCGAAAGGCTTCGTCGGCGATCAGGCCTTGCAGATAGCCGTCTTCGATGGCGCGGACCATTCCACCGTGCTGCTCGAGGTCGTGCATGATCTCGATGATGCGGGCCTCGGTGGCGTCGGTGAGGGCCTCGACGAAGTAGGAGCCGCCGAGTGGATCGGCGACGCGGGCGACACCGGTTTCATGGGCCAAGATCTGTTGGGTGCGCAGCGCCAGCGTGGTGGACTCTTCGGTAGGTAGCGCGAACGGCTCGTCCCAGGCCGCGGTGAACATCGACTGCACGCCGCCCAGCACGGCGGCCATCGCCTCGTAGGCCACCCGTACCAGGTTGTTCTGCGCCTGCGGGGCAAACAGCGACGCCCCGCCGCACACGCAGCCGAAGCGGAACATCGACGCCTTGTCGGTGGTGGCGCCGTAGCGTTCCCGCACGATCGTCGCCCAACGTCGGCGTCCGGCACGGTATTTCGCGATCTCCTCGAAGAAATCCCCGTGGGTGTAGAAGAAGAACGAAATCTGTGGTGCGAATTGGTCAATGGTCATGCGGCCGCGTTCCACCACGGTGTCGCAGTAGGTGACGCCGTCGGCCAGGGTGAACGCCATCTCTTGTACCGCGTTGGCCCCGGCGTCACGAAAGTGCGCCCCGGCCACCGAGATTGCGTTAAATTTCGGAACTTCGGCCGCGCAGAACTCGATGGTGTCGGCGATCAATCGCAGCGATGGCTCCGGCGGCCAGATCCAGGTGCCGCGCGAGGCGTATTCCTTGAGGATGTCGTTTTGGATGGTCCCGGTGAGCTTGGCTCGCGGCACGCCTTTGCGCTCGGCGGCCGCCACGTAGAACGCCAGCAGGATCGCGGCGGTGCCGTTTATCGTGAAGCTGGTGCTGATCTTGTCCAGTGGAATGCCGTCGAACAGAATCTCGGCGTCGGCGAGGGTGTCGATCGCGACGCCGACGCGGCCGACCTCCTCACCGAACTCGGGATCATCGGAGTCGTAGCCACACTGGGTCGGCAGGTCCAGTGCCACCGACAACCCGGTCCCGCCCTGTTCCAGCAGGTAGCGGTAGCGGCGGTTGGATTCCTCGACGGTGCCGAATCCGGAGTACTGCCGAAACGTCCACAGCTTGCCCCGATAGCCGCTGGCGAAGTTGCCCCGGGTGAACGGATAGGCGCCCGGCGGCGGCGGCTCGGTACCACGGTCCCCCGGCCCGTAAACGGGCTCCAGCGGGATGCCGGATGCGGTTTCGGTGTGGTTATCCATCGACTGATAACGTACTTGCCAAAAAAGAGAATGCCAATACCGGGCGCCTGACCAGCGTAAAGAAGAACTGCGGTGCGCGGAGAAGTTCTAAGCCGCGGGCTCGTCTAGGCGCGGCACAAGATCTCGCCGTGCGGGATGGCCAGCCAGCCATTCGGAGCAGCGGCCCAGTCCAGCCATGCCGACGAGATCTCGTCGAGCTCCGCGGTTGTGGCCATCCCCAAGTCCACCAGCTGACCGGCGAGGGCCGACTCGACGATCCGGTCCGCCCACATTCGGCCCCACCAGTCACGGGTCTCCGGCGTCGCAAAGCACCACGTGCTGGCAGTCGGCGTGACGTCGTCAAATCCCGCCTCCCGCGCCCACGACAACAGCCGCCGCCCCGCGTCGGGCTCGCCGCCGTTGGTGCGGGCCGCCTCGTCATACAGTTCGCGCCACCGATCCAGCGTCGGAAGCTGTGGGAACCAAATGAATCCGGCGTAGTCGGCGTCGCGGACCGCGACAATGCCGTTCGGCACACACACCCGCCGCAGCTCCCGCAGCGCCTGCACCGGGTCGGCGACGTGTTGCAGCACCTGATGCGCGTGCGCGACGTCGAAGGTGTTGTCCGGGAAGTCGAGAGCGTGCACGTCAGATGTCACGAACTCGATGTTCGACTGGTTGCGCGCTTGCGCCTCTGCGCGAGCCAGATCCAAAGCGTCCTCAGTCAGTTCGACGGCGGTGACCCGACCGGGCGCAACGCGGGCGGCCAGGTCGACGGTGATGGTGCCCGGGCCACAACCGACGTCGAGCACCGACATCCCGGGTCGCAGGTGCGGAAGCAGGTAGCCGGCCGAATCCTCCGCGGTGCGCCTGCGGTGCGAACGCAGTACCGACTCGTGATGCCCGTGGGTGTAGACGGCCTGGGGTTTGTTGTTCATCGTGCGGCTCCTTGCTGTCGAACCATGCCCGAATCGAGGCTACCGCCGCGCATTTCATGATACGAAACAAATATCCCACAATATGGAATGGGCAAACAACGCCTCAGTCGACCGGAACGTCGAGGATCGGGCGCCCGACCCCGGCGCCCGGGCCGTCGAAATGCCACCACTCACCGGAGTACACCGACAAACCGCCGGCACTCATCGCGTCGCGGAGCAGCGCCCGGTTCGCTTGCTCGTCCGGGCTGACGCCGCCGGTGGCAAAGGCAGTTGCGCGGGGCGAAAAGTCGTCGAAGTCGGTTCCCATATCGACGAGGCACCGGCCGGCCAACTGCCGCGCGGGCGGGCATGGCTGCTGTGCGCTCGCGATCGTCACGTCAACTGAGCGCCCCGACTCATGGCTGCGGGCATCGGGGCCGGGCTTCGCGACCCAGGCCGGATTCGGCACAACGTTGAACATCTTGACCTGCACATCGTGCGGTCGATAGCAGTCCCAAAAGACCAGTACGCCGCCGTGCGAAGCCAAGGTCTTCTCTGCAGCGGCGAGCCCGGGCGCCATGGATTCGTGCACCAGACAGCGGGCATCGGCCGGATACAACGGCATGTGGGTGAAATTGTTCGCCGTCGCATAGCGCAGATCGATGACCGCGCTGGCAACGACGGAGCGGACGTCGATAAATCCCGCCGAGCGCGCCGCGGCGCTGAGCGGAGGCACGTCGGCATTGGCGCGTGCATCCCAGTTGGTGGCAGACACGATAAGGAGCAGCGCAACCAGGAACCGACGCGTGGTGGCTGTCACGGCCCCATTATCCGTCGCTGATGCGTCAGCTCCAGTCGATGGCCGCGGCGCGCTGCCGAACATCCTCCACCCTGGCCGCGACCTGCGCGGCAACCGCGTGTTGATCGTCCTCCATTGTCTTGGCCAGTGATTCGGCTTCCGCGACAATCTGTTTGAGGAGGTCACGGTGATCTTCGATCATCGCGATGGTCGAGTTTCTGATGGCCACCACCGCCTCACCCCGAGCCTCGGACGGCGAGAAGCTGCCGGAGAGCAGCGGAGGGAGCGTCTGGCGCTCGAATTCGGTCATGTCGCGGGTCAGATGCACGTTGAAAGTCGCTCGAAAAGGATCCCGATCGTCGAGTTCAACACTGGATATTTTGAGTGGGTCCATGGGCCGTTCCTTTGGTCGGCGAGGGCGATCTTCGCCCGCGTCACGCCGAATTACATGCCTGTAGTTTACCTGGGTCTACGGGCAGCTTCGGAGCCCGGCGAAGTAGTGGTCAAGGACGGAACCGGTAAACTGTCTCCGTCGGAGCTACGGAGGAACATGAAGCGTCTCGTATTCGGAATTGCGATCGCGGTGGCCATCTTGGCCGCGCCTCTTGCCCGCGCAACCGATGTTCAGGGTCAGTGCGCGAGCTCCGGCGGCCAATACACATCGCAGGAGGTATCACCTCACTTCGGCCAGGCCCCCAGCCTGATCGAGACCTGTTGCGTCGCGCAGAAATGCACCACCTGGCGCGACGGCGTACAAGGGCCCACGTACGGCGGTTAGGCGCAGACACCCGCGCCGACCGGGCAGGGGTTCTAAACCTCCTCGTCCGCAATGCGCTCCATCGCCTTGCTAAATGCGGTGAGGTCCAGTTCCCGTAGATGCCGCATGATGCGGGTGCGGACGGTGCGCAGAGGTGGGGGATAAATCTCGAGCATGGCGCACAGTGATATACGAATTGAGCCAGAATTCCGGAAACACATATGAATGTCATCGTCGCTGTACTTATATTGCTTGTCTACGCAAGTTAAAGTGCAGTGGTACCGCCACTTGCTGTTGGCCAAGGAACAGCTGCAGGAGTGGACGCGGCCCGTGGGCACGCGCCGTGGCAGGCGACACGACAGTCGCAACCCGGTGTGCGCGGGCACAACAACCTGTGCCAATCGTTGGCACCAAGGACATCGAGCTGGTCGGCTATCCCCGCGATCATTCGGAGAAAGGAAGCCGTTCGCGGCTTCTTGAGTGCACGGCTGTGAGCATCCGATTGCGACAAGGAGATGGACTGTGAGCGCTGCAGAAAAGCTGGCGAATCGCATAATCGCGAACTACGACAATCCGTTGCAGAGCAGCACGATTGACGTGCCCGGACATGTCGAGTCCTTGGGCTGGGACGCCCAAAGGTGCTTAACCCGGGTCGGGTGACGTGCCGGAGCCATCGGCATGCGACGCTAAAACCGTGGCGTCTGCAGAGAGCGCCCAGAGCACGGCCGCCCAGCGCTGGCTGGCGCGCCTCAGCTTCGTGCTGGCAGGCCTGGCTAACGTGATCCTGGTGGTCTTCGCCGAGCTGAAGAGCCTGGCCATGTTGGCCATTAGCCTGGCCGCCGCGGTCGTGAGCGTGGCGGCAGCCTACTTCTTCCTGTCCCGGCGAGGCATCGTGCGTTGGCTGTCGCTCGGGGTCTTCGTCCTGGTGCCGATCGCGGTGATCGTCGTTTTCGAGGTCGGCGGCGTGCTGTGGGTGGCCCTCGTATCGGCGGGACTCTGGCTGCTGGCGGGCGTGACCGCGCGCCAGGCGCTGACCGGGGACCGGCCGGACTGGCGCATGCCCGAGTACCCGGCGCAGCCGTCGGCCCGGCATCCGTACCTGATCATGAACCCGAAGTCGGGCGGCGGGAAGGTCGAGAAGTTCGACCTTAAGCGCAAGGCCGAAGCCCTTGGCGCCGAGGTGTTCATCTTGGGCGGGTCCGGGCCGGTCGACGTGGCCGCGGTAGCGCGGCAGGCAGTGGCTAACGGCGCTGACCTTCTGGGGGTGGCCGGCGGTGACGGCACCCAGTCGCTGGTAGCGGGCATCGCCGCCGAGCACGGCCTGCCGTTCGTGGTGATCAGCGCGGGCACCCGCAATCACTTCGCCATGGACCTGGGGCTGAACCGGGAGGACCCGGCCGCGTGCCTGGGCGCCCTAGCCGACGGCGTGGAGTTGCGCGTCGACCTGGGGCTGATCAACGGGCAGACGTTCGTCAACAACGCCTCCTTCGGCGCCTACGCCGAGATCGTGCAGAGCCCGGCCTACCGTGGCGACAAGGTTGGCACGACGCTGGACCTGCTCCCGGACGTGCTGCAAGGTCACCGCGGAGCGCGGCTGGCCACACAGGTGGATGGCACGCAGATCGAGGCGCCGCAGGCGCTGCTGGTGGCCAACAATCCGTACGGAACCGAGGACATCGCTGGCCTGAACCGCCGTGCGCGGCTGGATGGCGGCGTGCTCGGCGTGGTCGGCGTCATGGTGCGCACCGCTGGTCAGGCCGTCGATCTGCTCCGGGGCAGCGGGGCCGACGGGGTCAGATTGCTGACCACGAAGAAGGTCGAGATTACCGCCGATGCGGCGCAGATTCCGGTCGGCGTCGACGGCGAGGCGGTGACGATCTCGACGCCGGTGACCTGTACGGTCTGGCCGGGCGCGCTGCGCGTCTGGGTACCACGCGACCGCCCGGGCATCCCCGCGCCGACACCTCCGGTGAACTGGGCCAGGCTGCGGCGATTGGCCGGCGGCCGCCGCGAGCCCGCTGAGGTCACGAGGTGAGAACCGTTTTCGAGCGTGCGACCGGCCTTGGCGATGCGGCCCGTCGGGCCGGAGAGCTGTCGGCCCGGACCGTGATCTTCGACATAGAGCCGCTGGTGGCTTACTGGAATGGCACTCAGAAATACCTGGACGAGGGAATTGCGCGGGTTCTCAGTGAGATCGCGAAGTTACCAACCGTCGAGGTCGTGTGCTTTTCCACCAACTCGCTCCGTCGCCCGTCGGTCGTGCCCAGCGCCGCGGGCGTGCGGGTGGTCTACCTCGCCTCGGCGGGCAAGCCGCTGCGAACCAAGGCATACCAGAGTTTCCCCCGGCCAGGGGTGGTAATCGGCGATCAGGTCGCCACGGACGGGATCCTGGCGCGGCGGCTGGGCTACGCGTTCATCCTGGTCGATCGGCCGGCGGGAGTTCCCGCCGGCCCGCGGCTGCTGGCGGCCGCAGGGCGGCTGGTGCAGCCGCTGTTGTTCACCGATCCGCCGCCCAGCCCCGCCGCTTAAGACGTGGATGTCCCATCCGCGTCGTTTGACCGGCGGTTGCGGAATTGGTTCTCGTGGCGGGGTCGCCGTCGCAGACGATCTGTTCGATACACAACACTTCGGTAACTGCGACCTGGGCGTCGCGGCCTTGGCTCTTACCAGCCGTTTGCTGGTCGGGGCGGCGGTGCGTGAGTTCACGACATCGTTCACAGCTGTCTCGGGACATCGTTTACACCCGACGACAAGGGGTGAGCGATGGGAATGCCGCAGCTGGTGGTCACCGCCGTGCTGGTCGAAGGACGCAGTAAAAGTGAGGTTGCCCGCGAATACGGGGTCTCTCGGCGGTGGGTGATTACCCTCGTCCAGCGCTACTTGGTCGAGGGCCACGCGGGCCTGCAACCACGCCCACGAAGACCGTTTCACAGCCCCAACCGCACCGCCAAAGACATCGAAGACGAGGTCATCGCGTTACGCAAGGAGCTTGAGCGTGATGGGCATGAGGCCGGCGCGGCAACGATCGCGTTTCACCTTCAGCGGCGCCACGGCGTCAGCCCGGCGGTGTCCACGATCTGGCGGATCCTCTCAGCACGAGGCTTCGTTACTCCCCAGCCGCACAAACGCCCGAAAAGCAGCTACATCCGCTTCGCCGCCGAGCAGCCCAACGAGCGCTGGCAACTCGACATCACCCATTGGCAACTAGCCGACCGCACCGACGTCGAGATCCTCAACACCATCGACGACCACTCCCGGCTGTGTCTAGGCAGCGACACCTTACCGGTGTTTAAGGCCCGTGACGTCACTAACAGCTTCAGCAAAGCCGTTGCCGCCTATGGCAATCCGGCCAGCCTGCTCAGCGACAACGGAGCTGTTTTCACCGGCCGCTACCGCGGCACCGTCCGAGTCGCCCTCGAAGTCACCCTGCACAGCTGCGGCACCAGGTTCCAACACTGCCGCCCCTACCATCCGCAAACCTGCGGCAAGATCTGTGAAGACTTATCGGCGACGCTGCACCGGTTCGGCCTGACCCCGGCCAAGGTGTGACCAAGGTGTCCTTCGTTCGATTTGTCGGTCGACACCGGTGCAGCGTCGCGGCGCGCACCGGCCAGACGGATCTGACCTGATAGGAGCTTGGACTAGAAGCCCCATCACAGACTTGTCGCTCCGCCCGACCGGTTCGCCCACCCCGTCAGATCAGTCCTAACGGAGGAGCGAATTTCATCATGACAACAGAAGACGGCGATGTCATCGGCGGCGTGGACACCCACAAACACACTCACTATGCGGCAGTCATCGACACGCTGGGTCGACTCCTTGGCCATCAGCAGTTTCCCGCCACCGATAGCGGCTACCGGGCGTTGCTCTCCTGGATGCGCACCTTTGGACCGATCCGAGCGATCGGCGTGGAAAGCACCGGGTCGTTTGGCGCCACGTTGACCCGGTCACTGAGCGCGGCCGACGAACGCGTCGTCGAGGTAAACCGGCCCAACCGTGTTGCACGTCGGATGGACGGCAAGTCCGATCGACTCGACGCTGAGAACATCGCCCGCGCTGTCCTTGGCAAGATCTCGACTGCTGTCCCGAAGGCCAAATCAGGGATGGTCGAAGTGATTCGCACGCTGCGCGTTACTCGGGCCAGCGCCGTCAAGGCCCGTACTCAGGCCTTTAACAACCTGTTTGGTGTGATGATCGGTGCACCATCACCCTTGCGCGATGAACTGGTGGATCTCACAAAACGCACGCTGGTCAACCGCTGCCTGCGACTTCGTCCCGAAACTGACGACCTCGTCTCCTTCGCCACCGATCCCGAACGGCTTCTGCTTGCCGGCGTCAAGATGGCGCTCCGTGATCTGGCCCGCCGCTGGAAAGCCCTCGACACCGAAATCAAGACCCTCAATGAGCAGATCGCCGCCCTGGTCTGTTTGGCCGCTCCCGAACTAGTCGAGCTGTTCGGGGTCGGTATCGAGCTCGCGGGGCAGTTCCTGGTCACTGCCGGTGATAATCCCCAACGGATCCGCAACGAAGCAGCCTTCGCCAAACTCTGCGGCGTTGCACCTCAGCCCGCCAGCAGCGGTCGGACCACCGGGCGACATCGCCTATCCCGTAGTGGAGACCGACAGGCCAACAGCGCGCTCTACATCGTCACCATCGTCCGCATGCGTCACCACGAACCCACCCGCGCCTACGTCCAACGACGGACCAACGAAGGCCTCAACAAACGCGAGATCATCCGCTGCCTCAAGCGCTACATCGCCCGCGAAATCTACGCCAATCTCCCACGCCCAGAAACCAACTCGGCCGCCGTCACCGCAGCCGCTTGACAAACATAGGAGCATCGAACGCTTCCACCAAACCCTCAAAAAATGGCTCACCCACCAGACCCCCGCCCAAACCGTCGCCCACCTACAAGCCCAGCTGGACACCTTCCGCGCCTACTACAACACCGTGCGCCCCCACCGCGCACTTAGTCGACGCACCCCACAACAGGCCTACCTCGCCCGACCCAAAGCAACCCCAACCGGCACCCCACTACACACCGGCGCCTACCGCATCCGCCACGACCGCATCGACAGCGACGGCAAGCTCACCCTGCGCCACAACAGCCGCCTACACCACATAGGCATGGGCCGCAGACACGCCGGCACCAACGTCCTGCTCCTGATCCACGACCTACACATCCGGGTTGTGACCACCGACGGCCACCTACTACGAGAACTCCAACTCGACCCGACCAAAAACTACCAACCACAAGCCAAACCGTGAACGATGTCCCAAGACACATGTGCACGATGTCCCGAGACATCGCAATGGCGGTGGCGGAGGGATTTGAACCCACGGCCTCTAGGCGGTCGCGGACATGCTCGAACAACAGTGGGACGCCCAAAAGAAGGCCATCGAGGAAGCGCAGAACAGACTAGGGGGGATGTTCCGATCTAAGCCGGAGTAGCTGCAGCCCTTCACTACCGGCGGTTGTTGGCGATTGAGCCTTCAACTGTGCGCGAAATCCAACGTCCGCCAGGTACGGGCGAGATGGGCTGCGGACGGTCTGCGGACTGGCCGACAACTTCAGCGCACCGCGCCGCACCAACGAGAACTCGGCAACCGGCGGTCAGCGGCGGCCCATACACCACGCCGCCGCAGTCGAGACAAGTCCAGGTGGTATGTCCACCGCGACACGTACTGCACGGCTGGTGCCCGACAAGCATCGCGCCCGGTCGCAAGAGATGGCCGCGCGGGCAGCTCTGCGGTGGCCGCGTCATCCATGAGCCATCGGTGCAGCGGACAAGAGCGCCGACTGCGGGCATGAAACCAATCATCCACCAGACATCGATTGCTGACTTGCGCGCTGAGAATCGAATCGTTCAGGGTTGCCAGGTGCGCGACGTGGACGCACAGCCCGACTTCGCGGCGGCGCAGCGATCTAATTCTGAGTCATGACACCCGTTGTCGCCGCAATCAGTCGCTGGTCGCAGATCGTGTTCCCCCGCACAATGACGGCCAGTCCCTGCGTACCGGACAATCAACACGATGGGCGGAGGGTCCGCCTCGGTGATAAAAGGAGCTCCTGATGGCAGGCGCCGATTTACGCACACAGTTCGAGAAGATCTCCGACAGCGCGAAAGCCGCCAACGACAAGATCAAAGCTGCAGGTAAAAAGACCAGGGACCAGCTCGACGCCGACCTTGCCAGCGCGAGAGCCAAGGCGTCTGCTGCTGCCGACCGACTCAGCGAGAAGGCTGACGCCGCCGACGATAAAGCTTCGTCGCGGTCGCAAGAAGTCCGGCGCAAGTGGCAGGCTCATGTCGCCGAGGTGAGGGCAAGCATCGAGAAGAAGAAAGCCAAACACGACCTGAAGGAGGCCGAGAGGTCCGCCAAGCTGGCTCTGGCTGTCGCGCTCGACTCGATTGATTTCGCACAAGCCGCCATCGACGAAGCCGAGTATGCGGCGCTTGATGCTCTGTACGCGCAAGTCGAGGCAGACTCGCGGGTCTCATGATGTAACCCTGCCCGTGCGGTGTCGTTGGAGCGGCAGTCGTCTCGGGGCCGCGTACGGCCGGTCTCTGCGCGGCGTGAAGGCACGCGAGAAACGACCCGGGTCCGCTCGCAAAGGCCGATCCGAATGGTCATACTGTAAGGCTTACGGTAGTGATTTCAGGGTGCCTCAACCTCCGGCTCAACAACCGGGGCCTAATCGTTGCCAGAGCCCCCCACCGGTCGGAATCGCGACCGGTCTCATGGGGTTACTGATCGGCAAACCCATTGCGGGACAATCGATCTCAGGGCTTAAGGTAACCGCTCGACACTCACATCAGGGAATGCAACACCAGGCGGCAGCCGCTATTAACGGTCCTGTAACTTTAAGGCCGGACAGGCGGCTGATAATCCCGTGTGGTTCCGCTCTCGCTCAAGATCGAAATCCTTGAAAGGGGTTTAAGACATGTCCAAGCAAGCGGCCGAACATCACAAGCAAGCAGCTGAACATCTCGAACAAGCCGCCAAGCAGCACTTGGAAGCCGCTAAGCAGCACGTGGAGGGAGGGTTTGAGAAAGCCGCCCACCACGCCCAGTTGGCGCATGCCCACCACGTTGAGGCCCTCGAGCACGCGAGGAATGCCGCCAAGGAGCACCTAAAAGCGCACGGCAAGTAGAGCCGTAAGCGCTGCCGGCCCGGCAGGCGAGACCAGGGGCGGCCCGATCACCTATTCAGACACGGACACCGCCCATAGTCGTCGGCGCCTAGACCGTCGGTTCGTCGTTGTGTGGCTACGATGAAAAGCCCAACAAAAGAACGGAGAAAACGCAGATGGGCGGATCTAGGAACACTCTGCGGATCGTGCTGCTGGTAGCAGCAGCAGTGTCGCTGGCGGCCGCGGCAGGCCTCTTGAGCCAGAAAAAGAAGATCGTTGACGTCACCACCCAGCAGATCGAGGACACGATCTCGGCGCTGGACCCCGCCACGCGGGCGGCCGTCATCGCCCGACTGACGACCGACGCGGGAGAGCGGGTCAAGGATCGCCTCAACCGGTGACGCGATGTCCCAGAGTGAGGGCATATCTTATCCGGCCCTGGTGTGATCTTGGATAGCAGTAAGGAAATGTCTCACCTAGCTTGTGCAGAAACCGTCTGCGCCACAACAGGGTCACCAAATCGAACCACATGACGACTGGAAAGACCCCGTGCCCGATGCAGGTGAACCGCCGCTTTGACGTGTTAGCGCAGCGTCTGCGCAGGCGGGCTGCCCGTAAGTCGTACCGTTTTGTGCGATGCCACCGAAGGGCCGCATAGCAGGACGGGCTGGGTCTGAGACTCCTCAGCAACCTGATATGAGGTTGACTCCGTCGTGGGACCGGGAATGGGCGTGCTCGTCGAACGCGTCCAGAACACGCACGGCGAATGCAGGGTTCATCGCTGACTGAACTTCTTCCCTTGTCATCCAACAAACTTCGCGCGCTTCGGCGGTGGGGTGAGTGTCACCATCGGCCGGACGGCATGTCAATGGCCAAGTCGAAGTCCCCGCTGGTGGCCAGGTAAAAGTCCCCGCCCCGTGCGGTAGTTCAGTGGTTGGTCAGGGGTTCTCCTTTCGGTGTTGGGCGTCTTTCATGCGGTAGGACTGGCCGTCGGTGATGACGACGGTGGCGTGGTGCAGGAGTCGGTCCAGGATGCTGACGGCGGTGGTCTGTTCGGGCAGGAACCGGCCCCATTGTTCGAAGGGCCAGTGCGAGGCGATGGCCAGGGAGCGGCGTTCGTAGGCGCCGGCGACGAGGCGGAACAGCAGTTGGGTCGCGGTGTCGTCGAGCGGGGCGAAGCCGAGTTCGTCGAGGATGATCAGGTCGACGCGCAGCAGGGATTCGATGATCTTGCCGACGGTGTTGTCGGCAAGGCCGCGGTAGAGGGTTTCGACGAGGTCGGCGGCGGTGAAGTAGCGGGCCTTGTGCCCGGCGTGGATGGCGGCGATCCCGAGACCGATCAGGGTGTGGGATTTCCCGGTCCCGGCCGGTCCGATGATCGCCAGGTTGGGATTGTGCGCGAACCCATTCCAGGCTGGACAGGTAGTCGAAGGTCTTCGGCTGAATTGAGGAGGCGGCCACGTCGAACGACTCCAACGTTTTGGCGACTGGGAACCCGGCGGCCTTGAGCCGGTTGACGACGTTGGAGGCATCGCGGGCGGCCAGTTCGGTTTCGACCAGGGTCCGCAGCACCTCTTCGGGGGTCCAGCGTTGGGTCTTGGCCGTCTGCAGGACCTCGGGTGCGGTGCGCCGGATCGCTGCGAGCTTGAGCCGACGCAACCCGGCGTCGAGATCGGCGGCCAGTTCTGGAACAGAGAGCGGTGCAACGGGTTTGGTTGCCTTGGCCGATGTGGTTGTCATGAACTCACACCACCATCGGCGGCCGGGGTGACCTTGTAGGCATCCAACGAACGCGTCGGGGCGACCGGCAGGTCGAGGATCAACGCATCCCCAGCGGGGCGGGGCTGGGGTGTTCCCGCCCCGGCGGCCAGGATCGAGCGGACATCGGTGGCACGGAACCGCCGGAACGCCACCGCCCGGCGCAACGCCGCCACCAATGCCTGTTCACCATGGGCAGCGCCCAGTGCCAGCAGGATCTCCAGCTCAGAACCCAGGCGGGTGTTGCCGATCGCGGCGGCCCCGACCAGGAACGCTTGGGCGTCGGCACCGAGGTCGCAGAACTGCTTCTCGGATGGTCGTTTTCGGGCGTGGCCCGCGGTTGGGTGCCGGTCGTGGCCCGTCGTAGTGGGCATCGCTGATCGACGCGGTGCCCGGGGCACCCAGTTCGTGCTCAGCCACGATCATCCCGGTCGCGGGCTCGACGAGGCAGACCGCCCCGTGATCGACCACCACGGCCACGCTGGCTCCGATTAGCCGGGTGGGCACCGAGTAGCGGGCCGAGGCATACCGGATGCAGGACAGCCGGTCAACCTTACGCAGCACCGAGGGCGCCCCGATCTGCAGACGCAGCGACGGCAATGCTTGCAGGAGTTCACGTTCGATGAGCAGCCGCTCGTCGGGCACCGCCATGATCTCCGAATGGACCGCGGCATTGACCTCGACGCACCACGCCCTGGCCGCGGCGTTGGCGGCCCGCACGTCAACCGGTGTCCCGGTGATGGCAGCGTCGGTGAGCAGCGGCACCGCCAGATCGCGTTGAGCGTAGCCGCACAAGTTCTCCACGATGCCCTTCGATTCGGGATCGGATGCATGGCAGAAATCCGGTGCGAACCCGTAATGGCTCGCCAACCGGACATATTCGACCGTAGAAATCACCACATTGGCCACTACGCCGCCCTTGAGACACGCCATCCGGTCGGCCAGCACCCGGGCCGGGACACCGCCGATCGCAGCCAATGCTTCGGCGATCAGCGCCAGTGTCGTCGACGCCCGTTGATCGGTGGCGAACGCCACGAACCGCCACCGGGAGAACGCCAGCACCGCGCAGAATAAGAACAGCCCGGGCGCGGCTTCGGCCCAGTCGATCACCAGATACTCACCCGGCGACCACACCGCCGGGCGGCGGCCCCGGTGATTCTCGCTGCGCCACAATGCCTTCGACACCGCAACCAATCGGCGGAAGTTACGCTCCGAACCCTCATAGCCAGCAGCGCGAGCGATCGGCAACATCCGCTTCGCCGACATCCGGCCCGCCGACTTCGCGACGCGTTCGGCGACCAGCTCGGCCACCGCATCGTAGTTACGGGCCCGCTCAGCCCGCGGTGGTGCGGTCTCGCCGGCTTCGAACTTCTCCACGACCCGTTTGACGGTCTTGTGGCTGGTGCCGCACAGCCCGGCGGCGCCTCGAAATGACCCGACTTGTTGATAGGCAGAAATGATGTCCATGCGGTCCCTCGCAGACTTCAATGGAACTCCCCGGTGGTAGCGATGAGTGGTTGGCACCTTCACCGTCACCACCGGGGCCCGCAGTTCCTGATCGACACGACGAACACGGGGTGGGGACTTTTATCTGGCCACCAGTGGGGACCTCCACTTGGCCACCAGTGGGGACTTTTTCATGGCCACGGACACGGCAGCGGTAGACCAGAGCAACAATCCCATGGGAGAGGTTCTTGTAGACGCCGGTCAGACGTTCCACTGTGACCTTCAGTCCTGTTTCCTCGAGGACCTCGCGCCGAACACCGTTCTCGAAGGATTCGTCGAGTTCGAGTACTCCACCGGGAGCTTCCCAGTGGGGCACTCCACGCCGACCGTCACCGCGAATATCTACAGCGATCTCTACGCCGATGAACTCGACCACGTAGCCACAAACCTCGACCGGCTCCACAACTCCGTCGCAAACCAGGCGAACGGACAGGGACCGGACACGACCAACCAACCATAGAGTGCCGTCACTACGTCCGTGCAGCTCAACCTTGGTGGCCAGGGCCGGGATCGAACCGGCGACCTTCCGCTTTTCAGGCGGACGCTCATACCGACTGAGCTACCTGGCCGGAAGGCATCGTGTGCCTCGACGGCGACCCTGACGGGACTCGAACCCGCGACCTCCGCCGTGACAGGGCGGCGCGCTAACCAACTGCGCCACAGGGCCTCGCTGCACTTCTGCTCCGCGTCGCCGCGTCGCGTACCCCCTACGGGATTCGAACCCGCGCTACCGCCTTGAAAGGGCGGCGTCCTAGGCCGCTAGACGAAGGGGGCCAGAACCGAATCTCTCCGGGGTACTCGCAACATGGTTACGTTGTGAGCCAAGCTAGCTTAGGTCACCATGGTCCGAATCCTCAAACGAGCACCACCCGGCAACCAGTTATCCTTGTGCGTCGCGCCCCTATAGCTCAGTTGGTAGAGCTACGGACTTTTAATCCGCAGGTCCTAGGTTCGAGTCCTAGTGGGGGCACAAAAACATGGCGTTGGTCATCATTTATCCATCGTTTATGGCGCGGTCCAAAAGCGCCGCGACCTCGGCATGTACGCGGCCACGACTCATGTACTTGTCTTGCGTCATCGACACTTTCGAGTGCCCGAGCTGGTCGGCGCCAACCCTCGCGGACATGCCGGCGGTTCCTGCCTCCTCCGTCGCGGACATGCCGGCCAACCCACCCGCGAACGTGTTGCCGCCGCGGCGTTACGCGCCTTCGCCGCGGGAGAGTCCGGGGCGGTCCGGTCAGTTGTCGGACGTGGGCTGAGCTCGCAGCCTGTCAGCAGGTCGCCGCCGCCCATACCGCGCAGATAGCCGACCGTCCAGCCCGTCTCGTCAGGGTTGAAAGTGATGCCGAAACCCCTCCTGCTCACCGAGCGCGATCAGCTCACCAATTGCCTGCAACGTTATTATTCGGATCACCCCACCAGTCGTCCGCCTCCCGCAGGGGGGCCGGTGGTGGCGGCGGCGGAGGCGGCTGCGGCGCGTTAGTGGGTGGATCCGCTGGCAGCGGCGCCGGAAGCACACTCGGCGTGTCCGCGGGCGCCGCATACGCCGGGATGCTGACGGCCGCGGCGGGTAGACCCAGAAGCATCCCCGCCACCGCGATCTTCGCGATTCTGCCGCGGGATCCGGACGATCTTGCCCCAGTCATTGATCACTCCTCTCGCCGGGTGCCGAACATCACAATCTTCATCGGATCCCGGTAAGTGAATGTTGCCACGTAATCGCCCGCAACGTCGGAAGACGGTTCCGCTACCCACTGCGCCTGCGGAGTAGCCGCCGACCTCACACGATTCATCCCAGCACCTGCGGGAGCTTGGCCTCAGATAGATGCTCTCGGAGCTGTCGAGGACTAACGCCCCTGTTACCCAGCTTTTGCTTCACCATTGCAATGGCGAGAGGGATGCTGCCGAGTGCGATCAGAAAGATGTCGGCCATTCCCCGGGGCGGTGTCAGCCGTCGCCGGGCCTTCCGCATTTTGCGGAAGTTCAGTGGTTGCGGGCCATCGCTTATTCATCGCTTTTGGCCGAGAATCAACGCGAACTACTGACAATCGCCGGAAACGCTGAAGCGCGCGCAAACCCATTGCGCCACAACAGTTAGCGATAAGAATTGCGAACTACCGGAAACGGTCGCCCGGTAATCCGCAGGTCCTAGGTTCGAGTCCTAGTGGGGGCACCAAGGTGTGCCGAAGGTGGGCAGGCGTCTACGCGCGCCTTGCCATCTCTACTTCTTCGTCGGTAGATGCAGTTGGATGACCTCGATCAGGTGACGCCCGACGTCGTCGAGCGCATCGGTTGATCCGCTGGCGAGCGCGACGACGACAGCGCCCTCGATCGCGGCGATGACCAACGTCGCCAGCGAGCGGGCCTTGCCCGGGTCGGCACCGGAGCCGACCAATCGATCAGCGAGGATAGTGCGCCAATCGTCAACTGCCTCGGCGGCTGCCTGCGCGGCTGCCGGCGCTTCCGAACGGCCCAGGATCGCAGCAACGATCGGGCAGCCGGCTTCCATCTCACTTGCGCGCAGCTGCACCTTCCACTGATCGATGAAGGTCCGGACGGCCTGGATCGGGTCGCCACCGTCATCGGCCGACCGGATCACCGCGCTCAGCGCTTGTCCGGCAATACGGGTGGCTTCCGTCACGAGTTCCGCTTTGCCGCCGGGGAAATTCAGGTACACGGTCCTGCGCGCCACCCCGCTGTCCTCTAGCAGGGCATTGAGACCGGCTCCGGCGACACCTCGGCGTCGAACCAGACCCGTGATGCTGACGATGAGGGCATCGCGCGCGGTCATGGGTTGAACTATACCGATTGGTCTACTACCGTGGCATCGGTGACGAACACCGACCGAGACAAGACGTTGCGAAAGTTCCGCAGAGAACGGGCCGTTGGACGCTTGCTCAATCCGGCAGTCCAAGGATTGAGCAGGCTCGGGCTGCGGACCGCGCTGGCCACCGAACTGGAAACCGTCGGCCGCAAGAGCGGTCAGGTGCGCCGCGTTCCCGTTTCCGCGCAATTCGACGACGACGGGGCGTGGGTCATCTCTCAGCACGGCACCCGCTCCGGTTGGGGTCGAAACATCGTCGACAATCCCAATGTTCGTGTCCGGCAAGGCAATCAGTGGCGTTCCGGAGTCGCGAAGTTCAGGCCCGATGACGATGTGGTGGCGCGCGGTCGCAAGTTCGGGCTAGTGGGTGCCAAGGTCGTCAAAGCGCTGGAGACGACTCCGGTGTCGGTGAGGATCGACTTCACCGATTGACGCGGCGACGCTTGGCTGGAGGTCGACGCGGGGTACCCTGCCCCATGAGAGGAATATCACGACGCTCGTTCGGACAACTCGCGGCGGCTGCCGGCGCGGTAAGCGCGGCTGGAATGGCGGCGTGCGCGGCCAAGCCCGCCGGCTCGCCGCCGACATCCGCCTCCCCGCCCCCGCCGTCGGGACCGGGCGTGGGCTTCGTGCTCGGACACGAGCAATTCACCACACCGCAGCTCGTCGACCAGGCAGAGGCGGCCGAGAGGGCCGGATTCCGCTATTTGTGGGTCAGCGACCACATCCAGCCGTGGCAGGACAACGAGGGACATTCGATGTTCCCCTGGATCACATTGGCGTTGGTGGGCCAGCGAACCAGCCACATCCCGTTCGGCACCGGCGTGACGTGCCCCATCTATCGCTACAACCCGACGACGGTCGCCCAGGCGTTCGCCTCGCTGGCGCTGCTCTACCCCGGCCGGGTTTTCCTCGGCGTCGGCACTGGCGAACGCCTCAACGAGCAGGCGGCCACCACCCAGTTCGGGCCCTACCGAGAGCGCCATGACCGGTTGATCGAAGCCATCCAACTCATCCGGCAGCTATGGGGCGGGCAGCGAATCTCGTTCCAAGGAAGACACTTTCAGACCAACCAGCTCAAGCTCTACGACGTGCCGCCGTCGCCGCCGCCGATCTTCGTCGCCGCGGGCGGGCCCAAAAGCGCCCACCTGGCCGGCCAGTACGGCGACGGCTGGATCACCGAGGCCGGCGACGTCAAAAACCAAAAGCTGGTGGCCGCGTTCAACCAGGGCGCACACGACTCCGGCCGCGATCCCGCCGCCCTGGGCAAGCGCGCCGAAATGTTCGTAGTCGTCGGCGACCACAACGAAATAACCCGCGGCGCAGAACTGTGGCGGTTCACCGGCGGCGCCGTCGACCAACCCAATCCCGTCGACATCCAACGCGCGGCGCAAGCCAACCCGCTGGACAAGGTCATCCATGGCTGGACGACCGGGACCGATGCCGCCACCCACATCGCCGCGGTGCAGGCGGTTTTGGACGCCGGCGCGACGCCGTTTCTGCGCTTTGCGCAACAGAATCCGCTGGCCGCGATCGACTTCTACCGCACCAATGTCCTACCGCACTTGCATTGACGCTGACTAGGCGCGAACTGCGTTGAGATATGTCACGTCGGCGAAAGCCGCGGCGACCTCGTCGTCGGGATAGACGAAGCCGTTGGCAGCATGCAACTGCGCGACCGGGCGGTGCGAGACCTGCCAGCCGCGCCCGCTCAGGTGATCGATGATGTGGCTGCGCTCGAAGTGGTAGACGAGATCGTTGAAGTCGACGACATCGAAGCCCAGCTCACTCATCCGCTCGTGGTGCGCGCGCCACCGTTCGTCAGTGAAAACGGTTGTGTCCGGTACGAATTCGGAAGCAAGCTGGCTGCCGGCAACGCTCAACGCGGTGACGTTATCGAACAGCGCGTCCTGCGCCTCCGGCGGCAGGTAGACCAGTAAACCCTCGGCGCTCCACGCCGCGGGAGCCTTCGGATCGAAGCCGGCCGCCTTGAGGGCCGCGGGCCAGTCGTCGCGCAAATCAACGGCAACGGTTCGACGTTCGGCCGTCGGCTGGGCGCCCAGCTTGCTCAGCGTGGAGGTCTTGAACTCGATGACATCCGGCAAGTCGACCTCGTAGACGACGGTGCCTTTCGGCCAGGGCAGGCGGTAGGCCCGCGCATCCAAGCCGGCCGCCAGGATCACCGCCTGACGGATACCGCCGGCTGTCGCATCGAGGAAGTACTGGTCGTAGAACCGGGTACGGACGGCCATCCCGCGTGCCATCCGGTCCGGGTCGAATTCGTGTTCTTCCGTGACCGGTATCTCGCCGTTCACCAGTCGGGTGTAGACGTCGATGCCGACCGCGCGCACCAACGGCGCGGCAAACGGGTCGTCGATCAGCCCGGCGGCCGAGGACAACGCCCGTTGCGCGGCGACCATCGTCGCCGTCGCGCCCACGCTCGTCGCCAGATCCCAGCTGTCGCTATCGGTGCGCATGGACATCCCAACCCCCATCTCGGCGTTTCCCAATAATATAGATGACCTAGTTATCACCGTCGGCCGGGGGCCCTTGACAGCGTCGACGCTTGCGCTACTATCTGCGTATGCATGCAGATAACGAGAATATCCGGTTACCGGACGATCAGGTCAGCCTGGTGGTCGAGGTATTCCGGATGTTGGCCGACGCCACTCGCGTGCAGGTGCTGTGGTCGCTCGCCGACCGCGAGATGTCGGTCAACGAACTCGCTGAGCATGTGGGCAAGCCGGCGCCGTCGGTGTCGCAGCATCTTGCCAAGTTGCGGATGGCCCGGCTGGTGCGGACCCGTCGCGAGGGGACGACGATCTTCTACAGCCTGGAAAACAATCACGTGCGACAACTCGTCGTCGACGCCGTCTTCAACGCCGAGCACGCCGGTCCGGGGGTGCCGCGGCATCACCGCGCCGATGACGGCCTGCGGGCGGTCGACGGACAGCGCAAAGGTAGCTGAGCCGTCAGCCGTCTAGGCGTTACAACCAAGCAGCACACTGTGTTTCACACAAAGGAGATGATGGAAAATGTCCGAACAACACACCCATGAAGGCCCGCACTCGCACGAGCACGAGCACGGCGGGGTCGCTCACACGCATGCGCACACCGAGCATGAGCACGAGCACGTCGAGCACGAGCACACCCACACCCACGACGACGGAACCGAGCACAGCCACGGACACGTGCACCAGTCCGGCCTGGAGGAACCGCACAACCACGCGCACAGCTGATCGCCGGCGCTGACGCGGCCTGCCTGCCGCCAGACGTTGGGGCAGTAGTGCTTTGGGTTGTCGCGTTCGTCAAGCGGCGGCAGGTTGCGCGCGGGCGTTTGCACCAGCGGCGTCGCGGTCGGGATGCGGCCGGTGGCACGGTCCCACCCCGACCGGGCCCGCGGATGCATCCGGGCCCGGCGTGGCAAACAGCTGAAGACCAGGCGCACGATGTCGCCGAAGCGGCGGTGTAGCCACTCGTCGCGACGTGACCAGGTGTAGCCCATCAGCTCGCGCACCGGAGGATCGTAGAGGCCGACCGTCACCCAGACGAAGAACGGCGCCAACAACTTACGCTGCAACGCCCATAGCCGGTCCGGAAGCCATTGCGCGAACGGCGGTTTGGGCAGCTCGGTCAAGTTGAGCACCTCGCGTGCGGCGAAGTTGTTCTCCAATACCAAGCGGCACATGTGATCCCAGTAGACCTGGAAGTCTTCCCAGGTCTTTGGGACCGGGCGCATGCTCATGCCGTACATCCGGTACCACTCGATGTGTTCGTCGAACAGTTGCCGCTTCTGCGCCTCGGTGATGCCGCCGCAGAACCGTTCGGCCACATGGATCGTGCCGACGAAGAACGTGGAGTGCGCCCAATAGAAGACGTCGGGGTTCATCGCGTGGTAGCGCCGGCCCTGGCTGTCGGTGCCCTTGATGTCCACGTGATAGTCGCGCACCTCGGCACCGGTGGTCGGCGCGCGGTCGCCGTCGAAGACCACCCCGCCGATCGGGTACAGCGACCGCAGCAACCGCGGCCAGCGTTCCCGAAAGAACGTGGAGTGCTCTTCGACGGCCGCACCGAGTTGCGGATGCATGTTCTGCATCGACCCGGCCCACGGACCCTGCAGCATGCCGCGCCAATCACCGAAGTATCGCCACGTCAGCGAGTCCGGGCCGAGCGGCTGCGGCGGGGCGTCATACCCGAGCGGTGACACCGGGCAACCGGCCGCGACAGCACCGCTGACCACCTCGTCGGCGGCGCCTGTGCTGGTCAGCGGGCACGCCTCAGACGTATCTTGAGTCACTGGTCAACGTTTCCTGTCCGTGTCAGCCAATCTGACTACATGCGTTGTCAGTATAGACCTTAGGAGTTGAAGTGCCGTCCGGTCAACGCTCGCGCCGCTGGTCCGGCGTTCCCCTGGAGGATCGCCAGGTCCTGCGCCGCGACGAACTCATCGCGGCCGGCGTGCAGCTGCTCGGCGGCGAGGGCGGGCCGGCGGTGACGGTGCGGGCGGTATGCCGGCAGGCCGGCCTCACCGAACGCTACTTCTACGAAAGCTTCTCTGACCGTGACGAATTCGTGCGCGCCGTCTACGACGACGTCTGTACCCGCGCCATGTCGGCGCTGACGTCTGCGACCACACCCCGTGAAGCCGTTGAGCAATTCGTCGCGTTGATGGTCGACGACCCGGTCCGCGGCCGGGTGCTGCTGCTGGCCCCGGCGGTGGAGCCGGTTCTGGTTAGGTCCGGCGCGGAGTGGATGCCCAGCTTCATCGAGCTGCTACAACGCAAGCTGACCCAAATCGGCGACCCGGTGCGGCAGAAGATGATCGCCACCAGCTTGATCGGCGGCCTGACCGCCCTGTTCACCGCCTACCTGGACGGGCGGCTGGCGGCCAGCCGTGAGCAATTCATCGACTACTGCGTAGACATGCTGCTCAGTCGCGCCGCTACGCACTAGCGCTCACGCTCAGCGCGACGCGAAATAGACTCGCCGGGTCGGAACTTGAATGTCACCGGCATACACAGATATATTGCTGAAACCGACCGACACAGATAACTGGGAGGCGTTGTGCCGGATCCGCAAGACCTGGGGCTGTTGCATGAACTCGAACCGGTTGTCGAGAAGAACATGAACCGGCATCTGAGCGTGCACAAGCCCTGGAACCCGCACGACTACATCCCATGGTCGGACGGCAAGAACTTCTACGCGCTGGGCGGCCAGGACTGGGAGCCCGGGCAGTCCCAGCTGTCCGACGTCGCGCAGGTGGCGATGGTCCAGAACCTGATGACCGAAGACAACCTGCCGTCGTATCACCGCGAGATCGCGATGAGCTTCGGCATGGACGGCGCGTGGGGCCAGTGGGTCAACCGCTGGACCGCCGAGGAGAACCGGCACGGCATCGCGCTGCGCGACTACCTGGTCGTTACCCGCGCGGTCGACCCGATCGAGTTGGAGAAGTTGCGCCTCGAGGTGGTCAACCGCGGGTTCAGCCCGGGCCAAAATCAGCAGGGCGACCTGTTCTGCGAGAACCTCTTCGACTCGATTCTCTACGTCACGTTCCAGGAACTGGCCACCCGCGTCTCGCACCGCAACACCGGCAAGGCGTGCAACGAGACGATCGCCGATCAGCTGCTGGCCAAAATTTCGCAGGACGAGAACCTGCACATGATCTTCTACCGCGACGTCAGCGAAGCCGGCCTGGAGATCGCGCCGAACAAGGCCATGCATTCGTTGCACCGAGTGCTGCGCAACTTCAAGATGCCCGGGTTCTCGG
The DNA here is from genome assembly GCA_963781685.1 of uncultured Actinomycetota bacterium. Taxonomy (GTDB): domain Bacteria; phylum Actinomycetota; class Actinomycetes; order Mycobacteriales; family Mycobacteriaceae; genus Mycobacterium. The sequence goes on from CAWAGK010000017.1 coordinate 210,352, forward strand.
TGCCGGAGTTCCGCCGCAAGGCCGTGATGATCGCCGTCGGCGGCGTGTACGACCCGCGCATCCACCTCGACGAGGTCGTGATGCCGGTGCTGAAGAAGTGGCGCATCTTCGAGCGCGATGACTTCTCCGGAGAGGCTGCACGGGAGCGTGACGACCTTGCCGTGCTGATCAAGGAGCTCGAGGTGGCCTGCGACAAGTTCGAGCTGTCCAAGCAGCGCCAGCTCGAGCGGGAAATCCGCACCGGCAAGAAGATCACCGCCGAGGAGCTGCATCACACCGAAGGCACGCTGACCCTGAGCCGGCGGTAACCAGCCTTGCGTATCGGTCCCATCGCGCTGGCCAGCCCGGTCGTGTTGGCTCCGATGGCGGGTGTGACAAACATTGCATTCCGCACTCTGTGTCGCGAGCTCGAGCAGGAACGCGTCGGAACGGTCAGCGGCCTCTACGTGTGCGAGATGGTGACGGCGCGTGCCCTTGTCGAGCGGCATCCCGTCACGATGCATATGACGTCGTTCTCCGCCGACGAATCACCGCGATCGCTGCAGCTGTACACCGTCGATCCCGCGACCACCTATGCGGCGGTCAAAATGGTCGCCGACGAAGGCCTGGCCGATCACGTCGACATGAATTTCGGCTGCCCGGTGCCCAAAGTCACCCGCCGCGGCGGCGGGGCGGCGCTGCCGTTCAAGCGTCGGCTGTTCGGCCAGATCGTCGGGGCGGCCGTGCGCGCCACCGAGGGCACCGAGATCCCGGTGACCATCAAGTTCCGGATCGGCATCGACGACGCGCACCAGACCCATCTCGACGCGGGCCGGATCGCGGAGTCCGAAGGGGCGGCCGCGGTCGCCTTGCACGCCCGCACCGCGGCTCAGCGTTATTCCGGAACCGCGGATTGGGAGCAGATCGCCGAGCTCAAGCAGCACGTGCGGACGATCCCGGTGCTCGGCAACGGCGACATCTTCGAAGCCAGCGATGCGCTGACCATGATGGCCGTCACCGGGTGCGACGGCGTCGTCATCGGTCGCGGCTGCCTGGGCCGGCCATGGCTGTTCGCCGAGCTCTCGGCCGCGTTCACCGGCAGCCCGCCGCCCGCACCGCCCGATCTCGGCGAGGTCGCCAACATCATCCGCCGGCACGGCGAGCTGCTCGCCGCGCATTTCGGCGAAGACAAGGGCATCCGCGACATCCGCAAGCACGTCGCCTGGTATCTGCACGGCTTCCCCGCCGGATCCGAGCTGCGACGGGCTCTGGCGCTGGTCAAAACACGCGGCGAACTCGACATGCTGCTGGACAAACTCGACCCCAGCGTGCCGTTCCCGACCGCGGCTACGGGACCGCGCGGACGCCAGGGATCACCTGCACGGGTAGCCCTGCCGGAGGGCTGGCTCGTGGACCCCGACGACTGCACCGTGCCGGCGGGGGCCGACATCATGCATTCGGGCGGCTGAAGTCGCCGTCCGGCGACGATGCAGGCCGGAACGGCCTGAGGAGAAGCCGGACCATTGAGCTCGATCCTGAGATCGCGTTCTCATAAATTTCTCAGTACGATGTGGAACTTGTTGTGTCGCGCACCAGTGGCGAAGCCCTAAGAAGCTCGGGCTATCACCACCGCACGACCCCTACAACACGACGTGACCACACCGGTCGTGCGGATCGGCAGCGCTGCCACCGCCGGCGCTGCACTGATGTAAGCGACAACAGGTCGGGCACCTCATCCAGATTCGGAGGCCGGGTAGGAGATGAGTGACGGCGACGCTGGCGCCGATGCAGCCACTCACGACCACGACGCCGATAACGCAGGGCTTGCTGGGGCGACGACGGGAACGCGTGCCGCCGCGCCGTGGGAGCGATTCGCAGCGCCGTCGCAAGGAGGGCGACCGATCGCCGTCGCCCATCGGCGGACCCCGCGGCCGGTATCGGCACCGCCACCGTCGCCGCCAACCGAGCCTGCCGTCGACGACGAAGACGGCGAGCCGCGCGGATGCCACACCGATGGCGGACTCACCGTCGCCGAGCTGATCGCCAAGATGGGCGGTGCGACCGCGGTCCGGCCAAGCCGCCATCACGCGGTTCCCGATCCCGAGCCGCCAGAACCGGAGCCGGATCAGCCCAGCGACGAGCGGGACAACGGATACGACGCCGATGCGGCGTCGTCCTCCCCGCTCGATGCCTTTGCGGCGCCCGAGTCGGAGGACGTCCGCCCCGGTGCGCCCATCGCGGGCGCCGACGTCGAGCAGACCACCGTGCTGCCGAAAACACCGGCGCGGACGCGACCGGCGCGAATCCTCGACGACCCCGCAGCCGACGAGATTCTCGAGCGGAAGCCGCGTCGCAGACGCAACGCGATGATGCTGTTCGGCCGCTTGATGGCCGCGGCGATCGCGGCGGCGGCGTTGGCGCTGACCGGCGGGGCTTGGCAGTGGAGCGCGTCAAAAAACCACCGGCTCAACACGGTCAGCGCTTTGGACCCTCAGTCACGCGACATCGTCGACCCGAATGCGCAGTACGGCGACGAGGACTTCTTGATCGTCGGCATGGACTCCCGGGCCGGGGCGAACAGTGAGATGGGCGCCGGCGACACCGAGGACGCCGGCGGCGCCCGGTCGGACAGCGTCATTCTGGTCAACATTCCGGCGAACCGGAAACGCGTTGTCGCAGTGTCGTTTCCGCGCGACCTGGCGATCACGCCGATCCAATGCGAGGCCTGGAATCCAGACACCGGCGAGTACGGTCCAATCTACGACTCCGACACCAAAAAATGGGGCCCAAGAAACGTCTACACCGAGACGAAATTGAATTCGACGTTCTCGTTCGGCGGCCCGAAGTGTCTGGTCAAGGAAATCCAGAAGCTGTCCGGGCTGAGCATCAATCGCTTCATCGCGATCGACTTCGTCGGCTTCGCCAAGATGGTCGACGCGCTCGGCGGTGTCGACGTGTGCAGCACCACCCCGCTGTATGACTACGAACTCGGCACCGTGCTGGCCCACGCCGGACGTCAACGGATCGACTCCAAAACCGCGCTGAACTACGTACGAGCCCGCAACGTCAACACCGAGAACAACGGCGACTACGGACGCATCAAACGCCAGCAGCTGTTCCTGTCGTCGCTGCTGCGCTCGCTGATCTCCCAGGACACCTTCTTTTCGCTGAACAAGCTCAACAACGTCGTCAATACCTTCATCCAGAACAGCTACGTCGACAACGTCAAGACCAAGGACCTCGTCCAGCTCGGCCAGTCGGTGCAGGGAATGAGCGCCGGGCATGTCTCGTTCGTGACCGTGCCGACCGGCATCACCGACGAAAACGGCGACGAGCCGCCGCGGACCTCCGACATGCGAGCGCTTTTCGATGCCATCATCAACGACGATCCGCTGCCGGGAGAAAACGACCTGAATGCGACATCGAGCCCGGCGACAAAGTCGCTGACCAGCAAGGCACCGCAGACCAAGTCCAGTCCGTCGCCAGAGCCGCATCCCGAGCAGGTCCAGGCATTGACGACGGCACCACAGAGTGTCACCGTGCAGGTGTCCAACTCGACCGCCAAGTCGGGGCTGGCCACCACGGCCAGCTCACAGCTGAAGCGCCAGGGCTTCAAGACGAAGACCCCGGACGACTACCCGGACCCGCTCAAGTCCACCACGGTGTTCTTCGCTGCTGGCAATGAACAGGCCGCCGCCACCGTCGCGGCGACTCTGAGGAACCCAAAGGTCCAGCGGGTCACCGGAATTGGCAAAGTGGTCCAGGTGGTTCTCGGGTCGGACTTCTCCTCGTTCAGCGCTCCGCCGCCCAGCGGCTCATCGGTCAGCCTGCAGGTCGAGCGCAATACCACCAGCGCGCCAACGAAACTTCCGGAGGATCTGTCGGTGACCAACGCCGCCGACACCTCCTGTGAATAGCCGCTAACGCGATCGAAGATTTGAACGAAAACCGGCGTTCACCGCGAGTTCATACCCCACTTCATGCGGGTTCATGCGGGTCCCCCAATCGAGAACGTAGGCTTGGCGATATGCGTACCGCCTACCACGAACAGCTGTCTGAGCTCTCCGAACAGCTTGGAGAAATGTGCGGGCTGGCCGGTGTCGCGATGGAACGGGCAACTCAGGCACTGTTGCAGGCAGACCTGGTACTGGCCGAGCAGGTCATCTCCGACCACGAGAAGATCGCAGAGCTGAGCACCCAGGCCGAGGAGAGCGCCTTTGTACTGCTCGCCTTGCAAGCACCCGTCGCCGGCGATCTTCGGTCGATCGTGAGCGCAATCCAAATGGTCGCCGATATCGACCGGATGGGTGCGCTCGCCCTGCACGTCGCCAAGATCGCCCGCCGGCGTCACCCACAGCACGCGCTACCCGAAGAGGTCAACGGGTACTTCGCTGAGATGGGCAGGGTGGCTGTGGAATTGGGTAACAGTGCGCAGGAAGTGCTGCAGTCCCGGGACCCGGAAAAGGCCGCGCGCATCCGCGAAGAAGACGACGCGATGGACGACCTGCACCGCCACCTGTTCACCGTATTGATGGACCGCGAGTGGAAGCACGGGGTGGCCTCGGCAGTCGACGTGACATTGCTGGGCCGGTTTTATGAAAGGTTCGCCGATCACGCCGTCGAGGTGGCGCGCCGGGTCATTTTCCAGGCGACCGGCCAGTTTCCCGACGACGAGGCCGTCTCACACTCGCACTAGCCGAAGCGGCCGGAGATGTAGTCTTCGGTGGCCTTCTGGGTCGGGTTGGAGAAGATCTTCTCGGTGCCGTCGATCTCGACTAACCGGCCCGGCTTTCCAACAGCCTCCAGGTTGAAGAACGCAGTATGGTCGCTGACCCGCGCCGCCTGCTGCATGTTATGGGTGACGATGACGATGGTGTACTCCTGCTTCAGCTCGGCGATCAGATCCTCGATCGCCATCGTCGAAATCGGGTCCAACGCCGAACACGGCTCGTCCATCAGCAGCACATCGGGTTGCACGGCGATGGCGCGCGCGATGCACAGCCGCTGCTGCTGACCGCCGGACAACCCGCCACCGGGCCTGTCCAACCGGTCCTTGACCTCGTCCCACAAGTTGGCGCCGCGCAATGCATGTTCGGCGGTGTCGTCCAACAGTTTTCGACTGCGCACACCCTGCAGCTTCAGCCCGGCCACCACATTGTCGCGAATTGACATGGTGGGGAACGGATTCGGCCGTTGGAAGACCATTCCGATCGCACGACGCACACCTACCGGGTCGATCCCCGAGCCGTAGATGTCGTCGCCGTCGAGCAGGACGCTGCCCTGCATGCGGGCACCCGGGACGACTTCGTGCATCCGGTTCAGCGTGCGCAGCACTGTCGTCTTGCCGCAGCCGGACGGGCCGATGAACGCCGTCACGCTGCGTGGCAGAACTGATAGTGAAACGTCAGCGACCGCATGCAACGAGCCGTAAAAGATGTTGACTTCCTTGAGGTCTAACCGCTTAGCCACTGTAACTCCTGCCTAGCGTTCCGGCCGCGAAGACTTTCACGGCCACTCTGGCGCCCACATTAATAACTGCGATCAGCAAAATCAGCGTCAGGGCAGCGCCCCACAGCCGATCGGTAGGAATCGGGTTGGCACCCGCACCGGCCGACGTCTGGTCGTACATCATGCCGGGCAGCGAGCCCATGAAGCCGGCGAACATGTCGAAGTTCATCGCCTGCGCATAACCCACCAAGATCAGCAACGGGGCGGTCTCCCCCATCACCCTGGCCAGTGCCAACATGACGCCGGTGATGATGCCGGACAGCCCGGCCGGAAGCACGATTCTGGTGATCGTCCTCCACTTCGGCACGCCCAGCGCAAAACTGGCCTCGCGCAGGTCCTCCGGGACGATCCGGAGCATCTCCTCGGTCGAGCGCACGATCACCGGAAGCATCAGCAGCACCAACGCCAGCGACACCGCGAAACCGGACCGGGGGAAGCCCAGCGTGGCGATGCACAGTGCATAGATGAACAGCGCCGCCACGATCGACGGAACCCCGGTGAGGATGTCGACCATGAACGTGGTCAGCTTGGCCAGCGGGGTGTCGCCGCCGTATTCGACCAGATAGATGGCGACGAAAATGCCGATCGGTACGGAGATGATCGCGCATACCACGCCCTGCATGACCGTGCCGACGATGGCGTGGTAGGCGCCGCCTCCGGGTAGAAACGCGGTCATGTCGGCTTGGGAATGCGTCCACCACACGCTTGATCTAACGGCGCTCAAGCCTTTGGCCACAACCGAATAGAGCACCCACACCAGCGGTATCAGGGCCACCATCACCGACAGCATCACCAGCACGGTGGCGATCGCGTTGGCCAGCCGTCGGCGCAGACTGACGACGGTGAACGTCCGCGCCTTGAGCGGGCGGTCCAGGATCGAGGTCACTGCGTGTCCTCGCCCGCGACCGCGGCGCGCGCCAGCGCATTGACCACGAAGGTGAGCAGGAAAAGCACCAGCCCTGCAGCGATATAGGCGCCGGCTTTGTAGTGGTCGTTGAATTCCGCTGCGGTAGCGGCGATCTTGGTCGCGAAGGTGTAACCGCCGTCGAACAAAGACCAGCCGAACGCCACCTGGGTGCCACGCAGGATGATCAGAAGTGCGACGGTCTCGCCCAACGCACGGCCCAGACCCAACATGGCGCCGCTGATGTAGCCGGAGCGTCCGAACGGCAACACCGCGGTCTTGACCACCTCCCAGCGGGTGGCTCCGAGCGCCAGAGCGGCCTCGATGTGGCCGTGCGGCGTTTTGATGAACACCTCGCGGGTGACCGCGGTGATGATCGGCAGGATCATCACCGCCAGCACCACCCCGGCCGTGAAGATGGTGCCGCCACCGGAAACCGAGACGTTGCCCGTCGCGAACAAAAACAGCCAGCCCAGGTGTTCATTGAGCCAGGTCGCGATCGGTCGCAACCGAGGTGCCAGCACATACAGGCCCCAGACCCCGTAGATGATCGACGGGACCGCGGCTAGCAGGTCGACCATATAGGCCAGCGGCCCGGCGACCCGGCGCGGTGAGTATTGGGTAAGGAATATCGCGATGCCCAGGGCAACCGGCATCGCCAGGATCAGGGCGAACAATGCCACGAACACCGTCACCCGCAGCATGTCGAAGATGCCGAAATGCATCGCCGAGGTATTGGTGGTGACCCAGTTGCCGCCGTAGGTGAAGAAATTCTCCTGGTCGCGCGCCAGGGCCGGGATCGCACGGATGAGCAGAAACACTCCGATTGCGGCGACCAAAACAACGATTAGGACACCGGAGCCCTCGGACAGGCCGCGAAACAGCCGGTCACCGAGACCAGGTTTTCGGCTGCCCCAGAGCAGGGCGGGCGCCGCCGGCGACCGGAGGGAAGGCGCATCGACGACCTCACCCGAACCGGCGTCGGCTGGATCTGGTGTCGTCACGGCGTTCCCATCAATCAACGGCTCTGAGCCAGAGTCAATCAGTTTGCTCATTGGATTGCGTTGATCGCGGCGATCAAGCGCTGTTTGAATTTATCCGGCAACGGAACATAACCCTCGGCCGAGAGACCACTTTGCGCGTTGTTCGCGGCCACGGTGAAAAGCGACTTGATCGCGTCGGTGGTGGCGGGGTCGTACCCCTTGGAGCAGACGATTTCGTAGGTGGCGAGCACCAGCGGGTAAGCACCGGGCGCTTTGGTGCTGTACATCGATTTCAGGTTCAGTTTCAAGTCGTTGCCCACGCCTGCGAAGGTCGCGTTGTCGATGGCCTTGCGAGCGGCGTCGTCGGTGAGGTTCACCGCGCCGCCGCCGTCGTTGATCTGCGCGTACGGCACACCGCTTTGATCGGCGAAACCTTTCTCGACATAACCGATGGCGCCGAACGTAGACTGCACGGCCTGGATGACGCCGGCGGACTTCTGCGTGCCCTCACCCACGCCCCCCAGGAACTCGCTGCCGGTGCCCCTGGTCCAACTATTCGGTGCGGCCGCGACCAGATACTTCTGAAAGTTATCGGTGGTACCCGAGGAGTCCGACCGGTAGATCGGCGAGATCCTGGTGTCGGGCAGCGCCACTCCGGGATTGAGCTTGACGATCGCCGGATCGTTCCAATTGGTGATCCAGCCGCTGAAGATCTTGGCCAGCACATCAGCACTGACAACCAGCTGCTTGACACCGTCCAGGTGGTAGGCAATCGCAACCGGCACGAACACCATCGGCAGATTCCAGGCGGGGTTTCCCTCGCAGCGCTTGGCGGCCGGATCGACCTGGTCGTGGCTCAGCGATGAATCTGAGCCGGCGAAATCCACATGCGCGGCGATGAACTGGTCACGTCCGGCACCCGAGCCGGTCGGGTTATATGCCAACTGCTTACCGGGACACAGTGCAGCCCAGTCCATATTGAACTGCGCGACCGCGTTTTGCTGTGCCGTCGAGCCCTCAGCGGTCAGGGCGCTCTTACCACCGCAGTACACCGGTCCGGTCGGTGCCGACATGCCGTGAAGGTTGTTATCGCTACCGCAGCCGGTCAACATCAGGCCCGCGATCATTGCCGTCGACACCGCGGCCACCAGGGCCCTGCCCCCCGGGTCGAGCTTCACTGATCTCACTTTCTCAAGGATTGTGGCCGCGACTTACTGTCCCGGCCGCCGCTGCCGAGCTACCCGGAAAGTATGCGCTGGGCGTAGACGGCGCCCGCCCGCCGCGTGAACGCGGAGTGAACAGCTCAGCCATCGCTGGTCGTGCCTGGTGTGGCCGCCGCATAGGCGGTGTCGACGCTGTGCTGGGCGAATCCCAGGCGCCGGTAGGTACGCAACGCGGCGGTGTTGTCCGACTCGACGTAGAGCATCACCGTGGGCTCGGCTGCGTCGGCCAGTCGGCGCGCCAGGAATGCGACCCCCACGGACGTCAGCAGGCCACCCAGGCCACTGCCCTGCGCCGACGGGTCGACGCCGACGACATGGACCTCGCCCAGGCCGGGCTCGTCGGAATGCACTTTCGTCCAATGAAAGCCGAGCAAGGCGTTCGTCTTCTCGTCGACGGCCAGGAACAGCCCCTGCGGGTCGAACCACGGTTCGGCGCGTCGCTCGGCCAGATCAGTCGCGGTCCAGCCGCCCTGTTCGGGGTGCGCCGCGAATGCGGCGTTGTTGACCCGCAGCAGTTCGGCGTCGTCGACGGCCCCGGCGTAGGTCCGGATGCGCACCCCGTCGGGCACGGCCGGCTCGGTAACGCCGTACAGCGAGTGGCGCATCTGAATGAGTTCGCGAACCGGCGCCAGACCCAACGCCGACGCCGTCGCCCGGGCCGACTCCAGCGTTCCGTGCGCCCAAAACCGGTTCCGCCCAGCGGTTTTGGATAGCGCAGCATGAATCATCGCAGCGCCGATACCGCGCCGCCGGGCGTGCGGATGCACCACCAACTCCGCCATGGCGAAGCCGTCCGCCTGCCCCGGAGAAAGATTCAGGTAGCCAATGACCCGCGCGTCTCGGTCATCGCCACCGCTTGGATCGGGACCGGTGGCCAGCAGATGCTCGGTGCGTTGATGTGCCAACTCCCGCAGAACTTGCTCGCCAACGGGTGCCACGCCATCGAATTGTGCTGCTGCGCGGACGAGTTCACGTATCTGCTGCTGCTCCTGCGCGGCCAGCACCGCCCGCCACTCGGGTGACGTCACTGGCTGCGGAGCGGATCGACCAGCGGCTCTTGGCGACCATCTGCTTCCGGTTCGCTGTCGGCGGCGGGCTCGCCGGTCGGTAGCCGGCCGCGGGTGGGGCGGACCGCTTTGTAACCCACGTTGCGGACCGTGCCGATCAGCGATTCGTACTCCGGCCCGAGCTTGGCCCGCAACCGGCGCACGTGCACGTCGACGGTGCGGGTGCCGCCGAAGAAGTCGTATCCCCACACCTCGTGCAACAGCTGCGCTCGGGTGAATACCCGGCCGGCATGCTGCGCCAGGTACTTCAGCAGTTCGAATTCCTTATAGGTGAGGTCCAGCGGACGTCCGCGCAACCGGGCGGTGTAAGTGCTCTCGTCGATCACCAGTTCGCCAAGAGTGATTTTGCCGAGGCTCTCCTGGTCCTGCAGGCTGCCCCGCCGTCCGATCAGCAGTCGCAGCCGGGCATCGATCTCGGCGGGCCCGGTGCTGGGCAGCAGGATCTCGTCCAGACCCCAGTCGGCGTTGACGGCGACCAGGCCGCCCTCGTTCACCACCACCACCGCCGGGATTGAGCGGCCCGTCGAACCCAGCAACCGGCATAGCCCTCGGGCTGCCGGCAGGTCGAGTCGCGCGTCGATGATCAGAATGTCCGCGCCACCCGCTTCCAGCAGGGAAGACACATCGGGGGGCGCTGTGCGCACCGTGTGGGCGAGCAGCGACAACGACGGCAGGACCACGTCCGGGTGCGGCTCCGCGGTCAGCAACAAAAGGTCCAACAAGCCCCTCCAGCGTCGTGGGAAAGGCGTCTCCCACATCCATTGGCGAAGATGTGCAAGATGTGAAGTTATCGGCCAGGTTGTTTAACGATAGCGTGAAGGCTGGTGTTCAGCGCGGGGACCAAGCAGACCGCAACGGTCCGCGGAGACCATTCGAGAGCTTCAACGACGGCGCGGTACGCCACAATATGCGGATGCGTAAAGTGCTGGTCGGTGCGACGGCGGTGCTGCTGGCGGTCGTGATCGTGCTTGTCGGTGTCGCGGGCGTCGATTTCGGGGCCGGCATCTACGCGGAGTATCGGCTGGCCCGCACGGTTCGCGAGACGGCACACCTGGATTTCGACCCATTCGTGGCGATTATCGGCTTTCCGGTAGTCCTCCAGGCGATGCGGGATCGGTACGGCGACGTGGAGATCAAGGCCGCCGGAGTCGACCGTCCAGTGATCGGCAAGGCCACGCTGGAGGCCACCATGCACTCGGTCGACCTGACCGACGCGTCATGGCTGATCCGACCGGGCGCCAAGCTTGGGGTCGGCAAGCTGGAGAGCCGGATCATCATCGACTCGCTGCACCTCGGGCGCTACATCGGTATGCGCGATCTGATGGTCGAGGCGCCGCCGCAGGACACCAACAACGCGAGCGGCGGCACCACCGAGTCGGGGATCTCCGGCAGCCACGGTTTGGTGTTCACCGGAACCCCGAAATCGGCCCACTTCGACAAGCTGGTCAGCGTCTCCGTCGACCTCTCGATGGCCGGCGACGACAACACCACGCTGGTGTTCACCCCCACCGGGGTACTGACCGGCCCGAATACCGCCAACCAAAAGGTCCCCGACGACAAGCGCGACGCGGTGCTGGCCGCGTTCGCCGGCCAGCTGCCCGACCAAAGACTTCCGTTCGGGGTGGCACCGACGAGCCAGGGCGCCCGCGGCTCCGACGTCATCATCGAGGGCATCACCACGGGATTAACCATCACTCTCGACGGGTTTAACCAGGCATGATTTGCGCCGGCGACGATGCAGAGCGCAGCGCTGGGGAGGGGTGGCGCTCGTGATTTCAGCGATCGTGGCGGTGGTGGCTGCGCTGGCAGTGGCGGCCGTCGTCGGGTGGCTGCTGAACCGGCGTGCCGGTGAGGTCCGCGCGACCGATCGCACAACGGCGGGCGAAGTGGACACCAGCGACTTGGGCCTGTCGGCGGACGGGCCAACCGTCGTGCATTTCAGCGCCTCGTGGTGTGCGCCGTGCACCCAGGTGCGCCGGGTGGTCAACCAGGTCTGTGATGGCCTCGGCGACGTGGCGCACGTGGAAATCGATATGGACGCCAATCCAGCCGCCGCGCGACGCCTTTCGGTTTTGTCGCTGCCCACGACATTTATCTTCGATGCCGGGGGGCGACAGCGATACCGTGCGGCGGGTGTTCCGAAAGCCGATGACCTGCGGTCGGCGCTGGCTCCGCTGTTGGCTTGATGGTGTGGCCATTGGGTAAGCTGTCCGACGTGTCCACCCGCCTTGAGCTCATGCTCACCAAGCGCCGCGCAGTCGACCTGTGCCGCGTAGCGGGTTGCTGCTGTTGTTGTAGTTGCTGAGTAGCCGCGCTTTCTCGCGCCGCGCTCGGAGCAGCTAGGAACAAACACCCTGGCGCGCGTCCCCCATACCCCTGCACAAGCAGCTAGGAGCAGCATGATGTCGAGCACCAAGACCACCGACCAAGTCGACGTTCGCGGGCCAAGATTCGTCGCCTGGATCACCACCGGCGTGCTGGTGATCACCCTCATCGTCTCCGGGGTCAGCCCGCTGGCCGCCGCGGTCATCCTGGGCCTGCAAGCCGTCGTCTTCGCTATCGGCGCGGTGGGCGGCCCGCGTCGTCATCCCTATGGACTGGTGTTCGCCAATGTCGTGGCCCCGCGGCTGGGACCGGTCCGCGACCGGGAGCCGGTGCCGCCGCTGAAGTTCGCCCAACTGGTCGGCTTGGTCTTCGCGGTCATCGGCGCGGCCGGATTCGCCGCCGGCGCGCCCCTGGTCGGCCTCGTCGCCACCGGCGCAGCCCTGGTGGCAGCTTTTCTCAACGCGGCTTTCGACATCTGCCTGGGCTGCCAGCTCTACCCACTCGTCGTGCATCTGAAGCCCGCCTCCAGGACTTCTGAGCCCGCGTAACTCCCGAAAGGACTTCCCATATGGCACGCTCCGACGTCCTGGTCTCCGCCGACTGGGCCCAGAGCAATCTCGATGCCGACCACGTCGTCTTCGTCGAGGTCGACGAGGACACCAGCGCCTACGACGGCGGCCACATCCAAGGGGCCGTGAAGCTGGACTGGCGTGACGATCTGCAGGACCCGGTAAAGCGTGACTTCGTCGACGCCCAGCAGTTCTCCAAGCTGCTGAGCGATCGCGGTATCGCCAACGACGACACCGTGATCCTCTACGGCGGCAACAACAACTGGTTCGCCGCCTACGCGTACTGGTACTTCAAGCTCTACGGCCACGACGACGTCAAGCTGCTCGACGGTGGCCGCAAGAAGTGGGAGCTCGACGGGCGCGAGTTGTCGAAGGACACGGTGACACGGCCCGCGACGTCGTACACCGCGAAGGCGCCCGACAACACCATCCGGGCGTTCCGCGACGAGGTGCTCGCCGCGATCAGCGTGAAAAACCTGGTCGACGTGCGCTCCCCCGACGAGTTCTCCGGCAAGATCCTGGCGCCGGCCCATCTGCCGCAGGAACAAAGCCAGCGGCCCGGCCACATCCCCGGTGCGATCAACGTGCCGTGGAGTAAGGCCGCCAACGAGGACGGCACCTTCAAGTCCGACGACGACCTGGCCAAGCTGTACGCCGGCGCCGGTTTGGACGGCTCGAGGGAGACCATCGCGTACTGCCGGATCGGTGAGCGGTCCTCGCACACCTGGTTCGTGCTGCGCGAGCTGCTCGGACACCAGAACGTGAAGAACTACGACGGCAGTTGGACGGAATACGGCTCCCTGGTGGGCGCCCCGATCGAGTTGGGAAGCTGATATGTGCTCTGCACCGAAGCAAGGACAGACGTTGCCGGCCAGCGTCGACCTGGAAAAGGAGACGGTGATCACCGGTCGGGTTGTCGATAGTGACGGCCAGGCCGTTGGCGGCGCGTTCGTGCGTCTGCTGGACTCCTCCGACGAGTTCACCGCCGAGGTCGTCGCGTCAGCCACCGGCGACTTCCGGTTCTTCGCCGCACCCGGATCCTGGACGCTGCGCGCGCTGTCGGCGGCAGGCAACGGCGACGCGGTGGTGACCCCGTCGGGCGCGGGCATCCACGAGGTCGACGTCAAGATCGCCTGACCGCTCTCCCAGGCCAGTCGCACCGCCCCGAACGACTAGACTCGTCGCCGTGGTTTTGTTCTTCGAGATCATGCTGGTCGCGGCGGTCGTGGCGATCTCCTGGTTCGCGCTGTACACGCTGTATCGGCTGATCACCGACGAATCGTGACGCGCCGGCGACGATGCAGAGCGCAGCGATGCGGAGGAGCGGCGCATGACCTCCAGCGCTGAGGCCGGTGATGAGCCGGTCCTTCCGCCCATTTCCGGGGACCGTGCCGTCGCCGCCGCCGCCGAACGCGCCAAGGTGACCGCGGCCCGCAACATCCCGGTCTTCGACGATCTGCCTATCCCCGCGGACACCGCGAACCTGCGCGAAGGCGCCAACCTGAACGACGCCTTGCTGGCGCTGCTTCCCCTGGTCGGCGTCTGGCGCGGCGAAGGAGAGGGCCGCGGAGCCGACGGCGACTATCGGTTCGGGCAGCAGATCGTTGTCTCGCACGACGGCGGCGACTACCTGAACTGGGAAGCCCGGTCCTGGCGGCTGACCCATTCGGGCAACTACCAAGGACCCGACTTGCGCGAAACCGGTTACTGGCGTTTTGTGACCGACCCCCACGACCAGACCGAATCACAGGCCATCGAGTTGCTGCTGGCGCACTCTGCCGGTTACGTCGAGCTGTTCTACGGGCGACCGCTCAACCAGTCGTCGTGGGAATTGGTCACCGATGCACTGGCCCGCAGCCGGTCGGGTGTGCTGGTCGGCGGAGCCAAGCGGCTCTACGGCATCGTCGAGGGTGGCGACCTGGCCTACGTCGAAGAACGGGTGGACGCCGACGGCGGCTTGGTGCCGCACTTGTCGGCGCGGCTCTCGCGGTTCGTCGGTTAGCATTCCCAGTTCGGTTGCCGCGAAACGTATTTGGGGTCGAGGGCAAGACGTCTAGAAATGGGCAGCCCCCGAGCCGTAGTTCCTGGTTGGACAGACCGGAGGCTCGGGGGCCGGGTGGCTGCGGGGAATTCGCCAGCGCGCGCAGGTGATTCCTCGCCCGGTACTGCTAGCGGGCAGCCACCTCACAAGTCCATAAAGCTATCAATTTCGCGGACCACCTCCTTCCCTGTGTACGGCCGACCGTACTCGCCCAGCGGTGCGCCGACAACCGATTTCAGCGATCGCTGACAATGGCGGCGTCGACAAGTTCGGCGAACTCCACCGCCATCCGAGCCCTCGGCAGAACCCGGCCGTCGAGCGTGTGGACCCGCGCCGCCAACGTCATGCTCGATACCAACCAAATACCCTGCGCCGCAAACAGATCAGCCACACGCAGCGCGCGGTAGTCGCAGTCGTAGCCCTTGGCGCGGGCGACGCCGAACAGCGCCTGCTGCGTGGTGCCGCGCAGGATCGGATACCACGGCGGCGGGGTCAGCAGGCACGCGTTGTCGCCGCTACCGACGGCGATCACCACCGTCGAACGGGGGCCTTCCAGAACGTAGCCGTCCGAGCTGATGAAGATGACGTCACCGGCGCCCTGCCGGGCGGCATGGCGCAGTGCGGCCATATTGATGGCGTAGGACAGCGTCTTGGCGCCGGCCAGCAGCCACGGCATCGCCTCGACACCGGTGGCGGGCAACTCGCGGGGCAACGTCACCGCGGCCACCCCGTCGCGACGGGCGGCGGTTATCCGGTCGGCGATCGGATTGACCGTGACGTAGGCGGTGGGCGTCGACCCGCGTTCCCGGCCGCGGCTGTAGACCAAACGCATCGCACCCTCGTCGGCGCTGTCCGCCGCCCACTGTCGCGCTGCCAGGTCGATCGCGTGCCGCCAGCCCGCCAGGTCCGGCTCCGGCAGATCCAGCAGTTTGGCCGAGTGGCTCAGCCGGCCCAGATGCGCCCCCACCAGGCACGCGCCGCCGTCGCGGACCAGCAACGTCTCGAATACGCCGTCGCCACGCACAGCAGCGAGGTCGTCGGCGAACAGCAATGGCGTGCCCGGCGGATGTACCTCACCGTCGAGCGTGACGACCACGCCCGGCTGGCCTGTCATGGACCAGAAGCCTAACGCCGTCGACCCGTAGAGTTGGTGTGTGTCCGCTGTTCCCGCCCCCGAAACCGGGCCCGACGCCGGCGCGATCTGGCATTACGGCGATCCGCTGGGCGAGCAACGCGCAGCCGAAACCGACGCGGTGCTGGTCGATCGCTCGCATCGCCGGGTGCTCACCTTGACCGGCGCCGACCGACAGAGCTGGCTGCACAGCATCTCGACGCAGCACGTCAGCGAACTTCCCGACGGTGCGAGCACGCAAAACCTCAGCCTGGACGGGCAGGGCCGGGTCGAAGATCACTGGGTTCAAACCGAGCTTGGCGGCGCCACCTATCTCGACACCGAGCCGTGGCGGGGCGAACCGCTGCTGGACTACCTGCGCAAGATGGTCTTCTGGTCCGATGTGACTCCCGCACGGGCCGACCTCGCCGTGCTGTCGCTGCTGGGGCCGCAGCTGGCCGGGCGAGCGGTGCTGGACGCGCTGGGACTGGACGCGTTGCCCGCCGAGATGACCGCGGTGCCGATGAGCGGTAGTGGCTTCGTGCGTCGCATGATCGGCGCGCGAGAAGGCCAGTTCGAGCTGGACGTGTTGGTCGACCGACGCGATCACGCCGACCTGCAGCGTCGGCTGACGCAGGCCGGGCTGCGCCCGGCCGGAGTGTGGGCCTACGAGGCCCACCGGGTGGCGGCCGTGCGTCCACGGCTCGGCGTCGACACCGACGAACGCACGATTCCGCACGAAGTGGGTTGGATCGGGGGTCCAGGGCTGGGCGCCGTCCACCTCGACAAAGGCTGTTACCGCGGGCAGGAGACCGTCGCACGGGTGGACAACCTGGGCAAACCGCCCCGCATGCTCGCGTTGTTGCACCTGGACGGATCAGCGGATCGGCCCGCGACCGGCGACGCAGTGCTGGCCAACGGTCGCGCCGTGGGCAGGCTCGGAACCGTCGTCGAACACGTCGATCTCGGCCCGGTGGCGCTCGCGCTGCTCAAGCGGGGCATACCGGCCGAGACCGCGCTGATCACCGGCGGCGACGCCGAGGTACCCGCGGCGATCGACGCCGACTCGCTGCCGCCGCTCGACGGGCCGGGCGCCGGACGGGTGGCCGTCGAGCGGCTCAGGGGAACGGCGCGATGACCGTCAGCAGGGCGTGCCGCACAGGGTGCGGGGCGCAACAGCAGACAGCCAACGGGCACGGTAAGCTGTCGGCAGGACAATAAAGACAAAAGATCGGAGCCGCCTACTTGTTGGGCCGCTCCGTTATTGCGCGAGGGGGTTCCCCCATGGGCCGCGGCCGGGCTAAGGCGAAGCAGACCAAGGTTGCTCGTGAACTTAAATACAGCTCCCCGCAGACCGATTTCGAGCGGCTTCAGCGTGAGCTGTCCGGGACGGGCGAAGACGACGCCGACCAGGCGGACGGCGAAGACCCCTGGAGTGGCGAAGACAACTGGCGCCGCTGACATCTGATCTTCCGGCTCCAGCTGCGGCCATTTCCGGGCCGCATTGTTCGGCTCAAGCTGATTTCTAGAAACGTGGATGCTGCCCGACGAGCTTGGCTCGTGGGCCTTCCTTGCCGCCCTTGTTGATTGCGCCGATCACCCAGCAATCCAAATGCCGGGCAGTCAAAATCGCCAGGGCCCGGTCGGTGTCCTCCGGCGCCACAACGGCGATCATGCCGACGCCCATGTTGAAGGTTTTTTCCATCTCGGCGCGGGAGACGCGGCCCCGCTGGGCAATCATCGCGAACACCGGCGCCGGCGTCCACGTGCCGCGGTCGACCTCGGCTACCAACCCGTGCGGGATTACGCGTTCCAGGTTGCCGGCCAACCCGCCGCCGGTCACGTGGCAGAACGTCCGGACCTGGCTTTCGGCGGCCAGCGCCAGACAGTCTTTGGCGTAGATGATGGTCGGCTCGAGTAACTCTTCGCCCAGCGTGCGGCCGAACTCTTCGACGTAACCGGCCAGGTTGCCCCGGTCGATCTCCAGCAGAACCTTGCGGGCCAGCGAGTATCCGTTGGAGTGCAGACCCGATGACCCCATCGCGACAAGGACGTCCCCCGGCTTGACCCGGTCGGGCCCCAGCACATCGTCGGCTTCAACCACGCCGACGCCGGTGGCCGAGATGTCGTAGTGATCCGGTTCGATCAGCCCGGGGTGCTCGGCGGTTTCGCCGCCGAGCAGCGCACAACCCGCGCGCATGCAGCCTTCGGCGATACCGCCGACGATCGCGTTGAGCCGCTCCGGCACGATCCGGCCCAAGGCGATGTAGTCCAGCAGGAACAGCGGCTCGGCGCCGCAGACCACCAGGTCGTCGACCACCATTGCGACCAGGTCCAGGCCGACGGTGTCGTGCTTGTCCATCGCCTGCGCGACCGCCAATTTGGTGCCCACCCCGTCGCTGGACGCGGCCAGCAACGGTTCGCGGTAATCGCTACGCAGCGCGAACAATCCGGCGAATCCGCCAAGCTTGCTGCGCACCTCGGGCCTGGTGGCTTTCGACGCCAGCGGCTTGAACAGTTCGACGGCGCGGTCCCCGGCTGCGATATCCACTCCGGCCGATGCATAGGTGACGCCGGAGGCGGCCGGGTCTTTTCCGGACTTCTTTGTAGGGTCGGCCATTGTCGATAAAGGCTACCGGTCAGCGCCGAACACGGGTATCGGCCACCTGTCCGCTGGGCTAGGGGTGGCGCAGGACGGAGGCCTGCTCCGCCTCCGGGGATATTTCGCCGGCCGCGATATTGCTTTGTGCGGCGGCCTGCTTCGCTCCCCGCGCGGTGGTGGCAAGCATGTGCTCGATGACGTTTTTGCCCAGTGCGGTCTCGCTCGGCAGCTCGATCGGATATTTCCCTTCGAAGCAGGCCGCGCATAGCCGCGAGGTGGGTTGCTCGGTCGCGGCGATCAGACCCCGCAGCGAGATGTATCCAAGCGTGTCGGCGTTGATGGCATGCCGCACCGCCTCGAGCATCTCGTCTTCGTCCTCGACGGCGTTCGCGATCAACTCGGCCGGCGACGGAAAGTCGATGCCGTAGAAGCACGGCCATTTCACCGGCGGCGATGCGATACGCACATGCACCTCGACGGCGCCGGCCTCGCGAAGCATCCTGACCAGAGCGCGCTGGGTATTGCCCCGCACGATCGAGTCGTCGACGACGATCAGCCGCTTGCCGCGGATGACCTCTTTGAGCGGGTTGAGCTTCAGCCGGATACCGAGTTGGCGGATGGTCTGCGACGGCTGGATGAAGGTCCGCCCGACGTAGGCGTTCTTCATCAGGCCTTGCCCGTAGGGGATGCCGGCCTCCTGCGCATAGCCGACCGCGGCGGGGGTACCGGACTCCGGAACGCCGATCACCAGGTCGGCGTCGATCGGGCATTCACGGGCCAGCCGACGGCCGATCTCGAGCCGTGCGCCGTGCACCGACCGGCCGGCGATCGTGCTGTCCGGTCGCGCCAGGTAGACGTACTCGAAAATGCAGCCTTTGGGTTCGGGGTTGGCGAACCGGGTCGACCGGACGCCGTCGGCGTCGATGGCCAGGAGTTCGCCCGGCTCGATGTCGCGGACGAACGAAGCGCCGACGATGTCCAGCGCCGCGGTTTCCGATGCCACCACCCAGCCGCGATCCAGTCGTCCCAGGGACAACGGCCGCACACCATACGGGTCGCGCGCGGCGTACAAAGTGTTCTCGTCCATGAACGTCAGACAGAACGCGCCACGCACCGTCGGCAGCAGTTCCAGCGCGGCCTGTTCCAGAGTGGAGTCGGCGGCACCGTGGGCGAGCAGCGCGCCCAGCATGTCCGAGTCGGTGGTCGCCGCGCAGGGCCCCCGGGTGTTCATCAGTCCGGCCTCGCGGGCGCGGGCGACGAGCTCGGCGCTGTTCACCAGATTGCCGTTGTGCCCCAACGCAACCCCGGTGCCGGCCGCGGTGTTGCGGAACACCGGTTGTGCGTTCTCCCACGTGGTTTGGCCGGTGGTGGAGTATCGGCAGTGCCCGATCGCGACGTGGCCTTCCATGGCCGCCAAGGTTTGCTCTTCGAAGACCTGGCTGACCAGACCGAGATCTTTGAACACCAGCACCTGCGACCCGTCCGCGACGGCGATGCCGGCGGCCTCCTGGCCACGGTGCTGCAACGCATACAGCCCGAAATAGGTGAGCTTGGCGACCTGTTCGCCGGGTGCCCATACGCCGAATACACCGCATTCTTCGCCGGGCGGGTTTTCTTGAAACTCAGAGGCAGCGGCTGTCTGGGCGGTCACGGTAGGGCGGCTCCCGGGAGACGAGTGGTGACGTAATGCAGTTTACGGAAACGACCCTCATGTGACCGAATCGGCCGGGCGTGTTGCGCTACCTCCCAACCGCTTTTCCTGGCCTTTCATTCCCACAGGGTGTCATCAGTCACACATGTCACAAATCTCCCTGATCGTCGAGCACCGCGTACGCGGCGTTGTAGCCGGGGGTGAAGGTGATGCCCGGCCCGCCGTGACACCCGGCGCTTGCCAGATACAGGCCATCGACCGGAATCGGAAGGTCGATGAAGCCTCTGGGTCCGGGCCGGTTCGGTCCCATCAAGTCCGGGTGCAGCAGGCCGTGGCAGAAATCACCCGACGGGGCGCCGAACATCGTCTGCATGTGGTACGGCGCGAAGGTGATATGGCGGATGACGATGTCGCGGAAGTTGGGCGCATAGCGGGTGATCTTGTCGATAACCCGTTGCGCCATCTCATTTTTCAGATGCCCGTGCTGGTCACGGTTGGCTTCGACGGGGAACGCGTAGGCAAATGCGCTCGCGGCGTGCTTGCCCGGCGGCGCCAGGCCGGTATCCATGCAGGACGGTATCTGCATGCCTAGCGATGGATTGTCGGGCAGCTCACCGCGGGTGCACATCTCCCATTGACGTTGCTGCTCTTCGGGTGAACCGAAGATGCCGATGGACTGCTGCATGCCGGGTTCGTTGAGCAGCTCGTAGGGCGGCGCGAACTCCGGCAGGGCGTCGAGAGCGAAATGCATTTGGACGAATGCGGCACGGTGGTCGCGACCGCTCAACCGCGCGGTCAAGTCCGAGGGCAAATGCTCCGCGCCGACGAGGTCGGTGAGGGTGAGATCGGGCGAAAGGTTGGACACCACCACCGGTGCGCTGATCGTGGACCCGTCACGGAGTCGTATGCCGATGACCCGGTCGTTTTCGACGAGGATCTTCTCGGCTTTGGTCCGGAAGCGGATCTCGCCGCCACGGGAGATGAAGAGTTCATGCAGGTGTTCCGTGAGCGCGCCGATACCGCCTTCGAGCTTGGTCATCATCGCGGTGCTGTCGTCGGGCACCGCCAGCGCAAAGGCCAGGCAGGTGGCACTGCCGGGGGTGTAGGGCCCGCGATAGGTGGAGTTGACGGCCAGAAACGCCAGCATCCCGCGCATGATCGCGTGCTTTTCTTTGTCCGGCAGGTAGCGGTCGATCGCGTCCATCGCCGAGCCGAACAGCATTTGATGAATGGCCGTACGTTCGGCCTCGGTTGCTGCGCAGGCATACATCTCATCGAGCGTCTTCGGTGGTGTGCGCACCTCGAATCGGCCCAGCGCTTTTGCCGGCCCCTGGCTCCAGCCGATCAACTCGGCCATGCCCATGATCGCGTCGGCTCCGTGCTTCTCGCCAAGATGCGTCATCAGCCGCATCGGATCGCGGTAGAAGATCATCGGTTCCTCACCGGACTCGCCGATATTGACCGACATGACTTCGGCGTCGACGGTCGGAAGTGCATCCAGGCCAAGCTCTTTGGTGATCTGGGGCGCGGTGGGAAACTGCACCGATCCCGCGATCTCGTAGCGGAATCCGTCAATGAGCTCGACCGTCGCGGCCATTCCACCGCAATAGGTGTTGGCCTCCAGACAGAGCGTGCGCAGGCCCGCACCTTGCAGGATGGCCGCCGCCGTCAGGCCGTTGTGGCCGGCGCCGACAACGATCGCGTCATAGTCAGTCATGGCTGGGATCCCTTCTCAAGGCCACCGCCGGGCCCGCGCACACAGCAGAATATGTCAGTACTGACATAATAGGAAGATGTCAGCACTGACATATTTCGGCGATTCGAGATAGCATCTGGCGCGATGACCGAGCCGATCAACCTGCATGAGCTACGCCGGCGATCGACGCACGAGGCGTTGCGTCGGGTGGCGCTGGCGCAGTTCGCCAGCAAGGGCTTTGCCAATGTGACGGTGACGCAGCTGGCCACCGAGGCCGGCGTCACCGAGCGCACGTTCTTCCGGCACTTCCCCAGCAAGGAAGCGGTCCTGTTCCAGGATTACGACACCCACCTGGAATGGCTTGCCGAAGCATTGGCGCAGCGACCCGCTTCGGAGTCGCTGTTCGATGCCGTGTTGGCCAGCGTCGTGAGCTTCCCGCACGACGTGGAAGTGGTTCGCCAGGCCGCGATCGCTCGGTCGACACTGATATCCACCGAGCGCATCGCCGCGCATTTGCGCGTGGTGCAGTCGTCGTTCGCCGAGGTGCTGACCGACTTCATCAAGTCCCGCTACGCCGGAGTTCCCAACCTCGACCTCGTCGCCGAAGTCGCGGGAGCCACCCTGGCGGCGGCTCTTGTGGTGGCGGTGCAGAAGTGGGGTGACGACGGCTGTACCGGCGACCTCGGTGAAATCGTTGCTGCCAGTGTCGATCTGGTGCGTTGCGGGCTTGCGCCGCTGGCCTAGCCGGCCAAGCGCACCAGCGGCAGCCAACTTTCGATCTCGCCGGCCCGAGATCCGGAGAGACGCAGCGCGCCGGCGGCGCTGGCAGCCGTCACCCCCAGCAGTCCGGTGGCCAGCAGCAGCCACGTCCGAGGATCGGCCTCGACCACATTAGGCGGTGTGCCTCGGGTATGCGTCGGCCCGGAAATACACTGCACCGCTACAAATGGTGGAATTCGGACCTCGACGCTGGCGCCTGGCGCAAGTGCTGCCAACGTGCGGGCGGTGAGCCGAACCGCCGCCGCGAGGTCCGCACGACTTGGAGCCGGACGAGTGTCGTCGCGCAACCAATCCTCGACAGCCCGCACCGCTTCGCGGGTCTTCACCGGGTCGGCGTGCTGACGGGTGGCCATTACCTAAGGGTCTCAGAGCCTTGACGCCTCAACCGAAGTTGAGGCTCTAGCTTTGATGTATGTCGTTCAAAACACCTGAAATTCGGAGTTCATGAAGGCCGCCGACCTGCAGGGCTCTAAGCCGCGCTGACGGCCGACGAGTCGCACCCGGATCGCGCCGTCACGATCCTCCTCTTCCAGCTCTAACTCGATGCGGGCCAACTCCTGCCGTAGCAGAGGTAACCAGTGTCGGCTCAGGGCGCGCACCCGCAGCTGGGTGGTGTGAACCTCTTGCTCGACGGTTCGGAAAGCCGATTGCGCCGCAGCGCATCGGCGGCGGCGACAACGGCGCTCGATAAGCCCGCGCCGCCTGAACAGACGCGGAGGTCGGGTAGACAACGGCCGGATCGCTTTCGGACGGCAATACGCAGACGGCGGCGTCGGGGTAGCGCACCCGGCGGTGACGGCCCACTGCACGGTGACGGATGCCGCCGCGGTGGTGGACGGCCAGGTCGATCGCGTTTTGGCCGCCCAGCAGCATCGCGCGCAGCCCCCACATATCGGCCTCGCGGTAGGCCTGCTGCCAGTCGTGGCGGCTTTGTTCGGCCTTGCGCTGCAGCTCTTCTTGCAGCGCGGTCAGCAAGTGCAGCTTCTGCTCGAGCAGCGTCACGCCACGCTCGGCGAGGTCGAGCCGGTTCAGCACCCATAATCGGCCCATCCGCCCCGGGGGACTCGACAACGGAGCCATCACGCCTCCTGCACACTGTCGGGCCGGTATGCCTCAAGAAGACCGGTTGGGCACCATCGACAACTCACTGCACGGCAACCGCTCCAGAATCAATCCCGGTCGAGGGTTTCACCTATAACGAAGATCGTGCGGCACCGTGGACATTTATGACCAACTTCGCGGCGAAATCGTCCTCGAACAGCAGATAGCTGCGGTCGGTGGAGGTGAGGGCGTAGGGCCAGATCAGCTCGGCGAACGCGCTTACCTGCCGTGCGTGGGCCAACGAGGCGAGCAGCTGTGCCGCCACCGGCAGGTGATCGTCGCGGGTACGGCCAGCTCCAGCGCCGCGGCGCATCAGCCGCGAGAGCGACGACAAGGCGTCCACCGGCGGGTAGATGTTGTGCAGATGCATCTGCGCGGAGAAGATGATCTGCCCTTCAGTGATGTAGCCGGTCAGGTCAGGCACCGGGTGGGTGATGTCGCCGCCGGGCATAGTCAACACGGGCAGCACGGTCACCGAACCGGGCTGTCCGACGATTTTGCCGCACCGCTCGTACAACGAGGCCAGGTCACTGTAGAGATAACCGGGATAGGCGCGCCGCGCCGGCATTTCACCGCGGGCTGCCGAGATTTCCCGCAGCGCCTCGGCTACCGGATGTCGAAGAGCCGCAAGTTCCGCAACGTGTCGAACGCCAGATGCTCAGCGATGTCAGCGCAATGCGCGGGGTGAGGATCCGCTAGATGACCGGGTCGTCGGCGGCGTTCAGCAGCAAAACCAATAACACCGTGGCGGCTGGTGATTCGAGGACATTGCGGGCATAGGCAACGTCGGCGTGGGGAAGCCCGATGCCGGAGAACACCACGCTGAACGGCTCGCCGCCGGAACTGGCCTGAGCGGCGAT
The DNA here is from genome assembly GCA_963781685.1 of uncultured Actinomycetota bacterium. Classification (GTDB taxonomy): domain Bacteria; phylum Actinomycetota; class Actinomycetes; order Mycobacteriales; family Mycobacteriaceae; genus Mycobacterium. Next base: position 234,752 of record CAWAGK010000017.1, read on the forward strand.
CTGACACGCAGGCGCAGGTGGGGCAGCCGGGCAACGAGAAGACCGGCAGTTTCTGACCCCGGACCAGGGTGGTCAGCGCATCGATCACCGATACGCCGGTCAGCACCGGCTCCGAGGGAGCGTCGCGTTGCATCGGGTTGAGCGGGTCGCGTTGACCGGCACCCGTCGTGCCCGGTCACCGGCGGGCAGCCGTCGATCGGTTCGCCGCGGCCGTTGCAGGCGCGGCCCAGCCAGGCGGTTCCCACCGGGATGCGCAGCGGTTCGCCACTGAACCGGTATGCGGCCCTGCCGCGTCCATTCCCGACGTGCCTTCCATGACCTGCACGAGCGCCACGTCGCGGTTCACATCGAGCACCAGCGCGTGCCGCACCGAGCCGTCGGCCAGCGTGATGACGACGTACTCGTCCCACCCCACACCGGCGACACCACCGACCAGGGCCAGCGGACCGCGCAACTCACGCACGCCGCGGTATTCCACCCATCGCGGCCACGGGATGGCTCATCGCGACAGCTCACGCAGCGTCTCGACGATCTGGTGCGGCGTTGGACCGCCAGCGCGGTGTCATCGGGTCCGGCTATCGTCGCGGGCGCGGATCAGCTTGCCGAAGTCGGTCTCCTCGATCAGCTGCGCCGCCACACCGCCGGCAACCAGCTCACGGCAGGTGTCGATTACCGCCAACGCCGCGTCGACGAGCGCCGCGGTCTTCTCCGGTCCGCAGTGCGCGTCGTTGGGGTTCTGGGCATTCTGCGGCAACACGGTTTCCCGCAGCAGCCGGCCGGCCACCAGCACCATCCGCTCGCTGTCGGGCAGCGCTGTCGACGCCGACGAGCTCGGTGAGCGCGGCCAGGCGATCGGACTCGGTCAGCAGATCCAGCACCCGAGCGCGACGGGCAGACCAGCCAGTGTCATCGCCGACAACAACGTGGGCGGTGCCAAGCGCTTCGGCGTCACGGGAAAACGACGCCGACCACGACACCGCAGGGTAATGACGCGAGTAGGCCAGGTCCCGGTCCAGAGACCACCGACAGCGCACGAACCGCTCAGTGTGCACGGTGACCGGCTCGGACAGGTCCCCACCGGGTGGCGACACCGCTCCCAACACGGTCACCGATCCGATATCCCCACCGAGAGTGTCGACGTATCCGGCACGTTCATAGAACGCCGCGAGTTCGGAGGACAGGTTGGCCGGATAGCCCTCCTCGGCGGGAAGCTCCCCCAGCCGAGATCCGAACTCGCGCAATGCTTCTGCCCACCGCGAGGTGGAGTCGGCGATCACCACGACGTGATAGCCCATGTCGCGGTAGTACTCAGCGACGGTGACACCGGTGTAGATGCAAGCCTCGCGGGCCATCATCGGCATGTTTGAGGTGTTGGCGATGATCACGGTGCGGTCCACCAGCCGCCCGCCGGTGCGCGGATCGCTCAACTCACGCATGTCGGCAACGATCTCGGCCATCTCGTTGCCGCGCTCACCGCAGCCGACATACACGATGACGTCGGCGTCGCACCACTTTGCGATCTGTTGCAGCAGAACCGTTTTGCCGGTACCGAATCCGCCTGGCACAGCGGCGGTGCTGCCCCGGGCGATCGGGAACAGCAAGTCGAACACCCGCTGGCCGGTGGTCAGAGCGACGACATCGTCGCGCAACGGCGATAGGGCGGTGCCTGCCGCACCGGCCACTGCGCCGCGATGGCCACCGGCTGTCCGCCGACTGTGGCGATCGCCTCATCGGCGGCGTAATCACCAGCGCGCGGCAATCCAATCCAGCGTGCCCGATATCCCGGCGGGAACCTGCACACGGTGTGGCACTGATCCGGTGCGTGGCACCACGCCAAGCACGGTACCCGGCCGTGAGTTCGGCGCCGATAGTCGTGCTCGGCTCGAAATGCCATGTCGAGTGGTCGATTTCACTGTCATGGCCGGGTGTCAACCAAGTTGGCGCGGTATGCAGGGGCCGCAGCAGCCCGTCGAACACCCCGCCCAGCAGCCCGGGTCCCAGCGACGCCGACAATGGGCGACCCAGCGCGACGACGCTGGCGCCGGGCCCCAGGCCGCCGGTGTACTCGTAGGCCTGCACGGTCACCTGCTCACCGCGGATCGCGACCACCTCGGCGGGGATTCGCTCGGTTCCCAGCGTCACCAACTCATGCATCGCCAGCGGGGCGGCGACGTCGATTTCCACCAGCGGCCCCGATACCCGCACCACCCGAGCCAGTATCGCCTATGACCACGGCTCATCCACCTGCGTAGTCGTGTCGTCGAGCACCAGTGCGGCAATGCCGGCCAAACTCAGGTCCATGCACCGCTGACCGGCCTCGGCCACCACACCACCGGTGGGGTGTTCGCGCAGCTGCGCGTCGGCGCCCAGTGTCGCCTGCGCGGTGGCCCGCAGGGCGGCAGCCCAACGCGGGTAAGCGGGGTCCTCACGCAACCGCAGCACGGCCTCGGTGCCGCGCCGACACCACCGCTGATAAATGTCGCGTTGGGCCGCGAGCACCGCACCGCGCAGCTCCTGTTGCAGCGCCGCGTGTCGCTGGGCGCTCACCGTTTCCGCGGCGGCCCGCCCTGCGACGCGGGCCGCTTCGGCCAGCTGTGCGGCTTGGTCGCGGGCCGCAGCGAGAACGCGTTCGGCTTCCTGCTGCGCTTCGGCGATCTCGCGTTCGGCGTCAGCCCGAGCGCACTCCAGCAGGTGCCGTCGCACCGGCTGCAGCGCGGTCATCGCCTTCTCGGTATTCAGCGCGCTCATGCGGGCATCACCGCGGTCAGCGGGTCGGCCTCGCTCAGCCGGCCGCCCAACGCGTCAGCGGCCGCCGCGGTCAGGATGACCAGCGTTGTGCCGGACGGCAGACTTTCCCATGCCCGGCGCACCTCGTCCGGGCCCTGGGCAGGCATTGTGGTCGCGCCCGCCATCGCATAACCGGCCACTAACGCCGGCTCACCGATCACGACGACGGCTCCCACGTCAGGCCCGCTGGATCAAGATGACCGCCACGACCAGCCCGTAGATCGCGATGCCCTCGGCCAACCCGACGATCACCAGCGACCGGCCGAACAACTCTGGCCGCTCGCTGAGTGCGGCGAGCGCCGCCGCACCGGTATATGCCACAACGATCGACGCGCAGATCGACGATCCCGCGACCGCGATCGCCGCGCCCAGCAGCGCCGCCCAGTTGCTGCTCGCGCTGCCCGGTCCGGCCGCCGCGGCCGTTTCCGCTACAGCCGGCCCGGCGGTCAACGCCTGCACCAGCACCACCAGCGCGGCCAACGCCACCACCGCATTGACCGCCCAGAACAGCCGCACCGCCAGCCGGCCCCGGCGACGCAAGAGCATCAAGCTGACCGCGAATCCGGTGATCAGCGCCGGTGAAGCGATAACCCAGGTCAACATGCCGCCTCCATTTCGACCACCGGGACCGTCCAGGGCCGGAACGGCCGACCCTCACCGATGAACACACGCGAAAACAATTCATAGAATTCCAGCCGCAGCGCCTGCACGCCTGCCACCAACGCCTCCAGCGCGAACGCCACCGCGTTGCCCACAACGAACAGCACCACCGCCGCCACTGCGCCGATCCAGCTGTGCGCCCACAGTGCCGTCGTCCCGCGCCACACCACCCAGCCAAGCGCGGCGTGAGTCATGCCGAAAGCTGCCAGACGAGCGAACGACACCAGGTTGGACCCGAGACGCACCACCAAATCCAGCCCGCCGATCGCGGACTGCAGCACGCCGGCGGCGCCGCCACCGGACTCGGCATACAGACCGATCAGCGCCAGCAGCAGGCCGGCCGCGCACAGCAGCAAACCAACCGCCACCAGCACCCGGGGGCCGATCATGTAGCCCCCCAGCACCACACCGGCGCCGGCGAACACGCTCGCCCCGGCAATCCCCGACGGCGCGTACACGGCCAGCCGAAATCCACCCTCACGCCAGCGGTTCGACCGCCCCCACGGTGTAAGCGGCGCCGAGCAACACCGCCCCGACCGCCAAGGCGACCAGCAGCAACCGCATCGGATCATCCAGCGGAGCCAGCCACACCACCGGCACCAGCCCGGTCGGGCCGAAGCATTCCCCGTACAGCACCCAGAAGACGCTTGCCGCGATCCCGGCGGCACCGATGAAACTCCACATCGGCCGCAGCGACGGGAACCGGCGGATCCAGCCCAGCCTGATCAGACCGCAGCGGCATCATCAGTTTCCGTGGCATCGACGACACCGAACATCACCCGAACCGCACCAAGTTGGCCAGCCCGGCCCACACCGTGGGGTCGATGTCGTGGTATGGGACGGTGCCGTAGGTGCGCACCAGCGCCGAGAAGCTGCCGGAAAGCCCCGGCCTGCTGGTGAGCAGCGTCGGCGGATCCACCCCGGGCGGGCTGGGCAGCGGCACTGCGGCCGCACCGGTGCGTCCAGGCGAGCGCTCAGCGTGGGTAGCTGGTCGGCCGGGCACCAGCCCGGCGACAGCTGCGACGTCCCGGCGGCGCACTACGCGCGGCGTACCGCTGTAGCTGCGCCTCACCGGCTAGCAGGTCCGCACGCCCAGCATGCTCCAGGTCGGCGACGTCCGGCGCGGCGGCCGACAACATGACCGCCGCGCTGCCGCGCGCCGACTCGGGGTGCGCGCCCATCCGCTGCAGCGCCTGCGCCGCCTGCCCCGGTGAGCGGTCGCTGTCGGCGGGGTCGTCGAGCTCGACAGTGCCGGATCCGGCCACCGCCACCAGCGCATCGCGCAGCGTATCCGCCTGCGTGACCACAGCGATGCGCTGCATGCGAGCGGGGGTGAAACGCCGCGCGAAGGCACGCAGCCGTTCGGGCCGTGCGTTCAGGTGAGGACATCGTAGACGTCCATCGGGCCGCCGCCACGCGACGCCACTGCCAGTGCAGCGCGGCATCGCCAGGCGTCGGCGGCCAACACCGCGACCGCCCCGATCGTCGGGCCCGAGTGAACTCGCTGCGGCCGAGCATGGTCAATCCGTCGGCTTCCACCCGCGCCCACCAGCGAGCCTCCGCGGTCCACAAGCCGTCGACCCGGTGATGCCGTCGAACAACCAGCGGAACCCGCATGAGCAAACGAATCGGTGAACGAGGCCAGGTGCTGGCCGCCGACTGCCGCACCCAAGACCAGGCGGGTGCGGATCAGCAGCGGCTCGGGCAACTCACGCTGTTCCACCAACCGACGACGCGCCACGGTCAAAGCCAACCGCGTGTACGCCCAAGAGCGCGCCTCGGGAACCGCGTTGGCGACCCGCGCCGCCCAGCTGATCTGCACCGCCAGCGCGATGTCCGATGGTGATTCCGATCCCGGGTCGCCCCACGTCGTCTGGGCCAGGGTGTCGCGCAACTGCGCCAGCGAGGAAGTCTCGCTCAGCCGCGACCAGGCGGTGGCCAGGGCGCCCAGCGTGTGGGGCCGGAGGGCTGGCGCGCTCGCCAACCGCCGGGCGTGAGCGGCGATGTTGCTGGCTTCGAAGCCGGCGGCCAGCGCGCGGATGGCCTGCGCACCTTGCGCCGGTTGCCATCCGGCCAGCACACGCAGATGCCACAGCAGCGCGGCGCACACGCATGATCGGTGTCGAGCGCGGGCTGCCCCACGGTGATGTCACGGCCGTAGCGGTAGCGGCCAGCGCGTGCTGAGCATCGGTTAGAGAGTTCATCGCCGCGAGGGCTCGGGCGCGCCCACGCCCAGCCGCCGATTGAGCAGGGCTTTGGCGCGCACGTGCCTGCCACCCACTGGGCGCTCACTGATCGCTCTCGACCGTCGTGGAGCGGACGAGGGCATCGAGCCAGCGCCCGCGCTTGAGCGGCAACGATGTCGACGTCATGCGCTAACCGCTCGTCGGACCGCTGGTGCAGCCGGGCGATCTCGGCCTCAGTCTGGCGTCGCATGTCGTTCTCGTCGGCGCCGGCTTCGCGCAGCGCGTCCGCCTCCGATTGGGCTCGCACCGTCTCGGCGTCGTCACGGGCTTTGGCGATGAGTTCGGCCGCCGCCGGTGGGCGGCGCGGCGGATCTCCTGCGCCCGATCGGTGGCAGACTGGCGGGTCCGCGCTGCCTCCTCTTGCGCATCGTCCAGGAGCGCCAGCATTGCGGTGAGCTCGGCCGCGGCGTCAGCGCTGCGATCGGCTGGGATGCCGGGACGACCGGCGGCACCCGGTGCGCCGGCGGACGGAAGCGGTCCAGAATATCTGCCACTGCGGCACCGCATTCCTCCTTAACGGGTAACACCTTGTAGGCTGGAAAACGTTGCGCGGGAGATGTCTTGGGCGTTCCGACGCAGAAGTCGACAGCCGACGTGCGCTACCCACCGCAACCCATATGTTTCAGCGTGCAGGCTAATAGAGGCTGGCTCAATAAAGGTGCAGAGTCCAATGGCCCTACTGCGGATTGGCCTTAATTCGTGCCTTCCGGTGAGCAACCCCCTTTCAAAAAACCACCTTCACACATATATCCAGCAGTTGTGCCGGGAGGATCGTCCCACCGTCATCCCAACCACTGTTCGCAACGTTGGTGTCAGCTATGCCGGAACTGGCTTTTGTTCGCCAAGGTGTGCTGCAACGAAAAAGTGTTAGGTGGTGAGCTAAGCTAAGTAGTAGGGGTAATGTGCATTGAATTGCTCGCGACCGCCGTTGGATGGTCAGCGCCGCCGCAGCGGCGGACTCGTTGATTGCCAAGTGCGCCAGCATCGGTGCGGCCAGGCTGCCGGAATGTTCGGCCAGCCAACCGAATATCCAGCCGGCGCCGCCGGTGGCCAGCACCGTGGGCAGCACGGGCTCACCGGTGGCGCGCGCATCAGCGATATGGGACAGGCCGAACGCAATAGCCTGCAGCAGCCGAGCACCGGAGGCACCGTAAACACGGCCGGCGACGGCGGCCAGCGCCGCGCGGAATGCCGCCTCCTCGGCCCACACCGTGCCCAGCGGTATCTGCACCGCCAGCCAGGTCGACGTCGACGTGGGCAGTTCGCGCTTGGCCATCGAAACTCGCACGGCCGGAACGGATGTCGTTGCGACGACCGCGGCGCCCGCACCCGATCCGACGGCCAGCCCCAGCCGCACACCGGCCCACAGCCGCGGCGGGCGCAGGCCCATCGGCGCTCCCGTCAGCAGAACCAGCAACCCGGCGAGGCCGGCCTGCAGCGGCACCCGCCCCCGGGCGGGTATCCGCGGACTGACAAAGCTCCAGCCGACCAGCACGGCGGCCAGTCCGAGCGGCTTCAGACAACGAAAGTTATTGTGCTGCACGCTATTTTACGCTTTCAGCGCGGCACGGATGCGCTCGGTGTCGGCTGCTGTCCAGCCGTCCGGCGGAGCCACCGCTGCCCAGCCATCCAGAATGTCGTTGCTGTAGTTGTGGCCGTGCCCGCCGGGCACGCCCTCGGCGTTGGTCAGGTCGGCGCTGACTTGCCAAAAGGTGACAACCGGATACCAGCGCATGGCCGCGCTCCGGTCTCGGCCGCGGGGTTCGACGAGCCAGTCCGGCCGGCCGAACAGCAGATCGGGTGACCACCAGACGACGGGGTCGGATGGGTGCTGCAGGAAAAGCACCCGAGTGCCCAGCCATGGCGGCCCTGAAACGTGGTGAATGTCAGCCGGATCGATGGCTTCGGTGAACCGCACCGTTCGCCCGTTGTCGTAACGCGGCGCTACCTCGGTGGTGTGCGGGTCGCGCCGCACGATCAGCGCATGCCACAACGGGCTGGCTTGTGGTGGCCCCACCCAGAGCACCGCATCGAAGCCCATCTGGCGGATGTCGGGCAGCCATCCGAAAGCGGCCTGGCCGGCCATCGAACCCAGGCTCTCGCCGTACAGCGCCAATTTCGGCCGGTGGTCGGGCGGCAGCTGTTGCCACCGCTCGTGAATGGCTTCGATCAGCATTCGCCCGGAATCCATCGACTTCTGCCGGTCGGCCAAAAACGAGATCCAGCTCGGCAGATAGGAGTACTGCATACCGACGATCGCGGTGTCGCCGTTGTACATCATCTCCAGCGAACTCGCCGCCACCGGGTCGATCCAGCCGGTGCCGGTGGTCGGCGCGATCACCAGCAATTTTCGGGTGAACGCGCCGGTGCGCTCGAGTTCTCCGACGAGCACGGCCAACCGGCCCCGGTCGTCGGGTGCGGTATGCAGCCCGGCATACACCCGGATGGGTTCCTTCGCGGGCCTGCCGTTGAGCCGGGCCAGGTCGGCTGCGCGTGGGCCGGTTGCGACGAAGTCGCGGCCCTGATATCCGAGCGACTCCCACGGCGCCAACGATGCTGGGCTGCCCGACTTTTCGCGAAGTAGCGGCTGCGACACACCGGCGGGGGTGGCGGAATCGCGCGGCTGGAAGACCGCGCTGGCGCCCGCGAAGAATCCGCGGACCAGGACACCGTCGAACAACATCGCCAGCAGCGCGACGACGATCGCCGTGCCGATGAACAGCGCGACCTCGTCGTGCAGGTGCCATCGCCTGATCAGCATCCGGGCCAACAGCTTGACGGCGTCGATGAGCACCCGGGATGTCGACACCAGCAGCGCGCCGACAACGACGGCGACGACCAGCGTGCGCAGGTAGCCCAGCGTGGTCGGGCCCTGGACGCCCATCAGCGCAGACACCTGCCGCTGCCAGGAGGCGGCCGGGATGAGCATCAGCACACAGGCTGTCGGCGCAATCACGACGACAGCCGCCTTCATCCAGAACAGCACCCGCGCCGGGGGCGGCCACCAGCGGGCACCCCGCAGCACCACACGGTAGGCCGCCTTGCCGATCAGCACGCCCAGGCCGTAGCCGAACGCGCCGTTGACACCGCCGATCAGCCCCTGGAACACCCAGTCGCGCGGCAGCAGCGACGGCGTCAGCGACAGACAGAAGAACAGCGCGCCGAACGCGACCCCGACGAATTTCAGCCGTAGCAGGCTCCACGCCCACACCACCAACGGATGTCGTTGGCGCGGCTCGGTATTCATTTCAGGAGTGCGGCCAGCACTCCCTCGGACGTGCTGCGGAGCTCCACCAGCGGAACGGTGAACAGACCCTGAACCTCCACCGCGTCCGAACCCTGGTCGACGACACCGATGCGGGTGGCCGGCAGGCCCCGCGCCTCACACATCGAGCGGAAGCGACTCTCCTCGGTGCGCGGCACGGCTACCAGCACCCGACCCGCCGACTCGGAGAACAGCATGACGAAGGGGTCGGCATCCTCGGGAAGCACGATACGACAACCTGTTTCACCCGCAAGCGCCGATTCGACCACGGCTTGCGCCAGCCCTCCTTCGGACAGGTCGTGGGCCGCAGACACCAGTCCATCGCGCGAGGCCGCGCTCAGCACATCGACCAGCAGCCGTTCGCGAGCCAGGTCCACCGTAGGCGGCAGCCCGCCGAGGTGGTCGGCGGTGACTTGCGCCCAGACTGATCCGTCGAATTCGTCACGGGTCTCGCCGAGCAGCATGAGCGTCTCGCCCGGCTCGGTGCCCATCGCCGTCGGGATGCGCCGGGCGACATCGTCAATCACGCCCAAGACGCCCACCACCGGGGTGGGCAGGATCGCCGTCGTGCCGGTTTGGTTGTAGAAGCTGACGTTGCCGCCGGTGACCGGAATGCCCAGCGCCGCACAGCCATCCGCCAAGCCACGCACCGCCTCGGCGAATTGCCACATCACCCCGGGGTCTTCCGGTGAGCCGAAGTTGAGGCAGTTGGTCACCGCGACCGGGGTCGCGCCGGTGACGGCGACGTTGCGGTATGCCTCGGCCAGCGCGAGTTGGGCGCCGGTGTAGGGGTCGAGCAGTGTGTAGCGGCCCGACGCGTCGGTCGACAGTGCGATTCCACGGCCGGTGGACTCGTCGACGCGCAGCACGCCTCCGTCGGCGTGTTCGGCCAGCACCGTGTTTCCGCGCACGTACCGGTCGTATTGCTCGGTGATGAAGGCGCGGCTGCACAGATGCGGACTACCAAGCAGCGCAAGCAAAGTCGCGCGCAGCTCATCGCCGGTGACCGGTCGGGGCAGGCTGCGGGCCCGGTCGGCGTTCAGCGCATCCTGCGAATCCGGCCGAGCGACCGGACGGTGGTACACCGGGCCCTCGTGGGCCACCGTGCGGGGTGGCACGTCGACGACCGTCTCGCCGTGCCAGGTGATCCGCAGCCGGTCACCGTCGGCGACCTCGCCGATCGTGGTGGCCAAGACTTCCCACTTGCGGCACACCGCCATGAAAGCGTCGACGTTCTCCGGGGCGACGACCGCACACATCCGTTCCTGCGACTCGCTGCAGAGCACTTCGGCCGGCGTCATGTTCATGGTGCGCAGCGGAACAGTGTCCAGCTCGATCACCATACCGCCGTCACCAGCAGACGCCAACTCCGAAGTCGCACAGGCTATTCCAGCGCCACCGAGGTCCTGGATGCCGATCACCAGGCCTTCGGCATACAACTCCAGACAGCACTCGATGAGCACCTTCTCCATGAACGGGTCGCCGACCTGGACCGACGGCAGCTTTTTGCGACCCGATCCGGACTCGTCGCCGCCGAACGTCTCCGACGCCAGCACCGACACACCGCCGATGCCATCAAGCCCGGTCCGCGCCCCGAACAGGATGATCTTGTTGCCGGCGCCGGAAGCGAACGCAAGATGGAGGTCTTCCTGCCGAAGCACGCCCACACACAGTGCGTTGACCAACGGGTTGCCGCCGTAGCAGGCGTCGAAGACGGTTTCACCGCCGATGTTGGGCAGGCCCAGTGAGTTGCCATAGCCGCCGATACCGCGCACCACGCCGTCGAGCACGCGGCGGGTATCCGGGGCGTCCGCGGCCCCGAATCGCAGCTGGTCCATCACGGCCACCGGCCGGGCGCCCATCGCCATGATGTCGCGGACGATGCCGCCGACCCCGGTGGCGGCGCCCTGGTAGGGCTCGACGTAGGACGGGTGGTTGTGCGATTCCACCTTGAAGGTGACCGCCCAGCCGTCGCCGATGTCGACCACACCGGCGTTCTCCCCGATACCGGCCAGCATCCCGGCCCGCATCTCGTCGGTGGTGGTCTCACCGAAATACCGCAGGTGGACCTTGGACGACTTGTAGGAGCAGTGCTCGCTCCACATCACCGAGTACATGGCCAGCTCGGCGTCGGTCGGGCGGCGGCCCAGGATGTCGCGGATCCGCTGGTATTCGTCGTCTTTGAGGCCCAGTTCGCGGAACGGTTGCGGCTGATCAGGGGTGGCTGCGGCCTGCTCGACGGTATCGACCGCTTGAGTGAGCCCGGACGTCACGTGGACAGTCTAGTTTGACCGCCCCGCGACCACCGACGACACGAGCCGGCAGGCGAGCTACTGGCTGCCCGCTACGCAGAACGCGTTGCCCTCGGGGTCAGCCAGCACCACCCAGCGAAAGTTGTCGCCGACGCTGTGCCGGCCGACCTCGGTGGCGCCGGCGGTGGTAAGGCGCGAGACTTCGGCATCGACATCAGTCGCACCGAAATCCAGGTGGACCCGGTTTTTGCCCGGCGTGGGATCGGCTACCTTCTGGAAGCCGAGCCGCGGCCCTTCGGGCCGGCTGACCGCGATGAATTCGCCGGGGATCAGCTCCTGGGTCTTGCCATCGAAATGGTCGGCCCACCAGCCGGCCAGCTTGGCGGGGCCGGTGCAATCGAACGTCACCATCTCCGTCGTGAGTGTCATACCGCCGACCCTAGGCCCGCACTCCGACAAAAAACGATGACCTCCGAGGTAATTGCGGACCAGCAGGCGGCCAAGACACGCTTGCGGTAACGCGCTCAGTCGAAGCGCCCGATCCGTGGAGGAACCATGACCGATACCCAATCTGCCTCTCCTGCAATAGAGTTCAGCGCCGAGATGTGGGCGGCGTTTTGGGCGGCGCCCGCGATGTCTCGCGGGATGGACATCCTGGCCGACGACATCGTCGGCTATTGGCCCGGCGACCTGGAGCCGGTCCGCGGAGTTGAGGCGTATACGAAAAAAATCGCTGACCTGCTGGCCGCCGCTCCGGACCTGCAGCTTGAACTCGTCGACAGCGCCACCGTTCCGGGCGCCGCCGAGGGCGAGCAGCTGGTCTTCCTGCACTACATCGGGCACGGCACCGGCCCGGACGGACCATTCGAGATCCGCGGGCTCGACCGGGTTCGCACCCGCGACGGCATGGTGGTGGAGAACGTGATCCGCTACGAGCCGGTCGTCGTCACGCAGCGCTGACCAAAGGTCAGCGGGGCGACAAGAATGCCCGCAGCGCCGCGGCGTAAGCGGCGACGTCGTCGGCGCCCATGAACTCCCGTGCCGAGTGCATGGCCAGCTGGGAAGCCCCGACGTCGACCGTCGGGATACCGGTCCGCGCCGACGTCAGCGGGCCGATCGTCGAGCCACAGGGCAAGTCGGCGCGGTGTTCGTAGCGTTGTAGCGGCACCCCGGCCTGCTGGCAGGCCAGCGCGAACGCGGCGGCGGTGCGCCCGTCGGTGGCGTAACGCAGATTCGGGTGCACCTTGAGCACCGGGCCACCGTTGATCGCGATGAGGTGCCCGGGCTCGTGCCGCTCCGGGTAGTTGGGATGGGTGGCGTGCGCCATGTCTGCCGAGGCCACAATCGATCCCGGCAGCCGCCGCAGAAAGTCCTCCCGTCCGCCGCCACCGGCCAGCACGATGCGTTCCAGCGTGGTCGGGAGCAGCTCGGAGTCGGCGCCGTGATCGGAGGTGGACCCGACCTCCTCGTGGTCGAACAAGCGCCAGCACCGTCAGGTATTCGCCGGCCGGGGCGTCGAGAAGCGCCTCCAGACCCGCATAGCAGGAGGCCTGGTTGTCCAGCCGCGGCGCACTGACGAACTGGTCACCCAGGCCCGACAGCGTCGACGGGGTCAGGTCGTGGGTCATCAGATCGGCGCCGAGCACGTCATCGGGATCGACGCCGGCCTCGTCGGCGACGTAGCCGATGAACGAGCGGGTTGGGTCGCCGGCGCCCCACACGGCATTGACGTGGCGCTGCGGATCCAGCGTCAGCGACTTACGGTCCTCTGCCAGGTGGATCGCCAACTGCGGCACGCGCAGGATCGGGGCGTCGATCCGCACCAGTCGATGAGCGACACCGCCACCGTCGCGGATGGAAAGCCGCCCGCTGACGCCCAGATCACGGTCCAGCCAGGAGTTCAGCCAGACACCCCCGTAGGGCTCCAGCGCTACTACCTGCCAGCCCACCACCTCACGGTCGGGGTGCTGCTTGAGTCGCAGATTAGGGCTGTCGGTATGACCGCCGATGACCCGGAACGGCCGGCCGCCGGTATCGGTCCCGCTGTCCCAGGCCACCAGCGACCCGGCGCGCACGGTGAAGAACTTGCCCGCCGCGGGCCACTCGTCCGCCTCGGCCAGCTCGGTGTAGCCGGCGGTGCGCAGCCTGGACGCCACCGTGGCACAGACGTGAAACGGCGACGGGGACGCGTCGATGAATTCACACAAGCCTCGCGCCGTGGCCGTCATGTCCTCATCTTTTCATCACGGGATTATCTGAAACCCGCGGGCACGTTAGGGTCTAAGCCGTGCCCTCAGAGCCCTCGGCGCAGCCGCAACCGGTTCTCGCTCTCCTGACACCGGCCGCGATCTTCCTGGTGGCCACCATCGACGAGGGCGGCGAGGCGACGGTGCACGATGCGCTGCCGGACATCTCCGGGTTGGTCCGCGCGATCGGATTCCGCGATCCCACCAAACACTTGTCGGTGATCGCCTCGATCGGCTCCGAGGCGTGGGACCGGTTGTTCACCGGCCCGCGCCCGGTCGAGCTGCATCCGTTCGTCGAGCTGAACGGTCCGCGGCATGCCGCTCCGGCCACTCCTGGCGACCTGTTGTTCCATATCCGGGCCGAGTCGCTGGACGTCTGTTTCGAGCTGGCCAATCGCATTCTGAAGTCGATGGCCGGCGCGGTGACGGTTGTCGACGAAGTGCACGGCTTCCGGTTCTTCGACAACCGCGATCTGCTGGGTTTCGTCGACGGGACCGAAAACCCCGGTGGTGCGCTGGCGGTCTCCTCCACCACCGTTGGCGACGAGGATCCCGATTTCGCCGGTTCCTGCTATGTGCACGTGCAGAAGTACGTGCACGACATGGCGTCGTGGGAGTCGCTGTCGGTCACCGAGCAGGTGAACGTGATCGGCCGGACCAAGCTGGACGACATCGAGCTCGACGACGACGTGAAGCCGAGCAACTCACACATCGCGCTCAACGTCATTACCGACGACGACGGCACCGAGCTGAAGATCGTGCGCCACAACATGCCGTTCGGTGAGCTCGGCAAGGGCGAGTTCGGCACGTACTTCATCGGCTATTCGCGCACGCCTGAGGTCACCGAACAGATGCTGCGCAATATGTTCCTGGGCGACCCGCCGGGCAACACCGACCGCATCCTGGACTTTTCGACCGCGCTCACGGGTGGACTGTTCTTCTCCCCCACCGTCGACTTCCTCGACGATCCACCGCCGCTGCCGAGTTCACCGGCAGCGGCCCCGGCGGTGGTTACCGTGCCCGCGAATGGCTCGTTGGCGATCGGCAGTTTGAAAGGAACCCGGCAATGAACAACCTCTACCGCGATCTTGCGCCGATCACCGAAGAGGCTTGGGAAGAAATCGAATTGGAAGCAACGCGGACGTTCAAACGGCACATCGCCGGACGCCGAGTCGTCGATGTCAGCGAGCCGGGCGGGCCGACGGCGGCGGCGGTCAGCACCGGACGTCTGGTCGAGGTAAAGGCACCCTCCGACGGCGTCATCGCGCAACTGCGTGCCAGCAAACCGCTTGTCCGGCTTCGGGTTCCGTTTACGCTGTCCCGCGGCGAGATCGACGACGTCGAGCGCGGGTCGCAGGACTCCGACTGGGACCCGGTCAAGGAGGCGGCCAAGAAGCTGGCGTTCGTCGAAGACCACGCCATCTTCGAGGGTTATAAGGCCGCGTCGATCGACGGTATCCGTAGCTGTAGCTCCAACCAGCCGCTGAAATTTCCCAAGGAAGTTGGCGGCTTTCCCGACGTCATCTCGCAGGCGTTGTCCGAGCTGCGACTGGCAGGTGTCGACGGCCCGTACACGGTGCTGCTGTCCGCCGACGCCTACACCAAAGTCAGTGAGACAACCGAACACGGCTATCCGATCCGTGAGCACATCCGCCGGCTGATCGACGGCGACATCATCTGGGCGCCAGCCATCGACGGTGCGTTCGTGCTCACCACCCGCGGCGGCGACTTCGACCTGCAACTGGGCACCGACGCGTCGATCGGATACCTGTCCCATGACGCCGACACCGTGCAGTTGTACCTGCAGGAGACGCTGACTTTCCTGTGCTACACCGCTGAAGCGTCGGTCTGCCTCAGCTCCTAGCCGCTCCTAGCAGAACGGCGTGACCTTTCCGGCTGCTTAATGTTCACCGGAATGCCTGCCCGACTGGACTAAAATTGCGACGTGGCAGCGACTTACGGGTCGAAATTCGGTCGGAACGGCGGCGAGAAACAATGACCACCACAGCTCACAGCCAACACGTTGATCACGACCACGTACACGGTGACGGATGCGGCCACGTCGCGATCCCGCACGGCGACCATGTTGACTACGTGCACGACGGTCACCTGCACCGACAGCACGACGGTCACTACGACGAATGCGAACCGGCGCGCCACGCCGTGCATCAAGATCACGACCACGTCCACGGTGACGGCTGTGGTCATGTGGCCGTGCCACACGGAGATCATGTCGACTATGTGCACGACGGGTGCCGGCACGCTTCACACGACGAGCACTACGACGAGCACTGACGCATCGCATTGGGCTAGATCAGCGGTTCCCCACCGTCGACCTTCAGGGTCATACCGGTCATGAAGGTGTTGGTCATCGCGAACAGCGCTGCGCCGGCGATGTCGTCCGGCGTTCCGATGCGCCGCGCCGGGTTGCGGGAACCGATGTGTTCGAAGTAGTCCCGCTTGCCATCTTCGCCCATGGCGTCCCACGCGCCGGTATCGATGACGCCGGGTGAAATCGCGTTGACCCTGATCGGGGCGAGTTCGACGGCCAGCCAGCGGGTCAGGAAATCGACAGCGCCGTTGGTGATACCCACTCCGAGATAGCCGACGTTGTGCTTGAAGGCGTGCACTCCGGAGAACAAAACGAACGATCCCCCCGGGTTCATCTGCGGGGCAAGGTATTTGGCCAGCATGGTAGGCCCGATGACCTTGGTATCGAACGACTGCAGCAGGTTGTCACGCTGCAGTTCTGCCAGTTTTCCGCGGGCCCGGGCCGAGGCGGTCGACACCGCGTGGTCGAGAGGGCCCACCCGCTCGGCGAGCGCGGCGATCGACGCGTCGTCGGTGATGTCCACGAGCTCAGCGCTGATCCCGGGGTCGATGTCGTCGTAGGCGCCGGCCAGTTTGGCTTTGTCCCGTCCGGCGACGACGACTCGGGCTCCCTCTGATCGCGCCAGCAGGGTGATCGCGCGCGCGATCCCGCTGCCACGGCCAACCACCAGCACTGTCTGATCCCGCAACGCGTTACCCATCGACAGCTACTCCTTTGGCTCGCTTGCTCGGAATGGGTTGGATAACCCAAATTATGCCCACACAGTGCCACGAGGGTCAACGCCGCGCAAAACCGAAGACGTCGCGCCCGAGCCCTTGCGCGGCACTTGCACCGGGCACATAATGGGATGTATAACCCAGAAATCGTTATGGCCCGTGGCTTCAGGAGGAATGACTTATGTCGACTGTTCATCACCGCTACCTCACCGTCGACGGTCACCAGCTGTTCTTCCGGGAGGCCGGCGATCCGCAGGCGCCTGCGCTGGTGCTGCTACACGGCTTTCCGACCAGCTCCTACATGTTTCGGGACTTGGTTCCCGCGCTCGCTGATCGCTACCACGTGATCGCGCCGGATCATCTGGGATTCGGCCTTTCCGACGCGCCACCGGTGGAGCAGTTCGACTACACATTCGATGCTCTCACCGCACTGACACACGGCCTGCTGCGCGCGCTGAAGATCGATCGGTACGCGATCTACGTGCAGGACTACGGCGCCCCGATTGGGTGGCGGCTCGCGCTCGCCGACCCGGCCGCGATCACGGCGATCATCAGCCAGAGCGGAAACGCTTACGACGCCGGCTTCGTGGAGAGCTTCTGGAAGGTGGTCACGGCCTATCAGACCGAGCAGACCGCCGAGACCGAGGGCGCGGTACGGCAATTCCTCACCTTGGACGCCACCCGCTGGCAATACGTCACCGGCGTGCCGGACGAGACGCTGGTCAATCCGGAATCCTGGCATCACGACTACGCGCTGATCTCGCGGCCCGGCAACGACGAAGTGCAGCTCAAGCTGTTGCGTGACTATGCCACCAACTCGCCCCAATACCCCCGTGTGCACGACTACTTCCGCGCCAGCAAGGTGCCACTGTTGGCGGTGTGGGGCCGCGGCGACGAGATATTCGGTCCGGCCGGCGCGCAGGCTTTCGCCGAGGACTTACCCGACGCCGAAATCCACCTGCTCGACGGCGGGCATTTCCTGCTGGAATCGGCGCTGGACGAGGTGGCCGGGCTGATCCGCGGCTTCCTGGCCAAAGTGCATCCCGCTGCCTGACGACACACCCGGCACTCGTATGGGTTGAACGTCCCATAATTGCCGACGCACGGCGTTAACCTGACGTTATGGTTCATGCCGACCTGCAAGACGACCGGCGTTTGACCGCCAAGGGTCGCGCCACCCGCGATCGGATTGTGAAGGTCGCCGCCGAGCTGATTCTCAGCGACGGTCTCTCGGCGTTGAACATGGACGCTCTGCGCAAGGCCGCATCGGTTAGCGGCTCGCAACTCGCACACTATTTCACCGACAAGCGGGCGCTGATCCGCGCGGTCGTCGCACGCCAGATCGACGTGGTGCTGGACTTTCACCGCCAGCCCAGGCTTGGTGCGCTCGATACCCTCGACGACTTCGAGCGCTGGATCGATCTCAACATGCGTTATCTGCGACGCATCGGCTACTCCGGTACCCCCACCTACCACGGGCTGGCCGGACAACTCGGCAAGTCCGACACCGCAACACGCGACACGCTGGCGGCCGGCTACCGACAATGGATCGAGTTGCTGCAGAACGCGATCCAACGGATGAAGGATCACGGCGTACTGGTCGCACGCGCGGACCCGCGAGAGTTGGCCTTGGTCATCGTCAGCGCTCATCAGGGCGGCGCCACGTTGGCCTTCAGCTATCGGGCCGAGTGGCCGCACGCCGATGCCGTGCGCTTCGCGGTCAACTACTTGCGCACGTTCGCCACCGACCCCGCCGAGCGGGTCCCCCGGCTGCCACGGCGTCCCCGCGGTCGGCGCAAAGCCGCCCAACCTGCCTGATCCGAGCCGAGAGGGGGCGGCAACGTGCCAGACGACGCCACAGTGCGGTTTACCCGCAAGGGACGCGCGACTCGGGCGCGCATCGTCGACGTGGCGGCCAAGCTCATGTTCGCCCGCGGCGTTGCCGGCACCAGCATCGACGAGGTGCGCAACACGGCGGCCGTCAGCGGATCGCAGATCTCGCACTATTTCCACGACAAACGCGATCTGACCCGCGAAGTTATCAGCGCGCGCAGCGACGACGTCCGGGAGTTTCACAGCCAGCCACGGCTGGGTGCCCTAGACAGCCTCGAAGCGCTGCAAGCATGGGCCGAGGCGAACATCGCCGACATCAACACCGTTTACCGTCAGGGTGGATGCATATACGGCTCGCTGGCAGGGGAGTTGGTCGAAGCCGACGCCGAGATCCACGACGATCTCGCCGCCGGCTACGACCAATGGATCGAGTTGTTTCGCGCCGGACTCACCGAAATGCGCCGGCGCGGCGATCTGCGTCCCGACGCCGACCCCCGACACCTGGCGGCCTCGCTGGTCGCCGCGCATCAGGGCGGCGCCCTGGTCACGTACATCACCAATGACCCAGAACCGCTGCGCGCAGCCGTGAACGCTGCAGTCGAGTATGTGCGGTCGTTCGCACCGACCTCGGCAGCCCGCAAGCCCCGCGGGACTTCTCGCCGCAAGACCAAGGGCTGAACGGCGCAGACTCCGGTCCATGGACATTCTGGGTTGCCTGACCCATAATACTGGGCAGACTGTCCCAATATGCCGACACGAAAGGAAGGCACGTCATGTCCGTCGCGGAGTCCGCACAGCCCGCCCTGCCCACCGCGCCCGCGGTAGTACGCGAAAAAGCGGGCGGCGAAACCATGCGCGCAATCGTGCTGGAGAAGTTCGGCGGCCTCGACAGCCTGGTCTACACCGAGATCCCCAAGCCGCTACCGAAGGACGGCGAGGTCGTCATCAAGGTCCGCGCATTCGGCCTCAACCACGCCGAGGTGCACATGCGCCGAGGGGAATGGGCAGAGGCCGCCGAAGTCAGCGGCATCGAATGCGTCGGCATCGTCGACTCCTGTCCGGGCGGAGAGTTCCCGGTGGGAGCCAAGGTGGCCGCGCTCATGGGCGGCCTCGGCCGAACCATCAACGGGAGCTACGCCGAATACACCCGAGTGCGCGCAGCCAACGTCGCCCTTATCGAGTCCGAGCTGCCCTGGTCACAATTGGCCGCGCTGCCGGAAACCTTTGCCACCGCCTGGACGTGCCTTTTCCGCAACCTCAAACTCTCCGCGGGACAAACCATCGTAATCCGCGGCGCCACTTCATCGTTCGGCCAGGCCGCGGTCAAGATGGCGATCGCGGCCGGCGCCAACGTGATCGCCACCGCGCGGAAGCCCGAGCGCTTCGGCATGCTGGAGGCACTCGGCGTGATGCGCGTCGAGCTGGAGTCGCGCACGCTGGCTGCCAGCATCGCGGAAGCCAAGCAGATCGACGCGGTGCTCGACTTGGTCGGCAACAGCACCATCCTGGACTCGCTGGACATGCTTCGCCGCGGCGGCACCGCCTGCCTGGCGGGCTGGCTGGGCGGCCTGGACCCGATCGGCGACTTCAACCCGCTGCTGCGGATGGCAAGCGGGGTGAATTGGTCCTTCTTCGGCAGCTTCGTGTTCGGCAACCCCGGCTTCCCGGTGTCCGATGTGCCGCTGCAAGACATCGCAGCCCAGGTGGCCGACGGCCGGCTCGAAGCAACACCGGAGCGCGTCTTCACCTTCGACGAGATCCGCGAGGCGCACCGCGTCATGGAAGCCGGTGAAGCCGGCGGAAAAATGGTCGTCGTGATGGACTGAGCTGCGAAGGATCGACACGGCGGTAGTGGATCATTAGACGATGACTGCGGCTCCTTCAGTTCTGGTGTTCGACGTGAACGAAACGCTCATCGATATCGAATCCATGGCACCACTTTTCGAGCGGGTCTTCGGTGATCCGCAGGCGATGCGGGAGTGGTTCAATCAGCTTGTCATGTACTCGATGACCGCAACGCTGTCGGGGCATTACGTCGATTTCTTCACCCTTGGCCAGGGACTACTGCAGATGCTGGCTAGCACCCATCGCCTGGCCATCACCGACGACGACCTGAACGCGCTGAAGGACAGCATGCTGACCATGCCAGCCCACCCCGACGTCGAAGATGGGCTGACAGCGCTGCGCGACAACGGGTTTCGCCTGGTCACGCTGACGAATTCGCCACCCAATCCGGCTGGATCCAGCCCGTTGGAACACGCCGGACTCGCCCACTTTTTCGAGCAGACGTTCAGTGTCGAGGCGTGCCGCGCGTTCAAACCCGCGCCGACGGTATACCGCTACGTATGCGAAGAACTCGCGGTGGCCCCAGAAGAATGCATGATGGTGGCCGCCCACGTATGGGACACCATCGGTGCGCAATCTGCCGGATTCACCGGCGCGCTGATCACCCGCCCCGGCAATGCGCCGCTCCCGATCGCCGACCTGCCGCAGCCCACGATCGTCGCCAATGATCTGCGCGAGTTCGCGCGGCACCTCACAAACCGGGCACACCAGACGTCTACCGAGTAGATAGCAATTCCGACGACTTCCGGAGGAGCCCCATGTCTACCGCAGCCGCCACGATTTCCACTCGCCACGTCATCGTCGACTCACCGATCGGACCGTTGACGCTGGTGCGCGACAACGACGGCCTCACCGGCCTGTATTACCCCGGCCATTGGACCCGCCCGGACCGGAATTCTTTCGGGCCGCGGGTCGAATCGAGCAACGATCACGGCTTCGATGAGGCCATTGCCCAGCTGGCCGAGTACTTCGCCGGCGAGCGCCACGATTTCGACCTGCCGCTCAACCCGCGCGGCAGCGACCAGGCGCAACAGGTCTGGCAGCTGCTCGGCGAGATCCCCTACGGCCAAACCACCACTTACGGGGAGCTGGCGGGCAGGGTCGGCGGCGACGTCAGCCCGCGCGACATCGGCGGCTTTGTCGGTAGCAATCCGCTGTCGATCGTGATCCCCTGCCATCGGGTGGTCGGAGCAGGCGGGAAACTCACCGGATACGCCGGCGGCCTGGGCCGCAAGCGATACTTGCTCGAGCTGGAAAAGGCGATACCCGCCTCACCTCAGCCGCTGTGGTAGCCGCCGGTGATGAAGCCGCCATTCGAGAAGGTTGTCGCGCAGCACGGGGCCACCGTGCTGCGGGTGGTACGCGCGGTCCTCGGCCACGCCGACGCCGACGACGCCTGGTCGGACACCTTCTTGGCGGCGATGAAGGCCTACCCCGACCTACCGGCCGACGCCAACCTCGAAGCGTGGCTGGTTACCATCGCCCACCGCAAAGCGATCGACATCCACCGCGCGACGTCCCGGCGGGCGATACCGATCCCCGACACCCCGGACACGCCGTCACGCGACCACGCCGACGATTGTCACCTTGACCTGACCGAGTCGGTCGCCGCGTTGCCGACCAAACAACGTCAAGCGGTGGCCTACCACTACCTGGCCGGCCTGCCCTACGCCGAGATCGCCGCGCTACTCGACACCAGCGCCGCCGCCGCCCGGCGCGCGGCCGCCGACGGTATCGCCGCGCTGCGACGTGCCCACGCGCACAACCACGTTGGCGCACTACACAAATCGGAGCCCAAACATGACCACAGTTGACCTCGCCGCGCTCTATCCGGTGGACGACGACGACATCTCCCGCCTGCGCACCCGGCTGGCAACGGCGGCCGACCGCGACGGCCTTCTCGACGTCGCTTACCGGACGGTCGACTCGCCCGTCGGCGCACTGCTGATCGCCGCGACACCGGCCGGCCTGGTGCGGGTGGCCTTCAGCAGCGAGGGGCATGACACTGTGCTGCAGAACCTTTCGGACCGGATCAGCTCCCGACTGCTGCACGCCCCGGCGCGGCTCGACGCTGTCGCGCGCCAGCTTGACGAGTATTTCTCCGGGCGCCGCCACGCCTTCGACGTCCCGCTGGATTGGCAGCTCTCCAAAGGATTTCGGCGTGTGGTCCTGGGCCACCTGGCCGTCGATGTCGGCTACGGCACGACTGCAAGCTACGGCGCGCTGGCGCGACTTTCGGGTTCTCCCAAGGCCGTTCGCGCCGTCGGGACGACCTGCGCGACCAATCCCATCCCGGTCGTGGTGCCCTGCCATCGGGTCGTCCGCGCCGACGGCGCCCTGGGCGGCTACCGCGGGGGGCCGGCCGCCAAACGGGCCCTGCTCGACTTGGAGGGTGTCACCGGATAGTCAGCCGGTCTGGTTCAAGCGGTCGAACTCGACCAAGCGCCCCTGCATCGCCGGGTAGGCGGTGGCCACCCGCGGCGGAACACCGTCGCGAACGTTTTCCGCGACCTCGACCGCCGCATCGATCGCGGCCCTATATGGCAGGGATCCGGTGCTGACCCGGCGCACGCCCAAATCCGCCAACTCGGCGAGGCTGAGCTGCGGCACCACAAGCACATTGACGGGAACCGGAATCTCGGCGGTCAGCTGCCGCAGGTCGGACGGCTCCGAGGCACCCGGGACGAATATCCCGTCGGCACCGGCCTCGACGTAGGCTTCGGCTCGGCTCAACGTGGCTGGGATGTTGGCATCCTGATTGAGCCAGTAGGTGTCGACTCTGGCGTTGACGAAGACTTCGGGTGAACGCTTCTTGATCGCAGCCACTTTGGCGGCATGGGCGTGCGGGCTGATCAATTTCTCGTCCGTGCTGTCCTCGATGTTGATGCCGGCCGCGCCAAGGCCCGCGACGTAGTCGGCCACCGCCTCGGGATCATCGTCGTACCCATCCTCGACGTCGGCGGAGACGTAGAGCGGTAAGTTCCGAAGCTGCGAAACCAACCTGCTGGTCGGCTCCTTGCTCGAGCGCCCGCCGTCCGGATGCCCGGCGGTCGCGGCGACGCCGAAGCTGGTGGTACCAACCGCGCGATACCCCGCCTCGTAGAACGCGAGCGCAGAGGACACATCCCACGCGTTGGGCAAGAGCAATGGCTGGTCGGCGTAGTGCAGGTCTCGGAAGCTCATGACTGGCCTTCGTCGCTTTCAGCGACGTCATACTGCTCGACCACTCTGCTTTCCAGCTTGGGCAGGATCTGGCCTAGCATCAGGTCTTTGAAATGTGGGCTATCCCGGTGCTCAGCGAATGCGGCGCGCGAGATGTAACGCTCCAACAACACATAGCTTCTCGGCTCGTCCAGGTTGAGATACGCCTCGAAGGTAAGGTTTCCCGGTTCTTTTCGGGAGGCCTCAATGAGCTTGGGCAAGATGGCGAGGACAGCCTCGCGCATACCGTCGACGGTCGTATGGCGGGCGATCACTTGCAGTTCTGGCATGTCCTAAGTCTCCCCACGCCGCGCCGGGGCCGCTATGTGAGCAACTGGGACGACGCCTCGGTGTGGCCATGGTCGGCCCCGGTGTCTCCGAGCTACTGCACTCGGCCACCATCGCGGTCGCCGGTCGGGTGCCCATCGACCGGTTGTGGCACGCCGTGCCGTGCTTTCCGACGATCAGCGAACTGTGGCTGAGACTTCTTGAGGCCTATCGGGATTCGTCGGCGTGATCTGGGCGGGGGTCACCGAGCTCGGCCCGGATGGCGCCCCAGGGGTCTGCGTAGCGGCCCGGCGCATTTCGATAGGCGGCCCGGCGTTTGAGTAACTGCCGGACCAGTGGTCCGACCAGGCGCATTGGGTAGCGTCGCCAACCGGCGGCGGCGTGCATCTCCGCGAGCATGTCCGGCCAGGAATGATGCTGAAAGAACAGCGCCTGCTGGGCCCGGTCCGTATCCAGCCAATCGGTGACGAACCAGTCTTCGTCGCTGTAAGGGTCGCCGGGCCGGCCGGCGGGCAAAACGTTCGACAGACCCCGCGCTGCGGCCAGCGCCAGGCCGATGTCTTTCTGCCGGTGCAGGTGCGACTCGTCACCGCCGATCAACAGGATTTCGCCGGCAACATCGGCGGTGGTCGCCGCGGCGAAGGCAGCCGCGACGTCGCGGACGTCGACAGTGTGCAGGCGCCCATCGATGGGAAGCGCACTTTCGAAGAACAGCGCGTCTCCGGTGAATGGCATCGCTCCGGGCTCGACGCTGATCACGCCGCCGAGGCGCAGGATCACCCACTCCAGATCCGAGGACACCACATGCTCTTCGGCCTCGGCCTTGTGCGCGCCGTAGAGGTCCGACGGCTTGCACGGGGAGTCCGCGCGGAGCAGGCCCTGGTGTCGATGCGGATTGCGTGCCCCGTACACGGCGTTGCTGGATGCCTGAACGAAACGCGGAGAATGTGGGCGTGACTCGGCGGCGCGCAGCAGTGCGACGGTCGCATCCACGTTGACGCGACGGCCCAGTGCGGGGTGGCGATAGATCGCCGGCGGGATCACCGCGGCCAGGTGGACGATCGCCGTCGGCGACACCTCGGCGACCAGCCGCTTGACCTCATCCGGGTCGGTGAGGTCGGCCCAGCGGGCCCGCGCACCGGTGGGCAGCGCTGCGGTCGCCTTGCGCTGGGCGTCGGTGCCGAGATCGGTGGCGACCACATCGTGCCCGTCGGCGACCAGCCTGCGCACCGTTTGCAATCCGACCAGTCCGAAACCGCCAGTGACAAGGACCTTTTCGGCCATCTTCCCCCTGCGTGCGTTAGCCCGGCAAACATGCGGATATGACATTCTCAAAAAACGAGAGTATCATATACGCAGGTCAAGCGATGCTTCGACATGGCAGCGGGGAAGATGAGCGACACGGCGGCCGAGGATCAGGAGATCGCCAAGTGGGATCCGTCGTTCACCAAGCAGCTCCGCAACGTGGTCGCGCCGGTGGTCAACCGGTGGTTCCGCGCCGAGGTGCGTGGCCTGCCAAACATCCCCGAGGCGGGCGGAGCGTTGGTGGTGTCCAACCACTCCGGCGGCATGATGACACCAGATGTGTTTATCTTCGCCTCGGCCTTCTACGACACCTTCGGCTACCACCGCCCGGTGTACACGCTGGCGCACTACGGCGTGTTCCTCGGCCCGCTGGACGGGTGGCTGCGCCGCGCCGGAGTCATCGAAGCCAGCCGGGAAAACGCCGCCAAGGCGTTGCACTCGGGTGCTGTGGTGCTGGTATTCCCCGGCGGTGACTACGACTCCTACCGGCCCACACTGAGCGAGAACACGATCGACTTCAACGGCCGCACCGGCTACGTCCGGACGGCCATCGAAGCCGGTGTGCCGATTGTGCCGACCGTGTCGATCGGGGGACAGGAGACCCAGCTGTTCCTGACGCGCGGCAACTGGCTGGCGCGCAAGCTGGGTCTGACCAAGGCGCGGATGGACATTCTCCCGATGAGCGTCGGGTTTCCGTTCGGCCTGAGCGTCATCGTCCCGCCGAACCTGCCGCTGCCCGCCAAGATCGTGACCGAGGTGCTCCCACCGATCGACGTCGCCGCCCGCTTCGGGGACGACCCCGATATCGAGGAGGTCGACGCTCACGTCCGCTCGGTGATGCAGACCGCGCTCAACCGCCTGGCCCGCCAGCGGCGGTTCCCCGTCCTGGGCTGAATCGGCGAATCCGCCGAAACCCCCACGTCATAAGTGCTTGCATGGACCTGTCGGTGGGTCGTCGCACGAGGCTGTCAAAGGCAGGTGGCGCGTGAAAAGACTCAACGGCATGGACGCCATGCTGCTCTACAGCGAGACGCCGAACCTGCACACGCACACGCTGAAGGTGGCGGTCATCGACGCCTCCAACAGAGTGGCCTGCGACGGCGAGTTCAACTACGAGGCTTTTCGGCGCCATCTGCAGCGCCGGCTGCATCTGCTGGATCCGTTGCGGTACAAACTCGTCGACATCCCGTGGCGGCTGCATCACCCGATGTGGCTGGAGAACTGCGAGGTCGACCTGGATTACCACCTCCGGCGGGTGCAGGTGCCGGCGCCCGGCGGGCGGCGAGAACTCGACCACGTCATCGGCGAGGTCGCTTCCACGCCCCTCGACCGGAGCCGCCCGCTCTGGGAGTTTCATTTCGCCGAGGGTCTGGCCGGGGATCGGTTCGCTGTGATCGGCAAGGTGCATCACGCGCTGGCCGATGGCGTGGCCTCGGTCAACCTGTTGGCGCGCGCGATGGACATCGAGGATGGGCCGACGGATGAGCGCGACAACGACGACGCCGGCCTGGAACCGACAACCGCTGATCTGCTGCGCGCCGCCGGACGCGATCACGTCCGGCAAATCGCCGAGCTCCCCGGGCTGCTGCGAGACGCCACGGTCGGGTTTTCCCGGGTGCGCCGCCGCTCCAGAAGAGCGCGGCGATCATCCGGATATGGCCGCCGCATTCGACGCGCCACCGACCTTCCTCAATCACGTGGTGTCGCCGCAGCGGCGGTTCGCCACCGCCGCGTTGCGGCTGGCCGATGTGAAAGCGACCGCAAAGGCGTTGGGCATCACGATGAACGACCTCGTGCTGGCGACAGCCGCGGGTGGATTGCGAAAGCTGTTGTTACGCTACGACGGCCAAGCCGACCGTCCGATCATCGCGTCGGTACCCACCGCCACCGACAGGTCCGACCGGATCACCGGCAATGAGATCAGCGGTCTGTCGATTTCGTTGCCGGTACACGTCGCCAACCCCACCGAGCGGGCGCGGCTGGTGTCGCTGGCAACCCGGATCGCGAAGGAAGACCACGAAATCCTCGGCCCACGCCTCTACGGCCAGCTGATGGCCTATCTGCCGACGGCGATTGCCCCGGCGGCATTTCGGTGGTTGGGCCATCGCGACGCGCCGAACAAGATGATGAACGTGGCCGTCTCCAGCGTGCCCGGGCCGCGCGAGCGCGGCCACTTCGGCGGCGCCCCGGTCAGCGAGATTTACTCGACCGGCGTGCTCTCCCCCGGCGCCCCGGTCAACATCACCGTCTGGAGCTACGTCGACCAGCTCGGCGTGGCGGTGCTCACCGACGACCAGACCTTCAACGATCCGCATGAAGCAACCGACGCGCTCATTGAGGCCTTCGCCGAATTACGCAGTGCTGCGGGCCTTTCAGACCAAAGCGGGCTGGATCTGGCGGCTGAGCACGCGTTGCGCTGACCGCTACCGTCACGACGCGGCGAGAACAGCGTCCAGTGCGGAATAGAACAAACCGAGCCCGTCGTCGGACGGCCCGGTCAACGCCTCGATCGCATGCTCGGGGTGCGGCATCAGCCCGACAACACGGCCGTTGGCCGAGCTGATACCCGCGATGTCGCGCAGCGAGCCGTTCGGGTTGTCGTGGTAGCGGAATACCACTCGGCCTTCGCCTTCCAACTCGTCGAGCACGTCGGCGGACGCCACGTAGCGGCCTTCACCCGACTTCAACGGGATCAGCAGGTCGGCGTCGGAGTCGAACCGCGACGTCCACGCCGTCGCCGTCGACGCCACCCGCAGCCACACATCGCGGCAGACGAAATGCAGTCCGGCGTTTCGGGTAGCGCGCCGGGTAGCAACCCGGCCTCGCATAACACCTGAAAACCGTTGCAAATCCCCAAAACCGGTAACCCACGTCCGGCTGCCGCGATGACTTCACCCATCACCGGGGCAAACCTGGCGATCGCACCGCACCGCAGATAATCGCCGTAAGAGAAGCCGCCCGGCACCACCACCGCCTCGACGCCCTTGAGGTCGGCGTCGGCATGCCACAAGCTCACCGCTTCGGCGCCGACGACCCGTACCGCCCGAGCGGCGTCCACGTCGTCGAGCGTGCCCGGAAAGGTGATGACGCCGATGCGGGTCGTCACTGCGGTTCCCGGCTTACTGTCCAGTCTTCGATCACCGTGTTCGCCAACAACGACTCGGCGATCTCCGCGAGTGCCGAATCGTCGATGCTGTCGTCGACTTCGAGTTCAAACCGCTTGCCCTGCCGCACATCTGAGATGCCAGCATGCCCAAGCCGCCCCAATGCACCGACGATCGCCTGACCCTGCGGGTCGAGAATCTGAGCCTTGGGCATCACGTGCACAACCACCCGGGCCACCCGCGCTCCTCCTACTGATCGGTGTTTGCTCGGCCCAACTCTACCGGTCGATACCGCTACCGCCCTGTTAGCACGAGCCGATGTAGGCCGCGCATACCGGCGCACTCATAGCGTCCAGAACCTGGGCGTCGGAGATCACCGGCCAGGGCACCTGCGGCGGCTCCGAAGACCACAACGTCAGTTCGCTGATGGTGCTGTTTTCCGGCCGGGCGACCAGGTAGGTGTGCATGATCACCGGTCCGCTGATCACCGCGGCCAGTCGATTGGGCTCGTCGGTGGTGACCCATGGCGACTCCCCAGCCGCGCCCAGCTGGCAACCGCGCAGCGCCGCCGCGGCGACACCGAGGACCGACGACGCGCTCTGGCCACCGCGCGCGGTGTCGCCGCGCCAATGCAGGACTTGGGCCTGCAACTGCCATTGACCTTGGGGATTGGTGAGGCTCGCCCGGCCGGCGACCGCCGAGTTGCGGGTGTCCTGCGGGAACACGGGAGTCGCACATACCTCCTCGAACCGGAACCGCGGCGTCGCCGTCCCGGTCATCGGCACCGCTACCCCGGCCGGCGAGGGCCAGCGATACGTCGAGTTCAGCGGTATCCCGGACGACGAGATCCATG
>CAWAGK010000018.1:0-609356 GCA_963781685.1 uncultured Actinomycetota bacterium
CTGGAGCTTCGCCACGGGACGGCGCCCTCGGCCAACGCCGCCGCGCTCACCATAAAAAGCGGACGGCACGCCCGACCATCACGCGGCGGCGAGCGACTCCTTCTATGACTCCCTCATCATCGGCGTCGACCGCATGATGAGCGTGGGAGCGGTGCTGTCCCTCGCCTGGCGCTCGATGCGACACGCTCTACTTCGGCAGCTGGGACGGGCAGCTGTACGTGGCGCTGAGCTGAAGGCGCGGGCGTATGGCACCGCCGGCTCCCTCAGGCCGCCCGGCAGGCGGGCCCCCTCGCGTTCCGCCACTGATGCTCGCGAGCGTGCGCCGGCCACCGCGTGCACGGTGGCGGCGATGCGCACCGCGCTCTGGATCATCTCGCGCGTGAAGCCATGCTGGCGCAGCTTCGCTCGTGCGAGCCGACGCACAGCCCGCAGCCATTGACCGCCGACACCGCAAGCGACAGCAGCTCGAAGTCGAGCTTGTCGATACCGGGGTTGGCAAGGATGTTCATCCGCAGCCGCGCCGGCATGCTCTGGTACTCGGCGTCTTCGACCAGATGCAGAAAGCGGTAATAGATGTTGTTCATCCCCATGATGGCGGCCGCGGCCGGGCGGCCTGCAGGTGGGCCGCGTCCAGATGGCGCGCCGCGCGCGCCTCGATACCGCGCGTGAACGCGAGGTTGCGCGAGGCGATGCTGATGCCGAGCGCTACCGCCCAGATCTGCGGCTCGTTCAGGCCCGGGGCGCCCGCGGTCGTCAGCACGCTGCCCAGATTGAGCTTGAGGTCGCGCGCATAGTCCGGGATCCCATCGCGGATCACGTCCAGAGTGGTGCGTGTCAATGATTAGGCTGCCTTGAGGGTGTCCTCGCCCTTCTGCCAGTTGCAGGGGCACAGCTCGTCGGTCTGCAGCGCGTCGAGCACGCGCAGGACCTCGTCGACGTTGCGGCCGACCGACAGGTCGGTCACATAGACGAAGCGGATCACGCCGTGCGGGTCGACGATGAAGGTCGCGCGCTGCGCGACGCCGGCTTCCTCGTCCAGCACACCGAGCGCGGCGTGAGCTCGCGCTTGATGTCCGAGAGCATCGGGAAGGGCAGGTTCTCAGCTCCTCCTGCTCGTTGCGCCAGGCGAGGTGGACGAACTCGTTGTCGATGCTGCCGCCGAGGACCTGCGCGTCACGGTCGGCGAACTCGCTGTTGAGCTTGCCGAACTCGGCGATCTCGGTCGGGCAGACGAAGGTGAAGTCCTTCGGCCAGAAGAACACGACCTGCCACTTGCCGGCCTGGAACTCGGCGTTGGTAAAAGGCTGGAACGCCTTGGCGGGGTCGTTCGAAACGACGCCGGTAAAGGGGGAATTTCGCGGAAACATATGCCAATCGCCTGAAACATGAGCGGGGATTGTTTCTCCGGCCTGCCCTTCCACCGGTCTCGTACGGGCATGCTGCGGCTCTCCTGTTCCATAGTCCAATCGATTGACTTATAATGATCGATAGATGCTATATATCGAGATCCCATGACCGATGTGAAGCTCAAGGACCTGCGCTACCTGGTCGCCGTGGCCGACACGCGCCATTTCGGGCGCGCCGCCGCGCAAATGCTTTGTCAGCCAGCCCACGCTGTCGGCGCAGCTGCGAAGCTCGAGCTGTATCTGGGCGTGCAGCTGATCGAACGGCGGCCGAGAGCGTGTCGCTGACCGGGCCGGCGAGGAAATCATCAAGCGCGCCCGGCCATGCTCGAGGCGCCGACGATCGTCAGCTGGCACAACCGGCGCGATCCCTCGCCGGCCGGCTGCGGGTGGCGCTGCTGCCCACGATCGGCCCCTACCTGCTGCCGCTGGTCGCGCTCAAGATCCGCAAGGCCCTGCCCAGCTGGAGCTGCGGCTCTACGAGTATCAGACGAGCCGATGCTCGAGCGGCTGCACAACGGCGAAATCGACGTGGGCATCCTCGCCTTGCCGGTGATACCGAGGGCTGCGACGCGCGCGCTGTACCGCGGAGCCGTTCATCGTAGCGCTGCCCGGCGCACCGGCTGGCCGCACGCGACAGGTACGCGCCGAGGACCTCCACGGCGAGACGCTGCTGCTGCTGGAGGACGGGCATTGCCTGCGCGATCAGGCGCTGGAGGTCTGCAGCCGCGCGGCGTGCACGAGAAGCAGGATTTTCGCGCCACGAGCCTCGAGACGTTGCGGCAGATGGTGGCCACCGGAGCCGGCATGACACTGTGCCGGAGCTGGCTGTCCACGGCGCCTACCGCAACGCCCGTGGTGTGGTGCTGTACGGCCCTTCGCCAAGCCCGTTCCGGTGCGCCACCCCAGGCGCCCTGTGGCGCAGACCCCCTGCGGGGTGCTGCGATCGATGCGCTGTGCAAGGTGATCGGCGAGCACGCGCGGTGAGCGCAGCGGCCGGCCCACCCGCGGCGGTCAATTTCATCGCCGCTGACGGGCGCCCGCTACATGGGCATCTGCTCAGCGGCGACGCGGCGCGCGGCGCGCTCGTCATCAACTGCGCCACCGGCCTGCTGTGCGGGTTCTATCTGAAGTTCGCCCGCTACGCGTGCGGGCGTGGCCACGAGGTCCTCTCGATGACTACCGCGGCATGGGAACCTCCGCGCAGCGGCCTGGAGGCGGACCCGGCGCGCATGAGCGAGTGGGGACGCCTTGACATGTCCGCAGCGCTCGACTGGCTCACCGAACGCTTCCCGGCGCTGCCCGCGGCAACGCTCGGTCACAGCGTGGGCGGGCAGCTGATCGGGGCAATGCCCAACGCCGGGCGTGCCCGCGCCCACGTGATGATCGCCACCTCCACTGGCTACTGGCGCCGCCAGCGCTTCCCGTTCCGTTACCAGGCACTCGCCTTCTGGAAGCTCTACGGGCCCCTCATGCTGCGCCGCCTGGGCTACGTGCCGCGCGGCATCCTGTGGCGCGGCGAATCACTGCCGCCACAGGTGTTCCTGCAATGGCGGCGCTGGTGCCTGAGTGCTGCCGCGTACGGACCGCAGCTCGATGCGGATCTCGCGGCGACCCGCTTCGAGGCGGTAGAGGGGCCGCTGCTCAAGCTGGGGATTCACGGACGACCCGATCGCGACCCCGCGAGCGGTGGCGGCGCTTTTGCAGTCCTACCGGGGAGCGCAGATCGAGGAGCGCTGGACGCAGCCTGAGGAGGTCGGCGTGCGGCGCATCGGCCACCACGGCTTCTTCTCCGAGCGTCATCGCGACTCGCTCTGGTGGCCGGTGCTCGAACCGGCTGGACGCGCGCCTTGCCTAGGCCGCGGCCGGGTTGCGTGGCGCCGCCGCCGGGCTGCGCCGCACGCTGCGCGCGAACGCGATGGCGATGAGCACCACCACGGCGCCGAGGATCTGCACCGGCGCCAGACGTTCCCCAGCAGCAGCCACGCATACGCGGCGGCCGCGATGACCTGCGCGTACAACCCGACGGCGCCGAATGTAGCCGGCAGCTTCGCGAAGGCGAAGGTGATGAGCCCTTGCCCGAGCACCTGCGCCGTGACCGTGCACCCGACGAGCAGCCACCAGCCGGGCGCGGTCACCGGCAGGAACTTCTGCAGCAGCGCGAGCGGCAGCAGGATCACCGTGAACACCGCGGTGCTCGCGAGCATGACGATGCCGGTGCCATGGTGTGCGCGCAGGCGCGAGACCACCATGAGGTAGCCGGCGTAGAAGCGAGGCGGTGCCAAAGCCGAGCGCGTCCCCGAGCAGCGCGTGTCCGGACGAGCCGGCGCCCAGCTTGGCGGGCGAGGATCAGCAGCATGCCCCCGAAGGCGAGCGCGGTCGCGGCGAGGAAGGCGGGCTTCGGACGCTCACCCCAACAGCAGCCACGCGAACAGCGTCACGAGGATCGGCGCGCAGTTGGCCTCGAAGCGTGGAGGCGGCGATGGAGGTGAGCAGCAGCGACCAGTGCCACAGGAGCAGGTCGCCGGCAAAGAACACGCCCGCCCACAGGAAACGTGGCGCTCGCGCAGCGAGGCGCGCGGCCCACTTTCGCGGCGGCGTTCGAGCCAGGCCCACAGGCGCAAGCAGCGGCAGCGCAAAAGCGCCGCGCCAGAAGGCCGTCGCCGTAGGTCCGGTCTCGGACAGCCGCACGAAGACCCCAAACTGCCGATCGCCAGCGCGCCGGCAAACAGTGCCAGCAACGCGGTGACTTCGGAGGCGCTGCGACGATCTTGCATGACGGGTGCGCTCGCGGGGTGTCGGCATGATAGTCGGTCGCACTTCGGGGTGTCTGGCATAATTGCAGCACACTGCCCGCCAACCCGCGCGCATCGGATGCCCGCTTGAAGACCTCTGCGATCCTGGCCACCTGTCTTGCTGTCACCGCCGCGGCGCTGGTGTGGGCGATGCCACCGGCACTGGTGGCGAGCGATGCCTGGGCGGGCGCCACCCCGGCAACCGAGGTGGCGGCAGCCGACCGTACACTGCACAACGGCGGCAGCGAGCCGGTCAGCATCGTGGGGGTGCGCTCAGCGCTCGCCAGCATGGCGATGATCCACGAGACGCGGCTGATCGGCACGCAATCCACCATGCGCGCCCGCGAGGAGCTGATCCTCGCCCCGGGAGCGACCCTGCGCTTCGCGCCCGGGGGTCTGCACGTGATGCTGCACGACCTCAGCCCGGGCCTGAAGCCCGGCGATGCGGTGCCGCTGGTGTTCCTCCTCAAGGGGGCGGCACGCTCGCCGTGACGGCGCACGTGCGGCCGCTCAGCGCCGAAGGAGCACGCCGGGGCGCGGACGCACCGCGCGAACACGTCACGCCCTACGATCGCTGCGCCTGGAGCGACCGGCAGATCGAGCGCTGGCTCGCGCGCGACGCGCACGCCGAGGAGCTGATCACCTACTTCGGGACGGCCGGGTCCGTGAGCTGCGCGCCCTGGCACAGGCGTGCGGCGCGCGCCCGCCCGCGCGCCGCTCCACGGTGCTCCTGGTACCCGGCATCATGGGCTCGCAGCTCGGCCTGCGCGCGCCGCACCGCTCCCCCACGACATCGTCTATCGACCCGGTCGACATACAGCTCGGGCGCCTCGCGGCGCTGCGGCTGCCAGGACCGTACCGGTCGTGCCGCTCGGAGTGGTGCTGTTCTCGTACCTGCGCCTGAAGCTGCAGCTGCGTGCGCGCGGCTTTGCGGTGCAGATGCACGACTACGACTGGCGGCTGCCGGTGAACGAGCTTGGGCGCGGTCTCGCCGCACGGCTGCGCGCGCTCGCGGGCGCCCCGCTTGCCATCGTCGCGCACAGCATGGGCGGGCTCGTGGCACGCGCAGCACTGGCGCAGCCGGACGTGCCGCACGTGGGGCGCGTGGTGCTGCTCGGTACGCCCAACGAAGGCTCCTTTGCCGTGGTACAGGCGCTGCGCGGTACCTACGCCGTGGTGCGCAAGGTGGCGCGGCTCGACGGCGCGCGCTCCGCGAAGACTCACGCGCGAGGTCTTCAGCAGCTTCCCGATCTCTACGATATGCTGCCGCGCGCCGCCGGCCTCGACCTGTTTGATCCGGCGCAGTGGCCTCGCTCCGGGCCGCAGCACGCGCCACGCTACTCGCGGCCGCGCGCGCCACGCAGGCGGCACTGGCACCGGCGGACGCGCGCTTCACGGTCGTGGCCGGCGTCGGCCAGGAGACCGTGACCGCGGTGCGTCGGCGCGGCGGGCAGTTCGTGTACACGCTCACCCGCCACGGCGATGGCACGGTGCCGACGGTGAGTGCGCAGCTGCCCGGTGCGCGCAGCCTCTACGCCCGGGTGGCGCACAGCGACCTCACGCGCGACGCCGCGGTGGCGGCGGCCGTCGCCGACCTGCTGCATCGGGGCCGCACCACGCGCCTGGCGTCGCAGCTGCGCGGCGCGAGCCGCGCCGTGGCCGCGATTACCGATACGCGCTGCGACGCACTCACGTGGCGAAGGTCGACTGGGCCGCGCTCACGCCGCACCAGCGGCGCGCGTTCCTCGAGAACCTCAATGAGCCCCGGCGCCTGGCGCTGCGCTCCCCGGCGTCATCGCAGATGAGGAACTAGCCATGCAGGATAAGGTCGCGGCACTCACCACCGGCGTGGACCACGTCGGACTCGCGGTGGCCGATCTTGCCGCCCGCGCGCGTTCTTCATCGACGGGCTCGGCTGGCAGCTCGTGGGCGAGCGGCCGGACTATCCGGCCGCCTTCGTGAGCGACGGCCACACGCGCATCACGCTGTGGCAGGTCGCCGATCCAGCGACCAGCGTCGCGTTTGACCGGCGGCGCAACATCGGTCTGCATCATCTGGCGCTGAAGGTGCCAGGGCGAGCCGCGCTCGATGCGCTGCACGCGCGCGTCGCGGCTTGGCCGGGCGTGGTAGTGGAGTTTGCGCCGCAGCTCTCGGGCGCCGGCCCGAAATGGCACGCGATGATCCGCGAGCCGGGCGGCTGCCGCATCGAGTTTGCCTGGGACGGACGCTGACGCCGTAGTTTCTCGCCGCTTCAGGGAATCGTGCGGCGGATGAGCGACGCCGCCCGGCGCCGCATGCGCGAGCGTGGTCACGGCCACCGCGCTCACTCGGGGCGTCCAGGCAGTTCACATCGGTCCAGGGGAGCGTCCCCCGCGCGCAGGACGCAGCGGTCATTCGCCCGCCTTCGCAGACTGGCGCGGGCCGGGTTGGAGCCTAGATGAGGGCGGCGTCGGTCTCGACCACGCTCGCGCCGCCCGCTCCCACCACGCGCGCCAGAGCGAGCGCGACCGGCAGCACCTGCGCGGCGTAGAAGGTGGCGGTGCGCAGCTTCGCGGCATAAAACTCAGCCTCCGCGCCATCGAGCTGCGCCGCGGCCAGGTCCGCGGCGCGCGCCAGAGCCAGCCGCCCATGACGTAGCCGCACAGCTTCAGATACGGCACCGAGACTGCCATGGCGGCATGGGGCCGCGTGCTCAGGCTGCTCAGCAGTGAGTGGGTCGCCTGCGCGAGCACGCCCACCGCTTCCAGCGCCGACTGGCGGGCCTGCCGCGCGGCGGCATCGCCGGGCGTGAGACGCTGAAGCTCCTGCTCCATGTCCTTCAGCAGCGCCACCATGGCCGCGCCGCCATCGCGGCCGAGCTTGCGGCCGATCAGATCGTTCGACTGGATGCCGGTCGTGCCCTCGTAGATCGCCGTAATGCGCACGTCGCGCAGGTACTGCGCGGCACCGGTCTCCTCGATGAAGCCCATGCCACCGTGCACCTGGATGCCAATCGCTGCGACCTCGATGCCGACCTCGGTGGACCAGCCCTTGACGATCGGGATGAGGAGATCGCCGCGGGCCTGCGGCGGCGGCGCGCGCCGGTGCATCGCGGTGATACGCGGCGAGTCGAACTGCAGGGCCGTGTAGAGCGCGAGCGCCCGCAACGCCTCGACGCTCGCCTTCATCTCAGCAGCATCCGCCGACGTCGGGGTGATGAATGATCGGCACCGCGGCCTGCCGCTGTCGCCACCGGCGGCTTGCCCTGCACGCGCGTGCGCGCCCATTCGGGCGCCTGCTGCAGGGCGCGCTCGCGACCGCGAAACCCTCGGGCCAACCGAGAGCCGGGCGCTGTTCATCATGATGAACATGTACTCGAGCCCCCGCCTGGGCTCCCCGACCAGGTGCCAACGGCGCCCTTGCGCTCGCCGAAGGCGAGACGCAGGTGGGGCTCGCGTGGATGCCGAGCTTGTGCTCGATGGACACGCAGCGCACCTCGTTGCGTTCGCCGAGCGAACCGTCCGCTTCGACCAGGAACTTCGGCACGATGAAGAGCGAGATGCCGCGTACTCCCGGCGGGCGCGCCATCGATGCGCGCCAGGAGCAGGTGGATGGTGTTGGGGGTGAGTCATGATCGCCCCAGGTAATGAAGATCTTCTGCCCCGAGAGCCGATAGTGATCACCCTCCGGTGACGGCCCGCGTGCGCATCTGGCCGAGGTCCGAGCCGGCCTGCGGCTCGGTGAGCACCATGGTGCCGGTCCACTCCCCGCTAACCATTTTTGGCAGGTAGCGCTCCTTTTGCGCCTGCGAGCCGATAGCTCAAGCGCATGCACGCCGCCTGCGTGAGCATCGGGCACAGCTTGAAGGCTAGGTTTGCCGAGCCCCAGAACTCCTGGACCGCGGTGATCAGCATACGCGGCACGCTCGTGCCGCCGAACTCGGGGCCGCCCCGAGTGCTGGCCAGCCGCCGGCGACGAACTGCCCGTACGCCTCGCCGAAGCCCGGCGCTGCGGTGACCCCTTCGGGGTCCAGCTCGCGCCGCTCTGGTCCCCGGGACGGTTAGGGGCTCGAGCACGTCCTGCGCGAATCGTGCGGCCTCTTCGAGCACCGACTGCGCGAGGTCATCGGAGTAGTCGGCGAGCTGCGGTGCGGCAAGCCGCGCCGCACCGCCGAGGAGATCCTGCAGCACGAAGCGCATCTCTCGCAGTGGCGCACGGTACATGGTCGGTCCTTCCTGAATCCTCACCGCCCGCACAGCCGCGATGCCGGACGGGACGGGCAACGCGTAAGTTTAGCCCGTCCGCCCCGTGCTTACCGGCCGGTAACCCTTTGGTACAGGTTTTGGCGGCAAACGCGCAGCGGGGCTTGGGGCGGCGGAGGCGCTTTTTACCTTAGTGCGTGGCGGCGCGCGCGGCCGGCAATGCGAGTGCCGGCACGATGTTCGCGGCGAGGAAGTCCACGAACTGCTGGGCGCGCGCGTCCGACTCGAGCTGCGGCGGATATAGCGCGTAGAGCGCCGAAGCCGGCGGGACGGACCAGTCCTGAAGCACCGCCTTCAGGCGCCCGGTGGCCAATCCCTGCCGGCACAAAAACTCCGGCAGCAGGCCAATCCCCAAGCCCGCGGCGGTCGCCGCGTGCAGCACCGCCGGATCATTGACCGCGAGCTTCGGCGCGAGCCGCACTTCGGCGCGCTGCGCGCCGCGCGCCAGCTGCAGACGGAACTCGGGGAGCTCGGCGGCGTCGGGCGTCAAGAGGTCGTGAGCGCGCAGGTCATCGGGGCGCTCCGGCGTGCCGCGCTGCTGCAGGTAGGCGGGCGTCGCGCACAGGAGCGCCGGTGGCGCGCCGAGCAGGCGCTGCGTCAGTCCGGCGTCGGCGGCGGTCGGGGCGGATCGCGACATCCCAGTCGCCCTCGGCCAGCTGCTGGCATCGAGCGCGACCTCGAGCGGCACGTGCGCGAAAGCCTCGAGGAAGCGCGGCACCAGGGGGGAGAGCAGTACTCGTCCGTAAGTTGGATCCGCGGCCACCCGCAGCGGACGTGCATCGGGGCAATGCAGGCGCCCGATTGCGCGCGCGCCGCATCGGCCTCCTCGGCCACGCGACGGGCGTGCGGATAGAGGAGCTCTGCCGGCAGCCGTCAGCGCCACGCGCCGCGTGGTGCGCTCGAGCACTCGCACTCCGAGTGCTTCTCAAGGTCGGCCATCGCGCGGCTGACGGCTGCCTTAGGCACCCCGAGCGCCCGGGCGGCGGCGGAGAATCCGTTCAGATCCACGACCTTCGCAAGCATCGCAAGCTGCGCGGGAGTCCAGATCAGATTCATGACAGTCTCAATCCCCATTAGAGGGACCATATTGTTTCACCTGGGAGGCAGACGCGCCAGACCCCACGGTCTAGAATCGGCGCCCCGAGGTCATCCAAACGGAAACCCAGCCATGAAAAATCCCATGCACGCCTTCTCGGTCGACCTATTCAGCAACATCCTCGGCAACCTGTCGTGGGTGCTCGACCGCGCCGCGAAAAACGCCGCGACCCGCAAGATCGAGCCGGCGGTGTTCCTCAATGCGCGCCTGTCGCCGGACACGCCGCCGCTCACCCGTCAGATCCAGATCGCCGGCGACATCGCCAAGAACTCCGTGTCGCGCCTGGCCGCCGTGGAGCCACCACGCTTCGAGGACACCGAGACCAACATCGAGCAGCTGCGCGCGCGTCTGGCCAAGACCATCGATTACCTGAAGAGCCTGCCGCCGGGCGCCTTCGAGCGCGCCGAGACACGCGACATCAAGGTGCCGGCCGGCGAGCGACGCTCGATCAAGGGACTCGCATTCCTCGAGACCTGGGCAATTCCGAACGTGTTCTTCCACGTGACCACCGCCTACGCAATCCTGCGTCACAACGGCGTGGATCTGGGCAAGAAGGACTTCATCGGCGGTGGCCGCGAGATGTAGTCGAATATGACAAATGGCGGCAGCATTTTTGTCGCCTATTCGCGAACAGAACGCGAGGGAATTCACGGCGCCACGGACGGCGCACTGCCACTCTTATTCTTAAGCCGGGCGCTCGCGGGCGCGCGCGCACTTCTCTCTCAGGGCGGGGAAAAACACTTGTTCTTCAAATCTGCTGCCAAGCGCACTTCCACAGCGGCTGCCGCTGCACCCGCAACGGCCCCGGCTGCCGCCCCGAGCGGCCCGCTCACGGTGGAAGCTCTCGGCCAGCAGCTGCGCGAAGTGCTGCCCACGCGGCGCCTGCAGTCCGTCTCGCTGTGCGATCACGAGGCGAACGTGCTGTGGCTGTCCGAGGGCGCGCTCGGACCCGACGAGCACAGCCTCGTGGTCGAGGCCCTGACCCTGCTCACCGCCGACACCTCGCTGCCGTGCCACGAGATGGGCCTCGAGGATGGCCGCCTGGCGCTGTTCCTGCCGGTGCGCTCCCCGAGCGGCGCGCCGGTCGGCATCGCGATGATCCTCGCCGACCGCAAGTCCGTCGGAGACTACACGCTCGAGCGCATGATGGCGACTCCCGTGCGCGCGATCATGCAGCGCCTCGCCGTGCTGCTGAGGCCCGCCGATCTGCGCAGCGGCGGCACCGCCCGCGTGCCGGTGCTGCAGCTGGAACGAGGAGGCCGACTCGCCGAGGCAGTCGATGCCCTGATGCCGCCCGCGGCGCGCGCGCCGGTAGCACCCGCTCCCACACCGGTAACAGTCGCAGCTGCCGCGCCTCCCCAGGCAATCTCCGCCGAGGAGATCGACGACATCCTGCAGTTTGATCCCCCTCCCCGAGGTGCCGCCGCCCGGGCCACGCCGGAAACACCCGTCATGGCCCCCCTCAAGCCCGCCCGCCCAGAGCCCGTTGTTCTCGACTCGAGGACACGCACGCCGGGCCGGCAGAATCGATCCAGATGGCGGAGCTGGATTTCGAGCCGCCGCCGCCCAGAGGGCCGGCCGCCCGCGCCGGGCGCGCCCCGCACCGGCCGCGTTCGCCCCGTCCCCCGCCGCAGCGCCTGTACCCTCTCCCGTAGCCCCGGCGGCGCGCGTCAGCGCCCCCTGCGTGCCGCAGCGCCGCCGCCAGCCGCCGTGGCGCCGAGCGCGGCGAGCCCGACTACGGTTAACGACCCGAACCTCATGCTCGAGCTGCTGCCGTTCGCGAAGCTGCGCGCCGGGGGCCAGACGCGCCGCGATCAGGTGCTGTCGCGCGCTGCGACGCCGCAGCGCGATCCGGCGGCCTTCGACGCTCAGGTACTGCAGCGACTGCTCGGCTGGCTGGCCGCGCACCGAGCCTCCTGGAACTCGCAGCCGACCAGCTTCACCGTCAACCTGTCCATAGCGACGCTCGAGGATGAGCGCTTCGCGCAGAAGATGGCCGCGGTGCTCAACACCCACGGCATCGCCGCCGACAGCATCGGCTTCGAGATCGCCGAGGCGCTGTGCACGCAGCGCCGCGCCCAGGTCGAGCGTTTCATCACGCAGTGCGACAAGGTCGGCGCCTGGGTCGTGATCGATGACTTCTCCTTCGACTCGCAGGTGCTGCCCCTGCTGCGTTCCAAGTCGCTGCGCCTGGTGAAAATCGATCCGAAGCTCACTTCTAATGCGCTCAAGGACAAGCTGGCCCAGGCGATGGTGGTCGCGACCGTGCAGGCCGCCAAGGTGCTCGGCATCCACTGCTCGGCGAAGAGGGTCGACTCGCAGGCGGCGCTGCAGTGGCTGACCGCCATCGGCTGCGACTTCGCCCAGGGCCACGCTCTGGCGCGGCCTCCAGCCGCTTGATGCACCCGCCAGCTCCCCGGATCCGACCGGGATCACGGCGATGGCCATGCCGACGTAATTTAGTCATATTTATCAGCTAGTTATTCCCTCCCGCGGCGAGGATCTGCGACGGGCGAGCCGTCCACGCGCCGAACCGGGGCGGCTTTGGGCGTGCAGGATGGCCTAAGCTTCCCCTGCACCATGAGAATCCCGACCCTCCTCAGCCTGCGGACCAACTGCAACGTGCTCTTCTGGAGCCTGCATGCCGCCGGCTGGGCCGCCTACGGCATCACCCAGTACTTCGGCGCGCTGCTCTACGAGAAACCCGCCAGCTACGCGCGCGTCATCGCAGCCTCGGCGATCGCCGGGTTCCTGCTCTCCATGCCCATGCGCTACATCTACCAGCGCCTGTGGAACCGGCCGCCGCGCACGATGATCTTGGGAGTACTGGCGACCTGTTACGTCACAGCCCTCGCCCTGCGCTTCGTAATCAACCTGTCCTACAAGGAGTTCATCGAGCCGGACCGGCAGGCGCGCACGCTGTTCGAGTTCTTCGGCGGGGCGCTGTCCACCACCTACCTGCTCCTGCGCTGGAGCGTTCTTTACTTCGGCATCAAGTTCTACGAGTCGCAGCGCAAGCAGGAGGAAGCGCTCCTCAAGGCCGTCGCCCTCGCCCAGGAGGCGCAGCTGAAGATGCTGCGCTACCAGCTCAACCCCCATTTCCTGTTCAACACCCTCAATGCCATCTCCACCCTGATCCTCGACAACCAGAACAAGAAGGCGAACTACGCCGTGGCGCGGCTGTCGGAGTTCCTGCGCTACACGCTCGATCAGGACCCGATGAAGAAGGTCACGTTGCGCCAGGAGCTCGATGCCCTCGATCTGTACCTCGGGACGGAGCGCCTGCGTTTCGCCGAGCGGCTGCGCCTTGAATACGCCGTCGACGAGGCGGCGAAGAACGTGCCGGCGCCGAGCCGGCTGCTGCAGCCGCTGCTGGAGAATTCCCTCAAGTACGCATCTTCAGCCGCGAGCAGGGCGGCCTGGTGCGCATCGAGGGCCGCACGCGCGAGGGCTGGCTGGAGCTGGCGGTCATCGACGACGGCCCCGGGCTGCGCGAGGGCACGCCGGTCGGCGAACGCCGTGGGGTGGGCCTGCGCAACACCAGCGAGCGCCTGGCCGTGCCGTACGGCGAGAACTGCCGCTTCAGCTGTCTCCAACTCCAACCCCGGGCTGCGAGTGGACGTGGCGCTGCCGCTGGAACTCGCCGAGACCGCCCCGGAAGGCCCCGGGCCGCGCGCCCCGACTTTCCTTCGAAAGCTCGCACGCGGTGCTCACGCATGAAGATCTGCACCATCATCGTCGATGACGAGGTGCTGTCACGCCGCGGCGTCGAGATCCGCCTGCGCGGCAGTCCCGGACTTCGAGATCGTCGCCCAGTGCGCCAACGGCCGCGAGGCGCTCGCGGCGGTGATCCAGCAGTACCGACCGGATCTGGTGTTCCTCGACATCCAGATGCCTGGCATGTCCGGCCTCGAGGTGCTGGCGCATCTGCCGCAGGAGTCCCTGCCGGTACCGATCTTCGTCACGGCCTACGACCAGTACGCCATCCAGGCGTTCGAAGCGCGCGCCGTGGACTACCTCCTGAAGCCGATCGATGATGCGCGTTTCGAACTCACCCTGGAGCGGGTGCGCGAGCACGTGCGCGCTCAAGAAGCGCCGCGACTAAGCGCGACCGCCTCATGCAGGTGATCGCCGAGATCACCGGCTGCGGGGAGATCGCGCTCGATGAGATCCTGGCGCACGGCCGCAAGGCGATCGAGGGACGCCACCCCGAGGTGCTGCCCATACGACAGGGGCGCGAGACGGTGCGCGTACTCAAGTGCCTCGATCCAGTGGATCGACGCGGCAGGCGATTACATGTGCATCCACGCCGGCGGGGAGACGCATATCCTGCGCGGCACGATGAAGGAGCTCGAGCAGTCTGACCTGCGCTTGTTCCAGCGCGTGCACTGCTCGACCATCGTCAACCAGCACATACGTACCTGAGCCAGGAGCCAGCACAACATCGCCGAGGTAAAGAGGTCGACGAACGCATGCCGATCGAACATGCGCAGCCCGATAGCGCGGGCACTCCTGGTCATCGCGTGCCGGACCGGCGTCGGTTGCCCGGCGTAGCTGGTGAGTATTGCCAGCCGACCGCCCGGCGTGAGCACCCGTACCATCTCGCGGGCCACCCGAAACGGCTCGGGCATCAGATACAGAGCACCGAAACAGCAGACGGCGTCGAACGTTTCGTCGCCGAACGGCAGCGTGCCGGCATCGCAGCGGACGTATCAGGTGCGCGGTCCGCTGTTGTCCAGCACGGCGCGGGTGGTGACGCCGCTGGCAACGTAGAACGCAACCGGGCGCCACAGTCGTTCGTACACGCCCGCGACCAACGGGCTGTTCATCGCCTGTTGGGCGAACGTGGGAACCTCGGGCGCCATTGAGTCGCCCAGCACGTCGAGGAAACCGTGCCGCACCGTAGCCGTGCGATCGAGCAAATTGCGGGTTGCCCGCTGCGGATCGTCGGTGATGTCCATCCCCCGAGTCTGGTCCATCCTTGCTGCAACCCGAACCCAGCCCATAACCTTGGCAGCATCCGACCGCGGCAGGGGGTCGCCGACCTGGCGCGTATGCGACGGCAACAGGGGCGGACTTGGCATCGTGACCGAACTGACCGCGCTGCGCGCCGACGAACTCGCCACCTTGGACATCTTCAAGGGATGTCCGCCCGAGGACTTGATGCCGCTGGCGGCGAGCCTGCAGCCGCTGCAGGCCGCCGCGGGCCAGGTCCTCATGCAGCAGGGTGAGCAGGCGGTTTCCTTTCTGCTGATCTCGTCGGGTGCTGCCGAGATCAGGCACGTCGGAGACGACGACGTCGTGACCGTCGAGCAGGTGACCGCCGGCACGATCGTCGGTGAGATCGCCCTGCTGCGTGACAT
The DNA here is from genome assembly GCA_963781685.1 of uncultured Actinomycetota bacterium. Taxonomy (GTDB): domain Bacteria; phylum Actinomycetota; class Actinomycetes; order Mycobacteriales; family Mycobacteriaceae; genus Mycobacterium. Next base: position 14,899 of record CAWAGK010000018.1, read on the forward strand.
CCGGCGCACGGCGACCGTGACCACGACCGAACCGTTGACCGGCTGGATCGGTGACAACGACGGGTTTGCACGGATGGTGCACATCCCGGGGATCATGAGCCGACTGGTGCGCACGGTGCGCCAGCGACTCGCGGCTTTCCTCAGGCCGATCCCGGTCACGGTTCGCGACGGAACAGAACTACTGCTTCGTCCGGTGCTGCCCGGCGACAACGAGCGAACCATGCGGGGTCACGTCCTGTTCTCCAACGAGACGCTGTACCGGCGGTTCATGTCACCGCGCGTTCCCAGCCCGGCGTTGATGGAGTACTTGGCCGAGGTCGACTATGTCGATCACTTCGTGTGGGTGATGACCGACAAGGATGGCAGCCCGGTTGCCGATGCCCGCTTCGTTCGGGACGATCACGATCCCGCCATTGCCGAGATCGCGTTCACCGTCGCCGACGCGTATCAGGGCCGCGGGATCGGTTCCTTCCTGATCGCTGCGCTTTCCGTGGCCGCCCGGGTCGACGGAGTCGAAAGGTTCTCCGGTCGGATGCTCGCCGACAACGTGGCGATGCGGACCCTCATGGACCACTACGGCGCTTTCTGGGAGCGCGACGACGTCGGCGTGGTCACCACCGTGATCGACGTGCCCGATCTCCGCGACCTTCCGTTGAGTCGCCACATGTCGGACGAAATCAAACGCGCTGCACGCCAAGTTATTCGGGCTGTCGGCTAGCATGCGACTCCGAGTCGCGGCGGTTGCGGCGATTGTCCTGCTGCTCGCCTCGTGCGCCCACGCACATCCACCCGCGCCGGCGCCTTCGACGACGACGGCGGGTCGCCACGTCGACCCCGGCAACATCAGGCGGGTGGGACGCGACGTGCCGCCGGACTTTGAGGTGACCGCGATTTCGGGCGTGGCCGCGCCGTCGGAGCTCTGGGGTGTCGCCGGCCACGGCGCAGCGACCCCCGCGCGCTGTGCGGCGTTGGCCGACCCGGCCGGCGGTCACGGCCAAGCCGCCCAGGGTATCTCGGGATCCGGCCCGGCCGGCCTCGTCTACGCGGTGGTCGCTGCCGCGCCGACGGGGCCGGTCACGCTCGACCAGTCGCTGGTTGCCCAGTGCCGACAGTGGACCATGACCGGCGGCCGCGCCACGGCTCGCGTCCATCTTGTCGATTCGCCCCGCATCGATGGCGCCGAAACCCTCGGCATGGCAACCGATATCACCAACTCCGTCGAAGGTGGCAATGAAATCACGTCGCGGGTAAGCACTTTCACTGCTTACCTGGGCAATTACTATGCGTTCACCACGCTGATCAGTGACCCGGGCGCACCGCCGTCGTCGCTGACGCCGCAATTCGCGTCCGACCTGCTGGTTAAAGCCGTGTCGGCCTTACGGGCCTGAGGGCGGTGCATTAGATTTACCCGAGTGACGAGAATAGGGGTGGCGATCGGAAGTGCCTGCTTGCTGGCGGCTTGTTCATCTCACGGATCATCGGCGACCGCTCCTACCGCCGATATCAGCAAGATCTCGCAGGTGAAGTCGGACTTCGGGCCGGACTACAAAGTCAAGGACACCCCAAAAACCAGCATCGATCCCAAGGTGCTGGCAACGCACAAACTTCCGCCGGGCCTGACGTTCGACCCCCCGGACTGCAGCTCATTCGTGGTCGGCCAGGACATGCCGCCGGGCCTGCAGGGGAACATGGCCGCGGTGGCCGCCGAAGGGGCTGGCAACCGCTTCATCGCCATGGCCGTGCAGACCAACGAGCCGGTGCCGTTCGAGGACCCGGGACGAAACTGCAAGAAGGTGGCGTTCCAGGGGGGTCGGATCCGCGGCCTCATCGAGGTTGTCGACGCGCCGCGTATCGATGGGACCCGCACCCTCGGAGTGCATCGTGTCCTGCAAACGACCGTGCAAGGAAAGCCGCGCACCGGCGAGCTTTACAACTATTCCGCGCACTTCGGCGACTACCAGGTGATCATCACCTGCAACGCGGTGCTGCAACCTGATAAGCCCGCTACTCCGGTCGACCTCAATCGGGCGCGCGACCTGCTGGTCAAGTCGGTCGCGGCAGTGCGAAGCTGACTTTCAGCGCACGTCTCTGGGCCGGAATTGAAGACTGACCCGGGGGCCGGAACTGGCCGACGTTTTGGGCACCGAATGCTCCCAGGTCCGTTGACACGAACCGCCCATCACCAGCAGATCGCCGTGGGCCTGCGGTAGCCGCAGCGACGGGCCGCCGCCGCGCGGCCGCAACGCGAAGGTGCGGGTGGCGCCGAGGCTGACGATCGCCACCATGGTGTCGTGGGTGCTGCTGCGCCCGATCGTGTCGCCATGCCAGGCGACGCTGTCCGACCCGTCGCGATACCAGCACAGACCTACGGTGGTGAACGGCTCGCCCAACTCGCCGGCGTAGATGTCGTTGAGACGGCGGCGCAACCGGCTCAACCGCGGGTGCGGCGGATCCTCGACGGTGAGGTCATGAAAGCTCACCAGGCGCGGCACGTCTAGGACGCGGTCGTACATCTGACGCCGCTCGGCTCGCCACGGCACCGTCGTCAGCAGTTCGTTCAACAAGTCGTCGGCGCCGGTCAGCCATCCGGAGCGGATATCAATCCAGGCTCCGTTGCCCAGCGACCGCCGATCGTTGCACTCGAACAACGACTCCTGAACCGCAATCGCCACGGCGCCGAGTCTATCGCACACTCGTTCGAATGCGCGCTAAAGCCGGACCGGCCCGGGGCCCTGCTCGGCGAGAACGTCGCCGGGGTTGGTCAACGCGCAACTGCGCAGGCTCAGGCAACCGCAGCCGATGCAGTCGGCGAGGTTGTTGCGCAGCCGCTGAAGATGCAGGATCCGATCGTCGAGGTCGGCCCGCCAGCCGCCCGACAGCCTCGCCCAGTCCCGACTGGTCGGAACTCGATCGGCGGGCAGCGTGGCCAGCGCGTCACGCACGCGCGCCAGCGGAATGCCCAGCCGGTGCGACATTCTGATGAAGGCGACCCGCCGCAGGGTGTCGCGGCTGTAGCGGCGCTGGTTGCCCGACGTGCGCCTGCTGGTGATCAGCCCCTGCCGCTCGTAGAAGTGCAAAGCCGAGACCGCAACGCCGGCCCGAGCGGCCAGTTCGCCGGGAAGCAGTTCCTCGGTGTGCATAACCTAAACCATACTTGAGGTGACGGTTCGGGTTACCGTGCTAGGTGTGAGTAACGGCGAGCTGGGGTCCAACTCCGAAGTGGGCGCACTTCGGGTGGCGATCCTGCACCGACCGGGCGCCGAACTGCAGCGACTCACGCCGCGTAACAACGACGATCTGCTATTCGACGGATTGCCTTGGGTCGCAAGGGCGCAGGAGGAACACGATGCGTTCGCCGAGCTGCTCAGATCCCGCGGCGTCGAGGTACTGCTGCTGTCCGACCTGTTGACGGAGGCGCTGGGCAGTGGCGCCGCCAGGATGCAGGGCATCGCCGCCGCCGTTGATGCTCCTCGGCTTGGATTGCCTTTGGCGCAAGAGCTTTCGGCGTATCTACGTGGCCTGGATCCGGCCAGGTTGGCGCAGGTGCTGATGGCGGGTATGACCTTCGCCGAGCTGCCGCCGGACGCCGGCGCGGACGACTCGCTGGTGCGCCGGATGTACCACGACACCGACTACGTCATCGAGCCATTGCCGAACCTGGTGTTCACCCGCGACTCGTCGATCTGGGTCGGGCCGCGCATCGTCATCCCGTCGCTGGCGTTGCCGGCGCGGGTACGCGAGGCGTCGCTGACCGACCTGATCTATGCCCACCATCCGCGGTTCACCGGTGTGCGGCGCGCCTACGAGTCACGCACCGCGCCAGTCGAAGGCGGTGACGTATTGCTGCTGGCGCCCGGCGTCGTCGCGGTCGGGGTCGGTGAACGGACCACCCCGGCGGGTGCGGAAGCCTTGGCGCGCAGCCTGTTCGACGACGACCTGGCCAGCACCGTGCTGGCCGTGCCACTGGCCCTGGAACGTGCTCAGATGCATCTGGACACCGTGTGCACGATGGTCGACACCGACGCGGTGGTGATGTATGCCAACGTCGTCGACACGTTGTCCGCGTTCACGATCGGGCGAACACCCGATGGCGTGAAGATCTCGGACGAAGCGCCGTTCGTCGACGCCGCCGCCGCCGCGATGGGTATCGACAAGTTGCGTGTCATCGATACCGGGCTGGATCCCGTTGTCGCCGAACGTGAACAGTGGGACGACGGCAACAACACGTTGGCGCTGGCGCCCGGGGTCGTCGTCGCCTACGAGCGCAATGCGCGGACCAACGCTCGTCTGGAGGACGCCGGGATCGAGGTGTTGACAATCGCTGCCTCCGAACTGGGCACCGGTCGCGGAGGTCCCCGGTGCATGTGCTGTCCGGCCGCCCGCGACGCGCTGTAGTCGCGCGTTAGGTCAACGACACGCCCATGGCAGGACACCAAACCATAACGATCCGGCAACCGATTTGCCGTTGCGACGCGGAGCCTGTCAGTGTGGCGGTTGTGACTATTGATGTTGACGACGACCTCGTGCGCTTCCTCGAGCGAACGCACCGGGAACGGCGACCCCACCGGTGCACGCGGGGCCACTGGCTGCTGCCGGGACACATGATCGTCGGAAGCATGCCTTGTTCCTGCGGTCGGCACACCACTTGGGAATGCGAATGCAGCGACGTCATCTACGAGCCGGCGCTCACCGAGTCATGCGCCTTGCTCAACGGGCGAGGCGGGCGACGCTAGACGTCTCCGCCGCCAAGCCCTAACGCCAACTGGGCAGCCAGATCTCCATGTTCCAGGTGGTCTGCGAAATCGGCTGACCGGTAAGGATCGGAAACAGCCACGCGAAATTCGTCAGAACCAGTGCGACGTAACAGGACACCGCGATCAACCCGAGCGTGCGGCGCTCAGCACCCTGACCCGGTTGGTAGAGGATGTCGCCGAGGATCAACGCAATCGCCATCACCAGAAACGGCGCCATGGTCGCCGCATAGAAGAAGTACATCTGCCGGTCGATGTCGGCGAACCACGGCAGCCAGCCGGCACAGTAGCCGACCAGTACCACGGCGTAGCGCCAGTCGCGGCGCACGAACGTCCGCCAACAGACATAACCGAGGACGGGCACCGAAAGCCACCACATCGCCGGTGTGCCGACCAGCATCACCGCCTTGACGCACGACTGCGCGCCGCAGCCCGGCACGTTTTGCTGATCGATCGCGTAGAGCACCGGCCGCAGCGACATCGGCCACGCCCACGGTTTGGATTCCCAGGGATGGTAGTTGCCCGCTGAATTCGTCAGCCCGGCATGGAACTGGTAGGCCTTGGCGGTGTAGTGCCAGAGCGATCGGATGGCATCGGGCAGTGGGAAATTCGACTTCGGCCCGATCGACTGGCCGACTTCGTGTCGATCGATCGCGGTCTCGGAGGCGAACCATGGCGCGTAGCTGGCCAGGTACACCGCGAATGGGATGAGCAGCAACGCGTATGCGGTGGGACCCACGTCGCGACGGATCACACCCAACCACGGCCGGAGCACCCGATATTGGCGGCGTGCCGCAACGTCAAACGCCAACGACATCAACCCGAAGAACGCCACGAAGTACAGCCCGGACCACTTTGTCGCACAAGCCAAACCGAGCAGCACCCCGGCGCCGAAGCGCCACCAACGCACACCCTGCCGTGGGCCCCACACCGTCTCGTTGCTGCGGCCCTCGATCAGCGCGACGTGCATGCGCTGGCGCACCTGGTCGCGGTCGACGATCAGCGCGCCGAACGCGGCGACCACGAAGAACGCCAGGAAGCCGTCGAGCAGGGCGGTACGCGCCACCACAAAGCTGACCCCGTCGCCGATGAGCAGCAGTCCCGCGATTGCGCCGACCAGCGTCGAGCGGCTGATCCGTCGCACGATCCGAACGACCAGCGCCACCAGCACAACACCGAGTACCGCACCGGTGAATCGCCAGCCCAGCCCGTTGTAGCCGAAGAGCGCTTCACCGATCGCGATCAGTTGCTTGCCCATCGGCGGATGAACGACCAGCCCGTAGCCGGGGTTGTCCTCCACGCCGTGGTTGTGCAGCATCTGCCATGCCTGTGGCGCGTAATGCTTCTCGTCGAAAATCGGTGTGCCGGCATCGGTCGGCGAACCCAGGTTCACCGTCCGGGTCACCGCCGCAAGGGCGGTGATCACCGCGGTTACCACCCAGCCCTCTAAGCGGTCGACGGGCCCGAAATCGGCCACCGGAATCAACGGCCCGGGGCTGATAACGGGTACTGCCCGGTCGGTGGCGACGAGTTCATCGGACAGGGCTACGGTCACAAGCGCCGCTCCTCCCCATCGCTTCGCTCTGCATCGTCGTCGGCGCGCATCACGACCGATCGTAGGCTGTCGGCCATGACCGCTGGCCGACTGTTGCTGGGTGCGACACCGTTGGGGCAGCCGTCGGATGCGTCACCGCGGCTGATGGCCGCCCTGTCGTCGGCCGACATCGTGGCCGCCGAGGACACCCGGCGGGTGCGGACACTGGCCAAGGCGCTCGATGTTGCGATCGGCGGGAAGGTTGTCAGCTTCTTCGATCACGTCGAGGCGTCCCGGGTGCCCGAGCTGATCGACGCGATCCGGGCGGGCGCCACGGTGCTGGTGGTCAGCGACGCCGGGATGCCGCTGATCAACGACCCGGGCCATCGCCTGGTGGCGGCGTGCCTGGACGCCGGTTTGCCGGTGCGGTGTCTGCCCGGCCCGTCGGCGGTGACCACAGCACTGGCGGTCTCGGGGCTGCCGTCGGACAAGTTCTGCTTCGAGGGATTCGCGCCGCGCAAGCAGGCGGCGCGAAGCGCTTGGCTGGCATCGCTGGCTGAGGAACGGCGCACGACGGTGTTTTTCGAATCGCCGCGACGATTGCCCGCATGTCTGCGCGACGCGGTCGAACAGCTCGGCGGGGATCGGCGTGCGGCGGTGTGCCGAGAGCTGACCAAGGTACACGAGGAGGTGGCCCGCGGATCCTTGGCCGATCTGGCGGCCTGGGCTGCCGACGGCGTGCTGGGCGAGATCACCGTCGTGCTGGCCGGGGCCACTCCTCGCGCCGAGCTGCCGGCGCTGGTTGCTGAGGTCGAGGCCCTGGCCGCCGCGGGAATGGGCGTCAAAGACGCCTGCGCGCAAGTGATTGCCGCTACGCCGGGAGCGCCGTCACGGCGTGAGCTCTACGACGCGGTGCTGCGGATCGCGCGGCTGAGGCGGCGCCCGCGCCGAGGATCGGCGCCGCCTTGTGCAGGCATTCGTCCCATTCGGCGTCGGCGTCGGAGTCGGCGGTGATCCCGCCGCCGGAACCCAGCACCGCGTTGCCCGACGTGTCGAATTCCACGGTGCGGATCGCAACGTTGAGCTCACAACCGGCTATCGGCGAGGCCAAACCGACTGTGCCGCAATAGACTCCGCGTCGGGATTGCTCCCACTGTGAAATCAGTTGTCGCGCCCGTAGTTTGGGCGTGCCGGTGACCGAGGCGGGGGGGAATGCGGCCTCGAGCAACGCCGACGTCGGCAGCTCGACCGGCATCCGCGCGGACACCGTCGACACCAGGTGCCACACACCCGGCGCGGGCCGGACCACCAAAAGCTCGGGCACGGTGACCGATCCGGTGACCGCGACCCGGCCCAGGTCGTTGCGGACCAGGTCGACGATCATGATGTTCTCCGCGACGTCCTTGACCGAGGCTCTCAACGCCGACGGGGGAGCGTCGAGGGGCAGCGTGCCCTTGATCGGGCTGGACGTGATGACGTCACCACGACGGCGCAAAAAGAGTTCCGGCGACAGCGATGCCACCGCGCCCCAGGGTCCGGCCACATATGCCGCCCGCGCCGGCGCGGTGCGCGCGACACCGTCGACGAAGAAGTCCAGCGGTTCCCCGGCGATCGTGCCGGCGAACTGCGTGCAGACGCAGGCCTGGTAGACCTCGCCGGCGCGGATGGCCTCCAAGCAGGCCAGCACCCCGCTGCGGTGCGCCCGCCGATCGGCCGCGTCCCAGTCGATCCGGTACGGCCGCGCCGATACCGGCGTCGCCACCGCCTCGACGAGCCAGTCGGGCATCGCCGCACCGGACAGGCTCTCGTACCACCATTGCCGGTCGCGGCCGCGGCGCAACACGCAGTCCGTCCAGCCGCCGGCGGCTTCGGGTATGCGGGCGGGCCGCCCGTCGGCGCCCGGATCGGGGTAGGACAGGTAGCCGATCCAGCCGCCGCCGACCCCGATGCCGTATGCGCCCGGTCGCACGGCGAACGCCTCGGCGGGGTCGACGGGTCGTATCGACACGCTCGGCGCGATCACCGCCAGCGCGCCGAACCAGTCACCGGTCAGCGCGGCCGGCGGTGGCAGGCCCAGCCGGTTGGTGGCGTCGCCGATGGCGCGCAGCACCTCGGGTGCGCCGCCAAGATCGCCGAGCCGGTCGATTCTCACCTGACCAGCTTGGCAGATCTCAGCCGCGGCTGATGTGGCGCACGGTCGTGAGGGCCGCCAGCTTGTCGGGATTGCGCATCGCATAAAAGTTGGTGATCTTGCCGTCGACGATCTCAACGGTGAACACACCCTCCAGGCGGTCGGCGGCGTAGATCAGCACCGCCGGTGCGGCGTTGCAGACCACCATTTCGGCCCGGACGTCGGGCAATTGCAATCCGCGGCCGACCAGCCCGACGACCGCCCTGGCGACCTTCTCGGCCCCGATCACCGGTCGGCGAGCCGCACTGGCCTTGCCGCCACTGTCGGCGGTCCACACCACGTCGGGGGCCAGCATCGACATCACCGCCTGCACGTCGCCCCCAGCCGCCGCGGCCATGAACTCCGCGGCGATGCGGGCATTCTGCTCGGGGTCCACCGGGGCGAAGCGCCGGCGCCGGGCCTGCACGTGTTCGCGGGCCCGATGCGCGACCTGCCGCGCCGCCGCCACCGATTTGCCGACCGCGGAGGCGATTTCGTCGTAGTCGAATCCGAACACCTCGCGCAGCACGAACACCGCGCGTTCGTCGGGGCTCAACGTCTCCAACAGCACCAGCATCGCCATCGAAACCGATTCGGCCAGTACGACATCGGCCGACGGGTCCTGTTCCTCGAGCAGCAGCGGCTCGGGCAGCCACGGCCCGACATAGTCCTCCCGACGCCGGGCCCCGGCCCGCAGCGCGTTGAGTGCCTGGCGGGTGACGAGCCGGGCCAGGTAGGACTTGGTGTCGTGAACGGCTGCCAGGTCTACCTCCGCCCAGCGCAGATAGCTGTCTTGCAGCACGTCATCGGATTCGGTTGCCGAGCCGAGGATTTCGTAGGCGATGGTGAACAGCAACGGCCGCAGCAACACGAACCGGTCGGCGTGTTCGTCGGAGGTGCTCACCGCACCGGGACCGCATCGTTTGCCGGCTGCTTGGGCCGCTTGCCGCCCTTGAGCCAGAAGTACGACCCGGGCTTGGCGGCCTCACGCCGTATCGTCCACACCGTCGCCTTGCAGATCGCCTCTTTGAGCGACGCGGCGACCCGGCCACCGATGGCGGTGTTGACTGGGGTGTCGTCGGCGCGGGCGAATTGAACGGTGGCATAGGAGCGACCCAGGCTGATGCACTGCCCGACGAACGCCTGGCTCAGCGTCGCGGGGTTGGTGCCGGCGATCCGGCTCAGCACCGTATTGGCGGCCTGGGCGCCGAGCGGGATCGCGGCCTGGCAGCTCATCCGCAGCGGCTGGCCGGACGGTGCGGCGGCGTCGCCGGCCGCCACGATGCGCGGGTCGTCCACGCTGGTCAGTGTTTCATCGGTGAGCAGCCGGCCCAGTCCGTCCGTGCGAAGCCCGCTGCGGGCGGCCAACTCCGGCACGCCGAAGCCCGCCGTCCACACCGTCAGCGCGCTGGGCAGGGTCGCGCCGTCGGTCAGCACGACGGCGTCCGCACGAACTTCGCTGACCACGGCCGTCTCCAGCACGTCGACGCCGAGGCGGCGCAACCACTTCGCCACCGAACGCCGACCCGCTCGGCTCAGCGACGGCCCCAGCACGCCGCCGCAGACCAGGGTCACGCGGCGCTGCCCGGCCAGCTCGGAGGCCGTTTCGATGCCGGTCAGTCCGGCGCCGACTACTGCCACGGGCGCTTCGGGGTGCAGCTCCTCCAGCGCGCCACGCAGCCGTTCGGCATGCTCGAATTCAGCGACCGGATAGGCGAATTCGACCGCGCCGGGCACCGCTGTCGGCACCACGCCGGTGCTGCCGACGGCGTAGATCAGGTAGTCATAGTTCAGCACCTCGCCGGAGGCCATTTCGATCGTGCGGTCGGTGCTGTTGATCCGCTCGGCGCTGTCGACGATCAGCCGGATGCCCTCGCCGAGCAGGCTGCCGTAGTCGACCGCGGCGGTACCGCTACCGGCGGCCAACTGATGCAACCGGATTCGCTCGACGAAGACCGGACGTGGATTGACCACAGTGATCTGGACGCCGGCGCGCAGCCGCAGGTGGTTGGCGGCCAGCGTTCCGGCGTATCCGCCACCGATCACGACGATGTGAGTGCGCTGGTCGGTCATTGCTGTCTCCTGTTCTCGGGGATGTTCTGCCCTTGAGACACCGCCGAAGCCGCGGTTGTGACAGGGTTCCGGCGGCTGTGACCAGGCTCACGTCGTGGGGCGGGAAAACTGGTCGACCAGCAGGTCGACGCGCGCGGCCCGATACTCCGGCCGTAACCGGCCACCGCGGTCGAGGGTGATCAACCCGTGCAGCGCAGCCCACAGCACCTCGGTGAGGGTGTCGGTGTCCCGCGTGCCTGCGACCAGGTCCACCGCCGCACGCAGCTCGGCGAAGGCCGCGTCCAACTCGGCCGGCGTGTCGGGTACGGCGAAGCGCACCGTGGTGGCGCGGGTGAACATCGCGTCGAACAGAGCCGGGTTGTCGTGGGCAAACCCGATGAACGCGTGGGCGACTCGTGCCAAGGCGTCCCGGCCGTCGGTGGCACCGTTGCGCGCCGACGAGAGCGCGTCGGCGAGCTCACCGAATCCCTGCACGGCGACCGCGGCGACGATTCCGTCCATGCTGGAGAAGTGCTTGTACAGCACCGGCTGGCTGTACTCGATCTCGGTGGAAAGCCGGCGGGTGGTGACGGCGTCCCAGCCCTCGGCTTCGGCGACCTTGCGTGCGGTGTCGGTGATCAGTTGGCGTCGCGCGGCCCGGTCCCGGGCCCGACGGTCTTCGATGGCCATGGAGTCATGTTAGCGCCGATATAGAAACTAGCAATGCTATTGACACGATCAATGCCAGGGGTTAGCGTTGCTAACACTTAATCGAGAAGAGGAGAGTGCGATGACGCAACCTGCTGGCTGGTTTGCTTTGATCGCGGTGTTGGGCACCGCGGTGGTTTATGGCACCGACGTGTTCTGTGCGATGGTGCAACGGCCCGCGCTGGCCCGTATCGACGACCGGGCTTTGCTCGCGGTGATGGGCAACGTCCATCGTTACGGCGACCGGCGGATGCCGGTGCCCGGGGTGATCGGCATGGTGGCCGCGGCGACCAGTGCGGCGTTCGCCGCGGCGTCCGGCCACTGGACGCAAGCCGGCACGGCCGGTGTCGCCCTTGGCCTGATGCTGATTTGGCTGGTGGTCTACCTGCGAGTGAGCAAGCCGATCAACCAGCAACTGACCGCCGGGGCCGATCATCCCGATTTGCCGACGGACGCCCGTGCGCTGCAACGTAACTGGGACAATGTGATCGTAATCAGGGCCACGTTGCAGGGTCTGGCGGTTGCGGCGCTGTGCTTGACGCTGCTGATCTGAACTGCGGCACCGACTGATCGAAAGGAAACAAGAAAATGGTCAATTACAAGCGGTTAATCATGCGCGCGGGCCCGCTGTTCAACGCGCCGGTGGCGGCTATAGCGAACTCGCCCCGCCTCGGGGCGCGACTGCGGCGCAGTGTCACGATGATCACCTACACGGGGCGGCGTTCGGGACGGACGTTCAGTACTCCGGTGGCATACCGCCGCCGCGGTCACGACATCGAGATCGCCGCAAACTTGCCCGACGCCAAGACATGGTGGCGCAACTTCGTCGGCGACGGCGGACCCGTTTCGCTGACGCTCGACGGCGCCGAGCGCGAGGGACACGCCGTCGCTCACCGAGACGACAAGGGCCGCGTCACCGTCCATGTGCGCCTGGCCGGCAGCTGAACTCAGTCAGCTTGGTAGCGGGGGAACACGCCGGTGGGCGACGGCAGCGCCGTCCCGGGCGCCAAGCGCGTAGCGACGGCGGCAAACGTTCGCTGGTCTTCCGGCTGGCCGAGCAGGTCCAACAGCTTGCCCGCCGACTCGGGCATCACCGGCTGAATCAACAGCGCCGCTATTCGCACCACCTCGCAGGTGGTGTACAGCACGGTGCCGAAACGGATCTGGTCTGCCTCGGATTCGCTTTTGCGAAGCACCCACGGCTGCTGCGCCGAGAAGTACCTGTTCGCCGCGCCGAGCATCAGCCAAATCGCCTCCAGCGCCAAATGCATTGCCTGCGAGTCGAACTCGACCCGTACCCGGTTTAACAGGCCGTCGGCGGCGGCCAGCAGTTCGGTGTCGTCGGTGCTGAAATCGCCCGGCGCCGGGACGATCCCGTCGAGGTTCTTGGCCACCATCGACAGCGATCGTTGTGCCAGGTTGCCTAATTCATTGGCCAGATCGGCGTTGGTCCGGGCGATGATCGCCTCTTCGCTGTAGCTGCCGTCCTGGCCGAACGGCACTTCGCGCAGGAAGAAGTAGCGCACCTGGTCGACGCCGAACTCATCGACCAGCGCGACGGGATCGATCACGTTGCCCACCGACTTGCTCATCTTCTCGCCGCTGTTGAGAATGAAGCCGTGCGCGAAAACCCTTCTCGGCAACTCAATTCCGGCGGACATCAGAAATGCCGGCCAGAAAACCGCGTGGAACCTGATGATGTCCTTGCCGACCATGTGCACGTCGGCCGGCCAATAGCGGCGAAACAAGTCGGAGTCGGTGTCGGGGTAGCCGACGCCGGTCAGGTAGTTGGTCAGCGCGTCGACCCAGACGTACATGACGTGGTCAGGGTGGTCCGGAACGGGCACGCCCCAGTCGAACGAGGTGCGCGATATCGACAGGTCGTTGAGCCCGCCGGAGACGAAGCTGACCACTTCGTTGCGCCGCACCTGGGGTCCGATGAAGTCCGGATTAGCCGCGTAGTGCGCCAGTAGCTTGTCGCCGTACGCCGACAGCCGGAAGAAGTAGGTCTGCTCTTCGGTCCAGGTGACCGGGGTGCCGGTTTCCGCCGCGATGCGAGTGCCGGTGGCGTCGAGAGTCGTTTCGTCTTCGGTGAAGTAGCGCTCGTCGCGCACCGAATACCAGCCGGCGTAGCTGTCCAGGTAGATGTCGCCGGCGTCGGCCATCCGCTGCCAGATGGCCTTCGACGCCTCGCGGTGATCGGCATCGGTGGTGCGGATGAACCGGTCGAAGGAGATATTGAGCTTCTCCTGCAGCCGCTGATAGATGTCCGAGTTCCGCTTGGCCAGCTGCGCGGGCGAAATCCCTTCGGCGGCAGCCGCCTGCGCCATCTTCAGTCCGTGCTCATCGGTTCCGGTCAGGAACCACACGTCGAAGCCGTCGAGCCGCTTGAAACGCGCGATGGCATCGGTGGCGATGTACTCGTAGGCGTGCCCGATGTGCGGGTCGCCGTTCGGGTACGTGATCGCCGTGGTGATGTAGTAGGGCCGCGTCTTCAGCATTGCGTGCCACCCTAATGTGTGCGCGTGGGTTCCAAACGTCCGCCGCCGCCGGCCCCCGAGCCGTTGCGCCCGCTGATCGACGCGCACACCCACCTCGACGCGTGCGGCGCACAGGACGCTGACGACGTGCGCGCGATCGTCGACCGCGCGGCGGCCGTCGGCGTGGTCGCGGTGGTCACCATTGCCGACGACCTGGTCTCGGCGCGCTGGGTGACACAGGCCGCCGACTGGGATCCGCGGGTCTACGCCGCGGTGGCGCTGCACCCGACCCGCGCCGCCGCGCTCACCGATGCGGCCCGCGCCGAGATCGAGCGATTGGTCGCCCACCCGCGTGTGGTGGCGGTCGGTGAGACCGGCATGGATCTGTACTGGCCGGGCCGGCTGGAGGGCTGCGCGGAGCCGGCGGCGCAGCGGGAGGCCTTCGCGTGGCATATCGACCTGGCCAAGCGGACCGGCAAACCGCTGATGATCCACAACCGGGAGGCCGACGCCGAGGTGCTCGACGTGCTGCGTGCCGAGGGAGCGCCGGACACGGTGATCTTTCACTGCTTCTCCTCGGGCCCCGACATGGCCCGCGCCTGCGTCGACGCCGGGTGGCTGGTCAGCCTCTCCGGGACGGTGAGTTTCCGCAACGCCCGTGAGCTGCGGGAAGCCGTCCCGCTGATCCCCGAGGCGCAGCTGCTCGTGGAGACCGATGCGCCGTTCCTGACACCGCATCCGCACCGGGGGGCGCCGAACGAGCCATACTGCCTGCCCTACACTGTTCGGGCGCTGGCCGAGCTCGTCGATCGGCCGGCCGACGAACTGGCCGAGGTCACCACCGGCAATGCTCGCGGGGCCTACCGATTAGCCGTGAGGGGTTAAGAGTCCGTTAAGCGGTTGCCCCGGAGTTGCTCTATCTAGGCCGGTTCGTTACCGTCTTGTGATCGAACGGTGAGGCCCCTGGTGGGCCTTTTGCTTTGTTGACGAACTGTTGCTGAAGTGGTTGCTGAGGTCGGGGATACGCGCGCGTTGAACAACGTACTTACGAAACTCCATCAGGCTCCCTCGCCGGCTCTGCGGCTCCTTGTCGCGGGTCTATTGCTGGTCCTGGCCTTCGCCGGTGGTTATGCGGTCGCCGACTACAAGACGGTGACGCTGAGCGTCGATGGAACCGCCATGACCGTGACGACCATGAAGTCGCGGGTGATCGACATCATCAGAGAAAACGGGTTCAACGTCAGCGAGCGTGACGACCTTTATCCCGCCGCCGGCGAGCGAGTCCGTAACGCCGAGAACATCGTGCTGCGGCGCAGCCGACCGCTACAGATCTCGCTGGACGGCCAGAACGCCAAGCAGGTGTGGACGACCGCGTCCACGGTCGACGAGGCGCTGGCCCAGCTGGCGATGACCGACACGGCTCCGGCCGCGGCCTCGCGAGGCAGCCGCGTTCCGCTGGCCGGCATGGCGCTGCCGGTCGTCAGCGCCAAGACGGTCGAACTCGACGACGCCGGTGCGGTGCGCAACGTGCACCTGGCCGCGGCCAGGGTCGGCGACCTGCTGGCCGCCATCGGGGCGCCGCTGCTGCAAAGCGACCAGGTCACTCCTGGCGCCGCGGCACCGGTGATCGACGGCATGCACATTCAGGTGACACGTAACCGCATCGAGAAGATCACCGAGCGGGTGCCGCTGGTTCCGCCCAAGCGCCGGATCGAAGACCCGGAGATGAACAAGGACCGCGAGGTCGTCGAGGACCCGGGCAGCCCGGGCACCCAGGACGTGACCTTCTCGGTGTCCAAGGTCAACGGTGTGGAAACCGGCCGGCTGCCGGTTGCCAGCCACGTGATCACCCCCGCCCGTGAGGCGGTGGTGCGGGTCGGAACCAAACCGGGCACCGACGTCCCGGAGGTCGGCAACGGCGGGATCTGGGATGCTATTTCGCGCTGCGAGGCCGGCGGAAACTGGGCGATCAACAGCGGAAACGGCTACTACGGCGGCGTGCAGTTCGACCAGAGCACCTGGGAGCGCAACGGTGGTTTGCGGTTCGCCCCGCGCGCCGACCTGGCGACCCGGGAAGAGCAGATCGCCGTCGCGGAGGTGACGCGGGCTCGCCAGGGTTGGGGAGCATGGCCGGCGTGCAGCGGAAGAGCGGGTGCGCGCTGACCATCCGGTTACTCGGGCGCACCGAGATCCGCAGGCTGGCCAAAGAACTCGAATTCCGGCCCCGCAAATCGTTGGGACAGAACTTCGTTCACGACGCCAACACCGTACGCCGCATCGTGTCGTCCTCCGGAGTCAACCGGCAGGATCACGTCCTTGAGGTAGGCCCTGGTCTGGGATCGCTCACGCTGGCGCTGCTGGACCGCGGGGCCACGGTCAGCGCCGTCGAGATCGACCCGGTGCTGGCCGGCAGGCTACCGAAGACCATTGCCCAGCATTCGCACAGCGAAATCCACCGGCTGACCGTGCTGAACCGCGATGTGCTGTCCATCGGGCCCGCCGACTTCGCTGCCGAGCCGACAGCGGTCGTGGCGAATCTGCCCTACAACGTCGCCGTTCCGGCGCTGCTGCATCTGCTCGCCGAATTCCCGTCGCTGCGCACCCTGATGGTGATGGTGCAGGCCGAGGTCGCCGAACGGCTGGCGGCCGAACCGGGCGGCAAGGAGTACGGCGTCCCCAGCGTCAAGGTCCGCTTCTACGGACAGATCCGCCGCCACGGCATGGTGTCGCCGACCGTCTTCTGGCCCATTCCGCGCGTGTATTCCGGGCTGGTGCGCATCGAGCGGCATACAAACCCGCCCTGGCCGACCGACAAGGCATTCCGTCAAAACGTGTTCAAACTTGTCGATATCGCATTTGCCCAGCGGCGCAAGACATCTCGCAATGCATTCGTCGAGTGGGCGGGTTCGGGCAACGAATCGGCGAGCCGGTTGCTCGCCGCCAGCATCGACCCCGCGCGCCGGGGTGAAACGCTGACCATCGACGAATTCGTGCGGCTTTACCAGCGCTCGGGCGAAGCCGATACCGGGCGCGGAGGGCTCCCGCAACGGCAGGCCTCGGCGAGCTGACGGGCCACGGGTAGGGGTTTGCCGGGCGTGGGCGATAAAGTCTCGTGCGATGCCGATGGACCCGAACACCGCTGCTCAGTGGGTGCCCACTGGGTCGGTTACCGTTCGGGCGCCCGGCAAAATCAACCTCTACCTGGCCGTCGGCGACCGGCGCGATAACGGTTATCACGACCTGACCACGGTGTTTCACGCTGTCTCCCTGGTCGACGAGATCACCGTTCGCAACGCCGATGTGCTCTCGCTCGAGATCAGCGGGGAGGGTGCCGACCAGTTACCCCTCGACGAGCGCAATCTGGCCTGGCAGGCCGCCGAACTGATGGCTGATCACGTGGGCCGGGCGCCCGACGTCTCGATCGCCATCGACAAATCCATCCCGGTGGCCGGCGGGATGGGGGGCGGCAGCGCAGACGCGGCGGCGGTGCTGGTCGCGATCAACTCGCTGTGGGAGCTCGGGGTGCCGCGCCGCGATCTGCACATGCTTGCCGCCAAGCTGGGCAGCGATGTGCCGTTCGCCCTGCACGGGGGTACCGCACTGGGCACCGGCCGCGGCGAGGAGCTGGCTACGGTGCTGGCCCGGAACATCTTCCATTGGGTGCTGGCGTTCGCCGAGGGCGGGTTGTCCACCCCGGCGGTGTTCACCGAGCTGGACCGGCTCAGAGAAGTCGGGACGCCGCCAAGGCTCGACGAACCCGGTCCGGTCCTGGGGGCGCTGGCGGCCGGCGACCCGGAGCAGCTGGCGCCGCTGCTGGGTAACGAGCTGCAGGCGGCAGCGGTGAGCATGGACCCGGGCTTGCGCCGAGTCTTGCGCGCCGGCGTCGAGGCGGGCGCGCTGGCCGGCATCGTGTCGGGCTCCGGACCGACCTGCACCTTCCTGTGCCGGTCGGCGCCCGCCGCGGTGGACGTCGGCACCGAGCTCTCCGGGGCCGGTGTCTGCCGGACCGTGCGCGTTGCCAGCGGGCCCGTGCACGGCGCGCGGGTGGTGCCGGCACCCGCCACGGGCATGTGAGATAGACCCCATTCCACCCGTGAGTTTGGCAGTTACTTAAGAGGAGTTTAAGATGTTCGACGGTGACAAATACTGGTCGAGACATGCGCCTGGTTCCTGCGCCCGCCGATCATGCCGGCGGGCGTTGTTTGAACCCGGTCGGCCGCCGTGTCCTCGCCGCAACCGCAACGTTGCGTGAGGTAACCGCTTCATCACCGATTCGAGACGAAATCGCTGCCCAATTGTGCGCGTGCGGGTGCAGCAAAGTGTGGTTGAGCAGGGGCAGCATTAAACGCTGGGCGTCGGCGCCGGAACCAAGGAGGCTACCGTGAGCAGGTTTACCGACAACATGTTCCGCAACGCTCACGAGAGCACCAAGGGCATGGTGACCGGCGAACCGCACCAGCCGGTCCGGCACACCTGGCTGGAGGTCCACCAGCGGGCCCGCCGAGTGGCCGGCGGCCTGGCGGCGGCCGGCATCGGCCACGGTGACGCGGTCGGAGTCTTAGCCGGCGCGCCGGTGGAAATCGCGCCGACGGCGCAGGGGCTGTGGATGCGCGGTGCCAGCCTGACCATGCTGCATCAGCCGACACCGCGCACCGACCTGGAGCTGTGGGCAAAGGACACCACCATCGTCGTCGACATGATCGAGGCGAAGGCGGTGATCGTCTCCGATCCGTTCATGGCGGCCGCGCCGGTTCTCGAGCAGCGGGGCTTGAAAGTGCTGACGGTCGAGCAGCTGCTGGCGTCCGACCCGATCGACCCCATCGACACCGATGAGGACGATTTGGCCCTGATGCAGCTGACGTCTGGTTCCACCGGTTCTCCGAAGGCGGTGCACATCACGCACCGCAACATCTACTCCAACGCCGAGGCGATGTTCATCGGCGCCAAGATGGATCCCAGCGGCAACGACGTGATGCTCAGCTGGCTGCCGTGCTTCCACGACATGGGCATGGTTGGGTTCTTGACCGTGCCGATGTACTTCGGCGTCGAGCTGGTCAAGGTCACCCCGATGGACTTCCTGCGCGACACGCTGCTGTGGGCCAAGCTGATCGACAAATACGGGGGCACCATGACGGCCGCCCCCAACTTCGCCTACGCGCTGTTCGCCAAGCGGCTGCGCAACCAGGCCACCCCTGGTCAATTCGACCTGTCGTCGCTGCGCTTTGCGCTGTCGGGTGCCGAGCCGGTGGACCCCGCCGACGTCGAGGATCTGATCGACGCCGGCAAGCCGTTCGGGCTGCGGCCCGAGGCCGTGATGCCCGCCTACGGCATGGCCGAAACCACCCTGGCGGTGTCGTTCTCCGAACTCGGCGACGGCCTGGTAGTCGACGAGGTGGACGCCGATCTGTTAGCTGCACTGCGCCGTGCGGTGCCGGCCACCAAGGGCAACACCCGCCGGTTGGCGTCGTTGGGGCCGTTGCTGACGGGCATCGAGGCGCGCATTGTCGACGACGACGGCGCCGTGCTACCGACCCGCGGCGTCGGCGTGATCGAATTGCGTGGTGAACCGGTGACCCCGGGTTACACCACGATGGGTGGCTTCATTCCAGCGCAGGACGAGCACGGCTGGTATGACACCGGCGACCTCGGCTACCTGATGGAGAACGGTCACATCGTCGTGTGTGGTCGGGTCAAGGACGTCATCATCATGGCCGGCCGCAACATCTACCCGACCGACATCGAGCGTGCCGCATGCCGGGTCGCGGGCGTCCGCCCGGGCTGCGCGGTGGCCGTGCGGCTTGACGCCGGGCATGCCCGGGAGACCTTCGCCGTCGCGGTCGAGTCCAACGCTTTCCAGGATCCCGCCGAAGTGCGTCGCATCGAGCATCAGGTCGCACACGAGGTTGTCAGCGAGGTCGACCTGCGGCCCCGCAACGTCGTGGTGCTCGGTCCCGGGACCATCCCGAAGACTCCGTCGGGCAAGCTGCGACGGGCCAACTCCGTCACCCTGGTCACCTAGGACGACGGGCAGACGCATAAGCTCCTCGCCATCGGCGTGTCGTGGTGCTTTCGCATCTGCTTGCGCGAATTACCAGGCGTGCACCCGGTTTTGGGCCGCCTCTAGCCCCAACTCGATGAGTAGCTCGGTGGCGTCGGCCGCCTGCTCGCACAGCGTCGGCACTTCGGGGCGTTCGGCGGCAGTGAAGTTCTCCAGCACGAACGCCGCCGGATCCTTGCGTCCCGGCGGCCGGCCGATACCGATCCGCACCCGCTGAAAGTCCTTGGTGCCCAACACGGAAGCGATCGAGCGCAGCCCGTTGTGACCGCCCTCGCCGCCGCCGATTTTCAGCCGGATCTGACCGAAGTCGATGTCCAGGTCGTCGTGGATGACCAGCACGTCGGTCGCGGGAACCGAATAGAACTTGGCCAGTGGGCCCACTTGGCGGCCGGACTCGTTCATGTAGCAGCGCGGCTTGGCCAGCACCACCGACCGCCCGCCGAGCCGGCCGGTGACAATCTCCGCGCCGGAACGCTTGTGCGCCTTGAACGCTGAACCCAGCCGGGCGGCGAGCCGGTCAGCGACCATGAACCCCAGATTGTGCCGGGTCTGAGCGTAGTTTGGCCCCGGGTTGCCCAGGCCGACCACCAATAGCGGGCCGGCCATGAATTATTCGGATTCGGGCTCGGACTCGGACGCCTCGGCCTCTTCGGCGGCCTCCTCGGCCGGCTCTTCGGCCTCGGCCACCTCGCCGGCGCCCTCGGCTTCGAGCTCCTCGGCGGTCGGCGCGATCACCACGTTGACGACCAGCTGATCAGGATCGGAGATCAGGGTGACGCCCGGCGGCAGCGTGATCTGGCCCGCGGTGAACTGGGTACCGGGTTCGGCGCCTTCGACCGACACGACCAGCTCCTGGGGAATGGACAGCGGCTCGGCCTCGATCTCGACGGTGTTGGCCTCCTGGGTGACCAACGTGCCGGATGCGGCCTCGCCCTGGACGTCGATGCCGACCTCAACGACCACCTTCTCGCCGCGACGCACGACCAGCAGATCGGCGTGCTGGATGGTGTGGCGGATCGGGTGGATCGCCAGTGCCTTGGTCAATGCCAGCTGCTCTTTGCCGTCGATCTGGAGGGTCAGCACCGCGTTGGTCCCGGAGCGCCGCAGCACCGCGGCGAAGTCGTGTCCGGGCAGTTCCAGATGCTGCGGGTCGGCCCCGTGACCGTAGAGGACGGCGGGAATCTTGCCGTCGCGGCGCGCCCGCCGCGACGCGCCTTTGCCGGTTTGGGTCCGCACTGAGGCGGTGAGCTGGTTCGCAGATTTAGCCATGGTGTCGCTCCTGTGTCAGTTTTCCTGGCACGGCGAGAATCGCGACAACCGCTGAATTGGTCGGTATCGGTCCCCGTCGATCACGGTGGTATGCGGTGTTCGCCGCAGGCCACCCTCGCCGTGACGCCCGGTCAGGTTAGCGCATCAGCACCTCAGAGCGGAAATTTGGTCTCCGTCAGCCGTTCGGACAGCTCCCACAGAGCGCTGCCGGTGGCGGTGCGTTTGGCCAGGGGACTGCGCCCGACCGGCCGGCTGCGTCCGGCCATGCCAAAGCTGGGGCCGATGAAGCTGTCGCCCGGCAGATCCTGCGAGGCGGCATACAGCGATTGCCGGGCACCGAAGTCGGCTTCGGTGGCCAGCACGCGGGTGGCAACCGACATCACCGCGTCGCCGAACTTGCGCCCGGTCCGCCCTTGCAGGTTGGTGTGCGAATAGCCGGGGTGGGCGGCCAGCGCACGCAGCGGTGAGCCGGCCGACGTGAGGCGCCGCTGCAGCTCGCTGGTGAACAGCAGGTTGGCCAGCTTGGACTGGCCGTAGGCCACCCACGCCGAGTAGGGCCGCGACGTCCAGTTCAGGTCCCGCAGCGAGATGTAACCCATCCAGTGCATCAACGAGGAGACCGTCACCACGCGGTCGGTGAGCTTGGGCAATAGCAGGTTGGTCAGCGCGAAATGACCGAGATGGTTGGTGCCGATCTGCGATTCGAAGCCGTCGGCGGTCACCGAATGCGGGACGGCCATCACGCCGGCGTTGTTGACCAGGACGTCGACGGCGTCCACCCCGTCGGCGAATTGCCGCACCGAGGCCAGATCCTGCAGGTCGAGTCGGCGCACCTCGATGTCTCCGGTCATGTCCCGGGCGGCGGCTTCGCCCTTTCCGGTGTTGCGTACGGCCAGGATGACCTGAGCACCGACGCGGGCCAGCTCGCGGGCCGTCACCGCACCGAGGCCGCTGTTGGCGCCGGTCACGATGACGGTACGTCCGGCGAATGAAGGCAGGTCTGCGGCGGTCCACGACGTCATGGCAAACACACTAGTGCCGCGCGCCGCCGGCTACTTGGGTGCGACGGTGAATCCGTGGATGATCGTCTGGATGGCGTCCGCATCGGGCACGGCCTGTACCGCAAGGCTGGTGACCGCGAGCTGGACCAGGTAGCGCTGATGGGTGGGCGCCGATCCGGTTGGGATGACGATCCGGTTGTAGGTATGCAGCCGTTGGCCGCCCAGGTCGTAGCTGCCTTCGATCATCGACGAAGGAAAGCCGTGAAAGTCGGCAGCGGATTGGTCGAGCAGCTTGAAGTTGTCCGCCAGGGTGGCATCGGCGTTGCCGTGCATGACCAACTCGGCGGCATCGAAATCTCCGTCCAGTTTGAACACCATCAGCATGGCGGTCGGAAAGCCTTCAGCCTTGACGATGACTTCGGTGGTGGGCGCGATACTCGGCTTGTCGGCTTTCTGCCAGCCCGGTGGTGTCGGAATCGCCACGGTCAGGTCGGTCAGCTTGTCCGGTGCCACCGGCTCGCCGTTTATCCCGTTGTCTTTCAGATACTGCGCAAACGGTACGGGTTTTTCGGTCGGCGTCGGCGTTGGCGTCGCGGTCGTGGTCGTCGTCCAGATCGACTGGTAATCCGGAGTTTTCGGTCCACAGCCGACCGGCACAACAGCCAGAGCCAGGACCGCGACCGCGGCTCTGCACCACCCAGGCATCACAGGATCTCGCGAACCCTGTCTACCGGACGAGCCAGCCGGGTGCCTTTCGGGGTGACGACAAACGGCCGTTCGATGAGGATGGGATGTTCGACCATGGCATCGAGCAGTTGGTCGTCGCTGGCATCGGCCAGATTCAGCTCGGTGTATAGCGATTCGCGTTTCCGGACCGCGCTGCGCACCTCGATCTCGGCGTCGCGGATCATCCTCACCAACTCGTCACGAGACGGCGGTGTCTTGAGATACTGCACGATCTTGGGCTCAACACCGCTGTCGCGCAACAACTCGAGGGTTTTACGCGAAGTCGTGCACTTGGGGTTGTGGTAGATGACGGCGTCGCGGGCACCCGAACCCATCTAGGCGTCCCCGTCGAATAGTCCTGTGACCGAACCGTTTTCGAATACCGCGCGGATCGTGCTGGCCAGCAACGGCGCGATCGACAACACCGTGAGTTGCGGGAACCGCTTTTCCTCACCGATCGGCAGTGTGTTGGTGACGATCACCTCGCGGGCGCCGCACGCGGCCAGCCGCTCGGCGGCCGGGTCGGAGAGCACCCCGTGGGTGGCCGCGATGACCACGTCGGCGGCGCCGTCTTCGCGCAGCAGCTTCACCGCGCCGGCGATGGTGCCGCCGGTGTCGATCATGTCATCGATCAGCACACAGGTTCGCCCGGCGACCTCGCCGACGACGCGGTTGGAGACCACTTGGTTGGGCACCCGCGGATCGCGGGTTTTGTGGATGAACGCCAACGGAACGCCGCCCAGCGCGTCGGCCCATTTCTCGGCGATGCGCACCCGTCCCGAGTCGGGGGAGACGACGACCATGTTGCCGTCGGGGTAGTTGTCCGCGATGTACCCGGTCAGCAGGTTCTGCCCGCGCATGTGGTCGACAGGCCCGTCGAAGAAGCCCTGGATCTGGTCGGTGTGCAGGTCGACGGTCACGATCCGGTCGGCTCCGGCTGTCTTGAGCAGGTCGGCGACCAGCCGCGCCGAGATCGGTTCCCGGCCGCGGTGCTTCTTGTCTTGGCGGGCGTAGGGATAGAACGGCATGACGGCGGTGATCCGCTTGGCGCTGCCCCGCTTGAGCGCATCGATCATGATCAGTGCTTCCATCAGCCAGTTGTTCACCGGGTCGGGGCAGGACTGCAGCACGAAGGCGTCACACCCACGCACGGATTCCTCGAAGCGCACGAAGATCTCACCGTTGGCGAACTCGCGCGCGGTCTGCGCGGTGACGTGGACGTCGAGTTCCTTGGCTACCTGCTCGGCCAGCTCCGGATGCGCCCGGCCAGAAAACAGCATCAAGTTCTTGCGGTTATCGGTCCAGTCGTGGCTCACCGTGCTGCCCTCGCCGCTTTGGGATCGAATTGGATTCCCCATCGTAAGCGAAGCGCTCCGATGAGTTGCCGACATGGCATCTAGTGGGGTCACGGCGTGTGGTCGGCCTCGCGTGCTTGCTTGGCCTGTTCTGCGGCGTCGGCGGCGGCGCTGCCGGGCCGCTTGCGCTGGACCCAGTCTTCGATATTGCGTTGCTGGCCGCCGGAAACCGCCAGCGCGCCCGGCGGAACGTCTTCGCGCACCACCGTGCCGGCGCCGGTGTAGGCGCCGTCGCCGACGTTGACCGGGGCTATGAACATGGTGTCTGAGCCGGTGCGCACATGCGAGCCGACCGTAGTGCGGTGCTTGGACGTGCCGTCGTAATTTACGAAGACGCTGGAGGCGCCGATATTGCTGTGCTCGCCGATGTCGGCGTCGCCCACGTAAGTCAAGTGCGGGACTTTGGTGCCGGTTCCGATCGTGGAGTTCTTGGTCTCGACGAATGCGCCCAACTTGCCGTCGGCCCCCAGCACGGTGCCGGGCCGCAGGTAGGTGAACGGGCCGACCGCCGCGCCGTCACCGATCGACGCCGACGTGCCGTGGGTTCGGATCACCGACGCGCCGTCGCCGACGGCGACGTCGGTCAGCGTGGTGTCCGGGCCGATGGTGCACCGGCCGCCGATACGGGTGCCGCCCAGCAGCTGAGTCCCGGGCTGAATAACGGTGTCGCGGCCGATCGTGACGTCGACGTCGATCCAGGTGGTCGCCGGATCGATGACGGTCACCCCGGCCAGCTGGTGGGCGGCGACGATGCGACGGTTGAGTTCAGCGCCCAACTCGGCCAGCTGCACCCGGTCGTTGACGCCGGCCACGAGCGCGCTGTCGTCGACATGCCGGGCCTGCACCACCTGGCCGTCCTGCCGGACGATCGAGATGACGTCGGTCAGGTACAGCTCCTGTTGGGCGTTGTCGGCCGAGAGTCGGCTCAGCGCCGATCGCAGCGCCGCGATGTCGAAGGCGTACACGCCGGCGTTGACTTCACAGATCTCCTGCTCAGAGGGTGTCGCGTCAGCCTGCTCGACGATCGCGATCACCTCGTGATCCTGATTTCGCAGCGTGCGGCCGTAGCCGGTCGGATCGATCAGCGTGGTGGTCAGCACGGTGACCGCCGCGCCTCGGGAGTTGTGCACCGCGACTAAATCGGCCAGCGTGTCGGCGTCGAGCAGGGGAGTGTCACCGGAGGTGACGACGACGACGCCGGCAAAGTCATTGGGCAGCGCCGACAGGCCGCACAGCACCGCGTGGCCGGTGCCGAGCTGCTGATCTTGAATTGCCACGTCGATGGGGCGCCCCAGTGCGCCGGCCAATTCACCAACGACCTGTTCGATAGGTTCGCGGTCCTGGCCCAGCACCACGACCAGGTGCTGCGGCGCCATCTTGGCGATCGCGTGCAGCGAATGCGCCAGCATGCTGCGGCCGGCGAGGGGGTGCAGCACCTTCGGGGTGTCCGAGCGCATCCGAGTTCCGGCCCCCGCCGCCAGGACGAGGACCGCCGATTCGGCTCGCGTTGTCATCCAACCTCCTCCTCGTTCAGCGTGTCATTATCCGCACTGTCGCCGCAAAGGAGGTGCACCGCCCGGAGCGATCGGCAGTGCTTGATTCGACCCGGTTCGGCAGTGAACGCCGCCATGGACAATAATCAAGCGGTGGACCGTCGTCGAACCGGACAGGCCAGCCAGTCGCCGAAGGCGACTCTTGAGCAGTTGCCGGCGCTGGTGTTGTTGGAGCGGATCCCGATTCCCACGTTGGCCGTCCTGCAGGACGGCACCATCGTGTTCGCCAATGGCGCGTTTGCCGAGATGGTAGGCCGCCACGCAGATGAGGTCGTTTCGCTGAAGTTCCACGACATCTTTTACGGCGCGTCGACAACGGAATCGGCGCTCTCGGTTGTGGATGGACTGGCGAACATGGTCGTCGAATTGGCCCACAAAGACGGCTCGACCGTACGTGCGCTGATGAGCAGTTCGGCGCTGCAGCGCAGCGATGATGAGATTGCGCTCGCGACTTTCCAGGACCTGACCGAGCACCTCTGGGTCAACGAACATTAATTCTCCGCCGCCGTCGCCGGTCAGGGCGAGGGGTCGCGCCTGACGTGACGCAGGGCCTCGCGGGCGAGGTATTCGCGGTAATAGGCCAGCGATGTTTCAGTCACGATGGCCGGGAACAGCAGTTCCCACATCTGGGTCAATCGATCGATCAGGTCGCTGCCGCCCGGCGTGGCCTGGGACAGGATGCGAGTGCCGAACGTTGCGCCGATGATGGACTCGCTGACCATTATCGGATCGAGTCCCTCTCGGAGATCGCCTTCGGTGATTGCGCGCGCCACCTCGGCGGTCATTCCCTCCACCCAGGTGGCGTAGACGCGACCGGCGGTGTCATTGAACTTCCCGAAGGCAAGCGTGAGCTGCTCGGCGGTACGCGCCACCTTGTCGGAAACGAAGAGTTCGGCAGCCACGAACGACCCGTGCACCATGTTCTCCAATGCCGGAGAGAATGAGTCAGACATGGCGGCTAACACGTCGAGGACCAGCTTGGCGCCTTCGTCGATGATCGCGGATGCCAGTGATTCCATCGAATCGAAGTGGTGATAAAAAGCGCCCTTGGTCATCCCGGTGCGCTCGATGATCGTGCCCCGATCGGCGGACGCGTACCCAACCTCGTTGAACACCTCGACCGCGGCGTCGAGAATCTTTCGCCGCGTCGCTTCGGATCGAACCTGGCGGGCCATCGCCTCTACCTCCGGAGTTTCGCTATGTGCTTAGACTCCGGACCCTCGGCGTCTCACAACTTCCTTCTCACTCGGCGGGAAAGCCTAACAGGCGACGGTCCGATCCCGATTGATCACGGGATGCCTGACCTGCGTCGCGATTAGCTGGAACCTGCCAGTGCTGTGGTACTGCTGATCGCAAGTGCCGTGCGTCGCCTGATGAATTGCTTGAAGTAATCGATCCGGTCCGGACCCACGATACCGGTCAGTACCAATGCCCATACCCTTTCGAGGTCCCGGAGAAAGTGTTCGGCTTCGTCGAGGTTGCTGGTCTGACGCAGCCCCATGTATATCGACACCAGCAGGCGCCCCACATCGTGCGCGTCCGACCCAACGGGGATGTCGCCCTCGGCGATGGCACTCTCGACGATGCCGGCAAGGGTTTCGATCCATGCGCCGAGCAGATTCACCTGGAGCCCCTCGGCCCGGCCGATCGACTCAAGCAGGTTGAATCCCGCTCGGGCGATGTCCTCGGCGACGTCCCGAACGGCTAGCTGATAGGAGAAGTCGATCAGCGTTTCCAGCCCGGAGAATTTCCGGCTTAGCAGGTCTGCGACGACCTCGCTGGACTGCGAGGTGAGGTCTTCGATGACGGCCAACGCCAAGGCATGCTTCGACCGGAAATGGAAATACATTGCCCCCTTGGTCAATTCAGCTTCCGCGAGAACATCGTCAAGGCCGACGTCGTGGTAGGCGCGCTGGGCGAACTGGTGGGCGGCGGCATGTAACAGCTGTTGGCGAGTCGTGTCGGCTCGTCGGTCAGTTGATTCGGTCATTCGCACACCTCGAGTCACGCCTGTCTGCCGACGGACCGCGGATCGCTTTCACGGCGTGCAGTCGCACCGCGGTCGGCTCCAGCGTCAATTGAGTGGCTGTGCTGATGTCGGGCTGTTCATCAGATGAATCGCCTTCGGGTGGTCGATAGTCCGTTCTATGTGCCGGTGGCACCGCAGCTAGACCGACCCTTCCGCTTCGGTCCGCTACGCATCTATACCCCAATCTGTAGGTGAGGTTACCCACCGACACTCGATAGGTTACCCACCGACACTCGATCCCTTGCTAATTAGTCATCTGTCTCAGAGTACTATAAGTTTTGTCAGACGTACCATATCAGTCAAATAGTATGTAAGATCAGCCCCATGTGGATGGGTGGTCTGGGACCTTTCGTACCGCCCGATCGCGCGCTCGGCCGCGCCGGAACCGGCCGCCGGGGCTGTCTCAGCGCGATCCGTCAGGAGAAGCACGTGTCGTTTGTGACCACGCATCTTCGGAGGATCTCCGGCGGAAGGATCCTGGAGACTCTGACCTGCGAATACTTCTGTCTTCCCGGATTTTTCGGCTTCTTCATGGCGATCGATGCTCCCGCTTCCAACAACGGCGGTGCATAGATGCTGGAGTACGGGGCGCTACCACCAGAGATCAATTCCGGGCTGATGTATACCGGCCCAGGGGCGGGGCCGTTGTTGACCGCCTCTTTTGCTTGGGATGCGTTGGCCGACAACCTGTATTTGACCGCGACTTCGTACGGGTCGGCGGTCTCAGACCTTACGACGTCGTGGCTCGGCCCGTCATCGGCATCGATGGCGGCCGCAGCCGCCCCCTATGTGTCGTGGATAAGCGCTACGGCCGCCCAGGCTGAACAGACTGCCGCGCAGGCAAAGGCGGCCGTGGCCGCCTACGAGGCAGCGTTCGCCATGACGGTGCCTCCCGCGGTGATCGCGGCCAACCGGGCTTTGTTGCTGATGCTGGTCGCGACGAACTTTTTTGGTCAAAACACCCCGGCGATCATGGCCACCGAGGCCCATTACGTCGAGATGTGGGCACAGGATGCCGCGGCGATGTACGGCTATGCCGGCGCGGCGTCGGCTGCATCGACGTTCACAGCCTTTACGATTCCACTGGAGACCACCAACCCAGCCGGGGTGACCGGGCTAGCCGCGGCCGTCACGCAAGCTGCCGGCACCTCAGCCGGCACAGGCGTGCAGACGGTGTCACCGCTGGCCTCAGCAATGACACCGCTGAGTTCTGTGTTGTCCACACCGCTGAGCTCTGCGGCGATGCCCAGCGCAGTGGAGGGATTCGCATCGACGGCGACGTCGTCCGCGACGCCCACGTCGCCGCTGTCGTCCTTGACGACCCTGACTTCGTCGTCGACGGCAGTAACGTCGGGGACGAGCCTGGCTTCGGGCGCGGCCTCGGCCGGGTCGATGCTCACTTCAGGCATCTCGATGCTGGGCTCGGCCAGTTCGCTCATGAACCCGATTGGGTCGGCGACCAGCGCCTTCGGCAACGGATTCCAGGCGTTCGGATCGGCGCTGAGCTCGGTGGGTTCGGGTGCGGGTGGCTTGGGCTCACCCGGGATGGGCGAAACCGCTGTGACCGCGGGTGTGGGCCGGGCGGCCACGCTGGGCGCGTTGTCTGTGCCCCAAGGCTGGACCTCTGCCGCTCCGGCATTCAGCCAGGTTGCCTCGGCGTTGCCGGCCGGCAGCGTGCCGGCCGCTACGTCTCCGGTAGTGCCGGGCGGGCCCGCTGCTCCGTTTGGCCCTCCGATGGCGAACATGGCCGAGCGCGGAGGCGCGAGCTCTCCGCTCGCTGCCCGCTACTATGTCCGTCCCGCCTTCGCGCAACGCCCGGTATACGCCGGTTAGGGCAAAGTGGGCCGTCACGCCAGGGGTGAGAGTCCGCGCTGAGTCATCGCATTGATGCCTTGCAGGATGACGGCGGGCGCGTGCTCGCGGTTGGCGGGCACGGGGCACCTCGCCGTCTCACCCGCGGCGTTGCGCGCCGCTGCTTGTCCTTGGGACTCTCGCAACCGCCGACTGGCACCAGGCTTAACGCGTGAAAATACCTCGAGTGGATAAAAAGGCTTAACATCATCCCAAAAGTATGTAGAATGCCTTTCATGCTGATCATCGGTTTGTGCGTTGTTTCTGCCAGCGCCAGCCTTCCAGTAGCAGCGGATTCGCGCGAATGTCGGGAGCGGCAGGCATGATCGCGCTGTCGCCGGTCAGCCTCAGTTCTGTTGCTGTCATCGGGACCCACTGCGATGACATCGCTATCGGCGCCGGTGCCACATTGATGGAAATCGTGCGTGACAAGCCGGGTGTCGTCGTGCACGCGCTGGTGCTGTCCGGTGGCGGGACCGAGCGGGAGGTCGATGACGAGGTTTTCCTTGGCTTGATGAGAGTCCGCGGGGTGCAGTGCCGCGCCCGCTACGCCGAGGCCTTCACGCTGGAAAAGGCCGTATTGGATACCGACGACAGTTATTCGGTCAACTAGCGCCGGTCGAGACCGAGACGACGGAGGGACATCACAGTGCGAGTGCTGGTCACTGGTACCGAGGACTGCTTGGGTTGCCCGATTGCCCCAACGCTTTTCGAGGACGGCCACGACATCGTGGGGCAAACGCTTATCGTGGAAGGGGCGCCGAAGTGATTTACACGCCCACTGATATCGCGGGTGTGATGATCGTTGACATCGATCCGCACCGCGACGATCGCGGGTTTTCCTCCCGGTCGTTCTGCTCTGACGAATTTGGTGCCAATGGGCTGACTTCGTCTGTCCAGCAGACGAATATCCTATACAGCTACGCCCGCGGCACGCTGCGAGGTCTGCACCGTCAGGGACCTCCGTACGCTGAGGCCAAGTTGGTGCGCTGCACGCGCGGCGCGATTGTCGACGTTGCCGTCGACGTTCGACCCGAGTCGCGCACCTACCGCAAGCACGTCAAGGTGCAGCTCAGCGCTGACAACCGTCGGGCCCTGTTCATACCGCCGTATGTCGCACATGGCTTTCAGACGTTGGCTGACAACACCGAAGTTGTCTGCCAGGTCAGCGGGTCCTACGCACCTGCGAGTGAGCAGGGGTTTCGTTGGGACGACGCGAAATTCGGCATCGCATGGCCACTGCCGGTCACCCTCATCTCCGAGGAGGACGCCAGCTGGCCGCTGTTGGTATCGGTCGCGAGGGTGGCGTCATGATGATGGGCGTCGACAAACTACTGGTCGAGCGCGCGGCCCAGGGCGATCCGGTGCGTGTTGCTATGGCCGGGTGTGGATTCATGGGCCGCGGGTTGGTCAACCAGATCGTCAATAGCGTCCCCGGTATGACGCTGGCGGCGATCGCCGTGCGCAGCCCCGACAAGGCATTCAAGGCGCTGATCGACGCCGGTGTGGGCGACGCTATCGCAGCCGACGGCTCACTGGCGCTGAAACAGGCGCTCCGGCAGGGTGTTACAGCGGTCACTGAAGACTTCCATGCGATCACGCAAACCGACGGTATCGACGTCATTGTTGATGTGACGGGCTCAGTCGAGTTCGGCTGCCATCTCGCGCTGGGCTGCTTCGCGGGGGGCAAGCATTTGGTGCTGATGAACGCCGAGCTCGACGCGACCGTGGGCGCCGAGTTGGGCCGGCTGGCCGACGCCGCAGGTGTGGTGCTCACGGGATGCGACGGTGACCAGCCCGGCCTGCAGATGAACCTGATCCGCTTCGTACGAAGCATCGGGATCACTCCACTGGTCAGCGGCAACATCAAGGGCTTTCACGACCCGTACCGCAATCCCACTACACAAGAGGGGTTTGCGCGGCGCTGGGGCCAGGACCCATGGATGGTCACCAGTTTCGCCGACGGCACCAAGATGAGCGTTGATCAATCGATCGTCGCCAACGCAACCGGAATGTCGGTACACAAACGCGGAATGCTCGGCCGCGGCCATGGGGGTCATGTCGACCAGTTGACTCAGTGCTACGACGTCGACGAGCTACGCGCTCTCGGCGGCGCCGTCGACTATGTGGTGCACGCCAAACCGAATCCGGGAAGCTATTGCCTTGGCGCACAAGACGACCCGAAGCAGCAGCACTACCTAGAGCTGTATAAGCTGGGAACGGGTCCGCTATACAGCTTCCACACCCCGTACCGCCTCTGCCATTTCGAAGTCCCGATCACCGCGGCGCGGGCAGCGCTGATGGGCGACGCGACGGTGCGTGCGCTACCGACGCGGCACGTCGAGGCGGTGACGACCGCCAAAATCGACCTCAAAGCCGGAACCGTGCTGGATCGTCTAGGCGGCTACCACTATTACGGGCAGGCGGAAAAGGCTCATCTCGCCCGTGACGAACGATTGCTCCCGATCGGTGCGGCAGAGGGGTGCATGCTCATCCGCGACGTTCCCAAGGACGCCACCCTGACGTACGACGACGTCGCGGTGCCGCCTGGGCGGCTGGTCGACCAGTTGCTCGAGGCGCAGCGCAACTTGGCCGCTGGCGTTCCACCGAGTCTGATGGCGAACGTTTAGGCCGAGTCATGACCCACGACACACTCCCCCTTCGGTCGCTGTACGCACGGTCGGCGACGTATATGCGAGAAATCAGGTCAGCATGACAACGACACTTTCCAGATCACTGCCCACCCGAAACGGCCAGTCGCCTGTTATCGTGCGACCAGCCCCGACATTCAACGTCGGCACCGCCCGGCGTTGGCAGCACCAGTATTCGCGACGTCTGCGTATAACTGATTCGCTGATCATCTGCGCGTCGGTAGCTCTCGCACAGTACATCCGATTTGGTGATTCCCCGCGCGCCTCGGGTTATCCGGGCGAGATAATGGCGCTATTCTCCGTTCTGTTCGCCGCGCTGTGGCTGTCGTCAATTGCGATGTTTCACGCCAGGTCGATCCGTGTCATTGGCGCAGGAATCGAGGAATATCGGCGCATCGTCAGCGCGTCAGTGTGGACTTTCGGAATTATCGCGATGACAACCCTTCTCGCGAGAATCTTCCTGGCCAGAGGCTATCTGGCGGTAGCGCTTCCGGTGGGCACGCTTGGACTGCTGGCAAGCCGCGTCTTATGGCGTCGCTACATCGCTGGTAAGCGAACACATGGCAAATGTCAGACGTTGGTTTTGGCCATTGGGGACCGCAAAGGAGTCACTCAACTTGCGCAGGAACTGACCCGCAATCCCAGAGACGGCTACGTTGTGGTCGGGGCGGCCATCCCAGGTTACGGGCCATCCCGTGGCAAGACGCTTCTGGTCCACGGCCGGGCGATCCCGATTCTCGGCGACGAGACGCACGCGCTGGCCGCTATCGGTCGTTGCGGCGCGGACACCGTGGCGTTGACGGGGACGGAACGTTTTGGCGCCGAGGGGATCAGACAGCTGTTGTGGCAGCTGGAATCCATGGATGTCGACCTCGTAGTCGCTCCGGGCGTGATGGACGTCGCGGAAGGACGGCTGGTGCTGCGACCCGTCGCGGGGTTCCCGTTGCTCCATGTTGAAAAACCGCAATATCAGGGGGCTAAGTGCTTCCAGAAGCGTGCCTTCGACTTCTGCTTCGCGCTGGCCGCCCTCATCGGAACATCACCGTTACTCATCGCATCGGCAATCGCTATCAAACTTACGAGCAAGGGCCCCGTATTTTACCCATCTGAGCGGGTCGGCCTCGATGGGAAGCCCTTCACGATGGTTAAATTCCGAACGATGGTGCAAGATGCCGAGAACCAAATTGGGGATCTGCTGCATCTGAATGAAAGCCCCGGCGGGATGCTTTTCAAAATACGGCAAGATCCGCGAGTCACAACCGTGGGCAAGATACTTCGGAGATTTAGCATCGATGAGTTGCCGCAATTCATTAACGTGCTGAAGCAGGATATGAGCGTCGTCGGGCCGCGGCCGCCACTGGGGCGAGAAGTGATGAAGTACAACGGTGATGTGAAGCGTCGACTATTGGTCAAGCCAGGCGTCACCGGATTATGGCAAGTAAATGGTCGCTCAGACCTTCCATGGGATGAATCAGTGCGCCTTGATTTGTCCTATGTCGACAATTGGTCGATGGCCAGTGATCTCTTGCTTATCGCCAAGACGCTGAAAGCGGTCTTAGCCAGCGACGGGGCATATTGAATGATCAGGATTGAGTCGACGGTAGCAGCGGAGCATGCGGTCGCGATTGTGATCGCCGCCGCTGGCGTATACCTGATGACCATTATGGCGATTGGTCCGGCCAATTGATCGACAGCGGCCGCGCTGCGTCGGAGGCGGGTAATCGCGTCACTCGCGAGTTGGGCCGGGCTTATCTGAAACGCCCGGGCCGCGGTGTGCCCCCGCCGCGGTCCGGGCCCCCTTCGCTCGTCGTGCTGCCCGAGACTTTCAAGCGTCACGCATTGCCGGAGCTACCGGTGTATGTCTACGAAAACCGCGGTCGCGCATGGGGTACGCCGTGATACGCGGCAGAAGCGGTCGCGCACCAACGGCTGCGGGCCGGCTGCATTGCCGCTTATGCGAATCGGACCGACTGGTTGGTGTCTTAGACCTCGGCGCGACTCCGTTCGGTGAAAAGTTCCTCACCATCGGCGAACTCGATCTACCCGAACCAACGTTCCCGCTCCACTTGCGGCTGTGTGAGGAGTGCCTGCTATTGCAGATACCCGCCGTGATCACGCCCGAGGAGATCTTCACCGAATACACTTACTTCTCTTCGTATTCCGATAGCCGGGTGCAACACGCGAGGGATTTTGTCGATCAAGCCGTCAAGCAGCTGGAGCTTGGAACCGACTCATTTGTAGTCGAAGTCGGGAGTAATGACGGGTATCTGCTGCGACATGTCGTCGCCGCGCGCGTTCCGTGCCTCGGCATCGAGCCGTCGGCAAATGTCGGCGCCACTGCCCGCGATCGCGGTGTCCCGACGGTCCCGGCGTTTCTCGACGAGCGACTGGCACGCACAGTGCGCGCCGAACACGGCCCTGCGGACCTGGTGATCGTAAACAACGTCTACGGGCACATACCCGACCTGCTGGGTTTTACCCGAGCGCTGCGCGGATTGGTCGCCGACGAGGGCAGGGTCACCATCGAGGTACACCATGCGTTAAAACTGGTGGGCCAAGGGCAATTCGACACGATCGATCACGAACACTTCCAGTATTACACCCTCTTGTCGGCCACACGCGCGCTTGCCACTGCGGGGCTGGCGGTCGTCGACGTCGAACTGTTGCCTACGCACGGTGGTTCCATTCGTATCTGGGCTTGTCCCACCCGAATCGCCGCACCACCAAGCGAACGGGTCACTAGCCTGCTGCGCGGGGAGAAAGCCGCGGGGCTACATCGCGTCGATGGTTATCTGCAACTGCGGCGGCGCACCGAGTCGCTGCGCCACAGCCTGTTGCGGTTCTTGCTTCAGTGCCGCGCGGACGGTAAGCGTGTCGTCGGCTACGGTGCACCGGGCGAGGGCAACACCCTGCTCAATTACTGTGGGATCCGCAGCGATCTGCTCGAGTACATCGTCGACCGCAATCCATACAAACATGGCTGCTTCA
This sequence comes from uncultured Actinomycetota bacterium, assembly GCA_963781685.1. GTDB lineage: Bacteria > Actinomycetota > Actinomycetes > Mycobacteriales > Mycobacteriaceae > Mycobacterium. Next base: position 50,075 of record CAWAGK010000018.1, read on the forward strand.
CGCCAGGTATGCGCATCCCGATTCGCGATCCAGGGTTTCTCACCTTGGATCGCCCAGATGTGGTGCTGGCGCTGCCCTGGAACCTGGAAACCGAGCTCACCGATCAGCTGAGCTACATCGCCGACTGGGGCGGTCAACTCGTCTTTCCTCTTCCGACTCTTCACCACGCGACGCCGTTGGCATCCAACGACATTGGGATGGTGATGTCATGAGCTTCTGCCGGGGTTGTGGCGACACCGATCTATCCCGAGTTATCGACCTGGGGAATGTGTCGGCAGCAGACAACTTCCGAGTCCACCTTGGCCCGATGAAAGCGGCTTCTACAGTACCCGAAAGGACGAAACGGTGACGGCGATGACCAAGGCCAGCATCCCACGCGATCACCGTGGTACCACGAATGCACTTCGGGTCCTGTGGCTTTCGCCGTTGATGCGGCCGCTGGCGCGCGTGCAAGCTGAAGGGCTGCGCGAGCGGGGTATCGATGTGCTGTTGGTGACCACCGACCAACACCCGGAGTCAGATACGGCCCGTGACTACGAGCTGGTGCTCGATCCGCGGTTCCGCATGGCTTCGACCTGGCCGGCGGCTCTGGCAGCTCAGCGCCGAATCCGCGAACATCGGCCTGACATCGTGATCGCTGAACTCGTCCGCGATCCGCGCTGGATCGCACTGGCCGGGCGGGCCCCACGTATTCAGCTGGTGCACGACGAACGCCGGGATGACGGCCGGCACCGGCAAGTCGTCGCGCGCGCCGTATTCGACAGGTGGGGCGCCCACTCGGCGGCTACCGCCACCTACAGCAATTACGCGGCAATCACGGTTGCCACACGGCGTGACGTGGCTGGCACCAGCGTGCATGTGATGCCGCTCTGCAGCGACCTGGATCCGGAGCTGGTTCCTCCGTTTGTCGGTCCCGACGGGCGGCGCGATTTCGTGGTGGCTGGCCGGCTCAACTCGCACAAAAACATTGACGTTGTCCTCGAGGCCTGGCAGCGACATGTGGACGGAGACAAGTGGCGTGGCGATGAGCTGCTGCTGATCGGTGCCGGGCCGCTTACCATCCGGACTCTTCCGGCCTACGTTCGGTGGCGTCCCGGCAGTTACCGTTATGCGGATGTCGTCACCACGCTGGCCGCCGCGAAGGGTTTCGTCGCCCACTATCGCAGTGCCTCGCAAAGCGGCGTGCAGGTGCTGTCGATGCAGCTGGGCGTCATGCCAATCGTTTCCCCGGTCGGTGGCCTCCCCGAATACCAGCCCGCGAGCTTTCCCGCGGTCGGGGTCGACAACGTCGCCGGGCTGACCGCCGCGTTCGACGACTTGGCTGATCCGTACACTGCGACCTTGCGCGGATCCCTGGCGGCGCGTCACTACGCCGAGCACTTCAGCGTCGATCGCGCCGTGGACGGCCTTTTGACTGTGCTGACCGAGGTCGGCCATCGAATTGGCACGGCACCAGTATGACCTGGCTTGCGACGGTTATGCACCGGAGAGTATCGCGCGGACGCTCGGCAGCGCCATGCGACATCTATGCGCCATTGCCCATTATCCGCAGCTGCGATGGAAGCACAGGAAGGCACGAGGCTTTGCCGACGATAGATATGTCAAAAAGGCATGCCCGGCAGATCATTCGGCGCGTCGACAGCACCACCACGGCCGGCGAGGATGCTGCATATGCCCCGGGAAATCAGGCTGATGGTTGACCATGCGAAACGGACGACGAACGCTCACACAACATGGTCGGCCTGGTGGCCTGGCTGCTGTCGGTGCCGATGTAGCCGCGGCTCACCCGGGAACGTCGATCATGTTCGAGCGGCGGGGCTCGGCGATGGTTCGGGAGGTCGTGGAGGATGATCCGAGCGTCGCTGGCCGGCTTGCCTGGGTCGGCGCTCGGCTGACCATCCGGCCGGCCCTTGCTATTGGTAGCTACTTGGCGAACGCGCAGTGGCCATGGGGCCTCGTCGACTTTGCTGCCAGGGCTGTGACGCCCGCGCCGGGCAGCGTTCGCGCCACGATTCGGTTGCCGCATTGCACCGCACGATTGGTCCGGGCTGCCGGTGTGCTCCCTGCTGATGGCACCCGGCGCGTCGTGTTGTACATGCACGGTGGCGCCTTCTTGACCTGTGGCGCCAACACGCATGACCGGCTCGTCACTAGGTTGTCGACGTACGCCGATACCCCGGTGCTGGTGATGAATTACCGGATGATGCCCAAGCATTCGATCGGTGAGGCGATCGATGATTGCTACGACGGCTACCGGTGGTTGCGCGGCCGGGGTTACCGGCCTGACCAGATTGTCTTGGCCGGTGACTCCGCCGGCTGCTACCTCTCACTCGTGCTGGCCGAACGGCTGCTCAACGAAGGTGAGGAACTCGCAGCCATCGTCTGCATGTCACCGCTGATGCAGATCGCCAAGGCCCCCAAGCAGGCACACCCCAACATCCGCAGCGATGCGATGTTCTGCGCCAAGGCGTTTGACGCATTCGTCGACTTGATTGCCGAGGCGGCCCAGCGTCACATCGTGGACGGGCGCCCTGAGGAGATCTACGAACCGCTCGACCACGCCGAACCCGGTCTGCCCCGCACGTTGATCCATGTATCCGGTTCCGAGGTCCTGCTGCACGACGCTCGGCTGGCCGCGCGGCGGCTCGCCGCGGCCGGAGTACCCGTCCAGCTGCGGGTGTGGCCTGGCCAGATGCACGTGTTCCAGATCGCCGCACCGATGGTGCCGGAGGCCGACCGGTCGTTGCGCCAGATTGGCAACTATATCCGCGAGGCGACCGACCGATCTAACGGTGATCTCCGTGTGTCTGCGTTACCTCGGGTCGGCGTCACGCGGCGCCGCAGCGGCGTCGTCGCCGATTCCGGCTCAAACCGGTTGCCGCCACCCGCAATTCGCCATGGAACCGGATATTACTGATTATGGCCACGCATCGGTATGAACCTGGGTTGCGGACACCTGTTCCTACCCAGCCCACTAGCGAACAAGAGAGATAGCGATGGGGATGTGGCGCGGATTCGATGCTTGAAGCGGGCGGGCCGCAACGCCGCAAGCGGTGCACCGATGACCACATCACCGCCGCGCCGAGGATGCCGCAAGGGCCGGGAAACCAGGCCGGTGGCTGACTATGCAAAACGGACGGCGAACGTCTTGGGGCGCGGGGTGCGCGCTGACCTGCCCGGAGGCGGCGCCGTCGCGGTCGCGGTGCCCGCGGTCTGTTCTGACGCTGGAGCCGAGTACATGGATGCGTTATGTGGGATAAGAAAGGACTATCAGTTTGTTAAACGTATCGAGTCACATCAAACAGTATGCAATCTAGGCTCTGAGGTGTATCGTCGGTATATAGATATCGGCAGGACCCCGGCGCCGCGGTAACCGGGGCCGGCCTGCTTCCGCTAGGAGGAGCAACATGTCGTTCGTGACTACGCAGCCAGAGTTCTTGACGTTGGCGGCTGGCAACTTGCAGGGTATCGGTGCTGGAATGACGGCCGGGAATATGGCCGCAGCGGCTCCCACCATCGGGGTAGTCCCCGCCGCTGCCGATGAGGTGTCGGCGCTGACTGCGGCACAGTTCGCCGCACACGCCGAGATGTACCAGGCGGTGAGCGCCCAAGCCGCCGCGATTCACGAGATGTTTGTCAACACGCTGAGTATCAGCGGCGGATCGTATGCGGCCTGCGAGGCCGCCAATGCGGCCGCGGCGCTGTAGGCAGCCGAAGGTTCAGCTATGGATTTCGGGGCCTTACCACCAGAAATCAACTCCGCGCGGATGTATGCGGGGCCGGGGTCGGGGCCGATGGTGGCCGCCGCGACGGCCTGGAACGGGCTGGCCGCCGAGTTGCAGTCCGCGGCATCCTCGTACGGATCAGCGATTTCGGAGTTGACCGACGACGCATGGGTGGGACCATCGGCGACAGCGATGGAGGCCGCAGCAGAACCCTATGTGGCGTGGCTGAATGGCGCCGCCGGGCAAGCTGAGCAGACGGCCGCCCAAGCCAGGGCGGCGGCGAACGCCTATCAGACGGCACTCACAGCGATGGTGCCGCTGCCGATGATCGCTGCCAACCGCACTCAATTGGCGGCGCTCACCGCGACCAACATTTTGGGCCAAAACACCCCCGCGATCGCCGCTAACGAGGCTCAGTACGGCGAAATGTGGGCCCAGGACGCCACGACGATGTACAGCTACGCCGGCACCTCGGCGGCCGCGTCGACGTTGACCAAGTTCACGGCTCCGCCGTCGACAACTAACCCAGCCGGCGCGGCCAGCCAGGCCGCCGCAGTCACTCAGGCCAGCGGCACCGCGACTGGCAACGGCGTGCAGTCGGCGCTATCGCAGCTGAGCTCGACGATTACCTCGACGCTACAGAACCTCGCATCGCCCGCCGCGTCGTCGACGTCGTCGACGTCGTTGCTTACCGGCCTCCTGAGCGACCTTGGTCTGACTTCCACCTCGAGCACGACTGGGATCGCGGGGCTTGGGTCTACGGGGCAAAGTTTGGTGGGCACTATCCTTACTTTACCCATCACGGACACGTCGTTTTTTGGCCTGTTTGCCGCACTCGACGCGATCGGGCCACTCATAGGCACGCCATTGAACGTTGCCCTCACTCAAGCAATGACCCCCGTCGCCGCGGCCGGCGGATTTCCGATGGCTGCTGCCCCGATGGCCGCCGCAGGTGCGGCGGCAGCCGCGGGCATGGGCGCTGCCGGGGGCCTGGGCGGTTTTGCAGGCTTGGGCGGATTGGGGAGCCTGGGGCAAGCAGCCTCAGTCGGCGCGTTGTCGGTGCCGCAGAGCTGGGGCTGGGCCGCGACACCGCAGGCGGCGTTGCTGGGTGGCATGCCTTTGGCGTCGGCGTTGCCGGGCGTCAATCCGGGCGCGACAGGTGGGCTACCGATGGCAGCTGGCCTACCGATGATGATGGGCGGGATGCCGCAGGCCGCAGGGGTGGCCGCCGCAGCGGGCGTAGGCGGCGCGGTCGCATCTAAATACGGGAAGCCCCGCGTCGTGGTGGCGCGCCCGCCATCCGCCGGATACCCGCCGGAGCCGGAGGACGCGAACCCAGCCACGGCGTTTCCAGTGCCCGCCGGATTCTCGACAAACGGACACGCGCCGCCCGGCTACCAGCCGGCCATCGTGTACCTGCCCACCAACGGGCATGCGCCGCCAAAGAATTGACGAAGGAATGCGATTCGTTTCGTTTGGGCCACGGCGACTGTGAGTTTCCGATCAACACGATTAAGGAGCAAAGGATATGCCGACACGTTTTATGACTGACCCGCACGAGATGCGGTCGATGGCGGGCCGTTTCGATGTGCACGCCCAAACTGTTGAGGACGAGGCCCGCAAGATGTGGGCATCGAGCCAAAACATCGCCGGTGCCGGCTGGAGCGGTACGGCCCAGATGACGTCCTACGACACCATGGGCCAGATGAACCAGGCGTTTCGCAACATCGTCAACATGCTGCACGGTGTGCGCGACGGTTTGATCCGCGACGCCAACAACTACGAACAGCAAGAGCAGGCCTCCCAGCAGATCCTGTCCAGCTAACCCTTACCCGCACAAGACTTTTAGGAGAACACACTCATGTCGATCAGTTACCAGTTCGGCGACGTGGACGCCCACGGCGCGCTGATCCGTTCCCAGGCCGCTTCATTGGAGGCCGAGCACCAGTCCATCGTTCGTGATGTGCTGGCCGCCGGCGACTTCTGGGGCGGTTCCGGTTCGGTGGCCTGCCAGGAGTTCATCACCCAGTTGGGCCGCAACTTCCAGGTCATCTACGAACAAGCCAACCAGCACGGCTCCAAGGTGCAGACGGCAGGCAACAACATGAACTCCACCGACAGCGCCGTCGGCTCCAGCTGGGCCTGAAGCGAAGCATTAATCGTGGTCACCCCCACCTTGCTGCAGCAGTGGGGCGTCCGGAAGGAAGCGCTACACGCCAACGCGGCTAGTGATCCGGGCGGCGGCCCCTCCGAATCCAGGGCAAAGCGCCTCAAAGCACTTCTCAACCCGGCTCGGGAGCCGACGAAGAGCTTTATGCACAACCACCTCCCGCGATACGTCCTGCGGGTGTTGAGCTGGGTCGGACTCGTGTGGCTGCCGGAGGATGTTCTGACAACGCTTGCCCGCCGTGGAACCGACGTGACGCTGATTGTCTCGCCCGAGGATGCGGAGGAGTTCACTGCCAAAGGCGGTCGGGCAGCCCTTGACCGGCTGCAATGGACGTCGCGGCCGCCCCGCCTGATAGCCATACCCACCGGCGATCATTCCGCCCATCACCCGGCGATATTGGCGGCGATCCGCAACGCGGTGTTGCCGGTAGCGGCTACACCGTCTGGTCCTGAGCGCGATCATCACCGGAGAGGAGGTGGGGTGTGACCGAAGACGCGGTCAGCATCGGCGGTGTCGACCTCGCCGATCCGGACACATACGCGTCGGGAATGCCCTTCGACGCGTTGCGGAAGCTCCGCGAGTGCGCACCGGTGGCATGGCACCCGTATAAGGATGGGCCTGGGTTCCTCGCGCTCACCGGCTACGACGAGGTCTTTGCCGTATCCCGCGACAGTGCCACGTGGTCGTCGGAGGCGACGGGGGTGCACTTCGACGTGCCCGGTCCCGACGACATCGCCGACCAGCGGGGCGTGATGATGTTGATGATGGACCCGCCGCGGCACACCGCGCTGCGCGCTCTGGTCAGCAAGGGCTTCAAGCCGCGCCAGGTAGCGAAGCTCAACGAGCGCATCACGGACATGGCGCGTGACGTGGTCGACAGCGTCATCGAGCGCGGCGAGTGCGACTTCGTCACTGACGTCGCCGGGGCGCTGCCTTCATACGTCATCGCCGAAATGCTGGGCATTCCGTTGGCAGACGGCTATCGGCTTTACGAGCTGACCGAGATCATGAACACCGGTGTGATAGGCGGCTCGCGCGCCATTAGGGCGGCCGCCGAGATGTTTGGGTACTCAACGGAACTGGTGGCCCGCAAACGTGCGGATCCTTGCGATGACATCGCGACATCGCTGCTGCATGCCGAGGTCGACGGGCAGCGCCTCACCGAAAGGGAGTTCAACTACTTGTTCATGCTGCTGATCAATGCGGGCGGCGACACAACCCGTAACCTGGTCGCCGGCGGCATGTGCGCGCTGATGGGCCATCCGGAGGAGCGGGTCAAGCTGGAGGCGGAGCCGTCGCTGATGCCGACTGCGGTTGAAGAAATGCTCCGCTACGTCAGCACGTTCATCGCGTTCTTCCGCTCGGCCACGAAGGACACCGAACTATGCGGGGTGCCCGTGAAGGAGGGCGACCGGGTGGCGATGTTTTACCCGTCGGCCAATCGGGACGAGGCCCGCTTCGTCGATCCCGAACGCTTCGATGTGACTCGTAAGCCCAACCCGCACTTAGCATTTGGCGGTGGTGGCGCCCATTTCTGCCTTGGCGCGAACCTGGCCCGGGTGGAGGCGGCGGCGCTCGTATCGGAGGTGCTGAGCCGGATGAAGAACATGGAGTTGGCGGGGCCGATCGAGCGCATGCGATCGACGCTGATCAACGGCATCCACTCCATGCCTGTCCGGTTCACGCCCGCTCGACGTGTGGGCGCTTAGGGATCGCGCAAAATCATAAGACGGGGTTGGCGATGTGCGTCAGGCCGTGGCGGAACGCAAGCCGAAGCGTTGGCGAAGAAACGCGGCAAGGCGCAGTGGGATGGCAATAAGGCTCAACAGGGCGAACGGCAGATATTCGACGGCGTAGAGCCACTGCTGTGTCTTCTGGTCGAGTGCGCCCAGCACAAAATCCCGGCCAAAGGCGATCAGAATGTAAGTCGTGGCCAGGAAGAGCAGTGGCCGCCACAGAGGTGTCAACTTCGTCTGGCACGGTGATCATGCAGCCGCTTTGACGAGGCCTTCGACTACCTGCTCGATATTGCGCACCGAAGCGAAGGTGGACTTCTTGAGTACTTCATCGGGGAACTCGATGTCGAAGGCGTCCTCGAGCGCGAGCATGACGTCGACCGACGCGTGCGAGGTCAGGCCGAGGTCGTAGAGGTCGGCCTGTTCGTCGACCTCGCGTGGATCGACCGCCATCCGGCCATGAGCGGCTAAGACGTTACGAATCTGGTCCTGCATTATGCGTTTCCTCACATCTCTGTCGTAGGTCAACTTATTAGCCGGTGTCAGCCGGGCTAAGACTTTGTCGGCGGAACGTAGCTCCCGGTCGCCGTGAGCCGCTTGCGAGCCGCGCGGCGGTACTCGTAGAAGTCCGACATAAACGTCGGGCTGCCGTAGAGCCAGTCCAGGGGTTCTCGCATGTCGTCGGCGTAGCCGATGGCGTAGGAGCCGCGCTGGTAGCCCATCAGCCTGAGCAGCCCCTCGGGCAGGGTGCGGGCGATCTCGGGCGGGCAGGCCAGATATTGGTTTTCCTCCTGGCGCAGCCACCCCAGCGAGTAGCCCACGTTCATCCCGATCCGGCTGGTTGTGGTGGTGTTGGCGCCCCCGCCGTGGAATACCGAGCCGGTGTAGACCAGCACCGAACCCTTGGTCATGACCGCTGGCGAGGACAGCGCGGGGTCCACGTCGTCGGGATCGTCGTCCCACCGGTGGCTGCCCACCACCATCCGGGTGGCACCCATCTCTTCGGTGAAGTCGGTCACGGCCCACATGGTGGCGACTTCGGCTTCGAAGCCCCTCGGGAACTGGAAGCGGTCGAACGACCACTGATCCCGATGAATCATCTGCGCCGGCTCACCGGGTCCGATGGTCACCAGCTGGGTCAGGTCGACCTGGAAGGTGCTGGCGTGGTCGCCCAACACCAGATCGAGGGTGTCGATGATCGTCGGGTGAGTAATCAGTGAGCGAGCGGTCGGCGAACGGGCGATCAGGGCGCCGGTGCGTTGGGTGGTTGCGCCCAGGAAGTCAGTGTTGCCTCCGCCGGTGGCAGCGAGGTACGGCTCGAGCTCGGCCCGTATCTGATCCATCGTTTGGCGTGGTGCGAGGTCGGCGATGACCACACAGCCGTCTTCGTTGAGCAGCTTCGCAATGTCTGTCGACGAGGAATCCGAACCGACTGTCCGTACTGCTATTGGCATAGCGCGTACTATACGTCATGATATAAGAATCATTCAATGACTATCGGTCGGTTAATGACCGGCTTTCATGACCGACTAGTTGGAGGTTCGACCACACATGCTCCCGTTTCGATTCGGCGTGCACGCCGCGGTCGCGCCAACCATGTCGGCGTGGCGGGACCAGGCCCGTACGGCCGAGGGGTTCGGTTACTCGACCCTGTACATTCCTGACCACCTTGACGACCAATTCGGGCCTCTCGTAGCCACGACCGTGGCCGCCGAAGCGACCTCCACCCTGCACGTAGGGCCCGTCGTGTTGAACAACGACCTCCGCCACCCTGTGGTCTTGGCCAAGGAGATCGCCACCCTCGGCTTGGCGGCCGAAGGGCGGGTCGAGGTGGGTTTTGGAGCGGGCTGGCTCCGGAGCGATTACGAACAAGCGGGGATCGAGTTCGACGAACCGGCTGTCCGGGTGGACCGGCTGGCCGAGAGCCTCGCTGTCATGAAGACGCTGTGGAGCGAGGGGAAGGCGACATCCGCAGGGACGCATTACACGGTGCGCGATGCCCGCTGTGATCCTCGCCCGGCTTCGCCACCTCGCGTCATCGTCGGGGGCGGAAGTAGGCGGATCCTCATGGTTGCTGCCGAGCAAGCGGACACCGTGGGCGTGAACACCAGCCTGGCTTTGGGTGAGAAAGGTGGCGACCTGGCGAGCCAAGCCACCTTCGATCATTTCGATCGCTGCTTGGCATGGGTGCGCGAGGGGGCCGGTGACCGCTTCAGTTCGATCGAGCTCCAGATTGTGGCCTTCGCCACCAGAGTCGTCGCGAGTCGCCGCGCTGCCGCGCGCACCGCAACCATGCTCGGCCTTCCGGGTGAGGACGCGCTCGAGCTTCCGATTGTCCTGATCGGGACCGAGGACGAATTGTGTGAGCGGCTTCTGGAGCGCCGTGAGAGATGGGGCTTCAGCAACATCGTGGTGCCGGGCGAGGCGATGGAGTCCTTCGCACCTGTGGTCGCCCGGCTCGCGGGCACCTAGCTCCCATGCAGCCGCTGCGACAAGGCCTGGCGGACCGCGGCGTGCTCGGTGCGGTGCTGGACCACGCCGATCGAGCCCCGGATCGGCCCGCTGTTAAGGACCTGGATCGCGCGTTGAACCGGGGCGAGCTGCGCGCCGCAGCTGGGAGGGTGGCCGCTGGCTTGCTTCAGAAGGGCGTCGAGCCCGGGGGTCGGGTTGCCCTGCTGATCGGCAATTCTGTGGACTTCGTGGTGGCGGCACTGGGCTGTCTATGGGCGGGTGCCACGTTCGTTCCGCTGGCGATCACCGATCCAGATCTTCGCCGTGCGCAGATCGTGGCTGACTGCCGGCCCGCACAGGTGATCACCGCAGGCTCGGATCAAACGGCGCCATCGGGACTTCCCGTCGGCACGGCGTGGACCTCCCTTTCGGCGTTGAGCGTGGCAGACGGGTGCGCGCCACCACCCGTAACGGGCCCCATCTCCTACATCATTTACACGTCGGGGACGACCGGTATCCCCAAGGGGGTGCAGATTTCCCCGGAGGCTTTTTTCACCGCAGTCGAAGCATGCGCCGACGCCGTGGGACTCACCGCCGACGACCGGGCCCTATGCGTTTCGCCCGTGCACTTCGACGGGTCCTTCTCCGCCATATTTCCCCCGCTCGTGCGCGGTGTCCCGCTCGTCATTCCCGACCGGGAAGCCCTCCTGTTCCCACGCAGGTTCTTCTCGATTGTCGACAGCGAGGGGATCACGGCGACCAGCTTCTCTCCCAGCTACCTCCGGTTGCTCCGGTCCAGCGGCCGTCTAGCGCGGTTGGCTGACACTCCGCTGCGAGTGATGGCCCTGGGCGGTGAAGCGCCGTCCACGGCCGATATCAGGGCGGTGTGGGCCGCCAGTCCGGGACTGCGGGTGGTCAACCGGTACGGCCCGACCGAGACGACTATCGCCGTCGCCCATCTGGAACTGACGCCCGAGTTGCTCGACGCTGGGCAGGTACCGATCGGCCATGCTCATCCCGGCAGCTCGTTCCACCTCGTTGATGAGAACGGAAGGCTGGTGGATCGTCCTGGAGTGGGCGGCGAGCTGTACATCGGCGGCCAACAGCTCATGGCTGGATATCTGAACGACCCGGCGCGAAGCGCAGCTGTGTTGCGGACGGACGTCGTCGAAGGAACCACCCTGTACCGCACCGGTGACCTCGTCTTCCGCGACGACCGGGGCAACTATGTATACGCGGGGCGTTCGGACCGCGTCATCAAGCGACACGGTGTGCGGATGTCGCTGGTCGAGGTAACCGAGGCGCTCGGTGGTATCGACGGGGTCGCATCCGCGGCGTGCACGACCTTCGACCTGGAGGGCGATCTGGGGGTCGTCGCATTCGTGGTGCCGGACCGCGAACTCACCCCTGTCGCCGTCCGCCGGGCCGCCAGCCAGCGGCTCCCGGCGACGATGCTGCCCGATCAATTCGTCTTGGTGGCCGACTTGCCCTTGACGTCGTCCAGCAAGATCGACGAGCGACGGCTGCTAATGGACGCTGGCTTGTCTCCGCCAAGCAAGGCGCCTGAGCCGTCAGCGTCGTCGCAACTCAGTCATATGGAGATCAACTCGCTTGTGAAAGGAACCACACGGTGACAACAGCAACTGGCGTGACTTTGGAGGGGCATTACGAGCAGCTGGTCCGGCGCCAGCGTGCCGAATTGCAAGATGCGTACCTGAAGGGGGTGCGCCGGCTGCGATGGGACGCAGGGCGTCTCGCCGCAGAACGCGAACGGCGTCTTCGGGAGCTGCTGGTGCACGCCGCTGATCGTTCGCCGTTCTGGCGGGAACGACTGGCAGGCCGCGATCTGGCGAACTTCACCGAGGCCGACCTTCCCTCTCTGCCGGTCCTGACCAGAGCCGAGATGATGGCGGAGTTCGACCGGGTGGTCACGGTCCCCGGACTGACACTTGCCCGGATCGGACAACACCTCGATCAGTCGGACGGAGACCGCGGGTACCTGGACGACGAGTACCAGGCCATCATCACGTCTGGATATATAGGAACCCAAGCAGTCCACGTCTACGGTTGGGACGCGTTCGTCAACTTCGTGATGCAGGGCTCGCGCTGGACCGGGCGACGCGGCGAAGACCCGGACGCGGTGCTGGCGCAGGCCTTCGCTACCAGCACTCGGCATGAGTCGGGGATATTTCACGCCTTCAGCACCTTCGAAAGCGGAGGGCCGGCATCGCACTGCTCCGGCGGCACACAACCCCTGGACGAGATTGTCGACGGCCTCAACAACGCGCGTCCCGCTGTGCAGGCTCTCCAAGCGTGGCCGAGCCTCATGCGGGAGCTGGCTTTAGAGGCGATCGCAGGACGACTGACCATTACGCCGACGTGGGTCAGCGTCGCGGGCGAGGTCTGCACCCCGCCCGTGCGAGAGGCCGTTCGGTCCGCGTGGGGGATCGAGACTTCCGAGTTCTGGGGCTGCTCAGAGGGCACCTACGCCTTTCCATGCGGCGTTGGAGAAGGCATGCACGTCGCCGACGATCTGGTCATTCTCGAGCCGGCGGATGCCGATGGCAACGTCGTGCCCTACGGGCAACCTGCGGAACGGCTGCTGTTGACCAACCTGTTCAACCTGACGCAGCCGCTGATCCGCTACGACCTCGTCGACGCGGTGACGATGTCCGACGAGCCGTGTCCGTGCGGGTGTGCTCATCGCCGCATCACCGCGGTCAACGGTCGGATCGACGGAGCCTTCGAGTACGAAAACGGTGCTCTGGTGCCCCGGGCTGCCCTCGAGCAGACTGTCCTCGCCACCCCTGGCGTCGCCAACTTCTTTGTGGGCAAGACGCAAGGTGGTGTCGACCTGTCCGTGGTGACCGACGGTTCATGCGACCTCCAGCATCTGCAGATGGAACTGATCGACGTGCTCCGCCGGCACGGCGGGCCGGAGTCGGACGTCGTTGTGCAAGAGGTCGGTTCTATAGACCGACTGTGGTCGGGAAAGTCGAAGCAGTTCGACCCCAGGTGATCTAGCGAGGTTGCTCCAAGAGCTCGCGGCGCATTTGGGCAAGCCGGGCGGCGTCGTCTGTGCTCATGCTCGTCATGCTTACCACCGGATCGGCAGTGTCTCTAGCCCGCGAAGTTTTAGGTTCGCGCGCCATTGCAAAGGACCGCCGACCAACTCGAGTTCGGGCAGGCGGGTCAGCAGAGTCTCGAACGGGAACCGGGCGCAACACACCCACAACCCCCAAGGGCGCAACTGCTGTCCGGCTCTAAACCTGCAGTGCGACAAACGAAGTGAAGTGCGCTATGAATGACGGCGTGAATCTAGAACTCCTAGAAGCAATCTCGCAGCACACTGGAGTGCCCGTCTCCATGCTCTCAGGACAAACCATCGCCGATGTGTGGGTGTCGGCGCAGGCTGCCGTCGATTGGGCCAACACATCAGCGCCGCAACCGGCCACCGCAGCGGTGCCGGTGCTGCCGTCTCAGCCGTAGCCAATTCCTAAGCAGCAGTTGATCTCCGGCGACGACTGGATGACAGCGTGCCGGGCATCTCGGCACCATGGGAGCACCAGCGCCGTCCCCACGCCGTAATGGACCGAGCCACCCCAACGCAGGGCCGTGATGGCCGGCTTCTAGCGGCCCTGGTCGCGTCGGCCGTGCTCATCGCCGTGGCTGCCGGTGAGGTACTGTGAACGGCGAGGTACTACCTTTCCTGCGGGCCTACCGGAATTGACGACATCTCGTCATTTCAGCGCGCCGGTGAGGCTTGCTTTTCGATGAGTGGGTATGGTGGTGCTGCGACAATCGAGTCAAGCGACGCCTGTAGTTTCGCCGTGTCGAACACGCCGTCGTAGTACGAAGCGGTGACGTGGAGTTCCGATTGCACCCGGTTTATCGCCAGTGAGATCTGATTCGCCAAACCGATTGGAAGCCGTGTCACGAAGACATGGGGGCTCGTCGACGCCGACCATGAAATCCGTTGAGCTGCGGGCAAATCGGAACCGTCGCTGACCACGACACGGGCGCGTGAGCTGCCCGAGTTCCAGACAGTCTTACTAGCTGGTCGGGAGGCGAGGCGCGCCGCGTAACCCATGCCGTAGCCGACAAGAACCCGGAACCCGTTGGTGTAGTCTTTTATCGAGGCCGCGATCTCGGCTGGATCGTATGGCGAGCTGATGCTAACCAGCGCAGTGCCAATAAAATTCGACAATGTGCCGACATCCGACGGCAAGTATCGGTTGAGATCCACCATGAAGCTCACTTGTTCCTCCGGTGTAATGCCATGGGATTCGAGGGAACGAAGAAATGAGGAAGTTATGATTGCGGAGATTGACACCCCGGGCCAGTACCGGTCGCGAATTTCTCGCGCCCGCGTTAGGAAATCCGCGCCACTGCGTGCGTACGCGACCGACACCCTGCCCGCGAACGGCGTCATCGTGCCGCCCGCGCGCCGAAGCCTACGTACCGGTTCGTTGAGCGCCTTCAACAGCTGCCAGGGTTCGGTTCGTACGGCGTGAATCGTTGCACGCAACCCCGGGTTGCTGCAATTGACGAGCGGCTGCGGATGAGCGAACCCTGGTTCGGCAGCGCCCATCGACGCCATGATTTCAGCGAAGAGGCGCCAACCGCCAAGGCCGTGGTCGTACACGATGAAAAGCCAGGGATCGGCGACATGGACACGCAGTGAGACGTCGGGTACTTGCGGACCTGCAGCAGTCAGCTTTTCAAGAGTCCGAGCCGGATCGTCGCAGTTCATACCTGGTCCCTCGCAGACCGCCACCGAACTACATGTCGAGTCAAACCGCCAGCGGCGGCGGTTCGGATCCGGGAGTAGCCCGATGCGATTAGGCGGACCACCCTGCGCTATCGCCCTAAGCCGCAGGCGAAGTCGGTCTGGATCATCCAAGTGGTCGAGTGGACCGACCAAGTAGGCGACGGCATGGCCCGCGTAGGCGACGTCTATAACGCTCACCCTGACCGATGCTACTCGCGGGCCTGGTCCCGCCAAGCCGACATGGTTGGCGCGACCGCGGCGTGCACGCCGAATCGAAACGGGAGCATGTGTGGTCGAACCTCCAACTAGTCGATCATGAAAGCCGGTCATTAACCGACCGATAGTCATTGAATGATTCTTATATCATGACGTATAGTACGCGCTATGCCAATAGCAGTACGGACAGTCGGTTCGGATTCCTCGTCGACAGACATTGCGAAGCTGCTCAACGAAGACGGCTGTGTGGTCATCGCCGACCTCGCACCACGCCAAACGATGGATCAGATACGGGCCGAGCTCGAGCCGTACCTCGCTGCCACCGGCGGAGGCAACACTGACTTCCTGGGCGCAACCACCCAACGCACCGGCGCCCTGATCGCCCGTTCGCCGACCGCTCGCTCACTGATTACTCACCCGACGATCATCGACACCCTCGACCTGGTGTTGGGCGACCACGCCAGCACCTTCCAGGTCGACCTGACCCAGCTGGTGACCATCGGACCCGGTGAGCCGGCGCAGATGATTCATCGGGATCAGTGGTCGTTCGACCGCTTCCAGTTCCCGAGGGGCTTCGAAGCCGAAGTCGCCACCATGTGGGCCGTGACCGACTTCACCGAAGAGATGGGTGCCACCCGGATGGTGGTGGGCAGCCACCGCTGGGACGACGATCCCGACGACGTGGACCCCGCGCTGTCCTCGCCAGCGGTCATGACCAAGGGTTCGGTGCTGGTCTACACCGGCTCGGTATTCCACGGCGGGGGCGCCAACACCACCACAACCAGCCGGATCGGGATGAACGTGGGCTACTCGCTGGGGTGGCTGCGCCAGGAGGAAAACCAATATCTGGCCTGCCCGCCCGAGATCGCCCGCACCCTGCCCGAGGGGCTGCTCAGGCTGATGGGCTACCAGCGCGGCTCCTACGCCATCGGCTACGCCGACGACATGCGAGAACCCCTGGACTGGCTCTACGGCAGCCCGACGTTTATGTCGGACTTCTACGAGTACCGCCGCGCGGCTCGCAAGCGGCTTACGGCGACCGGGAGCTACGTTCCGCCGACAAAGTCTTAGCCCGGCTGACACCGGCTAATAAGTTGACCTACGACAGAGATGTGAGGAAACGCATAATGCAGGACCAGATTCGTAACGTCTTAGCCGCTCATGGCCGGATGGCGGTCGATCCACGCGAGGTCGACGAACAGGCCGACCTCTACGACCTCGGCCTGACCTCGCACGCGTCGGTCGACGTGATGCTCGCGCTCGAGGACGCCTTCGACATCGAGTTCCCCGATGAAGTACTCAAGAAGTCCACCTTCGCTTCGGTGCGCAATATCGAGCAGGTAGTCGAAGGCCTCGTCAAAGCGGCTGCATGATCACCGTGCCGGGCGAGGTTGACGGGCGCCGCGTCCGCATCGGATGCGATGTCGTTGAGGTTGAGGATGTCCAGGACTCACTGGCGGCGTTCGGGGACCGCTACCTGCGCAAGGTTTTCACGGCGAGCGAAATCAACGACTGCCGGGGTAGCAACCGGCTGCACAGACTGGCGGCCCGCTTCGCGGCCAAGGAAGCAGTGATCAAGGCATTCGCAGAACCCGACATGCCGTTTCCTTGGCGCGAGATCGAGGTAACACGGGACGGTCCGCTGCCGCTGCTTCGTCTGAGCGGAACGCTCGCCGAGCGGGCACAACACCAAGGCTGGCTCAGCTCGTCATTGTCGCTTTCGCACGCCGATTGCCACGCAATGGCCGTCGTTGTCGTTGCCTGCAGTCCGGCCGACTCCGAGTAGGCGCGATGACCCGCAGACATGATCCGGCACGGGTTTGGATGATCGGCGCGTTGGGCGGCGCGCTCGCGCTTGCGGTGGCCGTTCTGGCCGGTTACGGCACCGGTCCCCAGGGCATCGGGCAGGCGGTGCGCTACACGGCACGCTGGTCGTTCCTTTTTTTCTGGCTTTCCTATACCGGCGGCGCGATGGCCATCCTGTTCGGCCCAGCCTTTGCCGGTCTGGCGCGCCGGGCGCGAGCCTTGGGCCTGGCCTTCGCCACCGCGCTTCAGGTCCATATCGGATTGGTCGTCTGGCTGGGCGTCGTCATCGGCCAGATTCCCCTGCAGGGCGGCATCTTGTTGTTCTTCCTGATCGCACTGTTCTGCACCTATCTGCTGCTGATGCTGTCCTTCGGAATCGGAACGCGCAACCTGGGACGTCTGTGGCGGCCACTGCTCTTCCTGGCCACGACTTACATACTGATCGCCTTCGGCCGGGATTTTGTGGGGGGCGCGTTTTACCTGAACGTGCAGCATTGGCTCTTGTTCGTCGAATATGTGCCGTTCGCCCTGTTGAGTCTTATTGCAATCCCGCTGCGCCTTGCCGCGTTTCTTTGCCAGCGCTTCGAATTGTTGCCGGTTTCGACGAAACCGGCGAGACGAACACTGGCTGATCGTTGAACAGAGCCAAATCCTTTCCCTTAGGGGGCATGTTGTCGACGCCGACCAAGGTCGATGTGAAGCCGCCGACGCAGGCAGACCTCGTCCGGCTAACAGGCTTAGAAGCTCTGGCACGCCTACCGGTGGAGATCATGCGCGCCGAGCGGCGGGCAGGCCGCAACACCGCCGGGTTCATATCCGGCTACGAAGGTTCGCCCCTGGGCGGATACGACATGGAGCTCGACCGCCACCGCGCCCTACTGGACGAGTACGGCATCATCTTCCAGCCGGGCGTCAACGAAGAGCTCGCAGCGACGGCCGTTCAGGGGAGCCAGCTCGCGTCGGCGTCGCAGGGATGCACGGTCGACGGCGTCATCGGGTTCTGGTACGGCAAATCGCCAGGATTGGATCGGGCGTCGGATGCGTTCCGGCACAACGTTCTGATGGGCGTGCCCGCCAACGGCGGAGGCCTCGTCTTCGTTGGTGACGACACATCAGCGAAGTCATCGACGGTGCCCGGCGCATCGGAACGGTTGCTCGCCGATTTGGGCATTCCCACGCTGTACCCCGCGGACCCTCAACAGATCCTGGACCTCGGCCTACATGCCGCGGCCATGTCACGAGCCAGCGGCCTATGGGTGGCGCTCAAGATATCGACCGACGTTGCCAACGGCTCTATGACAGTCGATGTCGCCCCCGGCCGCGTAATCCCCGTGGGACCTGTACGCGCAGTGGACCACGCAGTGACGGCAAAGATGATGCAACCGATGCTCGGAGTTCTGGAACGCAGTCGCGACGGTGAACGTCGTCAGGCTGCACTCGACTACGCAGCGCGAAACCAACTTGACCGCGTCACCGCGCACGGTGCCCTCGACCGCATCGGAATCATCGCCGCCGGACCCACATTCCTCCACGTCCGTGAAGCTTTGCGGCGGATGGGTCTCGACGATATAGAACTGGCGCAACACGGAGTTCGCCTGCTTCAGCTGGGGATGATCGACCCCATTGAGCCGCACACGCTGAATGGCTTCGCCTCAGGCCTGCAGAAGATCATCGTGGTGGAGGACAAACGGCCCTTCATTGAAACCGCCGCCCGCGACCTGCTTTACGGTCACAACAAGGGCGGGCCGTTGATCGTCGGCAAGCGGAATATCGAGGACGGCCCGGTCTTCCCAAGCAACGGCGAACTCACCGCCGACGTGATCGCCCCCGTGCTTGCGGAAATCCTGCTGGGCCACAGTGAGGTTCCCTCGGTCCGGGAGTGGCTCGACCGGCGCCAATCACCGAAATCGCCGCTGGCACTTCCCTTGATAACTCGCAGCCCTTATTTCTGTTCGGGGTGTCCGCACAATTCGTCGACGAAGGCGCCTGATGGCTCGTTGGTCGGCGCTGGCATCGGGTGCCACGGTCTAGTCACGCTCATGGACGAGAAACTGGTGGGCAGCATCACCGGGCTGACTCAGATGGGCGGCGAGGGCGCGCAGTGGATCGGAATGAGTCCCTTTGTCCAGCAGTCCCATTTGATCCAGAACCTGGGAGATGGCACTTTTCATCACTCCGGCAGCCTCGCGGTGCGCGCCGCCGTCGCAGCTGGCTCTCACATCACCTACAAAATCCTCTACAACTCCGCGGTCGCGATGACGGGCGGTCAGCAGCCCGAAGGCGCGCTCACCGTGAAGGATCTTGCGCGGGCATTGCTTGCCGAGGGGGTCACGCGGATCATCGTCACCACTGACGACCCGAAACGCTACCGCCGCAACGATCTACCGCGTGGTGTGCGCTGCTGGCATCGCGATCGTCTGGACGAGGCGCAGCGGACGCTGGCAGCCACACCGGGTGTCACGGTCATCATCCACGATCAGGAGTGCGCTACCGAGCTGCGTCGTAAGCGCAAGCGCGGCACAGTAGTTCAACCCGTTCAACGCGTCATGATCAACGAGCGGGTGTGCGAGGGCTGTGGGGACTGCGGCGCCAAGTCGAATTGCCTGTCGGTTCAGCCGATCGAGACCGAGTTCGGTCGGAAAACGCGGATCGACCAATCTTCGTGCAATTTCGACTTCTCCTGCCTCAAAGGAGATTGCCCGGCCTTCATGACGATAGTGCCTCGCCGCTCGAGCCCCGCAAAAGTGACATTGAGGGAACTCGAGACGGCTGATCTCCCCGAACCGCCTCAGCTGGCCGCCGAGCCGCACACCACCCGAATCACCGGCATCGGCGGATCCGGTGTCGTCACGGTCGCTCAGACGCTGGCCGCAGCCGCGACAATTGCGGGGCGCTACGTTCGCACTCTGGACCAGACCGGCCTAGCCCAAAAAGGCGGAGCGGTGGTTTCCGACATAAAGATCTTCGATCATTCGACAGCGGTGGCGAACCGCGCCGGCGAGGGTGAATGCGACCTGTACCTAGGTTGCGATTTGTTGGTCGCGGCCGAGGCTGGCTACCTGCTCGCTGCCGATCCGCACCGCACGGTTGCGGTCGTCTCTTCGTCGGCGGTGCCAACCGGCCAAATGGTCGTCGACCCGGACACCACGTTCCCGGCAATCAGTCGGGCGATAGCGCCGATACTTGAGGCCACTCGCGCCAAGCACGCCGTCATCCTCGATGCCCGTAAGCTGGCCACCACTTTGTTCGGCCAGGATCAGTTCGCGAACATGCTGTTGGTGGGTGCGGCGTACCAAACCGGCAGACTGCCCCTGCGCGCCCAACACATCGAGGAAGCCATTCGCGGCAGCGGCGTTAAGGTGCAAGAGAATCTGCAAGCATTCCGCCGAGGTCGGCAAGCCGTGGCTGCACCAGCCGATTTGGACGCCGCCGTCGCACAATTGCGAAAAGAGCCTCGGCCCAAGACCATGTCGCCCGATGCCCGTCGCATTGCAGCGATAGTTCGGGCAGTGCCCGAATCGCCGCTCGGCAAGGACGTCGCGGTGCGCGTCTCCGATCTGATCGCCTATCAGAGTCGCCGATACGCAGAACACTACGCAGAGTTCGTCGAGCGGATTCGTGTCGCAGAAGCAACGAAGGTGCCCGGTGTTGACGACCTGACCAGGAGTGTCGCTCGAAATCTGCACAAGCTCATGGCATACAAGGATGAGTACGAGGTGCCTCGACTCTGCCTGGACCAAGAGGTGGACGCCCGGGTGCGCGAGGCGTTCGGGTCGAACGCGCGAGTGTCCTACAAGCTGCATCCACCGTTCCTGCGGGCGATGGGTATGAATCGGAAGCTCACCTTGGGCCCATGGGTGCGGCCTTTCTTTCGGGCGCTTGCCACCCTGCGGTTTGTCCGTGGCAGCTTTTTGGATCCGTTCGGCCACACCCACATTCGTCGTTTGGAACGGCAGTTGATCGTGGAGTACCGAGCGTGGATGGACGCTGTCGCCGTCGTCATGACTCCGGAAAATCACGCGCTCGCGGTCCGCGTCGCCGGGCTACCGGATATCGTGCGCGGATACGAAGATGTCAAACTCGGTAATGTCGCCCGATACCGAAAAGAAGTCGAGCAGTTGATGTCTGAGCTGAGGATGCAGGCGCCGCAGCTTAGCCCGGCGACTAGCTACTAGGACCTGAAAAAGTCGGCGCGTCGATCCCGGGTTGGATGGCGCTGAGCTGCGGACGATGGCCTTGGAATGCCCTTGTTGCGGAAGGGTATTGAGGCCATGCGTGTTTAGAACTGTAAACTGACCAGCCGACGTTGTGGGATGCAATACTTGCCGTCCGGAGCTGGCTCGTGTTGCCCACATGCTGGTGAGTTGGCGCGGGTGGATGCGCTAGCTGCGATGATGCGGTGGTTCTTCGCGCCGTTCGCCGTCGCTATTTCGACTTTGCCGCGGATCGGCTCGTCCGGTCGATCCCGATGGAGACTCTATTTGCGGTTGATGTTTTTGAAGTTTCGCTACCGGCGTGGGCTTTGAGTACACTGTGTACGCGGAGGTGGCATGAAGTTCGATTTCTTGGCGAGCGGTTTTGCCGTATTCCGTTCGGCGGTTACCGCCCGTAGTGCCGCACTCCGACGACGTTGATGAAGATCACCGGTCGCGGTGTGGGGACGACGCTGGTCGGCGGCGTCTCGATATCGAGGCGTTGTTGGTTAAGGCCGCCGGCGCCGAACTGCTGCGCACCGATCTGGGCTACGTGCCGATACCAACCGGTGGTGGAGGCTGATGTACGGGCTATCCGACCGATTCGGCGTTTGTTGGCCCAGGCGGTGGGCACGGATGTGTCGCAGCGTGGCGTCGGATCAAAGCCAGCTCGGCGTCGCGAGCCGTACCAAGGCCCGCTGGATCGACGCCGTTCGGCGGTGTCGGCGTGCCCGGGCGATCGCCTCGAAGCTAGCGGCTCTGCGTGGTGCTCAGCAGCGCGATCAGGCCCAGGCCGTAGTTCAGCGGATCACCGCGGGAGCTGGCACGCATATCTGCTCGAGCAGACGATGCGTGCAGGTTATCGCGGTAATCCGCTGAACGCCCGCCGTAGGCCTGCGCACCGCCGAGCGGATCTCGCAGAGGCCGACTGGCTCAAGGCGATCAACGGGCACCTCAACATCATCGTGGGGCGTCGACCCAGCGGGTGGTGGCACAGACCCGCAGCCGACTGGCCGGGGTGATGCCTGATTCGAGCATCCGGGTGGTCAGCGCTGCACGACGCCGATGCGTCGCCCAATCCGTAAAGGACGACTGGGCCAAGCCGGTTGAGTTTGGCTACAAAGCCCAGGTCGTTGATAACGCCGACGGCGTCATCCTCGACCACAGTGTCGAGATCGGCACAAACCCGCCTGATGCAGCGGCAATTTGGCGCCGGCGATCTTAACGCATCACCCGCCGCATCGGATGCCGCACCACGGGCGGTAACCGCCGGACGGTGGTCTACGGCGACGCATCGGTGGAACGCGACACTTGCATGCCCTCGGTGTACGCAGTGTGGCAATCCCGCTGCCGAAGCAAACCCGGCAGCGGCCCGCCGCGAGTGACTCGAACCAGCCGTAGCGAGCCTTCCGCGACACAACGTCAAATAGGTCGCAACCGGGATCCGAAGGGCGCATCAATCCACGCATCGAAATAGACGGCTACGGATGCGAACCGCACCGAACTCACCAGCATTGAGCCGCGCGCCCGAACCTGGGTAGCATGGCACTCCGACGGCAAGTATTGCGTCCCACAACCTCGTCTAAGTTGATAAGCATCCATAGCCGCATAAAATCGACACCCAGCCGACATGCGCATCCCAAGACCAGTCGCCGCTGATCAGCACCGTCCCCAGGATCGAACGCCACTTTTTCAGGTCCTAGTAGCTAGTCGACCTGCCGATCAAACGCGGCGTCCACAAAAGCGTGCGTCAGCGCGCCGTCGACCACAGCGGGCGGAGCGGTGAGACCGCCCAGCGTCAACACGCGCAGGTGCAGTTACTGCCAGGAGATCGGCGTGGCGGCGCGGAAAGTTGACGGCGTAGGGCGCGCCGTCGGGGCCGGGTGGCGCGCCGGTGCTTCTGCCCACCTACTCACCCGCCGTCCACCTCAAACATGTGATCGTCGAACGGTTTCACCGGGTGATTGTGGAAGTGGTCGCCGTGATACCAGGCCCCGTACCGCAGTTCCCGGATGAACTTGGCGGGCGCCCCCCCGTAGAGGCCCGGCTTCATCTCCGCGCCGTCGCGCTGCTTAGCCAGCACCGTCCCGGCGGCCAGCACTGAGTACGGTGGCACGACCGAATTTTTGAGCAGCAGGCAGCGCGTCCCGGTCTGCGCGTACTCGCCGACCATCACCCTGCCGACCGTCGCAACCGACTGTTCCAAGTCGAACTCGTGACTCTGCACGATCGTGCGTATGCCGGCGACCACCGCGTGATAGCCGATGACCACCTGCCCCGAGCAGTCGACGTAGTGCCGGTTTGTCAACAGGCTGATGTCGTGCATGACGAACGCACCCACCTTGTCGCTGAAACGCTGGTACTCCGGCGCAGCAGAGATTTGGTTGTAGCGTCCGATGCGCACCCGGGAGCCCAGATTCACCCGTGAAAGCCCCTTAAACAGATTGAACGGTTCGATCATCGTGCCTTCGCCGACGCGGAACCTGCCACAGCCGATGACGAGGTTGGGGCCGATGATCGCGTCGTCGGAGATGTCATTTCCCAGCTTGCGCAGCGCCCACGTCTTGAGCGACGAGGTTGGCAGCAGCCACGCAAAAAGCGACAACCAGGGATTCGGTCGGCTGTTGGACGTGATCACAATGTGCGCCTTCGTTGGGCGGGATGAATGGCCTTTGTCATGGTGGTGGCCGCTCGATACGTGCCTTCGAGGATGTCGGCCACCGCGTCGATGCTGAACTTCTCGCGCACCGCGGCCAGCGCCTGCCGGCCCATCCGCTCAGCCAGCGTCGGCTCGGATGCCAGCCGCTGCATCGCCTCAACCAGCGCCTGCGCAGAGTCGTCCGGCACGACGATGCCGGCGCCGTAGTCGCGGACGGCTCCGGCTAGGCCGTTGCTGTCGGTGACGATGACGGGCTTACCAGCGGCCATCGCCTCGATCACCGTCATTGGGAATGGTTCGTCGACCGACGGCAGCACGTAGGCGTAGGCAGCGGCCATGCGTGCCGAGATGTCCTCCGGTGCAAGGGCTCCGGTCCAGCGCAGTGCGTCGGCGCGGCGGGGGTGGCCGGCGGCGAATTCGGCGATGGCCGAGCTGACCGCCGCGCCGTCGCCTTCGTCGGGTCCGACCAGCGTGAACGACGCCTGCAACCCGGTCGACAGCAGCGCGGCGGCCGCGTCGACGAACACCGGCGCCCGTTTGCGCGGATGCAGCCGTGCCAGGAACAAGAACTCCGGGCCGTTCGAAAGGCTGGCCACAGCCGCCGCGGTCGGCGGTGCGATGCCATTGGGCAGCAGGTCGATTCGGCGTGGCGCGCCCAGCACCGCGGTCAGCTGGCCGATCTCTTCGGTGCGCAGCGCGAACACGGTGGCCGCGTGGCGCAGCACGCGGCGGGTGGCCAGCCGGTCCACCGCCCGCTGCGCGATTCCGCTGCGCGGGATCACCATGCAGTGGGTCTGCACCACATACGGGCGTCCGCGTCGGCGCGCGATGACGGCGGCGGGCAGGGCCACCCCGTCGCGGGCCAGGTGCACGTGCACCACGTCGAAATCGCCGACGTGGCGCCACAGCCAGCGCAGCATCGACGGGGACCACAGGTAGGCCATCGGCTTGGAGCCGGCGACGCGCCGGGTCGGGAAAAGCCGCACCGACGCCGCGCCCATCCGCGAGGTCGACAGCGGCAGGTCGGCGCTGCCGCCGACGAGCAGCGTGTCGTGGCCGCGCGCGTGCAGCGCCTCGCACTGGTTTACCGCCACCCGCGTCGGCCCGCCGAACGCGCCGACCCCGGAGACCAGCGTCACGACCTGCAGCACCCTCAACGCGTCAACCTCGCTGGTCCACCCGCACTCGCTGCGGCGCCTCGTCGCCGTCGGCGCCGAACGTGGCCGTCACCGGCTGCCCACTGCTTAATGCACGCACGTATACGTACTTTCACATCGCGTCGCCGAGCAGCCAGCCCCAGACCCTGTGCACGCCTCCACATACCGCGCCGCATTGAACTCTACCGATCGCACGCCGAGGTTTTGGCTGAACTAACTACATTGGTCACCCCGTCGGGAAAGTAACTGATTCCAACGATTTTGATCTTCACGACTTCACCTTTGGGTAGCGCGCGGTGCCAGGATCGTGGCTGCTTCCGGGACATCACGGCTAACCAACGCAGTGGCGCCGACTGTCGCGCCGTCGCCGACGCGGACTCCGCGCAGTATCGTCGCCCGCGTGGCGATCCACACCGAATCTCCGATGACAATCGGCGCATTGTCGAATTCAAATGTGGGGCTGAATATGTCGTGGCCGCCGCTGCATAGCAGAACTCCTTGAGAGATGCAGGTATTCGATCCGATGACCACTGGCTCGGCGTTGATGATCCAGACCGATTCACCAATCCAGGTGTCGTTTCCGATCTCCAGTTTCCAGGGCCAGTCGATTTTGACGTCGTGTTTTATGAGTGTGCCGGTTCCGATTCGGGCACCGAACCCGCGCAGTACGAGTACTCGAAGCTGGTTAGGACACCACCACTGCATGGTGAGGCACCGCGACACCAGCATCCATAGCAATTGCACGAACCATGGCACGCCCCTGGGACGGCCCTCACCGGTGAAGTCTCGCAGCGAGAAGCGCGCGCCCGGCGAGGGGCGCAGATCTGATTCGCGTTGTTGAGTCATCGGGTTCTCCACAACCATGCCTTTACCAGCAGCTTTCTTCAGCGGCGAACCTGAGAATTCGCCGACGGTGCGGTGCCTTGGGATCGGTCGCATCCGTGTTGTCATAACCGGTCGAGATTAGGCCGGCTCGTGGGCGATCGAACAGCGAACCACCCGAAACCGGCGATCCAGATATCGGCAATATTACATACTTTTTGGATGGATGCAAGCCAAATCGAATGCGCGGAGTATCTAAATCTTCGCAACCAGACATGCGGTTGGGGACCGTTGGCGGCGTCACGGAGTGGGCGCGGATCGCCATGCTGACGTCAGCTCGTCGTGTTCAGCGGTGCCGCGCCCCTGTGATGGACCCAGTGCTCTTACTCGCTCGTCCGGAACTTATGCGAGTAGCACCGTTAGGCGGCCTTCGCGCAAAAAAGCACGTTGCCGGTACGTCGGTTATCGGCGCAACGCTAACCTCCGGTAACTGCAGCCACCTCCGGGAGCCGGGGCCGTTCGCCGTGCGGCCCCCAGGTCACCACGTCCACTGGCGCTGATCCGCGCACCAGCTGCGTCTCACTTGTCTCACGAAGTCGGCGGACGAGTTTGTGTCAGCTTCTTGACGGCTCACAGTTTCTTCAACCCTCGCAGGATCTTGAAGAACGGCGCACCGGTCGCCAAACTCTTCCGGAGGCTGGGCTGCATCATGCTCACGTTCAAGGCGTCACCTGGGCTGTGTTGCAGCAATGGGCCGTTGACCCCTGCGGGCGTGAATATATTTTTTGCCACATAGTCCGCGTAGCACTGAATCGCCGCCGTGTCCCAAAGGGCGTCCCTCACGGCGACGACGAGGTAACGCAGGCCATTGTCTCGCCACTCTGCGGCCTGCTCGATCACCTCCTCCGGCGTCCCATTGAGCACCGAGTCCTTCATTAATGACACGGGTACTCGCCGTGCATAGGACAGCACCGTCTCCTCGTCCAGGGTTTGAGGAAGAAAGTCCTGCGCGCCGGAGAAGTCGGCCCCAAGTGGATGTTCGACACCGTGGCTTGCCCACAACTCGGCCGGTGCGTTGAGCGCGAAAGTTCGTGCGGCATCGGAACATAAGGTTTCGTCCACTTCGTCGCGGCTTTGGCCGGTTACGACAAATAGCCAAATCGCCGGTGTGATGAGCACAGAAGATGCTGTGGACTATCCCAAGTTCGAGGGTGAGTTCCGGACACTGCATGACACCAATCCAGCGTTGCCAGCCGATGGCCTTCGACAGGGCATCGGCCACGCCGCAGACCTACGACATCCTTCAGTCGATCTATTAGGGCAGGCCATGACCAACCACGCTATGAGCCGCCATCCCATCCTTAACGGGTACGATTTTGATGTTGCTGTTGTAAGCGTTGAAAACGAGGAGTCCCAGTTTGCCAGAGCTATCATTTGGCCCGAGCGGCGAGTTCACCAGCACCACTAACTCCATCTCCAGTGGTAGGTAGAAGAGCACTGCCTGTTCAGCCGGACCTCCCGGAAACTGCTGCCAATACCCGTTCTTCCAATACACGTGGCCCAGCGGCGTGGACTGGCGGTTGTCGATGCCGAATTCATAATCAAGCATATTTTGGGCTTGCGCGGGGGTCAGGATTGCGTTGGTCCGGCGGAAGGTCCCCATCACGGCGAGTACCTCCTCGGCTGTCATGTGCCATCCGTAGGCGCCCGCCCCCGTCGCCAGATCTTCGGAGTTCCAGCCAGCGGCACCCAGCCAGAACGGGTAGGCCAAGGCGTCACCTGGGCTGTGTTGCAGCAATGGGCCGTTGACCCCTGCGGGCGTGAATATATTTTTTGCCACATAGTCCGCGTAGCACTGAATCGCCGCCGTGTCCCAAAGGGCGTCCCTCAGGGTCACCCATTCAGACCCCCAGTCGACCGGCACTATTCCGGTGATCGTGGACAGCAGAACGCGGCACAGCGTGAAGTTCACATTTTGATAGGAGTACTTGCCGATGTCGCTGGCCGATACCCCCGTTGCGATCACCTCTTTCATGGTCTGGAAGTCAGCCGCCATCGCGGTAATACCAGAGGTGTGGGTCAGCAGTTTGGCGATGGTGATCTGGTCGATGTTGGGTCCCTTGGCCCAGTAGGTCGGCAGGTAGTCGATGATCGGGGTCGACCCATCCGGTGGGAGCCCGGCGGCTATGAGCGCCTTGGTCATGGCCATCGCGGTGATGTTTTTGCTCAGACTGGCAACGTGTTGACGTACGTCAGGAGCCCAGTCCTCGGCCCCGTCAACTGGCCAGTGTGCATACCCATTCACGACGGACCTGACGGGGAATCCAAGGTCGTTAAGGCGGATCTCGTAGCCCACGTAGCCCACGTCGCCCGGTTGGCCGCCGCCCGCGGCATTGGACAGTTCCTGCTGGATACCAGAGATGAAGCCGTCGACGTCCAGGGCGTAGGTGTGCGCCAGCGGCGGGACCGGCAGGTGGATCGGCTTGTAGGGGGCCAGCGCTTCTACCGGGCCTTGGTCGGAGATAGCCGTCATCACGTGCTCAGGACGTATCACGTGACTCAACACGGCCTGCTCGTCGATTTTGATGCCGCGCAACTGCGCTAACGCCGCGGCCACCTGCTTGGGCAACGAGGTGTGTTCTGACTCCTGCATGATGCTTTCCCTTCACCGTTGATGGACCCGACGACCTTCGAAGACAAGGCAGTCGGCTGATCAGCAGTGTTTCCGGTCCCGACGCGGGTGTCGTGGGTAGTCCACTACCTGACTTTCGGTACCGCCCAGACCGCGCCAGCGGGCAGCACCGTGTCGCACCTGAGCGTTCATCCAGCAGTTCGTCGACCTGACATCACAGGCGCGAGAACGGTATCGCGTTGCACTGCAATGACGCCGGTTGTATCACTACAGTCCCCGGCCTCGCAGTTGTCCATCACGAGATCGTCGCATCCCACTTGCTGCGGGTCATGACGAATCATCCTCGGTCGACGCCAGCGCCCGAATGGAGTCCTGGTGCTTTATGGGACTTTGATGATGATGGGAACATCCGGGGGTAATGCCTCGAGGTGTCCGGAAAAGGAGATGTGCCCCCAGCACGAGGTGTCCTCGTCCTGGGAGCCTGATTCTTTCCATGCTTGGGCGGTGAAGGTCACGTATTCCGCTGGACCATCTACGTAAATCTTGGTGGCGCAGTTGAATGCGGACCATCGTTGGGCAGGGTTGTTCTGTGCATCGACGGCGTCGAAAGCCCGGATCCAGGGAAAGAAGGCCAGCGTTGCCCCTTCGGGGAAGAAGTCGTGGTCGTTGTCGGGAGGGTACGGCGCGCCGAAGGCGAAGGGGGTCACCAGGATGTCCGGTAGGGCCCAGAGCCGACCCGACACGTTGTCGATCACCAGCTGCATCCCGTCGGGGACCATGCACGGGATCTGCAGCGAGATGTCCTGGGGCTGGTCGTTCACCTGGCTCCCAAACACCTGAGAACCCTGCCTCACGTCCCAGTGCGCGGGTAGCTGTGGAATCCACAGGTTCTCCCGCAAGCCCGCCACGATGACGTTAGGGTCGTCCGGCAGACTGTTGACGGTGGCGATCAACCCGAACAGTGTCGCGTCACCGTAGAGTTTCTGCGCAATCCCCGACAAGGTGTCACCTGGTTGAACCTGGTATATCCGCGCCATCGCGCCTCCTTGAGTTCACTGCACAACATGATGTTTCCAATGCTGTGGCGATGCCACGGTGCGGCCTAGCGTACTTGCCTACTCGATAGCGGTATTTCGATTTAGTGATTGACTAGGCATCCCTCGAGCCTGAGGCGCCTGACTAATTGTCTTGACAATCAATTGAGCAGCCCAGGACGAGACCAGGGGCGGCCCGATCAACTATTCAGACGCGGACTAGGGCCACAAACCGATTGCGGCCGACACGGAAGCGATGCTTGTCAGAAGACCGACGACCGCTTAGAGTCCGGGACGACCACTCGACGACCGGAGGTGGACGTTGCCGAAAAAGGACACCCCACTCGATTTTCTCGCCCAGGCCCAAACGAAAGGGAAGCTCGCCGCCCGGGTTGAGGCCGCTGTCGTGCGGGGGAACCAGGTGACGGCCGATGAGATCCTCGAGATCGCCCGCGAGTTCGGCTACACCTTCACGCGCGCGCAGTTCGAGAGTGCGGTCAAGAAGGACATCACCCGGCGTTTCAACGAGGGCGGCGAGGGCCTGGCTGACGTCGCGGCGATGATCAGGACGAAGAATCCCAAGCCGGTCCCGAGTTCCTGCGCCGCTGGCTGCCTGAGCTTCACGAGCAGCTGGCACCCGGTCGAACGCTGATCCGAACAAAAACCGTACTGCCCCTCGCGGAGCCCGAGGTCGGCAGCGAGGGGTGGCTCGCCGGTATCGCGGCACGCGCCACGCCGCTGTGGGACCGTCGGCCGCCTGGTGGTCGACGGAGGTCCGTCGCCTCGAGTGCGGCCACGCGCCGGGCTCGATGGCGCGCGGTTCTCGGGAGCGAGCTCGTGCTCTCGCGCCGCCTCTCGGGTGCCGCTGTCCGGCGGGAGGACCTCGGCGCGCTGTTGGGGGGAGAGCAGCTGACGGTCGACCTGCCGCCGTGGATCGACACCTTCCGGGCAGCCTTCGTCGCCGGCTGTGCCAGCGAGGTCTCGAGCGTCGGGGGCGAGGGCGGCCGACCGCTGCCGTTCGCGGAGCTGTTCGCCTGCGCGATCGACCATGCCCGCGACGAGCTCAGGGCGCGGAGCGTGTCCGTGGAGGTGCTCGCACCGTCGGCGGCAGGCCAGCTCGAGCGCGCGTTGCTCGAGCACTTGACGTTTGTCGCCAGCGGCCCGGTCGGCCAGGAGTTCTACGAGTTCCGGGTTCGGCGGGCGCCTCTCTCCGTGTTCGAGGAGCAGTTCTGTTCGCGGCCGAGGACGACGGAGATCTACGAGGCGTTTCTCGACGAGATGCGCGGCGGCGGGCTGCTTCTGCTGCTCGGGCGCTACCCGGTGTTGGCGCGCCTCCTCGCGCAGGGGGTCGATCAGTGGGTCCGTACAACCGCCGACCTCTGCGACCGATACCTCGCCGACCTCGTCGACCTGGAGCGCGCGCTCGACGCCGATCTGAGTCCCGCCGAGGGCTCGATCGTCGCCGCCCGGCCGGAGCTGTCCGACCGGCACGACGGCGGCGCGACTGCCGTGGCGCTCACGCTCGCAAACGGCCGCCGCGTCGTCTACAAGCCGCGGGGCGGCGGAGGAGAGCGAGCCTGGGCCGCGGTGCTCGCATGGCTGAACGAGAGGCAGGAGCCGTTGGCGCTGACCTCGCCCCGCATCCTCGATCGTGGCTCGCACCACTGGAGCGAATGGGTGCAGCCCGGGCCGTGCACGACCGCGGCCGAGGTCGAGGCGTTCCACGTCCGCGCGGGGGCCACGCTCGCCGCTCTGAACCTCCTCGCCGCGACCGACATCCACGCTGAGAACCTCATCGCGTGCCGAGACCAGCCGGTCGTGGTCGACCTCGAGATGGTGCTGAATCCGGTACCGCACCCCGCGTCGGTCGATCGAACGGGGATGCTCCCGAGCCGGCACGCCGAGCCGGGGTGGCCCGCCGTCGATCTGTCTGCGCTCGGGGCCGACGCCGACGAGGATGCAGGCATCGCGTTTCCGGTGTGGGATCACGTCAACACGGATCAGATGCGGCGCGTCACCGTCTCCGGGGCGCGACCGGGCACGGAGCATCGGGTCAAGCTCGGGGATGAGGCGCCGACGGCGCTCGAGCACCTCGACGCGCTACGGCGAGGCTTCGCGATCGCCTACCGCTGTTTCCTCTCGAACCGCGAGGAACTGTCGACCGACGAGGCCGTCCGGGCGGCGCTGAGCGGCCTCGAGCTCCGGGTGCTCCTCCGCGCCACCCGCACCTATGCGCGACTTCTCCTCTACCTGCTCCAGCCGGAGCTGCTGCAAGACGGGCTCGACCGCAGCATCGAGATCGAGTGGTTGGCCCGTCCGGTCGGTGTCGCGTGGCGCTCGGACGCCCGGGCAGCGGTCTACGAGACCGAGCGACGGGCGCTGGAGGCGCAGGACGTGCCACGGATCACCACCACGATGTGGGAGGCCTTGCCCCAGGCCGATGGGGATCGAGACCTTCTGGCTCTGGGCGAGGGCCGCACCCCCAACACGTTCTACGCACGGCTCGCTGCCCTGTCCGAAAAAGACCTCGAGAACCAACTCGCCATCATCACCCGCGCCGTCGTCGAGCGATTCGCTCCGGAGGGTTCCCACCCGTCGCGGTGAGATCCTCGAACGAACGCGGATCTCAGGGCTCCGAAGCTGCTCGGCCTAATCCGTCACCGCGGTGGTCGTGGCGACCGTCTGAGCGACGGCGTCCGGCTGGTCCTACTGGACCCAGTGACCTGCGCGGTCGACCAGCTGGAGATCCGCGCCCGAGACTGGGTTGACATCTTCGCCCGCCTGTCCGTACCGCGGGTCTATCAGATCCGCGACGGGCGGCGTTCGAGCCGAGCCCGAATAAGCCCGGTAGTTCCCTCTAGTGACAGCCCAGGCAGCTGGTGAATGTGGGGTCGTTCGCCAGCACGGATGCATCGGCATCGGTGGCATCTGAACGCGACTCACCTGTCAACGATGTCGAGGACTCAGACACCTCCAAGCGCGCTGACTCCGGCTGTTCAGCGGCGGCCGGTGGCCGGGGCGAGGCGGCCCATCCCGCGCAGGATCCACGGTGTGCGCCTGGCCATCGCCGCCACGGCGCGATCCGATCGGCGCATCGCGGTCCGAGGTCCGGGGGTGGGCAGCGACGCCAGTTCCGCCTCGGCCGATCCCGCCCGCGCGCCGTCGCGATCGACCGCCAGGAGTTGCCAGGTGCCGGGCACGCCACGCAGCTCGACGCTGCCGCGGTCCTCGAA
This sequence comes from uncultured Actinomycetota bacterium, assembly GCA_963781685.1. Lineage (GTDB taxonomy): Bacteria > Actinomycetota > Actinomycetes > Mycobacteriales > Mycobacteriaceae > Mycobacterium. The sequence goes on from CAWAGK010000018.1 coordinate 82,680, forward strand.
GCCCGTGCCCGAGCCGACGACCAGGTCACGCACGGTGCGCGAGACCAGGATTTCGCCGGCGCCGGCCTGGCTACAGATCCGCGCCGCGATGTGCACGGCGAGCCCCCCGATGTCGGTGCCCAGCAGTTCGCACTCGCCGGTGTGGATGCCGGCGCGGATCTGGATGCCCAGTGTTTCGGCGTCAGCGCGCAAAGCCTCGGCGCAGCGGATGGCCTGCGTCGGGCCGCCGAACGTGGTGAGGTGGCCGTCGCCGGTGCTCTTGACCACCGTGCCACCGAATCGCTGCGTGAGGTCGGCGGTGATCTCACCGAAGCGCTGCAGCACCACACGCCACCGCTCATCGCCCATGGCCGCGGCGCGTGCCGTCGAGGCGACGATATCGGTGAACAACACCGTGCGCAGGGCACGATGTGACGGCGACGGCGCGGCATGGCTACCGGTGAGGAACTCCTCGATCCCTGTCAGGATCCTGTCGGGCTCGGTGAACCAGGGCGCGGCGTCCACGCCTTCGACCTCTAGGTACCGCGCGCCCGGGATGTGGTCGGCGAGGTAGCGGCCGCTCCGCACCGGAACGACGGGGTCCTCGCGAGCATGGATGACCAGGGTGGGCGCGGTGATCGTCGGCAGGATCGCCCGCAGGTCCTGCCGAAACGACGCTTCGAATGACGCCCGCGCCATTCCCGGGCTGGCGCTCATGCGCTCAAACATGGCGAGCTGGCGTATTAGACCGGACGCTGACGGCAGGCCGATGCTGAGTGTCGCACCGCTGCCCCATGCCGAGCGGACGGTGTGGCCGATTCCCTGAACCCGGGCGATCTGCTCCACCGACGGCAAATAGTCTTCACCAAACTCGGGAAGGTGGCGCATCCGCACCTCGGCCGGGTCGCGGTCGATATCGTCCCACCCGCCTGGGAAAAACGCGTATGTGCCGTAGAGGATCAACGCCCGCGTTCGCTCCGGCCGTGTTGCCGCGAACATCATGGCGGCCGGGCCGCCGTCGCTCAGAGCGAAGAGGACGGCTTGTCCGAAGCCGACGGCGTCCATGACGGCCTCGATCTCGGCCGCTCGGTCATCGAGCGTAGGAACGTGCGGAACCGGGTCCGACAGCCCGACCCCGGCTTTATCAAACAGGAGCACGCGACAGAACGTGGCGAGCTGGTCGAGGTTGGCCTTGAATCCGGGCAGGGTCCAGAACAGCTCGACGTGGCTGGTGAACGGCGGGACGAAGACCAGCTCGACCGGCCCGTCGCCGAACACCTGATACGCCAGGCTCAGATCGCCGCACGATGCGTACAAGGTTTCCGCCACGGCATGAAGCGTACTGCTGATCCCACCGCTCGCCGGGGCACCAGCGATAGTCCCCCCGGGGTATTTCCACTTAGTGATTGCTCAGGCATCTCGCCTATGCAGGGCCGACCGTGGTGTTCAAGACCTGGTTGCCGAGCGCTCGTCCAGCAGCTCGTCTATCCGGGCAGTGCTCGGGCCTTGATGGATTCGTGCCTGCGGGTCGGGCGTTCTCGGCGGGCTTAGCGCTGGTCCTGCAGAATGCTAGTCATCCAGAACAACATCACCACCATCGTGCTCATCGGGATTGCGCTTTTATTAGTTGCCGGCGCGCTGGTTGGTGACCGTAAACGGGCAGCGGCGTTGGTCGCCGCGGGGCTCCTGATGGCCTTCACGGCACTGGCGATCGGGGTGCATGCCCATGGATGGGTAACGGCGTACGACGCTCCCACCGCGTCTTGGATCGGAAAAGCCATCCACCGAGCCCACGGGCTTGACGAAGCTTCGTTGATAACCGCGCGTCTCGGCAGCCCCGCTGTGATCGCAGCGGCCGGACTAATCGGCGGAGCGCTACTGTCTTGGCGTGCTCGCTCAGTGAGGCCGGGAGTCATAGTGATTGCCACGGTCGGCGCGGCTACGCTCGCCGGGACCGCCATCAAGGCGGTCGTTGACCGCCCACTGACTCAAGCGGAGGTCCTAGCATCACCGCTATTGAGTACCGAGCACCATCCGTTTCCGTCCGGGCACGTGGCGGGCACCGGCGCGCTGCTCGGAATCATCGCCGTGTGCATCGGGGTCGGACGGAGCCGTACTATGCGGGCCCTGCTCACAGCGTTGGTGGTTACCGGTGTGCTGATCGTTGCCTTCAGCCGGTTGTATCTTGGTCTCCACTGGCTCACGGACGTCGTTGGGGGCGCGCTCCTGGCCGCGCTGTTCGTAATTCTGGGGGACGTCGCCCTGAGAATGCGTCGCCGTCCGGTTTGGCCGCGCCGCAGACCCAGCAGGGATCAGCCGAGGGCACAGGGGGGTCGACCAGCCAGACATTCGCGGAAGTCTTGGATGTCATGTGGCGGCACCCTTTCCTGTGTGCGCAGTAATTCCCTTTAGTGATTGTCTAGGCAGCTATTCGAGCCGGGGCATCTCGCGCTCAATGGGTCGAACGAATGGAATGAGAGGTATGGCGTCAGCCCGACGATCGGTTGCCACTTTCAATTCGGTTGGCGTGACAGGGAGAGACGCGCATCAGCCGCGGCTGAGGTGGGCCCGGATGGCAGAGATGGTGGCCGTGGTGGCGTCCGCGCTGCCGCCTCCCAATGGGGCGATACTGGTAAAGCCGTGCGTAAGTGCATCGAACTGCCGGTGATCGACCGTGACGCCGGCCGAGCGTAGCGCCACGGCGTATTCGTTACCCTCGTCGCGCAGTGGATCGAATCCTGCGGTGACCACTAGAGCGGGGGCCAATCCAGATAAATCAGCGGCTTTCAGCGGCGATACCCGTGCATCGTCGGCGGCAAGGCCCGTGCCGCCCAGATACAGGTCTACGTACCGGTCCTCCTCCCGTTTAGACAGGAAGAACCCGTCCGAGAACAAGGTGCGCGACCGGGTCTTCGCGGAGAGGTCGAGGACCGGATAGAGCAGCACTTGCAGCGTCGGCTGCGGAATACCCTCTTCGCGGCTACGCAGCGCGACGAGGGCTGCCAGGTTTCCGCCGGCGCTGTCACCGCCAACGCCGATTCGGGACGGGTCAGCGCCCAGTTCGGCGGCGTGTCCACGTGCCCATCGATAGGCCGCGACGCAGTCATCGACCGCAGCCGGGGCCCGGTGTTCGGGTGCGAGCCGGTAGTCCACCGACAACACGTGTATCGCGGCGTCGCTGCAAATCATCCGACACAGTCCGTCGCGGGATTCGATGTCGCCCAAGACAAAACCGCCGCCGTGGAAGAAGAGAAGTAGCGGGGCCGCCTCGGCGACGGCCGGTCGATAGTGTCGCGCTCGAAGGAGGCTGTCGGGGCCGGGAATCGTGAGGTCGGTGGTGGGGACGGCTACGTGGGTGTTCGTCGCCGCATTCGATTTCCGCATCAGGGCGCGGGCAACTTCCAGATCGCCATCAGCCGAGAGACCGCTAGTGCGTGTGCTTCGTTGGGCGATCAGTATCAACTGAAGCGTGGCATCAAGGGTGTTGCCGTCGATGGTGATCCTTCTGCCGCCAGTCAGGAGGCGTTTTAGCCATGGCGGAATCCACGGCATGACCTTGACACCGACGCCACGCGCGGCGTTTTTGAGCCCGAGAGGGCGGGCTCTGGGCCGCTTGTGTGCTATGGCTGCCTCCGTGCGAACTGCGAAGTGACTTCCTCGGGCACTGTGTTCGGAACACATATTTCGTTCAAGGATAAGCGGGGGTCACCCTTCATACGTGCTCTAGCAATGAAAATCCGACCGCAAGAAGACAGTTAGGTACGAATGATTGGTCTTGTACTCGTTCCATTCTGCTTACGAGGACAATTGGACTCCACTGGTGCGGTGGACCTCATGCGGCGGCTCGAACGGCCATCGGCGGCCGACCGAAACCACCGCCCGAAAGGTTCCGGTACGGGATATTCTCGACCGGCTACACCGTCTAGTTGAAGAACATGGAGTTGGCGGGGCCGGTCGAGCGTTTGCCGTCGACACTGATCAACGGCATCCACTCCATGCCTGTCCGGTTCACGCCCGCTCGACGTGTGGGCGCTTAGGGATCGCGCAAAATCATAAGACGGCCCGATGCTGCGCAGTATCGCGGGCATCGTCGCTTTTCCGAGTGGCCCGGCGCTACCGTGCCGGTGGCAGCAAACGGATTCCGGCTGGCAGCTTCACCTGATCATCACAACGGCCCGCAGTTGGCCGAGGCCGAAGGCTGGGATGCGGCGCGGCAGATGTCCACGGCGAATCTTGTGACTTTCACTAAAATGGCGCTCCTGGAAGGGGAAGTCCCGGACGGAGTGTTTTTTCGGGACGGTTGACCGCAGCGCTAGTACTTGCGCACGTACACCAGAATCACCGGCTGCAGTGAGTTGGGCAGGTGTTTGTTGAGCCACTTGACCGCCCGGTAGACGAGTGGCTTTCCGAAGTGGTACCCCGGCTCCGACGACACGTAGCTGACCAACACAAGGGCGTGCTCCCCGAACGCCTTCCGCAGGAGGGCGGCGCTGTTCAGCCGGTAATGGGTGGGGAAGACGTCCTCTGCCTTTCGCCCCGGCTGAATCTTGCTGAGCGCGCCGACGTGCAGTCTGTTGGGCACCATTCTGGCCGCCACGGCGAAGTAGCCGAACTTGTTCGGGGTGAAAGCCGTAATCAAGCCCCCGGGTTTGACGATGCGCAGCAATTCCCGCGCAAGCCATTCTGGGTCCTCGATGTGCTCGAACACCGAACGGGCGAATACGATGTCGAAATTATTGTCCGGGTATGGCAACGGCTTTCCCGGCTCGATGACCTCCGCGTGGTCCAAGAACGGGTTGGTCAGCACCACCGGGTCGATGTCGCATCCCTCCACATGGGCGCAGCGGCCCTGAAGATTGCTCAACCCCCGCCGGTAGGAGTTGTCGTCGTCGAGCAGCGGCTCGCCGCGACCCGCCCCGAAATCGAGCACGCAGTCGGTGGGCTTCAGCACGGCGGCGATCTGGGTATAGAACGAAATCGTGCCGTCCACGTGACTGAACCCACCGATATTCGCCTCGGGGTAGAAGCGTCGCAGAAGACCCTGGTTGTCCACCGCGCAAGTATAAAGACCTTGGCCCTGCCTGCTCCCTATCTTTCCCGACGGGCGACTAATGCAGTTAGTTCAGCCAAAACCTCGGCGTGCGATCGGTAGAGTTCAATGCGCGCGGTATGTGGAGGCGTGCACAGGGTCTGGGGCTGGCTGCTCGGCGACGCGATGGGAAAGTACGTATACGTGCGTGCATTAAGCAGTGGGCAGCCGGTGACGGCCACGTTCGGCGCCGACGGCGACGAGGCGCCGCAGCGAGTGCGGGTGGACCAGCGAGGTTGACGCGTTGAGGGTGCTGCAGGTCGTGACGCTGGTCTCCGGGGTCGGCGCGTTCGGCGGGCCGACGCGGGTGGCGGTAAACCAGTGCGAGGCGCTGCACGCGCGCGGCCACGACACGCTGCTCGTCGGCGGCAGCGCCGACCTGCCGCTGTCGACCTCGCGGATGGGCGCGGCGTCGGTGCGGCTTTTCCCGACCCGGCGCGTCGCCGGCTCCAAGCCGAAGCGGCGTCCACAAAAGCGTTGTCGCGCCGGAAAACAACGTCCCCGACTGGAACGCCGACCCGAGACCGTTCGCGTTGACAACGACCGCCGAAGAGATCCTCGACTCCCTCCACAAAGGTATCTCACGCATTTCCGACGAGGGCACTAGCGATTCGGCAACTCTCAATCGACGTGAGGTCCGATGCGGGGATGTGCTCCGATGGGGAAACGGCAGCTACCGGCAACACCGCGTTGCGGATCGCCGCCAATATCGCCGGGTGATGGGCGGAATGATCGCCGGTGGGTATGGCTATCAGGCGGGGCGGCCGCGACGTCCATTGCAGCCGGTCAAGGGCTGCCCGACCGCCTTTGGCAGTGAACTCCTCCGCATCCTCGGGCGAGACAATCAGCGTCACGTTGGTTCCACGGCGGGCAAGCGTTGTCAGAACATCCTCCGGCAGCCACACGAGTCCGACCCAGCTCAACACGCGCAGGACGTATCGCGGGAGGTGATTGTGTATAGAGCTCTTCGTCCGCTTCCGAGCCGGGTTGAGAAGTGCTTTGAGGCGCTTTGCCCTGGATTCGGAGGGGCCGCTGCCGCCCGGATCACTAGCCGCGTTGGCGTGTAGCGCTTCCTTCCGGACGCCCCACTGCTGCAGCAAGGTGGGGGTAACACGCCAATTCCACACCAGCAGGTTGACCAGGATCGCCGAGTGCGCACCGATGCTGCGGGCGGCCTGAGCGGCGTACCACGAGCCGGAGCAGATACCGACAAGCTCGAGTTGGCCGGCGTCTTGGCACGCATGTCTGGCCACCGCTATCGAGTCGGTGATGTCAGCCTTGGAATACACCCTGCGCCAAGGGCCCCGGTTGATCTGGCCCGACAAGCCCTGTCCTGCCGGGTCCCAGCGCAACGCCTGTGACCCGGCCGCCGCAATGCGACGTGACAATTCGACCCACTCCCGGGCGGGTCCTACGTGCAAGTCGTTGGCCGTCACGAAGAACAACACGGTCTTTGCGGGCGCGGGACTACGGCGTCGGGGCAGCGTGCGGATGGCGAATAGGCCGTTCGGCTCGATTCGTTCGATGCTCTCGAAAACGTCGACCCCGTCAGGCCCTTCGGCCGGCATCGTCACCGTTGTCAAGTATTGGGGTACGACGCGATGGGTGCGACTGGGAGCGTTTCCGTCGATCCAGTCGATGATCGAATCGACCGCGGTGAAAGGGATCGGTACCAACACGTCCCTCGGCCGGGCGCATTCCGGCAGCCCGCCGGTAATGATCGAATCAACTCCCTCGGCCGACGCCAGGGCGGTGACGCGGTTGTCGGTCTCGGCTGGTCGTCCCACCAGAAGTACGTTGTCGACGCCATGGGCGCTGACTGGATTGGCACCCATCCGCAGCGCGGCGAACTCTGCGGCGGCGGGGTCGCTCAACCGCCCGCCGAAGATTGACACTTCGCCGGGCGTAGCAGCGTCCTCGCCCACCGAAACCCGGAACAGCGTGGTGTGTTCCCGAAGGTAACGCCTGCCCGTTCCATAGGGATCGAGGTAGACCACGCGGTTGACCGTGTGGGATTGGGCCAGGTACTCGTTGAGGATCAGGCACCCGGCACGTATGCCGATAGCGGTCGCCGACTCCGCGCCGATCAGCGTGAGGTAGTCGAGCGCGTGGCCCACGCTTGCCACCCAGTTGGCCACCGCGTCATCACGGACCTGAGCGTATGCAGAATCACCCAAGCCCAGATAGTCAAAACGCAGCACGCCGAAACCGCGGCGCGCCAGGCTGTCGGCGAGGACCCGTTGTAGTCGGACACTGTCCATCCCCTCCTTTCCCAGCGAACCACAGATCAATACCCCGCCCCTGATCTGGTTATCGACCGGTAGATGAACCACGCCGAACAATGGCGAATCAGACGGTCCGAAAAATGTCGGCACCTCTGTCGTGGTGGGAGCCGCGGCGGGCGCATTCCCGGCCGACACTGCTGCACCGATGCCCTGCAAGCTGCCCGCCGCCACCGTCGACAACTCTGGTTGCGTGGTCACAAACGACATGTGCTCCTCCTGGCGGAAGCAACGGGCCGCGATTACCGCGGCGGCGCCTCGTGCTACGGTCATCTGTATACCGGGTATGTACTGAAATCGCATTTTACATACTATTTGACCGTATACAACGCAAGCTGCAAGTTTGCAGTGTCTAGCCCTGTCAGCACGTCCAGAGAACCAATGGGCGGGTTCAAGAAGGGGCCGTGACCTTCTTGGCGGCTCGCGCGCCGGGCCAACCACTTTGGCGAGCAGGACCGAGAGCGTGCGTCGTGTCGACTTGCGTTCCGCGGCATCCTCGTACGGATCGGTTGATCACGGACTTCAGGCAACGAATCATGGGCGGGTTCATCGTCGGCATCGATGCAGGCCGCGGGCCCGTGGCAACGGGCGCGCTGACCCGGCCTTGGGGCGGCACCGGTCCTCGTCGATGCGGGTGATGACCTGCGGTCTGTTATCTAGGCATGTTTCGAGACAGATGAATGATTATTGCCCTAAATCCAGCCCCTGGCGCTGTGAAATGTTTTACACTATGACGATAGGTATGTAAGCTACGCACTCAGGTGGATCGTCGGTATAGTGCACGGTTCGCATCCAGGCGGATGCTCAGCGGTTTGGCCGTTGCGACAAAGACCGTCCCGGCAGTTTGCCTTGGGGTGGACGTACTGAGCAAGGGTATAGGGGCCGTCGTGGAGATACAGGAACTATGGAGGGTGGTCCGGCAGCGGTGGCGGGTCGTGGTGGTCGTGACCCTGATCTGCGTGTGTCTCTCGCTGGCTTGGTCGCTAGCTGGGCCGGTGTCGTATAGAGCACAGGGCAGGGTCATCATTTCCTTGTCAGGGAGTCTGGGCACAGCCAACGACGCCTACAGCGGAGAGCAGGTCTCGGTGGAACGGGCGCCGACGTACGCGCAGCTCCTGCGCGGACCGGAGGTCGCCAAAAGGGCCTCACAGAAACTTCGGGGACGCATATCACCGCAGACGATTCAGCACTCGATCGACGCGCGCATCAACTCCCGGCAGCCGATGGTCATCGTCACTGCGACGTCGCCCAGCGCCAATGACGCGGTTCAAATAGTGTCTGCGGCCGAATTAGGTCTGCAGCAGTATGTTTTAGAAGTCGAGCGGCCTGGCCTCGACGGTTCCAGGGCGTGGGTGGTACTCGGTGGAGACATCCCCACCGTCGCGCGCGCGGGCAATCCTGTTGGCGACGCCGCCTTGGCGGCCCTCATCGGAATTGTGCTCGGGTCGCTTCTCGCGGTGTACCGCGATCGCACTGATCCGATCGTGAAAAGCGTAGGCCAGCTCGCCCGCGCTGGTCTGACTTATCGCGGCACCATCGTCGCCGATGACGACCCGTCTTCGCTGCGGGACCGGTTCTGGCGGCTCGCGGTGGGCTGCGTGGTCGCAGGCGAAACCGATACCGACACCCTGGAAGTAGGCATTGATGGTCGATTGAACCGAGTCGGGGGCACGGGCAGGATTCTGGTGGTCGGGGTGGATCCGGACTCTGAGGCCCTTTTCATCGCACAGGGTTTCGCGGCTGGACTGGTCGCGTGCGGCGGCGAAGTGACGCTGATCGACGCGGTCTCCAGACAGCGGGGCCGCGGGACTAGTGGACTGTCTGATGTCGTCGACGGGTCATGCGCCTGGGCAGAATGCCGGGCTCGCACAGGATTAGATCACCTGTGGCAGATGGGTATCGGAAGCAAGGGCGATTCGCTGCCCGCGCTGCTGATCGACGGGAAGGACACGAAGAGACGGTTGGTGTTATCCGACGCCCAGGAGCGCGCCGTCATTGCCGCACCGTCTATCGTGCATTCCCATGTTGCAGTGGCCTTGACGTCCGTCGCCGACGCTTCACTTGTTGTTGTCCGGCAAGGCAAGTCGCAGATCTGCGACGTTGTTGAGGCCAAGATGACTCTGGAAGCCATGAGAATCCCCGCGATCGGGATGGTGCTCCTCACGGGCGAGGTTCCCGACGAGCGGGCCGAGCACCCGCACGACGATCGTGCCTATGCCTTACTTGGTACCCCCGGCGAAGGCGATCATTCAGCGACTCCCGAGAAAACCTGACGACGAATGATCAACCACGCCAACGACAGGTATCAGCACCCATTTGTGACGGTGGGTGGAGCGAAGTGAGTCTCCCGACCCGTTCTTCCGCCGGTGCTCCTGCAAGGGGTGCCGCCTCCGTGGCGATTTCGACCGCGGTCGACCAAATGCTGTCGAGCGCGAGCAATGCCCTGCTGGTTTTCGTGTTAGCGCAGGTGTCGTCGGCAGGGGAATTTGGGATTATCGGACTGCTGATCACCGTGGTGGGCGTCTGCACGGGATTCGACCGGGGGGCGCTAGGGACACCGCTGCTGCTGACCGGCAACCTGACGAATCGACAAATAGTCGCGGAGTCAGACCATGCCCTCACGTGGTCGCTGTATACCGGTGGTGTCGGCGGATTTCTAATTCTGACCCTGGGCGCGGTCTTTCATCAGCCGTGGATAGGGCTTGCCTTCGCCATCGTCTTACCCGTTGTCCTGGCACAGGATGTCTTGCGTCTGACCGCGATAGCGCTGGGCAGGCCGAGCTTGGCTGTAGTGGCCGACGCGCTATGGACCGCGCCGATGCTCGGCATTTTTGTTGCCAACCTCTTCGGTGTTCGTGAATCGGCTGAATTTTCGATTTATCTGTGGGCATTTAGCGGACTCGTTTCTGCCGGAATATTGGCATTCCGGTTGAGAGTTGCGCCACACCACTCCAGGATTCTCGACTGGTGGCGGACCGACTGGCCGGCGAGGCTCCGTTTCGGAAGCGTGTACGCCGTCAGTCAAATCAGTGTTGTCTTCGTGACGCTTGTAACGGTGACAACTGCCGGAAGCGTTGCCGCGGGGGGCATCCGAGGAGCGGCTACGCTGTTCGGCCCCATTGCAACGTTGTTAGCGGCCCTGCCGATGGTGTTCGTACCACATGCGGTGCGCACCGGCAACTCTGTCGGCGACCAGTGGCGCCTGGTGAGCAGAACATCGGTGGCGACTTCTGTGCTAACGGTGGTTGCGACCGGCTGCCTGATGGCTGTACCGGCGAGGCTGGGCGCGGCGATCCTTGGCGCCAGCTGGCCAGAGACCCTTTCGGTGCTTCCCTACATCGGAGTTAGCGCTGCGGCGATGTGCTGGGCGGCGGGTGTCAGCACCGTTTTCCAATCTCGAGGCGAGAGCAGGATGGTTTTCGGGTTGAACATGCTGCTCATTGGACTGGAATTGGCGACCAGCTTCGCTGCAGGGTTGATCTTCAGAAGCGCAATCGCAATCGCCATTTCGCTGGCGTTCTCCAGCTCCGTAACTGCGATAGTCGGGGTGCTGTGGGTACACCGTTCCATCCACGCTGTCGCAGGGCCTTCTCGCGCTGCCGTCAACACTCCCGGGGGGATTGCCGGCCAATGAAGAGCAAGCACAGCAGCGTCATGATTTTGGTGCTCCTTGTCATCACCGGGTTCTTGGCCCATGAGGTCATGAACAAGATGACGAGAACGGCGGTATCGGCGCAGGCCATTGCGCCGCAGCTCGCGATCGCGACGAGCGGGCCGAAGTTGGCGAACAATGATGGGCCGCTGGCGGTATTCATCGGTGACATGACCCAAGGGTCCGATGAGGGCGGGGTCGGTGCCGTCAACTGGACTTCGATTCTCGCCGCGGAGGTGCGGAAAGTCGCGCCATTTCGGATGGCTGTCGACAACAACGGCGAGGGCTCGGGATATGCAATTCGAGCCAGCAGTCCGACGTTTGACGAGGACGTGAGGCGGCTCGTTACCTCCGACACTCGGATGGTCGTGATATCGGGAAGCAGAACCGACGTCGCAGCGGAGCCAAACCAGGTTGCGGCCGCGGCTCGGGAGGCCTACCACTCGGTCTCCGAATTGGCGCCTCGCGCACAGCTCATCGTGCTCGGTCCGACGTGGGGCAGTAACGAGCCAAGCGACAAGATTCTGCAAACACGCGACGCGGTTCGTAACGCGGCAGAGGCAGCCCATGCGCACTTCGTCGATCCCATTCAGGACAACTGGTTCACAGACGGAGAAGTCGGACTGATCGGATCCGATGGCGTGCATCCGACAGATCTCGGCAACCAACGAATCGCGCAATATATGTATCCCGTATTTGTCAGTCTCATAAGTGGACAGGTGTAAGCCATGGAGGGTTCGTGACCGACATCAGCAACGCTCCTTCGACCGAAGGGGTCGTCGACCTGATCCGGGTTGTTCGCCGGTTCTTGGGTAAGAGGTGGCGGCTCGTGACTTTCGCCGCCGTATGCGGGGCGATCATCGGCTGCCTCCTGACATTCGCGGTCCATCCGACGTATGCGGCGCAGGCCACGCTGTACGTCGCGCCGCCGCGCAGTAGTAGCGTGACCGATGCCGTATCGGGAGACAGGTACGCCCAGGATCGCGCTCAGATGTATTGGCAGCTCGCGAAGAGCGACGAGCTCGCGCGGCGGGTGCTGGCGGAAATCCGGTCTCCCGAATCGCCTGCGGCGCTTGCCAACCGGATCAGTGTCGCCTTGATATATGGTGCTCCCCTCCTCACCATCCAAGCGACGGCACAGTCTGCCGACGATGCGCGTTCGCTGGCACAGGCCTATTTAGATCAGATGCCCGATTACGCCCGGTCCGTAGAGCAGAACACCGGCCTTCGGGAAGGCCCTGTCCTGGTGACCGTCGCCCGGCCTATCGAGGTCAGCGAAAGTACAGCAGGCTTCGCGCCGTGGCTGAAGGTCCTGCTGTTCGCCGCGTCGTTTGGTGGCGTGGCCCTTATCTATACGGTGCTTAAGCATCGCCGACACCCCACCATCCGCGGTGTCGGCCAACTTCGGAAGGCGGTGCCAACACCCTGGATCGTGGAAGTTGACGGTGGCCGCGCCGAAATGGCCCGAACACAGGCGATGCTGTTCTCCGCGCCAAATTCAGCACGAAAAGTGGTTCTCGCCGGCGCCAGGAGTGAAGACGGCCTGGGCGAAATGATTGCGGAGTTCAGAACCGCGCTGTTACCTGGTCCTCGGCTTCGGTTGAATGATGTCGAGATTTTCACCGCTCCCGCGCTTCTCGACCAGCACGAGCGAATGACAGCGTTGGCAGCACGCTCGTCCACAGGCATCATGTTTTCGGGGACCGCGTCCGTCATCGTATGTCTGAAGGGCCAGACCCTTTTGGAAGACGTCGTCGATTTGGACAATCTGTTGTCTCTCAATGGCGTCGAAGTGAAAGGCATTCTTATGGCCCGTCGTCAATGGCGGAAACGCGAGAGACAACGCGTTGCATTGCGCCAGCAGCCGGATGATACCGTCGAGCCTTGGTCGGTAAGCGGGGAGCCTAAGCCGGTCATCGGGGAGCCTAAGCCGGTCATCGGGAAGCCTAAGCCGGTAATCGGGAAGCCTGGGTCGGTGGTAGTCGGGATAGTCGAATGCGGTAGGCCTGTCCAGAACGGGAATGGGACGCACTCGTGACCAACGTTCAACTTCTTGTCTTAGCGCTGATATCCCTGACGGCAGCCGTTTGGCTGAGTGTGAAGCGAACGAGTGCAGCCGCGGCTCCCGCGGTTCTGGCTGCCATGATGCTTTTGCTAGCGCTAGGCGGACCTCTCTGGGAATGGTCGAAGCACAGTGGAGACGCCGCCGGATTGCCGTCGAGCGTGCAAGCGGTCGCATTCAGTGAATCCAAAGCGGCCCCGGCATTCCTGTGGGCATCCATTGGTGCCGGGCTGTCCGCGCTACTCGTTCCGCCGATTCCGGCGCAGGCGGTGCCCACTCGCAAGGTGGCGCCCTCCAGAAAGCTGAGCATCGCGGTAGCAATCGTCTCGGCGGTCACCTGCGTTACCAATGTGATGGGCGAAGGGCCGAGCTTCTTCAAGAATGACGCCTACCTCTATAGCGACGGCATTTTGTTCTTACTGATGGCGTCGCTTCCGGGAATAGTTTCCGGCGTGCTAGGGGTTGTGCTGACCGCATGGGAGAAGGACCGGAGGCTTCGGATTTTGTTGATCGCGACGTCGGCTCTCTGGTTTATTGGACCACTGTCTACCGGTAGCCGCATGGCGTGCGCAGTACCGATCGTGGGCTGTGTGTTGATCATTTTTAACGAGATTCGCCGACGGCGAATTCACCTACCGCTGATTGCGGCAGCCGTGGCATTGTTTGTCACGGGCGTTTTCACTTTTAGCGTGGTAACGAATGCCCGCGCGATGCCGCATGGGCTGCTTAACGTTCCCCGCGTGATGCAAGTTACCGCGTCGGACATCACAGATACGACAGACTCCATCTTGGGGCCCGCCAAACAGCTCGTCTCCTCGGTGGTCGTGGGTTTCCCGTTAACTGAAGAGTCTGTGCACGAGGACGTGGACACCGGCACGCTACTAGGTAATGCCAATCCATTGCCGGGGAGCGCCCGATCAGCCGAGCTCGAGCGATACTGGCCATACTCTTGGGCACCGCTGTCGTTCGCGGGAGAGTGGTTTGGCGCAATGGGCTGCGTAGGTCAGATCCTCATATTCGGTGCGATGGGCTGGATTTTTGGGCTTGCGATGCACAATCTGCAACGAAGTCGATTCCGCCTCATGTCGTTTCTCCCATTAGGCTTTGTCGCACTAGTAGGTGTGTATTCTATCGAGTATTCCTCTCGCGCGGTTTGGCGGATGATTTCATTGTCTGTGATCCTTCTTATCGCGTCATATTTGGTCAGGGAAAGGACCAACAAGGGAAGGAGTCGAGATATGTTTCGTGAAACGCGAGATGAGCAGCCACCCAACGCCATCGGCAATCTTGAGAAGTCCGCGTTCCGTGTTTCTAGCACGGTAGAGGTCGCGAAACGTGTGGCGATGACAGTCGGACAGCGGTATGGCTGATCCGAGCGGCATTTCGACCGACAGACGCTGGCGAGCTGCCGGCATCGGTGCGCTGATCCTCGCCGCTGTCGTCTTGATGGGCTCCCTCACCGTGGCGCACGCGCGCCACGAGCAGCCGATGCCTATCGTTTCTCAAGCGCCCTTGGGCAATAAGAAGCCAAAGAAGGTTGTTACAATCGGTGATTCCTTCACGGAGAGCACAGCTTTCGGCAATACGGGTGCAAACAGCTGGAACCAAGTGGTCTTTCGCCAACTGCGGAAAAGGGGAGTCGACATCAACGCCGAGAGCTCAGGCGAAGCGGGATCGGGCTACGTCGCACGTGGAATTAGAGGGACAACTTTTGGCGAGGAGGCGCGCAGGCTCCTTGAGCCTGACGATGATCTCGTGATCATATTTGGCGGAAGCGGCGAGGCGCCTGAGACACCTGAATCGGTGGAAGCGGCGGTCAGCGACACCTTCTTACTTGTGCGCAAGGCATCCCCGCATGCCAAGTTGATCGTTGCCGGTCCGGCGTCCCCGGTAGCAGATCCGGGGCCGGATGTGATTCGGGTCCGCGACATTATCAGGGACGAGGCAGTCAAAATTGCCGCCACCTTCGTCGATCCGATCGCTGACAAATGGTTCGTACCCGATCCGACCTTGATACGCGAAGACGGGTCGCCGACGGACACAGGTCACGCCTACATAGCTGAGAGGCTTCTGCCAGTCATTCAAGGAGCTTTAGCCTGACGGTGGTGCCTTGGAGCTGACCTGGATTTTCAGGAAAGTTGGATGACACGGTGTGCAACGGCAACAACGCTGGTTCAGCGCGGGTGGTGAATTGCTCAGGGCTTTTCCGTAATGTCACCGTGTTCGGCAGGATGGTTACGGCGCACGGCCGCGCGGATCCTAATAGCCTGAATGAGCGCGATCACCCCTGCCAGGACCGACAACAAGTCCGATACCGTTATGCCACTGGTGCTGTCCAGCGTAAGAAGGACGTCGCCTTCCAGATCCCCGTTAACGAACGGCCAAATTACCGCAAACGTCAAGAGCGCCAGTATCGACCACCGATGAGGCTTGGCCACACACAACGCCCTCGACGAGAAGAGCGCATTCATTGCCGCGATGCTGTAGAACAGCCGGATCACTTCCAGCCTCCGGCATGTTCGACGCGGGGCAGGCTCGCCATCGCAACGAATCGGCAATCGATGCTGCGTCGAAACTAGCAGCTTGAGGGTTACATACCCGCCACCACGTCGAGCATAAGTTGCGCTCACGGAGTGATTGCTCGTCCATTCATTGTGATGCCTGAGGCTGTGTAGCTGCCGTCCGGCACATTGGAAGAGATGGCGGGCAGATCTGTCCCTTGTTGAATCCGGATATTCTGAAACGCGACATTGCTCAGGGCTCCACCATTGGTGGTTTCGACGGCGATGTTGCTTTGTGCGGACGGCGGAGTATCAATAATCGTGATGTTCGAAATAGTAGCGTTGGTAACGCTATAGCCGGCATGGTCGCTCGACACGGCAACTGCACCCATCGGCACGGTCGGCGCCACGTTACCGCCAGTCACCGAGCCGCCCGAAACTTCAACCCCATTCGTCGATCGGGTGTTGAAGGGATCGCCTACGGAAGAAATAAAAACTCCCGCAAGGCTGGTTTGCGAGACCTTAATATTGCGGACGACGATATTCTCACCGCCCGAGACTACTATGCCACGGGCAGCGACATTAGCGGCTCCAGCCCCATTTACGACGGGAGAATTGATAACGATGTTTCGGCACGGCTCAGGCTCTTGGATTAACGACACAACAGCGAAGCCGTCGTCACCGGTTCGCTCGGTCTTGGAATCGTTAACTTCCCCGTTGCTCGCGCCAGCGGTAACATCGATTCCGTCGGCCCTGGTGTCGCGAACAGTCACCCGGTCGACGCGGAAGTTGCTACCAGCTATATATAGGCCAGCCGATGCTGAACCGGTAACAGTTATGTTGCTCAGCCTGACTCCATTAGCACCGACTACGACTTTGTGTTGATTCGTCTCGTAGTAGCGTTGCCCGCCAAGCGGTGCGGTGAGGTTGAGATTGCTCACTGAAACATTGTCAGCCGCAATCCAAACCGCGGAGGTGGGATCGTTTGTAGCCTGTAGCGTCGCGCCATTCCCGTTGATTACTACGCCCGGGACACGGATGTAGATAATTCCGCCGTGTTGGTATGTTACTGGGTCCAGCGTTAGCGTCTCACCGGGTTTGAGTTGATCGAACTTGGCCTGTAATTCTGCCGTCCTATCGCCGGGCGGGTCGCCCTTGGCGAGCTGTCCACTCGAAACGAATGCGGCGATGACGCACGCGATTACGAACACCGCAGCCACCGGCTTTCTCATCGGACTCCTCGGGTCCTGTCGCCTCCGGGTTGAGGCGGTCTTATTTTTCTCGATCGGGCGGCGAACAGACCGCTGGTGCGTAGTCAGTTCTGTGGGTGCCAGGCCCGATGTTGCTGGAACTAGGCTTGCTTCATCGAATGACCCGGCGAAGTGGTGCGGTATTGAGTTCTGCGTGCGAGTGACTTCATTATCACGGATGAGTTTGTTACCGATGAGCCAACGGCCCAAGGCCCGAGTTTCATTTCTGTGCCTGAATGGTGTCGACATGCCCTTCCTCTCTTCGGAGAACAGGCTGTGGTTACACGGGTAATGCACTTCCATGGAATGATATCCATACCATATGTTAGTACAACAGGGCAATGACGGACTCATAGTCTTTTATCAGCCTGTACGCATCCACAGATACGGGATACTAGTGCAGAGCAGACCGCAGACCGACGAGAGCGATCGGTGCTCGCTGCGGGTGCGGTCCTTCGGAAGGCGAAGGAGGGAGAGAACATGCCCATCTCACGCCTTTACGGCGGAGCTACCGCTCGTTTCACCCGCGAGATAAAACGATCTGAGTTCTGGGATCGCGCCGCCATCGATACGCCGCCGGGACCGTTTGACGACAGGAACTTTCGTCTGGACTAGGAGCCGAGAATCGCGCGTGGAAATATCGATGTTTCCTCAGTTCGCGGGCTTTGCCCTCAACCGGTAGCACCAGTCTTCGTATTCGTCCAGCGCACGTTCTGGACTCAGTAGGCGGCGAGCGTACTGCTGGCCGGACATCCCAAGTCGGCTGCCGGCTTCGATGTTGTCGGCTAGACCGACCGCTGTGTCGAGCAGAGCCGCAGGATCGCCGGCCGGGACCACGACACCTGCCCCAGCGTCGCGGATTTCCCCAGCAGTGACACCGTCGGCGTCAGTCGCAGCTAGGACCGGGCGGCCGGCGGAGAAGTAGGAAGTCAACTTGCTCGGTACTGCCATCTCACCGACGCCCGGGCGCTCGTTGACCAACAAGACGTCGGCGCAGGCCAGCACCTGACGATAATCGTCAGCGTCTAGCGGCTCCTTGAATTCGATCCGCTGGACACCTTTGGCCGACTGTTGCAGTAGCCTTCGTTGGTTGCCGTCGCCCAATAGCACGAACCTGATGTCGACCCCGCGCTCGTCTGCGAGTCGTGCTGCTGCGACAACGTTTTCCAAACCCTGCTTGGCGCCCATGTTTCCGGAATGCAGGATGATGCGCTCCTGCAGTTTCCAGCCGTGCTGCAGGCGCACTTTCGCCGTGTCAACGGCGGCGGTTGGTGATTCGATGTGTGCCCAGTTTCGTATGACGGTGACTCGCTTGGGGTCTACCCCCATCTTGACCGCCGCGTCCGCGAAGCGGTCGTGAACCACGGCCGTGCCCGTCGCATGGTTGAGGACCGCACTTTCAAACCGCACTGCCGGCCCGGCCATGGTGGTCGACATGGCGCCCGTCTCGACGACGCCCTTGCCGTAAAGGTCCTGCACGATGAGGCCCGCCGGGATGTTGGCCAGCCTCGACCGCGTGATGACCATTGCACTGGCGATCAACGAGGGACTGACCGTGAGGACGAGTTCTGGCTTGTCCCAGCGCGCTGACGCCACCCTGGCGCCGAAGGTGCTCTCGAACACCACCCTGCTGCGCATCGTCGGGTTGGCGGGTACGTAGTGGGCGAACCGTCGCACCACGACGCCGTCCATGGCTTTCGCTGTCCCGGACAACCCGCGGTACGCCGGGTCGACATGCCATTCCGGGTAATGCGGCAGCCCAGTGAGAACTTCGACATCGTGCCCTCGAGCCGCCAGCCCGACAGCCATTCCCCTGGTATACGGGGCGATACCGGACTTCTCCGGCTCATAGTTGATACTGACCACGCAGATCCGCACTTACCCGACACTCCAGCCGTGGAGCGCCGGGATGGATACACCCGGACGGCCGAACAACTTCCGTCTCAATGGTTTTGTATCGCAGCATTTTTCGCGCACCAGCAGTGCATCACCGATCGGGACCGCCGGGCCGGCTGCATTCATTTCCGTGCCGCGCCGGCGTTTGCCCGATACCAGGCTACTGTCGTTTCAATGCCCTCAAGCAATGAAATTGCGGGCTGCCATCCCGCCTCGCGTAAGGCGGAGATGTTCAGAAGTTTTCGCGGCGTGCCGTCCGGTTTACTCGTGTCCCAATGAGTTTCGCCGTTGTAGCCCACCGCTGCGGCCACCATCTGGGCGATTTCCTCGATGCTGTGGTCGATCCCGGTACCGACGTTGATGTGATCCGGCCCGTCGTAATGCTCCAACAGGAATAACGACGCGCTCGCCAAGTCGTCAACGTGCAGCAACTCGCGCCGCGGTTTTCCGGTGCCCCAGTTCGTCACTTCCGGTGCCCCACTTGCTTTGGCCTCGTCGTAGCGGCGGATGAGTGCGGGCAGCAGGTGTGATCCGGTTGCAGAGAAGTTGTCATCCGGTCCGTACAGGTTGGTCGGCATCGCCGAGATCCACGACAGACCGTATTGACGCCTGACCGCCTGTACTTGAAGGATGCCGGCGATCTTGGCGATCGCATATGCGTCGTTCGTCGGCTCCAGCGGCCCGGTGAGCAGGGCGCTCTCGGGAATCGGCTGGGGGGCGAACTTCGGGTAGATGCAGGAGGAGCCAAGAAACAGCAGCCGCGGTACCCGGGCGGCCACGGCAGCGTCGAGCAGGTTGACCTGGATCTGCAGGTTCTCGGACAAGAAATCGGCGGGGAAGGTGCTGTTTGCCAGAATTCCACCGACTCGGGCGGCGGCGTCGATGACGACTTCGGGCTTTGCTCCGCGAATGAAGTCAAACGTGGCGGCCCGATCCGTCAGGTCGAGTTCGGATCTTTGTCGCACAAGGAGATTGGTGAATCCTTCTGCTTGGAACCTGCGAAGGAGCGCGGACCCGACCAACCCGCGGTGCCCGGCGATGTACACCGGAGCCGAGCGGTCAAGCGCGCCAAACGATGTGCTCATGGCTGACCGGCAACATTCGGCTTGTCGATCCACGGCTTGCCCTCACACTCAAGTGCGGCGACGTCCGCATCCACCATGATTCGGGCCAACTCGGCGGTGTGCACCGAAGGCTTCCACCCGAGCATTTGGGCTGCTTTGGTCGCGTCACCGATCAGCGAATCCACCTCGGTTGGCCGCAGATAACGTTCGTCGAACTTCACATACTCTTGCCAGTCAAGTCCGACGTGTTCGAATGCGGTTTGGGCGAAATCGCGTACGGTGAAACCGCGCCCGGTCGCGAGAACGAAGTCCGTGGGTTCGGGAGCTTGCAGCGTCCGCCACATTCCTTCGACGTACTCGGGTGCATACCCCCAGTCGCGCACCGCATCCAGATTCCCCATGTACAGGTTGGCCTGGACGCCGGCCTTGATACGTGCCACCGCGCGCGTGATCTTGCGGGTCACGAAAGTTTCACCACGCCGGGGTGATTCGTGATTGAACAAGATACCGTTCACCGCGAACAATCCGTACGCTTCTCGATAGTTGCGTGTCACCCAGTACGAATACACCTTCGCCGCGCCATATGGTGAGCGCGGATAGAACGGTGTTTCCTCGTTCTGCGGCGGCGGGGTTGCGCCGAACATCTCCGACGATGACGCCTGATAAAAGCGGCATTGCACCCGGGAAACACGAACGGCTTCCAGCAACCGGATCGATCCCGTGCCCGTGGTGTCACCGGTATGCACCGGTTCGTCGAAGCTGACGCGCACATGCGACTGCGCCGCAAGGTTATACACCTCGTCGGGTTCGATGGTGCTCAGCAGAGTGACCAAGCGTGCACCGTCGGTGAGATCGCCGTAGTGCAAGAACAATCGCGCTCCGACCTCGTGCGGATCAACGTAGAGGTGATCGATCCGCGACGTGTTGAATGTCGAGGCTCGACGGATGAGCCCGTGGACTTCGTATCCCTTGCTCAGCAGCAATTCGGCGAGATAGGACCCATCTTGCCCGGTGATCCCCGTGATGAGGGCTCGCTTCACCGGATTCCCATCCCCGTCTTCGCGCGCTTGCGAACACATTTCCGGCATCTCATGTTGGCCGTTTCACTCCTTGCTATGCAACAGCGAACGGTCGCCGGGAGCTTTATGCCGCGTGCGGACCTTCGCAACACCGCTTTTTTGCCAGGTTTCAACGTACAGGACGTACCTGACGTTGCCAATCGGCGCCGCCCGGTGAATAGAACTACGAATTCTCGACGGGCACCAGGTTGGTAGCTAACACGAACGTCCGGTTCCAATGCGAGAGAGGCGGTATCCGGACTACTGGAGTAGGCGAATGGACCGCAGGATTATACGAAGGGGTACAGGTTGATCGAACTCTACGCATAGTACTACTGGCCCAACGCCATCTGCGATAAAGGATTCGATGACCCGATGCTCAGCGCCCTCGATGTCCACCTTCAAGACGTCGATGTGGTTGTCGCCCGGAGGATGAACTCGGGAAGCCACCAGCCGCACAGGTGGGTGCCGAGTCGCACAAGACCCGCGGGCTTGCTAGGGCGTAGATAGGCTTTCATGAAAGTCACGACGACTTTCTGTAGAAAAGCCAATGCAACCACCACTTCAAGCCATATGTGCGAACGTCGCGGCGAAAAGTTCGAACACCATCGGGGACAAGTAACATAGCGCCTCCAATCAAACGGTCATTTTCGATGGGCGAGAAGGCTCGGCGACACCGTGGATAGGCATCAAAAGTCGTTTCGACTTCTTCAGCCGTGTGCGATGGGCGAAGGGCGCAATCGGATTGGGATTGTCGACGCGTCAATGGTGCGGACCCGCCGCGTAACAGGATTCCAACAACGGCCGACTGAGAAGATAAATCACCGCCGATGCAGGGTCGAAAAATTTGCATGCGCGAGCTTCCCAAGGAGGTGCTGGTCGCCGCCAAGACCAGCTCTGTGCTCACCGAAAGACTATTCCGGACAATGAACTTCATTGACCCGCCGGGCGACTATAGCCCCCTACTCCGATGACAGGTGCGGTGCCATCCATGGCAGCCGTTACAAACCACCGTTAACGTGCTAAATCGCGTTCGCCGATAAGGCGCCGCTGTCGGCCAGGAAGGGCATGGGCATCGACGCCGCGGAAAGCAGTGATTCGGTGGCATTCTTGGGCAGCGGACGAGACAGCAAGTAACCTTGCGCCCGGCCACAGCCATGCCGCATCAACGTCAGTGCGGCAGCGGGTGTCTGCACCCCCTCGGCGATCACTTGAAGGTCGAACGCCTCGCCAAGCCCGATGATCGAGCGAACGATCGCCAGATCGCGGGGGCTAGTGCCGAGGTCACGCACGAATGCGGTGTCGATCTTGAGCGCATCGACCGGAAGGGACTTCAGGTGGGACAGAACCGCATAGCCGCTGCCGAAGTCGTCGATGGCGATCTGGATGCCGATCTCCTTCAATTCCTGGAGCGCTTTCCGAGTGATTTCGATGTCGCGCACAACCGCGCGCTCGGTGATTTCCAGACACAACGAACTGCTGTCGATGCCGAACTCACCCATGATGTCGGCGACACTACGGGCGAAGCCGCGGCTGACAAGTTGAGCAGGCGAAACATTGATTCGCAACATGGCATTTTGTCCCACGCCGCGTGATCGCCAGCGATTGAGATCGGCGCAGGCGCTCCGTATTACCCATCGGCCCAGTTCGGCCGCCAGGTTTGTCGATTCCACCACCCCGAGGAATGCGTCCGGTAGCAGCAACCCTCGCTCGGGGTGTTGCCAACGGACCAGCGCCTCAGCGGCCAGAATTGCGCCGCTCCACAAGTCGACCTCGGGCAGATAGTGCAGCAGAAGCGCTTCAGTGTCTATCTCACCCCGTAGATGCCGTTCGATGTCTTTGCCCAGCGCATTCTTGAGCGAGCTGTAGCCGGTGTTCATCGCGACCTGGTCGCCGCCGGCGCGTTTGGCCGCCAGGACAGCTTCGTCGGCACGGCTGAGCAAATCACTAGTGTCACTACATCCGGGGATGCCCGCCGCTACCCCAATGCTGACAGCGGGGGTGATCGAATCGTCGCCAAAAGCGATGGGAGGACCCAGCTTAGTCTTGAGTTGCTGAGCAAATGCTTCTGCAGCTTTGAGTGACATGGCCCGGTCCGGAACGACGACGAACTCGTCTCCACCGATTCGGGCAGTCATGCTCTTTCCCGCACTCATCCTCAGCCGTTCGGCGAAGACCTGGATGAACCAATCGCCGGCGGTATGACCCAAGCAATCGTTGATTGACTTCAGCCGGTCGAGGTCGAGATACAAGACCGAGACGGGTCCGGGTCGTCCCGCTTTCAGTCTCCCGGAGAGGTACGCGATAAGAGCCCGGCGATTATGCAGAGCGGTCAAATCGTCATGGTCGACGAGGTATTGGAGCCGCTCTTCGGCGGCAATGCGAGCCTGGAACTGCGCAAACAGTGAGGCTACTGCCTCAAGGGTGTTGATCGCTTCCAGTTTCCACTTCTTACGACCGAATTTGACGACGCCGATCGCTCCGGTGGTCCGTTCTCCCGAGATGAGTGGGACGACGACCACCGAGGGCGGCGCAGAGTGGCGGCTTTCGGTGATCCACTGTTGATAGGCACCCTCCACCTGTTTGGGCGCGATCGCGACCGGCTCCTTGCGCTGTTCGCACACCGCCAATGCCGGGTCAGCATTAGCGAAGTGGATGACTGCGAGCGGGTCGGGGTCTGGAACATCGGATCGCGGTGGCCACTCGGCGGCCAACACCGAGGCTCGGAGGCCCTGGTCGTTGTAGCGCCAGAAGCTGGCGTCCGCATTGAAGTGCTCGACGAGCTGAGCCAGCACCTGTTCGCTCACTTGAGTAGCGGTGGATGCCGTCGCCTCTAGCAATCTTTCCGCGACAGCGGCGACCAGGTTGCGCGGCACGGTAGCCTCCCACGAGCGTATTGCGTAGCTCTGGTCGCCGACATGCGGCGTCTAGAGGTTCGGTATCTGGCAGGGTAGATATCGGTCGAGAGGGATCAATCATACCGATATTCCGGACGTTCGGTATGCTTTTCCGGAATGAGCTGGGTCCATCGACAACCTAGTTAGCCGTCGGTCGCAGTCGAAGTGCTCGGTCGCCGGTCGAGACGTCTGGCGCACGACTCGAACCACCGCTGCTGCCGAGACTCCTGCGCGCCAGCGTGGCATTAGATCAGCGCCTCCGCCTCCGCCACCGCATCCTTCCTCGCGAGGAACGGCACCGAAATCCGGCGCGAGGACAGCAACGACTCCATGGCGTCGCCCGGGATCGGTCGCGACAATAAGTATCCCTGCGCGCGGTGGCATCCATGCTTCATCAAAGTCATTGCGGCAGAAGGAGTTTCGACACCTTCGGCTACCAGTTGAAGGCTGAATGCTTCAGCCAGTCCGATGATCGCGCGGATAATCGCGAGATCGTTGGCGTTGGAGCCGAGGTCACGCACAAATCCCGCGTCGATCTTGAGCAAATCGACTGGAAGTGACTTCAAATGCGACAGCACAGCGTAACCGGTGCCGAAGTCATCGATGGCGATCTGGACCCCGACCTCCTTCAACTCCGCGAGGGTTCGCCGGGTGCTTTCAATGTCGTGAACCACCGCGCGCTCGGTGATCTCGAGGCACAGCGATCCAGCATCAATGCCGAACTCGTCGATGGTCTCGGCGACGGTCTGGACGAAATCTCGGCCCGCCAGTTGAAGAGGCGACACATTGACCCGCAGTGCCGCATTCTGCCCTACCCCACGCGATCGCCACCCGCTGAAATCGGCACAGGCGTTTCGTAGCACCCACCGGCCAAGTTCATCGGCGAGGTTTATCGATTCGGCTACCCCGATGAACGAATCCGGCAGCAGCAGCCCTCGTGTCGGGTGCCGCCAGCGGACGAGCGCCTCAGCAGCCACGATAGCGCCGGTCCGCAGGTCGACCTCGGGAAGGTAGTGCAGCAACAGCGCTTCGCGGTCGATGTCGCCTTGAAGATGGAGTTGAATCTCGTTTCGGAACAGTCTTTTGAGCGAAAGGTCATCAGACACTACGACCTGGTTGCCGCCCCCGCGCTTGGCCGCCAGGACGGCTTCGTCGGCACGACGCAGTAAGTCGGCGCTATCGTCACTCCCCGGCACGCCGCCCGCTACACCAATGCTGACCGTCCGCGTGATCGTATGCCCGCTGATTGCCACTCGATCGCACACCATCGTCAGAAGCTGATTAGCGAGCGACAACGCCGAATCGAGTGGCATAGCGTGATCCGGAACGACGACGAACTCGTCTCCGCCGAGTCGAGCGACCATGCTCCGACTTCCGGCGCACTCACGAAGCCGATCGGCAAACAGCTTGATGAACCAATCGCCGGCGCTATGGCCGAGACAATCGTTGATCGCCTTCAGACGGTCGAGGTCCATGTACAAAATCGCGACGGGTCCGGTCGATCCTGCGGTGAGCCTGTCGGAAAGGTGGGCGAGAAGCGCTCGACGATTTCGAAGACCGGTCAGATCGTCATGCTCAGCGAGATAGCGAAGCTTGTCTTCGGCGGCGATGCGGGCTTGGAGTTGTGCAAACAGGGAGGCAATCGCCTCAAGCATGCTGATCTCGTTTGGCTCCCACTCACTACTGCAGAATTTTCCGAAGCCGAGCAGGCCGGTGGTTACGCCCCCCGACATCAGTGGTGCGACAGCCACCGAAGGCGATGTGATCAGGCGGGCTTCCTCCGCCCGGGTCAGATATCCGTAATACGGAAGCTCTGCGCCGATCACAGTCGGTTGCTTGAGAGATTCGCACAGCGCGAAGACGGGGTTGGCGTTGGTGAAAGGGGCAACCGCCATCGGATCTGGGTCTGGACGATGGGGTCGCGGCGGCCATTCCGCGACCACTTTTGACACCTTGGCATGATGGTCGTTGTGGCGTAAGAAGCACACGTCCACCTCGAGCCGCTCTACGAGCTTTGCCAGCACCTGCTCGCTCACTTGAGCAGCTGTCGACGCGGTCGCTTCCATCAGTTGGGTGGCGACCGAGGTGACGAGATCCACACTGCGTGACACGGTGTTCTCCGATCTGAGCCCGGCGCGCGGGGCCCCAACCGTTGCGTCAAGTGGTGCAGTTATGGCCTTGCCTGAGTCTCGTCTGAGTCTCTGCTAAGAAATCCAAAGTATACAAGGCGGCTGGTGCGCGCGGGAGGTATCGACGTGACGGGTGGATTAACTGCAGTGCGCTCGAGGTGAAACGCGATCTGTCAAGCGCACTGCCAGGCTGGGCATAGGCTTAGGGTGACTTCGAAGTCATGGTGTCGTCGCCGGTGTGTGTGGCCGACAAACCAAGGAGATGACCATAGGATTCTGCACGGCACTGGTTCTGGACGCCGCAGACCCGGCTGATGAAGCCGTCTTGGAGCGGCTGCGTGCCGATCCCGTCATCGAGTTCATCGACGACAGCGAGCGACAACTCGAGGAGTTGCGACGAGCTTCTGCCACCACCCGAGCCCGACGTCGTCGCCGAACCCTGCAGCTGGGCGTACTACCCGTGGCGGCGGACCGTTGTGGCGGTGTTGGCTCCGCGGGGGTTTCGGGCGGTGCGGTTGGACCGCAACCGGAACATGATCACGGCCGAGGAGCAGACGCGGCTCGGCGCGCAGCGCATCGGCGTCGCGGGGCTGAGCGTCGGGCATGTCATCGCCCACACGCTGGCGGCGCAGGGCATGTGCGGCGAGCTCCGGTTGGCGGACTTCGATCTCCTTGAGCTGTCCAACCTCAACCGGGTCCCGGCGACGGTATTCGACTTGGGGATTAACAAAGCCGAGGTGGCGGCTCGTAGGATCGCCGAACTCGACCCCTACCTGCAGGTCCGGGTTCTGACCGCTGGGTTGACAGTCGAGACCGTCGACGAGTTTCTCGACGGGCTCGACATCGTGGTTGAGGAATGCGATTCGCTGGATATGAAGGCCGTCGTGCGGGAGGGTGCCCGCGCACGCCGGATTCCGGTACTGATGGCAACCAGCGATCGCGGCCTGGTGGACGTGGAACGTTTCGACTTGGAGCCGCAGCGCCCGATTCTGCACGGTCTGCTGGGCGACTTGGATCTTGCGCGCCTTCCGAGCATGAGCAGCCGGGAAAAGGTTCCACACTTGCTGCGCTTTCTGGAGGCTGAACTGTTATCGCCACGCATGGCGGCGTCGGTGGTTGAAATCGACCGCCGACTATCGACCTGGCCACAGTTGGCCGGCGATGTGGTGTTGGGAGCGACGGCAATTGCCGAGGCCGTCCGGAGAATCGGAGTAGGTGAAGACCTGCGGTCGGGCCGGGCCCGCATTGACGTCGGCGGTCAACTCAGTCAGCTCGGCGAGCCGAAGACGGCGGTGGATAGCCTTCTTCCAGAACAATATTCAGATCCTTCGCTGCCGGGTCTGTCAGGCATCATCACCGCAGCCGCCATTCGCGCGCCGTCCGGCGGCAATGCACAGCCCTGGCGTATTGATACCGCAACCGATGCCATCACCATTCGCCTTGCACCCCAACACACCTCGACCATGGACGTGGGCTTCCGCGGGAGCGCGGTCGCACTGGGAGCGGCCCTCTTCAACGCCAAAGTCGCTGCCGCAAGCCGACAGATGCTGGGACCGGTGAGCCTGCTGGAGGACGTTGACGGCACGCCGCTGCAGGCGACGCTGGATCTGCGCGCTGGGTCTCATCCCGACCTGGCCGGGCTGTACCAACCGATGCTGGCGCGGGAAACCAACCGGCGCGTCGGAACGACCCGGCCGATCACCGCCGAGACGATCGAGCTGCTGGATTCGGTGGCCGGGCGGGAAGGAGCTCGACTGCATCTGGTAGCAGGACGTGACGACATCGAGCGAGCCGCAACGATTTTCGCCGCCGCCGACCGAATCCGTTACCTGACGCCGGAACTGCACGCCGACATGGTCTCGGAGCTGCGCTGGCCCGACGATGATTATCCCGACACCGGTATCGATGTGAGCAGCCTCGAGCTCGAACCCGGCGATCTGGCCGTGCTCGACATCTTGCGGCGCCCGGACGTGATGCTTCACCTGGCCGAGTGGAATGCCGGGACGGCCTTAGGCGAGGACACTCGCCGTCGGGTGTTGACGAGCTCTGCCATCGCCGTCATTTCGGTGACTGGAAGCGCATTGGCCGATTACGCCCGCGGCGGGGCTGCCGTCGAGGCGGTGTGGATTGCCGCGCAGCAGTGCGGGCTGGCCGTTCAGCCCATGTCGCCGGTCTTCCTCTATGCCTGCGACGCCGGAGACCTCGCCGAGTTGTCGGCGTCCTTCGCCGACGAGCTTGACGATCTGCGGCAGAAATTCCGGAAACTGGTCGGCATACCTTCCGGGGTATCGCCCGTTCTGGTGTTGCGATTCGCTGTCAGCGACCCGGCTTCGGTGCGGAGCCGCCGCAGTCTTGACCGAGTTCGTTTGCTGGAGCGTTAATACCGGCTACCGTATAGGGGTGTCCGGATCGCTGGACGAATTGGTGACGGCGGCGGCGGCCAGGTTGATGGCGGCCAACGCCGGCACTTCTGCCGCGATCAGTCAACAGGTGCTGGGTGACTTGGTCGGCAGCTTCGGCGTCGACTTCGGCTTTTTGCGTCACAACGACCACGAGATCCACGCGACAGTGCTTGTCGCGGAATGGCCTGCACGGGAATACATTCCCGACCCCGATCCGATCGGCGTGATCTATTTCGCCAACGCCGACTCGACCTTCGCGCAGGCCGAGAACCTCAAGGAGCCCGACGTATTACGCCCCGACACAGCTAACGCCGACTATCAACGCAATATCGAGGAGGGGAGAGGCATTCCCGCTGTCTCCCTCGCCTGCGTGCCGCTGCTGTCCGGGGACGTCACGACCGGCACCTTGGGTTTTGTCAAGTTCGGAGACCGGGAATGGCTGCCGGAGGAGTTGAACGCGCTCCAGGCGATCGCCGCCTTGTTCGCTCAGTTGCAGGCCCGCGTTGTTGCCGAGGAGCGACTTCACTATCTTGCCGAACACGATGACCTCACCGGGCTGCTGAACCGCAGGGCTGTGATCGCCCACCTCGACGAGCGACTTGCTGACGGCCAGCCGTGTCCAGTCGCCTTGGTGTTCCTCAACCTGGACCGTCTGAAGGCGGTCAATGACCACCTCGGTCATAAGGCCGGCGACCGGTTCATCGAGGCCTTTGCTCAGCTTTTGCGCGAAGCCGCTGATGCGCCTTCGGTCATCGCCCGCTTCGGCGGTGACGAGTTTGTCATTGTGCCGGCTGCCCCCATGGGCGCCGGAGCCGCCGAGGTGTTGGCCAAACAGCTGCAGACGCGAGTTCACAAGCAGGTAGAGGTCGACGGCGAGACGATCACCCGCACCGTCAGTATCGGGGTGGCCGTGGGCGTACCCGGCAGCGACAACGCGTCGGACTTACTGCGCCAAGCCGATCAGGCTGTCGTGTCAGCCAAGAGCGTCGGCGGAAACGCGGTTGCGGCGTTTGACCCCGAGATGTCGGAGAAGTACGCGATCCGCAACGACATCGAGCTACACCTGGAAGGGACTATCGACAGCGATAGCGGCGCGTTGGTTCTGCATTACCTTCCGGAGTTTGACATGCGCACCGGTGAGATCCTCGGGACCGAGGCGCTTATCCGCTGGCGACACCCCACGCGGGGGCTGCTGATGCCTGACTCGTTCATGGGCGTGGTCGAATCTATCAATTTGGCGGGAAAGCTCGGACGTCTGGTATTGCGCTCAGCCTGTGCGCAATTCAGCTATTGGCATGATCGCGGCTTGGTGCGCGATGTTGTGCTACGCGTCAACGTGTCGCCCGCGCAGCTTGTCACGGATGGCTTTGTCGGCATGGTCGCCGCAACGCTGGACGAGTTCGTTCTCGACGCCCGCTCGGTATGCCTGGAGATCACCGAAAACGTCGTCGTCAAAGATATTGACACCACCCACAAGACGCTGGCCGGGTTGAAGGAGGTCGGCGTACAGGTGGCAATCGACGATTTCGGCACTGGCTACAGCGCTTTGACATATTTGAAGTCACTGCCTGTCGACGCGCTCAAGATCGACAAAGAATTTGTCCGCGATCTCAGGGCAGACTCTGCTGATCTGGTGATCTTGCGGCAGGTCGTCGCCTTGGCTGACGCGTTCGCACTCGACGTCATCGCCGAAGGCGTCGAAACCGCCGCAGCGGCCAGGGCGCTGCTTGGTCTAGGTTGCTATCGGGCCCAGGGCTTTTTGCTGTCCCGCCCGCTCGATAGGGTCGCGATGGAGACGTTGCTGGCCCAACGCTTCATACCGACGGACTTTCTGGACCGTCCGGCGCGAAACGACGCTTCCTAAACCACATCCCGCCAGGTGGACACTAGATCACCGCGGCGGTGGATCTCCCTGGTCAGTTGTTCGCCCTCGGTGAGAATCTTTGCAACCTGGCCCGGCTCGGCGTGGCGGATGAAGTCGCGCCGGTCCCACCAAATCATCTTGGTTTGGTAGCGATCGTCGGGATACGGCGCCGCCGGAATCGGCGCCACCACGCCGCCAGGCGACCGCCAGCGGTTCAGCACGTGTGTCGCGGCGGTGGCCATCATAAACTGACAGTCGAGGAGAGCCGTAATGTGGCAACCGCTGCGGGCCAAAGCGGTGATGAGGGAACGATTCCGATCCGAATCGTCGATTACCCAGCCCGCCTTCAGCTCCAGGACGCCGAAGGGGATCCGGTCTGTGATCATGTCGCGGACCGCCTGCTGGCTGGGCTGACCTGCCCATTCGACGACTGCATGCGTGTCGTCAGCCGACCGCAGCGGTCCCTTGGCTCGCAACCCACCCACCATCCGTCCGGCATCGTCGATCATGGCGAAAAACATGATGGTGTCGGCTCCGCTGCGCAGCGCATCAACGTCGAGGGCACACTCGACACCATGCTTGCGATAGCTGCGCTGCGCGCTGAGTGAAAACTCGGCCCACAAATCGGGGTCCACCGCGGGCTGTGACAAGACCAACGTTGCCCCGATGTCCGGGTCTCGCCAGCTAAGTCGTTGGCCTAGATCGAACCGACCGGCAGTCATGGTATCCATCGGAACTACACTCGTTGGTATCCATTCCTGCATCGCTTCAAACTCCAGTTTTCCTTTGCGCCGATTTGAATACGAATCGAATCTGTTTCTTCAATTCACAAACTTAATTTCCTGCAACGCAATTTCAAGTATAAACCCTTTTCGGGTTTCTTTTAAACAACGAACTACCCAAGAGGTTGACGATGCCCGGACATGAACATGCTGGCAGCAAGGGTAAAACAAGCTCTGCGACACCGTATGGTTAAACGATTATTCACTTAAGCGATAGGGGCCAACATAAGGCAAGAAATGCGCCTCGACGCCACGGCAACGCCGTTCGTGGGCGGAAGCAGGCCCGACAGCCACCAGCTTTTGCTCAGCCCCAGCTAAGAATTGGCTCAGGTTTGCAGCCGCAGCGCATTAAACGACGCCGAAGTACTGCGCACATTCGTCTGACGACCAGCCAGCGTATCCAGCAAACCGTGCCCCCAGGCTCAACGTCAGTTTGCGCGGCTGGCAAAGTCAGCCGGCGCCGTCGGCCACCTGACGCGCGAGCTGCTCGATCGTCGGAAAGGTGTATGGCAGAAAGGCCGATAGTGGGCGGCCGACGAAATCCTCCAGCTCGCCCATCAGCGCGACCGCGTCCGCCGAATCGAGGCCGAGATGGTCGAAGCGGCGGGTGCGATCGATCTCGTCGGCCGGCGTTTTGGTCCGTTGCGCGACGTATGCGGCCAGCACCGCTTCGATCTCGTCGTAGCTCTTAATCTGATCCTCCCCCGTGTCCATCGCTACCATCGCCCCGGTAGATCGATCCGTCGCATGGTCAAGCGCAGGAGTATGAATGCGCCGAGCTCAAACGAGTAGGCGAACATGCGCAGGTAATGCTCGCTGCGCGCGACCACCTCCTCGCTGGACACTGCAACCGCGTCGGCTCGCTGAGCACGCAAGCGGTCGAACCATGAACGCAGCGTTCTGACGTAGTCACCGCGATCGTTTCGCACCCTTTCGATCTCGAGTTCCATTTCCGCGGCGCGCGCGATGTCCGCGAGCCGTGGCAGTTCCGAGTCGGGGAAGACCTCGTCAACGATGAAACGGTCGCGCAACGGTCGATCACGCGGAATGTCGCCGTACGCGATCGTCTGCAGCGAGAGCCGCCCGCCGGGCTTGAGCCAATCTCGGCACGAACGGAAGAATCTGCGGTAGGCCTCGATTTGCTCCTCCGGCGACAAGCCTTGGCGCGCAAAATGCTCGAACGCACCGACGGAGATGATGGCATCGAACGGCTCAGTCGGCTGGTAGTCAGTCCAGTTGCGCACCAAGACCTCGACGTTGTCCGGTGCGATCTCGCGCAGGTATTCGGCCTGCGCGTCGGAGAGCGTGAGCCCTACAACATGTTCGACGCCGTGCGAGGCCACCAGATGCATCGGCATGGCGCCCCAACCGCAGCCGATGTCGAGCACGCGCCCTGCGCCGGAGGCGCGCGCCTGATCGACATGGAAGTCAAGCTTGCGACGTTGCGCGCGCTCGAGATCGTCGTCGGGGTCCTCCCACATCGCGCACGAGTAACTCATCGTCGGATCGAGCCAGATCTGCCAGAACTCATTGCCGACGTCATAGTGATGGCGAATCGCAGCCGGCCCGGCGCCCAAGTACGTCTCGCTCATCCAGTCAGGACTCCGTCTTGCTGAGCACCGGCTGCTTGAGGTCACGAGCTAGCCCGCACGCCGACAACACGCTTATTACCGCGCCGCCGATATCGATTTGCCACCAGCGCACCCGGGTGGTGTACGCGCCCGGTGCGTCGTGGTGGTTGGCGTGATATCCGCCACCGAAGCCTGGCAGCACTAGCCACACGCTGTTGCGCGCCTGGCCAGAGTGCGGCAACTGCGCGCGGCCACCGAACGCATGGCCGAACGAATTGACGGCCCAGGTTAGTTGGCTGACCACGAACACCCGAATCATCCCGCCCCACAGAAAGCCTGTGAGCGCGCCGCGCGCGCCGGCGGCGGCGAAGCCGATCAGCGTCGGGATCACCAGTCCCAGCACGCCCCACACGAGGTAGCTGCGGTGCAGTGCGACCGTGCGCGGGCTTTGCCACAGGTCCTTCACCTCGCCCGCGGAGATCGTCATCGCGGTATGTTCGGGACGAAATAGCCATCCGACGTGCGCGTGCACCAACCCGTGCACGCCGCTGAACGGCCAGTGTGGCGAGTGCGGATCACCCTCGCGGTCCGCGAGCGCATGGTGGCGGCGATGCGTCGCGACCCACCACATCACCGGGCCGAGGCACGCGCTTGATCCGAGCGCGCCGAGGATCCAGATCAGCGCCGGATGTGCGGTGAAGGAGCGGTGCGTGAAATAGCGGTGAAAGCCCAGCTCGACTCCCAATAGGGTCGCTGCCGCGCCGACTACCAACACGATCAGGTCGGTTCGCGAGGGCCCAATTCCGCCGAACCACAACGCCGTGGCCGCGACCACGGCGGTTGGCGGTGCGAAAACTGTGAACGCGGCGAGCGCGTAGCCGCGTGTCATGTGAGTCGCTCGGTCACATGACGATGGACCTCGACGAGCTCGCCCCGCGAGTACTGAGTGCGGCACTCGCTGCGCCTGATCTTGCCGCTGGTCGTGCGGGGGATGCCGCCACGGTTGACGAATACCACCGAGTCGGCCGGCGTCCCGTGTGCGGTCGCAACAGCAGCGACGATCTGGTCGGCCACCTCGCTCCATTCCGCTACCGCGTCGCGCGCGATCTCCGTGAGGATCACGAGCCGTTCGCGGACGCCGTCGTCGTGGCTGAATGCCGCGCATCCGTTGGCATGCAGCGATCCAAGGCGGAGCTGTTCGACGGTGGTCTCGAGGTCCTCCGCGGCATAGTTGACGCCGTTTTTGACGACCACGTCTTTGGCGCGGCCGGTGATGTACAGCTCGCCGTCGACGACGCAGCCGAGATCGCCAGTTCGTAGCCACCTGCTGCCGTCGAGCGTGGCGGCGAACGTTTCGCGCGAGGCCTGCTCGTCGCCGAAGTAACCGACCGCGACGCTCGCACTGCGTATCCAGATCTCACCCTCAGCGCCCTCGTCGCAGCGAGCACCGAGTGCGCGGTCGACGATCGCGAGCTCGGTGCTCGAGGCGCGCGCGACCACAGCTGACTCGCGCGGGACCGTTCGGGTCGCGCCACACGGTTGGCGGCTCATCGCGCCGTCCGCCCGAGACAATCAGCGTCGCCTCGGCGAGCCCGTAGCACGGGTAGAACGCCTCGCGGCGAAAGCCGACCTTGGCGAATGTCGCTTCGAAGCGGTCGAGGGTTGCCGCGCGCACCGGTTCGGCGCCGACGAACGCGAGGTCCCAGCTCGACAAGTCGAGGCCGGCGAGGCTCTTGTCGCCCTGGCGCTCCACTGCGGCGACGCACATTTCGTAGGCGAAGTTCGGGCCACCACTCCTGGTAGCGCGGTGCTGCGTGATCTCGTGCAGCCAGCGCAGCGGGTGCTTGAGGAACTGCAGTGGCGACATGATCACGCACTCGAAACCCACGTAGACCGGTTGGATCACGTAGCCGATGAGGCCCATGTCGTGTTGGAAAGGCAGCCAACCCAGGGCCACCGTCGACGATGTGTGCCCGAACGCGTCCTCGATCATCGCTTCATTGGCCATCAGGTTCGCATGGCTGACCATCACGCCGCGCGGCGTGCCGCTGGAGCCCGATGAGTACTGGAGGATGGCGAGATCCTCGAGACTGACAGTTGACTCGGGCGCCGGCGCGGGGGCTCCGTCGCCTAAGCCAAGGTCGTCGACCGCGATGCACGGGATATCGGCGAGCGCCGGGACTAGTTCTCGCGCGGGGAGTATCTGGCGGGTGGTGAGCACCACGTCAGGTCGCGCGTCGGCGACGATCGCCAACAGGCGCGGCAACGTCTGCGCGAGCCGCGACGGGATCGGGATGTGCGCCGGAACCGCGCACACGCCAGCGTAAAAGCAGCCGAACAACGCGTCGAGAAACGTCGCGTCGTCGGGCAGAAGCAGCAGAGCGCGCGGCTGCTCCTGTGTGCGCGGGAGGTCCGCCAAAACGGCGGCCACGGCGCTCGCACCCGCGGCAAGCTCGGCCCAGGTGCGCGTCGTGACGCTGTCGCCGTCCCCGAGGAACGAGAAGGCGCGGTGGTCCGGGTCGACAAGTGCGTGGTGCTCGAGGCGGTGCGCGATCGTGAGGCCGCCATCGGCGTCGGCTTTCGAGCGAGGTTGCGGGCCTCGTTCGTGACCTGTCGCACCGAGCGCCGTCATGTCCGTATCTCCCTATAAAAGCCGGGCCCGTTACGGCTGTGTTAAAAACACAAGCATATCCACAAATACTGAAGGACGCGTCCGTGACCGCCCAGGTTATCGCGGTTAAGCCGCCGCAGATCCGGTGCGCCGTTGCTCCGTCGCCAGGACTCGAACCTGAACTCTCAGAACCAAAATCTGATGTGCTGCCGATTACACCACGACGGACCACGCACCAGCAGTGAGCGGCTTCGCTCGCCGTCGGCCGGCCACCGGGCCGGCCGCGCACACTGATGCCTTCGTCAGACTGTAGTGCAACCGATAACCTGATAGACGTGGCAGCGCCGGAGAAAGAGGTGCGCGCGCCGCGCGCCAGGATGACGGGCAGCGAGCGGCGGCATCAACTCATCGATATCGCACGGGCGCTGTTTGCCGAACGCGGCTACGAGGGCACCTCGATCGAGGAGATCGCGCTGCGCGCCAACGTGTCCAAACCGGTCGTCTACGAGCACTTCGGCGGTAAGGAAGGGCTGTACGCGGTCGTCGTCGACCGGGAGATGTCGGCCCTGCTGGACGGCATCACGTCGTCGCTGACCAATAACCGGTCCCGGGTGCGCGTCGAGCGGGTGGCGCTGGCACTGCTGACCTACGTCGAGGAACGCACCGACGGCTTTCGCATCATGATCCGCGACTCGCCGGCGGCCATCAGTTCGGGCACCTATTCCAGCCTGCTCAACGACGCCGTCAGCCAGGTCAGCTCGATCCTGGCCGGCGACTTCGCTCGTCGCGGCCTGGACCCCGGGCTGGCGCCGCTATATGCCCAGGCGCTGGTCGGCTCGGTATCGATGACCGCACAGTGGTGGCTCGATACCCGCGAGCCGAAGAAGGAAGTCGTGGCCGCCCATCTGGTCAACCTGATGTGGAACGGCTTGACCCATCTGGAAGCCGATCCGCACCTGCAGGACGAATAGTTCGGCGACGATGCGGGCCGCGCGCGGCCCGAGGAGGAGCCGGACCATTGGACCAAGCGTTATCCGCGGTCGCGCGATAGCAGGTCGGCGGTCGTTTCGCGGCGGACCAGTTCGCGGGCCTGGCCATCTTTCACGGCCACCAGCGGCGGCCGACCGACCATGTTGTAGTTCGACGCCATGCTGTGGTGGTAGGCGCCGGTGCACGCCACCGCCAGCAAGTCGCCCGGGTGCAGGTCGGCCGGAAGCTCGACGTCACGGGCGATCTCGTCGCCTGCCTCGCAGTGTCTGCCTGCCACCGTGACCCGCTGCCTTGGTGCGAGCGAGTGCCGATTGGCAAGCGCGACAGTGTATTTCGCTCCGTATAGCGATACCCGTGGGTTATCGCTCATTCCCCCGTCGACGGCGACGAAGGTACGCCCGCCGGGTTGCGTCTTGATGCCGCGCACCTCATACAAGGTGACGCCGGCCCGCGCGCTGATCGCCCGGCCGGGCTCGACGACGACGGTCGGACGGGGGAAACGCTCGGCGGCGCAGGCCGCGTCCAGCGCGTCCTCGATCACCCCGGCCAGCTCGTCGATGGACAGCTCCGGGTCACCGGCCAGATACGGAATGCCATGGCCGCCACCGATGTTCAGCTCGGTCAGGATGACGCCGTGCCGGGTGCGGACGTCGGCCATGGCGGCGATCATCCGGCGAATCGCTTCGCCATAGAGCGCAGCATCGGTGACCTGCGAGCCGAGATGACAATGCAGCCCGATCAGGTCGAGGGTGGGGTGCGCCAGCACGCGCGCCACCGCGTCTGCGGCGTGCCCGCCGGCAAGGGTGAAGCCGAACTTCTGATCACTGACCCCGGTGGTGATGGCGCGGTGGCCGTGAATGTCGATGTCCGGGGTCACCCGGATCAGCACCCGTTGCCGTCCCTCCGCCAAACCCGCGAGGTCGGTGATCTCGATGCACGAATCCAGCACAATGCGACCGACCCCGAAGCGCACCGCGGCGCGCAATTCGTCCTGTGATTTCGCGTTGCCGTGCATGATGATGCGCGCCTTTTCCACGCCGCCCGCCATAGCGATGGCCAGTTCACCGGCCGAGCAGACGTCGACGCCGAGCCCCTCTTCGCGCGCCCAGCGCGCCACCGCGATGGTCAGCAGCGACTTCCCCGCGTAGACGACCTCGGTGTTGGGCAACGCCGTGCGATAGCGGCGGGCGCGGCACCGGAAGTCGGCCTCGTCGATCACATAGGTCGGGGTGCGGAACTCGTCGGCGATGTCGGTAAGCGGTACCTCGCCGATGCAGAGTCGGCCCTCGTCGTCGGAATGGGTGGTCAGGGGCCAGATCGCCGGATGGAATCGCGGCGGAGCCGCATAGCCTATGGAAGGCAGGACGTCCGGCAATGTCGTTGTCATGATTTCAGCGTCCGCATGCTTTGGCCGGATGCTGCTGCCCTTACGGATCCTTGACGCTGCCGGGCCCGAAATTGACGACGTTCGGCCCCATGCTTCGGCCCCATACAATGGCGGCATCATGACCGCACCGGGGCCGGAATGCGTAGTTACCCCGATCGCGGGGCTGGTGGAGTTGGCGTTGCGCGCGCCGACGCTGCAACGACTCATCGAGCTGGCTGCCGATCGACCCGACGAATTGACGCTGGTCGGCCCCGCCAGCGCGCGGCTTTTCGTCAACAGCGCGCTGGCCCGCCAGGGGCCGCTGCTGGTCGTCACCGCCACCGGCCGGGAAGCCGATGACCTGTCCGCGGAATTGCGCGGTGTCTTCGGCGACTCCGTCGCGATGTTCCCGTCCTGGGAGACGCTGCCCCACGAGCGGCTCTCACCGGGTGTCGACACCGTCGGCGCCCGAATGATGCTGCTGCGCCGGCTGGCCCACCCCGACGACGCCCGGCTGGGCCCGCCGTTGCGGGTGGTTGTCACCGCGGTCCGCTCGCTGCTGCAGCCGATGGCCCCGCAGCTGGGCTTTCTGGAACCCCTCACTTTGACTGTCGGCAGCGACACCGCCGCCGACGGGGGATTCGAAGGAGTAGTAGCGCGGCTGGTCGAGCTGGCCTACACCCGGGTGGACATGGTCGGCCGGCGCGGCGAGTTCGCCGTCCGCGGCGGCATCCTCGACATTTTCGCCCCGACCGCCGAACACCCGGTGCGGGTGGAGTTCTGGGGCGACGAGGTGACCGAGATGCGGATGTTCTCGGTTGCCGACCAGCGGTCGATTCCCGAGATCAGCGTCGAAACGCTGGTCGCGGTCGCGTGCCGAGAGCTGTTGCTGACCGACGACGTACGGGCCCGCGCCGCCGTGCTGGCCGGGCAGCAGCCGCCGCCCGAGCATGGGGTCACCGGCAGTGTCGCCGACATGCTGGCCAAACTCGCCGAGGGCATCGCGGTCGACGGCATGGAGGCCTTGCTGCCGGTGCTGAGGCCCGACGACCTGTCCCTGCTGACCAACCAGCTGGCCGACGGCACCCCGGTGCTGGTCTGCGACCCGGAGAAGGTCCGTACCCGGGCGGCTGACCTGATCAAGACCGGCCGCGAATTCCTCGAGGCGTCCTGGTCGGTGGCCGCGTTGGGCGGTGATTCGCCTATCGATGTCGAGCAACTCGGCGGATCGGGATTCCGCGAACTCGACGAGGTGCGCGCCGCCACCCGGGATTCCGGCCACCCGTGGTGGACGCTCAGCCAGCTTTCCGATGAGTCGGCGATCGAGCTGGACATCCGCTCCGCGCCGTCGGCCCGCGGCCATCAGCGCGACATCGACGACATCTTCGCGATGCTGCGTGCGCATGTCTCGACTGGCGGCGTCGCCGCCATCGTCGCGCCCGGAACCGGAACCGCGCACCGGGTGGTCGAGCAGTTGGCCGAATCCGACACGCCGGCAACGATGTTGGAGCCGGGGGCCGAGCCCAAGCCCGGCGTGGTCGGGGTGCTCAAAGGCCCCCTGCACGACGGCCTTGTTATTCCCGACGCGTCGCTGGTGATCATCACCGAGACCGATCTGACCGGTAACCGGATGACCGCCACCGACGGCAAACGCCTGGCCGCTAAACGCCGCAACACCGTCGACCCGCTGGCGCTCACCGCGGGCGACTTGGTTGTTCACGACCAGCACGGCATCGGGCGATTCGTGGAGATGACGGAGCGCACGGTCGGCGGGGCCCGGCGCGAGTATCTGGTGCTGGAGTACGCGTCGAGCAAACGCGGCCAGAACGAAACCGACAAGCTTTATGTGCCAATGGATTCGCTGGACCAGCTGTCGCGGTATGTCGGTGGGCAGGCGCCGGCGCTGAGCCGGCTTGGCGGCAGCGACTGGACCAACACCAAGACGAAGGCCCGCAAAGCGGTCCGGGAGATCGCCGGGGAGCTGGTGTCGCTGTATGCCAAGCGGCAGGCGTCCGCGGGGCATGCGTTCGGGCCGGACACCCCGTGGCAGGCCGAAATGGAGGATGCGTTCGGCTTCACCGAAACCGTGGACCAGCTCACCGCGATCACCGAGGTCAAGGCCGATATGGAAAAACCGGTCCCGATGGACCGGGTGATCTGCGGCGACGTCGGCTACGGCAAGACCGAGATCGCGGTCCGGGCGGCGTTCAAGGCCGTTCAGGACGGTAAGCAGGTCGCGGTCATGGTGCCCACCACACTGCTGGCGGACCAGCATCTGCAGACCTTCACCGAACGGATGGCCGGCTTCCCGGTCCGGATCAAAGGCCTGTCCCGGTTCACCGACCCCGCCGAATCCCGCGCCGTGATCGACGGCCTGGCCGACGGTTCGGTGGACATCGTGATCGGCACCCATCGGCTGTTGCAGACTGGGGTGCGGTGGAATGACCTCGGCCTGGTGGTCGTCGACGAGGAACAGCGCTTCGGCGTCGAGCACAAGGAGCACATCAAGTCGCTGCGTACCCATGTCGACGTGCTGACGATGAGCGCTACCCCGATCCCGCGCACGCTGGAAATGAGTTTGGCCGGGATCCGCGAGATGTCGACGATCCTGACCCCACCCGAAGAGCGTTATCCGGTGCTGACTTACGTTGGGCTGCAAGACGACAAGCAGGTCGCCGCAGCGTTGCGCAGAGAGCTGCTGCGCGACGGGCAGGCGTTCTACGTGCACAACCGGGTCAGCTCGATCGACCAGACCGCAGCGCGGGTGCGGCAACTGGTGCCAGAGGCTAAAGTCGCTGTCGCGCATGGACAAATGGCCGAGGATCTGCTGGAAACTACCGTCGAAGGATTCTGGAACCGCGAATTCGACATCCTGGTGTGCACCACGATCGTCGAGACGGGCCTGGATATTTCCAACGCCAACACGCTGATCGTCGAACGCGCCGACACTTTCGGGCTGGCGCAGCTGCACCAGTTGCGGGGTCGGGTGGGCCGCAGTCGCGAACGTGGTTATGCCTATTTCCTTTATCCGCAACACGCCCCGCTGACCGAGACCGCCTACGACCGGCTCGCGACGATCGCGCAGAACAACGAATTGGGCGCCGGCATGGCGGTGGCGATGAAGGATCTGGAGATCCGTGGCGCCGGCAATGTGCTGGGCGTCGAGCAGTCCGGGCACGTCGCCGGGGTCGGTTTCGATCTGTATGTGCGGCTGGTGGGTGAGGCGGTCGAGGCTTATCGTGCCGCAGCCGACGGGAAAACCGTTACCACCGCCGAGGAGCCCAAAGACGTCCGGATCGACTTGCCGGTCGATGCGCACCTACCGCCGGACTACATCCCCAGTGACCGGCTGCGGCTGGAGGGCTACCGGCGGTTGGCCGCAGCGGCCGACGACGGGCAAGTCGATGCTGTTGTCGAGGAGCTGACCGACCGCTACGGCGCGCTGCCCGAGACCGCTGAGCGATTGGTGGCGGTGGCCCGACTCCGGCTGCTGTGCCGCGCCGCCGGTATCACCGAAGTGTCGGCAGCGTCCGCGGCCACGGTGCGGCTGGCGCCGATCACACTGCCGGACTCCGCTCAGGTGCGATTGGCGCGGATGTATCCGGGTGCCCGTTACCGCGCAACCACGGCGACGGTGCAGGTCCCGATTCCGCGCGCCGGCGGTGTCGGCGCACCACGAATTCGTGATGTCGAACTGGTGCAAATGGTGGCCGATTTGGTCTCGTCGCTGGACGGGGGACAATCGAGCAGGGTTGATGTAGGAAAATCGGCGGGCGCCGGGTGAGGAGGGGCAGGCACAATGACTGTCGTCTTGGTCGACCCTCGCCGTCCGTCCCTGGTTCCGGTGGAAGCTATCGAGCTGCTCACCGGTGAGGTGCAGTACACCGAGGAGATGCCGGTCGCGGTGCCCTGGACGCTGCCGGCGGCGCGCCCCGCGCACACCGGGGAGGACGCTCCGGTACTGCTGTCTTCGGACCCCGAACACCCATCTGTTCAGTCGCGACTGGCCGCCGGTGAGCGGCTGATTTCCGCGCCCGACCAGCAGTCGGGGGAGCGCCTGGTCGACGCGGTCGCGATGATGGACAAGCTGCGAACGGCCGGACCGTGGGAAAGTGAGCAGACTCACGACTCGCTCCGCCGGTTCCTGTTGGAAGAGACCTACGAAGTCTTCGATGCGGTCCGTAGCGGCGATGCCGATGCGTTGCGAGAAGAGCTCGGTGACGTGCTGCTGCAGGTGCTTTTCCATGCCCGGATCGCCGAGGACGCGCCACAGCATCCGTTCACCATCGACGATGTCGCCGACACGCTGGTGCGCAAATTGGGTAATCGGGTTCCGGGAGTTCTTGCCGGTGAGCCGATTTCGCTCGATGAACAGTTGGCTCAGTGGGAAGAGCGCAAGGCCTTAGAAAAGAGGGCGAAAAAGGCGACATCCTCGGTGTTAGACGATGTGCCTACCGCCCAGCCGGCTTTGGCATTGGCGCACAAGGTAGTTCAGCGCGTCGTTCGGGCGGGCCTACCGGCCGACCTGATCCCGGCAGAAATCACGACGATCACGGTGACGGCAGACGTCGATGCCGAAAATACCTTGCGCACAGCGGTTTTAGAATTCATCGATACCGTGCGGGGCGCCGAGAAGGCGATCGCAGCCGACCGCCGCGGCGAGGACGTCCCGGCGGAGCTGGACGTCGCTCCGGTCGGCGCCATCACCGAGGAGGAGTGGCGTGCGCACTGGCTGCCTGCCGTCGAGGTAGGCGAGCCCGAGGCCCCGGAAGACAATGTCGGCGAGCCGGCGGATGAGGCCGACGACGCTGCCGATGAGCCGGCGGAGGAATCGGAAGAGCCTGATGCTGAGACCGACACGGCCGATGGCGAGGCGGCCACGGCGGAGTCGGCAGAGAAAGACGAGGATTCGTCGGACGATCGGTCGAAGGCAACTGAACCTCAATAGCTCGACGAGTCATCCGCGCGTCGATGCCGTCCACCCTGCCCGTTGCCGACGAGAGATGGAACATCCGGAATCCCGGACTCGGCTGGCTATGGCGCTGTTGGCGGGGTAATTTCTCAGGTGTTAAGTAGCACGGACGTAAATGGCACAGACGTCCGGGGGCAGGGGCACAGTGCTTCGATGTCGCCGCATGAATTCGCCGCGACTGCAGAGCAATTCGCCGTTAGGGTTAAGGCGAGCCGCGGCCCCGAGCGCATTCGAGGGGTAGCTCGGGTTCGTGGACGACGCGTTCGGGCTCGCGTGTGCGGCGGAGCAACGCGTCTAAAAGTGCTGCCGCAGAACAACTCCCGATCGATTAAGCGGCCCAGCCACCAAACCCCGTCGAGTTTCAGGTAATTCCGCACCGGTAGAGGCGTGCACACCGACGAGGAATACCGGTACGACGACGGCTTTTTGATCTCGCGGGTCGGCTTCGATCGCTCGGCGTCCCCAGTCGTTCGGGCAGCCGAGGCGCCGAGTGCCGGCGACCGGCCGCTTTCGTCACGGTTACCGGCATCTCTGTGGGTCGACGCGGCGTTTTGACCTGCGTGGATGACCCCCGGTAAGCTGCACCGTTGGCGTGCGGTACGCCGGGACTCGGGTCAATGTCGGTCGCCGAGATCATCCCTAGCCGTCGACGCCTGACCGGCACCCGGGTCACACCGGGATCCACCCGAGAGAAGAAGAGAAGGTAAGCGCTGTGTCTACCTACACGCCGAAGGCGGGTGACACCACGCGGGCGTGGTATGTCATCGACGCCACGGACGTGGTGCTCGGCCGCCTTGCCGTCGCGGCAGCCAACCTGCTGCGCGGCAAGCACAAGCCGACATTCACCCCCAATGTTGACGGTGGCGACTTCGTCATCGTCGTCAATGCCGACAAGATCGCCATCAGCGGCGATAAACTGCACAACAAGCTGGCTTACCGCCACTCGGGTTATCCCGGCGGGCTGCGGAGCCGCA
Source organism: uncultured Actinomycetota bacterium (assembly GCA_963781685.1). GTDB lineage: Bacteria > Actinomycetota > Actinomycetes > Mycobacteriales > Mycobacteriaceae > Mycobacterium. The sequence goes on from CAWAGK010000018.1 coordinate 126,071, forward strand.
CGATCGGCGACCTGATGGAAAAGCACCCCGACCGGGTGGTCGAAAAGGCGATCCTCGGCATGCTGCCGAAGAACAAGCTCAGCCGCCAGATCAAGCGCAAGCTGCACGTCTACGCCGGGCCGCAGCACCCGCACACCGCCCAGCAGCCGACTCCGTTCGAGATCAAGCAGGTGTCCCAATGACCGAAACCGCAGCATCTGAGACCGAGGCCGCCGAAGGCACTGCCGCCGAGACGTCCGAGGCCGAGGCGCCCGCGACGCGCACGGATTCCTTCGTCATCGACCGTCCGATCCAAGCGGTCGGGCGCCGCAAGGAGGCCGTGGTGCGGGTGCGGCTGGTGCCCGGCAGTGGCAAATTCGAGCTCGACGGCCGCACCCTGGAGGCCTACTTCCCCAACAAGGTGCACCAGCAGCTGATCAAGGCGCCGCTGGTCATCGTCGACCGGCTGGAAGCCTTCGACATCTTCGCCCACCTCGATGGCGGCGGCCCGTCCGGCCAAGCCGGTGCGCTGCGGCTGGCGATCGCGCGGGCATTGATCCTGATCACGCCCGAGGACCGGCCCGCCCTGAAGAAGGCCGGCTTCCTCACCCGCGACCCGCGCGCCGTCGAGCGCAAGAAGTACGGCCTCAAGAAGGCCCGCAAGGCGCCGCAGTACAGCAAGCGCTGATCCCGGCGGCGATCACGGCCGCGTTTCAGTTGGGTGGCACTACGGGCAATCGTCTTGTCATGCGTGTGCGCGGTCATCAACTGTGAGAGGTTTGTCCGCATGGGTCGACTATTCGGCACCGACGGCGTCCGCGGAGTCGCCAATCGAGAGCTCACCGCCGAGCTCGCGCTGGCTCTCGGCGCCGCGGCCGCACGGCGGCTGACCAGCCCGAATAGCGCACGCCGACGCGTCGCGGTGATCGGCCGCGATCCGCGCGCCAGCGGCGAGATGCTGGAAGCGGCGGTGATCGCCGGTCTGACCAGCGAAGGCGTGGACGCGTTGCGGGCCGGAGTGCTGCCGACGCCGGCGGTGGCCTACTTGACCAGCGCCTACGACGCCGACTTCGGGGTGATGATCTCGGCGTCGCACAACCCGATGCCCGACAACGGCATCAAGATCTTCGGACCGGGCGGACACAAGCTCGACGACGCCACCGAGGACCAGATCGAGGATCTGGTCGCGGCCGGGCCGGGGCTGCGGCCCGCCGGTTCGGGGATCGGACGGGTGATCGACGCCGACGATGCGCTGGACCGCTACCTGCGTCACGTCGGTAAGGCCGGCACCGTCGGGCTCGAGGGGCTGACCGTCGTCGTCGACTGCGCACACGGCGCCGCCTCGGTGGCAGCACCGCGCGCCTATCGGGCGGCCGGGGCGCGGGTCATCGCGATCCACGCCGAACCCAACGGGCTGAATATCAACGACCGCTGCGGATCGACCCACTTGGATGCGGTCCGATCCGCGGTCCTCGCCCACGGCGCCGACCTCGGTCTGGCCCACGACGGGGACGCCGACCGCTGCCTGGCGATCGATGCCTCCGGCGAGGTTGTCGACGGCGACGCGATCATGGTGATCCTGGCGCTGGCGATGCAAGAAGCCGGCGAACTGGCGGACAACACCCTGGTGACGACCGTGATGAGTAACCTCGGGCTGCATCTGGCGATGCGCGCGGCCGGGGTGACCGTTCGCACCACCGGTGTCGGTGACCGCTATGTCTTGGAAGAGCTGCGATCCGGTGACTACAGCCTCGGCGGCGAGCAATCCGGTCATATCGTGCTGCCCGGGCTGGCCACCACCGGCGACGGCATCCTCACCGGCCTGCGGCTGATGTCGCGGATGGCGCAAACCGGCTCGTCGCTGACCGGCCTGGCCTCCGCGATGCACACCTTGCCGCAGGTGCTGATCAACGTCGTCGTCGCCGACAAGGCCGCCGCCGTCGCCGCTCCCTCGGTTCGCACGGCGGTTCAGCAGGCCGAGGACGAACTCGGTGATGCCGGGCGAATCCTGTTGCGCCCCTCGGGAACCGAACAGATGATCCGGGTCATGGTGGAAGCCGACGACGAACGCACCGCCCACCGGCTCGCCACCCTGGTCGCCGAAACGGTCCGCGCCCAGCACTGAGGGCGGAACCCCCGGACGGCGTGCTGCGTCGAAACCGGTATGGGACAACGAAATGCCGTCGTCGACGCCGCGGCGTTGCGGACGGTCGCTAACCGGTTCGATGATGCCGCGCAACTCATCGACGGCGCGATGCGCGCTCACTTCGGGAGTCTGGCCTTCGACGGCGCCACCGCCGGGCGGTCTTACATCGGTCACGGCGACGCGTTGCGGCTAGCGCTGAATCGGCTGGCAGGCGAGCTCGGGCAGTGGGTACGGGCAACCGGGGAGATCGCTAGCGCGTTGCGGGCCAGCGCCGACCGCTACATCGAAGCCGATCTGAGCGCCGCAGCGCGGGTGAGCCTTGGCTGACTCCGCGTCCGCGACGATGCAGAGCGAAGCGATGAGGAGGAGCGGCGCAATGGCCGACCGATGTGATGTGGCCTCGCGGTTGGCCGAAGGTCGGCCCGCCGTGGAGCGCACGCAGACCTATGTGCGGGCATGCCAGGTGCTCGGTTATCAGGATCCCGACCTGACGGCGCGCGGTTCGCAGGTGCTGGACTGGTATGAGACCGAATCCGGACTCGACCTCCGAGTGCTCGACGACGACGGCGCTGAGCTTTGCGCCGCGCTCAACACGATCGACGAGGCGATGTGGCTGCAACGCGCGCAGCTGACCGAGATCGCGGCGGCCTGGACGGGTTCCGGGGCCGACTCGGCGACGCGGTTCCTGCAGCGGCACTGCGACATCGCGGCGGAGGTGGCCGCCCATGTCCGCGCGGCGGCCGAGGGCTACGGCGCGCTGCCTGACAAGCTGTGGCAACTGGTCGACAGCAAGGCCGCGACGGCCGCCGCCATCGACGATCGCAGGGCGGGGGAGCGGTCGGCCTGGCTGGCTGCCGCACACACCGTGACGGCCGGCGCGGGCGACAGGCTGGCGGAAGAGCTGGTTCGCGATCGCATTATTCCGTATGTAGACAACGATATTCGTACCGACTGGCTCAGCGCGATGCGCTCGATCGGGACGTCGGTGGAGGCGGCCTACGACGCGGCCGTCGAAGCGCTGAGCTCGGCGCGCGAGGTGTGCTTCGAGATTCCCGGTGAACTGGGTCCCCGTTGGCAGCCGGTATCCGATGAGTCGCCGGATCCCGGCCCGGCCGCGGCCACCATCCCCGCGACGTCAACGCCGGCTCCGGCCGCGCCCACTGTGCCCGCTGCCGCGTCGGCTCCGGTTTCGGCTGCGCCACCGACGCCTTCACTTTCCCCGGACGCCGTCGACGACTGGCCCTCGGTGCCTGCCGACCTGGCGGCTCCGCTGGGCGATGCCGCCGGCTTGCCGAGCGGCGCAGGAGGTTTGGGCAGTCTTGGTGGTCTTGCCGGCAGTATCGGCGGCGTCGTCGGCCAGATCGTCAACGGGATCGGCGGTCTGCTGGGTTCGCTGGCCGACGGCTTCGCGGATCCGTCGGAGTCCGCAGAGCCGCTGTTGGACGATCCCCTGGATGACGACGATCCACTCGGCGACGACGCAGGCACGGCGGATGACGCTGACACCGGAGCCGACGATGACACCGACAAGGCCGACAACGTCGACACCGCGAACGCCGAGCCGCCCAGCGTCGACGAAGACGCCACCGAGGCGTCCGTTGAAAATCCGCCAGCCGCAAGCGATCCCGTTGACGAGCCGTTAGCCCAGCAGGTCACGCCCCCGGAAGCGCCGCCGCCACCGCCCACCGAACCGCGGCCCGACGGGTCAACTCCGTGTGAGATCGCCGAGGACGAATTGCCGCAGGCCGGACAGTGACCGCCGCTCAGCTGGCTAGCAGTTGGCGCAGCGCCGCGACGTAGCGCACCGATTCGTCCCGGTCGGTGCTCAACGGTGTCGCCAACAGTGTTGCCACACCGGCCTCCGCGAAGCGCCGACTTTGTAGCACCCAACCGGTTGGTTGGTTAGCTCAGCCCTTCAGTAACGCGACGAACTTCTCTTCGGGGGTCACCAGCGTCGCTTCCTCATCCACGGCGGCGGTTTTGGGCAGCTGGACGTCTGGATCAGCGAACTCGCGATACGTCTTGTCCCCGCCGAGTGCATACAGCAGATACCCGGTCAGCAACGCGCGAACCGCCTTCTGCGTCTTGCGATCCGGACCGCCCAGGCCGAACGCCGTCGTCAGCCGACGGCCCTCAGCCAGCCCGACGGGCTGGGCCTTGTTGATCACCCGCAGCGTGGCCGTGTCCCAGGCCTTCCAGAGGTCGATGGCGTTGGAGCGCAACTTCTTGGCATCGCCGGCCGCGCTGAACACCGCCCCGGGCACGGTCAGGGACGCGGCCGGCTGTTCGGCGGGCGGGCTGGTGACGCTCGGGAAAATCGCCGCCACCGCCTTGGGCTTGACCTTCATCCCGGCCGCCGCAAACACCGCGGCCGAGCCGCCAAAGCCATGGCCGACCACGCCGAGTTTGTTGGGATGCACGCTGATCTTGCCGGGGCCAAGGCGCACACCCGCGGCGATGTCTAGCGCGGTGCCCAAATCGAAGGCCAGGTTCAATACCGACGGCGCCAGCCCTCGCTCAGTGTCGGGGGCCGCCGCGACGATGCCCCACGAGGCCAGGTGCTCCAGCAGCCCGGAATAGCGCTCGACCCCGGTGAGCCAGTCGTGGCCGAAAGCCAGACCGGGCAGGTTCAGCCCCGCTTCGGGCGTGTAGACGACGCCGGGCAAGCCGGCAAAGGCAAGGTCGCCGCGCAGAACGCGATGCGGCCCGGGTCGAGTGAGGGCGGCAACAAGCTTGCGGGTGCTGGCCACCCGTTGACGTTAGCGCACCGCGGCCGCCGTAAAACAGCCAACGCCAAGCTGATTCATAGAAAAAGCGACACGCGGACAACGGGTTTAGTCGACGGGCTCTGCGTGGTACCACAGCGGGGTGAAAACATGATCCGAGTCGCCGCTGCGACAATCATCACCGCCTCAGGGTCAGGGCTCGCCGGTTTGACTACTGCCGGCGTCGCCCAGGCAGTTCCCGCGCCGTTGCCCAACTACCACTGGTGTCCCGGTCAGTTCTGGGACCCGCACTGGGGCCCCAACTGGGGGGCAGACCGCTGCCACGACGATTTCTACTTCGACGGCGAGCCGCGCGACGGGGGCCACTGGCACGGCCCCGGCCCGTGGCACCCCTGAGTTTTGCCGCGCTAAACCACTTCCCACGTCAGCCGAGTACAGCCGTCCCAGCCGGGGCGGCTGCACTGCTTTGATGGGGTTACAGCGCGTAGAGCTCCGGCTGGTTGATGACGATCGCTTCCTGCGTGCTACGCGCGATCACCACCGTGGCCGGCTCGTCCGGGCTCGGATTTTCTTCCCGATGCGGCAGATACGGCGGTATGAAGACGTAGTCGCCGGGGTTGGTGGCGATGCGCACCTCGTGTTCGCCGTCATAAAACACGAAGTCGGGGTGGCCGCTGAGGACAAATATCGCCGTTTCGGATTCACCGTGGTGATGGTTGGCCGACATCGTCTGCGGGTGGACGTGCGTCTCGCCCATCCAGATTTTTTCCGAGCCGACCTTTCGTCCACTGATTGCGGCGAAGCGCCGCATGCCCTCGCTTTGCGCGGTGTCGGCGTCGATTTCGGACGACTTGACATGGTGCACTCGGTTGCGAGCCACCCGTTCGCTTTGCTGCAAGTCGGGATGAAACCCGTCATCGGCCACTGGTGTCTCCTTACCTGCTGTCGACGGTGCCACCTCGTCGTGTTTGGCACGGGTTCAGTGTCGAGCAGAGGATGGTGACTTCCTACGGTAATACGCTGGTCGGGCGTTTACGCGGGCGTCAAGATCCTTGATACCGAATACTGAAACACAGCCAGTACCAAGCTAATTCATAGAAATTCATAAGAAAAACGCCGAGGGAGACGTTTAGCCGCCTGTGTTTGCGTGGTACTAAGAACTTGTGAAAACTATTAAGAAGATCGCAGCCGCGACTGCTCTGACCACAGGTCTGGGACTTGCTGGTCTGGGCGCGGCGAGCGTTGCTGAGGCCTATCCAGGGCCGATGCCTGACTATCACTGGTGCCCTGGGCAGTGGTGGGACCCGGGTTGGGGTAACAACTGGGACGGCGGCCGCTGTCACGACGACTTTTATGGTGACGGCGACCCGCACGACCGGGACCACTGGCACGGCTACGGAGACTGGCACCCAGACGGTGGCCCCGGCTGGGACCGGGACCACCCGGGCGGCCCGGGTGGTTGGGGTCCGGGTGGCCCGGGTGGCCCCGGCTGGGGTCGGTAAACCGACCGTGACCCCGGCAGGGAGTCGACGCTGAGATGGCCGCGGCTCTCGAGCCACCAAACCAAGATCGAACAATCCTGCGTGATGCGACTGCGCAGGTCAGATGAGTGCAGCCGTCCCAGCCGGGGCGGCTGCACTACCCTGATGGGCTATGTGTGGAATCGTCGGCTATGTCGGGCATCGGTCTGCCCGTAACGTCGTCGTCGATGCGCTGCGCCGGATGGAGTACCGCGGCTACGACTCAGCGGGCATCGCGCTGGTCGACGGGATGGGCAAGCTGACGGTGCGCCGGCGGGCCGGACGACTGTCCAACCTGGAGAGCGCGCTCACCAATACCGAGCCGACGGCCCTGGCCGGTAGCACCGGCCTCGGTCACACCCGCTGGGCGACCCACGGACGCCCCACCGACCGTAACGCGCACCCGCACCGTGACGCTGCGGGCAAGATCGCCGTCGTTCACAACGGCATAATCGAGAACTTCGCGAACCTGCGCCATGAGCTGGAGGCGGCCGGCGTCGAGTTCGCCAGCGACACCGACACCGAGGTAGCTGTGCACCTGGTGGCCCAGGCGTATCACCACGGGGACACCGCGGGCGACTTCGCCGGATCCGTGCTGGCCGTGCTGCGCCGCCTCGAAGGCCACTTCACCCTGGTGTTCGCTAATGCCGACGAGCCGGGCACCATTGTCGCCGCGCGCCGCTCCACGCCGTTGGTCGTCGGCATCGGCGACGGCGAGATGTTCGTCGGCTCCGACGTGGCCGCGTTCATCGAACACACCCGCGATGCGGTCGAGCTCGGCCAGGACCAGGCCGTGGTGATCACCGCCGACGGCTACCGGATCACCGATTTCTACGGCAACGACGATGCCGGAAGTGCTCGAATTTTTCATATCGACTGGGACCAGGCCGCCGCGGAAAAGGGCGGCTACCAGTACTTCATGCTCAAGGAGATCGCCGAGCAGCCCACCGCGGTCGCCGACACGTTGCTCGGGCATTTCGTCGACGGCCGGATCGTGCTGGACGAGCAGCGGTTGTCGGACCAGGAACTACGCGAGATCGACAAGGTTTTCGTCGTCGCCTGTGGTACCGCGTACCACTCCGGGCTGCTGGCCAAGTATGCGATCGAGCACTGGACCCGGCTGCCCGTCGAGGTGGAGCTGGCCAGCGAGTTCCGTTACCGCGACCCGGTGCTGGACCGCAGCACGCTGGTGGTGGCGATCTCGCAGTCCGGGGAGACCGCCGACACCCTGGAGGCGGTCCGGCACGCCAAGGAGCAGAAGGCCAAGGTCCTGGCGATCTGCAACACCAACGGCTCGCAGATCCCGCGCGAATGCGACGCGGTGCTCTACACCCGCGCCGGACCGGAGATCGGGGTGGCGTCGACCAAGACGTTCTTAGCGCAGATCGCGGCTAACTACCTCGTCGGCCTGGCGCTGGCGCAGGCCCGCGGCACCAAATATCCCGACGAGGTGGAACGCGAGTACCGCGAGCTGGAGTCCATGCCGGATCTGGTCGCCCGGGTGATCGCCGAGATGAAGCCGGTGGCCGCGTTGGCCCACCGGTTCGCCCAGGCGTCGACGATCCTGTTCCTCGGTCGCCATGTCGGCTACCCGGTGGCGCTGGAAGGCGCGTTGAAACTCAAGGAACTGGCCTACATGCACGCCGAGGGCTTCGCCGCCGGCGAGCTCAAACACGGACCGATCGCGCTGATCGAAGACGATCTGCCGGTCATCGTCGTGATGCCGTCCCCGAAGAGCGCGGCCATGCTGCACGCCAAGCTGCTGTCCAACATCCGCGAGATCCAGACCCGCGGCGCGATCACCATCGTCATCGCCGAGGAGGGCGACGATACGGTACGCCCCTATGCCGATCACCTGATCGAAATCCCGGCGGTGTCAACACTTTTCCAGCCGCTGCTGTCGACCATCCCGCTGCAGGTGTTCGCCGCCTCAGTGGCGCAGGCGCGCGGCTACGACGTCGACAAGCCGCGGAACCTGGCCAAGTCGGTCACCGTCGAGTAACCGGCACAGCGATGACCTCTGTCAATGCTTAACGCGGCGGTAACTGGTGGGCCATACCGTTGGCGCATGCGACACATGTCGCCGCGAACGTTGGGTGTCGAAGAGGAGTTTCACCTTGTCGATCTCAAGACGAGGCGACTGACGGCACGCGCCCCCGAACTGCTGGCCGAGCTGTCCGACCATTACGTCGCCGAGCTGCAGCGCTGTGTCGTCGAGACGAACACCCGCGTGGTCGATTCGCTGGACGGGTTGCGCGGTGAACTTGTCGACCACCGCCGGGTATTGGTCGACACCGCCGCCGAATTGGGCATAGGCGTGGTCGGTGCCGGGGCCATGCCGCTGTCGGTGCCGGCCGAAATGCAGGTCACCAAGACCCCGCGCTACCGGCAAATGCTTGCCGATTATCAATTGCTGGCGCGTGAGCAGCTGATCTGCGGCACTCAGGTGCATGTCGGCGTCGACAACCGCGACGAGGCCGTCGCGGTCGCGCACCGGGTGGCCGCGTATCTGCCCACCTTGCTCGCACTGTCGGCCAGCTCGCCGTTCGCGTCCGACGGCTCAGACACCGGCTATTCGAGTTTGCGCACACTGGTCTGGCAGCGCTGGCCGACCACGGGCCTGGCCGCCCCGGTGCAATCGGCCGAAGAATACGACGCGCTGGTCAGGGCCCTGGTGGCCAGCGGCGTCATCACCGACGCCGGCATGGTCTACTTCGACGTCCGACCGTCAAACTCGGCTCCGACGTTGGAGCTGCGAGTGTGCGACAGCTGCCCGTCGGTCGACACCATCGTGCTGATCGCCGGGCTGTTCCGGGCGCTGGTCGAGCGCGAGGTCGACGCCGCGCGGGGGGGCACCCCTGCGACAATCCTGTCCCCGGCACTGGGCCGGGCCGCGCTGTGGCGGGCCGCCCGGTCAGGGTTGGAGGGCGACCTCGTCGACGTCAGCGGTCCGGCCAGCAGGCCGGCGTCCGAGGTGGTCACCGAGCTGGTCGGATCGCTGCGCCCGCAACTGGAAGGCAGCGGTGACTGGGACATCGTCAGCGAGTTGACCCGCCAGGTACTGATCGCGGGCACGTCGTCGGCCCGGCAGCGGCGAGCGCTGCGCCGCCGCGGGCGTCTCACCGACGTGGTCGATCAGCTGATCGACGAGACCGCCGGCCGCTGGCCGAGCACAGCAACGGCCGTCGGCGGGGACTCGACCCTGCTATTCGGCTACAAACCCGGCAGCGACCCGGTGGTTCGGATCGCCCGTGGCAACACCGACGTCAGCTACGACGAAGCTGTCGATGCCGACGGTCACCCGCGCCAGCGCTATCGGACGGTCCTGGACACCATTGCCCGCGTCGGTGTGGCGCAGCTGCGGTTTCGGGAAGGGGGTATAGAGCAGGAGCAGCGCGCCGACAACATCACCTTCCGCGTCGCCGGCCAGAGCCGCGCCCAGCTGTTCCCGGTCGACCTGGTGCCGCGCATGGTGGCCGCCGACGAGTGGGCGCAGCTGTCCGTGGGCCTAGGGCAGCGGGCCCGGGCGCTGGACGCGTTCCTCCGCGACATCTATTCCGAGCAGGCGATCGTCGCTGACGGCATCATCGGTGTGCAGGCCCTCGACCGGGCACCCGGCTTCCGCTCGACGGGCCGCCTCGCCGGCGATACGGTGCGCGCGCACGTCAGCGGCACCGACCTGGTGTGCGACCGCTCCGGCCATTGGATGGTGCTCGAAGACAACCTGCGGGTGCCGTCGGGCACCGGGTATGCGATCGTCAACCACCGGCTACTGACCAAGCACCTCCCCGAGCTGCAACCGCCCGCCGCGATCGAGGACGTCGACCGGGCAGCGCCGATGCTGCTCGAGACGCTGCGTGCAGCGGCGCCGCCGCACGCCCCCGACGACCCCGCGGTGGTACTGCTGTCCGGCGGCTGGGAAGACTCCGCCTGGTTCGAGCACACCTTCCTGGCCGAGGAAATGGGTATCGCGCTGGTGCAGCCGTCGGACCTATCGGTGCGCGACGGAAAGCTGTTGCGTCACATCGGTTCTGACGTCCAACGCGTCGACGTCGTGTATGCGCGGATGGACGAGGACATGCTGCTGACCTCCACCGGATACGATGGCACTCCGCTTCGACCCGGGATGCTCGGCGCGATCGCCGACGGCCATCTCACCGTCGCCAACGCGCTCGCCAACGGAGTGGCCGACGACAAGGCGATCTACGCGTACGTCCCGGCCATGATCCAGTACTACCTCGGCGAAAAGCCTATGCTGGCTCAGGTTCCGACGTGGATTTGCGGCGAGCGCGCGCAGCGCGACTTCGTGCTGGCCAACTTGGGCGATTTGGTGGTGAAACCCATCGACGGGCTAGGCGGGAGCGGCGTTCTCATCGGGCCGGACGCCTCCGATGCCGCGCTGGAGGCGCGCCGACGTGAGCTGGTCACACAACCGGAGCGGTTCGTCGCCCAGGAGTTGGTCACCCTGTCGACCCATCCCACGTTCGACGGTGAGGGGATATACCCGCATCATGTCGACCTCCGCGCGTTCGTCCATCTTCGGGCCGGTACCGGCGGATCGGTATCGGCGCACGTCTCACCTGCGGCGTTGACGCGAGTTGCCAGCCGCGGGTCGCGGATTGTCAACTCGTCGTATGGCGGGGGCAGTAAGAACACCTGGATTCTCACCGCCGGAAGTGCCGGCGAAGGTTGACGGGCAGACTTCACTCAACGGAAGCAGGAGACATGTGCGGTATCTGCGGTGAGATCCGCTTCGACGGGCAAGCGGCCGATGTCGGCGCCGTAGTCCGGATGACCGGTGCAATGACGTCGCGCGGACCCGACTCCGACGGCGTGGTGGCGCACGGGCCGGTGGCGTTCGGCCATCGGCGGCTGTCGATCATCGACCTGTCGGCCCACGGCGCCCAACCGATGGTCGACAGTGATCTCGGGCTGACGCTGGTGTTCAACGGCTGCATCTACAACTACAAGGAGCTGCGCAAAGAGCTTCAGGCCGAGGGCTATCGGTTCTTCTCGACGGCCGACAGCGAGGTCGTGATCAAGGCCTTCCACAAATGGGGAACGCATTGCGTCGACCGCTTCAAGGGCATGTTCGCGTTCGCCATCGCCGAGCGTGACACCGGAGTGGTGACGATGGCGCGCGACCGGCTCGGCATCAAACCGCTGTACCTGGCGGCCTCGCCGGGCCGACTACGGTTCGCGTCCACGGTGCGTGCGCTGCTCAAATCCGGCGGCGTGGACACCGAACTGGACCGCCAGGCGCTACACCACTACATGACATTCCACTCCGTGGTGCCGGCGCCGCGCACCATTTACCGCGGCGTGCACAAACTGCCCCCGGCCACCGTGCGGGTGATCCAGCCCGACGGTTCGCACACCGACACCGTCTACTGGAACCCCGAGTTTCGTCGCGATCCGGACAAGGCGTCCTGGTCGGCCGGTGACTGGCAGGCCGCCCTGATGGACGCATTGCGTGCCGGCGTGAAACGCCGGATGGTCGCCGACGTGCCGGTCGGTGTGTTGCTGTCCGGTGGTATCGACTCCTCGGTCGTGGTGGCGCTGCTCGCCGAACAGGGCCAGCACGGGCTGGCCACGTTCAGCATCGGGTTCGACGCTGCCGAGGGCGAATCCGGCGACGAGTACTTCTATTCCGACCTGGTCGCCAAGACCTTCGACACCGACCACCACAAGATCCACATCGACTCCTCGCGGCTGGTCCCTGCGGTGCCGAAAACCATTGCGGCGATGAATGAACCAATGGTCAGCCATGACTGCGTGGCTTTCTACCTGCTGTCGGAAGAAGTCAGTAAATCGGTGAAGGTGGTGCAGTCCGGGCAGGGGGCCGACGAAATCTTGGCGGGCTACTTCTGGTACCCGCCGTTGGCCAACATTGCCCGCGAACAGACCACCGAGGCCTACGCCAAGGTGTTCTTCGATCGCGACCACGACGACGTGCTGTCGATCTTCAACCCCGACTACGGGATTGACGAAGATGTGAGCCGCGAGTTCGCAAGCGCCCACCAGGGGGCGCCGGGCGCCGACTCCGCGGTGGACGCGGCGCTGCGCCTGGACACCCAGGTCATGCTGGTCGACGATCCGGTCAAGCGTGTCGACTCGATGACGATGGCGTGGGGCTTGGAGGCGCGGGTGCCGTTCCTCGACCACGACTTCGTCGAGCTCGCGGCCACCTGCCCGCCCGAGCTGAAGCTGGCCTCGAACGGCAAAGGCGTGCTGAAGGATGCGTCGCGAGCGTTGCTGCCGTCCGAAATCATCGACCGGACCAAGGGCCACTTCCCGGTGCCGAGCATCCGCCATCTGCACGGTGAGCTGCTGGACATGGTGCGTGACGCGGTCACCAACGATGCTGCCCGCGGCCGTGGGCTGTATCGCGCCGAGAGCGTCAAGGCCCTGTTGGCAGCGCCGAACGAGACACGGACCAGGCTGGACGCGAACACGCTTTGGCAATTGGGGGTGCTCGAGATGTGGCTGCAGAGTATGGAGGGCTGATCCGATGGGACAGCAGGTGCGCGCCCTTTACGGCGCATCGTTGTCCCCGGACGCCACCGCGTTCGCCCACCTGATCGACGACGGCGGCTATCCGCGTGCGGTGCAACGGTTTCTGCGCGGCTGGCGGGCCAGCTCGTTCCGCGACGTCGAGCTGCCGGTGGAGGGTCCGGTCTCGCGTGTCATCCACTCCGCCGATGGTCAGTGGCTGGCCTGCGAGGTGGCACCCGATGGGGGCACCCGCAGGCAGATCTGGGTCGTCACAACAGATCCCGACGATCGGATGGCCTGGCGTATCGATCGCGAGGACGCCGGGACCGCCGAGCTGATCGCGTGGGACGGCGTCCGGGTGGCGGCCATCCTGACGGGTGAAGACGGGGTAGGCCGGTCCTGCCTGATCGACCCGGCCGACGGGAACTACACGGTACTGGACTCCCGATCCGGCGGCCGGCTGGTCGATGCGTGGGCCGGGGCGTCGCTGATCCGGGTCGGGCCGCGCGGCTACCGGGAACTGATCATGCTGCACGGCCAAACCGAAATCGCTTTGCTGCCATCCGATCCGGGGTCGACGACGGCCGACGGGGTGATCCTCGACGACCACCATCCGCGCCGCCTTCGGCACGGGGCGGACGGGGAGCAAACCAAGCTGTACCGGCCGGCAAAGACCTACCGGGCGAACCGCAGCCGCCCGGTCACGCGGGGTGACCGGTTCGGTCGCGGATACGTGCGGGCACTGATCCGCAGCGAGAACGGCTGCGAGCACGCCCGGCTGCTCGAGGTGACCGCCACCCAGGACGGCGTGAGCTACTTCGTGGTGGCCGAGCGCCCGGACTGCGACCTCGACGAGTTCGTGGTGAGCGACGACCTGTCAACGGTCGCATTGCTATGGAATATGCAGGGCCGCAGCGAGTTACAGATTCTCCAATACACCGACTACACGCTGGACGAACCGATCCCGTTGCCGGGCATGGTCGCAAGCGAGTTGTCGATCAGCGCGGGTGGCTCGATGGTGGCGATGACCGTCGAGGGACCGTCGTTGCCGCGAACCGTCGAACTGGTCGATCCGCGGACGCGAGAATGGGAACGGGTCGACCGCGAACCCAGCCGGGGTCCGATCGTCCCCGGGTTCTCCGCGGGCACCCGCCCGCAGACGATCACGGCGCGTGACGGGCTGAAACTGAACGCATGGCTGTATCGACCGACCGCCGGCTCTAAAGGCGCGGTGATCTACCTGCACGGCGGGCCGGAAGGCCAGTCGCGGCCCGGCTACAGCGAGGTTTTTTCCCATCTGGTCAACGAGGGGATCACCGTGCTGACACCGAATGTCCGCGGCTCGGGTGGCTTTGGCCGCACGTTCGGCCACGCCGACGACAAGGAGCAGCGGTTCGCGGCCATCGACGACGTCGCGGACTGCGTCCGTTTCGTCATCGACAACGGCCTGGCCGAACCGCATCGGATTGCCTGCGCGGGCTGGTCGTACGGCGGCTATCTGACGATGGCGGCAATGGCCTTCCACCCGGCGTTGTTCGCGGCGGGCATCACCATCTGCGGGATGAGCGACCTCACCACGTGGTATCACAACACCGAGCAGTGGATTGCCGACGCGGCCTATGCGAAATACGGCCACCCGATCAGCGACCGCGAACTGCTGGAGCGACTGTCTCCGTTGCGATATGCCGACGCGATGACCGCACCCCTGCTGGTGGTACACGGCGCCCACGACACCAACGTGCCGGTCAGCGAATCCGAGCAGATCGTCGACGCATTGCGCGCGACCGGTCGCGACGTGCGCTACCTAGTTTTCGACGACGACGGGCACGCGATCACCAAACGCGAGAATCGGGCGAGGCTGGCACCCACGATGAGCGAATGGCTCAACAGGGCGTTTGGCGGCACCGAGCGGCTCGTCGAGGTGTCATAGTCGCCGTAGTTGCCGGAGAATTCTTGCAAAGGGAAGGGTCGCGGCGAGACCGCGGCGCAGGCTCGGCTGCACCGCACTGATATTGGCGAGCACCGGGTAATCCATGCCGTGGTCGCGCCATTCGGCGGCCTGCTCGATGACCTCGTCGGGTGTGCCGGTGAGGTAGAACTCTTTTGCTATCGAAATCGGGACATCTGCGGTGTAGGAGAGCACGGTCTGTTCGTCGAAGACTTGCGGGATGATGTCTTGTCCGCCGGTGAAGTCGTCGCCGAGGGGATGCCGCGCACCGTGGCGGGCCCAGACCTCGGCGGGTGCGTTGAGCAGGAACGCCTTCTGGGCGGTCGAGCCCAGCGCGTCGTCGACCTCGCCGCGGCTGCCGCCGGTCACCACGAAAAACCAGTTGGCGGCGGTAATGGACAGCGGATCTCGGCCGGCGTCGGAGGCGGCGGCGCGGACCTTTTCCAGGCCGGCGGCGTAGTCTTTTGGCCGGTTTGTCAACGCGGGAAACCAGGCGTCGGCGTAGCGACCGGTGGCCCGCAGCATGCGTGGCCCATGGGCGGCGATCCAGATTTCCGGCCACTTGCCGCGGTAGGGCGGCAACGCGAATATCGCGTTGTGCAGTGGGAAGAACGGTGAGTCGCGGGTGACGAGTTCACCGCCGGAGTTCCACAATGCCCGGATGGTCGCCATGGCCTCTTCGAATCGGCCCGGTTTTGACCAGTCCACCCCGTAGGGTTCGTTGCCCTCCCGCTCGCCGGTGCCGATTCCCAGAATCGCCCGGCCGCGGGTGGGCAAGTGCAGCGTCGCGGCGGCCTGTGCGGTGACGGCGGGATTGCGCCGACCGACATCGGTGACGGCGGTGCCAAGGCGCAAGCGCCCGAGGCGATTTCGCGCTGCGAAATTCCCGAGCACAGTCCACGGTTCGAGGCATGCGTCGATGTCGGGTATCAGGCGTGCTGCCTGCACGTATTTCGGTGTCACTACCGCACGCGGGAACAACGAGTTGAGATGATCGGGCAGCCAGAATGAATCCATTCCGGTGGCTACGGCGGTGAGATAACTTGCTCGCGGCAACGCCGTCGGCGAATAGCGGGTATTCACCAGATTTTCTGCCAAGCCGACCTTGAGCATGGGAGCTCTCCTTTGCCCGGATGCCCCCCACTCGCGGCAGAGTCTAGGCCGAGCTGGTCACCGTCGAGTGGTTACGACAAATTGCGACCAGTCGGGTTCGCGGGTTGCTGCCCAGTATTCGTTGAGCCGCCACGGGCTGACGGTATGAATTTCGCCGTCGGCGTTTTTGAAGTAGGAGTGTTTGACCGCCGGGTGCGACCACACCATCTGTTTGATTTCGGCCTGAGTGCGCTGATGCCAGGCGGTGGCCGCTTCGGCGGTCGGTTCGACCGAGTGGATGTTCGTTTCGACCAATTGCGCTAGGACGCTGTTGATGTAGCGCATCTGCAGTTCGGAGTTGAAGATCAGGCTGCCGCCGTGGGCCAGGTGCGCGCCCGGTCCGTAGACGAGAAAGAAGTTCGGGAACCCCGGGACGGTGATTCCCAGATACGCATACGGTCGTTGGCCCCACACGTCGTGCAAGTCGACACCGTCGCGGCCGGTGATTGTCATCGGCCACAGCACGTCGGTGTGCCGAAACCCGGTGGCGTAGATGATGACGTCGACGTCGTGCGCGACGCGGTCGGCGGTGACGACGCCTTCGGGTGTGATCCGCGCAATCGGGGTTCGCACCAAGTCGACGTCGTCGCGGCGCAGTGTGCGAAGCCAGGTGCCGTTGTCCTGCAGCGTCCGTTTCCCGGTGGCCGGATAGTCCGGCAGCACCTTGGCCAGCAGATCCTGTTCTCCATCAACCTGATTGGTGATCCAGTCGGTGAACATCATGCGAGCTGCGGCGTTGATCTCGCTGACCGCGTAGTCCTGATCGGTATAGGCCGGGTCGACCCGCGCCGCGTCGAGCCCCTTGTCGGAGCCGGGCCACAGCACCAGGTATCGATACCAGCGGCCGTAGTACGGCAGGTGGTCCATCGCCCAGCGCACGCCGTCGCCGACAGACTCGTGATACATCGGGTTGGGGAACATCCACTGGGCGGTCCGCTGGAATACGGTCAAGTGCTCGACGTCGTCGGCGATGGCGGGCGCGATCTGAAAGCCACTGGCGCCGGCGCCGATCAGCGCGACGCGCTTGCCGGTCACATCGACCGAATGGTCCCATTCCGCGGAGTGAAACGACGGTCCGCGGAAACTCGCCGCACCTTCGAATTCCGGTGTGTAGGGCCGGTTTAGCTGACCGACGGCGGTGATGACGGCGCGTGCCTGTATCGTGGTGAGTCCCTCGTCGGGCTCCCGCACCGTGATCGTCCACAGGCCGTCCTCGTCGTCCCACTCGGCGGCAATCACCTCGGTCTGCCAGCGCACGTGCTCGCCGAGACCGTGCTTGTCCATCACCGTGGTGAAGTAGTTCTGCAGCTCCGGCTGTTCGGCGAAGAAGTGCGTCCACTCGTTGCTCGGCTCGAAGCTGTAGCAATAGAAATGATTAGCGACATCGACCCGAGCTCCGGGATAGGTGTTCTCCCACCAGGTTCCGCCCGGCCCGCTGTTCTTCTCCACGATGGTGAACGGAATGTTGGCCTGTTTCAACCGAATTCCGGCCAGAACGCCGGACTCGCCGCATCCGACCACGACGACCGGAAATTCGGCCGCGCGGTCGGAATCCAATGCCGCGGGGCGGCGCGGATCAACGCCGTCCAGGTCCATCTCTTCGGCCAGCAGCGGCAGGTACTCGTCGGGCACGCTCTCGCAAACCGCCCAGTCCATCATTTCCCTGATGAGCTCGGCGGGCAGCGGAGCGGGCTCGGGGCAGCCGCGGTCTCGGTAGTCGGTGATCACCGGTAGCGCTTCCGCGCGGGCGCGGGCCTTGTCCTCCTCGGACATGAATCCCTGGACCTCGTTGAGGAAGATCCCGGCGGGTTTGAAGTCCCGAACGAAACGCGGATCGCCGGTGATGTGCACCAGCGACAGCAGCAGGGTCGGGATGCTGACTTGCTGGAGCGCTGCGGCAATGTCGGCGGTGGAGGTGGTGAAAGGCCGGCCGGCGTAGCGGCTGCGCTTCAAGGCTGATCCTTTCGTGAACACCAATTACGATACGCATGGTCTCGTAATTGACGTTAAAACGATACGCTGGGCGACCTACCGGATCAAGGGCCGATCCGAAGCGATCAGCGCCTGACCGTGCCAAGGTAAACGCCGTGGCAGACCCTTCCGTCCAAGCGCGCCCGCACGGCTGGCTGGCCGCGGTGTGGCGATTCGTCAGCAGCGCGCCGCTGACCTACCTCTGGCTGATCGTGCTGCTGATCACCACGATCATTCAGCACAGCCTGAACCGGCGGGCATTGCACTCCGTGCTGATCCACAACTCCACCAACCTGCACGACCTGGCGACCGATCCGCTACATGTGCTTTTCGAAAGCCTGCTCTGGATCGATGGCCGCTACTGGACGCCCTATCTGGTGCTGTTCACCCTGTTTCTCGCCCCAGCAGAGCAGTGGCTCGGCCAAATTCGTTGGCTGACGGTCGGATTGACTGCACACGTCGCTGCGACCTATATCAGCGAGGGCTTGCTGTATTTGGAAATCCAGTATCACCAGGCGCCGGAACGGCTGGTCCATGCCCGTGACATCGGGGTCAGCTACTTCATGGTCGGCGTGATAGCCGTGCTCGCCTACCGCATCGCAACGCCGTGGCGGTGGGGTTACCTCGCCATCTTGATCGCCGTCTTCGGTGTCCCGCTGATCATCGATGCGAACTTCACTGCGATCGGGCACTTCTCGGCGATCTTCATCGGTCTGTTGTGCTATCCGGTAGCCCGAGCCCGGGGCGGGCCACCGGTGAACCCAGGGATGCTCCTCGCCGCGCTTAGATCCGCCTAGCGGTCACATAGCCGAGCCCGGAGGCGATCGCCGCTTCTTCGTCGTTGCTGGTCGGGACCGAAAGGCCCTGAGCGGCAAACAGATCGGCAACGCTGATGGCCGAAACGTTCCAGCCATGGCCGTCCAGATAGTCGACCACGTCGTTGCGGTCGCCGCCGTACCACAGGTCGGTCATCTCCACGTCGAATCCGTGGTCGCGCCAGCGTTCGGTGGCCTGCCGCATCTGGTCTGCCATCTTCGGCACCGCCTGGCTCGCGTCCGGCACGTTCTCGGTGGCCAATTGACTGCCCGCAGCGCTGAGCATGGTGATGTTGTCCAGCAGCGCATCCTGGGCGTCCGGCGGCAGGAACGGCATCAAACCCTCCGCGCTCCACGCGGTGGGTTGGGTGGGGTCCAGGCCGGCTCCGCGCAACGCGGTCGGCCAGTCGTGGCGCAGATCTATTGCCACCGAGCGTCGGTCGGCGGTGGGGGCGGCGCCCAGATCGGCCAGCGTCGTGGTCTTGAATTCGATCACCCGAGGTTGGTCGATCTCGTACACCGTGGTCCCGGCCGGCCACGGCAACCGGTAGGCCCGGGCATCCAACCCCGACGCCAGGATCACCGCCTGGCGGATCCCGCCGTTGGTCGCCTCGATGAAGAAGTCGTCGAAGAAGCGAGTGCGCAAGGCCATCATGTCCCGCATCCGCTGCATGCCCCACTCGCTGTTGTCGTCGACCTCGGCCGGATTCAATTCGCCACTGGCCAAACGGGTGAAGAAGTCCACGCCCACCGCACGGACCAACGGTTCGGCGAAGGGATCGTTGATCAGTGGGTTAGCCGCCCGGCTCGCCAACGCGCGCCCGACGGCGACGCCGGTCGCGGTGGCGCCCACGCTGGTGGCCAGGTCCCAGGTGTCGTTTTCGGTGCGTGCCATATCGGCCCCTTCTCAAAAGTGCTGCCTGGATAATTAGCTTGTTTAATCGACTGTACCCGCGATCGGGGACACGTAATCTGGGCGAGGTGCGGCACTACTACTCGGCTGAGGCGATCCGCGAGGCCGAAGCGCCGCTACTGGCCCGCCTGCCCGATGGTGCGCTGATGAGGCGCGCAGCCTACGGACTGGCCACCGCGATCATCGCCGAGTTGACCGCCCGCACCGGCGGAGTCGCCGGGCGCCAGGTGTGCGCGGTCGTCGGCTCTGGCGATAACGGCGGTGACGCGCTCTGGGCGGCGACCTTTCTGCGCCGCCGCGGCGCGGCCGCCGACGCGATACTGCTCAAACCGGAACGTACCCACCAGCAAGGGTTGGCGGCATTTCGGAAAGCCGGCGGGCGGATCGTCGAAAAGATTTCTGCGGGAACGGATCTCGTCATCGACGGCGTTGTCGGTATCTCCGGATCGGGGCCGCTGCGGCCGGACGCGGCCGAAGTCTTCGAGGCTGTCGATGCCACCGCGATCCCGGTTGTCGCCGTCGACATCCCCAGCGGCATCGACGTTGCGACCGGCGCGGTCACCGGTCCCGCCGTTCATGCCGCGCTGACCGTCACGTTCGGCGGCCTCAAACCGGTTCACGCGCTGGCCGACTGCGGCCGCGTGCGTCTGGTCGACATCGGTTTGGATCTACCCCAGACCGATGTCGTGGGCTTCGAAGCCGCGGACGTGGCCGCGCGCTGGCCGGTGCCCGGACCGCACGACGACAAGTACACCCAGGGTGTGACGGGCGTGATGGCCGGTTCGTCGACGTATCCGGGCGCCGCGGTGCTGTGTACCGGCGCCGCCGTCGCGGCTCACTCCGGCATGGTCCGCTATGCCGGCGGCGCGCACAGCCGAGGTGCTCGCGCATTGGCCCGAGGTGATCGCATCGCCCACCCCGGCCGCGGCCGGACGGGTACAGGCCTGGGTGGTCGGGCCGGGCCTGGGCACCGACGACACCGCAGCCGCCGCGCTGTAGTTCGCGCTGGGCACCGACCTGCCGGTGCTGATCGACGCCGACGCGCTGACCATCCTGGCGGCCCACCCCGACATGGTCAGCGGCCGGCGCGCCCCGACCTTGCTGACTCCGCACGCCGGTGAGTTCGCCCGACTGGCCGGCGCCCCGCCCGGCGACGACCGCGTCGGCGCCACCCGCAAGCTGGCCGACGCGCTCGGGGTCACCGTGCTGCTGAAGGGCAACGTCACCGTCATCGCCGAACCCGGCGGCCTGGTCTACCTCAACCCGGCCGGGCAGTCCTGGGCGGCGACCGCCGGGTCCGGCGACGTGCTGTCCGGCATGATCGGCGCCCTGCTGGCCGCGGGGCTGCCGGCCGCCGAAGCCGCGGCAGCCGCGGCCTTCGTGCACGCGCGCGCGGCGGCGCTGTCGGCCGCCGACCCCGGGCCGGGTGACGCGCCGACGTCGGCGTCCCGGATCGTCCCGCATATCCGAGCCGCCCTGGCCACCCTCTAGCTCACCACCGAAAGGAATCCATCGTGACCCTCAGCCACCCATCCGTCCCCGCACATTCGATCGCGCCCGCCTACACGGGCCGCATGTTCACCACCCCGGTGCCGGCGTTGCGGCTGCCCGAGGAGTCGATGGATGCGGAGGCCGCCTACCGCTTCATCCACGACGAGCTGATGCTCGACGGCAGCTCGCGGCTGAACCTGGCCACCTTCGTCACCACCTGGATGGATCCCGAAGCCGAGAAGTTGATGGCCGAGACGTTCGACAAGAACATGATCGACAAGGACGAATATCCGATCACCGCGTCCATCGAGCAGCGATGCGTGTGCATGGTCGCCGACCTGTTCCACGCCGATGACTTGCGCGACGACGATCCGTCCAGCGCCTGCGGGGCGTCCACCATCGGTTCCAGCGAGGCCGTCATGCTCGGTGGTCTGGCGCTCAAATGGCGCTGGCGCGAAAAGGTGGGTAAAGGCTGGGAGGGCCGCACCCCCAACCTGGTGATGGGCTCCAACGTCCAGGTGGTCTGGGAGAAGTTCTGCCGCTACTTCGATGTCGAGCCCCGCTATCTGCCGATGGAGGAGGGCCGCTACGTCATCACGCCCGAACAGGTTGTCGAGGCCGTCGACGAGAACACCATCGGGGTGGTGGCGATCGTGGGCACCACCTACACCGGCGAACTCGAGCCGGTCGCGGAGATCTGCGCGGCGCTGGACAAACTGGCCGCCGGTGGGGGTGTGGACGTTCCGGTGCACGTCGACGCCGCCAGCGGGGGCTTCGTGGTGCCGTTCCTACACCCGGAACTGAAGTGGGACTTCCGGCTGCCCCGGGTGGTGTCGATCAACGTCAGCGGCCACAAATACGGGCTGACCTACCCCGGCATCGGGTTCGTGGTGTGGCGCAGCGGCGAGTATCTGCCCGAGGAGCTGGTGTTCCGGGTCAACTACCTGGGCGGCGACATGCCGACGTTCACCCTGAACTTCTCCCGCGCCGGCAACCAGGTGATCGGTCAGTATTACAACTTCCTGCGGCTGGGCCGCGAGGGCTACACGCAGGTCATGCAGAGTTTGTCGCAGACCGCCCGCTGGCTGGGCCAGCAGTTGCACGACGGCGACCACTGTGAGCTGATCTCGGACGGCTCGGCGATCCCCGTCGTCGCCTTCCGGCTGGCCCGCGGCCTGGGCTACACGGAATTCGACCTCTCCCACGAGCTACGGGGCTTCGGGTGGCAGGTACCCGCCTACACGATGCCCGACAACGCCACCAACGTCTCGGTGCTGCGCGTCGTGGTCCGCGAAGGGCCTGTCCGCCGACCTGGCCCGGGTGCTGCACGACGACGCCCGCACCGCGCTGGCCAGCCTGGACAAGCTCAAGCCCAGCGGCCACTACAAAGCCGAACACTTCGCGCACTGACCTGCCGGAATACGGCTGCGGAAGTCGATTCTGGGACAATATCGGGCGTGGCCGTTACGCCGATATCCCTGACGCCGGGCGTCCTCGCTGAGGCCGTGGTGGACTTGGGTGCCATTGCGCACAACGTGCGGGTGCTGCGCGAGCACGCCGGCGGTGCGCAGCTGATGGCTGTCGTCAAGGCCGACGGATATGGCCACGGCGCCACCCAGGTCGCCCGGACCGCGTTGGCCGCCGGCGCCGCCGAGCTGGGCGTCGCCACCGTCGACGAGGCGCTGGCGCTGCGCGCCGACGGCATCACCGCGCCGGTGCTGGCCTGGCTGCATCCGCCCGGCATCGACTTCGGTCCGGCGCTGCTGGCCGACGTGGAGGTCGCGGTGTCCTCGGTGCGTCAGCTCGAGGAGCTGTTGGACGCCGCCCGTCGGACCGGTCGCACGGCCACCGTGACCGTCAAGGTGGATACCGGGCTGAACCGCAACGGCGTCGCGCTGGCCGACTACCCGTCGATGCTGACCGCGTTGCGCCAAGCCGTCGCCGAGCACGCCGTTCGGTTGCGGGGGCTGATGTCGCACATGGTTTACGCCGACGAACCCGACAACCCGATCAATAATGTTCAGGCTCAACGGTTTAACGAGATCGTGGCGCAGGCGCGCAACCAGGGAGTGCACTTCGAGGTGGCGCATCTGTCGAATTCGTCGTCGACGATGTCACGCCCCGACCTGGCGTTCGACATGGTCCGGCCCGGTATAGCGGTGTATGGCCTGAGTCCCGGTGCCCACCCTGGGCGACATGGGTCTGGTGCCGGCGATGACGGTGAAATGCGCCGTCGCGCTGGTGAAGTCGATTCACGCTGGCGAGGGCGTGTCGTATGGGCACACCTGGATCGCGGAGCGCGACACCACCGTCGCGCTGATGCCGATCGGCTATGCGGACGGCGTCTTCCGGGCGCTCGGTGGCCGGCTGGACGTGCTGATCAACGGCAGGCGGCGCCCTGGCGTCGGGCGGATCTGCATGGACCAGTTCGTGGTCGACCTTGGTCCCGGACACGTCGACGTCGCCGAAGGCGACGAGGCGATCCTGTTCGGGCCCGGCGCGCGGGGTGAGCCGACCGCGCAGGAGTGGGCCGATCTGCTGGGCACCATCCACTACGAAGTGGTGACCAGCCCGCGGGGACGTATCACCAGAACCTACCGCGAGGCCGGCGATCGTTGAGCGGTGCGAATCATGACGGCTCCCATGTGGACAGGGTGGGGTTGGCGCGATGGCTGGCAGGTGCCGCGGGCCTGAGCGCGGTGGGCACCATCGCCGGGGTCACGGTGGCACGCTCGATGACGCGGCGTCCGGAAAACGACGACCCTTATGCCAACGAGGATTTCGAGACACTCGACGGCGACCGCAGCTATCTGGTGACAACGCCGGACGGCGTGCCGCTGGCGGTGCGCGAGGTCGGGCCCGCTGACGCGCCACTGACCGTAGTGTTCGCGCACGGATTCTGCCTTCGCATGGGCGCCTTTCACTTTCAGCGCATGCGGCTGTCCGACGAGTGGGGTCCGCAGGTCCGTATGATCTTCTACGACCAGCGCGGCCACGGCCGATCCGGCGACGCCCCGCCGGAAACCTACACAGTGACGCAGCTGGGCATGGACCTAGAGACGGTGCTGCAGGTGATCGCGCCACGCGGTCCGATCGTGGTGGTTGGTCATTCGATGGGCGGGATGACGGTGCTGTCGCACGCCCGGCAGTACCCGCACCACTACGGCAACCGCATTGTCGGAGCCGCGCTGATTTCGTCTGCGGCCGAAGGAGTGGCGAAGTCACCGCTCGGCGAGATTCTGAATAACCCTGCGCTAGAGGCCGTTCGGCGGGCCGCGCGGACGGCGCCCAAGCTGGTTCAGCGCGGCCGCAACGTGGGCCGCTCGGTGATCGGGCCGATTCTGCGGGCGGCGTCCTTTGCCGACCTGTACGTCAGCCCGAGCGTTGTGGCGTTCTCCGAGAAGATGATGCTCGACACCGCGATCCCGACCCTGGTCGAGTTTTCGCACGCGCTGGAAGTTCACGACGAAACGGCGGCGCTGCCAACGCTGGCGAGGATCCCGACGCTGATCGTCTGCGGCGACCACGACTTGGTCACCCCTGCCGAATATTCGAAGAAAATGGCCGATGCGCTGCCGGATTCCGAACTGGTGATCGTGGCCAGGTCGGGCCATTTGGTGTTGCTGTCGAAGCCGAATCCGATCAACGACGGCTTGGTGCGGCTGGTCAAGCGGGCTACCCCGGGCAGGTTCGCGACGCTGAGTCAGCGGTGGCGCGATCGGGTCTTGCGCCGTGACTAAGGCCGACGGTCACCTAGGTGGCGACCCGCCACAGGGCATCGCGACGCTGCCGCGGGTCGAAGACACCGTCGCGCTCGGTTGGCGGCTGGGCGGCCAGCTACGCGCCGGCGACGTCGTGGTGCTCTCCGGCCCGCTCGGCGCCGGAAAAACCGTGCTGGCCAAGGGGATTGCTGCAGCATTGGACGTCGACGGACCGGTCACCTCGCCGACGTTCGTGCTGGCGCGGGTACATCCGGCACGGCGGACCGGCGCCCCGGCGATGATCCACGTCGACGTCTATCGATTGCTGGAGCACACCGGTGCCGATCTGCTCGACGAGCTCGAATCCCTGGACCTCGACACCGAACTCGACGATGCCGTCGTCGTGGTGGAGTGGGGCGAGGGCCTTGCCGAACGGCTTTCCGATCGGCACCTCGACGTCCGCCTCGAGCGGATCAGCAACTCCGACGTGCGGACCGCGACGTGGCAATGGAGCTGCCGCGCCGGCGACGATGCAGAGCGTAGCGATGAGGAGGAGCGGCGCACATGAGCGGCCGCACTCGCCTGGTGTTGGCCATCGACACCGCAACTCCCGCCGTGACGGCGGGCGTCGTGGCCGATGGCGAGCTGCTGGCCGAGCGGGTCAGCATCGATGCCCGCGCGCACGCCGAACGGATCACCCCGAATGTGTTGGCCGCCATGGCCGATGCCGGACTGCAGATGGCGGATCTGGATGCCGTCGTGGTGGGATGCGGCCCGGGTCCATTCACCGGCTTGCGGGTTGGTATGGCGACCGCGGCGGCCTATGGGCATGCGCTTGGCATTCCGGTGCACGGGGTCTGCAGCCTCGACGCGATCGGCGGGCAGACCACCGGAGACACGCTGGTGGTCACCGATGCCCGCCGCCGCGAAATCTATTGGGCTTGCTATCGCGACGGCGTCCGGATCGCCGGTCCGGCGGTTAACGCCCCGGCCGATGTCGACCCCGGTGTCGCGCAGGCGGTGGCCGGCTCGCCCGAACATGCGGCGCTGTTCGGCCTGCCGCTGTGCGAACCGTCGTACCCGACATCGATAGGTCTGGTCGCCGTGGTCGACTGGTCGGCCCCACCCGCCGCGCTGCTCCCGTTGTATCTGCGCCGACCCGATGCCAAGACGGTGGCTGAGCGAGAGGCCGCCAGACAATGACCGCCTGCAGCGAACCCGTCACGATCGGCGCATTGACGGTGGCCGACGCCGACCGCTGCGCTGAGTTGGAGGGCGTGCTGTTTCCCGGTGACGACCCTTGGCCGACAGTCGCGTTCGTCCGCGAGCTTGCCGCCAAGCACAATCACTACGTGGCCGCCCGCACCGGCGCTGATGGCGGCGAGCTGATCGGCTACGGTGGCATCTCGCGGTTGGGCCGCACGCCGCCGTTCGAATACGAGGTGCACACCATCGGCGTCGACCCGGCTTACCAAGGCCGCGGCGTCGGCCGCCGGCTGCTGGACGAGCTGCTGAACTTCGCCGCGGGCGGCGTCGTCCACCTCGAGGTCCGCACCGACAATGTGCCGGCGATCGCGCTGTACCGCAGCGTGGGATTCACCCAAGTAGGCCTGCGTCGGCGGTATTACCGGGTCAGCGGCGCCGATGCATACACCATGCGCCGGGAGGCCCTATGACCCGCGCCAGCGACGATGCAGAGCGAAGCGATGCGGAGGAGCGGCGCTTATGACCGTCATCCTGGCCATCGAAACCTCCTGCGACGAAACCGGAGTTGGCATCGCCCGGCTCGACGCCGACGGCGGCGTGACGTTGTTGGCCGACGAGGTGGCATCCAGCGTCGACGAACACGTCCGGTTCGGCGGTGTGGTCCCAGAGATCGCCTCGCGAGCGCACCTGGAGGCGCTCGGTCCGGCTATGCGCCGCGCGCTGGCAGGCGCGGGCGTGCAAAAACCGGACATCGTCGCGGCCACCATCGGGCCGGGGCTGGCGGGTGCGCTGCTGGTGGGAGTGGCTGCGGCCAAAGCGTATTCGGCTGCCTGGGGGGTGCCGTTCTACGCGGTGAACCACTTGGGCGGGCACCTGGCCGCCGACGTCTACCAGCACGGGCCGCTGCCGGAGAGCGTGGCGCTGCTGGTGTCCGGCGGCCATACCCACCTGTTGCATGTGCGTTCGCTCGGCGAGCCGATCGTGGAGCTGGGCAGCACCGTCGACGACGCGGCCGGGGAGGCTTACGACAAGGTGGCCCGCCTGCTGGGGTTGGGCTATCCGGGCGGCAGGGTGCTCGATGACTTGGCGCGAACCGGTGACCGGGACGCGATTGTGTTCCCCCGCGGCATGACTGGACCACGCGATGATCCGCACGCGTTCAGCTTCTCCGGGCTGAAGACCGCGGTGGCGCGGTACGTGGAGAGCCATCCCGACGCGGCGACCGCCGACATCGCCGCCGGCTTCCAGGAGGCAGTCGCCGACGTGCTGACCATGAAGGCGGTGCGCGCCGCCACCGGGCTCGGCGTATCCACTCTGCTGATCGCCGGGGGAGTGGCCGCGAACTCCCGGCTGCGTGAACTGGCCGAAGAACGTTGTGCCGCAGCAGGATTGACACTGCGGATCCCGCGGCCCCGGCTGTGCACCGACAACGGTGCGATGATCGCTTCCTTCGCCGCGCATCTGGTTGCCGCCGGTGCGGCCCCATCCCCATTGGACGTGGCCAGCGACCCAGGTCTGCCGGTGGTCAAAGGCCAGCTGCCCTGATCGTCAGTTGCCGGTTTCTTGGGTGACGATCAGCAGGTCGTCGCTGGTGGTCCAGGCTTGGCTGAAGGTGGCCATCGCTATCTGCTCGTCGCGGCCGTTGGGGGTGCCACTGTCGTTGACGTGGATGACGTTGGTGCCGGTGTCGACTCCGGTGACGACCACGGCGTGGTCGGGCGTGGTCCGGTCGCCATCGCCGTGAGGGTAGTTCCAGATGGTTTCGGCGTTGAGCGCGGCGATGACCTTGTGGCCGCCGGCCAGGTCTTGCTCCAGTGTCCCGATGCTGTTGCCGGTCGTGAGGTCGGATTCGATGCCGTGCTTCTGCAGCAGCAGGACCATGTCTTGGGGCGAGGTGCCGTCAAAGTGGTAGACGTCGCCGCGATGGGATTCGCTTTTGGTGAACACCCCGCGTAACTCCATGCCGATTTGGGACGGTTCTCTGCCGGTGAGCTGGCCGACCACATCCGCGACGGACATCAGGCCGCAGTCTTGCTGGTGCTGGTAGCGCCAGTAGGGGGCGGCAGCCTCGGGGTCGCCGTACATTTGGCCATCGGCGCGGGCGACTCCAGCCAATCCGATAGCGGCCGCGACAAGCAGCGGGGTCACGGCAGCTGTGCGGGTCGCGTTTGGGATGCCGGTCAACATGACCCCATTATTGGGTCTTGCGCCTTGACGAATTCTTGAGAACCGCCGCTGGGGCGTCTGCCTGCGGTTTTGGTTCGGCAAACGACGGGTTTCGAGCCGAGATCGGCTGGTCGGTGACCAGTCGGCGGGCTCACCGACCGGGAAGCAGGTGGGCGACCTTGAGTGCTAGCACTCGCATGTATAGAGTGCTAGGTGGCAATCGGACGAACCCTTGTGCCGGCACCCGCGACGACGACGCGAGGGCGCGAACGAATGCCGAACACCTGGTAATCCCAAGGTTCGGGGTCTAGATCTCTATGGCCCCGTGCCCCTATCCAACAAGTGGAGGCTGCAATCGTGGCGAAGGTGAAGATCAAGCCACTCGAGGACAAGATCCTCGTACAAGCCAATGAGGCCGAGACCACGACCGCATCCGGTCTGGTCATTCCCGACACCGCCAAGGAGAAGCCGCAGGAAGGCACTGTCGTCGCCATCGGCCCCGGCCGGTGGGACGACGATGGCGCGAAGCGGATTCCGCTGGACGTGTCCGAGGGTGACACCGTCATCTACAGCAAGTACGGCGGCACCGAGATCAAGTACAACGGCGAGGAGTACCTGATCCTGTCGGCCCGCGACGTGCTGGCCGTCGTCTCCAAGTAACCCAGAGCGTGTTCCGCCCCGGCGATCCCCACGTCGACACGTGGGCGATTTCCGGGGCGGACCGCTTCTTAGGACGGGACAAGAAAGACTTATGAGCAAGCAGATTGAGTTCAGTGAGACCGCACGGCGGGCAATGGAAGCCGGCGTGGATAAACTCGCCGACACCGTGCGGGTGACCCTGGGCCCGCGAGGCCGGCATGTGGTGCTGGCCAAGGCTTTTGGCGGCCCTACGGTCACCAACGACGGTGTCACCGTCGCCCGCGAGATCGACTTGGAAGACCCGTTCGAAAACCTGGGCGCCCAGCTGGTCAAGTCGGTGGCCACCAAGACCAACGACGTCGCCGGCGACGGCACCACCACCGCCACCGTGCTGGCGCAGGCGATCATCAAGGGCGGGCTGCGCAACGTCGCTGCCGGTGCCAACCCGATCGCGCTGGGCTCGGGTATCGGCAAGGCCGCCGACGCGGTGTCCGAGGCGCTGCTGGCAGCGGCCACCCCGGTGTCCGGCAAGACCGGTATCGCGCAGGTAGCCACGGTGTCGTCGCGCGACGAGCAGATCGGCGAGCTGGTCGGCGAGGCGATGACCAAAGTCGGCCACGACGGCGTGGTCAGCGTCGAGGAATCGTCCACGCTGAGCACCGAGCTGGAGTTCACCGAGGGCGTCGGCTTCGACAAAGGCTTCCTGTCGGCGTACTTCGTCACCGACTTCGACGCGCAGCAGGCCGTGCTCGACGACCCCCTGATCCTGTTGCACCGCGACAAGATCAGCTCGCTGCCCGACTTCCTGCCGTTGCTGGAGAAGGTGGCCGAGTCGGGTAAGCCGCTGCTGGTCATCGCCGAAGACGTCGAAGGCGAGCCGCTGTCGACGCTGGTGGTCAACGCGATCCGCAAGACGCTGAAAGCGGTCGCGGTCAAGGCCCCGTTCTTCGGTGACCGCCGTAAGGCGTTCCTGGATGACTTGGCCATCGTCACCGGTGGCCAGGTGGTCAACCCCGACGTCGGGCTGACGCTGCGTGAGGTCGGGCTCGAGGTGCTCGGATCGGCCCGCCGCGTGGTGGTGAGCAAGGACGACACCGTGATCGTCGAGGGCGGTGGCACCGCTGAAGCCATCGCCGACCGCGCCAAGCAGCTGCGTTCCGAGATCGAGAGCACTGACTCCGACTGGGACCGTGAAAAGCTGGAGGAGCGGCTGGCCAAGCTGGCCGGCGGGGTCGCCGTCATCAAGGTCGGCGCCGCCACCGAGACCGCGCTCAAGGAGCGCAAGGAAAGCGTTGAGGATGCCGTTGCCGCAGCAAAGGCAGCCGTCGAGGAAGGCATCGTCCCGGGTGGTGGCTCTGCTCTCTTGCAAGCCCGTAAGGCACTCACCGACCTGCGTGCGTCGCTGTCAGGCGACGAGGCCCTCGGCGTCGAGGTGTTCTCCGAGGCGCTTAGCGCGCCGCTGTACTGGATCGCAGCCAACGCCGGGCAGGACGGTGCGGTGGTGGTCAACAAGGTCGCTGAACTGCCCGCTGGGCACGGGTTCAATGCGGAAACGTTGAAGTACGGCGATTTGGCCGCCGACGGGGTCATCGACCCGGTCAAGGTCACCAGGTCCGCGGTGCTCAACGCCGCGTCGGTGGCACGCATGGTGCTGACCACCGAAACCGCGATCGTCGAGAAGCCCGCCGACGAGGACGAGCACGCCGGTCACCACCACGGCCACGCTCACTAGAATCCGCGTCCAACGAAGTACCCCCGGTCAATTGGCCGGGGGTGCCTTCGTTTGTTGGGCGTTGGAGCGGGCCTCGGTCAGTTAGCCCGCCCGTCAGGGTTGACGCGCTGCCGCAGGCGGTGCAATGTGATACTCGTCATATGACCACTGGTCACACGGGCAGAAAGGCGGCAGCTCATGACCACGAGGGACAAGTACACGGACGTGCCCGCGCCCTACTCGTGGGAGGTCGCCAGTGCCGGCGACGCGCGCTTCACGTGGGAGTACGACGACGGGCGCGCCCGGCTCCTTTCCCTATACCAAAAGGGAAAGGACAAGCAGTGGGATGCCCAGTCGCGCATCGACTGGGCGCAAGACGTCGACCCGATGAACCCGATCGGGCTGCCTGACGAGTTCCATCCGCTGTTCGGCAGCCCGATGTGGGACGCCGCAGACGACGCTCGTCGCGCCGAGATGCGCCAGCACTTCCAGGCCTGGCAGCTCTCGCAGTTTCTGCACGGCGAGCAGGGTGCGATGGTGTGCGCGGCCAAGATCGTCGAGGTCGTCCCGGACCTGGACGCGAAGTTCTACGCGGCCACCCAGACCATGGACGAGGCCCGCCACGTCGAGGCGTTCTCGCGGTTCCTGCAGGAGAAGGTCGACGTGGTCTACCCGATCAACAAGCACCTGACCGCACTGCTGGACGACACCCTGCGCGACTCGCGCTGGGACATGCCCTACCTCGGCATGCAGGTCCTCATCGAAGGGCTCGCCCTCGCCGCCTTCGGGGTGCTGCGGGACATGTCGGCGCAGGAATCGCTGGCCAAGAAGGTGCTGGCCTACGTCATGCAGGACGAGGCGAGGCACGTCGCCTTCGGCCGAATCTCGCTGAAGGACTACTACTCCGCGCTGACCGAGGCCGAGCGGGGCGAGCGTGAAGAGTTCGTCGTGGACGCCTGTTACCTGATGCGCGACCGGTTCCGCGGCGAGGAGGTATTCGAGACCCTCGGCATGGACGTCCAAGCGTGTGCCGAGTGGGTCGACACGTCGCCGCTGATGATCCAGTTCCGCTCGCACCTGTTCAGCCGCATCGTGCCGATCGTCAAGGACATCGGGTTGTGGGGTGACAAGGTGCAGAAGGCCTTCAGGGACATGGGTGTGCTCGACATGGCCGGCTTCGACATCGAGGCGCTGATGAAGGCCGATGAGGATCAGGCAGACGCGCTGGAGAATGCACACGCGGAGATGGCCGACCGGGCCCTCGAGGTGGACGAGGTGATCGCGGCGGGCGCGGGCTGACCCAATGGCCGGTTTGTCGAGGAGGGCGGCGCACCTGAACTGCTCGACGAGCTGAACAGGGCGATGTTCGGCAGGCGGCAGTTTCCCGCCGCCTGGCTCGCCAGGCAGATCATTGCCCGTCGGGAGGGGAGGGCGGAGGATTCGAACCGGGAGAATCCGCTTTGTCGCCGACAGCTCCACGTGGGGTTGGTGCGTTCAGGCCGAACCGGACGCCGAGCATCCGGATAGCGAAGCAGACCGCCGCGGCTCCCAGGGCGGCCGGCAGTCCGTAAATACCCATCCGCATAGCTGCGACGGTGATCGCTGCGGCGACCAGTGCGGGGATCGCATATAACTCGCTGCGAAGCACCGTTGGAATCTTTCCGATGAGTGTGTCCCGAATCGTGCCACCACCCACTGCGGTGACGACGCCCAACAGAAGCGCAGGCCCTACCCCCAATCCGAAGGCAACGGCCTTGTTGGTGCCGATGACCGCGAAGACGCTGAGCCCGATCGCGTCGAGAACCGTGATCGGCGTCTCCAATCGATGGAGATACTTGCTGAGGACGAACGCGATGAGTCCACCGGCGACGGCGAGCACAAAAAAACGCCAATCACGAAAGGTCGCAGGCGGTATGGAACCGATAAGAACATCTCGAATCACTCCGCCGCCCAACGCCGTAGCCATGCCGAGTGCGACGACGCCCACGATGTCGAGCCGAGCAACCCTTACCGCTGTCAGTGCTCCGTTTAGACCGAAGACGCAGGTCCCGATCAGGTCAAGCGCTAACAGCAGCGGCGGTTCGGCGCTCACAGACCCCCTCCGGTGGCGCGGCGTCTGTTCTTCGCGAACTCGCTGTCGCCGCGCGACGTGTGGATTCGACCGACGCAGAATTTATCGCATCCCGCGTACGTATTCCGCTGCTGGAGAAACTTGTGCCGGCCGCTCCGCGCCCACAGGGGCGCCCATGGCGCTCTGTGCGATCACGCATCAGTTAACCGCAGAGACATAACACACCCTGTAGAGCTCACACGGTTCGGCGATGCCCTTCAGGGTGTGCGTGCCGTGGCCTTCTAGCGTGATGCCGGAACCGGCCACGAGGTTGCTGATAGAGGAAGAAACGAGCACCTCCGAATTCCTGGCCAAGCCCTGAATCCGCGCGGCTTGATGCACGGCCATCCCGGTTATGTCGTCGCCGCGTGTCTCGATCTCGCCAGTGTGCAACCCGGCCCGAATCTCGATATCAAGCTCTGATCTGATGCGATTGCTCAACGCCCACGCGCATCGAACTGCCCGGCTTGGGCTGTCAAAAGTCGCTAGCAGTCCGTCGCCTGTGCTCTTGATCCAGCGGCCTCCGCACACGCCGATCTCGATGTGACATAAGTCGTCGTGACGGTCTAAGAAGTCGCGCCACGCGGCGTCGCCCAGGCGCGCGGCATGCATTGTCGAGTCAACGATGTCCGTGAAGAGGACTGTTGCGAGCTTTCGTGAATGGTCCGCGTTCGGCCGGGTGCCGGTGAGAAACTCCGCGATTGCGTCGGCGTATTTTTGGCCGGAACCGAACCAGACGGCGTGGTCGTCGGTGGGGAGCTCCACGAGGCGAGCGCCCACGATGTGCTCGGCCAGATAACGGCCACTCTGAAACGGGACGACGTGATCCCTGCGGGCGTGCATCACAAGGGTCGGAGCGTAAATCGATGGCAGCACGTGGCGGATGTCGATCTCGGCAATGAGCCGGCCAAATGGCGCCAGCTTCAATCGGGGCAGCGATGCGCGTTCGTACCGGGCCGCCCAGCGCCGGAAACCCGGTTGCCCCGCCATGGACGGGGCGATGTGCCTCATCGTGGGTTCGCCGGTGCCCCAGATCAACGGACCCAGCCGCAACGCCAGCAATTGTTGCCGCCTGGTTGGTGCCCATGGATGATCGTCACGGCGCACCCAGCTTGCGAAGCTGCCGCTCAAAATCAAACCCTCGGTGCGCTCAGGAAACGTGGCGGCAAAGAACGCCGCCAAGGTGCCGCCCTCCGACCAGCCGCTGATGACGGCGCGGTCCACGGCTTCTGCTCGCATGACGGCGACTAGGTCCTGGACCCGCGCGTCGAGCGACGGCGGGGGGATGCTGCGGTCGGAGACTCCTGTGCCGCGCTTGTCGAAATAAATTACGCGGCAGACGGATCCGAGTCGTTCAAAAAAAGTAGTGGCATCCGGATTCTCCCAGATCACCTCGAGGTTCTGCGCGAATCCGGGAACACCTATCAGCGTCCGCTTACCTGAGCCGAACGCCTGGTAGCCGATGCGGACCCCATCTGCTTCTGCGTAGCGGGTCTCCGGTCGGGCGAGCGTCACATTCGCAAACTATAAAATCGCCGCGGCGCGTAGTTAAGTGGACTACTTCTCATTTGGTTAGCGACAATGCGCGGTCTGCAATCTCGCACCACCGAAACCGCGATGGTCGACAAACCTGCCCCTGTGCCTGGCTACTCACCAGCAGGTGTAGCCGCCGTCGATCACGATGTCGGAACCGGTCATGTAGCTCGACGCGTCGCTGGCGAGATAGAGGTAGATGCCGACGAGTTCCTCGGGCTGGCCCAAGCGTCCGAGCGGGATCTTGGGTTCCCACAACGCGTGGTACTCGCTGTAGGGCTCGACCAGTTCGGTGAGGATGTAGCCGGGGCTGACGCTGTTGACGCGGATGTTGTGGGGCGCGAACTCCATGGCCATCGCCTTGGTGAGGTGGATGACGGCTGCCTTTGAGGCGCAGTAGTGGCCGACCTGCTGCGGGGTGTTGACGATGTGGCCCGACATCGACGCCGTGGTGATGATGGTGCCGGCGCGTTGCTGGGCGACCATGGCCTTCGCCGCGGCCTGTGCAGTGAGAAAGACGCCGTTGACGTTGGTGTTCTGGATGCTCTGGAACTCCTCTAGCGGCATGTCCAGCAGGCTGTTGAGGGTGATGATCCCGGCGTTGCACACCGCGATGTCTATCCCGCCCAACTCGTCGGTGACCCGGTTCAGCATGGCGGCCACCAGCTCGGGCTGGGTGACATCGCAGGTGATGGGGACGGCCTTCCCGCCGCCGACAGCGATCTCCGCGGCCACTTCCTGCAGCGGCTCATCATGTCGGGCCGCGATCGCCACCGCCGCGCCGGCTTGCGCGTAAGCCAGCGCCACTTGCTTGCCGATACCGCTGGAGGCGCCGGTCACCAGAGCGTTCTTGCCATCCAGCCGGAACAGATTCATCACGTTCACCCGGGAACTTTATCGCTGTCGTTTGACGATCAATGGCCCTTTCCCAACCTCTCGACACGCCCTATCGACCGGTCGGTGGCGGCTGTGGCGCACATCATCGTGCGTGGACAACGGGGGTATGCCTGGCCCGGCGGCGGTGGGCTCGGGGGAGGTAGTTGATTCCCGTGGGACCATGGTCAGGTAATCCTGTGTGTAGGGGAGTGTTGTGTCGCCGGTCCGTTGGCTGCGGGCATTCGCCGTCGTGGGTGCGACGGCGCTGCTCTTGGCATCGAGTTGTAGCTGGCAGCTGGGCCCCTACATCCCGAAGGGCGTGCCGCCGCCCCCCGGCCCTCCGGTGCCGCAGGTCGACACCCACGCCAAGGGCCGGCCCGCCGATCAGCTGCACGTGTGGGCGGGCGCTCTTGCGCCGTCACTGGGAATCCCCGTCACCGCGGTGGAGGCCTACGCGTACGCCGCGCGGGTTGCTGAGGTGGAAAATCCCAGCTGCCACATCGCGTGGACCACGCTGGCCGGCATCGGCCAAATCGAGAGTCACCACGGCACCTATCACGGCGCGACGCTTTATCCGAACGGAGATGTGCGTCCCCCGATCAGGGGTGTGGTGCTCGACGGGACCAACGGCACCGTGCGCATCGTCGACAGCGAGATGGGCGGCATGGACAACGGCTCCAACACCGTGCGGGCCATGGGGCCGATGCAGTTCATCCCCGAGACATGGCGGGAATACGGGGTCGACGCCAACAACGACGGCGTGGTCAGCGTGGACAACATCGACGATGCCGCGCTGTCAGCCGCGGGTTATTTGTGTTGGCGCGGGAAGGATCTCGCCACCCCGCGAGGGTGGATAACGGCGCTGTGGGCATACAACAACTCCGACGTGTATGCCCGCGCCGTGCGCGACTGGGCTACCGCCTATGCGGCGGGTCACCCGCTCTGAGCAGGCTCTAGGCTACTGATGGCAATTACGGAGCCCTGACGACGCAAGGAGAACTCAGTGCCGATTATCGAGCAGGTCGGAGCCCGCGAGATCCTCGATTCGCGCGGCAATCCGACGGTCGAGGTCGAGGTGGCCCTCATCGACGGGACATTCGCACGGGCCGCGGTGCCCTCCGGCGCGTCGACCGGCGAGCATGAGGCCGTCGAGCTGCGGGACGGCGGCGAGCGCTACGGCGGCAAGGGCGTGAAGAAGGCCGTGCAGGCCGTGCTCGACGAAATCGCACCAGCCGTCATCGGACTCAACGCCGACGATCAGCGCCTGGTCGATCAGGCGCTGCTGGACCTCGACGGCACCCCGGACAAGTCTCGGCTGGGCGCCAACGCCATCCTCGGGGTATCCCTGGCGGTCAGCAAGGCGGCCGCCGACTCCGCCGAGTTGCCGCTGTTCCGCTATCTCGGCGGCCCCAATGCGCACATCCTGCCGGTGCCGATGATGAACATCCTCAACGGCGGCGCCCACGCGGACACCGCTGTCGACATCCAGGAGTTCATGGTGGCCCCGATCGGGGCGCCGAGCTTCTGCGAGGCGCTGCGCTGGGGCGCCGAGGTCTACCACGCTCTCAAGGCGGTGCTGAAAAAGCACGGGCTTGTCCACCGGCCTCGGCGACGAAGGCGGGTTCGCCCCGAATGTGCCGAGCACCGAGGCCGCGCTCGACGTGATCAGCTCGGCCATCGAGTCCGCGGGTTTCAAACTCGGCGCCGACGTGGCGCTGGCGCTGGATGCCGCGGCCACCGAGTTCTACACCGACGGCACCGGCTACATGTTCGAGGGGAGTACCCGCACCGCTGAGCAGATGACGCAGTTCTACGCCGCTCTGCTCAGCTCCTATCCGCTGGTCTCTCTGGAAGATCCACTGGCCGAAGATGATTGGGACGGGTGGGTGGCCCTGACGACGTCCATCGGGGACCGTGTGCAGATTGTCGGTGACGATATCTTTGTCACCAATCCGGAAAGGCTGGAAGAGGGCATCGACAGGGGCGCGGCAAATGCGTTGCTGGTCAAGGTCAACCAGATCGGGACGTTGACCGAGACGCTCGACGCGGTGGCGCTGGCGCACCACAGCGGATACCGGACGATGATGAGCCACCGCAGCGGCGAGACCGAGGACACCACGATCGCCGATCTGGCGGTGGCGGTGGGCTGCGGGCAGATCAAGACCGGCGCGCCGGCGCGCAGCGAACGCGTCGCGAAATACAACCAGCTGCTTCGGATCGAAGAAGCGCTCGGCGACGCCGCCCGCTACGCCGGTGATCTGGCATTTCCCCGATACGCGCCGGAAGCCGGATAGCCTGCAGGAACCATGTCCGAATCGAAACGGCCAGACCCGAAGCGGCGCTCACCGGCCTCGCGCCCGGGCCGGGCCGGCGATTCGAAACAGGGCCGGCCGCGCAAGGCGCCGGCAGCCCGTCAGGGCCCGAATGCATCTCGCGCCATGCCGGAGCACGATCGAGCCCATCAAACGCGCGATCGTCGAGTCGGCCGAGCAACGGTCCGACCAGCGACTCGGCCTGACCGCGCGGCGGGCTGCGATCCTCGCGGCGGTTGTTTGCGTGCTGACGCTCACCATCGCCGGCCCGGTCCGCACCTATTTCGCGCAGCGCACCGAGATGAAACAGCTGGCTGCCTCCGAAGCCGCCCTGCGACAACAGATCGCCGATCTCAAGCAACAGAAGGTCAAGCTCGGCGACCCGGCTTACATTGCGGCGCAAGCCCGAGAGCGGCTCGGCTTCGTAAAGCCGGGCGACATCCCGTATCAGGTCCAGCTTCCGCCGTCGGCCGGCCGTGCCCACGGACCCGGGAAACCAGCCGGCACCCGCGGCCACCAACGACCCGTGGTACACGTCGCTGTGGCACACCATCGCCGATACCCCGCACGGCCCGCCGACGCCGGCCCCTGCTCCGCCGCCGGCGCCCGCCCCGCCGAATCCGCTGCCGCCCGGTGGTTGATCGTGACGACCTCGACACGGTGGCGCGCCAGCTCGGCCGCGAGCCGCGTGGAGTGCTTCAGATCGCCTACCGCTGTCCGAACGGTGAGCCCGGCGTGGTGCAGACCGCGCCGAAACTGCCTGACGGAACACCGTTTCCGACGTTGTACTACCTGACACACCCGGTGCTCACCGCCGCGGCGAGCAGGCTGGAGACAACCGGGATGATGCGGGATATGACGCAGCGGCTGCGGTGTGACCCCGAACTGGCCGCCGGCTATCGACGGGCTCACGAGGCATACCTGGCCGAGCGGGATGCTATCGAGCCACTAGGAACGACGTTTTCGGCCGGTGGTATGCCGGACCGGGTCAAGTGCCTGCACGTGCTGATTGCGCACTCGCTGGCCAAGGGTCGGGGAACCAATCCGCTTGGCGACGAGGCGCTGGCGGTGCTGGCGGTCGAGCCGTCGATGGCTGGCATTCTTGATCCGGGGGAGTGGACATGACGCGCGCCGGCGACGATGGAGAGCGGAGCGATGAGGTGGGGGCACGCCCCCTCGCCGCTGCGCGTGCCCCCTCGCCGCTGCGCGGCTGGGGGTACCCCCACCCGCTTGCGGGGGAGAACGGCGCATATGACCCGGGTCGGTGCAATTGACTGCGGTACCAACTCAATTCGGTTGCTGATCGCCGATGTGGATGACGGGCAGTTGCGTGACGTGCATCGCGAGTTGCGCATCGTCCGACTCGGGCAGGGTGTCGACGCGACTGGTCGGTTCGCCCCGGATGCCTTGCAGCGCACCCGCGCCGCGCTCGTCGACTACGCCGCCCTGTGCGCGGCGAACGGCGTCGATCGGATCCGCATGGTCGCAACCTCGGCCACGCGCGACGCCGCAAATCGGGACGTCTTCTTCGCCATGACGGCCGATGTGCTGGGCGCCGTGGTCGACGGCGCGGTCGCCGAGGTGATCACCGGCGTCGAAGAGGCCGAGCTCTCCTTCCGGGGAGCGGTGAGCGAATTAGACTCCGCTGCAGCGCCTTTTGTTATCGTCGACTTGGGTGGCGGGTCGACCGAGATCGTGGTCGGGACAGACACAGTGCAGGCGAGCTTCTCGGCTGACATCGGCTGCGTGCGGCTGACCGAGCGATGTCTGCATTCCGATCCGCCAACGGCTGGCGAGGTGGCGGCTGCCCGCGAGGTGGTTCGCGAACGGCTCGGTGAAGCGCTGCGCATCGTTCCGGTGGAACGAGCCCGGACCTGGGTTGGTGTGGCCGGCACAATGACGACGATCGCGGCGCTCGCGCAAAATATGACGACCTATGACTCTGCGGCCATTCATCTTTCGCGGGTCGGCGTGGGCCGGCTGCTCGAGGTGTGCGACGGGTTGATCGCCATGTCTCGCGCACAGCGCGCTGCGCTCGGACCGATGCACGAGGGACGGGCCGACGTGATCGGTGGAGGTGCAATCGTGATCGAGGAACTGGCGTTCGCGTTGCGTGAGCGCGCCGGCATCGACACACTGACGGTCAGCGAGCACGACATCTTGGACGGCATCGCGCTGTCGATCGCCGACTGATTATCCCAACGGGCGGTGCTGAATTGAGATCCCGAGCAGATGCTTCTTCTGCTCCTTGTACTCCTGGTCGGTCAGACGTCCCTCGTCGCGGAGCTTGGTGATCTCGCGGATCGCGGCCGCGACTCCGGTGACGACGGTCCGCGGCGCGGGCGTCACTTCAGCGTCGTCGTCGACCGCCGCGCCGGTGGCGCGCCCGGTCAGCCGTGCGTGGGTCACCGGCTTGCCGCCCTGTTGGCTGTTGTCCGCAGCCGGCGGGCCGGCCATGGCCTGCCCGGCTATTCCGCCAATTCCCATCTGGTTGAACGTGTTTGCCGCACCGGCTTCCGCCGCCGGGGCGGCGGACACGTCTGCGGTGGTGAGGGGCGTCGAAAAGGCGGTCGGCCGCACCTCAGGTGCGGCCACGGTCCATCCCGATGGCACCGACAACCCGCCGATCGCTTCCGCATCAGCCATGCCCGCCTGTATCGCGGCCGCGGCGTTTTGGCTCGGGTTGAGGATGGTCGCCGGGAAGTCGTTCGAGGGAATACCGCTCGGCCTGATAAAGGCATCCTCGCCGTTCCAGGCGCTGACGATCCGGTCGGTGTGCTGACCGGTCTCCGAATCCACGATGGAAAAGGGAAGATCCACCGGCCCGCCCGCAATGTCCTGCGGTAGGACCACGGCAAAGAAGGCTAGGTCGGATGGCACCGAGAAGAAGATTGAGATCAGATTGCTTAACGTGGTCAGCGGGTCGGCGGCCGCGGATCCGGTGGCGGCCGAGTCGGAAGTCGCCAGACTTTGCAGTGCGTTGGGGACCGCGGAAAAAGCTTGCTGGGCAGACGAAACGGCGCTTTGCACATCACTTGCCGAGGTGCTGGTGGCCTGGCTGACTGCTGCCGCCTGATTCGCTGACGAAGCGGGATCGGTGTTCTGCTGCGGTGAAGTAAATGGGGTGAGCGCGGTCGCAGCCGCTGAAGAACCCGCGTAGCCATACATTGCCACCGCGTCCTGCACCCACATCTCGGCGTACAGCGCCTCGGTCGCCGCGATCGCCGGCGTGTTGACCCCGAGGAAGTTCGTCGCTACCAGCACCGCCAGCAGGCTGCGATTGGCCGCGATCTCCGGCGGCGGCACCGTCATCGCAAACGCCGCCTCGTAAGCCGCGGCCGCCGCCCGGACTTGGGCGGCGGTTTCTTCGGCCTGCGCGGCGGTGGCGCTCAGCCATTCGATATAGGACCCGGCCGCTGCGCTCATCGACGCGGACGACGGACCCGACCAGGCCCCATCAGTAAGCTCGGAAACCACCGATTGATATCCGCTTGCCGCCGTATACAGCTCGTCGGCCAAGCTGCCCCAGGCTTGCGCAGCGGCCATCATCGGCCCTGATCCCGGACCGGTATACATCCGGCCGGAGTTGATCTCCGGCGGATAGATCCCGAAATCCATTGCTGCGCATTCCTTTTCCAGGCAACTGACGCTTACGCCGCACGGCGGCGAGCGGCTCAGCGACCGAGCAGGCGATTCTTCTGCTCGGTGTATTCCTCGTCGGTCAGAATTCCTTCGTCGCGGAGCTTGGTGAATTCACGTAGCTCGGCCGCGACTCCGGTGACGACGGCCCGAGGTTTGCTTTGCGTCCCATCGTCGGCGCCGCTCTTCGCCCCGCGGTCATCGTCAGATGACGCTTGTTTGGTGCGAGCCGCCGAAATTGCGCCACCAGGCGTCTTTCCGGCACCGCGGCCGACACCGGTTCCGACCGTCCCGGCCATCGCCCGGCCGGCCATCCCCGCCAGCGCCATCTCGCTCAGTGCGCTTCCCGAAACGCCTGGCATCGATTCCCCCGCGGCGGCGGCTTCCGATAGCGCAGGCAATGTCACCGCGGTGGGACGCACCGCGGGCGTGGAGATGGTCCAGCTTGGCGGTACCGACAATCCGCCGATGGTGTTCGCCTCGGCGAGACCAGCCGAGAGCCTGGGCGCTGGTACGGTGCCTGGGCGCAAATTCAGGAGCGGCGCAGGGAATGGCTTGACGGGTGCGGGCCCTTCACCCGGCCAGGTTTGCTCCCCATTCCATCCGGCGACGATCCGGTCGGTGTGGGTACCGGTCAACGCGCCGATCACGTCAAACGGCAGGGCGACAACGCTCAAACTGCCCAACGGTATGTCGGCGACGAACGTCGCGATGTTGGCCGGCAAGTCCAGGAAAATCGAGATCAGGTCGCTGATCGTGCCCAGCGGATCGCTCTGCGCCGTCGTCGCGGCTCCCGTTGCGAGGCTTTGCAGTGCGCTGGGTAGCGCGGAGAACCCTTGTTGAATCGACGACACGGTACTCTGCGCGTTGCCCGCCGCGGTGCCGGCGGCCTGGCTGGCCGCGGCCGCCTGGGCGGTCGACCCACCCGGGTTGGTGTTCTGCTGTGGTGGGGTGAACGGAGTCAACGACGTCGCGGATGCTGACGAAGCTGCATAGCCGTACATCGCCGCCGCGTCCTGGGCCCACATCTCGGCGTACTGCGCCTCGTTGGCCGCGATCGCTTGCGTGTTCCGGCCGAACAGGTTCGTCGCCACCAGCGTCATCAGCTGACTCCGGTTGGCGGCGACCATCGGCGGCGGCACCGTCGACGCAAACGCCGCCTGGTAGGCGCCGGCTGCGGATTTGGCCTGGGTGGCCGTTTCCTCGGCCTGCGCGGCGGTGGCATTGAGCCACGCCACATAGGACGCTGCTGCCGCGGCCATCGACGTCGATGAGGACCCCAGCCACGACCCGGCGGTCAGTCCCGAAACCACCGATTGATACGAGTTGGCCGCCGAATGCAGTTCGGCGGCCAATCCTTGCCAAGCCTCTGCGGCGGCGAGCATTGGCGCCGCCCCGGCGCCGGCATACATTCGACCGGAGTTGATCTCTGGCGGGTAACTCCCGAAATCCATTGCTAAGCCACCCCTTTAGTTCAACGCCGTCGAGTTGGCCCGGTCAGTGGCGCCGGACGCCCCGATATCGGTCTGGGTGGCGGATACGAACAACCCGCACCGAGCCCCCGCTGCGTCATCGACCGCTGGGTGAATGGTGGCATGCGACAACGCTTTTGTCGCTCGCCGATCCGGCGCGTCGTCAGCTGAGGTCAGAACCGCCAGCGGCGTTCGGGTGGCCGCATCCGCGGGGCCGACCGCGCGGACGATTCCTCCCGAAATCGTCCGCTGCCGCCGCGGACATTCGGGCTCACCGGTCCCAGAAAGCATCGCCCTCCCTTTCCGGATAATGGTCGGGCAAACCGCCGAATTCGTTACATCAACTTGTCGTTTGGGGAGCCCACCAGCAAGTGTCTCGGCCGCTGGGCAACCCCATTATCAGTTTTTAACGGAAGGTATCCAAAATACTAACGCTATCTTAACAACCTTTTGTGACGACCATCACTTGTGTTTCTCAGGTTTAACGATTTGTCAGGCGCCGAGTAAAGTCTGGCGGTCCCGTGACATTGCTCTCGCCCCTGGTTTGGAGCCCGATCCGATTTAAGCAGGGTCTGCTGTGAGTTGGCTGTCAGCACAAGCCGGGCCAGGGACCAGGTCAACCGGCTCGTGCTTCGCGGCTGACGTCGGCGTCTCGCCCCTTTTTGTCTGGCTGCGCTTCGTGGCCGTCGCGCGACTGTTCCTCGCCGGTGGCGGGCTGGCGGGGAGGCAGCCCCCTGCGCAACGTGCCCAGCAATTCCCGATACGGGCCGACCAGGTAGACCGTGTCACCTGCGCAAAGCCGATCCTCCCGGCGTGGCCGCAGCTGGGGCGGTGCGTCATCCTGCCGGTCGAACGCGATCACGCGGATTTGGGTGGACAGGTCGGAAATCTGCAGGCCGTCGAGGTCGCTGCCGGGCGCCACGCGCATTGCGCCGACCATGAACGAACTCTGCCCGACCGAGAACGTCCCCAGCACCGCGAGGCCGCTGGCGGCGCCGATGAACCAGGGTGCGGCCAGTTCGACGGAGGACCGAACGTTGTCGAACCCGAACCGCTGCGCGACCGCGAAGCCCAGCGTGCGGTCGTATACCCGCAGCACCAGCGGAACCTCGGCCCGCCGGTTGACCTCGGGCAGCACCCGCGGTCCTAACATCTCGGCCAGCACGATGCCGGTCTCGATATTGATCATGTCGTCGCGGGTCACTACCGCCACCGCACGGGCACGATCCACCCGCGCTGACTCCAGCGTCTGGAGTAGCGTCGCGTCCCCGAAGATCACCGGCACGTCGAGTTCTTGCGCCATGGACAAGAAGCGGTTCTCCTCGTCGCGCTCGATCACCGCGACGTCGTGTCCGGTGTTGACCAGATCGGTGACGACGCGGATCCCGAGCTCGCTCAGCCCGACGACGATGATGTGGTTGCGCAGGTGGCGCACCCGCGGGCGGGCGGCCGCAACGACGAAGCGCTGCGAGAGCAGCACATCGGCGATGAATGCGATCAGCAAAGCAACGTGGTCGCTCCGCTGAACATCAACATGGCAGCGAACAGGCGTAGCCATATCACCTGATGGCCGAAGCTGAAATCGCCGTAACCCGTGGTCGTGATCGTCTCGACCGTGAAGTACAGCGCGTCGATCCACGACATCCGCGGGCGCTGGTAGTTGTAGTGCAAGACGAGCATCGAAGTG
This sequence comes from uncultured Actinomycetota bacterium, assembly GCA_963781685.1. Taxonomy (GTDB): domain Bacteria; phylum Actinomycetota; class Actinomycetes; order Mycobacteriales; family Mycobacteriaceae; genus Mycobacterium. The sequence goes on from CAWAGK010000018.1 coordinate 170,279, forward strand.
ATCAGCAAAACGGCCGCGGCGGCCAGCGCGGGATAAAACGCCGGATTGAAGTCATTGAGCACGACCCGGACGGCGTCGAGCGCTCGCCGCAGTCGGGGCCGCCGTGCGCGCGTTCCGGTGGGCTGGTGAACCTTGATGCCGCGATCCGCCGTCTCTTCGACGGTCCCGATCGTCACCGTCCAGTCGCCGGCGTGTACCCGCTGATCCCGAGTCGGACATGCCACCACCTCACCGGGGGTGGGGGCGTTCTCGCCGCGAATGATCGCTACCGGTGCCAATTCGCCGTAGATCTCGCGCAGGGTCCCGTCGCGGGGTGCTTCGCTGCCGGAGGCGACGAATTCGATGCCGGCGGCCTCGAACGGATGGGTGGTGTGCTTCAGGCAGGCCTCGACAACCGAGGGCGCCGCGAGTTCGGCGACGTTGAAAATCCCGCCGGGCCCATTGTCGTCGGCTACCGCGGCGCGCAGCACGTCGTTGGTGAGTCGCGCGACCACACGCACCTTGGGGTTGGCTCTTCTTGCCAGCAGCGCGATTTCGAGATTTGTGGCGTCGTCATCCCCGGCGCAGACAACTGCGACGGCGCGCGCGACTTCGGCTCGGGCGAGCTCGCGAGCAACGCCGACGTTGGCGAGCTCAGCACTGTCTAGCTTGACAACACGCGCGCCGGCCCGTTTCAGCTCGTCGATAATCGTCGTGGCCAGCGCATCGTCACCGCCGACAATGATGTGATGATGCATGCTCTCATCCGCCACTCGGGAATACCTGATCGCGGTCGAGTCGAAGACCGAGCGCGGGGAGACACCCGCTTTGCCGATGCCGTTACCGTTGAAGGTTACACCACGGCTTTATGTTGTCCGGCCTTAGCAGCCAATTTTGCTGGCACTGAGATCCACTCGTCACGCGAAGGTGACTGGCCGACGGCGGCGATGAGCTGGAATCGTCCGCGCACAACTGCCAGAACTTCATCCGATTTCGATCACGCCTCGAAGCGATAGCCCATGCCCGCCTCGGTCAGCAGATGGTTGGGGCGCGAAGGGTCGTCCTCCAGCTTGCGCCGCAGCTGTGCCAGATAGACACGTAGATAATGAGTTTCCTTCGCGTACTTGGGCCCCCAGACTTCTCGCAGTAAGTCCTCACGCCCGACCAGCTTGCCGCGGTTGCGCACCAGGATTTCCAACATTCCCCACTCCGTGGGCGTCAGGTGGACCTCTCGGCCCTCCTTGATCACCTTCTTCGCCGACAGGTCGACAGTGAATGACCTGGTTTCCACGACCGGCTCGTCTCCGTCTGCCGACACAGCGGCTCGGCGGACGGCAGCGCGCAGGCGTGCGAGCAGTTCGTCCATGCCGAACGGCTTCGTGATGTAGTCGTCTGCACCCGCATCCAGTGCCCCCACTTTGTCTGCGGAATCGGTGCGTGCCGATAGCACGATTACCGGAGCGCTCGTCCAACCGCGCAGTCCGGCGAGCACCTCGACGCCGGACACGTCAGGCAGGCCCAGGTCCAGGATCACCACCTCGGGATGATGATCGGCGGCGGCCCGCAGGGCAGCTGATCCGGTTGCGGCAGTCGTCACTTCATAGCCGCGCACTGACAGGTTGATTCGCAGCGCACGCAGCAGCTGCTGGTCGTCATCGGCCACCAACACCCTAGTCATAGGCGCCGCTCCTCCTCTTATCGCTGCGCTCTGCATCGTCGCGGGCGCGCGTCACGGGCGAACCTCCGGCGGTGCCGCGAGGTCCACCAGAATGGTCAACCCGCCGCCAGGGGTGTCTGTTGCCCCAATGCTGCCCCCCATCGCCTCGACGAAGCCCTTGGCCACCGACAGGCCGAGGCCCAGACCGGTGCTGTTGTCGGTATCGCCTAGTCGCTGGAACGGCTCGAACATCTGCTCCGCGGCTCCTTTGGCGACTCCCGGCCCTTCATCGACGACGTTGATAAGTACCCGCGCCCCCACCTGACCCGCGTTGACCCGCACCATGCTGTCGGGTGCGTAACGCAGCGCGTTGTCGATGAGGTTCGCCAGCACCCGTTCTAGGAGACCCGCGTCGGCCATCGCGACCGTCCCGCCGACCTCCACCTTGACCCGGTCGAGGCTGCCCCGGCCGAAGACCGTGTTTCGCTTGCCGATACTGATAAGCGCGCGTTGCACGACCTCTTCGAGATAGACCTCGGCCAGCTGTGGCCGGACCACGCCGGCGGCCAGCCGAGACGAGTCAAGAAGGTTGGCCACCAGAGAGGTCAGCTGGTCGATCGACTCTTCAACCGTGGCAAGCAACTCCGCGGTGTCCTCAGGTGAGAACCAGACGTCCTCAGCGCGCAGACTGGATACCGCTGCCTTGGCGGCGGTCAGCGGAGTCCGCAGATCATGGCCAAGCGCCGACAGCAGCAAGCGGCGCAACTCGTCGGCCTCCGCGAGGGATTGAACCTTGCCGGCCTCTTCGGCGAGCTCAGCTTGTTTGACCAGGCCCGCGGCCTGCGTTGCGACGACCGACAGCACCCTGCGGTCACGGCCGGTCAAGGCGCGGCCGGACAACAGCATCCAGAATTCCTCATCGCCCACTTTCACCGCGGTGTCAGCGGAATCGACTGTCGCGCAGGGGTCTTTACCCACACTCGCGACCAGCTCCTGGCGACCCCCGACGTCACGCATCAGGCACACCGCGCGCTGGGAGTAGGCCTCCCGTACCCGCTCCAGCAGTGTGGCGAGATCGGCGCCCTTCAGCACCGACCCGGCGAACAGCGCCAGCAACTCCGCCTCCTGAGTTGCCCGTCTGGCCTCGCGGGCACGGCTGGCCGCAGCATCCACCAGCACTGCGATCGCCATCGCGACCCCCAACAAAACCACTATGGTGACGGCGTTGCTTGGGTTGTCGACAGCGAAGGAGTATCGCGGTTCGGCGATGAAATACACCAACAGCGCTCCGGACAGCATCCCCGCCAGCACGGCCGGTGCCACACCGCCGAACAGCGCGACGGCAATCACCCCGGCGAAGAAGATGGCGGTCTTTCCGCCGATGTCCAGCGTCGGGTCGAACCAGCGTGTCGTGATCGCCAAGATGCCCCACGGCACCGTGACGGCGGCCAGCCAGGCCACGATTTGGCGAGCGCGCCGCGAAATCGGCGCGAGCGCCAAGCCGCGATTCGCCTGCTCATGGGTGACCATGTGGACGTCGATCTTCCCCGAGTCCTTGATGGTGGCGGCACCGATTCCCTCGCCGAGGAGGCGCGCCCACCGCGACCGCCGGGAGGTGCCGAGCACCAGCTGAGTTGCGTTCGTTTCGCGTGCGAAGTCGAGCAGTGCAGTCGGCACGTCGTCGCCGACCACGATGTGAACCGTCGCGCCCAGGCTGGCGGCGAGTTCGCGCACTTTGCCCATTTCGCGCGGGGACACACCCGACAGTCCGTCGCCGCGGACGACGTGCACCACCATGAGTTGGGCGCCTGACCTCGATGCGATGCGAGAGGCGCGGCGCACCAACGTTTCCGACTCCGGGCCGCCGGTCACGGCGACGACCACTCGTTCGCGAGCTTCCCAGGTGGCGGTAATCTTTTGTTCGGCACGGTATTTCGCCAGCGCCGCATCGACCTGATCGGCAAGCCACAGCAGCGCGATTTCGCGCAGCGCGGTCAGGTTGCCGGCGCGAAAGTAATTGGACAGCGCCGCATCGATCCGCTCCGGCGGATAGACGTTGCCGTGGGCGAGCCTGCGCCGCAAAGCCTCCGGTGTGATGTCGACCAACTCGATCTGAGCCGCTTTTCGGACGATCTCGTCCGGCACGGTTTCGTGCTGTTCGACACCGGTGATCTGGGCGACGACGTCGTTGAGGCTCTCCAGGTGCTGGATGTTCAGCGTCGAGATTACGGTGATCCCCGCGTCGAGCAGTGTTTCGATGTCCTGCCACCGCTTGGAATTGACGCTGCCCGGGATGTTGCTGTGCGCATATTCGTCGACCAGCGCCACTTCCGGCCGACGGCGCAACACCGCCTCGACATCGAGTTCCGGGAACAGGGTCCCGCGGTAGGAAAGGTACTGCGGCGGAATGACCTCGATGCCTTGGATGAGTTCGGCGACCTTGCTGCGGCCGTGAGTCTCGACTACCGCCGCGACGACGTCGGTGCCGCGCCCCAGCCTTCGATGCGCCTCGCCGAGCATCGCGCAGGTCTTGCCGACGCCCGGCGCCGCGCCCAGGTAGATACGCAACTCGCCGCGTCGTTGCGCTGGCACGCTGTGCGCATGTGGCTCGTCGGGGCTTGCCGCTGGTGGCGCCGGCGGCTGATTGGCGGAAGTCACATGGATATCATTCCACCCGGAACGTCAAGACTTCACCGGATACTTGCGGTCCAACTCGAGGTTGAGTTGCACAACGTTGATCACCGGCTCGCCGACGAAGCCGAGCAGACGGCCATGCTGGTTGTCGCGAACCGCGTCGCGCACTTGGTCAGCACTGATTCCGCGCGCGTGGGCCACCCGGGCCACCTGGATATCGGCATACGCCGGTGAGATGTTGGGATCCAGGCCGCTGGCGCTGGCGGTGACGGCGTCGGCGGGTACCGCCGGGTTGTCCGGCGCGGCACCGCGAATCGGAACGGTCTGACCAGCCGAGTAGTCCTGGCCGTACTGAGCGCATTCCACTCGCACACCCTCGTAGATCTGCTGGAACACCGTCGCCGGTGCGCTACCGGGCTTCGAGCAGGGCTCGTTGACGCTGACCACCTTCGTTGGATGGGTAACGTTGCCGGATGAATCCCGCGGCCCGATCACCGACAGCACCGCCCCCACCCCGCCACCGGTGCAGAACGGGCGTGAGCCGTCGACCTTCTCGAGCTGCCCGATCGCGTAGCTGCGCGAGCACACCTGAGTCAACAGGCTGGGTTTGAATCCGGCGGTGGACGGATCGGCACCGGGGGCCAGCTTGGTCGGATCGGCCGGCGTGTCGACGATGCTTTCCGGGCCCAGGTTGCTGGCGCTGGATGCCAACGGGTCGTAGCCCGCTCCGGCCGCCGACGGCCTGCTCTGGAAGTACTGCGACAGCGGGTTGCCGTCCTTGCCGGTGAACGATTGGCCAATCAGCTTGCTGGCGACCGGCTTTCCGGAAACGTTGACTATTGAGCCCTCTGCCTTTGCGTGCAGACCGGGAAGGAACCCGACTCCCCACACCACTAAGGGGTAGACGAAGCCGGTGATCACGGTCAGGACGAGCAGCGCGCGCAGCGCTGCCCAGTGCTGGCGAATCAGGTTGGAAATATTCATTTGCGCCGTTCCTCCTCATCGCTTCGCTCTGCATCGTCGCCGACGCGATTCATGTCAGCCCATCCCGGGAATGAATTGTACGAGCAGGTCGATCAATTTGATGCCGATGAACGGGACGACGATGCCGCCCAGCCCGTAGATGTAAAGGTTGCGGCTCAACAGTTTTGACGCGCTGCTCGGTGTGTACTGAACACCGCGCAGCGCCAACGGAATCAGCGCGACGATGACCACCGCGTTGAAGATCACCGCGGAAAGAATTGCCGACTGCGGGCTGTGCAGCCGCATCACGTTGATCAGGTCCAGTCCCGGGAACAGCGCCACGAACATGGCCGGGATGATCGCGAAATACTTGGCGATGTCGTTGGCAATCGAGAACGTGGTCAACGCGCCACGCGTGATCAATAGCTGCTTACCGATTTCCACGATCTCGATGAGCTTCGTGGGGTCGGAGTCCAGGTCCACCATGTTGCCGGCCTCTTTGGCCGCGCTGGTGCCGCTGTTCATCGCCACCCCGACGTCGGCCTGAGCCAACGCCGGTGCGTCGTTGGTGCCGTCACCGGTCATCGCGACCAGCCGGCCACCCTGCTGCTCACTCTTGATCAGCATCATTTTGTCTTCGGGGGTGGCTTCGGCGAGGAAGTCGTCGACCCCGGCCTCGTCGGCGATCGCTTTGGCGGTCAGTGGGTTGTCGCCGGTGATCATCACCGTTCGGATCCCCATCTTGCGCATCTCGTCGAAACGATCCCGCATGCCGTGCTTGACCACGTCCTTGAGGTGGATGACACCGAGTACCTCGGCTTTCTTGCCGACCTCGCCGGTGGTGATCAATCCGACCACCAGCGGGGTTCCGCCGGCGGCCGAGATGCCGTCGACGATTTCGCCGAGGCTGTCGGGAATGTTGCCGCCCTGTTCGCGAATCCAGTTGGAAACGGAGCTGGCCGCGCCTTTGCGCAGCTGTCGTCCGTCGAGGTCGACGCCCGACATCCTCGTCGTCGCGGTGAACTCGACCCAGTGGGCGTGGCTGAGTTCGCCGGGGGAGCGCTCACGCAGCCCGTAGACCTGCTTGGCGTAGACGACGATCGAGCGGCCTTCGGGGGTTTCGTCGGCCAGGCTGGACAGCTGGGCGGCGTCCGCCAGGTCCTCGGCGGTGACCCCCTTCACCGGGATGAATTCCGACGCTTCCCGGTTACCCAAAGTGATTGTGCCGGTCTTGTCCAGCAGCAACGTGTTGACGTCACCGGCAGCCTCGACCGCGCGACCCGACATGGCCAGCACGTTGCGCTGGACCAGCCGGTCCATGCCGGCGATGCCGATCGCCGACAGCAACGCGCCGATCGTGGTGGGGATCAGGCACACCAGCAGCGCCACCAAGACAACGCCGGTGACACCGTTGTCGGTGAGTGCGGAGGTGTTGGCCACACCGGGGTTGTTGACCTTGGAGTAGATCGCCAGCGGCTGCAGCGTCGCCACCGCGAAGACGAAGATGATAGTCAGCGCTGCCAGCAGGATGTTCAGCGCGATCTCGTTTGGTGTCTTCTGCCGGTTGGCTCCCTCAACGAGTGCGATCATCCGGTCGATGAAGCTTTTGCCGGGCTCCTGGGTGATCTTGACCACGATGCGGTCCGAGAGCACGGTGGTGCCGCCGGTGACCGCGGAGCGGTCGCCGCCGGACTCGCGGATCACCGGCGCTGATTCGCCGGTGATGGCCGATTCGTTAACCGACGCAATACCTTCCACGATCTCGCCGTCGCCCGGGATGAGTTCGCCCGCCTCGACGAGGACAATGTCGCCCTTCTGCAGCTCCGGAGCCCGGACGTCCTCCTCGGTGCCGGGGGTATCCGGTGACCAGCCTCGTAACCGGCGCGCGATGGTGTCGGCCTTCGATTTGCGCAAGGTGTCAGCCTGGGCTTTGCCCCGTCCTTCAGCGACCGCCTCGGCGAGGTTGCCGAAAAGCACTGTCAGCCAAAGCCAGAACACGATGAGCCAGCCGAACCACGACGAGTCGCGGACCGTCAGCACGGTCGACCAGACGGCGCCGATCTCGACGATGAACATCACCGGGTTGCGCCAGAGCGTGCGTGGGTCGAGCTTGCGCAACGCGTCGGGCAGCGACTTGGCCAGCAGCGCGGGGTCGAGCGTTCCGCCCTCAACCCGCCCGCCCGGCGCGTGCCCGCCCTGGCGCTGCGATGAACGAGAGGAACGGGCTTTCAAAGCCGTAGAGGTTGGCATTTCAGTGAATTCCTTCAGCGAGGGGCCCGAGTGCCCACATGGGCAGGAAAGTAAGGGCGACAAGAATCACCGTGACGCCGGCGACCATTGCGACGAACTGCGGCCGATGGGTGGGCAGGGTACCGGGGGACTCCGGCGTATGACCTTGGCGGGCCAGCGAACCGGCCAACGCGAGCGCCAACACGATTGGCAGGAACCGGCCAATCACCATCGCCAGGCCGATCGCGGTGTTGTACCACACGGTGTTGGCGTTCAGGCCCGCGAAAGCCGAGCCGTTGTTGTTGGCGCCGGAGGTGAACGCGTACAGCACCTCCGACAGGCCGTGCGGTCCAGTGTTGAGCATGCTTGCGCGTTCGCCCGGCAGCGCCATCGCGATGGCGGTGCCAACCAGCACGAGCAGCGGCGTGACCAGGAAATAGCTTGCGGCGAGCTTGATCTCACGGGGGTTGATCTTCTTGCCGAGGTACTCCGGTGTGCGCCCGACCATCAGCCCGGCGACGAACACCGTGATAACAGCCAGGATCAGCATGCCGTACAGGCCAGATCCGGTGCCGCCGGGCGCCACCTCACCCAGCTGCATGTTGAAGATCGCCATCAACCCGCCGAGGCTGGTGTACGAATCGTGAAACGAGTCGACGGCACCACAAGAGGTCAGCGTGGTCGACACGGCAAATACTGCCGAGTCGGGAACACCGAAGCGTTGATCCACGCCTTCCATGGCCGCCCCGACCGCGCCCGGCACCGTGCCGTGGTGTTGCAGCTGCATCCACATCATGATCGTCCAGCTGATCGTGGCGAGGACACCCATGACCGCGGCGATCGCGTAGCCCTGCTTTTTGCTTTCGACTATGCGGCCGAAGGTGCGCGGCAGCGAGAAGCTGATAGCCAGGAGCAGGAAGATCTCGACCCAGTTGGTCCAGGCGGTCGGATTCTCAAACGGATGCGAGGAGTTGGCATTGTAGAACCCGCCGCCGTTGGTGCCGAGTTCCTTGATGGCTTCCTGGCTGGCGACCGGCCCGCCGGTGATGGTCTGCTGCGCGCCGCTCAGCGTGGTCACGACCTGGTCGTGCAGGTGGAAGTTCTGTATCGCACCGCCGGCGAGCAACACGACCGCGCCGATGAGCGAAATTGGCAACAGGATGCGCATCGTGCCCCGGACCAGATCCACCCAGAAGTTGCCCAGCTCATTGCTCTTGATCCGCGCGAAGCCCCGGACCAGGGCAATCGCGACGGCCATGCCGACCGCTGCGGAGACGAAGTTCTGCACGGCCAGGCCGGCCATCTGTACCAGGTGGCCCTGCGTCGACTCGCCCGAGTACGCCTGCCAGTTGGTGTTCGTCACGAAGCTGATCGCGGTGTTCCAAGCCAGCGCCGGCGTCATCGGCGTCGCCGGATTGTGCAGGTGCAACGGCAACTTGTCCTGCACCAGCTGGAAGAAGAACAGAAATAGCACGCTGACTGCCGAGAACGCCAGCACGCTGCGGGCGTAGGCGTACCAGGGCTGTTCGGCTTTGGGGTTCGCGCCGATGACGCGGTAGACGGCTTTCTCGACTCGCCAGTCCCGCGGCGACGTGTAAACGCGGTACATGTAGTCGCCCAGCGGTACGTGAACCGCCACCAATGCCAGCACGAGCAAAGCGAGGAATGCGATCCCCGCGGTAGAAGTGCTCACCTAAAACCTTTCCGGAAAGAGCAAGGCCGCGGCTAGGTACACTGCCAACACTGCCGACAGCACGAGGCCGACGATGTTGTCGTAGCTCATAGCTTTTCGACCAGCTTCTGCGCATAGCCGAGGACGGCGAAGACTGCCACCGTCAGTAGGACGTAGGCAACCACGGACATAGTTCCTCCGTTCGTGACAAGCCGGTCAGCTCGAGGTAGCTGGACTAAGGCTCCAGGCATGCAATCTAGACCTCGACGGTGAAATCTGAAATGAAGCTATGCTCCGTTCTCGCGGAAGACTCCATCCCTTACGCTTTCTTTACGGCTGGCCAGTCGATTTGAGTTTGCCCGCCGAGAGATGTTCTAACCTCCGGCGATTGTGCTCAACCTGCCGACCAGCGTCTGTCTGAAGTTCCGGCCCTTCCGAGTTGGGGATCGCCGATCGCGTGGATTTGCTACGACGGCTGTGATCCACTACTCAACCATGGGCAGGCGCACCCGGAAAGTGGTTCGGCCGCCAGCGGATTCGGCGGTGACCGAGCCCTGATGGGCCTTCACGATCGAGTCGACAATGGCGAGGCCCAATCCATTTCCCGACCCGTCGGATGGGGTGTTCTTTGCGCGCACGAATCGCTCGAACAGGTGTGGGAGTAGATCCGGGTCGATATTTGGCCCGTTGTCGGCAACCGTTAACTCGGCGTATGGCTCACCGTTGCCGGACCTGTGGCAGGCGATTGCCGTCGTCACCGTCACTCCGGGTGGGGTATGGACCCAGCCGTTGGTCAGCAGATTGCTGACGAGTTGGTGGAGGCGGTCGGGGTCCCCGCGCACCCAGACCGGCTCGTCGGGCAGGTCCTTGACCCAGTGATGGGTGGGCGCCGCCACCGCGGCGTCGTTCACGGCGTTAAGGACGAGGTCGCCCAGGTCAACGTCTTCGGTGCGCAGGTCCTGACCCTCGCCCAGACGCGAGAGCAGCAACAGCTCATCGACGAGCGACGTCATCCGTCGGGCTTCCGACTCGATACGGGCCAGCGCGTATTCCGTGGTGGGCGGCAGCGCGGCGCTGTCCTGGCGGGTGAGCTCGGAGTAGCCCTGGATCGATGACAGCGGGGTGCGCAGTTCGTGGCTGGCGTCGGTGAGGAATTGCCGCATCCGCCGATCGGATTCTGCGCGATGCGCGAGCGCGCTATCCACGTTGTCGAGCAATCGGTTCAAGGTGTGTCCGACGATCCCCACCTCGGTGTCCGGATCGGTGTCCTCCGGTTGCACTCTGGCGGTGATGTGATGGTCGTCGCCGATGAGTGGCGTGCCGGCGACCTCGGCGGCGGTCGCGGCAACCCTGCGCAAGGGTCGCAGCGCGTAGGTGACCACCAGCATGGTGAGGCCCGCTGTTACCAACATTGCGGCAATCAAAAGCGTTATGGCGCTGATGATTCGGCGGGCGATGAGCCGGTTTGCCAGGTCTAGTGAGACCCCGACGACGAGGCGGTCTTCGGGCCCGGCGGTTTGGCTGTCCACCCGGAATGAACCCAGACTACCCAGCGTCACGGTCCGTAGCCGGTCGTCCTGCCAGGGCTGCGCCTTAATGGCGGCGACGACATCTGGCGGGGCTGGGCGAGTTTCGTCTTCGAAAAACACCGCCGAGCCGATCACCTCGCCGTTGTGCAGCACAGCGATGACGTTGCCCGTGTTCTGCCCGGTGAATTCCAGCATCACGTGTGCGATATCACCGTGATGTGACGATTCGCCGCGGCGGTACCTGGTGAACGAATGGTCTAGTGCGTCAAGCGATTCGGAAACTTCCGCGTCGTTGATCGCGTTGACGTAGCTGCGAAAGCTCACCGTGGTGACGACGCCGACCACCAACACGACAACCGTGACCACCGCCAAAACCCCCAGGACCAGCTGACGGCGTAAGGTACGTGGTCGCCACCAGGGTCCCGTTGGGGCCCTGGTCATTTGCGCCGCTCCTCCGCATCGCTGCGCTCTGCATCGTCGCCGGCATCGATATAGCGCCGCTCCTCCGCATCGCTGCGCTCTGCATCGTCGCCGGCGCGGGTCATTTCGGCGGTCGCAGCATGTATCCAACACCGCGCACGGTGTGGATCATCGGCTCCCTGCCGGCGTCGATCTTCTTTCGGAGATATGAGATGTACAGATCGACGATGCTGGTACGGCCTGCGAAGTCGTAATTCCAGACGCGGTCCAGGATCTCGGTGCGGGTCAACGCGCGGCCCGGATTGCGCATCAGAAAGCGCAGCAGTTCGAATTCGGTTGAGGTAAGGGGAATCGGTTTGCCGGCGCGCGCGACTTCGTGGCTGGCGCCATCGAGCGTGAGGTCGCCGACCTTGAGACCCTCCTCCGCGGGTGCTTCCAGGTAATTGGAGCGCCGCAGCAGTCCGCGCAATCGCGCGACCAACTCTTCGAGGCTGAACGGCTTGGTCATGTAGTCGTCGGCGCCCGCCGTCAGGCCGGTGACCCGGTCCATGACCGAGTCGCGCGCGGTCAGGAAGAGGGTTGGGGTGTAGACGTGTGCCTCCCGGACCCGTTGCAGGATCTGCAGGCCGTCTACATCGGGAAGCATGATGTCCAGGACGAGCACGTCGGGGCCGATTTCGTCGAACTTCGTCACGGCTTCCCGACCGTTGTGAGCAACCTCGACGGTCCAGCCTTCGTAATGCAGCGCCATCTTGACGAGGCTGGTCAATGCCGGTTCGTCGTCGACGAGCAAGACCCGGATTGGTGAGCCATCGGCGCGGGTGATGCGTGGCAGCTGACCCAGGATCGCCTGACGTGGCCGCTGTTCACCCACGGAAGCCGACATTATCGCCATGCGCCTCCATTATCCCTGACTCACACGCCATTGTCACGAAGCTCATAGCGTTCTCAAATGTGTCGGCCGGCCGCTGAGATTTGGCTCACGCCGTCAGATATGCGTTTTCTATGCATCCCGCCAGCCGGCTTGCGCTGCAGCTATACACCAAAAACACTGTGTAGCAGAATCGTTGACAAGGAGCTGGCAGGCCAAAAGTGAGGCTACATCGCTAACCGATTGTGTGTAAACACTTTACGTAACTCTGCCGTAACAAATCAACTGAAATAGCCGCAGCCACCAACGATGAGCGCGGCACATTGCCATCAAAACTTTGGAGAAGTCAATGTCTTTTTCGCCTTTCGTGACCGCGCATCCGGAGCTGCTGTCGTCAGCGGCCGGCGATCTCGCCGGTATTGGTTCAGCCATGTCCGCCGCAAATCAGGCAGCAGCGGCCCCGACCGCAGGGGTCGTTCCGGCGGCCGCTGACGAGGTGTCGGCGCTGACGGCGGCGCAGTTCGCCGCGCACGCGGGCAGTTACCAGGCCATTAGCGCTGCCGCCGACGCCATTCATTCGATGCTGGTCAGCACCCTGCAGACCAACGCCGCGTCCTACGCGGCCACCGAAGTCGCCAACGCGATCGCCGCCGGCTGACTCGACGGCGGAAGGGAAGAAGGTTCAGAGAAATGGACTTCGGGGCGTTACCGCCAGAGGTCAACTCGGCTCGGATGTACGCCGGTCCTGGTTCAGGGTCGATGCTGGCCGCCGCGAGCGCGTGGGATGGACTGGCAGCTGAGCTGCACTCCACGGCAGCGGCTGCCGGATCGGTGGTTTCCGGTCTCACCGGTGAATCGTGGCAGGGCGTGTCGTCGGCGTCGATGGCCGCCGCGGTTGCACCGTATTTGACCTGGATGACCGCAACCGCAACTCAGGTTGAGCAAGTGGCGAACCAGGCCAGGGCGGCGGCCGCTGCCTACGAGGCGGCATTTGGGATGACGGTGCCACCCGCGGTGGTCGCGGCTAACCGGGCTCAGCTGATCGCGCTGATCGCGACGAACATCCTTGGTCAGAACACGCCGGCGATCATGGCCACCGAGGCCCACTACGGGGAAATGTGGGCCCAGGACGCCGCCGCCATGTACGGCTACGCCGCCAGCTCGGCGGCCGCCTCGGCGTTGACGCCGTTCACCCCGCCCAAGTCGACCACCAACCCGGCAGGCGCGACCGGTCAGTCCGCCGCGGTGGCGCAGGCCGCCGGTACGGCCGCCGGCAGCCACGCCCAGACCGCCGCTTCGCAATCGCTGTCGGCAGTGCCTACGACATTGCAGGGGCTCTCACAGCCGACGCAGTCGGTGACCGGCCTCTCGGGAATGTTGTCGGGCAATGGTGCAACGGTGGCGACCTCTGGCATCTCGGGAGCGTCTGGAGGGCTGAGTGCGCTCACGGGGCTGGCTGGGTCGGCGGGGGGTGTCAGCACCAGTGCGGGCAAGAGCGCCGGCTCGGGCCTCGGTGCACTCAGCAGCCTGACGGACATCGCGTCATCCTCGTCGAGCGGGGTCGCCGACTTGGGTTCGGACGCAGCCGGTTTGGGTTCTAGCGGCCTGGGAGCCGGCACCGGCGGCCTTGGCACGGGGTTGCCCGGCATGGCGCTGAATTTCCCCACCGCCGATTCGCTGCTCGCGTCCGGAGGTATCGGACCGTTCGGTGGCGTGGGCGGACTGGGCATGGCGCCCGCCCTGGGCGGCTCGATGGCGATGGGCCACCTTGGCTTTGGGTCCGCGGGCACCGCGGCGACGATGGGTCAAGCAAGCTCGGTCGGCGGGCTGTCGGTGCCGCAAACGTGGGCGGATACTGGCCCGGCCGGTGCGGCGATCAGCCCCGCCGCCGCAATGCCCGTGCCCACCAGCGGCTTTGGTGCGGCGCCGGCTGCCTCGGCCAGTGCGCCGGCCGCAACCAAGGTCACGTTCCCGCCTCTGGGCGAGCGCGAGGTCGACGGGCTGCAGCGAATCGGGTTGCGTGCCAGCATGCTTCCGCCGCCGCTGGTCGGCTAGTCCGGCGCTCCCAACAGAGTTGTGGCCCGCACACCGGTTGGTGTGCGGGCCACAGGGGGTTGTGTGAGGTTAGGCCCAGCTGCCGCCGACGGCGTTGTCGGTGGAGTTCATGTTGTTCCCCGCCGTTTGCACCTTTTGGCCGTGTTGGTTGGCTTGTTCGTAGATGACCTGGAAGTTACGACCCAACTGGGTGATGAATTCCTGGCAGGCCACCGAACCCGAGCCGCCCCAGAAGTCACCGGCGGCCAGCACATCGCGCACGATGGACTGGTGCTCGGCCTCCAAGGAAGCGGCCTGGGCGCGGATCAGGGCGCCGTGGGCGTCCACGTCGCCGAATTGGTAGCTGATCGACATAGTGCTCTCCTAAAGACGTTGTGGGGGTGACGGTTAGCTGGACAGGATGTGCTGGGAGGCCTGCTCTTGCTGTTCGTAGTTGTTGGCGTCGCGGATCAAACCGTCGCGCACCCCGTGCAGCATGTTGACGATGTTGCGGAAGGCCTGGTTCATCTGGCCCATGGTGTCATAGGACGTCATCTGCGCGGTGCCGCTCCAGCCCGCACCGGCGATGTTTTGGCTCGACGCCCACATCTTGCGGGCCTCGTCCTCCACGGTCTGGGCGTGCACATCGAAACGTCCCGCCATCGACCGCATCTCGTGCGGGTCAGTCATAAAACGCGTAGGCATATCCCTATCTCCTTGTTGAGGTCGTCGGCTGCCGTGCGGTGCCAGCCGCCTTGTGCACAGGCTACGACCTGGCGATGAACACGCGGCTTCGAACACGTGACAAGTTGTCGGCCATTGTCATCCGACGGTGAGGGGCCGGAAACGACTGTGGCCCGCACACCGGTTGGTGTGCGGGCCACAGGGGGTTGTGTGAGGTTAGGCCCAGCTGCCGCCGACGGCGTTGTCGGTGGAGTTCATGTTGTTCCCCGCCGTTTGCACCTTTTGGCCGTGTTGGTTGGCTTGTTCGTAGATGACCTGGAAGTTACGACCCAACTGGGTGATGAATTCCTGGCAGGCCACCGAACCCGAGCCGCCCCAGAAGTCACCGGCGGCCAGCACATCGCGCACGATGGACTGGTGCTCGGCCTCCAAGGAAGCGGCCTGGGCGCGGATCAGGGCGCCGTGGGCGTCCACGTCGCCGAATTGGTAGCTGATCGACATAGTGCTCTCCTAAAGACGTTGTGGGGGTGACGGTTAGCTGGACAGGATGTGCTGGGAGGCCTGCTCTTGCTGTTCGTAGTTGTTGGCGTCGCGGATCAAACCGTCGCGCACCCCGTGCAGCATGTTGACGATGTTGCGGAAGGCCTGGTTCATCTGGCCCATGGTGTCATAGGACGTCATCTGCGCGGTGCCGCTCCAGCCCGCACCGGCGATGTTTTGGCTCGACGCCCACATCTTGCGGGCCTCGTCCTCCACGGTCTGGGCGTGCACATCGAAACGTCCCGCCATCGACCGCATCTCGTGCGGGTCAGTCATAAAACGCGTAGGCATATCCCTATCTCCTCTTCGTGTGGTTATCGAACTGGTCGAGATTGAAGACTGATCTCAGGCAGGCGGCATCGTCTCCCTTGTCATCAGACGAACACCTGTTTAGGCATCACCTTCGGCTTGACGCCGTAGCGCGGCCCGGCAAGGCCGTAGCCTCCCTTTCCGCCTGCGGAGGCCATTCCCGGCATGATGCCGCCCGGCGCTCCTCCCATGCCGGTGGCACCCTCGTCGACGGCTGCGGTCCAGCCGCTACCCGCCAACGTGGCGTCGGTGACGGCGGCCGGAGTGGCGGCCGACCAGCCGGCCGGCACCGACAGCCCGCCGACCGCGGACGCCTCGCCCATGCCCGCCATCATCGCGGCTCCGCCAGCCGGCGAGGTCGCCCCCGCCAGCGTGGTGCCGAAGCCCAAACCAGCACCCAGCGGGGCGGCATCGCCGATGGTGACGCCGAACGGGGCGCCGGCGAGGAAGTGGCCGACAAGCGGCAACGTCGCGGTCATCATCGCGGTGTTCCATGCCAGCGTGACACCGATGTTGTAAATGCTGTTGCCCACGATCGGCGCGCCGAACAAACCGTTGAGAGCGGACAAGATGGAGTAAGGGGTGTCCTGAGCCGCGACAGCCGCCGGGTTGGCGGCTGTACTCGCCGCGCTCTGCGTGCCGCTCAACGCGTTGTTCAGCGTCGCCGAGGTCCCGTTGCTGCCGACGGCCTGGCCGACCGCGGTAGCTTGTTGGCCCTGCCCGGCCGGGTTGGTGTTTTCGGTCGGGTCGGTCAGCGGTGTGAGCGCCGACGAGGCTGCTGACGCCGCGGCGGAGTAGCCGGTCATCGCGGCGGCGTCCTGCGCCCAGAACTCGCCGTACATGGCCTCGTTGGCCAGGATGGCCGGGGTGTTTTGGCCCAGGATGTTGGTCGCGACCAGCGCCGCCAGCTGCGCCCGGTTGGCGGCGACAACCGCCGGCGGGATGGTGGCGGCGTGGGCCGCCTCGTAGGCCGCCGCCGATGAGGTGGCCGCGGCCGCCGCTTCCTCCAGTTGCGCCGAGGTGGTGGTCAGCCAGGTGACGTAGGTCTGAGCCGACGCGGCCATCGCCGTTGACGACGGACCCGTCCACTGCGAGCTGAGCGAGGAGATGATCGACTCGTAGGACGCCGCGTTCGAGCTCAATTCCGAGCTGAGAGCGCTGAACGCCGAGGAGGCGGCCATCATTGGTCCGGCTCCTGAGCCGGAGTACATGAGTGCCGAGTTGATCTCGGGGGGTCGCGCTGCGAAATCGAAAGCCATTTGTCTAATCCCGTCCTTGTAGTGATCGGATTGCGATTGAGGTCTAAGCGGCCACTATCGGCCGGGTGGATTTCTAGGTGAGGGTCGGCGTGGGAATCGGGGGCATGACCTTGGGCTTGACGCCGTAGCGCGGGGCGCCGAAGCTCGAGCCGCCGCGACCGCCGTTGGCGACCGCAGGCATTCCGGCGATGCCGGGTCCCATCCCGCCGGTGGTCGGCGCGGCGGTGGTCCAGCTCTGCGACGCCAACGTCACCGGCGTGCTCGCGGTCGGCACTCCGGCTCCGCCGGCCCAGCTGGGCGGCACCGACAGCGGGCCGATTGCCGATCCGGTGCCAGCCGCGGCCAATACCGGCGCAGCGCCGATTCCGCCGGCTCCGCCGACGGCCCCCGCCGGACCGACGTCGCCGACCAGGCCGGCTCCCAGGCCCCCGATGTCGGCGGAAGCGGTCGAAGGACCGGCCAGCGCGGTCAGCAGACCGCCACCGCCCATACCGATTAGGTCCGATTCGGCCGAGGCGAAGTTACCCACTTCGTCCAGCGGCACCTGGATGAGGTTGCTCGACAAGCCGTTAACACCAGTTCCGGGGTTAAGGAAGGACGTCAGGCTGGTGATGAGGTCGGTGATGATCCCTTGCGCAGGCTGCGCGGCGGCCGACGACCCGCTGTTGGCCAGCGAGGAAGCGGCGGCCCCGACCTGGTTGGCTCCTTCGGTCTCCTGGTAGGAGCCCGAGGATTGCTGCAGGGTGTTCACGAACTGCTGGTGAACGGCCTGGGCTTGTGCGCTGACCGTTTGGTAGAGCTGCCCATAGGTCGAGAACACGCCGCTCTGCAGGATCGACACCTCGTCGGCAGCCGCGGGGGAGATGGCCGTGGTTGGGGTTGCGGCACCCGCGCTCTCGGCGGCAAACGAGTTGCCGACGCCTTCTAGCTGGGTCGCCGCCGCCGAGATCGCAGCGGGCGCTGTGGTCACATATGACATCTATTTCTCCTGGGTGGCAAGAGGCCGACCCCTCCAGCGGGGTCGGCCCACGATGGTCACTGTCAGTGTGTGCTGGTGTCCGGCAGAGGTTCCACGCGTCTACTTTCGCGTAACCTGAGCGGGAGCGCATACCCCGTTAATGGCTTTTTAACGTCAGGGCGGAACTTTTAACACACGGCTAGCACCGACCGGGCGATTCGGGCGCCCGGTTAGAGTTTCAGCAGCCACGCGTTACATTCGTCGCTGGCCCCCATAGCCCAATCGGCAGAGGCAGCGGACTTAAAATCCGCCAAGTGTCGGTTCGAGTCCGACTGGGGGCACGACTGGGACCGCGCAACGAGCTCAGAGTGGCCTCAGGTTGTTCTCAGTTGGGTCAAAGCGTATTCTTACTGGACAGCGGCATCCACAGCTCCACCTCGGTGCGGCCCCGCTCAGATGACCTAACGTCTTTACGGATTTCTAACGGCCCTTACGACGCCGGCCGCGGATCAGCGAATCGGCCCAGGCGGTCCAGGCCGCCAGTGTCAAGCAGATTTATTTGCATCCATGCCACGTCGGGCCAGCTGTTGTTCTTCCATGCCACGCGGCGGTATCGCCCGGCGTCTTGGAGCCCGAAGGATCGATGAAAGCCGTTGCTGGGTGATGCGGGCGAAGGCTTGCCGGCAGCCCCGGCTTGGTGAGCCTTAGAGCTCGCATCCTCCGCCGGCGCGGTGATGGGCGATGTCGACATACCGGTCTCGGTCGCCCGTTGGAAGGCGGCCAGGCGCTTCAATGGCTGCCCATACGCGAAGCCGATGATCTGATCATCTGGCTCGAGGACGAGCCATTCCTGGGTGGCGCGGAGCGCACCGATGCGGGCAGCGGTCTCAGTAACGGTCGGGACGTCGATTTCCCAACTGATGGCTGTGTTCTGGACGCAGGGTCGGTACATCGCCAGGCACGCAGCGGCATCCTGTGCTGAAGCCAGACGTACGTCGCCGTTCGCTCTCATGCGATTACTTTCTGACCGATGGCTCTGGTGGCTGAGCGGGCATGCCGGTCGACGTCATATAGTTGCGCGATGGTTGGTAGGCATTCGGGGCTTGATGCTGAAGCTGGACAAAACCTTGATAGCGATGTGTCCACGCCAACCGTATTCATAGCTACGCCCATGTATGGCGGCATGGCTGCGGGGATTTACACCGTGTCAATGGTGCAATTACCCGCCACCTTCCTGAGGAACAGGGTCGATTCGTTGTACGCCGTCACATCGAGTGAAAGCCTCGTGCCGAATGCCCGGAACGTCTTGACCCATCAATTTCTAGAATCCAAGGCCACCCATTTGATGTGGATCGATTCGGATATTGGGTTTAACGCCATGGACATAGTGAGCATGCTGATAGCCGATAGGGACATCGTGTGTGGGATATATCCCAAGAAAGAAGTGGACTGGGCGCGTGTGGCGCAAGCGGTCAAGGCCGGCGTGCCGCCGGAAGAGTTAAGCAACCACGCAGGGTTGTTCGCCGTGAAACTCTTAGATGACTCCGCTGGCAGTTTTGCCGCCGACCCTGATGGATTACTGGAGGTTGCGGCCGCAGGTACCGGATTTATGCTCATCAAGCGCGGTGTGTTTGACACGCTATCCGAGGTTGTCCCCGAATATGCGCCGGACCGAAGATCAATTAAGGAGTACTACGCCACCACCACCGACCCTGAGTCGGGCAGGCTGATAACTGAAGATTATCATTTCTGCGGGCTGGCCCGCAGCCACGGTTTCAAGATTTATGCAGCGCCCTGGGTGCGTTTAGGCCATGCCGGAACATACGTATTTGACCGCCGTTTTGACCTGAATTGGCTGAATTTAAACGATGGATCAAGAATTGATCCCAGCGGCTAAAAGGCCGCCGTGGTGTGCGCGTGGTGGCCCAAGGCCCGTCGATGTTCGACACCGCACGATTGCATCAGGCCGGCGGTGTGGGCGGAACCGACCCGGACCCGATCACCGAACTCGCGCGAAGCGCGGCTGCCACCGGGCTACAGACCGCCAGCCTCGACGAAGTACTCTGCATCACCGCCGTCTGACTGGTGCAGTGTTCCGGAGACCGGGCGGTGACTCGCGGTGATGCCTAAGCGCCCACGCGCCCCACGCGGGCAGCGCCTTCCAGCAGATCGGCGGCGCTGGCAACGCTTACAGCCGGTTTCGTCATCTGGGCGGCGACCTCACGGGCTCGAGTGATGCATTGCGGATCAAGGATGGAACGCAGGTCTGCGACCAGCGAACCCAGGTTACTGGCCGAGAAGGCCCGCCCTGAGCCGACTTTCAGCCGCTTGACAGCATCTGCCCAGATCTGCTGATCGTTGATTGGGTGCCAGAGGATCAACGTGGGTATTCCGGCGCGCATGCCTGCGGCGGTGGTACCGGCGCCCCCTTGATGAACCACCGCGCGACAAGCCGGAAAAACGGCCGCGTGGTTCACCGCGCCCACAACCTTCACCTGGTCAGAATGCGGGGCATCGGCGAAGTCGCTTGCCCCAGCGCAAATCAACGCCCGCTCGCCCAACCGCGCGCAGGCCACGCTGATTAGGCCGAACGTTTGAGCGGGGTATGTGAGCCATACGCCGCTGCCAAAGCCGAAGTAGATCGGCGGCGTTCCCTCTGCGATCCAGGACAAGACCTCGTCGTCGGCCTCGGTCGGCAACTCCAGCGTCAGCGCCCCGACGAAGGGCCGCCAACCATCTCCGTCCGCCCACTCGGCTGCCAGCCCGGGAAAACAGAGCGCGTCGTAGGCTTGAATCTCTAGGGATCGCGGAGAGGGTCCCGTCGCGTCAGCCAGGCCCAGTGCACGTCGATGAGCATCTTCAGCCTTCTCCATTGTGTCGCCGACCCAGCCGATCTGGCGCGAATGCGCTCCCGGGAAGAAGTGCAGCGTCGCCTGCGGAATGCCGTAATACTCCGCGACGTTGGCGGCCAGCCCCTGCTCGATTCTGCCCGTCAGTAGCAGGTCGGCCCCGTTTGCCAGCGCCGTCAGCGTCGTGCCCCACTCCTCCATGGCCCGGGACAGGTACTCCTTCTCGTTTACCACCGCGCTGGCTGCATCCTCGATCATCCGGTTGCGGACGGCCGCGAGCGACTCCGGGCCGAAGGGGACCGCAGCAAGTCCCGCCAACTCAAGGAACCCCACCATCTCGGGCGCGACCGCCATGCACACATCGTGACCTCGGCGCAGCAACTCCCGACCGACGGCGGCGAAAGGCTCGACATCGCCGCGAGTTCCGTAGCCGGCGAGTACCACTTTCATCGGCGGAGCCTAACTCAAGGTGTGCCTAGACGTCCGAGCAGCCGCTCGATCCTGTACCCGGCAAACGTCTGCACCGACCCAACCGCTTGGGCGGATAAAACGAACTAAGGCAAGCCAATAGGGCACGACAGCTCGAGAACCGATGGCTTTCGCTGAATCTGCTGCGGCGGCAATATGTTTCAAAGTAAACAACTCCTTTTCTGTTGCGTGAATAGACGCGCCAGTATCTCCTCCTTCTCGTCGGAGTGCTGGACGCAAGCGGCTGCTGGCGGCGACCACGGTCGCGATGCTGAACAGCATCACCGCACCCCTATGACATGCTCCGCAGTCGGTTGTGACGCCCTGCGCGACTGAGGCGGGGCCACGGACCATCAGGTACCGTTCCCGGCATTCGGGACTGTTGGAGGGAGTCATGGCGTCCGCTGAGCCGATCATTGTGGTGCTAGGCCCGTGGTGCGGAGGCACATCAGCCGTTGCCGGCGTGCTGCAACACCTCGGCGTATTCATGGGCGCAGACTTCGTGTGGGCCTATCGCGGGCCACACGAGACCTGGGAGGACTCGCACCTTAGCAAGTTATGCGTACGGGCCTTCACCGAACCTGGCGCTCAGCTGCAAATCGATGCTCGTTCTTTCGAGGCGCAACTTCGCATTTGGGCTGACAATCATCGCGGTGCCGCCCGTATTGCGGGGCGTCGCCCTGGCGTCAAGCACCCACTTCTCTGCGTTGCGATGGATTTCATCCGTGACGCCTGGGGCCCGGTTGTGCCGGTAGTGGTGGACCGACCGGTACCGAACGTGATTGCGTCGCTGAACAGACTCGGATGGTGGAAGGACGAACAGGAGCGGGCTGAGTCAACGGCGCATCTGATCGCCGCGCGCGACCAAGCGCTAGAAGGCACTACGACGGTCAGGGTTGACTTCGAGGCGCTTCGCGCCGCGCCCGCCGATGTGATCCGCCGCCTCGCCGACGAGCTGGGCCTCGAAGTCACCGAGGCCCAACTGAAAGCGGCCACGGACAGTGTTATGAAATCCGCCGACGTGCCCCGCGACGTGGACCCGAACCAGCGTTTCATCAATCTTCTACGGCCCGAGGTGACACCCGACTCCGAAGATGTGCGACAGGTGTCGATGCTGGCCCAGGTCTACTTCAACGCAGGCGATTTTGCCAACGCGCGCAAGTGGTTTGCGCGAATGATCGAGATCGGCGGCTCGGACGAGGGGACCTTCTGGGCGATGCTGCGGGTCGCGCAATCGATGGAGATGCTCGGTGAACCGTGGCCCGATGTTCACGAGGCTTACCTGCGGGCATGGGAGTTCCGACCGACCCGCGCGGAGCCACTCTACGACATCGCCCGCCATTACATCGCTGAGAAGCGCTGCCTGCCCGGCTACCTATATGCCCAGCGCGCCGCCGAAATCCCGCTGCCCGAAGACGACATGACGATCCCGCACCCAGACATCTACGCGTGGCGCACAACCTTTCAGCAGCTGGTGTGCGCGTACCACATAGACAAGCAAGCCGAAGCGTTCACGCTAGCGCGACGCCTGCTGGCCCGCCGCGACATACCCGACGGTGATCGACAAGGCATCGCGAGCATTCGAGACTTGACGGTGCCGATCATGCTGGAGGCGGCATCGTCATACCCAGATGCGCTGGCGCACAATCTCGTCGCCGGACCACGCGACGCCGAGGTCACCGTCAGCGTGGTCGCCGGAGCGGATCGAGCTGCCACCGAAGAGACGCTGAACTCGTTTCTGCACTGCTGCACCGACGTGTCACGGGTCGGACGCTTCCTGGTGGTGGACACCGGCCTGTCGGCCGAAGATCGCGCGATACTGCAAGAGGGGTACACGTTCCTGGAGTTTGCCGACTACGTCCCCGGCACCCACCTCCGCGAACACATCCACGGACGCTACTGGCTGCATATGGGGCAGGGCTGGCGGTTTTTCGCCCCCGAGGATCTCATCGCGCGCCTCATCGCGGTGCTCGACGCCGAAACACAGGTGTTCCAAGTCGGAATCAACCTCGACGACGCGGTCGCGCTCACCGGCTCCAGCGCTCCCGAACAGGCGGTGCGCCGAGCGCCCGCCGCCGGCCGCTATGTGCTGAGCTACGTAGTGGCCACCGGCCCGGCGATGTTTGACACCGCACGACTAAGTCGAGCCGGCCGTACCGACACCACCAACCCCGATCCCGTCGCCGAACTACAACAGTGCGCAGCCGCCGCCGGGCTACAGACCGCCAGCCTCGACGAAGTACTCTGCATCACCACCGTCTGACGAGTGCAGTCAGGGATTTCAATCATCTTCGGACGGTGGGAAGCGCGTCAGGCAATACGTCGTCAAGTCAAGTATCAACGCGTCTCGCTGAGCCTGACGCGGCAGCCCGCCGGCACTGGCACCTTGAATTGTCATGAACAGCTGTACGACCGCGAGAGGATTGAGCTGGTTCGCGGCGTCCTGAAAGCTCGCCAGAATTTTCGGGACATCTTCGCCGTCCAGCGCGACTAACGCCATAATTGTCTGGACCCGCTCGGTTATCTCGGCTTCATCAGTCAACCGACATATGGCGTTGCCGTGCGACTCGATCCGCCTGTACATGTCGAGCAAGCCTTGCCCGTAGAGCATTTTGAGGTCATTGACGTAGCGCCGGAAGTCTTCAGCGTCCTGCAGGTTCGGTTGTTCGATTTCTGCTAAGTGCCTCGGGATCAGTTCCTCTGGACGTTCACCGAGCGCCGTCAGGAACCCGTTGATGTGGGTCTCCAGGTCCGCGTCGTCCACGTCGTCGGTCCCGCCTACCATCGCAGCTTTAGCCGGCGCAGGTGAGTGACGCTGGTGGGTTTGTGCACGACCGCCGGCGTGAAGCCTGGTTTGAGTTCGAAATTTGGGATGCGGTTCAACCATTCGGTCAAAAACGCGTCCATTTCAAGGCGAGCCAAGTGCATGCCCAAGCATCTGTGCATGCCGCCGCCGAATGCCCAGTGGCGCTGGCGGCGGACCTCACCGTTGCTGCCCCGCGATATCTCATCGCCGCCGTTTGTTCTGCCCGCGGCTTCCAGAGCCAGCCACACCGAACTGAGCGGCGGGATTGCGACACCACCGACCTCGACTTTTCTCGTGGTTATGCGCGGAATGGCCGGCCCAGGCGGCTCCAAACGGAAGATCTCCTCGGCGAACGCGGGGATCTGTGCTGGGTCCTCGCGCAGCTGGGCCCGCAGTTGCGGGTCGCGTGCGAGATATAGAAGGGCGAAAGTGATTGCCGAGGCTACCATTTCAATGCCTGCAACCGAGAACAATAAAAGGATGACCGACGCCACTTCGACCTGGGTGAGCGGAAAATCTTTATCACCGACGAGTTGTTCCAGTAGCGGCCACAGAATACCGGGCGGCCGCTCGGGGTCGCTCAGCCCGGCGTCGAAGCTGGTGTTAAGCCACCTGACGAGTTCAAGTTGGGCTTGCCCGGTGGTGTCGCCGATTACCGCGGCCCTGGTCATCTCGTGCGCCCGAACGTCGTCTGGCGGCAGCCCGCACACCATGAACAGCGCTTGGCACGCATAGGTGTCGGCGACGTCGACTGCATCACACTGCCTTCTGGCAGAGATTTTGTCGACCAATTTCGCCGCCCGGGCCCGCAGCTCCGGAGCGAAGGGGGCCAACGCTCTAGGGCTGAAGAGCGGATGCAAGACCTTGCCGAAACGGGCATGCTCCTCTCGCGTACCGCAGGACAGCGGCACCTGAGGAAGCGGGGCTCCGAACAACTGAATCGCAAAGGTTTTCGGCGGCGACGCAAATGTTTGCGGGTCGAGCAACGCGGCACGCACGTCGTCCCGACGGGTCAGATAGTAGCCGTGCAGCAGCGGGTCGCCGCTGTCTATTTTCACCACCGGGCCCAGCTCGTGAAGCTGGCGCCAAAAAGCGGCGCGGTCTGCGGCGAAGAACGGACTCTCCTTGTGGTGCAGCGGAGGCGAAGTCATGCTGCCATCTCCGGGCATGTGGTTGTCGTTCATCGCCTGGTTTAACTCCAGTGTGGTCGCAGTTGGTGTCAGGAGGCTCGTTGGTGCGACCAGGAACGCCAGGAGCGTATTGCTCCCCGTCGTCGCAGCCTCTCGAGGGAGTGGCCGGATCAAACCAGGGTACTCAACTCATCGCTCAACGGCGCAACTAATGCGGCCGCGGCTGGTGTGCTGGTCAACGGCGGCGTTGCCAGCGCCGCATACAGCACGGTCACGCCAGCTTGAACTGCAAGTGAGCCTTATCGCCGATCAGTCGATGCGGGTGGCGTGCATCTCCCAGACCGGGGCGTGTGCCCGTCCATTCGGCAGCATCGCCTGGATCACCCGGAACAACAAAGCGCTCGCCTTGATCTCCTCAGCCTTGTCGGGATTGCGCTCGAGCATTGCGTCAAAGGCCTCCAAGCTCATGTTGACCTGATACGTGGCCGGCGCCAGATACGTGATCTCCCAACCGGCGTCGGGAAACACCTTTAGGAAGTCGTCCTCGGACACCCACCGCGGCGCACCGATGCCGTTGATATTGCCAGGCCCGAACTCGAACATGTAGAGCCGCGCTCCGGGCTTGGTCGCCCGGTGCAAAGCACGCGCATACGACGTCGTCGCCTCCGGGACCTCCGAAAAGACGTGATAGAAGGCGCAGTCGACGACCGTGTCGAAACGGTTCTCCAGACCCTCCAGCTTGATCGCGTCGGCCACCTGAAAGTTCACCGACACCCCGGCTCTCCGCGCGTTCTCCTTCGCCCGCTCGATCGCGGTCGGTGAGGAGTCGATTCCGGTGACCGAATAGCCCTTGGACGCGAAGTAAATCGCATGGTGGCCCGGGCCGGTACCCGGGTCAAGCACCTCGCCCTTGATCGCCCCCAGCGCCACAAGTTGCTTTACCACCTGCTGCGGACCACCGATGTCCCAAGGTGTGGCTGCCGGCAGGCCGTGTGCGACCTGCTGATCGCGATACATCTTTTCGTAGCGGCTGGGATCGACCTGTGCCGGCTGGCTCATCCCGCAACAATAAAACGTTCGTCGATGTAATGCTTGGTCGCAGGGTTGGCTGAACCGTCAGGGCGAGGCGCCCAGCGTGTGGCTCCCTGATTCTTGGGTGATCAGTCAGGATTGGCCGGCGGCCGTCGCCGCCTCCGCCGGTCTTGCTCGGTTTCAGCGCCACTGTGATTTGGACCTCGTTTGCGCCCCAAACGATTAAGAGTCTCTTAATTACAAATTTTCATGTCATAACCCGCTCCCGGTTCGCGGAAGTGGCGAAACACCTGGCGAGACCTACTGTTTCGTTTGCTGCTTAAGGCCGGAGTCGACGCGCGACGAATACTGCTTAAGGGCAGCCTGAGGCACCGACGTGACGTCCGCAACAAACGGTCAAACTGCGCTTTTTAGGCCGGAATTCGGCCGGTAGACTCGTCGGAAATCGGCGCCTTACGCGCCTGATTCGAGGATTCCGGGTTTGCGTTGCGGAATCGTTCGACCGGCGGAAGCGTTTCACCGCTCGGGTGTCGAGCGTCCGCTGACCTCGGACCAACGAGAAGAGGCTGGTGCCACAGTGAGCAAAGTGAGCCGTGCGAACCGACAAGAGCTGGCCGAGACGCCGCTCGCCGAAACCGGTAACCCGGCGGGCTTCACGGTGGAAGCCGAAATCGCCGTGCAGCAAGGCGCCGTGAGCGGGATCGCCGTCAGCCCCGACGGCACCCGGCTGATGGTGACGCACTACGGCGACGACAGCGTGTCGCTGATCGACACCGATCGTCGCGCGGTCGACCTAACGGTCGTCGACATTGACGAACCGTTCGCCGTCGCCGTGTCGGACGCGCCGGAAGGCCGTGCCTACGTCAGCACGACATCGCCGGCATATGACTCGATTCTGGCCTTCGACATCGACGCCAATCAGGTCGTCGCGGAGCACCAGGTGGCGCTCAGCGTGACCGATTTGGCCCTCAGCCCGGACGGAAAGCGCCTTTACGCCAGCCGGACTGCGGCCAATGGCGCCGATGTCGCGATCCTCGACACCACGACCGGCAACGAAGACGCCATCGGCATCGCGGCGACGGCCGGCACCACCGCGGAGTGCGTGCGCGTCAGCCCGGACGGGCACCGGCTGTATGTCGCGGCCAACGGACCATTCGCGGCGGAACTCGTCGTCATCGACACGCAGTCCAACCGCATGGTGAACACCATCGAGATCGGTTCGCCGATCCGGGATATCGCGCTCAGCGCGGATGGCGCCACCGCATATGTCGGCAGTTGCGGTCCCGACTTCGGTGCGGTGCTCGACGTGGTCGACACCCGGACCCACACCGTCGCCAACACCTACAAGATCGGCGAGATCGCCGGCTGGCTGACCCAATTGGCGCTGAGTCGCGACGGCCAGCGGGCATATCTCGTCGGCGATCACAGCGTCACGGTGTTGTCCACCTCCACGCACGACGTGATCGGCAGCATCGTGGTCGGTGCGCAGCCGTCATGCGTGACCGAGAGCCCGGATGGGAGCCGCTTGTACATCGGCGACTACGCCGGCGCGATCACCGTGCTGACGACCGCGCCGGCGGATGCGCCGAAGCCCGACGAGGTGCCCACCGCCCCATTCCAGTGGGCACTGTCGAACCCGCTGGGCCTCGAGCCGACGCCGGTCTAGCAGGCGCCTGGACCACATCGCCGCCAAGGCGATTGTTCGGTCGTGCGATGATCGCCACCGGGGCGGCCGTTACGCGGGCCGGCCCGGGAGAGCACGCGGCGGAACCATAAGGCGGTCCATCGATGTACAGCACCATGCAGAGCTACCCGCTGACGATCGCCGCCATCCTGCGCCACGCCTCCAGCGTTCACGGGGCACGCAAGGTCACCACCGCGACCGGGACCGGCTACCGCGAGTGCACCTACGCGCAACTCGCTCAGCAGGCCGCGCAGCTGGCGAACGCGTTGCGGCGCGTCGGTATCAGCGGCGACCAGCGGGTCGCCACTTTCATGTGGAACAACGCCGAACATCTGGCGGCGTACATGGCCGTGCCGTCGATGGGTGCCGTGCTGCACACGCTCAACATCCGGCTCTTTCCCGGGCAGATCGTGCACGTCGCCAACGAGGCTGAAGACCAGGTGGTTCTGGTCGATCTGTCACTGGCCAGACTGCTCGCGCCGGTACTGGCCGACCTGCGCACCGTGCACACCGTGATCGCGGTCGGAGATGGCGACACCGCGGCGCTGGACGACTCGGGCAAGGCGGTGCTGCGTTACGCCGACGTGATCGCCGGCGAATCAACCGAGTTCGACTGGCCCGACATCGACGAGAACTGCGCGGCCGCGATGTGCTACACGAGCGGCACTACCGGCAACCCGAAAGGCGTCGTCTACAGCCACCGTTCGAGCTACCTGCACACCATGGCGATCTGTACGGCCAACGGCATGGGGATCGGCTCGAGCGATTGTGTGCTGCCGATCGTGCCCATGTTCCACGCCAACGCGTGGGGCCTGCCGTACGGGGCAATGATGGCGGGCGCCGACCTGGTGCTGCCGGATTGCCATCTGGACGCCAGGTCGCTGATCGACATGATCGAGAAGCTGCGACCGACCATCGCCGGCGCGGTGCCGACCATCTGGAACGACGTCATGCACTGCCTGGAAAAGGACCCGAACCACGACGTGTCGTCGCTGCGGCAGGTGGCCTGCGGCGGCTCGGCCGTGCCGGTGTCGCTGATGCGCACCTTCGAGGACAGGCATGGCGTCCAGATCCGTCAGCTGTGGGGCATGACCGAGACCTCGCCGACGGCCACCATGGCCTGGCCGCCGCCGGACACCCCCGAGGACCAGCACTGGACGTTTCGGGCGACCGCGGGCCAACCGTTATGCGGTGTGGAAGCGCGGATCGTCGACGACGGCGGGCACGTGCTGCCTAACGACAACGAGGCCGTCGGTGAGCTGGAAGTTCGCGGTCCATGGATCACCGGTTCCTACTACCGGGGACACGACGAGTCGAAATTCGACTCCGGCTGGCTGCGCACCGGCGACGTTGGCCGTATCGACCAACGAGGCTTCGTCACGCTGACCGACCGCGCCAAAGACGTGATCAAGTCTGGCGGGGAATGGATTTCGTCGGTCGAGTTGGAGAACTGCCTGATCGCGCATCCAGACGTGATCGAGACCGCCGTGGTCGGGGTCCCTGACGAGCGCTGGCAGGAACGGCCGCTGGCCGTTGTCGTCGCCAGAGAAGGCTCCGCCGTCAGCGCCGCTGATCTGCGAAACTTCCTGGCCGACAAGGTCGTTCGGTGGTGGTTGCCGGAACGCTGGACTTTCGTCGACGAAATTCCCCGTACCAGTGTCGGCAAGTACGACAAGAAAACCATCCGTTCTCGCTACGCCGACGGCGTCTACCAGGTCAGCGAGGCGCGAGACTAGCCGCTGGGAAGGAGCGCCATGAGCCTGCGGGTCATTCAATGGGCAACGGGGTCGGTCGGTGTGGCCGCGATCAAAGGCGTGCTTGAGCATCCCGAACTCGAACTCGTGGGTTGCTGGGTGCATTCGGATGCCAAGAGCGGCAAGGACGTCGGCGAGATCATCGGAACACCGGCGCTGGGCGTCACCGCGACCAACAGTCTCGACGACATCCTCGCGCTCGACGCCGATGCGGTGATCTACGCGCCGCTGCTGCCCAATGCCGACGAAGTCGCGGCGCTGCTGCGCTCCGGAAAGAATGTCGTCACGCCGGTGGGCTGGTTCTACCCTGGCGAGCGGGAAGCCGCGCCGCTCGAGGTTGCCGCGCAGGCCGGCAACGCGACTCTGCACGGCGCCGGTATCGGGCCGGGCGCGGCGACCGAGCTGTTCCCGTTGCTGCTCTCGGTGATGTCCACCGGTGTCACTTTCGTTCGCTCCGAAGAGTTTTCCGACCTACGGACCTATGGCGCGCCGGATGTGCTGCGCTATGTGATGGGTTTCGGCGGGACACCGGACAGCGCGTTGACCGGACCGATGCAGAAAATTCTTGACGGCGGATTCATCCAGTCGGTGCGGCTGTGCGTCGACCGGTTGGGTTTCGCCGCCGAACCCGAGATCCGCACATCGCAGGAGATCGCGGTGGCCAGCGCGCCGATCGACTCGCCGATCGGGGAGATCGAGCCGGGGCAGGTCGCCGGGCGCCGCTTCCACTGGGAGGCGTTGGTCGGCGATACGGTGGTCGTCCGGATCACGGTGAACTGGTTGATGGGCGAGGAAAACCTCGATCCGCCTTGGTCGTTCGGCCCGGCCGGGGAGCGCTACGAAATCGAAGTCCGCGGCAACCCGGACGCCTTCATCACGATCAAGGGCTGGCAGCCGGAAAGCGTGGAGGCCGGGCTGAAGAGCAACCCCGGCATCGTCGCGACCGCGGCGCACTGCGTCAACGCCGTCCCGGCGACGTGTGCGGCCCCGGCCGGTATCCAGAGCTTCTTCGACCTGCCGCTGATCACCGCGCGGGCCGCGCCCGGGCTGTCGCGGTAGCCTGCGGTCATGACAAGCTCCTTGGCCGTCGAGCAGTCCCGCGTCATCCCTGTCGATGTCGAGAAGGCCTTCGCCGGCACGTTGCCGCTGCCGCTGCCGAAGATTTTCAGCCACTGGTACGGGCCCATCGGGCCGATCAAAGAAGTCCGCGATCAGACCGGCGAGTGGGATACCGCGGGGCAGACCCGCGTGGTGATGCTGACCCCCAGCGGCAGCTTCCACGAAGAGCTGACCAGCCTGGACCCGCCGCATTCGTTCGGCTACGCCTTGACCGGGGTCACCGGCCCGTTGGGATTGCTGGTGGGGCGGGCCGACGGCGAATGGCGCTTCACCCCGAGCGGAAGCGCGACCGAGGTCACCTGGCGCTGGAACATTCACGCCCGCTCGGCGCTCACCGCGCCGCTGCTGCCGGTGCTGGGCCAGCTGTGGAAGGGCTACGCGCGCAAATCGCTGGAAACACTGTCAACGCTGCTGAAGGGCTGACCATGTGCCGACTTTTCGGGCTGCACGCCGGGACCAACGTTGTCACCGCGACGTTTTGGCTGCTGGACGCTCCGGACAACCTCGCCGAGCAGAGCAGAAAAAACCCGGACGGCACCGGGCTGGGCGTCTTCGACGGCCAGGGGCACCCGCAGATACTCAAGCAGCCGATCGCCGCCTGGCAGGACGCCGACTTCGCCACCGAAGCCCACGACATGACCGGCACCACGTTCATCGCGCATGTTCGGTACGCGACTACCGGATCCCACGACGTGGTCAACACCCATCCGTTCCTGCAAGACAACCGGATCCTGGCGCACAACGGCGTGGTGGAGGGCCTCGACGTGCTCGACCAGCGGCTGCGTGAAATGGGCACTGCTGACCTGGTGTTGGGGCAGACCGACTCCGAGCGGGTGTTCGCGTTGATCACCGCCTCGATCCGGGCGCGTGGCGGCGATGTGCGGGGCGGCTTGATTGACGCCTTGGGCTGGCTGGCCGCAAACGTCCCGATCTATGCCGTCAACGTGTTGCTGAGCACCGCCACCGATCTGTGGGCACTGCGTTACCCGGATCCCAACAAGCTCTACATATTGGACCGCCGCGGTACCCCGGAGGATCACCGATTCCATCTGCGCACCAATCGCATTCGCGCGGACAGCGACCATCTGCGGTCGCGGCCGTCGGTGGTGTTCGCCAGCGAGCGGATGGACGACGATCCGCGATGGCGGCTGCTGGTACCGGGCGAGCTGGTCCATGTCGACTCCACGCTGCAGATCACCAGTGACGTGGTATTGCCGGATCCGCCTCGACACCAGCTGCGCCCTGAGGATCTGAACGCGACGGCGCAGGCGGCGCAGCACACTGCGTCGGCGTGACTACCAAACGAGCGCTGGTGCTTGGCGGCGGCGGTGTGGCTGGAATCGCTTGGGAGACGGGCATTCTGCGGGGGATCGCCGACGAGTCGGCTGCCGCGGCACGGGCGCTGCTGGATTCCGATGTGCTGGTGGGCACCTCGGCCGGCTCGGCGGTGGTCGCTCAGATCGGCAGCGGCATGGGCCTCGAGGACCTGTTCGCGCGGCAGGTCCGGGAAGAGTCGGCGGAGATCGATCCGGGCGTCGGGGTCGACGCGGTCACCGACCTCTTCCTGGCCGCCTTGTCGCAACCCGACGCCACGGTGCCGCAGAAGCGGCAACGGATCGGGGCAGTCGCGCTGGCAACCGAAACCGTGGCCGAGCCGGTCCGGCGCGACGTGATCGCTCAGCGACTGCCGGCGCACGGCTGGCCCGACCGGGTTTTGCGCGTCACCGCCATCGACATCGCAACGGGCGAACTTGTTGTGTTCGACCGCGATTCGGGTGTCGACCTGGTCGACGCGGTGGCGGCCAGTTGCGCGGTACCGGGAGCATGGCCGCCGGTGACGATCGGCGACTGGCGCTACATTGACGGCGGGATCGGCAGCACGATCAACCTGGACGTCGCCGACGACTGTGACGTGGCCGTGGTGCTGGCGCCCGCGGGCGTGTCGGCGCCGTCGCCGTTCGGCGCCGGACCTGTCGCCGAGATCGCGGCGTTTGGTGGTACGGCGTTAGGGGTGTTCGCCGATCACACGTCGCTGGCGGCCTTCGGGTCCAACCCGCTGGATCCGCGCTGCCGCATCGGTTCGGCGGAGGCGGGGCGTGCGCAGGGCCGGCGCGAGGCGGCCGGTGTCGCCGCCTTCCTCGGCGTAGGAGATACCTAGCCGATCACCGGAATGAGCAGCCGGGCAGCGTGATTCGGTCCCCAGTGCAGGGCGCATTTGCAATGTGGGCCGGGTTCGTAGGCCGACGGGAATTGGCCGGTAAGTGGGTTGCGGGGCCACAGCCACCGGCCCGCGACGACGAGCCGAAGCTGCTCGCCGGCCCGGAACAGCGTCGCCGACGGCCCGAGTGGGATGTCGACCTGCACGATCTGCCCCGCTTGCACCGGGTCACGTCGGTCCAGGGCCGGCACCGATTCAAACGGCCGCGAGCGGGCCTCGTCGAGTGCCCGCATCGATGCCTTCAGCCAACCCGACGTGATTCGGTCTCGGCCGAAGCCGTAGGAGCCCTCGAACGGCACATACACCCGGCCACGCCACTTCTCGACACCGACGAAAAGGTCGACGTCGTCGCTGTCCCGCACATCGACGAAGAGTCGTACCGCCATCGGTCCGGTGATCTCGGTGTCGGCATCCAACGTCCAGCCGAATCGTGCTCCGCCGGAACGAGTATCGAACGCGATGCAGCCGGCTTGTTTGGGCGCGCGACTGGCGAGTCCGCCGCCGCCGAGGTACAGCGCTGTCCAGATCGTCGACTGCAGCGGCCAGTCGATTTCTTCGCGAATCTCGACGATACCGTCGCGGTCCTCACGAACCTCCAGGCGGACCCTCGGCTGCGGTGTGCCCGTCCCACCGCGGAGATGCCGGTCGAGGAACGCCAACTGCGTGTCCAGCGCCGCCTGAGAGTAGAACGTTGACCACTTGCCGCCGCGGTGGGTGTAGAGATGGCGTTGCGGCGAACTGATCTGCTCGAAGGCGCGCACCGACCCGCAGCTGTGCAGGTTGTTGTCGGAAAAGCTGCCGCAAATCAGTGCCGGCACTTCGATTTTCGGTAAGTCGGGCGCCAGTGCCTGCCACCACTCGTCGCGCAACGGTCTTTTGGTGTTTTCGTCGTTGAGGCTGTATTTCAGCCGCGCGGCCCTCAGGCCGCGGCTCCATATCTTGAGGAAGCCGGTCTCTCTGATGCCGCCCCTGCGGGCGAAGTCGCGGTAGGCGTCGGTGAATCCTTCCCACGGGACGATCGCCTTGAGGTGCGGTGGTCGCAGTGCGGCCGCTTTCCACTGTGAGATGGCCAGATACGAGACGCCGATCATGCCCACCGCGCCGGTGCTCCACGGTTGCGTTGCGGCCCACTCGATCAGGTCATAGACATCCTCGGCTTCCTGATCGGAAAGCAGTGAGCACACTCCCTCGGATCGACCGGCACCGCGCAGATCGCAGTTGACTACCGCGAACCCGTGCGCCGTCCACCACACCGGGTCAGGCGCCTCCCAGCCGGTCAGGTCGGAAAACCGCGGTCGCGTCGGTTGGCGCAGCACCCGGTACTGGATGGACACCGAATAACCGCGGCCACGCTTCTTTTTGGTGGGTAGTTCGTCTTTGCCGTAGGGATGCGCGCACAGCAGGACCGGGAACGGGCCGCCATGGGGTGGCCGATACACGTTGACGCGCAACACTGTTCCGTCGCGGGTGGGAACCGCCACGTTGTTGTCGGTCGCCAGCGCGGAAGCCTGCGCCGGATAGACGTCGGCCGGCGCTCGCGCGAGACCGCGCAGCCGCGCGAGCGCATAGCGGGCGGCACCGGGCCGTCGCCACGGCCGGTCCGGTGCGGGGGCGTCCGGTGAAGCCTGACGTGTCATGGCTGATCCCTCCGGGGGGCGTCGAGGTCGGGCGATTCGATGACGTCGAGCGCGTGGGCGGCCAGTGCGCGGCCGGTGTCGATCACCTCGGCCGCACGGTGGAATTCCAAGCCGCGGCAGGCCGATCGCGGTACCTCGATCAGCAAGTCGGGCGGGTAGGCGGCCAGGGTGTGGCGGGCCAGCGCGGCCTGGGCGATGTCGATGGTGCGGTTCATCACCTCGAAACCGCCGAGCTTCGGTACGTCGGGTTCCTCGTCGGCGTCCGTCTCGACGGCCTCGATGTCGGAATCGGGGTCCCCGGCTCCGAACCGGCTGAGCACCGCCCGTGCGGTAGGCCGATCGAGCAGCGAACGCGCGGCAGCGGTGTCGAACAGCGCGGATGTGCTGCTCAGCATGCGGTTCAGCCACTCGGTCGTGGGTCGGGGCTCAGGCTCTGGGTCGCCACCGGAATCGCTGCCGGACAGGCTGACCGCGATGGTCAGATCGGCGTTGACGGCCGCGATCGGCGCCATCGGCAGCGGATCGAGGATCCCGCCGTCGGCGAGCAGCCGACCGTCGACGACATGCGGCGCGATCACTCCCGGGATGGCGATCGACGCCCGGATGGCCTCGTCGACGGGCCCGCGCTGCAACCACACCGACTTGCCGGCCAACAGATCGGTCGCCACCGCGGTGTAGGGGATCGA
This sequence comes from uncultured Actinomycetota bacterium, assembly GCA_963781685.1. Taxonomy (GTDB): domain Bacteria; phylum Actinomycetota; class Actinomycetes; order Mycobacteriales; family Mycobacteriaceae; genus Mycobacterium. The sequence goes on from CAWAGK010000018.1 coordinate 205,400, forward strand.
CAGCTGCTCGATGGTGGCCGCACCGACGATGTCGCGCACCGCGTCGAGAATTTTTTCGGCTCGCAGCACACCGGCCGCGCTGATCGACGGATCCAGCAGGCGCAGGATGGCGCGCTGCGTCAACGACCGCGCCCAGTCGGCGAACTCGTCGAGCCGTCCCGCCGCCTGCAATCCGCCGACCAGTGCGCCCATCGACGAACCGGCGATCCCGACGATCTGGTATCCGCGGTCGCGCAGTTCGTGGATCACCCCGATGTGGGCGTATCCGCGCGCGCCGCCGCTGCCGAGCGCCAACGCGACTCGGGGCCGCGACGAATCCCCGGCGCCGCGGAGATCGATGTCGGCCATGTCTTCATTTTCCGGTGCGGACGGGTTTTGTCAGCCGTGATCCGAATTGCGATCGCCGGCCGGCTCGGCGTCAGCCGCACTCGTCGTTGGCGGCCGCTGCGGCCGCGACGATCACCCCCGCCTGGCGAGCCAGCGGCAGCGCGGCCCACGGGGTGTTCCAGGTGCCCGGGCCGCTGACCCCTGGGGCCTGGACCGCCGCCAAGTAGGCCTCGATCAACGCCTGGCGTTCGCCTCGTTTGCCCTGCATCCATACCTTCGCGGCATGGCAGGCCTGGAAATACTCCTCTTCGGTTGATTTCGCCGGCACGTTGATCTTGGTCGTGACGCCCGCGGGCGAGAGAGCGACGACGCCGGGCGGCACCGTCGCCGCAGCCTCCTTGGTGGCGGGCCCGCCGGATGCGGTTACCGACGTCGGCGTCGCCGTGTTGTCGCCTGCCGCGCAGCCCGCCGCCGCCGGCACGACGGCCACGACGGCAGCCGCGCTCCACACCAGGGGGCGACATGGGCGCCAGCGCACCCAGTCAATCTATGCAACACTGAGCGCCGTGACCCAGCGAACTCGATTTTGGGAGTGTTGTCGGCACTGATTTGCCGCCGCCCCCTGATCCGCTCGTTCGTTCTGGAGTTCTCTCATGGTTTCTTCAAACCTTGTTGCCGATCGCGTCCTGTCCCACCCCTCGGCCGTCCGATCGGTGTCCGGCCCCACCCGGCTGCGGCTGGCCGACCTGTTGCACATCACCGACCAAACCACCGACGAGGTGCTTCGCGGGCGCTACGACCATCTAGTCCCGCCGGCCGGCGTACCCACCGACGACCGCTGGTTTGCTCGGCTGCACGGTGACGACGAAGTCGACATCTGGCTGATCAGCTGGGCGCCGGGGCATCGCACCGAGTTGCACGACCACGGTGGATCACTGGGCGCGCTGACGTTGTTGTCCGGGTCGCTCGATGAATTCCGCTGGGACGGCGAGCGATTGCGGCGCCGGGGTCTCGAGGCCGGCGACCAGGCCGGGTTCCCGTTGGGCTGGGTGCATGACGTGGTGTGGGCCCCGACCGTCGCTGCGGTGACGCCGGCTATCGAAATTCAGGGACCCACGCTGAGCGTGCACGCGTATTCGCCGCCGCTGACCGTGATGTCGTACTACGACGTCACTCGGCAGAACACGTTGCGCCGCAAGCGGACCGAGTTGACCGACCAACCGGAGAATTTATGAGTCGCATCGATCAGGTTCTGGATGCGGCCCGCGCCCGGTTGCGCCGACTTGCCGCCGACGAGGTGCCCGCCGCGCTGGATCGCGGTGCGCTGCTGGTCGACATCCGGCCGCAGGCGCAGCGCACGCGGGAAGGAGAGGTGCCCGCGGCGCTGAAGGCCTTGGTGATCGAACGCAACGTGCTGGAGTGGCGGTGCGACCCCACCAGCGACGCCCGGCTGCCGCAGGCCATCGGCGACGACGTGGAGTGGGTGATCCTCTGTTCCGAGGGCTACACGTCCAGCCTTGCGGCCGCCGCGCTGCAGGACCTCGGCCTGCAGCGCGCCACCGACGTCATCGGTGGCTATCACGCGCTGGCCGCTGCTGGGGTGCTGGCCGGGCGTTAGCCCGGCTTAGCCGCCGCCACCACCGCCGGGATCGCCGCCGCCGTAACCCCACCAGTCCTCGGACGACTGCTGCGCTTGGGCCGGTGGTGGCGGCGGAGGCGGCGCCGGCGCGTTGGTGGGTGGATCCGCCGGCAGCGGCGCCGGAAGCACAGTCGGCATGCCCGTGGGCGCCGCGTATGCCGGGATGCTCGCGGCCGCGATGGGTATGCCGAGAAGCACCCCCGCCGCCGCGATCTTCGCGATGCTGCTGTGGACGCCGGATGACCGTGTCCAAGTCATAGCTCACTTCCCTTCACCGGGTGCCGAATATCAAACTCTCATCGGACCCCGGACCGCTGATGTTTCCACTTAATGGGTCGATGCGACAGCTATTCATCAAGGCTTAACAACTTTGAGACACTCGAAACCCCCGCACACCCAGCGACGAGTCCCGCGACGTCAGTCGCTGGCGCGCAGCAGCGGGCGCAGTTTGGCGGTTTTCTCCGGCGTCCAACCCGGCGGCTGCAGCACTGCCGCCCAGCCGTTGGCCACGTCCGCGACGTAGACATGACCGTGTCCCTGCGGCACGTCGACCGCCACCGCCATGTCGGCCGATACCTGCAAGAACGTCACCACCGGGATCCAGTCGGTCTCGGGCAGCACGTCGTAGCCGCGTTTCTCGCGCAGCCAGTCGGGTTTGCGGAACAGCAGGTCGGGATTCCACCAGGCGATGGGATCGGATGCGTGCTGCAGATATATCACCCGCGGGTGGTCCCAGGTGGCGTTCGGGCGATCCAGGTCGCCCGGACGGGCCACGAACCGAACATGGTGTCCGTCGTCGTAAATCGGCAGCCATTCCGGTGAGCCGCGATCGCGGCTAGCGGTGAGATCGGTCCAAGTGGTGTTCTGAAACGTCGGCCCGGAAAACAGCGCGCCGTCGGTGCGGGCCAGGACGTTGTTGAGGGTCATGAACGGTGCCTCGCCGCCGAATGAGCCCAGGCTTTCGCCGAAAACCACGAGCTTGGGGCGTTGGGCTTCCGGCAGCTGGCGCACCAGCCTGTCCACCGCCTCGAACAGCGCCTGGCCGGCGTGACGAGCGTTGTTCTTGTCCACCAGGAACGACAGCCAGCTGGGCAGGAACGAGTACTGCATGCTGACGATCGCGGTGTTGCCGTTGTACATGTACTCCAACGCGTCGGCTTCCGCCTCGTTGATCCAGCCGGTGCCGGTGGTGGTTCCGACCGCGATGACGGCGCGGCGCAGCCCGCCGCTGCGCTGCAACTCCCGTGCCGCCAGCTCCGCCGTGGCGGTGATGCCGTCGGCGGATTCCAGCCCGGCGTAGGCGCGGATCGGTTCGGTCGCCGGGGCGCCGTTAAATGCGGTGAGCTGGGCGACGGTGGGCCCGCCCTCGACGAAGATGCGGCCCTGATGTCCCAGCGATTCCCAGGACACCAGCGACTGCGGCCCGCCGGAACGCAGCGACGTCTTCGGCGCGGCGGTGTCGGGATTCATTTCGTTGTTGACCGTCTCGAACGTGTTGTTCATGGTCCGCATCGCGAATTTCACCACCACGCCGTTGAGCAACGCGATCGTCAGCGCCACAAGTAGGAACACCACGATGACGGCCGAAACCCGCGGCGGCGCAAAGCGATCCAGCCGCAGATCCAGGAAGCGGAACAATCGGCGGATGAGTTGGCCGAGCTCGACGACGGCGAACAGCACGATCAACGACAAAGCGGTGGCCAGCGGATAGTCGATCCACTTCAGGTGCGTGACGCCCATCAAATCGCGCACCCGGTCCTGCCAGACGTGAAACCAGATGATCATGGCGAGCATGCCGATCGCGCCGGCGACGATCAGGATCAGCCACGCCCGGCGCGGTGCCGGCGGGCTGGAATCCTTTGACCGCATGTAGCGAACCAGCCACACCGCGAAAACACCGATGCCATAACCGATCGCGCCGGACAGGCCGCTGACCAAACCCTGAAACAGCGGCCCGCGTGGCAACAGCGACGCCGTCAGAGAAAACCACAGGAATACCAGGCCGACGGCGGTGCCGGTGAAGGTGTAGCGCCAAATCCACCACGGTTTCTTGCGCGGCGGCGCGACGGCTGGCGTGGGTTCGGCAATCGCGGGCTCGCTCATCACACCATCTTCAGCGGTGGGTGAAGTTCGGCGCCCGTTTTTCGATGAATGCGGCCATGCCTTCGGTCTGGTCGTCGGTGGCGAATGCGGAGTGGAACAGCCGCCGTTCGTAGAGCAGCCCTTCGGTCAGGGTGGATTCGAACGCGCGGTTGACCGCCTCCTTGGCCATCCGGGCCGCCGACCGCGACATCTGGGCGATGGTGGTGGCGACGGCGTTGGCCTCGGTGAGCAGGTCGTCGGCGGGCACCACCCGCGATACCAGCCCGCTGCGCTCGGCCTCGGCGGCGTCGATGGTGCGGCCGGTCAGAATCAGGTCCATGGCCTTGGCTTTGCCGATCGCCCGGGTTAGCCGCTGGGATCCGCCCATGCCGGGCAGCACGCCGAGTTTGATTTCTGGTTGGCCGAATTTCGCGGTGTCAGCCGCGATCAGCAGATCGCACATCATCGCCAGTTCGCAGCCCCCACCCAGGGCGTGCCCGGCGACCGCGGCGATCGTCGGCGTGCGGACGGCGGCCAGGTTGGCCCAGGGGGCGAAGAAGTCGCCGTCGAAAGCGTCGGCGAACCCCAGCTGCGACATCTCTTTGATGTCGGCGCCGGCGGCGAATGCTTTCGCCGAACCAGTGATGATGATCGCACCGATGCCGGGATCGTTATCGAATTCTGCTGCCGCGGTGGTGACTTCATGCATCACCTGACTGTTGAGCGCGTTGAGCGCCTGCGGCCGGTTCAGCGTGATGGTGCCGACCCGCGCGTCCCGCTCGACCAGAATGGTCTGGTAAGTCTTGTCAGTCACTCAGCTGCCTTTCTAGAACGTCAGATCGTCGTCGACCGGTGCGAAGTAGGCGTCGACGTCGGCCGCGCTCACCTGCCCCAGCGATGCCGGCGACCATTTCGGGTTGCGGTCCTTGTCGACCAGCTGGGCCCGGATGCCCTCCACCAGATCATGCGACCGCAGCGACGCGCATGACACCCGATAGTCTTGGGTCAGAACATCTTCCAGCGTGTCGAGCTTGGCGGCGCGGCGCACCGCCTCCAGCGTCACCGACAGCGCGACCGGCGAGCGGGTGGCGATCAGGTTGGCGGCGTCGTTGGCCGGCCCGGCGTGATGGCCGCGCAATGCGGCGACGATGTCGGCAACGGTGTCGCCGGCATAGCACTGGTCAATCCAATCACGTTGCGCCACAAGGGAACTCGGCGGCGGCTCGATGGCATGGGCGGCCAGCGCGGCCTCGACGCCATCGGCGACGATGGCCTGGCTGAACGCGTCGAGTTTGTCGTGCGGGACAAAGTGATCGGCGAATCCCAGTGCGATGGCATCCGCGCCGGAGAACGGCGCACCGCTCAGCGCCGCATGCAAACCCAGCCAACCCGGTGCGCGCGAGAGCAGATAAGTGCCGCCGACGTCGGGGATGAAGCCGATACCGACCTCGGGCATGGCCAGCTTGGACGTATCGGTCACCACCCGGGTGTTCGCGTGTGCGCCCACACCCACGCCGCCGCCCATCACGATGCCATCCATCAGCGACACATAAGTCTTACCGAAGCGGCCGATCTGGCCGTCGAGCAGATACTCCTCGCGCCAGAACCGCCGCGCCGCGACCCCATCGGCACGAGCGCTGTGATAGATGGCCACCACATCGCCGCCGGCGCACAGGCCGCGCTCCCCAGCACCCGAGAGCACCACCGCACCGACCGCGGTGTCGCGCTCCCAACCGGCCAGAACAGCGCGCAGCTCATCCACCATGCCCTGGTTCAGCGAATTGATCGCCTTGGGCCGATTAAGCGTCACAAAACCGACACCGTCCTCGACGCGACTCAACACCTCGTCGGATTCGTCCGTCACGCGCCTCGTCTCCCGTCGGTGAATGCCACGTGAATCCCTCGTCGATTGCTGGTCACGACTTGATCAGCAATCTAGATCGTTACCCGCATGGGAGCGCTCGCGGGTAAGGTTTATATCGAGTAGGTCCGGCCGCAGATCACGTAAAGCCTCTCCGCTGGGAACACGGCTGGACTACGGTTCGTTAATCAGTTATTCGAACAGCTCCAAGTCACAGCTCCAAGAGAGGAACCGACGGTGCGGGAGACTAGTAACCCGGTATTTCGCTCGCTGCCCAAGCAGCGCGGTGGGTACGCGCAGTTCGGGACTGGCGTCGCGGGCGCCGCGACTCAGTATGGGCATCAGGCGGACCCCTATGCTCCATACGCCGACCAGCGGGCAGGCGTTTCTCGCCCGCTGACCATCGACGACGTCGTCACCAAGACCGGTATCACCCTGGCGGTGCTGTCGGCGGTGGCTGTCGTCTCCTACTTCTTCGTGGCGCGTGATGTGGCCCTGGCTGGCCCATTCACCTTCATCGGTGCCTTCGGTGGTCTGGCCCTGGTGCTGATCGCCACCTTCGGGCGCAAGCAGGACAGCCCGGCGATCGTGCTGACCTACGCGGGCCTGGAGGGGCTGTTCCTGGGGGCCATCTCCTTCCTGCTGGCCCACTTCTCGGTCTCGACCACCAACGCCGGTGTGCTGATCGGACAGGCGATCCTGGGCACGCTCGGGGTTTTCGTCGGGATGCTCGTCGTCTACAAAACCGGCGCTATTCGGGTCACCCCGAAGTTCACCCGGATGATCGTCGCCGGAATGTTCGGTGTGGTCGTCCTGATGCTCGGCAACCTGGTGCTGGGGATGTTCGGCGTCGGCCACGGCGAGGGGCTGGGGCTGCGCAGCGGCGGCCCGCTGGCCATCATCTTCTCGCTGGTATGCATCGGCCTGGCGGCGTTCAGCTTCCTGATCGACTTCGACGCCGCCGACCAGATGATCCGCGCCGGAGCCCCGGAGAAGGCGGCCTGGGGCATCGCGCTGGGCCTGACCGTGACGCTGGTCTGGCTCTACATCGAGATCCTGCGCCTGCTCAGTTACCTACAGAACGACTAGAGATAGAAAAAAGCCGGCACGCGTTGACGTGCCGGCTTTTTTCGTGCCCGGCTGCGGTCAGCTCAGCCGCTCGATGACCATCGCCATGCCCTGGCCGCCGCCCACGCACATGGTCTCCAGCCCGAACGTCTTGTCGTGGGTCTGCAGGTTGTTGAGCAGCGTGGTGGCGATGCGGGCACCGGTCATGCCGAAGGGGTGGCCCAGGGCGATCGCACCGCCGGACACGTTCAGCTTGTCCTCGTCGATGCCCAGCTCGCGGGCCGAGCCCAGTACCTGCACCGCGAAGGCCTCGTTGATCTCGAACAGGTCGATGTCTTTGATCGACATGCCTGCATTGGCCAGCGCCTTCTTGCTCGCCTCGATCGGTCCGAGGCCCATGATCTCCGGGGACAGGCCGCTCGCCCCCGTGGCCACGATGCGGGCCAGCGGGGTCAGGCCGAGTTCTTTGGCCTTGGTGTCGCTGGTGATCACCACCGCAGCGGCGCCGTCGTTCAGGGGGCAGGCGTTGCCCGCGGTCACGGTGCCGTTGGGCCGGAACACCGGTTTGAGCTCGCTGACCTTCTCGTAGGTGGTTCCCGGTCGCGGACCGTCGTCGGTGCTGACCGTGGTGCCGTCGGGCAGGGCCACGGGAACGATCTCCCGCTCGAAGAACCCGCTCTTGATCGCCTCTTCGGCCCGATTCTGGCTGCGCACGCCCCAGTGGTCCTGGTCTTCCCGGCTGATCCCGGTCAGGATGGCCACGTTTTCCGCGGTCTGTCCCATCGCGATGTAGATATCGGGCACCGCGTCGTCCTTGCGGGGATCGTGCCAATCGTCGGCGCCCTCGGCCGCGGCAGCGCTGCGTTGCTGGGCCTCGTCGAACACCGGGTTCTTGGTGTCGGGCCAGGAGTCGGAGTTGCCCTTGGCGAACCGGGAGACCGTCTCCACGCCGGCCGAGATGAACGCGTCGCCTTCACCGGCTTTGATCGCGTGGAAGGCCATCCGGATGGTCTGCAGCGACGACGAGCAGTACCGGTTGACCGTGGTGCCGGGCAGGAAGTCGTAGCCGAGTTGGACGGCGACGACGCGGGCTATGTTGAAGCCCTGCTCGCCGCCGGGCAGGCCGCAGCCCAAGATCAGGTCGTCGATTTGGTGCGGGTTCAGCGCGGGCACCTTGTCCAGTGCGGCGCGCACCATCTGCGCCGCCAGGTCGTCGGGCCGCATGCTGACCAGCGACCCCTTCATGGCGCGCCCGATCGGTGAACGGGCGGTTGAGACGATGACGGCTTCCGACATAACGGCTCCTCGGTGGGGTGTGGTCTGGCCCCGAATCTAGCCTGGCGACGATGCGGGCCGCGGAGCGGCCCGTTGAGGAGCCGGGCAATCGGATCGAGCCTGGCAACGATGCGGGCCGCGGAGCGGCCCGTTGAGGAGCCGGGCAATCGGATCGAGCCCGGCGACGATGCCCGCGATCTAGCCGGGGGCAGATACGACGATGGGTGCTGGCACGCCTGTTGTGGGCCGGCGCCAGAGCCGAGATAGCAGCCTCAGCGTCAAATTGCCGGGACCGGCCTCGGTGCCGGTTGCCGACGCCAGGGCCGGCTCGCCGGCCCACTCGCCGAGCGCCTGGCACAGCGCCGGCAGCAACTGGCTCGCGGCCAGCGCATATCCGGCAGCCGACGGATGAAACTGGTCTTCGGACAGCATCAGCTCGGGCGCACGCCGAAACTTATCGTTGACCAACGAGGCCAGCGGCACCGGCACGCCGCCGGCCGACCTTACGGCGCCGGCCTGGGCCCGGGCGAGCCGCAGACCCAGGGTGCGTACCGTCCAACGCAGCGGCTGCGGGATGGCTTTGACGACGCCGAAATCGGGGCAGGTGGCGACGACGACCACTGCGCCACTGGCGCACAGCCGCCGCACCGCCGCGCCGAGCCGCCGCGCGGAGGCGCCGATGCCGTTGAGCGCGGTCACGTCGTTGGCGCCGATCAAGATCACCGCGGCGTCCGGCGGCGGACCTGCCACGAACATGGCGTCGACCTGGCCGGACAAGCCCCTCGACGTGGCGCCGACGATCGCTTTGGTGCTCAACCGGATGCGTTTGCCGCTGTTGTCGGCGAGCCCGCGAGCGATCAGCACCCCGGGAACTTCGTCGGCGATGCGGCAGCCGTACCCGGTTGCCGTCGAGTCGCCGAAGATCATCAGGTGCAGGTCGACGGGCATCCCGCGTTCCCAGCGCTGCACCGGACCGCCACCCGGGGCGTAGATGCCGTCAGCCCGCGGCGGGACGTCCCACGATTTCGGGATGACGCTGCGTGCTTTGGCGGCCTGGCCGATCAGCAGGTTCCGCGCGCCCAAATAGGCGGTGCCGGTCGACGCCAGCGCGCCTGCGGCGGCTAGCGCAACCATCGAACCCCGCGGAGGGCGTAGTACCACGCGATCAGTTTATGTCGCCGGCGGCCGGTGTTCAGGGAGTCGCGGGTCGACACGATTACGGGATGGATCAATTGTGGTATCGAATCTGACTCTTTGATTGTTGAACTTCTTACACGTGTCAAGCTAAGTTTGCGAGGTTGGCTGAGTGCTAGGTCACGTACACCCCTTGGGGTAGCAGTTGAACCTGATGCTCCGCTACTTCGTCGACTGACTACAACGACGTAGGAAGTGTTGAGCATGACCGCACCTAGCAAGGTTTCGGGCGCGCCCCGAAATGCCCTTCATGCCCGTGATGCGCGGCGGGCGCGCAAATTTCCCGTCAGCGATGGCGCACCCGTCGAGGTCATCGAAAGCGGCCCAAGCCTTCCCGCAATGCTCGCGTCGCTGGCATGCCGTCTGACCATCCGGCCGGTTTTGGCTGTGGGCAGCCACGTCCCGAACCTGCCGTGGCCGTTCGGCCTCATTGACTTCGCGTCACGAGTGCTGCTTCCGGCACCCGGAACCGTCCGGGCGACCGTCGAATTGCCAAACGCGACTGCGCAACTGGTGCGCGCGCCCGGGGTATTGCCGGCCGACGGCAAGCGGCGGGTGGTGCTCTATCTGCACGGCGGCGCGTTCTTGACCTGTGGGGTTAACTCGCACAGCAGAGTCGTCAACGCATTGTCGAAATTCGCCGACTCGCCGGTGCTGGTGGTCAACTACCGGCTGATCCCGAAGCATTCGGTCGGCATGGCGTTGGACGACTGCCACGACGGCTACCGCTGGCTGCGGCTGCGCGGCTACTCGCCGGAACAGATCGTGTTGGCCGGTGACTCCGCCGGTGGCTATCTCGCTCTTGCACTGGCGCAACGACTTCAGCAGCTGCACGAGGAACCGGCTGCGCTGGTGGCGATCTCGCCGTTGCTGCAACTGGCCAAAGAGCCCAAGCAGTCACATCCCAACATCAAAACCGATGCGATGTTCCCGTCGAAGGCATTCGATGCATTGATCGCGCTGGTCGCCGACGCCGCAGGCAAGCACATTGTCGACGGAAAGCCCGAGCAACTCTACGAGCCGCTCGACCACGTCGAGCCGGGCCTGCCGCGGACGTTGATCCACGTATCGGGATCCGAGGTGCTGTTGCACGACGCGCGGGTGGCGGCCCGTCGGTTGGCGGCGGCAGGCGTGCCGGCCGAGGTTCGGGTCTGGCCCGGCCAGATACACGACTTCCAGCTCGCCGCGCCGGTCGTGCCCGAGGCGACGCGCTCGCTGCGGCAGATCGGCGAGTACATCCGCGAAGCCACCGGCTAGTGCCGATCGCCCGCGGCGTGGCCGCACCTGAGACGATGAACGCATGCGGATCGCGCGCCACATCAGTGAACTCATCGGGAATACTCCACTAGTTCAGCTGAACTCGGTCGTTCCGCCGGGTTCCGGCAGGGTCGTCGCCAAGGTCGAATACCTCAACCCCGGCCTGAGCAGCAAGGACCGGATCGCGGTGAAGATGATCGACGCCGCCGAGGCCAGTGGCCAGCTGAAGCCGGGCGGCACCATCGTCGAACCCACCTCCGGAAACACCGGCGTCGGCCTGGCTTTGGTGGCCCAGTACCGCGGTTATCGGTGCGTGTTCGTCTGCCCCGACAAGGTCAGCGAGGACAAGCAGAACGTGTTGCGCGCCTACGGCGCTGAAGTGGTGGTATGCCCGACGGCGGTACCGCCCGAGCATCCGGACAGCTATTACAGCGTGTCCGATCGGTTGGTCACCGAAATCGACGGTGCCTGGAAGCCAGACCAGTATTCCAATCCCCAGGGCCCGGCGAGCCACTACGAGACCACCGGCCCGGAGATCTGGGCCGACACCGACGGTCAGGTCACCCATTTCGTCGCCGGCATCGGAACCGGCGGCACGATCACCGGCGCCGGTCGCTACCTCAAGGACGTCTCGGGTGGCGCAGTGCAGGTCATCGGCGCCGACCCGGAAGGCTCGGTGTACTCCGGCGGCAGCGGCCGGCCTTACCTCGTCGAAGGGGTAGGCGAGGACTTCTGGCCGGCGGCCTACGACCGCAGCATCCCCGACGAGATCATCGCGGTGTCCGATTCCGATTCGTTCAACATGACCAGAAGGCTGGCCCGGGAAGAGGCCATGCTCGTCGGCGGCTCGTGCGGTATGGCGGTGGTGGCCGCGCTGAAGGTGGCCGAGCAAGCCGGGCCGGACGCGCTGATCGTGGTTTTGCTGCCTGATGGCGGCCGCGGCTACATGTCCAAGATCTTCAACGACGCCTGGATGTCGTCCTATGGGTTCCTGCGCACCAGGCTGGACGGCTCGATCGAACAGCCGACAGTGGGAGAGGTGCTGCGCCGGAAATCCGGTGCGCTACCGGATTTGGTGCACACCCACCCGTCGGAGACGGTCCGCGACGCGATCGGCATCCTGCGCGAGTACGGGGTGTCCCAGATGCCCGTCGTCGGCGCCGAGCCGCCGGTGATGGCCGGCGAGGTGGCCGGTAGCGTGTCTGAGCGCGAACTGCTTTCCGCCGTCTTCGAGGGCCGCGCGAATCTGGCCGATGCCGTTGGGGCGCATATGAGTCCGCCGCTGCCGATCATCGGGGCCGGCGAATTGGTCGGCTCGCTCGCCAAGGCGCTACGTGACCTGGACGCCGTCATGGTCGTCGAGGAGGGCAAACCGGTGGGGGTCATCACCCGTTATGACTTGCTGGGTTTCCTCTCCGATGGCGCGCCACGCAAGTAGCGGGACGACCAACAGGCAAATTACTTCGGGTAGCAAACCACCGGGCTGGTGGCGCGGCATACCGACGGCGGCCGCAAACGCGGACGCGTGAGGCGCGCACGCAGGCAGCTTGCCGGCCCAAGTTCTCGGGTACCGTAATGCCGCCCAGTCCAGCAAATACTGCGCAAGGGGAAAGCCGCCGATGACCGACCAGCCGCCGCCACCACCGCCTCCGCTGCCGGGGGGTGGCGACTACCCGCCGCCGCCCCCGCCGGCGGGCGGGTTCGCGCCGCCGCCCCCCGGGCCGGTAATCCGCGGTCTGCCGCAGCAGGCCTACACACCGTGGGTCACCCGGGTCGGGGCGTACCTGATCGACACCCTGCCCTTCGCGGTCATCCTCGGCGTCGGTTGGCTGGTTCTGCAGAACTCGGTCTATTCCGCCTGTCTGACCGAAACCTCTCAGTACGACGTCAACCAGATCTGCTCCATTGGGTACTCCACCGTGGGTGTGACGGTGATGTGGGGGGCCGTACTACTCGGCCTGGTCTATGTTGTCTGGAACTACGGCTACCGTCAGGGCACCACCGGTTCGAGCATCGGCAAGTCGGTGCTGAAGTTCAAAGTGGTCAGCGAGAACACCGGCCAGCCACTGGGTTTCGGTCTGTCCGTGCTGCGCCAGATCACCCATGTCGTCGACGCCGTCCCCTTCTACACCGGCTACCTGTTTCCGCTGTGGACCGCCAAGCGGCAAACGCTGGCCGACAAGGTTATGGCCACGGTGTGCCTGCCACTGGAGGAGACCGCGCCCGATGGGACACCCGACTACGAATTGCAGTAGCCGCCGCCATCACGTTGGCGCTCAACGGGCTTCGCAGCACCTCCGGGCGGGTCTTAGCGCGCCGCGGCCGACTCGATCGCGATCGCTAGGCTGATCGTCGATGAGCGAACACTTCGACAACGCCGGGCTCGCCACCAAGGCGATCCATGCCGGCTACCGGCCTGATCCGTTGACCGGCGCGGTCAACGCGCCGATCTACGCCAGCAGCACCTTCGCCCAGGACGGGGTCGGTGGTCTGCGCAGCGGATTCGACTACGCGCGCACCGGCAACCCGACCCGGACCGCGCTGGAGACCGCGTTGGCCGCCGTCGAGGACGGCAGATTCGGCCGGGCCTTCGGCTCCGGGATGGCCGCCGGCGACTGTGTGCTGCGGGCGGTGCTGCGCCCCGGAGACCATGTGATTATCCCCGACGACGCCTACGGCGGGACATTCCGGCTGATCGACAAGGTGTTCAGCGGGTGGGGTGTGCAGCACACCCCCGTTGCGCTGTCGGACCTCGACGCGGTCCGCGCCGCCGTGACCGCGCAGACGCGGCTGATCTGGGTCGAAACGCCGACCAACCCGCTGCTGTCGATCGTCGATATCGCCGCAATCGCCGAACTTGGCGCCGATATTGGCGCGAAAGTGTTGGTGGACAACACGTTTGCGTCGCCAGCGCTGCAGCAGCCGTTGACCCTCGGCGCCGACATCGTGTTGCACTCGACCACCAAGTACATCGGTGGCCATTCCGACGTGGTCGGCGGAGCCCTGATTACCAGTGACGAGGAGTTGGACGCCGCGTTTGCGTTCTTGCAGAACGGGGCCGGTGCGGTGCCGGGTCCGTTTGATGCCTACCTGACCATGCGCGGCCTCAAGACGCTGGTGCTGAGGATGCAGCGGCACAGCGAAAACGCCGCTGCGGTCGCGGAATTCCTCGCCGGGCACGCGTCGGTGAGCGCGGTGCTGTACCCGGGTCTGCCCACCCATCCCGGCCACCAGATCGCGGCCCGGCAGATGCGCGGTTTCGGCGGCATGGTCTCGGTCCGGATGCGAGGTGGACGCGGTGCGGCCGAGGCGCTGTGCGCCGGCACCAAGGTGTTCATCCTGGCCGAGTCGCTCGGTGGAGTCGAGTCGCTGATCGAGTATCCCGGCGCCATGACGCATGCGTCGACCGCCGGTTCCCAGTTGGAGGTGCCCGACGACTTGGTGCGGCTGTCGGTCGGCATCGAGGACATCGCCGACCTGATCGCCGATCTCGAACAGGCGCTCAGCTAGCCCCGTCGCGTGGGGCCAGCGCCGGACGGATGGCCGCGATGGTCACTGCCAGGTTGACCTCGGCCAGCCCCGGTTCGTGCTCTCGCACCCAGGTACCGCTGGCGATGTCGCCCGCCCGGCCGAGCGCCCACTCCCAGGCCCGCTCGTTGAGGCTGAGCACCGCGCTCAGGCCGTCGACGGTATGCAACAGCGCGATCAGTGCCGCCATCGCGGGATCGGGGCTGCCGTGGTCCAACAACACCGACATGAGCGTCGCGCGAATCTCGTCGACCCGAGTCCGGTCGAGCAGCGGCCACGCGTATACCCGCTTGAAGCCCGTGAAGCCGCTGAAGGTGTTGCCTTGCAGTCGAACCCGGTGGATTTGGCCGTCATGCTCCAACTGCGACGACACAACTCCGGTGGTCTGGCGGCGGAGCTTTGCGATCGCGGCAGCCGCGCTCATCGGGCGGCGCCGCAACATCTGCAGCGCCGGCGCCACCACGGGATCCGTCGACTCGGGTCCCACCAGCGCGACCAGCCGTCCGGCCTCCACCGGCTCGTTGTCAACCGCCGGCCGGATCCGGCAGGCGTACGCCAAGTCCAGCAGTACCGCGGCGCTCAGCACGCGCCCGTGGCGCGTCCGGTCCAATGCCGGCTGCGCCGAAGCGTTGTCGAGCAACAGCAAGCCCAAATCCTCGGCGATGCGCGCCATCAGCCGATTTGATCTCGCCCTATATTCCCGACCGGTGCCCTAATCAGGCGTGGTAGGGCTCCGCGCTGATCAACGTGACTTTCACGGTGTTGCCGTTGGGCACGGTGTAGGCGCGGGTCTCACCTTCTTTGGCGTCGATCAGGGCGCCGCCCAGCGGTGAGTTGGGCGAGTACACCTCGAGCTTGCCTTCGTGGACGGCCTGCTCGCGGGTGCCGATCAGGAAGGTTTCGGTGTCAGACTTATCGCCGTCGTAGTAGACCTTGACCACCGAACCGGGCAGCGCCACACCGGACTGCTTGGGAGCCTCGCCGACCTTCGCGTTGTTGAGCAGGTCCTGCAGCTGACGGATGCGGGCCTCCTGCTGGCCCTGCTCCTCGCGAGCGGCGTGGTACCCGCCGTTCTCGCGCAGGTCCCCCTCCTCGCGGCGGTCGTTGATTTCCGCGGCGATCACCGGACGGTTCCCGATCAACTGATCGAGCTCAGCCTTGAGTCGATCGTGTGATTCCTGGGTCAACCAGGTCACCTGAGTGTCCATCATCTCGTCGTGCTCCTTGCGTCGGTTACGCGGCATCCGCGTCGTTCGGTTGTCCGTCTTGCTGCCGGGCGGTTCCACCGCGTGTCCTGCCGACCCCAGTAATCGGGCGGAACCCCTGCGCGGCACACCTGGCCGCTAATGCAGCAATACACGGTCCCAGCTGGAACCGTGCATCCGAGCAGCTTACCACTTCCGGCGCCGGCGGCGTTCACATTTCCGCAGTTCGGTGTTTGCCAAGGATTGCCCTAAGCCTGTGCGGGTCACGGCGCGCGCAGGTAGCCCGGCACCTCGGTGCCGCAGCCGTAAACGTCGCCCATCACCGGGGGTTGGGAGGACTTGACGATCGTCGTCACCTGGACCGTCGGCTCTGATGCCGGGGGGACCAGCACCTCACGCCGACCCGTCTCACTGCCGTCCTTCGCGCGTACTCGCACGATGCAGTCAACCGGGCGGGCCGGATCCAATCGCGTCACGCTGATCGTTACCGACACCGTCTGCGGATCGACCAGCCGATAGCCGGCCAGCGTGCCCTGCACATCGCTGCGGCCCAGCCGTTGGTAGCCGATGACGGCGACGACGGCGCCGGCGGCGACACCCAGCACAGCCAGGGCAACGATGATCCGGGTCCGCGACGCGCCGGGGAACCGGCGACGCCCGTAACGGGTCGGCGGCAGCTGCGGTGAACCTTCGGTCATGTGTCTCGCGGTAGGTGCCGGGTAGTCAGGTTTCAGGCCCCGGCGGCCGGGATGAAACTATTAGGACTGGAACTATAAGGCGACAGACAGCACACGGAACAGGGAGCACGTGAGCGAACTGCGGTTGATGGCGGTGCACGCCCACCCGGACGACGAGTCCAGTAAGGGCGCTGCCACCCTCGCCCGTTACGCCGACGAGGGCCACCGCGTCCTGGTGGTGACCCTGACCGGAGGCGAGCGCGGCGACATCCTCAACCCGGCGATGGACCTGCCCGAGGTGCACGGGCGCATCGCCGACATCCGCCGCGACGAGATGGCGAAGGCGGCCGAGATTCTCGGCGTCGAACACACCTGGCTGGGCTTCGTCGACTCGGGTCTGCCCAAGGGGGATCCGCCGCCGCCGCTGCCCGAGGACAGCTTCGCGCTGACCCCGCTGGAGGTGTCGACCGAGGCGCTGGTGCGGGTGGTGCGCGAGTTCCGCCCGCACGTGATGACGACCTACGACGAGAACGGCGGATATCCGCACCCCGACCACATCCGCTGCCATCAGGTGTCGGTCGCCGCATACGAGGCAGCCGGCGATTACCGGCGGTTCCCGGACGCCGGCCCGGTGTGGACGGCGTCGAAGCTGTACTACAACCACGGATTCCTGCGACAGCGGATGCAGATGTTGCAGGACGAGTTCGCCAAGCGCGGCCAGACCGGGCCGTTCGAGAAGTGGCTGAAACATTGGGATCCCGCGCACGACGTGCACGCCGACCGGGTGACGACCCGCATCGAGTGCTCGGCGTATTTCAGTCAACGTGACGATGCGCTGCGGGCACACGCCACCCAGATCGATCCCAAAGGGGATTTCTTCGCGGCACCGGTCGCATGGCAACAACGGCTGTGGCCCACCGAAGAGTTCGAGCTGGCGCGCTCACGTGTTCCGGTGCGTCTTCCCGAGAATGATCTGTTCGCCGGACTCGAGGAGCGGCAGTGAATCCGCTTGCCCTTGCGGTAATCCGGGTGCAGGCCGACTTGCTGGCCGACGGAGCGCCGCACAACAGCGGACCGGATTTCGGCAAAGCCAGCCCGTTCGGGTTACTCGTGGTGGTGCTGCTGCTGATCAGCCTGATGTTCTTGGTGCACTCGATGAACCGGCACCTGAAGAAGCTGCCGGAGTCCTTCGACCCGCAGCACCCGGAACCGGATCAGGCCGTCGATGACGGCACCATCAATCGGCCACCCGATGAGCCCGGCGGGTAACCAACTCGCCGGGGCCGCCAGCCCCTACCTTCGCCAGCACGCTGACAACCCGGTGCATTGGCGGCAATGGTCGCCGCGGGCGCTGGCCGAGGCCGCCGAACGCGATGTGCCGATCCTGCTTTCGGTGGGTTACGCCGCATGCCACTGGTGTCACGTCATGGCCCACGAGTCGTTCGAGGACGACGAGGTGGCCGCCGCGATGAACGCGGGGTTCGTGTGCGTCAAAGTCGACCGCGAGGAGCGGCCCGATATCGACGCCGTGTACATGAACGCCACCGTGGCGCTCACCGGGCAGGGCGGCTGGCCCATGACATGTTTCCTGACGCCCGACGGGCGGCCGTTCTACTGCGGCACCTACTACCCCAAAGCCGCTTTCCTGCAGCTGCTTTCGGCAGTGAACGATGCCTGGCGTGATCGCCGCGACGAGGTCGAGCAGGCCTCCGATCACATCGCAAGTGAACTGCGGTCGATGGTGTCGGGATTGCCCGGTGGCGGCCCGGAGGTCGCCGCGTCGCTGTGTGACGATGCCGTCGCGGCGGTGCTGCGCGACGAGGACGCGGTGCGCGGCGGTTTCGGCGGCGCGCCGAAATTCCCGCCGTCGGCGATGCTCGAGGCGCTGCTGCGCCACTACGAGCGGACCGGTTCATCGCGGGCGCTGGATGCGGTTCGCCGCACCGGCACCGCGATGGCGCGCGGCGGAATCTACGACCAGCTGGCCGGCGGGTTTGCCCGATACAGCGTCGACAACGCTTGGGTGGTACCGCATTTCGAGAAGATGCTGTACGACAATGCGCTGCTGGTGCGGGCCTACGCGCACTGGGCCCGGCGAACCGGCGACTCGTTGGCGCGCCGGGTCACCGGCGAGACCGCATGTTTCCTGATCGACGACCTGGCGCAGGCCGGCATGTTCACCTCGTCGCTGGACGCCGACGCCGACGGCCGGGAGGGTTCGACCTATGTCTGGACGCCCGGCCAACTGACCGAAGTGCTGGGCAGCGACGACGGGCCTTGGGCCGCTTCGGTTTTCGGGGTCACCGAGGCGGGCACCTTCGAAGCCGGCGCATCGGTGCTGCAGTTGCCGAGCGATCCGGATGACCCCGGCCGGTTCGACCGCGTCCGGACCGCGCTGCTGGCCGCCCGGCTCACCCGGCCGCAGCCGGGCCGCGACGACAAGGTCGTCACCGCCTGGAACGGACTGGCCATCACGGCGCTGGCCGAGGCGAGTGTGGCGTTGGCCGCACCCGAGTTGGCCGATGCCGCCGCTCGCTGCGCGGCGGCGCTGGTCGAGTTGCACCTGGTGGACGGCCGGCTGCGCCGGGCCAGCCTGGGCGGGCGGGTCGGTGCGAGCGCCGCGATCCTGGAAGACCATGCCATGTTGGCTACCGGGCTGCTGACGCTCTACCAGTTGACCGCCGACGATGCCTGGCTGACGACGGCAACCGACCTGCTCGATATTGCGTTGGCGCACTTCGCCGATCCCGACCGGCCGGGCCGCTGGTTCGACAGCGCCGACGACGCTGAGCGGCTGCTGTTGCGGCCGGCCGACCCGATGGACGGGGCGACGCCGTCGGGCGCATCCTCGATCGCCGAGGCGCTGCTGATCGCTGCGCATCTGGTCGGCACTGGGCGAGCTGACCGCTACCGGCAGGCGGCGGCCGACACGCTGCAGGCACACTCGCCGCTGCTGGCCCGCGCGCCGCGTGCGGCCGGGCATTGGCTGGCGGTCGCCGAATCCGCGGTGCGCGGACCGCTGCAGATCGCGGTGGCCTGTGACCCGTCGGGCTCGTCGCTGCTGGCCGACGCGCGCCGACTCGCGCCCGGCGGGGCGATCGTCGTCGGCGGCGCAGCGGGGTCGTCGGAGCTGCTGGTCGGCCGCGACCGGGTGGCCGGTGCCGACGCGGCCTATGTGTGCCGCGGTCGGGTCTGCGACTTGCCGGTCACCACGTCGCAGGATCTAGCGTCGGCGCTGACGGCGCCACGGTAGCGTGCCTGTCAGTGTCAGGGTGATGTTGCCGTTTAGTGCGGTGGTTGGATCCTGATCACCTGGTGTCTGGCTCTTAGCGTGCGTGCCGCCTTCGGGTTGGCGTCCATGAGTTTTGTCGGCATCAGGTGTGAAGGACCGGCCGGCGTGACTTGATAGGAGCGTGGCATCGCCCCCACTGAGATGTGTCCGCCGACCGGCCCAACCGTCACCTCACAGTGAAGGAGGCAACCACCATGGTTGTTGTTGGAGCCGATGTACACAAGCACCGACGACCAAAACCAAACCCAGGCTTGCCAACCCGTGGCAGCTTGACATAGGAGAAACCCATGCCGAGTCCCGAGCAGATCGCCGACACCGTCAACCGCTACATCAGCCTGGTCGCCAAGGGCAGCGCTGACGATCTGGTCGAGTTGTTCGCCGACGACGCCACCGTCGAGGACCCGGTCGGGGGTGAGGTACACATCGGCCGTCAGGCGATCCACGGCTTCTACTCGGCCGTCGACAATGTCGAGCGGGAATGCGAGCTGGTGACGCTGCGGGTGGCCGGTCACGAGGCGGCTTTCCAGTTCCGGTTGACCGTGATCGCGGGAGATCACCGGATGCTGATCGAGCCGATCGATGTGATGGCGTTCGGTGACGACGGCAAGGTGACCGCGATGAAGGCCTACTGGTCGGCCGACAACGTCACACAGCTTTAGGCCGGGCCATCACGCCGGGTGGCCGACGTAGAAGACCGCCAGCCATACGGCGATGTAGTGACAGATCGCGGCGACCGCGGTGCACGCGTGGAAGAACTCGTGATAGCCGAACGTGTTTGGCCACGGGTCTGGCCAGCGCAGCGCGTAGAGGATTCCGCCGATGCTGTACAGGGTGCCGCCGACAACGAGCAGCACCATCGCGGCCACCCCGGCGATGTGCATGATCGCCGCGACATAGAACGCGGCGACCCAGCCGAGCAACAGGTAGAGCGGGACACCGACCCAACGTGGCGCGGTCGGCCAGCACATCTTGAGCAGCACCCCGGCCACCGCACCGCCCCACACGATGCTCAGCACCAGCATCCCCGCGTCATGCGGCATCGCCAACAGCGCGAACGGCGTGTAGGTGCCGGCGATCAACACGAAGATCATCGAGTGGTCGAGCCGCTTCATCCAGGTTCGGACCCTCGCCGATTTCCAGGTCACTCGGTGATAGATCGCGCTGACGGTGAACATGCCCACCACGGCGCCGGTGTAGACGAAGGTCGCCAAACCGGCTTTGAGTCCTGCCAGCGGCCAGGACACCGATATCAGCGAGGCTCCGGCGGCGACCGCGACGACCGCCGACACCAAATGGATCCAGCCACGTGCCCTGGGTTTGGTCAGCGCGTCGGCGGCGGAATGCAGGACCTGACCGGCGACGCCCTCGGCTTTCTCAATGGCTCCGCCCGGCCCGGAAGTGCCGGGCTCGGTTGCCACATCTGCCTCGCGGGCCAATATCCCTCCTAAATCCCTGCCTGATCCCGGATGCCTTTGCGGTCGGATCGCCGGTAAGCGCTGCCGCCCACAGTAATCTGGTTCCCTGTGGAGATCATTCCGCCGCGCCTTAAGGAACCGCTGTATCGGCTCTATGAGTTGCGCCTGCGGCAGGGCCTGGCCGCATCCAAACCCGCGCTGCCGCGCCACATCGCCGTGCTGTGCGACGGCAACCGGCGCTGGGCACGCGACGCCGGTTACGACGACGTCAGTTACGGGTATCGAATGGGCGCGGCCAAGATCGCCGAGATGTTGCGCTGGTGCCAAGAGGCCGGCATCGAAATGGCCACGGTCTATTTGCTTTCCACCGAAAACCTGCGCCGCGATCCCGCCGAGCTGGCTGCGCTCATCGAGATCATCACCGATGTCGTCGAGGAGATCTGCGCCCCGGCCAACCGCTGGAGTGTGCGCACCGTCGGGGATTTGGAGCTGATCGGCGAAGAGCCGGCGCGACGACTGCGCGACGCCGTCGAGGGCACCGCAATCAACGCCAACGCGGGCTTTCACGTCAACGTCGCGGTCGGCTACGGCGGCCGCCAGGAAATCGTCGACGCCGTCCGCGCACTGTTGAACAAGGAGATCGCCAACGGCGCGAGCGCCGACGAACTCGTCGACGCCGTCACGGTCGACGCGATCTCGGAGAACCTGTACACCTCCGGGCAGCCGGATCCCGACTTGGTCATCCGGACGTCGGGGGAGCAGCGGCTGTCCGGGTTCCTGCTGTGGCAAAGCGCCTATTCGGAGATGTGGTTCACCGAAGCGCACTGGCCCGCATTCCGCCGGGTCGACTTCCTGCGCGCATTGCGCGATTACAGCTTGCGCCACCGCCGTTACGGCATGTAGCGGCCGGCGTCGGCCGTGTCACACTTGAAGCATGGCGGCGCTGTCGGCGTTGGTGTTCTCGCTGAGTTGGTGGCTGGGGCTGTATCTGTTGGCCCGAGGTCCGCGCAAACCCGTGCTCGCCTTGGCGGCGATCGGACTGTGCAGCTTTGCGACGGCGGTGGCGCTGGATGCGATACGGCTCGTTACCCGGTCCGAGGTGCTCGGCCACGTCGAGATCTACCTGGTCGCCGTCCCCGGCGTGGCCTGGTTCGCGGTGCTCGTCGAGCTGGCCCGGCCATCCGACGGGGGACGGGGACGCACCGGTGAGGTGTTGCTCGTCGGTGTCGTCGCTGCGCTGACGCTGGTGGGCGCAACGCTGGCCGGCACCGTGAGCGGGCCGTTGCGGCTCGGGCACGTGGTGATGTGCGTGGTGATCTCGGCGTCCACGCTGGGCGCGATGGTGGCCGCGCTACGAAATCGGGCGCAGAAGATCCCGGTGGTCGGTCTGGTCATCACGGCGACGCTGTTCTTTGCGCTGGCGAACGCCATCTTGATCATTCCGCTGGGCGTAGTGCCCAGCTGGCTGGCGTTGGCGTCGACGGGTTGCGACGTGCTGGGACTGGGTGTGGCGGTGGCGCTGTGGGACGCGTTCGACGAGGGTCAGGCGCTGCGCGGCGACATGCTGCGCTCTTTCACCGGCACCGGGGCGGTGGCGGTGCTGCTCGGCGGCCAGATGCTGATCGGCATCGCGTTGACCCCGCGGCAGACGACCGCGCAGACCGCGCTGACGGTGTTGCTGTTCACCAGCTTGGCGATCGCGACCTCCGTGCAGGTGCTGGCCGACCCGTTGGCCGGGCTGCTGGACCGGATGGTGTTCTCGCGGTCCCCGATGCTGCGTGCCGACCGGGATACGCTGCGGCGCACGCAATCCGCGCTGCCGCTGCGGTCGGCTGATCCGCTCGACGACTTCGACGACGACACGTTCGCCCGGCTCACCCGCCGGGCGCTGGGCCACTATGGCGACCTGTCCAAGCTGGTCGCCAGCCCGCTGACCGCGTTGCCGGCCATTGACGAGCGGCTGGCCGCCCGCGGAGCACCGGATCAGCCGCTGGAGCGGGCCGTCGAGCTCAAAGCTCTGCTCGCCGAACGCATCGCGCGGCTCAAACCACGCGACGGCGGCGACTTCGGCACCACCGAGCAGTGGCGCTACTACAACTCGTTGTATTTCCCCTACGTCGTCGGTGTCCGCGCCTACGCGCAAAACGCCACCGCCGCCGGGCTGGACGCGACCTCCCGGCAGGCCTGGCAGTGGTTCGTCACCGAGGTGCCGCAGCGTTCGCTGCACAACTGGCAGAGCGCTGCGGCCAAGCTCATCGCCGCCGATCTGCGCGGCCGGGTGGCCGTCTCCAGTTAGCTAGCCGCGCTAGGCAAGGAATACGTGGCCTAGATCACCCAGTTGACCTGCGCATGGCAGTGCTTGGCACTGCCACGCGTCGATCTGGCAGTCCCAGAACGGCAAGCTCAGAGGTGTTCGACCCCACATCGCAAGGAGTTCTGGACATGACCGCTGTTACTCCACTGGCCACCCGGCCGTTCGCCGACTCAACCGATTCCCTGTTGCGGTTCGCCATGCGGCTCGACGCAACACTGAGCGGGTTCGCCGGCCTGATGATCGCCGCGGCGGCGGATCCGATCTCGTCGCTGACCGGACTGAGCTCCATCGCGGAGTACGGGGTGGGCGCTTTCTTCGTTTTCTGTGGCTTGATCGTGTTCGGCCTGGCCGCAGCACCCGACCTGCGTCGCACCGGGATCGCCGTCATCGTCGCCAACATCGTCTTTACCGTGGCGGCAGTCGTCGTAGTGGCCGCGGGTGTGCTGCCGCTGACCGCGACGGGGATCGGGGCGACGCTGGCCAGCGGTGTTTACACCGCGCTGATCGGCTACCTGCAATACCTCGGAGTGCGCCGACTGCCGGCGTGACTCCCGTCCCGCCGATGCGGGGCGCCGCCGTCAGAGGTTGCGGTGCGCGCCTCCGCATCGGCTTGTTATGCCTTGGGTAGTTTCAGCACCCGCGCGTGCATGGAATCGGCAACGTAGACGCTGCCTTTCGCGTCCACTGCCACCCCTTCCGGGGCGTTGAGGCCGTTGAACGGCAGCGCGCTCTGGCGGGCAGACCCCGGCGGCAGCTTCAGCACTTGTCTGCTGTTCGAATCGCTGACGAACACGCTGCCGGTCGGGCCCACCGCCACCCCGTAGGGCTGGTTCAGCCCCGTGAACGGCAGCACGGTCTGGCTGGTGGATCCGGCAGCCAGCTCCACCACCCTGTTGTCGTTGTTTTGGGTGTCGGTGACGTAGACGTCGCCTGCCGGGTCGACCGCCACACCTTGCGGGAACTCGAGCCCGGTGAACGGCAGCACGGTCTGGCTGCTCGACCCCGCCGGAAGTTTCACTACTTGGTGTATGTGGCGGTCGGCGACATAGACATTGCCGGCGGCATCGACTGCTATGGCCCGTGGGTCTGCGAGGTCGGTGAACGGCAGTTCGATCTGGCTGGTCGACCCGGCCGCCAACTTCACCACCTTGCCCACGCCGGGGTAGCCGTCGGTGAAGTAGCTGACGTACACGTTGCCCTTGCCGTCGACGGCTACACCGGTCACGTTTTGTAGTCCGGCGAACGGCAGCACGGTCTGGCTGTCAGACCCCGCCGTCAGCTTCAGCACCCGACGGTTGCCGGCGTCGGTGACATACACATCGCCCTGGGCGTCCACCGCCACGCCGGTTGGATCCTTGAGGCCGGTGAAGGGCAACACGGTTTGTTGCGAATAGAGCAGTGCGGTCAGCGGGGAGTTCGGTGACCTGATGAGCGCGAGGACTCCCGCGACGATGGCGATCACGGCGGCCACGACGGCGATCGTGATCAGCGTTCGGTGGCTGCGACGCGATGGCGCAGGTATCGGATAGGGCTGATGTGCGACCTGCCGACCGGCCGCGGGGTCACTGCCCGCCCACTCGTCCACTGCGCCCCCTCGGGGTCGAGAACACCGTCGGAGGAAATCTACAACTTGCGCAGCCGCAGCCGGTTGATGGAGTGGTCGGCGTCTTTGCGTAGCACCAGGGTGGCCCTGGGCCGGGTGGGTAAGATGTTCTCGATCAGGTTCGGCCGGTTGATCGAACGCCAGATGTCGCGGGCGGCGACGACGGCCTGCTGATCGGTCAGGCCCGCATAATGGTGGAAGTGCGAGGCCGGGTTGGCGAACGCGGTCGAGCGCATCGCCAAAAATCGCGAGACGTACCACTGCTCGATGTCCTCGACGCGCGCGTCCACATACAGCGAGAAGTCGAACAGGTCCGACACCATCAGCGTGGGCCCGGTCTGCAGCACGTTGAGGCCCTCGAGGATCAGGATGTCGGGGTGGCGGACCACCTGCTTGGCGCCCGGCACCCGGTCGTAGTGCAGATGCGAGTACACCGGGGCGCATGCGTAGTCCGAACCCGACTTCACCGAGGTGACGAATCGCATCAACGCCCGTCGGTCATAGCTTTCTGGAAAGCCCTTGCGGTGCATGAGGTTTCGTCGAGTCAACTCGGCGTTCGGGTAGAGGAACCCGTCGGTGGTCACCAGGTCGACCCTTGGGTGGTGATCCCAGCGGGCCAGCAGCGCCTGCAGCACGCGGGCCGTCGTCGACTTACCGACCGCCACGCTGCCGGCCACACCGATGATGAACGGCACCGGCCGATCGGGGTTCTGCCGCGTTTCATCGAGGAATTCGTCGGTGGCGGCGAACAACCCCTGTCGGGCGGCGACTTGCAGGTGCAAGAGCCGGGCCAGCGGTAGGTAGACCTCTTCGACCTCGAGCAGGTCGATCTGCTCGCCCAGACCGCGCAAGCCGACGACTTCTTCTTCGGTCAGCGGCTGCGGCGTCGACTTGCGTAGCGCGCGCCACTGACTCCGGTCGAACTCCACGTAGGGGCTCGGCTCGCTCAGCCGCGGCATGACTGTCAGTCTTGCAGCCCCGGCCGCACGGTGAGCGGCTGGGGCGACCCGATAGCGTGGATGCGCGTGGAGGTCAGTCAGGAATCCGCCGCGCTGATCAGCGAGTACCTGTTGCTCGGTTTGCGCTTCGACCGGATCGAGCCCGGGTACGTCGACGCCTACACCGGCGATCCCGCGCTGCGTCAGACGGTGTTGGCCGAGCCCGCGCCCGACCCGGCCGTCCTGGTCCGCCAGGCCCAGCGGCTGCTCGCCGCCCTGCCAAATGTGCCGCGCGGTAACGGATTCGACGAGGCTCGCGCAGATTACATCGGCGCTCATCTGCGCGCGCTGGCCTGCGCCGGGCGCAAGTTCGCCGGCGAAGGCATCGGCTTCGTCGACGAGGTGCACGACTACTTCGACGTGCACATCGCCAAAGGCGACGCGGAAACCTACCGGCAGGCGCATGCCCGGCTCGACGACGCGCTGGGCAGCGGCGGTGCACTGGCCGACCGGATGGAGGCCTACCGCGCGGCCGAGGAGATCCCGCCCGATCGGCTGGCCGCGTGCATCGAGGCGTTCTCCAGCGCGCTGCGCGACCGGGTGCGCGCCGAGTATCCACTGCCCGACACCGAGACCGTCGTCTACCAAGTGGTGACCGACCAGCCGTGGTCGGGATTCAACTACTACCTGGGCGATTACCGCTCCAAGGTGGCCGTCAACGCCGACATCAAACAGCTGATGTCCAACCTGCCGCGGCTGGTGGCCCACGAGTCGTATCCGGGGCACCACACCGAGCACTGCCGCAAAGAGGCCGGGCTGGTCCACCGGAAAGGGCAGGCCGAGCAGACCATCTTCCTGGTGAACACCCCGCAGTGCCTGATGGCCGAGGGCCTGGCCGACCTGGCGCTGTACGCCGCGATCGGCCCGGGCTGGGGGCGCTGGGCGGCCGAGATCTACGCCGACCTGGGACTGCGGTTCGACGGCGAGCGTGCCGAGGCGGTGTCCGAGGCGTCCGCGGCGCTGGCCGGTGTCCGTCAGGACGCGGCGTTGATGCTGCACGACGAGCACCGCGACGCCGAGGAGGTGGCGGCTTTCCTGCGACGCTGGCTGCTGGTCAACGACACCCGCGCCCAACAGATGCTGCGGTTCTTGTCCTCGCCGCTGTGGCGCGCCTACACCAGCACCTACGTCGAGGGATATCGACTGCTGCGAGCCTGGCTAGACGATCGCCCGGCCGGCGTCAGCCTCACCGAGCGTTTTGGCCGGCTGCTCGACGAACCGATGATCCCATCAGCGCTGCCCGTTTAGTCCGTCTCGATAGACTGGCGCCCGTGACTGCCGCACCCCACACCACCGCAGCCCTAGGCGCTGAATACGCCGATACCGCCAGCAGCGCCTACCGCGCAGCATTACAGGTCATCGAGTCCGTCGAACCGCGCATCGCCGCTGCGACACGCAAAGAACTTGCCGACCAACGCGATTCGCTCAAGCTCATCGCCAGCGAAAACTATGCGTCGCCCGCGGTACTGCTTACCATGGGCAGCTGGTTCTCGGACAAATACGCCGAAGGCACCATCGGCCACCGCTTCTACGCCGGCTGTCAGAACGTCGACACCGTCGAGAGTGTGGCCACCGAGCACGCCCGTGAACTCTTCGGCGCGCCGTACGCCTACGCCCAACCGCACTCCGGCATCGACGCCAACCTCGTTGCCTACTGGGCCATCCTGAACACCCGCATCGAGACCCCCAGCCTCGCCGAGGCTGGGGTCAAACACGTCAACGACCTGTCCGAGGCGGACTGGGAACAGCTCCGCGCCAAACTTGGTGGCCAGCGGCTGCTGGGTATGTCGCTGGATGCCGGCGGTCACCTCACCCACGGCTTCCGGCCCAACGTCTCGGGCAAGATGTTCCACCAACGCAGCTACGGCACCGACCCGGAGACCGGGCTGCTGGACTACGACGCGGTCGCCATCGCCGCGCGTGAGTTCAAGCCGTTGATCCTGGTGGCCGGGTACTCGGCCTACCCCCGGCGGATCAACTTCGCCAAGATGCGCGAGATCGCTGACCTGGTGGGCGCCACCCTGATGGTGGACATGGCGCACTTCGCCGGACTGGTCGCCGGCAAGGTATTCACCGGCGACGAGGACCCGGTGCCCCACGCCCACATCATCACCACCACCACGCACAAGTCGCTGCGCGGGCCACGTGGCGGCCTGGTGTTGGCCCAGCCGGAGTACGCCGACGCGGTCGATAAGGGCTGCCCGATGGTGTTGGGCGGGCCGCTGGCGCACGTCATGGCGGCCAAGGCGGTCGCGCTGGCCGAGGCGCGCCAGCCCGCGTTCGGGGCCTACGCCCAGCGGATTGCCGACAACGCCAAGGCGCTGGCCGACGGGTTCCTGCGGCGCGGGGCGCGGCTGGTCACCGGCGGCACCGACAACCACCTCGTGCTGCTAGACGTGACGTCATTCGGGCTGACCGGCCGGCAGGCCGAATCGGCGTTGCTGGACTCCGGCGTCGTCACCAACCGCAACTCGATCCCAGCGGACCCAAACGGTGCCTGGTACACCAGCGGCATCCGGTTCGGCACCCCGGCACTGACCACCCGCGGCTTCGGCGCCGCCGAGTTCGACCGGGTCGCCGAGCTGGTGGTCGACGTGCTGAGCAACACTCAACCCGGGCCGGGGCCCGCGGGGCCGTCCAAGGCCAAGTACACCCTGGCCGATGGCACCGCTGAGCGGGTGCACGCCGCTGCCTCCGAGCTGCTGACGGCCAACCCGCTCTACCCGGGGTTGACGCTCTAGGGGTCATCCGAGCTGATCTCTGCTAGCGCCGAGCACTGCGCGGCCAATTTCATGGAACCTGTGTACGCGGGTTACAGTTACCCCATGGCACAGAAACCTGTCGCTAACGCGCTGATCCTCGAACTCGAGCCGGTCGTCGGCGAGAACCTCGACCGCCACCTCGATACCGAGAGCTTGTGGTTCGCGCACGACTTCGTGCCGTTCGAGCAGGGGGAGAACTTCGCTTTCCTTGGCGGGCGTGATTGGGATCCGTCACAGGTGACGCTGCCCAAAGCCATCACCGACGCGTGCGAGATCCTGCTGGTCACCAAAGACAACCTGGCCGGCTATCACCGCGAACTCGTCGAGCACTTCATTCTCGAAGATAATTGGGCCCAGTGGATCGGCCGGTGGACCGCCGAAGAACACCTGCACGCCATTGCACTGCGCGAGTACTTCGTGGTTACCCGAGAGATCGACCCCACTGCCAATGAACACGTCCGCTTCGAGCACGTGTCACTGAAGGGGTATCGCGCCGACCAGTACTCCCAGGTCGAAACCCTGGTGTTCATGGCTTTCTTCGAGCGGGCCCACGCCGTGTTTTGCAACAACCTGGCGGCCCAGATCGAAGAGCCGGTGCTGGCCGGACTCATTGCCCACATCGCGCGAGACGAAGAGCGGCACGAGGAGTTCTTCGCCAACCTCGTCGCACACTGCCTCGACTACGCCCGCGATGAGACCATCGCGGCGATCGCCGCGCGGGCGGCTGACCTCCAAGTCGTCGGCGCAGACATCGACGCCTACCAAGACAAGGTGCGAAACGTCGCCGACGCAGGCATTTTCGGCCCGGATCAGCTGGCGCGGGTGATCTCCGACCGCATCGCCGCATGGGGCCTCGCGGACGAGCCTGCGTTGCGGCAGTTCGTCATCGGCTAGCCACGTCGGCGCGCCTGCGCGGCGCACATGCGCAGACGAGAGTAGCGTTCCAATCGATGGCTAGCGACATGCTCTGCTGTCCGGGCGGCGCCTCTCGTCTCAACTTCGACAGGACCGCCGGCCCCGGTCCTGGCGCCGCGGCCCCCGCCGAATCGTCCGTGCGGGCCGCACGGGCTTCAGCCCGGTATGACGCCCCGCGTGAATGGGTGGCGGTGGGGCCACCACTCGAATGCGGCAGCAAACCAGGCGATGAGTTCGAGGAGCGCTCGTGACTGATTCCCCGGCGGTTCCACAGGACACCAAACGGACGTACGTGCTCGACACCTCCGTTTTGTTGTCCGATCCGTGGGCCTGTTCCCGCTTCGCCGAACACGAAGTGGTGGTGCCGCTGGTCGTGATCAGTGAGCTGGAAGCCAAACGCCACCACCATGAACTGGGCTGGTTCGCCCGCCAGGCGTTGCGCTTGTTCGATGACCTTCGGCTCGAGCACGGGCGGCTGGATCAGCCCATTCCCGTTGGGACAGAAGGCGGCACGCTGCACGTCGAACTCAACCACAGCGATCCGGACGTGCTGCCCGCCGGGTTCCGCACCGACACCAACGACTCGCGCATCCTGTGCTGTGCCGCCAACCTGGCCGCAGAGGGCAAGCAAGTCACGTTGGTGAGCAAAGACATACCGCTGCGCGTCAAAGCCGGTGCGGTGGGTCTGCGGGCCGACGAGTACCACGCGCAGGACGTGGTCACGTCCGGCTGGACCGGGATGGCGGAGATCGAAGCCACCCCCGAGGACATCGACACGTTGTTCGGCGACGGCGAAGTCGATCTGGCTGCAGCCCGAGACCTGCCGTGCCACACCGGTATTCGGTTACTCGCCGGCAGCTCGCACGCACTCGGGCGGGTCAACGCCCACAAGCGCGTCCAGTTGGTCCGCGGCGACCGTGAGGTCTTCGGACTGCGTGGCCGCTCCGCCGAGCAGCGGGTGGCCCTGGATCTGCTGCTCGACGAGTCGGTGGGCATCGTGTCGCTGGGCGGCAAGGCCGGCACCGGCAAGTCGGCGCTGGCGCTGTGCGCCGGCCTGGAGGCCGTGCTGGAGCGACGCACCCAACGCAAGGTGGTGGTGTTCCGCCCGCTGTATGCGGTCGGCGGCCAGGAGCTGGGCTACCTGCCCGGCAGCGAGAGCGAAAAAATGGGCCCGTGGGCGCAGGCCGTCTTCGACACCCTCGAAGGTCTGGCCAGCCCGGCGGTGCTCGAAGAGGTGCTGTCCCGCGGGATGCTCGAGGTGCTGCCGCTGACTCACATCCGCGGTCGCTCACTGCACGACTCGTTCGTCATCGTCGATGAGGCACAATCGCTCGAACGCAACGTGCTGCTGACGGTGTTGTCACGGCTGGGTACGGGATCGCGGGTGGTGTTGACCCACGACGTCGCTCAGCGCGACAACCTTCGGGTGGGCCGTCATGACGGGGTCGCCGCCGTGGTCGAGAAACTCAAGGGACATCCGCTTTTCGCGCACATCACGCTGCTGCGCAGCGAGCGGTCGCCGATCGCGGCGCTGGTCACTGAGATGCTTGAGGAGATCACCCGCGCCCCGCTGCCGTAGGGGTGGGTAGGCTTCCGGCCGTGCCGAGACGACCAGACACCCTCGCGTGGCGGTACTGGCGCACCGTCGCCGGTGTGGTGGCAGCCGCGATCGTGGTAGCCATCGGCGCGTTCACCGGGCACGTCAGGTTCGCCCACGCCAACGATGTCGTCGACTGCGCACAAGTCAAATGCGTGGCGTTGACGTTCGATGACGGCCCCACCCCGTACACCGATCGGCTGCTGGACATCCTGACCGCCAACCATGCCAAGGCCACTTTCTTCGAGATCGGCAACAAGGTCGCTGCCAACCCGGCCGGCGCCAAACGCGTCGTGGACGCGGGCATGGAGATCGGCAACCACACCTGGGAACACCCCAACATGACGACGCTGCCGCCGCCTGATGTGCCCGACCAGTTTTCGAAGACCAACGATGCGATCGCCACTGCCACCGGTGTGACGCCCAAGCTGTGGCGGCCGCCGGGTGGGCTGACCGACGCGGGAGTCAATGACCAGGCCGCAAAGATCGGTCTAGCCGGAATCCTTTGGGACGTTATCCCTTACGACTGGATCAACGACTCGAACACCGCGGCCAGCAGGTATCTGCTGATGACCCAGATCAAACCCGGCTCGGTGGTGCTGCTGCACGACACCTACTCCAGCACGGTCGATTTGGTCTACCAGTTCATCCCGACGCTGAAAGCCAACAACTATCACCTGGTGACGGTCAGCCAGCTGCTCGGGCAGCGAGCACCGGGCAGCGTATACGGCAGCAGGGAGAACGGTCCGCCGGCCAATGACCTGCACGACATCCCAGTAACGGAGATCCCGTCGTTGCCCAACACACCGTCGCCGAAGCCGATGCCCAACTTCCCGATTACCGATGTCCCGGGCCAGAACTCGGGCGGATCGAACAACGGCAGCTAGCCGCTTGTCGGTGACTGCGCGAGCCGCCGAGACCACATCTGCCACAAGAATCTCTGCGGCGAAGCGGTCGGCAATTTGCCCGCCTCATAGCGACAAACTAGGTATGCGCCGTCGAGACTGCTCAATAATCACGCATCCCATCGGGTCAGGTCACGGCCAGGAATGCCGTTGTTCGCGCAGTAGCGGGTATACCGGTCAATAGATGTCTTGTGATTTTCCTGCCAGAGGATCTTGTTGTCTTGATCGAGGAAGAGCAATTCACCGACCATGTAGAAGAAGATTTCTGTGTCCTCGAAGCTTTCGGGAGTGTGCGAGGACCCGGCAACCTCGTAGAGGGTGTCACCGGCACGCGCGACCCAGTTGTTTTCCTTATAGCGCCAGGCTCCGCTAATGGTGTGCGCCACCACAATTCCGGTGTGGTAGTGCGCGCCCAGTTCGATATTGGCGGGCAATTTCATCGAGACGACGATCTCAGCGCGCACTGGATCAATCTTCCAGTACTTCAAAAAAACTTGGTCACTGAGCGGCGTGAACGGTATCCACGGGTTGCCCGCGCCGTTGATGTAGTTGACGTCGAGTTCTTGCAGAGTTTCCATGGACTCCTCCTTGTCTCGGTGTGGGCCGCGGGGCGACCGCATCGAAACGCTAGGAGACTCTGCAGCCAGTCCGCTCGGGGCGCGGCAACAGAGTTGATCAACGCGTTTGTGCTGTCGTCACAGTTGGAAGCCGCTGCGGTGTGTCAGCCCGGGAATTGTTGGCAATAGCGCGAGCGCGACCGACAGGTCAAGGGTGTGGGTGTCGATCTGGCGGCCGAGGAATTGTTCAGCCTGGTGGACCCGATAGCTGACGGTGTTGGGATGCACCGTGAGCCGTTGTGCGGCTTTGGCGGGGCTCCGGTTTTCTTCGAGATACACCGCAAGCGTGGTGGCTATCCGAAAAGTCGCCTCATCATTGGCGGCCAACGGACCTAGGACCCGTTTGACGAAAGACACCGCGTGCTCTCCGTCCGAGGTGGCCAGCGCCGCGAGCGCGACATCGGAGTAGCGCGTCACGGCGGAGGCGCGATCCCCGAGCAACGAGGCGACTCGATTGGCGTGCGCGGCCTCGATATGAGTGCGGCGGAATCCGCTGAGTCCCCATCCCGGCTCACCCATCGCTACCCCTAGGCCGTCCGGCAGCCGGGTAGTGCTGGAGATGTGTGCTGGGGCCAGCTCCGCGGCGGTATACGCCTGCGGACGGGTGAGCCAGCCCGCGATGGCCATCGAACCCAGCGGATGGACCAAGGTGCTCTGCGCTGAGACAGCACGGGTGAGCTGTGATAGCGCCTCGGCGAATGTCGTTTGTGTTTCATCGGGGTCGTCGCGCGTCACGTCGAGCCACGTGCTGACGCCGACATGATGGCGATTGATGTCGTAGCGAAGCCGTTTCGATGCCCGTTGCGGATCGTCTTCGCGTCCGGTGAGGATGTCGTCGACCGCCGCCGCACGCGCGGCGGCCGCACCGCTCAGCCACGCCTCCCGTTCGACTTCGTAGAGGTGTTCGGCCCGTATCAGGAGCACGTCGACGTAGGCGAAGAGCCAGTTGGTCGCCAAGTCGAGCGCTTTGGCGTGTTCGGCCGCCGGGGTCGTCGCTATCCGATCGAACAGCCACTGCCACGTTTGTTCCTGCGCCACGCGCACCGAGCGGAAGAGGTCATTGAGCGGAATGTTCCGTTGCGCGCCAGTTCGGCCGACGGCGGCGGTTGCCGGCGTGAGGTCGAGTTCACGCGGGTCGTCCCCGGTTGCGATGCTCTGCGCGATTTGGCGGAGACTGGCTTCGACGCTGGCCAACTGTTCGGCCACGGCCGATGCATCGGGAACTATCCTCGGCAGCTCGGATCGATATTGGTCAACGATACGTCGGGCCAAGAGCGGTGCGCACGTTTGCATCTCGGCAGTAACCGGCCTCAGCACGTCTTGCCAGACCTTGCAGGCGCTCGGCTCATGCAATGGTCGCCACTGAGGCTCCATGTCGGCAGAATCTAATCGCGTTGTGTTGCCGGCACAACGAACTATGAAACATTGGGTGCCATCAAGTTCGTGGACGTGTCGTGCATCGGCCGGAGCGGCTGCGACTGGGCAGCCAGCGTGGACGGAAACACCAGGTCGTGGAGGTGTCGGTGGCGATGCGAGACACGCTGCTGATGGTCATGTCGGCGTTCTGCCTACGCAGTAGGCCCGGGGCTTTCTGAATTTCGGCGCGGACTGTGTCGTGGTGTTTACGGTTGCGGTCAACGGCAGCGACCGGCCGACAACAGAAGTCTCATGTTTCTTGGGAATCCCGGCCCTGAACCGGTGGTAGGCTGACCGCCTCAGAGCGACAAATGAATGCTCGCAAATGATTTGTCGCTCGAAGCCGGGCACAATGCACACCCTTTCGCCTCAGTGACTTGCGTGACCGATGTGTCGCTACTGATCCGGGAGCTCACCCGCGGCGGCAAGGGCCAGCAGCTCACCGCGACCGATCTGGCTGACCAGGCTGGCCGAGTCGAAGTAGATGCGTTCGTTGGTGATTCGATCGCCGTCGAAGAAGAACACCGCGATGATCGGCACCCGGAACGCCTTGCCGGTGGGTGGCAGGCCGTAGAACTCACCGAGATTGGTGCCCAGCAGGTCGAATTCGGTGATCACCGCGTCGTCGCTGAAGTGGTATCGGACATTTTCGTGGCGCTGGTCGGGGAACGCCGTCCGAGTGGTCAGGTAATAGCCCATGACCTCGTCGTCACCGTCGAAAACCTGTCCGGTGGCCATGATCTCGTAGTGTGGGTGCCCGTTGAAGGTGGCCAGGGTCCGGTCGAATTCCTTGGTCACCTCGGTGCTCATGTGCTCTTCGATGACCGTGAGGCGGCGTTGCCGGAGTTCGTCGGTGATCATATCGGGTGTTCGTTCACCTTGGTCATCGCGAGCACGTCGAGGCGACGGTCGAGTTCCTCTTCGGACAGCTTGTCGCCGATCAGCCCGCGGTCGATCACCGTCTGGCGAATCGTCTTGTGCTCCTTGAGCGCTTGCTTGGCCACCGCGGCGGCCTCCTCGTAGCCGATCGCCGAATTGAGCGGTGTCACGATCGACGGCGACGACTCGGCCAGCTCGCGCAAGTGCTCGACGCGCGCGGTCAGCCCGGTGATGCAGCGCTCGGCGAACAGCGTGGACACGTTGGTCAGCAGCTTGAACGACTCCAGCAGGTTGCGCGCCATCATCGGGATGTAGACGTTGAGCTCGAAGGCGCCGCCCGCGCCACCCCACGCGATCGCCGCGTCATTACCGACCACCTGAGCGGCGACCTGCGTAACCGCCTCGCACAGAACAGGATTGACCTTGCCCGGCATGATCGAGCTGCCCGGCTGCAGATCCGGCAGGTGAATTTCGGCCAGACCGGTCAACGGACCCGACCCCATCCAGCGGACATCGTTGGCGATCTTGGTCAACGACACCGCGATGGTGCGCAGCGCCCCGGACGCCTCGACCAGCCCGTCGCGGGCCGCCTGGGCTTCGAAAGCGTTGACTGCCGTGCGTAAGTCGGTCAGCCCGGTGTCTTTCACCAGTACCTCGACCACCTTGGCGCCGAAGCCGTCGGGCGCATTGAGGCCGGTGCCCACCGCGGTGCCGCCGATCGCCAGCTCACCCAACCGGGGCAGCGTGGCGCGGACTCGCTCGATGCCAGCCTCGATCTGGCGGGCGTATCCGGAAAACTCCTGGCCCAGGGTGACCGGGACGGCGTCCATCAGATGTGTGCGGCCCGACTTCACCACCGTGCGCCACTCGCGGGCCTTGTCCGCCAGGGCGTCGTGTAGCCCCTGCAGCGCCGGGATGAGATGGCGCACAGCGGCTTCGGTGGCCGCGATGTGGGTGGCGGTCGGGAAGGTGTCGTTGGACGACTGCGACATGTTGACGTCGTCGTTGGGATGCACGGTCACACCGTTGGCAGCCGCGATTGACGCGATCACCTCGTTGGTGTTCATGTTGGAGCTGGTGCCCGACCCGGTCTGGAAGACGTCGATCGGGAACTGGTCGTCGTGGCGCCCGTCGGCGATCTCGGCGGCGGCCGCGATGATCGCGTCGGCCTTCTCCGGTGCCAGCAGCCCGAGGTCCCTGTTCACTTGCGCGCAAGCGCCTTTCAGCAGACCCAACGCGCGGATCTGGGTGCGCTCCAGTCCCCGGCCGGAGATCGGGAAGTTCTCCACCGCACGCTGAGTCTGGGCACGCCACAATGCTTTTGCCGGTACCCGGACTTCGCCCATGGTGTCGTGCTCGATGCGGTATTCGGTGTCATTCTCGGCGGTGTGAGCGCCCATGGATTGGGTCCTTCTGTGGGTGGTTACGGCAATGGGTATGCGGCGCTGCTGTCGCCCGTGAAGTCGATGGCCGAGTATTCGTTGAGTTTGGACAGCCGGTGATAGGCCTCGATCATCCGCACTGTGCCGGACTTCGAGCGCATCACGATCGATTGGGTGGTGCAGCCGCCGGGCTGATAGCGCACCCCCTTGAGCAGGTCACCGTCGGTGACGCCGGTCGCGCAGAAGAAGACGTTGTCACCGGAGACTAAATCCTCGGTGCTCAGCACCTTGTCGAGGTCGTAGCCGGCGTCGAGTGCCTTCTGCCGTTCGGCGTCGTCCTTGGGTGCCAGCTGCGCCTGGATCTCCCCGCCCATGCAGCGGATCGCCGCTGCGGTGATGATGCCCTCCGGGGTGCCGCCGATCCCGGCCAGCATGTCGGTGCCGGAGCCCGGTCGGCACGCGGATATCGCGCCGGCCACGTCGCCGTCGGTGATCAACCGGATTCGCGCCCCGGTGGCGCGGACGTCCTCGATCAGTTGAGCGTGTCGCGGCCGGTCCAGGATGCATACCGTCATGTCGGGCACCGACAAGCCCTTGACCTTGGCGACCGCCCGGATGTTGTCGGCGACCGGCGCGGTGATGTCCAGCACGTGAGCGGCGTCCGGACCCACGGCGATCTTGTTCATGTAGAACACCGCCGACGGGTCGAACATCGAGCCGCGATCGGACACCGCCAGCACCGAGATGGCGTTGGGCATGCCCTTGCTCATTAGCGTGGTGCCGTCAATCGGATCGACGGCAAAGTCGCAGTCCGGGCCGTCGCCGTTGCCGACTTCTTCGCCGTTGTAGAGCATCGGCGCGTGGTCTTTCTCGCCCTCGCCGATCACGACCACGCCGCGCATCGACACGGAGTTCACCAGCTGGCGGATCGCGTCGACGGCGGCCCCGTCGCCGCCTTCCTTGTCTCCGCGGCCGACCCAGCGACCGGCGGCCATCGCACCGGCTTCGGTGACCCGGACCAGCTCCAGCGCAAGGTTCCGGTCCGGGGCTTCACGTCGAGACGGCGAGGCGGCGGCACTCATGCGCCGATTGTCCCAGAGGCGGGTTGGCGCTCGGGAGCTGGGATACTCGTGGTGTGACAACGCAGCCGCAGCCGCAGCCGACGGCAAAGCCGGCCAAGCCGCGGCTACTGCAAGACGGCCGGGACATGTTCTGGTCGATTGCGCCGCTGGTGGTGGCCTGCATCGTCTTGGCGGGCATTGTCGGGATGTGCTCGTTCGCCCCCGGCGGCACCAGCCGCGGACCGGTGCCGTCGTACGACGACGACGGGGCGCTGCACGCCGACGCACAGACGCTCGGTTTCCCGGTCCGGCTGCCGCGGCTGCCCCAAGGCTGGCAACCCAACTCGGGTAGCCGAGGCGGCATCGGAGACGGCCGGACCGACCCGTCGACAGGTCAGCGGGTGCGCGCGGTCACCTCCACCGTCGGATTCATCAGCCCCACCGGCATGTACCTGAGCCTGACCCAGAGCAACGCCGACGAGGACAAGCTGGTCGGCTCGATTCACCCGTCCATGTACCCCACCGGAACCGTCGACGTCGACGGCACCCGCTGGATCGTTTACCAGGGCGACGGCGTCGAGCCGGTGTGGACCACCCGGCTTGGCAGTCCGGCCGGTCCGGCCCAGGTTGCGATCACCGGTGCCGGAGGCGTCGACCAGTTTCGTACGCTAGCGGCGGCCACTCAATCGCAGCCGCCGCTTCCGACGCACCGATAGCAGAGATCCGCGCCGGCACACCGCTAGAAGGGACATCCATGACCGCACCAGAAGCCGACCTGACCGGCTGGTCGCCGGCACCGTTCACCGGTGGCGGCTACACCCACGATGTCTATCGCAAGGGTGAAGGGCCTGGCGTGGTGCTGATCCCGGAGGTACCCGGGATCCATCCCGCGGTGCTGGGGCTGGGTAATCACCTGGTGGACAGCGGGTTCACCGTCGCGATTCCGTCGCTGTTCGGCGAGCCGGGTCGGCCGGTTTCGGTGGGCTACACGCTCGATTCCCTCAGACGTGTCTGTGTGGCAAGGGAATTCGCCGCGCTTGCGACCAACAAGCATCGGCCGGTCGCGGATTTCCTGCGCGCATTGGCCCGTGGTCTCAATGCGTCGACGCCGGGCAAAGGCGTCGGGGTGATCGGCCAGTGTTTCACCGGCGGCTTCGCGCTGGCCGCCGCGGTCGACGACAGCGTTCTGGCACCGGTGCTCAGCCAGCCGTCGACGCCGTTCCCGTTGACCCCACGCATGCGGCGCGATGCTGGACTCAGCGACGTGGAACTCAACGCGTTCAAAGACCGCGCCGCCAACGACGGTGTGTGCGCGATGGGCCTGCGGTTCAGCAAGGACTTCATGTCGCCGGGCGAGCGGTTCACCACGCTCAAGGAGCGGCTGGGCGATGCGTTCGAGGTCATCGAGATCGACTCGGGTCCGGGCAACGAGCACGGTTTTACCCGGGCGGCGCATTCGGTGCTGACCCTTGAGGTCCGCGAGGTCGATGGTCATCCGGCCTACGAGGCGCGCAAGCGGGTCGTCGAGTTCCTCACTCAGCGGCTGGCTGCGTCTTAGTCGAGTTTCGGATCCGCCAGCGCGTCAGCCAGCCGGGTTTGTCGTCCTCGTCGACGGGTTCTTCGAGTTCTACGCCCTTGTACACCGCCAGGTAGACGTCGATGGTGGTCACGATCACGATCATCAACACCGGGCCGATCACAATGCCCCACGGGCCGAACATGGCGATACCCGCGAACACGGCCAGCAACATCAGCGCGGGATTGAGGCGCGCGTCTCGGGGCACCAGGATCGGGCGCAGGAAGTTGCCGAGGTTGGTGACAACTATTAGATGCCAAAGGATTACGAAGGCGCCGCCGACGATGTTGCCGTAGAAGATCATCCCGATGCCGAACGGGATGGTCACGATGCCGCCGCCCAGCGGAATGATGGACAGTGCGGTCAACAGGATCGCGAATATGAAGAACCCGTGGTGGAAACCGGCGACGTAGACGGACGCGGCCCCGGCAACCCCTTGGCACAGTGCGATGACGAAGTGGCCGCTCACGGTGCCGCGCACCATGGAGCCCATCTTTCGCAGGTATAAATCGGTGACGTCGTCGCCGAGCGGATTGAGTTGGCGGATCAGGGTGAGAATTTTCTCGCGGTGGGTCAGCAGCGCGACGAACACGTACAAGAAGATGATGGCTGAGGTCACCGTGCCGAAGAGGCTTCCGGCCGTGTTCTGCAGGAAGTGCAGGCTCCACTCACCCGCCTTCTGCGCGACGGTCACCATTGTTTTTCGCAGCGACTCCGCGGTAACGGTCATGTGCAGGAACGGCACCCGCGCCAGGAGCTGATTGACGACGCGGAGACTTTTGTCGCCGAGCTCAGTCATACCGGTCTTCTGCACCCAGCCGGCGACCTGGGTCACCATGCGGGAAATCTGCACGATCGCAAGTACCACCAACAGGCCGACCGGCACGGCGACAGCCACCAGCGCCGACACCAGCGTGCAGGTGGCCGCCATGCCGGCACTCATCCGGCGACCGAACCGATTGAAAAGCGGCGTAAACAAATACGCGCCGACAGCGGCCACCACGATGAGGACGAAGTAGCTGCGTAGGAAATACGCGGCGAACAGCAGGCTGACCAGCGTCCAGACCGCGAGGGCCCGTTTTTGGTTGAGAGTAAATTCGGTGTTCATCGCTGCCCTCCGAATTTTAGCTCTGGACAACGCTTTTCGCGTGTTGCCGCTTGCGCTGATCGGCGATGA
This sequence comes from uncultured Actinomycetota bacterium, assembly GCA_963781685.1. Lineage (GTDB taxonomy): Bacteria > Actinomycetota > Actinomycetes > Mycobacteriales > Mycobacteriaceae > Mycobacterium. The sequence goes on from CAWAGK010000018.1 coordinate 245,422, forward strand.
ATCGGATCGACAAACGCTGCAGCAGACCGGGCGCCAGCCGGGCGAACACCCATGACGCATATGCCTGCTTCGGCGCGACCAGCAGCGCCTTGTTGCGCTTGATCGCCTTGAGGGTGTCGCGCGCCAATCGGTCGGGGTCGTATCCGGTCTTCATGCCCTGGCCGCGCAGGTAGTAGTCGCGGCCGACGAAACCGCCGATCGCGCCCTTGTCCAGGATCGGCGTCTCGACGGCGCCCGGGCACACGGCCAGCACCCCCACGCCGCGGGAGACGGCCTCCGACCGCAGTGCCAGCGACAGCCCCACGATCGCGTGCTTGGTCATCACGTAACTGGTGATCTGCCCGGCCGCGGTCAGCCCGGCCATCGATGCGGTGTTGACGATGTGGCCGTGCCCCTGCCGCAGCATCACCGGGTAGGCGGCCGTCACCCCGTGCACGACGCCGCGGATGTTGACGTCGATGATGGCGTTCCACTGGTCCAGCGTGAGCAGTTCGGTATCGCCGCCCCAAGCGATTCCGGCGTTGTTGAACATCAGGTCGAGCCGTCCGGCGCGGGCGACCACGGCGTCGACGGCAGCCGCCACCGCCGCCGCGTCGGTGACGTCGAGGGTGGCCGACGTCGCGGTGCCCGGACCCTGCACGCCCTCGGCGGTGCGGGCCGCTGCGGCGCCGTCGACATCGGTGCAGACGACGTCGGCGCCCGCGGCGACCAGGGCCCGGCACAGCGCCGCGCCGATGCCCGAGCCCGCGCCGGTGACGATCGCTTGCTTGCCGGTGCAGGTTTTTTTGGAAGTCATTGTGGCGCGGCCAGCTTCATCACGTGGCCCAAGATGTCGGGGTATCGCTTCATGTGCGCGCCGCCGTTGAGGTCGAGCACCTCACCGGTCAGCCACGGCGCCTTGCACAGGAACACCACGGCCTCGGCGATCTCCTCGGGGGTGCCGGCGCGGCCCAGCGGAGTGTTTTCTAGGTATTCGTCAAGCACGCCGGGGATTTGGGTGGCCGGTTCGGTGAGCGGAGTGTGCACGAATCCGGGGGCGACGGCGTTGACCCGGATACCGCGCGGCGCGAGTTCGAGCGCCGCGACCTGGGTCAGCATCGACAGCCCCGCCTTGGCCGCGCAGTAGGCGCTCATCGCGGCGGCGGGCTGACGCCCGTTGAGCGAGCTGAGCGACACCAGCGCCCCGCCGTCGCGCAGTCGCGGCGCGGCATGCTTGATCACCAGGAACGCACCGGTGAGGCAGACGTCGACAACCGAGCGGAAATCCTCGACGGCCAGGTCGGTGATCAGCCCGACGCCGCTGTAGCCGGCGGTGTTGACCACCACGTCGAGCGTGTCGGCCCACTCGAAAAGTGCTCGTACCGAGTCCTCGTCGGTGACCTCGACGGTCGCGGCGATGTGCGGGTCGCCGATTTCGGCGGCGACGGCACGCGCGCCGTCGGTGTTGCGGTCGGCGACGGTCACCCGGCAGCCATCGGCGGCCAGCGCATGCGCCACCGCTCGGCCGATGCCCGAGGCGCCGCCGACGACGACGGCCGTGCGATCAGTCATGCGGGGCTCCGATCGGGTCGAGGGTCGTTCCATTTGGCTTCGATCACGCGCCACGGGTCGGCGTAGCGGCCCGGGTAGCGGTAGTAGGGCGAGCGACGTTTGAGCAGCGCATGGGCCAGCGGAGCCGCCAGCCGCACCGGATAGCGCCGCCAGCTCATCCGGTCGGCCATCTCGGCCAGCAGGTGCGCCCACGAAATCCGTTGGAATTTCAGGGCTTCCACTGAGCGCGCGGTGTCCATCCAGTCGGTGGCGAACCAGTCGGCGTCGCTGTCCGGGTTGCCCTTGCGCCCGGCGGGTATCCCGCCGACCAAGCCCATCGCGGCCGCGCTGGCCGGCGCGATATCGCCCTGGACGTGGCGGTGCGAGTCGTCGCCGCCGATCAGCAGCGTCTCGCCGACCACCGGCGCGGTGGTGGCGGCGACGAACGCGCGGGCCACGTCACGCACGTCGACGGTCTGGATGCGCCCGTCGACCGGCAGCGACGCCTCGAAGTAAATCGTGTCCAGGTCGAGGTCGAACCGCGGCTCCGAGGTGAGCACGCCGCCGAGTCGCAGCACCACCCAGTCCAGCCCGGAGCCACGCACCAGCTGCTCGGCTTCCACCTTGTGGGCGCCGTAGATGTCGGATGGCCGCAGCGGGGTGTCCGCGGTCAGCACGTCGGTGATGCGGTGGGGGTTACGGGCGCCGTAGGCGGCGACGCTGGAGGCCTGCACGAATCGCGGCGGCGTCGGCAGCGTCTTCGCCGCGTCGATCAGAAATCCGGTCGCGTCGACGTTGACGCGGCGGGCGAGCGCCGGACGTGCGTAGCAGACCGGCGGGATGATCGCCGCAAGGTGGATGATCGCCGCCGGCGAGACTTCGCGCAGCAGCGCGCCGACCGCGTCCGGATCGGTGAGGTCGGCCCACCGGACGTCCGTGGCCGGCAGCAGGGCGGCTGCCTTCTTGCGGTTGGCCGGGATGTCGAGGTCGGTGGCGACGACGCGGCGGCCGTCGGCGCGCAGCTGCCGCACCGTCGCGGACCCGACCAAGCCGAACGCCCCGGTGACCAACACCGTCTCGGTCATATGCGCCGCTCCTCCTCGTCGCTCGCCAAGAGGGTGTATTTCGCGACGCGACGACGCGGAATATACCGCTACTCGGCCATGGCGGGGGCGACAACCGCTGCCAGATGGGGCTGGGCGGCGGCTTTCATCTGGTCGAACAGCTCGGTGTAGTAGGGCAGGCATTCGGCCATCGCCTGCTCGGTGGTGAACAGTGGCCGATAGCCGAGTTCGCGGGTGGCTTTGCCCACCGAGAAATAGTTGTCCAGATAGAGCCGCTCGACGGCCAGCGGTTCCAGCGGGGGTTTGGGCAGCCCGAAGCGGAAGTGCAGTCGCTGCCAGCCCGACATTGCCGCGCGGACCGCGGCGCCGGATATCCGCAGCCGGGGCAGGCGATGACCGCACGCCGCCACCACGGGTCGGGCGAACTCGAACATGTTCACCGGTTCGGCATCGTTGATGAAGTAGGCCTGCCCGGGCGCGGTGCCCCCGGGCACCAGGTGCTCGGCGGCCAGGATGAAGCCGTGAATCAGGTTGTGCACGTAGGAGTTATCCAGCCGCGCGGCCTTGCGGCCCACCAGGATCTTGACGTGACCGGCCTGCACACTTTCGAACACCTTGCGGAACATGGTCTGGTCGCCACAGCCCCAGATTCCGCTTGGGCGGACCGCGCACGTCAGCAGCCCGTCAATCCCATTCTGCGACAGCACAAATCGCTCGGCCACCACTTTGGTCTCGGTGTAGAGGTCGTTGAACCGGTCGGTGTAGGGGAGGGTCTCGTCGCCGCCGGATATGGGCTGGCCGCCCATCACCACACTGTTGGACGACGTGTAGACGAACCGCTTAACCCCGGCCGCCCGCGCAGCGTGCACCAGGTTCTTGGTGCCCTCGACGTTGACGGCGAAACTGCGTTGCCGGTACTCCTCGGTGACCGACGCGCCGCCCAATAGCTCGATGAGCGCGGCGGTGTGAAGGACGGTGTCGATGCCGTCGACCGCGGTCGCGACCATGTCGCGGTCGCAGATGTCGCCCTGGAGCACCTCCAGCCCCGGCTGGGCCGGCAGCGGCGAGGGCGCCCGGTCGAAGGACCGGACTTGGTAGCCACGGTCGAGCAGCGTGGTGACCAGGTTGGCGCCGACGAATCCCGAGCCGCCGGTGACCAGGATCCGGCCCAGCCGGGTGGTCGGCAATGTTCCAGAAGTGTCAGCCATGCCGACGAGGATAACTGAAACGTGTTCCAGTTTCGAACAGAACCCCCGAAATTGGGTTATTTTTCAAGAACCTTCCTGGCCGTCGGCGCCCAGTGCGTCGGCCACCCGCTTACGCGCTCCAGCTAAGTGTTCCTCGCAGCGTTTAGCCAGCTGTTCGCCTCTTTCCCACAATGCTAGCGATGCATCGAGGTCCAGTCCGCCCTGCTCCAGAAGGCGCACAATTTCGATCAGCTCGTCTCGGCATTTTTCATAGCCAAGTTGACTAATAGGTGTAGCCTCTTCGGGCTCTTCACGCCCCATTGGTTCGTCCTTCACTGATCGCTCCGATGGAACCGTCGGCAACTCGCACCCGCAGCTTGGTGCCCGCCGGGGCATCGTCGACTGAGCGGAGCACTCGACTTGTTTCAGAAGAGCGACCGTACGTCGCAACCGTCTGCACCACGGCGTAGCCGCGGGCCAGGGTCGCCGCCGGACCCAACGTAGCCAGCCGGGCGGACAAGTGACCGACGCGTTCGGCCTCCACATCGATCATCCGGGTGATATCTCGGCGAACCGCCGACCGGGCGCGGTGGACCTCCTCGGCGCGCACCCTCAGCGCGGCCAGCGGCTCGGCCAGCACCGGCCGGCTGCGCAACTGCGCGAGCGCGCGCTGTTCGCGAGCCACCCAGTTGCGCAGCGCCTGGGCGCTGCGCCGGCGCAGGTCGTCGAGCAGGTGTTGCTCCGCCGCGGTATCGGGGACGATCTTCTTGGCGGCATCGGTGGGCGTCGCGGCCCGCAGGTCGGCGACCAGGTCGCACAGCGGATTGTCGGGCTCGTGACCGACCGCACTGACCACCGGGGTGCGGCAGGCGGCGATCGCGCGGCACAGCGTCTCGTCGGAGAACGGCAGCAGGTCCTCGACGCTGCCACCGCCGCGGGCCACCACGATCACGTCGACGTCGGGGTCGGCGTCCAATTCGCTTAGCGCGTCAACGATCTGGGCGACGGCGGTCGGACCCTGCACGGCGGTGTTGCGCACGGCGAACCGCACCGCGGGCCAGCGCGCGGCGGCCACCGTGGTGACGTCCCGCTCGGCGGCGCTGGCCCGGCCGGTGATCAACCCGACCGTCTCGGGCAGGAAGGGGATCGGCCGCTTGAGCCGTGCGTCGAACAGTCCCTCGGCGTCGAGCAGCCGTCGCAGCCGCTCGATGCGTGCCAGCAGTTCGCCGATGCCCACCGCGCGTATTTCGCTGAGCCGCAACGAGAATGTGCCGCGTCCGGTGAAGAAGTTCGGCTTTCCGCAGACCACCACCTGCACGCCCTCGACGAGCTTGACCGGGGCACGGTCCACCAAATCGCGTGGGGCGGTTACGGTCAGCGACATGTCGGCCGCCGGGTCCCGAAGCACCATGAATACCGTCTTGGCGCCCGGCCGGATGTTGATCTGGGTCAGCTGACCTTCCACCCAGACCGTGCCAAGTTTGTCGATCCAGCCCGCGATCCGGATGGCCACCGCGCGAACCGGATACGGGTTCTCGGCCGAATTCGCCGGTTGAGCCGGCACCGCTCGGGTCACTTCGCCGTCGCGCGCGTGATCCTGTTGGCGAGCAGCGTCTGGAACGGTGCACGCGACTTGGTGGCCTCTTCGTAGGCCAGCAGCGCCTCGAGTTCGTCCAGGTCGAGCGTCTGCAGTCGGGCCCGCAGCTGGGCCAGCGTCAGCGTTTCGTAGTCCAGCTCGTCGGCCACTGCCGGCGCAGGCACGTTGGTGGCCGATTTCTTGGCACGGGTGGCGGACACCGGCCGAGTCGGGTGGTCGGCGCTGGCGCTTCCGGCCGCCGGATCGGGTGCGGTGTACAGCGCGAACCGTCCTTCGGTGCGGTTTTCGGGGTCGGACGCGTCGACGCCAAGTCCGGGAGCGTCGTCGTCGAGGTCTTCATCGAATGTCGCCCACTCGGGCTGCTCTTCCTTCGGCGGAAAAATCTGCTCGAGGGTCGAGTCGCCCTTGATCACCAGTTCGGCCATGTTCTGCTGAAACCGCATGACGATGTGCGCGGCCTGACTGACCAGTGTCATCGGATACATCAGGATGGTTTTCGGCAGCCTGATCGTCTCCTCGACGGCGAGTGTCGCCGCGCCGACCAGCAGCCGGACCCCATACGGTGCATTAGCCATGCGGTCCAGACTGCCTTAACAGGCGGTCAACTCCAAGCCGACGGCGCGAGCTGGCGAGCCTGAGTCCGCAGAACGTAACCTGGTTCCCATGCCGCCAACCGTCAACATGGGGATCCCGGGCGCCGCCAGCTCGGCGGTCGAACCGGTGACCGGTAAGCGCGTGCTGCTCGCCGAGCCGCGCGGCTACTGCGCGGGCGTCGATCGCGCCGTCGAGACGGTCGAGCGCGCGCTGGAAAAGCACGGCCCGCCCGTTTACGTCCGGCACGAGATTGTGCACAACCGGCATGTGGTGGACACCCTGGCCAAGGCGGGGGCGGTTTTCGTCGACGAGACCGACGAGGTCCCCGAGGGCGCCATCGTGGTGTTTTCCGCCCACGGCGTTGCGCCGACCGTGCACGCGACGGCGGCCGAGCGGTCGCTGCGCGTCATAGACGCCACCTGCCCGTTGGTCACCAAGGTGCACAACGAGGCCAAACGCTTTGCCCGCGACGACTACGACATCCTGCTCATCGGTCACGAGGGGCACGAGGAGGTCGTCGGAACGGCCGGCGAAGCCCCCGACCATGTGCAGCTGGTCGACGGGCCCGGCGCTGTGGACGGTGTGACGGTTCGCGACGAGAACAAGGTCATCTGGCTGTCGCAGACGACGCTGTCGGTCGACGAGACCATGGAGACGGTGCAGCGGCTCCGCGCGCGGTTCCCCAAACTGCAGGACCCGCCGAGCGACGACATCTGCTACGCAACCCAGAACCGCCAGGTCGCGGTCAAGGCGATGGCGCCCGAGTGCGAGCTGGTCATCGTGGTCGGGTCGCGCAATTCGTCGAACTCGGTGCGGCTGGTCGAGGTTGCGCTGGGTGCTGGGTCGGCGGCCGCGCATCTGGTGGACTATGCCGATGACATCGACCTGGCGTGGCTGGACGGGGTCACCACGGTCGGGGTCACCTCCGGCGCGTCGGTGCCTGAGGTGCTGGTGCGTGGCGTGCTGGAGCGGCTGGCCGAGTACGGCTATGACGTGGTGCAGCCCGTGACAACGGCCAACGAGACGCTGGTTTTCGCGCTGCCGCGGGAGATCCGCCCCACACGGCGCGAGGGCTAGACGTCCCTAGATGTCTCCAGACGTCTTTAGACGTCCCTGACGTCGTAGTTCCAGGAGTCGGGCGCGGGCTCGCGCATTCGCGCGGGACGGGCCGGGGGCTCGTTGCGCGAGTCGTCAGCCCTGGTTGATTCGCGATACCGGACCTGTGAGATCGGGTGGTGTGTCGCGGCTCCGTTCGACACGGGCCTGCGACGTGGCTCCGGCGGCGCGACGGATTCGTATGGCTCGTAAGGCTCGATGGGCTCGTAGGGGTCGAAGCGGCTGCTGCGCCGGGTCGGGCGCTCCTTGCGACCGTGCGGGTCGCGCCGGATCTCGCGCGATGGCCGACCACGCAGGTCGGGATCGCGGGGCACCCCGCTGCGGCGGGGTGGCTCAGGGGCGTCGAACTCGCGAGGGCGTGCCGGGCGTCGCCGCCGGGCACGGTCAAGCGTCGGATCGGCTGCTTCCTCCAGCGGCGGCCGGATATGCCGGGAGCGTGACGTTGTCGGACGCTTGCCCGTCCTGCTGCTCTCGGCTGACCTTGCGGATCTCGCCGGCTTTGCGGAGCGTCCAACCGCGTGGATTCGCCGCGAACCGCGCTTGGCGGCTTTCTCCGCCGTGTCGTCATCGCCGGATTCGCGCCGAAGACCTGCGAACATCGATATCAGCCTGCCGGCCAGCCCGGCCGACGGTGGCTCGTCGGTCGCCGCTTCGGCTTCGGCCGTCGCGGTCGCCGCCGGGCGGGTCACCCTTGCCAGCAACCAGCGGATGATGCCGATGACCAGCACGCCACCCGAGGTGAACAGCATCAGCGGGAAGCGCTCGATCAGCGGATAGCCGCAGTTGATCAGGAGGTCCTTGAGGCCGGTGAACTTAGCGCCGTGGAACAACCAATACGCCCCGGGCACCGCGCAGAACAGGATCAGCGGTGGCTGGATGACCGCGGTGAAGACACCGGACTGGCGAACCGCGAGGACCGCGACCACGCAACCCAGCACATACAGCGCGGCGAAGGCGGTGGTCAGTTCCTTGCCCGACCCGGCATCGAAGGCGAAGCCCGCGGCGGTGCTGGTGACGGCGACAACCACGGCGGCCCACCAGGGCACACCAGGGATGTTGGGGATTATCGAGCGGTGATCCGCTGCGACCGCCGACCGCGTCCGCTCTGCTGACACACGTCGACCGTACCGGCTCAGCGCCGAAAGACTGGTAAAGACCTCGTTAGCAGCTCGTGGGCGTGCCATATTGCGCGCTGCTGGGCTCTCCTACACTTGTGTCCCTGTGAGCTTGAGCCTGGGGATCGTGGGTCTGCCGAATGTCGGCAAGTCGACGCTGTTCAACGCGCTGACCAGAAACAATGTGGTGGCCGCGAACTATCCTTTCGCGACGATCGAGCCGAACGAGGGCGTGGTGCCGCTACCGGACCCGCGGTTGGCGACGTTGGCGGAGCTGTTCGACTCGGAGCGCATCGTGCCCGCGCCGGTGACGTTCGTCGACATCGCCGGTCTCGTCGCGGGCGCATCCGAAGGCGCTGGCCTGGGCAACAAATTTCTGGCCAACATCCGCGAATGTGACGCGATCTGTCAGGTGGTGCGGGTGTTCTCCGACGACGATGTGACGCACGTCGCAGGGCGGGTGGACCCCAAGTCCGATATCGAGGTGATCGAGACCGAGTTGATCCTGGCCGATCTGCAAACACTCGAGCGCGCGGTGCCGAGGCTGGAGAAGGAAGCCCGCAACAGCAAGGACCGCAAGCCGCTCTACGACGCCGCGGTGGCTGCTCAACAGACACTTGACGGCGGGACGACGCTCTTCGCGGCCAGGGCGGATGCGCCGCTGTTGCGGGAATTGAATCTGCTGACCACCAAACCGTTTCTCTATGCGTTCAACGCCGACGAGGCGGTGCTCACCGATGCCGAACGGGTCGCGGATCTGCGCGCGCTGGTGTCGCCGGCGGACGCGGTTTTCCTGGACGCCAAGATCGAGGCCGAGCTCACCGAGCTCGACGACGAGTCGGCCGCCGAGCTACTGGAGTCGATCGGTCAGACCGAACGCGGACTTGATGCGTTGGCGCGGGCCGGTTTTCACACCCTGAAGCTCCAAACGTTCCTGACGGCCGGGCCGAAGGAATCCCGGGCGTGGACCATCCATCAAGGGGATACCGCGCCCAAGGCCGCCGGGGTGATCCACACCGATTTCGAGAAGGGCTTCATCAAGGCAGAGATCGTGTCCTACGACGACCTGGTGGCCGCCGGGTCGATGGCCGCGGCCAAGTCGGCCGGCAAGGTGCGCATGGAGGGCAAGGACTACGTGATGGCCGACGGCGACGTCGTCGAATTCCGGTTCGGATCAACGTCTAGCGGCAAGGCAGCAGGGCGTTAGCCACCGGGGTACCCCTCCTGCCAGTCACTATGTGGCGGTGGTGAGTTGGGGTATGCGGGCCATGATGGCTTGTAGGTCGGCGTCGTCGGAGATGCCCTGGAAGTCGTAGCGGGGGGTGTAGGGCGTCTCGAATGAGCGGATCTCGTCGGCGGTGAGGGCGATATCGAGCGAGGCAACCGCATCGTCGATCTGACTGATGCGGCTCGCGCCGACGAGCGGAGCGGTGACGACCGGTTGGCTGCGTAGCCAGGCCAACGCGATCTGGGCGCGAGTGACTCCGCGGGCCTCCGCGACATTACCAACGGCGTCGATGATCGCGTGATCGGACTGTTCGGTCAGCGGGGTGTACAGCATGTCGGCGAATGCGTCGTTGGATGACCGGGTGGTGGCTTTGGAGTCGTCCCAGGCGTGGGCCAGACGCCCGCGCGCCAGCGGACTCCAGACGATCGTGCCTACCCCTTCGTCAAGGCAGAGCGGGATCATTTCGCGTTCCTCTTCACGGGCGAGCAGGTTGTAATGGTTCTGCATCGACACGAACCGCGCCCAGCCTTCGGCGCGTTGCAGGTGTAGCGCCTTGGCGAACTCCCATGCAGGCATAGACGATGCGCCCAGGTAGCGGACCTTGCCGGCCTTGACGAGGTCGTGCAGTGCCTCCAAGGTTTCTTCGAGCGGGGTGCTGTGGTCGTTCCGATGGATTTGATACAGATCGACGTAGTCGGTGCCGAGGCGGCGCAGGGTGTGATCGATCTCGGTCATGATTGCCTTGCGGCTCAAGCCTTTTCCGTTGGGTCCCGAGCGCACCGGATGACGCAGTTTGGTCGCGATGACGACATCGTCGCGCTGGGCGAAGTCGCCCAGGGCGCGGCCGAGGATCTCCTCGCTCGAGCCCTGCGAATACATGTTGGCGGTATCGAAGAAATTGATGCCACTGTCGATCGCGTGCTTGATCAGCGGACGAGACTCGTCTTCGCCGAGCGACCACACCGGGTGACCGCGGCCGGGATCACCGTAGGTCATCGCGCCGATCGCAACTGGTGACACGTCCAGACCGGTCGTGCCGAGCTTGATGTATTGCATGGCGACTCCTAATCTGGAGGTACCGGAGAGTTCTCCGCTTCTCGCAGTCCTACCGTACCGGAGAGTTCTCCGGTACTGCAAGATGGGAAGACCATGGCCGACCGGACGCGTGTCCACGTTCGGCGTTCCGATGCGCAGCGAAACCGAGACCATATCCTGCAAGTGGCGCACGACGCGTTCGCCGAATCGGGAACAACGTCGCTCAACGAGATCGCCAAACGTGCTGGGGTTGGACCCGGCACCTTGTATCGGCACTTTCCCACTCGGGAAGCGCTGATATTGGCGGTGTACAGACGCGACATGCAGCGTCTGGTGGACTCCGTTCCCGACGTGTTGGCCATCCACCCACCGTTGGATGCGTTTCGCTTTTGGTTTCACACGCTTGCCGAGTACGTACGCGTCAAACATGGCCTGGGCGAAGCGCTTCGGTCGGCGGCGATGAAGGATGCGATCAACGAAACCTATGCACCGGTCGTGACTGCCGTCGGCAAGCTGATCGATGCCTGCGTGGCTTGCGAGGCCATGCGACCGGGCCTGGAGCCCGCTGATGTGTTGCTGCTCATGGGTTTCATGTGGCGGGTGGAAGCGGGGCCCGAGGGCAAACGGCAGGCCGAGCGGATCACCGAGCTTGTCATCGACGGATTGGCGCCGTGACCAGGCAAGGACTACAGCCGACCTGGCACTCTTATCGACCAATGCGGACACCAGCGTCTCAGCGTCAAGGGTGTCAGGCGTGTCGTGTGGCGGACGACGTTCTATCAGCTCCTCGACCAGCGCATCCTCGGCCAGCTCGCCGTAACCGGTCGTACTCATCAGCCGGTCCCAGCCGCTGCATGACGCGGGTCACGAGCGTCGGTCGACTCATCGCCTCAAATGCGGCCATCGTCTCAGCGTGATCGTCATCGAACAGGTGCGTGTAGATCGCCAGCGCCGTCGTCACCTTCGTGTGTCCTATGAGCCGCGAATCTCCAGCGCCGGTATGCCCGCCGCGACGCTATGCGCATCCGGTTGGCACCTCAAACCTGTTAAGGCCACTGCAGTCGGACGTTTTCGCGATCGGGTGCCGCTGGCTGGAAATCTAAACGAGAAGCGCCATGATGGCCGACGCCAGGTATCGAGGGGTACAGAATGACCGCCGTCATGGCATCGCCTCGGCCCACGCGATATGTCCCTCGAAGCCAAGCGTTCTCGCCATGTCGCGGTAGCGATCCCGGTATTCGCGATAGCGGGCATCGTCACCGTGAGCCCGCGCCAGAAGAGCACGGAGTCGCAGCAGCCGGATGTCGAGCAGCACGAGACCCTCATCGGCTGGCGCGGCCGCCAACCGCTCGATCGCGGCCTCGGCTTCAGCCACGTCACCTTCGGTCCCGCGGTCCAGCAGTGTCTCCACCAGAACACCGGTCGCAGGAATGCCCCACCCCAGCAACAGCTCTCCCTGGCGGAACAGATGGTCAATGGCGGCGCGCATGAGTGGTATGGCGTCATCGAATTCTCCACGCCGAGCCCTCTCACGCGCCGAGTACACGTTCATCATCGGTAACTCGGCCAGGTTGTGTCCCAGGCCTATGAACACTTCGCTTTGCTCGGCCAGAAGCGTCTGTCCCCGGTCACGCTCCCCAGCGGTTTGGCGGTGCACCAGCGCCATGCCCAGCGTCCCCCGGGCATTCGACACCGCGAGATCATCGCCGGATCGTTCGGCGATCCGTAGGGCATCGTCGATCTCGCGCATCGCACGATCATCGGCAGCCAGGACTCCATACGATATTCCCGGGAAATAGGCGTACGCGACGACCATGGCGTAGGACAGGGGGTCGGCGCTGCGAGCCATGGCCAGGCTGTGCCGCAGGTCGTCGCGCCATCCGGGACGACCCAGGAAATACCGGCCAATACCGCGCATGGTGATCGCGACCGCTAATGGAGACCCGATAATGAAGTTGCCTTTAACCGGGTCCCCATCGGCCAGGTCGATGATCCGCTGTGACCAGCGCACCACGTCAGACCACTCACCACGTTCAGCCTTGGCGTAGAGCACCGGCGCGGACAGCCCCACGGTGAAGGTCGCGTCGCCGATCGACTCGATGAGGGCCATGGCTTCCGATGCCAGCCGCGACGCCTCGCGCATCCGGTCGTGATACGCGTGATCCATCACCAGCCCTGCCATGGCTATGGCCAGTGAGGCCTTGTCCCCGGCGGCGGCGCACAACTCCCGCAGTTCGTCGAACCGGTCACCGGCAACATTCACGTGGACTCGCCAGGCGATCCCGCACAACATGGTGCGCGGAGCAATGCCCATGGCGGCTCGGTCGGGGTCATCGGCGGGTAATGCGTCGGCGATCGTTTGGGCGCGCTCCCAACTCAGTCGTGCGGCGGCGATGTCGCGGTTAGTCGCCCACGTTGCGGCGCGCATCTGCCAGCCGTAGGCGGCGTGCAGATCACCGGCGGCCTGCAGATGTTCGGCGATCAGCGCCGCGTTCTCCTCCGCCGCTGCCGGGTCACGGGATTCGATTGCGCCCGCGACGCGCCGGTGCAGCTCAGCGCGATCCGATTTGAGCTGTGACTCATAGGCCACCGTGCTAATCAGCGGGTGGTGGAACACAAACTCGGGTTGTCCGGTGAACCTGATCTGATCGATGAGCTCGCTTGCCACCAGGTCCTCAAGGACAGGATCGATCCCCAACGTTTCCAGCAAGTTGAGGCTGAAGTTTGAGCCGATGACCGCCGCCGCGCTCAGCGTGCGCTTGGCTTTCGGATCGAGGCGGTCAATGCGCGCCGCGATGGTCGCCTGCAAGGTGACCGGCACGCTCACCTCGCTAACATCCGCCGCCGACAGGTACGCGCCCGGCTCGCCCCGCAGCACGCCACGCTCGGCCAGTTCGCGCACCATCTCCTCGGCGAAGAACGGATTCCCGGCGGCCCTCTCGGCGATCTTCTGGCCCAGCTCGCCAACAGAGGGGTCGTGGCCGAGCATCTCGGTGACCAGTGCTGCGGTCTCCGAATCGCTCAGCGGCGCAAGGGCGATGCTCTGAGCACCGGGGATCCGGCTCAACGCGCCCCGATATTCGGGGCGGTAGCTGATCAGCACCAACGAGTGCGTCTGCGGGATCACCGCCACAAAGTCGGCAACCATGTATTCGCTGACCTCGTCGATCCAGTGCACGTCCTCAACGACATAGACCGCCGGGGCTTCGCGGGCCAGCGACGCCGCATTGACCAGCGCAGTCAACCGCCGCCGCCGCGCATCCGGATCGATCCTGGGCAGCTCCACCTCGGGATCAGCGATGCCCACCAGATCATAGAAGAGCAACAAGTCCTCCGGCTCGGCATCGGGCACCCGGGCCCGTACCAGCGTGCGCGCCGCCGGGGCGTCCAGATCAGCCACCCTGAAGGCCAGACGCAGCATTCGCGTCACGACGTAAAACGGGATGTCACTGGCGTGCGATTCGCAGAAGGCGGAAAACACCTCGACACCCCGGGCTGCTGCCATGGCGGCGACCTCGCGCACCAGGCGGCTCTTGCCAATGCCCGGTGACCCCACCACGCCAACCGTACCGCCGTGTCCGTTGGTAGCGCGGTCCAGCAAGCCTTCAACGGCGGACATCTCCCACCGCCGACCCACCAGATTCGACTCAGCACGGCCAACAGGGCGATGCCGTTCTCCGATGCCCAACAGCCGCTCGGCCGCCACGGGCTCGTCGGCACCTTTGACGCGGAGCATCTCTGGCTCGCCGAGAGTCGCAGCGCCCTCGACCAGCCGCGCAGTAGATGCACTCACCATCACTCCACCGGGTGGAGCGACCGATTCCATCCGCTGCGCCATACCCACTTGCTCGCCGATCGTGGTGTAGCCCAACGACGTTGAGCCGACTTCGCCAGCGATGACCTGACCGGAATTGAGCCCTACACGTAACCGCAGGTCGATCCCGTCGCGGTCTTTGACCTCAGCGGCCAGTCGGACGGTCGCATCTTGAATGCCCAGCGCCGCACGACAGGCACGAACGGCGTGGTCCTCCAACGCCACTGGCGCGCCGAACACCGCCATGATCCCGTCGCCGGTGAACTTGTCCACCGTGCCGCCGTAGCGTTTCACCACTGCCGCGCACCGGTCGGCTAGGTCGGTCATGATCTCGCGCAGCCGCTCCGCACCCACCGCCGCAGCGATGTCCATGGAGTGCACCACATCGGCGAACAGGACGGTGACCTGCTTGTACTCCGCATGGGTGTCGTGCGCCGTGACCGGTGCACCGCAGCCGTCACAGAATCGCGCGCCCTCGCGCAACTCGGTGCCACACGTGCGGCACGCGGCCGCTGCGGTCATCCGACCCTCCGCCGGTTCCGGCCCCCGGTTACCCGCTTCACCACCATAGGGCGCTAGACGATTCGCAGAGAAGGTTTGATCAGGTCGCCATTAGCGGCACGTCTTGCGCATTAGGTGGACGTATCGACAATCGGCGTGTGTCGCGCGGTAGTCACGTCCATGGTTTCACGCAGCGCGGGTATCTCGTCGAGCAAGCTGGCGAGATCATCGCGCTCGATACGCAGCACCTCGGCCGCCCCGGTCGTCGTTACGGTCGCAGAACGCAGTTTGCCAGGGCGGAGCACAGATTCGCCGATCACCTCGCCCGGCCCCAACACGGCAATGTGGTCCTGGCCGACGTACACTCCTACCTCCCCGCTGAGCAGGATGTAGCAGGCGTCTGAGGGAGTCCGCTCATGAATCAGCGGCCACGGCACGGACGTCGAAGTGTGATGCGCTGCTCGGACGAGACGCTCCAGCTCATAATCCGAAAACTTGTCGAATGCGATGAACTCGCGTAGCCGACGGGCGTCTTCCCCATGTGTTCCATCCAACTTCATAGTGGGCTCCCGATGCCCGATGCGCGTCCAGGTGACCATTGCTGCCTCCTTGCGTTTCCTGCAATGCTCTTGCGAAGCTACGGCTGTCGCTTAAGGGCTCGCACGAGTAGTCGACTACTTGTTTTCCCGTGCTGCGCCTACGCCCGGCGCG
This sequence comes from uncultured Actinomycetota bacterium, assembly GCA_963781685.1. Taxonomy (GTDB): domain Bacteria; phylum Actinomycetota; class Actinomycetes; order Mycobacteriales; family Mycobacteriaceae; genus Mycobacterium. Next base: position 260,914 of record CAWAGK010000018.1, read on the forward strand.
TCAGCCCTGAGGAGGCAGATGATGGCCGTTCTCGTTAACGTGGACAACTTCGTCCGGGCGGAGACCCACCGGATGTTTGCCGACATTCAGGCTGTCGCTGGGAGTGTCGCGAGTTTTCGGCACAATCGGACGCCTGCCCGCATCGATGAGCAGACGGTCATCAGACTCAACCGGGACACGCTGTACAGCTTCGCGATCGTTGATCTCGCGCAACCGGCTCGGCTGAAGTTGCCGGACGCGAACGGTCGGTACCTCTCGGCGATGATCGTCAACGAAGACCACTTCGTGAACAGCGTCTTACACGAGCCCGGCGACATACGCTTACGAGCGATCAATACGGATCCCGTTACGTCCTGGTCGGTGTTCGAATCCTGGTTGACCCCACCGACCCCGCAGATGTCGCCGCCGTCGCGGCGGTTCAAGACCGCCTCGCGATAGCGGCCGGCTCATCGGAGGTATTCGTCAAGCCGGACTACGACGTCGACAGCCTCGACGCAACCCGCGACGCACTGCTCGCGCTCACCCAGGGGCTCAACACCTTCGACCGCATGTTTGGTGCGCGGGCTGACGTTGACCCGGTGCGTCACCTGATCGGATGCGCGGCAGGGTGGGGTGGGCTTCCCACCTCTGAGGCGACCTACATCGGCGTCGACCCGAAAGTCCCGGTCGGCGACTACGAGTTGGTGTTCAAAGATGTTCCGGTCGAGGCGTTCTGGTCGGTGTCGGTGTACAACGCGAGGGGATTCTTCGAGCCGAACGTGAAGGACCGCTACTCGGTCAACAGTGTTACCGGCGTTCGCGACAACGATGGCTCGATCACCGTGCGTTTCGTTGCCTCGCCAGACGGCGACATCCCCCCGAACGCGATCGTGACGCCGGAGGGCTGGAACTATCTCATCCGCTTCTACCGGCCTCGTGCGGAGATCCTCGACGGCAGTTGGACGCCACCGACGCTGACGCCGTGCGAGGCGTCCTGAGCTACGGCTGGCCCGCTCCCACCTGAATACCCATGTTGACCTGGTCGAGTGCTTGATGCGCCAAATCGAGCGCAACTTCGCGATGTCCACCCTTGTCGTGTTCGGCCATCTGGAGTTCATTGATGGTCTGCTGCAGATCGTTTCTGGCGTTAAACATGTGCTCCTGGAACGCATACGCCGTCCCAGCGCCCACAGACCCGAAGGTTAGGGCTACCAGGGATGCGCCGATGGCCAGTCGCGTTTTGGACATGTACATGAAGACAATCCTTTCGGACAACCCGAACCCAGGACACTCCAGGACCGTACCGCAGACTCCCTTCGCTCCCGAGCGAAATCGACAACGGCCAACTGCGGCTGCTGTGTCAGAGCTTGGCATCACACCGACGCCGGGCGTGGGCCACGGAGTGTGAGAACCACGATTGTCGGCGGCCATCGTTATCATCAGCCCATGGACCGGGCGTCTTCGCTAAACCTTGCCGCAGCAAGCCTTCTCAGCTCACAAGGCCCTCCTTCCAGGATGAAGATTGGTTATTACTTTCTCCCGCCCTACTTCGGGCTCTTCGCAGGTTTCGTCGGCCACAGTGTCACGACGGGCTTGCTGGGAGCAGTCGTCGGTCTGTTTCTCGCCGTGTTGGTAGCAGCCGAGGGAAGCCGGCGGCGCGGGCGTGCCGGCGCGTCCATGATGGCGATTGACAGCATGACCGGGACGGACTTTGAGGACTATGTCGCCGCCCGCCTGCGACGGGCCGGCTGGCAGGTCACGGTCACCTCAGTGAGTGGCGACTACGGCGTCGACCTGATCGCCGAACGGGACGGCAAGTCGGTGGCGATTCAGTGCAAGCGCCACGGCAAGGCCGTCGGCGTCGCGGCTGTCCAGCAGGTTGTCTCGGGCGCACGCCATCACGGATGCACGAAAAGCATCGTCGTCAGCAATCAAGAATTCACCCAGGCCGCCAAGCAATTGGCCTTCACCCACGGGTGCCAGTTGATTGGCCGCAGGGCCTTGCAAGCCTGGGTACCGCCTCCGGCGCGACGGGCGGTTTAGCAAATCACGGCTTGCTTTGATTCGGGTTGAGGGGAAGTCCTTGGCAGATGGCGACGGCGAAGCGGCGTACCAGGGTGCGGGTGGCCGGTGGGCTGGTTTTGTCGGCTTTCGGGCTGGCGGGCGGCCCGTGGGCCCAGGCGACCCCGGTCCCTGCGCCCGGCTATCACTGGTGCCCGGGTGATCACTGGGACCCGGGCTGGGGCACCGCCTACGACTGGGACTGGCATCACTGCCACGACTGGCAACGTGCGGCAGGTCAGGGTGGTCCGGCGGGCTTTGGGCCCTGGGGAGTCCCGCCGCCGTGGGCACCGCAGCAGCCACCTCCACCGCCGTGGGCGCCTGGGGCTCAGGTGATGTGGAACCAGACTGCCAATGCTTGGGGATTCTGGAACAGCGGAGTGTGGAATCCGATTTGACCGTTGCGACGTCAAACGGGGAGATCGCCGAAACCGAACGACGTCAAGGCATCTGAGCCGCGCGGTTAGCAATCTTCAGGGGTGCGCCGCGAGGAAGGTCTCGTTCGGCAAGCCGGACGTCAGTTCATCGACGTTGAACGGTTCGTCGAGGCGGGCGTGCAGCATCTTTGGATCGATCAGCAGGCTGATCTCCGCGGTCTCGCGGGCGAATAGCCGACCGACACGCGGGTAGAGCCAACGCATTACAGCTCGCTCGCCAGAAGTGCAGCGGGCCGCGCAATAACCGACGTGACCAATCTCGTCGGTGAGGATCTCGCTATAGAGCCGCTCGATACGCGCGGCCACATCTGGTTCGTCGGCGAACAATTCGACCCCGACACGGCGCAATTCGTCGAACAAGATGCAGCCGGCCATCTCGCCTGCGCCCACAAACGCGATCCCGATGCGCTCCGGGATGAAAACGTTGAGCTTGACGAACTGGCGCATCACGAATGGTGGCGGCATGACTTGGAACGGCAGACCGAATATGTCGAGCACGTAGGCAAGTAAGCGGGTGTGGTAGTGCTCTTCGAGCTCGATGTAGACCCGTTCAGTCGGAGCGTCGTCACCGCTGTTGTGCCCGTAAGTCTCGCCCAGTCCGACGCCGAACCGTTCCGCTTGGTTCAGCTTCGCGGTGGCCAACAGAAACAGCATTTCTCGGCTCAGGCCCGGTTCGGGTCGCCGCCGGCGCAGGTTGCCCGCGAAAACACCCCGATCGATGGGACGACGCGAGCGGACCGGGTCTGTCACCAAGCCGCCGAAGAATTCTTCGCGGCTGGCTAGGTGGCGGTGCAGCAGATCAGCCTCGCCGTCGCGCCGCACCAAGAATTCGCGGTAGCCCTCGATACCTAAAGCGTTCATCGCTCCTCCATTCCCTGAACAATCGTCAGCACATAGCGATCCAGTGATGCGGTCGCACCGGTGGCCAGCAACGCGAAGAGCCCGGTCAGGAAAATCACACCGAGCTCGCCCGGATCCGCGTCCCGAGACACCCGTCCGGCAGCCTGCGCATCAGCGATCGCGGCGATGACGAAACCGGCCAGCGGGTGCTCACCCAGCTCGGCTTCGATCGGCCGGGTCGCCGAGAAGTGCAGGCCCAGCATGTCTTTGAAGACGACAGGTCCCAGCCGCTCTTCGGCGACGAGCACGTGGCGGACCAGCAGTGTGAGCAGCGACAGCAGGTCATCGGGCGCGGCGGCTCGGGCGTCGAGCGTTGCGACGATTTTCGCCTCCTCGGCCCGCTCCAATTCGACCAGCACGTGCTCCTTGGTCGGGAAGTGGAAATAGAACGTGCCGCGCGCCACTCCCGCCGCCGCGGCGATCGCCGCGACGTCCGCACCCGCGAATCCGGACCGGCCGAACTCGGCCAGCGCGGCGTCGAAAACCCGCGCCCGGGTCTGCAGCCGCTGTGCCTCCCGCACCCCGACTACTTGCGAAGCAGGTTCTGCGGTCGACGGTGGTGAAGGCACGTCGCCACCGTACAAAACTTCATTGCCACCCGTCAATGACGACCGTCGATGAGTTTGCTGGCTGCTGGCCGGCGTCCGAATGGTTTGATTGAGCCATGAGTGGTGTACCGAGCCGGCAAGCTCGCCTGGCGCATGCGGCGAAGCACGCCGAACTGTGGAATGCCGGGAAGAAAGACGAGTGGGTGGCGTCGTGGCGCACGATCTGCCCCGGCGAGGTACGCATGTTCGATCCGGTCGGTACTGAGGAGAAGCACGGGTTCGACACCGCGACCTCGGACGCGTTCGACATGTTCCAGTCCATCCTCACGATCAAGATGATCACCGTGCAAGTGAACGGCAACGAGATGGCATGGGTCTGCGAGAATCACTTCGGCACCGAGCCGAACGTTCAAATGGCTTATAGCATCGAGACTTTCGCGTGGGACGATGATGGGAATCTGCTCATCAAGACCTACTACCCGATGCCGGAGACCGTTGGCCCCGAGAGTGACCCATACGCTCACCTTCTCGAGGGTCGGCAGTAGCTCATCCGGCCGTTGACCTGCCAACCCCTCGATTTGGCCGTAGCATCGGCCCAATCGAGGGGAACGAATGAGCAGACGCGGGTTCAGGGTGCTCTGGTGTGCAGCGGCGGCCACCGCCGTGGCCCTGTTGAGCGCCGGGATAGCGGATGCGGACGAGGCCGCTTACTTGGACGAGTTGAACCGGCACGGATACCTGGTGACTGACCCGTCGGGCGAATACCTACTGGGTAGCGGTCACGCGATGTGCAGGGAATTGGACGCCGGGCGTTCGCCGGACTACGTCGCCAAGCATTGGACTTACCCGAACGCGTCGTACCAGAACTTGTTGGATATGGCGACCGCGGCTCAAAACAACCTATGCGGCGACGACTGACCGCCGATTAGTCTGCGACAACCCCGATTTCGCCGCCCAGCCGATACGGCGCCATCAACGGAAGTCCGTCTCCGCTCCAAAATCTCCCGGGGTCGAACCAGTTGGACCGCTTCTCGGTTTCGATCAGTCCCATCTCTTCGTAAGTGACCGCGACCGTCTCCGCGCAATAGGCGGACTCGAAGCGGCCCTTTCGCTGCTCTTCGTTGCGCCGTCGGGTTGACTCGCGTACTCGTTTGTCCAAGAGGGGGATTCCGCGCACCCAGTCGTATGCCGTCGGCAGTTGACCGCGCAGCCAACGCAGGGTGAGCCGGGTAGTAGTCGGAAACGCGGTGCCGTCCATCCGGGCGATGACCCGCAGCAGCCGATTCTCCTGGTGATGGTCGACGTCGGGGCTGAGTTGACGCAACCAGCACCGCTGCCCGTAGCGCTGCATCCACCGCTCGACCACTTGGCCGGCGTCGTTGAGTTGCACACCGCGGTGGTTGGTGCCGGTCCACACGTCGGTCAGCTTGTCGCCGAGTTCGGCATGCCAAATCAACGGCGGAAGATCCTCGATCGCCACCGTCATGCCGACGTGGTTGACCGGGCTGTTCGACAACGTCTGGATTGCGCGGTCGGGTCCGGAGCGCCCACGAAACAGCCAGATGTCGCCGGTCCGGGTCTCCTCGAGAGCTTTGGCCAGATGCAGCGTGTGTGTCTCCACCAACGCACCTTATGCACATACCGGTGATTGCAGGATGCAGTCGCGAATAACCTTTGCGCATGCGCACCATTTGGAAGTTGCTCGGGCTGGCCGGGGTCATCGGGGTCGCCGCAGGGGGAGTGCTGGTGGCCCGCGATCAGCGCCGGCGCCGGGCCTACACGCCCGACGAGATCCGGGCCCGGCTGCAGCAGCGCCTGGCCGAGGCGGACGACGAGCCTTAGGCCTTAGGCCGCGATTGCGTAGAGGCGGTGGGTGCCGGCGAAGCCTTTCAACTCGGCCTCGCGGCCTTCGTCGATGGAGATGTCATCGCAGCCGCTGATGGCGTCCCGCACGGTTTCGCTGACCAGGATCTCCCCGCCACCGGCCTCCCCGGCGACGCGCGCCGCCATGGCGACGTTACGGCCGAACAGGTCGTCGCCGCGGCGCACCGAGCGGCCCATGTGGATCCCGATTCGCACCCGAATACCGTTGTGCCGCTTGCGTTGTGAATCCTTCTGCAGCGCATGCTGCATGTCGATACCGCAGCGCACCGCCTGCTCGGCGCGAGCGAAGGCAATCATGAATCCATCACCCTGGCTTTTCACCACATGCCCCGAGCGCTCCTTGACCAGCTGGCGCACCAGCTTGTCGTGCTCGCCGATCAACTTGACCCAGGCCCGGTCGCCGACCCGTTCGTTGAGTGCGGTGGATTCCTCGATATCGGAGAACAGAATCGCTACTTTGCCGTCCGCGGTGACCCGGGCCAGGTCCGGGCGTTCCACCTCGGCCCAATCGGCGAGATCTTCGATAGAGCTGCGCACCGCGGCGCCGAACCCCTCCTTGCGCACCAGGTTCGCGGTCTGCCACACGGTCTTGACCGCCTCCCGGCCGGCGGGCAGCAGCCAGCTGCGGGGATCGACGCGTCGCCGTAGTTCAGCGGCCTCCCGGCGACTGCGGGTCAGCGCCGCCCATACGAAGGCCAGCGCTGCGGCCTCGATGACCGCCACACCGGCCAGCGCGTAAACCGCGATCAGCAACAGGTCGGGGTCATGCATGCCACGCATCTTTCCTGATCAGCCTCGTCGATCGTCGCAACACTGCCGGATCGGCCGCGTGGGCCGCTTGCACGTAGGCGTTTGGCTTCCCGAGTAACCGGTTACTTCACAACCGCGCTCGTGGAACTCGTTGCGTGTTGTCGGGCGTCGCCGCGGTGTTTAGGGTTGGACCTGGCCGCGGCAGGTCGAGTTGGGCGCGTTTTCAAGTTTTAACCCGGGCTGACTAGTCGATTTTTCGTGGAGGTCACCGATTGGCCGAATCCGGCGATCGCTGCTCAGACCTGCTGGTGATCTTCGGCATCACCGGCGACCTGGCCCGCAAGATGACCTTCCGAGCCCTCTACCGCCTTGAGCGCCGAAAGTTGCTGCAGTGCCCGATCTTGGGCGTGGCCAGCGACGACATCACGGAAGAGGAGTTGGTCAATCGCGCCCGCAAGGCGATCGCCGATACCGGCGAAAAAATGGACGACAAGGTGTTCGACCGGCTAGCCGACCGGCTGTCCTACCTACACGGCGACGTCACCGACCAGGCGTTGTACGACTCGCTGGCCGAGCGGATCGGTTCGAAGCGCTGCCTGTACTACCTGGAAATGCCGCCTTCGCTATTTGCGTCAATCGTCGAACGCCTGGCCAAGGCCGATCTCCTGCAAGGATCGCGCGTCGCCTTGGAGAAGCCATTCGGCCACGACCTGGCATCCGCGCAGGAACTCAACGCTCGGCTGCACGCGGTGCTCGACGAGGAACAGATCCTGCGGGTGGATCACTTCCTGGGCAAACAACCGATCGTCGAACTGGAATATTTGCGCTTCGGCAACCTGGCGCTTGCCGAGCTATGGGACCGTAACAGCATTTCCGAAATCCAGATCACGATGGGCGAAGACTTCGGGGTGCAAGACCGGGGTCGGTTTTACGACGCGGTGGGCACCTTGCGTGACGTCGTGCAGAACCATCTGCTGCAGGGGCTCGCACTGGTCGCGATGGAGCCCCCGGTCGGACCCAGCTCGGACGACCTGAACGACAAGAAGGCCGAGGTGTTCCGCGCGATGCCCGCGGCGGACCCGGACCGATATGTGCGAGGGCAGTACGCGGGCTATACCGACATCGACGGGATCTCGGATCATTCCCAGACCGAGACCTTTGTCGCGCTGCGGTTGGAGATCGACAACTGGCGCTGGGCCGGGGTGCCGATCTTTCTGCGGGCCGGGAAGGCGCTGCCGGAGAAGGTCACCGAAGTCCGGCTGTTTCTTCGACGCACCCCGCGGTTGGCTTTCCTGCCCAAATCGACCCGGGCGGAGGCGAATCAGATTGTGTTGCGCATCGAGCCGGACCCCGGGCTGCGCCTGCAGCTGACCGCTCAGGGCCAGCACGGCTGGCAGGACGTGCACCTGGATTCCAAGTTCGCCGAGGATTTGGGCGAACCGATAGAAACCTATGAGCGCCTGCTACACGCCGGATTGACCGGCGACCGGCAGCCGTTTGCGCGTGAAGACGGCATCGAAGAGACCTGGCGCATCATGCAGCCACTGCTCGACACCCCGGGCAAGGTCCACCGCTACGAACCCGGCTCATGGGGGCCCGACGAGGCGCAGTCACTGCTGCGTGGTCATCACGGTTGGCAACAGCCGTGGCTGGACGGCAACAACCGTGCATCACAGTAAGGAGAACAGGACAACATGCAGCTAGGGATGATCGGTCTGGGCCGAATGGGCGCCAACATCGTGCGCCGGGCAGTCAAAGACGGGCACGAATGCGTTGTGTACGACCACGATCCGGACGCGGTCAAGGCGATGGCCGGCGAAGACAACACCACCGGAGTGTCGTCGCTGTCCGAGTTGGCCGAGAAGCTCGCCAAGCCACGCGTGGTCTGGGTGATGGTGCCGGCCGGTGACATCACCACCGGGGTGATCGATGAGCTGGCCAAGACGCTGGAAACCGGCGACATCGTGATCGACGGCGGCAACTCTTACTACCGCGACGACCTAAAGCATTCAAAGCTGCTGGCCGAGAAGGGGATTCACCTATTGGACTGCGGCACCAGTGGTGGAGTGTGGGGACGCGAGCGCGGCTACTGCTTGATGATCGGCGGCGACGACTACGCATTCGAGCACGCGGAGCCGCTCTTCGCCACCATCGCGCCCGGTTTCGACGCGGCGGCGCGCACGCCGGGCCGCACCGGCGAGATCGGGCAAGCCGAGAAGGGCTATTTGCACTGCGGGCCGTCCGGGGCTGGGCACTTCGTGAAGATGGTGCACAACGGGATCGAGTACGGGATGATGGCCTCCCTCGCCGAGGGGCTCAACATCCTGCGCAATGCCGACGCCGGCACCCGCGTAGAGCAGGGGGACGCAGAAACCGCACCACTGGAGCACCCCGAGTTCTATCAGTACAAGATCGACATCCCGGAGGTCGCCGAGGTGTGGCGGCGGGGCAGCGTCATTGGCTCGTGGCTGCTCGACCTCACCGCGATCGCGTTGAGCGAAGCGCCCGACCTGACCGAATTCACCGGGCGGGTCTCCGACTCCGGGGAGGGCCGGTGGACCGCGATTGCGGCGGTTGAGGAGGGAGTGCCCGCGCCGGTTCTGACTATGGCGCTCTATGCCCGTTTTGCCTCACGCCGCCTCGCTGACTTTGCCGACAAGGCGCTGTCGGCGATGCGTAAGCAGTTCGGCGGACACGCGGAAAAGCCTGCGGAATAATAGATGTCGGCCGGGTTAGGCCGAACGCGTCACGAAGCTCACGACGACGTTGCTGAAGGCGTCGTTGTCGTCGCCGGCCGCGGTGTGCCCGGCGTCGGACAGTTCGACGAACTCGGCGTTGGGCACGGTGTCCAAGAAGTGCCGCACGCCTTCCGGGCTGACCACATCGGACAGCTTGCCGCGGATCAACAACACCGGGATCGTCAAGTCCGCCGCGGCCTGCTCGAATTTCTCGGTGCGCAGTTCCGGGTCGTCGCCCGGCTTGGTCATAAACGCCGGATCCCAATGCCAATACCAGCGGCCGTGACGCAGTCGCAGGTTCTTCTTCAACCCCTCCGGGCTGCGCGGCTTGGTCCGATGCGGCAGATACGCGGCGACGGCGTCCGCGGCCTCTTCGAGCGAGCCGAACCCGTGCAGACCGCTGAACATGAAGTCGCGGATCCGGGCGCTGCCGTTCTTCTCGAACCGTGGCACCACGTCGACCAGCACCAACCGCGTAACCCGGTCGGGACCGGCCTGATCCGCGGCGAGGATGCCGGTCAAGCCGCCCATGCTCGCTCCGATCAGGATCACCGGCCGCCCGATCGCATCGAGCACCTGCATAACGTCGGCGGTCAACGTCTCGACGTCGTAGTCGGCGTCGGGCGCCCGATCGCTGTCACCGTGCCCGCGACTGTCGAGCGCAACCACGTGGAATCCCTCGTCGGCCAGCACCTGACCAGTGTTTTTCCAGGAAAACCGATTCTGGCCGCCGCCGTGCAGCATCAGGATCGTCGGCCGATCGGCCGCCGCGTCGGCGCCGCGGTTCCACTCGTCGGCGACCAGGGTGAGCCCATTGACTCCCGAATACTCGACAGTCTGCGGAGCGCTGCTCACAGTAGTCATCGGCGTCCTCTCGGTAGATATCCGCCTGACGTTACCTACAGCAGGTTTGCCGCAATCACCTGCCCGCACCCGGCGATGAGTTTTGGTTGCCGCCGGGGTCTATCGGTTAGACCCTTGCAACCAACACCACCGAGTAGGAGGAGTTCATGCCCTCGATCACGCCCTCGCTGTGGTTCGACCACAACCTCGAGGAGGCGGCGACGTTCTACACCTCGGTGTTCCCGAACTCGCGCATCGAGAGCTTCAACCGTGCCACCGACGCCGGGCCGGGCGAGCCGGGCTCGGTCTTGTCCGGCAGCTTCGTGCTGGACGGCACCCGGTTCATCGGCATGGGGGTATAGGTAGGGTACACAACCCGTCAAACCGGTTGCCGTGAGCCAAGACTGGTGGCAAGAAGCGCTTCCATGCAGATGACGGTAACGGGAATGCGTGACAAGGCCCGGCCCGCGACCCGCGGGCCTGACTTGCTACTGCTCGGCCCAGGCTTCCCGCACGATGCGGCGGGCTTCGACGGCGTCGCATTCGAAGCCAAGGTCGGCCAACTGCTGTTGAACCGAATGCATCGCTTCGTCTTCGTCGACGTCGGTAGGGACCGTAAGCCGCTGTTCCAGCTCGTCCTTCTGCTGTTGTGCTAGCCGTTGTACCTCGTCAGCCAAGTCGTCCGCCATGCGCTCACCGTAACGGCGTGATGCTGAGCTGGGACCAGAATCGCCGAACGCACCCTCACGGCAACCAGGGCCAGGGTCATGCCAGAACCCCTGGCCCAGGCGCTGACCGTGCTCATTCAGCTTTTCAGCTACGAAGCACTGGCAGTTCGGTACCCCCCGCCTCCACTGTGGAGATTTCCGGGCTGACCGCGCCGACATTCTGAGGAGCTTGCTCCGGCCGTTGCGCTCAGACAACCCCCGACCATGACGCACGCACGCCGACCCCACCGCCGTCATGTCATTGCCTCGGCCCACGCGATATGTCCTTCGAAGCCAAGGGTTCTCGCCATGTCGCGGTAGCGATCCCTGAAGTGCGCGTAAGCTGCGGCATCGCCGTGAGCCCGCGCCAGCAGAGCCCGCAGCCGCAACAGCCAGATGTCGCGCATCACCAGGCCCTCATCGGCTGGCGCAGCCGCTAACCGCTCGATGGCGGCCTCGGCTTCGACCACGTCACTCTCTGCCCCGCGATCGAGCAGTGTCTCCACCAGAACACCCGTCGCGGGGATGCCCCACGCCAGCAGTTGTCCCTGGCGGAACAGATGGTTGACGGCGGCGCGCATGAGCGGTATCGCGTCATTGCGATCCCCACGCCGAGCCCTCTCCCGTGCCAGGCACACCTTGACGATCGGTAAGAAGCCGTGGACGGTGATGCGTCGCCAGTTCCCTAGTAGCGCATAACCCTCGCATCTGTTGGCGTACGACACAATTCGTTGACCGGGTGAGGCCAGTCGCTTGGCGCGGTACAGCGCGATGGCGTTGCCTTTGTCGAAGATGCACAGGTAGTGATGCGCGTGGGACGCCAGCCGGATCACGTCGTCGTCGGCAACAGGGTGCCTCCACCGGTGGGCGCCGTGCCGGCGCCGGCCTCCAGTTCACCCACGGTGGTGGTGACGATGATGGTGGCGGGTAACCCGTACCTCGCTAACCCGGCCTGTGGATAAATAGCCGACTGTGGACAACTCTGATCTGTATGCAGACAGGGGAGGAGGTGGACATGTCGGGCCGGATGACAGCGGTTGATGCGCAGTTCTACTGGATGTCGGCCAAGGTCCCGAGCGACCAATTTTTGCTCTACGCATTCGGCGGCGAGCCAACGGATTTCGAGCGCGCGGTCGACGATGTCCGCGGTCGGGCGCGAGCGTGTCCAGCACTGACGGTACGCGTGGACGACGGATCGACGTTGACCTATCCCAGCTGGGTGCCGACTTCCCTTGGGCCCGAACGGATCACCCGCCAACAACTCGACGACGACAGCTGGAGCGGCTGTCTTGACGCCGTCGTCCGGCTCGCCGACGACCAGGTAGACATCCGCCGGGAGCCGTGGCGCTTGCACTTCTTCGCGCCAGTGCACGACCTGCCGGGCGGCACCGGCCCGGGCACCGTCGCGGTGATGCAGGCCGCGCACGCGCTGGCCGACGGTGCTCGCGCGTCAGCGCTGGCCGCTTGGCTCTTCGGCCGCCCCACGCCGGTACCCGAGGTGGCGGCTTCGCCGGGCTTCCTGCCCTGGCGCGCCGTCAATTCCGTTCGCGCCCATCGCAAGCTGGTGCGTGACACCAGCGCTGGGCTGCTACGACCTTCGCCCGGGACGCGGCCGGCGCTCTCCACCAATGCCCGGCCCTCCGGCCCGCGCACCGTGCGCACACTGCTGCGGCACCGCGCGCAGCTGCGCGGCCCCACCGTCACCGTCGCGGCGTTGGCCGCGGTGTCCAGCGCACTCGCCGGCCACCTGGGCGATGCGGCCGCATCGCTGATTGCCGAGGTCCCGATGGCTAAAACCGGTGTGCCACAAGCGTATAACCACTTCTTCAACGTGACTGTCGGGCTGTATCCGGGCCTGGGCCGGCAGGCCCGAGTGGAGCGGATCGCGGCAGACCTGGCCGACGCCCGCCAGCGATCACAGCACCCGGCCGTGCGCGCGGCGGACCGGGCGTTCGCCGCGGTGCCGGCGCCGCTGCTGCGCTGGGGCATCAGCCATTTCGACCCCGACGTCCGGCCATCGCGGGTGTCCGGCCACACCGTGGTGTCAAGCGTTTACCACGGACCCGGCGACCTGCATTTCGGCGTCGCACCGGTGCTGCTGACCGCCGGCTATCCGACGCTGTCACCGGTGATGGGCCTCGTTCACGGCGTGCACGGTATTGGCGACAGCGTGGTGATCAGCGTCCATGCGGCCGAATCCGCCGTCGGTGACATCGACGACTATGTCGCCCGGCTGGACGCCGAGCTCTGACGAAACCTATTGGGCATCACCGGATTTAGCTTCCGAGTCGCGGGTCAGGCCAGCGGCGACGATCAGCTCCTCGTGCAGCTCGAACCACACGGTGTGGTAGGAGTCGATGAGTGGCCGGGACAGCCAAGCCGTCTCGCCGGCATGGACGTTGTCCAGCGCTGACTGCAGTTTGGCCGAGTAGCGGCTCAGCCGCGGCAGCTGGGCAGCGGCCGCGTCGACGATCGGCGTTACCCGGTGATGCACGTCATCGAGGCGGGCCAGCACAGCGGCGTCATAGTCGGGGTCCTCGTGGGTGTTGGGTTGGCCGTCCTTGAGTTGCCAATCGGTGACCAGCGCCTTGAATTCGGCGTTGACGGAGCGAAATTCGGCGTAGGCGGCGGCCAGCGCCGCGGTGTCGATGTGCGCGCGCTCGACGGCCAGCAACTCGCCGAGCCGGACACGGCCGTCGGGGCTGACCCGCAGCGGTTTGCCGTCGACCAGCAAGCCCGACTCGGTGAGCCGGTCAACGGTGCTAGCAAGGTCGTCCGCGTCCTCTCCGAGCGTCGCGGCCAGGTCGGCCAGGCTCACCCGACCCTTCAACCGAACCGCCTGCAATACGGTCAACTCGCTCACGTGCCCTCGCTGAGTCGCATCGCGGCCAGCATCGCCAGCAGCGGGCTGGCGGACACCACGTCGGTGTGGCCGCTGGCCATCGCCGCGCGCACCGCGCCGTCGGAGTGGCTCTCCAGTCGCGGGTAGTCGCCGCTGGTGTGGCCGCGAAGCGGGCTGACGCGCAGGGCGATGTCGGCCAACTCGCGCAGCTCCGGTGTGTGGTCCTCGGACCAGGCGGTCAGCTGCAGAATCCCGTCACGGACTTCGCCTTCGGTGCCGTCGACGGTGACCAGCCTGCCGGCCAGCAACTCCGCGATCCCGCGCCCGCAGCCCACCACCGCCACCCGGCCGAGCTCGCGGCTGACCACGGCCGCGTGGCTGGTGGCCCCGCCGGTTTCGGTGACGACGCCGCATGCCACCAGCATGCCGTGGATGTCGTCGGGACTGGTGTGGTTGCGCACCAGAATGACATCCTCGCCGCGGTCGGCGGCATCGATCGCGGCGTTCACCTCGGTATAGGCCCGCCCGGTGACCACGCCCGGCCCGGCCGGCAGGCCTTTGGCTAAAAGCTTTGCGGTCAAGCGGTTTTCCGGTTGCAGCGACGGCCGCAGTAACGCCTCCACATGCGCCGGCCGCACCCGCCGCAGGGTTTCGGTCTCGTCGATGAGGCCGTCGTGATGCAGTTGCAACGCCAGGCGCACCGCGGCCTGCGCCGACCGCTTCGCCGGCCGCGTCTGCAGCAGCCACAACGTCCCGTCTTGAATGGTGAACTCGATCTCTTGCACGTCCGACGCGAGCCGCTCCAATGACCGGGCGGCGGCGATCAGCTCGTCGTAGACAGTCGGCTGCCGGTCGCGCAGCGCGGTGATCGGTTCCACGTCGACCGTGCCCGACACCACGTCGTCGCCCTGACCGACGGGCAGCCACTCGCCGAACTGCTCGTCGGCGCCGGTCATCGGGTTTCGCGAAAAAACCACGCCGGCACCGGAATTGGTGTTGACATTGCCGAACACCATCGCCTGCACCACCGCTGCGGTACCGCCCCGATCATCGAGCCCGTGATGGGCACGATAGGCAGCGGCGCGCGGTGAGTCCCACGACGCGAACACCGCCTCGATTGCGGCGCGCAACTGCAGGTACGGATCGGCAGGCGCGTCGCAGCCGACCGGAGACCCGGTGAACCGCCGCCGGGTGTCGCGGGCGAACCCGACGTTGCCCTCTGCCGCCAGGGCCTCCTCGACGGCGTCGTTGACTCCGAGGTCCAACACCGTGTCCATCATCCCGGGCATCGACACCGCGGCGCCGGAGCGCACACTGACCAGCAGCGGATGAGGCCCGCGTCCGAAGGTGCGTGACGTCGCGGCTTCCAGCCGGCGCATCCCGTCGAGCACGTCGTCCCAGATCGCGTCGATCGTCGCCGCCGGTGCGGCGCGATAACGTGCGCCCACCTCCGCGGTGATGCAGAACGCGGGCGGTACCGGCAAACCGTTACGGCGCATCATGTCGATGCCATGCCCCTTGTGACCCAGAATTTCCGGTGGGTAGCTCGCGTCGCCGTCGAGCAGCAATACGGGTGGGTTCGGGATGGACATTCGAATCAGGATTGGCCGCACAACAGGCCAAACCCGAAGTTGGTGCCAAACCCGCGGCGCAAGGCGAGGTGGATCCACAGCAGCCCGTACGGCTCCAGAAGCCGGGCCACTGTCAGGTCGCCGGCCTCGACGGTTTCGAAGTCCAGGTCGTTGACCAGGGCCGTCGTCACCGACTTGGCCTGATCGTCGTCGCCGCAGACGAACATCACCGGTTTCCCGGGCAGCTGCGGCCCGTCCATCATCGGCGCACCGATCTGGTTCATCGCTTTGCAGGCCCTTGCCCCGGGCGCCCAGCTCGCGACCTGTTCGGCGCCGGACGTGGTGAGCCCGATCTCAAGTGCGCTGAATTTGGGGGTGAGTGGGTTGGTGCAATCGATGAGGACCTTGCCGGCAAGGCCGCTGCAGCTCTGCACCGCCTGCTGGGTTGCCTGCCACGGTGTGCCCAGCACCACGACCTCGGCTGCGGTGGCGGCAGATTCGTTGTCCTGCACGGCATCCAGCGATGCGTACTTCGGGTCGTCCGGGTTTCGGACACCGAACGTGACGTCGTGGCCGCGGTGGCGCCACGCGGGGCCCAGAGTGGACCCGACGTTGCCGGCGCCAATGATGGCGATCTTGATGGGGTGGCTCCTTTGCGGTTGTTTGCGGGTGGCAGGATACCTCTGCCCATCCGTGCCTACCCGATGATCTAGGTTGGCGTCTATGACTGCCTATGATCTCGGATTGCTGATCCTGCGGCTGGCGCTGGGGTTGACTCTTGCAGCTCATGGCTTCAACAAGTTCTTCGGCGGCGGGCGGATCCCGGGAACCGCCCGCTGGTTCGAGAGCATCGGCATGAAATACGGCACGTTCCAGGCCGTGGTCGCGGCCAGCACCGAGGTCAGCGCCGGCCTGGGCCTGGCCGCGGGCCTGCTCACGCCGATTCCCGCCGCCGGCTTCGTCGCACTGATGTTCGTGGCGTCGTGGACCGTGCACCGACCCAACGGCTTCTTCATCGTCAAGGAGGGCTGGGAATACAACCTGGTGCTGGCCGCCGGCGCCGTCGCGGTCGCCACAATCGGCCCCGGCGAGTACAGCCTGGACTGGCTGATCTTCGGGCAGAACTGGCGCAACGGCTGGCACGGCCTGCTGATCTCGCTGCTGCTGGGACTGGGCGGCGGGGTCGGCCAGCTGCTGATGTTCTACCGGCCGCCGGTCAAACAGGCTCAGTAGCCGCTGCCGTTTCGCACGCCAGCACTTCTTCGGCGGCCCGCTCCCCGGAGCGGATGGCTCAGCCCCAATCGTGCATGGGCGTGGCAATTCCACCAGCAAGCTACCCGGATTGCGGTGCGGTTACCGGCGAATAGGGCAGGCCGCTGCCGGTGTTCTCGTCGACGACGACACGTCCGCCCAGATAGGGGAATGCGCGTTGCGGGCATGCCGGCCGGTTGCAGATCTTGCAGCCGGCCCCGATCGGGACGGCCGTGCTCGGGTCGTCCAGTGCGATTCCGGTGGAGTAGACCATCTTGTCGGCGTGGGCCAGGTCGCAGCCCAAGCCGATCGCGAAGCTTTTGTGCTGGCCCAGATAGCCCTGCCCTTCGGGTGCGGTGGTCTTGGCGATCCAGAAATACGAACGGCCATCGGGCATCTGGGCGACCTGTGTGACGATCCGGCCCGGCTGGGCGAACGCGTCGTGCACTACCCACAGCGGGCAGCTGCCGCCCACCCGGCTGAAATGAAACGCGGTGGCGGACTGGCGCTTCGAGATGTTGCCCGCCTTGTCGGTTCTAACGAAGATGAACGGCACCCCGCGCAGCTGCGGTCGCTGCAGGTTTGAGAGACGGTGGCACACCGTCTCGAAGCCGACCTCGAAACGACGGGCCAGCAGGTCCACGTCATACCGCAATTCGGTTGCTGCCCGGTGGAATTCGCGGTACGGCAGCAGGAATGCGCCGGCGAAATAGTTGGCCAGGCCGATTCGGGCGAAGCCGCGAGATTCGGGGCTGAGCTGGTCGTCGGTGGCCACGATCGCCGTCAGGAGCTCCGATTGGCTGAGCAAGGCCAATTGGGTGGCGATCTGGAAGGCGCGCTGCCCCGGCAATAGCCATTGCGCGACGCGCAGCACTCGGGCATCGGGATCGTAGGAACGCTTGGCGTGCTCGGCGAGATTGCCGTCGATCACGACGCTAACCCCCAACCGTTCGCGCATCAGCGCCGACAGCTGCACGTCCAGCCCGCCGATCTTCATTCCGTTCTCGGCAAACATTTCCTCGGCCGCGGTGTCGAGTTCGGCGATGTAATTATTGCGGTCGTAGAAGAAGTCGCGGACTTCCTCAAACGGCATCGGGTGCTCCGGCGGCAGCGATGTCTCCGTAGTCGCGTGCGAGCGATAGGCCTCCAGTTCCTCGGTGGCGTCCCGCAGCCGTCGGTGCACGGCAACCAGGCTTCGGCCGACCCCGGGCATCCGGGCAACCAAATCCTCGATCTGGGCGCCGCTGACCGCATCCTCTCCGGCGCTAGCAGTGAAGACATCCGACAGGTCGGCCACCAACCGGGCGTCGGAATCGGGGGAGAAGTAACGCGGAGGCAGGTCGAAGCGCTCGGTCAGCGCAAGCAGCACCGGCACCGTGATCGGCCGCTGATCGTTCTCCAGCTGGTTGACGTAGCTGGTGGACAAGTCGAGCGCGCGCGCCAGCGCGACCTGGCTGAGGCCGCGCTCGTTTCGCAGCCGTCGCAACCGGGCACCCGAAAACATCTTCGCCACCGCTGACACATTACTCCGGATGGCTTTCGCAAGATTCGCAATCTGCGGCGCAAGAGGACACAAAATTACGCATGTTCAGGGACTTTCTATCGCAGCGGAGTTTGCATAGTGTGCGGATTATGTTGATCCATTCGGTTCGAACGCACCGCAGCGCCGACGACTTTCCGCTCACCGAACACCTCGCTTACAAGATCGCGGAGGTCGCGGCCGATCCGGTCGCCGTGCCCGCCGAGACCGAGGCGATGGTGATCAACCGGATGATCGACAACGCGGCGGTCAGCGCCGCATCGGTGCTGCGGCGACCGGTCACCACCGCCCGCCACCAGGCACTGGCGCACCGGGCGCGGCCGGGCGCGACGGTGTTCGGCGTGGACGGCAGCTACTCGGCGGAGTGGGCGGCGTGGGCCAACGGCGTCGCCGTGCGCGAACTGGACTTCCACGACACGTTTCTGGCCGCCGAGTACTCCCACCCCGGGGACAACATCCCGCCGCTAGTGGCCGTCGCCCAGCAGCTCGGCGTGCGGGGCGCCGACCTGATCCGGGGCCTGGCCACCGCCTACGAAATCCAGATCGACCTGGTCAAGGGCATCTGCCTGCACGAGCACAAGATCGACCATGTCGCGCATCTCGGCCCGTCCGCGGCCGCCGGGCTGGGCACGATGCTGCGGCTTGACGTCGACACGATCTACCAAGCCATCGGTCAGGCGCTGCACCTGACCACCGCGACCCGGCAATCCCGCAAGGGTTCGATCTCCAGCTGGAAGGCCTTCGCGCCTGCGCTTGCCGGCAAGGTCGCGATCGAGGCGGTCGACCGCGCGATGCGGGGCGAGGGTTCGCCGGCGCCGATCTGGGAGGGCGAGGACGGCGTGATTGCCTGGCTGCTGTCGGGCCCCGAGCACACCTACCAGGTGCCGCTGCCCGCGCCGGGGGAGCCCAAGCGGGCCATCCTGGACAGTTACACCAAGGAGCACTCCGCCGAGTATCAGAGCCAGGCGCCGATCGACCTGGCCCGCCGGCTGCGTGAGCGCATCGGTGACCTCGACCAGATCGCCACGATCGTGCTGCACACCAGCCACCACACTCACTACGTGATCGGCACCGGCTCGGGGGACCCGCAAAAGTTCGACCCCGACGCCTCCCGCGAGACGCTGGACCACTCTTTGCCGTACATCTTCGCCGTCGCGCTGCAGGACGGCTCCTGGCACCACGAACACTCTTATGCCCCCGAACGCGCGCACCGGCCGGACACCGTCGAGTTGTGGCACAAGATCTCCACCGTCGAGGACCCGGAGTGGACCCGCCGGTATCACTCGACTGACCCGGCCGAAAAGGCGTTCGGGGCACGCGCGGAGGTAACACTCAAGAGCGGCGAGGTGATCATCGACGAGCTGGCCGTCGCCGATGCGCACCCGTTGGGCGCGCGGCCATTCCAGCGCGAGCAGTACATCGGCAAGTTCACCAACCTCGCCGATGGGGTGGTGGATGCCGCTGAACAGCAACGGTTCCTGAACGCCGTGCAGCATGTCGGCGATCTGAAGGGCGGCGACTTGGGAGCGCTGAACGTGCGGGTGCTGCCCGAAGTGCTGGACAAGGCCCCGACCATTCCGTCAGGGATTTTCCGATGACCGGCTTGTTGGGGGCGCCAGCCAGCCCCGCCGACAAACGGGCGGCGTTTAGGGCAGGCCTGAATTCCGGTCGGCTGCAACGCTTCCCGGGCGCGTTCTCGCCGCTGGTGGCCAAGCTCGTCGCCGAGATCGGTTTCGAGGGGGTCTACGTCTCCGGTGCCGTGTTGTCGGCCGACCTTGGGTTACCCGACATCGGCTTGACCACGCTGACCGAGGTGACGTCGCGCGGCGCGCAGATCGCGGCGGTCACCGACCTGCCGACGCTGATCGACGCCGACACCGGATTCGGCGAGCCGATGAGCGCCGCGCGCACCGTCACGCTGCTGGAGGACGCCGGGCTGGCGGGTTGTCATCTCGAGGATCAAGTCAACCCCAAACGGTGCGGCCACCTCGACGGCAAGGCCGTTGTCCCGACCGCGGAGATGGTCAAGCGGCTGCGGGCGGCGGTGGCAGCACGCCGAGACCCCAACTTCATCATCTGTGCGCGCACCGACGTCGCCGGTATCGAAGGCCTGGATGCTGCGATCGAGCGGGCGCGGGCCTACGCCGACGCCGGCGCCGACCTGATCTTCACCGAGGCGCTAACTGGCCCAGCGGACTTCGAGGTTTTCCGTGCCGCGGTCGACACCCCGCTGCTGGCCAACATGACTGAGTTCGGCAAGTCAGACTTGCTGAGCGTCTCGCAGCTCACCGACATCGGCTACAACATCGTGATCTACCCAGTCACCACCCTGCGGCTGGCGATGCAGGCGGTCGAAGCCGGCCTACGCGAAATTGACGCCACGGGAACACAATCCGGCTTGCTCGATCAGATGCAACATCGCAAACGGCTTTACGAACTGCTGCGCTACGCCGATTACAGCCAATTCGATGACGACATCTTCAACTTCACCGTGGAAGGACCGAACCGATGACTTCAGCTACCTCTGCCGAAACGAAGATCTATAGGGGTCTGGCCGGAGTCGTCGTCGACACCACCGCGATCTCCAAGGTGGTGCCCGAGACCAACTCGCTGACCTACCGAGGCTACCCGGTACAGGATCTGGCCGCGCACTGCAGTTTCGAGCAGGTCGCCTACTTGCTCTGGCACGGCGAGCTGCCGACCGACGGCCAGTTGGCGCTGTTCTGCCAGCGCGAGCGCGCCAGCCGCCGGCTGGATCGTTCGATGCTGTCGTTATTGGCCAAGCTGCCCGACAACTGCCATCCGATGGACGTGGTGCGCACCGCGATCAGCTACCTGGGAGCCGAGGATCCCGAGGAGGACGACAGCGCCGAGGCCGCCAACTTCGCCAAGTCGCTGCGGATGTTCGCGGTGCTGCCCACCATCGTCGCCGCCGACATGCGTCGCCGTCGCGGTCTGGCGCCGATCGCACCGCACAGCCACCTCGGCTATGCCGAGAACTTCCTGAACATGTGCTTCGGCGAGGTCCCCGAACCGGTCGTCGTCGAGGCGTTCGAGCAGTCGATGATCCTGTACGCCGAGCACGGTTTCAACGCGTCCACCTTCGCGGCGCGAGTAGTGACGTCGACGCAGTCGGACATCTACAGCGCTGTCACCGCGGCGATCGGCGCGCTCAAAGGGCGGCTGCACGGCGGCGCGAACGAGGCGGTCATGCACGACATGATCGAGATCAGTCACGCGGACAAGGCGTCGGAGTGGTTGCACGGCAAGCTGTCTCGTAAAGACAAGATCATGGGCTTCGGGCATCGGGTCTACAAGAACGGTGACTCCCGGGTGCCGACCATGAAAGAGGCCCTGATCCGGGTCGCAAAGGCTCACGACGGCCAGTGCTGGTTGGACATCTACCAGGTGTTGGAGACCGAGATGTTCGCCGCCACCGGGATCAAGCCCAACCTGGACTTCCCGGCCGGCCCCGCGTACTACCTGATGGGATTCGACATCCCCAGCTTCACTCCGCTATTCGTGATGAGCCGTATCACCGGCTGGACCGCCCACATCATCGAGCAGGCCGGCTCCAACGCGCTGATCCGCCCGCTCAGTCAGTATTCGGGCCTGCCCCAGCGCAGCCTGCGCACTGTCACAGCAGATCGGTGATCGTCTTCAGGCCGGCGTCGTAGAGCACGCCGGGCAGCATGCCGCCGTCGTGCTCGATGGTGGTGCCGTTGACGAAGTCCGCGTCTCCGCCGGCCAAGAACACACACACCCGGCCCACCTCGGCGGGCTCGCCCGCGCGACGCAACGGGACGGCGGCGAAGTACTTTTCGCCGGTCGGATCGTCTTTGGGCAGCACGAACGACCGGAAATTCTCCGTCATCGTCGGCCCGAGTGCCACACAGTTCACCCGGACCTTCGGCCCCCATTCCTCGGCCAGCGACCGGGTGAGGTGGTTGAGCCCGCTTTTCGCAGCCCCGTACGAGACCAGGGTCGGTGATCCAGCCGGATGCCCGGCACCGCTGGAAATGTTGATGATGCAACCGATTCCGTCCTGAGTGGCCATCTGCCGATATGCGCGGATGGCAAACCACAGCGGACTGATCAGGTTCATCTGCACCGCGTAGGCGTGAAACAGCGCGGTGCGTTCGTAGTCGTCGTCGCTGCGCGGTGCGCCCTGGATGCGTTGGACGAGTTCGGGAATGCTCTCCGCGTGCGGTGCCGGCACGGTCCCGCCGGCGTTGTTCACCAAGATGTCGAGCCGACCGTGTGCGGTGACGACTTCGCCGACGAACGAGTCGATCGACCGGTAATCGCCTTGGTCGCAGACCTTCTGGGAGGCGCGGGCCGCCCAGTCCGGCTCGATGCCCGGGATGCTGTCCAGCGGCGAGCGCGCACACCCGACGACCGTGGCGCCCGCGCGTAGCAGCTCATGGGCGATGCCGACACCCACGCCGCGGCTGGTTCCGGTGACAATCGCGATCTTGCCATCAAGGACTCCCATCGCATCCACCTCTACGCATCGTTGACAGTGACTGCCATTTGGTCATACTGTGCCATTAAGGCGTCGACGTGTAAAGGGCAGGTGTGCGCGTGAATACTCAGTCCAAACTTCGTGTCATTCAGTGGGCGACCGGAGGGGTCGGCAAGGCCGCCATCGAGTGCGTGCTGAATCACCCGCAGCTCGAGCTGGTCGGGTGCTGGGTGCACACTGCGGACAAGAACGGGCGCGACGTCGGCGAGATCCTCGGCACCGCTGCGCTGGGTGTGGCCGCCAGCACCAGCGTCGACGAGGTGCTCGCGACCGAGGCCGACTGCGTGGTGTACAGCCCGCTGGTCCCCAACGACGAAGAGGTCATCGCGATCCTGCGGTCCGGCAAGAACGTTGTGACCCCGGTCGGTTGGGTATACCCCGATCCGGGCAACTCGCGTCATCAGGCCGTCGCCGACGCGGCAGTCGAAAGCGGAGTGACACTACACGGTTCGGGAATCCATCCGGGCGGCATCACCGAGCGATTCCCGCTCATGCTGTCCTCGCTGTCGTCGGCGGTCACCCACGTGCGGGCCGAGGAATTCTCCGACATCCGCACCTACAACGCTCCGGACGTCGTGCGCCACATCATGGGATTCGGCGGCACCCCCGAGGAAGCCATGCAAGGGCCGATGGCCAGCCTGCTCGAGGCGGGTTTCAAGCAGTCGGTGCGAATGGTCGCCGACCACATGGGATTTCGCATCGATCCGAACATCAGGACCATTCAGGACGTCGCCGTCGCGAGCTCGGACATCGACTACGGCCCATTTCCTCTTCCCACCGGTACCGTGGCCGCACGCCGGTTCCGCTGGCAGGCCCTCGTCGACGGGGAGCCGGTGATCACCGCGGCGGTCAACTGGCTGATGGGCGAGGAGAACCTGGAACCGGCCTGGAACTTCGGTGGGCGTGGTGAACGCTTCGAGGTCGAGATCACCGGTGACCCGACCGTGAGCCTCACCTTCAAGGGACTGCAGCCGGAGACGATCGCCGAAGGGCTGAAACGAAATCCGGGTGTGGTGGCCACCGCCAACCACTGCGTCAACGCGATTCCCGACATCTGCGCCGCCGAGCCCGGCATCAAGACCTATCTGGACCTGCCGCTGTTCGCCGGCCGCCCGGCGGCCAAGCTTGCGGCGGAGGCACCATGACTGACGCAGTCCTGGCCGACGTTTCGTTCTGTCACCTTGTCGTCGGCGTGACCGACATGGACCGTGCGCTGGCGTTCTACCGAGACCTGCTCGGCATGGAGGTGGTGTTCGAAACCCTGATCTCCGGTGAGCCTTTCGACGCTGTACTGCACGCTAAACGAAAGCAAGAAGGCCGGGTGGTCGGTGGCTTGCTGGGTGGACTGATGGTGGAACTGCTGTCGCTGGGAGCCAAACCCGGCACCGAGAAACCGGCCCGTCGCGGCATCACCGGTATTCAGAACGTGTCGTTGTCGGTGACCGATCTGAACGACACCCATCGCCGCATCAGCGACGCCGGCTACCCGCCCGAACAGGAGCCGTTCGAGATCGGCGGTGTGCGAATGTTTTTCGTCAAAGACCCGGACGGCACACCGGTGGAGTTCATCGAATTACCCGACGGTGCCCGCAGCACCTATGAAATGCACCGCGGCGTGGCGCTGCGGATGGGACCCGTCAAGTGACTTACACTCACCCCGACTCGATGCGCGGGCACGTCGCGATCGTCACCGGTGCCGCCCAGGGTGTGGGTAAGGGCATCGCCGAAGCTCTGCTGGAACGTGGTGCGGCGGTGCTGCTGGTCGACATCCAAGATGACGTGCTCGCAGCGACAACCGCCGAGCTCGAGGCGGCGGGCCGGGTCGAGAAACTGGTCGCCGATCTGCGGGATCCAGTCAGCGCCAAGCGAATCGTGACGGCTGCCGTCGACGCCTTCGGCACGGTGCACGGGTTGGTCAACAACGCGATCGCCACCAACGAGCCCAAGGCGTTTGTGGACATCACCACCGAGGACTTGGCGCTCGGCTACGACGTCGGCCCGCGGGCGACCTTCCTGCTCATGCAGGCAGTGCACCCCTTGATGGTCGAGGCGGGCGGCGGGTCGATCGTCAACCTCGGCTCGGGGACGGGCACCGGCGGCGAGCCCAAATGGGGCGGTTACGCCGCCGCGAAGGAAGGCATCCGTGGCCTGTCGAAGGTCGCCGCCCTGGAGTGGGGGCGCGACAACATCCGCGTCAACGTCATCTGCCCGTTCGCCGAATCCGACGGCGTCAAACTGTGGAAGCAGTTCGCCCCTGACGATTACGCCAAGGCGGTGCGGCGCGTTCCGATGAAACGCATTGGCGATGTTCGCACCGACGTCGGTGCGCTGGTGGCGTTCCTGCTCAGCACCGACGCGACATTCATCACCGGGCAGACCATCCAAGTCGACGGCGGAATCGGTTGCTTCCGATGACCGGGCAGTCGCTGCGAGATCGGCAGCGCGCACAGATCCGGGCCGACATCCGGCGCGCGGCGTTCCGGCTGTTCATCGAACACGGATACGACGCCGTGACAACGGAGGAAATCGCCGCGGCCGCAGGCGTTTCGCCGCGGACCTTCTTCCGCCACGTCCCGACGAAGGAGGAGGTGCTGCTGGCGCCGGTACGGCATGGCGGCACCGCAATCGTGAACCTGCTCGAACAGCGGCCCGCCGCCGAGTCGCCCGACGTCGCGCTGATCAACGCGATCATCACCCGCACTCGCTCCTTTGACGCGGCCGACATCGAAGAGTGGCGCAAAGCCCTGCTGGTCGCCCCCGATGTGCTCGGCAAGCTGACCATGGTCACGTCCGCCGATAAGGAGCGTGCCGCCAAGCTCGTCGCCGCACGCATGGGCGCCAACCCCGATACCGATATCCGACCGGGCCTGCTGGTCCAACTTGCCTTCGCGGCAGGCGACTACGGATTTCAGCGGTGGGTACGTCAATCCCGCAACCGTCGCCCGCTGGATCGCTATGTCACCGAAGCCCTCGACGCGGTCAAGAGTCCGCACTGGAAAAGGAAGCGCTCAGCAGGCGCTGGGGTGTGACTCGCAGTACGGGGTGGTCCCCGGGAAGCGATACCGGTGGGCGACCACCCACCGGTAGACGACATCCTCGATGAAGCGGATGCCGGGAATCCGATAGAGCGCTAACGGGATTCGGCTTCCGATTGCCGCCGACAATGCCGCGTTGGCGGCCTCCGCACCGGAATACACGGTGCCCGAGGAATCCAGCCACCGAACCGATTCCAGCAGGCTCGCCGGCGCGATACCCAGTCTCTGTGCAGTTCCGGGACTTTGCAGAGTCTCGGTCTGCACGTTTCCGGTTCGATCCATCCGCAACAGCAAATCCCTGGAGCGAGTGCACATTCCGCAGGCTCCGTCGAAGAACAGGGTTCCTGCTCGCTCGGTGCTCATTGTGCGACACTCTGTCGGGAATGCAGACGCACCACCGAAGCCTCGCCGACGGATCGGTGTGCCCGGATGCCGGCGATTGCGAACACAATGCCGGTGCCGATCTCGGTCAGGGCGGAGAACCAGGAGAACCAGGTCACGTTGATGTGCGGTGGTGAGATGAAGCTGTCCTGGTAGCCGGGCAAGAAAGTCGGCAACAGGTGTGCGTAGGTGAATACCACGGCGCTGCCGAGTCCGACCGCGATCGCCGCTTCCGGCGCCCGCCGGCGCCGGGTGAGCGCCATGACGACCGCGACGGCCACGAACAGCCCTTGGATCATGCCGCCGATCATGATGAATGGCGGCGATGCCGACATCCCGCGGCGCAGATGGTCCAGGCCGTGGATTCCAAATCCGATGGCGAATGCTATTGCGGCCCAACGGAGAATGTCGCTCGCATCTTCGCGTCCCGGCGAAATCTGATCGATCATCGCGGATCACCGTCCTTGGTGGAGGCAGGTGACGAGGATTTGCCTGCCCAACCACCGTTCTACTACTACGAGTCGTAGTAGTCAAGGTCGGATGTTGTTCCGCTGAACCCGGACAATCCGGCTAGAACACGTTCTAATCTTGCCGCCATGGGCTTTCTCAAACAGGACACCCCGCAGATCAACTTCGAGGAGTGGAGCAAGGGCACCCGCGCACAGAAGATCATCCCGATGGCCCGCCACTGGGCGGAGGTCGGCTTCGGTACCCCGGTAGTGCTGCACCTGTTTTACGTCGTCAAGATCGGCCTGTACATCCTGGCGGCGTGGCTGCTCGCGCTGACGACTACGGGAATCAATGGATTCACCAACGTCGCGCACTGGTATGCCGAGCCGATCGTGTTCGAGAAGGTCGTGCTCTACACCATGCTGTTCGAGGTGGTCGGCCTGGGCTGCGGCTTCGGGCCACTGAACAACCGGTTCTTTCCGCCCATGGGGTCGATCCTGTACTGGTTGCGGCCCGGCACCGTCCGGCTGCCACCCTGGCCGAATCGCATCCCTTTCACCAAAGGGGATGAGCGCACCGCGGTCGACGCGCTGCTCTACGGCGCCCTGCTGGTGCTGCTGGTCATCGCGATCTTCTCCGACGGCACCGGACCTATGCCGGCGCTGGGGACGACAGTCGGGGTGTTGCCGGCGTGGCAGATCTGGGCGGTGCTCGGCGTGCTGGCGGTGCTGGGTCTGCGCGACAAGGTCATCTTCCTGGCCGCCCGCGGCGAGGTGTACGCGTCGTTCACGGTCGCGTTCCTGTTCGCCGGTTACGGCGTGGACATGATCATCGGCGCCAAACTGGTGTGCCTCGTGATCTGGCTGGGCGCAGCAACATCCAAGCTCAACAAGCACTTTCCGTTCGTCATCTCGACGATGATGAGCAACAACCCGGTATTCCGGCCGCGGTTCATCAAACGGGCGTTCTTCGAACACTTTCCGGACGACCTGCGTCCAGGCCGGCCGTCGCGCTGGCTCGCGCATTTCAGCACCGCGATCGAGGGACTGGTGCCGCTGGTGTTGTTCTTCAGTCACGGCGGCTGGCCCACCGCGATCGCCGCATTCGTCATGCTGTGCTTCCACTTCGGCATCCTGTCGTCGATCCCGATGGGGGTGCCGCTGGAGTGGAATGTCTTCATGATGTTCAGCGTGCTGTCGTTGTTCGTCGGCCACGCCGCCGTCGGGCTGGGCGACCTGACGACACCGCTGCCGATCCTGCTGTTCGCCGTCGTCGCCGGCACCGTTGTCACGGGAAACCTGTTGCCGCGCAAGGTTTCTTTTCTGCCGGGCATGCGTTATTACGCGGGCAACTGGGACACCACGTTGTGGTGTATCAAGCCATCGGCCGACGCGAAGATCGCCAAGGGGATCGTGGCGATCGCGAGCATGCCCGCCGCTCAACTGGAGAAGTTCTACGGCAGCAAGGAAGCCGCGCAGATCCCGATGTACATGGGATATGCGTTCCGCGCCTTCAACACTCACGGCCGGGCCCTGTTCACCTTGGCGCACCGCGCGATGGCAGGTCAGAACGAGGACGACTACGTCCTCACCGATGGTGAGCGACTTTGCAGCACCGCCATCGGATGGAATTTCGGCGACGGGCACTTCAGTAATGAGCAGTTGGTCGCGGCCTTGCAAAAGCGCTGCCACTTCGAACCGGGTGAGGTGCGCGTGGTGATGCTCGACGCCCAGCCGATCCACAAGCAGACGCAGCAGTACCGGCTGGTGGACGCCGCCACCGGCGAGTTCGAGCGGGGCTACGTCCGGGTGGCCGATATGGTGACCCGCCAGCCCTGGGCGGACGACGTGCCGGTGCAGGTGCTGTCGAGAGTCACGCCAGCGTGACCGCGAAGGCCGAGCGCCACGCTGTCGTGACGCGCGGCCCGTCTAGCACGGCTCAGGCGCCGGCCCGCACCTCCTTGGTCGCGGCGACCAGATTGGTGAGCGACGCCGAAACCTCTTCGGGGTTGCGGGTTTTCAAACCACAGTCCGGGTTGACCCAGAGTCGTTCGGCGGGAACGGCTTTCAGCGCCGCCCGCAGCGACTTGGCGATCTCGTCGGTGCTCGGTACCCGCGGCGAGTGGATGTCATAGACGCCGGGGCCGACGCTGTTGGAGAACCCGATCGAGTTCAGGTCGTCGAGCACCTCCATGTGCGAGCGGGCCGCCTCGATCGAGGTGACGTCGGCATCCAGGTCGGCGATCGCGCCGATCACCTCGCCGAACTCCGAGTAGCACAGATGGGTGTGGATCTGCGTCGAGTCCGAGACACCTGAGGTCGCCAGCCGGAACGAGCCGACGGCCCAGTCCAGGTAGGCCTTCTTGTCGGCGTCGCGCAGCGGCAGCAGTTCCCGCAGCGCGGGCTCGTCGACCTGGATGACCGCGATGCCGGCCGACTGCAGGTCCACCGTCTCGTCGCGAATGGCCAGCGCCACCTGGTTGGCGGTCTCGGCCAGCGGCTGGTCGTCGCGGACGAATGACCAGGCCAGAATCGTCACCGGACCGGTGAGCATGCCCTTAACCGGCTTGTCGGTCAGCGACTGGGCGTATTTGGCCCAGTCCACCGTCATCGGATGCTGGCGGGTCACGTCACCGTAGAGGACCGGCGGCCGCACGCAGCGGCTGCCGTAGGACTGCACCCAGCCGTTCTTGGTGGCAAAGAAGCCGTCCAGCTGCTCGGCGAAATACTGCACCATGTCGTTGCGTTCCGGCTCGCCGTGCACCAGCACGTCCAGACCCAGCTGCTCCTGCAGCTTGATCACATCGGCGACCTCGGACTGCATCCGGCGGGTGTATTCGGCCTCGTCGATCTCACCGGCGACCAGCGCGGCGCGTGCCTTGCGGATTTCGGTGGTCTGCGGGAACGACCCGATCGTGGTTGTCGGCAGCGGGGGCAGGTGCAGCCGCGCGTTCTGCGCCGCCCGGCGTTCGGCCGCCGGCCCACGATGTGCGCCTGACGCGGTGATCGAGTCGATGCGAGCGCGGACTTGGTTGTTGTGCAGGCGCGGGTCCTTCTTGCGCGAGGCGACGGCCGCATTGGACGCCGCGATCTCGTCGGCCACCGCGTCACGGCCGTCCTGTAGCGCCCGTGCCAACGTGGCGACTTCGTGCACCTTCTCGGCGCCGAACGCCAGCCAGCTGCGCAGCGCGTCGTCCAGATCGGTCTCAGGCTCCAACGAGTACGGCACGTGCAGCGTCGAGCACGACGTAGAAACTGCCACCGCCGCCGCACTTCCCAGCAGCGCGGCCAGCTTGCCCAGCGCCGCTTCCAGGTCGGTACGCCAGATGTTGCGGCCGTCGACGACCCCGGCCACCAGCGTCTTGTTTGCGAGCTCGGGTATCGACGCGACTGCGGTGTCGGCGCCGTAGACCAAATCGACGCCGATCGCCTCAACGGGTGTGCGGGCCAGCGCGGGCAGCGCGGCGCCGGGGTCGCCGAAGTACGTGGCGATGTGGATGGCCGGGCGCTTGTCCACCGAGCCCAACGCGTTGTACACGCGCTCTGCCAGCGCCGGCGCGTCGGCGGAGATGTCGGTGACCAGCACCGGCTCGTCGATCTGTACCCACGCGGCGCCGCCGTCGGCGAGCTTGCCGAGCAACTCGGTGTACAGCGGGATCAGCTCGTCGATCCGCCCGATCGCGGCGCCTGCGCCGTCGACTGCCTTGCTCAGCAGCAAGAAGGTGATGGGACCGATGATCACCGGCCGCGCCGGGATGCCTTGGTCGGCAGCCTCTTTGAGCTCAGCGAGCACCTTCTTGGGGTGCAGCGTGAACTTCGTGTTCGGCACGATTTCCGGGACGATGTAGTGGTAGTTGGTGTCGAACCACTTGGTCATCTCCAGCGGCGCGATGTCTTGGGTGCCGCGGGCCGCCGCGAAGTAGCGGTCCAGGTCGTCGGAGACCTTCTGCACGCGCTCCGGCAGCGCACCGAGCAGCACGGCGGTGTCGAGCATCTGATCGTAGTAGGAGAAGGTGTTCACCGGCACGGAGTCCAGCCCCGCGGCGGCGAGCTGAGACCAAGTGTCGCGGCGCAGGGTTGCGGCGACGTTCTCCAGGTCCGAGCGGTTGGTACGGCCCGCCCAATAGCCCTCGGTGGCGCGCTTGAGTTCGCGTTTCGGGCCAATGCGCGGAGAGCCGGTGACGGTGGCGGTAAACGGTGTAGCGGTCACGAATTCGTCCTTCGATCGACTGGGTGGTCACCGCCAGGGGACGCGAAGCAGACCCGGATGCGGTGTGCCGCCTGCACACTGCTGCAACCAGGACAGCCGTACGCCCATTCCACGAGGCGATGAGCCGCCAGGCGCGGCGCGCCCGGCACAGTCGGCAGGTCTTCGGACTCGCAGGCGCGCACCGGGTGGTGCTCCTACCGGCCGTCGCTTCCCGGTCGGGTGACCAGTGCTTCTAGACGGCTTTCGTTCCTGCTTACCGCTGCGGGACAGTCCCGGACTCTCACCGGGTTCCCTCTTACGAAGCACATCTAACATGCTTCGCTCGATACCGATACCGTCATTGCGACGACGTCGGCAAACCAGCTGCGTAGTGCAGATTACCCGATTGATGGCGGCGACCCGCTGCGCCCGGCTTCGCCGCGCTTGCGATCGCCGCTGGCGGCCAGCGCCTCGGCGATCGGCAGGTCGCCGTTGTTGAACTCGATGGTCCGCCCGACCGTCGTGTCATCACTGAGCACGGCGGCCGCCACCAGCGCGACGTCCTCCCGGGAGACCTCCCCGGCGGTGCCCACGGCGATCCGCCCGGTTGCCGGTTCCAGCGTGAGCCGGCCGGGTCCCAGCACGGTCCAATCGAGGTCACTGGCCCGAAGGTGGGCGTCGGCGGCAGCCTTGGCCTCGGCGTAATGGAAGAACGGATTGTCTTCGGCTACGCCGTGATCGGGTCCCGCGCCGAAGTAGGACACCATGACGAAACGTCGCGTCCCGGCCAGCCGGGCGGCATCGATCACCCGGATCGCCGCGTCGCGGTCGACGGCGTAGGTGCGGGCCGGGTTGCCGCCACCGGCCCCGGCGGAGAACACCACCGCGTCGTTCCCGGCCAGCAGCTCGGCCAGCGCGTCGGTGTCCAGGGTCTCGATATCCGCGACGACCGGACGGGCACCGGTTGCGGCGACGTCCTCGGCGTGGTCGGGATTACGGAAGACCGAGGTCACCTCATCACCCCGCTGGGTGAGGATGCGGGCCAGGTGCAAAGCGACCTTGCCGTGGCCGCCGATGATCACGATGCGCGACATGACTCTCGACGCTACCGGCCGGGTAGGCACCCCCGCGGCGAGCCGTCCAACGGGTTGGTCAACAATCGAGGAACAACCTCATGTCTTAAGGAGATGTCATGGCCGAAGCCGTAATCGTCGAGGCGGTGCGTTCACCGATCGGCAAGCGCAATGGTGGGCTGTCCGGTGTGCACCCCGCCGACCTGTCCGCGCAGGTCCTCAACGGGCTCGTCGAGAAGGCCGGCGTCGACCCCGGGATCGTCGACGACGTGATTTGGGGATGCGTCATGCAGGCGGGCGAGCAGGCGCTCGACATCGGGCGCACCGCGTTGCTGACCGCCGGCTGGCCGGAGACCGTTCCCGGTGTCACCGTCGACCGTCAGTGCGGGTCCAGCCAGCAGTCGATCCACTTCGCCGCCGCGGGTGTGATCGCGGGCCACTACGACGTCGTCGTCGCCGGGGGCGTGGAGTCGATGTCGCGGACACCGATGGGGTCCTCGCTCGCCAACGGCGGCAAGCCGTTCTCGCAGGGCTTCCTGGACCGCTATCACGGAGTGTTCCCCAACCAGGGCATCGGTGCGGAGATGATCGCCGAGCAGTGGGGCCTCGACCGGATCGCGCTCGACGAGTTCTCGCTTGGCTCTCACGAAAAGGCAGCAGCCGCACAGGATTCCGGGGCATTCGACGATCAGATCGTGGCTATCAAAGATCAGGACGGGAACGTAGTCCTCAAGGATGAAGGCATCCGCCGGGGCACGCCGATGGAGAAGATGGCGCAGCTGAAGCCCGCCTTCAAGGAGGACGGCGTGATCCACGCCGGGAACTCCAGCCAGATCTCCGACGGGTCGGCAGCCTTGTTGTTCATGTCGGCGGAGAAGGCGAAGTCGTTGAAGCTCAACCCGATCGCCAAGGTGCACACCGCCACCCTGGCCGGCGCCGACCCGGTGATCATGCTGACCGCGCCGATCCCGGCGACCCAGAAAGCGCTGAAGCGCTCCGGCCTGAAGCTGGAGGACATCGGGGTGTTCGAGGTCAACGAGGCGTTCGCGCCCGTGCCGTTGGCCTGGTTGAAGGACATCGGGGCCGACGAGAAGAAGCTCAACCCCAACGGCGGCGCGATCGCCCTGGGCCATCCGCTCGGCGGATCCGGCGCCCGGATCATGACCACGATGCTCTACCACATGCGGGACAAGGGAATTCGCTACGGACTGCAGACGATGTGCGAGGGCGGCGGTCAGGCGAACGCCACCATTGTGGAGCTGCTGTGACGGAACCCGCGGCGCTCACCGAGCGCCGGGGCAACGTCCTGGTCATCACGCTCAACCGGCCAGAGGCCCGCAACGCGGTCAACGGCGCGGTGAGTACCGCCGTTGGCGACGCGCTCGAGCAAGCCCAAAACGACGACGGGGTGCGGGCGGTGGTGATCACCGGCGCCGGCGACAAATCCTTTTGTGCCGGAGCAGATCTCAAGGCGATTTCGCGCCGCGAGAATCTGTATCATCCCGACCACGGCGAATGGGGCTTCGCCGGCTACGTCCACCATTTCATCGACAAGCCGACGATCGCCGCGGTCAACGGCACCGCGCTGGGCGGCGGTACCGAGCTGGCTCTGGCCAGTGATCTTGTGGTGGCCTGCGAAAGCGCGACGTTCGGTTTGCCCGAGGTCAAGGTCGGGTTGTTCGCCGCCGCCGGCGGGGTGTTCCGGATCGTGCATCAGCTGCCGCGCAAGGTCGCGCTCGAGATGGTGCTTACCGGTGACCCGATCAGCGCCGCCGAGGCCGCCAACTGGGGCCTGATCAACCAGGTCGTCCCGGACGGCACGGTGCTGGACGCCGCACTTGCCCTGGCCGAGCGGGTCACGGTGAACGCGCCGTTGTCGGTGCAGGCCAGCAAGCGGATCGCCTACGGTGCCGACGACGGCGTCATCCCGGACGAGGAACCCGGCTGGGCCCGCACCCAACGCGAATTCGGCGTAGTGCTGAGGTCCGAGGACGCCAAGGAAGGCCCGCTGGCGTTCGCCGAAAAGCGCAAACCGGTCTGGAAGGCGCGCTGACTGGAGTCAGAGCGCTGGCGAAGGCCCGAAGCTGGCTCGGTGGAGGATATTTGGGCGAATACGTGGGAGCGGCGGAAAAACCCGTTGCGGGGGCGCGTCATACGTAGCCCAGGGCCGCGTTTTCCACTCTGATCCGTACCGTGAGTATTAACGCATTGGCCAGCGTGAAGAACGCCGCGGTCAGCCACGCCGTGTGCACCAGCGGGAGCGCCACACCTTCGACGACGACGGCCACATAGTTCGGGTGATGCAGCCAGCGGTACGGACCCCGCCGTATCAACGGCGCCTGTGGCACGACGATCACCAGCGTGTTCCACCGGTGGCCGAGCGTGGCGACGCACCACCAGCGCAGCGCCTGGCTCAGTGCCACCAGCGCGAGCATCGGCCAGCCGAGCCAGGCGATGAACGGTCGGTGCAGTGCCCACACCTCGGCGGCACACCCGAGCAGCAGCGCAGCGTGCACCGCCACCATCACCGGATAGTGGTTACGGCCGAATTCCTTGCCGCCGTGGGCGAAAGCCCATCGCGCGTTGCGTTTGGACACGACCAGCTCGGCCAGCCGCTCGATGCCGATCGCCAGGATCAGCAGGTAGTACACGACCTACCAACCGAGCAGCACGAGTTCCGAGCAGAACCCCGGTCCCATCGCCATCATCAGCCCGAACGAACCCGGCGGCGGTGGATCGGCCATGTTGGCGCGAAGCACATCCAGCACCGACACTGACGAGAGATTTGCGTTGTCGCGCAACGAATTTCGGGTGTGATCAAGAGCATTGACCGGAAGGTCCAGGGTATGCTCGACGGCCTCGATCACCTTCGGCCCACCGGGATGGCAGACCCACGTCGAGATGTCCGCGGTGGTCAGGCCGTGGTCGGCGAGGAAGTTGCGGACGTCTTCGCCCAAATACTTCTCCGCGACATTGGCGACCTCGGTGGACAACTTGATCTGGAACCCGTTGCTGCCGATATTCCAGCCCATCACGTCTTCGGTGTCCGGGTAGAGCCGGCTGCGGGTGGCCAGCACCCCGGGCCCCATCGGTGTCAACGCAGATCCCTTGGCGACAACGGCACCGGCAGCGTCGCCAAACAGGCTGGCCGCCACGAGATTCGCGATGGAGTAGTCGTCGCGCTGCAGTGTCAACGAGCACAGCTCGACGGCAAGCAGCACCGCCACGTGATCGGGGAATGCGAGCAGGTAGTCGTGCATCCGGGCCACCCCGGCGGCCCCGGCCACACAGCCAAGTCCGAACAGCGGCACCCGCTTGACGTCGGGCCGCAAGCCGACACGCGTCGCCAGCCGAGCCTCCAAGGTCGGCACGGCCACCCCGGTGACCGTCGTCGAGAAGATGATGTCGACATCGGAGGGCTTGACCTTGGCGGCGTCGAATGCCGAGAGCAGCGCGCGCTCGCCGAGTTCCAGGGCGGTCTCGATGAAGATGTCATTCGCCTCGGTGAAGCCGCTCAGTTTGCCGTATTGCGGCAGCGGCAACGCGATGCGGCGGGTCTGCACGCCGGCGCTGGCCCCGAACCGGTCAAACTGGGGCCCGCCGAAGCCGGTCAGGCCCGACAATGCCTCCTGCTGGCCCACCTGGTGCGGCGGGAATTCGATCGCCACGGCGGCGACGGACGCTGATGGTGTGGTGGTGGCGTTCCCCCCCTGCTCGCTGGGCGTAACAGGGCGCATCTTGTCATCGTATCCATGTGGTCAGTCGCGGCTGGGCCGCTTCGTTGGTGAATCTAGTTACCGGAACTAAAGTACAACATATTGGATAATTGCTTCCGCGCGGTGAGTCAAGCGACGGGGCGGCGGCGACGGTGACTCAGCGCGCCAATATGTGCACAGCTCGCTCGAATACCGCAGGTAGCAGCGTGCATGCGGGCACGATGGCGCGCCGCGCCGCGGTGGGCACCGTTGTGAGCACCAGCCCGCGGGTCAGCAGTCGGTAATCGCGGGTGATTCGATGCCAGGCCGATTCGTATGACGAGGGCATGTCGTCGGCGATGGCACTCACCGCCGCGGCGGCCTGCTTGACGGCCAGGCTGACGCCCTCACCGGTGAGCGCGTCCTCGTAACCGGCCGCATCGCCCACCAACAGCACCCGTCCCGCGACGCGGCGCGACACCACCTGTCGCATGGGTCCACAGCCGCGAGCCCGTCCGCGGGCGGCGCCTTGCAGTTGGTGGGCCAGCCGCGGGAACCAGGCAAGGTCCGGGCGCTCACTCGACAGGATCGCGACGCCGACAAGATCGGGCTCGACGGGTGTCACATACGCTTCGCCCCATCGTGACCAGTGCACTTCGACGAACTCCGACCACGCCGGCACTTGGTAGTGCCAGCGCACCCCGTACCGCCGAGGTCGTCCGGGCACGGCGTGGATTCCGACGGCGCGGCGGACCGTTGAATGCAATCCGTCCGCGGCAATCAGCCATTTCGCGCGGATCCCGGCTGCCGTGACGCCGTTGGCATCTTGGTCGACATTGGTGATGCGCGTCGAGATCCAGTCGGTGTCTTGTTCTTTGGCGCGTGACGCCAGCGCGGCATGCAAGGTGGTACGTCGCACACCGCGCCCGGGGCCGCCGCGGAAAGGCGCTTCGGCTCGGCGGTGCTCGTCCAGATAGGCGATGCCCCGCAACGGCATCCCGGCGGGATCGACACCCAGCGACACCAGTTCGGTCAAGCCGCCGGGCATCAGGCCCTCGCCGCACGCCTTATCGATCGGATAGTCTCGCGGTTCCGCCACGATGACCGAAAGCCCTTGTTGGCGAGCATTTATCGCCGCAGCGAGACCGGCCGGGCCGCCGCCGGCGATCAGCAGGTCGGCATCGTAGGCGCTCATGCGTAGCCCAGTGCCGAGTTCTCGATTCGGATCCGTACCGTCAGCAGCAGCGCGTTGGCCAGCGTGAAAGCAATGGCGGTCAGCCACGCGGTGTGCACCAGGGGCAGTGCGAACCCCTCGGCCACCACGGCCACATAGTTCGGGTGGTGCAGCCACCGGTACGGGCCGCGTCGTACCAACGGGGCCTCCGGCAGCACGATGACCAAGGTGTTCCAGCGTCGGCCCAGTGTGGTCACACACCACCAGCGCAGCACTTGGCTGGCTGCCGCGACGGCAAGCATCGGCCAACCCAGCCACCAGATGAAGGGCCGGTGCAGTGCCCACACTTCGATGACACAGCCGAGTAGCAGTGCCGTATGGAGGGTGACCATTACCCGATAGTGGCCGTGACCAAATTCCTTGCCGCCCTGGCTGAACGCCCATCGCGCGTTGCGTTTGGCTACCACCAGCTCTATCAGCCGCTCAATGCCGACGGCGAGGATCAGCAGGTAGTACATTGCCCTACCAGCTCAGCAGCACGAGCTCGGCGGAGAAGCCGGGGCCCATGGCGATCATCAGTCCGAAGGACCCTGGCGGTGGTGGGTCGGTCATGGTGTCCTGGAGGATGTCCAGCACCGAAACCGACGACAGGTTTCCATTGTCGCGCAGAGACTTTCGGGTAAGGTCGAACGCTTCTGCGGGCAGGTCGAGCGTATTTTCGACCGCGTCGATCACCTTTGGGCCGGCCGCGTGCAAGATCCATCTCGAGATGTCCGCGGTGGTCAGCCCGTGGTCGGCGAGGAAGTTGCGGACGTCTTCGCCCAGGTATTTCTCGACGACCGTGGCGATCTCGACGGACAGGACGATCTTGAACCCGTCGGTGCCGATGTTCCAGCCCAGCACGTCTTCGGTATCCGGGTAGGTACGGCTGCGCGTGGCAACCAGTTTCGGTCCGATCGGTGCCCGGTCGGCTCCGGTCGCGATGAGGGCGGCAGCGCCATCACCGAACAGGCTGGAGGCGACCAGATTCGCGATCGAACGGTCTTCGCGCTGAACGGTTAACGAGCACAGTTCGACCGCGAGCAGGGCCGCTACCTGACCGGGGAAAGCCCGGAGGTAGTCATGAACGCGAGCCGTTCCGGCCGCACCGGCGACACAACCCAGGCCGAACAGCGGAACACGCTTGACGTCGGATCGAAGGCCCAGCCGACTGATCAGCCGCGCTTCCAGTGAGGGAACGGTGAGCCCGGTGACCGTCGTCGAAAACACGACATCGATCTCGGAGGGCTCGATTTCGGCGGTCTCCATTGCCGACTTCAACGACCGTTCACCCAGCTCGAGCGCGATGTCGAGGTACAGCCTCGTTGGCTTCGGTGAAACCGCTGAGCTGGCGGTATCGCGACAGCGGCAGCGCAAGCTGGCGTGTCTCAACCCCGCTGGTGGCGGCGAACCGTCGAAACTCTGGACCGGCGAAGTCGGCCAAGGCTGATATCACTTCGTCTTGGCTGTGCCGGTGCGGCGGGAACTCGACGGCCACCGAGGCGACCGACGGTGTTCCCGTCGTTAGTTCGGACAGTTGGAGGTCAGGTTTCACGGGACGCGCGCCCGGCATTAGGTTGCCCACACTGGAGATACGAATTTGCTTCGCCGCCGGTTCAATACGCCTCAAAATGCCTGCGCCGGACTGCTAATTCGACGGCTGTCTAACTGCCGTTTGACACCGAAAGCCGGTTGCCGGTTTAACGCGCATGCGTTCCGTCTACGTTGAGGGGTGTGCGGATTCTGGTGACGGGCGCGACCGGTTACGTGGGATCGCGGCTGGTGACGGCATTGGTCTCAGCCGGCTATCAGGTGCTCACCGCCACTCGCGATCCTGCGCGGCTTGAGCGGATGGGCTGGTTTGACGACGTCACCCCCGTGACTCTGGACGCCTCCGACGTCGAGTCGGTTCGCGGGGCGTTCGACGCTGCCGGCCCGGTCGACGTCGTCTACTACTTGGTCCACGCGATAGGACAACCCGGCTTCCGCGATGCCGACCGGGCCGCGGCCGGCAATGTCGCCGCGGCTGCCAAGGACGCCGCCGTGCGTCGGATCGTCTATCTGGGCGGCTTCGTCCCCGACGACCCCGATGACGGGGCGCTGTCCGAACATCTCACCAGCCGGGCAGAGGTGGCCCTGGCGCTGACGATCGACGGTGGTCCGGAAGTGGTGTGGCTCGGCGCGGCATTGATTTTCGGTGCCGGCTCGACGTCGTTCGAGATGTTGCGCTACGTCGGTGACCGGTTTCCGGTCATTCCGATCCCCGCCTGGATGGACAACCCGATCGATCCGATTTCCATTCGTGACGTGCTGCATTACATGGTCGCCGCCGCCGATGCCGGGCAAGTACCGGCGGGCGCCTATGACATCTCCGGCCCCGACCGGACGTCGTACCACGCGCTGTTGAAAACCTATGCGCGGATTTCCGGCAAATGGCACACCAGTCTGCCCGCGCCCGGAGTGGATACCGCGGTGGCGTCGTGGGTTACGTCGGTGGCGCTGCCGGTGCCCGACGGGTTGGCGGCCGATCTGGTGCAGTCGCTGGATCACCCGATGCAGGCGGCCGGCTCAGGCCTGCGTGATCTGGTTCCCGACCCTCCCGACGGGTTGGTTCCGGTCGAGGAGGCGATCGTCCGGGCACTATCGAGCCGCCGGCCGCTTCCGGTCAACGCGCTGGCTGACCCGCACCACCTTGCCGACAGCGATCCGGCGTGGGCTGGGGGCGATGCGCTGCGGTTGCGACGACTCGCGAGGAGGGTGACACCATCGATCGCACGGCCCGGTCTAGCGTTGGTTGATGCCGTCCCCGGGCCCATCGCCGGCGCGCTGCGAACCGGCCTTGACATGCTGATCACTCTGACACCGAAGGTGCGTCTCGCGTGACCTCCCACAACGGTGCTCTGGCCGATATTCGTCGCGGGATCGTCAATGTCGCTGTGCCACATAATGAACCGCCTTCGGTCAAGCGACGCAGGCGGGTCGTCGTCGTGATCGTGCTGCTGCTCGGCGCGGGGGTGCTGGGTCTGGCCTTGCGGCGGCACCCCGGCGAGTCGAGCTTCTACTGGCTGTCGCTGACGCTGGCGGCGGTGTGGGCTTTCGGGTCATTCGTCTCAGGGCCGTTGCATCTCGGCGGCCTCTGCTGGCGTGGTCGCAACCAGCGCCCGGTGATCAGCGGCACCGTGATCGGTCTGCTGCTCGGCGCCGCCTTCGTGGTTGGCGGGTTGATCGCCAGGGAGATCCCCGCGGTCTCCGAGCTGATCACCCGCGTGCTGCAATACACCGACCAGGGACCGTGGCGGCTCACCATGGCCATCGCGCTGGTCGGCGGCATCGCCGAGGAACTGTTCTACCGCGGCGCTCTCTACACCGCGCTGGGCCGCTACCACCCGGCGCTGGTCTCGACCGTGGTGTACGTGACGGCCACCTTGGCCAGCGGCAACCTGATGCTGGGGTTCGCCGCCATCGTCCTCGGCACGGTCTGTGCCTTGGAACGCCGCGCCACCGGCGGGGTGCTGGCACCGATCCTGACGCACTTCGTCTGGACCCTGGTCGTGCTGCTGGCGTTGCCCCCGCTGTTCGGTTTGTGAACGCGCCGCGATCAGCTGTCGGTGAAGTTCGGTGTCCGACGCTCTTGGAAAGCCCCTGCGCCCTCGCGGAAGTCGTGTGATTTCAGCAGGACTGACTGACCCTCGAGTTCGCGCTGCAGGGTGGGCTCTAACTCGGTGAGCGTGGCCGCGTTGATGGCCTGTTTCGTCTTGGCGAACGCCACGGCGGGCCCGGACAGCAATCCGGACACCACCTTGTCCACCTCGGCGTCGAAGCTGTCGGCCGGGTAGACCGCGCTGATCAGGCCGCACGCCAGCGCGTCGGCGGCGGGCAGCCGCTCGGCGAGCAACGCCATCCGCATCGCACCGATCCGACCGATCGCGGCGGCGATCAGCGCCGAGGCGCCGCCGTCGGGCATCAGGCCGATCTTGGTGAAAGCGAGCATGAAAAACGCTGCGTCCGAGGCCAATACCAGGTCGCACGCCAAGGCCAGCGAGACACCGACGCCGGCCGCCGGACCCTGAACGACTGCGACGACCGGGCGTGGCAGCGCCGTGATCGCCCGCACTATCCGGTTGGCCGCCAGAATCAGCTCGTCGCCGGGGCCGACGCCGGCCACGTCGTCGGCGCTCATTCCCGCCCCGGAACAGAAGCCGCGGCCCGCGCCGCCCAGCCGCACCACTTTCACCCGCGGATCGTCGGCCGCCTGCTCCATGGCGTCGGCGATTCCGACGAACACCGGCAGCGTCAGCGAATTCAAGCTGTCCGGACGGTCGATCGTCACCGACAGCACGCCGTCGGCCAGGGAGACGGCAAGCCCGTCGACGGGCGCGAGGGTGTCGATACCGGAATCGATGGCGGTCATGGGCTCGACTGTAAGCCACCTTCCGCGACCGGGCTGCAGGGCAGTCGACGGCGGCTGCGAAGATGCGATTGTGTGAGAAGTGGCGACTCGCTGCGCCCGGCTTCGCCGCGCTAGCGATCGCCACGTAGTTGGTCTGTCGACAAGGAGGTCGTTAGATGGCGGGACCGCTAACAGGGCTGCGGGTGATTGAACTTGCCGGCATCGGGCCGGGCCCGCACGCCGCGATGATCCTCGGCGACCTCGGTGCCGACGTGGTGCGCGTCGACCGGCCCGGAGCCAGCGGCGCGGATCCCATGCTGCGCAACCGGCGCTTCGTCGTCGCCGACCTCAAGTCCGACGAGGGCCGCGAACTCGTCCTTCGGCTCGTGGCCAAGGCCGACGTGCTGATCGAGGGCTATCGCCCGGGGGTCACCGAGCGGCTGGGCCTGGGTCCGGAAGACTGCGCCAAGGTGAACGAGCGGCTGGTCTACGCGCGGATGACCGGCTGGGGGCAGACCGGCCCGCGCAGCCAGCAGGCCGGCCACGACATCAACTACATCTCGCTCAACGGGGTGCTGCACTCGATCGGCCGGGCGGGCGAGCGGCCGGTGCCGCCGCTGAACCTCGTGGGCGACTTCGGCGGCGGGTCGATGTTCCTGCTGGTCGGCATCCTGGCAGCGCTGTGGGAGCGGCAGAACTCCGGCAAGGGCCAGGTCGTCGACGCGGCGATGATCGACGGGTCATCGGTGCTGGTGCAGATGATGTGGGCGATGCGTGCCATGGGCATGTGGACTGACGAGCGGGGCACCAACATGCTCGACGGCGGCGCGCCCTACTACGACACTTACGAGTGCTCGGATGGTCGCTACGTCGCGGTGGGTGCGATCGAGCCGCAGTTCTACGCGGCGATGCTGGCCGGGCTTGGCCTGGACGCCGCCGATCTGCCGAAGCAAAACGACCGCAGCCGCTGGCCCGAGCTGCGGGCCAGGTTCACCGAGGTGTTCGCCAGCCGGGACCGCGACCATTGGGCCAAGGTGTTCGCTGATTCGGACGCCTGCGTGACGCCGGTGCTGGCGTTCGGCGAGGTCGAGAGCGAGCCGCACGTCACCCAGCGGAATACCTTCTACCAGACCGGCGGCGGGCTGCAGCCGTTGCCGGCACCCCGGTTTTCCCGCACGGTGCCAGGCGAGCCGCGCCCACCGGGGCAGCCCGGAGCCGACACCGAAGCCGTGCTCAGCGACTGGGTATAGTCCCGACCGACCAACCAGTAGGTCGGCCCCGTGGGGGGAGCGGCCGGACCGACCGAAAGGAATATTTGCGTGGAGATCAGGGACGCCGTAGCACTCGTCACCGGCGGCGCGTCAGGCCTCGGCCTGGCCAC
Source organism: uncultured Actinomycetota bacterium (assembly GCA_963781685.1). Lineage (GTDB taxonomy): Bacteria > Actinomycetota > Actinomycetes > Mycobacteriales > Mycobacteriaceae > Mycobacterium. Next base: position 303,296 of record CAWAGK010000018.1, read on the forward strand.
CACCAAACGCCTGCTCGACGCCGGCGCGCAGGTGGTTGTGCTCGACCTCAAAGGCGAGGACGTGGTGCGCGAGCTCGGCGATCGTGCGCGCTTCGCGCCGGCCGATGTCAGGGACGAAAAGGCGGTGACCGCGGCCCTCGATATCGCCGAGTCGCTGGGCCCGCTGCGCATCGTGGTCAACTGCGCCGGCACCGGGAATGCCATCCGGGTGCTGGGTAAGGACGGGGTCTTCCCGCTGGATCTGTTCCGCATCGTCGTGGAGATCAACCTGGTCGGCACGTTCAACGTGTTGCGGTTGGGCGCCGAGCGGATCGCCAAGAACGAACCAGTCGGCCCAGAAAGAGAGGAGCGCGGCGTCATCATCAACACGGCTTCGGTGGCGGCCTTCGACGGCCAGATCGGACAGGCGGCCTATTCGGCGTCCAAGGGCGGCGTGGTCGGCATGACGCTGCCGATCGCGCGCGACCTGGCCAGCAAGGGCATCCGCGTGATGACGATCGCCCCCGGCCTGTTCGACACCCCGTTGCTGGCCGGCCTGCCCGAGCCAGCGAGGCAGTCGCTAGGCCAGCAGGTGCCGCACCCCAGCAGGCTCGGCAATCCCGACGAGTACGGCGCGCTGGCCGTGCACATCGTCGAGAACCCGATGCTCAACGGGGAGGTCATCCGGCTGGACGGCGCGATCCGGATGGCGCCCCGCTAGGACAGTGTTAACCGAGCAAGAAAAGACCCCCGCAGTGCGGGGGCCGAAACAATGAGGCAACGGCAAAGGCGCAGTTGAGGCTCACGCTCACCTCGTCACCGGCGCGCCCACGTCGAACAGGCGCGCTCCGCGTAGATCAGCTCGCGGTGGGCAGCGGGTGCCAATCGTCGAGCTGCTCCGAGCACTCACCCTCTACCAGCACGTCGCCGTGGTAGAGGGCCTCGAAATCAGCTTTGATCACGTCGGCACTCGAGTCGTCGATCCACATGTAGATGAGCTTATGAGCAACCATTAAGGAATCTTTGAGTCACGATTCGGAAAACCTTGGCAATATTACCGTCCGGTAGGAAACGATCGCGGACGGCGCCAGGGCCCAGCGGCCGGGCGGGCAGGCTAATCGGTCAGCCGATCAGCCCGCCACGTGCTCAATCGTCTTGTCGGGGCCCGGGTGGACGTCGCGTCCGGACTCCCGGATGTTCGTCGCGTATCCAATTAGCGCGCTATAGGCTGCGCAAAATGTCCTGGTTAATCCGCGTTTACGGTGAACCATCGCGGGGGCCGGGTACGTATGTAGTTGTGGGGCGTCCGAGGGCGCATCTGACGTTGCATGGCTAAGTTATCGCTGATAAGTTAGCGCGGGTATTCACGCGAGAGGACACGCATGTTGCAGGGAATCGCTCGCCTTGCCATCGTCGCGCCGCGCCGAATCCTCGCGGTCGCAGGTCTGGTCATGGTGGCCGCCGCAATCTTCGGGCTCCCGGTGGCCAAGAGCTTGTCCGCCGGTGGTTTTCAGGACCCGGGGTCGGAGTCGGCGCACGCCGTTCACCTGTTGACCGACAAGTTCGGGCAGAGCGATCAGCAGCTGGTGATCCTGGTGACCGCGCCGGGCGGCGCGCAAAGCGACCAAGCCCGCCAAGTCGCCACCCACATCGTCGACCAGGTGAAAAGGTCGGCCGGGGTCTACAACGTGTCCTCGGCATGGACCGGACCCACCGCCATTCCGCCGCATCTGGCCGTCGATCTGGTGAGCAAGGACGGCAAATCCGGGTTGATCGTGGCCAACCTCAAAGGCGGCGAGAACTACGCGCAGAACTACGCCAAGGCCATCGCCAAACAAGTCGTGCACGACCGCGACGGCGTCACCGTCCGAGCCGGCGGACTGGCGACGGTCTACACCCAGATCAATCATCAAAACGAGCGCGACCTGCTGCTGATGGAGTCCCTCGCGATTCCGCTGAGCTTTCTGGTGCTGGTTTGGGTTTTCGGTGGGCTGCTGACCGCCGCCCTGCCCGTCGTGCTGGGTGGGCTGGCCATCGTTGGATCGATGTCGGCGTTGCGGCTGATCAGTTTCGCCACCGACGTCTCGACCTATGCACTGAACCTCAGCAGCGCGCTGGGTCTGGCCCTGGCCATCGACTACACACTGCTGATCATCAGTCGCTATCGCGACGAGCTGGCCGATGGCCGCGATCGAGACGAGGCGTTGATCCGGACCATGGCCACCGCGGGCCGCACCGTGCTGTTCTCGGCGACCACCGTCGCTTTGTCGATGGCGGTAATGGTGCTGTTCCCGATGTACTTCTTGAAGTCATTCGCTTACGCCGGCGTGGCCACCGTGGCGTTCGTCGCGGTGGCGGCGATCGTGGTGACACCGGCGGCGATCGTGCTGCTCGGGCCGCGGCTGGACACGCTGGACGTGCGCCGGCTCGGACGGCGGATGCTCGGTCGCCCGGATCCGGTGCGCAAGCCGGTGGAGCAGCTGTTCTGGTACCGGTCGACGAAGTTCGTGATGCGCCGGGCCGTGCCGATCGGTCTGGCCGTCGTCGTGCTGCTGCTGGTGCTCGGGCTTCCATTCTTCCGGGTGAAGTGGGGTATGCCCGACGACCGGGTGTTGCCGAAATCGGCCTCGGCCCACGCGGTCGGTGACCAGCTGCGCCGCGACTTCACCGACGACTCGGCGACGGCGGTACCCGTCGTCATCCCCGATGTCCGCGGCGTGAGCCCGGCCGACCTCGACCGCTATGCCGCCGACCTGTCTCGGGTGTCCAAGGTCTCGGCCGTGTCGGCGCCGACGGGGACGTTCGCGGCCGGCAATCGGGTCGGGCCGCCGTCCGCGCCCACCGGAATGACGGGCGGCAGCGCATTTTTGACCGTCGCCAGCACCGCGCCGCTGTTCTCCCAGTCCTCGCACACCCAGCTCGATCGGTTGCACGCGGTGGCGGGACCCGCCGGCCGCTCGGTAGAGATGGCCGGCCTGGCCCAGATAAACCGCGATAGCGTGCGCGGGATCACCACCCGGCTACCGCTGGTCTTAGGGCTCATCGCCGTAATCACGTTCGCGCTGTTGTTCCTGCTCACCGGCAGCGTGGTGCTGCCGGTCAAGGCACTGGTATGCAACGTGCTGTCGCTGACTGCGGCCTTCGGCGCGCTGGTGTGGATCTTCCAGGACGGCCACCTCGGCGCAATGGACACCACCCCCAACGGGACGCTGGTCGCCAACATCCCGGTGCTGTTGTTCTGCGTGGCGTTCGGCCTGTCGATGGACTATGAGGTGTTCCTGGTCTCCCGGATTCGGGAGTACTGGTTGGCATCCCGGGCCACCCGCCCCGCGACGGCGACCAGCAAAACGAGGCGCGCCGACAACGACGAGAGCGTGGCCCTCGGCCTGGCCCGCACCGGCCGGGTGGTGACCGCCGCTGCGGTGGTGATGTCGATCTCCTTCGCGGCGCTGATCGCCGCTCAGGTGTCGTTCATGCGGATGTTCGGCGTCGGCCTGACGCTCGCCGTGCTGGCCGACGCGACGCTGGTGCGGATGGTTCTGGTTCCGGCGTTCATGCACGCGCTGGGGCAGTGGAGCTGGTGGGCGCCCAAACCACTGGTGTGGCTGCATGAGCGGTTCGGGATCAGCGAGGCCCACGACCTCGAGATCCCACCGGCCACCGCCGGCGGTTCGACCGGGCGGCATCGCCGCGAAGACATCGACCCCGCTGGACTCGGAGCGTCCAACGGGGATCGGGGTGCGCGTGCGGCCGCGACGGTCCGACACCATGGCTAGCCCGACCACCGACAATCTCCGCCGCCGTCGTGCGCCACGCGGCTCCGGCGATCTGCTGCGCGACCAGATCCTGGACGCCGCTACCGAGCTCCTGCTGGAAACCGGACACGCCAAGGCGGTGTCGATCCGCTCGGTGGCGCAACGCGTCGGGGTGACGCCGCCGTCGATCTACCTGCATTTCGAAGACAAAGACACACTGCTTGACGCGGTGTGCGCGCGCTACTTCGAGAAGCTCGACGAGGAAATGCAGCGGGTGTCCGCGGGGCAGCCGTACACCATCGAGGTGCTGCGGGCTCAGGGCCTGGCGTATATCCGGTTCGCCACCGAGACCCCGGAGCTGTATCGGATCGCGACGATGAGCGAATGGCGTTCGGGCAGCGACGTCGATGCCGCCCTGGCCAGCTCGGCGTTCGAGCACATGTGTGCCACCGTGCGAGCGCTGATGGCCGAGGGCGTCTGCCCGCCCGGCGATCCGACAACCTTGGCCCTGCAACTGTGGAGCGCCGCGCACGGGGTGGCATCGTTGCTGATCGCGAAACCGCACCTGCCGTTCGGCGATGCCACCGACTTCGCCAACCGCGTGCTCGGCGCGGTGTTCTGCGGGCATATCGTGGAGGAGCTCGTCGGCGCCGACGCCACCCCACAGCAGACCCTGGAGTGGCTCAAGGCGGTTGGATCTTCGCTGAAACCAACGGAAGGTTCGCAAGCGTGACTGCTCCGCACCAGCGGCCCCCGGTAAAGGTCGACAACCCGTTCTTCGCCCGCATCTGGCCCACCATCGCCGCGCACGAGACCGAGCAGATCCGCGCGCTGCGTCGGGAGAATCTGGCCGGGTTGTCGGGCCGGGTCCTCGAGGTCGGCGCGGGTGTCGGGACCAACTTCGCTTTCTACCCGGAATCCGTCGTGCAGGTTGTCGCGGTCGAGCCGGAGCATCGGCTGGCTGTACGGGCCCGCGCGGCGGCTGCCGGCGCCCACGTCCCGGTCGTGGTGACCGCCGCTGCGGTGGAGAACTACTCGGCCACCGAGCCGTTCGACGCGGTGGTGTGCTCGCTGGTGCTGTGCTCGGTGAGTGACCCCGATTCGGTTCTGCGCGAACTGTTTTCGTGTCTGCGCCCGGGCGGTGAGCTGCGGTATCTGGAGCACATCGCGACCGGCGGGATCCGTGGGCGGTTCCAGCAGTTGGTCGATGCCACGATATGGCCGAGGCTGGCGGGTAATTGCCACACCCATCGCGACACCGAGCAGTCGATCCGCGCCGCGGGATTCGACGTCGGCCATTCCCGAATCGAGCAGACCTTGCCGGCGTGGGCGCCGCTGCCGGTATCGGAGTTCGTGCTCGGCCAGGCGCGGCGTCCGGCTTAGTTCAGCAGGGCGGGCAGCCGCTGCAGCAAAGTCGGCAGCGCCTTGCTGGCCGTCTCGCGCACGGTGACCGTGGCGCTGTCGGACAGCGGCGTCGGCTCCGGATTGACCTCGATGACGACCGTGCCGCGCGCCAGCGCCAACTCGGGCAGGCTCGCCGCCGGGTAGACGATGCCGGAGGTGCCGACCACGACCAGCAGGTCGGCGGCGGTCGTAGCCTCGACCGCGTGCTGCCACGGCTCATCGGGCAGCGGCTCGCCGAACCACACGATGTCGGGCCGGATCAAGCCGCCACAGTCGCAGGTCGGCGGCTTTACTTCCAGGGCCGGCTCCGTCATCTCGGGCAACTCGCCGGTGTAGGGCAAACCGCAAGTGTCGCAACGGAAGTCAAACAAGCTGCCGTGCAGGTGGTGCACCGGTGAGCTGCCGGCGCGCTCATGCAGGTCGTCGACGTTCTGCGTGACGATACTGATCTCGGCGTGGTCCTGCCAGGCGGCGACGGCGCGGTGGCCGGGATTGGGCTCGACGGTGGCCACCAGGTAGTGCCGCCACAAATACCATCCCCAAACCCGCTCGGGGTTGCGAAGCCAACCTTGCGTACTGGACAGCTCGTAGGGGTCGAACTTGGCCCACAGCCCGTTCTTGTCGTCGCGAAATGTCGGCACGCCGCTCTCCGCGGAGATTCCCGCGCCTGACAGGACCGTTATTCGCACCCCACCAAGATAGCGGGACTGCGAGATACTGAGCAGGTGGAGCTGGGGGAGTGGCTGCGGATCGACGGACGAGCCGGCCGACCGCTGTTCGACCAGCTCCGAAACCAGATCATCGACGCAATTCGGGATGGCACGTTGCCGCCCGGGGCCCGGTTGCCAACGGTTCGCGAACTGGCCGGTCAGCTAGGGCTGGCGGTCAACACCGTGGCCCGCGCATACCGCGAGCTGGAGACCGCCGGCGTCGTCGAAACCCGCGGACGCTTCGGCACATTCGTTGCCCGCGCGGACCCGTCGGATTCTGCGATGGCGGCCGCGGCCCGCAGCTACCTCGACGTCGCGCGCGGGCTGGGACTCGGCAAGGCCGACGCGCTGCGCTATCTCGAGGCCGCTCCCGACGACTGAGTGAGATCGGGCGTCGATCATTTCAGAAGCTTGGCCAGTGTGCGCACGTTGCGGGTGGTTGTCGACGATTTGTATCGCTTCTTGCCCATCGTTTTGCCGATGGTGCTGTCCAGCGTCTGGTTCTTGGGTACCTGCCAATAGATCACGCCGGCGGAATCGGATCCGCGGGTGATCTTCTCGTCGGCGCCGGCTTGGTCGGCCAGTGCGGCGAGTTCGTCGAGCACGTCGGTGTCGCTGACAAACGTGACGTAGGACTGGTAGCCGTCGAGCTCGGGCTCGAATGGGTAGGCATCGACGATGGCCCGTACCGTCTCAAGGGGGTAGACCAGCACCCAGGCGTCGTAGCCGAACCGCTGCCGCAGCGCGGCTTCGGCCTTGGTGCGCACCGCATCCGCACCGGCCCGTGATTCCAGAATGATGTTGCCGCTGGCCAAAATCGTGCGTACGTTGGCGAACCCGGCGTCGGCCAACGCGTGCGCTACGTCGGCCATCTTGAGGTTGACGCCGCCGACGTTGACGCCCCGCAGGAACGCCGCGTAACGGGTCATGAGCGTGATGGTAGCGAGCGTCGAAGGTGACTTCGTTGTGGCGGTCGAGGCGACGGCAGTGGTTGAATCCCCGCCGCGTGGATGGTTCAACACGGTTCAAGACCTCGCATCAGGTCAGGGTAGTTGTCAGTGGGCCGCGGGATGCTCACTGGTGAGATGAGCCGGCATACCACGTTCAAGTTCTGTCTCGACGCCACTGTCGAGCAGCATGGCTCGCTGGCCCGACATGCCGGGGCGTCGAGGTTCGCGTTTAACCAGTGCCTGGCGATGGTGAAAACCGCGCTCAACCAACGCCGCGCCAACCCAGATACCGATGTGCCGTGGACCGGGTTTGATTTGATCAACGCGTTCAACGCCTGAAAGAAGGACGAGGACGCCGGGCGGGTGTTCATTGCCGGTACCGATGGCGTGATCGAGACTGTGGTGACTGGGTTGGCGTGGCGTGGCGAGGTGTGCCAGCAGGTATTCGAGGAAGCCGCGGCCGACTTGGGCAAGGGGTTGAAATCCTGGTCAGACTCCCGATCCGGCACGCGCATAGGCAACAAAGTGGGCTTTCCCCGTTTCAAGAAGAAGGCCGGTGCGGCGCCGTCATTTCGGCTGCGCAACAAGCACCCCAAGGGACGTCTAGAGGCGATCCGGGTCGGCGACAACAACAGCGCCCGCTCGATTACGCTTCCGGGCATCGGGCAGATGCGGGTGCATGACGATACCCGCCGGCTGCGGCGGATGCTCGCCAAGGGCCGTGCCAAGATCTGCTTCGCCACCATCACCCACCACGCCGGACGCTGGTGGATATCGCTGAACGTCGAAGCAGCCGAACTGCACCCAGCCCAGCAACACCCGGCCCGCCATCCGGACGATGGCGGATGGGTCGGCGTTGATCGGGGCTTGTCGGCGTTCCTGGTCGCCGCCTCCACCGACGGTGGGGAGGTCGCCCGGGTCACCGATGCGCCCAAAGCCCTTGCCGCGGGGATGAAACAGCAGCGTCGCCTCGCCAAGAAGTTGTCCCGCACGAAGGAACGATCGCGCAATCGCCGTGACGCCGCAGCCAAGCTGGGACGTCATCACCATCACGTCGCCAATGTGCGCCGCCATTTTCTGCACCAGGTGTCCAACGAGTTGGTCAAGACCCACGATCGGCTCGTCATCGAAGACCTCAATGTGTGCGGGATGCTCCGCAACCATAGGCTGGCCCAAGCTATCTCCGATGCTGGCTGGGCTGAGTTCGCCCGGTTACTGGGTTACAAGCAGGCCTGGCGCGGTGGCCAGCTCGTCACCGCTAATCGCTGGTACCCGTCAAGTAGGCTCTGCCCGGCATGCGGGGCCGTCCGGGACGATATGACGCTGGCCGATCGGGTGTTCAGCTGTGGCTGTGGGCATTCCGCGGATCGCGACACCAACGCCGCAGTGAATTTGGCCCGCTGGGGCCAGACCCATCACAAGGCATCATCAGATCCCCGGACCCCCAAGCAACGGGGCCGGGCCAACAATGCCCGCCGACGGGACGGCGCTGGCCAGCACCTTTCGTGTGCAGGTGTAACCAGCCCGGATGACGCGGGAACTGACGTTCACACCGCACCCGCGGTCTGAACCGACGACGCCCGAGAAGGGCGGTGCCGAACATTTATCAGAGTTGTTCGACACGCTTTAGTACGCTTTCGCCATGGGACGCCAAGTGTTCGACGACAAGCTGCTGGCCGTGATCGCCGACAATTCCCTGGGCGTGCTGGCCACTATCAAGCGCGACGGGCGTCCCCAGCTGTCCAATGTGTCGTACTACTTTGACGCCCGCAACGCGGCCGTTCAGGTGTCGGTCACCGAGCCGCGGGCCAAGACCCGCAACCTACGTCGCGACCCGCGGGCGTCGCTGCTGGTCAGCTCCGACGACGGCTGGTCCTACGCCGTTGCCGAGGGCGCCGCGGAGCTGACGCCGCCGGCGCTCGCGGTCGACGACGACACCGTCGAAGCGCTGATTACGTTGTACCGCAACATCGCCGGTGAACACCCGGACTGGGACGACTACCGCCAGGCGATGGTCACCGACCGTCGTGTGGTGCTTACGATGCCGATCGCACACGTATACGGCATGCCGCCGGGCGTGCGGTGATGGAATCACGCTGAAATGCCGCCGGCGCTGAAGCCAATGCCGCGGGCGCGCTAGGCTGCGGGCATGGCAGCATCCAAGTCAGGGCCCGATTCTGCGTCGGAGGACGGCACCAAACGCAAATTCCGAGAAGCCCTGGAACGCAAAAACGCGCAGTCGTCAGGCGGTGCGGCTCACAAGGACGGCGGCGCCAAGGCGCCCCGCGTGCACGGGCCGGTGGAGAACCGTCGAGAGTTTCGTCGCAAAAGCGGCTAGCCGCCTACCCGAGAGGGTTTAGCTGGGCTTTCTCTTCCGAACTCGCGATCCCGAAAAACACAGCGGGAATGACGAATTCGATCGCCATGAGCACTTCTTGGAACCAGTGCGGACGGCCATTGTGAACTAGCGAGAGCATCCGTCCAACTGCGCCCAACAGCATGAGGCCCGCCAGTAGACGCACATCACCGGCCCGGATCGGCGATTTGCGCGCGGCGCGTAGCCACGCGACGCCGTACCCGGCGAAAAAGGCCGAGTAGAACCGCTCCCGCGAATCGACGGTGGCGTTGGCGTCCGTCGCGCCGGGAACCGATGCCGTCCCGAGCACGAAATGGTAGATGCCGATCGCGATGCAGGACAATCCGGTGAACCCGGCAAGGTTCCTCAAGTGGCGGCCGGTCATGGTGACCCTCCCTCACCGAAGCAATGGTGCATGGCCACCGTAGCCCGTAAGCACAGTCTTGAACTGATACGGACCTCTCATTCACTTCGCCCGCCTGCTTGTGGTTGGGTTGTACCAGTTGGCTCGACGGAAGGAACACGTCGTTGACTGTGAAGCTCTGCTTGGCGCAGGAGCCCGACGCCGATCAACTTCTGTCTGAGAGTCCGTTTGCGTTGGTAGTCGGCATGGTCTTAGACCAGCAGATTCCATTAGAAGTCGCGTTTGCCGGCCCAAAGAAGATCGCCGACCGGATCGGCGGCTTGGACGCAGCCAAAATCGCCGACTACGACCCGGACAAGTTCGCCGCCCTGTGCTCGGAAAGGCCTGCGATACACCGATTTCCGGGCTCGATGGCCAAGCGAATCCAGACGTTGGCCCAGATCATCGTCGACCAATACGACGGCGACGCGGCCGCGTTATGGACGGCAGGCGACCCCGACGGACCCGAGTTGCTGCGACGGCTCAAGGCGCTACCGGGGTTCGGCGAACAGAAGGCGCGAATCTTCCTGGCGCTGCTCGGTAAGCAGTACACGGTGACCCCGAAAGGTTGGCGGGCTGCGGCGGGCGAATTCGGCAAGGCCGGTACGCACCTGTCGGTCGCCGACATCGCCGACGCCCGTTCACTGGAAAAAGTGCGCTCGTACAAAAAGCAGATGAAGGCAGCCAAGAAGTCCAACGGAAAGGCGTCAACGTGAAGACACATCTGAACTGCCCGTGTGGTGAGGCGATCACCGGCAAGGACGAAGACGAATTGGTCGAGCTGACCCAGGCACACCTGGCCAGCGCTCATCCCGGACTGGAGTACGACCGGGACGCGATTTTGTTCATGGCCTACTGACGGCCGATCCGTCGGCGCGCACACGTCGTTGGGCGCGCGCCGACGGACAGAACCGGGCTTACGGCACCACCGTCGAACCGATGGTGGGCATGAACTGGCACTGCTTGTCCTTCGTCGTGACCTGCCCGAAGATCGTCGACATCACGCTGCCCGAACCGGTGTCGGCGATGGCGGTCAACGTGGTCGGCCCCGCCGGGTTGATGTCCGGTTGCGTCTTGAGCGTGACGCTGCCCGATTTGCCGGTGGTCAAATTCACCCAGGTCACATTCAACGGCAGCTTCTGCACGTCGGCGGGTCCCGGTGTGCCGATCGCGGTGAACACGTAGGCGGTCTGTCCGGCTTTAGGGCCCGGCGTAGGGATCTTCGCGGGCCCGGCCACCGACAGGGCGGTGGCGAGGACGTTACCGCCGTCGGCCGCACAGCCATTGCTGATCGACGGATACATGAAGTCCTGCGTCGGCGGCGTGTCCGGGCTGAAACCCGGTGCCACTGGAGGAGTGGCCGCGGGCGCGGGAGCTGGTGCCGGTGCAGCGGGGGGCGCAGCCGGGGCGGCGGCGGGAGCCGGTCCGGCGGGCGGCACCGGCGCGGCTACCGGGACGGCGTTGGGCGGGGCGGGTGCAGGTGCGGCCTCGGGCCCGGGGCCCGCGGCGTGCACCGGGTCGATACCCGTGGGCAGGTGCGCCTGTGCGCCCGGTTCCACACCGGGCGGGACGATGTGCGCCGTGGGGGCGGATCCGGCTGGCTGATTCAGGTCGGTCGGAACCGCGGCGTTGGGCGCCTGGACGAACTGGTTCACTGAAGCCGCAACGCTTTTCGATTGGTCCGGCGCCGTCGGATTGTGGCTGAATGCCTGGGCGGCGGCCATCAGCAGCTGCGTCGCCTGCTCGGGGTTGCCGGCGGCCTGCTGAATGATCGGGCTCAACTCGGTCAGCGCCGGCAGCCCCGGAAACTGCTGGGCGGGGATCGGCTGGGGTGGTGTCGGGTCGGCCGCCGCACCGGGGCTGAGTGCCACTGCGGCGCTGCATGCGATGGCCGCTGCGGCGAAGCCGCTGATCAAGTTCCTGGTGATTGCCATGATGTCCTCCCGATCGTCGTTGGTGTGAGTGGCCGGCTAGCGCGAGCGCGCTAGCCGGCCAACGTGCATCACGGCAGGCCGGACACCGGGAAGAACGCCGGGCTCGGCGATGCGACCGGCGCGGCGGCCGGGATGGGTAGCAATCCGGGCGAGCTGACGCCGGGAGAAGCCGGGACCCCACCGGTCATCAACGAGGTCAGGTCGCCGGGCAGCGAAATCTGCTGCGGCAGCGGCACCGGCAGGAACGGCATCTGCGGCAAGTTCAGCTGCGCCTGGGGCAGCAATCCCGCGGGTCCGGTCGGCGCAGCCGCCGGAACGGTCGGCGTCAGCCCTGGGATGCCAAGGCCGGGGGCCGGCGAGGTGGGTGCCGAGACGGTCGGCGTCAGCCCTGGGATGCCAAGGCCGGGTGTCGCGGTAGTCGCCGCCGGAGAAGCTCCGGGGAGGAGCGAGGTTGCACCCGGGATAGCCGAGGTGGTTCCCGGAAGGGCTGCTTCCCCGGGCTGCGGAACTCTGATGCTCGCCAACGGCGGCGGTGTCGCTGGCTGTCCGCCCATGGCGGTCGCAAGGTTCTGCAGCACCTGGGGTGCACCGGCCGCCGAAGTGACCAATTGCTGCCCAATGTTCGGTGCGGGTACGGGCGCCGCCGGGTCGGCGTGGGCTGTGCCCATCAGACCGCCCGTGAGTAGCGCGGCCGATGAGCCCGCCACCACCGCGGTGGCGCGTAACAACGTCCAAATGGTTGACATGACTCTCCCTGGTTCTCGATGACGGGGTCCTCCCGCGCCGATAGTTCGCTTGATACTGACGTGACTCAAGTGACACGTGTGGCGGTTATTCGATCGTTACGGATACGAGCGACTGCGGTGACCGAGCGGGCTCATCCGGGCGACAGTCGCACCCGTCGCGGCCCCGTTAGAGTCGTGCAGATAGACACCACCTCGGCCGCCCCGGCGGCAGCTACCACCCGCCGGCGGGCGATTTCGCTGAAAGCCGCGGGGCCAGTGCTATTCGTCCTCAGCGTTGCCGCGAGGTTGGCCTGGACGTATCGAGCTCCCCACGGGGCCAACTTCGTCGACTTGCACGTGTACGTCTACGGTGCGGCCACCATCGACCACCCGGGTAGCCTGTACCACTACGTCTACGCCGACCAGACGCCGGATTTCCCGCTACCGTTCACTTATCCGCCGTTCGCGGCGGTGGTCTTCTACCCGTTGCACCTGCTGCCGTTCGGCTTGGTCGCGTTCTGCTGGCAGGTCGGGACGGTTGCCGCGCTCTACGGCGTGGTCCGGATCAGTCAGCGTTTGATCGGCGTCGGGGCCGGCGAGGGTCACCGTCTGGCGATGCTGTGGACCGCGATCGCGATCTGGCTCGAGCCGCAGCGCAGCACGTTCGACTACGGCCAGATCAATGTGGTGTTGGTGCTGGTCATTCTTTTCGCCGTCTACTCCACCCGGTGGTGGTTGTCGGGCCTACTGATTGGCCTGGCGGCGGGCGTGAAGCTGACACCGGCGATCACCGGCCTCTATTTCGTCGGTGCCCGCCGGTGGGGTGCGGCGGTGTTTTCCGGGGTCGTGTTCTTCGCGACCGTTGGGTTGTCGGCACTCGTCATTGGTGACGAGACCCGCCAGTACTTCACCGATCTGATCTTCAAGACCGACCGGATCGGGCCGATGTGCACAATCTTCAACCAGTCCTGGCGGGGCGGGGTTTGTCGGATCGTCGGCCACGATGCCGGCTACAGCCCGCCGGTGCTGATCGGGATCGCTTTTATCGCGATACTTTCCGGCCTGGCCTGGCGTGCGCTGAGCACGGGCGTCAATACCCCGGACCGGCTCGGCACGTTGCTGGTGGTCGAGTTGTTCGGGCTGCTGGTCTCGCCGATTTCCTGGACACACCACTGGGTTTGGCTGGTGCCGTTGATGATCTGGCTGCTGCACGGGCCACTATCGGAGCGTCTCGGCGCGCGCATCCTCGGCTGGGTCTGGTTGGTGCTGACCATCATCGGTGTGCCGTGGCTGCTCAGCTTTTTCCAACCGACCATCTGGCAGAACGGCAGAGCGTGGTATCTGGCCTGGGGCGGGATGGTCTATATCGTGGCGACGCTGGCGACGTTGGCGTGGATCGCGATGACCGGGGTGCGAACCGCAAATTCCACCGGCGCGGCTGCTGTGAGCCGTCAACGTCGCGCTCTCTGACGTCGCGCTTTCTGACGTCGGGACTAGCGTCCAGCAGGGTAGACCCTCAGCAGACTCAGCAGTCTCTTTAGTACCTGTGGTGCCGGCGATTCAGCTAGTCGCCGATGATCCCGTCGATGTCGTGCGCCATTGCCACGTCCTTATCGGTGATACCGCCTTCGGAGTGCGTTACCAGCGCGAAAGTCACTGTTCGCCAACGGATATCGATGTCGGGGTGATGATCCTTGGCTTCGGCGTGCTCGCCCACCCGGCGCACCGCGTCGATACCGGCGAGGAACGCCGGAAACTTCACCGACCGGCGCAGTGCGCCGTCCGCGCGTTCCCAGCCGTTCAGGTCAGGCAGTGCGGCGTCTACTTGTTCATCCGTTAACACAGCCATGCCTCGACCGTATACCGTCACCGCGATGCCGAACCAGATCGTGGTGGCCGGGGCCGTCATCGCCGAATCGAGGGTGCTGGTCGCACAACGCTTGCGGCCGCCCGAACTGGCGGGCCGCTGGGAGTTGCCGGGCGGCAAAGTCGGGCCCGGCGAGAGCGAACCCGAAGCGCTGGCGCGCGAACTGGCCGAGGAATTGGGTGTCGAAGTCGCGGTCGGTGGGCGCCTGGGCGATGACATTGCGCTCAGTGCAACGACGACGCTGCGTGCCTACCAGGTCAGCCTGATCCGCGGTGAACTACATCCGCACGACCATGGTGCGTTGCGCTGGGTGGCGGCGGCTCAGCTGGATGAAATCGACTGGGTGCCCGCCGATCGGGGGTTCTTGCCGGCGCTGACTCAAATCCTGTGACGCGGCGCACGTCGCAGCCGCTCAGTTTCGCGATCAACTGCTAACGCTGCCAGAATCACCGGCGTGGATTTTCGCAACGTAGCCATCGTCGCGCACGTCGATCACGGCAAGACAACCCTGGTCGATGCCATGCTGCGGCAATCCGGGGCGCTTACCCACCGCGGCGACGACGCGATCGAACGCCTTATGGACTCGGGTGACCTGGAGAAGGAGAAGGGCATCACGATCCTGGCGAAGAACACCGCCGTGCACCGTCAGCACGCGGACGGCTCGATGACCGTCATCAACGTCATCGACACGCCGGGCCACGCCGATTTCGGCGGCGAGGTGGAGCGCGGGCTGTCGATGGTCGACGGCGTGCTGCTGCTCGTCGACGCTTCCGAGGGGCCGCTGCCTCAGACGCGCTTCGTGCTGCGCAAGGCCCTGGCCGCGCACCTCCCCGTCATCCTGGTGGTGAACAAGACCGACCGGCCCGACGCCCGCATCGCCGAGGTCGTCGAGGAGAGCCACGACCTGTTGCTGGACGTCGCCGCAGACCTTGCCGCCAAGGACCCAGAGGCGCAGGCGGCGGCCGAGAAGGCGCTCGGCCTGCCGACGCTTTATGCCGCAGGACGTGCCGGCATCGCCAGCACCACCGAACCGCCCAACGGCACGAACCCCGACGGCGACAACCTGGACCCGCTGTTCGACGTGCTGCTCGAGCACATCCCGCCGCCACAGGGCGATCCCGAGGCGCCGCTGCAGGCGCTGGTGACCAACCTCGACGCGTCGTCATTCCTCGGTCGACTGGCGCTGATCCGGATCTACAAGGGTCGCATTCGCAAGGGCCAGCAGGTGGCTTGGATGCGCGAGGTGGACGGCCATCCGGTCATCACGAACGCCAAGATCACCGAACTGCTGGTGACCGAGGGCGTCGAACGCACCGCCACCGAGGAGGCCATCGCGGGCGACATCGTCGCCGTGGCGGGTATCTCCGAGATCATGATCGGCGACACGCTCGCCGACCCGGACCACGCCCACGCGCTCCCTCGCATCACCGTCGACGAGCCCGCGATCTCGGTGACCATCGGCACCAACACATCTCCGCTCGCGGGCAAAGTGTCCGGGCACAAGCTCACGGCGCGCATGGTGAAGTCGCGGTTGGACTCCGAACTCGTCGGCAACGTGTCGATCAAGGTCGTCGACATCGAACGCCCCGACGCCTGGGAGGTGCAGGGCCGTGGTGAGCTGGCGCTGGCCGTGCTCGTCGAGCAGATGCGTCGCGAGGGCTTCGAGCTCACGGTCGGCAAGCCGCAGGTGGTGACTCAGACAATCGAAGGCAAGCTGCATGAGCCGTTCGAGGCGATGACCATCGACTGCCCCGAGGAGTTCGTCGGCGCGATAACCCAGCTGATGGCCGCCCGCAAGGGACGCATGGAGGACATGACCAACCACGCCGCCGGGTGGGTGCGGATGGACTTCATCGTGCCGAGCCGCGGCCTCATCGGCTTCCGTACCGACTTCCTGACGCTGACCCGCGGAACCGGTATCGCCAACGCCGTGTTCGACGGCTACCGGCCCTGGGCGGGCGAAATCCGGGCGCGGCACACGGGGTCGCTGGTTTCGGACCGCAGCGGGTCGATCACCCCGTTCGCGATGATCCAGCTGGCCGATCGCGGCCAATTCTTCGTCGAACCCGGCGAGGACACCTACGAGGGCCAGGTGGTCGGCATCAACCCGCGCGCCGAGGACCTCGACGTCAACGTCACGCGCGAGAAGAAACTGACCAATATGCGCAGCTCCACGGCCGACGTCATGGAAACCCTTGCCCGCCCGCTGGAACTCGGCCTCGAACAGGCCATGGAGTTCTGCGCAGAGGACGAATGCGTGGAGGTGACTCCCGAGGTGGTCCGGGTACGCAAGCTGGAGCTGGACGCCACCGGCCGGGCCCGCAGCCGCGCGCGGGCGAAAGCCCGCGGCTAGCTAGGTGGCACACCCGTCACGCAGTGATATCACCCGCGCCATCAAACCGAAGACGGCATTAATCCTCCAGCCAGCAACCGAAGAGGCCGCTGAGTCTCGTGAGGTTCCAGCATCCGTTGATCAACCGCGGGGCCCCGATACCCTGTTGGGCGTGCCGAAACCAGCCCGCCGCGCCTGGCTAACGATTGGCGTGCTGGTTTCGACGCTGGCGCTGGCTGGTTGCGCTGTCAGCCCACCGCCGGCCCCGCAGAGCACCGAGACCACGCGGAGCACCGCGCCGCCGCCGCTGCGGAAGACGCAGATCATCATGGGTATCGACTCGATCGGCGCCGGGTTCAACCCGCATCTGCTGTCCGATCTTTCGGCGGTCAACGCCGCGATCGGTGCGTTGGTGCTGCCCAGCGCCTTCCGTCCGATCGCCGACCCGGCCACGCCGACCGGATCCCGTTGGGAGATGGATCCGACGCTGCTGGTATCCGCCGATGTGACCAACGAGAACCCGTTCACGGTGACCTACAAAATCCGGCCGGAGGCCCAGTGGACCGATAACGCTCCCATCGCCGCCGACGACTTCTGGTATCTGTGGCGGCAGATGGTCAGCCAGCCCGGCGTGGTCGACCCGGCCGGCTACGACCTGATCACCGGGGTGCAGTCGATCGACGGCGGTAAGCAGGCGGTGGTCACGTTCTCCCGGCCATACCCGGCTTGGCGCGAGTTGTTCGACAACATCCTGCCCGCGCACATCGTCAAGGATGTGCCGGGCGGTTTCCCGGCCGGGCTGGCGAGCGCCCTGCCGGTCACCGGAGGACAGTTCCGGGTGGAAAACATCGACCCGCAACGCGACGAGATCCTGCTCGCCCGCAACGATCGCTATTGGGGGCCACCGGCCAAGCCGGATCTGATCCTGTTCCGGCGCGCCGGGGCGCCGGCGGCGTTGGCCGATTCGGTCCGCAACGGCGACACTCAGGTGGCCCAAGTACACGGTGGCTCAGCGGCTTTCGCGCAGTTATCGGCGATCCCGGACGTGCGGACCGCGCGAATCATGACGCCGCGCGTCATGCAGCTCACGTTGCGCGCCAGCGAGCCCAAGCTGGCCGACGCCGCGGTCCGTAAGGCCATTCTGGGACTGCTCGATGTCGATTTGCTCGCCGCCGTCGGCGCCGGCAGTGATAACACGGTTAGCCTCGATCAGGCGCAGATTCGCTCGCCCAGCGACCCTGGCTACGTGCCGACCGCACCGCCGGCGCTGACCAGAACCGAGGCGTTGGGGCTGCTGGAAGCGTCGGGATACCAAATCGAAAACGACACCTCGGCGTCGGTCACACCGCCACCCCCGGCGCCCTCGGCGCCGCCGCGGCCGGCCAATGGGCCACCAGAGATCACCCGGGGCCGCATCAGCAAGGACGGCAAGCAGCTGTCCCTGATCATCGGCGTCGCGGCGAACGACCCGACATCGGTGGCGGTGGCCAACACCGCCGCCGACCAGTTGCGCAATGTCGGTATCGCCGCAACGATTTTGGCGCTCGATCCGGTGGCGCTGTACCGCGACGCGCTGGTCAACAACCGGGTGGACGCCCTGGTCGGTTGGCGCGAGGCGGGCGGGAATCTGGCGACGCTGCTGGCCTCCCGCTACAGCTGCCCGGCACTGGAGGCGACGGCGGTGTCGACGGCGACCCCCGCCTTGAACCCCCCGGCCCCTCACGACCCATCCGCGACGGCAAGAACGACTCCTGCCCCCACGCCGACGGCGCCCAGCTCGACCGCGCCCAGCCGGGCGCAGGAACCCGGAGCGCTGGTGCAGGCGCCGTCCAACCTCACCGGTATCTGCGATCACGGCATCCAGTCGAGGATCGATGCCGCGCTGGCCGGCAGCGCGAACATCAACGACGTCATCAACGAGGTCGAACCGCGGCTGTGGAACATGTCGACCGTGCTGCCGATCCTGCAGGACGCGACGATCGTCGCCGCGGGTCCCAGTGTGCTCAATGTGAGCCTCTCGGGTTCGGTGCCCGTCGGGATCGTCGGCGACGCCGGGCAGTGGGTCAAGACGGCGCAGTAACCCCTTGCGCCACTGCATGCGCCGGCGACAGCGGGGCGACCACGGTGTCGACGATGTGTGCCAGTTGGCGCTTGTTCGGTGGGGCCCCGGTGAGTAACAGCTGTTGGTTGATCAACGCCGGGCCGACCCGTGCGGTGTAGGGCGTCAGGGCGGCAGCGTTGATCTCGCCGTTGGCCACGCCGGCCTCCAGAATCGACTCGGTGATCCGCAGTCGCGGTGTCACGACGGCGTCGGCGAACAGGGCGCGCAACTCCGGCTCGTGCAGGAGCTGATTCATGATGGCCAGGCTCGGAAACGCCGTCTTGCCGGCAAGCACGTCGCAGTGCGCGGTGAAGACGGCCAGCAGGTTCTCCCGCGCCGATCGTTCGGCACGGGGCTCTGGCACCGGCGGCAGCGCATAGAGCAGCGCCGCCTGGACCAAGTCGTGCTTGGAAGACCAGCGCCGGTACAGCGCGGCTTTGCCGGTGCGGGCCCGCGCGGCGATCCCTTCCATGGTCAGCCCGCCGTACCCGACCGCAGCCAGTTCCGCCAGCGTCGCGTCGTAGAGGGCGTCTTCGAGTTCCTTGCCCCGCCGTCGCGTGCGGTTGGCCGTTGGCATGGAGTTGGTCTGCGCTGCCATCCGTTGATAGTAGCCACCGGCGTTTCTTTTGGCGAAACGGCGGCTTTGCCGGTCCATCGATTCTCACTGCGGGCCAGCGGGTTACGTCTTCGCTACCTGCGCATCACAACCGGTATGGTGCGTCCATGCAGGAGACCCCGCGGCTGTTGTTCGTACACGCCCATCCGGACGACGAGAGCATCACCAACGGCGCCACCATCGCCCATTACGCCGCCCGCGGCGCCGCGGTGCATGTCGTCACCTGCACCCTCGGCGAAGAGGGCGAGGTGATCGGCGACCGGTGGGCACAGCTTGCCGTCGATCAGGCCGACCAACTCGGCGGTTACCGCATCGGCGAACTCACCGCGGCGCTGCATGCGCTGGGCGTCAGCGCGCCGATCTTCCTGGGCGGGCCGGGCCGCTGGCGTGATTCGGGCATGGCGGGCACCGAACCGCGCGGCCGGGAGCGCTTCAGCGACGCCGACGAACGCGAAGCGGTAGGCGCGCTGGTCGCCGTCATTCGCGAGCTGAGGCCGCACGTCGTGGTCACCTACGACGCCAACGGCGGATACGGGCATCCCGACCATATTCAGGCCCACGTGGTCACCACGGCGGCGGTGGCGGCGGCCGGCGGCGACGACTACCCAGGCACGCCGTGGACAGTGCCGAAGTTCTATTGGACGGTCATCGCCCGCAGCGCCTTCAGGGCGGGTTGGGAGGCGCTGAGCCCCGGCGATCTGCGCTCCGAGTGGATCATTCCGCCGCCCGATGGGGACTTCAGCGAACTCGGCTACCCCGACGGCGAGATCGACGCCGTCGTCGACGATCCGGACGCGTTACCGGCCAAGACCGCGGCGCTGGCCGCGCACGCCACCCAGTTGACGCTCGGCCCGACCGGCCGTGCGCTGGCGTTGTCGAACAACTTGGCCCTGCCGGTCGTCGCGCCGGAGCACTACATTCTGGTGGCCGGCGCCGCGGGGGATCGCGACCAGCGCGGCTGGGAGACCGATCTGCTCGCCGGACTCGGTCTCACCGAGCCCGCCACGCGGTAGGCTTCCGGCATGGATCCGGATCTGGACTACAACCAGCAACACCGGCAGGACCGACTGGACAACTTTCAGTGGGTGCTGATGTCCATCGTCTCGCAGTTGGACAGCGTCCCGACCTGACCGCCACCAAGCCAGCGCCGCCGTCGGGCAGATCGACGACATCGGCGCGACGGACCCGTCAATTCGCATCGTCATTCTGGCGTTACTGGCCGTCGACGGGATTCTCTCCGCAGTCGCCGGGGCGCTGCTGCTGCCGGCCTATATCGGTTCAATCCCGTTTCCCATCAGTGCGGTGATCAGCGGTCTGGTCAACGCGGCCCTGGTGTGGGCCGCCGGGCGATGGACCACGTCAGCCAGGCTGGCCGCGCTGCCGCTGTGGACCTGGCTGCTGACGGTCCTGGTCATGTGCGCGCCCGGCCCGGGCGGCGACGTCATCTTCGGTGGGCGCGGACTGCTCGCCTACTCCCCATTGCTACTGCTCGTGGCGGGTTCGGCGCCACCGCTTGCGGTGCTGCTGCGGCGCCGAACCGAAAGCTGACGACCCACCCGACCTGGCATATCGGGCGAATGAGGGCAGGGGCCCGCTGATGGGCGGCTGGACGCTACTGTTGCGCACATGGCACGCGTCGGGGATGCAGATGGTTGCGCGCGGATGAAATCCGGGCGGACGGGAGTTACACCAACGTGCCACTGACTCCGGGCGAAGAACCGACGTTCCTGCCCAGCCCGTCGGTGCCGCCGCAGTCCAACACGTCCGCGATGCGGCGGGTGTTGCGGCGTGCCCGCGACGGCGTTGCGTTGAATGTCGATGAGGCGGCGGTCGCGATGACCGCCCGCGGCGACGATCTGGTCGACTTGTGTCGCAGCGCGGCGCGGGTACGCGATGCCGGTCTGGAATCGGCGGGACGGCGTGGCGCCGGCGGACGGCTGCCGATCACCTACTCGCGCAAGGTGTTCATCCCCGTGACGCATCTATGCCGCGACAACTGCCACTACTGCACATTTGTCACCGCGCCTGCCAAGCTACGTGCCCAGGGCGCCGGGATGTTCTTGGAACCGGATGAAATTCTCGAGATCGCCCGTCGGGGCGGTGAACTCGGTTGCAAGGAAGCACTGTTCACCCTTGGCGATCGGCCCGAAGATCGGTGGCCGGAGGCGCGCGAGTGGCTGGACGAGCGAGGCTACGACTCGACATTGTCCTATGTTCGGGCGATGGCGATTCGGGTGCTGGAGGAAACCGGGCTGTTGCCGCACTTGAATCCCGGCGTGATGAGCTGGTCGGAGTTGTCGCGGCTGAAGCCGGTGGCGCCGTCGATGGGGATGATGCTGGAGACGACGTCGCGGCGGCTGTTCGAAACGAAGGGCCTGGCGCACTACGGCAGTCCCGACAAAGATCCGGCCGTTCGGCTGCGCACGTTGACCGACGCGGGACGGCTGTCCATACCGTTCACCACCGGTCTGCTGGTCGGCATCGGTGAGACGCTCACCGAGCGCGCCGAAACGTTGCACGCTATTCGCAAGTCGCACAAGGAGTTCGGCCACGTTCAGGAAGTCATCGTGCAGAACTTCCGCGCCAAAGAACACACGGCGATGGCCGCGACGCCCGACGCCGGTATCGACGACTTCCTGGCCACCGTGGCGGTGGCCCGACTGGTGCTCGGCCCGGGAATGCGCATTCAGGCGCCGCCGAACCTGGTGTCGGCCGACGAGTGCATCGCGTTGATCGCCGCGGGTGTCGACGACTGGGGCGGCGTCTCCCCGCTGACGCCCGATCACGTCAACCCCGAGCGGCCCTGGCCCGCCCTCGACGAGCTCGCCGCCGTCACCGAACAGGCGGGATATGACCTGGTGCAGCGGCTGACGGCGCAACCCAAGTACGTGCAGGCGGGCACGGCCTGGATCGATCCGCGGGTCCGCGGCCATGTCGTCGCGCTGGCCGACCCGGCCACCGGCCTGGCCCGCGATGTGAAGCCGGTGGGCATGCCGTGGCAGGAGCCCGACGACGTCGCGTCGTCGGGCCGGGTGGACCTGAACGCGTTGATCGACACCGAAGGACGCAACACCGAAGCCCGCAGCGATCTGCTCAGCGCATTCGGTGACTGGGATTCGATCCGGTCGCAGGTGCACGAGTTGGCCGCGCGTGCCCCCGAGCGCATTGACACCGATGTTCTCGCCGCCTTGAGCGCGGCGGAGCGTGATCCTGCCGGTTGCACCGACGCCGAGTACCTGGCCTTGGCCACCGCTGACGGTGCTGCGCTGGATGCCGTTGCCGCGCTCGCGGATTCGTTGCGCCGCGATGTGGTCGGTGATGACGTGACGTTCGTCGTCAACCGCAACATCAACTTCACCAACATCTGTTACACGGGCTGCCGGTTCTGCGCCTTTGCCCAGCGCAAGGGCGACGCCGACGCTTATTCGCTGTCGACCGCCGAAGTCGCTGAACGTGCCTGGGAGGCGCATGTAGCCGGCGCCACCGAGGTGTGTATGCAGGGCGGTATCGATCCCGAGCTACCGGTCACCGGCTATGCCGATCTGGTGCGCGCCGTCAAGGCACGGGTGCCGTCGATGCATGTGCACGCGTTTTCGCCGATGGAGGTC
The DNA here is from genome assembly GCA_963781685.1 of uncultured Actinomycetota bacterium. GTDB lineage: Bacteria > Actinomycetota > Actinomycetes > Mycobacteriales > Mycobacteriaceae > Mycobacterium. Next base: position 326,036 of record CAWAGK010000018.1, read on the forward strand.
GCCAACGGTGTGACCAAGAGCGGCTTGAGTATTCGCGAGTGGCTGACCAGCCTGCGTGAGGCGGGCCTGGACACCATCCCCGGCACCGCTGCGGAGATCCTCGACGACGAAGTCCGTTGGGTGCTCACCAAGGGCAAGCTGCCAACCTCGATGTGGATCGAGATCGTGACCGCCGCCCACGAGGTGGGCCTGCGGTCGTCGTCGACGATGATGTACGGACACGTCGACAACCCCCGACACTGGATCGGTCACATCAACGTCTTACGCGACATCCAGGACCGCACCGGAGGTTTCACCGAGTTCGTGCCGCTGCCGTTCGTGCATCAGAACTCGCCGTTGTACCTCGCCGGTGCGGCACGGCCCGGGCCAAGCCACCGCGACAACCGCGCGGTGCATGCGCTGGCCCGGATCATGTTGCACGGCCGCATCTCTCATATCCAAACCAGCTGGGTCAAGCTCGGCGTCGAGCGCACGCAGGTGATGCTCAACGGCGGTGCCAACGACTTGGGCGGCACGCTGATGGAGGAGACCATCTCGCGGATGGCCGGCTCCGAACACGGATCGGCCAAGACCGCCGCCGAGTTGGTTGCGATCGCCGAGGGCATCGGTCGCCCGGCACGCCAGCGCACGACGACATACGCCCCGCTGGCGGCCTAGTTGTCGGTGGCGGCGGGTATACCGGACGCCATGAGCCCAAAGATCGACACCGACCGGTTCCCCGAGTGGCAGCCGTTCATCGACGCGGTGCAGCAGCGTCGGCCGGATGCAGGCACCTGGTGTGAGGCCTGGACAGTGCGCGACATCGTCATCCATCAGGCCGGCAACGCGCTGGAACTCGGCCGGGTGCTGGGCGGGCACCTGGCCGGCGAGCCGGTTGCCACCCGCACATTCGAAGAACGCGAGGCGCCGCTGCGTGCCATGAACGCGACCGACCTGTGGGCAGCCCTGCACACCAACATGGCGTTGCTGAATGAGACCGCCGAGGCCGGCGACGACGTGCCGGCCGATACCGACGTGGCGTGGACCGGGCGCACCATGAAGGTGCCGTGGTTCGCCGAGCACATGCGCGAAGAGCTCGTCCTGCACGGGTGGGACATCACCGGCGACGATGCGGCGGCCCGGGCCCGGATGGCGCAGCCGTGGATGACGACCCATAGCGTGCTGGCGGTGGGAAAGCCGTTGTTGGCCAAGGGCGTCAAGCAACTGCGGCCCGGTGAGCGAATCGAGGCACGGCTGCGGGTTGCCGACGCCGACGATGTCGTGGTCGACGCGGACGCCGACGGCACCACCATCCGGCTTGCCGACCCGGACGGTCCGGCCACGCTGGAGACCGATGCCGCCGCGCGTGTCCTGCTGTTGTGGGGCCGTAGGCCCGCCGACCCGTCGCGGATCTGCAGCCGCGTTGGCCCGGAAACCTTGGGCCGGGTCCGCAGTCTGCTGGCCGGCTACTGACCTCGGCGCGCTAAAGCCGCGCCGCCAGCTCGGTGCCTTGCCTGATCGCACGCTTGGCGTCCAGCTCCGCGGCGAACGCCGCACCGCCGATGATGTGCGGGTCAATACCCATGCGCCGCAGCTCATCTTCCAGGTCGCGCACCGGCTCCTGGCCCGCGCACACCACCACGTTGTCCACGGCCAGCAGCTGCGGCCGCTCTCGCTTGGGACCGAAGCTGATGTGCAGCCCCTCGTCGCTCACCCGCTCATAGTTGACGCCGGAAAGCTGATGCACGCCTTTGGCCTTCAACGAAGCCCGATGCACCCATCCGCTGGTCTTGCCCAGCCGCTTGCCTTGTGCACCGTTCGTGCGCTGCAGTAAATACACTTCACGCGCCGGCGGGGCCGGGATCGGGGTGGCTAGCGCGCCGCGGTGCTCCCACGGGTCGCCCGCACCCCACTCGGCCTTCCAGTCTTTGAGGTTCAGCGTCGGTGACTCGTCGGTGACCAGCAGCTCGCTGACGTCGAAACCGATGCCACCGGCCCCGATCACGGCGACGGTTTTCCCGACCGGCTTGACACCGGTGATGGCCTCGGCATATGTCAGGACCATCGGATGATCGATTCCCGGTATCGCCGGAATCCGCGGCGCCACGCCGGTGGCCAGCACGACATCGTCGTAGCCGGCCAGCTCGGCCGCCGACACCCGACTGCCCAGCCGAACCGTCACGCCGTGCTTGTGCAGCATCGTCGTGAAATATCGGATGGTTTCGGCGAATTCCTCTTTGCCCGGGATCCGGCGGGCCATGTCGAATTGACCGCCGATGAACTCGTTGGCCTCGAACAGCGTGACCTGGTGACCTCGCTGAGCGGCGTTGACCGCGGTCGCCAGTCCGGCCGGGCCGGCTCCGACGACCGCGATCGAGCGAGTGCGCCGGGTCGGCGAAAGCACCAGCTGCGTCTCGTGACCGGCCCGCGGGTTGAGCAGACACGACACCGTTTTCTTCACGAACGCGTGATCCAGGCAGGCTTGGTTGCAGGCGATGCAGGTGTTGATCTCGTCGTCGCGTGCGGCTTGCGCTTTGAGCACCCACTCCGGGTCCGCCAGCAACGGGCGCGCCATCGAGATCAGCTGCACGTGGGTGTCGGCCAGGATTTGTTCGGCCGCCTGCGGCATGTTGATCCGGTTGGACGCCACCACCGGAATATTGACGTGTCCGGCGACGGCGTGGCTGATGTCGACGAAAGCGCTGTTGGGCACCGACGTGACGATCGTCGGCACCCGCGCCTCGTGCCAGCCGAATCCGGAGTTGATCATCGTCGCGCCAGCTGCCTCGACATCGGTTGCCAGCGAGACGATTTCGTCCCAACTCTGGCCGTCTTCGACGTAGTCGGCCATCGACATCCGGTAACAGATGATGAAATCGGATCCGACCGCCGCCCGGCTGCGGCGCACGATCTCGACCGGGAACCGGCGGCGCTTCTGCGGTGTGCCGCCCCAGGCGTCGCTGCGCTTGTTGGTACGCGGAGCCAGGAACTGATTGATCAAATAGCCTTCACTGCCCATGATTTCGACGCCGTCGTAACCGGCCTCGCGGGCGAGCCGCGCGCAGCGCGCGAAGTCGTCGATCGTGCTCTGCACACCGCGTGACGAGAGTCGACGCGGACGGAACGGGTTGATCGGCGCCTTGATCGACGACGCACTGACCGAAAGTGGATGGTGAGCATACCGTCCGGCGTGCAGGATCTGCAGCAGGATCTTGCCGCCCGCTTCGTGCACCGCGCTGGTGACGCGACGGTGCCGGCGGGCCTGGGCGGAGGAGACCAGTTCCGCGGCCAACGGCAGCAACCAGCCGGTCCGGTTGGGCGCATAGCCACCGGTGATGATCAGTCCGACGCCGCCGCGGGCGCGTTCGGCGAAATACTCGGCGAGCCGGTCGATATGGTGAGCGCGATCTTCCAGACCGGTGTGCATCGAACCCATGATCACCCGGTTGCGCAGCGTCGTAAACCCAAGGTCCAACGGGGACAGCAGGTTTGGATAGGTCACGGCTTCTCCTGCTTCGAGTCCGGTAATGCCGCGGTCACCTCGTCGAGCCAGTCGACGGTGCTTTCCTCGGCGCGGATCCCGCCGCGCAGCACCAGATATTGGTGCAGCGCGCTGCCGCGCAGCGCCGATGGGTCGGGAAACTGCCGCTTCTCGAATCCGCGGTAGGTGTCCAACAGTTGGGCACGCTCGGCGCGCAGCGCGGATACCTGTGTGCGCAGCGCTGCCAAGTCGCCGTAGGCGGCGCCGCGCAGCTTGACGGCCACGTCACGGGTGCGGGTGTCGCTGAGTGCGCCGCCGCGTCCGGCCAGCGGCTCGGCGATCCATCTGGCCAGTTCGGCGCGGCCGGCGTCGGAGACGGTGTAGACCTTCTTGTCCGGCCGGCCGCGCTGGACGACCACCTTCGCGGATAACCAGCCGTCGTCTTCCATCGCCCGCAGGGTGCGGTAGATCTGCTGATGGGTGGCACTCCAGAAGTACCCGATGGAGCGGTCGAAACGGTGCGCCAGCTCGTAGCCGGAGCCGGACTGTTCGCACAACGACACCAGGATCGCGTGGGGGAGTGCCACGCGGGCAGCTTAGGGAACACACCCGCGGTATGCAACTAGTTGCAGTGCAGCAAAGCGCATAGCGGCCGGGTGCTTGATTTGTATATGCAACGTCTAGTATCAGTAATCAACGGATCTGCACCGCCGGGAAGCAAAACCCGGGGAGAAAACCAGCCACATTGAGCAGCACATGGAGGAGACCTTCGTGACGTACACGATCGCCGAACCCTGCGTCGACATCAAGGACAAGGCCTGCATCGAGGAATGTCCGGTCGACTGCATCTACGAGGGCGCTCGGATGCTGTACATCCACCCCGACGAATGCGTGGACTGTGGTGCCTGCGAGCCGGTCTGTCCGGTCGAGGCGATCTACTACGAAGACGATGTGCCCGAACAGTGGAACCAATACACGCAGATCAACGCCGACTTCTTCGATGAGCTCGGATCGCCCGGTGGCGCGGCCAAGGTCGGCATGACCGAACACGACCCGCAGGTCGTCAAGGATCTGCCGCCCCAGGGTGAAGGCGACTGAGCAGCCTGGTGAACCGCCGACGCCGGTCGGCCGTGTCAGCTCTGCTGCCGGTGTTCCCCTGGGACACCCTGGCCGACGCGACCGCACTGGCCAAGTCGCACCCGGACGGCATAGTCGACTTGTCCGTCGGCACGCCCGTCGACCCGGTGGCGCCGCTGATCCGCGAAGCGCTCGCCGCGGCCAGCGCCGCGCCGGGATACCCCACAACCGCGGGCACCCCGGAACTTCGCCGGTCGGCCGTCGCCGCGTTGGAACGCCGGCACGGCGTCACCGCACTGGCCGAGTCGGCCGTGTTGCCGGTGATCGGCTCCAAGGAACTGATCGCGTGGCTGCCGACGCTGCTGGGCTTGGGCGCCGATGATCTCGTCGTGGTGCCCGAGCTGGCCTATCCCACCTACGACGTCGGCGCCCGGCTGGCCGGAACCCGGGTGGTTTACGCCGATTCGCTGACCCAGCTCGGTCCGCAGGCGCCGGCACTGGTCTATGTGAACTCGCCGAGCAATCCGACTGGGCAGGTGCTCGGTGCCGATCATCTGCGCAAGGTCATCGGATGGGCCCGGGAACGTGGCGCGCTGGTGGCATCCGACGAGTGCTACTTGGGCCTGGGCTGGGACGCCGAGCCGCTGTCGGTATTGCATCCCGACGTGTGCGACGGCGACCACACCGGGCTGCTGGCGATGCACTCGCTGTCCAAGAGCTCGTCGCTGGCCGGCTACCGGGCCGGCTTCGTCGCCGGAGACGCGGCCGTGGTCGCCGAGCTGCTGGCGGTGCGCAAACACGCCGGGATGATGGTGCCGACGCCGGTGCAGGCAGCCATGGTCGCCGCCCTCGACGACGATGCCCACGAGCATGACCAGCGCGACCGCTACCGCCGCCGCCGGGACACGTTGCTACCGGCATTCCGCTCGGCCGGCTTCACCGTCGACCACTCCGAGGCCGGGCTATATCTATGGGTCACCCGCGACGAGGCGTGCCGCGATACCGTCGCGTGGCTGGCGCAGCGCGGCATCCTGGCGGCCCCCGGCGAGTTCTACGGCCCTCGTGGCGCCCGGCATGTTCGGGTGGCGTTGACCGCCACCGACGAGCGGATCGCTGCGGCGGCCGACCGTCTTGGCGGGAAGGTGACGGCATGAACCCCTACGACCTCGAGGCGGTGGACCGGCTGCCCTTCGCCACCCCGGAGAAGTCGCAGCGTTACCGCACGGAGAATTACCGCGGAGCCGTCGGCCTCAACTGGTATGAAACCGACCCGAGCCTGCAGCTGACGGTGGCCTATTACCTGCAGCCCGCCGAGCTCGCCATCGCCGAGCCGCATCTGAGCAGGATCGGCGAGCTGATGGGCGGCCCGGTGGCGCGGTGGGCCGAGCAGACCGACCGCGATCCTCCGCGGCTGGAGCGCTACGACCGCTGGGGCCACGACGTCAGCCAGGTCGTCCAGCCGCCGTCGTTCACCGAGTCCAAAAGGGCCGTCCTGGCCGCGCAAAAGGCATTGAAAGACGATGCCCGGCGCGCCGGCGTCAATCCGGCCCTGCCGCTGTACGCGGCCAACTATCTGCTCGACCAGGCCGACATCGGAATGGGGTGCGCGCTCGGGACCGGCGGCGGGATGGTCAAGTCGCTGGTCGCGGCCTATGCGCCGGCCGACGTTCGCGACCACGTCCTGGCCAAGTTCGAGACGGGCGAGTGGGAGGGGGAGACCGCCCAGCTATTGACCGAGCGCACCGGCGGCTCCGACCTCGGCGCGCTGGAGACGACGGCAACGCGACACGGAGATGCCTGGCTGCTCAACGGTTTCAAATGGTTCGCCTCCAACTGCGACGCGCAGGTGTTCGTCGTGCTGGCCAAGCCGGAGGGAGCGCCGGATTCCGGCCGCGGCGTGGCGAACTTCCTGGTGTTGCGGACCCGTCGCGACGGCTCGCGCAACGGCATTCGTATCCGCCGCCTGAAAGACAAGCTCGGCACCCGGTCGGTGGCCTCCGGCGAGGTGGAGTTCGTCGACGCCGAAGCCTTCCTGCTGTCCGGCGAGCCGAGCGCCGAAACCGGCCCGGCCGACGGCAAGGGGCTGGGCCGGATGATGGAACTGACCAACGCGGCCCGGCTCGGCATTGCGCTGTTCGCCCTCGGCAACGCGCGCCGCGCGCTGGTCGAGTCGCTCTGCTACGCGCGGCAGCGGCAGGCGTTCGGCGACACGTTGCTCGACAAGCCGCTGATGCGCCGCAAGCTCGCCGAGATGATCGTCGACGTCGAAGCCGCCCAAGCGCTGGTTTTCGACGGCACGGGATTCGCCAACCACCGTCAGCCCCGCGCGGTCCGTCAGCGTATCGCCGTGCCTGTGACGAAGCTCAAAGTGTGTCGGCTGGGTATCACCATGGCGTCGGACGCGATCGAGATTCACGGCGGCAACGGCTACATCGAAACCTGGCCGGTAGCCCGACTGCTCCGCGACGCGCAGGTCAACACGATCTGGGAAGGCCCTGACAATCTCCTGTGTCTTGACGTTCGGCGGGGCATCGAGCGCGCCCAGGCCCATCAGCCTTTGCTGGAGCGTCTGCACGACGCGGTCTCGGTGTCCGACGACGACGAGACGACACGCCTCGTACGCTGCCGCATCGACGATCTCGAAGCGGCGATTACGGCCTGGGGCAAGCTGGACGGCGCGGTTGCCGAGGCCCGGCTGTTCCCGCTCACCCAGTTCATCGGCGATGTCTACGCCGGGGCCCTATTGACCGAGCAGGCCGCCTGGGAGCGGGCCACCCGCCAGACCGACCGCAAGGCCCTCATCGCCCGGTTGTACGCATTGCGTCACCTGGCTGACCAGGGACCCCTTCGCGGCATTGACGCGGAGAACGACGATGCGATCGCACGATTCGACGAGTTGCTTGAGGGCGCGTTGGTAATGCGTTGGTAACAAAACTCCACAGTCCGTTGCGTCCCGGCGCGCGCGTTTAACGGGTTGCAACGTACGCTTTTCCGGGAGCTACGGGATCTGGCTAAGGAATGTGGTGTGACGAAACAGGTGGACGGACAGCGGTTTGCGCCGTCGCTTTCCGACGTGTACAAGCGGTTGGTTCTCGGGAAACCGATGATCAACGACGAGCTGGAGCACGAGAGACTGTCGAACCCCGTTGCACTGGGCGTGCTTTCGCCGGACGCGATCTCGTCGACCGCGTACGGTTCGGAACAGATCATGATCGAGCTGTTGCCGGCCGCCGGGCTGGCCGCGTTCGCCTTGCTACTTCCGATCACCGGTGTGATTTTGTTGATTCTGGTGCTGGTGGCGGCGTCCTATCGCCAGGTCGTAATGGTTTACACCCGCGCCGGTGGCTCCTATGTGGTGGCCCGCGAGAATTTCGGACCCCGGGTTGCTCAGATCGCCGCGGCATCGCTGTTGATCGACTACGTGGTGACCGTCGCGGTGCAGTGTGCTGCCGGAACCGTGGCGGTGGCCTCGGCATTTCCCGCGTTGGGTCCCTACAGCCTGGAGATCACCGTGGCTGTCGTGCTGCTGATGTGTTTCGCCAATTTGCGTGGCCTGCGAGAAGCCGGAGTCAGGTTCGCGCTGCCGACGTATCTCTTCGTCGGCATGGTCTCGTTGACGATCATTGTCGGCATCATTCGTGAAATCACGGGCGGTTTAAAGACTTACGATCCGGAGCACCTCGCCGGAGCGGTCCCGGTCGGCCATGGCAACGGCATCATCATGGGCGCCACGGTTCTGATCGTGCTGCGTGCGTTCGCCAATGGCGGTTCGTCGCTGACCGGAGTGGAGGCGATTTCCAACACGGTCAACGCTTTCCGTAAGCCCGAAGGCACCAACGCCCGTCGGGTGCTGACAATTATGGCCGCAATCCTGGGATTCCTGTTGGCCGGAGTGGCCTGGCTGGCGCATGTCACGCACGCCACCCCATACGTCGCCGGCTATCCGTCAATGCTGTCCGAGATCACCCGGGCGGTGTTCGGCGACGGAGCGATCGGTCATGTCTGCTACTTCATGGTGCAGGCGGCCACCGCGCTGATCCTCTACACCGGGGGCAACACCAGCTTCAACGGGTTCCCGGCGTTGGCGAGTTTCGTTGCCGAGGACCAGTTTTTGCCGCGGCCGCTGATGAAGCGCGGCCATCGGCTGGTGTTCTCCAACGGCATCATCACGTTGACCGTGTTGGCGGTGGCATTGTTGATCGTGACCGGGGGATCGCTCAATGCGCTGGTGCCGTTTTACGCGATCGGGGTTTTCACGGGTTTCTCGATGGCCGGTTACGGGATGACCAAACACTGGTTGACCCATCGGGGGCCCGGCTGGCGATCCAAGCTGGTGATCAACCTGTCGGCCGGTATCCTGTCGACCGTCGTGGTGGGGATCTTCGCGATCGCGAAGTTCACCGAGGGTGCCTGGCTGGTGGTGGTGGTCTTCCCGATTCTGGTGTTCGGTCTTATGCGGCTCAACCGGCAGTACCGCGCTGAGGCCGCCGTCTTGGAGATGTCACTGACCGAGCCTCCCGACTTGGACAAGCATGACCGGCACCGCGTCCTCGTCTTCGTGGACAGGGTCGACCTGGCAGAGGTCGAGGCGATGCGCTACGCGAAAGGGCTGCAGTCCGACGAGTTGGTCGCGGTGCACTTAGTGTTGGACCCGGCTCATGCCGTGCGGTTGCACCGGCGATGGCAGCATTTCGGGCACAACACCGAGTTGTGGTTGGTCGAGTGTCGGGATCGCAACTTGCTTCGGGGCGCGCAGGGGCTGGTTTGCGAGGTCATGCAAGACCATCCGGACACCAAGGTGACGGTGCTGTTGCCGCGCCGAACATATTCGGCGTTCCTCGGCCGGCTGCTGCATGACGGCACCGCCGACAAGATCGCCCGGGTGGTCAGCCGGATCCCGGATGCGAGCGCGCAAATCGTGGCCTACGACATAGAGTCTCGAATCAAAATCACACAAGCTATGCGGGCAGCAGAGTCTCAGCCACGCTTTGCCGATGACCGGACAGACCTGCATGAGTCGCAACGGGCCTACGCGAAATGATCTGCGCGCAAAGGCCGTCGAGTAACCGAGAAAGTGAGACGTTGTGACAACATCGACCAATAGCTCGGGCCTCTCCCCGTCCTTCGTCGACGGGTGGAAGCGCGTTGTTCTTGGCAAGCCGCTTACCAGTGAGCAGCTGGAATCGGAGAGATTGTCGAATCCTGTTGCGCTCGGCGCGCTTTCACCTGACGCGATCTCCTCGACGGCCTATGGCCCAGAGCAGGTCATGATCGAACTGCTGCCGCGTGCCGGGATGGCCGCGTTCGCGTTGTTGCTTCCGATCATCGGCGTCATCTTGTTCATCTTGTTGCTGGTGTCCGCCTCGTATCGCGGGGTTGTCATGACCTACGCCCGGGCCGGCGGCTCATATATGGTGGCGCGGGACAATTTCGGGCCCCGGTGGGCGCAAGTGGCTGCCGCGGCGTTGCTGATCGACTACGTGGTCACCGCCGCGGTGCAACCGGCGGCCGGGACGGTGGCACTGTGCTCGGCGATACGCGCGTTGCACCCCTACCACTTGGAAATCACCATCGGGGTGCTGATCCTGATCTGTATCGCCAACCTGCGCGGACAGCGGCAGTCGGGCCGGACCTTTGCAATCACGACATACTCCTTCGTCATCATGATCACGTTGACGATCGTCGTCGGCATTTTTCGTGAAATCTTTTGGGGACTACCGAAATACAACCCAGCGCACATCGTTGGAGCGGTGCCAATCCACCACGGCGGCGGGCTGGTAATGGGCGCCACGGTGCTGGTGGTGCTGCGCGCGTTTGCCAACGGCGGTACGTCGCTGACGGGTGTCGAGGCGATCTCCAACACGGTCAACGTCTTTCGCGCGCCGCAGGGCTATAACGCGCGTCGCGTGCTGACGATTATGGCCCTCATTCTCGGGTTTTTGTTGGCCGGGGTGTCCTGGCTGGCCTTCGTCACCCACGCGACCCCGTACGTGGATGAATATCCATCGATGCTGTCCGAGATCGCCCGGGCGGTGTTTGGCCAGGGGCTGATCGGTAACGTCCTTTACTTTTTGGTCCAGGCATCCAGCGCGGCGATCCTGTTCACGGGTGCCAACACCGGCTTCAATGGGTTCCCGGCGCTGGCGAGTTTTGTTGCCGAGGACCGTTTTCTGCCGCGGCCGCTGACCAAACGCGGTCACCGTCTGGTGTTCTCGAACGGCATCATCACGCTGACCGTGCTGGCGGTGGCGCTGCTCTTGGTGACCCGCGGCTCGGTTAACGCGTTGGTGCCGTTCTTCGCGATCGGCGTGTTCACCGCGTTCGCGATGGCCGGCTTCGGCATGGCTCGACACCATTACACCCACCGCGGGCACGGCTGGCGTCGCAAGGAGCTGGTCAATCTGTCCGCCGGGATCATGTCGGCGATCGTCGTGGGGATCTTCGTAGTGGCCAAATTCACCGAAGGGGCCTGGCTGGTCGTCGTCGTCTTCCCCATCCTGGTGTACGGCCTGATACGGCTCAACCAGCAGTACCGCGCGGAGGCTTCGGTGCTGGAGATGTCGCGCACCGAGCGTCCCGAGTTGGCCAAGTTCGCCCGCCTGCGGGTGTTCGTTTTCGTGGACTCGGTCGACCTCGCCGAGGTCGAGGCGCTGCGCTACGGAAAAGGGCTGCACGCCGACGAGCTGACCGCGGTGCACTTCGTGATAGACGCGGATCATTCCGCTCAGCTGCAAGAGCGCTGGCAGCACTTCGAGCACGACACCCGGCTGCGGGTGATCGATTGCCCCGACCGCCATTTGAGTCGGGCCGCCCAAGAGATGGTCCTGCAGGTGAAGCGGGAGCATCCGGACACCAAGGTGACGGTGCTGTTGCCGCGCCGAACGTATTCGGCGATGCTGGGCCGGTTTCTGCATGACCGTACCGCCGACAAGATGGCCCGCGCGGTCAGCCGCATCGAGGGCGCTACCGCGATCATCGTGCCCTACGACGTCGAGTCCCGGATCGCGCGGGTAGACCCCGACGCCTTGGCCGCGCGGGTTGCGCGAGACACCGCCGCGGAGACGGAGATGTTGCGCGCCGAAGCCGACTAGCGCGCCGGCATCGATCGACATAATTTGCTGGTCGGTCGCCCGATAGCCACGATTCAGATTCCTGATCACCGAACGACCGCTGCGGGATGCGGCTTAGACTTCGGGGATTGCTGAATCTCGGATAGGGAATGTGGTTGTGACAGCACCAGCTGAGCAAGACGTACCGTTATCTTTTTCAGACCTGTGTAAGCGAATCTTTCTCGGTAAGCCGTTGATCACCGAGGAGTTGTCCTCCGAGAGATTATCGAATCCCGTTGCACTGGGCGCGCTTTCACCCGACGCGATTTCGTCGACCGCCTACGGCCCCGAGCAGATTCTGACCGAGTTGCTGCCGCAGGCCGGGCTGGCCGCATTCGTCCTGTTACTTCCCATCATGGGCGTCATCCTGTTGATCCTCGCGCTGGTCGCCGCGTCGTACTGCCAGGTCGTGATGGTCTACACCAAAGCCGGCGGCTCCTACATCGTCGCGCGTGACAACTTTGGGCCGAAGGTGGCGCAGGTGGCCGCGGCGGCGCTGTTGATCGACTACGTCGTGACGGTGGCGGTGCAGTCGGCTGCGGGCACGGTGGCGGTGGCGTCCGCGTTGCCTTCGCTGGGGCCCTACAGCCTGGAGATCACGGTCGGTGTCGTGCTTCTTATCTGCTACGCGAACCTGCGCGGATTGCGTGAAGCGGGCCGGCCCTTCGCCGTTGCAACGTACGGCTTTGTGCTCATGGTCGGGCTGATGATCATCGTCGGCGTCGTCCGCCATATCTTCTGGGGCTTACCGCAATACGATCCGGGCCACGCCGCCGGAGCCGTGCCGGTCCATCACGGCAGTGGTTTGGTGATGGGCGCGACGATCCTGGTGATACTGCGGGCATTCGCCAACGGCGGTTCGTCGCTGACCGGAGTAGAGGCGATCTCCAACACTGTCAACGTCTTCCGTAAGCCGCAGGCGATCAACGCGCGGCGGGTACTCATCACAATGGCCTGCATCCTGGGCTTCCTGTTGGCCGGCGTCGGCTACCTCACCTATGCCACCCACGCCGCGCCGTATCTGGACGAATACCCGTCGGTGCTCTCGCAGGTGGCCCGCGCCGTCTTCGGCAACGGCGCCGTCGGCAACGCCATGTACATCTTGCTGCAGGTGTCGACCGCTGCCATCTTGTATACCGGCGCCAATACCAGTTTCAACGGTTTCCCCGCGCTGGCCAGTTTCGTCGCCGAAGACCGCTTTCTGCCGCGCCAACTCATGACTCGCGGCTACCGTCTGGTGTTCTCCAACGGCATCATCACGCTCACCGCATTGTCGGTGGGGTTGCTGATAGTCTCCGGCGGATCGGTCAACGCGCTGGTGCCGTTCTACGCGATCGGGGTGTTCACCGGCTTCTCGATGGCCGGTTACGGAATGTCCAAATACCATCTGACGCACCGCGAGCGTGGCTGGCGACGCAAGTTGGTGATCAACCTGTCGGCGGCGATCCTGTCGACGATCGTGGTCGGGATTTTCGCGGTGGCCAAGTTCACCGAAGGCGCTTGGCTGGTGGTCGTCATCTTCCCGATATTGGTCTTCGCGCTGATCCGGCTCAACCGCGAGTACCGGGCCGAAGCCGCGATCCTCGAGGCCTTCCGCACCGACCGCCCGGAGTTGGTGAAGTATGCCCGTCACCGCGTGTTCGTCTTGGTCAATTCGCTTGATCTCGCGGTGCTTGAGGCACTGCGCTATGGGAAGGGTCTGCGCGCCGACGAGTTGCTCGCGGTGCATTTCATGGTCGACGCGGCGCATGCCGCGGAGTTGCGAAAGCGTTGGGACGACTTCGATCTCGACACCGCACTTCGTGTGGTGGACTGTCCGGACCGACAGATCATCCGGGCGCTGCAGACGTTGATCATCAAGGCGCGGGATGAACGTCGGAACACCAACGTCACGGTGCTGCTGCCACGACGAACGTATGCGCCCGTGCTGGGACGGCTGCTGCACGACCGTACCGCGGACAAGATCTCCAAGGCCGTCAGCCGGATTCCCGACGCCGCGGCCACGATCGTTCCTTACGATGTGCAGTCCCGGATCCGCGAAGCGTTCCCCGACGTTTTCGAAATGCGTATCGCGCGACAGGTCGAAAAGGTCGAGACCCGGATCTGGCGGAGCGAAAACCAGACCGTGGAAGACTACGAACACCCGGAACCAGAACATCCGGAACGATCCGCGGCGGTGATCCCGGTGGACCACCTGATTCCGGGACGCAGTGCGACCGTCGAAGGGCGAGTCAGCGAAGTCGAGGACATCACCAAACGTCAGAAAACGTCTCGGACGATGACGGTCGGCGACGACAGCGGGGAGATCCGGGTGACGTTTCGGCCCGGACAGGGCGCCGAAATCCAGCCAGGTCAGGTGCTGCGGGTCACCGGGAAGGCACGCCAGACCGGTAACCGCCAGATATCGATGAGCGACCCGACGTATCGGGTGATCGAGACACCCGAACAGTCGTAGGCCGGTAATCCGTGCGCATCCACCCAGAGGTCTCGGAGGCGCTGGCCGCCGGACGGCCCGTCGTCGCGCTGGAAAGCACGATCATCAGTCACGGCCTGCCGCGGCCGGACAACCTGCGCGTCGCGCGCGAGATCGAGGAGGCGGTGCGCGCCGGCGGAGCGGTGCCGGCCACGATTGCGATCGTCGGCGGCGAGCCGCACGTCGGTCTGGACGACGCCGCCATGCGACGTATCGCGGAGGGCAACGCGGTGGTCAAGGCCGGCGTCCGCGACGTCGCGGTGCTCGCGGCCCGGTGCGGGGACGGCGCGACGACGGTCGCCTCGACCGCGCACCTGGCGAAAGCGGTCGGCATCACGGTGTTCGCCACCGGCGGGCTGGGCGGCGTGCATCGCGGCGCTCGCGACAGCTGGGATGAGTCCGCGGATCTCATGACTCTCTCGCGCACCGGTGTGTTGGTGGTCTGCGCGGGAGTGAAGTCGATCCTGGATGTCGCGGCGACCCTGGAGCGGCTGGAAACCCTGAACGTCGGGGTGATCGGCTACCGCACCGACCGGTTCCCCGGGTTTTACCTCGCCGATTCCGGCCACCCGGTGGGTTGGCGGGTGGAGACGCCGGCGCAGGTCGCCGATGTGCTGCAGGCCAGTCGGCGGCTGGGCACCGACGGGTACGGGCTGGTGCTGGCCAATCCCATCGCGCGGGCCGACGAGATGGACCGCGCGCTGCACGACCGGGTGCTTGCCGCCGCCCTGGCCGCCGCCGAGACGCAGGGTGTGTGCGGCAAGGACGTCACACCGTTTCTGCTCGACTTCTTCCACCGCGAGACGCATGGCGCATCGCTTGCCGCCAACATCGCCTTGGTGCTGTCCAACGCCCGGTTGGCGGCCGAGGTCGCCGTGGCCTACACAGCGGGTCAGGCCAAGATGTAGTCGTCGTCGTGCGGCTGGGCCAGCATGCGGGTGAGCCGTTTGCGGTCGAAGGGCCACAGATCGATGTGGTTGTCGTCGGCGAAGTACCACGAGTTGCAACCGGTGTTCCACACCGTCGGGACCATCGCCTCGGCGACATCGTCGGCGAAGCGGCTGGTTGCTTCCTCGGTCACTTCGACGGTGGTGATCTCGCCGTCGCGGAATCGCCGCAGCCAGGTGGTGATGTAGCAGGCGGTCAATTCGGCAACGTGCTGCAGCGACATCGACCCGGTGGGCGAGTTGGGGCCGAGGACGGCGAACAGATTGGGGAATCCGGGGATGGCGGTCATTCCCCACGCGCGAGGACCTTTCGCCCACGCGTCATCGATCGACAGCCCGTCGCGGCCGCGCAGCGTCATCGGGCGCATGTAGTTGTGCGCCTGGAAGCCGGTGGCGAGCACGATCGCATCCAGATCGTGATGGACGCCGTCGGTGGTTCGCACACCGGTCTTGGTGGCCTCGGCGATCGGCTCGCTGACGAAACTGGCGTTCGCCCTAGAAATTCGGCGATAGTAGTCGCCGGAAAGCACCTGCCGTTTGCAGAAAGGCTGGTAGTCAGGTGTCAGGCGGGCGCGAAGGTCTGTGTCGCGCACGAACATTCGTAAGCACATCCACCCGTAGCGCTGGGCCAGTCGTCGTCGCCAGGTGGGCCGGATGACCAGGTCGACCAGATAGTCTGAACCAACCAGCTGCGATAGTCGCACTGCCTTGTCCTGTTTCGGCAGCGCCCGTAGCATCCGACCGACAACGCGTGGCTGCCGCAAGCCCATCGGCATCCACATCACCCACTGCGGCGTGCGGGCGAAGTGGGTGATGTGCGCCGCCTCGGGTTGCAACGCGGAAAAGACTTGTACCCCAGTCGATCCGGTGCCGATCACCGCGATGCGCTTGCCACGCGTATCGATGTCAGTCCAGCGCGCGGTATGCACCACCGGTCCGGTGAACGAGTCGAGGCCGGGAATGTCCGGGATGAACGGGTGATGCAGTATTCCGGTGGCGGCGACGACGAAGTCCGCGTCGATCTCCTCGCCGCCCGCGGTGGACACCCGCCATCGGTTCTCGCCGAACACCGCCGAGGTGACTTCGCAGCCCAGCCTCAGATGCGACCGCAATTGCAGAGCTTCGATGAGGTCGTGGTGATACTGCTGGATCTCCGCACCGGTTGCCCACACGTGTTTCCAATCGGGCTTCGGCGCGAACGCGTATTGGTATCCGTAAGAGGGCACGTCGCACCGCAGGCCGGGGTAGCGGTTCCAATGCCATACGCCACCAACGTCGGAACCCTTTTCCAGAATGGTGAAATTGGTGAAGCCGGCTTGCCGGAAGACATGAGCCGCGGCGATTCCCGCCATGCCGGCGCCGACGATCACGATCCGGGGATCGCGTTGCTGCGTTTCGGTCATGTTGATGCTCCTATCGCCGTCATCAGCGTGTGCACCCATTGCCGAACGAATCGGTCCTCGTCGACTCCGAGCTGGCGGTCACCGTGAATCGACGTCGCGACCCAGTAGTTCTCGATCGCACCGAGCCAGATCGTGGTGATCGCGTCGAAGTCGCGATCGAGTGAATCTTCCTGTGGTGCCTTCTCTTCCAGCCACTTGGCAAGAAACTGACGTGACCTGCCGAACAGGCTATCTCGCGCGTCGGCCATCGCCTTCGGGAACCGGTCGCCGTCCTTTGCCATCACCCGAATCAGGTCGCGCCAGCTGGCCATCAGCACCAGCGAGCCTCGGGCAACCAAGGTCAGTTCGGCCTCGAGGTTGCCCAACGAGAGCATTGGCGCGAGTGTGAAACTCGCCTCGGCGGTCTGGACCGCTCGCTCGACGGCGGCGGCCATCACCTGTTCCTTCGACCCGAAATGTGTATACAGAGCGCCCGAATGCGGGGACAGGCCTGCCGCCTCCTCGATCGAAGCGACCGACATGCCGGCATAACCGTGCTCTGCGAATAGCCGCAGTGCCTCGTTGAGGATCCGATCGCGGGTGCTGTCGGTCACGGCGGTTCGTCCAATCAGATGCTTGGGTATTCCAAACCCGGCCGGACAAGACGTGGGCTGCGCGTCATGCAGCCGTCGTCACGTTTGTGCAGACCGCGGGCACCGCGGCGACGATCAACTCTTCGCATCCGGGCAGTACACGTTGATGGCGTCTAGCAAGAACGGCCGTACCTGCGGACCCGTCAGACCCTGACCTTCCAATTTGGCAGCAAGTTGCAACATGGCGCTGCTGAATGGGCTTGGCTGCGCGCCGAAATGAAAGGTGAAGATTTGGGAGCGAGGAAGACTATCGTCGACGCACCGTTCATGCGCGAGCGCGATCAGCTGCTCTGGTGGGCCGGCGGTAATTCCGTCCCTCGACAGCAACCCCAAGAACTGGTCATCCGGCCCGTCAGCGTGAGCAACCGCTCCCGTCATTAGTACCGCGGTCGCGGCGAAGGCCGGAAGAAATGGGCCGATAGTCATGGCTAAGAGTGGCACTGATGGCCGACGACCGCGAGTCGTGGCCGCCTACGGGTCGTCTTCGTCGTCGTCAGACAGCAACTTTTCGGGGTGGTGGAAGGTGTTGGTTCGGGGTTGACACCGAATCGTCGAAGAACCGTTTAGGGGCCCTCCACAATGACCATCGAGTCCCTGCGCTTGGAGTCGACGGGCGGCGCGGGCGAACGTCTGCCGGGTCGACAGCTTCTCGGGGTCGTCCCTGGCCATTTGGCAGACAATCTGTTACGCCAACGGGGATGGCCACGGTGTTATTGAGGACGCGACCGACCCACTACCTGGCGCGCCTGTGTCTTGCCGATGCCCTTTGCCTCATGTAATGGCGTGGCTAGCGCCGCCGCGCTGCTGCTCCGATGCCAAGTACTCCACCATCCGGCAAAGGTTGACAACAGCCGCGCTCAACTTGGAGATGGTGGCGTCCCGATCTTCCACGCACGACTGCCAGTCCGGGAACTCCTGCGGCAATCTCTGGTTGTCTGCGTTGGCGTGGATTTTCTGCTCGATTTGCTCGCACACATCCGCGAGGGTCAACTCTCCCGGCGCACCGATGGTGGAGAACCAATTATCAGTCATGTCAGATCGTCTTCTCTCCAAAAAAACAAAGCCCCGAATCTCGCAGGCTAGTGCTCGGCGGGCTCATTCAGCCCGTCGGCGTGGCCTGGGCAATGCAGATCCGCACACCGCCGCCTCGGCGACGTAACCTCCACCCGATGCTTGATACCGTCGTATGACGTCAAAGTCTGTGAAACGAGCTCGGTTTCGCCGCCGCAGATCGGGCATGGATGGCCCGGGTCGCGCCTAATAAGTGACTCCATTGGCATGTCCCGCACGCTAAACCCTTGTGGGTGTTGTTACGAAGGGCCCAAAGACCTCCGGCGCGAGGGAATTCTTCCCTACTTGCTTATGTCGCGCCGCAGTTAAATGGTCACAGTCTGGGATCGTCCGATCCAACATCCACTCTTGGAGGTCATCATGTCAGGAGGCAGGTCCGACACCAGTTTCGAAGACGCCGTGACGACTGGCCTTGCTCGGGCCGAGGAGACGCTGCGTGGTGTCAAGTCGGCCTGGATCAAGGAGCAGTCGGTGGATGTGGCGATCCGCCTGGACTTTCCTCCGGGTCCCATCATCGGCCAGGTACCGTCGCGGCCGCAGTAATAACCTCGGTGCCAGCCATGGTGGCCGTCTGAGGACCAGCCCAGAAAGAACCCCGAGAAGAAGATCACCGCGACGACGAACACGACACCGGCGATGATGACCACCCACGCCAAGACTTGACCCAGCCGACTAGGCCGGTCATATCGGTCGTCGTACCGGGGTTGCCCAGTCACGGTGGTCGGTTCGGCCCTGGATTCAGGTGTTTCCGTCATGTTTGGAATCGTGCCGCACACATACCCGACCAGGGTAGGGACTATCGGCCGTAGAAGCGCAACGCGCGTATGTGGTCAGCTTGCTGCGGCTGCCGCGAGCGCGCACGGTGAACTTACCCGTTGTTGCCAAGGAAAGCGTCTCGGAGGGATGCGACGGTGATGTACGACGGCTGGATGTGGGGGGACGGATGGGGTTGGGGCGGCTGGGTTTTGATGTGCGTTGTGATGGTGTTGTTCTGGGTGGCCGTGATCACCGCCATTGTCCTTGCCATCCGCTACCTGGTCGGCACAGGCGGGGCTAGCGGAGGTTCGCCCCGTTACGAGCCGCCGCGCCCCGAGGACGTGCTCGCCGGACGCTTCGCTCGTGGCGAGATAGATGAAGACGAATACTGGCGGCGCATTACGCTGCTGCACGAACATCGCTAACCACGATGGCCAGGTTGACGCGACGGGCGGCGCTCGCTGCGCTCGGTGCGATCGGAGCGGGCAGCGTACTAGGTCTGGGGTATGTCCTTCGCAGCCTCGTTGAACCGCCCTCGACGGCTATCCGCCTCACCGACGGAGGCGGTTTTATGGGCGCCGGTCACATGGACATGAGCCGCTACATGGAGATGTTCATGCGGCACAACGAAATCAACCGTGTTGTTGAGGACATTCCCGCCGGAGTGCGCACCACCACCGAATCGAAGTCCCCAGACCTCACCGCCCAACTACAGGCGCACGTCTCAAGCATGTACGCCCACCTCGATCAGGGAACCGAGATCGCCTGCATGAGCCAAAGCCTGCCGACCCTCTTCCGTCACGCCAGCGGCTACCGCCGCCAGCTCACCTTCACCCCTACGGGTGTGATCGCCGAGGAAACCGCCGACGATCCTGCCCTCACCGATGCTATCCGTGCACACGCGCGGGAGGTCACCGGGTTCGTGCAGGAGGGGATGCCCGCCATGATGCAACAGATGATGGGCCCAGGCGGGATGATGGGCGGAATGGGCTGCGGCGGGATGATGGGGCCCCGCAGCCCTTGACCCACCCGAAGAAGAATGGGCTTGGACGAAAACAGTGAACTTCCAAATATCCAAGCGCCCCAGTACTTACGTTGGGCTAGGGCACAACGCCCTCATGGCGAGGAACCTGCGACTCCCACTGGACTCGCGGGCCTTACGGCCCGTAATGGCGAGGTATTGTGACCCTAGATTCCACCAGCTGACACTGATCGACTCAATGTGAGTTCGTCTCGCCACGCTGTGCGCGGTGTACGCGGAAAGTTTGTGCGGCCGAGAGGATCAGTGGTGATGGCCGGTACGGATTCTGTGGCTGTGCGGAGGCTGTCGCGGCTGCGCCCGCTGATCGAACCGGCCCTGGTGGTGCTCACTCTGGGCGCGCTTGCCGGCGGCGGGATCGCGTGGCTGGCCGGTTCGCGCGATGTGGCCGATGGCTGCTGGATCGCCGGCACAGTGCTTGCGGTGGTGCCGGCGTTGGTGTGGGTGTTGGTGGCATTGCGCCGGGGACGGGTCGGCGTGGATGTCATTGCGGTGCTGTCGCTGGTCGGCACCCTGCTGGTCCACGAGTATCTGGCTGGCGCTCTGATCGCGGTAATGCTGGCCGGCGGCCGCGCGCTGGACGCGGCGGCTACGCGGCGTGCCTCCCACGATCTGCGGGCCCTGCTGGAGCGGGCGCCACGGTTCGCGCGGCGACGCGTCGGGTCGCAGGTCAGCGTGATTCCGCTGGCCGAGGTGGCCGTCGATGATGTGCTGGTCGTCGGGCCCGGCGAGGTGGTGCCGGTGGACGGGCGGATCGTCGACGTGGTGGCGGTGCTGGATGAGTCGGTGTTGACCGGTGAGCCGCTGCACGTCGAGCGTGCCGTGGGTGAACCAGTGCGCAGCGGTGTCGTTAACGCCGGCGGCGCGTTCGAGCTGCGCGCCACGGCAACAGCCGACGACAGCACGTATGCGGGCATCGTGCGGCTGGCCCAGCAGGCGGGCGCGGAGAACGCACCGATCGTGCGGTTGGCCGACCGCTACGCGACGTGGTTTTTGCCGCTGGCGCTGCTGCTGGCCGGTGGGGCGTGGCTTGCCAGCGGGTCGGCCGTGCGAGCGGTGGCGGTGCTGGTGGTGGCGACCCCGTGCCCGCTGCTGCTGGCAGCACCGGTAGCGATCGTCTCGGGGCTGTCGCGGGCGTCGCGTGCGGGGGTGGTCATCCGCAGCGGTGGCGCGTTGGAAAACCTCGGGCATGCAACGACTTTGGTGATGGACAAGACCGGCACCCTGACGATGGGACGTCCGGTGGTCGTCGACGTGGTCGCCGCGCCCGGGGGCGACGCGACCGAGATGCTGTGGCTGGCCGCGTCGGTGGATCAGCTCTCCCCGCACGTGCTGGCCGAGGCCATCGTGACCGAAGCGCTCGCCCGTGGTCTTCAGTTGTCATTGCCCGCCGATGTGCTCGAAGAGCCGGGCCGCGGCGTCACCGCCACCATCAACGGGCGCCGTGTGACCGTCGGAAAACTGCCCACCAACACGGTGACCAGCGCGTGGGCGCGCGGGGTGGTCAACCGGGCCCGCTTGGACGTCGCAGCGATCGCGTGGGTGTGCAGCGAGGGGCAGCCAGCCGGCGCAGTGTTGTTGCGGGATCCGTTGCGCCGCCAAGCGCCTCGCACGGTGCGGCGGTTGCGTGCGGCCGGTCTGAACCGACTGGTGATGCTCACCGGCGACCGCGCCGAGCCGGCCCGCGAGGTCGCGACGGTGCTGGGACTAGATGAGGTCTACGCCGAACAGACACCGACCGACAAGGTCGCCGCGGTACGCGCCGAGCGGGAACGGGCGGTGACGGTGATGGTGGGCGACGGGATCAACGACGCCCCCGCCTTGGCGGCGGCGACGGTGGGTGTGGCGATGGGCGCGCGGGGAGCCACCGCGTCCTCGGAGGCCGCCGACATCGTATTGACCACCGATCGCGTCGACCGCCTCGCCGATGCGATGGACATCGCCCGCTGGTCGCGGCGCATCGCCCTGCAAAGCGCCGTGGTGGGCATGAGCCTGTCGCTGCTGGCGATGGTGATCGCCGCGCTGGGCTGGCTGCCGCCGGCGGCGGGTGCGCTGCTGCAAGAGGGCATCGACGTCGCGGTGATCCTGAATGCGCTGCGGGCCCTGCGTGGAAACCCGGCCACCGAGGTGGCGTTGCGCGCCGACACCGCGCAGATGCTGCGCCGCTTCGCGACCGAACACGACGAACTGCGCGACACCCTGGGGCTGCTGCGCGGCAGCGCCGATCGGCTGGTCAGCGGCCCCGACGGTGCGGCGTTGGAGTCGCTGGTCGCCGCGCACGCCTTGCTCACCGGCCGGATCCTGCCCCACGAACGCGCGGAGGAAACCCAGCTCTATCCGGCGTTGGCTGACCCCCTGGGCGGTGGTGAGGCCACCGCCACCATGAGCCGCACCCACTCTGAGATCCAGCGCCTCGCCGATCGCATCGGCGCGCATGTGGGTCTGGCGCAATCGGCCGGCGCGATCCAGCCCGACCAAGTCGATGACCTGTTGGCGTGCCTGTACGGCCTGTACACGCTGCTGCGGCTGCACTTCCTGCAGGAAGAAGAAAACTATTTCACCCTCGCCGAGGACGAGCCCACGACGCCCGAAACCACCCGAGCACGGCGCCCATCAAAGCGAGCCGACTCCGCGGCGACGCGGTAAATCAACCGCGATGGGCCCGATGAGCGCGGTCTTGACCGGGATCCTGGTGGCGGTGATCGTCACTGCGGGCCACCGCGATCGGCACCACGCCGGCATGGGTGATCGGCGCAAGATCCACGTACCAAACACCGTCACGGAACTCGGGCGCGATGCGAGCCGCGATCTCAACGGCGAGACGGGTCTTGCCGGCGCCGCCCGGCACCCGTCAGGGTCGCCAGCCGGTTATCGGCCAGCAGCTTCCGCACATCGTGCATCGCGGCGTCGCGCCCAACCAAACTGGCGAGCTGCACCGGAAGATTATGTACACCAACGCTTTTAGGGGTACGCAACGGCGGGAAATCATTGCGCAGATCGGGGTGGCATAGCTGAGCCACCCGCTCGGGACGGGGCAGATCGCGCAGCGGGTGAGTGCCCAAATTGGTCAGCCAGGCGTCAGCCGGAAGTACATCGGCGACCAGATCCTCCGTCGTGCCGGAGAGCACGGTCTGGCCACCGTGGGCCAGATCCCGGATGCGCGCGGCGCGGTTGATGGTGGCACCGATGTAGTTGCCCTCATCACGCAACTGCACCTCGCCGGTATGCACCCCGATGCGCAGCCGGATCGGCGCCAGCGGTGCCCGCTGCAGCTCCAGCGCACACGCCACCGCGTCGGAAGCGCGGGTGAACGCCGCCACAAAACTGTCACCCTCACCCTGCTCGACCGGCCGCACACCGCCATGGGCGGAAACCAGATCACCCAGCGCGTGATCCAGGCGCGCAAAGGCCGCCGTCATCTCCTCGGGCTGGGTCTCCCATAGCCGTGTGGAGCCCTCGACGTCGGCCAGAAGCAACGTCGCCGTTCCCGTCGGCAAAAGCCCGCTCACGCCCAGCACACTCCAGTCCAACGGCGGTAGGTCCACGCGTCGGTCGATCTCGCTCATGCTAGCCAGTGTGCGGTCACTACGAACTGCAAAACATCAGCGGAAACGCGTAGAACGCCGCTTTCCTACGCGGAAGTTTGCGCACTCGTGTGCCACGAGCGCCCGCGTGCCGCAGCTCACTCGTTTAGTGAACTGATGTTGGCCGGTGGCCGTTCCTACCGGCACGCGCCAACGTCGGCCCGTCATCCTTCGGGGTGGCGGCCCGATTCAACGCACAACCGTCTGCCTCTACCCTCGACGGCGTGTCACAGTCGCAGCGGCTTGTCCTGGTGCTCGGGCTGAACCTTGCACTCGTCGCCGCACTAGTGATCGTTGGCGTGACCGCGCACTCGCTCGGGGTGCTTGCCGCCGGCGTCGACTACCTCGCCGACGCCGCCGCCATCGCGGTTTCACTGTTCGCGATCCAGCTAGCCCACCGACCGGAACGCTCGGCCGCGCACGCGAATGCCACCAACATCGCCGCCTTGGTCAACGCAGGCTGGTTGCTCGCTCTCAACGTCTGGATCGCGGTGGCTGCGACCAGACGCCTGGTGTCGGGCGTCCCAGAAGTGCACGGGCTGCCGGTGCTGATTGTCAGCGCCATCGCCGCAGTAGTGATGCTGGCCGGTGCACTCATCGTCGGCACAGACGTCGAGGGTGCTGCTAGACACATCCGCCGATGCCGGCGCGGCCGCGGGAGTCGCGGTAACCGGCGCGATCATTTTCGTCACCGACCGCTGGAACTGGCTCGACCCCGCCGTCGCGCTAGTCATTGCCGTCGTAATCGGGTACCACGCCGGAGGATTGATCTGGCGTGTCCTCGGCGCGCTCGGAATCCGCACCTGAGACGACACATCAACACCTAGCGCGCGAGCTGGCCGCCGTGCTGATCGCGGCCGCCGACGAGGCCGAGCAGATGGCCGGCTACGACAAGATCGTGGTCGCGTAATTGGCAGCTCGCGAAGGTTGGCCCGTCGCCCCGCTTGGGAGGCGGGCCGACTGCTATTGCTCGGCCGGCTTCTCAAGCAACCAGGCCCAGCGCCCGTGACTGTCCAAGCTCCGTAGCAAGGGCGACACAAGCCGGTTGACCACTCTCTCCGGTGACTGCACGAGTTCCAGAACTGACGCTGTGACCGCGCGCGGATATTCGTCGTCGGTGTACGCAGGACCGGTTTCGTAGGTCGGTGCCTCACCGAGTGCATGAGAGATTGCGCAGTGAAGCCAGCCGTTTTGTGTGATAGAGCCCAATCGCCTTGCCCTTGTCGAAAATGGCGAGGTAGTGGTGGGCGTGGGAGGCCAGCCGGATGACGTCGCTCATCGGTAGCAGGGTGCCCCCGCCGGTGAGCCCTCGGCCCGCGGCGGCCTCCAATTCTTTGAGGGTGGTGACGATGATCGATGCGGGCAGCCCGTTGTGTTGGCCCAGATCACCGGAGGCCAGCAGGGCCCGTCCGGCGGCGGTGAGCGCGTCGTGGTTGCGTTGCGCGGCGCTGCGGGTGTCGGCGTCGATCGCGTGCTGTGGCGCCTGACCGTCCACGACGGGTTCTTGGTCGACCGGGTTGCACATGCCCGGAGCGGCCAGTTTGGCGAAGACGGCGTCGATGGTGGCGCGGGCTTGCGGGGTGATACCCGCTGATCGGGCTCATGCCGTCGAAGCCTGGGTTGCCGAGGGTGATGCCGCGTCGGCGGGCCCGGTCGTCGTCGGTGAAGTCGCCGTCGGGGTTGAGGCAGTCGGTGAGTTTGTCGGCCAGCTTGCTCAGCTCGTCGGGGCGGTGCTGGCCGCCCAGCCGGGCCAGCTGGGCTTCGGCGTGCTGGCGGGTTTCGACGTCGACGACGTCGGGCAGCCGATGCCAGAAACTGCGGATCACCGCCACATGGGCCGCCCCGATGCGGCCTGCGCGTTGCGCCGTGGCGGTGGCGGGCAGTATCGGCTCCAAGCGTTCGCCGGTGATCGCTGTGCGCTCGCCCAGATCGGCGGCCTCGCCGATGCGCCGCGATGCTTCGGCGCGGGTGATGCCCAGCCGATTGGCCAGGGCGGACGGCAGTTTGCCGCCCAGCTCGGTCGTGTCGGCCTGTGCGCCGATCTGGTTGATCATCGGGTGTTCGAGGGCCGGCAGCTGACGTCGGAAGGTCTCGCAGCATTGCAGCAATGCCAACCGCTCCGGGGTGGTCAGCACATCGAAGCACAGGTCCAGGGCGCGTTTGAAGTCGGCCTTGAGCGCGTCGAAGACTTCGACGATCTCCTCCCGACTACTCGAACGCATGTTCGAATTATATCGCGGCTGACCGACACCTGCCGAAGTTATCCACAGGGCTAAGCCGCCGTGACACAGGTGGTTTTTGAGTGATCCGGCGCCTCGCGGCGTCACCCCCGCCCACCCAGGGCCAGGGCAGTGAGTGGTTTAGTGACTGTCGTGAAGAAATTGGCAGCAGTGCTGGGTTCGCTGGCCGGACTCGCGGTCACCGCCAACGGTTACCAGCCGCTCACCAAGCGCGGCTATCTCTCGATGTACGCGTTCGGCTTCGGGGTGTTCGCATCGGAGCTGTCATTGGAGATGATCGCCGCCCAGTTTGGGCTGCTGGCCGCGGTAACTCGCAGGCTGTCGCCACGGCTGCGCCGGTTCAGCTGGCTGGTGTCGGCGCTGTCGTGGTTGGGACTGTTGGGCCTCCACCATCTGGGCCGGCAGGCCAACGTGCCGCTCACCGCAGCGCTCGACGCCGGGTTGGGCACCGACCGTCGCACCGAGTCAGGTGACCTGTGGAAGCGGCCGGTGGGCGCGGGCACGGCCAAGAAGCCCGGTGTGGTACGCATGCTACGGATCTACAGCGACTACGCGCACTACACCGACATCCCTTACGGCGACTACGGCTCGCGGAACCACCTCGACATCTGGCGACGGCCTGACCTCGACCGTGACGGACGGGCGCCGGTGCTGTTGCAGGTTCCCGGCGGTGCGTGGATGGTGGGAAGCAAACGCCAACAGGCGTATCCGTTGATGAGCCACCTCGCCGAGTTGGGCTGGGTGTGCGTGGCGATCAACTACCGGCTCAGCCCGCGCTCCACTTGGCCGGACCACATCGTCGACGTCAAGCAGGCGCTGGCGTGGACCAAGGAGCACATCGCCGAATACGGCGGCGACCCGGACTGGATCGCGATCACCGGCGGATCGGCCGGTGGGCACCTGTCGGCGTTGGCCGCGCTCACCGCCAACGACCCCCAGTTTCAGCCGGGCTTCGAAGATGTCGACACCAGTGTGCGGGCGGCGGTTCCGTTCTACGGCGTCTACGACTTCACCCGGACCGACGATGCGATCCACCCGCTGATGGCGCCGACGCTGGCCAGGTACGTGTTCAAACTACGGCGAGCCGAAACAGCCGATGCTTTCCGCACCGCCTCACCGATCACGCATGTCTCTGCTGACGCACCACCGTTTTTCGTACTGCATGGCCGCAACGACTCGTTGATCCCGGTCGAACAGGCCCGCGCCTTCACCGCGCGGCTGCGCGAAGTCAGCCGCCAGCCGGTTGTCTACGCCGAAATGCCGTTCGCCCAGCACGCCTTTGACATCTTCGGGTCGGCGCGGGCCGCCCATGCCGCGGTGGCCGTCGAACAGTTCCTGGCCGAGATCTACGAACGCACGGCCGCGACCTCTAGTCAGATCGCTCGGTAGCCCGCAGGCCCAGCGAAAGAAGCAGTCGCACATCGGGATTGGCCAGCGACGTCGATAGCAGCTTCTCTATCCGGCGCGACCCGGTAGCGCACGGTGTTGGGATGGACGTGCAGCTGCTGCGCCGCGGCGGCGACGTCACCGAAACTGTCCAGATAGGCCCGCAGCGTCGGGACCAGCGCCGGGTCGCGGGCTTGCAGGTCGCGTACCCGAGGGTCGACGAGCCGCTCGTCGGCGGCGACCATCGTCACGATCTCGTCGAGCAGCACGGTGGTGCGTGCTTCGGCCAGTGACGTCACCGCGGCGAACGAATCCGGGTGGCGCTCAGCGCTATCCAGCACCCGGTCCACCTCCGCGCGCACCGCGGCCAGGCCGGCAAGCCCGGTGATGGGCGCGGCGATGACGGCCCGCAACTGCACCCCCAGTTCACTGCGCAACGCGCCGATGGTCCCGCGAATCCAGGAAGCGAGTGACGCGCGCTTCGCGGTGTGTGGTAACAGCACATACACCCGCGAACCCCGAGATGCGACCTGGGCGTCAGCGCGAAAAGCGTTGGCGCTCAATGCCAGCACATCGGCCAGCCTGGGGTGACGGGCGGGGGCGTGGAAACCGATCAGGGCGGCGTTGCCGTCGGCCGCGATCCCGAGTTCTCGTGCGATGGCGTCTACATCGACCGTTTCGCTGTCGGTCAGCCCTAGTAGCTCCTGGGCCCGCAGTGCGTGCGTCGACGGCCTGGCCACCAGCCGCGACATGACGCGGGCGGCCAGCACGGCCGCTCCGCGCAGCACTTCCTCGGCGTCGTCCGCCAGCGGTCGGGGGCCTTGCTGCACCCAGATGCTGCCGGCGAAGACCGGCGCTCGGCGCGCGTCGCGGGCCGGCTGATGAATACCGACGGCCAGCCGGGGCTGCAGACCCAACTCCGGACGCTCGGCGACGCGGACCACGTCGCCGCTGGCCCGCAGCGCGTTGAAGATCCCCCATTGGCCGATCCACTTCAGATGCTCAGGCGGTCCGGCACGACCCAGGATCGACAGTCGTCGTAACTCGTCGGCTTCGTCGTTGGATGCCGAATAGGCCAACACGTGCGACTGCTCGTCCTCGATGCTGACCATGCCGTGAATGCGGTCGGCCAGCGACTGCGCCAGGCCGAACAGATCGGTGCCGGAGTCGTCGCGCCGATCGCCATGGTGCTCGAGGACGTGATCGACCAGCCGGTACAGCCGCTCCCACCGGGCCTGCGGCTCCACGGCGACCACGGCCGTCCCGACTGCGACGGCGCGTTCCACCAGGGCGTCGGACGGCTTCTTGGCGAAGATCGCCACTGCCGCGCGATCGGCCGGGCCGGTGTTGATCCAGCGCTGCGCCTCGTCGTCGGAGACGCCAAGCAGAAAGAACACGTCCGCCGAGTCCGCGCCCCGTCCCAGGCCCAACCGCACGTCGTCGGAGTCGATCAGCGCTGCCGACGCCACCGGCAGGTCGAGCCCGCGCGGAGCCTCGACCAGGCTCACCACGGTGGTGTCCAGGGCCAATAGCAGCTGACCCAAGCCGACACCCGTCGCTCGCATATTGTCCGATCCTACTAGAAAATGGGATTAGCCTTGGCTGATCAGCCAAGCTTGAGCGGGTCGGCGACGGTCATCCTGAGGACATGGACGCGATCACCGATGTACCCCTGCCCACCAACGAGCCGGTTCACGACTACGCACCGAATTCACCCGAACGCAGCAGGCTGCGGGCCGCGCTGACCGCGCTGGCCGATGACCCGATCGATCTGCCGCACGTCATCGGCGGCGCGCACCGCATGGGTAACGGT
Organism: uncultured Actinomycetota bacterium; assembly: GCA_963781685.1. Classification (GTDB taxonomy): domain Bacteria; phylum Actinomycetota; class Actinomycetes; order Mycobacteriales; family Mycobacteriaceae; genus Mycobacterium. The sequence goes on from CAWAGK010000018.1 coordinate 355,026, forward strand.
GAGCGGATCGACGTCGTGCAGCCGCACCGGCACGCCGCGAGGCTGGGCACGCTGACCAACGCCGACCACGCCGATGCGGCCGCCGCCGTTGAAGCGGCGATGGCCGCCCGAACACATTGGGCGGCGACCCCGTTCGACGAACGCGCCGCGATCTTTCTGCGCGCCGCCGATCTGCTCGCCGGGCCGTGGCGCGAGACGATCGCGGCCGCGACCATGCTGGGTCAATCCAAAACCGCCTACCAGGCCGAGATCGACGCTCCCTGCGAGTTGGTCGATTTCTGGCGATTCAACGTCGCCTTTGCGCGCCAGATCCTGGCGCAGCAGCCGCTGAGCGTACGGGGGGAGTGGAATCGCACCGACCACCGCCCGCTGGACGGATTCGTCTACGCCATCACGCCGTTCAACTTTTCTGCGATCGCCGGGAATCTGCCCACCGCGCCGGCGCTGATGGGTAACACCGTGGTGTGGAAGCCGTCGGTGACGCAGACATTCGCCGCGTACCTGACCATGCAACTGCTTGAGGCGGCCGGGTTGCCGTCCGGTGTGATCAACCTGGTCGCCGGCGACGGCTACGCGGTTTCCGATGTGGCGCTGGCGGATCCGCGGCTGGCCGGGATCCACTTCACCGGATCGACCGCGACCTTCCAGCGGCTGTGGTGCGAGGTCGGCGCCAACATCGAGCGTTACCACAGCTATCCGCGTCTGGTCGGTGAGACCGGCGGCAAGGACTTCGTGCTCGCACACGCATCGGCGCAGCCGGATGTGCTGCGCACCGCGCTGATCCGCGGCGCGTTCGACTATCAGGGCCAGAAGTGCTCGGCGGCGTCGCGGGCATTCATCGCCCACTCGGTCTGGCAGCAGATGGGCGACGACTTCCTGGCTGCCGCCGCCGAGCTGCCGTTCGGCGACGTCACCGATTTCTCCAACTTCGGCGGCGCGCTGATCGATGAGCGTGCCTTCGTCAAGAACGTCGACGCGATCGAACGCGCGAAAGGTGCTGCCGGTGTCACGATCGCGGTCGGCGGCGAATACGACGACAGCGAAGGCTATTTCGTGCGCCCGACGGTGCTGCTGTCCGACGACCCGACCGACGAGGCGTTCGCGACCGAGTACTTCGGCCCGCTGCTCTCGGTGTACGTCTACCCCGACGACCGGTACGCGCGGATCCTCGACGTCATCGACACCGGTTCACGGTATGCGTTGACCGGTGCGGTGATCGCCGACGACCGCGACGCCGTACTGGCCGCGCAGAATCGGCTGCGGTTCGCGGCCGGCAACTTCTACGTCAACGACAAGCCGACCGGCGCGGTGGTGGGCCGCCAGCCGTTCGGTGGCTCCCGCGGATCGGGCACCAACGACAAAGCCGGATCGGCGCTGAACCTGCTGCGCTGGACCTCGGCGCGTTCGATCAAGGAGACGTTCGTCCCCGCGACCGATCACAACTATCCGCACATGGCGGAGCGGTGATGTCGGGATTGTTCGCCAAGACGCTGCGCCCGGCGATTCTCGCCGCCAGCCACTCCGACGGGTTGCGGCGGACCGCCGAGCGGTTACCGGTCACCCGCAAGGTGGTGCACCGCTTCGTGCCGGGGGCATCGCTGGATCGGGTGCTGGATAGTGTTGCCGGACTGTGTGATTCGGGCCGGCTCGTCAGCATCGACTATCTCGGCGAGGATGTCACCGACATCGACGGCGCGAATGCCACTATGCGTGCTTACCTTCAGCTTGTCGCCGCACTGGGCCGGCGGCCGGATGCCACGCACGACGGTGTGCGCCCGCTGGAGGTATCGCTCAAGCTGTCGGCGTTGGGGCAAGCGCTGGACCGCGACGGCGAGAAGATCGCGTTGGAGAACGCGCACACCATTTGCGAGCGGGCCGAGCGGGTCGGCGCGTGGGTGACCGTGGACGCCGAAGACCACACCACTACGGATTCGACGCTGTCGATCGCCGCCGAGCTGCAGCATGATTTCCGTTGGCTGGGCGTGGTTTTGCAGGCCTATCTTCGGCGCACCCACGGCGACTGCCAACAGTTCGCCGCATCCACGGTAAGGGTCCGGCTGTGCAAAGGCGCCTACGACGAACCGGCATCGGTGGCCTACCGCGACGCGGCGGCGGTCACCGACTCCTACCTGCGCTGCCTTCGGGTGCTGATGGCGGGCCAAGGCTATCCGATGGTCGCCTCGCACGACCCCGTGGTCATCGAGGCGGTGCAGGCACTGACCCGTGAATACGGGCGTGGCGCGGGCGATTTCGAATACCAGATGCTGTACGGCATCCGCGACGGCGAGCAGTCGCGGCTGGTGGGCGCCGGCAACCGGGTGCGGGTGTATGTGCCGTTCGGCACCCAGTGGTACGGATACTTCATGCGCCGGTTGGCCGAGCGGCCGGCCAACCTGACGCTTTTCATGCGGGCGCTGGCCGAGCGCGGTCACTGACCGCCCCGACCCGCGGGTTCTAGGACGCTTTGGCGTAGCGGCGAACTAGGTCGTCCTCGCCGAACGTGCTCGTTTGCTGCCGCCCCTTGGAATCGCTGCCGAAAAATGTCCACCGACGTGGAGTTGTCTGCGGACCACTGATCAGCTTGACCGTGTAGCATGCGTGGTCCGGCTCCACCGTGCCGATGCTGTCACCAACCCGGATCTGCGACGGATGAATCTCGGGCGCATCCCGCCAGTCCTGTATTGCCACGCCACCCCATCCTCAACAGCAATGTCGCCGCAAAACGCGGCGACCTCTACTTCGCCACCGTACAGCAATGCGGAGCCGCTAACAGACGTTCAGCGACTACTCGGCTGCGGTCACTGACCGCGTCGCGCCCGCGGCCGTTCGTTGGCGAATCCTCGGACCAGGTGCGCACGCACAAAGTCGGCGACCACATCGGGGTTGTCCATAACCAGTGTCGATGACGGTGTGCTGAACAGCGAGAAAAGTATGCGCGCGAACCATTCACCGGCGGACTGGATGTCGAGGTCTTTGCGAGCCTCGCCGGTGAGCCTGGCCGCGGCGAGGCGGGGTGCGAGGAAGTCGACGCATTCGCGTAGCAACACGGCGGCGTCTTTGGTCAGCAGCAAGCTGATCGCTTCTTCGTCGAAGTATTTCTCGGAGGCGATGACCCGTCGCGCCTGGGTTACGAACACCGCCGCGCGGCTGAGCTTGTCCTCCAGCGAGCTACCCCGATCCATCGCCGCGGACATCTGCCGATAGAATTGCTCGGAAGCGTGCTCGGCGCATGCTTCGACGATCGCGGCCTTGTCACGGAAGTACTCATAGACCGTGCTTTGCCCCGATGCCTACTATTGCGCAGCTGCCGGGCAGCGAGGCGCTCGCGATTTCGAATATCAGGTGCTTTACGTCATCCGCGACGGCGGGTAGTTGCGGCCGGCGGGCGCCGGCAACCGGGTGCGGGTGTATGTGCCGTTCGGCACCGGGTGGTACGGGTAGTTCATGCCTCGACTGGCCGAGCGACCGGCCAATCCGACGTTTCGTATTCGGCCGCTGGTAGAACGTCGCCGAGGCCCGGCCCGCCCAACTTGCACCCGCAACAGCGAGTGCGGAAGTCCTTCGGTAATAGGGTCAAAGGTCCCTGTTTACTGCTTGCGTCGGCTCCTACTAGATGGGCTTGGCTCTTGTCAGTATGGCGAAATGCGAAGCCAACACCAGGACTGGGTCTCGCCGCCCGCGCTTGACCCGGAAGAGGCTGCAGATCGATTGCTGCGTGATTTGCGCAGTAACCGAAAAGGCCTGTCGGGCAGTGAGGCAGAGCGGCGCCTGCTGCAGTTTGGACCGAATGTGTTGCAACGCCGCGCCGGTCCGCAGTGGCCGAAGGCATTGGTACGTCAGCTAACCCATCCACTAGCACTCCTGCTATGGCTCGCGGCGGGACTATTGGTGATCGTCGGCTCGCACGTGGTAGCGACCGCGGTGGTGTTGATCATCATGTTGAACGCCGGGTTCTCCTTCGTACAGGAGCTACAGGCTGAGCGAGCCGTGGAAGCGCTGGCCAAATATCTGCCGCAACGGGCCAAAGTCGAACGTGACGGCGTCGTCACCGAAATCGACGCGTCTCAGTTGGTGCCCGGTGACATTGTGGTCATCGAGGAGGGGGATCGCGTCGCTGCCGACGTCCGACTGCTGGCCGGCGCTATCGAGATGGATATGTCGGCGCTGACCGGCGAATCGGTGCCGGTGCTGCGTTCGGCTGCGATGGTCGATGTGAATGTGCCGTTGCTGAGTGCGCACGATTTGGTGTTCAGCGGAACCAACTGCACCGGCGGGCAGGCTCGGGGAGTCGCGTTCGCTACCGGGATGGGCACCGAGATCGGCCGGATTGCTGCCCTGTCCGAACGCGTCAAACCTGATCCCAGCCCATTGGAGGTTCAAGTCAGGCGGGCGGCCTGGCTGATCGCCGCCGTATCGGTGATGCTCGGGTTGTCGTTCATCCCGGTGGCCACCCTTGCGGCCCACCTCACCCTGATCAACTCGTTGATCTTCGCGGCAGGGCTGCTGGCCGGCATGGTGCCCGAGGGATTGTTGCCGGTGATCACCCTTGCGTTGGCGGTAGCGGTTCGCGAGCTGGCGGGTCGTGGCGCGCTTGTGAAGCGACTCTCGGCTGTGGAAACCCTTGGGTCCACGGACGTGATCTGCACCGATAAGACTGGCACACTTACCCAAAACCGCATGACGCCCGTCGCCGTGTGGACCGCCGCCGGCCAAACTGACATCGATCCCGACCATCCCGACAGCCTCACGGACAGTCCGCAGTGGCCTTCACCACTTGGATCACTCGGCCGCATTGCAGCGCGTTGCAACAATGCCCGATTAGACGGCCCCGCGGGCGCCGTCGGTGATCCCACCGAGATCGCAGTGCTCACGGCCGCCCGGATTCTCGGGGCCGAAACCGACCTCACAACACGAGAGGCTAACCGGCGCTGGCAATTTCATTTCGACCCTGAGTTGAAGCTGATGTCGACGATCGACCGGTCCGACGACGGGGCCTCCGTCGTGCATACCAAAGGGGCACCGGAGGCGCTGTTGACGCGGTGCGGCCACATCCTTGACGCTGATGGTCAATCGGTACCCTTCGGCCCGTCGCAACGACGCCAGGTCGAAGATGCGGTCAACGCCTTTGCCGCGCAGGGCTTGCGCGTGCTCGGCTTCGCTCAGCGTCAGCTACCTCCGAAAAAGCGGCCGCCGCACGGTCGGGCTACCGCCGAGCAGGATTTGTGCTTTGTCGGGTTGATCGCGATGCTCGATCCTCCGAGGGCAGGCGTCGTCGAGGCCGTCGGGAAATGCCGGACTGCGGGCATCCGCATCATTATGATCACCGGCGATCACCCGCTGACCGCCGCCGCCATCGCAGAGCGGATCGGCATCACTGGCTCACAGCCGAAGGTTGTCACCGGCGAGGACTTTGAGCACCTCGATGAGAAGCAGCTCGCAGAACTCATCCGGGAGCAACCGGAGGTGATTTTCGCGCGCGCCTCGCCGGAGGCCAAGCTGCACATCGCCGAGGCGCTGCGAGGCGAGGGTCATGTGGTGGCGATGACCGGCGACGGCGTCAACGATGCGCCGGCGCTGCGCCGTGCCGACATCGGTGTGGCTATGGGGCTCTCCGGGACCGACGTCGCGCGGGAAGCGGCGACGATGGTCCTCACCAACGATGACTTCGGCTCGATTGTGACCGCGGTGGAGGCCGGTCGCCGGATCTACGACAACGTACGCAAATTCATCGTTTACATTTTTGCGCACGCCGTCCCGGAGGTGGTTCCGTTCTTGTTGTTTGCGCTGAGCGGCGGCGCCATCCCATTACCGCTCACGATCCTGCAGCTTTTAGCGTTCGACGTCGGCAGCGAAACGCTGCCGGCGCTGTCGCTCAGTCGCGACCCGGCCGAGCCGGGCATCATGCAACGTCCGCCGCGGCCCCGTGATGAAGGAGTCATCCGTGTCCCGATGCTGTTGCGCGCGTGGCTTTTTCTCGGGATGATGGTCGCGGGTCTGGCAGCGGTTGGCTACTTCTACGTTCTGCTCAAAGCAGGGTGGCGGCCCGGCGTATCGGTCGACGCGGGTACACCGTTGTATCACGCTTATCGGCAAGCGACCACCATGACGTTTCTCGGCATGATCACCGGTCAGATCGGTACAGCGTTCGCGGTGCGAACACAGCGGGCTTCGCTCTGGTCGGTGGGGGTCTTCAGCAACCGATACCTGCTGGGCGGCGTCGCCGCAGAGATCGCCCTGGCCGCTCTATTCGTGTACGTCCCGCTCGCGCAATCAGTCCTGGAAACGGAGGCTCCGGCGCCCAGCGATCTGCTGGTGCTGTTGCCCTTTCCGTTTGTCGTGTGGGGCGCCGACGAATTCCGTCGGTATCTACTGCGCCGCTGGCGCAAGCGTTTCCGCGCGCAGTGACCGTCGACCGGTTTCCCGGTGACCTTCGGCCCTACGGCATCGATTCGGGGCAGCGTAACAACGAAACTATGGGACACAGAACCGATTTACCCGCGGCTGTTCACGTCGACGTGACCACGCACGGTCAGCTAACCGGTATCGAAGATTACGTACAGGAAAAGATCGGCGGGCTCAGTCGGCTCGCACACCAACCCGTGCTGCATGCTCGTGTCAGGCTGAGCAGGCATGCCGATCCGGCCATGGCTCGCCCGGTAGTCGCCCAAGCCAACTTGGACTTGAACGGCCGGCTCGTCCGCGCCCAGGTCCAAGGCGAGACCGCCCGTGAAGCAGTCGATCGACTCGAGGCGCGGCTGCGGCATCGGCTCGAACGCGTTGCCGAACGCTGGGAACCCAAACGGGGCAACGCTTCTCACACAGACCCTCATGAATGGCGTCACGAGTCCGAGCCCACGCGTCGGCCCAACTATTTCCCGCGGCCACCCGATCAACGTCGAATCATTCGCCGTAAGTCCTTCACGCTGGGCACCCACACGGTCGATGAGGCCGCGCAGGAAATGGAGCTGCTCGATTACGACTTCCATTTGTTCACCGAAAAGGGAACCGAACAGGCCAGTGTCTTGTACCGAACGGAGCCGACCGGATACCGCCTCGCGCAGGTCAAACCAGTCCCCGAGGAGCTTGCGCCATACGATCTGCCGCTGACCATCAGTCCACAGCCGGCGCCGCGACTCACGCTCGAGCGCGCGAAGGAGCGGCTCTCTCTGCTCGGGCTGCCGTTCCTGTTCTTTGTCGACGTGGACCAAGGTCGAGCCGACGTGCTCTACCACCGCTACGACGGACACTATGGGCTGGTTTGTCCTGCCGGCTGATGCTGTGTGCTACGACCAACGGCCTTCTGCAGCAGGGACTTTCTCCTCTGGCTCGCGAGTGCTGCGGAGTGGTCGGATCAAAGGGTAAGTCGGCTTTGTAAGGAGTGTGCTATGGCGGTGGTAGCGATCAATGGTCTGGGCCGGATCGGCCGGGCCACGCTGAAAGTCTTGACCGAGATCGACGACATCCGGGTTGCGGCCGTCAACGATGTCGTCTCCGTCGACGATCTGGCTTACCTACTGCGGTATGACAGCGTCTACGGCCGCTACCCCCGGCCGGTGTCCGTCGATAACAACGCCCTGGTGCTCGACGGTCAGCGAATTCCGGTGTATTCCATCCGCAATCCCGCCGAACTGCCGTGGTCTGAGTTTGGTGTCGATCTGGTTTTCGAGTGCACCGGCGTGTTCCGCCGTGAACCGGAGCTCGCCGCGCACCTGACGGCCGGCGCCAAGTACGTGCTGCTATCGGCACCGGCCAAGACCGAGAGCGTCGCCACGGTGGTGCACGGCGCCACCCCCGCGGCCCAGGACCAACAGATCATCTCCTGCGCCAGCTGCACCACCAACTGCATCACGCCGGTGATGGAGATCCTGCAGCGCCGAATTGGGGTGGCCCGCGCGGTGATGACCACCGTGCACGCCTACACGGCAAGTCAGCAGTTGATCGACGGGCCGAGCAAGGACATGCGGCGCGGTCGGGCGGGCGCGCTGAACATGGTGCCCGCATCGACTGGTGCCGCACTCGCCACCACCCGCGCGCTACCCGAACTGGCCGACCGGTTCGACGGTGTGGCGGTCCGCGTGCCTATCCCGGTTGGCTCGATCGCCGACATCGTCGCCGTCACTACCCGGCCCACGAGTGCGGACGAGATCAATGACATATTCCGCAACGAGGCCGACAGCGACCGCTACCGCGGAATCGTCGGGGTTGCAGATGATCCGATTGTCTCGACCGACATCGTCGGCGACCCGCGGGCCTCGGTGATCGACGCGGCGATGACCCGCGTCGTGGACGGCACCCTGGTCAAGATCATGGCCTGGTATGACAACGAGTGGGGATTCACCAACCAGATGGTCCGCACCGCGTTGGCCGTGTTAGGAATCGACCGCGCACTGTGAGCCGCGGCGTACGCTGCGCTTTTATTGGCATCGCCAACTACGGAGGCTCCCGATGACTTCCACCAATGCCCAGATGGCTAGCGGTGCGCCGAACTTTGCTGCGCTTTTTATCGATCGGGTCGAGGCCACGCCGGACAAGGAGGCATTTCGCTACCCCGATCACGGACAGTGGGTCTCGGTCACCTGGCGAGACACCGCTACCCGTGTGGAGTCGTTGGCGGCCGGACTGCTGGCCCTGGGCATCGAGCCAGAACAGCGGGTCGGTATCGCATCCAGCACCAGATATGAGTGGATCTTGGCCGATTTGGCGATCATGTCCGCCGGGGCAGCTACCACCACTGTGTATGCGAACACCAACGTGACCGACACCGCCTACATCCTGGCCGACTCCGAAGCCCGGATTGCTTTTGCTGAAGACGACGCAGCAACTGGCCAAGCTGACGGCGCGCCGTGCCGATCTGCCCGCCCTGACCAAAGTAGTGACGTTCGATGGTTCAGCCAACGGGGATTGGGTGCTAACGCTCGATGAGCTCGCCGAGCTTGGTGAGAAGTATCTGGCCGAGCACCCAGCCTGCGTGCGCGAAACCGTCGCGGCCATCACCCCGGAGCGGCTGGCGACGTTGATTTACACATCGGGAACCACCGGCCGGCCCAAGGGCGTCCGGCTGGACCACAAGGCCTGGGTGTATGAGGGCGCGACCGTGGACCGGTGGGATGTAGTCCATGCGGACGACCTGCAGCTGTTGTGGTTGCCGTTGGCCCACGCATTCGGAAAGGTGGTGCTGGCCGCCCAGCTGGGTGCCGGGTTTGTCAGCGCGGTGGACGGCCGAGTGGACAAGATCATCGACAATTGTGCGGTATTAAAACCCACTTTCATGTGCGCCGCGCCGCGGATCTTCGAGAAAGCATATGCACGCGTCGTCACCACTCAACGGCAACAAGGCGGGATTAAGGCCAAGCTGTTCGACAGGGCCTTCGCGGTGGGACTCGATGTGGACCGGCGCCGGCGGGCCGGCCAACATGTCGGGCGGGCAATGAGGCTGCAATACAAACTGTTCGACCGGCTGGTGTTCAGCAAGGTACGTCAGGCATTTGGCGGGCGTATCCGGTTCTTCATCTCAGGCGCGGCGCCGTTGAACCGCGAGATCGCCGAGTGGTTTCACGCCGCAGGTCTGCTGATCCTGGAAGGTTACGGGCTCACCGAAGCCGCAGGGGGGGACGTCTTCAACCTCCCGGATCACTACAAGCTCGGCACCGTCGGGCAGCCCTTCGAGGGCACCGAGGTGCGCATCGGCGCCGGCGGGGAAGTCCAGCTCCGCGGCCCCAACGTCATGGCGGGCTATCACCACATGCCCGAAGCCACCGCGGCGGCCTTCACCGACGACGGATGGCTGCGCACTGGCGACGAGGGCAGTGTGGATGCCGACGGCTTTGTCAGCATCACCGGCCGCATCAAAGACATGTTCAAAACCTCGGGTGGCAAATATATTGTGCCGCCGGCGATCGAGGAGAAATTCATCGCCCTGTGCCCGTATGCCAGCCAGTTCGTGGTGTTCGGGGAAGGTCATCAATTCTGTGTCGCGCTTATCACGCTAGACGCCGACGTGATCGCCGGCTGGGCCGCCGAACACGGCTTAACTGGCGCCTCTTACGAGGAATTGGTCAACTCGCGGGCGGTGCGTGACTTGATAGGGGAGCATGTCGGGAGGCTCAATGCCGAGCTCAACAGGTGGGAAACGATCAAGAAGTGGGCCTTGCTGGAGCGCGACCTGTCCGTCGAGGGCGGGGAACTCACACCGTCACTGAAGGTCAAGCGGGCAGTGGTGGCCGAGCGGAACAGAGAGCTCCTCGACTCGTTATATAGGTAGCGACGTCGGCCGCAAGTGACGCCGCGCGACGACCACCCGCTCAAGGTCTGATCGATGCAACTCAAATGGCAACGGCCACATCAACAGATAGCGTTTCGCCGATGGCGTAGGCTGCCGGCCAGTCGCGATTCCGTACCGCGCGGGCGAGCTCGTCGACCAGTGGACTGTGAGCGCCCAGGTCAGCCAGCCAGGTCGACACGGTCGGAGCGATCTCGCTACCCGAAACACGGGCGACGTGTCCGTCGTGCAGCCGATCCGTTATCTGATACACGGTGGTCGGCCGCATACTCCGCCGCGGCCCCTGACGCAGCCAGGACTGCCCGAAACGGTTGCCGTCCTTGATGAATGAACCTGTCGGTGACTGCGGAGCGAGCACGGACGCGCGTGACTGCATTTTGCAACGCCTCCACGGATCCCCCCACCATTCGGGTCAAGCATGCCGTTGATTTCATCATGGCCTCCCTATTGCGTCCTACCTCCTTAATCCGACCACTCCAGCTGGGCCGGCCGTGGGGGCAAACATCACGGATAGGGAAGTGCCTCGGTCCCCGTTTCGGTCTTGCCAACGTCCCGGTCCGAAAGGGACTTTTGTCGTTTCGTTGACCAGCGATAGATTCGCGCTGCGGTGTGGAGGCCTGCGGCGTCGTGGCACCGAACGCTTGCACCAAGACCGCTAACGGGCGACTAGCAAGGAAAAATCGCTGTGCTGCAACACATGGTCTCCATCCGAACCGATAAGTTGCTGCAGCTCACGGGCCTGGTTGGCGCCGACCACGACCAATTGAACGGTCTCCGCGTGTTCGGTGAGATAGTCGAAAAAAGTACCGTGTGCGGCAATGCTGCGCACATCGACTCCAGGATAGTGTGGCGTGCACAGCGCGACGTAGCGATTGACTATGGCACGCATCCGGCGCTCATGATCGACGATGAGGCGGTCATTCTGAAGGTCATCGAATCCAGAGCGCCACGCCGTCATCACCACCAGCGGAGCGCTCCTCCGGCTGGCCTCCTCGAAAGCGAACTCCAGGACGTTATCGTCGTCGGCTGACCCAGCGACGTGGGCCACGATCATCCGACTGTCCGTTGGTTCCCGGTTGCGATCTCCCCTGACGACGGCCACCGAGCAATGCGCCGAACGCACTAACTCCGCGGCGGTAGAACCGAAGCCGGCGCGGGATGATTGGCCGGCCCCGGTGTCCCCGACGCACAGCATGGGGGTCGAGTCCGAAGCGCGGATCAACGCCGGCACCGGGCGGCCCTCGACTATCTCCATCTCGACCTTCACCGGCTTCCCCGTGGCGGTTATGGCGTGATAGGCGTCGTACACCGCCTGCTCGGCCGTCTCTATTGCGGTCCGAGCTTCGCTGCTGCTGGCAGTGGGACGTAGTTCTCTGATGTAGAGCAGTCGCAACGGGATATCTGTGCCGGCCACCTCATCGACGGCCCACAGTGCGGCCCGAACAGCAGCTTGCGACCCGTCGATCCCAACAATCACGGACTTCGGTGGAAAGACCTCAAACATCTGCACTCCCAAGCGTTGACGGTCCAGAAACCTCTATTGGGAACGTTATTGCTCGCGTCGCAACTGATCAGGAGGCGATAGTCCTCGGCCGGAGGTCCATTGTTCCCTTTTCCAGCCAGTCCTGGGCCAACAGGTCTTATTGCCTCGGCAAGGGCGTCGCACCGAGGACCAACGGCCCTGGCGACAGCGTCGCATTGCTACGCAGACTAGTGTGATGACGCTTGCCCCGAAACGAATTACGCAGCTCGCGCCGCTCATCGCAGCCTTGTACGCCGCACGACGGTACTACCGCAACTGGGGCACAACTAAAGAGGAGTGTCAGGTGCGGTTGCCGGGTGATGAGTTGGTCGGCGACCCGGTCATCCAGGTGACCGAAGCCGTGTGGATCGGTGCTCCACCATCCGCAATCTGGCCGTGGCTGTTGCATATGGGTCAGGATCGGAACGGCCTGATCGGTCTTCTGGTTCATAACGCCGATCGAGTTCCTCCCGAGTCGCAGCGACTCGCCGCGGGGGATGTCTTTCGCCTCACGGCGAAAGGCTGGATGGGGCTGCGCAATGGGCTGGCGTTGCGCGTGGAGGCGATCACGCCCGAGCAGAGCATCGTGCTTCGGGCCACTTCGCCGAATCTGCCAATGGCAGTGTGGTCATTCCACCTTCAGCCGCGTTGGGCTAACCATTCCCGGCTCCTCGCGCGGGTACGGATTGGCTTGCGGCACCCTGGCGAGGTTTTCGCCTTAGAGTTGGCTAGACCAGCAGTCGCGCTGATGACGCGAGGAGCATTACTTGGCATCAAACGGCGGGTGCAGCGGCAGACGAACGACCTCTCAACATCCGAGTTCCTTTATTAGCCAGCTGTCGCCGGCCAGATGCCCCTTTGGACGTTCGGGCCGACGGTTCCTTTGGCAGAGGCTATGTGTCGCGTTTTTGGACCTCTAGCACTCGCTGACGTAGACCCTCGGTTGCCGTCTCCATCAGACCATTGGCGCCTTTTTTGATCAGAAATCCTGGCAGCGGCACCAGAAGGTCAACGGTGAGCTCGAAGCGGACCCGGGTGGAATCGCCCTCCGGCATCAACGTATAGCGGGCTCGCTGGGCACGTTGTTGCTTACCGCTGACCAGTTTCCAGCTCACGCCGTCGTCGTGCACAGAGTAGGCCAGCACCTGCTCATCGCTAACGCCCACAATTTTGACGACTTGCCGAGACTTGCTCGGGCGGCCCTGGTCGTCTCGTTCGAGAATTTCGACCTTCTTGTGGGCTGAGGACCACTCCGTCAACGACTCAAGGTCGAACAATACTTGCATGATCTTGTCCGGGGTTGCCTCGATAAGGACTTCACGGGTTTGGGTGACAGCCATGCCGCAACGTTGCCAGAGTTACCTGACGAACAGGGAAGGTTCGCTGCATTCCTATGCAGTCGGCGACTGCAAGTGCGACCGAATCCGCAGATGCCGTCGTCGCGGGATGAACTCCAGCGACAGCAGAACCACCAATGCGGCTGGTATGTGCCGTAGCGAGAGCAGCACATAGCGGCGTTCGTCGAACGAGTGAAACTTGCGAAGGTAGCGATACAGCGACTCGAGTTTGATCAGCGAGCGACCCAGGTGAATAAGCGTGTAGTAGATGCCCTCGAAGATGTTGCGGTTCTCGTTCTCAAAGATTTCAGGGAACGCACCGAATGCTAGCGAAAGCCTTTGTCCGCCAGACCGTTTACAGTCCGCGATCATGTCGACGCTCATTCGCTCATCGATCCCGTTTGGTGCTCCCGGGCGGCGCCAAGGCACATCCAGAGTCACGTCGCTGCCGCCGCCGGCCGTTGCGTACCGCTGGAATCCCTGCACCAGCCCGCTTTTATCTCGCGCGATGATCAGCCTGATACCCGGGTAACGCCCCTCGAGCGCATGGTCGAGAATCATTGAGAACCCGCGCTCGACATGGGCCCTGCGGTGTGACGCATAGAGCACCTCGGCCAGTTCGCCGGCGAGCATGTCGTCGAGTCGCTCTTCGGACACTATCTCGGTGGTAATTCCGATGTTGTGTGTGCGTTGCACAGCCTGGCGGAGGTTCCGGTATTTTCGCCCGGCCATGTCGAACCGGCACACATCGATCACCACATCGCGTCCAATGGGCACTGGCCGTAGCGATTGGCCGATCACGGCGCGATCACCCCACAGCCCAAGCCATTGCTCACCGCAGCCCAGCACGACGATGCGCCAGCCACGGCTGCGACACATCGCGGCGAAATCACCGACGAGCTTCGGAAAATCGCTGCGCTGCCCGATGGGGTCGCCACTGACAACTGCGAGGCCAAGCCGCGCGCAGTAGGCGATTGCCGCGGTGCCTTGATCATTGAAGTAGTAGCTCTTCAACGATTGCATGGCGAACGGGGCGAGCGGATCACCGTGCGTCGCTTCGATCAGCGGCCACACTCGCGCCAGCGCAGTCGGGTCCCGCCGCGACGGCACCGGCCACGTCAGCACCCATCCGGCGCTTACGACGAGTCCGTCGCCGAGCAACTGAAATGACAGCAGGTGGCTACCCAATCCGGCCACCAGTACCGCCGCCGCCGTTGTGGCGTGGCCCATGGTCACGGGGCGACCGAGCAGGACGCCGCGCGCGGCCAATATCACCGCCAGCGCGAGTGACAGCGACCATGCCAGTCGCCTCGCCGTATACCAGTCGGCAGCGTAGTGATTGCGCGCGAGCAGCAGGATCAGCAATCCGAGCGCGCCGACCAGAGCCAGCATGCCAACCCGGCGCGCCCGTTGCGACTCGGTGCTGATCATCACGCGATCACGGTTGTCGACCTCGGCTAAACTCGCCGTCTCGTTCATGGCAACTCTTCACCTGTGGCCGGCCGGTGGCCGGCGTTCAGTGCGGCGCGGCATGAGTGAGCGCCTCATGAGCCAGACCATTGGGCTGGGTGGACTGTGAAGCGCTCGACTCGCGGGTCAGGAAGCCGGTGAGTTCTCCGATTGCGCTCATCAGCGGCGCGTGGCAGATCCGTGGTTGTTGCGTCTGCCGCTCGCTGCGCCGATCGCTCAGATGGAGGCATCCAGCCGACGTAGGTGAGGTACAAGCCGATCAATGCGAAACCGATACACACCGCCTGCCAAAGCGCGCCCATGCCGATCACCGAATTAGCCATCGATATGAACGCCTTTGGGAAAGCAAGCAGCAATAGCCCACGCAGCGTCACAAGCCAACCCATAATGGAGACGACGATGGCGGCCGGGCCGCGCCAATACGAATGCAGAGCGATTATGACAAGGCCACCTATGAGCACAAACGCGCCCGCCACCCATGACCACAGCGCGTTCGCGGTGAAATCTTTCATCAGCGCGGGCATCTCGGAGGCACGTGCCCCGGCGGTGGCGCAAGCGAACACAAGGAACGGGCCGAGCACTCGGGCGAACATGCGCGTCCTGATCTGCGGCTGGTGAGAAGAGTTCATTCCTGTACCTCCGGCTGGCGCCGTCAGCTGCCGCCGACAACGTGGTTGAGATCTATTAATCTCCCAGGGTTATCCGACCATTCCGCACATCTCGCGGATAGGGACGGAAGTCCTGGCACCTCGGGCCGTTCGTCAATTCGGCTGTTGGTGGCGGACCAGCAGGACCGAGCAGTTTGGATAGGCAGCCAGTGGGTGGCCGTGCGGACCGACCAGGCGGGTTAGCTTATTGGCGTCGGCCCCGCCGGTGACAAGTAATTGAATGGGTTCGTTGCGGGTCACCAAGTACTCGGTTGCGGTGTCGGTGATGCACTTGTCTACGGCCACATCGGGATAGCGTGGTAGCCAGTTGCCGAGTCGCCGATCAAGCTGTTGCCAGGAAATCGCCCCGACTTTCCATCGCCTCACCCCCAATGCGAGCACGGAAGCCTTACGCAGCCGTGCTTCATCGAGGGCGTGGTGGATGACAACGTCGCTGTCGGGGTAACGATCTACCACTGCCACGATTTGCTTGCCATCGCGCGGTTCGCCGTTGGTGCGGATGATCGCGACGGGGCAGTGGGCCCGCTCTGCCAGCGCTACCGCACACGACCCCAGCAGCCGGCTGGCCGCCCGTCCAATTCCGACCGACCCGACACAGATCATCGCTGCATGGCAAGACTCCTCGATCAAGGTGGAGTCAATGTGGCCGCGACGAATTGCCGTGTGGACCTTGAGTGGCCTGCCGCTGGCTTGGATTGCGGCATGAGCCGCATGCAGGGCTGTTTCGGCGTATTGCGTCGCCAGATGGTCGTCCTGGCTGGATGCGCTTGACCCCGCCTCGGCATGTACTACGTGAACCAGCCGCAGCGGAACTGCCCTGCTGATCGCTTCATCGATCGCCCAGCGAGCCGCGTTGATCGCCGCGGTAGATCCGTCGATCCCGACCACGATCGGGCGAGCATCGTCGGTCGGTTTCACGCGTGCCCCTGCTTTGTCGAGAAAGGATTACGACTGCCTGGCCACGATCACCGGCATACGCACGGATTGAACGACAGCGTTGCTGACTGAACCTAAGAGCATGCCCGTGAAGCCACCCCGTCCGTGACTTCCTACGACGACAAGCTGTGCGGCTTCGGATGTTTCGACGAGCACACGGGCCGGTCGGTCACAAACGAGGAGCCGATCGACAGTCACGTCGGGATAGCGTTGTTGCCAACCCGCCAATCCCTCAGCCAGAAGGCGCTCTTCTTCGGCCTTTACCGCCGACCAGTCCAAACCTGGAAGTTCAAAAATCTCCCTGTCACTCCAAGCGTGCAGTGCTATCAAGCCGACGTGACGACGTGACGCTTCGTCGAACGCGATTGCGGTAGCAAGCGCTGAGGCCGGTGAGCCGTCGATTCCCACGAGGACGGGGGCCTGAGCCGGATGTGGCATCCGCGGCTCCTCATCGCGGATGACGGCGACAGGACAATGTGCGTGCCGCACCAGCGCAGAACTGGTCGAACCGACCAAACTGCGAGCCAACGCGCCGCGGCCGTCGTTGCCTACCACGACCAACTCGGCCACTTTGGACAGCTTGACGAGCGTCGGAACGGTAGCCGAAAACATCAATTCGCTCTCGATCGATATCCGGGGCTCACCGTTTGCGATATCACGGGCGATCTTCAATGCGTCTGCGAGGATCTTGTGACCCTCGTTTTCTTGCCATACCGCAAATTCATCCAGCAGCGGGGCTTGTGACCATGGCGAAGCCGTGGGATTGACCACGTGGATCAGCGTTAGCGGAATGTGGCGCATGACCGCGTCATGCGCGGCCCAACAAACAGCGGTATTTGATGCGGGCGATCCGTCGACGCCGACGATGATCCCGTATTTCTTGGCCTGTGATGACATTTCGCGCTCCTCCTTGTCAAACAAGAACGCTAGGCCGAACCGCGTCGCAGATCATGGGGCGTTAGTCCTCAACCGCATGAGCATAGGACTCTTTGCGACGCCTCCCGACCGGATGAACCGCTGCCAGCGCGTGCTGCAGCGTCGCAGAGTCACAGTTGCTGCGGGTGATACCAGTGCACGCGGGGCCAATGGCGGCGCCGTCGGGACCAATGTCTAGGGAGCGCGCCCAGTCGTCTTCACGGTTCGGTTCACACCCGAACCAGGAGGACGCGATGCCGCAAACGGCGCTGCGGGCGCTGACGATTGACCCGCGTTGCTACGACGCGGTTATCTTCGACCTTGACGGCGTGCCGGTGTTCGATTCCACTATTGCGCTGGTGCAGGTGGAACCCCGATCCCAGCGGACGCGCCCACGACGGCGGCATCGCCGTGGCCTACAACGTGTGGCAGTACTACCAGGTGAGTGGCGACGTCGACTATCTCGTCTACTACGGAGCGGCGTGATCGACATCGAATGCCGCGGCCAAGTCCAACGGCTCACGCCTGGCCGTACAGTCGAATTCTCTTAGTGGGCTTGGCTGGGTTTGATCAGCCCAGAACCGGGAATCGGCGCTCGCGGGTAAGGCGGTCCAGGGCGTTCTGCATTACCGAGCGGACGTAAGAGTCGACCTCGGCGACGTTGGGGTTTTCACCGAACAGGGTGCGGATGTCGATCGGCTTGAGGACCTGATTGACGATCTTGGTGGGCAGCGGGAGATTAGCCGGGAAGAACATCGTCACACCGAACGGCAAACCGACTGTGACGGGCAGGATATCGAGCCTGATCCGGTGCAGGCCCAGTCGCTTTGCCAGCCGATCGCCGCGGCTCAGGAAGAGCTGGGTTTCCTGGGCCCCGATCGATACTACGGGCACGATCGGGGCGCCGGTTTCGATGGCGACCCTGACATATCCAGTGTGGCCATTGAAGTCGATGACATTTTGGCTCCGCGTCGGCCGGTACGCGTCGTAGTCGCCACCGGGGTACACCAGCACGACCGCGCCGGAATGCAATGCCTTGGAAGCGTTTTCGGGGGTGGCATGGATGGCGCCGATCCGGCCCAAGTATCTGCGCAACGGTGTGAAGAACACGCCATAGTGGGCGAGGATGTAGAGCGGGCGGTCGTACCCGAGCGTGTGGTAAAAAGCCGGACCGAACACGAGCGGATCAGGCGTCAACGCTCCGCCGGAATGGTTGGATACCACCAACACCCCGCCGGCGGGCGGTATGGATTCCAAGCCCCGCACCTCTACCCGGAACCATCGATTGATGATCGGCGCGACCAGCTTGGTCGCCTGCGCGGTGAAGACAGGATCCCACTTTGCGAGTTCCGAAGCGTTGAGATCTTTGTCGCTCATGGTGCTTGCTAGGTGGCTTCAATATCCGCCGTGGCCCAGATCATTGGGTTCTTCGGGGCGCCAGGTAGAAAATGGAAACGCTGACATTCGCTCAAACATCGACGACTCCTTTCCGGGAGAAGTCCGATACAGCCTCGGTATTTCTGAGTAATTCTTCGACCTGCCGTTAGGGCTGACGAGAGGCCAAAGTCATCCGGCTAGGGGACAAGGTCATTTGTTAACGGTCGGATAACCCGCCGATAGGGAGCGCCGCCAAAGCGCCTACGCGCTCTGAACTGCCTTGGTCCGTCGGCCTTTGCGTCGGCGAGTTCGGCTGATGGCGGCCAGCTGCGCAACCGCATGCTCGATGCCTGCGGCGAGTTGCTCGAGGTCGGGCGCGGTGTCGTGGTCGCCGGTAATGCCGAAGACGAAGCTGTCGGCGTAGCTCACCATCGCGATGCCGGTGCGCAGCTGGAGGGCAATCGGTGGTACGGGCAGGATTTCCAGCACCTCACGACCCATCAGCTGCTGGCGACTACGCGGCCCGGGAACGTTGGTTGCCAAAGCAGTGACGGCGTGTTGTGGCAACCGGGTCAGCATTCGCATGGTCCACGCCGATAAGGTGAACGGGACGCTGTTGACCGCCGCCAGCAAAGCGGTGGCGCCTTCGCGCTGGCCACTGCTTTTAGCGGTCATGAGCCGTGAGTGCACGAGTTCCAATTGTTTGACGGGGTCGGCCTCGTCGATGGGCAGTAGCGGCAGCATCGCTGAGACTCGGTTGTCGGTTCGCTGGAAGTCCTTCATCGACCGGACCGACACCGGAACCAGGGTGCGCAGCGAATCGTGATGGGGCTGTTCGCCACGGCTCAGTAGAAGACTGCGGTAGCTGTCGGTGATCGCAGTCAGCGCAACGTCGTTGAGCGTCACATCAAACGCTCTGGACACCGTCTGCATCTCAGCGAGTCTGACCTTTGCCGCGGCGTATCGTCGCATCGTTGTCACCGGCCCGCTCAGCGAGGATTCGGGCGGTGAGCTCAGCAAGCCCGCCGTTAGCTCGGCGACGCCCATTGCGGCGTGTTCAGCAACATTGGCCCCTGCCACCGCGGTCCGCCACATGCCGCCCAGCCACGTCAAGGGGTTCATGCTTATCGGCGGCAAACGCAGCGCGGTCTTATCCGATTCCTTTACAGCCCGAATGCTTTTCGCGAAAGTATCGCCGACGCCGCTATCGCTGAGCTTCGCCAGCATTTGGGTTGTGGCGATTCCATCGGCGATGCAGTGGTGGAGTTTCATCAGGATCGCCCACCGATTGTCGGTGAGGCCTTCGATAATCCAGCACTCCCACAGCGGGCGCTCACGGTCGAGCCGATGCTGCATAACTGTCGCGATCATCTTGAATAGCTCGGCGTCATCGCCGGGCTCGGGCAATGCAACGCGGTGCACGTGATGCGATATGTCAAAGTGTGCGTCGTCCACCCATTCAGGCGAGCCGAGGTCAAGCGGATGGGTGTGCAGCACTTGGGTGCAGCGGGGAATTGCACGTACCCGTTCGGCGAAGGCTGCGACAAGCTCGTCATATTGCGGAACGGGTCCGGCCACGATCGACACGCTCGCAATTGCCAGGTTCACGTGAGGGTCGGAGTCCTCAACCTCCAAGAAACTCGCATCAAGCGCCGTTAAGTGCTCCATTAGCTCACTGTGGTCTTCGCTTGCACGCGTGGGCAGGGTCGGAAGTCCTCGTCTGTTGGGGCCGAACGACGCTGCTAAACCGGCGAGAGCCGTTGTAGCGTGGGGCAGGTGAGCGAGCAACCGGGGCTACAGTCCCCTAGGTCGGTGAGTGTCAATATGTCCGAAACCGGTCAACCTGTCACCATCCTTTCGGCGACCGAAAGTTGGGATCTGCTGGCAAGCGTGGCGTTAGGCCGTCTCGTCACGAGCGTCGACGGCCAACCCGAGATTTTCCCGGTCAATTTCGTTGTCCAGCACCGTACTGTGCTCTTTCGCACGGCGGAGGGCACCAAGTTGGTCAGCACCGCAATCAACAGTCACATTCTTTTTGAGGCCGACGACCATAATGCTGCGGAAGGCTGGAGCGTCATCCTCAAGGGCATCGGCCGCATGCTTCGTACCACCGAGGAGCTTGAAGAGGCCGAGCGGGCCCAACTGCTGCCGTGGACTGCGACGTTGAAGCAACACTTTGTTCGCATTCAACCGATTTCGATCACCGGCCGCCGTTTCCGGTTCGGTTCGGAGCCTAAGCCAGAATCCACGTTCGCCTGACCGCCAGCGGCGGGAGCCGGTGCTTATCGACGAGGTCGTCAATGCTCGATCCCAAAACGGTCGCGCAGCAGCGCGGCGATGCGGTTAACCTCCTGAGGTTCTTTGGGCGGGGATGTTTGCGGCTGCTGTGCCGGCTGGCCCTCATCGGCCTGTTCGGCCTCAGATTTTGTAGTCATGACATGGCTTCCTGGGACGCGGAGGGGACTCTGAGCCCCAGCCCCTAACGGCCCGCCGAACCAATGAGCGACCGCAATATTACGTCTGTTGAATTCGCCCGGCAAGCATACGTTTAAGCAATTGAACGGGTTACGCGCAACCCAGCTTGCGCAATCAAACTTCCGGCTGGCGCCACAAACGAGGAGGCACTCCGCCAGCCGATCCCCGCAACCACCACAAAGCCTCGACGATCGCCGCACCGAACACACCGATCAAGAGCGCGGTGCCGGTCAACGCGACGTTCGAGGGATCGAGCATGAACTGCTCGCGCGCGAGCGGGATGCTGAAAATCACCACGTACGCGCTGCCGGACAGCGCGACCAACATCACCCGCCACCAGGTGTAGGGGCGGGCCACCACCGCCAGCACCCACACCGCGATCACCAGTAGCGTGATAAGCGCCGACGTTGACGCCTGGGTTTGTTGGGCCGCGGTCGCCGCAGCCCCCCGGAAGGCGAGCAGATAACACGCGAATGTCGCGATGCCGGCAACCGCCCCGTTCGGTATCGCAGCCGTCATCACCCGGCGGACGAAACCGGACTGTGCGCGTTCGTTGTTGGGCGCCAGCGAAAGGATGAACGCGGGTATTCCGATGGTGAACCAGGCGGCGATCGTCACCTGGATCGGCTCGAAGGGGAACATCAATGCTTTGATGCCCAACGATTTCGCGGCGAGGCCGGTGATGCCGATCAGCAACGCCAGCAATACCGAGTACACGGTCTTGGTCAAGAACAGGTTGGATACTCGCTCGATGTTGCCGATTACCCGACGCCCTTCGCCCACTACGTACGGTAGCGTCGCGAACTTGTTGTCTAGCAACACGATTTGAGCCACAGCCCGTGACGCGGCGCTTCCCGCCCCCATGGCGACCCCGATGTCGGCATCCTTGAGCGCCAGCACGTCGTTGACACCGTCACCGGTCATCGCAACCGTGCTGCCGCGGGATTGCAAGGCGCGCACCATCGCACGCTTCTGGTCTGGGCGCACGCGGCCAAACGTGGTGTAATTCTGGACGGTTTCAGCCAGCTCATCCGGGTCGGTGGGTAGCTCCCGAGCGTCGATCGTTTCCCCGCGAAGACCAAGCTTCGATGCCACCGCGCCCACCGACGCAGCGTTATCACCCGAAATCACCTTGACCGAAACGCCCTGATCAGCAAAGTAATTCAAGGTGTCGCGAGCATCCGGGCGCACCCTTTGCTCCAGCATTATCAGAGCGACGGGGACAACTCGGACCGGTGCGTCGGGATGGTCGACCGGTAGGTCGGTTGACCCGAGTAGCAGCACACGCAGCCCCTGTGAACCTGCGGCCTCGGCCCGCCGGGCAGCCGTCGACGACGGATCCTGTAGCACGTCCGGGGCGCCGAGAACCCAGTTGCCGTGCTCGCCGAAAGACACCCCGCTCCACTTCGTGGCCGACTTGAACGGCGCGGTCGCAGTGACGGTCCAGCCCGGCGGGTTGCGGTAAGCCTCCGCGATCGCCGCAATGCTGGCGTTGGGGCGTGCGTCGTCGGCAGCGATCGACGCCAATGTTTCGATGATCGTGTCGATGCCGACCCGAGAATCGAGCACCTGCAGGTCAGCTACCTGCATCCGGTTCTCGGTCAGCGTGCCGGTCTTGTCGGCGCACACCACGTTGACCCGCGCCAGACCCTCGATGGCCGGCAGCTCCTGCACCAGGCACTGACGGCGCCCCAGGCGAACGACACCCACCGCGAACGCGATCGAGGTCATCAGCACCAGGCCCTCGGGGACCATCGGAACCAGCGCTCCCACCGCGCGCAGCACCGACTGCCGCCAGCCGGCATGGGTGGTGAACAGCTGCGTGTAGATAATCAGTCCGCCGGCGGGAATCAGCAGGTAGGTGATGAATTGGAGAATCTTGTTGATTCCGGCCTGCAGCTCCGAGCGCACCAGACTGAATTTGCTGGCTTCGGCGGTGAGCTTGGCTGCATAGGCTTCGTGTCCTACTTCCGTTGCACGGTACGCACCGGTGCCGGTGACGACGAAGCTGCCGGACATCACCGTGTCATTGGTGTGCTTTAAGACGGGGTCGGCCTCGCCGGTAAGCAGCGACTCGTCGACCTCTAACCCGGCGCCCTCGATCACCGCCCCGTCGACCACGATCTGATCGCCGGGACCCAATTCGATGATGTCGTCGGAAACCACCTCGTTGGGCGGCCGCGCACGTGTTCCGTCTGCCCGGCGGACCAGCGGCTTGGCTTGGCCGAGAATAGACAACTTGTCCAGCGTCTGCTTGGCCCGCAGCTCCTGCACCATACCGGCGACGCTGTTCACGATGATCAAAAGCCCGAAGAGCCCGTTGATCAACGAACCGGTCGCCAGCACGATGGCGAACAACACGGCCAGGATCGCGTTGATCCGGGTAAAGACATTGGACCGGACGATGTCGGCCACGCTGCGGGTAGCCCGGATCGGAAGGTCGTTGACCCTACCGTCAGCAACCCGCTCTGCCACGTCGGCAGGTGCCAGCCCAGCAGCTGGCGACGCGGTCATGAAGCGCAAGCTTAGGGCCCCGACTGGCGCACCACGATCACCGGCGTACTTGCCATTTGGGCAACGCTTTCGCTTACCGAACCCACCAGCATTTCTCCGAATCCGCCGCGGCCGCGACTGCCGACCACGAGCAGCTGGGCTTCCGCTGAATGTGTGACAAGCTGATGTGCGGGCTGATCGCGGACGACGATCCGACGCACCTTCACATCGGGATACTGGTCCTGCCAACCCGCCAGGCGCTCGGCGATTACATGTTCGGACATCGACTTCGCTGCCGGCCAATCGAGGCCGGGCCACTCCGAGACGTCGACATCGCTCCAGGCGTACAGAGCAATTAACCCCACTCTGCGACGCGAAGCCTCGTCGAATGCGATCGCAGTCGCCAACTCAGCTGCGGGCGAGCCATCGATGCCGACCAATACTGGTGCCTGACCGTGATGCGGCGTCAACGGGTCCCGATCGTGGACGATCGCAACTGGGCAATACGCGTGACGCAATAGCGCGGAAGCGACTGATCCGAGCAGCCGGGCAGGCCAGCTCCCGTCGCCGTAGGAACCGGTAACTACCGTCTCGGCGTCTTTAGACAGGTCAATCAGCGTGGGAACGGCAGCCGACGGCAAGACCTCCGTGTGGATCGCCGTGGGACCGCCGTGATAGCAAGTCTTTTCAACGATCTTGACTGCATCCTCAACTAGTCGGCGGCCGTGATCCTGCTGCCACTGCGCCAACCCCGGCGGCAACGGCGTATCCCACCACGACGTTAAGTTCGGCGAAATCGCGTGTACGAGGGTCAGCGGGATGCGACGCAATTCAGCCTCCCGCGCCCCCCACTCCACCGCCGCTTTGGCGGCCGGGGAGTCGTCCACACCGACGACAATTCCCAAATGTGCGTTGCGTGACGACATGGCTTCTCCCAGATGCGTTGGTTTCCAAGGGTTGCCGAGGACACTATCGGCTCAGTCGGACCTGACTGCGATTGCGGTCAAGTCGATGTCCAGATGCACCACACCACTGTCATAGCTCTTCTGCTGCGGATGCAGGCCTGCATCGTGGAGCACCTTGAACATCAAGTCATTGGTCGTCAAGATGTCAGCGACCAAGTGCTGAATTCCGTTGTCACGGGCAACCCGTGCGAGCCGCCCAAGTAACGCTGTCCCTACTCCGCGTAGGTGGTCTTTGTGCGCGACGACCACAGCGACATCCGCCGTTGCCGGCTTACCGCACATCGCGTAGTTTGCGACGCCGATCAACGTTCCGGATTCGAAGGCGCCCAGTGCGTAGTTTTGCCCGTTGTCGTCAGTGAGTTTGGCAGCCAGCTTTTTCAAATACAGCGGATGCATCGTGAAGAATCTCAGGTAGCGTTCGCGCTCGCTGAGCGCGTCATGAAGGGCGATCACTGCGTCGATATCCGTAGGTTCCAGCCGCCGCAACGACACCACGGCACCATCTCGAAGCGTCGAGGTGAATACGTCGTGCACGAGCTCGCTTTCGGTCATGATCGGCCGCCTCGGGATTTCGCTTAGTTCCTATTAGGACCGGACAATCAGCACCGAGCACTCTGCATGCCCGAGACTGGGGTGGCGATGTGGCCCAATGAGACGCGCGACTTGGTCAGCGTCGGTGCTGCCGATTACGGCGAGCTGAATCGTTTTGTCCATAACGGCAAGGAAGTCTGCAATGTCGGCTCGGGTGGCACCGGCGTAGATGTTCACGCCAGGGTGGCGCCGACCCCAGCACTCCACCCGTCGCTTCAGCTCGTCGCTGGGCATGTCACCGGTGTCTTTTCGCAACACTCCGAGGGCAAGTACCGGTGCGTGGCGCAACTGAGCCTCAGCCATCGCTTGCTCGACCACGTGATTGTTATCGGGTGATTCGCTGACTTCGACCACGATCAACGCGCTGTCGTGCTTCAGCTGGCTCTGTTGGGTGCGGATGATCGCGACCGGGCAATGAGCGGCCTCGGCCAGCTCGGCAGCCGTGGAACCCAGGAATGCGCGCGCAAAGCGTCCGATTCCCACCGAACCCACGCAGACCATCTCGGCGTCGCGGGATTCGGCGATGAGCATCGCTGCGGGATCGCCCCGCAGAATTCCAGTTTCGACTTTGACGGGTTTCCCGGTGGCTTCCACCGCAGCGCTGGCGATCCTGAGCGCGGTCTCCGCATATTCGCGTTCCATCCCCACATTGCCGACGGACGCCAGCGGGGCGGGCTCGACCTGTTCGGGGATCACCTGGACCAGGCGGAGCGGGATCTCTCGACTGACAGCTTCATCGACTGCCCATCGCGCGGCTTGGATCGCGGCCTCAGAGCCGTCGATGCCGACTACGACAGCGGATTGTGGTGTGTTCGAATCGTGCATCGCTCGTTCCCGTCAACTTTCCAGCCGAAGTACTTCAGAGAGGTGCCGCCGCGGCGTGGGCGGCGGTGCTTTCTCGGTGACTGGCACCACGCCCACCCGGAGCAGGACCTGCGGTACCGCTTCGTGATCCATCAGCGACTGGATGAGTTCGCGGGTGACGTGGAGCTCAGTGAGGTGCGTTACCGGGCAGGTGGCGAGGCCGTGCATCGTGCATTCCAGCGAGACGGCGGAGAGCACTTCGCCGGAAGCCAATGCGTCGGCGCGACCGTTGCCGTCGGTCGACAGCAGCAGGATCTTCGCGTGGTCTTCGGGAATTGCGGCGCGCCGTTCGGGCTGATGGGTGATCGGGAACACCCGGTCTATCCCGACTCGGTCACCCTCGGCGGCCGAAACCAGCGCACTGTAGGGAATACCCTCTGATGCCTCGAATGGTGCTGTCCACCAGTGGAGTTCGTCGTTGTAAGGAATGTCGTAAAACCGTAACGACTCGGCGATCTGGGCTGCCTCCACGATTCGGGGACGCGCATCGTCGGAGAGGATGTCCAGGTGCACGGCGGCTTCGTCGACCGCGCTTTTCACCACCGGTTCGAAGGATTGCCAGTCCGTTGGTCCGCTGAACGGCAACCGATCGGTGTGGCGTGCCCAGATGGCGTTGGCGCGACGTCGATCTTGGTCAGTCACGGCGTCGATCGGGGTGAATTGGATCGACGCCAGGTGATTCGGGTTGTTCGGACTTGGAAACCGTTCGACGTGCGACCGCCAACCGGCCGCGGCCATCGCCACCCGAAGATGATCGAGGGTCGCGCCGCAGCTGATCAGCGCTTCTCGCGCGGACTGATCGGTGTTCGTGACTCGACTTGGATCGAGGAACAACTGAAGTTGACCGCCATCGAACACCCACTGCCAGGGTTGGCTATTGTGCAGTGACGGGGCGCGGCATGCTGACCGCACCGCATCCTCGATGACTTCGACTTTCACCGCGGTGGCAGGCATCTTTCGACCTCCGATCTGTACCTGCCATCAAGGGTTATCCGGCGGCGCTGCCTGCGGCAGGGCCATTAGTCCTCGATCGGCGTGCCATCGGGCCATGTCCGGGCAGGCGGTTACCGCGCGTCGACTGCTCGCCTTGCCCGTGGGCGTTCGTTGGCGAACCCTCGAACCAGGTGCGCGCGCACAAAGTCCGCGACGACATCGGGGTCGTCCATGTCCAGTGTCGATGACGGCGTGCTGAACAGCGAGAACAGTATGCGCGCGAACCATTCTCCGGCGGACTGGATGTCGAGGTCTTTGCGAACTTCGCCGGTGAGCCTGGCCGCGGCGAGGTGAGGCGCGAGGAAGTCCACGCATTCGCGCAGCAAGACGGCGGCATCTTTGGTCAGCAGCAGGCTGATCGCCTCTTCGTCGAAGTACTTCTCGGAGGCGATGACCCGTCGTGCCTGGGTCACGAACACCGCTGCGCGGCTGAGCTTGTCCTCCAGCGAGCTACCGCGGTCCATCGCCATGGACATTTGGCGATAGAACTGCTCGGAAGCGTGTTCGGCGCATGCTTCGACGATGGCGGCCTTGTCACGGAAATACTCGTAGATTGTGCTGCGGGAGACACCCGCCATCTTGGCGATGTCGACAATTGTGGCCTTCTGCAGTCCTTGCTTGCGGAAGCAGGTGTAGGCGGACTCCACGATCAGCTCGCGGGTATCCGTCGCCTGAGTCAACGCAGAAGCTTGAGTCATCAGGGAACCAAAGCGCCTCTGGGCACCAACCCGGCATTGGCTGATTCGAATGCGGCGTTGACGTCAGTGAGATGGAACGGCTTGGGCATCAGCCGGCTGAACGGAAAACTGGTGTGCTGCAGAAACGACAAGCCGATCGCGAGGGTGACCGGGTCGTAGAGCATCACGCCGCGCACCGATTTGTTGCCGTAGACCAGAACGCTGGGATCGAGCTCGAAGGTGCGTCCCGTTCCGATGTTGCCGACCTCGAGCAACGTTCCCCCGTTGTTCAGGAAGCCGATACCGTCAGGAATGACGCCCGGAGCGCCGACGACTTCGAGCACCCAGTCGGCGCCGATGCCGCCGGTGCGTTGGTGGATCTGTTCGGTGATCTCCGCGGTCGAGATGTCGCTGGCGTCGATGCACTGCGTGGCACCGAAATCCGACGCGACGTCGAGCCGCTCGGCGAGCTTGTCGATGACGATGACCTCCGCGGCGCCCGCGGTGTGCGCGACGGCGGCGGCGTTGATGCCCAGCCCACCCGCGCCCTGGATCACGACGGTGTCGCCCAGCCGAACGTCTCGCAGCGCGAACAGCACTTGGGCCAGAGCGCAATTGAGCGGCGCGACCGCTTCGTCGGTCAGGTCCTCGGGCACCTTATACAACGGCTGTCTGCGGGTGGTGTAGTAGTACTCGCCGTGTGCGCTGACGAAGTGCGGGGCTTGGTCGTGGGTGCGGAACTCGCCCGCCATCAGGTTCTGGCAGGCGTGCGGCCGGCCGCGTGCGCACGCGTGGCATTGGCCGCACAACCAGAAGTAAGGGGTGACCACACGGTCACCCACCGCCAGCGGCTTGCCGGTCGCGTCGGTAGTCAGTCCGTCGCCGAGTTCGGCGATTTCGCCGACCATTTCGTGGCCCATCGCGAACGGGTAGAACAGGGGGAGATCGCCGCGGAAGATGTGCAAGTCAGATCCGCAGATTCCGGCCATCCGCAGTTTCAGCGCCGCGGTACCCGGTGCCGGCGCGGTGAGCGGAAACTCGGCGAGCTCAATCGGTCCGCCGACTGCGGTCAGCAATGCGATCTTCGGCATGACGGTATTCCCTACCTGTCCGGCGCCAGAATCAGACCGCTGGTGGGCACCCCGGTGCCCGACGTGACCAGGACATGCTCGACGTTGTCGACCTGGTTGTACGAGGTTCCGCGTATCTGGCGCACGCCTTCGGTGATGCCGTTCATCCCGTGGATGTAGGCCTCGCCAAGCAGTCCGCCGTTGGTGTTGATGGGCAGTTCCCCACCCAGCGACAGCCGTTCGACCGTGGCGAAGTCTTTGGCTTCGCCACGACCGCAGAATCCGAGTTCCTCGAACTGGGTGAACACGAACGGGGTGAAATGGTCGTAGATGAAAGCGGTTTGGATGTCTTGTGGCTTGCACCCCGAATCACGCCACAGCCGGTCTGCGACCACGCCCATCTCCGGTAGCCCGGTGATGTCGTCGCGGTAGTAGCTGGTCATCATTTCACCGTTAGCGGCTGCGCCCTGGGCGGCTGCGGTGATGATCGCCGGCGGCTGCCGCAAGTCGCGGGCGCGTTCGGCGCTGGTAACCACCAGCGCGACGCCGCCGTCGCTTTCCTGGCAGCAATCGAGCAGTCGCAGAACCGGTTCGATGATCCAGCGAGAATTCTGATGGTCTTCCAATGTGATCGGACGCTGGTAGAACCACGCGTCGGGGTTCTTGGCCGCATGCAGACGGTCCACGACGGCGATGCGGCCGAAGTCTTCGTTGGTGACCCCGTACGTCGACATGTAGCGCTGCGCGTGCATCGCGACCCACGCTGCGGGAGTGAGCAATCCGAACGGCGCGTAGTGCGCCATGAACAGCGGCGTCTCCGCGCTGGTGCGTCCGCTACCGCCGAAGCGAAAGCCGGAACGTTCGTTGAAGGCGCGCCAGCACACCACCACATCGGCAACGCCGGACGCGACGGCCATCGCCGCGTGCACCACCGTGCCCGCTGCCGCCCCGCCGCCATGATGGACTCGGCTGAAGAAGCTTAGGTCGCCGATGCCCACATTGCGGGCGATGTCGATCTCGTCGCTGGAGTCCATCGTGAAGGTGACCATGCCGTCGACGTCGCTGGGGGCCAGAGCGGCGTCGTCGAGTGCGGCACTGACCGCCTCGCACGCCAATTGCAGCTCGCTACGCCCGGATTCCTTGGAGAACTCGGTTTGGCCGATGCCCACAATGGCGCAGCTGCCGGGCAGCGAACCGCTCATGCGCCTGCTCCGTCGAGCAGGCTGAGAACGGCGGTGCCGGAGACGTGATCGCCGAGGCTGTTGGATGCCTTGAAGGTCACCTCGACGAAGTTCTCACCGTCCGATCCTTCGCTTTTGCCGGTCACGCTGCCGGTGAAGCGCAGCGGGTCGTCCGGAAAGCACGGCACGCCTAGGCGAATCGACAGCTTAGTGACCATCGCTTCGGGTCCTGCCCAGTCGGTGAGGAAGCGCACGCAATATCCATTGGAGGTCAGGATGTTCATGAACAGGTTGGGCGAACCCTGCTTGTTGGCGTAGTCGCGGTCGTGGTGCACCGGCATGAAGTCACGCGACGCGATCGCGCCAGCGACGATCATGGTGGTGGTGATCGGAATCTCGAGTGGCGTCACCTCGTCACCGACCTCGATGTCGCTCCACTGCAGGGTTGTGGCACGGGTCTTGGCTGTCGTCATAGCCGTCCTTCCGGGTCTTCTGGGTAAGTGCTTCCAAGGCGAGCCAGCTGCTGGGAAGCCGAACCCAGGGTGAGTTCGTTCTGTTTGGCCCATAAGAAGTAGCGATGCAGGGGATAGGTGATGTCGATCCCGATCCCGCCGTGCACGTGTTGGGTGGTGGCGGCGACCCGGGCGCCGGCCTCGGCAGCCCAGAACTTCGCGATGCGTGCTGCGCGGGCGGCTTGGTCAGGGGGCCGTCCTTCCGCGATCAGCCAGGCCGCATGCCAAGTGGTCCACCTGATCGCCTCGACGTCGATGAATCCGTCAGCCATCCGCTGCTGCACCGCCTGGAAGCTGCCGATTGGACGGCCGAATTGCTCACGCCCGGTGGTGTATTCGGCAGCCATCCGTAAGGCGCGGTCGGACACGCCCAGCTGGATCGCGCACAGGCCGACCAGCGCGCGGGTGTAAAGCGAATTGACCAGATCGCCGGGCCCTTCGAGCCGGTCTGCAGCGGAAACCGTTGCACCGTCGAGGAATACGTCGGCATGTGGTTCGCGAGTGGTGGTGGCCACCGGCCGGATGTCGACGCCGCGGGCGTCGGTCGTCAGCAGGAACAGGCCCACAGCCCCGTCATCTATCGCGACGGGAATCAGCACGGTGTCGGCTAGCTGGGCCGCCGGCACTAGCTCTTTGGTGCCGTCCAGCCGCCAGTTCGGGCCGTCGCGACTAGCGGTGGCGGCGGGGTTCGTCGGGTCGGAGCGGCCCGGCTCCTGTAGACCCGCGGTCAGGATGCGGGTTCCTTCGATGACGCCGGGCAGGAAGCGTTGCTGTTGCTCGACGGTCCCGTGGCGGGCGATCGAGTCGGCGCCCAGCAGCAGCGTCGGGTAAACGGGCACCGGCGCCACGCCCCAGCCCACTTCGGCCAGCAACACCGCGAGTTCCAGGAAGCCATCGCCTGAAACGCACGAGCCGCCGACCGATTCCGGCAACGCGACGCCCAGCAGGTCGACGGAGGCGAGTTCTTTCCACAGCGCGGTGTCGTACCGGGAATTGCCGGCTTCGAGTTCGGTAAGTCGCTCCGGGGTTGCTCGCCGCTCGAACAGGTCGCGAGCCAGCTTGCTGATGCTCTCTTGCTCTTCGGTGAACGTGAAGTCCATGGAAAGGTCACCCGGTCATTCGGCAGCGGGGCGGAACTGGTGCAGCACAAGGTCTCCGTCGGCTCCGTCGAAAGTCTGGTAGAACACCTCGACCGGCATCCCGACCGTGACGTCAGCCGGGTCGATCTCACACAGGTTCGACACCAGCCGGATGCCTTCGGCGAGCTGGACCAGCACGACGATGTAGGGATAGTCAAAGAAGGGAAATCTTGGCTCGTGTGGCATCACGTAGCTGTAGACAGTCCCTCGGCCCGACGCCTCGATGGGTTCCCATTCCAGGGAGCGGCAATTCGGGCACATCGGCCGCGGCGGGTTGCGCAACGTTCCGCATCCGCTGCAGCGTTGGATCAGCAGCTTGTGGTCGCGCAGCCCGTTCCAGAAGAATTCGGTGTCCGGGCTGATCGTCGGAGCGAGTCGGGTTGCCATCAGCTCGCCGGCCTGAATCGCAGCACGCGGAATCGCTGGCGCCCCAGCACTTCACCGTTCTGATCGGTGTAGGTGATCAACCAGGTCAGGAAGAAGCCGGTCCCCTTCGCTGTCTTCTTCTCGTCGGAGACGTCTTCGAACACCGACGTGGCACTGATGACGTCGCCGAGCCGGGGATAGCGCTCGATTTCGAACTCCGAATTGGTCGCCACCGTGCTGCTGTATCCGGCCTCATCGAGGAACGCCGTGGGATTGTTCGTGATCTCCATCGGCGCACCGCCGCGCTCGCTGATGCCCTCCAGTTTCGGCGACGGCATCGTCCAGGTTTGCAGCATGACCGGCGGTGACACGATGCCGCCGAACCGCGACGCGGCCGAGAACTCCGGGTCGAGGTAGACGGGATTCATGTCGGCGAGCGCGTACGCCCAGTGCCGGATCATTGGTTGATTGACCGGATCCGGCGCCACTGACGGCTTTCCGGCACCGCCGGTGGGTTGGCCGACAAGCGCTTTCAGCTTCTTACGGAACTCGGTATCTGAGTCGGTCACTGAGTTGGTCCTCCTGACTTGTCCGTCGCGCGCAGGTCACGTGGTGCCCGCGGCATGCCCAATCCGGCCATCGCAATGATGTCTCGTTGAATCTCATTGGCGCCACCGCCGAATGTGCTAATGACCGCAACGCGGTAGGCCGACTCCAGCGCGCCACGCAGCGGCGCATCGGCGCCGCGCCGTAACCCGTTGTGGTCAAGCACTTCCAGCAGCTGGCCGGCGACCTTCTGGGTCAGCTCAGTACCGAATACTTTCACGGCCGAGGCTTCGCCCATCTTCAGCCCGATGTTCCCCCCGCCTTGGGCCATCGCAGCGTTAACCCGAAGGTTCATCAGTTTGTAGGCGGCGACCTGCGCCTCGACCCGGGCCAGGGTCGACTGCACCCAGGGCTGGTCGATGACGCGACCGCCGTCGAGCTCAGTGCTGGTTGCCCACTCCAGCGTCTGCTCGAACAATGGCTCGAGTGCGCCGAGGTTGCCCAGGGCGGCCCGTTCGAAGTTCAACTGGGTGGTGATCAGCTGCCAGCCCTGATTTTCACCGGCGACGATCGCGTTCGCCGGGACCCGCACATGGTCGTAGAACGAGTAGAAGGTGGAGACGCCCGGCATGGTCTGCAGCGGCTGGTAGGAGAATCCGGGCGACGAGGTGGGCACGATGAAGATGGAAATGCCCTTGTGTTTCTTGGCGTTTGGATCGGTGCGCGCGGCCAGCCAGATGTAGTCGGCGTAGGCGGCGCCACTGGTGAACATCTTTTGGCCGTTGATCACCCACTCGGCTCCGTCGCGGACCGCGGTGGTGCGTAGCGAGGCCAGGTCGCTGCCGGCCTCCGGTTCGGAGTAGCCGATCGCGAACTCGATGCTGCCGTCCAGGATTGCCGGTAGAAACGTCCGCTTTTGTTCCTCGGTGCCAAAGTGCATGAGGGTCGGGCCGACCGTATTGAGGGTCACCAGCGGGATAGGCGCGTTGACTCGTCTCGCCTCTTCGGCGAAGATGAACTGCTCGATCGCCGAGAAACCGCGTCCACCAAACTCTTTGGGCCAACCGACGCCGAGCAGGTCCGCAGCTGCCAGAGCGCGTACGCATTCGCGTACCGCGGGACCGCCCTCCATGCGTTCGCTGACGGCGGCCCGCCGTTCCGGCGTCATGACCTTTTCCATGGTCGCGCGGATCTCGTCGCGCAGTTGCTCTTGCTCGGGGGTGTAGTCGAGTCGCATTAGGCCCCCAGCCGGACCGGCATTCGCTTGACCCCGGGCACCATGGTGGCCCGCATCCGGTCGACGTCACCGACCAGCTCGAGCTTGGGGAAGCGGTCCAGCAGCTCCTCGAACATCACCGTCGCCTCCAGACGCGCCAATTGGGCGCCGACGCACGAATGTTCACCGCACCCGAACGCGATGTGTGGGTTCGGGTGCCGAGTTACCTTGAATTCTTCTGAATCGCTACCGAATACGTCTTCGTCCCGGTTGGCCGACCCGTACAGCATCACCAACACGTCGCCCTCGGCGATCCGCTGGCCACGGATTTCCACATCGGCCACTGCGGTGCGTGCCATGTGGACCACCGGGCTGTTCCACCGCAGCATCTCCTCGACCGCACCCGGGATCAACGCGGGATTCTCGACCAGCAGGCGGCGTTGGTCGGGGTGCGAGATCAGCGCCAGGGTGCCCAGCGCGATCAGATTGCGGGTGGTCTCATTGCCGGCCACCAACAGCAGGAACGCGAAGTTGAGCAGGTCTTCGTCGGTCAACCGGTGTTCGTCAATCTCGGCTTCGGCAAGGACCGACAGGAGGTCGTTTCGCGGTTCGGCCCGGCGGGCTGCGATCAACTTCTGGAAGTACTCGAAGAGCTGTCCCATCGCCACGAACGAGTCGAGTTCGATCTCGGGGTCGGCGGTTCCGGTGGCCGCATCCGACCATGCGCGGAACTGCTCCCAGTCGTCGGGCGGGGCGCCGATCAGCTCGGCGATCATGCGAGTGGGCAGCGGAGCGGCGATCTCCTCTGCGAACTCGTGCACCGAGCCGGGTTCGATGCCGTCGAGAATCCCACGGACGATCTCGCGAATCTTCGGTTCGAGCACGGCCACCCGCCGCCGGGTGAACCCCGAGTTGATCAGCTTGCGCAGCTGCCGGTGCCGCGGTGGGTCGCTGAAGATCAGGTTGCCCTCCTGCACCGGGCTCGGCATTGCCGGATCCGGAATGGTGATGCCCTTGGTCGAGGTGAACAGAGCCGGGCTGCTCGACACGAAGCGGATGTCCTCGTACTTGAGCAAGGCCCAGAACTTGGTGACATCGTTCCAGCACACGGGCGCCGTTGCGCGCAGCTCGCGGTAGGCCGGATAAGGATCGCCGGCGTAGAAGTCGGGGGAGTGCAGCGGGATGGCCGACGAAGACTTCGCGTGCACGGGCCTCCCTCGGTACACCACGGCGGTCATACATTTTCATACGATCTGTCCGGTGCACTCTGTTTACTCTGGCGGTACCGGCAATGTCAATATGCTTGCCGTCAAGCAGAAATAGGCACGCGGTAGTCGGAGCCCGATCTTGACCATTGACGACAGCAGGCCGACAGGTGTACACCAAACGTTGAGCCGCCAGACCGTCCGAAGGAATCAACATGGCTGAACAACGCTCACTCATCGACAGCTACGCGGTCTACATCGACGGGCAGTGGGTCGAACCCGAGAACGGCCGCTACGACGACATCAATCCGGCCACCGAGGCGGTTATCGCCTCCGCTCCTGACCCGAGTCCGGCCCAGGTAGAGAGCGCGATCGCGGCCGCCCGGGCCGCGTTCGACGCCGGGCCGTGGGCCGACGCGGGACCCGAGCAGCGGGCGAGCTGGCTCAACCAGCTCGGTGCGGCGTTGCTGGAGCACGCGGACGAGTTCTACGCGCTGGGTCAATTGGAGTGGGGTTGCACCGCCAACGAGCGAGTCATCCACATCGACGGGGCAGCGTTTACCACGTTGAACATCGCGGAACTGGCCAGCCATCCGGTCGAGGAGCAGATCGACGCGTACGGCGCGGCCGGAACCACGTTGCTGCGCTATGAGCCACTCGGGGTGGTGTCGATTCTGACGCCGTGGAACTTCCCGCACTATCTGAATGTCATGAAGGTGAGCGCAGCACTGGCCGCGGGCAACACCGTCGTGCTCAAACCCTCACCACTGGCCCCACTTGCTGGTCTTGCGCTGGCGCGAATCATCAACGAGCACACCGACATTCCGCCTGGCGTGGTCAATGTCGTGACGCCGTCCGATATCGAGTCCAGCAAGCTGCTGACCGTCGACCCGCGCATCGACATGGTCAGCTTCACTGGAAGCTCGGTGGTCGGCCGGGACGTGATGGCAGCGGCCGGCGGCAGTATGAAGCGGCTGCTGCTGGAGTGCGGTGGCAAGTCGGCCAGCATCGTGCTCGACGACGTCGCGCTGAGCGACGAGACGTTGCAGCGGATGCTCTTCGAGTCCTGCTCGTTCCACGCCGGGCAGGCCTGCATCCTGCACAGCCGGATGCTGCTTCCCGACTCCGTCCATGACGAGGTGGTCGATCGGCTAGTCGCGCTGGCTCGGGCCGTAAAGGTCGGCGACCCAACCGATCCCGACGTGCAAATGGGTCCGCTGATCAGCGCCGCACAGCTGAAACGCGTTCAGGCACACGTGGACCAGGCGCTCGACGACGGTGCCAAGCTGGTGACCGGTGGCGGGCGGCCGGCCGGCTTGGACACCGGCTTCTACTTCGAACCGACGATCCTGACCGAGGTCACGCCGGATGCGACCATCGCCCAAGAAGAAGTATTCGGACCGGTGCTGTCGGTGCTGCGCTATGTCGACGACGACGACGCGGTGCGGATTGCCAACAACTCGCAATACGGGCTTTCCGGTGCGGTGTGGGGCACCGATGTGGACCGTGCGGTCGCGGTGGCCCGCCGGGTGCGCACCGGGCAGATCGCGGTCAACGGTTTTGGTCCCGGCGGTGCGCCGTTCGGCGGCTTCAACCAGAGCGGGATCGGCCGGGAGAGCGGCGGGATCATCGGAATTCGTCAGTACATGGAGCCGAAAGCCATGGGACTGCCGGCGTGACGCGCGCCGTCGACGAAGATGCCGGCGCAGCCGGCATCAAGGAGTGGCGCCTATGACCGGCGCCCTCAACGGGCTTCGTGTCGTCGAGATCGCTAACGAGATCTCAGGCCCCTATTGTGGCAAGCTGTTCGTCGACCTCGGCGCTGACGTCGCCAAAATCGAAGGGCCGGAGGGTGATTCGCTGCGCCAATGGGGGCCTTTCCCCGGTGGCCAACCCGACCCCGATCGCTGCGGGCTGTTCGAATATCTCAACGCCGGCAAGCATCAGGCGACGGCCGCACGCGAGCTCATCGGTGATGCCGATGTCCTGATCGACGGGCTGGCTCCCGGAACCCTCGACAACGCCGGACTCGGCATGGACGTACTGCAGGAGATCAACCCGCGCCTGGTCGTGGTGCGCATCTCCAACTTCGGGCAGCACGGGCCGTTTCGTGATCGGGTGGCCACGTCGCTGACCTTGCAGGCCGCGTCAGGCTGGATTTCAGCGCGCGATCCGGACCGCCCTCCCGTGCAGGCAGGTGCCCGGATCGCCGAATATGTTGCGGGCGGTTACGCCGCGCTGGGCGCGTTGACGGCGCTGCGCATCGCATCCCGGGATCGGGTAATCGAGGTCGACGTCTCGGTTTTTGAGGCGCTGCTGTCCACGCTGCCCTACCCGATGCTCATGGCCGAACGAACGCGCGAGCTTGGCCTGCCGACCAACACCCGCTCGACCCCGATGCTCGGTGTGGTCCGGGCGGGCGACGGCTGGGTCGGGATCAACTGCCTGACCGGGCAGCATTGGCTCGACGTGTGCGCGATGCTCGAACTGCCGGAGTTCGGCGAGCAGCAGTACGCCATTCAGATGGGCGGACCCGAGCGTGACGAATTCTTCGCGGCGGCTCAGCCTTGGTTGAACGCGCGAACCGTCGCCGAAATCGTCGAACTGAGTCAGGCACTGCGTATTCCGGCGGCGCCGGTGGCAGATGGCGCCACTACATTGGAGTGTCCCCAGTATGTGCAGCGGGGCTTCTTCGTCGACGCCGGTGGAGAGGGTTGGTCTTTTCGGCGTCCGGGCCTGCCGTTTCGTTTCTCCAAGCCATCGGCGAAGCCGGTCGGCGCACAATCCCGTGGGCTCTGGCCGGCCGATACGGCCGCTGACTCGTCCCTACCGTTCGCCGGGGTGAAAGTCCTTGACCTGACGACGTTTTGGGCGGGCGGCTATCTCACCTGTTACCTCGGCGCCTTCGGTGCCGACGTGGTCAAGGTCGAGTCGATCCAGCGGCCCGACGGATTCCGCTATTCGGCCGCGTATCCGTACGAGGGTGAGGACTGGTACGAGCGCAGCGCACTGTGGCAGGCCACCAACCTCAACAAGCGAGATATCACCCTGGATTTGACCTCGCCGGCCGGTCGCGAACTTGCCCGGCGGCTTGCCGCGCAGGCCGACGTCGTCGTGGAGAACTTCTCGCCACGGGTGGTGGAACATTTCGGGCTGGATTACCCGTCGCTGGTAGCGCTG
This sequence comes from uncultured Actinomycetota bacterium, assembly GCA_963781685.1. Lineage (GTDB taxonomy): Bacteria > Actinomycetota > Actinomycetes > Mycobacteriales > Mycobacteriaceae > Mycobacterium. The sequence goes on from CAWAGK010000018.1 coordinate 393,003, forward strand.
CGACCCGACGTAATCGCACTGCGCATGCCGGGATTCGGCCTCGACGGTCCGTGGCGGGATTGGGTCGGCTGGGCGTTCAACATCGAATCGGTTTCCGGCATGTCGGCGGCGACTGGCTACGCCGACGGTCCGCCGTGCAACGTGCAGGGCCCCGCCGATCCGATCGTCGGGGTGCACGCAGGCGTCGCGCTGCTCGCCGCGCTCGAGCACCGTCGCCGCACCGGCGAAGGTCAGCTGATCGAGGTGGCGCAGATCGAAGTCGCCGCCGCCGTTATCGCCGAACCGGTGATCGAGTATTCGATGAACGGAATCGTCCGCCCGCGCGAGGGCAATCGGCAGCGCGGCTACTGCCAGGGTGTCTACCCGACCAGCACCGACGATGCGTGGGTTGCGCTGTCGGTGCGCGACGACAACGACTGGTCCGCGCTGGTCGAGGCGATGGGTCAACCGCAGCTGCTCGAGGATGACCGGTTGGCAACAGCCGATGGCCGCGCGGCCGCCCATGACCTATTCGACCAGGTCATCGCCACCTGGACGCAAACACAGTCGCCGTCGAATATCGTTGCGGCTCTTCGGAAACGCGAGATTCCCGCCGAGGAGGTCATCACACCCGAGCGGATGTATGACGTGCCGCAGCTGGATGCGCGCGGCTATTACGAGGAGTACGAGCGTGCGATCACCGGCCGGCACCGCTACCCCGGGTGGCCGTTCCGTATCACTCCCGGGCCTGTTCGGCACCACCGCTTCGCCCCGCCGACTCTCGGCCAACACAACGACGAGATCCTGACAGGCCTGGGACTGTCCCGCGACGAGCTGGCGACTCTGCGCCGTGCCCGGGTGATCGGCGAGCAAGCTGCGAACGCCTGACCTGGCCGGGAGAGACGAACGGCCTGTCGGGTAGGGACTAAATCCCCCTGACCGACGACTGCGCACCCATTAGCATTATCGACATCAGGCCACTTGCCTGAGCTGAGACTACACGGAGGAATTAGCGAAATGCCGAATTCTGCAACAGGTCTGGGCATTGTGGTCGGTGTCGACGGGTCGTCGTCGTCCGAGACTGCTATTCGGTGGGCCACGCGTGAGGCAAGCATGCGCAGTGTGCAGCTCACCCTCGTCCACATTGTCGTCACACCCGCTTGGGGACCCACACCGTGGCTGCTGTCCGATACACCACTTCCCGTTCCCGCCGAGGAGGACCCAGCACTGGGAGAGGCCGGACAAAAGATCCTTGCCGAGGCGATCAAGATCGCCCAAGACAGCGCCCAGGACGAGACCCCTCCGGAAATCAAGAGCGAGCTGTTCTTTTCGGTGCCGGTGTCAACGCTTGTCAACCTATCCAAGCAAGCACAAATGGTGGTGGTGGGAACTCGCGGGCACAACGCCATGAGCCGCGTTCTGCTGGGATCGGTCAGCAACGGCTTGCTCCATCACGCGCACTGCCCGGTAGCGGTGATCCACGAGTCGGCGACGTCCGTGCCGGACCCGTCGAATCTTCCCGTCGTGGTTGGTGTCGACGGATCGCCGGCGTCGGAATTGGCCACCGAGATCGCGTTCGACGAGGCGTCACGGCGAGGCGTGGATTTGGTCGCCCTGCATGCCTCTAGGGATGCGGACCCACCACCGGTTCTGAATGTGCAATGGTCAGGCGACCTGGCGATTCCACCGCAAGCGTTGACGGATCGTCTGGCCGGTTGGATGAAACGCCATCCGGATGTCACCGTTCATCCCAAGATCGTGGGCGATAACCCTGCCCGTCACCTGCTCGACGAGGCTGAGTCGGCCCAGCTCGTCGTGGTCGGCAGTCGCGGTCGAGGCGGATTCACCGGAATGCTATTGGGCTCGGTCAGCACGGCGGTGGCCCATGCGGCGCACGTTCCGGTGATAGTGGTCCGTCAGCCGTAAGGCCTTCTGGCGCTGCCCGGAGCGCGTTCCACCGGGCAGCGCCAAGGATGGCAGATAGTGAACAGAGGTAGCAGAAATGAGTACACGTTTCCCCGACCGGGCGACTATCCGGACGGCGTTGACGATGGCCGTCCGTGCACCGTCAGTGCACAACACTCAGCCGTGGTTGTGGCGTGTCGGCGATAACAGTGTCCATCTGTACTCGAACCCGAGTTTGCAGCTGCCCAGCACCGACCCGGACAGTCGGGATCTGATGATCAGTTGCGGCATCGCGCTCAATCACTGCGTTGTTGCATTCGCGGCCGTGGGTTGGTTGACCAAGGCGCACCGTTTCCCCAATCCCGCGGATAGCAGCCACCTCGCGGCGATAGAACTCGAGCCTTATCCGGCCACCGAGGTCGATATCGCACTGGCGGCTGCGATTCCGCAGCGGCGTACAGATCGGCGGGATTACAGCTCGAGGCCTGTTTCACCCGCCGACATCTCGTTGATGGGCGCCCGCGCCGCCCGCGCGGGTGTGATGCTGCGCAAGGTCGAATCGCTCACTAGTTTGAGCGAACTGGTAGCCGATGCCGCTTACCGGCACGCCGACAGCTATGAATACCTCGCCGAATTGTCCATGTGGAGCGGGCGATACGCCTCTCAGGCTGGTGTGCCGGCGCGCAGCGCACCTCGTCTCGACCCAACGACGGTAATTCCTCGTCGGGCATTCGCCGGTCCGGCGCTGACCGAGTCACCCGCAACCGCGCCTATTCACGACGACGCCGTGGTGTTGGCGCTCGGCACCCGAGACGACGACGACGTGGCGCGGCTACGCGCGGGGGAAGCCACCAGCCTGGTGTTGCTGACGGCGACGGCGTTGGGGCTTGCGAGCTGCCCGATCACCGAGCCGTTGGAAATCAGCGAGATCCGCGACGAGGTGCGTGCCGATGTCTTCGGCACCAGCGGATACCCGCAGATGTTATTGAGAATCGGTTGGGCACCGGCCGAGGCTGAGGCGTTGCCCGCAACCCCGCGTCGCCCGCTTTCGGACGTTGTTACCTACTTGGACGGTACTGCCTTCAATTAGCAGCGCCCGGAGCTCAGGACGCATTGCGCGGTGGGGCGCCGTCAGCTCTGCACGCGGAAGACGTCGGCAAGTGGCCGCCGCGGTGTCGGCGGCGGCAACGCCTCGACGACGGGCGCCACTCCCACCCGTATCAAAACCTGCGGCTGACTGTCGTAACCCATCAACGCGGCGACGAGTTCACGAGTAGCGCGGACCTCGGTGATATGTGTCAAGGCGCAGGTGGCCAACCCGGCCATCGTGCATTCCAGTAATACTGCGGAGAGTGCCTCACCAGATGCCAACGCGTCGGCGCGACTGTCGGAATCGCTGGACAGCAGCACGATCTTCGCATGATCTTCAGGAATTTCGATGCGACGTTCGCCGCCTTGGATCAGCGGGAAGTACCGACCGACGTCGACCCGATCGTCCTCCGCTGCCGATACCAGCGAGCTGTAGGGAATCCCGTCAGACATCCGGAACTGCCCTGTCCACCAACCAATTTCGGCGTGATATGCGGAGTCGTAGAGGCGCAACGAGGTGGCAATTTGCGACGCCTCCGCCAGCTGGGGGCGCAGATCGTCCGAAACCACGTCCAGACGTACTGCATCGGCGTTGACAACGCTGCGCAGCAAGGGCTCGAACGCATCCCAGTCAGTCGGCCCGTTGAAGGGAAGCCGGTCGCTCCGGCGCATCAGGATTGCGTCGGCTCGGCGGCGATCATCGTCGGTGACACGATCCATGGAGGTGAATTCGAGCGACGCCAGATGATTCGGGTTTTCCGGGTCGGGGAAACGGCTGATATGTGTTTTCCATCCAGCCGCCGACATCGCGACCCGCAAGTGGTCCAAGACGGCGCCGCAACCAATGAGCGCTTCTCGGTGCGACTGGTCATCGTCCAAGACTCGGGTGGGATTGAGGAATAGCTGCAGCGCACTCGGTCCGGCAACCCACTGCCAAGGTTGGCTGTTGTGCTGCGACGGGGCGCGGCAGGCCAAAATTACTGCCTGCTTGATTATTTCAGCCTCCGCTGTCGCGACAGCCATGGCAACCTCCGATGTTCACCTGGCGCCGATCGTTCTCCGCAACCGTTCGGTGATGACACGGCCATTGGTCCCCGAGCTCGTGCCATCCGACCCTTCCGGCGGAGTGAGATGAGAGGCCTCGACGTCCGATTCGACCGAGAGAGCCGAGTGCCCACGATCCGAGGACCTATGGCCCTAAACGCACAAGTGGCCTGCGCCTAACGTCAGAAGTCGGCAAATGAGCATGCCCGGCAGAAAAGGAGGCCTCGGATGCGCAACCTTAGTCCAGCCTCCTCGGTAATCGTCGGCGTCGACGGATCGCAGCCCGCGACCCAGGCAGCAGTGTGGGCGGTTCCTGAGGCGGTCAGCCGGGATATCCCGCTGCGCCTGGTATACGTCGTCGATGCCGTCGACCTTGCCAGTCCCGGCGCAAAAGACGCCCACCTCGCTACTGCCCGATCGGCACTGGACGGCGCGCAGCGAACTGTCGAGGCGATCCGGAAACCGGTCAAGATCGAAACCGAAATTCTCTGGGGAAATCCACTTACCAAACTGAGCGAGCAATCGCGATCGGCGGCAATGATCTGCATCGGATCAATGGGGATCAAGCACGCCTGCTATGGCGAAGGTTCGGTCGCGAGGGCTCTGCCGGGTGTGGCTCGCTGCCCGGTGGCGGTGGTCCACCGAGACATGCCATGGTCGCCAAGCCCTGACACCGAGACCATTGTCGTCGAAGCTGAAAACGATCGAGTGCTCCAACATGCCTTCGAGGAGGCGAGGCTACGGAGAGCGCCCTTGCGTGCCGTCGCGCTGTGGCACGCGGAGGTACCCGAAGATCTCGTCGGCGCGAACCGTTTAGCCCAGGCACAATTGGATCGCTGGATCACCCACTTGCGACGGATGTATCCCGACGTGGTTGTCGACTCCGCCGCCTTCCATGGCGATCTCTGCACGTATCTTGCCGAGCTTGGCGAATCCGTCCAGCTTCTCGTTACCGGCGTTAACGGTCAACGAGACCTTTTGGGTACGCCGCAGCGCGTAGAATGCACCGTGCTCACCGTGCACGGCAGTCACTTGTAAGCAGCCGATGCATCCGTAGGAGGGGGTTGACTGTGGTTACAGTTTTCCTGGTCGACGATCACGAAGTAGTACGCCGGGGATTAATCGAATTGCTCAAAACCGATCCTGAACTCGACGTGGTAGGCGAGGCAGGTTCGGTCGCCGAAGCGATGGCCAGGATCCCTGCGGTGCGCCCGGACGTTGCGGTGCTCGATGTGCGCCTGCCGGACGGCAACGGCATCGAGTTGTGCCGCGACTTGTTGTCCAGCATGCCCGACTTGCGGTGTCTGATGCTGACATCGTTCACTTCTGATGAGGCGATGCTCGACGCAATCCTCGCCGGCGCGAGCGGCTATGTCGTCAAGGACATCAAGGGTATGGAATTGGCGCAGGCTGTGAAGGATGTGGGTGCCGGGCGGTCACTCTTGGATAACCGTGCCGCCGCTGCGTTGATGTCCAAGCTACGGGGGGAGGCCGAAAAACCTGATCCATTATCGGGTCTCAGCAATCAAGAGCGCACTTTGCTGAGTTTGCTCAGCGAGGGCCTGACCAATAAGCAGATTGCCGACAGGATGTTTTTGGCCGAAAAGACAGTAAAGAACTACGTCTCCCGGCTACTGGCCAAGCTGGGGATGGAACGCCGCACGCAGGCTGCGGTATTCGCCACCAAGGTAGAACGGTCGCAGCAGCAGCCGAACACGTAAGACACGATATCGGCAGCTATAGCAAGGACTTTGGTCCTCTTAGCACAGGTCTTTCGGCTACGATCAGCTAGACCCGCACTCCGCTAATCTTAACGGCATGACCTACGTGATCGGCAAAGCGTGCGTGGATGTGATGGACAAGTCCTGTGTTCAGGAGTGCCCGGTTGACTGCATCTATGAAGGTGCACGGTCTTTGTACATCAATCCGGATGAGTGTGTGGATTGCGGCGCCTGCAAATCGGCTTGCCGGGTCGGCGCGATCTACTACGAAATCGATCTGCCGGAAGACGAACGGCAACACCTTGCCGACAACGCCGCTTTCTTCCATGACGCGCTTCCCGGCCGCGCGGGCCCGCTCGGCTCGCCCGGGGGAGCTGCCACCCTTGGACCGGTAGGTGTCGACACGCCTCTGGTCGCGGCTATGCCGCGATAGGGTCTCCGCACAACTCGGCGCCACAGCTGGAGTCCAGTGGGCCTCCGGAGTTGTGACTTCCGCCTCTCCCGCGAGAATGTGTCTGCGGCGCAGAGTGTTTCTCATGGAGTACTTGTCGACTCTTGACGCAACCTTCCTCGAAGCCGAGGACTCAGATCCGCACGTCAGCCTCGCTGTCGGCGCGTTAGCGGTGCTCGGGGGGCCGATGCCCGAATTCGCTCTGTTCGTAGCGGGTCTGGGTGAGCGGCTGACAGAAGTTCCGCGGTTCAAGCAGGTATTACACACGCATCCACTCGATCTCGGCGCTCCGGCGTGGGTGGACGACGCTGCATTCGACCTCTCCCACCATCTGCGTCGCGCAGCGGTTCCGCACCCAGGTGACGACGCGGCGCTGTTCCGACTGGCCGCAGATTTGATGGAGCGACGGCTCGATCGAGATCATCCGCTTTGGGAATGCTGGGTGATCGAGGGCCTCGGCGACGGCCAGTGGGCGATTTTGATGAAGATCCACCACTGCATCGCAGATGGCATCGCAACAACGCAGTTGCTCTCGCGTCTGTCGGACCAGGGTCGGGACGAGACGTTCGCCAGCGAGATCCACCCGGCTACGGAATCGCCCGACGGTGTCCATCCACCGCATTTCACACTCAATCCCCTTGATTGGGCGAGCGGGTTGTGGCGCACGTCGCTGACTGTGTCCGCGGGCGCAGCGCGGGCATTTGAAGGAATGCTCGAGATCGGCGCCTCACTTGTTCGTCCTGCGGAACGCTCGGGGCTGAGCGGGCATGTCACGGGGATGCGGCGTTATGCCGCCGCGCGTGTGTCTCTGGACGACGTGACAAAGGTCTGCGAGGCATACGGTGTAACGATCAATGATGTTGCTTTGGCCGCGATTACCGACAGCTACCGCGCAGCCTTGATTCGTCGTCGCGAACGGCCGCGAGCTCGGTCACTGCGCACTTTGGTGCCGGTATCAGTGCGCTCCCACGACGCGCTGGACGAGGTCAACAATCGCGTTTCGCTATTGCTGCCTTGCCTTCCGGTAGAGGAGCCTGATCCGGTGCAGCAATTGCGGGTGGTGCATAGGCGTCTGACGAAAGCAAAGCGCAGCGGTCAGGGGCAAGCCGGCAGTTTGGTGGTCGCGGCTACGAATCTGATCCCATTCACAGTTACGGCATGGGCCATGCGAGCGTTGACGCGCCTACCGCAACGCGCGGTTGTCATGGTGGCGACGAATGTCCCCGGTCCCCGCCGGCGACTGCGCGTCATGGGGCAACCCGTTATCCGGTTACTGCCGATTCTGCCGATCGCACTCCAAGTCCGAACTGGTATTGCGATTTTGAGCTATGCCAACGACCTGGTCTTCGGAATCACCGCCGATTACGATGCAGCATCCGACGTTGACGAACTCGCAACCGGTATCGAGCGAGCCGCAGCGCGTTTGACAAAGTGGGCATCGAACGATGCTCGGCTCGCTTCGGATGGATAGCAGGGGATTAGTTATGGCGTCGCTACAAGAACTCGAGGTGCTCGACCGCCAGCAGTGTCTGGGGCTGCTGCGGAAGGCCGCAGTGGGTCGTCTGGTTTTCACTGAGCGCGCCCTGCCCGCGGTCCGACCGGTGGACTTCCGTTGGTGGCGCGGCGACGTGGTAATCCGGATCGCCGATCCGGCGGTGCTCGCCGCCGCATCAGGCAACCGCGTGGTGGCGTTCGAGGCCGATGAGTTAGACGCAGGCCTGCACTGCGGATGGAGTGTCACGGTCGTCGGGCACGCTCGCGTGATCACCGACGTGCCCGATTTGATTGAGCTGTCAGCGATCTTCTCGCGGCCGTGGATTGGAGGTCGGCGCGATTACTTTGTGCGGATTGGAACCGAGAAGGTGACGGGGCGCCACCTGCGGCCGGAAGTCGATGACCGGCAACAGGTATTCAGCGACTGAGCTCCTCTATTATCACGTCGACCAGATTCGGCACCGCGGCCGCGACCGGCAGAGTCAGGCCGATCCCGTGATTCGTGTCGACAACGTCGACAGTGAAAACCACCAATTCGTCCGGCATCCGGGCCAGGGCTTGGCCCAAAGCACACGTCTGCGCCAGCCCGAGTGCGTGCGAGCTGACTACGGCCGAGGTCTCCAGGCCGGGTCCTGTCCACCGCCGAATGCGGCCGGGATCCGAGTTCGCTCCGGTCACCGCGTCGACCACGACGGCACGCGAAGCACCGCTCCAGGCGTCGAGCATCGCGGTGGATTCGCTGATCCCGCTGAGCACGCGCACGCCGGGAAGGTTACGTTCTGCAATCCGCTGGGCGACCGCGAGGCCGACGCCGTCGTCGCGGCGAAAGTCGTTGCCAATCCCGATGATGATGGCGTTGGGTGTCAATGGCGCTCAACTTTCAGCGTGAGGAAATGCGCCGAGCATGAGATGCAGGGGTCATAGTTTCGGATTGACCGCTCGCACAACGATGTGAGCTTCGCATCGTCCAACGAGATGTTGGCGGCCACCAGTTGAGCCATATCATGTTCGATCGCAGCTTGGTTCTGCGAGGTGGGCGGCACGATGGTGGCCGCCTTGATCAGGCCGTCTTCGCCGATCTCATAGCGGTGGTACAGCAACCCGCGCGGAGCCTCGCTGACGCCGTGACCGATACCTGCGCGGGCCGGCACCTCGACGAACGGTCGCGATGGCCGCTGATATTCCGCGATGAGGCGCAGTGCCTCTTCGATCGCGTAGACCACCTCAACCGCTCGAACGATGATACTGCGGAACGGATTTCGACATTGGCTGCCGAGCCCCGCCTTCGCCGCCGCTTGCCGCGCGATCGGCGACAGCGCAGCCGAGTTTAGCGAATACCGTGCCATCGGGCCGGTCAGGTAACGCGCACCGTCCAGGGTCGCGTGCAAGGCGGTGGAGCGCGCGACCTGCGACTCGACAACGTGGTCGGGGAAGTCGGCTAGCGCAAACACCGACCCGACGCTTCGCGAAATGGCCCCGTTCTCGATCGCGTACCGGTCCGGGTGCGTCAGCGCAAGCAGCTCGTGGTCGAATTCGATTTCGGGAAAATCGAATTCGGCAACTGTTCGAACAGTGTAGAGGGCATCGTCCATAGCCCTTCGCAGCATTTCGGCCAGGGGTTTGAGCTCATCGCGTGAGGGTACCGAGTAGAAACCGCCCAGCCGGACGTTGATCGGATGAATGGCCCGGCCACCAAGCTGCTCCATCAACCGATTCCCGGCCTTCTTCAACGCCAGACCCCGTTCGACCAACTCGCGGCGGTCTTTGGCGAGTTCGATCGCGTCCGGGTAGCCGAGAAAGTCCGGAGCATGCAACAGATAGATGTGCAGAACGTGGCTATGGATCCACTCACCGCAATACAGCAATCTCCGAAGCGCCACAAGTTCCGGATCGATAGTTACTCGGCATGCCTCCTCGATCGCGTTGCATGCGCTCACCTGGTAGGCAACCGGGCAAATCCCACACACCCGCGCCGTGAGATCTGGTGGCTCGGTATGCGCCCGCCCGCGCAAGAACGCCTCGAAGAACCGCGGTGGCTCGTAGATGTTCAGCTCCGCGCTGTGCACCGTGTCACCGGTCAATGTGACTCGAAGCGCGCCTTCGCCCTCGACGCGGGTCAGTGCCTTGACGGCGAGGGTGCGCGTCTCGGGGGTCACCGGTCGTTCCTTTTAGCGGTGAAATTGACGACGTTGAACGTTGAGAACACGTGCTCGACATCGCCGCCGGACATTCCGTCGCGACGCAGCAGCGGAATCAGTGCGGCGCTGTTCGGGGTGGCGGCCGGGCCGAAACAGCCATAGCAACCGCGATGATACGACGGGCACAACGCGCCGCATCCGGCGTGGGTGACCGGGCCCAGGCACGGGATACCCTCTGCGACAACGACACACGTCACCCCACGCATCTTGCATTCGGTGCACACCGTCTTGGCCGGCAGTCGCGGTTTGCGGCCGACCAGCAGCGCGGCGAGGGTATCGAGCAGCTGGCCGCGGTCGATGGGACAGCCTTGCAATTGATAGTCAACGGTGACGTGCGCCGAGGCCGGTGTTGACGTGGCCAGTGTCGCAATGTATTCCGGGCGTGCGTAAACCACGGAGGCGAATTCTTCGACATCAGCGAAGTTTCGTAGGGCCTGCACACCGCCGGAGGTGGCGCATGCGCCGATGGTGACCAGCACGGTGGACGTTTCGCGGATTTCCTTGATGCGCTGCGCATCGGACGGAGTGGTGATCGAGCCCTCAACCAACGACACGTCGTAGGGTCCGCCGACCACTGCGCTGGAGGCTTCCAGGAAGTGGCTGATCTGCACCCGCTCCGTGATGGTGAGTAGTTCGTCCTCGCAATCCAACAACGTCAGCTGGCAGCCGTCACAGGAAGCGAACTTCCACACTGCCAAAGTGGGTGGGCTCATCTACAGCTCCTTTACCTGCAGCAACGGAGCAGCGACGTCGTAACCGACGACCGGCCCGTCACGGCACAGCAGCAGCGGGCCCAGCTGGCAATGACCGCACCAGCCGACCCCGCATTGCATGTTCCGTTCCAGCGAGACCCGAATGTCGCTGGCGGCCACGCCTTTATCGAGCAGCGCCTTCGCGCTGAACCGCATCATCGGTTCGGGTCCGCAGATAAACGCGGTGGTGCGCTGGGGGTCTAGCGTCAATCGGCGCAGCGGCTCAGTGACCAGTCCGACCTGCCAGGGCCACTCGGGCCCCGCTGCATCGACGATCAGTTCAGCGTCGAGAGCCTGGCTTTGCGACCACTCGTCGGCCTCGTCGCGGAACAGGAAGTGCTGTGGTGTTCGTGCGCCGGCAACCAGCACCACGCGGCCGAAGGTTGACCGCTCGGCCAGCGCCTGCAGTACCACCGGTCGCACCGGGGCAAGCCCACAGCCGCCTGCGACAATAACCAAATCTCTTCCGGCGCAAGCGTTTAGACCAAATTCGGTGCCGGACGGCCCGCGAACCCCGACGACGGTACCCGCCTCGGCATTGTGCAGGGCACGGCTGACCGCCCCGACCGATCGGATGGTGTGAGAGATCGCGCCGTCGGTGGCGGACGGAACACCGCTGACCGACATGGCGATTTCACCGACGCCGAAGGAGTACAACATCATGAATTGACCTGGTGCCGGCGACTCCAACGGTTGTTCTATTGGCTCAAGGCAGATGGTCGTCGACTCGAAATTCTCGACGCTCCTTCCTCGGACCCGGTAAGGTACCGGCGCCATCGGAGAGGACGGCGACGGCCACCCTGCTACATCAGGCATCGGCATCTTCGGGACCGGGCCTTTCGTGCCAACGATCATCGGCCAGGCCGGCCAACGCGTTCATCTCCTCGGTGATGTCAATACCTGTGGGGCACCACGCGATGCAGCGTCCGCATCCGACACAACCGCTGCTACCGAACTGGTCGTGCCAGGTGCCGAGCTTGTGGGTTATCCAATGGCGGTAGCGCGACTCGCCCGATTGCCGCACGCTGCCGCCGTGGATGTAAGTGAAGTCGAATTCGAAGCAGGAGGCCCAGTTCATCCAGCGCTCGGCGTGCTCGCCGGTGAGGTCGGTGGTGTCCTCGGTGCTGGTGCAAAAGCAGGTGGGGCACACCATGGTGCAGTTCCCGCAAGTCAGGCATCGGTTGGCGACGTCTTCCCACTGCGGCGACTCACGCGAAACCACGAGCAGTTCACGCAGGTCGCCTTGCGGCATTTGGCGGCCCATGTGGTCGGCTGCCGCACTGATATCGCTTCGTGCAGAGTCGATTTCATTCTGGTCGGCTTCCCGGTGGGGGAGCGCAGCCAGCACCTCGGATCCGTCGTCACTGCCGACGTCGACCAGGTAGCGGCGGCCATCGGCGTCGATGCGTTCGGTGAGCGCCAGGTCGTAGCCGGGACCGACCTCGGGCCCGGTTCCCATCGATGCGCAGAAGCACAGCCCGCCCGGCTCGGTGCAGTTGACGGCCACCACGAAGATGCGTCGTAGCCGGCCGACGAAACCTTGGTCCGGATGTGTGCCGACTCCCAGGACGCCGTCGAGGATCTTGATCGCCGACAAGTCACAGGCCCGAACCCCGATGAATGCGTACCGTGGTGGCTCTTCGGGTTGGGTTTGGTCCGACGACCACACCAGCTGCCTGGGTGGGTGCAGGAACTGCTTCCACGACTGCGGGCCGGCCGAATGGCCGAACAGCGCGTCGTCGTCGCGGCGGCGTAGTCGATACCGCCCAGGCGCGACATCCACCCCCCAGCCCTGTGGCAGCTCATCGGCGGAGGTCAACTCGGCCAGCACAATCGCGTTGTCGGACAACGTAGGCCCGACCACCCGGTATCCGCGTGCGATCAACGCCGACACCAGTTGCTGCAGTCCCGTGGCGTCGATTACCGAGGGTGTCATCTGCGCCGCTCCTCTTTCATCGCTGCGTTCTGCATCGTCTCCGGCGCATGTCATTGGCGCCGCTCCTCTTCATCGCTGCGGTCTGCGTCGTCTCCGGCGCATGTCATTGGCGCCGCTCCTCTTCATCGCTGCGCTCTGCGTCGTCGCCGGCGCGGACCATGCGCTAATCGTGCCCCCTGCGCAGCGGAAATGCATGGTCTTTGGGTCACCGCCGGCAGAGCCGAAAGTCCCGGATTACCACCTGCTGGCGATGCTCGCCGGTGGCCCGTGAGCATGATCGGGTGTGGTCCGCAAGGTAAAGATTCTGGTAACGCGATGGCCGCCGTTCCGCTGACCTGCTATTTTGCCCTCATGGAGCGTGACGCGGAAGAATCCGCGTTCACCCAATTGGGCCAGCGCGGCCTGGTAGGCCGAATGCATGAGCAGCTCGACGAGCTGTTGGCGGCTCGCGACCAGATGGAGCAGCTGCTACGGGTCATTGTCGACATCGGCTCCAATTTGGAGAACCTCGACGTGACGTTGCACGGCATCGTCAAAGCGGCGATGGAGCTGGCGGGTGCCCGTTACGGTGCGCTCGGCATATATGGATCGGATGGCAATCTGCTGTCAGTCGTCCAAGAAGGAATTGACGCCGGCGCGGCCAAGCGGCTTGGCGAACTGCCGTTGACTGAACCCCTCCGTGTCAACGATCTGACCGCTTATCTGCGGGAGAGCGGGCTTGCCAGGCAGGATCCGCCGATCCTGGCGTTTCTCGGTATCCCAATTAGTGTGCGAGGAGCCGTCTTCGGCAATCTCTATCTAGGCGACGACCGGCCAGATCGCGTGTTCTCCGACTCCGAAGAAGTCGCCGCGCGGGCATTGGCGTCGGCGGCGGCGGTTGCCATCGACAATGCGCGCCTGTTCGAGCGACAACGCACAACGGCGAGGTGGATGAAGGCAAGCCGCGAGATCACCGCCGAGCTGCTGACCGCCGGGCCGGCAACACGTCCGCTGCAGCTCATCGTGGACCGCGCGTTGGAGTTGGCCGACGCCGAGCAAGCGATACTGCTCGTTCCCACTGAGCCGGACCTACCCGTCGTTGAAGTTGACACCCTTGTCGTCGCTGCCACGGCAGGCCGATATGCCTCCCAAGTCATCGGTCAGCGAGTACCGGTGGAGGGTTCTACCACCGGCGGCGTCGTACGCAGCGGCGAGCCACTGATCACCAGCTCGTTCCGGTATGCAATAGAAGGATTCACCGACGCCGGCGAGCGCTCGGCGATCGTGATGCCCTTGCGTGCGGACGACACGGTCGTCGGCGCGATCACCGTCGCCCGCTCGGAGCGACAGCCGCCGTTCGGTGACGACTACCTCGAACTCGTCAGCGATTTCGCCCAGCATGCGGCGATCGCGCTAGCGCTGGCGACCGGCCGTGAACATGCCCGTGAAGTGGCGATCCTCGCCGACCGCGAGCGAATCGCGCATGACCTACACGACTACGTCATTCAGAAGCTTTTTGCCGCCGGCTTGGATCTGCAGAGCACCATCGCCCGTGCACGTTCGCCGGAGATCACAGACCGGCTGACGAAAACGGTAGACGATCTCCAAGGCACGATCGACGACATTCGGGCGACGATCTTCAAGCTGCAAAACCCCGCAGCCGAAAGCGGGGATCTCCGGCAGCGAATCCAAAACAGGGTCGCCGAACTCACCGAAGACCGCGACATCGCCACCACGCTGGACATATCCGGAGACCTGAGCGCCGTCCCCGGCGTACTGGCCGACCACGCCGAGGCCGTTATCACCGAGGCGGTCAGCAATGCCGTTCGTCATGCCGGGGCCAGCCACCTGACGGTGTGTATCCGCGCAGATGACCAATTGACAGTTGAGGTCATCGACGACGGCTGCGGTATCCCGCAAGGCAATCAGCGCCGCAGTGGCCTGGCGAATATGGAGCGACGGGCGGCAGAAGTCGGGGGCGACTGCTCGATTACCGCCGCACCTCAAAGTGGCACTCGGGTTTACTGGGCGGCGCCATTGTCATGATCGATCCGGACGTACCTACCCATCCGGTCTGAGTGTTCCGCTGTCCAACGCGGAGGCGATGTTCGCCATAACTCGATCGAGCAGCGCGGCACACCGGGTTCCATCGTCAGCGACATCGCTTAGCCCCTGGTGCCGAAGGTAGGCATGCAGGCGTCGGTCGATCGGCCATTCGACGAAGCGTTTGCTGGCGTAGGGAGAACCGAGGAATCCCCATGCCATTGCCTCCAATTCGGCGTCTTTCGGTTCGACGGCGTTGTGCATCGTGGTCGTCCTTCTTCGGTCAATGGAAAGCGATCAATCGGTGCCGTGTCGTCGCGCAGACTCCGGCAGCGGACGTTGCTCGGCACCAGCTACCGTGCGTCGCGCGGCGGCAGCAGCGTTCACGTAAGTTTGAGTTTCCATGGCTTCTCCTTGCGCGGCATTTCGGGGCATCGCTGACGCTAGTAGCGGGTTGAGGAATCTCGAACCGGCCAGTGGGCACCACTAGATGTGACGAAAGTCCTTCATTCCGGTGCGTTTGCGGCATGTTGCCTGGCCCGTCGCCAGAGCTCCTCGGCAGCGCAAACGGATTCCGATAGCGGTTGGCTGGTATTGACGTGGTGTGCCTCGGGCCAATGCTGACTGTCGGCCAAGGCGGTCGCTATCTCCGGTGTCGCGTCCGACAAGCCTTCCGCCGGCCGGGCGGCCACCCGGCTTGCTGCCGTACTGACTGACGTCTCACACTTCAATTCAAGTTCGGCGGAATGCGTGTGGATAGCCAGCTGCCGCACTTGATCACGGCGGTACGGATCGTGCCAGGTGCCGTCGAGAATCACCGATTGGCCGTCGCCCAAATGAGCGTGGGCCTGGCGTAGCACCTCGCCATAGACGGCGGCGACGTTTGTATCGGAGTACAGGCCGGCGTCCAGGACACCTGCCTCACCACCGATAGCGCCCGAATTCTGCATGACGCGCCGCACTTCGTCGGTGGAGATCACCGTTGCGCCAACCCGGTCGGCCAAGGCGTGCGCCAGTGTGGTTTTCCCCGTGCCCGGCCCACCGCCGACCACAGCCAGCCGCACTGAGCAAGCATGCAGATGCCCGAGCGCAATATCGAAATGCCGCGATGCGTCGGCGGCGGCGTTGCTATGTCCTTGGGTGAACCGGATGCAGTCGACCTTGGCGCGAACCACCGCACGGTAGGCGATGTAGAAGTCCTTCAGCGATTGCGGAGCCGTGTCGGCGGCGAGGCGGCTGTATTGGTCCAAGAAGAAATCGCCGAGGTCTTTGCGACCCAGGAACTCCAAATCCATGGCCAAAAAGGCGGCGTCGTCGATCGTGTCAACGTATCGAAGATTGTCATCAAACTCCAAGCAGTCCAAAATCTCCGGGCCGTCAGGTAGGCAGAAGATATCGTCGGCGAGCAGATCGCCGTGGCCATCGATGATCCGTTTCGCGCGGACGCGTGAGGTGAACAGCGGCGCACGGCCGGCGACGAATTGCACCGCCAACCGTTCGACGGCCTCGAGGCGCTGTTGGTCCACGACGGTGCCGACAAACTGCTGCAGCTCGGCGATGTTGGCCTCCGAGCGGGCTTTGACAGCAGCGACGGTGCCTTGCGCTTCGACGGACCGGCCTCGTTCGGCACTTTCGTGGAACCTTGCCAGCGCCTCGGCAATCGCGATGAGCGGCTCGGCGACTTGTTCGTTGCGCCGCACCATCGTGGCGAGCCGAGAAGAGTCTGGGTGGCGCTTCATGACGAGCATCGGCTCCTTGGTGCCGGCCCATTCAGCGCGGAGGTGAGCGACGCCGAAGTAGCTGCCAGGTGCCAGCCGCCGGTTAAGCTCCAGTTCCCGCTGACACGCATGCTCACGCCGTTCCGGTGTGGTGAAGTCCAAGAAGTCGGTGCGAATCGGTTTCTTGACCTTGTAGGCCAAATCTCCGACGAGGACGACGAGCCCGGTGTGCGTCTCGTGTACCTCGCTGTATGGCTCGGCCGCCGGTGGGTTGGCGGCCAGGGTGTGCCCCATGAGCACATTTTGTTAGGCGGCGCGTCTTAGCGAAGCGGTCCGAAGACTCTGATAGCCGGGTCGTATGCCGCGTCGTCAAAGGACCAATGACCCTGGCTTTCGCTGCCCGAACCCGTGATGGTCGATGAAAGGAAACGGCTTGTCCCATTGCGCGGCATCAGAGGAGTGCGAGATGTCGGAAACCTCCAGCAAATACGGCATTATCATCGCGGTCGACGGCTCGGCGGAATCAGATGCCGCCATAGCCTGGGCGGGCCGTGAGGCATCCCTGCGTAGCGAACACATCACGCTGATGCATGTCGTGCAACCAGTGGCTCTCAGCTGGCCGGTCAGCCCAGAGCGGACGACTGTCGCGGAATGGCAAGAGGAGAACGCGCGACACGTCATTGATCACGCACGCGCCGGCATAGGTGCCGCGTTGGACCAGCAGCACCCGCCTGACTCTCGAACAGAAGTGCTTTATGCGCATCCAGTGGACGGGCTCGTCGATGCCTCCAAGGACGCGCGGATGATCGTCGTGGGGAGTCATGGCGGGGGTGCGCTCAGCCGACTTCTGCTGGGTTCGGTCAGCAGGGGTGTGGTTGAGCATGCTCACTGCCCGGTAGCGGTCATTCACGCCGAGCAAGCTGCCGAGCCGGTTGACGTGAAAGCGCCCGTGCTGCTGGGCGTGGACGGTTCGCCAGCCTCCGAAGCGGCAACGGCGTGGGCATTCGACGAAGCGTCCCGGCGAGGAGTGGAACTGATCGCGCTGCACGCGTGGAGTGATGTCGGGGTTTTCCCGATCCTCGGCATGGATTGGCGGACATATCAGGGCCAAGGTGAGGAACTGTTGGCCGAGCGCCTGGCCGGCTGGCAGGAACGCTACCCCGATGTACACGTCAGTCGTCGGCTGGTCTGTGACACTCCCGCGCACTGGCTGCTTGCGGAATCCCACAACGCGCAACTGGTGGTTCTCGGCAGTCACGGCCGCGGCGGATTCGCCGGCATGCGTCTCGGCGCGGTCAGCACCGCGGTCGCACAATCGGCGACGGTGCCGGTAATCGTCGTACGTACATAGTGGCGCAATAACTTTCGATGCCGGAAAACAGACACGTCCACTTACATGGTGACGAACGGCCCTGAGGCGCCGGGACTTCGGACCCTGTCGCAACTTGGTACGCAAGTGATCCGATATTCGGACGGGATCAACGCATTCTCGACTACAACAACACCGGCCGTCATCTTGCCGGAGAACGGCCTTGAGCGGAGGTAGTCCAATGGAATCGTCGCCTTCGGCCCAAGACAGGACACGCATGTTCGCGCGTGTGATGGGCCCGTACTTGGCCATCATTGCCGGCACGGCCGCTTTGCGGCCGACCGACATGCGGGCCATGCTCTCGGGATTCGAAGCAGACCCGTTGTGGCCGTGGGTAACTGGGGCGTTCATTCTGCTGTTTGGTCTCGTGGTCATTGCCCTTCACCCATACTGGCGGGGTGCCGCAGCGATCATCGTGTCGGCACTGGGTTGGCTCGTCGCATTCAAAGGGCTGTTCTTGGTCGCCGGCCCGCACACCTACTTTTCGATGGCCAACTCAGCAGTCGAGGCGATGAGTTGGTGGCGCGCCGGCGCCGTCGTGGAGGTTGTGATCGGGCTGTATCTGGCCTACGTCGGCTGGGTTCCGGCGAGGACTCGCTCGGTGCCACAACCGGCGAGCTCAACTCCGGACCTGCCACGTGCCGCCTGACGGCCGTGGCGAATCCGCCGTTATGCGTTTTGGCGCGGTCAGCGCTGCCATCGCTCGGTCGGCAGCAGACATGGCCAGTGACGTTGACGAAAGTCCCGACGTTTGTGACTTTCGCCGCTATCGCATCCCGGCACCCAGATGATCGGATGTTCCTACGAGATCAAACATCTCGAAGTAAGACACACCGGTTGTCATCGGCGGATGACAGCCCTCGAACGGAGGTAAATGCAATGGAATCATCAACCCAACTCCAGAACAGGACGCGCATGTTCGCTCGCGTGATGGGTCCGTACATGGTCATTATCGCGGCAGTAGTTGCTTTGCGGCCGGACGATATGCGGGCGATGCTGTCGAAATTCGAAGCGGACCCGGTGTTGTCGTTTGTAACTGGGGTGTTCACACTGCTGTTTGGCCTCGTGATCATCGCTCTCCATCCGTATTGGCGGGGTGGGGCAGCAATCATTGTCTCGGTGGTGGGTTGGCTGCTCGCAGCCCAGGGGCTTCTGTTGGTGGCCGGCTCCCACGCATACTTTGCGGTCGCCAGCTCCGCAGTCGACACAATGGGTTGGGCGCACGCCGGCGCCGCTGCGGAGGTGCTGATCGTGCTGTTTCTGGGGCTGTACCTGGCCGTGATCGGCTGGGTGCCCGCGCGGACCGGCCCCGTGTCACAACCGGTGAGTTCGACTCCGGACGTCACCCGTGCTGCCTGACTAGCTGACGTGCCGAGGGCGAAGGCGGCGGCCCCTCCTGGGGTCGCCGCCTTCCGCATTCGCACTCATGGCCAGAAGGCCTTACCTGAGGGCTAACGACTCTAGCCCTCTGCGCGCGTCGCACTTACCGTCGAAAGACAAAGACTAGTAAAAACTTTGAGCGCTAACCCCGGAGGAAGAAGCACCATCGTGACCCACGTCGATGAGTACTCAAACCCATCCGATCGGAAATCGACTGGGCAGGTCGGCGTCCCGGTCGCACGAGGACCCGAACCGTCCATAACCAGGTCGCGACGCCGGGCGAACTGGTTCATCGGGGCGCTAGCGATTGCTTTATTCGCCGGCGGGGCGGCGGGTATCGCTGTTGCAAACCACCCGCGGCCGATCGATTCGGCACGTCCGGCGACGTCGAGTGCCACGGCGCTCCAACAATGGTGGGCAGGCGCGGACAAAGCCTTCAGCGACATGCGGGACGCATCGGACGACGTGGACCAAGCGCTCAGTCATTTCAGGCCAGGCGCTTTGGCCGCAGCGTGCCAGCATATGAATGACGCTGCAGAGGTTAAGATGCAGAGCCATTTGCCCAGCCCCGATCAGAAGCTGACTGCCGAGCTGAACGCGGCGATTAAGGATTTCCATTTCGCTGGGCATTTGTGCCTGGCAGCTGTGGCCGGCTCACCCGCAGACTATGACGGCGAATTCCTATCGTTGATGGCTCAGGGTAACAAGCACATGCGGGCGGCTCACGACATCATCGATCAGAGGTTGACCAACGTGTAGAGCCCCATCGGCGGTTGAATCGCCGCTGGAGACCCCTTCACTCGCGGACGATGAGCACCGAGGATTGGGCATGCGGGAAGACGGGATGGTCGTGCGGCCCAACGATCTGCGCAAGATCTCCGGCGTCGGCGGCGCCGACAACAGCCATCGGGACCAGGTCATCGATGGTCTTCAGGAAACGCGTGATGTTGACGCCCGTTGTCACGGGGTAGATGCGGACGTCCGGATACCAGCGTCTCCACGGCCACAAGCGATTGTCGAGTTCGTGAGACGGCGCGTCCGCCGCGTCTGCTTGCACAGTGGCGATCGCAAGCACCGGCAGCTTGCGCAGCTGCGCTTCTCTCATCGCCTGATCGACGACGGTGTCGCGTTCGGGTGAGTCGCCGACCGCCACCACGATCCAGTTGATGTTCGGTCCAGACTGGCCTGGTTGGGAGCGGATCACCGCGACCGGGCAATGAGCCTTCTCCGCGACTTCGGTTGCGGTCGAACCCAACAACGCCCGGGAATAGCGGCCAATACCGACGGATCCCACACAGATCATCTCGGCGTCGTCTGATTCGGAAACCAGAATCGCGCCCGGTCGTCCGCGCAGAATCTCTGTTTCGACTTTCACCGGTGTTCTCATCGCCTCTATCGCGTTTTGTGCTGCCCGTAGCGATTTCTCGGCGTGCGCGACGTCGCGGTGGTAGTCCTCCGCAGAGGGATGGGTGGGTTTGATAATCGCAAGCACAAGCAACGAGACGTCACGGCTGAAGGCCTCATCGGCGGCCCACTCGGCGGCATGGATTGCCGCCTCTGAACCATCTACGCCGACGATGACGGCCGGTCGAATTCTCCTGTCGCTCATAGTATCCTCCTTACTCCGGCACCGTCCTATCGGCGGCGCTAACCGTCAGCGACGGTGACGCTCGGCTTTGCGAGTCGGTACACGTCGATCAAACGCGTGAGATCGCTTGGGGTGACGATGCCTACGACACGCCCCGCGTCGACGACGAGTGCGCGGCTGCCTTCACCGGAGGCCAGCCGTTTCAGCAGCGCGGTGACCGGCTCGTCCGGAGCTGCGACGGGGACCCGGCTCAACGGCACGGCGATATCACCGACAAGGGTGGTCGAGCGATTGCTCGGCTCCACTCGACGCAACTGGGTCAGCGTTATCAGCCCCGAGATCGACTCATTGTGATCCTTCACCGGGTAGGCCGAGTGCCGGTCACCAAGTAGGTAACGTTCGATGAAATCCTGCACGGTGATCCAGGCGGGTGCCGTGTGGGGGTGAGGAGTCATTGCGTCGCTGACGCGCAGACCTGCCAGCGCATTCAGGGTCAGTACCTGCCCCTCATCCGTGTGTGCGGCGGCGAAGATGAACCAGCCGATCAACGCCAACCAGACTCCGGCGACCACGGCCCCGGCCCGAATCTCGAGCAGCCCGCATCCGATCAAGCCGAACGCGAGGATTCGTCCCGCTCGGGCTGCGTCTACGGCGGCGCGCGTTGGGTCACCGTGGCGACGCCAGAGCCACGCGCGCAGAACTTGACCGCCGTCCAACGGCGCGCCGGGCAGCAGATTGAACGCGCCCAGCAGCGCGTTGATCCCAGCCAGCCACCACGCGACACCGATGACGATGTGCCCTACTCCCACGGTCCGCAATCCCGCACCGGCACCAGCGAATACCGCCGCCAGTAGCAGGCTGGTGGCGGGGCCGGCCACGGCAATCCGGAACGCGGTCTGCGGCGTCTTGGCTTGACCGCCCAGACGTGTGACGCCGCCGAATATCCACAGGGTTACACCGAGAACCTTCACGCCGGCGCGTCGCGCCACGATTGCATGGGCGAGCTCATGTGCGAGCAACGATGCCAGCAATACCGTGGCGCCGCACGCACCGGCCACCCAATACGCGCCTGGTGAGTAACCCCTGGCGGCGGTGGGCAGAGTTGAGGCCAGGCTCCAGGTAAACAGCCAGAGGATGACCAGCACGCTCCAGTTGAGGTGTACCGGAAACCCTGCGATCCGGCCTAGCGGGATGCCGCCCATGCTTGGACCTCCAAAAGACGGGTAGTGGAACAGATTTCTGTCATTCGATTACTGCTGTCGGGCGACGATCACGGGCACGCGGGCCGCCTGCGCCACCGCCGTGCTCACCGATCCCAGCAGCATGCCGGGAAATCCGCCGCGGCCATGGCTGCCGACGACGAGGAGTTGCGAGGACTCGGCCGCTTCCAGCAGATGACGAGCCGGAGCATCCAAGACAATTCGGCGCCGGACGGTGACGTCAGGGTAGCGCTCACGCCAGCCCGCCAAACGCTCCGCCAAGGCTTCCTCTCCGACTGCTTGCTGAGCCGACCAATCGACGCTGGGAATGTCGGACACGTGTGCGTCGGACCATGCGTGCAGGGCAATTAGCTCGACACCTCGCCAGGACGCCTCGTCGAAAGCGGTCGCCGTCGCCGACTCCGACGCCGGCGACCCGTCGATGCCGACCACCACCGGTAGCTGCGAAGGTCGGGACGCAATGGGTATTTCGTCATGGATCACCGCCACCGGACAACGCGCATGGTGGATCAGCCCGGTGCTGACCGATCCGAGCAGAACGCGGCCAACCCTGCTGTGCCCGCGACAGCCCACCACGATCAGTCGCGCTTGAGTGGATAGATCAAACAGCGCCGGACCGGCCGCCGAGAAGTACACCTGGACATGTACTTGCGGAAGGGAACCGTTTTGGACGCTGTCCTTGGCGAGCTTGACTGCGGCCGAGATTATCTCCTGGCCTTCGTTTTTCTCCCATTCATTAGTTTCGTAGGGACGTGGAAGAGCGCCTCCGCCTAAGGCAAACAAACCCCATGGGGGTCTTTCGACGACGTGAACGAGGCTCAGCGGAACGTTGCGCATCCCCGCTTCCTGCGCGGCCCAGCGCACCGCCATGTCCGATGACGGCGATCCATCGACACCGACAACGATTCCCCGATGTACAGCGCGGTTGGACATTGCTGGTCCTTCCTGTTGGCGCACTCGTTGCTGCTGACATTAGGAACCTGGCTGCCGCCGAACAGGAGTCATTAGTCCCGAATATCCCGGGCGTAGGACCCTCAGCGACAGGATTAATTAGTCAGCGGGATAACCGCTTTCGTTGTTGGGGTGTCGCTATGGGTGAAGATCTGCCCGGACGCGGTATCCTCGTCTTGGGACGCTGGGTCAACCAGGCCTCCAACGACCTGACTTACCGCACTTCGGGCAGATCTCGTTATTGAATGTCGCACGGACCGCGCTCAGCGCCTAGGGTCAAAGGTCACCTCTCGTTTCCGATTTCCGCAACGAATGTCGACGAACGACCCTGGTAGCGTGGGACTTCCGTCCCTACTGCGGCGTCGCGGTGAGTGGTCGAATTGTCCACGTACCCAATCCAAACCCACCAGCGGGAGACAATATGAGCACCCTTCCCATCAAACGTCAGCAGCACTCGCTGTTTCCCGAGTTCTCTGAGCTGTTCGCCGCGTTCCCGTCATTTTCTGGACTGCGCCCGGCTTTCGACACCCGATTGATGCGGCTCGAGGACGAGATGAAGGACGGCCGCTACCAAGTACGTGCTGAGATCCCCGGCGTCGACCCGGCGAAGGACGTCGACATCACCCTGCGCGACGGCCAGTTGACGATCAAAGCCGAGCGCAGCGAGAAAAGGGAATTCGACGGACGTTCGGAGTTTTCCTACGGCTCGTTCGTCCGCACGGTGTCGCTGCCGGCCGGTGCCGACGAAGACGACGTCAAGGCCACCTACGAGAAGGGAATCCTGACGGTCTCCGTCGCCGTGAAGGAATCCACACCGGCCGAAAAGCACGTGCCGATCGCGTCGGCCAACTGACCAGATTGGGAGGCGGGCCCGCAGCAGCACACTTGTGGCTGCGGGCCCGCCCAACACCCATCGTCTGGACCGCCGCGCCACCCGCCAATTAGTGAGGACTTGTCCCATGAGCAGAGCGATGATCCTCGGCAAGGACACGCCAGACCGGCTGTTCCGCAATCGTCGTGAGGCCGGCCAAGTGCTGGCGGGCCTGTTGCAGGCCTACCGTGACAGGCCCGACGTCGTGGTCTTGGGTCTGGCCAGGGGCGGAGTGCCGGTCGCATGGGAGGTCGCGGCCGCACTGCATGCGCCGCTTGACGCATTTGTCGTGCGCAAGCTCGGCGTCCCGGGCCATGAAGAATTCGCAGCGGGTGCGCTCGCCAGTGGCGGCCGCGTCGTGCTGAACGACGACGTGGTGCGAGGTCTGCGGATCACCCCGCAGCAGTTGCGGGACGTCGCCGAACGTGAAGGACGCGAACTGATCCGACGGGAAGCGGCCTATCGCGATGGGCGCCCACCGACCGACGTGACCGGAAGGACCGTCATCCTCGTCGATGATGGGCTGGCCACCGGTGCCAGCATGTTCGCCGCGGTGCAAGCCCTACGCGAGGCGGAACCGGCGCAGATTGTGATTGCGGTGCCGGCGGCACCGGAGTCGACGTGCCGCGAATTCGCCGGTCTCGTCGACGACATGGTCTGCGCATCGATGCCCACCCCGTTTCTGGCGGTAGGCGCCTCGTTCTGGGACTTTAGCCAGGTCAGCGACGACGAAGTCCGCACGCTGCTCGCCACCCCGACAACCGGACCGAGGCTGGCCCCCGCCGCGGAGACGGCGGCCGACGTCATCCGGCGCGTCGCCGTCGACGCCCCGGCCGGTGTGCCACCACGAGAAATGTTGTCCGAGTTGATCGGTGACGCACGGATTGTGCTGATCGGCGAGAGTTCACACGGAACCCAGGAGTTCTATCGGGCCCGAGCCGAGATCACCAAATGGCTGATCGAGGAGAAGGGGTTCTGCGCGGTGGCCGCCGAGGCGGACTGGCCGGACGCCTACCGGGTGAACCGGTACGTGCGCGGGCAGGGCGCCGACACCACCGCCGAACAGGCGCTGCGCGGATTCGAGCGTTTCCCGTCGTGGATGTGGCGCAACACCGCCGTCCGTGACTTCGTCGAGTGGCTGCGGGCCAACAATCGACGCTGTCGATCGGAGCATCGCCGCCAAGCCGGGTTCTACGGGCTGGATCTCTACAGCTTGCATCGATCGATGCAGGAGGTGGTCGGCTATCTCGAGAAGATCGATCCGGTGGCCGCGACTCGTGCACGGGCCCGCTACGACTGTTTCGACCATGCGTCATCCGCCGATGACGGCCAGGCCTACGGGTTCCGGGCGGCATTCGGCGCCGGCCTGTCGTGTGAAAAAGAGGCCATCGATCAACTGGTCGACGTGCAGCGCAACGCGTTACGCTACGCCCGCCGCGACGGTCTGCTCGCCGAAGACGAACTGTTCTACGCGGAACAGAACGCACAGGTCGTGCGCGACGCCGAACAGTACTATCGGGCCATGTTCAGCGGACGCGTCACATCCTGGAACCTACGGGACCAGCATATGGCCCAAACGCTGCAGGCGCTGCTCGCCCACCTGGACCGCCGCCATGAGGCAACACCAGCGCGAATCGTGGTGTGGGCGCACAATTCCCATGTCGGTGACGCCCGGGCGACAGAGGTGTCCGCAGACGGCCAACTCACTTTGGGTCAACTCGTCCGTGAACGCTATCGCGATAGCTGTCGGCTGATCGGGTTCAGCACCTACACCGGCACTGTGACTGCTGCTAGCGAATGGGGAGGTGTGGCCGAGCGGAAGGTGGTTCGGCCGGCATTACCAGGCAGCGTCGAGGAACTGTTCCACGAGACCGGTAACCCAGCGTTCGTCGTGTCATCCGACGGCGCCGCGGGCGCGGCGTTGGACATGGTCAGACTGAGCCGCGCGATCGGCGTGATTTATTTGCCGGCAACGGAAAGACAAAGCCACTACTTCCATGTCCGCCCCGCGGATCAGTTCGACGCGATGATTCACATCGAGAACACGCAGGCGCTCGAGCCGCTCGAAGTGACCAGCCAATGGATTGCGGGCGAGACGCCCGAAACGTATCCGACTGGCCTGTAGGGCCGGGCAAGACGAGAGCAGCACGATGAGCATAGCGACATCGCCCAACGGAAACCGGGCAAAGATCGTGACATTGACGATGAATCCGGCGCTCGACATCACGACCAGCGTGGACCGGGTACGTCCCACCGACAAGCTGCGCTGCCAGGGCGCTCGGCATGATCCTGGCGGTGGCGGCATCAACGTGGCACGTATTGCGCGTGTGCTTGGCGCCTCGGCCGCCGCAGTGTTTCCCGCCGGCGGGCCGACCGGTGCCGTCGTCGCTGATCTGCTTGTGGGAGAGGGGGTTCCGTTTCACCGAGTCAGCATCAGCGGCCGCACATGAGAAAGCTTCACCGTCAACGAGGAAAGTAGCGGACAACAGTACCGGTTTGTCCTCCCGGGACCCCACTTGACGTTCGCCGAACGGGCGCAATGCGTCGACGAGCTGCGCGCGGTGGCCGGCTCCGCCCAGTTCGTCGTGGTCAGCGGCAGTCTGCCGCCTGGCGTGCCCGCCGACTTCTACCAACAGATAGCCGACGTCTGTAGTGATCTCGGGACGCGACTTATCCTGGACACGTCGGGCACTGGCCTGCAACACATACCCTGTGGAGTATTCCTCCTCAAACCAAGCGTGCGAGAGCTCCGCGAATGCGTCGGACGCGAACTCGATAGCGAGGCAGAGCAAATCGCTGCGGCACAGCAACTGGTTCAGCGCGGCCGGGCGCAGATTGTCGTGGTCTCACTCGGCGAGGGTGGCGCGCTGCTGGTTACGCCTACCGCTGCTCAACGCATTCCGGCGATCAAGATGCGTGCTGGAAGCGGGGTGGGGGCCGGCGACGCGATGGTCGCAGCGATTACCGTTGGCCTGAGCCGAGGGTGGCCGTTGTCGAAGTCGGTTCGCTTCGGCGTTGCCGCCGGGGCCGCGATTATGATGACACCGGGCACCGCCGTGTGCAATCGTCGTGATGTCGAGTGCCTCTTCGAACTCGTCGCCGAGCCGGCGGATCTCATTGCGGTGGGTAATTGCGACCGAGAAGGGACAGGTTGATGATCGACGTCCTGGCGGACATGCCGGCGGGAGTGACCGGTATCCGCGTGTCCGGTCGGCTGCGTGGTGACGATCTGCGCGAGTTCAAGCCGTCGATGGAAAAGGTTCTGAAAACCGGCGAGATCAGGATCGTGGAGGTCATCGCGTCTGATTACGAAGGCTTCGGACCCGGCGGGTTGGTCGAGGACCTCAAGGTCGGCTTCGGTGCTCTCTTCCAACATCATTCGGCCTTCAAGCGAATCGCCGTAGTGACCGACAAGGAATGGGTAGCGCATACGCTGCATGCGCTGGCATGGATGGTCCCCGGCGAGCTCGCCCTATTCCACCTCGACGAGCTCGAGCGTGCCAAGGAATGGGCCGCCGGCTGATAGCAGGCCGGATGTGTCACTAACCAATCTTTATCAGCGGGCCGGCCTGCGATATAGCGCGGCACCAGCGACGATTCCCGCGCCCGCGGCGACGAGCATAACCGGAGTGCCTGCTGGCACAGTTTCGATTTCGGACCCCAGGGCTGCGATAAGAGAAGCCGTGTGCATGCGTTCGTCAGCTGCCACGACAACACGTTCCACCGGGAGCCCTAGCTTTGCAGCGAGTTCGACGCGATAACGGCGACCAGCGGGAGCCGCGATGATGATCGGAATGTCAGATAGATCGAGCTTCGCCTCATCGAGGCAACCTCTCACCGCCTCTGCACCCGCAGCCGCCAGCTCGGTGGCTATTGCAATGGATTGGCGAAAGCGCAGGACATTGCGAGACATGTCGAAATCTATTGAGGCCCGGAAGTTTTCACCGCAATCCGGATGGTTCGCCCAATGTACCTGTCCGAGGCCGTCGTCCTGATTCGACCACGTGCACAACAAGGCCGCACCCGCCGGCGAGAATGGGAACCGCTCACTGGCGCCCCGCCCCGGATCGGCGTCGCTCGCGACGACCAGTGCTTGCGAGATCGTGTGAGACCGCAGAAATCCGTCGGCGATCTGTAAAGCGGTCAGCACTCCGCACGCGCCGTTGGCGATGTCGAAAGAGAACGTGCCATGTGCATCGTCGTGGGGGTCTTCGGGATTGGCGCCGATGTCGTCCTGGATGATTGCGGCCAGCGCCGGCTCACCCAAGTTGCGGTCGCGATAGATTCCGGCGTTGATCAGCAGGTCTAGGTCCGAGGGCGCCGTTTCGGCCTGCACCAGGCAGCCTTTCGCGGCCGCAACCGCCAGCTGCAGCGCACTGCGACGGCTGCGCCAATTTCCGCGGGTCACGTGAAGCCCGTCAATTACCGTGCCCATACCGCTTCACCAAATCTTCGTCGACGGTCAGCAGAACCACACCGATTTCCAATCCGGATGCCAGGGCGACCAAGGCGATCGTCTCGCCCGGCCGAATATGGCCGGCTTCCAACTCTTCCACCAGCGCAACGGTGTGGGTGGTCGACGCCGTGTTCCCATAGCGATCGACGGTGATGACGGCTGGGTTGCGCGGACCCTCACCGAACGAAGTGCGCACCGCGGCCATGCCTTTGCGTATCGCGCGCGCCGACGTCTGATGGGTGATGACGTGGTCGATGTCGTGCATCGAAATGCCCACTGTTTCCAGAACTTCTCTGAGCAGCAGCGGGGTATCCAAGATCGCCGCCTTTTGAATCCCTCGGGAATCGGTGAACATCCGCGCACCGGGGTCGCGCCCTTTGGGATAGGCAAGGCAGAGTCGGCTGTAGCCCGCGACCGTGGTGAATCCGGCGAGGCTGATAGCGCCGGACTCGGGTGTGGCGCGTTCGAGCAGGAGAGCAGCGCCCGCATCACCCAGTGTCAGTGAGGCAAGCTCCTTGCTGATGATGTTGCGGACGTGACGGGCGGCATTCCAACCCAACTGTGAAATGTACTCACCGCTGACCACCAAGCCCCGCTCGATAGTGCCTTGCCGAATCCAGTTGTTGAGAACGGTCACACCGCTCAACATTCCCGCGCACGCGTTCGAGAGGTCGAAGGTCATCGCATTGTCGGCCCCGATGGCGTGCGCGACGGCACTACCCATCGACGGCTCCAGCCATTGGTTAAGTCCGTCACGGACCTTGGTGATGCTGCAATTGATTACGACGTCGAGTGACCCCGGATCGCACGCTGCTTTGTCGAGGCAATCCAGCGCGGCCGAGGTCGCAAGGCTGAGGGAATCCTCTTCGCCAACCGAGACTCGGCGCTCGTGGATGCCGGTCAGCTGCTCCAGATCGATATGCGTGCGGTGGGTTGTGGTCGACATCAACTCGTCGGTCGTCAGGTGGGTGGCCGGCAGATGGCGTCCGGCTGCGGCGATACGGGTGCGAAATTGGCCGCCACCGGGACCGGGTTCATCCATCAACAGCCAGTGTTTGACCATTGCCCGTCACCTCCTGTTCACATGGTGATCTGTTGCCGCACAGGCGCCTAGGGCATTCCGGCCCCTCTGTGCAGTGCCGAATGACCGGCTCGTGGGAGACCACCGTCTTGGAGGCGTGAGCAGGCAATTGTGTACATCTCAGCCATGCGAATGCGACCATAGAGGGGTGTCGGTCAACAAGAGGCCGAATTCCGATAGTAAGCCGGCTCCGGTTCGCGAGACCTTGTCGCAACTGCGGCTGCGCGAACTGCTCGCCGAGGTGCAGGACCGGATCGAAAAGATCGTCGAGGGCCGCGACCGGCTCGACGGCCTCGTCGAGGCAATGCTGGTGGTCAACTCGGGCCTGGAATTGGATGCGACGTTACGCAGCATCGTCGACACCGCGATACATCTGGTCGACGCTCGTTACGGCGCCTTAGGGGTGCGCGGGCATGGCCATGATTTGGTCGAGTTCGTCTATCAGGGAATTGACGATGACAGCCGCGCGCTGATTGGGGATCTTCCGCGGGGCCGCGGGGTCCTCGGGGTCCTGATCGACGACCCTCAGCCGATCCGGCTGGACAACATCCAACACCACCCCGCGTCGGTCGGATTTCCGCCGAACCACCCGCCGATGCGGACCTTCTTGGGTGTTCCCGTGAAAATCCGCGACGAGGTCTTCGGCAATCTCTATCTGAGCGAAAAAGCGAACGGCCAACCATTCAGCGAGGACGACGAGGTCTTGGCGCAGGCACTAGCCGCAGCGGCCGGGATCGCGATCGCCAACGCGCGGCTCTACGCGCAATCCCGGGCGCGTCAGGCGTGGATCGAAGCCGCCCGAGATATTGCAACCGAGATGTTGTCTGGGGCCGACCCGACTACGGTCTTCGCGCTTATTGCGGAAAAGGCGCTCAAGCTGGCTGACGCGACCGCCACCATGGTCGCGGTTCCCGTCGAGGCCGAACCGCCCACTTCCAGTACCCCCGAATTGGTGATAACGGAAACGTCTGGCGCAATGTCGATTTCAACAGCAGATGATCCAACTATGTTGAACTCCACACCGATTAGTGACGTCTTTTCCGATCGTACCCCGCGGCGGGTCGACAACTTCGCCCCGAGCATCGGTGGCTTCACCGATCCCGGCCCTGCTCTGCTGCTGCCGTTGCGCGTAGCCGACACTGCCGCCGGGGTTTTGGTCGTGCTTCGACGCGCGGGGTTGCCTCGGTTCACCGATGAGGAACTCGACATGATGGCTGCGTTCGCGGGCCAGGCGGCACTGGCTTGGCAGCTTGCGACATCGGAGCGGCGGATGCGTGAGCTAGACGTGCTGACCGACCGTGACCGGATCGCGCGCGAACTGCACGATCACGTCATCCAGCGGCTTTTCGCCGTCGGGCTGGCGATGCAGGCGACCGTGCCGCTGGCCAGATCACCTGAGGTGCGGCGACGTTTGTCGGAGCAAGTCGACGATTTGCAAGAGGTGATTCAGGACATCCGCACCGCGATCTTCGGCCTGCACAACACATCTTCGGGTCCGGTCCGGCTGCGACAACAGCTCGAGGAGGCGATCGCTGAGTGCTCCGCTACCGGTCTACGGACCATGGTGCAGTTCGTCGGCCCGGTGTCCGTTGTCGATGCAACCCTGGCAGATCACGCGGAAACCTTCGTCCGAGCGGCTGTCCGCGACGCCTCCCGCCAACCCAACGTCACCAGGCTCAGCGTCATCATCGAGGTCGGTGACGAGTTGCGCATCAGGGTGACCGCCGACGGGCAGCGCATGCCCGACGAAGCCACCGTCAACAACCTCGCCGAAATGCGTCGCTTCACCGAAGAGATCGGAGGCAGCCTCACGGTCGAGACCGGCTCTGACGGCGAGACGACACTGCGCTGGTCGGTGCCGTTACCCGAGTAGCCGGCCGAATTTTCCTGCTTGCAACTACGATTGACGCGCGACGATTACCGGCATTCGAGCTGAGTGAGCCAAAGCAACGCTGACCGATCCCAGCAACATGCCGGCGAATCCGCCCCGTCCATGGCTGCCGACCACCACCAGTTGCGCCGATTCGGACTGCTTGATGAGGTGATACGTCGGATGGTCGCATTCGACCATGCGCCGGACCGTCACGTCCGGGTAACGCTCCTGCCAGCCGGCCAGACGCTCGGCGAGGATCTCCTCTGCGGCCGGTTTCATTGCAGGCCAATCGATGGCGGGGAAATCATTCACCTCGACGTCGCTCCACACGTGCAGCGCGACGAGTTCGACGCCTCGCCATGACGCCTCCTGGAAAGCGATCGCCGTCGCCAGCTCCGATACGGGCGATCCGTCAATGCCAACCAGTACCGGCGCTTCCGCGGGATGAGGCATCAGCGGGTCCTCGTCATGAATGACCGCAACCGGGCAGTGCGCGTGGCGGATCAGGCTGGAGCTCACCGATCCCAACAAGCTGCGCGTGAAAGGCCCTCGCCCCCTGGAACCGACGACAACCATCTGGGCCTCCTTGGACAAATCGACCAAGGAGGGAACGACGGGCGAGAACAGCAGCTCGCTTTCAATCTTTGCGGGTCCACCGTCCGGCGTGCTCCTCCGCGCAATCTCGACGGCGTCGTCCAGGATCTTTTGCCCGTGCTCTACTTGCCAGCGCGCAAAGGCTGCCGGCGCCGGGATCGGCGGCAGCGTGGGGCCAATGGGCTCGACGGTATGCACGAGTGTGAGGCGAACATTGCGCATCGCGGCGTCACGCGCCGCCCAGTCGACGGCATACTTGGCAGCCGGTGATCCGTCGACACCAACCAGGATGTCCGAATGACTTATCGGAGCGGACATTTTGCATCTCCTTCTACGATCGACGGCCCACGGGCTGCGCTCTCAACGAAGCTGATCATTGCGAACGGTTGGTACGGCCGCCGTCATCGTCGATGAGGCAGCGGATGTCTCGCTCCCATTGCGCGCTCCGCATGCGGGTCGCGTGGGCACGCACAAGGACGACAACTTGCGCGGCGGCCGCGACCACGATCAACCATCCCACGACCGCTGCCAATACCGCGTCGACGGCTGCGCGCTCGATCGGACGCGGCTGTTCAACTCGTTGGCCGTTGTCGTCGACCCAAATCTGGAGCGGCTCACCGGCTTTAGCACTACTATTCCAGCCAAGTAGGTCAGCGTGATCAATGCCGTTGAGCCGCCATTGGGCTTGTACGGTGAAGGCCGTCGTTTCGGGTGGCACCGCCGGTTGGCTATCGGCAACGGCGTTGGCCACGATAGCATGTCGCGTTCGCGCCTGTTCAAGGTACTTCTGGGTTTGGTTGTCGTGGATTATCGTGCCCAGGACCCCCGCACAGGCGGTGGCGATGACAACCAATATGACGGCCAGCGTGACGACTGCTGTTTCGATGCGGTCGCTGGTTCGGATGAGCGGATTGCGGCTGAAAAGCCGAAGGGCCGGCCACGTCATCGGCCGGATCACGAAACTCTGCATGGCAGCCTCACTCGGGTATTGCGGCGTCGCATCCAGCGTCGCAACGTGGAAGTCCTACTCGTAGAGTCCAACGTCTACTGGTGAGGGGTCCTACTGCTCCTGTTTGTGAACCGGTTTCTGGATAGCGTCAGCGATGTCGATATCGCATGAGGAGCGCGCGATGAGCAGTGCAGAGGCACCGCGACCGGCTGTCGTTGGCATCGACGGCTCGGACGCAGCGATCGGAGCTGCCCGATGGGCAGCCAAAGAGGCAGTTCACCAGGATGTTCCGCTTCGGCTTGTTCACGTCATCCAGACCACCGATGGGCCGATCGCGTCGACGGCTGCTTATCCAGCCGAGGAAGACTATGCCGAGAGCTCTTTGCGCGCTGCCTGTTTGGCGGTGGAGTCGACCGGCTTGCCCGTGAAGATCGACACGGCGGTGCTGTATGACGACGTCGATTCGGCTCTGATCGCTGAGTCGAACAACGCAAGCATCATCTGCCTGGGATCTGTAGGGATCGGTCGAGTGGCCAACATGGTGCTCGGATCGACCGCGGCAACACTTGCCGAGTATGCGCACTGCCCGGTGGCAATTATTCGCCGGACCGGCGAAGGGCCGCTCCCAGAGACCGGTTTCATCGCGGTCGTCGTCGACGACCAACCCGGCAACGACGACGTCATGCAATGGGCCATGGAGGAGGCTCGGGCGCGGCGAGCGCCCGTGCTGGCGTTGCGCGTCGGGCACTGGGGGCACCGCAAGTCTGGCGATGAGCGGTTCTATCGACGCCTGGATGGCTGGTTGCGGCGCTATCCAGACGTTGAGGTCGAAGTCGCAACCACCCGCCTCGGGCTGGCCAGATATCTCCAGGGCTACATTGGTGCGGTTCAACTGGTCGTCATCGATGGTGAGCACGCCAACCGAGCGGCGCAGCTGGTAGGGCCGCACAGCTTGCCGATTTTCGCCCACGCCGACTGCTCTGTGCTCATCGTGCGGGATAAACACCAATGACGGCCGCCTGCACCGTCACATCGGCACTGCGTCCAGCACGTCCGGGAGACTTGTCACGAACTGGTCCAGCTGAGACCTGGTGATCACCAGCGGCGGCGCCAGCCGAATTACGTTCGTAGCAGGAGCGTTGACCAGAAAGCCGGCATCGCGGGCCGCGGCCTCCACCGCCTTGGCAACCGGCCTCGTCAGCACTATCCCACAGAGCAGGCCTCTGCCTCGAACGCGTTCGACCAAGGGGTGATTCAGCGACTCGATGCCATCGCTGAGCAGCTTGCCAAGCTCGTCAGCGCGTTCGATCAAGCCTTCCTCCGACAGGATGCGCAAGACCGCTAGCGCTGCGGCCGCGCAGACCGGATTACCGCCGAACGTGCTGCCGTGCAAGCCGGGCGTCAGCAATTCCGCGACGGGCCCGACTGCCAGGCACGCCCCGATCGGCAGTCCGCCACCGAGGCCCTTGGCCATCGTCACGATATCCGGGGTGATCCCGTCGTGCTGGTGGGCGAAAAATGCTCCGGTGCGGCCCATCCCGGTCTGCACCTCATCGATCACCAGTAGCGCACCATGCTCAGCAGTGATCTTCCGAGCGGTAACCAGATAGCCAGACGGCGGGACGATGATTCCGGCCTCGCCCATGATCGGCTCAAGGAACACCGCCGCAGTTTCGTCGGTCACGGCAGCTGCCAGGGCGTCGACGTCCCCATAAGGCACGTGGGTGAGCTCGCCGGGTAGCGGAGCGAACGGTCTGGAGAACTTGGGATGGCCGGTCAATGCCAGCGATCCCATCGTGCGGCCGTGGAAACCCTTCTGCGCCGCGACGAGTTTCGTTCGGCCGGTGAGCCGGGAAAGCTTGAACGCGCATTCGTTGGCTTCGGCGCCTGAATTACAGAAGAACACCCGCGCGCCGTCAACTCCCCATCGGTCCACGAGTGTTTCGGCCAGTGCGACGCCGGGCTCGTGGGCGTAGAGGTTGGATGTGTGGCCCAATGTGTTCAGCTGGCTGATCGCCGCATCGACCACCGCGGGGTGACAGTGGCCCAAAATATTCACCGCGATACCGCCGAGCAGGTCGATGTAGGTGTTGCCGTCGACATCGGTGACCAGCGCGCCGGCAGCCGAAGCCAACGCAAGAGGCGGCGTGCCGTAATTCTTCATCATCACGGCATCCCACCGCTTCAGCAGCGTATTCGCACTAGTCATATGAGCGCCGCTCCTCAGCATCGCTTCGCTCTGCATCGTCGTCGGCGCGTGTCACGCGCGAACCACCGTCGTTCCCGCGCCGACATTGGTGAAAAGCTCGACCAGCACGCAGTGCGCGACCCGCCCGTCGATGATGTGCGCGCCCGGGACTCCGCCCTCCACCGCGCGCAGGCAGGCCTCGACTTTGGGCACCATGCCAGCCTGCAACGACGGCAGCAGCTCGCCCAGCGCCACGGTGTCGATCTCATTGACCAGCGATTCCGGGTCGGGCCACCGCGTGTAGATTCCGTCGACGTCGGTCAGCATGAGCAGCTTTTCTGCGTGCAGCGCTTGTGCCACTGCTGCTGCAGCGCTGTCGGCGTTGATGTCATACACCACACCGGCAGCGTCGGGGGCAATCGATGACACCACCGGAATGCGCCCTGCCGCCATGAGGTCCGTTATCGCGTCTGTATTGACGCTTTGGACGTCGCCGACCAGACCGATGTCGGTAGGCACCCCGTCCACGATGACGCTGCGCCGTGCCGCAGTAAACAGCTGCGCATCCTCACCGGTGATCCCGACCGCGTACGGACCGTGCGTGTTGATCAGGTTCACCAATTCCCGGCCGACGTGGCCGAACAGCACCATCCGCGCGACGTCGAGGACCTCGGGTGTGGTGACCCGGAAGCCGCCCTTGAATTCGCTTGTGACACCAAGCCGTTTGAGCATTGCGCTGATCTGTGGCCCGCCCCCGTGGACGACAACCGGCTGAATGCCGCAGTTGCGCAGGAAGACCATGTCGGCGGCGAACGCGCGCCGCAAGGTCTCGTCGGCCATCGCGTGGCCGCCGTACTTGATCACGACGATCTTGTTGTGCAGGTGCTTGAGCCACGGCAGCGCCTCGGCCAGCACCTGCGCCCTAGCATCACGGTCGAACGTGCGGGCTCGTCCATCAACACTGGGAGGGGGAGCCGGCCGTTCGGCGACATTGGCGTTGGTCATGGCGTCACCCCCACCGTCGAGAGGCCGTCGGTCTCCGCCCAGCCCAGCGACAGGTTCATCGACTGTACGGCCGCGCCGGCGGCGCCCTTGACCAGGTTGTCGATCGCGCAGACCGCCACCAATGTTTCGGCGTCTTCGTCGACAGCGACCGCGATCTGGGCGACGTTGCTACCGGCGACGGCGTTCGTGTGGGGCAGTCGGCCTTCCGGCAGGAGGTGCACGAAAGGCTCTCCACTGTAATGTTTTGCATAGGCAGCGCGCACGCGTGTCAGCGGGGTGGTACAGCGGGCCGTGCAGGTTGCCAGGATTCCGCGGGTCATCGGGATCAGCACCGGGGTGAAACTCACCGACACCGCACGCTCGGAAACGGCCCGCAGGCCTTGGGCTATCTCGGGTGTATGGCGGTGAACTCCACCGATGTTATAAGCGCGCGCCGATCCGATGGTCTCGGAGCCGAGCAGGTCGGTCTTGGCCGTTCGTCCGGCGCCCGAGGTGCCGCTGACCGCGACGACAGTCACTGCGGGTTCGGCCAGCCCCTCGGCGACTGCGGGCACCAGCGCGAGCAACGCTGCGGTGGGATAACAGCCGGGGACGGCGATCCGGGTGGCTCCCCGCAACTGATCGCGGGTGCCGGGCAGCTCGGGCAGCCCATAGGGCCAGCTGCCGGCGTACGGCGTGCCGTAAAACCGCTCCCAGGCAGCGGAGTCACGGAGCCTAAAGTCGCCGCCGCAATCGATGATCACCGTGCTTGGGCTGAGCCGTTGCGCCAAGCCGGCCGAATTGCCAGGCGGCAGCGTCATAAACACCACATCGTGGCTGGCTAACACATCTGAATCGGTCGATTGCAGCACTCGATCGGCGAGTGGCAGCAGGTTCGGGTGATGCTCGGCCAGCGTGGTGCCCGCGCTGCCCGCCGCGGTCAGCG
Organism: uncultured Actinomycetota bacterium; assembly: GCA_963781685.1. Classification (GTDB taxonomy): domain Bacteria; phylum Actinomycetota; class Actinomycetes; order Mycobacteriales; family Mycobacteriaceae; genus Mycobacterium. Next base: position 429,762 of record CAWAGK010000018.1, read on the forward strand.
CGCCAATCGTGATCCGCCCCTCGGTGAATGCCGGGTGGCCTAAAAGCAGGCGCAGGATTTCTCCACCCGCGTAACCACTGGCCCCAGCCACCGCGATTGTCGTAATGGCGCCCATTTGGCTCCCTAATGTCTTGTGTCGCTTATGTCTTGCTAACGTTAACCACTGCCCAGGTGCGCGATATAGGGCCGTTTGACCCTGATGGAGCCGGACGTTAGACCCGGCTGGGTCGAGGGATCAGTACCACACCGACGCGAGGAACGCGCCGCGCGGCTCCGAATAGAGACCGATCGTCATCAGATTCAACACAAGGACCGCTCGCAGCCCGTGCGCCAGGCACCAGCGGAGCAGATCGGTGTTGCGCATCGGGACAAGGAATCCGAGGCCCGGAAACGCCTTGGCCGCGCCGATGAGCGCCTGCAGGTCGTCGTTGGTCTCAGCTACCGAGTGCCCGTAAAAGCCGATTCCAGTCGTGTATCCCGCGGGCCGCCCGCCGCGTTCGACCACCCTGGCCGTGCCCTGTGCGATCGCGTCGCGCAACTCGCTGCTGCGGTCGTGGCCATGCACGCGCAAACACAGCGCGTTGCACGCCTCAAAGTCGGCTGCCGTGGCCGCTCGCACGTCGTATCCAGGGATCCGCAGGGACAGCGGGTCGCCCTGCATGGCCGCGATCGGCTCCCGGACGTCGAAGCCGAGCTTGGCGTACAGGCACATCGAACGGTTCTTGTAGGCAGCCCCCAGCAGTCGCACGCCTGGTACCCGCCGCTCTGCGCTCCTTTGCAGCATCGCGTTCATCAGTGCGCGACCAACCCCGTGGCCCTGCATGTTTGGCGCGACCGTGACATGGCCGATACCGACAATTGCCGATCGCTCATCAAGGAAACTGCTTCCGACGATTTGCCCGTCGCATTCAGCGACGAGGGCAAAAAAGCCTGGGTGTTCGATCAACTCGGCAACCAGCGCGGTAGCGATCTCGATCGATGGGTATTCCGGCTGAAATCCGTGGCTCGTCGCGATCGAGTCGAAGGCGTCGTAGCAGACACGGCCGCAGTCCGGCACATCCGCTCTCGTCGCCGGGCGTAGCGTCAAAAGCGCAGCGACCTCCCGTTGTTGCTGCAAACTGTAAGCGCTCATGTCGTCGTGTTGGCGGTCGCGAGCTTGGATCGGACAAGCACAAGCGGTGCATTGGGGTCGTGCCACCTCGGAATGGCCGCCAGGGTGAAGTCGGCGATAGCGCCGGGCCGAAAGACGAGGCAGTGAGTCGAGCCGCCGAATTGGAAATAGCCCAGTTCCTCGCCTTTCGCAACGTGGTAACCGGGTTTCACGTCTTCGCCGATCATGCAGGATGAGACCTCGTCCATGCCGACCGCGACAAAACCCATCAGTCCTATGACAGGATTGTCGGCCTCGATGAGGATGATCGCCCGCACCGCAACGTGTGCCAAATAAGACTGCGAAACCGGCGGGGGAATCGCGTCCCAATCTTCCGAAACCGCTTCCGAAAAGTAAGTGCCACATCGGCGGAAGGCCCTGACAATTGTCCCGGCCACCGGACTGTGCCACCGGTGATAGTTCATCGCACTCAGATACGCCTGGTAAACGGTGCCGCCGACGAACTGATCGACCAAATCGTCGTTGCCCAGCATGTCCTGCAGCGAATATGGCTGGCTCTTGATCCAGAAGCGATCCTGGCGCATTACACCGGTGGCCAACCGGTAGGGCGTCGACTCGCAGGCGTTGACGACTACGTTGTCGTCGTCCGGTGAAGCCAGTGGACGAGTGCCCTCCTTGAAGCGCCGGGTGAAGAAGTCGTTCCAGGACTTGAAGCCCCAGTGCACATCTCGCGGATCGTGCTCGAACTGCTCGATGCCGATCGCGCGCTGCGCCGCGGCGCATTTCCAACCCGAAGGCGAATCGTTGAGAACATAAAGCGATGCGGTGCTGTCGAGGAATTCGCACCAGGCGGTCAAGATCTTCTCGAGCATCGCGTTGATCCGCGGGTCGCGATAGGCCGCAAACCCGCCCGGTGTGCCCATCGTCCAGTCCAGAATCGCGCAGAGCGGAGTGATCACGGCGTTCTTGCCGAACTCGGGCGCCGTGGTGAGTACCTCGTTGATCAGCCGCAGCATCTCCTCGACGCTTTCGAGGTGGTATTTGCGGTAGTGCTTCCGGCGCGGCACCTCGGCTACCATCCGGTGGATGTACATGCGCACCACGGGATCAGATTCGATCAGCTCTCGAAACTCGGCGATCACAGGATGCAGCGTGACGCGCTCGCCTTTGGCCTGAACCCGCCTGCGGTGACCGGAAAGCCATGACTCCAGCTCCTCCTGGCCTTCCGGCAACCAGCCCGCCCGGCGCCGCACATCAACATCATTAGAAGGAGTGGTCACGGCAGTGTCGTTTCTGGCTGGCTATTGAATCGGTTAGGGCTCAACAAGTTAGCTGCCGCTGATGATCCATTGCCGTGCTTGGTCAAGCTGCTCGCCGGGAAAATGTCGGATCTTCGCTGATACAAAGTGCGATGCCAGATGCTCGGCGACATCCCCGAGGTGCGAGTCGGTTACCACCGCGACTTTCTTGATGTGCTGCTGATGATCCCTGACGAAGCGAAAGTGAGTGACCAACGATCCGAAACTGTCCCAGCCGGGGAACTTCGGGGCGTTGATAATGAGTCCGGCAAGCTCGCCAGTCGTCTCGATAAGGGGGTCGACCGCCTTCGCCAGCTCGACAAAATCAGCTGTGTCGAGCGCAGATTGAGGTCGCACCAGCAGGATGGAATGTGCGGTATCGAGATCAAATTCGATCATGGTTTGCTCCTGAACGGTGTTTGCCGAATGGACAAGCGTGGGTGGGTTTTCAAGTCCTCTCGAGCTCCGAACGGAGCCCGCTCGCTTCAGCTGTAGCTTCTCAATCGCAGGACTTCGGACAGCGGCCGCCGCGGTGTGGGCTTCGGGGCTTTTTCGGCGACCGGCACCACGCCCACACGGACCAGGATTTGTGGTACGGCGTCGTGATTCATGAGCGACCGGAGGAGGTCGCGGGTCTCTTCGAGCTCGGTAAGGTGTGTTACCGGGCAAGTGGCGAAGCCAGCCATAGTGCATTCCAGCAAAACCGCGGAAAGCGCCTCACCGGAAGCCAAAGCGTCGGCCCGCTCATGGTGGTCGGTGGACAGCACCAAGATCATCGCGTCGTCTTCGGAGATTTCAGTGCGCCTTTCGGGCCGATGGACCGCGGGGAACGCCCGTCCGACACCAACCCGATCGCTCTCCGCCGCCGAAACCAAGGCGCTGTGCGGGATACCCTCTTCTTCCTCGTATGGGGCAGTCCACCAATGTAAATCGTCGTGATAAGCGGAATCGTAGAGCCGCAACGACTCCGCCATCTGGCCCGCCTCCACGAGTCGCGGACGCAGATCCTTGGGAATGATGTGCACGTGAACGGCGCTGCCGTCGACGCCGCTGGACATCACCGGTTCGAACGACTTCCAATCCGTTGGAGCGCTAAACGGCAGCCGGTCGGTGCGACGTTCCAAGATGGCATTGGCGCGGCGCCGATCTCGTTCAGTCAGGTATTCGATCGGGGTGAAGTCGATCGATGCCAGGTGGTTGGGGTTGTCGCTATTGGGAAACCGGTCGACGTGCGCCCGCCACCCGGCGGCGGCCATCGCCACCCGGAGATGATCGAGGGCAGCGCCACAACCGATCAGCGCCTCTCGCGCCGACTGGTCGCTGTCCATCACTCGACTTGGATCGAGGAATAACCGGAGTTCGCCATCGCTGAATACCCACTGCCAGGGTTGGCTGTTGTGTAGCGAGGGCGCCCGGCACGCTGAACCTACCGCATCCTCGATGACTCCGGCATCTACCAAAGTGGTAGTCATATCTTGACCTCCCGATCTCTACTTGCCATAAGACTTGCTCGACGACACCGGCAGCGCCAGGGTCATAGGTCCTCGATTGATCCGCGATCCGGGCGCGCTGGTGCCGCTTTCGAAGGGCTGATCATTGCGAGCTGTTAGTCCCTGGCGTCGACCCAAATCTGCAGCCGATGTCGTAGCCAGCATGGCGATTTACAGATCCCGTTCTTAGGGTCGAACGTCGACCGCTGAAGGGCACTAGGGCACCTGCGAAGCGTGCGGCCAAATGGATAGCGTCATCCATGTCCACACCAGATCAGGATTGCACAATGAGCAATCAAGATTCACCCCGGCCCGTTGTCGTTGGCATCGACGGCTCGGACGCAGCGATCGCAACTGCCCAGTGGGCAGCTAAAGAGGCTGTCCACCAAGATGTCCCGCTTCGGCTTGTTTACGTCATGCAGATCACCGAGGAACCGATCGCCTCGGCGGATGCCTACCCCGCCGACGAGGAGTACGCCGAGAGTGCTCTGCGCGCTGCTCGTTTGGCGGTGGAGGCGACTGGCCTGCCGGTGAAGATCGACACAGCGGTGCTGTGTGAAGACATCGATTCTGCCCTGATCGCCGAGTCCAAGACCGCGACCCTCGTCTGCCTCGGATCCGCGGGTATCGGTCGAGTGGCCAATAGGGTGCTGGGATCGACCGCGACGATACTCGCCGAGTGTGCGCAGTGCCCGGTGGCGATCATCCGGCGATTTGGCGACGGTCCCGTGCCGGAGGGCGGTTTCATCGCGGTAGTCGTCAACGACGAACCCGGCAATCATGAGGTCATGCGATGGGCCATGCAGGAGGCTCGGGTCCGGCGAGCTCCCGTCCTCGCGCTGCGCGTGGGGCGTTGCTGGGGGCACTTCGAGATCGGCGATAAACAGTTCTGTCAGCGCCTGGATGCCTGGTTACGGCGCTACCCCGACGTCGAGGTTGAAGTCGCCGCCACGCGCCTGAGTCTGGCGCGATATCTCGAGGGTTACCTTGGTGCGGTTCAACTGGTCGTCATCGGCACCGAGGATGTCCACCGGGTGCCGCAGTTGGTCGGCCCTGAAGGTCTGCCGATCTTCGCTCATGCCGACTGCTCCGTGCTCATTGTGCGGGATGCCGGGTAGCCTGCACACGTGCTGCTGACCTCGCTGGATCCGGCCGCGGTCACCGGGGGCCGCGATATCGGTGACGTCGTCCGCATCGGCGACGTCACGCTGAGCCGCAGTGACGTCGTCGGCGCCGCGACATCAGTGGCCGAACGCGTCGGCGGCGCGGACCGGATCGCGGTCCTGGCCACGCCGACCGCCTCAACCGCGTTGGCCATCGCCGGATGCCTGATCGCCGGTGTGCCGGTCGTGCCGGTACCCGCCGACGTCGGGCAGACCGAGCGTCGCCATATGCTCAACGATTCTGGTGTGCAGGCGTGGCTGGGCCCGGTGCCTGACGAGCCGGAGGGCCTGCCGCACATCCCGGTGCGCACGCACGCGCGGTCCTGGCACCGCCTGCCCGAGCCGTCCCCGCAGGACACTGCTCTGATCATCTACACCTCGGGCACCACCGGCCCACCCAAAGGGGTGCGGCTGAGTGGTCGCGCGCTCGCCGCCGACCTGGACGCGCTCGCCCAGGCCTGGCAGTGGACGTCCGAGGACACGCTGGTGCACGGATTGCCGCTCTTCCACGTGCACGGGCTGGTGTTGGGTCTGCTCGGGTCGCTGCGAGTCGGAAACCGCTTCGTGCACACCAGAAAACCAACGCCAGAGGCCTACGCGGCAGCGCGCGGCACCCTGTACTTCGGTGTGCCGACGGTGTGGTCACGAGTGGTGGGCGACGCGGCGGCCGCCGAGGCGCTACGGCCGGCCCGGCTGCTGGTGTCGGGTAGCGCCCCGCTGCCGCTGCCGGTGTTCGACAAGTTGGTCCGGCTCACCGGGCACGCGCCCGTCGAACGCTACGGCGCCACCGAATCGCTGATCACGCTGTCCACTCGCGCCGACGGCGAACGCCGTCCCGGCTGGGTCGGGCTGCCGCTGGCCGGCATCGAGACCCGACTGGTCGACGACGACGGTGGCCCAGTACCGCACGACGCGGAAACGATTGGGCGACTGCAGGTTCGAGGCCCCACCCTGTTCGACGGCTATCTGAACCGGCCGGACGCCACCGCCGAGGCCTTCGATACCGACGGCTGGTATCGCACCGGCGATGCGGCCGTCGTCGACGGCGACGGTATGCATCGCATTGTGGGCCGCGAGTCGGTCGACCTGATCAAATCCGGCGGATACCGGGTCGGCGCCGGCGAAATCGAAACCGCACTGCTCGGGCATCCCGGGGTGGCCGAGGCGGCAGTCGTCGGGCTGCCCGACGACGACCTGGGCCAGCGCATCGTCGCGTTCGTCGTCGGCGATGCCGAGCCGCAAGAGTTGATTGACTATGTCGCCCAACAGCTTTCGGTGCACAAGCGGCCGCGTGAGGTGCGGATCGTAGATACCCTGCCACGCAACGCGATGGGCAAGGTGCTCAAAAAGGAGCTGTTGACGCGTGGCTGAGTTAATGACACGAGGACGCGCCTTCACCTACCGTCGTTAGCGTGCAGAGCCGCAGCCAAACACCGATGAGGCGGATCGCCGCCGCGTGTCTGGTCGGCTCGGCGATCGAGTTCTACGACTTCCTGATCTACGGCACGGCTGCGGCGCTGGTGTTTCCCACCGTGTTCTTTCCGCACCTCAGTCCCACGTTGGCCACGATCGCTTCGATGAGCACATTTGCCAGTGCGTTTCTTGCCCGGCCGATCGGCGCGGCCACCTTCGGCTACTTCGGGGATCGGCTGGGCCGCAAAAAGACCCTGATCGTCACGCTGCTGATCATGGCCGTCGCCACCGTGAGCGTTGGTGCCGTTCCCAGCACGGCGGCGATCGGCGCCGCAGCCCCGATGATTCTCATCGCGCTGCGGCTATTACAAGGGTTCGCCGTCGGCGGTGAATGGGCGGGGTCGGCGTTGCTGAGCGCCGAGCACGCGCCGGCCGCCGAACGCGGCCGGTATGGCATGTTCACCCTGCTCGGCGGCGGCACCGCGGGGGTGCTTTCCAGCCTGACGTTTCTGGGCGTCAACTTCAGCATCGGTGAGAACAGCCCCGCATTCATGCAGTGGGGGTGGCGCATACCGTTCCTAATCAGCGCCGCCCTGATCGGCATCGCCCTGTATGTACGGCTGCGGATCGACGAGACTCCGGTATTCACCGCGGAAAAGGCCCGAAACCTGGTCCCGACGGCGCCGATCGCGGAGTTACTGCGCTTGCAGCGCCGGGAGATCCTGTTAGCCGCGGGCAGCATCCTGGGCGGCTTCGGCTTCGCCTACATGGGAAACACTTACCTGACCGCGTACGCCCATTTCCATCTCGGCTACACCCGCAGCTTCATCTGGGCCGTCGGCGCTCTGGGTGGAGTGACCAGCATCGTGTCCGTCGCGCTGTCAGCCAGTCTGTGCGATCGAGTCGGGCGTCGCCGGATGATGTTGCTTGGCTGGGCGGGATGTGTGCCGTGGGCGTTCGCGGTGATTCCATTGATGGACACCGGCAACCCGGTTTTGTATGCGGTCGCGATCATCGGCATGTCCGCGATCGCCGGGATAGGTTCCGGACCGACGGGCGCCTTCATTCCCGAGTTGTTCGCCACCCGTTACCGCTACAGCGGATCGGCATTGGCGGTTAATACCGCCGGCGTCTTCGGTGGCGCATTGCCGCCGCTGATTGCCGGAACACTTCAGGCAACCTATGGCAGCTGGGCGGTCGGTCCGATGCTGGCCGTCCTTGCCCTGACCAGCGTGGTCTGCACCTATCTGCTACCCGAAACGAAGGGAACGGCGCTGCAATCGACTCCGGGTGACGCGGGAGTGCCTTCCGGCGGCTGATCTCCCGCATCGGTTGTTCGGCAGGTTTCCCTCCACCGTGGGCGATTAGCGGGTAGCCGCGCAAAAAGCTGCGCGTATTACATGCGCTTACGGAGTATTTCCGGCGAATTTTGGGAAAGTGGCGTTCATGGGCTCCTTTTGGCCTGCCACAGCACATAACTACCGCCGAACCCTCAGTGGTCGGCTTATTTTGCGTGAGGAGAAATTCATGTCTTTCGTGACTACGCGGCCGGAAGCGTTGACGGCTGCGGCGAGCGCACTGCAAAACCTCGGCACGTCGATGGCTGCTGAGGACGCGGCCGCCTCGGCGCCCACTACAGGCGTCGTTCCTGCGCCGCCGACCCGGTATCAGCGCTGCAGGCCGCGCAGTTCTCCGCGTACGGCACCTGGTACCAGCAGGTCAGCGGCCAAGCCGCGACGATCCGCCAGATGCTGGTAAGCACTGGGAACCAGCGCCGGTTCCTATGGGGAAACCGAAGCGGCCAACCAGACCGCGTCTGGTTCGACATCGTTGTCGGGCCTGCTCGGTGGGCTGACCGGGTCGGGGACATCCTCGTCGGCACTGTCCGGGGCGGCCGTGCAGCCCGCGCAAGTGTCGTCCTCGACGGGCGCCACTATTGCCACCCCTTTCAACTGGGCCCAGAACGTCGGCGCGGCCGCGTCCACTTCATGCGCTGGGCCAGGGCTAATTCCTTCCCAACGCGGTGAACTGGGACCCCACTCAAATCGCTGCCACTGGCCTGACAGACGGCGCGGGCGTGGGGCTCCCTCACGCGGCTGCGACGGGGTCGGCGTGGCCGCAGGCATCGGCGGGGCGCCAAGCCTCGCAGGTGTCGGCCAGGCGTCCTCGCTGGGCGGGATGTCGGTGCCGCCGAGTTGGGCCGCGGGAAGCGTTCCGGTAACCAACCCCGCACCCGCGACATCGGCAGGTGCGGGCTGGACCAGCCCTGCGCCGCAGACCCCGCCGGTGACGACGATGCCGGCCGGCGTGCCGTCGGTGGCCTCGACCGGACGCGCGGTTACGGGTTCGGCGCCCCGCGCTATGGCGTGAAGCCCACCGTGATGCCGAAGCCGGTCGTCGTTTAGACGCCGATACCGCCGAAGCCAACTGCCAGAAAAGGATCAAAAGAAATGACTTTCGATTTCGGAGCATTACGCCCAGAGATCAACTCCACACGTATGTACAGCGGTCCAGGAGCGGGGCCGATGATGGCCGCGGCGGCGGCGTGGAACAACCTGGCGGCCGAATTGAATACCACCGCCTCCGCCTCTCAATCGGTCATCTCAACGCTGACTAACGACGAGTGGGTGGGTCGTCCGCGGCAGCGATGGCCGCCGCGGCCGCGCCCCATGTGGGGTGGATGCACACCACGGCAGCGGCCGCTCAAAGCTCGGCCTGCCTGGCGGCGGCCGATAGCGGTTTGCGATGAGGTGCACGCGGTTGTCGTGGCCAACCGGGTTCAGCTGGCGGCTCTGGTCGCCACCAACATTCTTGGGCAGAACACCCCGGCGATCGCAGCCACCGAAGCCCATTACGGCGAGATGTGGGCGCAGGACGCCGCCGCTATGTACGGCTATGCCGGCTCGTCGGCCAGCGCCGGGAAGTTGCAGCTGTTGACCGATCCGGCGCCGACCACCAATCCCGGCGGGCTCGGCGCGCAGGCCGCCGCCGTGACCCAAGCAACCGGCACATCGGCCGGACTGCCGGGACTGGTATCCAACTTGCCCAGCGCCGTGCAGTCGCTTTCAACTCCGCTCTCCGGCGCGGCGACATCCGCTTCGGCCTTGAGCGATTTCTTCAACAGCCCTCTGGTGCAAAGCATCCCGAACGGGATCTTCGATATGGGGGCCTGGAACGCCTTCAATGGGATCGTGACCGGGGTTTTGTATGGGCATACGTATGACGCGGGCCTTCTCAGTCATAGCCTTCCGGTCGCTTTCGGCGGACTTGGTACCGCGGGCTGGCCGGTCGGAACGCCCTCGGCGAATGCCGCGAGCGTGGGTGGGGGGCCGGCATTGGCGGGGGTGGGTCAAGCGTCTTCGGTTGGCAAGTTATCGGTGCCCGCCGCTTGGTCGGCGGCTACTCCGGCTGAACCCGCTGCTGCGGCTCCGCTGGCGGGCTCCGGTTGGACCGCTCCCGCAGAAGAGGGCGGCATGAGCACGGTGGCGGCCGGTATGCCGGCGTATGCCTCGGCCGGTCGCGGAGGTTACGGCATGGCCCGCGCTACGGCGTCAAGCCAACCGTGATGCCCAAACGAGTGCTCGGGATCAGTTGGCGTGCAGGTCCTCGTTGAGCGCGATGCCGCGACCGTCGCGGGACACCACCTCAACAGCCCCGGTCACCGAGTTGCGGCGGAACAGCATGTTGCTGCCGCCGGACAGCTCGCGGGCTTTGACCGAATTCCCATCGGGCAGAGCGACTTTTGTGCCCGCGGTGACATACAGGCCGGCTTCGATGACGCAGTCGTCGCCCAGCGGGATCCCCAGCCCGGAGTTGGCGCCGAGCAGGCAGTGCTTGCCGATCGAAATGACCTCGGTGCCGCCGCCGGACAGGGTGCCCATGATCGATGCGCCGCCGCCGATATCGGAACCGTCGCCGACCACCACGCCTGCCGAGATGCGGCCCTCCACCATCGACGCGCCCAATGTGCCCGCGTTGAAGTTGACGAAGCCCTCGTGCATCACCGTCGTGCCCGACGCCAGATGCGCGCCCAGTCGCACCCGGTCGGCGTCGGCGATGCGGACGCCAGTGGGCACCACGTAGTCGACCATCCGCGGGAACTTGTCCACACCGTAGACCGCTACCGGGCCACGACGGCGTAGTCGCGCCCGCACGATCTCGAAACCATCTACCGCACACGGCCCGTGGTTGGTCCACACCACGTTGGTCAGCACCCCGAACAAGCCGTCGGCGTCCAATCCGTGCGGCGCGACCAGTCGATGTGAGAGCAAATGCAGTCGCAGGTAGGCGTCATAGGCGTCGACGGCCTTGTCGTCCAGCGAGCCGATCACGGTGCGCACCACTACGGTTTCGGTGCCGCGGTCGTCGTCGCGGCCAGCCAGCGCCGCGAGCTCGTCGGGAACCTCAGCCACCGATAGCCGAACGGTGCCGGCCTCGCCCGATTCGATCAGTTCCGGTGCGGGAAACCAGGTGTCGAGCACCGACCCGTTGTCGGCCAAAGTCGCCAGCCCAATGCCTGAAGCTGCAGTCACGGCTCCACGTTACCCACCCACTACGCTGGGGTCGTGCTGGACCTACGCGGCGACCCGATCGAGCTGACGGCAGCTCTGGTTGACATCCCGAGTGAATCCGGGCAGGAAAAGCGCATCGCCGACGAGGTGGAAGCCGCGCTGCGGGCGCAGACTCCCCAGGCTTTGGGGTACGAGATCATCCGCAACGGTGACGCCGTGCTGGCGCGCACAGCGCTCGGCCGACCGACGCGGGTGCTGCTGGCCGGGCATCTCGACACCGTACCGGTGGCGGACAACCTGCCGAGCTTCCGAGACGGCGATTCGCTGTACGGCTGCGGCACCAGCGACATGAAATCCGGCGACGCGGTCTTCCTCCATCTGGCCGCGACGGTCACCGCGCCCGCGCACGACCTGACGTTGGTGTTCTACGACTGCGAGGAAATCGATACAGCCGCAAACGGTTTGGGGCGCATCGAACGCGAGCTGCCGGACTGGCTGTCGGCCGACGTGGCGATCCTGGGCGAGCCGACCGGCGGCTTCATCGAAGCGGGCTGTCAGGGCACCCTGCGCGTCGTCATCCATGCGACCGGAACGCGGGCGCATTCGGCCCGATCTTGGTTGGGCGACAATGCTATTCACAAGCTGGGCGCGGTGCTTGACCGGCTGGCGGGTTATCAGACCCGCAGTGTCGAGATCGACGGCTGCACCTACCGTGAAGGGTTGTCGGCGGTGCGCATCGACGGCGGCGTCGCGGGCAACGTCATCCCCGATGCCGCGTCGGTGACGGTGAACTTCCGCTTCGCGCCCGACCGCTCGCCGGAGGCCGCGCTGCGCCACGTCCATGAGGTATTCGACGGCCTCGACCTGCGAATCGAGCAGACCGACCTGGCCGCCGGCGCGCTGCCCGGGTTGTCGAAGCCCGCCGCCAAGGCACTGGTCCAGGCCGCCGACGGGCAGGTGCGAGCGAAATACGGCTGGACCGACGTGTCGCGGTTCGCCGCCAGGGGCATTCCCGCGGTCAACTACGGACCCGGCGATCCCAACCTGGCGCATACCCGCGGCGAGTGGGTGGCCGTCGACCAGATCACCGCGGCCGCGGCCATGCTGCGGGCGTATCTGAGCAGCTCACCTTAGACGTTTAAGGCTTTTACCTGGCTGCGGGGGCCGCGAACACGACGACGGCACGAAGGCGGCGACAGCCGCTGCGATCAGTAGTTTCCCCATTAATTGTCTCCTGTGGGGTGAACCTTTTTTCGTTCTGCCACGAACATTTCTTCCTGCCAGCCGGCGAACGCCAATTTCTGCACGGCCACGGCCAATGCCTCGCACGCCAAGTGCATTGCCTCGTGCGGGCCGGCGGTCTGCTCCTCGAAGCTGGCGACGAGCGACGTGCAGTTCTTCAGCATGTCCTTCGCGGTATCGCCGCTGGTGCTCGCCTGGTAGTCCAAAACGAGCATGTCAACTTTGTCGGAGACCACCGCGATCCGCTGGTTCACCTTGTCTAGTGTCTCGGGATCAATGGGCTGCTCCAGCCCGCATGTGACGGTGGGCGTCATGTCTACCGGCTCCATTGCGCTTGTGCCGTCGTGGTGCCATGCGCCGTTGATTCGGCCCTCGATGGGGCCAGCGAGTTGGATGGCCTGGTGCAGCGGTTCGCCGTCAAGAATGTGGTCTGCCGGTCGCGTGCAGTGGAAGGTGTGAAACGGACCCTCCGCCGGACAGATGTGACCGCACAAACCTGCGTCCTGAAGTTCTTTGTCGTACTCGCTCATTAGTTGTCTCCGATCATCGGCCTCTGTGGCTCGCGCGGCCGTAGCGCTCACAATTTCTACTGGTCGGTTTTTGCGTTCTTCTGTTGGTCGCCTGGTCGTCATCTTGGTCGCTGTCGAAGCCAGCGGCATTCGCAGAGCGGGAGTTCGTGGTGAATCTCACAGGAGAACCCTGCGGATCTCCGCAGGGCGTCCTTGCGCTTACCGCACCGCGCGGTACACGCCCCACTTGGAAATTCCCAGGTGGCGTATACCGGCTGGTTGCTTACACTGCGGAGCTATCTGACCAGCTAAGCGCGCTGCGCCTGGGCGGACGCGTCGGAGGCCGCGGGATGCAGCCCCCGATCGGCCAAGTCGGCGGCCACGTCCGCCAGCGCTGCGGCATCGCCGTCGGCCAGCGCGCGGGCGTGCGCCAGCGTGAGCCTGCCGAGCACGCAGTTCACCTCGACCGACAACCGCTCGGCCTTGAACACCGCACGGGTGTCTCCCAACCGCGCCGCGTCCTGCAGCGCGCGCAGCGCGATCGCCGACTGCCCACCGCGTTCGGCGGCCTGCACCGCCTCGCGGGCGGCTTCGATCGCCCCCGTCGTGTCGCCGCGCGACGCCTTCGACCACGCCTTGGCCAGTGCCAACTCCGGAGCGAACAGCGTTGATTTCATGCCGTGCCGAGACTCCGCCCGACTGAAAACCTTTGCGGCCTTGAGTTGTTCACCTTGCTGGCCAAGTGCCTGAGCGAGCAGTGTCAGCGACAGCGGACCCCACGAATAGCCGGTCCGCGCCAGCGGATCGGCGGCCCGGCTCAGCAGCGTGACGGCGGCGTCGAAATCACCCTGGGCGATCGCCACGTAGCCGACCAACGTCTCGCCGATCGCCCGCCCGGGCTGCTGCAGCTCAGCGAAGTCGGTGTAGCGCTGCGCCAACTTGCGGGCCTCGGTCAGCCGTCCCGCCATCAGCAGGGTGGTGATTCGGCCGAAGCCGCTGGTGAATCTCAGCAGACCGGGATGGTCGGCGGCCATCGCGCGTCCGGCCAGCGCCTCGACGTCGTCGAACCGGCCCGTGCGCGCCGAACTCAGCGCCGCCGCCGACGCCGCCCACCCCACGGCCACCTGGTCGGCGTGCGGCGAGGCCAACACCTCGTCGGCGATCCGCAACGCGCGCAGCGGAGTTCCCGCGTTCATCGCAAAGGTCGCCGCGAGGGCGTCGAGGGTGGCCAGCGCCGTCGGCGCATCGATCCGGTTCCGCGTGGTGTGCAGAAACGCGGTGGCTCGCTCCGGCTCGCTGAGCATCCAGAATTGGTTGGCGGCCCGCGGCAGCGCCCACTCGATCAGCTCGGGCTGAGACAACGGCTCAGGATCCACCGCCTCCAGCACCGCGCCCGCTTCTCGTCCTCGGCCCTGCCAGGTCAGCGCGTAGGCCAGCGCCAGCCGAGCCGCCAGTCCGTCCGACCGGTCCAGCGCGGCGCGCGCGAGCTGTTCGGCGAGCTCCAGCTCACCGAACCGGAGTGCCTGTTGGGCCCCGGTAACCATGTCGGCGACCGCGACGGGAGCGTCACTCTCGACGGCCAGCGCCGAGCGACGCAGCTGGTCGCCGATGTGGTCGGATGGCCGAGCCGCCAATCGTTCGACCAGCGATGTTCGCAACGCCCGCGCGGTGTCCGGTGCCAGCGCGGCGCGGACGCGGTCGGTGTAGAGCGGATGAGCCGCGCGCACCGTCGCATCGTCGTCGGAAGCGACCGCCCCATCGGCTTCCGCTTCGTCGACGGCATGCTCGCCGGCCAGCGCCGCCAGGTCTTCGCGGCTTAGCGGCTCCGCCACCGCCAGGTAGTCCAGCACCGCGCGGACCGGCGTCGTCAGACCGGCCACGTAGCCGTCGATCAGGGCCGGCAGTGCTGGGCCATCCTGCAACTCGCCGGCCCGCACTAAGTGCCGCAAGTACAGCGGGTTGCCCCGACTCCGTCGAAACACCTCGTCGCTCGCCGCGGCGTCCAGTGGCGCGCCCAGGGCCGATTCCAGCAGGGCCGCCGTCGCCGCTTGATCCAACGGCTCGACCTCGACCACGGTCAGCAGCTCATCGGCCGACAGCGCCGCGATCGCGTCGGGCAGCTCGGCGTCGGCGCGCAGCGTGACGACCAATCGCGCCGAGCGGTCCAGCGCCAGCTGGTACACCAGCGTGGCCGACAGGTGGTCCAGGTGGTGCGCGTCGTCGACCACGAACAGCAGGTCGCCGCCGTCACCGGTCAGCGAGTCGTGTGCGGCGCGGAGCAGCGCCGCGGGCCTGGCCGTCTCGGCGACGTCCGCGATATCGAGCAGGGCCCGGAACGCGCCGAACGGCACGGCGCGTCCCGTCGCAGTGCCCGCCACCCAGCGCACCGCAGTCGCCGGCTTACCCGCGGCGAACCTTTCGGCGGCACTGCGCGCCAGCAGCGTCTTGCCGACGCCGTCGGCTCCGACCAGCACCACGCCGGACCGCTGTGGATCGTCCAACGCGGCCGCGACCTTTTGCAAGGCGGCGTCCGCAGGCGCGGCAAACCATGCAGTCGGCACCGCCGGATTTTATGGCGCGCAGCGTTGCCGGCATACCAATAGGCCCAAATGCACTCGGCGGCAAGGCGGTCTACTACGTCTACCAGGTCTACTAGGGTTCTGACTGTGCCCTCCAAACGCGATGCACCGCGCGCGTGGGCGGTATGTGTGTACTGCGCGTCCGGGCCCACCCACCCCGAATTGTTGGCGTTGGCCGCCGAACTCGGTGAGGCGATCGCCCAGCGCGGCTGGACTCTGGTCTGGGGCGGCGGCAACGTCTCCGCGATGGGCGCATTGGCTTCGGCGGCGCGGGCCCGCGGCGGATGGACGGTCGGCGTCATCCCCAAGATGCTGGTACGTCGCGAGGTCGCCGACACCGAGGCCGACGAGCTGATCGTCACCGACACGATGCGCGAGCGCAAACAGATCATGGAGGACCGCGCCGACGCGTTCATTACGCTGCCCGGCGGCATCGGCACGCTGGAGGAGCTGTTTGAGGCCTGGACCGGCGGGTATCTCGGTGTGCACGACAAACCCGTGGTGATGCTGGATCCGGCCGGTCACTTCGACGGGTTGCGCAGATGGCTCCACGGATTGGTCGACAGCGGTTACGTGTCGCAAGCCGCGCTGGACCGGCTGGTGGTAGTCGACGACGTGAGCGCGGCACTGGCAGCTTGCACACCCAGCTGAGCTCCGCATTAGGCTGACCGCGCAACAATTGCGCGAAGTGAGGGATAACAGTGTCCGAACACGACTCAGGTACCCGCTCATCGGTCGGGCTGCTGGATATCGCGACCCGGGTGCCCGGCGTGTTGGCCGATACTCCGGTGATTCTTCGCGGGTTGCTCACCGGGCTGCTGGCGCAGCCGAACTCCAAGGCGTCGATCGGCAAAGTCTTCCAGGATCGCGCCGCCCGCTACGGCGACCGGGTGTTCATCCGGTTCGGCGAGCAGCAGCTCAGCTACCGCGAGGCCAATGCGACCGCCAACCGCTACGCGGCCGTGCTCGCGGCGCGGGGTGTCGGCCGCGGCGACGTCGTCGGGATCATGTTGCGGAATTCGCCCAACGCGGTGCTGATGATGCTGGCCGCGGTCAAATGCGGCGCGATCGCCGGGATGCTCAACTACCACCAGCGCGGCGACGTGCTGGCCCACAGCCTGGGCCTGCTGGACGCCAAGGCGCTGGTCGTCGAATCCGATCTGGTCGGCGCGGTGGACGAGTGCGGCGGCGCCGGCGTCGAGCCGATGACGATCGAGGAGATGGAACAACTGTCCGCCACGGCGCCCACGGCTAACCCGCCGTCGGCCTCGGCCGTGCTGGCCAAGGACACGGCCTTCTACATCTTCACGTCGGGGACCACCGGTAATCCCAAGGCCAGCGTGATGACCCACAAACGGTGGTTGTCCGCGCTGGCGATCTTCGGTGGGCTGGGGTTGCGGCTGAAGGGTTCCGACACGCTCTACAGCTGCCTGCCGCTGTACCACAACAACGCGCTGACCGTCGCGATCGGATCGGTGATCAATTCCGGCGCGACCCTGGCATTGGGAAAGTCCTTCTCGGCGTCGCGGTTTTGGGACGAGGTCATTGCCAGCCAGGCCACCGCTTTCATCTACATCGGTGAGATCTGCCGTTATCTGCTGAACCAACCCGCCAAGCCGACCGATCGCGCGCACAAGGTGCGACTGATCTCCGGCAACGGGTTACGTCCGGAGATCTGGGACGAGTTCACCTCGCGGTTCGGCATCGAGCGGGTCTGCGAGTTCTACGCGGCCAGTGAAGGAAACACTGCCTTCATCAACGTCTTCAACGTGCCCAGGTCGGCCGGCTGGGCGGCGCTGCCACTGGCCTACGTCGAATACGATTCTCGACAGCGGCGCGCCGTTACGTGGCGAGGATGGCTGGGTGCGGCGGGTGCCTAACGGTGAGCCCGGCCTGCTGCTCAGCCCGGTCAACTCGGCTGCAACCGTTCGACGGCTACACCGATCGCAGCGCGAGCGAAAAGAAGCTGGTGCGCAACGCTTTCCGTGATGGGGACTGCTGGTTCAACACCGGCGACGTGATGAGCCCGCAGGGCATGGGCCACGCCGCCTTCGTCGACCGGCTCGGCGACACGTTCCGCTGGAAGGGTGAGAACGTCGCCACCACACAAGTGGAACGGGCGCTGGCGGTCCGACAAGTCCATCGAGGAAGTGCACGGTTTTCGGAGTGGAGATTCCCGCGCACCGGCGGTCGCGCCGGCATGGCCGCGATCAAATTGCGCGACGGCGCCGAGTTCGACGGAAAGGCGCTTGCCCACACCGTCTATGACCAACTGCCGGCGTATGCGCTGCCGCTGTTCGTGCGGGTGGTCGAGTCGATGGAGCTCACCACCACGTTCAAGAGCCGCAAGGTGGATCTGCGCGAGCAGGCTTACGGCCCGGGCATCGAGGACCCGCTGTATGTGCTCGCCGGCCGCGACGAGGGTTACGTGCCGTTCTACGACGAATATCCGGACGAGGTCGCCGCCGGTAAGCGACCGCAGGCGTGAGCCTGGGGGAGCGCGCCGGCGAATCAGCCCGAGCCGGTAAGCGACCGCAGGCGTGAGCCTGGGGGAGCGCGCCGGCGAATCAGCCCGAGCCGGTAAGCGACCGCAGGCGTGAGCCTGGGGGAGCGCGCCGGCGAATCAGCCCGAGCCGGTAAGCGACCGTAGTGCCGCTTCGTCGCACCAGCCACACCAGCACCGTAAGGTGGGCGGCACCCTCTTCTCGGAAGTGATATCACCCGCGATGTCGAACTGGAGAAGGCAGTCATCCTTCACTCAGTGACGCACGAGGCTGGTGAGGTTCAGCCAGACCCTCGGCGCTCGAGCAGCGGTCACGGCGGGCACCATAGAAGGGTGCACGCCACCCTATGCGGTCGCCCGATCACCGGCGACCGCCCACTGATCATGGCGATCGTCAACCGCACGCCTGATTCGTTTTATGACCGCGGCGCCAACTTCGGTGACGACGAGGCCCGGGATGCTGCGCACCGCCTGATCGCCGAAGGAGCCGACGTCGTCGACGTGGGCGGCGTCAAGGCGGGTCCGGGGGACAGCATCGACTCCGAAACCGAGACCGCTCGGGTGGTGCCGTTCATCGAATGGCTGCGCGATGCCTACCCCGACCAGCTGATCAGCGTCGACACCTGGCGTTCGGAGGTGGCCCGAGATGCTTGCCGGGCGGGTGCGGACCTGATCAACGACACCTGGGGCGGTATCGACCCCGCGATGCCCGAGGTGGCGGCGGAATTCGGAGCGGGCCTGGTGTGCTCGCACACCGGGGGGTTGCCGCCGCGTACCCGGCCATTCCGGCCCAGCTACGGGATCAGCACCCGCGGCGTGGTCGATGACGTGATCCGCGAAGTCACCGCGGCGGCCGAGCGGGCCGTCGCCGCCGGGGTGGCCCGCGATCGGGTGCTGATCGACCCGACCCACGACTTCGGCAAGAACACCTTCCACGGCCTGGCGCTGTTGCGCCATGTGGAAGATCTTGTTAACACGGGGTGGCCGGTGTTGATGGCGTTGAGCAACAAGGACTTCGTCGGGGAGACTCTGGGCGTGGATCTGACCGAACGGCTGGAGGGAACCCTCGCAGCCACCGCGCTCGCGGCCGCCGCCGGCGCGCGGATGTTCCGGGTACACGAAGTCGGCCCCACCCGGCGGGTGCTGGAAATGGTGGCTTCGATCAATGGGCAGCGGCGCCCGGCGCGCACGGTGAGAGGACTTGCATGACCGCATCAGAGCTGGTCGATCTCGCCGCTGAGGGGGCATTGACAGCGCTGCCCGGCGACGTCTGGCTGGCTGACCGCTGCTGGACACGTCCGCACTGGACGGTCGACGAGTTGGTGACGGCGAAGGCCGGACGAAGCGTCTCGGTGGTGCTGCCTGCCCTCAACGAGGAAGACACCGTCGAATCGGTGATCGAGAGCATTTCACCGCTGGTCGGCGGGCTGGTCGACGAGCTGATCGTGCTGGATTCGGGCTCCACCGACGACACCGAGATCCGGGCGATCGCCGCCGGCGCCCGCGTCGTCACCAGGGAACAAGCCTTGCCGCACATCCCGCCGCGGCCCGGCAAAGGCGAGGTGCTGTGGCGCTCACTGGCCGCCACCGACGGCGACATCGTGGTGTTCGTTGACTCCGACCTGATCGACCCGCACCCGATGTTCGTGCCACGACTGCTCGGGCCACTGCTCACACAGGATGGCATCCACCTGGTCAAGAGCTTCTACCGGCGGCCGCTGAACGCCCATGATGCCAGCGGCCGCGAAGGCGCCACCGGCGGTGGCCGGGTCACCGAGTTGGTGGCGCGGCCGCTGCTCGCCGCACTGCGGCCCGAGCTGGGCTGTGTGCTGCAGCCGCTCGGCGGCGAATATGCGGCCACCCGCGAACTGCTGATGTCGGTGCCGTTCGCGCCGGGCTACGGCGTCGAGATCGGCCTGCTGGTCGACACCTACGACCGGTTGGGCCTGGACGCCATCGCGCAGGTCAACCTGGGCGTGCGGGCCCACCGCAACCGGCCGCTGGCCGAGTTGGGCCCGATGAGCCGACAGGTCGTCGCGACCCTGCTCTTGCGCTGCGACATCCCCGACTCCGGGGTGGGCCTGACCCAGTTCTTCGTCGACGGCCCAGATGGTGAGGGCTACACCCCACGCACCTCGACGGTGTCGCTGGCCGATCGGCCGCCGATGAACGCCGTGGCGATCGCCAGCGCGGCGGAGCCGGGCGCAGCGGGTCGCCACCAGAGACCGCTGCACCCGCCCCGCGATCGGCGCAGCGGGTCGCCACAGAACTTATAAGGCAATATCGGTCACGTGGCGTTGGTGTTGCTGTACGTAGTGGTGCTGGTCCTGGTGGCGATCGTGCTGTTCGGTGTGGTCAGTTTGCTGTTCGGCCGTGGGGAGCCGCTACCGCCGCTGCCCAGGGGGACGACGCCGACGGTGCTGCCCGCCTCCGGTGTCACCGGCGCCGACGTCGACGGGGTCAAGTTCACCCAGACGTTGCGCGGCTACAAAACCAGCGAGGTGGACTGGGTGCTGGATCGACTCGGTCAGGAACTCGACCTGCTGCGCGGCCAACTCTCGTCGGTGCGCGCCGCTGAGAGTCTAGTCGCCGCCGATGTCGGAGCCGACGAGCAAGATGTCGTTGCCGACGTTGCCGACGACCAGGAGCCCATATGACCGAGCCGCCCGACGATGGGCTGGTCCGCTGCGACTGGGCGGTAGGTCGGCCGGGCCCGGACTTCGCCCTCTACCGCGACTATCACGACCACGAATGGGGCCGGCCCCTGCACGGCCGGGTGCCGCTGTTCGAGCGGATGAGCCTGGAGGCCTTTCAGAGCGGCCTTTCCTGGCTGATCATTCTGCGCAAGCGGGAGAACTTCCGCCGCGCCTTCGCCGGCTTCGACATCGACAAGGTCGCCCGCTACACCGATGCCGACGTGGCCCGGCTGATGGCCGACACGGGGATCGTCCGCAACCGCGCCAAGATCGAGGCGACGATCGCCAACGCGCGGGCGGCCGCCGAAGTCGATGACCTTTCCGAATTGCTGTGGTCGTTCGCGCCGGCACCGCGGCCCCGGCCGACGGACCTGTCCAAAGTCCCTGCGACGACTGCGGAATCCACCGCCATGGCACGCGAACTGAAGCGGCGCGGGTTCCGATTCGTCGGGCCGACCACCGCGTACGCGTTGATGCAGGCGACCGGGATGGTCGACGATCACCTCCGAACATGCTGGGTGCCTGCCCGTCAGGCCTAGCGGCCCGTCAAAACGCCGACCCGGAGGTCATGTACACCTGCCGGGCCGGATAGGGAACAATAGAGGCGTGAATTTGCAGTTCAATGCCGGGGATAGCTGGAATTCCGCTGGCGGGGCATGCCCGGCGCTGACCAGGTCCGTGACGGCGGGCCAGCTCGAACCTGGAGGGAGCACTCGATGGCGGCGATGAAGCCCCGGACCGGAGACGGTCCACTGGAAGCGACCAAGGAGGGGCGCGGCATCGTGATGCGGGTACCGCTGGAGGGCGGTGGCCGACTCGTCGTCGAGCTGACACCCGACGAAGCCGCTGCACTCGGCGACGAACTCAAAGGCGTCACCAGCTAAACCCCGCCGAACCAAACGCGTGTCGCGCGTCGCGCTACGCGCACACCTTCCGGTAGATCTCCAGCGTCTGTTCCGCGATGCGTGTCCAGGAGAATTCCGCGATGCAGCGGCGCCGTCCCGCTTGGCCGTACCGCTCCGCCTTTTCGGGATCCGCGATCAGGGCGTTGACCGCCTCAGCGAGCCTGGTCCGATAACCGGTCGCGTCATCAGGGTCGTAGTGCACCAGCGAACCGGTGACTCCGTCGTCGATCACCTCGGGTATCCCACCCACGTCGGAGGCCACCACCGCGGTGCTGCAGGCCATCGCTTCGAGGTTGACGATGCCCAACGGCTCATACACCGAAGGACATACGAAAACCGCTGCAGCCGAAAGTATCTCGCGTATGTCTCCGATGGGCAGCATTTCCCTGACCCAGAACACGCCGATGCGCGTGCGGGCCAGCTCGGCTACCCCGGCGGCCACTTCGGCGGCGATTTGCGGCGTGTCGGGCGCTGCGGCGCACAGCACCAACTGGACCTCGGGATCGAACTGATGCGCGGCCGCCAGCAAGTGGCCGACACCTTTCTGCCGGGTGATCCGGCCGACGAATGCCACCATCGGCCGGTCGCGGTCGACGCCGAGGTCGGCGAGCATAGAGCCACCGGGTGCAGACTCCGACGGCCCTACCGGGTGCCACACCTCGGTGTCGATCCCGTTGCGCACGACGTGCACCCGGCTGGGATCCAGCGTCGGATACACCCGCAACACGTCGTCGCGCATGTCCGAGCTCACGGCGATGACGGCGTCCGCCGCGGTCACCGCGCCCTGTTCCGCCCACGACGAGATCCGGTAGCCGCCGCCGAGCTGTTCGGCCTTCCACGGCCGCAACGGCTCCAGCGAGTGCGCGGTCAACACATGCGGGACGTCGTAGAGCATTGCCGCCAGCTGCCCGGCCAAGCTGGTGTACCAGGTGTGGGTGTGGACGACACTGGCCTCGGCCGCGGCGTTGGCCATCAGCAGATCGGACGACAACGTCGACAGTGCCGGGTTCGCGCCGCGCAGCCGCGAGTCGGGCTGATACGTGAACGCGCCCGCCCGGGGCGCGCCCATGCAGTGCACGTCAACCTGGCACAGCTTGCGCAGCTGCGCGACGAGCTCGGTTACGTGCACGCCGGCGCCGCCGTAGACGTCCGGCGGATACTCCCGAGTCATCATCGCCACCCGCATACCCGGCACGGTAGTGGTCGGCTCGGGATGGTGCAGCCGTCGGGTTGATCCAAATAGGTTGATGGACAGTCCGTCAGCGTGGGTATGCAGGAGAATGAGCTGGCAGCGGTTGACAACGGCCGATAGGTTTGATTCATGAGGGAAGCGCCACACGTGCTGGGCATCGTCCTGGCCGGGGGGGAGGGCAAGCGGTTGTATCCATTGACCGCGGACCGGGCCAAACCCGCGGTTCCCTTCGGCGGCGCTTATCGGCTGATCGACTTCGTCCTCTCCAACCTCGTCAATGCCCGCTATTTGAGGATCTGCGTTCTCACCCAATACAAGTCGCATTCACTCGACCGTCACATTTCGCAGAATTGGCGGTTGTCCGGGTTGGCCGGTGAGTACATCACCCCGGTTCCGGCTCAGCAGCGGCTCGGCCCGCGCTGGTACACCGGCTCCGCCGACGCGATCTATCAATCGCTGAACCTGATTTACGACGAGGATCCGGATTACATCGTGGTTTTCGGCGCCGACCACGTGTACCGGATGGACCCCGAGCAGATAGTCCAGTTCCACATCGACACCGGCGCCGGGGCGACAGTGGCCGGTATCCGGGTGCCCCGCGCCGAAGCGTCCGCGTTCGGGTGCATCGACACCGACGAGTCCGGCCGCATTCGCAGGTTCCTGGAGAAACCGGCTGAGCCGCCGGGAACCCCCGATGACCCGGATTCCACTTACGTATCGATGGGCAACTACATCTTCACCACCAAGGTGCTCGTCGATGCGATCCGTGCCGACGCCGACGACGACCATTCTGATCACGACATGGGCGGCGACATCATGCCGCGGCTGGTCTCCGACGGGTTGGCCGCGGTCTACGACTTCTCCGACAACGAGGTGCCCGGCGCCACAGACCGTGATCGGGCCTACTGGCGTGACGTGGGTACGCTGGACGCTTTTTACGACGCCCACATGGATCTGGTGTCGGTGCATCCGGTGTTCAATCTGTACAACCGACGCTGGCCGATCCAGGGCGCGACCGAGAATCTGGCGCCGGCCAAGTTCGTCAACGGCGGCTCCGCGCAGGAGTCGGTGGTGGGGGCGGGCAGCATCGTCTCGGCCGCGTCGGTACGCAACTCGGTGTTGTCGTCGAACGTCGTTGTCGACGACGGCGCGATCGTGGAGGGCAGCGTGATCATGCCGGGTGTGCGAGTCGGCCGCGGGGCGGTGGTGCGTCACGCGATCCTGGACAAGAACGTCGTCGTCGGACCCGGCGAGATGGTAGGGGTGGATCTGGAAAGGGATCGCGAACGGTTCGCGATCAGCGCCGGCGGCGTGGTCGCGGTGGGCAAAGGCGTCTGGATCTAGTCACCACACGTAGGGCACTAAGCGGTAGTGCACCTGCTGTTCGTACTCGCTGTATCCGCGTAGCTCTTGTTCGAGCAGCTCCTCCTCATCGCGGATGCGAACAGCCAGCCCGAGCACGCCAGGTATGACGAAGACGAGTCCCCAATAAGAGCCGAGCGCCAGCGGCACGCCCAGCATCATGATGATGGTGCCGGTGTACATCGGGTGGCGGACGAGCGCATACAGGCCGGTGGAAACCAGCTTCTGTCCGGATTCGACCGTGATGGTCGAAGCGGCGTAACCGTTCTGGATGACCACCAGCATGGAAATACCAAGTCCAACGGCGACCAGTACGTCGCCAACCAAGGAGATGGCGGCCGGTACTGGCGACCAGCCATAGCGATGGTCAAGGACGCTGACCACGATCAGCGCTACCAGTGACAAGAACGCGACGACGATAACCGCCTTCTGCACCGGCCTGGTTTCCGCGACCGGTCCCGTACGCATACGCCGCTCGAGTGCAGCAGGGTTGGTCCGCAGCAAGTAGAGGCTCGGGATCAACGTCGAGAGGGCAAACACCACCAGAAAAACCCATGCTTGCCAGTAGCTGAACGTGCCTGCAGGCCAGAACAGCATCGCCCCGAACATCGCAGTTCCAATGACGGAGAATGCCACTACTTTCGGAACGGTTTTCACGAATCCTCCTTATGTCTGCACGTCACGGCGGCGAAAAGCCGCCATTCCCAATGCAATTAACCCGGCGTCGATCGCCAACAACCACAGCAGCGGAACCGGCGTGAACGCCCCGCCGGTGACCCGCGGACTGTGCGCGAAGGGTTCGAGGTCGAGCAGCCACTGGGGAAAGCCCGACAGCGACCCGATCAGGTAGAGCGCGACGAATCCGACCAGCACACCCCAAGACAGCGAGCTGAATCTCGGCGCCATGCCGAACAATGCGACGGTCACTGCGGCCGAGAGCCACACCGCGGGCAGCTGTACCGCGGCGGTCGCGACGACCATCGCAAGCTTGCCGCCGATGTCGTGCGCTGCGACGCCGTAGGTCAGGCCGGCCACCGACCCGGCAATCAACATCGCGACAGCAGAGCCCAGCAGCGCGATCGCCAGATGGCCTGCCAGCCAACGACTCCGGCCCACCGCGCCGCCCAGCACCGTCTCGGCCCGCTGGCTGACCTCCTCCTGATGCGGCCGCAGGGCCAGCGAGATGGCGAATGCGGCCGCCATCATGCCCAGCATGCAAAACGCCACCGCGACAAAAGCTTGCTCCAATACACTAGTACCGCCCATGCGCTGGACAATGTCTTGCGCCGTGCCGCCGCCCAGCTCGTCGCCGATGCCGTGCACGACGCTACCGATCAGCAAGCCATACAGGCACAGCCCGACGGTCCACAGCAGCAGTGCGCCGCGGTCCAGCCGCCAGGCCAACCCAAACGCGTCCCGCAGCAACGGCGTTGCGGTCGCCGGACCCGGGCGTTCGGCGATCAAGCCTGCGCCGACATCGCGTCCGGAAAGCAGCCGGTATGCCAGCGCCGTGAGCAACGCGGTCGTCGTAAGGTGCAGTAGCAGCACCCACCACCGGTCGCCCGCGTACGGACGAACCTGCAGCGACCAGCCCAACGGCGAAAGCCACGACAAGGTGCCCGAACCGGCGTCACCGACGGCGCGCAACGTGAATGCGGTTGCCAGCGCGGCGAATGCGGTGCCGCGGGCGAACCGGGCGCTGGGTGACAGCTGGGCAGCCACCGCGGCCACCGCGGTGAACACCAGGCCGGAGCCGGCCAGCGCGGCCCCGAACGCCAGCGAGCCGTCCGGCGGCACGCTGGTGGTGAGCAGGCTGGCCGCCCCGATAGCGCCGGTGATCACCGACGCCCCGAACGACAGCAGCAGGGCCGCGGTCAGGCTGGCATACCGGCCCACCGCGGTCGAGTCGATCAGTTCGGCGCGGCCGGTTTCCTCGTCGGCGCGGGTGTGGCGGATGACGGTGAGAATGACCGCCACGGCGATCAGCAGATGGAACATTCCGGCTTTCCAGATGCCGGTCGCGCCGAGGCTGTCGTTGTAGATCTGTCCGTAGAGCGCCCGCTGCGCGGGGCTGGCCATGATCGTTGCGGCGAAGGCGGCGCGGGCAGCTTGGTCGGGGTAGACCTTCTCGATGCTGCCGACATACACGGTCCCCAGCGGCAATGACAGCAGAAACACCCACAGCGGCAAGACCACCCGGTCGCGCCGCAGGTAAAGGCGCAGCATCCCGAGCGTTCCGGTGAACGCCGAACCGCGTTGCGGCGCCTCGTGTGCCGGATGGCGCGGCCGTTGCAAAGTCGAGGTGGTCATGCTCGTACCTCTTGACCGCTGACGTCACGCCGGCCTTCGGTGCCGTAATGGCGCAGGAACAATTCCTCCAGGGTGGGCGGCTGGCTGACCAGGCTGCGTACGCCCGTGTCGCCGAGCACCCGGATGAGTTCACCAAGACTCTCGCTATCGACGTGGGCGTGCAGCGTGGCCCCTTCGTATCTAACGTCCTCTACGCCACGGATTCGGGTTAGATCGCCGGGGTCGCGAAGCAGCTCGGCCGTGATCGACGTCCGGCTGAGGTGCCGCATCGACTCGAGCGTCCCGCTCTCGACGGTCTTGCCGGCGCGGATGATCGTCACCCGCCCGCACAGCCGCTCAGTTTCGGCGAGGATGTGGCTGGACAGCAGGACCGTTGTGCCGCGGTCCCGCGCTTCTGCGACGCATTGCTGAAAGATGTTCTCCATCAACGGGTCCAGCCCGCTACTCGGCTCGTCGAGCAGCAGTAGCCGGGCCCGTGACGAGAACGCCGAAATCAGCGAGACTTTCTGACGGTTTCCCTTGGAGTAGGTTCGTGCCTTCTTATGTGGGTCCAGCTCGAAGCGCTCGATCAGCTCCGCACGATGCCTTTCGTCGATGCCGCCGCGCATGCGTGCCAGCAGGTCGATGGTCTCACCGCCGGTGAGGTTGGGCCACAGCGTCACATCGCCCGGGACATAGGCGATGTGGCGGTGCAGCTCGACTGCGTCCGTCCAGGGATGGCCGCCGAGCAGCCGCGCTGTCCCGCCGTCGGCCTTCACCACTCCCAGCAGGATGCGGATCGTCGTCGACTTTCCCGCGCCGTTGGGTCCCAGGAAGCCGTGCACCTCGCCTTCGCGTACCGTCAGCTCCAGGCCGTCCAGCGCTCGAACCGAGCCGAAATTCTTTGTCAGATCGTGGATTTCGATCGGCGCGCGGTAGCTGTCAACTGACATCGGATTCTCCTTGTTGTTCTGCTTGGGCCAGAAAGGCGTCGTACATCGTGCTGTCTGCCATCAGCCCGTTGGTGTAGACCTCGAGCGAGGGAAGGACCATGTCACGGGCGTAGTCGCGCAGTACTGCACGCAGATCCGCCTGCGTTTCATGCATCTGCAGGTACAGCAGGAAACCGCCGCCGCCGGTGATTGCCAGATACTTCGCCCGGGCGCGCGGGTCTCGGCTGGGTTTCAGGATGCCGGTACGGACGCCTTCGTCGAGATACCCTTCGGCGTTGTCGATCATCTTGCGCCATAACGTGTTCGCCAGCTCGCCACCGGATTGCATGCTGCGCACCAAGTAGGCCATCAGGGGGGCGTACTCCTCGATCTCCGCCATCGCGGCGAACCAGGTTGCCGGATCGCTGGAGCGCATGGCCTCCGACTTCTCGCTGCGGATCTCTTCGGCGACGTAGTCGTCGCAGGCCTTGCGCAGACCGTCCTTGGAGCCGAAGTGATGGATGACGAGCGCCGCGCTGACTCCCGCCGCTTCGGCAATCGATCGCAGCCCGACGCCGAAGCCGTGTTCGCCGAACTGCTCGATCGCCGCGTCGCGGATCCGGGCCGCGGCGGTCAGATCGTCGACTGAACGCATGTTCAGGACATTAAACGTTCGTTCAGTCGCGCGTCAAGCAGCCATGCCGTCAGGAATCCGTAAAAGGCTGGATCAGTCGCGAACCGCGGCCAGCAAGCCGTCGCCGAGCGGCACCAACGCCGGAGTCAGCAGCTCGTTCTCGGCGATCAGCCGCGCCGCCTCGCGCACCGCGGTGACGTCCGCGTCGTGGGCCGCCGGGTCGCCGGCCCGGCCGCCCAACGCGGCCCCGTGAACGACGATGGCCCCGCCGGAGCGCAGCAGCCGCATCCCTTCGATCACGTAATCCGGCTGATCGAGCGGGTCGGCGTCGATGAAGACCAGGTCGTAGGACTCATCGGCGAGCCGGGTCAGCACCTCCTGGGCCCGGCCGCTGATCAGCCGAGTCCGCGACGGTCCGATCCCGGCGTCGGAAAACGCCTGCTTGGCGATCAGCTGGTGCTCGGGCTCGATGTCGATCGTGGTCAGCACGCCGTCTTCACTCATCCCCGACAGCAACCACAGGCTGCTGACCCCCGCACCGGTGCCGACTTCCACGACGGTTTTGCCGCCACTGAGCTTGGTCAGCAGGCTGATCAGTGCCCCGACCGCGGGGGTCACCGCGCCGACACCGATGTCGACCGCGCGGTCCCGGGCGGCCAGCAGAACCGCGTCTTCGGAGATCGACCCCTCGGCGTGTGCGGAGAGCGATTCGGCCCGATTCGTCGGTGCAGGCTGGCCTGGCGTGTGGTCGGTGGTGGCCATTCCCGCAGCCTAAGTCCAACCGCTGGCCCGCGCGGTCAGACGCGCCCGTTGCCACCGCCCGGCGACGATGCGGGCCGGAACGGCCCGAGGAGAAGCCGGGCAATCGGGCTAGCGGGCACGCCGCGACACGCCCGGTCGTTAGAGACGATAAAGGTCACAATTTGATGAATATGACCAGCGCAACGGGGTAGCGGCAGCCATTCTTAGTGAAAGCTCAGTGCGATCACATACCGCACATACGCCGGTAGGCGACGGTATCCCCCATGGAACGTGGAGGCCGCTGGTCCGGGAATAGATCCCCGCGCCTTCGTGTTGCGTGCGATGAGGAAATGCCTAGCCTCGACGGTAGTTTGACCCCGGAGGAATTGAACATCACCACACTGATGAGCCCGGCCAGCATGTCGCATCCCGAGCGGTATCGCGACGCCGACTGGGTTGAGCCTGACGACGAGCCATATGGCACCGCCGTCTTCGACGCGACCGGCGACAAGGCGGCGATGCCGTCATGGGATGAGCTTGTCCGTCAGCACGCCGACCGGGTTTACCGGTTGGCCTATCGCCTTTCCGGCAACCAGCACGACGCCGAGGACCTGACCCAGGAGACCTTTATCCGGGTTTTCCGGTCGGTGAAGAACTACCAGCCGGGAACCTTCGAAGGCTGGCTGCACCGCATCACGACCAACCTGTTTCTCGACATGGTGCGCCGCCGCGGCCGGGTCCGGATGGAGGCGTTGCCCGACGATTACGACCGGGTGCCCGCCGACGAGCCGAACCCCGAGGAGATCTACCACGAGTCGCGGCTGGGCCCCGACCTGCAGGCGGCGCTGGATTCATTGCCGCCCGAGTTCCGCGCAGCCGTCGTGCTGTGCGACATCGAAGGTTTGTCCTACGAGGAGATCGGGGCCACCCTGGGGGTGAAGCTCGGGACCGTGCGCAGCCGCATCCACCGGGGACGACAAGCACTGCGCGACTATCTGGCGGCGCACTCCGAGGGAGCTAGGCATTCGGCGGCCGGCGCCAGGTCCACCGGGCCAGAGCCCACGGATTAGGAAACTAGCCGCGACACACGCCGCCTGATCCGCTGTTCATTGGTGTTCCGTATCGGGCAGCGCGCTACATTCGAGGTAGTGCTCGCTATTTTGGATAGACCCGAACGCTGATACGGAGAGGAGCCGGTGATGGTCGACCGGGGACATGTGTTCCGCCGTGCGTTCTCCTGGCTTCCCACTCAATTCGCCTCGCAAAGCGACGCGCCGGTCGGTGCGCCGCGCCAATTCGGCTCTACCGAGCATCTGTCCACCGAGGCGATTGCGGCGTTCGTCGACGGTGAGCTGCGGATGAACGCGCATTTGCGCGCGGCGCACCACATCTCGCTTTGTCCCGATTGCGCCGCGGAAGTGGACGGTCACCGCCGGGCCCGGGCCGCGCTGCGCGACTCCCGTCCGATCAGAATCCCCAGTACGCTGCTGGGATTGCTGTCGCAGATTCCAGACTGCCCGCCCGACGACGAGCCCGGCCATGCCGAGAACGGCCCGTGGAGGTCGCCGCGCACGCAGCGGGGCGGGGATCATTTGGCCGACGGCAACCCGCCTGACCGGCGCGAGCCTCGGTAGGGTGGGTAAAAATTCGGCCAAGCCGGTGCCCAGCGCCGTGCTCCAGCCCATAGCGCACATTTCTCAAGCGCTCGGAAGAGGATGACGTGAGCTCCGACCAAGACAACAACGGCGCCCCTAGGCTGGCGCCGCGCCCCATTTCCCGGCCGCCCGTCGACGCCGCGTCGCGCCAAGCCTTCGGTCGTCCCGACGGCGTGCACGGCTCGTTCGTCGCCGAAACCGTGCGTCCGCCGAAGTATCGCAACTCCGGTGAGTTCACCCCGCACGATGAGCCGGCCGACCCGGTTCTTTCGGAGGCCTTCGGCCGGCCCTTCCCCGGAGCCGAGTCGTTGCAGCGCCATCCGACCGATGCCGGCGCGCTCGACGGTGACAAAGACCAAGCAGACGAGCCTGACGACCCGTGGCGCGACCCGGGTGCGGCCGCGGCGCTGGGCGAGCCGGCCGTATCGCCCGCCGGCCCGGACGGCGCCGGCGCGGAGCGTGACCGGCTCGGTGTGCGCGACGTGCTGTTCGGCGGGCGGGTGTCCTACACGGCCCTGCTGGTGCTTGCCGTCCTCGCGCTGTTGATCGGTGTGGTCGGCGGTGTGGTCGGGCGCAAGACGGCCGAGGTTGTCGAGGCCTTCACCACCTCCAAGGTGACGCTGGCGACCAACGGCAACAGCGAAGCACCCGCTGGCCGATTCGCCAAAGTCGCTGCCGCGGTGGCTGATTCGGTGGTGACGATCCAGTCGGTCAGCGATCAGGAGGGGATGCAGGGATCCGGCTTCGTCGTCGACGGCCGCGGCTATATCGTCACCAACAACCACGTCATCTCCGAAGCGGCCAACAATCCCAGTCAGTTCAAGACCACCGTCGTCTTCAACGACGGCAAGGAAGTTCCCGCCAACCTGGTCGGCCGCGACCCCAAGACCGACTTGGCTGTTCTCAAGGTGGACAACGTCGACCACTTGTCGGTGGCCCGGCTCGGTGACTCCGACAAGGTGCGCGTCGGCGATGAAGTCCTGGCCGCCGGTGCGCCGCTGGGTCTGCGCAGCACCGTGACGCACGGCATTGTCAGCGCACTGCACCGACCTATCCCACTGTCGGGGGAGGGTTCGGACACCGACACGGTCATCGACGCCATCCAGACCGACGCTTCGATCAACCACGGAAACTCCGGTGGCCCGCTGATCAATATGGATTCTCAGGTCATCGGCATCGACACCGCCGGCAAATCGCTGTCCGACAGCGCCAGCGGGCTGGGCTTCGCCATTCCGGTCAACGAGGCGAAATTGGTTGCGCAGACGTTGATTAAAGACGGCAAGATCGTGCACCCGACGTTGGGCCTGAGCACCCGCTCGGTGAGCAACGCAATCGCGCAGGGCGCGCAGGTCGCCAACGTGAAGGCCGGGAGCCCCGCAGAAAAGGGCGGGATTCTGGAAAACGACGTGGTGGTAAAGGTGGGCAACCGCGGGGTCGCAGACTCCGAGGAGTTCGTCGTCGCCGTGCGGCAGTTGACAATTGGGCAACCCGCCCCGATCGAGGTGGTTCGCGACGGCCGCCACGTGACCCTGACGGTGACGCCCGGTCCGGACACCAGCTAAATGTTCGCCAACGTCGGTTGGGGAGAGATGCTGGTGCTCGTGGTGGTCGGTCTGGTTGTCCTGGGCCCCGAGCGGCTACCCGGCGCCATCCGATGGACCGCCACGGCGCTGCGTCAGGCCCGCGACTACCTCAGCGGGATGACGACCCAACTGCGCGAAGACATCGGGCCCGAATTCGACGACCTGCGTGAGCCGCTCAGCGAGTTGCAGAAGTTGCGCGGCTTGACGCCGCGTGCGGCGCTGACGAAACACCTGTTCGACGGCGACGATTCGCTGTTCACCGGCAACTTCGACCGGCCCTCATCGGTTAGGCCCAGCGAGCCGGTGGTGCCGCCCTCACCCCAGCCGCAGCAGCCGCTGACCGGGCCCGCACCGTTCGACGCCGACGCTACCTAGCCGATTTAATGCCGCGTCGGGTCTAGTCCCAGCGACATGCCGGCCAGGCCGCGGCGTCGCGACGTCAGGCCGTCGGCGACGCTTTGCAGCGCCTTGCCCACGGGTGAGTCAGCGGCGCTCAGCACGATCGGCACCCCGGCGTCACCGGCGGCGACCAGCGCCGGGTCCAACGGGATCTGGCCCAGCAGCGGCACATCGGCGCCGACAGTCTGCGACAACCGTTCGGCGACCTGCTGGCCGCCGCCCTCGCCGAACACGTGTAGCTGCGAGCCGTCCGGCATCGCAAGCCAGGACATGTTTTCCACCACCCCGACGATGCGTTGGCGGGTCTGCACAGCGATACTGCCGGCGCGCTCGGCCACTTCCGCCGCGGCCAGCTGAGGTGTGGTCACCACCAGGATTTCCGCGTTCGGGACCAGCTGGGCCACCGAGATGGCGATGTCTCCGGTGCCCGGCGGAAGGTCGAGCAGCAGCACGTCCAAGTCGCCCCAGTACACGTCGGCCAGAAACTGCTGCAAAGCCCGGTGCAGCATCGGTCCGCGCCACACCACCGGCGTGTTGCCCTCGGTGAACTGCGCAATCGAAATGACCTTCACCTCGTGCGCGATGGGCGGCAGGATCATCGACTCGACCTGAGTGGGCCGATCGGTGGTGCCCATCATCCGCGGGATGGAGTGGCCGTGGATGTCGGCGTCGAGCACTCCGACCGACACCCCGCGCGCGGCCATCGCCGCGGCCAGGTTGACCGTCACCGTCGACTTACCGACGCCGCCCTTGCCGGAGGCGACCGCGTACACCCGGGTCAGCGATCCCGGCTGGGCGAACGGGATGACGGGCTCGCGGGCGTCGCCGCGCAATTGCTTACGCAGCTCGGTGCGCTGTTCGTCATTCATCACGTCCAGGGTGACCTTCACTGCGCCGGTGCCCGGGACGTCGGCCACCGCCTGGCTCACCCGCTCGCTGATTTCGGTCTTCTTCGGGCAGGCCGAGGTGGTCAGGTAGATCTCGACGTGCACCTCGCCGCCTGGGCTCACCTCGATACCTTTGACCATCCCGAGTTCGGTGATGGGGCGGCGCAGTTCGGGATCGATCACCTTCGCCAGCGCGGCGCGAACGTCTGCAGTCGGATCGGACATCACCTCCGAGTGTAGTTCGGCGACGATGCGGGCCGGGACGGCCTGCGGAGGAGCCGGACCATTCAGTCAAGTCGGCGACGATGCGGGCCGGGACGGCCTGCGGAGGAGCCGGACCATTCAGTCAAGTCGGCGACGATGCGGGCCGGGACGGCCTGCGGAGGAGCCGGACCATTCACTCAGGTCGGCGACGGAGGCGACTTAGGCGTCGGGCGATCTAGGGGCCGGGTGCGGGCGGCGGGCCTGCCGGTTGTGCGCCCGGCACGCCGCCAGGTGGCACAGCAGCAGGTGTCGCCGGCGGGGCGGGTGCTGGCTGCGCGACGGGTGGGGCCGCCGGAGGCGGTGCGACGGGTGGCGCGACGGTGGGGCCGCCGGAGGCGGGGCGGGGCCGCCGGAGGCGGTGCGACGGGTGGGGCTGCCGCAGGCGGGGGCAGGCCCGGCGTCAGCGCCGGTGCCGGCGGTGGTGGCATAGCCGGCGGCGGCGTATTCAGCGCCGGCTGCTGTGGGCCAACTTCCTGGCCGATGCAGATTACCGTGCACGACGGGCGCGGACCGACCTGCTGCCCCGGCCATTGGTGACTGCTGGTCCCACCACTCAGATCGATCAACGGCATCTGCGCCAACTGGTCTGTCGGCGCCAAGCCGTGGATGTTGAGCGGCAGGTTGGGCCCGATGCCCTCCGGGTTCTCCAGATGCAGATCGGCGAGCGGCGGCGGAGGCCCGGTCAGCGGCGGCAGGTCGACCGGGACCACGCCGGTGGCGTACGCCGCGGCCCAGCCCAGCACGTTCTGGGCGTACGGCATCGAGTTGTTGTAGCGCAGGATCGCGGCCATGACCTGCGACTGGTCGCGCAAGTTCAGCCCGCCGGTGCAGAGGTATTTGGCGGCGGCCAGCGTGGCGTCGTACAGGTTCTGCGGATCGGCGATGCCGTCGCCGTCGCCGTCGGAGGCGTAGCGCGCCCACGTGCCGGGCAGGAACTGCATTGGACCGATGGCGCGGGCATAGGTGATGGTCCCGCCGCCGCTGCTTTGGACGATGACCTCGTTGCCGGGCAGGGTGCCGTCCAGAGCCGGGCCGTAGATGGGCCGTACCGCGGTGCCGTGCACGTCGGCGGCGCCGCCGTTGGCGTGCATCGACTCGATGCGTCCGATACCGGCCAGCAGGTTCCAGCTGATGCCACATCCCGGGTCGGCTACGGCCATCATCCGTTCGGCGTTGCGGTACGCCGACAGCGCTATCGTCGGAATGCCAAGCGCGCCTGGTGAATTCACCACAGCCATTGGCGGAGGAGCCGACGCCATGGCCTCCGCGATATGGAAGCCGGTCTTCGGATGCTGGACGGCGATCACCAGTGGCCCGGTGGGGTCGGTGGAGGCGTGGGTGACCGCGGCGACCGGGGTGAAAGCGGCGTCGCGCAGCGTCGATCTCGGTCCGGGGAACGGTGGGGCCGCGGCGCTCTCGACTCCGGCGAAGATCAAGCAGGCGATCATCACCACGCCGAATGCCGGTGTCCGGGCGGTGCGGGTCAGCATCTGCTGCACTGCCGTAACGGCGGCAACGGTGGCGGCGGGGATCTTTGTCGCCTCGGCCGCGCGAACCGTCGACTGCCGCGCGGTAGCGAAAGCGGTAACGAGGGCAGCCGGCATTTTCGGGGGCTGCGGCACGCGAATTACCCGCTGCCGCAACTTTCCAAGGGCCGGGCGTAACGCCAAGCCTGCCCCTTTTCGCACTCGACCGTCCTCAACTTTCGAGCCCTATTAGGCCTTGTGAAACCACTTTGGGCCTCGTGACCAAAGTCACCATACATAACTCTCTGGTCACAATGGTCACAATCGCAGACTCTGTGCCCAGGGACGATACGGGTCGGGCGAGGTCAAACGGGCGGACGCAATTTCAGATTCGTCGGTGAAATCGCATTTCGCTCTAAGGCGTTATTAAGTGGCGTTCGCGGCGCGCGCGTCCGAACCGTCATCGCTGGGCGCCGGGGCTCTGCTAGTCCTGTTCGGGTGGCGGTCTTCTAACAGGCCTCGTAGGTCTTCCAGTTCGCGGCGCAGGTGTTCGCGGGTCTTTGCCACGTCGCCGATCGCCAGCCGCAGCGCGGCCAGCTCGCGGGCCAGGTATTCGGTATCGGCCTTGGTCTCCTCGGCCCTGCGGCGATCCTCCTCGAGCGTT
The DNA here is from genome assembly GCA_963781685.1 of uncultured Actinomycetota bacterium. GTDB lineage: Bacteria > Actinomycetota > Actinomycetes > Mycobacteriales > Mycobacteriaceae > Mycobacterium. The sequence goes on from CAWAGK010000018.1 coordinate 465,250, forward strand.
ACGCGGTCTCGGTTCTCTTGGCGGTTTTGAGCCAGCAGGATCAGCGGCGCAGCGTAAGCGGCCTGAGTGGAAAAAGCCAGGTTGAGCAGGATGAACGGGTAGGGGTCGAACCGCAGGCTGACCGCAATGATGTTGATGATGATCCACACCACGACGATGACCGTCTGAATCAGCAGGTAGCTACCTGTGCCGAAGAAGCGGGCGATCGATTCGGTGGCCTGCCCGACGGCATCGGGGTCCACCCTGGGCCTGAGCACTCGGGAGGTGCGCGGGGTGTAGAGGCGCGGCCCCGATGGCGACTTGCTCATGACGCTCCTCCGGCCGCATCCAGCAAGAGGTGCTCGTTGCTCGCTCGCCAGTCGTGTGGCAGCAGATGGTCGAGTACGTCATCCACGGTCACGGCGCCCAGCAGGTGGTGCTGTTGGTCGACCACCGGTCCGCACACCAGGTTGTAGGCGGCGAAATAGCGGGTCAGCACCGGCAGCGGGGTATCCGGTGCCAGGCAGGGCAGATCGGCATCGACGATCCCGCCGACCAGCATGGACGGTGGCTCGCGCAGCAGTCGCTGCAGATGCACGCATCCCAGGTAATGGCCGGTCGGGGTGGCGGTCGGGGGACGGACCACCAACACCAGCGACGACAACGCCGGGGTCAGGTCGGGATCACGGGCCCGGGCCAGCGCCTCGGCGACCGAGGTGTCCGGGGTCAACACCACCGGTTCGGAGGTCATCAGGCCGCCCGCGGTATCGGGGGAGTGTTTCAGCAGGCGGCGCACCGGGTCGGACTCCTCCGGGTCCATCTGGCGCAGCAGCCGCTCGGCCAGGGTTGGATTCATCGTGCCGAGCAGGTCGGCGGCGTCATCAGGGTCCATCTCCTCGAGCACGTCGGCCGCGCGTTCGTCGCCCAGCTGCATCAGCAACTCCGCCTGTTCCTCCTCGGACAGTTCCTGCAGTATGTCGGCCAGCCGGTCGTTATCGAGCGCGCTGGCTACCTCGTAGCGCCGCTTGGGCGGCAGTTCACGCACTGCGTCGGCCACGTCGATCGGCCGCCACTTTTCGAACTGATGCAGTAGCTGCGCCACGGCCTGGCCCGGCATCGCCAGCGCCGAAGGGGTCAGCCCCTGCACGCTGCGCCAGCCCACGATGTGGGTATTGCTGCGCCGGGCGAATCTTCTGGGAATGCGCACCGCGACTCGGGTGACCATCCAGTCCCGGGTTCGAGTCTGCTCCAGACCCAGGTCGGTGATGACGACCTCGGTGTCGACGAGCGCTGGCAGTTCCGGGTCGTTGACCCGAACCTTGGTGTCGATGATTTGCCCCATCACCAGTACTTCGCCGGGTCGTTGGTCGAACCGGTTCAGTGAGACGCTGGCGGTGTTCAGCGTCAGGGCGCCCGGCTCGATCGCGGCGACCCGCAGAATCGGCACGAATATCCTTCGGCGCGAGAGCATTTCGACCACGAGTCCAAGGACGCGGGGCTGCTGGCGGACAATGCTGATGCTGACCACGACGTCGCGCACTCGGCCGAGGGATTCGCCCATCGGGCCCAGCACTGTCATTCGCGCCAGCCGCGCGGCGTACACCCTGTTGATCGAGGCCATGGTGCATAGGGTATTTCAAGGGAGGTGAGTGAACGATGACCAATGCGTATCGACCCCGCCGCACTTGTTTGTCCGTGCCGGGTAGCAGCCAGAAGATGATCGACAAGGCCAAAGCCCTTCCGGCCGATGAGGTCTTCCTGGACTTGGAGGATGCCGTCGCGCCGGACGCGAAGGCGGAGGCGCGTACCCGCGTGGCCGCCGCACTGGCCGCGCCCGGATGGGCCGGGCAGTTACGCGGCGTTCGGGTCAACGACTGGACCACCCCGTGGACCCACGCCGACATCATCGAGGTGGTTTCCGCAGTCGGCGCTGCGCCCGAGGCCAAGCTCGATGTCGTCGTGCTGCCCAAAGTCTCTGACGTCGCCCATGTTCAGGCGCTGGATCTGCTGCTGAGCCAGTTGGAGAAGGTGCACGGGCTTCCGGTCGGGAAGATCGGCATCGACGCGCAGATCGAAGACGCCCGCGGGCTGATGAGCGTCGACGCGATCGCGGCCCAGCCAAGGGTGCAGGCGCTGGTCCTCGGGCCCGCCGACCTGATGGCCAGTCTCAACATGCGCACGCTGGTCGTCGGCGAGCAGCCCGAGGGCTACGACGTCGGCGACGCCTACCACCACGCCCTGATGACCATCCTGGTGGCTGCCCGTGCAAACGGCATCGCGGCGGTCGACGGCCCCTACCTGAAAGTGCGTGATGTGGCGGCGTTTCGGCGGGTGGCGGGCCGGTCGGCGGCACTGGGTTATGACGGGAAGTGGGTTCTGCATCCCGACCAGATCGCGGCGGGCAACGAGATCTTCAGTCCGCGCCAGGCCGACTACGACCATGCGGAGCTGATTCTGGAGGCTTACGAATGGCACACCTCTGCTGCGGGTGGGGCCCGGGGAGCGGTGATGCTCGGCGACGAGATGCTGGATGAAGCGAGCCGCAAGATGGCTTTGGTGATCGCCGCTAAAGGCCGTGCGGCCGGCATGCGGCGAGAGTCGGGCCCGTTCGTTCCGCCGAATTGACTACCTGATGGACGGCGAGTGCAACGCCGCCGTGGCTGCGATCACGAATATCACCAGCAGCAGCGCCGCCGTCGCGCCGACCGCGATCCCGGCGATGGCAAGCCCGCGGCCCTGCTGATTGGTCCGCTTGATCTGGCTGAGCGCGGCGATCCCAAGCGCCACACCGACGATCGGAATCAGTATCCCGATGTAGCAGACAAAGCTCAGCGGAATGCCGAGCACACCACCCGCGACCGAAGTGGCCAAGGAAGCGATGGCCAGCCCATTCGTCTCGTGCGAACGATCCCGGTACGGCTGGTAAGGGTCGTACGGACCGGGATATCCCGGCGGACCCCCATAGCCACCCGCATAGCCCGGTGGGGGATAGGAGTGGCCGTATTGCGGCGGGGGCGGCGGTGGCGGCGGGTATGACGGGCCGCCATAGGCCGGGGCGTCGTGGTATCCGGGCGGCGGCGGATAGGGCGGAGGCGGAGGGCCGGGGGTCGGCGGGTTCCATGGCGGGACCGGGCCCGACGGCGGCGGATTGTGGGGAGCGTTCGGCTCGGACGGGATGGGCGGCTGTCCGGCGTATGCGGGCGGGGCGAATTCCTCCCACGGGCGGGCCTCGGGGGCCCGTGGAGGCTGCTTTGCTTCGTCGTGGCCTTCCCCGCCGAAGTCGCCGCCCTGAAATGTCATGCTGTTCAACCTAGCGTGACGGCAGAGTGAACCGCGCGCACCGAGCAGAAGCCGCGCAGCCGGACGCGCCGTTTGTGCTGGTGGCCGCGCCGGCGGTGGGCTGGCGGCACCAAGCCGATATTCGTCGGCTCAGCGGAGGACAATGGGATCATGACGAGTCCCTTCCAGCCCGGACAGGTTCCCGGTGCCACGCCCGGCACCCCGCCCGCGAGTCGGCGTGCCCCCGGGTTGCCGACGCCGCCGAAGGGCTGGCCAGTCGGGTCATACCCCACCTACGCCGAAGCGCAGCGAGCCGTCGACTACCTGTCTGAACAGCAATTCCCGGTGCAGCAGATGACGATCGTCGGAGTCGACCTGATGCAGGTCGAACGGGTCACCGGCCGGTTGACCTGGCCGAAAGTGCTCGGCGGCGGCGTGATCAGCGGCGCGTGGCTGGGTCTTTTCATCGGCCTGGTGCTGGGTTTCTTCAGCCCTAACCCCTGGGGAGCATTGACGACCGGCCTGGTCGCCGGGGTGTTCTTCGGCTTGATCACCTCCGCCGTCCCCTATGCGATGGCGCGCGGCACCCGCGATTTCAGTTCGACGATGCAATTGGTCGCCGGCCGCTACGACGTGCTGTGTGACCCGCAAAACGCGGAGAGGGCCCGGGATCTGCTTGCCCGCTTGGCGATCTGACTCGACGGCCGGCTGAGGAGTTTCCGGACGTGTTGCGTATCACGCGCGCGTAGCTCTACGGTCTGGCGCGGGGCGGTCGACGACGGGAAGAAAGCGACCGGAAGAAAGGACCGTGTGGTGGCGAGTCGTCGCGGGCGCGCGGTCCGGCTGAGCGCGGTCGCGTTGGCGACGCTATCCACCGCGTCGGCGGTATCGGCCTGCGGCTCCCGCGACGACCCGCGGGTGATCAGCCTCTTTACGCCGGCCAGCAGCGCTGCGACGTTCACTGCGGTAGCCAAACGCTGCACCGACCAGCTCGGCGGACGCTTCACCATCCGGCAGTTCAGCCTGCCCAGGTCCTCTGACGACCAGCGGCTACAGCTGGCCCGCCGGCTGAGCGCTAACGACCGCACCCTCGACGTCATGGCGATGGACGTGATCTGGACGGCGGAGTTCGCCGAAGCCGGCTGGGCGCTTCCGCTTTCGGACGACCCGGCCGGGCGTGCCGAGGCGGACGCGACGACCGACACGCTGCCCGGGCCGCTTGCCACGGCAGCCTGGAAGCATCGGCTCTATGCCGCACCGCTGACCACCAATACCGAATTGCTTTGGTACCGGCCGGATTTGATGGACAAACCGCCGACAACCTGGAATGCGATGGTGGATGAGGCAACCCGGTTGCACGCTGCGGGCAAACCCAGCTGGATCGGCGTGCAGGCCAGCCAGGGCGAGGGTTTGGTGGTGTGGTTCAACACCCTGCTGGAAAGCGCGGGTGGCCAGGTGCTGTCCGACGACGGCAACAAGGTCACGCTGACCGACACCCCCGCACACCGGGCCGCCACCGTCAGCGCCCTGCGGATCCTCAAGTCGGTGGCCACCGCGCCCGGCGCCGACCCGTCGATCACCCGGACCGACGCGGGCACGTCCCGGCTGGCGTTCGAGCAGGGTAAGTCCGCACTGGAGGTCAACTGGCCATACGCGCTGGCGTCCATGCTGGAGAACGCGGTGAAGGGCGGTGTGGCCTTCTTGCCACTCAACCGCCGTCCCGACCTGGCCGGCAGCATCAACAACGTCGGCGCGTTCGTGCCGACCGACCAGCAGTTCCGCGCGGCCTACGACGCCGCCAAGTTGGTATTCGGTTTCGCCCCTTACCCGGGCGTGCAGCCCGGCCAGCCGGCCAGCGTGACGATCGGTGGTCTGAACCTGGCGGTGGCCAAGACGACGCGCCACAAAGCCGAGGCCTACCAAGCGATCAGATGCCTGCGCGACGTGCCCAACGAAAAGTACATCTCGCTCGAGGGAGGCCTGCCCGCCGCGCGGACCTCGCTGTACTCCGACCCGCAATTCCAGGCGAAGTACCCGATGTACAACATTATTCGCCAACAACTCACCAACGCCGCCGCACGGATCGCGACGCCGGTCTATCAGGCGGTGTCCACTCGGATATCGGCCACGCTGAGCCCGATCAACGAGATCGACCCGGACAAGGCCGCCGACGTGCTCGCCGTGCAGGTGCAAAAGGCCGTCGACGGCCGGGGGCTGTTGCCGTGACCGGCACCGAGAACCGGCGCTCGGAGCGGCGGCTGGCGTTCGGCCTCGTCGCGCCCGCGGTGATGCTGATGCTGGCAGTCACGGCTTATCCGATCGGCTACGCGGTTTGGCTGAGCCTGCAGCGCAACAATTTGGCCACTCCCAACGACACCAAGTTCATCGGGCTCGGCAACTACCAAACGATCTTGACCGACCGGTATTGGTGGACGGCACTTGCGGTGACCGTGGCGATTTCGGTTGTTTCGGTGTCGATCGAATTTGTGCTGGGCCTGGCGCTGGCGTTGGTGATGCACCGCACGCTGATCGGCAAAGGTCTGGTGCGCACCGCGGTGCTCATCCCGTACGGCATCGTCACGGTGGTCGCGTCTTACAGCTGGTACTACGCCTGGACGCCGGGCACGGGCTACCTGGCCAACCTGTTACCGCACGGCAGCGCACCGCTGACCCAGCAGATTCCGTCGCTGGGCATCGTGGTGCTCGCCGAGGTCTGGAAGACGACGCCGTTTATGTCATTGCTGCTTCTCGCCGGGTTGGCGCTGGTGCCCGAGGATCTGCTCAAGGCGGCGCAGGTCGACGGCGCCGGCGCGTGGCGACGGTTGAAGAAGATCACCTTGCCATTGATCAAGCCGGCGATCCTGGTGGCGCTGCTGTTCCGCACGCTGGACGCGTTCCGGATTTTCGACAACATCTATGTACTCACCGGTGGAACCGGCAACACCGGATCGGTGTCCATCCTTGGCTACGACAACCTGTTCAAAGGCTTCAATGTCGGCCTCGGCTCCGCGATTTCGATGCTGATCTTCGGATGCGTCACCGTCATCGCCTTCCTTTTCATCAAAGTGTTCGGCGCGTCAGCGCCGGGCGCTGACGGCAATGGGCGCTGAGCCGTGACCGAGCGGGTGGGCGCCCGGCGCGCAACGGCCTGGGCGATCGTCGACACCCTGGTGCTGCTGTACGCGCTGCTACCGGTGTTGTGGATCCTCAGCCTGTCGCTCAAGCCGACATCAACGGTCAAGGACGGCAAGCTGATTCCGTCGTCGGTGACCTTCGACAACTACCGTGGAATCTTCCGGGGCAATTACTTCAGCTCGGCTCTGATCAACTCCGTGGGAATCGGCCTGCTCACCACCGCGATCGCGGTGGTGGTCGGCGCGATGGCGGCCTATGCGGTTGCAAGGTTGGACTTTCCCGGCAAGCGACTGTTGATCGGTGCGACGCTGCTGATCTCGATGTTCCCGGCGATCTCGCTGGTGACCCCGCTATTCAATATCGAGCGCCGGATCGGGCTGTTCGACACCTGGCCCGGGCTGATCATCCCGTACATCGCCTTCGCGCTGCCGCTGGCCATCTACACACTCTCGGCATTCTTCCGGGAGATCCCGTGGGATCTGGAGAAGGCGGCCAAAATCGATGGCGCCACGCCCGGGCAGGCTTTCCGGAAGGTGGTCGCCCCGCTGGCAGCACCGGGAATCATGACCGCCGCAATCCTGGTGTTCATCTTCGCCTGGAACGACCTGCTACTCGCTTTGTCGTTGACCGCCACCAAGGCCGCGATCACCGCGCCGGTGGCAATCGCCAACTTCACCGGCAGTTCACAATTCGAGGAGCCAACCGGATCGATCGCGGCCGGCGCAATGGTGATCACGGTCCCGATTATCGTTTTTGTTCTAGTCTTCCAACGACGGATAGTCGCCGGGTTGACCTCTGGCGCGGTGAAGGGATAGCTCCATGGCCGAGATTGTGTTGGATAGGGTGACCAAGAGTTACCCCGACGGCGCGATGGCCGTGAAGGAACTCAGTATCACGATCGCCGAAGGCGAGTTCATCATCCTGGTCGGGCCGTCCGGCTGTGGCAAGTCCACCACGCTGAATATGATTGCCGGACTTGAAGATATCTCGTCGGGCGAGCTGCGCATCGGCGGCGAGCGGGTGAACGAGAAGGCGCCCAAAGACCGCGACATCGCCATGGTGTTTCAGTCCTATGCGCTCTACCCGCACATGACGGTGCGACAAAACATCGCATTCCCGCTCACGCTGGCGAAGATGAAGAAAGCGGAGATCGCCGACAAGGTCGAAGACACCGCGCGAATTCTCGACCTGACCGAAGTTCTCGACCGCAAGCCTTCACAGCTGTCCGGCGGACAGCGGCAGCGGGTAGCGATGGGCAGGGCAATCGTGCGCCAACCCAAGGCATTCCTGATGGACGAGCCGCTGTCGAACCTCGACGCCAAACTGCGGGTCCAGATGCGTGGCGAGATCGCCAGGCTGCAGCGGCGGCTGGGCACCACTACCGTCTACGTGACTCACGACCAAACCGAGGCCATGACACTCGGCGACCGGGTGGTGGTCATGCGCGGCGGTGTTGTGCAGCAGATCGGTGCGCCCGACGAGCTTTACGAGCGGCCCGCCAACCTGTTCGTCGCGAGCTTCATCGGCTCGCCGGCAATGAACTTCTTCCCCGGCACGCTGACCGCGACCGGGTTGACCTTGCCCTTCGGCGACGTCACGCTGACCCAACCCGTCCACGATGTGCTCGCGCAGCATCCGACACCGGACAAGGTCATCGTCGGCGTCCGCCCCGAGCATCTGCAAGACGCCGCCCTGATCGACGGCTACCAGCGCATCAGCGCGCTGACTTTCGAGGTGAGCGTCGACATGGTCGAGTCGCTGGGAGCCGACAAATACGTCTACTTCACCACCGAGGGTTGCGTTGTCCACTCGGACCAGCTGCCCGAGCTCGATGAGGAATCCGGAGGAGAAGAGCACGAATTCGTGGCCCGGGTTCCCGCCGCATCGAAAGCGGCAAAGGGAAAGTCCCTCGAATTGGCCTTCGACACCTTGAAACTCGCTGTTTTCGACGCCGACACCGGCGTCAACTTGACGGTTCCACCGCCGCCTGAGGAGCAGTGACCCAGACATTGGGGCGGGTGCGCGCGCACCTGCGAGCGCACTTCTCCGAGGCGGGCATCGACACCGAGCCCGATGCGGCGAGCGTGACATTTCTGGGCGCCGAGCCATTCGAGGTGCTGCGCTTTCGCCCTGGCGACTCCGACGGCGTGGTGCATTACGTCTCGGTGGGCTGCTCGCGGCATCCGATGATCGATCCGGCGGCAATCGTCGCCGACCCAGAGCGTGGCCCGCGCGCTGAAGTCGTTGTGCGGCTGCGCGATCCGGGGTCGATCACCCGTCTGGCGCACAGCCTGGCGATCGTCGCGGCAACCCCTGCGGTTGACGGCGTGGTGCTGACCGAAGACGCGCTGATCGATCTCGGCTCGCCGCTATGGAACAACCCCTTCGGGCCCGCGCCGTTCACGGCGATACTGTTGGGCCGCAGCGACATTCCGGACCTGCCACTGGACCCGCCACGTGACCCGGTGCGCTTTCTGTCCGCGACTCCGATCACCGCGACCGAGGCCGCCTGGGTGCGGCTGAAAGGCGCCGACGCCATGCGGCAGGCGTGGCGAAGCGATGGGGTGGATGTGTTAGATCCTAACAGGCCTGCCGCACAGCCGAATTGACTCTACAGCCAGTTTCTGCGGCGGAAATTGCGATACAGCAGCGCGCAGACGACCACCATCAGGGCGATGGTCGTCGGGTAACCCCAGTGCCATTTCAGGATGGGCATGTACTCGAAGTTCATCCCGTAGACCCCAGCGATCAGGGTGGGCACCGCCAGGATCGCCGCCCAGGCCGATATCTTGCGCATGTCGGTGTTCTGCTGCATTTCGACCCGGGCCAGCGCGGCCTGCACCAGGGAGCTGAGATTCTCGTCGTAGCTGGCGATCTGGTCGGCGGCGTGGGTGTGGTGATCGCCGACGTCGCGCAGATAGCGCCGCACTTCCTTGGAGATCAGATCCTTGTGTTCGGTCTGGAACCGCGCAAACGGGACCGAGAGCGGGTTGACGCACCGGCGCAGCTCGACAACTTCCCGCTTGAGCAGATAGATCGGCTCGATTTCGGTGCGGTGGTTGGGCGCGAACGCCACTTCTTCGATGGCGTCGATATCGGTCGCCATCAAGGTGGTGACCTCGAGGTAATGGTCCACCACGTTATCGGCGATGGCGTGCATCACCGCGAATGGGCCCAGCCGCATGTGCCCGGGGTCGGAATCCATCCGCTTGCGCACGTCGGATAACCCGCCGTGCTCGCCGTGCCGGACTGTCACCACGAAATCACCGTTGACGAAAATCATGATCTCGCCGGTTTCGACGATCTCGCGGGTGAGCACCACCGACTCGTGCGGAACGTAGTTGACCGTCTTGAGAACCAGGAACAGTGTCTCGTCGTAGCGCTCCAACTTCGGCCGCTGGTGGGCCTGTACGGCGTCTTCGACGGCTAGCGGGTGCAGACCGAAAACGTTGCCGACTTCTTGCATCTGGTGTTCGGTGGGCTCGTGCAGGCCGATCCAGGCGAAGGCGTTCTGTCCGGCCAGCTGCAGCTCGCCCACCTTGGCCCTGGCCTCTGCGTGGGTGAAAGTCCCGGGCAGTCGCACGCCGTCGACGTAGATACCGCAGTCGACCACCGCCTGCTCGGCAGGCAGGCCATCGGGGTGCGTATGAGGAGGTTCGTCCTTTTCAGGCCGTGCCACGGGACGCAGTGTTTCGGGTATCTCGCGAAACGAAGGCATCCCTCACCTCCCGTCGCAGTCCGGATCCGATGAAGCCCCGGTCATGCTACGCGCCTCAGATTGCTATTGCCCCCCGAGCGGGTGCGGCTGAGCTGGTGTGATTGACGCCGACGTCGGGGCCGGGGTTTCTCGCGCGGGTGCGTGCGCTACTTTCGACGCGACGCAATTGGCGCATCGGGCCGATCTCCACGAGGAGTGAATTGACGTGAGCACGACACCCCTGAAGGTTGCCGTCACCGGCGCTGCCGGCCAGATTGGTTATAGTCTGCTGTTTCGCCTGGCGAGCGGTTCGCTGTTGGGTCCTGACCGCCCGATCGAGCTGCGGCTGTTGGAGATCGAGCCGGCCCTCAAGGCGCTCGAGGGCGTCGTGATGGAGCTCGACGACTGCGCGTTTCCGTTGCTGTCGGGGGTGCAGATCGGCGCGGACCCGAACAAGATCTTCGACGGCGTGCACCTGGCCCTGCTCGTCGGCGCCCGGCCCCGCGGCCCGGGCATGGAGCGCGGGGACCTGCTGGAGGCCAACGGCGCGATCTTCACCGCACAGGGCAAGGCGCTGAACTCCGTCGCCGCCGACGACGTCCGCATCGGTGTCACCGGCAACCCGGCCAACACCAACGCGCTGATCGCGATGACCAACGCGCCCGACATTCCACACGAGCGGTTCTCGGCGTTGACCCGTCTGGACCACAACCGGGCGATCTCGCAGCTGGCTCACAAGACGGGCGCCGACGTCAGCGACATCAAGAAGATCACCATCTGGGGTAACCACTCGGCCACCCAGTACCCCGACATCTTCCATGCCGAGATCAAGGGCAAGAACGCCGCCGAAGTGGTCAACGACCAGTACTGGATCGAGAACGACTTCATCCCTACCGTCGCCAAGCGCGGCGCGGCGATCATCGACGCCCGCGGCGCGTCCTCGGCCGCCTCGGCCGCCTCGGCAACCATCGACGCCGCACGGGACTGGCTGCTGTGCAGCCCGAAGGACGACTGGGTGTCGATGGCCGTGGTGTCCGACGGCTCCTACGGTGTGCCCGAGGGCCTGATCTCCTCGTTCCCGGTCACCACGAAGGACGGCAACTGGAAGATCGTCACCGGCCTGGACATCGACGACTTCTCCCGCGGCCGGATCGACAAATCGACTGCCGAGCTTGCCGAGGAGCGAGAGGCCGTCACCGGCCTGGGCCTGATCTGAAACACGTGGCGGGTCGCCACGGACTCAACTCGTCGATTTAGGACTGCTGATGAGTAGTCAGTACGCTGGGCGGCGTGTCTGAATTGGTTGAATCGATACAGACCCGCACCGAGCAGGGCGCTATCACCGACGCGGAGATCTTCGACGCGCATTCGGGCGGCAAGCTTTCCGTCGGCCTGACGACGGCGCTGGATACCCAGCGCTCGTTGTCGATCGCGTACACCCCGGGTGTTGCACACGTCAGCCGCGCAATCGCCGGCGATCACACGCTAGCCGCCCGCTACACGTGGTCGAGCCGGTTGGTGGCCGTGGTCAGCGACGGCAGCGCGGTCCTTGGCCTGGGTGACATCGGGCCGGCGGCGTCGTTGCCGGTGATGGAAGGCAAATGCGGGCTGTTCAAGGAGTTCGCCGGGCTGGATGCCATCCCGCTGGTGCTGGACACCAAGGATCCCGACGAGATCGTCGAAACGCTGGTACGGCTTCGTCCGACGTTCGGCGCGGTCAACCTCGAGGACATCGCCGCGCCGCGTTGCTTTGAGATCGAACGTCGGGTCATCGAGGCGCTGGACTGCCCGGTGATGCACGACGATCAGCACGGCACCGCGATCGTCGTGCTGGCCGCGCTGATGGGCGCTGCAACAGCCCTCGACCGCGACATGACCGCGCTGCGGATCGTCATCTCCGGCGCCGGGGCAGCGGGCATCGCATGCGCCAATTTGCTTCAAACCAAGGGTATTTCGGACATCACTGTGCTCGACTCGCGCGGCATTCTGCACCGCGGCCGCGGCGACATGAACAGCGTGAAAGCCGAACTTGCCGAACGTACCAACCCGCTCGACCGTACCGGCGGCATGGTCGAGGCGCTGGAGGGCGCCGATGTTTTCCTCGGGGTCTCCGGCGGTGTGGTTCCGGAGGAGTTGATCGCGACGATGGCGCCGCAAAGCATCGTGTTCGCATTGTCCAACCCCGACCCGGAGGTCCACCCGGACGCGGCGGCAAAACACGCCGCGGTGGTCGCCACCGGGCGAAGCGATTTCCCGAACCAGATCAACAACGTGTTGGCGTTCCCCGGAGTTTTTCGCGGTGCGCTGGACGCCGGTGCGCGAAGGATCACCGAGGAGATGAAGGTGGCCGCAGCCGAGGCGATCGTCTCCGTCGTCGCCGACGTCTTGGCGCCGGATCGGATCGTCCCGAGCCCGCTGGACCCGCGGGTTGCGCCGGCGGTGGCCGCTGCCGTGGCTGCCGCCGCAGATCCTGCGGAGTGACCACCGCCAGGTTGGCTGCACTCGCCCGGCGACGATGCAGAGCGCGCAGCGCGATGAGGAGGAGCCGGGCAACTTGTCTTGCGCTCGCTGCGGCGCTGGCGATCACCGGCTGCGGGGATACCCGGCACAACACGCATGAGCTGGTGGTCGGGTCCCGTCCGGGCATCGAGTCGGTGCTGCTGGCTGACATTTACACCGAGGCGCTGCGCTCCTACGGATTCCCGGCGCACAGCGAGCGGGCAACTGACCCGCTGACCAAGCTCGACTCGGGTGCCTTTGTCGTTGTGCCCGGTTTCACCGGCCGGGTGCTGCAGCGCTTTCAGCCCGGCACAGCCGTCCGGTCCGACGCGCAGGTCTACAAGGCGATGGTGGGCGCGTTGCCCGAGGGCGTCGCCGCCGGCGACTACACGACCGCTGCCGAGGACAAACCCGCCCTGGCGGTCACCGAGTCGACGGCCAAGAGTTGGGGCGGCACGGATCTGAGCGCGGTGCTACAGCATTGCGACGGCCTGGTCGTGGGATCGATCGCCGGTGCGTCGACACCATCGGCTGTCGGCAGCTGCCGACTACCTTCTGCTCGCGAATTCCACGACGATGCAACGCTTTTCGGCGCGCTTCGGGCGGGAACGGTCACCGCCGCATGGACCACCAGCACCGACCCGAGCGTGCCCGCGGATCTGGTCGTGCTGACCGACGGCAAGCCGGCGCTGGTGCAGGCCGAAAACGTGGTGCCGCTGTATCGCCGCAACGAGCTAACCGATCGGCAGCTGCTGGCGGTCAACGAGGTGGCGGGTGTGCTGGACACCGCCGCACTGGTCGAGATGCGCCGGCAAGTGACCGCCGGCGCCGACCCCCAAGCGGTCGCCGACGGGTGGCTGAACGAACACCCGCTGGGTCGCTAGCGCGACGACGATGCAGACCGGGACGGTCTGAGGAGGAGTCGCGCAATCAGACCTAGCGCGACGGCGGCTTCATTCGGCCCACGACCGGGGAGAACAGCCGCTGGTATCCGGAGCCGGTGATTCGCACAATCAAGTCCAGCACGACGGCGTCGTGGCCGACCAGCACCCGGGCCTTGTTCTTGCGGACCGCGTCCAGGATGATCTCGGCCGCCCGTTGCGGGGTGGTGCTGGCCAGTCGTTTATCGAAAAACTTGTACTGCGCCTCGGGGTCCACCCCCTCTGCGGTGAGGCCGTTGCGGGCGATCGCGGTTTTAATGCCACCGGGGTGCACTGCCGTCACCTTCACCGGGTCGCGGTTGAGCACCAACTCCTGACGCAGGGCTTCGGTGAAGCCGCGCACCGCGAATTTGGCCGAGTTGTAGGCGGCTTGCCCGGGCATCGACATCAGCCCGAAGAGGCTGGAGACGTTGACGATGTGGCCGTCGCCGGAGGCGATCAGATGCGGCAGGAAAGCCTTGGTGCCGTTGACGACGCCCCAGAAGTCGACGTCCATCACCCGTTCGATGTCCTTGAACTCGGTGATCTCGACGTCGCCGGTGAAGGCGATGCCGGCGTTGTTGTAGATCTGGTTGACCTTGCCGAAATGCTCGTTGATCTGGTCGGCGTAGACGTGGAAGGCCTCACGTTCGGTGACGTCGAGTCGGTCGGCCCGGACCGGCACACCGATGGCCTTCAGCTGTTCTTCGGTCTGCGCGAGTCCGTCGAGGTCGACGTCGCTGATCGCCACGCTGGCACCAGAGCGGCCGAGCTCGAGGGCCAGCGCTTGGCCGATACCTGACCCGGCGCCGGTGACCGCGGCCACCTTCCCGGCGAACCCTTCCATTGGATGCTCCTTGCTACGTGGGTTGCCGTAAAGATTAGCCGGTACCGGCGGTACCTCCTAGGCGCGGGTCGACGTGGAGTTCGTCAGGAGTGACGAACGCCCGGCTGGAACTCAGAGTCAGACAGCGTGACAATCACGCGCATCGCGGGCGCCGCGAATGACAAAGACCCCCAACAATGTTGGGGGTCTTTGAGAGTTGTTAGGCCCAGCTGCCGCCGACGGCGTTGTCGGTGGAGTTCATGTTGTTTCCCGCCGTTTGCACCTTCTGGCCGTGCTGGTTGGCTTGTTCGTAGATGACCTGGAAGTTACGACCCAACTGGGTGATGAACTCCTGGCAGGCCACCGAACCCGAACCGCCCCAGAAGTCACCGGCGGCCAGCACATCACGCACGATGGACTGGTGCTCGGCCTCCAAGGAAGCGGCCTGGGCGCGGATCAGGGCGCCGTGGGCATCCACGTCGCCGAATTGGTAGCTGATCGACATAGTGCTCTCCTAAAGACGTTGTGGGGGTGACGGTTAGCTGGACAGGATGTGCTGGGAGGCCTGCTCTTGCTGCTCGTAGTTGTTGGCGTCGCGGATCAAACCGTCGCGCACCCCGTGCAGCATGTTGACGATGTTGCGGAAGGCCTGGTTCATCTGGCCCATGGTGTCATAGGACGTCATCTGGGCCGTCCCGCTCCAGCCGGCACCGGCGATGTTTTGGCTCGACGCCCACATCTTGCGGGCCTCGTCCTCCACGGTCTGGGCGTGCACATCGAAACGTCCCGCCATCGACCGCATCTCGTGCGGGTCAGTCATAAAACGCGTAGGCATATCAATCTCCTTGTCTTGTAGGTCATTTGGGCGTTGGTAGTTGCTTGTCTATCCGCCGGCCGGTGAGCGAGGCATCACCTTGGCGGCGACGCGGGAGCCCATGCTGCTCATGCCGCGTCCGGCCAGTGCGCCCATCAACCCCTGGGAGAACGGGCTGCTGGGTAGTCCGTGGGTCATCGACGGGGCGGCGACACTGGTCTCGGGCATGATCGGGGCGGCACGCGACATTTCCGGGGTCCCCATGCCGTGCCAGGCGTTGGGTACCGACAGCCCGCCCAGGTGCTGGGCGTGCGCCATCGTCGCCGCGATGTTCGACCCCCACGACCGCAGCTGGCCGCCGACACCGGCCGTCACGCTGGCCAACTTGCCGTCGATGAACTTGCCGACGTTGGCCATTATGCTGTCGCCGGCATTGGCCAGCGTCGAGCCGGCGGCGCTGCTGCCGCCCGAGCCGCCCGAGCTCATGAACATACGCGCGGGCGTGCTACTCAACATGCCCATGTAGTAGGTGGCCTGTATCGGAAGCAGCGCGGCAGTCGGATTGCCGGCGACCGTAGAAACCACCGTCGGGAGCCAGGCATCAAACCCGGCCAAACTGGTCAGGGCGCCGTCGCCACTCGCAGGCCCGCCGAAGAGTGCTGCGACCGCGTTGAGGACCGCCACGATAAGGGCGTCGCTGGTGGCGTCGGCCGGACTGGCTGCCGCGACGGCCGCTGCCGGCGACGCGCCGCTGGCCACCTGGGGTGCTGCGCTTTGTGCGGGCAGGGCGCTGGCGACCTGGGAGTTGACCTGGTAGGTGTCCATGCCCAGCGCGTCCTGGATCCACATGTCCAGGTAGTTCGCCTCAGTGGTGGCGATCGCCCCGGTGTTTTGGCCCAGGAAGTTGTTGGAGACCAACTCGGCCAACAACGCCCGGTTGGCAGCGATCTCGGGCAGCGGCACCATCGAGGCATAAGCGGTCTGATAGGCCGCGGCGGCTACCTGGGCCTGGGCGCCGGTCTGGGCGGCGGTGGCCGCCGTACCCTGCAGCCACGCGATGTAGGGCGCGGTCGCCGAGGCCATCTGCGCCGACGACGGCCCCAGCCAGGAGCCGGTGACCAGGTTGGTGACCAGGGTCTGATACTGGGTGGCGGTGCTCTCCAGATCGGCGGCCAACCCGTTCCAGGCCGTCGACGCCTCCAACAACGGACCCGACCCCGCCCCGCTGAACATCAGGGCGGAATTAATTTCCGGGGGAATCAGCGAAAAGCTCATCGACGCGAGACCTGGTTACCCTGCATGCGCCGCGTTCGACGCTTCGGCCAACGCGTAGGCACCCGCACCCGAGCGCAACGCGGCCACCAACTGCTCGTGCACTTCCGCGGCTTGCGCGGCGAGCTGCTGATAGGCCACGCCTTGCTTCCCGAACTGCGCCGCCGTCATCGCCGACACCAGGTCGGAGGCCGCCGGGGCCAAGCTCGTCGTCGGCGTCGCGGCAGCCGCATTGCGGGCCACCATCGAGTCACCGATCCCGGACAGACTGCTCGCAGCCCCCGACAACACTTCCGGATTCGTAGTTACGAACGACACCTTCCGACCTCCTCCAAAGTCCCCGCCGACACCCAAGTTAGACGTTACTTGAGGCCGGGCGTTGGATTGACCTCCCCAAAAGCAACCGCCACACGCGGTGGCTGACAAATCGTATGCTTTTTTCGCCGTCAGCGGTACACAAATCGCGAAACGATGTCGGCCGGAAAGCGCACGTTAACCGGGACGTTTTTTCGCACGAGCCGAACCCTCAGGTGATCCTCAGGTACGCGCCCGGACCTGGCGTTCCCTCCGCCACGTTTGCCGCTGGGGCTGCCCTCGCGTGTTGTCCGGATGGCGCGAGCCGGCGCTGTAGGGTTGCCGCGTGACCGAGCGACCGCCGACGATTTACATCTTTCCGCATGCCGGCGGATCAGCGGAGTTTTATGTTCCTTTTGCCAAAGCGTTTTCCAGCGATATAAAACGCATTGCGATCCGATACCCGGGACGTGCCGGTACTCACGATCTGGGGTCTTTTACCAGCATTCCCGATCTGGCCGATAAGGTTTGCCGGATGCTGGCCCCGCCGGGGCCCGACGACACGGTGGCGTTCTTCGGCCACAGCATGGGCGGGTTGCTGGCGTTTGAGGTCGCTCGGCGGTTCGAAGAGGCCGGCAGCCCGATTGCCGCCCTGTTCCTATCCGCCTGCGCCGCACCCGGCTGGGTCGGCTACGAGCACATCCCGGAGTCCGATCGCGGCCTGCTCGATGCGGTGAGCCAGATGACCGGTGTGAACCCCGAGTTTCTGGAGAACGAGGAGTTTGCCGCCAACATCGTGCCGACGCTGCGCGGTCTCAAGGCCATCTCGAAGTACGACTGTCCACCTGACGCGACGGTTTCCTGCCCGATCTTCGCTTTCCTGGGCGCCGACGACGAGGTGGCCACGCACGAGAAGATGTCGCACTGGTCGGAGCGCACGACGTCGGACTTCAGTTTGCGGGCTTTCCCCGGACATCACTTCTACCTCATCGACCACATACCCGAACTCGTCAGCGACGTCGAGGGCAAAATCTTGGCCTACTGCCGAGGTTGACGGCTGTACAGAACCACCGTTGGTTGGGTCGCTCCCGGTTGTCGCCAAGCACGCGACCGTAATTCGGATAACGCATTGTCCATCGCGGCCGGGATCCCGCCCGGAAACCTTTGTGTGGCCGATGAATTGGACTTAGCGACCAATAAATTGGACATAACGGCCGTTTGGAATCGGCGCGAGTTTTAGCGCCACGCGTCGACACACCCGGGCTGGCTATGTTTCAACTTGTGTAACAGATGCAACTGCCCAAACATTGGCAACCTCGTGTCCAGCAAATCCCGGGGCGCAATAGATTTCGGCCTTGGCGGGCGAGTTGCGGCTGGCCCTGTCAGCATGGCAACGGCGGCGACCCGCGATTGCCGAACACGCCTGAAATGAACCACCCCTGGCCGCGATTACGAATAATTTACGGCCATGAAGCCGGCCTGCTTAGAACACGCCGGCGGCGGGTATCAGCCTGCGCGCGACGCCGCACGACCAGCGAGGGAGCAACAGAGTTTGACTGCTTAGCAAACCTATGGTCTGATCGAGGACGCAGGCAGGACCAAGTTCCTGTTTGTCGCGCGTATTACATTCTTGGGTTTTTGGTCCGAGAAGTGCGGCGGCCCTGTTAATCTCCTGCATCACAAGCGCCCTACGTGGTTCGTGTTCGGGGGTCTGATTTAGAGGGGTGGTGTCCCGATGGCGGCAACCGAAGCTTCGATTCCCGCGGCGTTGGGGGAAAGGGCCCGGCAAAAACCGGATACGCCTGCGTACACGTTCATCGACTACGAGATCGACCCCGACGGTTACTCCCAGACTTTGACATGGTCTCAGCTTTACCAGCGCGTGCGGGTGGTCGCTGGGGAAATCGCGTCCTGCACGCCGCCCGGGGACCGGGTGGCGATCCTCACGCCCCAGGGCCTGGAATACGTCATCGGCTTCTACGCTGCGATGGAGGCCGGCTGCATTGCGGTGCCGTTGCCCGTGCCGCAGTTCGGCGCGCACGACGAACGTGCCTCCGCGGCCCTGCAAGACAGCGCGCCGACGCTGCTCTTAACCACATCAGCTGTTGTCACAGAGGTTGTTTCGTCTGCTCGTGCGCTGCCCGGCGCACCGCCGGCAGTGATCGAGATCGAAGCACTTGACCTCGATGCGCAGCCTTCTTTCGAGCACGGCAGCCGGCCGCACTGCAAAACTGCTCTGCTGCAATACACCTCCGGCTCGACTCGTTCGCCGGCTGCCGTCGTGGTGACCCACAAGAACATCTTCGCGAACGTCGAGCAGGTCATTGCCGACTATTTCGAGGCCGACGGGAAAGTTCCACCGGCGGATCTCACGCTGGTGTCGTGGTTGCCCGCCTACCACGACATGGGTCTGCTGCTGGGGGTCACCGGTGCGCTGACAATCGGACTTCACTCGGTGCTGATGAGCCCGATGGCGTTCCTGCAGAGACCCGCCCGGTGGATGCAGCAGTTGGCCAAGAGCCCCTGCACCTTCACGGCAGTGCCGAACTTCGCGTTCGAACTGGCTGCCCGACGGACCACTGACGCCGACATGGCCGGGCTCGACCTGTCGGACGTGCACACCGTTCTCAGCGGTGCCGAGCGGGTACACGCGGCGACAATCCGGCGCTTCCTCGGTCGATTCGATCAGTTCAACTTCCCGGCAACCGCGCTGAAGCCGTCGTACGGCCTGGCCGAGGCAATGGTGTACGTGGCGTCATCGGGTCCGGGGCGGCCCCCGACCATCGCCAACTTCGATTACGAGAAGCTGTCCGCCGGCCACGCGGAGGCCTGCGACAACGAAAGCGGCGTCCAGCTGGTCAGTGTCGGTACGCCGCGCGCGTCCACTATCAGGATCGTGGATCCGGACACCCGCGTCGAGAATCCGGCCGGCATGGTCGGCGAGATCTGGCTGCACGGCGACAACATCGCCAACGGCTACTGGCGCAAGCCGCAACAGTCGCAGCGGACTTTCGGCGGGCAGCTCGTCGATCCCTCGTCCGGCACGCCGCTGGGGCCCTGGCTTCGTACCGGAGATTTGGGCGTCATCCACGACGGCGAGCTGTTCATCATCGGCCGCATCAAGGATCTGCTGATCGTGGATGGGCGTAACCACTATCCCGACGACATCGAGGCGACGACTCAGGAGATCAGCGGGGGCCGTGTCGCGGCGATCTCGATCCCGGATGATCGCACTGAGCGGCTGGTCGTGATCGCGGAGATGAAGAATCGGGGCCACTCCGAGGAGGAGATGCAACAGCGGCTTCGTACCGTGAGAGCGCAAGTGACGTCTGCGATTTCCAAGTCGCACGGGTTGCGGGTGGCCGATCTCGTCCTGGTGCCGCCCGGCTCAATTCCGATCACCACCAGCGGCAAGATCCGTCGTTCCTCGTGTCTCGAGGTTTACCGGCAGGACGAGTTCAGCCGTTTGGATTCCACCGCATGACGCCTTTCGGCATTGCCGAGTGGCCCAAATAGTGGTTTCCGGACGGCTTTACACCGCAGGGGGAGTAAGCCAATGTCATCAATCGAATTTCCCATACCCGCCGTGCAGGGGGGGCGCGTCCGGCAATTGTCGGCTGGGCCCGCCTACACGTTGATCGACTACGAGGTCGACCCCGCCGGGTATTCGCAGAGCTTGACGTGGTCTCAGGCCCACCGGCGCGCGCAGGTGTTCGCAGCAGAACTCGCCGTCGTCTCGCGTGCTCGGGCGCTCCCCGGGCCGCTGCCGGCAGTGATCGAGATCGACGCGCTCGACCTGGATACAGAGCAGGCCTTCTCCATCAGCATGCCGCGGACCAAAACGGCCCTGGTACAGTACACCTCGGGTTCGACTCGTCAGCCGGCCGGCGTCGTGGTGACGCAGAACATCTTGGGTTGCTCGACGTCGATGCCTTCGATGCGGAAGTCTTCGAGATCTCGCCGATCACGGAAATCTGAAGTAAAGGACGGGTTGGAATATGACGTCGATAACCGATCGCGGGGCATCAGCTGAATCGATTCAACACCATTATGATGTAAGCAACAAGTTTTACTCATTCTGGCTAGACGAGTCGATGACGTATTCGTGCGGCTTTTGGCAGAGCGACGATGACTGTCTGTCGGCGGCGCAGACGCGGAAGATTGATTACCTGATATCTCTGTCAGGCGCTGGTGGGCGAGAAAGGGTGCTGGACATCGGATGCGGGTGGGGGTCGGCTATGCAACGGTTGGTTGCCGAACACGGCGTCGAACATGTCACCGGTTTGACCTTGAGCGCAGCGCAGGCTCGCCGCATCCAGGACCAAAACGACCCTCGCCTGGAAGTTCGGGTTCAGGACTGGGCCGACTTTGTTCCGGACGCGCCATACGACGCAGTAATTTGCGTTGGAGCCTTGGAGCATTTCGTTAAATTCGGATGGGAGCGGTCAAAAAAGGTTGCAGCATATCGCCGGTTTTTCGAAAAGTGTCATGAGTCGCTCAAGCCGGGCGCAGGTATGGCGCTGCAGACGATCGGCAAGGGGAACGTCGTACTCGACGAGCAAGGTCTGAGCGACACTCTCTTCATCGCGCAGCACATATTTCCCGAATCAGATCCGCCGAGGCTCGCAGAAATATTGCATGCTACGGAGAAGCTTTTCGAGGTTAAGTCAGTAGTCAATCATCGGGAACACTACGCGCGTACCTGCTCAGCCTGGCTCGAAAGGCTTCAGGCGAACAGGACTCAGGCGGCCGAGGTCACGGGCGCCGAAAAGGTAGAGGTTTACGAAACATACCTCAAAGCCTCGATACGCCAGTTCCAGCTTGGACACGCGAACCTTTACCGGATCTCGCTTTCTAGGGTCTGAAACCTAAGTTAAGGGATGCGTTGGACATGGGCGAAAAGCAAAGCGTAGTTGCCGGCGGACCCCCTGGCAGCGGCAGTTCCGTCAAGGTGGACGGTGGGATTCTTCGTCCAAGGATCCGGAAACCCCGTGCAAGCTTCCCTGATTCGCAAGCTGACGAAGAGGTTGGCAGCCGAAGGGGCCGAGACTACAGGAAGGATTGCCCGTGCCGTTGACCCATTCATCCATTCCCGCCGCGTTACGCGAACAAGTCCGGCAACGGCCGGATTCGCCCGCGTACACGTTCATCGACTACGAGGTCGACCCCGCCGGGTATTCGCAGAGCTTGACGTGGTCTCAGGTCCACCAGCGCGCGCAGGTGGTCGCAGCGGAACTCGCGTCCTGCGGATCGCCGGGTGATCGCGCCGCGATCCTTGCTCCACAGGGCCTCGAGTACATCGTCGGGCTTCTCGGCGCGATGGAAGCCGGCTTCATCGTGGTCCCGCTGTCCGTGCCGCTGTTCGGCGCACACGACGAACGACTTTCCGCGGCATTGAAGGACAGCTCACCGGTGGCGATCCTGACGACATCGGCGGCCGTCAACGACGTCGTCTCGTGCGCTCGGGCGCTCCCCGGCTCGCTGCCGGCAGTGATCGAGATCGACGCGCTCGACCTCTATACACCGCAGGCCCTCCACTCCAGCGACAAGCCGCAGACCAAGTCGGCGTTGCTGCAATACACCTCCGGCTCGACTCGTGCGCCGGCCGGCGTCGAGGTGACGCACAAGAACATCATGGTGAACCTGGACCAGATCATGTCCGACTATTTCGAGGACCAGGGAGGGGTTCCGCCGCGGGACGCCACGCCCGTGTCGTGGCTGCCCTTCTATCACGACATGGGTCTGATGTTCGGAATCTTTATTCCGGTCAGATTCGGACTTCACTCAGTGTTGACGAGCGCCATAGCTTTTCTGCAGAAGCCTGCCCGGTGGATGCACTTGGTGGCCAGCGCTACTAAAACGGTCTCGCCCGCCCCTAACTTCGCCTACGAACTGACTGTGCGACGCACGTCCGACGACGACACGGCGGGGCTCGACCTGGGGAACGTGCATACCTTCATCAGCGGCGCCGAACGGGTACACCCCCCGACGGTCAGACGTTTCATCGAGCGGTTTTCCCGCTTCAACCTCCCGGACACCGCGCTGCGAGCGGCGTACGGGCTGGCCGAGGCGACGGTGTACGTGACAACGTCGAACCCGAGGCGCCCCGCGCCGATCGTCCGTTTCGACTACGAGAAGCTGTCGGCCGGGTACGCGCAGCGTTGCGGAAGTGAAGCCGTGGGTACCGAGCTGGTCAGCCACGGCGCACCGCGCGCCTGCACCGTGCGAATCGTCGAACCCGAGACCCGGATCGAGAATCCGGCCGGCAGGGTCGGGGAGATCTGGGTGCACGGCGACAACGTCGCGGCCGGCTACTGGCGAAACCCGCAACTGTCGGAGCGGACCTTCGGTGGGCGGCTCGTCGATCCGTCGCCCGGCACGCCGCGGGGGCCCTGGCTTCGGACCGGAGATTTGGGCGTCATATCCGAGGGCGAGCTGTTCATTATCGGCCGCATCAAGGATGTGCTGATCGTGGATGGGCGTAACCACTATCCCGACGACATCGAGGCGACGATCCAGGAGATCACCGGGGGCCGCGTCGCGGCGATCGCAGTCCGGAACGATCGGAGCGAGCGGCTGGTCGCGGTCGTCGAGCTCAAGAAGCGGGGCAGCTCGGACGAGGAGATCCTGGACAGGCTTGACACCGTCAAACGGGAAGTGACGTCAGCGATTTCGAAGTCGCACGGTTTGCGACTGGACGACCTCGTGCTGGTCCCGCCCGGCTCTATCCCGATCACCACCAGCGGCAAGGTCCGCCGCTCCACGTGCGCCGAACGTTACCGGCGAGACGAATTCACCCGACTGGACATTCCCGTATGACGTCTTTGGGCGAGGCCAGGTATCTCGCGGAAGATGGACTACTGCAACAGCTTGCCGAAAGGCTGGGTGGAGCGCGATGACTGCTGCACCGCCGGATCGCCGGGCGATCATTGCTGAGGCATTGAGCAAGATCGATGATCTGAGTGCGCGTCTGGAGATCGCCGAAAAGGGTGACACCGAACCGATTGCCGTGGTGGGGATGGGGTGCCGGTTCCCCGGTGAGGTGGACAACCCCCGCCAGTTCTGGCAGTTGTTGCAAGACGGGGCCAGTGGCATCGTGCGGGTGCCTCCGGAGCGCTGGGACGCCGACGCCTATTATTCCGCGGATCACACGGTGCCGGGCACGATCTGCAATCGGGAGGGGGGGTTTCTGACCTCCTGGCAACCGGATGAATTCGACGCCGAGTTCTTCGGCATCTCCCCCCGCGAGGCGGCTGCGATGGATCCCCAGCAGCGGCTGCTGCTCGAAGTCGCCTGGGAGGCACTGGAAAACGCGGGCATCACCGCGCCGGCGGTCCGCGGCACGCAAACCTCGGTCTTCGTCGGTTTGACCACCTATGACTACGCTCTAACCTGCGGAAAGTTGCCGCCGGAAGATATCGACCCACACATCCCGTTCGGGAATGCGTCGAATTTCGCTGCTGGGCGGTTGGCGTATTTTTTGGGCGTGCACGGCCCGGCGGTGGTGATCGACACCGCGTGTTCGTCGTCGCTGGTCACCATCCATTTGGCGTGCCAGAGCCTGCGGCGGCGGGAAAGTGACCAGGCGTTGGCCGCCGGTGTCAACCTGATCCTGACTCCGGGAAACAGCATCGCGACCTCGCGGTGGGGGATGCTGGCCCCTGATGGCCGCTGCAAAACCTTCGATGCCGACGCGAACGGCTATGTGCGCAGTGAGGGTTGCGGGGTGGTGGTGCTCAAGCGGCTCAGTGATGCGCTGCGCGACGGGGATTCGGTGTTGGCGGTGGTGCGCGGTACGGCGGTCAACCAGGATGGTCCCAGCAGTGGGCAGACCGTGCCTAATGGGCCGGCCCAGCAGGCGGTGCTGCGTCAGGCATTGACGGCGTCGCGGTTGGGGCCTTCGGATATCGATTACGTCGAGGCGCACGGCACTGGCACGGCGTTGGGTGATCCGATCGAGTTGGGGGCGTTGAGCGAGGTCTTTTGTGAGCGAGATGGCTCCGCGCCGTTGGTGTTGGGATCGGTCAAGACGAACTTGGGTCATTTGGAGTCGGCGGCTGGTATTGCCGGTTTCATCAAGACCGTGCTAAGCGTGCAGCACGGCTATATTCCCAAGCATCTGCACTTTGAGCGGTTGACTCCGCATGCCAGTGCCGGTGCGTCGCGGTTCACCATCGCCGCGCAGGGCATGCAGTGGCCGTCGGTGGGGCGGGCGCGGCGGGCTGGGGTGTCGTCGTTTGGGGTCAGTGGCACTAATGCGCATGTGGTGGTTGAGCAGGCCCCCGCTCCTGAACCTGTTGCGGTACAACCGGAGCCGGTGGTGAGCACATTGGTGATCTCGGGGAAGACCCCGGCGCGGATCGCGTCGATGGCCGGGATGTTGGCCGAGTGGATGGCCGGCGAGGGTGCCGGCGTATCGCTGGCCGATGTGGCCCACACCATCAACCATCATCGCACCCGCCACCAGAAGTTCGCCACCGTGGCCGCATGCGATCGCGAGGAGGCGGTGGCGGGGTTGCGGGCGCTCGCCGCGGGTGACACGGCCCCCGGGGTAGTGGGTCCGCATGAGGGGCTGTGCGGGTCGGGTACGGTGTTCGTCTATTCCGGTCAGGGGTCGCAGTCGCCGGGGATGGGTCGGCAGTTGCTGGCCGATGAGGCGGTATTTGCGGCGGCGGTCGCCGAGTTAGAGCCGGTTTTTCTTGAGCAGGTGGGGTTTTCGCTGCAGCAGGTGTTGGCTGCCGGCGAACCGCTGGTCGGCATCGAGCGTATCCAGCCGGTTTTGGTGGCGATGCAGTTGGCGTTGACGGCGTTGTGGCGGTCTTACGGCGTGCAACCCGATGCGGTGATTGGGCATTCGATGGGGGAGGTGACCGCGGCGGTGGTGGCCGGGGCGCTGAGCCCGGCGGAGGGGTTGCGGGTGATCGCAACTCGGTCGCGGCTGATGTCGCGGCTGGCCGGTCAGGGTGCGATGGCCCTGCTGGAACTGGACGCCGAGGCGACCGCGGCGTTGATCGCCGACTACGCTGACGTCACCTTGGCGGTGTATGCCTCGCCTCGTCAGTCGGTAATCGCCGGGTCGCCTGAGCGGGTTGATGCGCTGATCGCGGTAATGGAAGCCCAAGACCGGCTGGCTCGGCGAATCGACGTGGACGTCGCGTCGCATCATCCCATCATTGATCCGGTGCTGCCGGAATTGCGCAGCGCCCTCTCGGGTTTGGCGCCGGTCACCCCGAAGATCCCAATCATTACTACTACTGGCGCGGCGCCGACATTCGATGCCGACTACTGGGCAGCCAACCTGCGCAATCCGGTGCGGTTCAGCCAAGCTGTGGCGACTGCTGCGGAAAACCACGCCACGTTCATCGAAGTCAGCCCCCACCCGCTGCTCACCTACGCCATCAGTGACACCCTGGGCCGCACCCATCACCACAGCATCGGAACTCTGCAGCGCGACACCCACGACACGCTCACTTTCCACACCAACCTCAACGCCACCCACACCATCCAACCGCCGAAGACGGACCATGTGGCCGAGCCACATCCGGTGCTGCCCACCACGCCCTGGCACCACACCCAACACTGGATAACCGCCGAGAATCGGGTAAAAGCAGCCGAATCCGCGCCCAGGCTCGGCACCCTGCTCGGTGAGCATATCGAGGTCGCGACCACACCTCCCGCACACCTGTGGCAGGCGCGGCTGGTGCCGGAGGCCAAGCCATACCCGGGTTGCCATTCGATCCACGGCGTGGAATTGGTTCCGGTATCGGTTCTGCTACAGACACTTTCGGCTGCGGCAGCCGAATATGACGCGGTGATGCTGTCCGACGTCCGATTCGAGTATCCGATCGTCATCGACCAGCCGCGGGTGATCCAGGTGGTCGCCGACGAGGAATCCGTCACCGTGTCATCGAGTCCCGCGACGGACACTCCCACGCACCATTGGGTCAGGCACGTCAGTGCCCGAATCTCTCACCGGTTGCATCACGACGATCCGGAAGGCATGCGCAACGGCGACGATGACGAAATGTCAAGCTATGACCCGTCTTCGGTCGCCGAACTGCAGCGGGCGTGGGGCATCGAGGGGCAGCCATTCTGGTGGTCGATCGGCTCATGCCGGTCAGCACCGCGTCGATTGCACGCCGACGTCGAGTTGCCCGAGGCGTCGACGGTCGCAGTGCTCGACGCCGCCGTTCACGTCGCCCGCCTCGTAGACAGTTCCAACCCCCAGCTCATGTTCCCGGCGGCCGTCGAAAGCGTCCGGTTCGGAGCCGAACTCGCTGATGACCACGGTTCGGTCGAGGTACATCGGCGCGGTGGCAACGATGATGAACTCATCGTCGACATCGCGGTGAAGGCACCCGACGGCAGTACGTGCATCGACATGCGCTCACTTCGATACGCGGATGCAGAGGCAGCTTCCGCATCGGCGACTCCTCGCGACGACGACACGCGCACGTTAGCGCACGCGATCGAGTGGCAACCTTGGGGCGAGTACGCTGACTCGCAACAGGCGCCCGATGCGTTGAGCACGCTCGCGGTTTTGGGGGAGGACAATGCCGCCCGCATTCTCCGCGATCGGCTCGCCGACGCCGGCTACCCGCCGGCCGACGTCGCCGAGGCACGGTGTGTCGTCTATATAGCCGAACCGCGGCCGGTGGACGCCGCCGAGACCGACCTCGACTGCGCAATCCGTCTGTCGGCGGAAGTGGCCGATCTCGTCCGCCGGCTGGCCGAGCGGAATGACAACCATCCGGCCACCCTGTGGCTCATCACTCGCGGCGTCCGCGAGGCCGGCTCCGACACGGCAGTGCGCCAGAGCTGCCTCTGGGGAGTCGCCGGGGTCATCCTGGCGGAGCAGCCCGAGCTATGGGGCGGCCTCGTGGACATTCCGGCTGGGAACGACATCGGTGATTGCGCGTCGGCGCTGTCCACGGTGCTGGGGACGCCAGCCAAGTCGATCTTGGCGCTGCGCGACGGCGAATTTCTCGCGCCCGCCTTGGTGCCGGTCTGCGGCGAACCGGTGCGAGAGCCGTTGCGATGTCGTCTCGACGCGGCATACCTCATCACCGGCGGCATGGGCGCGCTCGGTTTATTGATGGCTGCCTGGCTCGCGGACCGCGGTGCACGTCGTCTGCTACTGGCTGGCCGCACTCCGTTGCCACCTAGGCGCGACTGGGATAACGACACCAACGACACAGAGCTGCGCCACAAGATCGCCGCCATCCGGGCGCTGGAGATGCGTGGCGTCTCCGTTGATGCCGTGGCACTCGACGTCGGATCGCGCGATGCGGTGCAGGCTTTGCTCGCCCGGCGGGACGATGACGGGGCTCCTCCGATACGCGGTGTGATACACGCGGCCGGAGTCACCGAAAGCCAACTCCTGACTGAGATTGCGGAGAGCCGTCTTCGGCGCACCATGTGGCCGAAAATCGCTGGGGCTCAGGCACTACACGAGGCTTTCCCGCCAAGCAGCCTCGACTTCTTCTTCCTGACTGCCTCGGCCGGGACGGTGTTCGGTGTCCCGGGGCAGGCCGCCTACGCGGCGGCAAATGCCTATCTCGACTGTCTGGCCCGAGCGCGTCACCGACAAGGCTGCCACACCGTCAGTCTGGACTGGGTGGCCTGGCAGGGGCTCGGGTTCGCCATCGACGCGCAGATCGTCGTGCAAGAGCTTGAACGGCTGGGCTCGCGGCCGATCACCCCAGAAGAAGCCTTCACTGCCTGGGAACACCTGGATCGCTACGAGGTCGCTCAAGCTGTGATGGCTCCGCTGCCGTCGTCCGACGGGTCTGCATCGGTCGCGCCCGACACAGATGGCACTTCACCAGCAACGTTGACATGGTCGCAGATGCCTGCAGAGAACATGCTCAGCGAACTTGAGAATGGGCTGCGAACCATCCTTGCCCGCGAACTTCAAATGGCAGAAGCCGAACTCGACCTGAACCGGCCGTTCGCGGAGTTGGGCCTCAACTCGGTGATGGCGATGTCTGTTCGACGAGAGACCGAGCAGTTCGTCGGCATCGAGCTGTCGGCGACGATGCTGTGGAACCACCCGACGATCGCGTCATTAGCGGGGTACCTCGCCAAAAAGCTTTTACCGCAGGCAGACTCGGACAACGATGTCGATGTGCTGCCCGACTCGGCCAGCAGTGTGTTGAATGAGTTGTTCGACAGTGTGGAATCGGCTCCGGCCGGTAGTGAGAGGGGTATCTGATGGAGCGCTACCGGGAGGGTGAATTCAGCCGTTTGGACGTCGCGTCATGACGACGCCTTTCGACGAGGAGGCTCTTCGGCACTGGTTGGCCGACTACCTCGTGACGAATATCGGCTGCAGTCCCTACGACATCGACTTCGACGCGTCGATGAACGATCTTGGTTTGGGCTCGCGCGACGCGGTCGTACTCTCCGGTGAGCTGTCCGAGCTGCTCTGCCGGCGAGTCTCACCGGTGGAGTTCTGGCAGCATCCGACAATTGGTGACCTGGCGCGGTTTCTCAGCGGCTCCGAACCCGACACCGAGCCGGTGCTCGATCCCGATCGAGGCAGCATGGACGAGCCGATCGCGGTGATCGGTCTGGGATGCCGTTTTCCCGGTGGGATCGCCGGCCCGGAAGCGTTGTGGCAGTTCCTGTGCGAGGGCCGATCCGCGGTCGGAGAGGTGCCGCCGGATCGGTGGGCGCCATTCGACGACGGCTCGCCCGCGGTGGCCGCGGCGCTGTCGCGCACCACGCGTTGGGGATCGTTCTTGGCCGACATCGACGCCTTTGACCCGGAATTCTTCGACATCTCGCTTCGCGAAGCCGCCAAGATGGACCCACAGCAGCGTCTGCTGCTGGAAGTGGCTTGGGAAGCGTTGGAGCATGCGGGGATTCCCGCGAGCTCGCTGCGCCGCTCGCAAACCGGGGTCTATGTCGGGGCCAGTATCGCTGAATATGGATACCTCGCGTCCACTGATCTGCCTAACGTCGACGCATGGAGTAACCCTGGTGGTGCGCTGAGCATCATCGCCAATCGGTTGTCGTATTTTCTGGATCTGCGCGGACCCTCCGTCACGGTGGATACCGCGTGTTCGTCATCGCTGGTCGCTCTGCATCTGGCGTGTCAGAGCCTGCGGATGCAGGACTGTGACGTGGCCATTGCGGCGGGCGTGAATGTGCTGATGTCGCCTGCGGTTTTTCGTGGTTTCGATCAATCCGGTGCGTTGTCGCCGACCGGTGCGTGTCATGCGTTCGACGCGGACGCTGACGGGTTCGTCCGCGGTGAGGGCTGCGGGGCGGTCGTGCTCAAGCGGCTGAGTGATGCAGTGCACGAAGGAGATCGGCTGCTGGCGGTGGTGCGGGGTTCCGCGGTCAACCAGGATGGCCGGTCCAACGGCTTGTTGGCTCCTAATCCAGCCGCTCAGATGGCGGTACTGCGCGCTGCGTACACCAATGCGGGGATGCCACCGCATGAAGTGGATTATGTCGAGACCCATGGGACCGGAACTCTGCTGGGGGATCCCATCGAGGCGCGTGCGCTCGGCACGGTCTTGGGCCGCGGTCGTCCGGAGCACTCGCCGCTGTTGATCGGTGCGGTCAAGTCGAATATCGGTCATCTCGAGGCGGCGGCCGGGATGGCGGGATTCATCAAGGCGGTGCTCGCGGTGCAGCGGGCAAGCATCCCGGCGAATCTGCACTTTCAGACCCCCAATCCGCATATTCCGTTCGACCAAATGCGGCTGACAGTGGTTGCCGAGCAACAGGAGTGGCCGCACACGCAGCGGCCGCGGCGGGCGGGCGTGTCCTCGTTCGGGTTCGGTGGCACCAATGCGCATGTTGTGATCGAGCAGGCTCCTGCTTCCGTACCCGTCACCCGCGACTCCGATCCGGCAGTGACCACGTTGGTGGTGTCGGGCAAGACATCGGAGCGGATTGCATCGATGGCCGGGACCCTGGCGGAGTGGATGGCCGGTGCGGGTGCGGGAGTGCGGTTGCCCGATGTGGCTCACACGCTCAACCATCACCGGGACCGCCACGCTCAGTTCGCCACCGTGTGCGCCCGCGATCGCGCCCAGGCGGTAACGGGGTTGCAAGCGCTGGCCGCGGGCCGGCCGGCCGACGGATTGGTGGGCCCGCATGAGGGGCCGTGCGGTCTCGGCACGGTGTTCGTGTACTCGGGTCAGGGTTCGCATTGGGCGGGTATGGGCCGGCAATTGCTCACCGAGGAGCCGGTGTTTGCCGCGGCGGTCGCCGAATTGGAGCCGGTCTTTGTCGAGCAGGTGGGGTTTTCGCTGCATCAGGTGATCGCCGGCGGCGAGCCGGTGAGCGGCGATGCGCAGGTCCAGCCGGTGCTGATGGGATTGCAACTGGCGCTGACCGAATTGTGGCGCTCCTATGGGGTGCACCCGGATGGGGTGATAGGGCATTCGATGGGCGAGGTCTCCGCGGCGGTGGTGGGCGGGGCGCTGACCGTGGCCGACGGATTGCGGGTGATCGCTACCCGGTCCCAGCTGATGTCGCAGCTCGCCGGACAAGGCGCGGTGGGACTACTCAAACTGGACGCCGAGGCCACCGCGGCGTTGATCGCCGACTTTCCCAAGGTGAGTCTGGCAGGGTATGTCTCACCGCGGGAGACCGTGATCGCCGGGCCCGTGGCGCCGGTCGACGCGGTGATCGCTGCGGTGAGTGCGCAGAACCGTTTCGCCCGGCGGGTCAACATGGAGGTCGCCTCGCATACCGCGTTGATGAATCCGATCCTGCCCGAATTACGCGCGGCGCTGGCGGATCTGACTCCCGAGATTTGCACCATCCCGTTCTTTTCTACCGTCGCCGAGGGCACCACGGCGCCACTGCTGGATGCCGAGTACTGGGCGGCCAATGTGCGCCGGCCGGCGCGGTTCAGTCAGGCCGTCACCGCAGCCGCACAAGACCACGCCACCTTCATCGAGATCAGCGCTCATCCGATCCTGACGCATGCCGTCAGCGACACGCTGGATTCGATGACCCATCACCACAGTGTGGGGACGCTGTGGCGCGACGGTGATGACACGGTGAGCTTCCACACCAACCTCAACACCATCCACACGAGCCATCCGCCGCAAACCCCACATCTGCCGGAACCGCATCCGGTGCTGCCCACCACGCCCTGGCACCACACCCGCCACTGGATCAGCCCTGGATCGCCGGTTTCGGCCAAACGCGTTGAGCTGAATGGTAATCCGAGTCCACCGACCGATGGGCCGATTCCGGCGGAGTGGTATTGCGAGCTAGCCTGGCCGGCTCGGGGCTTGTCGCAAGCGCAGGCCGGCGTAGATAGTTGGTGGCTGGTGTTCGCCGACTCCGAGCTCGGCGCGGAGATCGGCCGTGTTCTTGGCGACGATTCTCGGGTGACGGTGTTGCCGCCGTCGTTGTTGGCCGAAGACACCGATGAGGCCGCACTCACTGACGCCCTCGCCGGAGTGACCCATGTGCTCTACGCACCGCAGGTGCCGTCCGGCTATTTCGATGCCGAATCGGGATATGGCTTGTTCAATGCTGCGCGAACGCTTACCGCCGCGGTGACCGCAATGGGGTTGGCGCCGCGGCTGTTTCTGCTCACGCGCAATGCTCAGCCCGTCGGTGAAGGCGATCGGGCCAATCCCACTCATGCGGTGTTGTGGGGTTTGGGTCGGACGCTGGCACTGGAGCATCCGGAAATCTGGGGCGGCATCGTCGATGTCGACGAGTCGGTGCCCGCTGGGTTGGCCGCCCGGTATGTGGTGGACGAGGCTCACGGTGGCAATGGAGAGGATCAGGTCGTTTATCGGGCCGGTATACGCCGTGTCCCGCGCCTGCAAAGGGGCTACCCGCCATTGACCGCCTCAGTTGAGCTCGACAAAGACAGCAGCCATCTGGTCATCGGCGCGACCGGGAATATCGGACCGCATCTGATCCGGCAGCTCGCTGACATGGGCGCAGCCACCATCGTTGCGGTATCCCGCAATCCGGGTTCGCGCCTCGATGAGTTGGCTGGCACCCTGTCGGCGACCGGAACCACGTTGGTGACGGTGGCCGCCGATGCGGCGGATGAAACCGCGATGAGCGCGCTCTTCGACCGCTTCGGCACAGACCTTCCACCGCTGGCCGGTATCTATCTGGCGGCCTTCGGGGGCGGGCCGGTGACGCTGAGCGACATGACCGACGACGACGTCACCGCCATGTTCCGGCCGAAGCTGAATGTGGTGGCGCTGTTGCACAAACTGTCGCTGCGGCACCCGGTGCGCCAGTTTGTGCTGTTCTCGTCAATCTCCGGAGTGACCGGCTCCCGCTGGCTGGCCCATTACGCGGCAACGACCACCTTCCTGGACACCTTCGCGTACGCGCGGCGAGCGGCCGGACTCTCGGCCACCGCGATCAACTGGGGGCTCTGGAAGTCATTGTCCGACAGCCAAACCGGCCAGCAGCGCCAGGTGACGCTCGACTCTGGACTTGAGCCCATGCCTGATGAGGTCGCCATCCAGGCGCTGCGGTCGGTCACCGGCCCCGGGACGCCAGTGCGCTCCACCATCGTCGCCGCCGACTGGACCCGGCTTGCCACCGCATATCGCACCCGAGCAGCACTGCACATCGTGGACGACCTGCTGCCTACCGACGCCGACGGCGACAGTTCATCGATGCGCAGAACCGAGTTCCGGGAAGCGTTGCGCGACTGCGAACCGACGCGGCGTCGCGAGCTTCTGGTCGATCACGTCACCGCGCAGGTCGTCGCGGCGATGGGGTTGGCGTCGCCGCAGTTGCTGGATCCGTCGGCGGGCTTCTTCCAATCCGGTATGGATTCGCTGATGAGCGTGACACTTCAGCGGGCCCTTGCCGAAAGCCTCGGCGAGGTGCTACCGACGTCTGTCGTGTTCGACTATCCGACGGTCGAAGCGCTCACCGACTACTTGGCCACAATTCTTCCCGAGCTGGTCGAGGTTGCCGATCAGGAAAGCGTCGACGCCTACCAAGACCTCACCGATGACGAACTGCTCAAAGAGCTTTCCGAAAGGCTGGGCTGAGCGCGATGACTGCTGCACCGCCGGATCGCCGGGCGATCATCACGGAGGCGCTGCACAAGATCGATGATTTGAGTGCGCGTCTCGAGATCGCCGAAAAGGGTGACACCGAACCGATCGCCGTGGTGGGGATGGGGTGTCGGCTTCCGGGTGGGGTGAACACCCCCGCCCAGTACTGGCGGCTGTTGCAAGACGGGGCCAGCGGCATCGTGCGGGTGCCTCGGGAACGCTGGGACGCTGACGCCTACTACTCCTCGGATCACACCGGTGCCGGGCACGATCTGCAATCGGGAGGGGGGGTTTCTGACCTCCTGGCAACCGGATGAATTCGACGCCGAGTTCTTCGGCATCTCCCCGCGCGAGGCGGTCGCGATGGATCCCCAGCAGCGGTTGCTGCTCGAAGTCGCCTGGGAGGCACTGGAAAACGCAGGTATCACCGCGCCGGCGGTCCGCGGCACGCAAACCTCGGTCTTCGTCGGTTCGACTGCCTTGGACTACTTAGTAGCTTTCGCTGCAAACTTGCGTCCGGAAGATGTCGACCCGTACGTTCCGTTCGGGAATGCGATGAACTTCGCTGCTGGGCGGTTGGCGTATTTTTTGGGCGTGCACGGCCCGGCGGTGGTGATCGACACCGCGTGTTCGTCGTCGCTGGTCGCCATCCATTTGGCGTGCCAGAGCCTGCGGCGGCGGGAAAGTGACCAGGCGTTGGCCGCCGGTGTCAACCTGATCCTGAGCCCGGGAAACAGCATCGCGACCTCGCGGTGGGGGATGCTGGCCCCTGATGGCCGCTGCAAAACCTTCGATGCCGACGCGAACGGCTATGTGCGCAGTGAGGGTTGCGGGGTGGTGGTGCTCAAGCGGCTCAGTGATGCGCTGCGCGACGGGGATTCGGTGTTGGCGGTGGTGCGCGGTACGGCGGTCAACCAGGATGGTCCCAGCAGTGGGCAGACCGTGCCTAATGGGCCGGCCCAGCAGGCGGTGCTGCGTCAGGCATTGACGGCGTCGCGGTTGGGGCCTTCGGATATCGATTACGTCGAGGCGCACGGCACTGGCACGGCGTTGGGTGATCCGATCGAGTTGGGGGCGTTGAGCGAGGTCTTTTGTGAGCGAGATGGCTCCGCGCCGTTGGTGTTGGGATCGGTCAAGACGAACTTGGGTCATTTGGAGTCGGCGGCTGGTATTGCCGGTTTCATCAAGACCGTGCTAAGCGTGCAGCACGGCTATATTCCCAAGCATCTGCACTTTGAGCGGTTGACTCCGCATGCCAGTGCCGGTGCGTCGCGGTTCACCATCGCCGCGCAGGGCATGCAGTGGCCGTCGGTGGGGCGGGCGCGGCGGGCTGGGGTGTCGTCGTTTGGGGTCAGTGGCACTAATGCGCATGTGGTGGTTGAGCAGGCCCCCGCTCCTGAACCTGTTGCGGTACAACCGGAGCCGGTGGTGAGCACATTGGTGATCTCGGGGAAGACCCCGGCGCGGATCGCGTCGATGGCCGGGATGTTGGCCGAGTGGATGGCCGGTGAGGGTGGGGATGTGCCGCTGGCCGATGTCGCCCACACCGTCAATCATCATCGCACCCGGCACAAGAACTTCGCCGCGGTGTGTGCGCGTGACCGCGCCCAGGCGGTGTCCGGGCTGCGGGCATTGGCGGCCGGCGAATCGGCGGCCGGTGTCGTCGAGCCCTGCGTGGGATCGCACGGATCGGGCACGGTGTTTGTGTATTCGGGTCAGGGCTCGCAGTGGGCGGGAATGGGCCAGCGGTTGCTGGCCGAGAAGCCGGCGTTCGCCGCGGCGGTCGCCGAGTTGGAGCCTGCGTTTGTGGCCCAGACCGGTTTTTCGTTACAGCAGGTCTTGGCCGACGGCGAACCGCTGGTCGGCATCGACCGCATTCAACCGGTGCTGGTTGGCATGCAGTTGGCGTTGACGGAGTTGTGGCGGTCTTACGGCGTGCAACCCGATGCGGTGATTGGGCATTCGATGGGGGAGGTGACCGCGGCGGTGGTGGCCGGGGCGCTGAGCCCGGCGGAGGGGTTGCGGGTGATCGCGACCCGGTCGCGGCTGATGTCGCGGCTGGCCGGTCAGGGTGCGATGGCCCTGCTGGAACTGGACGCCGAGGCGACCGCGACGTTGATCGCCGACTACGCTGACGTCACCCTGGCGGTGTATGCAGCGCCGAGTCAAACGGTGATCGCCGGGCCGCCCGAGCAGGTCGATGCGGTGATCGCGGTGGTGGAAGCACGGGGCCGCCTGGCGCGCCGTATCGAGGTCGACGTGGCGTCACATCATCCCACGGTTGATCCGATATTGCCCGAATTGCGTAGTGCGCTTGCTGATTTAGCGCCCGTCGCACCGAAGATTCCGCTGATCAGCACGACGGGCCATGCTGGTAGCGAGGCGCCGATATTCGATGCCGATTACTGGGTGGCTAATCTGCGCAATCCGGTGCGGTTCAGTCAGGCTGTGGCCGCCGCCGCGGAAAACCACGCCAGGTTCGTCGAAGTCAGCCCGCACCCGTTGCTCACCTACGGCATCAGCGACACCCTTGCAACAACGTCGCCGACCGACCGCTTCATCGTCACCTCGGCGATGAAGCGAGGGGAAGACGAAACTCTGTCCGTCCATACCCAGCTCGCCACCCTTGGCGTGACGGCCCCCAAGGGCAACGGGGGCCTGCTCGTGGAAGTCCCTCCGTCACCGTGGCTGCATTCGAAGTATTGGATCGAAAATCGGTCCCTTGGGCAGCGGATGCCAGATGTTCACCCGTTGCTTGGGGTGCACGTTGAGATGCCGTCCGGCCGCGACCATGTGTGGCAGGCAGATATCGGCACGGAGATGGTGCCGTGGCTGGCCGATCACAAGGTGCATGGGCAGGCCGTCATGTCGGCAGCGGGTTTCGCCGAAATGGCGTTGGCTGGCGGCTGCGAAGCTCTTGGGCTGCCTGTCGAGGCCGTACAGGTCAACGAGCTCGAGCTCGAGCAGACGCTTGCCCTGGATCACCAGACACGAGTCACGACGCAGCTTGCTCAAAGCGACGACGGGATTCGCGTTGAGATTCACGCCAGTTCGGCCGGCGGTAAGTGGTGTCGGTATGCAGTGGCCAGCATCGACGTGACGCACGGGGATGGTCCGGCGCAGCGGCCCGAGCCGCCTGCCAAGGTGAGGACGCGCTATTCCGAAACCGAAATTGTCCTGCCTGATGATGCTGGTGACCATCCGCAGTATCGCATCCATCCAGCGATGCTCGATGCGGCGCTTCACAGTCTCACGGCCGCTATGCCAACTGAATTACCGGAAAATCCCACCGGAACAACCTATCTGCCAATGTCATTGGCGACATTTCGGGTGTTCGGACGAGTCGGGCGGCGGGCCCGATGCCGCACCGAGCTGGTGAAGCTCGAGGAGGAGGATGCTGGTCATCTGGGCCGGATCATCCTCTTCGACGACAGGGAGGCTGTCATCGCGGAACTCACCGGCGTCGTCCTGCGTCCGACAGAGCCCCGCGCGGTGCCGCTGCCGCTGGAGCAGAAGATCTTCGACACCGAATGGATAGAAAGTTCGACGCGGTCTGAAAAAGGTCGCGGAACATCGGCTGCGCCTGCTGGAAGCTGGCTGGTGCTGGCCGACGACGACGCTGAGACGACGGCACTCGTGGCGGAATTCGCTGCGCGGTTCTCCTCACCGCCCCGGCGAGTGATCAGCGAAGAATTGATGCACGAGTCGGCAGTGCTGGAGGCCTTCGAGAAGACCACGGCTAATCCGGAGCTTCCGCCGGTAGGCGTGATCGTATTCGTCGGAAAGCGTTCGTTCGATGGCACCGACCCCGATGGCGCGCTTCGGCGCGCACGCGAACTGATCTGGGCGATCTCGGGCGCGGCACGCGCCGCTGTCGACGTCTGGAAGGGGCAGCCGCCGCGGCTGTGGCTGGTAACCCGTAACGGCCTTGCGGTTCATGGTGAAGTGCCGGGCGATCCAGCGATCGGTGCCCTCAAAGGCCTCATCCGTAACTGGCGGTTCCCCGGCGAGGCGGCTCGTGTCCTCGCCGGCGAGCCAGATCTGGGCGCCACTCTCGTCGATCTGGATTCCGCGGATGACGTCGTAGCGGCGTTGATGAGCGAACTGGAGTCACCGGCGAGCGATGATGTAATCGCGTGGCGCCAGGAGCGCCGGTACGTTGAGCGGCTCTCGCGTGCGACGCTCGATGCAGGCCACCAGGATGCGGTTGTCCGCGCGGATGGCTCATACATCGTCACCGGGGGCCTGGGCGGCTTGGGCACGGTCGTCACGCGGTGGCTCGTAGAGCGCGGCGCGGGGCGGCTTATCCTGAACGGTCGAACCGATCCCTCAGATGATCAGCGGCGAAGCCTTGCCGACCTGGCAAACGGCTCCGAGATCGTTTTCGTGCCCGGCGATATCGCTTCACAGGGAGTAGCGGAACGGCTGGTGGCGGCCGCCGAAGAGACCGGACGGCCATTGCGGGGAGTCGTGCACGCCGCGGGCGTGAGCGGCGACGGTCTGGTGGCGGCTCTCACCCGGGAAGGCATGGAAAGGGTGTGGGCGCCCAAGGTGGCCGGCGCATTGCGGCTGCACGCAGCGACGGCCACCCGACAGCTTGACTGGTGGGTTGGCTTCTCTTCCATGGCCACGCTTCTGGGCTTGCCGGGTCAATTGGCGTACACAACCGCCAACGCGTGGCTCGATGCCCTGATGGCGTGGCGACGCGCATCGGGCCTGCCCGCAACCGCGATCAACTGGGGCCAGTGGTCGGACGTCGGGATGAGCCGCGCGCTGACGTACAGCGTCCTGGACCCGATCGCTCCCGGCGAAGGCATCGAAGCGCTGGAGTCGCTGGTGGGTGGCAACCTCACTCGGGTGGGTGTCGGACGGTTGCGTCTTGATCGCGCCGTCGCCGCGAGCCCCCAGTTCCGTGAACTCGGCTACTTCCATACGGTGGTCGAGGAGCTCGATGTATCGAGCGTCGACCAGCGATCGACCGTTGACGATGGGGATCGGTCCGTAGCGTCCATTCCGGATTGGTCGCAGATACCGGCCGAGAACCGGCTCAGCGAACTAGAGATCAGGCTCCGAGCTATCCTGGCTCGCGAACTGCGGATGTCGGCATCGGCAATCAACGTGGATCAGCCGTTCCCCGAATTGGGACTCGACTCGATGATGGCGATGACGGTCCTACGAGAGACGCAGAAGTTAGTGGGTACCGGCTTGTCGGCGAATATGTTGTTCAACCACCCGACCATTTCATCGTTGGCGGCGTATTTGGTGGAAATGCTTGCACCCCAACAAGTGTCGCAGGAACATTCGGAAGAAAACGGTGCCGATCTGCTCGACTCGGCGAGCAGTGTGTTGGATGAGTTGTTCGACAGCGTGGAGTCGGCTTCGGCGGGTAGTGAGAGCGGTATTTTTTCATGAGAACGGTCTTCAGCAGAGTTTCGGCCATGACCGCCGACCAGCGGAGAGCGCTGACCGAGCAGTTCGACAAGGCCTCCCGTGTCGCCGCTGCGGAGCCGGTGGCCGTGGTGGGAATCGGCTGCCGTTTCCCCGGCGGTGCGGTGGGCCCGGAGGCCTATTGGAACTTCTTGGCTAACGGCGGGGATGCGATCAGCGAAATCCCTTCGGATCGCTGGAATGCCGACGAATTCTATGATCCGGACCAGTTCGCGCCCGGCCGTATGTCGTCGAAGTGGGGCGGCTTCCTGCCCGATGTGGCCGGCTTCGACGCTGATTTCTTCGGGATTTCCCCTCGTGAGGCCGAAGCCATGGATCCGCAGCAGCGCGTGATGTTGGAGGTGGCCTGGGAAGCGCTGGAACATGCTGGGATCGCGCCGGATCATCTGGCCGGAACCCGCGCCGCGGTGATGATGGGCGTGTATTACACCGAGTATCAAACTATTTCGGCGGCCAACCCGGACAGCATCGATGCCTACTCGGCAACGGGTAACGCCCACGCTGTCGCCGTCGGGCGGATCGCGTATCTGTTGGGGCTGCGTGGTCCGGCGGTGGCGGTGGATACGGCGTGTTCGTCGTCGTTGGTCACGATTCATCTGGCCTGCCAGAGCCTGCGGCTGCGGGAGAGCGAGCTGGCCCTGGCAGGCGGGGTCAGCCTCATCTTGCGCCCGGAAACCCAGCTCGCGATGTCCAAGTGGGGAATGTTGTCGCCGGAGGGCCGGTGTCACACCTTTGACTCCAGGGCGGACGGGTTCGTGCGTGGGGAGGGTGCGGGGGTCGTGGTGCTCAAGCGGCTCACCGACGCCGTGCGTGATGGGGACCGGGTGTTGGCGGTGGTGCGGGGCTCGGCGATCAATCAGGATGGCCGGTCCAACGGTCTGACCGCGCCGAACACGATCGCGCAGTGCGACGTGATCACCCGGGCGTTGCGCAGCGCCGACGTAGCGCCGAACACGGTGAATTTCATTGAGGTGCACGGCACCGGAACCGCTCTGGGTGATCCGATCGAGTTCGAAGCGTTGGCCGACGTCTATGGGCGCGGCGATGGTCCCTGCGCGCTGGGGGCGGTGAAAACGAATATGGGCCATTTGGAGGCGGCCGCCGGAATTGCCGGATTCGTCAAGGCTGCATTGTCGGTGCAGCGGGGCCAGATTCCGCCGAATCTGCATTTTTCACAATGGAATCCGGCGATCGACCCGTCACCGACGCGGCTGTTCGTTCCCACCGAACTCAGCCCCTGGCCCGCTGGTGAAGGCCCGCGGCGAGCCGCGGTGTCGTCATTCGGCCTGGGCGGGACGAACGCGCATGTGGTGCTGGAGCAGGGGCCGGATCCGGTGCCGGTGTCGGCACCCGATTCGGGTTCGCCGGTGACGACGTTGGTGATCTCGGGCAAGACAGAGCAACGGATAGCGTCGTGGGCGTCGGCGTTGGCCGACTGGATGGACGGAGACGGCGCCGGTGTGCCGCTGGCCGATATCGCCCACACCGTCAACCAGCACCGCAGCCGCCACAGCAAATTCGCCACGGTCTGCGCACGCGACAATGGCGAGGCGGTGGCGGGGCTGCGGGCGGTGGCCACCGGGCAACCGGCGCCGGGTGTGGTTGGTCCGCGTGAGGCATTGCGCGGGCCGGGCACGGTGTTCCTGTATTCCGGTCAGGGTTCGCAATGGGCGGGAATGGGCCGGCAGTTGCTGGCCGATGAGCCGGCGTTCGCCGCCGCGGTCGCCGAGTTGGAGCCGGTATTCGTCGAGCAGGTGGGATTCTCCCTGCGGCAGGTGCTGGACGCCGGTGAGCCGGTGGTCGGCATCGATCGGATCCAACCGGTGCTGGTGGGTATGCAGTTGGCGTTGACGGCATTGTGGCGCTCGTACGGTGTGGAACCCGATGCGGTGATTGGGCATTCGATGGGGGAGGTGACCGCGGCGGTGGTGGCCGGGGCGCTGAGCCCGGCCGACGGGCTCAAAGTGATCGCCACCCGATCGCGGCTGATGGCGCGGTTGTCCGGGCAGGGCGCGATGGCGCTGTTGGAGTTGGAGGCCGAGGCAGCCGAGAAGTTGATCGCCGACTACCCGGATATCACCGTGGCGGTGTATGCCGCGCCGCAACAGACGGTGATCGCCGGGCCCCCCGAGCAGGTCGATGCGGTGATCGCGGTGGTCGATGCCCAGGGCCGGTTGGCGCGGCGTATCGAGGTCGACGTGGCGTCGCACCATCCCACGGTCGATCCGATACTGCCCGAGTTACGAAGCGCGCTGGCCGATCTGGCGCCGGCCACGCCGAAGATCCCGTTGATCAGCACGGTCGGCCAAACCAACGGCGCCGCACCGGCGTTTGACGCCGACTACTGGGTGGTCAACCTGCGCAACCCGGTGCGGTTCAGCCAGGCTGTGGCGGCTGCTGCGGAAAACAATGCCACCTTCGTCGAGGTCAGCCCACATCCGCTGCTTACCCATGCCATCGCCGGCAACCTGGAGTCGGCCAGGCCGCGCGGCGGTGTCCAGGTGGCGGCAACGTTGAACCGGGACAACCCCGAAACGCTGGCTTTCCACACACATCTGGCGACGGTTCGGCCCCCGTCAGCTGTCATGGCGCAAACTCCTGGCAGCGCAGAAAGACTCGCGGATCTCCCACCGACGCCGTGGTTGCATGCCAGGTACTGGCCCGCACCTTCATCGGCGAGCAGGCAGTCGGCCAGTGCTCATCCGTTGCTGGGGATTCATGTCGAGATGCCGTCCGGCCGCGATCATGTATGGCAGGCCGATGTCGGGACCGACCTCATTCCGTGGCTGGCCGACCACAAGGTGCATGGCCAGCCGGTCATGCCGGCGACAGGTTTCGCCGAGATAGCACTGGCGGCCGCCAGCGAAGCCCTCGGTTTACCTGTCCAGGCCGTGGCCGTGAATCGGCTCGAGGTCGAACAGATGCTTCCGCTGGACGACCAGACCCAGATAACGACGCAACTGATCCAAAGCGCCGAAAACTCGGTCAACGACATTCGGGTCGAGATCCATTCGCGATCGGCTAACGGCAATTGGCGTCGGCATGCGGTCGCCAGAGTCGAGGCAGCGCAACCTCAGGTACCGGCCAAGGAGACGGCCTCGTGCGAGGCCGGCGTTGTCGTTTCACCGGGAGACCTCTACTCCGCGTTGCGCCGCACCGGTTTGCATCACGGGCAGGCGTTCGCCGCACTGACCCGGATCGTTCGGAGGCCCAACGGTTCTTCGGAGACCGAGATAGTCCTGCCGGACGAGGCCACTACTCACCGGAGTTATCGGATTCATCCGGTGCTGCTCGATGCGGCGCTGCAAGGCCTGGCTGCCGCGATGTCTGCCGAATCGTTGGCGGATTCCAGTGAGGCCACCTATTTGCCGGTGTCGTTCGAGACGATTCGGGTATTCGGCCATGTCGGCCGGCGTGCCCGCTGCCGGGCCGAGCTGGCAAGTCTTGACGGCGACGGCTCCGGGCAGCTGGGCCGCGTCGTCCTGATGGATGACACCGGGACTCCGACCGCCGAGATTACCGGCATTTACCTGCAACGCGTGCAACGCCGCACAGTGCCAATGCCGCTGACACAAAAGATCTTTGACACTAGCTGGGTGGAAATCCCAACCAGTCCGGCGCCT
Organism: uncultured Actinomycetota bacterium; assembly: GCA_963781685.1. GTDB lineage: Bacteria > Actinomycetota > Actinomycetes > Mycobacteriales > Mycobacteriaceae > Mycobacterium. The sequence continues at coordinate 508,054 of CAWAGK010000018.1, forward strand.
CCCGCTGCCTCTGATGGAAGCTGGTTGGTGTTGACTGACGGCGCCGAGACCGAGGCGATCGCAGACGATTTCCTCACCCGGTTCGGCTCACCGACCCGACGGGTGGTCAGCGCGGACCTTTCGCAAGAGTCTGCGGTGCTGGAGGCCTTCGCGAAAACCGCGGCAGACCCCGAGCTTCCACCGGTCGGGGTGATCGTCTTCGCCGGGCAGCGCACCTTCGACGGCACCGACTCCGATGACGCGCGGGGCCGCGATCTGGTCTGGGCCATCTCGGCGACGGTGCGCGCGGTCATCGGCGGCTGGCACGGGAAGGCCCCGCGGCTGTGGCTGGTATCCCGCAAGGGTTTGGCGGTCAACGCCGACGAGCCGGGCGACCCGTCGATCGTTGCCCTGAAAGGACTTATCCGGGTTCTTGCCTACGAACACCCTGACCTGACCGCCACGCTGGTGGATTTGCAGGATGACGCACTTGCACCGTTGATCACCGAGCTGGGGTTGGCCAGTAGCGATGATATGATCGCCTGGCGCGGCGAGCACAGATATGTGGAACGCCTTTCTCGCGCAGCGCTCGGTCCAGGTAAGCACGACCCGGTGGTCCGACGGGATGGCGCCTACGTGGTCACCGGCGGTCTCGGCGGTGTCGGTCTGGTCGTCGCCCGTTGGCTCGTCGACAGCGGCGCCGGGCGTGTCCTCCTCAACGGTCGATCCGAGCCATCCGATGAACAGCGAGCGGTGCTTGCGGAGCTTGAGGAACGCGCGCAAATCGCTGTCGTGCCTGGCGATATCTCCATACCCGGAGTGGCCGAGCGGCTGGTGAGCGCCGCCGAAGAGACCGGGCTGGCGTTACGGGGAGTTGTGCACGGCGCAGCCGTGATCGACGATCAGATCGTTGCCGCCCTCAGCAGCGAAAGCCTGGAACGAGTATGGGCGCCCAAGGCCGCCGGCGCGCTTGCGGCTGCATGTCGCCACGGTCGGCCGGGAGCTCGACTGGTGGGTGGGGTTCTCGTCGACGTCGTCGCTGTTGGGGGCGCCCGGGCAGGGAGCGTACGCCGCCGCCAGTGCGTGGCTCGACGGTCTGGTCGCCTGGCGACGCGCATCGGGTTTGCCTGCGGCCACGATCAACTGGGGTCAGTGGTCCGACATCGGCGTCGCCCGCTCGTTGACGTTCAGCGCTTTGGATCCCATCGCGCCGGCCGAAGGCATTGAGGCCTTGGAGGCGATCCTCGCCAGCGACATCCCGCGAGTGGGGGTGGCGCGACTGCGGCTGGACCGGGCGGCGGCCGCATTCCCGGAGATTCAGCAACTCGGGTACTTCGCCATCCTGGCCAAGGAATTGGACATCGACAGCGACGAAGACTGGGCGGGCGCCGATGCACTGCGCGAGATGGACGCCGTCGAAGCCAACCGGGTCGTCACCACACGTCTGGGCGGACGCATTTTGGCCGTCATGGGCTACCCCAAAGACAGCACGATCGACACTGACCAGCCGTTGACCGAACTGGGAATGGATTCCCTGATGGCCGTGCGAATCCGGAACACCGTTCGTGGTGACTTCGGTGTGGAACCGCCGGTGGCCCTGTTGTTGCAGGGTGCCTCGATTGCCGACATCACGACCGATCTCATCCGTCAACTGGGCCTTAACGGGCAGGATAGGCCCGAGAGCGCCAACGGGGTTCGTGATCGAGCCAAGCAGCGCGCCGCAGCGCGGCAACGAGCCGCAGCTCGGCGAAAGGTAGGGGATCGAGTGTGACCAGCAACAGCGAACTGCCGCCCAACGCGATTGCGGTCGTCGGCATGGCCGCCAGGTTCCCTGGCGCCGGCACGCTGTCGGCATTCTGGGACAACCTGCGCCGCGGTCAGGAGTCGATCGTCACCCTGTCCGAGGACGACCTACTGGCCGAGGGCATCAGCGAGAAGGCGCTGGCGAATCACTCCTATGTGCGGCGCGCGGCATTGCTGGCCGGGATCGACGAATTCGACGCCGATTTCTTCGGCTTCACTCCGCTGTCCGCACGTATGACCGATCCGCAACATCGGTTGTTCCTGCAGACTGCCTGGCACGCGCTGGAAGACGCCGGCTACGACCCAGCCCAGATCGAGGGCTCGGTCGGCGTCTACGCGACCAGCACCACCAGCGGGTACCTGCTGCACAACATCATGTCCAACCACGACCCGAACGTGATCATCGGACAGGGCGTCACTTTCGAGATGGTCAACCTGTCGTTGCAGAACGACAAGGACTATCTGGCGACCAAGGCCGCCTACCAGTTCAACCTGCGTGGGCCCGCGCTGTCGGTCCAGACCGCCTGCTCGTCGGCGTTGGTCGCGGTGCATCTGGCCTGCCAGAGCATTTTGAACGGCGAATGCGAGATGGCTTTGGCCGGGGGCGCATCGCTGCGGATTCCGCATCGCGTCGGGTATTGGCACGAACCAGGGTCGATGGTGTCACCGACCGGCCACTGCCGGCCGTTCGACGTCCGCTCAGACGGCACGATCTTCGGCAGCGGAGTGGGTGTCGTGGTGCTGAAGTCGTTGCAGGACGCGGTCGACGATGGGGATCGGATTCACGCCGTGATCCGGGGATCGGCGCTGAACAACGACGGCTCGACGAAGATGACCTACGCCGCGCCCAACGCGGCCGGTCAGGCCGACGTCATCGCCGAGGCGCAGGCGATCGCGGAGGTCGATGCCTCCACCGTCAGCTACATCGAGACACATGGAACCGGAACGCCGTTGGGTGACCCGATCGAAATCGAGGGTCTGCGCCAAGCTTTCGCTGTTTCCGAGGCGGCTCGGCCGGGTCCGTGCTTTATCGGTTCGGTCAAATCCAACATCGGTCATCTGGAGTCAGCGGCCGGGATCGCGAGTTTGATCAAGACGATTCTGTGCCTCAAGCACAAAGCAATTCCGGCAACGTTGCACTACACCAGCCCCAACCCGGAACTGCATCTCGACCAGGGACCCTTTGTCGTGCGCAGCGAGTACGGCCCGTGGGAGTGGGACGGCGTTTTGCGCGCCGGGGTCAGTTCGTTCGGTGTCGGTGGCACCAACGCGCACGTGGTCCTCGAAGAGGCGCCGACGATTCCGGCGCCGACGCCCCAGCCCGGTCCGCAGGTGCTGCTGTTGTCGGCTCGCAGCACCGAGGCGGTGCAGCAGGCACGTTCGGCCCTGGCCGCCGAATTGTCCGGTCCAGATGAGGCCAGCCTGCCGGACGTCGCCTACACCCTCGCGCGTCGGCGGAAAGACAACATCAGGATGGCGGCGGTCGTCAAAGACCAGCAGGACGCGGCCACAGTGCTGGCTGCGGCCGAGCACGACAACGTGTTTATCGGCGAATCCGCGCAGAGCAGCGACGATTCGGACCGAGTCGTTTTCCTGTTTCCGGGCCAGGGTGCTCAGCACATCGGGATGGCGCGCGGCCTCTATGAGTCCGAGCCAGCGTTTGCCGAGCACTTCGATCAGTGCGCCGCAGGGTTTGGCGAGGAGTTGGGCATCGACCTGCGCGCAGAGATCTTCGACGGGACCGCGCGCAATCTGGAACGCACTGACCGCACCCAACCCGCACTGTTCACAGTGGAATACGCGCTGGCGAAGTTGATCGAGACCTTCGGGGTTCGCCCGGCAGCACTGGCGGGCCACAGCATCGGCGAGTATGTCGCGGCCACCATCGCGGGCGTCTTCGACATCGCAACGGCCATCAAGGTGGTATCGATGCGTGCTCGCCTGATGCATACCGCACCCCGTGGAGTCATGGTCGCGGTGGCGCTGAGTCCCGATGCGCTCACCGAGCACCTGTCGGCCGATGTCGACGTCGCCGCGGTCAACGAACCGGGCGGTTGTGTCGTTGCCGGATCCGAGGAGAACATTCGCAAGTTCAGCGATCACCTCGCCGAACAGGGGATCGTCGTGCGTCGGGTCCGCACGTCGCATGCGTTCCATTCACGTTTGATGGATTCGATGATTCCGGAATTCACCGGCTTCCTGTCCCGACAAACGCTGTACCGGCCCCGCATTCCGTTGCTGTCCAACGTCACCGGAACCTGGTTGGCCGACAGCGAGGCCACCAATCCCGCGACGTGGGCCCGCCAGGTTCGGTCGACGGTCCGGTTCTCCGACGAAGTCGACGTGTTACTTGCCGATCCCCATCGCATCGTGGTTGAGGTCGGCCCGGGCGGCACCTTGACCGCGTCGGCGATGCGGCACCCAAAGTGGTCAAGCGGTCACCGCGCCGTTCGCCTGATGCGCCACCACGCCCAGAACCGCGACGACCGGGATACCTTCCTGCTGGCGTTGGGACAACTTTGGTCGGCGGGGATCGACGTCGACTGGGCGCCGCTGCGGGGTGATCACCGGCCGCAGCTCGTCTCGCTGCCCGGCTATCCGTTTGAGCGCCAACGGCATTGGGTGGACCACAAGCCGACTCAAAGGTCGGCAGCGGACGGCGTCTCGACGAACGGGATCGCGACCCCGCCGTCGGCTGGGGCCGCTGAGCCTTCCCAGGCGGCCACCAACGGCAAGTCACCGATGGAAACAACGTTGCAGCGCATCTGGGCGCAGTGTCTCGGTGTCGGTTCGGTTGACCGGAACGCCAACTTCTTCGAACTGGGGGGCGACTCACTGGTCGCGATCAGCGTCGCGATGACCGCCGCCAACGAAGGACTGGACCTCACACCCCAAGACCTGTACGACAACCAGACCGTTGCCGCACTCGCCAAGGCTCTGATTGCTCGGTACGCGGCCGGTGGTCTGGCGCGCCAGTCATCCAGTGACGTCGTGCATCCCCCGGTTCCGCCGAACATCGTCCACTTCCTCGAGTACGGAGTCTCAGAACGCGGCCACTGGCGTGTTCCCCTGATCCTGCAACTTTGGCCCGATGTGCAAGTCGAGGACATCGCCGCGGTGCTCACCGCCGTGACCAACCACCACGATGCGCTGCGGCTGCGGATCGTTCAGCGCGCGGGCACCTGGGAACAGGTCGTCGGCGAACCGCAGGAATTCGCCGAATTGGCCACCCGGTCGCTTCCCGACGATGTCTCACCGGGAAGCCCGCAGGAACGCGAAGCGGTGGTCGGCATGCTGAACGAGCAGATCCGCGAACAGGACCTGTCGAGCCTACTGCTGACCGCCACCTATGTCCGTGGCCTGCCGGGTGGTTCGTGCTACCTCGCGATCAGTGTGCACGCGATCGCGGCCGACAACGCGTCGCGCGACATCCTGCTCACCGACATCTTCACCGCGTTCGGGCAACGGTTGGCCGGCGAACAGATTGCGCTGCAGCCGGTCACCACACCGTGGACCGAGTGGTCCCAGCGCTGTGCCGCGCTGGCCATACATCCCGCGGTCGTCGAAAGCCGCGATTTCTGGCTGGAGACAACGACCGGAGCGAACCTGCGGGTGGCACGCGAGGAGGTCACCGAAGCGCCGGGGGAAACTGATCTGACGAGATTGTCGTCGACACTGACCGCCTCGGAAACAACCGAGATCGACGACACGCGGCGCCGGCTTAGGGTGCCGATAGAGGAAATTCTGCTGGCCGCACTAAGCCGGACGATCGCAACCACGGTCGGCGACGGGGCCGTCTCCGTTGACCTCAGCGGGCCGGGCAGGTCGGTGCTCAAACCCGACGTCGACCTGCGCCGGACGGTTGGCTGGTTCAATACCGTCTATCCTGTCGCTCTCAACTGCGCCCAAGGTCAAGGCACCAGCGCCAGGGAACTGCTGGCCGAGGTGCACGCCACGCTGAACGCCGTACCGCACTACGGAATCGGGTACGGGCTGCTCCGCTACTTGTACGCCCCGACCGCGCGGCTGCTCGGCGCTGCCCGCCCAGCCGACATCTTCTTCTCCTATGTGGGCACGATTCCTGACCTGCCATCCCTATCGTCCGAGACCGTTCCCGTACAGTTCGACGCCGACACCGCTATGCCGGTGCGCGAGGCGATTCCCGGGCTGGGTCACGCCATCGAGCTTCGGGTGTATCGCTCGGCTGGTGTGCTACACCTGGATTGGTGGTATGACACCCGCAGGGTCGAGGCGGACACCGCGCAATCGTTTGCCGGCGGGTTCGCAAAAGCGTTGATGGAGCTGACCCGGGAGGCGCTAGCGGAGGATGAAATGGACTCGGCCAGCGATGAACTGGTCCTGGTGGACTTGTCGTCGACTGATACACCGGGATAGGCAAGGCGGATGCCCAAAACCGATAATCTCGTCACCGCGTTCGCAAATCGCCAGGGAGTCTGAAACGTGTTTCCATCGTCGGTGATTCGTAAGCTGGCGCTCAGCGAGGAAATGCTCGCCGAGACACACAATTTCGTGGGCCTTGCCGCACACGTCAAGGGTCCGATCGATGTCGACGCACTGTCGGATGCGTTCGACACGCTGCTCGAAGCCCACCCGGTCCTTACCGCCCGCCTCGAGCGTGGTCCCGACGGGCGGCATCAGCTCGTTACCGATGACCTTCTCCACTCGGGAATCGACGTGGTGGAGCTCGACGGCCCGGACGCCGAAGGCCCCCCGCTGCGCTTCGACCAGAACGAGTCGCTGGTCCACCTCCGAGTGACCATCCGCGACGGACAGGCGCAGCCAACCCTCTACGTCCATCACGCCGTCGCTGACGGCCATCACATGTACAGCCTCATCGAGGAACTGCTGTCCTACTACACCGACCTGGTCTGCAACGGACGCATCGGTGCGGTCACCGTCGAGCCCGCGCCGGAATCGATCGAGGCGGTGCTCGCCGACCGGGGCATACAAAAACAGCAGCGCTCGGGAATCGAGCGGTTCATACCGGCGATGTTCGCCTACGATCTCCCACCATCCCGACGAGCTGACACCAGCGTCAAACCCGCTTCACCCGTGCGTGTTCCGATGGTGTCGTGCCAGCTGAGCGAGGCTGCGACACACGACATCGTTGCGCTCTGCCGTGCACATGGACTCGGCTTGCACGCCGTGCTCTCTGCCGTTGTCCTACTGGCGGAGTGGCAGCTTCGGGGCAGGCTGAACATCCCGGTTCCCTTCATCTACACAGTCGATCTGCGGTACTTTCTCTCACCGCCGGTGTCCGCGACCGGGTGCACGAACCCGGTGGGATTGGGGACCTATCTCGCCGAGATTGACCACAAGACAACTGTGGTCGACCTCGCCCGCGACATCGCGGAGACTTCTCGGGCGGACCTGTCCGACGGTGTGATCCAGCAGTCTCGGCTTCACTTCAGCCCGCAATACGTCGGGAATGCGCCGGGCTTACCTGATGTCGTCCTGCTTTCCGATAACGGCCTGGTCCCTACCGTGCGTACACCTCCCGATGTGGAAGTGACCGCCACTCACGGCGAGTTGTACTTCGCCGTCAGCGCCGGAATCGACATCTACTTCACCCAGATCTTCGCGGGCCGGTTGAACATCGAGTACCATTCGCATGGGCCGGCGCCGGAAAAGTCGGTCGAGGCAATCCGTTCGCTGCTGTGCAGCATCGCCGAGCAGCACGCCGCCACCAGTGTTAGTTGACTGGCCCGAACGCGTAGCGGTGATATTGGAACATCCTGCGCAGTGGCGCGACCGCACGGACCAGGCCGCTGGCCCGCCGGAAGCCAGCCGGCACCCGGCTGAACGTGCTCGCGTCGAAGAACGTCGTGGCGGTCAGCAACCGAATCCCCGGAACTCGATCGAGGATGTCGTGTGGGCTATTGACCGCCCAATACAGCGTCGAACCAGATTGCCGCTGCAATTTGTGCGTCTGCTGCGACCGGATGCCGAGCCAGTTGTAGAAGTCGATTTGCAGTTCGCCGGACCGGAAGCGGTCGACGACGCGTTGCAGCAGCGCGACGCCGTCGTGCTCCGTCAGGTACATGCTGATGCCCTCGGCCAACAGCAACACCGGGTGGTCGGCCGGAATCCGGTCGAGCCAGGACGCATCGGTCGCCGACGTGGCGATCAGGTGATATCCCGGGCGGGAAGGAAAAACCCTCTCCCGCAATGCGATAACGGCCGGCTGGTCGACGTCATACCATTCCACGTCCGGGTCGGGATCAAGCCGGAACACCCGGCTGTCCAGACCGCAGCCGAGATGGACCACGGTGGCATGCTGGTGAACGGCCAGGAATTGGGACGCCCAGATGTCGTATTGGGCGGTGCGTACCGTCACCAGCGGCGTCCACCTATCGGCAATCCCGAGTTCGCGCCAGTCATAATCGATTCGGCCGACCGCTTCCTTGGCGAATCCATCGCCCAATATGGGCCGGTCGCAGTCGGCGTCGAGCGCCTTACAGTACAGGGTCGTCAGCATCGTCTGCGCGGCGCCGCTGAGGTCGACGGAAACTTTGTCGGTCACGTCGCCGAGGATAATGTGCGAGATCTTCGAGCGTCACGCTGACGTTGACACTCGGCGAGCGAGGCAGAACAGGGAGGCGAGATGACGGAGACGACCGGCGAAGGGCGCGGTGAAAAGCCGCCGCGGGTCTTGCTGTTGTACTACACCTACACCGGGCAATCGCTTAGGGTGCTTGAGGCCGCCGGAGAAGTGTTCGCCGAGCGCGGGTGCGAGGTACATAAGGCGCCGATCGAGTTCACCGATTCGCGGTATGCCAAGCGATTCTCCCGCTTCCCGATGCGGCGGGTGTGGCCCGACATGCTCAGCGTGCTGCCCGCCCAGAAACGCGGTGCGACCGGGGAGATCCGAACTCCCGACGCGGTGCGAAACGGGGACTATGACTTGATCTGCATTGGTTCGCCGACCTGGTGGCAGACCGTGAGCATGCCGATGCGTTCCTTCCTTAAATCAGATGAGGCGCGAAAACTCCTGTCCGGCAAGTCGTTCGCCGTGTTCGTCGTATGCCGCCAGTATTGGCGCGAAAACCTCACGGCGGTCCGGGAACTGGCCGAACAGCGGGGCGGCAGATACGTCGACGAAGTCCACTTCACCTATCCCGGCGACCCGCTGCGCTCCATGCTGTCGCTGACCAGCTACCTGGGGTCGGGACAGTACCGCGAGAAGTTCCTGGGCGTGCGCATTCCGAGCACCAACGTCCAGCCGGAGCAGCTGGCGCAGACCCGGACCTTCGCGGCTGCGCTCGCGGATCGGTTGTTCGCCAAGTAGCGGTAGCCTGGCTGCTCATGCCCCGTTCATTCGACGTGTCGTTCGAATCGCCCGCCAGCGTCGGACAGGTCCATTCGGCGTTCGGCGCGCAGGATTACTGGCGGGCCCGGCTCGCGGACTTCGGGGACAGCAAAACGCTAGACTCGTTGGTCGTCGGCGCTGACGGCGCCGTGCGGGTGGTGGTCACCGAGGATCTGCGCCACGGTAAGCTGCCCCGGATACTTGCCAAGTTTTATCGCGGTGACCTGAACGTCGTGAGCACGGAGGTGTGGACACCGATTGGCGACGGTCGGGTCGGCGGGGAGATCAGCGTTGCGGTGACCGGCGCGCCGGGATCGGGCCACGGTACGGCCGTGCTGGCACCGTTGGGCACCGGCTCGCGGCTGACCTTTGCTGCGACGGTGGAGTTCAAAGTCCCGCTGGTGGGCGGCACGATCGAAAGCTTCATCGCACGCGAGTTCGCCCAGGGGATTCCGGAGATTCAGCGTTTCACCACAAAATGGATCAGTGAACATGCCTGACACGCCGGACATAGCGGCCCCCACCGCGGGTGGGTCCGGGGTGGTGCCGAGCACAGCCGAGGCGCTGGCGCGGCTGGACATGCCGCTGCTGGAGGCGATGATGACCCAGCGCGCGGTGCGGCGAGTTCTTCCCGACCCGGTCGATGACGCAGTGGTGTTGAAGTGCATCGAGCTGGCGCTGCGGGCGCCGACCGGTAACGACGAGCAGAACTGGGAGTTCATCGTTGTCAAGGATCGCCGCGTCAAGGAGAAACTCGCCAAGCGCTACCGCCAGGCATGGAAGGTCCAACACCGGGTGGTGCTGCGCCGCGCCGTCGCCCACGACGAGCCGATGGCCAAGATCGCGCGGGCAGTGCAGTGGCAGGTCGACCACTTCACCGAGATCCCGGTCCTGGTGGTGGCCTGCCTGCGCCTCGGTGCCCGCGAAGGACGGCTCCCCTTCGTGCGGATGCCCCATGTCGCCGAGTCGGGATACTGGGGATCGATCTATCCCAGCGTGCAGAACCTCTTACTCGCCGCGCGGGCCATGGGCTTGGGTGCTTCGCTGATCACCTTGCCGCTGTGGAGCCAGACCTCAGCGCGGCGAGCTCTCAATCTGCCGCGCGCGGTAACGCCGTGCTGCATCGTGCCGCTGGGGTGGCCGCGAGGGCGTTATGGGCCGACCACCCGCAAACCGGTCGAGCAGGTGGCGCATCTGGATGCTTATGGCAACCGTGATTGGCTTTACACGTGAGAGGCAACCGCGCGCTGCGCCGACACGTCGGTGATCAGGCCGCGGATGGCGGCCCTCGGCCCGATCGTCCGGTCCACCGGAAAATTTGGCCGGATTCGCCCATAGTCGCGTTCTGTTCGGTAAGTTAGTCCGCCGAGCCACATCGACTTGGAAGGGGGGGCCATGTGTGCTGCTGTGCGTCAGCGTCCGTATGTCATGGCGGGTGCGGCACTCGTGGCGGCAAGCCTCGTCGCCGTCACTCCGATCGCGCCGCGACTACCCGAGCTGCCCATCGTCAGCGTTGCGGTGCGCCTCGTCGACGACTCCCTTCTCAACGTCCCGATAAACCTGTTCGACGACATCGTGAATATTCCGTACAACGAGGTCCAAGCCATCGACTCCCTCGCGGAATCGCTATTTTTCAGCGGGCCCTGGTCCGTCGGCAGCTCCGTGAACGTTTGGGGGATAGACCCCGGAGACGCAGGCCACTTTCAGGGGCTAGTTGACATGCTGGTGCCGTTCCCGGCGCTGTCCGGAATGGGTCAACCTGAATACGATTGGGACGCGGGCCTCGGCCAGCAACTGACGGGTTTCCTCGCAGCCGAGGCCCCGGTGAGTTCATTCTGCGACGCCGAGACCTGCTTGCCCATTACGCCGACGAGTCCCGTCACCGGATTCACCGGGCTCGACAGCGGCATTTGGTGGACGGAGATCCTGAGCGGTCAGGAAAAGTTTCCTCTTATCAACGACTGGTTTCAGGTACCGCTTTCCGACCTGTTGAACGGGTATACCTTTAACTCCGCCGCCGATCCCGGCGTCGTTGACCCGAGCGGCCCAGCCAATTCCTTGTACAACTTATTGGGCACCAACACCGTCGACGGTCAGAACCTAATGCCGTGGGACAACAGCACCTTTACTCTAAATCCGTCCCAGCCATTCGACAATTTCTTCAACAGTTTGATGGCGACGCCCACCGGCGGCCTCCTGGGCACCGGCATCGAGGTTCCTACCGGCACGGAGGTCGCCCAAGCCTTTCAAGCCCTCCTGGCGTCGCTCGTGGTTGCCTTCGACCCCTTCACTCCTGGGAGCCCCCTCTGCCCGGGGGACTGCAGCATCATCACCGACCTCAATCTGAACTACCCACAGCTCGTGCAAGACATCTCAAACGCTTCGCCGGGCAATCCCATTATCGACCAATGGCTGACCGCCCTCGGAAATAACATGGCCAATGTCCCGACCGAACAGCAAATCTTGGATAGCATCACGAACTTGCAGCAAGGGTACTGGGACTTCGGCAACCCGAGCCCAAACCCCGACTTGAGCGTGGGCTTCGATCCCAGCACCCTGGCGCCGTCCTTCGAGGCATTGTGGACGGAGCTCGGCTTGTACAACCCCGCCGCCGCGTCGAGCGGCTCGGATCTCAGCACACTATCGACGGAGCTCACCTCACTGCTGGGCAGCTTCGATCCCAGCCAACTGTCGACGGACCTCAGCACGCTGCTGGCGGGCTTCGGCACGACACTGCCGGCGGACCTGCTGAGCTTGTTCTAAGCCCAGAAAGTGCGGCCGCTCGGACTCTCAGCTTACGGCTGAGGGTCCGGCGACTGCGCTGGATCCCAGTAAGCCCCGAACCCCATTGCGGCAGCCGCGTCGGGCCCCGTGGCGCTGAGTTGGCCACATGTGTTGTGCCAGGGGCTGGTTGGCCTCGGCGACGTCGAGTTTTGTCTGACGGTCAAATGACTTCGCGGCCTCGGCGAGCCTTTGGCGATGCCGTGGTTGTTCTGCAGCGCAGCGCTATTCAGGGCTAGGCACGTAGGCCCCGCATCAACAACCGATCTCACATCCGGTCGGTCAGAAGCAGTCGGGCGAGCACGGAGACCTTTCCGGACGCTCCAACGAGATAGCGGGGTTATCACGCGAACAACGATCTGCGTTCGGATGTGCGCGTACCCGACCCGGTCACCCGTGCATGGCACGGTACGATCGCCGCATGCCGCTACCCACCCGCAGCCCCGACGCTCGTGCCGTGGTCACCGGAGCCTCCCACGGCATCGGCGAAGCACTGGCCACCGAATTGGCTGCGCGCGGCCACAACCTGATCATCACCGCGCGTCGCGAAGACGTGCTCAACGACCTGGCTACGCGGCTGGCCGACAAGTACCCGGTGGACGTCGACGTGCGGCCGGTCGATCTCACCGACCCGATCCAACGGGCGAAGTTGGCCGACGAACTGGCGACCCGGAATATCTCGATTCTGTGCGCCAACGCCGGCGCCGCCACGCTCGGTCCGGTTGCGGAGCTGGATCCGGCGGGTGAAAGGGCTCTGGTAGAGCTCAATGTCGTCGGCGTGCATGACCTGACGTTGGCCGTGCTGCCGGGAATGATTGAGCGAAGAGCTGGCGGCATCCTGATTTCCGGTTCAGCCGCGGGGAATTCGCCGATACCCAACAACGCGACCTACGCCTCCACCAAAGCGTTCCTCAACACCTTCAGTGAATCGTTGCGCGGGGAACTGCGTGGCTCCGGCGTGCATGTGACGCTGTTGGCGCCCGGTCCGGTGCGTACCGGGCTGGCGGATTCGGTCGACACGTCGGCGGCCAAGAAGTTGGTACCGGATTTTCTGTGGGTCTCCGCGGAGTACACCGCGAAGGTGTCGTTGGACGGGTTGGGGCGCAACAAAATGCGCGTCGTTCCCGGCATCCCTGGGAAGGCGATGTCGGTGGCCAACCAATACCTGCCGCGCGGCATCGTCGCGCCGGTCATGGGCAGAGCCTACAAGAAGCTCCGGCGGGTACCGAGCTAGCGCCGGTGGCGGTAGGTGCCGGACGTGTCGACAACCGAATCCGCTGCCACCGCATAGAATCATGACCACAAGCGAGCGGAACCCAGGCCACCTTTACACCCGGTTCCGGGACGCCACCAGCGACGCGAGCAATTCCGGCTGGCGGCGTGTCCGATAATCGGCATGACGTCCTTTCGCACCGGAACCAGATCGTCTGGCTTGACGTCTCCGAAATACCCGAAATCCTTTCTCTCCCACCGATGTGCGGATGTGTGCCACATTGCGTGGGGCACGCCCAGCCTCGATCTTTCGTGACGCGCGGGCCGCGTCGGCCCTCTAATGCACGAAAGTGCCTGCTTGAGAAACTTGGCTTGTCTAAGGTCCAGGTTCTGTAAGGGGGAGGGCACTCCGAACCTGGGAACCCAAACGCCTGCGGCTGCAGCTACTGGCCGTGGCCGGGCGGATGATCACCACCGGCCGCCGACGAATCCTACGCCTGTCGCAACGCTGGCCCTGGACCTAGCTGATCACCGCCGGCCATCAACGCCTGGCCGCCTTCACCTCGCCCTGCAAACCCACCCCACCGACCAGGAGCCACCGGAGACCTGGCGACACAACGCCGGGAACCACCCACGCCCAAACACCCCGAGACGACAGCGAATCCGAAACAATCGATCCCGACCTCACTCAAGAAAGATCGAGGCTAGGTGTACCCCGGGTACCGGCTATGCTCGACACAGCCAACCGACGGGAGTGCACGCATGCAGGGATTCGCCGGAAAGGTCGCCGTCGTCACCGGCGCCGGTTCGGGTATCGGCCAGGAGCTGGCCGTGGAATTGGCCCGCTCCGGGGCCAGGCTGGCGATCAGCGACATCAACACCGAAGGGCTAGCGCGCACCGAGCAGCGGCTGAAGGCCATCGGCGCGCCCGTCAAGGCCGATCAGCTCGACGTCAGCGAGCGGAAGGCCTTCCTGCTCTATGCCGAGCAGGTCAACGACCATTTCGGCAAAGTCAACCAGGTCTACAACAACGCCGGTGTCGCGTTCGTCGGGGATATCGAAACCAGCCAGTTCAAGGAGATCGAACGGGTTATGGACATCGACTTCTGGGGTGTGGTGAACGGCACCAAGGCGTTCTTGCCGCACCTGATCGCCTCCGGCGACGGGCACGTGATCAACGTCTCCAGCGCATTCGGACTGTTCTCGGCGCCCTACCAGGCCGCCTACAACTCGGCGAAGTTCGCCGTCCGCGGCTTCAGCGAGGCGCTGCACCAAGAGATGGCGCTGGCCGGGCACCCGGTGAAGGTGACCACGGTGTTTCCCGGCGGTACCAAAACCTCGTTCATCCGCAACATGACCGCAGCTGAGGCGCTCGGTGACGTCGACTGGAAAACCTTCGACAAACGGTTGTGGACCACCTCGCCGCGGAAAGCCGCACAAGTCATTCTCCACGGGGTCCGCAAAAGCCGGGCCCGGGTTCTGATCGGACCGGACACCAAGCTCTTCGATCTGCTGGTGCGCATGACCGGGGCCAGCTATCAGCGGGTGGTCCCGGCGGTGCTGGGCCGGTTCATGCCGCCCATACGCTGACCCGAGATCTTCGCGCCGAGCGTGAAATCTCAGCGAAGAGGTGATCGCGACAGAAAAGAATCTTCAGCTAAAAGGGGGCTTGCAAGTTGCCTAGGCACACCGGGTCGCGGCGCGCCGGCGTCCGAGATCGCCCCCTGGCCGTGTGCGACATGCTTGAGGTGATCGATAAGGGGTGCGTCAGCGAATCCCACCCTGTCCCACTGCTCTTCGTCCACGGGGCCTGGCATGCAGCGTGGTGCTGGGATGAATATTTCCTAAGCTTCTTCGCGGACAAGGGTTATCGCGCTCTGGCGGTAAGCCTTCGCGGCCATGGAAACAGCCCGACTGACACGCCGCTGCGCACCTGTTCGGTCGCCGACTATGTTGAGGATGTCAGCTTGGTAGCCGACAGTCTGCCAACCAGACCGGTGGTGATCGCTCACTCCATGGGCGGTCTTATCGTGCAGAAGTATCTGGAGTCGCACGACGCTCCGGCCGCCGTTTTGATGGCGTCCATGCCTCCGCAGGGAAATCTCGGATCCGCCTTGCGCTGGATAAGACGGCGCCCATGGCATTTCACCAAAATGGTAATTACGGGCAAGGCGCTGCCGTATATCAGCACTCCGCAGCTAGCACGAGAACGATTCTTTTCCGCACAGACGCCGGACTCCATGGTCTTGGACTACGCGGCGCGGCTCCAAGAAGAGAGCGCACGCGTCGGCATCGACTGCCTTGTGCTCAGCTTGCCCCGGCCTAAGCGTGTGACGACGCCGCTGCTGGTCTTAGGCGCCCACGATGACGGCGCGCACACCCGGAAAGAAGTACGCGCAACGGCTCGCGCATATCGCACCGAAGCAGAATTCTTCCCCAATATGGGTCACGACATGATGCTCGAGCCTGGGTGGGTTGCCGTTGCTGAACGAATCCACGCCTGGCTAGGCAACCACGGGCTGTAAGGCCCTATCTGGATTCGAAACCGACCGTCGTGCCGGCGCCGGTCACGCCCGGTCTGGTGGGCACCAATTCGAGGGGCAGATGCGCCAGCCCGCGCATCGTCGAATTGGCGAAATAACGGTGGTCCCCGTCGACACGTATGGCATCGACCCGCGGAAGCAGTTGCGTCAAAACCCGACTGACTTCCAGACGGGTCAGATATGTGCCGAGGCAGAAGTGGAGGCCACCGCCAAACGCGAGGTGGTCGGACGGGTTGCGGTCTAAATCGAAGTGGTCCGGGTCGTCGTAGTGCCGTGGATCACGGTTTGCCGCGGCGAACAAAAGCAGCACGCGTGCTCCGGCAGGGATCGTGTCCGCGCCAATGGGGTAATCGCGGGTGGCGGTTCGGTAGAACCCTTGCACAGGTGAGACAAAGCGCAGCTGTTCGTCGATTACGGCGGGAATCAGCTCGGGGTGCTCGCGCAGCCGGGCGTACACGTCCGGTCGCTGCGCGAGCGTGTGGAACAGCCCCGACAACAAGTTCCTTGTGGTCTCGCTGCCAGCCCCGACGAGCATGGAGGCGCTCCAGAAGACCTCGTCGTCGGTCAGCGCATCGTCGCCATTCGGATCGGCCAGCATTGAGATCAGATCGTCACCGGGACGGTGGCGGCGGTGTTTGATGAGGGGCTCGAGGCTGCGATGCATCGCCATCGTCGCACCGCCTGACCGCATGTTGAGGATGACCCCGTGCGGGGTCAACGGCGCGAAGGCGCCCTCGTTTATCGCATCGGTCCACGCCAGGAACCGTGCGTGATCGTGCCGCGGTATTCCCAGCATCGTGGCGATCAGTCGGTTCGGGAGAGGTTTGGCCAGATCGGCCACCACCTCGGTTCTTCCGCGGGCAATCATCGCGTCGACGAGTTCGTCGGCGACCTCGTTGATGGCCGCTTGCCATGACGTCATCGCCCGCGGGGTGAAAGCCCGAGAGACGGATCGGCGAAGCCGAGTGTGGTCGGGCGGGTCGCTCGCATTCATCGTCTGCAGGTGGACGCGATACCGGGCTTGACTCTCCGCCGAAGACAACGCGTCGTGGTCGCGCAGCGCCGTCTTCACGTCGTCGTAGCCTGCAACGATCCAGATCCCGCGCTTGCGGTTGTACCACACGTTCGGCACGTTCGGCCCGGTCAGCAGCGCACGGTATCCCGGGTAGGGATCGCGCATCGCCTCCGTTGAAAACGGATCGAAGTCAGTGAGTGGAGCAGTTTTCCTGCCGGTCAGGGTGAAGCCGTACGCGGCGGCTCTGTCCCGCGCAACCCCGGTCAAGCCGTCTACACCTATCTTCAGAAGACTGGCGCGGAATCGGAGCCTGCGAGCCAACGTCATGTGACTAAACTCCCTCGTGAAGATCCTCCGACCGATCGCGGGTTACGGCAGCTACCGTAACCCACTGTCACGATACGGATACAGAGATGTCCGTACTCCGGAGCCGACCTGAGCGGGCGTCGACCGATCTGCTATCGACGGGCAAGAGTTACCCGGGGTCGCCGCCAATGTCGCGGAGTATTACGGCATTCCGTTGGCTGCGGCCGCGGGAACGCCGCCGAACGAAACACCACTTCAATCCTTGGCGAAGCAGTACATCCGGTAACAGAACTCCCCGCTTTGCACTGCGCCGTTGAACGCCCAGTCGGTCACCTCGCTGGCATAGCGGGCTACGCCACCATGGGGACTGATCATGTCCTGCTTCCGCGGCAAATTCTTCTCATTCCCGCGCAGAACCTGCGCACCGATGTCCGCGCGCGAAACCAACCGCATCGGGGCGTCGGCCAGCGCCGCCTCCCACTCGGCGAGACCGCGACGCCGACGGAAATCGGTGTACAGAAAATGCCCTCCCGGGGACAGCACGCGCGCCACTTCGGCGAGGAAACGAGGAAAGCGAGGGTACAGGTGCGAGGCTTCGACATTGAGCACCGCGTCGAAGGATTGGTCGGCGAAGGGCAGGTTCTCGGCGTCGCCGTGCACGAAATCCAGGCCGGGCAGCTGGTGCCTTTTTCGGCAAAACTCTATGCCGGCCGAGTTCAAGTCCAGCCCCGTGTAGGAGGCGGGCTTCAGCGTGCGGGTAAGGTACGAGGCCCCGCCGCCGTGGCCGCAGCTGACCTCCAGCACCCGTTTGCCGCTGAGATCCACCTGGGTCGCCGTACGGTGATATTGCTGGATGAAGAATCGGTCGGGCTCGTCGGACGCCGCCAGCGGCAGGGCCATCGGCGGATCCTCCTCATAGCCGAAGTTCAAGAACAACCAGTCATCACCGCTGACCAGGCGGGTTTGGGCGGCGAACCGTTTCATGACGAACGAGGTGAATA
The DNA here is from genome assembly GCA_963781685.1 of uncultured Actinomycetota bacterium. Taxonomy (GTDB): domain Bacteria; phylum Actinomycetota; class Actinomycetes; order Mycobacteriales; family Mycobacteriaceae; genus Mycobacterium. Next base: position 526,024 of record CAWAGK010000018.1, read on the forward strand.
CCAAGTGGTAGACGAACGGGTTTAATACCAGCCGGTGGACGAACGGGTTGAATACCAGGCGGTTGGTGGTGGCCATCGGGGCCAGTATGACACGAATGGGGGCAACACAGCGAAGAGGTCACGCGGTCCCCAACCCGCCCCGGCCGCGCTCGTCACATCGAACCGCCTGGCCTCGCTGACCAGCGTCACTAACGCGGTCACCGGCGAGCCGATCACCGGCCGTCGCGGTTTGCACCGCGTGCCTGCCCCAACTGCACGGCGCTTGGATGCGGTCACGCAGGTACTGCCGCCAGGTGCCCGTCTTGATCAGGCCGCCGATCGAAGGGATCCATTTGGGACATTCACGGCGCCGAGCCAGAAGGCGATGTACGGCGACGGGACACCACCGGCAAGTCCCACCTCGTGCACGACGCCCTCGATCGCGAAGATCGGGGGTGCTCTGAACCGTCCGCGCTGCAATCCGCCGATGGTGAGCGCGACCAGCGCGCCGTAGGAAGCTCCGTCGCCGCGAGATTTCCTTTGCACCAAGGCTTTTCGCAGGCACAGCGTAGTACCCTCAAGATAGTCCTGCTGCTCGCTCTCGCCGAAGAAATCCCACTTGACTGTTGCTCGTCGAAATTGCCGACTCGAACAGGGCCATGATTTTCTCGCCCGCTTTCAGTGCGGTCCCGTGAAAGACAGTGTCAGCCACTCGAGTTGACACATGGCATCGCTCGGCTTCGATGTTCCCCCGTTGGCGGGTGCCGGTTCGTCTGACCCTCAGCGCACGGGTGGGGACCAGGCAGGCTGTACCGGACTTGTCTACGGCCAGCGGGATTTACGGCTAGCCGCGTAAGCCCTTCATCATGACCCGTTCCCACATGCGGTCGGTCAGCAGCAGTCGGGCGAGTAGGGAGGCCTTCCCGGAGGCGCCGACGATATAGCGAGGCTTGGGATTTTTGGCCTCGATGGCCCGGACGACCGCGCGGGCGACAGTGCCGGCGCCGACCATCACGCCGGGCATCTTGGTCAGGGCCCGCGTGGTCTCGGCGTAGCGGCGTTTGAACTCGCCGTACGGATCGTCATCGGCGTATGACCGCGTTGCTTCCAGTTGGGATTCGACGAACCTCGTACGTACCCCGGTTGGGTCGATCAACACGACGCGGACACCGAACTGCGCTACTTCGGCCCGAAGAGCGAGCGAGAGGGCCTCGACGCCGTACTTGACGATGTGGTAGGCGCCTGTCCCCGGGCTGGTGAATCTTCCACCGGTGCTGCCGATGGTGACGATGGTGCCCGCTCCACGAGCGCGCATACCAGGTAATACGGCCTGTGACAGGTGAAGTGTAGCAATCACATTGGTCTCGATGAGGCTTCGTAGGTCGCGCAACGCCACCTGCTCAAGAGGGCAGGGAAGCGGGAATCCGGCGCTGTTGACGAGGACGTCCACGCCCCCGTAGTCGGTGTGGATCTCCTCGACGAGTCGGGCCACCGCGGCCTCATCGGTGACATCGAGGGCGCAGGCCTGTAGGCCCCGTGACCGCAGGCTATCAAGAGCAGTTGGGTTGCGGCCGGCCGCGAACACCACATAACCTCGGGCCTGCAGCCGGTAGGCGGTGGCCTCACCGATGCCGCTCGTCGCTCCTGTAACCAGAGCAATCGACTGGGTTTTCATCGGATCAGGGCTCCTCAGGACGGTGGCGGGCGGCTTCATGAGGAACTGCTGACGCGCGGAGACGTCGCGCCGCAGGCATCCCCTCAAGGACGTCCGGGGTTGCGTGCGGATGCAAGCGTAGCGAGTCAGTTCAAACGCAGCCCAGCCAGGAACTACATCTGGGGGTGTCGGCTCACCCGCGTAATATGTTGCGGTTGCTTCACAGAAGAACCTTCACCTTTGGAGGCTTTGCAAGGTGCCCAGGGCGCACGAGAAACCGTGTGCGACGTGCTTGAGGTGATCGACAAAGGGTTGGTGAGCGATTCCCACCCCGTCCCGCTGCTCTTCGTCCGCGGGAAGCCTGGCTTTGTGTCGGCGACAAACAGACGTCGGGCAGGCAGTAGCCTTCGACGAGGGGCACCTCGGTGGACTCGGCCGCAAGTGCAGGAGCCTGCGTCGTCACCCACCGAGGGCCCACCTCACCGGAACGACACGAACCCGCCCCCGGAACATCGATTAGCACAGGTGCACTCTCAATTACGAAGAGCCGTCAATCCTTGGTCAGGCAGTAGATGCGGTAGGCGATTTCGCCGCGCTCCAGGTCGCGGTAGAACCACGAACCATCCACAACGGCGAATTCGCGGCCGAACTTCCGCGCGAAGGCCGGCAGATAACGATTGATCAATTCCGTTGACCGCGGTGAATTTTGGTGCAGGCCGCGCAGAACTTCATCGTTGATGACTCTCTCGGAGACGAGCCGCATTGGGGCTTCCGCAAGCGCTGCTTCCCATCCGGGGATGTTGTCACGGTTGCAGAAATCGGTGTAGAGGAAATGCCCTCCGGGGCGTAACACGCGCACCACTTCGCCCAGGAAGCGCTCGAAGTTGGGATAGATGTGCGAGGCCTCGACATTGAGCACCGCATCGAAGGATTGGTCAGAGAAAGGCAGGTTCTGGGCGTCGCCCTGGACGAAACAGAGGCCGGGCAGGTTGTGCTGCTTTTGGCAGAAGGCGATGCCCGATGCGTTGAAGTCCAAGCCTGTGTAAGAGCCGGGACGCAACGCTCGTACGAGATAGGAGGCTCCGCCGCCGTGACCACAACTGACTTCCAGCACGTCCTTGCCGCCGAGATCAACCTGAGTTGCAGTCTGGTGGTACAGCTGGATGCAGTAGCGGTTCGGCTCGTCGGACTCGTCGAGTGGTAGACCCATCGGCGGGTCCTCCTCGTAGCCCCAGTTCAGAAAGACGACGTTCTCCTGGCCGAGCCGCCGAGTCACCAAGGGATACCAGTATTTGAAGATCTTCTTGTAGAGCGGGGTGGACCCTATGCGGTAAACCAGGCCTACGCCGATTTTGTCCAAGGTTTCCGATCGAATAGGAGTGCGAACCATGCTGGCAGTATGTCAGGCAGGGGCTGGGCGTCCAAACCGTCAGGTAACGACGTGGTCCTGCGCGGAGCTTTGCATCCTGATGTCATCGTCGAAGCCGCTGGCCTCGGTGATGTGACGGAAGGCAGGAAACCTCGGTGGCCGGAACGCGGTCCGGCGGGGCGCGCACGCTGCGGCTCGCCGCGATAGCGCGACGGCTCACCGTTGATTTTGCAAATGCGCCATAGCAACAGGGCAAAGGGATTCATCAGCCCCACCTCGTCGCACAGCATCCGCACGTCGCCGTACATGTCGCGCAGCGCCTGACGCGAGTCGGGCGCGTTGAAGAACAACTCTTTACGCACAAAGCGCGGGATGTCGAACCTCCCGAAGAAGCTGCGCGGCGGCACGACGATCGCCTGGCACAGCACCCGCATGACGATCGGCACATACAGCGACAGCGCGAACCGGCTCCGCCGCACCATATGCGGCACACGCTTGGCGAGGAACTGGTCAGCAAAGGAGATGTGGCGGGCTTCCTCGGCGACGTGGATCGCCATCACCTTCTCCATGATTGGATGCGGTGACTTGTCCTCCCGCAGCATGCTCTTCTGCATGTTGTGGATCGGCAGTTCACCCGCCAAGACCCCGAAGAAGAACGTGCCCGGCAGCGGCCCGGCGTAGAGCGGGATTGCGGGCGATATCCATCGCAGCCACCGCGGCATGCCCGGAACATTCAACCCGATGCGGTTCACCAATTCCTGAAACATCATGGCGTGGTTGCACTCTTCGATGGATTCGTGCACGCAGTACCGGTATTCGGGTGATCCGTTGGGCACCCAGAACGTGTAGTGCATCAGACCGCGGATCAGAATGCTCTCCAACTGCTGAGAAACCTTTGCGGTGTTGGCCTGACGCCACATCCCGATCTCGATTTGCTTCACCAGCGGTTGTGCCTGGTACCACGGATGCCGTCCCAGTGGATCGGTCGACGACAGCACCCAGCGTGGATCGTTCTTGGCGACGGAGAACTCCGGCGCTTCCCAGTCGATGTCGGTGTAGGGATTGAAGTGGCGGCGCACGGAAGCCTCGGAGAGAGTCGCGAGGGTCGCAACGTACTCGGCGTCATCGCTGACATCCATATTGCGTTTCCACCGCTTGACCATGCGCGCGCCAGCCAGCAGCACCAGGCCAAGCATCAGCAGCAGGGCGCCCAGCACGCAAGGGACACCCACGACCAGCGGCATGCAATCCTCCCCCTGTGTTGCAATCAATCCTGCCCCCGCACAGACGGTACCGGAGTCTACCGGCGGAACGGCAAGTTATAGCTCAATTCGGCACCGATCTGACACCACCTGAGACAAAGCTGAGAGCCTCGGTCGAGCGCCCCTCGTCGCATCAAGGGCTAGCGGCAGGCTACGGGATCAGGTTCACGAGATTGAGGAGGGTACCTTCGACCGCGTCCGCAATCGGGCCTGCACCCAAGACGATCGAGAACGGGACCAACCCAAAGTCAGCCGCGATCGGATCACCAATCGCGCCAAGGAGATTCCCGGCCTCGAGTTGGTCCACGAACAAGTTTGCATCATATGCGGGGAGGGTGGTTGTCAGCGCATTGACGGTGTCGCCTCTTGAGTGCGACTGTTACATGCTGCGGGCAAGACCGAGGCCATGTTGGGTGATCAAATCTTGTCTCGCATACAGGGCTGGCGCTGCGCTGCTCACGGCCCTGGGGGAACACCTGCGCTCAATCAGCCGCGGGCCGTCGTCACCGTGAGGTAGGAGGTATCGTGTTGTGTTTGTGGGTGAGCAGCAGTTCGACGTAATCATCGTGGGGGCGGGCTTCGGCGGAATCGGCGCCGCGATCCAACTCAGCCGATTGGGCTATGACAACATCCTGATCGTCGACCGCGAGAACGACCTGGGTGGGACGTGGCATGTCAATCACTATCCAGGCCTTTCGGTTGATCAACCGTCGCCCACGTTTTGCTACTGGTTCGAGCCGAACCCGTACTGGTCGCGGCTGTATGCGCCGGGCACCGAACTGAAGCGCTACGCACAGCATGTGGCCGATAAGTACAACGTGCGTCGCTACATGCGGTTTAACACCGCCGTCGAAGGTGCCCGCTGGGATGACGAGGCCCAAGTCTGGCGTGTTGCGCTTGCCGGTGGTGAGGCGCTGAGCACGCAGTTCCTGATCGCCGCGACCGGCTTCCTGTGCCAGCCACGCACGCCAGACATCCCCGGTATCGAGACATTCAGTGGACGCATCATCCACACCGCCGCCTGGGATGACAGTTACTCGCTTAGCGGCCGCCGCGCGGCAGTCGTCGGAACCGGTTCCACCGGTGTGCAGGTCATTCCCGAGCTGGCCAAGGAAGTCTCCGAGCTGACCGTTTATCAGCGCACGCCGATTTGGGTGATGCCCAAGTTGGATGTCGTATTTCCGCGCGCGGTGCAACGGCTTTTCGCCAGACTGCCGCTGACCCAGCGCATCCTGCGGTGGTTCACCGACACCAGCCTGGAATTCATGATGGTCATCACGATGTGGAAATACCGGTACTTCAAGTTGGTCAACAAAGCCACATCAGATCTGTCAAAAATTCATCGGTTGCTATTGGTGCGCGATAAGGAGCTGTGGCGCAACCTGAGCCCGGATTTCGACTTCGGTTGCAAGCGGCCGACAATATCTAACTCCTATTACCCGACGTTCACCAAACCGCATGTGCATCTGGAGACCAGTGGTATCGATCGGATCGAGCCCGACGGCATCGTCGCGCGCGACGGCACCAAACGGTTGATCGACACCCTGGTCCTCGCCACCGGGTTCGACGTGTGGGACGCGAACTTGCCGGCGATTGAGGTGATCGGCCGGGAGGGCCGGAACCTCGGAAAGTGGTGGCGCGAAACCAGGTTTCAGGCTTATCAAGGCATCTCGGTGCCCTACTTCCCGAACTTTTTGACAATGGCCAGCCCGTACGCGTGGGTGGGGCTGTCGTGGTTCAACACGGTGGAATACCAGATGCGGCACATGGATCGGCTGTTCGGCGAACTCCAACGGCGCGGTGCGCGCACCTTCGAAGTCACCGAAGACGCCAATGCCCGCTTCCTGGATCGGATGACCAAGCTGCTCGACGATTCGGTGTTTCAGCTCGGCAGCTGCGCAACCTCGCGGTCTTATTGGTTCAAGGACCATACTGGGACCGGGGAAGCACCGCTTTTCCGGCCGACATCGGTGCGTAGCGCCGTCAAGGAACAGGACCGATTCCCGTTGTCGGACTACGCGATAGCCTGACGCTAACGCGCGGCTCCGTGGTTTCGCGCTGGCCGCCGTTGGCTCGCCCATGTGGCCAAAACCGAAGCGCTCGAGGCGATGACTGCCGCGACAACCACCCGAGGGCGAGTCCGGGTGGGCGAGCGCCAAGCCGCGCACGGTCGGGAGACTGGGACGCGCCGAGCAGCGGGTCATGGGACGGTGGCGTGACAGTGCCATCGGCGCAGTAACGCTCGGTGTGATCGCCGCGTATTCTTAGGTACTGCACGGAAGAAGCCGACACATTGCGGCGACGGCGTGGTTTACTCGTCAATATTAGTTGCGCTCTCATCGTGCGTGGCGCGTCGACCCATGGTTGGAATGGGTGAAGGGGATGCGGGTTGTCAGAGTCCTGCGGCGGGTGTGGATACCGCTGGTTGTATTGATGGTGATTGCTTGTGGGGGGTTCATCGTGTCGCGTGTCCACGGCATCTTCGGCTCTGAGAAGCGCCCGTCGTATGCCGACGGTCAAGTTCAGGACACCAAGCCGTTCAACCCGAAGCAGGTGATTTACGAGGTCTTCGGCTCGGCAGGCGCCGTAGCAGCCATCAGCTATTTTGATGTCAATTCTGAGCCGGACCAAGTCGATGGAGCATGCTTGCCGTGGTCGTTGAAGATCACGACGACTTCGCGCGCGGTCGTGGGCAACATTGTGGCGCAGGGCGATAGCGACAGTATTGGCTGCCGCATCATGGTGGACGGTCAGGTCAAAGCCGAAAGAATTTCGAACGAAGTGAACGCCTACACCCATTGCCCGGTAAAAGGCGCATGAGCAGCCACAGCACGAGCAACGAACGCACCAAACGGCCATTCGTAGCGGGAACGGTCCGTAAATTCTCGGTGCCCATCATTCTTGCATGGTTGGCGATTACTGCCATGGTGAGTATCGGCGTTCCATCGCTGGAACACGTCGCGAAAGAGCGTGCCGTATCGCTGAGCGCCCAAGATGCGCCGTCGATAAAGGCGATGAAGCGCGTCGCTGAATTATTCAAGGAATCAAATACTGACGGTGTTGCGATGATCGTCTTGGAGGGCCAGCAACCCCTCGGTGACGATGCCCACCAGTATTACGACAACTTGATTCGTCAGTTGAGCGCCGACACGATGCACGTGCGGCACATCCAGGATTTCTGGGGGGATCGGCTGACCGCGCCAGGGGTGCAAAGCGCTGACGGCAAGGCCGCGTATGTTCAATTGAACCTCGCCGGGAACCAGGGCGAGGCCCTGGCGAACGAATCCGTCGAGGCTGTTCGGAATATCGTGCAGCGAACACCCGCGCCGGACGGGGTCAAGGCCTATGTCACCGGCCCGACGCCGCTCTCAGCGGATCTGGTCGACACCGGTGACCGCACCACTGTCAAAATCACGATGGCAACCGTCGTGGTGATCTTCACCATGTTGCTGCTGGTGTACCGGTCGGCTACGACTGTGCTGCTCGTGTTGGCCATGGTTGGGGTTGAATTGGCGGCGGTCCGGGGAATCGTCGCCTTTCTCAGCGACGTCGGGGTTATTGGAATTTCGACTTTTGCTATCAGCATCCTCGTATGCCTGGCGATTGCCGCGGGAACGGACTACGCGATATTTCTCATCGGGCGCTATCACGAGGCGCGCCGGGCCGGCGAAGATCGGGAGACGGCCTACTACAGCGCTTACCGCGGGGTGGCTCACGTGATCTTGGCATCCGGTTTGACTATCGCCGGGGCGACGTATTGCCTCAGTTTCACCCGGTTGCCGATTTTCCGAACCCTGGGCGCCTCGTGCGCGGTGGGCATGCTCGTCGCGGTTGCGGTCGCGCTCACGCTAGTTCCCGCCGTTCTTACCGTAGCCGGCCGTTTCGGTCTCCTCGAACCCAGGCGCACGATGTCGGTTCGTGGCTGGCGACGGGTGGGAACGGCAATCGTGCGTTGGCCCGCACCCATCTTCGTGGCTTCGTGCGCGGTCGCTCTGATTGGACTGCTGGCATTGCCGGGATACCGGGTCAGCTACGAAGACCGGCCGTACATGCCTCAGGACACCCCCGCCAATATCGGATGGGCGGCCGCTGACCGCCATTTCTCCGAGGCGCGGATGAGGCCCGAGGTCCTGATGATCGAGTCCGATCACGATATGCGTAATTCGGCGGACTTTCTGGTGTTGAACAAACTAGCCAAGGCCATCTTCGGCGTTAAAGGGGTTGCCCTGGTGCAAGGCGTAACTCGACCTGAAGGCGCGCCTCTCGAGCATACGTCCATACCATTTTTGATGAGCATGCAAAACGCCGCGCAGCTACAAAATGTGCAATTCGCGAAAACCCGAATGAATGACATGCTGAAGCTAGCCGACGAGCTCGGCGGAACAATCGCGACGATGGAACGCATGTATGCCCTAACTCAGCAGCTCGTCGGCACAACCCACCATATGATCGGTGTAACAAAGGAAACCGTGGCTATCGCGGGTGAAGTGCGCGACGATCTCGCTGATTTTGACGACTTCTTGAGGCCGGTTCGCGGTTATTTGTACTGGGAAAAGCACTGCTACGATATCCCAGTCTGCGCGGCGATGAGATCCATATATGACTCACTGGATGGTGTAGACAAGCTTACCGAAAAGCTGGATGTTCTCGCGAATGACCTGGATAATGTCGACGCGGTCATTCCGCAGGTGGTTGCACTGTTGCCGCCGCAGATCGCCACCCTGAAAAGTTCGCGTACCATGCTGCTGACTATGCACAGCACCATGTCCGGCATGTTTGAGCAGGTAGACGAACTGAGCGCGGACGCGACAGCCATGGGGAAGGATTTCGACACCGCCAAAAGTGACGACTCCTTCTACCTGCCTCGGGAGGTGTTCGACAACCCGGACTTCCAGCGCGTCATGAAGTTGTTCCTGTCACCGGACGGGAAGGCGGCGCGCTTCATCATTACGCATAGCGGGAATCCGGCGACGAAAGAGGGCATCGCGCGGATCGACCCGATAAAGACGGCTGCCGAGGAGTCCCTCAAGGGGACGCCGCTGGCGAACGCCAAGATCTACGTGGCTGGCACCGCGGCGGTCTTGAAAGACGTGCAAGAAGGTTCGAATTATGACCTGCTGATCGCAGGGATCGCATCGCTTTGCATCATCTTCATCATCATGTTGATCATCACGCGAAGTTTTGTCGCTGCGCTCGTGATCGTGGGCACGGTGGCGCTATCGTTGGGGTCTTCTTTCGGGCTATCCGTGCTGGTCTGGCAGTATATTCTCGGCTTCAACCTGCACTGGATGGTGCTGCTGATGTCGATCATTATTCTTTTGGCTGTGGGAGCTGACTACAATTTGCTCTTGGTCGCACGATTCAAGGAAGAAATAGGCGCCGGGCTGAAGACGGGCATCATCCGTGCGATGGGCGGTACCGGCAAAGTCGTGACTGCCGCGGGTCTGGTATTCGCCTTCACGATGGCCTCCATGATCGTCAGTGACCTGCGCGTTGTCGGCCAGGTGGGTACCACTATTGGTCTCGGTCTGCTGTTCGACACACTGGTGGTGCGTTCGTTCCTGATGCCGTCTCTTGCCGCGCTGCTGGGACGCTGGTTCTGGTGGCCGATGAACGTTCGCTCGCGCCCGGCCCGCGCCGACGACCAGCGCTTGTCACGCGACGTTGGTTTCGAGGATGTGGCGACAACCGAGGACACAGCACCGCTGGCGAACGGGAATGGTGCACTGAAGGGCAACGGTTCAATGCACGGACAGGTCTACCACGGGTAGCTTACCGCCGGACAACTGACGGCGCGGCGTCGACTCCAGCGGCTCAGCGGAACGCCTCGTCGAGGATTTCCTGCTGTTCGACGGCGTGCACCTTCGATGAGCCCGACGACGGCGCCGACATGGCCCGACGCGAAATGCGTTTGATCCCAGTCAGTTTGCCAGGGAACAGCTCGGGCAACTCCAAGCCGAAGCGGGGCCACGCGCCCTGGTTGGCCGGCTCCTCCTGCACCCAGAAGTACTCGCTGACGTTCGGGTAGTGGTCCAGCGTTTCGCGGATCCGCTTGAACGGCAGCGGCGCGAGCTGTTCGATGCGCACGATCGCGACGTCGTCCCGGTTGTCTTTGGCCTTGCGGGCCGCCAGCTCGTAGTAGATCTTCCCACTGGTCAGCAGCATCCGGGTCGCCTTGCTGCGGTCTCCGACGCCCTCCTCGTAGGTGGGTTCCTCGAGCACCGAGTGGAACTTGGTCTCGGTGAACTCTTTGATGTCGCTGACCGCGGCCTTGTTGCGCAGCATGGACTTTGGCGTGAACACGATCAGCGGGCGCTGCACGCCGTCGAGGGCGTGCCGACGCAGCAAGTGGAAGTAGTTGGCCGGGGTGGACGGCATCGCGATCGTCATCGAACCCTCAGCCCACAGCTGCAGGAAGCGTTCGATGCGGCCGGAGGTGTGGTCGGGGCCCTGGCCTTCGTGTCCATGCGGCAGCAGCAGCACCACACTGGACAGCTGGCCCCATTTCGCCTCGCCGGAGCTGATGAACTCGTCGATGATCAACTGCGCACCAGTGACGAAATCGCCGAACTGGCCCTCCCACAGGACAAGTGCGTCCGGGTTGCCGACGGTGTAGCCGTACTCGAAGCCGACGGCCGCATACTCCGACAGCGGCGAGTCGTACACCATGAACTTGCCGCCGGTCGGGTTGCCGTCGCGATCGACGGTCAATAGCCGCAGCGGGGTGAACTCTGCCCCGGTGTGGCGATCGATGATCACCGAATGCCGCTGGGAGAAGGTGCCCCGACGGGTGTCTTGCCCGGATAGCCGCACCAACTTGCCCTCGGCCACCAGCGAACCCAACGCCAACAGCTCGCCGAACGCCCAGTCGATCTTGCCCTCGTAGGCCATCTCTCGGCGCTTCTCCAGCACCGGGATGACGCGCGGGTGCGCGGTAAACCCGTCGGGGAGGGCGAGGAACGCGTCGCCGACGCGGGCCAGCAATGCCTTGTCCACCGCGGTATCGAGTCCCGCGGCGAGCATCTGGTTGGACTCGACCGATGTGCTCGGTTGTACGCCGTGCTTTTCCAGTTCGCGGACATCGTTGAAAACCCGCTCGAGCTGGCCCTGGTAGTCGCGCAGCGCGTCCTCGGCCTCTTTAATCGAGATGTCACCACGGCCGATCAGCGCTTCGGTGTACGTCTTTCGGACCCCGCGCTTGGTGTCGACAACGTCGTACATGGCGGGGTTTGTCATCGACGGGTCATCGCCCTCGTTGTGCCCGCGCCGTCGGTAACACAGCATGTCGATGACGACGTCTTTCTTGAACTTCTGCCGGAAGTCCACGGCCAGGCGCGCCACCCACACGCATGCCTCCGGATCGTCGCCGTTGACGTGGAAGATGGGTGCTCCGATCATCTTCGCGACGTCGGTGCAGTATTCGCTGGACTTGGAGTATTCCGGCGAGGTGGTGAAGCCGATCTGGTTGTTGACGATGATGTGGATGGTGCCGCCGACGCGGTAGCCGGGCAGCTTCGCCAGGTTCAGCGTCTCGGCGACCACGCCCTGGCCGGCGAACGCGGCGTCGCCGTGCAGCATAAGCGGCATCACCGAGAAGGCTTTCTCGGTTTCGCTGTCGGTGTCCCCATGGTCGAGCAGGTCCTGCTTGGCCCGAACCAGACCCTCGAGCACCGGGTCGACCGCCTCCAGGTGCGACGGGTTCGCGGTGAGCGACACCTGAATGTCGTTGTCGCCGAACATCTGTAGATACACACCGGTGGCGCCGAGATGGTATTTGACGTCACCGGAGCCATGGGCCTGCGCGGGGTTGAGATTGCCTTCGAACTCCGAGAAGATCTGCGAGTAAGGCTTGCCGACGATGTTGGCCAGCACATTCAGCCGGCCCCGGTGCGGCATGCCGATGACCACCTCGTCGAGCCCGTGCTCGGCACACTGGTCGATCGTCGCGTCCATCAGCGGGATGGTGCTTTCGGCGCCTTCCAGCGAGAACCGCTTCTGCCCAACGTATTTGGTTTGCAGGAACGTCTCGAATGCCTCGGCTGCGTTGAGCTTGCTCAGGATGTACTTCTGTTGGGCCACAGTCGGTTTGACGTGCTTGGTCTCGACGCGGTGTTCCAGCCACTCCAGCTGTTCGGGGTCGAGGATGTGGGTGTATTCCACGCCGATGTGGCGGCAGTAGGCGTCGCGCAGCAAGCCCAGAATGTCGCGCAGCTTCTTGTACTCGGCGCCGGCGAAGCCGTTGACTTTGAACACCCGGTCGAGGTCCCACAGTGTCAGGCCATGGGTCAGCACCTCGAGATCGGGGTGACTGCGAAAGCGGGTGTTGTCCAAGCGAAGTGGGTCGATATCGGCCATCAGATGGCCGCGGTTGCGGTAGGCGGCGATCAACTCCATCACGCGCGCGTTCTTGTCGACGATCGAGTCCGGATTGTCGGTACTCCACCGAATCGGCAAGTACGGGACGCCCATCTCCCTGAAGATCTCGTCCCAGAAGTCGTCGGCGAGCACCATCTCGTGGATGGTGCGCAGGAAGTCTCCCGATTCCGCGCCCTGGATGATGCGGTGGTCGTACGTCGAGGTCAGCGTGATCAGCTTGCCGATACCCAGTTCGGCGATGCGTTCCTGGCTGGCGCCCTGGAACTCGGCCGGGTACTCCATGGCGCCCACTCCGATGATGGCGCCCTGGCCGACCATCAGCCGTGGCACCGAGTGCACGGTGCCGATGGTGCCGGGGTTCGTCAGCGAAATCGTCACGCCGGCAAAGTCTTCGGCGGTCAGCTTGCCGTCGCGGGCACGGCGGACGATGTCCTCGTAGGCGGTGACGAACTGCGCGAATCGCATGGTCTCGCACCGTTTGATGCCCGCCACCACCAACGACCGCTTGCCGTCCTTGCCCTGCAAGTCAATTGCCAGCCCGAGATTGATGTGCGCCGGCGTCACCGAGGTGGGCTTGCCGTCCACCTCGGCATAATGCCGGTTCATGTTCGGGTACGCCTTGAGCGCCTGCACCAACGCGTAACCCAGCAGGTGGGTGAAGGAGACCTTGCCGCCGCGGGTGCGCTTGAGCTGGTTGTTGATGACAGTGCGGTTGTCGATCATCAGCTTGGCCGGGATGGCGCGAACACTGGTGGCCGTGGGCAGATCCAGCGACTGGGACATGTTCTTGACGACGGCGGCGGCCGCACCGCGCAGCACCTGAACCTCGTCATCTTCGCCCGGTACCGGGCCGGCCGGCTTGGGTGGGGTCACCGGGGCACTGGTCACGCCGTTGCCGGCGGCGGCGGTGGGGACCGGAGGGGACGACTGCGCGGGTGAACGGCCCGGAACTGCTTCGGCGGCAGGAGCCGCGGGCGTCGGCTCGTCAGTTGTGGTCGAACCGTCGCCGGTTGGCTCAGGGTTGTAGTCGACCAGAAATTCATGCCAGCTCGGGTCGACCGAGGAGGGGTCTTCGCGGAACTTGCGGTACATCTCCTCGACCAGCCATTCGTTTTGGCCGAATGGTGAACTCGTACTGCTCACGGCAGCTGCTCGCCTCGATTCCTCTGTCCGGCAAGCGCGCTACGTGACGCTTACCACTTCCTGCACACGGTGTCTGCGCATCTGACCTGCGGCGGCCCCGACAGTTTCCGCCCCATAAAGGCTAACCCTTTGCCGACAATCCGCCACGTGTCTTGACCAGCACCGTACGGGCCGATGCAACGCTGCTAGTAGGTGTCGTTAACCGACGGCAACAGGTGCAGGGTGACCGGCCACCTGGCCGGCGGCGTACCGAACGCCTTGCGCGTGTTTCGCACGATCTTCTTACCCACCAGCCGGTTGCCGATGGCGCCGATGACGGCGCCGATGCCGATCGGCAGCATCTTGCCGAATAGCAGCGCGCTGCGCCGTAACGTGAACCGCCTGACGGCGCGCTTGAGCAACCGCGAATTCAACTGTGCCAGCGCGGGCATCGGCAGCGATGCCGCCCCCTCCGACAACCAGGCACCGCTCCTGCGGCCCGGACCGAGCAGTTCGCCGACCGCGTGCTTGCTATCGTCGCCGACCAGCACGGCCAGCACCAAGGCGCGGCGGAGTTCGCGGTTCTCGGCCGGAACACCGTGCACCGCCGCGATCGCCAGCGCAAAGAATGCGGTGGCCTCCAGGAACACCGCGGTCTCCCCGGCGGCCGCGGACAGCGCTGCCAGTGTGCCGATTCCGGGCAGCAACGCGGCCGAACCTACTGCCGCGCCGCTCGCCGTGACGGCGCCCAGATACCGCCTCTCCAGCTTCGAGACGACAACGGCAGGGGCGGCCTCCGGGCTAGCACGGCGCAGCCGTTCCACATAGGCTGCCGCCGCCGGCCCCTGAATCCGCGAGCTTCGCTCGATGATCTGCGCAAGCGCACGCGCGGATGCCTTGGGCTTGCCGTTGGTGGTGTCGGGCAGCGAGTCGTCCGCCGCGTCCGTCCGTCCGGCTCTCATAGGTGCCTCCGACTGATGGCCGGCTCCTCAGCGGGCCGTTAGTCGGCCCGCATCGTCGTCCGGCGCGTGCTGTGTGGACTGCCTTCAGGCTAGCGTCAGTGCCACGAAACAGGGGGCAGGTGTTATTGCGATTACTCCAGCGGGAATAATCCGCTGGAAACCCCTCCTTGACGATGCGTGGCCGCACCCAGCCCGACGAAGAGCCGGTGCAGCCCGCCAATCTGGACGGATGATCGATGGCCTACCAACTCACGTCGTTGGGTATCTCGGTGTTGGCGCTGCTACGAGAGCGCCCAATGCACGGCTACGAGATGTTTCAGACCCTCGTCCAACGGCACGCGGACCGCATCGTGAAGGTCCGGCCAGGATCGCTGTATCACGTCGTCGACCGGTTGACCGAGGAGAAACTGATCCGGCGGTCGGCGACCGCTCGGGATGGACGGCGGCCCGAGCGTGCCATTTATGAGATCAGCGACGCCGGCGCTGAGGCGCTCGCCGAGCGGGTGCGCCAATTGATCTCCACGCCGGTCCATGAGTTCCCGCAGTTCGTCGTCGCACTTGCCGAGGTCGATACCCTGGGCAGTGATGCCGCGGCGAACGCGGTCGATGACCGCGTCGGGGCGCTGGAGGCCCGAGCCGCCGAAATCATGGCGCTTCGCGATGCCGGTGTCACGCCAGGTGGGTATCTGGTGGCGTTGGACTACTTGCTGGCAACGATGCAGGCCGAGCTCTCGTGGCTGCGTGAGTTTGCGGGCTCGGTGCGTTCCGGTCAGCTGGAGCGGCGGCAGGCGGCGTCCGGCAGCAAGGTACAGAGCCAAGACGAGGTAGGGATATGACCACGGCGACTGCTCGCGAGCGAACGGGCGGCGGCCCGCCACGCGCTGGCGGCGCGGCGGGCGCCAAGCGCACCAACGCCGCAAGTCCCTGGGGCGCGCTCTGGGCCATGATGGTCGGCTTCTTCATGATCCTGCTCGACTCGACGATCGTCGCGGTCGCCAACCCCAGCATCATGATCAAGCTCGGCACCGGCTACAACATGGTGATCTGGGTGACCAGCGCCTACCTGCTCGCTTACGCGGTTCCGTTGCTGGTGGCGGGCCGACTCGGTGACCGGTTCGGTCCGAAAAACCTGTATTTGATCGGCCTCGCAGTATTCACCGCCGCCTCGCTGTGGTGTGGCCTGTCGGGGACCATCGGCATGCTGATCGCCGCCAGGGTTGTGCAGGGGATCGGCGCTGGGGTGCTGACCCCGCAGACGCTGTCGGTGATCACCCGCATCTTCCCGGCGGAACGCCGCGGGATGGCGATGAGCGTGTGGGGTGCTACCGCCGGCGTTGCCACACTGGTTGGGCCGTTGGCCGGCGGTGTGCTGGTCGACGCCCTTGGCTGGGCATGGATTTTCTTCGTCAACGTCCCGATCGGCATCCTCGGTCTGGCGCTGGCGTTCCGGCTGATGCCGGTGTTGCCCACGCACAAGCATCGATTCGACCTGATTGGCGTGGGGTTGTCCGGACTGGCGATGTTCCTCATCGTCTTCGCGCTGCAGGAGGGGCAGTCCGGTGGCTGGGCGCCGTGGATTTGGGCGGTGCTCGTCGCCGGCGTCGGGTTCATGACCGGGTTCATCTACAGGCAATCGGTCAGCACCAACGAACCGCTGATACCGCTGGACATCTTCCGTGACCGCGACTTCAGCCTCGCCAATCTCGCCGGGGTGGTCATCGCATTTGCTGCCACCGGGATGTTCTTGCCGCTGATGTTCTACACGCAGGCGGTGTGCGGATTGTCGCCAACGCGTTCGGCGCTGCTGATCGCGCCGATGGCGATTACCAGTGGTTTCCTTGCGCCGATTGTCGGCAACATCGTCGACCGTTCCCACCCCCGGTCGGTGGTCGGTTTCGGATTCTCGGCCTTGGCGATCGGGCTGACCTGGCTCTCGATCGCGATGACGCGGTACGCGCCGATCTGGCAGTTGGTGCTGCCGTTCATCGCGTTGGGTATCGGGATGGCGTTCATCTGGTCGCCGCTGGCCGCGACGGCGACCCGCAACCTGCCGCCGCGGTTGGCCGGCGCCGGTTCCGGCGTTTTCAACGCGACCCGTCAGGTCGGTGCCGTGCTGGGCAGTGCGGGCATGGCCTCCTTCATGACGTCGAGGATCAAGGCCGAGATGCCGCCGATGCCCGACGGCGAGGCGTTCGGTCCGCAGGGCGCCAAGGGCATGGCGCTGCAGTTGCCGGAATTCCTGCGCGAACCGTTCTCGGCGGCGATGTCCCAGTCGATGCTGCTGCCGGCGTTCGTCGCGCTGTTCGGCGTCGCCGCGGCGCTATTCATGATCGGCTGCACCGGCTCGGCGCTCGCCGACGATCAGCGGCCGCGAACCGGTACGGGCGACGGCAGCGCCGGCCGTGGTTCCGAGGGGCGGACTCGGCGAATTCGGGTACGGCCCAGCGCTTCACCCGACATTGCAAACGACCATGGAGCTGGCCATCTCGTCGGCCACGACGATGCCTTCCAAGGCTTCCGGGATGGCTTCGACGATGACGACGACTACGTCGAATACACGTTGTCGCCCGCGCGCACCGCCGCACCTGAGCGGTTGCGCGGCGTCCGGCCGGCCCCGGCCCGTGCCGAGGATGACGAGACGGAACCGTTACCCGTGCACGCCGAGCATCCACGGCCGGCGCCCGCCGAGACGTGGCAGAGCGCACCTGTCGAATCGTGGCGCAGCCTTCTCGATGACCCCGCGCCAGAGGTCGAACCAATAGGCTTCGCTCACAATGGGTTTCTTGTCGACGACGAGCAGCGGTTCCGGCCGATCGAGGAATTCTCGCCGCCGCCGCCCAAGCCGTCGCGGCATGAGCGGCACGAAGATCGATCCGAGTCGCCGCGGCCGCGCAACCGGCACTACCGCGTGGATCCGGACGACACTGCCGACTACGGACGACAGTTGTTCCGGGATCAGTAGCCGGTCGGCGCAGCGACGCCGGCCGGAGCACGCGAGACCGTCAGGGCCAGGAACGCACCCAGGTCCACCAAACCCCCGGGTGCACTGGGCAGGTAGTCGGTCAACGCCTCGGCGCGCACGATCACAGCCGCATATTGTGCGCGGCTGATCGCCACGTTCAACCGGTTTCGGTTGAGCAGGAACGGAATTCCGCGCGGAATATCCTCCACCGAGGAAGCCGTCATCGAAATGATCACTACCGGCGCTTGCACGCCCTGGAACTTGTCGACGGTCCCCACCCGGACGTCGCCGAGCCCAGCGGCCGCCAGCCGCTGTCGCAGCAGCACCACCTGCGCGTTGTAGGGCGCCAACGCAAGCACGTCGGCGGGCGTCAAGGCCCGCGTGCCGCGCTCATCGGTCCACGCCGCGCCCACCAGCGACCTGATCTGCGCCATGATCGCGTCGGCTTCCTCGGGGCTCTCGGTTGAGTTGCCCTGGTGACGGACCCGAAGGACCTGGACCCCGGGTGGATGTCCGCCGAGGTGACGCGCGGCGGTGAGTTCGGCGTACGACTGCAATCGGCCTTCATACGCCAACGCCGACACCGGTGCGCAAACCGCCGGATGCATGCGGTGCGTGCGGTCCAGGAAGTAGCCACGCTCGGCCGGCAACGTGCGCTGGTCTTCGACCAGCCAGCCCAGCGCGGATCCGTCAACCGGCTCGGGATGGGTGCCCTGGCTGACCTGAGGCAACTGTTGCGGGTCGCCCAGCAGCAGCAGGTTCGCCGCAGCCGATGCTACCGCGATGGTGTTGGCCAGGCAGAACTGGCCGGCCTCGTCGATCACCAGCAGATCCAGGTTGCCGCGCGGAACGCGGGTTGGGTTGGCGAAGTCCCATGCGGTGCCGCCGATCACGCAACCAGCTGTGCCGCTGATGAACCCGGCGTATTCCTGCTCGCTGATCTGTTGCCAGCGGACGTCTTGGCGGTCGGATGGTTTCTTCGCAACGCATTGCGGATCGATGCCGGCATCGATCGCACAGTCGAGCAGATTCTCCACCACGGCATGCGATTGCGCGACAACAGCGATGCGCCAGCGGTGCTCGGCTGCCAGCCGCGTGATGACCCGTGCGCCGGTGTACGTCTTGCCGGTTCCGGGCGGACCGTGCACCGCCACGTACGACGAGTCCAGGTCGAGCAGCGCGGCCGTGATGTCCTCGATGACGTGGCCACTCCTCGGAAGTGCCGCGCCGCTTCGGGTTCGGGGCGGGCGGCGTAACAGAATATCGAGCAGGGCGGTGCGGGGGAGTTGCGGCAGCCCAGCGGCGACGTCGGCGGCTGTCGATTCGATTGATTCCTTAAGCGGCTTGGTCCCGATTGGCGCGCCGGGAGTGAGGGCGAACGGAAGTTGATGAAAAGTGTTGCCGTCCTGCGGTGTTCGTTCCCGAATCAGCACTTGAGTCGGCACGGTCGGATCGTCGACCTCGATGACCTCAGCGCGGCCCGCCGCCCGTCGATCGGGGTTGTCGGTCAGGCCCGGCGGGGCCGGCGGCTCGTAGAGCGCGAAGACGTCGCGGTTGAGCGCGCCGCGCGCCAATTCGCCGGTCAGTTGTAGCCGTCGCTGCAGCTTCTGCGCTCGCGGCGGCCTGTCCCAATCGACGGCGATGGTGGCGTCGCTGACCATGAAGACGTCGGTGTCGTCGGCCCATTCATCGGCCGGGTAGTTCAGCCGGTCGAAATGCGCCCACCAGAATGGTTTGTCCTCGCGGCGGTGATAGCCCCGTGCCGCGGCGACCATCGCAACCGCGGTCTGCTCGGCAGTGCGCTCGCCGACCTCGGCTTCTCCGGTGAACTTGGCCAGGGTGGACGCTAGCGGGTCATGTTCCTCGATGCTGTCGTCGTCCGAAACAGGTTGGGCGCCAATCGGTGTGGTGCCGGATTCGAATGCCCGGATCAGCAGCCAGTCCCGCAGGGAACGGGTGGATTGGCAGTCGTAGAGGTTGTAGTCCTCGATCTCCTTCAGCACGGTCGCTGCCTCGTCGGACTGGCCGTTGCTCCGCAGCTGGCAGTATCGCGCGTACTGGGTGATCGAGTCGGCCGCCGTGGTGACATCACCGGAGCGCAGCTGCGAGCCCATGTACAGCGGCTCCAGCGCCTTCAGGCCGACCGATTCGCTCCCGACGCGAATGCTTTTGCGCACAATCGGATACAGGTCGACCAGAGTCCCGCTGCGGAGCAGCTCGTCCACGTCGTCTTCCCCGACGCCATGGCGTCCGGCAAGGCGCAGCAGCGCCGTCTTCTCATACGAGGCGTAGTGGTAAATGTGCATGTTCGGATAGCGCCTGCGCCGCTTGGCCACCAGCGCGAGGAAGTCGACCAATGCCTTGCGCTCGTCGTGGCGGTCGTGTGCCCACAACGGATGGAAACGCCCCGACCGGCCGCCTTCCAAGACGCCGAACAGATACTCCAGGCCCCAATCGGCGCCGTCGGCCGTCCACAGCGGGTCGCCCTCGAAGTCGAAGAACAGATCCCCGTCGTCGGGATTGGGCAGCAGTGCCAATGGCTGCGGGTCGGCAACCTCGAACTGCGGTGTGCCGGTATCGCGTTGGCGGACCTGAAGTTTGGCCTGCGCTACCAGCTTGTCCAGCGTGCGGGCCGGCAGATCGGCAACAGGTCCGGCGTGGCCGGCCAGTTCGGCCAGCGTGTTGATGCCCCCGTTGAGCAGCTTGGTGCGCTGACTTACCCGCATGCCCGCGACCAGCAGCAGATCGTCGGTTACGCGCACCTGTTCCTCGCAGGCTGGGCATCGGAAGCATGCGTGTACTCGCTCGTCTCCCCAGCGCACGGGTGTGCCCTCGGCGTAGTGCTCATCGAGCAGTCGCTGCAATCTCGCCCGCTGTTCGGAGTAGACCGGGATCAGCTCGTCGACGCGGTAGCGCAGCGCCTTACCGTTGCCGAGCACCAACTCGGCTTCCGGAGATACCGGGATCCCCGAGCGGCTCAAGGTATCCGCGTAGGCCGCGATCTGAAGCAGCGCGGTGACCTTCGCCGAGCGGGCCAGCTTGGTGTCGGAAACCCGGTACTGGTCTCCATCGCGGACGAGGAAGTCGGCGAAGCCAACGAAGCGGCCATCGAACATCGTGGCCTGATACACCACCGGCGCGCCGGCGTCGATGGCTCGTCGCGTTGCCGCGGCGGCGGCGGTGAGCGCGGCAACGGTGTAGGCCGGATGGCCGATCACGACCACCCCGTCGCCGCATTCCTCCCGCAGCTGTTCGAGCCGGCGTCGCTCGTGCTCGTCACCGAGAGCGGCGGTGCGCGCTAGTAATTCGTCCTCGACGAGGACGCCGGGACCGCGGCCGAGCCGTGCGTCGAAATTCCGGAGCAGGGCGTATTCACAGCGAGCGGCGGCCGCGAGATCCGACGCGCTGTAGATGATGCTGTCGCCTGCCATGAACACAGCAGCCACTGTAGGCCGACGGACCGACAGGACTCGCAGGCTTCGTTAGTGTCCGGCGTTGGCGATCAGCTCCACCCCGTTACCGTTCCAGCGGAACTTCACGACGCTGGGCAGGCCGATACCGCCGGAGTACACCAACGCCACCGTGTCGCCGGTGCACTGCGAGGTGTCGATCCCGTTGAATCCAAAGGTCTCGGGCGCTCCCTGCGGCGGTATCAACTTGCCGAGATGAAACATCACCGCCCTGGTGTTGGGGCTCTCGGCGTTGGTATTGGCCTTGACGATCACCGCTGATAACTGGGCGCATTCGTTGTAGTTGCCGGCCAGCGGCTCGGGGTTCCACGGCTGCTGGCTGCGGGGATCGCGGGGGAGTTCCGACACCGCCCGGGCGATCGCGGGCGCGCCGAGGTTGATCGCGCAGGGGTCGGGGGCTGCGGAGGTGCTGCTGGTTGGGGCCGCGGCCGGCGGGCCCGGTGCGCGGGCCGCGGAGGTCGGACCGGCCGTCGTCGCCTGCGGCGTCTTGGCGACGGTCGAGTCACCCGACCCGCAGCCGGTCACGGTCGCGGCGATCAGTGCGGCGGCGGCAAGCCCAGCCAACCGCAGGACACCGCAGTGTCGTGTCCACACAAGGTGGCACCGTACCCCGACCGGCCCCGTCGACGTGGCAGGCGTGGCCGCGCGTTGTTTGACCACGCTCTAGACTTTTTCTCGAAATGGCCTCACCGGACCGCGCCCCCGCGACGTTTGCCGACCTGCAAATCCACCCCTCGGTCTTGCAGGCCGTCGCCGACGTTGGATACGAGTCACCGTCGGCGATTCAGGCGGCGACGATTCCGGCTTTGATGGCCGGGTCGGACGTGGTGGGGCTGGCACAGACCGGGACGGGCAAGACAGCCGCTTTCGCGATCCCGATCCTGTCCAAGATCGACACCAACAACAAAGCGACGCAAGCGCTGGTGCTGGCGCCGACCCGCGAGCTGGCGCTGCAGGTCGCCGAGGCGTTCAGCCGCTACGGCGCCCACCTGCCACGGATCAATGTGTTGCCGATCTACGGCGGGTCGTCGTACGCGGTGCAACTGGCCGGCCTCAAACGTGGCGCGCAGGTGGTGGTCGGCACTCCGGGCCGTGTCATCGACCACCTCGAACGCGGAACGTTGGATCTCTCCCGAATCGACTACCTGGTGCTCGACGAGGCCGACGAGATGCTCACCATGGGCTTCGCCGAAGACGTCGAGCGGATCCTGTCCGAGACCCCAGAGTACAAGCAGGTCGCGCTGTTCTCCGCGACCATGCCGCCACCGATCCGCAAACTGACGGCCAAGTATCTGCACGACCCGACCGAAATCAAGGTCGAGGCGAAAACCGCTACCGCCGACAACATTTCGCAGCGCTACATCCAGGTCGCCGGTCCGCGCAAGATGGACGCGCTGACCCGGGTTCTGGAGGTCGAGCCGTTCGAGGCGATGATCGTCTTCGTCCGCACCAAGCAGGCGACCGAAGAGGTAGCCGAAAGGCTGCGCGCCCGCGGGTTTAACGCGGCGGCGATCAACGGCGATATTCCGCAGAGCCAGCGCGAGCGGACCATCGCCGCGCTGAAGGAGGGCGGCGCAAAAGGACTCGACATCCTGGTTGCCACCGATGTCGCAGCGCGCGGATTGGACGTCGAGCGGATATCGCATGTGCTCAACTACGACATCCCGCACGACACCGAGTCGTATGTGCACCGGATCGGGCGCACCGGCAGGGCCGGGCGGTCGGGTGCCGCGCTGCTGTTCGTCTCGCCGCGAGAGCGCCACCTGCTCAAGGCGATAGAGAAGGCGACGAGGCAGAAGCTCACCGAGGCCGAATTGCCCAGCGTCGAGGACGTCAACGCGCAGCGGGTGGCGAAATTCGCCGATTCCATCACCGACAGTCTCGGCTCGCCCGGCTTCGAGTTGTTCCGCCGCCTGGTCGAGGACTACGAGCGCGACCACGACGTCCCGATGGCCGACATCGCGGCGGCGCTGGCGCTGCAATCGCGCGACGGCGAAGCCTTCCTCATGTCACCTGAGCCGCCGCCGGAGCGGCGTCCCAAAGAGCGTCAGGACCGCCCGGCCAAGTCCGTCCGTAAGGCGGGCGAGGGTCCCAAGAAGGGTTTTGCCACCTACCGTATCGCCGTCGGGAAGCGACACAGGGTCGGCCCGGGCGCGATCGTGGGCGCTATCGCCAACGAAGGCGGTTTGCATCGAAGCGATTTCGGCCACATCACCATCAAGCCTGACTTCTCACTGGTGGAGTTGCCCGCCAAGTTATCCCGCGAAACGCTCAAAGCTCTTGAGCGCACTCGTATTTCCGGTTTGCTGATCAACCTGCAGCCGGATCGGGGGCCGGACAACCCCAACCGTGGTAGCCGTGGCCCGAAGCGGCGGGAACACGCCGGATGACCCGAGCCGACGCTATGGCCCAGGGAGGGCTCGAACAGGTCTCCGGCCCGGACCGGGTCGCGTCGCTGACGGGAATCCGCGCTGTCGCCGCCCTTCTCGTTGTCGCGACCCACGCGGCATATACCACCGGCAAGTACATCGAAGGCTATTACGGCCTGGTCTGTTCCCGGATGGAGATGGGCGTCCCGATTTTCTTTGTGCTGTCCGGTTACCTGTTGTTTCGGCCATGGGTGAAATCGGTCGCTGCCGGTCGCCCGGAGCCATCGATCCGCCGCTACGCCCGGCACCGGGTCCGGCGCATCATGCCGGCCTACATCATCACGGTGCTGATCGCGTACGTCATCTATCACTTCCGAACGGCCGGGCCAAATTTCGGCCACACCTGGATCGGGTTGTTCCGCAACCTGACGTTGACGCAGATCTATACGTTCAACTACATGCGGGGGTATTTGCATCAGGGTCTGACCCAGATGTGGAGCCTGGCGGTGGAAGCCGCCTTCTACGTGGTGCTTCCGCTGTTGGCTTATTTGTTGCTGGTGGTGCTGTGCCGGCGGCAATGGCGGCCGAGGCTGCTGTTGTTAGGCCTTGGCGCGCTGGCGCTCATCTCTCCGGCATGGCTGATCGTGGTGCACCTGACGACGTCGGTGCCCAGCGGGATGCGGCTATGGCTGCCCACCTACCTGATCTGGTTTATCGCCGGCATGAGCCTGACCGTGCTGCAGAAAATGGGAGTGCGCTGCTACGCCTTCATCGCGTTGCCGCTTGCGGTCATCTGCTACTTCATCGCCTCGACGCCGATCGCGGGGGATCCGACGACATCGCCTCTTGGCCTGTCGCAAGCGCTGTACAAAGCGGTGTTCTACGCGGCGATCGCCGCGCTGACCGTGGCGCCGCTGGCGCTCGGCAACGAGGGCTGGTACTCCCGGTTTCTCGCGAGCCGGCCTATGGTGTGGCTCGGCGAGATCTCCTATGAGATCTTCTTGATCCACTTGATAACGATGGAATTCGCGATGGTCTACATCATGCAGGATCACATTTACACTGGCTCGATGATCGGCCTGTTTGTGGCGACGATAGTGATCACCATCCCGCTGGCCTGGCTGCTGCACCGCTTCACCCGCGTGCGCAGCTGAGACCCCAACGTCGTCAAGCGGTATGGCCGGCCGGCTGCTCGACCGGCACCACGATCGGGACGACGAACTCCTCGACCATCGCCTGCTCGTCGGCCACGTCGCGGCCCGGAAAAATCAGCAGCGACGTGATCACCCGGACCAGCCAGCGACCCCGGCTTTCCACGACCGCCGAGTCGTCGGCGCCGAGCGAATTGACGAACACCGCAGCCAGCGCGGTGATCACGTCGGACCGCTCGGCCAATTCAGCACCGATCGGCGGCTGCGTGGTGGCAAACCACGACGACAGCGCGGGGCTTTCCCGGACCAGACGGAGGGTGGTGGCGATGCCCGCGCCGAGTCGTTCGCGTGGGTCGGTAATGCCACTGATCTTTTCTTTGATCGCGTCGAAGAGCCGGTAGGTCTCGCGGTTGACATACGCGGTTCGCAACGCCTCGCGGTTTTCGTAGTAGCGGTACAGGGTCGCGCGGGAACAGCCTGCGGCCTTGGCGATCTCGTTCATCCCCACCGAACCGGGATCGTGGCGGGTGAAGAGCTCCTCGGCGGCGTCGAGAATGCGATCGGCGGCTACCTCGATGCGACGCTCCGAGAGCCAGTCGTTGGCCGCCATCAGGACGCGATCCGAATCGGGACCGACAGCGGACGCCGCACATAGCTTCCGCCGGCCCATACGATGCCGTCCTCGTCGACCTCGAAATGTGGGCAGTGGGAGAGTAATTCGGACAGCGCAACGCGCGACTGCATCCGTGCCGCGGCCGCGCCCAGACAATGGTGTGCGCCGTGGCTGAAGGTCAGGATGTTGCGCGGGCACCGGGTGACGTCGAGCTCGTCGGCGTCCGGTCCGTAGATGCGTTGGTCGCGGTTGGCCGACCCGTACAGCAGCAACACCCGGCGTCCGGCCGGAATCGTGGTGTCACCGATCGTCACGTCGTGGGTGACTGTGCGCGCCAGCCCCTGCGCCGGGGTGGTCAGTCGCAACAATTCCTCGACGGCGTCCGGGATGCGTTCGGGGCTGTCCGCCAACAACTCTCGCTGGTCAGGTCGCTGGTGGAGCAGCGGCATCGAGCCACCCAGCATGCCGGTGACGGTGTCGTTGCCGCCGGTCACCATGGTGAACGTGAATGCCAGAATCGACAGCGTGCCGGCGACGTCGCCATCGGCGCCGACTCCGGCGGCGACCAGGTGCGAGATGGTGTCGTCCTCGGGATCGGTCCGTCGCCGCTCGATCAGCTGGGTGAAGTAGGCCATCATCGACCCGACCGCGTCGCCGACGGTTTCCAGCGCGCCCGCAACGCCGCCTTCGGCCGTATTGGCCGCGACAATCGCCTGGGTCCAGCCGTCGAACTGTGTCCAATCCTCCTCGGGCACGCCGAGATAATGTGCGACGACCATCGACGGCAGTGGCTTGAACAGTTCAGTGACGATGTCGCCGCCGCCGTTGGCGCGCAGCTGCTCGAGGCGCTCGACGACGAACTCGCGCACCTTGGGCTCTACCGCCTCGACCTGACGCGGGGTGAATCCGCGCGACACCAGCTTGCGAAACTCGGTGTGCACCGGAGGATCTTGCATCACAAACGGTGGATTGTCTTTCAGCCCAATCATTTCCAGGTCGGCGTAGTTGACCGTCAACCCCTTGGCGGAGGAGAACGTCTCGTGGTCGCGGGCCGCGGACCAGACGTCGGCGTGCCGGGACAGGACGTAGTAGTCGTCCTCGGGGTGTTTCGGCGGGACGACGTGGTGCACCGGATCGTGATCGCGTAGCGCGCGGTACATCGGCCACGGGTCGGGCCAGGTCTCGGCGGTCGCCAATTGGAAGCGAGGCTCGTGAGACAGAGTCGTCGGCATGTCTTATTCGTACGACAACATGACGCATGTGTCAACAGCGCGGCGTCATCTCCGCACGCGGGTCACTCCTGCTGAAGGTTCTCATCCAACATGGCGGAATTCTCATCTTCGTAACGTCAATATGGCGGATCCGCGGCAACGGTGAGAATCTGATTAGCAAAGCTACGTATTCGGCTTTGTGGCCGCATTGTGGACATCGCTAACACCTACTCGGAGGGCTAGCTTCGAAGCGGTGCTCCGACAAACAGGTCGCCAGGTTGCCTCAGGTGCGGGCGCCCGATGGGTCAAGTGTTCTTCCATTGCGGCTTGCTCGAGCCCCGCACGGTCAGTATCGGGTCTTCCCAGTATCCCTTGGTCTCGGAGAACTTTACGGGCGGGGCGAGTCGGTGCAGTTCCCCGTAGGGGGTTTGGGCGGTGATGGTGTCGGGCGCCAGGATCTGATGCTGCTCGCCGGTGGGTGCTGGGGCGTTCTTGTCGAACTTGCCCAGCGACATGAACCACATCGCGCAGCGTGCCAGGTTGACGCGGACGTGGTAGCTGCCGCCTTCTTTGGCCCGGCGGATGAGGGCGGCCTGGATGCCGGCCGCGCCGAGGTAGCCGGCGATGAAGTCGTTCATGACGTGTGTCGGGGGGAAGGCCGGTCGGTCGGGGGTTCCTTCTTCTTCGGCGAACCCCGTTACGCACAGTGCCTCCATGTCGAAGCCGGCGCGGTTGGCCCATGGCCCGTCGTAGCTGTAGCAGCGCGCCGAGGCGTAGACGATGCCGGGGCGGCGCTCTGCGAGTTCCTCTGGGGATAGTCCCAGGTTGGAAATTTTCCGGGTTCGGTAGCTCTCCACGAACACGTCGGCGCCGGCGGCGAGTTCGTAAGCCTTGTGGCGGGCTTCGGGCTGGTTCAGATCAAGCCAGGTCGAGCGGAACCCGACGCAGGGGTCGAGGATGAGGCCCTCGTTCTCGAACTCTTCGGGGTGAGCGATCTGCAGCACTTCGGCCCCGTGCTCGGCCAGCGTGCGGGCCATCACGTTGCCGGCGATGACGTGGGTGGCGGCCAGCACCCGCAGCCCGGCCAGCGGACGTGGAGCCGGGGTGAACGGCTCGGGTTCGCTGTCGCCGATCTTGACGATCTCCACCAACGGCCTATCGGCTAGTTGTTCACCTTGAGGGTGATTGGCCCACTCCTCGGCCGAGCGGCAGACCGCGAAGACGAGCCCCTTGTCGGCGGCTGCCTCGTCGAGGTCCATTGCGTCCCACTTGGACACGGCGTTGGCGATGCTGTCCTTGTCCGGTGAGCAGCGAAGGAACGTGCACATGTTCTGCAGCAGGCGCGGGTAGGCCCCCGTCGGCAGAAACCACCGGCTGTCCCTGGTGAGGTACAAGTCGAACCCCATCGGGTTATCGACCCAATACGGCAGCTGATAGGGGTATCCGTTCACCGTGGGCATGAATTTGTACATGGGGTTGATGCCGTGGATGGCCTTGCGCAGGTCAATGCTCAGGTCTTGGCCGCGGCCGCTGCGCTGGCGCCAGATATCCGCGATTCCGGCCGCCCCGGCCATGATTGGGACGCTGATGCAGGCTCCCAGCCGGTGGGCGCTCGGGAAGATCGGATCCTCGCCAACGAACGTGATGGTGCCTCCGGTGTCGGCCGGTGACAGCCCGAGGTCGTTCATGACGGATCGGAAGTGAGTGTCCACATCGAACCCACCAGACGTGGAAGGCAGGGTTGATGTGCGAGATGTGGTTGAAGTATTGGTGCTCATAGTGATTCCTCTCATTGGGTGATGGTCGGCTGGTGACTCGTCAATGACGGTGCCAACGGGTTTCATCGGCGATCGACGACCGCCGTGCAGACGCGGATTAGGCGGCGTGGACGGTGTCGAGTCGGTGGTCGGCGTTGTCGAACACCTTGGCCGCCTTGTGGATCTGGAATGCAGACACGATTTCGACGATGCCGATCACGACCAGCCAGATGCCGGTGACAAAGGCGAGTATGACGATTGAATCGAACGGCCACGCGAGGACCACGGTGCCCGCGACGATGCTGACCACCCCGGTGAAGATCGCCCATCCTCTTCGGGGAAGGCCTGGCTCACTGATCGCCGACCCGGCCGTGGCGACACCGCGGAAGATGAACCCGATCCCGATCCATATGGCGAGCAACAGAACTGCGTATCCCTGACCGAAGTGGCGGAAGGCCAGTACAGCCAGGATCAGCGATGCCGCGCCGCTGAGGAACAGCAGGATTCGTGTGCCCGTCGTGACGTGCACGCTGAACGCGAAGATCACCTGCGCGATGCCGGTGACAAGCAGATACACGCCGAACAGCACCGCGGCCGCCAGGATTGATATCCCGGGCCAGATCAGCACAAGCACTCTCAGTACCACGCCGAGCACACCGGAGATGAGTGCAGATTTCCAAAGGGGGCCAAATGGTTTGGCGGAGTTAGTGTTTGTCATGGCCACAGTCTTTCGCGGTAGCGCACCCGCGGTCGATGGCGCCGGTGACAACGTCGGGCCCCGATCGGTGTCTCTGGAAACAACGTTGCCTGCCGGTGCGGATCTGCTGTTGCGCTCACCGCCGTTCTCGCTCGGCCGTCGATGTTTAGCCGACAGGTGGTGGGGACCGCCCGGCGAGGAAATCGTGTCTTACCGGTGGGCCTACGCGACGTTGGGCGCCACGACGACAGGTGACCGTTGCGTTGCCGCCGGCGGCCGATGTTGTTGGCGATGACATCGGTGGGCGAGAAGCGTTGTCAGCGGAGACATCGACAGTCGTCGCCGCCTCGTTGAACGATCGGGTTACCGCCGGAGACCGAGCCGGTCAGCAGCGACTGGGTGTCGGCTCGACGTTGAGCCACGGTTTCCCGAATCCGGCGATCGCTACTGAAAGGCAAGGAACATGATTACTCATCCATTCCAGCGGAAGGCTTACGAGGCGGTCGGCACAGCGCTGCCGTTTCGGGTTGATCCGGCGAAGATCACGGTCGAACCCGGCCTGTCGTACATCAAAAGCCCGGTAAAGGCGCACGACTACGCGGTCGGCGTGATGGCCGCGTGGGGCTCGGTCGTCGAGCACATCGGCGCCCAGCGGGGCCTGCCCAGCCAGACCATGACGTTGAACCGCAGGCGTTGCGGGTTTTTGCTCAACTCGATCCAGCTGCACTTTCTGAACGGCTACGGCACGCTCATGGACACCTGGCCGCTGGGTCCCGACAACGGCACGTATAGGGCAGCGGACGGCCGGTACGTCACGATGATCGGACTGCATCCCCATCTGCGCGACGGCTTGCTGAAGTATTTCGACTGCGCCAACACCGCGCAGGCGATCGCGGCGGCGGTGGAAAAGAAACCCGCAGAGCAGATCGAGGACGAGGTCGCCCTTGGTCTGCCGCTGGGCATGGTGCGCAGCCTCGACGAATGGCTCGCCCACCCCCAGGGTGCGGCGACCGCCCAACACGAGATGATCGACCTCGAGCAGGTGGGTAGCGTGCGTCAGCGGCAATTGGGCGCAGCGCGCCACCGGCCGCTGGAAGGTGTGCGAGTTCTCGAGCTCACTCATCTGGTGGCGGGCCCCACCATCGGGCGGCTGCTGGCCGAGCAGGGCGCCGACGTCATCAAGGTGCAGCCACCGCTGGGCGACTGGATAACACCGCTGTGGATGGACGTCAGCTGGGGCAAACGCAACATTTCCACCGATATCAAAAGCCGTTCGGGCGCGACCCGGTTTCGGCAACTGCTCGCCGACGCCGATGTGCTCGTCGACAGCCTGCGCCCGGGTGCGCTGGAGCGAGCCGGCTTAACCGAGCAGACCCTGCGGGAGATCAACCCCAACCTGGTTCGGGCCGAGGTGTCGGCGTACGCGGCCGGCACACCCTGGGCGGCGCGAGTGGGACTGGAACAGATCGCGCAGTCGGTCGCCGGGATTATCCACGCGAATTCGACGGGCCTGCCCGAGCCGACGGTGATCGCCGCGCTGATGAACGACTACTTGACCGGGTATCTGGGAGCCATCGGCGTGGTGGCGGCCCTGTCCGAGCGCGAAGAAAAGGGCGGCTACTGGAAGGTAGGGGTGTCGTTGACGCGGTGCGCCATGCTGGGTTCAAGCCTTATCGAACCCGTTGAGGCCGAGGAATATGCGCCGATCACCATGGACGATTTGGTCGAGCACGCCGTCGATCAGGAAACACCCTCAGGTAGCTTCACGCGGCTACGTGAATCCGTGGAGTTCAGCCACACGCCGTCGATGTTTCTGCGCCCGACGTCTTGGCCGGACTCGTCTCCGGACACCATCTCATGGCTCGACAGCTCCGCCACCGATGGCCCACCGCAACCGCCGCACTATCCGTCACGGATGGCGCGCGATGGTCGCATCCGAAACCTGGTGTCGTGCTATGGGATTGAGGATCGCGGCGACGGCGGTGGCGGTTTCAGTCTGCTATCTAAGGAACTAATGGCATACGTCGCCACCCAACGAAACACGTGACAGCGACGAGCACGCAGGAGCCTCCCGAATGCCTGGCACAGTTCGATCGCATCTTGCCGGCCAAGCCAACTGTCCTGCCGGCCTGAATCTAGCTGAGCTCTGCCAGGCGTTCGAAATCGACGTGCGACTGCCGAGAGCGGCCCGCATCGGACTGAACCACCGCGATCCCGGGGCAGGATCGTTGTTCGCAGATACATTGGAAATTCGTCGATGTTGTGGCCGGCTCCATCGACGTCGCACGACGCGATGGCCAGCATTGTCAGCAGCTGTGGCGGCGTTGTGTGGCCGTCGGCATCGCGACCGGAAGGGGACGCCGTGGCATCAGTTGCCGGCAAGACGATTCTGATGTCGGGAGGCAGCCGGCATCGGTCTGGCCATCGCGCTGCGCGCAGCCCGCGACGCGCCGATATCGCCATGCTCGCCAAGACAGCTCAGGCGCACGCGAAACTGCCGGGTACCGTTTATTCGCCGACCGCGGCGATCGTGGAGGCCGGCGGGCGGGCGCTGCCGATCGTCGGCGACATCCGTTCTGACGACGTTGTTTTCGACGCTGTCCTCCAGCAGGTGTGGATCTACCTGACCGCGCCGCCACTGGGGATGCTCATCGCCGTGGGCGCCGCCTACATCCTGCGCGGAACCGGCGTCGACCCAGACGCCATCCGCGCCGCCCAAGGAGCCCTGCCCAACACTCCCACTGCTGCGGCCCACGCAATTGGCCCCGATCAGGTCGCTGGTGTGCGCGGGTGCGCAGGTGGTGCAGCGTGACCGATATGAACCGGCTCCCATCAGCGGAAATGGGATCTAAGCTGATGGCCATGCCGGCACGTGACTGGGGGAAACCATCAGGTCGCACGGCTTCGCCGTCCAGCGAAATAGACGCGCAGGTGTCCGAGATCGGATCGGAGTTGGGTCGTCGGGTGGAGGAGCTCGGCCGCGAGATCGCCGCAGCAATACGATCCAGCATCGACTTCTACAAAAACACCCGCGTAATCTCCGACGACGAGCTGCTGACCACGTGCACGGACAACCTTCGCTTTGTCTTCGAAGGCCTCCAGGGGCGCCGGTCGTTCGATACCTCGCCGGCGGTGACGCTGGGCGCCAAACGAGCGGCCGATGGCGTGCCGCTGCCCGCCGTCATGGATGGCTATCGGGTCGGTTTGCACCACACATGGGACGCGATCTCGGATCTGGCGAGGCTTCAACCGGGCCGCATCAGCCGCGACGCGCTGATCGCGGCCACCGAGCGCGTTTGGCAGGCACAGGATCTATACACCAATGCCATGGCCGTCGCCTATCGTGAGCAGGCCATGCAGGCGGTGCTTGAAGACGAAGCCGAGCGGGCCGCGCTGGCCGAAGCGCTGCTGGAGGGCCGCATCTTCGACAACCGGAGCACCTGGGAAATCGCCGAACTGTTGCGGTTGCCGCAGCGCGGACCCTACGTCGTGATCGCCGCCGAGTCCCCGGCCGTGGGCAAGCAGGCCCTTCGCGGTATCGCAGGAATGCTCAGCAGCGTCGACGTGTCCTCGGCGTGGCGTCTGCTGCCCGATCTGCAGATCGGCATCGCCCACATCGGGTCTAAAGCCGCCCATGACGCCCTGCTGCAACTGCTGGGCCGGGTGGCCACTACACCGCTGGGGGTCAGCCCCGCGTTCGACAATCTCTCCGACACCGCTCAAGCCCTGCGCTACGCGCGGTTCGCGCTCAACGCCAGAAAGCCATCCGGGGCAAACGTGACGGTATTCGACGACTCGCTGCTCGGGGTGGCGGCTGTCGGCGCCCCCGAGGTGACCAGCAAGGTGGAAACCATCATCCTGGGCTGCTTCGACGACATGGCGGCCGAAGACAAAGACATCTTGTTCACAACTTTTCAGGCCTGGGTCGACCATGCAGGCAACGTCGCGCAAACCGCAGAAGCGCTGTACTGCCATCCCAACACGGTCCGGCACCGACTGCGCCGTATCGAGCAGCGCAGTGGCCGCTTACTCACCGTGCCCCGGCAACTGGCGGAGTTGTGCCTGGCCATGGAAATCCACGAACGGCTCCCCTAAACGCGACACGTGTCCTCGAATTGCACCTCAAATGATGCGGTCGCTTGCTGATACGGCCGATGTCTGCCAGCGCCCACGGCGTGAACTTCTGCCAAGGGCGCTTTTGCCAGGAGCCGGGCGCGGAGTACTCGGCGGCGGCCGCCGCTAGCAGGGGTATCAGCGAGGACGGCGCGTGCCTGCGGACGCGCGCGACGTATTCGTCGTCGCGGATGCTGTCCTTATAGTTGTTTGGCACAGTCGCCAAGCTCTACATACGTACCCCCACAGCGGAACCCGCGTGGAGATCTCAGCGCCACTTGGGAACGCTGCTGCAGTAGCTCCCCAACGTCGGTCAGCAGGTGGACCGCTTCCAGGATTGGATACAGCAGGCGCCCGGGATCGGTTGTCAGCTTGACGTTAAGCACGTCGGGGTCGGTCGTCGCGAAATGCTCCTGCTCGAAATGCTCCTGCTCGGAATAGCCCCGAATGCCTATGGCCGCCCATGCTTGATCGGCAACGAGTACTTACGAACGACCCGTGCGGCCTGCCACGCAGCTGGCCTGAAAATCCTCACCGAGGTGCCGATACCTCAAGTGGAGAGCGAGAAGCAGCAGGCGATGGCGCTCCTGGCTGCCAGCCACCCCGACGCCATCATCCACGTCGGATTCTTCGTCGAAACAGTCTCGCATAGCGCCCAGGCCCCATTTCTTCTATCACTGGGTCAATCCCGTTGCATCTGCGCGGCTGTCATCGGCGTGGTCGCTGCGCCGAAGCCGGGCTGGCGGGTCGAGTCTCCGAAGTTGTGGATAACCGTACGGTTCTAGGATCCGTCACGAAGTTGAGAAAAGCGCGTCCGCCGTTTTGATGAGAATTCTGCGAAGTGGCTGTTCGAGGTGTCGCTGTCTGCCATGTTGTTTCAGAACCTACATCCAAAAACGTTCCTTCATACTGAGCGGGCATTGAGCATCGGAGGTCGATGTGCCGCAAGGTGTTCGTGTGCGATGCGCGCGTGAACTTCACCGGGGTCAGAGGGGCATTTCGTCCGCAGGGCTGGGAATCGTCGCCGCACCCATGGGCGAAATCCAGGCCGGGGTACATGCCTTCTGACTTCTGAGGAAAGGATGAAATGAAGATCGTACTCGCGGGATTGGGAACCGCCGCAATGGTTTTCGTGCCATCAGCCAGCGCCGACGTTCCCGGCATTGCCCCCTTCGTCGGGACCTGGCAAAAGCACGGGGAGAAGCTCGTGATCGACAATGCTGGCACGGGCGTCGATACCTACCCGGACCTCACGGTCTGTCCGGGTTGCTCGGACGCCGATGCGCCGACCGGCACCCTCACCTTCACGTTGACATCCGCCTTGGACGGCGTGGCCAGCGGAAGCGTCACTGCCAGTTCCGATCCAGCGAAGCACGCCATCGGCGAGCCGGTGACCGCCACGCTCGCCGCCGGCTCGCCGGGTCAGCTCCTGCAGCTCACCATGGGCGGTATGCCGCATCTACCGTTCTGCGACAGCAGCGCAGAAGCAACCGGCCAG
Source organism: uncultured Actinomycetota bacterium (assembly GCA_963781685.1). Classification (GTDB taxonomy): domain Bacteria; phylum Actinomycetota; class Actinomycetes; order Mycobacteriales; family Mycobacteriaceae; genus Mycobacterium. The sequence goes on from CAWAGK010000018.1 coordinate 560,589, forward strand.
TGTGGGGCCTGAATTCGAAACCGACGGCGCTATGCCGGCGAAGAGTCGACGGGAGGTATCAGATGCCTGCGCCCGGGTTCAGGATGCCCAGCGGGTCCAGCGCGTCTTTGATGCGCTGATTCAGCGCCATGGCCTCGTGTCCGAGATAGCCGGCCAGCCAGGGACGTTTCAACCGCCCGACACCGTGTTCGCCGGTGATCGTGCCGCCGAGGTGCATGGCAAGATCCATGATCTCCCCGTAGGCCGCCTCGGCGCGCTCCTTCATGGCAGCGTCGGCGGGGTCGTACACGATCAGCGGATGGGTGTTGCCGTCGCCGGCGTGAGCGATCACCGAGATCACCAGCTCCCGTTCGGTGGCGATACGTGCGATACCACCGACCAGGTCGGCCAGCGCGGGCAGCGGCACCCCGACGTCTTCGAGCAGCAGCGGACCCTTGGCTTCGACCGCTGGAATCGCGAACCGGCGGGCGGCGACGAACGCCTCGCCCTCCTCCGGGTCATCGGTCGAAAACACTTCGGTTGCACCGCATTTGCTGAACACGCCGACCATGAACTCGGCGTCTTCGGCTCCGCCGTTGCCGCGTTCATCGGAGGCGCCCAGCAGCAGTCCGGCGGCGCCGCGGTCCAGGCCCATCCGCAGCTTGTCTTCGACCGCGTTGATCGCGACCGAGTCCATGAACTCCAACATCGCCGGGCGCAGCCGTGCGGTCACCGCGAGCACTGCCTCGGCGGCGGCTTCCACCGACGCGAAGTTGGCGACCACCGTGCTCAACGGCTGTTGCGGCGGCACCAGGCGCAGCGTGACCTCGGTGATCACGCCCAGCACGCCTTCGCTACCGACGAACAGCTTGGTCAGGCTCAGGCCGGCGACGTCTTTGAGCCGCGGGCCGCCGAGCCGGACCGCGGTGCCGTCGGCCAACACCACCTGAACGCCAAGCACGTAGTCGGTGGTGACGCCGTATTTCACGCAGCACAGTCCGCCGGCGTTGGTCGCGATGTTGCCGCCGATGCTGCAGATCTCGTACGACGACGGGTCGGGCGGATACCACAGCCCATACTCGGCGACCGTCTTTTTCACCTCGGCGTTAAGCAATCCGGGTTGGCACACCGCGGTGCGGGTGACCGGGTCGACGTCGATGTCGCGCATCTTTTCGGTGGACAGCACGATCCCGCCGTCCACGGCGGTGGCGCCGCCGGACAGGCCGGTGCCCGCGCCGCGTGTCACCACCGGGACGAGATGAGCGCTGGCCCATCGCAGGATGGTCTGCACTTCTTCGGTACGCCGCGGACGCACCACGGCCATCGGCTTTCCGGCGGATGGGTCGAAGGCACGGTCTTGCCGGTAGGACTCGGTCACCGCGGGGTCGGTGACCACCATCCCCTCGGGCAGCTCGGCGATCAGGCCGGCCAGCACATCGGCGCCCATGAACGCGATCCTACGGACACCGCGCCTACTCGACGGCAGACGACTCGTCCAACTCCCGCAGCGAGGAAAGCCGAAGGGACACCAGGCCGATGGCGATCATCGGAATGGCCAGCACCAGAAACGTCATCCGAAGCCCGGTGGCATCGGTCAGCGGCCCGGCCAGCATCAAGCCCAGTGGGCCTGCGGCGTAGGCCAGCGACGTCATGACGCCGACCACCCGGCCGCGCAGCTGCGGCGGGGACTTGGACTGCATCACGTAGTTGTAGATCGGGGCGATCGGGCCGTAGACGAGTCCGATGAGCGCGCACAGCAACAGGATCACCGGCAGCGATGGAAGCGTCGATATCAACGCGGTGCACACGCCCAGCGTCAAGGTGGCCGTCAGCAGCGTCCACCGCCGGCTCACGTAACGGATTAGCAGCGGGTACGCCAGCGCGCCGGCCAATCCGCCGATGCTCAACGCCACCAGCACCCACCCCAGATGCGCAGGCTCGTGTCGGTCGGTGAAGTACTTGGGGAACAGCACACTTTCCATCGGCAGATACAGAGCGGTCATTGCCAGGTCGACCAGTGCCAGCGTGCGCAGCACCCGGAGATTCCACACGAAGCGAAGCCCATCGAGCATCCCGGACCACAGCCCCTCGGGGCGTGCTGCACTCGGTGGCGCTGCCGCGCCGGGCAACCGCAGCGCGGCGATCGCGAGGATGGAGACACCGAACGCACCGGCGGTGACCCACATCGTGTTGATGCCGCCGATGGTGGCGATGAGCAGACCCCCGAGGCCCGGGCCGACGATGTAGGCGACGTTGAAGATGGCTTCGTAAAAACCGTTGGTGCGGTCCAACGTCCACCCGGCGCTCGCCGCGGCCTCCGGCAACATCGATTCCCGCGCCGTGATGCCGGCGGGATCGAACAGCGCGCCCAATGCCGCCAGCACGGCGAGCACGCCGACGGTAATGCTGCCGTGCCCGAAGGCGATCGCCAGCACCGGAACCGCCGCCACCGTGGTCGCCGACAGTGCATCGGAGATCAGCGAAACACGCCTTCTGCCAAGGTAATCCACCGCTGTGCCGGCGATCAGGGTGGACAACAGCAGCGGCAACGAGGCCGCTCCCGCGACGATCGAGGCATCGGATGCGCTGCCGTTGTGCTGCAACACCAGCCAGGGGAACGCGATCAGCGAGATACCGTTGCCGGCCGCAGCGGCCAGCGCCGCGAACAGGATGAGATAGATGGGCCGGTGGGACGGCTGATACGCGGGGGACGGTGTGGCCATGGCACTTCGCGCAGGCAATCTATCAGCGGCCATGCCCGGCGGGCGAGCGATTTCATCGTGCACAGTGGAGTGTTGACATCTCCCCGCCTAAAGGGCGGGGATTCCCGGCTCCGCCAGCACCCGAACCTCATGGAGATCCGAATGTCTTACAGCTTCAGCACCGGCAGGGTAAAGACCAGCCCTGTCCAGAATGACTCTGGCAGCGTTTCGGTCGCGATCCTGGGTCATTCCGCAGGACTCGCAGGCGAAAATCCTTTCCGACAGCAGCAGGCGGGACTTGGCTTTCGCGCCGCAAGCGCTGCATGTCATCGTCGTGTAGGCGGGCGGCACCAACACCACCTTCCGGCCTGCCCGCTGGGCATACTCGATCAGCGTCGCTTTGGTCGCACCGATGGCGCCGTCCGCGGACTTACGCGCCATACGAGACTTGGCCAAGAACCGTGGCTTGAAGTTTTCAACGGCCAATGCCCCATGGTTGGCGACGACTTTGGTGGCCCACTTACGCGCCCTGTCCTGTCGCTGCCGGGCGACTTTCTTAGAAAGCTTGGCGACAGCGCGTTTCGCCTCGAGGTAATTCTTCGACGCCCGTTCTCCGCGGCTGGGTTTGCGCCGCGCCATCGTCCGCTGCCGACGTACGAGCTCTGCGCTGGCACGCTTGCCGTACTCCGCATGCGCCATGTCGTATTCAGGGTCGGTGGTAGTCGCCACGGCGTGCACGCCCCAGTCGATACCGATGGCCCGGTCGCAGACCGGCAGCGCCGCGTCGTCGCGGCGCACTACGAAGCTGGCGTACCAATGCCCGATGCTGTCTCGGTAGACGCGGACACTGCTCGGCTCGGACGGCAATTCCCGCGACCACACCACGGGAATGGACAGGCCACCCGCCAAACACAAGCGGCCACCTTTGACGGCGAATCCCCGCCTGGTGTAGTTCAGGCTCGGCAGACTGCGCTTGCCGGACTTGAACTTGCGGCGCCCTTTGCCCTTGGCGCGCTTGGCGCGAAAGTTTCGCAGCATCTGCTGTTGCGTCACCACGGAGCCCTCGCGCAGCCAGTCATGCTCCCGCCGCCAGCCAGTGAGCGCGTCGTCGTTCACCCACTCAGCGGACTCGTTAAGCCGTGCGACCGCCTGATTCCACACCCACCGGCAGCCGTCCCACTCTCGCAGCAATGCCGTCAACGCGGCCACGCCGGGGCGCAACCTGTACCGATAACGAACGACGATCACGCGGCAAACGCTATCTTGACGGTACGACAACACCGCCCATTCCTCCCCGGCCTGAAGGCCGGAGCTTCCTGGGCGCTAGAGCGGTGAAACTCGCCCATCCACGGACCGGGGCGCTCTTCGATTCCCCGGTGCGGCCCGGCAGCGGCTGGCCCGGTGATCCGGCGACCGCCCGCACCGCGGTCGCGTCGGCGCAAGCGCAGGTAGCCGCGATGGCTCTCGCCGTCGAATCGCCGGCCCAGCTCGACGCCGAGGTGTCGGTGTGCCGGGCCTGCCCGCGATTGGTCGACTGGCGGGAGGAAGTCGCGCTGACCAAACGGCGGTCGTTCGCCGACCAGCCGTATTGGGGCCGGCCGGTGCCGGGCTGGGGGGCCGAGCGTCCGCGGCTGATGATCGTCGGGCTCGCGCCGGCCGCGAACGGCGCCAACCGGACCGGTCGGGTTTTTACCGGTGACCGGTCCGGGGATGTGCTGTATGCCGCCATGCATCGGGCCGGCTTGGCGAACTTGCCGACCAGCATGGACGCCGCTGACGGTCTGACGCTGAACGGCACCCGGGTGGTGGCCGCGGTGCGGTGTGCGCCGCCGGACAACGCGCCGACGCCCGCCGAACGGGCGACATGCGCGCCGTGGTTGACCGCCGAGTGGCGGCTGACCGGCGGCGACGTCCTGGTCATCGTGGCGCTGGGCGGATTCGGCTGGCGCTCAGCGTTGGACATGATCCGTTCCGGCGGTGGTCAGGTTCCGCGGCCGCGGCCGAAGTTCGGCCACCTCGCCGAGGTGAGTTTGGGTGCCGGCAACGGTGAGGTGGTGCTGCTGGGCTGCTACCACCCCAGTCAGCAGAACACCTTCACCGGCAAGCTGACCACGCAGATGCTCGACGACGTCTTCGGCCGCGCCGCGGCGATCGCAGGACTATCCCGATGACTCCCAGCGTTAGACCAGCTATGCAACTTTCCGTGCTCGATCTCGTCCCGGTGCGCACCGACCAGACCACCGCGGATGCGCTCGCGGCCACCGTGCGCCTGGCGCAGACCGCCGACCGGCTGGGCTTCACCCGCTACTGGGTTGCCGAGCATCACAACATGCCGTCGGTGGGTGCGACCAGTCCGCCGGTGTTGATCGCCTATCTGGCGGCACAGACGTCGCAGCTGCGGCTGGGTTCGGGTGGTGTGATGCTGCCCAATCACGCACCGCTGGCGGTGGCCGAGCAGTTCGCGCTGCTGGAGGCCGCCGCCCCGGGCCGCATCGATCTCGGCATCGGCCGGGCGCCCGGCTCGGACCCGGTGACGTCAATCCTGTTGCGCGGCGCCGCCGGACGAGACGATCGTGACATCGACCAATTTCCGGAGTATCTCGACCACGTGCGGGCGATGATGAGCGCCCGCGGAGTGCCCGTTCAATTGCGCGACGGCGACTACATTCTCAAGGCCACTCCGGCCGCCGCCAGCGAGCCGCAGCTGTGGCTGCTCGGCTCGTCGCTGTATTCGGCGCGGCTGGCCGCGGCCAAGGGGCTGCCGTACGTGTTCGCCCACCATTTCTCGGGCAAGGGCACCGAGGAGGCGCTCGCGCTCTACCGGTCGCAGTTCGTGCCCAGCGAACTGGCGGCCGAACCGGTGACATTCCTGACGGTCAACGCCGTGGTGGCCGAAACCCGGGAAGAGGCAACGGCATTGATGCTGCCGAACCTGCACATGATGGCCCGGTTGCGGACCGGGCAACCGCTGGGGCCGCTGGAACTCGTCGAGGACGCGCGCGGCGCCGAACTGACCCGCGAGCAGCAGCGCATCGTCAGCGGCGGACTCGACCGCGCGGTCCTCGGCACACCCGCCGAGGCCGCCGACCAACTGCACGCGCTGGCGACACGGTTCGACGTCGACGAGGTGATGGTGCATCCGGTCGCATCGGCGCATCGCGGCACCGACCCTGCTACCGCTCCGGCTCGTGAGACCACACTGGAGCTGCTGGCCAAGGAGCTGTTTTAGTCGCCCGGCGACGATGCGGCCGGGGACCGGCCGAGGAGGAGACGGGCAATCAGCGGGGAGTTAGCACCACGACGGGGATCGGACGCGTCGTCTTCTTCTGATAAGCGGTGTACCGGTTGCCATTGACCTTGTTGACGATCTGCCAGAGCCGGTCGTAATCAGGATCGTCGGGCAGAACCGGCCGGGCCGTCACGCCGAAACGCTTTGGTCCCACGTTGATTTCGACCTTCGGATTCTTCCGAAGATTGTGATACCAGCCAGGCGCTTGCGGGGCGCCCGCCTTCGAGCCGACGATCAGATAGTCGCCACCGTCGCGGCCATAGGTCAGCGAGTTGACGCGGGCCTGACCGGTCTTCGCGCCGACGGTGTGCAGCAGGAGGCAGGGCATCCCCAGTGTCCTATGCCCGATCCAGCCGTTCGTCTTTTGGTAAACGGCGTCGTGCACGCGCAACACCGTTGGCAGCAAACTCTGTTCAATCCAGGACGCCATCCGCCCAGTATTACCGCTCGGCGTCGATCCGCGCCAACGCCTCCCGCAGGATCTTGCCGGTCGCCTCGCGGTCGGGGTCGCGGCGCAACAGCATCCCCTTGGCTACCGATATTTTGTCGCCGTTGCGCCGCGGCAGCACGTGCAGGTGAATATGGAACACCGATTGGAAGGCGGCCGACCCGTCGTTGATACCGACGTTGGTGGCGTCGGCCAACTCCGTCGCGCGGGCGGCCTTGGCGATCCGCTGTCCGATCGCCACCATGTCGGCCAGGGTCTCCGGCGGCGTGTCGATGAGGTCGACGGTGTGCTTCTTCGGTATCACCAGCGTGTGGCCGCGGGTGAACGGGCGGATGTCGAGGATGGCCAGGTAGCCGACATCTTCATAGATGCGGATGGCCGGCGCCTCATCGGCGACGATCGCACAGAAAACACACGGCATGCGGTCACGGTAGCGCGGCGGCGATCGCGTTGATGGCACGGTCGAGGATCGCGCGGGTGGTGGCGAAGTTCAGCCGCGCGAAACCCGAGCCGACTGTGGCGCCGAACGGGATGCCGGGGTTCAGCGCCACCTTGGCCTTGGACAGCAGATGCTCCGCGGGTTCGGTCGATAGATTCAGCGCCCGAAAATCGACCCACGACATGTAGGTGGCCTCCGGGGTATTGATCTTCACGCCCGGGCACAGTTCGGGCAGCGTCGCCGCCAGGTGATCGCGGTTTGCCTGCAGGTAGACGAGCAGCTCGTCGAGCCAGCCGGCGCCGTGGTTGTAGGCGGCGATGTTGGCACGGATGCCCACGGTGGAGACACCCATCTGGTGGTGCAGCTTGTTGATCCGGGCCCAGTCGCGCACGTCGCGGTCGTTGGACAGGATCACCTGCGCGCAGATCAGGCCGGGCAGATTCCACCCCTTGGAGGCCGACATCACCGTGACGACGGTGTCGGCGGCGGTGCCGGATACCGAGGCGGCGGCGACGTGTGGGCGTTCGTACACCAGCGGTCCGTGGATCTCGTCGGCGATGACCCGCGCGTCGTGGCGTGTCGCGATGTCCACGATCGTCCGCAGTTCGTCCTCCCGTAACGCGGTGCCCAGCGGGTTGTTCGGGTTGCACAGGATCATCGATCCGGCCCCGCCGGCGAATGCGGCGTCGAGCGCATCCAGATCCATCACGTATCGACCGGAATCCTGTTGCAGCATCGGGATTTCCACCCGCTGGCGCCCGGTGACCTGCAGCACGTCGAAGAACGGCATGTATGCCGGAACGGGCAGCACGACCGGGCTCTCGGGTCTGGTGAGGAAGTTGATGACGACTTCCAGTCCTTTGAGGACATCAGGTACCACGCGGACCCGCTCGGGCGAAACGTGCCAGCCGTAGCGGCGTCGGCACCAGTCGGCGGTCGCCCGCGGCAAGTCATCCTCGCCCAATGGCGGGTAGCCGAACTCTTCGTTGGCAACGCACGCCTGGATGCCGTCGACTACTGCCGGCGCGGTGGGGAAGTCCATCTCCGCGATCCACAGCGGCAGCACGTCGGGCCCGAAGAAGTTCCACTTGATCGTTTTGCGTCGGCGGAGCTGTTCCTCGGTCAGATGATCGAACGCGGCGTCGCCCATAGCAGTAGTCTGCCTCGACGTGGACAACACAGATCTGGCCTTTGCGGGAGCGGCCGAACAGGCGCGGATGTTGGCCGAGGGCACGGTGACCGCGCCGGCGTTGCTCGAGGTCTACCTGGACCGGATCGCGCGGCTCGATCCGCAACTGCGCAGCTACCGCGTGGTCCTCGCCGACACCGCGCGTCAGGAGGCCCTGGCCGCGCAGCGCCGCCTCGATGCCGGCGAGCGGCTGCCGTTGCTCGGTGTCCCGGTCGCGATCAAAGACGATGTCGATGTCGCCGGCGAAGTAACAGCGTGCGGCAGCGGCGCGGCGTCGACTGCGTCAGTCCGGGATGCGGAAGTGGTCAGCCGACTGCGCGCCGCCGGTGCGGTGATCATCGGCAAAACCAATGTGCCCGAATTGATGATCTTCCCGTTCACCGAATCGCTGACGTTCGGGGCGACCCGCAACCCCTGGGACACTGCGCTCACACCGGGTGGCAGCAGCGGCGGCAGCGGCGCCGCGGTGGCCGCCGGGCTGGCGCCGCTGGCATTGGGTTCCGACGGTGGTGGCTCGATCCGCATCCCGTCGGGCTGGTGCGGTTTGTTCGGGATCAAGCCGCAACGCGATCGGGTCCCGCTGGCGCCGCACGACGACGCCTGGTGCGGACTGAGCGTCAACGGTCCGATCGCGCGGTCGGTGAAGGACGCGGCACTCTTCCTCGATGTGACGACCACGATGCCCGGCCCGGACGGCGGATTCGTCGGCGCCGCCGCTCGGGATCCCGGTCGGCTGCGAATTGCGTTGAGCACCAAGGTCCCACCGCCGCTGATCGTCAAGGTCGGCAAGGAGCAACGCGCGGCGGTCGATGAAGCGGGTGCATTGCTGCGCGGGCTCGGCCACGACGTCGTCGTGCGCGACCCGGACTATCCACCGGCGGCCGTCTACGCCAACTTCCTGCCGCGCTATTTCCGGGGGATCTACGACGACGTGCGCAAGCTGCCGCATCAGGACCGGCTGGAGAAGCGAACCCGCAACATGGCCCGTATCGGGTCGCTGCTGTCTGACCGGCGGATGGCGACGGTCCGGGCGGGGGAGTCGGCGGTGGCCGAGCGGATCCAGTCGATCTTCGCCGATGTCGACGTCGTGATCACCCCGGGCAACGTCACCGGGCCGTCCCGGGTTGGGGCCTATCAACGCCGCGGCGGCATTTCCACCTTGCTGCTGGTGTCGCAGCGGGTGCCATTCTTCGAGATTTGGAATCTCACCGGCCAGCCGGCCGCCGCCGTGCCGTGGGGGCTAGACGGCAACGGCGTTCCGATGTCGGTTCAGTTGGTCGGCCGCCCGTGCGACGAGGCGACGCTGGTGTCGCTGAGTGCACAGATGGAGGCGGCCAGGCCGTGGGCGCACCGGCGCCCCCCGGTGTCATGACGGTGCGATCAGCCGCCAGGCGTCCAGCTTCCGGCCCGGCGGCATCGCTCGCGCCGGGCTGGTGGACGGCAACAGCTGATAGCTGACCGGCGCGTCGACGTCGACCAGTCGGCGGAACAGCTTGTCCGCAGTCTGACCGTTGAAGTACACCCGCGTGATGCGGCGGTAGGTGGCGAAGAGTTGACCAAAGTCGTTGGAAAATATGCTCTTTGGGTCAATCTTGGCGTCTAAGCTGCCGGCGCGGCGGCATTTGTGCAGTACATCCCACAGCGCCACGCCGTGGGATTGCAGTGCGGCCAGCCGGTTTTCGTAGGACGCCTGCGCGTCGAAGTCGAATAGTGCACCGGCGATCGGCCAGAACGCATTTCGCGGGTTGCCGTAGTACTGGCCGGAAGCCAGCGATTGCACGCTGGGGAATGATCCCAGGATCAGCAGCCGGGCGGCGTCGTCGACGACGGGGGCAAACCCTTCGAGAAGCGGTGTGGCCATCGACTCACCATGATGCCCCGCCGCGCTATACGTTGGCGACGTGGACGCTCACGTCGACCCGGAGATCACGAAGCTGTTGGGAGATCTGGAGGGCAGCGCGCGTGCCGAGCGCGCCGAGCTGATCGAGTGGCTGTTCGAGCAGGGCATCACTGCTGAGGAGATCCAGGGCTCGCCGGTTCCCATGCTGGTGGCGACGCGCCGATTGATGGGTGATGACGGAGATTACGTCTCGACGCGTGAGATCAGCGAGGCGGCCGGTGTCGACATTGAACTGCTGCAGCGCGTGCAACGCGCCATCGGGTTGGTGCGCGTGGACGATCCGGACGCGCCTGTGCATCTGCGCGCCGACGGGGCGGCCGCCGCACATGCCAAGGAGTTCATCGAGCTTGGCATAGCCCCCGACGACGTTGTGCAGGTCGTTCGCGTTCTCGCCGAAGGGCTTTCGCACGCCGCCGAGGTGATGCGCTACACGGCGCTGTCGACCATCCTGCGCCCCGGTGCGACCGAGCTGCAGATTGCCCAGGCGTCCCAGGCGTTGGTGACCCGCATTGTGCCGTTGCTCGGGCCGATGATCGACGACATGCTGTTCATGCAGCTGCGGCACATGATGGAGACCGAGGCCGTGAATGCCAGCGAGCGAGCGGCCGGTAAGCCGCTGGCGGGCGCGCGGCAGGTCAGTGTCTCCTTCGCCGATCTGGTCGGCTTCACCCGGCTGGGCGAGGAGGTGCCGGCCGAGGAGCTGGGGCAACTGGCCAACCGGCTGGCCGACCTCGCCCGCGACGTTGCGGTCCCGCCGGTGCGCTTCATCAAGACGATCGGCGACGCGGTGATGTTCGTCTGCACCGACCCGGCGCCACTGCTGGACGTGGTGCTCAAGCTCGTCGAAATCACCGACGGCGACAACGACTTCCCCCGGCTGCGGGCGGGCATCGCGTCGGGGCCCGCGGTGAGCCGCGCCGGCGACTGGTTCGGCAGCCCGGTGAACACGGCCAGCCGGGTGACGGCGGTCGCCCGGCCCGGAACGGTGCTGGCCGCCGAGTCGACGCGAGACGAGCTCGGCGACGACGCGGGCTTCAGCTGGTCGTTCGCCGGCGCGCGTCGCCTCAAGGGCATCAAGGGAGACGTGAAGCTGTACCGCGCCCGGCGCGGCGATGGGATTGGCACGTAGAGGCAGGCCCGGCGGACGCTGGGAGGCGTCTTCTACATCCTGCGCGGCCGGTTTTCACTCCGATGACCGGTCTCTTTGGAATTCGTCACTTGCCGGGCCTGCTTCGCTTTCAAAGCTACAACTCTGCACCGGCCGTATCAACGGTTTTCTTGCAGCGTCGAATGTGGGCTTCCGTCACGGTTTCCGTCGAAAAACATGCCGCGAACCCGCACTCGGCGTTCGCCGGCGGCGAAACTCAATCCTACGTGTTCTGAAATGGTGTAATTATGTAATATATGAAACACTATCATGGACATGGACGGAGCTACGGCCGTCCCGGCGGCTGGCAGCAAGCCGGCCAACCCGATGCCAGCGACGCCGCGGACTGGTTCGCCGGTCGCTTGCCCGACGCCTGGTTCGACGGTGACCCGACCGTCGTCGTCGACCGCGAGGAGATCACGGTCATCGGCAAGCTCAGCGATCCTGAGAGCGCGGACAAAACAGCAAAGGCAGAAAGCGAAGCCCGCGCGTCTGGCCGCGTCTCGCGCTTTCGCGAGGAGACCCGGTCGGAGCGGATGAACATCGCCGACGAGGCGCAGGACCGCTACGGCCGTAAGGTTTCTTGGGGTGTCGAGGTTGGTGGCGAGCGGATCTTGTTCACCCACATCGCGGTTCCGGTCATGACGCGTTTGAAGCAGCCGGAGCGGCAGGTGCTCGACACCCTGGTCGACGCCGGTGTGGCCCGGTCTCGCTCCGATGCGCTGGCCTGGTCGGTGAAACTGGTCGGCGAGCACACCGAAGAGTGGCTGGCCAAACTGCGTGACGCCATGTCCGCGGTCGACGACCTGCGTGCGGAAGGGCCGGAGCTCTAGGCGGGTGGATAGACCTCAACAGCCACATCAGTCGCTGGCTGGAGGATTGCTGTCTTCTGCAGTTTGAGGGCGCGGGTGATATCACCGCCTGAGGTGAGATCACATGCGTCGTCGTTTCTGAACACCATGTCATGGTCGGTTGCTGGTGCTGGTGTGGCCGGTGGGTTTAAGCCTGCGTCATCGCGTAATACGCACCCCGCCGGGCCAGCAGCTCGCTGTGGTTGCCCCGCTCGACGATCTTGCCCGCTTCCATCACCAGGATCACGTCGGCGTCTCGGATCGTCGAAAGACGATGCGCGATAAGGAAACTCGTCCTATCGCGACGAAGCTCATGGGTGGCCTTCGCGATCAGCAGCTCGGTGCGGGTGTCCACCGAGCTAGTCGCCTCGTCGAGGATCAGCAGCTGCGGCCGGGCCAGGAATGCCCGTGCGATGGTGATCAACTGCCGCTCGCCGGCACTGATGTTGCTGCCGGCGTCGTTCACCCGGGTCTGGTATCCGTCGGGCAGCGTGTGCACGAACCGGTCGACGTACGCTGCCTTGGCCGCGTCGATCACGTCGTCGTCGCTGGCGTCGGGTCGGCCGTAGGCGATGTTCTCCGCGATGGTTCCGCCGAAGAGCCACGTGTCTTGCAGCACCATGCCGATGCGGGATCGCAGCGACTGTCGGCTGATCGTCGTGATGTCGACGCCGTCTACGAGGATTCGGCCGGAGTCGACGTCGTAGAACCGCATCAGCAGGTTCACCAGCGTCGTCTTGCCCACCCCGGTCGGTCCGACGATCGCCACCGTGCTGCCCGGTTCGGCGGTGAAGGAGAGGTCGTCGATCACCGGGGTGCCGGGGCGATAGCCGAAGCTCACGTGGTCGAATTCCACCCGCCCGCTTGGTCCGTCGCCGTTGGGCGAGGGCAGTAGTGACTCGCGGTCCGGTGATTCTTCCGGTTCGTCGAGCAGGTCGAAAACCCGCTCGGCACTGGCCACCCCGGACTGCATGGTGTTGTACATCGAGGCCACCTGGCTCATCGGCGCATTGAACTGGCGGACGTATTGGATGAACGCCTGGATGCTGCCGACCGTGATCTGTCCGGTCGCCACCTGCACTCCGCCCACCACCGCCACCGCGACGTAGCTGAGGTTGCCGATGAACCCCGTCGCCGGCGCCACCAGACCGGAGATGAACTGCGCGCCGAAACTGGCCTGGTACACATCGTCGTTGAGCCGACGGAACTCGTCCTCGGCCGCGGCGCGCCGGCCGAACGTCCGGACCACGGTGAAACCGCTGTAGGTCTCCTCGATGTGGGCGTTGAGCCGGCCGGTGTTGGTCCACTGCGCAACGAATAGTCGTTGTGAGCGTTGGGCAATCGCCCGCGTCGCCACCAGCGCCAGCGGGACGGTCAACAACGTGATGCCGGTCAGCAGCGGCGAGATGCTCAGCATCATCGCCAACACCGTCACCACCGTCAGGACCGCGGACAGCAGTTGAGTGATCGTCATCGACAGCGACGTCTGAAGGTTGTCGATGTCGTTGGTCATCCGGCTGAGCACCTCGCCGCGCTGCCGGGAATCGAAGTAGGCCAGCGGCAGCCGGTGCAGCTTCTCCTCGACGTCGGCGCGCAGCGCCTGCAGCGTCCGCCGCACCGTCACATTCAGCAGTCGCGCCTGCGCCCAAATCAGCAGCGCTGCAACCAGATACATGACCAGAGCCAGAGCCAGCGTTCGGGCGACCGCACCGAAGTCGACACCGCGGCCCGGGACCACATTCATCCCGGACAGCAAGTCGGCGAAGGTGTTGTTACCCCGGGCCCGCGCGGCCGCGACGGCCTGGGCCTTGGTGATGCCGGCGGGCAGCTGCCGGCCCATCACGCCGCTGAACAGCAGGTCGGTGGCATGCCCGAGAATGCGCGGAACCGCGACGCCGATCACCGTTCCGGCGATGCCCAACACCGTCACCGCGATTGCCGTCCGCCGTTGCGGCGCCAAGCGCTTCACCAGGCGGACGGCAGACCCGGTGAAGTCGCGGGACCGCTGATTCGGGTACTGGGGAGTGCGCCGTGTCGCGGTTGTCATCGCTGCCCTCCCACGTGAGAGTCCAGCGACTGCGACTCGGCGAATTCCCGATAGGTGGGGCAGTCCGCCAGCAGCGATTCGTCCGTGCCGGCACCGACCACGCGCCCGTCGTCGATGACGATCACCTGGTCAGCCTGGCTAACGGTCGAGATCCGTTGCGCAACAACGATCATCGTCGCATCAGCGGAGATCTCCGCCAGCGAGGCGCGGACCCGGGCATCGGTGTGCACGTCGAGGGCGGAAAACGCGTCGTCGAACAGGTAGATCGCCGGGCGGCGGATCACCGCGCGCGCGATCGCCAGCCGCTGCCGCTGCCCGCCGGAGAAATTGATACCGCCCTGAGCGACCCGCATCTGCAGCCCGTCATCGTGTGCGCGGATGAACTCGTCGGCAGCCGCCACCCGCAGCGCGTCCCACATCTCTTCGTCTGTCGCGTCGGGCGCGCCAATCCGCAGGTTGTCGGCGACGGTCCCGGAGAACAGGTAGCCGCGCTGCGGCACCAGCCCGATGCCCGACCAGAGTTCCTCGATGTCGTGCTCGCGCACGTCGACTCCGTCGACGAGGACGGCGCCGGATGTCACGTCGTAGAGCCGGCAGATCAGCGACACCAACGTCGACTTCCCCGAACCGGTGCTGCCGACGATAGCAGTGGTGGTGCCGCGTAGCGCGGTCAGCGAAATATCCTGCAGCACAGCGCGATCCGCGCCGGGATAGCGGAATGTGGCGCCGTCGAGTCGAACTATGCCTCGCATGCCCGCGGCCGGCCGCACCGGAATGTCCGGGCCAGTGACCGTCGGACTGAGGGACAACACCTCGTTGATCCGCTCCGCGCACACCGACGCCCGCGGTAACACCATCAAGGTCATCGTCGCCATCATCACCGCCATCAGGATCTGCGCGAAGTAGACGAGAAACGCGATCAGCGAGCCGACTTGCATCCGACCGCTGTCGATGCGCAGACCGCCGAACCAGATCAGCGCGACGCTGGAGCAGTTGATGGTCAAGGTGGTTACCGGCAACATCAACGCCTGCCAATTGCCCGCGGCCAGCGTGGTATTCGCCAGTGCCAGGTTGGCCTCGCCGAACCGTTGACGTTCGAAGGGTTCCCGGGCGAATGCCCGGATCACCCGCACACCGGACAGCTGCTCGCGCATGACGCGGTTGATGTTGTCGATCAACTTCTGCATGCTGCGGTAGAGCGGCAGCGTATGCCCGACGATCCAGTAGTTGCTCACGACCAACACCGGAACGCTGACCAGCAGCAGCCACGACAGCCCGGCGTCCTGGTGGATGGCCATGAAGATTCCACCGATGCACATGATCGGAGCGGTGACCAGCACCGTGCATGTCATCTGGACCAGGAACTGGATCTGACGGACGTCATTGGTGGTGCGGATCAACAACGTCGGCGCGCCGAACCGAGCGGTCTCGTGTTCGGAGAACGTGGTGACTTGATGGAACATCGCCGAGCGGAGATCGCGGCCGAACCCCATCCCGATCCGCGAGCCGAAGTAGACCGCGGCGACCGAGCACACCACCTGCAGCGCGGTGACCGCGAACATCACCCCACCGAGCTGGACGATGGTGGTGGTATCGCCCTTGGCGATGCCGTCGTCGATGATCGTGGCGTTCACCGTCGGCAGGTACAGCGAAGCCAGGGTGCTAATTAACTGCAGCGTCATCACCGCCGCGACCAGCCGGCGATACGGCCGGACGTACTGGCGCAGCAGTGCCAGGAGCATCTGGTTACTGTTGCACACCGCGAGACGTGGAGGCCCGCCGGTGGATAAGAAAGTACAGGTCACCGCGTGTGCAATGGTTGCGGCAAGGCGCTGCCGCTACAGTGCATCGTGTGATCAGCAGAAGGTTCGCGTAGCCGTGCGGCGTAACGTGGCGGCGCTGGCCCTTGCTACAGCGACTTTGGTTCCGGTGGTGGCCGCGTGCTCCCATTCCGGCTCTGACCAATCCAAGTCGACCGAGTCATCTGGGCCGGCGTCTGGGCAGGGGCATCACGGTCCGATGTTCCGGCAGTGCGGCGGCGTCAGCGACGAGACGGTGACGGACCTGACGAAGGTGACCGGGCTGGTCAACACCGCCAAGAATTCCGTGGGCTGCCAGTGGCTCGCGGGCGGCGGAATCCTCGGCCCGCACTTCTCCTTCTCCTGGTATCGCGGGAGCCCGATCGGCCGCGAACGCAAGACCGAGGAGTTATCGCGGTCGAGTGTGGAGGACATCAACATCAACGGCCATAGCGGCTTCGTCGCCGTCGGCAACGACCCGACGTTGGGTGACTCGCTCTGCGAGGTCGGGATCCAGTTCGGCGACGACTTCATCGAATGGTCGGTCAACTTCAGTCAGAAGCCCTTCCCCGATGCGTGCAACGTCGCCAAAGAGCTTGCGCGCCAGTCGATTGCGAACTCGAAATGAGTGCCACCGTGAGTCACCGGGTCCTCGTCGGTGTGGCCGTCGCGGCCACTGCGGTGTCCGTAATGACCGGCTGCACCAGGTCGGTGGCCGGCACCGCACAAAAAGCGGGCATGGGCGACGAACCGCGCAACAACAATTCCGAACAGCAGTACCCCAACCTGCAAAAGGAATGTGAGGTACTCACAACCGACGTCCTGGCCAAGACCGTAGGCGCCGATCCTCAGGACATTCAGAGCACCTTCGTCGGCGCGATATGCCGCTGGCAGGCGGCCAACCCGGGCGGACTGATCGACATCACCCGGTTCTGGTTCGAACAGGGCAGCCTCGACAACGAGCGCAAGGTTGCCGAGTTCCTGAAGTACCAGATCGAGAACCGAACGATCTCCGGCGTGACGTCGATCGTGATGCGGCCCAACGACCCCAACGGCGCCTGCGGCGTCGCCAGCGACGCCGCAGGCGTGGTCGGATGGTGGGTCAACCCGCAGGCGCCCGGTATCGACGCATGCGCGCAGGCCATCAAGCTCATGGAGCTCACGCTCTCGACGAATTCCTAATCTCACCGTGAAGCAGATGCTTCATCGACCAATGCCAACTCGCCGATCGCGTTTTTCGATAGCTAGCAACGTCGACGGCGATGTCCAAACCCACCGGCGCGCGGGACTTTTCTTCCGCGACACGGTGGGTTCAGCAAAGCGATTGACATGTCATTTTTTTGACGCCCAAATAGCTACCGGCGACGAAGAGCGAACGCTACCATCGTCCAGTGTCTGAAACGCCTTCCACAGAGCCAACCTCCCATGCGGATGAATCCGCCTCCGACCCTTCGTCCGAATCCGACACCGTAAAGTCGCCTGTCGCGTCTGAGCCGACGTCACACGCCCGTGATTCTTCGGCGCCAGCTGCGTCGAAGCTGTCGCGGTGGCTCACTGTGGCCGCACTGGTGCTTGCCGTCGTCGCCACGAGCGTTGCCGTCGTGGGGTGGTTCTACCCGCACAAGAGCGCGTCAGCCACGCCCACTTACTCCGACCAACAAACCAAAGACGCGAAAAAGCACATCTGCGAGACGTTCATGGTGGTCGACCGAGCGGTGGTCAGAAACTCTCGGCTGAAGAACCCGGACAACGGCGGGCCGATCGGCGCGCTTTCGGTGGCGACTGCCGCGCGGCAGGCGTTCTTCAGCGGTGGCGCGTATCTGAAAGACCGCGTCGCTCAAGAGCCTGCGACTCCACCCGACTTGGCGAAATCGGTCAACGCGATGGGCGGCAACCTTGAGGAGCTCGCCATCGGTTATCTCGCCGGCGCGGCGGAGTTTACTCAGGATGAGTTGCGGCAAGCCCTCGACGACAAGATCAAAGCCACGGTTGAGATCTGCAAGAAGTAGGCGGCCCCACTTAGCGCGGTACGTGAAAATCGACTAGCTCGGCGGATCCGATCTCGAGGTCCTTCCAGCTGCGCGTGAGTCGAAACACCGCAATCGCCGACGTCGGGTACTTTGTCGAGATGCGTTCGGCGGCAGCGGTGTTAGAGCTTTCGGTTCCGGCCAAGCCCACCGCCACCTCGCTCATCGTCGGCTCATGTGCGACGACGAGAAGGACGGCGACGTCGTCGTCGACGTGAGAGATCTCGTCGATGACGGTTCCTGGGACGGCGTCGTAAAGCCGATCCACGTAGCGCACCGGCGCGTCGATGCCGGTGTGCGCCAAGGTTTCGCGGGCGCGGGTCGCCGTCGAGCAGAGCACCGCGTCGATCGCCGGCAGGTTGGCCCGCAGCCAGTCGCCGGCCAACCCGGCTTCTCGCTGCCCGCGGGGCGCAAGCGGCCTATCGTGGTCGGCCACCCCGTCGGGATACGCCGACTTTGCATGCCGCAGCAGGACCAGAGTGTGGTTTTGCTCGCTCACTCGACCGAGGTTACCGCCCGCGCTTTCGCTCCGAGGCGGGCACAACGGGCTGCCTCTCCGAGGGGCTGCTGTGGCAGATGAGGCGACACCCGCCGGTCACCTCTCGACCTGCCGATCGACGTCCCCGGACTTGTCGGCGCCGAGTCCTAAACTCGCGTTGCCCCGGTCGCAGACCGGCCGGACGTGAAGTAGAAGGGACGGGATCGCAATGCGATTCGTGCACACCGCCGACTGGCAACTCGGCATGACCCGTCACTTCCTCGCGGGCGAAGCGCAGCCGCGGTATTCGGCGGCCCGTCGCGACGCGGTGGCCGGTCTGGGTTCGCTGGCGGCCGAGGTGGGCGCCGAGTTCGTCGTGGTGGCCGGTGACGTCTTCGAGGACAATCAGCTGGCGCCGCAGGTGATCAGCCAGTCGCTGGAAGCCATGCGCGCCATAGGGATTCCGGTCTACCTGCTGCCCGGCAACCACGACCCGCTGGACGCGTCATCGGTCTACACCAGCGCATTGTTCACGGCCGAATGCCCCGCCAACGTGACGGTGCTCGATCGGCCCGGCGTTCACGAGGTGAGGCCCGGCCTGCAGATCGTCGCAGCGCCATGGCGATCCAAAAGGCCCACGACCGACCTGGTTGCCGAGGTACTCGACGGCCTGCCAGCCGACGGGGCCACCCGGGTGCTCGTGGCTCACGGCGGCGTCGACATTCTCGACCCCGATCCCACCAAGCCCTCGCTGATCCGCCTGGCCGGCCTCGAGGAGGCGGTGGCTCGCGGCGCGGTGCACTATGTCGCGCTTGGCGACAAGCATTCGTTGACCGAAGTCGGCAGCACCGGTCGGGTGTGGTACTCGGGCTCGCCGGAGGTCACCAACTTCGACGACGTCGAACCCGATCCCGGCCATGTGCTGGTCGTCGACCTCGACGAAACGGATCCGCATCGCCCGGTCACCGTCGACGCCCGAAAAGTCGGCCGCTGGCGATTTGTCACCCTGCGTCGCCAGGTGGACGACAGTCGCGATATCGCCGACTTGGATCTGAACCTGGATCTGATGCCCGACAAGGACCGAACGGTGTTGCGGCTGGCCCTGATTGGCTCGCTGACGGTCACCGACCGCGCCGCGCTGGACGCCTGCCTGGACAAGTACTCGCGGCTGTTCGCGTCGTTGCGGGTGTGGGACAGCCACAGCGATCTGGCGGTCATCCCGGCCGACGGAGAATTCACCGATCTCGGCATTGGTGGCTTCGCGGCGGCGGCGGTCGAGGAACTGGTCGAGACGGCGCGCACCGGCGATGCCGAGACCGCCGGCGACGCGCAGGCGGCGCTGGCGCTGCTACTGCGGCTGACCGACAGGGGTGCGGCATGAAGTTGCATCGGCTGGTCCTGAAGAACTATCGCGGCATCGAGCACCGCGAGATCGCCTTCCCCGACCAAGGGGTGGTCGTGGTGTCCGGCGCCAACGAGATCGGCAAGTCGTCGATGATCGAGGCGTTGGACCTGCTGCTGGAATCCAGGGATCGCTCGACGAAGAAAGAAGTCAAGCAGGTCAAGCCGACCAACGCCGATGTTGGGTCCGAGGTTACTGCCGAGATCAGCACTGGCCCTTATCGTTTCGTCTATCGCAAGCGCTTCCACAAGAAGTGTGAGACCCAGCTGACGGTCCTGGAGCCACGTCGCGAACAGCACAGCGGCGACGAGGCGCACGACCGAGTGCAGGCCCTGCTGGCCGAGACCGTCGACACCGAACTCTGGCATGCCCAACGGGTATTGCAGTCGGCGTCGACGGCGGCGGTCAATCTGTCGGGTTGCGACGCGCTGACCCGGGCGCTGGACGTCGCGGCGGGGGATACCGCCGCGCTATCGGGCACGGAGCCGCTGCTCATCGAACGGATCGACGCCGAGTACGGCCGCTACTTCACGCCGACCGGCCGGGCCACCGGCGAATGGTCTGCGGCCATCGTCGCCCTGCGCGCCGCCGAAGAGGAAGTCCAGCGATGCGCCGCGGCCGTCGCCGAGGTCGACGAGCGTGTACACCGGCACGCCGCGTTGAGCACCGAGCTGGCCGAACTGTCGCCGCTTCAGCAGGCGGCCGGCGTCCGGCAGAGCGCCGCGAAAGCCGCGGCCGACAAAATCGCGCAGCTCACCGAACAGGTGAAAGAAGCCGAGCTGATCGCTGCTGCCGCGATCGCGACCAGTACGTCATCCCAAGGCGCGAACACCGAGCGGCTGCGGCTGCGGGCCGAAACCGACACGCGCGCAGCCACGGTCGCGGCCCTGGAGGTCGAAGCCCAACAGGCGACCGAAGCGCAGGCGACGGCACAAGAAGTCACCGTCGCGGCTGACGCCGTGGTCACCGAGGCCGAGCAGCTCCTCGCCGCCGCCCAGCAGCGAGCCGAGACCGCTCGGCGCACTGTCGACGAGCTGGCCCGCCGCGACGAGGCCGACCGATTGGCAGCCCGGCTTGCCAAGATCGATGCCGCCCAGCGGGAGCGTGACCTGATCTGCACCGAGCTGTCGGCAATCGCGCTGACCGACAATCTTTTTCAGCAGATCGAGCGAGCCGCCGCAACCGTCGAACGGGTCGAGAGCCAACTCGCATTGGTGTCGGCGACGGTGGAATTCGTTGCGGCCGCCGACATCGAACTCGTCATTGGTGACCAGCGGGTGTCGCTGCCCGCGGGCCAGAGCTGGTCGACCACGGCGGGTGGCGCCACCGAGGTCGAGGTTCCCGGTGTGCTGACCGCGCGGTTCACTCCGGGTGCGACGGCACTCGACATTCAAGCCGAATACACTGCGGCGCAACAGGACTTGGCCGCCGCGCTGGCAGCGGCGCAGGTCGCCGACGTGACAGCGGCGCGGCTTACCGATCAGCGGCGCCGCGAGCTGGTGAGCGGCCGCGACCGCTTGACCGCCACCCTGGTCGGGTTGTGTGGTGACGACGACGCCGAGCAGTTGCGTTCAAGGCTGGCTGAATTGCGCGCCAAGGCGCACGGCGATGACATCGCGATGGACGTCACCGCCGCCCGCGCCGAGCTCGAAGAGGCCGACGCGGCCCGCGTCAAAGCGGGGGCAGACCTCGAGACGCACCGGAAGGTCGCGGCTGCAGCGGCGGCCAAGTTCACTGAAAAAGCAACGCAGGCAACCCTTTCGAACGGCAAACTTGCCACCCAGCGTGGCGAGCTGGCCGGCATCGCTGACCGGCTGGCCCAGCAGCGCGCAACCATCCCCGACGAGAATCTCCAAGCTAACGCCGACGCAGACCTGCTGAAGGCGCAAACGGCGGAAGCCCGGGTCGCCGAGCTGAGAGAACACCTGGCCGCCGCCGCACCTGACGCCGTGAGCCGCCGAACTGGCCGATGCCACCGCGGCGGCTCACGCGTTGCAAACTCGCCATGACGAGATCGCCAGCACGCTGCGCGAGATCAGTGTCGAGCTAACGGTCTTCGGCACCGAGGGCCGCAAGGGCAAGCTCGACGCCGCCGAGATCACCTGCGAGCACGCCCGAAGCGAGCACGCTCGGGTTGGGAGCCGAGCCCGCGCTGTCGAGTTGCTGCGGTCGGTGATGGTCCGCCACCGCGACACCACAAGGCTGCGTTACGTCGAGCCGTTCCGCGCCGAATTGCAGCGACTCGGGCGCCCGGTTTTCGGCCCCAGTTTCGAAGTCGATATCGACACCGACCTGTGCATCCTCAACCGGACTCTCGACGGTTGCACCGTGCCCTATGAATCACTGTCGGGCGGGGCCAAGGAGCAACTCGGCATCCTGGCGCGGCTGGCCGGGGCAGCGCTGGTCGCCAAAGAGGACGCCGTGCCGATTCTGATCGACGACGCGCTTGGCTTCAGCGACCCGGAACGGCTGGCCAAGATGGCCGGGGTGTTCGACACCCTGGGCGAGCGCGGACAGGTGATCGTATTGACCTGCACGCCCGCGCGATACGACGGCGTCAAGGGTGCACAGCGAATCGAACTGTGCGCTTAGCGATCCTTCGCCGCGCGCTCAGCGCGCTTCAGCGGGAGTAAGAGAAAGCGAAGTAGCACCCCCGAGCAGCCCGAATCGGACTTGTTACTGGGCGGTACGGCCCCAAAATCCTCACCGCATGAAACCGATCGCGGTGTAATCCACGTCGGCCAGTCCGGGCGCGCCGAAGTTGGCCAGATCCGTGCGCACCGCGATGTCGCCAGGCGACTGGAACAGCGGCAGGTTGAATCCTTCCCGCCAGATCATCGCGTCGACCTGATTAGCTAGCGAGCGTGCCGCGTTCTCGTCCAGCTCGGACAGCGTCTGATCGATCTTGGCGTCGATGCTCGCATTGCCGATCTTGCCGAAGTTGCCCTCACCGTCCGAGGTGTAAATCTGCGGCAGCGCAGACAGTGGGAAAGCGTTACCCACCCAACCGAATTGGACGATGTCGAAGTCGCCGACGCTCACGTATTGATTGAAGAATCCGTTGCCCGCCTTGACGTCGAGCACCAGCTTGACGCCGACCTGCGCCATGTTCTGTTGCGCAACCAGGGCGATCTGCCGGGCGGCCGGCGAGTCGTAAAGCACGTCGCGGACGACGAGCTGTTTACCGTCCTTTTCCCGCACCGCCCCGTTGAGCTTCCAGCCCAGCGCGTCCAAGTCTCTGCGGGCCTGGTCGGGGTTGTAAGAGGCTGGCGCACTGTTGTTTTGGTAGCCCAGCTGGCCGACGACGTAAATGTGGTTGTCCAGCGGCGTCGGATGCTCGGTCAGGCCGTGCTGGACGACATTGACAATCGCCTGCCGGTCGATGCCTCGGCAAATCGCCAGCCGCAGTTTGTCGTCGGCCAGGATGGATCCGGCTGCGCCATTGAAGGTCATGTGATACCAGGTCGGTGCCGGCGCGCTTCGGATCACGACGCCCGGGGTGCGCTCGGCGGTGACCATATCGTCGAGCGAGCCGACGCCGGCAGCATCGATCGCGTTGTTCTGCAGGGCGGGGATGACGGCGGAGGAGTCGAGCACCAGAAAGGTGATCGAGTTCAGCCGCGGCTTGCGGCCCCACCAGCGGGGATTGCGGGTCAACACAATCCGCTGCGCGCTGCGGTTGATCCGCGACACGATGAACGGTCCGGCCGACGGCCCGGGGGCATCGAGTTGGCCCTTGTTGAAGACGTCCGGGTTTTCCGTCATGCTGCGGGTTTGCATGCCACCGGCGAACATCCCGCGCCACTCCGCATAGGGCTGGGCGAAGGTGATCACCGCTTGACGATCGTCGACGCCCCTGGTCACCGACTTGACTCGTTCAAAACCGGCCCGGCTGGCGATCAAGTAGCGCTTGTCGCGGCCGCTGCACGCGTTGACCTCGGATTTGAGGTCTTCCCAGGTGATCGGCGTGCCATCGCTCCACACCGCTTTCGGGTTGATCGTGAGAGTGACGACTTGCGGGCTGGAGCTGGTCAGCTTGGCGGCGGTGAAGTAGTCGGTGTTGAGCTTCAGCGACCCGTCGGCCTGGGTGATGAACGCCCCCGGCAGCGTCGGCGTGACAACCGAACCGACGTCGGCGGTGTTGCCGTCGATGTTCAACACATTGAAATTCGCCGGAAACGAGCCGATCGCAAGCCGCAGGTCGCCGCCCTCGCGCAGCGTCGCCGGGTCCTGGGGGTTCATGTCGCTGGTGGTGCCGACCCGCACGGCACGCCGTTCCACGACGTCGTTGTAGCCGTCCGAACAGCCCGTGACGATCACACAAATCATCACCGTCGCCAGCAGCGCAAACCTGCGAATCATGCTAACCACCACCAACATCCGGATGGGCTCGCGGGACCGCGGCCAACAGGCGCTGGGTGTACTCGTGCTGCGGGTTGCTAAACACCTGCTCGCCATCACCCTGCTCCACAATCTTTCCCCGATACATCACCGCGACTCGGTGGGCCAGATGCTTGACCACCGAAAGGTCGTGCGAAACAAAGAGATAGGACAGCCCAAACCGTCGCTGCAGGTCCAGCAGCAGGTTGATGATGCCCGCTTGAATCGATACGTCGAGCGCCGACACCGGCTCGTCAAGCGCAAGGATCTTCGGCTGCAGTGCCAGCGCCCGCGCGATTCCAATCCGCTGCTTCTGCCCGCCGGAGAACTCGCCGGGATATCGGCTGGCGTCGGCGTGGTTCAGCCCGACGATTCCCAGTAGCTCGGCAACCCGTTGCTCGCTTCGATGCCGGTCAAACCCGTTGGTGACCAACGGTTCAGCGATGACGTCGAACACCGGGAGCCGGGGGTCCAACGACGCCACCGGGTCCTGAAACACCACCTGCAATTCGGTTCGCAGCTTACGACGGGCGGGCGGGTCGAGGGCCGCGACGTCTTCGCCGAGAATCTCGATGGCACCGGCCTGGGGTGTGGCGAGCTCGAGAATCTGGCTCAGCGTCGTCGATTTGCCCGAACCCGATTCGCCGACGATGCCCAGAGTGCGGCCCTGCTCCAAGCTGAAGCTGACGCCGTCGACCGCACGGACCTCACCCACCCGCCTGCGAAAAACCACACCCTTGGTCAGTGGGTAGGTCTTGGCAAGGTCGGTGACTTGCAGTACCACCGACGGATCCGCGACCGCGTTGTCGATCGCAACCGGCTGTGTTGACACGTGATAGATGTCGGCCGCGCTGCGCCCCGCGACGTCGCCGGTGCGGATGCACGCCGCGGAGTGACCGTCCCGGATGGCAACGAGATCGGGCTCTGCCGAACGGCATTCGCTGATCGCCAGCGGACAGCGGGGCGCGAATTGACAGGCGTCGGACAGCGACGTCATCGTCGGCGGCGCTCCCGGGATCGGAACCAGCCGGGTGCCCTGCGGGGAGTCCAGTCGCGGCACCGAACCCAGCAACCCGACCGTGTAGGGCATCCGGCGATCACGGTAAAGCTCGTCGACAGCGGCGATCTCGACCGGACGCCCGGCGTACATGACCAGCGCCCGGTCGGCGAACTCCGACACCACACCCAGGTCGTGGGTAATGATCAGCACACCGGCGCCGGTGACGTCGCGCGCGGTTCGCAGCACGTCGAGGATTTGCGCCTGCACGGTGACATCTAGCGCAGTGGTCGGCTCGTCACAGATCAACAGGTCCGGATCGTTGGCGATCGCGATCGCGATCACCACTCGCTGACGCTCGCCGCCGGACAGCTCGTGCGGGAAAGCCCGTGCGCGGCTTTCCGGTTGCACGATCCCGACCAGCTCCAGCAGCTCTACGGCGCGCTTGCGGGCATCTGCTCGACCGACCCCGCGGTTGTGGACTTGGATCGCTTCGGCGATCTGGTCGCCGACGGTGTAGACCGGCGTCAGCGCCGACATCGGGTCTTGAAACACGGTGCCGATCGACTTGCCGCGAATCCGTGACATCGCCTGGTCGGACAGCCCGAGTAACTCTTCGCCGTGTAGCCGAACCGATCCCGACACGTCAGCGTGTTCGGGCAGCAAGCCGACGACGGCCATCGCGGCAGTGGTTTTGCCCGAACCGGATTCGCCGACGATGGCGACCACTTCGCCCGGGTCGATGTGGTAACTCGTGCCGCGCACCGCGGACACGCGCACGTCTCCGGTATCGAAGGTGACGTTGAGGTCCGCCACCTCGAGCAGGGCTGTCACTTTCGGGGCCGCCTTTTGCGGCGTGGTGGTCGGCTGCCCGGATCCAACGCGTCCCGCAAACCGTCGCCGGTTAGGTTGGCGCACAACACGATCAGTACCAAAGCGCCGGCCGGGAAGAGGAAGACCCAGGGGAACGTGGTGGTCGACGGCGTGCCGTCGGCGATCAGCGTGCCCAGCGACACATCCGGCGGCTGAATGCCGAATCCCAAGAAGCTCAGCCCGGTTTCGGCCAGGACGGCATACCCGACGTTGAGGGTCGCGTCGATGATGAGGATCGAGGCGACGTTCGGCAGGATGTGGCGCATGATGATGCGTCGGTTCGGCACGCCCATAAACCTTGCCGCACGGACGAATTCGCGTTCTCGCAGGCTCATCGTCAGGCCCCGCACCATCCGTGAGCTGACCATCCAACCGAAGATGGCGAGCAGCACAATGAGCCACAGCATGCTGCTCGACTGTTTGATGCGCGGAGTGACGATGGCGATGATCAGGAAGCCCGGTACCACCAGCAGCAGGTCCACCAGCCACATCAGAGCCCGGTCACGCCAGCCGCCGAAGTAACCGGCAATCGATCCGACGGTGGCGGCGATGCTGGTCGATATCAATGCCACACAGAAACCGATCAGCATCGACTTCTGCATG
Organism: uncultured Actinomycetota bacterium; assembly: GCA_963781685.1. Classification (GTDB taxonomy): domain Bacteria; phylum Actinomycetota; class Actinomycetes; order Mycobacteriales; family Mycobacteriaceae; genus Mycobacterium. The sequence continues at coordinate 587,139 of CAWAGK010000018.1, forward strand.
CCGCGCAGAGTCCGGGCCGACAGGTCCTGGCCGAGCGCGTTGGTGCCGAACCAGTGCTTGACCGACGGCGGCTGCAGCAGCCCGTGGTAGTCGAGGGCGTTGTAGTCGTAGGGGAGTAGCGGCGGTAGCCCGTAGCAGCCGACGAACAGCACCACCAGCAGAATCAACGCCACCACGGCAGGCCTGTTGCGCAGGAAGCGACGTATCACCAGGCTTCGTCGCGACGTGAAGGTCGCCGGCTTGATGCCCACCCGCAGCGGGGTGGTGTCGGTCGGGTTCTCCTGCGTCAGCAGCGCGTCGTCGCCCGGGCGCGTCATGACACGCGCACCCTCGGGTCCAACGCCGCATAGATGACGTCGGACAACAGCCCGGCGAATAACAGCGCCGCGCCGGTGAACAACGTGATCGTCGCGACGATGTGGGTGTCCTGACTCGAGATGGCCTGCACCACCCACTCGCCCATGCCGTGCCAGCCGAAGATCTTCTCGACGAACACCGCACCGACGACCAGGCCGCTGACCCCGTAGGCGAACAACGTGGCCAGCGGGATGAGTGCGGTGCGCAGGCCGTGCTTGAACAGCGCGCGACGGCGGGTCAGGCCCTTGGCCCGCGCGGTCCGGATGAAGTCCTCACCGAGCACGTCCAGCATCGCGTTGCGCTGATACCGGCTGAAACTCGCGGCGGCGCCCAGCGCCAGCGTGAGACTCGGCAACACGATGTGCCGAGCGCGGTCGACGAACTGGTCCCAGAGTCCGCCGGGCGGAATCGGCGAGGTTTCCCCGGTGTAGGCGAAGATCCGCACCCCGAACAGGTTGTTGACCCGCAGCGCGGCCAGGATCAGCAAGCCGGCCAGCACGAACGACGGGATGCTCAGAATGATCAGCGACAGCACGGTGATCACCCGGTCGCTGAGCCGATACTGACGGACCGCTCCCCAGGCGCCCAGGACCACGCCGGCCACCGTGCCCACCAGCGAACCGATCACCACCAGCCGCAGGCTGACCCCGACGCGCGACCACAACTCCTGGGAGACGGGGTGACCGGTCACCGTGGTGCCGAAGTCACCTTGCACAACGCCGCCAGCCCACTCCGCGTACCGGATCGGGATGGGTTTGTCCAAGCCCAGCTCAACGGCCTTGGCGTGGATCGCCTCAGCCGGCGGCTGCGGGTGACGCTCGATGAAGCTGTCCAGCGGATGAAACGTCAGCGACGCCAGGCAGAAGGCCATGAACGAGGCCAGCACCAGCAGCACCAGGTAATTGAGGAGGCGGCGCAGCAGGAAACGGATCATGCCTGCCGGCCCTGCCTATCTCGCATGGGGCCAGGGTAAAAGATGTGCTCCGGCACGTCGCGGCACGAGCCAAAGGCGCAGCTAGGCGGCGCGGCGGTCGATCGTGGCCCCGCTCACGTATGGCCGAACTCTTCCGATCGGACTGATCCGGACCGGTGAAAATCCGCGTGTCGACGGTTAGAATCACGCACTTGGGTTGGGTGTACAGCAAACGAGACTGTGACACAAGGAGATTGGCGTGACGGCTACCGATAACTACTTGGCCCACAACGTCGAATACGCAAGTTCCTTCAAGGGGCCGCTGCCACTGCCGCCGAGCAAACATGTCGCGGTCGTCGCGTGCATGGATGCCCGGCTGGACGTCTACCGGTTACTTGGGATCAAGGAGGGCGAGGCGCACGTCATTCGAAACGCCGGTGGGGTGGTCACCGACGACGCGATCCGCTCACTGGCCATCAGCCAGCGGTTGCTGGGAACGCGGGAGATCATCCTGATTCACCACACCGACTGCGGGATGCTCACCTTCAGCGACGACGACTTCAAGCACGCCATCCAGGAAGAGACCGGCGTCAAGCCGCCCTGGGCCGCCGAGGCCTTTCCTGATCTTGCCGAGGACGTTCGGCAATCCTTGCGCCGCATCGAAAACAGTCCGTTCGTCACTAAGCACGAGTCGTCCAGAGGGTTCATCTTCGACGTGGCAACGGGCAAGCTCAACGAGGTCAAGCTCCTCGATCGCCGAGCCTCACGAGACTCAATAGCCTCTGCAGTCGCTGAGTGAGAGGTCACCGCCTCCCTCACGTCGACATCGCGGGCGATATCACTCTTGAGAAGAGACTCGCGCCCATCTGACGGTGCTGGTGTGGCTATTGATGACGAATCCGGACCGAGCGAATCCGTTGACAGCGCCCTACCGGGCTGGTTTGATACACGGTAATGCTCATAAATATGGTCAAACGAACCAACATTACCGGGAATAGGGAGGGTCATGACACAAGCGACCGCGACTAGCCCAGCGGCGGGGCAGTACGAGTTAAGCCATCTGCGCTCGCTGGAGGCCGAGGCCATTCACATCATTCGCGAGGTGGCGGCCGAGTTCGAGCGTCCGGTCCTGCTGTTCTCCGGCGGCAAGGACTCGATCGTGATGCTGCATCTGGCGATCAAGGCCTTCCGCCCCGGCCGGCTGCCGTTCCCGGTGATGCACGTCGACACCGGTCACAACTTCGACGAGGTGATCCAGGCGCGCGACGAGCTGGTCGCGGAGGCTGGGGTGCGATTGGTCGTCGCGTCGGTGCAGGAGGACATCGACGCGGGCCGCGTCGTCGAGACCATCCCGTCGCGCAACCCGATCCAGACGGTGACGCTGCTGCGCGCGATCCGCGAAAACAAGTTCGACGCGGCGTTCGGTGGTGCCCGGCGTGACGAGGAGAAGGCACGCGCCAAGGAGCGGGTGTTCAGCTTCCGCGACGGGTTCGGTCAATGGGACCCCAAGGCGCAGCGGCCGGAGCTGTGGAATCTCTACAACGGGCGACACCACAAGGGTGAGCACATCCGGGTGTTCCCGCTGTCTAATTGGACCGAGTTCGACATCTGGGCCTACATCGGCGCCGAGAAGATCGCGTTGCCGTCGATCTATTACGCACACCGCCGCAAGGTGTTCGAGCGCGACGGCATGCTGCTGGCGGTGCACCCTCACATGCAGCCCCGCGCCGATGAGAAGGTGGTCGAGAAGACCGTGCGATTCCGCACCGTCGGCGACGTGACCTGCACCGGCTGCGTGGAATCGACCGCGTCCACCGTCGCGGATGTCATCGCTGAGACAGCGGTGTCACGGTTGACCGAACGCGGCGCCACCCGAGCAGACGACCGGATTTCCGAGGCCGGTATGGAAGACCGCAAACGGCAGGGGTACTTCTGATGACGACATTGCTGCGCATCGCGACGGCCGGCTCCGTCGACGACGGCAAGTCCACGCTGATCGGTCGGCTGCTGTATGACTCCAAGGCCGTCATGGAAGACCAGTGGGCCTCGGTAGAAGCCACCTCGAAGGAACGCGGCCACGACTACACCGACCTGGCCCTGGTCACCGACGGGCTGCGTGCGGAGCGTGAGCAGGGCATCACGATCGACGTTGCTTATCGCTACTTCGCTACTCCCAAGCGCAAATTCATCATCGCCGACACCCCCGGTCACATCCAGTACACCCGCAACATGGTGACCGGGGCATCGACCGCGCAACTGGCGATCGTGCTCGTCGACGCCCGCCACGGCCTGCTCGAGCAGTCCCGCCGGCACACCTTCCTGGCGTCGCTGCTGGGCATCGAGCACATCGTGCTCGCGGTCAACAAGATGGACCTGATCGACTGGGACAAAGAAACTTTCGAGGCCATCCGCGAGGACTTCCATGCCTTCGCCACTCGCCTCGACGTGCACGACGTGCTCGCCATCCCGATGTCGGCGCTGCACGGCGACAACGTGGTCACCAAGTCGGATCACACCCCCTGGTACGACGGGCCGGCGCTGTTGTCGCACCTCGAAGAGGTCTTCATCGCCGGTGACCGCAACCTGGTCGACGTCCGGTTCCCGGTCCAGTACGTCATCCGGCCGCAGACCCACGAGCACACCGACCACCGCAGCTATGCGGGCAGTGTGGCCAGCGGCGTGATGCGTCCGGGCGACGAAGTCGTCGTGCTCCCGACCGGCAAGCCCAGCCGGATCACCGCGATCGACGGGCCCACCGGGCCTGTGGCGGAAGCGTTTCCGCCGATGGCTGTGTCGGTCAGCCTCGCCGACGACATCGACATCTCGCGTGGCGACATGATCGCCCGGCCCACCAATCAGCCCAGGGTCGTCCAGGAATTCGACGCGACCGTGTGCTGGATGGCCGATGCCTCGGCGCTGAAACCGGGCCGCGACTACGTCATCAAACACACCACCCGAACCACGCGGGTACGGGTCACCGCGCTGGACTATCGGCTCGACGTCAACACGCTGCGCCGCGACACGTCCGCGGAGGCGTTGCAGCTCAACGAACTTGGTCGCATCACGCTGCGCACCCAGGTGCCGTTGCTGCTGGACGAATTCACCCGCAACCCGAGCACCGGGTCGTTCATCCTGATCGATCCGGACACCAACGGCACGATCGCCGCGGGCATGGTGCTGCGGGAGGTGTCGGCGCGCACCGCGAGCCCGAACACGGTGCGGCACAAGTCGCTGTGCACCGCCGAGGACCGGATGTCACGGGGCCGCACGCTGTGGTTCACCGGGCTGTCGGGTTCCGGCAAGTCATCGGTGGCCGTGCTGGTCGAGAAGAAACTGCTCGAAAAAGGCGTTCCCGCTTATGTTCTCGACGGCGACAATTTGCGGCACGGCTTGAATGCCGACCTGGGCTTTTCCATGGCAGACCGCGCGGAGAACCTGCGTCGACTCGCGCACGTGGCTGCGCTGATCGCCGATTCGGGGCACACCGTGCTGGTGCCCGCGATCAGCCCACTGGCCGAACATCGCGAACTGGCCCGGCGGGTGCATGCCGAGGCGGGGCTCGACTTTCTCGAGGTGTTCTGCGACACCCCGCTCGAGGATTGCGAGCGCCGAGACCCCAAGGGGCTCTACGCCAAGGCTCGTGCGGGTGAGATCACGCATTTCACCGGCATCGATAGCCCGTACCAGCGGCCAAAGAATCCAGACCTACGTCTGACGCCGGACCGCAGCTGCGACGAGCTCGCGGATCAAGTCGTCGAGCTGATCGAGTCGCGACGTTGAGCGACCACAGCGACCACGAAGTAGCAGCGCGGCTGGCCACCGAAGCGGGCCGGTTACTGCTCGCTGTGCGCGACGAGTTGGCCGATGCCACCCAGGCCGAGCGAAAAGCAGCGGGGGACAAGCGATCCCACGACTACCTGATGGAGGCGCTGGAACGCGAACGCCCGGCCGATGCGGTGCTCTCCGAAGAAGGCGCCGATAACCCGGTGCGATTGCGCTCTGAGCGGGTATGGATCGTCGACCCGTTGGACGGCACCCGGGAGTTCTCCGAACTCGGCCGTCAGGACTGGGCCGTCCACGTCGCGCTGTGGCAAACCGGCGATCTGGTCGCCGGTGCGGTTGCCCTGCCGGCACAGGGCGTCACGTTGGCCACGCCCGATCCCACGCCGCCGCCGGCATCCACCCGGGCGCCCCGCATCATCGTCTCGCGCACCCGACCACCCGCGATTGCGCTGCAGGTCCGCGACAAGCTGAACGGGACGCTCGTCGAGATGGGATCGGCCGGCGCGAAGGTCGCCGCGGTGGTTCAGGGTCTGGCCGACGTGTACGTGCACGCCGGCGGGCAGTACGAATGGGATTCGGCGGCACCGGTCGCGGTCGCCCGCGCGGCCGGTTTGCACACGTCGCGTATCGACGGTTCGCCATTGCAGTACAACCGGCCCGATCCGCTGCTGCCCGACCTGGTGGTGTGCCGACCCGAATACGCCGACGCGGTGTTGGAGGTCACCGGCTGAGCCTCCCCGGCTCTTAACGTTCAAGCACTGCCCGACTCCTCCTCGGGCCGGTCCCCGGCCCGCATCGTCGTCGGGCGTCGGTGGGAGGATCGTGTCCATGCGCATGTCGGCCAAGGCGGAGTATGCGGTGCGGGCAATGGTCCAGCTCGCCACCGTCGATGGCGGCGTGCGGGTTAAGACTGAGGACTTGGCGATCGCCCAGAGCATCCCGCCGCAGTTCCTCGTCGACATCCTGTCCGACCTTCGCACCGACCGTCTGGTGCGGAGCCACCGCGGTCGCGACGGTGGGTACGAATTGGCTCGTCCCGGCACCGAAATCAGCATCGCTGATGTGTTGCGCTCGATTGACGGACCGCTGGCCAGCGTTCGCGATATCGGTCTGGGCGATCTGCAGTATTCCGGTCCAACCGCGGCGCTGACCGACGTCTGGCGGGCGCTGCGGGCCAGCATGCGCTCGGTGCTGGAGGAAACGACGCTGGCCGACGTGGCGGCCGGAGCCTTGCCGGACCACGTCGGTCAGATGGCCGACGACTATCGCGACCAGGAAAGCAGGCGCCACGGCCCCCGCAATGCTGGTTAGCTGCCCGAGCCCTAGCTGCCCGAGCCGTACGGCCGGGTGAGAATCTCCAGGAAATGGCCTCCGGGGTCGCGGAAGTAGACCCCGCGGCCGCCGTCGTTGGTGTTGATCTCGCCAGGCCGACGAGCGCCCGGGTCGGCCCAGTGCTCCAGGCCGCGCGATTGGATCTTGCCGTAGATCGCGTCGAAGTCGTCCTCCGAGACCAGGAACGCATAATGCTGCGGTCGGATCTCCTGACCTTCGGATATATCGGCGTAGTCGAGGCTCGCGCCGTGCTCGAGCGTGACGGTCAAGAAGTGGCCGAACGGCGCCGGACTCGGCAACCCGAACAGCTCGGTCAGAAACTCCGCGGACTCCCGCTTATCGCGGGCGGCGACAATGGTGTGGTTGAACTCGATCGGCATTGTGCTGCCAGTCTACTTCGGCGCGGTCAACTCCAGGGCAATGTTGTCCGGGTCGCGAAACTCCAGGATGTAGGACGGCCCGATGTCCTTGACCGGCTCGTGCTCGATGCCCAGATCGTCGAGATGCAGTGCTGCGGCGTCTAATTCGGCCTTATCCGCCGACCTGAACGCGATGTGGTCCAGCCCGCAGCGGTCCTCGTGGAAGCGATCGGTGGCAACCGGTCGTAGCGCGATCAGCGCGCCGCCCATGTCGTAGATGACACCGCCGAACAAGAACGCGAGCTGGCTGCGGGTCGCCTCGTCGGCGTTGTCCGGGATCTCGATCAGAACGGGCCACCCGAAGACGCTCTCGTAGAACAGTCGGGAACGCTCGATGTCGCTGACGGTTAGCCGCACATGCGCGATGGAATTGGCCGTGATGCCCATCCCAGACATGGTGCCACTCCACAGCGCGCGAGCATCCACCGGTCTGCATGCCAGAATCGCCGTCGTGCACATATCGATGACCATGCCGGTCATGGAGCCGGACCTGGATGCGGCCGTGCTGCGGGATTGGGCCCGCGCGATCGACGACGGCCCGTTCGCGTCGTTGTGTTGGGGCGAACGCATCGCCTTCGACAATCCGGAGACCCTGGCGCTGATGGGCGCGCTGGCAGCGTGGACCGATCGGGTGCGGCTGGTGACGACGGTGATCGTGCCTCAGCTGCATGATCCGGTCATGCTGGCCAAGGCGGGGGTCAGTGATCGGGTGACTGGGTCGACAGTGCGTCATCCAGGTGAGGCACAACATGAGAGGGACACGATGACCCAGACGGAGACCTTCCAGAGGCACCATGGCCGCGCTGTGCGGTTCTCTGGGCTCTGCTGATCGGGTCGACCACCGTCAGCCTGATAAGGTTCGTACCGCACTCAATGCCTGAGTTGAAGCAGTGGGCGATCGCGCCGACGGTGTTCGACAACGACTTAAGCAGGCCAGGCAATCAGTTGCTCGAGGCCGACATCGTCTATGTTCGGCGGCTTGACTTTTTGGTAGCCAACCAATCTGTTGCATACTCCCCCAACGGTGTGTCGCGGCCGGTCCCGACCCACATAGCGTGCCTGCCGCTTGCCCGATGCCATCTCAGCCCATCACCCCACGCAGGTCGAGCGATTCGCGCCGACAGAGGGCCTGCTCTAGCGTGGCGTTCATGCTGTTCATTTCGGGGATGTCTGTATCGCAGTGGCGGCGCGAAGTACTGCGGACCAACTTCTGGCTGGTGCCGAGCCTGGAGGTGATCGCATCGATCTTCCTATTTTGGGCCACCTTGGAGGTAGATCGTGCCGTCTACCATGGCACGCTCACACTTCCGTCATGGGTGGAAGCCGGCAGCGCAGACACAGCACGCGAGATTCTCCTCGCGGTGGCCGCAGCGATCATGACGGTCATCGGGATCAACTTCTCGGTTACGATCGTCACTTTGACGCTGGCATCGACCCAGTTCGGACCCCGGATGCTGCGCAACTTCATCCGTGATCGCGGTACTCAGCTCACGCTGGGCACGTTTGTGGCGACCGCCGTGTACTGCGTGCTGGTCCTCTTGGCAATCGGCCCTGCAGAGCACGGCGTATTCGTGCCACACTTTTCCGTCTCGGTCGTATTCCTGCTGGTGCTAGTCGATCTGGCCGTGCTCATCTACTTCCTCCACCACATCGCCATACAGATCCAGCTTCCCTTCGTGATCGCCAGTATTGCCGGTGATTTGAGGCGCTACCTCGGGGTGCGAAAGCCCGACATCCGGATGTCCACCGGAAACGAGCAGGATGACAGTGAAGAAATCGCAGCGCTGGTCGACACCATCAAGTCTTCCGGCGCGATGATGCGTACCCCGAAAGGCGGCTATCTTCAGGCCATCCGTTACGACATGTTGATTTGTGCCGCGTCGGCCGCCGATGCGGTGGTGCACTTGCCCTATCGCCCGGGGAACTTCTTGGTAGAGGACAGTGAGCTAGCCGCAGTGTGGCCGCCCGAGGCTGCCGACCGCATGACCCGCAGCCTGAAACGAGCACAGGTCACCGGGCCGGTCCGCAACCTCGCTCAAGATCCCGCTTGCGCCATCGACCAACTGGTTGAGATCGCCATTCGGGCGCTCTCTCCGGCGGTCAACGACACATACACTGCACTGACGTGCGTGGACTGGCTCGGCAACACCCTGTGCAAGCTCGCGAAAGTATGGAAGCCGGCCCCGGCGTACCGTGACCGTACCGGTGCTATCCGGGTCATCTGCGACCAAATCACGTACGAAAATCTCCTGCAGCGGTCATTTGACAAGGTCCGCCAGGCCAGTCGCGGAATGCCCGCCCTGCTGATGCGCCAACTCGAAGCACTCAAAGCGATCATGGAGCAGACCACCGACCCCGACCAGGCCCGTCTGCTGATGGACGAAGCCGTTATGATCCAGCGCGCCAACCTCGAGTCGGTGCCCGAAGAGTTCGACCGCGTCGCCGTGGAACGCCGCTTCAGCGCCGTAGCCAGCGTGTATGCCCGGTTGAGCGACTCTGCCGGCAACGATTTGCACCCGGAATACGATTTTCACCTGACCGGAGATTCCGCATCGAGACTTAGCCTAGGTGGCGACCGGTAGGACCGCTCTAACGTTGGGACTTCGTGATCCCTTGACTCGCCAGCGGTGAGACAGTCCGAGGACGACGTGGATTGACCCGATAGATGGCCGCCCCCGGACACGACCGCGCGGGCGCAGTTGCGCCGTCATCCACCGCGGTCTCAACTGACCAGATTCGGTCCGTTGCCCTTGTCGTTGAGTTGCCACACGCCCGCCAGGTGGAGGATGACATCGTCATCAATGAGCCTCGTCAGCGTATGGATGGCATCGTGGCCGGCATCGGAATGGGCGAACGCTAGAAGCTAGTGCCTATTCCGCTCAGTAGTTGTTGCAGGTGGCGATGACCTGTTGGATCAGTCCAAAGTACTGCTGAGCCCTTGGTGAGCTCTCCATCCGCTGGGCCATCTCCAGGCGTTCACTCGGCGGCGCGGCGAGGAACCGTTGCAAACCGGACTGCGCCAAGGACGATGAGTTGAATTGCGCGGCAGCTGCGGGATCTTGCGCGTTGAGCGCCGCCATCACCTGCGGGTAACTGCAGGTTGTGTTGACGATCGGACCCAGATCAGGATCTGCGGACGCAACCCCGGCCCCAACGGTCAACGACAATGCCAGACCGGCAACCGCGACACCCATTCTTGTCAAGCACATTTTGATCATTCGTGGCCTCCTTGCAACTGATTGCACCGAACTCTAATCGCCCAGCCCAGGCCTGGCTTCGCCACGCCGATTCAGGCACCCGGACTCGCCGCCGTTGGGGATCATTGATCCGTGATACTCGCCAAGGCGCTCGCGACGGGGGACATGCTATGCGGCGGGCGGCTGACCGTGGGCATCGGCGTGGGAGGTCGTGTTGAGGACTACGAGGCTGTCGGCGCGGATCCGGCGACGCAGACCATGCGTGGCATGGCCGAGCGCGTCGCGGTCATGAAGCGAGTGTGGGCGGGGGAGAAGATCAGCGAGTCGGTGCTGCCGGTCGGGCCGGCGCCGGTCCAGGCGGGCGGGCCGCCGCTGTTGATCGGAACGATCGGGCCCAAGACCCTCCGCAGCGCTGCGGCCTGGGCCGACGGCCTGGCCGGCACGACGCTGGACCTCGACGTCGCCAAGCAGAATGAGCTGTTCGACGTGGCGCGCGCGGCGTGGGCCGAGGCCGGCAAGGCTATGCCCCACCTGATCACGTCGTTCTGGTTCGCGCTCGGTCCCCTGGACGAAGCCCGATCACAGGTGCACCGGCATTTGCGGCGCTACATGAATTGGATTCCGCCCGAATACATTGACGCGATGGCGCCGACCACCGGGTTTGCCGGTAGCGAGGAGGAGTTGGTCGCGTTGCTGCGCAAGTTCGAAGCGGTCGGCACCGACGAAATCCAGCTCATCCCAACCAGTTCCGACCTCAATCAACTTCGGCGGGTGGCCGACGTGGTAGGCGCGATCTAGAGAGGTGGCCGATGTCTGAGCTCAACGTGTTGGGCGGCCCGCTGGAGCCATGCGGCAGCGACCCGCTGACCGGCTTCTACCGCGACGGTTGCTGTGCTACGGGACCGGAAGATCTTGGCTTGCACACGATTTGCGCCGTGGTGACCGCCGAATTCCTGAAGCACCAGCGTGCGATCGGAAATGACCTTTCGACACCGCGGCCACAGCTCCGGTTTCCCGGCCTGGTCCCCGGCGACCGCTGGTGCGTCACCGCCGGAAACTGGCTGCTGGCCTACCGCGACGGTTGCGCCGCTCCGGTGGTGTTGGCCTCCACTCACGAGCGCACCCTCGACGTCGTGCCCATTGAGGCGCTGCGGGCGCACGCCGTCGACGTCCCCGACGACCTGGGCAGCTTGTAAGGGTTTCGACCCTGGTGCAAGTCGGCTGCCGATCATCGTCAACCGTCCAAGCTGTCTGCGCGACATCGTGAAACAAGATCACCGGTTCGGGGGTGAGTTGCGTGCCGCGAACTCACCGCTATGCTTCGCCACCATGCGCGATGTACAGAGCATCATTTTGTCGTCGCAGCTCAAGGACGTGTTAGCGGCCGTTGAAGTTCTTTGTCAACAAGGTGTTTGCGAGGAGGCCGTCCATGGCAAGCGATCCGCTTGAAGTGAATCCAGCGGGGTTGCATGGTGCGTCGGGAATTATTGCGGGACATGCCGGGCAGGTGGCATCGGCCGCAGGGTCTTTGCGCGGTTCGGCGGAGCTGTGCGGTGTGGCGGCGAGTGCCGTGCACGGTGCGTTTGACGATCACTGCGTGGCGTTTTCACAACGACTGTCCTCGGTGTCGGCCGCGCTGGTAAGGACGGCCAGCTCGTTTACCGCCATGGAGAACACCAACAGCCGGACGTTGGCATCCATCTCGCCACGAGGGGATGCGCCCATCAGCGGGGTGTAACCGGTGGCTGCCGTGGATAGTCCGCCGACGCGTTCGCGGATCGAGGCGTTCGACCAGACGGCTGATGTGTTGTCGGGGCTGGCGGAACGGCTGCGGGCCGGCGGGCAGGTGCTGCGGCAAGGCGGCCGATGTCTACGTCCAGCAGATCAATGCCCCGAATGGAACTATGTGGGAGGGTGACGCAGCCAGGCGGTTCTTGCAGGAAGCCCAGCCCGATCAGGAGTCTGTGAATCGCGCCGTCGACCGCGCGAATGCCATGGCTCAAATAGCCGAGCGCGGCGGCGACTACCTGCGCGGGGCTCGCGAGTCGACGCTGGCGGCCATTACGCGAGCCGAAGAGGACGAATTCACGGTAAGCGAGGATTTGTCGGTCACGGACAAATATGCCTGGAAGTCACCCGCCGACCAGGTGGCCCGCCAGCAGGCCGCTCTGGCACACCGTGGCTTCATCGCTCATTGGGCGACCAGGCTAGAAGCGGCAAACACCAGCATCGCCGCCCAACTCAATGCCGGTGCTGCCGAGATGACCGCCAGGACGCCCGCGCATTGGCGGCAGCCCACCGTCGGATCCGGTCCGCCCGCGGAGCGCGATGACGCCACACCTGATCGCAAAGGCAAGGTTCAAGCCGTCGGCCATGGCTGGAAACAAGACCCTCCGCAAAATCCGGATCCGGCGAACATGACACCCGAGGAGGCGCGGACCGCTTACAACCAATTGAAGGACGCGATAGCAGCGCATAACGCGTCTCCGCCGGATCCGTCCAATAAGGCGGCCATGGACGCCTACAACGCACGAGCCGACGTGCTCAATGCCAGAAAAGCCGCGCTCGAGGCCAGGCTAGGTGTCGAGGAAGTCGTGCCGGCCGGAAAGCAACGGCTGGTACCGGATTGGGCTCAACCTCTACCACCGCGGATCAGCGAAGTTCCCCTACAGACCGACCGTGGTCAAATCGAGAAAAAGTATGATCAACACGCAAGGGACTTCGGCGTGACAGATCCGCGCGGACGCGTCGGATTCAGTAACTTCGACACTGCATTAAAAGAGGTGGTAGCCGATCCGGGGACGATGCATGTCCAGGGAACCTGCCGTGGTGATCCTGCTATCCTGAATTATAATCCTAGATCTGGCTTGTGCGTGGTTCAGACCCCGGACGGGAAATTCTGGACAGGCTTCAAGTTAAATAGTGACCAGGCTTGGAATGTTGTGAACAGAGGCGCGTTAGGTGGCGGCGATGTCTGAGAACGCGGCGGTCGAGAGAATGATTGCCAAGTACGCAGGGCTAATTTCTCGTTTCGTCGATGGCAAAATATCAGCACAGGAGTTCCAGCACGCTTATCTTTCAACGTTTAAGAACGACAATGCCCAAGTTCGTGGTCCCGCATTCAATGTTCTGGACAGGCTATTCGCTGATGCAGATGATTATGTCGCGGATCCTGAATTGCGTAAGAGGGCAGGCGGCTTGGACGACGAAGAATTACGCAGTCGTGCGCATAACGCCTACCAAAAGTTGTACCAAATAGTGAGTTTCCCGGCCCGGGACCCGGAGACGCCCCCCGGCGGTAGCGGCGCTTCAAACTCTCAAGCGGCCGACGTTGTAGTGAGCCCGGCTGACCAAGAGTGGGCGACGTCGACGATGTTCCGTGACGCCGAAGGGGTCACGATTGAGCCTGCGCCGCAAGCTCTTTACATGGACGGCGGGACGTTGACGCCCTCACGGCCGCGGCGCACTCCGGGGGTCGCTTTGCCTGTCGTCGGCCTCCGCTGGCCCGGCGATCTAGCACTGGATGCCGCCGGTGCTATCTACGTCTGCGACTCCGGCAACAACCGAGTCCTTAAGCTGGCTGCAGACGCCTCAGCGCCACTCGAGCTGTCTCTGGGCGACTTGGAGCAGCCCGACGGTGTGGCCGTCGACGATGATGGCGCCCTGTATATCAGCGATTCAATGCACAACCGGGTGCTCAAGATGGCTGTCGGCGCCGCAGCACCGGTCGGGTTGCCGCTGGACCAGCTACGTGACCCCGGCGGTCTGGCCCTCGATACCGATGGCGCCCTTTATATTGCCGACCGCGGCAACGACCGCGTGCTCAAATTCGTTTCTGCAGCAGCAGAATCGCCGATCGAACTGCCCTTCGGTGCGATCGGCTGGCTAGCTGACGTGTCTGTCGACGCCGAGGGCGCGGTGTATGCCACCGACCGCAGTGACGCCCGGGTTCTCAAACTCCCGCCAGGAGCAGAACGTGCAGTCGCGTTGTCTTTCGCCGGCCTGAGCAATCCTCACGGCGTAGCGGTGGACGCCGCCGGCAACGTCTACGTCGCCGACAGCGTCGAGGATGGCCGGATCCTCAAACTGACCTCACAAGGCGAGGTCAGCTACCTCCCCGGATTGCAGAACCCCTGCGGCATCAGCATCGACGCGACGGGCGCGCTCTACGTCACCGACGTACCGCGGGACCCCGGACAAGAAGGCCGCGGACGGCTGATCAAGCTGGCCGCGGATGAATGGCATTGAAGGGCGCGGTGTTACAGCCGCTTCGCGAGAGCAACATCGTCCGCTAGATATAACCTTTCGCCATGATGCGCGTCGCGATCGTGGGCGGTGGTGCCGCGGGCGTGCTCGCCGCGGTACACCTGCGCCGGCGCAAACCGGAAGCGCAGATCACGCTGATCGACGCGTCCGGTCGTCCTGGCACCGGCGCGGCGTATGGCACCAACGACCCAACCCACTTGTTGAACGTTCCCGCGCAGCGCATGTCCGCATGGCCAGACGATCCCGATCACTTCTGCCGTTGGCTCGATGAACGAGCCGTCAGCGCGGCGGACAGCTTCGCGCCGCGTCTTGCGTACGGCCGCTACCTGCGAGAACAACTCGCGGCCGCCGATATCCGGATGGAGACTGCCGAGGTTGTCGGTTTGGAGCCGGGCATGCCGGTGCGCCTCGCCCTGAACGACGGGCGTTCGTTGGCGGCCGACGCCGTTGTGCTCGCGTCCGGGCGCCCCGAGGGTGGCATGCCCGAATCGTTGGAACGCGCCTTCGCTCCGGCGTTGGCCGCGGGCACCGACGGCAAGGTTGTGATCGATCCATGGGCACCCGGCGCCCTCGCGGCCCTGGGTGCGCGTCGGCCCGCGAGCGTCTTGGTGATCGGTTCGGGACTCACGGGCGTCGATGTCGCGCTGCATCTCATTGCGCGCGGCGCCACGGTTACGCTGCTGTCGCGTCACGGCGCGCTCCCGCGACGATTCCGCGCGACCGGCGCGCCGACAGAATTGCCTAACGTCGATGCGCTTGCTGCCGAGGTTTCGCTTGAGCAATTGCGCGCCGCGCTCGCCGCAGATCTCGCACACGCGCGCCAAACCGGTTCGGACTGGCGACAAGTGATCGACGCTCTGCGGCCGCGGACCGCCCGGCTGTGGCGCTCGTTGGGATGGGAGGACCAGCGCCGGTTCCTCCGCGAGGACTTGCGGCAGTGGGACGTCCTCCGCCACCGCATGCCGCCCACGATTGCCGATGCGATTTATGCCGCGATCGATAGTGGCGAACTCGTTATCGAGGCGGGCGAGGTGGCCGATGTGTTGCTGCACGGCAGCGGCGTCGAACTCGTTGTGACAACGAGCGACGGTTCAGTGCGCCGGCGCGGCGACGCGGTTGTCGTCGCTACTGGCGCGGCGTGGGATCGGCGGTCGCTGCACAGCTCTCCGCTGTGGGCGAACCTGTTGGACACAAACGTCGCGTCGCTGCATCCGTGCGGCGTCGGCGTGCGACTCGATGCGGACGGCTACCTCATCGACGGGGCCGGAGGAACGGTCCCGGACATCGTGTGTCTTGGCTCGATCCGCCAGGGTGAGCTGTGGGAAACCACCGCGATTCCCGAAATCCGCGCCCAGGCGGCGGCCATCGCGAAGCTGCTCGCCGACGACACGCGCGAGCGTCCGGTGCGGGCGCCCAGTCTCTTCACCACTGCGCCGGAATTGACTGGTGCGCCTGCTTCGTACGCCGAGGGTGTGCGTCGCCTGCTCGCTGTCCAAGACGGCGCATCGCTCGCCTTCGCTGCCGCGGTCTCCGAAGATCCGCGTCACGCGCGTGCGCATGTCGCGCTCGCGATGATTGCCACCGAACGGCCCGACCGTGCGGGCGGCCCTGACGCGGTCGCCGGCCATCTCGTTCGAGCTCGCGCGGCGCTGGCACATGGCAGCGACGAAGACCGCAGCCACGTCGAGGCCATCGCGACGTGGTGCGAGAAGGGAAACGCGGCGGGCACCGACGCCTTCATCGACCATCTCGACCGCGTACCGGACGATGCAGTCGCATTGCTGGTGCTGGCGCCGTCGATTGCGTTCGCAGGCGCTGGCGACGCCTTGCCGAACGCGTGGCAGTACGTCGAGCGTTTCACTGGCGTGTACGGCGAGGCGCCATGGTATCTCGGCTTGCGCGCCTACGGCCGAACGGAGCAGGGCCTGTGGTACGACGCAGGCGACCTGGCTGACGCGGCGCTCGAACTCGATCCGGGCAATGGCAACGCCGCGCATGCGCGGACGCACGTGTACTACGAAACCGACGCGCATGGAGCCGGGCTGAAATGGCTGACGGACTGGATCACGAGCGACGGCACCACGCAGCGCTACCTCCCGCACTTTCAATGGCACGCCGCGCTCCATGAGCTCGCGATGGGCGACGCGGCTGCGGCGGCGCGTCGGTATGCCACGTTTCTCGCACCGCCCCAGTCGAAGGACGTCCGCTGCCTCGTCGATGCCGGTTCACTCGCGTGGCGCGCGCGCCTGCATCCGGACTGGGTTACTCCACCTGATCCGATGCCGCTGCTCGCCGAGGTCGGCTCGCTTGCATATTCGCCGAAAACACCGTTTATCGCATTCCATGCGCTGCTCGTGTTGGCCGCAGCGAATGATCCGGCTGCGATCCGAGCGATAGATGTTCCGGGTGCGACCGATGCGCAGGCAACGACGTTGCGCCTCATTGGCGAAGGTCTTATTGCATTGACGGCTGGTGAGCCGCGCGCCGCGCTGGACTACCTCCTCGAATCGCTTGCCGGGCTTCCGTCGATTGGCGGTAGTCGTGTGCAACAAGAAGTGGTCTTGGAAACCGCGTTGGCCGCGATGCTCCAACTCGGTGCGCCGGGTCAAGCAGCGCGTCTGTTGTCGCGTCATCGTGCTACACCGGGGCCACAAGTGACGCGCGGCGCGGTGAACTGACCCGGCGACGAGCCATAATCACCAACTCTGGATCGGACGAACCGGACGTTGAGTCCTACGCGATCGACACCGGTACCGGAAACTCGTGCCCGCGCGAAGGCACGTTGGTTGTCACGCCCCCTGGCGACTCCGTATCGCACGAGTTGCCCGTCGCGCTGCCCATTTGCAGTGCGACCATCAGCTCGGTGGATTAAAGGCCGGGTCGCCTTGCTCCAGGGCAGCTCGGCGCTCGGCTGCAGCTCGATGACGTCGACGACGACGCTCGCCCGCCGGTCCGATAGCTCGGCGATCCAGCTTTTTATGGGCTCTTTCCCAGCCATTTACCATTTTTCAATTTTGCGCCGCGTTAGACGCGCACACTGACGGGCACGTCAACCCCAAGACGAAAGGAAACGCGACAAATGCCCACACCCCGTTGGCTGGCCAGACTTGCCGTCCCCATGATGGTCGGCGCTGCCCTGGTTACTGGCTCTGCGATTGCGACTGCCGATCCCACCAGTGATGCGTACCTCGATCAACTGCGTGGCCTCGGCTTCACTTGGCCGCCGGGCCACGAGGAGGCTCTCATCGGGATGGCTCTCCTTATCTGTGACGATCTCGGGTCGGGTTTTACGCGCGACCAAGTTGCCCGGGACATCCACTCGAACTTGGACGGCAGGGGCATTCACTACGGACAAGTCGAAGCCATGGTGCACGTCGCACACTCGACCTATTGCCCCAACGCGACGTGCTGGGTCGCTCCAGGCAGCGGGGCAAGTTGGTGCTGAGCGCGCAGAGTCTCTGCCCGGACATTCTCGGCATGCTGAACCTGAGCCAGCCGTTCGGCTTGGGCGCGGATCCGGGAGTGCGATCCGCACCATCTTCGCCCAACCCGACGCCGAGCACGTGCGCGAGCAGCTTGACACCATCGCGCACATGCTGGGCCGCCCACTGCTGAGCGTTTCAGGGCGGCGAGCCAGCTCCGGCACGCTGTTGATGCTCGTGTGATGTAACCGGAGCCGCCCAAGACAATTGGATGGCTCCGGTTACATCCGCCGTCACGTGCATTGGTATTGCTCGATGCACTGATTGCCGGGGCAATAGATTTTGTGTGCGGCGTTGACCATGGTTCCGACGTCCTGCAACGTGACGCCCCTCTTGTTCATGTGGTCGTGAATGTCGTCGGCAATTTGTTGTGGCTGCCAAGCCCACTGGAGGTCGTAGCAGATGAGGTGCGCCTCGCCGATGAGCGCCTCTTCCGAGCTGGGTGGCCACGTGAGACCGACGGCGTGCAGTTGTGCGAGGTATGCGTCATCTTGGGCAGTAGTGGCATTCGCAATCGTGGCGCCACTAAGCAGGGCTGCGCCAGCCATCGTGGGGATGGCAAGTCTGACCAGCCAGCGAGGTGAAGACATTCGATTCCCTTCCGTTCGTCTTGGGGTTGACGATGCCCGTCAGTGTGCGCGTCTAACGCGGTGCAAAATTGAAAAATAGTAAATGGCTGGGAAAGAGCCTATAAAAAGCTGGATCGCCGCGCTATCGGACCGGCGGGCGAGCGTCCGCTTTCAGAGCGTCATTGACCGCAGCTGCCAGGTGGTGCTGGTAACGGTCCGGGCACTTGCGGCACAAGACCGAAGGGACCTGGCGGGGGAGCGGGCACGACGCACTGCACCACCACGAAGGAGCTCGACGTGCCGTGCTGTTGGGCGCGCCAGTACGAGCCATCCGGATAGGGCACGCCGTTGCAGGAGGGCCCGGGGGACGCCGGGTCTGTCGTCACGCCACCCGGGCAGTAATTGGCACCGTAGTCGGGTTTGTGGGGATCAGGGTCCGCGTGGGCTGCCGGCGCGGCCAGCATGGCGGTGGCGATCAGCGCCATCGTCATCACGTGTTTCATGGTCAGCATCTTGCTATGGATCAGTCGATTTTTCCGCATGCCTCCCGAATCGAGAGGTTCGGGACTGATCAGTTCCTATCTCGCGACCCTGCAGACTCATGACCGACGCCCCTTGGCTGGGCGCGGGGACTTTCGGCGAGAGTTGTTGCGCTTACCAACAATTCCGCTAATGCGGCGTCGGCTATCTGGCCGAACGATTCGGTGTTCTCCTGTGTCAACCATCGTGCGAACGCGACGCTGAAGGCGATCATGCCGATTTCTGCGGCCAGGCGTGCGGTGGTCTGATCGGCCCCCCGTGCCTGCAGAGCGTCTGCCACCGCCGACGCGAGACGGGCTCTCTTGAGTAGCTCTCGCTCCTGTAGCTCGCTGTTGGCGGCAATGACCGCACGACGCTGTGGCGCGATCTGGCGCCGCTGCTCGGTGAACACGACCGCCGCCGACTGCAGTGCGGCAGCGACACATTCGATGGGTGTGGCGGACGGGTCGGCCGCGCGCACGCCTTCACTGAACAGGTCGGCCAGGATGTCCTGACCGGCGAAGAGGACTTCGCGTTTGTCGGCGAAATGTCGAAAGAAGCTGCTCTTGGCCAGGCCGGCTCGATCGGCGATCTCGGCCACCGACGTTGCGTCGTACCCGCGCTCGGCGAAGATCTCGAGCGCAGCGCGTTCGAGACGTTCGCGCGCATTGGGTTCCCACCGGGGCATCACCACAGCGTAATTGATAGGACCAAGTCTCATCGCGGTGCTACAGTGATAGGACCAAGTCTCATCACAGGTCGCGGTCCTACCGCCCAGCCCTACCGGCGGCGGCTTCGATCGGGTCTATGCCTCGGGAAAGGAAGAACTCCACCATGCGATTAGGCATACATTTCGTCAACTACTCACCGCCCGCGGGCGAGCAGATCGGCCCGACCTTGGCCCGGGCTGCCGTCCTCGCCGACGAGGCGGGCCTCGGAATGTTCACGCTTGCCGACCATTTCTTGGGAGTCGGCGATGCGCACAATCCCTTTCTGGAGTGCTACACGTCCCTGGGCTTCCTGGCGGGCCAGACGAGCACAATCACGCTGAGCGCCTTGGTCACCGGAGTCACCTACCGCCACGCCGGAAAACTCGCCAAGACGGTCAGCACGCTCGATGTGCTCTCGCAAGGACGAGCCATGCTCGGTATCGGCGTGGCCTGGTACGAACGCGGGCACACCGCCATGGGCCTTCCCTTCCCGCCGGTGCGGGAGCGATTCGAGGTCCTTGAGGAGACCCTGCAAGTGTGCCGGCAGATGTGGAGCCCCGACGACGGTCCCTACGAGGGCAAGCATTACCAGCTCGGCGAAACCATCTGCGAACCGCGACTCTCTCGACGCACACCCATCCTCATCGCCGGTGGCGGCGAGAAGAACACGCTACGTCTTGTCGCCAGATACGCCGATGTGTGGTCAGCCGCTGTGCAATCGGTCGAGGAACTCAAGCACAAGATGGAAGTGTTGAAGCAGCACTGCGACACCGTAGGTCGCGACCCCGACGAGATCGAAGTGACCAAAGGGTTCTTCTTCCAGGATCCATTCGAGGACCTCGACGGGTTTCTCAAGGAAGTCGAATCCTATGCGGCGCAAGGAATCTCTTTGGTTCACGTCGGTGTGATGCCCGGCAATCCCGATCCGATCGGCTTCATCCGCCGTACGTGCGACGATCTGTTACCGAAGCTGGCTGCAATTGGTTAGTCTCGCGCCGACTGCGAGCGTCAGCCGGCTGCCGGCGTGAACGGAATCACGGTGGAACGGAGCTCGTAGCGGCTAGGCGCAACGGCACCGTCGCGTCCGGTCAGGTTGGTCACCGGCATCATCGGCGACATCGCGGCCGGCGCACCCGGGTGTGCTGCCGGGACCGCGGCCGCGGCGCTGAACGGTGCACCTGCGGCGCTTGCTGCGGGCGCTGCGCCGCCCCAGGCCGATGGCACCGACAGGGCGCCGACGGAGGTGGCCTGACCCATACCCGCGGAGACAGCGGGCGTACCCGCGCCGATCCCGCCGATGCCGGTCAGGGTCAGCGCGCCGGTGCCCGAGCCGAGCCCAGCCGACTGCGCGGCCCCCAGCTCGTTAGCGGCGGTGCTGGCGGCGCGGGCGGCATTGGCCGTGCTGCCAGCCGTGAAGAGTTTGGAGAGCATGCTCATGGGCATCGTTGCCATCCGCAAGGGCGTGCTGAGGGAGTTCAGCATCGACAGTGACGATGACGAGGACGACGACGACGATGTATCCGTCGCGGTCGCTGTGAGGCTAGCCAGGGACTGGGGCGATGCGAGGCTTTGCAGGGCCTGCGGCATCCCCGAGATCAGTTGTGGACCCGACGACACGATCGTCTGGACGTCAGTGCCGCCGGATGTGCCGGCAGCCTGTGTGACCGCGGCTGCCTGTGCGGCCAGCCCGCCCGGGTTGGCGGTTTGTGGCGGGGTGGTGAACGGTGTGACCTGTGAGGCGGTCGCAGAGGCGCCGGCGTAGCCGTACATGGCGGCAGCGTCTTGGGCCCACATTTCGCCGTAGTGGGCCTCGGTAGCGGCAATCGCTGGAGTGTTCTGGCCGAGGATGTTCGTCGCGACGAGCATCGCCAGCAGGCTTCGATTAGCCGCGACTATCGGGGGCGGAACTGTTGCGGCAAAAGCCGTTTCGTACGCACTGGCCGCCGCGCTGGCCTGCACGGCGGTCTGCTCGGCCTGCTCGCCGGTGGCGCCGAGCCACGTCACATAGGGTGCGACTGCGGCGGCCAGCGACGCCGCGCTGGGACCGGTCCACGGCCCGCTGGTCAGGGTTGAGACCACCGAGCCGTAGCCAGCCGCGGCGGAGTTCAACTCGTCGGCCAGCGACTGCCAGGCCGTCGCGGCCGACAGCATCGAGCCCGGCCCCGGACCGGCATACATCCGCGTGGAGTTGATCTCCGGCGGCAGTGCTCCAAAATCCAGCATCGGGTCAGCCGCCTTAGCCGGTCGCGACCGCGTTGGCGGCCTCGGTGGCCGCATAGGAACCGGCACTGCCGCCCAGTGTGCTGACGAACATGTCGTGGATCACCGCCGCCTGCGCGCTGATCGCCTGATACGTCTGGGCGTGCGCGGCAAACTGCAGCGCCGTCAGTGCCGACACCTCGTCGGCCGCCGCCGGAACCACGCCGGTGGTCGGAGCCGCCGCGGCCGCGTTCTGCGCGGTCACGGAAGAGCCAATGCCCTGCAGATTTCCGGCTGCGGCGGTTAAATCCTCTGGCTGGGTGCTCACAAACGGCATCCGGCACTCCCTTCACAACAGCACTCACCCGTCACTAGTTAGGGACGTTAATTAGGCAAGATGGGCTGCTGACATGCCCTAGCTATGCGTCAGCTATGAATTGCGCTGAGCCGAGGCGTTGGGAGTGCAAAAAGC